>CAVOYE010000001.1:0-129261 GCA_963700595.1 uncultured Chloroflexia bacterium
CGTAAAGATTCCGGCATACAAAAAGTATGCTGCCCGTCCAGCGTCACCTGGGTGATAAAACCGGACCAGTCAAAACGCGTGCCGTTATAATGCGTACCGGGTTGCGCGATTTCCACCGCCAACCGGTCGCTGTGAAGGATAATGTAAGCGTCGTCTGAAGTATTACCAGTATTCATAACTTTTACCTCTTATATCAGTGAGAACGATGCGAAAAATGCCTGAAAGGCATTGAACTTACAGGTCTTTTATACTATCATAACGGCATTGCGTCAAAGTGGTGTCATTTGACCAAAAGTTACTTCCACAGACAATACAATATCAAGGACGATGTAACGCAGTAACTGGTACGGGGTAATGCACGACCATCCACCACAGAAGCACTGTTACCATCCGTTTCCCATTGTAAATGGTGGATTCGTATCTCTTGTCTTGAGGACCTAACTATGCAGAATATACACACCCATGCCTGGGATCAGGCGCAGCACTTTGAAGAGCAGACGATTATTGAAACCGACATAAGCCGTGGATACCGCCTTGACCTGACGACCAGATTTGAGCCTTTTATGCAGGATATGGCGCCGTTTGAACGCGTGGTTGTCTTTGGTATGAAAGCCAAACGCACGGGGTACTGGGTCCCTGACAGCTATATCGCCGATTTCGTAGCGCAAGCTCCGGATAAATTGGTCGGATTCGCCGGTTGCGACCCCACCCAACCGGGACACATGGAGGAACTGCACTTTGCTGTGGAGAATTTAGGCTTACAGGGTCTGAAGATGGGACCGATCTATGCCGGTTTTGATCCCCGCGACCCGCTTTGCGACCCAATCTACGCCTATTGCCAGACAAAAGGCTTGCCGATCCTCTTCCATACCGGGACAACCTATAACCGGGATGCTCCACTGGAATACACCCGCCCCTGGCTATTTGATGAGGTCGCCATCCGATATCCGGAATTGCACATGGTACTGGCGCACCTGGGGCATCCCTTCTATGATGAATGCCTGGCAGTGATCCGCAAGCATCCGCATGTTTATGCCGACATCGCCGCGCTCTATTACCGCCCATGGCAGTTCTACAACATGTTGATCCTGGCACAGGAATACGGCGTAACGCATAAACTTCTGTTCGGCACCGATTATCCCTTTGCTTCCGCACAGGAATCCATTGATGGGCTGCGCAACGCCAATCACATCACCGGGAACAGCGGACTGCCCCGCATCACTGAAAAGACTATCGAGGGTATCCTGACGCGCGACGGTTTAGCACTCCTGGGACTCCGTCAATGACCGAATCTTTCCTATTTAAGTACACTATGCAAACCAAATCATATTAAGAGAGGGCACCAATGAAAACCGATCCTGAAATCTTTCAATTTATCAAAAAAAATCTCTATGTCCCCGTGTTAAGCGATATTCTCGATTCCCTGGGTTACCGCAACCAGGCGATGCATCAGCGCCTGCGCCCGTTACTGCCCGATATCCGCAACTGCGGTTTCGCCGGTCGCGCGCGCACCGTGCGCTGGATGGAGGTGGACTATGTCATCGAAGAGGACCCGTATGGCCTCGAAATCGAAATCGTCGATGACCTGCGTCCCGGCGACGTTATCGTCCATTCCACCGATTACAAAGGGAACAATGCGCCCTGGGGAGAGCTGATGACCACGGTATCCCAGCTCAACGGCGCGGTGGGTTGCATTTGTGACAGCCAGGTGCGGGATTGTGTGCGCATTATTGAGCGTGGTTTCCCCGTTTATTATGCGGGCATCAGCCCCCTTGACTCCAAGGGGCGCGCCCGGGTTATGGCTTATGATGTTCCGATCATGTGCGGCGATGTGCTGGTGCACCCGGGAGAGCTGATCTTCGCGGATTATGACGGCATCGTCGTGATCCCCAAAGAAATCGAGGACCAGGTCATCGCCCTGGCATATGAAAAGGCGAACGCGGAAACCACCACGCGCGACGAACTGCTGCAAGGTAAGACCCTGCGGGAAGTGTATGATAAATATGGGGTGCTGTAACATATATTGCGTGTTGCGTATATCGTAACCGGATCGTACTTGGAGGTCAGGATGGATGCTTTTACTGTTCGCAGGACGTGTCTGAATGGTTGGTGGGATTTCAAGCCGGGAACAAGCCCCCAACCCAGCCCCTGTGTACCCCAAACGGGGTGGCTGAATGGGCAGTATCTCGTCCCGTCATTCTGGACTAAACCAACCCACGGCGTGCGCAAACGGGGTGACATCTATTACGATGCGGTGTCAGATCCGGCTATCTTTGAATCAGATGATTACGAATTCCTTTTTGATGCCTTTGGCTATCCCCCTGCCTGGAGCAAAAGCCGGGCAGGTTGGGTACGGCGCACCTTAACGCTGCCATCAATCAAAAATGGCAGACGGTACAAACTCATCGTTGACGCCGTTATGCCTAAAGCCCACCTTTTTATCAATGGACAGCGCATCTGCACCCATATCCACCCAACACTCCCGTTGGAAGCGGATATTACCGGTTTCCTGCACAAGGGCGACAACGAAATCGTGATGCAGATTGACGATTATGATTATGCCGACGACGGGCGCGCGATGGTCCCCACCGGCAACCTGATCCCCTGCGACCATTCAGGCGTATGGCAGGATGTGTGGTTGGAGGAGACCGCCGAGGTCACCGTCAGTGATATGACCATTCGCACATCTACAAGAGAACACACCCTAACGGTTATTTTCGAGATCAGCAACCTTACAGATCAAGACCAGGAGGTCACCCTCTCGCCTGTCATTTACCATTGGGAAAAAGGCAGCGAGCCAGACCAGGATCATAGAGTTTTTGCACTGCCCGAGACCAGCCTGCACATCAGCGCCGGCAGCACGCTCCGGACAGAAGTGAAGCGGGAATGGCTGGACGCCGAATGGTGGTCTCCTGAGAATCCAAAACTTTATTATATCCAATCGACACTCCTGCAAGGTGAGATCCCCATTGAGATAGAATATGAACGTTTTGGATTCCGGGAGGTTTGGATTGAAGGTCCTGACATTATGCTTAACGACCATCCGGTGCACCTGTTTTCGGATTGGGGGCACAAGTCCACCCCCTACTCCTACACCGGAGGCTGGATTCGACAGTGGTTCGGGATGATTCGTGATGCTAATATGAACCACTCCCGCCTGCACACCCACCCCCATCCACCTATCATCCTGGACATCGCCGATGAAGAGGGCATTATGATTACCGGTGAAGCTGGACTGCATGGATCAGGCGGCGCGCAGGCCGCCCGGTCGCCGGAATATTGGGAAGCAGCTGCAGACCACGTTCGGCGTTTTGTGCGGCGCGATAAAAACCACCCCAGTATCATTCTGTGGAGTGTGGAAAATGAAATGCGGTGGAACACCAAGGGACAGGATGCAGCGGAAGAAAACGCCTTCATCCGGCGAGAACTCCCCAAACTCCGCAAGCTCTTTGCAACACTGGATCCCACCCGGACAGCCTATCATGATGGGGACAGCTCCTTGTGGAACGAAAAAACACAACCCATTATCAGTCGCCATTACGGCAAGGAAACTGCCGGGGTTGGATGGTGGGACCGCACCCGCCCCCTCCACAGCGGTGAAATGGCGCTTTACCACTATGCCGGACCCAACAATACACTGCATATGGGCGGGGACGCGGTCTACGCCAGCTTTGAAGCCATAGACAAGGTCGCAGCGCGCGATGCAGCCTTGATTATCGAAACCGGGCGCACCCTGGGCGTGAGCTGTTTTGGACCCTGGAACCTGAGCTGCCTGGAGAACCTGCGGATGGAGACATCCGATATCCACCTCGACTATGCGGATTTCACCGCCCCAGGCGTAAAACCCCTGCATGTTCCGGCGCACAGCAGCGAATTCACTTTCTGGCAGGCAGGTAAAGGTTACACCCCCAACCACAGCTTCGCCATCCAAAGCCATGCTTTCCGCCCGTTGGCAGTGATTGACAACAGCTTGAAATCCGGATACTTTGCCGGACAAAGCATCCAGCGGGAAGTTTTTATCGTCAATGACACGGTTGCTGAGATAACAGGCACGTTGGAACTCAGTCTGAGGCATCATGAATCAACCTCATATTCCCACAGGTATGCGGTAAGTATCCAGCGCGGATGCGTCAAATCCGTTATTTTTGAGGTGCATTTACCGGATGATACCCAGCCTGGTCCCTACGAATATATTGCTGAATTTTCCGCACAGGGCAAAATTCTGGACGTATGGACCCGGCAGATGAAGATTTCCCAGCCCCTACGTCAAACCGGACACACCTCGTCCCTATCGACCGGTGACCTGGTCGTTTACGGGTCTGGTACGCTGCAGCCAACCCTGGATAGTTTAGGGTACAGCCCTACGACCATCCACGAGTTGAATTCGCGGGCTTTATCCAATGCCAAAGTATTGATACTGGAAAAGAACACCATCCTACCCGGCAGCACCCAGAACCAGGTCGTACAAAAGTTCGTGCAAAGCGGGGGGCGGGTGATTGTTATGGAGCAGCTCTACTCTCTCTTCCCGGCACTCCCGCTGGAAGAGAAACCCGTGCTCAAAGCATTCATTCGCGCGTATGACAGCCCGGTCTTACAGGGACTGGAGGAAGCTGATCTCGCCTATTGGGGCGATGCGCCGTACGCGCTGCTTGCCGGCGATACTTACGTGGCAAAAGCTATGTACCGGAAGGATGACGGCGTACTGATGCTGCCCATCCTCGATTCCGGCGAGGGGGGTTTTGGCTCCGGCACACTGGATTACTCCCCGCTCTTTGAAGCCCGTGAGGGAGAGGGGTTGATCCTTGCCTGCCAGATGCGCATCAGCGATAAAATTCAAGATACACCGGCAGCGGAACGCCTGTTTGTCAACCTTTTACAGCGTGCTATCGAATTCAAACCGGACAAACTCTCCCGCGCTGTTGAAGTGGCAGGCGACCTTAACACCGGATTGGACGAAGCCCATGCCTTAGCGTCTGCAGGAAAAACCATCCTTGTCAACAACGCCACACCTGAGGCACTGCAGGCATGGTCTGCGATGCTGGACATCCCGCTGCAAACCCTGGATGTCGGGGATGTTTATCAGATTGTGCGCACACAGGATGATCCAGCGCTTTCCGGGGTCAACAATGAAGACACGTGCGGGATTGAAACGTTCTCCTACACGCCGGCATCCGCTGCCAACATCCTGGTCGGGGAAACTTTCATCAAGCCCGTACCGGGTCTGGAAGCCCTATTGGTGACCCCCTCGGAGAGCTGCCTGCGCGAACTGATGGTCTATGCCGGGCGCACTGAAGCCCTGCGCACCCACACCTTATCGCGATTCCTCTATGGAGAAAAACGCCGGAGTGCGGTCGCCCTGGGGCGTGTCACCGTTGGCAAAGGCGCAGTCATCTTTAACCAATTTGCACCAACTGAGGGCACGCGAAAGCGTTTCTCGCGCCTGAATAACCGCTTACTGGCAAATCACGGCACCCACTTCGATGGCAGTCTGCTGGAGGGTGAGGGGACACCGCCATCGCAACCCACCAGCCCGGGCTATCCCCAGAGAATCTATGTATACAATGAAACCTGTGATACCGGATTACGCCAGCAATTTATGGACAGCACCTTCCCCAGCATGGAACGCATGTTATCCATGCCCATCCTGACGGTTACAACCTGGTCTTCGGCGACCAGCGCCGAGGGTATCTTTACGGCAGGTACCATGAACCTGGATAAAGATATCTATCTGTACTATCCGGTCTGGTCACCCAGCGCCCGGAAAAATGTCGAGACCAATCTGGCAGTACCCAATCCCGAAGCCCTGACTTTCCTGGATATAACGGGCAGCGGGATTGTCGAGGTGACCATCAACGGGCACACAAACGCGCCCATGATACTGGGTGAGGATGGGGAGACCATCAGCGATATTGCCCTGGAGATGGGAGGCAATCACGTGCTGATCCACTGGCAGCCTGGCGAGAGCAGCGCCGCGCTGAAGATGCGCTGGCGCAATATCATGCGGCAGCCCGAGGTGGGATTGACTTTTGGCGAGGGGGGCAGCGCGAATTAGTAACAGGACCTTTAAGAAAGGCTGTTAGGTGAGAAATTTAATGAGAATCCATCATTGGCACACAATTTTAACCCTGGCTCTGATAAGCCTGGGGGTTGCCCTCATGATCATCCCATCGGGATCCGTATCCGCTCAGGAAGGAATCCTGTTTGAGGACGCTGTGTTGGCACAAATGTACGCCCCGGTGCTCTACTTTTATCCAACCGAGGTGTTTCGCCCGCAGCCTGTCGAGGTGTTGGTGCACTCGTCCCGTCTGACACAAGCAAAACCCTTGTGGTTTTCAGATATCAATGTGCTTCCCGATGTCTCTATCGCTGACCTGCTTGGTTATAATGAAGAAAGCTATGCCCTGGATGTATGGTATGGTGACGAAGGGGCTTCAGACTCATTAAACTACAGCTATCACCGCGCTTATTACGAAGCCGAACTCAGCCCGAGTGCCGGTGGTCCTGCCATTGTTGCCTATGCTCACGTCGTACGCGACGAGGAAACGGATCACATCATCATCCAGTACTGGTTGTTCTACTATTACAACGACTGGTTCAACAAGCACGAAGGGGATTGGGAAATGGTGCAGGTGATGCTCAATGCGGCACAACGAGCCTGAGTGGGTGGTGCTCAGCCAGCATCACGGCGGCACACGCCGCTCCTGGAGTACGACGCAAATCGAGGGAGACACGCATCCTGCCGTTTATGTCGCCCTGGGCTCCCACGCGAACTATTTTTGGGGGAACGAAACTTATCCGAATGGCACGACCATCGGCAACGTGCATTTAGATATTATGGACCGCACCGGGACATTTGACAGGGTGATTCCCGACGTTATCCCGATCACCGACCGCGAGCAGGCAGCGGCGGATCCAGCACGGTGGAAGGGGCTGGAATGGCTGTCTTTTGGTGGTCACTGGGGGGAAACCGCAGCGCAGAGTGACTTCGGTGGTCCGTATGGTCCGGCGGACAAGGGCGACCAGTGGGAGCAACCTTACGCCTGGGGCATGGACCAACCGCTGGATGTCGATACCTGGTACGCCAACCGGCTGCGGGTAGCGGTTACCGGGCAGGCTGCCGACCTGAGTCGCATTACGCTCCGTTATGAAAACGGAGAAGTGCCGCCATAGGTCGACACGCGGGTAACGTCGCGCTGTTACACGTCGATCCATCCCCAGGATATACCCTGATCGCGGACGTTGAGGTTCCGCCAGGCGAGTCTTTCAGCTTATCGCCACCTTGCCTGACGTTGAAAGTTCTCAGGTGACACACTACCGTTTTGACGATGTGCCCGGGGAAAACCCGGGACTTGTCTCGCTGATCCTGCGACCAAATGCACAACCGATACTGACCGTCGAGGAGACAGCACAGGAGGTATCGCCAACAAGCGTTGAGCGCGAGAACGCTGTGTGGGATGCTCCGGACCTCGTATGGTTGGCCGGAAGGTTACCCGTCTCCGACGTGGTGAGTGGGGTGACGATCAGCTTGCTGGCAGGTTTGCTGCCAACTGTGCTCTATGTGGGCATCATCTACTGGGCTGACCGGTACGAAAAGGAACCCACTGCTATGCTGCTAAGCGCTTTTCTGTGGGGCGCTATACCGGCGCTGCTGGTTGCCGTCGCCGTGCGGCTCTTTTTCAAAATTCCTGTCGAGTTATTGGGTCCGAAAGCCATCGGTGCCGTCCAGGCGGGACTGGTCGCTCCGCTGGTCGAGGAAGCACTCAAGGGCAGCGTGGTTCTTTTTATTTCCATGCGCTACCGTCTTGAGTTCGACAACGTGCTCGACGGCATAGTCTATGGGGCGATTGTTGGCTTTGGCTTTGCGATGACCGGGAATATGTTGAGTTACCTGGGGGCTTTTCTGCTGCGTGGATTCGGTGGACTGAGCAGCACGATTTTTGTTGAAGGTTTGTTGTACGGATTGAACCATGCACTCTACTCCGCGCTGTTTGGCGCAGGTCTGGGTTATGCCAGGTTAGCGTTGAAGCGGTGGCAACGCCGGGTTGTCCCGCTGGTCGCCTTTATTTTGGCGGTTGTTGTCCACGCGCTCCATAACCTGGTCGTCCATAACGCGATAGGTTTGAATCCATTGACAGTAGCATCAACCTGGGCAGGGGTATTGGTGATCGTGGTCGTCGTCGTCTGGTCGCTGCGACGGCAGCGAAGATGGTTAGCCATCGAGTTAACCGGCGAGGTGCCAGATGAATTGTATCGAACGCTGACCGTTCGCGGTGGTCGAGAGCGGATGAAAGGACAGACGCCGCGGTTGGGAAAACTCTCCGACTGGTGGCAGTTCAGACGCCTTCGCCAACAATGCGCCGAACTGGCTACCAAAAAGATGCAGCACCGGAGGCGACCCGATGAACCCCGTTTGCTGGAGGAGATCGAAAGATTGCGAAAGGAAATCAAAATATTGTCGGATAATGTTGTCGGATAATGAGAGATAAAAAGGGAACATGGAGGTTTGAACGTTGGCGCAGGGGACAGTGTGAATTAGAGATTGGTTGAACAATCTTTGAACCTCACCCCTCGAAACGTCCAATGTAATTCAATACTTCATAACTGCGATCCATGCCTTTGAACTGAAAAGACACTTTTACAACTTCTCTGAAGACCTGCTGAAAATTACGCTGCAAGAAATTATCCAGTATTTCTTTGGGAACCCGAAGAGGATGTCCGGCATCGTAAACAACCTCTACATCCTGACTGACCTTTGCATCATCATAGTACTTGTCCCTGAAAACGAAGTATGCACCTTTCAGCGCAATTGAGCGTATCCGGTCAAAAATACTATCAATGTCATAACAGTGTTCCAGCACATTTAACATGACTATCAGATCGTATTTTTCATGCACGGGCATCATTTCAATGGGCTTTGGAATGATTTCCCTGACAGCGACTTTGCCGAACAAACCTCGGGGTAATACTTTAAAAAAACCTCTCAAGAAACGTCTTCGGGCTAATGGTCCCAAGAAAAAACGACTATCCCTGAACAGATATTTACTGTTATAGAATACATGAGGGTGATTGAGGTATTCAATTGCCAGCGGGTCAAGCAGCGTGCACTGTTGAATTTTGCACACCCAGGCTATGAGCCGTAAATTGGTAAATGGACCGCAGCCCAATTCAATAGCGTTTTTAAAAGTCAAATGACGCAGGTCCCGATATCTGTTAAAGGCTGATACATAATCAGTATTTCTGTCATCAGAAGCCGTAAGAGCCCGTTCCATCCAGGTTTTCTTTTCATAGGATTGTGCAATCTGCCATCTCTGTAGGGTAACTTTATCCACACCCTGTCCTTGATGGTAGAATTTTTTATCAGACTCTTGATTGAGTGCCTGCTTTGCTTCTTCCCCGGTTAAGATTTCAATCTCTTTCGTTACATATAATCTTTTATCCATAATACCCTCTGCCCTACAGGGATTCAACCCCTCCTGCCTCTGAAGAGCGCACGCACCAGGACAACAAGCATCCGGCGTATGCCTGAATGCATGACCGTTCCACAGCAGGTTTCAACCCACCGGGGTTATACTCTGGATGACGCACCTTATAAATGCCTCCCAAACAGGATTCATGTCACTGTGCCAGATCTGAGCCATCAAATCATCCGCCCGGGTTTGCGACCAGTTCAACTCAGCTATAGCATACAACGCATAGAACACAGTCGCCCGGTAGTTGGCCACACAGTGGATGAGGATAACTTTACCGGCATTCTCCCGCATCACACGCCTAAATTCCGCGAAGTCTTCCGGCGTCGGATTGCTCCAGACCACAGGGATGTGAAAGTATGTCATACCTGCTGTTTGCACCAAGCCTGCTTCGTCCGCCAACGTGGTTTTAGAATCCAGTGTTGCCAGATTAATCACCACCTGCACGCCTTCCGCAGCAGCAATCCGCAGTTGCGCTTCTGTGGGCTGCCCGCTGGTTTTAATCATTTCGCTAATTTTGAGGTAGTTATAAATGTCGCGCATAGGCATGATGATTATTCCTTACACAGAGAATGTCAGTATGGAATTATTTAAACTCCATGCCATAAGCGATCCCGTTTTCATAAGTCTCAAGAACCTTGAAACCTGCCTTTTCATAGAACCGGATGGCACGTGGATTTTTTCTGCTGACACCCAGGCGGACAGCTTTAACCTTGAGTGCGCGAAGACGGTTGAGAAATATGTCCATCATCTGATGTCCCAGTCCCTGTCCCTGTGCCACCGGCAGCAAATCTATATGCAGGTGGGCGGGATAAGCACAATCCAGCGCATGCACTGTCTGTTCCCGGTGAAACAACCGGATCATCCCCGCGTCTGGCGAATCATCGTCAATATCCGGTAAAGGGTAACGCTCGCGCAAATGAGGAAACCAGTTCTCTTCACACCATTGGTGAAAGGCTTGCGTGTTCCGGGTACCGAGGATGTATCCGCTTCGCTGTCCATTATACGACAATAAAAAACACAAATCAGACTCAGAGACGGCATAAGGGGCTGCATAATAATGCCCGATAAGGTCAGGATCCTGATAAAGATGGCTGGCGTCTTTGCCGTGATCACCTGTGAGCAGGCAGATGCGGTATAGTGCGACCAGGTCGCTGGGGTGATAAGGGCATATACGAAATGTCATATCCATACCTTTCAGACTGCATGAATGGGGATTGCTTCGTGAGGGGTCGAAGACAACCTCTCACGAAGCAATAACACATGTCTTAAAACTAAGTATAGAGGATCCTAGTGCTCCGTTAAAGTGATTCTTGAATAATTGTACCAAAAGCATAGCAATGAAACCCGGATGGATTCCCGCTTGCGCGGGAATGACAAATCTTGTTTAACGATGAGTGCCTCGATCTATTGTGTTGATCGTTTTGCCAATATTCATCTTAACAAGGCACTAGTCGTCGTCGACAATGTTGTCGTTAATATAATCCCAGTTGAGTTTGAACCCCATACCCGGTTCCTGCGGTATACGAACATAACCATCCGCGTCCATGGGATCACAGAGTTCAAGGAGATAAGGGGGCGGGGTATCATAATCCACACCCAGACCCAGCAATCCGCGTTCGTAGTATTCACATGTATCCTCACTGGTGGCGCCCAGCATTTGCAGGTTACCAAAACCCGCCATGTGAATTTCGCAGCGCACACCATACGCCTCGCAGATCGACACCATCTTCTTCACGCCGGTGATGCCCCCGCGCAATACATCTATGCGGCTCATATCCGAGGCATCCCGCAAAATCCAGTCAGCACGGGTGTAGATGCTGCCCACAGCAATCTCCGGTGAAAGGATAGGGATGTCCAACTCGCGTGTCAACTTCTCGTAGCTGCGCACACGGTATTCTTCCATTGGATGCTCATACCAGGCGAAATCCAGGGCTTCAAGCACGCGTCCTACCTGCAGGGCTTCTTCATAATTACAGTACGTGCCCCAGGGATCGTACATCAGCACCATATCATCACCCACCGCTTCACGAACCGCATAACAGGCTTCGATGTCCATTTTAATATGGGATGGACGCCCCGGCACGGGTTGGAAAGTGACCGGGTCAGCAAAGTAATACGGGTGGATTTTATAAGCCTGATAGCCCAGCGCTTTGCATTCCAGTGCGTGTGCGGCGTAATCTTCCGGCGATCCCACATTGGGATAGGTGCTGGCATAGGCTTTCACCTTGTCACGGCAGCCTCCCAGCAGTTTATAGACCGGCACGCCAAAAGCCCTGGCTTGCAGGTCCCACAGTGCCAGATCGATCACGCTGAGTATAGTCTCAGGGGTTTTGGACACCCACATCCAGTGCCAGAATCGCTCCCGGTCAAACGGATCCTGACCAATCAGCATCCCGCGTGCTCTGCCAATCAGGCTTTTACACTCTTCAGGGGTCATGCCATCCTGGTCACCGTGTCCCTTTCCACCCAGATAGTAACCTTCCGCGCCCTCATCGGTGATGATTTTTGTCAGTGTCTGGACCTTGTAACCGTCCTGAAAGTATTCCCGGTTCCGATAGACAAATCTCGGCGTTCTAAAAGAAATTACCTGCACATCGACGACTTTCATACTTTCCTCCTCAAGAATATATGATGGTACTTAACTAAGCATAGACCCGTAATGCGTTTACGGCAATAGCACGATAAATCAGGGTGCGGCGCGGAACAAACCACCGTCGTTGACCTGTCATGGCTCCCGCGCCGCTTTTTTTACTCAGATTTTGAGGCGGGTATTTCAGCCTTAAAACCTGATTCTTCCCACATGATACCCACGTCAACAACCTTACGCAGATATATTCTGACTTTGAAGCGTGTATCGCTTGCCAGGATCGGTCTGAAATGCCATCCCAGATGATGTGTCGTTGATTGTACGGACGGTCTCACCTTCACAGGTAACACCCAAAAGTTCCGTGGAACGCACGCGGCACAATCCACCTGTTTGGGAGCGAAGAACAGCCTCTACAAGCCTGTTTTCCTTCCAGCATATGTCGACCTGAAACCCTCCGCGAGCGCACAGCCCGCGCACCCTGCCAGAAATCCAGGCTGCCGGAAGCGCCGGAAGTAACTCAATGACGCCTGTGTGGGATTGCAGCAGCATCTCAGCAATCCCCGCCGTCGCGCCAAAATTGCCGTCGATCTGAAAAGGCGGGTGAGCATCGAAAAAATTGGGGTACGTTCCCCCACCCTGATACTCTATATCCGCCATCCCCACCAACTGGAGCTGGTTGATAATCATTCTGAGAGCATGATCGCCATCCTTCAATCTCGCCCAGAAATTAATTTTCCATCCTTTCGACCATCCTGTACCACCATCGCCACGAAAAATCAAAGACTGTTCTGCGGCAGCAAAAGTATCAGGCGTGAGTTCTGTTATCTCTGAACCGGGATGCAAACCCCATAGATGCGAAACGTGGCGGTGTTCATTTCCGGGGTCATCCTTGTCGGTCAACCATTCCTGTAGCTGCCCATGTTTACCCACTTGGAGGGGCGCCAACCGGTTCCTGAGATCCACAAGTAATCCGCGCAGCGCCTCATCGCTCTCAAGAATCTGACTGGCTTCAATGGTATGTGACAAAAGATTCCGGATAATTTGCAGATCCATTGTGGGTCCAGCGACCAAACCGCCATTTTCCGGCGAGTTGGAAAGCGGTGTAATCAACCAACCGGTCTCAGGGTCCTCAACCAGGTAATCCACAAAAAACAATGCAGCCTCTTTCATCAAGGGGTATGCGCGGTCGTTAAGAAAATCTCTATCCCCCGTAAACGCATAATGCCACCATAAATGCTGGCACAACCACGCCCCGCCAACGGGCCAAATACCGTGATTGGAGGCATTGATCGGCGCTGCTCCGCGCCAGAGATCTGTGTTGTGATGCAACACCCATCCGCGCGCGCCGTAATGCTCCCGCGCGACCCTTTGCCCCGTGATTCTCAGGTCCTCAAGCATCGCAAATAATGGCTCGTGGCATTCAGGTAGATTTGTCACCTCCGCAGGCCAATAATTCATCTCGGTATTAATATTGGTCGTCCATTTACTGTCCCATGGCGGTAGCAATTGGTCATTCCATAGTCCTTGCAGATTGGCAGGCTGCGAGCCGGGACGCGAGGATGCAATCAGCAAATATCTGCCGTATTGAAAATAGAGCGCGATGAGCTGAGGATCAAGCTGATGCGGAAATTGCCTGAGGCGTTCCAGTGTGGTCAGGTGATCCAAGGTACTGTCACCCAAATCCAGGCGCACACGGTTAAATAGGGATTGGTAATCAGCGATATGCTCTGCTTTCAGTTGATCATAAGTCAGCTTGTTGACCATGCTAAGTATTTGATTACAACGTTCAGATGGGTTACCGCCTATATCCGCATACGCCACAAAGTTTGTGGCAGCGACGACGATAAGTTCAGCCCATGAGGCTGAAGCGATATGGAGACTGTCTCCCACCTGCGACAGGCTGCCATCACAACGCACCGATAACCAAAGCTCAAAAAGAATACCATCCTGTTCCACTGAACCAGAGAGCTTCAACATCCCGTCATGCGCAGAGACACTAACCCAGGAGGTATGTGGCGAACTAAGGTAAGCCTTAAAATCCAGCGCTCCAGACTTATCTGCTGTCACCTTCACTGCGATGGCGTGACGCGGATAACTGGCAAAAGCTTCCCGTTGATATGTGACACCCTCGCAAGCATATTTTACAGCGGCAGTGGCGGTTACCAGGTTCAGGTCACGCCGGTAACTTTCTGTCTGCAGATGACCGGAGAACTCAAGCCACAAATCTCCCGCTGGTTGGTAAGACTTCTGCCCCAGGGGTTGAGACATGAATGTCTCCATCGCCAGAGATTCGGCTTGTTTCTGAACTTCCAGAGCCGCATCCCATTGAGCGTTACGTTCCAGTCTCAGCATCTCCAGCATCAGGTCGCGGAGTACCGGGAATGTTTTCACCGCACCTGTGTGGGTGTAATCATGAGGCTTGCCAGTCCAGACCGTATCCTCGTTGATTTGCAGATGTTCCGTTTGCACCCCGGCGTAGATCATCGCACCAAGACTGCCGTTGCCAATGGGTAAAGCCTCGACCCATTGCGAGGCTGGCTTATCATACCACAGGGACAGTGACCCTTCGACCGCTGTGTCAGCTTCCATTTATTCTCCTTTGATAAACGGCTCATGCCCATTTTGGCATGGAACCCGCTGATCTGCTGTCCGCAGATTGAACCGATGCTCCAGTTCAGCCAAGACAGAAGCATTTTGGGGATTGTAATAAAGGTTGTGGTGTTCCAGGGGATCCGCCGAAAGATCAACCAACTTGCCGTCCTTCTCTTCAGGCGTCTCAGTCGTTACACCGTCAATTTCAGATGTAAAATCCATACTCCAGCGCCGTGTGCGTATCCAGGACCTGCGCCGCAATTTGCCACCACGCCTCAACGCGATTTCACCGATAACATCCGCCCGCTCCGGTGCGGTCAGCATATTGCGCCCCACCATAGTGTCAGGCGTGTTGAGACCTGCAGCCTGCAGCAACGTGGGGGCGATATCCACACATTCCGTCAGTCTTGTCGCCCGCTGCCCGGCGGGAATGCCAGGACCAGCCATAATACACGGCACGCGGGTGGTGATGTCATAGAACATACCTTTCTGGAATTGCCCGTACTCTCCCAACAGGTCCCCATGATCAGAGGTATATACAATGAGCGTATGGTCCAACTGCCCGGTCTCGCGCAGGCAGTCAACCAACCTGCCCACTTGCTGATCGATATGCGCAACGAGACCGTAATAGCTGCATCGCATACGCCGGAATTCCGCATCGGTGTGTGCGCGATAGGCAACGGGACCACGGACGCCTATTTCATAATCCGGGCGCGAGTTGAGAACCTCCTCGGTGGGCACATCCCAATCCATCCCGGCAGGATCGTACAGAGAATAAAATGGTTCAGGGGTCAGGATTGGTGTATGAGGAGCAAGAAAACTTACACGCAGCAAAAAAGGACGCCGGACATGGCTGTACATACTCAGCCAATCGATGGCATGGTCGGTTACATAACGCTGTGGGGTTCGACCCCCATGCACAAATGGGTATCGCCCGGATAAAATCACGGACTTTTTGTTATGCCCGATGTGAATAAGCTCGTGCTCATCAGGGTCAAAGCCATCTGCCAGACCGGTGAAACTGGCTTCATGTGGAAACCACTCAAAATGCCAGTTTTCCAGCCAGGTATGGTGGTGCGGTGTGTGAAATTTTCCCAGATTCGCTGTCGCATAGCCATCACGCGCAAATAACTCCGGGAATGAAACAGCGCCTTCGGGCCAGGTCCCCCAGGTATAATGTACTGAATTGTTCAGGATACCCGTCTGGTGCGGGTAACGACTGGTCAACTCACACACCCGACTGGGAACACATACCGGGCTTTGTGTATGATGGTTGAGGAAAGTCGTTCCGCGCGATGCCAGGGCATCTATATGTGGGGTTTGCGCGCGCGGATGGTAACACCCCAGGCTGTCCGTGCGTTGTTCATCTGTCTGAATCCAGAGAATGTTTAATGGGATTGATGACGGCATTATCATTTCCTTACATTAACCAACTGTTGGCTTTCTAAACGGCAGGGTCGATGCTTCGCCACCATAGACCGCCTGGTCCAAAAGCTGTGCGAACTCACCGGGGGCAGTGCTCACATCCCGAGCATAACCCTCACCCAAAGCGCGAAGCGCTGCTTGCTGTCCTTCACCATGCCCTACAAGCAGCCCATAGTCCGGGTCATCGATGAGTTGGGCAGTGCCGTATTTACGCCACTGGTCCCCATCTACCGCACTCGTGTAACCGGCGTCCTGGAAACGACGGATAAGAGTACCCCGCAAACGCTCCACTTCACGATAGTAAAAGGGGTTATGCACCAGATTGCGCGTCTCGCGGGGATCCACAGCCAGGTCGTAGAGCCATTCCTGCTCATCTGCCGCACTGTAACTGTACTTCCAATGCCCATCGGTGATCAGGTAGAGACCGTAAGCGCCCTGCCCTTGCTGGCTATATACGGTCCGGCAGGTGGGATTGTCGTCTGCAAAGTTAAGCAGGTTGTCCCCTTCAGGGTCAATTCGGTATTCAGAAATGCCCGCAGCAGCCAGAAAGGTCGGGTATAAATCAAGATCACTGACAGGTACAGCAGCTTTCTTTCCGGCGACAAACTTTTCAGGCCAACGCACAATCATTGGGACATGGACAGAAGCCTCCAGCATGCACCTTTTACCAAAACTGCCAAAATCTCCCAGCATTTCACCATGGTCAGAGGTGAAAACGATCAATGTATTGTCCCGTTCACTGCCCAAAGCCGCAAGAATGCGCCCCACATTCCAATCGATAAACGAGATGCTGGCATAATATGCGGCTCGCATCGTTCGTAACAAATGGTCGTCAAAGCCATCATCCCGGAATTTATAACGGTTCTGGATACGGTTCCAGTAACACAATGCTTTTTCATAGCTTTCGGGTCTGAAAGGATGGGGCATTTCCGGACCGCGATACAGCAGATGCCAGGGCGCCGGATTCTCAAAAGGTGGGTGCGGCTTGACAAAACTGGTCCACAGGAAGAAAGGACGCTGCGGATCGCGCCGGTTGATAAAATCAATTGACCGGTCGGCAACCCAGTGGCTCTCGTGCATCGCTGCCGGCAGAGGTGAAATCTGGGGAATATAATAATATTCCTGTCCGGTACCGCGCGCTCCAGCTGTATTACCGTAACCATGATCAACCAGGAAAGTCCGGTAATCGTCAGGACTTGCACCATCTCCGGATGTGTCGCGCCCTTCAAATCCCCACAGGCAATTCGGGTCGGGATAGAAGTGCATTTTGCCCACCCCATACGTCTGGTAGCCATTGGTCGTCAGGATTTCCATCATGCTGGTCGTTTGCTGCGGCATTGGCATATTGGCGACCACACCGCTGCGGTGCGGTGGTAGTCCGGAGAGCGCTGCAAAACGCGCCGCAATACACACCGGGGTTGAAGTGTAGCAGCTTGTGAAGGCGGTGCCCTCGTGCACCAACCGGTCCAGTGCCGGGGTTTTTATGATAGGATTGCCCAATGCTGCAATCGTATCAAATCGCTGTTGGTCTGTATACAAGAGCAGAATATTTGGACGGTTGTCCATGTTTCAACCTCCAGAATATGTTTTAAGAAAGAGGAAAACCCCTGAGGCGGCGCGGAATATACACCGTTTTTGACCAATCATGACTCCCGCGCCGCCTCTTTCTATTGGGGTGTTGCGGTTGGCGGACCAACCGCAACACCCCATAATAACGTGTGGATTAAAACGATGTCTATCTTGCTTTTCAGCCAGGTTTGAACACACCCAACCCTAAAATGATGCTCGACAGCTATTGCGTTTACAGCACATTATGGAAGGCCTTCCGGCAAGGCTGTGATATCAAAATCATTCAATTCTTCATAAGGCAGGAAGTGCGCCAGGAGCGACCAGCCCCAAAATGGGTCAAGACCGCATCCCGTCCCATTTTCCGCATCATAATACTCGCAATTACCGCTGTTCTTCACCAGGCTGTGCGTGTAATGTGCGACAATTGAAGCCAGATTTCTATAGCCATAAGCTCGCAATCCGCGATAGATCATATAATTGGTCGGTATCCACGTCTTGGCGCGCCAGTTGCATCCCAAATCACCAGGCATATGATCCTGACTGTACCACCTTTCATCACGCGCTAATGCTGCGACAGGATAAGCACTCCAAAATTCACGCGGATTAAACAGGTGCTCATAGACCATCCGCCGCGCCTGTTGCGGGGTTGCCACGCCCGCCCACAATGCGGTAAACGACGCGACTGATTTTACCCGCAATCTTTCCCCGTTGTCCTGATTGATAGCGGCAGCCCAACCCGCCTTCCGGCTTTTAAGACCCTGTTTGGCACGCGCATTGCGATCATAGAAAAAACCATCCCCTGTATCCCAGAGCATCTCGCGCATACGCTTCACCAACATATCCGCTTTCTTGTTGTAATCAGCGGTCAAATCTGTTTTACCATATAAAAGAGCCAGGTACGCCATAGCTCGCAGCTCACGGACCAGGTAGCTATTGAGATCAACACCTTCGCAGAATCGATCGAGCCAATAACCTGCCCGTTCGTGCTGGTTGTCCATGCCCGTGTGCGGAGCACTCATCCACGCACTTAATCCGTTGCCGTCCTCATCCATTTCCTCCAACCAGTAGGCAAGATAGCGCTGGAGGCGTGGAAAATAATGGTCGTTCAAGACCCAGGTCATTTCACCATAGTTTCGGATAACCAGCACGGCAATTTGTGCCAAAAACGGCTTCACATGCTCCGGGTCGTGAAAGGGGTTGCTGGGTACAGAACGTGAGATTAACCCGCTTTCCTTTTGGTGATCCAAAAATATCGTCACACCATTCCGGATATACTCGCTGGGCCAACCCATATAGATTTGCACAATGCTCTCAAAATATTGATCCCAATCATAAAGCGTTTGATATTCATAACCCGTAAAATACTGCCGGTTCGTATCCGGTTCTTCAAAAATACCGCCGTGCATCAGCGCTTCTTCGGCATGAAGTTGAGATCGCAGCGTTTGTAGAACTTCATCCTCCGCAAGTTTATTCATGATTCACCACCTTTTCTGTTAGTCCTGATTCTGCAACGTTCTCATATTAAACTGTGTCTATAAAGACATAAACCTACACCTGCATCAAAGTGCATTTTTAGTATAGAGCGAAATCCTGAAGCGGCCCGGAATAAATCCCTGCCAGCAACCTGTCAAGACTCCCGTGCCGCTATTTCTTAAAGGGGTGTTTCGGTTGGCAGACCAACCGAAACACCCTCAAAACAAATATGAAGTCCTAAATAAACACCTGGATTATGTTACCATCCCAAATTAAACAGTCACACCTATAGAGGCATGACACCAGAAAATTACTTTGAGTACAAATTCAATGATCATCTATGCTTCAACCAGCGGTAAGGTCACGGACTGGTGACTTTCGCCGGATTGATATGCCGCAAGAATCACTTCCAAATCCTTATACCCCTCTTCACCCGGGATGTCTACCGTTCCGCCGTGCAATACCGCATCCGCAAAATGCTCAAAATAAGTGACCCAGGCGTTCTCCATTGCATCCGGTGGGAAAGACTCTTTTGTCCATTCACCCGTTTGAACACCAGGCACTACTTTATCGGTATAAAGCAGCAAATCTCCGCCTTCAAACACAATCTGACCCGCTGTGCCGTAGATACGATTACCGGAAGCTTTACTGCCACGCATTCCCTGTTTTGAAGCGCCAGGCGCACACGAAGATGCGGTCACTGTACCCAGAGCACCGTTACTGAAACGCAAACTGACCGTGATAAAGTCCTCGACTTCCACATCAGTCCGATAGGTATCATATTCCGCGAAGACTCTCTGGACTTCAAGACCGGTCACATAGCGCATGCGGTAAATATCATAGATATAGTTCATGATTAAAATTCCACCACCTGCCATTACCTTACTCTTCCGCCAGATCGTTTCAACCCGTCCGGTATACCCGCCTGTCCAATAACTGACAGGTTTATTTGCAGCCCCATAAATCTGAAGCGCCATCACATCGCCAATCGCACCGCTCTGTACCAGTTCCCGGGCACGTTGCGTGGGTGGTTGGTAGCGCACGCCCCCCTCCTTTGCTGAACACAAGACACCGGCTGAATTGCACGCAGAAATAATGGCTTGCGCATCATGGATATCCGTAGCCATAGGTTTCTCGACCACCACATGCTTCCCCGCTTTTGCAGCTTCAATGGCTAAAGGCGTATGCAAGTAATGGGGTGTGGAAACGACCACCGCGTCCACATCAGGATTTTCTAGAACGTCCTGTAGATTTGTTGAACATGGAATGTGATAGGTATCCTCAAAAGATTGGCACACGTGCTCCACTGGATCGACACCCGCCACCATGATAGCATTGTGTGCCTGCTGCAGCAGTAACGCTGTGGACTTATACGCAATTTCTCCCAGACCGATAAGGCCAAATCCCAATTGTTTTGTCATTCGATTTCTCCTTGGCTTGAATAGCTACCATCAGTATTCGGGTCTTCATCAAGAAAGAGCTTGCACGAACTGCCGGTACTTGTTGATGTGGTGTGCCAGAACTTCCTGGGGGTTGTCAGGATTGATGATTTCGACAGAGAAATAACCCGCATAACCATCCGCGGCTAAAAGGTCAATTGACCGCTGGTTATCACTGTCTTTTACGTAAGCATCCTCGGTCGCGGTAAAATGGACGTGACGTACCCTGCCGCGGATGTAGCCGTAAGCCTCATCCACAGATTGTCCCCGCTGGAGATGGTGCCCGATGTGCCACAAAACCTGCAGATTCTTTGCGGGAGAGGCGTCCAGAATCTGCAGCGCCCACTGTCCCTTCATATTGGTATGTGTTTCCACCAGAACCGTGATGCCATAGTCGCGCGCGACAGCATCCACAGCAGCGTAACTTTCTGCAGCCAGGTTTATCACCTGATCGCGGGATGCTGAATCATCCTCAGGCAGAGAATCGCTAAAGGTACGGATCACGGGGGCGCCTACCAGAGACGCCAACCTGATATAGCGCTTGAGCGTTTCTCTTTGCGGAAGGTGGTCGGCACGCTCAGGAGAATTAAACTTGACGCTGGTGGCTATACAACTTGCTTCGACACCCCCCTCCTCTAATTTGAGGCTTGCCTGTTTGAGGAAATGATCCGTCGCTTCGAGTTCCAGACCATGGTTGTGTCCCCATTCAACCCGGAATTCGATACCTTTATAACCATAACGCTGTGCCGTTTTAATTAAATCATCCAGGTTCTGTTGCGGATATACTGAGCTCATAAATCCAGGTTTCATACGTCTCCTTTAACTAAATTGGCCTTCTGAATGCATTTCAAAACCAGAAATTATACGCCGAGTCATATTCAGCTTAAAAGCAAAAAACTTATGCCCCCATCTCCTGTCGATAGACAAGCGCCAGCCCATCCGGGAAAAGAGAGTAAGAACAGTATGTGCCATATTTATCCTTTCTTAAATCAGTGCTTCCCCCGTAAGTGGGGCATGAGATTTTTGAGGACGCCGCGCAAACAGAACCGCAATACTCAAGACGAAGGGTATGATCGCCAACATCGTCAGAGCCTGCGCATAGCTGCCCAGAATATCCCGGGCTATGCCCATGGGCATAGGGCCTAATGCTGAACTTCCCGCGCCTATCAACGAAGCGATACCGGTGATACTGCCCAGATGCTGGCGACCAAAGTATTTCGCCCAAACCACCGTACTGACCGTCATCTGCAAGCTGCCTGTGACGCCCAAAACCACGCCGTAGACGAAGGCACTCGTGGAATCCTGAATCCGCGGGGCGAGTAACAAGCAGGTGACCTGTCCGATAAGGGCAACGCACAGTAAAAATCGGACCGGAACCCGGTCCACCAAATATCCGCCGATAAGGCGAATTATGGCAGCTGTAAATGCAATTGACATATAGGCATTGGCGGCTACACCCGCAGATAAACCCGCGTCCCGGAAGATACTCACCATATGGAATTGGAGACCAGTATTTAACATGGAGATAGAAGCCAAACCCAAACCGATTAACCAGAATGTCGTGGTACGTACCGCTTGCGTTGAGGTCCAATTCTCTTCCTTTACGATGGGGGTGGACTGTACACCATGATCCACCGGGATTTTATCCCCATCGGGCAACAACCCATAATCCTCAGGCTTGCTGCGGAAGAAAATCAACCCAACGGGCAGCATAAAGCACAACATCATCAGCGCCAGGATGCGATAACTGGGGCGCCACCCGAATGTCCCAATGAGCTGGTGCAGGAATGTGGGAAACAACCCGCTGCCCAACAGTGTTGCCATGACACCGGCAATACCCAGAATCATCCCCCGTTTGCGCACCCACCACTGGTTGATAATAACACCGCTGACAATATTCAGGCTGCCCTGACCCAGCATACGCATAAAGACAAACCCAATACCCAGCATGACAACATTCTGTACAAAACTCATATAAAAGCATGCGATGGCAAAAAGCACGCTGACAATGCCCACCATAATTCGAGGACCGCGTTTGTCGATTTGGCGTCCAACAAACGGTAATGCCAGACTGGCTGTCAACGTGCCAATCATATACAACGTGCTGACAACGGAACGACTGATGCCCAAATCTTCGATGAACCGTTCGATAAAGATTGAAAATGCGTAAGTCTGACCAGGGCTCGTCATCACGCTGCCGATGACGGACACAACGAGAATCACCCATCCGTAATAAAAGGGGAAACCGGTGATGAGCTTGCTATGTTTGGGAATAGGCTGGCTGGCAGTGTGCTGCGATGTGAGATTGGCGTGTGTCAAGGGCGTGTGTAATCCTTTCAATGTGTGATAAAAAGCAGATATAGTGAGTATACTGCTTTCACCCCTGTTTACCAATTCATGGCTATTCAACGGCGCGTTCTAATACAGAACTCCAGGAAGGTGCCCCAGATAGAGGTGGTTTCCAGAAGCAGTGCGGAACAGACTACCATCATTGACCAGTCATGGCTCCCGCACCCCTTTTTTCTTATGGGTTGTTGCGGTTGGCAGACCAACCGCAACAACCCTTGTAATGCGTGTCGGGGTGTGGACTCTTGTTAGAGAGTTGTATAGCGATAATCGAAACGCCGGGGTGGTGCAGTGTCGCCGTTATCGAAGAAGTCCGTAATATTCCCGGTGCCACGGATATTATCCGCCCAGTGGAAATCAAAAGACAATGGTTCAGACGCCAAACCCAGGAGAGCCCGTGGTATCTTGATCATCAATTCACTTCCCTGCACGCGATAGCGCGCTTCGCCCACGCCTTCCCACCGCCACCCGCTCAGGCTTGCTTTGACGGTCGTCCGTTGAGAATCCAGCACCGGAGCGTTAATCAGAAAGTTGTAGCCTTCCCAACCTGTCGTTTTATCCTGGTCCGTATTCAGAAACAAGAGCATCCAGTTGGCGTCTGTCCAGGATGTAATGGGACCGCGCGTGCGCGCATAGAATGCAATATGGGTAGCATCCCGCGCCACTTTCAGCACAACAAATTCATTACGACCGGTGGTATTCGTATAGGGTCCGGCGCTGCCCCACCCGCGTTCGCTAACCCGGTGTTCGGTATCATACAGATGGTCGCGATATTCCGGCAGCACGTCATCCCATTGTCGGAAACTGCTTTGTTCATCTATAGTCTTTGGCTCGGACACCTCAGGGTGCTGACGAACGCCTTTAAAACGGCGGATACCATCAATCAATTGGTAGTAATAGTTATCCGTGTGATAACCACGCATCGGTTCAGCATCACGACTGTACTCCCGGTTATATTGATCGATAAAATAGATATCGCCCACTTCAAGGGATTTACCGGCGCGCCCGAGTTTCGCACCGGGGAAAAAACTCCATTTTTCCTGCAGGGCTTCATAGCTGGGATCGGTGCAGATCATGCCACCGGCAGACCATTCATTCCATCCAGTCACAAATATAAATTCAGGATCAACCTTCAGTGCGTGCTGCCATTGTTCGGCAAAATAAGGACCCTGATCGGTTAAAGGCGTTTCATCATAGAAATCAGTTTCAGGCTGTTTGCCGTCGTGAAAGCTCCTGCCGATGTTGGAAAGGGGATGCTCTCCCACAGCAACCGGGACATGCTCCGCTACCCCTGGCACGTCCCACCCCACGCACTGTGGTGTATGGGCTACCCAGGGCCACCGGTGGTATCCTTCCTCGCCATACCAGGACAGTGAATCCCAGGCCCAACTGCGCCGGATGGTGAAAAAGTCCGTGATATGCTGAGGGAAGACAACCTTATTCATATCCCCCCGCAGTTCTCCATGCTGACCAAACAGCAGAAGCGGTTTGCCATTCCAGATGAACCACAAATCAGCATACCGCCCCTTGCCGTAAAGGTTCTCCCATAATTGAAATGCCGATCTTTCGCTGGCTAAAAAGCACACATCGGGCGTCTTTTCTCCTTCACCGCGTATCTGGCGGAAAGTTTCCAGCACAGTTTCATAAACAGCCGGATAGGTCTGGTCATTCGTCACATCGAAAATTAAAGTATCCACACCGGCATCCGCCAGCTGATAAGCATGCTTGCGAATGACCCAGGGTTCGGATGAACGATAGTAACCGTATTCCGGTTCCCCCCAATGATGTGGGACGTGGGGCCAGAATTGGGGGTTCTGCGGGTTCTCACGGAGCAATTTGGTGACATCCCGCGGGGCATCCGGTCCCGCGTGGTTACGGGCAATGAAGTAAAAGATGCCCACAAATCGACCTTCGCGCGGAGGCCCACATTCCACATATCCCGGTAATTCCCGTCCCAAAGCATCCGTCGCCACCCAGGTATCGCTCATCACATCGTGTTTCATACTTACCTCCAGGCTTGTTGATGACCGGTCAAATCGATCCCTCAAGAAACACTTACCAGTTCGATACCCAAACCATCCCCGCGATTGCGCGAGTATTCACGCGACAGAACATCATCCCAGTGTTCATGCACACCCAGGCTGGTGAGCTGCTGATTATCTCCATCCGGGCTATAGCGCGTCCCGGAATCGGGGTCATCAGCTAACGCGGCTTCATGGAGGTAGTTCTCCGTGGTATGCCCCAGGGGCATCACCTCCAGGTTACTGCCGATGGTGGGTTCATAAAGCAGGAAATCATAAGCAACCGAGTCGATGGCGACGCCATCCATCGACATAAACAGGCTGGAAGTCCAATGATCGTTAAAAGGCGCTGACTGCCACCGGGCGGCATTGGTCAACGTCGCCTGCTGGTGCGGGGCAGCGTAGAAACCGTCAATCAAAAACAACAGCGTTTTTTCACCCAGATGACGGTGCCCCATCATATCCACCAGGGCATTGTAACTGCCCATCGGACGTTTTTTCCACTTCCATCCAGGTCCGGAGTCGTAATCCCGGGCAGCTATGAATCCGTGGATGTTTGCTCCCTGCGGTGAATTTTTCGTTGGTTCGTTGTTTAATTCAGCCAGGATAGTGCCACAATGATTTTTCGCGCAGAGCGTCGCGCCGGCAAGCCCGTGACCCTTGAGTCCCGCCATATTGATTAAGTACTGCGCCTGGGAAACGCATGTGGGGAGATAGGTCGGGCTGCCGCCAGTATCCACCGACCAATGCACGGTACAGTCCGGGTCAGGTATACATTTTTCGCGCCCCTGTTCACCGGAGAAGTCAGCAAATCGAATGCCTTCAAGTCCGGATACTTTACCGATATCGTAGATGCAATCCGGGATATAGCGGACAGCATCATAAACGACAATATCCTCAGGTTCTACCCCCACGACATCCACCAGTTGTTTCAGAACAGCCTGAATGGCATGTGGTGCAGAGAAGGTGTTGTTATGGTCGATGACATGGCTGACTACCGTATTCATGTTGACCTTTATAGCAATCTTCTCTCCCTTCTGATAACCTGCAGAAGGTTTGTTGTGCAGCGCATTAAAATGCTCGAACACCGCTGCCCATGCGTGAGCAGCATCCTCCTGCCCGGAGAGTTGGCAGAGGGATTGGCGCACCATCTCGTCCACAACGGATTGGTTTATATTTTCGGGCATCCACCAGAAACCCGTTTCACCATCCCAGCAAGCTGCATCAGGGTTATGAGCCCACACCACACGCCCCGGTTTTACACCCCGGGCTTTTCCCAGCGGGGGCGACAACGATACAGCAGGTGCCCCAGGACTGGGGGTGATTAGGGGTGTGTCAACACCATCCGAGGACTCCTGGCAACCGGTGAGAAAAATCTTACTCCCCGCACAGACCGCACCCAGCGCAGCCATGTGCATAAATTTCCTTCTGCTGATTGTTTTGTCCATTACGTATCCTCAAATGACCTGGTAAGTCATGACCTCCATCAGATTCACCGCGATGACATCCGGCATAATGACCATCCCGCCGTAGTTCCCGGTGGTCGTGTTGTGGGTGTCCGCGAAACAATCATCAAATGCGCCTGTCGTGTAATCGGTATATGTTTCCGGCAGGTTGTGGGGCAACCAGTGCCCATCTCTGTGATCCACCATCCAGCGCAATGCAGCAATCGTGATCCCTTTGTGGTACGTATGCCAATCCACATCCGGATCAATAAGGCCCCAATCTATACCCAACTCGATGGAAAGCACGAAGGTTTCCAGCACCTCCCACTGTACATGGTCGCGCACCCAGTTCGCGAAATACCAATCGCTGGAGCACAGACAAGGTTTTGTGTTATACATCATGGGGAGCTTTTCAGGCTGCCACAAATGGGTAAACGGCAGCAGCGACCGGATCCAATGGACCGCTTTTTCCAGATATACTGCGTCGCCAAACGTCCTGTACCCCAGAATGTAGGCATTAGCGGCATGCCCCGCTGCCAGAAGGTTGGGGCTGTGCAGAGGCGTCTCCCAGAAATCACCGGCTTCGGGACGCTCCATCGGCATACAATAATCCAGCGCCTTCCGCGCTGCTTCCTTAAAGCCAGCAACCTCAGGGCAATCCGGACCCAACGCATCCACTAAATAGAGCAGTTCCAATGCCGGTAGAATCGTGATATCCAACGCTGTATCTCCCGCCAATCCCATCGGTTCCAGGAACTCACGGGCAACGACAAAATCATCCTTCATGTAGTGCCGTCCATCGGGGTCAAATGGAAAAGCACCGTCGTCCTGTTGGTATGCCATCAGTTTACGTCCATGATCAACCATTTTTTCGTGGGATGACGTGTTGGGCAGACTGCGGATGTGAGCACGAAAGCCAGGCTGCATCCGGCACCACGCGATTTCTTCGCGCAGGGCGCCGGCAAAAGCAGAATCCGGGTATTCCCTTAAAAAACGTTCTGCAAAACGCGGCAGCGACGGACCTACCGCATTGCGCTGCGGTGTGCCGAATCCCTTCCCTGCGTGCCATAAGTGGGTGGTGTAAGCTCTCGCAATATGCTCCAAAGCCTCCGGTAAAGGCCAACGCGGGGCTGGGGGTTCAGGCATCCCGTGGCGCTGCACCCAATCCACCAGCACGTTCAAACTGCGCCCCTCACAGAGAAAGATCTCAACATCAAACTCTATGCGCTGCTCGGGGTGCAATTCCAGTGGAGGATCGGCGTAAACCTGATTTTCATGGGCTTCTGTTTCGACATCCGGTACCATCAAGCCGAGAAGATGGTTGTTACGACGGTCCACAAAATTGGGTGACGCGAAGACGGGCTGCGGATATTGGTAGCGATAATTAAACCACCCTGTGGCGCGTTGCGTTGGGTTCCACGCCATGCCGATCCCCGTACCGCCATGACTCACCGCCATCACCGGCGCTGTGACTTTATTGGGATGCGGGACCCAACGTTTCGCCCAGGGATCTTTAAACCAATCCGAACCACTGGACCATTCAGCACCTTCCAGCCACTCGACTCCGGGCAAAATAGCGTCGTCTTTTTGCGTCCCGAAAGTATCCTGCCCAACTTTAAGCCAGGGACCGCGCACGTAAAGCGCATACACATTCCCCTTGGCGACGAAACGCTGCGAGATGCGTATCACCGGCAGGACAGGATCGAGGGTAATCGTCACCTCACCCTCCATAATGGTTTGATCCAGGGGATAGTTGATCCAATTCGAAAAGGAGGTGCCCTGCAATTTCTCGCGGACGATCAACGATTTAACGGAAAATACCAGATGTGTCCCCGCCGCATCGTGTTTTTCGATCACATCCTGCGCTTCCAGTCGCATCGGGATTTCCTGGTCACGCAGTAAAATCTCGCCGAGATGGTCAAGGACTGCCATACATTGACCCCGGGCATTAAAGATCTCGCCCCATCCCCAACCCGTCCGGCGTTTATATATATCCAGGCGTAGTTTGGCATTTTGTAGTGTACGGCTCTCGCCACCGTAACTGGCATTTTTATAAACCGGCATCGTGTCCTCCTTACCTAAACGTAAAAAATATCCAATATGAAATCTCTCTCACGAATAAATAATGGCGCAGGTCAAACGGATGTCAAATGCAGAATACAAGGGCTCGTGTAATAACTAGATAAGCTGCATAGACACGCTGACGCTGACAGGTATGCCCGTTTCCAAAGGAATATCCATGCGCTCGCGTGCAAGGGGGTAGTATGTGTGGGCGCCTTCGGCAACCACAGTCAAGATATGGCGTCCTTTTGCCAAACCATCAAGGGATATCGTCACATCTGTATCTGTTATACCCTTCTCCACGACAGCGCCATCGATCTCGATCCGGTAGCTTGCTGCCGGGACGCCGATGACCGACCAGGCGACTTTGAGATGCCTGCCAGAGACGCACGCACCCTCCAGGGGCGTACGCACAGCCAGAATCGTGCTGTCGTCTTTGGGATTACGGTAGATGCCCATCAGGGCTTGCGTGAGATTGAGATAGTAAAAACCCCACCCACCCTGGTCACCACGGTATCCGGGCGCTGTTAACGAGACTGGCTCAAGATCATCACTCAACTCCACACTGTAGGTGTCGGTGTATATATTGTGGTCTGGACCGCGTCCATGCCCTTCATGCTGCCCGGAGTACTCCTGCCATTGGTGCAGGTGTACAACCTTCGGGCGGTGGGCTAACGCCACCTTGAATGTTTCAAGGTATACCGTTCCACCCAAACGTCCGTTAGCTAAAGGACCTGTCCAACCCAGCGTGTTAAAAAATGACGGTGTCACCGTCACCGATTCTGCCACACCGTCTTTATAGGTCACGGGCGGATCGATGACCCCATCCATCCACGACCAGTAGCCCAGTTCGTGATGCCGGGTAGCCTGGTTTTGCGACGACATCCACCGCACGGTAAAATGCGTGTCATCCACCGGACCCTGTACCCGGCGGAATGCATCGAGTTCATCCGCAGACATCTCAAGCGTGTCCTCAAAGAAACTGATACGGAACGCGGATTCCGCGGTGCCCCTTGGATCCCCAACAGCGCCGGTATCCAGCACGACGATCAGCGGTTTGCCTTCATAGATCTGCCACAAACCATCAAATCTCGGGTTACGCAGGTAGTTGTGGACAATCCAGTCCAGTTCTTCGTTAAACGCCTGCATCGTTGTCGGGCGCCCATTGCTCAAACCGGGGAACAACACCATTTTAGGCACGGGCAGCCCCTCGTCCCGCAAGCACGCCAGCGTTTCCAAAGCCAGGGTTGTGGCATGGATCAAGCTGTTGACATAATCGCTCCGCTGATTCCAATGTTCTTTACCCCACAGGTGATTGGTCCAATCCGCAAGCAGAAAATCCACGCCCAAATCCATAAACCACAGCATGTGCTGACGGGTGACGTCGCGGTTGTAGGAATCATAGAATCCAAAAACAGGCACCGCTTGCGCCGTTTGCCAGCGTTTCACACCGCCTGTAAACCAGGGTTCCCACTGCATCCCAAATAGTGTATCAGAAGGCACGTGGGGCGGGATGGCGCGCCACATAACATCGACCTCAACAATGTTACTTTGAACGCCATCCTGGGGCATTGGGTATCCTGCAAGCAGCAGGTCTTTGTGTTGTTCAAGCCCCATCCAGTGGTCTGTATCGGATTTATATGCAACGACCTGGATGCTCGCAGGTCCGGGATTGGGCAAGGGGAGCAGGAAAACAGCATGCCCACCGGTATCAGGACGCTCGTGCGCCCCCCAACGCCGTCCGTTGACAATAGGCAGCAGGATGTAGTTTGAATGCAAATCACCTCCACCGGCATGTTCACTGTCACACAAATCGTCCGCCCCATCGGGACGGACGTATGGTCAACCGTGATGAGAGATGGTATGCAAGACTCTCCTGAATGTGATGGTGATGCTTTGTCGACGTCCCTGGGAGAAAAACGCCTAGCGCAAACATACGCCTCGTATATCCCTTTCATGATGCATGGAACCTGATTTGGGTTGGACACGGTAAAGCAGCCCAAGGGGGTAAGAAGGATCCGTCTTTGCTAAAATACAAGCGAATTTGACTTTATCTTGACGTACATCTTAACCATTTCTAATCACTTATTGCTAAGATATAAAAAAGTTCTTAAGGATAACCTGGAGGCACTGGAACCAACGCTGGGCAACACCTTCCGGCGCATCACGCTGGTGAGCAAGCACAGCGTCGAACGGCTGACGCTGGACATCAACCTGAGCTTCCAGACCAGGCGAGCGCGTACATCGCACTGCCGGGCGTCGCCATCGCCGAAGTCAAACAAGACGGCGTTTTCGCTGCGCTCGGAGTTTGTCGGGCAGATGCGGGCGCTTGGGCGTGCGGCCAATGGGCTTCAGCAAGTACTGCATCGGCGTCGCGCTGCTCTACGAGCAGGTGAAAAGTAACAATTTCAAGCCACAACGGCTATATATCGACAAACTTAGTCGGGAAGGAACATCGACATGGACGATTTCGTAACATTCGGCTTCAGCTTTCTCTTGAACAGCGTGATCGCGCTGTTGATCATCCGCGGCGTGTACTATCCGGTCAGGCGCGATAAAGATTACGTGCTGACCTTTCTGGCGTTCAACACGCTCATCTTCCTGATTTCCAGCCTGCTGAGCGGATAATTCCAGCACTCGTATTTTGCATAGTCAATTCTCCTAAGAGGAAGGGGACAAGTCTTTTTCTTAGCCCTTTATACCAGAAAGGACAACGCCGCGGATCATCAGTTTCTGCGCAAAGAAAAAGACAATGATCATGGGAATCACCATCAGGAATGACATTGCCATCATCAGTGGAACCTGCGTGTTATACAATCCTTTGAACGCATTGATGCCCAGCGCCAGGGTAAACTTGGTATTCGTGCTCAAGAAAATTAGTGGACCATAAAAATCATTCCACACGCCCTGGAAGGTAAAAACGGCAATCGTTGCCAGCGCCGGTTTGGACAGCGGCAAGAAAATTTGCCACCAGATGCGGAAGCGTCCTGCACCATCCATAATCGCAGCTTCCTCAAGCTCAAGGGGTATGCCTTTGAAGAACTGGCGCAAAAGAAATATATTAAACGCACCGCCCCCAAACCATGCAGGTATGATCAGCGGTTTGAAGGTGTTCAACCATCCGATCCGTTGGTATCCGACAAAAAGCGGAATCAAAGTCACCGGACCCGGAAGCATAATCGAGGCGAGAACGAGCATAAACCAGAACTCCCTGCCAGGGAATTTTAACCGGGCAAAGCCGTACGCGCACAGGGAGGACGTCAACAGTACACCCGCCATAACGCCAAGTGTAATGAAGAGCGTGTTAAAAGTCCAGAGGGGAAAGAATGTATACTCATGGTTCCACCCATCGACAAAATTCTGCCAGCGGAAAGTTTTGGGGATAAACGTCGGCGGAAGCGTATAGACCTCGGACTGTTCTTTCAATGATGTGCCGATCATCCAGAAAAAGGGCATCAGAAAGATCAGAGCACCTGAGATAAGAATCGCATAGGTCATCAACATGCGGATACCGTCCCACGGACGGCGTTTCCAGCTGACATCACGGAGTCCAAAGTAGATTTCACGATCCTGGGAGAGCATCACTTCACCTCCGTCTCATAGAAAACCCACATACTGGAGCTGCGGAAGACCAACAGCGTCAGGATCAACACAACCACCAGTAAAAACCATGCCATCGCAGAAGCCATACCCATCTGCACCCACTGAAATGCCCGTTGGTAAAGCATCAGGTTATAAAAATACGTTGAAAACAACGGGCCTCCCGCAGTCAGGACAAAAGCACCGGTGAAGTATTGAAATGCGCCAATCATACCCATAACCAGATTAAAAAAGATGGTGGGTGTCATCAAGGGCAGTGTGATGTGGCGAAAAAGTTGCAACCCGTTCGCGCCATCAATCTTACCCGCTTCGTAAAGCTGCTGCGAGATGCCCTGCAAACCCGCCAGGTAAATCACCATGCCCCCCCCGATCCCCCACAGGCTCATCAACACCAATGAACCCAGAGCAGTTTTTGGATCAGACAGGAATGTGGACGTTGGGAGTCCTAAACTCTTTAATACAGCGTTAACCAGACCATAATCCGGATTCAGCAGCCACCCCCATAGCACAGCAGAAGCCAGGGCAGGAACAATGGTGGGCATATAAAAGCACGTGCGGAAGAATGCGATGCCTTTCACTCGTTGATCAAGGAGCATCGCCAGCAAGAAACTGCCCAGGATGCCCAGGGGTACCGCCGTCACGGCATAGGTCACAGTCACCTTCACTGACTGCCAGAAATACTTCTCCGTGGTCAGCATTTTAATATAGTTATCCAGACCTACCCATTCCGGTGACTTTAAAATCGGGAATTTTGTAAAGCTGAAGTAGAAAGAAGCGACCATCGGACCTATTGTAAAAATGAGTAACCCCAGCACCACCGGGAGGATGAAGAGATATCCTTGAATCGTGTCTCTTTTTCGTTTTTCTAGTTTGTCCCACCACGATCGTTTAGGGGTGAAGCTTTGTATTGTAGTCACGTTTGTTCTCCTCTCGAGTGGCGTGATAAAAGGGATGGTACGTAATTTAACTGCGTACCATCCCTTGCAATGCTAAGACTGTTAAGATTCAGGACTTTCTGTCCAGTTAACAGCCGGTTGAGAGTTCCGCACTACAGATTCTCGTCCAGGCATGCCTGGATGGCGTCATCCGCTTCACCAAACGCCTGCTCAACCGTTGCCTCGCCGCGGATAACCGTCTCCAACGCTGTCTGATACGATTGGGCTGACCAGACCCGCATAGAAGCTGCCGCACTCGCCTGGGTAATCCCGTCCTTTGTCAGGCAGGACGGCGTCATCCGCACCCTTGACAAATGCCGAGAAATTTGCCGGCGGTGTGGGCAGGTTTGCCATCCACGCATCGCTCTCCGCAACCGATTTCACCAGCGGAACGCCCATTTCTTTGCGCGCCAGAAGTTCCTGGATGGCAGGACTCACCATGGATTTCACAAAGTAATAGGCGGCATCCTGCATCTTGGTACCGGAGAAGACCGATAAACCCCATGCGCCCATGCCGGTGCGGTGCTTGCCGTCGGGCATCTTGGGCATTAGCTGGGCATCCCACTCAAACTTGTCACCAATGTTAGCGCGCAATCCGGACCGTGTACCTGGAATGTGGCAATGAACGGCGGCACGTCCCAGCTCAAAAGCGTTGCCCCCGAGATCCAACCCGATAGGCTGCGCGATATTGTGTACCGTCCAGAGGTCCGTGTAAGCCTTCAAACCCTCCAGAGCTTTGGCACTCGACCAGGTGGACTTTGTGCCATCGTCATTCTTGATATCGCCGCCGTAGCCGACGATCCAGGGATAAACGGTCGCCCACCAGTTCCAGGTCGTGTTCGCTAAACCCCAGTACATGGGGTTCCCGGCGTCATCCTTTTCCAACTCGGTGATTTTCTTGGTCGCGTCGATGAAATCAGCCCATGTCCAATCATGCGGTAGGCACACCGCCAACCTGGTCAAACAGCGTCTTGTTGTAGTACATCGTGACCACGTCAAGGGATGAAGGCAGCATATGAATCTCACCCTCAAACATGCCCAATCCCAGCATCGACGGGAAGATATCGTTGATATCCATCTCGGGATCGGCTTCTGCGAGGGGTTTCAAATCCAGGGTTACATCGTTCTGCGCAAAAGGTACCACCCACAGGTCAGCACTGAACAGTACAATCCGCCAGCGTACCTGCGGCAGCCTGCGTATACACGCCTTCCGCGTGGTCGCCAGAGACATATTCAAAGTTCACTTTCACATCCGGATATTTAGCAGCTGTTGCCGTTGCCAGAAACTCGGCAACAGGTTCTACCGGTGGACCCTGGAGAATAAGACACCGCAATTCACCAGCAGGTTCAGCCCCCATGGGTGCTTCTTCTTCTTTGGGTGTACAACCAGCCAGCGTAAAAGCGAGTCCCGCACTGGCTAACGCCGTCATGCGCAAAAAATCCCTGCGGCTAAGTTTTGTTTTTGACATTGATTTCCTCCTGAATGGGTAACAGATTAACTGAAAGGAAAGAAAAACCACTTATACACCGATGAATATTAACCTTATCTATTATAGTACCCTCCTTTTACATGTAAAAAAACTGACACGAAGCACTTCGAGGTAACCGGCAAATGAGAGATATAAAGTATTTCCTGGAAAACCATATCCGGAGATTACCTTGTTCTAAGCCAGTGTTGAATGGCATTGCCTCTGGTGCGCGTTCTTCAACCACAGCACACACGCTCCTCTATGATGTTTGAATCCGTAGAATACCGGACAATTAATGCAGTCTGAAAGGTCTCCTGCATCGGTGCACACTCCGGGTTTTGAATCCTATTTAAGACAATCTCAGCCGCCCGTATGCCCATCTCGAGTCGATGGTATGTGGACTGTTGTCAGAGGCGGGTACAATTGCGCAGCCAAAGTTGTGTCATCAAATCCCGCTACCGCGATATCAGCAGGAATGCGCAGACCACGCTCGTGTGCAGCCCGTATTGCGCCGACTGCCAATACATCATTGATGGTCCATATTGCTGTCGGCGGGTCAGCCAGGTCCAGCAACCCAGAAGCTGCTGCATAACCATCCTGCATCGTGGGACCGCAGTCCTGCACCAAAGATGCGTCGTATGAGAGACCGGCAGCTTCTATTTTCTCGCCATAGACCTGGTAACGGCTTGCCGACAACTCACGCCGGGCTACGCCATTGACAAAGCCGATGCGCCGGTGCCCTTTAGACAAAAGATGGTCCATCAATTGCTCGGATCCCCCACGAATATCAGAATTAACCCAATCCGTTCCACCCTTTTCAGCCGGCAGAAACACAGCGGGGCTGCCCCGCTCAGACAGGACAGCCATCTCCTCGGGCAGTTTATCCCAAAACGTGGGCATCAGAATCAACCCGTCCAGTTGTTGCTGAAACAGCATCTGGAAGCACCGGCGCTCCCGTTCAGGATCAAAGTTGGTAACGACCAGGGTCAGGTGATAAAGTTGATTGGCAAGTGTCTGTTCGATGCCGTCCAGAATTTCCAAATAATGTGGATTGTATAAATTAGGGATCAAAGTACCGATATTGTAACTCTGCCCGGAACGCAAGCCCCGCGCCATCGCATTGGGTTCGTAACCCAGTTGATGCGCAGCGTCCCAGACTTTGCGGCGGGTCTCATCCGTGATAGAAATTGCGCGGTCAGAACGATGGTTCAGGACAATAGACACCGTAGACCGGGATACCCCAGCCAGGTTTGCTACATCGCTTTGTGTCGGAGATTTCACCATAGCGCCGCCATTTTTATACCCGCCAATGGGTCACACTACTGGTAGAAACAATTAACACGATTTACCTTACACGTGTAAACTTATTTTAGCACAGGTTTTTTCCTGCGTCAATCCCCAAAAATTTCATACTATACTATCAATTTTGCATTTTGACTAATGAAAAAATGCTCCTATACTGAAGATCAGGAGCCAAATCCCCAGCATCGGGCAATCTCTGCGATCCTGATTCTGTTCACACGAGAGGATGGCAATGCTTATACATAGATAAAAACCCAATTTCCTATACTCAAGTTATAGAATTCACGTGTGCATTGTGCATGTGAAAACCCCATATAACCAGGAGCCAATGTCGCAGATCTGGACCGGGTTACCTTCCCTATAATATGAAAATCAGGAGGTGCGCAGGAGGATCGATCATGGGTAGAAAGCTACATTGAAATTATGCCTCATCTGTTCGTTTAGCATGCTGTTGCTGATGGGTTGGTTGTATGTGAGTGATGGACCAGGATCCGTTCGTGCAATCTCATTGATTCACTATGTGGTTCCCGTTGGACAATGTGGAAGTATCAGCCCCTGTTATACACAGGTGCAAGCAGCGGTTGACGCAGCCAACCCAGGCGATCGTATCTATGTGGCAGCTGGCACCTATACCGGGGTCAGTGACCGTAACGGAACCACCCAACTTGTTTATATTGACAAGACACTCGATCATCAAAGGTGGTTACGATTCCACGACCTGGGCCCAGAACCCGATCCTGAACCCCACAATCCTGGATGCGCAGGGGCAGGGCCATGTCCTGGTCATCACCGGGAACATCACGCCCACCGTGGAAGGTTTTCACCTGACCAACGGATCAGCTGCAAATGGTGGTGGGGTTTACGTTGATATCGGCAGCTGTTAGCTTAAGCCAGAATGAAATTCACGGCAACTGGGCCGAATATCGGGGGGGTGGTATTTATCTTAAAGACAGCACAGCTACTATCGCCGGCAACCATATTTATACCAACACAACAGGCGAAGCGGGGGGAGGTGGTGGACTGGCACTCTCAAACAGCCCGGCAACCGTGGATGACAACATCATCGAAGATAACAGGGCTTTCACCGGTGGGGGCCTTCGGATGGACAATTATCTGGGTATCCGGGGCGCCCTGCTAACCGGCAATACTATCCGTAACAATGTCGCCTTTAACGTTGAAAGGGATAACAGGACCTACGGTGGGGCAGGTGGCGGTATTGACACCCATGGCTATATGACCGATACGCTGATAAACAACATCATCAGCGGAAATACTGCCGATTGGGGCGGTGGCGTCCATGCCTTTGGAGCTACAACCATCATGATCGAGAACACCGTTCTCGAAAACCATGCGCCAACAAATGGGGGTGGACTCTACGTTCAAGGGAGTTACCTGGCCCTGGAAAGGAACGACATCCTATCCAACACGGCCTACAGTGGTGCTGGATTGGACCTTGCGGTGAATTCAGGCCTTATCAAAGGCAATAGCTTCCAGGGGAACGCATCGGGATGGCGCGGGGGTGGGATCTACCTGCGGACTGCAACCTTATTCGAGGATAACCTGTTCATTGACAATACTGCAACCATAGAGGGGGGTGGGGCATTTGTTATCCGTGACGGAGGCGCGGTCTTTCGCAACAGCGTGTTCGTTGGCAACCATGCAGCGACCGGCAGCGCTATGTACCTTTGGGCATCCAAAGCCACTTTGATACACAGCACGATTGCCAACAACATCAGCGCCGATGGTTGCGCAGTGGTGGTTGATAAATATCCAGGCCTGATATTACCAGGAGATCCAACCCTTTACACGGCAACCGTCGTCTTCTCCAACACCATCATCTCCGACCAAACGATAGGGTTCTATGCTACTGCCGATAACAGTTTGACGGTGGACGGTATCCTGTGGCACGCCACCCCCACCCACTTTCAGGCGACCGGGGCTGATCTGACCGTGCGGAATGAATTCACCGGCGATCCAGCCTTCCAACCGGATGGCTACCATCTGCGGTTGCACTCAGCCGCCCGGGATAAAACAGGTTCAGCTCTGGAGTCTGACGTGGATGGGCACCTGCGGGACTATGGAAACATGAAAGACCTGGGCGCAGATGAGTATATACCCACTGTCGTCATCGATCCTGATCTTGGCGGTACCCTGACCTATACCAATCCAGAAATGGGTGTAGAAATTTGGATAGAGGTACCACCTAAAATCATAACGTGCCAAACGGTCATGCAGTTTTCTCCACAGCCGCCGTATCCACCTGATGTCCTGGACTCCCCGTTTGGCAAATTTGTTGCCGTCGGACCCCCATTTCGCCTGGATCCATTCCTCCCGGACACTGGAATTCCAATCACCGATACGGCTGACCCACCCCTGGGTGAACCGTCACCACCACTCACTTTTGGTTACCCCGCCGAAGTTTGGCTAAAGTACGACCCGGAAACACTTCGAAAATTACATGAGGGTATGGATTTCCTGACGCTTCAACTCTTAGCTATGATTAATGACGATCCACCCACACCGCCGTGGAATCCTGCCTGTGGTCCTGTGGATCATGACCTCGAGAACAGCACATTGGAGGTTCCCATCTGTAATACAGGCATTCCTTCTTCGACTGTCCAGTCTGCTTATCTGCTGCCATTGAAAGCCCTGGCGACGGATTTCAGGCAGGGTACTTTTATGTTCGTGGTCGAAATCGAAGAGTCAAAGCTCTACCTGCCGATGATCCTGCGATAAGTTGGTGACTTGGGTTGTTGTCGTAAGGAGAAACCAAATATAAGAACACGCGTTGTGCGCTGAAGTCTATGATCTTAGTCTATAATCATGAACGCTGCATACAGATGGTAATAAAAGCACCTGTATGCAGCGTTTTTGGAAGAATGGCTACGCAATGATCCGGTTATCGCATCTTAATTCAAAGCATGCTGCAGCAAGTGCTCCAGCGTCCCTCCAAGTATCCAGTCCTTATCGTCCTCTGACACGAACGTGCAGTGGGTGCGGAATGCCTCCAGGGCTTGCTTGTACGTCATATTCGCCCTGACTACCGGATAATCCGACCCCCAGCACATCCTCCGCCCAAAATGCTCATATTCGGCTTTGAGGATGCCGTGCGTGTTAAGATACGGGAAATCCCATTTTTTCTCCGCACTCGCATAATAGAACCCGGACAGTTTGACGTAGATGTTCGGGTAATCTGCCGATGCCAGCATATTCCGCAACCCGGCATCGCTCTCAGGTCCAGCGGCGGGGACATGCCCCAGGTGATGGCAGAGAATCGGCACAGATGGAAAGCGTTCCGCCAGAAAGCGGATATCGGTTGGAACGAGACCTGGCAGTGAATACTGGCAATCAGATTCAGGTCGGCTGCAGTCTGAAACAACTTTGCGCCCTCATCCGAACGAAGCCAACTGCCGTCGTCTCTGGCATCCACGTAGTGTGTAAAACCGATAATTGTCCACTTTTCAGCGGCTTCCTGAAGCCTGTCTCCCGCACCGGGTTGGTGATAGGTAGGCGACCACATACTGGCGATATCCACAAATTGGTGCAACCGCTCCGGATGTCGAGCTACCTGCGCAGCAATATAGGCGTTATTCTCCGGATTACCCTTAATCTCCGCGCTGACGATGGCGGCTTCATCCACGCCATTGACATCCATCTCATACAAAAGTTGTTCCACTATGCCGCGGCTTTCCGGGTCGGGAACCGCAGCACTGTAAGGCCACAGCGCCCAGGCGTGACAATGACTGTCGATGATCTTCATGTTTATCCTTTAAACACTATCGCGTCACAACCGCAAGTTCGATGTCGAGCAGCTTCGCCAATTTCTCGATTTTGCCCAGTTGGTGACCCACACCCAGCGCGAAGTGATGGGTCGAACCGGTCTCCGTCCATGCCTGCCCAAACTCGCCCGGCTCCATATTGCCAAAACGCACCCGGGTATTGGTGTTGCCAATCTGGAGGATGGGACCGGGCACGGATTCTCCCTCGGCAGCGACAAATTTAAAGCGACCATCCATGGTCTGGGTCAATCCCAACATGGTCACAGGGCCGTTTTTGACGTTGAACTCCACCGAAACACCGTGACCCGACTTACCATGGAACAATTTCATACCGCGCAAAATGGGTTGTTTGTCACCGATGGCGATATGACCGGGACCGTCATGACCCGCCACCACGAACCCACCCTCAAAATCCAGCAGGTACAACTCACAGAAGGAACCTCCGGCATTAAAATGCTCAAGAACGAACATCGCGACAGCGGTTTTAAGGTCAGCTTCGCCGGCACAGGGGATACCCCGCGCCGTTAACATTGAATTACCCAATATCATTGCTGCCGCAATCCGCTCGTATTCGTTGTCGTTCCATCCCCGGTAATAATAAGCCAGACCATCCAAACTAAAGTCCTTAACCATTCGGTCTTCAGCGACCGCGACCCGGGCAGCCCAACGCAGGTCTTCCGGATCGACCTGTTCTGTTATGCTGTCAAAACCCGGCGGCGGCATCAGGAACATCGCCTCGGTTTGCGCCACTTTGGCGTCCACCTCGGCTTCAGTCACCTTTGCCACCCGGTCCGCCAGGTCGCACATCTCCACGATTTCGATATGTGTCCCAAACTTACCCTGGTGCATGGTAAAATCCGCGTACATATCCAGCATCCCGGGATAATAATGCCCCAGATAGCCAATGCGGCTGTCCAGCAACGCCCGTTTTGTGGCTGCGGCTTCAATCCACTCAGCGATCTGTGTCCACACACGCGGTTCAAAATCACCGCCGACGACACAGTTGAAGGGCAGCCCGCAGCGTTGAAAAGCGCAGGAAACTTCCGGAGCGGTCATCGCCGCACCGACAAGTGTAAAATCATCGGTGCCTATAGTTTCATAGTTTACGGTGCGCACCATCTGCAGCGCCAGGGTCAGATAGGGCGCAATATTACGCTGGGCAATCGGTACGAGAACATGAGAAGCGGTATAGGTCATAATCTCACCGATGATTAAATCAACCCGCTCCCTGCGCGAACAAATCACCAACTTCAACACTGCGCTCAGCGCGGTCAACCAATCCACCGTTGACCACCTCGCAACCCATCATCTCAAATTTCTTGATGTGATTCTCCATCGTCGCCAGAACCGCAGGCTTCAGTTGTGGAAATTGCGGCCAATACGCGGCTAATCCACTTCCAAAATACCCGATCTTTGGCTTCCTTCGATTTTCTCGTTCCATCCTGTCTGACTCCTTATTTTTGAGCTGCGATTTCTACACTTTTTCGAACTTCATGTCATACCATGCAAACTTAAAATACTTTTTTGAATTGGAATCCGTTTCATAACCAGGTATATGCGGGAGACTGGCTTCAGTATCCTGGAAAAGCAAATACGCATCCGGATCTTCAGGCATTTCTTTTTTCGGGTACACCTTCCAGGTATCGCCCTCAATGGGTACCCCATAGCCTTCTTTTTTGAAATAAGCAATGAGTTGATCGCGCATCTCTTTCGTCTTCTCATAATACAATGGACTATTGGCCTTATTCCGCGTTTCTTCCGGGTCAGTTTTCAGATCAAATAGAAACTCTTTTTGATCTGGGGCAGAATAAATATACTTATAGTTTTCATTCAGGGCCATATAGGCGGCATAGCCTTCCTGTTCATACTGCCCGAATATGGTATCTCTGCTGCTTGTTCCAGCAGTAATATTAAACAGGCTTTCACCGCTATAATCTTCTGACTGAGGAATATCTGCACACTCCAAAAATGTCGGCAATATATCTATTAGACTCACGGGTGTGTTGCATGTTGTATTCTTTTCACAACCGGGATACATCATAATCATCGGAATTCTTGCCGCGGAATCCAGGAAACACCGTTTCCCAAAACTGTAATAATCCCCCAGCATTTCCCCATGGTCGGCAGTATAGATAATGAGTGTGTTATCAAGAAGTTTTTTGCTTTCAAGATAGGCGAGTAATCTTCCCAGGTTGTAATCGATAAACGATATCTCCGCATAATAGTAAGCTTTGAGTTGGCGGATAAGATTGTCATCAACACCCTGATCTTTGTATTTATACCTGTTCTGAAACTTATTCCACAGCGTCTGCAACGCTTCCGATTTCTCGGGCCTTTTGGGTAAGGGCATATCAGGCCCACGGTACAGTTTATTCCATGGCGTTGGGGGTTCAAACGGCGGGTGCGGTTTATCAAATGAGGTCATCATAAAAAATGGCCTTTCTTCGTCTCTGTTCTCCAGAAATTCCAGGCACGAATCCACAGTCCAGGATGTATGATGAAGTTTAGCCGGCAATTGAGAAACCTGCGGGATGTAGTACATTTCGCTCCGCGAACCTTTATCCTCACAAACATGATCATAGCCATGCTTTAGATAGCTTTGATGGAAAGTCTCACCTTCGCTTGAGAAGTTAACTTCACTCAAGGCGCGTTGTTCAAAACCCCATTTTGTAGCCAGGCCCGTTTTGAACGTAAAGTGCATTTTACCCGCGCCAAAAGTCTGGTATCCATTAGCAGACAGGATCTCCATAAAGCTTTTTCTGCCTTCGGGTATGCCCACGTTTTCAAACACCCCGGTTCTATGCGGCATCTGCCCGGTATGCATTGAAAACCTGGCAGGCACACATACAGGGCAGGGCGTATAGGCTCTGGTAAAAGCGACCCCATTCTCCACTAGGTTGTTCAAAACAGGCGTCTTTATAACGGGGTTCCCCAGGGCTTCAATGGTGTCATAACGCTGTTGGTCTGTAAACACGAGCAGAATATTTGGTTTTTTCATTCTTCATCTCTATTCCAGGTGTAGATTTTCAGAAATCTGGCGAATACTTCACACGATTGCGCCAGATTTCTGAAAAAAACCCACTAAAAGTATTTTCAGGCTACAGGTACAATCCATCCCTCAAGGAATTCAAAGCCAAAGCCCGGCGCGTCATTGGGAACCAGCCAACCGTCCTTTGCTGCCGCAACACCCGGAATACGCTGCGCTTCTTCCATCGGTACCCCGGGAGGCGACCCGACGAAATATTCACACCAGGGCGATGAAGGTGTGGCATATGTAAAGTGCTGCCCGAAAGCCGTTAAACCGCCACCGTGCAAAATGACATTGATCCCGCCGCCATCCGCCATCGCGGCAATCTTGCGGCACGTGCTCATCCCCCCCACCCAGTTAATGTCGGGTTGCAAAATATCCACCACCTGATGACGGACAGCCCACTGGAAAGGTACGTGCGTATACCAATGCTCGCCCGTTGCCAGCCCTTGCCAGGGTAAACGCTCCCGCAATGCTACGTGCGCATCTAAATCCTCCGAAATCAGGCACTCCTCCATCCACTTCAAGCGGTATGGGCGCAGCTTTTCAGCAAGCCGCACGGTATATTCCACATCAAATGCCATCCAGCAATCCAGCATCAAATCTGATTCATCACCAATAATCTCGCGCACGCTGGCTATAAATTCTTCATTTTTGTAAAGACCGTCCAATCCATCCGCCGGACCATAAGGGCAGGCAAGCTTAAAAGCTGTAAAGCCCAATTCCTTATACCAATCCACATCATTGCCAGTGGCATAACAGTAGATGCGGTCTTTCTGCGGCCCACCCAGCAGACTGTAGACAGGTTGGTCCAGCAGTTTACCTTTCAAATCCCATAACGCGAGATCCACCGCACTGATGGCATAGGAGGCCAAACCGGTGCTGCCGAAAGGCTTGGTCATCCGGAACATCATATCCGCCAGTTTATCGATTGCCATACACTCCTCACCCACCAACTGTGTGGCAAGGTACTCAACAACCGGCATGGTCGGCTCCGCGGGTCCCAAAGTCCCTAAACCGTAGGTGCCATCTTCAGCTGTGACTTTGACCCATACGCCCCGCCACTTGGGCAACCAGAGGCTCCGGTGGCGTTTTACCTTGGCATACCGTGACATGGGGTTGGCGACTTCTGCTGTTGTCGCCCAACCAGGACGGCGAGGCTCCGTCTTCATTTCAGGTTGCGGTATATTGACCTGTACAAACTCAATCGATTTGATCTTCATCCTTACCTCCTAATACAACTCGCTAATATTAACACCGCGCCCATCATCACGGGCAGAACGATAAGCTGCATCTAAAAGTTCGACAGTTCGCCAGCCCACTTCACCGGGCGAACCGTTTTCCTCACGTCCCAGGATAACCTCAATGAAGTTGCGGGTCGTTGGATACTCTCTCCTCTGACGAGGTCGATCTCACCGCGATCCGAGTCTGGGTGGATGGAGGAGTAATTCTTCTTCGGTACCGTCAGGCTTGCGAATAATACCAAACCGCGCCATGGAGTCAGAGACAAAACAACCCTTTTCACAATACACACTCAAGGCCATCCGGTAATTCTTGCCTGCATTTCCAGTACCCCCCACCATACCCAGCGCGTTATTCTCAAATTCCACCGCCATCGTGTCAACCAGATCAACAGCAAGCCCATGGTTGTGCATCAACGCGTGTACCTTTTTTGCTCTCAAACCGGTCAAAAAAAACATCAATCCGGCCGAATGCGTGATTTGTAAATGCCCCTCTCCCCCACCCAGGAGGTCAGGGCGGTTATAATCCTCACTTGGTCCCTGTACTTTGAATTGAGTCGGTGAATGATCACCACGCACACCGCCGTTTAAAAAATCAAAGACATTGGTCGAAAATGAGCAGGTAACATACTGGATCGCCCCCAGCTCTCCGCTTTGGATAACTTCCCGAGCCTTTTTAATAGGTGGAAAATAGTGATAGGGGTAACCAATAATCAACTCCCGCTGCCGTTCGGCGGCAATCTCAACCAAAGCTTTCGCATCGCTTGCGTACAATGTCATCGGCTTTTCAAGCAGGACATGGAGGTCGTGTTCAAGGCAGTCCTTCGTGATGGCATAGTGTGTCGCATGGGGCGTGACCACAATCACGCCGTCCAGGGTTTCCTGCGCGAGCATGTCTTTGTAGTCAGCATATGTTCTGGCGACCCCATATGTCTCAGCCGCAAGGTGGAGACGTTCGGGACGCGTATCACAAATCGCTGCAATTTCTGCATCAGCATGCTCCCTGATTTCTGGCAAATGGGCTTCGGTCGCCCACCAGCCCGTGCCAATGACGCCAATCCGTGCTTTATCCGGCATATTTTCTAATCTCCAACAATCCCGTTATTGGCTTAACGAGCGCCGCAAGCCTGCAAGCAAGCCTGCATATGACCCCGGGCTTCCGCCCCTATCACAATACATTGTTCCAGAGTATAACCCTGTCCCTTTGTACTGATGATTTCCAGATCGACTGGACCCTGATATCCATGGTCGTGCAAAGCCCGGACATAACCAACCAAATCCACATCACCCCGTCCATTGGCCTGATCCGCCGGGGTACCGGGACCGTGCTGCCGCCCTTTACAATCGCGGATATGCACGTGCTTCACGCGTGAAATTACAGCTTGTATCGCCTCAACCGGGTTTTCATTCGCCCGATGAATGTGCGATGGATCCATGTCGATACCAAAAGCGGGGGATGTGATTTCCTGCATCGCCCGCAGTGTCGTTGGGGTATTATAAATACTGGCACCCACATGAGCTTTCACGCACAGGGTGACCCCATACTTTTCTGCCATATTGGAGAGGTTACCCAGGGAATCGATGACCTGAGGCCAAAGCGCCTCATCTTCAGACTTTCCTCCCGGACCGCAATTAATAATGGGAATACCGATCTCTACAGCAGCCTGAAAAGCTCGTTCCATGATGGCAGGATCCTGCGAAGGTTGTTCCATAGCCAGAAGTTCCAGACCATAAGCTTGTGAAAGACGCTTTATTTCCGGGACGAGTTCCTCCCAACGCGCAATGACCAGGTGTTCACTCATCCCGGGTATTGCCGACAGCTCGATGCCGTCATATCCCGCCATCGCCGTATATTTAAAAGCCGTTTCCATGTCAAATGCGCCAAACAAGACTGAATTCGCACCCAGTTTCATAGTTTCTCCTTATAACATCAGTTTACGTAAACAACCGTCTCATTTAAAAGGGATTCAATGGCTGCAGCCAGCACTTTTTGTGCAGCTAGTCCATCCGCCCCGGAGCCGTCGATATCCTTCGGGTCAACACCGGCATCCACTTGCTCAACAAAAGTATGGATGCGGTTCATAAAAGTATCTTCAAAATCGCGGTACCCTCCAAAGACCGGATTGGTGTAGACGCGCTTCTCCATTTCTCCGGCGGGATAAAGCGTCACCTCCCGCCACATATCGTCGATAATGAAGCGTCCTTTCATCCCCGCGACCTCGCAGCGCTCCATCGGATGTCCGCGGACAATATCATAGCTTCCGGTCAGCGTACCAACCACACCGTTTTTAAAGCGCATGTTAAATGTCGCGGTTGACCAGATCGTTCTGCCCGGCGCCTTCTGAGCAAAACATTGTACCGCCTCGACATCGCCACAAAAATGGCGCATGATATCAACGGTGTGGGGATGCAGCGCCTTCAATTGAAAATAAGGTGAGCTCTCTCGCGGATTCAGGATCCACATACTCATATTGATGAATAACAGGTGTCCCAGCCGTCCCTCATTTTGCCACTGCTTCGCCAATCGCGCTGCCGGCGTAAAACGGTGATTCAGGTCGATACCGTAGCATAAACCCTTTTCCTTTGCCTTTGCCACCATCTCCACCGCCTGGGGAATCTCATTCGAGATTGGTTTTTCACCCAGCACGTGGCAACCAGCTTCCAGGGCTTGCATCGTCGGTAAGTAGTGGTCGCTCCCATATTCATGCCCGCCCGTCGCGACGCTGCATATATCGGGCTGAACAGCTTTCAACATTGTTTCCACATCATAGAAAGCCGGTACACCTATACGCTCAGAAGTTGCATCCGCCCTTTCTTTGATTATGTCACACACGCCAACCAGTTCCACCAGGGGTGAAAGCCGGTACATATCACAGTGACGATTCCCAATTGGACCTAACCCAATTACACATACGCGTTGCATACGTAAACCTCCTATACTGCGCTCGTTATTTTAACATCGTAACCGTACTCATGGATTGCCGGGGCAAGAAAATCATATGCGTCTGCGATAGGCGTTTCAACGCCGTCGCGTATTGCCCGTTCCCACCGTCCCACAGCCTCCTGGTTTACCGGAATCCTCGCAAGGCTCAAACCCAGAAAATCTTCCAGCTTCGCCAAAGTCTCGTCCTGACGCAAAACAAAATCCTCAAAACGTATTTCCATCCAGTTTTCCGGTTTTGGGGTAGCTTTCACCAGGCTGTACTGATACCACCAGGAAATCGCCCTTTTCAGTATGATATCCTCAGTCGCTGCATAATTGATACCGAAATCATGCAAATCATCCGTTTTATGACCCCCAAGAATACAATCCCTTGGGTTGCGAACCCAGTAGATATACTTCGCTTCCGGGAACTTCCGGATAATCCAGGGGAAAGCCAGCGTGGTTTCCGGGATCTTCCATCCTTTGTGTTCACTCTCACTCGCCAATACAGTTGTGAGATAATCTTCAATCAACGTATCAAATTCTGCAGGCGGGTCCATCGTCTGCACCGCGTCCCAGTTCCATGCACCGGTCAGAGATCCATCCACCGGTTGCCACTGCACATATTGGGCAAAGACCCGGCACGCATCATACATCGCACCGGGTGGAAGCAGGTCACCAGACAGGTTAAGCGGTTCCCCCATAAACACACCGCTGGCTGATAGTGTGTGTGACATAGCCCGGGTACCGGAATGCCCCCTGCCAATTATCGTGATCATTGTCATCAAGTCAGTCCTTTTCCAATTCCATCACTAAAATCCAATCCTGGAAAATCGGCATCACATGCCAATCGCCGGCGCCAACCGGCAGTGCCCAGCTTCCCTCTTCATCAGGTTCCACAATCCCCAGGTCCAGTGCCTCTCCGTTGACCGGATTAAATAAAGTGGCGTGGTACACAACGTCTTTTTCAACCAGCTTAACAACGCCTGAACCAAAAGTCGAGGGCCAGAAGATGAAACGCACCTCACCGGGAATACCCGCTGCATAAGCCCCAAAGTAGTTCTCTGCGCTCCAGTGCGGATCAACCCATTCCGGATGCGCCTCGAAACGCCACCAGGGATAACGTTCGATGAGCCGTTTGCTCAATCCGAGTTGGTATGAGCCGGGCAACCGGGCAGCTTCATCCCAGGGAGTGTGCCCCCATGCCAGGCCATGCGGAGAAGGGCCATAAGGGACATCGCCGGTATTCACCTGCCAGATACCGTTGGCGCCGTAGGTATGCCCTGCCGCACCGCTCAGAACGCACACCCAGAACATCAAACGTTGTACCTCCTGACGGCAGGCTTCACCGATACCCTCATAACATACCTCGGCATCAATGACCGGCATCAGAGGTTCGCGCCCAACAGCTTTGCGGACGGATTCGACGGTATTGGGCAGGCTTTGCCGGTCGCTGTGTCCAGTCTGCAGCATTTCAAAATCAATCAATTCCGGAGCAGACATCTGATCCCGTCCGTCTGATCCGGGATGTACAGTGATCAAACGGTGATATGGATCAATCTGCCGCACGTAACCTGCAATCTGACTCCAACCTTCTTTTTGATATTCAGCATCCCCCGTTTTATCTTCAGAGAGATAGAAAGGCATCGTTTGCTCGCCGGCAAGGCACCAAAAAACCGGATAAGCCCCGTACCGCGCAACCAAATAACGCCAATGCTGCTTGATCTTCTTAATGCCCATCAAACGCAGGTAATAACCCCAGCACCCGACAATGCACGGCATCAAACCGGCATCGACCAAATACTGCATCCGGCGATCCGCGTAATCAAAGTATGCAGGATTGATCCGCGCATACCCATCCTCCCACGGGAAGCCAGCTTCATTGACGCCACGCATATCAAAACCAGCCATATCCGGATACAATCCGGCAACAATCTGAATAACGTTGAAACCCTTCTCAACCCGGTCCAATGCCAAAGTCTGGAAACCGCGAGGCCAATCCATGCGCTTGCACAGTCCCATCCACCAGGTATCCGCCAACCAGAAGAAGGGCGTGCCATCTTCGAATTCAAAATGGCGATTGTCTGCGCCAACGCGTATGGGTCCATGGCGATAAAGCGTATTCGGTCCCGCATACGGCACAACCTCAAATGCACCGGTCAGCTCATGCAAAGATCCGTTCTCAGCATCCGAGCAGCAGGTCCGGAAAGTGTACGAACTGAGGTTGGATGGAGAAAACCGCACTTTCCAGGTTTGTCCACCAGACCAGAAAGCCGGGACCACAAACTCCTTGCCCTCTGTATCAACCAGCACCATATCCAATTCAACATCGTTGAAAGGATCGGCATAGGCCTTTGTCGATAGGAAAATCCACTCGTGAACTAGATATTGCGTTAAGGCTTGCATAGATGTTTTCTCACCTAAAGCGTTACGATTGTACCCGTCTCCCACGATGTCTTTGCAGCTTCGATAATGCGCTGCGCTTTCAACGCGTCCTCACCCGGTGCATCAATCTCTTCCGGTTTCACCTGCTGTATGTTCTGCTCCACCCACTTTCCGATACGGCTGCCGAAGGTTTCGCCGAAGCTCATCATCCCGCCGATATAGTCATAGGTTTCTGTTTCGCGGGAATAACGCGGGTAGAATGTGAGGTGTTCGCATGCGTCAAGCAGGACAAACCGCGCCTTGGAACCGACGACTTCCAGCGTCTCCAGTCCATAGCTGCCACCGGCGTCATAGCTGCCGGTCAGATGTCCCACAATACCGTTTTTGAACAGCATATTGACCTGGACATTGGACCAGCACACGCGCTGCCCGTCAGGTCCATCCTCTCGCGGTCCCCGCTTGAAAAACGCCTGCACCTTTTCCACATCGCCGCCATAATAGCGCATCACATCAATCGAATGGGGGTGCAGCGCGCGGATGTGGAACCATGGAGAACTTTCGTTGGGATTGTTGATCCACATGGTCATATTGATGATATTGACCTCACCCAGGCGTCCCTCTGTGACCCACTCTTTGGCGCGCACAGCGGCAGGCGTGAAGCGGTGATTGAGGTCGATGCCGTAGCGCAGACCTTTTTTCTTCGCCAGGGCAACCATTTCCGCTGCCTGTTCGATATCGTTGGAAATGGGTTTCTCACCTAAAGTGGGAATGCCACCTTCCAGGAGTTCCATCGTCGCCGTATAGTGATCACCGCCATTTTCCACACCGGCGGTACACATGCTGGCTGCATCAATCTTGATTTTGCTCTTCAGCATGTCCTGTATCGAGTAGAATGCAGGACATCCATAGGTGGCAGAGGCTTTATCCGCTCTTTCCTTGATAATGTCACAGACCGCGACAATCTCGCAGTCGTCCCGGCTCATATAAACACGCCCATGGTTATTCCCGATATTCCCCAGCCCTACAATCGCAACTCTCAGTTTCTTCACAGTACACTCTCCTTGTAATTGTTTAGCGTTTGTTATCTACTTTCTTGATTCTGCCTGCAATTTTGCGGCTTGCGTCGGATCACCGATATGCATGGTGTCATAAGCCTGCTGGGATGTCTTGAATGCCCCGACGCCCTTATGCCCATGCCAATCCCCCTGATGCATTATGGGATTGGGCAGTCCCGTCTCAGCCTCGCGCTTGCTGATCCAGGCTTCCATCCGCTCGCGCAGCAGCGCGACGACACCGGGTTCAGCATCAACCAGGTTATTATTCTCACCCGGGTCCTCGACCAGATTGTATAGCTCTACCGGCGGTTTGAAATGGAAATCCGGTTCAAGCGCCACGATCAGTTTCCACTCAGGGGTGCGCCAACCATGCTTGCGCATCCAGGTGCACTCTGTGATGTAGAATTCACTGTCGTATGAATCCACCGTGCCATCAACCAACGGCATCAGACTCTTTCCATCAAAGGGAATGTCCGTCTCTATTTCAGCCAGCTCAAGAACTGTGGGCAGCAAATCCTGATGCCGGTTATAACCAGCAACCCGCTTACCGGCAGGGACCAATCGCGGATAGCGGATAATCAAAGGGACATGCAAAGTCTGGTCATAGATACCGTGGTGATCGAAATAGCAGTCGTGGTCGTAGAGTGTTTCCCCGTGATCGGAATTGATGATGACGATAGTGTTATCCAGGATATTCTTTGCTTCCAGTGCGGTGAAGATGTTTTGAATTGCAGAATCCATATAGGCAATCGCCCCATCGTATTGCGCGATCACATAATCTTTATCGGTGATACCCGGCGGCATCCAGGTGGCAAAGAAATCACAGAACGGCTTAAAAGCCATCACAGGGTCCATCGACTTGTTGCGTGGATTGCATTCATTGCCGTGATAAAACATGCGCTCGAAGGGCTGCGGTGGTAAATAAGGTGCGTGCGGATCCATGTGCCGGAGGAACAAGAAGAAGGGTTCTCTTTCTTTTGCCAACCTGTCCAGTTCCGGAAGCGTCACATCATTCAGGTTTTGTGCTTTGGGACTGCGTCCTTCGTTCCAACTACCCCAGCCAACAAAGTCAATATAGGTATCAAACCCGCGTGATGCAGGATTCCCCCTGAACCCCACGCACGTCGTGTTGTAACCGGCGGTTTTAAGTATTTCCGGCATGGTCGCGACTTCGGGGCGCAAAGGTCCCTGATGCCGCAAAGCGACCATCTGGGTGTTAAAAACGTCCATCCCTGTGAGCATTGAGCCATAACCACTGGTGGTCGGAATGTACGGGCTGTACGTTTTTTCGAAGAGAGTTCCACCCTGTGCGAAACGATCGATGTAGGGTGAGGTTAACCGCGGGTAGCCATAACAACTCAAATGGTCAGCCCGCAGTGAATCAATACCGATTAATACTATGTTGGGTTTACGTCTTCTGGGCATACTTTCCTCCTGAGAAATGATTATATGATTTGTGGTTAACAACTTTTATAATGCTGTATCACAAACTTTAGACCCCATCAATTGCGATATCTTCCAGGCGAACGCGGCGTCCCTCGCGGACCGACACATAACATGCCAGAGTCATCCGCAGCACCGTGCGACCCTCTTCTGCTGTCGCTATGGGAGGGCGCTGCTTGTGCAAAAATTCAGCCAGGGGTTCTGCCAAACCACCGATACGGGCACCGTGATTCGATGGACTGGCAATCTCGCTGCACGTCCACGCACTTTTATCCGTTGTATACCACTTGAGACCGCAGGCATCCCCAGGGCGCGGCACATTACAGCTGGGGACATCACCGTAATTCTGTACAATCGTACCCTTTTCAGCGATAACCTCTGTGGTATTCTCTGCAGCAACGCAGGTGAATGAACAACTGACCACGGCAATGGGACCACCGGGATAGCGGAAAATGGCAATGCCATTATCCATTGGCACACGCGGGTCAAACAACGTGTCAACCTCTGCGGTGACCGTCTCCGGAGCACCCAGAAGCCAATAAATGAAGTCAATGGCATGGGCTGCGTCATCAGCCCAGATATCGCGGTTGTACTCCGGATTCACATGCCACAACTCGGTAAAGTTGGGCCAGATATGCGTCGGCAAACCATGGCGGCGCCGAACTTCAAATATCTTACCGAGAGTTCCCGAATGTCATCAGTGTTTTTATTTCGTTGTTTTGCGGATCCACGCGCATCTGCCACGCCATCGTAAAAGGCACACCGCTTTTTTCAACCGCGGTAACGATGCGGTCTGCCTCCTGCATGGTGAGCGCCATCGGTTTCTGCAGAATAACGGCTTTCCCGGCAGCAGCAGCTTTTTCCACCAGATCAGCATGCAGCGATGTCTCAGCAGAAACCACGACAGCCTGTATTGTGTCATTCTGCAAAAGCGCTTGGACATCAGCATAGGCTTGCACACCGTGATCCTCAACCGCCTTCGCCAGGCGGACTGCGTCATTATCCCAACCGGCAGTGGCGTTAATACCCCATTCGGGATGTAGGCGCCACTGTGCGCAATAGGCATTGACATGCCCATGCGCGAAACCCAGAATACCCACATTGATGCTATCTGTCATACATATACCTCCTGAATATCCAAAGTGTATTTTAAGTTTTTATTAACAGCTATTGCACTTTGTCATAATAAACGTGTTTTCCATACATATATACATCTAATCTGTCGGGTCTGCCGCCTTGCTGACCAGAAATACCCCTTCGAAAGCTTCCAGCTCCAAAACCATGTCTGCCTTCATGCTTAATACAGTCACCTCGCCCGTAAGCGGGCGGTATAGAGAATAGGGACCGGGGACATCCAGAGCAGGCTGCAATACAACTGGTGCAGAGTTATTGTTAGCCAGAAAATAGACGTGCCGTCCCTCCAGAAAGCGGTGTGTGACCAGTACATTTGGATTCGGCGTTCGCAGTTTTATAGCATCCGGGAGGTATTCGCGTATGGTCGCAACCAAATGCTCCAGGCTTATTTGGTGGCCCTTGCCATTCTCAGCAAATAAAGATGCCATCAACGCCCGTACCCCGGGTGTACTGGCTTCCGATTCTCCTAATATGGGCAGGTCACCCACACTGATAACCATCCCACCAGATTCAACAAACCTGGCTATAGCTTGTGCTGCAGCAAGAGAAATCGCATCCATCACAGGGCATACAATGACCCGGAATATCTCATTATTTATTTGCAGCGCGCCGTGCTGAATATCAGCCTTGATTAGCGCGGCTTCATCGATAATGTCTACATCAATCTGATTGCACAACAGCTCTCTCACCACAGCGCCGTAACTACCCGGTACCTCAGTTTCCCAGTGAGATCGGGATTCACGTCCAATCCATGACTTTATCGGCTCAAGAGGGGGAACAAAATGCGCCCACAAAGTCCGGACCGGATAAAGCACCGCGACGTCACACAGATGCTGTCCACCGGTCAGCAATGCCCCAAGACGCCCCACATAGGCATTGTAGTGCCGCTGCGCATCCGCGCCTAATTCATTCCAGCCAAAGTAAGATGTTATCTGGTTGACACCCAACGCATATTGAACATTAGCCTGTCCGCAACGCTGCTTTAGGGAGGCGTAACCTCCCTGGTTGCGTTGTTCCCAATCAGAGCTTTCGCTGTGCACGCGCATATGGCCGGAAAGGTGTGCGACTGACGAAACTTGTTTGACACCCATGAAGGAATCACCCATAAATGAACCGCCGTGCATCATTTCTTCAGGATTGCTGCTGAGCATATCCAAGCCCGGTAAGTCCATCCGGCGAATAACATCGAACATGCTGCCGTGGAAAATCACATGGTCGAGAATATTTTCTTCCAGCAGCAAATGCCCTGATGAAGCAATGCCGTGGTCTGCGCACCAGTCCTGTATCTGGCCGTAAAATGCATTGGCATATACATCCGTGAGTACCTCGTAATAATCCTGCCGGACATAACAGGCTTCTTCCGCCTGTGAATAAAACAAGGCATAATAATACGGTTTCAGGTCATACCCTTTTTTTTCACGGAATATTTCCCCGAACCCGGAAATCCACGGGACTGCCATGGGGCGGTCGCTGAACCGGGGCGCATCACCGACAGGCACTTTGCCCTGGTAGCGTTCAGGCAGTGCTGGAACGTAGTAACACATAAATGAAGGTTCATCTGTAAATATTGCTTCGATAATTCCCCATTGATCCGGGGGAAGCTCACGATAATAGGCCTCATGGGTAACCCGCAAGAATGCCTTTGTCACTTCCGGGTCCAAAAGATTCACATAGTGCTTGAACTCGCTGACGTTGCCCTGTGAATGTGTCCCTTCATACATGACCCTTTCTGCAAAGACCAATACTGTCCACTCGCCCGCAGGTACATCCCAGTGCAGCACCTGCCAATCATCAAAATTCGCAGCGAGATCCAAACCCAGATTCAGCGTAACTCGCTCAGGTTCCGTTGTCGCAAATGCCCCCACGACGGTGCGGCAGCTCACAGGCATTGGGAAATGGAGTAGAGCAGGACCCGTTATCTTCAGAGTATAACAAGCAAGGCCTAACGCAGCAAACGCCGGATTTGCGCGGACGACCTTCCCTGCGGCAGTTCCGCTTGGATAACCTTTTTCATCATAGAGCCAAACGCGCAGCCCCAATTCCTGCGCGATGCGCAAACCCTGGCGCAAAATCTCCCATTGTTTTGGGCTTTCCAGATAGTCCTGGAACCCAACGTTCGTCACAATCCCCCCTAACCCTTGATCGGACAAAGTTTCCAGGTAACGGCGTAGTCCCAATAATTGACCTGGCGTAAGATTGACATCCCGTTCTGCAACCCATGCATTCCATTGTCCAGCTGGGTCATCATCTGCCAGTTCGACGTCTTCGTCACCCAGATAACGGTCCAAACCATGAACTATTTTTAATGGACGATAGGCCCGAGGTGGATTCGCAAATATCTTGGGAACAAAAATGGACATCATGACCTCGCTTTATGACCGCTTAACCACATATAACCAATAGCCCTGCAGATTCTCATCAATATTCAGGATAAGGTCCCCGTTTTCTACAGAAAAGGGCGTTTGAAACTCACCATAGCCCAATCGGGGGTGGATTGCGCCCTCCACCTGTCTTCTGCCTGATACCCTTGCCCCTCTCCACACTTCGACCTGATCTGATAATCCGAGTGGAATCGTCACTTGCCCCAAACTCCCGCACCATATCCGGTAAAGCGGTTGAAATTGCGCTGTATTATATTCCGGTCCCAGGGGATGCCAGGCGATATCAACCGGATCCTGCGACCATATGAAAGTTTGTCCATCGAGCGTGATGCTTGTACATTGTTCACCCGTAAAGGCTGACAGGTGCTGATGCGCATAACGCCAGGCAACTGCATGGCGCCCTTGATAACGCACCGTCTGCCCGGCGATACCGAGATCGTGCAGGTCAATTAGATCACTCGGCGGTGGATTCTCCCGCATTAACTGCTGGTCCAATTCGGGGTCGCGGTAAAAACCGCCGGGCCAACTCTCGGCATGCGTGCGGTAATGGGGACAGACGGCGATTGCGCCATTGGGAAAGCTGGTTGCCAACAGGTCCGTTGTCCTTGAGACAACTGTAGGATTATCGGAGCCTGCATATACACCCAGGGCGTATAGCACTTCAAACCATGTCCGTGCTTCGACGCCGGTGGAGGCTGCCTGGTCATCACGGGGCCTGAAAGCCAGAAGAACTGCCTGTCCCCCACCCTCAACCACCCGGCGCGTGCCGGTGATAATCGTCCCCGCCGGACCTCCCGTTGCCGTTCTGGCGACAACCTGTGTCTCTGCATCCGGGTTGAGGGTGAAGACTCTGTCAACCACAAAATCCGTGAGAATGGGTTGCGGTGGAACAGTTTGCAATGCCCCCTCGAAGGTAATAACCCGCGCCGGAAGGGCTAAACCCAGCAAATCTGCCGGTACCTGGACCTGCACGCCAAACATCGTTTGCAACCACGCCCGTGCGGATGGTTGCAGCGGTGGAATGCCCGTCCAAACCACTGTCCCACCATCCGCCACGAAATCCTGTAACAATACCAGCAGCTTCGGGTCAGGGAAAGGTTCGTACAGAACACACACCGCTTTATATTGAGCTTCCCGAACAACGAGTGTACCGCCACCTGAAACATGTCCGTATTCCACAAGTTTCTCAGCGGTGATTAAATTCGCATAACCGTACTGTACGACCCAACTGCCAAAGCGCTCCTCGATAGCCACCAAATCCTGCGGGTATAAGAACAGGACTTCACTCGTCCGCACACCATAATCGACCACGGAACGAAATGCCGGATGCCCTCCAGCGCCAAACACCGCGCTGACTGCCGTCATCAGCCTTCTGACTTCTGGCGGCATGCCCCACATGCCGGCGCTCGCAAGCGGGTTGCGGTTCAAGGCTGCCAGCGAACAAGCGAGAGCCCGTCCATAATAGTTACGATCAGCGTAACCACCTTCCGGGGTGTCATCATTGCCGCCGGTCAAAAATTCATTCCACATGAAATAATTCGCACATGCCGCAGCGGCTTGCTGTACAGTGTTGGACCACAAAAAATCAGGGGTGTAGTCATAACGCCGCTGGTGCTCTTCCGGAGTCCACATTTCATGATAACCACCCACTGCCACAGCATCACATGTGGGAGATTCTGCCCATGTGGCGTGGTAAAAAACATCCATGGCTTTGCCATTTAACGCTTCCAGCTGTTCTCTGGCGTCCAGCATCAACGCAACCACGCCCCGTTCCAGGTAATCATAGTAATTCCGTCTGAATTCCAGCGTGTCGATGATGGCTGATTCTGACCCACCAAAAACATGCTGTGCGGGAAGTTTGGGTTCATGGGTCGCCAGGAAATCGTGCTGGTGGCAAGCAAAATAGACCATGAATCTGGCAAAATCCGCATATTGGCTGCCGTATTTCGCCGCAAACGCACGCTCAAAACCCGGAGATACATAACGGACTGTGAACTGCCCGTTGTCGAAATGGGAGTGATAGGACCAATCCTGTTGGATGTGCATTTCATCGGAATAAACGCCTGCCAGCGAGATACCGCGATCGTGGTATCCCTGCACCATGGTATCCATAAATTCAGCCGCACTCGGGCTGAAATAATCCATCTCTACCGTTTCGTAGAGCAGGACGACCAGGACACGGTCCAATCCTTTTGGACCGCCTGCGCCGTGAACCCGAACCCGGACAGCTGCAAACATGGATTCAAGTTCGGCAGCCCCACCGGCTAAAGGTCCCGCATCAACACCTGTACCCGGCATTTGTTCGATAACAGGCGCGTCCAACTCCACAATCTGCTGCGGGTCTACTGCAAAAAAACGACTGTTGGGGATGCGCACTTCGGCAAAGGCAAAAGCCCGTGCGCCGATAAGTTTAACAGGCATAGGGCCCTTATTATTTGTCCAGCGCAAATGCTGCCACATTAAAACCGTGTATTCTCCCGTATCCACATCGCGAAGTCCCTCGCGATAATGCATCCACCGTCCCGCTTCACCGGTTTTTTCCTTATATCCCACGCCGAGTTCCAAAGGGGATAAAATGCTGGGTTCCAAACCCAAACCAAATTCCGCCGCGACATCATGGACTTTCTTCAGGGCATCCTGAAAAGCCTCAGTATCAGGATACAGGCTGCGTTCGCTGCCCCCAAAGAAATAATCGTAGGCGATGCGCAGCTTTGTAGCCCCACCCAATGCCCCCTTCCGGCAGTACTCGCGCAGGCTGACCGGTTCCTCGGCACGGGGATGCGGCTTCACAACCGCGTCATCCGGATGTTCCGCCAGCGTGACAAACTGCTCATCGGAAACCAGAATGATGGCAATACCAGATTCTTCCGCTTTCCAGGGCCAGTCCATGTGCGCCAGATGCTGCATAGAGCCTTCCATTGTCATAGTCAATGACTCCTCATAAGTTGTGCTTATTCACACGTCGTGAATACCTGTGGGGTATGATCCATGCTTGCGTCCCACTCCAGCAATTTCTGCCACAGATCCTGTTTCAGCTTACTTTTAGCAGGGACATCCCATAAATTCCGCGTCTCATCCGGATCTGACTGTAAATCGAAGATATTGCCGTCAGCTTCTTCAAGTGGCATCTGCACACCATTTTGATAAAGCGTGACATCCATCCGATACTGCTGCGTACGTATCGCGGAGCGCATTTCAGTGGAGGTCAGGGCTCTCGGATGCTTTTCCCTTATCCGCTGCACAATTGGAGCCTGGTGATCGGGCCAGCCAATCTGTCCGTAGACCGCCTCAGGGGCAGCTTCGTTCAGCAGGTCACGACCCTTGAACTGGGGAGGAACTTCCAATTCCGCGAGATTGAGGAGCGTCCGCCCGGTGTCAATGAGCTCGCATATATCCTCATCCACCGCACCCTTGGCATTGACACCCGGACCGGCGAGGATAAAGGGCACCCGCCACACCTCTGAATCATAAAACCCCTTCTCCGTCGTGCCCCACTCGCCCAACGCTTTCCCGTGGTCGGCGGAAAAAAGTACAATAGTATTTTCAACAAGCCCAAGTTCGCGAAGCGCTGATATCATCCGTCCTGTTTCGTAATCGATACAGGCTACCAAGCCCATGTAATCTTTCCATATCTGCCGGATCTGATCCCGCGACAGATCGCGCATGCGCTGCCGGTCAGCATTCCGTCGATCACGCTCCGAATGTGTCAGGTAAACCTGTTCATCAAAATACCGGATAGGTATATCATCCGGATTATACAGCTGGTCGAAAGGCGGAGGCGCCAGGACCGGCGTGTGGGGCCAATTATGACTCACCCGCAATAAAAAAGGCTCATCTTTATCCAGCGACCGCAGCCAATCAATGGACCAATCCGTGATCACCTGACTGGGGTGCCCCTCCGCCACAGGATACGTACCTGCCAGGATGATTGGCGTACCACCGGGACGTTTAATAACATGATGTGCATCCTCATCATAGGCTTCGTTGAGGGCATAATAACCGGAGAACTGGTCAAGGTTAACCAGGGATTTATTGACCTGCCATGTGGGGTGCACTGGAACATGCCACTTGCCAAAACTGGCTGTGGCATAACCAGCGTTCGAGAAAACTTCAGGGAAAGTGATTGTTCCTGGTGGATAAACGTTTGCGGTATCGTTGACATGATGCTCATCTGACACGTGGTTAAGAAGGACGTTGACTTCCTGCGGGTAACGGGCAGTCAGCTGCGAAGCCCGGCTCGGGACGCATACCGGGGAATTGCACACGCAGTTCTGATACAGCACACCGCGCTGCGCCAGCGCATCAATATTAGGCGTCTTTGCCCATGCTGACCCATAACATCCCAGCGAATCCGGACGGTGCTCATCTGTCTGTATCCAAAGCACATTAGGTTTTTTCATCGCGATACCTTCAATATTCAGGTGTGAAAACAGTCAAACAGGCTTAAGCTATGCAACACACGCCAAATGTGTATAGAAAAAGTCATCAACCAGTTTATCAACCTCTTGCGTGTGCCAATGAACATCAATGGGGCGCCGGTTATAATCCAGGTGACCGCTGCCGTGAACAACATGCAGGCGCACGTTAGCTCCCACCGCAAATAACGCTTCATAAAGTAAGACACTCTGGCTCAACGGGACGATGCGGTCAATATCCCCATGCATAATCAGAAATGGGGCTGCATCCGCGGACACATAGGTGATGGGACTCGCTGCAGCCACCTTGTCGGGGTGTTTGGCAGGGGAGCCCCCAATAAGCTTCGCCAGGACAGAATCAATATCTATCAACTCGGGATTTTTGTGTTTATTCACCATCAGGGCAATATCGGAGGGGCCAAACCAGTCGCATACAGCTTGCACCGCGCTGGAAATCCCGGGATTACCGCCGTCGCCTTCCATATCAGCCCGATTCCCGGTCAGTCCCAGAAGTGCAGCAAGATGCCCGCCGGCAGAATCCCCCCATGCACCAATATGGTCGCTATCCAGCCCGTAGGACGGCGCATTGGCGCGCAACCACCTTACAGCTGCCTTGCAGTCGTGAAGCTGTGCCGGAAATGCGGCTTCATCCGTGAGCCGGTAGTTGATACTGGCGACGGCATACTCCTTCTCAAGGAACCGCATGGGATAGGGGCACCAGCTCTTGTCCAGATCTTGCCAGCCACCGCCATGAATATAAAGAATAACCGGCACAGCCCGGACAGGCTCATTGGGTAAATAGAGATCCAAAAGAAGGTCACTATCGCCCCCCTTGCCGTAGATAATATCGCGATTCACGGTAAATCCACCCGCCATAATAGCTCCTTGTGTAACTGTACTCCGTCGGATCAGTCGGCTATTGCGTCTAACCTGATATAACAAGAAATCTAAACGCAGAGTCGGAGAGACGCAGAGTTTTTAAGGTAATACACAATTACCCAACAAAAAGTACAGCTTTAATCCAATAATACAAATCTGTATTTACATATTTCTCTGCGGCTTTGCGTCTCTGCGTTAAAAAATGTACCTGTTTCAGTGGATTCATTATTACGTAATTATCTTCTTAGCTGTACGTGGCTGATATTAAGATTCAACCGCAATCACCCGAAGGGGAAAGGCATCCAGACCATGGACAGGCACGGGCAGCGCGTAAATCCTGACCCGTTTTTGTGTCAACTGGTCGAGATGCGCCAGATTCTCAATCACGGGTATGCCTGCCCTGAACAGCAGCAGATGGTTAATATTGGCATGCGTTTTATCGTGCTCCAATTCCACCCCGCCGGAATCCACACCCACCAACTTGACGCCCGTATCAACCAGCCACTGCAGAGCAGCTGTTGTAAAATATTTAGTCTTGCCCATCTGCCCAAAGACGATGTCACCGGCGCGCAGCCCCCCGGCAACCTCAGCGGCAGCCTGCACCTGTTCCAGCGTAACACCACCCTCGGCTTCAGACTGCGTCAGATCAAGGATCACAGCATCCCCTACTAATTGGGTGATGGGGATCTGCGCCAAATCCGCACCCGCTTTCAGGCAATGAAAAGGGGCTTCGATATGCGTTCCCACATGGTTCATCAATTCAACGTCCGACATAATGTACCATTCGCCTTCCGGGTGGACTTTACCGTGAATCTCCTGAAGCGCATCATGTTTGTGGATGACAAATTTACGCTGAGCCCGTGCGTCCGTCGGTTCAATAACCAGCGTCAAGTCAACTATTCTCTCTGGCACACCAAACCTCCTACGAATTTTTTATTAAAAAAATGGACCGCCGGCGTCTCGCCGGCATGCCTCCGAGACAATGGCAGTCCATCTTTTCTAAATCACCGACAAGTAACACCGTATTCAGGTCTGAGCGACCTTATAACGAACGCAGATTCCCTACTTTTTATACTCAAAAACATCCGCCAGGTCAGAAGATGCCAGCACCGGGAAATCCTCATACAGAAAGCAGGACACGGAGCGGTATTCATCCGTCACATAAATGCCCGGATCTTCGCTCCAACATTTCTCCATGGCATGCGGGCATCGGGGAGCAAAGCGGCAGCCGGTGGTTTTACGGCTGGAAAAAGCCAGCGCCGGATCCTGATCATCATCCAGATTGACCCAGCGTTGTTCGGTATCCGGCAGGGGGATGGAGTCAATCAACAATTGGGTATAAGGATGTTTGGGCGTGCGGATCACTTCTTCCACCGAACCCGCCTCAACCACCGCGCCGGAATACATAATCAGGATATTGTCGCAGATTTGATACGCGGTCGTCAGATCGTGGGTGATATAGACAATGGAAATATCAAAACGCCTGTTGAGCAGCTGCAGGCTCGATAAAATTGTCGCCCGTAGGGAAGCATCCACCATCGAGACCGGCTCATCCGCCATAATCACCTTGGGTTTGCATAACAGCGCGCGCGCGACCATCAACCGCTGCCGCTGCCCGCCGCTGAGGGCGAAAGGATAACGCCCCATAGTCTCATCCTGCCGCAACCCTACCAGATCCAGCGACTCCCTGATGAGGTCAGCGGCTTCTTCTTCCGATCCCGCCAGGTTGTAGTGCGAGATAGGCATGTGCAGGATGTGATCAACCTTGTAAAAAGGATTGTACGCGCCATAAGGATCCTGGTAAATCGGCTGAATCTCTTTGCGCAGTTGGGATTTTTCTTCCTTGGTCATTTTAGCCAGATCAGCACCAAGATAGCGCACGGTACCGCTGGTGGGCTCGTGCAAGCCCATCAGCAGTAACGCCAGGGTACTTTTCCCACTGCCGCTCTCACCGGCAACCGCCACCATGGTAGATTGGCCCTCACGCAGCGTAAAGGTCACATTGTCCACAGCGATCACCTGGCCGCCGCCCCGGCGCTTGAATATTTTGGTCACATTATTGACTTCAAGTATATTGCTCATCGTTATCTCCTTAATCCCCGGCTGCCGCAGCGATAGCAGAGCGCATCGGCAGAGGCGGTAAAGAACTGTGATCGGATAAAGGTGACACGCAACAGTCCTTTCGGCTCCAAGTATCCTGAACAGCAGGATTTTCTTCCCGGCAGCGGTCAAAAACAAACGGACAGCGTGGCGCAAAGGGACACCCCTCGGGCAGGTTAAGCAGCTGCGGCGGCATCCCCGGGATGCCGACCAGCTGTTTCTTGTGCGTTAACGTCGGCAAGCTCTCGATCAGCATACGGGTATAGGGATGGTAAGCGTTATTGAGCACAACCTCAACCGGCGCCCACTCCACCAACCTTCCGGCGTAGAGCACACCCAGCTTATCGACAAACTGCGTCATCAACCCGATATCGTGACCGATGAGCATCACGGCTGCACCCAGCTGCTGCTGCAAGCGCATCAGCGTCATCATCACGCGTTTTTGGACCACCACATCCAGCGCGCTGGTCGGTTCATCGGCGAGAATGACTTTCGGACGCAGCGCCACAGCGATCGCCATCGTCGCGCGCTGCTTCATCCCACCGCTCAACTGGTGCGGGTAGGCTTTGGCGATATCCTGCGGTAAATTGACCATATCCAGCACGTCAGCCACAATCCGGTCCAGTTCCGCTTTTGACATACGGTCCATATGCACAATGAAGACCATCTTTGATCTGATCCGCAATGCGCATCACCGGATTGAGCGCGTTCATCGCCGCTTGCGGCACCATCGCGATTTCCTTCAACCGCATCCTGCCGCAATGCGTCATCATCCATGGACATCAGATCGTTGCCTTCCAGCAGCACCTGACCCTTGGTGATAAAAGCCGGCGGTCGTGGAAAGGCGCATCATCGCGGTTGCAGCCGTGGTCTTCCCGGACCCGGATTCCCCGATCAACCCCATGCGCTCCCCTGGTTTTAATTGAAAGAGACATCATTGACGGCTTTCACCGGTCCCTCATCCGTCTCATAAACCACATGCAGGTTGCGGACTTCCAGAACCGCTGATTGGATCGGGTTTAGCCATCGTTTGCGCGGCAGACTTTGCGTTCCTAGCAGCAATTGTTTGATCCTGGCTTTCGTTTTTCGCTGCGCCTGCGCACCATAGCTGGCTAAACGCGGGTTGACAAAGACGTTCATCCCCGAAGAAAGAAACAACAAGTCCGGTAAAAATCAGCGCCTATCAGCACAATCGGAGGACCCCACCACCACCACATCCCGCGCAGAACACCGCCCATCCGCTGCACCCAGAAAATCATCAAACCCAGGCTCAGGTAGCGCCGGGTGGGCACCAGGCCCAGGACTTCCAGCGACATCGCCGTGCCAATCCCGCCGTTCACCGCGCCGATAAATTGCGCCAGCATCAAAGGGAGAATATTGGGCAGCACTTCGCGGAACAGAACTTCGATCTCTTTTTCACCGTTGGACCGGGCAATGGAAATATACTGGCGCTCCCGCAGAGTCAGCACCTGCGAGCGAATCGCCCGTGCGGTCCCGGGCCAGCCAGGCACGCTATAGATAAGGCGATGACATAGATGCTGGGATCATCCATACGAGCGACAAAGACCATCAAAAAAGCAATCGCCGGAATAGCGACCAAAACATCTGAAAAGAAACGAATAAAGTTATCCACCCGCCCCGGGAAAGAATCCGGCAGTTACACCCATCAGAGCGCCAAAACCCAAACTGATAATGCCGGTTAACGCACCGACAATGCAGGGTTTGTGTCCCGGCGTAGACCAGGGTCGTAAAAACATCGCGACCTTGCAAATCCGTACCAAAGATGTGGTGGAAGTCATCGGTAATAATCGTCGATTTTCTCAGATTGCTTAGCCCAGAAAGGCGGCTGTTCCTCCTCAAAACTGCCCAGACAGCGAGTCATCCTTATTCACAAATAGACGGACCAATGACAGAGAACAGGATAATTGCAAGGAGCACAATACCACTGCGCCAAAAATCAAATGCTCCGTTGAATTTCGTTGTTTTTCGTTTTCTTTTGTGATTTCTGCCATGACTATGTCCTCATCCTTATTGATACCGTACCCGCGGGTCAATCAACGGGATACAGAAGATCCACCGCCAGCATCGCCAGAGCCGAGCTGAGGATCATAAAGAACGCCGCGCCGCTGATGACAAAGAAGTCCCGCTGGCCGATCGCCGCACCCACGATACCGCCGATGCCCGGATATGAAAAGGTCCTTTCCAGGATCGTGCTGCCAGATATAATCTGTCCCATCGCCATCGCCAGGGCGGTGACCACCGGGAGTAACGCATTGCGCACCCCGTAACGCAGGAAAATCCGTCCTTCAGGCAAGCCCTTTCGCGTGCGCAAACATAATGTAATCTTCACCCAGGGTCATAATCAGGTTGGCGCGCATCGAAAGCCCCCAACCGCCAATACCAAACAGAATAAAGACAGAGATTGGCAAAATGGCGTGTTGGATTATATTGATACACATAGGCTTTGGTTGTATTTCCGTTCAACAGAACTTCCAGCATATCGATACCCCCAGCTGAAGGTAAAATCTGGAGTTCAACAGCAAAGATCCAGATCACCGCAAAGCTGAACAACCAGAAGGGAATCCCGCCGATGACCATCAGAAACGGGACAAAGTACTGGAAAATTTGCAGGCGCATCAGGCCACCCAAGCAAAGCACCCATAGTTGCGCCAACAATAAACGCCAGGAGTGTCCCGACACTGACCAAGCCCGAGAGTCCAGGGCAGGGCAAACGTGATCCTGTGCCAGACAGTCTCAGGGAATGCCATGATGGAATAACCAAAATCTCCCTGGAAGACACCGACCCAGAAGTTGATATACTGCTGCCACAACGGCTTATCCACCCCAAACTTTGCTTTGTAACTGATGACAAAGTTGTCAAAATCCGGGTTATTGACGAGGAGCTGCTGGTTATTAAGGAACTCCACGATGGGATCTCCGGGTACCAATCGCGGAACTAGAAAAGTCAGCGAATTAGCGATAAAGACAATGAGCAGGAATTGGAAAATGCGTCTCATGATATATTTGCGCATCGTTACCCCCTCCTTTCAGTAATAATGAAATAAGTAGACAGTAGACGGTAGACAGATGAAATCTGACTATACCACGTCATAACATCTGGCTACCATTGTCAACTGGCTACGAGTGCAAAAAAGGGAGAGGGCATAACGTACAATGCCCTCTCCCAAAAGCACTAACTACTGCGTGGGCTGTACGTGGAAGACAGCCAGCGTGAAGTCGTTCCAACACGGATACGGTGCGATGTAGGGATCATCCGCCGTTGGATAACCGGTCCAATAGGTCTCGTTCATCGTGATGACATGCAGCTCTTCCGTCAGGACGATGGAAGGCATATCGCGCAGATAGGTATCGACTGCAGTCTTGACCCAGTCCACGTATGCCGGATCGGTTGGGGACGGCGGAGTCTTCTCCATCTCATCCAGCACCGCATCCATTTCGGCGTACCGGGGTAACGCGTGTAACCGAAGATACCGCAACCACTATTATCAGTGTCGCCCACCGGGATGGCGCACTTGCTGTGGAATTGAGCCATCGTGTCATAGGGATCGTACAAGCTGCCGCAGTGCACGAACGCGATGGCGTCACTCTCACCGTTTTGCAGCATTGGCGCCCACTGATTCGCGGTGTCCAGCGTCTCTTCAGCCTGGAAGCCGGCTTTGGTCAATTGCTCTGCCAGCACGGGTCCCAGCGGAGCCCATGGCGGTGGGACGATAATGTTGATAGACGCAACCTCACCATCCTTCTCCCATATACCGTCACCATTCTTGGCATAACCCGCAAGTTCCATATACTCATCGACTTTGTCCTGGCTGGGGGCGTCCCGGTTGTACTTGTCCAGGAGGGGCTGCAGGACACTTTCCCACGGGCCCCAGATATAGCTGGAGATCGGCAGGACCAGGGGATGCGTCGCACCCTGGTAAGCCAGGTCTGCGACTTCCTGACGGTCGATGGCGTAGTTCATCGCCATGCGCACGTTGGGGGGGTACTTGGTGTTGTTGAGAGCGAGCTGGTACACACAGCCATCAGGCGCACCGTAGACCGGGCCCTCAGCATTCCAGGAACGCACGTTGGGGTTCTTTTCCTTGGCGGCCTCGAAGCTGCCGACCAGCAGAGCGAAACCACCGTAAGTCGATTTTATCCGTCATATACAACTGTGCATAGGCTTCATCGCTGGCGGCAGTGGTGGCGACGATGCGCTCAGGTGCCGGCATGTCCATGAAGCCGATTTTCGCACCCCACCAGTCATCACGGCGGTCGTAGATGATCTGCTGCGCGGTGACCAGGACGACCTTGTAGGGACCGCTGCCCATCGGCAGTCCCGCACCAAGGTTGAGGTTCGTGAAGGTCTCGATGTCTTTCCCTGCGAAGATATGCTCGGGCACGATCACAAAGTGGTTTTCGTGGCCCACCATAATCTGCTGGTGGAAACGGGGATTTGGCCCAGTGTAGTTGATGCGCACTGTGAAGTCGTCGATACACTCGACGCTCTCCACCCACTGCACAAAGTAACCATGTTGTCCACCCGCTGTGGGCGTATCGCGCTGGGTTTCAATGGTAAATTTCACATCATCGCAGTTTAGAGCTTCACCATCCGCCCATTCGACGCCTTTGCGCAGGAAAATATCCATTCCCATAAAATCTTCGTCAACCGTGTAACTCTCGGCTAACCATGGATATTCCTCACCGGTGTTCAGGTTGTCGTACATGAGCGCTTCGTAAACAAATTTGGCGGAGTTTGTTCGCAGGGATGCGACGTTCATCATGGGATTAAAGTTATCGCTGGCGTTCAGGTTGGCGGACTGTTCCCAGGCACCCACAACCCAGGTTCGATTCCTTGGGACAGCCTTCATCACGCCGGTCTCTGTTGTGTCAGGGGTTGCCGTCACTTCGACGATTTTCTCAACTTCCCGCTCAACGACCTGTGACGTGCCCTCAACCACAACGGTCTCTCTAACTGTTTCGGTGATGACCTGGGTGACGACTTTCTCGATGATTTCAGCAGTCGGCGGTGTGCAGCCGGAGATCAGCGTCACAGCGATAATCAAAACCGATACCGCAGCAATTAACAACTTTCGTGTGTTCGTCTTCATCGTTTCGATTCCTCCTTAAAATTAAAAGGCAAATACTTGGGGAAAGATGCATTGTATGCTGTTTTTAGCATCTCTTATTCCCCGGGTCAAACATCAATGAATGCTCCTATTAGATATTTGTTTTTTTAAGCCTCCTTATCCCTTCAAAGGTACACGATCCTCTGTGTACAAAGCAGTATAGACCTTTCAAAAAATAAATAAAATCAAGGCTACCCGCAAGATATCTGGGCATCAACCTTATTTCCAACAGTAGATTGTCTGATAATCAGCTGCGTGTCAAGCATCTCAAACATAGGCTCACACAGCGGGTCATCCATCCGTTTGAATAACATTTCAGCCGCTATGCGCCCCAACTCGACCGCCGGCATATGCACTGTTGTCAGAGGTGGGCACACTTCTCTGGAAAACTCTATATCATCAAAACCCGCCAGGGCGACATCCTCGGGGATGCGCAAGCCGTGCTCGTAGATAGCGCGCATCGCACTCATTGCCAGGAGGTCGTTGATTGCCCATATCGCCGTCGGCGGATCCGGTAAATTTAACATCGCGTGGGCCTCAATATAGCCATTGTCCATCGTATAACCACAATGCCGCGTCAAATCTTCCTCAAGGGGCAGCCCCGCTTCAAGTATCTTTTCGCGATAGACATCCTCACGGGTCTGTGACAAATGCGGGCGCGCTGCTCCGTTGATAAACCCAATGCGCCGGTGACCCAAAGCCAGCAAATGTGTCATCAGCGCCTCTGCTCCAGAGCGGGTGTCGGTCACCACACAATCGGCGCCATCCATCTTCGCGATAAAGACTGCCGGACTGGCGCGCCGGGCAAGGGATTTCACATCCTCTATCAGAACATCGGTAAACGTGGGCATCAGAATCAAGCCGTCAAAACGCTGCTCATGAAAGGATTGCAGGCACCAGCGCTCCCGCGCCAAATCGAGATTAGCAATCGAAAGCGACAAATTATAACCCTGGTCGTTTACAACCTCTGCCACACCCTCCAGGATATCCCAGTAATGCGGATTATGCAAAGCCGGCATCAATACACCGACCATATAACTGGAACCAGCCTTAAGGTTACGAGCCAGGGCGTTGGGTTCATAGCCCAGAGCCTGCGCCGCTTCCAGCACCCGGTCGCGCGTTTGGTCGGTGATCGGAATCCGCCCATCCATGCGGTCATTGAGCACATACGAAACGGTGGCTCTGGAAACGCCGGCAAGTTTTGCTACATCTGCCTGGGTTGGTCGTTTTGCCATATTGTTTTTCGAAGTCTTTTGGAAAATGCAGTATTTAGAAGATAGCAATAGCTAATATTACTCGTATAACGTTACGGAATTCATATTAATCGAGCAACCTTACACGTGTAAATTGTAGCACAGAAAAAATCCGATGTCAATAGGTTCTTTTATCGTTTGACGTTCAGGCATGAAAGACGATAATTCTCTATACTCTATGCACAATATCTCAAAGCTGACCAGGATTTCGATAGTCCCTTGTCGCAAAGTGGAAAAAACATGAAGAAGACCTCGCAAGCGCTTACTGAAGCAGCGATTGTCGTTACGCCAGCCCAAGACAACGTTGCTGTCGCCAAAAAGTTTATTCCGGCACACACCCATCTGCACTGGCATAACACAATGATCACGATCCGTTCGGATATTCAACCGGGACACCGCTTCAGCCTGGAGACAGTGCCTGCAGGCGCGTGGGTTCGCCAGTACGGACAACCTTTTGCACGGGCTGTAACAAGCCTCAATCCTGGTGACCCGGTCAATGCAGTCACAGTCGAGAATGTCGTCCCTGAACAACCCGTGATGGGTGGCATAGGCGCGGACACTTTCATAACACCTTCCCTGCCCGGTTGCACCGACCCGCCCCCCACCTTTATGGGCTTTCCGCGCGCGGATGGTCTGGTAGGGACGCGGAATTGGGTGGTGGTGGTGCCCACGAGCATGTGCTCCAGCCATGAGGCAGCGCAGATTGCCCTGCGGGCTGAAGCGTTGGAACGCTACACCCGCGCGCGTTACCCCAATGTCGACGGCGTGACCGCCTTAACACACACGGGCGGATGTGGTTGTCCGGATCCACACCCGGGTGCGGCTAAACCTGGTACCTATGAAACCACCCTCCGGATCCTGGCGCAGCACATCCAACACCCCAATGTTGGCGCGGTACTCATGGTGGAATTAGGCTGCGAGAAAACCAATCTTGCGGCGTTTGATACCTACTTTGGCACCGCCGACCTCAGTGCCCGTTTTGGTAAACCTGTAATGCGCCTGGGCATACAGGATCTGGGCGGAACGATGGAAACGATATCCGCAGGACTCGCGCTAATGCCAGACCTGCTTGAGGCTGCAAACAGAACACACCGTGATCCGCTGCCAGTCAGCGCGTTGGCGCTGGGCCTCGAATGCGGCGGGAGCGATGCCTTCAGCGGACTCACCGCTAATCCTGCCCTGGGGCATGCCAGTGACCTTTTAATAAGCTGCGGAGGGCGCAGTATCATCTCGGAAGTCCCTGAATTTTACGGCGCTGAGCATCTATTCGCCCAACGGGCGGTTGATCCAGACACCAAAAAAGCAATCTATGCTTTGCTTAACGACTACAAAATATTTGCAGAGCGGGATGGTCACAACCTGTCAGAGAACCCAAGTCCAGGTAACAAAAAAGGTGGACTGCTGAACATCACCATCAAATCCCTGGGGGCTATTGCCAAGAGCGGCACAGCACCCGTCCAGGGCGTCATGCAATATGGTGAATGGGTATGGGATAGACCGGCAGGAGGTGTGTATATGCTCAACACGCCCGGTTACGATCCCCCTTCAGTGACAGGCATGGTCGGCGCCGGTTCCCAGTTAGTGTGCTTTACCACCGGACGCGGATCCGTTTTTGGCAATGCGATTGCGCCTGTCATCAAAATAAGCACCAACGACACCCTGTACAATCATATGCATCACAATATCGATATCAACGCCGGGGTGGTCCTGAGTGAAGATCGTGATTTAACAAAGATGGGGCATGATATACTGGAAAAAATAATAGCGGTGGCTTCCGGGGAAATGACTAAAGCAGAATTGACCGGGCACCGGGAGTTTATGTTGTGGAATAATGAAGGTATCTGGTTCTAAACTTCACAAAGGGGTCAATGATGGACACACTTATCGAGAATAACGCCGTCGTTTTGTTCCAGGGAGATAGTATCACCGATGCCGGTCGAAGCCGCGACAACGATACGGAGCTTGGTCATGGTTACGCAGCTATCGCTGCTGCCTGGTTTTCAGCACTGTATCCGGAAAAGAAGGTTAAGTTCCTCAACCGCGGGATCAGCGGCAACCGGGTGGCTGATTTAAGGGCCCGGTGGGATGCTGATTGTCTGGATTTGCACCCCACCTGGGTGTCCATCATGATCGGCATCAATGACACATGGCGACGTTTCGACAGTAATGACCCAACTTCGACAGAAAATTATGAACGCGATTTCCGCTTCATATGCACCGAAGTGCGCGATAAACTGCACGCGCAGCTTGTTATTCTGGAGCCCTTTCTTTTACCCACACCACAGGACCGCGTCATGTGGCGAGTTGACCTTGATCCGAAAATTGCTGTCGCCAGACAATTAGCCCGTGAATACCATGCGCTCTACATCCCGATGGATGGGGTGTTTGCAGCAGCGTCCACCAAAGCAGCGCTCGAATTCTGGCTGGCGGATGGCGTTCACCCGACTCCGGTAGGGCACGCGCTGATTGCCCAGGCATGGTTGAAATGTGTCAAGGCAACTTAACCCATTTAAGCACCTGGGCAATTGCCTATTCTTTTCTGTGCGTCGGGTAGCTGATATCGTATTCTTACCTTTAGCGGAGGTGAAAAATGGTTACATCGCGAGAACGTGTGGCACAAGTGCTCAATCATCAGGAAACTGATCGTATTCCGGTTGACCTGGGAGGAAGCGCTGTGACAGGGATGCACGTCAGCGTCGTTTATGGATTACGGCAAAAACTGCATTTGGACGGTCCCGGAACGCCTGTAAAAGTCGTCGAACCTTACCAAATGCTGGGGGAAATTAAACCCGACCTGTTAGAGGCACTGGGCATCGATGTTGTCCCTTTAACCGCACCAACGACTATGTTCGGTTTCAAAAATGAAGGCTGGAAACCGTGGACGACCATGGATGGAACGCCTGTACTTGTCCCGGATGGTTTCAATACAGAACTGGCTGCGGACGGTTCCTTGTGGATGTATCCGGAGGGTGATAAATCTGTTCCCCCGAGTGGTAAAATGCCGGCAGGGGGTTGGTATTTCGACTCCATAACCCGCCAACCTCCAATAGATGATGAGAACCTGAATGTTGAGGATAATCTCGAGGAATTCGGACCTGTCTCCAACGAAGTGCTTGAGCATTTCCGCCGCGAAACCGACCGGCTGTACGGGGAGACAGATAAAGCTATCCTGGCTAATTTTGGCGGAACGGGATTTGGCGACATAGCCCTGGTCCCGGGACCCTGGTTAAAACACCCCAAAGGCATCCGTGATGTCGAGGAATGGTATGTCAGCACAGTTTCCCGCCGGGACTATATCTATACAATTTTTGAACGGCAATGTGAAATAGCCCTGGCAAACCTCCAGGCAATCCATGGGGTTGTCGGCAATCGGGTGGCTGCCGTCCTGGTGACCGGTACCGATTTTGGCACCCAGCGCGGACCTTTTATTTCCAACAGGACATATCAGAACCTGTACCAACCCTTTCACAAACAGCTAAATGACTGGATTCATGCCCATACCACGTGGAAAAGCTTTATCCATTCCTGCGGTTCCGTCCGAAATCTCCTGCCAGACTTTATCCAGGCAGGTTTCGACATCCTTAATCCGGTGCAAACCTCAGCCGTTGGCATGGACCCCCAGGAACTCAAATCCGAATATGGTGACGCATTCACGTTCTGGGGAGGCGGAATTGACACACAGAAAACGCTGCCGTTCGGATCCGTGGACGATGTAAAAGAGGAAGTGCTGGAACGCCTGCGGATTTTGGGTCCCGGTGGGGGATTTGTCTTCAACTACGATTCACAATGTGCAGCCCATGTCGCCGGTAGAGAATGTGCTGGCAGTCTATGAAACGATTCAGATCATACGGCGCATACCCGCTCGGGTAATAGGCCTTAAGACAACAGAGTTCAAGGAGAACATGATGGACATGCTTAATCTGCAGTTCAATCGTACGATTCCTGTCCGCCACGAAGTTGATATCTTCATCGGTGGGGGTGGTCCGGCAGGTGTAGCGGCTGCGCTGGCAGCTTCCAGGCAGGGACGGCGTGTTTTTGTCGCAGAAGGTCAGGCATGTTTTGGCGGTATGGGCACTTCGGGACTTGTGCCGGCATTTATGCGCTTTACCGATGGCGTCAATTTTCTGGCAGACGGGATCGGCGGTGAGATTTATAAGCGGATGCGAGGCTATGCTGACCTTCCGGAGGACAGACCCGCAAGCTCTGTGTCGATCAATGTTGAAGCCCTGAAACGCGTCTACGACGACCTGATGCAGGAATCAGGAGCTGACTTCACATTCCACACCCAGGTCATTGGTCTGGAAAGCACGGATGGACACATCACCCACGCTGTCTGTGCCGCTAAGAGCGGCCTTTTTGCCGTCAAAGCCAGAAGTTTTTGTTGATGGTACGGGGGATGGCGACATTGCCGCCTGGGCTGGAGCGCCCTATGAAAAAGGTGACGCAGAGGGCAATATGATGCCCGGTACGCTGTGCAGTTTATGGGCGGATGTGGATTGGTCGCAAGCCAGTTCTGCACAAGGGAGCGCCCTGGAGCAGGCCTTTGCAGAATAATGTCTTCACGGTCAAGGACCGCCATTTACCCGGCATCTGGCGTGTGGGCAAACACGTGGGCGGCGGGAATATCGGACATACCTTCGGCGTGGATGGCACCGACGAGCGATCCCTGACTGATGCCCTGCTGTGGGGGCGCAAGAGTATGCTCGAATACAAGCATTACTACGCGACCTATCTTCAAGGTTTTGAGCAGATGCAGTTGGTGGGTACCGGCGCGTTGATGGGTTTGAGAGAGACACGCCGCATCCTTGGAGATTATGTGCTGTGCTTGGAGGATTTTAAAAATCGCGCAGTTTTTGAGGATGAGATTGGACGCTACGCCTACCCCGTCGACATCCACGCCTCTGCGCCGGATGAAAAATCGTACAAGCAATTCGAAGAGGAGTTCAAAACTTTAAGGTACAGTGACGGTGAGAGCTACGGCATCCCTTATCGAATTCTCACCCCCAGAGGGCTGGACAACACCCTTGTCGCGGGACGGTGCATCAGCGCTGACCGTTTCCTGCAGGGTTCGATAAGAGTCATGCCGGGTTGCTATATCACCGGGCAAGCAGCGGGGCTTGCCGCAGCGTTGGCGGTGGAAAAGGGGTTGTCGGTTCATGATATTGATGTCCACGAGCTCCAGGACCGGCTCATTAACCTGGGAGCTTATCTGCCGAATGCATAGCCCTGCTCTTGAATACCTAATGTCGCTATGCTTGTTGACTAAAAACATGCGCTGCACATTGCGTTAACCACATCTCATGGATGATAAAGGGATAAATTTGAACCAGCTCGAACTCCCATCACATTATCGCCGCAACTTCTGGTGCCTGGTATCTGACTTTGGCTTCTTTGGCATCGCGATGTCGTTCTTCAGCACCAGCACTGTCATTCCCGGGTTCCTCACCATCCTTGGCGCTTCCACAACCGTTATTGGTTTATTAACGACCCTGGGACGCGCCGGGTGGTTGCTGCCTCAGCTTTTTGCTGCACGGTATCTGGCAGGTAAACCTTATAAAAAAGCGTATGTGCTGCTGCCGGCGGCGATCAGCCGGTCGCTTATTGCGCTATTAGCCGGTGTCATCTGGTTCACCGGCGCCAAACCTGAAAAACTCATCATCACACTGGTGATACTCACGGTCACTATATTCTTTCTGGGTGACGGGCTGGCGAGTTTGGGTTGGTTTGATTTATTAAGCAAAGCCATCCCTTCGCGCCGGCGCGGCAGAATGATCAGCACAGGGCAAGTGCTCTCCGGAATATTCAGTTTTATGGCAGGTTTCGCGGTAGAATGGATGTTGAGCGACCGCGGTTTCCCCTTTCCCGATAATTTTGCCAGCCTGTTTTTCATTGGCTTCATCATGTTGGGGATTTCCTTTATCGCCATCAGTTTTATGGTCGAAAGAAAAGGTGTCACTACGGAAAAAGCGCCCACCTGGCGCCAGTATCTCCCGCAATTGTGGTCGATTCTCAAAAAAGACCGCAGCTTTCGCCGGTATACCATCGCCAGACAAATTTTTGGATTGAACACGCTGGCTACACCCTTCTATATGACCTTTGCCCTGGAGAAATTACACCTGCCCGCGCAGGTCGCGGGCCGTTACACCTCCATGGGGGTCGTGGGGAGCATTCTGGCGGCGATTGTCTTTGGCTGGCTGAACGAAAAACAGGGAACCAAACACGTTCTGTATTATAGTATTATAGTCACAGCGTTAATCCCGCTCTTTGCCCTATGCATTCCTCTGTTCGTGTCCAACATCACCCTCATCGCATGGGTGTACGGGCTGGTTTTTTTGGTGTCGAATGCCTCCATGGCAAGTTATATGCCGGGATGGACAGGTTACATGCTGGATTTTGCCTCCGAAGCCGAACGCCCGTTATACATGGGATTAACCAATACCCTCAGCGGTATCACAGCAATTTTCTCCACCCTGGGGGGCATAATCCTGCAATGGTCAGGCAATAACTACAGCTTGCTCTTCATACTGACGCTGATCGGCACGCTCTGTGCCTGGCCCTTTGTCGCATCCTTGCCCGAACCGCGCCATCTGGAAGGCAGTCATGCGGCTGAAGCGACGTCATAGTCTAAGCTAAAGGATTCAGTTGCTTAATTTGATGCGATCTGTTTTTGAAAAAAGTGGATAAAAATTCTAATATTTCTCTGCGTCTAAACCCAGTCTGATGGGTACGATTCTGCGTTATTTTTCTGGGTTTTCAGCCGGTCAATGAAGGCATTCATTAAGTTTTTGCACACAGGAGGGATCAATGGCAGCATTTAACGGTTTGGGCATGCATATGGGCAACCTTTCACGGGTATCCAACGCGCAATCGCGTTCGATCAGTCCGGAAAACTTCACCGGAGAAAAGGGCAAAGGAGGCATGGCGGTCGAAGGAACCGGCGCGCTGTGTGCCCGGGATTTGGGGCAGGGCTGGAAAATATCCCCCAGTGTGGTCATCGAACCCGGCAATACCTTCACCGTAGCCGATATTCAGGGCATGGGCGCGATTCAGCAAATCTGGATGACCCCCACGGGAAACTGGCGCTACAGCATCCTGCGGATCTATTGGGATGACCAGGAGCAGCCCTCGGTCGAGTGCCCGGTCGGTGATTTTTTCGCGATGGGTTGGGGGAAATACGCGCAGCTCTCATCCCTGGCAGTCTGTGTCAATCCCGGCAGCGCCTTCAATTGCTATTGGGAAATGCCGTTCCGCAAACGCTGCCGGATCACCATGACCAATATTGCCGATGAACCGATGGTCCTTTACTATCAGGTGAATTACACACTGACCGAGGTGCCGGAAGATGCGGCATATTTCCACGCGCAATTCCGGCGGGCTAATCCACTGCCGTACAAGGATGTCTATACCATCCTGGACGGCGTCCAGGGGAAGGGCCATTATGTCGGCACCTACCTTGCCTGGGGCGTGAATAATACAGGTTGGTGGGGTGAAGGTGAGATCAAGTTCTTCTATTGACGGCGACGATCCATTTCCCACAATTTGCGGGACAGGCACCGAGGATTATTTTTGCGGCTCCTACAATTTCGAGAACCGGGAAACCAGGCAATACCAGCCATTCACCACGCCCTATGCGGGACTGCACCAGGTCATCCGTCCCGATGGCGTTTACCAATCCCAGATGCGTTTCGGGCTGTACCGCTGGCACATCACGGACCCCATCCGTTTTGGGCAGGATTTGAAAGTGACGATTCAGGCCCTCGGTTGGCGCAGTTACAAGCGGTACCTGCCGCTCCAGGATGATATCGCTTCGGTCGCATACTGGTACCAGACTTTGCCCAGCCCGGTCTTTCCCGGAATTACCGCAGCGGGACAGCCTCGAGGTGGTGTAGATTAGTTGTCATCGTTAAGGTGGGGCTTGACAAAACCAGGCAATTGCACAACGCAAAAACCGGGATGGATTCAGATGCTTGGAAAGCGTAGCGTTCGCGGGAATGACAGATCATCTACAAGAAATAAGATTAAAAAAGGAAAAATTTAATGAAACTCTTGACATACAAAACCAACAGAAAACTAAAACTGGGCTTAAAAACGGACTCCGGGATTATTGATGTAAAAAAAGCCGGCGCTGCCCTGGACATAAAAGTCCCGCAATCGCCCAGAGCACTTTATACCATGGGATTGGATGCGCTCCCCGTTCTCACAGGAATTGGCTGATAAGGCAGCATCGCAGTCTGCCGGCAGCCCATGGATGCTGGATGAAAACAAATTGGGCTATGGTCCATGCGTCCCCAACCCGGAAAAAATCCTGTGTGTGGGCCTCAACTACCGCCGCCATGCGGCTGAAACCGGCGCCAGATTACCCCAAGTCCCGGTGCTCTTTTCCAAGTTCAACAACGCACTGACCGGGTCCGGAGATGTCATCCGCATTCCCGAAGGCGCTGTACAAATCGATTATGAGGTCGAGTTGGCGGTTGTCATCGGGAAAAAAGCGAAGTACGTCTCGGAAGAGAATGCCCTGAACTATGTTATGGGTTATTGTAATGCCAACGATGTAAGTGCGCGCGACCTGCAAATGCGCACCAACCAGTGGCTGTTGGGAAAGACGCTGGATAGGTTCTGCCCGTTAGGCCCCTATATGGTCACAGCGGATGAGGTCGCCGACCCGCAAAATTTACAGACGCGCAGCTGGCTCAACGGCGAGCTGCGGCAAAACTCCAACACCGGCGATATGGTGTTCACGTCGCGCAGGTCATCAGCTACGCCAGCCAATACATGACCCTGAAGCCCGGCGATGTCATCCTCACCGGGACGCCGGAAGGTGTCATCCTGGGGATGCAGGACAAGGTCTGGATGAAGCCCGGTGACGAAGTCGCCGTTGAGGTCGGCAACTTTGGGAAGCTGGTCAATTTGCTTGTCGCGGATGCATAAGGAATAAACAATGAATACAATCGAACAATGGGATGTTTTTGAATTGGTGTTATCCGGTCCAACAGCGGGAAACCCATTTCTGGATGTGACCCTGCAAGCCGAATTCCGGTACAAGAATCGTGCGGTCAACGTCGATGGTTTTTACGATGGCGATGGGAAGTACGTTGTGCGCCATATGCCGGACACCCCCGGAGAATGGACCTACACGACCCGCGAGCAACGTCCCGGAACTCGATGCGCAGCGCGGTTCGTTACTCTGTACGGAGGCGGCGCCAGGCAACCACGGACCTGTGCGCGTCCACGATACCTTCCACTTTATCTATGCGGACGGCGCACCCCATTTCTCATTTGGGACGACCTGCTATGTATGGAATCACCAGGGCGATGCCCTGGAAGAGCAGACGCTGGAAACTTTGAAGCATGCCCCCTTTAATAAAATGCGCATGTGTGTCTTCCCCAAGCACTACACGTTTAATCAGAACGAACCCCCTTTCCATGCCTTTGAAAAGAACGCTGACGGGAGCTGGAATTTCGAACGCTTTAATCCGGTGTTTTTCCAACACCTGGAGCAGCGCGTCAAGGACCTGCGCGACCTGGGCATCGAAGCCGACATCATCCTTTTCCACCCGTATGACCGTTGGGGGTACAGCACCATGCCCGCCGAGGTGGATGACCGCTACCTGCGCTATGTGGTCGCCCGTCTCGCCCCCTACCGCAATGTCTGGTGGTCCATGGCGAATGAATTTGACCTGATGGAAGCCAAAACAATGCAGGATTGGGATCGCTTCTTTATGATTGTCCAGGAGAACGACCCTTACCAGCACCTGCGTTCGGTCCATAACTGCCGGGGCTTCTACGATCACAGCAAACCCTGGGTCACGCATTGCAGCATCCAGCGCCACGACCTTGAGCAGGTCAGTGAATGGCGCAAGCTCTATCGCAAACCCGTCGTGGTGGATGAATGCGCCTATGAGGGCAATATCCCCAACAACTGGGGCAACATCACGGCAGAAGAAATGACGCACCGCTTTTGGGAGGGCTTCTCCCGCGGGGGGTACGTGGGCCACGGCGAGACCTATTTACATCCGGAAGACATCCTGTGGTGGTCGAAAGGCGGCGTTCTGCACGGACAGAGCCCCGCGCGGATTCAATTCCTGCGGGATATCATGGAAGCTGGACCCGCGATCAATCCGGTGGGCGCGAACTGGGATCTGAATCAATCCGGCAGCGCCGATGACTACCGCCTGATCTACTTTGGGCGCCACCGCCCGGCGTATAAAGACATCGCTCTACCCGCGGATAAAAACTATACCGTGGAGATCATCGACACCTGGGCGATGACCATCACGCGCCTCGACGGGACGTTCAGCGGGAAGTGCCGGATTGACCTGCCGGCGAAACCTCATATCGCTGTGCGTATTCGCGTTGTGTAAGTTAAGATAATGACTAAGCTGCCCAGCGAATCATGGTATGGTTCCCAACCGGGTATCCTGGAGACCCAAATCAGGTATACCCCGGTCGAACCTGAGCAGCACAGAAAACTAGTGACACGGCTGCGCCTGCTGCATAACATCCCCTATAAAACCATGACCCGCGAGATAAAACACGGGCAGAGCTGGCTGCGCGGGGCATTGATCCTGCTCCTGTGGGGCGTCGTTTTCGATAATGGGTTTGTCATTGCCGCATCACTCACCTTGCTTGTCTATACAGGCGTGGGGTATGTGTGGGATGCCACCAGCCTGATGGGCTTACAATATCAGCGCCTTTTTGAAGTCATGGGTACAGCTAGCGGAAAGTTGGGAAACCCGCGGGCATTCCTGGGCGAATCGATTAAGCTAACCCTACGGGTTGCAAACCGCAAACCTATCCCGCTTTTAGCCGTCGAAGTTGAAGATAGCTTTCCTGCTGGATTGCCGCTTAAGGATGTGAAAACGACCTACAATCGCAGCAGCAACCGGATGGAGTTGCGCTCCTTCTGGATACCCGGGGCCCTGCAAACTTTAACGCGGCACTATACGATCCACTGTGAACAGCGCGGATTCCATAAATTTGGACCCGCCAAATTAACCACGGGCGATGGTTTCAGCCTTTTCACCCGCACGGTGGTCCTGCCAACCGTACAATCGGTCATTGTCTACCCGAAGTTATATGCAGTGGAGGAATTAGCCTTATCCGCGGAAAATGCCCTGGGAGAAAGGTCCACGACAGTGTCCCTGTTTGAGGACCCGCTGCGGACTGCCGGTATACGCAATTGGCAGCCGGAGGATGAGCAGCGTCGTATCCATTGGCCTGCGACAGCCCGGCACCAAAGGTTACTGAGCCGGATCTTTGAACCCAGCCAAGCGCTGCAAGTTATGATCTTTCTCAACTGCGCGACCCTCGAGCGCTATTGGGAAGGCTCTATCCCTGAGTTAGCCGAAAAAGCCATCAGCGTGGCAGGGAGTATCGCTGCCCACTGTGTTGAAAAGCGGCTGCCGGCAGGGCTGGCAGTCAACGCCTACTGGCCCGGGAGCGATCAGGATTTGCGGTTGCTACCGGGGCGAAGCCCCGCCCAATTGACACGCATCCTCGAAATGCTGGCAACGGTGGATTTACCCAACCATCCCTTTGAAGCGCATCTGTTATCTGAAGCGCCAAATCTACCCCGGGGTGCCACCCTGGTTATCGTCACAGCCGTCACCTATGATGCGTTGTGGGTCGCATTGCAGCACCTGGCGCATACCGGACGCAAACTGGTTTTATTTACGCTGGCACCGGCTTATCCTGATGTCATTCTACCGAATTTCAAAATTTTCCATCTCCCCCATTTGGCTGAAGATAGTATGGCTCCCCGGGAGTACAACACATGCTCCTGACCAGATCCTGGTTTGCCGTCATCCAGATCGCGATGGCGGGTGTGGACGCGATGGGAATGCTGCCCTGGGTGGTTATTGTGCTGCCGGAATTGCGCGGTAAGACCACCATGACCCTTGCCGCGCTATGGGCTGCCGAACTTTCATGGCTGATCACTACCGCGCTGCTGCAAAAATGGGTTTCGGATTTTCGTAAAGCCCGGAGTATCAGCTTTGCCCTGTTTATCGCATCCACACTTCTGGTTATCTGGCTGTTCGTCTATCCATCGACCTCTCTGTGGAACCCGGCATGGTTCATAGCGATGGTGCGGAACCTGCCCAGTTTGGAATATGGGCTGCAGCCGCAAGCAATACTCGCTGCCACATGCACATATCTGTGGTTAAGGGTAAACCGGTCGACCACACTTAACCTGATGGTATTGAGCCTGGAAAATAACCTGATGTGGCGGTTTTTGTGCTTCCTGACCGGTACCGAAATAGCCAAAAATGTCGCAGGGGTTCAACTCCCGATCATCATCGCGCCCGTATTTGTGTTGTGCGCAATGCTTGCTTTATGGTTGGTCAGAACGGATGAACAAACAGCCAGCGCCCACTCGAGCGGTCAGCACCTTTCACCGAACCGCCTGGGGCAAATCCTGGGCATTTTCTTGCTGGTGTCCGCAAGCGCTTACGGCGCCGCTATTATCATGCCCCTACCCCTTTCCAAAGTGGTCGGAACACTTGTTTTTACTGCGGAAGTTGCCGTCATCGGGATACAATTGACCGTCATTTTGGGAATAGTTGGGGCAGCGCAAGCCGCGCGCTGGTTGGGCGATAAACTTGGTTTTTCCATGGAGTCTATAATCAGCGGGACTTCAATATCACAGTACGATATCTTCCAGCAGCTTCGCCAGCAGCTCGAAGCGGAAGGACGGGATATCACGCTCTCACCAGCAGTCCTTACATTTTTCCGTTATCTGCCTGCATTGGTTTTGATGGCGATCATCACCCTGGTGTTTTTGTATATTTTCAAACCTTTCCGCAGATTGCGTCCCAGAGCAGTGGCGCCTGAGGAAGAATCCTATGCCGGTGCCAAGGGCATCATCCCGGGCAGCCTGGACCAATTTCGCAAGTGGGCGGGACTCATCCGGCGGTACGGCATCAACCAACAGTTACTGGCTGCGATCTCAGTGCAAAACATGTACGCCAACCTGACCCGTATAGCAGCCCAGCAGGATCATCCGCGGCATCCAGCCACACCACCGGACCGGTACTTAGCCACACTGATGGAAGTATTTGAAGGCTGCGAAAACGAATTGCAGCGCATCACTGATGCCTATATGGTTGTCCATTACGGCGAGACCGCGCTGCAGCCGCTCGAACTTAAAGCAATACAGCAGGACTACCTAAAAATCCGCCGGTACAGATTCGATTAACACAAGGCCATATAAAGGAAGAGCAATGGAATTCAAGGCACTGTCAGAAAAAGTACAGAATAATATCGCCAGGGTCGTCATCGGAAAATCGAATGTGGTCGAACTCATGCTCGTGGCACTCCTTGTCCAGGGGCATATTCTGCTTGAGGATGTACCCGGGGTCGGCAAAACCACGCTGGCGAAATCCCTCTCGCGCAGCCTGGACTGCACCTTCTCACGCATACAGTTCACCCCCGACCTGTTGCCCAGTGATGTGACGGGGATTAATTTTTACAACCAGAAATCGCAAGCCTTTGAATTCCGTCCCGGACCCGTTATGCACCAGATCTTACTGGCGGATGAAATAAACCGGGCGACTCCGCGCACCCAATCCAGCATGCTGGAAGCTATGCAGGAACGGCAGGTCACCATCGACGGCGAGACCCACGCTCTACAGCGACCGTTTTTTGTCCTGGCGACTCAGAACCCCATCGAATTGGAGGGCACGTTTCCCCTCCCCGAAGCACAGATTGACCGTTTTTTGATGCGCGTGAACCTGGGGTACCCGACCCTCAAGGAAGAAGAAGAGATACTTATACAATACCAGTATCAGAATCCTATCGACAGTCTAACCCCCGTCGTATCCACCCAGGACATCCTGGATTTGCAGGACCAGGTGCAAGCCATCCATATGAGCGCTGATGTGCGGCGCTACATCCTGGAGGTTGTGCGGTCGACGCGCGAGCATCCCGCGGTGGCACTGGGCGTATCCCCGCGCGGTACATTAGCTTTATTCAAGGCATCGCAAGCCCTGGGCGCCCTTCGCGGACGCGATTTTGTCGTGCCCAGTGACGTGCAGGCGTTATGCGGCCCGGTTTTGACACACCGCGTGCATATCAGCCCCCAGATACGCCTGCGCGGACGGACCCCCGCCGAAGTCATCAGCGAAATCATCGAAGCTGTTCCTGTGCCGGTTGTTGAGTAAGGAGTGAGACTTTGGACATCCATCAGCGCATCAACGCCTTCTGGAAAGGCGAGCGACCCGACCAGATCCCCTACACCATTTACTTCTGGGAGTGGCGCAGCGTCCAGCACGATCCCGCGTGGCAGAAGATGTATCAGGATGGGCTGGGCGTGACATTCCACCTGACCCCGTTCCGTCTGGTCACGTGCGACAGCGAGGTCATCGAGACGCATCACGATGAACGCGGTATGGATATCCGCAGATTGACCCAGCGCACCCCGGTTGGCGACATCACCGCCGAGTGGGAGAACGGTTGGCACCGCAAATACTGGCTCGAAACGCCGGGCGATTACGCCGTGATGCGGTACATTATCGAGCACACCGAGGTGGTTGCGGACATCCAGCGTTACCTGGAAGAATGTCAGGCGTTACCGCCCTTTGGGATTCCCCTCCTGGCGCTGGGACGCACACCCCTGCAGACCATCCTCGTCGATTATGCGGGTTTGGAGAACTTCAGCGCCCATCTCTACGATTATCCTGACGAAGTGCACGCACTCTATACGGCGCTCCTGGGTAATTTTCAGCGCCAGGTTGACATTACAGCGGAGGCGCCGGGGAAGTTTGTGTCGAACCTCGAAAATTTTACAGCGGAGTCGCTGGGCCCCAAACGCTACCGGGAATTCCTGCTGCCGGTCTACGAAAAGTATTTTCCGATCCTGCACGACGCCGGCAAAATCATCGGCAGTCACTATGATGGGCAGACGGAAAGATGCGCATCACTCATCGCCCAAGCGCCGATCGACCTCATCGAATCCCTGACGCCCCCACCTGAGGGGGACCTGACGCTCAAAGAAGCGCGCCGCGTTTGGCCTGATAAACTCTTCTGGTCCAACCTGAATGTCGCGCTCTACCAACTGCCACCGCAGAAACTCCGTGAGGTTGTTATGGAACGGGTGGCAGAGGCAGCTCCCGACGGAAAGAAATTGGCATTCGAAGTCTCCGAGCATCTGCCGCGCAACTGGCAGGCATCCATGCCCATTGTGCTGGATGCCCTCAAAGAGACGCGAAGGTAGTGCGCCCTACTTTTGGCTTGAGCGCTTACAACGCAACCTCATGGATTCACAGCGGCGACAAGCCCTAAATGGCAAGGAATGTCTGCTTGCTCTTCATACAGCCGACAGTGACATTTTCGTTTCCCAACGCTGGCGCAGCACTTCCGGCACACTGCTGTTGAACTCGGGCATCTCGTCGAGGAACAGCACCCCACGGTGAGTGAGGCTGATCTCGCCGGGACGGGGCCATTGCCCCCCACCACACCATCAGGTAGGCGTAGCCACAAAAGAATCACCGCCAAGTATACCAGGGCAATCGCAGATAGCGTGCAGGAAAGCTTTGCTGTAGTAGCCGATCCACTGGGTGTTGGACATTGCATTCCGTGAAGATGAGAATCGGGTGCGCAAAGGCGACGGCGCTGAGAACTTCGCCGTCTTGCGCCACTTGGCCCTGATTCTGTTCAAGCACGAAGAGACCGCACTAAGTGTGGGGTTCACACCAAACATCTCAAGACCGCCTGGGACAATGATTACCTTCTGAAGGTGCTGGAGGCCAAAATGCGATTGCCCTGGGGGAAGACCGGTCCCATGATACTTTCATGATTCCTGGCTGAATCTCCCATGAGACCCCTCTGCCATACTGGGGACAGATTGATGGGCAGGAGGAGGGCAACGTGCGTGGTGCTCGGGGAGACTACAGGTCCTATCTGCTCCGGCTGTACCGGGTGCGAAAGGGGGGAGAAAGCTTTTGGCGAGCCTCCCTGCATGATACACAAGGGGGTGAACCGCTCCACTTTGCAGGTCTGAGCGATCTGGTCGCCTTCCTGGAGCAGGAGGGCGATCTGGGAAATGGCGTGGGCAAACAGGATCAGGCGGATGAGACCACCGCCGGCGAGGAGGGTGATTTCATCTTATGATAGGGGACCGGCTGTTATTGCTTTGAAAGAATCGCCTCTGGCATTGTATTCCCTGCCAGCTGCCATTTATTCATATACATGAGTGACTTTCATTCTAACCATGAACGTGCAGCTGTTGTTCATTTACAAAATATTCAATGCTGAACCAGATAACAGGAGGATGCGATGGACAGTAAGAAATGGTTGACACGATTTTTTGGAATCCCATGTGTGCTTTTACTTTTGGTTTCGTGCGGGACACCCCAGCCGACGCCCACGCCCCCACCCACCGCTACGACGGCGCCCACCGCAACCCCGGAACCCACCGCCACAGCGGAACCGCCGACAGAAACACCCACCCCGGAGGTGCTGGAACTGGATTACCTCGGTATTGCCGAAACCATTTTTTATCCTTATTCCACCGAAGCCTATTACGCAGCTGGCATCGAAACGGACCTGGGCGTGAAAGTCAACTTTTCATCAAAGGCTGATTTTTTGAAGGACGATTGGTATTTAACAAAAGACGCGAATAGCTATATTTTAGAGAGCCTGCGTACCGATGCGAAACTGCAAAAGGCCATCGGTGAAGCAGAGATCGTCACAATTATGGTCAGTACCGGTGTAATCGAAAATATTAGCGAAGGTGATTACAGACAAGAGCGCTGCGGAGGTGAGGATAACATGGATTGCTTTCGAGAGGCGCTTTTGCCATTTAAAGCGAATTGCGACGCAATCTTTGAAGAGGTTCTTTCCTGGTGCAAATCCGGAACAATCGTGCGCACGATGACCTATGCCTACGGGAAGACGACAATGGACTGGGATGTTGACCTGGCACCTTTTTATCTACTCGTCAATGAGCAAATCGTCCAATCCGCTGCTGAACACAATATCCCGGTCGCGCGGGTTGATATCGCGTTCAATGGAACCGCGGGGGATGAGGATGCCGTCGCCAAAGGTCTCATGGATGGTGCCAATGGTTGGATTCCATCTCTAGCTGGTATGCAGGCCATCGCTGACCTGCTGAGGGACCTGGGTTATGAACCCACGATTCCGTAGGTCTGGGATTGTGACCGGCTCGTGAAGAACCGCTCCACTTTGCCGGTCTGAGCCGTTGGTCGCCTTCCTGGAGCAGGAGGGCGATCTGGGAAATGGCGTGGGCGAGCAAGGCCAGGCGGAGGAGACCACCGCCGGTGAGGAGGGCCATATGGATGATTGACCAGCAGGTTGACCTCAGGCTAACGAACACTAGTAAAAACCAGTAGAAAGGAGACGAAACATGAACACAAGAATCAGAGTGGCACGCCTTCTGAGCGTGGCGGCAATTGTAATCGGGATCTGCTTATCTGCCGGGCAGCCGGTCTCGGCAAACGCATGTGATCCCGCCTATGTGACCCAGGTGGGGAACACCTTTATCGTGGCCCCGACCGGGGCAGACGACACGGCGAACCTGCAGTGCGCCTTTGACGCGGCGGGCGCGGCAGGGCCGGGCAGCACGGTTCAGCTAATGAGCGGCACCTACAAGATCGGCAGGATCGTGGTGGACGAGTTTCACGGGAATTTCGTGGGCGTGGGAAAAGAGCAGACCACGATTACGACAATCTCACCCCTGGATTGCTCCGGCGGTTGGCCCGAGTTGATGATGTTCAGGAAAGGTATCGCGTGGCCGACATGACTTTTGACATCTCGAACCCGCATCCCTGCCAACCGTGGGAACACGCATGGATCGGGGACGCGTGATGATCTGGCGGTGATCGTTGCGGTAAGCGGTCAGCCCGCCGGTTGGGCGTCGCCAGACTATGACTGGGATAATGCGCCCGTGGTCGAGGCCAGCTCATCGTTCGAGAACGTCGGTTTCCGGGGAGCCATCGACCTGGAAGGACCTCTCTTTCCCTGGGGTGTCTCAGTGCCGATCGATATCTATGGCGGGGTGGAGATAACAGCGGATGGTATTGGCAGGTTCAAACCTTTGACCGGCGTCCACACCATCGCCAACTGCTCCTTCGAAAACGTCTACTTCGGCATCGTCGCCAGCGGGCTCGAAAGTTCGACCGTGCTGATCGGTGGCAGTCGGAGCAGAGGCAACACCTTTGAAAACGTCGGGATGGGGTTGTGGGCCTTCGACAATAGCAACTCGTCGATCGAATTCTCTTACAACGACGTGCCACGAGCCGACTACATTGGGGTGTCCATCCTGCACTCAGACAGGCCATTCCTTCTGGGCATCCCGTGGTACTCGCCTTCCCGATACGTGGTCAGCCATAACACGTTCCACACTGCGGGCTACGCGGATGCGATAGGTCTGATAGACTATGCTACCTACTTCCCGGAGGTGGGCAAAACCGTGGAAGCCATCGTGTCGCACAATCGCATCATCCTGGACGATACGTTCTGGGGTGGGATTTTCGGCAATGCGGCTCAGGACGTCCTGGTGGCGAACAACAAGATCTCTGGGTCCGGGCTTGCAGGCATCTACTTCGGTCAGGGTGAACCTGCCACGGGATGGACGCTGGTCGGCAACAACGTGCAAGGCGTTGACGCGGTCGTGGCGCCCATCTGGTTGGGCGAGTATACGAGCAGCTGCACGGTGGTTGGAGGCAGCAACAAGACCAACGTCCTGGATGAGGGCACCGACAACATCATCACGGGCGTGAACACCAAGGGCGGGAACCCACCGGGGCCCGCGATCCGGGAGGTGATGCAGCGCAAGCTGGAGATCCTGCGCCTCTTTCGCTAGGTCGCTGTTGCGGACACTATCTGTGCCGGGGACGTTCCGTCGCCTTCTGAGGTGCGTTCCCGGCACTTTCTGCGAACGGGTGGGGCTAGCGAGCAACGACCGTGGTCCATGTCCCTCACAAGTACAGCAGCGGTCCCATGGTCTGCCCCTCCGACAACCCTCATAGGCTCCGAGAGGAAGGCGAGGCCCCCATCGTGCCATACATTCCCGACAACTCAGTTTCTCCCGGAATACGGGATTGTACTACCGCGCAGGTAGACCGAACTGGGCGCGCTCCTCGGCGGTCAACTCGCGCTGGACGCAGTGCTCCTGGGCATAGGCCACCAGCGCCTCGGTGCTGGGCCACACGCGCCGGATCTCGGGCACCGGAAACGATCCGGCGACGATGACCTGGGTGCCGTCCGGCGACCATTCTGCACTGTACGCTGTGCCGGGTACTGCAAAGCGATACACCTCGACGCCGGTGTCCGCCTGCCAGATGCGCACCATACCCGATTCGTCGCACGAGGCGATGCGCCTTCCGTCCGGCGACCAGCTGGCGGTAAAGACCGACTCCGCGTGCCCGGTGAACACCAGCAGTTCCTCCCCCGTCTCCGCATCCCAGATGCGGATCGTGTGGTCCCAGGATGCGGTGGCGATGCGCTTCCCATCGGGCGACCAACCCGGCTGCATGACCGAGTCGGTGTGCTTGGCAAAGTGCACCAGCGACTCGCCGGTCGCCGCGTCCCAGACGTAGACCCCTTCCAACGAGCCAAAGAGGCAGCCCGAGGCAATGCGCGTCCCGTCGGGCGACCATGCTGCGATGTTTCCCAGGCAGCCGTTGCAGTAGCTGGCGATACGTTCGCCTGTCCGCGCGTCCCAGACGTGGGCACAGCTATCGGAGCCCGAGGAGACGATGCGCGTGCCATCGGGCGACCAATCGGCGTCCCATACGTCGGTGCCCGTGTGTTCTGTATAGGCCAGCAGTTCCTCGCCGGTGCGCGGGTCCCACACCCGGACGGCGTTGTCAGATCCCGTGCTCGCGATCCGGTCGCCGGAGGGGGACCACGCCAGATACCACGCCGTCTGCGCGCGGCTGTCGTCCGTCAGGTGCCCGGTGAAGGTCTGGATTTGCTCGCCGGTGCGCGCGTCCCACACGCGTTGTTCTCCTCCCTTGCCGGCGGTGACGATCAGCGTCCCATCAGGCGACCACTCGGCGTCGATCAGGCCATCCGGGTGCGTGTGTCCCACCAGGCGCAGCGCGGGCGCCGGCAGATCCCAGACCCAGGGCTGCTGTCCGCCTCCGGTGACCAGCCGTTCGCCACCGGGCGACCACTCGACCGTCCACAAGTCCCCGCTCAGCCCGTACAGGGTGTAGAGCTGATCGGCGGCCCGCGCGTCCCACACCCGGGCCGTACCATCGCCGCTGGCGGTGGCGATCCGCTGTCCCTCCGGCGACCAGCTCACATCGCGCACCTGGTCGTCGTGGCCGATGAGGGTGAACAGCGCCTGGCCCGTGGCCGTGTCCCACACCCGGGCCACGCCATCCACACCGCCGGTGGCGAAACGCGCCCCGTCGGGGGACCAGGTCACCGCCAGTGCGCCCCTGGCGTGGGCCGCTATAGAAAGCAGCTCCTCTGCCTCCCCGCCGCCCGGCCCCAGCGCCGTCGACACGTCCCACATGCGAACGGTGCCGTCCGCGCCGGCGGTCAGGATGCGGCGCCCATCGGGCGACCACGCGGCATCCTGGAGTGCGGCGCCGTGGCCTGAAAGGACCAGCCTCTCGGCGCCGCTCGCCACCTCCCACACCCGCGCCGTCCCATCCTCCCCGGCGGTCAGCGCCAGCGCCCCATCCGCTGACAGGACCACGTGGTGAACGGCCCCCTCGTGGCCCTCGTAAGGTCAGCAGCAGCGTCCCTGTCTCCACGTCCCACACGCGGGCCACCTGCAGTCCCTGCGAGACGGTGACCAGCCGGCCGCCGGGGACCAGGCCAGGCCCACGATATCGGACCAGTCGCGCTCGTTGAATTTGAGCAGTTCGGTGCCGCGTTCGGCATCATAGACCTTGATCGTGCCCTCCGCGCCGGAGATGGCGATCCGCCCCCCGTCGGGGGACCAGACGGCGTGTCGCAGGCGCATCTCGGTGTTGCGCAGGATGAGATAAGGCTTGAAGGTTTCGACGGCCTGGGCGAGGGCGCTTTCCGCTTGCCCGGTGTAGGGATAGTGCTGCAAGGCCTCCAGGGCCAGCAGCACCGCCCGTTCCGGCGACGCGCCCTCCAGTTCCGCCACCGCCTGCGCCGCCAGGCCGATGCTGGCCTCGCGCAGGGCCACCTGTTCCTCTGAATCGGCCCGCCGCCACTGCAGACCGGCAAGCAGGGCCAGCAGCAGGGCAATCACCAGCCCGCCGACCAGCCCGACGAGAACCCTCCGCCGCCGCCGGGTTTGCTCCGCTTGCAGCCGCTCGCGCAGGGCCACCCCGGCCCGGATGAAGGCGGCCTCCGCCGCGCTCAACTCGCTGCCCCGCTCGTCCAGCCACCCCTCCGCCTGGGCCAGCGGCGCGCCGCGCAGCAGGGCGCCCTCGTCCCGACCGCTGCCCTCCCAGCCGCGCAGCGCCACCCGCAGCCGCTCTTGCCAGGTGCGGAAGGCGCGGTCCTCTTCCATCCACCCCTGCAGCCGGCCCCAGCGCTGGATCAGCGCCTCGTGGACCACCTCTACGATCTCCGTGGCCGGCGGTGGCGTCGCGCCCGGTGACCACCAGTCGCCGGTCGGCCAGGTGCTGGACCAGCGCCCACCGTTCCTCGCCGATCTCGGCGCGCGTGGCCACCCGGCGCGTGTCCTCGGTGCCCTCGCCGGGCTGGACCAACTGCTCAAAGACCCAGCGCGCCCCTTCACGCTCCTCCTCTGCCAGGTCCTGGTAGACCTCCTCTGCGTAGCGCGCCAGGGCGCCCTCCACGCGCCCGATCTCGTCATAGGCGGCGTGGGTCATCCAGCCGGCATCCAGCCGCTCCCAGAGGAGGGTCAGGGCGAACTCGAGCAGGGGCAGGTTGCCCGGCTCCTCGCCCACGTCGTCCAGGAGGCGCTCTACCAGCCCCGGTTCCAGGGCCGCGCCCTGCTTTTCGGCGGGCTTGACGATGGCTGCCCGCAGCTCGTCGCGGGTCATGGGTCCCATCATCAGCGAGGCCCCCTGGAGAAGGTCTGCAAAGGGGCGGTAGGACAGCGCCTGCCCCATAAAGTCGGCGCGCATCGTCACCAGCAGGACAAAGGGGGAGGGCCGCAGCTTGCACGTTTCCTCGACCGCCGCCAACAGCGTGTCGAGGAAGCGCCGGCGCGTCTCCACCTCCGGGCAGAGGGTGTAGAGCTCTTCGAACTGGTCCACCAGGAGCAGCATGCGGCTCGTGTCCCCAGCCTTGGACAGCGCGCGCGCCACGACGTCGACCAGGGGCACCGCGGCCTCACGCAGCGCGCCGGCCAGCTTGCGGCTCTCGATCAGACGGTCCGTCTCGCTGAGACCTGGCTCCAGGAGGGGCAGCAGGACCGCCGCCAAGGCGTCAAAGGGCTGTCCGCCGGGGCGCATCTCGGCGATGAGCCAGCTCCCTTCCGCGCGCAGCCGGGGCAGCAGGCCGGCATAGACGGCCGACGACTTGCCGGAGCCGGAGGAGCCGACGATCACCGCCACCGGCGGCTGCGCGTGCATCACCTCGACCAGGCGCGTCGTGAACGTCTCGCGGCCGTGGAAAAAAGGCGCGTCCGCCTCGCGAAAGGCGGACAGGCCGCGGTAGGGGCAGGACCCGACCACGCTAGCGGCGCTCCGGGCCTTCCTCAACTCTGGCTGGTGCCGACCAGCGTCCCGTCACGGATCCGGGCGACCAGCGCCCTCGTCTCCTCCTCTGCTTCGACGCCCAGTTCGTCCGCCAGGATGCGGCAGCAGGCGTCATACTGGGCGATGGCCGCGCTGCGCTCCCCGGCAAGCGCCAGGAGGCGCATCAAGGCGCGATGCGCGCTCTCGCGCAAGGGGTCCATGGCCACCGCCCGCCGCGCCACCTGCACGCCTTGCGCGAACGCGCCGCGCTGCTCGTACGCGGCTGCGAGGTCTTCCAGCGTCTCGATCGCCAGGCGGTGCAGGTGCTCCCGTTGCAGGGTGACCCATTCCTCGAAGGCGGGAGCGTCGGCCAGGGAATAACCCTCCAGAAAGGCGCCCTGGTACAGGGTCGCGGCACGCTCCAGGCGTGCCAGGCAGGGGTCGCAGAGTGCCTGCCGTACGTGGTCGTGGCGCCGGCAGGTAATGATCAGGTCAGTGAATGCCGCTACGTCCAGGTGGGCATCCCCGCTGGTGTCGAACTGGACGGTGTGATGGGTTATCACCAGGTGGGGAGATGCCGTCTGATCGTCATCCATGAGCCGCCGCAGGTTGGAGAGCGCCTGGCTGAGGTTATGGCGCGCCGTGCGCTCGGGTCGTTCCGGCCAGAACATGCCGGTCAGGCTTTCGCGACGGTGGGCGCGTTCCGACTCTACAGCCAGGTAGGCCAGCAGGGCACGCACCCTGTCAGAGTCAAAATCCGTGATGGGTACGCCGTCCATCGTAGCCTGGAACGGTCCAAGGAAAGTCAAGGATAGGTGGGCCATCGTCTATTCCTCCTGCTGTCGGGCTAACAGAGACCCAGGCAGCGTGCCGGGATGAAAAACGAGAAACCGTGTATAGCACCCTCGCGAGGGTTGGCGCGCTTGCCTGGCACAGGCCGGACCGAACAAAGGGGCGAGGGTTGGATGCCATATGCATCATACTACAAAACAACCGCCGTCACAAGTGCCCGTATTCATCAATCGTCATGTCGCCGTTTGTCGCCATCGTTCCTCCCACTGTGATTTTCATTTTGTGGAACGATACCACGTTCGGTAAGATTTTATATGGTCTAAAGCGTCATCGAGATCGCCACCGCAATGATAGACCAAGTCCACCTCAAAATGCCCGGGCTGCGCGAGCGCGGAATGATCCGGGTCGGGATGTTTTTTGATGTTGATTCAGCGCCAGGCGGAGTTGCCGACAGCGCCCCGGTAGCGGTACCCGAGGTAGATGCCACCTCACCGTCGCCACTCTGACCTGCTCAAGTTGGTGTTTTAATGACGGTGTCCACCGCAGTTCCTGATGGCTGACCAGCTTTTCCACCAGCTCTAACAAATTGGGGGTGAGTCGTTCTGGACACACATAGTCGGTCGCTTCCTAGATTTGGCCAGTTCGCGGTCAAACTCAGCTTTTTCCTTTAGTCCCCGCTGCTTGCTGCGCGGTCGCTCTTCCAGGATGCTGCCCATGCTGCGTTTTAGAGATTCCCGCTGTGTGGATGGTGCGCAACGGAGCCGTCACCAAGCCATTCAAGCCATTCATCTGTATGGCAGGGGATGGACCGTCATCGCGGTGCAAGCGGTTACAGGATATACCCAGCCGGTCGGGCCTGGCATCTGACGCACATACTGCTGCACGTAAAACGGGCACACTCACGGACGGGTCATCAAAATGTGGAGACAAAAATCCACACTAAGCTGATGACAGTCCACATATTGAGATGTATGCTAAAAGATAGATGGATTAGGGTTGTCACTCATATTGTAGGATGGGCACACTCACGGCCCCGTCGACGGAGCGGGTACGCATTATGAGCTTCCCGCGCGACGGGGCTCGGAGCCTTGTATTGCAGCGGTTCTATGTCGATTGTTTATGAGTTGCGACAAGGGTAACAATGAGAGAACTGACGTTAGATCAAATTCAGGAACCTCAATCAAACGCAAATGATCACAGTGGTCGAGTGTCGCCACTGCGGTTACGAAGTTCATCCATAGCGAAAACCTGCGCCTGGTGCGGTACAGTTATAACCGAGTCATATGCGGGTGGCGGGCACGGCATCTGTTACAAATGCTTCACAAAAGTGATAAGGCAAGCACAGATAGATGCTACTTAGATAGATGGCTACATAGGTCAAGAACAGAGGGCGGACACATAGGCCAGGTTAATGAAACCATAACGCAATAGTTTCCATGTCACTTATGAACAGACGCCAGCGATTCTCACCTTCCAAACAAAAACCAACGCCAGTAGAAAGTTACTACCGGCGTTGGTTTCCGATTATTCGAAGTCTAGAACGTTCCATCTAGAACTTAATCTCCCGTCGGGCCCCAGCTCCCACAAGCAGGCTCGAAGGTAATTTCAAAAACCACAATGCACAAAACACTCCTTTACAGCATCAGTATCACAAAAAGCTTTTCTCCGTATATACCTTTCTTGAGTCAATAAGCATTTACAACCGGCTGATGTTTGCTCTCCATCCCATTCCCATGTAGAATAAAGATATCGAATCTGTAATCTGTTCATTCCTGGAACCTTTGTCAAAAGTATCCGTGAAAGAGAGGAGTTTATGACAAACTTACCGATTACGCATATGACGTTATACAAGCACGGCGTCGGATTTTTCGAACGTCGCGCGCCGCTGAAAGGAGAGGAAGTTGAACTTTCTTTCCGTGTGACTGAGATGAACGATATCCTTAAAAGCCTGACCGCTATTGATTGGGGCGGTGGTAAGGTGCTGGGTATCGATTACGCGACGCCGCAAAGCCGCGAGGAGCGGTTAGCCGGGTGCTCCATCCGCCTGGACGACCGCCGCAGCCTGCGCGATCTTTTGATTGGCTTGCGAGGTCGCCGGGTGCAGCTCTTAACCGAGCATTCCCGCAATCTATCAGGGAAGCTGCTGGGCCTGGATGAGTCTGCTGAAGAACACCCTCTGACCACGGGATTGGTGAGTCTTTTGCTCGATGAAAAAGATGTGGTGCACACGCTTTCACTGGCGGAGATCGTGGCTGTGGAAATTCTGGACGAGCGCGGCGCTTCGGATTTGCGCTTTTTCCTGGAAACTGCCCTGACGCAGGAGGAATACCGCCGGGTTACCATCCGGCTTGATGCAGGTGACCATGACCTGTCCGTCAGCTATATCGCACCGGCTCCGACATGGCGGGTTAGTTACCGCCTGGTCCTGGAGGCGGGTGATAAAGCCAACGAAGCCGGTACCGACACGACCAAAGCCTTGCTCCTCGGTTGGGGAATATTCGACAACCGCCTCGAGGAAGATCTGAAGGGCATCTCACTCTCGCTGGTCGCCGGTATGCCCATTTCATTTGTTTACGATCTGTACACACCCTTTACACCGGAACGTCCGGTTATCAAAGAAGAAGCCCGTGTCGCCGCGGGTCCGGTAGCGTTTGGGGCGGGAATGGCCATGCCTGAAGCCGCAATGGATGTTTCCAGGTCCGCAATGGCTCACATGCGGGCGATGCCGGCAAGCGCACCGCGCATGCTCAAAGAAATGAGCCTGGACGATATGGCAGAGGCACAAAGCGTCAACACCAGCGGTGAAGCCCTCGGCGAACTTTTTCAATACATCATCCAAACACCGGTGACGGTGGGGCGGGGGCATTCGGCGATGGTGCCGGTCATTTCATCGCGGTTGGCATGTAAAAAGGACCTGATTTATAACAACCAGAAAATGGCAGACCATCCTGTAGCCACCCTGCGCATGCAGAATCAATCAGGCCTGACCCTGGAACGCGGGCCAGTAACGGTCCTGGACGGTGGTGAATATGTGGGTGAAGCCGTGCTGCCATTTACAGCTGCCCAAGCAGAGTTCGTGGTTCCCTATGCTGTAGAACTGGGTATCAAGATGGATGAGACCAGTGATTCACGGCGTGAGATTAACAGGCTTGCCATCCATGGGGGATACCTCCTTATCGAGGAATGGGATATCCGATTGCGCACATACATAGGCTCCAATAAAACCGGCGATGATCGCGAAATCCTCATCGAACACCCCGTCAGGAGAAACTATAAAGCCTTCGACACACCCACCCCTGCTGAAGAAACCGCTGATTATGCGCGTTACAAACTGCACCTTCCAGCCTGGGGTGACAACAAGCTCAAAGTTCAGGAAAGGCGGTTGCTCAGCCGGCGTGAAGAGTTCCAGAAGCAGTCCTTCCAGGGCTTGCAGCGCTATCTACAGGACGGTTTGATTGACCAGAAAACGTTTTCCGTTATCAGTAATCTGCTGAAGCTTTACGATAACCTGGCAGACTATGAGAATCAACTGCAAAACGTTTCAAAAGAAAGGGAATCCATCTACAAGGCGCAGCAACAAATCCAAAAGAATATGGCAGCTTTGACGCAAGAGGGTAAGGAACGGTTGTTGAGAAATCAATATGTGGATAATTTGGAAGAGACAGAGAACCAATTGCGTGGCATTCAGCAGCAGGAGCAAAAACTGCAAAAAAGTATCCTGCAAGTCAAAGACGATATTGAACGGCAGCTCAAAAACATGAAATAGCGTAAGAAAGGACCTAACCTTCCGGGAAGGTGATTAACAATCTCCTGGGGAATCCAAAAGCTAACCCGTTTACGGTAAAACCTTCCCGGAAGGTGCTTGATAATCTCGATAGGATTTAGCTTCCGGTCGCGGTTAAGAACAAACCTTCCGGGAAGTTGCGTGTCTAGTTAAAACTGAACCAGTTCTCAGGGGGCCACCAGAGCAACGGTGGCCCGGCTAATATCCGGATTGTTAAGTAGATATGCGCCAGCGTGCTGATCACGAGCACGATGAAGATGACCGGATGTTTCTTGATGTTCGTCTTGTGGTTAAACATTGTGCGCCCAATCCAGGCGCCTGGAAAACCGCCCAACAATGCCAGCAGATTGAGGGTGAGTTCGGGCACACGCCAACCCTTTAAGCGGTTGAATTCAGCAAGATTTTTATCAAGACCGTAGAAAGCCCACGCGATGAAAGAAAATCCCCCCACCCAGGTAAAGTAGGCATGGGTCGTCAACCTGGATTGAAATGAAGATGCAAGCGAAATCGCCAGGCCCAGAGCAATAGCCGTATAAACAAGTTTTTGCCGCATGAATGGACTCTCCTTAGGCGTGCTGGCGACGCTGGGGCAGGATATTGAGCAGGTTCACATCTTCGGTGACAGGTTCAGGACGGTAATCCGGGGATTGGTGGCGGAAATAGGTATTGTAGAGTTCCGCGTAATGCCCTGCCTGGCGAACCAAATCTGCATGGTTGCCTTCCTCGATGATGTGCCCGTTTTGCAGAACAATGATCCGGTCCACAGCCCGAATCGTTGACAGACGGTGGGCGATGAGGATCGAGGTGCTCTGTTTGAGAATGAGCTCAGTCGCTTCCTGGATTTGCGCTTCGGTAAAGGGATCGATACTGGCTGTCGCTTCATCCAGGATGAATATCGCAGGGTGTTGAACCAGGACGCGCATCAGCGCCACAAGCTGGCGCTGACCCATTGAAAGGTACCCGCCCCGTTCACCGGCGTCCGTTTGCAAGCCTTCCGGCAGAGCATACAGCCATTCCCCGCCGCCTATTTTGCCTGCTATTTCCTCAATTTCATCATCGGTGGCGCTGGGGCGACCATAGCGGATATTGTCAGCGATTGTCCCCGAAAATAAAAAGGGCATTTGGGAGACGATACCCAGCTGCTTTCTGTATTGCGACAGGTCAAAATTGCGGATATCGGTGCCGTCAATGCGTATTTGTCCACTTTGAAATTCGTAAAACCTGGCAATCAATTTGACGATACTGCTCTTGCCTGCACCGGTATGGCCCACTAAAGCGACGCTTTCACCGGGTTGGATATGGAGCGTAAAATTGTTAAGCACTTTTTCCTGGTCGGTATACTGGAAATCAACATTTTGAAATACAATATCACCCTTCAGAGCAGGTACAGGTTGGTTTTCCAGTTGATGTACGGTTGGATCAGCATCAATCAGGGCAAAAACGCGTTCTGCAGCCGACAATCCACCCTGAAACTGGTTCCAGAATGAAGAAATATTGAGGATTGGAAACCAGAACCTGTCCATACTCAGCACAAATAAATACCACCCACCCACTGTAATGGCAGTGGTAGCGGTGATCATCCCGCCCAGATAAACCACAAGTGCGGAGGCGATACCAGAGAGGGCACTGAGTATCGGCATACTGAGCGCCAGCGTATACCCACGGCGCAAGTTAACGCGGTATGACCGGCGGTTCACTGTGGTAGAATTCATTATAAATCGCCTGTTCCTGGCGGAAGTTCTTCGCGACACTGATACCGGTCACAGCTTCCTGGATCGCCGTATTCACCTGGGCAATTACCTGAAAACCTTCACGCGTAACCCGGCGTGAGATTTTGCGCAAACTAACCCCGACAGCCACCACGACGGGAATAAACACCAGGACCATGCCGGTTAACTCTAATGAAATGCTGAACATATAGACAAAGAGAATAATGAGCTGTAAAACCTGACCAATCAGGTCGGTAACAAGCGCCACAACCTGTGAGAATTCTTCTGTGTCTGAATTAATCCGGCTGATAATGCTGCCGGATGGAAATTCATCGAAGAACGACATATCATGGCGCATACTGGCGTCAAAAGCATTCTGCCGCAACGTCTGGATCATTGGACCGATGACCCGCGCCAGCGTACGTCGCCTGATCCAATTCCCGCCCCACTCAATCACCCCGCCCAGCAAAACCACACCCACCATCAGAAGCAGCACACCGAGGTTCTTAGGGTCAGGAATTAAGCGATCCAGGCTTTTTGAGATGACGACCCTCGGGACAACGTTCATCGAGGACAGCGCAACTGTCAACACAGCAATACCAATCACGCGCTTGCTGTGGGGTAGAAAATATTTATAAATGCGCTGGATTAATTCTTTGTCGCTGTAATTCCGATCGTATTCTTCTCGATTCAACCCATACATGAAACCCATGTTATCTCCAAATTAAAGCAAAGGGCGTTACTACTAACGCACGTTAAGATAATACACGCTATTCATAGCGCGCGAAAATTCTCCGGTAGGATTCAGATGATTCCATTAAAGCGTCGTGCGACCCAATAGCCGCAATGCTTCCCTGGCGCATCACAATGATTAAGTCCGCCCACCTGATCTGTGAAAGCCGGTGCGTGATGAGGAAAGTCGTGCGTCCGGCAGCGACACGTTCAATTGCACGTTGGATGCGATCTTCTGTCTCACTGTCAATCGCGCTGGTCGCATCATCCAGAATGAGAATTGCAGGATCTGTGAAAAATGCGCGAGCAAGGGCAATACGCTGCCGTTGCCCGCCAGATAGGGTCATACCCCTTTCACCGATCACAGTCTGGTAGCCATCTGAAAAATCCATAATGAATTCGTGGGCTTGTGCGGCTTTAGCGGCAGCTTCAATCTGCGCTTGTGTCGCTTCCGGATGCCCAAACGCAATGTTTTCACCAATAGTTCTGGAGAAGAGAAAAAGATCCTGCTCAATGATGGATATCTGCTGCCGGAGGCTTTCCAGATTCCAATCCCGCACATCCACACCATCCACCATAACCCGCCCCTCATCGGCGTCATAGATCCGGTTGATGAGTTTGGCGATTGTCGATTTACCGGAACCGGTTTGCCCGACAATTGCCACAGTTTGCCCCGGATTCACATGAAAGTTTATATCGTTTAACGTGATCCCACGGGCTGCGATTTCACAACCTTCCGCTGGCGGGGTATAGCAAAATGAGACGTGATCAAAGGCGACCTCGCCCCTGATATTCAGCATGATAACCTTCAGGATTCTGGTCTACATTCGTTTGGGCGTTAATCAGCTCCAGCAGGCGCCGGGCGCTAGCCAGTCCGGATGCCACTCGGGGATAAGCGAACTGCCCGGTAAAAGTCGGGAAACCAAAGAGCATGACGATGCCGTTATAGGCGATAACATCGCCAATATTGATCAGACCGGCGCGAAACAGCAGCAGGCTGTGTAAAAGCCCTCCCGCAGTGAGTAACCCCAGCAGCAACAGCGGTAAAAACGCCGCCTCAGTATCAGCCTGTTTGATGTATGCCCTTTTCCATCCCGTCACCGCACCCTGAAAGCGCGCTATCTCAAATTCTTCCTGAGATACCCCCTTCACGGTCTCCACACCTTCAATGGCTTCCGCCAATACAGTATTCATGCCACCGAATGCCTGGCGCACCGCTGTGGTCACGGGTCGCAATTGGCGCAAATAAGCGCTGACGACGACGGCATACAGAATAATATAAATAATAGGGGCGAGAATTAACTGCGGATGGATTCCCGGTGCGACAAAAAGGGGCATGATCACAAAATTCAGGGATCCAATCACCATATTTAAACCCGGGTTAAACATAAAGTTGATTTCACGCACGTCGTTCGTGGCGCGCGCCATCAAATCACCGGTAGGATAAGAGTCGTGGAACGCCATACTTTTGCCAATCAGGCTGACATAGAGTTCAGCGCGAATATCACGCTCCAAACGCTGTCCCAATGTTTCGGCACTCATATTGCGAATGAGCTGCATAAACAAACCACGGGCTACCTGGATCACACCTAACAACAGGGCGACACGTCCCAGTGTTGTCAGATCTGACGGCACCGCAATCACCGCTTCAAACGCGCGACCGGTTAATATAGGCTGCGTCGAAGCTAACCAGGCATTCCCGGCAGCGCCCAGGAGCATAAAAAGGATAAACCACTTATGTCTTAAGACATGCGATAATACCCACCGTCCGGGTCCCCGGTGATCCGGAAGCCCAGGTCGTTTCCACTCTGAATTCACTCGTTGCCATAAAACTCCCATAGTACCTTCGAGATCCAACCTCGACATTGTAACGTCTAACTACGAAATAATCAAATAACGCACCCCTTCGAATTGCTTTGACATTTTCCGGTTTTTTACGACAATAGTTGTATGACATCCGTGCATAAAGGGTGCGGAATTCCACCATCTCGAAGATTTATCAAGGAGAGAGACATGGATATATTTGAAATCATCCACCACCGGTATAGCACACGTGCATATAAACCAGATCCCGTTGAAGATGCAAAACTCCAGCAGATTTTAGAAGCTGCCAGACTGGCGCCAACAGCAGCAAACCGCCAGCCATTTCACGTGATAGTGATCCACACCGCCGGTAAAGAGGCGCTCCTCAAACGTATTTACGCGCCAAAATGGTTCACCGACGCACCTATCGTCCTCTGCGTTTGTGGAACACCATCCGAAGCCTGGATACGCCGAAACGATGGCAAAAGTTACTGTTATGTGGATGCAGCGATTGTGATGGATCATATGATCCTGGCGGCGACCAGCCTGGGATTGGGCACATGCTGGATAGCAGCCTTCGATCCCGATGAAGCAAAAACAGTTTTAAACCTGCCATCCGGGGTAGAACCTGTCATCTTTACCCCCCTGGGCTATGCAGCGGATACCCCCGGTGAAAAACGGCGCAAAGACCTTACGGCTGTTATCAAGTATGAAAACTGGTAAAAGACTGACAAGTTAGACAGCCATGCCATCGAATCCAGAATCTGCAACCTCTTCGGCAGAGGTTTTCTCTGCAACAGAGGTTGCCATAAAAGCACTGTATCACAGCGATCCTGACCGCGAGTGGCAGCGCCATATGCGCCACCGCACCGAATTTGCTGTGACCCAACGGGCACTCGCCGACTATCTCCCGCCCCCACCCGCCCGGATACTTGACTGCGGAGGTGGTCCTGGATATTATGCCATAGCCCTCACCCAACAGGGCTATGAGGTCACGCTGTTCGATCTATCACCGGACTTGCTGGCTTTGGCACATGAAAATGCAACCCGGGCTGGCGTCAAACTTGCAGGATACGAACAAGGTACAGCCACTGACCTGAAACGCTTTGAGGACAACATCTTTGATGCCATATTGCTGATGGGGCCTTTGTATCACCTGCTGGAGGCTGACGCACGCTTAAAAACCCTGCGTGAAGCTTATCGTATCGCGAAACCCGGAGCACCTGTATTTGCTGCGTTCATCGGTCGCTACGCAGGACACCGCGATGCCGCCGCGCATTATCCCGAAAACGCACATAAGAACCCAGAAACATACAACACCATTGCCCAAACCGGGCTGCTCCCGCCCCGCAGCGATGGGGAGGTCGGTTTTGTCGCCTACTTTGCGCATCCCTCAGAAATTGAACCGATTTGCGCTCAAGCCGGGTTTGAAATCCAGACTTTACTGGGACTCGAAGGTGTCGTGAGCAGTCAGGAGGAAAAAATCAACGCGCTCGAAGGAGAAGTATGGCGTTATTGGGTCGACGTCAATTACGAAATCGCGCACGATCCCGCCATTCTCGGCGGCGTCGAACACATCCTTGCCGTATGCGTCAAACCCCGGTGGCGGAGTGCTTTACGCGACATTGCCGTTATCCTTCACGCTAACGCAATGCCGTATAAAGTCGTTGGGGGTACTGCTCTGGCGTTGCGGGGACTCACGGTACCGGTGAACGACCTTGATCTGGAATTGACAATTGACAACACCTACCGCTTTGAGGAAATTTTCAAAGACTTTGTAATTGATGCAGTCCAACTGCGCGAGACAGAAGACTGGCGGTCGCACATAGGACGATTTGACTTTCACGGGGTGAGGGTTGAAGTGATGGGGGGTCTTTACCGGAGCGTGGATAAGCGGTGGGCGCCTTCATTGACAGCAACGCAAACAACTGTGATGTTGGATGATGTCCCGATAACGGTCCTGGAACTTGAGGAAGAAGTGCTGGCATATATCCGGCGCGGTAAATTGGAACGGGCAGCCCTCGCCCTGCCCCACTGCAAGCCAGACCGGTTAGTCGCGTTGATGGGTGAAGCCGTCAGGAAAGGCATGATCTGATTTATGACGCTCATCGTGATGGCAGGTCTTCCGGGGACGGGTAAAACAACCCTGGCGCACGCTTTGATCAAAACCATGAGCGCAAATGGTGATCAGGCAGCAAAATGGGGCGACCAAATCCATCCGGTTATTCTCAATAAAGACACGATACGCGCGGCGCTTTTCCCCCCACAGCTGATAGAATACAGTCGTGAACAGGATGATTTCTGTACCGGCATCATGCTAAAGATTGCCCGGTATCTTTTTCAGAAAAACCCGGACATCACCATCATCCTGGATGGGCGCACCTTCACGCACAGTGAGCAGGTGCAAACAGTCGAAGATGCTGCTGCCGATATGGGCGTCATCCCATATTGGATTGAATGCATCTGCGACCCCGATACGGCAAAAGCACGTTTGTTAACCGATAGTGGACGCCATCCGGCAGGCAACCGCACTCCGGATCTCTATGAGAAAGTCGCCGCAGACGCTGAACCGTTAAAGGTCCACCGATTAACAGTGGATACAACCCAACCTTTACAGACATGCGTCCAGGATGCGCTCCGCTATCTTTCGCGAACCTGCCACGCGTAAAACATAATTATGTCCACAAAAAGAAACATAAACGCACAAGCGCATAGAAATATTTATACTAAGTAGAGGTCTAGTATGCACACAGAGCCGTCACATTCCGCATGGGAAATGCTTGAAAATGATATTACATCCTGCAAAAAATGCCCGCGCCTGGTTGCCTGGCGGGAAGAAGTTGCCAGAGTCAAACGCCGCGCTTTCCAGAATTGCGTGTATTGGGGGAAACCCGTCCCCGGGTTTGGTGATCTCGACGCCAGGCTGCTGATCCTGGGCCTAGCTCCGGGGGCTCACGGCAGCAACCGGACCGGTAGAATGTTTACGGGGATAGCTCGGGGGATACGCTGTTCTCCGCCCTGCACCGGGCTGGTTTGGCTAACAGACCAGCTGCCAAATCCAGGGATGATGGCTTGTTATTGTCTGACACCTTCATCACCGCGGTAGGGAGATGCGCCCCACCCCAGAATAAACCCACATCATCCGAACTGGATGCATGCCAACCTTTCCTGATGCGGGAAATAGACTTGCTCAGGAACCTGAAGGTGGTGCTGGCATTGGGACGCATAGCTTTTGACCGTTATCTCGGCTTGCTCAAAGGGCAGGGGATGCAGATTCCCAGGGTAAAATTCAGCCACGGTTTGTGGGTAGATCTTGGGCCGAACTTACCTTATCTGGGTGTATGTTATCACCCCAGCCGGCAAAACACACAGACAGGACGACTGACCGTGGCTATGATCGATAATGTTTTTGCTGAGGTGAAAGAACACTTATAGATTTAAAACCAGGGCTTTATCATTTACCGAGTGCAATAAAAGGTAGCAGAATTTCAGAAAGTTAAGCGGCGGCACAGGAGCCTAAGCGGAACGGGCCTCTGGCATAGTCCACACCGCCAGGTTTTTACCACAGCCGAGAATCATAAAATCCTGTAATAGACCTTGCTAAATCGCCCAACCGTCCTATAATACATAAGCTAGATTTTCGGAGGTTAGTTTAAGTATGCCCTTATATGAGTATAAATGCCAGGAATGTGGATTACGCTTCGAAAGGCGCCAAAGCTTTACAGAAGATGCTGTTACGATATGCCCAGACTGTGGCGGAGTTGTCGTGCGTTTGATTCAACCAGCGGGTATCATTTTCAAGGGCTCCGGTTTTTACGTCACCGATAATCGCGGGAAATCGTCCACTGCCCTTCCTGGAAAGAGCAAGGACGAAAAAGAAAACGACACAAGTTCATCCACGACAGAGAAAAAAGAGTCCGAAAAGTCACCCTCAACGACTGACACAGGGAAATCCGAGGCGAAAGCCTCAACCAAATCGGAAAAGTAAAAGTCATTATTGCAAACTCAAAGCAAGAACCCGGATGATGAACATCCGGGTTCTTTTATATAGCGAGCCTATCAGACAGTAACCAAATGCGCGATGGTCACACCTTCACCGCCCTCGTTCTCGTTTGCCGCTTCATAGGATGTCACAAGGGGATGATTACTGATGTGCCGCCGTACTTCCCGGCGGAGCTTGCCCGTGCCTTTCCCATGAATAATGCGCACCCATGGGAGAGACGCCAGCGCAGCATCATCCAGATATCGCTCCAGTTGGTCCAGGGTATCAACGACAGTCTGCCCTCGCAGGTCAATCTGAATGCCTGGTGAGGCAGCCCTGACATTAAGCGGTACGCCAGAGGGAGTATCAACTGGTGAAGGCGCAGCATGGTGGATCAACGCAACATCCTCCAGAGCCACCCGCGTCCGCAGCGCACCTATACTCACCTCGACTTGTTGACCATCAACTGAGATGATAGTCCCCTGCATCCCCAGCGACGGCACTTGCACGGTATCACCAAGGGTAATATCGCCATCATCGCTGCTCCTGGGCTGCGGAACATCGGAAATAAGGGGAACAGGTTGAATCACCGTTGTGTCCAATGCGTCAAGTTCTTCCTCAATCTCACGAAATTCGGTTGGTAACTCGGTCGCCCTGATCGACTGCATCTTTTTTCGCAAAGCGCTCAACTCTGTGCGCAGAGAGTCTACTTCGGCAGCCATATCCGCTTCAGCCGTTTGCAGGATTTTATCACGCTCCTCATCGATATTGGCGAGGCGCTTCCTTAAAGTTTCTGACGCCTGCTCAACCTCACGGGCAGCTTCCCGGGCAGTATCGCGCGCACGGACTTCCTGGATACGCAATGTATGCAAATCCGCCAACATGTCTTCCGCACGTAATTCTTCGCCCGAAATCATTCCCTGGGCACGCTGGACGATGCTTTCGGGCATATGCAAACGACGCGCTATAGCAAAGGCATTGGAACGCCCCGGCAAGCCAATCATTAATTTGTATGTCGGTGCCAGAGAATCTACATCAAACTCCATCGAAGCATTCTGCACGCCGGGCGTACTGTGCGCATAGAGTTTGAGTTCGGGATAATGTGTGGCAACAAAGGTCATGCACTGCCGTTCCCGAAACGTCTCAAGAAGAGAACGCGCCAAAGCAGAACCCTCGGCAGGGTCGGTGCCCGCTCCCAACTCATCCAGCAGCACCAACGACCGGTAATCGACGTGCGGCAGAAATGTCACAATATTGTTCAGGTGTGAAGAGAAAGTAGAAAGGTTCTGTTCAATGGATTGCTCATCACCAATGTCGGCGACAACAGAATTGAAACACGACAAGCGTGATCCTGGGTCCACAGGGATATGCATCCCGGACAAAGTCATTAAGGTAAGCAAGCCCACAGTCTTCAAGCTGACCGTCTTGCCCCCTGTATTAGGCCCTGTAATCACCAGGACGTGCACATCGTCAGCAAGGTCAATATTGACCGGTACAACCTGTTCCGCAGGAATCAAAGGATGCCTCGCGCCTTTTAAACAGACAACTGCGTCTGGTAATTCTTTGTTCCCGCCTTTGCCTGACTGCTCCTGTTGCAGCGGGAGCAGTTCGGGCATAGTGGCGAATAATGCATCCGCATATCGCGCCTTAGCCAGGGTCAAATCCAGTTCAGCAAGGGCGTCTATTGAAAAGAGAATTTCATCTGCCGCCATCCCCACTTGTGCCGAAAGCATCCGCAATAACCGGATGATCTCATCCTCTTCTGCCATACGAAGTTCACGCAATGCGTTGTTGAGCTCCACCACATGCGTAGGCTCCATAAACAGGGTAGCACCGCTGGAAGAGCGGTCGTGTATGATGCCGTTGACATGTCCCCTGAAGTCCGTTTGTACAGGTATGACATAACGTCCTTCACGCCGTGTGATTAGGGCTTCTTGAAGATAGGGGGCAACATCCGGTGATGCAATATACCGCCGCAGGCGATCCTGGATCCGGGCTTGTGTTGTATTCAATTCGTTTCGGATATGGGCTAATTCCGGAGAAGCACTGTCACGCACCTCACCGCGGTCATTTAATACTTTGTCTATCGCCTGTGTTAACCCAGGCACGGGATGAATGCGCCAGGCAATATCCGCTAAACCAGGGAATTGGACCTCAAGCCGTGTGATGAGCTTGAAAACACGCTCCGAGCCCATCAGCGTTGTCCGAATTTGCAGCAAATCGCTGGGCTGCAATGTGATACCGTGTTTGGCTTGTTCGACGAAAGAACGAATGTCGGTGATTCCCCCCAGTGCAAAATCGGGGTGAGCATTCACAAACAACCTGCCTTCATTTGTCAGCGTAAGTCGTTCACGAGCTTCCCGAAAGTCAAAAACGGGTTCCAGAGTTAAAGCAAGGTTCCTGCCCCCCGAAAAATCAGTGTGTTCTGCCAATCTCTCCAAAATGGCGGGGTATTCAAGTGTCAGCCAATGTCGATTCATAAGACTTCACCATACATAACTTCCAATTTAGCCAATCGGAATCGTGTTTATTGCGCCACCAAAACCGGAGGCAATCCCGGGAAAAAAGGGGAAAAAGTCCATCCATAATACGGGATGAGTGCGCGTGAGTATTGTAGCAATCCTGAACGAGAAAACCGCCACTGCAAACTCACCCATCCCTGCGAATTTCCGGGCCATTGTTCTCTAATCATGACACCCAGACTGTTTGCTAAAAGGGCAATGATAATAAACACGACAATGATTGCCACAAAAAACGCCACAATGTAATCAAGGGCACCAATGTTTGGTAATCTTGTAACCGGAAAAGCAGCTTTGAGCAGCAGAAAACCAATCAAAAAAAAGAGCAGCAGCAGAAAATCAAACATCAAACCTTCAACCAGGATCAAATTGGTGCCCGTAACAGCTTGCGTGCGAAACGCGGCTTCTCTGTACAGTAGAGCACCGGCAAAAGTTGCCAACCAAACGAGTAACAGTGAAAGTAAAGCACGGGCTAGTCCCTGAGAAGTTAAAAACACTACTAAGCCTGCACCGAAGAGGATAAGGAGCCAATCGTACTCAGTCATATTTCCTCCAAAGAAAAAAACTGCTCCAACATGCGAGAACGCGCATTCTTCCTACGGGTACTGGGACACAACAGATCAACCAAATCAAAATAATTATACCACGCAATACACCTCTCCACAGTTTTAATGCAGTGCAATCGCATGGTAAACAAAAACCGTGGTTGCACACCCGCGCAACCACGGTTACCAATCTAAATAGGGGTTATTTGCCTGAAACTAGAGGCACGGATACTTCAGCTGTCATATCCTCGATATCTGCCAATTCAAAATCCCGACTGCAAACCCGACATTGGGCTTTCCGCTGGTTTTCCATGACCAACAGACCACCGCAGGAAGGGCACTTTGCTGCCACAGGGCGTTTCCATGAAACAAACTCACACGCAGGCCACTCAGAGCAACCGTAGAAAACACGTCCGCGTTTGGTGCGTTTGACGACAATCTCGCCCGTTTCACAATCGGGGCACTTGACACCAATTTTCTCCAGCCACGGCTCAGTAAATCGACATTTGGGAAAGTTCGAGCACCCGATAAATTTTCCATATCTCCCATAGCGTATTATGAGTTGCCCATCAGCACAATCCGGGCAGCTGCGGCCAACGTATTCTATCTGTTCTACTTTTGGCATCGCGGCATCAGCAGCATTAATCGCTCTGGAAAAAGGATCATAGAACTCTTTCATAAGTGCAACCCAGTCCAATTCACCCTCAGCCACCGCATCCAATTCTGATTCCATACGGGCTGTGAAATCCACATTAATCACATCCGGGAAATACTCAACTAACAAGTCATTGACGAGGAATCCAGTTTCCGTCGGCGCGAATCGCCGCTTCTCTCGTGTAACATATCCCCGATGCTGGATCGTCGTCAATATTGACGCATAGGTAGATGGGCGCCCTACCCCATATTCCTCCAGTGTCTTGATTAAGGACGCGTCTGTATAAGATGGTGGCGGTTGTGTAAAATGCTGTTCCGGTAAAAGTGTAATCAGGTCAAGTGCATCGCCAGTTTTTAGTGCGGGTATCCGCTGCTCCTGGACGGGCTTCCCATTGTCGGTATTCTTTTCTTCATAAACGACGAGGAAACCCTGGAAGTGCAGCGTGGAACCTGTCGCTCGAAATAAAAATGGTTTGTCGTTTGCAGGTCCAGCCTCGATTTCAACAGCCATCGTGTTATATATTGCCGGGCGCATTTGACTGGCAATAAACCGACGCCAGATTAGTTCATACAGGCGGCGTTGCTCCCGGTTCAAGTACGCTTTCAGTTCTTCAGGCGTACGAAATGCGCTGGTGGGACGAATCGCCTCATGGGCTTCCTGCGCACCTTTCGAGCGTGTTTTGTAAACCGGTGCTTTTGCAGGCAACAATTCCGGTCCGTATGTCTGCGCAATAAACTTCCGCGCTTGAGCTTGCGCCTGCTCCGAAATGTTAGTGCTATCTGTTCGCATATAGGTAATTAAACCCTCGGGTTGCCCATCTCCCAGGTCAATACCTTCATAAAGCTGCTGTGCTAAACGCATTGTTTTACGTGCTGAATAGTTTAACTTACGTGACGCCTCTTGCTGCAGTGTACTTGTCGTATAAGGCGCCGGGCTCTTCCGCTTACGTTTCCCCTTTTTGACACTTGACACCACATAGTCTGCCGTCTCCAATTGAGAGAGGAGTGGCGTAACATCACCTTCACTACCCAACGCCACATCAACGCCGTGCGCTTTTACCAAACGCGCTTTGAAAATCAGGCGCTGTTTCGCATCTCGACCATCCCGGGGCGTCAGCTCAGCATCCAGGGTCCAATATTCTTCCGGCACAAAGGCTTCAATCTCACGCTCACGTTCTACGACCAGGCGCAGCGCCACTGACTGCACACGTCCTGCAGAAAGGCGACTGCGCACCTTACGCCATAGTAACGGGCTTAACTTGTAGCCTACCAATCGATCGAGAATCCGCCTGGCTTGCTGCGCATTCACCAAATCCATATTCACACCGCGTGTATGTGCAAAGGCTTCTTTTATGGCTGGTTCCGTGATCTCATGGAAAACCACCCGGCGCACCTGTTCTTCTGTCAACTCCAAGGCTTCATACAGGTGCCAGGCAATAGCCTCTCCCTCCCGGTCCAGGTCTGTTGCCAGGTATACTTCTGCTGATTTTTTCGCCAAACCAGCCAAACTCTTGACCACAGGTCGTTTTTCGTTAGGCACCCGGTATTTGGGCGCGAAATCATTCTCCACATCCACAGATAACTGAGATTTCAAAAGGTCACGTATATGCCCGACAGATGCTTTGACGGTATATCCCTTTCCAAGAAAACGCCCCACCGTCCGCGCCTTCGCGGGAGATTCTACAATAACCAGTTTTCCAGTTGGTTTGGGCGGTTCGGGTTTTGGCGGTGGCGCCATCCCCTCATGGAGGGAAGTTTTCCCCATACGGAATACCCGTGTTCCACATTCGGGACACGTTCCTTGCAGCGCAGCTTGTCCCTTTGCCGTAAAAACCGGCATTGGGTTGTTAATGGCGCGTTTCGCCTTGCATTTGACGCAATAAGCTTCAATATCAACTGTATTATTCATAATTTTATACTTTACACCTTATCATATACGGTCATCACTGTAAAGGGATATCGCTGTTGCGCGATACCCGGGTAAAGGGTCACCATCATAACGGAACACGCACCGATGTCAAGGTTACGCCGGGTCGCGCCAGGATTTTATTGTTCCAATTTGTAGATTACACTTTGCGGCGCGGAATATTCTCACGCCACGTCCTACCTTGAATTCCGCGCCGCAATATATAATAATTGTGTTTGCTGCCGGCGGCGCCGGCAGCAAACACAATTAAAATTAAAGGCGTGCGGGAATAGTCATCAAAAGCACAAACACGGTGTTCCGCACAACCGAAAAAACACTGTTATTATGCTATATTCCGTTACATTAACGAAATATCAGCGAAAAAGATAAAACTATAAGACACGTTCAACTTGCCCCCTTTGGGTTTCAAACTATCATGATGACTCGAAGCAATTATTATAACGAAAAAACTTCGAGTTTACACTTCTGTCGACCTGTCTACAGTTATTATGACACTATCAGTGGAGGATTGAATGTCTCGTCGCACATCCGTTAAAGAGACAATTGCCCCTCCGGAAAAAGCATTTCTGGTTGGCGTAGAATGGAAATCAATTCCGGATGGACGATACATGTCAGATGCATGGCCAATTGAGGAATCCATGCTTGAGTTGATGCGTTTAGCCGACACTGCCGGTCTGGAAGTTGTGGGGCAGATGACGCAGAAAATGCAGAAACCGCATCCTGCCACTTTTGTCGGCAGAGGCAAGGCAGATGAAATTGCGTCCATGGTGCGCACGCTAGACGCTGATGTGGTCATTTTTGACGATGAATTGGCGCCGCGGCATCAGCGGGAACTCGAACGCATTTTCGGTGAAGCTATAAAAGTTATGGACCGGACAGGGCTCATTCTTGATATTTTCGCTTTGCATGCCAGTACCAGTGAGGGATCGCTCCAGGTGGAACTTGCCCAGTATTCTTACCGTCTGCCAAGATTGACCCAGACATGGACAAAACAAGCCTTAACACGCCAGGCTGGGGGTCGTGCAGGAGGTATGTCCGGCGGTGTGGGATTGCGAGGTCCCGGTGAAACGCGATTGGAGATGGATCGCTTCGCTATTCGGCAGCGAATGGCACAAGCCAAACGGGAATTGGAAACAGTTCGCGCCTCCAGGGCACGCTACCGGCAACAACGCCGCCGCAGCGGTCTGCCTACGGTTGCTTTAGTGGGCTATACCAATGCAGGCAAATCCACCTTGCTCAACGCTTTAACTGGCGCCGATGTCTATGTTGCAGATCAGCTTTTCGCTACACTCGATCCCACAACGCGCCGGATAACCCTGCCGGGGGGAACGGTCGTATTGCTCACGGATACTGTAGGCTTTATACAAAAACTCCCAACAGATCTCATCGCCTCGTTCAGGGCGACTCTGGAAGAGGTTCTGGAAGCTGATTTACTGTTACACCTTATTGATGTGAGCCACCCCCATGCTCAGGATCAAACACGGTCGGTCTTTGCTACCCTGAAGGAGATCGAGGCAGACGAGATCCCGGTTATCAATGTCCTGAACAAAATCGATAATTTAGCAGATCCCGAAGCCGCATGTGCTGCGCTGTGTGACCTTGAAGACAGTGTTGCTATATCCGCGCTAAAACAACAGGGATTGGATGAGCTCCTTATGAAGATCGAATCTGTGCTGGAGTCTGAAATGTCGCTAACCACCATCCATATACCCTTTGACCGTGGCGATATTGTCAGTTCCATTCACGAGCGGGGTGTCATCGTTGAAGAAAGTCACACCGATACCGGAACACAAATCACAGCCCGTATTCCAGATTTTTTAGTCGAAATACTGGATGAATTTATCGTCAAAGGATAACGTTGCAATGTCACATTGGCGCAAAAATCAAGGCAGCGACCCGTACTTTCAAAAAGCTAAGGAAGAAGGTTACAGGGCTCGTTCGGCTTACAAATTAATACAGATTCAGCAAAAATTCCATGTCATCCGGAGTCGCGATACCGTCGTTGATCTGGGAGCGGCACCGGGTTCCTGGTCACAGGTTTTGGTCAAACTGGTCGGTAAACGTGGGCGCGTGATCGCCCTTGACCTGCAGGAGATGGAACCGATCGAAGGTGTCATCATCATACAGGGAGATATGACAAGCCCGGACATCCAGGAAAACATCAAAGCCATGACATATGGGCGATGCCACGTGGTGCTCAGTGACGCAGCGCCCTCAACAACCGGCATCAAATTACGGGACCATGTCCTCTCAATGGAACTGGCACGATCAGCTTTTACCTTAGCGCAGCAGATACTCGTTCCCGGCGGGAATATGGTCCTCAAAGTCTTCCAGGGAGAGGATCTTCCGGCACTCATTCACGACGTCAAGATGCGTTTTCATCCAGTAAAAGTCCACACGCCTCCCGCGACACGCAATGAGAGCTGGGAAGCCTTTATTGTTGCTCAGAAATACAAAGGATAGAAGGATCGCTAACTCCTATTATAGACACCCGCTTCAGCGACCTTTGAAACAAACTTGTTGAATAATTTCCGGAATGATATCGCTTCAGCAGTCTACGTCATGCGGATTTTTTACTTTTTGAAATAGCGACCCAAAAATAAACGATGATCCCAGAAGAATTGCACATACGTAATTTCCTTTCACACCGCGAAACCGACCTGGACATGCGCGGAATTCATGTTGCCAGCCTCGTGGGAGATAATGGCGCTGGTAAGTCGGCGCTTCTGGACGCAATTACCTGGGTGGTATGGGGGCGGTCCCGCGCTCCATTTGGGCGCGAAGACGACCTCATTTTTCATGGTGAAACCAACCTTGAAGTTGAGTTTGTGTTTCTTATGCCTTTCCAGGGTGGCGTAGAACAGCGCTACCGCATTTTACGGCGACGTGAGCATCGAGGGCGGGGGGCGTTAAGCACACAGCTTGATTTTCAGGTTGAAGGGGAGGCTGGCTGGCGTATCCTGACAGCAGGGAGTATCCGCGAAACACAAAACCGGATCATCGAGCATCTGGGGCTGGACTATGACACTTTTATCAATTCAGCTTATCTACGCCAGGGACATGCGGATGAATTCACCGTCCAAACCCCCGCCCAGCGCAAGCGTGTCCTCAGTGCTGTTCTGGGGTTGGACCGGTGGTCTGAATACCAGGAGCGTGCCAAGTCGTTGCTGGCATCGTATCAGGGTGAGTTGAAAGCTGTCAACACACGCCTGGACGAAATCGAATCCGAACTCGCGCACCGCCCTGAATATGAACAGGCTCTGGTCATTGCTGAAACCGAAGTCGGGGAGGCGGAATCCCACCTGCAGGAAATTCAAGCCCAGGTCAATGCCCATTCGCGCGCCCAGGAGCAGGCAGCGGGGCTGCAGCGCCAGATAAAGGATCTGGACAATCGATTGCAGCAGGAATCTGAGCGCATTCAACGCCTGGAGTCTGACCAGATCAACCTTCAGAAGCAGCTTGAACATTATCAAGACCTGCTCGCTCAAGCTGAAAATATTGAACAGCAATATAGTGCGTATCAAAAGCTGCTGAACGACGAACGCGCCTTAGTAGAAAAACTCAGTAAAACAGCCCAACTTCAGCAGAAAAAAGCCCAATACGAGAATGCCCTGGCGAAAGCCCGGGAGGTTATCGACCGGGAATTACGCGACCTTCAACAGACAGCGACGACCCAGGAACGCATAATCCAGGCGCATCGTGTTCAATTGGAAAGAACACTTGGTGAGGTACAATCCCAGGTTCAACTTTTGGAAGAGCGTATCCCCGGTGAAGAATCCCTCCAGGCCCTGGCTTCGGCACAGCAGCGTTTAGCCGAATTTGATGCAAGCAATCAGGAGTTGGAAGATATCAGACTTCACTTGCGTGAAAATGAAGTTGAACAGAGCCGCCTGACCGAGATCAACCGTCAATACCGCGCACAAATGAATGAGGCAAAAACCCGGATGCATGCTCTGGGCGAAACTACGGCGTTATGCCCCCTATGCAACCAGCCCCTGTCCGAGACACATCGCGCGCATCTTTTAGAGGATATATCCCGTGAAGGCCAAAATATGGGGGATACTTTCCGGTCCAACACATCGCAATTACAGGCCCTTGCTGATGCGCAAATTGCATTCCGGGAGAGAATCCATACGCTTGAGTTGGATTTGAAACTTCGTCCTGCCCAGGAACAACTTGTAGCGCGATTAAAGCAGCAGCTTGAACAGGGGGAACAGGCGCAAGAACGCGTCTTACACCTGCGCCAGGACGCACTAGCGTTGGAACAAAAACTTAAGAGCGAGCACTATGCGATCGAGGAACGCGCTGCACTGGAACACACGCTGGAAGAATTGAAACAGCTTCAATCGCAGGTTGAAGAACAACGTTATGCGCCTGATACACGGGAAGCGCTGGTATTGATCGCTGATGAACTCGCCAAAGTGGATTATGACGCGGTGTATCACAATCAGGTAAAATCCTCAATACAAGCACTGCGTATGGTTGAGGAAAAATATCGCGAATTGGAAACCGCGCGCGCAGGAAGTGACAGAGAGCAAGCCCTGTTAGCCCGACTAATTGAAGATATCGGAATTGAGCAGCAGCGCAGACAGGTATTGGAGAATGACAGGCTCCAATACCAGCAGTCTTTGACTGCGCTGCAGCCCATTCTCTCCAAAGGCACAGAACTTGCGCGCCTTCTGGATGAAAACCGAAAAATAGCGGTGACCAAACGTCAACTACTCGGTGCAACAAAACAAAACCTGGCGGTTTTGGACACGCTGGAAAAGCGTTCTGTCGATTTCCGAGGTAAAAAGGATGATTTAGCGCGCTATGTAAGCATATACACAGAACTCAGGGATGCCTTCGGCGTTAACGGCATTCCAGCTATGATTATCGAACATACCTTACCAGAATTAGAACGGGAAGCCAACCGCATCCTCCAGCAGCTCACAGGGGGGCGCATGCACGTCCGTTTCGACACGCAACGCGAAACAAAAGCCGGTGATTTGCGCGAAACACTGGATATCATTATCAGTGATGACAAAGGCACTCGCCCATATGAGAACTTTTCCGGTGGCGAACAATTTCGCGCGAACTTTGCTATCCGGGTGGCGCTATCCCGTTTGCTTGCGCGGCGATCAGGCGTCCGTTTACGTTCCCTGTTTGTGGATGAGGGCTTCGGCTCTCTGGATGCAGATGGTCGCCAGCGGTTGGTCGAAGCGATTAAGACAGTACAGGACAGTTTTCATCTGATATTGGTCATCACCCATATCGATGAATTACGTGAGGCATTTCCCACGCAAATCATTGTCACCAAATCAGATGCCGGCTCAATTGTTGAAGTTGTGTGAGTCAATAAAATAATTTTCCAGCGGATAAGGTCCGGCTGTAATCTCCCGGACGACCTGTAATGTCCCTTCTGCGCTGGATGCAATCCGCCACCGCACCAGCGCGATTTTATCATTCACGATCTCCATGTTGGTTATACTACGCGGATATATACAACACCCGGTGTTAAAATAAGGCACATCACCAGGTTCAGGCAGTGTTGAACGATGGGTATGTCCACAGATCGTGAGTATATGTTGTGATTGTATCCAACGGATAATCAACCGTTCTATCCGCTTGCGGATGTGGAAGTTTTGAGCCGGACTCATCGGATCCAGAATCCCCAGACGCTGGAGCGGCGTCCATAATGTGGAGGACCAGGTATTCAGTAAGCCACCAGAGTCTGTCCGTCATCCAGTCACCCTGATGTCCATGGATCAACAATATCCGTCCTTTGTACTCACTGTGCTCCAGGACCAAACCCTCACGCAATTCAATACCCCGAAATACCCTCCTCTTTCCGGATATTCCAGGAGCGGGAGGCGTGTCGCACGGATATTTCCAGGGTGGGTTGTGGTTCCCGGTCATAAAGTACAAGCGTCCCGCATCATTAAACCGGCCTAAAAGGGAAAAAATATGCGGGTGCGCGCGCAGAATGACGTCGATGGTGTTGTTTTCCAGCAGCTCATCACCATCACCGAGTTCGATGTAAGTGAAACCCGCATCGTAATACTTTCTTAATGCATAGAGTGTAATCGCTTCGTTACGCGCGAAATCATCTGTCCAGCTGTTATCACCCCGGTGGCAATCACTGAACAAAGCCAATCGAGAAGAAGCGTTAATTGTCAGCTTATCCGCATTCTTGAGTGTTTCAGTGAATCGACTGTTTACGGACATACAACCCCCTGAGAAACACTGTAACAAATCCACATTCCAACGTCAGTGCTCTCCTGCCAAAATAGACTTTAAGTCAGGATAATAGGCAAGAAAATGTTAACACGAATTGTTCAAAAGGACAATGGCGTATGTTCGTCAGGGTGTCCGTCACTATTCCGCAACGGTAATAAGTGTGCATACTCCGCACTTTGCTGAACATATTGTGGTTTGCCTTGAGCAGAATGCTGTGGCGGGGCGGACTTACGGAGCTTATCCATGCAAGGGAGACCTCCGCCCCGCCACCTGGTTTAAAGGGGTGTGTCGGTTGCCCAGGGCAACCGACACACCCCTATGAAGGCAGTGCGGCGCGGGAATCAACTGTGGATGCACGAGAACTATTCCGCGCCGCACTAAGAGCATAGGATGCAAAAATGTGACGCACACCCTGTTCGTCATGCCTAACCCAATGAATTTAACCAACCAAGGTGCAGACTGTACCCGCATCTTTTCCGCCATGAGTTGTATAAAAAGTGGCATATAATGGAGATAATAGCACCATATAGTCTATTATCCGCAGGAGGCCTTCTGTGACCACTGGCGACACAGCAGAACCCTGAACATGGTCCTCATCATCGTATCCGCTTTGGGCCTGGTGCTGCTGCCCAATCTCGCCGCGGGCCCAGGACCCGAAGGCGACCTGGACCGGGCGTGGCAAAAGGCAGTGCACACCGGGTCTTATGCATTCGCCATGGACATTGTGCAGACGCACTGACCCCTTGCCCACGGTGACCAAGCGTCGGGCCCGCAGACCACGGAACAACGCCTCTATCTGGAGGGAGAGAACAACCTTCTGGATGCTTCGTTGGATCTCAACGTATGGTCCCGGGTGGTACCGTTATTAACCCCGGCTTCCGCGATCGAGGTCCGTGTCGACGATCAGGGCACAAGGGCGCGCGGCGCTGGACAGGTGGGGAACCCGTCGGATGGGTTTTCCGAATTGTTCGCGCCGACCGGTGTCGTCCTTTGGCGTTCACCGTGGCAGCGCGTGATGTTCTACACAAATGACAGGTGATCAAGGCTTCGACCTTCCATATACCCGCTACAGTTACCAGATCGATGGTCCGCGCTATGCAGCCTTCATCCGCGACCAAATGGAGATTCAACTCACCGCCAAAGGGGAGTTACCTCCAGGTATTACCCTTGATTTACCCGCAAGCTACAAAGATATGACCGGTTCTACGGCGAACTGGGGTTAGATCCTGCAGGATTTCCTGTACGGCAAGTTATCAACCTCAGTTTCCCGACCAGCATTCGCACCAGACGTCAGCGAAGATCACGGTCAACTTCTCCAAAATTCGGCACCGCAGCCAACGCCCAACACCCACTACAGGTGTCGCTGGGAATGCATCGACCTGACAATCGCATCTCAACCAGGGCCATCCAGTTGTTGCTGGCCGCGACAACGTTTGTGGGTATCGCGGTCCTGGTCCTCCGCAGCAGGTCACGCAACGTCTACCGCGTCGTGGCCTCGCTGGTCATCGCATCCACGTTACTCACGCCCCTGCTCAGCAGTCATCAGGTCGCAGCCTTCAGCGCGCGACAGGCAGCAGGGACGCTGCGGCTGCGGCACGGGCTGAAGAAAGTGATATGCTGCAAACCCTCAAGGAACTGCAGACGAACGCGACATACGAACCGCTGTCAGAATTGCGGAACACTGACCGCCATAGCTGCTGACGACGACAGCGACGGACTCACCGATGCGCAGGAGGCATTCCTCCAAAGCGGGCATATTCTCCTACGTCAGTGGGCTCACAGCCACGGCAGCCACCGATAATGTCACGGCTGATGACAGCGATGATGGCACCGACACGGATGGGGATGGTCTCACGGATTACATTGAAAACCTGGTGGGAACCGATAGCGAAGCAATCGACACCGATATGGACCTGATCACCGACACCCTGGAAGTCGTAGGAGTTTTCACATTTCCCGACGGAAAAGGCGGTACGCGTACGTGGTTCACTGATCCTGAATCCGCGGACACCAACGGCGATGGCTTGACCGACGGTGTTGAGTGGGACAACAATGGTGACGGCGCCATCGATGATACCGACGGTGACACAGTCCCCGATCTCTTTGATGACGACAATGACAATGACGGCGTTCCGGATGGCGTTTGAGTACGCCCTACATGCACGGCGGCGCTACCTACGATGGCGATAATCCCCTGCTCCCTGGTAATCGACCAACTGACACCAGACACACTCACATATGTGGAGTTCCAGGTCCGACACCGTCAACACAGACCACCTGTGGTATGCCTACAACGTGCTTGACTGGCCTATGGATGGCCGGGCCAATTATCCAGGACGGCAATGGCACCACCTTCTTCGATCTTGACGACACAACGGATCCCAATCCCAATGGCAACGGCGACCTCAAGATGGTCCCGATGCTGGAGATACGCATTGACGGGCAGAAGACTAACCTTCCTTCGCAAAGCATCCTGAGCAACTACGGCATCTTCACCAATACGGTAAGTGGAGATGGTTCAAAACTAGCAGCCTACGTGCCCCCTGCAGATCGTCAATACCGCCCAGGGCGGCGGACGGGCTGCGTCTATGCCAAGATGCTGTACCTTCCCGGGGCAGATTGGGGAAACGCACAACAGATCCGGATGGTATGGGTTGATTCAGGGTCTCATCGACATCTGCCAGGCGTTCACCGATGGCATCTGCTCCAGCTACGGCACCAACAACAAACTTCTACCCATCTACATATACAATGACGCCTGGACCCTCACCGGTCTGAACATCCGTTGAAGTCGCGGGATGGACATGGCCTTCATTGTGAGGATGCCGGATGTGGATGCCGACCTTAACGCGGTCTGCAGCTCTTCCAACTGGCCTACGGTCTGGAAGCCACCTTTCTTGCCGGGCGCACCGGCAGCAATGGCCAACGCGACCTCACCATCAGCGAAATCGCGCGCCGCTTCGACCACACGACCAACCTCGGGGTCGCGCTTGAGGAGCGTTGGAGCATCGACGACACACTCGGCGTGATCGACCCGGACGTGCACCAGCACCAGGACGAGGGCTTGATGTCTGCGGCGATGACCGAAACCACAGCCATCCTGGATAACCACTTCACAGCCTTCGCCCAGCATAGATCCCATCACGCCGACCCTCATGGTTGCGCGCGAAGAGCGGTTCCGCGTCACCAACCTGGACGCCCTGTTCCTCGACACCGGTGATATGAGCTGGGAGAACAACCTGCTGCGCATCACAATGGATCCGGTCAGTACACCTATCCAGACCCTTGCCGGTCTCACCTGGGCACACCTACCGCTATGACGCCAATGGCGGGAACTGGCGCGCCCACCCCATGGAAGACTACTGGGATGAGCTGGAGCAACGCTACGGTGACGGTATGCCGGAAGCAACACCGGATGTACAACTGGGCTATATGCTGATCCTGCAGGTTATTTACATTGCTCTGTATAGAGGTGCTGACAGCGTCGTACAGATCGCCGATACCCCACTGCAACAAGAATACTTTGGTAAAGACAAGCCCCTAGGAGCATACATCGCCCAGCGCGTGAGTTCGGTCCTCAAAAGCACTGTGGATCTTATAGTGATGAACAGTTTTAAGGCCCGCCCGGCTTATGGGATAGGTTTTGATAAAACTTTCTACGCGACAGAAATTGGAAAAAGGGCCAAAGAACTTTCAAACAATTTTAATGGTGTGGGGGCACAGTTCAAAAAGTTCGGTAAATATCTCTGGAGCGGTAATGCCAGCCGCTTGACCCGCGGCGTGATTGGTTTGGCTGCGGTAGCTGTGATCGCTGTGATGGTTTGGGGTCTCATTGAGCTGGGTAAAGCCTTCATCGCCGGCATCCACACCGAAGCCCGCATTGTAACCGCTACCCTCGTTGGCCTTGCCATGTTCGCTGTCAGCGTTGTCCGGCCGGCTTTTCGCGTGTACGATATTGTGAAGGCTACACAGATCGTTGAGAGGCTGAGCCGGACTGCTGCCCTGCAAAAGGTATTATTGGGTCAAGGGGAATGGGCCAACGCATCCAAGAAAGCGAGCATCGTAGGCCTGGTGATCGCGGTCGGCATCGCAGTGGGCACCTTTATCTACGCAGTGACCAGCGCCGACCTGCCCCCCGGCAGTGTTGCCTTCAACCAGCTATTGGCTCAGACGATTGCTGCCACGATTCTGGCTATCGTGCTCTTCGCCCTCTCCTTAACGGTCGTTGGTGCCATCTTTGTGGCGCTCATCACTGTGATCGACCTGGTTTTCACACTGCTGGGTCTGGATGAATATTCCATCTCGGCTCAGATCACCAAGTCCCTGGGCGAAGCCCTCTACCACTTCGACCTGCTGGTGGATACCAACGTCGACATGGGCCCCTTTAGCATCGACCTGGCCAATCCGCTTGAGGGACCGGTCGAGGGCGCGCAGCTGCGCGTGCGCAGCACTCTGACCACCACAGCCACGCACAAAGATCCGACGGATCTCCGTCTGATTCCTTACACTGGCACTTACTACACCCAGAGCCAACTGCGGAAAACCAGTTTCATCTACTCTCTCACCCAGGTCGCGACCACGCTAGCCACCGAGATCGACGCGATGCGGTCGGAATGGCAATTAGCCTTTGACCACAAATGGGAAGGGATCTCTATGTACCGCGGTACGGCGACGAGCAACCCCGAAGCCACAGTCACATTGACGGCAGGGATCAACAACACGACCGACCTGGTGCTGAACACCGCCTATGCCATCCCCGGTGTGGAGTGCTGGACCATCCCGGTCCCATATCCGGTGACGTTCTGCGAAGCTCAATCCATCGAGGATGGTAACAGCAGCACCATCAAATCGGCGGTGGTACTGGACGTCCTGCCGCAGACGCTGGATGAGTTTTGGGCACTGGCATGGGCTCAGAATAACGCCTTTACGCACCAGCGTGACCACGATGGGGACGGGTTAATCAACCCTTACTTCGCCGGCAACGATCCCAACGATGAAACATGGGATGCCGACGGTGACGGGCTTTCGGACCGCTTCGAGCTGGAGATGCGCCAGCTGGGCGCAGCCAACGGCGGGGGCGCCTTCGGACCGCTGGACCCGGACACCGACAGCGACGGGCTCAGTGACCGGCAGGAGCTGTTTTTCGGCACCAACCCTTCACGACGCGACAGCGATGGTGACTTAATCATCGACGTTGATGAAATCTATCACCAGGACCTACGCGATTGGGATGAAGATGGGGATACCCAGGAATGGATCGGCGGCTGGATGCTGCCGCTGGTCACCACCGACACCCTCGGTATTACCAGTACGCTGACGGTCCTTGTGCGCTCCGATCCTCTCGTCGTTGACGGGGACGGCGATGGGTTGGGCGATGCGACGGAGAAAACGCTGGCGACCCTGGCGCCCGACATCTACCCATTCCTGCCCAGGGTCTACAACGATACGCCCGTCAAGTTCTTCGCCGCAACAGATGACACCGACGGGATCGTCGGTCCAGGGCAGACTTTCGTCTACAGCGCCACCGTGGAAAACCAACTAGCGCTGGATCTTTACGTCCTGGGCACCATATCGACGACAGTGCCGGCGCCCTTGACCTCCAGCGAGCCGGTCACAGCTGCGTTCAACGTTTTCCGGCAAGACGCAGAAACTCTGACGACCCAGATGACCGTCCCGGTTGGAACCTCCGACAACAGAACGGTAAGTCTGACCAGCGAGACGGTTGCTTACCAGCACGACGGTGATGTCCGCATCAAATGGCGCTGGTCGCCGGCAGCAGTATTTACCCCTGCAACAACGCAGGGTTGGCCCTGGTATTCTGCTATCGCGCCTGCAGTGGATACATTGAACCAGGGAAATGCCTATGCCATTGCCAGCATCGAAGGAAACTACGCACATGACCCTTTATCGGCTACTCGGGTTGGGCAAATTGACGAGACAGGCGCCTATCTCCGCTACGGGACCGGCGTCATTGGCGGTGCTATCAAGGCCAGCTGGGAAGAACGACCACCTGGACCCGGACCGGTCAAAACTGAACCGGAAGTTGTGTGCGCTGGGGACACCGGCCGATGCCTGACGGTCTGGGCTGACGACAGCTATGATACCTGCACAACAGTGACGTTCAACGATCTGGTCTGCCACAGTGATCAGGACGGTCAAGGCTCACACTCAGAATACTACATCGAAGCCGGTGGTTTGGTGATAGCAGGCGAATATCGGTATGGTAGACAAATATGGGGTCCCTCCAGTACTGCCACAGGTCAAACTGAGAAAATCAACGTAACGCGTGCTTTCTGTAATACCGAGAAATACGCGCTGTGGGAGGAGGACACTTGGTTTGACGACGATGATTACTATGGCACCGGCAGTTACTCGGCAACTGAACCTGGCGCGGGGAGCAAACGCCACACCGGTGCAGATGCCACCATTGACTGGTTCGTCTATCCAAATTATAACGCGACCATCTACGGCAGGCTTTTTGATGCCAACGGATGGCCTGTCCAGGGAAGCACAGTCTGTACAACCACCGAACCTATCGCGGTCAGCACAAATCTGGACGCCACCATGCTGACGCCGGCAGTGGCGACGGATGGAACGAACTTCATGGTCGTCTGGAATCAGGACAACGTCCTGCGCACGAACCGGTTCACCAACAGCTGTGTTGTTGATGAACCGCGGGATCTCTTTGGATCCACGTTCGCCAGCCTTAATCCGGACATCGTCTGGGCTGGTAACCGCTATATCGTGGTCTGGCAAAAAGCCGGCTACCCATTTATTGACTGGGATATTCAGTTGGGTTTTGTGTCAATAAACGGTATTTCTTACGCATCGGCATCGGGATCCATCGCATCTTCACCATCACGGGAAACCAACCCGGCAATCGCATACAATGCCGTGACCGGACAGTCATTAATCGTCTATATCGTCGACGGCACGCAGGTTATGGGTCGGTTCTTCGGAACGGGCGCGCCGGAAACGGCTTTCCCCATTGCGACCGGCGCCATAAGCACAGTGGATGTCGCGTACGAACCAACCCACGGCGGTTGGATGGTGACGTGGCTGACACCCAATGGCAGCGGGACGGATACCATCCATTACAAACCGCTGGCTGCAGATGGCACGGGTATGCTGAACGAAAATGAGTCAGATCTCACCGGATCGGTTCCTGCGCCCTACACGAATCTATCCAGCACAGGGGTTGCCTGTCGTCTTGAAGCAGCCGATCCCATCGCCGGAGAGTGCGGCATCGTCGCGAACCCGGAAACGCCTGACGCCACGACTGACCCGCAATCGATCGCGCTTGCCAAGGTGGGTCTCCTCAAGGTCCTGCCGTGGAGCGGTACTTACAACCTGTCCGCCAATCTGCCGATGATCATTGACGCCACCGGACCTGACGCGTCCTTCACATCGCTGCAAAATAGCCAATATCTCACCGCGACACAGACACTCGTGATCGGCGGCGATGCCAATGACAACACCTATGTTGCCCAGGTCTGGGTCAGTGTCGACGGCGGTGACTGGCAACTGGCTGCCGGCGCTGAATCATGGGCTTACGCGTGGGATACCGCAGGTCTGACTGATGGTCCCCACACTCTGCGGGCCTATGCCACAGATGTCGCGGGTAACGACGGCAATATCGCCGGCATCACAGTCTATATCGACAGCCAGGCCCCCATCCCCACGTCGAATGCCATGCCGGGTGACGTCCTTGGCGCGACGCAGGATACGGATAGCGGGTGGCACGTCACCCTCACCGGTAACGTCAACGACCCACAGAGCGGCGGACAACCGGGCAGTGGCGCAACTGGTGTCAGTGTTCTGGTCACGCCGCGCAGCACCGGGTGGCAGACTGCAACGGTGGCAGGCGGCGCATTAACCCTTAGCTATCCACTTAGCACCTTTGATGACCAGGGCGCTGCGACCAACCCCAGCGGGATCTACACCCTGTCGGTTCGCACTTCTGATGCACTGGCAAATGCCAGCGCAGAGGGCGCGGTCGTGCAGGTACCCTTCTACATCGACGCGACCCCGCCCGAAGCTGACCTGAACTATCCTGCACAAGCAGACTTGGTCGTCAGCAATGGATCACTCAGCTTCACCGGCGTATTCACCGATCCCGAACCACCAGCGGTCGTCGCTAATGTCAGCAGCATAGAAATAGCTGTAGTTCCATCCGGCGACAACCCGGATGCATTCTGGACACCCGCGACCGCGGACAACCCTGGAAGTACCACGTCGCCATGGTCGTCGCCCATCGGAACGAACCTTGAGGGCATCTTCGAGATCAGCCTGCGTGGCACCGATGAAGCCGGCAATCGCCAGGACAGCCGCGACACGTGGGTCAAGTGGCAGGGTGAGATCGACACCCAATCCCCGCGCGCGGCGATCGCGGTGACCTATCGGGGCGCCGGACGGGCTGCACAAACTCTGTACAGCGGGATCGCCGAGGACTTCAACCTTGTATTGGACGGATTGGTTTTCCCATGCGCGGTTCAAGCCAGAGATCGCACCTATTACACATCGCCGTGGTGGGACGCCACCACCGGCGTCGGGACGCGGCTCACCCGGATCACACCGTCCTGTATCGTGAGAGGGTATGTCGGCGACCCGGCAGACCTCCAGGTGTCCGATCGTTATGGGCACACCACCATTGTTTTAGCCCACGATTCCGGTCGTGGTCGGGAGTACCGCGGTCTACACCGAACCTCTCCTGGCGTCTGCCGTGATCACACCAACCCATGAATCTGTGCTGCCCTCCCTGGCTTCAATGGATCTGGTTATCGGCGCCTTCGCAGCAGACGGATTAAAATCGCTTACGGTCACGGTGAATGGCGGTCAATGGATCACGCACACCTGGCCCGCGAGTCCAGCCATCACCGACACGTTCTGGACGACACCCTTCACGCCAACGGCTGAAGGCGACTACCGTCTGGAGACGGTAGTTGAGGATCAAAACGGTGCAGTCCAGACCGAGTTGCAGCCGGTGACCGTCACAGTTGACACACAACCGCCGGCAATCACGCTGAATACACTGGCGCTGACCATGACACATCAACTGAGTTTGGGGCGCGTCCGGCTGGCAGGGACTGTGACTGACACCGTAGCGGCTAGAAGCTGTGGGAAGGTTCTCACAGACACACTCGTGTGGAATGGTAAGCACAGTTTGGTGGTGGCAGCTGGAGTTACCCGCTCAACCTGGGCTATGACCCGGATGGTGAATTTTTTACAATCCACGCACGCGCCCGTGATGGTGTGCGTACAGATCAAATAACCGTGCCCGTGACCATTGATCTTGTGCCTCCCAGCCCGGTGACCGTAACGCTGACCTATAATACAGGCAGTGGTCCGCAGGCACTGGAAGCCGGGCAGACGGTGACGAATGCCGCACCCCAGTTGGCAATTCTCTGGACCCCCCAGCAGCGACGGCGCAGGAGCCGTTCACTACTATGTGGGGTGGTCCACCAATCCAGGCCGGTCCTGGCTGACCTCACATCATATGCTGCGGCTGGCACACATACTGAGACCGTCAACGAACCGCTGGTCGTTCCTCGCCATGTCATAGCTGTTGATCCCTACGGCAACCGGACAACAGAAACCGTTGGACCGGTTTACGTGGATGCATTACAGACCCCTGATACTACGTCACAGCCTCCACTACTACTGCTGGCTAGATGATACCTGCACTTTACTCGGTGTGGACTACGAGCTCCTGCGCTACGTCACCGGCGATTTCATGCAGCACGATGCCCAGCGCCTTTACGGCAGTTGGGATAGCAACGCTCTGCGCTTGACATGGTCGTGGACCCTGGATCGCGATGGCGATCTGTTCATCTACCTTGACACCATAGTGGACGGCGCTCCCAGTCTCTATGACCCATTCGGTAGCGGTCCTGTCGTTGGGTTTCCCGCCGGTATGCTCGCCGACTATGTTGTTTGGATCGCCAACGGCGGCACAGCCCAACTACTCAGCTGGTCAAGGTGACGCGTGGACAGTGGAGGATTGGCCGGCGGGTGCAGCGTTCCAGCAAAATGCGTCCTTGCTTCCCACTCGACACCGATATTCTGCTGCCGCGAGCAGCGCTGGGGAACCCATCCTCGGCGAAGGTGGTTGCGCTGGCTACGGAAGATGATGCGCTGCGCATCTGGTCGACCATCCCCGACAAGAACTCGCTGAACAGCCCACAGGTCACCAATCCTGTGGCGCTGGATAGTCTTGGTGCGCTCTTCTCGCTGCAGCACAACCTTACCCTGGCTAATCTGGACAACGGGGTATGTCCATCCACAGACAATGGCATCGATGCCGCGCTGCAGTGGATCTTGCGGTGTCCCCGCCGGCGTGGAGGTTGGCTACCTGGAGCACGATCTGCCGTCGCTGTTGAATCTCGACGACACAACTCGACGCCGATCTTGACGGGATGCCGGATCAGGCGCTTCCCATAGACCTGGCAACGACTTTGCTGGGCAATGGGCAGGTCGTGACCTACAAACTGAGCTACCATAATGAAGGAGAAGGTACTGCGCCCAACGTCACCATTGACCTCACAGCCTATGGTGCTCTGAACTCTACAGCTGGAAATTCCCAATCCCTTGCCTTGGGTGATATCGCTGCCGGGAAGTCGGGAGAAGTGATCGTGACGGGTACGATTGACGCTCCGACCGACGAAAAATCGGCAGAGCTGGATGCGGTGATCTCTGATGCCATACACGGTGTGTACGATCGCCTGTGGATCCTGGCATCGTGTCGATACAGCTGCGCCGGAAAGCCTGGTGATCGAGGAGCCCAATCCCTACGCGATGGCAGCCCCGATCTTTGTCGAGGGCACAGTAGAGGATCCGTCGGGCGTTCCGGAGCTTGAGCTTCAGATACGCGATGCTGCGAACGCGCTTGTTCCTACCCTGCCGTGCATCGACGCCACACCGGATGACGGCGCCTGGACCTGTCCCTGGGGATCTTACCGGGGCAGCGGATGGCGCTGAGTTCCAGGTGCAAGCTCGCGCCACAGATCGGTGGGGCAATCAGAGTGCCTGGACCCCGGATCATCGCGTCGTCGGTGGACACACAACTGCCCACGGTCAACTTCTCACTTGCCAGTCTTGCTGCACTGAACGATGATCTGCTCACGCCAAGTGACGTAGGCCTGGATGGCACCGTTGCCGATGATCGTCAAGCTGTGGCTGTCGATATGTGTGCTTCACCTGTCGGAGCACCAGCCGATGAAGTTGGATGCGGTCGCTATGCTGCCGATCCGGGTACCGATGCTACAGGCGCATGGCGTGCTACCCCACCTATCCTGGACACAGGGGATGGTACATGGCAGACGCTGTGGGTCTCTATGGCTATGATGCTGCCGGCAACCGCTCGCTCCCCTGCTCACGCGCACCGTGCGTATCGATGTCGTGCCACCGGTGGTGACTGTGATTACCCACTGAGATTGGCACCGTGCTCGCAACGCCGACGGAGGTTCTGGCGGGCCGCGTCACCGACGGCTACGCCGTCGCGCGTATGGAAATCAGAATGACGCAACCCGGCGGTAATGCCATATCGGAAACGCTGTCGATCACAGGAGGCACATGGTCCAAGGCAGTTCGACGTCACCGGCAATTATGCGCTCAGTGTAGATGCCTGGGATATCGCGGGCAACCATAGTCACCTGGGACCATTCAGATTCCAGGTGCTGGGGGGTGACCTGGTGGCTGACACCGCACTGGGGAATAAACTCCAAAGCGACCCGGCCATCACCGGGCGCAGTTTCGTCGCACAGCCACGGTGACGAACTATGGTCCGTCAACCGCTGTCAATACGAGGCTGAGCCTGTCAGCACCCGCCCACACGCCGATCCAGGGTCTTTGGGCGCGACGTGTTCCGTGACGGGCAGCGCGGCCACTTGCGATCTGGGGGATGTCCCGAGTGGGACGACGCGCGCGATAGGCTTGCAGGTAGAGGTGCCATTGACCACAACCGGCAAGCTGCACTTCGAAACTGGTGTTGTCTCCGACAAAATTGACTTCCGCCTGGCAAACAACACTCTGGAACGTCAGCACATATCAGCCGGTGAGTGGACTCTCAATGGCTGAAAGCCTGCCCACCCCGCTGGGTGAGAGCACCGTGGTGACTGCCGTCACCGCAACCGGGACGGGCGTGCTCTTATACCGTGAATTACGGACGGCTTTATCGGCGAGGGGATACCGATTACGCACACCTACAGCGAAATCGGACGTTACACCGCCGTTGTGACCGCCACCAATAACGTTAACACCATAACCGGCACAATCTGGATTCCGGTAGACATCCCGGTGTCCAGACCTGCGCTAAAGGAAAGCTTCGAAAGCAGCGGGACGTTCCCGCCGGCCGGCTGGCTCTTCCAGCGCACGCAAAGCGCCAGCGATGACATCGCCTGGCAGGACACGTCGCAAGCGCGTCCGCTTGGGGAACGCCAGCGCTTACCACGACGATTCGTTCGGATGGTACAGCTCATGGCTGGTCACACCACAGATCACACCCACCCTGAACAGCGAGTTAGTGTTCTGGCAACTGGTGCGGTATGTGGACCGCTACGAAGGGCACAGCATCTGGATCTCCATGTTGCGGGGATCCCAAGTACGGCGACTTCGTCAAGCTGTTGGATGTGGCGCCGGGTAATGATGATCAGTGGGCAGAGCTAAATCATGCACGGGCAGTGTACCTGGGACAGCCGATCTACATCGCGTTCCGGTACGAAGGTGACTTCGCGACAGAATGGTATGTTGACGACATCAACGTGACCAGTCCGCTGGTGGCGCTGAACGACGGGCCCACGGTCCTCGGGTCGCATACGCACCTGACCGCTGTCATCGGATCCGGAGCAATGTCTCGGTGACATGGGACTTCGGCGATGGAACCACCGGCACGGGACTCACGCCCACGAATGCCTACGCGCTGCCCGGCACTTATACTGCGACACTCACAGCACGTAACGTCATCAATGCCTTAAGTGCGGAGACGGTGGTCGTGGTAGAGGGGCCCATCTACACCCAGCATTTGCCGCTGGTTCTGAAAGCCTACGTGACGCCGTGTTTCGACGCATATGAGCCTGATAACACGCAGGCATCAGCCCGTACCATCGCTACCGACGGCACAC
>CAVOYE010000002.1:0-18817 GCA_963700595.1 uncultured Chloroflexia bacterium
TGCGCATAATCGCGCCACGCTATTGGTCTGCCGGCGGCGCCACCGTCGCCAGCGGATCGGCAAACACCGTATAAGCCAAGCGGGTCGTCTCTCCCTCTTTCTTAATCGCCAGGCGCGCGGCATGGACCGCCTCTCCGATGGGCAGATGATCTTCCAGCAATCCTTTATAAACCGCTTTAGCGAAATCAAGGGCTGGCTTGTCGAAAATCGACCAGTAAGCCCCAATAAAGGCGCCAGCGCCTGCTCTCAGGAATGTTGTTGACCATCCGCCAATATCGGTCAGGGACATACCGCCCTGTCCAATCTCACAGGCGTTCATAAAAACCAGGGGATGCGCTCTTCCCAAATTTCTATATGCACCATTTATATATTCCGGTTTCAGGGCTTTATCATCCAGCTTGATGGAAGATTGATTGGGGGTCATATCGTTAAAGCTGCCGTGCCCGGTGAAGTGCCACCCATCATATTCGCCTGTCGTAAATTTAACTAACAGAGGCATGACTTCAGGGGTTACATCTTCAACGATCCTTCCGGTCTCTGCCAGGTTCCGCAGAAATAATGCCTCATCCGGGGCATATTTCAAGCGGGATTTCGTGGGAACGACAAGCCCGATTTTATTGAGCGTCAGTTCTGAGGGCGGGGATTTCACCAACTTGGTGTTTGGCAACCAGCGGGTTACACTGAATGCTTCACAAAGATAATCTCCTTCTTCAGTAATCCCATCCGCTTCATGTTGTAATTTACAGAGTTCCCACGGTACCCAGGGTTCCTCTGACAGAATCTGAACCGTCTTGATCTGATCCTTGTACGACCAGATGAGGTGCTGCAATTCTTTGGGAATAAGGGTGTCATATAGAGCAGAGTCCTTTGGATCCCAGCTGCATTTCGGTCATCAATCGTTCATCAGCTGTCCTGGGATTTAATTCGTCAATGTCTTTGAAGAAATCGGTGAAGAATTTAGCCGGATTATCTCTGAATGGAATGGGACCGTAAGTTTTCAGCTTCAGTTGCAGGTCAGGGTCACGGGCATCCAAAGAGAACTCTATTGCCGGATATCCTTTATACTCCGTTTCCATAATGATCAACTTGAGGTCTGGTTTGTGAATACTGACAGGCAACAAGTTCATTTCAGATTCAACGGTTGTATCATCTACAGTTACATTTTCTCCCACCACCATGGGCGCCAGCGTAATCCCCATGTACTGACCCTCGTAAATAGCCGATACCACAATCTTGCCCGGACCTTCTTTGATCGCCTTGAGTTCAAATTTCAAGGGCACTGTCGCTCCCACGCCGGTGATGGCAAGACTCCCCTCATTGCTGCCGATAATCTCGAATCCGGATTTTGCCCTGACATAGATATCCACCGTTTCACCGATGGGTACCGCTATATTGGAACCGGCAGCTGGCGCTGCGTCCAGCGTGGCAGACAGGGAAACCGCTAATGTCATGGTTTGATGCAGCGGTACCTTTTCATCATATTTTGTGATGAAGGAGCAGACTGTGTTTTCACCATCCTCACCCCTGTTGTATTCCAGGAATGGCGGTGGGGTTCTGGCATCATAGAAGCCAACCAGTTCGCCTTCATCCATAATCACGACGTGATCAGGCGCCGTTTCAGCATCACCATAAGCATCCGCCCGGGTGGTTTCACCGTACTCATGCAGGTTGAAAACATAACGGATCGGCATCTCAGCATCGACAGATGAAAGGCGATCCACAGCTTCCAGATAGGTGAAAAGGTAGTAATATTCGCCGCTATCTTCTACCCGGTGAATGATGATATGGGTCAACTCCGCTGCAGGGGCTTCATCGAGGAGCTCCCGGACCATGCCTGCGGTCCAGTCCGCCTGTATCAGGAGAAAGGAATCCTCTGCCCATTCTTTAAGATAAACCATTGCAAACCTCCCTCAAGTAATTTCAAGTTTATTCCATTGGGAAAATACCATATTCTGAACGCAACTGACGCAGAGGTAACGCCTCTAATTGCTTTTTCTTCATGTAGCGGTCTGCTGTTTTTTCTGCAGATTGACAGGCTTGTTCGAATGTGCTGTTGCCGATCATCGTCGTTTCCAGGAACTTCCACTTGTCGCTGTTTCGCCAGGTTTCCCATGCCACAAAGGCGTGTCCCGGCACCAGGATGATGGCGGGGCTGAGCGAGATGCCTTCCAGGAGGCTAGCGAAGAGCACCGTCCCATCAATGCAGTTCGCCTGATGCTGTTCCAGGCTCTCTTTGGGCAGGCGCACACGCTGCCCGTTAAATCCCTGGTCCGGGCTGAAATCGAGCACGGAGTTCACATAGGTGATATTCGCTTTTTCTTTCAGAGCATCAAAGATCGCCTTGATCTGCGGTGTGATGTCTTCAGGCACTCCCTGGTAACCTGCCAGACGCCCGCTGGGATGCTTGGCTGCTGCCTCCCGCAGGAATCCCATCAGGCTGGGGGCATTGGGCGTCACAAAGGCGCCCAGATAGCGTTTCATACTTGTCCATTGGCCTGTTTTGGGGTCCAGAATCTGTAATGGCGCTGTTGTGCGCGCTAAAAGCCAGATAGGGTAAGTCTCGTGCGTTTCCACATTCCCATCCAGATCCTCAACCTTGATATTCAGCGTTGCCCGGGTTAACTCATTGAGATACCGGATGTGTTCCAGGAATAATGTGGGCAGCTGGTTAAACATGTATGTTTGATCCGGGGCAACCTCGAAAGAATTTACAGCCAATGCCGAGTATCCGTCGATAAATGAAGTGACGCGCACTCTCCGGGGTTTTTCGTTCTCATCTGAAGCGTAGACTTCACACGAAAGTAACGGGCTGTGACCGGGGTCAAGCAGGTGGTAGTACGAGGTCGGCACCTGGGCCATTCTCAGATAGACTGTCGCTTCCAGTCCTGTCGTGTCCCTGTTCCTGCGCCTTTCTTCCCCAACCGAATCAAGGAGCAAACCTCTTGTCCCCTCCTTTCCGGTCGCCTGCCTGATGGCGTCCTGAATCTTATCCAGATTATCTTCAGCTGTAACCAGTTCTTCCATCAGATTCGGGGTGGCTGACGGGTCGCTTTGATCAAACACCTCGCGCCGCAGACGGTTGACCTCGGTCTGTATCGCGTATTCCTCTTGTTTGAGTTCTTCCAGGTTTGTGACTGTCTCTTCTGGCATCTTTCACTCTCCTTTTTGCTGGGTTAACAATGGCATGGCGAATCGAAGAAATATCCCTTGCCGTTTAGTGGCAAAGGCCTTTCTCAAAAGGAAAAAATCAGATATCCAGCTTGCCCAACTGGAACAAGCTCTGCGTCTTGTACAGATCACCCGGTGTTACAAAATCTGCGGCAGTCTGCATCAGGTACGCATCCATCATTTTTGTGGCAGAAGGCGCGCCGAAAGCCGGTAACTCTTCCATGTCCGGGTGCGCAGCGGTGTACAGGTTGGCGGCAAAACGATTGATGGATCCCTGCAGGTCATCCAGTGTTGCTTCGGGCAGCGCGTAGCTGCTCAACGCTTCCGGTGCATCCGCTTGCACCTCCGCCAGATAACCATCGACCATACTTTCGAGCTGCGCAAGTTCGACCTCAGGCTGCACGACCACCTCGAATGGCGTTTCGACGGGCGGGTTGAGCCATGCGTTTCCGGCAGGTGAAGTGTGAAATGCCAGAAGGCTTTGCGGATGGACGCCCTGTCCCTTCAGTCCGGACGCCCCGCCTGCCCCTGCCAGTTCGAGATTAACGCCCGTTCCTATACCGCTTTCGATTAGGTCAGGCGGTCTGTTAATCGACAGCTTATAGGCATCCTCCGGCTCCGGCACAGCCTCATCAAAGGCGCGGAAGACGAATTCCGAGCGTATCATGGGTTGGCGGTTGGTACTCACCAGATGGGTCAGTGCGGCTCCAGCAGCGTCAAGCACCGTTCTTACCATATAGCGCAGGGAGGGCGTGAACCTGAGTTTGCGCGTCAGACAGAGGAATGCCAGCAAGAGCAGCTGCTCATACCCGTAGCGGTTCCCCTGATCAAGATAGCGGTTGGCAGTGCTGAGTACCGGGTACATGGTCGGCACCCGCTCTTTAAGCCGGTGGGCTTGCACCCAGATGCCGTGCGCGCCTTTTTCAACCGTCTGGCGCTCAAGACCGGTTGCGATGGCTTCGCCAACCATCCCTTCACCGAGATATAACGCGGCGTGGCTGAAATCGGTGCCGTCAAAGAATTGTATTGCGCGTGAGACAAAGCCCACCCCTTTATACAGAAGCACATCCCCTGCGACCAAATCTTTTAACTTAACAGTGTTGTCCATCCTTAACCTCCCTTTTGTGAAAAGCGCTTATTACAGCATTCCATTAGTGCATACAAGGGCAGTGCGTGTTTGTTTATAGATATCCAAACACGTGAGCAGCGTTATAGGGCTGTGACGCCTGCAGAGCGGTGACGGTGATAGCGACGTTGCCGTTGGCATGATTGTGTAGCGTTGATGACGCTGGTCAAACTGCCCTACGCACATATTGTGCTCCCGGAGAACAATGAGAGTTTTAATGAGGAGCCTTAAAAACAGTATACATCAAACAATTTTATGTGACAAATAGGGGTAAAGGTGTGGGTGCTTTTCATAAATGTGGCGAAATCGAAGAAAGGGGAGAATCGCCAGATTTATGATAAGCCCTTGGCAGTTTTGGTCCGCAGGATAACTGATTCAGCATGAGATATGAGCCAAAACTGCTTCTTGTTTTGCACTTACGCTGTTCTCCGTCTTGTGCCCCCAAAGTGGAATACGCCCCAAAGGTGTGGGTGTCCGTCAGTTTTTTGCACCCGACTAAACTCAGAATCAACGTTGTTCCTTTTTATTCCCGCTCAATCCCGTAGTCTAGGGCCTTGTGCCCGTTCTCCCGTGGTACCATCGATTGTGCATCAAGTACCGATTTCAGAACGCCCACGAGGCGCTAGACTACAAACGGTTGCGTTTGGAGTATGTTCGCGTCCCTTGATATTCTGCAAAAATGTGACGCACACCCAGTCGAAGGGGTGTCCGTCAGTTTTTTGCACCCGACTAAACTCAGGATCAACGTTGTTCCTTTTTATTCCCGCTCAATCCCGTAGTCCAGGGCCTTGTGCCCGTTCTCCCGTGGTACCATCGATTGTGCATCAAGTACCCCGTTCAGAACGCCCACGAGGGGCTAGACTACAAACGGTTGCGTTTGGAGTATGTTCGCGTCCCTTGATATTCTGCAAAAATGTGACGCACACCCAGTCGAAGGTGTGTCCGTATCAGTATTATTTGAGGGTATTTTGCATCCCAACTGAATTTATGCTAATATAATATTGTTTAACATCAATCAACACATCAACGCTTCACTGCCGCCAACATACAGCCTGTCTCTCTGCCTGGATGTGTGAATTTAACCACATACCGGAATTGTCAGAAATTTGCCTGGTGCATAGTCCAGGAGACCTTTCAAACAATCACACAGGAGGAAAAATGGATAACAAAAAAGCTCTGGTGTTGAGTGGTGGTTCCATCAAGGGCGCCTTTCAGGCTGGCGCCATCGCCGCACTGCTGGAGTCCGGGTTTGTACCCGACGCCATTTACGGCACATCTGTGGGCAGCCTGAACGGCGCTTTTCTGGCAGAACGGGCAGGCAGGCAGTATCTGAAAGACAAACATGTCGACTGGCCTGATATCGGGCAGCAGCTGGAACAGTTCTGGCGTGAAGAACTGAAATCTCCGGCGCAGGTCGGCAGCCAGCGCAAAGTATCCTCCTTAATCACGGCGCTTTTACGGCAAAAGTTCCAGGGACTGATTGATACCGGCCCATTACGGACGATGGTGGAAACCCAATTTGATGAAGAAAACTTGCGCGCATCACCGGTGATGTACTACGCTTGCGCCGTCAATCTGGCTTCAGGCGAAGCCGTTTACGCCAGCCAGAATTTCTCGGGCATCCTCGATTACATCATAGCCAGTACCGCCATTCCCATTGAGATGCCGCACGTCATTATCGGCACAGCGCCCTATGTGGACGGCGGTGTGCGAGAGGTTGCCCCGCTGAAACGGGCGATCGAGGACGGCGCAGATGAAATTGCGTGCATCGCCTGCCTGCCCCGGAAACTCGATGGGGTCAGTTTCAGGCCTGGTAACCTGATGGATTTTTCGCTGCGATTGATGGATGTAATCACGAATGAGTTGATTAACAACGATATCGACCGCTTCCAGAAAGTCAACAGTTGGGTGAAAATCATCAAGCAGATGCCCCGGTTGGAAACGGAACTGGCTTCATTTGGCCTGGAAAGTGCTGCCGGACTGCCTGCGGCAGAGGGCGTCATGGCCCTGCCGTTTGCTGAGTGGCGCGAAATCCCGATGATCCTTATCCGTCCCGAGAATGAGATCGTCCTCGATCTGCTGCACTTCACCCCGGAGGATATCAATGAGGTGATCCTGCAGGGGCGGAATATCGCACAAAAGGTCCTTGATGCGGAACCCGCCGAGACATAAAGATATCATTACCCGGTAGACAGTGCGCCCCACCCGTAAAGGTGGGGCGCGCTCTTTATATCTCACGACTCCGTCGAAAAAAGGCATTTTAAACGCAGAGCCGGAGAGACGCAGAGTTTTCAAGGTATTTTTTGCACTTGTAACACAAATCGCAATTTCAATATTATGGAGCCATTGATTTTCTTCCACTGCGCCTATACCCAGTCTGCTGGGTCCGCATCTGCGTTAATTTTCTGGTATTTCAGGTGAGCCAATTCAGAATGAAACACAACCGTTATAACACCAGGCTGTCCGCTCCATCAATGACCCGCACCACCAGGGACTCAACAATGTCCAGAGGATCAAATTTCCTGAGTTCCGCAAATTTCAGCCCGGTCTTCGACTCGATGGTCTTGATGGGAATCTGGTAGGTCTGGTATTCCCCGTAAACAAATTCCATGTGATTCACCAGATCCGCTTGCGTGAGAAGGTAGCCCGTTGCCGAAAGCTCTCCGGTGAAATCATTCACGATGGCGACAACTTTCCAATATTCCTGGGGGATACGATACCCGCGGTACTCCCGGTCAAAATCATTAAACACCGGACCGGTGAAAACGCTGACCTTCAATTCATGTGTGGCGGCATTCTCCAGGATATATTCTTCCAGGTTAAGCCACGACCTTTGATTCAGGCGTGCGTGCTGCGGTGAGCAGTTCGTATAGTAGAAAGTATCATCAACAGCTTTGACAGCCTCCTCCCGGTCTTCCCCCCATGCCGGATCCAACCGCCTGACAAGGTGCCCGCGGTCAAGGGGATTATCGCGGTAGAGATCATTGCCTGCCTGGAATTTTTCGTCCATGCGGGGATCGAATGCCCATTTATCCGTGCCCCGCGGGATTTTATACAGGGTAGCGCCGTCGATATTACAGGCTGTATACAGCGCCATCCGGCGCTCTTTATGCTGCACAACTGTGAAATGCGTGTACTGGAGAAAGCCATCATCGCGCCGGGCAACCGGGGCAATTTTGTCAACAACCGCCGGGTCGGGAATAGGCATAGGAACGAGTTTGACCAGGAAATCCGGATCATAACCAGTCCGGTCTGCTAATTCACCACCTGGGGATGGTTCTTTTTCCTTGACGACCGGAATGATCCTTTTTCCGCGCAGTTCCTGCATTTTGGCGCGCAGGGTCTCACTGGTGACGGCATAATTGTTCTGCATATACGAGCCGGCGAAGTGCAGTCCCACAGCGTCGCCGGAGTCCAGGCTCACGATGACCGATCCTGAATTGCCCCCCAGGGTCGTGCAATCGTGGGTAAAGAGGAACCGGTCATCGCGAACAAGTGACACACGCCCCGGACTCAACCGTTTGACCTCGTAAATATCATTAAAAATATTCCGCATCACAACAGCATCATTGCGGGGGTCGCGCGCCGGGTAGCCAATGACCGCGATATCGTCGCCAACAGCTGCCCCCTTTGTGCTGAGCGCGATAGGTGCAGGCAGTCCGGCAACTTTCTTTATTCTCACCAGAGCCATATCGGGCAAATAACTGGCATCCTTTTCTATGTACAATATCTCTTCAATGGCGACCTCAAACGGATCGTTTGGAGAATTGTACTCAGCATTGAAGTCCACCTGGGATTGGTAGGGGGCGCCGAAAGGAGAGGACCGGGCAATATAGCGCGCATTATCCCATACAGCAAACGCATTCGCGACATGGCGATTGGTCATCATGATGTCCTCGTCGATCATCCATGCCGTGCCGAGATATTCGTACGTCGGATGGTTGAGGAGTTCCAAGCGGGCAGTTTTGGGTATCGCTGCCAGCAGATGCTGCTGCGCAGCATCCAGCCTGCTCGCCATTGCCGGTATGGTGGGCTGCTCCCATTTCCCATCCCGGATCAGAAGCGCCGGACGTCCTTCCGCCAGGATAATCGCTTCGAAGGCGTCCAACGGTACGTCGGGGACCTTCTTTTTATCCAATTTGGTTTCTATGACTTCGGCTTGATAATCCAGACTGACCCCGGTTATTTCGGGGGCTATTAGCTCGAAGCCTTCCAGCCCAACACCACCGCCCTCAACAAAAGGCTTTCCCAGTGTGTCGGCACGTTCCTTGAGCTGCTTCAATATCACCGAGTCGTTCATCAACGACCGGAATGGCGCGTTCTCAAATCTTTGGGATTTCATTTCAATTTCTCCTGTTCATCTGTAAAGGTAGTTTTATATGACCGGACCTCATTTCATTATTCTTTTTCGCCCCTCAGAAATCGTCTGAAGCGCCTGCTGGAGGGCTGCCTGGTTATCAGGCTCTTGTTCACTACGCCTGCCCTCGAATCCTGCGCCCGGTAACTGCGCCTGTTCGACTGTCGCCTGGACAGAATCGAGGACTTCCTGCGTTGTTTTTATTGTCTCCTCAGCCTTGATTTCTGCCGTAACCTTTTCACCGGTTGCTTTTTCGGCTTCAGCTTCGCTCCGGTCGGCGCGCCGTCCTTCCACCGTGACCCCCATCCAGAATGTCACGACTGCGCCAAAGAGCGGGAAGAAGATATTGAGCAAATCTTTCGCCCGGTCAAAGGTGTCGACGACCTGGACATTTTCATTGATCTTGTACGTCAGCGGAACGACCTTGACCTGGGAAAATGTAACAAACGCCGCGTATAACAGCAGAATAACGAGTGCAGCGCTCAAGACGGAAGCCCCTGTTTCCCGGAAGTTGGCGGGTTTCCGCCACGCTTTCGGGTCCGTTTTAGCTTTATCGCGCTCGCGCAGGGCGTCCAGCGTCTGGGGCGTCAGGGCTTTGAGGGCTGCTTTCTCCTCCGGAGTAAGATCGTAGGGCGTGAGTGTATCCTCTGGATTTTCCTTGAGTTTTTTAGTAAAGGCCTCATCTTCGATGGCTTTAGCCAACACCTGTTGAAATGCGCTGTTCATCGTATCTCCTTAGCTGATTCTGTCTGTGGAACCAGGTGTGATCGTTATTGAGACATAGGTAACTAACAAGTCCGCGGGTTCGATGGAGAGTGCGGTTCAAAGTGACCGGATATGGTTCCGGTACGCCTAAAAACTGCCTGCAATATTCACGAATTACCTTTATTATACTGATAATTAAGCAGATATGCAAGATGATTTTGACATTCTTATGAAAATATTGTTGACATAGATGACGATGTTTGCTATTATATTAGTATATCGGAGCCATTTCTATCACTCCCTTTGACCCATTAATGCGCCACTGAAGCTCTACAACAAACCTCTTCTTTCACCGCAGCCACCCTATGCTTTTTGTGCTGTATTGGACTGTCCATGGTGTCGGAATGCGAGTCATGCTAATCGACGGAGGTTAATGATGAAACATATGGATGCAAAGATCCTGGCTGAGTTGGAACAAATAAGCGCGAAAATAACCGTACTCCCCGGCGAAGAAGGACTGGGAATGCCATTCTCGGGTATTGAAGAGCTTTCTGAGACCACATTCGGCGTTGCGGGTTGCGGTCAGGCGCAACACCTTGCGCTGGATCACCAATTCATTGGTACGCAGAAGCGATTCTATGTTTTCGCCGGAGGCAGCTGGCATTATCAGAACATCAGTACAACGGACGAGGCTGGTCTGGTGCAGGTGGCATATGCAAGCGATCGCGTCGCTGTCTGCTGGGATACAGGCGGTCTACTCAAGATGGTCCGGTGCTTCAGGGATTTCTGAGTAAGGGAAACATTTTGCCTCTGGTTTTGGTCAGGGCAACTTCATGGGTGGGACAAACCACCTGACAGACTTACCCAAAAGGGAGTGAAAAGATGGCAAAACGAGAAGAAAAAATACTTTCGCTCGAAGAAATAAAGGCGATGGTGTCTGAGGAAGGCTTGGGTTGGCAACCTGGCGACAATGAGATCATGAAATTGTCACCCGTTGAGCAGAATAAACTGCTGGGTTTAAAGGTGACAGACGCCGAAATGGCACAGATGAAGATGGAGACGGAAATGCAGATGTCAACCGAAATGGCGGCTTTCGAGTTTGCCGCGCCATTCGGTGGTCCGCGAGCATGGGACTGGAGCAACGTCAGCGGGAAAAACTATGTCTCTCCGGTCCGGAACCAGGGGGCTTGCGGTTCCTGTGTATCTTTTGGTACATCGGGCGCGATTGAGGCTAACATGCGTATTAAGGCGGGAGATCCGGCGACGGTCGTTGACCTTGCGGAAGCCTATATGCAGTTTTGCGGCGGCGGCAGCTGCAATGGTTGGGGTTTGACTTCAGGTTTGGAGTACGCGAAGAATGATGGCGTCGTCGACGAAGCATGTATGCCGTATCAGGACCACGATATGGACTGCAATACGTCACGCTGCGCAAACTGGGCAGATCGCCTGACCAGGATCAACGCCTATACAGGTCACGCATCTTTTCAGGCGCGTAAGGACGCGATAGCGAATATTGGACCTGTGGTCGCCGGCATGGCGGTGTACAGCGACTTCTTCAGTTACGCCAGCGGTGTTTACCACGTCGCCTCGACGGCTTCAATGCGTGGTTATCACTGCGTCTACGTCATAGGGTATAATGATGCTGAAGAATACTGGCTGGTTCAAAACAGCTGGGGCAGCAACTGGGGCGACAACGGTCGTGTCAAGATTGGTTACGGACAGGAGAAGCTGCTCATCGACAGCCAATGGCAGTTTTACTCGGTCGATGCTGCAGTGAAACCTGTGAAGGGGTGCGGGGTAGCCAAGCACGTCGTGGTTGAGAAGCGCTTTGGCGACAAAATCATACTCATGGCTTATGCGGGGGATGCCTGGCGCTACAAGATCGTAACCGACGCCGAACTGGTGGGTTTAGCCCAGGACGTCTTCGCCGCAGATAAGGTTTCAGTATGCTGGGACGGCAATAAATTAACAATGATCAGGGCTTTCAAAACGCCTTAAGACGTTAAAAAGTGCCATGGGTGTGTCGCGTTACATGACAGCACAAACGATCGGCGAAGTTGGAAGCTTCCAACTTCGCCGATCCCTCATCAAACTGCATTTAAACGGCTCTGGCAAGCCCGGTGGAGGTGCGAAATGGATGTGAAAATCACGAGAGCGAACTCCGGTGAATCTGTCATCATTAGCGTGGAGGATCGAATCATTCTGCAACTGGAGGAAAACCAGATGACAGGTTACTTCTGGAAGTATAGTGAATTGGATGATGAATTGTTCAATACCGAGAGTGACGCCTACGAACCTTCTTCCGAGAAGTTGTTTGGGGCGCCCGGATTCGGACGATAACGCTGCAGCCAAGACACTCCGGACAGGGCAAAATAGCGCTGAAATACCTCAACCCCTGGGAGGGGGACACCTCGATTCGCGCTACATTTACGTTATTCATTACTGTGAAATGAACTGAAAGTTTTTTCACCGTCAGTTACGCAGGTCCCCCACCCGTATTGATCCGCTTCAAATAACGGCAGATCCGTCGCACTGTGGACAGTAATGCAATCGCGGAAGATGCAATAGATTCTACCGAATTTGTGCGATCCCGCTGTCATATGCTCCCGATGCCATTATCCAGGTTTGAGCGCCCACTAGAATTTTTTATCTTGCGTGCTATACTTAGTCCAGAGTGTAACCACCCGGAGGGAGTCAGACCAGGCGAACGGTCAGCCTACTTTACCCAGCCTGGTACCTCCAGGCGCAACAGAATCACGAGACCGCCGGTGTAAACCCTGCGGTGCTACGAAGTGCTGACCGGCGATGCAGAACCCGGGTTGGACCGCAGTCGGGAAATAAGTGTACACAAAGCGTACGGGACAGCCGATATTATCGCGCCCGGTAAATATGGGACTTTTATTGTTTAGCAACAACGATTAAGGAGAACAAAATGAATGTTTATGAGTTTGCGATGCAGATGGAACTGGATAATGAGGGCTTTTACCGCGATATGGCGTCCAAGAGCACAGCATTCCGGTGTCAAGCGTATCCTGACCATGCTGGCTGAGGAAGAGGTCAAACACTATAACATTGTCAAAGCCATGGCAACGCAATGCAAACCCCGCTATGACCCGGACCACGATCCTTGAGGATGCCAGGAAAGTGTTCGCCGGTATGACAGACTGTAGCATTTGACCTGGAAGGCACGCAGGTCGATCTCTACGCAAAGGCCCAGGAGACTGAGCAGCTGCAGCGGAATTTTACACCGAAAAAGCCGCAGAAGTGGACGATCCCGCGGCGCGCCAGCTCCTGCTCCAAATCGCGGATGAGGAAGGGCGCCACTATTTCCTGCTCGGACAATATGATCGACTTTATGGACAGACCGCAATGCATGGGTCGAGGACGCCGAGTTCACCAAACTGGATACTTATTAGCGCTCTGGTGTAGTAAAACTTGAATAGTGATAAATATAGAAAATTGCCAAATAAGCCCCGCACACAACTGTCATTGCCGCTTTCGCGTTAATGACAGTTTGTGTTGTGCACATTGTTTTTTACCGTATCACTCCTGACAGCCTGACCAAAGACAATGACCTTGTATGATTTTGAGTTCGATGCCAGGCTCCTGCACCCTCCCCTACTTATCCTCTGACTAAAACACTGGCCATTTGCAGACGCGTAAATCGCGATCTGCAGGTTGGCGCGAAACCAGTTGCTTTAACCATAACATTGTATGTTCCACTCTCGGAAGCCTTCTTCAACAGCCCTGTAGCTATCCCACTGCCGAATGATAAAATGGTTGGTGACAATGCATCTGACCAAGATCCAGTCGTCGTGGGTCTGACGCCTGGATCAGCAATCAAGTGCGCCAAGCCCATGCGGTTGAGAGCGTGAATTGACCTTTCAGCCATTGGAATATTAACGACGGCATGCGTTAATATGTCCTTCCCGGTTTCCTTGAGTAACTGCGCCCTTAATATCGACAATTTGACGATATCCAGGGGGACGTCTTTAACCCTATCCTGATCCGGACGAATTACGTCGAGTTGTCTGGCGTATTTTCTCATTAACTTATTGACACCAATAGAAGGTGCAATGATACGCGTCCTTACTCTGAATCCTGTGACCAAATCTTTTCCACAAACGACTTGCGCTGCTATGGGCAGAGGTGAATTGACGGGAATGACTTTGGGAATCGCCGGCAGTATCAATTTGAGTGGTGAATCGACAAATCCACCCACAGTATAGCGTGTATGAGCCCTGGGCGCTGTTTCTACTTCCACATACCATAATCCGGGCAGTGGTTTGTCGATTTTAAAAATTACATAGCCCTTGCCGACAATTCTGAAGATATGCGCCGGCATGATGATTTAGCAGCCTGCCGTTGGGGTCCCGCAGGCGGATATTGATCTCATTTAATTTCCGCGGATCGTGCGGTACATAATTGATAGAGGGATCGAACCATGCCACCGAGAAAGTCACTTTCCGTGCACACCCATCCACATAGCCAGAAACCCGGCTACGTGATGCAGAATTAGTATCATTAACAATGATCGAGTCGCTGCTGACCTGTCCGCGGATATAATTGTAAATCTCGAACAAATCATCAATGGTTGGCATATAATAGTAAAGACCGTCTGTATCTGCCGCCAATTGTTCGAGGAACACTTGATCCGAGGTTTGGCCCATTGCACAGCTGTAGATGGGCAAATCATTGGGTAGCATCGCTGCGGCATCGATCGCCGACGGTTTCGCAGGATTACCCTGGTCGCAGCCTTTATTATCGTAACCATCAGAGAGCAACACAATGGCACGCTGCCCAGCCGGCGCGGTGGATAACAAGTTGGCAGCCTTCTCGATTCCGTCACCCATAAAAGTGCAACCACCAAAAGCGATATTGTCAATTTCAGCATTCGCATCGTCACGCGTAGCTTGTCCGGTAATAGTCTGCATAACCGGTCCCGCTCCAGCAGGATACTCTACTGTTCCCGTTGTGCCAAAACTCACAACCCCCAGTTCGTCATCGACGCTCATAAGATCGACGAATTGTTTGGAACTCGTGCGCGTAATATCGACGTATCCACTGGTCACCATGCTGCCGGAGCGGTCGATAACTGGAACAATGCTGACCGGCGTCGCATTTGGCACCTCAACATTGTCAAGCACCATAGCAAAATCCTGCCATGGCGTAGCGATGTCGGAGCGTGCGCTTTGCGTCACGCTTTGCGCCAGCACCCGAACTTCATAAGTGCCTTGTGGGTTTTGCAGATACACACATTCTACGTTATTAAGTGCATCGAACGCGCCACCGGTAATCGAGAAACCATTGTTGAAGACATTTCCCTTGAATACGTTGCCGGTAGCCAATTCTGTCACTTCCAAATCAAGATTGTTAATCAGATCCCCTGTGGCGGGTGGTGGTACCGGGGCAGGTGCATCAGACCATACCAGGGTGATGCGCATCGGACGCCCAATATCAGCGGCTGCGACCCGGATCAGATACTCCTGGTTGTTTGCAGTGAAAGCATGGCGTTGATCCATAAATATCTTTGGGCCACGGTCAGTAGCTGGCGCCTGAAGCAAGATGTTCTCGAGCGAAACACGCCCCCATCCCTGGTCATTGTTCGGAATATTGGCGATATTCCCCCCTCTGCGGTCGGCCCCCCCCACGACATCAACCGCGCCATTAACTAACAGGGCCTTGAGCATGGCTGTGCTGGGTTCTTTGTCGTTGGACCGGTCGCGCCACCATTCAATCAGCAGTGCGCAGGCTCCAGCCACGTGCGGTGCAGCCATGGAAGTCCCATTGTTATTGTAGTGATTGGCGTGATTGGTTCCGCCGGTATCAGTGTAGGCAGTTCTCGGGCGCTGGATGCCGGCTGTAGCGGGATCGCTATCGACAGTGGGACCGGGACGTGCGGAGATGATATTCGTTCCCGGTGCGATAACTGTCGGTAACCAGCGTCCATCCACAGCTGGACCGCGGCTGGAGGAAGCCCGCAGCCCACGTATATCGTCGAGATCGCCTTCGTTAGGACGAAAATTAAGGGAATTGCCCACAACGATCGTATTTTTCGACTCCCATGGCTCGCCAAGTGTTGATAAAGCGCTGCCTCCATTGCCTGCAGCGCCGACGATTACCAAGTGTTCAAGCGCGGCTGTCGCGCTGTTTGGATCCCGGACAAGCTGATCAACAGCGCGACACAAAGTTGTGTACCCCTGGTTGAGAAGGGCTACCCCGAATGCGTTTGCGGTCCCCCAACTGTTATTCATCACGTCCGCATTGTTCGTGACCGACAGTTGACACCAGTCAGGCATATTAAGGGGTGCTGCGCCAGAAATAGCGTTGATGCTCCCGAAATCAGCGCCGGGCGCGACCCCCTGGCCAAGAATGAAGTTTTGCGGATCGGTATCCCCTGTCGCGCCATTGCCAACTGCAATTCCCGCAACGTGAGTACCGTGGCCATTTCGATCGACTGTGATCGCGCCACCAGTGACGTCACTGAAGAACGCCATTCGCCCAGCCAGATCAGCCTGCATCGTGGCATTGTTATGCGTGTCGACCCCGGAATCGCAAATCGCTATGGTGACGCCAGCACCGGTCACACCAAGATTCGTCAATGTGGCACCGTAGCCCACATTGGGAGCAGTGTTGGGTGCTGCAGCGGCGTTCAGATCACCAGCCACAATCTGGCACGAACGTTCATCGTAAAGAATTGTTTGCGGGTGGTAGTCCAACCAGCGCACGTCCTGGAGACAAGCGATCTTACGGATTACGCTGGCAGGCAGTTCTGCGACGAGTGTCACATAGGTTCGATCAGAAGTTCTTTCTTTTTCACCATCGATAATAATCTTACCATCTGCCTTTTCGATGACCTCCCGGACCGTCGGCACATCGCCATCAGCCATGATGCCAATGTTGACGGATTTGATTGTCCCGCGCATCTTCAAAAGTCTCGTCGTGACACGATAGGCAGGTTGGAACGGTCCTGTCCAGGCGACAAATGCAAGTGCGTTGAGCCCTGCGACGTCGGCGGGATCACCGACGACGAAAAGGCAATAGGGTGGGATAGTCTCAATTATTCGCATACCCCTCTCCGACAGAGCTTGCATCCACTCACGTTCAGGCGGGGCTATCATCTGCACCAGATGGTGAGTCCAGCGATTCTGTAATCTTCGCGGTACGGTCAAATCTGTGGGAATCTCAGGAGGTCTTTGCGTGATATCAATCTTGTACTCGCCTATGGATAGGATTTCGGTGTGCTTTAATATCCAGACGCGATAGCCTTTCTTTTCAAGGGCTACAATATCAATGTCTGCCTTCGGTGTAATAACACCTCTGTTCAGTGCATACTCGATTTGGATATTGGCAGCTTTTAGTTCCGACGCCACCTGCTCACCTGCAATCGGTTGACCGCTTTCACTGCGCACAATCAGTAACTTTTCAGTCATGGTACGATCCTCCTTGTCTTATGCATATGGGAGTGCCCAAAAGAGAGGGTCGTTTACATGCAAAACAGCCGGTCGCTATTGCTGAAGAAAATCCAGAAGCTGACGGCTGTTTGTTTATATTTTTGCCCCCTATGCTTGGAACGACTGCGATGAGGGCTGCAATGAAGATTATTAAGCCACTACTCTTATTCAAGCATGGACGGTGCACCATGTCAATAAGCGGACGTTTATTTCTGGGGGTTCTCAGAACCCTACCCACTAAACAAACTTGTCATTCTGAACGCAGTCAAGAATCTCGATGATCTATCTTGAAGTCACGCTCGAAAATCGAGATCTTCGTCGACCGCAGACGGGCTTCCTCAGAATGACATAGCGTTCTTGGGAAATGAGAGGAACAAGAGCGCATTACCTATTTCTTTTCTTAATGTTAATTTTATTGGCAGCGGTTGTTTGGCCTTCGGGATCGGCATCTACACCGCGCTTAGGCCTGACCGGCAGGCGCGGGTCAGGCGCCGCGACAGCTCCAAGCCCTTACAAAAGTTACACGCCCGGCGTTTCACACTCCGCTATGAAATCAGCAAGCACCTGCAGGTATCTCTCAGTTTCTTCCAGGTGGGCACAATCCACTATTCGGCACTCGCAATGACATGGTTATAGGGCACTAACCTTTGATGCTAAAGCCCTGTACACCTTCCACAAAATAATCCTGTAACCACAAAAAAAGTAAAATAGTTGGCACGCTAGCCACTGTAGCCAATGCGAATGTAAATGGATAATCAATGATAGCTGTACCCTGTGGCCAACCTTTGAGAGACGCACCGGTCAGCAATGCTCGTTGTACGCCCAACGCAAGTGTATAGATAGCCGGGTTCCCACTGCTGACAATTAAAGGCCATTGATAATCATTCCATTGCGCGACAAATTGAAACAGAACCATTACCGTCAAGGTAGGTTTAAGCATAGGCAGGTAAACATACCACATTATTTGCATTGTATTTGCACCATCTATGCGCGCAGCTTCCTCAAAGTCCTCAGGAATACTGTAGAACGTCTGGCGCATCAGGAAAATGTAATAGACGCTGACTAATCCGGGAATGAGCAGCGATGGCCATTCGTTGATAAAACCGCTTCCCCCTTGACCGAGCCAATTATTGCCACCCGCCCCGGGAAATCGTGCCATCATAATGTAAGTCGGAATCCAAAAAACAATCCCGGGTAACATCATTGAGCTTAATAGATAGGAGAAGACTGTATCACGACCGCGAAATTGAAGGCGTGAGAATGCATAACCGCCCAATATAGCGGCTATTCCAGGAATCGTAATGTACCAGACAATGCGGATCAAGGTGTTAAAAACCCAGCGGAAAATTGGGAAATCAGCCGTTAACATAATTGTATAATTTTCTAAATAGAAATGCCGGGGGATGGGCAGAATCGGGCTGGCAATGTAATCCTCAATCGTACTCAACGATCCCATAACAGCATAAACAAGTGGATAAGCCATAATAATACTACCCGCAATGAGCAAGGTATAGATTATCACCCGTCCAAAGTTCAGTCTTTTTTTCATATTAGCCTCTAGTCCTTTGCAACCTGACCACGGCTCATGATACGCATATTGGTGATACTGAAACCAAGCAAGATTATCGCCATGATGATGGACCCGGCACTCGCGACCCCCATATTCGTATTGACAAACGCATCATTGTATATTTGGAGCAACATCACATTGGTCTTATTTGCTGGACCGCCTTTGGACATCAGAAGCACAGCTTCAAAGATTTGGAAACTGCCAATCATGCCTGTAACCAGCACGAATATAATCATGGGACGTAACAATGGAAGTGTGATATAAAGTAACATATCAAGCCCTGAAGCGCCGTCCACCATCGCAGCTTCGTAAATCTCTCTGTGGATCCCCTGTAATGCCGCCAAAAACAATACGATGGGTCCGCCAACCCCCCGCCAAATCGAATAAATGATAATAAACGAACGCATCCAGAAGGGATCAATAGTCCACACGACAAT
>CAVOYE010000003.1:0-232818 GCA_963700595.1 uncultured Chloroflexia bacterium
GTCTGCTGGCGCTGTCACTACAAACGAAGATGCAATAAGATTCTACCCGATTTTATAGCGATCCCGCTGTCATATACTCCCGATGCCATTATTCAGATATTAAAGCGCCCACGACAATCTTTTATCTCTTAGCGCTAGACTGCAGCCTATAACCTATATCAGGAGGATAGCCCGACCTGGGGAAGTGTGATTCTACTTTACCCAGCCTGGTAACCTTCAACGCTATCAGGTTCGCTAGACCGCCGGTGCTGACTGGACGCTGATAAAGGCTGCCCGGCGATGCCGAAGAAGGGTTGGACCGCGGTCGGGAAAAAGTGTACAAAACAGCGTCCGGGACAGCCGATATTATCGCGTCCGGTAAATATCAGACTTTTATTGTTTAGCAACAACGATTAAGGAGAGTAAAATGAATGTTTACGAGTTTGCGATGCAAATGGAACTGGATGGTGAGTACTTTTACCGCGAGATGGCTTCCCAGAGCCAGCATTCCGGTGTCACCCGTATCCTGACCATGCTGGCTGAGGATGAGGTAAAACACTATAACATTGTCAAAGCCCTATCGGAGAAAGCAAGCCCGGCTATGGCGCAGACCACCATCCTGAATGATGCCCGGAATGTGTTTGCCGGTATGAAGGCTTCAGAATTCAATTTTGAAGGCACACAAGTTGATCTCTACGCAAAAGCAAAGGAGATAGAGCAGCTTTCAACGGACTTTTACACCGGGAAAGCGGCGGAAATTGACGATCCCGCCGTGAAGAAAATCCTGCTCGATATCGCGACGAGGAACAGCGCCACTACTATCTGCTCGATACACTGATCGACTTTATGGACAGACCGCAAAGTTGGGTCAACATGCCGAGTTCACCAAACTGGATATTTATTAGCGCACTGTTAAGGTGGTTCTTGATAAATTTTATCAACAGCATAGCAATGAAGCAGGGATAGATTCCCGCTTTCGCGGGAATGACAGTTCGTGTTTAGTGTATAGTTTTCTGACGCACAGAAATGATTGTTTACCGAATATTCATCTTAACAAGGCACTTGCGCACTGGAAACTAATAATTCCATGCCTCTAGCTTTTCAATCAACGGGCACAACGCCTCTGAGTAATGGGCGTTGTGCCTTGTTCCAGGTCCGCACAAATCCACTATTCGGCGCTCGCAATGCCATGGTTATAGGGCACTATCCTTTGATGCTAAAGCCCTGTACACCTTCCACAAAATAATCCTGTAACCACAAAAAGAGTAAAATAGTTGGCAGGCTAGCAACTGTAGCCAATGCAAATGTAAACGGATAATCAATGATTGCTGTCCCTGTGGCCAGCCTTTGAGAGACGCACCGGTCAGCAATGCACGTTGTACGCCCAATGCAAGTGTGTAGATAGCCGGATTCCCACTGCTGACAATTAAAGGCCATTGATAATCATTCCATTGCGCTACAAATTGAAACAGGACCATTACCGTCAATGTAGGTTTAAGCATAGGCAGGTAAACATACCACATTATTTGCATTGTATTTGCACCATCTATGCGCGCAGCTTCCTCAAAGTCCTCAGGAATACTGTAGAATGTCTGGCGCATCAGGAAAATGTAATAGACGCTGACTAATCCGGGAATGAGCAGCGATGGCCATTCGTTGATAAAACCGCTTCCTCCTTGGCCGAGCCAATTATTGCCACCTGCCCCGGGAAATCGTGCCATCATAATGTAAGTCGGAATCCAAAAAACTATCCCGGGCAACATCATTGAGCTTAATAGATAGGAGAAGACTGTATCACGACCGCGAAATTGAAGGCGCGAGAATGCATAACCACCCAATATTGAGGCTATTCCAGGAATCGTAATGTACCAGATGATGCGGATCAAGGTGTTGAAAACCCAGCGGAAAATTGGGAAATCAGCCGTTAACATAATTGTATAATTTTCTAAATAGAAATGCCGGGGGATGGGCAGAATCGGGCTGGCAATGTAATCCTCAATCGTACTCAACGATCCCAAAACAGCATAAACAAGGGGATAAGCCATAATAATACTACCCGCAATGAGTAAGGTATAGATTATCACCCGTCCTAAGTTTAGTCTTTTTTTCATATTAGCCTCTAGTCCTTTGCAACCTGACCACGGCTCATGATACGCATATTTGTGATACTGAAACCAAGCAAGATTATCGCCATGATGATGGATCCTGCACTCGCAACCCCCATATTCGTATTGACAAACGCATCATTGTATATTTGGAGCAACATCACATTGGTCTTATTTGCTGGACCGCCTTTGGACATCAGAAGCACAGCTTCAAAGATTTGGAAACTGCCAATCATACCTGTAACCAGCACGAATATAATCATGGGACGTAACAATGGAAGTGTGATGTAAAGTAACATATCAAGGCCTGAAGCGCCGTCCACCATCGCAGCTTCGTAAATCTCTCTGTGGATCCCCTGTAATGCCGCCAAAAACAATACGATGGGTCCGCCAACCCCCCGCCAAATCGAATAAATGATAATAAACGAACGCATCCAGAATGGATCAATAGTCCACACGACAATATTGTATCCAAATAATTTCAGCACCTCATTTAAGACACCATCAAAAGGAGAAATAAATGCAAAAGCGACTTGCGCTGTCACGGCAGCCGAGGTCAACGTTGGAATATAAAACAGTGCTCGAAATACCCCCCGGCCAGAAACTTTTTGGTTTAGCAAAATCGCTACTAAAAACGCTATGCTGGTCTGTACCAGCAGGATGATCACCGCAAAGAAAAGCGTGTTAAAAATTATCAGGGGGTATGCACCTTTAAAATACTTTAGATAATTCCCAAATCCGATCCACTGCGGCGCTCCCTGAATGCCATTCCATTGCGTAAAACTCACATAAAAGTTTGAGATAACAGGAAAGAGGAAGAACACTGAGTAGTACAGCAGAATTGGCGTTAATATTATCCACGCCTCGATGGTCTGTCTGCGCTGTAAGCCGCTACCACGCTTTGTCTTTGTATTATGGACCAGGTTAGATTTTTGCAGAGATCTTACCATAATTCAAGGTACCTCTTTAATTGTGAATGGGTATCATCCATATCGTTAAAAGGGAGTAACTATCTCGCACACTTACGCTGTAGATGATATCGGGTGTCTATGAACCGCCCCTTCAAGTACTATTACCTATGGTGTTTTATCCCATAACGTCAGCTGCCGCTTGCTGCGCTGTGCCAATCAGATCGTTCATTGGAGCTTCAGTGCTGAGCACCTGGGTCAACAGGTCGTTGTAAATAGTCGATAGCTTTTGCGGATCCTTACGCCATTGCGGTAGAATACCAAGATCAGCAGTCAGCAATTCGTTGATAAATGCTTGATCTGCTTCACTGGCAGAGGGCTTGAGTTTATTGAGTGCACTCCGCGTAGAAGGCATCCGGCCGTAAAATTGGATTTACCAGATCCTGCAAACTATCGTCAGTAAATACTTTACACCATTCGATTGCCACTTCTGGATTTTTACTCACTTTGAGTGCCGCGTTAATCACGTTGCCAACAACAACACTTGCTGGACTGCCGTCTTTGGGGTATGGCACACCTGAATACATTGCATTTTCCAATCCGTAGTTTTTCGCCCAATTGACATGCCATGAACCACACATTTGATAGGCAGAAACGCCCTTGAAGAGCTGGCTATAGACCTGGCCCTCATCCGGATTAAAGGTTAATCCCGGTGGTGTAAATGCGTTGATTTTGCGCAAAAAATCTAGCACAGGCACTGTTTTGGGGTTATCAAACCATGGATACCCATCTTTTAGCGATGTCTGCACTGGCTTGCTTTAGATACACTGCAACACGGAAAATACCGCCAACAGAGAAACCTACCGGGCCTTGAAGGGTATAGCCATAATACTCGCCGTCACCCGCTGTGGTGATTTTCTCCGCCTGCTCCAGAAGATCATCCCAGTATTTGGGCGGTTCCGAGGGATCCAGCCTGCAGCCTCAATTACATTCGGATTTCGTTCAAAGCCAAACATCCGGTAAATTGGTTGATGCCGGAAAGTTTGGCCCTTGCGTTACTGAAGCCGCATACGTTCCCGGGATCAGATTATCCTTCACATCTTGAATATAATCATCCACTGGCACCAAAGCGCCTAAATCGGCATATTGCTGGAAAAAATTCTCACCCACAATAACATCCGGAGCAGTCCCTCCCAACAAAGCCGTCACCAGATTCTGCCGTAAAGCTTCATCCCAACCGTGATTCGCCTTCACAGTCACGTTGGGGAACTTGTCATGGAATACCTCATTAGCAGCATCCTGATAAGCTTTGAAATCTTCATTTTGCGGATCCAACATGCTTTCTGCCCAGTGTATGATTTCGATAGCTGCGGGAGCCGGGGGTTGAACATCTGGTGCATCAGTTTCCATGGGACTTTTTGTAGCTTTAGGTTGACAACTGGCCAAAAGACCTGCCGCTGCGGCCATCCCGGTGATTTTTATAAAATCACGTCTCGACAACTGCTTTTTCATCACCATCATTTCCTCCTTGAAATAGAGAAAAACTATAATAGTTACCCTCAAAATCCGCCTCTAGTTACCTGTACCAGAATTATCCGATAAAATCCTCCTTGAAATATAGATTAATAAAAGACTAACCTGATAAATTTACTTCTAGTTGCCTTAACGGTATAAACCCAATAAAACAACTTACAAGTTTGTTTGAAAATTGATCCGATCTATTGGTGCAACAACCCAAGCTTTGACACCAGTTATGTGAAGTGCGCCCTGCCCGTTGGTCAGTGACCGCTCTGAAGGCAGAGCATCGGCAAGTGTAAGTCACCGGACTAAATGCCTTCCAGCAAAGGAAGATTAACCTGACAGTAACGAAGAGATGGAGCGGCATATTCAGTTTTAGTGATAGACATGTTCTTTATTTAAACCAAAAACTGGATAGTTGAATATATCCACTATATACAAAATCATAGATCTTGTCAATACAACTTGAATTGCAAGCTTGAAAAACAGCCAAAAAACCTGCCTCAGGTCCGGTGATCCGGAACTCGGTCCCGCCAATTTGCACCCCATCACCGGGTCTGACGGCGACCGCCTGTCGGATGCACTGCCCGTTGACCCTGGTGCCGTTGCTGCTGCCCATTTCCTGCAGCACGTAACCACCCCGGTCTGCTGGAACACGGTGTGGCGCACCTATCAACAAGCTTGTTAGATTGGCATGACATGCCCTGTCGCGATATGCCATACCATCACCTATAGAACGTAAAAAGCGGAGACCTGAAGGCAATGGGTCTACTGCCTGTTAGGGGATGCTGCCTGTGATGCATGTGGAATATGTAGAGTTCTTGGTATGCCGGTCACAGTGACGCTGTCTTCTGCGCTGAAATAGCATTGCTTGGTATAAGCATCGCGCCACATTCTATTGAAAAGGCTGTCATCGCCGTGTGAGCGGGGGTCGAGTCCAGGCTATAGATTACATAATTATGCATTAATCTGGTGTCTCGACTTTGAATTGAGCTTTCAGACCTCTACCTAAACGCAGTCTGCTGCGTCCCCTTCCCTAGAGGGGATCTCCCGTGTTTTGGGAGCGATGTCTGTTTTGGCTTTGATTACGCTTAACAGCGCTATAGAAATCAAGCCGACCCGTTTGTAGAGCGACTTCAGGCGTATCCGGCCGAAGAAAAAGACTGTATTTAGCGTAACTAACCGAGGGGGGACAACCGTTAAAACGGTTAGTAACCGCAGACATTCACGGTTGTTTACCTTTGAGCTTCTTACTTGATGCCTCTGGGGCGACGCCCCATGCGCATCAAGTTAAGAAGCTGATAAGCGTAATCAGATCCAAAACAGGCATCCCTCCCTTTTAGGGGAGGGAACGAGGAGACGTCAAAAGAGTAATCCTAGGCCAGATTCTACTGTATCGGTTCTGTCATTTACGCAAATACCCAGATGGATTCCCGCGTGCGCGGGAATGACGCTTCGTTTATTTCTTAACTTGATGCGCATGGGGGCGAATGATTATTCGCCCCTACGGGACGTTGTGCAGCCTGGCCGCCGGATGCTGTGTGCCATACACAAAGGCTGGCGAGTGAAGGCAAGGTATAGACGCTGCGCGCAGCGCTATCCCTCCGCATCGACATAACGGACGGTTTGTACCATCTCCATCGCTGCTCTTAACTCTGTTGTCCACACCGCTCTGTAGGCCTGATAGCTCCAGATCCTCACAAAAGTTACACGCCCGGCGTTTCACACTTCGCCATAAAATCAGTAAGCACTTGCAGGTATCTATCGGTTTCTTCCAGGTGGGCCACATGCGCGCTTTCCTCAAAGATAACGATCCGCGAGTCAGGAATGTCCTGATCCATAGTTTCAGCACAGGTGAGTGTTGCTAAATCGTAGCGTCCAAGGGTGATCAAGGTCGGGATTGAAATCTCACCGAGGCGATCCGTGCGGTCCCAATTCTTAAGGTCACTCTTTATCACAAACTCATTTGGACCCCACATTGTTTCATAGACAGCATTGCCGTTGAGATTGGCAGCTAAGCGCATAAGCGGATCCGGCCACGGGAAGTCGAGACGGCACATATGGTGCTTGTAGAGTTCGAAAACCGCGGCTTGATAATCGGGATGCTGATAGTCTTCTGCCGCATTGTAGCGCTGCATGGTCTGATAGATTTCAGGCGGCAGCGCTCTCGTCAACCGTGTTGTTTCGCTGAGATATTGGGGGACGCTTGATGATGTGCTGGCGAGGATCAAACTTTTCACACCATGCGGGTGCGACAGTATGTATTCGATAGCCAGCCAACCTCCCCATGAGCGACCCAGCAAATGGATCTGCGTTAGTCCCAGTGCCTGGCGTACCGTATCTATTTCAGCCGCAAAACGCTCGATCCGCCACAGCGAGGGGTCATCAGGTTTATCGGATTGACCGCCCCCCAATTGATCGTAGAAAACAACTGTCCGATCCGCGGCTAACTGTTCGAGCGGTTCCAGGTAATCATAACTCCCCCCGGGACCGCCATGCAGCGCGAGCAGCGGTACGCCGCCGCTCCCGACACGGCGGTACCAGATCTGATGGCCCGCTAAGCCGATTTTTCCTTCTTCAGTCTTCATCAGCACTCTCCTTTCTTGAGATTATCGAAAAGCACCTACCGAAACAGGAATCATTAGAGCTTTCGGATGATAAGGGTAAGGGACAATTTACGTGCCTTTTCAACTTACCCATACCATCTTTGTAAGCCAGTGTGGTATCAATCCTGAAGCTTGCACCTTCTGCATAAAATCCTGATGGTCAAGTTGAAACATGATCTGTAACAAACACCCTTGCTAGTAGAGCACCCAGGTTGAAGCAACGTCGACATCCACAGGTCGTGCAAAGCTCCAACGAGTCGTGAGTGCCCATTGGGAAAGGCGCTCCCAGACAAAGGTCAAGCTGTTAGTATCCAGATCCAATCGAGACGCCAGGAGTGCGAATCGATCATTATATTCCCAGAACCGGCTTGCCTCACTGTCATAGAGTTTCCAGTTAAAGCATAATACAAGTATCGCGAGGGGAGTGTTCTGATGCTTGTTTATCGAATATTCCAGGATTATTACAAAATTACCTAAAATTAAAGCTCATGCAATACTTTGTCGACCATAGTCCCAACGACAAAGTAATCCGCTCCTTCATTAAGTAATTTATTATATCCTTCATCTGCCATATATGTCTGTTCCCAGATTTCCAACGCATTGAGGTCTTCGAAATCAGCCATCCAGGTAATGATACCTCGCTGACCAAACTTTGATGTATAGACGGTATGCTTCACGTCTGGTATTAACTTGTTAAGATATGCTGTAACTCTCCGTGACCAGTCCCAAGCTTTATTATCCCGCTGTTGTAATGATCGAATGAATCGGTACATACGTCATCTCCTTTGCGAACTGAACAGTACTATGTTCCAAACTCCCCTCACGGATACTTTGGATGGAACTCCTTTATTGTATCAACGAATCTGATTTGCTGCATAGTTATGTGAAACTTCCAAAATTAGTCCAAACATATATACATTATCAATACAGAAAATTCAACGATTAACTCGCTGCAGGGTACACAATAGACTCACGGTTTGAACGTTAACCAGGCGCACTTCAGCATCCATGCTGCGAAGAATACTCGCGCTTTGAAGAAACACAATTTATACTGAAGGAAAATCCAGATCTATCACAAAGATTTAGATTTCCACTTCCGTCTGGTACTATAACTGGGGATGCTTACCGCTTCTATCCAGAAACAGCATTCATCACCAGAACTTGAGCCACTTGCTCCAACTGAAAACGTGCGTCCAGGATCCCGCCCCCATAAAGGTATTTATATCCTCGTGCCGTTTGGCATGAAATTGCCGGACCCACCGCTTGCCCAGGAAACCCGAGGGCTTGGTCATCTTTAACATCAAAGCCTTCGCCGCATTCAGATCATCGTCAAGGTTGTTCAACTTCGCGGCCAGCACGGCGGGGTTGTCGCCCGCCGCCCATGTGATATCGAGCATGTTTTTGATAGCAGAATCGAAGTCGGACTGCTGGTTATATTTCATATCCGATATCGTGATGTATTTCGTATCTTTAAGGTGACCGGCACAGTAAGCCGTCAGTATCGACAGCCACTTCTTCCGGACGGTAGTGGTAAATCGGGCATCCGGGTGGAAATGGGTAATATCTCTCAGGTAGAGCGTGTAATCTTTGTTGGCGATGACGCGCTTGCGGTACGATGCATTAGCTGAGGTATCGCGTTGGATGGCGCGTGCGTTAACGCGCAAGGGTTTCCGGTTGAAAGCGAGCGCATAGCCGGGATGCAGATTGGACGATTGCCTGGTCAGGAGCCCTGTATTTTGAGCGGAAAGGGACCGCAGGACGTTTTGATTCCCTATCGTCCGCTGCGCGCGGAGTATCGCATTCACTTCAAGGTCCTGCCCGGGGTGAGACCGGCCCGATAACGGAGATTTGGTGGACGTGGCCCTCTGCGGTGGTTTCCTTCTGACTTTAGAGATGCGCATCTTAAATGCCTCCTGTCCGGTCCTATCACGCCGAACGCTATCATGACTGAAGCATCATCCAGAATGCAATATTCGATTGCTTGTCCTACCCCTATACTACATCAAATTTTTCACACAGGCAAATTACCATAATTCTCGACTGATGATGAGAACTGTTGGGACTGTCAAGGCGGCTCTTGATACATAATAAGAAGCGCATGGCAATGCTACCGGGATCCACGCATCAACCACTAAAACAAAGCTGGCAGCTTTCCGTCAGACTGCAGACGCGGCAATCTGGTGCTGAGAATGTAGCTCTATTCCTCTAAAATTGCTGTCAAAGATACTTGGATTTGTGAATAATAGAGCGTTGTTAACCCTTCAAAGCCAGAATCTGTTCCAATGATGAGCCACAAGTTGCCATCTTCATCAGCTGTAAACTCAAAACCTTCAGCATTCAATGATTTAATCACAAAATGCGTTTCATCGATCACATCTTCACTGGCAACATTCCCAATAGTAAACATCTCGCTTCCGTCTGATGATTGGTACCCTTTATCAACATTCAATTCCAAAAATCCATTGCCGGTTTCTTCCACAATAGGCTGATGATCTGAAGCCCCCACTTTTAAATATACACTCTCACCCGGCGCACCCCCTATACCCATCCCCCCGCTTGGCACATTTGTAATAAGATCAATGTTAAATGAAACGCTGTATGTTGTGCTTGGCATTAAACCACTCAATTGCTTGGTTATATACATGAACAAATCATCACTTAGATTATGCCCTTGCAAATATATCCCATATCCATCCAAACCACTAGGCAGTGCTTTTCTTCCACTTTCTAATTCAAACCCGGTGTTATTCCCACTTGGGAGGTCGGCAAAACCACTTTCCCATCCATCGTCATTTTCACTAAAATCATTAACTATATCAAGTTGCACTAAACCACTATTGCTGGAACACCCAGTCAATGCCAAATGTATAATTAATAACACAGATAAAAAATTCTTTGATCGCTTGTTCATTTTTTCTCCTATGTTGCACCAACAGTAATTACTTCACATAAATTCTAAAGTATGAAATCCCACACCCCCACCCGGAAATCGCATGGTTTGGACGCGGAGCACTGAAGTGACCCGAAAATCAAGACAGAAATGAGGGAGAAAGATCATCATAGACATGGTGTATCCGTCTGAAGTATCATATATCATGCAATATTTGATTGCTTGTCCTGACCCTATACTACATCAAATTTTTCACACAGGCAAGTTACCATAAACCTCGACTGATGATGAGAATTGTTGCGCTGTCAAGGCGGCTCTTGATACATAATTCGAAGCGCAAGGCAATGCTACCGGTATCCACGCATCTTCCACTCCAAAACAAAGCTGGCAGCTATCCGCCAGACAGCAGGCGCGGCAATCTGGTGCTGATGCCGGCGCTGTCTGTGGGAGGGTGTGATGCGGGAGGGATAAGTGACCCGCTCAGGACTCGAACCTGTAACCAGGGGGACTACGATTCTCTTCTATTGGGTCATAATTCTGGAACATCCGTCGTCTGAAATTGAAGCAGTTCATGTAACGCTTTGCCAGATACACGAACTGCTATTCATCTCCAGAATGGTTTGTTTTACAAAGGCTAGTTCGTCAGGCTCCAAATTTCATTTTTCGCTTCACCTTCCGTAACCTCAGCCCATTTTGCCCAAAAGATCTTTGCTCTTTCTGAACTACGCGCTTCGGATTCGTCCGCCCACCATTTATCGTGTGCTTCCGGAGTTTCCCAGTTTTCTTCCCACACGAGAATATTTTTCTGTGAAACTTGAGGGGAATAATATAGACGTCCAATCATTCCTCGTGCTTTGTATGAATTGACTACGCCCTGAAGTAATTCAACGGCTTCTTGAATTCGACCTTCTTTAATGTGCCATTTTGCCTGGTATGCATACATGGGCGCCTCCTATGCCTTCCTGCTAATTTTATTTAATTATACGGAGCGACGGGAACTCTGGCTAAAAAGCGTGATCCAAGGTGATTTAGTTTAATGAACCGAGTTTTATATTGTAGGCAGTGATACCTGCATATTATATTCTTTTGCGGAAAAAAGTAAAATCGCGTCATTCTTTGTGTTGGAATCCACAAAGCGTGCATGTTGTGTGTGCGTTCGTTTGATTTGAGGTCGCTATGTTTATTATTGCACAAGGAGTACAAAAATGCTTATCTATGAATAGGGTTGCCCAGATCTACAATGAAATTAGAGTTATTGGCTTCAAGAATCTCGGATTTTTGTTTTTTGTTGCTGAGAACGGCGATGAAGAGTACCTATCTGGATCAGTGGTTTCACTGAGGACTATTACCAAGGAAAGAAACCCCCCTCAAAAAAGCGGGGCTTTATGACCCACCCAGGACTCGAACATGTAATCAAGGGAACTACGATTCGCTCCAATTGGGCTACAAAAAAACGTAATCTTTCCTCTTATACAGTTGTGATATTTTGCACAAATTAATTGATTTACTGATTCTGCATTTTTGGAAAATCCAGTCTTTCGGACAATTCATTTAGGAGTCGTTACCCATTTATATTTCTCTGACAAAACTTCAGTTCCAATGTTGAGAGCTTGTGCAATTCCGGCAATGGCAGCAGCACTGAAGGGGGTAATCAAAGGTTTTGATGTGGCACTACCTGCAAGAGCCATTGGTATCGAAACCATAGTTGCTGTTTTGCACCACCTCTTAATCTTAGGAAAAGCAGTATCAAGTTGTCTTTGACAACTTGATACTTTACGCTTAAATTCTGTCAAAAGGTTGGTATCAGTTGGCAAATCTGTTCGTGAAAGGTGTAAGTCGCGGGTAATATCTTGTATCACTTCTCTCAGTTGTGTAAGTGCTTCTTTGTTTCGAAGACGGATTACTTCTTCTATGTATTGTGAAGTTTCGTTGAGACACTCCTTTGCACAAGTTTCCGCATTTGCACATTCATCACGTTGAGAGCATACAAGGTATCGGCCAAATGGCATTGGGTTTGGTACATAAGAGGAGAAGATATGGTCAAATGCATTATTGATGGATCCAAGATGTTACCGTTTGAGGTGCGAGTTTCAGGATTCGTTTGCGACAAAAAGCTAGTTCCCAAGGGTCGAAAAGACAGGATGCTGATAGTATTTTAGAAAAGTAAAGGGATGCATAGATCCTCCGAACCGAAGTCGGACAATAATCGGTATCTCCCAATCTAATTGTACAGTAGTCCATTTTCCCAGTTTCCGCGTCACAAGCTTTTTCTACTCCCCACCTTTGCTCATCAATTTCGATTTGTTTGGTAATTGATTTGTCTATCGCACTTGTTGCGTGCTCTTCTGGAACAAATGTAGAAATAATACCTTCAGATTGAAGTCGATCAAACAGCAAACGAGCACACAAACGGTCGGTTTCATCGCGAAATGCTGTGTCATAATGTAAAATGGAAAAATCCTCTTTAGACATGAGAATTTCATCAGCCCATAGAAGGGTGCCAGGAGTATAGAACAACCATCGAAGTGATAACATTTATTGGGTAATTATCTTCAGCACATTGTCCAATCTTACCAAGTGAGAATCCTGGAATTAGTAGTTTATTTTTCATCTTTTTCCTAATAATTCAAAATGACTGATAGCCTACATAAGATTAATAGTCTGAATTCCCCCGCCTCCAACCAGAAACCCCATGGCTGTCCGAAGCATCATCCATCGTGCACTATTTGATTGTCTATCCTGCCCCTATACTACATCGATTTTTACATAAGCGCAACACTTTGTTATCAATTCATGATGTCCGGAGCACCTGTCACCACCATGGGGACATCGCGCGGTATCTTCGCATACTTTACGGACTAACACAGGGCAGCTTCCGCCATTTCGTTGTCACTCAATGCCAGAATGCAGGTTTCATCCGCGCCGGGTTTGATATTGAAAATCTGCTCTACCGCACCACCAGGGGCAGGTACAGGCGTCCCGTGTCCGTCACGAGCTCGCCCACCCTGCCCGTCAGCAATATCTCCTGCGCAGGCTGGACCGGGTCCGTCGCGCTGATCTCCAGCATGACCTGCTCCTCGACCCCTGCGGTGGGCGTATAGCGCACCGTCACCCGGCACGTTTCGGCAGGCGCCAGCGCCGTCCCCGAGCAGTTATCACCCCACAGCCTGAAACCGGTGGACAGCGCCGCGCCTTCTTCCAGCGCCGCCCGCTGGACAATCAAGCCCATCCCGCCGGCATTCCGGAGGGTGATGGTGCGGTCAACGGGCGTGCCAGCCGGCGCGGTGAATAACACAGCTGCCGCGGATGGTTCCAGCCTGGCAGGGGGCAGCGCCGTTATATCCCACTGGCGCGCGTTGTTAGCTGGCATCGCTGTCCAGGGGCGACAGCGCAGTGACCACACCACGGAAACGGTGCGCGCCGGTGACCGTCGCCGTGTAGAGCCCGCCGACCCAGCGCGTCTCAAAAGGCGCGAGGTTCACTGTTTCCGCAGCGACCAGGCGCTCAACGCCCCCGGGTGGGCGCGCGAAGAGCTGCAGGGTCGCGGTGACCGGGACGCCGGTGTTGCGCAGCTTCAAGGTGACCGTTTGCGGGCATCCCTGTCTGCAGCCTCGGCGCCTGGACGACCACCGGGTCGCGCCAGGGCATCGTAAGGGCCAGCGCATCCGGCGCTAGTGCCAGGTCGACCGCGGGCATGGCAGCGACCGTGACGGTCACATGCGCCTCGCCGGGGGTTCCCACTCCATCGATAACAGAATAGGTGAGGACGTGGGCGCCGGGGCTCAACACCACCGCACTGAGCACGGGACCGCTGCCCAGGACGCCGTCCCGGGACGAGTGCCACGTGCCTGCCAGGGACGCGCCGGAAATATCGTCCCGGCTCCAGGCCTGCAGGAACCACGCATAGCCCGGTGCAGCCCGGTCGCCGTCCAGGGGGCTGTGGATGACCACTTCGGGCGGGCGGTTGGGCAGATGCAGCCCGGTCACCTGGTCGTCAGCGCTGAGGAAGCCGTCGGAGACCGTCACCCGGAACGCGAGCTGGTCGCCGGATGGCAGGAAATCCGTGTTCAGGGTCAGGGAATTCCCCTCGACGGGCATCCCCACCGGAGACCACGTGGCGCCGCCGTCGCTGCTGGCGGAGACCTGGTGCAGCAGGGGCTGCCCGGCGGCGCCCCCCGGATCGCGCAGGGTGGCTTCTGATTGCCACCGCAGCGTCACCGATTCGGTCAGCGTCTGCCCTGCCAACGGCGCGAGCCACGCCACATCGAGTGTGGCGCTGGCGGTCAGGACAAGCGGGGGCGCCTGCCCCAGCGTGGTCACCAGGCTGGCTGTGGTGGCAGAGACCGGTACATCAAAGAACAGGACCGCCGCATCGCGCTGGCGGGCGGTGTTGACCTCTTCAGGCGCCAGCACCCGCCGGCAGGTGTAGTATTCCGGCATAATATCGCCGCCCGCGTCGATGGGCATCAAACAGAGTTCGATGTCACCAGGCGCGGAGGTCCAGGGATCTGCCGCCAGGCACAGCGGCAGCGCGCCCTGGATCACGTCCGGATCGCCAACCGCACCGCCAACCGCTCCCGTGAACGCGTCGCGCGGGAAAAGGCGCGCAGTTTCGATGCGGGGCCGGTAGGCAGCGCAGCGCCGTTCGCCAAAAGACCAGGACGTCTCCGTCACCTCCACCCGTTCGGTGTCCATGGTCACGATCACCCGGCGCAGATTGGGATCTGCAGCCACCACAGCCAGAGCAGGACGGGGTTCCGCAGCCAGGCTGTAAAAGAAGCTCTCAAACGACTGCAGCGTGGTGGGGTGCATCCAGAATGGCGCGGTATTGCCCATCACATCGACGACGACCAGATACGGGTCATGCCACCACTGCCCGGGCGCCGGTGCATGCACGATCCGTCCCGAATCCCCCGTGAAAGCGCTGTTGACCGTGGCGTTTGACGTCGCCGGCTGGTTCATAAAGCAGCGTCACGCCCTCCACGGGTTGGCCATTCGGCGGGTATTTGGGCCAGCTGTACTGCTCGATCAGATTATGAAGGCCGATCGCGTGGCCCAATTCGTGGAAAACCGCCTCCGGTTTGCTCTCATCCACCAGCACAATGCGCTGCCGCAGGTTCATATACACGCCGTCGCCGCCGCCCATGCTGCCGGCAGGCATCACGCCCACCACAAAGTCCATCAACGCCCCGGTTGGGAATTCTACAGGGTCGTATTGCATCGTCCGGCGGTAGCGCACCAGATCGGTTGCCACCGCGTTCAGCAGGACCGCTGTGGGCATGGCGGCGCTGCTCCAGGCGGGGGAATAGCCTGTGGCGCTGATGCGCAAATTCTGCGCCGTCACCGGCAGCATCGCCGGGGTGACGCTCTCCAGCGTCGCCCGCATCGCGCGGATTGAGGGCGTGACAAGATCAACCGTCACCGGCACGATGTGGATGCCGACCACAGGCGGAGGCGCTTTCAGAGTTGACGTCCAGGTCCAGGAGTTTCGTCAGCGCCCCATTGCTGTCCGGATCGGCAAAGCCACTTACCTGCCGTGTATCGAGCCAGAGTTCCAGCGTTGCCGTCACCCCGGTGGTGGGGGGCAGAAAGAAATCGATGGTGCTGCCGGCATTCCGCAGAACGACAGCGCGCTGACCGGGGTCGCGGACCAGAGCCGGTGATGATAAGGATTGGCTCGAAGCTTCAACCTTCTGCCCGTTCCACATCACCCACACCTTTGCGTCCGTCACACTTTCGTGGGAAGTGACCAGATCAACACTCAGCAGGCTTTCCTTGCCGCGTATAATATCAGGGATCTGATCCGTGACCGTATGCTGCCCCAATCGATAGCCATTCAGCCAGAAGCGGGGAAAGGTACGGGGGTCCTGCCATTGACGACCGCTTTTCAGAGGTGAAACGAGCCGGAAGAGATTGGGTAGGACGGTAGCCCCGCGCTGCAGCCACTTTTTGCCGTAGACAATACCGGGCACCACGGGGTCGTCCGGATTCCGACCGTAGACCGGTCCCTGCGGATCGCCGTAGTAGTTCGCACCGGCATCCACAGGCTGCAGACCGGACACGGCACAGTTGACGATGCTGTAGGTCAGGGCTGTCCGCCCGACAAAACTGTTGCCTTCGATGGTGGGGCGCAGCCCGTTGTCCTGGCACCAGCTGTCCGCCCCGCTGGTCTGGTCTTCCAGGCTGATGGCGGAGAGGAAGACGTTGTCCTCAAACGCCACCGCGCTGCGTGCAACCAGCCGGACCAGGTCAGCGAAGTGCATTATTCTGGAAGCGCAACGCCCGGGCGGACCCGGCAATCTGCACAAAGTAAGAGAAATAGGACTGGGTGATATTGACCACAACCTCAGGACCTACGGACAGGATGATGGGAGCGCCAAACGTACTGCCCACGATATCCGCAGTGCCGGCGCCGCCGATGGACAAAGTGCCGCCCAGGAAGTCGCTGCTCTGGGCGGAGAGCGAAGCGGTCCCCTCCAGACTGATCTGGCAGTTGGAGATGAGACTGGCGCCGTCCAGGACCAGGTTATTTCCATCGCGAACGGTCACACCCTGGAGGCTCTCACAAGCAAACGCATCGCTCAGGGTTTCATTGAAAAGCATAGCACCGCCGATGGTCACGCCATCCACCGTGCCGGAGCGCAAGGTTGTTGTGTAGATCGGCTTATCATCCACGAGTCTGGTTTCTACGATCCGGTATCCGTACTGTCCGGGGATCAATCCCGCATGGTAAAAGCTGTCGGTGACGGAACCCGACGCTAACGTGGCGAGAACGCCAACGGTGCCGTTGGGCAGGACAACCTGCAGTTCGCGCCGGCATGCCGGGCACGTGCTTACATAGCTATAGCTGACGTGGATGGCATCCAGGCCAACATAGCTGGGGAACGCCTCCTGATTCTGCGCCTGTGAACTGTCAGCTGGGCGATCCGATAGCAAAGGCGCCGCCAGCGACGGCGGTTGCGCCATCGATAGCAATAACAGTGCCAGAGCGACCATGCCTGTGCGCAAAAGCGCGCGCCATACGACAATGCCGTGCTCAAATACGCGCCGCGGGTTGAGAAACCGGATGATGCAGCGGAGCCAAAAGGTGAAGTGTGCCATCGCGTTCCTTTTATCATGCCTATATGAAAGAACCCCGGCAAGGGGCAGAATCCTTGCCAGGGTTACCAGACCGGCTGTAGAAAACACAGCGGCTGTAGAAAACACAGCTTGCACTCAGGGTCAATCAGGGCTCATCTTCAGCAGCAGGCAAAGTCAGTTGATTATGGATGTTCACGTCCTGCGAACTTATGTATCATGCGTGGATATTTCCGGACTTCACCGGTGGCACTGTATATAAATCCGGTTCATCAGCATGATGCTATCTATTATAACTGATTTCTCACCGAAGATGGCGGTTTTTCAATTTTGGGCAGGGCTATCGCAGTTGAATTCAACAATCTCCAATGTATGCCATCCTGCATATCTGAGAGTATACGCACGGTAAAATTGGGAAGAACCCAGGTGAAAATTATCAATAGATATTGACGCATTATAGAAGTCAATACCAATTGTGAATTATCACACAGTCTTTTGATATCTTAGACCCACGAGGACTCGAACCTAGACCAGATCGCTTACCAAAAATGATCAGGGCTGGTCTAGACAGACCAACCCTGACCTTCCATATCGTTTGCTAAATAAAATCACCTATTGAGAAGCGAGCTATTGACGGCTTCCAGTTTCAGCTTTGCGCCGCCGACTATGTCAGATTCAGACTATCTGTCTATCAGGGGACATATTCATAAGCCCCCACATCACAAGCTGCGTCCCGCGCAACACCGCGCTGATCTGTGGCCGGACAGACAGTGCTGTTTCCAGCGTCAATCGCCGGACTGCCAGCCAACAGCGCATGAGTCAGGGTTGGTCCACCGTTGCTGGCAAGGGCGCCAATCATCGGATCAAACACGATCTGATCGCTAGCACCCGGGAAACAGGTGGTATCAGAGAATACATTGTTGCCAAGCGAATTAATCGCGACCGGACCTGCTCCATAAGGCGCCAGGAAACAGCCCTCCGTCAGATTGTTCGCAATGATACTGTTCACCAGATTGAGCGTGGCGCTTCCATCACCAAACGTACCGACGAAGACGGCTGCTGGCGATATTAACGGGGAAACATTGTCGGCAATTGTGGAATTCGTCATATTCACGATACCATCCGTCATAAACATTGCACCGCCATACCAACCCGTAGATTGATTTCCGCTGATCGTGCTGTTGGTGATTTCGGCATTGCCCAGAAGACGTAAACCGCCTCCGACATCATCCGACACGTTACCCGCGATGGTACTGCGCACAATCGTGGTCGTGGTATTGAAGAAGGCGTAAACGCCTCCGCCGGACCATCCGGCAGTGTTGTAAACGACGCTGCTATCGATCAAGTTTAGCTTGGCCCCTTCACCGTTGTAAATGCCACCACCGCCCTGCCAGAAATCACCAGCGTCGGTAGCCATCGTATTGCCCGTGACCGTGACCTGGTTGAGGGTCAGATTCCCGTTGTTCAGAATACCGCCGGCGAGTAGCCAACCGTAGCCATTGGTTACCGTGAGGTTCGCCAGATTAACGATCCGTCCTGCATCAACAATCAGGACACGGTCAGTACCACCGCCATCCAAACTCAGGCCAGGTGCATCTGCCGCGTCGATTATGACATTGTTAACCGGTACCAATGGACCAGACGTGAGTAGAAGCGTACCGCCGGTCAGGGTGGGGTCGAAGGTGATTGTGCCGCCGACGGCAATCTCTTCCAGTGCTTGCCGCAGTGATCCATCGCCACTGTCGTTGAGGTTCGTCACAGTGATTTCAGTCGGGGGGGGGATCAGTTCCAACCGCACCTGGTCCAGGCGCACCATACCGCTGGTCGTGCCGCCTTCCGGCAGTTGATAGCCATAGCCCCAGACTTCGTTTAGATTGAGACCATCGTCGGGAGCACCTTCGGGCTGTTCTGTGCTGCGTGTGAGTGAGGTAAACGGTATGACGACCTGCTGCCAGCCATCAAAGTTGTCGATAAAAGTAGCTTCCCAACGCTCAGCCGTATCGGGACCCTGGTAAACACGCACGTAGTCAATGGTCATCTCTTGAGAGAAGGTCAAATCCGGACTCACCGGGCCGCCGAAGTTGCCACCCACTGCAACGTTGAAGATCAGGAAGACCGGGTCGTTGAAAACCCATGCATTTGGAGCCACATCATCAGGTGCTGCAGTATGAAAGAGAATATCGTCCACATACCATTCGATCAGGTCGGGCTGCCATTCAATCGCAAAGGTGTGGAAATCATTGGAGACCGCCTCACCAAAATCGTAGATGTTTCCAAAGCTGCTACCTCCTGAGTAGCCAGGACCGTGGATCGTGCCGAAGATTTCATTGGGCAGACGGCTGACATACTCCATAAAGTCGATCTCGCCGGTTTGCGGCCAACCAACTTCTCCAATGTCGGTACCCAAGCTCCAGAAAGCCGGCCAAAGGCCGTCTGCGCCATCCGGAACCCGAATTCGAGACTCGATACGACCGTAGGCAAATTCTGCCTTGTACTGCGAAATCAGGCGTGCCGAAGTGTACGCACATGGACCATAGTAACAAACCAGGGAACCATCAGCCTCATCAATCGTGATAACGAGGTTTCCCTGCCCGTCGGTAGCAGAATTATCAGTGCTGCTGGTATAGTATTGCAGTTCACTGTTGCCCCAACCAGGAATACGATTGACAGATCCGTCGCCAATTTCGTAACTCCAATAAGCCGGATTTGGAGGCGTCCCGGTGGGGTCGTCGAACTCATCACTCCACACTATGCTCCAACTCGACGGGCCTGAGTCGGGGGTACGATTGTCTTTGAGCTGCACGGTGATAGCATCACCGCTGTTGGTACCGTAGAACCAGAAGCTCAAGGCTTCCGCACGCGTCCAGTCCTGACCGATGGGGAAATCCCGGCCAAAGCCAGCGTTCCCGCCATTGACAATGCGTTGACCATCGAACGTTTCACCCTTCAGTGTGAACTGCACGGAATCACAGCCGTAACCGGTTTCATAGACACGGAAGTGGAAAACCAGGTCGAGGTCACCGTCTCCATCGAAGTCTTCTTCATGGCGCTTTGCTTCGCCGGTTTTCTTGACACGGTGTGTTTCAAATGCGTCGCCGAACTGCACTGTATTGTGATCAACGGTTAAAGCATCAAAGGTGTCGGTTGTTAAAATTGCAACTGGGATAACGCCGTTGCCACGGTTACAGAACGTGCCGTTAACGACGATGTCAACCGCAATAGCAGTATCGACCTGCAGAATATGCTCGTACGCGCCCTGCTCCGGGATCGCCATTGGGTCACCGCCTGCAATTTCGAGTGTGCTCAGCTCTACATTGTCGCTATACCAAAGATATGGAAAGCGCTCGAAATCGTCGAGCAAGGTTGGATCCAACGGGTCATCATCAAGAATCGCGAGGACCGCCTGGATAGTAGGTCCAGGTATGATATCGACCGGATTCGAAAGGCGCAGGATCGCTGTCTTATCACCATCATGTTTGGGGTTGTCGAAAGTTGGAACGACGAATGTCTGTTCCGTTGGATCGCCCTGCATAAAGGTCAGGGTGCCGGAAACAGGTGTGTAATCACGACCGGCAGTAGCCGTGCCAGGTTCTATGCTGTAATCGATGCTAACCTGTGCTGGATCATTCACATCCGCGCCCAACTCACGCGTCAACTTGACAGTTATGACGCCATCCGCCCCTTCCACAACCGCGTATTCAGACGCAGAATATGTAACTGCCAGTTCTGGTACTTCAGCAACACCATACAGGCTAACGTTATCCATATAAAAAACGAGCGGACCACCGGTGCCCAATGTGCCAAAGGCCCAACCATGTACTTCTTCCAGCGTAAGGCCGTCATTTGGCGCGCCGTTCCCGATATCCTTGCGCACGAAGTCGGTAAAGGGAAACGCCAGGTACTTCCAGCCCGAGAAATCGTCAGTAAACGCCACCGTCCAGCGCTCAGCGTCATCTCTCGTTGAACCTGGATTGCGGTTCTCAAGCAGATCAATGAAGAGTTGTGTACCGCTATTATTCCCATACAACCACAAGGCCATACCGCCGTAGCTGCTCCAATCTTGAGGAACCCAGGTGTCCACGGCTGAATTTTCGAATGCATGGATCACCCCGGCATAGGAAGTTACTTCGACATCGATCTGCATAACAGTGTTCGATGCGCCAACTTGCGGCAGAAGTGGCGCTGGTGGTGTGCTGGCATCCAGAATCGCGACAGAACTACCAGCACCCTGGAAGGTATAGAAACCGATTGCGAGACCATCCCCATCTGTCCCACCGGGCAAACCGTCCTCAAAATCATCGATGAGCACATCAGAGAAAGCCCAGTAGTCCGTGCGAAAGGTCGCGTCTGAGCCGCTGTTACCGATTACAGCGACCACAACGTTGATAAGCTGACCGTTACCCCCACGCGTGGTGGGCACAGCATCCAGCACACCATTACCGCCGGTGAAGTATGAGTTATCATCGAAGAAGTTAGCCAGTGGAATGGAGATATGCTGCCAGCCCTCACCGCTGATAGCGCAAGAGCTGGTTGCCGACACCACACAGTTATACTGGAACTCGTCGTCATCGCCAGGATCGGCTACGTCATTGCCGTTGTCGTCGTCCTGTAGATTTATCTCCAGCGTGTAATCCTGTCCAGCGTCAGGATTAATCCAGAAACTAAAGTACCCGCTTTTGCTTAAATCGATCGGGAATGTTCTACCAAACCCACCGAAAAACCCTGGCGTTCCGCCTGATCCCCAACCTGTCTCGAGTGAATAGGCACCGCCCTGTTCAGGTGGCAAGTCGGTGCTGTTGGGTCCAATGCCTCCACCACCGACAGAGCCTGGGAAAGTGAACCAGCCGTTACCAAATGGATCGCCGTGCTCCATGTCGTCAAATACAAAAATGTTGACAACCGGATCAGCAAAAATTGACTGTGGTGTTAGCAACATTCCAATCATCAAAATCACAAACAACGACAGTATCTTCTTGCGGTTCATGCTTGTCTCCTTTTGAAGTTTTGGTGAAATCTACGCTCTATCAGATTATAAACATAGACAACAAGTATCAACGAAGAACGATGATTATCCAAGCGGTTCGCGTGCGACACATCCGTTTCTTTTAGAAATGACTTGAATCTCTGTCAGATTTATTCTCATCTATAATGTAATCCCATTAAAATAAATCAATATTGAGTAAATTGGTTTATTCGCGCAAAATCAGAAAAAAAGACATGGGTGGCTGATCTCGTAATGGCGTATCTTCGAAGCGAACAACGCGGGTTTGGAGATCATGGCTTCGACTCGAGACCAGCGGGATAGAATGAAAGCGAAACATGAGATTCGAATTGTATTCATATTATATAATCATTGATAGAATATTACCAGGGCTGAAGCATAGTGGGTGTCCGTCAGTTTTCCGCAACGGTAATAAGTGAGCATACTCCGCACTTTGCCAATAATATAATGGTTTGCCTTGAGCAGGATGCTGTGGCGGGGCGGATTACGGTAGCTACTGCATGCAAGGGAGACCTCCGCCCCGCCACCTGGTTTAAAGGGGATCCGCTTTGCTTGTGTCGGTTGCCCAGGGCAGACCGAGCACACCCTTCTACGGTGAAGGAAGAGCGGCGCGGGAATCAACTTTGGTTGCACGAGAAGACTATTCCGCACCGCCCTAAGAGCATAGGATGCAAAAATGTGACGTACACCCAGAACCGAGTCGCCAATTGACAAACAGGTATGCAGTGCGTATACTGGTTTTGATCCAGTCGTGAATCATTTTTTAACCGGCTTTCAAAGTGTCTGATGGTATTCAGAAAAAGGTCAATCATCGAACAGCAAAACAAATCCCCTTCTGGTAGAGAATTGAATGTCGCCGGAATGTTAATGCAAAAGGCGCTGGATGCGCAACTTATAATAAGAATCTTACTTGAGCAGCTAGCAAATCATCTTCATGATGGTTTTGCATTATGAGCGTGAAATGACCGTTGAAGATATGGGCAACAACAAAAGCAATCTATTCATTTATCGTACCCTGTGTTTGATCATAATTCTGCTAGGGTTTGCACTAAGAGTATATAACCTGGGGGAGCGATCACTCTGGTTTGATGAAACATTGGAATATTGGGTTGCTCGATCTCCACTTCCTGATATTTTACCCACGGTGAAAATATCCTTATTTGATCCTCCAGTGTATTCCTTGCTGTTACACTTTTGGTTAAAAGTGGGACAAACAGAGTTTTTCACCCGATTCTTGTCTTTGATATTCAGCGTGGTTGGCATATTGGGGGTTATCGTTTTAACTAGATTGTCTTTTGGGAAGAAAGCCAGTCTCGTTGCAGGTATATTGATGGCTATTTCTGTACCAGATATTCGTTTTGCTCAAGAGGCAGGACAATATGCCCTGATGTCGTTTGTGTTAACCTGGAATTTGGTATTCCTGTATTTATTGATAAGAGAAAACACCTGGAAATGGTCCATCCTTTGGGCGATATCTGGAGTTGTCGCTGTTTACAGTTACTATGGTGCAGCGGTGACTATAGGAGCCACGACCCTGGTCTGCTTGATGTATACTATCGCTAAGCAAAAATGGGGCAGTCTCCTTAAATTGATTATCGCTGGGAGTGTTTGCAGCATCCTTATTATTCCCCTTGCCTTCGGATGGATGCCTGACCAAATGTTTCGCTTTAGCGGCACTGCTAATAGGATGGCATTCCTGTATTCAGTAGGCCCATACCAGGAAGAACTCCAACGCTTCTTTACTCAGACAAAAGCTCTTCTTATCTATCAGTTTATGGGATACCAACCTAATGGCTGGCCCTGGCCAGCGTTGCATGAATGGGTGATATGGTTGCCGGCAGTTTTTCTGCTTTTGACTAGCGTGAGATACAAGCTACGTTTACCTTTGGTGTGGTTTGTAGTTGGCTTATTGATTTACTATTTTATTGGACGGTTGGGGGCATATCCATTCGGTGGGGTACGACATTCTTTGATTCTTGCTTCTCTGTTTTGGAGTTGCACTGCGGCTGGCATAGCAAACCTACTATCCCTGAACACACTACTGTCTTTGCGAAATATATCAGGATTGTCGTTACTTTGCCTGATAGTTTTGGTTGCCCGTCTATCTCCCATTGAACCACAGGAAGATCTACGCTCAGTTTCGCAATTATGGCTATCACTGCGGCAACCAGATGAAGCCACTTATGTGTACTATGGCGCTGTACCTGGATTCCGATATCAGTTAGAAGTCGCTGGCACTTCTGAGGTAGTACCTCCTACGTGGTATAAACACTGTTGGCAAGGCATAACAGCCTCTTATTGTTCAAATAATGGTATTTTCTATGGACGGTGGATCCGCCAATTAACGCCTGAACAGAAGAAACAAGCAGTGCTCGATGCTATAGTTGACTCGCCAGATCGATTCTGGATGGTTTTCTCTCACATCTACCCAGGAGAAGATAAACTCATTCTTGCAGCTCTTGAAGATATTTACCGAATTGGTATGAATTACTCCGGAGAGAACAGTGCTCTAGTTCTACTGGAGCGGTACTAACCTTTTGTAGCCTGGAAATGTTATGGATACCGAGGACGCATAACATTGTAGTTCTTTAACCAGTCTTCAGCGATATTCCTCGTTTCCTGCATAGTCGTAAATCAGTTTACATCCAACACTGCTTCGCGTAACGTACGATTAAAGTGTTCAATATAAGCGTTTTGCGCCGGTTTCCCCGGTTCGATGAAGGCCAGGATAACTTTGTTGTCAACAGCCCACTTCGCCAACGCCTGCGAGATGCATTCTGGTCCATTATCCAGTCGCATCTGTACCGGATATTCCAGGCTCAGATTTGCACCCTCTGTTTCAGCATAAATAGACTTCGTATACAATGTATTCGTCACCCAGATACTATTTTTATGGAGGAATGGAATGAAACGCTTTGGGAGAGTTATCCAGTTGAAACCGGAGTGCCTTGAAGAATACAAGAAGTATCACGCCAATATCTGGCCTGAGTTGGTGGAGGGCATGCACGAGCGTCATATGCACAACTACTCCATTTATTACCGCGATGGCTTGCTGTTCTCATATTTTGAATATACTGGCGATGATTTTGAAGCCGATATGAAACGGGTTGGTCCCAATCCCCGGGGACAGGAATGGCAGCGAATTATGAAAGCCATGCAGCAACCGGTGGACTCCGCCGGACCTGATGATTGGTGGGCGGACATGGAAGAGGTTTTTCATATGGACTGATGCTGTTTGCAGAGCAAACCTTACACCTCAGGATAAAAAAAGCGGCGCGGGAGTTAAGGCGTTCAACGAAAGTAGTCTGTTCCGGGCTGCTTCAGGAACTCGCCCCCCTTCCTGGGGCCTTTTCTGAAACACACCTTTCACCACGGGTGTCCGCCACATTTTTGCAGACGGCTGTTATGCGGATCTTAAGTACAGCTCGGGACACGCTTTGGTTTGTAGTCTAGGGCCTTGTGCCCGTTCCATATCGTTACCGGAATCGCCCACAAGGGGGCTAGGCTACAAATGTCTGTTTTGCCAGGATGTTTGCATCCAGTTCTATTCTGCGGAAAAGTGACGGACACACGTTTTGGATCAGTCAGTTGACGCGCCATATAATACTTCATATAATAAAGACAAAGGTGGAATGCGGCAAGGGTCCTGATATGATATCTCGCCTTCGTCCTGAAAGTTCGCCTTTCAGGTTCATTCCACCTTCGCCTTTCTTGCAGAACCATGGGGGGACGGGTGAGCGCACCAGATATCAGGGGTATCTACGCCATTTTCTCAAAAGCATTCTTTGTGCCCGCGATGCTTGAGGATATGGAGATTGTACGGGAACCCTTTCGATCAGCCATAGAATCTGTTCATTCTGCGCTTCACCGTGTGATAGAAACCCAATCCTTGAAGCCATTGATTGACCTATGGGAGAAAGACTATTTCATTCCCCATATCGGCAAGCTGGAATTCAATACAAAGATAAACATCCCCAATCGCCTGTTGCTGAACAATCGCTGGAAAGATCCAGATGACGACGACCATGGATGGAGATATCTCAATCTCCATAATTGCACATATCTGCGCAGTGAGATATTCAATAAAGTTTTACATAATCCCATTCTGGTTCCGTATAAAAAGAAAATCCAATTTGCACCCAAAATAGGGCAATTCATCAAGAATATTCACAGATCCTCACCATCTCTGGACATCTCGCAGAACAACAGGTTCTATATCCACATTTACCCTTACGGCGTCTTCTACCTGCATCTCACACTTTCCTTGCAATCCAAATCTGCCATACCCTATGATGGCATAATCCAATACTTGCACGCCATCAAGACCGGGCAGCTCAGTTATGCATCAGACGCGTTAGCCGTGAATGTTGCTGATGATTTCTCCGGCGCGCTGGACGCGTTTTATAGTGCCATATGGAACAAAATCAGCCATGCCTTTTTCGCTGAAGAGCAACAAAGCATTGGGTCAAGTATCCACGATTCTATTCGCATCATGCCCATAGGCCATATCAAAGATGCGGATTTCAGGCCGTATGAAATCACCAAAGCACAAATCTACAGAACTATCCAGGGATTGGATCAGTTACCTGATGACACATGGGAAACGGTTAAGGCTGGTTTAAATAAAAATTACGGTACCGACCTGCCTGTTCACAATTTGTGGAAAAATGTCGCGTTAAAGCAGAAGAAATTCTGGGCTGATGAATTAGATACCAACCTGTATGAATATGTCAAAAACATACATTACCAATTGCTTGACCCAAAGTATTTTTTTTCCTTAAACCGGTTTTGTGAATTGTTAGAGGACAGCAGGCAGCTGCGCAGGATTTTAAGCACCAGATATAAAATTGACGCCGGATACTATCAAAAGCTTCGGTCAATCAGATCGGAATTCCCGGATGTGGGATATTGGGATTGGGCTGTAGATTACGATGACCAGATATATCTGTACGGAGAACCAGATAATGAAACGCGTATGCGTGCAGAGCAGTTCAAAACTGAGCATCCGGAAGTCATAGAGCAATACATAAGGATAAGAGAAAGCCTGTACGGCAACGATACAGCGTGGGCTTCTCAGCTAAGCAAAATCTTGCACGACTATTTACTGCAATTCATCAGAGAACAGAAGCAGATTATCCTCACCGCTAATGAAATTTACGGCATCATGGTTAAAGATAAAGAATATCAGAAGAAAGAAATCGACAAAAGCGCTTATCACAGTGTCTGGGGATTAGAAAAAGGTGACCTTTTCCTGCCCAAATCGAACAGTACACTCATGATGACGAATGCCTGGTCCCAAAGGAAGCAGCTTCCCCTGTTCCTGCAATGGAAATTAACAGCAGCTTACGAACTGGCTACATCACAGAAGATGGTCGCGGAATATTACACGCGCCAACTGCAGGATCTGGTGAGTCAACGGGCTGCCGGAAAACTTATGCAGCCAGATGCGGGATTATCTGACAAGCAAATCGGATTTCTATTCGGTCTGGTGAATCTGCACGAACATTTCCCCGCTGACTTCAGGAAATGGTATTACCAGCAGGCCGAAGCGATTGGCGCCTTCAAAGCCCAGGACAGACTGCGCAAATTATTGGATCAATATATTGAGCACGCTCATCCATCGGGTGTGATTGATCTGCGCGATACCATCATCCACCAATTGCAGATCGGTCTTGAGAACGTGATCGTATCCAATGGTGATTATGTGCAGGGAACCAAAGTCGAGGCTTCCGGAGCACATAGTATCGCCATCGGTGGGAATGTGTCGGATCACAGCACAGTCAATACCGGAACCTATGGACTTGATCGCATCAACACGCTAAACGCAGAATTAAAAAGGGCGAAGGAGCAATATCCCGATGATGATGCATTGCAGGAGGGTATTCGCTGGTATTTTACACAGAAAAGTCCTGACTATTTCTGGTTTGAAAATGAGCTGGAGTTCAGCTCTAAAGTGGCCTCTCGCGTATGGAAGCGGATGAAAAAACTGGGTGTGATTAAAAATGAATAACATTCTAAATAGGCAGCGTAAAGATGTATTTTAACAACGGACACGCACTTGTCATCGGCGTGGGCAGTTATCAGTATACGCCTAAAGCCAATATCCCCATCTCGGTACGCGATGCAAAAGCGCTTCGCGATGTACTCTATAATCCTGAACTGTGCGGGTATCCCCAGGAACAAGTCACGCTACTCCATGATAAAACAGCCAGTCGAAAGGGGATTCTGGATGCGCTGGACGCGCTGTCAGCGACGGGTCAGGATGCTACTGTGCTGATCTTCTACTGCGGTCATGGTGATTATGGAACTGACGGCAATTACTACCTGACCACGTATGACACCAAAGCTTCCCACGGCAAAGTCCTGAAGGGCACGGGCATACAGGAAGCTGAATTACTCGATAAGCTGCGCACAATTCCTGCCAAACGGCTTTTGCTGCTGTTCAATGCCTGCCACGCTGGTGAGATTTCACCGCATCTAGCCTTCGCGGAAACAGACGGGGCATTCGGCAGTATCAGTCTTCCTACCAATGCCACGGACGCGCTGCTCTCCACCGGTGAAGGCAGGATTATCATTACCGCATCCCGCCCGGAGCAAAAGTCGTGGATCGGCAGAGGAGAGCTGTCACTCTTCACCCAGGCTGTTGTGGACAGTCTGCGTGGTCAAGGCTACGTGGTCAATAACAATGGTTATATCAGTGCTTTTGCACTGTACGAAAGCATCTATTACGCCATACAAGAAGCTGTTGAAGAGATTGATCACACCCAGGAACCGGAATTGACCGTGCTTAAAGGCGTTGGTCCATTCCCCGTATCGCTCTACCGGGGCGCGACATCCCTGGGTTCCTTTGCGCCCGAGGCATCCATACCCACGGGGATGGCGGCGCGTGAGACCAGTCCAGCACGAAGCGCACGTCACTTTCAACAATATATCATCAACGTGAACGCCAGCGGTGATAGAGCCATAGCCATCGGCGGGAGTGTAAGCGGCAGCACAATTGTGACGGGTGGTTATACTGGCGGAGGTACCTGAGACGAGGGTATTCCCAGACGGGCAAAGGAAGAAACATCAAAGAAAGGTGATTGAGGCTTTAAAGCTGACAGAGATTCAAAATATGATTCAGTTGAATCTTGCAATTATTGTGCCCTTCCGGGACCAACACAATGCAGTCATCTATTACGGAAAAGTTCCGTCTATGCATTGTTCGGAGTGAAAATAGAATGAGGGCTGCTTTTCAGATACTTGTTTTGCCATACAAGAAAAAACCTTCCGGTCTCGAATACGCCATTTTGAGACGCAGCGATGCCAAATACTGGCAATTTGTAGCTGGAGGTGGTGAAGATACTGAAACACCTTTTGAAGCAGCAAAAAGAGAAACTGAAGAAGAGATTGGGCTGCCGAGTACTGCCGACTATATCAGCCTCGATTCCAAAAATACAGTACCAAAAGACAACTTCGGTGCTGCTTCATCCTGGGACCGTGACCTGTATGTTATACCTGAATATTGTTTTGCGGTTGACGTTGATGACAAGGAAATAGTCCTCTCTAGTGAGCACACTGAATACCGATGGGTTGATTACAAGACTGCATACGATAAGCTGCATTGGGACAGCAATAAGAATGCATTATGGGAATTAAATGAACGACTTAAAAAACAGAATAAATCCGAATAAAGTGATGCACACTGAACGGCTATTATCACCATTGTCAGGTGAACGCAACCCATAGGACATAAAAATGGATGATTTGAGAAAAGAAGTCGCGCGCTGGTACGATGTATCTTTCGATCTTAAAGGCGATATTGATTTTTATAGTCACCATCTTTCACCGGATGGAAATAGTATGGTCCTTGAATTGGGATGCGGAACAGGAAGGGTCCTTATCCCGTTATCGAGAAAGTGTGCCTCAGTCGTAGGCGTAGATAAGTCGTCAGGTATGCTTGATATCTGTAGAGAAAAACTGAAACGTTCTGACATAACGCAGAATTCCGTCAAACTCCTCAAAGGGGATATCTCCAGTCTGGAGTTGAATCAGAAGTTTGATTTGATTACCGCTCCTTTTCGCGTATTTCAGAATATCGAGGATGATGAAGAAGTGGATAGCGTCTTCTCTGTCATACGTCGTCATTTATCAGCAAACGGATTCTGCATACTCAATGTCTTCAATCCCAATACTCCGTCTGATCAGCTCATTTCCGACTGGGAAGCCAATATGCAGGGTGAGGAGATCCTATCGTTCGAGAAACCTTTTGGTTCTGGAATATTAAAACACTACTATAGACGAGTGCGAATAAATCGAAAACCCTTGATAATCTATACTGCGTTGATTTTCAGATATTATGAAAATGATGCACTTGTCAGTGAAGATAGTTTCGAAGTCCCGATGCGAGTCTACTATCCTGAAGAATTCAAGAAAATTGTCACCAATCATCATTTTGATATCGTCGACCACTGGGGTGGATATGCGGGTGAAGAATACGGACAGGGTCCTGAATTAATATTAAAATTCAGATAGATTTCGTTTCTGCATTTATTCTCTACAGTAAAATTGTTTCTTCCTGTTCAGAAAATCAAGCATCGTGGGGAAGGATCTCACGATAAGGGTGCGATTTACCTCACCATTTCATGGAACTTTTGGGCTGCATTCCCCGTTATATAGTCAGAAACATTGAGAACGGGAGAATGCAATGGAGCACACAACACATAATCAATCACAGAAACTGATCGCTTTCTTATCAACGGTCTTATTACTGGTTTTCGCCTTCTTTGTAATCGCCATGACCATGAAGATCGGGCAGAACCTGGCAGCCATATTTGACGCATCGCCGGTCGTTGCCGCACCTGGTGACGCGACCGCTGTACCGCAGGTGACCGCCACGCCGTCCCCAACCCCCACACCAACGCAGGTCCTGCCCACCAGCACACCATTGGCGGCGGAAACACCCGCAGTCGTGGAAACACCCGTGGTCGTAGAAACGCCTCTGCCCACCCCGGAAACGGCTTTCCCGCATCTGATCGCCGGCGAATCGGGCGTCAATGTGCGCAGCGGACCCGGCACCGGTTACGACAAGATCGGGCTGCTGCTGCCGGGGGATGAAGCGCCGATCGAAGGGTACAGCGGGGAATGGTGGGCGGTGACCCTCAATGGTTCACGCGGATGGGTCTACAAATCCATCGTGACCGCTTTCAGCACGGAGGGTTTACCCGAGACTCCGGCGCCACCACTGCCCACCCCTGTGCCCACAGCCACCCCCGAGATTCCGGATTGGGCTATCGACGAGGGGCACTGGATTGACGTGGACCTCAGCGAGCAGCGGTTGACTGCTTTTGAGGGTCAGACCCCGGTGAAAAGCTATCTGGTCTCCACCGGGCTGCCGCAGACGCCCACGCCCGTGGGGCAATACCGCATCTGGATCAAGCTGCCGCTGGATGATATGGCGGGGGCGGACTACTACATCAAGGACGTGCCGTGGGTGATGTATTTCTACAAGGGCTACGGTCTGCACGGGGTCACGTGGCACGCCAACTTCGGCACGCAGATGAGCCACGGGTGCGTCAACCAGCCCAATGATATGGCGGAATGGCTGTTCAACTTCGCGGATGTGGGCACGCTGGTGAATGTGCATGAGTAAAAAAAATAAAGCGTAAAGCGAAATGATTCCGTTGTCCGATATTGTGCACCCAACAGATGCCCCTATGTTCACATACGGACATAGAGTTTACCAATTTACTGCTCGAGCAGAAAATTTATGAGACTGGCACATCTCACATATAGCTACCGACTATATGAATAAGTCGGTAGCTATATGTGAGATGTAATTACGCAGATTGATACCATGTCAATACCTAAAGGTAGACAGTGATATGTCGTGTCCAATAGGAAATGTTACGAAAGTGATCAGGGTACCTCCTCGGTAACATTTTACGTGATAGAAAATTCACTATTGACATTCATATAATTGGGCTTATTGTAATAGGTAAGGATAGATTATATAGCGCGGCTTAACCCTAAATCATTTTATTTCCGTTACATTATTGTTGGGCGGCTCTTAATCACGAGGACGATGCAAAACATCGCTGTGATTATTCCAAGAGAATGTAACTTATGACAACAGATCAGATCGACATTATTGATCTTCATTTGCACGCATGGTTCGAAGAAGACATCTCCGCGCTTGCCACTCCTCATAATTTTGCCACATTGAACCAGCAAGTTTTCGCGGATACCCTGGCCCAAATGGATGAATTGGGGATAAGCCAAGGTATGCTCAGTGGCCCAAACAACGTTACCGTTGAATGGTGCAAACGCGCGCCCAACCGTTTCATTCCTGCCTGGTATGCCGTTCCCAACCCTTCTGATCCCGATGAGGAGGCTGCCCGTTTTGCAGACGCGGTCGAGAATCAGGGTTTTCGGGCACTGGGAGAACTCATTATGCCTTATGCCGGTATCGCCCTGAATGATGAGCGCTTCTTTCCGCTGTATCGTATCTGCCAGGAGCGAGGACTTCCTGCCCTTTTTCATACTGGTTTGAATGGCCCTGACTACTATCGATGGGGAGCTTCTGCCTTCCGGGTGCATCTCGGCAATCCTTTACTTTTGGAGGATGTCGCAGCAGTCTTTCCTGACCTCAAGATCGTGATGTGCCACATGAGCTATCCCTTCACCGAACAGGCAACCTACATGCTGTACGCGCACTCGAACGTCACCATGGATGTCGCATACGTGGACTGGATTCTGGGTCGCGCCGGGTTTCACCGGCTGCTGAAACAGGTCGTGGAGACGGTCGGTTCGGACAAGATCATGTTTGGCTCTGACCAGATGAACGCACCACAGATGATCCCCGTCGCGGTGAGTGCTATCCGGGAGGCGTCCTTCCTCAGTGAAGAGGACAAGCGCAAGATCCTGGGAGACAACGCCCGGCGGTTGCTGGGTATTCACGCGTCAGGAGAACCACAACCGCCAGTGTAGGACGAAGCATAGGACGCTGCCTGATCACAACCTGCTGGATGTACTGCACTACGCGGTGCCCTCCAGCGACCGAATTTAAGAAAAGAAGGTGATCCGAAAGACGAAACGTCCATTGTCGGTCCAGATCAAATTAGTGCTAAAAATATGAAAGGAACAACTCCAATGACAACAGAAGATAATATGACTACCATCCGTCGAATCTGTGAGGAAGCGTTCAACAAGGGGAACCTGGACGTTATAGACGAGGTGTACAGCGCCAACTATGTATACCACGGACCAAGGCCGCCGGTGTCCGACCGAGAAGGCTTCAAACAAGGCCTTGCTGCAATCCGTGTCGCGCTTCCGGACTTGCGGATTACGCTGGAGGACATCTTTGCCTCGGGAGACAAGGTCGCCTTTCGCTATACAGTCCGCGGTACTCACCAAGGTGTATTCATGGGTGTCCCTCCGACCGGTAACTCGATCACGTATACAGGGATCGTCATCAGCCGCCTGGACGGCGGTCAGATGGTGGAAGACTGGGAGTGGTCTGACGAACTCGGCTGGCTGCAGCAACTCGGTCTCGTCTCGCTACCGCAGTAGCGCACGACGTCGTACCTGCGACCAAGGCTGTCGTTAAGGGTCAGGACTGGATGTGCAGAAGTAACCACTCGTCTGCTCTTGCTGGTACAGTCCAGCAGGTTATTGTCAAACGATCTTGCACTTGCAGTCGATTGTAATTCACTGCGAGTGCAAGGTGCGTAGCCATAGACGAAGGAAGAAAGAATGCCTCTTGACCAAAGAACACATCCTGCTTTCGCAGTCAAACGGAAAGCCAGGCGCGACTCGCATTGAGCAGATCTCAATTCCCACAAGGAGAAATACTACGTCAACCGAACAGAACAAGGCGGTCCTCCGCTGTTTTATGGAGGAGGCCTTCAACGCAAGTAACCTGAGCACTTTGGACAAGCTGGTGGACGAGATCTTCACTGCCGATTACGTCCTCCACGATCCCGGTTTCCCCGATGTTATGCCGGGCTCGGAGGGCGTCAAGCAGTTCGTGCGCGGTGCTCTCAAGAACACGCCCGACATCCAGTTCATTGTTGATGACATGATCGCGGAAGGGGACAAGGTAGCGATACGTTGGACGGTGGGTGGCACAGACGCGTCGACCGGAAAGCCGACCCGCCTACTTGTCATCGCTAACTATCGCTTTGCCGGTGGCAAGATCGCGGAAGAATGGCAACTCGGCGTTCCGGCAGACTAGGTCCGCGATCCAGCAGCAGTCCTCAAGGCGTTCGAAGCCGCGGGTAACGCCATTTCCGGCAACCGTGATTTTGACTTTTGTTAAGGTTGGATGGTGCCCCCCGCCCGAGCCTGCCTAATGAGGATGCGTGACTATCGAACACATGTTATGCGGCAAGCGGAGGTGTGCAGATGATGCTATCTAATGACCAGGTGCGCTTTCTGGAAATACTCTCTGACGGGAAAAAGAAAACTTACGTTCATGTGGTAAAGGGGTTTGGTATGCCCCTGACACCGATGGCTCCAACGTTTACCAACAAACTGGCGAAGCCTCTGCTTCAAATGAGGTTGGTCAAGCACGCTGGTGGTGGTTACAAGATTACCGATGAGGGCTTGACGGCGTTACAATCGGCGAAATGACTGGGGTGCTCCCTGAAAACAGGGGATATAACTCGCGATCAGGTATGAATGGCAAAAACTCCAACTAAAGGAGTTTTCAAGTAAACACAATAGCTACCGACTTAGTTAAATAGTCGGTAGCTATAATTTGGGGCTCATAACCAATCGGTTCGAGGTCTTGTTGGCACAAAATGCCAACCACATCCTCGTGAGCCCATATAACGTGTAAGTTTCAACACTTTTTGTGTTCCCTTTGCTGCGCGGTCTGGGCCTGTGCTTCGGCTGCCTGTGCTGTGGCAGCGACCGTGGCGTTCGCCTCCGCCAGAGAACCATTCTGTATGGATGCGGCACGGTACCCCTAGCCCAGAACAGCAACCACAACAACAGCGACCAGGAGCAGTCCTGATCAGCGGTCAGTCATAGGTCGAGTATTGACCCCAGACCGTAGGACCTGCCTCAAAGTCGCCATTGGGTAGATTGATGGGGCCCGTGTAGAGGTTCTTCAGTGCTAACGGTAGATAGACGTACCAGGCTGTGACAGGGGTGGACGATACGTGCAATGTTGCCGGTAGCGTCACTGTGCCCTCGTCGGGGTCGTTACTGTTGACCGTCACATTGGTGCTGTAGTCTCCGGTGGATTGGCTTGTTGCGTCGAAGATCACATCGATCAGCCGCGAGTTGCCCGCAGGGACATTGCCTCCAATGGGGGCAAATGAAAGCCACGAGGTGCCGCCGTCGCTGAGCGAGAAGGTCAGCGTTGTCGTTCCGGTGTTGCTGATAGTAAGGGTTCTGGTAACGACTTCATCCACGGCCAGAGTCACGTCGAATGTGGCGGGGGCAGTTGCTATATCGGGAACGTGATTTAGCACGATCACCCGGAAGGTATCTGTATCAGTCATCCCCTCAGTATCCTGAACCTGAATAACTACGTTGGCGGTGCCTGTCCAACCCACAACCGGGTTGATGTCGATATATCGATTCGTGTCCAGTGAGATGCCCGCGCCGGCCGGAGGGGAGTTGGTGATCGAGAAGACTAGACTGCTATCTGCATCCTGGGTATCAGACGCATACGACCACAGATCGACGGCAGAATCTCTACTCTCTCCCACGCTAAGTGTCTGATCTGGAATGCCCGCTAGTGTTGGGGGGGAGGCAGTCATACCACCGATTCCTGAGACAACCAGTCCATAGGGCTGTGGCCCTTGGGGTACGTTGTAGCCGGTGACCGTTAGTGTGTAGGTCCCCGTTGTAGGACTGGGGATGTCAATGCCCACCAGGTTGTTAACACGATCCTGCTGTGTTGTGGCAGCCGCCTGGCTGACAACCGCATGGATGAGATAGTCTTCCGTGGTGATCAAACTCCAGGTGCTGCCATCGTAATCCCAACTACGATTGCTAGGGGCCGAGGTATCGTAGAACCACGCCAAGTCAGTATCAGGCAACTCGATAGCCAGGAAGAAATCTCCACTTGGGATCGCAACATTCGCGGATGAGAAATCAATGGCATGCCATGCCGTGTTCGCCCGGATCGTGGATGAGCCGGACGCCAATACCGAACTAGGTCCGGACGTGTTGCCGGCGTATATATACCAGGTAAAGGTCTTGGGATAACTGAACGCCCCCAGGTAGAACAGCCCCGTTTGCAGATGGGCCGGATATGTAGTGGGTGTGAATCGCACAGCAGCCTGTGTCCCTGAATTCCAGGTCCAGTAGTTTTCTCCAGAGCCATCATCGTAGGCTAGTTGCTGGTTGGCACCGCGCTGGTTGGCGTTGTTGGGATAGTACGTCGCGCCACCGGGCCCGGTGATGGTCAGATCCAGATCATTGACCAAGCCACCGGCTGCCACGGGAGAGCCGGGATAGTCGCTCCATGCTAGTGTTGTTCGTAAAGGTTGCGCGGCGTTCTGGACGACATAAGTATATGTGTCGGTGTTTCCGGTGTTCAGGCCCGTGGTTTGGTCAATATATATCATCGATCGTGGTGCCGTGGGAAAGATGCTATTCTGCACATCGACGCGACCCCATCCGGCGACGTTGGAGGGGCGGGTGACGGATATCTCCTGCGTTGTACCGGTGCCATATTGGCCGGGATAGATATCCGTTGCGCCGTTGGCCAATGTGGCTTTGATCAATGCGGCCGAGGGCGTGATGCTTTCTCTATCGGTGTAGAACTGGCGCACCAAAGCCGCTGCGCCGGCGGCCAACGGCGTTGACATGCTGGTTCCGCCCATATACATATAGTTGCTGTCAATGGCGCCCCAACCGTTCCCCGATGCGACGGTCGACTTGGTTGAGGCGATCCATGTCCCCGGGGCCACGATGTCGGGCTTGGTGCGACCGTCCAGCGCGGGTCCACGGCTGCTAAATGCCGCCAGTCCCGAAGTATCGTCAGCTGCACGATCGTCACGCACCGGATTGGCCGGGAAATCAGCGGGCCATCCATTACCCCACGTCATCGAGATGGCGGGGCGGTTGTTTTCGGACGCGCCTACTGTGATGCAGTTCTTGGCGGTGGAGGGACTACCCATTGAATACAGATCGACAACGCCGTCGGCATTGTTGTCGATGCCTGCGTTGGACGCGGAGAAAAAAATCACGTAGTCTTTGTGATCCCAGATATACTCATCCACATCTTCCGAATCGGTGGTGTACATACTGGCCACATCGCTGCCCCAGCTGTTGGTCTGTAGGTGCGCCCCGCCATTGTCGGCTTGAGCAAAAAGCGTGTTCAGATCAAGTGGGATGCCTGTCAGGGCCCCATTGGTGTTATTCTCTACCGCTTGGAAAATCAAACCGGCTTCCGGTGCCATCCCCACGCGAGCAGACTCGGGGTAGGTGTGCGAAACGGGCGTCGCGCCGGAGAGGTCCCCATTGCCTAGTACGGAACCGGCTACATGTGTCCCGTGACCGCTGTTGACATCATTTGCGCCATCACCGACGCGATCGTAGATCCTTACAACGCGCGAGACACCGCTGCCGTTCTCAAAATCATTGTGCAGAGAGGCCGGGACGGTAGATCCTTGGTCGAGTCCTGTATCGCACACGGCCACGACTTGTCCGGTACCATAGAGCCCTTCGGTATCCCAGACCTCGCGCACTGCCATCACGTTGTCGGCTACATCGTTGGCTAACTCCCATTGTGGCGCCTGTTCGATCCAACGTACACCGGAGATCGCTGCAACGTCAGTGAGTGCCGCTGTGGGGAGTGATACCTTTAGTTTGCTCTTCCACTCAGTTTGACTCTCATCCAGGATTGTGCCCTCCAGACCTTCGATGCGAGCCTTGATCGGTCCCAGTGCCTCTCCCCTGAATACGCTGATGACCAGCGTCAATGGTCCATCATTCAGTAGCTCTGGGGTACTTATCTTGCCGTCAGCTCTTGTTTGGAGATCGTGGCTAGCATCAATGGCGAGGGTGGTTCGAGCCCGTAGCTCCGGGGTCAGCCGATAGGCCGGTTGATGGAGTCCCACCCAACGCACTGACGGCATCTGTCCGGCAGCCGCGAGGCTGGTAGAGTTGAGTTTTACGATGAAGGCGAAGTCGGGTATATAGTCGAAGATTTCTGCTCCAATCGTCTCCAGCGCACCTAAGTCAGACGCGCCGATTGGTCCCTTGAATTGGACTATGTAGTAGCCCGTTCCATCTCCAGGATAGGATGAGATCTGTAGCTCATTGGCTACATTGTCCGAAGCTGTGGTGCTCAAGGGGTCAAACGAAGTCCCGGCGAGACGCAACGGTGACTCCGCGACGACTGCATCGGGTGGCGCGGGGGTAGACACTACGGGACCTGTTTGCCGTGATAATAAAAGGCCGATCACCAGGACCAAGATGACAAGATGCCTACCCAGTATCCTTTGCTTGACCTGCATTGCGTTCCTCCGTTTCTGTCTGAGATGACCCCGATTCGCGCGTATGGATCAGATCATTTTTCTCTACAGCATGCGTCAACATGATCTGTATTCACTATTATATTGAGTCACTGGATTGCTGTCAAAAAGCTGGAGTGTGGTGGTTCGATAGGATGAAGCGCTGGGGGAACCGGCAACTCTTGCCTGCATCCTGATTACCATCAATCTCACCAATCACCGGACGGCTGTACTGACATTTGTCGGAGCCATTAGTCTGGGTTATTTCCTCGAGTTGTGGGGCATCACCCGGCAGTGCTGGGCTTACTACATCGAGATCACCACTCCGCTTTTCACTATCTTCGCCCACGGCATGGCTGCGGTCGCTGTTTGGCGCGTTGCGGAGATGGCGCAGATGTACGCCCGGTTGTGGGAGAAGCACCAGGGAAGCGCTGTCCCTGGTGCTTAAATAACTTGTTATTCCTATGAACTTTGAGAATTTTAACCCGTTCTTGACATCGAGTTTGTTTACCTTTTCCGAATTCTCTTTTCCCCGACGTGGAACACATCTGACATTGCACGAGCATAGTCGTAGACAAAGACCAGTATATCCGTATTCAGATTCGTTCGGTTTAAAAACCCAGTTCCTGGTATTGTGGCCTTGATAGAAAATGGCGATTCAATACTTATAGAGGGAAACGCAAGGGTGGTTTTAGAAGAGTGAATTGGGGACTTCCTCAGGGGTTTATCGAATTCGATGAGGATTTTCTCACCGCTAGAATTCGGGAGGTCTAGGTGGAAAAAGGCCGAATCGATTACCAAAACTGACGAACATATACGCATAGTAAAAGGACAATCTTTTCTCTACATATCAGAGAATTACGAATACTGTCATAGATAAGCTGGAAAGACAATACTTGGTTCGCAGAGAGGTGACCTCCTGCAGAATTGGTGGGAGAAGCTTCTTTTCTTTGCGGTACAGATCGTAACACTTCATCTAGCCATTTTCATAGCCGAATAGAATTCACGTACACAACCGGTCGGTTCGAGGTTCGAATCCTATTGGACTCATATTTTTGTGGTTAGTTCGATACCTATATCCAAGACATTCTATCCACAAATAGCTACCGACTTCTCTAAATAGTCGGTAGCTATTTCAAGTCCATAACCAGTAGGTTCCAGGTTGGCAATAGTGTAGAATGGCATTGCTGAACTAGTGCCCTTTGTGCATTCATCAATTGATAGACAAGAGTTTTAAAATGATAGTTCGGTAGCCAATAACCTGGGCATTCAATCCTGCGCAACTGGCAATTATGATCAATTAATAGTTGCCAGCTTATGTGGAGGTGTCCAGGTTGTTCAACCCACTCTTGAGTACCAATAAATTCAGTCTTCGATTTCCAAGAAGAAAGATTACTAATTTCCAGATGATAAGGGGAGTGAATTGTCAATCAACTCAATGAGTAATTCCTGCATCGTTTCAGTAATTTTCCTTTCACGACCTCGAGCTCTGGCAGCAGTCACAACTTCAGCAGGTAAACTACCCGTCTGTGCAAGAAGGCGTTTAGAGACTAAATCTTCGAAAAATAATGAGTTTGCTATAAGGGGATAACGCTGCGCCAAAGCATAATATTCAATCGCATCCGCAATCCGGTTCTGACTAGATAGAAGTAAGACTATACCAGGTAAGGCCAATCGGCTCGAGATAAAAGCTCCAGTATCGTCGCTTAGGGATACTGCCTGTCTAAAAGCGTATCGGGCTTGTTCTACTTCTCCCATTAATACATCAATATAACCTAACACTGCGTATGCAGATGGTAATTCAACATCAATACCATTTTTCTTATATATTTCTATGCATTTGTTAATCTCGTTATATGCTTGATGGTAATCATGAGTAGTGATAAGGCCCCAGGCATAGACATAATGAGCGAATGCCAGTATAGGGTATCTCTGATTCTTTTGTGCTTTTGATATTTCTTCCGGCAAACGTAATAGTAAATTTGCATATTGTCCAAGATGTAGTTCTATGAAATATACCACTACAGATGCCATATGTTGTTGATTACCAATGTCTTTATATTTTTTTACACTTTGTTTTATCAGACTATATGCCTTTTGATAGTTGCCCAAAGCCATATATTTATTGCTCAGCATATAGTATCCAATAGCTAGCGCAGATTGATTTCCTGATGCACGAGAGATTTCCAGGCTCTGTTCTGCTAGATTGATACTCTTTATGACTTGTCCTTGTTGTAAAGCTGCTGCACTTAATCCATCCAACCCCTGCATAATTCCATGGTTATCACCTGACTTCTGACTTATTGTGAGTACTTGATCGAAATACTGTGCAGCCTCTAAATACTGTCCTGCGTACCAGCAATGCCAACCTAACATATTCAAGGCAAATGTGATGTATCGGCTTTTTTCTAAGACCTGAAACAACTCCAAACTTTCTCTTAAATAAGAGAAAGACTGCGCACTGTTTTTTTCATATAATGTGCCTAACCGCAGTAAAAGTTCTGCTTTTATAAAACGTTTGTCATGCAGAGCTGAAGTATTTATAACAAAAAGGCACGTTTCTAGGAGTGTTATTGCTTCGTCATTTACTAAGAAGAAACTATACCAGGTTAATGATCGGATAATTAATCGGAACGCATTATCTACCGAATTTGTATTTAACGTTTTAATTTTCTCAACAGCGTTTAAGTGTTCCACAAGCGTCCGACACAAAGCTTCTTCTTCTTGCGCGCGGTCTCGTTGCCAAAAGTAGCGTCTCAAACCCTCAAGAGAACGATCCAGGTCATCATACCGGTTATGCTCAACTGCCCAATGCCACGCAGCAAGCGCGTTGTCAAGTTCCACATCCATTTCATCCAACGTCATTTCTCTTTGAGCATTAAAAATATCAACTGCCCATTTTTCAAGGGCACTTATGAAGTAGGAACAGTGCGCTTCGTGCACATCGGTAAAAGCTGAAGGTGATTTCTGTAGCTTTTCAGCAGAAAATTGCTGCACCAGGGCATGCATTGTGTAACGTCCCGAGTTCGTGCGGTAGAGTAAGGAATGATGAACAAGCTGGCGGAGATCCTGTGGCTTTGCCCCAACAACATTTCTGGCAGCATCTAAAGTGAAGCCACGCTCAAAAACAGATAATGTCTGCATGATCCACTTCAGACGTTCTGGAAGTAACCGCCAGGAATATTCAAAGACTGCTCGAATGCTGCGGTGACGCGGAGGAAGATTATGCCAATTGGCTTCGAGAAGATCAATGCCCTTTGTGTTACTTTCATCGGTACCAGAATTACGGGTAAGTAAAGCATGAAGCTCTCCAGCAGATAGTGTTGACATCCAACCAGCAGATAAAATAATGCTCAACGGATGTCCTTGGACATAGTGGCATATACCACTTACTGAATCGATGTTTTTTTCACTTAATGTGTAATCAGGCAGAAATCGACGAGTATTGTTTATAAACAATTTTACCGAATCCAGCTGTTGCACAGTGTGCAGGTTCTGGTTAGTATTCTCAGGATAGGGTAATTCTCGAACGTGAAAAATATATTCACCGTATAGGTTGAGTGCTATCCTCGAAGTCACTAAGATTTTCAGTCCTGAAGCTGATTCTAGAAGTCCTGTGATGGTATTTTCCAGCTGCGCTGATGTATCTTTTTGATGATCATCTCTCATCAAATATTCTACACTGTCAAGGATCAAGAGCATTTTCTTATTTCTGAGATAGTTCTCCAATTGTAGTTGATGTGAATCACCGGTATTTGCGAAAGTGAATCTCAATGTTTGCGCGATGTGCTGGATAAGGTCAATTGTTGTATTTAGATTTGTAAGGTCAATCAGAAATATGCCATGTTTATATTCGGATATTAAGGGCCATACAGCTTGTTGAGCTAAACGCGTCTTTCCAATGCCACCGGATCCCAGCAGTGTCAGAAAACGACAGCCCAGGGTCGCGAAGTAAAGATCGGATGTCATGAAGCTCTGATTTCCTTCCGACAAAGGGAGTAAGTTGGGTGGGTATATTGTGCATTGGTGCAAGTTGCTTAGAGGAATGGGTTAAGTGCGTTTTTACTATGTCAACTTTATACTTTCCAGTTCTAATAACCTCCCTTAAGTTTATGGTTTCATCTTCTGGGGAGACGTTGAGTTCTTCCCAAAGTATTGTTTTACAATAGTCGAATTGTGTCAGGGCAGCAGTGCGCTGTCCAGTCATAGCCAACAAGCGCATCACCTGTCGATGGCAGTCTTCACGCCATGGATCAAGTTCTAATTGTTGCCAAGCAAAGTGAAGAGCTTTTTCGTAGGCGCCTTGGTTTTTGTATATATCAATGAGTTGATGAAGTATGTCGTGGATTCTGCGTTGGAACCGTTCACGTTGCAGAACTGCCCATTCTTCAAAAGCTGGGCTATCTGGTATGGAAAAACCCGCGAGAAAGTGCCCTCTATACAACGATACGCAAGATTCAAGTTCTGCACCACATGGTTCGTTTTCTATCGTAGATATGGTGCTCAATTTCTTTACGTCTACCCAGAGATCACAGACTTTATTGAATTCGATGGATTGACGCGAAACAGCGAGAAATGGGAGCGAGGTATCACGGTCACCAATTACCTGGCGCAGACTGTAGAGCGTTTGGCTTAAATTTGAGCGCGCACGGTTTTCAGGATATTCAGCCCAGAAAAGTCCGGCTAGACTTTCTCTGCTGTGCGGACGACCAGATTCTACAGCCAGGTAAGCCAGTAATCCTCGCGCTTTATCTGAAGCGAAATTATGTATGGGAACATTGTCTATCGCAAATCCCAATGTTCCTAAGGTATATATTGATAATTGCATTTCTCCTCTATGGTGTGCTTAATTTATATTATACATGCCCAATAATGCAAACATAAGTTTCTCATGATATTTTCGTGATGCTGGTTAGCTATAATGAAAGCACCCTAGATTTGAGGTGGTATTTTGGCGAAAACTCAATTGAATTATGTCTCCTATTTGCTTCGCTTGTGGCGTCCAGGAGATAAAAGTCGATGGAGAGCCAGCTTGGAAGATCCCGAATCTGGCATTCGAATGGGTTTCAGCAGTTTAGTGACGTTATTTTTATATTTACTCAAGAAAATACAACAGAAGTAAGGGATTTACCAGGGAAATATGTGGAGGTTTTCAATTCATTAGGAGGAGAATATGTACCAGTTAACAGAAAATAAGTATTGCCAACACATCAATGTGGCATTAGCGATTTTATTTCTGATTTTAATTTCGTCACTATTTACGGGGTGTCAACCCCTATCCGGGGTCATTGGAGTGGAACCCACACCGACATTGGCTCCAGTTGTGGTGCATAACAGCATACCCTATATGGATCAAGGTATGGCTTACCAAAAATTGGACATTTATGTACCTGAAGGGATAGATGATGTGATACCAACAATATTTGTAATCACAAATTGGGGTGAACCAAGGTCATCATATGAAAAACTGGCTTTCCAACTTGCAGAACGGGGGTTTGCTGTGGTCGTTGCCAGCCGGGTATCTGGAACGTGGACGGCGTATCGTTTTCCCCAAGCTGAGGACACTTTTTGCGCACTCGCTTGGGTTCATGCGAATGCTCTAAAATATGGGTTTCATCCACATCAGATTGTAGTTTTTGGCCACGGTATGGGCGGAGGTATTGCCTCGTTGATCGGCACAATAGATAGTGATGAAAAGATTTTCATGCAGGATTGCACAAACAACATGCCCAGAAATCCATGGGCACAAGGTGTGATAAGTTATGGAGGATGGTTCTTTCTAGTGGATCAATGTATAGAAGGTGATGAAGAAACAGATTGTATAGGAAGAAATGCCCGATATTTTATGATACCGAAGCAGGAATACACGCAAATCCTAGAAAATCTAAGTGCTGTCCCTATAGGGGAATGGCGTTCGCAAGTCGAATCAAATAATGGCACCTTTGACAAAAACACATCAACCTATGCTTCATTTTTACCGCTATTTTGGTTGGATAATAATGATCCGCCGTTTTTGTTAATCCATGATCCCGAGGATTCGAGTATGCCTGCGACGTCTTCAGAAGTAATGGCAGAGATGTTAACCGACGCAGGTATTGCTGTCGATCTAAACCTGATTCCACATATTGGCCACAATGGTCAGAACAAAACAGAAGTTGTGGACGTTGTTGTCGCATATTTAGACGCGTTATTTGATGAAGCTGATTAAGTAGAGCCATGAATTGTAAGGTGTATTCCATAAACGTCTAAAGTTGGTGTCATGTAGAGTCTAATAATTCACAACGGATTTAAGGCAGGTATTCTAGTGGTATGCCAAGGTTCATAGGCGGATTATTAGGTGGAACAGATACTCACTTATTAACAGATATGGTTCATAGGAGACCAGGGTCGCCACTCAGATCGGGTTGGTTCAAGGTTCGAGTCATCGTGGAACATATCTGATGAAGCTTCATTCCTTAACATACATTTCTATACAATAGCTTCCGACTATACCAATAAGTCGGAATGTATTTTGTTTCGTGACTTTTCTGCTCCAGCAGAAAAATATATCTCACAGTAACATCGGTTGAATTGTAATCTGATCTTTAATTTTTTTATTCAACCGTGATATATTCTGCACTTTCAATATACCGTGCTGCCATCGCTGGACTATTCCAACCAAACCAATCCATCAATTCACGCACGTTCATACTACTGGCCAACCTGGTCGCTCTTGTGTGCCTCAGGTCGTGAGGGGACAGGTTGTTAATACCGATCGACTCCCCCATCTTCTGAACTCGAGCACTGATCGCGCGTATACTCATCCCACCTTCCAAATTTCCACCCTTTCGACTACCCAATAAGTAATTGGCCTGAGGGTTGCACAGCATGCAAGTATAGTCAAGTATTGACATAAGTTTCCTGTTGAGTAGCTCAAATGTCGTTGTGTTATCAGTCTTGCGTCTATATACTTCTAGCATCCCTGTTTCGGGATTGAAGTCGTCAACATGGAGATCGACAACTTCTGAGACACGCAAACCCAGGTCAAGCAAAAGCATCAGAAGCACACGGTCACGCAATCCAAGGGGTTCACTATTGCAGCCAGCTTTTAGTACTACTTCTTGTTCCATCGATAGCACCAAAAAACCAGCTTTCTTTTCACCCAAGCGGGTGTCAATATCTGCTGCTTCCCGCTGTTCGTCAATGCGCTGCCCTTCCTTATGTGAATAACCCGACACCATCTGGATCATTGCATGCTCTTGCTGGTTGGATCGTGCCGGCTTTCGTTGCAAGTCTTGCATATGTCTTGATTGTTGATAGATGGTTATTAACACTGCCTACTGCATAGCCATCTATCAACATTTTCTTGACAAAGCTTTCGACGATACCCCAGGAGATGCCAGCCCACGCCTCAGGATTGATTGCCAGGTCATCAGCGCCAACGTACACCCCGAAATTCGCGAGTTCCGCATCCTGCCGTCTGAGTGTGTTCTGGGCACGTCTTGAGCGGTAGTCAGCAAAAGCACTCAAGCGTGCTGCTTCGTTACCTTGCTCCGCAAAATCTAATCTTCCCGCTAATGTTGCAGTGACATAAAGGTCAATTTGTGTTAGCATTTTCAACCCTCAATCCTTTCTGACTTGTCCGAATAGTCGGTATTGATATTCAGCACTGTGGATATGGAAAGGAAGGGGTGTTTGCGAACCCTGGTATTTCTACAAAGGCTACGGTCTGCACGGGGTCACGTGGCACGCCAACTTCAGCACGCGGATGAGCCACGGGTGCGTTAACCAGCCCACTGATATGGCGGAATGGCTGTTTAACTTCGCCGATGTGGGCACAATGGTGAATGTTCATGAGTAGGAAGAAATTAAGAGCGTATCAGGAATTGCTATGGAGAACCTTCCTTGGCGAATGATGCATCCTCTGACAGGTATTCGCCCTCATTCAGAAAAGCAACCACGCCAAAAAGCGCATATCTAATCCCACTCTACTCCATTATACTAAAAGTTGTCACTGATTTTGTAGACTTGGAAGGATGATTGCCTATTAGCTAAATCCAATGCTCGTATTCCCACTGCATATTCATCAGCATTTACCGTGTTCGTGCCCGATTAAATTACCATTTAAAAGGAGACTACCCTACTTGTCTGTTATGAAAAGTATCGCTAGGTATGCGTGAAAAATCCATAAACTGCTTTATGAAAATGCCTGAGGAGGTTGATGATGACCAGCAATACTGTCAACAGCGTGCAATGTCTTTATTTTTCGCCCACCGGCAGTACGCGGAGAATCGTCGAAACCATCGCCATGGGAACGGGATCCCTATGACACCCCATCAGCGTGACCACACCGCAGGATCGAGACTCGTTTTCCGGTCAGATTGACGGAGATCTGTTGATCGTGGGCGTCCCCGTATACACTGGCAGAATCCCTTCGTTCGTGCTATCTCCCTTGAGCCAGGTCGATGGAGCCGGTCGTTGGGCGCTGCCGGTCGCCGTCTGCGGCAACGTCCGGATGGGAACCTGCCTGGCCGAGTTGTGCGCCGTTCTGAAGCGGCAGGGTTTCACCATCCCGGCGGCTGGCAACTTCATCGCGCAGCATTCCTTTGCCTGCGAGGGCTTTCCCATTGCCGAAGGGCGACCGGACCAGGATGACCTGCGCCAAGCGGCCGAGTTTGGCCGCCGAGTTGCCGGCAGGATCGCAGAAGGTGCAGAGGACATCACCTGCGTTTACGGCCGCTTCCTGTACATCCGGATGTATGTGTCCGGCAGCACGGAGGCCACGGGCTTTGTCTCGATGCCAGAGCGCCATCGACCGACCATTCGAGTGTCCGAACACAACGCAGATCTGTGTGACGATTGTGGAAACTGCGTGGAGGTATGCCCGACCGGCTCCATTGACCCGGAATCCTACTTATCGAGGACGAAACCTGCATCCGGTGCTTTGCCTGCACATCGGTTTGTCTGCCGGGAGCCAAGCAGAAGGTGGTGCAACCAGTAGAGCAGCTCGCGACGTGGTTCACACACCGGAGCACAGAACGCGGCGAGCCGTTGCTGTTCTTCTAGGTTGACAATAGTGAGATCAAAGGCTTAATCGGCTCTTGGCAAGTGCACTGTTAACGTAATAAATGCAAATTGCATCGGCGAGGAAACGGTTTGCTTTTTGAACCGTTGACTGACTGTATTTATCCAGTGTGATTTCCATGTTCTCACACGCGTGAGAATGCCTCATTTGGAATCATAAAGCGATTCCTACATCGCAAGTAAATACTACATAGTGTTTATCCACCAGCAATGAGATGGATGATACGGAGGTCAGCATTCTGCGGAACCTCTGTCACCTGATACCTGTCGTGATGCACCAGTTCTCCATCTATGGTGACAATGATGTGCGGGAATGTGTAATTCATTGTATGGATGACGTCCTGAACGGTCATATGAACACACCAGGGTAATTTAGTATGCTTATTTACGGTTACCATATATATAGCATCCATCTGAACTCACAGATACTGGTTTGCCACCGCCACAACGTCAGGATAATCGATGCCCAGGTCCTGTAATTTCTCCAGGGTTGGAATGCCATTTTCCGTCCAACCGCGAATCTTGTAGACTGCATCGATCAGCATTTCATACTGCTGCATCCGGTGGGTCCGGTGCGCGTCCATTTTTTCTGCAATTGTCAAAGTTTCGGGTTCGACATTGAACCATTCCCGGAGTTGCGCATCGTAGCGTTCCTGACGTGAGTTGTATTCTTCTTCTGTGACAGGGCCTGCAGAACGGTAGGGAATGGCATCATGCGCACGCTGTCCATAACCCAAACGAAGGTTGAATATGCGCTGGAAGTTATACACGCGCTCAGACATGGCGATTAAATCCTGGTTCGTGACTTTCCTGCCGGTCACACCCTCAAATATCTCAACATAATTCTGGACGTGATGGGGTATTTTCGCGGGGTCATCAGAGAGTGAATTAATGGGATCAACCACATCGTTCCATATGAGTTTGCAGAAGCCGCACAGACCGAACCAGGTCCGCCACAACGGGTAATAATGCAGCGCTCTGGCTTTGTCCTCGAAGGTGGGCAGCTGATTATTGACCTGATCCATGAATATCAACCAAGCCTCGTCATGCTGCGGTCCTTTGTTGGTTAGGCCATAGCCACCCTGCTGAGCTAACGATTCTTTCGTGATATATAACGAATACTCCAGACCTTTAGCTTCCATACCGATGTCCTCGATGAAACCTGCATCAGCACCAAAGTGCTCGATGAAATACTGCTTCATTTTCCGGATGCCCTGACCGAATATCTTGCCAAAACCCTCTCCCGCAGCCATCTGGTGCAAGAGTGTGAGCGCCGCGTCTGCGTTCCCAAAATGCAGGTCCAACCCGCCGGTTTTATCCAGATCGAGTACGCCGGCTTCAAAACACTCCATCACGAACGCCATAGCGGTGCCAAAAGAGATCGTATCGAGAGCATAAGTATCGCAGTAGAAATTCATCTCGATGATAGCTTCCGGATCAAAGATTCCGCAGTTTGAGCCAACGCCCGCTATGGTCTCATATTCAGGACCATCGACAATGACGCACTCACCTTGATATGGTCCGGTTTTAACCCTATAACCATCGACTGCATGGGCACACCCTAATGTACAACCAAACCAACAACCATCTATCCGGCTCTTGGTTAACCTTTCCTCCCAGAAAGTTGCATTGATCTGCGCGCTTTCTGCATGCGAGCCAAACTTGAAATTATTGATCGGCAGCAGGTCATAATTATTCATAACCTTCACCAGGAACGTCGTGCCGAGAACACCAACCCTGTTCTGTTTGGAATCCCATACAGAAATCTCTTTATGCATTTTGTTACCAACTCTGGATATGGCGGGAAGGTTATCCGGATGGACCGTATTTCCGTCAAACGGCAAGGTATGCACCACCACCGCTTTGATCTTTTTATCTCTGAATACCGTACCAATTCCGCCCCGTCCAGCCTGCTTATACCGCAGCGCCTGCCTTTTCCGGTCATAGAGGCTGAAGTTGAGACAACCCATCAGGCTTTGTTCCCCACCCTGACCGGCGGAAACGAAGGATACAAATTCCCGATCCACACCGTTGACGCACATGGTATCCAGGATCCACTGCCCGAGGGCGTGGGTATCTGCAGGACAGTCCGAAGGTGCTTCAAGAACCGATATAGTCCCTTCCGGAGCGTTGATAAAGATAATGACGTCGTTTTTTGCTTTGCCCTGCAGTTCGATAGCATCCCAACCCGCGAATTTCAGATAGGGACCGAAATGTCCACCGGCGTTGCTATCAATCACGACATTTGTCAAAGGTGAGATCGATGCCGCTATGGATTTCCCGGAGCCTGGATATTGGGTGATCCCACCGCAAGGTCCGGATGCGATCACGACTTCATTTTCCGGGCTGTCCCACGTCGTATCCTCGCGCACCGCATTCCACAACAACCAGAGGTCAAAACCTCTACCGCCTATGAATTTCTCCTTCATATCCGCGGTAACTTCTTTGGCTTTGATTTCCGCCGTGTCCACATTGATGTAAAGGGTTTGACCTGTATACCCTTTGTTGATCGTCGGTAATTCGTAATTAAACGATCCCTTGACGTTGAATCCTGATGTATTCATGATCCCCCCTATGCAAATAATGTCTTAGTTTATAACAAATTCACCAGTAGGAAACCAGGGAACGCCCCAGATGCGGGCAGAGGTGAAAACACTGGTGCTGGAAGACGGGGAAAGGGTCGTGCATTGCACGATGCGGTCATACCTTTCACGGATGACGGGCGCGAAGGCCTTTCAACGCTATGGCGTAATGGCAGTCAACTTCGCCGATGCGGGTACGCTGGTGAATGTGCATGAATGAGGAGTAAAGCGTAAAACGTAATAGTTGTATCGTGTAACGATTGACAAAACGACCCTCAGCAATAGCAATGCGCCTGAGGGTCGTTTCTCAATAAGGGTGACTCAATTATTGTGGCGGTGTGTGAAGCAAAGAAACCCCGCTCGCCCGGATTAGGGTGTTGGCGCGGGACCAGACCAACGCAGCCGGAAAAGTGCGGCCGTCGGGAAACGCTCAATGTCGCAATAATCGCCAGTAAGGTAAATGCGGTGATATAAACCAATGCCGCTCAACTGCATCAGCCGTGCCACCCGTGAATCCTGGGTAGCCAGACGGGCGATCAGCTGATCAACTTCTTTGAGTTGACTTTCCAGAAAGGTCAGCTGTGCCAAATGCTGCTCTACCGCCAAGGCTTCTACTTCAGGTCACGGCTGCGCGCTTAGCCACGGTCTGCCCGCCCGACTAAACAAGTCTTTGGTCGGATGCTCCCAGTTGTGCCGGTGGCGCATACTATGCAAGCGATTCTTGACTTGTGTACACTGCGTCCTCAGGACTGCCCGGTGTTCGGCCAGAATCCGCCATTGACGCACTTGAGGAGTGGGCACCCATACCTCACAGATGAATCCCGCTGCCAGCAACTTGTCTACGGCTAGCAATCCCGGTATCCAGCCAGCCTTCTAATGCGACGATCGAAATCAACAGCTGTTCACCGGTGAAATTGCAGTGTCCAACCTGGTCTGTATACACACGCACAAGCATATCTTCATTCCCTTTATCCTTGAGTGTAGCCAGATAGGCACTGGTGTGTTCGACCGGGAGCATCGGATCCTCGATGTTATGCACCATCACGATGGGATCATGAATCTGCCCGGTAAAATCGGCGTACCGTTTAAGGTAGGCGCGCGCCGGCGGATACGCACGGATATTCGCCTGTGCATTCATCGCTGCCAGCAATCCATCGGCATCCACGCCCAATCCTACCAGATAGGCTTTTTCGTCAGCAGTTAAACTATAAACGTGATCTGCGTTTTGTGCCACCGGTCCTCCAGCTATTGACTCTAACTGAGCGCGACCACCGGTGAAAAGCATCGTATTAATAAGTGCCGCAGGCGCGGGCAGAGGTCCAGCCGGTGTGAAATAGCCCCCCACCGGCAAATCCGTCACTAAACGAATGAATTCAAACAGCCCTTTATTCGCAGGATTATAGAATTCCGGGATGAATTTTGGCAAGACTTCGGCGTTGATATCAATATCATCTTTCACATCGCCAACTTCCCCCCATTCTGCAGGCCAGCCAAAGGTCACATCATACGCCAGAGATTGGGCCAGTTTTATATCCCAGTTTGCCGTGGCGCCCGCCCCCATGGAACAGAGGGATATCGCACCATCGTAATATCCGGGAAATTTCTCCATGCTTTTCAGGGTGACAACCGTCCCCATCGAATTCCCATACAGAATGGTACGATCAGGTTTGGCAATTGTTTTCCGGAAGAATGCGACCAGACGGCGTGTATCTTTCATCCCTGCAGCGACGGTCCAGCCAGCACCACGAAATCCGGATGCAGCCAGAGCATACCCATGATCCAGCAAAAGCGTTTCAACCGGATCACCACCAAATGCTGCATACGGTGCATCAACCGTACCAAAATCATAGCCGTGGGCAAAAACGAGCAGCGTCCCATTCCAATCCGCTGGAACGCGAATGACATACGCAGCACCATCCAGAATACCTTCCAATTCTACCGGTCCATCCGGCGCAATCCTACGAGCAAATGCAGGCTGGATAAAGAGAGCGGCCAGTAAAACAGCGATCGATACAATGCTTGTATACTTCTTCATCAGAACCCTCCTAAAAGCTTTGTGGGAAATTAGAATCTGGAGACATCAATTTATAAATCCCGCCGTGCACCTCCTTTTAGCTGGCATCGGTAACATTAATGTGCATTTTTAGAACTACCAGGCTGTTACATCCTCATGGCAGCAAGCGACTTTAGAAATGTCTGAAATGCCAGGAAATAACGCAATGGCATACACGCGCAGTCAAATTTGCGATGGCTTTTTGCTACCAGGCGATCGGCTTGAAACATATCAACCTGGTATTTCTTTTTTTGCACGTATCGTACAAACATCTTTAATTTGAATCAAAACTTGATGCAAAGAAAACAAAAAGGACTATTTGTAAATCGTATGATGAAGCGGTTTTGATTTGTGTATTGCGATGATGTGAGTGCGATGATCTGGTAATGATTTAATCGTTTATTTATAATACTCGATCTGGGTGGGTGTTGTCAAGAGGGACAGACAGACTTTCAGGTGCGTTTCACCTTAATGCAAACACGACTTTAAACCAAAGCTATAACCTTTCTCAAGATTAGACAAAACCCTTCAGGATTTGCTTATAAAAGGACCTGATGCTGTGTTTCCTGGCATACTATGCACGAGTAAAACTTGATGGTGCACACATCCTCGTCATCGCGCTCGAAGGTGGTGTGTCAGCGGTGCAGTACCAGGGGGAGGGCAACTTCATAGATCACGTCAGTGACGATGACTTCGAAAGTGGCTGTGTCCGTTTGGGCGGCGGGATTCGTCACCTGAACGACTACCTCGGTCTTCCCCTGCCAACCGGACGCGGGGGTGATGTCGATGGCGTTACCGGCATCAAGGGTGATCCCGGCGCCGGCATCGGGGCTGTTGGTGATAGCGAACGTCAGTTCGCTGATAGTGTAGTATGGATCGTCGACATAAGCACGAAGGTCAACGGCGTTTTCCCGCGTTTCATTCACGAGCAGCAGTTGCGAAGGGATGGGCATGAAGGTGGGCACTGAAGGGGTAACGGTGAATCCGTTGAGATAGGTGGCTGATTCCCCACTGGGAATGGTGACCGTGACGTTCCACAAGCCAATGGATGCTGAACTCAAATCGAAATTGCACGTGATCCTTGAATCGCTGACCACGCTGACGTTGGCAGCGTTGATGTTCGCGTGACCGGTGCGCGTCAAGGCTACCGTTGCCCCGGGGGTGAAGTTAAGCCCGGCAAGGTCAGTGATGAACACCGTATCTTCCCAGCATACCGTTGTCCGGCGTGATGCCCGTGATCTCCGGTGCTGCATAGGTCCAGACCGCACACGGATCGAAGACGTTCATTACGATCATCTCGGCGTAATTCCAGGGGTGGGAGAACGGACCCTGATAAGGACCGCCGTTGGCCCTTCCGATGCCCAGGAAACCCTCCCGACCCGACCGGTCCGCTGTTGTCGTTGTAGGGATACCATAGGATGGCGTGACGATGCCCCCAATTGCAGCAAGAACCATCGTCATATATCCACATAAAGATAGAACGCTCGATGGGGAGTGCAATGCTGCTGCCGCTGGTCACGAAAACGGCAATGTTCTCTGCGACGTTGAGGTAGTCGTGGCAGCGCCAATAGCCGGGATTGTCGCTTAGACGGTCCCAGGGAGAGCGCCCATCCTCATAGTGCCCCCAGGCGTCGTTGTCCAGCAGATAGTCTGCGTAATACTGGGCTACGCCCGCGACATTGACTTCCACATCGTGCAGCGGCATGACGCCCCGGTCAATGCGCTCGCGGTTGATCAGCCACAGCGCCTTTTCACCGCTGGTCATGCCATCCCATTCGCCTTGCGAGGGCAGCGCTAGCATCGGGGTGGTGGTGCCCAGCTGGCTGTTTTCGAGTGGAACGTGCGTTGTTGAACGCGGTCTGGATGTCGGCGACACCACCTGTGCCCCCGGACCAGGAAATGTCACCGCCGGGATCGGTGGGATACGCGTTTATGTGTTCCCAGGGGGGAATAACAGCGGTAGGCTTAAGCGTGAATGTGCTGTTGGCGGAGGAGATCGCAGAGATCCGGGTATTTGGCGTAAGGAGAGGATTGGGCTTAGCGATGAGTGCGAGTATTACGAAAATCAATACTCGAACACCTTTTCTGAATTTTTTACCTGTCATATTTTCCTCAGACTATGTAGACGATAAGCAGGATCGGTTTTGACGAGAACCAAACCTGAAGGGAGGACCATATCCAGGCTAATTGTATCCGTAACCGCTACAACACGTCCGCATTACGTTTTACGACTCCCCTGAAAAAAGGTATATTTTTAACGCAGAACCGGAGAGACGCAGAGTTTTTCAGTTAAAACTTAATTCTCTAACAAAAATCAAATCAACATACAATAATATGAAGCCATAAATAAATATTTCTCTGCGCCTAAACCCAGTCCGCTGGGTCCGCCTCTGCGTTAATTTTCTTGTTTTTTCAATAGACTCGTTTTACGTCTAATACAGTGTTCCGTAAAAAGCCGCCATGGCAGCGCAGGTTATTTCTTTGTTGCTGTGTTCCGCAGCGTCCAACCCTTCCCGCGCTACACGCCACGGGGCTTCTTCATGCGTTTTCTTGATCAACCAATCGGTGCTTTGATTACCATAGCAATCCAGAATCACATCGATCATTTCTTTTTGATGCAGCGTCAGTTGCCGGTCATTCCCCAGCTCTGCGAAGGTCAGTTCGTGGACCATGTACATCCCTTTGTGCGCGGCGTACAGCCTCGGGGCAACGGGACCATTGGTCCAGGCTTCAATCCTGTCCCGGAAGAGCGGCGCCTCATCCCATACGGCAGACCACGCCTGCGCGTAATAGACTAATTTCTGCAGTTTCATCGCCGTCATTGCGCCTTTTTTCCTCAAAATGTAAAACGCTACATCGTAGACATTCGCCATCGTGACTCCTTGTGCGTGTGATTAAATGCGGAATTTATGAGAGGTACTGCCGGTTTATCCAACCCCTTATGCATATTATATATAAAAACATGCGATTTTTGCGTGTCTAACCTTAAAAATGGGTACAAATAAATTTGGCAGGTTGGAATCCCGGTGTATAGTCAGGACATTGATCAGCGCGCATTGGATCACAGCAAATTGCGCAACACACCACCGTCTCGGATGAGGGAGGAAAGGCAATGAGGAAACTATACAAACCGGCGTTATTGGTGCACATTGTCCTGAGTTCTGTGCTGGGGGTTTTGATGCTCGCAATGCCCGGGCGCTTCCTGAGCTGGATCGCCTGGCTGCCCATCGATGCCATAATCAGCCGCATCCTGGGGGCAGCCCTGTTAGCCCTGGCGTGGGGTGAGATGCGCGTCTGGAGAGGGGGGACGGAGCCCGAAGCCAATCTGCTGCTGGAGATGCAGCTGGCTTTTGCCGGTCTGGCAGCTCTGGGCGTGTTAAGGCACCTGATCGTCCCCCGGTGGTGGCCCTGGTTTATCTGGTTGCTGTTTGCGGTCCTGGTCGCCTTTGCCGTCATCTGGGCAGGCGTGTTGTGGGAGAAGGGAAGAAAGAAAACGTAAAGCGTATTACGCAATACGCTTTACGACACACCTGAAAAAAGGTAATTTTTTTAACGCAGAACCGGGGAGACGCATTACTTTTTTTATTTACACCTTATACGGATCACCCGCATCACCCGGCGCTCCACCACCCGCAGCGGCGCTTCCCGCCAGCAGGTCGCGCATGGCGGCGCCCTGGGTCTTGCACCACATATAAAGCGTGCGGATGTCCCAGCCAATGCAGAAGTGGCGCACGCCCAAATCAAGCCAGGGCTGCGCCTGTTCGAAGCTGCCGATCTCAACCCGCGGATGGACACCCACCGCCAAAGCTTTCTCGACCATCAGGCGCTGGTCCGCCTGAATATCCGGATGTCCCCCCTGTCCCGCCATCCCCATACTGATGGAGTAGTCGCTGGGACCAAACTGCACCATATCGACGCCCTCGACGGCCAGGATTTCATCCAGGTTTTCCATGGCGTCTTTCTTTTCAATCATAATCGCGATGACCACTTCGTTCATCGCATCCACCCAGGCCTGTGAACCACCCTGCAGCACGTAGCCCACAGCGCGACGGATGCCTGCACCGTGATTTCCGCCCGATCCCGGCGTCTCAGCCCGGATGGTCGCCACGCACGCACGGACATCCGCAGGTGTCCGGCAGTCCGTGAAGAGCACATTCTGTATGCCGGAGTCAACCGCGCGGGGTGCGACAAATCCCCGGGCATGTTCCTCAATCTTCATCATGGATGACATCTGCGGAAATAGCTCGATGGCGCGTCCAAAATTGTCCATCTGTTCAAAGCTGTAGGGGGAATACTCACCCACATATTCAACGTAGTCGAACATCCCGGAATGGCCGACAATTTCCACGATCGAGGGCCACGGGCTGATGACGTGCGTGCCGAGTGTGGGTTTTCCTTCGTTTAGCAGTTGGCGGAGACGGTTTGGTTTCATAGTTTTATCCTTTTCGAGCATAATTTTATAAGGTCAGAGTAGTCAATGTTATTAAGGGCTATTGTAGTCCTGAATTTCAGCACGGGCAAATAGATTAATTGATGGTGTCGCCTTCGCAGCAGACTGCGCACGCTACACCATACGGGTCGACTGGTTTAACTTGATGTACAGAGGGCACACCGTACCCCCCGTGATGCCCAACGCCTTATGCCTACGCGAAAATTTAGGAATTTTAGCGATTTTTGCTGTCCAGCGGGGCGCTTCCGGCAACCCGATTCAACAATTATTGCACGCCAGGAAGCCTTCCGGCAGCGTTGTATAGATTTTCTGGACAAGGGACCTGAGAGATTTCAGAATTGCAGTTAACCGTAAAACAAGGACCGGGCATGGGCTTAAACGGCGTCGATTCCCGCCTGCGTGCGGCTTAACGCCAGTTTGCGGTATGGGAAAATATTCATGACTTCTGTGTCCCGATAAGTCGTGTGCCATGCCTGGAGGCCAATCCGATGATGGTGCCCATGCAGTAGATAGCGCGGTTGGAATCGCTCCATAAACTGCAGCAGCGTTTCGAAACCCCGGTGACTGGCATCCTCCCCATCGTGGATGCCGCGTGGCGGCGCATGGGTAATCAGGATATCGATGTACCGACCGTAAAAAACGCGATTCAGCAGCATCGTGAGGGTCATACGGCGAATTTTTCTTCGAAGTTCCGCTTCAGAATACTGAAATTTGGCGTACGGACGGTAGCGCAGGCAGCCCTCAAGCCCGCCGACAATCCAACCATTCTTCAATTTCACAGTCGTGCTGTCCACATTCCGGCACCCACCTGGTTTATGTAAAGTTGTGCCGTTGGAAAGCAGCAGCGGATGATCATGGTTTCCATGGACGTAGAGACACGGTACGGGCAGCATCTCCGCGATATATTCCATATAGGTGTACGGTAAATCACCGCAGCTCAGAACCAGATCAATATCCCCAAAACGCTCCCTTACATGGGGACTGCCAATCAGGCTTACTTCCTGATCACTGACGGCGAGGACGTTAATCATTGGCACACCAGGACGGGAAAGAGGCGCGCGCGCAAAACCTGTTCCACAAGGCTGCCCATCGCCAGTTCAGCCACGGGGCTGAATCCATAGCCGCCCATAATAATCATATCTGCCCCCCGCTCCCGGGCTACCCGCAGCAGGGCTTCACCCGCTGCGCCGCTTTCACGCACAAACGAAGCCTCGACGCCCTGGGCATCGAGATAACGCTCAGCATACTTCAAAGCCTCATCCGCCAGATGGAGGGCGGGGGCAACAGCCACGACATCCAGGCAGGTTTTGCACGTTCCAGCCAGGTAGGTGGCGACAAATAGGGCTTCACGCGCTTTGGGGCTGTCGTCATACGCCAGCAGCATGCGTTCCAGGCGGAAATCCACATCAGGAATAGCCAGGACCGGCGTTGGGCTGCGCCGGAGGATCGCCCGCAAACCAGAACCCAAACGCGAGCGCGGGTCAGAATCATAGGGATGGGCGAGACTGAGCGCGACCAGGTCCATCCAGCGCGCATATTCGCATACCACGGTAGCCGTTTTCCCTTTCACGGTTATCAATTCGCTATTGGGACTGACCTTTTGATTACGCGCGGTCCAGTCCGCTTTTACAGTCCGGGCCAGTTCCTTTTGCGCCTCAGTCTTACCCTTGCTGATATGCAGGGTATGCACGGTGGCGCGTCCCGCCTTCGCGAATTCGGTAATCCAGTCCAGGGCATGCCACCCGGCGGCAGTGCCGTCGAGTGCGAACAGGATATCGGCAAACAAGGATGCCTGCAGGTGTGATTTGGTCCGCTGCTGCCAGAGACCAGGCGGGGGTCCATCAACCAGACCTTCAGGCGTCACAGCATCCAGAAACCACCGCCCCACGCGCTCCAGGCGGCGTTTGGGTATCACACTGTACCGTTGCACCAGATCTTCGGCAACCGGCGCCAGGGGTACCTCTATACCTGTATTTTCCGCTAATTGCGCCCGGTACTCCATCAGCCACAGGTATAAATCAGCTTCAGTGCGGTCAGGGAAGTTTGCCAGGACCCCCAACTCGCGAATGATATTCGCAACAGGCAGGTACACTGTGTCATACCAGTGCGTCACAGCTTCTTCCGGTGCAATCTCTCGCTGCGCTTCTTTGCCCATATAATAGCGGTGCACAGAAATATGCTCTTCCAGTTTCTGATATTGACCCGGAATGCTGACACTCAGGTCCGCCTGGGGGCGCAGTTGGTGGAAGTTGGTGTTGGCGAGAAACTCCGCATATTCGGCTTTCAGTATCAAATCATCCGGCGTGACGTCCGGTGACAGGGGCACATCGGTTACAATTTCTGTGACATAAGCCTGGATATAATCAGCGCCAAACTGCCGGGCGACAGAGACGCGGTGGTTGCCGTCCAATACAAAATACACCTGATCAATTTTGTAGACGTCTATCGGCGGCAGCCCCGCCATGTCTTCCATGGCTATTTTTACGCGCGCCCAGCGCATCGCGTCCTTATCCTGACGCGGTTGAAACATCCGCGTAAAATCGGTATACCGTCCCACGCTGCCCACAATAGATTTGATGGGTATGTCCTGCACACCGCGCGATACCTGGGCCAGCGCTTGTAAACTTTTCCGTACCTGCTCGTAATTCAGCAATTCTGCCGAGTCCCCGGTCCACCATGCCTGGATCTGTTCCAACTTTGCCCGCAAACGGGCGCGCTGGAAATCCGCTTTTGCATCGCTGAATAAACCTATTTCCTTCTCAATTTCCATTTGCCAGTCATCCCTTTGTCTTGCCTATCGCATTGTATCACACGCTGCACATAAAAAAACCGCAGGTAGAATAAACTACCCGCGGTACATCGCAAAGCGAAAATTAACTAAGGCGAAGGCTATAACTCCAGCCAATCCAACCCGTCATTCAAATCACCCAGCGGCGAGCCAGCTTGCACTTCCAGGGTGCCTTCATACAAAACGCATGGAGCTTCATAACCAACAATATTCACAACTTTCTCTTCCATACTTTCCTCCGGTGCTTAATAAAGAGTTCCGACAATTCACAGATCACACATTTCTATATCAACATTTAATAATATACATCCAATCAAAAATAATGTCAAATATTGAATAAATGCGGGGTGCGTTCTACAAAAGAGCCCCAGGAAGGGGGGCGAGTCCTTTGAGCGGTGCGGGGGTGTGGAAGGAGGTTCTCGTTCCACACCTGGCAGAAACGGCAATTACACCCGTTTCTGCTTTTATTAGAATAGGACAAGGTTAAATTCGGCACGCCGCATTATGTACTGGGGTGTACCGTTTGGCAAAGCTAAACGGTACACCCCAGTAACGAGTCCTGATTCCAAAATCACGGCCGCCGGAAACGTCCGGCTATCCGCCGAAGGTCAATCGGTCTTACCTGGGGCATTCTGTGGCGCGGTCCCTGCCATTCCAGCATCCTCTCCCACATCTGCGCCCCGTATTCGTCCTCGCCCATTTTGTCCAGGATCTGTTCCGCGCGGTCTGCAGCCAGCTTTTTCTGCTCAACGACCTGTGTAAACCTGACGATTCCAGCCGCTTTAACCTTCTCAAAGGCCTCGGTCGCATCAATCCCTTCAGCTTCCAGGAATTCACCCAGGGTCTGCCCCTCTGCCAGCGCCTTGCGCAATTCTTCAGGCGCAATATCCAGCGCTTCCGCGACATCCTCGAGGACCAGTCCGGGACGCTCCCGCAAACGCTGTATGATTTTTTGCCGTAAGGTCATACGGAATGGGAACTTTTCCATCCAGGCTGTCCCCAGATTATTATTCTCCAGCCTTTCCAGCAGTTTTTCCGCCTGGGTGTCTGTGAGATTCCCTGCTGCGTGGGCGGTATTAACCCTTTCCACAGCAGCAGCAATGAGCGCATCCAGGACGTCATTCTCATCGAGTCCCTGTTCTGCAATGACTTCTGCCAGGTTCTGCCCGTCCCTGAACGCAGCGCGCAGCGCATCCGGTTCCATGCCCAGAACTTCTGCAATCAGCTCCAGGCTGAAGAACGGGGTTTTACGATGAAAGACCACCGCATCACCCGCCCCCTCCTGCGCCGGGCTGGCAGCTAACGCCACACCTGTAAACGCTGCTGCAACGACCACACCTGCCATCAAAGCTAACACCAATTTCTTCATCATGGTTGGCTCCTTTATCAGAGTATTAGGATTAACTGATGCTCTGAGTATAGATGGCACATGTGATGCCAGTGTGAGACCGATGTAAAAAGGATGTAAAAAAATAAAGCGTATGATGCGTAAGCTTCCGATTGCGCACAATTGCTCGTTAGATTGACTTCTACTTTACGAACTTGCCTTTACGTTTTACGTTTTACGCATTACGCTTTAAACCCACACCAATCTGCCTTCAATCTCACTCCGGATATGCTGGTGACTGCACAGATAGGCTTCCAGCACGTCGCGGGTGGAGGTGGCGACGACGACAGCGGGTGCCAGCGCGCTGAGCGCGGCGTGGGGAGTATCCAGGACATAGCCAGCATTCTTGTAGTGGTGCTCGAGCACGCCCAGCGTGTACTGCCCTGCCGGGTCTATGGGCTGCCCATCCAGCGTGAGGGACTCCAAGGTCTTCGCAGCCTGGTCGTAGGTCGCCTGCACACCGGCATTGACCTGATAGATGATGCCTTCGAAATGGTGATTTTCCGGCGCCATAAAGAAGGCAAAGATATGCGCAAGCTGAGCGCCGGTCACGGTAAGCAGCACCACCGGTCCATCATAGGGGAAAAGTTTGTGCAAATCCCCCAGGGTCACGACCGGACCCAGGGGTTCCGGACGGCGAATGGAACTGCTGCCCAGCAACACGACATCCGCGCCGGAGCGCTGCGCGAGGATATCCGCCAGCAGGTTGCCCAGCGTGGTTTCATTCTCGACGCGCGCTGTGCTCCACCGGATGCGCCAGACGGCATAAAACCCGGTTGTATTTCTGGTCCACCGCCTGTTTATAGCCGTCCACAAACGCGCCCAGCTCTAAATCCGGCGACTGCAAGCTGGTCATCCACCGGGATTAACTGCCAGCGCCAATCCGCGACGGCGTTCAATGCCGTGTCGACCGTTAAATCAAAGCGCCCGATCTGGTCGGTGCCGATGCCCGCCTGCGCGATGAGGATACCATTGACCCGGGCGGGGTTTTCCAGCAAAGTATGCGAATGCCCGCCGATGATCATATCCACGCCCCATTCGGGCTGCAGCATCGCGGCAAGTTTGAGATCCTCTTCAAAGCCAATGTGGGTCAGCAGCACCGTCAGGTCGATGTCGCTGTCGCGATAGGCATTGCATATCTTCCCGGTTTCGGCGGCGGCATCCTCCAGGGTAATATAGGTGCCAATCTCATCGGAAGCCAGTTTGCTGAGGACCGCTTCGGCGATAATCCCGATAAACAGGATGTGCATCCCATCCCGTTCCAGGATGATATAGGGCTGCAACAGGCGTTTATTGTGCTGCTTGATATACAGGTTGCTGTTCACGATGGGAAAATTGGCGACTTTTTCCAGGAAAAGCAGGTGCGCCAAGCCATAATCCAGTTCGTGATTGCCCAGCGTCACCACATCCGGCGCCAGGTAATTCATAATTTCGATGGTTGAGACCCCCTTATATTCTGCATCAATCACCGAACCCTGAACCATATCTCCGGCAATCACATACAGGACATTCGCTTCCTGCGTTCGCACCTGGTTCAGATACCCGGAGAGCAGCGCCAGACCACCAATCAACTTGCCGGTCGCCCCCTCGACCTCCGCCAGGAAATCGCCGTGCATGTCATTAGAATGCAGGATCGTCAATTTTTTATAGCGTTGATTATCCATTTTACATTATTCGATATGTAATTCATGCAAGCAGCTTGTAAAGCGCTCGCCTTCACCAGGATTTATCATGAAATCCGGGTTATATAAGTGGTGCTGCAGGACATCCGCATCCTTCAGCACTTCATCCAGGGGATCATCAATCCGATCTTTGGTGCTGTGACGACTGACCGCGCGGACTACAGTCTCAATCTCATCATAGCTGAAATCCCCTGCCTCTGCCAGGATTTTCCGGATCATATCCCCACCCTTCACCGCATGATCCACACCGTCACCCGTGGCATAAGTCCAGATGTCGTGCAGCATCCCGCACACCGCTGCCAGCTCCTCATCAACGCCCCGCGCGCGCGCCAGCATAACGGCAAAGGCGCTGACGCCGTACAGGTGTACAAAGCCGTTCCGGCACGGTTCGCCGTCCAGCTGGAATAAAAGGTTATCGATATATCGACGCAAATTCTCAAGACGCAGCATGGTTTGTTCCTGACTACAGGATTTACGATAATAATCAACTACTGCATAGTATCAGCCAGAATTGACCCCTCCCTCGTTCCCTCCCCATATGGGGAGGGAGGTTGGGCAATTGCCAGGTTCCCCCTCCCACATGGGAGGGAGGCAGGGGGTGGGTCATGAACGAGTGCATTCAGCACACACATTTCTTATCCTTTCCAGTACACTATCAAGATCACACAACACCTGCTCATTGGAGAATCTAAGAAACCGTAATCCTTTTGACTCCAGGATTATCTGCCTTGCAGTATCATGTGCCTTTTGCTGCAAGTGAATGCCACCATCCAGTTCTATAACAAGGCTTGCGGCATGGCAATAAAAATCAACGATGAATCCATCTATGATTTGCTGGCGACGAAAGTGCAGCCCGTTAATTTGGTTACCCCGCAACCGTTGCCACAACGTGTATTCTGCCAAGGTGAGTGTTTTCCGTAGTCTTTCCGCTTGATCCAGTTTTTGCCTTGTTATTTTTTGACCCCGGAGTATTTTGTGCACTGGCATTATAAGCTTATCCTTTTTGACCCCTCCCTCGTTCCCTCCCCATATGGGGAGGGAGGTTGGGCAATTGCCAGGTTCCCCCTCCCACATGGGAGGGGGGCAGGGGGTGGGTCCTCTCCCCAACCAGCCTGTCTTTTATGTGTGCTGTGCCAGCATGCCAGAAGGACGCTGACGCTCAATGAATCCCACTATTCACTACCTGTATACCTTGACCCACCGTTCATAGACCTGCTTTGCCACCGGCTTGAACGTTTCGTACAATCGGTTCGATGGGTTAGGTTCTGCCCCGGAGGCAATCCAGACCCGGGTAATTCCCATGGCTTTCATCCGGGTGAAACACTCTTTGACAACCGCGGAAGCCAGACCCCGTCGACGGTAATGGGGATGGGTGCCCAGCGGTTCGATTTCGCCGGCGTGATTCACAGGGTCAATCCACCCAAAACAGACCGCGCCGAAATCCTGCCCATCCAGCACTGCAGCCAGTTCAAGAGAGGGCAGATAGCCCGGCGCTTGCCGGGCGGAGTCCCATTTCAGGACATAATCCTGGTCCAGGACAAAACTCGCGCGAAACGCGCAGCCCATCACCCGGGCGCGTTCCTCCAGATTCCGGTCCACCAGCACATCCTGCACCACCCAACCCGGCTCCATATTGGTCTGGAGGTTCTCGCTTGGGATTTCCAGCAAATCGTAATGGCGCAGATACTCCGCTTCACCCTGGCACCGGAATCCCATACCGGTCAGCATCTCCCGCCGCGCATCGTCCTCAATATCCGCATAAGTCTCCACCCGCGGACGGCGTTTTGCCAGATCGGTATTCATCCAGTTATAGATCTCCTGCGCCGCGTCCGGATGTCCGTGGCGTACAATAATGTGGATGTCATCCAGCCCATCTTCCGAAAGCGCGATACCCAGCAAGCGCCCCCGGTCATCGCGCCACAGACGGGCAAGCGTCGAGAGATAGCGCGCGTTCGCGCGCTGGCGCGCGACATGGAGGCGGTAGCGCCAGTTTTCAATACGACCGAAAGACCACATATTAACCCGCCCGGTGAGGGCGTAGCTTTCCGTCAAAAGATCGTGGATCTCCCGGAACTCAAAGTTGCGGTTGGTGTAGGGCTGGTGGGTCAGGGACATAGTGTGTGTGTAAGACTCCTAAAAATATAAGAATATTGCGTGTTACGTGTTACGTATTGCGTGTTGCATCTATTTCATCCAGTGCGTTCTTGAGGCGGGTGCATGCCACAGATTCCCATCCTGCGGGTCGCTCCGCCGCCAGCTCCCAATAGCTGCCCATCATCGCGCACAGCGTCTGCAAGACAGTATACAACAGGATGCGTTTTCTGGCAGGCAAAGGTCCGTATCCGTCAACAAATGCCCGCCAGAGCGGTGGTGGGCAGGTGGCAAACGGCGGGAACTGCAGGTAATAAATGTCACCGCCTTCCAGGTCAATCCGGATGATTTTCCGCAGCCACGTGCCGCGATCAATCACCGAAACAACCTTTTTGTGCGGGAAATGTTCACGAAACACCTGGAGATAGGGTTCCGATTGCTCCGGGGAGAGGGTGTGTCCGGTGCGCGTAAAATCCCGTTGGTGGGGCATACCGACCTCCTGCTGCTGCGGATTCCATCCCAACAGGATACGCCTTATTTATGTCATAGGATGACAGGAACGCCAAACCGTTACCGCAAGCATCGAGATTCGTAGGGGCGCACCTGTGTGTGCGCCCCATAGGGATCAAGTTATGGCGCGGTTAAGCGTAATCAGATCTAAAACAGGCATCGCTCCCAAAATACGGGAGATCCCTTTTAGGGGAGGGAGACGCAGCAGACTGCGTTTAGGGAGAGGTCAAATAGTGATTCTTAGGGTGAGATTTTGCTGTATCGGCTCTGTCATTTACGCAAAAACCCCGGATGGATTCTGCCGCATGGAAAGCGGCGCGTGCGCGGGAATGACGCCTCGTTTTTTTCTTAACTTGATGCCTATGGAGGGCGAATATTATTCGCCCCTACACTGCAATCTGTGCCGTAGGGGCGAATAATATTCGCCCAAATTTCCTTTAGGTGATACCTTTGGGCGCACACACAGGTGCGTCATGCCTCAAAATCAACCTTCCGGGAAGGTGATTGACATTCCACATGGGTAAATACTTGGTGGTCCATCGAAATACAAACCTTCCCGGAAGGACCGGTTAATTCTCCAGTATCACGTCTGCGGCAAGCAGCGCGTCCCGCAGTTCCGCATACGGCAGCTCGCGCGTCCCGCAGCCCTTCTGCGCGCACAACGCCGCGGCGGTTCCGGCAGCTTGCCCCTGTCCCATCACGCAGACGGTGTTGCGGGTGGACATATGGGCTTCCCATTCTGCAGTAATCATCATCCCGGCAACCAGCAGATTCTCCACACCCTTCACCCGCAGGGCGCTGTAAGGAATACCGTAACTGCCCCCATCCTTGATCTGCAGGCGGGGGGCGCAGTCGTGAAAACCGTACGCCATGATATCATCGGCAAAATGCCGTCCCTCCAGCACGTCGTCGTTGGTGATATTGTAATCACACGCGATCAGCCTGCCGCGCCGGATGCACAGCGAGGGGCTGGTTCGCGCCATAAAAGCCTTTTCACAGCCCGGGATGTATTTGCGGATCAGCGCGATACCCTTTGCCTGCCGGCGGCGCAGCTCCAGCTCCGTTTTGGCGACTGCGTCGCGGTCGGTAGGACTGACGTCCATCTTGACGTTCAGCTTGATGAACATGAAATAATCATCGTGCACCGTGGTGGTCACGATGGACATCCCGATTTCCTTCGCAGCCTGCGCGAATTCTGCAGGCAGTTTGTTGGCAAAAGCCTGCAGGCGCACGATTTGCCCGTCCTTTCCGCTGCGCATGCCCTCTGCGTAGGCGTTCACCGCGTCGTATTCCACCAGATAATCGTGGAAACCTTCCATACTGACACCGCCCACCCCGATGCTGTTGGCGACGGCATGGTCGTTTGGCTCCGTGAATTCGGCGCCGGCATACGCGCTGAGGTCGCCGTAGCCCGTGCAATCCACAAAGGCTTTGGCAAAGACCGCCTCCCGCCCTGAGCGGCTTTCAACGATGACGCCCTGCAGCACGCCGTCCGCCGTAATCGCGTCCACCAGCAGCGTGTTGACCAGGAGGGTCACCCCTGCTTCTTCCAGCATTTCCATGGTGACCAGCTTGTAGAGTTCGGTGTCAATCGCGGTGCAGATGGAATCGTAATCGTACCCCACGTCCATCTCGGCATGCCCGGAGGTGCCGCCGACTTCCGCCAGGCGGTCCACAATCTCCGCGGGAATGCCCTTTACCAGCTGGCGCTTTTCCACGCCGGGAAAAGCCTTCCACAGGTTGTAGTAACTGTGGAGCGCGGTCCCGCCCTCAACGGCGATCCCGCCGGTGTAGCCCTTGGCTTCGATGAGCACCGTTTTGGCGCCCTGGCGCGCGGCAGCCAGCGCGGCGATCACGCCGGCAGTGCCCCCACCGGCAACGACCACATCAAAATTCCGGACAGCTAATTGTTTGGATGGTTCGGTATAAGTTTGCATAGGAACTCCTGTATAGAGATTTGCGTAGTATGCGTGTTGCGACTCGCCTGAAAAAGGTATATTTTTTAGCGCAGAGGCGGAGAGACGCAGAGTTTTTAAGAGTAAATTAAATTTTCTAATTATTTCAGTAGAGTCGTTTTACGTTTTACGCAATACGCAATACGAAATTATTTTCACCCCCACCACTTGCCTTTGCGGTCAGCCAATCTGCCCTCGGATTTCAACCGCCGGTAGTTCTCCAGGGGACCTGCAATGGCTTCCAGCAGTTCCTCCGGCAGTTCGCGCGTTTTAAGGATGCCAATGACCAGGGCGTAGGCAACGTTGGCGTCCAACTGCCCGTAATCATACTGCTTGACCAGCGCTTTGGAGGGTCCGACATCCCATTCGTGCACGCGGTGGCTGAGTTCCTCGCTGCTGATGCGCCCCCGCTGCCAGGCGGAGATTTCTTTTTCCAACTGGCGCACCTCGCGTTCCAACTCGCGCCGGTAGGCTTCGGCGGACCACGTCTGCAGCAGTTTCTTGATATTGGAAGGATATCCAGCCATCGCCCTTATCCTGCCGGAACCGCAGTACGGAAAACCTGCGCCGGTGATGATACCGGTTACTGCATAATCCGGTCAGCACGTGCGGGATCAGCACCGATTCACCCTGGCGCAGCGCCAGGGATTCGCGGTTATCCCGCGTCCCCCACGACAGCCTGATCTCTCCCGTGGTGACCAGCAGGATCGCGGGGCCTTCCCGCTCATCAACGCGCAGGTTGCGGTCCAGGTACAAATCCCACAGCGTGAGTTCGAATTCCTGCGCCGGGGTCTTGTACACCGTCTCCACCTGTCCAGGTTGGGCTGCCATCACATGTGGCGCTTGCGGTGTGGTGTCCACAATCTCCAGCAGCGTCCCCGCGTCCTTGAATTTCGGCGTCAAGCCCACACGCACCACGTTATCGGAGTTAGCCATACATTCGATGATATTCCCGCCCAGATAGGCATGGGGCACACCGGCGGGGGTATAGAGGGCTTCACCCGGCGCCAGGTGCACCAGGTTAAACAGCAAGAACGCAAATAGTCCCACGTCGCTGCTGCCGTACTGCCGGTGCAGGTCGAGGAAACGCTGATCAATTTCAGTCGCGCCGCCGTACTGCCCCGCTTCATACTGGATGCGTGCTGCCAGGGCATTCACCGCGCTGGTGTACACCAATGGCTGCGCCGCAGCGCGTTCGATCAGCGTGAGAAACAGTGCATGCACGGTGGCGCGCTGCATCGTTATATCCGCGCCGGCGGCATCCCACATATGCGCCAACAGGACATCACCCAGGAATTCCGCTAATTCCGGATAAAGCTGCAGGGTCCGTAAAATCTCCGAACTCGGTTTGAAACCCATCAGGGCTGCCAGCCCATCCAGCGCCACAGCAATCTCGGGTTTGTGATTGTCGTCGGCGTAGTGCTCGGGATCAAGCGCGTGCAAGTGCTCCGCCTGGGATTTATCGGGATGCGCCTGGATGGACAGCGGCGCCCCGGCGGACAGCACCTTGGTGAGAAAGGGAAATTGCCCGTTGAAACGGTTTGCGATGCGTTTACCAAGGATCGCCGCGGGATATTGTGCCACCCACTGGTCCAGCGGGATCAAAGTTTTTTCTCCGCCTTCTTCCACAACCGCTTGCGAGGGCGCCTTGGGATGCGCGCCCAGCCACAATTCAGCATAGGTGGTATCCGGTTCCGGAGCAATCCCCAGCAGACGCGGGATGAAGGCATCCAGGCCGGAAGTTCCCCAGGCGTAGTGCTGGATGGTGTTGCGCAGACGGTAGGGCTGCGGTTTAACTTCAGGTAGGTTTGGCATAGTGTCCTGAAAATAAAGATTATAAGTCATGCGTAAAGCGTAATGAACCCGCGAATGACCACATAAGCATCCTTTAAGTTTTACGCTCAGTATATCCGGGGAATTGTATTGCGCAAGATTGTGGTGTTCTTTGGGTGCGGGTCAATTCTCCGCATCTCACAATCAATCACAGCGAATTCACGTCTTAAATCCATCATCCGTCGCGCGGAACGCCCACAAGGGGCTAGGCTACAGAATAACCCCGGAGCTGCACGCACTCAAGGCGCAGGGGCTAATCTCACGACCCGGACTTTATAAATATAATCCACCCCATCGCCCATATCGTTAATCCGGAAATCCCCTTGATTCGTGCGATTGGCAAAACGAACCTCGTCAAGGTCAAAATAGGCGACACGGAGCATGCGGGTGTTCGTCTTGGTCAACGTGCCGGTTCTTCTGAATCTGCCATCGTCGAAAGGCCCGCCGGTGTGGGCATCGTATTCAATGCGGAATGTGTCTGTTCCGTTATCCACGTATTCAACCTCGATACGCAGCCTGGTATTAGCGGGTTCTTCGAATATAACGGCATCATCGACATCAAACTGCATGTAAAAATCCGGGATCTGGTTAAAATCAGGCGAAGGCAGAATCTCGCCGTTGCCGGTGCCGTGCGCTGATAGTGGAGGACTGGTGCTCAGGACGTATACAAGCGTGTCAAAATCACCGCCGTCCTGGAGCGAAAGCCCTTGTGCATCATAATTCAATCCCAACCAGATCACCAGGGGATGGCTGTAATGCACAACCGCCGGAAGGTGTAGAGTAAACAGGGATTGCATCCGCAGTTGGGGATAATCCAGACCTTCCTCAATACTCCAGACCGTGTTGAAATTCCATCCATCAAAAGTCGCCTGTTGCATCATCTGGGCGGTCGTTTTGCTGATTCCGCCATCACTTACGCTCAATCCCGATGTCAACCGGTCCCAGTAGGCATGGCTGACCGGTTCAGTCACAAGCTGATTTTTACCGATCAAACCTCCCAGGCTGGCATCCACGCCACCGGACACCAAGCCGGCGGCGTAACAGTTGCTGACCAGCGCGGGTCCGCCCAAACCACCACTGTTGAGCCCAACCAATCCGCCGATAGTGGCGATTTCACCACTTCCACCGCTGACTGACCCCGTAGCAAACGAATCCACAATCAACCCGCCTGAGGTGTTCTTCGCAACCAGCCCCCCCGCCGCACCTTCACCACTTTGGACGGCAGAACGGGAATAACTCTGGAGAATAGTCCCGCCATTGTAGCCAGCCAGGCCTCCCGCTTCGCCTGCAGAATCCACCGCGCCCGTAGAAAAAGCGTGCTCAATTTGTCCTATGTTACCGCCCACCAGACCACCGGCGCTTTTGGAAAGACTGACGACCTGCACGGCAGATGCGGCATTGCTGATGCTACCACTATCATCATTTTTGCCTGCTAATCCCCCTGCGCCGTAGTCGGACCCGGTGATCACCCCGCTCACCTGGATACCTGACAGGCTGCCCAGGTTATACCCGACGAATCCACCCACAAAATAGATGCCAATCATGTCAATATCAGATAATTGCACATCGCCGATGACTGCTTCCACTCCAATCCGACCAAAGAAACCCACTTCATACAGATTTGTCCTGTGGATTGTCAGTCCGGTGATCGTGTGCCCGTTCCCATCGAAGCTGCCGGTAAATGGATCAGTAATATTACCAATGGGATTGAAACCCAGACCGCCATCCCACGCCGCGGACGCAGAGCAGTCTATATCTGTCGATAAAAAATACTGACCTGACAAATCATTTTGAATATCCTGGAGCGTTGCGCAGTCTGATATTGGCGTTGAGGAAGGGATTGGTGCTATACTCATGGTTGCGCCAGGATGGTTAAGCACAACCATGAGGCACACCAGCAGGATTTGGGCGGAAGCACGTTTTATTCTCGCGGGATGGATTGTCTTCATCATCATCGCTCCCAAACGCACATAATGAGAAACCGCGCATGAATAAGGGGTTAGGGTAGCTTCTCAAGGCGCATCATACACAGGGATGTGGATTTTGTCAAAATTTCACCTTCCCGGAAGGTGCCAGAGCGTCAAGTAAATAAACAAATGCCTGACCGTTGAAGGATAAACCTTCCGGGAAGGTCATCAAGTCCGGTGATAATAAAGATAATGCGTAAAGCGTAATGGACCCGCGAATGAACACTTAAGTATCCATTACGTTTTACGTTTTACGTTTTACGTTTTATTCTTTTCCAAAAAATTTCTCAAGCGCAGCATTGACGAACTCAACCGCGGCTTTCGCGCCAAAACCCCAGGTGAAGGCGCTCAGATAATCGTACAGCGAACCGAAGTTGGTCGTAAAATAGGGTTTCAATCCCGCGATCACCGCCACCGCGTACGCCAGAACGACCAGCGTCAGATCCCCCGCCATCAGCGCGCGGTCCAGCCACAAAACCTGCCGGCGCGCCGCCTCTTCCACCGTTTGTGCCGGTTTGAGCGAGGGGGGAACGATGGACCACAACCGCGCACGCAAATTGCGCAGGACATTCATATCAAAGCGCCCCAGGAACGTCCCGCCATCGGTGTTCCAGGGTCCGACCATTTCTATGCCCTCAGGCTGCAGGGATTCCTCACCGGAAGGACCCACTTCAATCAAGCCCATCAACTGGTTGAGGAGCTGCTTGGCTTCCTCAAGGTCATCGGTGGTCCGCAGCACGCGCAAACGCGTCAGATTCTCAGCCTCCCACAGCTCGCGGTGGGCTTCGCTCAGCTTGCGCCGGGCAAGCTCCAGGTCCTGATGCCCCTTATCCGAAAGCTGGAAGCGGTATTGGCTGACGAAATCCAGCGCCTCCGCCACCGCCGAACGCATGTCCTCCAACTCGCCCCACAGATTGGCAAATTCAATCGCCTCATCAATCACCTGCTGGCGCGCCGTGAAGTCGCGCAGGGAAATGGGCCTGCCGTGCAGCAGCGCCCGGGCGACAATATAAAAGCGCGGCGCGTCCAGGTTGAGATGGGCTGGCGCTCGCGTCTTGTCGATCGCGGGCCATGCCGCCTCATCCAGCGCCTTGCGCAGTTTCTGCAGGTGCGCGTCAAAGCCCACCCACATTTTGACCGTGCTCTCCAGCTTTTCCAGCGGTTCAGACACCGCCGCCTTGAAGCGCGCCTGGTCTTCCTCCGTGGGCCTGACGCTGCCGCGGTTGCGCCAATCCGTCAGCGCCTGCGCCACCGCATCCCGCTGCACCGCCACATCGTTTTTAATCGTGTACCCGTTGATCACCTCGTTGGGCACCGCTTCAAAATCTACGCTTACCTGTGCCAGGCGGCGTTCCACCTGCATCACCCCGCGCCGGACGGTGAGATAAAACTGCGCCCACTGGGCGATCAGAATGCCCAACCCCACCACCAGCAGGGGCGTGACAAACGTATCCTTGACGTTGACCGTCAGCGCGACGTCCCCGGCAGACTCGCCGGGCAGGAAATCGAGGCTGGCGCTGTAGGCGCCGGCGGGCGCCCATGCTTGCGTGAAATCCAGACCCAGCACCGCATAGGCGGCGCGGGACGACCGGACGGCGACCTTGATCCCACCGCCCCGGTCCCCGTTGAGGGTGCCGACCCTGCCGGCGCTGAGCGCCGGTGGTGGATTATTCACCTGCACCGGGATCGTGCAGCCCAGGGAGAGACCGTTGAAACACACCGGGGGCATCCACGGCAAAAGCCGGTAGGCCTGCAGCGTCCAGGCGGACACAGCAGGGACAATGGAACCGCGGGGCGTCGCCATATGCACCAGCCCATCCCCGGACGGCGCCGGCACCGAGAGCCGCACGCTGCGCCGGATCACGGTGGCAGGCTGCCCGGTGGACAGCGTGATCCACCCGTTATAGATGCCCGGCGCGGGCTGCGCCTGCGGATTCAGCGGAACCGAGACCGCTTTGCGCGCCGTGGCAGGCAGTCTGAAGACGCCTTCCGGCGTCATGGCAAGGTCCAGGGCTGCCGCGCCTGGATTATCCGCCAGCTCGTGCACAAAGCCCCCCACCTCCATCATGACCTGCAAATCCAGGGTGGTATTGTTCAGGACCACAAATTCAAGGGGGTCCGCCCACAGCGCTTCGAGGGGCGCTTCATCTTCAAATCCGATGGCATTCCCAGCCCCGCTGGCATCCAGGGACCCTTTCGCCGCAGCAGGATAAACCATACACAGCATCAGGAACAGAGACAGGACCACCCACGTGGACTTAACCTTACCATTCATAAACCTTCCTCCGATGAACATCGTTCATTGTGACCCAAAGGGAATAAGTGCAAAGATCTTTGCTGCTATTATGCCATAATTATGAATGAGCTTTGCGCACATGTCAAGAGGCAGAATTTCAGCACTCCGAATCGCGATTTTCACGCATCCGGAAGCCCGACCCCTGCCCCGCAGGACTCGCAGAACCCGTTTTACAGATTATAGCCTGTTTTTGATGGATGCAAGAAACCGGCAGGTAGAATAGCCGATAGCGGAAAAATAACGAACTTCTAATTAAAACATGGGAGGGGAATTCTAACGGAAAGCAGCATGCGGAAAGCGTAATACGTAAGGGTTCGGATAATGGAGGGGGTTCGCTGATCGATGCTGTTGCGTATTGCGTGTTGCGTATTGCGTAAGGGTTGTGGTGTGCGGTTTTGCGTGGACGACGCTGGTGCGGTGTTATTGGACCCTACATTGCGTTTTGCGTGTTTTTACGTAGGGGCAGGGCATTCCGGGAAATCATGATGGATACCACACAAGCATCAAGGGTATACCAGGATCGATCCGGCAACTGGTTACAGGAATGCCTTGCCCTATTTTCCGGATAAGGTCGCATAAAGCGGTGTTACATTATGCCGTTCTGCATGGGAGCCGGGTGCACGGCGCGCCGTGCCCGATCCGCGTCTTTTATGCCCACCACGCCCGGGGATCAATCCCCGGGCTAACAAATCGGCACCGGATAAATCCGGTTCAGGTCCCATTATCGCAAGTTTAGCCCGGTGATTTATCGCCGGGAATCCGATTGGACATGCATGTTGCGTGTTTTTGCACAGGGGCAGCCCTTCCCGGAAGGTTCGTTCTATAATCGGGCAGTGCACATTGACCCAGCAAGATTCTCAAAACCTTCCGGGAAGGTGAAACAAACCAACATCCGGAAGTCCACCCTCAGTGCGCCTCCCCTGAAGAGAGAGGAATTCTTGGTTACCATCTCGGCTACGCTGGTCGAGGTTGGTTGCAGTAGTGAACTGTAATCTCGCTCGCTTTGTTTCCTCTTCACAGAGGCTTGTTAAATCGGATAGCCAGATTATATCAGCGGTTGACCCGCCCTGATGAGAACCTTTTCTGCGCAGGCGAGGGCGGGTCTCAAGCGCATTTATATATTAGTGTGAATGATACACCCCTCGTTTGAGTGGGTCACGGTGTCAACACGCCAGACCCGCCACTACGCATGTCTATGGGACATGGTTAGACGCCTTCCTTGAGCACGGTTTATCAGAGCACTGTGGCATACCTCGCCAGCTTTGCGTCGTAACACTGATTCCACGTTCCCCTTCCCTTCAGGGAGGGGGTCAGGGGGTAGGTCTCCCCCTAGGACCATCAAGTATGCCCGTCGGGAACTTTACGCCCACGCTTTACGTATTCACAGATGAAAAACGGTCCATTTTCACCACGCAACCCCCTCTACCCGGCGCAGTTCTTACGCTTTCCCCCATTTTCCCCCACCTGTCCCCTTGAAGTTTTTTGGATTATCCCTATCATGAGACTAGAACAAATGTTCTATACACTACTCCGACATTAGCGAATGCAAATAATCGAATCCCGGATGATTCAGCGCATGGAAGCGGCATTCGCATCATCGGTTGCAATACGACCATAACGTTGGCGACGGCACGCTAAGAATGTCCGGTTGGCTTAATATGCTATTTTGTACGCCTAAAATGCTTTAATTGACACCATTTGGGCGAATGTCATTCGACGGGACACATTGCGAGGCACGCAGGGATAGAGGCTAAAACCTCTACTACGAACGGGTGGTTGGTGGGCGAATGTTATTCGCCCCTACGGGACGTTGATGATGGTTCACAAATTAACCCCGGCGATTTATCGCCGGGAAAACGATGAGGATCAGGTAATGGGCACGATCGACGACGTAAAGGCACGGGTGGACCTGGCAGATTACGCCGGACGGCGTACCACGCTCAAACCGGCGGGGAAGGACCGCTTGAAGGGTCTGTGCCCGTTGCACAAGGAGTCCAATCCCTCTTTCTTTGTGGACACCGGCGTCCAGCGCTGGCACTGCTTCGGCTGCAACAAGGGCGGTGACGTGCTGGACCTGGCGCAGGCGCTGGAGGGCTGGGATTTCCGCACCGCGCTGGAGCAGCTGGCGCGGCAGGCAGGGGTTCCGCTGCCCTCGATGGACGCGGCGACGCAGGCGAAGTGGCAGGCGACGCGGCAGAATCAGAGCGTGCTGGAGGCAGGCATCTCCTACTTTGAGAAGCTGATGCACGCCCCCAATTCGCCGGGGATGGCTTACGCCCGTTCACGGGGATGGCGATGCCGGAAACGACGGCGCGCGATGACACCGTCCGCAGCGCGCGGTTGGGCTATTACGACGGGAACGCCGGCAGCGCTGCGGAAAGCCCTCGCCAGCGCCGGGGTGGATCTGCACGCACCCGCTGCCCAGGCGCTGCTGCGCACGCCGGGTCCCAGCCTGGTCTATCCCTTCGTGCAGCACGGCAGCGTGATCTATTACGCCGTCCGCCTGATCACTCCCCCACCCGGCAAAGCCAAAGCCTGGAATCCCCCGGCAGAATCTGCTGGGCGCGAAGCCCTTGTATGCCAACGCGCTGTATAACCCCAAAGCCGAATCCGTGGTGGTGGTCGAGGGACAGGGGGACGCGGTGACGCTGGCGCAGTGGGGGGTGCCGGCGCTGGCGACGGTGGGCACGGGCTTCAGCGCCGCGCTGGTCGAACAGCTGCGCGCCCACGCCCGGGTCTATATCGGCGTGGAGCACAACGCGGCGGGGATCAAGCACGCCCACGAACTGGCGGAGACGCTGCACCCCCTCACCCGCCTGCTGCATTGGCCCGAGGATGATGCCAACGCGTGGCTGCAGGCAGGCGCAACCGCCGGCGATCTGCAGGCGCTGTGTCAAGCCGCGCCGACCTGGTTGGATGTGCTGGTGGACAGCGTGAAGGGCGGAGGCGCTGCTTCCGACGAGGCGTTGAAGCAGATCTTCGGCGCCCTCAATCAACTGGACAGTTTCCAGATGGCGCGCTGCAAACAGGACGTGTGCAGCAAACTCAGCCTGTCCGCCCGGACGTTTAACGCGATGCTCCGCGCGGCGCAGGGCGCGCCGGACGCGAACCCGGAATCAGCACCCGGTTACTGCGTCGTGGAGGGCAGAATCTGCCGCAAAGTGAAGGACGTCGACGGTTCGCTGCACATCAGCCCGTTGTGCAACTTCGAAGCGCGCATCGTGCGCGACTGTCTGTCGGACGACGGGGAGATGCAGCACCGCACGCTGACCCTCAGCGGGCAATTGGCGGACGGCAGCCCGCTGCCTGCGGTGCGGATTCCAGCGGAGCAGTACAACCGGATGGAGTGGGTACTGGAAAGCTGGGGCATTCGCCCCCTGATCAATGTGGTGCCCAACGCGCACGAACACCTGCGCTACGCCATCCAGGAACTCAGCGCGGACGTCGTGCCGGACATCGAATACGCCCACCTGGGCTGGAGGGAGATCGACGGGCAGCATGTCTACCTGTCGAATAGCGGCGCGGTGGGGCACGACGGTATCCGGGCAAGGCTGCCGGTGGATTTGCAGGCGTACGCGCTGCCTGCCGCACCCGCGGCAAACCCGGCAGAGGCGGTGGCATCCAGCCTGCGGTTCTGGGACGCGGGTGACCTGGGCGTCACCGTGCCCCTGTGGGCATTGATGTACCTGGCGCCGCTGACCGGGTGGCTCAAACCCGGTTTTACCCTATGGATTTACGGGACAACCGGGACGATGAAGTCCACCCTCACCGCGCTGGCGATGTGCCATTACGGCAGCTTCAGCTACGACCTGCCCAGCACCTCCTGGAACTCGACCGAGTTCGCGCTCCGCAGGCTGGCGTTCCTGGCAAAGGACGCCCCGCTGTGGATTGACGATTACACGCTGCAGCCCACCGTCTCCGGACGCCTGGTGCAGCAGAAGACGGTCAGCAATCTGCTCCGGGATTGGGGCAACCGCAGCACGCGCAGCGCAGGGCAGGCGGACGGGACGCTGCGGGCAGGGAATTACGCGCGCGGGTTGGTGGTGACGACAGCGGAAGTCCTCCCCGGTGAGGTGTCCATCCGGGCGCGGTTGGTGACGGTCCATATGCACCCCAATATGGTCACCGGCGGCGCCGGCAGCGCGCTGACACGGGCGCAGACCGCGGACGCGCCGCGGTATCCCGCCGCGACGGCAGCCTATCTGCTGTGGCTGGCGGAAGGGTGGGCAACGCTGGATGACCGGCTCCAGACGCTGCTGGCGGAGAACCTGCACAACGCACGCGCGCGTTTGACCCATCACCAGCGCACGGCGATGAACACCGCGATGCTCTGCACAGGGCTGGAGATGGGGCTGCGCTTCGCGCTGGCAAGCGGGGTGATTGACCAGGAGGGCTTCGAGGGCAGGCTGGCAGCGGGGCGGGATGTGCTGCTGGCGAACGCCGAACAACAGGACGCCGACATCAATCTCGAATTCGACAGCGTGGCGATGTATTTCTCCGCCCTGGAAAACATGCTGACCCAGGGGACGTGCCATTTGCGCTCCCGCCAGCACCCGGACGCCGAGACCATGGTCCGACCGCAGAACCGCGCCGCGAACAGCGCGCTGCTGGGCTGGTATGACGAGGCATGCTGGTACCTGCTGCCGGAGATCGCCTTCCAGGTGGTGTACCAGTTTTACCGCCTGAGCGGCGTCGCGTTCCCGGATACGGAGCTGGGGGTCAAGACCAAGCTGCAGGAACGCGGACTGATCGTGAAGGCGAACGGGACTCGGAATACATACCGGATAAGGATCAAAGAGGACAGAAAATATGTTCTGGTGATACAATCACAGTGGGATACGAATACAAATGAAGATTAGTTTTATACGTTCAAAAGCAGCAACACGCATTCGAGTAATCCATACAACAAGCTTCTTGTCCTCACTGTCCTCACTGTCCTCACGAAAAACATAGGGACGGTTTTCCAGAAATCAATTTGCAGTTTTTCCGGAATACCAACCCACCCTCAACAGCCTGGTTTCAAGGGTAAAACCAACCAGGCTGTACTGCCCTGTCAGAGAGAAAAAAGTGTTTATTGGAAAATCGCAATTGCTTTTTATAAAAGGGGGGGCTCATATTTAAGTGGGGACAGTGAGGACAGTGAGGACAAAATATTGGCGCAGCGTCCCAGATGCCCTTTCCATAGGGATACAGAACGCCGCGCCGAGATCCAGGTGCATCAACTCAAGGCATACGGATAACCATTAAAATGGTTACTACAAACGCATAAACTACAGACTCAGGCATGACCGCTATTTACCTTTGATTTTTCAAAAGTTGATGCCTATGGGACTAATACAAGGCTCGATCGAGGCAAGAGGGCAAGGCATTCCTACAAACTGCCACAGGATCAATCCTGACTTGCTGGTGAGTACCGTTCGGCTCCCGTCAGGGATTCCAGGAATGCCCTGCCCCTACTTCACGCAACACAGTACATGGCTGTTCAGCGAGCCGGTTTTCCTATACAAGCCATTACTCTTTACGTTTTACGGATTATTCTTTTACAAATAATGCAGCACCTTGCGGAGCCAGGGCGGTCCACGGCGCTTCACCCTCCCGTAGAGGACGCAGACGGGCAGCAGCACCAGCAGCCCGTAGAGCCAGAAAAAGACCATCCCCCGCAGCGTCGTGCCCCCGCGAGCATAAGCGCTGCCCAATCCGGCATATAAGGCAAGGTGCGCCGCGTAGAAGAACAGCGGGACGCGCCCGAATATCACCAGCGGTTTCAGCAGGCGCATGCCAGAGCCCCGCACCCGGGCAAACAGCGCCAGCAGGATCAGGTTCACCCCCGTTGTGAGCAGCGTATAGGTCATCGACGGCGGATATTTCACCACATTGAAGAAGTCAATCCACGTGTTCCCGGCTCGGGGACGGATGTTGCCAAAGTTATTCCCCAGCCTTAACACAGCGAAAGCCCCCAGCATCAAGGCGCCTGTGATCCACAGGCGTTTCCGTACCGGGGCGCTCAACCCTTCACGGGCAATCCATTTGCCCACCACCAACCCGAATATCGCCAGCTCCACCCACTGCAGCACCGGGTAATTAACCCAGTAAGGGGATACCCCGCCGGGTATAAGCAGGATATATATCGGAAAGCGGAAGACCTTACCCCACACACGTGCGGGTGGTGATTCCATTTCAGCCAGGAGAAATACTATTGCAGACAAATTCAGCAATTCATGAACATCGACCCAGGGCAGAACACTACAGATCACCATCGCACCGCCCAAAGCCCATAAGACGCCGAAATACCATGTGACCCCCCACCCGCCGGGTGATAACGTCCAGATTCGGTTGACGACAAACAGCTGTATAGCAATCAGGACCACCCCCCGAATCAGGAAGCTGCGGGTGATGGTTTTACGGTTATCCCCCTGGATTTGGTGCTGGTTTGCATACAGCGCCATCCCCACCCCCATCAGCAGAAAGAATCCCGGCGCGCTGAGGTGGGTCAGGGCGCGGACGATGAAGTGCCAGGCATCCGTATAAACGGGGAACGGTCCGCCCCAGTATTCACCGCTGCTGTGCTGTTCCGCGATGAAGTAATTGGCGTGGTCCAGCGCCATCAGGACCATGAGCAAACCGCGCAGCGCATCGACCGCCTGCAGGCGGCGGGGCGAATCAGGTAAGGTAGACGTTGTGTTAATCGTATTCATCATTTTCTGTCACTCCGTAGGAGCACGGTGTAGTATGCCCCAGAGGCATCAAGATAAAAAAACGATGTGTCATTCCCGCGAAAGCGCCGCTTTCCATGCGGCAGAATCCATCCCAGTTTATAGATTACATAATTATGCATTATTCTGGTGTCTCGACTTTGAATTAAGCATTCAGACCTCTCCCTAAACGCAGTCTGCTGCGTATCCCTCCCCTGAAAGGGATCTCCCGTATTTTTGGAGCGATGCCTGTTTTGGCTTTGATTACGGTTAACAGCGCCTTAAGTTGATGTAGATGGGGCAAGGTGTAGCATGCCCCAGTGTTTACTTAGTATGATATTTTTGAAACCCACGATTTATTCAGTTGACTTGCATGAGGGCAAATATTATTCGCCCAATTCTAACCTGTAGATCTTCAATTTTGATCCCCAGCCACATCATTCATATTCCCCCCGAATAGTACACCGCAAATTCCCGGAGGGCGACGCATTCCAGAAAACGGTTTTATCTCTGGCTTGATTGCCGGTCCATGCACAATTGGAATTCCTGCTTGCGTACGGGAATGCACCGCCCCTACAAAGGTGTGTTTGTAAATCGGGGGCGGTATATTGGCTGTCGCAGCGCGTATTTCGCTCTTTTCCTTTATGCGGAAGTATAGGCTGGCGATGGAGAGAAGTCAAAGAACATAATTCACAACACGTCATATCATTCGCTATCGATTCGAGATTTCTGACCAGCCACATTTGATTAACAAATTCGTTACGCATTACGTTTGACATCCTTACCCACCCCGCCATAATTACCCTATGGCAGAGCACACGATCATCACCAGCAACCGCAACCCGCGGGTGGTCAACGCGCGGAAGCTGGCGCAGCGGAAGCACCGCACGCGGCAGGGTCGCTTTCTGGTACAGGGACAGCAGCTGCTGTGGATGGCGCTGGACGCGGGTTACACGGTGGAAGAGGTATTCACCGCCCCCGGCACCACGCCTGAGCAAGAGGATACCCGGGCGCTACTGGACCGCCTGCAGGAAAGCGGTACAGCGATGATCGAGGTTTCACCCGAAATCCAGGCAAGCCTCATCTCCCGGGACGATCCGCAAACCCTCGCCGGAGTGGTCCAGCAACGCGCTCTATCACTACGCGAAGTAAGACTGCCACCAAACCCCCTGATCCTGGTGCTGGACCGCCTGCAGGACTGCGGGAACGTGGGGACGCTGATCCGCACTGCCGACGCGGCAGGCGCGGCAGCGGTGGTGCTGCTGGAACCCACCGCCGACCCCTACGATCCCCGCGCGGTGCGCAGCAGTATGGGATCGCTGTTCAATCTGCCGGTCATCAGCGTCCCGGATATGGATGCCCTGACACCGTGGTTGCGCGCCAATGCGCTGCGGGTCATCGCCGCCGACGCTCACCAGGGAACGCTCTGGGGCACACGAACTGCTCAAGGGCGGCGCGGCGCTGTGCCTGGGTAACGAAGCCCGGGGATTATCCGCCGAGACCAGCGCTGCCGTCGACGCCTGGGTTCGCCTGCCGATGTTCGGGAAAGCGGACTCGCTCAATGTAGCGGTGGCAGGCGGGATTATGCTATATTTGTGGCGTTTAGAGAATAGTTAGAAGTCGAGAAAGTCGGAAGTCAGAGGTCGGAGGTCGGGGAATCGGAAACTTGAGAGCCCGGACGATTAATCTCCGGGCTAACAAAACAATTCCCCATTTTAAGAAGGCTGTTACTTCTTCCTGTTCGCCCAACTGTCGCGCAGGGCGATGGTACGGTTGAAGACCAGGGCGTCCGGGGTGCTGTCTTCATCGGTGCAGAAATAACCCTTGCGCATAAACTGGTATTTTTCACCGGATTTCGTCTCCGCCAGGGAGGCTTCCGCCTTGCAACCAAGCAGCACCTGCAAGGCATCCGGATTCATGCTGTCCATCCAGGTCTCGTCCTCTTCCACATCAAAGGGGTTCTCTTTCAGGAACAAGCGGTCATACAGGCGCACTTCTGCGTCCAGCGCGTGCCGCGCCGATACCCAGTGCAGCGTCCCGCGCACCCGGCGCCCGTCTGGCGATGAACCGCCCTGGGATTCCGGGTCATACGTGGCGTGCAGTTCGGTCACATTGCCTTCCGCATCCTTTGTCACGCCGGTGCAGGTGATGTAATAGGCATTCGTCAAACGCACCTCGTTGCCCGGTGAGAGGCGGTAATACTTGCGCGGCGGGTTCTCCATAAAGTCTTCCCGGTCAATGTAAATTTCGCGCGAGAATGGCACTTTCCGTGTGCCAAATTCCGGTCTCTGCGGGTGATTATCCACGTCGAACCACTCCACCTGATCCTCCGGGTAATTGTCAATAATGACCTTGACCGGATCGAGGACCACCATCACCCGCGGTGCCCGTTCGTTCAGGTCATCCCGGATGCACTGCTCCAGCACCTCGACCTCGATGAGGCTGGTGGAGCGCGCCACGCCGATGCGTTCAGCAAACGCGCGGATGGATTCCGGAGTATAGCCACGACGGCGCAATCCGCATACTGTAGGCAACCGCGGGTCGTCCCACCCATCGACGATACCCTGCTCAACCAGCTGCAGGAGGCGGCGCTTGCTGAGGACGGTGTAGGTAATGGAATATCGGGCGAACTCAATTTGCCGCGACTGGCGGACGCCCAGCTGCTCCAGGAACCAGTCATAGAGCGGGCGGTGGTCGGCGTAACCGGAATCGCAGAACGAGTGGGTCACCCCTTCGATGGAGTCGTGCAGCCCGTGCGCCCAGTCGTACATTGGATAGATGCACCACTTGTCCCCCGTGCGGTGGTGATCCATATGCAAAATGCGATACATCACCGGGTCGCGCATGTTCATATTCGGGGATGCCATATCGATTTTGGCGCGCAGCACGCGCGCTCCGTCGGGAAACTCACCGGCGCGCATCCGGCGGAACAGGTCCATGTTCTCCGCCACGCTGCGGTCGCGGTACGGGCTGTTGGTCCCCGGTTCGGTCAGCGTTCCGCGATATTCGCGAATCTCGTCGGCGCTAAGGTCATCCACATAAGCCTGACCCTGCTCGATCATTTGTTCAGCGTACTGGTAGGTCTGTTCAAAATAACCTGATGCGAAATACAGGTGGTCTCCCCAGTCATGCCCCAACCAGTGCAGGTCATTCTGGATGCCGATCACGAATTCATCATTTTCTTTCGCGGGGTTCGTGTCGTCGAAGCGCAGGCTGCAGCGCCCCCCGAAATCCAGCGCGGTCTGGAAATCCATATGGGCGACCTTGGCGTGCCCGATGTGCAAATAGCCGTTGGGCTCCGGCGGAAAGCGCGTCTGGACGTAGTCAAAACGACCGCTGTCAAGGTCAGCCTGAATTTCAGCGTGCAAAAAATCCGTTACAGCTCCCGTCTTCAGGCGGGTTGGTGTCGGTTGGGTTCGGTTGGCAGCTTCCTCCTGATACTATTTCGTGTTGCGTGTTGCGTATCACGTATTGCGGGCTATTTTCCTTTGAGATTATAAGTCTAAATTAAAACAACCAAAACGTCCATTGTTGAGTTAAAGCGAAACCTAACCGAGCAATTACGCAACATGTTTTTACGCGATACTCGTATTACGTTTTATAAGTTCTTTATACTGCTCAATCCGGTCTTTAATCACCTGCAGACTGCTTTCCCAGAACGCCGGTTGGCGCAGGTCGATGCCGAAACTGGCTGCCAGGTCGGCGGTCGAAGCCACACCGGTGCTGCTCAACAGAGCGTTGTACTGCGGGATGAAAGCGTCACCGCGTTCCTGATAAACAGCGTATAACCCCAGCCCAAAGAGTAATCCAAAGGCGTAGGGAAAGTTGTAAAAGGAAAGCCCGGCGCTGTAGTAGTGGGGCTTCCATGCCCACATATACGGGTGCAGGTGTTCCGGATCCAGCCCGTCCCCGTAGGTTTCCAGCTGGCATTCGGTCATCAAGGCACACAGCGCGTCAGCGGAAAGCTCGGACGCTTCACGCTGCGCAAACACTTTTTGTTCAAATATAAAGCGTGACGAAATATCGACGATCACCTGCGCCGCATCCACCAGGAATTCTTCCAACAGGGCAAGTTTCGCGGCGGGATCAGCTGTCTGCGCCAGCATCGCGTCGAAGATGATATTCTGGCAGAAAATCGAAGCGGTTTCAGCCATCGTCATCGGCGTCTGCCGGTTCAGCATGGTGGCATTCGCCAGGCGTGAACCGTGATAAGCGTGGCCCAATTCGTGCGCCATGGTGATCACCTGGCTCATCGAGCCGTCGAAGTTGCACAGGATACGTGATTCCTCAACCGCCGGGACACTCATACAGAAGGCACCACCGCGTTTTCCGTCGCGGGGTTCCGCGTCAATCCAGTTGCCCTCAAACGCCCGCACTGCCAGGGCTGCCAGCTCCGGAGAAAACGCGGCAAACCGGGTCTCAATGAGCGCCCGTGCCTCTACATACGTGAAACCTTCGCTTGCAGTGCCCACCGGCGCGAACAAATCCCAGAAAGCCAATTGCGTCTTTCCCAGGCGCTCCGCTTTTTTATGATAATAAGTGCGGAAGGCTGGAAAGGACGCCGTCATCGCGCCCATCATTGCATCCAGCGTCTCGCGGTCTATGCGCGACTGGTCCAGCGGTTCGTGCAGAGGTCCGGTACGCCCGCGGTGCTTGTTCAGCGTCAGCACAGTGCCTTTGACGCCGTTCATGCATGCTGCCACCGGCTCGCGGATGGATGCCAGCGCCGCAATCTCGGCGTCGAACACCTTGTGCCGGATCAGCTTCATCCGGATTGTAGCGGCGGACATTCTGGGCTGCTGCCAGCGACAGGTGCTGCGTTTCACCATCCAGCTCCACGGGCACTTTGAGCTGCGAGGTCACCACCCCACGGAGCTGCCCCCAGGCGACCGCCCCGCTGAGATTGAGTTCGGATGCCAGATTTTCTTCCGCTTCGCTCATCTGATAGCGGCTCTGTTCCGCCGTTTTCTGCAGGACAAAGGCGTGCAGCGCGACCTCGGGATTCAAGGCAGCGGCAGCCCGCAGGGCGTCCGGGTTCTGCGCGTCGATGCGCCCGATCCAGGCGGAAAAACGCACGTCAATCTGGTCCAGACGGGGGCGCAGCATCCCGAGTTCAGACATCACCCGTTTCGCGGTGGTATTGTAGGAATCGGTGGCGATAAAGCTCTGTACATAGGCAAACAGCGTGCGCATCGAGCGGATCAGGGCGTTCATACGCTGCAAATAGCCGGCGGTCACCTGCGCGAGTGCGGCAGGTTCCACCGGCAAAGCGCCTGATTCGCCAATGTAATGGTCATTGAGGTAGCCTTCCATGCCGGTCAAATCGGCCTTTAAGGCGGTGACCGACGCCTTAAAGGCATCGGATTCCAGTCCGGGGAATACGTTGGATAAATCCCAGTGCGGGATGTTGCTGTTGGTCATGCAGGGTCCTCCAAACAGTTAACAATATGGGTGTAGTATATCACAAGTGAAGCGGAAGTCTGAACCTTGATTCGCTTGATCTAAGGGATGAGGAAAAAGTCTGAACCTTGATTCGCTTGATTTAGGGATGAACAGGATTACATCACGCGGTTGAAATACATCATGGTTCACAACAATCCATCAAGAGAATCCTTTAATCCATTGATCATGGTGCAGATGTCTGAACCTTGATACTTTTGATTTCGGGATGGGAAAAAGTCTGAACCTTGATTCTCTTGATTTAGGGATGAACAGGATTAAAACTTCACGCTGGTATCTCGTCGTTGGAAATGCACCGGGTCAAACACAATCCATCATGAGAATCCTTTAATCCTTTGAATCATGGTGCAGATGTCTGAACCATGATTCGCTTGATTTAGGGATAAACAGGATTACATCACAGCGGTTGAAAAGCACCGTGGTCAAACACAGTCCATCAAGAAAATCTTTTAATCCTATTCATCATGGTGCAGACGTCTGAACCTTGATTCTCTTGATTACGGGATGAACAGGATTAAAACTTGACTTCAGTGTCTCGTCGTTGGAAATGCACCTGGTCAAACACAGTCCATCAAGAAAATCTTTTAATCCTATTCATCATGGTGCAGGCTGTGGTTCAGTTTATTGTTGTGCACGCGCTTGAAGGTCAGGCTTTTTGACCCAAAGTTAATCAGGAGCCCGACTTCCATCTGGTACGCCTCCAGGTAGTTTATCGCCTGAGCAAGATGCACGTCATCCAGCTGCGTTATCGCTTTCAGTTCCACCATGATCACGTTTTCGACAAAGAAATCGACCCGGCGCGTACCGATCTGCTGGTCACGGTAAAAGATGGGCATCTCCTTCTCGCGTTCAAAGGAGAGATCATGATATGGCATTTCAATTGCCAGAGCGCGCTGGTAGATCACTTCCTGGAATCCGTTGCCCAGCGTCGAATGCACCCGCATCGCCGCAGCGATAATCCTGCCGGTTATGTCAGCGTAGAGCATACCACCTCCTGTCTGAACCTTGATTCTCTTGATTTAAGGATGGGAAAAAGTCTGAACCATGATTTGCATGATTTAGGGATGGGCAGGATTACATCACAGTCGGTTGAAAAGCACCGGGTCCAACACAGTCCATCAAGAAAATCTTTTAATCCTATTAATCATGGTGCAGACGTCTGAACCTTGATTCTGCTTGATTTAAGGATGGGCATGATTAAAACCCATGCATATAATGTCCCGTCAGTGTAAAAGCATCTGGTCAAACACAGTCCATCATGAAAATCTTTTAATCCCATAAATCATGGTTCAGACATCTGCACCTTGATTCTGCTTGATTTAGGGATGAGCAGGATTAAAACCATGCACATAATGTCCGTGTTGGAAAAGCACCTGGTCCAACACAGTCCATCAAGAAAATCTTTTAATCCTTTCATCATGGTGCAGGCTGTGGTTCAGGAGGGGAGGGTGATTTCGCGCTTTTCGATCTCTGCCAGCAGTTCCGTTCTGGCTTTACGGCTCCCATCCAGGACTTTCGCCGTCCAGTTTCTCTGGTCTTCATCCAGGATAGGCAGAAAGTGCTTGAGGGAAATTATGTTATCCAGCGCGCTGAGATAATCAGCCAGCAGCGCTGTATAGTTTTGTTTATCCATGTGCACGGTTTTTCGTTTCTTTTTCAGCACCAGCATCTTGCGCAGATAGCACAGCGTCAAGACATGGGATAAATAATAACAGGATTCGGTTAAGGTCCGGGTATGCGATTCGATGGTTTCTATCAGTATGTTCAGCTTTTCCAGGGCTTTGTCGACCTGTCCGCTGTCTGCCAATTCCACTATCCGGCGTTCTTCAGCAGCGTGGCTTTTAATTATCCCAAGCCCAATCGTATCCATGGTGCGGGTTGCAGTTGCGGAATTAAGTTCTATTAATACATCGTCAATGCTCATAAAACCTCCTGACCAGAAACCACCTCAACATTAAAATTCTCCTTATAGATAATCCGTTCCATTCTTCTATGAGATGGGTTCATCTATAAGTATAATGAATGACACCGACGATATCAAGAACAAACAGAGCTGGGCACGTTGCAGCAGCGGGGCAAATACGCGACAAATCCGTTAAACCATTGTTCACCTTCCCCGAAGGCGCTGAATAAAACCCAGGAGTAATTCACGGCTTACCCGCTGCACGCCAAGTCTACCGGGCAGGTTCGAGAGGAATCAAAAAAAATGCGGGAAGAGACAACCGCGCGTTTGACAAAGCCGTCCTAAAGCTTGTGCTGCCGAATATAGTCCCAGTTGATGTCCCAACCCAAACCTGGCAGCTGGGAAACGTGCACGTTGCCCTGGGCGTCCATGGGGTCCACCGGGCTGTTCAGCCAGGGGGGGACTGCGTCGTAATCGACAAAGGGATGCAGCAGCCCCCGCTCATAGAACGCGCCGGGAATCCCCATCGCGCACAGCACATGCAGGTTGCCGGCGCCGCCCCCGTGCACCTCCATCCGCATCCCAAAAGCCTCGGCGAGGTGGGCGATCTTCATTAAAGGTGTGATCCCGCCTACATCCCCTACCCCGCCGCGCAGGATATCGGCAGCGCCGGCAATCACCCATTCAGCGCGCGTTTGCAGTTTGCCTTCGGCGGTCTCCGGACCGCAGATAGGGAGCAGGGTATTCTGACACAGCCACACATAAGACGCCATCGAGTGTTCGTCCATAGGCTCTTCCATCCAGGCATAGTCCAGCTCTTCCAGCGCTAATGCCAGGGTCAGGGCTTCGGCGCGGGTGTAGAAATGGAAAGGATCCAGCATAAGGGGCATGTCCGGTCCCACAGCCTCCCGCACAGCCTGGCACGCGGCAATATCGCGCTTGACATCCGGCGCGCCGGGGATGGGGGGCTGCCAGGTATGCAGCTTGAACGCCGGATAACCGAGATTCTGACAGGCTAGTGCAAATTCCGCATAAGCCTGGGGGGTGTCCAAACCACCGGGCAGGTCATCCCCGCACATGGTGCTGGCATACGCCGGAACGCTGTCGCGCATCCCGCCCAGGAGCTGGTGCACGGGCAGCCCAGCAGCCTGTCCCGCCAGATCCCAGAGCGCCATATCCACCGTAGTCAGGATCCGGTCGTGCAAGCTGCCCAGATTCAGGCGCTGCCGTTCTTTCAGGGCTTGCCAGATGCGTTCGCGATAGAGAGGATTTTCACCGATGAGCAGGGGGTTGACCAATCCATCCAGGACCCCGGGCGGGATACTGCCAAAACAGTGCCCGACCACACCCGCGTCTGTGGAAATCGTCAGCAGGGACTGGGATGCGGGGTGCGCTTCTCCCGGGTGCGTATGCCCCTCACTGTCCCGCACGATGCACGATGTGTAAGAAAAATGATCAACTGACAGGGATGTTATTTTCATCATAACCTCCAGGCACCATAAAGTTATCGGCTTTATGCCACAAAAGACGCAGAATGCACTCACGTGAGTTTAGCATGCTGGCGATAATTGCCAAGTCTACATGATCAATGTGATTTGACATATACTTCAGCTCACTTACAATAAAACCGTCTAACAAATTTTTCGCCTAAGGATTTTATATGTCAGATCAGGAATTGGAAATTGACCTGCGCCCGTATATCCAGTTATTATTCCGGCATTGGTTTTTGATACTCTCGGTTATGGTCTTGGCATCCATCTGCGCTTTCCTGGTGACCGCAGCGCTCCCTCCTTATTACGAATCAACCGCGTTCATCGCAATCACCAAACCCAACTACATCATGGCATTTGACTCCAGAATTCAGACGCTGGACGACGGGCAACCGGTTTACAAAGCGTTTCCCGAGATCGCGCAAAGCAGTGCCATGGCGGTCGCCGTCTTCGATGCCCTGGACCCGGTCCCGGATGGTATCGACACGCCTTTGAGTCTAGCCCAACAAATGGAGGCTGTTTCCGGGGCTGACCCCAGCCTGTTGCACCTCACGGTTACAATGCCCAACCCGCAAGAAGCTGCCCGTATTGCTAATATGTGGGCGGCTGTTTTTATCCAGCAAGCGCACAGCATCTATGGCAACCAAAGTGAAGATGAGGTGCGCTTCTTTGAGACGCAGCTTGCGCAAAACCGGACCGAACTGGAAAACGCGGAGCAGGAGCTGATTGACTTTGAAGCAAGCAATGATCTGGCGATCCTGCAGAACCAGCTCAATCTCCTAACGGCAACGCATTTACTGGTGCTGAATCAGCAGCGGGATAAAGAATTTGTGATCCGCGATCTTGCAGGATTGCAGCAAAACTTGCAAAGCCAGAACCCCGATACGCCAGCCTCCTTCGCCGACCAACTCAGCTTACTCAGCCTGCAAACTGCCGCATATGCTGCCGGAAGCCGGTTGCCCGTTGATCTGCAGCTCGTTGATACCACGACCCTGTCGGGTCAGACCGTCAGGGATCAGCTGCGGGTGCTTAACGACCTGATAACCACGTTACAGGATCAAAACGTCGCGAACAGCACAAAACTTGAGACGCTTGGACCGCAGATTACCGCGCTGCAACAGCAAATCAGGATAGTAGAAACGGAGCAAACGCGCCTGGTCAGCAACCTTGCAGTGAAACGCGATATGGATACAGCGCTGTCGCGCAAGGTCGAGGAAGTGACCATGGCAAGTCAGGAATCGCCCAGTGAATTTCGCGTCGCTGCCAGCGCGATCGCGCCTGAAGAACCGAGTGGTCCAAGCAAAATGATCAACACCGCAGTTGCCGGCATCGTTGCTGCAGTGCTCTGTGTCAGCATCCTGCTGCTCAGGGAGTTTTTGCAAAATGGACTGACACCGTTAGGACAGCAAGGGCGACAATCTGAATCCCGCGTTATGTTTGGCGATAACGGTGACAGGAAAAAAGAGAAGCAGGGCGTTCGAGAAGAAGTTATCGCCCGGGAATCCTGAAGCAGTGTCTTGAGGCGTATACCGGCAGCTGCACTATCTTAGCATTCAGAAAAGGGTGACCTATTGGGTCACCCTTTTTGTTTGCACAACTTTTCCATATAAGAAAGCCATTATCCAACTATGTCTGTTTTGATGATCTCTCCACTCACACAAAGAATGCCAATGCTGTCTTTGTAACCGGAATCACTTCACATAGCAATACAATATTATGCTGGGCTTTGGCACAGGTGGACCTGCTTCTCCACTGAGTGGCAGGTGCAAGCATCCGGAGTAATTTAATATCTGCCTTCCCGGTCGGTTGCCAGAGGTATAAGTTGCCGTACAATGGGCAACCCCCTGGGGTTACCGCTACAGCCACAGGTTATCTTCAGATGTATCAACCCTCTCACCCCTCCCTGTTTTGCCATTCCACACATTTGCGCTATGCTTTCCTCGTAGGAACAGAACCTAAAAAAGAGGCATTCGATGATGAACCCAAGAGAACGTATTCTGGCTATCCTGAATCGTGAACCTGTGGACCGCATGCCGGTTGATCTCTGGCATACCCCGGAAATCGTGGCGCTGTTGTGCCGCCACCTGGGGGTCGAGGATGAATTCTCCATGTGGCGCGCCCTGGGTTTGGATAAAATTGTCTGGAATTTCATGAATTACATCTCCCCCTCCGGCGAGAGCGCGGGATCCCAGGTGGGCGCCCAGTCCGTGGGAAACCGCACGCAATGGGGCGTCCCCGTCAAGGATATGCAAGCGGGAGAAGCGGTGTACCAGGAATCCGCAGCGTTTCCGCTGCTGGGCTATACGCCCGACACCGTCGATGCGTACCCCTTTTGGCCCAATCCCGATTTTTTTGATTACGATGCCGCGGATGCCCTGGCGCGGCGCGAAGGACAGAATTTCGCCGTGATCGGACCATGGGTCAGCTTTTTCGAAATATACTGCCAACTGCGCGGTATTGAGCAAGGGTTGATGGACCTGGCACTGGAGCCCGAACTTGTGGAAGTCACGCTGGACCGCATTGAGGCGATACAAACCGAGATGATGCATCGTTATTTCAAGCGCAGTGCTGGCGTGACCGACCTGGCGTTTATCAGTGATGACATCGGCGGGCAAAATGGCTTGCTGCTGAGCCCCCGCATGTGGCGCAAGCACCTTCAGCCCCGCCTCAAACGCTGGTGTGATCTGGTTCACAGTTACGATGTCAAGGTCTTCTACCACACGGACGGGGGTGTGGGTCCGCTTATCCCCGAGCTACTCGACTGCGGAATCGATGTACTCAACCCCATCCAGCACGCCTGTCCGGGGATGGATACGGCAGAGCTCAAGCGGAAATACGGCGACCGGGTCATCTTTCACGGCGGGATCGACAACCAGCAGGTTTTGCCCTTTGGCAGTGTTGACGATGTGCGGGAAGAGACGCTGCGCTGCCTGGAGACCCTGGGGGCGGGTCGGGAGGGTTATATCGTCTGCTCCTGCCACAACGTCCAGCCCGGAACCCCGCTGGAAAACATTCTCACGATGGTGGAGACGGTAAAAGCGTATTAAATTAACTTGTTGCGTATGGCGTGTTGGTCTGCATATGATCAGGTTCTCGAATGTCGAATAGGACTCGATAACACAAAATTAAACGGCGCATCACTGGTGAACCATGGTCCATCCAACTGAATCATCACGCAATACGCAATACGAAATATTCTTTCATATCTTATTTTCACAAGGACCTAAACATTGCACACTCAAAATAAGCCTCTAGACCTTGTTCGTATCGGATTTGTGGGCTGCGGGGGGATGGGCAGAAATCATATCAAGAATCTGAGCAGCATGCCCGGAGTCAGCATCACCGCGCTCTGTGACATCGAACCCACCCACGCGGCACGCGCCAGTGCGATGATCCAGGATGCAGGACATCCGGCTCCTGTGCTGTACACGCGCGGTCCGGGAGACTACGAGCGCCTGTGCGCTGAGGCGGATCTGGACCTGGTCTACACCGCCACACCATGGGAGTTTCATACCCCGGTGTGCATCAGCGCGATGCAGAATGGCAAACACGCCGTAACAGAAGTCCCGGCAGCTGTCACGCTGGATGAATGCTGGCAGCTGGTGGAGACCGCGGAAAAAACGGGCAAGTACTGCGTGATGAGCGAAAATTGCTGCTACGACCAGACGGAGATGATGCTCCTGAATATGGTACGGATGGGGCTGCTGGGCGAGTTGCTGCACGCAGAATGCGGTTATCTGCACGATTTGCGCAGCCTCAAGTTCGTGAAAGGCGGGGAGGGTCTATGGCGCTTGCACCACACTGAAGCGCGCAACGGCGACCTCTACCCAACGCACGGGCTTGGTCCGGTCGCCCAATGGTTTGACATCAACCGCGGCAACCGGTTCACCCATCTGGTCTCCATGAGCACCCAATCCCGCGGCTTGAACCTGTACGCGGCAGAGAAATTCGGGGCAGACAGCACTGAAGCCCGCGCGCCCTATGCGTTGGGAGATGTGGTCACCACGCTGATCCGGACTCAGGCAGGGCAGACCATCACCGTCACGCACGATACCAGCAGTCCCCGCCCCTACAGTCGCGCGATTATGCTCCAGGGCACCCGGGGACTCGCCCGGAAATATCCTGAAGAAGTGATCCACATTGAAGGGCGCTCCTCGCCAGAGGCGTGGGAACCGCTGGTGGATTATCAGGAAGAATTTGAACACCCATTGTGGAAGCAGACGAAGGACACGCTGAAGGACGTCGGCGGGCACGGCAATATGGATTACCTGGTGGACTACCGCCTGATCCACTGCCTGCGCACCGGCGCAGCGCCGGATATGGATGTGTATGACGCGGCGACGTGGAGCGCGGTCACGGAGTTGAGCGTGTTATCCATCGCCGAAGGCAGCCAACCGCAGCCATTCCCGGATTTCACGCGCGGGAAGTGGCGGGAACGTGCACCGCTGGGGATCGTGACGGTGTAAGTTTGAACTATTCTTGTTCTGTCCAATCGGAGTAGGTCAAATAGGCGAAGCGTTGAGCACAGTTGTCTTCACCAATCAGTTCAAAGGTTAACGTTTCGTTTTCCATTGTGAATTTATAGGCTGCTTTATTATGCATCCCTATTTTCTCACAGTGTTCATCCGTTTCCCAGGTTAAAACATTGTCCTTGAATGTATAGGTCCCCCTATTAACAAAGTCGGCAATGGACCACGTGTATGTGCTATCCTCAGATAGGGTTAGTTTATTGGAACCAATATCTCTTATATAGACACCTGTTGGCAGTTTGGCGTTATTGCAGGCGTAAAGCAGAAGGAGCAACAGGAAACCGATCCCGATTGCCCTGATGATTCTTGAAGACATAGCACAGCCCTCCAAATGTATAGCAGAAAACCCTTTAGAAAGATTTTGTAATGTTATGTTTGATGAGCATGGGTTTGAAACGTCGATGGTTGCAGCGATGGTTTCGAAATACGCCAATCGATAAAAACTATTTCAGTGAAAGCTTTAGTGGAGTACATTTGTAGTATACAACGAAAACGACCCCGCAGCAAGGATTCGGTGGGTGCGGGGTGCGTGGGTGCAGCGACTGGTGGGCGAACTCAGAAAAAGAAGCGTTACCTCTTTTGGGGAGGGAGGCAAAGCAGACTGCATTTAGGGAAAGGTCGGAAAGCGTAATTCAAAGTCGCAACGCCAGAATAATACATATTTTGAAATCCAAAAGCCCTGATGGATTCCCGCTTTCGCGGGAATGACACATTCTTTTCCCTTAACTTGATGCGCACCGGCGCGTTTGGCGAACGTGCCCTACACTTTGTATGAGTGTGTTTTAATTTTGGCGCAAAAACAAGATAGTTGCCTATTTAATCTGGATTAGCTTCCAGATGAGGTTGTGGCGGCGCAGAACATCTTGATTGTGTAATAAACGATAATTCCCGCGCCGCTCAAAGAACTCGCCCCCCTTCCTGGGGCTCTTTCTTAGAGCGCACCTCCTTGTAATCCCGATTGGCGTATATCATAAATCAGGCATATAATAATTGTAACCAACCCTTTAGGAGGACCCATGGATAAGAAAACTGTTGCTATCATCATCACGGTTGCTGTCTGCCTGCTGTGCGCGTGCCCGGGACTGTCCGGCGTTGCTATGGGTGTCATATTCGCCGTCGTCAGTTTCATCCCCGGCGCGGATATTGACATGATGGGGAATTCCGATCCCGCGTCTGCGTTGAGTTTTGGTATATGGGCTATAATCCTCGGCGCTGTTATGATCATCATCGCGGCGCTCATCCTCTTCTTCACCTGGCGCAAGAAAAAGGGGTCTGTTTAACCCAAAGCCCACCACCTACCCGGACAGCCTTTTCGGGAAAGGTAATCCCAGAAGCTAAAACAGTTGATCCTACGGAGGCACGCCCGTTGACGTGCCTCCAATTTATACCGGAAGGAGGGTCGCATGGTAAAAGCTGTGATTATCAACGGAAGTCCCCGCACAGATAAGGGAAACACTGCTTTTCTCCTTACATCCTTCACCCAGGGCATGCAGGATGCCGGTGCAGAAGTCGCGCTGTTTTATGCCAGCAGGTTGAAGGTGAACCCGTGTAACTGCGGTCAAATGCAATGCTGGTATAAAACCCCCGGTGAATGCTGCCATAAAGACACGATGCAGGAACTCTATCCCGCACTCAGGCAAGCGCACACCCTGATTCTGGCGACGCCAGTTTATATCCCGCTGCCGGGCGATATGCAAAATATCATCAACAGGCTGTGCCCCATAATCCTGCCGCGCCTGGCATTCCGTGAAGGGAGGACGCGCGCGCAATTCCGCCAGGACGTGCGCATCCATACCATTGCCCTGGTCGCGACCGGCGGTTGGTGGGAGCTGGGGAATATGGATACGGTCGTGCGGATCGCGGAAGAACTTGCAGCGGACGCCAGCGTTAACTATGGCGGATCATTACTCCGTCCCCACGCATACACGCTGCGGGAAAACGGCGAACTCACCGAAAAAGGCAAAATTGTGCTGGCAGCGGTGCAAACTGCAGGTTATGAGTTGATCGCAGACGGCGTGATGCACAAGGAAACCCTATCCATCATCAACCAGCCCTTGATAACCGAAGAAGCGCTGAGGGAGGGATATAATAGTGCGCTGTAAACTAAAAGATTGCACAATATTCGTACTTCATTCAACGCCCACAAGGGGCTTACTACATTTTGACTGCTGTAGTATAGGGCCTTGTGCCCGTTCTGAGACTGTACAAAACGCAATATGGCATCAACAAAAACTTAGGTCACAAGGCAATAGTGCTCTGTAAACTTAATAATTGTCTTTTAACGTGTGACCTGGGTAAACAAGATTGTCATCCCCGCTTACGCGGGGATCCATACAAAGTCAACCGACGATACAAAGAGAGTATCGAAATTGATGTGTCAGTAAAGGTCAATCATTTATTGTTTTGGTCAATGTTGCGGATAGATTCCCGCTTTCGCGGGAATGACCTGTTCTTTTTATGCTGGTTATGTATATCGCATAAACTTTGTTTACAAGGCAATAGTAATGCGTAAAGAAAAATAATGAAAAGACACTACCAACCCAAACACAGCCTGTTCTGTGAACTTGCCGCGCTCTTGATTCTTGTTTGCGGGTGCCAGGTGCAGGCGACACCGCTTGCGCCAACCGCCACTGCCATCCCGTCCGCGACCGCAACGCCGACCATCCCGCCGACCCGCACACCAACCCCCACCCCGCAACCCGCTCCAAACCAACAGGCTATTTTTGTGCCGCTGGGGCTACCGCCCACCATTGATGGGGTGATGGACAGCGGAGAATGGGACGCTGCGCTTGAAGTGTCCGCGGGGGACGGCAGTATAGTGTTGTTTATGCACAGCGGGGATGCACTCTATGTCGGTGTCCGCGGCAGCACACCCGAGATGATAGTCAGCAATGTTTTTATCCATGATGGCGCGAATATCCGGATTGCCCACGCCTCCGCCGCCCTGGGCACAGCGGTTTACCAGCAAAAAGGCGACAGTTGGGAACGCATTCTGGATTTCGACTGGCGCTGCCGCAGCACGAGCGACAGCGAGGCTGCCCGCGAAGAACGGACTGCTTTCTACCGGGACGAGGGATGGGTGGCGACCAACAGCCGGATCGGCACGCCCAATGCACTGGAATTCATGTTTGATATGCCGCAAGAACCGTTCAGCCTGGCAGTCAACATTCTGCGCAGTTCAAATCCGGACAGCAAAATCGCCTACCCCGCCGACCTTGATGATGGTGTCATCAGCCCCACCCCCGGGGGGCTGCCCCAGGTCCTGCCGTTCAGACCGGAACTGTGGGCAGATGTGACCCTGGAAGGGCAGTAAGTGTTGGGCGTGTTGCTTTTATTTTACGCCTTGTTCTTTCCTCCATATCCGTTCGTACAATTTGGAAGGTTATCGCATCTAGACTCACCAATCAAATACCGTGTCATCCCAAGTAACCGACGGCGGTGGGGTCACCGTAAAAACATAAAAAAACAAGGCAATAGCGTCAGGCGAATTATACAAGTGCCAACCTGAAAAAATACCTTTTTCGTTCGTAGTGACACCGCCGGCAGACTGGTGGTGTCACTACGAACCTAAATCACTGTGTTTGTTTCTTAGTAGCGCAGTCGAGGGATCTATAATGACCTCTGACATGTAACCTGAAGCACAAAAGCAGATGCTTCGACTCCGTTCCGGTCGCTGGCGCTCCCGTTACTCCACTCAGCATGACATATATGGGGCATGCCACTTCTAAATGCGATAGCCCTGTAAATTTTGGTTATTGACACAGATTAAAAGCCAATATATAATAAAAACGAAGCATTTCACAAAGAAACACATACTTTCTACAAATCCGACCTGATAATCCTTCATTTACACAAAAGCAGGAACGATGCGATCGACAAAACGCCAGCAAAAGATATTTTCCCTGGTCGAAGAGCGCACAACTGCCTCCGTTGCGGAATTAGCCGTTCTGTTTGCGGTGAGTGAGAATACCATCCGCAACGATCTGGACGCGCTGGAGGAGCAAGGTCTGGTCGTCCGCACGCACGGGGGCGTGAACCTGCCTTCGTTCCAGCTCCCACCTCAATTACGTCCCGAGAGCACCATCTCAAATGCTCATGCGAACGCCATCGTCGCCTACGCTTGCGCCTGGATCGAAGACGGAGACTCCCTGATCCTGGGTGACGGGCAGCTTTGCGTGATGCTGGCAGAGCGCATAGCCCACTTGAAGAATCTGCGCGTCATTACCACCAGTATGGCGGTGGCGTACATCCTGACGCAGCAACCCTCTAACGCGATCGTGCTGGCAGGTGGTGAGTTGGACCCGGATACGCTTTCAACCCGGGGCAGTATGGCTGAGATCGCGATTCAGAATTTCCGGGCGGACAAAGCATATTTCTCCTGCACCGGCGTTTCAGCGCAGAACGGATTAACGGATCACAGCAGCGAAAACGCAGCCATCAGCAAGCAGATGAAGGATGCCGCAAATTCCGCCTATATCCTGGTGGACTCAGACCGGATGGGCAAAATAGACCTGTTCCCGATTGGCTATTTGTCCGAAGCGCGGCGCATTATCACCGATGAAGGCTTATCCCACGAAGAAGCGCAGGGATTAGCCGATCGAGGAGCAGCAAAAATTACAGTCTGTCAGGACGGAGGGCACCAGACGCACCGGCAGCGCGCCTCTGCGGGACGGAAAATGCGCATTGGCTTTGCCAATCTCAGTGACAGCGTCTGGTTTGCGCAGGCGGTGCGTCAGAGCGTGAACACCGCCGCGAGCCGGATACCGGAGATTGAGTTGCTGACGGCGGACAACCAGAACAGGACAGAAATAGCCGTGGCGAATGCAAAATACTTCCTTGACCAGGACGTTGACTTGCTGATTGAATACGACGGTACCGGTCTTGCCAACCGTCCCATCCGCCGGCTTATGCGCCAGGCTGAAGTCCCTGTGATCGCGGTCGATATCCCGATGATGGCAGCCACGCACTTCGGCAGCGACCATGACGCCGCGGGAGTCAGTGCCGGGACCGCGCTGCTGCAGTGGATAAAGGAGCATTGGGAAGGACGCCTCGACTCTCTCCTGCTGCTGAACAATGAAGGTGGGGGAACGATGCATGAAAACGGCAATGTGCGCATCGAGGATTGGACTCAGGAAGACTACCTGGGCACGCTGCGCCCCGCTGCCCGGCTGCAATCCGCAATGGAAATCATGATGGAAGGCTTATCTCCGCTGCCGGAAGTACACGGATTGGCATTACCCGGGGATTGGCAGACGTCGGATGATGCAATAGCCACGCAAGAATCGTTGATGGCGGATATCCTGGCTGAAATCCCAACAGGAAAACGCGTCGCCGCTATATCATTGGTCATTGAAGACGCTTTGGGGTTTGTTCGAGCAGTACACCACGCAGGCAGGTGCGATGCCTTTGTCATCATCAGTTTTGGGCATGACGCGCCCGAGGTGCACGCTGAACTCAACCGCGATGATACATGCCTGATGGGCATCATCGATCTGCATCCCGAACGGTATGGGGAAGGGCTGCTGCGCACAGCAGTCCGGCTCCTCAAAGGTGAAGCTGTTCCGCCTGCTGTGTTCGTCGAGCACAGTTTCCTGTCAAAAGTGTCAATCCTGAGCCGCGGTTAACACCGCAGCGTCGGTTTATTGCGTTGTAACTGTGGTCTGTCCATGCATTAAACGCATTCTGGCGGTGGTAGTCCAGGCCTTAAGCCCGTTCCGAGTTGGTGTATAGGTCATTTTTACGTCAAGACTATCCTGGTTAACAAAGTACGAATCGTTGATGCACATAACGATGCTGGAAGGAGGTGAATATCGAGAGACTTAGAATAAGTATCCGGCACCAGTACAACCGATGTATGAACATTCATTAAAACACTCAGGAGGACGAACATGTCGAAACGAGTTAGCTTCATCGCTGTTGGATTGATTTTATTGATCGCTACCCTCAGCGCTTGCGCGACGCCTACAGCCGAGACAATCACCATTATTGAGACAGTTGAAAAGGAAGTTCAGGTCGAAGTTGAAAAAACTGTTGAGGTTGAGGTCATCAAAGAGGTAGAAAAAATCGTTGAGGTCACCCCGGAAGCCGTTGAATACTGGACGCCGGAGGAAGTTACCCCCAATACCGGACCAGAAGCATGTGTCCCGGTTGCAAACCTGCCCAAAGAACTGAGCGACGAGTATCTGCTTTCCTTCATCAATGTACTGAAGAGCCACCCCTTCCACGGTGTGGTTTACAAAGGCATCGAAGCCGCAGCCGCATTCTACGGTGCTGACCTGATTGACGGAGATACAGCTGGCGCAGGTGGCACGGCAGCCATCGAAATGGGCAATACGCTGCTGCTTGAAAAACCGGATGTCATCGGTATTATCGGTCAGGGACCCGATACCCGGGATCCGATTGCCCAGGCAGCTTACGACGCTGGCACCATTTTCCTCTCCATCGACAGCGGACGCAGTGAATGGTCACCCTATGTTTACGGTATCGGCGATGCCCGCAGCGGTCTGGCAGCCGGTGAACTCATGGTTGAAGGTTTGACCGAAAAGATGGGTGGTGATTGGAAGGGTAAAGAGCTGTATTTCGTGGAGATGACCCACAGCGGTATCGCTATCTGCCTGGACCGGACGGGTTCCCTGCGGGATGTCGTCGTTGCAGCTTTTGACATCCCCGAAGACCACGTTCTGCAAGCTGACGGCGCCGCCGGTGTGGACCAAACTGCTTTCCTGCTGGACCAACTGACCGCCCATCCGGACGCAGCCTTTGCCTTCACAGGATGTTGGGATGGTATGGCTATCGCACCCTATAACGCCGCGAAAGAAGCTGGACGAGAAGCCGACCTGATGATGGTCACGATGGGCGGCGATCAAACACCCGCCGAAATGCTCTACTGCAAGCCAGAGGGATTTTACGGGTACCTGGAATTCCAGCCGTTCTGTGAGGGCTGGAGCTGGGTTGAGACCGCCCTGGCGATCCTCGAAGGCGAGCGCTTTGTTCCGTATCAGACCCGCTTCAAGACCACACAGGACATCATTGAATCGCGGTTTGTTGAACTCTACGGCGACCCACCAGCCTGCGAGTAAAGTTTCATAAACGATATTACAGGGATGGGATGAATGCCCTGTCCCTGTAATGCGTGAGTGAAATTAGAATTGCGTGTATCGTATTGCGTATTAGTGGTTCATCAATGAAACCATGCCAATTAAAGATTCAAAAAGTCGATAACTTAATTGTAGTAACTACGACAATACCCGTAGGCTGTCCAAGAAATCAATACGCAATACGCAACACGCATAGTGTCCTATGCATCACGCAACACGTATAGGATATAGTATATTTATGCCGGAGGCGACTATGAATGTATTCCACCAGGAGCAACCGATATCCTCAGAAACGCGTTCAGCAATCGCGAGGCGTTTTATCCTGCACAATCCCATCCTTTTATTTATCCTGAACAACGGGATTGTGGTTGTCCTGTTAATCGAATTCCTGTTTTTCTCATTTACCCTCGGAACGCGGTTTTACCGTATTGAAACCTTGCGGTTGGTCTTGCTGAATGCCAGTATGATTGGCGTGATGATGCCGTTCTATACAACCTCACAAATCGGGGGGAGAATCGACCTGGGTTCAGTGCAGGTCGGGGCTTTAGGCGCGGTCGTCACCGGTCTGTTCTATACTATTTTCGGGTTTCCACTGCTCTTCGCGATAGTGATGGCGATTATCATGGCGATACTCATCGGCGCCCTTTACAGCTGGGTTGTGCTCAAAATCGGCGCACCCTCTGTTATCGCTTCCCTGGCAGTCGGTTCATTTTCACAGGGTATCGCGCGGATGATAACCCAGACGTGGGGCTCCACCTATTTCCAAATCCGTTTTATCACGCCACAATTGAAGGACTGGATTGACAAGGGACCGTTCAACATTCCCCTCACGATATGGGTGATGCTGCTGTTATATTTCGTCTACGATATTATGCTCCGGCACACGAAATTGGGCGCCCATATCTTTGCAGTCGGCGGCAATCCCGCCAGCGCGCGATTAGCTGGCATCCGCGTCTCTGCAGTCACTATCTTCTGTCTGATGGGTCTGACCATCGGCACGATTATCGCCTCCATTTTCCTCTGCGCCAGACTGACTTATGTAGGAGATACCGGCAACTTTTCAGCAGCTTCTGCTTCTGCTGCCGGTGCGCTGGCTGTGCCGATTACCCTCATTGCCACCACCATCAGCGGTATCCAGTTAAAAGGCGGTAACGGCAGTCTGTGGAAGACGATGCTGGGCATCATCTTTTTCTCAGGGCTGACTATCGGAATGGGGCTCCTCAATACACCGGCACAATACCGGGTCATGGCATACGGTCTTGCCGTGGTGATCGCTGTCGTACTCGACAGCATCCGCACGCATTTGCGGATCGATTAACCAGGGACGAACGCAGTAACGGAGGTAACAATGGCACAATCAACAAACGCACTGAAAAGAGCCTTTCAAAGTGAAAGAGGACAAAAACTGCTGGAAATCGTCCTGGGTAACTATCTTTATCCGGCAATCGTCATTTTAATTATTGTATACGGCATACTGGCGCGCGACAAAAACTATTTTTCATACCAGAACATCCGCAACCTGTCCATGTCCATGTCTGTCAGTATCCTGGCTGCCAGCGCGTTGTTCATCACGACGCTGGTGGGCCAGATTGATGCTTCGACGCGCGGTGTTTCCGGTTTTGGGTCTGTTCTGCTTGGCGTGCTCTTCCAGCTCAACGGATGGCCCCCTATCCCGGCAATCGCTGTCATATTGGTGGTGGCGATATTGATGGGCCTGGTCACGAGCGTGATGATCGTCGACTTGAAAGTCGGCGGGTTGATCGCTACACTGGCACTGGTGAGTATCTATATTGGATTGGCGATGTTTTTTCACAACAACCAGATGATTGCCGTCAACCGTCCGCAGCTGCAGGATATTCTCTACCACGACATCCTGGGATTCCCATTTACCGTGTGGTTTGCCCTTGCGGTTTTTGGGTTGATATGGGTATTGCTCAACCACACTAAATTGGGCGCCCATATGTATGCGGTCGGCGCCAACAAATATGCCGCGCTGGTTTCCGGCGTGCCCGTCAATCGCGTGACGCGCATCACCATGGTGATGGCAGCGATGATGGTCGCCATCGCGGGTGTTCTCTCTACTGCCCGGACAGGCCTTACCCTGCTTTTTGGTTCGTCGGGCGGTATAGCCTGGAGTCTGGGACCCATCGTCATGGGCGGCGCCAGCATTTTTGGCGGGGTCGGGAAGATCGAGCGCATCGGGTTGGCGATATTATTCAGCGCGATTATGGCGAACGGGATGAACCTGCTTGACGTCCGCACGGGCGAGCGCTTTCTCGCCAACGGCGTGATTTTCCTGGGTGCACTGATCCTGAACGTCGTCTATCTGCGGATGCGGAAACTACTATAAGGTATAAAAATGACACCTAACATCTTATGGCTCATGACCGACGAACAGCGCACAGATTCCCTGGGGGCGTACGGCAGCCATTGGGCGCAAAGTCCAAACCTGGACCGTTTGATGGCGGATGGGGTTGTCTTTCAAAATGCCTACACGCCGGCGCCGGTGTGCCAACCCGCGCGCGAATCCATCCTGACCGGTGACTATCCATCACAAACCCGGGTGTGGAAAAACCTTGGATTTCATGCACTGGAGCGCCACTATTTAACCCGCGCCTTTATGGAAGCGGGTTACCGCAGCGCGACCTTTGGCAAACAACATTACAGTGGAACAGAACGCGCGTTTGCATTTGAGGAAAACGGGGTGCGCAGCACTCTGGTGGACTGCTATGGATATGCACCCGAGTATAATGAGGAGGACTACGGGGTCATCAAATACCCGGGTGAATATGCGCCATGGGTGCTGGGGGGAACTTTTCCGGCGCCTGCGGAAGAAAAGCAGGAATTCATCCTCATCGACCATGCCATAGCCTGGCTTGAGGCGCAACCGGATGACACCCCTTTCCTGCTCAGGATATCCTTCAGCGCGCCTCACACACCGGTGGTCCCGCCCCGTCCCTTTGACACGCGCATTCCTGAAGAATCCATAAAACTCCCGGTTCCGGGCTCTTTACCGGTTGACAGCCCAACCTGGTTGAAAGAATGGGCAGAAGGCAGTGGTTCGCACTGCTTGAGCGCGGAAGAAATCAGCAAGGCGCGCCAGTTCTATTATGGTGAGGTAGCCTTCGTCGACCAGCAGTTCGGTAGACTGCTGGACTGGATGGAGTCGAAGGGGATGCTGGAAAATACCATCATCGTCTATGTTTCGGACCACGGAACGCACATTGGGGACTATGGACTTGTGCAGAAACAGACCATGTTCGAAACCGTTGCCAGGGTGCCGTATTTCTTCTGGTTTCCAAAGGCTTATTAGCAGTGGCGCAGTCTTCTCAACGCCTGTGGAAACCCGCTCGCTGGTACCCACGCTGCTTGAGCTTGCCGGATTGAAAATGGATGAGAACTACGATAAGATAAGTCTTGCTGGAAATCTGATCCATGGCGAAGAGCCCAGCCCAAAACCGATTTTCAGTGAGATTTGTACAAAGATAAATGATACACGTTATGTCATGGTGCGGGACGTTGATTACAAATTGATCCTCCAGATAACGCCGCAGCACGTTTTCGGTGACGGTATACTGTTCGATTTGAAGGCAGACCCACTGGAAAGGCAAAATTTATACAACAATCCCGCATACGGCAGTGTAAAATCGCGATTAACAGGGCTTATCAAGGTCCATTTAAAGGATACAGCACCGCCGTTCGCAAACGTCAAGATTTGTGATCCTGCCAGATTTGACGATAGCTCGCGGGTTGCCTGCCCATCGTGCAACAGGACTGCAATGACCAGGCGCGTCACCGTGGGACAGGACATCGCCTGGACGGAAGGCTTAGCCCAGGCTTATCAATGCGGTCACTGTGGAACGCGTTTTGGCTTGCGCTCCTGACAATTACATCACCCTTTGGAGTTAATTATGGAAAACGAGATGGAAACAACGATGCCAATATTGGAAACGCGTGACATCAGCAAAAACTACGGTGCGGTGCAGGCAGTCAAAAAGGTCAACTGGAAAGTTTACCCGGGAACTGTGGCTGCGCTGGTCGGTGATAACGGCGCCGGCAAGTCATCCCTGATTAAACTCATCACGGGCGCCACTATGGCTGATGAAGGTGAAATCTATGTCAACGGTGACAAAGCCACCATCCATACCCCCGAAGATGCGTTCAAATACGGGATTGCTGCCGTATACCAGGACCTGGCTCTGGTAGAGAGCCGGGACGTCGTGATGAACATGTTCCTGGGTAACGAAATGACCCACGGACCGTTGAATCTGTTCCTGGATCACAAAGGGATGCAGCGCGAGGTGGAACGCATCCTTGAAGAAGAGATCCATTCCCGCCTGCCCAGCGTGCGGCAGCTGGTTTCAAGGCTCTCCGGCGGGCAGCGCCAGGCGGTTGCCGTGGGTCGCGCCCTGATCCGCGGCGGTGAGATCATTATCATGGATGAGCCCACCGCAGCGCTGGGTGTGGAGCAAACCGAGGAAGTTCTGAACCTCATCAACAGCCTGCGCAGCAGGGGCAAAACCGTCATCGTCATCAGCCACAATATCTCCCAGGTGTTTGAAATCGCAGATCAGATTTCTGTGATGTACCAGGGTAACATGGTGGGCACCCGGAACGTAAAAGAGACGTCGCGGCAGGAAATCGTCTCGATGATCGTCGGATTCCAGGCGGATGCGGAAGATTTTGCGTGAGGGAACCAATGGACTACACTATTCCCCCATTACCGGATTACGTCCCGGAACCCGAACCGGTCAGCACCGATTATCTGATCGGCGCGCATTATTTCCCCGGATGGAAAACCGGCGTCCACCGCGGGTGGGATGCCATCACGGAGTATCCTGACCGCACCCCGCTGCTGGGATATTACAATGAAGGCAATCCGGAGGTCACGGACTGGGAAATCAAGTGGTGCCTGGAGCACGGTATCCAGTTCTTTGTCTACTGCTGGTACCGCGACCGGGACAACGCCGGCAAACCCGTGACACCCGCCGATGCACGGTTGGGACATGCAATCCACGAGGGCTTGTTTAACGCCCGGTTCGGCAATCGATTCCGTTTTGCCATTATGTGGGAGAACTATGGCACGCGCGGTATGGTGACCTCCATAGCGGATCTGATTGATAACCTGCTGCCCTTCTGGATCGCGCAATACTTTACGCGGGATAACTATCTGGTTTTGGACAACAAGCCTGTGCTTTACGTCTACCACCTGGAATCCATGCTGTCGATGCTGGGGGGAATGGAAAACACGCGCCAGGCAGTGGACCTGATGCGACGCCGCGTGCAACAGGCGGGATTCGCAGATTTGACGCTGATGGCGGAACACCGCCTGGCAGATACAGCACTGCTGCACAAAATGGTGGACGCAGGATTCGATGCCTCGTTTGCCTATTGCTGGCATCCGGACAAGCGCTTCCCCACCAATGATGAAGCGGTCAGCTATCAGATGCAGATCATGCGCCAACGCCTGGCGGAAGGGATTCTGCCTTTCGTTCCCACCGCCTCGATGGGATGGGACCCATGGCCCTGGCGTTCCACGAATCCTGACACGCCGTGGGTCAATCCGGATACGATGCTGCGCTGGCTTTTGACACCGCATATATGGCGCGACCTGCTATCGAAAACCAAGGCGTTGATGGATGAGAACGCGATTAAAATGGTGCTGCTGGACAATTGGAACGAATGGGCGGAGGGGCACTACCTTGCGCCGCATGCAAACGGGGGTTTTCAATATCTGCAGGCGGTGCGGGAGGTGTTTACCCGGTGTGATAATTTACCCGATTACCGGAGCCCGGCGCAATTAGGACTGGGACCGTATGACGGGTTATTATAGTCTAGCTTTTATATTAGCGAACGGAACGGGCACAAGGCCCTAGACTACAGGAGTGATTCTATATCGACCGTAGCCTAGCCCCTTGTGGGCGTTCCGGGGATCGGTATTTGATGAAAATGGATGGTATTACGGGCGGAACGGGCACAAGGCCCTAGACTACAGGAGTGATTCTAAACCGACCGTAGCCTAGACCCTTGTGGGCCTTCCGGGATCGGTATTTGATGAAAATAGATGGTATTACGGGCGGAACGGGCACAAGGCTACAGGAGTGATTCTATCCCGACCGTAGCTTAGCCCCTTGTGGGCGTTCCGGGGATCGGTACTTGATGAAAATGGATGGTATTACAGGCGGAACGGGCACAAGGCCCTAGACTACAGGAGTGATTCTAAACCGACCGTAGCCTAGCCCCTTGTGGGCGTTCCGGGGATCGGTATTTGATGAAAATGGATGGTATTACAGGCGGAACGGGCACAAGGCCTAGCTACAGGAGTGATTCTAATACCGACCGTAGCCTAGCCCCTTGTGGGCGTTCCGGGATCGGTATTTGATGAAAATAGATGGTATTACGGGACAAGCGGAACGGGCACAAGGCCCTAGACTACAGGAGTGATTCTATACCGACCGGTAGCATAGCCTAGCCCCTTGTGGGCGTTCCGGGATCGGTATTTGATGAAAATGGATGGTATTACGGGCGGAACGGGCACAAGGCCCTAGACTACAGGAGTGATTCTATACCGACCGTAGCCTAGCCCCTTGTGGGCGTTCCGGGATCGGTATTTGATGAAAATAGATGGTATTACAGGCGGAACGGGCACAAGGCCCTAGACTACAGGAGTGATTCGATACCGACCGTAGCCTAGCCCCTTGTGGGCGTTCCGGGATCGGTATTTGATGAAAATGGATGGTATTACAAGCGGAACGGGCACAAGGCCCTGAGACTACAGGAGTGATTCTATACCGACCGTAGCCTAGCCCCTTGTGGGCGTTCCGGGATCGGTATTTGATGAAAATAGATGGTATTACGGGCGGAACGGGCACAAGGCCCTAGACTACAGGAGTGATTCTATACCGACCGTAGCCTAGCCCCTTGTGGGCGTTCCGGGATCGGTATTTGATGAAAATAGATGGTATTACGGGCGGAACGGGCACAAGGCGCTAAGACTACGAGCGCTGTTTTGTAAGATGATGGGTTATTTTGCCACTATTCACCGCAGCAGGAGGAAAAAATGCACAAACTTGTCCGGATAACTTCTATCGCTGATTGGTTTATTGTTACTGGTAGTCTTGGTAGCAGGATGCGATCAGGGCCCCACAGATCCCGGGACGCTCAGGTTCTACAGCAACGGCGGTGACCGCGTTTTTGTGGGCATGGTTTCAAAAGATGGATGGAAAATGGTGTTCAACCATTTTTATGTATCGATGAACAACATTACCGCCTACCAGACCGACCCACCCTACGATCCCATCTACGCCGCGGATATCATCCGTTATGAAACTTCGGTCAGCCTGGACGGCGTCTATACTGCCGATATCGCCCAGGGCGGGGGACGCAGGCTGGTCGACGAGATCACCGGCGCCCCGGCAGGGCTCTACAACGCTGTCTCGTGGATGATGACGCCGGCAACCGAAGGCAATGGCGCCGGATATTCCGCTCGTGATGATCGGGCAAGCCGCGAAAGGGGATGAACGCCTCGATTTTACAATCAAACTGGACATTCAAGGCGGATACCAGTGCGGTGAGTATTTCGTCGCCGGGCGTGACGCAGCAGACAGGCTGGGCATGCTGGACAGCGGTGGGACCGCCGATGTCGAGATGACGTATGCCGTGGAGTACTTCTTCGGCGACGGCGGGCAACCGGCGTCAGGTATTCTCAACAGCACCGCCCTGGGTTTTGAACCCCTGGCAGCGCTGGCAGAAAACAGCGTCCTGGACATCGATCAAGCCGGACTGGAAGCACAACTCAGCGCCAGCGACTACAATCTGTTAAGCAACGCGGTGCCTGAACTGGGCAAAGTGGGTGTCGGGCGCTGCTTCTATATCGAACCCTGAATCAACTTTCATAAATTTAACCCGCACACAGGTGACTATGAAAACACAGCTATCGAAAAGAGAGCGCGTGCTGCGCACGATGCGCCTCGAGGAAACCGACCGCGTCCCGCTTGTACGACCTGCTGTTTTGCGACGGCGCCATCGCCCATTTCAGCGGTGAACCGCTGCCGGAAAAGGTGGATACACCGGAAAACCGCGCGTACGCGCAGCGGATCACGGGCAAAGCGATCAGCAACTTCCTGGATATGACACGTTCCTCCGGCTTTGGTCCTCTGGTGGACCGCGACAGGACCGACGAATACGGTTTCGTCCTCCATGAAGCTGCCTGGGAGAAAACCACCTGGGTGGCGTCGCGACCCTTCGACGATGTGCCCGGCGCGAAGCGCTACCTGGAGTGGCTGATCAGGAAAACGGAAGCGGAAACCCGGGACATCAACAGGGACCCCAAAGCCTACGGGGACAATTACCGGCGCTGGTGGCAGGAGAACATCACGGATTATCTGGGGGACACCGTGCACCTCATCACGCAGCAGGGCACCGGTCTGGATGAAATCAACTATAACCTGGGATTCACGCTGCTTGCCTATATTATGGCAGACCACCCCGGTTTGCTCTCGGAAGCGCTGGAAGCCATCACCTGCAAGAATCTCGCCATCTGCCACGCCATTGCTGACCCGCTTGTGTCGCCCATTGTGCTGACGTACTGTGACGTCGCCTATAAGGAACGCTTGCTGTTTTCTCCGCGATTCCTGCGCAAAGAGATTTTCCCGCGCATCAAGCGGTTGAATGATGCCTGGCACGAGCACGGGACAAGCTGCCTTTACCATTCCGATGGTTATCTGATGGACGTGCTGGATGACCTGGTCGCCATCGAAATTGACGGGCTGAATCCCATCGAGACCGTGGCAGGGATGGAGCTCAAAGCGGTGCGCGAGAAGTATCCGCACCTTTATCTTGCCGGCGGAATCGATATGAGCCAGCTGCTGTCCAACGGCACCCCGGAAGAAGTCAAACAGGTGTGCCGGGACGCCATCCGCGACGCCTATCCAGGCTATTTTATGGGCTCCACGACCGAAGCCGACAACAGCTGCAAGGCAGAAAACCTCATCGCCATGTACGAGGTTGCCATGGAGGGGGTATGAGGGGTGATAAACCAGCCCCCAACTTTATCCTGATGTCCGCCGGCAAACCCGAATGGCACGCGATATCAGCGCCCGGCAAAAAGAGAGTTGGTTGGTGCGCAGCCTGAAGGCAATGGTGCAAATCGCGCTGCGGCGCATGCTGAAACAAAGCGCTTTGACGCTGTTAGCTGTGCTGGGTGTCATTTTTGCGGTCGCCTTCTGCACCGCCATCCCCTTATATACCAACACCATTTTCAACCGTCTGCTGCAGACTGAACTCTACGACAAACGGCGGAGCATGCCGGCATTCGGCTTGTTGTTCCGCTACCGCGGGGACCCGGAGAAAGCACTGAATTGGACTGACATCGGACCTGTCAGCGATTATTTGGAATTCCACACGGCAAGCGCGCTGGGCTTGCCCAAAGTTCTGTCGATTCGATTTGTGATGAGTCCTGTTTTTGCCATTTACCCGCCGGATCAGAACAATTTCGAAAAGTATGCAGCCCTCACGCAGCTCAGCTTCGGGACCCAGAGCCATCTTGAATCCCATATCGTTTTATCCGAAACCGCGGATACCCCGCCCATCAGCGGGACAGTAGACGTCTTCATCAGCGAACAACTGCAATACAACATGGATTGGCAGGTGGGGCAGACCCTGATCGCCACCATGGAGGAAACGTCCCCGCTGGGGGTGCAGCAGGTGGTGAAAATTCCGGTGCGGATCAGCGGAATCTGGCGCAAAAAGGACCCCACCGAAGCCTACTGGTTTTTTAATCCAACCGGTTTGCTGGACGATATGTTCGTGCTGACAGATGCAGATTATGCGCAGGAAATCGCGCCGTTACTGGCGGATGCTGTCGCCAATGCGCACTGGTACATGATACTCGATGGAGACCTTTTCCGCCCCAACCAGGCGGATGCATTTCTGCGGCGCCTGGAGAGCGTTACGGTGCGCACAGGCAATTTGCTGCCGAACATCGAACTGATGGTCGCCCCGGCAGCAGGCGCGCTGCGCGAATACCAGGCGGAAGTCCGGTGGCTGACGGTGGCGCTTTTCGCCTTCAGCGTGCCCGTGCTGGGCGTTATCCTGATTTTCCTCGGGATGGTGGTCAGGTTGATCGTACAGCATCAAAGGACGGAGATCGCGATCCTGCGCAGTCGCGGCGCGACGGAGGAACAAACGCTGGGCATTGCCGCCATCCAGGGCGCCATCATCAGCGCCGCGGCGCTGGCAGCAGGCTTGCCGATCGGGAGGCAGTTCGCGATGCTGATGGCGCGCGCCAGGGGTTTCCTGGATTATTCAGGCGCGGCAGATTTCCAGCTGCTGGTCACGCCAGCCAATGTGCAAATAGGGCTGGGTATCGCCGCCGGCTTAATCTTCAGCCTGCTGTGGTCCACGTACGGTTTGTTGAATACGACCATTGTCCTGCACCACCAGGATGCCGGACGGTCAAAACAGAGCGCCTGGTGGCAAAGCGCCGGACTCGACCTGGTACTGATGGGGATTGCGATCTACGGCGTTATCCAAATCCGCCAGCAGGACCTTTTGCCGGTTGACACGACGATCTCCGGCGCTGAAAACATCCAGCAGGACCCTCTGTTGTTCCTGGTACCAGCGCTGTGCTCGATAGCCTTCACGCTGGTCGCTATGCGGTTATTACCCATCGTATCCGCCGTGTTCGCGCGCGTGATAGCCCAAACCCAGCAGGTCACCTCCCTCCTTGCCGCGCGCCAGGTGGCGCGGCAGCCTGGAAATTACAATGCCCCCCTCATCCTGCTGGTCCTGACCTTGAGCCTGGCAGTCTTCACCGCATCGCTGGCGCTGACGCTCAAGCTGTATGAGGGCACCCTGTCCTACCGCGAAATCGGGACGGATCTGAGCCTGGTTGAAGTGGGCGAAAACACCGATATTGAAATCGAACTGGAAATAGAGGAATTATGCATCAACGACCCGGAACTGCCGTGTCCGTGGGAGAACGCGCGCGCGGCTGAACGGTGGATTGAGGCCATGGGCTTGCGCAACCGCCCCACGTGGCGCTTCCTGCCGGTTGCCGATCACGTCGAGGTGCAGGGGGTCCTCGCGGCATCCCGCGTGGGCAGGTACAGCGTGGAGCCCCTGAGCCGGGAAATCGGCGCCGAAGGAATTTATCTGGGGATCGACCGCAACACATTTGTTGACGTCGCCTACTGGCTGCCCCAATTCGCAGAAAGCGACCTGGGTTCGTTGATGAATGCCCTTGCCATCGCGCCGGACGGCGTGCTGGTTTCGCGGGAGATGGTCGATCAGCTCGCACTGGTCATCGGTGAAACGCTGCCTGTCAGAATCATCGTGGCAAAAACCGGCACCGTCGGGCAGTTCCAGGAAGCCACGCTCCTGTTAAAGGTCGTGGGGATTGTGGACCGCTTCCCGTCCTGGATGCCGGATCAGGGTCCCCTGTTTGTGGGCAACCTGGACTATCTGTTCCAGGAAGCCGGCGGGCAGTTCCCATACGAGGTCTGGCTGAAAACGGACAGCCAACGCGACCCGGCAGCCATCGTGAAGGACGTCAAAGCGATAGGCTACAACGTGCAGCGGTGGAGCGCGCCCAGTGTGCAGATCAGCAGGGCGTTAACCCGTCCGGAATTTCAGGGTTTGATGGGTATGCTGAGCACGGGATTTCTCATCGCGGCATGTTTGACGGTCCTGGGGCTCCTGCTCTATATCTTTTTCTCATTCCGCAGGCGCGCGATCGAAGTGGGCACGCTGCGCGCTATCGGGCTTTCCAAAGGGCAGGTGACGGGCTTGATGGTCTGGGAGCTGGCGTTCCTGATGCTGCTGGGTTCCCTGGGCGGGACCGGGATCGGGCTGGGCATCAGCGAGTGGCTGATCCCCACCATGCGGGTGGGACGGACAACCGTCTCGCAGGCGAGTGTGCCGGTCGCCGTCCACATCGCCTGGTCCCACGTCTTCCTGATTTACGGGTTGTTCAGCGTCCTGTTTTTAGCGATGATTGTGATTTTGACAACGGCGCTCAACCGCATAAAATTGTACGCCGTCCTGAAGCTGGGAGACACGATGTGATGAGTGCCCGGCACATGTGGATTCTGTAACCTAGCTCCTCGTGGGCGTTCAGGGCACAAGGCCGTAAGTTATCGGAGTACCGATATATTTTATGGAGTCACATATGCCATGGAAAAAGCCATATAATCCTGCACAGAATCAACGATTAGATCCTGAATTATATACGCAGTCTAACCGTATATATTTTATAACGATACGTGCACACAAAAATAGTGCACCTTTTACTCGCAATGATTTAAACGCAATGGTCATCGATACATTACGGGAGGAACAGGATAGGCAAAATTTCCTTATATTCGTATACTGCCTTATGCCTGACCATATACATTTCCTACTGAGTCCGCAAAGAGACGGATTATCGGTACTAAAATTTACTGAGCAATATAAAGGAAAAACGACGAATCGGAGTTGGAAATTGGGTTGGTCTGGTAAATTATGGCAGCAACGTTATTACGATCATATTATCCGATCCAGTGAGAGCCTGATTGAAATCAGTAAATATATATTAAACAATCCAGTCCGTAAAGAAATCGTTGAAGTGGCAGAGGATTGGCAATGGGGTGGACATATGTCACAATTTCCGGATTGGTTACTAGGCTAATAGGACATCGGAACGAGTTTGTAGCCTAGCCCCTTGTGGGCGTTCCGGGGTTTTAGTTCTTGAACCAACGCGACGGCATTACGAGCGGAACGAGTTTGTAGCCTAGCCCCTTGTGGGCGTTCCGGGGATATAGTTCTTGAACCAACGCGACGGCATTACGAGCGGAACGAGTTTGTAGCCTAGCCCCTTGTGGGCGTTCCGGGGTTTTAGTTCGTGAACCAACGCGACGGCATTACGAGCGGAACGAGTTTGTAGCCTAGCCCCTTGTGGGCGTTCCGGGGATGTTAGATCTTGAACCAACGCGACGGCATTGCGAGCGGAACGAGTTTGTAGCCTAGCCCCTTGTGGGCGTTCCGGGGTGTTAGTTCGTGAACCAACGCGACGGCATTGCGAATGGAACGAGTTTGTAGCCTAGCCCCTTGTGGGCGTTCCGGGGTTTTAGTTCTTGAACCAACGCAGCGGCATTACGAGCGGAACGAGTTTGTAGCCTAGCCCCTTGTGGGGCGTTCCGGGGTTTTAGTTCGTGAACCAACGCGACGGCATTACGAGCGGAACGGGCACAAGGCCCTAGGCTACAGGTGTATCCGGGAATCGTTACTTGATGCCTACCCGACGGCAATCCGTGCGGAATCGAGTTTGTAGCCTAGCCCCTTGTGGGCGTTCCGGGGTTTTAGTTCGTGAACCAACGCGACGGCATTACGAGCGGAACGGGCACAAGGCCCTAGGCTACAGAAGGTACGGGAATCGGGATGCGCTAAAAAATCGTCGCACTTTGTTATGAAATTTCTTTTCACAGGGGTACCCTATGCCAGAATATACCGTGACAACCTATTATTTTCCGAATTACCATATTGATCCACGCAACGCACAATCGCACGGACCCGGTTGGACGGAATGGGAACTCGTGAAACGCGCCGAACCGCGCTTCCCGAACCACCGCCAACCGCGCGTCCCCGCCTGGGGCTACGAGGATGAATCGGACCCGCAGGTGATGGCGAAAAAGATCGACGCGGCGGCGGATCACGGCATCGACGTCTTCCTGTTCGACTGGTATTATTATAATGACGGACCTTTCCTGGAGCGCGGTCTGGAGCAGGGCTTCCTCCACGCGCCCAACAACCACCGGCTCAAGTTTGCCATTCACTGGGCGAACCACACCTGGATCAACATCCATCCCGCCAAACTGAGCCGCACACCTTACGCGGACGCAGCGGTGGAATATGAGGGCGCCGTCACGCGGGAGACCTTCAACCGCATCATCGACCACGCCATCGCCACCTATTTCTCGCACCCCAGCTACTGGCTGATTGACGGATGCCCCTATTTTTCCTTCTACGACCTCAACCAGCTGATCGCCGGATTTGGCGGGTTGGATCAAACTGCCGCGGCGCTGGCGGAATTCCGCGCCAAAACACGGGCAGCGGGATTTCCGGACGTGCACCTGAACGCGGTGGTGTGGAGCCATACGATTCTGCCCGGCGAATCCCTGCCCACCGACCTGAACGCTGTGGTGCGGCGCCTGGGGTTCGACAGCTTCACCAGCTACGTCTGGATCCATCACAATGTGCTGCCGTCCTTCCCGGAAACCGATTACGCCCTGGCGCGCGATAGATATCTGGCGTACTGGGATCAGGTTGAAGCGACCTACGATCTCCCCTATTTCCCCAACGTCACCATGGGCTGGGACCCCTCGCCGCGGACGGTGCAGTCCGACGCGTACCTGGACGTGGGCTATCCCTTCTCCGCCACGCTGGCGAATAACACGCCGGCGCAGTTCAAACTGGCGCTGGAGATGGTCAGGGACAGATTAACCAGGCGCCCACAGGGACAGCGGATTCTGAATATCAACGCATGGAATGAGTGGACGGAAAGCAGCTACCTGGAACCCGACACCGTTTACGGCATGGGCTATCTGGAAGCCATCAAGGACGTATTCTCAAAGAAATGAGGCGTAAGGTACTCCCCTGAAAGAAGTACATTTTTAACGCAGAGGCGGAGAGACGCAGAGTTCATTAAGATAAAATCTGATTTTCTTACAAAAAACAACAATGACAGGAGTAAAATTGTGACGAAAAAATATGACATCGCAGCCTTCGTGTGGCCCTCGTACCACCCCGATCCCCGGGCAAAGGTCTTTTGGCCCGACGGCATCGGGGAATGGCAGACCGTGATGGGCAACCAGCCCAAGTTCGAGGGCCACCTGCAGCCCCGCTACCCCATCTGGGGCTACATCAACGAAGCCGACCCCTATGTGATGGAGATGGAAATCAGCGCCGCCGCGGATCACGGCGTGAACGTCTTTATCTTCGACTGGTACTGGTACGACGGCATGCCGTTCCTCGAAGGCTGCCTGAACGACGGTTACCTGCAGGCGCGGAACAACGACCGGGTGCGGTTCTACCTGATGTGGGCAAACCACGACGTCACCCCCGCCTGGGACAAGCGCAACGCCGACGACGCCTTCACCGGCAGAAACACCACCCCCATCTGGAAAGGCGGTGTGGACCGGGACGAGTTCGAGATCATCGCCCGCCGGTGGATTGGCAAATACTTCCCCCACCCCTCCTATTACAAAATCGACGGCAAACCGGTGTTCATGCTCTACGATCTGCCCACCTTTATCAAGGGACTGGGCGGGATCGACGCCGCCAAAGACGCGCTGGACTGGTTCCGGGCGCAGGTCTCCGCTGCCGGGTTCCCCGGGCTGGATTTGCAGCTCTCCATGCGCCGGGATTCGGAGCGCAGCCTGTCCGCGGTGCCGGGGGACAACATCGGCACGCAGCGCGAGGTGGTGGAAGCGCTGGGCTTTGATTCGCTGACCCACTACCAGTTCTGCCACTTTACCGACGTGAACCGCGATTACACCGTTATCATGGAAGACGTGGCGGCGGACTGGCAGGCGATCGACGAAAGCTACGAGGCGACCTATTACCCGCATGTCTCCGTGGGGTGGGACGCCAGCCCGCGGGCATACCAATTACCGCGGGTCCATCGTCACCAACAACACGCCGGAGAATTTCGAAGCGGCGCTGCGCAGGGCGAAGGCGTTCGCGGACGCGCACCCGGACCAGGCGCCGTTGATCACGGTGAACAGCTGGAATGAGTGGACCGAGACCAGCTACCTGCAGCCCTGCACCATGTACGGGTACGGCTATCTGCAGGCGGTGAAGCGGGTGTTTGGCGGGTCGTAGGGGCGAACCAGTGTGTTCGCCCGCCGTACGCATCAAGTCGTAGGGGCGAATAATCATTCGCCCGCCGTGCGCATCAAGATCAATCCGCCCGGTGATCAATCACCGGGCTAATAATACGGCACCGGATAAATCCGGTTAAAACGTCTGGATGGGACGCCGTTGCGATAGCCCGAGTATTTATGCCCGGGTGCGTTTGGGGCGAATGATTATTCGCCCCTACGGGCGTTCGATGGGTGAATCCAATCCTGTCAGAACGGTGATCCATCATCGATTGCTCCTCGTAATAAAACATATAACCTTAAATTCAATAGCACATATTGACATGAAATACAATTTGTGTCATGATAGATGTACGGGCAGCCTTGGGAACGGTGCTGTATATCCCGTTACCCCTTGGCGACAAGCCCGCACACAATAACGTTGGATTGGCAAACAGCAAAGCAGACTCTTTAACATGCCAGTGGAGGGATAAAATGAATGTGCAACTTAATATCGTGACCCGTCTTGCACTACTCGTCATCATGGTTCTGAACCTTTTTGGTTCAGGACTGCAAGCAACGACCGCGGCGCCGTTACCGGCATCACTCGACAAAGGACTCAGCGCCGACCAAGCCGCAGGCGCCGTTCGCACCGTGATTCTTTACAGCAGCGATACTCCCGGCGCGCAAGCACTTGCCGATCTGCTGAACCTGCATAACTTCGATGCCAGCCTGCACCAGATTGCGGGATTCAACAGCTACACGCTTTTCCTGCCGCTGGTCGTGCGGGGAGGGCAGAACGCAAGCACGTTGCTGCAATTCCTCGCCGCAAGCGGTTCAGGCGCTGCCCGATTTCACGGCATTTGACCTGATCGTGGTGGCTGCCGACACAGGCTTCGGCGCGAACTGGAGCACAGAAGCGGGGCTGGTCACCGCGATTGCGAACAGCGGGCTGCCCGTCGCCGCGCTGGGGGACGGCGGTTACGCGCTGCTCGGGAAGCTGGGCAGCGATATCGGACACCCCCACGGCAGCACCAGCAGCGGGAATGTGGTCCAGGTGGCGGACTTTGGCGCGAGCCAGATGTTTTATATGGACCCGCAAGCCATCAGCATCCCGTCAAACGCACAGCTGACCCTCTACACGGCGCCCCGAAGAACGGTCGCCGTTCCGCTGAGCGGTCCGCTGCCGGACAGCGTCCGGGTTGCCAGCCTTGTCAGCACGCCCGGGTCCTATCCGATCCTCGTTTCTGAAGACCAGTACCTTTTATGGGGCTTCAACGGATTACCCGGTGATATGACCGCCCAGGGCAAAGACCTGCTGGTCAATGCGCTGAGTTTCCTGGTCAGCGACCTGAAACTGCCGGTGAAGGGCGCGGATGCGCTCGCTGCCGCCGGCATCGACCAGACGTTCCTGGACGATCTGGGAAGCGGGGGCGTGCCTTTGCACGCTTTTGTCCTGCTGACCCACATCCCAACCCCGGCAGAGCGCGCAACGCTTTCGGGCAAGGGCGTCGAACTGGGCGCGTATCTGGGCGGTATAGTGGTATAACGCCCTCATCGATCCCGGTTTCAATGCCGCGGATCCCTTTATCACCGCGATCGTCCGCACGATGACCGGCGTCGCGCCAACCCTTAAGGTGAACGCAGAACTGACCAATCCGGTGCAACAGGGCGTCGCTGCGGAAGAGATCACCACGCTGCTCGTGATCTTCCACGACGACGTCACCGCCGGCGAAGCGGAAGCTGTGCTGGCGAAATATACACCGGACGCCGTGTACCACACCCACCCCATCTGGGAAGTGCCGCGCGCGCTCCCCATTATCGAAGGGTTATCTTCAGAAGAAAGCGTGCGCTGGATTGACTTTGGTCCGCCGCCCGATCTGGACACCAACGATACCGGCAGAGCCGCAACCGGCGCGGAACAGGTGCAGAACGCGATCGTGCCGGCGACCGGCACGCCCACCTACCTGGGCCTGACCGGCAGCGGCATCGTGATCGCGCACTTCGAAAACCAGGCGGATAATACCCACGTCGATCTTTCACCCCGGGTGGTGATGGGCTCCGGCGCAACCGGCTCTTTCAGCAGTCACGCGACGCACGTCAGCGGGATTATGGTGGGTTCCGGCGCCGACAGCATCAACCAGACCGGGACGAATTATCAATGGCGCGGGACAGGCGCCCGAAGCGAGCACAGTATCCGAGGGCTACGGCAGCGGTAACGCGGACTCGCACGGCGACGCGATCCTGAATTTCGGCGCGGAGCTGTCCAACCACTCCTACGTCCTCAGCTACGGCGTCTACGACGCCGATAACGTCAGCGTGGACACCATCGTCCGCGGTGACGCCACCACATCCGGCGGGGATCCCGTGCCGCCGCACCTGGCGGTCTGGGCTGCCGCGAATCAGGGGATGTGGCCCCAATATGACAACGATGAGGGCTTCTACTCCATCTATTCACCCGCCAAAAACATCCTGACCGTGGGTTCGCTGGACAGCAGCGACATGCAGTTAAGCCTGTTCAGTTCAAAGGGCCCGACGTTCGACGGCAGGATCAAACCGGAAGTGATGGCGCCGGGTTCCAGAAGTTGGAATGCAGCGACGGATTCCACCTCCAATATCCGGTCCACCGAGAACGGCGGAGGCTATACCGGCAAATCCGGCACCTCCATGGCGGCGCCGGCGACCACGGGCGTCCTGGCGCTGGTGCTGGAGCAATATCACAAAGATAACGGTTGGGGCAGCACGCCGCTTCCGGCGACACTGAAAGCGCTGCTGGTCAATACCGCCGATGATATGGTGAAAACCGCTTCGGACGCGCAGCGACGATAACGACCGCGACCTGTGCCGGGCTGAGGGGGCAGGCGGAACTCCCCTCGACGAAAGTGATCGCGCTGGATCCCGACTGCTGGGTACCCTACGGACCGGGTCCGGACTTCGCCACCGGTTACGGCGCCATCAATGCCGTCAACGCCGTGGCAGCGATGCGGGGCGGGATGTGGCTTGAGGATCAGTTAAGCCCCACCGACACCACCGACACCTGGACCTTTACCATTCCGGCGGGACGCGATGAACTGCGCTTCACGCTGGCGTGGGATGACGAACCGGGGAACGCCGCGCTGCCCAACACGTCGATCCAGCTCGTGAATGACCTGGACCTGCGCTTGATCGCGCCTGACAGCACGGTCAACTTCCCCTTCACGCTGAATCCGCTGCCGGCAGCTGCCAACCTGGGGAACGGCGGTCTGGACCCGATTGACCAATCCGATATCACCGACGCCTTCCGCGGCGACGACGACCGCAACAATGTGGAAATGGTTCTGGTCGAGAATCCGATGGCAGGCACGTGGACGGTCCAGGTCACGATTGAGGGTGGTTTCCCCACCGGCAATCCGCAGACCTTTGGCCTGGTGGGGGATGCACGCACGCTGAATATCGTCAGCCCCCAGACCGGCAACACCGCGGAAGCAGGCGATCCGGCGAATCCCAACACCGTCCAGGTGATTGTGGAGGCGCTGGATGCCCTGGCAGGCGGCACCTCCACGCTGGTTGACGCGGTAGCGGGGGACTTCGCCGTGACGATTGAAGGCACACCGGCGAGTATCGTCAGCGGTTTGCCCGTTGGCGACCAATTCTGGCTGAATGTCCTGCCGCAAAGCGGGGTCTACGCTGCCGGAAGCAAGTATGACCTGAACGTCACCTGGACCGGTTACGGCGCGGACCAGGAAAACAACAGCATCCTGTTCACAGAACGCGAGGTGACCGATCGCGCCGTGATTGTCGACACATCGGGCAGTATGGGTTCCTACGACAAGATGGCGTCGGCGCAGAACGCAGCCCGGTTGTTTATCGACCAGTCGCTGGTGGGTGACCGCGTCGCTGTGGTGGAATTCAACAACAGCGCCAGCACCCCTTACGGCATCACAGAGGTCAGCAACAACCCGGCAACCCCGGAGCTGAACGCCGCCAAGAACGCAGTCACGGCGATGACGCCCGGTGGAGCGACGGCGATCGGCGCGGGACTGCTGGCAGGACAGGCGCAGGTGACCGCCGCACCGCCAGATTTCAGCGTCGCCGATGTCCTGATTCTGCTGAGTGACGGCATGGAAAACGTCAGCCCCTTGTACGATACAGGGGCGGTGAAGGGCGTCATCGAACCCACTGATACCATCATCCATACCGTCGCCGTTGGACCGCCAAGCGCCGGGCTGCACGACCTGATGGATACCATTGCCAGTCAAAACGGCGGTGAGTCCTATCACGTCAACACCAGCGGGACCACAATGGCTGCCGCGGTGCAGCCCAATGCCGTGACGGTTGCCCAGATGGGCATCGACGCGTGGCCCGTCACGCTGCCCAACCGCCTGGGCGATACCTACAAACAAATCGCTGAAAAGATGCTGGGCGAGACACGCTTGTTCCAGGCGTTCGACATAGCTGATCCCAAAGGCGGGGATGACGTCTACACGGTGGAAGTGCCGGATGGACTGCTCCGGGTGACCTTCGCCCTCAACTGGGAGATTCCAGGCAGCCTGCTGCGGTTGAGCCTGACAGATCCACTGGGCAACGTGTTTGAGCACAATCCGCAAATTCCCAACCGTTTCTGCCGGAGCGACGCCACGCACGAAAGTTGTATCATTGAAAAACCGGAACCAGGACTCTGGAAAGTTACAGTCAAATTCCTGGATTCCAGCAACCTGAATGAATACATCGTGTGGGCAAGCGCGCGCACTTCCGTCGACTTCAGCCTGGCGGTCGGCACGCCGGTGAACCAGCGCATGGTCGGCGAACCCATCCTGCTCCTGGGCTTCCTGCATCAGGGTGAAAAACCCCTGGAAGGCAAGGTGGTGGTCAACCTGTTCCCGCCGCAGGGCAGTGTGATCCAGCTGGCAATGATGGATGACGGCGAACACGGTGACGGGGTAAAAGGCGACGGTGTGTACGGGGCTACCTACGCTGACGGGCTGCAGGAAGGTCCGTTCGCAGTCCGGGGTACGGCGATAGGGCAGGACGCGTTGGGGCAGAACTTCGAACTCTATGATAACCTCAACTTCCACATCAAACCGCGCGTGCTGTATGTCTACGACCGCGACCTCGCTACCGCACAGGCGTACGAAAAACTCCTGGAAGGGCACAGCATGGTGGTCGATCTGAGCACGAAGGCTGCTGTTCCATTCCGCAACCTGAAAGTTTACAGCCTGGTCATCATCGGACCGGATACCGGATATCTGACCTCATGGACGCCGCAGGCAGCCATCGACGCCATCACCCGGAATGAAATCCCGGTGCTGGGACTGGGTGAAGGGGGTTACGCCTACTTCGGCAAGCTGAATCTGTCGATTGGCTCTCCGAACGGCGCGCACGGGGGCGGAACTTCCATCCTGGCGAATCCAAACAGCGCTCTGGACCTGATCTGGCAGTATCCCTATGATCTGCTGAATCTGCCCAAAGAACCGTGGGCGTTGTACAAAGAGACCAGCCCCCGGGTGGACATCTTCCTGGCTCAGGCAACAGGCGTGAATGTGTTTGGTTTCAACGATACGGACCAGCGCTATGCCGATCTGCTGATCGAAAACAACTGGTGGATGTTCTGGGCTTTTGACAACGGACCCGATACGATGACGGAGTCCGGCTTGCAGTTGTTTGTCAATACGGTGTACCGGACGATGAAGTAGGTCGTAAAGCGTAAGAATCTGACCTTCCCGGAAGGTTCGCAGTTCACCGGATGTGCATTGTTTATCCGGATGAGACTGTCAAGCACCTTCCGGGAAGGTGTTTTGTGTATCAGCAAGATTTGATCCGGACTGCCGGTGTGTCAACAGAAGATCGGCAAGGCAAGGTATGCCGTTGAGACATAGTTTTGAACATCATAGCAGGGCGAATATATTCGCCCCATACAGGCATCAAGTAAGAAAAACGAGGGTCTTTCCGGCGCAGGCCGCTTCCGGCGATAGAATCGCCACGGGTTAAGCGGTGAATGACCCGCCGGAGAAAAGCACCTAAGAATCCTATTGCCTCTCCCGCGCGCGTGTCTCCTTTCCTAAGAAGATCTCGTATTTTGGGAACGTGCCAGTTTGGATGATTACGCTTATCAGCTCCTTAAGTTAATAAAGGGGCGAATGATTATTCGCCCCTACAGTAAGAAACGATTGCCGATTCCCCAAATAACAGATATTGTCCATCACAACAAACCCAATCTCAATATTGCATCCTTCCACCGTACTTTTAGCTTTTTGTAGGGGCGAATAATTATTCGCCCAGTTCAAACATTTTCTGCAAAATATCTATCTTCCTGCCAGTAAACCGGATTCGTTTGGATATATTCCACTATTTTGTGGTAGGATTTTTCATTGCGGATGATGTGTTCATAATAATTACGCTGCCAGATCGTATGAACATCAGTATGTTCACGAAACCATTTTGTGACGCCTATTTTGTAGCCACGCACAATTGAACCGATTGTCCTGGACGTCCCGTGCAGTTGTGGTGAATCCTCTTTTGTCTCCTCAGATATTTCGACGATAAAATGCACGTGATTTGGCATTATGACGTTGGACGGGCAAGCCTATGCACTATAATTGCCAACCGCCGGGAATGCGTCACCCTCCGGATTTTACAATTGAAGAATTCCAGAGGGCAAGGCATTCCTATAATCTGTCGCATACACAATCGCGCCCCCGATATGAACGTGACTTGTTAGCGGTAATGCATTCTGGAATGCCCTGCCCCTACACCAGGTTGGGTATTAGATCTGCACCTTCCACCATCAGACGAGGTTATCGTTCACGTAATCCCAGTTGATTTCGAATCCAAGCCCGGGTTTGGTGGGCAGAATGACGTTGCCCTGCCCGTCCAGCGGGTCGCAGATGGCTTTCAGGTACGGCGCGGGTTTCTCGTAGTCCAGGTCGGGACGCAGCAAGCCCCGCTCAAAGTACTCGCACGTGGATTCAGGCGTCGCGCCCAGGATGTGGGTGTTGGTCCAGCCTCCGCCGTGCATCTCGCACTGGATGCCGAACGCCTGGCAGAGCATGACGTGCTTGTACGCGCCGGTGATCCCGCCGTAGCCCACGTCAATGCGCGACATATCCGACGCCCCCTGCAGCACCCACTCCGCGCGGGTGTAAATCCCGCCCGGCGCGTGTTCCGGGGAACAGATGGCGATGTCCAGCTCGCGTGTCAGACGCCGGTAGGCTTCCACCCGGGTCTCGATCATGGGATGCTCCAGCCAGTAGAAGTTCAGTTTCTCCAGTTCGCGCCCCGCCCACAGCGCCTGCTCATAGGTATAGACGCCAAACGGGTCCAGCATCAGCACCATATCGTCGCCTACCGCCTCTCGCACCGCCTGGCAGACCTCAATGTCGGCTTCCGGAAAACCGGGCACCTGCGGTGCGGGCTCCCAGGTGTAGGGGTTGAAGTGAATGTAGGCGTGGACTTTGTACGCTGTGTAGCCCTGCGCCTTGCAGGCGATGGCGTGCTGCGCGTAATCTTCCGGTTTGCCCATGTTGGGCCAGGTGCTGGCATACGCCTTGACCTTGTCGCGGTAACCACCCAGCAGCTTGTGCACCGGCAGCCCCACCATCCTGCCGTACAGGTCCCACAATCCGCAGTCCACCCACCCCGCCATGTGCTCGTTGATGCCGGGGTGCTGGTCCATCCACTGCCAGAGCTTCTCGCGGTCCAGCGGGTTTTCCCCGACCAGCAGCGGTTTGATCAGGTGATCCAGCGTGCCCTGGTCGCCCCCCAGCATGTAGCCTGTCACGCCCTCATCGGTGGTGATGGCGGTGATGCTGCTGATGGACGGATGCTCCTCGCCCCAATAATAATAGCCCCATTTGGTGGGGTAATTGCGTGAGGTAGTCTTGAAACGCGTCACTTGCATATCGGTGATTTTCATTGGAACCTCCCTGGATAAAATGTAAAGCGTAAAGAGCAAGCGTGTTGCGTGCTGGCTCCTGAGTACAGGAGTGTATTATAGACCCGGAAGTGGGAATAAGCGAAAAAGATGCGAGTCTTTTTTGCTTTTTACTCCAATCCACCTATGCTTTGATTTGTAACATCCAGTAGAGGAGTCCATACCATGCTCTATGAATTGCCAAAATCCGACTATGCTCTGGTACGCCCCTTGTTCGATGGACATAGAGACCATCTTGTCTGCATCAGCAGTTTTTCAGATCCGGACAGCCGGATATTCGTGGACGATTTGAATGCACCCAGTTCCGCGCTGATGGTCACCTGGGAATGTTGGGGATTCCTGGCAGGTAATCCGCACAACCAGGACTTTAACAGGGACCTCAATATAGCGCTGTGGAAGCGGCAAGCCGTGGGTCAAGATGTTTGGGGGCTTCTGCTGACCGCGCATCCTGAGAGCTGGCATGCGGTGTTACCTGATATTGTGACACCAAGCCATCTGGTTCCATTTCCCCGCCGGCATTTCACCACGGACCATATCCAGTTCGAATGGCGCGGGATCGTACCGTCAGATTACGAAATCGTCCCGCTCGATAGCGCGCTGCTGTCGCGCTATCCGGGTATCGAAATCCCTGACGAAACGCGGAAATTGCTGGATGTGGAAATTCCCCGCGAACAGGGCTTTGGTTTTGTGGCGATTCACCAGGGCACGGTCGCAGCCCACGCCATGATCGATGTGATCGTAGGCGATGAAGGTGAAATAGGCTTGTATACCCACGATAACCACCGCAGGCGGGGACTGGCAACCATCACCTCTGCGGCAGCGATCGAACACGGATTTGAACTGGGTTTATCGCTGGTCAGATGGGATTGCAACACTGATAACGCCGGATCCATGCGAACGGCGCAAAAACTGGGCTTCCAACCTGCGTTTGACTATATGATGCATTATTTTGATTTTTAAGGGTATCGCGCGTCAAACGCAATAAAACTCCCCTGAAAAAGGGGGGATTTACAGCGCAGCGCCGGAGAGACGCAGAGATTTTGAAGTAAGGCTTGAATTTATAACATTAAAGTAAGCGCAAGGTCAATCATAGGAAGCTAAAATTTAATAGTTCTCTACGCCTGAACCCGGTCTGCAGGGTCCTTCTCTGCGATAATTTTCCAGTTATTTCAGTAGAATCGTGATACGTGAAATATTACCCGCTGTAAATAAACCCCTGATTTCGGTATGCTGCGTTGAGAATCACCTGCCATACCGCTACCGTAAACGCGAACAGGCTTGCCGGCAGGGCTAAGACGGGATTGTCGCGAATCAAAAAGGAAGCCACAATGCTTAACAAGCCCACCACCAGCAGGTCAACCAACCGGCGCGCCTGCCAGCGCTGGTATCGCGGCATCAGGGGCAGCGCGCCTCGCTTGTTCTTTCTGGACAATTCGATCAAATTCAGGGCATAGAATCCGGCAGCAAAGAGCAGAAACACACCCGTTGCCGCCAGCCAGATATAGGGAATGGACACGAAAATGATGCCGATACCTTGCGTCGTCAGGTAGATAAAAAACCATATTGTGGAAATCACCCTGTAAGACCGGCGCAGGATTTGCGTGTCAAAATAATAGCGCGTCCAGAAAATGACCGTAATGATGAGATCCGTGAAGGCGAACAAAGGCATGCTTAAATAAGTCTGCAGGGAGACCTCCATAAAATTCTGCACCGCGACCACACCCACGAGAAACCCAATATTGGCGCCCTGCGCGATATTCGTGATCTCCAGGTACATATCCTGCACGATTGTCCCGGATTCCGGTATATTTACGCCTGTATCCTGTGCTTTTTCCGAACCAGGCGGTGCAGAATGTGACGGCGGTACTTCCTGTTCCAGTTTTTCGGATTTACGGTGCAGTCTTCCAACCATGATGCCCAGGATCAATCCTGCCAATGAGAAGAGTCCTGGTATAATCACCAACCCCAACCTGCCGTATTCCGCCCAGCCCTGACTTCGATGTAAAGTATTATCTTGCGTTGTTTTTTTCATTCAGGCATCCCTGTGTTGTCCAGCTAAATGTGGATTTCCATTATCACCCGCGTGAAGCTACCCATGCAAATTAATCCATGCGCTATTTTACTATCTCCAGCTTGCATGCTACCATGGATCCAGGCACTTTTGTTAATTGATCAATGCGCACGAAACTCATGATATATATGCTATCACAGATAAAGCAAAATGAGGCGCAAACCTAGTCATTCCGGAGGTCCTGTAAACATGGTCAAACTTACTTCTATGGACACATCGAGCACCGCAGCGGTGGTGGAGACCACTGCCGGGAAAATCCGCGGTTATATCCGCAACGGCATTTACACCTTCAAAGGCGTGCCCTACGGCGCGCCCACGGGCGGTGCGGCGCGTTTCAAACCCCCGACCAAACCCACCCCGTGGGACGGCGTGCGCAGCTGCATGCATTTCGGACATACGTGCCCGCAGACGGCAATTATGGACTCCTATATGGTCACCGGGGGCGATAACGCGCCGGTGGAGGACGAGGACGCTTTCCTGCTCTACCGGGCGTATCTGCAGCCCGCCGGTGAGGACTGCCTGCGGGTCAACGTCTGGACGCCGGAACTCGCACCCTCCGGGCACCCGTCGACGCGCCGTCCGGTGATGGTGTGGCTGCACGGGGGCGGATTTGTGGTCGGTTCCGGTCATGACCTGGCAGCCTACGATGGGGAAGCCCTTGCCACCCGCGGCGATGTGGTGGTTGTGACCCTGAACCACCGCCTGGGTATCTTCGGCTTCCTGAACCTGGCAGAAGCGGGCGGAGAACCTTATGCCAGCTCCGGCAATGCAGGCATGCTCGATATTGTCCTCGCCCTCGAATGGGTGCGGGATAACATCGCATCGTTCGGCGGGGACCCGGACAATGTCATGATCTTCGGGCAGTCGGGCGGCGGCGGGAAGGTGAACGCGCTGCTGGCGATGCCCTCCGCCAGGGGCTTGTTCCACCGGGCTGCCGTCCACAGCGGGTCGATGCCCAGGATGGGGGAACCGGAGAAAACAGCGGAACTGGCAGCACTGCTGCTGGCTGAACTGGAGGTCAATCCGGACAATCTGGAAGCGCTCCAGCAGTTCACCGTTGAACAGCTGTTGGCTGCCGGGCATGCTGCTGTCCGCAAAGGCGCAGAAGCAGCGCGCGGTCGCTCCGGTCCAGGCAGGCGAATGCCCAGGATGGGCTGGACGCCGACCGTGGATGGTGTGAGTTTGCCGCGCCATCCGGGTGATCCTGACGACACGGTGACGCCGGACATCTCTGCCGATATCCCGCTGATGGTCGGCACCAATCTCCACGAATTTTCTTCTGCGGTGGATAAACCGGATGCCTACAGCATGACGCTGCCGCAGCTTGAGAGCACCCTGAACGAGCGCTACGGCGATAAGGCAGGGGAAATCCTTGCGGCGTATCAAAAGTGCTACCCCGGCGCGCCGCCCTTTGACCTGCTGGCTTTCATTTCCGTCGCGCCATTCCGGCAGTTTGCGGTGAATCAGGCGGAGCGGAGAGCGTCACAGGGCAAAGCCCCGGCGTATTATTACCTGTTCGCGTACTGCACGCCGGTGCTGGACGGGCGTCCGGGCGCTTTCCACAGCGCGGAGATCGCGTTTGTGTTTGACAACCTGGAGCGCTGCTCGAACCTGACCGGTGGCGACCCGCAAGCGGATATCCTGGCAGGGCAGATGAGCCAGGCGTGGATCAATTTTGCGCGGACCGGGAATCCCAATCACGATGGGATGCCGCATTGGCCCGCATATACCCCGGGCAAGGGCGGGACGATGGTGTTTGATACGCCGTGCGCGGTGGTCAATGACCCGGACGGTGAAGGGCGAAAGGTGGTGCTGGGGAAGTAATATAGCGTGTTGCGTGTTGCGTGTTGTAGGGGCAGGGCATTCCGTATGATATGACGGACAGCCAATCATCCACTCAGCCGGAGTGCGATTGATAAAGAACCATGGCATATTGAATGCCTTGCCCTCCGGGAATCTATCTGGAGGGCGACGCATTCCACGATATTGGTTAGTTTAGAACCTGCATACACGTCCACCAGCGGGGATATCCAGCTTGATTTTGGGAATGCGCTGCCCCTACGGTTGGGGATTCGGACGGTTCGGCGAATCGTGCCCTAACGGTTGGTGAATTCTGCTTGTCACCTTCCCGGAAGGGTTGTCTTTTATAGGGCAGGGATTTGTTTTTCGATGCTCATCCATAATCACCTTCCGGGAAGGGTGGGCATTGCGCAATCACGCAATCCATGTATGCTTATGCGCATGAAATTATGGAATCCGGGCGACACCGCCGCCATACGCGGGATGATCAACGGGAAGCTGTGGCTGGCGCAGTCTGTGAAAGTGGTGCAAGATACACCCAGTGAAACAGTGCTGCTGCTGGCGCCCGGGGCGGAATGCGCTTATCCCTCCGGATACTGGCGCTGGAAAAGGCACGATTTCAGCCAGGGCACGCGCTGGGACGACGCCCTGAGCATGGCGTGGACTTTACGGCGTTTCGCGTGGCACACCAAACGCCTGCTGATCCTGATGGAACCGGAGAAGATCTACGCGACGTACATTATGTGGGATGACGCCACCGACGCCTTCCTGGGTTACTACATCAATTTCCAGACGCCCTTTGAGCGCAGTCCGGCGGGTTTTGACACACTGGACCTGGAGCTGGACATCGAGATTGACCCGCAGTTCACCTGGGCATGGAAAGATGCACAACTGTATTCAGAAGGCATCCGCCTGGGCTGCATCGCACAGACCGATGCGGACAGCATCGAATGCGCGAAACCCGGCATCTTTGAGATGATCGCCAACCGGACATACCCGCTGGACGGCTCGTGGGTGAACTGGCGTCCGGACCCGGCGTGGGAGCCAACGAAATTTAAAACCTAATGCGTAAAACGTAATACTGGAGGCATATTCATGCTGATGATCGACAGCCATCTGAGATATCGCCTGGAACGCTCTGCAATGGAACCGCAACCTGCTGCTGGACGCGCACACCATCCGCGTGCTGGAGCTTCGATCTGCCGGGTCGCGGACAGAATACGGTGTCGCTCCCGGATATGGCGCAGGGACGGGTGGCGGTGTGCTGCGCAACCTTGCTGGCGCGCTGCACCGGCACGCCGGTGGCGGACATCGATTACGCCACGCCGGAGCAGGCATCCGCAATCGCGCAGGGACAGCTTGCCTGGTACAATCCATGCAGCAGCAGGGGAGTGTGCGCATCCTGACGGACCGTGAAGACTCTGCATGCCCATATCGCAGCCTGGGAGAAATGGGATGCTGTCGCCGGTGATACCATCTCCCGAATGCCAATTGCGGGAGAATCCCCCACCCCCTTTGGGCTTTGTAATCAGCATGGAAAGCGCCGACCCCATCCTGGATCCCGCCAACCTGGATGACTGGCATGCCGCCGGCGTGCGCGTGATCGGTCCGGCGCACTACGGACCGGGAAGGTACAGCGGTGGTACAGGCACCAACCTGGGACTGACCGGTCTGGGACGCCAGCTCCTCGACGCCATGGCGACAGCTCAATATGGTGCTGGACCTGAGCCACCTGTCAGACACCGCTTTCTGGGAAGCCATGGACCTGTTTGAAGGCGCGGTTATGGCAAGCCACAACAACTGCCGCGCACTGGTCCCGCACCAGCGCCAGATTCAGTGACGACCAGCTTATGGCAATCTTCTCACGCGATGGTGTGATTGGCGCAGCCTTTGACAACTGGATGCTGGCGCCGGGTTGGGTGGTTGGGCAGGAATCCAATCCAACCGTCACTCTCTCGAATGTCGCGGATCACATCGACCACATTTGCCAGCTGGCAGGCACCGCGCGCCACGCGGCAATCGGCAGCGACCTGGACGGCGGATACGGACGCGAACAATCTCCCGGCTGACCTGGACACCATCGCCGATATGCAGAGCTTACGTGCATTATTATCAAAACGGGGGTATAAAGAGGATGATGTCAAAGCCATCTTCTACGGGAACTGGTTGAGACTGCTGCAGAAACATATCTAAACACAGTGGAGGTTATTACTATGCGAAAGAAAGTCTATACCGATAAAGGCGCGAAACCGGCAGGACCCTATTCCCAGGGTTTGATCACCGAGGCAAGACGGTCTATGTCTCCGGGCAGGGTGCCACGGACCCAGCCACCGGCAAGTTTGTGGAAGGCGGGATGCCGGAGCAAGCCGAACAGGTTTTCAAGAACATTGCGGTGATCCTCGAAGAAGCCGGAAGCTCCTGGGCGCAGGCGCTTAAAGTGACGGTCTTCCTGAAGGACATGAAGGATTTCGCAGAAATGAACGCGGTATACGAAAAATTCCTTACCCCACCCTATCCCTGCCGGACCACGGTGTCCTGCGGTCTCCCCGCAAATCTGCTCCTCGAAGTGGATTGTATTGCGGGCGTGGGGAAAAAGAAGAAAAAGGGTAAGAAGGGTAAAAAGGGCTAAGCGTGATCACCATCGACCAACTCCAAACACCGGTCGCTGTCGTCAATCTGGATATCCTGCGGGCGAATATCAACCGCCTGCAGACTTATCTTGATGCCCACGGCATCGCCAACCGCCCGCATATCAAAACGCACAAGATCCCGGAGATCGCGTGGATGCAGATCAATGCCGGAGCGGTGGGGATCACCTGCCAGAAACTGGGAGAAGCCGAGGTTATGGCGCAAGCAGGAATTCACGACATCTTCCTGCCCTACAATATGATGGGCGCTGCCAGGCTTGAGCGCGTGGTTTCCCTTGCCCGGCGGATCAAGCTGACGCTGACCGCTGACTCGTACTTCACCGTTCAGGGCCTTTCCGCGGCAGCGCACCGCGCGGGAATCGAAATCCCCATGCTGGTGGAATTCGATTCCGGGATGGGACGCTGCGGGGTGCAGACGCCGGAGGAAGCGATGTCGCTGGGGCAGATTATCCACAAGGCGCCCGGGCTGCGCTTCGACGGGTTGATGACCTACCCCACTAACGCGGATGCGGCGGAATTTGCCCGGCAAACGATTTTGCTGCTGGAGAAAAAAGGTACCATGGCGCGGGTGGTCAGCGGTGGGGGCACGCCAAAAATGTGGCAAGCCCACGAACATCCGATCTTTACCGAACACCGCGCCGGCACCTATGTCTACGGCGACCGGCACACGCTCAACAGCGGGGCGATGAAACTGGAGGAAATCGGGATGCACGTGATCACGACCGTGGTGAGTCGCCCGACAGAAGACCGGGGTATCCTGGATGGGGGCAGCAAGACTTTCTCCTCGGACGTGCTGGGCAATGAAGGCTACGGGCTGCTGCTGGAATATCCGGACGCGAAGTTTTACACCATGTCGGAGGAACACGGTTTTGTGGACTTCTCGGCGTGCAAACGCAAACCGCAAATTGGCGAACGGGTGACCGTGGTCCCCAACCACTGCTGCCCGGTGAGTAATTTGTTCAATGAGATCGTGGGGGTGCAGGCGGGGAAAGTCGAGGTGGTTTGGCCTGTCGCTGCCCGCGGGCGATTGCAGTGAGGTAAATGCTGTAACCGCAAACGCAGTCAATTGGGTTTGCGGTTACAGCGCTGAGAGCAGCTTGTTGGGGCGAATGTTATTCGCCCAAATTTCCTTAACTTGATGCGTATGGAGCACGGAACGCAACCAGTGCCCCACAGGCATCAAGTTAAGGTGCTATTAAGCGTAATCAGAGCCAAAATAGGCATCGCTCCCAAAATACAGGAGATCCCTCTTTAGGGGAGGGAGACGCAGCAGACTGCGTTTAGGGAGGGGTCAAAAAGCGAGTCTAAGGGTGAGATTTTGCTGTATTGACCCTGTCATTTAAGCAAAAACCCAGATGGATTCTGCCGCATGGAAAGCGGCGCTTTCGCGGGAATGACACATCGTTTTTTCTTAAGTTGATACCTATGGTGCACGGCACGCAGTGCTCCTACTTGGTAGGGATATCAAAACAAAGGCAAACTTCAGAAGCAGCGTGTGTTATCAGACAGGGTAAAAGATGTGCAGTTCCACAGTGGTGGGACTTGCCTGGATAAGCAATCAAAATCAGGGAAAAGCTGTATGGCGGGAAAACAATCAGTTATCGCTGTACAATAAATACCATGTCGATAAAGACTATACATCCATCGGGCTGTTCAGAGCCTTGAAGGAAAAATATGCTATCGACAAGGTTTTCTACCCGGGTTGTTACGTCCACATTACGCCGTCTTTAGTCTTTCCTGATGTCACGTATGCCGACTCGTTCAAGAACACTTTCCGGTTTTTTAACAGCGACGATGTCCTTGCGTTCGTTAAGGTAAACAAAGAATATCCTGAAGAACCCGTCATCAGATATTATCAACAGGATTACAAAGAACCCTTCACAGCTTTGACTGAAGAGTTTGATCTGGTGATATCGCAATATGCAGGTTTTGTTGGACAAGCGGTGAAGGCGTACCTGAAAACTGGCGGTCTGCTGGTGTGCAATAACTCGCACGGCGATGCGTCGATGGCAGCGTTGGATCCCTGCTATGAGCTTGCAGGCGTTTACAAGAGAAAAACGGATGCGTCATTTACCATTTCAGATAAAAACCTGCAAGACTATTTAGTACCGAAAAGTGGCGTTACACCAACGAAAGAACAATTGGAGAAGACAATGCGGGGCATAGCGTATGTTAAAAGCCCTTCAGGTTATATTTATAGAAAGACAGCCTGTGCGTGAGGGTTTCCCTTTTACACACATTGGTATCAACTTAAGGCGGTGTTAAGCGTAATCAGAGCAAAAACAGGCCTATAGTTAAGAATCACAACCTTGGCGTTGTCACTACGAAAGAGACAGTTAGTTGATCGAGAAGAGGTTACAACGGGTCGGAGGCGGTAAATTCTGCCTCGAAGGCAGCCCACCCACCGGTAATAGCCTCGTCCACAGCGCCTGCATCAAAAAACTTGCGGATGAGGGGCAGGGATTCCACCGCAACCAGTTCGCCCAGTATATCGATGATGAAAGCGTTAAACATTAACTGGTCAGCATCGACATTTTTGTGGATACTAAGATTGAATTGTTCATCCAGCAGGCGGTTTGCTTCTTCAATCACACGGGAACGCACAGCGATATTCTGCAATCCCACCTCACCCAGGGCGGCAACAGCAGTGACACGCGCCCAAATGCTGTGCAGGTCATCGACGTCCCGGATGTAGTCGACCAGTGGCACAATTGCAGGTTCTCCAATCATGCCAAAGACGACCGGTACTTCGACATCAATATAGTCGTCTTCGAGGTCATCCACCATATCAAAAAGCAGCAGTAAGGGATAAATGGCTTCAATCGCCTTGAGTTGGCCCAAAGCGCGCAAAGCATGGACAGGCGCATAGATTTCCAATGGATCATCCGACCACTGCAAATTGTTATCCACCGCCATGCGTATCAATTCAGGGATATCGTCCAATCCAAAACCGAGTGCGATATAATCCTCCCACGCTTTACCGTCAGGTTCTCCCAGGCGCAGCAGTACCTCCACGGGCGGCGTGTATGCCACCGAGTCGGGGGAATAGACGCCGATCTCCTGCATCCAATAGACGGTCAGGGTGGTCCCCTCCGGTCCCGGTTCGATATCATCCAACAGCACCAGCGCGCCTTCCACGATGCCCTGCACCTCCTCATCATCCACCAGGTCGCGGTCGATAAATAGATCTGCCATCAACGTATCCCAACCGTCAGAAAGCCGCAGTTCCGCAATATAATGCAGGGCTTCCATCATCTCCGGACCCAATGGTTCGCCTTGCAGCACATTCTGTTCAAAGGTTTCACTAATTTCCTTGTGATCGGGGCGAAAAAGAAAATAGCTGATCGAGGGCGACAGGGTCTCATCAAAAATGAAGGTCCCGGCATCGGTCACAATTTCCATCATCTCTTCCGGAAGCACAGGTTGGTTCAACTGGGGCGGTGGCGCGGACATGCGCTGCGCGGTATGACGCCGGCGAGCTGCTGGTTCACGTTTCGCGCCGTGTTTACGCTTGCGGCTTGGTTGCGGTTCAGCCTGTTTTGATTCCATTGGAACTCCATCCTTGAGAATGCAGCAAGTATATAATAAAGCAGGATGTTTACAATACCCAAGAAGTTTACAAAACTGCCCGCGCAAAACCCTCTAATCCGTCCAGGTCATCAAAATCCATCCACTGCAGCATCACACCATCGAGACCCTGCCCCGCATACACTGCCAACTGATCGCGGACCATGGTTGGCGTGCCAATCACACCGTGCCAATGTTGGGCTTGCTCCAGTGAGAGACCGCGCCGGGTTAATTTCTGCTGCAAGTCCGCATCATCCCGGGCAAACAACACACCGGTCATCATTGTACGGCGCACATCCCCGGGATGCCGACCTTGGGCGATCAGTAACCGGTCCAGTTGCGCATTCAGGGATTGGCGTTTTACATAGCTTTGACCAAAACAATTCCATTCGTCGGCAAAGCGCGCGACCAGGGGCAGCGTGCGGCGTGGTCCGTTTCCGCCGATCGTGATAGGCGGACCGGAGCTGCGCTGCGCTCGCGGTAAAAGCATGGCGTCCTGCAGAGTATAGTAGGATCCGGTATAATCAACCGGAATGTCGGAGCGCAGCAGCGTGGTGACGACCGTCAGATACTCCTCGAAGCGGTCAAACCGCTCCGGAATATTCAATAACGGCAAGCCAAAATGGCTGTGTTCGCGCACCTGCCATCCAGCACCCAATCCCAGATGCAACCGCCCGCCAGAAAGGTCATCCACCGCAACAGCCATCCGCGCCAGCATCGCGGGGTGCCGGAAGGCTGAGGGTGAAACCAGGGTGCCGAATTGAATGCGTTTCGTATTGGACGCCAACCACGTCAGGGATACCCATGCCTCCAGCGAATCCTTATCGGGCGGAGCTCCGTTGGTGAAGTGATCAGAGCGATACAACCCGGCAAAACCCAGCGCTTCCACCGCCAGAACCATCCGCTGCCAGCGCTGCCAGGTAACCCCGTCCTGCGCCTCGATCATGATATTGATATCCATTTTGTTTCCCGTTATTGAGTGAGGATACTTCAGGGTGTCGCATAACCGCTGACCGGTGCGAAATCCGGCGCCAGCGCCAGCACCCCTTGCGAAGTCATGCCGATGACGAACGGCACACCTGTTTCATCGATAAAATAAAACATCGTGTAACCGCCTTCATAGAATACGATGTCGCCCACCACCGGAGTTCCCCGGCGCACAGACAGCAGCGTCGATAAATTGTAGCGGTCTGCGGGATTACTCAAAACCAGGCGCTCATTCAGCTCCAGTATATGGGCAGCAAAACCTGGAGAATCGAAACCCTGATTCACAGAAAATCCCCCGTTGAACCAGGGCACATCCTGATTCTCGACAATCGACTGAAACAACTCGCCGGCAGCGGGATAGGCGATCTCAATATACTTCAGTGCAGGCAACCAATCCCCTGTGAAATTGTAGCGTTTTAAATCTGTGGCTGCCTGTAATTCATCCCGGACACTGTCCAGGGATTTCTGCAAGTCCTCGATCTGCTTGTTAAGGTTGACGATTTCCTCGTTGTATGCTCTGACTTTGTCCTGAAGTCCTGCAATCTCTCCCTGCAGGACTTTCATATCAGCGTCGGACCGCGCCAAACGGTTTTGCGCTTCAACCAGGTTCCCGGTCACATTTTCCAGCGTAACCAGGGTTTCGGTTAACTCAGCACGCGCGCCGTCCGCCTGGTCATTTGCTGCTGCCAAATCTTCTTTGGTATTGTCCAGTTGCAGCCTGGTCGACAGGAGATCATCCTGCACCAGCCCCAGTTTTTCTTCCACCACAGCGACTTCCTGCTGGGATGCGCGCATCTGCAATCCGGTCCCCATCAGCAGAATGAAAGCCAGGGCGACAGGGATGATGACAAAATAAGAAGCCCTGCGCCGGGCTTTCTGCTCAAGTTCTGTAGAGCGGGTTAATAGGCTCTGTAATTGTTTTTCTATCTCTGTGCCTGATTTGTCTTCTTCCATTATTACTCCACCATAAGCGCATATACCCGGCAGGAAAGCCTTCAGTTAACTGCACCGTGTTCAATGACCTGCCAGACCAGTTTATCAACCCGTTCCCGCACGAGTGCATACTCCGGGTCGTGCTGCAGGACTGACAAGCGATTTTTCATCGTGGCGAACAAACCGGCTTTCTCCTGACGGATTAAAACTTCTTTGAACTGCAAAAGACTCAGGGAAGCGATGAACAAGCCCCCCATCCCGACCCAGGGTTTCATCGCCGCTTCAAGCCAGACACCCGGGACAGCGAAACCTGCCACGGTAATTGTCAAACCGAGGATCACCAAACCCAGGGCAAAACTACGGTACGAGCGGATAGCGGATTTTTGATTCGAGATCAATAGGTCCAATAACGCCGCATCGGTAATGGCAGAAACCGTGGGCACGCGTCCCACTATGATCTGCTCCGGGGTGATGGCCGCTTGCGCAATCTCTTCTGCCAGCCTTTGGGCGACAGCCTGGAGAGTCACAAAACAGCTGTCCTCTGGCGCTGTCCGGTCAACCAGGACCTGTGCGAAAAGCACCAGAGCGTTCTGCGGGGGTATGTCTCCGGTCTCAGAAGTGGCGGTACTGAAGTTGTTGTGTAGATACGCAATAAGCGCATCCACGCGGTCAATCCGGCTATCGGCTTCAGGCAGGTCATCACGCCAGGGAGCTATACGTGCGTCCACAAAGACCGCAGCCAATTCCCGGTTGCTTTCAAATGGACCGCATGTATTAAAAACTTCCCGCAACCATGCGAGGGTTTCTGGGTCGATCAAAGCCATCTTGCCCCCTGGCTAAAGTCCAGGTGAATTTAATGCATACAGTATAGCTGTTCTCAGGGAAACGGTCAATCAGTGAAAACAAAGACGCGGCGCTTACCGCAACTGGCACACGTGCCGACAATGACACCCTCATCAAAAAATCCCTGAAGTCCTTCATCACCCTCAATCCGCTCGCATTCACCGGTATGAAAAGCCGAATGCCCGCACGAACAGTGCGGGTTTTCTGTCCGAATTTTCTGGCGATGGACACCGGTGAAACTGAAAAGCTGCTTCTCGGCACCGCACCGCGCGCAGGTCCCGCGGATAACACCCTTGAAATCATTTTGATTGGAACCTGTATGATGCTCAATGAGCAGGGAAAACGGCGCTGCTCCACACCGGTCGCACGCAAAAAGTTTGAAAATGTGGGTGTCGTGGGGATATTTATGCGCAGCAAGAGCCTGCTCAGCAAAGGCTTTCAGAGCATCGAAAGTGTTGTTTTTTGTCATTCCTATTCTTTATATGCTTTAATCTCAAACACTTTACGCCTTAATATTAACGCGCCTCGCCTCATCATACATGGCGAAAATATTTTGCGGAGGCACATCCGGCTGGATATTGTGCACCGCGGTGAGGATATAACCGCCGCCCGGCGCCAGATCACGAATGCGCTTGCGCACCTCATCCCGCACATCGCTTTCGTTTCCAAACGGCAAGACGTGCATCGTATCCACCCCACCCCAGAATCCCAACTGGTCTCCATACTGCTTTTTCAGCGCGGCAGGATCCATGCCATTGGCGCTGACCTGCACCGGGTTGATAAAATCAATGCCCATATCGATAAATCCCGGCAGCAGCTTGACGACGGAGCCGCAGGAATGGAACAGTATTTTAGCGTCAGTTTTGGCGTGGATCGTGTCAAAGTAGCGCGCAAGCCGGGGTTGAATGATCTTTTTATAGACTGCCGGGGAAAGGATTGGACCGCGCTGGTCGGCAATATCATCGGCACAACTCACGACATCGATCAGATCACCTACTTCATCCAGTGCCTGGCGCAGGATATCCAGGCGCAGCTCAAGGATAGCATCCAGCAAAGCCCCCATCAGGTCCGGCGCCAGGAGCATATCCATATACCAATTCTCAAATCCGCGCATATATTGGCTGGTATGCACCATAATATCCGAAGTATGCAGCACCAGGGCATAATCTGTGTTCTCGCGGATGTGCAGGGCTTGCCGGCGCAGATTGCGCACGTAGCCAGGATCACCGGGATCGGGCCACGGGTAATTGACGATGTCGTTAAGGGATATCTCACCTTCGAAGGGGGATTTGACCACGTCAAAATAATGCGATCCCGGCGGACGCTCGCGGATCACGCCAAATTCATCCTGGTGCAAACCACCGGGAAGATTTTTTTCTAAAATCCTGTCAGCTTTGCCAATGAAAATGCCCCGCAGATCGACATCCAGGCGCTGTAAAACGACTTCGTCCGGCGGGACCAATCCCAGCAAGCGGGACATACCGAAGCCGTCTCCCTGGTCGACGGCATCAACCATATCCAGGTAAGAGACCAAAGCGGTATAAGGTTCAGCGAGAATGCCGGTGTTGCGGGTTGATCCCAGGTCGATGGGAACCCGGTCAGATTCCTGGTGATTCAACGCAGCTAAGACGCGTTCGCGGTGGTTCATGGGCACCTCCTGTGTTATGACAGTGCAGACAGATTATCGTGCATACTATACCACGGCTTTATGAAGCAGGCGAACAAATGGGGAGACCTAGGGCGAATGATTATTCGCCCCTCCTATGATTGAAAAAAGACAAGTCAACGACTTATTGGCGACCAGATATACTCCACCCGCAAGGCCGGTCAAAATGTAAAAATACTATGCAAATCTCGATCACCTGGCCATCCCGCATGTTCTGGCAGCGACTGGGCGTTTGGACAGCAAACTGTCCTGAACGACCTCCTATCCGCGCTGATCGCTGTGGATCAGACACCTAATACTGTGTCCGCTCAAAGGGCAGACCCCCTCTGGTGAGTGGCTCCATCTACAAAACGGTTCCGCTAAGCGGAAACCCGGGGCGAATTCGACACACTCACACCAGAGCCGCAAGGTTAACCGGTGATCTGCACACCGGTAACTTACAGAACAGGTTTCAGTAAAGCGCCTTCGGGTACCAGGCCTTTGTCCAGAAAATGCCAGTAGGCAATTAACAACTTACGCGCTAACGCGACAATTCCTTTCTTGCGTTCGCGTTTTCCAGCTTGTGCATACTTCTCACGATACCAACGGCTCAACGCACTTAACTTGATGCACATGGGGCGAATGATTATTCGCCCCAGAAAATAAATTGGATGAAAACAACAATCGTTTATTCAGGCAGCCCCGATTGATTCGCATAATTCCGGAGCACCATCGCCGTCCATTTCCTGAAGCCCAGCCTGGCGTAAAACGGGACCACATCCTCGTCACAGGTCAGATCGATAACATAGATCCCGTTGAGCTGCGCCAACAAGCGCCGCACCAATTCGCTGCCGATCCCCTGCTTCTGATATGGGGGCAGCACGCCCAGATGCGGGATGAAAGCAGCTGAAACCCCATCACTGACGGCGGTAATGAAGCCAATCACCTTTGCTGTCGCTGTATCAATTGCCAGGACAAAGTGATCGCTCCCACGCAAGATGCGCAAATGAGTCGCAGTGTCGGGCGGATTGGGCCACCCTTCGAAATATCCCCCGTCCAATGCCGCCTCTGTGATGGCTTCAAGGGTTGTCTGATAAATAATAGGCATCTTTCACCTCGTATTGTTGCGAATCGGAAAACACATCGTATCCTGCTAACAACTCCATTTTAAAGGAATCTTGACCTGATCCAAGAACAAGTGCAAGGCATCGTCGGGTGATTCATCAGAAGGGGTGTCGTGCCTCGCACCTGACAGCATCTGTGCTGTTAACTCTGGCAGAACGAAGGTGACTGTCACTGGGTGAGAGGACTCGCCATGAAGAGACTGCCGCCTGTGTTACTACAACGTCGGGAGCAGCAGCGCGGAGGGGTACTGCAGTGAATGGTACACAATCTGTTTGGCTATTTTCATTTCCGGGTCCAGCAGATCATTCTTTCCCGTACTGTGATTGCGGTCGTGATTGGGGAAGTCGCTGCTGCAAACTTCAAGCCGAATCCGGTGACCTTTGCGGAAAACGCATGCCGTATATCCCATCCGGATGCGGTATTGGGTGATCGCACGGGGTTCAAGGAGCTCTTCACTGTGCAATTTCAGACGGTGCCGGGCGCGAACCATCCCGTAACAAACCTCCGCTGCCGGACCTGCGGGGTCGTCATCCACCAGCCTGACGAAGAAATCGGTATCCAGGGCGGATGTTCCCGCGTAAAGGACAACCTCGGGTTTACCGACGACTTCGACCTCGTTTTCCAACGGCGCGGTGCGGTAGTGCAGGATATCAGACCGGTAATCCAACTGCCGCCGGTCAGATATATTATAGAACAATGCTGAATCCCACAGCGTGGGTACCGGATTGCGCGGATCATGTATGTATGTATCCACAGCAGAGCCATTCCGTGGTCCCAGGTCAAGCGCCCCGGACCCATCAGGAATCGGCGCATCCCCAGTGCTGCTCAGGTAATATCGCTGCCAGGTGGGATTCTCGGGCGGAAAGGTCTGCGCTTCGCGCCACTTCCCGGCGCCCATCACATAATAACGCACCGGGGCTTCCGCGCCCACGCCGTTCTCGATACAGTTCAACCAGTAATCGAACCAGCGAATCTGCATCTGGCGCATATTGAGCTGCGCATTCAGCCCAAAATGAAATGCTCCCTGCTGGCGCTTGCCAAGATTGGCGTGGTTCCAGGGCCCGATAACCACTTTTGTTCCTTCCCGGGCGGCTTGACCCCTGGCATTCTGCTGCATACCTGCCAGATGCTCAATACTGCAGCAGTGGTCATACCAACCGGTGAAATCCAGATTCGGCACCGAGATTTCACTGTGCGCTTTTTTGAACTGCCAGGGATGCCGGTCCGGATTGAGCAGCCAATCTTCGACCTGATGCGCCAAGGAGGGCGGCAGGTACGGGACAATGGCGATCCACGGTACAACGCCCAGCATCGATGCTTTTTCAATTTCATCCCAGATGACCCGGGCCTGCGCGGGGGTATGCGGCGGCGGTAAACCGTCGCGGCGGCGCATATCCGGGGCGATTGTGGTGAACCACCAGCGCACGCGCCGGGCTGGTTTGAAAGCGCCGGGCCAATCCACATCGGTCAGTTCTGTCGGAATCGAGACAGCGCTCATAGCTTCCAGATGGGGAGGGCGGAGTTTCGCGCTTTGGTACTGGAGCCACGCATCGTAGGACGCGCCGAATGTGCCGATTTTACCGTTGCACCATGGCTGGGCGGCGGTCCATTCCACGGTGTCATACCCGTCCTCCGCATCCCCGGTGTGCGGAACCGTGAACAGCGTAAAGTGTCCGTCCGATGCATACCTACCGCGGATATCCTGGGAGATGACGGCGTAACCTGCCCGGACAAAATCCTCCACACCTGCCCGGATTTTGCCATAGGGTGTACGGTGGACAAGCGCCGGATACTGTCCCGGCGCATCGGGGAGGAACAAGTTAGCACGGAGGATAACCCCATCACGCATGGGAATAGCGATATCGCGTTCGATGTGGATGCCCAACACAGCGATGGCATTTATCATAGTGTTGTATTCTCTGCGCTGTCAGTGAAGAGCATCTGTGCCTCCACACAAGTGTCTGCTATGAATTCTAGCACACTTGTTCAATCACACAAGCGCAGCACCACTAGGGGTGGCAGCAAATCAGGTTAAAAATGGCATATCTTGTAGTTACAGTTGCGTTTCACAGGGGATTTATGACTTTATATGGGTCAACAGAAAGGGATCGCAGCAAAGGCGCAGTATGCTGCACCCAATAGGTATCAAGTTACGCCATGAGAGCACAAACAGATTGTTTGTATTAGAAAATATGGCGCTGTACTCAGTGCATCTATCCACTCGTCTATAGACTAAAATAGAGGTGCTGAGTTGACGCGCTTAGGGCGAATGATTATTCGCCCCACAGGCGTCAAGTTAAGGATTTTCGGGATTAAAAGGCATCACTCAATACAAACCAACCCGTTTGTAGTAGCGACTTTAGTCGCTATCTTTGGGCGTATGCGCACCAACTTAAGGCGCTGTTAAGCGTAATCAGAGCCAAAACAGGCTTCCCTTCCCTAGAGGGAAGGGAACGAGGGTTAGGTCAAAAAGCGTTTCTTAGGGTGAGATTTTGCTATATTGGCACCGTCATTTAAGCAGAAACCTCGGATGGATTCCCGCTTGCGCGGGAATGACGCCTCGTTTTTTTCTTAACTTGATGCCTATGGGGCGAATGATTATTCGCCCCTCCTATGATTGAAAAAAGACAAGTCAACGACTTATTGGCGACCAGATATACTCCACCCGCAAGGCCGGTCAAAATGTAAAAATACTATGCAAATCTCGATCACCTGGCCATCCCGCATGTTCTGGCAGCGACTGGGCGTTTGGACAGCAAACTGTCCTGAACGACCTCCTATCCGCGCTGATCGCTGTGGATCAGACACCTAATACTGTGTCCGCTCAAAGGGCAGACCCCCTCTGGTGAGTGGCTCCATCTACAAAACGGTTCCGCTAAGCGGAAACCCGGGGCGAATTCGACACACTCACACCAGAGCCGCAAGGTTAACCGGTGATCTGCACACCGGTAACTTACAGAACAGGTTTCAGTAAAGCGCCTTCGGGTACCAGGCCTTTGTCCAGAAAATGCCAGTAGGCAATTAACAACTTACGCGCTAACGCGACAATTCCTTTCTTGCGTTCGCGTTTTCCAGCTTGTGCATACTTCTCACGATACCAACGGCTCAACGCACTTTGCGGTTGATATTGCAGCCAACACCAGGCGAGTTCGACCATCATCGCCCGCACCCAGCGATTTCCGGCTTTCGTGATGCCTTGTTCGTGTCGGCTGTCTCCGCTGGCATAGGGTGTGGGAACCAGACCCGCTAATCCCCCCACTTCGCGGCGATTCTTGAAATTCCGCCAGCCGAAGAACTCCATCACCAGCAGCCACGCCCCATTATCCCCGACCCCCCGCAGTTTCTGCAACTGCCGCACCTGCGTGATGGCTGGCGTTTCGCCCGTCGTGATCTGTTCTTTACGCGCCTTTTCCAGGGCTTTGATCTGGGCTTCCACCGTCTGCAGTTGCGCATACTCCCGCCGCAGGCGGTCCTGTAGCCCCGGCGGCAGCGGGTTCCCATTCCAAAGACGGACGGCTTCCATTTCTTCCAGGAAATTGGTCCCCACCGCCAGCTCCACTCCCTGGGTTTTCAGCAGGCCATAAATCCGATTCCGATGCTGCACCCGGTCCGCTTTGAAGCTCAACAGCTGGCGGTGTAAATGCCGCTGGTCTTCCGCCTCCTCACTGGGCACATGCACCACTTTCCATACGTCCTGCTCGCCTGCGGCATAGCGCATCAACTGCCGCAGCAACTTCTCCACGTCCAACCGATCGGTTTTCCGTTGTTTCGCCCGGCGCGTCACCTCGATACTCGCCGAGTCCACTACCACGTTCGTGACCCCGATCGCCGTCAGCCACCGGTGGATCCAGAATCCATCCAATCCCGCTTCATAACAACACACCACCTCTGCGTTTTCACTTATCTTATACTTCGCCCGTGCCAGTCGGACCTCTTCGATGAATGTCGCCTTATCTTTCGCGGTTATCGTCCGGATCCGCACACCTTGTCCGATTCCGGTACCCATGCCTAATTTCCAATGGCTTTGGCTCAACTCGAGCGCTATGTATAATTTCCCTTCTGTGCTATATTCGGTTTCCTTGGGCGTTTCCATCATTTCCTCCTTTAGGTTTGATTGTGTGGCTGGAGTGTACTGGAAACGCCCTCCTTTTTCAATTCATAGTATCTACAATGGCGTTGCAGCGCAATGAAAACCGGCGCGTTCGGCGAACGCGCCCTACCCTATTTGCACTTCCGGGGGCAGCATGACTTTTGCCGGGATCCGCAGGCGCTGCGGTTTCGAGCCGGGGATGCGCATAATCTCGCCCTTAACTTCAAGGTCAAGTTTGACCGTTGCTGTATACCAGCCCACAGAACCCAAACGCTGCAAATCCACAGCGGAGAGCTGCGCTTCCACCAGAGCAGGCAGTTCCATAAAGATTACACCGGTGTCATCGGCGGGGAGTACGTCCAGTATGGCTTCTCGAACAAGGTCATACTTCCAGCGATCTATCCGAACCGGCTTTTTCCCGGGTGTGGGTGTGTAGCACATGATCTTTAGTTCATCCTCTTCCATCCCTGACTCCTGTTTGCGTTGGATCAGCGTTTCCGGGACGCTTCATAGTAAGCGATGAATGCATCCCTGGGTGTGGCGGCAATCAAATCCCCGATGACGTCCAGCGGAAAGCCCTCCAGTTTTTTGAAGTGCACGCAGGATTTTCCCATATCGAGTTTGGCGCCGGCAGCTGCAAACCCGTCTTCCAGTTTTTTCAGCATTTCCGGTGTTTGGTACACGTTCATCAGATAGACGGTGTAGTTGTTTTTATTTGCCACCAGCCCCGCATAACTCAAAGGCTGTTTGTTATAGGTCACGGGATAATCCGCCAGCGGGATTTCATAGCTGATCATACCCCAGTTCATGGCTTCGGCGTAACCAGCGGGGAGATGCTCCAGAATCACCTCACGGACGCGCTGGATCACTTCCCGGCGTTCAGGAGGGAGTTCCTCAAGGTACTGCGCCACAGTTGTTGCTTTACTTTTAACCATATGTCCTCCGTTTGCTGCTTATTAAAAAGATGGTTATCTATAATATAGCACGAAACGGGCAGAAAATCCAGGTACTGTGAGAGATGGGGTGTTTCAGAAATCTGGCGAGATCGAAAAAAGGAGAGATTCGCCAGGTTTCTGAAATGCCCCTGGCAGTTTTGGTCCGAAGGTAAATCTAAATTGGATGATGAATAATCCAAAACTGCTATCGACTCCAATGTTCATACGGCTAGTTATCTTCTTTGCCAGAAAACTGAAACACATCCGAGAGATGGGGCCAATCCAAGGAAGAGCCCCAATACCGGGGGGCATAATTCCTGAAGCGGCGCGGAAGAGATATTCTTGATTGACCTACCATGGCTCCCGCGCCGCTTTTTTATTGTGGGGTGTTGCGGTTGGCTGACCAACCGCAACACCCCACTTGGCGTGGTTCGAGGTGTAGAACCGTGGCCCCTTGAGTAATATTTTCTTTTGATTTGACACGCACTACTTCACTGCAACCCAGCTTTCGGGCTGCAGGGCTTCGACGCCTGGCAGTACGGCGTGACCGATGCCCTGGGCGCTGCCGACGGTATCCCGGGAGAAGTTAGCGATGACCCGCGTACCGTCGGCGAAGGCGGACTCCTGGACATAACCGTCGTCAGAAAGGATTTTGAAGTGCACCATTTCCTGCTTGCCAATCCTGCCGTGCAGTTTCGCCACCGGCAGCGCTTCCCGCAGCGCGATTTGCACCTCAGGGTCATCAAAGCGGAACTTATAGAGGTAAGTCTCGGTCCCGCGCCCGGTCCACCCGTACTGCGCGCCAAAGGGCAGCACATCGGGCGGACAGCCCATGAGCGCGTCCAGCGCCGCCATCAAGCGGGGGCGCCCTCCGCCGTACTCAAAGAATGGATGCCCTGCCCGGGTGCGCCCAAACCACGGGCTGTTGTAGTTGTGCACTTCCCACCAGGCGTGAATCATGCTGTCGTGGTACACCAGCATTGTCAGCGGAACGGGCCAGAAAAGCCACGGGCCGTATTGAGGCCAGGCTTTGACCGAACCCAGGTCCTGCTCCATTGCGTAGGCGTCATTGAAATTCTCGGAGCTGACCGCCAGACCGCGCGCCTGATCAAGCTGGAACACGCGGCGAATCCATGCGCGTTCTTCGGTACGGGAGAGCGGATGCCCCAGGTGGTGGGGGTGATCCAGGGCATAGCACTCCAGCGGGGGGACGCACGCCAGGACGTCAAAATGATCCCAGGATATGTCTGAAATCTGACCTTGCAGTGCTTTTTCCTGAAACGCCTCGATGAAACTGTAGCAAACGTGATACCACTGCTGGTCATCGATCGCCCAGTGCTTCATGATATCCCCTGCGGCATTCCGCCGGAACATACGCCGTGTTTCAGGCGTGCCGTCATCCAGGGCTTCATTAAGCCAGCTCCAGGGGGCGACGTCATATCCCAACGCTTTGATGGCAGCCACTTCGTCCGGGGAGAGGTTGATTGCCGGTTGACCGCCCATCCTGATCCCCTGGCGGTAGATGTTGAAGCGCACAGGATAGACCAGGGCCCGGTCGAACCCGAAGGCTTTGAGCCGTTTGAAATTCGCCACATAGTCGATGTCGTCCTGGCAGTAACCAATAAAGCACATCAGCGCGCCAAACAATCTTTCCAGACCGGGACGCGCTGCCAGCTTCTCATCCCAGGTCACAAAACGCCCGTCCTCCCGGACGCACGCCCGGTAACGCTTGGCGACGGCGACAATGTCGGCGTCCGTGGGGTAGATGCGGACGGAACGCGGATAACGCAGCGACCCCAGCGAATCAACCTGGACATTGGATGCCCAGAAACGCCCGTCACCGCCCTTCCCATACCACCAGCGGCAGTCATCGCGGGTACGGGCGGTCAGGAGCAGCCCGCCGCTGGATCCCAGGTAGCCGATAAAAGGCATCGTGAATCCCAAATGCGACGCTTCCCCGCGCAGGGCCTCAAAAGCAGGACCCCGCCCATCCCAGAGCATCCCCTGCATAATGGGCAGGAGCAGGCGCAGCGGTTCCCCCTCAGGGCTAAAAGAACCGGGGAGCGAGATAGAACGGACTGCGCCAGTTTCAGGAACTGGAATCTGTACTTCAACATACGCCTCATGCAAGGTGTAGTGCATTTCCACATGGGATGCACCCGCCTGGTAGGTGATGCGCAGCAGATTCCCTTCTTTGATGGCATACAGTGAAGTGATTCTATCTTTGTTTTCGAGGTCAGGCTGCTGGGATACGACCTGCGACCGGGGATCCAGCACCCAGCGGGTCCCACGGCGTTTGTCGATCAGGGTCAGTTCTGCGCCGTTTGGCTGGCAGGTCAGGACTATGTTTGTGTTTTCGAGTTGCATATGTGAGTATCCTTTTGTAGCAAGACTTTTCAGATAACGATTGAAAACGTTGTTTTGTTACGCACGTTACTTCGAAACCCAGAACTCGGCGTTCAAAGTAACCGTTTTAACCTGCTTTCCATGCAGCTTTATCCGGATGGGATAACGCCTGAAGGCGTTACTACGAAATGTTTATGCCTCTACCTGGAGGATGCGTCAAGCATCCTGACACAATTCCACCAGGGCGACGCTGTCGGCGGGGAGCCAGACCTGGCACATATAATCCCGAAGCACATCGGTCTCCCGCTGTTCGACAGGCAGCAAGTCAAGCGCAGCATTATCCCAACGCCGCGCCTTATCTATCCGGTATACGGTCAGTCGCCTGACACCAGGTTCCAGGTTGGAGAAATGCAGGTCAAGCCACCGGTCACACGGGGCTTCCAGGCTGTGATTCACACACAGGAGGGAGAGTTTACCCGCACTTTGTCCCCCCAAAACACGGACATCCGCATCCTCAGAATCCACCTTTACTGCTGTGTCACCCATCCGGGCTAACATCCAATAAACAAAATACTGCGGACGGACTTCACCGTTGACGCCAAACAAAGCCAATCTGTGCGGGGCTTCATTCCAGTGATGGACCATATTGGCGACGCCCAGGGGTGAAAAAAACGGCGCGAAGTCCTCCGGGTAGCAGACCTGATCCCATAAATGGTAGTAGAACGAGCCATCCAGACCGGCACCGTGCATTGCAATCACGGTCGCCGCGACCATTGCCGCGCGCCGCGGCGCCTCCGCCGTTTCCTCGCTGGAACGCGCGCTCTCACCACGGTTCCACGCCGCAGGGAACTTGCTCCATTCGGTCACAAATAATTCCGGAGGCTTGGGCATTCCGGCGCACAACAGCTTCGCAACCGCAACCTGATAAGCATGCCTGCCCGGATCGTTGTGATAGAGATGCCACGAGAGGAAGTCCAACCGCGTCCCGTGCTGCCGGCACAGATGGATGAATCCGGGCAGCGGTTCCCCGAGCATCCCGGCGGATGCCGGACCGCCGACTTTTGCCCGGGGAAATACCTCCAGGATGGGCTTTAGCGTTGCGGTGTAATATGCATGGTAAGCCTGCGGGTCTGCCATCAGGTATGGGCTGCCGCCAGCTTCACCAATGTCCGGCTCATTGCTGATTTCCCAATGGGTCACGATCTCTTTTTCCACAGAATAACGGCGCACAAGCTGCCGGATGAGTTCCTGCCACGCACCCATATCGACGGGCTGCCAGACAGCGTGGTCAATTTGCGGAAACAAAACCGGCGGTTTGAGCGTGATGGCAGCGACCACTTTCGCGCCGGTGCGTGCCAGGGCGTCCATATAGGGGTCCAACTTACGCCAGTCATAACGTCCAGGAGCGGGGTACACCGCAAAGAATTCCTGGATGAAGATCCGGATCCAGCGGGGCTGCAGCTTTGCCATGCCCTGCACGACGTGCTCCGGCAGGGGATGCGCATTGATCCCACCGTGCCCCACGGCATGGCGCCAGAGCGTAAGATCCCCCAGTTGCGCTCGCGCATCAATTGATATTTTCACCATAACCCAACCTCCATTAACTTCACTGCGCTCTGACAGCCACCGGCAACAAGACCGAGTGGTTCAAATATTCGTAATAATCAGGGGAAGCAATTTGCGCATCAGGTCATCTCCTTGCTTAAAACCATTGTTTAAAACCATTGCTTTAAGACGTCGATTGTCGATAATGCTTCGTGAGATTGGTTCAAAACAGTAGCTAGTATTTTATATGACGGGCGACCATGCAGTAAAGCATACTGAAATTGTTAGTAAAGTCAAAAATTGGGTGTATGATAGTCCAAAGTCACTATAGTTAACAAATCGACGACTCATACCAGGCTATAACCTCTTTATCGCATAAGATGCCTATGTGACTGCGTATTTTGTAACTGTATTTTCAAGAGGAGAAAAATATGCGTGAAGCATCGCACATCCTGGTTGTGGATGATGACCCTGCGCTGCTGCTGGCGACTTCCAGCGTGTTACGTAAAGCAGGTTATATTGTCATTCATGCAAAGTCGGGTGAAGAAGGTATACAGCTGGCGCTTACTCACAAACCGGAACTCATCCTGCTGGATGTGGTCATGCCGGATATCGATGGGCGCGAACTGTGCCAACGACTGAAGAGTTACCCGACCCTGTCCAGGACTTTGATCGTGCTGCTTTCAAGCCTACAGACTGATCCGCAGGAGCTGGAGGTCGGCGCCGACGGTTACATTGCCCGACCTATCGCGAACCGGGAGCTGCTTGCGCGAGTGAAAACTTTCTTGCGCTTGCAGACGGCGCTTGTGACGTGTAACACCCTGGTTGAGGATCTGCAAACTGCCAATAACCAATTGGAAGAACAGGTACAGATAAGCACCGCTCAATTACAGATGGAGCTTCACAAGCATAAAATTGCTGAAGAGAAACTGAGTGACAGCGAAGGTCATTACCGCACCCTCTTTGAAAACATGGTCCAGGGCGCCTTTATCCAACGCGCCGATGGCGCAGTAGTCGATTGTAATCCGGCAGTCCTGGAAATGTTCGGCTTGACCCGTGACCAGCTTTTCGGAAAAACCTCGATGGATCCCTACTGGCGGGTGGTTCGCGAGGATGGCTCTGATTTTCCCGGCGCGGAACACCCCTCGATGGAAGCCCTTCGCAGCGGAATGCCGGTTATGGATGTGGTCGCTGGGGTCTTTAATCCTAAAAAAATGGATTATGTTTGGTTGACGATCAATGCCATCCCCATGTTCAGAGCCGGAGAAGATCAGCCATACCAGGTGTTTGTCACACTCCACGATTTCACGGAACGCAAGAAAGCCGAACAAAGATTCCAGGACACCACCATACTCCTCACCGAAGCCCAAAAAGTCGGTCAATTCGGCAGTTGGAACTGGCATTTGAAAACCAATGAAATGTGGTGGTCAGACAGCCTGTATGAGATTTTCGGGCGCGATCCCACCGCTGGCATACCACCTCAGGACAATTATCGTTGGCTGGAAACCGTCTATCCCGATGATCAGGAGGCAGTCAAGCAAAGCGTTGATAACGCCATCGCCAGCTGGCAACCGTATGAAGTCCAATATCGGATCAGGCGTGAAAATGACGGCGAAATTCGCATACTCGCATCCAGAGGCAAACCTATACTTTCGGAGAATGGCGAACCAGAAAGGCTTCTGGGTGTTGTCCAGGACATCACGGACCGGAAAAAGGCTGAGGACGCACTCGCGGAAAGTGAAAAAAACCTGGAAACTCTCTTTGATACCTTGTCTGAGGGGGTGGCGTTGAATGAAATGATTTTTAACGACCAGGGGGAAATGATTGATTATCGCATCCTTAAAGTCAATCCAGCTTTTTATACCATAGCCACTTACAACGGATCCGGTGTCATTGGCAATGTCGCGACCAGGCTTTACGGGATTTCCAGCGACTTCATCAAAGCCTTCTGGCAAGATCATCGTGATAAAACCACGGTTGCCCACACAGAAATGTGGAGCCCGTTGAAGCATAAATGCTATTACATTAGCATCTCACCCTTCGCAGAAGGCCAATTCGTCACTTCCTTCTTCGACATCACTGAAATGAAAGACGGGCAGGAACTGCTGAAAAAATCAGAGCAAGAACTGAAACAGGCGCAGCGGGTTTCCCACGTGGGTAACTGGACATGGTATATTGTCACAAACCGTCTGCTGTGGTCGGATGAAATGTACCGTATTTTCGGCATCGACAAGGATGACTTCACAGGGGACTTGGCGGATGTCATGCTAACAGCCATCCACCCGGATGACCGGGCTGCGGTAGCGGAAGCCAATTCAAGGGTCATTGAGGAAGGGAAACCAATCCCCATAGAATACCGTGTGATTCACCCGGACGGCACCGTCCGCACAGTATGGGCGGAAGCGGGTGAACTTATTCCAGATTCCAGCGGTAATCCGGCAGTCCTGACTGGTATCGTGCAGGATATTACCGACCGTAGATTGGCTGAGGAAGCGCTGCGGGAGCGCGAAGAGAAATACCGTTTACTATTCGAAAACATGATGAACGGCTTCGCCCTGCATGAAATTGTGCTGGATGCGCAAGGGAAACCTGTCGACTACATTTTCCTGGATGCCAACACAGCCTTTGAGCAACTCACCGGAATCGTGCGTGACGACTTGATTGGCAAACGGGTGACAGAAATTCTACCAGGCACAATAAAGGACCCAGCGGATTGGATCGGGCGCTACGGCAAAGTCACCCTAACTGGCCAGCCCAGCCGTTTTGAGGCATTTTCGCAGGATATCGGCAAATGGTTTTCAGTCCTCGCCTTCAGTCCCTCAAAAAACCATTTTGCCACCCTCTTTGAAGATATATCAGAGCGCAAACATGCGGAAGAGGAAATCAGAAAACTGAACGCGGAACTGGAAGAAAGCGTGCTGCAGCGCACCACAGAACTGGCGCGGACTTCGGAAAGGCTGGATTTGGCTACCGGCGCTGCCCGGGTTGGCATTTGGGAATGGGATATCGTGCATAATATCTTGACATGTGGATAACACTACGCATGCCTTATTTGGCACCACGAAATCTGAGTTCGGGGGTAATCACCAGGCGTTTTTAGATAAATTACACCCGGATGACAAAGCTAGAATGGAAAAATATATAGAGGATGCCTTAAAAGGTGTGTTGAATTACAGCAATGAATTCCGTGTTCTCGTCAATCCTGGAGAGGTCAGGCACATCCGGACGGTTGCCTCTATTGCATACGATGCACAAGGTGTGGCTGAACACATAACCGGCGTCAATTGGGACATCACCGAATACAACCGGATTCTGGCAGAGCTGCAAACCTTTAACGAAGTGATGGTGGACCGCGAAGGTCGGATCATCGAATTAAAAGAAGAGATCAATCACCTGGCATCTGCACTGGGAAAAGCATTTCCGTACCCCCCGGTGTGGGATAATCTGGAAATAAACCTTAGTGAAGAAGATAAGGATGCAGCACAGTAAACCGGGAACGGGAGTCATCACCATGAGCACAAATCAAAAGGTACTGGTTGTCGACGACGATCCTGTTATCCGCCAATTAACGGCACGCGTTCTCAACAATGCCGGTCTCGAGGTACTGGAAGCAGCGACCGGCGCCGAATGCCTGGTACTCGCAGCACAGGAGCATCCAGCCTTGATACTACTGGACGTTGTGCTGCCGGACATTGGCGGTCTGGCGGTGTGCCGGCGCCTGAAGGCTGATCCGGACCAGCAAGGTACCTTTGTCGTGCTTCTCTCAGGAATGCGTATCAAGTCGGACGAACAGGCTGTAGGCCTGGCCGCAGGTGCGGATGGCTACATCGCCCGTCCGATTGGCAATCAGGAACTCGCAGCACGGGTCCTTGGGCTGCTCCAACTGCGCGCAGCACAGGAAGCGCTGCGGGAGGAGAAAAACCAGATGGAAGCCCGGACCAGCGAACTTAGTATCGCCAACGCGGCTCTCCAGGCTGAAATAGACAGACGACAAGCCTTAACTGTCCTGATCACAAGCATCAGCCGCATGCGCGAATCGCTGCTGGCTGGCGGAGACATGCAGAGCAAGCTGCAGCGCATCATGGACTTCCTGATTGAGTCGTTCGACGCGGTTGTTGCCCGTGTCTGGGTCATCGGACCCGGTGACCTGTGTGAGACCGGATGCCTTCATGCAGAAATTACCGCAGGGGTACAAACTTGCCAATACCGAGACCGCTGCCTTCATCTGGTCGCCAGTTCCGGTGAAATCACACATCCTGACAGTGCAATGCAACAGCGCATCCCCTTTGGTCAATACAAAATAAGTCAGGTGGCATCCGGGGAAATTCCCAACATTATCAACAATGCTATCCACAACGACCCGAGCGTGCGCGACCACGCCTGGGCAAAAGAACTGGGATTAACCTCATCTGCCGCTTATCGTTTGCTGTCGTCTGATGGACAGTCCGTCGGTGTTCTGGGTCTCTTCAGCCAGAACCAGATCACTGAAGAGCAGGATTCCCTTCTTGAAGAAATTGCCTCCACGGCATCCCACGTCATTCAGGCTGAGGTAGCCGCAGAAAAGTTAAAGGAAAGCGAGGAACTATTTATCCTGTTTATGAAATATCTGCCGGCGCATGTTTTCATCAAGGATGACCACAGCCGGACGCTGTTTGTCAATGAGCAGATGATACGGTCCTTCAACGCTAACGCATGGATCGGGAAAACAGTAACAGAGCTATTCCCGGAGGAATTCGCCGCTAGCATGCTTGCCGATGACCAGCTGACTTTGCAAGAAGGTCTGAGGAGTGTTGAGGAGGACCTGCCTGTCCATGACGGCACGATACGCTCTTTTCACACCACCAAGTTCAGGATAGACCGGGACAACAACCCGCCCCTGATTGCCGGGATTGCGATGGATATTACCGACCGTAAACAAGCCGACGCGCAGCTGCGGCACAGCGCAGAACGCCTGCAGGCGATCATCGCCGCGATGCCGGTTCTGTTGATCGCCTTTGGTGCGGACGGGAGTGTTGTTTACCTCAACCAGGAGTGCGAACGCGTGATGGGGTACCGCAGTGATGAATTCGTCGGTCACCGGAGCTTGCTCCACACCATCCTTCCCGATCGGACTGACCGCCACCTATTCCTGAATATATTTAAAGAAGATACCAACCAACCGAACTTTGAGAGAGAACTCACGCGCAAAGACGGCACGCGCCGGCGTATTTCCTGGACGCGCATCAGCAGAGATATACCCATCCCAGGCTGGGCTGCGTGGATTGTGGGTGTGGACGTGACGGACCGTCAAATCGCAGTTGAACTGCGGCAACGATCCAGGGAATTGCTTGAAGCCAATGATGACCTGGAAAAATCAAAACGCGCGGCATTAAGCCTGATGCAGGATGCCCATATACAAAAACAGCGCGCCGAAACCGCCCTGGCTGAGCTGGCTGCCTCGCAGGAATCGCTGGTAGAAGCCAAGGAGCAGGCTGAAACCGCCAACCGGGCAAAGAGCGAGTTTCTGGCGAATATCAGCCACGAAATCCGCACGCCAATGAACGCGGTGCTGGGCATGGCTTATCTCGCGCTGGAATCTGACCTCGATCCCCGACAGTACGAATACCTGAGCGGTATCCAAACCGCAGGTCAAAAACTACTCGATATCATCAATGACATCCTGGATTTTTCAAAGATTGAAGCCGGTAAACTGGACATCGAATCCGAACCGTTTGATCTGAATGACGTGCTGCGCCACCTGGCGACGCTGATCAACCCAAGAGCTCAAGATAAAGACATCGAGATCGCATTTGCGGTTGCTCCAGATGTGCCGACCGCGCTGGTTGGCGACGCGCTGCGTCTGATGCAAGTCCTGGTGAACCTGGGCAGCAACGCGATAAAATTCACGGATGAGGGTGAGGTTGTGGTGTCCATCAAACTGCTGGACCAGACGAAGGATCAAGTTCACCTGCAATTCGCGGTGCAGGATTCCGGTATCGGGATGACGCCGGAGCAGGTTTCACGGTTATTCACACCGTTCTCGCAGGCTGATACATCCACGACCCGCCGGTACGGGGGTACCGGGCTGGGGTTGGCGATAGCAAAACAGCTGGTGAACATCATGGGGGGCGATTTATGGGTGGATAGCGCCTATGGGACGGGGAGTACCTTCACCTTTACCAGCACTTTTGGCCGCGCTGTGATACCAGAAGAAGCAACCCGGGCAGATATGGAGCTGTTAAAAAGTTTGAAAGTGCTGGTGGTCGACGATCACCCGGTGAGTCGGGATAGTCTCAGAAGCTATTTTGAGAGTTGGACACCCGATGTGATCACCGCCGAAACCGGTAAAAGTGCGCTACAATTCCTGGCGCAGGACGCTTATGATCTGATTCTGGTGGACTGGAAAATGCCGGTGATGGATGGACTTGACGTGGTCAGGACGATCAAGGCGCGACCCGACCACTATAAAACACCCAAGATAATTATGGTCACAGCCTATAACCAGCGCGAGATCATCCAACAAGCCAGAGGGCTGGATGTGGCGGGGTTCCTGATTAAACCAGTCAGCCAATCCACGCTGCTGGAATGTGTCCTGACTGCCTTTGACCAGACTGCGCACCCACATGCAGCTTTGGCAGAAACAGCAGATGAATCCTTTACCCAGATCCTGCGCGGGACGCGAATTCTGGTCGCAGAGGATAACGCTACCAACCAGGTCGTAGCACGGGGTGTGCTCGAAATGGTGGGCGTGCTGGTCGAAATTGCGAACAACGGTCAGGAAGCCCTGGCAGCACTGGAACGGAGCCCATTTGATGCGGTATTGATGGACATCCAGATGCCCGGGATGGATGGCTACACCGCAACACGGTCCATCCGGGCAGCTGAATCCCCTTACCGTGACATTCCCATTATCGCGATGACCGCGCATGCGATGCGCGGAGATCTGGATAAAAGTATAAAATCCGGGATGAACGATCACGTTACCAAACCGTTCCAACCCCAGGCGCTCTTTGCTACGCTGACGCGTTGGATTTTTCCCAATCTGCAGCAAAGCGCTGCGGATGAAAGGTTGCCTGCGGATCAAATCAGAACATCGCCTGGCACAACACCGTCTGACACAACAACTCCCGCGATTCTTGAGGAAATCGGGCTTGCCCTGTTCGGCGGGAACCGCGCGTTGTACCTGAAAATTCTCCGCACCTTTGCCGAGCATGAAGCAGGGGCAGCCCAGGCGATACGAACCGCTCTGGAAAATGGCGACATCGCAACCGTCGGCGAAATTGCGCATTCGTTGAAGGGTTCGTCCGGCACGATAGGGGCGCAAGACCTGCGGCATGCGGCAGAAGCCCTTGAGCTGTCTATGAAACATGGCGAACTCACTGGGCTGGATGAAAAAGTGGAGGCAATCACACTACATTTAACGCATGTTATGGAAGCTATCCCGGAAATAACAAAAGAAAATTCTGTGGCGCCGGAACCGCGTGAACTCACAGCCAGCGCAGCCGCCAAGACCGAAGTGGCAGATGCCGTACAGAATCTTGCGCAGCTGCTATCACAGCACAATCCCCGTGCTATTAAAGTATTGGAACACATCCGGAAGCTGAGTTTATCCGCTGAACTTGTACAATGATCTGGCACAACTCGAACAGATGGTCAGAAAGTATGACTTTGCAGACGCTCTGGTCACGCTCTATACCATTGACACCCGGTGGACACACGCGTTGTGAAGTGGGTGTTAATAAGTCCTGGTGATAAAATGGGACCGAGCAGGTAAAGGTTTGCCTAATATGCGACCGGTGCAGTTGAATTTAAGAAAAGGGCGAATGTTTATTCGCCCCATTGGTATCAACTTAAGGCGCTGTTAAGCGTAATCAGATCCAAAACAGGCATCGCTCCCAAAATACGGGAGATCCCTCTTTAGGGGAGGGAGACGCAGCAGACTGCGTTTAGGGAGGGGTCAAAAAGCTATTCTCAGGGTGAGATTTTACTGTATTGGCCCTGTCATTTAAGCAAAAACCCAGATGGATTCCCGCTTTCGCGGGAATGACACATTGTTTTTTCTTAACTTGATGCCTATGGGGCGAATGATTATTCGCCCCATTGGTATCAACTTAAGGCGCTGTTAAGCGTAATCAGATCCAAAACAGGCCTCCCTTCCCTCTAGGGAAGGGAACGAGGGTTAGGTCAAAAAGCTATTCTCAGGGTGAGATTTTGCTGTATTGGCCCTGTCATTTAAGCAAAAACCCAGATGGATTCCCGCTTTCGCGGGAATGACACATCGTTTTTTCTTAACTTGATGCGCATGGGGCGAATAATTATTCACCCCTACCTTAGTGCGGAACTTGCACAAACTCCTGGACTACATAAGGGAAGGGGCGTTGACAAATCGCCGGAGCGCAATGTCCAGCGTTATTTCAGTGCAAGGCAGCAAGTCCAGACCGAAGGTCCGGGCATTGACGGGTTGCATGCCGTTTTCTCCCTCAGCCCGTACGCGAACGCTGACAAAGTGGTGTTCGCCATAGGCGCCAGCTTGCACGGTCAATTCGCGAGTATGCTCCGCGCTCAGGTTGGCAAACTTCACCACGATATGGTCCGCGCTTATGTTTTCCACCAGGGCGCCAACGTCTTCAGGCAGCCCGGGACGCTTTAGCACCCGGTCAAAATACCGCAGGGGCGCCATCAGCTGCCCGCCGTTATACACCGGCAGCGTAGCGCCCAGGGTCAATTGGCACAAGCCTTCACAGGTGATGGGGTTGCGGTGCTGCAGGTATGCATCGCTGTAAGTCCGGGGGTCCTGCTGATCGGTCTCCATAAACGCCAGACGCTTTTGTACCTGTGACAGGTTGAAGCGCAGGATATCTTCCGGATAATGTGGATAGTCCCCAGCGAGATAAGCCAACCAGGCAGCCTCGTGACCGCCCTGATCCTTTTCCTTCGAGTCCAGCACGCGTTCCCAGTCGCGTTTGTGATAGTTGCGGATTTTCCTGATGCGGTCCAGATCTTCCGGCGCTTGCGATAGCGACCAGAGATGCGTGGGGAAAATGGGCGCCATGGGCTGGAATTCAAACCAGCCATCTTTCCACAGAACCTTATTGAACGCATCATCCACGCTCTGTCCCATGTCCTCGGTCAACACGTTCTTGACCCACAACTGGTACTCATAATTGCCCGGATCGCCGTATTTATACGGGACGTGCAGGGTGCCTTCGACCTCGATGCCCCGCGCAATCAGCGCGTCCATTTGTGAGCGCAACCAGTCCAGATAACGGGCATCCGGATTGAGCAGCATGGCATTTTCAACAGCACTGGTCAGTGCTGCACCCATTGTCAGCCAGCCGTGGGGCCAGGTCCAGCCGTAATAACCGCCGTACCATTTGCCATCCATCGTTTCGCCGATCTTCCCGGAAAGCCCGACGTTATCAGGAATTATCCCGCCGTTGGCTGCCGTGCGCTCCATCCAGGCTTCAACGTATTCCAAAACCCAATCCCTGTATTTCGCTTCCCCGCTGACCAGGTAGGCATGAGTGATCAAGCCCGTGGCTGCCAGGTTAGCCACCACATCCCCATGGGACATCCGGGCTTCCATCACCTTGCCCATCCTGTCCGCCGCCGCCTTGTCTTTCATCATCCGGATGTTGGTGAATCCGGGGACATCCTGAAAGGGCAAGCCGTAGTAATTCTTCCAGCCCGCATAACCCCAGGAAATCCCCTTGAAATTCCGATAAGCAGGTCCCATGCTGCCGTTGTAAGCGCAGCGGATAAGTCGCAGCTCCGGATCATAGTTTGGCGCCTGCGGGTCTTCGTTCAGATAGAAACCGGCGAAACGCCGGGCGCGCGCGATATGGGTGCTGTTATGCGGGTCCGCCAATCCCAGCAGGTAGAAGAACAGGTAGCCCTCGCCCTGATGCATCCAATCGTAGCCCTGCTCGTATTCCTTGACCACCATCGGGTGCCCATGCCCGCAGTCATAGCGCGCGAACTGCTGCGTGATGGCGTCAAATTCCTTGTGGGACAGCTGCAGGAATTTATCAGCGCCGCCCAGCGTGTAGAAGAGGGGCCAATTGTGGAAACTCTCGTAGGCGTCGTCCAGCCCGTCAATGCTGCTGAAATTCTCGTTGGGAGGCCATAGGATAGTAGCCGTCCGGTCGGACATACTTCTCGAGCAGGGGTTCGGCGGATTGGTTCAGGCTGTCGATGAGCTGGCGTTCGAGCACAGCCCATTCCGGTGGGTGATTAAACAGCGATGTCGATCTTATAAGCATAGGGTACCTCCGAACTGCAAAAGCAAGACTTATACTCTAGTCTACAACAACCCACAGTAATAGCGAATCAGGTTTCAACTCTGGAAGTCGATATGGTCCATCGCCTCCACGCTTTGCCTGACCAACTCCCGCAGGATATCCAGATCGACGTCCGCCAGTTTATTGATATACAGGCAAACTTTGCCCGTCTTGTATTTACCAAGTTTAGCCAGTAAGGTGTCATATTCTGCGAATCCGGGCATGATATACAGCGTCAGTGCTTGTTTGCGGGGTGAAAACCCCACAACCGGCATATCCCCCTCGCGACCTGAAGCATATTTGTAATGGTAGGTCCCGAACCCGACGATGCTTGATCCCCACAGAACGGGTTCTTTATCGGTGACCTCACGCATCATTTCCAGTATGGTGAAGCTGTCGCTGCGTTTCCTTTCGTGGTCGATAGCGTTCAGAAAATCTATGACGCTGGTGTCCGCTGATTTGGTCTTGTTTTCATTCATTGAATTCAATCCTTTACTGCTGCTAAATGCTTATTTAAAAAGATTATTATGATTATTATGACACATATTTGCGGATTTTTCAATGGGGGTGAGTTCCACGGTATTATAGTGATGGCATGCTGCGGGTGGGTAGCAGTTAAGGGGTAGGGACGCTTCGGCGAAGCGTCCCTACCCCATTGGTGCTATGGGATTTGTATAAATTTGTCGCTTCGCGTCGGACGCCCACGAGGGGCTATAGTACAATTTATCTTCATAATCTTCCGAATGAAAAAATGGCTAACGATGTTTTTTGTTTATAACCAGCACCAGGGCAACCGGTGCCAGCAGCATCGCGCTGGAGCAGCAGGAGAAATTAAACCCACCGCTGCCGGTTTCTGCGTTGACATCATCCACCCATTCATAATTCCCGGGGCACACCCAATCGTAGGATTCTGTGCTGTCCGGCTTTGGACGCCATCCCCGGGGGAGTTCAGTGGTGTTCGCGGAACTCACAAAGGCGCATTGTTTGCGCCCCCGGTTTACCACCAGGTTAGTGCAATCCCCGCTGGCACCGCTGTGCCCTTCAGTACAACAAAAGGCTTCCTGGAAATGCTCACAGGTGTAACCCGGACTGGCGACCTCCGCATAACCCTCCGGGCAAGGGATGTCATAGGCATCCCCCAGAATTTCCCAGCCCTCCGGCGGGAAGCAGTCCATGCACTCATCCCCGCCAAAGATGTCGGAGCATTCCTTGGTCTCGTGATTAACCACTCGCAGGGGGGGTATTGGAGCAGCCAGAATATGGAGGGTAGAAAACAGAAATGAGAAGCACAATAGCAGGGAGAAAGCACCTAAAACCCGCGCAAAAACGTTACGAAGCATTGTTCACCTCGCTGATAGGGCCCTGAAAGGATTGGATTCTCCTGCATTTTAGCATGGGAGTCATACACAGGCAAATGCCAGGTGCGCTTAAAAAATAGCCCCCGGAAAGGGGGGCGAGTTCCAAAAGCGGCGCGGAATAATCATCTGGAATTTATCGGTCATGGCTCCCGCGCCGCTATTTTTTAATGGAGGTGTTGCGGTTGGCAGACCAACCGCAACACCTCCATTAAAACTCCTCCCTCTTGACACCCTTTAACATAGGCACAACCCAGCACTTTGCGTATTTTATCAACAAAAGTTATACTACTTACCATAACATTCCCTCTTTCATTTGCGTGTCGCGGAGAATAAGCGATGAAAAAAGAACTGCCCGGTGTAAACAGATACAACCTGTACAACGAACATATGGACTGCATCAAGGGCTGCCTGGACTTTCTGGGGGTTGATCTCTCATTTCCCTGGTTGTACGGCGGTACGGGACAGGCTTTTGTCCTCAATATGAATGCCAATGTCAATGTGGATGCAGCGCAAGTCTGGGATATCGACACGCTTTTCAGCCTGGGTCCCAATCTGGGCTGGCGTGCGGAACGCCTGTATGTGGACCATGAAACAGCACTGGCAGCTATCACCCGAAGCTTTTCTTGAAGCGCAGCGTTCAGCATGGGATTTCGTCAGGATCCAAAATCGACCATAACACCCCCTGTTACGGTTGGGAGCTGTCCCCAATACCCAACTATAATGCGATTTGCGGTTATAGCGTCCTGGACGACTGTCCGGATGACCCCGGCGAATATATCTTCCTTGGCTACTTCGGGGAAAGCACCTGCCCATGGGATAAACTCGGTCAGTTATGATGTGCTATCCGTACATGTACTGAGTATTACACCATGCAACCCAGCTTCGGACATCAAGGTTGTCAAGGATGCGCTGCAATCCGTTTTGGACCGCGTTGAAAAGCCGGATGGATGGGCGGTTGAAGGAAAATACACAACGGGCATCCCCGCTTATGGTGTTTGGGCAGAAGCGCTGGAAACTGGCATCGCTTACCGCGATGGACACGCCTATCTCAACCGGGTATGGTTGGAGTGCCGCGAGCATGCCGTTAAATTCCTGAAAGAAGCACAGGCGCGCATGCCCGGAAAAGCAGATGACGCTTTTGCTGCTGCCATTGCCCATTACGGCGAAGTCTGTCAGGTCCTCAAAACACTTTATGCACTGTATCCTGACCGCGAACAGCAGGACTGGGTCTCGATGTTCAGCAGCCCTAAAGGCGCGGAACTGGTACGCGAGGCAGCCCAGGCTGAGAAAGCGGGGGTCAAAGCCCTGCACGAAATTTCCGCAAGCCTCTGACAGAGTGTGTTTGCACTCGCACCATATCCGATTAAACTGAGCGTTCGGACAAATCATTTCGCAGGCGTAAAAACGCTCCTGCGAAGCAAAAGGAGAGATTGTGGCTAAAGACTTGACATCAGTGCAGGACGGTTTGGTGGTAGGGCTGGATTATACGCTTCGATTGGACGACGGCGAGGTACTCGACAGCTCGGAGGGACAGGAACCCCTGGCGTTCATCCAGGGCGCCGGCGGTCTGGTCGAAGGCTTTGCGCAAGCCATTTACGGGCTCAAAATTGGTGAAGAAAAAGCTTTTGTGGTTTCCCCGGCGCAGGGTTACGGAGAATATAAACCAGAAGCCACGATGCTGGTGCCGGCGAGCGCTTTCCCGGAAGGGCTGGTGCCGGAAGTTGGGATGAGCCTGAATCTCCAGGGTCAGGATGGCGGAGTCCGCCCAGCGACTATTGTTGAGATCGGTGATGAGGGTGTGCACCTGGATTTGAATCACCCCCTGGCAGGGAAGACCTTGCACTTCCACGTCAAAGTTCTTGCGCTGCGCGAGCCCACCACAGAAGAGTTGGAGCACGGGCATGTGCACAGCGGAGACCATCACCACCATTAGGTTTTAGGTTTCACAGACGGTGCTGTTTGCAGAACTCGGGCACCAACACGAGTCTCCACCCCGACACGTGGTTTAAGGGGTGCATCCTCTTTGTCTTCATACCGAGTGTCAATAGCCCAGAGCAGAAACGGAGTATTTTCCCGTTTCTGCCAGGTGTGGAAGTGAAATCACCTTCCACACACCCGCACCGCACTAAGCGCATATGGAATGTATGGATGCAAATATGTGACGCACACCCCCAAACATTACACTTCTTGCAATAAACAAAATAACGTTTATACTAATTGTTATATTATATTTTTAAAAGACTGCCAGGCGTATTTTGCCTGCGATGGAGGAGACACGATGGCAAAACAGTTGACTAAAGTCGAAGATGGTTTGGTCGTAGCGATGACTTATACGTTATGTCTGGATGATGGCGAACCTATTGATTCCTGTGATGAACACGAGGCTCTGGAGTTTATCCAGGGAACCAGCGGTCTGGTCGAAGGTTTCACCACGGCCATCGCCGGGCTCCAGATCGGTGAGGAAAAAGATTTTACCGTTCCGCCGGAACTGGGCTACGGTGAATATGATCCCGAAGACAATGTGCTGGTCCCTTTGACAGCTTTTCCGGACGATATGAACCCGGTCCTGGGTATGGAATTAAACGTCCAGACCGAAGATGATGAGGTACGGGCTGCCACGGTTGAAGAAATTAACGAGGACGGTGTCCTGCTGGATTTCAATCACGTTTTCGCGGGTGAGACGCTGCATTTCCATGTCAAAATTCTCAGACTGCGGGAGCCAACACCGGAAGAACTCGAGCACGGTCACGTGCACGGAGATCACCACCACCACTAAACTGTAATTCCTTAAAAAGCCGGTTTCGCCAAAACGAAACCGGCTTTTTTGTTGTCACTTCCCTGTACAGATTACCTTCCTCCCGAAAATACCCGCAGCCCCAATTTATAGTTAGCCATAAATTTGGGCTACCTGTCCTCTTGAATAGTAGAACTAATGTTCTACTATGAAGATATAACACTTCAACCCATTATCTCAAGAGGGTAAAATGGCGAACTTCGATGAAAATCTGACGATTGAAGCGGTGATCAGCGATCTGGCGGCAAAACAGGCGTGGTTATCTCACCATATTGATGAACAGAAAGGTGAACTCACGACAATCAACCTTGCCCGTCTGCTATCACTGCACGGCCAGAATGCTTCGCGTTTAGGCAAGCTGCTCAGGGACCAGCGCGTGCTGTCTGGTGATGCCGCAGATGACCTTGCCGGCGCCATCGACCGGGCATTCGACGAGTTAAGCGTCATCCTTGGGATCCAGCTATAGGCATGGCAGACAGGGACAAGCCCACGCAGCTTCCACTACTCGATGTGGGACCAAAAACGGAGAAGCACGGCACCTATCTCCGCGTGCCGGTCGAGACCAGTTTTGTCTTTTCTTTGCGTGATATCCACAACTTTTCACGCTTTATCCTGGAAAAACCGCTGCGAACTTACCAGATGGTCCCTGCGGATGCCATTATGAAATCCGTCCTCAACGGTGCGGGTGAAACCTTCGCGGTGATGATGAGTCGGCAAGCTGGGAAAAATGAACTGAGCGCGCAGCTAGAAGCGTACCTGATGAATTTGTTCCACCGGCGCGGCGGTAGCATCGTAAAAGGCAGCCCGACGTTCAAACCGCAGACGTTGAACAGCCTTCTGCGGCTCGCTGACCGCCTGGAAAATCCCATGAATTCAGGATTTTACCGCCGGCGGGAAGGCTACATGGTGGAGCTGGGCAAAGCCCGTGCCTTTTTCTTCTCCGCTGAACCCACCGCCAACGTCGTCGGTGCGACCGCCGATATCTTGCTGGAGGCGGATGAAGCGCAGGATATCGCGCAAAGCAAGTGGGATAAGGACTTTACGCCGATGGGCGCCAGTACGAATGTGACCACCGTGTTTTACGGTACAGCATGGACAAGTAACACTTTTCTGGCGCGCACCGTGCGCTACCTCGAAGAACAACAGGCGAAGGATGGGGTACAGCGCGTCTTCAGGATCGGGTGCGATATCGTCTCGGCTGAGGTGCCTGCGTATGCAAATCATGTCGCAACGCAACTGGAACGTTTGGGGCGCAATCATCCGCTCGTGCGGACGCAGTATTATCTGGAAACCATCGACGGCACCGGCGGTCTGTTTACGCCGGCGCGCCAAAGATTGATGCACGGCACCCACCAACGCCGCTTCTCCCCGGAGAATGGCCACCGCTACGCAATCCTCGTTGATGTCGCCGGTGAAGATGAACATGCCGGCGGGGTCCTGGAGCGCTTGTTCCTGGAGAATCCCAAACGGGACGCCACCGCCATCACCATCATGGATGTGGTGTACGCACCCGGTGACACAAGCAGGGACCCGATTGAATTTCGCTACCGGACACAGGACAGACAACTTAACCTGGGAACCAACTTCACTGCCATGCGGGGGCAAATCCTGCGTCTGGTGGAGACCTGGCATGCGCAGTGGGTTGTGATTGACGCGACCGGGGTCGGAACCGGGTTAGCCAGCTATCTTGCAAAAGCCCTGGGACACAAGCTGATCCCGGTGACTTTTACCCCCGCGATTAAAAGCCAGATGGGATGGGATTTCCTGGGTATCGTCGAGACAGGGCGCTATCAGGATTATGCCGAGGACCATAAACCCGACACCGCACAGTTCTGGTACGAGGTAGAGGCGTGCCAATATGAGATTCGCGAGGGTCCGCAGAAAACGATGCGTTGGGGTGTATGGGAAACCCCGGGTTACGACGGTATTGTCGCCAGGGGGCACGATGATTTGCTGACAAGCGCGGCACTGTGCGCATTTCTCGAACAGCACAGTCCGTCCGGGGACGCCATCGGGGATACCGTGGAATCCGGCGACGTCCTGCACGACATTGATAACGCGGAATGGTAACAAAGGAGACATTATGGCAGGTCAAAACTTTACTTTACGGGACAAACTGGCTAGTTTCCTGTTTCCACACCTTGTCAATCCCCGCCCGGAGCAGGTTGCGACAGCGCCGGTAAGTGTGGTGGTGGATGACAGCGGGGGATGGGAAAGCCAGACTTATGCGCCGAATGATAGAACCTGGGGTGAGATGTATGCAGACCTTGAGGATGCGTTAGAGGCGTGGCGTAAGAATTTCTTTATCAGGCGGGTTGTGGCTTTGACGCGGAGTTATGTGGTGGGTAAGGGATTGTCGGTGGGAAGTAATGTAGATGTGATTGATAAGTTTATTAAAGCATTCTGGTCCCACCCGAAAAACAATATTGACAGGCGATTGGGTCCCATCTGTGACGCCCTGACCCGCGATGGCGAAGTGTTCCCTGTGTTATTCACCAACGAAATAACCGGGATGAGTTACGTCCGGTTTAAGAGCGCCCGGATCATCCGGGACATTGAAACCGCCGATGGAGATTACGAGACCGAACTGCGGTACATCGAGAACACTCCCGCCGAACCCCGGTACTGGTACGCTGCCGGGCATCCCATCTTCCACCAGGAGAACGAGGAACATTTACCGCTCCCCCCGGTGATGCTGCATTGGACGATAAACAAGCCCTTCGACGCCACGCGGGGCGAAAGCGATCTGCGCCCGGTGCTGCCGTGGGCACTCCGTTATTCCGAATGGTTGAAAGACCGGGTCCGACTTAACCGACAGAGGACGCGACAGGGCGTGTTGGACGTGATGGTAGCGGATGATAGCCAGGTGGAGGCCAAGAAGCAGCAATTAAGGGGCGTCAATCCGGTTGAAGCCGGCATTTATGTTCACGGTCCCGGCGAGGAAGTGAAAATGCACAACCTGAACATTGATGCAGACGAGGCGGAGCAGGATGGGCTTGTCCTCCGGCTGGCGATCGCCACCGGCGCGAATTTGGGCTTGCACTACCTGGGCGAGGGCGAACGCACGAACTACGCCACCGCAAAGGAAATGGGCGAACCGACCGCCCGATTTTACGCCGACCGGCAGGAACAACTGATCTGGATGGTGGAGGACCTTATCACCGAAGCCTATCATCGCTACTGCAAGGTCCATCACCAGGAATTGCCAAGGGATATGGGGTTTGTGGTGAACGTCCCGGAAGTGGCAAGGGCGGATAATGAATCCCTGGCCTCCGCAGCGCACGATATGGTCCAGGCTTTAGCGATTGCGAGTGCAAGGGGCTGGATCGACGATGAAACGGCACTCACATTAGCCATGAAGTTCGCAGGGGAAAACCTCGAACCGGAGCAGATCAAGGAGATTCTGAGAAAGGCGCCCCCACCCCAACTTTCCACCAGTGTGGGAGGAAGGTGCTAAGTCAGAAGCCGAAGAACACAACCGGAAAAAGGAGAAGAAGGATAAGACGATGGAGACTGATGGAAACAGTTTAAACGACGAATTGACAGCGATGCGGTACGAATCCGGCAGGGTGCAGCTTTTGGGTCCCATACGCGGGACAGCAGAACGGCGCGAGTTCGAGTGTGACTTTATGGCTGCCGGCAGGGTGCGCCAGGCGGATGGAGAAGACAGCAACTGGCTGATTCCTCCCGCTGTGCTGGCTACGCACTTCGGGCAGTTCGACGGCATCCCCAGTTATCTGGATCATCCTTCCTTATTCGGTTTCGGGTGGCGACAGGAACCGAAGGTCAAGGATCTGGTGGGGGTGACGTTCAGCGCCGGTTACGACCACGACAGGGAGGTGATCACCGGGGGGTTACGTCTCTACGACCAGGACCCGAACAGTCCGGGGTATCTCGTCGGTGTTCTTATGGACCAGATATTAGCGGACAAAGAGCGGGGCCTGAGCGTTCCGCCAGTGGGATTGAGCGCCGTTTTCTTCCAACTGAGCCACCTGGACGAAGAAACGGGGCTGAGAGTGACGGATGAAATCCGGCACGTAGAAAGTTTGGATGTGGTTTATGCTCCCGGCGCAGCCGGCTACATCAAGGAAGCCTTGGGAGCGATAAGGCCGGGGTACTGGCAGTTACACACCATGCCCCGGGTGGCGCAGGAAGCGCAGGTTCATTCTTTAGCAGCAGGAGGGAAGGAAGTTATGCCAGAAGAAGTTATCAATCAGGAAGTATTGGACACCGGGAACGAGCCAGAACCGGAACGGGCGGACCTGTCCGCACTCGACAACCGGATCGGAGCCATTGAAAAAGCGGTCAACCGCTTAACGGACATTGTCGCAGCTCAAGCCGAGGCGCGCGCAGTGCATGACGTGGGGAATCCCCAACTGCACGGTTTTCACACCGGGATGGATCAGGTTACGTTGGCGCTTGACGCTATGATTGAGGGCGTAAGTCCTCCCTCCGGCATTCGTCCGCTCTCCGGGATGCGGGAACTCTACACCCTGCTTTCCGGTGACTACGAAATGACCGGGCGGTATATGGAAGACCGGGTATACCTGGCTAACGTGAACTGCAGCACTATGGCGGGACTGGTAGCCAATGCCCTCAATAAGCGGGTGATTAACCTTTTCCAGAGTTACCCGCAGTGGTGGGGTCCCGGCGTCACCGTCGAGGATTTTGCCACGCTCCAGCAAGTGCAAGTGGATCACCCTGGGGGGCGTCGGTGAACTGCCCGACCGTGAGTGAAGGCGCAGCCTACACCGAACTGACTTGGGACGACCAGACGGAAACCGCCACCTTTGTGAAGAAAGGCGGCTATTTGGGGCTGACGATCGAAGCCATCGACAAGGACGACACCAACCGGCTCCGGGCAGCGCCACGGGCGTTGGCTCAAGCAGCCTGGATGACGTTAGGTAAAGCTATCTCCGCCATCTTCACCGACAACAGCGGGACCGGTCCGACCATGGCAAGCGACAGCACGGTGCTTTTCCACGTCGGATCACGGCAACCTGGGCACCACAGCCCTGAGTGATGCAAGCTGGAAGACCACCAAGATTGCGATGATGAAGCAGACCGAAGTGAACAGCGCGAACGCCTGGCGCCCTGACACGACCCAAGCTGTTGTGGGTCCCGATCGACCTGGAACAGACAGCGGTTGAAATCCTGGCAAGCGGCGAGGGCGTCCCAGGCTCCGCCGATTACCACGTCAACGAGGAAGCCGGCAGCAATACGATGATGGGCCGGCTGGCGGCAGCCCGAAGCCGCGTCATCACGGTGCCTTTCTGGACCGATACCAACAACTGGGCCGCTCAAGCAGACCCGAACCTGTACCCGAGCATTGGCCTGGGCTTCCGCTATGGGCGGACCCCGGAAGTGTTCAGCGTGGCCAGCCCGACAGCCGGCTTGATGTTCAGCAACGATGTGATGCCGGTGAAGGTGCGCTTCTTCTTCGCCGTGGGGCCCACGGATTACCGGGGGCTGTATAAGCACAACGTAGCGTAAGTGACCTAACCCCCCTGCCCCCCTTCCCTGAAAGGAAGGGGGAGGGGGAACGCTTAATCTATAGATTCTTTCAGGAGGAAACGAACTATGATGCGGAAATTTGTACAATCTTTTCACGTACCGGGGACACTCTCGGCGGATTTGGCAATAAGCTGGACGGCTCCAAGCCCTTGCCAGTTGGTCCATGTGAGTGCGGTGGGCAGTAATGCCAATAATGGCTTACTCACCATCGGGACCACCAGCGACACCGACGCCTATCTTGAATCGGCGTCCATCGGTGACAGCCACGTACCGGAAGAATTTGAACGCACGGACTTTGTTGACGATCAGTTCCCGGATATTGCGGATGGAACCGTGATGGAAATTGTCCTGGATCATGATGGTGACGGTGGGACCGCAACCAATGACTTCACGGTGGTATTGACCTTCGTGGAGGGGTAGGCTGATCCCAAAAGGGCGAACACTTAGGTTCGCCCCTACGCATGGTTGATCTGGTGACAGGCGCAGCGGACTGCGCAACGAAGTTCCCAAAACCGGGGAACTTCCGGGGTGGCGACAAGATTTTGGTCGACTTTGTGGATCCCAAAGGGGCTGTCACCATTCAAATTCACTGGCGGGGGTGGCGTATGAACAATGGGGGACCGGCTCACACACAAAATCGGTGTTGGTTTTAGATAAACAGTAGTGAACACATAATCAAGAGGTGCGTGGAGTGCTTAACTATCACTTTCAAGGTTATCGAGTTTGAAACAGCGTCAGTCACTTTATATATGTATCGTGTGAGCGGGTCCCCGGTCACCGGAAGTCTGAAGTCGGAAGTCTGAAGTCGGAAGTTCGCGCACTTTGCGAACTTCGTAGCGCTGTACTCAGCGCCTGTCACCACATTTGATGGTACATGGCGTCAGCAGAAAAAACATGCGGAACAAGAACGGAGGCAGACGTGATAAAGGACCTTATTAAACACAAACAAGATGGGATGAACGCTTATGTTAAAAAGGCGTGTCAAGCCCTGGGTATCAATGTCCCTATTCTGCGGTGGAAAATCGCGGATGACGGCGACCTGATCCTCTACCTTTACGGGGGGCGGGTGGAACGCTGGCGGGAAGGCGCGAAAGACCTACCCCCTGACCCCCTCCCTAAAGGGAAGGGGAACGCGGAGAAGGTCACGACGCTGCCGACCGAGGAAGTCCAAATTCGGGATGACTTTTCGATCATTCCCGGTGTTGGTCCGGTAACTGCGGGGAAGATACGCAGCGCCGGGGTGTTCACTTTTGCTATGCTCCGGCAAGCCTGGCCCGTATGGTTGAAACAAGAGCTTTCCCGCGTTTTAACGGCGCAGAACATTCAAGCAATAGAAACATACCTTGAGGAGGAAAAACAATGAAATTTACGATACCAGAGGAAAACAGAAAGCAAATTGGAGGCGCTATAATGGCGCTGATTGCTGCGGTTTTGGGGTTGACCATGACCCTGGGTTCTCAGGCTGTCTTTCAATGGCTGCAGGTTGACCCGGTCCCTGTGGACCCTAACCCGTGGATTGATCCGGTTTATCCGGTTTATCCCGAAGGCGGGGACCTGCAAGCCCTGGGCGACACACACTTTGACAATATTGTGACGACCGGGGACGTTACGGCCGGGGATGATGTTATCGCTACGGACAACCTTTTTGCATACGATGATCTGTGGGTGGTGGGGTATGGGGTGATTGGTGAATACCTCCGGCTGACTGAAATCACGGTGCAGACGGTGGTTACCAACGGCGCTATAACGCCGGTTGGGACCTATACACCGATCACCAGCGCAGCAGCAGCGACCTTGAGCGGTACAACCGCCATTGTGGATGGGGCTGCCATCGGGCAACTGCTGTTACTCATCAATGAAAATGCTGCGGATGCCATCACGATCAATGACGGCGCGAACACAGCATTGACCGGTAACATTGCATTGGGTCCCAAGGATGCCCTGATGATGATTTGGGACGGTGCGGACTGGGTGGAGTTCTCGGCAAGCAATAACTAGAACGTTAAAACGGTAGTGGTGACAGAACGCAGCTCAAGGCTAGGCGTGATTCTACTGCAGGATGTCACCACAGCACGGAGGACACTCAATGAAGCCGAACGTTTTAGCTTTTTGTGTCGAAAGTCAGTATGAAGCCGTCGGCGCTGAGTACAGCGCTTGGAAGTTCGCAGAAACCGCGAACTTCTGCCTAAGTTTTAGAGTGTAGTATGAAACCCAACGTACTTGCGGTGTGCGTAGCAAGCCAGCGGGAAGCAGTGGAACGAGCGGCGGGGGTGCGTCCGGTGACATCCCCACCGCTCACGATTGATAATTTCAATACCAAGTGGTTGCATCGTCCCTACGATCTTCTGTACTTCTCCCTCCACGGCATCCCGGAGCAACCTTACTGGTACGGCGATAACTGGCTAACGGCGATAAGCGCCGAACACTTTGCAGGGGTGGACCTTTCCGGAGCCGTTGTTTTTGTGGCGAATTGCTATTTGCAGGGGTCCCCTATGGAGAAGGCGCTATTAGACTGTCATCCTAAAGCCCTGATTGGGGGCAGCGGGAAGAACTGGACCAGGACCAAGCGACCGGTGGGCGCAAACCTCCTGGGGTGGTACGTGCGCCGGCTGGTGTGTGCCGGGATCGCAGCAGATAAGGCGCTCCACCTGGCTAAATTGGGACTGCGCGGGAAGAACTCGCAGATCAAGCACAAACTTAACAAGGACCGGGTCGATTTGGAAGACATTGAAGCCAACAAAGATGCCATGTTGTTCAGGATCATAACTTAGTGGTGACTGGATCCAGCCCGATTTTGGGTTCGGGATCTCGTCACCACATTAACGAATAAAGGACGGTGAAATATGCCATTGTTGATTAAAACCTATGCAGAATTAGCGAATCAAGCGGTGACGATTGCCAGCGGTGGAAGCCTTAGCGGGGCGGTTGCTCTGCCTCCCGGCGAGTATCCCGCAGCCATTATGATGCCGGCAACCTGGACCACAGCCAACCTTACTTTCCAGGGCTCCGTGGATGGCACGACCTTCTATGATATGTACGAATCGGACGGCACCGAACTCACGGTCACAGCGGATGCAAGTCAATACATCGTATTGAGCCCGGATAGCTTTTGGGGGGTCCATTTCCTCAAGGTGCGATCCGGGACCACCGGCACACCGGTTAACCAGGCTGCCGCGCGCAGCGTTACGGTGGTGACGCGGGGATTATAAAAGGTGGTGACACCGGCTCCATTGGCCAGCCGGCGGGATGTCACCATTATGGAGGATGAGGACATGAACGAGATCGGGCAGTGGATTACTGAAAATTACCTGTGGTTGGTGGTCCCGGCAGTGTCTTTCTTTGCGTTTTTGCTGCTGTGGGGGGCGTGTGCTGCAGGCGGGATGTGTGATGAAGTAGAACGTGAAATAGAACATACGTTCTAAAGGCGGATAAAGATGTCTTTTCCTTTGATTCCTAGAACCAGGGCTGCGGCTGCTGCTCCTGTCCGGGCCATCCGTCGATCTGCTTGATGGGCTGGTTACCTATTGGGCGATGAATGAAGCCAGCGGGGACCGGCTGGACAGTCACGAAAACGGGTACGATTTGACGCTTTCCGGGACCCTGGCAACGAACACCGGCCTTGTCTATCCTACCGTGGCTGAATTTGATATGAACGGAACGCAGTATCTTACCAGGGCTAGGGCAAGCTGCCCTTTGATTAACTTTGGTGCCGGGGACGCTTTCAGCATTATGGCGTGGGTTTATCATACGGCCTGGGACGGTTCCCTTGACGATTCCCCAACCTATTACCGTTATATCATCAGCCTTTCTAGTGGCTCCGCCTGGAGCGGTGGTTATTCGATGAAAAGCACCGGGGACACACATCATGTCCTCTTGGGCAGAACACCGGCTATCCGCAATTTGATTGGCACAACTGGGACCATGACGGCAACCTGAACACCTGGGAAATGATCCTGTTCACCTATGATGATGTGGCAAAAATGGCTACTATGAGTTTCAACGATGGCGAACCTTCTTCCCACGAGAACACCACGATTTCACCCTGGGCACAGGAGGGGGCCTATTTATCGGCAGCGAGTATGACCATGCCCATGTTTTCCACGGTCGCCTGGGTCCGATCGCAATATGGAACAAGGTGCTTGGTAGTGATGAGCGCACCGCCTTTATAACGAGCGGGTCCGGCGTGCGGTATGCGGATTTATAAATTGATAGGCGCCGGCTCCCTGGCGGGTAATCCCGGTGTTTTTCCGGGATCTTCCCGCGGGGACCGCGCCGGCTGATAACGGGGGACATCGACGGTCCATTTCCGGAGATCCTGTCACCACTAAAGGAAGGTGTTAAATGGCTGAAACACTGGCAACGATACGGGACCGGGTCGAACTGCTCCTGCAGGACAGCAGCAACGACAAGTACACAACCGGGCTGATAGATGAAACAATCCGGCAGGCTTTGACGCTGTACAACGAGAAACTACCCCTCCGAGTGCTGGATACGGTTACTTTGAGTGCTGCAGGTCGTGAAATCGACGTTTCGAGTGTTGATTTTAAGCAGATATTACGGGTTTGGTGGGATTACGACAGCAGCGATCCGGCGCATCCTCCACACTGGCGGAGTTTCGAGGTGTGGGACGATCGGGATATTTTGTACATCAACGATCCTGACGAACCGGCGTCCGGGGATGTGGTCCGGCTGTGGTTGGAACAGGATCACACTATTAACGGATTGGAAAGCGCCACGGCTACGACCATCCCGACGAACCACACCCACGTTTTAACCTGGGGCGCTGCCGGCTTTGCTGCGCTTTCGAGGGCGCTCAAGGTCGCGGAACTGAGCAACGTCAATAAGTGGGCGGAGCGGAACTTGCGGGAATGGGGGGAAAGCCAGGTCAACAAATTTTTGGATGAACTGGACAAGCTGGCGAGGGCGAACGCTGCTGCACAATCCGGGATCATCCCGGCATCACCGTTGGACCGCTACGAGGGACCTTGGAATTGACAGCTAAGACGTAATGCGACTACCCTGAAAAAAGGTAAGTTTTCTAACGCAGAGGCTGGAGAGACGCAGAGTTTTCAGGGTATTTCTTGAATTGCTAACAAAAATCAAATTGCTAATTAATTAATATGGTGACTATATATATATTTCTCTGCGCCTAAACCCAGTCCGCTGGGTGCGCCTCTGCGTTTATTTCCTTGTTTTATCAGTAGACTCGTGATGCGTATTGCGTAAGGGGGTAAAGATGCGGACTATCAACGCTACGCTGCTTACAGAGCAGAAAAAACACAGCTATGAGCCAACGTACCGGTTTGTACTGACGAACGGGAGCGGATCAAGCACACACTATACACGGCTTGTGGGCTATACTTACCGGGAGATTGCCAACCAGACAATAGCGAGTGAAATTGTGCTTGATAACTCAGCCGGCTATTTTGAATCTTATCCGGTCCTCCTGGGTGATGAGGTTGTGATTTCGCGGGGCTGCAGGATAGACGGCGTGCGATACCTGGAAGCCCTGCCCACGCTTTACGTGGAAAGCCTGGAATATGGGTTCTCGCTGCTCACGGTCCATCTTACCGACTTTTGGGGCAAATTGCGCCGGTTCCGGCAGGCAGCAACATACAGATTTTCCTCCACCACCGTGCAGGACATCATCGACGATATTCTTGATGCCGTGGGATTAACGAGGTCCGGGACCGTCACCAGCTTGACGGTCAATTTCACCATAACCAGGAATGAGCGTTATGATCTGGCCTTCCGGCGTGTATGTTCGATGATTCCCGATTATCCTTACGCGGGACCGGGGGAGGTCGTCAAGTTCAAAACACTGAGCGGTAGCGATTCCGCCGATTACACGTTTGATTGGAACACACAACACCCGGTCCGGGAAATGGTCTATACAGAAAGCGCCTGGAAGTACAACAAAATAACGGTGGTTGGCAGCCTGGGGGAGAATGGGACCGAACCGACCGGCACCGCGCAAAGCGCAGCACAGCAAGCCCTGGTGGGTGTCCGGCAACTTACCATCCGGGATCCGGTCTTGCGGACGGACGAACAGTGTTTAGCGAGGGCTAATGCGGAGCTTGCTTTTTATGAAGCTGCAGCCACCCAGGTGGAATTGGAAGCGTTACCCTGTCACGGCCTTGAGATTTACGACATGGTGGGGACCGTTTCACGACCTGGTGGCGGATCGGGGGTTAAATCCCGGGTGAAGTCCTACATTGAACGCTATGGACCGGGCGAACATAACCAGGAGATCAGGTTACTACCTCCCTCGAGCGACATCCACATCGAACCGGCAGAGATCCCGGATTGGTTTATTGCCCAGGATGACGAAGCATCCGCGAAAGTGGGACCGGCAGCACTCAACGGCTTGCATGCCATCGGTGCGGACGTGCGAGGGGACTGACTGCGAAAGCGACTATGATTCCGCTGCCAAGTGCGCTGCGGAGTTCCTGGCTACAGCCGGCAGGCCGGCACAGATCGGGGATACCCTGCTGGTGTGGAACGATGATACCAGCGAGTGGCGGTTGTACCTGTACGAAAGCGAGGACCCGGACCAGTGGGTGTATGTGACAATAACGGGGAGCGTGTAATGATAGAGTTGCCTTTTATTAGATATAAAGTTTAATGTCATGAGTCTACAGATAAAGGAAAGACGATGAAACCAACCGTAGATATCGGTAGAATGTGCGAGCTGCAGCGCCGTCCCCCACCCTTTGAGCCGGGGGAAGCGCTCTTCTGGGATGATCCCTGGATCTCCACCCAGATGCTGAAAGCCCACCTGGATCCGAACAACGATGCCGCCAGCCGTAAGCCAGAAACCATCGCCAGCACTGTGCGCTGGCTAATGCATATGCTGGACCTGAAGTCGGGTGACGCTTTGATTGATCTGGGCTGCGGTCCCGGGCTGTATGCCGCGCAATTCGCGGATCAAGGGCTGCGCGTCACCGGGGTGGATTATTCCCGGCGCTCGATCGATTATGCAATAGAGCAGGCACGTCAAACAGGACAGACGATCACCTACCGCTACCAGAACTATCTGACCCTGGAGGATAACGGGCAGTACGATGCGGCTTGCCTGATTTACGGCGATTATTGCCCGCTACCGCCCGAAGCACGCCAAACGCTTTTAGCCAACATCCACCGCGCGCTCAAACCCGGGGGGCGCTTTGTCCTGGATGTAACCACACCGCAACACCGGCGCGTCAACGGTGCGCGGAACGGATGGTACGCAGTCGAGACTGGCTTCTGGAAACCAGGACCGCATCTGGTGCTGGAGGAAGGTTTTAGCTATCCCGAGGATGACCTGTACCTCGATCAATACATCACGCTGGAACCCGACGGAACCATATCGATCTACCGCAACTGGTTCCAGGACTTCACCGCAGAGCGGATCACCCAGGAGCTGGAAGAAGGAGGGTTTAAAGCCAAGGGACTATGGAGCGACCTGACCGGTAAGCCTTTAACGGAAAGTTCGGAGTGGATTGGCGTCATCACAGAAAGAACATAAGGATGTGGTCTTCCTGATAATGATAATCAAATAATTTACTGGCAGCAAAAAAGAAGAATATTCAAATCCAACGTAACGTCAATTACTATCAAGTGTTTTACTGATTATATCACCTACGATCTACAGCGGAACCCTATGGGAGGATGCATGCCTAAAATAGCCATCGTTACCGACAGTACATCATATATACCCGACGCAGCCAAAGTAGGATTGGATATCACGGTCATCCCGGTCTGGCTTATCTGGGACGGAGAACGCTACCGGGACGGTGTCGATATAGACTCCAGGACATTCTACAGCCGTTTGAAAACATCCAAGACCCTCCCCACATCCTCACAACCCACACCTGCTGAGTTTATCAAGCTCTTCAAAGCCCTTGATGAAGAATATGATGCCATTGTCGCTGTGCTGGTATCTGGCAAACTCAGCGGGACTTATGCCAGCGCCGAGATGGCACAGCATGACCTTCCGGAGCTGGATATTCACCTGATAGACACCAGCACATCATCCATGGCTGCCGGTATCGCGGTTCTGGCTGCAGCCCGGGCGGTAGCCCGTGGAGAAAGCGTGGAAGCTGTAGTGGCTGCGGTCGAAGATGCCTGCCAGAAAACCTTTATTATGTTCGTCGTCGATACCCTGGAATATCTGCATCGGGGGGGACGTATCGGCGGTGCCAAACGCTATCTGGGCTCTGCACTCAAACTAAAGCCTTTGCTTCACATCAGCGAAGGCACGATCCAACCCATTGCCTCCATCAGAACCAAAGCAAAAGCCATCGCCCATATGCTGGACCTTGTCGCGGAGAAGACAGCTGGTAAGCGCATTGTCGAAGCAGCGGTCGTGGATATTGATGTTCCAGAAGAGGGAGACACGCTGGCGGACATGGTCAAAAAACGTTTTAAGATTGACATCATGCATCGCGGTGGTGTCAGCCCCGTCGTGGGCACCCACGTCGGTCCGGGAGCGCTGGGGTTTGCGTTCGAAATAGAATAAGGTGTATAAAGACTCCTCTAAAAAAGGGGGGTAACGTAGTGGCGTACCAAGCAGACCGGATTTAGACACCGAGAAATAATTGGCTGCATATTATTGAATTTGCGATATGATTTTTGTTAGAAATTCAAGTAATAAGTTAAAATTTTGCGTCTAAATCCAGTCTTCTGGATACGACTCTGCGCTAGAAAATATTCCTTTTTTCAGGGGCGTCGTAATACGTTTTGTGTGTTGCTAATGGCCCCATTGAATGTAAATCGCTGGACATTGGAAATCAACAGTTTTTTACGCAATACGCAATAATCTTCATTTCCTCGTAATGCAAGCAAAGCCTACGGCGCCGGGACCCAGGTGAACGCCGAAGAGGGGGGTCACATCCACAGATAGAATTGGACCCGGGGGCAAGATGGAACGCACGCTTTCTTTCAAAGCTGCTGCCCTTCCTGAAGCGTTGGTGTGGACCAGGGCGACACGCTCCAATGGCAACCTTTCCATTAACAGTTCAATCAACCGCTGGGTCGCCCTTCTGGTTGTCCGCACCTTTTCAGCTACCGTCTCCCCGATATGCATTTTCAGCAAGGGTTTAACCTTTAGCCAGGTGCCGAAGGTGGCGACAGCGGCATTCATGCGCCCCCCCCGCCGCAGGTATTCCAGTGTCTCCAACACGGCAAACACATGCGTGCGCGCCTTCTGGGCGTCCACCAGCGCCAGAATTTCATCCACACCCTTGCCGGAAGCAGCTGCTTGCGCTGCAGTCTCGGCCAGAAAACCCGTGCCCAACGTCAAGGAACCAGAATCCACCACGGTAACAGGAACCGGAGATGACAGGCTCGCAACTTCGGCTATACTGGCGACCGCGCTCAGGGTGGATGCGATATGGAAGCTCAGAATATGGGTTGCACCGGATTCTGCCAGCGTGGTGTAAACCTGCTGAAAGGCATCCGGACCTGGCGTCGCGGTCGTGGGCAGCTCCTCACATGTGCTGAGCTTTTCGTAAAATTCCTGCCGCGTCAGGTTAACACCATCCAGGTAGCTCTCATTGCCAAAATGGATGACCATCGGCACAACGGTTATCTGGAGCCTGTCGATAATCTCAGATGGTAGGTCACAAGTGCTGTCAGTTACAATACCGATTTTCATGATCGATCTCCCTGGAAATACATAGTGTTGCGTGTTGCGTGTTGCGTATCACCTGCACTAAACAAAGAGCCAGGTAAAACCATACCCTTACGCAACACGCGACACGCTATATTCTTTACTGCACGTACGATTTTTCGCTGTGCATTTGCTCAATCACGGCGTGAATTTCTTCCTTCGGAATCCCCAGCACCTCGCAAATCCCGTCCGCGATTTTCAAACCATGGGGAGGACAACCCGGCACATAGACGCCCAGTTCGCGGTACTGCAGCGGGCACTTGCCCACAACCAACGGCGTGTGTTGCAGCGGAGGCAGCTCATCCGGCATGCCCAGGATCATCGTCAGGTCCTCCAGGCGGTAATTATAACCTGCCCGGTTGATGTAGAGGAATGCGCTTTCCATCTCGCCCCAACACCCGGTGCATGTGGATTCTTCAATAAGGGTCACTGCCCCAAAGCGTTTTTTGGCTGCCTCCGCATAACGCACGACCCGCCGGGCGGACAGCGCAATTGGTTCTCCTCGAATCTCAATTTGTTCCAAATCCGCTACCCCTACCCCGGCTTCGCCTGCCAGCTTGATATGCAGGATTTCGCCGGCGTCGAAACCCATCATTGATGCGCACACGGCATCCACGGCGACGACATCGGTGCTGCATACCACGCGCCCGAAAGGCACCCGGTCCTCAGGCTGGGTGTGGGTCCCACTCATACCGAGTAACGCATCCACGACAATCAGATGTGGTTTCATCACCCGGTTCAGATCGACGATTGCCCGGTCCAGTCCTGACCGGTGCGTGCGTTTTTTCTCTATCCCGGGGAGGACACCTTTCATGTTCTTCATCCCACAGGTGATACCTGTGCGCCCATGCGTCTTGATAATCGGCAGATCCACAATGATATCGGCATCAAAAGCTGTCTTTGCCACGCCAAATGAGGGCATTACAAAAGCGTCCTCGGCATACACCTCGACAACTTCATCACGATTCAGGTCCACCATTTCCAGACCGTAAGCACGGGCGACATCTGCCGTCCCGGTGGCTTCCATACATGTCAGCGAGTCCACTTTGCCTGGAATATCATATCCGATGGATGATCCCTCGCCGATGATCACCCGTTTTGGATTGCGTTCCAGGACAAGCTGGACGACAGCGTCCGTGATACGGGCATCGGTTGTCACCCCGGCGCCCGAAGGTGACGGTTTTACAAGATTAGGCTTGATCAGCACGGTCATCCCCGGCTTGATCACATCAAAACCCTTGACCAGTTCACCTGCCTGGCGGACCGCTGCCAGGATTTCTTCCCCTTCAACTTTAACGATAGAGACGGCAGACATATTGGGCTCCTAACAACTATATTATGTATTGCGTATTGCGTATTGCGTATTGCGTATTGCGTATTACGTGTTACGTATTGCGCTATTGCGTATTGCGTACTACGAATCTTCAAGCGTGTTGGTTGGCTCGAGTGAATATTCCGAATTTTCCTCTTTAGCCATATTGCGTTGACGCGGAATTATCGTCATCAGCAACCGGATAATTTGAGTCAATGTAGTATATCGATCTACCAGACAGTTCTCACCTATGATATGCCGGGATTTATAGTACCAATCTCGGCTTTCACGCGCTGAACCTAATGCGTATTCATAAAACCGAGCCTGATCTCGATGCGAGCTTCGTGAGTAACCTTCAGCAATATTCGCTCCAATTGAACAAATGGCGCGATACAACTGATCGGCAACTGAACGCGTTCTGTTATCGTCACGTAGTTTCGTGACATCCTCCCAAGCAAGATGAGCAAGATACAGCGACAGTTGGTATACCTGCAATCTCCACAAAGGGTCTTTTGTGATATCTTCAGATATTGTATCTTGCCACTGCCGAAATCTTATGCCTTCGTTCACCCTCGATCCCCTCTAGCACTGTCACGAAATACGCAACACGCAATATGGTTACCCTTTAATCAAAATACTTATCGCCGTTCCACAGCAGGGTTTTGGCGACTGCGTCATTGAGTTCAACGCCGATGCCCGGACGTTCGGACACTTTCATCCAACCGTTATCGATGAAGGGTTTATCGCCGTCACAGAGGTCATTCCACCATGGGATCTCACGCCCATGGAATTCCAAGACGAGGAAGTTGGGGACTGCCGCCATCACATGGCACATCGCCATCATGCCCAAAGGTGACGACACGTTATGCGGTGCAATCGGGATATAGAATGCATCCGCCATATCGGCAATACGCTTGGCTTCCATCATACCTCCGGCTTTCGACAGGTCAGGCATGATCACATCACACGCCTGCTTTTGCAGGAGTTCCAGGAACTGCCAGCGGGTGTACTGGTTCTCGCCGGTGCAGATCACGGTGCTGGTTCCCGCCTTCACCTGCGCCATCGCCTCGATGTTCTCAGCAGGCACGGGTTCCTCAAGCCACATCAAGCGCAGCGGTTCGACCGCTTTCGCCAGCGTAATCGCTGAGGGCACATCAAATTGCCCGTGGCAGTCGATCGCCAGATCAATCTCATAGCCGATTGCCTCGCGCGATGCCGCGATCAGATTGATGATGTGTCCCATTTCTTTGGTGCCAACCGTCCAGTTCCACGGATCCAGCTTCCCCACCCCGGTGTGGTCAACATCAAATTTTACAGCGCTGTAACCTTCATTTTCCACCACCTCTGCTGCCTTTTCAGCGTAAGCCTCCGGCGTCTCCACTTCCCCGGCGTGCAGGTCGGCATACAGGCGGATATTGTCGCGGAATTTCCCGCCCAGGAGCTTATAGCACGGCACACCCAGGGCTTTGCCCATAATGTCGTAAAGCGCGTTTTCAATGCCTGTCAGGGCAAAGATCAAAGGCGCCTCCGTCGTTCCACCGTAACGTCCCCGGCGGCGCAGCATCTCCCAGAGATATCCGGGATTCGTCGGGTCTTTCCCAATCAGGGCGGGTTTCATATACTCAATGGCGGCTTTCACCGCGAAACCGGACCCTCCGGCGGCGGCGCTGTTGCACTCGCCGGTGCCAACAATGCCTTCATCGGTGTAAACGCGGACAAATGTCCAAATACATCCCCCGCTATGCGCTTCATTGCGCCCAATAACACTTGCCTGAACATCTGTGATCTTCATTCAATGCACTCCTTAAATGGTGATATACAACCAGAGAATCTGTAACAAGGTCAGTTTAATGCCCATGCACCCATTATAGCCCAGTCTATAAAAGGACAAACTCGGTATAAAGCAGAATGACGCATCATTTTGATTCTCACTTCATATCGTCGGCTGACTTTTTATGGATCCCCGCTTTCGAGGCTGTGTGAAAAATCCATAAAATAATAAAGAGTCAAGATTTTCTCCCACATTAGCTCTTTATTTGGCCAATAAGTGGGACGGCGTCTATATATTCTATAAATTTCTGCGTTCTTTCCCCACTTTCGGAAATCGCTTCGAGTTTTCACACAGTCTCTTTCGCGGAGATGACATTCTTGTTTACCCAGGTCACAAGTTAAAAGACAACTATTAAATTTACAGCGCACTAACGCTTTGTTAAACTGAATATTAGTAAAACAATCGCCACAATGCATCAGGACAATAGTCGCGAAACTAGATTTGTCATTCCCGCGAAAGCGGGAATCTATCCCAGCTTCATTGCTATCCTATTGATAAAATTTATCAAGAACCACCTTAACAAGGCAATAGGATGCGTATGGACTGAATAACATACTTGCCTCCATGCAAAAACTTTTAAGATACAAACGGAATCGTCAACCCTGCATTTTCCTTATATAATGGACATATACCTGACTAAGGAGCATCTATGCCGGATCGACGCATCTCTCTCCGGGAATTGCTGTGGCTGTTGTGCGCTATGGGCATCCCGCTCCTGGTACTGCCGCTCGCGTACAGCAAGTTTGAATTACCGAAAGTTATGGCGCTGCAAGGGATCGTCCTTGTTCTGGCAATCGCCACCCTGGTGGGAGGGAAACCGCCTGATACGGTCAAGCCCAATCCACACCGTATCCTGCTCTGGAGTGCGGCGCTGTACGGCGCAAGCATGATCCTTTCCACGCTGTTTGCCAGCAATCAGCAACTCAGTCTGTGGGGCAATTACGAACGGCAGCAGGGGTTGTGGGCACAACTCAGCACCCTATTGCTCTTCCTCTGCACGACGTTTGGCATCCGCTCAAGAACCCAGCATAAATTGTTGTGGGAGACCCTGGTGCTGGGCAGTATCCCGGTTGTATTCCTGGGACTGCTGCAGATTATCAAACCGCTGCCTGCACCAATCGTAACAGATTCGGTGTCTGCCGTCACATCCACGCTGGGACGGAGCAACTTCTTCGCCAGTTATCTGGTGCTGATGATCCCGCTTACCGCCTACAGCTTGTTCGACCGGATGCGCAAACAGGATGCCCTGACGTCGCAAACCCGTTGGCTGACCCCTGTCTACGGGTTCCTGCTGGTCGGGCAGGTCATCTGCCTGGTCGCGACCAGGTCGCGCGCTGCCTGGGTGGGTCTGGCAGCAGCCCACGTCTTCATGGTGATATGGTTAAGCCGTCATGGGCGTGTGACCCAACGCACTATACGTTGGATCGTGATAGCGGGTCTCATCATTCTGATCAGCCTCCTCGGTGTATCGCAGTTCCTCTCCGCGCGCGATTCGACGCCGGATTTGGCGCAGTCCCTTGATCCCACCCGGGACTCGGTCGCAGCCCGGTTAACCATCTGGCAGACAGTCATAGACCTCATTCAAAAACGCCCCTTACTGGGCTACGGTTTTGACACAATGCGCTCGATATTTATACGGCACTACCCACCCCAACTGGTCTTTTACCAGGGACGGTCCAATGCCGTCGATCGCGCGCACAATATATTCCTGGATGCCGTCTATCACACCGGGTTTCTCGGCTTGTGCGCGGCGGCGGTCGTCTGGTTCACGGTGATGAAATCCGTATCGACGCGCATGGCTGCGCAATCGAAAAGCCGCTCACAATTGCCCGGTCTGCAAGCCGCAATACTGGGCGCCGCCCTGTTAGGGCATCTGCTAGAGCAGCAGTTTTCGTTTGAGGTAACCGCAACCAGCACTGTGGCATGGCTTATCGCGGCACTCATCATGACCCTGGAGAACAACAGCGCAGCTGATGATCCGCAACCGGATTCGGAAAACGCACGGCATTTAGACTTGTGGCTGGATATTCTGCTGTATGGGATGACAGCGGGCATTATCTGGTTGGCGGTTGTCCAACCCCTCCGGGCGGATATAGCTTATGCGATGTCGCAAAATACGGCACTCCCTGCAGCTGCACGACTGGATTCTGCCCAGCATGCTGTAAAAGACTGGCCTTTGCAGACAGAATACTGGCTGAGTTTAGCTGAAATCGCAGCAGAGACCGAGAACATGGCGGTTGCCGACCAGGCTATGGCTTCCGCACTGAAATTGGAACCGGAAAACCCCCATATATTCGCGCTGTGGGGTGATCTGTATGCAGGTATAAATCCTCAATCACCAGCCAGTCTTGAACAGGCAGTGAACGCCTACGAAGCCGCAGTGCTTCTCGCGCCGACTGTCGCAGGTTATCACACAGCGCTGGGCGTGACCCAGGCACGGCAGGAGGATTACAGAACGAGCCGCGTTGTCCTGGAGCGCGCGGTGGCGCTTGATCCCACTGAGCCATCTGTGTACCTGTATTTGGCTGCGGTGTATCAAGCGCTGGGAGAAACTGAATTGGCGTCCAATGCGGAGAAAATGGCTGAGAAATGGTCAACGAATCCCTGAGTTGAATATGCCAATGTTTAGCCAGATGGGGGGCATTCGGGCAGCCTTTCGTTGAAACTCTTGTTTATCCCCATATCCCCTATAAAATATGGCAAACACACCTTCCAGTATTTAGCGTGACCCAATATTCCAAGACAGGAGATTAACCATGACCAAGCTGACTGTTGCAGAAATGATTGAAGCCCTGAAAGAATTCGACACGCCGTCGATCACCAATGTGGTCGCCACCTATCCCGGCAATCCATTGTGTCTGGGTTTATACCATCCCTGGACGCAAAACTGGTACACCGACCAGACCATCCGCTGCATGTATCCCGAAATGGGACCGGTGGTCGGGTTTGCCGTCACCGCCGTTTACGGACTGCCGGACCCTATGTACAATGGTCTGTCCTTTATGGATTGCGTCGATGCCATGGACGCTTCGCCCAAACCCACCATATTTGTCTTTGAGCAGCGTTTTCCGCCCGAAATTGCCGGCAAGGTCGGCTTATCCGGCGGGAATATGACTTCCGCTATGGCAGCTGTGGGCTGCATCGGCGCGATATCCAACGGACCTTCCCGCGATATCGACGAAATCCGCCCTATGGGTTTCCAGTATATGCTCAGCGGTATCACACCCGGTCACGGGCCCACCGCGGTACATGCTGTCAACGTCCCGGTCCATGTCGCCGGGATGGATGTGGCGCCGGGTGACATTATCCATATGGATGAAAACGGCGCCGTAAAGTTCCCGGCGGACAAACTGGAAGCCGTTCTGAGCAATGTTCGGAAACTCCGGGATGAGGAAGCCTCGCGGATGGGGGCGCTGAAAGGCAGGTTGAGCGCAGCGGAAGTCCGCGCGATTTTCGCCGGTAAAGCGTACGGAGAAGACGAAAAGTAAGTCACCGTTCCATAGCTCCCGGGAAGCGCTATGCTTCCCGGGAGACTCCCTGTTCCAACCCTCATATCTAAACCTCTGCCAGTCATATTTCCTGTCCTGCACATAGCATGCTCTGCGCTGTTTAGCGGGGTACAGTGCCCTTCATTCACCTCTATTAATCAGCTGCAACCTACCGGATAATAGAAGTATTAGCACATGTGTATGGAGGTATAAAATGATGATGGGAGGTTTTGGAATGGGTTTAGGAATGCTTTTGGTGATTGGTTTGCCTATTTTGTTATTGGTAGGTGGTGCTGCAGTCCTTGTGGGTGTGTTAGGGCAAAAACCTGCAGTTCATCAAAACCCCCGGCAGATCCTTGATAGCCGATTAGCCCGGGGCGAGATAAGCGTGGAGGAACATGATGTTTTACGGCAGAGATTGGAAACCGCCAGAACAGCGGAATGATACGCTGGGATTATCCAGGATACGCGATGAGTGGTGGTTGGAGCAGCGTCGCAGCGCCCGGAATGCTTACGGGGGTTCTGAACTTCGATGGTATTTCAAACCCCTGAACTATTGCGGTGATCTCATCAGCCCGCTGGTCCGGGTTTTTACAAGCCAGTACTTCGACATCCGCTGATGGCGAATATAATTTCCAAGGCAGGAGCGGAATGATGAAAGCTGGGAAGTGGATAGGGATTGGCGTATTAATAACGCTGGGATTGATGGTCATAGGCATAGCTGTCCTGGGTCTTGTATCACGCTTTGGATTCTGGCACTCGCCGGTGATGGCGGCAACGGGAAATCGCTGGGCGACCCGGAACGCCTCAGCATGTGGCGGTTCAGGATACAGTATGGGATCAGGTATGATGGGAAGTGGGGGGCAGACAGCACAGTGTGAAGCAGGCACATCCGGGAGTATGCTGGGGAATAATCCGCCCGACGATAGCATAAAGGGAGTACAGCTTACATTCGAAGATGCTCAGCAGGCATTCGAACTATACCTGGTCAACCTGAACAACGGAAATCTGGAAATAGCCGAGGTGATGGAATTTGAAAAGAATTTCTATGCCATCATAAGTGAGAAAGATACCGGCATTGGCGCGATGGAGCTTCTTTTAAATAAATCGCGGGGTACCGTCGGTCCGGAAATCGGTCCGAATATGCTATGGAATACAAAGTATGGGATGCACGGACGCGGTGGTATGATGGGGCAGCAGGTGTCCAATCCAACGAATTCGTTAACTGAAGATGCCGTCCTCGATATTGCCCAGGCATGGCTGGACAAGAACTTTCCCGGCGCAACCACAAAAGGGCATGCTGATCCTTTTTACGGCTACTATACCCTCCACTTCCTCAAAGACGGTAAAATCGACGGTATGTTCAGCGTGCATGGCACTACCGGTCAAGTGTGGTACCACTCCTGGCATGGCAATTTTGTGCAAATGTTTGAAGTTGAAAAACCATGAATAAGCATTCTGTTACTCAGTGCAGAATCAATAAAATCGAAATTTAATGCCGGTTTTATGCAACCAGCATATCCAATCACCGGCTATAGCTGATGGAAAGTGGCGTTTCCGCGGGAATGGACGTGTTCTATTTAGACTTGTTATAGCTATGTATAAACTTAGTTTACAAAGCATTACGAATGACAATCAATATTCACTCAGGAGTATGCAATGGTCGCTGCCTTGTTAATTACGTTGCGCGAAGGTCTGGAAGCGGTTTTAATCGTAGGTATGGTGCTGGGCGTCCTGCAACGCCTACTCCTTTTCTCTCGACAGCGGTATGTTTGGATAGGTGTCGTTGTTGCAATTGTGGTCAGTATCATTACCGGGATCGGATTAAATACTCTGGGAATCGCTTTTGAAGGTCGTGGGGAACAGCTTTTTGAGGGTGTAGCGATGATTCTGGCTGCCGGCGTTTTAACCTGGATGATTTTCTGGATGCAGGGGAACGGTAAGAATATTCAGAAGGAATTGGAATCAGATGTTAAACAATCAGTAGCAACTAATAACAACGCAGCTTTATTTGGTTTAGCCTTTGTCGCTGTGGTGCGTGAAGGTATAGAAACCGCACTTTTCCTGACAGCCGCGGCGTTCAGCACATCATCTTCAGCCACATTAATCGGTGGAAGTATCGGTCTTTTGTTGGCGATTCTTCTGGGGTGGTTGTTTTTTGTGGCAGGAAAAAGATTACGTGTTCATAATTTCTTCAAGATCACAGGATTGTTACTCTTATTGTTCGCAGCTGGATTGCTGGCCCATGGGCTCCATGAGTTCCAAGAGGCTGGAGTCATTCCGGTTATCATTGAGCATATTTATGATATTAATCCGCTGCTTGACGAAAACTCATCTGTGGGTGTGTTCTTAAAAACACTGTTTGGATATAATGGCAACCCATCCCTGTTGGAAAGTCTTGCCTATATAGGATACCTGGTCGTGATATACGTGATAAATAACGCATCACAGAAAGGGATGATAACTGTCAAGAGATGACCGGAATAAATATTTCACGTTTAAGGTTTCTCTATTCCTGCCAGGAACAACAACTCAGGTGACAATCACTTCAAGACGATAATCTCGCCCAGAGACAGTAACGTGTCTGTCACCTGAGTTCTTCCCGGTTTTACAGCGACGTCAGTCAGGCACGTTCAGGGTGCAGGTAAAACACTTGCATTGAGTGTAATTTCCAGCCAGGGTTGTGTTGGATCATTCGTCATCATCCACACAACCCGCGTAACCGGTCCCACCGTTACATGGAAGCCAGGATCGAAAATCACCTTTAAGTCTGCCCGATGACCCGGTGGAATTACGCTGGTGGAGAGCTCAGCGGTTGTGCAGCCACACGAGGTGACTAAATTCCTCAACTCCAGGTCCTCTGTGCCGGTGTTCTGAATGGCATAGACATACGCTACCGGAGGTGCGGTGGGGATTTCCCCGAAGTCGTAATCATCCTCGGGCAACTGTACCCTTGGCACCGAAGCGCCTTCTTCGACCATTTCAGGCTGTGGCAGACTCGATGGTATTTTACTCATGTCGTGACTCCCACTCAGGGGCTTGACCGGGTCACCCAGGGGGAGTAGATTATCTGCAAATTCACCCTCGGTTATAGCCTGCACGACGGGGGGTTGGATGAGGCGTTGTTGCACAAAGTAGATTCCGGTCAGGAACACCGCTGCTATGCCCACCATGATCATACTTCGACGGTTTTTTTCTCTCCGCGCACGAGCGCTGCTTCCCTGGGAACGACGTTTAGTTCTAGAACTCATGATCTAAATACCTCCAGCTCAATATAACGAAATATGGTTGTAGCTCATTCTTCGACGACCGTGATACGAAAGGTAAATACGGCTTTGGGTGTTTCCGGATCATTGGATTCGATAAAAACCTGACGCATAAATTGCCCGGTAGCACCGTTATGAGCGCCGGGATCGAAAGTAATGGTGAGGTTGGCAACGGCACCGGGATCGAAGCTGTCCTTGGACAAGGTGGCGGTTGTACAACTGCAGGATGTGCTTAACCGTGCGATGTTGAGCGTACCCTCTCCTGAATTGCGCACTTCGAAGACCATGGTTACCGGATCGGTGTTGGGTACAGTCCCAAAGTCGGCATCGGTTGCCATTATGTCGATCCTACCGGCAGGCGCCGCTCCGCAGGCGTTGAATATTGCTATGCATACAAGCAAGACCGCCACTGTTACGACCAGGTTGCGGTTGGTTCGAGTTCCATTATTTACAGACCGCATCCGTCACCACCTGCTGGTATAGTTGCAAGCAGATTACTAGCTGCCAGCCATTGATGCACATTCTGGAATCCACTCCCAGAAGCGACTTCTGAGCCAACGAGAACCTGGGGATCAGCATCATCCCAACTTGTATGAAGTGCATATTTTGCGAATAGAGCAATTTCAGTACTCTGTGCAGGGAACCAGACGGCTTTCATGGCCCTGGCTGCGGAATACATCTCATCCTCGGTTGCAACGCTTGCCGCCAGCAATTCCAGCAGACCCAGCATCGCTGCTATTGCCAACACACCTGTGATAGCTGCTTTGCGTACTGACGCGTTTATCATCTTCTGTTTTGCTTCTTTACGGAAACCCTTATAGGCATAAAGCGTGGTTGTCTTTGGTAATTCGCTATACCTAAGGTAATGAGGAGAAACCCAACAATTGTTCCTGCGATTGTAGAATCAAAGAACGTCGACATTATGAACCTCCAATAGCGAATATTCTATTAGAATAACTGATGGTGTTACTTCTAAACAGGGGCATAAGGCTGAAGTCCTGCTCCGCCAAATGGCTTGCATACTTTCAGATAAGTACACTTAGTGCATTATCCGGTAACGTTTTGGGAATAGCGAAGTGCACTTTATGAACACAGCCACGGTCGGCTCAGACAGATCCAGTCGGCCAATTCCTGGACCGACAGGATTCCATTGTGCTCTACACATACCGTTACGTGTACACCCTCCAGCTCGATGGGTTGAGCCTCGGACTCTTGATGGGCGGTAAGCAGGGCACGATCCGGGCTCCCTGCCCGGTCTGCTCCACTACCCGATTGAGCTCTGCCAACCACATCTGCACTAGGCGGTTGATGTGCCACGAAAAAGCGGTCACTACGAACGGGCTGGTATACCCAAAAACAGTCATGTTTTCGCCTGGAACTCCTTAAGTTGATGCGCATGAGGGAATAGGTCATATAGCCCATAGAGATTTAAGGGTAACAGCGGGTCATATCCAGGCATTTGAGATATATGATTAAAGAAGATAAATATATTTTATAACAGGAGAGTATGATGAACCAACAAGTTGTAGATCCAGTATGTGGCATGACGGTAGAACCTGGACCAACCGCGGCGCAAACAGATTATGCAGGCAAAACCTACTACTTTTGCTGTAATGGGTGCAAAGCTGCGTTTACGAAGGAACCAGAAAAATACCTGCAAAATCAGCCTGATCATCATGCAAGCCACCACCAGCATGTCCAGTAGAATGTAAATTAAATAAGATCAATCGTTATTGATCAATCGCTACAACGCTATCGACATAGGGTATCAACATTTATTTGGCTAATGCTTATAGGGAAGAAACGGTTAACAGAAATGGCAAATTCGAAACGCGCTCGTGAAAAGAAAAGGAAGGCAGTGGAATATAATGCGCGCAAGCGCAGACGCCAGAATGCCGTTGTAAACTGGAGTATAGCAGGTGTGGGCGTCTTATTGGTTGGCTTGCTGGCATACAATGCTTTCCGACCAAAACCCGGAAATTTAATACCGGATTTGGGGAATCAGCACATACGACCGCCAGCGAAGGCAGTTTATAATTCATCACCGCCAACTTCAGGTCCCCATTATGAAAGCATAGCCCCGTGGGGTATACACGACAGACCCATTCCGGATGAATTACAGGTCCATAACCTTGAAGATGGGGGCATTATGGTGCAGTACAGTTGTCCGGAAGGATGCGATGAACTGGTCTCACAACTCACAGCCCTGGTCGAAGGTTACGATACCGAGGTCATCCTTGCGCCGTATCCCGGTATGGAATTCCGCATCGCACTCACGGCATGGAACCGGTTGGAGACACTTGATGCTTTTGACGAATCGCGTATTATTGAGTTTATTAAAGAGTATCGTGGACTTGACCATCATGTAAGACTGTAAGCCAAACCGATGGAGGGTGATGTGGGGGAAAAAATACGCGTTTTATTGGCAGATGATCATGTCATTCTCCGGCAGGGCATTCGGCAGTTTTTTGAGGATGCCGACGATATTGAAGTCGTTGGCGAAGCAGATGATGGCGCTGCTGCCCTGCACCTGATTCAAAAGGAGCAGCCAGATGTGGCTGTCCTCGACATCCGGATGCCGGTTTTTTCCGGGGTTGAAGTTACACGCCGCAGCAAAATACAAAATCCCGAAGTGAAAGTGCTTATCCTGACAGCTTACGATGACGATCCCTACGTTTTCGCCCTGCTTCAGGCTGGGGCGGATGGATATATCCTGAAGACATCCCGAGCGGAAGAACTCATCAAAGCTGTCCGGGATGTCTATGCCGGCAACAAAGCACTGAGCCCGGAAATTGCGGCTAAAGTTATACAACAGGTCACAAACCGCAGCCCATCCGGCGGAGGAACCACAATTGACGTTTTAACGCAGCGGGAGATCGATGTGATACGTCTGGCTGCGACCGGAATGACCAATCGTGAAATCGGGATTGAATTACACATAAGCCACCGAACTGTCCAGGGGCACCTGGCGAATATTTATGTCAAGCTGAATGCCAACAGCCGCACTGAAGCCGTCACCGAAGCGCTCAAACGCGGATGGATTGTGATCAATTGAAGAAATTCGTGGGAGAGTGGCTCCACTCACTCCAGGCCCTATTGATCCTCTGGGCAATATTGCCCGTGACATTGGTCATTATCGTATTAGCTTTCACCGGTGTCTATGCACACGAAAGCGAAATGCAGAGTTTCGTTACCGAACGCAATGCGCTGATCGCCGAATTGATAGTCGCCCAAATCGAGGACGGATTAATCCACGGCATCATCGCCCCCGATGGTTCAACCCTCAACCAGTGGCTCCCGGAACAGAGCAAAAAGATATCCGGCTCGCTCTTTGTGGTAGATAACCAGGGGGAAATTCTATATTTTTCAAAAGAACACACCCTCCGCCCCAGCATATTAGCTGTACTGGATCAAAACGCGTGGGTTCTGCAGGAACCAGGCTCCGCTATGGCGACAGTGGATGATGCGCTGTTCCTTGTCAGTTATTCCCCGGTACAGGGTACGCAGTGGATGGTAGTCTTGCAGGAACCGGTCGCCGGTTTAATTGGACCGATTCTGCGTTTCTCTAACCTGGGTCCTGTGCTGGCGGTCATAGCGACCGTATTTACGATCCTCATCCTCTCATTTGGCTGGCGCACGATTATCAATCCACTTCAAAATTTATCCCGAGCCAGTGAGCAGGTTTCCTGGGGGAATCACGCGGCGATTCAAAAGCCGATAAAAGGGGTAGCAGAGATTCAGAAGCTGCACAAAGCCTTGCGTGAGATGCTGACCCGTATAGAAGGTTATGAAACCAGTATCCGCGATTACGTGGACGCAATGACCAAAGGGCAAGAATCTGAACGGACACGTTTGGCACGCGAATTGCACGACGGTCCGGTGCAAACGCTCATAACAATAGGACAGCGCGCGGAGATGGCTGAAAGGTATATTAACCGTGGTCAAATGGATAAAGCGATGGAAACTCTGGAGGAATTGCGCGAGCGTGAAATCTCCATCGTGGAAGAACTCAGGCGCATTATCAGCGATCTGAGACCCATCTATCTTGACGACCTGGGATTAATACCTGCTCTGGAAATGCTGGTGCGCCTGAGTTCTCAAAAGCAGACTGCAGAAGTTCACCTGGAACACGGACCGGACTCCCTACGCCTGGACACCGATGTCGAATTGGCTATCTATCGTATTGCACAGGAAGCGGTGAATAACGCGCTGAACCATGCTCAAGCCCAGCATATCGCGATCAGGTTTTTCCCCTATCAGAACGGCGTGTGTTTGACAGTTGTTGACGACGGGGTCGGATTCATACCGGCACAGTTTCTGGATTCGTACACCCGCCAGGGCCACTTTGGACTGGTAGGTATCCAGGAACGCGTTCGCCAACTCGATGGATCTTTGAATATTATTTCATCTCCCGGCAATGGCGCGACGCTTACAGTCTATATCCCAAACACATAGAATTCAAGCTTCTCTTACCACTCAGCGACGCGCACCTTTCGAAAATAATCCCAATCCCACGCCGCCCCCCACCCCGGCGCATCAGGCGGGGCGATGACCCCGTCCTGCGGCACCGGGGGATTCAGCAAGCCGATCGCTTTGCCAGCCTCGTCCCTGCTCCCACCGGGAAAATATTCGTAATAGCTCGTGTTCCCAATCGCGCAGACCAGGTGCGCGTGCACCAGACCAAACAAGCCGCCGGGACCATTAAGCTCCACCCGCGAACCATAGAATTCAGCCAGATGGGCGAGTTTCATCACCCCTGTAGTTCCGTGCCGCGCGTTCCCTCGAATCAGGTCCGTCGCGCCGGATAGTAAATACTGCCCGCAGAGCAGCATGTCGTGCATTTGCGTTTCCAACGCCATCACCGGGAGATCGACCGCCTTAACCAGCTGCTGCAGGTTGTGCATATCCGCATCAGGCAGCGGTTCCTCCAACCATCCAAAGTGCAGCGCAGCCATTGCCCGTCCAACACGCATAGCATCCACCAGCGAATAATCCGCGAGCACAGCGTCATGGAGCAGATCGATGCCCGGTCCTACAGCATCCCTGACCGCTGCAGCCCACCTGATGTTCTCATCCGCGCGTCCGGTAAAGTGATCCTTGAGCGCGGTAAAACCCATGCCAACAGCCATCCGCACATTGTCCAGGGCTTGCTCCAGGGTCTTGCCACCGTAATTGTAGTATGCCGGACAGGCAGCGCGCGCCCGACCCAGCAGGGCATAGACCGGCAGATTCGCGGATTTCCCGGCAATATCCCACAGGCAGTTGTCAAACGCGCCAAACCACCCGGGTTTGGCGAACATCCCACGCGCTGCCGCCTGCAATTTGCTGTAAAGCCGTTCCCGGTCAAAGACGTTTTCACCGACTGCCAGAATACGCAATTGCTCCAGGTCCTGCGGTTTCAGGGTTGTATAGCGCGCATCCCCCACCGTGCACACCCCTTCAATCCCGGCATCCGTGCGCACGTGGAGTACATGGAGCTGTCCCTGGACCTGACTGTGGGGTTGGCGCCGCCAGCGCCTTTGGGCGCCGGAAACCTCTTCCACCAGGTTAAAACGTCCGGTGTTACTGGGTTGGTCAAAGACAGACAGGCTGATCGTTTCGATTTTCATTTTTCCATCCACAAAACAAGCCCCTCGTATGATCGAGGGGCTTGGCGTGATAAAGGGGGTCAATCAGGCAAGAGCAGTTCTTGCCCGACGCGAATCAGATTCGGGTTATCAAGTTTGTTAAGTTTTTGAATTTCCGGATAACGCCCGGCATCCCCAAGAAGTTCCTTGGCTATTTTACTCAGGCTGTCACCGGACTTCACAACGTACGTTTTCGGTTTTGCAGGCGCTTTTTGTGCCTCGTAGGCTGCAACCCTGTCATGGACATCTTTAGCAGCTGCTTTTGCTTCCCGCTCCGCCTTTGCGGCTTCCGCTGCCTTCTTGCGCTGGTAGGCTTCCACTTTCTCTTTTGCTTCTGCAGCCCGTTCTTCGGCATCCTGTTTGGCCTTCAATTCTGCAGCTGCTTTCACAGCAGCAGTTTCAGCAGCTGCCTGCGCATCCGCAGCGCTCATTGGAGAACCCGCAACGTTTCCTTTTTTTGCTTTTGAATCTGGCATTTTATCCCTCCTGATTGATATTGAAAAAATGGAACCCGATAGTTCCATGTGAAATCCTGATACACATAGTGTACACCGGGATGAAATTTATAGCAATATTCGTATTTGATTAAATGCCAGGTGGTTTCAAAATAGTGGCGAATGCCAAAAAAGGTGCGGGTGTGTGGCAGGAGGTTTCACCAATCACAGTGTGTGGCAGGAAATCCGCCAACCACAGTGTGTGGCAGGAAAACCACCAACCACAGTGTGTGGCAGGAAAACCACCTGCCACACCTGGCAGAAACGGCAAATACACCCGTTTCTGCTTTTATTAGAATAGGGCAAGCTTAAATTCGGCGCGCCGCATTTTGGACTGGGGTGTCCCGTTTGGCTTTGCCAAACAGGACACCCCAAAATAACGTGTGGCGGTGCAGACCAGAATGATCGTGCTATACATTATGATTCCTGCACCGCCACACGTCCTCCTGGATGCAAAAGCAGATTAAAAAGAAATATATCTTGTATTTGCCCCAAATTAAAACACACCCGCAGGGCTATCGCATTCGACCACACCCCATACAATATATATCACCCTGACAAGATGCACTTGAAGATTACCACCCGGTACCCACGAGGCCTTGTTTCTGCCCTGACGCTGCCATAAAAATGCGGTGGCAGCCCGGGGGCTGCCACCGCAGGAGTTTCATCCAACTGTGTTTTATGGCTTTTCGTAGTTGCGCATAATCCACGGCAGAATGAAGAACGACCGGATATCGGTCACCGCCTCTCGGTCGGCAACTGCAGATCCGAAGTCAAAGTGGGCGGTATTGGTGATACTGGTGCCCAAAGCGCCCGTCACAAGCACATCAAAAGTCATGGAGATGTCGTTGGTGGTGATTTCTTTACCGGCAATGAGACTTACATCGTCGATAAAGATACTAGCCAGAGTGGTCCCGATTTCGGTACCCTGGAACACCAGAACATGCTCACCACCATCAGCAAAGGCGCTGACATCGATCATAACCTGCTTGTAGGAACCATAAACCAGAGCGTCTTCCTCGGTATAGATCGCCAGGAGCACACCATCGAGTTCGACTTCCAGCACAACCTCATCTGCCACCGGGTCTGCACCAACTGCAATCCAGTAACTCAGAATCGCCTGACTGGTAACTGGTATGGACAAGGTCTGCGATACATACGACATATTCGTAGCACCCCAGCCACCGAACCAGAGGTAATAATCACCGGTAACGGCAGCATCCAGACCACACCAGGCTTCTGAACATGTCGGACCGGCAATGTCACCGCCTTCCTCCCAACCCGGGGTCGTCGCAGCAAGTTCGAAGCTGGGATCAGCCACTTCATTGACGAGTGAAGTCCAGACCACGGCGTCGCTCCCGGCATCGTAGATTGCCAAACCTCCGGTTGCATCCACACCGCCGGCATAGGTGGTGCCAGCGGGTATCACGTCGGTCACGACAAACGAACCGGCAAACGGCGTATAGCTGCTCAACATCAGCATGTAGCCCATTGTGCTGCCTGTGGTCACCAGGGAAGGTGCTACTTTACTGATTGTGGTTATGTTGGTTCTGAAGTCCGAGCTTTCCGGTTTGTGTCCCAACATATCCGTGTCGTGCTCCACGGTGTTGACCAGGTACGCATCGGTGACATCCTCTTCGATCATCGCCTCGTAGGTGATGACCGCAGGATTACCCGAGTACACCCAGTCGATACAGACGACCAGCCCATCCGTCGGGGTGAAGTTATCGTAAGCGTATTGCGTCGCAATCGCGCCGGTCGGATCTTCAATGCCGACCGTGCCCACAGCATCGGAGATATTGACATTGTCGAAAGCATACATGATATCCCAGGTGCCGGGGGTTGGATCGGACTCCACCCACGCCATGATCCTCATAATCCAGATTTTCCGTTGGGTCGCCATAGACATGGGCGTTATCAAACTCCACCAACCAGAGCACGGTATAATTCACCCCGGTCACGCCGGCATTTGTCGGCGGCGGTGAGTAAGCGATTTCCATATCGCGCCAGTACTGCGCCGCAATCCCGTTCGGGGCTGCAGGATCGGCGAGATCCTGATTCGTCCAGGGTTCAGTGACCAACATCGTTACCAACAAACACGGTGAAACCGTCATCGGTGAAGGTCGGTTTATCCACAGGCGATCCATAGAATTCCGTGCCTGCCCCAAGGCTGGTGAACGTCCAGCTAATGCTGTCACCAGCCAAACCCGCCAATGTGGAGAAACCATGGGCAGTCTCGGCATCCTGATATCCACCAAACGGTGTGTCGCAGGTGAGATCGGCGATGTTATCGGTCACCAGATATTCTGCATTGGGGACTTCCATGGTACCGGTCCACAAAACTGTGTTGCCAGCTTCAGACACCGTCCCCATGTTGGCCACCGCACTCCCCGGCACCAATGTCATGCCAGCGGGCAGCGTATCGGTGATCATATAGTTCAAAGGGACGTCATAGAGTGTGTTGGTATCCACCGTGATGGTATACAGCACCGTCTCGCCCACCAACGCGCCGGCAGGTCCTTCTTTGGTGACGTCATCCGGCATCCGGTAAACATCGAAGGCGAACACGCCAAACGGGGCTTCTCCGGTATCGGTGCTGAGGGCTACGGCGCCGTACCAGGTTTCACCCGGGGTCATATCAGCATCATACAATACGGTCGCGCTGTAGGGCATGCCCGGGGCAACTGGACCCTGCGCTTGCAACGACAGGTTACCGGCATCCGCGGTGAGGATGGCGGTGCCCAGCGTCACCGGATCAGGCTGCCCAACCGTTGACGCTGTGTAGTTCAGTATCAACACCCACCATGTGCCTGCCGGAGGCGAGTTGATGCTGCAGGACTCCCACGGTCCACCGGCAGCACTCTGGCAGTAATTGTCATTCACCAGATCGGCAAATTCCGGCGTGCCGCTGCTGTTTTCATCGTAGAGCAAGAGCATATCCAGGTCTGGTGAGGTGGTATCCAGCACTTCTGCCAACACCCGTGCCGCGCCTGTTGGCACATTTAAGGTCACGACGCCTATATTTCCCACATCGGTAAAGAAGACATCCGGGAAGTCGTTCGTGGGCAGCGCGTGCTGGTTCACACTCAGCTGCGTCTCATCCGGCAATTGCAGCCCGGTGAAGGCGGCGGTCAGATTGGGGATGGCCAGTTTTGACAGCAGGTCGGGCATAGTTTGGCTCCCGGCATCCCGCTGTGACATAACCAGCTGGTCGTCCGGAACCGTCGACTGCACAGGGAAAACCGCCAGGGGCATATGGGCAGTGGAGGTATCTGCCGTATCCGGCGTCAAGGTGACACTGCCGAACACCCATTCTGCAGCATCCAGCGCGCTGACATCATACACAACTTCGATGACCTGCGATGCGCCTGGGACAAGTTCGAATGACGCAGGGGTGACCGTGATGTGCGTCCCCGCTGCCGGTGCCGCGGAGGCTGTCCAGTTGACCGTATAGGTGACGGCGCTCGTTACTGTCCGCTCCCAGCTGCACATCCCCACGCATTGGCTGTTTCCCATACTGGGGGTGTTGAGTTCCTTGGGATCGCCGCCTGATCCGGGATCGGCTGCCTGATAATCAGCTTCCGTGATCTCCATGATCAGACCCGTTTGCGCTGCCGCGCTGACGTCAATGCGCCCCGAACCCGTGTCGAACGGCGTTGCCGGTGTCACAGCATCGTCATCCAGCACAGTCGTGTCTGCGGTCAGCATCACAGCTGACTGCGCTTCTGCAGGGCTCCAATCAGGATGCAGCACCTTTAGCAGCGCGAAAGAACCCGCAACGTGCGGACTCGCCATCGACGTCCCGCCTATCATATTGTAGGTGAAATCACCGTCACCACCCGCGCCAATGTGATAAGCCGCCCAGATGGAGCTGCCCGGCGCTGCGACCGAAGGCACGATCAGGTCGGCGACACTGCCGTTGGGTCCCCGCGAGCTTCCGGCAGCCATAATATCGCCGTAAGCGTCGTCCAGGACGCGGTTCGAACCCGGGATAATACCCATATCGAAACCGCTGGCAGTCGCAGCTTTCAGTGTTTGATAAGTTTCGTAGTCAATATGCAGACCGGGGAGGGCATGGGGGTCCGCTACCCGCGCACCGGGACCACCGCCGACCGCCACAGGTTGCGCCAGCACAAAGCCACCCGCACCCGATTCGTAGACGTGCTGGCTCTTGCTGACCCGGGGGTAGATCCCCCGTTCACAAACCACAATCTCACCGTTAAAGGTTCCCGGCGGGAATGGGTTATCCGGGAAGTCCGGGTCATTCATCCCGCACAAACGCGCATCTTCTACGGTGATCGTAGGTGGATTGGCATAGTCAATACTGTAAACGACGTCCGCCGTCTGGGTCATCCCCGAGGTCATCCCCAAACCGACGAGTTCGATGCTGTCGCTGAGTGGATTGGAATTGGTCAGAACAAGCGTATTGACATAAGCCCGGTTATGGGTCAGATTACCCACCGAGGTTACCCATGGGAAAGAAGCCGGAGACCCAAGGGACCCGGGAGTTGGTCCATCATTGCCCGCCGACGTCGCGGCAAAGATACCCGCCGCGCGAATCGACAGCCATGACAGGGCATCCACATCGCTCCAGGGGTCAGGCCAATAGGACCCGCCAATCGAGTAGTTGATGACATCCACGCCATCCAGGATAGCCTGGTCACGTGCCGCTGAGAGGGCTGCCCCCGGACACCCGCCCGTATCAATACAAGCATCATACATGATGATATTGGCATGAGGCGCGACACCGGAGATATCATTGTGGAAAGCCAGACCGTTCGGCATGGTGATCGTGGTATTGTAGGTCACATTACCCGCAGCGGTGCTGGCAGTGTGCGAACCGTGCCCATTGGTGTCCCGTGGGTTTGCATCCGCTGCTGTATAACCCCAGACGCCAATAAGTTTGTCATTACAGGGGAATGTGGCGTCGTAAGCCACAACTCCGGCAGCAGGTGCGGTATTCGCCGGATCACACACACCGACATACGTTCCGGATCCCCAGGGATTGGTGTGATCGTAACCATCGCCGCCCACATCCGCGAAGGACGGATTCCAGGGGTCAATGCCGGTATCGATGACCCCGACGATGATGTCTTCACCATTGGTGCCGGGCAATCCGCCGGTTGATGTGCCGTCCCAGATGCCGTCCGCGCCGATCCACCACGGACCTGCGTCGGTCTGGATATACTGCATCCGCTCGCGGTCAACCCGCCAGATTTCCGGTAATTTCGCCAGCTGCGCCGCTTCTTCCGCCGTCATCTCGGCAGCGAATCCGTTCAGGGCGGCTTCATATTCATAGGTCACGTCCAGCGTGCGCCCCAGGGCTTTGTTAGCCAGCCGCACCGCGCTGTCGCGCTTGGCTGCCAGGTATCGGCGATAGGCCAAACTGGCAGGTGAATTGGCGTCCAGTTTATTATTTCCGGCAGCCTCCGGGTTGGTCGCTGCCAAACCGGGCACACTGCCTGTGTAAAGCGCCAGCGGCGCATCGACCAGCTGCACTATATAGACGCCGGGACCCTTGTCGGCATCCTGCTGAACGACTTCGACATCCGTCATTTCAACGGCGGTCCATCCGTCACTGGATTTCTGAGCCCCTTGCGTTCTGGTCAAGTTGGCATACTCCCCCACGTCACCGGTAGCCGGTTGCCCAGTGATGGTTTCACCGGGTCCGGGTTCAACCGCTGCGACAGGAAGGACTACAAATCCCATCAGGAGCGTGAGGACGGTTATCAAGTTTAGAAACCGATGCTTCGTATTCATGGTAGTAAGCCTCCATTGTAGTTAAAACTTTAACGACATTATTATCCGGAATGGGAAACACGGAATATCAGAAGATAACAAACTATATGGACGGACACCTCCTTTATGTGATTTTGCCTGCCAATAAAAAACGAACGCTTGGTTCAGGAAAAACTTAAGGATCAGTTCAATTATACATTTTAACTTGATTTTAACTAAAAAAGCTAATTAAGTTAAAATAAGTTTGAGCTGGAGTTAGTAGCGGCGTTTCCCCTTTCGCCTATATATATTGTACTCAACCACGGTTGAGTGTCAATAAGATTTCGCATCAGAATGCGTTTCAGAAAGGGCCCCAGATGAGGTCCAATTCTGGGGGGCGAGTGCCAGAAAGCCAACCACCATTATCCGACTAACCGGATTGCGAAAGGACTAAGGTTCTGAATGCCTGCTGCAACCGGTGCGTCAACGGACCGGGTATCCCGCTCCCAACGGGTTTGCCATCTATCTCAATAACCGGCATCACTTCTGTCGTGGTTCCGAGCAGCATCAACTCATCCAAATGCGGGAGCGTAGACAGCCTGATCGCTTTTTCCTTTACCGGGATGCCCTCTGTTTGACATAACTGGATGACTAAAGCGCGGGTAATACTCGGGAGAACATGAGGGGATAGCGGGTGGAAAAATACGACACCATTCCTGACGCCGCAGACGCACGTATGCGAACCCTCTGTAATCACGCCGTCACGGTGCAAAATCGCGTCATAGGCGCCGACTTCTTTTGCCTGCTGACTCGCCAGTACATTGGGCAGCAAGTTCAGCGATTTGATATCGCATCGTCCCCAGCGCAGGTCAGGCAGCAGAATTGCTTTCACACCGTGTAACCAATTAAACACAGGCGGTACATAAGCTGTCACTGTGATATAGACCGTCGGCGGGATTGCAGTGTCGGGGAAAGCGTGCCCCCGGGGCGCGACCCCGCGGGTAAACTGCATATAGACCTTCGCCGGTTTTTTCAGCAGCGCATTACGTTCAAGCAAAGCCCCGACTGCAGTTTTAATAGCATTCAGATCTGGGATCGGGATCCTGAGCGCCGATAAACTGTGCACAAGCCGGTCATAGTGCGCATCTTCAGCCAGAAAGTGCCCCTGATTCGCGCCCAGCACCTCGTAGACCCCATCCCCAAACAGAAAACCCCGGTCATCAGGCGATATCGCGACCTGATCCTTGGGCATTATCGTACCGTTGTAATAAACCCACATAGAAAGCTCCATTTATATAAAGCGTAAGAAGTGTGTAGCGTATCGCGTGTTGCGTAAAAACAATAACCCGTAAAGCGTAATGATTTGTTGATCAACAGGTGTTATTTTATCGAAGAAGATTCGTAATCGCAAGAGACTGCATCGCAAAACCTGTGACAAACCAGCAGACTACACACCGTAATCCGCAGGCAACACACAATACGTTTTACACCTCTTTAGAAAATAGAGTTATATCTTAAAAACTCTGCGCCTCTCCGGCTCTGCGTTAAAAAATACCCCTTTTTCCCCGGGGGTTGTTTTACCCTCCACTCCGTTGATGCCTCACGCACAACTCCTGCAGTACACTTTCGTTGATTTCCACACCCAGACCGGGAGCATCCGGGACTCCCACATAGCCATCCACAAACTTGAAAGGCTGCAGGGAAAGATTCTCACGGGAAGCACTGGGTGTGCGGTCAAATTCCATAACCGTTTCCTGGATGAATGGACGCGGTGTCCGGACGCGGGGGCACGGCGGGATAGTGGATGAGACATGCAAGCTGGCAGCAATCATAATCGGCGATCCCCACACATGCAGGTTGGTTTTTATACCAAAAGCGTTTGCCATCACCGCTACATTGCGCGCTTCGGTTATCCCGCCGACGTTGACCACGTCGGGCTGCGCGATATCAATCGCCCTCTGTGCGAGAAAGTCACTGAATTCAAACCGCGTCCGCCAACCCTCCCCGCCGGCGATTGGCATCGGCACAGCAGCCTTAACCGCCAGGTATCCGTCCACATCTTTAGCCACTCACCGGTTCCTCAAACCATTGAATATCCTGATCCGCCAGGCGGTCGCCCATCCGGATCGCGGCAGCAGGGTTGTAGGCGCAGTTCGCATCGACTGCCAGGAATATATCAGGTCCGATCGCTTCCCTGATCGCCGCGACCCGCAGGGCATCCTCTTTGATCGTCAGACCGCCCACCTTGGTCTTCATGCCCATAAAACCCGCGTCCACGTAACCACGGGCTTCATCCAGCAGGCGGTCCGGAAATTCACCTTCGGTATAATACAGCCCGGTGGCATACACCGCAACCTGATCACGCACCCGTCCGCCCAGCAGCGTCGAGATGGGCACGCCGAGTACCTTGCCGGCAATGTCCCACAAAGCAATATCCACCGCGCTGATGGCGCTGCCCCCATATCCACCGTAAGTGGTATTGTTCCACATCGCGCCCAGCATCTGTTCCCACAGGCCGGTGCGATTGACCGGATCTGCTCCCAGCAGCAGGGGGGCAAGCAGATCATGGATCAGATGCATCCCACCACCTTCCCCCCAGCCTGTGATCCCGGCGTCCGTCGAAATCCTGACCACATTCGCGTTGCGGTGATCTATCCAACCTTGTGACCAACCGAATGGGCGCGCCAACGGGCTGACAAGTTCGTAGGTGTCTATTGCGGTGATCTTCATAGCTAATACACTTCTACTACCATCGACTGGAACTTATCCTCATCCCACACTGCACCCCATCCCGGGGTATCCTCCGGCGACAGGCAGCCATTCTCCACCAAAGGTGCATTCATCAAGCCCCACTGCTGCCCTTCGAGCCGGTTGCGGTCGCCAGCGGGTCCACCGGAATACTCATAGTAATCGGTATTATCGATACAGCATTCAAGGTGCGCGTGAACCAGCCCGTAGAGCCCGCCCTGTCCATTCAACTCAATATTGGTGTTGTACAGTTCCGCCAGATGCGCAAGCTTGAGCACCTGCGTGGTGCCGTGACGCGCGTTTGCGCGCAAACGGTCCGTCGCGCCCTGGATCAGCCATTGGGCATTCAGATCCATATCGTGCATCAGCATCTCGGTGCCCATAACAGGGATCGTCAACTCACGGCACAATTCCTGATACAGGTTCATCTTTTGTTCGTGCATAGGCTCTTCCAGCCAAAGATAATCCAGCTCTTCCATCAGATGCCCCACCTCGATCGCCTCGCGGAAGGAATAAGAGCACACCGGATCGACGATCAATGTATAATCCGGACCCACAGCTTCGCGTAATCCCCGAAGGATGGGCAAATCCGCCTTTCCACCCTTATAAGTATGCGCTTTATAAGCCTGGATTCCGCACGCTTTCGCATTCTCGATCGCTTCGATATACCCTTCCAAAGGCGCATCGCCCCCGGTCAGGTAAACAGGGATGGCATCGCGCACCTTGCCAATCAAGGCGTAAACCGGCAGATTCGCTGCTTTTGCTGCAATCTCCCACAAACAGTTATCAAACTCGCCAAAATAGCCGGGTTTCTGATACACCCAGCGCGTTCCCTTCTGAAATAACTGGAACAAAGCCTCGCGATTGAATGGATCTTTACCAACCACATGCCGGCGGATTATGGATGCCTGATAGGGATCAATGGACGTGTTCGCCCGTCCGCAGATGCCCTCATCGGTGCACACCTCAATAAAACTCTGGCGCAAGCGGCAGGTCTGTCGGTGCGCCTTGATGGGTGTACTGGATGCGGCGCAGATTGGGTACCTGAACAATATTATGGCTGGACGCCTTCCGCGTGGGGTGTTCCAATATGTACAGCTTAACGTCAGTGATTTTCATGTAGTACCTCCGTGATGATGATGTAAGTCGTGGTGACTTGGGCAGCTGTCTGTTGACCTCTCCCTCGTTCCCTCCCCTGAATGGGGAGGGATGCCTGTTTGCACCTTGATTTCATTTATTTAAACCTGATGCTCCAGGGCATTATGTCACGCTGTCATTTCCCCCTTCCCATTCAGGGAAGGGGGTCAGGGGGTTAGGTCTCCAGGTCGCATCCGTTCTCGCACATTTTTGCTATTTCATCAACCACATCATCAATATGTGCCAGCACTTGATCATTCTTGAATCGCAGAACAATGAATCCTTGCGACTCAAGGATATCTGCCTTTCTGCGTCATGTTTGTTTGTACTCTATGGATATCACCGTCAATTTCGATGATTAAACCAACCGCATAACAGTAAAAATCAACTATGAATCCGGAAAGCAATTGTTGGCGTCTGAAATGCAACCCGCGTACCTGATTACGTCTCAACTTTTGCCACAACGCTTGTTCAGCCGGCGTTTGTTGCCGACGTAGTGATTTTAGCTTGCTGCACTTTCTCTTGATTTACTTTTTGCCCTCTAATAGTATTTTTCATTGTCATGTTAAAATTCAGATTAAATTTAACCTCTCCCTCAACTCCTTTAATTGGGGAGGGATGCCTGATTTCACCTTGATTTCATTTATTTAAACCTCATGCTCCAGGGCATTATGTCACGCCGTCATTTCCCCCTTCCCATTCAGGGAAGGGTATCCTGAGTACAGGATTTGGGGTTAGGTCAATCCTTATCGCGCCCAGGGATAGGCCTTCGCCGGGTGTTTCAGCAGCTCCGCCTCAATCAAATCCGAGCCTAGGCCCGGGCGTGTGGGGAGTTTGAGATAACCGTCCTCGATCTCGAACGGATGCGTCAGCAGATCGTCGCGCCAGGGCGCATCGTCCACGTCCAGCTCCAGGATATAGAAGTTGGGCACCGTGGCGCACACGTTGGCCGAAACCAGCGTGGTCAGCGGGCTGTGGCAGTTGTGCGGCGCAACGAGCACGTCATAGGCGTGGGCCATGTCCGCGATCTTCTTGCCCATCGTGATGCCGTTCCAGGCCAGGTCGGGCATGATGATGTCCTGGGCGTAGCGCTGCAGGTAGGGTTTGTAGCCCTGGGCGCCAAAGATGCTCTCGCCGTGGCAGATGGTCGTGGTGGTCGAATGGCGGATCACCGCCAGCGCTTCCGGGTCGAACGTCTCCGCCTCCAGCCACATCATGTCATACGGCTCCAGCGCCTGCGCCAGCTTGATCGCCCCGCCCAGCTTGAAGCGGAAGGCCACATCCAGCGCGATGCCCACGTCCGGCCCCAGCCCCTCGCGGAAGGTCTCGATCACGTGGACGATGTTGCGCAGCGTCACCGGGTCGATATCGCCGGCTTGCTGGAGAAACGGGCAAAGGCTGCGGGCGAGACCGGGCGGTCTTTGAGCCGGATCATGTTGGTCTTGATGGCCGTATAGCCCCGGGCGAGCACTTCAGCGCACAGCGTGTACAGGTCGTCGGTGGTTTCCACTCTGGGCACGCCCAGCCGTTCCGCGTGACTGGCGCGCGTCGAGCCGCAGTGCGACCAGTAGAGGCGCAGCTGTCGCGCATCTTGCCGCCCAGGAGCTGCCACACCGGCGCGCCCAGCACTTTGCCGCGGATGTCCCACAGCGCCGAGTCGATGCCCGACATGGCCTTCCAGGCGATGCCCGCCGATGTGGCGCACGGATGCGGCGGACAGGTCCCACCAGATGGCTTCGGCCTGCATCGGGTCGCGCCCGATCACCCATTCGGCATAGCGTTCCACCGTCGCCGCCACCGGGCCCGGCGAACCCCAGTCGGTGCAGTCGCCCCAGCCGACCAGGCCGGGATCGCTGGTCTCGACCTTGACAAAGGTCCAGGGACGAAAGCCGCCGTCCACAATAAAGGTCTTGACCGCCGTGATTTTCATGGCACCTCCATTGATGTATTCTGCAAGAGATATCATGCGGTGGATGGGTCAGGAAGTCAAGGGGAAATGCGTAAGGATAAAATCGTAAGGTGAGTCTACTGAAAAAACAAGGAAATTAACGCAGAGGCGGACCCAGAGGACTGGGTTTAGGCGCAGAGAGATATCTATCTATGGCTTCATATTATTGAATTTTAGATTTGATTCTTGTTAGAAAACTCAGTTTTATCTTAAAAATCTGCGTCTACTCCGACTCTGCGTTATAAATGTATACCTTTTTTCAGGAGTCGCATTACTATTTTCGCATTATACTGTTACCAGTGCGTCTCAGGATCAGGCAGGGGAACCGGGGGGCTGTCCTCGGTGTTAAGGCTCCAGTCCAGCATCCGGCGCTGCAAATCGGCGATCACATCTTTATAGGCGGGATCGCTAGCGACGTTTGTGAGTTCCCAGGGATCCTTCTCCAGGTCATAAAGCTCATCCACATCGTTGCCCATGGAATCGTGCACGTATTTCCACATATGGGTTCGCACCATTTTGCGGCGTCCCTCTGCCTCGCGCCAATGCAGGCTTTTGATCAAAGTTTTGCGCCCAAATGGCTGGGGCATCGCTTCCAGATCTGCCGTCGTAAAAGCCGGTCCACCTGTGCCGTATTCCGAGAATGCTGCATCCCGGGCAGGGGCACGCGTCGCCACCGGCAGGCCCGGTTCAGGCATCGAGGGCGGGACATCCAGCCCCTGCAGTTGGAGCAAGGTGGGGACGATATCGACCAGACTCACCATGCCACTTTCTTTGGCCCCTTGTGGTATATGCCCGGGCCATGAGATAATCATGGGGATGTGGGTCAGGGCATCGTAAAACACCCCGCCCTTGCACATCATCTGATGTTCACCACTAAAATCACCGTGGTCGGCACAGAAAACCACAATTGTGTTCTCACGCATCCCCAGGTCATCCAGCGTCTGTAAAATTTGCCCCACGCCGTCATCAATAAAACGCACCATCCCGTAATAGACGCTCAAAACACCGTAGATATCATCCAATGCGACATCTTCTGTACCCAGGATGCGGTACAGAATCTCGTTGCGTTCCGGCGCGCCACTCCCTACGTGTAATTCACCCTCGCGGGACGGTGGAAGGTCTATTTTTTCCGGCGGGAACATATCCGCATAGCGTTTGGGCGCTACCCACGGCTCGTGCGGGTCCGGAAAACTCACCCACAGGGCAAAAGGTTCATCCCGGTGCTGTTGGATAAAGCGGGAAGTCTGTCCAGAGATCAATCCGGTGGAATAATCCTCAAGCGGGAAGTCACTCACCCCATAACTGAATTGCCGGCACTGCGGGGTCATTGTATGCCGCAATTCATGCGCGGCGTTGATCCCTTCGACCGGACGAAACCATTCCATCCCCCGCGGGGGATCATTTTTCGGCAAACCGCCGTGGGAAATCTCTAGCCAGGTATCAAACAGGGCCAGGTCTTCCGGTTGGTTAAAGCAGTGGTTTTTGCCGATCAAACCGCAGTGATAGCCCTCCCCCTTCCAGATTTTGAAAGCATGCAGGGCATCCGGCGGCATCCAGGTCTCGTTGCGCCGCCCGCCGTGCATATGCGGATACTGTCCGGTCCACAGCGATACCCGCGCCGGCACACACAGAGGGTGTGGGGTATAGGCATGATCATAGAGCACACCCTCGCTGGCTAAGCGTGCCAATGCAGGTGTCTCACAGAAGGTACTGCCCCACAAATGGCTGGCGGTTGCTTTCTGCTGATCGGTCATAATGACAATAATATTCGGTTGTTTGTCTGCCATAGGCACCTCTATTTACTTCACATCCACATAGACCGGGCTGGCATAAATAATCGCTCCATCTCGCTGCTGGGCGCGCAGGTAAAAATGGCTAGATTTCTCGGCAATACCCAGATCGACAGTGACATCGACATCCATTTCGGTGAAGCGTGATTGCCACACGGTCGCGCCTTCCGAGATGATTTCCACGCTCCACAGAACATCCTCAGCAGAGATCCTGATCGTGGCGGACAACTTTTCACCGGGCTGCACCACCAGGTCAGACCCCGCCATTTTACCATTCACCCGGTAATCGACAATCGCCCGGGTACCCCAGGTAACCCAGGTATGGCGCTGGTAGAGCGCATCAAATATGCCCTCACGCGTCCGGTTGGCTGTCCACGCCCCGGTGACGATAATGTTGTGCGGACGGGCAGCTGCGGCACGGTTCAGGCGTCCGGGCCAACCACAGTGATTGTCAGTCCCGCCGTTAAAACCGAATCGAAAGCCCTTCGCCAGCGCATCACGAATGGATCCGCCATTATCCTGGTAGTGTGATTGCCAGCGGTCTGAAGCTACGTCCATTTCCATGTTCCCGCGCCCCTGCATAATCTCCACCATGCGGACAAGCGGGGTTGGCTCCCCCCACGGAAATGCCCGCCAGTAATAGCCACCATCTGCATTGGTATGGTGCGGGATCACCAGGAAATCTTCGCCCTCAAGTTTGTAAAGGTAATCTTCCGGACGCGCATTGTGATTCACATCGCCACCTTTGCGCAGCTTCATCGCTTCATCCACCAGATTGATCTCGCCGTGCGGGCGCAGGGCGTGATTGGGGTCAGTGAAATAAAAATTGCAATGCCCCCGGTCTGATGCTGCCTCCCAGCCAAATAGCGTGGCGAAAGTGCCTGGATTATTATATGCATTGAGCGCCTTTACTGTAGCCGCCCAACCTTCCACCGTAGGATGATGATCTGCTGAAGAGACAAAATCCAGGTTCAAAGCATCCCGTGCAGCCAAAATCCCAGCGGTCATCGGTCGTGTGCCATCCCCGGAATGCTCGCTGTGCCAGTGAATAGCGCCAAAAGCAGGGATCAAGCCCTCCACAGGCTGCATCCAGACCGGTGAGCCTGTAATCTCGAGCACACCAGCCTTGAGTTCACCATTTTTAATAAATTCATCCTCCGCTAATTGGTTTACAGCCAACCGGGCTGCCGGGCGCATCACAGTTGTCCCTGCTGCCGGTTTTGGCAACATAAAGACTGTGGTTTCCTGCACGGTTTGCTGGATCTCACGCCCATCCCATAGGACAGTCACATCAACCGGCTGCCGGAAACACGCCGGATTGCATAGACGGTCCTCAGGCACCAATGCTGCGCGTATATTGCCGTCCGCTTCGGGAGCAGGACGCGCAATCAGGTACAGGTTCTGCACCGGTCCGGGAATCGCAAACAGCTGGACCTCACTGCCAGGTTCAGGTGCAAATTCGAACGTTTCCTCAGGATTTGCCGTATGATCCTTGATCCATATCTCCAGGATGGGATTCACACCGGCAGTCCCATTTGCAGAGGCTGTAATCGTGATTGGAATCCGTTTCTTCTCCCAAACCTCGTAATGGACTGTTGCCCGGAGTATAACCCGATCCAGATTGTCCCACTTAATCCCGCGCCAGTCATCGGGTTCGCGCCAGGTGATATCCAATCCCTGCGCGTCAAAGCGCAGCCACTTCCATTGGAGGAAACAATTCTTATCGCGCACGCGAATCTCGACCTCTGCACCCGGAACGTAGTGTTTCACGGGGGTCCAGATCAGATTGAAGGTGTATTTGTGTGTTTGAGAAGTGGCGGCTTCGGGACTGTTCAATATTTCCAGGGGCATAGAACCTCCTAATACGTGAGGAGTAAGGTGAAAGAACCATATTGCGTATTGCGAATTTCGTAATGAATCCGTTTGAGCAATTGGTTATACGCCAATCATTGAGCGCTAGCAGTCTGGTCGTTATGCCATTCTGAGCGCTATGTGCAACACACAATACGCAACACGCAATATTTTTATACGCAATACGAAATAAGGTTTTTTTATTCCTTTATCGCTCCCGCGGTGGCACCCCGCACAATCAGGCGCTGTGAGAGCAGGAAGATGATAGCAACCGGCAGTACGCCAATCACGCCGGTCAGCGCAGCTTCCGCGCGCATTATGGGCAGGTGCGTTAATGAACCCGAATCGGGACGGACCGCACCCACCTGGGAAATCAGGATACCCGTACCCACTGGCAGTGTCCGCAAGTTATCCTTGTATATAAACATCTGCGCGCCAAAGAAATTATTCCACAAAAGGCGAAAGTTGAGAAAGAGAAGTATGGCGATGACTGATTTTGCCAGTGGAAGCCCTATACTCCAGAAAAGCTGCCATTCATTGCACCCGTCCACCCGTGCGGCATCAATCAAATCACGCGGCATCGCGGATTTATAGAACACAAAAACCAGGTATACACCTGCAGCATTGAATCCCGCTGGTATAATCAACGACCACGGCGTGTTTATCATACCCAGCGCATGGAGTTCCAGAAACATGGGCAGCACCAGCACACCCGCTGGTATCACCCGCATAATTAACGTCAACCATAGAATAACGCCTCGACCCTTAAACTTAATGATGGAAAGCGCGTAACCTGCGGGGATAGTGATGATGAGGTTGAGTACCAATCCAGTGACCACATACCAGATCGAGTTGGATATCCAGCGTACGATAACCCCCTGATTATAGAGCAACAGGTGTTCCCATGCAGTTTTCACATAACTCAGTGACCCTATAGAAATGGGGGACAGGTCCATTAACTGCGCATTAGTTTTCGTGGGTGCCAATAACAACCAGATCATCGGCAAACCGAAAAATGCCATCGTGATGAGGATGATCACCAATCTTATTAAATAAGTTGACCAATCGATTCCGGATGTAATGCGCCACTGATTGTATCGTTGAACCAGCGTTTGAACTGGTGTTCGGTGCACCTGCGATGTTGTCTGCATATCGTTATTCTCCCCCTTATGTCAGATCTGTCTCGTAAAACTTTGACCGGGTGACTATAATTATTGCCGCGATCAGGCTTAGAAAAACCTGCAATAGCGATATGGCTGCAGAAGCCCCGAAATTACCACCATACACCACATATTGCTGACCAAGCATATTCAACGACCAGTACGCGTTGACCGGTGATGTCCCTTGTAGAGCAGCCCCAATTAACGATGGTTCAGCATATATCGTCATATTGAAGACGAAAGCGGTAATCAACGTATCGATCATCCAGGCCTTTATCAAAGGGATTTTTATAAACCATGACATCGTCCATACATTACACCCGTCGATCAGGGATGCTTCGATGACTTCCGTAGAAATTCCCTGTAGCGCGCCATAGAATATGGCGATAGATCCACCCGCACTCCAGAACAACCGGAGTATCACAAAGATTGGGACGATGTATCTCGCCGAGATGATTTGATCTGGGCTTGTAAGTCCAAATGGCCGCATTAAGAATCCAAATGGACTGATCAGTGGATCAAACACAAAGACAAACATAAGGACCAGCACAGGTCCTGAAACAGCACCTGCCAGGAAATAAACTGTCCGTGCTACATTGGCAATCCGGTCACGCGTCAGGTGTAAAATGAGCGAAATCAATATCGAAAAAAGTAATCCCACCGGCAGAGAGAGAGCGACAAAGGACAAGGTGTTCTTCAGTGCTACCATGAAACGGAAATCCCCATAAGCCACAACAAAGTTCTCGAAACCTGCCTGGAAAAACCTGGGTTTGCCCGATTCAAATGAAGAAAAACTAAGGACTAATGCATATATCGCTGGTGCAAGGCCAAACAGAAACAGCATAGTGAGGTAAGGGAACAAGAAAGCGTACGCGGCACTGATTTTTAACTTCTTCTTCCTGGGAGTAACTGGCGCATTTGCCGTACTGGGTAACGTGACCATACACCCTCCAATCTATTAAATAGCGGTCCGAATATAAGCGATAATTTAAAAGTAATAACGATCTGTGCAATACATCATTGCGCAGTTTGTTGCGCCTTCACATATTTCATCATATTGAATAATTCCTTGTGCGGGTTGTGTTCATATTAACACGTTAACCCGCACAAGGAGTTTTGTTAACTACGTTTTAATCAACAACCTCGAAACCCAGTGTAGGCGCCAATTCGAGCAGACGTTCTTGCAGTACTGGCAGTCCTTCAACCATGGTTCGTTCACCGGCTATGACTGGGCTGATTAACAACTCGGCAGCCGCACCGTTCGCTGAATCTGCGAAACGTTTTTCTGTGTATACCGTCCAGATATAATTTGAAGCCTCTTTCAAAACAGGCATTGGATCAAAGGCATACATCGGGTTGACGCCAATTTTCTTTTCGCCCCAAACATCCACCGCTGGGCCATATGCAGGATATGTAGTCGCGTTTTCACCCTGGAAACTCAAATCCGTGGTCAACCAGACCAGGAGTTCGGCCGCCAGCTTCGGGTTCTTAGTGTGGCGCGACATAGCCCACGAACCACCACCGACCGCCCCACTCCAGTGCGTGTCCTGGTCGGGCCAATTGGGTGAAAGTGCTACGCCCAGCTGCCCGTTTGCTGTACGGTAGTAGGTGCTGTTTTCTTTTCCGCCAAACACGTGCTCACCAAACCAGCTGGGACCGATGAGCATGACGATTCTATCCTCATTCGCAGCCTGTGTCATTTGAGCATCGTTAAAGCCGGCAGACATAACACCCAGTGACCAGAGTTCATCGACCAATTCTGCTGCGCGAACACAGTTGGGATCCGCTGGATCGAAGATTCTAGCGCGACCGATATCCACCTCTTCTACCAGCGCGCATTGGCTGGGTTGGAAGAAAAGCATAGTAGCGTTGGTCATCGATCCCATATAGTATCCGGGATGGTTGGCTGCCACATCCCTGGCGATATCAAGGAATTCGCCCCATGTTTCCGGAACATCATAACCAAATTCTTCCACAATGGGTACGTTGTACCACAACACAGTTTGTGCCAGGTCATTCCGGATGCACAATAACTGACCATTCTGCATACAGGGATCCAGAGCACCCTCTGCAAAATTGTCGATGATTTCCTGTGGGACCCAGGGAAGCAGGTCACCGGGCCAGTTGTGCGCCGCGTCAGCGACGTGCATGGTTTGCCTTGGAGCCAGGAACATCGCATCGGGCCAACCTTCACCCACATTGTTAAAGAATAAAACCTGTTGTGGGAACAGAGCGCGGTCGGAAATTGTGGCGTTCACCAGGTCGGCTTTATCCGGGTGGGCTTCTTTCCACAGGTCAATGGCCAGCATGCGCGTAGCATCCACCCACACCTCAATCGGAGAATTGTCGTCATAGGGGTTGGCAGTGGGCTCAGCTGTTGCGGTGACCACCACTTCCCGGGTTTCAACCACCGTCACAGATTCGCCCTCTTGTTCCACGATCTTTTCCACAGTTTCAATGATCGTGATGGTCTCGGGTGTTGGGGCGGGTCCACAGGACACCAGAAGCCCCAATATAGCCAGCGCCAATAAGCCAATAATCAATGTTGTACGCTTCATCTTTTCCTCCTATGTGGTTAAATAGAATTTACATCAATGCTTGGGAATGACTGATTTACGCTATAAGCACACCTCCTTCTAATAGAGCTTTTAGCTTGATGCATGAATTGGACCATGATAAAATGGACATATGTTAGTGTCAGATAAACAGTAACGCGCGAATACCCGAAGAACCGGACTAAGGGACCAATGCCTTTTACGCTTTACGCATTTGTCTTTACAGCATAACATGATGTGGAGGCGCAGACCACACCAGAAATCCGCCAAAATAGCGCCAAACATAATGAACGATAACGACCACAATGGAAACGAATAAACTATTTCAAGGCTTCACGCAAGCCTTACATCAGGCACTGATGCACTTGTTTGATCCTGGTTACACAGCACCGCCGGAGCTGATGGAATTAATTAACACAGGAGATGGGCAGCCAGAAACGCTGCAATCTTACCTTATCCATGAGATAAAGAAACAGTTATCAAGTCCGGATTCGCAGACAAACAGCCGTACACAACGCAGTTACACTATTCTCGCTTTACGCTTTATCGATGGGCTCAGCCAGGAACAAACCGCTGAACGACTGGAAATGAGTTTGCGCACCATGCAGCGCGCCCAGCGCCAGGCTGTATTGGTCCTGGCGTACAGCTTGTGGAACCGGCAAGTTAAGGAAACAATCCCCACCCCTGAAGTATGGCGTTCGCAGCTCGATCAGGAGCTGAGCATCCTGTCTCAAACGCCTCCCACCATAAGCGCGGAGCTAAAAGCCGTCTTGCAGGGTGTCAAACGTATTACTGCAGCCAGATCTCCCCAGCGCTTCGAGTTGCATATCTTCGTCGACAGCCCGTTAATCACTACATCTTTTCACCCCTCTGTCTTACAACAGATCATCCTCTCGCTCCTTGACCGGATAATGGACGCTGCACCGGCAGCATTGGTCAGCATCACCGTACAAACACAGGATGACGATACCGTCAGGATCGAGGTAACCGGAGGTCAAACCAGATCCACCACAACGCCGGAATTTCCTCTCGTGAACAGTTTGCTGGCAATGCAAGATGGCTGCCAGATGGAAGTAATTAAGCTGAATCCCCTTACCATAAACATAGTCCTGCCAGTGGTTAAAACGCACGTCAAAAACTATAGCGTCTTTTTAGTTGACGATAATGCCGATCTGGGAGCCCTTTATACATCCTATTGCACTGGGTCACCCTACGATCTGGTTCACGAAAAACAAGGCTTATTAGCACTGCAGAGAATCACAACGCTGCAACCTGACCTGATTATACTCGATGTGATGCTGCCTGATGTCGATGGGTGGGAACTGCTGTTACAACTGCAGGCGAACCCGGTCACGTCATCGATTCCGGTCATTGTCTGCTCTGTGGTGGTGGATTCACAACTGGCGCTCGATTTAGGCGCAAAACTCTATCTGCAAAAACCGGTTTGGCGGCAACCCTTCCTGGATGCCCTGCAATCAATACTCGGTTCAGACGCTTGAGCCGATAGAACGCCCACTTTCTTTCTCACATGCTGCCCGTGCGCGTCATCAACTCCGTTAACAACTGCACTCCGCCGGTAATTTCATCCAGCACAAGCCCATTTCCCATCGTGACCAGCAAAAATCTGCTGCTGGCGGTTTCCATGCTGGCATCCTGCGCGGTCACCATGATGACGGGTATACTGGCAAAGGCAGGATCATGCTGCATTTGAGCCAGGATGTCGGCGCCATTCTCATCGATAAGCAGCAAATCCAATAAAACCAGATCTATTTTTTGGTCATGCAATACCTTGAAGGCCTCAGTCCCGGATACTACTGCGGTCACTTTAACTGTGCTGTCATAAATGTTAAGGAACGTCGTGAGTAACTCTCGACTGTCTCCGTCATCGTCCACCACCAGAATATGGTTCAAAATACTGTGCTTTACATTCCTGCTCGTTTGGTCAAGCGCATGCGTGAGTTGAGATTGCGTCAATGGTTTCAACAGGTAGCCAGCAGCGCCACCGATAATCAGGGGGTTTTCAGGATATCTGTAACTGCATCCAAAGACCGGAATAGTGGGAAATAAACGACTGGCTTGATCTACAGCCACCCACACACCGTCCATGGATACCATATGCACGAGGAGCGCGCGCGAGGTTCCCTGCGATATTTCAGCAGCGACCGACTCTCGCGATGCCAGGTGTACCCATTCAACAGCATCCGATGTCCAGGCATATTGCTCTGCCAGCTGTTGATTTTCGTGCCACACAACGAAACGGGGACGATAATGGGCAGCCGGAAAAGATGGGCGGTTTGGCTTGTTGCGAAATTCCCAATCTTCCTGTATCCAGCGTGTAGGCGATGACGACAGCGCCTGAATGGGGTCAATGGGCAGTGCAATGTAAAAGGTGCTGCCCATCCCAACTTCACTCTCAACCCACATCCGCCCGCCATGGAGTGCCACAAATTGCCGGCTGATGCTCAAGCCCAAACCACTGCCCTTATCATCCTGCCAAGGTGCCTGGGTTCCCTGGAAAAAGGGTTCAAAGATGCGTTCCACCTCTTCTGGAGCGATACCTGGACCTGTGTCCCGGACACTGATGATGACCTGCCCGTTATCTGACCAGAGCTTAACGGTAATACTGCCTTTATTTGTCAACCTGGCGGCATTACTCAGCAGATTTAAAAGAATCTGTCGGATACGTGTCTGGTCGCAATAAACGCGCGGCAGATTGTCCGGCATATTGACCGTATACGCAAGCTGCTTTTCGGCGATGAGGGGTTGCACGATATCACCGGCAGCCTGGACCACAACCGCGAGCGGTGTATAAGCTTGATGCAGCGTGATCCGCCCCGCTTGCGCCTGGCTGAGAGCCAGGACATCGTTGATCATACTCGCCAGGTGCTGGCAATTACGATACACAATCCGGATGTGGTTCTGCGCTTTTTCCGGCAGCGGGGCTTCGTAGACTTCCGGATTTTCAACCAGCAGGTTGACCATACCGATAATGATATTCAACGGCGTCCGGAATTCGTGGCTGACACGGGCAACAAACGCAGCTTTCGCATGTTGCGCTTCCTCCGCTACCCAGCGCAGGGCGATAGCCCTTTCATTCACCAGGGCAAGCTGGCGGTTAGCATATTCCAGATTCTCGACCATCTGTGCTAACTGCACCTTACTGTCACGGGCTTGTTCCAGTGACACATGCGCTTCACGATAATAATGCCAGGCCCATAATGCCAGTTTCTCGATGGGCAAGTAGATCGCCAGTAGGATACCGACCAACCCCCATAAACTAACCAGAAAAACCATCCATGCAGTTGCAGTCACGGGCAGGCGCCATGGATTTGCCGGGGCAAGCATCAAACCCGAGAGCGCGCTGAGACCAACGGCGCAGATGATACCCGCACGAACATCGATCAGCGCAGAAGCAAGGGCGACGGGCAGCAGGAGCAGATAAAGGGATTCGGGCACGCGCTGCCAAATCCCCCACCCTGAAATTAAGGACAAGGTCAGGCCAATTGCTAACCATCTCGCCAGAATCGGATGCTTGTCATCCAATTGCCACAAGGTAATTGCGCCACTCGCGAGGAGTAGCGCCATGACCATCGAAATCGTTCTGTCAATTAAATCATCAGAGGCTGTGAAAATGAGTAGAACTGCGATGATAATAAAAGTGACAAGCACCGGCTGCAATGAAATCCGAATTTCTGATGAAAAATCTTGCGGTTTGGTTGTCATAGATAATAACGCGTATTGCGTGTTGCTTATTAAGTATGGGTTCGATTTTACAAGGTGAAGCAGCACAACGGAGTCAATACGCAATACGCAACACGCCATACGGTTTTTTGCTCCTTACTTCTTTGTTTATCACTCCCATCTAAAAAAGCGCGCGGATACCAGCGTACAGATCACGAGCACACCCGCAAGGACGCCGACATCCAGGAAATGGTCGCGCCATGCACCCCCGAACCACAAACCACGCAGCAGCGTCACCACATAGGTGAGGGGCAAAAACCTTGAAATCTTTCGGATACTTTCGGGCAGCACCTCGAGCGGGATACCCGCACCGGACAGAAACATCATAGGATAAAACAGCGCCATGCCAATCACCTGGGCGGAACGGGCGCCGGGCGCCAGACTGGCAATGACGTAGCCCACAGAACACATTGCCAGTCCACCGAGGATGACGCCCATGAGCACATACAGCACGTTGCCCTCGAAGCGCACGCGGTACAGGAGCCAGCCTACCAGCACCAGGCCCACCATACCCAGCAGCGTCATTAACAGGTTAGCCACCACATCCGCCAGGATATAAACAGCGGGGCGCAGCGCTGTGGCTTTAAACCGGCGCAGCACACCGGACTCGCGATAACCGCTGATCGTAATGGGCACACCCATCATGCCCACGGTCCCCAACACCAAAGCGGTATAAGCTGGCATTGAGACATCCATCGAGCCATATCCGCCGAACATCGGCGAAGGCGTATTGCCGTACATCGCCCCAAAGAGCACCACCAGCAGCATCGGGAACAGCAGCGTAAAGAATGCACCTATAGGCTCTCTGAGATACAACAGAAAATTCATGACTAAAAGATTGCGGAAGGTTTTCATGTTAATCACGCATCTCCTTTCCGGTCAAGGTGAGAAACACATCCTCCAGGTTGGGCTGTTCCGTGCGCAAATCGAGGAACATCACGCCAGCGACCTCCAGGGCGTCAACAACAGAGCTCACAAAACGCTCCCCCTGCCCGTAAATAATGACGCGTTCACCGGCGTAGTCTATCCGCGTCACCTCTGGAAGCGTCTCCAGAGGCGGAAGGATCTGGTTTTCCGGGAAGGTGAAAACGAGGCGCCTTTCCGCACCCAGAGAGCGGATCAGGGATTCCGGACTATCCAGCGCGACAATCTGCCCCCGGTCGATAATCATCACCCGATCGCACAAACGCTCAGCTTCTTCCATAAAGTGCGTGGTGAGGAACACCGTACAGCCCAGGTCGCGGATATTTTTCACCAGCTCCCACATGGAACGACGGGCTTGCGGATCGAGGCCCGTGGTCAGTTCATCAAAAAAGACCACCTGGGGATTATTGACCAGCGCCAGCGCGATAAACAGGCGCTGCTTTTGTCCACCGGAGAGCTTGCCGAAAGCTGATTTACGTTTTTCAGCCAGCCCTAGAATTTCAAGGAGATGGTCAGTATTGGCGTTTTGCCTGTAAAAAGATGCGAACAAACGCATGGCTTCACCGACCCGTAGTTTAGAGGGTAGCCCGGACTCCTGCAGTTGCACGCCTATTTTCTCGGCAAGCATCCGCCGGTCAGCGTGCGGATTCAGACCGAGTAAACTGACCTCACCACTGTCCTGATGCCTGAGGCCCTCGATGCATTCGATCATTGTTGTTTTACCGGCGCCGTTGGGACCAACGATCCCGAAGATCTCCCCCTTTTCAACGTGGAACGAGATACCGTCTACGGCGATGGTTGTGCCGTAAGTTTTACGCAGCTCATGCACTTCAATCACAACAGCCATACTCACCTCCTGTGAATAAAGCTAAGGTGTTCAGTTGTAACTATAGTGTATACATTATTCTTCGGAAAGGCAACCAGTTTCCTACTTAGGCGCACCCCCTACATAACCGGGCATTCTATTACAACGGGTAATACATACCAGAGCCAATGCAGGGGCTAATAATGAGAACGCGCACCCCAAAGCGGGCACGGCAGGCAGTGCACTCACTTCGCCGCACTGGGGTGCGGCACTCCCAACACTCCCAGAGCCATGACTGGATGATTGATCAGTCAGCATTCATCCTCTATGATGAATGCTGCTCCATGGCCAATCTTCGGGCTGAGTCACCAACCCCGCCTTCACCGGGTTCATAACAATATAGCTTTTTGCTGCCAGATAGTGACGTTCTCCGCGAATGAAACGATCCCAATACTCTCGCTGCCAAACCTGGGAGCCCCGCACCCCTTGCGAATCCTGCACCTCCTGGGAGCCTTGCACCTGGGAGCCCCTGGGAGCCTTGCACCCCTGGGAGCCCCGCACCCCAGTGCGGGCTTTATATTTATTGATAAACCTTGCCGTATAGTTCTTCCATGACAGCACGATCTTTCCCAGCGGGGCGCCCTCAAAAGGCTCAATCAATACATGGCAATGGTTAGGCATAACGACCCACTCCAGCAGACGGTACCGGTCCCCGTCAAAATGGAACCAGGTATCCACGATACACGCTGCAACTTCCGGCTCCTGCAGCACACAGGAACCGTAGCCAGCATCCAGGTAGTGCTCAATTCGTTGGCGCAGTTCTGCTTTGCGATTCTCCTCATCCCGATCCGATGCCGCGATCTCTGCCTGCATTTGTTCCAATACAGCGTGAGGAAGCGAATCGACCAGGCGGTAGGTGATGTGCTGGATGATATGCGGTGAATCGAAGTGAGGAAGGTAACCGCGCGAATACCATCCCCGATGTTGCTGGGGTGATCGCTCAAGGGAGCGGTTATCATTGTCATCATTAGCGCCGCACTGGGGTGCGGCACTCCCAAGATCCTTCATCACAAAGTCTCCTCAAGAAAAGCGATATGCAGCGCCGGCACATCCACCTCGCCGAAGATGAGCTAGACCAGCGTATCTGCACATGATAATCTAAGAGTAGAACGACCTGGCGAATAGTGTACAGATCAACCAAAATGACGGCTTCCTGTTTAGCCGTGCGGGCAATCGCCCGATGCTTTCAGCCTGTTTCAACCAAGCTAGAACAAAATAATAATAGGCGGTAACTATCAATCGTCACTTTGACTGGATACCCCTTCCGCCTGGTGTTCACATGACCCGGTCCGGACGCCTGGCTCGTTGCGCTTTATGCCCTATTCCGCAGCGCCTCCACACCCAAATAGATCGCCCCGGCAAAAATGACACCCGCGCACATCCCGATCAATGCGCGAAAGCCCATAAACTGCGTCACAGCACCGCCCAACGTTGCGCCCAGGATCGAGCCCACCGCGCCGGCGCTGCTGTAATAACCGGATATGGTTCCGCGTTCCGCCCGTTTCCGCACCTCAGCAGCGTAGGTCATGGACGTCGCGGTATGCGCGGAATAGGCGAATCCGCGCATAAGCTGCACGCCCATAATCCACGGTAACATGGGCACCAACAGATAACCGGTAAAGACTGCGGTCCAGGCGACAAAGCCCAGCGCCAGCATCGGCAATCTGCCTGTCCGGTCAGATAACCAGCCTGCCACAATCATCAGCGGGAACTCTGACAAAGATGCCAGCGACCACAGACGCGACATTTGCGCTGCGGTAAAACCAACCTCATCCACCATATAGTTCGCCCACACAGCGTAGACCGCACCGGTCACTAACGACCAGAGTAAAACCGCAATCATTAAAGGCGCAAGAGGTAAAGGAGTCGCAACAGCGTCCTGAGCAGGTGAAGGCTTAACACTTTCTACATCGGGTTGGTTAACCTGGACTTCACCCTCACCCGCCGGCGCTTCACGCACGCCCAGCGCAAGGAGAAATCCCAACGCCAGGAAAAGTGCGCTTAATCCAAACGGCGTCCGGATTGAAAACCTTTCGACAATCGTGCCTGCTGTGAAAGCCATCAGTCCAAAACCCAGGGATGCCAACCCCCGGTATGTGCCCATGCGGCGTCCCGCGTTTGGCTCGGTACCTGACGGGGACGCCTTCCCACCCGCGTCATATTCCAGCCAATCACCCATCAATGCCAGGCTGGAGGTGCCAAAGGCGACCTGTCCAAGGGACATAAAAATGTAAATGGGAAACAGCCATGTATATCCGGGGGAAAGCGCTACGAAACCGGTGGACAAAGCCATCACCGCAAGCCCCCCGATCAGGAAACTGCGCCGCTGCTGGGTGCGGTCCATTGCCCTGCCCCACACAGGACTGGCTAATATCGCGGTCAGGGACGTCACAGTGCTGAGCAAACCTATCGCCAGGTAACTGGCGCCCAACGAGCGCCAGAACACAGAGCTGATGGGACCGATCATCCCCCGTGACATAAAAAGCAGAAATGTGATCAAGGTTAAGCGTGTTGTCGGTTTCATAGTTGTCCTATAAAGCATCAAAAGTAAAGGGCAATGCGTTCTCTATAAATGTTACCTGTAAGATAGACCTGTTCGTTAGCTTCAATTAAGCTCTGTTCTCATCAGGTTAATATTTTTCCACAGTATGTGCTTCGTCTTTAACACCAGGCGACCGATTATGCAGGACTTGACACGTCTGGCGCTTGACGCTTTATGCTGTACAAATTACGCAGTATTTTCCCCCGCTTCACCGATTCGACCGCCAGGTACACAGCCCCGGTAAAGATCAGTCCTGCACAGATCCCTATCAAAATCCGGAAACCCAGGTATTCTGTCACCGCGCCCCCCAGGGTCGCCCCCAGAATAGAACCCAGCGCGCCGGCGGTGCTGTAGTAACCGGAAATCCGCCCCCGTTCCGCCCGTTTCCTAACTTCTGCGGCATAGGTCATCGATGTTGCTGTGTGCGCGGAGAACGCAAAACCGCGGAGCAGTTGGACACCCAAAATCCACGGCATAACAGGCACCACAAGGTAACCGGTAAAAACTATGGTCCAGGCAAGAAATCCCATCGTCAGCATGGGCAGCCTGCCCGTCCGGTCCGACAACCAGCCTGTCACGATCATCAGAGGGAATTCTGATAGCGATGCGAGGGACCACAACCGCGAAGTCTGCGCTGCTGTATATCCTATCTCATCCACCATGAAGTTCGCCCACACCGCGTAAACCGCACCAAACGCCAGCGACCAGAGTAAAGACGATACCAGCAAGGGCGATAGAGGTAAAGGTGGCAGAGCATTCTCAGCTGGTGCGTCCTGCACTTTCTCAGAGACTTTTTCATCCGTGATTTCACCAACTGGTTGTTCCTGCCGTGCCGGCGCTTCGCGAACGCCCAGGGCAAGTAGAAATCCCACTGCCAGGAATAACGCGCTGAGTATAAACGGGGTTCTGATGGTGAAGTTTTCGACAATGGTCCCGGATGTGAAAGCCATCAGTCCAAATCCCAGGGACGCCAGACCGCGGTACGTTCCCATCCGCCGTCCCGATGTGGAGTCTGCTCCCGGCAGAAGCGGTTTATCAGCTGCTTCATACTCGAACCAGTCACCCATTAATGCAAGGCTGGATGTGCTGAACGCTACCTGACCGAAGGTCATAAAAACGTAGATAGGAAAAAGCCAGATATAGGTCGGTGCGACCGCAACAAGACCTGTGGCAATCGAAAGAGCTACCAATCCCCCCATCAGAAAGCGCCGCCGCTGCTGGGTGCGGTCCAGGGCTTTGCCCCATAACGGGCTGGCTATAATCGTGGTGATCGAGGTTACCGTACTCAGCAGACCAATTGCAAGGTAACTCGCCCCGAGCGACCGCCAGAATACTGAACTGAGGGGTAAAATCATGCCCCGCGACATAAAAAGCAAAAACGTAATAAGGGTCAAACGTGTGGTCGGTTTCATGTCATAAACTCATAGTGCGTACAGCAAAATGCGTGATGATTTCGCTATCCTTGTTACCCAAATGCCGCGTCCGTTCGTTTTTCACAATTCAGCACTCCTGTCAACATAATTTAAATGACGCATCACGCCCCATCTCCGAACCTTTGCAGCAGCTCGAAGATAGCATCAGCGCCAAATTTCATTGCAGCCACCGGGATACGCTCATCCGCGCTATGAATCGTGTTCGAGAAATTGAAACCGGCGGGCAGCTGCATGGGGAGAAATCCATAGGTCTGGATGCCCAGTTTGCTCAGCAGGCGCGCGTCGGTAACCCCTGGCAGCATAAAGGGCAGTGGGAGGCCCTCAGGATCCATCGCCTTGAGAATCGCCTGCAGGACCGGGAACAGACCCATATCGGGTTCCGCAGGACCTGGTTGGTATTTCTGTACCTCAAATGTAATGCCGTCCACCTTGCCTTTGACCAGGGCGCCAAGTTCCGCCAGTAAATCCGCCGGTTTGTACCCTGGCAGCAGCCTGCCATCCAGCGCAATGGTCACTTCATGGGGAATCACATTGACGATCTCACTGCCTTTGATCCCTGTCGCGCTGACCGTATTGTGCAGCAAGGCGCTGAACTGCCTCTTTAGCGCGCCCATCACGTTCAATACAAGGTTGGTCAATAAAGGGTGGGTTAACTGCCTGAGGATAAATCCCTGAAACCCACCCAGGGAGTCCGCCATGGTTTCAAACATGGTGCGCGCGGCGGACGTAACGTGCACCGGCAGGTTGTATTTATCCAGCAGCGTCAGGAATTTCGCGGCGTTCGCCATCGCGCCGTTCCTGACCGGTATTGAGCCATGCCCCCATCCCCGCTGATCGTCGCGGTGATAAAACAGGACTGCTTCTCCGAGATCGCCATCGGATAAAGGGTTTTCCCGGCAACCTGCATCGTAAACCCGCCGAATTCACTGATGGCATAGTTAACCCCTGCAAACAACTCCGGGTGCGCCTCGACCAGATACGCCGCACCACAAGTGCCCAGCGCTTCCTCATCACTCATCGCTGCAAAAATGACATCACCGGGCAGGGGTATATCTTCTGTCTTCGCGCGCAGCAGTGCGCTGAGCATCATGGCAACACCGCCCTTCATATCCAGTGTCCCGCGCCCCCAGATATATCCGCCAGCTATGCGCCCTTCAAACGGCGGGTGGGTCCACGTTTGGTTCGCGGTTGTGACCACGTCCACATGCCCATACAGGAGCAGCGGAGCTGCTGAACCCGAGCCTTTCACCCGCGCCACAAGGTTGGGACGCTCCGGATCTGCGGCAATGAGGGTAGTGGGAATTCCTGAAGCCTCCAACAGTGCCTGAATATAACGGATGCATGGACCCTCGTTACCGGGTGGATTGGTAGTATCAAACCGGACCAGGTTCTGCAGTATTTCAACCGCGTCGTGAGCGAACGTTTGGGAATGCTGCAATGTTTGCATTGGCGTCCTTTCATCATGTGGGATACAAAACGTGTCAATTGTACTTGAAAACGTGAAAAGTAAGAAGTGATACGTTTTACTCCTTACGTTTTGTGCTACACTGCCCTTAATCCCAAACCAAGGAGTAGCAAGACACAATGAACAGTCGAGAACGCATGCTTGCAGCTATAAATCACCAACCAGTAGACCGCATCCCCACGGACATTTGGGCAACCCCCGAGGTATGGGCAAAGCTTCAGGCGCATTTTGGCGCGGATGTTGACGTTCGCGACGCGCTCCACATCGACGGTATGAACAGCATTGCCCCCAGCTACCGGGGTCCGGCATTACCAGAAGTCCCATCCGATGAAACGGTGGACTTCTGGGGCATTCGCAAACGCCGCATGCAATACGCGACCGGGAGTTATGATGAACAATTCTTCTACCCACTGGCTTACGCTAAATCCATCGATGATCTGCGGCATTACACATGGCCCAGAGCCGACTGGTTTGATTATTCAACCATGCGGGAACAGGCATTGGAAGCCCGGAAAAAGCGCGTGCTGATGTGGGGCTATATGGCGCCTTTCTATTTCCACAATATGCTCCGGGGATTGGAACAATCGCTGATCGATCCCCTGGAGGATCCTGAACTTACCCACGTGATTGTGAGCGGTATCAGCGACTTCTTCTACGACCACCACCGGCGGGCGTTCGAAGCATGCGCGGGTTTGATTGATATTGCCCAGGTCACAGATGACCTGGGCAGCCAGACGGGACCACTGATCAGCCTGAAGATGTATAAAACGTTCTACGCCCCCCACCACAAACGCTTTATCGACCTGTGTCATGAATTTGGCATCAAAGTCTTCCACCACGATGACGGCAGTTGCCGACCCTTTATACCCTTGCTGATCGAGATGGGCATTGATATCCTTAATCCCATTCAATGGACATGCCCCGGGATGGAACGCGCGGAGCTAAAAGCGAAGTTTGGAGACCAGATATGCTTTCATGGAGCGGTGGATAACCAGTACGTGCTGCCCTTCGGCTCCACGGAAGAAGTGCGTGCGGAAGTTCGCACCTGCATCGATACCCTGGCGGTGGACGGCACCGGGTACATCGTCGCCCCGTGCCACAACCTGCAGCCCAATACTTCAGTGGAAAATATCATCGCCATGTACGATGAAGCGTGGCGGTACGGGGAGATAAAGCGTAATGCGTAAAGCGTAAGGAGCGTAGCACGAAACCATCACTGGTCTTTACGCGCTTTCAGGGAAAGTCACGTGGAACGAACTGCCTTCTCCAACAGCACTTTCAAACCAGATGCGCCCACCCTGCAGTTCTGCCAGCGATTTGGCGATATACAGATCCAGCCCGACCCCGCCCGTCCGGCTCTGACGTGCATTTGATCCCCGGAAGAACCGTTTAAATATTCTATCTTGTTCGCCAATTTCAATACCTATTCCTGTATCCATCACAGAAAGTTGCAAAAATCCCACTTCCTGCGCTTTATCCATAACGATCTCGATCTTCCCATGGGGCAATGAGTAAAACACTGCATTTCTTACAAGGCAGCCAATAATCTGGGCTGTACGTTTTGGGTCGCATAAAATCCGTGGCAATCCTGGAGAGGTTTTTATCACCAGCTGCAGATCTCTGGATTCCACATCACTTTCGACGCCTCTGACAACCTCATGCACCAGGACCTCCAGGTCATCTTCCTTCATGAACAACGCCACACGGTCCACATCAATACGGGCCACATCCAGCAATTTATCAGTGATATTTGAGAGATGTACAGCAGAATCTTGAACCATAGCAAGGTATTCATGCTGGATTTCGTTGAGTTGCCCTTGATCTTCATCAATCAGCATTTCAAGGTAACCCAGGATTACGGTAAGCGGTGACCGGAGTTCATGAACCGTTACCGACACAAAAGCTGACTTTAGCGCATCGAGCTGTTGAAGTTCAGCATTGGCAGTCTCCAATGCAGCACGCTGCATCACCATCTGCTGCTGTGCAAGCCGGAGTTCGTTGTGGCTTTGACTTAACCGCTGCTTCAGCTCTCCCGCGGTCGTGCAATCCTGAACCAGGCACAACAGACCGGTTACCTGCCCATCCGCGTTCTTGTGCTGCATGGCAAGCAAATTATGATAAAGCGTCTCCCCTTCCGCCCCTTCACGATTGATCCAATCTATATCCAGGCTGGCAGTAGCGCCCTGCATGATCCTGATCAGTTCGCGTTCGCTGCCTGATAATTCGGGAAATATCTCTATCAAATCACAACCTACGAAATTGGCAGAACTGTTACCCAGGATTTCAACATCCCCCCCACCTCGGTGATGACAAACGCCCGATCTGTCACAGCAAAAGCCAGTTTTTGCTGTTGGAAAATACGTTCTGCTAATTGGGTATCCACAGTCACGTCACTTTTCGACCAGACAACACCAGTGAACCCAGATTCCGGAAAAGCGATTCAACCTGGTCTCCGGTTTTGGCACTCGTGAAATAATAGGGAGCCCCTAAAGACTCCGCTGCCGTCTGGACGTGCTGTACATCAAGAACGGGGCGTTTTCCTGCTTCGGTTGCAGCCAATAAGTCAGATTTGTTAGCAGCTAAAACAAATTTCGCTTCCGGAGCCACTTTAGCCACTTCCTCAGCATACCATTTCACACTGGCAAGTGTTTCCGGTCGCGTTATATCACAAACACAAATGACCCCTGCGGACCCGCGTATATAGCTGGTCCGGATTCTATCAAATTCCTCACTGCCGGCTAAATCCCACAACATCATCGTCAGTTCCACAACGGCATCCCCGGTGCGGATAGCCACAGTCTTCCGGCTAACCTTGACGCCGATTGTGCTGATATAGTCATCAGAAAATACGCTGTATACAAAGGTGCGCACTAAGCTTGTTTTGCCCACAGCAAAATCACCCAGTAAACATAATTTTACACTGGCAGTATTCGCCATTGACCTTACTCCTTGAAATCAGGGTGCAAAGCGGTAACCGGAACCTCTTTCAGTCATAATATAGCGGTTGCCGGCTATTGGATCCTGGATTTTTTTGCGCAGCCGGTACATGTGGACCCGCAGCGTATCCTCATACACCTCTTCTAAAGGCCATAGGCGCTGCAGCAGAAAATCAGTTCTGACGGTTCGACCAGCATTACGCATGAGAATATAGAGCAGTTTTGTTTCTGTTGGTGTCAATGATACAACTTTGTCATTGACGAAGGCTTGTTGATGGCTGAAGTGAAAAGCCAACCGGTCATCCACCTTTATGACGGGTGCGGAGGTGTAGGCGAAATCACCGATGCGCCGGAGTACACGCTGCGTCCGAACCACCAATTCACGGGGGCTGAAAGGTTTTGTGATATAGTCCTCGGCGAATTGCTCAATGCCTTGAATGATCGTTTCCTCATCATCCACCGCAGTGAGGAATATGACCGGCAGGTCACAGTAAGCCTGAACCATTCTGCAAAACTGAAAACCGTCAATACCGGGCAAATGGAGGTCAACGATAGCCAGATGCGGCAGTCCGTGCTGTTCAATAATCTCCAATGCAACCTCACCGGAGACAGCGATTGCTACTTCAAATCCCGCCTGTCGCAGCTTGTCACTGACCAGGCGCAAGATCGCCGCATCATCATCGATGACCAGTATCCGCTGCGAGATATTCTCCAAAATCACGCCTCCTGGTTAATGACTGTGCGTAGAACTACTATAGCAGGTCATGTATTTAGCGTCAAGAAATGCATGGGTCAGGGGTGCGTTTCAGAAATCTGGCGAGATCGAAAAAAGGAGAAATTCGCCAGATTTCTGAAATGCCCCTGGCAGTTTTGGTCCGAAGGTAAATCTGAATTGGATGATGAATAATCCAAAACTGCTATCGACTCCAATGTTCATACGGCTATTTATCTCCTTTGCCAGAAAACTGAAACACACACATGGGTCAGGGTGCATTCTAAGAAAGAGCCCCTGGAAAGGGGGGCGAGTTCTTTAAGCAGCGCGGAATAAGCCATCGTCGGTGCCCAATCATGGCTCCCGCGCCGCATTTTGTACTGGGGTGTACTGTTTGGCAAAGCCAAACGGTACACCCCAAAATAACGTGTGGCGGTGCGGGAAGCTACTCGGGCAGTAAAACCATAGTTGTTCCGCACCGCCACCTATCTTCCCGTTCATATTGTAATGATTATGGGTGATATCTTGCATTAGCCACCAAACTGAAACCGAACAATAGAACAGATTGCGTATGCAGAATAAAGACGATTAACGAATCTACATTCGTAATATGAATTGTAATGTTCGTATCGTATGATAGATTCGTGCTGCCCTGCAGCAAATAAATTCATAAGTGGGGATAATAATGGCAATACCGATCAATCGATTAAAAGGTTTAACCGAAGACCTGGAAAGAAATATGCACATGTTGAATGTCTATAATTCAGAACAGCTGTTGGCAGTCTGCGCAACACCGCAACAGCGCAAATCTACAGCTGAACTCGTAGCCTCAGATCCGCGCACAATTCTGGGATTAGCCAACCGCGCTGACCTTACACGCATACGCGGTGTGGCTGGTGTCTACTCGGATTTACTTGAGCACGCCGGCGTCGATACAATCGCAGAATTGGCCATGCGGAATCCAGCGAATCTATACGCAAAGTTATCTGAAATTAACGAATCTGAGAACCTGACAAAGCTTCTACCGACACAAAAAATGGTTGAGAATTGGGTAGCGCAGGCGAAAGAACTACCCCGCCTTATAGAGTACTAAACCGTTGAAGAAACAGAATAATCAAACAAAAGGAGAAACACATGTTGAAAGAATTCAGAGATTTTATCAATAAAGGGAATGTAATGGATTTAGCTGTCGCCGTCATTATTGGGGCAGCATTTGGAGCGATTGTTGGCTCACTGGTCAATGACATTATCATGCCCATAGTCGGCATCATTTTAGGTGGGCTGGATTTTACCAGCCTGTCCATCACGGTTGGCGAAGCTGTAATTAGCTATGGCAATTTCATCCAGGCTGTGGTCATGTTTTTGATCATCGCATTTGTGATGTTTATGATTGTCCGCAGCATGACAAAGATCCAAAAAGCCAACGAAAAACCGGCGGTACCCGCAGCGCCACCCGAACCTTCAGCGGAAGAAAAGTTACTGACAGAAATCCGAGACCTGCTGAAGACAAAATAGCGTTACCAGATTGTTTGATATTCTGTAAAAGACATTCCTTAGAAAAATGCCTGTAGCAGGCATTTTTCTAAGGCCACGCACTGTGAACAGTGCATAACACGCAAATAAAGGAGAAATAAAAATGGATGCCATTGTAAAAATGATTTCTGAAAAAGTAGGTATTACGGAGAAACAAGCCCAACAAGCTGTGACGATGGTCCTCGACTACCTCAAGGACGCACTACCCGCTCCCCTCGCGGACCAGATCGACGGACTGGTAAATGGCGCCGGGAACGGACCTGACCTGGGAGGGATCGTACAGGGGCTGGGCGGTTTGCTGGGACAAAAATAACCCGGAAAATCGTACCGTCAAATGAGCACCGGTTAAAGGCAATTTTCACGATATTTGTATATAAAAGAGCATACCGTTCCGCAAAAGCTGGAACGGTATGCTCTTTTATATACGGGGGAACGTTTATTTTACGTTTTAAACCTTACTCTTCTCCAGAATCAGCACCGCCATTTGCCCTTCCCAGGGGGAGATAAACTCGTGCCAGGATTGCTTTTCGGTCAGCCCGATCACGATGTATTCTGCTGTAAAGGGATTAAACCAGGTCACCATGGCTGAATCGCCCAGTGTCTCTGGCAAACCCAGATGGATAGCATAATTTTCCCTGGGAACCACAAACAGGTAGGTATCGCTGCCGTTGCTAAGCTCCAGTCCGCTGGAATGGCGCGTCTGCCCGGGTGAAAGTTGGCTGAATTCAAAGCGTTCAAACAACGCTGCCATAGCGCGGTAGTAGCTGAAGAAAGGCCTTTGGCCCTGGGCTAATTCCATTGGATTGTGGATGATGACGTTCCAGGACGTGCCCTGCCAATAATATGTGGAATACACACCCGCGAACAAACAGGCGTAATTCCGCTCCAGGCATGTTTCGGGATTGATGTAATCCCCGGTGAAGACCACATACGGGCTTTGCTCATAGCCACCGTGTTCGATATTGAACACCGGTTTATCCGCATGCTTTTCACCCACTTCCAACATCCGGCGATAGAGGTCGGTACACCATACCTGGATGGAGATAAAATCGACCTGTTCCGGGTATTTCGCGCAAAATGCGTAATCGTGGACAGTAAGCAGTCGCTGATGCGCATCCAGACGTCGAACCCGCTGGATACGTTCGATGACGTAGTTCATATCGCAGCGCCCGTAACCCAAAGCTTCTTTGGAAGCATCCCAGACGACATTGGGGAATGCCTGGTACCGGGCAATGACGTAATCAAAATAAGCGTTATCCGCAGCAGAATACATCCCAGGCCAATTAACCAGTTTATTCCACACATAAATCATCAGATGGGCGACAATCCCCTTCTGATCGAGATATCTCAAAACCCGGTCCAGGTGCTGGAAAAAGGCGACGTTAAGCATAGAGAAGTCCGGTTCGGCATTGGTCCCGCCAAACGGGAATATCACAGGCGCGCCGTATTCATGTTCCGGCTTCAGATTAGGGTCTTTTGACCACGGCACGTCATAGGCAAAGACGTTCATCACCACATGATTGAACCCTTGCGCGGCTATCGCGTCAACGAGCTGGCGTGTTTTTGGCATTTCGGTGGTATTATCCGCATCCAGCGCAAACAGCCAGTCACATTCAAAAGCCATTAAAAAATAGGGACTGCCGTCGGCATAGGCGAATTTCTGCGGGTGATCAGAATGGATGACGATGGGTCCGTGACGGTTGGAATCTGTCTGCTCTGAGCAGATCACCACACCCTGGTAATTTACCAGGGAGGGCAAACTGGCATAGGATGTAAATGCCCAGTTCCCGACAGCAGGTGGGGAGAATCGAATCATGAATTCCCGATCACCATTATAAAAACCAGGTACAATCATCGTCTGTCCGTCCGGACCCTGGAATACAGCGCCAAAGGTTATTCTGAAAGGCTCTGCAGGTTCTTTGGTCGTCCTGAACGCCAATTCAACCATGTCCCATTGGCAGCATGTATAATTCTGATCATTGAGCATACGCCCTGTCCTCCGGTTAGTCGTAGATGCAAAGTAAGGTATAAGAAGTTACGTTTTACGTTTTACGTTTTACGCCTTATCCTCATACCTCGCACGGCGGTTCCTGCGCCACCGATTTCAACAAAGCCATCGCGGCGTCAACCGCTTCCTCTGTCCCACTGATGCCCAGCCACACGGCGCCTTCCGCGCCATAAATACCCCCGGCAGCGAGTACAACCGGTTCTGCGCCGGTCAATAAGTTAATCGCTTCCAGTTCGGTGAAGGCGTCCCCGGGCATAACATAGAGGCGCGGACCCTCGGCATCCAGGGCGCTGCACAGCTTTGCCAGATCTGTTACATCGTCCATCACGCGTTTCTCCAGCCCGATCGGTATAATGAGCTGCACCTTTGAGCCGATGACCTTGGGGACGACTGCCATGACTGTTCCACCAACCGGGTGCCCCACCTGGACCGCCGCTTGCCCGTAGGGGTCATAGGCGTTACCGCCTTTCAAAACCACATCCCCGGCTTTCAAACTATCGGCAGCGGTGAACACATCCACACCTTTCTGCCACACGCCATCCACAATAACTACATCACCGGTATATTCCGCTTTCAGGGGTTTTGCGCCAGGCGCTGTTGTCATGCCCCGGCGATAACCGACGCGTGAAAAACCTTCTAATTGTCCCAATTGCGTGAGAATCTCTTCAGCGACATAGCCATTCGTCGTGCCGGCGATGATCAGCAGCGTGCCCTTCTCCAGCACCCGCTGAATATCAGGATGCTGCGCCATACCTTTACCAATCAAGCGCTTGCTGGCAGCGGTGGTCAAATTAAACTGTTTCATCATTTTATTCTCCTTTTCGTGCTATCTTGTGCCTGCACATATATACACTGAAATAGATTATATACAATTTACCCTTGGTCACTTTCCAGAAAGGTTGCCGTCTACTCCCCTGACCTGTAATCCGCGACCGGAATCCCATACAGGTCCAGGGATTTGAAAAGGACCTTGCACCCCCCTACAAACGGCGCCTGGGCGTGAATCCCCACCATCACGGTCTCCGGCATATCCATGATGAAGGTGCGGACAAAGCGCCAGATCGTGCCATCCAGGCTGTAATGCATGCCAAAAGTGTTGCCCTTCCGGGTCACCCGCAGGTAACATGCCGGCGATGCCAGGCGTTCGTTGTTAGCATCATCAGAATTACCGTTCGTCACCACGCTGACCACAGAGATATCGCCAATCGGGCTGCGCTCCAGGCACAGCTTTGCCCAAAGGTCTTCGCGCGCGCGGACCATCATCGCTGCCGCGTCGCCAAATCCCACCAGCTCCGCCTGCGCCTCTGCCACCAGCGTGAAATCGCCCTCCATCTCAACGTAGAGATAGCAGGCGTTATCCGCCACATGATCGCCCATGCGGAAGAAATCCGTTTTTTCTTCCGGCTCAATCGCCAGCCCCTGATCGCTAAATCCCCATTCCGGTGGTTCGCGCAGCCATTGCAAGCCATTTGACAGGTCCCGTTCTTTGCAGCCCTTGAATAAATTC
>CAVOYE010000004.1:0-207461 GCA_963700595.1 uncultured Chloroflexia bacterium
CCAGCCAATTGATCTTGAGCGGTGCGGATTACTTGAAAGCATTCCAGGCCGATCAACTGCAAGCCCTGGCGATGTTATCCCTGAATATCTACAAGAACGGGTTCTCGGGGATCGCCCAGATCTTTTTCAGCGCCTGGCTCTTTCCGCTGGGTTACCTGGTTTACAAGTCGGGCACCCTTCCCAGGTTCCTGGGCATCATCTTGCTGGTTGAATGTTTTGCCTGGCTGATGTTTCCAGTTCAGTTCTTCTTTTTCCCGGGCAACGTCGTATTAACCTACGTGAGTTCTGTGGCAGGGTTTATTGGGGAATTTTCCCTTACGCTGTGGCTGCTGATTATGGGTGCCAGGGAGCAGAAATAACATGACCCGCTCAAAAGTGATCTGGAAAAATGTGTTCATCCTGGCTGCTGCGGGAGGCGTAGCCTTCTGGGTGACCAGCTACGCAATCTCCCGGACTCCCATCGCCGCCGAGTATAGAGCTGCTCTTTCAATTTCTTATCTTCCTATGCTTGTTCAAGCTTTGGTTGGTGGCCTGATTATCGCGGGTTGCGTCAGCTTTTTCCTGCTCCGTTTCTTTGACATGATCCCCAACAAAGGATCCGATTTTAAAATCCGTAATACTAAGCTTCGTCGTCCTGATCATTATCACAATCTCGATCGGAGGTCCCTCAAGTTTTTTTGCGACAAATAATGTCTTACGGTACTTCATCATTGGCACAGTCTTTAACGTGATCCGGATCCTTGCTCCTTGGCATTGTGGATGGTTATGTGTGCAAGAGGCAATACAGGAGAATCAATCCATCTGTAGTTGCAGCGAAACCTGCAGGGTTGGAATAAGGAAACAACCATGGAGACCCAACTCACAGGTCGAAGCAAGCGACAGGCTTTTCGAGAGTCCTCAAAGAAACTGCTTAGGTTGGCGGTAGCGGGAGGCGCGGCTTTCTGGATAACTGACTTCGTAATTTCCGTATCACCCATCGCTGCAGAGTATAAAGCTGCCTTCTCGATCTCTTCACTCCCTGTGGCTCTTGTTGAAGCGTTGGTTGGCGGCATGGTGATCGCTTTGTGCGTCAGCTTTTTCCTGCTTCGTTTCTTTGACAGGATTCCCGGTAAAAAAACCATCTTCAAGGCATTGATCCTTAGCTTTTTTGATCATGGTCATTATCGAAGTCTTTTCAGCGCTTGGAAACCCGGCTCATACCTCCGTCTATCTCCTGCTCGATACGGGAATGAATACTCCAAGGTTTCTCGCCCTTGGATATGTTATTGGCTATTTATGCGATAAGCAAAAAGGAAAGGTTTGAAAATGAAAGCGATTGTCTGTCCAAAATACGGTTCACCGGATGTTCTTAGGCTCCAAGAGATGGAAAAACCCGCTCCTGAGGATGATGAAGTCTTGATCCGCATTTATGCGGCATCCATCAATGCGCGGGACTGGCGTTTAATGAGAGCGAAACCGTTCTTTATCCGCCTGATGCCAGGAGGCCTTCTGCAACCAAAAACAAAATACTCGGGGCGGATGTAGCCGGGCGGGTCGAGGCGATTGGCAGTCATGTCAAGCAGTTTAAACCCGGAGATGCGGTTTTTGGGTACTTACCCAGTGCAACCGGTCGGGGCACATTTACCGAGTATGTATGCGCCACTGAAACTGCTATTTCGCTTAAACCGGACAACCTGACCTTCGAGCAGGCTGCGGCTGTACCTTTGGCGGCGATGACGGCTTTACAGGGCTTGCGCGACAATGGAAACATTCAACCTGGGCAAAAGAGTCTTGATTAACGGTGCTTCTGGTGGGGTGGGGACGTTTGCTGTGCAGATTGCCAAAGCATTCGGGGCGGAAGTCACCGCGGTATGCAGCACGAGGAATCTGGAGATGGTGCGCTCGCTTGGGGCAGATCATGTCATCGATTACAAGAAAGAAGACTTCACCCAAAACGGGCAGCTGTACGACCTGATTCTGGATGTGAACGGATATCATCCGATTTCAGATTATCTGCGTGCCTTAAAACCAGAAGGAACCTATGTCGTCGCTGGTGGCTCGATGGCTCAACTCTTCCAGGCGGCGTGGAAAAAGAAAAGAAATTCCACTGCCGGGGGGCAGAAAACAAATATCGCTTCGCTGGCGCAAAGTCAAAAAGACCTGAACTTTATAAAAGAACTCATTGAATCCGGAAAGATCGTGCCGGTTATCGATGGTTGTTACCCGTTAAGTCAAACTCCGGAAGCTTTCTGGTATTTTGAGAAAGACCATGCCAGGGGAAAAGTCGTCATCACTATGGAAAGAAATCTCATAACATAAGGAGATAAAAACTGAACGCTATGAAATGACTTGAAAATATACCCATCCACTGTACAGCTCAGCCCCTGGTCACCTGTATAGTTTGATATGCGCTTTTTCGCGTATGGGAACTCTTTTTGATATTGCATCGTCTTTGTAATTGCAGCGAAAAGTTGACCAGATTAATCAACATGGAAAACACAAAATACGTTTAGCAAATGTTCACAACACAAAATAAATTAAGGACCGATTGGAGACATACAATGAAAGGCAACTTAAAATCAATCTTTCTTTTTTTACTGTTTTGCACCCTGATATTGAACGGATGCAAGTTAGCGGCTCTGTCAGCCAGTGGCGATACAGAGCCAGTCATCGGGATGCCGAATCCGGCAACAGTTTACTGTGAGGAACAGGGGGGGCACCAGCGAGATGCGCACCGATGAAAACGGGACGGTCGGGATCTGCCATTTCAGTGACGGTTCCACCTGTGATGAATGGGCTTTCTTCCGTGGGGAATGCACGCCAGGCACCGAAACTGGTGCCACCAGTGAAGAGAGCCAGGAAGGTGAAACGCAACCTGTCATCGGGATGCCGAACCCGGCAACAGTTTACTGTGAAGAACAGGGTGGTGTCATCGAGATAAACACCGATGAAAACGGGATGTATGGGATCTGTCATTTCAGTGACGGTTCCACCTGCGATGAATGGGCTTTCTTCCGTGGGGAATGCAAACCCGGACTTAATAGCGGCGAAACCTTCCCAATCTTTGGTTGGTACGGCACCGTCATCAGCCCACCTGCCAACCAACCTTTCCCTTACTATTTAACACTTATCCTAAAGAAGCAGGAAACGCCGGGCTGGTCCCAATGTCGGATGCGGTTAAAGTGCAGCTTTCATATCTACGCGATAGTGGGCGACTGGCGCATTTCTGGGGTGCCCTCAACTGTGCGGTTGCGGGTTTTAATGAATGCCAGGTTGAGGTGACACGCGTCAGGCCCGATGGTCCAGGTGTATTCTTTACACCCGATGCAGTGGATGGTTGGCAAGGTACATTAAGCAGCACACCACATCAAGAAGCTGGTTCGTATCCTGACGACTTCTTTATGCTGACTGCAAGTGAGGTTACTCCCTGGGCTACACTGTTCCCGGTTCGATACGGTATGGACGCGACAGATCCCGCAATAGCTGCAACACTCGATGCACTGCTGGATACCGGAGCGATCTTCAGCGTTTACGGAGAACTTACCTGCGGTATACCCGACACAGGTGGTTGCCAGATACTCGTCGAACGCATCGAGGGTGGGAGGGGTTTCATACCCGCTCCTTCGCCGGTGGCCGTGGTCACAGATGTTGTGGCAGACTGGTACGGTATAATCAAGAGCACACCCGTAGGCGCCCAGTTCGACGATTACTTCGAGAAATATGGTTACAGCAGTGGCACATATGGGATCGCATCCAGGGATCCGGGCATTGCGCAGCAACTCTCTAACTTACGCGATTCCGGTACGCAGGTGCGCCTATGGGGCGTGCTGCTGACAGATGTGCCCGATTATAATGGTTATCAAATTGAAGTTACACAGATTGAAGTCGTAAGCCTACCAGAGCCACCCAAGGTGGTTGAAAAAATGATTGAGAACTGGGTAGGTGTTATCGTCAGTTTTGAGCCGGGAGCGCAATTTGATGATTATTTCCAGATCATGGATCAGAATGGTACGCGGGTCGGGATTTGGGGTGAGGGAGAACTGGGCACACAACTCGCTGCACTTCGCGATACCGGCACCATCATCCATGTACGGGGTCTGGCTCGATATAATGTTCCCGATGCGTTTGGCGCTCAAATCCAGGTGAGTCGCATCAAACTTGACTAAAACGCAGAACATAATCCAGAAAAGGACGGCAAACTTGCCGTCCTTTTTTCTTTTGTGGATAACTGGATCCCATTTTACACTACATTTGTTACCCTATCAGCGCGTGGATGGTCCACCTGGATGAGATCCTGGAACAAAGACTCGCATTCAAGCTAAAAAAATTAGTCTTATTGATTTTGGTAGTTCCAAAACGGCTATATATAGGATTGTAACGCTGAGTCAAAGCATCTACTTTTGTGGCAGGCTATAGATCCGCTGGCGCAAATCTGAATCCTTCTGGTATGTTCCTGTTGTCCGGTCTATGTTCATAGGTATAATGAAAGGTGTTGGGTCGTCCGTTGTGCTCTGTGTTGTGGGAGGGATATGGCGTTAGCAGCGTTTTCCGGAGATCATATTTTCGTACCGCAGGCGGATTTTCTTCGCGCCTGGGATGCGCTGCAAACCTGCATAGATCCCTGTAAAGCAAACACCGGTGCACCATTATTTCCCGGACTGGTAAAGTTACCATGAGCAGTGTTTATTTCCTGATCAATAAAGTTTTGGGGAAATACAAAATCCTTGAGCACATTGGGCATGGCGGTATGTCCGAAGTCTTATAAAGGGGAGCAGCTCCAACTGCATCGTCTTGTCGCTGTAAAAGTCCTGCATCCCTTTCTGGCAGATGATGAAGGTTTTGTTGTCCGTTTTCAACGCGAAGCCCGTATTGTAGCGACGCTGCGCCACCCCAATATCGTACAGGTTTTTGACTTCGACTATAACGAGGAATTGGACCTCTATTATATGGTGATGGAATATATTAACGGTCCAACCCTCAAATCACGCCTGGTCCATGAGTCCCTTTCGCAGGAATATATTGCCGCAACGTGCGCAGCAATAGCCGACGCGTTGGATTACGCACACGAACGCGGCATGATTCACCGCGATATCAAACCTGCCAATATCATGTTTTTGGAAGACGACCAACCGGTATTGACGGACTTTGGCATCGCCAAAATGCTTACCCTTTCCGGGCTGACTGCCAGTGGTGCTATGGTGGGCACCCCTGCCTATATGGCGCCTGAGGTGGGCAGCGGTAAACCGGGTACGACCTACTCGGATATTTACGCTTTGGGCGTGGTATTGTACCAGGTGATTACGGGCAGCTTGCCTTTTAATTCTGAATCGCCGATGGGCATCGTTATGCAGCACATGAATGAACCTGCCCCCCATCCGTCTTTGTTAGCCCCCACGATTCCCCCGGCATTAGAGGCGGTTATTCTTAAAGCCATGGAAAAAGATCCCGCTGCGCGTTTCAATCGGGCAGGAGATATGGCTGCCGCGCTGCGCCAGGCGATGGGCTTGGCCAATCCTAACGGGAGAATTACGCCGCTTCCCGTGCATAAGGTCCCGGTTGAGGTTGCTGTTATGCCCCCGCAGGAAGGGCAGACGGTCACCACCCCGACAATTTATTCGACGCCGATTATTGACAGATTGGTGAAAGAAGATGCAGAAGCATGGCGCATGCCCGAGGGGACGCCTGCGGACTATAATATTGACCCCACGACTGGTTTTGCTGATTCTGAAGCTCTTGCCGGCAGCGCCAAGCCCCGGCAGCGCACCGTCTCTCTAAAAAATATGTTATGGGGATGGTTGCTGATCCTGGCATTAGGTATCGCTGCGGGAGGGCTGTGGTATGGCATAAACGGGGGGATACCCCTCACCCTGCGCGGGTATCAGACGCAGGTTCCGACCCAAACGCTGCAGAACGTTATCAATCTTCTCAACCCGACCGGCACGCCAGTGCCGTCTCAAACGTCTTCCCCACCGCCAACACCCAACCCAACCGCGACACGTTTTCCAACTTTGACGGCAACGCCTTTGCCGGAACCGTGTATTCCCCGGGGGCGCGTGGATCAGGTCAGAATTGAGCCCGCTAAGGTCGTAGGTCCGGGGAGCGCCCTTATCGCTATACTATCGATACGCAACTCTGGTGAATGCGCATGGCAAGCAGGCGCACAATTGCGGTTTGTGTCCGGGACATTGATGGAAGCGCTTGATGTGTTCCCCCTTGATGCGTTGTTACCCGCTTCCACACTTCAAATTCACATGCCGCTGCTTGCCCCGCAGGCGTTCGGAACCTATACGTCCGTATGGGAAATCCGGCAACCTGATGCCACCCGATTGGGCAATCCTGTGAAAATTGAAATCACTGTGGATGATCTTCCTACAGCGACCCCATTACCGCTGCCGGACCTGTCAAGTCTTGAAACCACGCCTGTCCCCCTCACGCTGCTGCCCCCGGCGCTTTCGACCTGGCAGCATGTTTCCGGGACGTTCCGTTGGCAGGGGACAATTCTCTTGCAAGCTGACGGTGGTCAGGGCAGTTATCGTTATTACAATGGTACCGTACAGGAAGAGACGCTAATTGAAGGTGGCAAACTTACCTTAATGGCGCTGCGCTGTGAGCCATTACGACTGGATGTTTGGATTATTTCAGGGGTGGAAGTCTTGCATCGACAGGCAAAGATTCCCTATCCCGAGCTTGATAGCTGTAATTGAGGCAGCATGGACGCCAATAAAATGGTAGCTTTGATCCGGCAGCGCGGGATCAACGACCCACGCGTTTTAAGGGCCATGAAAACAGTTCCCCGCGACAGGTTTGTGCCTGAACCCCAGCGCCGCAGTGCTTATGGGGATCACGCGCTGTCCATTGGACACCAGCAAACAATCTCACAGCCTTATATCGTGGCATTGATGACCCAGGCGCTGGCGCTGCAGCCCGGGGATCGTGTCCTCGAGATCGGTACCGGTTCAGGGTACCAGGCGGCAGTCCTCGCTGAGATGGGCATGGATGTGTACACAGTTGAGCGGATTGATGCCCTCTATGATGCCGCTATGCAGAGGCTCAAGACTTTGGGATACCCAATCCATCAGAAACTGGGGGATGGGTATTACGGCTGGCCAGAATGTGCTCCTTACGCCGGGATCATCATCACCGCAGCGCCGGTGGAGCTTCCGCCTCTCTTGCTTGACCAACTCGCCGACGAAGGGCGGCTCATAGTGCCGATTGGACCGGAGGGTGGATACCAAACCCTGTGGAAATTCACCAGGCGCGGTACAGCCATCGATAAACAAGACCTGGGCGGGGTGATGTTTGTGCCATTTGTCAGCGGTGCGGCATCCGAACCCGGATGAAAATGCTAAACTTTTCAATTCATTCTAAAAGCAGCTTTTTATATTTTCCTGGACATCGTCAACAGACGTTTACCCTTGATCTGCCGGAATGTCGCGCCCTGACATACCGCAAGTCTGACAGTCTCAGTGTCCACGACCAGCGTCCCGGAAATCGCATGGACGCCGGCATCCAGTAAAACCGGAGAAAGCGGCGTTGTTGCTCCCAGAACCACGACAAAAGCATCCTGCCTGCAATGCGCCAGCAGATCATCAAAAGTGCCATTTGCGATGGAAGTTCCCGTTATCGCCACAACGTCGGCGCGGGGCAGAATATCCGGCGCTTCTGATGCCGGGAGGTCGTCCCCCTGCGGGTTGCGCTCCAGGACCCATAAATTTTTAGCCGACTGTTTTAACCGCGGCGTAAAAGGAAAATGCCCCACCACGGCAACGTCACGTCCTGTTCCGCGCTCCAGAATAATATCCAGCGCATTCACCTCACGACATAAGCCAAGGTCCACATCCAACAGGGCGTTCAGCGTCGCGAAGCCAATGCTGACCTCTGTCATCTGTTCAGATCGGGACAGATTCAGGAGATCACTGACCGGATAATCCAACAGGCGCCCGGCATCTTTGACCGGCGGTTCGCTCCCATGACGGTGGTCGGATTGATTGTCCAGCGCAGAAGCCAGTCCTCCGTGGATACCCGCGTTATCCTCTATGACAACCAGGGTCCAGTGACTGCCTGCGACGATGTCCACGACTTCTGCCCGGGTCGCCTTGCCGGCGACTTCTGCGAGTAAGTGATCCAAGATGTGGTGCATCTGTGTTCCTCCTGTTTGGATTTACAATTCATCATAATTCACGACCTGAAATAGCACAAACCGGGACTGATGGCGGGAGCCATGACAGATCAAAGACGTTGGGGTTTTCCGCGCCCCTTCTGGAATTTGATCTTGACATTATCCGATTTGGTTATTATAATGTTATTATATTACATCAATTAACAAGTTAAGCTGTGGGTCGCACAGGGAGAAACCTAGTGACAAGCATTGATCGCAAGTCACCGGTGCCGATTTACCATCAGCTCAAAATTATTATTCAGGAGCAGATTGGAAGCGGCGTGTGGGGTCCGGGAGATCGCCTCCCCACGGAGCATGAACTGTGCCAGATGTATAACATCAGCCGCTCCCCGGTTCGACAGGCGTTAAAGGAATTGGAATACGAGGGCGTGATCCTGCGCTGCCCAGGCTTGGGAACCTTTGTCGAAGGGCGTGTGTCTCCGGGTCCCTCTTCTGAAACTCCCATCACGACGATGAGTTCAGACCCCCATTGGTCGAGTGTGCTCGATCAGACCTGTAAAGCGTGGAACACCGAGTACCCCAACCTGGGCGTGAAATTCCAGGTTAATGTGGTCAGCCACAATGCGCTTTATTCATTATTGAGTTTAGCTGTCGGTGACGGTACAGCACCTGACGTCGCGATGGTGGATAGTGTGTGGGTGGCGAATCTGGCTGAATCAGGCTTTCTATATGCCCTCAACGACCAGGTCCTGGATTCCCAACCGAACTGCGCTGAATTTGATGAATGTTTGTATCCTGCCTCCGTCCAGGCAAACTCCTTTGCAGGTAAATTGTACGGATTACCAGCCAAAGCAGATGCCTCGTTACTTTGGTATCGGAGGGACTGGTTTGCACAAGAACGCGTAGAACCCCCACAGGATTGGGACGACCTACTCGCTATCACGCATCACTTTCTCCAGCCGCAAATTCAACAGCAATACGGTTACGCCCACCCGTTGGTATTTCCAGGCGGTATAGCTGGCGGTGAAGCAACTGTATATAACCTTATGCCCTTTATCTGGTCGACAGGCAGCAGTATCTTTGACACTGAAACTGGGGCTGTCATTCTGGATTCGCCCGGCACGCGGCGTGCGCTCCAGTTTTTGCGCGACCTTGTATCTCTGCATCACGCCAGCCCAGACGAGGTGGTAAACTATGACGAGAACACTTCTCCCAGGATATTCGCCAACGGGAAAGCGGTGATGGCACTCGGCGGCAGTTACGAAAGCAATATCATCCTCGGTGCGAGTGGTTGGGATGATGATGCGTTTGAACAACGGGTTGGTTACGTTGCGCCCCCGTCTGCACCGGGAGGGCACCCGGTCTCCACAGTTGGTGGAATCAGTTATGTGATTTTACGCCAATGTCCAAGCCCCGCGCTCGTTTTGGATGTCTTGAAAACACTCACCAACCCTGATGTCGCCGGGGATTTGTATCGATCGAAACTGCAGATTCTACCATGTCCATTGTTCAAGAACTTCCTCAGTCGGGATATCGATCCATTTCTGACACAAACATCGCGTATGATAGCGACCGGTAATGCACGACCGTCAATCCCGGAATATGTCAAAATATCTCGTCAATTGCAAGCCATGTTTGAAGCGGCGGTCTCCAACACTACGAGTGTTGACGAGATCGTGCGACGGGCAGCAGAGTTCATTGGTGCGATTAGCGACCGTTTACTTCAACCTCAACCAGCATAATTCCTGCTGATCCTATATATCTGGACTTACAGTCTCTGTTAAGCGTCAAGAGAGAAAGGGGGAAACAAAAAACATATTAAAAACAGAAATTCCGACAGAAAATTCGTTCCTTTGGTTTCAACAGTTGACAAACAATAATCAGGAGGGAAACAAAATGAAAAAGAATACGTTTACTCTACTAACGGTACTGACCCTATTGGGTTTGGTACTTGCGGCTTGTGGACCTGCAGCGACTGAGGTCCCAACTGTAGCCGCTCCTACTGGTCCGGGGGGTGAAGTGACTTTGTGGCACGCGTATCAGACTGGAAGTGCCGAGGAAGCCACTTTGACGGTGCTAATTGACAACGCCCGAGCTGAATACCTCGACATGACCATCAACGTCCTGCAAATCCCATTTGACCAAATTTTCAACAAATGGGAAACTGAGATTGCCGCTGGTGGTGGTCCAGATATGTTCGTAGCCCCCAACGACGATTTGGGTAACCTGTCACGTGCGGGTCTGGTTGATAATCTTGATTCCTATTTAGCCGGCAAGCTGGATAATGTCTTGCAAGTTGCCATTGACGGTATGAAGGTGGACGGTGTCCTTTATGGTGTGCCCGAATCTGCCAAGGCTGTGGCGCTCTACTACAATAAGTCCTTCGTGCAAACACCTCCAAAGACGACTGATGAATTACTTCAGATGGTCAAAGACGGTCAGCCGATGACCTTTTTCATCGGCGCTTACCATATGTTTGGCTGGTCCGGTGTTTTTGGCGGTCAATTGCTGGATGCTGACAATAAGTGCATCGCTGACCAGGGCGGCTGGGCAGAAGCTTTGGCATACCTGCTGGAACTGAAAGATGCTGGCGCAACCTTTGACGCTGACTATGGCGTGGCTGAAGCGCCGTTCCGTAACGGGGAAACGGCTTTCTTCGTCAACGGTCCATGGGCTTTGGCCGACTATCAGGCTGACCTCGGTGATAACCTGGGCGTGGCTCCAATTCCCAGCGCCACTGACTCAGCGAACCCACTGAACGGCATTGACGGCTTTTATATCAATCCATACAGCGAGAACAAGGATTCAGCAGTCGCACTGGCACTGTTCTTGACCAACAAGGAATCGTCCCAGGTCTATACCAATCAGGCGGGGCACGTACCAATCCGCGATGATGTGCAACCCGCTAACGATTTGAACGCCGGCTTTGCACAGGCGAGTTCCACTGGCTATCCCCGTCCGCAGAGTGTTGAGTTTAGTAACTTCTGGACGCCTTTTGGCGATATGTTAACCAAGGTGATAGAGGGAATTAGTACACCAGCGGATGGTGTTAAAGAAGCTTGCACCGCGATGAATGCTGCTAATGGAAAGTAGTCTACAACTAATCGCATGATCCAATGGGAGCGCTGATAAGGCGCTGAAGCGTAAAAACTCAGCGCTCCCTCCCGCGCGAAATACTGTGCGCGGTTAAGCACGAATCACAGAGGATAGGAGTATGACAAGCAAAACAATTTCCCAAGGATCATATGAAAAACTGTCACCGTTTGAAAAATGGTGGCAGCGCACCAATAGAATTCGCGCAGCCTACCTCTACCTCGTACCGGCTTTCTTTGTAATGGCCATCATCACCTTTTATCCCCTTGTCTACCAGATCTGGATGTCATTCACCGATTATAATATCAGCAACCTGCGGATCGGTTCAGCAGCGCCGAATTGGGTGGGATTCAGGAATTATTTGGATATCTTCAGTGGAGACCTGTCCAGGCTGATCCCCAACTTTAGCTTTTGGCGCACCCTGACCTTTAACCTGGTGTGGACATTTACCAATGTACCGGTTCATGTCGTTATCGGGGTTTTGATCGCCGTGCTTCTTAATACGGAGGGCCTGTGGTTCAAACGTATATACCGCGCCATTTACGTATTGCCGATCATTCTTCCCACATTAGTGATCGCCACGGTTTGGCGGAATATGTACGATGCGAATTATGGGGCTATCAACCAGGTACTGGCTGCGATAGGCGGCCTTTTTAATATACCGGCAGAAGTTTTCCGCATCCGCTGGTTCCAGAGCGTTACACCTCCGTTTAAATGGTTCTTGCCTGGTTTACCGTTGCCTCTTTCATATTACGCCATGCTCGTGACTAACATCTGGCTTGGATGGCCATTCAATACGATCGTCGCCACCGGCGCTCTGCAAAGTATTCCCAAGGATTTATACGAGGCTGCTTCTATCGACGGCGCCAGTCCCCGGCAACAACTTTGGAACATCACGGTACCGTTGATTCGCCCGGCTATGGTTCCGGCGGCTGTGTATGGCATCACCATGACCTTCAATTTGTTTAACTTCATCTACATGATGTCAGGTGGTGGGCCGCTGCGCCAGACGGAAATCTTGGTGACGACGGCTTTCAATCTGGTGAATGTTCAACGTTTGTACGGCGTCGCAGCCGCATTCAGTGTGATCATATTCATTGTGCTGGGAGCATTGACATTGTTCACCAATTGGATGACTAAGGCAACAGAGCAATACGACATATGATGGAAGAGGAGGATTATGATGCGTGATCAAGAGAGAAAGCTTCCATTGGGTAAACAACTTCTGTACCAGGCACTCGCGTTGCTGATTACCTTTATCGTGATATTCCCGATTCTGTGGGTTGTGAGTCTGTCGCTTGACCCGCGTGATATCGCCCGTCCCACCGAATTCAGACTGATCCCACCTGGAGCCTCCCTTGAGGCTTACAAGCGCGTGTTGGATAAACCGACGGCTAATCCAGTCACCTTTACCCAATTAGCCCTGAATCAATTCAAGCTGGCGGGTGGTGTGGCCCTGTTGTCGGTGATAATTGGGATTTTTGCGGCTTATTCGTTCTCGCGGTTTACTTACAAAGGTCGCGCAGGGCTGATGTTGAGTGTCTTGGCAGTCCTGATCTTACCATCTATCGCTACAATCGCCCCCCTGTTTGTTATGTTGAACCGGATCAACATTGATATTGGCTCACTTAAGTTCAACCTGCGAAACTCATTGTGGGGGGTTGGGCTGGCACTGACTTCTGGCCAATTGCCATTCGCTATCTGGAACCTCAAAGGGTATCTGGATACAATCCCTAAAGAATTGGAGGAAGCCGCCTTGATTGACGGCGCCAGCCCAAACCAGTTGTTTTTCAAGATTATTATGCCGATGGCAACCCCGGTTCTGGCTGTGACGGCGTTTTTTGGTTTTAACGCCGGCTGGACCGAGTTTGTCACGTCCTGGCTCTTTCTAACGGACCCCGGTGATTTTACTCTGGCGATGTCGCTCTGGAATATGACAGGTCAATATTCCGGAGATACGCCCTGGTCGGCGTTCTCGGCTATGGCCCTTATGGTAGCCGCACCGGTGGCTATTGTATACTTGCTGCTCCAAAAATATATCGTCGGTGGGCTGACCATCGGGAGTGTCAAGTAACAGCGCCGGATTTGTGCAGCAGGAAGCCAGATTTTTAAAAAAATCTGGCTTCTTTTTTGCCCAGATAAGATAGAACCGCGAGCATTCGTGTTAAATTTTAGGTACCAAGTATAATCATACCTATGTCCGACAATGATCTGCGCGATTTACTTGTTCAACAATCCGAAGGGATTCTCTCTTTAGGCGGCGCCCGTATGGCGCTGGTGGATGTCGAAGCAGGATTTTGGGCCATCCGGCGCCAGATCGAGGCTTTGATTGGACCCGGCTTGACCAATTCTGTTTTCCAGCAGGCGGGCGCGAATGGCGGCGCATCTTTCGCCCAAACTTTTACTTCCACAATGGACCTGTCAGGCGCGACTGCTTTCTCGACCTGCTTGCAGGTTTATCAGCAGGCTGGGTTTGGGCAATTCGAAATCACTGACCTGGATTGGCCGATTGGGCGGATCTGTATTCGCGCTGACCAGGCTTTCGAAGCCTGGATGTTTACGCAACACAATCAACATAGCGCAACGCCGTGCTGCGCCTACACCGCGGGTGTCCTGGTTGGATTTGTAAATATTATCACCGGGCGCAACGATGTGGTGTGTATTGAACATACCTGCCAGGGCAAGGGGGACGCATTCTGCCAGTTCGAACTGCTCCCGGCAGCAGACGCCAGGGACCAGACTGTGGTTCGCTTTATTGCCTGATCCAGGGATTAGGCCTTCAGCTCAATTTGCTGGAGATGCTCTTCGAGCGCATGCCGATGGGGATTGCCATTATTGACCGCGAGTACCGGGTCCAGCGTTACAATCCTACCTGGGCGGATTATACGCATCGTTATGCATCATCACTGGGCGCTCGACTCGTGCCCGGCGTTTACTATTTCGACCACATGCCCGGTACGGAATCCACGGTCAAGCCCCTGTATGACCGCGCCTTATCCGGGGAGACTGTCCGGGAAAATAGCGTGCGACTGGATTCGAAAGGCATCATTACCTATTGGGATGTTGTCCTGACACCGCTGGTCGAGAAGGGGGAGGTTGTTGGTTTGCTGACTGTATCTGTGGATGCGACAGAACGGGTAGAAGCCCGGCAAAACCTGGAACAACGTGTTGAAGAACGCACCCGGGAATTACAGATGCTGCTGGATGTCGCTGCCACTGCCAACAGTTCCCTGGATCTTGATGAGACCCTGACGAAAACCCTGGATCTCCTGGTCGAATTAATTGACGCATCGCGAGCGGGTGTGGGACTCATTGACGAAGAGTCCGGTCAGTTGCGGTTGAATATTCTACGTCCCGAGCGCACGGTGGATCCGGCAGATGCGGGTAGAATGCTGCAGGCGGGACGGATGGTGATCGATAGCGGAGAAATTCTCTCTATCGAGCCGGATATTTCACAAGGTCTACTCGAACCCGGCGTCCTGTTACCCCTTCAAGTCCGCGACAAGCGCTTGGGCATCCTGGGAATCATTGGCCAAAAGGGAGGGGTTTTCACCGCGGCGCACCGCACCCTTTTTAAATCGATCGCAGACCAATTGGGAATTGCCATTGAAAACGCACAGCTATTCGAAAAAGCGGAAGCTGCCGCGATCGCGGCAGAACGCAACCGTCTGGCGCGCGACCTGCACGATGCCGTCACCCAAACCCTGTTCTCAGCCAGCATGATTGCCGATGTCTTGCCCATCATATGGAATAAAAATCCTGATCAGGGCATGCTTCGCCTGGAAGAATTACGCCAGTTGACCCGCGGCGCCTTGTCCGAGATGCGCACACTGTTGGTTGAGCTGCGCCCTGCAGCCCTGGTCGACACCGATTTGGGCGATTTGATCGGGCATCAGGTCAACGCATTCATCGCGCGCACCCGCATCCCGGTCGTATACGAGCGCAACTGTCCCCAAAATCCGCCACCGGTCGTCAAAGAGATGTTTTACCGTGTGGTCCAGGAGGCTTTGAATAACATCGCCAAACATGCTGAAGCTGAGCGTGTATCGGTATCCCTTGATGCAAGCGAAGGCAAGACCGAAGTGGTCATTCAGGATGATGGGATTGGTTTTGACCTTGATTCTGTGAAAACTACTGGACTCGGTCTGGGTATAATGGCAGAACGTGTCCGTAATGCGGGTGCCCAAATAAACATCCAAAGCCAGATCCGCGGTGGGACCCGACTGCATATTCTCTGGCTAGGATCTACTGAAAAGGAGTCTAACGATGACTGAGATCAAAACGATTCGCGTTATGCTGGTGGATGACCATGCCGTCGTTCGCAGTGGTTTAAGTACATTTTTAATGGCGTACGATGACCTGGAGTTGGTAGCGGAAGCTTCCAGCGGGGAGCGTGCTGTCCAGCTTTGCCAGCAGACCCAACCTGATGTTGTTCTGATGGACATGATGATGCCCGGGATGGACGGTGCGACCGCGACGGGTCAAATCAAGGAAAAATATCCCCAAATACAGGTGATCGCCCTGACCAGCTATAAGGAAAAAGAACTGGTCGAGGGCGCTTTGCAGGCTGGGGCTATTGGTTACCTGCTTAAGGATGTCTCCGCTAATGAACTCGCCAATGCCATACGATCTGCTGCAGTTGGTAAACCGACTCTCTCCCCCGAAGCTGCCACTGTGCTGATCCAGGCGACGCGCGAACCGGCTCAGAAACTCGGGTTCGACCTTACAGACCGCGAGATGGAAGTTCTGGCTGTGATGGTTGAAGGCTTGAATAACACGCAGATCGCCGAACGTCTGGTGATCAGTATTTCGACGGCAAAATTTCACGTCAGCAGTATTCTTTCCAAATTAGGGGTTGCCAGCCGGACTGAGGCGGTCGCTGTGGCCTACCAGCACAAACTGGTCAAGTGACCAGGAAAAAGTATCAACTTACGAACAGCACAAGACTCCCTGGCTAGCCGATGCAGCCAGGGAGTCTTTCATGTAAACTTAAGCCATATTCAAATAAGGTCGTTGCTATGAAAACAGTATTTCTGGCAGAAAGCGAAAAACATGTTCGTGTGGCTTTGCGTCTACAGTTAGCGCAACAGCCCGATTTTGTGCTTGTGGGTGAGGCCAGTACGATTGAAAGTTTTTTAGCTCAGGTATGCCAGCATCCGCCGGATGTTATCCTGCTGGATTGGAGTTTGCCCGGGTTCCATCCCCAAAGGCTTTTGACGGCGCTGCGCCAGTGCTGCCCTGAAACGGTTATCATAGTCACCAGTGTACAACCGGAGCAGGAGAATTTAGCTGTAAAATCTGGCTTTGATGGGTTCTTGTTGAAACAACTCCCTCCGGATGAGTTTTTTGATAGCATGAAAAAGTGTGTTCTTGGCGGTGATTAACACAAGTATGAAAGGAGTAAATCAATGACTCACGAAGGTTTCACAGTATTGCATCTGGTAATCGGAAGATCCGCAGCCTGGGCAGTATTTTTCCTTGGTGCAATATACGTGGTCACCCTGGTACTTGGTCTTCTCTCCCTCAAGTCGCCTCAAGACCCTATTGGCGATCCATACTTCTCGATTCTTGAGCTACTCATTGTTCTTATGGCACCTATGATGGTTGTATGCATGGTGGCGGTTCATGCCTATGCGTCTCCTGAGGTCAAGGCATACAGTTTTACCTCTCTTGTTTTTATGATTATTCTGACATGTATTACGTGCAGTGTCCACTTCGTTATCCTGACGGTAAGTCGTCAGATCGAATCTTCCGGACTGGCATGGGCTCCGGCATTGTTTTCATTCAAGTGGCCCTCTGTCGCTTATGCACTGGATATCCTTGCCTGGGACTTTTTCTTTGCTCTCTCAATGCTCTTTGCTGCACCTGTGTTCACGGGAAACGGGCTGGAGACAATGGTGCGGTGGCTTATGATTGGCAGTGGCGTCTTGAGTCTCACGGGTTTGATCGGCGTGCCACTTGCCAACATGCAAGTCCGCATGATCGGGGTCATCGGCTATGCTGTGGTGGCTCCCGTGGCATTTCTGCTGCTGGGTGTGCTTTTCGGGCGGATCTGAAATGAAGATCACAGTTTTCGCAGCAGGTTCACGAGGCGATATCCAGCCCTGTATCGCTTTGAGTCGAGGGTTACAACAAGCAGGATACAATGTACGTCTGGCTGCACCTGAAGACTTTGCTGCTTTCGTTAAAGAACATGGCGTAGCTTTTTATCCGTTGCGCGGGGATGTCCAGCAGATTATGGCGAGCGATACCGGGCGGAAGTTTATGGAGGACAGGCGGCGCTAATCCTATCAAGTCGATTCGGGCTATCAGGACAATGATTGGTCCGGTCGTTATGGAAATGGCAGAGGACGCCTACGCAGCGTGCCGGGATGCGGATGCAATGATCTGCCTGGGTGTTTTTAGTGCTTTTGGACAATCCATCGCAGAAGCGCTGAACATTCCGATTATCCATGTTGAGCCGACCCCCCTGCTTTCGACGAGAGCTTTCCCGGCGCCGTCATGGCCAATACAAAGAGATTTGGGCGGGTTGCATAACGACTTATCTGGCAGGGCTATGCTCACAGGTCGTCTGGCAGTGGTACAGGCCTTTCGTCAATGATTTCAGAAAACGCCTGGGGTTATCAACCTTAACATTCGCTAACTTCTATCGCGCATTAAGATCGATACCAATGCTGAGTGCTTACAGCCCCAGCATCATCCCGCATCCGGCAGATTGGCCAAAAAGCTTACACGTCACTGGCTATTTCTTTCTGGATACACAGTCTGACTGGCAGCCATCACCTGAACTGCAAGCGTTTTTAGAAGCAGGTGATCCACCTGTTTATATCGGGTTTGGCAGTATGGCAGGTCGCAACCCGGAACAGCTTGCCACGATTATCGTGGAGGCACTCGCCAAAAGTGGCCAACGGGGACTGCTGCTCACCGGATGGGGCGGTTTGCGCACTGAGTTGGTGCCAGACAATGTGTTCGTGGTGGATTCTGCCCCTCACAGTTGGCTGTTCCCGCGCATGGCGGCTGTTGTGCATCATGGCGGTGCCGGGACGACCGCAGAAGGGTTACGCGCCGGCGTACCTTCTGTGATTGTCCCTTTTGTCCTCGACCAACCCTTCTGGGGAGCGCGGGTCAAAGCTCTGGGTCTGGGACCAGACCCAATCCCGCAAAAGCTCCTGACCGCCGACCGTTTGGCAAACGCTATCAGAATCGCTGTTACAGATACTGGTATTAAGCACCGTGCCAAAGCATGCGGCGTCACCATTCGCGCTGAAAAAGGGATCGACAACGCTGTAAAAATAATCCAATCCTATTTTGGGAACCCGAATCAGATGTCAGAAAGTGAGAAAATTCTATGAAAACAAAACAAGGCCTTCAAACTGTTCAACCGTATCCCCGGAATCGACTTCTCATGGTCGATGGTGGACGGATGGGGCTCCAGAAGCATACCGTGCATGGGCTGGTTGAGTTCGATATCACCCAGGCCCGTGAAGCCATTCGCCAACACAGGTCTCAAACGGGCGAAGCTCTGTCTTTCTGCGGCGTTCTTCTTAGCCTGTCTGGGAAAGGCGATTGACCAGGACAAGCAGATGCATGCCTATCGGAACTGGCGCAAACAGTTGGTCATCTTTGATGAAGTGGATGTGAATATGCTGTTCGAGGTTGAAGTGGATGGCAAGAAGACGATCCGACCGCATATCATCAGAGGAGTAAACAAACGGAGCATTCGAGAGATTCATGATGAAATCCGGGCATTCCAGGATCAACACCAAAGCAGCCAGGAATCGAAGTTCATCGAATGGTTTGTACGGCTGCCTGGAATTGTCAGGCGATTATTCTTGTGGGTTCTTTTCAAGAATCCACAGTTTATCAAGGACTATTACGGCACAGTGCTGGTGACTTCAATTGGTATGTTTGGGACAGGTAGTGGCTGGGGAATTCCGGTACCCAACCATTCTCTGCAACTTACCCTGGGGGGGATTGGTGAAAAACCTGGTGTGGTCAATCACCGCGTCGAAGTGCGTAAGTACATGAGTGTGACTGTCAGTTTTGATCATGATGTTATCGATGGCGCTCCAGCGGCGCGGTTTATCCAGCGGTTAAAGAAATTGGTCGAGAGTGGTTATGGATTATGCAGCCAGACATAGGCCAACAACTAAAGCTATACGTCAAATGCAACACAAGTACCAACGATAAGGAAACTTCGGGTGCAGTATATTAAGGAGTGTAAGCGTAATGAATAACTGGTCCTTCTATGATAACGTAACTGCGTTGATCCCCTTCAATCTGAAAGGAAAAAACGGCAAGGTGTCTGTATATTATGGGGTCAACGATGATCCCATAAAGGTTGGTTTTGATGCCTTACCCGGCATACCTTTCGATATTAACGTTAGCCGGGGATACCCCGTCATCAATGCTCGTATTGAGGACTATGCAGGATCTGGTTATCGCATGTTCTGCGGGTGGATACAAATCGTGACCAGTGTCTACCTGGATGCTCGCGATAGTCAGAATACCCGGTCAGAGACGTTTATTTCAGCGGACATCGCCCCTTGCTTTGCTGAGAATGATAGTCCCTTTGCGACTTACGGCTACTTACCGCAGCTATTTGATGCACCCTGTCTGCAATCTGGGGGATCATACGGAATTACGCTGGACTGCGGATACATTTCTGACAACTGTTCCTGTTCGATCAAGGGATGAGGAAATATCATGGCTTTTGGGTTTTCGTTGGGGGTATATTGAGAACGCTAACCCTGATGAAAAACCCGCGTTGCTCCCTTTGGAAATCACGGATGAGCAGGTGTGGAATCAACATGTGGCTTACTTGCGGAAGGCGTACAGTCATTGGCGATTCAAAAGTGCATAAACCTGGCGCGCAATAAGCCACGATCTGTGCCCCATGGTCATTCAAACAGGATCAAACCGATGAAGAAAGCAACACTATCCGTCAAACTCTTCGCGCGAAAGGCAGAACGTGTTATGTTACCAATCTTTACCATCCTATTAGCCGGCATTTTTATTCTTGTGGGCGTACTGCTTGCATGGAGTCCTGGAAAATCAGAACCTTTCCTGGATGAAAACCACAACCTGTTGATGGGCAGCATCTCAGAAAAAATCCGCGTGACGATCAACGGCGTGGAACAGGGGATGTTTATCAAAAGCAAAGACATCCATAATCCTGTGTTGCTATTCGTGCATGGCGGTCCCGGTATGCCCGAGTACTGGCTTACGCAACGCTACCCAACCGGTCTTGAAGACCACTTTACCGTCGTTTGGTGGGAACAACGCGGGGCAGGGCTTTCCTACAACCCCGACATTCCACCGGAAACGATGACAGTGGAGCAATTTGTGTCAGACACGCTCGAAGTGACGAATTACCTTCGTCAACGCTTCGGTAAAGATAAGCTATACCTGATGGGTCATTCTTGGGGCAGTTATATCGGCATCCAGGCGGTGGCGCGGGAGCCGGATTTGTATCACGCCTATATTGGTATGGGACAGGTTTCATATCAAATCCAGTCTGAAAACCTGGCCTATACATATGCGCTTGAACAGTACAAAAAAATCGGAAACATAAATATGGTTCACAGGTTGGAAGCTGCGCCTCCCACAATGACTGTCCCACTTCCCGCCAGATACGAAGCGCTGCGTGATGCATATATGCACGGGATTGGTATTGGCACAACCCACGATATGAAATCGGTTGTCACGGGCATATTTTTACCATCATGGCAATTCCGCGAGTACACACTGGGAGAAAAGGTGAACTTATGGCGTGGGAAAATCTCATCGCGTTCCCGCGATTTCAATCTGTGGGACAAGGTGCAAGTCACAGACCTGACCCAAAAGGTGACCGAACTTGCGATTCCGGTCTACTTCTTTCATGGCAAATACGATTACACCTGCGCCTACCCGCTGGCTCAGGATTATTTTGAGCAACTTGAGGCGCCTGTAAAAGGATTCTATACATTTGAGGCGTCTGCCCACAGCCCGATATTTGAAGAGCCGGTAAAAACGTTAAGGATTTTACTACAAGATGTGCTGGCAGGAACAAATAACCTGGCTGATATCAAATAAAAGGCAAACAAGTCGTTCAAAAATTTTTATATATCATACAGCATAAAAAGGAGTACAACGATGAAATCTAGCACTGCTCTCAAATGGCTTATCCCTTTGATTGCCGCTCTAGCCCTGGTCGCCACGCTCGCTGGACTGTGGCCAGGGAAAGGCAAACCCTATGCTCTGACCAATTTCCGCGGTGAAGCGATTACCGTCAACGCTCGCGGCCTGTACTATTGGGATACGGTCAGCTCCGTAGCCCAGATGCAGGCCAACGATCTGGTGATGCTGGTCCTCGGCTTACCGTTGCTGGCTGTTTCTTTCTGGATGAGCTTGCGCGGTTCCCTGCGGGGGCGCTTGCTGCTGACCGGCACATTAGGGTTCATTCTGTATACCTACATCACGATGTGCTTTGGGACCGCATATAACAGGCTGTTCCTGGTCTATGTGGCATTATTCAGCCTGAGTCTGTTTGCCTTCATCCTGTGCATGATGTCGTTTGACCTTAAATCTCTGCCAGGGCATTTCTCAGATAAACTGCCGCGCCGGGCTATCGCTGGACTGCTCTTTTTTGCAGCTGCCTTTTTGACATTAGCCTGGTTGGGGCGTATCGCCGCCACCTTCAAACCGGGCGCAATTCCCGCACTGGAGAACGTCACCAGCATGTTTATCCAGGTGATGGATTTGGGAATCATTGTCCCGCTGTGCATCCTTGCCGGCATTTTGCTCTTGCGCCGCAGTGCCTGGGGATACCTGCTGGCTTCGGTGGGTTTGCTGAAATTCCTGACCATGGGCATCGCCGTTAGCCTGATGAGTCTCAATATGGCGCGCGTGGGTGTGCCTGTCAGCACTGTGGAACTGATCGTTTTTCCGATTATCGCCCTGGCTAATCTGGTGATGGTAGGGTTGCTGCTAAAAAATATCAAGGACTGAGGAAAAAGAGGCCACGACGCAATCCGGGATACAATTGGACCACGAACTTCCCGGCTTGCAGAAGCATTCTGGTGTATATAAGCACAAGTGGGATTAGATTGACTAGTACAGTACAAACAGGTCTGTAGAATCAATAGTTTGGCGTACTGAAGTATGAAACAAGGGGTATGTGAGATGACTTATAATACAGATGAGATAACTAATCGTTTGCAGGAATTATTACACGGATTAGCGTTGCGACCTCCAATTCAGCAAGCCATAATCGCTATAGAAAGTGGTGATCAATCGTTTCGTTGGACTGGTGCCACGGGAGAGATGGATTCGAATGGTACTCAGGTGAGTGACGGTACGCCCTTCTTCATTGCCAGCATCGACAAGCTGTACAACGCTACCATAGCAATGATGTTGAGCGAAGCTGGCCAGATAGATCTTGATGATCCTATCTCCACTTACCTGCCAAGCACTGTTACCCGAGGCCTGCACCAGATGGGCGGAGTCGACCAGTCCGAGAGAATCACAGTAAAGCATCTGCTGTCGCACACGTCTGGCCTCGCAGACTGGCTGGAAGACTATCCGAAGGACGGCCCAAGTATATTCAATCGGGTGCTCCATGAAGGCGATATGGCACTCACTATCGAGGACCTGGCAACCGTTGTCCGCGATCAGCTGGCACCTCACTTTCCGCCTCAGGACTCTTCTGGCATACATCCGAAGGTTCGCTATTCTGACACGAATTTTATGCTTCTCATCGCAATCATCGAGGCGGTAACGGGACAGCCATTGCACCAGGTTCATGAGCAACTTCTTTACAAGCCTCTGAATCTGAGAAATACTTACTTCCCGGGGCTGTCCCAACCACTGGACTCAACACCGGAACCGATGGCCCTTCGCGCCGATGGGCGACCGATACACATTCCCCTTTTGATGAGTTCAATCAGGGGCATATATAGCACAGCAGCGGATACCTTGACTTTCCTGCGGCGATTGGTACGGAACGAGATATTTCAGGACCCGGACACCCTTACCTTAATGCAGAAAAACTGGAATCGATTCGGTTTCCCCCTTGATCGCGCGGCATTACGGTCACCTGGCTGGCCGGTCGAATACGGACTCGGAATCATGCGTTTCCGTCTACCGCGAGTTCTTACACCGGTTCATCCGATGAAGTCAGTATTTGGGCACACAGGTTCGACTGGCTGCTGGCTGTTCTGGTGTCCAGAATGGGACATGCTGCTTTCAGGTAGCGTCGACGAAACTACAGCAGGTGCTGTGCCGTATAGGATCGTACCCAGAATACTAAACATACTTCGTTCCTCCAATTTGGGGGCAAAGTGAACCAGCGCCACGTGGGCAGGGGGTAAGAGATGGAACAGAATTCGAGCAAGCGAATCAACACTCGCAAGACCGTAAATTACGCGGGATCAGGTTTGGCCATCGGATCCGCTATCGGCATGATCTTTGGCCTGTTGCTCAAAGGTATTCGTCAATGAGAGATCAACTGATTTTATCGGAGGAAACTACATGAAAATGAAAACTGCCTTGTCCTATATCTGGAAACTTTCATTATGCGCGATGGCCTTTTTCACCACTATGGCTTTGTATGGTGTATTTATGAAAAGACTTGGCATACGAACGTCGGGGTTACTCTCTGCTGTGGGTCCCATTCCAGTTATATCGTAGATTATGATGGGAAGTCTTTGTCTTTCGGTAATCGCAGACAGGTTGCGCGCCCATTGGCTGGTCCGCCGGATGATCCTGACGGAAGTCATATGGATTTATTGTGCGGTTGGGAAAATTGTGGAAGCGAAGCTTTTGTTTGAGGATGGCGTGACTTCTTCTGTCATATCTGTCGCCTTCACCATGTTTCACTTCCTGTTGCCCAGCGTATTCATGGCAGCGGTCGTGACGGTTTTATTCCAGCCGAGACAGGCATTGCATAGGTATCTTTATCAACCTCAAGAACTTCGCCAAACCGCCATCCTGGCTCAAGGTTCGTGATTAAGAAGGTATTGTATGCATCATGTCTTTAAATTTCTGCTTTTGACTGTGTTATCGCTGATTAGGTTATTCTTTGGGCTCGTTGCTGTTTCGGCGCTCAGTAATGTTGGGTTGCCCGTTCATTCGCCCGTGGTTGAGACTTTGAGCCAGGCTGATAAGCTTTGCCTTGGTGAAACTTTCCATCTACGCCAGACAGTGGGCAATACCGTTTGGCCCGGATTCGGGGATGCGGATATCCCTGCGATTGTGTTTAACGAGTCTTACGCATTCCTGGTGGGGTGTCCGGACCCGCCGGACGGTTGGATTAAAGTTCCGGTAGCCAGCCAGCGCGGAAGGCCATGGGAAGTGAGTGGTATAGGGAGATAATTTTGATGGGCAGCCCTATGTCCGGCAACCCCTACCGGATTCTGGAAACACGCCCGAAGCTTTCACTGTTATGGTTGGCGACCGCTGGGTTTCAAGTTTAAAAACTTTAGAGTGGACGAAGATCAGTCTGGTAAAGACTATCCGCCAGGATTTACCGGATTTCCTCTGTCCCGTTTTTCCTTATTCCTTTTTCGTCGGTCAACTCATCCGAAGCAGTGACCACTATATCAGTTTAACAACCCACGAAGCCTTTCATGCCTATCAACGGATGAAAGCACCCGAAAAACTGGCAAGTGCGGAAATTGCCAACCAGCGGTTTGAGACTCAATATCCCTGGGATCATGAAGTTTTTCAGGAAAGCTGGCAGACTGAATTGGATATCCTGGCTGAAGCGCTGAATTCCACAGGTAAAGACAATACCAGGGAACTTGTCCATAATTTTTTGGATGTCCGTGATGCCAGAAGGAAGGCAGTCGGACTGTCTCCGGATTTGATCGCCTATGAACAAAAGCCGTAGTGGCTGGAAGGTCTAGCCCGTTATTCGGAACTCGAAATATAGCGGTAGGCGCAGCACATGGGGTACACACCTTTTGCGGAAAGCACGAACCTTTCGGATTTTGATGGCTATGCAGGTTTCGAATCCCGCTGGTCCCGCGAACTCAAGCAATTGGCCCGGATGGCTGGAGATCACGGCGATGGACGTTTTTACTATTCCGGCATGGCGCAAGCGTACTTACTTGACCAATTGATGCCAGGTTGGAAATCAAATGCTTTCGATGAAAATGTCTGGTTGGATGATTTATTAGCGGCGGCAATTTCAGAATAAAGCAGCAACGCGAGTCATCCCCAATGGTCAACTGACCAGATATAAGTCTCATCTTTCGATCAGAATAAAACCCCACCAGTTCACTGATGTGAACGGGCAGATTTTCTGTTACTATGTGAATGTTCGTTACCCATCTTGGTCAATCAGTTTCAGAACTTTTTAAGGAGAAAGATTTGACCTAATTCAGTAAAAACAAAATAACTTATGCATATACATCCTATCTTAATCAACAGGATAAATCACATCAAAAGTATTTGCCCTTTATTGCGCCAAATATACAAAATATCCAATAAATGTAAAAAAGGAGAATAAAAATGAAAACAGCTTCGATTATCTTTTCTTCCTTGAGCATTCTCATGGTGCTCTCGGAACTGATCTGTGGTTTGTGGGTCAAATCTAATGGTATGGACCCCAGTTCAGTCAGTTTCCATACATCGCTCGGAATTGGTACAGTGCTCGTTGTTTTAATTACGATCATTATGATGCTGACCTTCGTTGTGAAGAAAGCCTGAAAAATACCGATATTGGAGGTTCAGATGATTAAAGAAATTCTGACTATTTTCGCTTGGAGTCGGAGTAGTTGTTATCTTTGGTAATATCTACGGACACTACCGACAAGATATGGAACAGGCCTATCGGCGGGTATCTTCCGATAGTAAGATTATCCAGACCGACTGTGGGCCAATCGAGTACACTGAGTTTGGCGAGGGATCTCCTGTCCTAATTATTCATGGGAGCGGTGGTGGATACGATCAAGGCAAATACTTCGCTGGTTTGATCGGAGGAGAATTCCGGTGGATAGCCCCATCCCGTTTTGGATTTTTAGGCACCCCAGCGCCAGAAAATGCCAATTCTGGGTTACAGGCGGATGCTCATGCCTGCTTATTAGATGCTTTAGGAATTGAGCAGTCCGGTGTTGTGGGTATATCCCTCGGTGGCCCGTCAGCTCTTTTGTTTGCTCAAAGCTATCCGGAACGGGTGACTTCCCTGGTGATGATTAGTGCAGCCAGCCACCCAATTCCTGATCGCCCGGGCTTCCAAGCCAAAGTCTTCAAAGCCTTCCTCAACGATTTCGTTTACTGGTCTATCGTGCATACCAATAAAGCAATGCTTCTTGATCTACTTGGCGTGCCAGCGGCATTCCAGGACGAATTGTCATCTGAAGAAATAGAACAGGCATTTGCATTTGTTGAAGATATTATGCCCATGAGCGCACGGCGTAAGGGTCAACTTTTTGAAGGACGGATGTCGCAATTTGATGTCAACCTGGTCCAAAATATCCAGGCTCCTACATTAGTTGTCCATGCTCAAGACGACACTTTGGTGCCGTTGGACCACGCTAACTACACTGCAAAATCTATTCTGGGGTCTCAGTTTATCGTAGTAGATAAAGGAGGCCATCTTGCGCTTATGTTTGATCTCAACGCACGGGCATTACTGCAAGTGGAACAGTTTTTAGAGCAGCACAATCCCTAAAAGCTGATAGTGTAGACGTGAACTGAGCAAGTTGATAATGCAAATTGTAATGTCTCTGATTGCTCAGGGAAAATTATACAGAACTGGGTTTTAAATCTCTATCCACTTGACCAGGTATAAGTCTCATCTTTCGACCAGACTAAAATCCCCTCTGTTCACTGATGCGGCAGGGGGGATTTTCTTTTATCATTGCGTCATTAATAAAAATGATCGCTAAACCGTTTAAATCTAAAAAAATCAAGGAGACTGCATTGAAAGACATTTCGAGACGCATACTAATCTTCAGCACCGTATCTATGTTTATCGGGCTTTCTGCCTGTGCCCCGATTGCCACGGGGGCTAATCTGCCCACGAGCACCGTGGTTCTTGCAACCTGGACTCCTGCCCAGATTCCTGTCTCCCCCACACCCATTCTGGCAACCGAAGCCCCAGGGACTGCCATCCCCACCGCGCAGCCATCCACCACGGAGACAGAGGTAATCTACGGTTCGCTGTCTTTTGTCGTGCCGCCGGGCGTGGCCAGCGGAGCGAGCGGCAGGGAGTATCCGCGCGTCGAGGGTGAAGATGCCGCCTGGTGGCAGAAGACTCCCGGCCACTTGCAGGTCACTCTGGGCGACTATTACGTCTTGCAAGGCAAATTCCACCAGCCGCAGATTTACGTCTATCCGGCGCAGGAGTATGCTGAACTGGTACCGCCTGCATTCGAAAGCCTCCACCGGTTGAATAACATTCTGGGTATGCCCGGAGGGCTTCTTGAAGCCGACCAACTGCCGGCAGTGCCATTTTTCAATGCCCAGCCGGTCTTTACGTCCAACATCAAGACCCTCTCATTCCTAAATGGAGGAGGGGTGCGTTTCCTGACCGAATACGCGCAATATGCCGCGCCAGTCAACAATTACGAACTGTTCTACCATTTCCAGGGTGTGACCCGGGATGGCGCCTATTACATCATTGCGGTCTTTCCGATCACAGCTCCGGTGCTGGCAGAAACCAGTGACGCCGCTGCCGCCCGTGCCCAGTGGAGGCGTCGCTTATCCCGACATCACCGATCCCAACGCGGATTTGGCAGGGCTACTACACCGCGATCACCGACCTGTTGAATGGCACATCCTGAGGATACATTTACCCCTACGCTCAACCAATTGGACATGCTGATCCAGTCTATGGAAATTGTCCCTTAATCCGGTATTAAAACGCTATCAACGGGATGCTCTTATGTAGCTACTTGACCATGTACAAGTCTAATCTATCAAACCTTATAAACAAAACACATCACAAAATATCTTAGGAGGTTAAATGAATAGTAAAATTAGTTTCCGTGCATCCGTTTTCTTACTTGGGCTTTTGATGTTATGTCTGAGTGTTCTCAATGCCTGCAAACCAGCAATTCCTTATATCTCGACCCGTGATGAAGTAGCGATCTATGCAGCTGCCATTCGTCAGATCTACGAAAAAGACGATACATACGGTGGGAGTTTGCGTCCGCCCGTTGTCTACCTGGTGCGAAAAACAAATGACAGCGTTGGTGACCCCGATATCGAGTACAGCGAGTCGAAGGTTCTGGAAGAAACAATTGTGTCTGGGATTTCAAGTGAGTTAGAAGATCTGGCCACCGAGATTATTTGGGTAGACGATGAGAAAGATGTGGTACGTGACCCCGACACAGGTCAGGTCGCCGGCGCAGGTGTCATAATCACATTGGGCAATGTTCATCCACAGCGGGACGGTTCGGTACACATCTCAGGAAGCATCTACATAGCCTCTCTGGCTGCCGGCGGGATGACCTATATCGTTAAGCAGGTGGACGGTTTGTGGAAAGTAACGGGCACGACCGGAGTGCAATGGATAAGCTAGAGGGTTGAAAAGCGTTTTTCTTGGGGCATGCGTTTGACCAAGTTAGTCTATTGATAAGTGCAAGTCTCATCTTTCGACCAGATAAAAATCCCCTCTGTTCACTGATGTGACGGGGGGGATTTGCTAAAATTCGGGTGTATACAATTTAGAGCTTGGAGTCATTCATGAAATCGAAGCGAATTCTTATTGAAACAATCCTGGTTATAAGTGTGGCAATGTGCGGTATGTTGTTGCTCCCGCGGCTAAAAACCGTTTTCGCCTTGTTGCCACCCGCGTACCTGCTTATTGAACGTCGTGCGCGCAAACGTCCATGGGCGGACCTGGGCTTCAGGTTCTCAACATTCTGGGAAGATTTGCGCGCGAATTGGTTTTGGTTTCTGCTTGTGGGCGTGATTATGCAACCTCTGGTTGCAATGCTGGCAAAAGCTTTTATTCCGGCATACCTTGAGCACGTTATCTCCCGTTTGCCTTTCCCACAGGACATCAATTGGTTTGTCCTGATACCCATGCTGGCGTTTTCACTCATTGCTGAGGAACTGACGTTCCGCACCTTGATTCAGGGTAGGCTTACGCCCTATTTTGGAAAAACAGGCGCTGTGCTGCTGGCATCGCTGCTGTTCGGGATTGCACATTTTTCACCGGGAGCTTTCCTTATCGTTTGCCTGGATATTGCCGGGATATTTATTGACTCAATCCTGTATGGCATCATCTTTGCCCGCAGCAGTAACCTGGTTTTGACATGGCTTGCGCATATGCTGGGCGATATTTTAGGGATGCTTTTCCTGATTTCATTGATCCCTGGGAACTTACTGTGAAGCATTCGATAAGGGAATCCACTTCACCCTGGATCATGGTTGTGCTGCGTACAGTGCTTTTTGGCGCTTTCCAGGCAGCTATAGCCGGGATATTGCTGCTGCAAGGTGCGGTTGTCCCATGGGATGCGTCCGCCGGATGGTGGCCTATTGCGGTTGTCCTCACCGACCTGGTCTGTTTGGTGCTGCTTATCCCCCCTGATTTTTGTTCTGACCCTCGCAGCTGCCCTCGCCGGTCTCTGGCCGAGGGAAGGCAACACCCTACTCCCTGACCAATTTTCGCGGGGAGGAAATTACTATCAACGCCCGCGGCCTGTATTACTGGGACACGCTCAGTTCGGCGGCCCAAATGCAGGCCAACGACCTGGTGTGCTGGTACTCGGTTTGCCGCTGCTGGCGATCTCTTTCTGGCTGACTCTGCGCGGCTCGCTGCGCGGACGTTTGCTGTTGACCGGCACGCTGGGATTCATCCTGTACACCTACATCACTATGTGCTTCGGGGCGGCTTACAACAAGCTCTTCCTGGTCTACGTGGCTTTGTTCAGCGTGAGCCTGTTCGCCTTCATCCTGAGCATGATGTCTTTCGACCTGAAGACCTTGCCGCTACATTTTTCGGAGAAATTACCCCGTCGGGCTATCGCCGCTCTGCTCTTTTTCGCAGCTGCCTTCCTGACCCTGGCCTGGCTGGGGCGCATCGCCCCGACCGTCTTGCAGAATCAAATTCCATTTCTGGAAAACGTCACCAGTATGTTCATCCAGGCCATGGATTTGGGGATTATCGTCCCGATGTGCGTTTTAGCCGGCAGTGCTTCTCCTACGTCGAGAGCGCCTGGGGCTACCTGCTGTCGTCCGTGGGGTTGTTGAAATTCTTAACCATGGGCATCGCCGTCAGCCTGATGGGGCTGAACATGGCCCGGGTCGGCGTACCGGTCAGCATCGTGGAGTTGGTCATCTTCCCCTGCATGGCGCTGACGGGGGTGGTGATGACTGTCGTCCTGTTGAAGCATGTCAGGGAATAGAATGATGATGAAGAAAAACTGGCAAACCATCGGCAAAATCGGTTTCCTGGGTCTGGTCTTCCTGGCCATCACCCGCCTGCTGAGCGAAGTTGCCTTCCTGCTGGCGCAGCCGATGGCGCAGTCCATGCGCGTTTTCGACCCGGATGGCAGTTTCCTGTATATTTCACTGCACCACATTTGGCAGGGTGTGTTTGCCCTGTTCACCATCCTGCTCCTGGCGCGAATCTATCGTATTCCGCTCACCCAGTTTGGCTTCAACCTGAACGAATGGCGCTTTGTGGTTCGACGGGTGTTACAGTTCAGCCTGTCCTGGTTCTTTTTGCAGGGCAGTATCGGCGCGCTGATGATGGTCTTTGGCGATACGTCGGCGGCGTTTCACTTCCCGCTGACATCCTGGAATTTCGGCGGCTACTTTGCCTTCCAAATCCTGCTTTCCGGCTCGAGTGAAGAAATCCTGTTCCGCGCCCTGGTGATGACGCCCCTGCTCCTGTACGGCAAACACTCCGAGCTGGCTGATAAGACCAACGCATTGCTGGCAGGCGGTATCGCCACCCTGATTTTCATGCTCGCGCACATCAACATCGCCTTTGACCCGCTGCGGGTGACGAACTTCAACCCGCTCCAGCAATTGACCGTTTTTACGTTCGGCTCTTTCTATGCCTACCTGTTCGTCAAAACCCGCAGCTTGCTTGGTCCCATCCTGGCGCATAACCTGCTTAATGCGGTCATCGTCACCATCGGTTTGATTCTATATTTCATTTTTGGCTGATATCTTTCAGCCAAAGGATAATGTTCCCATGTCAAACACGCCATCCATTTCATCTCCCAGATTAATCCTGCGCGCCTTTCGCCCCACAGACAACGAAGATTTGTATTCTTATCTCTCGAATGAGCAGATTTACCAGTTCGAGTCGGGAGAGCCGATTGACCTGACCCAGGCTCGCAAGATGGCGCAGGAACTCGCCGGGAAGATAACCAACTCTTCCTGGTCTATGTGGCCATCTTCAGCCTGAGTTTATTCGCTTACATCGTGAGTATGACGTCCTTCGACCTGAAGACTCTGCCCGACCATTTCTCGGAGACACTGCTCCGTAAATGGATTGCCGGGTTGCTCTTCTTCGCCGCCGCTTTCCTGACTCTGGCCTGGCTGGGTCGGATCGCACCGACCGTCTTGCAGGATCACCCCCCTTCTGGAAAACATCACCACGATGTTCATCCAGGCCATGGACTTGGGCATCGTCGCGCCCTTATGTGTGCTGGCCGGCGTTCTGTGTATTCCTGCCTCAGCAGTGAACAATCTGCCCACGAGCACCATGGTTCCTGCAACCGGGATTCCTACCCGGATTCCTGCTTCCCCCATCCCCGTTCCGGCGACAGCCATCCCCACCTCGCAACCGCCATCCACCGATACATCGGTAACCTACGGTTCGCTGTCTTTTGTCGTACCGCCGGGCGTGGCTGGCGGAGCGAGCGGAAGTGAATATCCGCGCGTCGACAGTGAAGATGCCGTCTGGTGGCAAAAGACTCCCGGTCACCTTCAAGTCACGCTGGGCGACTATTATGTCTTGCAAGGGAAATTCCACCAACCGCAGGTTACCGTGTACCCGGCGCAAGCGTACGCCGAACTGGTTCCACCCGCATTCGAAAGCCTCCACCGATTGAATAACATCCTGGGCACTCCCAATGCGCCGAGTAGCATCGATCAAATTGCCGGTCGTGCCGTTTTTCAATGACCAGCAGGTCTTTGCCTCCAACATCCAGGTCATCTCATTCCAAAATGGAGGAGGCGTGCGTTTCCTGACCGAATATGCGCAATATGCCGCGCCGGTCAACAATGGCGAACTGTTCTACCATTTTCAGGGCGTTACCCGCGATGGCGCCTATTACATCATTGCGATCTTTCCGATCACAGTCCCAGTGCTGGCAGAAACCGGTGACGTAACAGCGACCCTTCCTACCGGAGGGGTCGCTTACCCCGACATCACCGATCCCAACGCCGATTTGCAGGGCTACTACACCGCTATCACCGACCTGTTGAATGGCACATCCGAGGATATATTTACCCCTACGATCAGCCAACTGGATTTGTTGATCCAGTCTATGGAGATTGTCCCTTAATGCGATATTAAAACGCTATCAAGGATGCTCTTATGTTGCCACTTGACCAGGTATAAGTCTCATCTTTCGACCAGATACAAATCCCCTCTGTCCACTGATGTGGTAGAGGGGATTCTCATTTAGTATTAGAGCACAGTAGAAAAAGGAGAACCAACCTATGACATATGTGATTGAAACGCACGATTTAAGAAAATCATTTGGAAATGTGCAGGCGTTGAATGGGGTGGATCTGAAGGTTCCGCTTCACTCGATATTTGGATTTCTCGGGCCAAATGGTGCTGGGAAAACAACGCTGATGAAGTTGCTGCTTGGTTTAAGCAAACCCACAGGTGGTCTTGCCTCGATTTTCGGTTATGACATCGTGCGTGAGAGTGTGAAAATCCGAGAACGCATCGGCTATTTACCGCAGCAACCCAGATTTATCGAATATCTGACGGCCCGTGAAAACCTGGAATTCACGGCTAAATTCTTTTTCAACGGTCCACCGGCAAAAGTGCGCGAGCGCTGTGATGAAATGCTGGAATTGGTGGGACTTGAGGATAAAGCCGACCGCAGCATAAAGGGTTTTTCCGGTGGAGAAAAGCAGCGTCTGGGCATAGCTTTAGCCCAGGTCAACTATCCTGACTTGCTGATTCTGGATGAACCGGCCTCCGCCCTGGATCCACTGGGACGCCAATCCGTACTGGAGATTATGGAGCGTCTGCGGAAATACACCACGATTTTTTACTCCACGCACATCCTGGATGATGTCCAGCACGTCAGTGATACAGTCGCGATTTTGAATCAGGGAAAGGTGGTCGTGAGCGGCCCGATTGAGCATATCCTGCGTGGCAAGGAAGGCGTGGTATACAGCGTGACGCTGAAGGGTTCGCCAGATGGTGTGGGTGACCGGCTGAAACAACAGTCCTGGGTCGCACATGCCGGGGTGTCGCGGTGGAATGGCAGCAGCACCTGGCAAGTCAGTGTCAGCGATGAAGGGGCTGCAGAGAGGGATCTCCTGAGGACAATACTGCTTGCTCCGGATGTAACGGTCACCGAATTCACCCGAAAAAAATATGAATTGGAAGAAGTTTTCATGGAAATCGTCAAAGGAGAGAGGCATGGCAGCTAATTGCGAATTACAGAAAGTACATGAATGGCAAGGTATGCGGGGTTTTTCGAATCTTTTCAAGAAGGAGCATCGTTCCTGGTGGGGTACCCGCCGTTGGTGGGTCAACACGCTGCTGTGGGCGGTGTTGATCGTCGGTTTGACGGCAATCATGCTCTATGGCCCCAATGGGGAGATTGCTGATGCTTCCGAAGCTGAGATATCCCAGGCTGGTGGGTTGACTGCCTATACCCTGAATTTGGGATTATCAATTTACTTTGAATTCGGCGTACCAATCCTGGCGATTTGGACAATCATATTATCACAGGATCTGATTATTGGTGAAAAACAAAGCGGTGTGGCAGAATGGTTGTTGTCCAAACCGGTGATTCGAAGCGCCTATGTTTTAGCCAAATTAGCGGCCCATGCACTACCCATCTTGACTTTGTTGGTCGGGTTACCATCGGTTGCGGTTTTTGCGCTGCTGTCGGCGCGTATGGGTTCGTTGTTTCCCGTTGGCCCTTTCTTCTCTGCTGTTGGGATTATGGCTCTGCATACGCTTTTCTACCTTACGTTGACGTTAATGCTGGGCACTATTTTCAATAACCGTGGTCCAATTCTCGGTGTTGCGCTGGGGTCAGTCCTGGGTGGGGGCATTGTAGGTGGCTTTATCAAACCACTGATGTCTATCACCCCCTGGATGTTGCCCAAAGTGGCTTTGTTAACAGCCAGCAGTCAGATGATTCCCGTGGGTGTCGGTATCCCGGCAGTGGTCTCCACCTTCCTGTGGAGTGCTATATTCATCGGAATTGCTCTGGCAAAGTCAGATAAAATCGAGTTCTAGGACCACGAAAAACATCTTAATCCTTGAACAAACTCAGACGATATAGGGAACCTAATGCAAAATAAAGTAGAAAATTCGAAGTCAGGTTGGTCCTGGATCATGGTCATGTTGCGGACTGTTCTGTTCGGCGTCTTTCAGGCAGCCATCGCTGGGATATTTCTTATCCTGGGCAATCCTGTGCCCTGGGATGCGTCTGCCGGCTGGTGGCCTATCGCGGTTGTCCTCACCAACCTGGTCTGTTTGACGCTGCTTATCCGCCTGTATCAGCAGGAGGGTAAACATTTTTGGGATGTGTTCCGGATCGAGCGGCAGTTCGTAAAGCAAGATCTGGTATTTATGCTCGGGTTCCTGGTTATTGCCGGGGTACTCGGTTATTTGCCCAATATCCTGAGCGCCCAACTGCTTTTCGGCGACCCGCAGGTGGCGCTTGATTTGCTGGTGCGCCCCTTACCTGGCTGGGCTGCGGTCTTCAGTTTTGTGTTCTTTCCTGTTTTGCAGGGTCTCGTGGAAATTCCGACGTATATGCTTTACGCCCTGCCTCGCCTTGAGGCGCAAGGGTTGCGCCCATGGCTGGCGGTTGCCCTGACGAGCTTCTTTCTATCTGCCCAGCACATGTTTGCGCCTTTTATCCTGGATGTGCGCTTCATCCTTTACCGGATCGTGATGTTTATGCCCTTCGCGGTTTTGATTGCCCTGGTTATGCGTTGGCGACCGCGTTTGATGCCGTACATGGTCGTCATCCATGTGCTGATGGATATGTCCATTGCGGTGATGTTCTTGCTCGTCATGGCGTGATCCGTGATACTTTTGAAAAGCCAGCATTAAATCCAGCAACTGGACGCCATATTGTGCAGGGTCTAAGTGTCCTTGCTCTCGTCAATACAGCCCGTATAATATTTCTTCTGGAGCCATGTTATGAACTCGACCATTTCCCAACTCTCAGAGCAATACCGCAGTGACTTCTGGAAACTGTGCGATTTTGACCTGGAACTCAAACCAGGAATCAGCGGTCTTCCCGGAGCAAACTGTGCGAGCAAATCTGCACTTATGTGCTCACTCGCTGCTATTATGCAGCCGAGTTAATTCGGTGAAGGATTAACGTTATGCCTTACACACTCGTCCCATTGACACAGGTACATCTTCAACCCGCCGTTGAATTATTTATCCAAAGCTATCAACGCGAACAATCCCGCAGTACATTATTGCCGTCCCGTGTGGTTGATGAACCGGCGTGGATCTATGCTGCGCTGCAATCCCAACTTTCCAATCCTGGTGTTGCAGTTGTCGAACAGAATCGCTTACTGGCTTATATGGTCACAGGCGGTCAATTCCTGTGGAAAGGGCAGCAGGCTGTTATTGTCCATGAATATGGTCATAGTGCCATAACAGGCTGGGAAAAAGAGCTGTATCAGAGAATGTACATGTACCTCGCTCAGGAATGGGCCGACCTTCACTGCCATCTGCATCTGATAGGGCATTTTGCGCATGACACGCCTCTCCAGGAAACGCTCTTCCACCTGGGTTTTGGAGCCCTTGTCGCCGAACGGCTCCGAGATAATTCGCCAATTGTTGACCTGCCGGATATTGCGATTAGCGTGGAACAGGATATGCGCAAGTTGCTTGATATTCACATAGCACATATGCATTATTATCCTGAATCCCCGATCTTCATCTTGAAATCCGCCGACAGGCAGGAAGCCCTGGCTGACCTGGAAGCGCATGCAGCACGTGGTGATGTGTTTTTTGTTTATTATGCACAGAATCAACCGTGCGCGTATATGATTGTCGGGGAGTCAACGCTGGGGGGAGAAGGATTTCTTCTTCAACAGACGAATACTGCGCAAATTAAGGCTGCATATGCGCAACCGGATTTCCGGGGAAAGGGGATTGGTACAGCCCTTTTGCACCACGTGATTCAGTGGTCACAGCATCAGGGATATGCGCGCGTCTTTGTTGAACACGAAACGGCGAATTTCTTTGGAGGAAATTTTTGGTCCAGGTATTTCACGCCCTATCTTTATTATTCCATGCGATATATTGATAATAGCCTTTAGTATATAATTGCCCTGTACGAAAAGATGGGTTACGCCGTGACTAACCTGTATTGGGCAAAGAACTGCGCAAGACTGCTGACTGAAAATGAACGCAGCAAAACCTGGTTCTCTATTTCCCTTTACGTATGCATACGGGTATATTTTTAGATGGTCCACCTTATCTCATAGAAGATCACGCTGGATTAACTTGATGGCTTCGTCCACTCATACCGCAATATTGCATATAAGTATTCACTCCCCCATTTGCCTTTGAACCAGGTATTCTCTACAAAGTGTGCCTCTCGCCGCATACCAATTCTTTCGAGCAATTTGATTGAAGCCAGATTTTCAACGTCGCAGATCGCACGGATGCGATGTAGTTGAAGTTCGCCGAATAAATAATCCACCAGCCTTGTCACGGCTTCAGTTGCGTATCCCTGCCCTTGATACTTGCGGGATAAGGTAAAACCAATTTCAGCCTGTTGTGCATCCTCGGCTAAAATATGAAAGACGCAATCGCCTATCAAGTTGCCCCCATCTTTGAGTTCCAGTGCTATCTGATGCCATTCACCGGGTGTGCCTGGACAAATGACTTTGTTGTCTGCGATAAATTCGGCAGCTTTTTCCACACTATAAGGTGCGTCCCAACCCTGATATTGTGCTACATCAGGATCTGATCGATATGCTGCAAAATCCAGGATATCTTTATCCTGAAATGCGCGCATGATTAACCGTTCTGTCTCCAATACCAAACTCATTTTGATTATTCCTTATAACATCGCAGGTCAGGCTTGCTGTCAAGCAGCGCCTGCCGCACCTACGCATAACTATAGGCCAGTTTGCTTGAATGCAACAACGATTGAGTTGAAAGCTTACTTGCGTTTTAACTATCTGGTTACCTGACCAGGTATAACTCTCCTCGCAAGACCAGTGCGTAATCCCGTCTGTTTACTGATGTGGTCAGGGGGGTTCTGTGGATAATGAAAATGTAAGTCAAAACGTGTAACAAAGGAGAATTTAATGAAACATATGCCCAGGACTTTGCTCATTCTTATTGCCGTCAGTTTGCTGGTCGGGTTTTCAGCCTGCTCATCTTCTATGAAGACCAACAGTGATCTGGAGCAGATATCTGATTTGGCTTCGGGGATTGCGGATTTCGATCTGCCTGCCGATTATAAAGGTGTTTTCAGTGTCAACATGATGGGATATTCGGTCGCCGGGTACAACCGCGGCTCTGGTCCAGGACACCTGTACCTGATCCAGTCGGAAAAAGAAACCGACGGCGAAAAATTGGAACAAATGCTATCTGAAATGACACCTAAGAGCGCCCCACAGGTGCGGATGACGATGAAGGTCAGTGAATCTCGCGCTGTTACGGTGCGTGACCAGGAAACGACTCTGATCATCAGCGAAGGCATCAATTCTGAGGGACAGACCTACCGCCAGGCCATGGTAACCTTTCCGGGCAACGGCGGACCTGCCCTGCTGGTGTTTTCGGAATCCACTGAGAATTGGGATCAGACCGAGTTGGATAATCTCCTGGCATCCATTCGCTAAATTTCAGAGAAAACATTAACAGTATCCGATCGTGTTGGCATAAATGTGTGGCCGGGAAAAAATTAAAAGGAGAAGTTTTATAGCACAATTCATATTGCTCCAATTATCTATGAATCGATTCGGCATCAATGAATGAATCATGACTTAAGTATCTTATCTATCCCTACAGGAGAAATCACGATGAAAACAAAAACACTAATTCCCTTCCTGGCGATAACCTTCGGTTTGACCTGGGGTCTCGCAGCGACCCTCTTCTTATTCTACGACCAGATTGTTGCGATTTTTGGCGAGGTCAGTATGACCAATCCTCTCTTCATTCTTGCCGTATATGCCCCTGCTATTGCAGGTGTACTCCTGGTCTGGCGTACCTATGGATTGAAAGGCCTGGGCAGTTTCTTCCGGCGGTTGACTTTATGGCGCGCATCCAAATGGTGGTGGTTTTTCCTTATTCTGGGCATACCCGCACTTGTCTACGCAGGGGCTGCCATAAAAGGGTCCATCAATGACCCATTTCCCTTCTCTCCTTGGACCCAGGTTCTTCCAGCTATGGTTGTTTCTCTGTTCATCGGTCCTCTTGAAGAGTTCGGTTGGCGTGGACTGGTCCAACCACTGTTACAGCGCAAGCTCTCTCCATTTTGGGCTGGACTGACCCTGGGTTGTATATGGGGCCTCTGGCATATTCCCTCTTTCCTGATTGGTGGGTCTCCCCAGAGCGCCTGGTCATTCGGACCTTACTTCATAGGTATCGTCGCTATCGCGGTCATCCTGACACCTCTCTTTAACAATGCCCGTGGCAGTCTGCTTATCTCTGCCCTGTTTCACTTCCAGATCATGAACCCTGTTTTCCCTGACGCCCAACCCTGGGACACGCTGATGTTCATTATTGCCGCCGTTATCATCGTGTGGGTAAACCGCCACACGATGTTCAAACGGGGAACAGGAATTACTGAAGTCCTGATGCCGGAGAATAGCAGGGATCTGGCTCCGGATACGGGTGACGTGGAGTTAAATTCGCTCCCAAGTATGGCAGGGTGATTCCACTTTTAAATAAATATATTTTACCTGGCAACCCTTGAGGTTGGACAAAACCCATCCTCAAGGGTTATGAACGATATCGTCGACATACTTTGGAGAGCCAGTTTAGAGTGCCCGGTCCTTTCGTGTTGGAGATCGTCGATTCATTCTGGTCACTTGACCAGGTGATAATCTCGTAATTCGGTTAAGTCATAACTCTCCCCGTGCCTGATGCATGCGCTCCGAACTTGTTCTATGATAGAGCCACAATACACGGATATACAAAAGGAGTTCACCTATGCAATCTGCAATCTCGTCTAACCAAAACACTCGAAAGGTAAAAACCAAACCATCGAAAAAGAGGAAAGTGATGATTTTTGTCCTAACCCCCATTCTATTACTCGTGGCTTTTGTGCTGGTTTCCCAATGGCGGGCGCACACACCGCCTATTCTGGGCGAAGACGGCCAACCTATGCCTAACAGCATTGCCGCCCTGGAAAAAGTGAAACTGGGCGGCGTGAATCAATGGCTGATTCTGCGCGGACAGGATGTCAATAAACCGGTGCTATTGTTCCTCTCCGGCGGTCCCGGCGCCAGTGAGGCCGGGCGTGTGCTGCGCTTCAACCAGGAGTTAGAGAAACATTTCGTCGTCGCCATCTGGGAACAGCGCGGCTGCGGTAAATCGTATCCATCGCTCAACCCCAAATCGGACCTGACGGTATCGCAATACGTGGACGACCTCATCGAACTAACTGACTTGCTGCGTGCCCGGTTTGATGAACAGAAAATTTATCTGGTGGGCCACTCCTGGGGAACAATCATCGGGGTGCGGGCTGTCCAGGCGCGCCCGGATCTCTTTCACGCCTATATCGGTACGTCCCAGATGGTGGATGCGCGTGAGACCGATGAAATCATTTATGAGATGGTGATGGACCACTCCCAAAAGACAGGCGACGCCCAATTCGTGGCAACCCTCCAAAAACAAGGTCCACCACCCTATTTCGGGAAGAGTCCTATTAAACCGTATGCGACGCTCTTCGGGCGTGAGTACGCCCTTTTCGAGGTCCCCAACATCAAAGACCCGGAATACCGGTCCGAGGGCGACGCCATAATGTTGATGCTTAAACAACCCGAGTACGGCTGGCTTGACCGGGTTTACTACCTGCTGGGCATGATGAACACGTTCAATGAGGTTTACCCTCAGCTTCAGGAGATGGATTTCCGCCAGGATGCCACGCATTTCGATACACCTGTTTACATAATCCTGGGTCGTCACGACATGAACAATCCATCCAGCATACCCGAGGAATACTACAACCTGATTGAGGCTCCCAGCAAAGCACTGTTATTACTTTGAGGATTCCGGTCACGGCATGATCTGGGAAGAAGCAGCGTTGTTCCACACCCTCATGGTCGAGACCGTACTGTCCGAAACATATCGCTAAATTTATCAGATAGACATCGAATTAATCATGAAAAAACATAAACGATTCACACTTCTTCTTATCCTGACTTTACTGGTTATCCCCCTGATAATTTGTGGCGTAAGGGCAATGTCGGCAAAACTCGCTATCGAACGGGAATGGCGCTCTGGTCCTATCCAGGCATTCACGTTACAAACCACCTCCCGGCTGGAAATCATCCCGCTCTATGAAGAAGCCAATGCTGAAGGCGAATTTATAAGCGGTCACGGTGTATCGTACCTGATCCGCACCGATTCTGCCACAGTTTTGTTGGATGTGGGTGATAATCCTGAACAAATGGGGATTTTGCCATTCATTCACAATCTGCAAGCATTGGACATTTCACCCGATGCAATAGATGCGATTGTGATTTCACACGCGCATCCGGATCATGTTGGCGGGTTATCTGCCTGGTGGAAACATTCGGTTTCCTTGGACGCGACCTCGCATATGTCCACTGCTGTACCTGTCTATTTACCTTTTAAAAGTGATTTTCAAGGCGCAACACTATCCAAATTGCCAACCCAGGTGAGTCCTGATATGGCTACCATTGGCGCCATCTCCTATCCGGAGGTTTTTCCTTTGTCTTTGTTTCAGCCCAAAGGCGTTGAACAGGCTTTGGTGGTTAGTGTGGATGGCCAAGGTCTGGTTTTGATCACCGGTTGCGGGCATCCAGGTGTGGAGCGGTTGGTTATCCGAACTGAATCGCTGTACGATTTGCCGGTTGTCGGCGTGGTTGGCGGTTTGCATTACGAGGGTGTTGAGAAATCGGATGTGTCGGCACCTATCGAGTTTCTGCAGTCCCGCAACTTAAAACTTATCGCCCTCTCGCCCCATGACAGCAGCGTGGAAGCTATTGAGGCTTTCCGATCCGCTTTTCCCCATATCTACCAGGATATTGCGGTTGGGCAAAGCATTCGATTCCCCTAAGTCCCATGGAGATAAAGATTATGTGTATGAAAGATTGCCAACGTGAAATACGCAGTGCTTTTTTAGGTGGTTTTGCCGGACAATTGATTTCCGGAGTGATCTGGTTGATTGCGGCTTCATTAAGTGTTCTGTTCCGACCCAATTCTGGTATGGCGATGTTATTCTTTGGGAGTATGCTCATCTTCCCCCTCACCCAGGGCGCATTGCGCCTGATGGGCAGACCTGCCAGGGTCAGCACGGAAAATCGACTTTGGGGACTTGGTACACAAATTGCCTTTACCGTCCCTATAAATTTTCTGCTGGTTGGTGCGGCTACGCTTTACCGGGAAAACTGGTTTTTCCCGGCAGCGATGATCATCGTTGGGGCACATTACCTGCCATTCGTTACCTTGTACGGGATGAAGATGTTTGCGATTCTGGCCTCAGTTTTGGTGTTGGCTGGAACCTGGCTTGCGGTTTATGGTCCGGATATTTTCAGTTTGGGAGCCTGGCTTACAGCGGTCATTTTGATAATATTTGCTTTTATTGGCAGACAGATTGCTTTGCGCGAGATGATTATCGCAGAATCCATCGCCTGATTACCACGATTTATATTATTCTCAAGACAGTCGCGGTCGGACTGGTCACAAGACCAGTATCAAATCTCTTCGTTCGATCAGCAAAACGCTCTCCAGGTGCCTGATGTGCCTGGAGAGCGTTTGCTCTATTATAAAGGCAATTCAAATCGAGGTGAATCCATTGAAAACGAAAACCATCATCACTTACTTCTTGAAATTAGCATTGTGTTGGATCGCATTTTTGATTGGTATGATTTGCAGCAACAGGCTGGCCTGGGCAATGGGCTTTACTGCACCGGGAATTCTCAATGGCACCGATGTCAAAACGAGTGTTTTGTGGTTTCTGTTTGGGAGCACACTGCTCTCGTTTGCCGCCCGTATTTTACAGGCGAACTGGTTTTTCCGCTGGGCCATCCTGGCTGAACTGGTTTGGATCCCCATCGCTGTCTGGATTCTGATCGGGACGTTCTTTTCCCGGAACTACGATGTTCTAATTTCACTGGTGAATGCCTTGCATATGCTGTTCCATGTGCTGATCCCGAGTGTGTTATTGTCGGGTGCAATGTCGGTCTTATTTAAGTCCGGACAGCCTGATAATCTTGACCTTAAAAACCTTCGCGCCAGATTTCAATATCACCACCGCACCAGGGCGCCTGGCAAATCAATAGTTTTCCAGAACGACATCCGTTCCCGAGCAGGATATTGATTGGCTCATGATCCATTGGAGATCCAGTGCCTTCGATGAAGGCGTTAGGCTGGTGTTTATTAACGCAAGCAATTTCAAAACAAAAAGGAAACAGAAATGAAATTCGATGAACTCTTTTTATATCAACAGAAACCCGCGCCATTTACCCCCGGAGAACCGCTGTTCTGGGATGACCCGCATATTTCCGCGCAGATGCTTGCCGCCCATCTCGATCCGACGAATGATTTAGCCAGCCGCCGTCCTGAGACCATCGACCTGTCCGTGGACTGGCTGATGGAAACCCTGAACCTGGAGCCCGGCGACGCTCTGCTGGACCTGGGCTGCGGTCCAGGGTTGTACGCCTCCCGTTTTGCCCGGAAGGGCGTACAGGTGACAGGCGTCGATTACTCGCGGCGCTCGATCAACTATGCCGTTGAACAAGCCCAGACACACAACCTGGACATCTGCTACCGCTATCAGAACTACCTGGAATTGGATGACGCCAACCGTTACGATGCTGCCCTGTTGATCTACGGTGATTTCTGTCCGCTTTCACCTGTACAGCGCAGCCAACTGCTGCACAATATCCACCGTGCCCTAAAGCCTGGCGGATTCTTTGCCCTCGACGTCACGACGCCCACCCACCGTCAAAGAAAAGGCAGCAAGAATGGCTGGTATGCTGTTGAAACTGGCTTTTGGAAACCAGGTTCCCACCTGGTTCTGGAAGAGGGATTCGATTATCCGGAAACGTCGATATACCTTGATCAGGCTATCGTGATTGAAGACGACGGGAATATCTCCGTGTATCGGAATTGGTTCCAGGATTACATACCTGAGACCATCACTAAAGAACTCGAAGGCGGTGGATTTGTGGTGCAAAGCGTCTGGGGTGACCTGACCGGCGCATCGTATACCGAAAAGTCCGAATGGATCGGACTTGTGACCAGGAGACAGTAAATGGTTCGGGAGCTTTCACGTTACAAAACTGTATTTCTGCTCATGCTTGGGATCTTAACGATTTTTATCGGGCGCACCCTGTTGGCAACTGCTTACCCGGCGCCACGTCTATCTGACATATTCGAGATTATTACCGTCATCGGTTCGGTCGCGGTATGTATCAGGGGCTATGGCTACCTGAAAAAGAGCGATTGGGTTGTTGCGATAGCATTGGGGGCGCTGGTGGGCGTCGGTATGTGCTTCGCCACACTCTTCACACCTTATCCCGCTTTTGGCATTGTCCGCAGCAATCCCGGCCACGCGATGCACCGAGGTATTTATGCGATAGGTGCGACGCTTGGTGGATTGGTCATCATGCGCCGGGGTGGACCGGTACAATTCCACATCGCCAACAAAGCGTGGCGTCAATCCGGGAAGAATGTTGTGTTTGGATTGCTTATTGGTTTACCGCTATCTATCCTGAATGTAATTGCGTTAAAACTATCGGAGGGGCAGCCCCTAATCTGGCAAAACCCTCTGGCTGCTGCGTTAGATGCCCTGCAGCCGGGTATTTTTGAGGAAGTGGTCTACCGTTTTGCATTGCTTGGGTTGCTGTGGCTTTTGCTGCGACAATCGCTGCCCAAGCATGCAGTCTGGATTGCGGGTGTGCTGGCTATGCTGGTGCACAATTTCGCGCACTTTGATGATCTTTTCCTGCAAGCCCCTCTGGCAGCTTTCGGCATGGGGTCAGTGATGGCTGTCATATGGGGACTGCCTTTGACCATTCTGGTGCTCCATAAGGACCTCGAATCGGCAGTGGCATTTCATTGGATACAAGACGCTGCTCGTTTTTTGACTGGATTTTAGATTTTTATCCATGCGTTTGCGCGGTTTATCTTGTATTTTCAGCGTCACCCATTATAATCATCCTTCATGAAGCTTCCATAGACACAGGAAATCACATGCCGTCTGGTTCCATATCATCATACTTTTGTGAGGGGCTGACTTTCGGGTAGAAAAAGCATGGTGTTCCGTTGGACGGGAAGTGGGTTATCGGCTTGTATGACATACAGTAGGATCACAGGTCAGGATGGTATCAGGATAGCATATTGGAGAATCAAACTTTCCCAACATTTATAAAGTGGCTGGGCATTGCCTTAGCTCTGGGCGGGTTAATTGCATTTATTGTCCTGACCCCGGATGGATTGTTACGGAAGTTTGATTATGTTGGCGCTGCAGTCTGCCACCGGCGCCCGAGTCATTCTTTTACTATGGCAGGCAGGCAGCTTCCCCTCTGCCAGCGCTGTTCCGGCACTTTTCCAGGTGCGCTAACGGGTCTCCTTGTCCAATGGCTAATTTTACGCCGGCGCCGCGCATTGGGTTATCCCGTCTGGCAGGTATTGGTGGTTTTAGGCGCGTTTGCAGCATTGTGGGGTCTGGATGGCGTGAATTCTACAACGTCCGACGGGCAATTCTATGTCGTGCTGCAGGGTTTTATCAATCGCCCGGAGGGGATTGGGCTTTTGGGATATGCACCGCAACCATGGCTGCGTTTGGTCTCCGGTACGTTGATGGGCATGGCGATGAGTGCTATTCTTGTCCCAGCTTTTAACCAAACAATGTGGAAAGATGGCGAGTCAAAACGCGCGCTTCGCTCCGGACACGATTTCGCGCTGCTGATCGCCATAGAACTGGGCATGGCGGCTTTGATATATCTATTTGAACCGCGCCCCGAACCCGTCTTTATGGTGCTGGTGTCGCTATACCAGATTGCCGGTGTGGTGTCGATGTTTGCCCTGCTGGGCGCGATGCTGTTTACGTTGATGATACGCCGGGACGCTTCCATGCTGCGGTGGCGCGATGCATGGGTTCCCCTTGTCTGGGGGCTGGTATTCGCTTTGAGTATTATTGCTGTGATGGATTTTGTGCGTCTGCAAATAACAGGTACGATAGATGGTGTACCTGGTTTGCCTTAATGTAGTCCTTGAACAACGTTGTTTCCTTATAATTTTAACTATTAAATAATTCAAAGGGAGGTAGCGAGATGTATAAAAAACTGTTTATCCCTGGACCCACACACGTCCGTCAGGAGATCCTTGAAGCCCAAACCGCTCCCATGCTGGGCCACCGCAGTAAGGAATATTCTACGCTGCAAGGCGAAGTCCGCCCCAAATTACAGCAACTCCTGTATACCGAACAACCTGTTTTCATCTACGCCAGCACCGGCACCGGTTTGATGGAGGGGTCGCTACGGCAAAGCGTGCAAAAGCGCGCGCTGGTCACAGTTTGCGGAGCTTTCTCTGACCGCTGGCATGAAATTGCTGTGGCAAATGGCACACCTGTAGACCGGGTCGATGTCCCATGGGGACACGGATTTACCCCGGAACTGGTGGATGAGGCTTTAAGCAAAGGCGATTACGACGTCCTGACGATCACACTTAACGAGACCTCAACCGGTGTGATGAACCCATTGGCGGATATTGCCGCGATGGTACGGGAGAAGTATCCGGATGTGATCATATTGGTCGATGCTGTCTCCGCGATGGCAGGTGTAAAGATCGCTTTTGACGCCCTTGGTATAGATGTCGCCCTTTCCAGTTCGCAGAAGTGTTTTGCGCTCCCCCCCGGATTAACGATCGCCGCCGTGAGTGAACGGGCGATGAAACGGGCGGAGCAGATACCGGGTCGCGGTTATTATTATGATTACCTGACCATGCTCAAATACTACAAGCGTGACCAAACACCCGCCACACCGGCAGTAAGTCTGATACAGGCGCTTAATCACCAGATGGACGACATTTTGGCCGAGGGTTTGGAAAATCGCTGGGCGCGGCACATTGAAATGGCTGAAATTGTCCGCAGCTGGGCACGTAAAAACTTTGCGCTCTATGCCGCAGAGGCTTTCCTGTCCAATACCGTCACAACCGTGACAAACACCCGTGGGATCAGCGTCGCCGACCTCAATACTGAACTGGGCAAGCGGGGAGCGATGATCTCCAATGGTTACGGCAGCCTTAAAGAACAGACCTTCCGTATTGCCCATATGGGCGATATCACAGTGGAAGATATTCATTGGCTCCTGGCTCAAATTGATGATATCGTGGGTCTGTGACCCATTGATCTCTGATCCATTGATTTATAATCGCGATTACAAATCGCTGGTCATGCCTGAGTCATGTTCTGAAAATGGGGGTAAAAAATGGGAAAACTACTGATATGTGATCCAGTTGACGCATCAGCTGTCGAAGCTATCCGCGCTGCGGGTGTAGAAGTTGATGTATGGGATGATATTTCACCCGAAAAACTCGCTGAAGTCATCGGTGATTACGCCGGTATGGTCGTCCGCAGCAGGACAAAAGTACCTGCCCCGCTCATCGATAAAGCAGCGCAGATGAAGGTCATTATCCGCGGTGGGGTTGGCATCGACAATATTGATGCTGCTCATGCTGAATCCAAAGGTATTGATGTCCGGAATACACCTACTGCCAGCTCAAATGCAGTTGCCGAATTGGCTTTGGGGTTGATGCTGGCTTTATGCCGGCAAATAGCGGATGCAGATGCTTCCATGAAATCCGGGAAATGGGAAAAGAAAAGATTCAAAGGGATGGAACTCGCCGGGAAAACGCTGGGTGTGATTGGGTATGGACGCATCGGGCGTACACTTGGCGACAAAGGTCGGGCGCTGGGAATGGATGTCATAGCTTATGACCCCTTTGTAAACCATGCGGACGTGGTGCCGTTAGCCGAGTTAATAGAAAAAGCTGATATTATCAGCCTGCACCTGCCGCACAGTGCCGAAACCCATAACTTGCTGGGCGCCCAGCAGTTTGCAGCAATGAAGCCCGGTGTTCTGATTATTCAGGCTTCACGCGGCGGTACTGTGGATGAGCAAGCCCTATATGCTGCCCTGCTCAATAACACCGTCGCTGGTGCTGCTCTGGATGTTTTCACAGAAGAACCACCGAAGTCTGACTTCCTGCTTAAGCTGGTGGCATTGCCCCAGGTTATTGTCACGCCGCATATCGGCGCGGCGACAAACGAAGCTCAGGCGCGGATTGGTGATGAAATTGTAGAGTTGGCAATTGAGTATTTAAAGTAAAAACGCAGGAATACCAGCAAAACAAGCGTAATCAACGGGATTGCGCTGTAATCTCAGCGCGTTTGCTGGATTTTTGCCTAATCGTTTTGGAGGGATTATGGTCAAAGTCATGCCATTTCGGGGGTTAAGATACAATCCGGAAAAATTCTGCGATTTGTCCGATGTTATAACTGCCCCATATGATCGCATTCACGCACCGGAACAGGCGGAATACTACGAGCAATCTGCTTATAATTTTGTCCGTATTATTCAGGGCATCTCAACACCACAGGATGACGTGAGAAACAACGTTTACACCCGCGCCCGAAGTTATGCCCAGAATTGGCAAGCTGAAAATGTCATGCTTCGTGATCCCGAACCGGCACTTTATGTGATTGAGCAGCGGTTCCTTACCCCTGACGGGAAAGAACATGTACGCCGTGGTTTGGCGGCAGCTCTGGAATTGAGTCACTTTGACGAGGGCGCTGTTCTTCCCCATGAATACACCCTGAGTGGTCCCAAAATAGATCGTCTGAATTTAACGCAAGCGACAGAAGTCTGCTGGGGGCATATATTTATGCTCTATCCCGATGCGGAACAGGTGGTTAACAGTTTGCTGCAGCCTTTCCTGGATTCGCATATGCCGGCAATCGTTTATGATAAGGTTATTGAGCCTGATGTCGAACAAAACTTCTGGGTGATTAATGATCCGGATGCCATAGCGGTGATCGTTGCGGAGATGAAAAAACATACACCCTATATCATTGCCGATGGACATCACCGCTATGAAACGGCTCTGAACTACCGCGATGCGATGCGCAAGAAATATCCGGATGCTTCACCAGACGCGGCATTCAATTACGTGATGGTTACGCTGGTCAGTCTGGATGATCCCGGGCTGGTCGTTTTGCCCACGCACCGTTTAATTCACTCGTATTCAAAGATGGATGGGCAGGCTCTGCTCAAAGCTGCAGATCGTTATTTCGATGTGACCAACGTCACCGACTTCGGCGCCGTGCGTGATGCCTTGGCAGATGCAGATCCAGAACTTCCCCGCTACGGATTCTATGACGGTTCATATGCAGTGATGCAGTTAAAATCATTGGATATTATGGAGGATTTGTTCCCCCAGTGGTCCAGTGATTTTCGCCAACTGGATGTTGCTGTCCTGCATGAACTTGTTATCGAGCGAATTATGGGACTCAGTAAAGAGAGTGTCGCGGGGCGGGAAAACCTGACCTATCTGCGAGATCCCGATCCGGGTTTCACAGCTGTTGATAGCGGTGAAGCCAACTTTCTCTTTTTACTCAATCCCACCCGGATAGGGCATGTTAGAGCGTGTACGCTTGCGGGTGAACGTATGCCGCAGAAATCCACCGATTTCTTCCCCAAAGTTCCCAGCGGGCTGGTTGCGTTACCGCTTTACGACGAGATTAAGTAACCTGTGTCAGGTAGTAACAATTTTCCGGGGCGGGCATAAGCAGCGCCCCGGTTTTAATTTGACCTGCTTATTCAGGCGGTAGAGATTATGGGACATGTGCAATATCTGTTATTTGATCTGGATGGTACGTTATACACGGATGAAACCGGGCTGTTTGCTGAAGTCGGCAGCCGGATTCAGGGCTGGGTTGCTGAAAAGCTGAACTTATCCCTGGACGCAGCAAAGCAGTTGCGGCATGATTATTACATACGCTACGGTACAACCATGGCGGGACTTCTCCATGATCATCCCGATCTCGATATTGATGCTTATCTCGATTACGTCCATGACGTCGACGTCTCGCAGTATCTGGATCCGGATCCTCGATTGGACCAAATGTTGTTCAATTTGCCTCTGCCCAAGGTAATTTTTACCAACAGCATATCCAATTGGGCTGAGCGGATCGCGACGCGGTTGGGTGTCAGAAATCATTTTCAGCAGATTTTTGACGTGCGGGCAGTCGATTATTACTGCAAACCGCACCATCACGCATTCAGCAGTGTGTTAAACCGTCTCAATGTTGACGGTAAAGCCTGCATTATGCTGGATGACCAACCCAGCTACCTGTCCGGGGCAGCAAAAGCCGGGATGCGCACCATTCTGGTGCGTCCTGGTGGTGTTGTGGCAGATGGGATAGATGCCGCAGTATCGCATGTACTGGATGCTGAACCCGTGTTGAAGGCATGGCTAAACCCATCAACATAAAGTTATATGCTCTTCCTGAAATACTCCCCTTTATTTCAGGGAACGCGTGAATTGTAATATATAAAAACCCCTGACGTGAGCGCCAGGGGTTTTTATTGTGTTAACCTTTACGGTGGCTGTTAGTCAGCGCCTTCTACTGCCCAACTGTAATCCATATCTGCCATTTGTTTGTAATGGTTCCAGCGCGCTTTCGCATCACCCCGTGCCATGTTCAACAATTCTTCAGCACGGTCCGGCATAGCCTGTAACAAACTGCGGAAACGGCCTTCATTGTACATATAATCTTTGATGTCCATTTTGGGTTCGCGTGAGTCCAACTGCAGCGGGTTTTTACCTTGCAGCGCGAGCCGTGGGTCATAACGATAGAGCACCCACGCGCCGGAATCGACGGCAAGTTTCTGCTGCTTGAAACCATACTTCATCTGCGAGAAGTGGTGCATAATACAATGGCTGTAAGCAATAATCAGGCTGGAGCCGGGATAGGCTTCCGCCTCACGAATTGCGCGTAGAGCTTGCGCGTCGTTAGCGCCCATTGAAATCTGCGCCACATATATATTGCCGTAGGTCATTGCAATCATGCCCAGGTCTTTCTTGGGCAGCGGGCGTCCGGCATAGGCGAAGGCTGCGACCGCACCGCGCGGCGTGGCTTTTGACATTTGTCCGCCGGTATTGGAATATACCTGTGTATCCAGGACCATCACATTGAGGTTGCGTCCTTGCGAAAGTACGTGATCCAGACCGCCATACCCAATATCGTATGCCCAGCCATCACCCCCCATGATCCAGACGGAGCGGCGCACAAGTACATCGGACAAACTCTGCAAATCCTGAGATTTTGGGCTGTCAACTTCAGCCAGGCGAATCTTCAATTGCACGACGCGATCCCGCTGCGCTGCATAATCAGTTTCAGTAATCTGCTCAGCATTGATGAGACCATCTACCAATTCATCTCCCAAGGTCGGGCGGAAATATTCCAACAACTCATGCGCGTATTCTTCCTGCTTATCCAGCGTCAACCGGTAACCATAACCGAATTCCGCATTGTCTTCGAACAAGCTGTTATTCCACGCCGGTCCACGTCCTTCCGGATTCTTTGTATAAGGCGTGGTGGGCATATAACCACCGTAAATCGATGAACAACCGGTGGCATTCGCGATTACAGCGCGGTCACCAAACAGTTGGCTGAGCAAACGCACATAAGGTGTCTCACCACATCCGGCGCACGCCCCCGAGAACTCAAAGAGCGGTTGGAGCAGCTGTGATTCTTTGACTACACCCAGATTCAGTTCCGTGCGGTCGTAATTTGGAATTTCGTTGAAGAAGAAATCCCAGTATTTACTTTCGCGCTCGCGGATAGGCAGTTGCGGTGTCATATTGATGGCTTTGCGTTCGGGGTTCTGCTTGTCCGTTGCCGGGCAAGTCTCGACACACAATCCACATCCTGTGCAGTCCTCGACAGATACCTGAATCGAGAATTTCTTATCCGCAAACTGGCGGCCCCGGGCATCAACAGAGCGGAAACCTTCGGGCGCGTTTTCCAGCACTTCAGGATCGTAAATCTTGAGCCGGATAACCGCATGCGGGCAAGCCATGGCGCATTTACCACATTGAATGCAGACATCGGGCTCCCACACAGGCGTGGTCAACGCAATATTCCGTTTTTCATATTGCGTGGTGCCGGTGGGATAAGAGCCGTCTGCCGGCAACATTGAAACAGGCAGAGCATCGCCCTCTAAGGATGCCATCATCGCGGTTACCTGTTGCACAAACTCAGGTGCGTTGCTCGTTACCACAGGAGACATCTTGATCGTGCTGGTAGCCTCTGCCGGAACTTTGATTTCGTGCATATTCGACAGGGCGTTGTCCACTGCGCTGTAGTTCATTTGCACGACATTCTCACCACGGCTCCCATAGGATTTCTTGATAGCTTTCTTAATCTCAGCAATGGCCTCATCCTTGGGCAGCACGCCGGAAAGTGCGAAGAAACAGGTCTGCATAATGGTGTTGATGCGCCCGCCTAACCCAATCCTGTTGGCAACTTCATAGGCATCAATGACATAGAACTTGAGCTTTTTGGCGATAATCTGTTTCTGAACTTTACCCGGCAGATGATCCCAGGTCTCCTCCGCAGGATAGGGGCTGTTGAGTAACAGTGTTCCGCCTGCTGCTGCGTTGGGTATGATGTCAAAGGTCTCCATAAAAACGAATTGGTGAACGCCAATGAAGTTCGCGGATGTGACTAAACATGTGTGGCGAATCGGTCGCGGACCAAAACGCAGGTGTGAACGTGTGATACCACCCGATTTCTTCGCATCGTATTGGAAGTATCCCTGCGCGTAGAGGTCTGTTTCCTCACCAATAATCTTGATGCTGTTTTTATTGGCGCCGACGGTACCATCTGAACCCAGGCCGTAGAATAACCCACGGACGGTGTCCTCAGCTTCAATGCTGAATTCCGGGTCATAGGCAATGCTGTTGTTGGTTACATCATCGTTGATACCCACCGAGAAGTGGTTTTTCGGGGTCTTTTTCTGCATTTCATCAAAAATACCCTTGACCATCGCCGGTGTAAATTCCTTACTCGATAAACCGTAGCGCCCGCCAATTACCCGGGCTGTTCGACCGGTCTCTGCAAGAGCGGTGATGATATCCTGGTAAAGCGGTTCGCCGGCGCTGCCTGGTTCCTTGGTGCGATCCAAAACAGCAATGAATTTGACGCTTTCAGGTAATGCTTTGGCAAGGTGCTCGACGCTGAACGGTCGGAATAAACGGACCTTAATCACGCCGACCTTCTCGCCTTTCTCCACCATATAATCAACCGTCTCATGGGCTACTTCGGCAGCAGAACCCATCAAAACGATAACGGACTCTGCGTCTGGCGCGCCTTCGTAATCGAAGAGATGATAAACATGACCGGTCAACTCGGCAAATTTATCCATCGCTTTCTGCACGATGCCCGGTGTTTTCAGGTAATAGGGGTTCACAGCTTCGCGCGCCTGGAAATAAGTATCGGGACCCTGGGATGTGCCGCGCACGACCGGTTGGTCCGGATTCAGTGCCCGGGCGCGGTGTGCCCGTACGAGGTCATCGTCAATCATTTCTCGCAGGACATCATCTGACAGCCATTCAATTTTGTTAATTTCCATACTGGTGCGGAAGCCGTCAAAGAAATGCAAAAACGGGACGCGGGATTCCAGTGTGGCAGCTTGTGCGATCACTGTGAAATCGTGGTCTTCCTGGACCGAGTTGCTTGCCAGCAGTGCAAAACCGGTCGCCCGTGCTGCTGTCACATCACTGTGATCACCAAAAATTGACAGCGCCTGGGCAGCCAGGCTGCGGGCTGAGACGTGAAAAACGGTTGATGTCAGTTCCCCGGCGATCTTATACATATTGGGGATCATCAACAGCAAACCCTGGGAAGCAGTGAAAGTGGTGGTTAATGAGCCGGTTTGTAGCGCGCCATGAACAGCGCCGGCAGCGCCGCCTTCTGCTTGCATCTCAACGACCAGGGGCACTGTTCCCCAAATGTTCTTCTGTCCCTTAGCCGACAGCTCATCAGCTAACTCACCCATTGTGCTGGATGGTGTAATTGGGTAAATCGCTATAACTTCATTGATCTTGTGAGCTATCGAAGCACAGGCGGTGTTGCCATCTACCGTCCTCATCGTACGTTCTGCCATTATAACCTCCTGGGAATTTAGTAAACAGTGGTTTATATCTGCTTACGAAGATACGTTCTATATCGGAAGGTAATTATATCACATGGATATGGCGCGTCAAAGTAATTTCTCCCTTTTTTAGGTGATAAATGTACATAGCAGCACCCTTAGCATACTTAGGGTGTCCGTCACTTTTCCGTAAGGGCTAAACAGGCATGATTACACCAGTTTGACTCCAATTTCATAGTATGCTAATGGCGGAGTTCTGTGGCGGGGCGGGAGACAACATGGCACGTGTCTGGTTGCTCTACCGCCCCGCACTAAGAGCATTTCTGCTACTCTTATTTTGCATAATGCACACCATACTGAAAATGAACACCTGACAGCCTGTTAATGCGGCGCGGAATGCCTGACTTTTGCATTCCAAGTTGTCTCCCGCGCCGCATTTCTTTCTTAGGGGTATGGCGGTTGGTTCCCAACCGCCATACCCCTTTAACCAGGTGGCGGGGTGGGAATCTACCTTGCATTCACAAGCTACCTGTTCCACCCCGCCACATCGTCCTGCTACGGGCAATCCATTTATGTGTTGGCAAATTGCAGTGTTTCCACACTGCTAATCGTTGCGGAAAAGTGGCGGACACCAACTTAAGTAACCTGCATTGACTAATATAGGGATTCCGGGGTATACTAACAACATAGATCAGGGGCATGAACAAAACAAAATCTGGACGAATTTACCGCCAGAGTAATTATAATATCAGGAGAAAAATAATGATTGACCGGGCTCGTGAAATCACACAAATGATGGGATACAATACTATTGACGACACATTGGATGCAATAGGTCGTGGTGAGTTGATTTTGTTGAAAGTCTCAGATGAACAGCGCCTCAAGCTGGCGAGATGGATTATGGATAGAGTTCCAGCTGTTCGTGGAGAAGATGAAAACCTGGGCAATGCGATGGAAGATCTGGCAGACGGCATTGCGTTTGCGCTCGAACTGCTGCGCTATCCTGCCGATACAGATGTCTGTGAGATGGATTTGCCGCTTGGTTGGCCCAGCTATTGTGATAAGAATTTAAAGAAATAATCCGCATAGAGAACTTTTGCCATAGCTTTAGTATGATCGAGGCATTGGTTGGAGGTAAGTCATGGTATTACCCGAACAACGTATCCGAATCCTGGCGGCGACACCCATTGAAGCCGGTGAACACAGGCTGCTCCCCTCAGTCCTGGTGAATACGTTAAATATGGATCAGCTAAACCAGGTTAAAGCGCGGGTTGTCAAGCTGCGCCCTATATCGGTTGTCGTCACATCCCCACAGGATACAAAATGGATTGAAATACCTAACGCGACTATGAATACACTGAGCACAATGGCAGGCGCGGGCGCGATGATTGCGTTGGTCAGTCTGGTTATCATCGTTGTCTCACGTTTCTTTAGGCGCCTATAATACAGGGAGGATTCGCAAATGGAACAAATGAAATCGCTGCTTGAGATGATGGAGAAACTTCCTTCTGAAGTTAATGTTGATGCTGTTTTTGGCTCACCACAAGAATATGATGGGCGTGTCCTGATTCCTGTGGCTGAAATCACCTACGGTTACGGGGTTGGTTTTGGCTCTGCAGAGGGCGTTGATACTGCGCCTGAATGCACCTGTGATGCATGCGATTGTTCCGAGGTGGATGAAACCGAAACGCAGGATAAATCCGGACATGCGGTGGGGGGCGGTGGCGGTATTGGCGCCAAAGCGCGTCCGATTGCCTATATTGAAGTGGGTCCAGAGGGTGTCAGAGTAAACTCCATCGAAGACGAAAAGAAAATAGCGCTGGCAGGTATTCTGCTGGTTGCCTGGACAGTCGGTTGGATCGGACTGGTGCTCAAGACAATTTTCACCCCGCGTAATTAACAGCTTTTGTGATTCGCCGCGCGAACAAGACAACGGGTTTAGTATGGTATGAGTTCCCAAACACCCATGCCGGTTTTTCACATGCCCTTCTGACACGTTTGGGTGGCGTCAGTCATGGGGCATTTTCCGCTCTTAACCTGGGCAGCACTGTGAACGATAGTGCGGACGCTGTAGAAGAAAATCACAGGCTGGTCTACACTAACTTCAGCCTTGACGCTGCCCGGGTCGTAAGCCCGCATCAGGTTCATCAGTGTCATGTGGCGCGTGTCGGGCTTCAGGATGGAGGGACTGTTGTTCCTGCCACCGATGCCCTGATCACAAATACACCCGGAGTAGTCCTTTTATTGCGATTCGCAGACTGCGTGCCGGTCCTGTTTTACGATCCCATTCATCATGCTGCAGGTCTGGCGCATGCAGGGTGGCGAGGGGTTTCTGTTGAGGTTTGCCGGGCTTGTATAGAAGCTATGCGCCGCGAGTTTGGGTCACAGCCACAAGACCTGTGGGCAGGGATTGGTCCGGCTATTTGTAAACAGCATTACGCTGTCAACTTCGACGTCGTCAATGCTATTCAGGCGACATTGACCCCTTCCGCTCACTTTGCCGAAATGCGCGCCGGGCAGTGGTATGTAGATCTTCCGGGGGCGGTGGATGCACAACTCCGCGGTTTGGGCATGCAGCAGGTCACGCACTCAGCATTGTGCACGGCGGGCGATACGCAGGAATGGTATTCACACAGAGCAGAATCAGGTGTTACGGGCCGGTTTGGCGTTTTTGTGAGGTTGGTGTGAGTGGGTTTGCACCTTACTCTATGCCATCTATCTCGAAAGCAAATCCCAGTATATCCAGCAGGACAGTATCTGTATTTTGGGGGATCGTGTACTGAATTTCAAATTCCTGGGAAGCACCGGGAGGGATAGTCCATGGCAGAAGTGGCGATGCTGCCTGTAATACGCCTTCCCCGGTACCAGCGCTGAGATGCGTATCATTGATCGTGACAGACAGATTTGATTCCCCATCATTAAATATACTGCCGGAAATCACAAGAACTTCGTGCTGCGCATCAAGGAATACATCCGTCACTACCACGTCAGGAATCGCAGGTTGTACAGGTGGCAGCTTGAAGGGTAAAATCTGACGTGTCACATTTGGGGATTGCGTATCCGCCCGGAATAACCAGGTCAAAGGTGTAGCAATGTCTTTGGGAATAATATAACCCGCACTTCTCCGGGTGCTTTGACCACGCTCTATAGACTCTTGTGGCGCGCCATATTGGCCCCGCGCTGAAGCGTCGGGGTCCAGCGTAAAGCGTTTACCACTGGCATCTTCCAGTATCATGTCAAAAACTGCAGGATCAATCGTGATTTCCCCTTCATTTACCACTTCATATTCGACGATGAAAACTGTTTTTTCACTGATTTCACCCAATACAGCGGTATCCAGCACTTTGATTCGCACGTTATCGGCTTTCTGTCCATCTGCCGGCAAACTGTCCTCAGGTAGATGGCGTGCATAAATCACAAGCCGGTCCGGCGTATTTGCGCCTAGAAGCATCAGAGTTAGTCCGGGTCGACCCTGCGCCATCGGACTCAGGTCGCCAACAGCGACACGCTGGCTTTGGGCGGACCCAAAAACCAACACCGTGCCATTATCCAGTACCAGAGAAATCCGCGCGCTGCTTGATAAACCTGCCAGGAGAGACTCGTTCATATCATTGGCTGGTAATCCAATGACATAGTTAATCAGCGTGCCGTGCACCCATAGCGCGACATTCGCCTGGGATGTAGGAAGCGGCAAGCGTCCTTGCTCTGGAACAACAGCGACTACAGGGAACGTCGTGCCTGCAATCGAAATGGAATTGGGCCGTACAGTGAGTAAGGATGTCCCCCCTTCCTGCAGGACCGTCACATCCGGCGGGATATAAGGCGGCGATACGAAGGTCATCAATTTACTCACATTTGCAGATTCCGCTCCACCAGCAGGCTTATTGGTTTGCAGGGAAAGCAAGGCACCGATACCCACGCTCACGATGATACATCCCCCCAGCAGCATCAGTAATATCGCCCAGGTAGGGGGATTCAGACGCCGTTTGTCCGTCAGGGTCCGTGTTTGTACCGTGGGTGTGGAAGCCGCAGGGGCATACATTCCGGCTGTGGTTTGCGCAGCGACTGGCGGTACTGTTGCCGTGTCAGTGCTTTTCCTGGTTTCTTGCACTGGATCTGATAGCGCGTTGGCGACAAAAAAGTCGTAGGATTTGCGCTTTTCGGTGTTGGCGAGGACTTCATAGGCTTCGTTGACTTCACGGAAGCGTTCCTCAGCGTCAATTTCCGAACTCAAATCAGGATGATAGATACGGGCCATTTTGCGATACGCGATCCGAATCTCTTCCAGGGTTGCGTTAGAAGCAACCCCCAGAATTGCATAGTAGTCTTTAACGGTTTTGCTGGCCATTATTTATAAACCATGACTTAACAATTTTCTCCGGCTGACCTATGTGTCAGGGCACTGTATTCGGGAGCGTGGGGGGAATTATGCGCACAGTGACATCAGGTTTGGATGCCTCGACAAGCCGGTCAAAGCCAAGTAGCGGTATCAGGACGCGTACGGTATTGATTGTAGATACGGTGAATGACAATTGTCCTTGTTCATCTGTGTATCCCTGTGCCATTTCCTCTCTGCTGTCTGAAGCAAGGACCACCACGAAGAACCCGGTTACACCTTCTCCAGCGCCAAACTGCCCGTCGTTATTTCCGTCAAAATAGATTTGAACCCGGAAGGTGCGAAATCCTGATGGTTCAGGTGTCGGCGTCGGTGGATCTGGGCGTGTGATTAACCGGAATGATAATGTACGTTCGGGTTCCGGGGGTGTTGGTGTCGCAATCGGTGATGTGTCCGTACGTGGTGTTGGTGTGGGCTGCGGTGTGATAGTTGGATATGTAGCCGTTGGCACAGTATCTTTATCCGGAGCCGGCGTGAGTGAGAGGCCTACACCCAGCGTGCATTCCAACTTGTAGTCGCTGCCCACGGTATCCGGAGCATCCATACGGTTTCCCTGACCTATCAGAATGTACACATAACCTTCATAGGTCGCAAAAAAGGAAAGCCGGCTGTTGAAGTTACCTAATTCGATGTCATCGTTCGCCGCTATAAAGTATTCTTCCCCTGGACCGCGATACAAAACCATCCGCGGGTCCACACCCGGGTCAAGTTCGCTTGTCGAGCACGACAGTTGCAGTCCTGGTTTAACGCGAATTTTGAAGAAATCATTATCAACACTGGCTCCACCCCAGGGTACAAAGTTCAGATTGTAGGGAACGCCAGGGGCTATCGTTGTCGCCTTAGTGAAGTCATAGTTGGGCTCATAAGCATCAAATCCTAACTGCCACGTAGGCTGTGGCGTCGGTGCATTGGGCTGTGGGGTCGTCGTGGGTGTGGGTGTTGGCGTCGGCGTTGGCGCGGTTGATCCGTAGAGCAAACTGTACGTATGTCCTGAACATTGCGCGCTAACCTGGAACACTCTGAAATAATAAGGACCCGGGTTTTGTGCCGTCAGGACAACGATGGCGGAATAATCGGCGGTATTGGTATCCGTAATGATGGGTACTTTGTTTTGATCATAGACAATAATGCCGAGATTGTAATTTGTCGTCCAATCCGGTTTTGCCTGGACCGTGTATTTTGTTTGCGGAATAGCATTATCCAGTCGGTAATAATCGTCGTGCGTCACGGCAGGAACGAACACGTCCTGGTCTGCGCCCGGAACTAAAGCTTGAACCAGGGCTTGACCGGTATAGTTTGCAATGCCCGCTGCTTGCGCGATCGTATGATTGTCGAACGGAGCTTTATCGGTGGTTGTAATCTCAACTGTGCATGTCACAGGGGTGCTTTGTATAACCAGGGGGGATGATGGATTGCTGTTGGAGGGATACTCAACAAACGGGCTGCCGCTGTTCTGCGGCAGCACATGTGCCTGACTCTCAGCACTTCCACTCAAGAGCAGGTATAAAGCCACTAACAGGAGCGTGCCGCCGGCTGTAATCAGAGCCGTGAAGGCGCCGCCCTTGCCCGTCCGTTTCATCTCTCTCTCCTCAATGTCCTGTCCCTGGATGCCGGTGATTTTCGACTTCTTTGCGCGTTATCCGACGCGTAGGCCGCACTCCGGACACTAATATATTAAATTTAGGATACATCTATCTTTAAAACATGCAAGTTCTTGTTGCCCTGTTGCATGAGAACAATGGTATAACGTTAATGATCTGGTATGATTTCCATGGGCGCCATACTGCCTAAGAGTTTCTTTACACCGATGCCTTTGTTAAAAAGGACGGTCACCATTTCGTTGCGTCCTTCCAGTTGGCTTTCGAGAATCACACCTTCGCCGTAATGCGTGTGCCGTACCCTTTGCCCACTGTTATAGCGCAATTCGGGCGGCGGCGCATAGACGCGGGCTTGCTTTGGCGGGGTTTCCCACGACTGTTTCCTCCAGTTGCTCCCCCCCGGGCGCTGCCGTGTTTGGGATGAACGGGACAATACACTGGATGGCAAGTCTTCGAGAAAGCGCGATGGGGCTGAGGGTTCATTGTTCCCGTAATTGCCCCACAGGCGTCGAAACGCGTGGGTGATATACAGCTGACCTTGCGCTCTGGTCATGCCGACATAAAACAACCGGCGCTCTTCCGCAATATCCTGCGGGGAATCCATCGACCGGCTGTGCGGCAGCATCCCTTCTTCCAATCCCGTCAGGAAAACGACCGGGTATTCCAGGCCTTTTGCGCTGTGCAAAGTCAACATGGTCACAGCTTCAACGTCATCCCCCAACTCGTCGACATCGGCGACCAGGGCGACTTCGGTCAAAAAGTCCATTAAACTGATATCAGGGGCATCGGCGACCACAGCGCGCAGGGCAAGGATGTTTTCCCAGCGTGACTCACCCTGATCGCTGCCGTCACGTGTGTAGAGTTCATATCCGGTATCCGTCAGGATACGGTCAACGAGGTCTGCAACCGTGGCGTGCTGTTTGAGTTCAAGCCATTGGGTGAACATCGTCGCGAAATTTGTCAGAGCTTTCGTTGTGCGGGAATCCGCTCTTTGTCCACGGAGCAAGGCATCCAACCCGCGGTAAAGGCTGAGGTTCAGAGATTGCGCTTTAGTTGAAACGGTCGCGATGGTGCGCGCGCCAATGCCGCGGGATGGCACATTCACGACACGAAGGAAGCTCACATCATCATCCGGGTTGTGCACCAATCTCAGATAAGCAATGATGTCTTTAATTTCTTTGCGGGAATAGAAGCGCGTTGCGCCGATCAAGCGGTATGGAATGCCGTGGCGCATAAATGTTTCTTCCAGAGCGCGCGATTGTGCGTTTGTCCGGTACATAATGGCAATGTCGCCCCAACTGTGTTTGCCGCGATTGAGCTTTTCGATCTCGCGGACGATGAAATTGGCTTCTTCCTGCTCGTCATAAGCTTCATGCAGCACAATGGGCGTCCCGCCAGGGTTGCGCGTATAGAGCTGTTTGGGTGTGCGGTCAGTATTACGAGCAATCACCGCTTGCGCGCCGTCCAGGATGACCTGTGTGGAGCGGTAATTTTCCTCCAGCAAATATTCCCGGAGTTCGGCAAAATCTTTGCGCAGGCGCATTATATTGCGCGCATCAGCCCCACGCCAGGAGTAAATGGATTGGTCCTCATCAGCGACAACAAACAGGCTGTGATGTTCCTGTGCCAGCATCTTCAGAATCACATACTGCGCCATGTTGGTATCCTGAAATTCATCCACCAGGATGTGCTGATACTTGTTCCGGTAATTCTGTAAGACCGCTGCATTTTCGCTGAACATATTGGCGGTTTTCATTAACAGATCATCAAAATCCAGCCCGTTGTTTTTCTGCAGGGTTTCCTGATACTTTTGGTAAGCGCGAACGACGATTTCATCATAATAGGTCCGGACCGGGAATTGGGTGGGAGTCAGCAACTCGTTCTTCGCCATCGAAACAGCGTTGAGGAGCGATTTGGGGCGGTACCGTTTGTCATCCAGTCCCAGATCCTTCACCACCTGCTTCATCACGGTGACCTGATCATCGCTGTCAAAAATGACATAATCCGACGCATATCCTATATTTTCAGCCTCACGGCGCAGAATACGCGCGCACGTCGCGTGGAACGTGCCCAGTCCCAGCGCACTCGCCGATGTATCCCCCAACATACGATCCAGGCGGTGGCGCATTTCCCGGGCTGCTTTGTTGGTGAAGGTAACCGCAAGAACACGCCAGGCAGGGATCTGCATTTCCGACAGCATCCATGCTACGCGGTGGGTAAGCACGCGCGTTTTTCCAGATCCCGGACCTGCCAGAACCAGGACCGGTCCATCCGGCGTTGCCACCGCAGCACGCTGTTGTGGATTCATTAAACGCAATAGAGGATGTTGCTCGTCTGTCATAGTGCGTATTGTAACACGGAGCATGCCCTGAGCAAATACTCGACTACTATGATTGCTTAATGCGGTTGTTATTGTGCTAAAAGTGGACTTGGAAATACGTGGCGAAGCAACGGCTGACCACGTGTTTCTCTACCGCAACCACCCGCTGACCAAGGATATGGTGCATCACAGACAATAGGCCTGCGGAATGCGTTTGGCTGGTTTTCCCCTGTTATCTGTTCCGGCGGATGATGGAGAACAAAATAGCGACGCCCATCAACAGCGCCACCAGAAAGCTCAGGATAACGATCGTCTGGACAATCCAGTTGGTATTGGTCACGGCAGGGATTAATCCAGCCAAGCCGATAATCATCCCCGTAATAATAAAACTGAGGACGAGCCGGGTGACCAGGCGATCCAGGAAATCAAGATTGCTTCGCGAAAGTTCGAGCTTGATGGGTGTGCCCTTCTCCAGGCGATCCAGCAGCAACCGCCCGGTGTATGGCAGCTCATCCAATAAATCACCCCACGCCAACCCCCGCCGCACGATGCCCTGAAGCAATCGTCCGTTTGGCAAATTGGACTTCAACATCAGACGGGCAGCATAGCGGGAGGAAAACGCAAAGATATCAAAATCCGGAGCCAGGTCCAGACCTATGCCTTCCATCATCGAGAGCGTCTTTGCCAGTAACCAGAAGTTGGTGGGCAAGTGCAGACGATGCTCGAAGGCAATCGGCAGAACTTCCGCAATCAGTTCGTCCAGCTTGATTTCCTTTAAGAGCCAAGCCGTTATAACGGTTCAGGACCCTTTCAACATCCCGTCCAAGGGCGTGGCGGTCTACATCTGAGGGGGCTGCGCCAATATGGATCAATTCGTCTGTGACACCCCGGGCATCCAGCTGCACAGCCACATTATACAGGCGGATGAGATTGGTACGGTCAATGTGGCTTAAAAACCCAACAATCCCGAAGTCCATGGCGCCGATGACTTCATTTTCCATCACCACGAAGTTCCCCGGGTGCGGGTCGGCATGGAAGTACCCGTCCTCCAGCACTTCCTTTATAATCATCTTCGCTGCGTTGCCGGCGATAATCTCCCGGTCGTATCCCAGGCTGTCCAGCAGTGCTATCTCGCTGATTTTTATACCTTCGAGATATTCCATGACCAGGACACGCTCCGATGTGTATTCCCAATAAATCCATGGGATATGGATGACTGGTTCGCGTTCAAAATTTGCCCGAAAGCGGTCTGCATTGCGCCCTTCGGTCTTGTAGTTTAGCTCACTGTGAAGCGTCGCGGCAAAATCTTCGGCAATCTCTACAAGATTATACAACTTGCCCCATGGTGTATGCTGCTGGGCATACCGGGCAATATCATGAATGATCTCCAGATCCGTTTTGAGCGTGGGCCTGATATTTGCCCGCTGCACCTTGATGGCAACTTTTTGCCGGGTTTTGAGCTTCCCGGCGTGGACCTGGGCTAAAGAGGCAGATGCCAGGGGTGTTTTGTCTATTTCGGCAAAAACTTCCTCCGGTGGGCGTTTAAGCGCAGCATTAAGCACGCCCCACACTTCCTCCCAGGGGACTGGCTGTACCTTATCCTGGAGCCTGACCAGTTCAACGATATAACTGGGAGGCAGAAGGTCGGGGCGCGTGCTGAGCATCTGACCCAATTTGACAAATGCCGGGCCTAATTCCTCCAGAGCCTGCCGAAAGTGGGACGGTAGTGAAGAAGATTCCTGTGAGGGAAAAGGATACAGGTCGCGCAGCCACAAGGGCTCTGTTGGTAATTGTGACAGCGCAAAACCAAATCCATGGCGTGAAAATACGGTTAAGATATGCCGGTAACGGCGTATATGCCGTATGGGTCGGGAGATCGTTGGTATCTTAAACGCTACCATAGGATTCAATCGCCTGTAAACCAGGAGCGTTTTTGAATGTCAATTGGTTTTTCGCGTTCACATCAATTATGATGCCTCAGTTGGTCGTGGTTTGTAACCAATCAGGCGGTACTTCATCAGTGTCCAGAGAACGGTAAAGCCGTCCCGCCATGATATTTTTTTCCCCTCGTTAAACTCCCTGCCTGTATAGGAAATCGGAACTTCATAGATCCGGTAACCACACAAAAGAATCTGAGCTGTAATTTCCGGATCAAATCCCCAACCATGAGCTACCAGGTGCAATTTGTCTGCGACTTCCCGGGTAAAAACCTTGTAACAGGTCTCCATATCGGTAAGGATGGTGTTATAAAGCACATTGGTCACCAGTGTCAGCATTTGATTCCCAACCATATGCCAGAAAAACATGGCTTTGGATGGGCCACCCCGGAAACGGGAACCATAGACGACCTGGGTTCTTTTTTCCAGGATGGGTTGTAACAATCGGCTGTAATCACGCGGGTCATATTCCAAATCGGCGTCCTGGATGATACAAATGTCACCGGTGGCTGCCTGGAGTCCGGTCCAAACCGCGCCGCCTTTCCCCTGGTTTTCCTGGTGAAAGATTACCTGAATCCCCGGTTGCTGCTGCAGGGTGCGCAAGATTTCACGCGTCCCGTCAGTTGAACCATCATCCACGATGACCACTTCCCGTTCCAGGCATACGGTTTCCTCATGGGCTTGATTAGCCCAGATCGTGAGATGCAGGTTCACCGCCTGAACGCGGGCGACAATCTCCTGGATAGTTTCAATTTCATTATATGCCGGAATGATGATCGATAGTTTCATAGTTCCTCCACGGGCTGGACTATGGTTACAGGCGCGATATTCTGCGTTTTCTCTCCGGACCTGAATGGGCAGCCGGTTTGCGTGTTCGGGCTGCGCTGCCGTGCCACACCCAATCCAGTAGAATTTTGCGTTCCGTTAAATTTAAGTCTCGCCATTGACCGGGTTCGAGATCTGCAGGAAGGGTTAATGGACCCACAGCAACACGCACCAGGCGTACCGTTGAATGCCCTACGGCGGCAGTCATACGTTTGATCTGGCGATTCTTCCCTTCATAAAGCACCATCCGCAACCACGTTGTTTTCTCGGGTCTCGGTAAACGTCCCGGGAACGCCGCGAGCGCTGGCGCCTCAGGGAGAATCTCGACATCGGCGGGTCGCGTATAAAAGTCTGTTAATTGAATGCCACTTCTCAACTGATTCAGCACAACTGTGTCCGGGTGCCCTAAAACCAGTACTAAATAAGTTTTAGGATGTTCATAATCCGGATGCGTGACACGGTGTTGTGTATCCCCGTCGTTGGTGAGCAGGAGCAAACCCTCGCTGTCCAGGTCAAGTCGTCCGGCGGGATGGAGATCCGGAGGAACTCCCATAGTTGACAGCGATGGACGTTGCAGGCGGTCCCTGTAGACACTCATTGTATTATAGGATTTATACGCTGCAGCGTAACGGAAGACGTTTCCTTCAATCCTTTTTTTAATTTTCACTTTTTGTTCGTCCAAACGCAATGATTAATAAAGCACATCATAGTTCAGAAAATTATACCCTCGCATATAGCTTGGGCAAATGAAGGGTTCCGCCTGCCACAGAAGGCCAAGTTTTTGTATCTTGACAACATAACTTGATGGAATAAATTCTTAATTATGACATTTTGCTTGCTATTGAGTAATAAAACTCATATAATGAAGATGTTGCGATGGTTAGCTGCGTAAGGAGGCCTTCAATGAACATTGTCAGAGTCGCGGCAAATTCTCGTTCTACTGCTGTCGCCGGTGCTATTGCTGGTATTATCAGGGAAAAAGGCGCTGTTGATGTCCAGGCAATTGGCGCAGGAGCGGTGAATCAAGCCATTAAAGCCATTGCCATTGCGCGTGGCTACCTTGAGCTGGATAAAATCTCGATCTGTTGTATTCCGACGTTTTCTGAAGTTGTGATTGATGGCAAAGAACGGACGGCAGTTCGCATGTCAGTGCAATCCCACCCCGTAGAAAATCCACCATCTTAACTTATGGTGCTGTGACGCACTCGACACCCCCATCCAGCCGCTAGTATTATTGCTTTTCAACAACAAGGGCAGGGAACGCCAGGACTATATTTTCAACGATCAGTTGGGTATTCGCATTCTGTTGCAGCCATACCAGCGTGTTTTCAAGAAACGTGATAATCCGGACTGTCTGATCCAAGTCTGTTACTGCAGCGATGTCGGATAATTCAGATTGCCTCTCCTGATAAATGATTGAAGCCCCGTTTCCCGTGTGGAGTAAAAGCACGTCTCGCCAGCATGTGAGCCAGATTTCCAGGATTTCTGGTAGATTGTCAGTATCGCGCGCCAGCGTTTTTGCAGTATCAAAGCGCTCCACAAGATCCTGGCGCATGACGTCAAACAGCACTCCCAGTGCGTTTTCCATAGCCTCTTGCACCTCTGGGTCGGTTGCTGCCCGAATAGCCCAACCCACTCGCCCCCCTGAAATGCGCGCCAACCGCGCAGCCATTTCAGGCATAACGTTCCACCGGTCTGTGAGCGCAGTCGCGATCTTTTGGGGCGCAACGGGGCGCAAACTGACTTGCTGGCTGCGCGAGACAATCGTTGGCAGGAGTAAATCCGCGTCAGTCGCCAGCACAATGAGTTTTCCGTAAGCCGGTGGTTCTTCCAGCGTTTTGAGTAACGCGTTAGCGGCTTCTTCGGTAGCCAGCTCAAAGGTGTTGATCAAGGCGACCTTGTACTCGCTTTCAATGGGGGTCAGGAACAGGAATCTTTCTACTTCACGAATTGCATCGACAGATAATTTCTGTTTGCCCTCTTCAAGGTCCACTAACATAAAATCCGGGTGGTTCCCTGATTCTATTTTCCGGCAGGAGATACATTGCCCGCAGGGGCGCTCTTCAAGACCAGCTTTACAAAGCAGCGCAGCGCTGAGCAAGCGGGCTAACGTCATTTTCCCTACGCTCTCCGGACCCGTTATTAATATCGCGTGTGAAGTTTCCTTGCGCAGCACAGCCGCTTGCAACTGGCGTGTCGCCCATTCATGTCCCACAATTGACCAGGATATCATTGCTGCATACCTCAATTTAAAGATAATGCTTCAGAATGCTGCGTCTTGACCAGCATGGTGTCCAGGTTAACTTCCTTTTAGGGCCACAGGTAGCAAGTTAAGGAAAAAACGCAGTGTCGTTCCCGCGAAAGCGGGAATCTATCCCGGGCACCTTGATGCATAACCATGCTAAATGACAATATTCTATCTATCAGGTTTTGCTCCTGCCCTTCCCCTCCAGGAGAGGGATGCTTGTCACAGCATTTGATTGCACTAAACAGAAGCATAACTTGATGCCTATGCGTAACAACATAGTGAGCCTACCATCTGAAATAAGCTATCGGGAAGCGCATCCCGATTCTCTTCTTTCACGTGTGCCACAGTATAGATTGCTGCCGGAAGCGCCTTGACTGCCGGCATAAGCAGGGTTGGACGGACAACCACAAAGGCGATGCTGTAGTCCTGTTTCGCCAGCAGTGTGATTGCGTTCACCCAACCCTGATGATGTTCAAACTCCAGAGGTCCTAACTCATCGAGAAAAAAAACCTGTGCCGGAAAACATGTGTCCAGGGCTGCTGTGCTGCGCTGGATTGCCTCTGGCGAAAAGATGAAATTTCCAAGGATGCGGTCCGTTTGGGCGTCAAAGGGTAACGTGAGTGGATAAACTTGCGACGTGTGGAGTTCCGTCACTTCAAGGTCATGGTAACCTGTGCGGCGCGTCAGAAGGCCCGATACGCGATAATCCGCGCTGCGCAGCTTATCAACGAGTTTGCGGCACACGGTACTTTTACCTGCCTGGCGTTCCCCTGTCAGCAATACAATTCTGCGTTCCGCCATATCGTCGTCGGCCTTTGCGTTGGGTGGAAGGGCTGTGTTTAGAAAAACTGTGTCTGAAAAACATAGGGGCCCAAAATGGGCCCCGTTTTGTGGAGATGGCGGGAATCGAACCCGCGTCCGAAGAATTCGACGATGAGCGTCTACAAGCCTAGTCGACGATTTTGTCTCGCACCGGAGGCACGCTGCCGACCACGCGCTATCCAGGCCAGCCGATGATCTTGAGCTTCCTTATCGGCGTCCGGCAACCTGCACGCAGACTTTATGTCACCTGACTCCAACACACCTGCGAGATGCTGGAGGGGCGTGACCGGATTTCCCGATCAGGTTTTGGGTTAGATGTCGAACTGCTTACGCAGCGACGGCCATCGGGGCCCAGGTATTAGCCATTGGTTTGGCACTTAAAGTTTGCTCCTGGGTTTACGGAGACGGAGCCTCCCCGGCTCGCAGCCCACAATCAGCCTCCCCCGTCGAAACCAATCATCCCCATACATATTATACCATAATTTGCCGCTGTAAGTTGCATGGAAATTCGCGGTGTATAATACTATCACCATGCACAGAGACATGTTTACCCAATTGGTGGCGAATGCTGTGGACGCTTTGCCCGTTGAATTCCGCGATAAATTATCCAATGTCGAGATTGTTGTCGAGGATTGGCCCAGTCGCGATATATTAAAGCGCGCCGGCGCTGTCCAGCCTGCGGACTTATTGGGGTTTTACCAGGGGATACCACAAATCCGCCGCACCCGCAATTATGGATTGGTGCTGCCGGATAAAATCAGCATCTTTCAACGCCCCATAGAACTGCGCTGCCGCACACCAGAGGAAATAAATCAAATGGTCCTGCATGTCCTGCAACACGAAATTGCGCATCACTTCGGCATCGATGACCAACGCTTGAGAGAACTGGGGGCATATTAAAATAACCAAAAGCCTCCAGTTCTTGCTGGAGGCTTTTGTAGTGTGCTTCGTCGAGTCAAATCCTTATTCAGATTCCAGGTCCAGGATATCCTTGAGTGCGGGTATATAGTATTTCTCTGTATATTCTTTGACCATCCGCCGCGCCGAGAAAGCAGGACCCACTGTGCGGATTGCTTCCCGCATCATAGCCACCCAGCCGCGTGGAATATTATCCTGATCACGCTGGTAAAACAGCGGGACAACCTGTTCCTCAAGCACGTCATACAATGCTTTGGCATCCGCGCTGTCCTGCTCATCAATATTGTCAGATTGAATTCCCGAATTGATTGCCCATCCGTTACGCCCGTTATAAGCTTCAGCCCACCAACCGTCCAGGATACTCAGGTTGATAATCCCATTGAACGCGGCTTTCATCCCACTCGTCCCACTGGCTTCATTAGGCTTGCGCGGCGTGTTCAGCCAGACATCCACTCCTTGCACCAGGTATCGGGCAATATGCATGTCATAATCTTCGACAAATGCGATACGCCCCCCAAATTCAGGATTACGGGCGTAGTTATAGACTTCCTGCAGCATCAATTTCCCTGGATCGTCAGCCGGATGGGCTTTCCCGGCAAAGATGAACTGGACAGGGCGGTAGGAGTTGTGAATTAATTTTTTCAGGCGTTCAATATCGCGGAAGATTAAATTACCCCGCTTGTAGGTCGCAAAGCGCCGGGCAAATCCAATCACCAACGCATCGGGATCGAGAAAAATACCAGAGGCGAGTAATTGCTCGGGTGGTGTAACCTGTGTGATACGGGCTTCGCGGGTTCGTTCCCGAATAGCTGAAAACAGCTTGCGTTTTAAGAACAAGTGCGCATCCCAGAGGCTGAAGTCAGATATCTCCTCCAGACGCGCCCACAGCAGCGAGTCGTCCTGGCGTCTGATCCAATCCGGGCTGATATGGCGCCGGTATAAGCGGTGCATGGCTTCACCGGTCCAGGAAGAAAGGTGGATCCCGTTGGTCACATGACCGATAGGGATTTCATCCGCATTCCTGGAGGGCCAGAGATTATGCCACATTTTCCGCGATACAGTTCCATGCAATTCACTTACACCGTTCGCTCGCCCAGAGAGTTCCAAAGCTAATCTTGTCATGTTGAAAGCGTCGCCGTAACCGGCATTGTGGCTGCCCAGTGAAAGAAACTCTTCCCGGCTTAATTTCAATTGTGACCAGTATTTCTGGAAATACTTATCCACCAAACCAAAAGAGAAGGCATCGTGCCCTGCCGGCACCGGTGTGTGAGTTGTAAAAACGGTACTGGCTCTGACGCGTGCTTTAGCCTCATCAAAACTCATGCCCCGGTTAATATACTCGCGGATACGCTCCAGCACCATAAAAGCAGAATGTCCCTCATTGATATGCCATACGCGGGGGGCTATATCCAGTTCTCTTAAGACACGCACCCCACCAATGCCCAACAGAATTTCTTGTTGAATGCGCATTTCACGATCCCCACCGTACAAGCGTGCGGTAAGCTCCCGATCCCATGGGGCATTGTCCTCCAAATCAGCATCCATTAAATAGAGCAGCGCCCGTCCAGCCCGTACTTCCCAGATTTGCATGGTCACTTCGCGGTTCCATACTTCCATAGAGATTGTGCGGCATTCACGATCTGGACAAGGCACAGGTTGCATGGCAACATGATCTGGATTTAACGATGGGTAGATCGCTTCCTGCCACCCGCTGTGATTCAGCCTTTGCCGGAAATAGCCCAATTGATATAAAAAGCCCACAGCGACAAAAGGCAAGCCTAAATCACTTGCTTCTTTGGTATGGTCGCCAGAAAGCACCCCCAACCCGCCTGAGTATATCGGAAGCGATGTATGCAATCCAAATTCAGCCGAGAAATAGGCAATAGGGTGTTCGCATAGATCAGGATACGTGCTGCGGTACCAGAGATTTCCGTCCTTGGTATCCTTATCGAATTCCATCATGACGGCGTCGAAGTCACGCAAAAAAATGGGGTCTTTGGCAAGATATGGTAAACGATCTTCCGGAGTTTCCCGCAAAATCATGACCGGATTATGGCGCGTTGTCGTCCACAGCGTGCGGTCCAAATACTTGAATAGATCACGGGATTGCCGGTGCCATGACCACCATAAGTTGTATGCCAGTTCTTCCAAACGTGCGAGGCGGGGCGGAAGTTTGGCCTCGATAAGCTGACGTTCCTGATTATTCACTATTATTCCTCCACATTATAGGTTGCTCGACCGGCAAAGCCGATGCAAGATCACGGTCGAATCCACAAGACCAGAGCCAGGACAAGCATCGACATCGCCGCAAATTCAAAAATAATTCTGCCAGTTAGCCGTTCTAACAGATATTGATACCCGATACCACTCCATACATAGAGCCCCAACGATAGAATTGTCGCAGCAGTCCAGGGTGAAATGGGCCAATACCCAATAACCCATGCCAGCTCTCCCTCGATGAGCGCAATAATGCCCACATACAACAAAATGCGGGGCAATACAACACCACTGGCGCTGAGTAGTTCAAGCGCCAGAAGACCACTCAGAATCAGTACTGCAGGACCGGTGACCAGGGCGCGCCCCTGTTCGCGCAAGAGCATGCTGAATAATACAAAGCCAGCCAGGTAATCAATAATATTGAGCAGCGTTCGCGCTGTCGGGTAGCGGCTATTAGCTGGAGAATAAGCCTGATAACTAAGGTGAACCAGGATCCCAATTGCCAGACCTCCTATGCACAAAGCGACCAGCCACAGTATCCATGAGGTCGCGCGAATTAATAAGCAGCGATACCAGAAGGGATCCAATAGCCGGCGTGATAAGCGAAAACAACAACGGGCGTTCTTGCGTATCATGAAATGGGTGATTCTGCAATATGGAAAGCGTGCCTGTCGACACCAAACCCACGATGAGCATAACAACTAACATCTCACCGCTAAAATCAAATCCCAAAGGTGATCCCAGGACGCTTTGCACCCCCCAACTCAGCGTGGGGAGTTCCACAAAACGAAACAGTGTCGCGCTGGATAAAATAATAGCCAGCAGGACACTGAGTTTATCGCGTTCTGTTTCCGATGTCTGTTGAATTGCTTCTGCCATTAGCGGTATTCTAAAGGCGAGACCCCTATTGTCAACTCCTGGCATCCACTGTCTATTTCAAATTCTTTGTTAGCACATCCAGGAACTCGCGATTCGTGTTGGTTTTTCGCAGTTGATTTAACAGCGCTTCATGTGCCGCTGTGATATCATATCCAGGCGTGGTCGGCGTGCCTTGCATCATTTGTGAGATCATACGGCGCATCAGCCATACTTTTCGCAGTGTTTCCTGATCCAGCAGTAATTCCTCACGTCGTGTGCCGGAGCGCAGAATATCGAATGCCGGGAATATACGCCGTTCCTCAAGCTTGCGGTTAAGGTGCAGTTCCATATTGCCGGTACCTTTGAACTCCTCATAAATCATATCATCCATACGGCTTCCGGTATCAATCAGGCACGTTGCCAGAATTGTCAGGCTGCCACCCTCCTCAATTTTCCGGGCTGCGCCAAAAAATCTTTTGGGCGGGTAAAGCGCTGCAGGATCCAAACCACCAGACAATGTGCGCCCACTGGGTTGGACAACCAGGTTATATGCGCGCGTGAGTCTGGTCAGGCTGTCCATCAGAATGACCACATCGCGCCCAATTTCCACCAGGCGCTTCGCACGGTTTAGTGCCATCTCGGCAACGCGTGCTTGATCCTCTACCTGCTCATCAAAAGTAGAACTAATGACTTCGGCATCCACAGACCGGTCCATATCCGTGACTTCTTCAGGACGCTCACCGATAAGCACCACCATCAGATGGACATCCGGATGATTTGCAGAGATACCATTAGCAATCTTTTTCAGCACCGTTGTCTTACCGGCTTTGGGCGGGGAGACAATCAAACCGCGTTGTCCAAACCCGATCGGCGCCACGAGTTCGAGCAATCTCTGGGTCAGCATACGCGGTCCTGTGTTCAAATTGAATCGTTCGTTCGGGAAGATAGGTGTTCCGCGGTCAAAACGTGATCGGCGCTTTGCAGATTCCGGGTCCATCCCATTGACAGCCTCAACACGCAGTAAACTGCGGTACTTTTCAGTGTCTTTTGGGGGACGCACCTGTCCAGAAACCATATCGCCTGTGCGCATTCCAAAGCGTCGTATTTGACTCTGTGAAACATAGACGTCTTTGGGGCCCGGTAAGTAACGTGACGAACGCAAAAAGCCGATCCCCTCGTTGGTGACCTCCAGGATACCACCGCCAAAGCTGAAGCCTTCCCGTTCTGCTTTTGCCCTGAGCAATAACAGGATAAGGTCCTCTTTTTTGCGTCCGCTAAAACCAGATACCTTATAACGGCGTGCGAGATCCCGCAGTTCCGGGAGCCGCAGTTGTTCAAGGGAATTCATATCCATACGCCGTAACACATCTACTTCTTCACCAATATCCAGGGCGGTAGGTTTCTCTGAAAATTCAGAAATGCTATCGGAAATGCCATCCGGATTGCTATCGGAATTGCTATCTGGCGTGGCAGGGATGTCAATGATATCTGACTCCATTATCTCTTCTTCTTCTTCTATTCTTTCTTCAGGATCCATGTGTGTCCTCCTTAACCTTTGCGACCCAAACCCAGTTTGCCCTCTTATATAATCTTGGCTGAACTGGTGCTTTTTACATTTATAATTTTATGTGACTAACTTAATAAAAGCCCAGGCGAGTCCCCCCGCCCACAATAAGCTGTCAATCCGATCAAAAACCCCGCCATGTCCCGGGATCAACGTTCCGGAATCTTTCACCCCAACTTCCCGTTTGATCATGGATACGAAGAAATCACCCGCCGTACTCAACGCGCTGAGCAACGCCCCCATGCCCATTCCGGTCCAGATATTGAGTTCGATGCTGGTTCCTGCCAAAACAGGCAGTAGCCACCCACAGATTCCCCCTGTCAGGATGCCGCTTGTCACTTGTGCCGCATAACCTTCCCAGCTTTTTCCTGGACTGATAGAAGGCGACATTTTGTGATTTCCGTACCGTTTTCCGACAAAATATGCTCCCGATTCACTTACCCAGATAATGGGCAAAGCCGTGAATGTCCACCACAATCCGTCGTTCAATGCCCGCAGCCTTAGCAGAAATGAACTGCCGATCCCGATATACAATCCCCCCGCCAATATCAACGCCCATTGTGCGAGTAGGATCTATTTTCTCAGGATGCATATGTCTTTGGATGAGTTCCCCAAAGGTTATCAACGCCACAATGGCGGCGAAAGCAGGGACGAACCACTCCCCATCTCCCCACATTGCGTTAGCCTGCCAAACAGCGCATAGCGCTAACACTGCGGGTAAACCCAGCGCGTATGATTTGAGCTTTAACATCTGAACATATTCAGCACAAGCCAGAAACGACATAACCACGATAAATAAAGAAAAATACCAACCACCGAGTATAATAGAAATAATCGCTATCGGCAGAAGAACCGCCGCACTTAGTACTCTGACCTTTAACAATGATTATGTCCTTGATGAATAAGCTTGAAAGATGTTTGTTAAAGCAATTCAATTGTTATTATAGAGTTTATACGAGATAACTTGGCGTTTGTAGCGAGATGTCCCCGGAGATTTTGAATGTCCAAAAGGGGCAAAGCCAATTGTATCGACTAACAAAGCCTGAAACTTGACGTGTGCATCAACAGTAGGATACGATTCATCGACGATGAAAGCCTGATTATCAGTGACGTCTGGATACTCAGCACAAGCCCGGATGGATCTTAACAGGATTATGGATTGTTCAAACCACCAAAACGTCGACTGCGCTTACTATAGGCTTCCAGCGCACGATAAAGCTCATCCTTGTCAAAGTCAGGCCAATATGTAGGGGTCACGTAGTATTCTGCGTATGCGCCTTGCCAGATTAAAAAATTACTGGTGCGTAATTCCCCACTTGTGCGAATAATCAGATCAACATCTGGCAACCCGCCGGTATATAAATGTGCACTGATGACATCTTCGGTAATGGCTTCTGGCGGTATGTTCTCCTGTACTATTTTCCGGACCGCTTCTGTGATTTCCTGACGTCCTCCGTAATTAAACGCAATGTTTGCTATAAGACGATTGTTGTTACGCGTCAGTTCCACTGCGGTCTGGATTTGTTGCTTTAGAGGATCAGACAAAGGGGATAAATCCCCAATGTGTCTTAATTGTACACCATTTTTGTGTAATTCGCCAATTTCGTTTTCAAGAGCATCACCCAATATGCGCAGCAATCCGTGAATTTCATCTTCCGGACGTGTCCAGTTTTCCGTGGAAAACGCGTAGAGGGTCACGATCGATATACCCAATTCAACTGATGCGCGTAAAACACTGCGTAAATTTTCTACACCGGCACGGTGTCCAAACAAACGCGGACGCCCGTGCGCGCGTGCCCAGCGCCCGTTTCCATCCATAATAATGCCGACATGATAGGGTAAGGGAGATAATGCCGGGTATTTTTCATCTTGATCTTTATCATTCATACGATCTCCAGAATATTGTCATTTCAGATGCGCCTAGATTATACCAAAACTGTTATCTGTCTATGCATCACATGAAGAGAACAATGAACAACCACGTTTTTCGATAATCAAAGCACCATTTCACGCCCAGATAACGCTGTCCGCAATCCAAAAACATGATTGTTTAGTAGTTTCTGTTACCTTATTAATGAAGTCAGCCAAGGAGCGTAACTGGCATATCTTCTAATCGTCGAAATGCATTGATGATTCAGAAGGGTTTGATGTGGTCTGCACAGCTTATAACTGTACAGACTTGTGGGGGGATGGCTATTTACAGATTAACCTATGCATGTGCAGTTGATACCACACCGTGCACTAAATCTCCATAATGTCTTTTTCTTTGTACTTTCCAGCTTCATCGATCATTTCTACGTATTTGTCAGTAAGTTTTTGAAGTTCATCCTGACCACGTTTGCGTTCGTCTTCGGAGATCATTTTTTCATCTTCATATTCACGCATATCCTCGAGTGCATCCCGCCGGATATTACGCAGCGCGATTTTGGCTTCTTCCACCCGTTTCTTTACGACTTTCACCAGATCAATGCGGCGCTCTTCCGTCAACCGGGGAATCGGGATGCGGACCAACCGCCCGTCATTACTGGGATTGAGCCCCAGCTCTGCCTGCATGATACCTTTCTCAATATCGCGTACGGATGCGGGGTCGTATGGTCGGATGAGGAGCATTTGCGGTTCGGGAGCAGAAATAACGGCAAGTTGTTGTAATGGCGTTGGCACACCGTAATATGTCACGGTTACGCGTTCAACCAGTGCCGGGGAAGCCCGTCCTGTGCGCACACTTTTGAAATCTTCATCCAGCGATTCCATAGTTTTTTTCATTCGATCTTCTGTATCTTCCAGCAAATCCTTAATCATAATTACCCCCTATGAATATCAGTTCGCTGTATTTAGCAACCGCTGATCAGCGTACCAACAGACTCACCGCGTACCAAACGCTCCAGGCTGCTTGGGTCCCAAAGGTTTAAGACAACAATCGGCACGAGGTTGTCCATACATAATGTGATGGCAGTTGAATCCATTACCCGAAGCTGCATATTCAAAGCGTCCAGGTAATCAAGACGCTCAAAACGTTTGGCGTCCGGATTGGTATTCGGGTCTTTGTCATACACGCCGTCAACTTTCGTCGCCTTGACGAGTAAATCAGCGTCTATTTCAGCCGCGCGCAACGCTGCCGCGGTATCTGTGGTGAAATACGGATTACCTGTGCCGGCACCAAATATAACCACGCGCCCTTTTTCAAGGTGCCGGATTGCACGCAACCGGATATAGGGTTCTGCAATGGCTCGCATTTCTATAGCCGTCTGAACCCGTGTCACCACCCCTTGTCTTTCAAGCGCATCGGCAAGTGCCAGTGCATTCATCACTGTTGCCAGCATCCCGATCTGATCTGCGCGTGCGCGGTCCATTCCCAGTGCGAGCCCGTCACTGCCGCGCCATATATTGCCTGCGCCAATGACAATCCCAATTTCTATTTCTTGTGACTGGAGCGCCGCAATGCGCGCAGCAACATCTTCAGCCCGTAGTGGGTTGATGCCAAAACCACCGGGATTTGACAGGGATTCACCACCGATTTTTATAATCACGCGCTTATAGAGTGATTGAATCACGCTCACCTCACAATAGATAAAAAAACCTGGGGGTTAATCCCCCAGGTTCTCACCAAGTTCAAAACGGGCAAAGCGTCGGACGACGATATTTTCACCGGTTTTATTAATTTGCTCCTTGACCAGGTCATCTATCGTCTTTTCCTCGTCACGGATATAATCCTGCTCCATCAAGCAAGCTTCTTTATAAAACTTTTCTAGCCGTCCATCAACGATGCGATCAACGACGTTTTCCGGTTTGCCTTCCTGCAAAGCCTGGGCACGATACAATCCCCGTTCGTGCTCTAATACAGACTCCGGTACATCCTCGCGGGTGAGGAATTGCGGTTTCATTGCTGCAACTTGCATTGCCAGACCGCTCACAAGGTCTTTGTACTCTTGCGTCCGTGCAACAAAATCGGTTTCACAGTTTACCTCGATGAGCACGCCAATGCGACCACCGGCGTGGATATAGGCATCGACCAAACCATCCTTAGCATCCCGACCCATACGCTTGGCGGCTTTTGCCAGCCCCTTTTCCCGTAGATAATCTACAGCCTTGTCAAAGTCCCCATCAGCGGAGTCAAGCGCCTTTCGACAGTCCAAAATGCCAGCTGCAGTTGCCTGGCGAAGTTCTTTAACCATTTGTGCAGTAATTTCCATGCCCTAGCTCCTATTCAGTTTCATCCGCAGTTTCGTCATCGTCTGCGGCATTATCGTCTTCGTCATCGATATCGTCTTCGATATCCTCATCTGTATAATCGTAATCTTCGTCGTCATCACTGTCATCATCATCCGCATCGTCATCTTCGAATTGAATTTGGCGCAAACGCGCCAGCGTTTCGGCGCTCAAGTACTTTGCATCCTCGGCGAAAACTTCTTCCTCAGGTGCCATTTCTTTGCGCAGCGCCAAACCTTCGAGTGCGGCATCTGCTATCTTGGAAGCCATCAGGCGAATTGCCCGGATAGCATCATCGTTTCCCGGGATGACATAATCAATACGGTCGGGATCGCAATTTGTATCCACCACCGCGACAATCGGGATGCCGATGCGGTCAGCTTCTTTCACCGCAGTTTGTTCATTTTTGACGTCAATGACAAATACAATACCGGGCAGGCGTTCCATACTTCGTAAACCACCCAGTCGCGCGTTCAATTTTTCAATCTCGCGATTGAGCATCAAAGCTTCTTTTTTCGTCAACAGGCTGAATTCACCGGCATCGCGCCGGGCTTCCAGTGCCTTCAAGTGATCAATCCGCAGCTTGATGGTGCGCCAGTTGGTCAATGTGCCGCCCAGCCACCGGTGACTCACGTAGGGCATTCTGCAGCGGTCAGCTTCCTGGGGAATGCTCTCCTGCGCCTGGCGTTTTGTGCCCACAAAGAGCACCTGCTCGCCTTTGGCAACGACATCGCGTACGAGTGCATACGCTTTTTCCAGAGACTTAACCGTCTGTTGCAGATCAATGATGTGCACACCATTCCGCTGTGTGTAAATGTATCGTGCCATTTTGGGATCCCATCGCTGTGTGCGATGTCCAAAGTGCACGCCAGTTTCCAACAACTGCTTCATAGTCACAATAGCCATAAAAACAAACCTCCTGAATTTAGTTAGTGTCCTCCGCGACCTTCATCCTTTTCGGGACCGGCAAACACCGGCACACCCTTCCAAGTCCAATCGCGTGTGATTTCCATACAGCCCGACGTTGAATTATATCACATAAGTCTATTCCGGCAATAATATTTTTTCATCTCTTGAAACACCCTATTGTATTAACCTCTTTTCAATGTTATTATTTCATCGAGGAGATTGATGGAACCATCACATATTTCCCTGGTGCCGGCTGCGCAGCTATCCTATGACCGCCTGGCGCGTTTGATCAATCAGACCTTTGCCGATTATTATCTAACCGTCTGGCTCGATGCTTATCAATTCGAGCGGATGTGTTACGAAGAAGATATACATCTGGCGAAGTCTGTTGTGGCGATGGTCAATGACGTTCCGGTGGGTATCTCCATGTTCTCAGTTCGCGGCAGTCAGGGATGGATCAGCGGTGTGGGTGTCCTCCCCATGTGGCGGCGGAGGGGTGTCGCAATCAGTATCCTGCAACACATCCAGGCTACAGCCCGAAGCGACAAACTTTCCAACCTGCGCCTGGAGGTTTTAACGCAAAATGCGGGAGCGCTGTCTCTGTACCGGCAATTAGGATTTCAATGTGAGCGCGACCTGCTTGTGTTAACGCTTGAACCCGGTCTTTTTTCATATGCGTCCCCGCCTCCGGGCGTCATCCGGGCTGATCCCGGCACCTTACTCAAAGCCTATCCCCGGTTTCACAGTGTGCGGAACCCCTGGCAGCGCGAACTTCCTTCTTTGGAGCACCGTAAAAAAAACCTGTTTGGCTGGGGTATGTGGGAGAATGATGTGTTGGTAGCGTACATTCTCACGCATATTCAGTCGGGCAATTATGCAATTGCTGACCTTGCTGTTGACCCCCAAATTCCGCATGGTCTTCAACTGGCGCGTACTTTGCTGCTCGCACTGCAAACGGAACGTCCGGATATGGGCTGTCACATTCTCAACTTGCCCGCCGAATCTCCCTTATTGCCGGCATTTACCGGATTACGCTATCGCATCTGGCACCGCCAGCACGAGATGATTTGGCCCGTCACGGATGGACCCCCATTGATTCTGCCCGAGGGTGCTTGAGGGAGTCACAGCGTGCAATCTCAAAATCAGGCTGTGGCACCGGGGTCCAGCCAACCTTTGCCGCAGGATCCCCCGGACATCCACTGCCCCAGTTGCGGGCGTTTTGTAGGCCCCTATACGACGTGTCCTTACTGCGGGGCTGCCATCTCAGGGCGTATTCCGCTCAAGGTGGTCAAAGCCTGCGCGCTGTGCCTTGCCACTTTGGGTCTTCTCTTTTTGTGGTGGCTCGCTGACCGCACGGAAATCCCCCACCTCTCGGTCGCTGAAATTGAAAGCCGGATGAATTTTGCCACGGTCCGGATTGACGGGCGCATTTTCCGCGCGATCACCTATGATCCAGTCTCACAATATATTGGATTTTGGGTGAATGATGGGACAGGGGAAATACACATCTCGGCATACCGCGACACGACCCGGGCGCTGCTGCAAAAGGATCTGATCCCGTCGCCGGGAGATGAGGTTTCCATTGCGGGTTCCCTGCGCATTCGCGAAGACTATGCTGCACTGACGCTCAATAGCCCCGATCTTCTGACTCTCCACCGCCCTGCCCCCGCCACATTAAAATCATCCGCTATTACGCTGTTGGATGAGGGACGGCGCGTTGCCCTCCAGGGTGAAATCACTGCCCTCTCCGCTCCTTACACGGGTCTGACTTTGTTAACGCTGCAAGATGAGAGCGGTGATATTACCATCGCCATCAATGATATGCTGGCAGCCCTTACCGGCAGCCTGCCGGAGGTCGATGTCGGGATGATGGCGCTGGTGACCGGCACAGTGACCCTCTATAAGGGCACGCCGCAAGTGACCCTCATTGACAGTCAGGAACTTACTTTGCTACCTGACGCCCCTGAACCCGCGCCGGTGGTGCGGCAGCTCAGTCAGATAACGCTTATGGATCTGAACAGCGAGGTGCTGGTCCAGGGACGTGTGGTCGCCATGGAGGGCATCAAGGGCGGGCTCAGCGCTACTCTGGATGACGGCACTGCCCAGATTGTGCTCCTGCTCTGGTCGCAGGTTTATAACGCGCTCGACGAACCCACGCAGCTTGACCTTGGCGCTGATATAACGGTCTATGGTGAGGTCAGTGCCTATGAGGGTGTTCTGGAGATCATACCTGCGGAAGCTTCGGATATCGTTATTCAGCATGCGGCGCCCGAAATACCCTGGGTGTCCATTGACGCGTTAACGCGCGCTGACGCCGGAAGGGTAGTCCGGATTCGGGGCGTGCTGGGTGTCCCTGAGGGCTTTTCATCCGGGGTTAAAATCCTGCTGCGGGATGGCTCGCAGCACATCACCGTGCTGTTGTGGTCCAATATCTATCAGGAGCTTAAACCGCGCCCGGTGGAGGACATGCTGGTTGAAGTGACCGGCATCATCGATCTCTATAACGGTGTTTTTGAAATCATCCCCCGCTCAACCCACGATGTGGTCCATATCTACCGGGGAGACTGACGACGGTGGCAGGATTGGACGCATATCCTCTGGCATCTCTACCTCCTCTGGACGCTGTGCGGCGTTTTTGTAGCTTCCATGGTCACACTGGTGCCAGGCTTGCATATCTACAATATCGCCGGGCTGGTTCTGTTGCTCAATGACCGCCGTCCTCAATTTATCACACCGGATTTTCTGCCGTTCCTTTTCCTGGGCATGATTTCGGGTTATGCCGTCCTTAACACCATTCCCAGTGTGTTCTTTTCGGCGCCAGATGAAAGCACCCTGTTTATCCTGCTGCCGGCACAGAAATATCTCCTGCAGCAGAGGGGGTATGAAGCGGTTGTCCTTTCAGGACTGGGCGGGTTGGGTGGATTGGCATTTCTGGTCCTGTTAAGCCCCGTCGCGAGCCGCGTGTTACCGCCGCTGCGCGGGTTATTACAGCCTCATTTGGGGTGGATTCTCTGGGCAATCATCGTTTACACGGTGCTGTCCGAATGGCCTAAAGGCACCGGGCGCGCTCCGGCAGGCTGGAAACGCTGGTGGGATGGCTGGCAGAACCTGATTGCCGGGATTGCCACATTCCTGCTTTCCGGCATGCTGGGGTTTATTTTGCTCAATCACGCGCTCATGCCCATCGGCATGGCTTATCAAAACCTCATGCCGGCATTCGTCGGATTATTTGCCATGCCCTGGTTGATCCAAAACCTTCTGGCGCGCGTGTCCCTCCCGCCGCAGCAGTGCCCGCGCAGCGTGGATGCCCCGCTGGGCACGCTGATGCACGGGACACTCGCCGGGGTGATGGGCGGCATGTTCGCCGCCTTCTTCCCGGTGGTGACCGGCGGAATGGGCGGCTTGCTGGCAGGTCAGGCAACGGCGCAGCGTGACGACCGGGCGTTTATTATCTCGCAGGGCGCGTCCAAGGTGGTTTACTATGTGGGAGGGCTTGCTGCTTTTCTTTGTGCCGGGGCTGCACCTGACCCGCGGGGGCATGGCTTGGATGCTGAGCACACAGTACAGCAGTTACACGCCGGAGGCTTATTTCCTGGCGACCGCTGCCGCGTTGGTGGCGGGGGTGACCGCATTCTTTGTATCCCTGGGGCTCGCGCGGATTATGAGTAAGGTGATAACCAGGATAAATTACCATGTGGTGAGTGGTTTGACATTGGGTTTGTTATTGCTGGTCGTGGGCGGTTCTGACCGGGTCAACGGGCTGCTGGTGTGCGCCGTCGCCACCGGCATCGGCTTGATCCCCGTCCTCTGGGGCGCGCGCCGTATGAACGCTATGGGGATCCTCTTGCTGCCCATCGCGCTGAATATGGTGGGATTATAAGAGAGCTGCCCCTTTTTCTTTAGTCCATCCGCCAAATACATGGATTTGACCACTTTCACAGTTGCCTTATCATAAAAATGTTATGAACTGACGTTAAGGAGACGCGCATGCGTTTTAAGATTTCATGTGTTTTTTGTTTTCCGGACCTGGATCTCGACGAGAAAATGAAACGCGTTGAGAATTTGGGTTTTACGCTTGATAATTCCCATTAGCTGCAAGAAGAATCACAATGTATGACCCTTATTTGTCCGAACTGATGCGTAAACGCGGTTTCTCCATTTTGGAGATGCGCGGTTTACGCGGCGGGCAATCCGCCTGGGAAGGAGGGCGTGGTATGCAGTTTAACCCCTCCGGGCGCTGGCGTGAGGTGGCGATGCGCATCCGCCGCGATATCACGTGCGAGGTGTGCGGGCATCCCTTTGCCACGGCTTTCTCAGTCGTGGTGGACAGCGCTGTCGAGAAGGGCGTAAGTGTTTTAGACACCAGGCATATGACAGCGCTGCTGGAGCGCGAGCTCCGCCGCCGGATTCGCTGCCCGCAATGTGGGCAGCCCCAGCGCCAGGTGCGGCGCATGATGATCCGACGGAACACCCGGCACAGCATGATTGGCGTGACCGCCATTGGCGCTAATTTGCTCGGGGCTGCCACTTTGAGCACCGGAGGCTATGCTCTGGCGGGGGGCTGGGGCTTGGTGGTGGGACTGGGGTTGTCTGTTGTCCTGTTTCTTAAATTAACCCGCTGGATGCTCAGCAAGCTGCTGGAGTCTGACCTGTAGGGAATGATTATCTCGCCCACAGGTTCAGTCATTCGCAGGCTTAAGTCAAATCGAAACGCAGACCGCAGAGGCTCAAGTCTGTCGGCCTCTAGGTCTTTGCTCATTGATGTAATCGGTTGACCTTGAATCATGATGTTAGCACCTCACGCAGGTAGCGCGCTGTAGGGCTCGTGCCCTGGGCAACCGTCTCCGGCGTGCCCGCAGCGATAATCTTTCCCCCGTTTGGACCCCCGCCGGGTCCCAGCTCGATAAGCCAATCGCATGCCGCGAGCAGATGCGTATGGTGTTCCACCACGAAAACGGTATTCCCGGCATCCACCAATTGATGCAGCACGCCGTTCAGGCGCGCTACGTCTTCCAGGTGCTGCCCAACGGTGGGTTCATCCAATATGTAAAGTGTTTGTACAGGCGTATTCTGGCACAGTTCTTTGGCGATTTTTAATCGCTGCGCTTCACCGCCCGACAGCGCGTAACCGGGCTGTCGCAGAACCAGGTAACCTAACCCCACATTGCGCGCCGCCGCCAGGGGACGGGCAATCGATGGCTGGTCCTCATGCAGCGTGTAGACTTCATCGATCGTCATTCCAAACAGGTCCGGCAGCGCAACCCCACGCACATGCACGTCCCATACTTCGGGCAAGTACCCCGTACCGTGACATGCTTCGCACGTCGTATGCACGTTAGGCAGAAAACCCATATCCATGGTGGTGCTTCCGCTCCCACCGCACACCGAGCAAGGACGTTTGAGCATCTTTTCATCCATGCCCAGCGCCTGGGCATCCTCACTCTCAGCATAGAGCCGGTGAATTGTGTTGACCATACCCAGGAAAATCGCCGGGCTGCGTACCCCGGTTTTCACCTGATCAACCAGGAGCGTCCGCGATGGAGCATTATCGATGCGGTCATGTTCGCCGGGATCAACCGGCATAAAGGCGACCGATGTAGTCTGTTTGATAGGCGCCAGCGCCCTCCCCAGTGTGTCAATCAAAAGCGTGCTCTTGCCCGAACCGGAGACGCCGCAGATGCCTGCCATCACTCCCAGGGGCAAGCGGACATCTGCGCCCCGCAGATTGTGGGCCCGGGCGCCGCGGATGGTCAGCCAACCCTGCGGTTGCCGCCTTTCAGCAGGAATCTGCAACCGGCGAATGCCGCGCAGCCATTGGGCTGTCGTGGTGTTGGTCTGGAGAACTTCAGAAGGTTCGCCGCATGCTACAATTTCCCCGCCAGCAGTGCCAGAGCCAGGTCCGACATCAATCAGATAATCCGCCCCCCGGATCAGATTGGGGTCATGCTCCACGACAATGACCGTGTTTCCTTCAGTGCGTAATTCCTGCAGGGCTGCAACCAGGGCATCAATCTCTGACGGATGCATGCCCCGGGATGGTTCGTCAACAAGAATTGTCAGTGAGGTCAGACCGCTGCCCAGGAGTCCTGCCAGCTTTAGCCGCTGCGCTTCACCTGCAGAAAGGGTCGCTGAATCGCGATTCGCATGCAGGTATCCCAGCCCCACCTGTTCCAGAAAATGCAGGCGCTTTCGCATCGTGTGCAGGCTGCTCTTGAGCTGCGCTTCCTGGTTGGCAGCATAGATTGTGCTTGATTTCACAGCCGACAAAACCACCGCCAATTCACTGAGCGGCATCTCGCTCAAGGCGTGCAGCGTGTGCCCGTTGAGCGTCACCGCTGCATATTCAGGACGCAACCGCGCGCCGTGACAATCGGGGCACACCATCGCGTCGGTATACGTTCCGCCCACATCCCAGTCCCGGATCCACCCAAAAAAGCCCGGATAGTTCCACATATGGGTAGAGGTGGTGCCGTCGCGGCTTTGATGCGTGACCTTGAGACGCCCTGCATGCCCAAAGAGAAAAGCTTGCTGCGCTTCCGGCGTCATCGCGTTCCATGGCGTTGTGGCGGGGTCAAAATGATAATGTTTCGCCACCGCCTGCACAGACCTCATAGCCCCCATTCATGGGCTTGCATAAATAACCTTTTGGGAAAAAGCCGGGTGAGTACATCGCGCCATCGCACAGCGCTTTTTCAGGATGGATAATGAGTTTCTCCGGATTGGGTTGGCGCAGTGTCCCCACCCCGTGGCATGTTGTGCACGCAGCAGCATAGACGCTGGGAGAAAAGTGCCGCGGCGCGGCAACCGGATATGTGGCGGCGCACACAGGACAATGCCAGGTGGCGCTGCGGCGTGATTCGGCGACCGCGCGCGATGCCATCACCCGCTGCATGGGGACGCCGCATGCGGGACAATTGCGCTCTCCCAAAAGAGCGAACAAAACCGCCAGGTGATGCTGAATTTCTGTCGCCGTGCCCACGGTATTTCGCCGCCCGAATGCCCCTTTGCTGCCACCGCCGATGGTCACGGCGACGCCCAATCCCCGTACTTCGTCAACCGGGGCTTCAGGTCCTTCTTGCGTTCCCTGTCTTTCATAAAGCGACAGCGTCTCCAAAAAACGCCGCCGGGCTTCTGCTTCCAGAACATTACCTACCAGGCTTGATTTACCTGAACCTGAGACCCCGGTTACGACGGTGAAACGCCCTTTGGGGAATATGGCATCCACGTTTTTGAGGTTGTTTGCGCGCGCGCCTTTGATAGATATAAACCGCGAATCATCGTCTGAAAGACGGTTTTTATGGGTCGTACGGACGGTATCAGCGGGGAAATTCCCTGCCAGAATCTGATCCTCATCCCGCAAAGCTGCCGCGGTTTTTGAGTCTTCGGCAGTCAGCAGGCCCTGGACATTACCGCTGTAGCACACCTGCCCCCCGGCAGCGCCGGCGCCCGGTCCCAGGTCCACGACCCAATCGGCAGCCCGGATAATGTCGGTATTGTGTTCAACGACCACCACGGTCGCACCGCTGCGGACCAGGCGATCTAATACAGTCAGCAGCCCGCCCACATCTTTGGGGTGCAGCCCGGTGGATGGCTCATCCAGGATCAGCATTTCGCTTTCAAGAGAACGTTTTCCCAGATACTTTGCCAGCTTGACCCGCTGCGCTTCTCCTCCTGATAGCGTGGGGGAAGGTTGCCCCAATGACAGGTAACCCAGTCCAATATCTGTGAGTGCCTGTAAAATGCGCAAAGCAGCCCGGCGTTTGTTGCCCTGTAACAAAGGTGTTGCGCTTAAAAATGTTGCTGCATCTGTAATACTTGTGTTGTAAAAATCAGCGATGGACAGATTTTGCCCATCAAAATCAACGGTCGCCTCAAGCACTTCATCGGAGAATCGCTGCCCGTCACACCGGGTGCAGGGGAGCCAGGTGGACGGCAGATAACGCATCTTGACCTCTACAGCGCCGATACCTTTGCACGCGGGACATGCGCCCTCCGGACGGTTAAAAGAAAAATGGGAGGGTGTGAGGGGCGTGGCTGATGCGAACACATCCCGGATATAATTAGCCAGGTTGGTATAGGTCGCCGGGTTGGAGCGGGGATTCCGTCCAATGGGGCTTTGGTCAACCATCACAGCTTTTAGCTGCGGTCCTTCCAACGCCCCGCATCCTACAGGCTTTGAAGCCTGCAGCGAGGCTGCCAGCACGTCTTCCACAAAGGTGCTTTTCCCTGATCCGGAAACACCTGTAATGACGGTCAACCGCCCCAGTGGAATCGCGACGGTAATGTGCTGCAAATTACGAAGGTGCGCATCCACAACACGCAAATACTTCTGCGGTTCCGGGCGTGTTTTGGGGATGTCTACCCGCGAGCGCAGGCTGAAGTAGCGACCGGTGGAAGTGTCTGATTGCCACAGGGCTTCCGGGGTGCCCTGGAATACAACCTTCCCCCCCATCTGCCCTGCGCCGGGACCTATGTCCAGGGCATAATCGGCAGCAGCGGCAGCAATGCGGTCATGTTCCACAAAGACCACGGGGCCTGCCAGGTCGCGAAAAGCGTCCAGCAAACGGTGAACATCGGCGGGATGCAGCCCGATGGTGGGTTCATCCAGGATGTGCAGGATGTCTTCCAACCGGCTGGTCAATGCCACCGCCAGGCGTACCCGCTGCGATTCGCCCCGCGATAGCGTGGGAGAAGAGCGGTCCAGAGCGATGTAGCCCAGGCCCACGCGGCGTAACGCATCCAGACGGCGGGTTATTTCATCGGACAGCCTTGCGGCGGTGGACGGGCAGCGGAGCTTTGTTGAAGACTGCCGCCATAGCATCCACAGGCAGCGCCAGGAGCTCCGGCAGGCGCAACCCCCGCCAGCGGACGGCGGCGGCTTCAGGATGCAAACCCGTGTCCCCACAATGCGCACAGCCATCCCCACCGCAATGCGGGCAAGCCTGGTGGAAATGTACCGGTCGAATCTCACCAAACCACGTCCCGCATGTCGCGCACACCGATGAGCGGGAAAATGTCGTATTCATAGGTGTGGATACGTCTCCGGTCAATGCCTGGACCGCGTTGGCGCCCAGAGCCCACGCGCGCTGCAGTGCCTGCCGTATTGCGCCGGCACTTTGCTCCGTTGTAAAGTGGTCAATCTGCACAGCGACATCATGGGGTTCTTGCGGGGATAGCGCCCGGGGTACGGTGCCATCCGCTATTGGATTCCCATCAATGACCAGGGCTTGTGGTCCAAACAATCGTACTCAGCATGGTGAGTAAGGTGCGGTGGCTCCCATAAACGCCGTTCAGCAGGGGCGCAAAGAGCGTCAGCGGTCCAGCCTGTGTCATTGTCACCAGGTGATCGACAATTTCATCTTCAGACCAGACGGTGATCGGGGCTCCGCAGTGGGCACAGCGCCGCTCACCAAAGTTCGCATAGAGCAGGCGTAGAAATGGGTGCAGCCCGCTGGCAGTTGCCAGGGTCGAACCGGGGTTGCGGTTCAGCAGGTTTTGTCCCACAGCGACCGCCGGTCCCACACCTGTTATGCTGCGCACGTCGGCAGGCGACAGACGTTCTCCCAATGAGAAAATTTCCTGGAAACGCCGCCGTGCTTCGTGATAAAGAGTATCGAAAACCAGCGATGTCTTTCCCGACCCGGAGACGCCGGTAACGACTGTCAAACCGTCGCCGATGTCCACAGACAGGTCTTTCAAATTATGTTCGTTGGCGCCTTCGATGTGTATTTTCATGCGGGCACCAGGTCAATGACAATCAGTTCAGGTCTGCATAGAAAACGCAGGCGCGGGGCGTCCATGCGTTCCAGACCTATACCGCGCGATACCACCAGCGTTGTGCCTGGTGAAATTTCCGTCGCACCTGACGCCCACGCCCGGGGCACTGCACTCAAAGTGAGGAGCGGACCGACAAATGGTAGCTGCACCTGACCGCCGTGGGTGTGTCCCGCCAGCAGCAAATCCGCCTGGATATCTCCCAGGCTGAAATTGGGACTGTGTCCCAGGACGATGTGGAATTTATCCTTTGGAGGAAGGGACATGTGCGTGCTGATTGAATCAGACAGCGTCAATCCCGTCAAATATACAGGTCCCAAGTCATAACCAGCAGTTTCACGGACGACCACAACCGGCGCATCGTCAAAAACCCGGGGCCAAATCCGGGGTTTGTCAACGTTACCGCCAATCGCGTAAGTCCCCAGAGCTGACTGCAGGTCAAATTCTTTCATGAGCGCGTTCAAATTTTCTATTTCCTGATCGTATCCATCGCTGTGCCATACTGTGTGGATGTAATCGCCGGCAAAAAGCAGCAGGTCAGGCTCCTCCGCCAGCGCAGTCGCCATCACCCGTTTTTCATATGCACCGGGATGGTCTGTTTGTATATCAGCGATGAGCACCACCCGGACGGATTCGCTGATTTTAGCTGAACTGATCGTCATCTTTGTAATATCCAGCCAATGAGGTTCAATCACAAAGGCGTCAATCCCTATCATCATCAGGACGCCTGCCAGCATACAGTACCCCAGGGCAATTCGCGGGGATTGCTTTCTGAAGATAAGCGCCAGTCCTGACAGATAAACGGGGATATGGACAAAGCACAACCACGCAGCCAAACGCAAAATACCAAATTGCGACCCTGTATATCCGGACGCCATCACAACGACGGCAACCAGAACGATAACACCCAAACCCAATGCCAGCGCAAGGGAACGTCCTTCACCCAGGTGCCACAAAATCAGCAGCGCCCCAAGGATCAGGCAAAACGTCCCAAGGTTAAAGAGGATAGTATAGGCATTGGCTGATAACATCACGTATCCGTTAAGTGCAGCTTACCCAAAGGCTAAGTTATGTGTCATTCCCGCGAAAGCGGGAATCCACCCCGACACTATTTTTGTGCTGTTGCCTGGATTTACAAAGAACGATCTTGACAGTGCTCTAGCTATCAGTAGTAAGTTCATAATCCCCCAGTTTGTCCGCAAGGAGCTGTTCGAGATACGGTTGCACCTGCCAATAAGTCCTCAGGTCCCGGTATTCCGCAATCGCCTGCAGATCTCCCGGTGCGGTTGTTTTCACGCCGCGGATCATCAGGTTTTTATCCGTGTGCTCCGCAGAGATAAACTCCACGACTTCGGTCCGGTATCCCATCACGCGCAACAACTGCGCCCGGAAACTGTCAGTCAATACATCCCCCAGCCGTTCTTTGAGAATACCATGACGCATGACGGGTTTGAAGACTTGCGGGCTAACCTGCTGCTCGATTTGCGCCTGCAGGTTGTGGTGGCAGCAGGGGGCGCTGAAGATCATAGCGCTGTTCCACCGCACAGCCTGCGCCAGCGCTTCGTCCGTTGCTGTATCGCATGCATGGAGCGCCAGAACGATGTCCGGCGGTGTCTCAGGCGTAAAATCGATAATGGCTGAATTGTGAAACCGGACCCCCTCCCATCCCAACTTGTCCGCGAGGCGCGCCTGTTTATCCATCAGATCAGATTTTAGATCAACGCCTGTGATTGTGACCGGGGTATGCATAAGGGTGTTCAAATAATGATACACGGCGAAGGTCAGATGGGCACTGCCGCAACCGCAATCGACGATGGTCACCGGGGTATGTTCGATCCTTTCAAAGGCGCCGGTATCGACGATCAAACGCAAAAACTCGTTAATTTGTTTATATTTGCGCTGCATTGTAGCTTTTATCCTGCCTGCCGGTGTCAATATCCCGATGGCTTGCAAAAAGTCCGCGGCATTTTCTACAGAAATGAGAAGGTCTTTTTGATGGTCATGGGTCATTACCGGCAGGGTTCGTTCCTGAGGGACCTCCCGGTCGCGTATAAAAATCTTCCCCTTTTTGCTGATTTGCACTTGTATTTCCCGCGCTGTGGTCTGCAGCGTGATGTTGTTGAAGGGTAATGCCAGGAGTTCATCCAGCTTTGGGGCAATTTCATCACCCTTGTAGTTCTTGGTGATATCCTGTTTTTCGTCGAAATGGGAAACCTGAATATGGTGTTTTGACCGGATTAAAACCGGACGCACCACCACCTTGCGCCATTCGAGTTGGTATCCGCGGCGGCGCCCACTAAACACCGCCTTGATAAAGCGTGTTTCGTCCATCATAAGGTCTTTAACCCGCTGCCGGTATTCTTCTTCTGACATTTTCCAATATCCTCTGTCCAAACATATGCCTACGGTCGGGAAGCGATAATTTCTCCCGGGACGCGATAGTCATATCTGCCGCACATCAGGGCGGACGCCCCTTCATGGTCAGGGGACTTCGAAGCCGCAACCACTTGCCCGATAAACCAAGTGCGGTTTTCAAATGCGAGCCTTTGTTCGACCCGGCATTCGATAAAAGCGCCGCATTCGGCAATGCGCACCGCATCCACTACAGCTGCCGGAATCGCGGTCAATCCTACCCGGACGAACTTGTCACCGTCTCTTCCTGACAGTTTACCGCATTGTTTCACCGCTTCAACAAGATGCGCGCCGGGGATGTTAATCACAAATTCGCCTTCTTCTGCCAGCAATCCGTGGGTGTGGTGGGTGTGCGCGATGGCTACGCCCATACGCAGCGGAGAGAATGTAAAATAAGCCACCTGGTTGACAGTGATCACATTCGTCCGTGTCGTCACCAGGACAATTGGATACGGGGGCAGCATCCTCAGGACATCAGTTGCTGTTATTTTAACATCTGCAATTCCTGTCATATGTATTAATTTTACCCTATACTTCCAAAACTTTATGCCCAGCGTCCGAAATTGCGGAGAATCAGGAGCTTCCGCATCGTCAACACGCCAGCCCAGTCGTTTTTAGCTTTTTCCCATGCCTTGGGATACAACCCCCCCCACGACCACGCGAGTTCCCAGCCCCCGTTTTTTGCCTGCTGCTGGATGACGAAATCCAGGTTCTCCTGGAGCGCGGTGGGAAATAAATCAGCAAAAGGGGAAGCCGGAGATGGGGCAATGTCCAGCGGTGTGAGGACGTAATTCGCCCATTCGGCAGGCTTTTTGGCGACCGTCCGCTCAATGATTGGAGCAAGTTTTTCAATTAAACGCGCGCGGTCCTCTGCCGGTAAAGCTGGTGTTTCGGCCAAACGAACCAAACAAAGAAGTTCGTGCATTTCTATATCCAGATGGTGCGCATCCACATGCTCAAACACAGCACCGGTCAATTTTCGAGCCATGCCGGAAGGGACCCAGGCTGCGTAATCCCATAAATACCCCACAATTTCAGCGCGTGGATTTAACATGAAGCCGCCCCAACTTTCGGCGATATTTTCGCTGTATTTCCACCACGGCGCGTGGGGAGCGTCGTCAGTATTGGGGGGAATAATGGGCCATACGTTTCCCAATGCATCGTACGCTTGCATCAGGTAGCCCATCGCATCCCGCACCATCGGGTGGCTGGGCGCAGCGCCAAATTCACGCAGTACCTGTAAGCCCACCGATGTCGCCAGCGCCGATGAGTCCGGCAGTTGTAAGTCCGGTTCCATCGCGTTGCCAAACCCACCATCCGCGTTTTGGAATGCCGCCAGCGCTGCAAAAACAGCATCAACAGGACCATCCTCAAAATAATAAGCGAATATATGCTGTTCCAGCGGTCGTGCATGGGTTAGAATAAAGTCTTTTGCCCGGGCATAAGCCTGCTCTGAAAACATATCCATCGGAACCTCCTGTTACCGATAATCGATTCACCTGAAAAAAGGTGTATTTTTAACGCAGAGCCGGAGAGACGCAGAGATTTTAAGGTAACACATGAATTTCTCACAAAAATCAAATCGCAAATTCAATAATATGAAGCCAGTTATTAATATTTCTCTGCGCCTGAACCCAGTCCGCTGGATCCACCTCTGCGTTACTTTTCTGGTTATCTCAGTAGAGTCTAGAATCGTTGTGAGAAGCATACCGCAATCAGGGTTACAATACACCTAAATCTGTTGGGGACTTTTCCTTGCCAGTGCCAGCTGCGCATACAAGGTTGACCATTTGTTGATCTCTCCCTTGGGTCCCGGCGTGAAAAGGGTGGGTGGATACCAGTCCAGCATCACCCGTCCAATTTCGTCGGTTTTTGCTGTCAATCGCTCCCAGGCAGGCTGCAGTGCGGGGTGTTCGCCATATCCCATGGTGCTCAATGCCCACAACGGCTCCAGCAAACTGCCTGAAATAACAGGCGGGAAGATCACCGACGTCAACTCTCTTTCCCGGATAATTTCATCCGGGCGATCCATGCGGTAGAAAACCCGCCTGTGGAGGAAATAATCCACCAGCTGCCGGCAGCGCGGCGTCTCCCATAGCTCCGGCAGCATAGCGAAAGCGGTCAGGGCTTTGATGCTGCCGCGGATGCAGCTTTTGGTCTCTGCATGGAACGAACTGCGGTCACATAAATACCCGCCATCATGCCGCGTATCGTTGAGGAGGACTTCAATCCGTGTTTGCACCCTTGGGTCATCCCGGTATCCAAGCATAACAAAGGTGCGCAGGTTATAGGCATAGAGGCAGCTTTGGTGCGTGGCGGTATCGGGTGGGTCCAGCTCCAGATAGCGCTCCACAGCTTTTGCCACGCGTGCATCCTCCCTGTCCAGTCCCAGCTCTGCCAGGGCTGCCAGCACAAAATGCGTGGACTTCGTCATGGCATAATCCACCGTTGCCCCTTTACCCCGGTGCAGCCAATAGCCGTCCGGGTGCATGGCTTTGAAGATGCGTTTCACCTTGCGGTCATCGGGGATCCGCTCTCGAGCATCCCGGACGCGCGGGCTATCCCGGGCTTCCCCCAATAACGCCGTCATGGTCCGGTATTGTACCGGGGCATTTTCTTCCTCCAACAGCCAATTCACCACAGCAGTTTTTTCCGGCATAATAGTCTCTCTCTGTCAAGGTTGTTTCGGTAATAAGGGTTCAAGGAATCCAAGCGTTTTGAGCGCCCTGAGGATCATAAGAGAACTTTCTGCCGGGGATGGCACGGGATACCGCTTACCGCCAGTGTCGAGGGGTTGCTCCTGCCACAAGCCGTCTGCTCCCTGCGTGCGAATCAACATGGGCACCGATCTTAATATCAGGAACGCCGCCAGGGGGTGCGACAACCGCCCCAGGAAACCAAGCATGGACGATGCAAATACCGTGTGCCCCCACGAACCATAAGCGCTCTGACAATAGCCGATGCGCAGAGCCCCGTAAGTCTCCAAGGCTGAACCCGCAAATGCGGGATGATGCGAGAGCGCCCTGTACATCACCATAGAGCACAGCCCCGTGCTGTGCCAGGACTTCACCAGCAGCGCCCGGCGATTTCCCAGATCCAGTGCCTGATACTCTCCCCCGCATGCCATATTCTTTATATCTTCGGGTGTGGGGAACCAATCGACATGATATCGGGTATTCTCCTGTGGAACCTTGTAGTCGTTAAAATTCACCGGTGCATCCGAGCGGTCCACGTGCCAGTTTGCATCCAGGTAACTGCACCCGCACCACCCACCATGCCCGCTCAACCTGAAAAGGGTGTTGAGGGCTACCACCACACGGGGGTTCTCATGCAAACCCGCGCGCAAGAGGGCCTCCAGAACCAGCGCCGAAGTCCACGTTAACCGCAGCTCACATGGGTCATTGGCATAATTGATGTCAAAATCCACATTGTCCAGGAACGCCTGCAGTTCCCCTTTGCTCTCGCGGCGATGGGGGCGCCCTTTAGCACCCGGTTTGGATTTCCAGGCATTAAAGCGCTCCACGAGATTTTGTGAAAACATAAATAACCCGGGCAAACCTTCCGGTTCCGGCAGCGCCAACAACCATGCCGCATGGCATTCTGGATTACAGGATCCTTCACCGGCATATTAAATTCCAGCAAACGGATTGTCATCGATGCGGTTTTCATCACATCTCCATCCCAACTTCCATCTGCCTGCTGGCTCTGTGCTATCTCCTGCCAGTAGTGCGCGGACAGGGCTTGGTCTTCCGCGGTACTTTCTCCCAGCAGCGATTTGCGCGCCATGAATCCCAACGGGCCCGGCATAGACTTGAAAGCCGCCAGCGGGTCAACCCTGAACGTGCCCATCAATGCCAGCCATGCCTTCAAGTCGTCAGGTTGGATTGCATCAATGGCTGAATGGTTGGTATAACCCCGTTCCACATTATGGTCGCTAAACGTATCCACCACGATAAAGCCCGGGATATCGGTCTCCCATTGGGTTAGCGTCAGCTTTTTCAGCGTCAATGCTTTCCCGTGCCGGGTGATGCAGACAGTGTCCCCGGATTTGAGGGCCAGTTGTTCAATGACCCAATCGGGCAGCACCAACCGGGTGCCATTATCACCACCGGGAACCAGCGTGACCTCCTCCCCGGTTTTGCACTGCACGCCCTTGAAACCGGCAAAAAATGCTTGCGCAATATCCTTGCGGATGCGGATGCTCTTGCGGAATTTTGTCGTGAAGATCACGCACTCTTTGCTTATGGGGTAGTCCCCCGCCAACAGATGCACCCATGCTTGTGCCGTCAATTCCATAGCTACTCCCTTAATCCTGCGCTGTCAATCACCCGTTTCAGTCAATATGACCGGTACCATACACCGGCTCCCCAAAAGGCTTTTTAACGCAAAGACGTACCCAGCAGACCTGGTTTAGCGCATAGTTTTTTAGGTGATACCCAATTTCATGACAGAGTGCGCAGGGTTTATTCGAGTCATATCAATTTATATTCAGGTTTTCCTCTGCGTCTTTGCGGCTCTGCGTTACATTCCTGGTTTATCAGGGCTGCCGTACAACGTTTTTAGTCTTTATCCGCGGCAGTACACTCGTTTCGTACGCAGCGATTTCAGCACCTGGATCGCCTTTTGCTCATCGACAATCACCGTCCTGATATGGCGGTTGTGTGGTTTATAGGTGCAGTTTGTGGCGGTCGCCAGCACGCCGCGCAACGCGCATCCCGCATCCAGGCATGCCTGCAGCACCGGTGACTCACCAGCATGGTCCATATAACGCTGCAACTGCGCTTCGTGTTCGCTGTTGAGCTTGCCGCGCTTCAACTCCACCAGCTCCAGCGTGCCGCCGGCTTCGTTCACAAACACCAGGTCAACGATGTGCCGCTCAGCCCCTTCAGTGAATATATAGTGCTGGCGCGCCAACGGGGTGTAGGATGGGTCGAAAAGCAGTTCCGGCTCCGCCTCGATGGCATCCTCCAGATTCCGCTCCGTATCCAGCGCGTCGTAGTCAGCGTGCAATACTTTGTATATTTCGGCGGCTTTTTTGCTGCCGATGCCGCGGACTTGCTGCAAGTCCGCTTCCGTAGCTTCCAGCACCTTAGCCACACTTCCGAAGGTCTGCAGCAGGTCGCGCGCCATCACCCGTCCGCACCCGGGCAGCATCTCTATCACGCGCCGCTGCAGGTCCGCCAAATCCACGGCTTTGCGTTTTGGGATCAGCGATATTTCCGGAATACCAATTTGTTCCTGCCGTGCCAGCATCCCCAGGAGCGCTGCCGTCTCTTCCTGATCTACCGTCGACAGCACACTCATCCCGTATTCCAGCATCATAGAGGTGAGTGCGCCCCGGATTGCCTGGGGGCTGAACAGCGTATAGGCATAATTGACATGTCCCTCAACAATCAGGATTGGGACCGCAAAATGCTCACGGAGAAAGATGGCGCTCGTAAACAGCGATTTATCCTGGATGCCCTGCAAGAACGTGTTGCCTGTGCGCCGTTCAACTGCCAGACGGTCGCTCAGCACGTAGCGGTCCACATTGCCTTCATCTTCCTCGATGGGGCATATACTGATGCCAGCTTCTGCCAGCATGACTGCAATCTTACCTTTTGGCTTTGTCGCGGCAATAGATAGCAACCCTGGCCCTTTCTCATGCATTTGAAATTCCTCTTTGTATGCCCTGCCGGGAGTCTTCTAATTCTAGGCCTAATCGGGAAAATAGAAACCCGGGTCAGGGCTTTTCTATTTTTACGCTAAAGCACGATTGTGGCCTTTATGCAGCGTTCCGCGCCGCACAAACTTAGAAACATCAAGATTAAATGCCCATTCCCACATTCTATGATACAATTTCTCCAGACGTCTTCACTCAGGAGGCTTACAATGCAGCGTTTAATGGTTACTGGTGGCGCCGGTTTCATCGGCTCAAACTTTGTCCGCTATATGCTCGAAAAATACCCCGATTACACCATCGTGGTGTATGACAAACTCACCTACGCCGGACGGATCGAAAATTTACAGGATGTCGCGCAAACCTACAAGGATCGTTACGCCTTCGTCAAGGGCGATATCTGCGATATGGCTGCGGTTGAACAGACCGTTCAGGATCACAGGATTGATACCATTGTGAACTTTGCGGCTGAAACGCACGTCGACCGCTCGCTCATGGAACCCGGTTCCTTTATCCAAACCGATGTCTACGGCACCTACGTTTTGCTGGAAGCAGCCCGGAAATTTGGGCTGGAACGCTACCATCAGATCAGCACCGATGAGGTTTACGGGCAGGTTCTGGAAAATCGCTCCGTTGAGACCGATATCCTTGCTCCGCGCAGCCCTTATGCCGCCAGCAAAGCCAGCGGTGACCTGATGGTCCTTGCCTATTACGAATCCTGGCAATTGCCCGTCACGCTTACGCGCGGCTCCAACAATATCGGACCTTATCAGTACCCCGAAAAAGTTGTCCCGCTTTTTGCAACCAACGCTATGGACGACCAGCCTCTGCCGGTTTACGGCGACGGCAAGCAGATGCGCGATTACCAATATGTCCTTGACCATTGTTCCGGCATTGACGCCGTCCTGCATAATGGCACTATTAGGCGAGAGTTATAACGTGGGCACCGGCGTAGAAATGACCAATATCGAGATGACCACAATCGTCCTGCAAACGCTTGATAAACCGGAAAGCCTCATCCGCCATGTCGAGGACCGTCCCGGGCACGACCGGCGTTATGCGCTGGACGTCAGCAAACTCCGCGCATTGGGCTGGGACAATCAGTTTTCGTGCGCTGATGCTGTTGAAAAAACTGTGCTGTGGTACAGGGACAACGCATGGTGGTGGCGTCCCATCAAAAGCGGAGATCTGTACAAGTCCTACTACGCCCAGCAATACAACGAACGCTTGAAGACGTAAATTTCACGCCAATGGCTGATCCAGAAACTATAGCCCGTTATCTTCTCAAGAATATCAATCGGGCAGTGCGCGACTTTGCCATGATCACCGCCGGAGACCGCGTCGCAGTCGGCGTGTCCGGTGGGAAGGACAGCCGCACGCTCCTGGACCTGCTGCACCGCGGAATCAACATACCCGGCAGCTACGAAATCGTCGCCGTCCACGTTGACGGCACGGATGCCGGTCTGCCTTCGATGCGACCTGACCTGGAGGCGTGGTTCCAGCAGCTTGGTGTCCCTTATGACTTCCCGCTTCTGGAAGTCCCTGCGGAAGAACCCCTCCCGATGGATTGTTTCCGCTGTGCCTGGAACCGCCGGAAAGCGCTCTTCCTGGCAGCGGAGCGCCTGGGGTGTAATAAAGTCGCTTTTGGGCATCACGCGGATGACGCCGCCGTCACCACGTTGATGAGCTTGCTGTATAAAGGCAAGGTGGAATCGCTGGCTCCGCGCCGGGAGTTCTTTGACGGGCAGCTGACCCTCATCCGCCCCCTTATTTACCTCACCGCCGCGGAAATTTCCCGGTATGCCCGCGCCCGGGGCTGGACCTTTCCCCCGGAAGAGTCATGCCCGCAGCATGACAGCGTGCGCCGGGTGCGCTTTGAGCGTTTTCTGTCCACGTTCAGCGATAAGGAACAGGCGCAATTCCGGGTCAACCTGTGGCGGGCTACCCACCCCGCAGAGGAACGCTGATGCCTGCAGGCGATGTCCGGCAGACTCTCCGCCTGCAAAAGCTGGGGCGCTTCCTTTCTCTGCTCCTGAAGCATCGTTCCACACGCTTCCCTGTCCAGCTTGATCCGGAGGGTTATGCTGCCCTCAAGGATGTGATGGGCATCCTTAAAAGGCTGCCGAACTTTCGCTGGGCAACCGCCACCGACGTTAAAGCCGTCCTCGACCTGCCGGGAGTGCCGCGCTTTGAGATTCTGGAAGCTCATGGGCATGGTAAGCGCATCCGTGCTTTGCCTGACCCTCCACCTGACCGCCCGCAGTATGAGCCTGTGACCCCGCCTGATGTGCTTTACTACGGCGCCGCGCCCGAAAACCTGGATGCTGTGCGGCGTGAAGGTCTCCTTCCCGCGGACCGCGCTTATGTCCACCTGGCAGTGACCCCGGCAGGCGCCCGGTCCGCCGCCTTGAGAGTTTCCGCGCATCCTGCCATCCTGCAAATTGATGCTGCAACTGCAATCGCTGAAGGACATCAATTCTACAGCCCCGCACCTGGCGTTTATCTGACGGACGCCATACCACCGCACTATATTCAAGCGTATAAACATGTTTGATTCACACAAGATCAAAATGATTCGTGTAGGCTAAACTGCCTGCATCACCCTCGGTATTAGTGCACTGAATTTTTTCCTGTCCCGGTGTATAATGAAGAAAAACATATGATTTATTCATAATATACATCACATCCTAACATGACATAGAGCAGTACGCTTGTTTAGGTGTTTGATAAGGAGAAACAGAGCTATGCCTTCACAGAAAATATCGCGGCGTGATTTACTGCGTGCCATTGGATTGGGCAGCGCAGCGCTACTTGCCGGAAACGTTCTCAGCGCATGTGCTCCCGAGCCACCCGCCGCTGCCGGCATCCCTGCCACCGCGACGGCAACAGCAGGAACACCTGACGTAGAGATTGCGCTGAAAGCTGTGCAGGGCGAAGTGCAGGTTATGCCGGGTGCGCCGACACAGGTCTGGCGTTATCAGGGAGAGGTTTTGCACGGTCCTTCGGAGGCGCTGCGGGTTATTCCGGACAGTTACCTGGGCCCAATCTTCCAGGTGAAGAAGGGGCAAACCGTCCGCGTGCACTTCAGCAATGAACTGCCGGAGGTGTCGATTGTCCATTGGCATGGGCTGCATGTCCCCGTGGAAGCGGATGGACATCCGCGCCTTGTCATCCAACCCGGTGAAACCTATGTTTATAATTTCACCGTCGCCGACCGTGCCGGAACTTACTGGTATCACCCTCACCCGCATGGGCGCACAGGCGCGCAGGTCTACCATGGCTTGGCAGGGTTGTTCCTGGTCAGCGATGACGAAGAACAGGGATTGGGGCTGCCGTACCGGCGATTATGACATGCCATTGGTCATCCAGGACCGCGCCTTCGATAAAGACAACCAGTTGTTCTATGGCAGCGGTATGATGACCCAGATGGTCGGTTTTCTGGGCAACCAGGTGCTGGTCAACGGTCAACCGGATGTCCAGCGCCCCGTCAGCGCGCGCCCTTACCGCCTGCGTTTGCTTAACGGTTCGAACTCCCGCATCTACAAATTGGCATGGGAAGACGGAACCCCGCTCACGGTCATCGCCACTGACGGCGGGTTGTTGGAGGAGCCCATTCAGCGCGCTTCAGTCACTCTGGCTCCGGCGCAGCGCATCGAGTTGTGGGTGGATTTTGCAGGTTGGGAAATTGGCAGCGAACCGCGCCTGATGAGCCTGCCGTCTGCCGCGCCGGGGAGCCTGCAGAGCTTTCCGGTGATGGCGTTCCGGGTGGGGCAAGACGAAAGCGAGTCCCCATTGCCTGTGCTGCCGGAGCGCCTGTCGACCCTTGCGTACCATAACGAGGAAGATGCGGTGAACCGCCGGTCGCCGCGCGATTTTACCATGGCGCTGGGGAGGGGGATGCGCTGGGAGATCAACGGGCGGACCTTTGAAATGACCAGCGTAGCCCGGGATGAAATTGTCAAATTGGGCGACCTCGAGGTCTGGCAATTCTTTGACAAGTCCGGGGGCGGCATGGGGATGATGGGCAGCATGAATCTGGCGCATCCCATGCACATCCACGGGTTGCAATTCCAGATTATAGACCGGGTCATCGACGGGTCCTTGAAAGCGGATTGGGCGACGCTCAGTGATGGATTTGTGGATGAGGGATGGCATGATACTGTCCTGGTGATGCCCGGCGAGAAGGTCAAGGTTTTGTTGAAGTTTGAAGATTTCACCGGCTTGTATCTGTATCACTGCCACAATCTTGAGCACGAGGATATGGGCATGATGCGCAACTTCCGCGTGGAAGCCTGAATTCTAACGGTGATTTTTATAAGGTGTTCTTAACGCACCCATTTCAGAGGGTGCGTTTTGATGAGGTTTATTTATGGCTCTACCAGCGCGCTGAATCCAGTAGCTATTTTCTGATAGTTTGATATTCGTGTCTATTAGGCTATATTTACAAAATCATAGCGTTGCAGCAGCTTTGACAGGCATTCCGACTTCGAGGGGATTGCATCGAGGCATGGTCCGGGAGGTGAAAGGGATGAGCGATTTCCCCAAGGTCACCGATGATTGTGTTCTCGTAATTCCTTATTCAGATGTGAGTTGGACACCTTTATTTGCCCATGTGGGCGCTTTGGTAGCAGAAGCAGGTGGTATGCTGTCTCACAGCTCGATTGTCGCGCGAGAGTACGGCATTCCAGCAGTCGTTTCTGTTCCGAATGCCACCCGTCTTAAAGATGGTACTGAAGTGACCGTGGACGGATACACTGGAGCCATAACCAGGCATGATTCTTAGCCTACGGAGGAAGTATCATCATAATTGACCTTTTGATTGGTCTTGGGGCACTCGTAACCGGTTACCTGATTGGCTCCATATCTTTTTCACGCGTGGTGACATGTCTGGTTTCTCCTGGGATCGACCTGCGGGAAACGCCTGTTCCCGTGGAAGGCTCAGATGCGAAGATCAACATGAGCGGAGTGAGCGCCACGAGTGTCCGGTTCAAGCTGGGATCGAGATATGGCTGCCTGGCCAGTATCCTTGATATGCTGAAAGTCGCGATTCCCGTTGCTGTATTCTATATTTTCTTTCCCGACTCGCCGATGGGTTTTCTTGCTGCGACAGGCGCTATACTGGGACATAATTGGCCGCTTTACTATCGGTTTCAGGGGGGATACGGGCAATCCGCAATGTATGGTGCATTGCTTGTCCTTGAATGGACAGCGGTTCCAGTCAACTTCTTTGGGACATCAATTTTTTATTTAATATTCCGGCAGGTGCATATCGCCTCGATTGGTGGCGTACTCCTATTGATCCCATGGCTATGGTATCGTCAGCATAATGTTTATGCCCTGTTGTATGCAATCATCTGCAGCGTGGCCTATTTCATCAAGGTACTTCCTGACTTTCGGGCATTGCGGAAAATCGAGAGCCAGGCATCTAAGCCGGAAGAGGTCGACGGAGGAAAATAGCGAGTACGGGTGCCCTGGTTTGTATAAAAAGGTGCCTGCTTTTTACCATATAATATATTGTGCTATGATGAAGGGGTGCTGCATGCATCATAGCCACCATAGCCCTCGCAGTCTGTACACAGCACATCTCTCTATATTCCCCCTCGGATGGGGCTAAAGGGATGGGAATATTTCCACACACAGTTTTCAGCCCCTCAAGCACAAGGAGGGCATCGTGTTCAAGCGGTTTATGGCAGCGCTGCTTCTGGTCAGTCTGGCTTTCTCCGGTGGTTTTTCCCCAATTCCAGTTATGTCCGCGCCCCAAACAGCGTGGCTTATGCAGGGGCGCGTCTATGCCGGGCAATCCGGTGATGTCAGCCACCCATTGTCTGGCGTCACCGTTGCTGTTTACGGCGCGACCGCTGCGTGGCCCGCGGCGGGCACCTTTCTCCAATCCACCACGACCGACGGTGCGGGTTGGTACGGCATCACGGTCACCGATGACGACCTGGGCCCATACAACACCCTCTATATCCAGGAGACGGACCCTGCCGGTTACCAGTCTGTGACTGCGGCGACGGTGGACGGGACCGTTCGTTCCGCCAACCGTATTGACTTCGCACTGCCCCTGGATGGGCAGACAACGAGCGGTAATATATTCTGGGATGAGATTCCTGTGCTCTCCGGGCGCGTCTACGCGGGGACGGTGGGTGATGAATCCACCCCCTTGCCCGGGGTGACGATGGCGCTTTACGGCTCTAACAACGCCGGCGTGCTGGGCAGCCTGGTGCTGACCGCTACCACCGAACCATCGGGCTGGTACGGGCTGGATGCGGCGCTGGGCTATGAGTTCTATACCCTTGTTGAGAGCAACCCCGCCGGGTATGACTCGGATGGCGCGACCAGCGTGGGCGGCGATGTCGTGGATGCCGACCATATCCGGTATGCTGCCCCCCTCGCCGGTCAAACCCTGACCGGCAACAAGTTCTGGGATGTGCCGGCAGGTGGCGCGCTGCCCGACCTGGTCATCACCCATATCTGGGAGCCCGGTGGAGAAATTTGCTATGAGGTGCTGAACATCGGCGCCGGCGTCGCGCCTTCCGGGCACGAAACCATGCTGGAGATTGACGGCGGACCGGTGGAAACGAAACCGGTACCGGTCGAATTGGCGCCTGAGCAGCGCTTTGAGGACTGTTTTGCTGCCGCCTGGTCCTGCTCCGCGCCGGAGGATACCGTGGCGGTCATTGCCGACGCCGGGGCGGTGGTGGATGAATCCAATGAGGACAACAATGTCCATGTGGAAATTATGCCCTGCGACACGACCCCGCCCGATATTGTCGATGGCCCCTTCGCGACCTATATAACGCAGTTTTCCGCCATCATCTTTTGGATCACCACCGAACCAACCAGCAGCGATGTGTTCTATGGGCCCTACGCGCGATCGTTGTCCGGGGAAAACTTAAACGGCGCGCAGGTCATCACGCACTCGGTAGTGCTTAATGATCTATTACCCTTCACGACTTATCGCTATCAGGTGCATTCTGCCGACGTAAGCGGTAACGCAGTCGCCAGCGCTATGCATACCTTCAGAACGAATGCTGAACTTGATGTCACCGACCCGTCTGTCGCCCTGCCCAATCCCGGTGAGATAACCGGAACGGTGGCAATCACAGCCACCGCTTCTGATAATGCGGGGGTCGACCGCGTGCAATTCTTTATCAACGACGCGCTGGTTTTCACCGACTACTCCCCGCCCTATGTGCTGGTTATGGATTCGCTGGCTTATCCGAATGGGAATTACGACCTGGTCGCCCGGGCGTTTGACAGGTCCGGCAACACCCAGGATGCCGGGCGGCAGATAGATATCGGCAATGTGGATGATAAAAGCGCGCCCACGGTCAACCTCACCAGCCCCGCCAACAACGCGGTTCTGGCGGGCAAGGTGAACGTCACTGCTGCCCTCAATGACGATGTGGGGCTGGCGCAGGTCTTCTTCAAGGTCGTCCAGGGGACCAACGTCTGGACATGGGGCTTTGAGGGGCTGCCTGCCAATCCCACTGCTTACAACGCCAGTTTTGAATGGGACACCACCCAGGTTTCCAACGGCAGCTACCGCGTCGCCATTGAAGCCTATGACACGGAGGGCAAATACGGCTACGCTGTGCGTGACGTGACGGTTAACCAGTCCGCAGCCCTCAAACCTGCCGAACTCAAGGTGGTGGGCCATACCGCTACCCGCTACGGGAACGGATTCCGGATTGCGCTGGTGGTCAAAAATATCGGGGACGAGACCGCCGGCAACATCGCTATCGAGGACACGCTCAAAGCCTTCCAGCCCATCTCGCGCACGACCACCCTCGCGCCATCTGCGGCGTACACGGTGGATTATGACGCGTACACCCAGGCTGCCGAAGTCCAGATCATCCCCGGTGGCGCCATTGCCGGGGGGCAGACCGTCACCTTTACCTATGGGGCTGCGCCGGTCCTGTTTTATCCCACCGGTCCCGCACCCGCGATTGGCGATGCCATTTACCTGCACTGGGATCCGCCTGCAGGCAGCCGCCTGCACGCTATCGCCGCTGTGCCTATCCTCAAAGCGGTGGATGGCGACAGCCTGGCTGCCGCGCATGCCAAAGCGGTTCAAACCGCCGATTACATCGTGATGACCAACCCGGCGCGCCTCTTTGCCTTTGGCTTCCCGGCAATTGACGCGGTCTACGGTGTCCTTTCCGAGATGGCCCAGCTTGCCGTTTACCAGGAAGGGGTGCTGGGGTATCTTGATACCTATGACCGCGGCAAAATCGACAGCCTGCTCCAACCCACGGGCGCCTGGGCGAAAAAGCTCTCACCGCAATTTTCGACCGTCGCCGGCGGATATGTGCTCATCGTTGGCGAACGTGAAATCGTGCCCACCTCGTTCTGGGGCAGCTTTAACCTCACCTGGAGCAATTCTTCCTGCAATACCACCCAGGTGCAGGACAGCGACCTGAGCTATGCCAACACCAGCGGTGACAACGCGCCGGAATTGAACGTCGGACGGGCTATCGGAAACGACCCGCAGGATTTATACAACGTTTTGCATACCAGCAACGCCGTGTTCGAGAACGCGCCGGGATACGGTTTTGACCGCTCCCACGCGCTGCTCGTGAGCGGGTCAGATGGCAACAGCGGCATCCAGGATAAGTTCAAGGGCTTTGTCAACGACCTCGACACCATCATCAAGTCTGACTACACCGTGAAAAAGATTCACTGGAGTGACTACGCCACGTCGGATTCGGGCGTAGCTGCATTTACCGGCGCGACCTCCGGGCGGGACCTGATCATCTACCAGGGTCACGGGTCACCGGATGGGTGGAGTTCCTTCACCTCATGGTCCTTTGGCGGTTTTACAGGTACAACCCCGCCCATACCGGCGGTTGACTTTAACGGCGCGAATCCCCTGGTCATGGGCCTCGCCTGCCTGACCGGCTCTTATGAGGATCACACCGCCAACACGTGCAGCTATGACGGCGGTGATGACAATATCGCGGAGGCGTTCCTGGACGCCGGCGCGGGCGTCTATATTGGTTCAACCGAGGTTTCCCCCATTAATACGAACGTGCAGGCGGGGAAGGAGTTTTTCAAGACCTATTGGTCCGCGCACACCACGCCCATCGGCGCAGCCCTGACCAACCTCAAACGCGCGCACGCGACCTCCAGCAGCCAGTACTGGCGCTTCTGGGTTGTGGAATACAACCTGTACGGCGACCCCAAGTACGGCGCGCTGCCGTCTGCCGCCGCAAGCGCCGCCCTCACTGCCCTGCCGGCGGCGGTTCCCGCGCCCACGCTCGAAGTCACCATCCCGGATTACACGGTCAACACCATCAACGGCATCGATTATGTGGAAATCCCCGGCGGCGACCTGCTGATGGAAGCGGGGCTGCCTGCGCTGCCCACCTGGGTGATGCTGGTGGATTACCCCGCCGGTTACCGGATCCAGAACGTGGGCCTGGCATCGCGCACCGGGCTGACCACGACATACGGTCTCAATCTGCCGGTCCACGAGGACCTGTTCGCGGTTGATGCCAGCACACCTTCCGTACAGGCCTACGAGACCACCGAAGATGCCTGGTATCCGGCATCCGACTATGACTGGACAGTCCTGGACAACCCGGACGGCAGCACCACCCTGGTGCTCACGATCTACCCCTTTGCCACTAACGGCGCCACCACCGAATCGCGCTTTTACACGGATTACACGTTTGCCGTCGAATACACGCCCACCAACGCGCGCATCACGCAGCTCTCGCTGGACAGGAGCGAGGTCAACTACGGCGAGACGCTCAACGCAACACTGGCGATCAGCACCACCGGCGCCGCCGGCGACACTGCCGTGGGCTGCGTGATCCGGCACGCGGGCACCGGGGAGATCGCGGTTGAGCTCTTGATGGACACGCTGACGGCGCTGGAAGGGCAGGCATCCTTCACGCCCCAATGGCTGGCGGACAACGTCCCGCCGGACAACTACAGCGTTGAATGTTCCCTGACCAGTCCGGGCGGTATCCTGCTGGACCGGCAAAGTCAGATGTTCTACGTCGGGACGACCAGCGGGGTGATCCACGACTTCACGGTTGACCCGGCGAATTTTCTGCCCGGCGGCGTGATCACCACGAGCCTGATTTTCCATAACGACGGCACCGTCGCGCTCAACGGCACGCTGGTGGTGGACGTGCGGGACAGCGCCGGCACGCTGGTTGACACCCTGTCGCAGATATTCACGGGTCTGGCGCCCGCTGCAACCACGACCTTCGACGCCGAATGGCACGCGCCGGACGACGCGGCGGGCGCCTATCACCTCACAGGTTATGTGCTGTACAACAGCCAGGTCACCGGTCCCGAGCTGCGGATGGTTGCAGCATGGTCAAGGATCATGCTGCCGGTGGTGGTGCGGCGGTGAATTACCGCACGGGTGATGAATCATTACCCGGCGATAAATCGCCGAAACCCGGACATTTATGTCCGGGCTAACGGGGACGGGCACGGAAAATGGATATTCATCCACCCGGTGATAAATCGCCGGGCTAGGGTGGGACGGCGCCCATGAATGGGGCTTGGATTGGGCGTAACCGGATTTATCCGGTTACGCATCCTAGCCCGGATATTTATGTCCGGGCGGGATTTGATGAAGGAGGAATTAAGATAAATGCCATATACGCAGCTCTTTTATCATCTGGTTTGGAGTACCAAATATCGCCAGATCTTACTTACTCCCGAAGTTGAGCCCATTATCCACAAGTATTTGCGGGTCAAGGCGGTCAGGTTAGGCGCTGTTATCTATGCGTTGAACGGCGTCGAAGATCACGTGCATCTGATTGCATCCATCCCACCCAAAATCGCGGTAGCCACGTTTGTAGGGCAAATCAAGGGGGTAGCATCAAGCCAATTTAATAAAGCATATCCTGAATTACCAGAATTTTACTGGCAAGAGGAATACGGTGCTTTTACCTTTGACGGTAAACGTCTGCCAAATTACATTGGCTATGTTGAACGCCAAAAAGAACATCATGCAGAACAGACTACTATCCCCATCCTGGAACGTGTCACAGTGCATAGGAATGCGGCTCGCGAAGATAGCCCCTTGTATGCAATGCCGGCGGCAGAATGGCGCCGGGAATTGGAGATGTTGGAATAAATCTTCCGGGGATTTATCACCACCCGGCGATGAATCTAGCCTGGCGTTTCATAGCCGGGCTGACTGGTATGAGATTGAGCGCGGGTGACCAGAATTCGGAGGGCGAGGCATTCCGTTAAGATGACCTGTCCAGCATGCTGCCATGCTTCAGAGGCATGGATGCGATTCCATGGTGATTTCGGGAATGCCCCGTCCCTACACGGGGTTCGTTTGCGGTGTGGTTCGGGATGGATTCCACCGCATGGAAAGCGGATGCTGCGCGGGAATGACACTTGTTTTTCCCTTAACTTGATGCCTTCCACCTGGTCGTCTGGTCATCCGACCACCGACGACGGATCTCTTCAAAATAGGCACAGAAATCGCTGGGGATAATGTCCACTTGGACCGCACTGGGTAAAATCGCGTTGAAGTGAGACTCCAAATCGCTGAACGTAATAAACCCCTTACGCAGCAAAAACAGCACATCTTCAAAGTCAGTCTCGAAGCCACGCGCAATTTTACTCAACGCAATGCTGTACAGGTCAAATACATAGACATCCAATTGACCATAATGCCCAACCAGTCGCCGGCGTTCCTGAGCTTGAGGTGGTAAGGGGATAAATTCTGCCAGCGGAACATCATCCAGGTCCAGGTGCATCTCCACAGCTAAATTCTCAAGAACGCTTTGAAATTTCTGAAGGGCTTCTGGTTGCAGTTCGACCATATAATCGACATCCTGAGTCGCACGGGGACTGCCCAATAGGCATAGAGCACACCCGCCTAGCAGGTACAGGTTTCCGGAATCCGGGTACCGTTCACTCAGGCGTTGCAAGAAGCTGTGCAGGGCTTTGGACGTTATCGTTTCCACTGCGCTTCCAATGCCCACCGGTGCAAGAGGTGGTAGACGACGTTTTCATAGGTCCCGCGCCAGTTCACTGCGGTGTGCGTCAGTTGTTGGTGCAGGCGTCCGAGAGCCGCGAGTTTTTCGCGCGGTGATCCAACCGCAGGGATATCCTCAGCAACGATGGATTCCTGCAGGGGCGGCAGCCACTGCCAGGGTGAGGGGAGATAACGGCGCAACTGTGTTGCGTGTTCCTGTTGTAGCAGTACAGCCGCGTTGTAGAAAAAATCCAATGTCAACTGATCGTGCGGTAGCAAATCGGTGAAAGCCGCAGGGATGGATTTGGCGTAATCGGGGTGCGCCAAAAGAACAGCAATAACCGCTGCGCGAACGCGCGCACTCGGCTGCTGCAGCAGGTCAACAAACAACTGCTCAGGTGGGCGAACCTGATTTGCCTGATAGTCTGTCTGGCGGGTCAGGTAGCTAATCCCTAATAATACCAGCTCAGCCACAAGCTTTTCTTCCGCAGTTGCCACATCGGGCCTGACTTTTTCCATTCTTACTCCCGCACCTTTTCACCTGAACGCTCTGATGTTCGCTGCCGCCCTGGCATCCGATGACCGACGGCAAATGTGTTAAAATCTTCCGAGGCGATAAACTTGCTAGCATTTACAAAAATATTGTACATAGAATTTGTCCGTTGTGCAAAAATTACCTGTTGAATGCTTACTCTTCCCGGCAGCAACCCGTGAAGACAGGGGGAAAGCTTCTTCAAAGGTTAAAACGGTCCAATGCTTCACACTATCCGGAGGGCGAGGCATTCCGTTAAGATGACCTGTCCAGCATGCTGCCATGCTTCAGAGGCATGGATGCGAAACTATATTGTTTTCGGGAATGCCCCGCCCCTACACGGGGTTCGTTTGAGGCGTGGTTCGGGATGGATTCCGCCGCATGGAAAGCGGATGCTGCGCGGGAATGACGCCATGCCCTCCGCTTACGCAACACGCAATACGCGATGGATTCCGCGGCTTCATGCCCCTTCCACCAGTTCCATGCAGTGCAAATCATCAAAGGCCTGCATGGCGCGGGTGAGGCAGCCCCTCCACCAGGACTCCGGTGACCCACTCACGAAGAACCACATGGGCATGAACAGTGTGCGCAGGATGACAGCGAGGCGGTAATCGCGCCAGCAGGCGTCCCACGTATAGTCCCTGACGCTATGGCGCAGCAGTCCCTGGTGGTAGCGCGGCAGCAAATCCCTTTCCGCCTGCTGCCGGGACTCCCGGCCCCAGTACAGCGGAATCAGGTGCGCCAGGTCCTCGGCGGCGAAGCTGGTGCCGTAGAGCTGCCAGTCGATGATCAGCGCCCCGTCCTTTTGCGGGTCATGCGGGAGCAGCACGTTGGAGAAGTTGGCGTCGCCGTGGATGAGGGTGAGGTGCCGGGCAGAGGCTACCCTTTGCCACAGTCCGGGCAGCGCGGTGAGGGTTCTCTCATACACGCGGCGCTGCGCAGGGGTGAGACGGTCGCCCGGTGAGCCGGCAAAGCGGGTGTAAGCCTTGCGGATATCCTCCACATACGCCGCCACCGAGGGCAGCGGGTCGATATCCCCCAGCGCAGGATGGTCCCACCAGAAAGCATGAAAGGCGCTGAAGGCGTCCATCGCACGCTCCGCTGCAGGCATGGATGGGGGCTGCGTGGGGATGCCTGCGGTATGCGTTGCGGAAAGGTCATCCAACAGCAGGTGGGCGGCGCCGGTCTCCGCACAATAGACCGCCTGGTGGCAGCGCGCCACGGGCGGTTCAGGCATGGCGGGAACGATTTTATTGTGGAATTCGACCTCTTTGCGGCGCTGGTTGCGCCCGACGACCGGTTGGTCTGCATCGAGCCGGGCGATTTTGAGCAGCAAACGTGCCGGCGCGGACGTGGGTGCATCGCGGGAATAGGTGGGTACAAGGCGCAGTATTGTGGAGGTGTATGAGTTCTCGACGGTGGTCGCGATGCGCACGACATGCCCATGCGGGAGGCACTGGCTCTGGCGGAGGACTTCCGTCAGCCATTCGGCGGTCACTGCATCAGGATGGGTGATGACACCGGGCATGGTCTCTCCCTATCGCGCATGGTAAAAGGGTCTGGTTGCTTGTGCGCCTGTTTATTATAAGGGGGATGTGCAGATTGGGCTATATGGCACTTTTTAAAAATGGGCGTTATAGCCTAGATCAAAAGAATTATTCGATAATAAACTCTGCGTCTCTCCGCCTCTGCGTTAAAAATCTACCTTTTTTCTTGCCATTTTAACGCCTAACCGGATAGGCTCCCGACCTGTCGGTAATGCCATATATTTCAGAGGCATCCCTACGCAAAGCGGTGCCAGAGGAGCGACAGGGCGGCAGCAAGGGTGGCGAATACCGCACCCAGCAGGGAGAAGAGGGCGCTGATCTCCAGGCGCTGCTTTTGCAGCACAATTTCAGACGGCAAATCGGAAAAGATGTCGAAGAGCTGCTCCGCGTCCTCAGCCCGGTAATATTCCCCGCCGGTCAGGTCAGCCATGCCCTGTAATGTGTCCTCATCAAGCATGAGGAAACGGCGATTTCCCCCACCGCCTCCACCGCCGAAGCCCCCACCCCTGCCGCCAAAACCGCCCCCAAAGCCCCCGCCAAAAGCATCACTGCCCAGTTGCCCCGGCAGGCAGACCATCTGACCGGGGTTGGTTGACCCAAAGCCAATGGTATAGACGCGCACCTGGCGGTCGGCAGCTTTCTGGGCAGCGTCCAAAGGGCGCGGTCCCCGGGTGTTAGCTCCATCGGTCAGCACAACGATGATGTCCGCTTCGTAAAAACCCTCTCCCAGGACGGTTTCATCCCCCCGGGAACTCAAATCAACACCGCTGGGTGCAACGGCTTCGTTCACCTCGGCAATGGCGTCAATGGATTTGAGGGTCGCGCTGCCTACCGCTGTGCCGATTGCGGTGGTGAAATTTTCAACGGCTTGTTTGAGTACTTTTTTGTCGTTTGTGGGCTGCACAATGATTTGGGCCAGATCGGCAAAGGCGACGATGCCGATGCGGGTGTCATCCGCCAGATCGTCAATAAATGCCAGGGCGGCTTCCTGCGCCACCGCCAGGCGATTGGGGGAGACGTCCGTGGCGCACATGCTGCGGGAAACATCCATGGCTAAAACAATGGAGGTGCGACTTTGGGGGATATTGACCACCGCAACGGGACGGGCGACCGCCAGCACCAGACAGGCGACCCCCATCAGGAAGAGCGCAAATGGGAGGTGCTGCCGCCAGCGGGAGCGTTTGGGCAGCGCTTCACGGATGAGCGACAGGCTGGAATAACGCACCGCGAACTTGCGTTTCCGGTGCAAAATCCAGATGTAAAACGCGATGAGCAGCGGGACGAGTAAGAGCAGCATGAGTAACCAGGGCCATTGAAAATTCATAATGGCATCCTCCCGAACCAGAGCATTGACAGAACCCCGCCAATAAGAAAGAACAGCAGGCTCAATCCCGCCACAATGGCGGTGATTTCCATCTTTTCCCCGCTGATGGTCAACTGTATATCGATATTTTTATAGATGTCGCGCAAAGATTCCGCGTCGCCAGCCCGGTAGTATGCGCCATTGGTCACACTGGCAATCTCCATTAAGGCTGGCTCGTTGAGCTGGGATAAAACGCTGTAGCCTTCTATCTGCAAAACAGCGCCTTCGGCGCTGCCAATGCCCACCGGAAAGATACGCACACCCGCATCCGCTGCGACCTGGACAACATCCAGGGGCTCAGCAGAGGTGGTGTTCTCGCCGTCGGTGAGCAGGAGGACCACCGCCGACGGATAGCTGCCGATCTCAACCGGTTGACCGGCTTCAACGGCTTCCGGGTCAATGACCAGCGGTTCTCCGGCGATGGCATTCAGCGAACTGAAGATACCCTGTGCCAGTGATGTCGCCCCCTGCGGTTCAAGCCGGTCAATGGCTGCCAGGAGGGTTGTCTGGTCGTCCGTCGGGGGCTGCAGGACAAACCCGCCATGGCTGAAGGCGACCACGCCAATCTGCACCGTGGCGGGCTGGTTTTCCACGAAAGTGCGTGCCGCCGTTTTCGCCGCTTCCAGGCGCGTGGGTTCCAGGTCGTCCGCCGCCATGCTGTTGGACACGTCAAAAGCCAGGATAACGGTGCCGGCTACGCGCGGCAGATCCACGAACATTTCCGGACGGGCGAGGCCAAAGAACAGCAGCGCCAGACCGAGTAAGGAGAACAGGGCGGGAAGATGGCGTTGTTTGCCGGGCTTGCGCCCGGCACTGTCACGGGCTATGCCCAACGGGCCTAAAGCATCCGCTGCCTGCTGCCGCTTTTTAAGCAGCCCAAAATAAACCCCAATGAAAACGGGGATGCATAACAGCGAGAGCAGCATCCAGGGCCAGATAAAGGTCATAATCTTCTAAATCCTGCGTTTTTTGCGCATTGCCGCCATCCGCACGATGGCGCCGACTAAATCCTCTTCGGTCGAGATGGCGAAGAGGTCCACACCCGCGCGCTGTAAATCCGTTTTAAGCGCTTGCTTCACGGCGTGCCGCAGCCTCCACGAAGCGGCGGCGGAATTCGGGGTTGCCGGTGTCCACATACAATTGCTCACCCGTTTCAGCATCTTCGACCACAATCAATCCGGCGCTGGGCAGCGCAACCTCTCGCGGGTCCCACAATCGGATGCCGATGAGCTCATGGCGGCGGTTCAACAGGGACAGCGCCCTTTGCCAGCCTGGCTCACTGATGAAATCGGAAATCACGAAAACAAGGGAGCGCCTCTTGAAGGTATTCAGCCCTGCCAGGAGCAGAACATTTAAATCGGTCGTTGTCCGGACGGGCACCCCCGTCTTTCTGAGCAGCTCGTAGGTCAGGCGCAGGACATGGTTCCGCCCGCCGCGCGGCGGTATGGTGCCCTGAATTCCGGTTGTTGTAAAGAATCGCGCCCACGCGATTGCCATTGCGGGTCAGGAGCCGTGACAGCGTCGTCACCAAATCAATCAGCACTGCTTCCTTGGGACGCCCAACCGGTCCAAATCCCATGGATGGGCTGAGATCCAGCAGGAACCAGGACGTGATTTCCCGGTCCTCAACATATTGGCGCACGTGGAGGGTGTTCATCCGGGCTGTGACATTCCAGTCAATGTGCCGGATATCGTCTTCCAATTGGTACTCGCGCAGGTCGGCGAAATCAAGCCCGTCCCCGTAGAAGAGCGTGCGGTAATCGCCCTGCAGTAAGCCATCGAGGCGGCGAATGACGCGCCAATCCAGGCGCTGCAGGATCTGCTCAGGGCTGGGCTGGTTATGCGCGGGCGACAAGGCTTGAGCGGTACTCATGCAAAGTTACCTCCGGCACCGGCACGGCGCTCAGAATGCGGTCCAGCACATCGTCCGGGCTGATATTGTCGGCGAGGGCTTCGTAGGACAAAACCAGCCGGTGGCGGATGACGTCACGCGCCAGGTCCCGGACCTCTTTGGGCAAAGCGTAGTCGCGACCCCGGATAAAGGCGAGCGCGCGGGCGCTGAGAATGAGATTGATCGAAGCGCGCGGGCTGGCGCCGTACAGAATGAAGGGCACCAGCTTATCCTGACCGACCAGTTTCGGGTTGCGGGTGGCGGTCACGAGTTTAACCGCGTAATCGATCAGCGCCGGGTCAACATAGACGGCGTCGACTGCTGCTGCAAAGCCAGCAACTGTTCCGTATCAATCACCCGCTGCACGGCTTGCAGCGCGCCGGTCATCCGCTCGACAACGACAAATTCTTCCGTCTGCGTGGGATAACCGACCAGGACCTTGAGCATAAAGCGATCCACCTGCGCCTCGGGCAAAGGGTACACGCCCTCGGATTCGATGGGGTTCTGGGTAGCCATCACCAGAAAGGGGTTGGGGACTTTGTGCGTTTCCCGCCCGATGGTCACCTGCCGTTCCTGCATCACTTCCAACAGGGCGCTTTGCACCTTCGCCGGCGCCCGGTTGATTTCGTCAGCCAGCAGCAGGTTGGTAAAGACCGGACCCAGGGAGGTATTGAATTCACCGGTTTTCTGGTTGTAAATGCGCGTGCCGATCAAATCCGCCGGGACGAGATCGGGGGTGAATTGGATGCGCTGAAATTGCCCGCCGATGGTGGCTGCCAGAGTTTTGATCGCCATGGTTTTTGCCAGACCCGGTACACCTTCAACGAGGATATGACCCCGGGCTAAAAGGGCGACAATCAGCCGCTCCAGCAGACTATCCTGTCCGACGATAATTTTCTTGACCTCGTAGAGGACCTGTTCCATGGGTTTGCCATTGTTGGCGCTTTGTATGTTTTCCATTTAATTCACCTTATCCACGCATTTTCAATATTCCGGACCGCCGCCACCGCCTGCGGACAGCGCCGTGCCGATGGGCACCGCAAAACCGATGCCGACAAAAAAGTCCCGTTCAGCGGGATTCGCCAGGGCAGTTACAATGCCCACCACATGCCCTTGCCGGTTGAGCAGCGGACCGCCGGAGTTGCCGGGATTTACGGCGGTATCAAACTGAATCAAGCCTTCCAGCCGTTCTTCCCGCCCTTCAACCGAGATCGAACGGTCGAAACCAGAGATCACGCCGGCGCTCATGGACGCGACCAGTCCCAGGGGGTTGCCCACGGCAAAGGCTTCATCTCCCACCCGCATAGCGCCCGGATTTCCAAGGACTGCCGGCACGATGAGTTCGGGGGGCTGGTTGGGGTGCAACACAGCTATATCATTTTCCGGTTCGGCAGAGATAAGCTCGCCGGTTGTCTGGCTGCCATCGACGAAGTACAGTTCGATGCTTGCTGCACCTTCCACGACGTGATATGCGGTCAGAATATCGCCGTTTTCGTTGATAATGACGCCGCTGCCCACGCCGTAGCCTCCCTCCGTGTCCGCGTTTTCCCCCTGAGTCTGAATCAGAACCAGGGATGGCAGAATGGTCTGGTAAACCCGGGATGAAAAAGTTGGGGACGGTGTCGCTGAAGCCATAGCCTGGGAAATGCTCAGATCAATGTCTTTTTGGTCAAGAGGAACAGGCGCGGGGTAGAGACGGTTGTAGAGAACCATGCCTGAAAATGCAGCTAAGAGGAGAATGACAAAGGGAAACGCACGCTTTACAAAGACTCGCAAAGTGTGCACCCAGGTGAACTTGCGCCTGGCTCTTTCCACTGGTGCTCCATTTAGCTGCTCATTCATTTAAGGATACCCGGTTAAACGCTTCTTCACCGCAATACGCTATAAGACCAGTTTACCATATATTTAAGAATATATTCTGAGAAATTGCTGAGAGGTTACCAAAATCCAAAACAGTGGGGACTGTGGAGGTCAAGGTAGAAGAACAATAAAACCTCACGCTGGAATCTCTTAAGTTAATGCGCATGGGCAGACACGCAGGTCTGCCCATACGTTGATTGGACACGACGGTCATACGTTGCCAGTATTATGCACAATTCAATCCATCATATGTAGGGGCGCACAAGGTGATGTCTCATAGGTATCAACTTAAGGAAAACAAGGCGTCATTCCCGCTTTCGCGGGAATCCATCCGGGATTTTTGGCTATATGACAATGTGAAATGGCAGAATACTGTTGGTAATGGTTACCTTCAGACCTCTCCCTCGTTCCCTCCCCCAAGTGGGGAGGGATGCCTGTAATGGTCCTGATAACACTTAACAAATCCTTGAGTTGATACCTATGGAGGCGAATGATGATGCGTCCCTACGTGATGTGCAAAGGGATGCCTTTCCGCAAGGTGATGTTCCGGTAACCGGCGCCATAGGCCTCCGACGGGGCTGCCATTTCTGCCGGCGAAAACTTGATTTCATCCCGGTCCCAGGGTAACCGCAGCAGCAGATGCTGACTGCTTGCGCTCAGGAGCGTCGCACTGAATATATTCTTTTCCCGGTCCCATGCGATGTCAAGGGTAATACCACCGCGGCACGCCAGGCCTGTCGCGCTTCCCGTTACCCATTTATCGGGAAGGGCGGGGAGCAGTTTGAGCATCCCGGGTTTGCTGAAGACGAGCATCTCCATGACTGCTGCCGTGATGCCGAAATTGGCGTCGATTTGAAACGGAGGATGACCGTGCCCGGCGAGACTCAAACCCATATCACGCCAGTCATTGTGATAGGTGAAAAGGTTGGGTCCGGTACTGCTTCTGAGGAGGATTTCCACGCATTCCAGCGCCCGGTTGCCCATGCCCAGGCGTGCGTAAATATTCGCCATGTGGGCCATAGACCACCCACTCTGACTCGCCAGCCCAATCACTAACCTCTTTTCGACAGCAACGCGACACGCCTGGTAAAGTTCTGGATGGGTTTCCTCTGTTATTTCCAATCCGGGAAAGAGCGGATAGAGATGGGATTGGTGCCTGTGGTGATAGTTGTCGTCAAATGCGGGATGCAGCCACTCTCGCAGCGCGCCATCAGCATTGACCGCGTATGGCGGTAGTTTACGCACCATGCTTTGCCAATGTCCGATAAGCTCATGTTCTATGCCCAGCAACTGGCATGCGTGGCATAGGTTTTGAAGGACTTCGCGGCACACGGCGACATCCATCGTCGCATTCATGGTCAGCAGGCTGTCCGAGTTTGCCGGTTGGTTCTCCGGTGACAGGGATGGTGAAAAAAGCAGCAGCCCATCCTTCCCCTCTGTCAGAAAATCTTCGTAGAAAAGCGCCACTTCTTTCAGCCAGGGAACGGCGCGTTCTCTTAAAAAGTCGAGATCTCCGGTGAAAAGGTAGTAGTCGTAGAAGTGCTGTCCTATCCAGCCTGCCGCAGCTGTCCAGTTGGACCAGATGCGGGGATATTCATGACCGTGGGTGGTCTGGGCAATGGGCACCAATATCCCGCGGCATCCAAATATCATTCTGGCGTTTTCACGGTAATCGTCGATAAAGCTTTCGAAGTAATCAAACATGGACAGCGCAGCTTCCGGCAGGCGTCCCGGAAGCGCTTGCCAGTAGTTCATCTGAATGTTCTCGTCTGTGTGAAAATCAGAATTCCAGGCTGGTGAGTAATCGCCATTCCAGAGGCCCTGCAGATTTGCGGGCCAGCTTCCCGGACGGCTCGAGCAGATCAGCAGGTAGCGCCCAAACTCGACCATGGTCTGAAGCAGCGCGCCGGGCACGTTACCACTGTAGGCCTGGATAAGCATTTCTTCATTCGTCGCAGCGTTTGCGGATTGGGGCTCGTTATGATTGAGCTCCAGGGTTAAGCGGTTGAAAAGCTCCCCATGCATGGCAGCGTGTTCCGCAAAGGCTGTGTCAAAATTGCCGGTATTGTTATGCAGCTCTGCGATCAGGCGGGATGCGGCAGCAGCAGGTTCTTCCCCGATATAGAGCTTTATCCGCATGGTGATTTCATCCGCTTCCCGGATAATCAATCCGGTGCCTTCCATACTGACCTGACCCCCCACAACCTCGACACGGGCTATGGCACCGAACGTTAAGCCGTTGGGATAACGGGCGTCAAAAGACAGGGTATGGAGGTCCAAAGCCGCAGCCTGCTGCACCTTGACATCAATGTCTCCGGAACCTGCCCATGCTTTTGAGATTGCTTTGTTCGTTTCTGGGCGCAGCCAGTGAAACACGGGTGTTTACAGTTCCGGGTAAGTTCCCACGGATCCGGAGAAATACGGTATCAGAGACACGGGACACAAACAGTTCACGCGTAGTCGTCACAGCATTATCGACCCATTCCGTCCATACCCGCCCCGTCGCGAAATCGACACCGCGCTGATAGTTACGGAAGGCGCTGTGGGGTTCATTGTGCAGAGCAACTGCACAAAACGGCTGGTAGGGGTCTGTGAGCGTACTTGTGTCACCACTATCTTTTTTTGCCCGTTCAGCAAAAGCATTTGGCATGAGTTCTGCCGCATCCTGGTATTGCCCAAGATTGATTAAGCGGCGCATTTCCGGCAGTTGGTCGGAGACATCCACCGGTGCTGTTTGCTCCTTTGGATAATAGAGCATGTTATGGTTCAGGACGATGATGTCATTTCTGATCTGACCATACATCAATGCGCCGATCACACCGTTCCCCGTGGGCAGCGCGTCCTGCCAGCGCGTGGCAGGATAGCGCATGGTCATACCCGCTTTATGTTTTTCGTTGGTCATCGTCACTATCCTCTCTTTCATTGCGCGATGCGTTCATCAGCGCATCAGGAGTTTGGGCAATGCAGCCCTATATTAGACTGCCATGCAGCATTATCCTAGCCATAAATCAGGGATGTGCAAACAGGTTTTTGGGGCACGGCACGCAGTGCCCTCCGGAATGCCTGTGGGAGAGCAACACTGGGGGTCAGGTCCTTGATACCCCATTTCGCGCAACTTAACACCCATCCATGCCGTATACACTACATGGGGTTAATGAAAGTTGAGGGACGCCTAAATTTTTGACAAAGCAGCACACTACCGTTACACTAAATAACAGGATGATCTGGTAAACTGATTGTCCAGATATCGCTAAATGACGGTGGTGCACCTGTGTCCGCTGTACCGCCGCCTGACGCAGATAGCGCCATGGGCTGCAGGCGCGGAATTTACCTGCAGCACCGGGATCCATTTGACGTCATTTAATTAACTGGAGGTCGTAGAAGACACTATGAATCGTACGCGATGGATATTCATCGGCATTCTTGCCCTGGTGATCATTATCGTTGGGGTATCCATTATCATACGTGTGGTCAACGGCGGTAACAGCGCCGGTCCAGGTGAATTTGTCCTGGAGCGACCGAATACCCTCAACATCCGTGTTCTCACGGCGCTGCCGGTCGAACCCTGGGTGCGCACCGCCGCAGAGGCGTATAATACCAGCGCCCCTAAAATCGACGATATCCCGATCCATGTCGAGATTGTCGCCATGGATGGGCTGACAGCCCTGGGACGCTGGGACCGGAATGATTTTGGGGCACTGGAGGCGGGGGCAGACCCGGAAAGCGCCGCTCCCGAAGGCTTTCCCACGGTATGGATTCCCGACAACCGCTATCTGGTTGAATTGGCGAACGCATCCTATAAGGAGCGCCTGGGACGGGACGTCTTCCTGACCGACGGCGAATACCGCGCCCGTCCGATCGCCATCAGCCTGTTCACCTGGGGGATCTATGAAAGCCGCGCGCAGGTACTTACCGACCATTTCGGCGCGTTGAGCTGGAAGACAATCCACGACGCCGCGATCGCCAAAGGGGGGTGGCCCGAATTGGGCGGGGATCCTTCCTGGGGCTATTTCAAGCTGGTGGTCCCCAACCCGAACAAAAACGTCGGAGGCCTGACCGCGATGATTGCGGCGGCAGGCGAATACTACGGACGCCCCGACATCAGTGTCGAGGATCTCACCAATGCTGAATTTCAGACCTGGTTGGGAGAATTGATGGGCTCCGTGACGGATTTCAGCAGCGCCAGCGCCTATACTTCTGAGGACTTTGCGCTGTTTGGCTACAGCGTGGGAGATGGCGGGCAGCTCCTGGAGAGCGACCTGCTGCAGAATATGCAGGGCATCCTCACCCGTTGGGATGATCCGCTCAATCTTTATTATCCCCGGTATGTCACATGGTTCGACTTCCCGTTCACGATATGGGTGGGACCTGAAACCAGCGCCCTGGAGAAAAATGCTGCCCTGGATTTTCAGCGTTTCCTGTTGAGCGAGGCGGAACAAAAAGCGGCACTTGCTTATGGTTTGCGCCCCGCGAACCCGAATGTCGCCGTGGATGCCAATCCGGACAGCCTGTTTATCAAGTGGCGCGAGCGGGGTGTTGAGCCGGTTGTCCCGCGGAGCGACGCAATGCGCAGCCCGGACCGTGATGTACTCCTCACGCTGCTGCGCTGGTTTGACCTGAACGTGGAAAATTGAGGCGGGAGCGACCATGAGCCAGAATCGTTTAAGCCGGCAGCAGCAGTCCACGCTGATCATCGCAGCGGTGATTATCGTGCTCCTGTGCGCCTGTACGATTATTCTATCCCTTGTGGGGAGGGACCTGCTGGGAATCCCTGCGTCCCGTTGACCCGGACACTTCAGTCTCTCCCGCTGCTGAACTGACCATTGCCGTATCGCCCGGGATGGCTCCCACTTTTAACAATCTTGTCGAGCAGTTCAATGCGCAAACGAACACAACGCCGGACGGTTCCCTGGTGCTGGTGCGTACGGTGACCATGGTGCCGGAAAAAATGGTGGAGAGCAGCCTTGAAGCCCCTGCAGTTCCAGGCTGTAGCACCGGACAGCAGTTTGTGGTTAAATCAGATCGACCGGCAGTGGGTGCGCCTGCAGCAGACGATTACCCAGGACCAGGATGACGAAAGCATGATTCCGATTGGAAACCGCCGGGTCAGCGAACCGGTACGCTATGCCACGAGCCCAATTGTCATCGCGGCATGGGAAAGTGTGGCGTACGAACTGGGTTGGCATGAGCAGAACATCAGCTGGCAGGATATCCAGCGCAAAGCGACGGAAAATCCTGACTTCAAATGGAACCACCCCAGCACCGGGCATGCCTCTGGTTTGCTGGCAACGCTGGCGGAATTTTATGCTGGCGCCGGTCTCACACGTGGGTTAACCACAGAGACGGCAACCCAGCAGAGCACACTGGATTATGTGCGCGCGGTGGAAGCGACGGTGCGCTTTTACGGTGAGGGCGAAGACGTGATTCTGCAGCGCCTGTCCGTGGAGGGGCGCAGTTTCCTGGACGCTTTTGTCACGCAGGAACAGACCGTCATCGCCTGGAATAACACGCTGCCTGCCGAACAGTTGGTAGCGCTGTATCCCGCTGAGGGCACCCTGTGGGCGGACCACCCATTAGCCCTCCTGGAGTTAGGGCGGTCCTGGCGAACAGCCACTCACGGATAACCAGCGCCGGACATACCAGGCATTTGCTGATTTTCTTACCGGACCCGGCGCGCAGAAGCAGCTCCTGGATGCCGGATACCGCCCCGCAGACCTGACCATCGCTTTAGACCAAACGGGCAGCCCTTTTGCCGGTACGGATAAAGTGGATTTGCACCAACCGCAGACCACACTGCAAATACCTTCCGAGAGTGTGGTTGAGGTGGTGCAAAACGTGTGGTGGTACACCAAGCGCCCCACCAATGTCTATCTGGTGGTGGATACCAGCGGGAGCATGGAAGGGGATAAAATCGAACTGACGCAGACGGCGCTGCAATCTTTTGTGGAACAAATCCGGGGCGACCGTGACCAGGTCGGAATGATCGCCTTCAGTAACGATGCCGATGTACTGTTATCGCTGCAACCCCTGGATGACGCGGGACGGGCAAGTCTGCAAAGCACCATCCGGCAATTATCTGCCGTCGGAAATACGGCGCTGATCGATGGTGTATGGGAGGCTTACACGGAGTTACAGCTCCATGGTGATTCTGAAGCTATCAATGCGATTGTCGTCATGACAGACGGGCATGAAAACAACAGCGCTTACTCGATGCGGGACTTTCAGTCACGATTGCAGCAGGAGCAAACCTTGCGGGTGGTCATCTTCACCATTGCTTTTGGCAGTGATGCTGATGAGGAGCTTATGCAGGATTTGGCGACTATGGGCGGCGGACAATTCAGGCGCGCGGACGAGACCGAGATTGAGGATTTGTACAAGATCATTTCAACCTATTTTTAGCGTTTAGTGAACAAATTACTGAAATCAGGATAAGTAAACGACCTTATGATCAACGTTCGCGGCGAGGTGACAAAAAAGGTTAGCAGGGCAACCACCCAATATGCCTTTTTGCGTTGGGAGAACGCCGTGGTGATTGGCGGGATCATTCTTTTGGTTTACTTTTTGCCCCAGCCCTTGCCGGGTTGGCCCGTGTGGGGTTGGCCCATTTTGGGGCTGCTGGCGGTGACCGCTATCGTCGTATCGACGCTGACGGACAAGCAAACCAAGGCGAAGGTTCAGATGGCGTTGTATGAGGACATGTTCAATCCCGCCAAACTCAAGGGTTCTAATCTGCAGCAAGAGGTGACCAACGCCCTCTCGGTTCTGGGGCAGGTAGAAACCACGCTTGCGAGACAGCCGGCGGGGATGCTGGCGGATTTTTTAACGGGCGCAGCGGATGATATTGCCAATTGGGTCGGTACGCTCTATGAGCTGGCACTGCATCTGGATTCTTACTTCCAGGACCCGCTGCTGGCGCAAGAGCGTAAAGGCGTATCGCAGGAGCTCAACACACTGAAAGCCCGGCGTAAATATGAGAGCACGCCTGATATCCAGCATATGCTGGATGAAGTTATTGAAAGCAAACAAACGCAGTGGTATTCATTGAACACTCTGGACAAAAGGATGCAGCAAGCAGAACGCCAGCTGGATCAAAGTAACACCGAGTTGACGACTGCGGGCAGCCAGTTGCGGTTGATCAGTTTGCAGGACGTGGAGAAAGGACGCGCCGCTTTATACCGAAAGATATACAGGCCCAGGTAAAGGAACTTAACGATTTGGTTTCAAACCTGCATCAGGTCTATGTTGATAAAAAAAGTTGATAAAAAAGCAGACAAAAAGAACCGGGGTTGCACTTGCAGTCAATCACGGGACCAGGAACAGGAGGTTTTGCCACAGCCATGATAAAACGAAGTATGCTGATATGCACGCTTATTTTCCTTTTGGTCGCGGGTGGATGCCAGGGGACGGGCAGACAGCCGACCAAGGGGGATGTGATCGTCTACGTTGCCGTCCCTTTGAGCGGCTTTCAGGCAAACGGCGGACAAACCGTATTGGGTGGGGTGCGGTTGGCGGCTGAGGAAATCAACCGCAGCGGTGGGTTACTGGGATATCGGGTGGTGGTGCGTCCCCTGGACGATGAATCTGACAGTGATGTGGCGCTTTCCCAGGTTGCTCAAATTGAACAGGCGTTGGGACAGGGAGAACGGGTGATCGCTGTGATCGGGCACTTAAACAGCGGTCAAACCCTGGCGGCGATGGAGGTTTACCAGACCTTGCCATTGATTGTCATCACACCCACAGCATCGGAACAAAGCTTGAGTGAAAGAGGCTACACGAATTTCTTCCGCGTCAATGCCAGCGACGATATTCAAGCCGCTGTGGACGCGCGCTTTCTGACTGAATACCTGAAAGTCAAGGATGTCGCCGTTCATTTATAACAATACCGAGTACGGCATTGGACTGGCAGCTTCGCTGGTCCAGGAATTAACAACTCGCGGCGCAAGTGTCCCTGTGCAAATAGAGGTTGAGGAGGGGCAGGGATCGTACACCGCAGAGGTTAATCAGGTGCGGCAAGCCAACCCGGATGCGGTGTTTTACGCAGGTTATGAAATTGAAGCCCCTTACCTGCGCTATGAACTTATCGAAGCCGGACTTGATATGCCGATGCTGGGGAGTGACGGTGTTTTCCTGGCTGCCAGTATTGATGAAGCTGCCGGTACCGCTGAGGGGATGTATGTCAGCGCGTTTGCACCGAGTCCGCGGTATATCGCGGATGAAACATGGATCGAAGCCTATCAGGTTGTGGAATACCGCAACCCCGACACCTATTCCGTGAATGGCTATGTCGCGATGCAGGTGCTGGCGGCAGGTGTGCAGCACGCCAACGCATTGGATTCCGGGAAAATTGCCGATGCGCTGCGCAGTGAAAAGCTGGAGACTATGCTGGGAGAGCTCAGTTACGAAGACAATGGCAATCTTTCTGCCCCCAGGATATGGGTGTATCAGGTCGCCAACCAGGAATTTGAACAGGTGGATTGGTAAGTCAGGGAGGAAATATGGATGAATATCAGAGCCTCAACAGTGTATTTTGCGCAGTCGGGTCCGGTTAATACGGAGCGCACGCTGGCACTGGTGTCCGAAAAAGTTCGAAACCTGGGCATACAGACGGTCATTGTTGCCACCAACAGCGGCGCAACTGCGCTGCGGGCATCCGAGCTGGTCCATGTCCCGCAGCTCATTGCGGTCACCCACTCCGCCGGATTCAAGGAAGCTTTTGTAAGTGAACTTGACCCCGCGATGCGCAGTGAACTCGAAGCCAAAGGCGTCCAAATCGTGACCACAACCCATGTCTTTGGGGGGGTCGGGCGCGCGGTTCGCAAAAAACTGGGGACATTCCAAGTTGATGAGATTATCGCCTATACGTTGCGCACTTTTGGGCAGGGTATAAAGGTGGCTGCGGAAATTACATTGATGGCGGCAGATGCCGGTCTGATCAGCGCCGGACCGCTTATTGCGGTTGGCGGTTCCGGTAAGGGCGCCGATTCCGCCGTGATCATTTTGCCGACCCACGCGCAGACTTTCTTCGACCTGCACTACCTTGAGGTGATCTGTATGCCGGCGCCACAGCATCCGATTTTCTCTGAGGAATAGAGTGTCCGCCACTTTTTCGAAAAGATAATGCGGACGCGTGAATCCCGATCATGCCAGCACCTGTAGCCTAGGGCCTCGTGCCCGTTCCGGAACAAGGGGCTATGCTACAAATATTTGCATTTATAGTATGGTTGCATCCGTTTCTGTTCTACGGAATTGTGACGGATGACACTCTGGGGAATAAGGTTTTGCTTGAATCAAAATTGCATTACACTAGGATTGCGGTCGCACCGGGTGTATTTACCCGAAGCGTACTATCGCTTTAAAAAATGGTATGGAGGACAGATGAAAATAGTTACATACATTATTGCTGCGGTGCTGCTCCTGTTCGGTTTCATGTTTATCGTTGGTTCGCAGGGTGTGATTGCCCGGGTCATCGTGGGGATTATTCTTTTTGCCGCCGCTGTGGTCCTGGTCTACCTGACACGCGTGCAACCTACCAAGCAGGAAATAACCACCATCCAGAAGATTGACCTGACAGGAGATGTGCAACTGGAACAAATGAAATGCCAATCCTGCGGGGGGGCTTTGAGCAAAGAAAATCTTAAAGTCGTCGCGGGCGCCATTTTCGTGGATTGCCCTTATTGCGGTGCTGCCTACCAAATTGAAGAAGCGCCCAAGTGGTAGCCGGGCTACGGTCGCATGACGGTATCCAATAGCGCGCATTCTGCTCATTGATGATGGACTTATTAAATTGGTGGGAGACCCTACGAAACAAAACACTGACAAGGCTTAAGTCTGCCTTGCCAACTCTGGATGCGGGCCTGCACGCATACCCCATCCCTCTGGATGGGGGACAGCGGCGCATTCATCTGCGCATTGACCAGAGCGGCGCGGGCGTCCTGTTTGTGGATGTCACGGATGTCATTCACCTCAACAAAACCGCAGCACTGATGGCAAAGCTTGCCCTGGATGGCGTCGCTCTGCACCAGGCCAGACACGATTTGCTGCGGCACTATCGTGGCGTTGACCCCAAACAGCTGACCCGAGAATTGACCTCCGTCTATGAGATGGTCGACCATCTGCGGGAGGATGTGGGGGCATGTCCCACGTGTACCATTGCCCCGCTGGTCTCCTTTAAGCCGGTATTCAGCATGCCGGTTTCCGCGCCCTACAAAGCCGATATAGCGTTGACTTACGGCTGCAATAATGCCTGCCCGCATTGTTATAACGAAGCTGACCGCTTGACTATGCCCTCACTTTCCCTTGAGGATTGGCAGCGGGTCCTGGATAAACTTGCCGATATCGGTGTCCCGCATATTATCCTTACCGGGGGAGAACCTACCCTTCACCCCGCGTTGACCGGGATCATCCGGTACGCCGACCAACTTGGATTGATTGTGGGCATGAATAGCAATGGACGGATGTTAGCTCATAAAGCGTCCGCTCAGGCACTCGCTGACGCCGGACTGAACCACGTGCAAATCACACTTGAATCGTGGGATGCCGGGGTGCACGACAATATGGTCAATGCTCCAGGGGCATTCTCCCAGACCGTAGCTGGCATCAAAAACGCCGCGGCATGCGGGTTGCATACCATCACCAATACCACCATAACGCGCCAGAATCAACATCAGGTGGTGGACACTATTGATTTCGTCCATAACCTGGGCTTGAATACTTTCGCCATGAACGGCATGATCTATGCCGGGGGCGGACGGGCAGACCCGGCGGCTATTCCCTCCGAAGAAATGGCGGCGCTGCTGGATGCCGTACGCGAACGCGCGGAATCGCTGGATATGCGTTTTCTGTGGTACACGGTTACCGACTACTGCCGTTTTTCACCCCTGGCATTGGGATTAGCGCCCAAACGTTGTAATGCCGCCGAATATTCTATGTGTATTGAACCCAACGGTGATGTACTGCCGTGCCAATCTTATTATGTCTCTGCGGGTAATATATTATCCGATTCCTGGCAGTCCATATGGAACAGCACATTGTTTCTCAGTTTCCGCAATCGGGAGAGTGACCCTGAAGCTGCCGGATTACGCGCGGAGTGTATAGACTGCCCTGATTTGGAAATGTGCGGCGGTGGTTGCCGGTTGGAACACGAAGCACAAGCGGGGGTCCGCCCTGCTGAACGCGGATGCGGGCGGTCGCGATTAAAAGCACCGGAACCTGTGTTAATCAACGATTAGAACAAAATCTGTGGGTGAAGGAGTGCACTATGGTTGGAGAAAAACAATTATACAGAATCCGGGCATTTGGTATTCTCCTCATCGTCCTGGGTAGTCTGGTACTTGTCGACAACATCTTCCAAATTTACGTCAGTCGTTATATATGGCCTTTCTTCATTATCGTGCCCGGCGTCTTGATTTTCCTTTCTTCTTCACGGGCGGGAAATGGACTCGGAGAGCCTTTTGCCATGCTGGGCGCTATGGTGACCATGTTGGGGTTGATCCTGTTGTTCCAAAGCATCACCGGTCTCTGGGCAAGCTGGGCCTATGTCTGGGCCCTCGTCGCACCTACTTCCGTGGGGTTAGGACAGCTTTTATACGGGACCTGGAATAAGCACAATACGATGGCCAAATCCGGCATCACCCTGGTCAATATTGGCCTGATTATGTTCTTTGCCGGACTCGTATTTTTTGAACTGATCCTGAACCTGAATGGTTTTGGGCGCAACCCGATCGTATGGGCTGAGGTTTTCATCGCTGCCGGGATCATTGTTTTGTTACGCGGGTTTATGCCGCAGTTTAAAGGCTAATTGATTATACGGAGGCGTATCCTTGACTGTTGAAGATAACACCTACATCCTGGACAAAATATCTTTTGAGCCGAATGTAACTGCATTAGCCAAACGATTGCGGCTTAAACCCGACAGCCCATATATGGCAGAACTTCATGACCTGGTCGATTCAGCAAAATCCCTTGCTCAGCCAAAAGTGCTGTACCGGGTTGCCTATATCAATTCGAAAGAAGAAGATAAAGTGACCATTGATGGGGTCACCTTTTCCAGCCGTGTGCTGGCTGTTAATCTCACCCAAGCGCACCGTGTTTTTGCCTACATCGCAACTTGCGGTGCTGAACTGGGCGCCTGGGCACACAGTATTGACGATATGGTCTGGAGTTACTGGTGTGAAGCGATCAAAGAGGATGCGCTGCGGGCTGCGTCAGTTGCATTAAACCAGCACCTGACGACCTGTTATGACCTGGGCAAAACTGCAACGATGAACCCCGGTTCGCTGCCTGATTGGCCAATCCAGCAGCAGCGCCCGTTGTTTCAACTCCTGGGGAATCCTATGACTGCGATCGGCGTTAAGCTAACCGAAAGTTATTTGATGGAACCCAATAAAACCGTTTCCGGAATTCGTTTTCCAACTGACGAACGGTTTGAAAGTTGTATGCTCTGCCCGCGACAAGATTGCCCTGGCAGACGGTCAGCTTATGATCCGGAGCTCTACGATCAGAAGTACCGCGCGAAGTAATTGATGATTATGAAGTTTAAGATGGTGTGGGTGTGTAAATTTTACCCCGGCTTACGATTCGAAGGAGGTCTCCTATGGCGATAGATTGGTTCAAACGTTTATTTAGCTTAAGACAAATGCAAGCCGAACCCATGATACAGCCCGGGCTTTACCATGCGATGCAGGAAGCCGATGGCATGTATACACGATTCCATCTGCGTGTGGAACGCGACGGTACAGGTATGCTGATTGCCAATGCCAATGCGGCAGCGCGCCTTTCCCCGTCTGGTGTGGTGATTACCAAAGGACTGCTGGATGGCAAGGATGTGGGCACCGTCTTGAGCGACCTTGGGAAACGCTTTTCTGGCGCATCGCAAGCTGTGATGCGGGCGGATGTTGAAAAAATTAACACAATAATTCAGGAAATCGTCACACCCGGCGACACTTATCCAATGTTTAACCTTGAAGATGCAGCTCTGTCACCCTACGCAGCACAACTTATTGCGCCATTCCAGGCTGCGGTACCGCTCGCACCACCGGAACAACTGATTCCCATTCTTGACAAGCTCTGGGAGGCGGGCATTCCGCATGTCACCCTGCTCGCAGCAGAAAAGCCTGAAAAAACTTACCTCATCCGCGCGATTGAGCGTGCTGAGGACCTGGGGATGATCGCCGGGGTTCGCGCAAGGGCTGGCGATTTGGAAGATGAAACCTTGCTGGCAGATTTAGCTATGGCGGGTGTGGACCATATCAACGTTGTATACGCTGCCGCAGACGCGATTGTTCACGATGCGCTGCTGGGCGCAGGCGATCATGCTGCTGCGACAGCGGTCTTCAACTGGCTGGAAGCGAATCAAATTTGTGCGGTTGCAGAGGTTCCACTGGTGCAAGCGACGCTGCATGTTTTGGATGAGACAGTGAATGCCTTGATGGCACTTGGCGCGGATAATATTTCCTTCGTGGCTTACGTCACAACCGATACTGAGCTGGCACTGCAGGAGGGAATATTCAGCGCTGATGCCATGCCCCAGGTTGCAACAACAGTCGAGGAAGCGGCGAATGAAGCCCATGCACGATTTATGTGGGATCCACCCGTGCAGCGCGCGCCAACGATGTCCCTGGCGAGTCAAATCATCAAGGGACCGCGGTGCTCCGGTGATGTCGCTGTCCGGGTTGAAGCAGATGGCTCTGTTATCCCTCCGCGTGGGGTGTATGAGTGCGCAGGTAACGTGCTGCAGGACAGTTGGGACGCGATATGGAACCATGATGTCTTTCGAGTTTACCGCGAACGCGTTGAAGCCCCAACGCGCTGCGATATCTGTCCGGGTCTTGTGATTTGTGCAGCGGATTGCCCCCGTGAACCAGCGGGTTGGTCTCAGGAGAAAGCGATATGAAGAACAGGCGATTCCTTTCAATACTGATTCTGGTGCTGCTCGTTGCCCTGTGTGTGGGTTCTGTCAGTGCACAGAGCTACAGTTTCAGCATCCCGGAAATGCTGCTGCAGGTGGATGTGCAGCCTGACGCATCGGCGGTCCTCATCTATGATATCACGTTTGATAACTACGGCAGCGCCATAGACATCGTTGACATTGGCCTGCCGGACGACAATTATAACACCCAAAATATGCGGGCTTCCATCAATGGTGTCAATCTTAATCAAATCTATAAGTCAGAATTTATTGATGTGGGGGTGGAGGTTCACCTGGGCAGTGAGGAAATCCCCAGTGGGAAACAGGGCACGCTGCATTTTGAAGCCACGATGCCTGATATGGTCTTTGCTGATACTACAAATACCGAAAATGCTTCGCTGCAGATATCGCCCACGTGGTTCGACAGTGGCCTGGTGCGGGGAACTGGCAGCATTGAAATACGGGTAAGGATGATTGAGGGTGTTCAGATAGACGATGTCTTATACCAGGATGTGGAATTTTCCGATAAATATGTGGATGATTCGGGGCGCGTTGTGGCTGTATGGCGTTATGATAATGTACTCGCCACCCAGGCTTATCGTGTGGGGGTTTCATTTCCGCGTCAGGGGCTTGACCGCGTTGTCGAAATCACGTTTTGGGACATATTGGGCCGGTGGATAGCGGGGATATCGGGAATTATCGCGGTTATAGCGGGTTTTTGCCTCCCCCTGGCACTGCCGGCGCTCATCGTATTTTTCATTGTCCGCGGTGTCGTCCGTGCCAGCAAACCGAAATATCTGCCAGCCATCGCCCAGGTCGAGGGGGGTGGGATCAAACGCGGGTTGACCGCACCGGAATCGGCAGTCATTCTGGAATTACCCCTGACCAAAGCCCTGATGCTGGTGGTGTTCGGGATGCTGGAAAAGGGCTTGATCAGGCAGACAAAAGACGACCCGCTGACAGTGGAAGTTGTCGAAGAATTCCGCGTAAAAGGCAACCCCAATCTCACAGACGGGAAAGCGAAGAAAAATTATCGTAACCAGGCTGCGCAAAAAAGGGGGACCGTCATCCACAGCTATGAGCATGCTTTTCTGGATTTGTTTGAGGATAATCCAGGTTCGCCCATCAAAGCCCTGAAAATTGTGGGGCCAATGCAGGGGTTGACAAATCAGACTGCGGCAAAGATGAAGGGGTTTGACCTTTCCGATACGCAGGATTATTACCGGCGGGTGATTGATCGGGCTGTGGAACAGGCCAGCGCACTCGGGGAAATCGAACAACGTGAGGCGTATTTGGACCAGTATTTGCCCTGGGTGATGATGGATAGAGGCTATCGCCCCATCATGTCCGTTGGGGGATATAATTACTGGCCCCAATGGGCACGCCAAACCTCCACTGCTGTACCGTCAACCGCAGCGCCCAGCGTTGGGAGAAGCAGCAGCAGCGGTAGAGCGTCGGCCCCGAAGTTTGGGGATGTTGCTGCGTCATTTGCCGGATGGACAGAAACCACAATGGGCGGGATGGCGGCAGCCATTATGCCCACGCGCCTGGCAAAACCTGCGCCACCCAGTACAAGCAGCAGCAGTGGAGGCAGTTCCCACAGCAGTTGTGCGTGCGCGTGTGCCGGTTGCGCCTGTGCATGTGCTTGTGCCGGGGGCGGGCGTTAGTCTGGCTCTTATCCCCAGCTAACACGATGGTGGAGAGACTATTGATGAAACGTTGTTTTTACCTGTTGACCTTAAGCCTGGTCGTCATATTAATTATGCCGATCCACGGACCGGTTTCTGCACAAAGTTACAGCTTTGCTGTGCCTGTGCTAAAAATGCAGGTCTATGTGCAACCTGATGCCTCGGTAAGAATCGTTTACGATATTACCTTCGATAATTATGGGAGCACCATCGACGTTGTGGATATCGGTACTCCCCATAGAGACTATGATATTGGCAATATGCGCGCCTCGATCAACGGCGTCAATTTGGGCGATATCCGGAAATCAGAGTACATTGATGTGGGCGTGGAAGTGCACCTTGCCGGACAGGCTATTCCCACGGGGCAAAGCGGTACGCTGCATTTTGAATTCACGATGCCTGATATGGTCTACCAGGACACGACGAATAAAGCAAACGCTTCGCTGCAGATTACACCCACCTGGTTTGATCCCGATTCTGTTAGAGGTACCGGCACTATCCAGCTTGCTATTCATATGCTGGAGGGCGTTGACCCTGCTGCCGTGGTCTATCAGAAAGCGCCATTTACCGACAAAGTCCTGTTCCAGGGGCGGGTAGCAGCGCTCTGGCAGTGGGATAATGTGACCGCGACCCAGCCTTATTTAGTCGGTGTTTCTTTTCCGCAGGAAGGCATGCAACGCGTTATCAAGATGAACCTGTTCGACCTGACAAAAAAATGGCTCCTGGATAACCCTGAGCTGCGGGTAATCCTGGGGGCAGGCGTCATTATTCTGCTCGCATTTCTCTTTTTCCGTTTTAGCGGCGGGACGGGCTGCACTGTCTTTGGCATCTTTGCCGTTATCCTGGTGATCCTGTTTGTGAATAGCCCCCTTTCGGTCCTGTTCACAATGCCCATTTTCATTGTGCTTATCATCGTCAACGAAACATCGCTCAGGAAAAAGCGTAGAGACTACTTGCCGGCGATTGCCAATGTGGAAGGTGGGGGTATAAAGCGCGGGTTGATGGCTCCCGAAGCTGCTGTCCTGCTGGAAATGCCGCTGAATAAAGTGCTGACACTGGTCATCTTTGGATTATTGGAAAAGAAACTCGTCCAGCATGTGCAGGATAAACCCCTTATTGTCGAAGTTTCCCCGGAGTTTCGTACCTGGCATGAACCGGAAAACCGAAAATCGATCAAGTTGCGCCGTGCTCTGCGGCGCCAGGCAGCCCAAAAAATGGGAACAGTCATTCATAGCTATGAAAATTATTTCCTGGACCAGTTGGAACGTAAACCCGGAAAAGCTGTCAACGACGTCGATTTTTCAAAACCCATGGAATATCTAATCAAGCAGACTTCCACCAAGATGAAAGGCTTTGATTTATCGGATACGACAGATTATTACCACCGAATCATTGATAAAGCCATGGAACAAGCGGCTTCGTTAGGAGAAATTGAACAACGCCAGCAATACCTGGATCAATATTTGCCGTGGGTCATGATGAACGACCAGTATCCCACCGTACTTACCTCTGGTGGTTACAATTATTGGCCTGTCTGGGCCCGGCGTTCTTACGCATCCCGCGCGCTGCAGTCCGGCGGACCTGGATTGCCGGCAAGGTCATCATCCGGTGGGCGCACATCATTCGGGGATGTCGCTGCCTCATTTTCCGGGTGGGCGGAATCAACAATGGGCGGTATGGCTGCTGCCATTATGCCTGGATCGATGAACTTGCCGACCACGAAGGGTGGATTTGTGGATCTCAGCGGTGTAGATAAAGTGACCGGCGATGTGTTTGAGGCGCTGTCCAAATCCTCCGGAAAAGGTGGCGGGGGCAGAAGCGGAGGGAGCAGCTGTGCTTGCGCCGGGTGTGCATGTGCGTGTGCATGTGCCGGCGGCGGAAGATAATGGACGAGGCGCCGGGCAGCATGCAGTGACTTCAACTTACGCACTTCCGCCGGCTCCGCTTTTGCACCAACAAGCGGCATGGCTTGCTCCAGCACGCCAGCACCTTCTGCGGCGAATTCAGGTGGCACGCCGGCAGCGTGTCCTTGATCTTGGTGCAGGTTACGGGGCTGTGACGCCTGAACTTGTCCAACGCTCCGACGGGCAGGTTGTTGCGCTTGATTGTGCCGTCAAAGCCCTGCATGAGGCATCCCATGCCTTTGTGGGCGCAGCGCGGGTAGGCGCTCATGCCGCATTTCTCCCCTTTAAGACTGCGACTTTTGACCTGGTTTTTTCACAACTTACCCTGTTGTGGGTTTCACCGATACCGCAGGCGCTGGATCAAATCTACCGGATTCTGATGCCCGGTGGCGCATTGGTTGCCCTGGAACCGGACTACGAAGCCATGATTGAATACCCACCCGATATCGCCGCAAGAGAATTATGGTGCAAAGGATTGTCCCGAGCGGGTGCAGATCCATCCATAGGGCGCAAACTACCCGGACTCCTTGCCGAACGCGGTTTTGATGTACACATTTCATTGTTTGACACGCTCTATGCAGCGCACCCCGCACGCCTTGAGTTCCTGCGCGACCTGCCCTTTACCGAAGCAGAGCGAATGCAACTGGAGCGCATCACATTTGAGGTTACCTTACGTAACCAACCGTGGAGCCAAATGGCGCACTTGCCATTTTTCCTGATCACCGCCATAAAACACTGAATTTTGCTGTCGCAAAGGACCTTTATGTCACATAAAACCTGGATTGATCCCACTATTGAAGATTTAGCATCGTATCCGCCTCAAACCGTATTTGAGGCGGGGTTGCGGAATCACGATATAGCCAACACAGCCTACCCCATTGCGCACACCCGCACGTGGGGACCTTATCGTGTGCCACACCAACAGCATGCGGAAGTGGTCCAGCAAGCCTATGCCGGCGTCGATGAACTTGGGCTGTATATCCACATTCCCTTTTGTGAACACCGCTGTTTATATTGCGAATACTGCGTTGTTAATCCTGAGTCGCAAGGTGAAAACCCGGATTATATGGAGAAGCTATTTCAGGAACTGGACCTCTACCGTGATTTGCTTAATACCCGGGAGCGCACTTTGTATGGGTTTGACATCGGCGGCGGGACACCAGGTTTCGTTGATGCCCAGTACATTGCCGAATTGATGCGTCGTGTGCGTGACAACTTTAAGTTTCGTTCGGATGTTGTGGTGAGTATTGAGACAACCCCAAAACTTGCAGCAACCCAACCACAAAAACTGCATATCTATCGCCAATCCGGCATTCAACGCATCAGTATTGGTCTTCAGGTGACCCAAAAGCAGCTTCTCAGGGCGATGGAGCGCGAGGTTACCGGTTTACGCTACTATCGCTCCGCGGTTGATAATATCCGTGCGGCTGGTTTTGACCGGCTGAACGTCGATTTGATGTATGGTTTTGCCGGACAAACGCTGAACGACTGGCGGGCTACTATAATGTATGCTATTGGATTGGGACCGGAATTCATAACGACTTATCGCGTGCGGTATAAGGGCACACGAATTGCAAAACAAGCAGCTGACGTTTCTATAGAGCAAGTCCGGGAACAGGTGAATCTGGCAAAGGAAATGCTCGCTCAGGCTGGTTATCCAGCCACACCCGGGAAAAATACGTTTAGTCGCATTACCGGAAATAGCGGGGCAAGTGACTATCTTACCCGGCGGGTCGTTGAAGGTTTACCTTATTTGGGCATGGGTTTGGGAGCACAATCTTTCTCTGATACCACGCTGAGTTACAATGCCGGCGCATCCAGCAAAAGCCTGGCGCCCTATCAACGCGCCATTGAAAACAAGCAATTACCCATCCAGGATCTTTACAATCTCCCACTGGTCCAGGCAATGGGAAAAATGGTCGCTATCAGTTTTTATTTTGGTGAGGTTGATCGCGCTGCTTTTGCAGCTAAATTTGGTATCAGCCTGGAACAAGCCTATCCGGAAGCGGTGGATTACGCCTTGACCAACGGTTTAATGACGTGGACGGACCGCAGCTTGCGCCTGACGGGAAAAGGGCACGATCATTTTAACGGCGTCATCGCGCTTTTCTACGCTCCATCTGTCCAGGCAGTATTGATTGAACGCTATGGTCCCGGGACCTTGCCGTAACGAGTGAAACGTGCGGAGAGGTCCAGATGCCTTTATCCAAAGTGGATTTCGCTAATATATTATTTTCCGGTCCCTGTAACCGGTGGTGCCCGGATTGTATCGGTCATCACCTGCCGGCGCGCATCAATCAAAGCAATCTCGAACAATTTCCTCTGAGGAATATTGCAGGATTGATCGCCACGGTGAACGCGCTGCATATCCAACGCATTATCTTCACCGCGACGAACACGGATCCGCAATTATATTGTTGTGAGGTAGCGCTGCTTGATTTGCTCCGCGAGCGCATTCCTAACGGCGCTGAATATGCATTACATACCAATGGGGTTCTGGCGCTGCAGAAAATGGAGGCTTTCCGGCATTATGACAAAGCGACGATATCGATTCCGTCTTTCAATCCCGATACATATGCCCGGATGATGGGTTCATCTGATGTCCCGGATGTCGCACGGATAATAGAACAGGCAGATATTCCCATAAAACTATCCATGCTGCTTAGTACGCACAATGTGAGTGAAATCCCCCAATACCTCAAGTACTGTGCTGCTATCGGCGTCAGAAGGGTGGTATTGCGCAAGCGATACGGTGAAGCGCGCGAATGGAGCATTCTGCAAGGGGTAAAACCAAAATATTATTATCGCCAAAACCCTGTTTACGATATAGAGGGAGTAGAGGTAACCTATTGGATTTTTGAAACAACCACCAGTACAAGTTTGAATCTTTTTTCGGACGGTACGCTGAGCGAGACCTATTTAATGGCAGAGACGCCAGAACTCAGAGCCACCGTTTCAGATCATACGCCCACCACAAAAAATTCTCTGCCTGAAAACGGTTCTCTTTGAGAACCACCTGTATTTCCCGCCAACTTTCATCCTGGATACTCGCCATCATATACTCGCCCATACGTGTCGCTAGTGCTTTGTCCGCCATAATCTGATCCAGGATCAAACACAATTGATCTTTGCCGTTGCATGCGCACGCTGTGCGCATCTCATACAGGCATTCGCCCTCAGTATAGGCGTTGTAAACTTGCACGAACAACTCGCGTTCGCCATCATCGAAGAGAGCAACCACCACCAGTGCCCATGTATAAAGCTGGGCGGATTCAGCATCATGCACCAGGGCGGTGTGCCTGGCAAGAATCTGCGTCTGCAGGTCTTCAAGGTATTGAATGGCTTTTCTATCACGTCGGTTTGGTGGTTCGGGTATGCCCAAAGAATACCTCCATAGTATATGCGCAAATTACCCTCCATTATACGCATATTCAGGGGTATACCAGTCCAGGGGCAAGTTCCTGATGCAGCGCAGGAGCCTTGACAGTTCAACGACGATAGTCTGTTCCGCGCCGCATCAACAAAAAGGGTTTACCGGGTCGGTTGCAACCGACCCGGTAAACCCTCCTGAAATGTAAAGGCTATGCGGAAATCAGTGGCGGCGTCTCTGTACCATGGGCAAGAAGATATTCATCGTATCTGCCGGGCAGGTGACGGAGCCGTAGTTTGCTGCGGACAGCCCGCTTGTCTCGCGAGCCCTTATCGTATAGCTGTAGGCATTGCCCAACTTGGGGTTGCCTCCACTCCCTTCCGTGCCGCAAGTGACCAAATAGCCAGGCGCTGTCATATCATAGGGAATGTACATAGCGGTTTGAAAGAAACCCGCGTGATAAGCCCGTATGTGGTTATTTATGGAAACAGTCATACTGATCACATACTGGCTGGACGCTGCTGTCACATATAGATAGTTCCAACTAATGTAACAGGCGCCTGTTCCTGGCACGGGATTGGAGCATGTTGCGCTGGGGCTGTCGATAAAGGAAATGGTAGGCGATTGGATATCAGCAAAGCCTTCCCGCTGTGGCGGATTACTGCTGACCGGTGGGACTACCTCCTGCGGTGCTGTTTGCGACCCACGTGCCACGCCGAACGCGACGCCGCCCAGGACACCCGTAAGGATCAGCGCGCCTAACAAGACCCTTAATCCTTTGTTGAATCTCATGGGTAAGCTGGGCAGTAGACCGTGCCGTAGTTGGCGGATGATAAACCAGCGCTGTCCCTCGCTCGAACCGTGTAAGCGTAGGCGTTTCCCAACGATGGGTTACCGCCGGCGCCGGCAGCTCCGCATTTCACCTGAAAACCATTTCCCAGCATATTGTAAGGGACGTACATTGAAGTTTGGAAGAAGCCCTGGGTGTGAGCAATTGGGCCTGTGGCATTCAATGTGAGGGTCATGGTAATCATATAGTTAGGGGCAGCTGACACCGAAAGGTAATACCAATTGATAAAGCATTGGTTGGCTAATGGATTCGGCTGGTAGCAGGTGGCAGATGGAGAGTCTATGAAACCAATATTGGGTTGCTGAGGGCTATCAACTTTGGAGGGGCTAAGGATTTCGCGCGAGTTTTCGCCCTGCGTTTCAACGTTGATGACATTAGGCCCCACTGTTCCTTGCCCAAGAACAATTTTTATCACGCCGAAGGTTGCGGCAGCCAGGAGAAAAACCAGAAAGCTGGATAGAACAATTTTTCGCATTGTGACCTCTGATTCTGATAAGTATAGATAATGTGTGGCGCTGCAATCAGTAACAAAACTATTATCTATCTCGTGCGTTCACAATCGGAAGCACTAACCTGCGCACGGCGTCACACTAGATGAACATTAGAAAGCCCGCTCCTTATTCCTGCAATTCTTGAGTATCCAGCGTATGAATTAAGACGCTCCAGATCACCAGCAACTCCAGGCACTTTGAGTGTTCTGTAACGATGCCGATAGGGTAGAAAACCGAAACGCCAGCACACCTGTCTGCGATGAAACTGCAATGGTGGTGTGCTGGCGTTTCCCCAACCCCATATTATCTATAGTATATGGGGTTTTACCTTCCTGGGTGAGCGCCATTTGGCGGGTGTGCGTATAGGGACTATTGCGTATTACGAGGCGCCGGTACACCCAGGGAGACGGATCGATAAGTGTGTCCCTTTGCCTGGTTCGGAATCCAGGTACACCGTGCCGCCAAGCTGTCCCACCCGCTCACGAATACCAATCAAACCATAACGTCCGGTCTGTGTCAGGATTTCCATGGGCTCCGGTGGAGAAAAGCCCCGCCCATCGTCAGAAATAACCAGCAGCAATCCCTTCACAGAACAGGTAATTTCAATGAGGATTTTCTGAGCTTGCGCGTGCTGCAGTGCGTTGTTTAAGGCTTCCTGCGTGATGCGGTAAGCTGCTAATTCCATATCAAGAGGCAAGCGTTGGATCTCAGTCGTGGTTTTGATCTGCACCAGCACCTTCCCCCGGGCGTTGGCTTGTTGGGCAAGCATTTCCAGCGCCGGTAAAAAACCTAAATCTTCAAGGTACACCGGACGGAGGTCGTTGACAATGCGCCGCAACTCCTCGATAGTCGCCATTTGCGTACTACGCATCTCGTTGAGGAGCGCATCTACCTCTTCGCTGTTGCTCTGTGTCCAACTCCTGAGTAAATCCAACCGCTGCCCCAATGCGATGATTTCCTGCACAGGCCCATCGTGTATTTCCCGGGCAATGCGAGCTCGTTCGTCCTCCTGTCCTAGCGTGGTGGCGCCTAAATAGTCACGAATCCCGGTTTCATATTCACTCAACCTGTTCACCATGGCTACCAGCGCGCGGTGCAGGGATTCAACCTCACGCACGCTTTCCTCCGGGAAGGGAATCAGTGGATACGATTGCCATGTTACCTGGTCTGCAGCATTGGATAACATGCGTAGGGGTCGGACGATTGTGCGCCAGCTAAAGCTGATGATAAAAAGTGAGATTGCTACGGCGACGATAGCCGTTATAGGGCCCAGTTTTGAGAATCGGAGGGTTGGCCCTATGAAACTATCCGCATTTTCACTCATAACCACCCGCCAATCCGTATCCTGTATCAGCGCAAAGGATACGACCGCTGTGTTATCCCCGTTGCCCACGAGGTTACTTCCCGCCGGTTGCGATAGTATGGATTGGAGTTCATGGGAATCCGTGAAATGTGTGCCGTTGTTTGCTTTGTCAGGATGCGCCAGAATATACCCTTGTCCATCAATCACGAATAAAGGCGGCATATCCTGTGCGAGGCTTTCTATCCATGGGGTCAAATTTTCCCCGCTGGCTTCAATAGTCCCTTGCTCAACCAGGTGTGCCAGCATCCGGGCTTGTCCATAGACAAGGGACAAATCCCGATTGCTGACAAATTCCTGCATCTCACGCTGGTGAACATAAACACTCGTCGTCAACAGCGCTATTATCGTCAACATAACCGGTACAACCGCCCACAGGAATAATTGGGCGTTGAGGGACCGGAGCCAATTTCGCATAGCTTTTGTCATGAGTTTGTCATTTAATCGAACATTTAGTCGATCGTTATCCAGCCACGTTTAAGCGCTTCGGTCACTGCTTCCGTGCGCCCTTTAACGTCCAATTTACCGTACACGCTTGCCAAATGCCCCTGCACAGTACGATGACTTATGCCCAACGCGTTACCTATTTCCCGATTTGTCATCCCGCGCGCCGTAAGGTGCAAAACTTCAATCTCACGCGGGCTTAGCATGTCCAACGCCACAGCTGTATCTGGGGACGTTCGGTGAGTTACGGTTTTGAGCAACTTTGCTGTGATCTCCGGGCTTAGAACGGATTTGCCCTGAGCTACCAGGTGGACTGCCCTTACCAGGTCATCCGAATTGGATGTTTTCAGCACGTATCCATCTGCCCCCACCTTCAAGAGTGCGAAGACATAGGGGTCGTCATCAAAGGCGGTTAACATCAATACCCTGGTGGCGGGATTATGCAGTTTTATATTGCGGGCGGCTTCAACACCTGTGACTTCTGGCATGCGGATATCCAGGACCGCAACATCAGGTGTTAATTCCTGTGCCATACTTATCGCCTCGGCGCCATTATCCGTCTCAGCGACAACTTCAATACTGCCTGAAGCTTCCAGAATCCGGCGTACCCCCTGCCTCACCAGCACATGGTCATCCGCCAACAATACCCTGATTTTTTTATTCATCCCTTGCTATCCTGTTGTTTTAATGCGGGTATGCATCCTCTGACTGTCTATACTATACTTGAAGTCGCCTGTCTGACCATATTGGGTAGAATAAAGGTTTCATCATTTTACCGGTATAATGGTCATAACTTTCGCTTAATTATACGGAGATCAATAGTTGTTTCCTGAGGTATAAAATGAATTTCAGTGATTTCACACTTGACAAAGAATTACTTGCTGGGCTCAAGGCTGCCCAATATCATACGCCCACACCCATTCAGGAGCAGGTCATTCCTGCTATCCTAGCCAAACGCGATGTCGTTGGTTTGGCTCAAACCGGCACTGGGAAGACCGCAGCCTACGCGCTGCCTATTTTGCAGTCCCTGTTGCATATGTCCCGCGGTCCGGTTCAGGTTTTGGTGTTGGTGCCGACGCGTGAACTCGCAGATCAAGTCCATGATGAAATTATGGAACTTGCTCAAGAGACATTCCTGGCATGTATGGTCATATACGGGGGCGTCAATATCAATCCACAGATCGAACGGCTTCGGGAAGGTGTGGATATTGTCGTCGCGTGCCCGGGACGTTTGCTGGACCACATCGAACGTCAAACCATTAACCTTGATGCTGTAAATATCCTGGTCCTGGATGAAGCAGATCGCCTGTTCGACATGGGTTTTATGCCTGATGTGCGCAAAATCATTACCTTTATTCCCAACGCGCGGCAAACATTGCTTTTTTCGGCAACGATGTCCGACGATATACGCCACCTTGTGGATGCTATACTGGAAAATCCAGTCACAGAAGAAGTCGCGGCGAACGCTCCCACCCCAACCGTATCGCATGTTCTCTTTCCCATCAAGGAATTTCTTAAACCAGACCTGCTGATAGAAATTCTCTATCTTGAACAAAAAGAGACGCGCTCTGTTCTGGTTTTCGCGCGCACGAAACAACGCGCGCGTGAGGTTGTACAACATCTAAAAGAATATGGACATAAAGCAACGCTTCTCGAAGGTGACCTTACCCAATTTCGCCGCACAAAAGCCATCCAGGGATTTCGAAATGGGACCTATCAAATTATGGTCGCGACAGACATCGCTGCGCGGGGGATTGACGTCGCCGGTATCTCGCATGTCATCAATTACGATATGCCGGACAATGCCGAAGCTTACATTCACCGGATTGGGCGCACAGGGCGGATTAGCGAATCCGGGGTTGCTTATACGTTTGCTTCATCACGTGATGTGATAGCGGTTCAGGCTTTGGAAAAAATGCTCAAAACAGCATTGGTGCGCAGGGTACTGGACAAGTTCAGCCCAGACGCTTAAACGCATCGCATTCATAGCGTTGTTTCCGGTGCTGGGACAGTTTCCATTTGCTCACCGATTAGAACCGCTTTCAGCGCCGCAATCGCGACCTCAATCATGGAATCATCGGGCTCCCGGGTCGTCAATTGCTGCAACGCCAGATTTGGTTTAATAATCGCACCCATAATGGGGTTGGAAGCGTGCTTCGCGGTAAAACGTAACACCTCATAGGCAATCCCCGAAATCACCGGGATTAATAACAAGCGTGAGAGAACGCGAATCACGAATGTCGGGCGCCCTAGAGGGGCAAAAACCAGGACCGAAATAAATACCACGACTAACAAGAACGCCGTACCGCAGCGTGCGTGTTGCCGGGAGAAGGTTCTCACGCTCTCGACAGTGAGAGGCGCGCCTGCTTCATGGGCGTTGATAGTTTTATGTTCTGCGCCGTGGTAGGCAAAAACACGCTGGATATCCTCTGCTTTCCCAATCAATGCCATATAGCCAATGAGCATAGTGAGGCGGATAAGGCCTTCCACGATATTGAATAACAGCACCTGTTTGGGCACTATCAATCCAGCCAGAAAGGATGGTAGCAGCATAAATAAAGCGAGTCCTAAAACAATGGAAAGTGCTCCGGTCAGGAGGCCCGCGCCACCACTCATCGTAAAATCCGGATCCTCCGCCTGTCCCACGACTTCCGCAGAGTAAAAAAGAGCTTTCATTCCCAAACCGAGGGAGTCCCAAAGCATCGGAATACCACGTAAAAACGGTATTTTGCTCACAGAACCCCGGTATAATCCGCTCAAGGACTCTTCTTTCAGAATAATATGCCCGTCCGGGTGGCGGACTGCGATTGCCGCGATATGCTTCCCACGCATTAACACCCCTTCAATCAGGGCTTGTCCTCCATATGACCAGCCCAGCGTTTTGCTTTTATCCTGTTTTTCCGACATTAAATTAACCCCTCCAGTCTATGCTGCCTTGTGTGAAATTTACCGGCGTCGTGCTTTTTCCCATGCAGTTAAAATTGCACGATACACTAAAATCTTTGTCATCTCCATGCGGTATTCCGCACTTCCCCGGTAATCGCCCACCGGATGCAATTCCTGCAAAGCGGGGGCAAGAGCTTCCGTCACACGTTCCGCATTCAGCAATTGCCCTCTGAGGATGTGTTCAGATTTGTATAAACGTACCGGACGCGTGTCCGCACCACCAACAGAAATATACAGCGCTTCCGGCAAGCCTTCATCTACGTTGATCGTGACTGCTGCACAAATGATCGGTTTGTCGCTGGGTGAACGCCCCACAACCTCAAAAGCGGAGGCGCTGCTTGTGGGGGGGCGTTTTATTTGCAGTTCTGTTAATAAAACGCGTGTTTTGATAAGCCGGTCTCGATAAGCGACAAAGCTGGTAAAGGGCGCGGTATGGAGTACGGGGTCCGCATAACTCAGTCCCGCATCCAGCGCCAACAGAGCTGTGGTCAGGGGGTCGGCATTGTTGCCAACCATTAATGTGCCCCCCAGAGTTCCCTGCTCCCGTAAGGTGCGGGATTGTGTGAAACGCGCCGCTTTTGCCAATATACCATCAGCAACTGTGCCCGTATCCGGATGATCTATCAGCTGCTGCAAACGCACCATTGAACCGATACGCAAACTGTCAAGTCCGCCCTGTACTGTGTCGAGACCTAATGCCTGAAGATCGACCACGGCTTCAATTTCAGCATTTCCACGGGCAACGGTCCATGCCCCACCCCCTAAATAAACAGCGTTAGGTGTCGACTGGACCATAGTCACTGCGTCCTCAATTGAATCTGGACGCGTATACGATTTTACATTTCGCAACATCTCACCCTCCTTGCGCGCGCCGACTGATTATAGTTCATATCTGAACTTCATTCGTTTTCAACCCGCCAGAATTGCCGTTCCTGGTCCCAATTTTTTAATGTATCTTTGGGTGGGCATACGACAATCGCACTGACTTCTGCTGTAACCGTGCCGTCTTGCTGTCGGATCTCACCCGCGACCTCAGCCGAACGGCGGCGCTGGTGCACAACCCACCCAACCGCCAGCAGGGGTGTCTCAACAGGCGTAGGTTGGCGGTAGCGGATTTCCAGCTTTGCCGTAACCCAGAAAGGGTTATCGTCCGAAGTCATCATGATAGCTCTTCCGGAAATCTCATCCAGAATTGAAGCTATGATTCCCCCATGTGTAATACCCGGATAACCTTGAAAATGCTCCGGAAGACATAGTGGGGCAACAACCTGGTTGTTTTTATGATCTTCATAAAATTGTATGTGTAAACCCACCTTACTTTCCCGCCCACACACAAAGCAGTGCCGGGATGTGGGCTGGGGTGTCCAATGTGAAGGAATATCGGTCATGAGCATACCACCTTTATTTTTCTTCCCGCATATAGGCTTTTCCCAGGGAAGCGGGTGCACCCACATGGTGGCTCAACGTTTCCCACCATGTCATGATAATGAGCACCAGAATTGTCATCAGGTAGGGTGCCATATTCAGGTAAGCGGCAGGGATCGTTGTTCCTCCCGCTTGCAACCGGAATTGTACAGCGTTGATACCTCCAAAGAGTATTGCGCCTAAAACTGCCCGTGCCGGATTCCACATGGAGAAAATAACCAGGGCGATGACAATCCACCCCCTACCCCCCGTGATATTCTCAGCCCATCCCGGCGCATATGCCAATGAGAGGTGCGCGCCACCCAGACCGATCAAAGCGCCACCTGAAATAGTGTAGACATAGCGTAAAGCACCGACATTGATACCCATCGCATCTGCGGTTTGTGGATTCTCTCCTACCGCCCGTAAGTTTAATCCGTTTCGGGTGCGGTACAGGTAAAACCAGGCTAGAGGGATCAGAATATAAAGCAAATAAGTCATGATATCCTGTTTGAACAGCGCGCCGGCAATTGGAATACGGCTCAGGAATGGGATTGCATAAGGTGAGAAACGCGGTCCTACCAATCCGACCAGATTTTTTCCATTGGATTCCGGACCCAGGCGTTCCCCCAGGAAACTTGCCAGGCCTGTTCCGAATAAGGTAATGCTCAAACCACTTACTACCTGATTCGCTCGCATTGTGACCGTAAGGAAGGCATGGATGGTGGCTAGTATCGCACCCATACACATCGCAACGCCCAACCCCAATGCCGGGGAATCTGTATAATAACCCGTGGCAAATGCGGTCACAGCGCCGGTCAGCATCATGCCTTCCACACCCAGATTGAGAATGCCTGCCCTTTCGGTATACGTTTCGCCGATCGTGGCATAAATGAGCGAGGTTCCAGCTCTAAGGGTAATTGTAAGAATAGAGGTTAGCAGCGCCATAAATTCATTCATAGCGGCACGCCTTCCTGTTCCTGGATTTTCTCCGGTTCTTTATCCCTCCGGTGCAGATAAAATTCTGTAAAAATGCTCCCCGCTAACATGGGTATCAGAATCATCCCCTGGAGTACCAGTCCAACAGAAGCCGGTAAGCGCATCTTCATCTGTATCTGGTCTCCCCCGACCAGTAATGTCCCCATGAGCAGCGCTACGCCAATGACTGCAATCGGGTTGAGCTGTGCCATCCATGCGACAATGATCGCGGTATAACCATAGCCCACCGATAATCCCTGCTGCAGGCGGCGAGCCAGGCCCAGCACTTCACCGGCGCCCGCAAGACCGCTGATGGCCCCTGAAACCAATAGCGTAACGACCACATTCCGGGCAATATTTATGCCCAGGTATCGCGCAGCGGTAGGATTGGCGCCAATGATCTTGAGTTCAAATCCCCAACGGGTATATTTGAATACAAACCACAAAACCACCGCGATCACGACTGCAAACACCAGACCGGTATGGACGCGCCCAAATAACTGCGGTAGCCACGCTGTTTCGATGAAGCGTTCCGTACCGGAGTTGTAACCTTCTGCCCGCCAGGCAATGTAATACAGGTGTTCGGAGTAAAGTATCGCGACATAATTCAGCAGAAGCGTTGTTAACGTTTCATCAACATTGAGTTTCGCTTTGAGCACTGCCGGAACCCCCGCCCAAATCGCTCCGGCAATACAACCCGCCAGGATGGCTATGGGCAGGACAGCCCAATCGGGGAGTCCCGTGGACCAATAAAGCGCGACCCCGGCAGCAGCAACACCCCCTAAGGTGAGTTGACCCTCCGCTCCGATATTCCAAAAACGCATGCGAAAGGCCAGTGCAACACCTAAACCTGTGAGCATAAGCGGGACGCTTTTTACCAAAACCTCGGTAATGCCATACCAGGATCCCAATGCGCCTTTGGCCATCGCCGCATAGGTTACAAAGGGATTTGCGCCCGAGACTGCGAGTAAGATGCCGCCAAATAATAAGCTTACAAAGAATGAGATTACCGGCACAAATATGGCAGCTTCACGCGATATTGCGCTTCGTTTTCGTAGTTCAAACCGCATGATGACCGCCTCGTGCTTGAGTTGACGATGCAGTATTAGCCTGCCTGTCAGAGACGATGTGACCGACCCCTGCCATCATAAGCCCGATTGTCTCTCTATCGACCTGATCCGGCGTCAGTATCCCCATCACCTGCCCTTCATACAGGACCGCGATTCTATCCGAAATACTTGTTAATTCTTCAAGATCTTCTGAAATCAACAATACCGCTCGTCCTGCATCCCGCTGTTCGATTATACGCCGGCGAACAGATTCTGTAGCGCCTACATCCAAACCTCTGGACGGATAGACGGCGACGAGTAAGCCAGTGCACGCGTCAATCTCACGCGCCAATATCGTCTTTTGAATATTTCCCCCTGAAAGAAATTTCACGCGCGTGGCAGCGTTCGGTGTCGAGATTTTAAATTGCTGAATCATGGTAAGGGCAAAATCGATGATGCGTTGGGGGTGTAGAAGACCGCGGTCGGCAAGCGGCGCGCTGCGATAGCCTTTCATTGCGATATTATCGGCAACCGCCATATCACCCACAGCTCCCATACCAATGCGATCTGCCGGAATATGGCTGACGCCGGATTTTATGACCTCCAGTGGACTGCAATTTGTGAGGTCAGTCTCATTGATATGCACATAACCATTTCTGACATGTCGTAAACCGGTGACCACTTCGGCTAATTCCTGTTGCCCATTACCTGCGACGCCTGCAATGCCCAAAATTTCATACTGGTGTATGTCTAATGATACATCCTGAAGAGCAGGCAAGCCTTTATCATTGGTGGCATTAATGTTTTGCAGCGACAATATCACATCACCTGGTTCACGAGGTTCTTTTTCTAAACGGAACAACACGTCGCGTCCCACCATCAGTCGTGCCAACTCGTTAGGATTGGTCTCTGCTGTGCGTTTAACAGCCACAACATTCCCATGTTGCAAGACGCAGACCCAATCAGAAAAAGCCATAACTTCATCCATTTTATGGGTAATAAAGATGGTGGATTTCCCCTCTTCCTGCATCACATGCAGGATTTGCCCCAATTCCTGTGCTTCCTGCGGTGTCAACACAGCAGTTGGTTCATCGAGAATCAGGATTTCTGCCCCCCGGTAAATTAACTTGAGGATTTCAACCCGCTGCTGCTCACCGACGCTCAATTGCCAGATAAAAGCCTGAGGATCGACATTGAGGTTGTAACGGTCAGATATTTCCCGGATACGACTGGACACATCCTCCATATGGGGGATAAAGGGCAGTTCGCGAATCCCTAAAATGACATTTTCCGCGACGGTCATCGTTGAAACCAACTTGAAGTTTTGATGCACCATGCCAATCCCCAGTGCAGCGGCATCTTTGGGGGAGTGGATCAAGGCGTGATTCCCACGGACAATTATTTCACCTTCGTCTGCGCGGTACAGGCCTACCAGCACATTCATCAGCGTGCTTTTCCCTGCGCCATTTTCTCCCAGAAGGGCTAACATCTCACCGGCATTCAGCGTCAGGTTCACCTGGTCATTTGCTAAAACGCCCGGAAAACGTTTTGTGATGCCCTTCATTTCAAGAATGGGTGTGTCCGAATTGCCAATTGACATATTTACCAGCGCCTATGATTTCCCTGCTGTACGCTAAAACTCAAAACAGAAACCAAATATACACCAACCTTAACGTAAAAGATTTGATTTGTGTTTTATTTTTTATGGCATAAGTGAAGGGGCGGGTTAGCCCGCCCCTTCACAAAAGTTTTAATTTTCCGGTATTGTACCGACAACACCTTCGACAAAAACACTCATACCCAGCATAGCACCATCTTCCAAGCATTCACCGGCAGCGACAAAGACACTGCCATCCTGGGCCATAATGGGTCCACAGAAAACATCATTACCGTCCAGAATATTCTGTTCGGCGGTCTTGACCAGATCACGCACATCTTGAGGAACCTTGGGACTGAAATCTGCCAATTCAACGACGCCTTCTTTCATCCCACCCCAGTATTGGTGGGTTTCCCACGTGCCGTCCATACCAGCTTTGACGGTGGGAATATAGTAGCTGCCCCAATTCCAAATCGGGCTGGTTAACACGGTATCGCCTACAAAAGAGCGCATATCGGAGTCATAACCAATACTTAGTGCGCCACGCTCTTGTGCCGCTTTCTGGGGTTCGGTTGTGTCCTGGTGTTGGGCGATAATATCGGCGCCGGCATCCAGTAAGGCGACCGCTGCCTCACGCTCTTTCACCGGGTCGTACCAGGTGTTGGTCCAGACAACGTGAACTTCAGCCTCGGGATTAACCTTGCGTACGCCGAGTGTAAATGCGTTGATACCGCGAACGACCTCGGGAATGGGGAAAGCGGCGACGTAACCGATGTTATTGGCTTCGGTCATGCTGCCGGCGACTAAACCAGAGAGATATCGGGGTTGGTATATCCGCCCAAAATACGTTGCCATATTATCCAGGGTCTTAAAACCGGAACAATGCTCGAAAAGAACTTCCGGGAATTCCTCAGCGACCTCGAACATATGATCCATATAACCGAAAGACGTGGCAAAAATCATGTCATAGCCTTCCTGAGCATACTGACGCATAACGCGCGCAGAATCCGGACCTTCTTCGACGTTCTCAATATAAGTTGCTTCGATATTATCGCCAAATTCAGTTTCGAGTATCTTACGTCCGCGATCATGTTCAAATGTCCATCCCAGGTCTCCGGGAGGACCAATATATACAAATGCGACCTTGTAGGGCCCTTCGGCTTGCTTTGGCTGAGCAGGAGCACATCCCACAAGAACGCCGGAAAACACAACTGTCAAAATAAGCGCAACCAGCAAACTTCTTTTCATCATTACTCTCCTTCTTTATAACTCGATTTTGAATCTTGGGGACATACAAAATACCGCAGATCATTATACTATACCTTGCACCTCCCCAATCTTTATATAGGAATCAAGACGAAGTCAGACCTTCACATTGTATCAAACGTGCTATCGATGTCCAATCACTTGGATCCGGGCTATTGAATTTTGACCTGAGTCAATACGAGAAACAAGCCTGCTTTACCAAACAAATACCGCTTTAAGATAGCAGTCAGTTAGCGGTTAGCTTATTTATTCAGCCGATTTATCTTCGGTTGTCCCCAGGATATCATTTTCGAGTTCTTCATTGTTGATTGTAATGACATCCCGTGTCACTGTAAAGCGGTCAAAATCCCGCGCGACGATGGTCTCGGGGAAGATTGCCCGTGCTTCCTCCAGCATTTCCCTGATCCGATAGCGCTGTGATAGATGGGTGAGAACAAGCTGGCGCACCCCGGCTTCGCGTGCCAACCAGGCAGCTTCCGCAGCAGTCAGGTGACCGAAACGCCGGGCCATTTCCTGATCACGCACCAGGTAAGTCGCTTCAGTTATCAACAGGTCAACGCCTTTTACCGCATCAACCACATTATCGACCCTGCCAATATCTCCGGTGACGGCAATGGATACACCGGAACGAATTGGGCCCAGCACCTCATCCGGGTGTATCACACGCCCGTTTTCCAAAGTGATGGCTTTCCCATTGACCAATTCTTTGCGTACTGGTCCAAAGGGCACACCCAAAGCTTGCGCTAATTCGGGTAAGAATGGTCGCCGCGGTTTCTCTGAAAACACATAGCCGTAACAACCAGGTCCGCGATGGTTTACAGAGAATGCCTGTACTTCGAATTCATCTTCCTCCAGCAGCAATCCAGAACTCACATCAACAAACTCAAATGGGACAGGAGGATGAGCTCCGCGCAGCACCACCCCGTAGATCAAATCATTGATGCGGTCCAGAGTGCGCCGACCCCCATATATTTCCAGGCTTTCAACAGCTTCCCAACGGGCAAACGTCGAAATTAATCCGCCAAGTCCCAGTATATGATCGAGGTGTCCGTGTGTAAAAAGAATCCGCTGCAAGCGGCGGAAACCAAGCCCGCTGCGTAATATCTGCCGCTGGGTTCCCTCACCGCAATCGATGAGAAAACGCTCGTCGCGATATATTACAACTTGGGATGGCAATCCGCGCTGAATAGACGGAGCTGAAGCTGCTGTTCCCAGTAAGACAAGTTCTAGCATAAGTCACTCCACAACTGTTTTAACAGATATTTAAACTTCGTGTGCTATTAACACACCGGGCGCATCCTGGTCGCCCTCCACACGCACTGATGTAAATCCAAACTCGTGCATCAACCAGACATTCGTTTGTAAGTGTCGTGTGACCTGCGAAATTGTAGCGCGTGACATACCTTGCGCCAGCGCAAAAGGCAGCACCAGTTGATCTCCCAGGTAAGGATCAACTGCCGCTTGCGTACGGTGATGGGCGAAAAAAGCCTGGCATGTGAGGTCCGCGACTTCTTCAGAAGGGAGGCGTTTCCTGCCCAATGTGCTGAAACCCGCCACCGTATGTTCATATCGAGCGCATAAGAATAAACCCGTACCAAGTCCGGGTGAAGGCACATGTTCGGGCTTGATCTGGGTGCGGAAGCCAGCTTCTTGTAACACGGACCGCGCGCGGTTTGTCATCCGCTGCGGAATGTGTGAAGGTAATTTCGCCGCGAATGCCAATCCCTCAACGCGACTGCATTCCCCACGCTCCGATAGATCGATACCCCGTAAAACCTCTTTCCCCGTGATCTTAATCGAAATCTCACCGCCCCCCAGGGGATTAAAACCCCACATGTTGTGCGTCAACTTGGCGCGCACACCCATATCGAACAGGACCGGCATATAAACTTTCTCGATAAATAGCGCCGGGGGGCTCATCGGAACTGTTGTGCCTCCGCGAAGTGTCAGCGTCGATGTGCCTTGCGCCAACGCCAATGGCAAGAGCAAGGTCTGCAATACCAGGGTGACTGCGCCTGCTGAAGGTTCTCCGGCAACCGCATCCATATCAAAATTATAGGCACCGGCGCGCACATCCATCCGGGGAATAAATTCCAAAGATTCGCTGCCCGGTTCGTCACCTGTGACGACAGCGTCACTGAGTGCAGCAGCGGCACGTACCGCTGTCAGGTGCTGGTTCCGTAATCCTGGCTTGGACCGGTGAGCGCGGATATTTTTCAGCCGGAAAGCCCGCCCTGTGATGATTGACAGCGATATAGCTGAACGTAAAATCTGCCCGCCGCCCTCACCATACCCGCCATCCAGCACCAGCATGCAGCAAGCTCCTTTCGTATCGTCACCAGTGCCCTGAAATACAATACCCCTTCCACAATGGAAGGGGGACCTCTTCAGGTCGGATACCTTTCCAGACCAGCAAATCCCCGTCTGATATAACTCATTATATGCGGTTCTGCTCTCAGACAAAGAGTTCATTTTGGTTGGGGCGACCTGCAAAAGTGTGGCACCTTGTTAGCAAGTAATTTATCACAGGTGACTGTCACTTAGCTTATAACATTTGAAATGACAAAATTTTATAAAGTGACAGTCACCCGTGTTCTTTCTGTCAGGTACTCAACACAACACATAGTGGGATAGTGTGGTGAAATGCGACTGCCCTGACTCAGCATTGCCCGGGAAGAATCTGTGGGGGAAGTACATCCTCAATTAAGTTCCGTTAGCGTGCGCTTAATCCAGATTAAAATATTGATCTATGAGAGGGGTAAGGTCTCCATCCGTGAAAGATTCTAAAATGTTGAAGAAATCCGCTTTTTTCATAATCCGGGCTGTACCTGCCGTTTGATAGGCTTTCACAAAAGCAAAAAACTGCGCGTCACCCATAAAGGCTCTCAAGTCTCCCAAAAAACGCGCGCCTTGCCCGTAGATTTGATGAATGTAATCAGCGGTGGTCGGGAAGTCATAAATAGGGATGTCAATAGGCCCGCCTGGATTATTGCGGTCGATATGATTCTCCCACCACCACGGCACTATCCTGGGATAATAATGCTCGTAGAACAGCAATTCACTGTACTTGGCAAAGGATTCATCAAGCCACGGCTCATGCACCTGGTCATTACCCACAGCGCCGTACCACCACTGATGCGCAATTTCATGCGCGGTCAGGTTAACCAACAAAGTGGACGGCACCTTTTGATACGTCTTAAAGGCATAATCACTCATACTGATGAAGCCGCTGTATTCCATACTCCCGTAATACGCATTCTGGGCAACGACCAAACCTGACGCCGGATAGGGTCCATACAACGTTGTGAAGAGGCGGAGTGCCTGTGCCGCTGTGTCAATCACAGCCTGAGCGCCTTCAGCATACGCAGGTAAAAAATAAGAGCGCACCGGTATACCGTCCACAGAAGCTTCGATCATTTGATAATCCGGGCTGGCAGTGAATGCAAAACTTCGCGCATTGTGTAACACATAATGGCGCGCGGGACCGGCAAGGGAGGTTTCCCCCGGTGCGGCAATCACCAGCTTTGGATCGGCGAAAATGCGGACGTCATAGTCCGCTACATCATAGACCGTGGGGTCTCCCACCGGGTAGTACTCCCATGTTTGCCACCCACCATTCTCTGCATAAGGCACAAGAGTGGGGTGCCAATCGCCTGCCTGAATCACAAATTCACCCGCGCCGAGATTCCCTTCCGGGAGCCAGGCCGTAGGCACCACCTGGGGAATCTGGATGACATAGGTTAAATTTATGCCCACCGGTTCCCCGGGTTGGACCGCACCGGGCATACGCACGTGCAGCATGGTATTTTCCAGTTCCGTTGTCACGAGCCGGCGCTGGCGAAGCGTGGTTACCTCAACAGCCTGGAGCGTAAAAACACCTGGTGTAAAGGCGGGTGGTACGGAGAATACCACCTCTTCCCATATGTCAAGGCTGAGATTACTAAGCAAAACATATTGTGTGACCTGCATCCGCCGGTCCAGAAAGTTCAAAGCAATATCCATCGCATAATGGGGGATACCACCACCAGGAGAAAGCAGGCTTGCTGCGGGTGAAGGGACAGGGGAGACCGTTACTGTGGGTTGAAGTTGATTGATTTCTGAAGTACCGGCGTCGCAGTCTGCGTGGGATTGGGTGTAATGGGTTGACTGCTGCTATGGGGCGCATTTCTTGCGGTTGGCGGCAGCTGGCGAGGGTGATCAGCACCACCCCCAAGCAGGTCAACAAGATTGACTGTAAAAGCCGCTTTAGTTTGTTAATCATAAAGTTTCAGTTGCGTGAATCGGTTTATTCCAGCAAGGTTTCTGGAGCAGTATACTACCCATGGTTACCACATCCTGGAGATCGTTCAGCAGAGTTCCAGATGATTTGTAATGTATAACAATGCTTGATTCAGGGATCTTTTTGACAGCCTGTTAGCTGCTCTGGAGCAAAGCAAAGATCACCGACAGGACAAGAATTATAACAGTGATGCATATCATCAACCATGTCGAAATGCGTTGTCGCATCTGAGCCTTCTCCTTATACCAAATCAAATCGCTCTGAATGAAAATCATCCAGAGAAACCCCTAAATGTACCAACGCTTTTTCAACAGAGTCCATCATTGGCTTTGGTCCACAGATGAATATTTCCTGAACGTTGCGTTTATCGGTTTTCGGTAAGTATTTTGCCAGCAAATCGGTCGAAATAAAACCTTTTTCTCCTTGCCAATCTGTATCTGGTGAACTTAACACCCACACAATGTGAAGATCAAGTCGCTGCTTAAGCAACTCGATTTCCTCCCTAAATGTCGCATCAGCCCACGTTCTGTTGGCATAAAATAAGATGCAGGGGCGGTTGTCTTCGCGGTCGGCCATTGTCCGTAGCATACTCATGATGGGTGTAATACCGATTCCACCAGCAATAAAGGCGAATCGGTCTGATTGTGGATGCCGGTCAATGCTAAATGCTCCAAAAGGCCCATCGATGTAGACGCGTTGACCTGGTGACAGGTCTTTGATTGTGTTTGTAAAATCACCAAGAGCTTTGATCGTAAAAGTAAGCAGCCTCGGATCGGCAGCACTGGAAGATATAGAAAAGGGGTGTTCAGCATCTGAGAGTGGAGACTGTCCTACAGTTAACCAGGCAAACTGTCCTGGCATAAAGCGGATTCCTTTATGTCCATCTGGCGCGATGATGAGAGTCCAGGCGTTGCCTCTTTCCTCAATGACTTCTTCGACAACATATGGATGCCTGAGCATGATAAAAGGTTTGATAATACGCACATAGACCAGAAGGCTTAACCAGAATAATGCATAAGCAACCCACAAAACACGTTTCAGTGGTGTGTTGACATAATGATTTACCAGCATTATGTGTGTCATACCCAGGGATACTGATACAGTAGCCAATAGACCGTGCCAGATTCGCCACTTATTATATTCAATCTTGAGGAGCTTACGCCATACAGAGGTGGTTATCAATGTGATCAGTGCGACCATGGCAATAATACCAGCTCTGGCGCGCCACGGGGCTTGAAAAATATTGAGCAAACGCAGCGTCACCGGGCTAAAAATGAATAAAAGAATGGGATGTAGAAAGATCAGGGCAAACGAAGCGATAGAAATCTGACGATGAAAATAGTAAACAATGTCACTGCCATAGGGGGCTTTAATGACTTTGAATCGTGAGGTAAGGACGAATTGCAGCATAACCATCGATAAACCAGCAAATCCGAGAGCGACAGATAATTCACGCCAGAACTCCCGACCCGATGGTGTTGGTGTTATTAATAGTATAAACAGCGGGGCTGTGGATAATGCTATGTATACACATATCCAAAAAATGCCTTGAATAATGATTTTTTTCTTCATAAGTTAGCCACCTTATCAAGTAGGTTCTGTATTTCAGAAAAACTGAAATTGTGTTTCATAAAAAATGTGTTTGATAAACTGGATATCTGATTACACCCCCTGTAATCCGGATCATTGACATAAAGCTTTTCCAAACTGAATAATCTTTATGTGATGCGCACGGCAACGCGTTGTGCTTCCAGACACAGCTCTGCCGCCTTAAAAACGTGCTGCTGCGTCATTGAGTTCTCAGTGCTGTTCAGACAATCCAGGATAAATTCCCCAAAGAACGGGAAGCCAGTTTTACCGGCGGCGGGGATATACAACTCTTTTTCCCCATTTACCAGGAAGACATGATCGCCGGCATCAGCTCTGGTGATATCGAGATATTTACGAACCTCGATACTTCCCTCCGTCCCCATAATAAACAACCGTCCGTCCCCCCAGGTGCGTAAGCCATCGGGGTTGAACCAGTCCACCCGTAAATACTGGGTAGCGCCGTTGTCAGCCAGGAGTGTCGCGTCACCAAAGTCCTCAAATTCCGGATAATCCGGATTGGCGTAGTTGGCGACCTTTGCATGCAGGACCCGCGCATCAGATGCGCCAGTATAAGTGAGGAACTGCTCTATCTGGTGGCTGCCAATATCACAGAGAATCCCGCCGAACTTCTCCCGCTGGAAGAACCATGCCGGGCGATGCGCTTTGTCCAGCCGGTGCGGTGCGATGTTTAAAACCTGAAGCACCCGTCCAATCCGACCTTCCGCGATAAGCTGTCCCGCCATAACCGCGCCTTCAACGTGCAGTCTCTCGCTGAAGTAGACATACCATTTCAAACCGGTTTGCTCAACACTCTGTTTGGCTGAGATCAACTGCTCAGTTGTGGTGAAGGGTGTTTTGTCGGTGAAATAATGTTTTCCGTGCTGCTGAACACGCATACCGAGGTCACCGCGGTCACAGGGAATCGCCGCGCCCGCGACCAGGGAAATTGTTTCATCTTCAAGTATCTGTCTTTCACCGCCAGCCACTGGCGTATCTGGAAAACGGTTCAGGAAGGCGTTAACCTTCGCCGGGTCGGGGTCGTAGACCCATTTGAGTTCAGCCCCGGCTTCAATCAGACCGTTGCACATGCCGTAGATATGCCCGTGTTCAAGAGACATCGCAGCAAAAGCGAACTGCCCCGGTTCAACCACGCGGTTATCATCACCTTTGGGGGCGTAGTTCATTCCTGATTTTTTGTTCATTGACACATACCTCCTGGTCGTGGAAAGACAGCACTTTGGAAGTTTTTCATTCCTATTATATCAGGGTAAAATCTGTCGCAAATGGATTCGAGTCACGAGAGCTAGCGCATTTGCCCAGAAAAAAGGTGCTACTCAGACGGTGTTAGCATCAACACCGTCTGAATAGCACCTTGATTACAAATTCGCGTCAGTTCGGAGCGTTTAGCAGACCTTTAATAGTGCGATACGACTTTAGTGCCCACGGGTGCCCAATTATAGAACCACTCCGCATCCCCCAGCGAGAGATTCACACACCCGTGACTCATAGGTGTGCCGAAGTTGTTGTGCCAATAAGCCCCGTGAATCGCATATCCCCGGTAAAAATACATGGTGTGGGGGACATTCGGCAGGTAATAGCCCGGACCGCTCATGGGTGTATACCGGTATTTGACATAAACATAGTAAGTTCCCGTTACGGTCGGGTATTGCCAGGTTCCGGTACTGACGATTGCCGAATATACCGCCGTTTGCCCGACATATGCAGTGATCCTTTGCTGGCTCAGGTTAATATCAATCCACTTGCCGCTGCCGGGTTGTGGATCCGGATTTGGGGCAGGCGGAGGATTTGGCACAGGTGTGGCAGGCGGATTTTGCGGCGTGGTTCCACTCCCCGGTATAACCAGGCGCTGACCCACGTAGATGGTATACGAGCTTAAGCCGTTTGCGGCTTGTAATGCAGGCACCGTCGTACCGTACCATTTAGCGATGCTGAACAGCGTGTTGCCGGCTTTGACAATATAAGTCCCGGCGGGGGTCGTCGATGGCGGTGCGGTGGGGTTTGTTTGCCCTGGAATTGTCAGTCGCTGCCCCACATAGACCCAGGAATTCCAATTCAAGCCATTGGCGGATGCTAACTGGCTCGCGCTGACGCCATGACGAAGCGCGATGCTGGTCAAGGTATCGCCCACGCGCACCACATAAGAGCCGGTGGTTGTGACCGGCACGGGATTGCTTCCACCGGGTATTGTTAAACGCTGTCCCGCATAGACCCAGGAATTGTAGCTCAAGCCATTTGCCGCAGCCAGACTGCTGACACTCACCCCATACCGGACGGCAATCCTGGTCAGCGAGTCCCCGGGTTGAACTGTATAGTAAGTCGGACTACCTAAAACCGCAGCCTGAGCCGGTACCGGCATCAGGACCATGGTCAAAACAAGTAAACTACAGAGTAGCGATAACCAACGTTTCATCTTCCCACCCCTTTACATTCTTTGAATGCCATGATGTTTATAAAACAATGTTATAAAAACAATGTCATTTATTAAAAACAATGCCTATATTCTATTTTAGCATCAATTTGATTTGAATGTGTGAAATACTGTTTCAGATAAGTTAAAGATTATGAACAGTTAGGCATCAGGTACGAAAATTAAGGGAAAATCACTTACGGGATGGACAAGTTCAACAGGCTGGATTCAGGCGCATGGAAAGCGGAGCTGGAGTTTATCCTCGCGAATGCGGGGACGGGCATGGCAGATCGCGTTAACCTACACGACTACAAACGTGATTTCCTCTATATGCGCACCGCACGCGCTTAAACAGTGCGTTGCGTCTCTAGCGGCGCTTGAGAAAGGCGATAATGCCGAGGAGCACAGCCGCACCCTGTAGGGCAAAAGTGAGAATCAGAGGCCAATCCTGAGGTTTCGTTTCTTCTACCACTGGCGTTTCCAGATTCAAGGGCGTCCAGGTCGGTTTTGGTGTGGTCGCAATAAAAGGCGCTGTCGCTTCCGGCGATTGCCCGGTGGCGGATGGGGGTAAAGGCGTTCCCGGCAACACCGTTTCTTCAGGAAGGATTGCCGGCGTTTCGCCGGGCGCGAGGGGGGCGGTAGGCTCTGGTTCAACTGTTTTAGCCGGACGGATGACATCCGGAAGAATAACGGGCGTTGCGGCAGGCGCCTCACCCGGCGCCACCAGGAGGATTGTGTCTTCAGCAATCGCAGTGCGTCCCGCGCCATCGCGGTATTCCACATATACTGCATAATCTCCGGGGTCTGTGCCCTCTAAAGTAAACGGCAGCAGCGGTTCCCATGGTTGCCATGGCTCTCCCTCGAAATCCGGTGTATTGCTGAGCCGGACTTCAATAGCCTTGCCAATCCAGGCACCTTCGCCCAAGGGCACAGCATCTTCATTTGTAAGGCGGATTGCGACCAGCGGGGACTCTGTAATCTCCGCGCCATCATTAATAAATATGGGCAGCACGCCGGGGCGCGATCCCAGGGTTACAACCAGGTAGCGGATACCACTATTTTCCACATAGCCGATGCCTGCCTCACGATAGTGGGGATCCGTCGAAATGCGCCAGGCGTCAGGATCGGTCCGAAACCAATTGACTGCATCCAGAACTGTTCCCAACCCCAGCCAATTCAATTCGTTGACCAGTAAACCATCATTCCATGCGTGATATCGGGCTTCAAGAATGCGCTGCCGGGGTAAGGTCCCATCCGATCCCTGTTGCGTCGCCGCCCCGATTACGACCAGGTCCCTGGCATGCCGCTGGGCTGCCTGGCTTAATAACGTGGATGTGTCATAGGGCGCAAGCCCTTCCCGTTGACGGGCTGTGTTGATTAACAGGATAAACAGGGACGCCGGGTCTTCTTGTGCACCAACCACAACAGGCAGCAGAAACAGGACAAAGACGGAAAGCAGCATGAAACAACGCACCAACGCAGTACACACCTGCCGTGCTATTCTGGACCTCATAGATTACCATCCCTCAATATGGAGCGGAGCGCGATTTCTAACTCCGGCGATGCTGCCATAAGCGGGTCACGGCTTTCCACATCCCAGGCTTGACCTGATTGGGTAGCCACCACTCCGCCAGCTTCTGTGATCAATAAGACTGCTGCTATTTGATCCCATGGACTCATGTTGAGCGCCAGGTATCCATCCGTCCATCCGGCGGCAATATAAGCCATATTCAGGACGGCTGAACCTAATCCCCGGATGGTTCTGACATGTTTTACCAGTTTTTGCATATTAACCATGATTTTTTGACGCGCTTCAGGAAGGCGGGGTAAGTCAAAACTGATAATTGCTTTATATACTTCGGTGACGTCAGAGACATGAAGCGGTTTCCCATTTAAAGACGCGCCGCCACGATATGTGGCAGCAAATATATGGTCACGCAGAGGATCGAATATAACCCCGACAACAGGCTGTCCGTTCTCGACTGCTGCCAGCGATATGCAGAAATTGGGGTTGTCGCGCGAAAAGTTTGTCGTGCCATCCAATGGGTCAACGAACCACCGCACCGGGGCATTGCTCGCATCCGCTCCGGCTTCTTCAGATGTGAATGCATGATCCGGGAATGCTGTCTGTAAACTGGAAAGGACGATGTTTTCGACCTGGATGTCAGTCTCTGTCACAATATTGCGGGGACTCTTAAAATGTACAGTGTGGGTCCCCCGCCAGGCTTGTTTTATCACGTTTCCACCCAGTTTCGCTGCAGCGATCGCGCTTTGTAACCAATTATCGTAAGGTTTCACGGTGTCTCTGCTTCCAATGGTGGGATACTTATGGGTTGAACAGCTGTATTACACGCGGTTGCCGCTGTGTTAATGTAGTCGCGGGGTTGTGTATCCCGCTCCCCCATAAATAGTAAAGCGCGCAGGAGCGAAGCACGACATGCCATACGATTGGTGAACAAGGGCCAGCTGACCCAACTGCCCTGAGAGTCGGCTTCCAGGACAACTTCCAGCAATTGATTTCTTGTACTATCTTCGTTTGTTTTTTGTTCATCCACAATGAGTGACCGGCGTGTCGGCAAGTATAATGTTCTCTGGCTCCATTCTTGTTGAGTATCCGCTGCGTAGAACCAATCCATCACATGCAGTGCATTTTCTTCCCTTTCAGGCGTAGAATGGATGATAGCGAGTCCTGGACCAAACCACAAAGTGGATCCCATACCGGCGGGACCGGGCAGCGCGCTCACACTTAGGGAAAAATTACGCCCTTTGGCAACGGCATCTTCTACATTATTCAGGTATTTGCTGGATTCAAGAATCATTGCCATTGAACTTTTGCTCAACCGCAGCGGTCCCACGTCCCAATCATTGTATACAACCGCACACTCGCCAGCCAGCAACTCGTAAAGCATATCCGCCGTAGCCAATCCCTGCTGGTCCGCAAAGGCGTACATCCCCGCTTCATCGACAATTTGGGAACCACTCGCGGTAAGAAATGCCATCAGCGAGCCGGGTTGGGCTGGAATCCCCAGTCCAACCTGACCTCCCTGCAACTCTGTCGCTGCGCATGCTACGCGCTGTATATCCTGCCAGCTTGCACCTTCCAGCGGGTAACCCAGGTCGAGTAACCATTCCCGATTCGCATACATAACATAGGTTTGCATGCCCAGGGGCAGTGCTCTTATTACCCCGTCCGACTTCATAAAGGGAGGCAGCCATAGGCAGCATATCATGTTGCCCCTGTCGAAAAAGGGCGCTTTGTTCGGGTCCCGCGCCAATCAAACCCAATGAAAGATATGCCGGCAGATCCTCAGGGCGGATTGTTATCATATCAGGGCGAGAAGCGGGTGTAACTTGCACTTTATTAAAAAGATTCTGTTGATACTCGGTTATCAGAATAAGGTCCAAGTCATTCTCTGCATTAAAAGTATCTGCAAGAGATTGGAGTGCTTCTGCCTCAACACCGGAAAAACTGTGCCACAATACAACGATTTGTTTTTCTTTCTTATCAGTTGGCAAGGGAAGGCACCCAGACAAAGTGCCAAGGAGGATCAAGCCCGCGATGCATAAAAGGAGAAAATGCATCATGGATGCCAAGGTTGGCGACCATGGCATGCTGGTTGCGGATTTCTCACCACTTCTTTGGTTGTGATACAATATTTTTGGCTGTCTATATGTTTTCTTCATAGGACTCTGCTATTTGAGATTTAGATGATGCGCGGTTTCTCAGGGCTTTACCAACCACTGCAATATCCTGTACATGCATCAAGCGTAAGATTAACAGGTATACAGCGCCTCCCACTCCACTGGCGGTAACGATACGAAGAAGATAGCCCAGTGATCCTGAAATGGCAATGTCACGCTGCAGTCGCAAGACGCCTATCAATGGGAGCGCCATCACAGCGGAAGCGGCAAGGGCAATCAAGGCGGTGCGCCACACATGATAGGGTTTTAAGCTGCCTATGCGGCGGGTAAATAAAAGCAGCATGAGCACGGCGTGCAGCGTCAATTTCAAAGAGTTTACAAGAATAAGTTCCCACAAACGTGGCGGGTGGTAGTAAGTCGGGATCAGAGCCATGAAAATGTAGGCGATGACGGTGACCACGCCTACTAACGCCGGTGTCCAGGTATCCTTGCGCGCGTAAAACGAGAAAACCAGAGGTTGGTCCAGAGCCGCAAAGATCAAGCCCAGGATAGAGAAACGCAGTGCGCTGGCGGTAGCCATGGTATCACTGGGCATGAACTCGCCGCGCTGGAAAACTAAAGCGACCAGCGGTTCTGCCATGACCAATAAACCGACAGCTGCCGGGAGCACCAAGACCAGGACCAAACGCATCCCTTGGGCTAATGTCAGTCTGAAAGCTTCTTCGTTGTCGTCGGTTGCATAGCGCGAAAGGGTGGGAAGAATCGCTACCGATACTGCAGTGACGACAAGCCCCAAAGGAAATTGAATCAGGGTTGCGGCATATTTCATCCATGAAATACCATTTTCCCCGGTTCGCGAAGCGATATTATAGCTCAAGACACCCGCGAATAGATCCACGAGCAATCCCAAACCGATAGGCAGATACAAACGCGCAATTTGCGCCCATGCGGGATGCAGCGGAAAAGGAGAACGAAATCTTAACCGGATACCCCGTAGACCAGGCAGTTGAAATAGTGTCTGAGTCATCGTCGCTGCCAACAAGCCTACCGCCAAAGTACGCGTGCCCAATGCACCGCGTCCAAATAGCACGATCACAACAAGCACAGTCGCATTATAAATGGCGGCGGTAAATGCCGGTAACGTAAATCGCTTTAATCCATACAGCGCAGCCGATAGCAATCCTGCGATATTAAGAAAGAATACCGCAGGGGCAGTGATACGAATCATTTGCGTCGCCAGTTCCAAAAACTCCGGAGGAAGGCCTTTTCCCAATGCCCAGGCGACCCATGGGGCAAAAATCTCAAGCAGCAAAACAACACCCGCGAGTATAATCGCGACAACAGTCAGCATATTGCTCAGCAGAAGCCATAATCCATCTGCATCATTGTCGCTGGCATAATCGGAAAACACCGGCACAAGGGAGGAATTTAACATGCCACCAACAAGTTGATCATACAGCATCGTGGGAACTTGCGAGGCAATGTTAAAAGCGCTGACAGCACCACCAGCGCCGAAGAAATATGATTGTGCCATATCTCTTATCAGCCCTAATGCTCTGCTGATGATATTGCCAATTGAGATGAGAGCTGCCGCGCGTGTGACCTGTCGCGTTTCACCCGTAAGGTTGCTTTGCTCTACCATGTGTGTGCATTTGTTTGCGGCAAAAAAGACATCAGCTCAGCGCGTCCAGAAAATCATCAAGGTTGTGCCGGACCGCATATGCCGCCGCTTCTGCCCGGTTCGTAAGATCCAATTTCGATAGAATACTGCTCACATAGTTCCTAACAGTGCCTTCTCCCAGAAATAATGCGCGAGCGATCTCTTTATTGGTGCGTCCGGCGGATACTAAATCCAGCACACGCAATTCCTGTTCTGTTAAGTCGGTGAAAGCCGCGGCTTGTTCCTGCCGTGTTGCCTGGCGGACGCGCGCGAGGACCCTTTGTGTAATTGCCGGATCAAGCAAGGCATCGCCCTGACCAACGCGGCGGATCGCACGTACTAAATCATCGCCGCCACCTTGTTTTAGAACATAACCGACTGCACCCGCACTGATTGCGTCAAATAACATCTCATCCTCTGCGTAAGAGGTGAGCATGATAATTTGTATTTCCGGATTCTGCGCCAAAATCTCACGGCATGCATCAATGCCATTTTTACCCGGCATACGAATGTCCATAACGATGACGTCAGGGTTGTGCTCCTTCGCCTTTTTTACAGCCTCGTCCGCATGACTCGCTTCGTCCACAACGATGATATCCTCATGCCCGTTGAGCAAAGTACGTAAACCCAAGCGAACTACTTCATGGTCATCTACGATTAAAATCCGATAAGCCATAACCCCTCTCTCAATACGGCACGGTCAGATGGTAACTAACCCCTTCATCTGGAGCACTTTCAAGCCAAAGTTTTCCATCCAGAAAGCGCACGCGTTCACGAATGTTGCGCAGCCCATAACCTTTGCTGATCAGTAACTGCTCCATACCAATGCCGTCATCCGAAATAGTAAGATCCAAAGCGTCTTCATTATAACAGAGATGAATTTTCACAAAATGCGCTTGCGCGTGTTTTGCCGTATTCGCGAGCGCCTCACGCACAATCTGGAAAACATGACCACGGCGTTCCATGGAATGCATCGGGATCGGAGTCCCGGTTATCTCCATATCGGTCTCCAGCAGTGTGTTAATGTGGAAATCGCGGAGCAGGGTGGTTATGCCAGAAGATAACGTCTCATCCGGCATATCGCTGCGAAGGTCATAAATATAACGGCGGACATCCTGGATTGTCTTGTTAAGATTATCCATAACTCTGCCTAACAACGCCTGGGCGCGGTCCGGATCACGCCGTATTTGCGATTGCACACTCTCCAGAAGTAAACCTGCAGCGTAAATGGATTGGATGGTGCCGTCATGGAGTTCGCGACCAATACGGTCCCGATCAATCGCTAATGTCTCCAGGCGTTCTCCATCCTCAACCCACTGCTCTATCCTGCCATGGATACGCATCAGTAATTGCAGCAAGCCATAAGTCAGACCCGTGCCCACGAAGGCCCATAGCCATTCCCATAAACAAACTGTTATACTGGCATTGTGCAGGCGTTCAGCTGCCATTGTTTGTATGGAGGGTATTAAAACCAAACTAAGAACCCCATACGCCCCCATCATCATCTCAAAAAGGCGTAAATGGGGTCGAATTTCACGACGGAACTGGACGTCTAATAATTGATAGCTTTGGCGCCGTAATCCTATGGCGGTCAGGATTCCACCAGGAAAAGCCAGGATATAGCGCAAGATTAAATCAGTGGGTTGCACTAACAGGTCAAAATTGGGATATACCAACACTAAAGCAAAGGAATATGGAATTGCCCACAATAAGTTTGCTCCAAGAATTATATGCCGCGAATATTTCTGTTGTGTTTCATCCGACATAAACAACTGCAGGCCAAATGCTAAAAGAAAAGCATAGCCTACCGCAGATATAACGGGCAGCAAAAACGGAGGAATTGTCCAGATGCCTGGGATAAATGTTGCTGACAGGTTATTCCAGGTACGCAGTGATTCGCAGACGGAGAAAATACCTAACCATGGGAAATGGCGAGCTAAACGGATTCGACGGCTTCTGTAATGCAGAAAACTCACGGTCAAGCCCAACAGTACAAAGACCAGACCGTGGAGAAAAGAACCCCATACTATCCAGGTTGTCATTAATTATTTCACAAATGCCGTTGGTGGGTGCGGTTTTGCCTATGTCTTATGCTATGCGACAACAGTATACCATAGGATAGGGTTCAATTCAAAAATACTGGTGTTCGTTCTCTTGCTTATCATTCACTCCGGGTTATACTTGACCATGAAATGGAGCTTTTCGAACACAGTCGTGAAAAACAGATCCGCCAAGAAGCCCCCCTGGCAGCGCGCATTCGCCCACGAACACTTGATGAGTTCGTCGGTCAGGATGCTATCATAGGTCCGGGACGGCTTCTTCGCCGTGCCATTGAAACAGACCGCCTTTTTACCTCGATTATATTTTGGGGACCGCCGGGAGTCGGAAAAACGACTTTGGCAGCGGTTATTGCCAATACGACACAAGCGCATTTTGAAACGATAAATGCTGTTTTCGCAGGCGTTGGCGATTTGCGTAAACTCGTGACCGCAGCCAAGGAACGCCGCGCGATGTATGGAACGCGAACATTGCTTATGGTTGATGAGATTCATCGTTGGAATAAAGCACAGCAAGACGGTTTGCTTCCCGTGGTTGAGGACGGAACAATCACACTCATTGGGGCAACAACGGAAAACCCTTTCTTTTCTATTATCTCGCCCCTCCTCAGCCGTTCGCGCATTTTTCGTTTTGTAACTTTGACGGTTGTACAAATCGAGACGCTGCTGAACAAAGCATTGCAGGACAAAGACCGCGGATATGGCAGGCGTGATATTCTTGTCGATGAAGCCGCGCTCCATCATATGGCTGAGCTGTCCGATGGGGATGCGCGGACAGCCTTGAATGCTCTTGAACTAGCTGTGGAATCCACGCCACTCGATGAAAACGGGCAACGGCATATCACGCTGGAGGTAGCGGAAGAATCTATCCAAAGACGTGCCATGCAATATGACAAATCCGGAGATGAGCATTACAATACTGTCAGTGCATTTATCAAGTCAATTCGTGGTTCTGACCCTGATGCCGCACTGTATTATCTGGCAAAGATGGTTGCTGCCGGGGAAGATCCCCGATTTATCTTCCGCCGCTTGCTTATCGCAGCATCTGAAGATATTGGACTCGCGTCACCGATGGCGATATCCGTGGTTATGGCTTGCGCACAGGCTTTTGAATGGGTGGGATTGCCAGAAGGTCAATTTCATCTTGCTGAAGCGACGCTGTATCTCGCCACAGCAGCAAAATCCAACAGCACCGGTGCTTTTTTTGAGGTACTTAAATACATTGAAGCGCATGGCTACACACCACCGCCGTCGTATTTGCGGGATGAAAATACTTTACTCAACGAAGAACGTGGTCAGGGACCGGGATACAAGTATCCGCACAGCTATCCAGGTGGTTGGGTCGCACAACCGTATTTGCCGGAGGGTGTACCTGGAGGATGGTTCACTCCTAAAGGCAATGGTTATGAGCAACGTATTATAGATTTTTTAGCCAGTCACAAATCCAAAAATAAAACTTAAATCGGAGTATACTAATCCTGATGATCGATCCAATAACCAGTCGCATAATTCGTTTTTTAACTGAGTCAGAACACCTCCTGGTTCCCATTGAGGAGCTTTATCATAGTTTGCAATCAGAGGGGCTGTTAGCGTTAACGACTGAAGAAACATTTGAACAACTGATTGTCACTGATGAACGTTTCGAGGTGTATGAAAGCCTGGGTCATTCGGACCTTTTTCAACCCGCGATCCAAGCCGAGCTTCGTTCCAGGGGACTCATCACAGGTCCCCTCGTTATGTTGCGCGCACGCGGCGCCAGTTCCGAAGAAATTATGCTGGATGTGCTCCTGCACCTGGAGGAAATGAACCAGGCTTTGGAAACTGCCTGGCAGCTTCGCCCTGCGGGAAACAATGAGATTGAAGCGGAATTGCTTAACTTATTGATGATGGGTGATATGCTGGAGCGCGAAATCAGGCATGCGATTCAAAACGGGACAGTGATGATGGAGTTTGATGTTGAAGGTGCCGAGGATATCTCTGGAACAGAGATTCATTAAGTTTGACTGTTTGAGTTTATAACCGAATGCCATGCGCGCCAAAAGACATTCGGTTTTTCCTGGCATTTGTCGATTGAGGAAGTTGCCCCGACTTTGGACTTTGATGGCGCTGGTGTTTGTTGTTCTCACAGCTTGCGCTACCCAATCTCCTGCACTGGATCGTATCCAGACTGCCGGTGTATTGCGCATCGCGATGGATCCTTCTTTCGCGCCTTTTGAATATGTCGATGAGGATGATGCACCTGCCGGACTTGATATCGATTTGTCCCTGGCGATTGCCGGTGCATTAGGTGTAAACGCACAATTCGTGACCACGGGTTATGATGCTCTCTTTGATGCCCTTACAGTTGGACGCGCGGACATTATTATCTCGGCACTTTATCCCGACCCAAGCCGCACGGCTGCATTTGCATACAGCGTGCCTTATTTTAATGGCGGAGATGTCCTTATTGTCACTGGTGATTCACCGGTCAGCAGCCCGGCATCTTTGGGTGGAAAACGCGTGGCTTGCCTTTTTGGCACTGAAGGCCATATGACGGCTCTCGGTTGGCAAAAAACTATGACCCCTCAGCCTGTGATAATCACTACAAGCAGTCCTTATACACTCACCGAAGCACTGGTCGCCGGCAGACTGGATGCAGTCATCATGGATCATGTGACAGCGCTGATGGCTGTCGAAAATCAGGAGTCTGTACAGATATTGCCGGGGATGATTACCGATGAACCCTACGTTGTCGCTGCTCGAATCGAAGACAAAGAACTTGTCAATGTCATTGATGATATCATCGCCACCATGATTGCGGATGGGACGTTACAACGCTTAATCCACAAATGGATGCGTTAGCTGGAACATAGATATTGACAAAAAAGTGCACCCATATAAAATGCGGCTAGCCTTTGAATTTTTTGATCTGCGCATCCTTGATGTGTTTCATTTCGGGAATGAATAGGTAAGATAGCGGTAATTTATCCTGCTCGTAAGTCGTGATGCATTTCTTAGTGTAGAGGAGAATTATGACAACTGTATACGTGTCTGATCACCCCCTGGTAAAACATAAGTTGACATTGCTCCGTGATATTAATACGGATCCCAAAAAATTTCGCGAACTGGTTCACGAAATTACTTTACTTCTAGCCTATGAAGCCACCAAAGATCTTGAAGTGAAGTCGCGCGAGGTCGAAACACCTCTAGCCAAAATGGATGGGCACAAACTCGCTGAACCTATAGGTTTGATTCCGATTTTGCGCTCAGGATTGGGAATGGTGGAAGGTATATGGGAACTGCTGCCATCTGCTGAAGTGTGGCATATTGGCCTTTTCCGGGATGAACAGACGCTGCGTCCTGTTGCTTATTATAACCGCTTACCTATCCATCCCACTGTTTCCGTGTGCTTGATACTCGATCCTATGTTAGCTACCGGTGGAAGCGCCATAAAAACAGTGGATATTCTTAAAAAATGGGGGGCAAATCGCATCAAATTTATGGGCATTATTGGTGCTCCGGAGGGTGTAGCCGCGCTTCGACAGGCTCATCCGGATGTTGACATATTCCTGGCCGCGCTGGATGAACGCCTTAACGACCATGCATACATTGTACCTGGATTGGGTGATGCGGGTGACCGTCAATTTGGTACGGGTTGATTAACATCCGGGTTTATGCCTGTGCCCTTGTTTAGACCGAGTATGGAGGTTCCTTGAAGTATACACTCCACTATGTCGTTGTTAGCTTGACAGGTTTTCTCATTGCTTTGGTGCTAACCCCCCTGGCTGGACGTATCGGGCAGCGCCTGGGTGTTGTAGCAAAACCGGGAGGGCGACGTCAACATAAAGGGAGTATATCCAAAATGGGCGGCGTGGGCCTGGTCCTGGGTTTCTTTGGCGCTTTATGTGTCGCGCAATTATGGCCCATCGCGACCGCTGACGCTAACGAGCTCCGCCGTTTGTGGGGATTGATTATTGGCGCCATCATTACCTTCATTTTTGGCTTGATCGATGATCTATACGAACTCCCCGCAGGTGTTGAATATCTGGGGTATTTGCTGGCTTCTGCCGTGGCAGCAGCGGAACTGATTATCCTGGAGAGATTTAACAACCCTTTAACAGCCGCCACCATTGTTCTTCCAGCTTTATTATACATCCCTTTGACATTATTCTGGCTAACAGGAATGACAGTCACTGTCAATTGGCTGGACGGGCTGGATGGGCTGGCTGCCGGTGTTTCAACCATTCTGGCTTTGGTGTTGAGTATCCATATGGCGCGCAGCCAACAATACAGTGTGGTTCCGCAGGCTCTGGCTCTAATGGGCGCATCCCTGGGATTCTTGGTTTACAATGTATCACCGGCACGGACATTCTTAGGCAGTAATGGCGCTTTTTTCCTGGGTTATACCCTGGGAGCATTAGGACTCATCGCCGGAGGACGTGTTGCAACCGTTCTTATGGTCATGGGCATTCCCATTGTGGATGTAGCCTGGACAATCGTAGATCGATGGCGGCATGGATTAAGTCCTTTTCGCGGTGACCGCCGGCATCTGCATTTCCGCCTTCAGGATGCAGGTTTCTCAACCCGCACAATCGTGTTTATTTATTGGGCATTCTGCGCGTTCTCCGGTTTATTAGCCCTTGTATTATCTTCGCGTTTATATAAACTGATGGCGTTGCTGCTCCTGGGCGTGTTAACGTTAGTTTTGTTATTGTATTTGAGCCGCGAAAAACAGGCATGAAAAACAAACACAGTTTGTCATCCGGGAATAAACATGGTTTAGTTTTGTGGCGGTATTTTTTCCTTACAGCCCTCATTCTTATCGTCATCACTACAGCATGCACTACAACACCGGAGCCTTTCACAGCGACTCAAACGCCAATTCCCACCCGGTTAGCACCAACCCCAACATCGCAACCAACCCCGCACCCACAAAGTCTGATAATCTGCGCCACCGAACCTCAAGCTGTCAGTCCTTTTTGGTCGACACAGGCTGGTGATGATATCCTGGCATTGTTTTATGAACCGGCGATGGAACGCGTCGCATATGAATGGGAACCACGTCTGGTTGAGCGTATACCGTCTTTACAGAATGGCGACGTTATAACGCGTGTTGTGTCCGTCACGCAAGGGATGCGCTATGCAGACCTCCTGGGCACAGTGCAAACTTATGAAGGTGACTCGCCAACGGAACTTCCGCAACTCTCTGTCAGGTTTACCCTAAAAGCCGGCATCCTGTGGTCAGACGGTGTGGAAATTACAGCGAAAGATGCTGTTCTGGGATATCATCTGGCACAATCCGCTGATTTGCAAGGATACTGGCAGGCATTAGCAAAACGTACCGCACGCTTTTTTGCCCTGGATGAACACACTCTGCAATGGGAAGGGATACCCGGTTATATGTCTGCGGATTTCCCGGGTTTTTTGTTCCCTTTGCAACCCGACCATCGCTGGCAAGGCTTTGCGCTTCCGGCTATTCTGCAGGATCGCACCCCACTTGCCACCGGACCTTTCCGGATCACCGCATGGGAAACTGGTCGGGAAGTCAGGTTTGAACCTAATCCGTATTACAGCGGGAACCCGCCAAAGCTTGACGCGTTGACGGTGCGCTTCCCACAACAACCCCCGCAACAATGGGGTGGTTTAATCACATCTGGCGACTGCGATATCATTCTTCCTGAACCCGCGCAAATGATCGAATGGCGAGATTGGGCAGAACTGCAGGATTATGGCTATGTCAATCTGGTGAGTTCTGAAGCGCCAGTGGTCCTGAGATTGGATTTTAATGTATCACCAGCTGTCCCCTCGGCGATCAGTCAAAAGGCAGTGCGTCAGGGTTTGGCTTCCTGTATTGACCGCGAGAGTCTGATCAGCACTCTACCAGAAGAAGCTACGACTGTCGCTGAGGGTTTTTTACCGCCTTTGCATCCCGCTTACGGTGTGGGCGAAGCTGCTTCTGCACTTTTTTACAGCGATCCAGAAAAGGGTAAAGCCACATTAACTGACGCAGGCTGGATTGATAAAGACGGAGATGGAACCCGTGAGGCTTATGATGTCCCTGGTTTCTCGGATGGGCAGCCCTTAAGCCTGACCCTGCATATGGTGCCGCAGTACTTTACATTAGCGGCTCACCTGGCTTCGAATATGGAATCATGCGGCGCGGATATAGAAATTTTGCCGACGGACACGAATCTGCTTTACACGAATTTTGAAGCCAGCCCACTTTATGGTCACACTTTTGAACTGGCATTATTTGGATGGCAGGTGGATATCCCGCAGATTTGCGGATCGTGGCGCAGTGACCGCGTACCCGGGGAAGATAATAACTGGTCCGGTGAAAACTTCAGCGGGTATGTTTCGGAGCTGTATGATGCTTCTTGCGCAGCGGCGTTGTCGGCAGTTGATCGCGACATGCAACTTTCAAGGCTTTTGCAGTCGCAATCTCTCATCAATCTCGATGTGCCTACGCTTTTTCTCGCGTGGCGTCCGTTCTGGTTTATCGCGCGCCCTTATGTACGTGGATTACAACCGGACACTTCAGCGCCGGGGGCAATCTGGAACGCAGAATCCTTGACGATACAGGAATGAAGCCTTAACCAGACGCATCGACAGTTTGGGAAAGCGATGCCTTTTTGGTGACGCGCTCCATAAACCGGGCGTCATTGATGACGTAGCGCACATGTTGGCACTCCCCAATTTTCTCCACTTCATCCCAGGCTTGTACGCTAAAACGTACCTGCCGCCCATCAAATTCCACCACTTCACTGCACACACGGACTTGCATACCCACCGGTGTAGCGGCTATATGCTTCATCTTGATGCTTGTCCCCACTGTACTCTCGCCGGTCTTCATCAAGGGCAGCACGGACTTTTGCGAAGTGTCTTCCATCCAACCAATCAATTGCGGTGTGCTGAGGACCGGTAATAAGCCGCTGCCGTATACATCTGCGGTATCTTTTTCCGTAACGATATACGTTTTTACAAATTGCAATCCTGGCTCAATTGTCATGATGATTCTCCTATACTTGCCCAGCTATTTACGTACCATTTCCTGAATATTATCATGGGCGTCGTTGTTGAGGGTGAAATTTATCTTATTTATGGGGTATATGTTAGTATGGGTACAATAAAGCCAAATAAACATAGCAAATCCAGGAGCGCCATCCCCATGACCACACCTCCAGCCATCAGGCTATGCCAACGCTTTGGTAAAAGTGACGCACCGAATATCCCAACCGCGCTTGATCCCAACAACAATACCCACCATAGCTCAATATTACCCACGTATATTCCCCAGACGCCAACCACAGCGATGAACCCTATCAAAATCAAGGTCATCGTGATGGCTGGTTTCCTTTCCAATAGCTGCTGCAGCCCCAGGCTCATCATCATGGCAAACATGGGTAAGGCTGGAAAAAGATAGCGTCCCTGATGCTGGATAAAACTCACATTGTAACCGACAAACATGGTCCCAGTTATCGCTGTCGAAAGACCTAAAAGTATCAGAGTATCGCTTTTCCAGGTCTCTTTTTTGTCTTTTAACCCGGTCAAACTGTGCCATACTGTCCCAGCAGTGCCAATAAAAGTAAAAATAAGCAGACCACGGTAGATACGGCTGTCCAGGACGACACCCATCCACCCAAATTGCCCCCAAAACGATTGAAAAGTTGTACGGACAGCAGACCGGAGAAAGGGCATTAACCCATCCCTTGAAATCGCTTCCATAGTCCGGGGCTGTCCAATCACTACTTCACCGTGACGGATAAGGCCCATGAAATCCGGCCAGCCGTACACCAGGGTGTTACGCAACCACCAGAATCCGCCTAATAAAAGTGCAGGGAAAAAAATATAAGCCAAATCACGCAGTGCCAAGCTAAGGCGTTGCTGCTCAGAGCGATACTTTAAAACTACCACCAAAACTGCCAACACCACCACGCCATATCCGGTCGCTTTCGTAAGCAAGATCAAACCCAGCACACCCCCCAATACCCACGGCGGAGTGTGCCCGTGCAGAAAGCGTTGCGCTAACCACAGCCACAACCATAACAGCGCCAGGGTCAGGGCGTCATTATTGATTGCCGCCATCATTGCTACGAACTGGGGGGTGAAAGCAACCAGACCAACAGCAAGCCAGACGACCCCCGGCTTGTCGGGCCACCCCGCGCGCAACATTAACAGGGCCATTAAGATTGCCACCCCGCCCAGCAGCAGTGTGAAAAGCCGCAAGGCTACGACGGACCCGCCGGTCATGATGTAGACCGGTACTGCCAGCAGGTAATATAATGGCGGTTGGTGATTTTCGTAAGCTACTGTGCTGACGGATAGCTCAGGAGGGAAATGTTCCGTTGTCAACCGCGAAAGGTACGCCTGGTCATAATCTCCCGGCGACATTACGGGAAAACGTCGTTCCTCAGCAAGGTAGCGGATGTAATTGTAATGAGCGGGTTCGTCGGGAGCTTGCCAGAGCGGTGTATAGACGGCATAAAAAGATCCGATGACGGCAAAAACTGCGAGGATGACTATCGCTGGCCAATTTGATTTCACTATAAGGCTCCGTTCACTCAAACGTCAGGCGTATGCCCTTTATGCGCTCCAGTATTCTTTGCGATAGAAAGATGAAGGCAAAAAACGGCACATCCACCAGGAGTGTACTGGCGCCGAGTAACACCAGCCACCGCTGCGCCAGGGCTAACACTTGTCCCACGCCTTTGAGCAGGAAGTTCTGTCCGCCAATCAACACCACACCTACGGCAAGCAGAGCCAGCAGCATAACCAGGAAAGGTAATGCATGGATGTCGGAGCGGCTAGGCAGCATTGTGTTGCCAATCGCAAAAACCAGGTATGCCCACAGCCAGATATCCGGTTCGCCCATTAATTCCCGAAGTCCCTGCAAACCATGCAGCCAATTTCCGGCAGATAGCGCTGTTATGACTTCGGGGGTGCCAAAAACAGTTTGCCCGATGATGACACTCACTGTGCCTCCTAATAATAAGGGGGCGAATCCCACAAGGCTGGCGCGCACAAAATCGGTGTTCTCCACCGGAACATACCCCAACTGAACACGTTTATTAACACGCCGGGGTAAGATGTTAATTTTGCCGATTTTCACGCCTAATACGCCTGCCATAAAAGCATGGCTTAGTTCATGGAGTGCCACCCCGGGCAATAAAGTGATGGCGTACAACCATAGTCCAATATCTCTATCTTCTGTTATCAGGTACATCAAGCCCTGTAGATTGCGGTGAAGCCACCTGTCCGCCCACAGTAAAAGCCACAGGACAACCCCAAGTTGGAGTGTCGCGTTAAGCAAGAGGTTGGTGTCATCCACAATTTATCCTTTCCGGCATTGTTTAAGTGTGATCAGGGCATATCGTTTTATATTATATCGCAAACTCAGGTGGGTGCGCTTAACTTACGCTAACGGGTAGCATGGAGTCATGGCCCGTGTCATAGGTACAAGTTGCAGTTTGATAGGTTTCAGATATGCTAGATGCGTTATGAATGAGACAGGGCATCCCATACACACAGAAACAAATCCACCTTTTGAGGTGCATACACCATTATTTGATGGCCCACTGGCTCTATTGCTGCATTTGATTGAGAAAAACGAACTTGATATTACAAAAATTGCATTGGCGCAAGTCACCGATGCCTTCGTGATTTATGTGGACGCGATGCGCGATACAATGGATATCACCGTCGTCGCAGAATTTCTGTCTGTTGCTGCGCGCCTGATCTGGATAAAATCAATGGCATTGCTTCCCAAACCTCCCGCATCCGCAAAAGAACATTTGGATGAGCAAGATGTCGGGGATGAATTAATTCGACAACTTCGCGCTTACCGGCAATACAAGCAAGCAGCAGCCTGGCTACTGGAGAGGGATCGTCAAATTCTGCGTTCCTATATCCATGTCGGACGGTTCCCACGACCGCAAAAAGTGACAATTGATTTGTCAGGTGTCACGCTCGATCAACTTCAAACGACAGCTCAGGAGTTATTATTTCCTGTAATCGGTCCCCGCCCTGAGGAAGCAATTCAACGCATCCGGATATCGATCAGGCAGCAGATCAATGTAATTCGCCAGAACTTGATACAGCTCGCGCGTGTGACTTTCACGCATTTGTTAAGCCGCAAACCCACACGGGTAGAAGCCGCTGTTACTCTGCAAGCGATTCTTGAGCTCATTAAGCAGCGTACCATTCAAGCCCAGCAGCACGACCTCTTTGGAGAAATAACTGTTACAGCGGTTGGATCACCCGAGAATATTGCTGTTCCCGGCGAGGTGCCAGAAAAAAATTAACCGGACCGGTCTAATTCTCCGGCTCTTTATCATATTTTTTCAGGACAAAGGTAAAATTGCTGCCATTACCCTGCGAACTCTCAACCCAAATTCGGCCATCGTGTTTTTCAATGACTGTTTTTACAATCGCCAAACCTAACCCGGTACCGATTATGTCTTCAGTCTCCGGCGTTTGCACACGATAAAAACGATCGAAAATCCTGTATTGTTCTTCCAACGAAATGCCCAGCCCATTATCTTTGATTGAAATGATAATGTAATCTCCATCTCGCTGTCCATTTGCGCGAACCCAACCACCGGGGCGATTGTATTTGACCGCATTACTGAGCAAATTCTGCAGCACTTGCTGCAAACGCCGGGTGTTTCCCCAAACCCAAAGGGGGTCTCCAGTTAAATCAGAATAAATCTCAATCCCCTCATTTTTTGCCTGGATAACTTCATTTTCAACGGTTTGCTGAATTAATGCCAGCATGCTTACAGGTTCCATTTCCAGGTCATACCCGGTTTCAACGCGCCCAATGTCCAGCAAATCGCTGATAAGTTCCGTGATGTATTGCAAACTGAGCTGTGCTTTCTGAATAAATCCGGTTTGCAGATCATTTAATGGACCGGCTTTATTGAGTAAATCAATGTAGCCTTGTATTGTTGTCAGCGGGGTCCGAAGGTCATGAGAAACAGTAGAAACAAATTCGGATTTCAAACGGTCAAGATCTTTCAAATGCGAAATATCATGCATAACGACCAGACGTCCAACCTGGTCAATCGGACTTAACTGTGAATTATAGATCTTGCCATCCTCCATCTCTATTTCCGTCTGCAATATATCACCGGTGTCGTTCACTTTGGCAAAGAGGTCTAATAATTGGCTGTCACTAACATAATCACTAATAGGTTTTCCCACAGATTGCGGGGTAAACATCCAGATATTCGCCGCAGATTTGCTCCATAACCAGAGATGATTAAATTCATCTGTCACCACAATGATTTCGGCGGCGTTCTCCAAAACAGCGCTGAGTCTTGAGCGTTCCGTTTCCACTAAACTAAAAAGACGGGCATTCTCAACAGCAATCGCAGCATAGTCAGCCACGGAAGAAAGCGTAAACAGGTGTTGTTCAGAAAAACCGGCAGCATCCGGATCTTCATTATTCCGCAATCGGTTTGCTACCCCTAATACACCGATCGTGCCCTGTCCCGGGGCTGTAATTGGGACATAGAGTAAGCTCTGCGCCACAAAATTACCGGCAATTGTTGTCTCTCGGTTGAGCATGACGGGCCGGTTGGACCGAATAACCTGCCAGGCTATACTATCCGCGACTGTTTCGTGTAGACGCAGGGGGAATCTTTCATCTTCATACTTTGCAATGTGCACGATAAGTTGTTCCTGTTCACGAAGGATAATATATCCCGCATCAGCCTGTGTAAGATTGACGGATGCGAGAACCACCCTTTCCAGCACTTCATTAATATCCAGAGATGCCGCTACAGATTTACCTACGGTATAAATTGTATTCAGTTCTTGCAGGCGCTGATTTAAATGCGCGCTCACCGCTGCGGGGTCTTTTTCCATTGCCTGGGGGACATTATCAACGGCTGTGAGCGCTGACTGGAAAACAGTTGTGTCCAGTGGAAAGGAAAGAATGATCTGAGGTCGTAAAGTCATTAGCGCACGCACTGCTGTGACCGGAATATTGCTTTGGGCTACGACCAGGAAGGGCGGTTTGATCAATTGCTGGTTAGCGATCAGAATGCGCGTTATATCTTCAGCATCTGCTGCCAGAAGCACCACAGGAATCTGGCTGTTTTCCTTTAAGGCGCGTTCAAAATCCGATGTTTCTTTCAGGATGGTGGTCGAAGTGTCTGGCGGCAGATGCTGGATGATATGCGACAGAGCTTGTTCGTCCCGGCAAAATATGTTAATTTGTGAGATCTGCATAACCATCTCCTCAGAAAATCGTGACATACTGCAGGTGTCAGCGACCTGGGTTTCCCTCAAAGGTATTCTTCAATAGAGAAATTTCTTATAACAGTAAAATAACAATTCCTGATTTCTTTCATAATATCTGAAACGGCTTGACTTGCAAGTCTACCAACACCCGGAATAGTCTTTTCCAGCTTATATTGAAACTATCCTGGTTTTTATACGTAGTACATTATGTATGAAGAAAACTCAAAATCTGGAGGTGGCTTTATGAAATTGCTTATTCGATGGGCTATAAGTGCCCTTATCATTATTCTGTGCAGCGTGGATCGTACCCGGCATCCAGGTTGATGACGGACGTGGTTGGGTGGTCTATGCCATAATGGCGGTTGTCCTGGGGTTGGCCAATGCCTTGATTCGTCCCTTGCTCAAATTATTGACGTGCCCGTTGATCCTGCTCACATTAGGTTTATTCACTCTCGTGATTAATGCCCTGACTTTACTCATTTCCTCAACAGTCGCGGTTAATTTCCTCCATGTGAATTTTGTTGTTGTCGATTTCTGGTCCGCATTTTGGGGGGCGATTATTGTCAGTGTCGTCAGTGTCGTGCTTAATGCTATCGTTCGCGATGAGAATGAGGACCGCAAACGTAAACAGCGCAATTAATGCTCCGTGAGGTTTGGTAAGCAATAAACCACAATGGAGATGCGGCACCGTGCTGCTGTTGTTGTGGATTCCCGCACCGCTGTTTTTAGTGGGGGTGTTGCGATTGGAAAGCCAATCGCAACACCCCCACTTTTTTTGAGCATATCCAATGCCCTGACAGTTCTTGATAAAACCTTCTACCATGCTATGATGTAGATGAACACTGACATTACGTCGTAAAACGTCAGAATAGTCCGCACTTCTATCCTTTTAGTGACTGGCAGGTTGAGAGTGTTGGAGCCTGACACAAACGAATCGTGTGTTTTCTGATCGTGTCATTGCCAGGAGCGTAATTATGACTGAGAATTCTATTAACATCCGGAGCATTACTCTCATCGCCCTGATGGCGGCGATGGTTTTTGCCTTAACCGTCATTCCGCGCATTCCGGTTCCAGCAACGGGTGGCTATATACACCTGGGGGATGCTGGCATTATTTTTGCGGCATGTGCCTTCGGTCCGGGCGTAGCTATGGCAGCAGGGGGGTTAGGCACGGCACTGGCTGACCTGATGGGCTACCCGCAGTGGGCGTTCTTTTCCCTGCTCGTTCATGGGCTCCAGGGATTTATTGTGGGTTTGGTACTGCGCCGCAAACTCAATGCCGTTAACCTTATCTTAAGTGCAGTCTTCAGTATCCTTATTGTCGCGGGAGGTTATTTCATCAGCGGAGTCATACTGGAGGGCGCAGCGGTAGCTACTATTGAAGTATTCCCCAACACGCTCCAGGCTCTAAGCGGAAGCTTGGTGGGCATCCCCCTTTACCTGGCGGTCAGACAAGGCGTATCCGCCTATCAACCGTTTCACCAATCGCGCCAAATAGACACGCAAAGTCACGCCTTAAACAACGCAGCAGTTTTCAAAACACCTTCGTGCTTGTCAGGACCACCGATGATCCAGGCCTGTAATGTTGATTTCTCCTATCCGGCGTTACAACCGGGGGATGCACCGCAACCTGTTTTTTCCCAACTCTCTCTTTCCCTGGAAGACGGGGCTACGCTTGCTGTCATGGGTGTGAATGGGTCCGGCAAAAGCACACTGGGCTATCTGGTTGCCGGTCTGGCGCCCCGCTATACGGGAGGCACATTTACCGGAGATCTGCGCATCGCAGGCGAAAATATTCAAATACACCGCCCGGCAACAGGCAGCATAGGCCTGCTTGTTCCAGGATCCTGCCCCCCAATTGTTTAATACAACCGTCGCGTATGAGGTAGCCTGGGGATTGGAGGCGATGGGGCTTCCTGCACAGGATATTACCGCACGCGTGAAAGACGCCCTTGAACGTTTTGGCATGGCATCCCACGCTCAACATCCTCCCTGGGCTTTGTCCGGAGGGGAACAGAAACGATGTGCGCTGGCTTCTTTATGGGCAATGCGTCCCCGGTTACTCATTCTGGATGAACCCTTGAATGGGCTAGATGTTGTGGGACGCCGGAGTTTGCTTTCAGCCATTCAATTTCTACGTCAAAGCGGGACGACAATCCTGCTCATGACACACCAGCAACAGGCAGCATCAATTGCTGACGCTGTTGTCATCCTGGAACATGGTCATGTATCCGAAAAGCAGCCAGCGATGGAGGTTCTATCCCAGGAGGAACGGCTGGTCAGCGCCGGACTTGTTTATCCACCGAGACTATGGCCTGAACTGCACCACCAGGGTGTATACACTTCCGACCAACCGGCTGTTGAGATCCGCAATGTGACCTTCAGCTATCCTGACGGACGCCCTGCTCTGCAGAACATAGACCTGACTATCCCCCAGGGGCAATTTATTGCTATTGTCGGGTCCAATGGCGCAGGCAAAAGCACGCTGGCTCGTCATTTCAACGGCTTGCTGCATCCCACACGGGGTGAAGTGCTTATTATGGGAAAGAAAACAACCAGCAGCTCAACCGGTGCGTTGGCACGCTACGTTGGCTTTCTTTTTCAACGCCCGGAACAGCAGCTTTTTGCAGCTACCGTACGCGATGAAGTCGCGTACGGTCCCCGCAACCTCAAACTCGATGATACAGAGAACCTGGTAACCCGCGCCCTGGAACGTTTCAACCTGACTGCGGTTGCAAGTCTCCCCCCGGCTATTTTGAGTTACGGGATCCAGCGCACAGTGACCCTGGCTTGTTTGGCTGCCATGAATTCGCCTATTATCGTGCTGGATGAACCGACGGTGGGATTGGATGGAAATGGGTGGCGGCAGCTTGTTGCATGGTTGGCGGAAATGCGCGCATCCGGTAACACCATCATCGTTATCACACACGAGATGTCGTTAGCTTACCAGGCAGATCGCGCAGTTGTGTTAGATCGTGGGGCAGTCATTGCTGATGGATTGCCTGCTGACGTCCTGCCACAGATTATGCGGGAAGGTGTAGATGAGCTTTATATTTGATATCTACATCCCTGGGTCCTCCTTTTTGCACAACCTGGACCCCCGTGTTAAACTTTGGGGCGCATTGTGCTCTGTGGTCATGGTTTTCTGGCTCCCCGGACTTCTGCTGCCGGCTATACTCCTCAGCCTCTTTCACCTTGTGTTGTTAATGGCTGGCGTATCCGCACGCAGACTCCTCAAGGTGTGGCGCCAGATGGCAGTGCTGGTCGCCCTTATTTTGTTTTTACAGCCCTTTTTTCATCCTGATGGTCGTGTAATAATTGCGCTTGGACCGCTGAAAGTGACATTCGAAGGGATCTATGATGCGCTTCGCCTGGCAATCCGTGCTATGGGATTCACTTTTGCGTTTGCTATTGTGCTGTTTAGCACCGAACACCCCATGCTGGTTCTGGCATTTGTCCGTCTTGGATTACCTTACACCTGGGGATTGACCATAAGCCTGGCATTACGGTTTTTACCCGCTATTCAGAATCTGTTTCATGCGATACGGGATGCCCAGGCTGCGCGGGGGTGGCTTGCCAGTGGGGGCATATTCAAACGATTCAGGGAATATTTTCCTGTCCTTATCGCCGTCATCGTCGGGACATTGAGAATGAGCGATCAGCTGACCTTAGCGCTTGCCGCTCGCGGGTTGGATACCTCTGATCCGCGAAGCAGATGGCACGACTTGCACATGCGGGCATCTGATTGGGCCTGGATTGCTGTGCTGACCTTTGGTTTTACCGGTTTTATCTGGTGGCGGATCGCTATTTCGTAGCTGTAAGTTTTTTGAATCTGAAATGGGGTTCATTGCAGATGCCTTAACTTGTGCTATACTCTCCAAATCGAAGTGAAGAAAGCGTTCATTTCTGTCCAAACTGCATCCTTTTAGCATACAATGGCATTAAAAACACGTATCATCTATAATCCCACGGCAGGTCCGTGGGATATGACCCGTTCCCTCAAACGACTGGCGCTCTATCTTGATAAAAATGGCTGGTCAACCGAACTTATCCAAACTGCATATCCTGGTGATGCAACTTTCTATGCCCGGCAGGCTGCGGAACAAGGGGCGGAACTTGTCCTGGTTGCCGGCGGTGACGGCACCATCAATGAAGCCGTCAATGGGCTTGTAGATTCACCAACAGTTCTGGGTATTGTCCCTGTGGGCACCGGTAATATCCTCGCCCATCAGCTCCATATGCCTTTGTTATCGCTGGTCGCCCCCTTGTATATCCGGGACGTGGGGGAAGCGCTCCTCAATAGCCGCGTGCACCAGGTTGATGCGGGCGTCATTAATGACCGCCATTTTATTTGTTGGGCTGGTCTTGGACTCGATGCTGAGATCGCCGCACAAATGGAGCCCCGTCCGCGTTATGCCAAACGGTTTCGTACGCTTCCTTATATAGTCGCAGGATTCATCATTGCTTCCGAATTCCGGGGCGTGCGTTCGCACGTGTTGATATCCGAACGCAATATTCGCACACGGGCGTTAATGGTCGTCGCGAGCAATATCCAACTTTACGCCTCTTTCTTTAACATTGCACCGGAGGCAAAAATGGATGATGGCTTGCTGGATATTTTTGTGTTCAAGGGGTTGGGGTTTTCGTATGCCCTGCGGCATTTGTTTTCCTTTTTCGGAGGGCGCCACCTGCAAAGTTCCGAAGTCCTGCACGCGCTGGCGCGCGATCTGCATGTGGAAACCACGCCAAAGGTTGCGGTGCATCTTGACGGTGATCCGTATGGTGTAACCCCAGCTGCTGTCTATCTTAAACCCGGCGCGCTCAAGCTTCTGGTGCCCCCTCCGGCGCCAAAAAGTCTTTTTACCAAACCGTCTTTTCCCTTACGTTGAGCGGGGAATATGTTCGATACCCACACACACAGCACATACTCCCCTGACGGGAAAAAATCTTTATCTCTCATGGCGGACGCCGCGTGGCAGCGCGGATTGCAAGGTATCGCCTGTACAGAACATGCGGAATGGTACCCCGGAGACGAGGCATATGGTTATTTATCGCTGCCCGACTACTTTGCCAATCTGCACAGCATACAAGAGGTTTATACGGATAAACTGACCTTATTATCAGGTATCGAGTTAGGTAATCCCCACGACTTTCCCACGGAGGTCACGAATATTCTCAGTTCGTGGTCGTTTGACTTTGTCATTGGATCTGTGCACTGGATGGACAACCTGGCGGGTTGGGAGCTTCCTTTTTTCGAGAAAGGGCTTGCCCATGCCTATCACCGCTACTTTGATGAGGTCCTTTCCATGGTGGATCAGGCGCAATTCGATGTGCTGGGGCACCTCGACCTTGTCCGGCGTGACTCATGGGCGCTCTTCCACCAGGTTTTGCCGTTGCAGTGATTACAGCGACATCATTCACCAGATTCTGAAGCGGCTTATTGAACGCGGCAAGGGGCTCGAAGTGAATACCTCCGGATTGCGTAAAGGGATGTCTGAAACGCTGCCTAATCTTGAGGTTTTATGCTGGTACAAGGAATCTGGGTGGAAAGATCGTTGTCTTTGGTTCAGACGCGCACCAACCGACGGATATCGCCTATGGTTTTGATATGGCGAGCGAAGTAGCTCAGGCGGCAGGCTTTAGCCAGATCGCCGTTTACAAGCAGCGGGAGATTACACGCTGGATCGAGATTTAGTTTTTCTATGGAGCAAACATCATGTCTGAAATACCGGAAAATCTGAAATGTTGTCAATGGCCTGACCTGCCAGCGCATTATGACTGTGCTCTGCACCAGGCGGTGCAGTATATCCTCGCGACTGTTCCTGATGTGTGTGGCATTCTGCTCAGTGGTACGATTTTGCGGGGCAATCCATCACCCAGCAGCGATCTTGACATCTACGTCATCCACCAGCAACCGTGGCGCCAGCGCCTGCAGCGCTGGTTCAATGATGTTCCTGCTGAAATTTTTATTAATCCCGTAAAGAAGGTCTATGAATATTTTGCAGAAGAAAGGAGGCATGCGCGTCCCATTACCGCCCACATGCTCCATACCGGTTTTGTCATCCTGGCGCTGGATAACAACCTCGCCGAACTGCGGAAACAAGCCGCTGTCGAACTGACGCGCAACCCTGATCCGACACAACAGCAATTAACGTTCGCCCGGTATTTGGCAGCGACGCGCTATGAGGATGCCACCGACATCGCACAGACCAAACCGGAATCGGCAAATATGATTCTGGGGCAAGCGGTCTATGCGATGCTGCATTATGCGTTTCTTAAAGCCAACCGCTATATTCCCCGGGATAAGGATTTGCTGATAACGTTAGCAGAGCTGGATGCCCAGCTTGCGCACAAAGCAGCAGCTTATTTCCGCAGCGCTGCGTTTGAAGAGCGGTTGGCGCTCGCGCAAGAAATCGCCGACAGCACCATCGAAACCCGTGGGTTTTTCGCGTGGGAATTGCCGCCTGAAGATATCCCATGATTTGTAGCGATGGGGTGTGTTTTATATTGGGAAAAATCCGGTCATAATGCCGCGAGAAGTTTATCTACCCGGAATTCCGAAAGCGCCTCGGCTTCTGCCAATTGCCTAATGCGTCGCAAACACTGGAAGCTGGTTAAGAGCAGTGGTATCACAATCGCCTGGCTCCAGCTCAATGACCGCAATGAACATTACCCACCATAACAGCGCTTCGAATGCTTCTTTGTTGAACCACAAAACATCCTGATAGCGGTTAAGTTTGATGTAAGCCCGTAAATCCGGGTTGCTCAACACGTATCGGATAATCATAGCCGCAGACAAGTTCGCATTAGCATCTTCCGCAATATGGTTGTTGAGCAGCAGTTTCACCGTCGAGAGCGCCTGCTCACATCCGGCAGCTTCTACGCCCAATTCACGCAGGGCATCAACCAGCCATTTGCCAAACAGCCATTCATCCAGCCAACTCCGGCTGATTGCTGTCCCAGTATCTACCCCATACTTCGGCATCGCAATGCTTCCCAGCTTATGGATAAATAGCCAGCCCAGGAGCGCGCCCCAAATCTGCCAGTCCGCAGTTTCCAAACGCTGCAGCACATAGGCGGCGGCTGAATTCTTATTCACTTTAGTGGAATGGGCTAAAGATCCAGCGGGCTGGGTTAAGGCAGCCTGCAGGGTGAGGATGCGGCGAAGTTTGGCAACCACTTCGTCCGCTGTTGCGATCACAATTTCCGCAGCTTTTGTGTTATCATCCGCGCCGAATTCATCATCCTGCGTACCGCGCTGCCGAGCGTTATCTTTGTCCAACATTTGATTTACCGCATGGCCTAAGTCAAGCATTTTTTGGTGGACCAGGTCGAGGACTGTTTCATCCACAGGTGTCTGTGGATTGTCAACGACAGCCGCTCGTAACCAGCGGAACGCATCGGCACTTACCAACATCCGGAAAGGGGCATGAACCGGTTCCAGCGTGAGTTCTTTCATCGCCTGCACGATATTCGGTACACCACGCCCCTGGAGCATTTCTACCAACTGCCGGTATGTGTGCTGCGCGTCATCCTCTTCCTCTCTGAAATCAACAAAAACGTGCGTCTGGTAGGCGTGCAGCGTGACAAATAGCCCTTGTTCGGCAACCTCCCGGCAATTTCGGATGTACTCCAGCCCGTCCATCGCATCGCGGAAAATTAAATAGCGGTTCGGTTCACCGGAAACTGCCAGCCCTTCTGATAGAGACTTCTGTACCAGTGTAAGGTCCTCACCGTCACTCTTTGACGGCAAACGCGGCGGATTGCCGTATCCACCCCCGGGTGTCCGCGTAGCGATTATGGTACAGAACCAGCGTTCGTTCCTCACCAGCCCGGTTTGAATAAGCAAATACATTCTCATCTACACCACCATCCGCAGTGAAGAAATCGTACAGCAAGAAGTTTTCAACACCTGAGAACAGATAGCGCTTATGCAGAAGCGGGGCAATCTGCCGATTATGGCGTTCAACGAGATACGGGTCCGCTGTTTCCTGCCAGTAGGCTTTGTGATATTCCATCCCGTATTTCTCTGTATAGCCTTCAACCTGACCGTGTCCAAACATAGGCAATCCAGGCATCGTCGCCAGAACAGCACAGACGCCAAAATACTTATCCCCCTTATCGAATTGATCAACCGCGGTGCGCTCATCCGGATTGTTCATAAAGTTGACATAGCGTCCCAGGATACGGGGGTCAAATTCCAGGGTGTTTTTGATAAGTTGGCGGTATTCGGCGTTCTTCTCATCGCGCATCATATTCATATACGCGCTGTTATAAACCCGGTGCATACCCAGGGAGCGCACAAAATAGCCCTCCATCAGCCAGAAAGCCTCTGCTAATAACAGCGTATCCGGTACTTCAACCGCGACCCGGTCCACAACTTCCCGCCAGAATTCCTCGTGCATGGCGGCATCAAACTGGCTCCTGGTCATGCCATAATCCGCACGCGAGGCGATATCTCCCCCGGTGCCCGGTTCGGGAAACCACAGGCGCTGGTAGTGCTGTTTGGTCAGGGTCATCGCCGCATCAAAGCGGATAATGGGTGAGCGGCGTGCTACGTCGAGTATGGTTTGAATGACAGCCTCGCGGACTTCGGGGTTAAGATAATTGAGCTGCGCTGTGTCATTCCAGGGCATTGTGGTGCCGTCATTGCCGTGGTAGATGTACTTCGCTGCGCCCGTCCAATGGTCCACCCGCTTGAAGACCACTGCGGCGTCAGAATGGGAATAATAATGATCTTCCAGATAGATGCCGACGCGTTCATCGGCGCAAAGGTCCGGACCGGAAAATGTGTAGGTGGGAAAGGGGCTGTAATCGAGGCTGATAAACCAATCCGGATGGCTGATTACCCAATCCGAATCAATGCCCATATGATTGGGAACCATATCACTTGCCATACGGATACCCCGCTGCCAGGCGCGGGATTTTAGATTACCAAACGCTTCCTCTCCTCCCAGGTCTGTGGCAATCGCATAGCGTTTTAACGAATATGCCGATGCCACCGCCTCCGGGTTGCCCATCCGTTGTTTGATCTGGCGTGAAGCTTCACTGCGTTCCCAGAGACCGATGAGCCAGAGGCTGGTAAAGCCACGACCTCTGATCAGGTCCAGTTCCTCGTCCGGAACAAGATCCAGGCGCGTGATTGGGCGTTGGTATTCCCGTGATAATTGATCCATCCAGACATAGACATTTTTCGCGAGCATCACGGCGCGGGGCATCCAATCGCTGTCAGGGCTGAAGTTCTCCGGTTCAGATTCCATCCCCGCGAACTCATAAACCTGTGCCGGTCCCGGACCGAAACCGAAGAACATCTTCTCTTCTTCCGCCAGGAAATCAAGACTGCCCAGTACCCGGTATAGAAATCCGCCAAGCAGACCGGACCAATGGGTGCGCATATATTCCAGCTGCCCGCCCAGGGAGTCTGGAGCCACCTCTACAGGGCGCTGCAGCATAGCGACCAGGCTCTGCTGTTCCGGACCAAATGGTGGATAAGCTTCCATAAAATCCGCGATATGCTGCATGGCTAATTTGTAATCTGCCGCCTGCTCCATGGTGGCGATATCGAACAATTCCCCAAACGCCATCTTGGCAGGATTAAGGTTAGCCAACCACACCATAAGCATTTCTTCAATGACAATTTCACGATTTGGCGTGCCATCACTGACCCCTTCCAGGTACTGCTCCGGCGTCATTTCCATTTTGTATACTGTCGTAGGGGGGAAAGTGGCGACAAATGTGTGCAATATTTGCTCCAGGGCGTCCGGACTGAAGAGATCTGCCAGCGATACCAGGATTTCCTGCGTCAGATGTGGGGCAAACTGTGCCATGTATTGGGCGATCAGATAGTGCCCAATTTCATCCGTGAGTCCCATCGCATTGAGCTGTCCAGCCTGGATGCTGAGCTCGGGGAAATTGATCAGGTCGCGTTTGTCATTCATCCGCTGTGCAAATAGGCGTGACGCATGGAAATTCGCAAAGATAACCTCACCCCGTATGGAGAAGAGGACTTCGTCAAATTGATAACGGTCACGAGCGGTGCGCGCGACATGAAACTCGCGCGCCGCAAATGACCGGATATCGTTAGCGGGCGTGAAGTTAATGCGGTGTGTAAGGCTTAACATTATGGCTCCTTCCCGAGGCTTAGCTCGTTATTGGGGATTCCTCACGGGTAAAGCGCCGTAAGGGAAGTGTGTGGCTAATGTTAAGTTCAAGAGGTTAACGTGGTGACAAATCCCAGGATCATGCTCAATAACAACATGATACTTATAACTATGAACACAATACGCGTAACATTTGTTCTTTTTCGCATCAAGGGCTCCTTTATAGCAAATTCATGTTCCAGGCAGGCTGTGGAACACACCCTGTCTTCCTTATTTTGATGCCTTCATTATAGCATAGATACCCACACTGACCTCACCAGCGCCCGAAGACGATTTGATACGGTTTGATGTGCAACGCAATATTTTCCGGCGAACAGTGTTTTTCACGGCAAGCCACAGTTTCTCCGGTTATGGCGTCGAACAAAACTGCTTTGGATGGCATCAAGTCCGGTCTCATTTGACTCGATACCCACGGTGACCGCCTCTTCTTTATCGCTTAAGGATATAGCTACCAGGGTCTGTTGATCACCCCACCGCCGCAAGCCGGTGAAGATCATCGGGTTTGAGCAAGTCACTTCGCGCAATAACACTTCACCTTTTGCCAGTTCCGGGAAGGTTTTACGCAGCGCAAAGAGCTGGCGATAGCGGGTAAAGATTGCCGGATCGTCATCCGGGTTTGGACCGTTTTTGGGGTCGCCGGCGAAGAATTCCGGGATGGTGAAGAAAACATGCACCGCATCCAGCGCCAGGAAAGCCGGCGTGTAACCGTTAAAGTGGTAAAACCACGATGTGTCGTGGTTGCGTGCGAAGTAAACACGTAAGGCGCGGGGCGGCAGGGCATCCCTGATGTTCGCCAGATGCGCCTTGTAGTGGGCGGCGTTCATCTCGCCCACGGCTAACTTTTCCAGGAAAACCTGCGGTCCCATGGTCATATTGTCATGGGCCAAATCGCAGACCGTGTAATAATGCGGTCCAAAGACTTCATTGAGCAGCACGGCATCCGGGTTGATGCGGCGCAGAGCCTGCCGCATCCCTGCCAGCACTTCATCTGCAGCCGCGCCGCTGCGGTAGGCGGGATAGGGCAGCGTGGGATCCCAGTTGGGGCCTTTGAAGCTGGCGGCATCCACCCGGTAGCCGTCTGCACCGTAAACTTCAGCATGATGCGTGGCGAGGTCAGCCATATACTGGCGATAATCCGGATTTGCCCAATCGGTGCTGATGGACCCCCAGGTAGGATGGGATACCAGATTCCCGGCACCATCTTGGACAAACAGTTCCGGGCGCTGTTTGGGGATGGGGGATGATTTGTTGAAGCCGTGAATCACCAGGTCAAATAACACCCGCATCCCAAGGGCATGCGCTGTGCGGGTCATATCCTGCAAATCCGCAGCGGTACCCAGGCTGGGCTCAACGGCGTAAAAATCAATCGGACTGTAACCGCCCACCCAGTGCGGCATCAGGTGTATGGTGTTGAATCCAACTTCGCAGTAGAACGGCAGCTTTTCGGTCAACCCTTTCAGACCACCGGAAAAATATGAGGGCATCACTTCGAGCAGCACCATCTCACGCACCCAATCCGGCGTGTGTGCCGCCAGGGGCATGGCTTGTTCCGCAAACTGCCGGTAGCCAGCTAATGCGGCTGGAAAGGACGGCGCGAGTTCTACGCGCTGGACATCAGCCTCCACCGCAAAATGCGCCGGCAGCAGATAAGTGCGTTCATCATGGCAGCGCATGGTGAGATGGTGTTCCTCCCGCTGCAGGGATGGGCGGTATGCGACCTGACCGGCGGTATCCATCCAAGTACACAAACATAAATTCAGGTGTGCGTTGGTGACCGCCATAAGGCCAAAGCCCGTATCCGGGGCGCTGAGGAAGCGGTAGGGTTGGCTGCCGAGATTTTCGAACGGCGTGGCTGCCGGGATGAAGTTGTTGGGGTCGGTCTTTTTATCCCAGAAGGGAAAAGGCCCGGGCGCATCCACCACACAATCGTCCGCATTGCCGATGATGACGCCGGGCAGTTGAAACAGAAAACCCTCCAACCGCCGCGTGGGGGTCCCCTGCGGTGCGGCATACCGCGCCAACCGGGCTGAACGTTCCAGGCGCGCCTGCCCTGGGTACAGGGTGAAGATACATGTGAGTTCAAACTCGTAACCATTCGCGCTGTTTTCCTGGGGACAGATGCCGAAAACGACTTCCAGGGAAGCCGACCGGCATTTTTTGTCGGGGATGACCTGATATCCCAGAAAGCTGGCACCGTACTCCGCCACCATCCGTTCTCCATCGATTTGAAAATCAAGCGTCTGAGCCAGAGACCCGGCGGTCATGAGCGGTATTGGAATCCCGTTCATGGTCAAGGACTGCCAGGCGCCGTCAACCGCGCTGAATTTCAGGTCGAGATGCGCATTGCCAAACGCCACTGTGTCCAGCGTGGCGTTGAGGGTGATATCCTGGAGGATTGTCTGCATCGCAAACTCCTTTTCACTCACACATGGTGACCATAACCATGGCGCAGCCGGTGATTTTCAACTTTACATCCGGGATTTATTGACCGGGTTTGGCGACTAGCCCTGAAATCACCAGCTTCTCACGGGTTGTGCCTGCGGACAGAGCCAACTCCTGAATGGTATCGATGAAATCCTGGTCCATCAGGGGAGCGTCAGCATAGGTCCAGGTCTGACCCAGCTTTTCATATTTTGCATTGCATGCATTGTTAAAGGCGCACAATTCCCAGCGTTCGACCACGTCGGATAGGTTCTCGCGAATGTATTGACTGATGGCGGTGATATTTTCGGGTGTGGCAGTGGCGTCCGGGATCAGCGGGGTGCGAATCCACAGCTTCATGGCAGGGTTCACCTCACGGATGTAAGCGGCAACCGCTGTGAGGTTCTTGAGGATGCTCTCGTTTGACTGCCCGGTGTATTGTTTGTGCAGGACTGGATCAAGGATTTTGATATCAAACAACACGTGGTCGGTGTGGGGCAATACAGTCTGCCAGTGCAGCTGCCGGCGCCAATCCGCAGGAATCCAGGGCGGTGTGCACACCTTCCGCGTGCAGCCGCTGGAAAAAGCGGGTGACAAATTTATATTGGCTCAGGGGTTCTCCGCCCGAAACCGTCACCCCGCCCCCAAAAGCCTGATAATAATCCCTGTCCTTCAGGACTTCTTTCAGCAGGGCATCAAGCGACCATTCCACGCCGGTATAGGTCATTGCCGCCGCCGGACACGCCTCCACACACGCGCCGCACACCGTGCACTTCGCGTGGTCCCGGTGCAGCCCATCCTCTTCTGCACTCAGGGCGCCGGATGGGCACGCTTCCACACAAGCCAGGCAGCGGATACATTTTCGCGCCTCCCACCACACCCCTTGCGCGGCGGGCATCCCTTCCGGGTTCTGGCACCACAGACAGCGCAAAGGACAGCCCTTGAGAAAGACCGTCGTGCGCGAACCGGGGCCATCATGCGTGGTGCCCCGGCTGATTTCAATGACCTCACATGTCAATGCCTCCGCCATTAAAAGCCTTCGTAATTCATCCGCTCGACGAACTCTTTCTGATAAGCGTGTGAGAGGCAGATGAAACGGCTGGCGTATCCGGTGACGCGGACGATGATGTTCTGGTATTCCGGATTTTCGGGGTGATCCATGGCATCGTGAAGTTTTTTCAGATCCATAATGTTAAGGTTAATCTGAATGCCGCCCTTTTTAAAGAAAACCTCGGAAAAATCGCGGATGTAGGTTCCAGATATCTTCTTTGCCGTCAAAGAAGCGGGGCTGCAGCTCCACCTGCAAAGGCCCGCCCTGGAATTTGCGCTGGTCCACTTTGGCAAGTGAATTGGCGGTGGGGAACAAGCCTTCAACCGCCCTTCCCACCTGTGGATTGATGCCGTGCGCCAGGTATTCGTGGCCAAGCCGTCCGTCGGGTGTGGCCCCGGTGACCTCAGGGGACAGGTGGCCCTGGAAATGGAAGAGCGAGGGACGGAACGCCTGACCGCGCAGGTTGTCCAAACCGTTGAGTATCCGGGCCAGGGATTCAGTGATGCGGACGAAAAGGTCGTCAACTTCGTCCAGGTCGTTGCCGAACTTGTCCTGGTTGAGGAAACGCTGCCGCATCGGCTCGCATCCTTCCCAATTGCTTTCTGTAGCCTCCTTCACCTCTGCCAGAGTATACATTTTCTTTTCAAATACCAGCTTTTTGATAGCGTGAAAAGAATCCGCCACGTTGGGGATCCCCAGGATGTTGACCGAAGTGAATTGATAATCGACGCCGCGGTTGTCCACCATGTCAATACCGCGCTCAATGGGTCCGTGGCTGTTCATCGACGTAAACATCTCGGGCCACAGGTCTCCCAGCATCTCATACTGGCTGTTTTTCCAGGTTCGCAGCGCCTTTGCTGTGACCATAAGCTCTTCATCGAAGATGGCGTACAACGCCTCGAAATCTTGAATATCCGCATCAATGGCTCTCGCGATGGCGCGCTTCATCGGCGCGAGCACACTGAGTGAGTTGACATCCTGGTCGCAATATTCCTTGCCGGGGATGCAGAACCACTGGCAGCCGCTGTAAACCACTTTCCAGGCGTCTTCTTCAGGAACGCCGGACCGCAGTTCAGCCTCGCGCATCAGATCGTAATTCACCAGCACCGGAAGGCTTTCACCATGACGCGCTAACACGTCACAGGCGTAATTGTAGAAATCAGGGTCGATGTCTGGATGCCACATCACCCCCAGGTTGTTGTAATCACCAATCAAATCATACGCCTCTAAAACCACAAAGCTCATTTCGTTGGTGGCGTCTTTGAGCTGTGCATCGCGTCCGCCCATACTGAAAAAGTGCCCCCGCAGCTTGAGGAACATCTCCGACAGATATTCACGGGCCTCTTCGTCGGACAACTCACCGGCATCTTTGCTTTTTCTGTAAAGGTCAATCAGATACAGGTCAAGGCGTCCGTAACCGTTACCGTGACCCACCGTGCGGTCCATCAATATGGCGAAGTGGATCCACTGCACACCTTCATAATAGGTGCGCGGGGGATGCAGGGCGATGTGGGCGCAGCACTCGGCAGTGCGCAGATAGGTCTTTTTTTGCCAGGGATCTGTTTCGGTTTCTGCCAGTTGGAGGGCTTTTTCCGCATGGCGCTGGATAAAGTGAATGGTCGACTCGCAGATCATCTGCAAGCCGTGCAGATAGGCAGCTTTTGGCTCGTTATCCAGTGAGGTATATTTTTCCCGACTGGCTTTAATTCTCTCCAGAATACCGCCCCAACCCTGGGATAATCCGATAGCCAAATCCGGGCAGGTATGCCCGCTGCTGTAGCCCCATGCGCCCAGTTCCATAGCCCATCTACCCACTTCCAGCACACTTTCGGGCCAGGTATACTGCCGCACCATATGCATTTCCCAATGGATCTCGCCGACGATGCGTTCGTTTTCATGGATTTCCACCGGGAAATGGTCCACGAGAAAGGCATAGTCGCGCCCCCAGCTCTCACCAGTCGCTTCGTAACCATTGACTCGGGACGGCATTTGGTCCAGCTGGGGGAAGGGTCCGATATGAATCCAGCAGGCGTGATCGCCCAGGGGCTGCTCCGGGGTACCCAGGCGGCGTTTTCCGCTGATAGCGAGTTCGCGGCTTCTTTGCGCCAGTTTCTGGATACGCGGGGATTGGATAAACCGGGGTGGCGCTTTCATCACCACACCGCTGCCGGGTTCCAGGTTGCTGGCGACCCAGTCGCCGATTTTTTCATTGATTGTGCTGTCTTTTACAAGAATATCACTCATGGGCTTTTGCTCCTTTGCACCAAGCACTTCGCGAGTGGAATCAATTGGTCTTCCGGTTCATTATACCGCCAAGGAGTTGTTACACAATAAGGCATATCGGGGTTATCGCATGCAGACGGATCAAGAAAGTAGAATGTCAGCGACGACCAGGAACACGCTGGCTTCAGGTGACTGTCACTGGGCGAGAGCACTCACCTCGAAGTGGTTACCACAAACCCTCTGTTTGCTTTCTCTCGCCTTAACTAGATGCGAGTGTGGGTTCAAATGCACTGGCCCTATATCAGAAGACAATATTGCATATGTTAAAAACGGTACTATAGTGTTAGAGAGTAACAATCCACACAATATGGGTCAACGTTAGCTACATATTTATTGTCTTTGTCTAATTACAGGAGGTGACACGATGGAATTGAAGGGAAGTCAGACTGAGAAGAATTTATTGACCGCTTTTGCCGGTGAGTCACAGGCGCGCAACCGCTACACTTATTTTGCGAGCAAAGCTAATAAAGAAGGTTTCGTGCAGATTTCTGCTATTTTTACGGAAACCGCCAACCAGGAAAAAGAACACGCGGAACGGCTTTTTAAGTTTTTGGAGGGCGGCGAAGTGGAGATCAGCGCAGCCTTCCCGGCAGGCGTTATCGGCAGCACCGTAGAGAACCTCAAAGCGGGCGCCGGCGGTGAAAACTACGAATGGACGGAAATGTACCCCGCCTTTTCCAAAACCGCGAAGGAAGAAGGGTTCAAGGAAATTTCTGCGGTATTTTCAGCCATTGCGGTTGCAGAGAAGCAGCACGAAAAGCGCTATCTTGGCCTGGCGAAAAATATTGAGGATGGCAAGGTCTTTGAAAAGGACGAGAGCACTGTCTGGCGTTGTATGAATTGCGGCTATGTTCACGAGGGCAAGAGCGCGCCAAAAGTATGCCCGGCGTGCGCGCACGCACAGGGCTATTTTGAAATGCTGGGAGAAAACTGGTAAATACCCATGGGTGGTGTTTCACGCAATTGACTTAGCGGGTGAGTCGCGGGAGATTATCTCCCGCGACTTTTTGTTTGTGCCGTTTATCTGAAAGGGTGCTGCCGCTCAATCTTGAACGTCACCGCGTTCTCGCTGGGTAAATCAACCGGTGGTGTAATTTTCAGCCCTTTGTCTGTCAGGACCCATTCCAGCGGTTGCTCGACGCCCAGCATCGAAACGTTTTTGATTTCTTCCGGGTACAGGACTTTAAGGGATTCGATGGTCAGCTCGTGCGCCGGTTGTCCAAGGCTGATTGCATACAGCGTGTCATTCTTGGTCGTAAAACGAAAATCCTGCGGGGTGTATTGTACTTCCGCGCTTTCCATAAAGTAACCGGCTTTTTCCATTTTGGTGGGACCCTCGCCATAGGTCATCCAGGGTGCAGTTCCATAAATGGCTTCTCCATTGACGTCCAGCCATTTTCCCATGCCGGCTAACAGGTACCTGGCTTCCTCAGGTATTTCTCCGTCGGGTTTCGGTCCGACGTTCAGCAACAGGTAGCCATTTTTACTGACATTATCAATCAGATAATGGACTAATGTGCTCAACGGCTTGTATTTCTGATCCCGGAGATAGCCCCATCCCTCGCCGTTATCCACGGTGGTGTCCGTCAGCCACATCTGGTAGGTGAGTTGATCGAAACGCCCCAATTCCAGGTCGACGATGCCGGTGCCGGGAACCAGGTCGTGCCATTTGTAGGTGACCAGGACTTCTTTATCCCACTCAAGCGCCCGGTTGTAGTAATAGGCGAGGAATTCCCGTTTGTAATGCTCCTGAATACCTTTCAGGCCAAAATCAAACCACAGCATATCGGGCTGGTATTTGTCGATCACTTCGCAGGTTTTATTCTTCCACTGCTCCAGGAATTTCTGACTTGGGTTGGCTTGCGCAAAGAAATCATCTTTACCAATATCACCCTCTATATTGTGGGCTTCACCATAAAGGCCCGCATACTGCGGGTCGGCGGTGTCGTATTCGGGGATCCAATGCGGGTAGAACCACCAGTTTTCGGCATGGTGCAAAGCCACCATAAAACGCATATTCTGCTGGCGAATGGCTTTTGCCAGCTCTCCAACCACATCGCGTTTGGGTCCCATGTTGGGGGCTTTCCATGAAGTGTAATCAGAGTCCCACATACAGAAGCCATCGTGATGTTCACCGACCGGACCGGCATATTGCGCGCCTGATCCTTTAAAAAGTTCAGCCCATTCATCGGCATCGAATCTGGCTCCGGTGAACTCGGGGATGAAATCTTTATAGCCGAATTTTTCCGGTCCACCATAAGTTTTGACATGGTACTTATATTGTCCTGTGCCGGGGCGATACATATTGTGCGGATACCATGTGGCATTTGGACCGAATGCCGGGACGCTATAAACGCCCCAGTGGGTATAGATGCCGAATTTGGCTTGTTGAAACCACTGCTGGTGTTGGATGGGATCTCAGCGAGTTCCAATTGGGTTGGTATGTTTTATCCATAGGTTCTCACCTATTCTCCTCGTGATTAATTAGAATTTTTCCTGAAATTGTATCGCTGGCGTTCCAATCGCATGTCCGGTAGCAACGGAAATCCACAGAAGAGTATACAGCCTAGTAATTAAGTAGCCAAAGGGAGAAGGTGTATTTCAGAATGCTCTCTGAAGTTACAGCACGCATTCGACTAACTTATATCTGGCTCAACAGCACAAGTTTAGACGTGAGGAATCCTGGTATGAATTCAATATTCACGGATAACTCCGAACAATTTCACTGATACGGTCTGCTACCTCATCAATCGTTAAATGCGTCGTATCAATAATCGGATATGGTAATGTCTCATAGAGAGAACGTGCCTGAAGCGCGCGTTGTATGCGTGCCTGGTCGCGCCCGTCCCGAATCATCCGCGTGACATTTTCTACCTCATTGCAGGTGAGTGTGATCGGAATAAAGGTATAGGCGATATCCTGAAGATTGGCGAGAATCGTGTTCCAAATCTGTTGCCGCGGTCCATGAAATCCATATGAAAAGATCACATATTCGAGCCATGCGCAGGCCAAATAACCGCGGAGCATGTGCGTTATGTTATTGATTGTCAGCGCTATACTATCATCGTTCCAGGTGAATGGATTAAGCATACGGCACCATTCACTTTCAAGCCATGCTGAAGACGACAACCGTTGATGAATGGCTTTGCACACCGATGATTTGCCGACACCGTTTGGGCCATGGATAAATATGAGTTTGCTCATCGCTCTCCGTGTGTTCGGTACCGGCTATAAAAAACACAGCTTGCAGTTTTGGTCCGTACGGTGGCTGATAAAATAGCATGTATGTGCCAAAACTGCTGATTATTTGGGATTTTGCAGCTTTTTGTCTTGTTTATGCCGCCAAAGTGAAATGCTCCCCAATACTGTGGCTTTGCCGACTTGATAAGTGAGGGGTTCGGCAGTATTACCAGCCTTTACACTTCAAGTAAAGCTCCGGCGTCGCGGCGCATCAAGCTGTAGGCATACAGCGTTTGTGTGATAATGCCCACGGCCAGGATGATGGTCAGGATGAGATACGATGGTCCAAAAGGCGTACCTGCCCTGTGGAGCAGCGCAGAGACGGGTGACGCGATCAGATAGGTGATACCCACAACGGTCTCATTGACCGCGACACGCTGCACGGCTTTGCTTTCTTCGATCATCGAATGGTATACCACATAACTGAACATCCCGCCGGTATACGTCCCGTAAAGGACCGCGCCCAGCATAAACAGCAGTATGCCGGTCGATTGCCCAAATACACCGAGGGCTGCCACACCACATGCGCCCAGGATGAGCAACCAGGATAGTTTGTAGTGCCAACGGGGTATGCGGGTCAGCAGTAAAGCGGAGATACCCTGCATCAAGGCATAGGCGAATTCGACCCATCCCCGTTGTCCGGTGGGGATAGCCAATTGGACAGCCTGCACCGGCCAGTATATAAATACCGCATTCAGGACAACCCAACCGAACAGCAAGCCCAACCAGGCGGGACCAACCAGGCTGCGGTCCGTGTCGGTTTGTACTTGCGTTGTCTGCAGCGGCTGTTTCTGGTTGGGCGATCTTTGCGGCTTGAAATTATAGAGCAGAATACTGATGCCCCCGGTCGTTATAGCCACGAGATAATAGATTTGTTTCCATTCAAGTGTGTTTTTCAACACTGAAGCAACAAGCGGTCCTAAAGCAAAACCGATGGACCAGGCGAGTGTGAAATGGCCTGCAGTGATCGCCAACGGGCGCGCGCTCTGGTTCGATATACCCAGCAGATAAATTTGGAAAGCGTTAAACAGCAGGCTGCTAAAAAACGGAAACAGGCAATACAGCGCCTGGATTACCAGGATACGCTGCGTATTAGCCAGCATCAGGCATATCGCAATGATACCGGCTAAAGCGATGAGCATTTGCCTTTTTGCACGGTCCGGTTTAATAATTCTGGTCATAAACAGGCATGAAATGACGTAACCGACACCGTACCCGAAGATGATGGAGCCGACTGTCCTTTCATCGTAGCCCTGACTCGCCAGCGCGTGGCGCCCGACGAACAACATAGTACTCACAACGATGTCAAAGATCAGCGGAAAACCATACAGGATTAAATTATTAATCACGCCCTAGCCTCCAATGCCGGTATGATGCCAGATTATTGCTGCATATAACCGGTTCAAAATACCATACACTGACTATTTAGCAAATTTCTCATGGTCACAGGTCGTAAAATATTTTCTAAGGGTTTGTAGGATTGTTGACGCCATTGTAAATATGTTCATAATCTGGCATGAGAAGAGGCCACACACTGGCTGTTCACTTTAACTCGAAGAAGGGGATTCCACCAATGACAGAAAATCAAACCGGGGTTGCTGCACCCTTCCCAGTATATCCGCTGCAGGTTGGTCCTACACATCGTTACCTGGTTGACCGGCGAGGTGAGCCTGTCTGGTTGCAGGGCGATACAGCATGGTCGCTGATTTCTGGTTTAACTGAGAACCAGGTTGAACAATACCTGGTTGACCGGCAGAAAAAAGGATTCAATGCCATCATCGTTAATCTGATAGAACATAAGTTTAACGGTCCGTTAAACCGTTATGGTGAGGGACCTTTTACCATCCCCGGCGACTTTTCCACGCCGAACGAAGCCTACTTTGACTTCGCTGACCGTTGTATGGATTTAGCAGCACAGCACGGGTTTCAGGTCTTGTTGGCACCCATCTATCTTGGCTACGCTATGCCAGCGGAGGATGAGGGCTGGTATCTCGAAACCCTGGCGAATGGCGTCGAAAAATGCCATGCCTATGGGCGTTACGTCGGCAAACGTTACGGTCGCTTCGACAATCTGGTTTGGTTGATGGGCGGTGACCGTAACCCGGGTGCTGTTTTGGAGCATGTCAACGCCGTCGCGCAAGGCATCAAGGAAATGGACAACCGCCACCTGTTCACTGCCCATACCGCGCCTGAGAGTTCGCCGATGATCGAGTATCAGAGCGGGGGATGGTTAACCCTAAACGCCACCTATACATACCAGATTGTCCACCGGAACTTACTTGCTGACTATAACCGGGAACCTGTAATGCCATTTTTCCTCATCGAATCGACCTATGAGGGCGAACACAACGCTTCCGCGGTGCAAATCCGGCGCCAGGCTTACTGGGCCCTGCTGTGCGGCGCCGCCGGGCAGTTTATCGGGAATCGACCCATGTGGGGGTTCTTTTCAGGCTGGCAACCTGCACTGGAAAGTACCGCGTCACACCAAATGGTTCATTTGCAGAAGCTGGTTACCTTACTTCCCTGGCACCGGTTGATCCCTGACCAGGCGCACCGTTTGGTAACAAAAGGGTTGGGTGAGTTTCGTGGATTGGATATCCTGACCGCCGCATGCACCGGTGATGGCGGTAATGCTGTCGTCTATATGCCCAGCGCACGTGCTATAACGGTGGATGTTTCCCAACTCTCCGGGGAGCGTGTTTCGGGATGCTGGTATGACCCTCGTACGGGTCAGGCGCATTTTGCGGGTGAGTTTGGCACCCGTGGCACGCCTGTACTTTCACCTCCGGGAGAGGGCGATTGGGTATTGGTTCTCGATACCGACGCCAGGTTAAATAAGCCCAGCAGAGGAAACAATGATGAAAAACGTAATTGTGGCTTATGACAGGACGAAATGGAACGCGGTGCCGGCAAATAACGGCGGTAACGGTCCGACATGGCAGTGGGGCAATGAACTGCTTGTGGGTTTTTCCCAGGGAGAGGCTGCTTTCGATGGCGCCGGGCATCAGACAAATAATGACCAGCCCTTTCTGTCTTTCCTCGCGCGCAGTCTGGATGGCGGATTCACCTGGCAGGTCTATAAACCCGATAATTATATTGACGGGGAGGGTCTCAGGCTGGACAAGGCATCACCCTTGCCCAATGGCATCGACTTTACCAATCCCGGCTTCGTTATGCGCGTGGAAGGCCATGGCTATCATGGAAATGCCAGCCAGCAGTGGTTCTACAGCCTGGATAAGGGCGTAAGTTGGCATGGACCCTACACCTTTGGTTCGCTTTTCGACCACCCGGAACTCACCGGCAAGCAGTTTACGGCTCGTACCAGCTATCTGGTCAACGGTGCCTTCGGATTGTTTCCTGTTTCTTTCCGTGCGTGACACGGGTATTCCAGGCACTCAGGTCTCCCTTTCCGACAAGGTCTTCCTTGCACATACAACGGATGGTGGTCAGTCCTTCCGCTTTATCTCCTGGGTTGTTCCCCCATCGGATGACTCCCGGGCCGTGATGCCTGCTCCGGTTCGTCTCTCCGACGCCAGGATTGTTGCGGCGATCCGCCGGCGCAACGATGCTTTTCCAAGCTGCTGGATTGATTGTTTCCAGAGCACAGATAATGGCCTGCATTGGGCATTCCTTTCCCGGGTCGGTGAAACCGGGGGCCATAATGGCAACCCACCTGCTCTGGTGCGAATGTCCGATGGCAGGCTTTGCTGCGTGTATGGCAATCGAGACCGTGCGGTCATGATCGCCAAATACAGTGGTGATGGTGGCTCTGACGTGGGGATCTGAGGTTATCCTTCGCGACGACTTCAAATCCATCAACGGCTACAGGGATCTCGGGTATCCGCGGCTTTTCCAGCGACCCGACGGGAAATTGGTGACGGTCTATTTCTGGTGTTCACCGGAAAGGCCCGAGACTCATATTGAGGCTACCGTTTTCGACGCTCCGTAAAATTTTAAAAATACATCACCTGATTGGAATTAAGTGTGGTGTTGAAGCTCACACCAATCCAATACCAGGCGCTGCTCTCCCATTTGGATTTCTACCCTCTCGGCAGGAAATGGGGTATGTGTGTAAATGTTGTCATACCGCAGGAAGTCTTTAAGTGGAATTACCTTTCCATTCTGCCGGAATGCACCGTGCCAGCCAAATTCGATGTGTCCTTGTGAGGGCGAAGCATACTCCACATGTAATCCGCGGAAGTGCAGCGAAGCTGAACAAATCGCTTTGATGAATTGCGTAAAATCGCCGTAGACTTCCCGCGCACCTAACTCACAGAGCCAGATATTTGTCTTCCCTTCAGCGATTATCTCGCGATCCACATCTTCTCCGCCTTCGGTTTGCCAGCGGTACGGGTTGCGTGAGAACAATGCCAGGTATCCATCCCCTTTACGGGCAAAAGCCCAACCATCACGCTCTATCACTTCGTCAAACTTATCTTTTGGAAACCAGGCGTGGGTAAACATCAAGCGATTGGTCACGTACAGACCAGGCGTTGTGTTGATTTTATAGACAGCGACCAGGACATTCTTGACCTGCGCTACACGCGGGAGCGTCCCCTCACCAGTCCAATAATCAGGCGTCGGTCCCTCGCGTTTTGCCGGATGCGCAGTGAAACACACCGCATCAGGACCCAATGTAGCCTGCCATATATGCTGTTGGTCACCACCATAACCAGGGCGATAGTCCACCGCAGAACTCAACATATATTGGGCTGTGCGGTAGGTGATAAGATTCACTTCTTCGCGTGTATTGCGGCATACATCCCGCTCCACGAATCGCATCAGGAGTGGTAAAAGTCTCAGCCGACGCAACGTGCTGATGAGTCTCTGGTACCGGGCAATATCTTTGAAAAATCGATTCTCCCACCAATTGAAAGCATCCAGCATACGCACGGTCAATGCTGCGGTTCGCGGATGGAGATAAGCTTCCAGGCTGAGAAAGACCATGCCGTCTTCGAAGTTCTCGAAACCCAAACCCCAGCGTTCGGCTTCGGATATCCTGATGCCCATCCGCTGGCGATTTGTCATGGTCGCAGTATCATTCGCTACCTCATAGAGCACATGCGGAAGTTGATAGCGTGGGCTCAAGGCAAAGCATGGGGCGCTCAGATTGAGGCTGGTGGGGAAATTGCCGGTGCCAAAGAGCAAACGGGCAGTACTGGCTGTTCCCTCATGGGTTGCCCACTTTTTGTGCTTTTCATAGCTGCGTCCGTGGGTGCTGCCAAACAGGCCCCCGAAACTGTTGAGTGCAATATCGAAAAGGATCAAATCGATGACCATGGTAGCCCGTTGATGGAGCTCTTCATCGTTACAGAAGTCCACGAGGCTTAATAGCGCGATTAAATCTTCATCATAATAGACGTTCGAGAGCCACTCGCTAAATCCGGTACGGAAGCGCAGGTCCAGCCAGCGCAGGATCCGCGGTCGCGCAACAGCCATCTTGTGGGAACCGGTTTCACCACTGTTGGTAAATGTTTCATCAGGAAACATCTGACCCACCAGATATGCGCCCGAAGTATAGAGGATTTGATGATTCTCTGACCAGGTACAGAGCGAATCTACACCAGGTTCATCAGGCCAATACTTGAAGCCCAGCATGGTCTCGCGAACGCGCGCAGTCAATGCCTCGCCGGGGATACAGGGGAATTGATAGAGCAACCTAATCAAGCTGTGCAATGCAAAATCGGAGCAATCCTTACGCGCATCGATAAACTCGCAGACCGCTACAATGACATCTTCTTGTAAGGATTCACCTTCTGCAATTTGAAGAAGGTGATGAAATGCAGCTGAAGTACCGCTTAAGGAATCTGCATGTTGACGAGAATATGCCACTAAAGCCTTTCGACGATCTTTGTTCATTTTCAAACCTTCTTGCTGATTTAAATACCAGCTTGCATGCTGCGGTGTTTCGTTAACATTTCTGACTCTACCCAATCTTCGGTTACTTTGTCGATCGGATATTTGGATAGCACGAACATTCCGATCAGTACAAATACTGCCGGCAATAATCCTGTTTCCAACCGAATGCCCCACTGTGAAGTTAAACCCTGTACGTTCACCTCCGGGAGAGGGCGATTGGGTATTAGTTTTCGATAGCGCTGTCGTTGAATTCCTCACGTAGCCCTGGTTGAAAAATGATCCTTCTCAAGAGTTAGCACGGTTATGATTTCATCAACCAGACATATCCATCTTCCAAACTCGGGTATTCTTCGACAGCATCTGGATATGGCGCAACATTTTCTCCCACCACGCGATACCTCACACCATCTGGCATGTGCTGCATCGAGACAGTGGTAAGTCCGCCGTTCGGTTTTGTTCCATCCGGGCTCGATATCGTCCGAACATGCCTTGAGCAGAATGGGTTAACGCTACCGGAGTGCCCTGGAAACGAATGGTTCCTTCAGATAGCACCGTCATATTCTGACAGGTTTGCCCAATATCCCCAACAATATGGGTAGAAAGCAGCACGACCCGGTTTTACAGCTAGATTGACAAGCAGGTTCCGGAATCGAATCCGTTCTTCCCGGGTCCAATCCAGCTGTGGGCTCATCTACGATCAGAATCTTTGGATCGTTTACCAACGCCTGGGCAATACCTACCCGTCGTTTCATTCCTCCTGAACAGTTTTTGATTTTTCGGTCAGCGACTTCACCTAAAGAAACCATTTCCAGTACATCTTGTACCCTTTTTTTTCTGTTCGGAGCTGACTCCATCCCTTTCAAGATTGCCATATAATCTATAAATTGCCGGGCAGTTAAGTCAGGATACGGCCAAGTTCCTGTGGTAAATAACCCAGATTAGCTTTCATCTGCCTTTTACCTCTCTCTGTGCTGATATCAATGCCGTCAACCACAACGCTGCCTTCAGTTGCATTGACAATACCCGCCAGAATCCGCATCAATGTGGTTTTACCGGCGCCATTAGGACCCAGCAAACCATACATACCTTCATGAATAGAGAGAGTGATGCCCTTCAATGCGCGAACTGCTTTAGCGCCACGACCATAGGTTTTGTGCAAATTGTCTATCGCTATCATGTGAATTTCCTTTAGATATATTTTTCTTGTTGTATGAGCAATAAATAAGTCACTGCGAGCAGTAAAAGAGAAATTATTGTTAAGGTGAGCTGGTTATAAATCCGCAGTTGTCCAAGTGGATCCATGGCTCCAAAGAATAACAGTATGTTTCGCAGGACTGCTTTCCGGGCAAACCAGCCTCTCGCCACGAGTTGGATAATCCATACGCCACCGACTAACGCGAACCCACCACTGGGGCTTCTCGTTATCAAAGAGGCACATCCACCAAATACCAATAAAGCCATACAGGGAATAAACCAGACCAACTGACGCTGTACGATGCCGCCCAGTGGCGCGAGAGAAATACCCAATAAAGCGACAATGATCTGATAACTCAGGCTGGTTACACAGATCATAGAAAAAATAATCCCCAATCGCTCAAAAATCATACGCCAGGCTGAGTGTTTGGTGGTGAATTGCAGCTCAAGTGCATTGTCAGCTAGAAACCCGTAGGCAGACAGTCCCCCGGCTATGAGTGGAAGCATAAAACCTAGGAAGGCTCGCGCCGTATTATACCGATTTGCCGCCGGTATGAATATCACTATAACGCTGAATCAGGCCATGACCCCTACAGGCAACCAGAAGTGATCCTTCTGGAATGCCTGGAAAGTATACTTGAATTTGATCAACATAATTCGGTCCTTAACCCTTTTGCTCATTCTGCCCGATGTAAGATATCATAGCAGCCAGGGCAAACCCAGCACAGACCAGCAGCACAAAGATGTTTATAACAGCTGTTCCGGGGGCAATCTGGGGTGAATCTACAGATATTTGCACCCCATAAAAGGCCATCAGGGCATATTTCCCGGAAGCATTCAGCAGCCGTATCTGACACGGTAGACATGACCTTCGGGCTCAGGTAATTTCCCCGATACCAATATCCCGTAAATAATATCTGGTAAACACGAACCGGCATGATCAGAGGACATGCTAATGAAAAGGCTGTGATAAAACATAATCCGGGAGCTGACAGGATCACAACTGCCAACAGGTTGTAGATGACAAAAAGGATAGGCCATTGAAAAATTATGACTATAAATGAGCTGATTAATAAAACAATCAGAAATTCAACTGTTATCAATGAAAAAACAACGCCAAAGTACTTTCCCAACACATAGATCATATTAGTTGTGCCGGTTGAGCGGAGGATTTCTCGTTACGCCTAATTTATAGTCTCGGATAGCCCGGTCAGCAGCTGAAACTCCGGCAATAACCGGGTAGAATAAAATTCAGGAAAAAGACCGTTTGACCGGCTTCAGATAACAGCAGTTGGTGAATGTCACCACTCAGGTCGAGTTCCACACCTAAATCTACCCAGATATAAATAAAAAATGCAGCAAATAACAGCGCTATGATCAGCAAGCCTTTCCGCTGGATGGCCATTTGATATTCGTACCGGATGATGCCCAAAAACTTTTTCATAGATATTCCTTTGACCGGATTTTGATTAATTGCTACGTCTGGCTAAATACCTTGTGCTGCTGACAGAACCATGCATATAAATCATCAGTGCAGCAAATAGGATCACTGAGACACCATACAGTGCAACTGGTGAGTGCCAGAAGAGCAGAAACACCTCACCTGTGTGTCCTAGCAGTGTTTTGGACTCTGGTGTATACATTAAATATTTACTCAACCAACAAAAATACGAGATAAAAATAGCCTGTTCTGCATTGATAAATATCGATAGACAGAGACCAAATGTGGAAAGAAAAGCCATCGGCGCTAACCAGGCTATGATCAAGGGTAATATTAGATGGATGGAGTAGTTCAGCGAAAGTCCCCAGGAAAGCACCACAACAAGTATAAAATTGAAACCAAATACCAATGCCGATCGTGCTAACAATATCTGGATTTGTGAAGTCGGTGTTGAAAGACACAAGTCGTGGCTGGATAGTTCCTTACCGTAGATGAGTGCCAACCCTCCTGCGGATACCAATGGGCAACGCAGGGCAAAAAGAAAGGTAACCTTATCCGCGATAACGGTAATGACAAAGCCTAACAGGAGAATTAGCAGAGAGGCGGGCAAGATCTCCTTGTTGACAAAGGGTATTTGCGCCAGCAGAATCTGCCAGGATTTTATGAATATGTTGACTTCACCTCTATCCTCCTGGATGGATTCCAGGGTATTAACCAGTACCTGGGAAGGTGCCTGCAAAGGTTTATACTCACTTGCCATCACCTGAGAGACGTCTTGCCATAATTTCAGGCTTTCCTTGCATAAAGCACAGTCGTCCAAATGTGCTTTTACCCGGATGCGATCGTCTTCGTTTATCTGCCCAGAGATATAAAATGGGAGCAGAGCCTCGATCTTTTCATGCACTTTCATATCGGATCCCCACCGATATGCTTTCGCGGGATAAAATCCCCTTTAAGGCAACTTTGGCATAACTCAGGCGGCTTTTTACTGTGCCAGAACTGGAATCTCACAGATTTTCGATATTTCCTTCATCGTCATACCATGATAAAAAACGCAGAACTCTAAAACAAGACGATGTTCTAATGAAAGCTTATCGAGTCCCGGCGCGCACAAGATTTGACGCTGATCAGCGATCAATTCGTCATCTACCCGCGTTTCCATCCTGCCGGGGTTTGCGATAAAATCGTTTAAGGGCTTATTTCTCTTCTCGCGGAAGGTTCTCAGGATTTTATTGTGCACAATTCCAAACAACCAGGCAATCACACGTCCCTCACCGCGAAAGGTCTTTGCTTTTTGCCATATGGTCACCAGGCTATCTTGTAATACATCTTCTGCTGTATCCGGGTCGCTCAAAGCCCGTAAAATGTAATTGTAAAGTTTGCTCATCCTGGTATATAAAGTAGCCAGTGCATCCTCGTCCCCTTGCGAGATGAGGTGCAGCAGGTTTATATCATCTGTATGCTGATCAGCCATTTATCATTTATTGCTATCTAATATGTGATGAAAGCTTTTATTTGATACCCAAGCCCATGACCAGGATACAAGTCTTGTGATTGCATAACCATTTACTCTTCATGTGCCATTTGAACACCAAAAGGTTCAAAATTTATATGTGAGATGGCGCGTCAAACATAATTTTTCCCGGTTTGGCATTTTCGCAAGGTAGTATAAGGGTTATCATCCGAAGTGTGATTCAGGGGATTATTTGCAGAAAGGGGGTTTTAAAACTTCGGCGGATCATAGTAGAGGTAGTTACACAATACATCATTTCTGTTTATTCAGGCAAGACCTGTCAACTCTTGCGGAGATATGAAATTATCCCGGATCAGTTTGTCTGTTTTTTGTTGAACGGTCATAAAATACGGCTTTTCTCTAAAGTGCTGGTGTAATATTTCGCAATTTTCTTCCAGGGTATAATCAAGCGTTGCATTCTTGAGAATTTGACCTGTGACGACTAATTTACGGGCTTCTATAATATCTTCATCTGTTTCGTAGATGATTACCGCAATCGTATGCCCGGCAAGTGTCAATGCGGTTGTTCTGTGACTGTTCCATCCAGCATAAAATATAGGGCTGCGGAATTATGCTTTTCAAATTCCCGGAAGATGGTGGAAGCTCAGCATAAAAGTGTTTTTTTACAATATCTTTGCTGATGAGTGGAACAAAAGCTAAATCTTCCCCGTTCTTGCATTTGCTGTAATATTTCCGAAAAACACTATGACTATATAGTGGGTAATCATTTAAAGTAATAATTTGATCTGGATTTAATGCAGTTATTTTCATAATATAACCTGATACAGCCTGAGGCACAACTGTATTGCTATGATCCCTTCCAATACTCCTTTTGGTATTGCCCAATCTACTTGATATGTGGGTAACAAAGGACAAACACCGCGCAATGTTGTGCGAGAGGTTATTCAGGTCATTTGTCTGGATTCATTTACCTAGATTCTCGAGGTAGGCTTTGTAGGATGTCAGGAAAGCGTTACCCGTGCTGCCGCTGCCGAACTTCCGGTAGAAAAAGCCTAACAGTCCGGGGGCTTCGACCCCGCTGAGAATGGTGTGATGCTTGACGCCAGTGTCGCTGGTTGTGAACGCATCCACAAAGTGCGACTTGGTCGTAACCATTGACCCCGCCTGATATTCTTCATCGTATTCCACAACCACGCTCTCAGCCTCAATACGTTTGGTGATATTCGTGCGTGTCATGAGGCCCTCATTGGTCTTGATGGTCACAAAGTCGGAGCCTCCTCCAACAGTTCAACACTGGTCAATCCTGGCATGAGACTCACGACCCCGACATAGTGCTCTCCAAGGTTCGCGAGGTCATGCTTCAATTGCTGAATGTTGCATTCGATTTCGCTGTTGCCTTCAAACCAAATGAGCATGACTTCTCCTTATTGATCGCCTTATTATTAAAGCATATATATATGTTTTAAATTGTCAAATTTCAAGACGCGTCACTATACCAACTTCATTCCCAGACAAGACGTGCAATACTTATTCCTCGATGAGGCCATTCCGCGCTGGAGATGTACCAGTCTCCTCTTTCGTCCTGAAAGATTTCCGGGGCATGCGCGTTGATTGTGGTCACGTTGTCTTTGAGGTCAAACTGTAATGGATTGTCGGATTGGTAGACGCAGGTCACATGCTGATACGCGCCTTGAAGGT
>CAVOYE010000005.1:0-1243095 GCA_963700595.1 uncultured Chloroflexia bacterium
TGAATCCAGTCGCACGCTATTTTCCCGGACGGTTTCCCCATAAAGCACGCGGTCATACAGGGGCTTGACCGTGGATTCTGTACCAGGCATGTGGTCGAAATATATCCAACGCCGGGCACGAGCGGCGCACCTGATGACGGTGCATAACGAGCAGTATAATCCGCCCAGGTAGGATTGTAACGCTGGACCCGGTACTCAGGGTCAATAATGGCAATCCCCATCGGCGCGCTCGAAGAGCATCTCCAGCAAGTTGAGCTGACGGCCCAATCCCTGGATCGGGCAGTCAAGGAAACCACAGTCTGGTCGCATGGCGTCGGCTGCCGGGAGCAGCTCAAACTGGCAGAATGCGTCACCCTTGCTCTGGCAGGTATGTTCAATGCACACCACATCGTTACGCCCGGTGATAATATTTACAAAGCCAACCAGGACACCGGCGGTGTAGGCGCAGCATGGCGTTCCGCTATGTTGATTGTGTTGCGTAAACATCCAGGCTTCGAAGGCCTGGTCAGCGCGAATACAGATTCGCCCAATCGGCCAATCCAGGTTAGTGATTTCGAATTGCCCAAATCCAGCCTGCTGATATACCTGCAAGCAGGCCGAGAAAGCAGTCGCGCCTGACAGGCCCATTGTGGAAGTGAAAGTTTTGGCGAAAGATGCACCGCCATTCGCGCCCGCCTGCTGGAAAACAGAGTTGGTCAAGCCGGGTCCAATCAAAGCCTCGATCTGGCGCCGGATGGCCCAAAACCCAGCCTCGACATCCACCAGCGCCATACGGGCGCCGCCTAAAGAGAGAATCCCTTCGGACTGTTGAACAAGTAAATCGCGCAGATCATTTTCGGACATAGGTATGATTATACTTGGTACCTAAAATTTAACACGAATGCTCGCGGTTCTATCTTATCTGGGGCGAAAAGAAGCGAGATTTTTTAAAAATCTGGCTTCCTGCTGCGCAAATCCGGCGCTACTTTACGCTGCCGATGGTCAGCCCGCTGACGATGTATTTCTGGAGCAGCAGATAGACGATTGCCACCGGCGTGGCTACCATCAACGCCATGGCCGAGAACGCCGACCAGGGGGTGTCTCCGAGTACTGACCGGTCATGTTCCAGAGCGACATCGCCAGGGTAAAGTCACTGGGATCGGTCAAAAAGATCCAGGAGGTGACGAATTCGGTCCAGCCGGCGTTAAAGCCAAAGAACGCGGTCACGGCCAGAACCGGGGTGGCCATGGGCATGATGATTTTGAAGAACAACTGGTTGGGGCTGGCGCCGTCAATGAGGGCCGCTTCCTCCAATTCGCGGGGGATCGTGTCCAGATAGCCTTTTAGATTCCAGACGGCAAATGGCAACTGGCTGGAAATCAGCGCCAGCCCGACGCCCCACAGCGAGTTGCGCAGGTTGAACTTGAAGCGAGCCGATATCAATGTTGATCCGGTTAAGCATCACAAACAGGGGGGCTATCGTGGCAATGGATGGCAAGATCAGCACCGTCAAGACGCTCATCATCAGGCCGGCGCGCCCTTTGTACTCGAACCGCGAGAACGAGTAGGCTGCAAAGATCCCAAGCAGTACCGACAGTATGGCGACGCCGCTCGCCAGCTTGAGCTGGTTCAGGGCCAGTTCAGCAAAGGTCACCGGGTTGGCCGTTGGTTGATCCAGCACGCGCCGATAGGCGTCGAGCGACGCCCCGGGTGGGATCAGTCGGAATTCCGTGGGGCGGGCGATGTTGCGCGGATCGAGCGACAGACTCACGATCCACAAAATGGGGAATATCACGGTAAAGGCGATCAGCAGCGCCATCGCCTGATACAATAGTTGTTTGCCCAGGGGGAGTTTTTTCTCGTGATCATGCAGCGTACCTCCTCTTTCACCTCAGATGTCGTACCGCTCTGTGGCCCTGGTCATCCGGTTGGTGAACAGTGTCAGCGCTCCCAGCACGACGAATATGATCACACTGAAGGCGGCTGCTACGCCGTACAAACGCTGGGCGTTCACCAGGTTGAAGGCCGTCGTCACCAGGATTTCCGTCTGGCGCAGCGGCCCACCTCCGGACATCATGTAGATAAAGTTGAACAGGTTAAAGGTCAAGGTGATGCCATACACGGCCGCCGGGACCATGGCCGGTCGCAGCAGCGGCACCGTGATCCTCCAGAACTGTTGCCGGCGACTTGCCCCGTCGATGGAGGCTGCCTCGTACAGATCCTTGGGAATGCTCTGCAGAGCACCGGTGGCGACAATGGTCATGAAAGGCCAGCCCAGCCAGATATTGGCGATCAGCATGGCGTAGTAGGAGAGCGGCAGCGGCATTCCAGGCAGGAACCAGGAGATGGCGAGGTGGCCGATCTGGAACAACCGGATGTGGAAGACCTCCGGGACACTTGGAAGCCCTCCTATGGCCGCCAGTGACTGATTGATGGCACCATAGTTGGCGTCGTACATGTTTCGCCACACGGTGGCGATGACCAGCGTGGGAAGGATGATCGGCAGGACATAGATCGCCCGGTAAAAGCGTTTGAACCACAGCCCTTCCGTGTTGAGAAGCACGGCGATCAGTACCCCGATGACGACGTGCACCGGGACATTGGTGAATGTCCACACCAAGTTGAAGATTAGTGTGCGCGAGAAGCTGAAGTTCGGGATTACCCTGGCCAGGTCGCCGGTGAAGATATCCAGGTAGTTTTAGGCCCACCCGGGTTCGGCGCCGGCGCGCCAACCCGGAGGTTGCCAGACCATAGTCTGTGAATGACATCCAGACTTGATAGACCAGCGGGTAGAACGTGATGATGGCCATTATGAGGAAGGCCGGACGAGATAGAAGTAGGCGGCGCGAGTTCTGGTGGGGCGCCGCCACCACCGCTGGAATGGTGACTTGTTCAGGATGATGCCGAGGGGATTGCTTTGCTTGCCATACTCTATCCTCCGTGATAGGCTCAACCGTGACACAGCATTGCGTGGGAGGGAGCGCTGACGAGCGCTTCAGCGCCTCATCAGCGCTCCCCTCGTTCATTCAGATTCCGTGTAGACTACTTGTTGTTGGCTGCGTTCATGGCGGCGCAGGCTTCGGCTACGGCGTCCGCCGGGGTCGATAGCCCTTCCAGCACCTTCGTGAACATGTCGCCAAATGGCGCCCAGTAGTTGCCGAACTCTACGCTCTGCGGGCGCGGATAGCCGGTGGCGGAGGCCTGAGCAAAGCCAGCGTTCAGATCGTTCGCAGGCTCCACGTCGTCGCGGATCGGCACGTGACCGGCCTGGTTGGTGTAGATCTGGGACGATTCTTGGTTGACCAGGAACAGCGCCAGGTCAACGGCTGCCTGCTTGTTCTCGCTGTTGGGGTTGATGTAGAAGCCGTCAATGCCGTTCAGCGGGTTCGCAGAGCCCGTGGCGCTGGGGATCGGCGCCACGCCCAGGTCATCACCCAGGTCGGCCTTGTAGTCCGCCAACGCCCACGGGCCGTTGACGAAGAAGGCCGTTCCCCATTGCGGAACGGCGCTTCAGCCACGCCATAGTCCGCGTCGAAGGTCGCGCCAGCTTCCTTCAGTGCCAGCAGGTATTCCATGGCTTCTGCCCAACCGCCCTGGTCGGCGATGCACTTGTTATCGGCGTCCAGCAGTTGGCCGCCGAACGAGCCTGACCAACCGAACATGTGGTAAGCGCCGATGAAGAAGGTCATCGGCGTGCCATCCTCGACCATCTGGAGCAGTTCGTCGGTGGTCGCGGGGGGCGTGTCAACCAGGGACTTGTTGTAGTACAGTGCCACGGCCTTGGCCGATTCGGGCACGCCGTAAAGGACGCCGTCCACCTTCATGCCGTCAACGGCAACCTGCGAAACGTGATCCAGTTTGCCCGCCAGGTAGGAATCGAGGTTCTCCACCAGACCCGCGCGGGATATGTTGCCCAGGTCGTCGTTGGGGGCCACGAACATGTCGGGGCCACCTCCGGCCGCGACCTCGGTCTGCCACTTGTTAAAGATCTGGTCAAAGGGGATCTGCAGGACGTTGATGGTCAGGTCTGGGAACTCTGCCCTGGCGTTCTCGATCAGCACGGTCAGGGTGTCTTCCTCCGCACTACCGGTCTGGTAGGCGTGCCAGAGTGTCACTTCACCGGTCGGGCCGGTGGGAGCGACCTCGGTCGGCACCTCCGTCGCTGCTGGCCCGCAGGCTGTCAGTACCAGGCCCAAGACGGTCAGGGCTGTTACTAGAGTTAATGCATATTTCTTCACTTTCTTTTCCTCCTGATTTTGTTAGTTAACTGTTGAACTCGGCAAATGAACTTCGGTTTATATTTGTGTCTTTCGCTTCCTCCTTTCCCCCTGGTATGTGTCGGGGGGAGTATTGATGTGACTGGATGTTTCGGGCGAGGCGGCTTAAAGCCGCCAGCAGGAATTACGCCAGTTGCGGCTGATAGGGTCGTTCGCTGATTGCACCGATGAACTCGGCCGCGCGCCGCACGATCTCGTCAACGGGAGTGCTGTTGGAGATCACTGCTTCGAACATGGCCTGCAACTGACGGGAGACCTTGACGTATTCCGGGATTGACGGGCGCGCGCGCCCAGACGTGATCATGCGTGACGTTTGCGTCAGCAGTGGATCGGCCTCTGGGCTGAGAAGGGCGTTGAAGGAGGGGCAGGGTAGATTCTGTAGCATAGAGCGATACAGGTCCCCGACGACGTCGGGATCGGTGACCATTTTGAGGACATCCATCACGAGTGCGGGGCTGGGGCATTGCCGCAGGATCACGTAGCTGGTTCCTCCTACCGTCGAGACCTGGCGGCCATCTGGCGCAGCCGGTGGCGCTACGTAGCCGACTCGCTGCATGAACTCTTTGTCCGTCCATCCACTTGCATTAAGAATGAGGTCGCTCTCGTAGCTACCGCCGAGCGCCATGGCCGTTTTCCCTCTGGCGAACAAGCGGGGGGTCGTGTTTTCGTCATAGTCCACCACCTCGGGCGGGCTGACGTGGTGCAGCGTCACAAGCTCTCGCAGAAACTGGAGAGCTTGCCGCGCGCCGGGCCCGTTCAGGACGACGGCCCCTGTTTCCGCGTCAAAAATCTCCCCGCCTGCCGACCAGATAAAGGGCATCAGATTGTAAACAGTCGCTTCTCCGCCGGCCGCGCCTCCGGGGAAGGCCAGCGGGTAGGCGCATCCATACCGTTCTTGCACCTGAGGTTGAAGGAAGTGGCGGGCGACGGTCAACAGGTCATCCCAGTCGCGTGGAGGCTCTAGCTCTTCTTGGGCGAACCAGTCTTTGCGGTACCAGAGCAATGAAGCGTCTGATTTGACCGGCAGTCCATACAGCTTGCCGGCGTAGGAGTTGGCCTCGACAAAGGCGGGATGCAGGTCTTTGATGAATTCAGAGTGATTCCACTCGGGACTGGCCGCCTGATCTTGGAGAGCGTACAGGAAGCCAGATTGTGCCAGCCCGGCTACCCACACGCCATCCACCATCGCCATATCTGGCGCTGTACCACTGCCCACTGCCGCGCTCAACAGGTTGTAGAGTTGATTGTGGCTGACCAGATCCACCTGGAACGTGGCTCTCAGGTTGGGGTGCTTGGCGTTCCAGGCACAAGCAGCCTGATCGATACACTCGACCAATGAGGATCTGAACTCATCGTTTGGATTGGGGTGTCAGCGAAAGGGTCTGAGATCACGCATTCTTCGACAAAAGTGCCCAGTCCGGGACGACGCAGGATCACTCTCTCGTACTCTAGCTCTTTGAGCGCCTGTCGTACCGGGGAGCGGCTGATGTTGTACATTCGGCACAGTTCCTGCTCGGTGGGAAGGCGATCCCCTGGACGCCACAGGCCGTTCTCAATCTGCTCTTGGAGCACAGTTTTGAGCTGGTGGTAGATCGGTATGGGCGAGTTGCGGTCAACGTTTGTCACTGGGTTCTTTACCTGCGCGGATGATTGATGTATCAATCAGTGTAATATAATAACATTATAATAACCAAATCGGATAATGTCAAGATCAAACCTGCCAGGGGGGCGTTCTAGGAAAGGGCAAATTCCAGAAGCGGCGCGGGTATGTGGAAGGAAAACCACCAACCACAGTGTGTGGAAGGAAAACCACCTTCCACACATGCAGAAACGGTAAATACGCCCGTTTCTGCTCTTGTTTAGCCATGATCAGGATAAATCTACGCGCCGCTTGTTTACTGGGGTGTTCAGGTTGGCGTTGCCAACCGGAACACCCCTTAAGCAATTCTGGCGGTGCGGAATAAACCAACGTCTTTGATGTGTCATGGCTCCCGCCATCAGTCCCGGTTTGTGCTATTTCACGTCGTGAATTAAGATGCATTGTGAACCAAACAGGAGGAGCATAGATGCACCACATCTTAGATCACTTACTCGCAGAGGTCACCGCTAAGGCTGACCCGGACGGAAGTCGTGGACATCGTCGTAGGCAGCCATTGGACCCTGGTCGTCGTTGAGGATACGCGGGTATCCACGGAGGACTGGCTTCTGCACTGGCGTAACAATCCGACCACCATCATGGGGGTGAGCTGCCGGTCAAAGATGCCGGGCGCCTGTTGGACTATCCGGTCATTGATCTGTTGAATTTGTCCCTTTCTGCGCATATGACAGAGGTCAGCATTGGCTTCGCGACGCTGAACGCCCTGTTGGATGTGGACCTGGGTTTATGTCGTGAGGTGAATGCGCTGGATATTATTCTGGAGCGCGGAACAGGACGTGACGTTGCCGTAGTGGGGCATTTTCCTTTTACGCCGCGGTTAAAACAGTCGGCTAAAAATTTATGGGTCCTGGAGCGCAACCCGCAGGGGGACGACCTCCCGGCCTCAGAGGCGCCGGATATTCTGCCCCGCGCCGATGTGGTGGCGATAACGGGAACTTCCATCGCAAACGGCACTTTTGATGATCTGCTGGCGCATTGCAGGCAGGATGCTTTTGTCGTGGTCCTGGGAGCAACGACGCCGCTTTCCCCGGTTTTACTGGATGCCGGCGTCCATGCGATTTCCGGGACGCTGGTCGTGGACGCTGAGACTGTCAGACTTGCGGTCAGTCAGGGCGCGACGTTTCGGCAGATCAAGGGCAAGCGTCTGTTGACGATGTTCAGGGAAATGTAGAAAGCTATCTTGTAGAAGAAATTGAACTGTTAATCTATATCATCCTGGTTCGGATGCCGCATTGCTGACAAATGGCACAAACATCACACCGCCCAGGTCTTGTTTATCGATGGCTGTACCGCGCCTGGTGAATTTCCACAAGGTTTGGTATCCACCCTCCGGTCCAATCGGCACTATGAGCCGCCCTTCGTCGGCGAGTTGGTCAAGCAAGAGAGGCGGAAGCTGAACCGGCGCTGCGGTGATGATGATCCCGGCGTAAGGAGCACATTCTGGCCAGCCGTAATACCCATCCCCCAGTTTCTGATGGATTGGGTATCCTAAGTCTTGAGTCTCTGCATAGCGGCATCATAGAGGGCATCAATCCGCTCAACTGTGTACACATCCATCCCCATCTCAGCGAGGACTGCCGCCTGGTACCCTGAACCGGTACCGATCTCGAGGACACGATCCCCGGGCTGCACCCCCAACGCCTGGGTCATCAGTGCCACGATATAAGGCTGTGAGATTGTTTGCTGGTGTCCAATGGAAAGCGCGTGATCCCCATAAGCGCTGCGGTACTCAGTTTCGGCACAAACCTGTCGCGGGGCACTGTTTTCATGGCCCTTAAAACGCGTGGGTCGTTGATCCCGCGCTGCCGGATCAAAGCTACCATTTTTTTGGCGTCCATGCTGCCTCAATTACAGCTACCAAGCTCGGGATAGGGAATCTTTGCCTGTCGATGCAAGACTTCCACCCCGGAAATAATCCAAACATCCAACCGTAATGGCTCACAGCGCTGCGCCGTTAAGGTAAGTTTGCCACCTTCAATAAGAGTCTCTTCCTGTACAGTACCATTGTAATAGCGATAACTGCCCTGACCACCGTCAGCTTGCAGCAGGATTGTCCCCTGCCAACGGAATGTCCCGGAAACATGCTGCCAGGTTGAAAGCGCCGGGGTCAGCAGCGTAAGAGGGACAGGCGTGGTTTCAAGCGCTGACAGGTCCGGCAGCGGTAGTGGGGTCGCTGTAGGAAGGTCATCCACAGTAATTGCAATTTTCACGGGATTGCCCAATCGGGTGGCGTCAGGCTGCCGGATTTCCCATACGGACGTATAGGTTCCGAAAGCCTGCGGGGCAAGCAGCGGCATGTGAATTTGAAGTGTGGAAGCGGGTAACAACGCATCAAGGGGGAACACATCAAGCGCTTCCATCAATGTCCCGGACACAAACTGCAATTGTGCGCCTGATTGCCATGCGCATTCACCAGAGTTGCGTATCGATAGTATAGCGATAAGGGCGCTCCCCGGACCTACGACCTTAGCGGGCTCAATTCTGACCTGATCCACAAACCCCCGGGGAATACACGGTTCCGGCAAAGGCGTTGCCGTCAAAGTTGGAAAACGTGTCGCAGTTGGGTTGGGTGTTGGTGGTGGGGAAGACGTTTGAGACGGCACTGGCGTTCCGGTCGGGTTGAGAAGATTGATAACGTTCTGCAACGTTTGGGTCGGAACCTGCGCCTGATATCCACGCAGAGTGAGGGGTATCCCCCCGTTTATGCCATACCACAGCCCCCCCGCGGTGATGCCTAATGCCAGGATCAGCAACCATCCCCATAACATATTTTTTAGAGAGACGGTGCGCTGCCGGGGCTTGGCGCTGCCGGCAAGAGCTTCAGAATCTGCGATACCGGTCATGGGGTCAATATTATCGTCCGCAGGCGCCCCCTCGGGCATGCCCCATGCTTCTGCATCTTCTTTCACCAATCTATCGATAATCGGCGTCGAATAAATTCTCGGGGTGGTGACCGTCTGCCCTTCCTGCGGGGGCATAACAGCAACCTCAACCGGGACCTTATGCACGGGAAGCGGCGTAATTCTCCCATTTGGATTGGCTAAGCCCATCGCCTGGCGCAGCGCGGCAGCCATAGCTCCTGCCCGATTGAAACGCGCAGCGGGATCTTTTTCCATGGCTTTAAGAATGACCGCCTCTAATGCCGGGGGAATCGTAGGGGCTAACAAAGACGGATGGGGGGCAGGTTCATTAATATGCTGCATAACGATGCCCATCGGCGATTCAGAGTTAAAAGGCAAGCTACCCGTAATCACCTGGTACAATACCACGCCCAAAGCGTAAATATCCGAGTAGGTCGTACCCGGTTTACCGCTGCCCACCTCAGGCGCCATATAGGCAGGGGTGCCCACCATAGCACCACTGGCAGTCAGCCCGGAAAGGGTAAGCATTTTGGCGATGCCAAAGTCCGTCAATACCGGTTGGTCGTCTTCCAAAAACATGATATTAGCAGGTTTAATATCGCGGTGAATCATGCCGCGTTCGTGTGCGTAATCCAACGCGTCGGCTATTGCTGCGCACGTTGCGGCAATATATTCCTGCGAAAGGGACTCATGGACCAGGCGTGATTTCAGGGTTGGACCGTTAATATATTCCATCACCATATAATAGAGGTCCAATTCCTCGTTATAATCGAAGTCAAAAACCTGTACGATATTGGGGTGTCGCAGCGTCGCTACAATACGGGCTTCGCGTTGAAAACGGACAACAAAACCTTCATCATCTGCCAGAAAGGGATGCAGGACTTTTACGGCGACAAGACGGTGCAGTTGGAGCTGCTCCCCTTTATAGACTTCGGACATACCGCCATGCCCAATGTGCTCAAGGATTTTGTATTTCCCCAAAACCTTATCGATCAGGAAATAAACACTGCTCATGGTAACTTTACCAGTCCGGGAAGTAATTGTGCACCGCTGTTTGTTTTATTGGGATCTATGCAGGTTTGCAGCGCAGCCCAGGCGCGAAGAAAATCCGCCTGCGATACGAAAATATTATCTCCGGAAAACGCTGCTAACGCCATATCCCTCCCACAACAAACAGCACAACGGACGACCCAACACCTTTCATTATACCTATGAACATAGACCGGACAACAGGAACATACTTTAAGGAGATATGAATTACAAATTTATATGTCCAATTGTTTTGCCCCGCGTAAAGTCGCTATTCCTTACACCAAGATCCAAATTTCCCCCAGCGGGTCTATAGCCTGCCACAAAAATAGATCCTTTGACTCAGCGTTACAATCCTATATATAGCCGTTTTGGAACTACCAGAAATAATAGACCAATTTTTTTAGCTTGGATGCTTGTTCCAGGATCTCATCCAGGTGGACCATCCACGCTCTGATGGGGTAACAAATGTAGTGTAAAATGGGATCCAGTTATCCACAGAAGAAAAGGACGGCAAGTTTGCCGTCCTTTTCTGGATTATGCTTTTTTGAATTATGTCTTGAGATTTAGTCAAGTTTGATGCGACTCACCTGGATTTGAGCACTATACGCATCGGGAACGTTATAGCGAACCAGACCCCAGACATGGATGACGGTGCCGGTATCACGGAGTGCAGCGAGTTGTGTGCCCAATTCACCCTCACCCCAAATCCCAACCCGGGTACCAGCCTGATCCATGACCTGGAAGTAGTCATCAAACTGCGCTCCCGGTTCGAAACTGACGATGACACCTACCCAGTTCTCAACCACATCCTCAACCACCTTGGGTGGTTCTGGTTGCCGATTGACTTCGATCCGGGTAACTTCGATTTGAGAACCGCCACAATCGGGCACATCTGTCAACAACACGCCCCAGAGGCGAACCTGCGTATTGGAATCGCGCATGTCTGCGAGTTGCTGCGCAATGACCGGATCCTTGGATGAGATGCCATATGTGTCACTGTTGTAACCAGATTTTTCATAGTAATCGTCGAACTGGGCTCCTACGGGTGTGCTCTTGATAACCCCGTACCAATCTGCTACAACATCTGTAACCACGGCTACCGGCGAAGGAGTGGTATGAAACCCCTCCCACCCTCGATGCGTTCGACGCGTATCTGGCAACCTCCTGTGTCGGGTATGCCGCAGGTAAGTTCTCCGTAAACGCTGAAGATCGCTCCGGTGTCCAGCAGTGCATCGAGTGTTTCAGCTATTGCGGGATCTGTCGTGTCTATACCGTATTGAACCGGGAACCGTGTTGCCCAGGGGGTAACCTCACTTGCGGTCAGCATAAAGAAGTCGTCAGAAAATGAACCAGCTTCTCCAAATGGTGTGCTGCTTAATGTGCCTTGCCAACCATCCACTGGATCAGGTGCAAAGAATTCACCTGGACCATCGGGTCTGACCCGTGTAACCTCAACCTGGCAACCATTATATCCCGCAACCGCACAGTTAAGGGCCCCCCAGAAATGAGCAAGGCGTCCACTATCGCGCAGATATGAAAGCTGCACTGTAACCTCATCGTTCATTGGGACCAGCCCGGCGTTTCCTGCTTCTTTGGGATAGAGTGTTAAATAGTAAGCGAAAGGTTGGTTGGCAGGCGGACTGGCGACAGTGCCGTACCAGCCAAAGATTGGGAAGGTTTCGCTGATATTAAGTCCAGGCGCGCATTCCCCGCGGAAAAATGCCCATTCTTCACAGGTGGAACCGTCACTGAAATGACATATCCCGACCATCCCGTTTTCACCGGTGCGCATCTCAACATCACCGCCCTGTTCTTCACAGTAAACTGTTGCCGGATTCGCCATCCCGATGATGGGTTCTGCTTCAGCATCCTTGGTCTCTTCAATGATGTCACCAAATTCGGTGCCGGGCGCGCATTCCCCACGGAAGAATTCCCGTTCATCGCAGCTGGAACCGTCGTTGAAATGACATACACCATACGTGCCGTTTTCATCGGTACGCATCTCAATATCACCACCCTGTTCTTTACAGTAAACTGTTGCCGGATTCGGCATCCCGATGACAGGCTCTGTTCCTCCACCGGCTGACAAAGCCGTATTCATGCATCCGTTCAGTATCAGGATGCAAAACAGTGAAATAAAAAGAATTGATTTACAGTTGCTTTTCATTGTTTGTCTCCTATCCATCCTGAATTTTTTATTTCTTTTTAACATTTGCCAGTCATACATTGTGCTTTTCCTTCCGCATAAACTGATTATCTTTTCTCTGCAAATACTAAGACGATGCAATACCGATCGGTGCAACTATGGTCAAAGCTGTGGGCTGCGAGCGATGGTTCCTGTCTCATTAAAGCGGACTTCATACTGTAGTCCATTGATCTCAAAGTATGCCCTCCAGCCGGGCGTAATTTCGGCTGCACAGATTTCGGCCGCACCTCCCAGTCCGAAACAAGAATCTGTCCACTCCACCTGCTCCATGCTGACGATCCTGATTTCTTCCACTGATGCACCAAGATGCATACCCAGCCAAGTCTGTGCTTCTAGCACCGCAGCAGGTGGACCATCGTTTTCAGTAATCGTTGTTCCTCCACCGGCTGACAAAGCCGTATTCATGCATCCGTTCAGTATCAGGATGCATAACAGTAAAATACTAAAAATTAATTTACAGTTGCTTTTCATTGTTTGTCTCCTATCTGTCCTGAATTTTTTATGTGTTTTTAACATTTGCCAAACATACATTGTGTTTTTCCTTCCGCATAAACTGATTATCTTTTCTCTGCAAATACTAAGACGATGCAATACCGATCGGTGCAACTATGGTTAAAGCTGCGGGCTGCGAGCGATGGTTCCTGTCTCATTAAAGCGGACTTCATACTGTAGTCCATTGATCTCAAAGTATGCCCTCCAGCCGGGCGTAATTTCGGCTGCACAGATTTCAGCCGCACCTCCCAGTCCGAAACAAGAATCTGTCCACTCCACCTGCTCCATGCTGACGATCCTGATTTCTTCCACTGATGCACCAAGATGCATACCCAGCCAAGCCTGTGCTTCTAGCACCGCAGCAGGTGGACCATCGTTTTCAGTAATCGTTGTTCCTCCACCGGCTGACAAAGCCGTATTCATGCATCCGTTCAGTATCAGGATGCATAACAGTAAAATAAAAAGAATTGATTTTAAGCTGCCTTTCATTGTTTGTCTCCTATCTGTCCTAGATTTTTTATGTGTTTTTATCATTTGCCAGTCATACATTGTGCTTTTCCTTGCGCATAAACTGATTATCTTTTCTCTGCAAATACTAAGACGATACAATAGTGATAAGGGTTCCCATACGTGAAACAGCGAATTTCAAACTATACATGTGGTTAGGTACTGGACCGCACAGTTGGTGGGCTATTTTTTAATGCGTTTCATTATTCATTTTTATCTCCTTGTTGTGATTGATTTCGGCGTAATAAGCCGCCTACGTCTGTTTATGATTTGACAGAGGAGGGTTTCAGGGAGGGCATTCAACCTCCCTCTCCCCTATAGTGCGAATCTATGCCGCGCTCAAAAGCTCGTTCGTCGCTGTCTTGCCCGGATTTCTGCGCAGCAGCACGATCCCCAGCCAGACGAACCAGATAACCTGGCTCAAGGCAAAAACGCCGACCAGGTCGATCAATCCCGGAAGAATGGTGATGATGCCCACCGCGCCAACCAACAAGCCAAGGATATTCAGTCCCCTGGGAAGCCCGCCGGTTCGCAGCGCAGCCAGGCTGACCAGCAGCATCCAAAGACCGCCCAGGATTTCGCCATTGCCGTTGCCCAGTCCGCTTGCTACGGTTTCAAATCCCTGCCAGGTCAAGGCAGCCTGGGCCGGGTCTTTGGCATACAGCGCGACGACAGGGGCGATCCCGGCATTCGCGATCATGCCGCTGGCGATCAGCGAGCCGGCCCAGACGATCCCGATCACGGTTGCCACCTGCATCATCGCCGGTGCAGCGGACTTCAACCGCTCGTACAACGCCAGCGAAAGGACGATCAGAAAAACGCCAAAGAACACGTACATGAGCAGGTTGGTCGAAAAGGTGACCATCTGTTTCTCGACGAGCAGGGCCACCTTTTGGGCCGGGTCGGTGATGCTGGGGTAGTCCAGAACGACGAGAAAGATGGTCATTCCGATCAGGTAGGCGACTGCCAGGTACAGCGCGGCGAAACCGCCAAATTTCTGCAAGGTTTTCATGTTTATCTCCTTTTTGAACGATATGGATGAGTTTTACGATCTGACATCTGACGCATCTGCCGGACTACTCTTCAGGATTAGTCCATTTCCAAGCGTACCAAACAACCAGTAAGGCAAACACAAGTTGTGCTGTTGACCAAACTATTTCATAACCAGCAGATCGCCATACAAAAAGATGCAGAACCTCAAAAACTAAAATAAACATCGCGTGGAATATGCCTATGATGCGGTTGGCCCAACGACTCACCGGAGACTTCAACATCAGGGTCAAGCCACTCATTAAAACCTGGACCAATAACACCACCGCAAACACTGATAATTGTTCGGAGTTTACTCCTAAAGGTTCAGTCATAGCACTCAAGCGGAATGTATCCCCATTTAAACTACTTAACATTCCAGCTACCCATAGCACTGCAAGGATTATCCTCACATCCAGCAGATTCCTTGCGGTCTCTTTGCTTGTATTCATTTTTATTACCCCTTTTTGAATGATATTGATGAGTTTCATATTGCATAAAATTATGGTCGCCACCCGATTACCGGTGGTTGAAATGGGCTAAAAATGTTATCAAAGGCAAACCTCCTTTCCAAGCAACTGCTATCCATTTACGATTTGACGTCTGACGCATCCGTTTGGCTGTGTTCGAGAGGACAGACCGAGACCAGGGGCATACCCAGGTCACGCACTTTTTTCAGCAAGCCATGCAGACGCAGCCTGATCGACTACCGGACCGGTTAGAAGCGTGTCGCCGTCCTCTTCCAGCGTGATGGTCAGGCCTTCAAACCAGTCTGTCCACTCACGAGCCCAGATGGCCTTTGATCCTGATCTGATAGACCACAGGGTTGACTCGGAGCCGTTTTTAAGTTGCGTTTGTTTGACATTTCCCTGTACCTCGTGTGGCCGGTCATCACATTCCATGCCACATGCTCAATATACGAATACTATAGAGGCAATACGGTATGTATGGATAGATACTAAAGTATTGAGTAGAGTATTGTTTTGGGGTTACAGAGAGAGGTCGTTCTAAGCTTTGGTGTTATGGAACGCTGGTGTGCAGTGCCTGATGCCAGGTTTGAACGCAGATAAGATTGCGAGCAGACGGTCGGTCAGGCTACAACAGACCAAATTCACGAGCACGCGCGAGCGCTTCGGTGCGACTTTGAACCTGTAGTTTGTCAAAGATAATCCGGTTGTGCCCTTTAACAGGACTTAACGCGAGGAAGAGCCGCTCGCTGATCTCACGATTCGAGAGTCCCTGGGCAATCAGTTGTAGTATTTTTAGCTCGCGTTGGCTCAATGGCTCGATCAGGGGCTGGGCAGGTGAGGTCGGGGGCAAATCAGGTTTGTTTTCGCTTTTCCGCTTCTCAGCTTCAAATGCGCCAGCAGCTTACCGATATAGTCCGGCATAATCCCAAGTGTCGCTGCTTCGAACAAAGCTGGCCATTGGGGCACCTTCGTCCACAAAGAGACGGATGAAACCGCCCGGTTCGGCCAGCGCCAGCGTCTCACCCAGCAGCTGTACAGCCTTGTCCTTTTCGCCATCGCAGCGGCTGCATGGAGCGCAACCGCCTGTAAAACCATGGCCTTGAGGCGTTCATCCGCCCAACCCTTGGCTTCCATCTGCTGGCGCAATGGCGAAAGCACAGCCAGCGCTGCGGACGGATCTCCCTGGGCCAGATGAACGCGGGCTTGGCTGATACGGGAGTTCGTATATGCTCTAGCCAGCTGAGCGGCCGGTCGCCAGATCGCCCTGTCGAAGCAGGACAAGCACTTGTGCGGCAGCGATCTCCGGCATCCGCAGCAAGAAGTTTGGCTGGCGCGCGGATTGCTCAATCCTGGCCAACAGCACCGCTGCGCCGTTCACATCACCCCGGGCCAGTTGCAGGCGGGCGAGGAACACTTCGCTGACAATGAAACGGTCGATCACACGATCATACTGTCGCGCCAGTTGCAGGCTCTGCTGCGCGTGCTGCTCAGCGGCATCCATATCGTTCCACTCGTAGCATATACGGGCCAGACCAAGATACGCTTCAGCGGCATTCGACAGCGGCTGATCACCCATCAGCTGCAGCACACACTGGTAGGTCTCGGCCGCCCGATAAAGCTGGTTCTCCAATTCCTGTAGCTGTCCCCAGGCGATTGTCGCCAATAGTCCTGCGAAAACATACTCCCAGACACCTGGCTGATTGATAAGGCTTCCGTACAGGCCCGGCTGGCGGCGGCGCGGTCGCCCTGAAGCTGATAGGCATTCGACAGCGTCCAGTTAGCCGTAAAGCGAAAACGCAGATTCTCAGGAGGCAGATATTCGAGGGCGCGGCGCGCCTGGGTGATTATTTCCGCCGCATCGTAATGAGTAACTGCCAACGTAGCCCTGGCGGCGGCAATTTGTCCAATCAGATCGCAGGTCTTGTCGTCCGGTTCGGCGCCTTGCAGGGCGTCAGCAATCGCTGCTTCGGCCGCCTGCAATTTCTCTTCGACGCCTGTGGTCTGACCACTCATCAGGGCCAGCGTAGCTGACCGCACCCGCAACAAGGGTCTGGCATCCAGCACCGTTGCCGGCAGCGACATCAGCCAGTTCAGGATAGTGGTCATCACGCCGCGAAAGAGTAAGGGCATCTCCCTGCCTTCCATCAATCGCTCGGCCCGTTCAATATCGTTGCCCGCAGCCGCATGTTGAAACGCTTCAATTTCCAAGTGATGGTCCTCGTACCACTGGCTGGCACGGATGTGGTATTCGGTCACACCTTTCTCCGCATCCTCTATGAACGAAGCGGTGCTCTGGTTTAACCGCTGCCTCAGCAATTCGGCAAAGAGATGGTGATAGCGGTACCAACGCCGCTCGTTATCCAACGGGACAATGAACAGGTTGGCGCGTTCGAGATATTCCAAAGTCTCCTGTGCGGAGGCCGTTTTCTGCCCGGAAGCAGAAAGGGAACCCAAAACAGCGTCACACAGCGGTCCGCACAGGCGGTCAAGGATAGATGTGCGCAGCAAAAAAGTCTGTACGCTCTCGGGTTGCCGCTGCAGGACTTCTTCAATCAGATAATCCAGCACGAAATGGTGACTGCCCGTGAAAGATTGGATAAAGCTGGTGGTGTCTTGATTTCCCTGCATCGAGATCGCGGCTAATTGCAGGCCGGTAATCCAGCCTTCGGTGCGGGTCTCCAATGCAGTAATGTCTTCCGATGAGAGGTTCAGGTTCATCTCCCGGTTGAGAAATTCGGCGGCTTCGGAGGGACTAAAACGCAAGTCTGCCAGCGCGCAGTTCGGTCAATTGGCCCCGGGCGCGTAACCGGGCCAGGGGTAGATTGGGGTCCTCCCGGCTGGCGATGACCAGGTGCATCTGTGACGGTAAGTGATTGAGTAGAAAGGTGAGGGCTTCGTCAACCGGTTTGGAATCAATCACATGGTAGTCGTCCAGAACCAGGACGAAATTGTCAGGGATGGTGTTGATTTCATTGAGCAGGGTCGTCAGAACCATCTCGGGAGATGGCGGTTGTGGGGATTGAAACACTCCCTGGAGACCTGCACCAATCTCCGCTTTGATTGTCTGCAAAGCCGCAACGACGTAAGACAGAAAGCGTGATGGGTCGCTATCCCCGTCGTCCAACGACAGCCAGGCGACCGGTTTCCCACAATTGGCTATCCATTCGCTGACCAGCGTGGTCTTGCCAAAGCCAGCCGGGGTGGAGATAAGAGTGAGTTTGCAGCTCGAAGAAAGACCCTCGTTCAGCCGCTCAATCAGGCGGGGGCGGGGGACAGCTTTGGGCCGAGGCGGAGGGATATACAGTTTGGTGGCTAAAATTATCGTAGGCACATACAAATTATATCATAGCACCTCAAATTCAATATGTGGTAAATGGATTATATCTTTATGTATTGCTATGTATCTACAATGGCGCTTTGACAATACAGATCAATGATCAAAATGGACTTTCTACGCTGTAAGGTATGGGCAGAACGTCCGTACCAGCTACCGCATATACCAAAACTGCAAGCTGTGCTTTGTACAACCCATGCCTTTCAACTTTGAGGCTGAAATAATATATTAAGCAGTGTAGCACGATAAGCAACCGCAGCTGCGTTCAGACCAGCAAGCTGGTCCAGACAAAGTCCTCTGAGTACAAAACTGCCAGGTGAATTTCAGAATGGGTGAGTAACTGCTCTACAACCTGACAACGCTTGCTTTTTCTCTGGTTTGCCCCCATTCCGAAATTCACACGCCTGAGTAGCCTTGAATTTCTGGTATAATTTCGGGTATGGCACACCTTACAGCATCAAATTTAAGCAAATACTTCGGCGTCAATGATATTTTCAGCGGCATTTCACTGGAACTGCAAGAGGGTGAATGTGTTGCCCTGGTGGGTGCAAATGGCTGCGGAAAAAGTACGCTCCTGGATATCCTGGCTGGAAAAATCGAACCCGACAGCGGCAATGTTTATAAAGCTCGCGACATCCGGTTGGGTTATCTCCCCCAGGTGCCGGATTTGCTTGAAGAAGGGACGCTGTGGCAATCGATGGAGGCTGTGTTCGCTGATTTATTGGCGCAGCAAGCTGAATTACACCGCCTTGAAGCCATGATGGCATCCCAGGATGAAGCTGAAATGACGTATGCCATGGAACGTTATGGTGAGAAACAGGAAGCCTTCGAACGCGGCGGGGGATTTACATATGAAACCCGCATCCGGCAGGTGCTTGGCGGGTTGGGCTTCGAAAAAGACGCGCTGCACACCCCTGTGTCCCATCTGAGCGGTGGAGAGAAAACTCGCGCTTTGCTGGCGCGCCTGCTGCTCGAGGCGCCTGATATCCTGCTGCTGGATGAGCCCACCAATCATCTGGACCTTAACGGTATAGAATGGCTGGAAGATCAATTGCGCGGGTGGAAGGGCACGATTCTGGTTGTCGCCCACGACAGAGCGTTTCTGGATGCTGTTTCCGTAAGGGTTTTTGAGATGGAACGGGGTCAGTTGCAGATGTACCGGGGAAATTACACTGCATATATGGAGCAGCGCAGCGACCGGATAGCCCGGCGTGAAGCCGAATATAAAGCGCAGCAGCAGCATATTGCAGCGACAGAAGATTACATCCGACGCTATATGGCGGGACAGCGCACATCACAGGCGAAGGGACGCTTGCGGCGGCTTAACCGCCTTGAACGCTTAGCCTATGTGCCCAAAAAATCACAATTACACGTCAATTTGCAGACAACCCTGCGCAGCGGAGATTTGGTGCTGGGACTATACGATTTGTCTGTCGGGTACGCCAAGGATGCCCCGCTGGTCAGCATCGAAGAGGCAGAAATCCACCGCGGTCACTGCGTGGCACTGGTAGGTCCCAATGGATCGGGTAAAACGACACTGCTCCGCACCATACTTCACCAGCTTCGCCCATTACAGGGGCGGCTCCGGATTGGTTCTGCGGTACGATTGGGTTATTTTGCGCAGGTTCAGGACAGCCTGATTGCGGGGAAATCGATCCTGGAAACATTGATGAACTCGGGCATAAACTCTTTGGCGGAGACGCGAAATATTTTAGCGCGTTATGGTTTCCGCGGGGATGATGTGTTTAAAGATGTCAACATTCTCTCCGGTGGTGAGCGCGCTCGCGTTGCGCTGGCGCTTCTGGCACAGCAAAAAGCTAATTTCCTGCTGCTGGATGAACCGACAAACCACCTTGACATTCAATCTCAAGAGGTACTGCAGGAAGTGATTACAGATTTCAACGGGACAATCCTGATGGTCAGCCATGACCGGTATTTGATACGTGAAGTGGCAACCCAGGTCTGGGCTCTCGCTGATAACCAGATTTATATCTTTGATGAAGGTTACTCCGCTTATGATGCCTGGCATCAAAATCGCAGGACAGCGCCCCAAAAAGATCAAACGGGAAAGGATGAAACACAGGCAATCCGCGACCGAGAACGTCTGGCGCAACGTACGGAGAAACGCGAGTTAGCCAGAAGACAGGAGCACCTGGAAACGCTGGAGGCACAGATTCACCAGCGTGAAGCGCAAATGCAGGAGTTGACGACTTCCCTCGGCGCAGCAGGTCGCGCGCAGGATGTGGGGCGTGTATCGAAACTTGGGGCGGAGTATCACCGGGTGGAAGCAGAGATCAACCGCTTATTGGAAGAATGGAGCAAGATCGCCGATAATGCTGCCCATTGAGTGAATGATGTGTGATTCAGATGTCAGGTCAGAAGTCCCCGCAAAGCACCCATTGCCGTATCGGATAGGGCTGACCGGTAATATCGCTACCGGGAAATCAACAGTCGGCAGAATGCTGGTGGAACTGGGGGCGGTGCTTATCGATGCGGACCGTGTCGCGCACGATGTTTTAATGCCCGGCGGCGCTGCCTATTCAAGCGTTTTACATTCTTTTGGCGCCGCTATTCTTTCCCCGGATGGATTGCTGGACCGCCAGAAATTAGGCGCCATCGTCTTCTCAAATCCTGAAGCCTTGCAGCGCCTGGAGTCCCTGGTTCATCCGCCGGTGATCGCTGCTATTGAGCAGACTATCGCTGATTTACACGTCCAGGTTGTGGTCGTGGAAGCCATCAAGCTTCTGGAAACCGGCATGGCAGAGTCCTATGATGCCATCTGGGTGACAACCTGCCCGGAGTCTGTACAGCTTGCGCGGTTAATGAAAAATCGCAAACTCAGTAGCGAAGATGCCCTCCTCCGCTTGCAGGCGCAGTCGCCGCAGGAAGATAAACTGATTTATGCGGACGTGGTGATCAATACAGCAGGTAAATTGGAGGAGACCCGCGCGCAAGTGCGAGAAGCATGGCGGCACTTGGCCCTGGATGGGCATCAGGCAAACGGACTCGGCACGCAGTCTCAGGATGCTTGAGCGTTAGTCAGCGGTGCCTTTACGCCTTCGCTTTCATTGTTGTTATGGCTCGTGTAGGGTGGTTTAAACTTAAACCACATCACCGGCAGCATCAGCACCATCGCAACCAGCGGAACATAAAAGGGGAATATGGGGCTGATACTTTCCCAGAGGCGCGCGCCAATCCAGGGCGCCGGCAGCGAGATTAAACCCAGACTGGTAGAAAACAGCCCGAACGCTGTGCCCCGCAACTTCGGCGGAACAACCTTGGAAATCAGCGAACTGTAGGCCGGATCAATAAGCGCCCATCCGACGCCGACAATCATCCTGGAGATGATGAAATGGCCAAAGGTGGCGCTGTTCAAAAACACGAACCACCCGGCGGCAATCATGCCGAACCCGCTGACAATTGAAACCCGCTCTCCTTTTTTATCGGATAACCAGCCTGCCGGACTCATAAAAAGCATAGCCACGACTGCCGTGATGGACTGCAGCGTGCCAATCTGAACCAGGCTCAACCCCATTTCGTTTTCAAGATAAAGGGGCATCAGGCGCCCAATGAGGTTAAAAGCAACATCTCGTACACCATCAGAGATGAAAATCCACATGACAATCCCGCCAGCCATAATCAATCCCAAAACACCTGCGATACTGTTTTTGAAATCAACCAGTCCGGATTTTCCATCCCCTGCATTTTTCACCTGGCGTGATTGCTTTTCCCGCCGCGCCATCCCGACGCGTATAAGGGCTGCGGACGCGTAGAGAGCCCCGGCGACCATATACATGGCTTTGAAACTTACGCGTTGCGCGACAAAACTTCCCAGAATGGGTCCGATGATGTTGACCACAGCATACATCGTACTGGTAATGCCATAAACCCGTCCACGATTTTCTTCGGAGGATTCCTCTGCGATAAAAGCCTGGAAACTGGGGGCGACGAAAGCCACCGCGATCGATGTAAGAATGGATGAGGGGAACAGCCATTGCCAGGATGGGGCAAAAATAAAAAACAGATAGGCACATGCACCGCAGACACTGCCAATCGCTATCGCCTGAAGACGCCCCACAGAATCTGACAGCCAACCGCCGAACACCTGAAAAAGCAGAGGGGCTATGGCGGCAATAGTGAAAAACAGCCCCACTTGTTCAATGTTAGCGCCAAGTTCCTGGACATAAAGCGATTCCAACGGGAAAATCATCATCGCTGCGATATTGGCTAAAATCATCGTGCCCATGAATAAAAGAAGCGTTGGCGAGAGTAATTTTACCGGTTTTGTGCCCATCGATAATCCTTTGGTCTGCAATCGAAATAACAGGCGATTTTATAAACCCTGACTGCGGCGGAAACGCTGCAGGTTGTTTGCCAGCATCGTGAATACCTCTTCATTAATCGCGAAGTATTTCATGCCGTCCTGCTTTCGGACATCCAATAACCCCCCGGTCACCATAAGCTGCAAATGGCGGGATACAGCGGATTGGCTGATATCCAATTGGTCGACAATCTCCTGTGCATAGAGTTCCTTGCCCACCAAAAGCGAGAGTATTTGCAATCGTGTTTCATCTGCCAGAGCTTTCAGTGGGGGGAAGAGGTCGTTAATTGGCAGAGCTTCTTCGTATTCGGGCGTGCCTGTTGGGCGGCAGTTGTAATGAATCATCAAAGTATTTCGCGCATCTTCGTACTCAATGAGCATGACGTAAGGACCAATGTGGCACGATGGCACAAAAATAACGCGCTCCACCGCTTCATGGTCGCCATAATCTTTTGGAAATCGCCTGCCGGTGACATCGGTAAACAGGGCTGCCAGGTCGGCGCTGTGCGATCGCTGCCTATGATATTCAACACTTCTCTCCGCAAGGATCATGCACCGCTCATACTCCCGGCGGTAGAACATCTCCCAAAAACGGGTCACCACAGACAGGAATAAGGTCTTCAGCTCCATGGGTTTATGCAGGATTTCAACGATGCGGTCTACAACAACCGGATCATATTTTTCGGTAAAACATGCTCGCAGGGTTTCCTCATGCGCCGCATCTAAAGCAGGGACTGGCTTGCCTTCTGTCTCACAAGCGTGCGCTACGACCTGCATTGTCCCGTTTATCAACGTTTGAAAATCTTGCTCCGTAAACTGATTGATCCAGGTGATATACGCCGCAAAATCCCTATGAACGGGGGAGTCGTGGGGTAGCTGATTGGTCCAGGCATAATACTCAAATGATTTTGTAACAATCGTTAAAGCTACAGCGGCATCTTCGCGCAGGTCTGAGGGCAGTGCCGCATGGGTCGCATAGACCCATTGATCAAATCCTTCCATCGCATCAGCATCAATCACCAGAGATATCTCCCCGGGTAACAGGGCTGCCAGGGATCTGAGAAATTCGACTTTCAGTGCGGGGAGTTCCTGGATTAAATTCATTTCGAGCATGGTATGCCTCCGAACGATGATAAAAACCAGAAACCTGGAGATCCAGGTTTCTGGTTGATGAAAAGATTACGCTATTTTGTTAACTCTTGGGGTATAGCGCGCCTTCAGACGCAAGCCAAGAACGATTAAGGTATCAGCGAAAAGTTGCATGGCACGCACCATCGGTTGGAACGGCAGTTCACGAACTCTGGCTGAAGACCTGTGGTTTTTAGCCACCTTCAGAAGTTCTTTGTGATGCGCCGCGTTCATTTCCCACATAGCATCGATGTTATGCATAGGTTACCTCCTGTGAAACGATCCTGAAATGCTGCTCAAAGCAATAACTGTTTATGCGTATATCCGGATATGCATATATCATTATATATGCATTATTGAAGTTGTCAAGAGGAATATTAGAAATAATCCATCTGCACACGCTTAACTTGGCGCCATGATATATTTAGCAACCCTCCACTTATACACCAGGGTTGTATGATAAAAGTAAAGGCCAATAGTTCATTCAGGAGGGATGACAACCGATGACCGAAACAACCATCAATGTACAGCACTTGTTTAAAACCTACCGCGTGCCTGAAAGGCAGCCAGGCTTAAAATCTGCGGTGAAGAGTATGCTGCACCGCAGCTATCGTGAGGTAGAAGCGGTGCGCGATATCAGTTTCTCTGTAGCATCCGGGGAAATGGTGGGCTTTATCGGCCCTAACGGAGCCGGAAAAACAACCACCCTGAAAATACTCTCCGGGTTAATGCACCCCACACATGGAAACGTGAATGTTCTGGGTTATGTTCCGTGGCGCCGGCAGCACGGGTATTTGCGTAAAATCAGCATGGTTTTGGGCAACAAAAGCCAGATGCTGTGGGATATTCCGCCCATGGATAGTTTTAACGTGCTGGGTGAAATTTACAGTGTCTCACCGGCTGTTTTAAGCCAGACGCTGGATGCATTGATCGCTCTGTTGGATATGGAAAGCTTATTAAACAAACCGGTACGCAATTTCTCCCTGGGGGAACGGATGAAATGCGAGTTAGTCGCCGGATTACTGCACCAGCCCCAGGTGCTGTTTCTTGATGAACCCACCCTGGGTTTGGATGTGTCGATGCAATCAAGGTTGCGGTCCTTTTTGAAGGAATACAACAAACGCCACGGTGTGACGGTCATTTTGACCAGCCACTATATGGCAGACGTCGTGGCGTTATGCTCAAGGGTGATGCTCATCCACCAGGGACAATTGCTTTACGACGGCGTGCTCTCAGGTCTGGCGGAAAAGCTGGCGCCGTTTAAGCTGGTGCATATCAACCTGGGCAGTGGCTATGACATAGATGAAGCTCTGGCGACGTTCCCGGAAGGTGTCGAGCTGATAGAACGCGAGCAAGACCGCCTGACTGTCCGGGTGCCCAAAACTTTGGCGCCTGCGGTGACAGCCCAGATTCTCGGCAAACTGCCCGTCGTGGACCTGACTGTGGAAGATCCCCCCATCGAAGCGGTGATTGACCAGATATATCAAAATGGCGAGGTGCTGCAAACCTCACCATCGGGAGTTTAAGCGATGAAACAAAATACAACAGGCGCTTCTGAACAAACCACACTGTATGCCCTGCACCGACACCCAATCGAGCTCAACCTTCGCGGAGGATGGGCACTGGTTAAAAATACATGGTTGATGTGGCTGCAACATCGCAGTTTTTTCTTTCTCCTGGCATTTGGGTGGATGATACAACCGCTGATCTATCTCCTGGTTTGGTCCACAGCTGCGGGGAACGGAGAGATTAGGGGCCTCAATCGAGGGGAATTTGTCGCCTATTACCTGGTCTTGATCCTGGTAAATCAACTCACCTATGCACAGGTCAATTGGACGGTTGGCGACGAAATCCGTTACGGCGGGATGAACCGTATTTTATTACGCCCTTTATCGCCATTATTCGATACCCTGTCCACTGAGGTGGCGGGGAAGTTAGTCTATATGACATTCAGCATACCCGCGACTGCGGTTCTTGCCGTTCTCTTGCACCCGGAGCTGCACATCCAATTCTCCAATGTTCTGGCATTCGTGCCTGCCCTGGCTTTTGCCTGGGCGCTCCGTTTTTTCTGGGGTTATGCGTTGGCTCTGCTGGCATTCTGGTCCACCCGCGCCGATGCCCTGTTAGCACTGCAGGATTCACTTATCTTCTTATTAGCAGGCCAGGTTGCCCCGGTAGCTTTGCTGCCAGGCGTGCTGCAGCGGATTGCTGTTTTTCTGCCTTTCAGATATATGCTTGGTTTTCCGGTCGAGATCCTCACCGGTCAATTAGATACGCGCGGGGTTTTCACAGGGTTTTGCCTGCAATCAGGATGGCTGGCAGTTGCACTGCTGCTTTTCATGGTCATATGGCGGGCAGGCATCAAACGCTATTCTGCTGTGGGCGCGTAGCCCATTAGATCCCGAAGATTAAGGAGTATTCAATGCGTTATTTACGTCTGATCTCCCGTTTTATTAATATCGGATTCCAGAACCTTATGGCTTACCCGTTGAATTTCTGGATCAGCTTATTGCACTCCGTGTTAGGATTTGGCACGGGTGTATTAGGAATTTTGATCCTGTTCAGCCAGGTGGAAACAATTCAAGGGTGGTCACTAGTTTCGACACTGGCATTATTGGGGACTTACATGGTACTCAGTGCCCTGGGAAGTTTATTCATCAGCCCCAGCCTTGAGGCGCTGGCAGGTATGGATGGTGAAATCTGGACCGGGAAGTTTGATTTTACCCTCTTGCGCCCTGTGGATGTCCAATTCTTCGCCAGTTTCCAGCACTGGCGACCGCTTGTGATTATTGATTTATTCCTGGGGAGCGGTGTACTCTTCACCGCAGCCTACCAATTGGGGCAAAGCCTGACGCCGCTGCGCGTGTTCACCTTCCTCACAATGCTGGCGATGGGGTTGTTGATACTCTACGCAATTCTGCTGGCATTCAGCGCCCTGGTGTTCTGGAGCCCGGATTTCCTGTTTACATGGCTGTTCAATGCACTTTTTCAAATGGCACGGTATCCCGTGGGTATTTATCCCGGATGGCTGCGTTTGGTACTGACATGGGTTATCCCGGTGGGGGTAATGACTACGGTTCCGGCGCAGGCATTAACCGGCGAATTATCTACAGGCGCACTCTTCGGCAGCATGGCTCTCGCGATTCTGTTCTTCCTGGGCGCCACGCTCCTTTTTCGAACCGGCGTTCGCCGCTACGCCAGCGCATCCAGCTAACATGCAAACGTATAGGGACCAAGACAGCCTATATCCCATAGGTATCAAGTTAAGCGGAACCGTTTTGTCATTCCCGCTTTCGCGGGAATCCATCCGGGGTTTCTGCTTAAATTACGGTGCCAATATAGCAAAATCTCACCCTAAGAAACGCTTTTTGACCTAACCCTCGTTCCCTTCACTAGAGGGAAGGGAAGCCTGTTTTGGCTCTGATTAGGCTTAACAACGCCTTAAGTTGACGTATATGGGACCAATCCAGCCTATACCCTCACCTGTTGACTAAAATACACCTTCCGCTTAAGCTATTTTTATGACAAACTGGTATCTCCATACAACCGATATCGCGTACGCGGTCGCCGTACACCCCAACACTGTGCGTAAATACGAAGAATGGGGATTATTGCCCCCGATCCCGCGCAGTCCATCCGGGTACCGCCTATTCTCGGAAGCGCATCTGGATCAAATGCGCCTGGCCCGGTCTGCGATGGCGTTTACATGGCTGGGAGGCGATATCCGCCACGAGAGTTATGCCATGTTACAGCAGGCAGCCTCCGGTGACCTGGGTGGAGCCTTGGAACGCGCGTATCAGGTCCTGGTTTTGGTCCAGTCAGAACGCGCGCAAGCCGAAGGGGCAGCATCGCTCCTTGAACGATGGGCATGGGGTACCGTGACGGATGCCACGCTTAAGCCCATGCGGATTGGTGAAGTCGCCAGGTACATGAATGTGACATCCGACATGCTGCGGAACTGGGAACATAACGGTCTCATTCAAGTCCCGCGAAATCCTGAGAACGGTTACCGTATGTACGGCGCAAGCGAGATAGGGCGACTGCGTGTCATTCGCGTTCTCCGGCGTTCGGGTTACAGCATGATGGCGATCTTGCGTATGCTGGTCCAGCTCGACGGGGGACAGCGGGAAGGGCTTCGCCAGGCCCTGGACACCCCCCGATCTGATGAAGATATCGTATCCGCAACCGATAAATGGCTGTCGACTTTAGCCCATAGTGAACCGCGGGTGAAAGATACAATCACGCAATTGGAATGGATGCTTCAAAAACAAGCCGCAAGCCATCCCATATCCAGGAGTCAAAACGCACAATATGGCGGGCGCGCCATAGTCGTCAGGCAGTTTTCGGATGTTCTGGAAGCAACGCTAGACAGCATCACAGCCTTTATCCAGGCAGAAGACTACCGGTTGTGTGGCACAGCGGCGGGATTATTGCAGGGTGCATTCCAACCTGTACGGGATATCAACCTGCTGGGAAAAACCAGGGCACAGGTAGACGATTTTGCACAGGCGTTGCGCAGCTACCCTCAAGTGGAAAAACCAGGTTTCATCCAGGGCACCAGGATTTACCAGGCGACACATCTAATTCGTGGTGTAGAGGTCAGCATGACTGCACTGGAGACACCTTCCAGTGTTGATGAGGAAAAGCAGGAAAACCTCAGCGCATGGAAGCATTATACGATCCTGACCATTGGACAGTACAATGTCCCATGCGAAGCGTTGGAACTGCGATTGGCGATCGAATTGGACCGCGAACGCCCCAGACAATATCAACCTCTGATTCAATCCATGCCAAGGCACGGTGCGGATGTTGAATTAGCGCGGCGTGCCCTGAAAGCTAAAGGCATCGCTAAAGACAGAGCAGAAAACATACTGGCGATGATAGAAAAAACGTCGCCGGTTTGACCACACTGGAAATCCTATGAATGGTCAAACATATAGGGGAGCAGTGCGTTACAGCCAACCCTCCCTTTGTATACCAAGGTTTTATCAATTCTTCCTCAACAAAACAGACCGCTAATCCTAGCGGTCTGTTTTGTTGAGATCGGTGATCTATGACCTGTGGATATTTCTTTTATATTCCAGTGCCATTGCCAGGTTCCCAAACTTGCCTGCAGTGGAATTTTTAAAATGATACGGCTTTTATCAAAAGCTTTCTGTTAAAGTTTTGCGGGATTCAAGCTTTCAACTGGATTTTCCGGATTTATCCGGGGATTGTGATTCCTATTACCGCGGTAAATGTTGACTTGGTTATTTAAGAAAATCCGGATTAAATGCTGTTATAAATTCCATAATAAATCTGGAAATACCAATCAGATTCCGTGAGAATTAAAAGCCTGACAAAATCTATTCGTTTTTATGGCGTTTTCTCAGGTTACCTGAATATAATCTCGACGCCTTCTTAACATCTTCTAAACAACTGCTTGCTATGATAATCACTAATGATGCATGGCGTGACATACAGGTCAGGCATCACCAAATTTTACTTTTTCAGGAGGCTAAAAAATGTTTCGAAAGAGAACTTGGAAATGGGTCATAGTAGCGACCATAGTCGCGTCTGTACTTACAGCAGGGGCTACGGTCGTGATGGCGCAAACCGGGGAAGACACTGTCATGCCGCGTGCCGGCACACTCTTCGCAAGAATGCCCAAAGGTGAGGGGTGGGGAGAAAACGACACAAATCTCGCTGACGCCCTGGGCATCACACCAGACGAACTCCAGGCAGCAAGTGACAAAGCGCGGCAGGCTGTGATCGACAAATTGCTGGAAGATGGGACCATCAGCCAGGAACAGGCAGACGCTATGGCAGAGAATGAACGCATGGGAGGCATCGTTGGTCGCGGCATGACCAGATATCAGGGCAGCGACAGCGGGTTGGATCAAGGCACGCTGTTAGCAGAAGCCCTGGGAATATCACCGGAAGAACTTGCAGCAGCACAGCAAACCGCCGAAGAAGCCCGGATGGCGCAGGCTGTCGCGGATGGAAAAATTACCCAGGAACAGGCAGACATGATGGCGGCGCGCAGCGTGCTTAAAGATTATCTAAATCCGGAGAAACTGCTCGCTGATAAACTGGGCATCAGCGTGGAAGAATTCAGGGATCAGATGGTTGAAATGCGCGCATCGGCGGTCCAGCAAGCCGTGGAGGACGGTGTGATTACGCAGGAACAGGCGGACAGCTTCTTATCTGGTAATTCCTCGGGGCTCTTCGGTCTGGAAGGCTTTGATCGCGGTGGTTTTCACCGACATGGAGGGCATTTTGACGGCTTTCAAGGCCCACGCCCTTCCCGGGTTCCGGAGGTAGATTCAGATAATCTTTAAACCCACATAAATCTACATCACTGAAAAAACTAGCGTGCGGTAACCCCGCGCGCTAGTTTTTTGTGTTCCCCTACGTTGCAATAGAAACCAGAACAACGGAAGCCATTCACCATGTTGCCCATCCCTGCACAACCTTTTCATTTATGATACGGCGCGGAAATCAGGTCTGGACGCGCTGCTTGAAAACTCCGCGCTCAATGTGTAATGCCTGAAAATAAGCATGAGAAAATCCCGGCAGAAGTTGACAGGAACGCCGGATGATCTATAAGGATAACAACACAGGATTGGAGCGATGATGGAACTAACCGGGCAGGAAGACGCATGGCTAGGGGGTGAGGCAGGACGCGCGACACAACGGGCGATGGAGATTGTCGTCGCATTAGCCCGCATCTATGGGGCTGAACATCTGCTGCCCGTCAACAGCGTTCAGATATCGGGTGTCTCGTACCGCAATATAGGCGCAGCTGGACTGGCTTTTCTGCGCCAATGGGCGGATGAGGGCGCGCGCGTCAGGGTGCCAACCACGCTGAATCCTACAGCTATGGATATGGCGCGCTGGCAAGCCCAGGGTTTTGACCCCCAATTTGCCCAAATGCAAAGAGAAGTTGTGGATGTTTTCTCACAGATGGGGGTAGGAGATGGTGAGCCCGTGCCCACCTGCACCCCCTACCTCATTGGTAATCTGCCAGAGCAAGGCGAGCATATCGCATGGGCAGAAAGTTCAGCCGTAGCCTATGCGAACAGTGTCCTTGGAGCGCGCAGCAACCGGGAAGGGGGACCAGGCGCCATCGCCGCCGCCATCACCGGGCGCACGGGGGCTTTCGGGCTGCACCTTGACCAGAACCGATGGGCGACCCTGGTCGTGGAAGTCAAAGCTCACATAGAGACCATTGCGGATTACAGCGCTCTCGGCGCTGTGGTCGGCTCACTGGCGCGTGAGGATGTCCCTTTTTTCCGGGGACTGCCCCTGACGTATAAAGCGCCGTTTTGGCGGGATAAACTCAAAGCCCTGGGGGCTGCCATGGCTGCGACGGGTGCCGTGGCGCTGTTTCATGTGGATGGGGTCACGCCGGAAGCACGAGCGGGATCCCTCCTTACCTCTGATTACCGGGTTATATCGATAAACGATGTGACGCCAGGCTACACGATGTTAAGCGACGCCGTCCAGGACATCGACCTGGTGTGGATTGGATGCCCGCACGCCTCCCTCAATGAAATTGCCCTGATCGCAGACACCCTAGAAAGTGCTTTGCTGTCCTCGGGCAAAATGAAATTCGCAATCCCTTTGTGGATCACATGCGCGCGTCCGGTACGCATGGCAGCAGCTGCCCAGGGGCTGGTCGAGAAGATCGAAAGCGCCGGCGGGCAGGTTCTCACAGATGCTTGTATGGCGATTGCCCCCGTGAAGGCGCTGGGATTCACCGCCGTCGCGACCCCATCCGCGAAAGGGGCTTACTACCTGCGCAATCTTGCCGGTGTGGCTGCCCGGTTTGGCACATTGGCGCAATGCCTTGAAACGGCACTCACCGGCAGATGGATCAGCGAGTTATAAGAACACACATGGCAACCATAGAATCCCCTTATATTTATACAGTCCGCATCATTAAAGAAGGTTATGCGGAAGGCGTTGCCCTCGTATCGCCGGAACCCATCGGATTCCTGGGAGGTGTGGACGGCGAGACCGGCATTGTTTCAGAAAAAGGGCATCCGTTAGAGGGGCAGTGCGTTGCGGGTAAAGTCCTTGTTTTTCCAACCGGCAAAGGCAGTACAGTCGGCTCTTATGTGCTGTACCAGCTGGCAGCCAACGGACGCGCACCCGCTGCAATTATCAATGCCGAAAGCGAACCCATTGTTGCCGTTGGCGCGATCATCAGCGATATTCCTATGGTGGATCACATGCCTGTCGAGCAGATACAGACAGGAGATATTGTGCAGGTCAACGGCGATACCGTCACTATTCTAAAATAGCCTCAGGATAAGCTATCCGGCACATTTTTGCATCACGCCATATCACAATCCCAAAAGAGCGTAACGCACTTCAGCATCATGCGCTGCGGAATAACCTGAGGATCGCATTCAAAGTCGATTTCCGCGCCACTTTTTTTCTCAGGGGCGTTCGGGTTGGCGGCGCCAACCTGGCGCAGTCGATATCCTGCACAGGTTTTCCCTGCAGATGCCTGTGCAGGGGTAGAGCGTTTGGGGTGGCGTTCAATGCAGACGCGCAGCGCTTCAATGAGCTGCTGCGCGTCTGCATCCAGGTCCAAAGGCACTATGCTACTCCATCCGCCACACGCTCAAATTATCCATACAGATGTTCACATTGCTATCGCTGTATGCGGTGCCCCCTATACCAATCCGTCCTGTAGGGAAGTGGTCACTTGACACTTCCCCTACGAGAATAGCATTGATAAAAACGGAAACGACGCCATTCACACGTTGAAAGCTCAGGTAGTTCCAGCCCGTGGGGTTAATATTTTTGGATTCGGTCCAGGAAATGAGGTCGTCCTGCCATTCCCCATCGACTTTGAAAAACAATGCGTAGGTTTGGTATTCAGAGGACACCTCAAACCAGTAAAGGTTGTCAGCGTCTTCACCAAAACCCAGTCCGCACGATACGTCCACACCTGCATCCGGCTTGCAATCCACTTCAGCGACGAATTCATCAGGTCTGAAGGGCGTATACCATTCCCAACCTATCCAGTTGTTCGTTGTGATATTAATACAAAACTCCCCGTTCGTTGGCGGGTAATAGATCACGCTTTCGCTCGTGCCCAGTCCCCAATTGTTGCGATTATCCGAAAAGTCATCCTCAAAACGGAGGACCGCATTCGTCGGCAGCAATGTCGTTCCTACGATATCCCGGAAGGCATACACATCAATGTCAAAGTTGTAGAGTGTTTCTATGGCTTTTCCATCAGCATCCGCGACTTTAATATCATACGCACCTGCATCCATCCCAGAGAAATAATACGAACCATCAACAGGAATTTCATCGCCCATCAGCCAGTCATCACCCCATGTATCCGCGCCAACAGGGGAGATATAGACCTCCGCAATCGTCTTCGTGCTCAGGTTGAAGATATCCAGAGCTACCTCGCGTTCAATCGTCCAGGCGAAAGTGCCCTTGACCTCAACCTCCCATATTTCCTGGATAACGAAATCATCCAGATCACTGGCTTGCATATCATAGATGCCGTCCGGAACATTGGTGAACTGATAGGTATCACCATCGGCAAGGACGACGCCATTCAACCAATCCTCCCCCCAATCTGGCGCATCCGTTGTGGCAATATAGATGTATCCGATATCAGCACCGGAGGCGTTGGTCACTTCAATGGATGAGGCTTTATTCTTTGGGAGCGGCGTCGCCGATGGCTGTGTTTCCGGTGGTTCGGCTGTAGGTTCCGATGTTGTTTTTTTTGTCGGCTCCGGTTCCTGCGTTACCTCGGTCTTGGGAAGGTCCGGCGCTGGTGTGTCGGGTACCGGCGTTGCGCGCCCTCCGATATTGCACGCCAGACTTAACAATACTAATACGCTCAAAAGATAAAACATTCTATGACGTTGACGCATCGCATGACTCCTTTATGGCTATGATGGCACCCTGCTGTGATAAACTGTATCCCCTTACCTGAAAATCTCTGCGTCTAAACCCAGTCTGCTGGGTACGACTCTGCGTTTAATCCCCAGGAATTTTCAGCAGAGTCATGCATGTGTTATACACCATGACGGGCATTTTTCACATTGAATCTGCTCAGTGGGTGCGTCTCATGACCAGCACTCATGGGTTAGCGGGACGGCTAAAAGATATCGCTTGCGCTTGCTCCTCAGCCATACCGGCAATCACGATGGGAAAACGTCCATGGAGTGGTGAAATACGCGCTCCAAGCCGCACACACTGCCAGAGCCCCCAGGCATAGGGTTTGCCGATACTGCTCAAATGTACCGCGCGCCCGAGTTCCTGCACGCAGGCATCATCCCAACCGCCAAACACAGCTGTCAGGAAAGCATAAATCCATAAGCCTGCCAGCAGTGCGGCTATCACGAAACCGGTTTGCCATGGTGGCGGGCTGATTTCAAACATACCATGGATTAAATAGTACACCAACACACCGCTGATTAACGGGCTGATAAGGGTCTGCCATATGTAAATATGAACCCGGATTATCAAGCCCTGCATAAGAATCCAGGACAATAAAGTGCGAACCAAAAGTGCAATGGCGTAGGCGCTCAGCAATCCTGATATCCCCCATCGTGGCGCCAGATATAAGCCGCCACCCACACACAGCGCTTGTTCAAGGATAATAAGCGCAGAACTGAGTCCAGGGCGCTCCGCCGCAAGCAGCAGGGCATCGACCAGCCATATTCCCCAACGGAATGCGGCGACTGCCAACAGCAGCACCAGGACCTCAGCCGCCTGCTGGAAAGCTCCGGTGAATACAAGTCCAATAACGTGCTGCCCGAAAGCGGTAAAGACAGCAAATAAAAACACACTCAACCACATCCCATAGCGAACGCCTTGTGTCAAATAATATCTCAATAAGGTTTTGTAATTAAACGCGATGGATTCTGACAAGGCGGGCATCAAATTACGATAGAATTGCTGCAAAAGAATGTCGAATATTGAAGCGATCTGGACCGCAATAAGCCAGTTTCTCCACAGTTGATTCTGTCCTGATAAAACGCTGTCAAGGACGCGCAGTTGAATAATTACACCAAGCGGCACAGCCAAAGAGCCCAATGCCGCACGGATTCCAAAACTCAGAAGTTGACGACCCACTTGCGTATCGGATACCGGAAGAAACAAAGCTTCCAATGTGTATCCGTGACGGCGATATAAGAACGCGCCCAGGAAAAACACAATCCATTCCGCCGCATATAAGCCGGCGCCCAAACCCAATAACGCAATTTGGTCCTGCCGTAAAGCCGGCAGGGACGTGCCCCATACCTTGAAAATCGCATAGGCTATCGCCTGGAAAGCAGCAGAGCCGTACGTAAGAAAAAAGTAGAGGACCTGTTCATAATCCAGTCGCTGTGAAGCGCGAAAAAGCAATATAAAAATTGCTAGAAATCCCGGAAAGCGGATGACCGATTGTATCAATATAAAATAACTCAGATGCGAAAATGACATCCCGGGGATAACTGTTGCGGAAAGTATGGCGACGATACCCAACTGCACCGCGCCCATGACCAATTGCCACCAACTATAAAATTGAAAATAACTAAATGCGCGATGTGGATAAAGGCTATGGTACGATGCAAAATATCGGACGACGGCGATACCCGTACCGGCATCCAGCAAAACCCATAAAACCTCTGCCCAATGTTCCACTAACTGCCAGGATGAAAATGCAAGGGGATTAGGGGCTAAAACATCCGGCACTATAGTGAGTCGGTATCGGGATAGCGCAAAAAACAACAGGAGATTGAGCGGTAACAGGACAAGCATACCGGCAAGGGGTCGATGAAAGCCCGCACGCTGCCAATCTGCTGCGCCACGATGACTGGCAAATTTTTCCTCCCCCGTCTCATAGTTCCATTTGCCTGACCGCATAAATCGAAAACGACGCGCAAGGTAAAAAACGAGTGCGGTTCCCAGGATCACCCCAATACCTGTACCGGCAATAGCCCACCGTCCTCCGCGCTGCGGAACCGCAGCAATGGGGTAGTCGGCATAATTGAGTATCCGCGAACGCCCTGCGGCATCTGCGATCAAGCCTGTAAACCAGATAGTGATAATAGGGCCAATCAGCCCAACTTGCATTCGCCGGGTCGTCCAGCCATCCTCCCATGATCAAAGTCTGTCCTGGCTCCCGACCGCGCACGCGTTGAATGAGGGGTTGTCCGGTTTCCGTCGTTATCAGGGGCAGCAGGATATTGGGGTTCGAGATTACTGTACGGGCATAGATTTCAGGAGCAGACGACCAGGTTATAAATCTCTGAAGTCCATCTGTTTTCTCTTCGGCAACGACGGCGGCAGGAACCTGAATCCTGGTCAGTCCAAATGCGCTGATCCCCATTAAGGCGCCAAGATCCGTTAATCCCTCGGGGAACATATTCCCGCAAAAAATGACCAGCCCAATCCGGTTATCTCTAACCTGGTCGCTGTAGAATTGCAGGCCTTCCTCAGAGATTCTCGCATTGTTGAGGACAATAACCTGCGCAAGTTCAGGCTGATCCACTCTGACTATGTACGGGTGAGCCAGGTTAATCGCTTGTGCGACGCCGTCCTCGGGGCCAATGTAGAAAACGCCGATACTCGTTGTGGGCGCTTGTGCCAGCGCTGTTGCACCGGGCAACGTTGATAACAACACACAGCAGAGCACAATCAAAAACTTGATCCTGGTGTGGTAGGTCACGCACTATGCCTTATCCTCGGCAACCTCAAGTTCCGGTTTTGGGGCGTCCCGCGATTCGAGCGGTGGAAGGTCGTCCGCTTCCTGAAGGCCGAACTGTTGAAGGAACTCAAATGTGGTCCGGTATAAAATCGGACGACCCAAAGTTTCGGCACGTCCGGCATCTTCGATCAGCCCCGCGCTCAATAGCGTGCGGAGCGTACTGTCCGAGTTCACACCCCGAATGGCTTCAATTTGAGGGCGTGTCACCGGTTGTGCATACGCAATGATTGCCAGGGTCTCCATCGCAGCCTGAGAAAACCTCAAATTGACTTCCAACCCCAACAACACCTCAACATACGACGCAGCATCCGGGGCGGATACTATTTGCAGGCGTCCGCGATTGCGCTGGATACGCAGCCCGGTTGTCGCCATACGCGTTTCCAGAACTACCAATGCAGTTTCAACTTCTTCCATAGTCAAGCTCAGAACTTCAGCGAGTTGTGTCACAGAAACAGGCTGCTCTGAGGTAAAGATCAGGGCTTCTATCAATGCATCAGGTTTTAATGGCGCGTGTTCGTTCAAGCCCAATTATCCTTCTCCTTCTCAGAAACGGCTTCTGCAGCCCGGTCAAGTATCGGGTGTGATGCCTCAGTTGGTGCTGCAACCAGTACGGGCGGTGGGACTTCAACGGGTGCTGCCGGTGCGTTTAACTGTGAAGAAGGGGAAGAATCCTTCCGCATGCCGTCAACAAGTTTGATGCGAATCTGGGGTTCGCCCGCGATTACCAGGCCCAGGTCATCTGCAAGCGCCTGGGTGGCGGTGGCAATAAGCTGATCAGCCATCTGTGGGACAGCCATCTCGCGCGTCACCATCACATCCACACTGGCCTGAACCTTGTCGCCTTTAGGCCGTATCACAGGGGTCACTTTGACAACACCGGGAAGGGGATCAAGCCTGTACAGAAGCTGGCGTGTGATACTATCCAGGCTGACCATGGCCGTCCCCCCGCTGACTTGCTCCACTTTGATAAAACGCTTGCGTTTTGGTTTAATCTCCAGAAATATCAACAATGCGAGAACAAGGTCAACGATAACAGCAAGGCTGATTCCAGTTCCCAGGCGCAGTAATCTGTTGTCCTGATCCATCCAGGTGAAGTATTGGCCCCAGTCCAGCAGGAATTGACCCATTACAGGCATAATCTGACCTGGAAAAACCATGACAACTGTCAATACCACAATTAAACCCAATATCAGCAACACGATGATTATGCGGTTAAATATGTTCACAAGAACCTCCTTCAATCAATACATAGTGATGGATTTATGTTCCTGAACGGCGCACCATGCGCCCCAAAGAGAAAAAAAAGATGCTGCATTATTACAGTTCAGGCGCGACTCTTCTACACACCCTCATAATTGACGCGCAGGTAACCCTGGCGGTCCTCGCCCCAGGGAATGGTAGCATCCAATCCCATTTTTGTCGTCCGGGCTTTCTGCCCGGGAATTTGCTGCGCTGAAGGATCAAGGCTGGAACTGGGTTGGTCCCGCAGCACAATCAGGTCACGGGAAGCCTGGAAACGGGTGGCGATTGCCCACTCCACATCCGCAGCATTAAGAATGTCAACATCGCGGTCAACAATCACCACATGTTTTAATGATGTGTGCCCCTGAAACGCAGCCTCGATCGCCAGGCGTGCATCCTCAGGGCCCCGGGGGTCGATTTGAACAACAGCGTGCAGCCATGAACATCCACCAGGCGTAATAGCAACGCCGGTACAGCGCACCACTTCATTAACAGCGGCATAAATAGTCGGTTCGCGCGGCATGCCCATCAGGTTTTTATGTTCCATACCTGCAGGCAACAGCGCGTGAAAAATGGGGTTGCGCCGGTGCGTGATGGCGGTCACACGAAAAATTGGCTGCTGGCGCGTTCCATCCATCGTACCGGTCAAATCCGGGAACGGACCTTCGGTTGCCATCTCATGGGTCAGCACACCTTCCAATACCAGTTCAGATTCAGCAGGAATATCCAGGGGCACAGTTACTGCACGCACAGTTTGGACCGGCGCCAATGCGTTGGCAATGCTGAGCTCATCCACCCCTTTTGGGGGCGACATAGCCGCCGCCAGCAGGATATGGGGTGGCAGACCGATGCAGACAGCTATGGGCAGCCCGTTTTCGTATTTCTGCCATGCAGTGTGCGTGCCCCGGCGCTCGACAATCCGCCCGGTTAAACTGTCATGAGATATGCGCATCATGACGGTGAAATGAAATGTTCCGCCCGTAGTCAGGGTCATAGATGACAGAAACGCCGGCGGTGATATAAGGACCGCCATCCAGAGGGTGATAACGCGGAATGGGTATCCGTTCCAAATCAACCTCCGTTTCAATCACTTCCTGACACGGCGCATGCTCCAGAGACGGCGGTGTCTTTGGCGCTGCCATGGCGGATGCCATTACCTGAACCAGCGCATTGACATCGCACCCTAATATCCGGGCGAAGTGGGAACGTTGCGCAACATAACCGGAAGCAACCTGCCATCCGGGGAATTGTGCCAAGTTATCAAACAGCACCGGCTCGCCATCGTGATGCGCGATGATGCTGGCGATTTCGAATTGCGGAGAGACCGGTTGCGTAAAACGCCGCAACGCGCCGGTGCTTTCCAGTTCGGATAGAAATTCGCGCAGTTCCATTCAGAACCTCCAACACACCTGTGACATAGCGGGATACCAGGTATTTGACGTATGCATGCTCCGCCAAGCATCACCTTTAGTATAGAGCATGATAGGGTGTGCTGCAAGAGCGATAAAATCAGAGGGCGCCCGTCACATTTTTGCACAAACCATATCAGACCGAAAATGAACGCCTTCAATCCTTAAAATGCGGCGCGGCATGCCTGCTTTTTGCATCGCAAGCTGTCTCCCGCGCCGCATTTCTTTCTTTGGGGTATGGCGGTTGGTCCCCAACCGCTATACCCCTTTAACCAGGTGGCGGGGTGAGAATCTACCTTGCATTCACAAGCTGCGTGTTCCACCCCGCCACAGAACTACGACACTGGTCGTTCCACAAGTTGTTAACAAACTGGTATATCTGTGTTATCTTTACAGAAAACTGACGGACATTCAGAATCAGAAGCTCAGATACCTATCTTTTCGATGTGATGCTGGATGGTTTCGGACACTAAAGCCTCAATATCGACAGCCCTTTCCAATGCCAGGACGGCATCTTCATGCGCCCAAGTGGATGGATTCTGGGCATGCATAGAACAAGGATCTTTATAAGGTTCATTGGACAGCTCAAAGGTGCCAATCGATTCTGCAACTGCCACAATATCTAATTTATCCATACCCACTAAAGGGCGCAGGATCGGCATATCCGTAGCCCGGCTGATGATGTTGATATTTTGCAGGGTTTGCGATGCGACCTGCCCCACGCTTTCACCGGTCACCAGAGCGGGAATCTTGTGCTGTAATGCAATGTACTGGGCTACGCGCATAATAAAGCGTCGAAAAACAACGGTCGTTACGGATGAGTCATAAGTTGCCAGTGCCGCCTCAAAAGGTGCGGCGGAAGCCATATAGACTGTGGCTGGATATTGATGAGGGGCCATGACAACCCGCGCCATCTTAATGACTTTAGATTGCAGAATTTGATCCTGGTTAGCAAGAAGGTGAAAATGTAAGAAGTCCACCTCACAACCGCGCTTCATCAGCATATGGGCAGCGACAGGGGAATCGATTCCGCCCGAAAAGAGCGCTAATACGCGACCGCTCGAGCCCACGGGCAAACCACCCGCACCCTGTATGCGGTGCACGAATACATAAGCAGCCTCGCGATAGATCTGTATCCGTACTGTGACGTCCGGTTTCGTGAGCTTGACTTTCGCCCCGGTTTGATCCACAATGCGCGCCCCAACCGACCGGTTAACATCCAGGGAACTTTGGGGAAAGTTTTTGTCCCCACGCACTGTGGTCACTCTGAACGTGACCTGGTCAGTGATGACGTCGTCGGCAAGTTTAAGAACAGCCTGGGTTATCGCTTCCAGATCCTGGTTTACCAGAACGACCGGCGCAAAGTAGGCAATGCCAAAAACCCGCCTCAAACGGATTTCAATCTCATCGGCGGGGTATTCAACGGGTAGCTCAATCAATATATAGCCATGGAAACGTTTTACTTTGTTGGCGCACAAGTCATTGATGGCAGACTTGACATTCACCACCAGGCGTTGCTCAAAACTCCTTCGATTGCGCCCCTTCAGGCCCAACTCACCATAATGTACGATATAACCTTGTGTCAATTCACTCCTCTGGCAGTCCCGGTTATGATCCAGGTATTCCAGGGCTGCGACGGGTAATCATAACACATAGCGCATTCTGTCAAAGAGAGGAGACCAGAAGGGAGCATTTGTACTCAACACGAAAACTGTTATAAAAGAACCCAATCATAATCAGCAGGTGGCATCTGCTAAATAGGCGTAATGCTGGGTATAGCATGTTAGGTAGAGCACGTTAGGTGAAGAAACAACGTGATACGATGCATATAGAGCACAAGCAGCTGTCTTCGATCCATACCGGCATCGATATGCGATTGCATGCCTATGCACCCGGGGGAATATCGCGTTATGCACGCCGTCTGGCACGCGCTGTTGCCCCTTATTTTGCACCGGGGAGACTGACCCTTATCCAGCACCGCCGGGACCCTGCCCGGTTACATTTACCGGACGTCAAAAACTATAATGCCTGGACGCCGCCGCACCACAAGCTGGAGCGGTGGTCGCTGGGTGCAGAAATCGCACCCCTGGGGCTCGATATCTTCCATGCGACAGATTTTATTCCCCCGGTCTGGGGGGCGCGGCATATGGTCATTACAATTCACGATCTCAATTTTCTGATTTACCCGCAATATCTTACCGAAAGCGCCCGTCGTTATTACAATGATCAAATCACCTGGGCTGTGGAGCATGCCGATGCGGTCATTGTTGATTCACGCGCAACCGGCGATGATCTCAAGCGCAGGTTGCACGTTACGGACGCGCAGGTCAGCGTTGTGCATTTAGCCGCCGATGACCGTTTCAAGCCCCTGGCAAAAGACAGCATAGCGCCGGTTCTGAACTATTATGATTTAGACGCCGGTTATTATCTTTTTGTGGGGACCTGGGAACCCAGAAAAAACCTTCCCGGATTGCTGGAGGCGCTGGCGCACCTTCACAAGAAAGGCGAGAAAAGCCTGTTAGCCATTGCCGGACGACCCGGATGGCTCTACGAGAACATATACCAGCAAATCCGGACAATGGGCCTTGAAAGCTGGGTAAGATTTATCGAACAACCCTCACCCGAACAACTCGTTGCGCTCTACAACGGTGCAACAGCCCTGGTGATGCCTTCTTTCTATGAAGGCTTTGGGCTTCCGGCGCTGGAAGCCATGCAGTGCGGTACCCCCGCTATTGTGTCAGACCGCGCAAGCTTGCCCGAAGTTGTCGGGCAGGCGGGACTGTTGGTGGATCCGGATGATCCGCTTTCTATTGCGGATGCAATGCTGCGCATCGCCCAAGATGCGCAAATCCGCGGACGCCTGCAAGAAGAGGGTCTGGCACGCGCAAAAACGTTCAGTTGGGAAGCAACCGCACGCCAAACCCTGCAGGTATACGCGAAGGTTATACAGTCTTAAAAGCGCCGATGGCAAGGCGATGGGTTCTGAGTGTCCAGCCATATGTAGCAACTCAAACCGCTGTTTGCCATCCTGGAAGGTTTGAGATTTATCGGACCAGCCTGAATATTCGACCGGAGATCGTCAATCGCCTTCCGGGAAGATTTATGTTTCTTAGCGCGGCGATGTTATTCTCTGAAAGGGAATCGTGCCAGCGGCGTGTGCTCTGCCCCGGTATTTTTAAGGATGCTGCGGTAAAGAACCATCTCTGTGACCGCAACCGTGCCTAATAACCCCACCGCAGCTCTGCCAACTTCGAGCCCAATGGCAGCGCTGTCCTCGCGCGATGTGCGGCGGTTGACCCGTCCAATTGTCAGGTGCGGGGTGAATTTCCGGCTCTCAGGGGGAAAGCCGCTCAGCGCCATTCCCGCATTGATCGCACTGACCAGGTCAGCGAGTTTATGTTCCGTATCTCTCACACCCGCCCATATGACGTTGGGACGCCGCGGATTTGGGAAAGTGCCCAAATTTTCTACGGTGAACGTAAAAGTGGGGTAGGGTTCAGCTATGGTCGACAGCACCTGGCTGATCTGCGCAATACGTGTTTCAGCCATATCTCCAATGAAAAACAACGTCAGATGAATCGTGTGCGGGTTAACCCAGCGTATGCAGCGGTCCGGGCAGGTGCGCTGCAAGCGTCTTTGCATCCGGTCAAGTTGGGAAATAAGCGCTTCGGGCAGGGGGATAGCAATGAAAGTGCGCAGCATAGATGGTGAAGCCATAGGATCAATAACTCATAAAAAACTTTAGTCTTTCACCAACCTGATGGTGAAACCAACATCATGGTGAAAGGAAATCGGGCAGGCGCGCGGCGTACAATTGATTGGCGGCAATAAAATAAAGAATGCGCGTTTGCACATTTTGCGCGTCATCAAAAATAACGCTGACGGCAAGGGCTTCTATCCGCTTTAATTCATTACCAGGCAGGCGGAACTGGTGGATAAATTCTCCCACCTTATTCAAGGCGACGATACGCTCCCGCTGCGTGTCGCCAAGATACAACAGGCCATTTTCAGGATCAGCCTCCACCGCCAGAACCGAGGGCGCAAAGGTATCCTCATCGGGCAAATCCGTAATTTTGAACAACAAATCTTCCGCACCCGAGAAATAGGTGTGTAAAGAACCATCTCCCGTCAAAAGATAAATGCGCCCGTCAATGGCGATGTCAGTTGCGGAAGCTAAATCGCGATTTGTTTCGGCAGCAAAATATAACCGCGGTGATTCATAGATACCGTTGATGGGTTCGTACATCAGGATTTGATTGTCCTGGCGACGTATGAAGTACAATTTTGTCCCATATGTCCCCATAGCTGTCACGGAGACGCCGGTCAGGTCGCCCTCAAGCTTTTGACTTTGGATGCTGTTGGGGCCCAGGGTGGGTTCATAAATATACAGGACTCCATCCGCGCTATAGGTAAAGAGTGCGCCATCGGGATAGAGACCTCCCGGTTCAATCCAGGCCAGATCCACAAGGTTATCCACCACACCGCCATCAATGGATTGCCCCCGATTGAGAATCACAGTGGGCACACTCGCGGATGTGGAGAACCGGTTTTCGTTGAGCGGTAAACCGATGATATCGTCCTTTGAACTATCCAGCACATAAATCCAGGAGCCGCCGGCAACGATCCGGCGTGAAACAGATGATGTTCCCAGGTCAATGAGCTGTGTTAAATTGAGTACGGCTGCATTTTCCAAAGCATCAATAGCCTGTTCAGCTTCAAGCTTCATGTTCAAAGCTTCCACATTCTGGGAGTCCATGCGCACGATTTGCTCGCATAATTCACGGAGTTCATACCATAGATCCGGGTCTTGACTGTTATAGGCTGTTATTCGCAGGTCTTGCGCCTCTGCCAATAACTCGGCAGCCCGCAGAGGTCCGCCATATTGCAGAAATATGGTCAAGGATATCAGGATAACCATAATTGTGATCCCAGCCGCCACACCGCCCAAAACAGTCCCCCGCTCAGAAGGCGGTTTTTTCTGTACCTTATTTCGTAATCCATCCACCTTCCCGGGCAGCAGGGAGCGCAGGGATTTGCGAAGACGCGCCCGTTCTGCCGTTGTTTCACGCTCAGTGCCCTGGTCGCGTCGTTCACGCAGTACACTGAAAAAACGTCCGGTTCGATCATGCAGCATAGAGAATGCGCGCTTTATCCCGGCAAACGCAGGAGCCGCAGCCTTTGTTTTGACACCGCCCGTTACAGGGGCACCAACCGCTGTCGAAACCACCGGGGTGGGTCGCTCCTGGCGCTGCGGCGCTGCGGCAGAGGTCTGTGGGTGACTTATGGCAGGTTGCGCTGATGCAGCTGGTGTGCTTACCGGTGCGGCGCCTGTGCGCGCGGTAGGGTCCGGTGTTCCCGGTTTGTCCTGTTGCGAAGCGGTCTGTGGCGTGAGTTTGGCAGCAGTATCCCGTACCGAAGATTTAATCTGGCGCATTGAGGCTGCCATAAGCTGTTCTGTTGGCCGGCTGTCCTGCCCCACCTGCGCGCGTGAAGCCGGTAATGGTCCTGCCGGTCCCGATAATCCTGGTTGGTGAGACAGCACACTTTCACGGGGTTGTTGGCTCCGTAACTGGGCGGCAGTCAGTTCGGTTTGTTCTTTTTTGCTCTGCCAAACCCTTGACAACAATGACGCTGCCCGATGGTCTGCTGATTGACATTTCCTCTGTAATACTGTGGGTTATGTCCGGTAGTGTGGGCAGAGACAGAGCCTTTTGCCAGAGTTCGCGCGCCTGGGATTCAGCAATTAATGTCGTTGCGAAGAAAGCTGAACATCCAGCTTCCAATACTGTATAACTGATGTTGATCACCGGTGGAACAGCACCGCCTAAAGGCACGTGCAGCCGCTCCCGCCGCGGGAATACCTCAAATTGCGGGAAAACCCCCGGGGGATGCAGGAGAAAGGCGTATGCGGAACCGACCTGCCCCAAAAACAACTCTTCCTGGGAAAACACAGCACATGTAATACTGCCGGAGCATTTGCTTCCGGGGGGGGCATCGCTGTTGATGTGCAGCAGGTGCCGGTTGGCTGCTGCCAGTGCGCGCCGCAGGCGCGCCACAATGCTGCCGGATGACGCCCAATAGGTTTTAACGGTCAGGGTGCGAATTTCACGGGAGCGGTAAGTCAGCCGGGGGGTAAGATCCACCATGACAGCTATGCGCTCCCCGGCATCCGAAAGCATTCCCGGACGTGCGGCAACAATAGTTGCTTCCGGCGAGGGATGGTGGCTGCGAGCGCCTTCCTGAAAGCGTAGAATTTCGCTTTGAAATTGCATACATTTAACCCGTTTCAAGTTTATAGGCAAAGATTTATCTGTCAAGCGGGAAAGGAAAATGGGGGTGCGTTTCAGAAAAGGCCCCATCCTGGGGGGTGAATGTCAGAAGCGGCGCGGAATAATCAGCCAACTTTTCCTATGAAGACTTCCGCGCCGCTTTTTTCTTTGGGGTATCCAGTTTGCCGCAGCCAAACTGGATACCCCACTATTAATGTGGCGGAGTGGTAATCACCCTTGCATTCACAAACTACGTGTTCCACCCCGCCACAACATCCTGCAAAAGGTAATCCCTTAAATTGTGAGTAAAGCGTCGTGCTTGTACTCTGTCTATCGTTGCGGAAAACTGACGGACACCCAGGAAAATGTATTGCTTAAAGTTTCCGATGGGCAGAATGGATTGGTCGTAAATCCAGCACCGTTATACGCAACACGCAATAGTTTTTACGTTTTACGCTTTATTCTTCGCTTTGCCAGAAACAACCCTGTCACCGGCACGCCAAGTTCATACCCGGCAATGATCACCGTAATCAGAAAATCCTGCGCCCACACCTCAAAAGCATCGCGCTGGAAGTCAATGGTCACGATAGCGGCGCTATAGCCCCGGGCAACCAGCACCGCATCAAACAGCTTGTCCCACAACTGCGTGACCACCGCGCGCCGGTCGCTGCCCATGAAAATCCTGGAGGGTGGATCAAGATCCTCACCGCCACCGCGCAAGCGGTAAAGCGTCTCGATCACCACCTCCCCATGCACATAGCGGGAATACGACGTGCTGAGCTGCACCGTCGCCACACTCCCGCGCCGTTGAGCCCACCGCACGTCATCCGGATTAAGCTGTCTTTTCATAACTTCCTCGAAAATAATCCCTGAAACACGGTTACCGGGCGGTCGCTCCATGGTTAAACGGTATCAACACACAAACGAAACCATGACCGCAGGTAACCTGTCATCGCGCATACCTGGCAGCAGCAGCGCTGTAAAATCCGGCAGAACGCAGGTGACGTCACTTTTCTAAAATCAAGTCACCCGAATAAATTTTCAACCAGGTGATTGTCTGTCCACTGTAAAAATTACTCAGGACGCTACAATCCTTACGTCTTACACTTTCATTTTTAATCTGTACGTTTCCATTCACTGGTGCAACCCTGGCAACAGATCAGGGTTGCACCAGGACGAGACACCCTACTGTTTATTTTGACCCGTGAGCCCAAAGGTCCGCGCTCGAGCCGGGTGGATGTGGACTTATTGTGTCTCTTATCTTTATAATAGAACAAATGTTCTATATTTCAAGAGGGCAGGCAGGCCAATTTCGAAAATTGGTAGAAAATTACCCCTGACCCTACTTTTTCTTGCCCTTTCTGCATTTTCTCCATATACTTTTTGAAAAGTGGCTTTTCCGGTTGCTGGTGCAGAATCCCCTGCGGATGGACCTTCAGAACCATTACGAAGAGATTATGACGGCATACAACCGCGAAAAGGACCGGGCGACCATTGAGGAGACGTTTGTAGCGCTGCTCGAGCTCATCAAGGAACTCGATGCGGAGGAAAGCCGGGCGGTGCGCGAGGGGCTGGATGAGGAATCGGCGCTGCAGGCGTCCGAAGTCAAACGGGTCAAGGTGGAGGCGGGAGAAGGAAGGGACCCGGGCTGCGGTGAAGGTCCGGATCAGGGAGTCGTCCAGAAAGCCGATGTCGTGTACACACACGTGTTACACACGTATCCCACCGTCCTCTCGCCATATTACGAGAGCGTGGTGGGGGTGCGGGGCGCACCTGTGTGCGCCCCATAGGTATCAACTTAAGGCGCTGTTAAGCGTAATCAGATCCAAAACAGGCCCCCTCCCTTTCAGGGGAGGGAGACGCAGCAACTGCGTTTAGCGAGAGGTCTGAAAGCTTAATTCAAAGTCGAGACACCGATTAATGCATTATTATGTAATCTATAACCTAGGATAGATTCTGCGCATGGAAAGCGGCGCTTTCGCGGGAATGACACATCGTTTTTCTTAACTTGATACCTAGGGGCGAATAATCATTCGCCCCGTACGGGACGTTGTGCAGCCTGAGCGCTCCCCGCTACCAATCGATGCGCAAAAGCTCATCCAGCTGCCCGAAATCCGCACGGGCGGTGAGGTCCATCGACAGTGGGGTCACCGACACCATCTTTTTGACCATCAGGCACCAGACATCCGAATTGACCTCGGCTCTGGCGGGATCATTCATCACAGTATAGCCCGGACGCCCCTCGCCATTCGCCCGGTCCGGCACCAGGGGAATAAAGTAGCGGCATCTGGAAAGTTTGGTCAGGCGCCAGGGAGTTTCGGCGGCGGCGCCTTCAGGCAGGTTGATCGACAGCACGTCGACATCCGCAGGCAGACGGGTATCCAGCATCCGGCGGGCGAAACGCTGCGTGTAGGCGCGTGCTGCCGCATAATCTTCACCCGCGCTGCCGTATTGGTGGGCGCTTACCGGCATCGCCATCGACACCGCCAGCGCGGGAATACCAAAAGCCGCGGCTTCCAGCGCCGCCCCGATAGTGCCGGAAATGGTGATTTCCGTGCTGATGTTTTCGCCGTAGTTGATCCCGGAAACGACAAGGTCCGGCGGGCGCTCCAACAGTTCCAGCATCGCATGGACCACGCACAGCGCGGGGCTGGTATCCATCGCGTAGGCAGGAACGTGCACGCCCGTGTATGTCTCAAATGGCGCCGGGTTCAGGTCACCGCTGACCCGGCGGGGCATACCACGTCCCGCCCCGGACCACTGCTGGTCGGGCGCCACTACCATAAGGTCACCCAGGGGAAGCAGCGCCTCGACTGCTGCGCGCAATCCGGCGGAGGCGATACCATCATCGTTGGTTACCAGGATCAAAGGGTTTGCCACACACAACCTCACTCTTAAATATTTCCGTGCAGCGCTGCTGTCACGCCCTGCATGGGAGATGCATCAGCATAGCATGCAACGATACCCGTGCAAACCGGCGACCTGACCAGAGCTAGGGCTCCCGCATTGTGACACCAAGCTGGAATCCCGTGCTAACGCGCGTAAAACTCCACAATCCATTGCTCTTTGACGTCGATTTCGATGTCCTCCCTTAATGGCAAGTGCAGAACCTGCGCTTCCGCTCCAGTACGTTTTATCCATTCAGGTGGTTGTGCCGGCGCTTCCATAAACGCCCGGATGCCGGGCATCGTTTGTGTCCGGGGCTTGAATGCGATATTTTGCTCCGGTTTCACCAGGTAGGAAGGGATATTGACGGGCTGCCCATCCACCAAACATGACCATGGCTGACAAATTGCCGCGCTTGGGGTCGCGTTCGCGCCCACCCAAGGCGATAGATGACGTTGTCCAACCGGCATTCCAGCAATTGCATCAGGGCATCGCCTGTTAGACCCTGTTTCCGCTGTGCCATGCGAAAGAAGCGGCGGAACTGACGCTCCCGCATGCCGTAAATACGCTTGGCCTTTTGTTTTTCTCTAAGCTGTTTGCTGTATTCAGACTGCCGGGAATTGCGTACCTGGTCACGTCCATGAACGCCGGGAGGTTGATCCAGGCGGCGTGCCAGTTTATCACCGCCGTTGCCGAAAAGGTCGATGCCTTCACGTCGCGAAAGTTTGTTTTTTGGACCGGTGTAGCGTCCCATAGTGCGTCTCCTTGTTTATCACCCTTGATGTTATGTTTTGCCGCAGGTGATAGTGTCATTATAGGTGACAGAGTATAGCACTATTTAATACTATTTACAAGATATATATCTTTATTAATGAATTGAGGTCCGGCAATCCCTGACCGGCGCAGGATATTGCCTAAAGGGTGTCCGGTGTGGTGATGATGTGGCGCGCTTTGACTTTCAAGGTGCGGGATGTAAGAAACGCGCGCCAGAGGTTAGCAGCTTCATCCTTACGCACCAGTTTGAATCCAAACAAAAGTGCGCCATAGCCCACCAGGAAACCAAGAAACAGTCCCACATTGGTCCACAGCCCGGCGCGCAGCCAGACCAACGGGATAAAAATCAGCGCAGTTAGAATCACAGCAAGCCAGGCGCGCATAGAATAGGTGGTTTCCTTTTGCATCCGGTAGGTCAGATAAGCTCCATAACCTGCGGATGCGATGAAAAATGCCACGCTGGCACCCAACCCGCCTGTCCACGCGACAAGAGGAATGGCGGCGACCCAGAAAATACCGAGTTTGATCATCGTCGCTGTCAAAACATGGCGCGGGCGTTCAAAGACAAGGGATAAAAGCCGGGCGACACTTCCCGGTACGACAGCCAGCAGCGATAGGGTAAAAGGGACCAAATACGCTGCTACGGGCGCAAACGCTTGTCCCAGGATGACCGGAACCGTGCTTTGTGCCAACAGCAAGGTCGCGTAGATGACAAGGATGCTGCCGATGGTCATCCACTTCAGCAGTTTTTCAGTCCAGAGGCGGATGGTAATTTTTTGCCCTTCAAGCTTCTGGAGGGTCAATCCCGGGGCAAAAGCCAGGGCAAATTCAGGAAGCGCAATGCCCACGGCGAGATAAATATTATAGGCCAGTCCGAAGAAACCAACCTGCACGTAGTCATGGGCAATGACGCGTACAAGTGTTTCTCCACTGCGCTCGAAAGCGCTGAGCAGCAGGTTACTGGCGAAAAACACCATGCCAAAACGAAGATAGGGGGCCATAGTGTGGGGCTGCTGCAGGAAATTGGGCCACGTGAAGTATCCACGAACCCACCAGATACCCAAACCAAGCACAAACACCTCAATCACCATCCATGCCAGCATGGCGCCCAGCAGGTCGCTCCACCAGAATCCGGCGCTCACCAGCACCAGAGATAAAAAGCGGCGGATGATATCACCCACGCCCCAACGGTTTGCCTGATCCAGGCCCAGGAACAGGTTAAACGTGAAGTGCGAAAGCGAACGGCAGAACACTGCCGCAGCAGCGAATTGCAGGATGCGGGGGTCGACATCCTTTAACCAGGCAGTCGTAAACCATAAAAAAGCAACGGCACTCAAGGCAGCGCTGAACAATCTGATTAAAAACAAATTGCTGAAAAAGAGCCGCAGTGCCTGGATATTGCCATTCCTGATGAATTCTGGGACATAACGACCTAAAACGGGCATAAACCCCAGTGTACTGGCAAGCATAAACAACAGGCTGAGGGAAGCGATCAGGACGTACTGCCCGTAGGTGGATGGGCCCATGAGTCGCGGGATGACCAGAGCAATCAGGAATCCCGTGATGGCTTCAATCAGCCGCAGCAATAAAAAAACCCCGCTGTTATGGATGGTGATTGTTTCTTCGTCAGAAAGCTTGGGTTGAAGTGAAAGCTTGGGTTCGATGGTCAAAAATAACTGTCCTGTACGAAAAAATGTTATAAAAATGTCAGTCACGAAGTCTTTAAGCGACACCTTTGGATAATTTAGGAGAGGCAGGCGCTGCAAAAAAAACGTCACTTGGCATCGAGAGAGTATAACATTGCCGGAAGGTAATGCAATAAAAATACGGGGCGCTGGGTGTGCACATTACGCTTCCGCAATGAAGAGAGCATTGTGCAGGTTTTGTCATGCGAAGGTAAGCGGGGAGGCTCGCTTATTAAGGGGGGTACATTTTTTGTACGCAAATGCCCTGAAGTTTGGTGTTTATAAGAAGTGATAAAATTCAAAGAAATAGCGCTTCACATATATTTTTCTTCAATATAAAATATGTGTTAATCACCACAACAGGAGATCTCAATGAAACATCAACTTCGGACGCTGTCGGTCATTGTTATTAGTGCCATAATATTATTGACGGCTATCATTTTTACCGTCAATAATATGCAAGCCAATGCAGCAAACCAGTTTCCTGAGGGATTTAATCCACGGATTCAGGACAATGCACATCTGGCAGCAACGCCGGGGATCACCGTTACCCTGCCGTATACGACATTTCTTCCGCTCACCACCAGGATTGATAGGGTTATCCCGGGACATATGGTTACGATTCCCGCAGGTGAGTTTCAAATGGGCTGTGACACAACGGATTGTTATTATGCCGAAAAACCCTTGCACACAGTGTACCTGGATGCTTATCAAATCGACAAATATGAAGTGACAAACGCGCAGTACCGCGCCTGCGTTGATGCAGGTGCCTGTGCAATGCCCATGTTTACATCTTCCAGCACCCGCGCGGATTATTATACCAACGCACTATATAACAACTATCCTGTTGTCTGGGTCACCTGGTACAATGCCGTCGATTACTGCTCCTGGTCCGGTAAACGCCTGCCCACAGAAGCCGAATGGGAAAAGGCGGCACGGGGAAGTGACGACATCAGAACTTACCCCTGGGGAGAGGCGCCCCCAAATTGCTGGTATGCAAATTATCGCAATAGCGATAATGTATTGTGCGTGGGTGATACCTCGGAAATAGGCAGCCACGCACCTGGAGCTTCACCCTACGGTATTAATGATATGGCGGGTAACGTCAATGAGTGGGTCAGTGATTGGTATTATGATATTTACTATTACGTTTCACCCTCTGACAATCCACAAGGACCGGCAACAGGCACATCCAAGGTCCTGCGTGGAGGTCAATGGTACCATCAAAACTCCGAAGCATGGAAATATATCCGCACATTTTCACGCGATCTGGGCTATAGAAGTCCTGCCGGTGCCGCGAACACGATCGGATTCCGGTGCGCGGTAAGCGGCTCAGGGGAGTAAACGGGTGTCCATCCATACCTCAGGCGCGTAAAATGTGATTACAACACAACAAGGAGCTGTATTATGTCTGACTTAGCACTTTTTGGCGGTGATCCGGTTCGCAAAACACCTTATCCCGTTTGGCCTGTTTTTGATGACCGTGATATTGCCATGGTGACACAGATTATCAGGTCCGGAAATTGGGGCGGTTTTCCATATCCGGGGCCCCAAACAGCCGCTTTTATCCGGAAATTCCTTGATCTCCAGGGCGGAGAGTATGCCGTCGCCATGGCAAATGGCACCGTCACCCTGGAGGTCGCGTGCCGGGCAGCCGGACTTGGGTGGGGGGATGAGGTTATCGTGCCTGCCTACACTTTTCAAGCGACAGCCGCCGGACCGATGGCTGCCGGCGTCATCCCGGTCATTGCCGATATCGACCCCGAGACCTACTGCATCTCGCCGGCAGCGATTGAAGCTGCAATGACTGAAAAGACGCGCGCGATCATCCCGGTGCACAATGGCGCACAGATGGCGGATATGGATGCCATAATGGATATCGCCACGCGCCACAATTTGATTGTGATCGAAGATTGCGCGCACGCGCACGGTGCAAAGTGGCGGGGGAAAGGCGCCGGCACCTTCGGGCATTTTGGCTCATTCAGCCTGCAGTCTTCCAAAACCCTCACATCTGGCGAGGGCGGTATTCTCATCTGCGCGACCCGGGAGCTGGCAGACCGGGCAACCAGCATTATCGATTGCGGGCGCCCGCATGACGCTGCCGGTGAAATTTACACGATGGGGGCCAATTACCGGATGGCAGAGCTGCAGTCAGGCCTGGCGAATGTGGCGATTGAGCGCTTTCCAGCCCAGATGCAGGAGCGCGAAGCCATGGCAGCCTATCTGGATGAAGCATTGAGTGAGATCCCCGGGGTGCGGGTACTGCGCCGTGATATCCGGCACACGACCCGGTCGTTTTACCGTTATATTTTTGCTATCGACCCTGAGTTTTTCGGTTTTGATCATAGCCTCCTGGTCAACGCGCTGCGGGAGGAAGGCATTCCGGTGGATACCGGTTATCCTGCCATGCACCGTTATGATTTATTTCAACCGCAGAACTCACGACTGCCGGTGCCCAGCGCTTTCCCGGAGCGGTTGCAGTTTGACCAGATGCGCTTTCCCGAAGCGGAACGGGCGGCAGAACGCGAATCTGTGTGGGTTAATGAAAACGTCTTCCGTGCCGGGCAGCAGGGCATTGATGCTGTGACCGGTGCGCTGAAAAAGATCGTCGACAATCGCGCGCTGCTGGCGGGTGCTTCAGGTTGAAGCGCGCAGGTTATCCTCAATCAGCGCCCCAATGAAAAGCAGGGATGAAAGCCGGTTAAGGTAAGCGAGGTTGGCTTGCCCGATGTCAGGTTCTGTTTCTGAAAACGCAACCAGTTTGCGCTCGGCGCGCCGGACAACCGTCCGCGCAGTGTGGAATGCCGCGCCGGAGATTGAATCTCCGGGAAGCACAAAATCTTTCAGGGGGGGAACCCGTATCTCGAACCTGGCGATGGCGTCTTCCAGCCATGCAACTTCGTCCGCGCCAAGACCGGAGTAACGCTGCCGCGCCTCCGGGGTAGCTGAGATGTGGGCCATCAGCGTGATGAGGTGGCGCTGCACAGTTGGTAAAAGCGCACAAAGATCCGTTGATTGGGCGGTCGCCCGTGCCATCCCGATGACCGACGTGGCTTCATCGATGGCGCCCAGGACATCAATGAGCGCGCTGCTTTTTTTAATGCGCGCTGGTCCGCCAAGACGGGTTGTCTCTCCCTGGTCGCCGGTGCCGGTATAAAACTTTGTCATCTGAGCTTTCCTTGTTTGGATATTGATCTATAGCAAGACTAGGATAACGCAAACTCCCGGATTCACAAAACAAGGAGGGCGGGGTGCGTTTCGTTGACACTGCGGGTTAATCCGGCATAATCAAATCAGAATGAAAACACGTTTTGTGCTATGCAGTCTGATTTTCGTAGTGCTGGTGGGATGCGGGGATGCAGACTTTGGACACAACATCCCCACTCATACGGACAACGGCAACGCCAACCTCCACGCTGATTATCTCAACCGCCACCCACACACCGAGCCCGACACCTTCACCAACCCTGACGCCCACACCCACGCCTACGCCACTGCCGGATGAGATGTTCCGGTCAGCCCAACACGCGTACAACAACGGGGATTGGGAGACGGCGGAGATGTTATACAGCCAATTGCTGCAGGTCTATCCCCTGGAGGCGCTGCAGAGCGCGCAAGCGCTGTTGGGTCTGGGGCGGGTGCATTTAGCCAACGCGCGCTATGCGGAGGCAGTTGAGGTTCTTACCCCCCTGATGACCGCTTCCCTGGATCAGGAAACGACGGCAGCTGCCCATCAAATCATGGCTGAAATTTTGATGGCAAGCGACCAACCCCTCGAAGCGGCACAGCACTACGCTGTAATGCGTGAGGTTTACCCTGTTCTGGACGCTTATACTTACGAATGGGAAGGGGATGCGTATTACGCGGCAAGCGCGTATGCATCCGCACTGGAAGTTTATGAGCTGGCACTGGCAACCGCCAACACCCCGGCAATACCCCGGTTGCAGGAGAAGACCGGGCTTTGTCAGGCAGCTTTGGGAAATTATGAAGCTGCGATGGCGGCTTACGACACGGCTGAAAGCCTCCTGACCAGCGAGAAGCAACGCGCGCGTATCCTTTACCAAACAGTGGAAACAGCGCAATTATTCAACGATTTACCTGAAGCTACCAGGCGCATGCAAAGGCTGGTGGATGAATACCCCAAACAATCCTACGCCTACAGCGCCCTTATCCAATTGGTCGATAACGAAACCCCTGTCGATGATATGCAGCGCGGTCTGGTGGATTACTACGCTGAAGCTTACACGCCGGCAGTCCTGGCATTTGACCGCGTGGTTAACGCCGATGCAGACCACAGCGGCGCGCCGCACTATTACGCCGGTATGGCTTATTTGGAGGCGGGCAGTCCTGCGCTGGCGCTATCAGAGTTTGAGACACTCATCGACACACACCCTGACGATCTATACTGGGGATACGCCGTGATGGGGCAAGCGGAAGCATTTGCAGCGCTGGACCGGACGTATGACGCCACACGCACATACCGGACATTTGCTGAAGATCACCCCGCGCATTCATTGGCTCCAATAGCCCTCTGGCAAGCTGCTGATTTATTAGAGGATAGTGATAACCTTACTGCCGCTGCTGATGTATTGCTTGATCTGGCTAACCAGTATCCTGATTATGAAGGTGTACCTGATGATTTGTTTGATCCGGCTGACCAGTTCCCTGCCGTAAAAGGTGCCCCGGATGCACGCTTTCGTGCCGGGCTCCTTTTCTATCAATCCGCCTTGTTCCCGGAAGCTCAACAAGCCTGGTCCGACCTCGTACTGTGGTACCCGCAAAGTGACACAGGCGCAAGCCGCGCACTTCTGGTCAGGGAAAACCTACCTGGAAAGCGGTGCGGTGATCAGCGCCACAGCCGCGTTCAGCGCAGCGATTGCCCTGAACCCCTGGGATTTTTATGGGCTGCAAGCGGCATCCAGGCAGACCGGCACACCGTCTTTTATACCCGAGCGCGCAAATCCCACCCCGATAGATTCACCGGAAGCGCAAAAAGAGGCTGAAATATGGCTGGCTTCCTGGTTAGGTCTGGAACCAGAGCAATCTTTTACGCTGCCCGATGAAGTGCTGGCAGACCCCCGGTTGGCGCGCGGCACCTTGTTATTGTCGTTGGGATATTTTGACGCGGGGCGCGCTGAATTGGAATCACTGCGCATCGCGTATACGAACGACCCCTTTGTACAATATACTCTGGCGCTTGTTTATCGCGATATCGGTTTGTACCGCTCCTCGATTATTGCCGCGGCGGCACTGTGGCGCCTTTCACCCAGCCACAATTTGGAGACGCTTCCCCGATTTATTGGTGGGTTGATCTACCCCATCTACTACGAGGATCTGCTGGAAGAACAGGCTGCCGAATACGACCTGGACCCGCTCTTCGTTTTTGCACTGCTGCGCCAGGAAAGTTTATTTGAAGGACAGGCGACTTCATTTGCTGCTGCGCATGGTCTGATGCAAGTTATCCCCTCCACCGGCGCCGGCATTGCCCAGGCTTTGGGGTGGCCCCCCGATTACGAGACTGCAGATCTGTATCGCCCACACGTCAGCGTCCGGTTTGGGATCTGGTACCTGACGCAGCAGTTGGCATACATTGATAATAACTTATTTGCCGCTATGGCTGCTTACAATGGCGGTCCGGGCAACTCAGCCGCCTGGTGGAATGCGGCGGCGGGCGATGAGGACCTGTTTGTTGAACTAATCAGTTTCCGGGAAACGGGATTATACGTGCGCCTGATTCGCGAACATTATGCAAAATATCGCTGGCTGTATGCGGATCAATAGTCAGGGCGTGGTAGAGTCAAAACGGGGTAATTACGTTGTTAGCGGACGCTTATTGGGAATGCCGGGACGGCGCGGGTACCTGTCGGGTGTGATGGCGACTTTATCCACAAGAACAAGATAACGGGTTTCAGCAATACCCCGCAAATCAACCTGCACCAACCGCCGCAACCGACCGCCCAACTGCTCAATGGCACCCTGGCTGCGCTGCACCTCTGCCGGCGCTCTTTCTCCCTTTTGCGCCAGCATCCGTCCGGTGACTTTTACAAGCGGCAGCAGATATTCAGCCAGAATCGGTAAATCCGCGACGGCACGGGCCAGCGCCCAGTCATAACTTTCACGATGGAGTGGGTTTTGCCCCAGTTCTTCTGCCCGTCCGGTGAGGACAGTCACAGAATCGAGGGCTAATTGTTCAATAATGTGCTCCAGGAAACTGCTTTTTTTCGCAGTGGCTTCAAGGAGGGTCAGGCGTATCCCCGGACAGACAATTTTTAACACCAAACCGGGAAATCCCGCCCCGGTCCCGACATCAATGACCCGCTTTCCGCCAAGTCTCTCACCTTTTTCCAGCGCCAGGAGACACGAAAGAGAATCCAGAAAGTGGCGGAGTTGAATCCCCTCATCGTCCGTGATTGCAGTGAGATTAAATTGGTTGTTCCACGCCACAAGTTCCTGCTGGTAGAACCGGAGCGCGTCGAGCTGTTCCGGATTAAGTGTGATTTGAAGGTCCTGGGCGCCTGAGATTAATTGCTGCACGACTTTCACCTTTAGTTATTTTCCCGTCATCCATGTGGCTTTTGAGCATGTCCCGGGTACTGCTGTCTGTAATAACTGACCTTCATTATACCGAACAAATGCAGATTGCGTAACGGCAAGATGGGTTCCAAAACGAAAACTTATGAAATCTGGCACATATTTCTTGATACCTGTCACCCTGAGCGGAGTCCCGCCGCCTTTGCGGGGCGGAGTCGAAGGATCTTGCGCCGCGCACTAGCTGAGTAAACTCCAGCATGTTTTTCTAAATAAGGGTGTGTCTACATTTTGGGGCAAAACAAGATTGTTATCTGAGCGGAGTAACGGGAGTGCCAGCGACCGGAACGGAGTCGAAGCATCTGGCGTTTGTGCTTAGAGCATACTTGATTCTGTGATCAATGTTAGATTCCTGACTGCGCCTGGGATGACACGATATTTGCACTGACGCGTCTATATGAGATTGCCCTAGTTTAAAGGGGTTTTGTGCATCCCAAAAACCGCAGTATAATATTGAAGGCATGATTAACCATGCGGTCTTTTCTGCGAGCGCTGTTCAAGACAGTTTGAAGACAGGAGGAAACGGTATGGCACAGGACATATCCGTTCGCCGTGCGAATCTTACGGACGCACAAGCGATTGCCGATTTCGTCAATAGCTCTCGATCCGAGGTGCCTTTGACACGTCAAACTGTTGTAGAGCGTTTCGGTCAGGTAGGTTTTATGATAGCTTACCGGAATCATCAATTTGCCGGATTACTTGGTTGGCAGGTTGAGAACCTTGTTGTCCGTGTTACTGACTTTTTGATTGGACCTTCAGGTGACAATACCCCTGTCGGACAGGCATTGATTGAAGCAATGGAAGCAGAGGGTGTTGATCTCCTGGCAGAAGCCGCGATGTTATTCCTTCCACCCAATCCCAGTGAAAGTTTAGTGCAGTATTGGGAAGGATTCAATTACAGCTATCAGAAAGTCCATGATTTACATAGAGCCTGGCGGGAAGCTGTTAAGGAGTGGAATGCCGGAGCTGACGGCGTCATGGTTAAACGCCTGCGCGAAAATCTAACCAATCGACCCTTTTAAACGTATACAAGCTCTGCAACTGAGGAGACGATAAAACATGGATAAAATTAAAAAATTCGTGAATGATCACCCGCAATGGACATCCTGGATCGTTTTAGCGATCGGCATGGTAGTCATTCTGGTATGGTCAGCTCGGGATGTCGGTCTAACAGGCGGGCAGTGGGCAGCACTCATTGTAGCCACAGTTCTGGTGGCAGGCCTGGCCGTCTGGATTATAGGCTGGGAAGATGAGGACGAAGCTGATGAAGAGGTAGAAAAACCAGGCAAAAAGAAGGACAAGAAGGAAAAGCAACATCCACAGCCCAAGGAAAAGCCAGCTGTGGATGTTATCAGCGATGTTGATGTTGTCAGTGATGTTGATGATGTTATAGAGAATTCCGATGAGGAAGCGCCTGCGGAGCAAGACCTGGACGAGACTGCGGCAGCCGAACAGGATCCAGCCTGATTCTTTCATATACGGTTAATCAAAGCACCCCCGCAATACCGGGGGTGCTTTTGTATGGAAAAATATATAAACCAAAACGGCGTGAATTTTAATTTCACACCGTTTAGTTTATAATGCCGAAGGTGGGAGTCGAACCCACATGAGCGTAAGCCCGAGCGAGTTTGAGTCGCTTGCGTCTGCCTATTCCGCCACTCCGGCATAAAAAGAAGTATAGCGAAATTTGGGTTTACGTCAAGTGTGAGATTGATTGTTAAATATCTTTTTGCTGCACATAATTTCATAACTGTAATGGGCACAGGACACGGATACAAAATGCTAAATTTGCATCATGCAGATGAAGTGGAGGAAGAAAGCACGCTGATTCGGGCAGCCCAGCGGGGCAACCTGGATGCCTTCAACCAACTCATTCTTCAGTATCAAACGCAGGCCTACAACCTGGCTTATCACATCATGCAGGATGGCGCAGCCGCAGACGATGCAACGCAAGAAGCCTTTATCTCCGCTTACCGCGGTTTGGGGAAGTTTCGTGGCGGGTCATTTCGAGCCTGGCTGCTGCGGATCACATCCAACGCTTGTTATGATGAATTACGCCGCCGGAAACGCAAACCTGCTATATCGTGGGACGATTTCGGGGACCTGGAGGAAGAGGCGAATCCGCATCTGGTTGATGCGGGTGCGCGACCGGAAGAATCAGTGCAACAGGACGAACTGCGTAAAATGCTGGAAAGGACTATGGCAAAGCTGCCCGAGGATCAAAGGGCGGTTCTTTTGTTGATTGACCGGTTGGGTTTGTCCTATGAGGAGGCATCCCAGGCTCTGCACATACGTCTGGGAACGGTCAAATCGCGCCTTGCCCGGGCGCGCTCAGCCATGCAGATTTTTCTTCAGGATGAAGTGGAACTTTTGCCCTCCCAATATCGTCTAGAGGGTAATCAGTAACGTGGGAGATCTTTTTTATGATCTATGAACGATGGAGTGACAGGGATATATCGGCTTACCTGGACGGTCAGCTTGCGCCTGAACGTTTGGCAGCCTTTGAGAAATCGCTGGCGCAAAACAGTGTTTTACGCCAGCATGTTGACGCATTACGTAAAACGCTGGCACTTTTGCATGAGACGCCGCTCCGCGAAAGCCCGCGGAACTACCTGATAACGCCATCTATGGTAGCAAGCCCCAAACCGGCGCGATCGCCCCAAAGGCGACCGGTTGGCATCATGCGTCTGGCGACTTCCCTGACGGCGGCAGCTTTTGTACTCACACTGGGCTTGAATGTGTTGACGCGTGGACTTGCGCCGGTGGCTGTTATGGAGCGTGGGGAAAACCTGACGTTTATGCAGGATGACGGCGGACAAATCCAGGAAATTGAACCGGCGGCGATGAAACTTGCGGATGCGACGCCTGCCGGGGACGCCGCGCTAGCTCAGGAAAAGGCTTACGCTGTTGAAGAGCCGTCTGTGGAATTGGCTGCTGAAGCACTGCTGCCGGAAAGTGAACTACCCGCATCCCCGGTACCCGCTGTTGAAGACGAGGTAGCTACCGGTATTGGGGAAGGTGCGGAACAACCCGTTTCGCCCGAAGCCGCAGAAAACCTGAGTGTCGTTGAGGAAGAAGTTGAAAAGGAGCAAGCCCGGATTGGGGAGGCGGCGGATGCCGTTGAACCCGCTGCACTGGCACCTGGTGAAGACGAAGACTTATCCCTCAAAGAAGATAATGTTGATTATGCTGAAGATGAAGGCATCCTGGCAGCCTCGCACGAAGAGCCGATGGCGTTGAGTTTGCCCGAAGAACAGTGGGATTCGACGCCCCGGGGATTATTCCGGCAGATGGCAGGATTGCCTCTGCCCTCGTGGGTTCCGGCATCGCTGGGGGTCATAACCTTATTCCTCCTGGGGGGAACACTCTTTATTTCGAAGCGCCGCCCCTGAAAACAATGAATTGACAGGTTAAAAAGGTGCGTTTGATGCGCGGATGACCGCCGTCGACAAACGCACCCTTTTATTTTCAAGACACACCGGAACCGCAGAAATACTATGTGAAGCGAACCGGCCTGTTCGTAGTAGGGTGCGCATTCCATGCGGCTATAACCTCAATACGCAACGACCCGCTGTACTCAACGCTCGCTGTACTCAACGACCCTATCCGCTCGAAGATAGAAACTAAAGTTTCTACTACAAACGACCTGGATGTGATCTCCATGCTTTAGATGCTGCACGAGGGACGTTTCAGAATAAGGGCCATACGTATTAACTAAAACCGTATGAGCGTAGGGTTTGGTTTGCCGTCAAGAGAGCAGTCCGTTAGATCCGTTTCAGAATAAGAGCCCGTTTCAGAAATCAATTCTAACATGGTGTAAAATAGGAGAATGATGATGAGAAAAAATACAGTGGCGCTAAGGAATAGAAATTTATGCGGTTAAGACGATTTTTTGGGCTGTTGGTGTTTACGCTGTCTATGACAGCGTGTGCTGCTCAGATACCTGTGGCGGGTTCCGGCGCCCTGGCACAAGAGCCGTTTGATACGCAGACGACGACACCTGAAAAGCCTTCTCCTACGGTAACAGTACAACTGACACATACGGCAACGGTCATACCAGATACAGCAACGGTCATACCTGATACGGCGACCCCCAGCCCCAGTCCGGCACCCACAGTCCCTGCCACGCTGACACCAACCCTGACGCCAACATCCACACCCGATATGACACCGACCGCGACCTATCCACCGCCGCCCGAAGAAGTCCACGTGCCCATTCTGATGTACCATTACATCTCTGAACTCCCACCTGATGCCGACATCTACCGGACTGACCTTACTGTAACTCCGGACCATTTGGATGCGCAACTGCAATATCTGCAAGCGCAAGGTTACCATACCGTCAAACTGGTGGATATTTACAACACCCTGAGCACCGGTGCGCCTCTTCCTGATAATCCGATTGTCCTGACCTTTGATGACGGTTACAAAGATGCTTATACCAACGCACTCCCTTTGTTGCAATCCTATGGTTTTACTGCAGAATTCTTTATCCTGGCAACCCCCGCCCACTTCGAAGCCCCAGTCTATCTGAACTGGAATGATGTGCGTATCATGGCAGACAGCGGCATGTCTATGCAAGCGCATGGCCGGGACCATTACGACCTGACAAATCGCAATTATGACTTCCTGGTTTACCAAATCCTCGGCGCAAAAGAAGCCGTGGAAGCCCACAGCGGTGCGAATGTGACCTTCTTTTGCTACCCATCCGGCAGATATGATGACGACACGCAGGCTGTCGTCCAATCCGCGGGTTATCTTGGAGCGGTAACAACGGAATGGGGTGCGACGCAAAGGCTGGACAATCGTTATACTTGGCCTAGAATTCGTATTAAGGGCGCCTGGACGCTGGAAACATTTGCCGGCATTTTGGCAACACTCAAAGAATAAAGATAAGGGTTTTGCGCTATACTATAGGCAGGATCCGGACATCCTGATCATGTGCAGCAATGATCAGTGCGGGACTTTGTGAAGGTACGTTTTAATGGACTCTTTGTATTCTAAAAATGGAGGGGAATGATGCGAAAGTCTGTCGTTATGCTGCTCATTTTACTCACATTGTTTTTGCTAACATTAGCCTGTAACTTTCCAGGGCTCCCAGCAAGTTTAAGCGGTAAAAAAGTCGTAGAACCCAGTCCCGAAACACCTCCGGCAACAGAAGAGATCATTCCGGAAACTGACGAACCGGAAAAGGATAATGGTCAGGAAACTCCGGAGGATGTCCAAACCGAGACACCAACCGCGACACCAACGATTACACCTAAAGCGACTTCAACCGATGCTTCACCATCAAAGAATGCTCCGGTGGATACAGATACACCGACGCCAACCCTCACGCCAACCTCAACGGATACACCCAAACCAACAGCTACGGCAACGAAAGGGGTTCCCGCAACTTCAACGTCAACACCCACCCCAACACCCACCAACACACCCCAACCGCCTCAACCCGGACCGCCGATGAGCTTTCTGGATCCCGCCTGGGAGTTGGTCGAGTGGCATAAACTGGCGGGCACTGACGATTGGGAGGGTACGATCCGCGCACATATCACGGGCGGCACGCCCCCTTATCGATCGCAGCTTGAAAACGGTGACATTGTGCAGGGGCTCGATATGCCTGCACGGTGGCGTTTGTGCAGCGCGATGCCGGCGACCATCCGTGTGCTTTCCGCAGATGGTCAGGACATCCACAAAGGGATATGGGTGTATGAGGTGGGATGTCCATAAGCAGGATTCACCAAAAGCGCTCTATCAATGATCACAAAGTCAACCAACATTGTGGAGGAGAGCATGGATTTTGAAAAGTTAGGGGCATTCTATCTGGGCAAAGCGTACGATTTACAAAACAAAAAACTTCTGGATAACTTTGTGATGTATGATGCCCGGGATCTGACCACACATGCGGTTTGTGTGGGTATGACCGGCAGTGGGAAGACGGGTTTGTGCATCGACTTACTTGAGGAAGCAGCCATAGACCGCGTCCCGGCGATTATCATTGATCCCAAGGGCGATATCACGAATCTCCTGCTGACATTCCCGGATTTACGCCCTGAGGATTTCCGCCCGTGGATCAATATCGATGATGCCCGGCGGAAAGGTATGAGCGAAGATGAATTTGCGCAAAATCAGGCCAATTTATGGCGCAACGGCTTAGCCGAATGGGGGCAGGATGGTGAGCGCATCCGCATGATGAAGGATACCGCTGATTTCACCATCTACACACCCGGCAGTGATGCGGGCACCCCTGTTTCGATTTTACAATCCTTCGCTGCACCCAGCTTAAGCTGGGACACGGAAGCCGAAAGCTTGCGCGAGCGTATCCAGGGCACGGTCAGCGCCCTTTTGGGACTTGTGGGCATTGATGCTGATCCGGTGCGTTCCCGCGAACACATTCTGTTATCCAATCTTTTCGAGCATTTCTGGCGGCTCGGGGAGGATTTGGACCTGGCAAAGATCATTATCGCCATACAGGACCCGCCCATTCGTAAACTCGGCGTGTTCGATATGGACACCTTCTTCCCGCAGAAAGACCGTTTTGAACTGGCAATGATTTTAAATAACATTATCGCAGCCCCGGCATTTCAAAGCTGGCTGCAGGGGCAGCCCCTGAATATTCCCAGTTTCCTGGCAAGTGAAACGGGCAAAACCAAACACAGTATTTTTTACATCGCGCATCTCAGTGAGCCGGAACGCATGTTCTTTGTCACGATGCTCCTCAACCAGATTATCACGTGGATGCGCACACAACCCGGGACAACCAGCCTGCGCGCGCTGGTGTATATGGATGAAGTATTCGGCTTCTTTCCCCCGGTGGCGAACCCTCCCAGCAAGAAACCCTTGCTGACTTTAATGAAACAGGCGCGCGCCTTTGGCATCGGGATGATGTTAACAACCCAGAACCCCGCCGATCTGGATTACAAGGGTCTCACAAATGCCGGCACGTGGTTTATCGGGCGCCTGCAGGCTGAGCGCGATAAAGCCCGGTTAATGGAGGGGTTGGAAAGTGTATCCGCGCAAGCCGGAAGTTACCTGGACCGGGAGTCATTGAATAATATCATCAGCAGTTTGGACAAACGCGTGTTCCTCCTGCACAACATCAATGAACAAACACCCATCGTCTTCAACACCCGGTGGGCTATGAGCTACCTGCGCGGACCCATGACCCGCATGCAAATCCGGGACCTGATGAAGCTTGTCGGACCTGCTCCGGCTGCAAACACCGCAGGTTAATCAAGCCACAACATACACCGCCGGACCTTCTGCTGCCGTGATCCCGGCACAACCCGCGGCAGAGCCAACCCCTGCACCGGTAGAAACCAGGGAAAGCCCGTATGCCACCTCGCCGCCGGTTTTGCCGGGGACCATCCAGCAAGTTTACCTGCCTCTGAACATGCCCGCATCCAAAGCTGAAATGGAGGCAGAAAAGAAAGCGGGGGGATCCATCACGGTCGCTGCAAGACGGGTGCTTTATATCCCTGCCCTGCTTGGCATGGGGCGCGTTCACTTTGTTAAAAACACAAAAGCGATTCAGGTAGAGGAAGAGACAGTCTTTACGCTGCTGGCGCAGCCGCCCCGATCCATCGGGACCGTGCGCTGGGAACAAGCCGAAGCCCTGAAACTGGAGACGCGTGATCTGATGGATCGCCCGGAATCGGAATCTTACTTTGATGGTATGCCCGACACCATTAACGAGGCAAAAGATCTGACCGCCATCCGCAATGAACTTGAAGATTATCTGTATCGTTCGCAGAGCTTGATCCTGCGCTACAACCCGGCAACGGAGTTATATTCCCAACCTGATGAAAGTGAAAGGGAGTTTCAACTGCGGATAAGCCAGGCTGCACGGGAATTACGTGACGCGGATGTTGACAAACTTGAAGAGCGCTATGGGAGTAAAATAAAGACTCTGGAGGATCGTCTGCGCGCAGCGCGTGCTAATTTGGACAAACAGGAAGCGAGTGTCCGGATGCGCAAACAGGATGCCCTGCTCAGTACGGGAGAGACAATATTCAATTTATTCAGCGGACGCCGGCGGTCGGTCTCAGCTGCTGCACGCAAGGTTTCCCAGATTTCGACAAGTAAAGCCAATGTGGAAGCAGCAGAGGACAAGGTAGAGGCTCTGGAAGCTGATATTGAGAAACTCAAGCAGGATCTGAAAACTGAAACCGGTGAAATCGTAGCCCGTTGGGAAACCAGCCTGAATGAATTTGAAGAACAGGCGATCAAACCACGGCGGTCAGATGTCGAAATCACGCTTTTCGCGCTCACGTGGGTCCCGCATTGGTATATTGAGTACCAGGTCGGGCATATCACCCAAACGTCTACCATACCGGCTTATTGAGCTGCCGGCATTTTGCGCACGATTAGCTGAAAACGGAGCAATTTATGGTCGACGAACTCAACGAATGGTTCCCCAGGGCTGAAGGCAGGAATGACCGCACCCCGATGGGTTCCATTGTCAGCGGCAGTCTGGGCAAAGGTCTTGAGGCAAAGCTCGCGCCGGACAAGGTTATCGAGGGCCTGGCGGTAGGGCGCTACGTCGTCGTTATGGGGCAGACGGACCGTCGTTTCTTCGGCATGATCACCGATGTGGCTCTGGAAAGCCGGCATCCTGAGATCGAGCAATCCCCGCCCGAGGACCCGGATGGATTTATCGCCCGCGTCTACCGCGGGACCTTAACCTACGGGCGTATCCACATCACACCGATGCTGGTCGTACAGGGAGACCAGGTCAAACCCGCGAAAACGGTTCCCGCGCACTTCACACAGGTGTTTGAAGCATCACCCGAAGAGGTGGCGCAGATTTTTGGCAATCCGGATGATGCGGACCGTTTTTATATCGGCGATCCCCTGGAGATGGAGGGCACACGCATCGCGCTGGATTTACGCCGTTTTGTCGAGCGCTCCAGCGGGGTCTTTGGCAAGACCGGGACAGGCAAGACCTTCCTCACGCGCATGCTGCTGGCGGGCATCATCCAGAAACGCGCGGCGGTGAATCTCATCTTTGACATGCACAACGAGTATGGCTGGAAGAGCCAGGACGAATCCAGGCTTGGAAGTCAAGGGCTTGCGCCAGCTGTTTTATGACGGCAGCGTTACGGTCTTCACGCTGGACCCGGATTCATCAAGGCGGCGCGGGAGCAAGGTGGATTATGTCGTGCGGATTGGCTATGATCAGCTGGAACCTGAGGACCTGGAGATGCTGGCTCCGCTCTTCGGCTTTACCGACGTGCAAACCAACGCGCTGTATATGCTGCACCGCCAGTTGGGACCGGCGTGGGTGCACCGCCTTTTGGCAAAAGATATGGATGAAACACTTATTGCAGTTGTGGAGCAGGGCAAACTGCACGAGGGTACACTGGGCGCCATCCAGCGCAAACTGGGACTCCTGCGCAGGTTTGGCTTTCTGGTGGAACACGCGCAGGATAACGCGATTGACCAGATTCTGGATTATCTGACCAGCGGCACAAACGTCATTCTGGAGTTCGGGCGCTACGGCAATGCCCTCGAAGCCTATATCCTGGTTGCGAATTACATCACGCGGCGGATTCACCAGGAATATGTGAGACGCAAAGAGGCTTATTTAGGGGGTGGGGGATTGGAACCGCGCCCCCTGATTATTACCATTGAGGAAGCCCATAAGTTCCTCGATCCATCGATTGCCAAACACACCATCTTCGGTACCATTGCGCGGGAGATGCGCAAGTACAATGTGACCTTGCTGGTTGTCGACCAGCGCCCCAGCGGCATTGATCCGGAAGTGATGAGCCAGATCGGCACGCGGGTGACGGCGCTGCTGGATGAAGAAAGCGATATCCGCGCGGTTTTTTCCGGGGTCGCGGGCACCGCAGCTTTGCGTGAGGTGCTGGCGCGATTGGAGACACGGCAGCAAACGCTGATATTGGGGCATGCAGTTCCGATGCCCATCGTCATCCGCACGCGCGACTACAGCGATGTCACGCGGGAAATCACCGGGCAAGCCATCGATCCGCAGAGCGCAAAATCTGCGCTATTTGAATGAGCATGGATCTTTCAAGCAAAGGGCAATAAGAAGCGCCTTTTTCATGCGTTTTCATCCTTAGGTTAAATAGCATGACGCCTCTGAAAAGAGGTGTATGTTTAACGCAGAGTCGTACCCAGCAGACTGGGTTCAGACGCAGAGATTTTAAGGTAACACTTGAATTTCTAACAAAATAAAATCACTCCCCTGGAGGTTGGTTTGGAATCCGGAGTCTATACGGTACACGCACGGTTGAAAAACTTTCCACCGGCGCAGATGGTTTATATCATCTACCGCCGGATCATTGAGCACGGTATCCATGCGACCTATCTGTGGGTAACGGACAAAATTCTCCGGCGGGTGAAAGGGTTCTCACCGCCGAAAATCAGTGAAGTGTCCCCAGGTTTATATGTAGGCGGGCAGCAGACCGCACGCGGGTTGCGCCGGATGCGCGCGCTGGGTATGGCGGCGATTGTCAACATGCGTGAAGAATCCAACGATGCCGCACGGGGCGCCACCCTGGACTACAATCTGTGGCTGCCCATAACCGACGATGCTGCACCGGCATTCGATGACCTGGACCGCGGCAGCCATTTCATCGCGAAACACCTTGGCGCCGGGCGCGGGGTGTACGTGCATTGCGCCTCTGGTGTGGGGCGCGCACCCACCATGGCGGCAGCCTACCTGGTCCATATGGGTAAAACACCGGATGAGGCCTGGTCTGTGGTACGCGGCGGACGCCCGTTCATCCGTCCTACCCCCCCACAAATCGACGTGATTGACGCCTATGCGGCGCACCTGGCGCAGCACAATGCACCAGCAGATTAGTGACAGGTACGGGAGAAACCTATGATTGAACCGCCAACCGCGCCGGATAATGATATTGCGCCGGAAAGACAGAACACTAAAAGATTGGGAATCAAAGAATTCATCATCACGCTGATCATTATCGTCCTGGTCTGGTTGGGACGGCGGTTTTTCGGAAATTAAATAACGTACCGGAAATGGGCGCCTCAAAGCGAAGAGGATCCAGCCCGACTCGGATTAGATGCTTCGACTTTGTGCCGGTCGCTGGCGCGCCTGGCACTCCACTCAGCATGACAAATATCGGTGAGGCCATAGATAAGCGGCACTCGGTCCATAACCATCAATAGAGAATAAGGTCGTTCAATAAGTTTGGAGGTGAAAGATGGAAAAGAAGGTTGTTGAAATAGAGGTTGAGCATAAAACAAACCCGTGGAAATGGGTGGCGTTGGTGCTGATCGCGATCATGCTGCTGGATCTGAGTTGTTTTGTGGGCGCGCTGGCAGGGGGCATGGCAGGCTACGCACTGGGACACCGGGATACCCGTCCATACCCTATGATGCCCTTTGAGTACGATTTCCCCATGATGCCCGAAGTGCCGGATTACCCGCAAGTTCCGCTCCCGCAGCCCCGCCTGGACATGCCCTCGATTCCCATACCCGGCAACCGCGCCCGGTTAGGAGTCACTTTCATGATGACCGATGAAGGCGCGGAAATCGTCGGTGTTGTGCCGGAAAGCCCTGCGGGAATTGGCGGGATCATGGTTGGCGACGTCATTACCCAGGTCAATGGACGCCGCGTGACGCGCGCGCAGCCGCTGGACGAACACATCATGCAGTACAGTCCCGGGGATATCGTGACGCTAACCCTGCAGCGCGATGGGCGAACACGCCAGATTGAGGTCAAACTGGCTGCGGAACCGCTGGGCTGAGTTGCGCTTCACCCAACAGGTATCAAGTTTAGGCTATAGATGCGGTAGGGACCCCTCGCTGAGGGGTCCGAAAAGCAGTCATCGACGCGTTCGGCGAACGCGCCCTACCTATGGACTTCATCCAAAAAATGGCTTAACTTGATGCCATTGGCGTAATTTACACCTCACCCAATAGCGTTTGCAATGCCTGATAGCCTTCCGGCGTGCCGATATCGACAAAAGCACGTTCTTCAGCAAACGCATAAAGGAGCGTACCGGCGCTGAGTAAGGATGGGAACACATCCCGCTCCAGGGAAATCTTCTGTTCAGGCGGGATATATTGTAATATCTGCGGTTCGAGGACATAGACGCCGGCATTCACCTTGCCCGGTCCGGCAGCATCTGTCTTCTCCAGGAAATTCCGGATACGCCCGTGATCTCCGGCAACGACCTGTCCATAACGGGCAGTATCCGGCATCTCCACGACGGTTATTGTCGCCATACTGCGGGTAAAGCTCCGGTGCGCGCGCACCAAAGCCTGGTAATCCATGGGCAGATATGTGTCGCCGTTGAGCACGATGGCTGTATCTTTCAGATAGGGTGCCGCGTAACGCAGCGCCCCCCCCGTGCCCAGAGGACGCGGTTCGCGGGAGTAGGTGATATCCCATCCCCGGCTTTGCCCGCCGCCAAAGTAGGCGATGATGGGCTCAGCCTGATAGCCCACGCAGAGCACAAAGGATGCCAGTCCCTGATCTGCCAGCAGCGCCATCTGTATTTCGAGAAAGGGTTTCCCGTGAAAGGGAATCATGGCTTTGGGCTGGTCCGCGAACAACGGGCGGATGCGGGTTCCCAGGCCCCCCGCCAGGATAAAGACCTTTACGTCCTGACATCCCATGTCTGCAATCCGTTCAGGTCAAAGTGGTAATCTACAACCTTCGCCCCCAGCTTTTCTATCGCTTCCGCCACCGTGTGTTTGCGCTCAAAGGGGCAGTAAATCAACATGAAACCGCCGCCGCCGGCGCCGCTGATCTTGCCGCCCATGGCGCCCTCCCGCCGGGCTGCTGCGTACAGTTCCTGAATGTAGGGCGTGGTAATTTCCTGCGCCATCCTCTGCTTGTTGATCCACGCTTCATGCAACAGCGCGCCGAACTCGTTGAGGCGTCCCTGCAGCAAATTGTCCTTCATGGCTTTGGCGATGGCTTTCAATTCGTCCATCGCCTCGAGCACCGCCGCCTGGCGCTGCACATAGTTATGGACCTGCGACTTGATAATCCCTGCCGATAAACGGGTCTTGCCAGTGTAACACAGCAGGAGATTGTAATTCAATTCGTACAGGATCTCATTGTCAATCCGCAGCGGATTGACAATAGTCGCGTCCTTCGAAAACTCGATATAGTTCACCCCCCCGAACGTGGTGGCGTACTGGTCCTGCCGCCCACCCTGGATCTGCATATCGACGCGCTCGATATCGTAAGCCAGCTCCGCGACCTCGTAATTCGTCAGCGGCAGGTGGCGCCAGTGCCGGAACAGACCGACCAGGCTTACGACCAGGCTGGACGAGGAACCCAGCCCCGAACCCGGCGGCGCATCCGTATGCATAAAAACGTTTAACCCGTGGGACATCTCCTCCGGCGAAAGGCGGTTGATCACCGCCTTCACCAGATCGAGGCGCCCATCGTACGGCAGCGGCTTGTCCAGGTCATATTTGGCAATGATGTCATAATCCAGGGACTGGACCGTGATATGCTGAGCTTCGTTTAGCTGCAGGGAAGCATAGGAGTATTTATCAATGGTGACGTTGATCACCGCGCCGCCCTGCTCATCCATATAGGGCGAGACATCGGTCCCGCCGCCGGCGAAAGAGATGCGCAGGGGCGCCCGTGAGCGAATAATCATAGCGCTTCTCCCTCTGTGATTTCGGCGTAAAAAGCCAGCATCTGCCGGACCATGGCTTCTTTGGATAAAACTTCGGTGGCGCGGGCCAATCCCGCTTGCCCCAGGCGGTGGCGCAGCTCCGGGTCATGGATCAGGCGCTGGATAGCGCCGGCGAGCGCCTCGCTGTTATTGGGCTCGATGACCAGCCCGGTGACCTCGTGCTGGTTGACGTAGGACGTCCCGGTCCCCAGCTCCGTGCAGATGACGGGCAACCCGCATGCCATCGCCTCCACCTGGACCGTGCCCCATGTCTCGGCGCGGTTGGTGGAGGGAAAGACAAACATGTCTGCCGCATAGTAAAAGGCGACCAGTTCCTCTTCAGAAACCTCTCCGAGGAAGGTAATCCGTTCTGTGACCCCTTCCGCGGCAGCTTTTTGTTTCCAAACGTCTCCCATGGGACCTTCGCCCACAATCAGGGCATGCGCTTCCACCGTTTTCAGGGTGTCAATCAACACGTCAATGCCCTTATAGTGCCGCAAGCGTCCCACCGATAACAGCAGGGGGACCTCCTGATAGCGCGCGCGGAGTGCCGCGGCGCGCTGCAGGACTGCGGGGGTAGGGGAGAACCGTGCCAGGTCAATGCCGTGGTGGACGACCCTGCACTTATCTGCCCAGGGACGCAAAAAGCGGGAAAGCCCGATAACTTTTGGGTTGGAGACGGTGATGCGTTCCGCCTTGCGCAAAACGCGGCGGAGAAACGGGCTGTAGAAGAACCCCATGACCCTTTGCCGCACAATATCGCTGTGGTAAGTGAGCACAAAGTGCCGCCCCCCGTGGACCGCCAGCTGGCAGAGCTCCGCCGGTGGGTAGGGCGAATGCAGGTGCACGATATCGGCATCCCGGCTCAAAAGCTTCAGCTCGGAACAGAAGCTGAGGCTGATAGGGGCGGAGGAAACGTTGAGAAACCGCCCTGTTTTGGTGACCGGCACCCCGTTGATCTCGCCTTTGAGCGTTTTACGGCTTGTATTGGTGACCAGGACATTGACATCCACCCCCTGCGCCAGCAAGCCTTCCGCCAGGGCCTGAACGTGGTGCTCAATTCCCCCCATCACGGGGTGGTAGTCTTTATAGACGTGCAGAACACGCATGCTTATTCTCCAGAATTGGAATAGCCAGGCTCTTTTTACGCGCTGGCATCACGTTGCATAATCATAGCACAGGAGAGGAAAATCATAAACCTTCCACACCTTCCACCTTCCCGGAAGGTTTGCTCTTCAACGGACAAGCATTTAATTACCAATGAAGATTCTAATTCCCCTTCCGGGAAGGTAACCAACAGCTACACATGATCCACAACACCCTGCATCAATCCAGAGGATCGCCCCGATTCTGCACCAAAGGCAGGAACACCTCGTGATCGATGACCCCCTGGTTCGTAGTCAGCGTTATACCGTCGCTGGTGATCACAACCGTGCCGTCAATGTCGGTGCGGTAAATCTCCGCACCAGCAAGGGCCAATCTGTCCAGGACTTCCGGCGCCGGGTAACCGGACCAATTCGGACCCACCGAGATCACGGCGTAGGCAGGGATCACGGCATTCAGGAAGGACGACCCCGTCGAACTATTACTCCCGTGATGCCCGACTTTGAGGACATCGGCGTCGATACCGGCGCCCGAGGCGAGGATGTCGCCTTCTGCCGGCAAACCGCTGTCCCCGGTAAACAGAAAGCGGTTGTTCCCATAAGTGATAAGGAGTACCACCGAGTCCTCATTCGTAACGTTTCTCGGTGGATTTTGTGGATTGAGCACCGCGACCTGGAAGGCGCCCCATGTATAGCTTTGCCCCGCCGAGACGCGGGTTGGCGTGATACCCTTATTTTGAGCCGCAGTCAGGAAAGCATTGTACAGGACCGTTGCGCCCGGTACGCCTTCAATCACCGCTTCAACGGGGATCGAGGATTCCAATACGCTGATTAGTCCGCCGATATGGTCCGGATGTTGATGCGTTGCGACGAGAACATCGATGTCGTCTATCCCTTGCGCCTGTAGATAAGCGACCACGGTTGGCCCGGCAGCAGGGTAACCGCCGTCAATCAGGATGTCCGTGCCGTCCGAAGTACTTAAAAGGATGCTGTCGCCGTACCCCACGTCGATGAAACTCACGCGCAGGGTGCTGGGGTTGCTGTAGGCTGGCGCGCCGCTGGCAGCGAACAGAAATGCCATAGCCAGCATTAGGGCAATGAAGATGAGTATCCGTTTGTTATTTGGCATAGGATCGAATAGCAGGTCGAGAACTGGATTCCATACACATTATAGCGTTACCCGTAATCAACGCTACCGCGCCATGGTCAACGGTTTAGAATAACAGTGGAATCCTATTCCAGCAATACAGCTAACCTGCTGAAAAGGGAATGTTTCACCCGTCTGAATAAGTACGAAACTGAAACACTCCCTTTTCTTTATACAAGATATGTATTTGTATGGCTTACGGGACCATCATATCAACCCCAGTCCAATTTCCCCCAATATGCGTCCAGAAGTTGACAAATGAGACAGCGGTCTGTTTGGGGTTCTGGAGCTCTGTGAGTGGAATCTTAATCTCCATGACATTGCCCCATGCCATGGACTCACCGTCAATATTGTACGCTTCAAGATTGTTATCATTGTTCAGGTCAGTCCACGCAAAAAAGGACCCCGTGGAATTGATGTTTGTGTGCAGCCACCAAGTTTGGTTGTTTTGATCCGTAACATTGACGTTCAACTCGATGGTGCTGTCAGTTTTTAACGGGGAATCATAAGTGTTGACCATGATATATAGGTAGTTTATATCCTGTTCAGCATAAACAGATTTGAGGTCTGTACCAGGCCCTCCAGAAGAATCACCCTGAGGATCTGTTCCATCCGGTGTATAACCTGACCAGTCGTCGATTCCATCAATCTGTACATTTACCATCAGCGGATAGTTGCGCGTAAGAATGGGAATATAGACATTAGGTATTTGCGTGCCCAGCACTGCCCAAGTCGAAAAATGATTGGGAGTGGCAGTGATGATATTAGCCCCTGCATCCAATTGGCTGGTCGGTTCTACCTCCCAGGAGATACCGTTCCAATAGTAAAGCGCCAGCGTGCCTTCTCTGACATTCAGAGGAACCGAAGCCTGGGCATAGGTGATGGTTAGTGTATAGGGCTGCTGCGGTGTTATGGGCAAGCCACTGGCTGCGGCAGTCGCTTCCAACTCAAAAAACCTCGCGACACCGCCCAACGTATTTGGCGCCGGCAATGGTAATAGACTCGTGTAGGATACGACGGTTGTCTCCGAGAAGGTGCCCGATCCAAATGTACCGGTTAAAGTGTCGTTAGGCGCAATCAGAATTGTCAGGGTATCTGTATGCACTTGCGTTCCGGTGGTCATATCCCATTCCCATATGTTCCACGTTTCTGTATTCTCAGTCGGATTCATTTTTGGCCCAGAAGAGAAAGCCGATGAAACAGCCCCAGCCTTAATTCTAAAGAACAGAGGTAAAAATGGTACGTCATCTGAAAGGATTTGCTGGGCCGTTTGCTGCCCCTGAATATAATCTGATGTCCCCGGCAAAGCAGCTAAAGCCTGCTCGCATGCAGCATCATAGACCGGGTTGCTGTAACCTGTGTTGTTTTGACCACCCCACCCGTTACTGCTCGTGGGAATCTGGGAACTTAAGTATAGGTCACATGGTGGCTGAACACCAGTTAACCACGCAAAAGACACCATGTCGAATTTGCGCCCAAATACAGGACCTATGGGTCCATCACTGAAAAATTCCATAGCCGGCAGGAATTCCAAATTCACATCGATGCCCACAGCAGCCAGATCCTCTTTTATCAGCGTGCCATATTGCACACGCATCGCGGCGGATGTTGTCGTAAAGGTGATAATTAACTCACGTCCGGCCTTATCGCGTATGCCATTTGCATTGGTATCAACCCATCCGGCATTTGTGAGCAAGGTTGCAGCCATTGTAGGGCTGTAAGGGTAGGTAGTGAGTGTGGATGTATAAAGCGGGTGCATTGCCGGGATATAGGTATCAGGGACAGTTCCCAACCCGTAATATACCCGGTCAATGATATCCTGCCGATCAAGGGCATAAGCAACAGCGCGCCGGACATCCGGTTCAGCAAAGAACGCAAAGCGTCCATCAGAGGGCAATATGCCAAAATCAATATGTTCCCACACTGTCCCTGTTGACCACAGTAATTTCACAGTTGGGTTGACGCCTGGATCAAGCAGTTCTGTTGTGTAATTATTGCCTACCCCTGTATCAGATGTTGCTAATTGGATTTCGCCCCGCAGCATAGCTTTGTAAATAGTATTCGAATCAGCCATAAACTTGAATGTGATACGGTCGAGTTTTGGAAAACCTTCACGCCAGTAATAAGGATTGCGATCCATGGTAATGTGGCTTCCCGTTATCCATTCTGTCAATTTGAAGGGTCCCCATCCCAAAGGATTTTGGCCATAACTTCCATTGAGTATGTCAGATGCAGTCGTTGTGCTTAATACATGGTAAGGAAGCGGGGTCCAGTAATTAAGTTCGGCGGTGCCATCCATATATCCAGGCAAGCCAGTCCAAATTGCAGTCAGTGTGTTGTTTGTAACGTATGATTCTGTACGATCGCAGGTATATTTGCTTCCCGGCGTATCGGGATCACAGGCAATTTGCTTGCTGAAGACTGAGTCCTGCGTGGTGAGTGTGACCCCATCGGACCACAGAATACCACTCTTCAATGTATAGGTTACAACAATCTGATCCATCTGGACGGGTAACCCGTTATAGCTGATAAAGCATCCGGCGTTGTGGCATCCTGCCGGGTAAATGCACATTTCAATCGCCAGATTGGTTACATTCCCGTCGCAATCCACAACTTGACTCCCGGTTGTCACAGTTACCGGATGTACCGCCATATCACCATCATCCCATGAAGGGACTTTGGTCAGGATTGTGGTTTCTGATTGAAAGTCCAGGGTGTCAAATGGGCCATCCATTATAGCATTCCGGATAGCTTCAGCCGCATAGCTGCTTTCCCCATAGATGTAAAGGGATGCTGGTTCCTGATCTACTGCCACAACCACCTCTTTGGGGGCGCTACCCGCCTGAAGGCTTTCCAGGGAACCTGCCTGTATTGTCCCCATCACCAGACCGGTTAAAAGTAATGCAGCCACGACACTTAACAGCAGCCAACCAAACTTCGTCCTGGTATTCATAGTCCCTCCTTTGAGGTTTTACTTGCGTACAAACCATTAGCAGCATCAATCCAGCATAAAATAAACATCTTTCGAGCTGTGGGTTAGCCATTCACCTCCTACTGCGAACAGAAAGCACAACATCCTCATGCTACAAATTGGGTGGATATAATCCTTACCGGCTGCGATGCAAGGTAGGCAAACATGTGACAGGACATTCTACATCGGGAGTTACATCAATAAACCCAGTATATGAGTTTTTTACCTGTATGTCAATTATTTTTTCATATAAGGGTATTGAGCGGTGGAAAAGGTTTTATACACACGAATGCTGATAAGATAGGCAAAGGAAGATATTTTCCAGACAGGTTTCCCCGATTTGGAGGACACCAAGTTAATTACTCCAGCATATAGCCCTTAGTTAAAAAGACCCTTTCTCACGCCCCCCGGTACAGCTCGAGCGTAGCGCGCGCGGTCTTTTCCCACGAGAATGCCGCTGCCTGCCGCATCCCGCGTTCGCGCAGCGCAGCCTGGCGTCCGGCATCCCCGAGGACACTTCGCAAAGCCTGCGTGATGGACGCGGTGCTCTCCGGATCAAACAGCTCCGCCGCGTCACCCACCACCTCCACCAGCGCAGGGATATGGGAACAGAGCACCGGGGCGCCGCACGCCATGGCTTCAATCACCGGCAGCCCAAAGCCCTCCACCAGGCTGGGGAAGACGAAAGCCAGCGCTGCCGAGTAGAGCGCTGCCAGGTCCTGCCCGGGCACAGGGCCTATCCAGCGGATGTGCGCCGCATCCAGGCCCAGGCTGTCCGCTATCCGGCGGGCTTCAGGGTACTGCGGGAGCCATGCCCCGGCAATCACGAGGGGAATCCCCAGATCGCGCAGCGGGGCATAAGCTTCGACCAACCGGCGCAGGTTTTTGTGCGGTTTGTTGCTCCCCAGATAGAGCACAAAGCGCGCGGGTAAAGTGTAACGTTCGCGGATAGCAGCCACCTGCGCGGCGGACTGGGGTGTGAATTGGGGGTCCGCAGCCAGCGGCGTTACGGTCAATTTTTCCGGGTCTGCCCCTAAAGTGCGCACCATAGCTTGCTGCGTGGCGGCGGAGATGGCGATCCCCTGCGCGGCAGTTTTCAGCGCCAGGCGCGTAGCCAAACGGAATAAGAGGCGGGCGCGCAGGGTGCTGTATTCCGGAAATAAAATGGGGATAAGGTCATAAAACGTCACGAGCGTGGGAACGCCGGGGCGGTAGGGCATCAGATAATACGCCGAATGATAGACATCCGCCCCTATCCGGCGCAGCACCCGTGGGACCGCCCACTGCTGGCGCAGGGAAAACGGGCTGACGTCCATGGGAATACAGGTCACATGCTGCCGCACGGGCAAATCAAGCGGATGCGCGGATGCGTGGAGGATGGACAGGCGCTCACCGTCTTCCAACAGGGGGATAAGGGCTTGCGCCAGGCTGGCGCAGTAGCGCCCGATCCCCGGAAAGTGGGGGGTGGCGGTGCGCGCGTCCAGGACGTAATGCGGCATCAGGACCTCCCGGGCAAGGGGTCCCGCTGCCGTAATTCAAGCAGGGATCCCGCTATCAGAACGAGCACTGCGAATAATCCAAACCCGCAAGCCAGAGGGCCCCAGGGATGCGGCAGGAATCTGATCCACACGTGATTTAAGCGCGAGAGGCCTGCCAGGATATAGACCGCCATGACAAGCCGCTGCCGCCCTCTCTGCCACAGCCAGACCATTACCGGCAAAAGCAGCGCGTGGTTATAGCGCTCCATGTGGGGGAAGACAGCCAGGATGTATAAAACCCACACAAAGAATTTTCCCGCGTCGTCCGTTTGCCCGGACTTCGCCAGGACATACAGGACAGGCAGCCCGATTAAGGCGCTCAGCCCGTAGCCCACGACCTGGACCTGGCGCGGGTTCAGTTCCCAAAGGGGCTCCCACACAATATTTTCGCGTTCAGCCGTATCCACACCCGGGACGGCATAGGTGTGGGGCAGGGTGAGCCGGTCCAGCCATGCTCCCAGGGATTGGTCATCCATGCTAACCTGACTGGCGGCAGAAGAGAGGCGCTGGGGCAAATAGCGCTGCCAGTAGTCGCGGTTGCCGTCCGGGAGGATGACAAATCCGGCGGTTAAAGTCAGGGAGGTCAGGACCAGGCTGACCGCCAGCTGCTTCCAGCGGCGCATCAAAGCAAGCGGGACCAGCCAGAGCGCGGGATAGAGTTTGGCGACGGCTGCCAGGGCGACCGCCAATCCTGTAATAATCGCAGTTTTCCAGCTATCAGGTCTGCGCAGCTGCAGCCCGATCACCCAACACATCCCCAGCAGCACAACGCTGGTCTGACCCAGGGACAGGTCCAGGAACACGGGGCCAAATGTGATGATCACGGCAGACAGGAAAATCACACGAACGAGCGGGGAGGCTGTCCGGAAAGGCGCGCGCGTACCGGGCTGGTTTTGGAATCCCGCATGCACAATTTTATAGATCGTCAGCGCGACCCAGATCAAGAGGCCCAGATTGCACAGCAGCCACACCCAGGCGGCGAAGGGATAGCGCAGGGCGGCGAAGGGCTGCAGCAGCCAGGGCCAGAGGGGGGGATTGTAAATAGCAGGGGGATAAACGGGGATAAGCCTGTCTGCCTGCAAGCCAGACAGCCAATCCGCAGATAATCCATAGGGTGAAAGTCCCTGGCGCACCGCAGACGCAGCGGCATAAAAAGCGGAAAAATCCGCCAGCGCCGGGATGGGGAAAAAGGCGCGCACCCTCAGCAGCGCGGTACCGAAGTGCATGAGGATGCCCAGACCCACTGCAAGGTAACCCAGCCATTGGCGCGGCGAATGCGGTTTGCTGTTTGGATGGGTCCGGGCTGTTTTATGCATTGTGTCTTTCACTGCCTGTCCGATGGATGTGATTCAGGTAGACATCCCTGAAAAGAGGAACAAAACACTCTAATGCCTTGTAAAGAAAGTTCTTGATAAATCACATCTATAACACAGAATTGGTGTTAAAATGGATTCCCGCTTGCGCGGGAATGACGGTTTTACCTTTCCCAATTTGCCAGTAATAGCCCGATGGATTCTGCCACATAGAAAGCGGCGCTTGCGCGGGAATGACAAACGCGCTGAAAGGGTACCGCTAAGCCAGGAAGCGCTTGTACACAGCCAGGGTTTCTCTGGCGGTTCTTTCCCACGAAAATTGCGCCGCCTGATGCAGACCGCGTTCGCGCAGCGCCGTTCGCAAATCCGCGTCTCTGATGATGCGGATCAGCGCGTCTGAAAGCCCAAGTTCATCGGTTGGGTCAACCAGGAGCGCCGCATCGCCCACGACCTCGGGCAGCGACGAGCTATTTGAGCAAATCACCGGCGTGCCGCACGCCATCGCTTCCAGGGGCGGTAGTCCAAAGCCTTCATAAAGGCTGGGAAAGACAAATGCTGTTGCCGCAGCGTACAGAGCAGGCAAGTCCTCGTCGCGGACATAACCGGTTAGCAAAGCGCCGTTGCGCGCCGGGCTGTTCGCCAGGGCGGAAAAAAAGTCTTCCGACAGCCAGCCCTGGCTCCCCACAATCACCAGCGGGGGAACCTCCGCCGCCTTATAGAGTTTTTCCCAAACATTCAACAAGCGCAAGAGATTCTTGCGCGGTTCAATCGTGCCCACATACAGCAGGTACTTTTCCGGTAGCTGGTAACGCTGCCGCACGGCTTCCACAGCCTTTACAGGCTGCGGCATAAACCGCGGCGCGGCAGCTTCCGGGATGACCGTGATTTTGTCTTCAGGCACGCCATAGGCACCGACCACATCCCGGCGCGTGGCTTCAGAAACGGCGATGATATGGTCAGCGCGGCGGATATACAAAGGCAAGCGTGAGATTAAGATACCAGCGGTTGAGCGGTTTGTGATGCTCCGGCATGACACGGAAAATCAAATCGTGGATTGTTAAAATCGAGGGCACGCCGCGCAAAGGCATCAGCAAGTGCTCTGTCGCGTGGAAAAGCTGGGCATCGGGCACAAGGTGATTCATAGGCAAACGCGCGAGCTGCGTGAGCCACACCAGCATCCGCCACGGTTTATACCCCATATTGACGGTGCGGGATGGCAGGTATGCGAGGTTATCCAGCATTTCTATCCCGTGTTCTTTGTTATAGAAAAAAGTCAGATCATCGGGAAGCAGCGGGGCTAAAGCATTGACCAGGCTCTCGGCATACCTGCCCAGACCAGCACGATGATGGACCGCAGCTGAGATATCAACGTAAACCGCCATTTTTATTTTTTACAGAAATCGTTCAAAACGATCCTGATCGGCTTTGCATATCGGGCATTTAAGCGGAGGGGTTTCCCGGGCGCATAAATAACCACATACTTTACAGCGCCACACAGGAATACCGCTTCGCGTAAAGCCGACGAATTCCTCATCGTGAGGGTCAGATGCTTTGTCGAGAGGGTCAGGGCGCCGTTCTGGAATCGCGCTGATTGCCAGGTCGCCATTAAGCACCGCGTCAGAGACGTAAAGGGCGCAATAGCACATGCCATAATCGTTCAAATCAGGGTCGCGATAATCACAGGGGCAGATAATATCCAGGTCTGCAGCGCGATCCCCCTCCGCTAAGCGGCAAGGGCATGCCTGGTACCCATAGCGTTTCTGGTTGGTCAGCAAGCCTTCCACCAGACCTAAGGTGAAATCACTATCCGGGTTAAGATTGTAACCTCCGGCTTTCGCTTCACGGTCCAGGCGCTGGAAGTGTTTCTCGATTGCCTCGGGTGTGATCGGGGTCTCGTCGCTCATAGACCCAGACGCTCCTTAATCGTGTCGGGTTTGTAACCGACAATACAATCCTGCGCATCAATGACCGTTGCCGGGAAAGATGTTGATGCTGTAAGGTCGCGGATGGTCTGCCTGATTTCGCGGCGCTCATCGGGATCAACTAAATCTACATACACAAAGTCAAACGTGACGCCCTCATCCTCCAGGAATTGGCGCGTTTTTTTACACCAGATACAGGTCGAAAGTGCGTACAACAATACATGGTGTTCATTATGCACCCCAACTACTTGTCCTCTTTCTTCAGCCATCTTTATCTCCTTAAATAATTTCTCTTTTCAACATTATACGCTAAACCGGAAATATTTTTTTGAAAGCAGCGTGCTTGACACGGCTCCTGACGGACCCGGATACCGGAACACAGCCCATTGGAGCCATTGCTATGTCCGGGACTCTTGTTATAGCCAAATGATCCCCAGGGCAAGCATCCCACCGCCAAGTAACATACACACAATGCCGTACAACAAAACAGCCGTATGGGCTGTGGCTTTTGGAATTTCCAGGGCTGCCTGCGCGGGATTTTGCGGGTTATAATAAACCGTCACTTCACTATCTTGCGGATAACGCTCGCATACAGCTTGCGCGGCGCTCCTGGATGCCAGCGATGCCTGTTCATCCGGCAGAAAGTTGCGCTTCTGCGCCTGGTACGCGTGACCCTCAACCGCATAGGTGTAAGACACAACCGGCGTATAGGTTGTATCCGTGCCCTTTGATGTACTGCGTTCATGTTCATAAATAAACGCCTGCTGGACCGTGCCGGTTACTTTGGGCCAATTTGCCGTTCCCTGGTGCCGCGCGCGGGTAACAATGGTTGTGATAACGTAGGCGACGCCCAAAAGCAAAGCTCCTGCACCGAAGACGATCAGGAATGCCATTGCAAACCTCCTGTTAACGATACGTTGAACATCCTACTTGACTTGGTGATGGGGCGACCAGCGCTCCACCAGCAAAAAATCCGATATATGACCCTTATTCTATATAATCTTATCTGTTTTGACAAGCTGTGTGTTTTCCACTTTATAACTAAACCTTGACGATGAACCGGTTTACCCTACACTAGAAACGTCGCTGGCATAAATTGGTGCATGAAATAGGCATACACATCTTTATCATAATAACCTGGAGAAAAATCAGTGTCCAAGACAATCACCCTGCTCTCGTGGAATGTAAACGGTGTGCGCGCAGTGCACCGCAAAGGTTTTCTGCCCTGGCTGCAGGCGGCAGCCCCGGATATTCTGGGTGTGCAGGAAAGCCGGGCAGAGGAAGCGCAATTGCCCAAAGATCTGGCGCAGCCTGAAGGTTTCCACGCTTTCTGGAACGGGTGCAAGCGTAAAAAAGGGTACAGCGGCACAGCCCTGTTGACGAAACTTGAACCCGTGGAAGTGCAATTTGGCCTGGGCGTGGAAGAATTTGACCAGGAGGGGCGCACGATTATCGCGCGTTACCCCACATTTACATTCCTTACTTGTTACTTTCCCAACGGGGGGAGGGACCACAGCCGGGTGCCCTTTAAGATGGATTTTTATGCGGCATTCCTGGAAAAATGCGAAGCCCTGCGGAAACAGGGGCAGGCGGTGATCTTCTGTGGCGATGTCAACACCTCTCACCGGGAAATTGACCTCGCACACCCCAAAGCAAACGAAAAGACAACCGGATTCCTGCCGGAAGAACGCGCCTGGATTGATGCGGTTCTTGCTGCCGGTTATGTGGATACTTTCCGGTCTTTCTACCCGGATCTGGAAGGTCAATATACGTGGTGGTCCATGCCCACGAAAGCCCGGGAGCGAAATATCGGTTGGCGGTTGGATTATTTCTTTGCCGCGGCAGAGGTTATGGACCGGATCACAGATGCATTTATCCTGCCGGACGTGGAGGGCAGCGACCATTGCCCGGTGGGTATTCGCCTGCGGTTGTAAAAGGTCAACGGATGCGTTTTCTTTTCTCAACCGGATCCCTGTACACCTACAGCATTGCCCGGTGCTTCGGTTTTGCTGCTGCTGCCGGTTTTGACGGTATGGAATTGATGCTTGACGAACGGTGGGATACACTGCAGACGGATTATATGCATACCCTTATCCGCCAGCATAACCTACCGGTGATTGCCGTCCATGCACCCTTACGCCCGATCCCCTCATGGCAGGAGGGTGTCCCGGCGCACATCCAGAGAACGGTCAGGATAGCAGAGGCCCTGGGTGCGTCCGTGGTGGTCCACCACCTGCCGATGCGTACCGGTTTTGGCACACTCACCATCAAAGCACGCAGGACCATTATCCCCTTCCCGTGGTGGCGGATGCACAAAACCTACATCGCCTGGCTGGAAGACGGTTATGCCCGGCTGCAGGATACGACCGCAGTTCAGCTTTGTATTGAAAATATGCCAGCCAAGCGGATGTTGGGGCGCAACTGGAACCCATCCCCATGGAATACTGTCGCAGAAATCCAGCGTTTTTCATCCCTGACCATGGACACCACACACCTGGGAACCTGGGGGCTGGATCCCACCGAAGTTTATGATCAATGGAACGAACGGGTCAAACACGTTCACCTGAGCAACTACAACGGGCGCGAACACCGCCGCCCGGAAGCCGGTGATTTGAGGCTGGACCGCTTTGTGGCGCACCTGGCGGCAGCGCACTACACCGGGAATATCTCCATCGAGGTGTCGCCGGACGCGCTGGATGCGGGATGTGACGACAGCTATATGGTCGATTTATTGACGACCAGTCTCCGTTTCTGCCGGGACTGGGCTGCGGCGGGTGAAGCGTGAAACGGATATGGGCTTTGGGGTGACAGTCATTGAGTGAGAGTACTCTCACCCAGTGACTGTCACCTGCGTTCTTCCCGATTTACCAGCGCATAAGCTGTGCATAACCCAGAACGCTATGAATCAGGAATCTGGTTGATCAGGCACGCCATGGAGGAAAAATGAAGGCAGCGATACTTTATTGGTCAAAAACAGGGAACACCCGGAAAGTAGCCCTGGCGATTCAAGCCGGTCTGGAACAGGCAGGGGCTGAGGTAACGGTGTTACACATCGATGATAAGACGACAATTGATTTTTACGGCTACGATTTGCTCTGCCTGGGTTTTCCATCCTATCAGTGGTCACCTCCCGCTCCTGTCACAGATTTTTTACGGCGCAAATTCGCTGAGTATCGCCAGAATGTCAAGGTCGGCGCGCCGCCCCTTCCCGGAAAGCACGTGCTCATCTTCTGCACCTACTCCGGACAGCATACAGGGCTCAGACGAAGCGACACCCGCGGGAGAATTTGCCGGGCAATTCTTTGAACATATTGGGATTCCCGTCATCGATGCGTGGTATGTGATAGGTGAATATCATGGTTCAGTATCTGCCAGCACAGAAGGGCGTCTGGGTGACATTCGCGGGCAACCCACTGGAGTGTCTTGCAGGAGATCACGCAACGGGCACAACAGCTTGCGCTAACGCATCGCACAGGTGTTTAAAACGGTGCAAATGGAGGATTTTGCACCCCGAAATCCATAATCTGCGTATGGTATCGGAGCTATTACCGCGTACAATCATCCTGGATGAGGGGCGCATCGTTGCTGATGGGCCAACCGGCGATGTGCTCAATGATGCTACGCTATTGGAGGCTCATGGATTATTGCAATAAGTTGTCAGCTGAAAGACACGTCCTTTTTGGGGGTAATAAATTGAAAACTTCACAACTTTGGCGGGTGATACTTTTTGTCGTTTTGTTGCTGTTGATGAGCGCGTGCGGTAAAACCGGCGGATTACCAGCAGGTAGTGTGGATACAACACTTCCCGAACTCACCGCCGTCCCCCTCGAATCGGGCGAAAAACTCAACGTGGTTGCCACGACCAGCATCGTTGCCGACGTGGTCAAACAGGTAGGGGGAGACAGGATTGTCCTGAAGACATTGATTCCCGCCTGGATCAGACCCGCACAGTTTTGAGCCCACGCCGCAGGATATTGCAGCTGTAGCAGATGCCGACATCGTTTTTTCCAATGGGCTGGGACTTGGAGGCATTCCTGGATAAGCTGATTGCCAACGCAGGCACACAAATTCCCCTCGTCCCTGTCTCCTATGGGATCACTGCGCTTAAAAGTACAGACAATGAGGCGGATGCCCAGGATCATGGCGAAGACGTCGACCCCCACAGCTGGTTTGATCCTGCCAACGTCATCGTGTGGACACAGAATATAAAATCGACTTTACAAGCCCTCGACCCGGACAATGCGCCCTTTTATGAACAACAGGCTGCTGCATACCAACGGCGTTGGAAGACCTTGATCTGTGGATCGCCCAACAAGTCACACTGATTCCCGAAGCCAATCGCAAATTGGTCACCGATCATCAGGTCTTCAGTTACTTTGCACAAAAATACGGGTTTGAACAAATCGGCACCGTGGTCCCGGGCTACAACGCAGCAGCACAACCTTCAGCCCGGGAACTGGCAGACCTGGAACGCCGCATTACTGCCGATGCGGTCAAAGCTGTTTTTGTGGGCGAGACGGTCAATCCTGATACCGCGCAGCAGATTGCCGACGATACAGGCATCCAATTGTTTTATTTCTACACGGGATCACTCAGCGAACCTGATGGAGATGCCGGAAGCTATGTGGATTTTATGCGCTATAATACCAATGTAATCGTGGCTGCCCTGAAGTAATAGACCATTTCTGCGTTTCGAAAAGGCAAAATGCAGAATCCTATCAATGCCGGAAAAGATGCGATGCTCACATTCAAAGATTCTCTAAAAGCAACCCTTACGGGTCATCACGTCGACCACCAGCCTGGGACACCGATACTAGTCAGCCAGAGAGATATCTGTGCAGTATAATGGACACCTTGCCCTGGATCGAATCTCATTTGAACTCAACGCCGGGGAACAAATCGCAGTCGTGGGACCCAATGGCGCCGGAAAAAGCACATTGATCAAGACACTGGCCGGGATCCAGCATCCAACGCACGGGGAGGTCAGCATTTATGGGCACGGACCTGAGGGTCACATCTGCATCGCGTATGTGCCGCAGCGCAGCGCTGTCGATTGGAGTTTCCCGGTCACCGTGTCTGATGTCGTCATGATGGGACGCATTGGCGTGTTGGGGCTATTCCATCACCCAGGCAGACGTGATTATGCTTATGTACGTGAATGCCTGGACCAGGTCGGTATCGCGGATTTGGCTAACCGGCAGATCGAAGAACTCTCCGGCGGGCAGCAGCAGCGTATGTTCATCGCCCGCGCGCTGGCACAGGAAGCTGAACTTATGCTCATGGACGAACCCCTTGTCAGGACTCGACTTACCCTCACAGGAGGGCATTTTTGAAGTCCTGGCGGACCTTCGCCAGCGTAACGTCACCGTGGTCGTCACCACCCATGACCTCAATCAGGCGGCTGAATACTTTGACCGGGCCATGCTGCTCAATCAAAAACTTCTGGGATTTGGCCCGCCCAATGAAGTCTTTACCCAGGCGCTGCTTATGGAGGCTTATGGCGGGCAAATGCGCCTGCTGCCCACAGACGGGGGTGTTTTAGCTGTCAGTGATACGTGCTGCGATGGAGAGCGTCATGATTGAATTCATCACCGCGCCACTGCACTATGCATTTATGATTCGCGGGTTGCTGGCGGCGATCATGGTCGGGGTAGTCTGTGCGGTTATTGGTACGTACGTGGTGCTCAGAGGTATGGCATTTTTCGGCGACGCTCTTGCCCATTCCATTCTCCCCGGCGTTGCCATCGGTTACCTGGTGGGCGGAGGGGAACGCGGACCGGTCTTCTGGTGGGGGTTGGTCACCGCAGTTTTGGCTTCGCTGGGCATCGGCACGATCAGCAAACGGACGAAAGTTAAAGAAGATACCGCCATCGGCATCATCTTTGCCGGGATGTTCGCGTTGGGCATCGCCTTGATCTCCACCGTGCGCACATACACCGCTGACCTGGCACATTTTCTCTTCGGCGATGTTCTGGGCGTTTCCACCCAGGACCTCATCCTCACCGCCATCTTTGGCGGACTCGTCTTAGGCTCTGTGATTGCCTTCTACAAAGAGTTCCTGGTGCTCTCATTTGATCCTATCCTTGCCGCAACATTACGCATTCCAGCCCAACTCTTCGAGTACCTGCTGCTGATCCTCATCGCCGTGACCATCGTCGTCTCGTTGCAAACAGTCGGTGTGGCGCTGATGGTTGCGATGCTGGTCACACCGGCAGCGACAGCCTATTTGCTGACCCGCAGGTTGCCGGTGATGATGGTCCTTGCCGCCAGCATCGCATCGATATCGGGCATTGTGGGGCTCTACCTCTCCTACTATATCAGCGTGGCTTCCGGGGCTGCCATTGTCCTGACTTGCACGGCGTTTTTCGGCATCACATGGCTGGTGCAGACCCTGCGCCACGCACGGTGACCTGCAGTATTTCCTAAAGCACACCCCATAAAAAATGCTTGACATTTATCACAGCTTGTGATATAAACATAGCTATAAAGCTTTGAATGGGAAAAGTAAGTGTCAGAGCGGAGTTCCAGAGAGCTGGGGAGGGTGGAAACCCAGTACTAACGCAGGCATTGAATGGTCCCGGGAGCTGCTCGCCGAACACCTTTACAGGTAAGTAGTCCGAGACGGAGACGCCACCGTTACCTGGGCGTAGGGCATCGCTTTTATTGCCGTGCCCGAAAAGAGTGAAGCTGGCTATTCTCGACAACGCGCGTTCATCGCGCGTTTTTTGTTGAGATTCAGGCGCTTAACCAGGGTGGTACCGCGGGTGATTAAAAGCACTCGTCCCTAAGGGACGAGTGCTTTTTGTTGTTTAGGGGCTGCACAAAACGATAGGGAAAGACTGGAGAGGAAAAATGGCTGATAAGAAAAGAATTCTGACTGGGGACCGCCCAACCGGGAAACTGCACCTGGGGCACTATGTGGGCAGTTTACAAAACCGGGTCGCGTTGCAGGATAAATATGACTGCTTTTTCATCATTGCAGACCTGCACACCTTGACCACCAAAAATGAGAAGCGTTATCTGGATGAACTGAGTCAAAACATCTATGACGTGGTCCTGGACTACCTGTCGGTGGGGATTGATCCGGAAAAAAGCGTGATATTTTTACAATCCGCGATTCCGGAAGAGTATGAGTTAACTTACCTTTTTGGTAATCTGGTATCGCTCCCACGGCTATCCCGCCTGCCCAGTATCAAAGATATGGCACGGGCTGCCAACATGGATGATGAAACCGCGCCCTTTGGCTTGATAGGTTATCCGGTTCTCCAGGCTGCCGATATCCTCTTACCCCGTGCCCATCTGGTACCCGTAGGAAAAGATAATGAGGCGCATGTCGAGATTACCCGCGAAATTGCCCGGCGCTTTAACTATCTGTATGGGAAAGAAGTGTTCCCCGTTCCGGATGTGATGATTGGCGATATACCAACGCTGATCGGCACCGATGGACAGGCGAAGATGAGCAAATCATTGGGCAACACAATTTATTTATCCGATGACGCCAAGACCGTAGAGCAAAAAGTTCGCGGGATGTACACCGACCCCAATCGCATTCGCGCGGATATACCCGGCAGAGTCGAGGGGAACCCGGTCTTTATCTACCACGATGCTTTTAACCCGGATGTGGATGAAGTGAATGACCTCAAAGCGCGTTATCTGGAGGGCAAGGTTGGCGATGTGGAAGTGAAACGGAAACTGACCCGCGCCATCAACAACTTCCTTGAGCCCATACGTGAACGACGGGCAGCTTATGAAGCCAAGCCAGGTTTGGTTGATGACATCCTGCTGGACGGTACTCGGCGCATGCAAGCGGAGGCAACCAAAACGCTGGAGATGGTTTATGAAGCGATGGGATTGGCTGGCATTACACTGCGTAAAGCGCTGCGTACAGGACACAGCTTCAGGCTTTTACAGGATTAAGCGCGACATCCAGAGGTGGTTATGTATATAACACACGTAACGCTGTATAACGAGCATTATCCAACACGTCAGTACTACCCTTTCAATGTGCCCACCCTGTGCACCACTTCACAACTGGCTTTCCGGGGACAGGTCACGTTTTTTGTTGGAGAAAATGGTTCGGGAAAATCAACATTACTGGATGCGATTACGCAGAAGTGCGGTGTTCAGGTGTGGGACAAACCCAAACGCCACATTGCACACGACAACCCGTATGAATCACGGTTGGTAGATTTCATCGACGTCACCTGGTCCGGCAGTCCGATCCCGGGCTCTGTTTTCAGGGCTGAGACCTTTCGGGATCTGGCGGATTTTCTGGATGACGTTGCCCTGTGCGATCCCGGACGTCTCAAGTACCACGGAGGCCATATCCTCAATACCCTTTCACACGGTGAAGGTATGTTAAGTTACTTCAAAGGGCGCTTTAATATGAAAGGGCTGTATTTCCTGGATGAGCCTGAGGCAGCGCTCTCACCTTCCAGTCAGGTCAAGTTCCTCAGGCTATTGCAGCAGCTTTCTGCAACCGGGCAGGCGCAGTTTATTATTGCCACACACAGTGCAATCCTGTTGGCTTTACCACAAGCACAGATATTCAGCTTTTCTGAGTCACATATCAAGGAGGTAGCCTACGAAGAGACAGAACATTATCAGGTTTACAAGCAATTTTTTACAGATCGGAGTGTCTTCTTAAAAGCAGTGCCAGGGAAAGCAGGGAAGGTAGTGAGCGAACCCGTGTTCGCAGGTTAAGGCAGGGCAGGTTTTAACTTCACCCAAAAGTTTTTAGCCGTATGCAGCAGCAACCCAAATCTATGAAGGAGAATATCATGAAACAGTACAAATACCTATTACAAGAAAATGAAATGCCGACACATTGGTACAATATTCTGGCGGACATGAAAACGCCGCCACCTCCGTACCGCCATCCCCTGACTCTGGAGCTTATGGGACCCGATGACCTGGCGCCGGTTTTTCCAGCAGCTTTGATTGCGCAGGAAGTCAGTCAGGAACGGTATATAGAGATTCCCGACCAGGTACAGGACATCCTCAAGATGTGGCGTCCCAGTCCCTTGTACCGCGCGCACCGGTGGGAAAAGGAACTCGATACACCCGCAAAAATATACTACAAATGGGAAGGGGTGAGTCCTGCGGGAAGTCACAAACCCAACACCGCTATTGCCCAGTGTTATTATGGCAAACAGGAAGGCCTGGATGGATTTTCCACTGAAACCGGCGCCGGGCAATGGGGCAGTGCATTGAGTTTTGCCGGCATGCTGTTTGACCTGAAAATCAAAGTCTATATGGTCGCCATCAGTTTCCAGCAGAAACCCTACCGCCGGATTGCCATGGAAACCTGGGGCGGGTCAGTTGTTCCCAGCCCCAGCACCGAAACCCACGCCGGACGTGCAATCCTTGAAAAGGATCCTGATACGCCTGGAAGCCTGGGCATCGCGATCAGTGAGGCGCTGGAATATGCGATGACGCACGATGGTTTCAAGTATTCTCTCGGCAGCGTGGTTAACTTTGTGCTGCTGCACCAGACCGTCATCGGTCTGGAAGCCTTGAAACAGATGGAAATGGCAGGAGACTATCCCGATATCGTCATCGGCTGCGCCGGCGGCGGCAGCAACGCGGCAGGGTTGATTTACCCCTTTATGAAGGACAAACTGACCGGGAACAAGCCTGATCTTCGGGCTTTGTTTGTAGAATCCACCGCCTGCCCGAGTATGACCCGCGGCAGGTACGCCTACGACTGGGGAGACACCGCCAAAACCGGACCCGTAGCCATGATGCATACGGTAGGGCATGATTTCATCCCAGCACCCGTGCATGCCGGTGGTTTGCGCTATCACGGTATGGCGCCCAGCATTTGCGCGCTGCTTGATCAAGGTTACGCTGAAGCCCGCGCCTACCACCAGATCGCTGCTTTTGAGGCTGCGCACTCCTTTACCCATGCAGAGGGCATCATCATCGCTCCCGAAACAGCCCATGCTGTAAGGGCAGCTATGGATGAGGCACTGGCGTGCAAAGAATCCGGAGAAGCCAAGACCATTTTGTTCAACGCCAGCGGTCATGGGCATTTCGACCTATCCTCCTATGATGCCTATCACCGCAATGACCTGGAGGATTACCAGCTTGAGGAAGCGCGCCTGCAGGAAGCCCTTAAAAACCTGCCGCAGATTCCGTAAACTTACGTCATTGACAGGTTCACAACAACAGCGCCCCAGCAAATGCTGGGGCGCTGTTCTTATAATCGCAATCCTTAGCCGCTCAATTCAACGCCTCGAGACGGCGCATCTCTTCGTCCATCGCGAGGGCTTCGATGAAATCATCAATATCCCCTTCCAGAACGACGGGCAGATTGTATGAGTTCATCCCAATGCGATGATCCGTGACCCTGTTTTGCGGGTAGTTATAGGTCCGGATTTTTTCACTGCGCTCGGCACTCCCCACTTGAGCGCGCCGGTCAGCCTCGATCTCGGAAGTTTGCTTATGCAACTCTGCTTCATAGAGCCGGGCGCGCAAGACCGCCATCGCGCGGTTTTTGTTCTGTGTCAGTGAACGTTCGCTTTCACACGTTACCACGGTCCCGGTGGGGATGTGGGTGATGCGGATGGCGGTATCGTTCTTTTGCATATGCTGTCCCCCGGGGCCTGAGGAGCCGTAATTGGTCATCTCCAGGTCCTTGGCATTGATCTTTATCTCCACTTCATCCACTTCAGGAAGAACAGCGACCGTCACCGTAGAGGTGTGGATGCGCCCGCTGGATTCCGTCACCGGCACACGTTGAACACGATGCACACCACTCTCGAATTTGAGGCGCGAATAAGCCCCTTTTCCCTCGATGGTGAACACCACTTCCTTATAACCGCCGATACCGGTAGCATTCTCACTGATCAGCTCCGTTTTCCATTTGGGCTGACGCTCTGCGTAGCGGGTATACATGCGCAAGAGTTCAGCGGCAAATAAACCGGCTTCATCCCCTCCCGCACCCGCGCGGATCTCTATGATGACATTCCTTTCATCACGCGGGTCTTTCGGCACCAGCAGTTTGCCCATTTTTTGCAGTAGCGTGTCAATGTCTGCTTCAAGCCGCCCGATTTCCTCACGCGCCATCTCACGAATATCGAGGTCTTCATCCGACAGCATTTCCTGCGCAGCCGCAAGATCTTCACTTTCAGTCTGGTAAAGTTGATACAGATCAACAGATTCCTGTAACTCGGCGCGCTCTATGGCGTATTCTGCCACCTTTTCATAATCCGCGGCTATAGCGGGATCCGACATTAACTTCGTTAGATCGGTGTGACGCGATTTGATAAATTCCAACCGCTCCACCAGCTTTTCTATATCCATCTTAAAACCATCCTCACTCTTTACACAACAAACGGCCCGAATCTGCGGGCCGAGAACCTGCCGTTATCCTGACGTCCCTGAGCCTTGCTCCTGGTATCCTACCCAGAGCCCCTATTATAGATGAAACAGGCGTTAAGACAAGCAAAAGGCAGGGCTACACACTACCCTCAATATGTATCATCCAGAGCAGGTTGACTCCGAAGAGGATGTTAAGCCCGGGCAACCGTTTTGACCGCCGCCACCGATGGCGGTTTGACCGGCGGGTCAGCGTTCCAGGCATGGTAGATCTCCGTCAATTCGGCGAAACAGCGTTCGCTGATCTCCGTCGCGCAGCCTTCTGAGCGGGAGAGTTCCTCACCGAGGACTGCCCTGAGCCATAGGACGCGCCAGCGCCAATCAGCTTTGATGGTGTCTGGCAACTCCTGTTCTACCCTTTTAAGCAGGTCAACTACGCCGGAGCTGCCGGTTATGGTATATAAAGGGCGTTCATCGAATGGCGGCAGCGCCGCTGGATCCGGCGCCGGTGTGTGGCTGAAAAGTTCCGCTTTCAAGTCCTTGTGAAGCCGGATCGGTTCATCCGGTTCAAGCGCTGCCAGCACATCCACGAGAGCATCCGCATGGCGGGGTGACCAAACAGATGCCGCGTATTCACGCATAATGGAAGACAGGGATCTGTCCGGATTCCAGTAACGCTGCAGCATCATCACCTTGTTGATATCTTCATAAATGCCCTTCGGAATACGGGAATCCGCCGGCGAGCAGGTGTTTTGAAGGCTGCCATAAGCGGTCAATATGCCGCGGCAATGGGTTTATGCCGAAGCCGCCCCAGGGATACATGCCCTGCATGCTGATTTCCGGGAAGTTGAGGACCGGTTTCGCCTCCGGGACGCCGTGGTCCAGGACATATTGGGGGAACGCCTGGTGCGCATCGACCATCAGATAGTCCAGCATATCCGGCTCCTGGCGAACGGCATCCCACAGCCCCGCATACTCGCCGGTGATATCATAGTCAAACCACCATGTCGAGACAATGCGCTGCGCGGATGGAAAGAATTCCGCGACCATAGGATTCAGCGCGCGCACCAAGCGGACAAATCCCCGCGCCCCCCACGGATTGCAGTCCGCGCAGCCACATCCGCCCTGGTCATGGGGCCATATGCACACATATTCGATATCCAGATCGGCAAAACATGCCAGCACTTCCCGGCGCCACTTTAGAATCAGATCCATTCCTCCGGGTTGGCTGGGGCAGATCTCGACATTGTACTGCGCCGGCGCCGGCGTGACCCGCAGCGCCGGAGGGCTGCTGCGATAGCCCTCATTGGCAAGGAACAGCAAACCCGCCCCCATCCCCACGGCATTCGCCGCCTTCAGCATCACACGCAGGCGATGGATCATCCGCTGCGCTTCGAGGTCCTGCAGGCTGTCATAGTGATGCATGTCAAACCACACCAGAAGAGCGTTGCACCCCCACAATGCCAGTTCCTCGATGTAATGCGTCACCTCTTCCAGCGGCGCATCGTGGTAGAAATTGTGAAAGTGCGTGGCGAAATACATCCCTCTGACAGGCAGCACCGGCACGGATTCTATCTGCCACGGCGCATCCGGCAGCGATGGGGTAAAGGACGGCATTTCGCGCAGAAGTTTGCCGATGCCATACAGCAGTCCCCGGTCATCATTGCCGGTGACGGTGATATTCCCCGGTTCGCTGCTCCGGATGATAAAGCCCTCACGACCGATACCGGGCTGGATGTCCAGATGGATACGCAGCGGTGTTTCGGGTAACACAGGCACGGTTCCATCCTGCAGCTTCTGCTCCAGCAAGCGCGCAGCGGTTTCCTGCAGCGGGGTGGGGTTTTGGGTTAAGCGTTCGATTTGTATGTTCATCTATTTTTTGACCTCTCCCTCATTCCCTCCCCTAAAAGGGAGGGATGCCTGTATGTCTGTTAGATTGGCAAAATTATATTGGGCGTAAAACGTAATAACCTGGTGGATTCCCCCTTCCCTGCAGGGAAGGGGGCCAGGGGGTTAGGTCTCCGAGTTAATGTTCGACCGGATCAGCCAGCTCATCCGCATGGTAATACTGGTAAAACACGCGTACCAGGGCTTTGGGATGGTTTTCCAAAACCCACGCGAACGTCCGTTCCTCAACGCCCGGCACCGGCGCCTCGGGGATCAGAAAATCCTCGGCGTCTTCGCGCGAGGTCAGGACAATCACCTTACCCTCCCGATCTCGAATCAAATAGACAACTGTTTTGGGATCCATAGTAACCTCACCTTCTCAAACGTTCTGAAACTTGGCGATGCGTTCAGGCGGTGAACCCATGGCGCTGAGAAAATCCAGTAAAGCCGCGTGCATCCGCTCAGCGACCTCCGGATAGACCGCGATCAGGTCGTCAAGCTGGTCCGGGTCCTCGCGCAGATCAAAAAGATGCGATGCCCATGTATCGGGAGAGCAGATATAGGACCAGCGTTCGTCGCTGACTGTCAACGCGCTGGCAATGCGGTCCGGTCCCGCCCAGCCGTCGAAGGACGCCGCGGTGTAACTGTACATGGTACCCAGCGGATAGCGTCCCGAGAAGCCGTAATCGTGAATGGTTTCAACTTCTCCGCGGATCATGGGCCAGATGGACTTCGCCTGCACCTCTGGCGGAACCTCCACATCCAGGAACTCCAGAATCGTGGGCACGATATCCGGAGGCTGCACGATGGGCTGGATGCGTTCTCCGGCTTTCCAGCCCTCGGGATGCCGGATCATCAAAGGCACGCGCGCGGTTGGCTCGTAGATTTTACCCAACTGCCCGCCCGGCTTGCCCTCCAGACCATGGTCGCCAAACAAGTGCCCGTGATCGGTCATATAAATGATGAGCGTATTTTCAAACAAACCCAACCGTTCCGCGGTGTCCAGTAAATAACCCACCCACGTATCGCACATGGACACCTCTCCGGCATAGAGCGCCCGAACGTGATTTAATTCATCGGGCGTCATATAATCGGCGTGCCCATACTGCGGGAAAATAATGTGCTGCCCGTCATAACCCGGACGGTCATACATCGCCAGGTAATGCGGCGGGGGATCAAAGGGCTCGTGCGGGTCCCAGGTATCCACCCAGAGCAAGAAACCGTCGGTTGTGTAATTGTCCTCCAGCCATTCCGCCGCTTTTTGCAGGGTGCGGGGTCCCACATAGTCCTTTTCCGTCCGGCGGTCGCGCTGGTTGCGCAGGTACATCCGCGTTCCATTGAGGTTCCGCACCTTGTGCTTGTCCGCCGGGATCGGGGTGGGCACGCGCGGGTCCGTGATGTAGCGGTCACCCATCTGCCCGCGTTCCCAGTGCCAGGCGTCAAAGCCCCGGGTGAAGTTGTAGTCATTGTGCGCCAGGGGCGGCGTGTCGAAGACAATCGCCGTCGTGTACCCGTGGCGCTTGACGATTTCCGGAAGAATCACGTCAGTGGGTTCCAAAGGCTGCCAACCCCGGTAACAGAAGCCGTAGCGCCCTGTGTAGAGGTCGGTGCGGTTGGGGACCGTGGGGTAAGAGGCAATGTAGTAACGATCGAAGAGCATGGCATCCGCCGCCAGACGGTCCAGGTGCGGCGTGCGGATAAAGGGTTCCCCTTCGTGCCCGGGACGCTGCCAGGGCGGCGGCACATCGTAGCAATTCACATGGTCGCGGCGCAAGCTGTCATTCATAATGACGATCACATTCTTTTTCATAGCCACTCCTTTTTAAAGACCCCGGGCTTTCAGGTCCGCCAGCGTCCACTCATAGACGTCGTAATGCTCCCCCTCCGCCTCTTCGGGATCGACATATTTCAAATACATAGCCTCACCGGGTTTGTCACCGGATAAATCGCGCCGGCTAGCGCTCAGATAACTGCTTTCACTGTGCCACTTGACCTCATTCTCCTGGAGGAGAATATACTCGCCGGCATACTTAGCTGTCAAATCGCGCATATGGTCGCGGTAATAAAGTGCTTGCTCGCATGTCGTCCGGCGCCATGAGAGCACCCGCTCGAACGCGTCCGTTATCGCCGCAAAGAAAACGCCTTCGGGCTGCTGTTCCACCTCCGACGTCCAGTCAATTTCGTTGAGGTTCACTGAGCCAAATCCCCCCTCTGCCGCGACCAGAATTGCGTTTCGGTCGCGATGAAAAGGTCCGGTAAGCCAATCTCCGGCAGGGTCATAGCCCATCAGATGGGCACCGACGGCGTCTGTACTGATGGGATGGTCGCCGGCAATCAGCGTATTGGTGACACGGGGGGCTTCCTGCCCGGTCGCACTCCATTCACCGCCCGTCTGCGCAATCAGACCATCGATGATATTGAGGGCGGGATTAAACAGTCTCCCGATGTCGGACAACATATAGGGCATGCGCACCAGGTGGTGGAAATACTGCCGGGACCGGCCCTCCGGTTCCTTCATAGGAACCAACCCAAACAGATTTTTTAATGTGAGGGTGATGCCCATAAATGCATGGTTTTTCATACGCTGCACATTCACCAATTCATCAGCCTGCATCAGGCATTCGGGCATCACATACTGTTTGAACATCTGCCCCCCACCAGGGACCTGATAAACACCGAAGGGCGGTAAGTCAGCATTGACGTAAGGGACATCAAACGCATTCATTACAGATGCTATCTGGATGTATGCTGTTGGATCCATATTATCCCGGTGCCGGTAGGCAGAAATATCAGCGACAAATAGCTCCGCCGTCGTCTTTTCACGCAACAAGCGGAGAGTTGCCCGTGCGACTTTATCACTCACCAGAGACTGACGCATCCCCTCGAACAGCACCAGGCGGTCTGGCGGAAAGTCCTGGTTAAACTTGAGCGCTATGGTTTTAGCCCTTTTTAACCTGTCCCAAACACGGGTCAAGGGCTCTGTAGCCCGTTTGAGTGCCTCATACACAGCCTCATCTTCAGCGCGATAGTCACAATGCACAGCGCGGACGCGATAGGGTAATTCTTCAGTCATCACATTTTCCTCCTGATAACACACCATCCATTAGGTAGACGCACGGTTTGCGGGCTACTCATGGCGGGGCATTATCACGCTCAATAAACTATTTGTACTATATCCGAACCGGGTACCTTCGTCAAGGTTAAACTTGGACCGGGTGTGCGTCATCACAGGACGGCGACAGCAACCGCGGGCATCGCCAAAGCCCGCTATGGGGCAGGTGTAAGTTCGTTTGTGACAAGATTATAGCGCCACTCGGAGGCGCTCGCATCGAATAACCGCAACTCGTCCGGCGTGTCCCAGATAACGCCCCCGAAACTCGGGGCTGCAGATTCCAGCAGCACGGTCGGGTTAAGATCGGGCAGCGCGAGATGCACGACATAAGACTCGCCGGATATAGGGCACTCCGACGCCACCTGAAGGTAGACCAGGGACTGGCTGTCCGGCGACCATACAAGGGGACCAATTTGGGCGTCCGGTAAAGCTGCCGGGATACGGACGATTTCACCCTCGTCCAGGTTCCACAACACCAATTCCCGCCCCATCCATGTTGCCATCCGGGTTTCATCCGGTGAACGCGGACCGCCGCCCATCGGCACCAATTCCAAGGCACCCACATCAAGGCGGGTGATGGGGCGTTCCCAGTAGCCACAACCGTCCGGGACGCCTTCCCGCGCATCCGTATAGTAAAAATAACGACTGTTCGCCGACCAGAACAAGCCTTCCAGGCCAAAAGCCCCCAGTCCACCGCAGTACCGGAGCTGACTGGCGACAATCTGCGCGACACCGGAATCCACCGATACGCGCATCAACTGCTCATACGCGAGCTCGTCCCCAGCGCCAACTGCGGTGCAATCGTAGACCATAACCTCAACCCGCCACACGCCATCGGGGGAAAGGAGCGATGAGGACAGACGCGGCTCAGACAATGCCGTGACCGTCCCACCCAGATCCGGTGCTGCCGCAGGCGTATCGATGATTTCTGCAGGTGTAACTGTGGGCGATGGCTTCGGCGTTACTGTCGCAGTCATTGTAAGACGCGCAGTCTGCGTTGCCGGTAGGGTGGCTGTGAATGCTGGTCCGGGTGATGGTAATGCGGCAGGTGCGGTCACCTGACGGCAAGCTGTCACGCAAATAAGCACGAGTAGCCCTATAAAAAACTGCGGCTTCACAGATTTACTCCCAAGTTCAGTACAGGCTGATTCCCATCCGGACTATTGTTTTTAAGGACTATTGATTTTTTCGCGTTGAAACAATAGTCCAGTTTTACCTGTAAAATGCATAAGTCAATCAAGAATCAATAGTCCCTGCGTCGATATTTCCAATGTCTATAACCTCATAATAGAACGTAATTTCTGAATTTCAAGGATACAGCTGCCGAAATAATCTAATATTGCTGGCGTCTTGATTGCCCGCCGGGGTTTAAATGGTGACGGCGGGTGATTCCACTGCACGGGTCGGTGGAATACGGATAGTGTTTTATACGGATAGCATCGCGCAATTGGTCTGGAAGTTTTTCAGACCTGGATGAGAACTGTCCGGGGATAGGGAAATAACTTTATAAAGTTGGTATATACTATTTGTATTGATCGGTATAAATCCGTCAAAGCACCGTGATAATCAGGAGAACCATCACCCGTATCCTCATGTTCAATTTGCACCATTAAGTTCAAACTGATAAGGTAAATACTATGAACAACAGAACATCCACTTTCCTGCTGGCACTCAACAGCGCGATATGCGGCTTTTTCTTCACCAATGCATTCGTTTTAGGCCACTTTTTTACCAGTACAAGAACTGTGCGTAGTGATGTGGTGCAGGGCATCCTCATCGGCTTCGCGCTGGCGTTTGTCACAGCTCAAATTTACGCGAGGATCAAGGCCACGAAGGTCAACGGCTGGATCACCATGTTCGGATTAGGCGAGCCCAGCAACGGCATGTTGTTGCGAGCCGCGCACGCCCAATTATTTCCCGGCCCGGTCAATGTGCCGCAAGAGGCAATGTATTGGACGACGTCCGGAGACGGCGCGGGTCATACGCTCTCCGGAAAGCACGACTACATCATGCACTTCCCGCCGGGCGGTCTTCCGCCGAACAATGCATTCTGGTCGCTGACGATGGGTGATGCGAAAAATCGCTTTGTAGCGAATCCGATCAATCGGTACAGCGTGAGCGATCGCTCCGGACTCGCGCCGAACGCCGACGGCTCCGTTGACATTTACCTTCAGAACGCCGCGCCGGCAGGCCATGAATCCAACTGGCTGCCCGCGCCCGCAGGCAACTTCATCCTCTGGCTGCGCGTGTATATGCCCGGCGCAGGCCATTCTCAATGGCGAGTATAAGGTACCGCCAGTTGTCGAGGTGTCATGATGACTCATGTGGCAGCATTTGCTTTTATTCGGTTCGTTCATGGTCGCGTCATGGTTCCTTTTCACCTATTTTTGGCCACGCATGCTGCTGTCCGTGTACAAGAGAGCGATCCTCGTTAAAGGAGTTCGGCGACGGCCCCATCCCGATCAATACGCTCTATACGGAGCCGCAAACACTTTTTGCAGATCCCCTCCACCCGCCCGCCTCGGCTTCGAAATTGGTGACGACTGGCGTGAACCGCGACACGCTCCTTACGGCCGGCTGGCTCGATCTCTCCAAAGGGCCGCAAGTCCTGCATGTGCCGGACATCTCCGGTCGCTACTACAGCGTGCAGTTCACCAATCCTTCGAACAATACGAATTTCGCCTATGTCGGCACGCGCACCACGGGCACGCAGGCGGGCGACTATCTCATTACGGGGCCAGGCTGGAAAGGACAGGCGCCGAGCGGCATGACGCAGATATCCTCGCCGAACAACTCGGTGCTCGTGCTCGGGCGCGTGTTCGTGGAAAACGACAGCGACCTGTCGACTGCCTATGATCTTTCGAAGCAGATACAACTAACACCACTAAGCGGCTGGCAACCCAGCGAGTAGTACATAAATACTGTCATACATTTTGTAGGGCAAGGTATTATCATGGCGTCTACATCTGACCGGCGGGACTCTGCTCCCGTTTCAGTTCCGTCAGTATAATCCAGGAAGAAAATTATATGAACCAAGGTGAGATATGAAAAAAATACCCGTAATTCTCGACACTGATATCGGCGGTGATATTGACGATACCTGGGCTCTGGCATTGCTGCTCAAATCGCCGGAGCTGGATCTCAAGCTGGTCGTGACCGACACCGGGAACACGACCTATCGCGCAGCGGTCACAGCCAAGTTCCTGGAGATTGCAGGGCGCACCGATGTTCCGGTGGGCATTGGGCTTCATCAAGGCGACGATACCGGACCGCAAGCGCCCTGGGTAGCGGATTATGACCTGGCGAGTTATGGCGGTAAGGTGTTCGAGGATGGCGTCGGTGCACTCATCGACACCATTATGGCGTCACCGGAGCCGGTGACGTTGATATGCATCGGTCCGGTGCCTAACATCGCCGCGGCGCTGCAGCGAGAACCCGCCATCGCGGAGCGCGCGCGTTTTGTGGGCATGCACGGCAGCATCACCCTGGGATATGGAGGCAGCGCGGAAATCAGCGCAGAATATAACGTAAAGGCAGATGTTGCAGCGTGTCGCGCTGTTTTTGAGGCCCCGTGGGATGTGACAATCACCCCCCTGGACACATGCGGACTGGTACATCTCAAGGGAGAGAGCTACCAGGCGGTGCGGGTTTGCGATGATCCAGTGGTGCGCGCGTTAATCGAGAATTACCGCATTTGGGCACAGCACGTGACGTGGCTGAACGGCATTGACCCGGATACCGTGACTTCCATTCTCTTTGATACGGTTGCCGTCTACCTGGCTTTCTCTGAAGAATTACTGGAGATGGAATCCCTGGGTTTGCGCGTCACCGATGATGGGTATACGCTGGTGGATGAAAACGCGAAAGCTATCCATTGCGCGACAGGATGGAAAAGCCTGGCAGCTTTTGAGGATTTGCTGGTCGAACGTTTGACGCTGGCGTAGTTTTGTTCTGGACAGAACACACTGAAATTGGAGCAACGCCCCGGGATCATAGGATCAGGGGAGGATGGTTACGCATTGATGTCAACTTAAGGAAATAGAGTGGTCATTCCCGCGCAAGCGCCGCTTTCCATGCGGCTGAATCCATCCGGGGTTTTCAGTTACATAACAATTTATAAATGGTAGCGTGCTGACTTTGAGTTACGCTTTCAGACCTAACCCTCGTTCCCTTCCCTGAAGGGGATTAAGAAAATAAACAGGTAATGCGATCTGGTTATTCTCACCTTCTCAAAAGAAATTGTCATTCCGAGCGAGGCCTGAATGCAGTGCTTTTCTGCGTTCAGGTCGAATACGCATGCCAAGCGTCGGAATCCAGGTTTTTAAGCTCGGTCTCAAGACCAGGTGGTAGATCGGCGCATATATGCACCGACTGCGCTCGGGATGACAGGTTTGTTTAGGTGGTGGTTTCGGTTGAGTAGCTCATTACCCAATTAAATATTTAACTTTCATAAGGGAAGGGATGCCTATTCTGGCTCTGATTACGCCAAACAACGCCTTAAGTTAATACCCATGGGGCAGACACACAGGTCTGCCCCTACAGTTGTGCATGTGGCAGGCAGAACGGGCACAAGGTCCTGGGGTACGGGATTGCAAGGGCATAAAAAGCGACATCGCTGCTCCTGAGTTCAGTCAGATGCATAGATGTGTCGCGCACCCATACACCTCCAATTGACACAATGGCGTCATCGCTATATGCTGAAAATTGATCACAGCACGGCAGGATTCAGCGGAGCGTGCTCAAATCGCACCTGCACCGGGTGAATCCCATATCATCAGATCCGCGTGCATAAGCAGCATTCTATCCGATCAGGAGGTCTCGAAATGACAGAAAAAGGGTTGACGATCAATGATCAGGATTACTTTGAAATGCCCGGCCTCAATGTCCTCGTTTACCACAATACCTTCTCCGAAGGGCACCAGGGCGGGATTGAAATCATTCAGCATGAGAACCGGGTGGCGACCGGCGGCAATCTGCGCATCAATGCCACACCGGGGCAGTGGCAGCCGATTCCCAAAATCGGTGAGGGTTTTCAGTCGCGAGGCGTCAGCCCGCAAACGATCTCCTTCCAGAGCAGGGTTGTGGACCGCGAAAATAACGAAATCAGCATGCCGTGCAGCTACCCCGATGAAAGCCGGCACAGGCAAGGCTTTAACCCGCTGATCTATCCTGACCTGCACATTAAATACACGGTCCGGGTCAAAGCCCTGGGAACCGCCTTCATGATCACGGTGGATCTGGAGGAACCCATTCCGGAAAACTGGGTGGGGCGGATCGGCTATAATCTGGAGCTCTTCCCCGGCGATCTCTACGGCAAAACCTATTATATGGATGATCTGCCGGGAATATTTCCACGCCAGGCAGCGGGACCAACCCGAACCAATCCCGACGGCGATGTTGAAGCCGCGCCGCTGGCGGAAGGTTATCATCTGGTCATCGCCCCGGAATCCGACGCCTTCCGCATGACCATCCAGAGTCTGGGCAGCTCCCTCCAATTATTGGACGGTAGCCTCCAGCACAACAACGGCTGGTTTGTGGTGCGCTCACTGGTTTACGCCGGCGACACCCAGGACGCCATCCAATGGGTCATCACACCCAATGTGATCCCGGACTATCGTTACGAAGGCGTCATCCATCTCTCCCAAGTTGGTTACCACCCCGGACAGAAAAAAGTGGCTTACATCGAGCTGGACAAGCTCGAAACGGACATCCAGGAAGCGGCGCTGGTCAAGATCACCCCGTCAGGCGATAGTGAACCCGTCCTCCTGAAAAACCCGAATCTCTGGGGGCAATATCTGCGCTACCAATACGCGCTGTTCGATTTCAGTGAAGTGACGGACCCAGGCATTTATCAGGTCCACTACGGCAACCTGACTTCCAACCCCTTTCAAATTGATGACGAAGTGTACAAGCGCCATGTCTGGCAGCCAACCCTGGAATACTTTTTACCGATGCAAATGTGCCATATGCGCGTCAACCAGAAATACCGCGTCTGGCACGGCTTGTGCCACATGGACGATGCCCTGATGGCTCCCCTGCACACCCAGCATTTTGACGGTTACCAGAACCTTGAAGAAACTTCCACCCTCTGTGGCTTCAAGCCCCTGGAACATGTCCCGAATATGAACGCCGGCGGTTGGCATGACGCCGCCGATGATGACCTGCGCACCGAAACACAGGTAGAGACGACCCTGGTCTGCGCGCTTGCCTATGAAGAGTTTGATATCCAATATGACCAGACTTATGTTGACCAGGAAAACCATCATGTCGAAATTCACCAACCGGACGGCAAACCGGACCTGCTGCAGCAGGTTGAACACGGTGTCCTCACGATCCTGAATGGGTATCGCCAGCTGGGGCGCCTGTACAGGGGCATCATCGTGCCAACCCTGCGCCAGTATGTACATCTGGGCGACCCGGCGGTGCAGACCGACAATCAGGTTTTTGATGATGCCGAAGGGAAAGCCCAGGCTGCAAAGATTGAAGGGATGTGGTACAAGAAAGTCGCCAACCGCTATTCCAAAATTTTCGACCCGGAACTGAACCTGCAGGAAATCGAGGTTTATCTCCCGGGCATGGACGACCGCCTGCTCTTTATGGACAGCCATCCCTGGTGGCAAATTTACGGCGTCAGCGGGCTCGCGGCAGCCTCCAGGGTGCTACGGGGTTATGATGACACCCTGGCAGCAGAATGCCTGCAGGTCGCGGAAGCGCTGTGGCAGGCTTACGGCGACGCGGATGGGGATCGGGTTGGCGCCGTTAAAATACAGGCTCTGGCGGAACTCATCCTGAGCACGGGCAAGGAAGCGTACAAACAAACGCTGTGCGGCATGCAGTCCGCCATTCGCGAACATTTCAACCGCACAGGATGGGCGCTGGGCCGCGTGCTGCCGCTCATCGAATGCCCGGATTTCCAGCAAACCGCCAACGAAGCTGCCCAAGCCTATAAAGTAGCGTTAGACAAGATGATGAACCAGAGCCCCTTCGGATGCCCGTTGGAAGACACCCCGCGGATTGGTTTTGCGCAGCATTTTCTCCACAAAGCATGGCCCGAAATCTTCTCCGCGGAGCCCCTGTTTAGCGCCATTAACTACCAGTTAGGATGCCGTCCCGGCAGGACAACCAACAGCCTGGTCTCAGGGGTGGGGGTGAACTCGCCCACAGTTGCCTACGGTTTCAGCCGCGCCGACTGGAGTTACGTCCCGGGAGGAACCTTCTGGAACTCGGTCAACCTGGTCCTCCCGGATTTTCCTGAAGATAAGGTCTGGCCCTATTTGTGGCAGGAACGGGAATATATCACCAACGAATCGTGCATGACCATGTTCGCGATCGTCGCGGCGGACAGGCTGTTAGACGCAGGCGGCAGCCCGGCGGCGCTTACTGAAGAAGAATAGACGCAAAGGACACAAACCCATGAATCAAGCATGCGAATCCTGGCAATTGGCTTCCACAACGGCCCTGCCCAATCACCAACCCAGCCGGCGGATGTATTTCTTCTCCGAAGCACTGCCGGAAGGCGCCCGCAATATCCACCCTGTCTACGCGCCGGTGAGCAAACACGGCGTGGTCTTTGAAGGCGATGCCCCCTGGGAACAAGGCGGCTCAGTGGCCTCGTTTTGCAGTACGGTGATGGGCCTTGACGATGGACGCTACCGGCTCTATTACACCCAGCGCAACGCCGGAAGCATGCGCCTGGCGGTGGCAGAGTCCACGGATGGGCTTGCCTGGGAGCGTCTGCCGCTCGGGCAGGAGTTCTGGCAGGGGCACGATACCAACCGGATCGTCCTGACCGGGGTTCCCGGCGCGGAAGCCGCCAATGCCCTTGAAGGTAAGACCATCATTCTCGAAGGTGAAGCCAGCCGGCAAAATCAGGTCGGGCAGCCCCAGGTGCTGCGCTTGCCCGACGGGCGCTGGCGCATGGTCTACTGGCATCACCAGCACGGCTGGGGGCGGATTCCTTACCTTTACACGATTGCCGAAAGCGACGACGGGCTGCGCTGGCACGCGCCGCACTTCGACCGTCCGGCGCTCAACTCACACTGGCTCGGCGACCCATCGACACTGAGCGATGAAGCACGCCTGGCAGATAAGGCGCGGCGCACCAACGATGCGAACTTTGTCTACTGGAATCCGCGCCTGCAGTGTTATGAGCAATTTTCACAATGGTTTCTCGACGCCAGTCCCGAGCGCCGGGTGCCCGAGGACAACTGCCCGGATTTCAACCGGATGATCCAGCGCCGCGTCAGCGCCGACGGTCTGACCTGGAGCGCGCCGGAACTGGTTATCCAGGCGGACGCCCGCGACCCGTGGGACCAGCAGTTCTACCACCTCGCCGTACAATACCATGAGGATTGGCTGATCGGTTCACTTGGGCATTACCGGGTAGAGAACGCGCAGCAGACGATGGATCTCGAACTGACCTTCAGTCGCGACGGACGGCGGTGGGAGCGCCCCCTGCGCGGGGGATTCATCCCGCGCGAACCGGGCGGACGCGATGCTGAAGGCGTGTACCCGCCCAATGCCTGGATTGACCGCGGCGATACCTGGCTGTGCCTCTATACGGCAACAGCCCGGAAACACAACCAGCACGCCCGACCTGACCTGCCGCCCAGCTGCATTATGGCTGCAAGCTGGTCAAAGCACCGCTTTGTCGGACTGCGCGCCGGACGCGTGCCCGGCGGTTTTCTGACACCGGTGTTCTATCCGCAGGCGCCTGAAATCCGGGTGGATGCCGAGGTGCGCGGCTGGCTGCGCGCTGAACTATGCGATGCCTGGGGGCGCAAGCTACGAGGGTTATCACCTGGAGGACAGCGTCCCCGTTCGGGGTCCGGTCCAGGGCGACGATACGGCGCACGTCCTGCGCTGGCGCGACCGTGACACAAGCGGCTTTCGCCATGACCCCGTGCGACTGCGTTTTGAATACAGCGACGCGGACGTATACGGGGTGGTATTTTAACCCAACATTCAGGAACCAGGTTTCCATTCATCTGAGAAGGAGTTAAAAATGATAGACATCAAACCACTGACCAAGCCAGAGGACCTGGCCCAAAGCCGCGCCTGGACCGCCCGTTTCATGTCCGATCCGGCGCGCCTGCCCATATCGTTCCTTTACGATGGGAAAACCATTGCCGGCATCCCGGCGTCATGGAACCCGGAGATTAAGAAATCCCGCATCGATGCCAATATTCTGCAAACCATCTTTGAAGGCGTGGATGATGCCACAGGGCTGGCATTGCGGGTCGAAGTCCTGGAATACCGCGACTTCCCGGTGGTGGAATGGACCGCCTGGTTGAGCAACCGGGGAGAAAAGAGCACACCGCTGATCAGCGATTTCCTCGCGCTGGAGGCCAGTTTTGATGGACCATCAGCCCTGACAGGGGCTAACAGCACGCCCCCACAGGTTGTCCATTGCAACGGCGATTTCTACAACCCGGAAGGTTACACACCCCGGGAAACGCCCCTGGAGGAGGACTCCACGGCAGCTTTCGCCCCTCACGGAGGGCGCCCGTGTGACCAGGCATTTCCATACTTCCGCCTGCTTTTTGAAGGCGGGGGCCTGTCGCTGGCGATTGGCTGGCCCGGGCAGTGGTCCGCCAGCTTTACCCGATCCGGGAACGCAGTGTTCATCAAAGCCGGACAGGAGAAGACCCACCTGCGGCTCAACCCGGGCGAGATCATCCGCTCCCCGCGGATCACATTGCTGTCCTGGGCTGGTGACGCCAGGCGGGCGGTGAACCTGTGGCGCCGGTGGTATCTGAGCCACATCCTGCCGCGTCCGGACGGCAAGCCGATGCGCCCGTTGATGGCGGTGGCAGCCACGGATCCCGGTGAGGAATTTACCGCCGCCACCGAAGAAAATCAACTGCGCTATATGGACCGCTTCAAAGCTGCGGGGATTGATTTCGACGTGTGGTGGATTGACGCGGGCTGGTATCCATGTTACGACGAAAAGCACGCGCGCAGATGGCCGCTGACCGGCACCTGGGTGCCGGACCCGGAACGCTTCCCCAGGGGCATGCGGGCCATCGCCGATAACGCCGCACGCCACGGCGCGCGCTTGCTCATGTGGTTCGAGCCGGAAAGGGTGACCCAAGGCAGCTGGCTGGACAGAGAACACCCGGAATGGCTGTTACGGGTGGAAGGAGAAGACAGGAACCGCCTGTTGAATCTGGGAGACCCTGCATGCAGGGCATGGCTGACGGACCATGTGAGCGACCTGATCCAGCAGAACGGGATCGGGGTTTACCGCCAGGATTTCAACTTCGAACCGCTCAAATTCTGGCGCGAGAATGACTCCGAGGACCGCCAGGGGATCTCCGAGAACTTCCATGTGCAGGGCTATTTGCAGTACTGGGATGATTTGCTGCAGCGAAATCCCGGCTTGTGGATCGACTCATGCTCATCAGGCGGGCGGCGCAACGATATGGAAACCATGCGCCGGTCTGTGCCCCTGCACTACACGGATTCCAGTTACGGCGTCCACCCGGTCAAACTCGCCTTCCATCACACCCTTTATCAATGGATCCCTTACTTCAAAGAATTTACCCTCTCCTGGGATCTGGAGACGCCGGAGAATTACCAGGATGCTCATGCGGACAAGCCTGTGGATAACTTTTCATTCCACTGCGGTATGGCGCCGATGATTTTCCCCATCATCAATATCCGTTCGGGCGCTTACGATCACAGTCCCGAGGCGCGCATGCTGGACATCTGGCGCCGGGCAGCCGACCTGATGCTGTATGGGGACTATTACCCGCTGACGCCCTTCAGCAGCAGTCCGGAGCGCTGGGTTGTGCGGCAGTTTGACCAGCCCGAAAGCGGTGAGGGGCTGGTGCAGGCGATCCGGTTGGCAGAATGCGCCGAAGAAAGTTTCATCTTCCACCCGATGGGGTTGTCACCCGGCGAGGATTATATTTTCGATAACCCCGAAAGTGGGGAGAAGGTCGAAATAGGCGGGGCAGCCCTGACAAAAGAGGGCTTCACGGTTGAACTTCCCCGGCGCAGCGGGGCAATCTGGTTCTATCGGCGCATATAAAAGGCGGAACCAAAATGAAGAAGTTATCCGGATGCTGCGGGCGGCCTTAAGCCAACAAGATTTAAACAGTTCAGCAACCGGGTTTTGAGGGAAAATCAATGGTAAATAGCCATCATACATGGGTTTATAGTAACCGTTAAAACGGTTATCCGCCAGAAGATAGGGCCGCTGAGTACAGCGCTGTACTCAGCGCCAACGTCACTACTACAAAACAGGATGGTTTGCTTTGCGAGATGCTTTTCAACGCCTAAAAATCCATAAGTCGAGGCGCGGAGGGCGAATGATTATTCGCCCCTACAATCCGCCTGGCATTTATGGATAGACGCGCTTTATCGTCCGGGGGTACGCGATGGTCTGTCGGATGTGTTCGATGCCGGTAATCCAGGTCACGGTACGCTCAACACCCAATCCAAATCCGCTGTGCGGCACGCTGCCGTAGCGGCGCAGGTCCAGATACCATTGGAACGCTTCCTCCGGCAGGTCGTGTTCGCGGATGCGCGCCAGCAATAAATCGGGGTCGGAAATGCGCTCGCTGCCGCCGATGATCTCGCCGTATCCCTCGGGCGCCAGCAAATCCACGCTCTTGCAGACCTCGGGGCGCCCGGGCCAGGGTTCCATATAGAAGGCCTTAACCTGCGTGGGATAGCCGGTCACAAAAACCGGCTTCTCAAACATCTTTGTCAACTCCGTCTCATGGGGTGAGCCAAAATCATCGCCCCACGTGATAGCGAGCTGTTCCTTCAGCACGGGGTCATCGGTGTTTTCAGCAATTTCTTTGATGCGCTGCACAGCCTCATCATAGGAGATACGCGGGAAAGGCGGGACCACCTTCTCCAAAGTCGTGACATCGCGCCCCAACGAAATGAGTTCGGCGCGGCAGTCGCGCAGCGTGCGCTGCACGATATGCGAGACAAACTGCTCTTCGATTTCCAGAAGGCCTTCCAAATCACAAAACGCTACTTCCGGTTCGACCATCCAGAACTCGGTCAGGTGCCGGCGGGTTTTCGATTTTTCAGCGCGAAAGGTCGGCCCAAAACAATAGACTTTTTTGAAGGCAAAAATATTCGCCTCGTTGTACAATTGACCGCTTTGCGCCAGGTAGGCGCTGCCCTCATCAAAGTATTTCGTTTCAAAGAGCGTTGTCGTGCCCTCGCAGGCGGCAGGGGTGAGAATGGGCGTATCCATATTGATAAAGCCATTATTATCCAGCCACTCACGAATGGCACTGATGACCGTCGCCCTGACGCGCAGAATCGCCCACTGGGACTGCGTGCGTATCCACAGGTGGCGGTTATCCAGCAGGAAATCGACGCCATGCTCCTTGAGCGCGATGGGATATTCATCCTGGACCGCCTGTATGATCTCAAAACCGGTCACCCCCACCTCATACCCTCCCGGTATGCCGGGCGCCCTTTCGTCCGCGCGGACCGTACCGGTGATCTTCACAGAAGACTCCTGCGGGATGTGGGTTAAAATCTCAAATTGCTCGGGGTCCAGGTCGCGTTTGAAGGCGACGCATTGCACAAAGCCATAACCGTCACGCACCAACAGGAACACCAATTTGCCCTTGTGGGTCCGGTTATAGACCCACCCGGTGAGGGTGACTTCCTGCCCTTCATATTCAGCAAGCTGTTTAACGGTAATCTCAGGCGGCATCGACCTCCTCCTTTTGCTTTCGCAACTTGAGCACACGACTGACGACAAACAGCACCACAGCCACAGCGCACACGACGAGCACTATGGTCTCATATTTATCAATGAAATCCGCCACCAGGCTCCAATTCTCGCCCAACATCCGCCCGGCAAAGGCAAGGACAAAACTCCATAAAGCCGTGCCGACCGCGGTGTACAGCGTGAATTTGCCGATAGGCATATTCGCCAGCCCGGCGGGCACAGAAATAAGGCTGCGCACGATGGGCACCATCCGCCCAAAGAAAATCACAACCTCATCATAGCGCTCAAACCACGACAGCGCAACATCAAAATCATCCTCGGAAAGCAAAAACCATTTGCCAAAGCGCTGCAATAAATAACGGACGCGGCTTTCATCGAACCATTTGCCCAGACCGTAAAAGAAAAACGCGCCGGCGACCGACCCGATCGCCCCGACAATGGTGACGCCCAGGAGCGAGAAACGGGCGCCATCCTCCAGGGTCAACCACCCGGCAAGGGGCAGCACCAGTTCGGAGGGGATCGGCGGGAACACATTTTCGAGGAACATAATCAAGCCCAAGCCCGGATAGCCCATCGTGCGGATAATGTTCTGCGCCCAGAGGTTGATGGCGTTGAGAATATCAGATAAATGCATAAGGTTGTCTCCAGAAAAGCGATTCTGAGCCGTATTGCAAGCTCAGGTTAGATTATATCATATTCCCCCTTGACAGCCTGGTGCCGAACGGGCAAGATGCTTCGACTGCGTATCGGGCGCTGGCGCGCCCGGCACTCCGCTCAGCATGACAATGCGGTGTGGGGGTGGAGTCCTATACTCAGCATGACAATGCGGTGTTGGATTCCTTTTACAACGACCAAAGGCCGCCATTCCATGGCGCTGTCACCACAAACCCAGGTTATCCCTTTTGCGCCCGCGCGAAGGCGTAGGCTTCTTCCGCTGTGGCGGCGAGGTTGTCCCACGAGAAGCGCTCCCGCATGTCGCGCGCGGCATGGGCCGCCATCGCGCTGCGCCGCGCGGGATTGTTGATCAGTGACACAACTGCCGCGATAAATGCCGCTTCATCCCCCGGCGGAATGAGGCTTCCGCTTGCGCCGTTTTGAATTACATCTGTGATTTGTCCCACGGCATCCGCGACTACCGGCACCCCCGCAGCCAAAAGATCAAGCAACTTGACCGGGCATTTAGTGCGGTTGACCAGCGTGTCATCGAACGGATAGAGTGCCAGGTCCGCCTGCGCAAAATATGCGGGAAGGGACTCCGGGGTGCCCAGTCCGGTATAGACCAGATCATCTTCAGGGGTCAACTGCGCGCGCTCCGCAACCTGCCAACCCGCGGTTTGCGCCATAGCTATAAGCTTTGTTTCTTCGCCGAAAAAGCCTTTGCCGACCACCAGTATTTGCGTTTGCGGCGCCTGAGTACGCACCTTTAAGAGGATCCGCCACAGTCGCTCCAGATCATATTCATAGAATCGCGTATACAGCAACAGGGTTGGGCGTCCGGTTTTTACGCTTTCCTGCGGAGCCCTGACAGGTGGAACGACACCGTTGGGCACATAGAACACGCGCCGGGGATTACCACCCGCCGCCCATGTCAGGGTTTGCAGGGCTAAACTGGCAACGGTGACCGCGCCGGCAGTCCTGAGGCCCCAACGCTCCTGCCAGCTGAAAAAGCGTTTGAGCGGTGCGGGATAGGGTTTGAGGTCATTCCATCCCCCCGGACCTTCCCAATCATCGGTATCCACCACGGCAGGAAAACGCCCCCGCAGCGCCATGTGCGCCAACCCGGCGTAAGCTTTGGGCTTAAAAAAATGCACCACATCCGGACGCAGGGCCCGCGCGCGCCGGACAAGGGCTGCCGCCAACCGGAGGTGAAACCATCCGGGGACCCGCTGCGGCAAGGGCATATTCTCCACCCGGACGCCCTGATCCTCCCACGACTGGCCCGCGTCATCCGGGTTTTGCCACGGCGGCAGCAGGACATGGACATCATGTCCACGCTGAACCAATGCCCGGGCGAGGGGCAGCGCACGAACCCGCATTGTCCCGAGGGGATGCAATCCAAAAGGGCCAATCATGACAATGTGCAACGGCGCCTCCATTTTTTCATGTTACACGCGGACAACAGGTTTCCTGCATAATGATCCCTATGTGGCTGCGATTGCTTGATTCAAGGGCAGGCAACCACGCTCGCACACTTTTTCCCATATCACATCCGCGGTTTGCTCAGCAGAACAGTTCGTCGAGTCGATCACAAATCCCATATCACCGCAATGGGCAGCCTTTTCCTGGATTTCCACCAATTCCCGATAACGCTGTAGATACCATGCCGTGTCTCTCGCCATCCGCCCCTTCGCGCTTGATGATCCGCTTTGCGATCGCCGCATCGGAAGCCGTCAGGCGGAACGCATAGATTTCATTATCGTGTACCGCCAGGCGCCGGCACAAATCCGCAAGCGATGCCGGCGTTTCAAAAACATAGTTGATGACAAAATCACGATACCCCCCCTCGCGTCTATGAAAGGCGACCAGATGCTGCAGCGTATGATAGAGGTAATCAATACGCGTATCGTCATAGATTTCAAAAGGGTGCACAGCCCCAATATAATCTCCGTCCAGCATCACAGCACGAACAAAACGCGTGGTCAGTGCCTCTGAAACCGACGTCTTACCTATGCCGCATGGACCCGTAATTATGATAATCATCATCCCCACCATCTAAAAAGTCAATTTTTACGCACCCGTTCTGCAATGGGGCGAAAGCTGCGCCGGTGCAAAGCGCACACGCCCAACCGCGCCAAAGCCTCCTGATGCAATCGCGTGCCATAGCCTTTATGCTGCGCAAATCCATATCCCGGATATTGTACTTCGGCAACCTCAATCATCCAGGTATCACGGGCAACTTTCGCCAGAATCCCCGCCGACGCGACCGGAAGAGAACGAGAATCGGCATAAGGGAAAGCCGATTGGGGCAAGGCTATCTCAGGAAGCGTCAGCGCATCAATGATCAGGGCATGCGGCGTCACGCCCAGCGATCCCAGAGCGCGCCGCATAGCCAAATGTGTGGAGGGCACAATGCCCAGTTCGTCAATTTCCTGCGCTGTAGTTCGACCAACCCCCACAGCGATTGCGATCGAACGGATACTTTTATCCAGTGCCAGGTGCTGGCGATGGCTTAACGTTTTCGAGTCGCGGACACCTACCAGGCTTGCCCGGAGAAGCGCGGAATGCGGCAGGATAACGGCAGCAGCATAGACCGGACCCGCCCACGGTCCGCGCCCGGCTTCATCCAGACCAGCGACGTAGGTCAAGCCCTGCGACCAAAACTCAGCTTCATCTTCCGCTGTGGGAATCTTATACTCAGGCATAAAAGCGACCTATTTGGTTGGTGAAGGACTATCGTTATTGTGCCATAATCCCGCTTCCTGCCAAACAGCAGAGGGGGGCGTTCGTAAAAGGGGGCGATGATTTCCAGTACTGATGAGGATGGTTGAACCTGTTGGTTCAACGCGCCCATATTGTATGCAATCCCCTTTTTATAAAGTTAGAAAGTTAGAATTTGGCAGTTGCGTTTTTACGTTTCTCGTTTTATACTGAATAGTGAAATCAGATTATTCACATTATAAAGTTAAAAATTATTGTTTCTATCCTTACAATCTTTGGATGTGTAGATGGTAAACATTCATGGAGGTTTTCATGGAGTTCCTTGACGACCTGATCAAGAAGCAAGATGATGAAGCGCAACCTGAACCGGAGAATGCGCCGGAGAACACCAGCTGGGATGACTTACTTAACACTATTGATCTCGAAGATTCACAAGAGATTGACGCACCTGGTAAAAAATCCCGGCAGAAGAACGAAAAAGACAGCACAGGCAAGGAACGCACCTCCCGCCGGGGGAAAGGCGTCCTGATCTTCCTGGGAATCAGTGTTTTCCTGGTTTGTGGCATCCTGATAGCGCTGGCGTTACGATTTACAGTCAATAACGCTTCCTTTCTGCCACTCACTCCGGTAGATACAAATCCCATTGCCCCCACCACCCAGGAACCAGACACAGAACCGCTGCCTACCCAAAACACAGAAGAGGCTACACCTGAACCCCCGCCCACCGAAGTTATTTCACCCGATGAGGAAACAGCCGCAAGCCCGGAACCTGCCCCCGGCAAACCCCAGATAGAGGACGCGCCCTTCACCCGTTTTGACAGGGAAATTGAAGAGAATCCTGACTTTGCTGATCTCTACCTGGTGAGAGGACAGGAGTATATCGATAAGAAAGCCTATGAAGCTGCCCTGGCGGATTTTGAATATGCCCTTTCCCTGGATGAAAATCGGGGTGAACCCTATGCCGGTATGGGGAAATCCTACTTTTATTTGCGCCGGTGGAGCGAAGCGGAGTCAGCCTTCATATCCGCTGTAGAGCGCAACCCGGAATTGTCCGAAGCACATTTTTGGTTAGGCCACATCTATTTTTATAAGGGTGAATACAAAGCGGCAGCAGCGGCTTTTGATATGGCAGCTGAAATTGATCGCAGCGATGCACGCGCCGAAGCGTGGCTGGCTTTTGCTTCCGCTGAATTAGGGGATTTTGGAGAAACTCAGGGCGCTGTTTCCCGCGCGATATCCCTTACACAGGACATAGCCGTGGTTTACATTGCACGGTCAGAGTTGAAGTTAATGCAGGATCCGCCGGATATCGATGGGGCGCAAGGAGACCTCCTATACGCACGCGATCTTGAACCCAATGGTTTTGTATCCTTGAATGCCCTGGCAAATTTCTACCTCGAATACCGCCCGGAGCGCCTGGCAGAAGCAGAATTGTTAGCGCACTACGCCTACAACTGGGCTCAAACTGAAATAGAGCAAGCCATCGCCCTGCAAACACTGGGCAGGGTTTACCTGGCTAGAGATTTAAAAGCAGAGGCTGAAAAAACCTTTATTGAAGCCATGGATTTAGCGACGGTTGACGGCATTGTTATTCTGGTGGGGTTGCCAGACGATTTTATGCGATCGCGGGAATAGGGTTAAAATCTGAAATCTGAGAAACGATTTCAGATTTTAACCAGGCAGTTTTAAACCCAGAAGATCGTTTTTAAAACTGCTGTTCCGGAGTTTATTCCAGTTTATCCAGACGGATAAGGACTTTAACCTGGCAGGTTTGTATCCAATAGACCGGGTTTAAAACTGCTGTTCCGGAGTTTATTCCAGTTTATGTAGGCGGATTTTAGTGCTCTGTTAAGCTGATTCTTGGCAAAACCAGGGAATAGCAAATCGATAATTCCAGGATGGATTCCCACTTTCGCGGGAATGACAGATCGCGTTTAATTTTCCAGTTTTTCAGTAGCACCGACCAACAATTGATGATTGTCAGTTGATAGTTCTGTGCATCAACGCCACACTACGACAGGGGCAAGCCCCCTTCTTCGCACGCTTCAGCGCTTTTTGATTCTGCCAACCACCGTTTGAGATATTGCCCCGTATAAGACGCCGGCACAGTCGCTATATGTTCAGGAGGACCTTCAGCAATGAGCTCTCCCCCCGCGTCGCCACCCTCGGGGCCGAGGTCTATAACCCAATCTGCTACTTTGATGACATCCGGATTGTGCTCAATCACAATAATTGTGTTACCCGTATTGGCTAATCGCTGCAATACGAGAATGAGACGGTCTACATCCGCCGCATGGAGACCCACCGTGGGTTCATCCAGCAGGTACAGCGTGCGCCCGGTAGACCGTTTGGAAAGTTCTTTCGCTAATTTAATGCGCTGCGCTTCACCGCCTGACAGCGTCGTCGCCGACTGCCCTAACCGGATGTACCCTAAACCAACATCATATAAAGTCTGTAAATGCCGTGTAATTTTGGGAATCGCATCAAAGAATTCCAGGGCTTCTGTCACCGTCAAGTTCAGAGCTTCAGCGATATTCAAGCCTTTGTACGCTACCTGCAGGGTTTCACGGTTATAGCGCGTCTGGTGGCACACATCACAGGGCACATAGATTTCAGGCAGAAACTGCATCTCAATCCGCAAGACCCCTTGCCCCTGGCAAGCCTCGCACCGCCCGCCTTTAACGTTAAAAGAAAAGCGACCCGGCTTAAACCCCCGTATCTTGGATTCCGGCAATTTCGCGTAAATACCTCGAATCGAACCGAACACGCCGGTGTACGTTGCCGGATTGGACCGCGGGGTGCGCCCAATGGGTGCCTGATTGATATTAATGACTTTGTCGATATGCTCATAACCCTCAATCGCATCACACAAACCTGCCGGTTCGCGCGCGTTCGACAACAACTGCGCCAAACGCAGGTAAAGCGTCTCCACCATCAAAGAACTTTTCCCAGATCCTGAGACACCCGTGACGCAGGTGAAAAGGCCCAAGGGTAATCTGACATCTATATTCTTCAAATTGTGCTGGCGCGCACCGCGGATAATCAGCGCTTCCCCATTTCCTTTTCGCCTGTGTTCGGGGACGGGAACGCACCGCCTGCCTGATAAATAAGCGCCGGTAAGGGAACTGGGGTGGTGCAAAATGACATCCAGGGGTCCTTCAGCAACCACTTCTCCGCCGTGCTCCCCTGCACCGGGACCAAGGTCCACAATCCAATCCGACGAGCGAATTGTTTCATCATCGTGTTCCACAACCAGAACGGTGTTGCCCAAATCACGCATTTCCTTCAGCGTCCGGACAAGGCGCGCGGTATCACGCTGATGCAGTCCAACACTGGGTTCATCCAGGACATAAAGCACGCCGGTCAAACGGGACCCGACCTGGGTCGCCAGACGTATGCGCTGCGCTTCACCTCCCGAAAGGGACCCGGCAGCGCGGTCCAGACTCAAATAATCCAGACCCACATTCACGAGAAAGGTCAGCCGGTTGTTAATCTCTTTAAGGGAGCGTTCCGCAATCATATATTGTTTGGGAGTTAAGTTTGTTTCAAGATCCAGAACATCATCTCCCATTTCAGGTTTAAATGTTAACGTCTCTGCGTCCGCAACCTGATCATGATTGATAAGATTCTGAATCCACGTTTGTAAACGGGTCACAGGCCAACTTGATATTTCATAGATGGGTTTGCCCGCTACCGTCACTGCCCGTGCGACTTCGTGCAGCCGCGTGCCCTGGCAGGTAGAACACGGCGTCTGGCTCATAACTTCCTCTATCTTCAGCCGGATATAATCCGAAGTCGTCTCATCGTACCGCCGCTGCAGGACAGGGATTATCCCCTCATAGGCGCGTGCCCCTGCCCATACACCCGTAGGACCATCATAGTAGACGGGAACCTTCTCCCGACCGCTCCCGTACAATATAATCCGCTGCTGGGCTTCATTCAAGGCATTCCAGGAGCGGTTCATCTCAATACCATAGTATTCTGCGACACTCTCCAAAACCTTCCAATTGAGGCTCTTTTGGTCCTCCGGGATCCCATAAACAATCGCGCCATCCTCGATTGACTTGTTTTTGTTCGGCACCAGCAGGTACGGGTCCAATTCCAGCTTATATCCTAGACCCTGGCACGCGGGGCATGCCCCGTGGGGGCTGTTAAAGGAAAAAGTACGCGGCTCGATCTCCGGTATGCTGATAGAGCAAATCGGACAGGATAAGTTTTCGGAAAACAAAATATCGCCGATGCTCTGTGTATCAGGATTGGGAGCACTGACCACATCCACAATCAGCACACCCTCACCCAGGCGCAGTGAGGTTTCAACGGAATCTGTGACCCGGCTGATAAAGTCCTGGTATGCCAGAGGTTCCTCAGTTTCCGGGTCGGGAATCACCAAACGGTCCACAACAGCCTCTATATCGTGCAATTTGTAACGGTCCAGGTCTGGCACATCATCGAGATCAAAAACTTCACCATCTACACGGACACGGACAAAACCCAGCTTGCGAATTTCTTCAAAGATTGTCCGGTGATGGCCTTTGCGCGCGCGGATAAGCGGGGTGAGAACCTGCAGGCGTGTCCCATAGGCCATCTTCAGAATTGCATCCACAATTTCCTGCGCACTTTGTTTCGTCACAGGACGCCCGCACTGCGGGCAATGGGGGATCCCAATCCGCGCGTACATCAAACGCAAGTAATCAGAAATCTCGGTAACGGTTCCGACGGTAGAACGGGGATTGTGCGAGACGCCTTTCTGGTCAATCGCAATCGCGGGGCTTAAACCCTCAATGGAATCCACCTCCGGTTTATTCATCTGCCCCAGGAATTGCCGGGCATAAGCGCTCAGGCTTTCAATATACCGGCGCTGTCCTTCAGCAAATATCGTATCAAAAGCCAGGGAGGATTTACCAGAGCCAGATAACCCGGTAATAACAACCAATTTGTTTTTGGGAATGTCAACATCTATATTTTTTAGGTTGTGCTGGCGAGCGCCATGGACACTCAGTATCTCTCCGTTCATAGTCTCTCCCTGATTTGTGACAATTTCACGCGTGTAACACAGTATGCAGCGGTGACAGGCACATGAAACACGCTTTTTCTAACACCATCTGCTGCAGGTGGCGATCGTCACCTGCAACCCTTTATTATAACATGTTTTTATAGTCTCAACAGGAACATGTGTTCTATTTCCTGTCTCCATTTCACTGGCATACTTTCCTTGATGTGATAAACTCTGTCTACTGCATCGAAGGTACAGTACAAAAGATTTGTCAAGGTAAACAATAGTTGCCATTTTAAAAACTGCCGGTCACCCAGTGATAATAAGACAGGGGAGATTGACGTATGGCTGAAGATTCAAACCATACCCGGATTCCAAAACTAAAAGTCCAGGTTGCGCGGTATCTGCCGATTGTGCTTATCCTCGGACTGGCAGTACATCTTCTGCTACCCCAAATCACGGCATTGGAACACTCCCTGAATGTCATCCGAAAAATGGCATGGTGGGCGGTAGGTCTGGCTGTGTTTGCACAGGTCATCAGCTATATGGGCAACGGTTATACGCTGCAATCCCTGGTCAGGATAGCAAAAGAAAACATCACCCTGTTGAAAAGCACCGCCATCTCCACCGCAGCGGCCAGCATCGGACTGGTGGCAGGAGGAATGGTGGGCAGTGCCGCCGCCACATACCGCTGGATGCGCGGGAATGGGATCGGGAAACAAGGGGCAGTACTCACCGGATGGGTACCCTCCTTTATTTACAATTTGTTGCTATGGATCACCGGATTAGTCGGCGTGGCGCATTTACTCCTGGTGCATGACCTGACCACCGCCCAGTTTATAGGATTCAGTTTTACGGCAGTCCTTCTGATTCTGGCAACGATTATCGTAGTCTGGGGTGTAGGACATCGTCCGCAATTGGTAAATATGGCAGAAAAGTTGAGCCAACGCGCCGCTGCTTTGCGCCGGAAACCCTATGACCCAACCGCAGCGCACGATTCAACCGAACGCCTGTTTAATGCCTGGGATGCTCTTAAAACCGGGGGGTGGCGCAAGGCTTTGCTGGGCGGTGTGATTAACGTTGCCGGCGATATGCTAACCCTGTATTTCTTTTTTATTGCAGCGGGTCACCCGATCAGTCTGGGCGTTCTGCTGGCGGGTTATGGACTGCCTTTACTGCTGGGAAAAGCGGCTTTCTTCCTGCCTGGCGGACTGGGAATCATAGAAGGCACGATGACCGCGCTATACACAGGAATGAGCGTCCCCGACGCCGTGGTCGTGGTCGTTATCCTGGGTTATCGCGTCGCGTCGTTCTGGTTACCGACACTGCTGGGCTTTCCCCTGGCAGTACAGATGCAGCACCTTGCACACAAAAACATTGAAAACTAATATCTAAGGAAGGAGTCAGCATGCAACGTATCGCAGTTTTGACAAGCGGAGGCGATGCTCCCGGTATGAATGCCGCCATTCGCGCTGTCGTTCGAACCGGGTTAGAACAAGGATGGGAAGTATTCGGCGTGAAACACGGTTATGAGGGTCTGATCGCCGATGACATGGAAGACCTGAGCGCTCGCGACGTCGGGGGTATTATCCAGCTGGGAGGGACGGTGCTGGGAAGCGCGCGCTGTCCGGAGTTCAAGACCCTGGAGGGGCGCCAGCGAGCACTGGCGGCTATGGCGTCACGCGGGATCAAAGGACTGGTGGTCATCGGCGGTAATGGGTCGCAGACCGGCAGCCATGCCCTGTCAGAAATGGGTTTTCCGGTGGTCGGTGTCGCTTCGACCATAGACAATGACCTGTACGGCTCGGACATCACCCTCGGTGTTGACACAGCGCTGGACATCGCGCTGGAAGCCATCGACAGACTGAAAGTGACGGCGGCATCGCATCACCGGGCTTTTCTGGTCGAGGTGATGGGACGGGACTGCGGTTACCTGGCGCTGGTAGCGGGGATCGCCGGCGGAGCTGAAGCGATATCCATCCCCGAGATCCCAACCAGTCCAGAAGAGATCGCGCAGGAGCTGCAGGAAGCCTATGAACGGGGGAAGGCAAATGGGCTCGTTGTCATTGCAGAAGGCGCAGCCTATAATGCGACAGCCCTGGCGCATTATTTTAACGAACATCATGACCGTCTGGGATTCGACCTGCGCGTGACAATTCTGGGGCACGTTCAACGCGGAGGTAATCCCGGAGCCTTTGACCGGCTTTTGGGCAGCAGACTGGGCGCTGCCGCCGTGATGGCGCTGCATCAGGGAAAGCATGGCGTTCTGATGGGCCTTATAAAAGGGGAAATCGCAGCCACACCCCTGAGCGAGGTTGTGACGAAAAGAAAGCCTTTAGACACACAGATGGTAGAGTTAGCCCGTATACTGGCAAAATAGCCGGTTCAGGTCTGCCAAAGAAATCCTGTAAAATAAACGCGTTAACGCCTGGGACAAGCAACTTTGTGAGTGATGGGATTGAACCCCTTACGAAGTGCAATCGTCCGGTTCAGTTGCCCGTACATCCAATATTTCGGTCACATAGATCACGCGTTGAAAAGAACCAAGAGGACCATATTGTCCTTTCCGGCTTGCTTCACCGCGTAAACGCACATAAACAGTGTCATAGGGCTTTTCTATAACGTCTTTATATTTTTGTTCCAAATCCTCCACCATATTTGAAAAGCCCTGATTCTTCAACCACCAGGTTTCCCTGGATTTACATGGTCGAAAACTGTTTCCTGCTCGTCCCATGGTAATAAAGCCTTCCCATACACCACTTTCTAATACCCTGCCCACCGCCATAAAAGCAGAGAGCATCAAACCTGTGATGCTAATCACCCAGAAGATCACACTGCACCCCTTCTAAATTGGCTCAAACTTGGCAAATCTGACTATCTTTTTAATTTATTCTATTATAACTTATACCCGGTCACAAAATTGTCAACCTGTTCCCGGTTTCATGGTTATCGCATTTAGATTCTACAAGAAAGTAAAGTGTCATCCGGAACGAAGTCGAGGGATCTAAAATGACCTCAGAAATGTATACTTAAGCATAAAAGCAGATGCTTCGACTCCTTTCCTGTCGCTGGTGCTCCCTTTACTCCGCTCAGCATGACATATATTGGGCATCCCACTTCTTAATGCGATAGTCCGGTTCTCGGTTTCAGGTGTAATTCAAACCGGGCTATATAATGTTGACTTAAACCCTGAATTAGCGCAACCCCGCAATGAATATCCAGTAAAAGACCAGGTAGATGCCAGCCCCAACCATAAACAGAGCATTGAACCGGTGAACAAATGATGAAAAACTTTGTAACCAGCGGGTGACAGTCATTTGAAATAACACTGCTGTTTGTGTCACTATCAGGATAACGGACCCCATACCCAAAGCATAGCCAACAAATTGGCTGATGGACAGCGCCGCACTGCCAGAAGCTAAAGCACTCCCCACCACGACGAGGAATATGGGCAGCGTACAGCTCAAAGAACCGAGTGCATATATGACGCCAAACACGAACATATTGCCCAAATTACGCCGCGGGTTGATATGCAAACGGCCCGCAGCTGTGATACCAAAGGTACGATGGCTGATCAGCATCCACAATCCAGCACCCAGCATCGCCAAACCAATCAGAAAACCCGCATACGGAAAGATCTTTACAAGCCATTGCCCGCCCAGCGTAATTATTCCACCTACCGCAGCGAATATAAACACAAAACCCACAGTCACCATCAAGGCTGTCACAAAGCCCTTGACCACGCGCTGCGTGACCAGCTTTTTATCTTGATGCGCACTTTCAACAGCACCTACCTGATGAAGGATGTAAGCAGGCAGCATCATAACACCGCACGGATTCACACTGGCTACCATCCCCGCAGCAAATGCATAACCAACCGGCAACAAGGATGCCAGGCGTGCCACCGTACCCTCAACACTGCTGCGAAAACTGACCAGCAAAAACAGCAATCCTACCACTAAAACAGCAGGTATGACAAGGATGACGGCAGCTGTCATACCCCGAACTTTTTTCTGATCCAAATCCAGATTGAGGATAGGGTTGTCGAATTTATCCATATTATAGCCTTAAGATTGGCTGGCTTCTATCAGGGTTTCTATTCGCTCATAGAGCGTTTCTTTTCCCAGCACTCCGTTATCACGGCGCACAACCAGTCCATTGGATTTCATAAACAGTAGTGTTGGAATTCCTGTGACTTCATACGTTGGCAGCACCTGGAAATCCATCGTCGCACCGGTTGGAAATTCAAGTCCTAGTTCCGCAATCAACGATTCCGCATCCCTTCGGGATCCCAGGTTGGTAAACAAACCAACATCAACCCCGATAAAATTAACTGCTTCGCCGAATTCCAGGTAAGCTTCCTGGATATTGGGCATTTCTGTTCTGCAAAAGGAGCAGAGACCTGCCCAGAAAACAAACACCACCGGTTTCCCTTGCGCGAAAATATCAGAAACAAATACAGTTTCGCCGCCCAGAGTGTCCTGTCCCTGGTATAGGATTATTTCGAAATCCATCGGTAACAGTGATACTGGCACCGTCTCCTTAACTTCTTCCTCACTCGGTGCCTCAATTTCGCCCAATAAACTTTCTTCAGGACTAACGATACTGAGCGTGTCATCCACCGTATAGACACGCGTGTCCGGTTTAAAAGCTGCCCATGAAAACCAGAAATGATTAACCCCCACTATGGGATCAAGTTGTTGCCCAAGCATAGGCCCGTCGATCGCACGCCCCAGAATATCCCAGGTTGAGCCCGATTCAGAATCGACAATTTCCTCACCCTCCACCTGGAATTCTAACTCCCGCCCATTGACCATCCGCGAGAACGCGGCGATTGCTCCCACGTCCTCACCTGCAGCTATCTCAACGCTGCCGAGGGCAGAAGCTGTGCCGGGTTGCCACAAAACCACCAAAGGGGTGTCTCCCACAACATCATTAACCACCCGCACCGTGTTAAGAACATCGTAGGGATACGCAACAGCCTCATCACTTATTGCCACAGTCAAAACGCGCGCCATCGCTGCCAGGGTTCCCGGCGTCACCGGGCCATCGTAAAGGAATGGGGTATTATCCACGTTGTCATATCCGGGATAGGGGTTTTCACCGTAAGATCTGGCATAACCCGTATTGCGCGAGAGGACGTCGCCATCCGGGTAATTATCTCTGAAATCAGCCCAAGCCACAATATTAGCAGGCAAAAATGCGAGTTGAAGCCCCGCTAATTCACCGGCTATGCCTTCACCGCTTGCCTGCTGCCACCAGGATTCTGTTTGCCGGTCATACATAATCAAATTGCTATACCGTAAACGTCCGGTTGTACCGAAATCCAGAATCTTCTCATCCAGGCGGCGGTCAAACGCGATTGCTGTATTGCACAAAGGGCAAAATGACACCAGAACAGGTACCCCATTGAGAGTATCATTGACGATTTCGTGCCAGGTAAGAATTTGCAGCGGATATGCGCGCGCACTATCGCCTATGCGCACCAAAATCACCGGTTCCTTCTCATCCAGCCAATCGTCGGCAGCAGCTGCGGTGACATATGCAGGGGTATTAATTGCCGGAATGCCGTCTTTGGGAACACCCCCGGACAGGACTTCACTGTAAGGTACTGTGTGCAGGCTGAAATCCGTGCGGAACTCATCTTTCGCTCCGATGGGGAGGGGTTCTTCAGGTAAATTGCCCTCGAGAGGAACCGGCGTTGCAGGCATAGAAGAAGGAGCAGAGGTCTCGGGTATTGTTGCAAAAGCTGCCCTGGAACAAGCACTCACGATAAGCAACAAGATAAGACTCATCCCTATTTTCTTAATCACCACAAACCTCCGTGTTTTGATGCCCAACAATCAATCCAGTAAAGAAATTCCTCATATCAGAAAACCATATCGGCAGATATACGCACTGCTCAGACGTCAAAGGGGTAGTGATTCTTACTTTATAGAGTGGAGACAGTTCAGGAAAAGGGTAAAAAAAATGCACCCGCCGGATAGATTGACCGGCGGGTGCAAGCGAGTGACCTTTAGAATTTCAGGTTATTGTTCCAGGTGTGATCCGTGCAGCGCAGCCATTAAAGCGTCGAACTCTTCCCGGCAGTTGAGACAGCGCTGCAGGTGATCATGCAATTCAGGAAAACGCTCAGCCGCATTTTCACCGGCGAGGGCCAATTCAACATAAGCATCCAGATGATTAAAGCAGTCGTCGCACCCTATTTCGTGGGGCTCCGCGCTCAGAATGCCCTGCATAATTCTTTTTAATTTTAATACAGCCAGTTCCATAATTATCTTCTTAATTGGGTTTATTGTTCAGATGCGATGCAAGTCGCATATCTTACCCGACATTTGAAAACGCACTCAGCACATCGCCAAGGGTCAATCCTTCTGCCTGTAAACGTGACTTCAAGCGCAACCGGGCATCATGGATGAGTTTATAGAGAGCATTGCGGTTCGTACCCAGCCTGCGTGCAACTTCTTCCAGCGGCATACCCCCAAACATCACCGCCAAAATAGCCTGATGCTGCCGTTTGGTTAAGGACTCGCTCATCATAACCTGCAATAATTCCAGTATAGATTGTTGGGTCGCGTATTTCTCAGGGGAAGGGGTAGAAGCAGCCAGAAAAGCAGGGGTATAATCATTGCCATCATTATCCCCGATAAGATCTTGCAAGGAAACATCCTGCCACCGGCGGCGGCGCAATTCTGTGAGGGCTGTCCGCACGGCAATTTTCTGCGCCCAGGTCGTAAAACGACTCTCCCCACGAAAGGACTCCAAACCGTCCAGGATCTTCAATATAGCATCCTGAACAAAATCCTCCAGATCCACTTCCGTTACGTGGTAACGCGTTACAAGGCTGTAGCGCAACCCCCGTAAAAGGATGCTGCGCAGGTCATTCAGGGCCAGGGGCTGCCCCTCACCTTTTAAGGCTGTTAACCACGCATCATTACTGGTGTAACCGTTGTTTGTAAATTCTGCCATACACTTGACCGGAGATACCTTATAAAAACAGATCTGACAGGATTATAGTGAGGGATTAAGACTTGTCAAACCTTGAAAATTTCATTGACAAACCCCCTGCATCTGTTACAATGTTCAGCACTAGGGCCCCATCGTCTAGAGGCCTAGGACGCCGGCCTCTCAAGTCGGAAACGGGGATTCGAATTCCCCTGGGGCCACCTATTAACAGAACCCCCCCGTCGTGGTCACGACGGGGGGGTTCTGTTAATAAAATTTCGATTACAGGCTAGCGGCGGAACTTCATCGCCACAACAACTATCCCTATAACGACCATTATCACCAGGATGCCGATCATAATGATGCTGTATTCTCCGACTCCCAACCCGATCAATCCACTGCCTCCAGAGAAAAGAGCGAAGGCTATCACGCCTAAAATGAGCAAAAGCATGCCCACGATAAGCAGAATCGTTTTTCCTCCATAATCGGTGCGGTAAGGGCGAACGCCGGGATCCAGATTTGCATCCTGGCTCCGCGCGCTGCGGTGACGGCGTAAAACCAAGCGCTCATCATCGAGTTTCATCGCCAACTCCCATGACGCACGGGACTCTGCCTCCAGCGCCCGCTGCATCCGGGCTTCACTGCGAAATTCTCCCAATGTTCCGCGGATAATCTTATACTCCCATTCACCAGATTTATCATTTTTCATAAATTCAGCCATCAGGGATTCCTCCTCTTCATCCTGTTTTTTCTTATTCGCGGCAGCGATAATAGGTGCAATATACGCCATTTCATCCTCCTAAGCTTCTTTTTGAAAAGCGAGTTTGAAGTTTTCAGCTTTGTACATCTATTATATGAAAAATAGCCGCCTAATACATCGTCACCTGGTACAGTTTTAATCCTTGTCCTGAAGGACAGGGTGGCTAGCTAACCTACCCTGTCCAGATGCCCGGATAAAAGGTAAATAAATGATGCTAACCTTGTCTTTATCTTCTCAGCACTTAACATAGAATATCATTCACGTAACCATGTTATAGGTTCTTATCATATGGATAAAAAACTGCAGCGAAATATCACCCACCCGGTGAGGATGATCCTTCTCGTCATCCTGCTCGTGCTCTTCACGTGGCTGCTGCAAGGCGCGCTTAAAAATGCATTAACCTTCGATGAACCCTCTCATATGGCAGCCGGTTACGCATTCCTGCAACAAGGGACCGCTGGACTGTGGACAGTCGCTTTGCGCGGGCATCCTGTCCTGTTTAACGCATGGGAAGCCCTGCCTGTCTACATCGCAGAGCCTGACCTGCCGGTCACTGTAATGCAAGGGTGGGGGAGTGACCGCAGAGCTTTCGCTGCCGATTTTATCCACGCAGTACAAAACTTACCCGCGGTGTCTTTCGCAGGACGTCTGCCTTCAATCCTATGCACATTAATCCTGGTGGCTGTCGTGTGGCGCGGGGCAACAGCTATCTGGAACAAAACAGCCGGTTTTCTAGCCGTCCTGATCGTATTCTTTGACCCTATATTCCTCGCCCACGGGAGGCTGGCGACCAATGACATAGCGGTGACGGCTTTCGGGAGTCTCTACCTGTATGGGACATGGCGATGGGGCAGGAAACCCACATGGAAGGGGGCTGTTATCCTGGGCATACTCCTGGGAATCACCATGCTGACCAAAGCTACGGGTGTGTTTTATGGCGTTGTTGGCCTGGTGTGGGCGTTATGGGTGGCAATCCGTTTCAGGAAAACGTTAGCGGATGGCACCCAAAGCAAGGTTTTTTGGCCTCAGGTTTTTCTGATGGGTATTGTGGCCATAAGCATAGTCTGGGCTGCTTATGGCTTCACGATAGGCACAACTTCCGCACTTCCCAATCTGCCGGTCCCCGCACCTCAACACTGGGAAGGCGCATTTTTTCAGGCTGATAACACTGCAGAACCGCGACGTTTACGCATTGGGATACCAAAAAACCGGGCGATGGTGGTGGTATTTCCCGATAGCATTTATCCTGAAAAACCCCTTACCCTTACTGATTGCCTTGCCCTTTTCTTTGTTTGTCTTTATTAAATTGAGAAATGCCAACAAGAACATTCCCCCAGAATCGCGTACGTTATTCACGGAGAAGAGATTTGCCGGCATATCCTTTTATCATTCTTTTTCTGCTTCACCTATAGTTGTGCTGCCCTATTTATTTTCCCCAATATCGGATACCGGCATATGTTACCCGTCCAGCCATTTCTGTCCTTGTGTCATTTCCGGAGCATGCTGGTTAGCATGGGGACGACTCACCAAACTGGGGCGCATCCTGCTGGTGGGGTTGGGGCTTTGGTACGCAATCGGGACCGCAGTTGTATTTCCCAACGAAATCAGTTTCTTCAACGAATTGGTGGGGGGACCGGACCAGGGATGGCGCTATCTGACGACATCCAATACCGATTGGCTCCAGGGTTGGAAGGAACTGCAAACCTGGCAAAAAGAGACAGGTATCGTCTTTGGGTACACAGGACCTGAAGGGTACCTGGGGTTAAGCGATTATGGCCTTATCTATGATCCGCTGCCACCGGTAGCGGGTTCCGATAGTTCACGCTTAAGCCCCTGGTTATTCCCACGACCGGGTCACTACATCGTAGGTTCCAGCATTTTAAGCGGGATGAATGTTGCCGATGTGGATAACTTCTCATGGTTTCGTTATCGTGAACCCGACAGCGTCATCGCTCACAGCCTGTATTATTATAAGGTCACGCCAGAAGAAGCCCCTGTCTGGGTTGCGCAATGCAGTGTACCGGTCATCCCGCTGGACCAGGCAACCCTTACCCAGGGATATGGGGCACGCACCCTCCGATTATTGAACTTTGATTGCACCAAAAGCTGGATCTATCCTGACGGCGGTCAAAGCAGGGGACATTATATACTTCACGCCAGCCAGTTGACGCCGGAAACAGTGCGCACCCGATTATCACTGGCGCACCCCATACCCATCAATAGTTTCACGGCACGGCATCTGCAATCCACCGCTATGGTGGCGCGGGAACGGCGCGACCAGGAATTCCCCGCCTTTGGCGCCTATGGGTGGTCAGGTCAGGCATTAAGATTGCCATCCCAGGATGTCTATGCCGCCCCGGTCACTTCAATCCCCAAGGATGTGCACACCGGGTCACCCATATCAACACCCGTGAATTTCCAGGAAACATTGACCTTCCTCGGTATTCAGCACACAGAAGATAGCGACACGCTCGAGGTAGAAACATACTGGCGGGTAGAAACAGCATTGATCACACGCCCTGTATCGGTGATGGCGCATCTGCTGGCGGGTGACGGACAAACAGTGGACATCGCCGATGGGCTCAACGTATCCCCCCTGTTGTGGCAAAACGGCGATGTGATCGTACAGCGCCATATATTCAAGGCAAGTTGTGAGATACGCAAGGACCTCTGGTTACGCACCGGCATCTACTGGCTGGATACACAGGACCGATGGACTGTGGACAACACCAACAACGATGCCCTTTTCATCCCATTGTGCGACAAAGATAGGTAAAAAACCTCAAAAAACGCTTGCAGGTACGTCTATGGACTAACCGAGGCGCGCAGGGCAGTAATATTCAGCACATCATCGACTTCGTCATTCAGGATTTTATTACCCAACACTTCGCCATAAGACTCCAATTCCGGAATTGCCGAAACATCGTCCATTTCAATGGGCTCGCGCAAATCTACCTGGAAACGCCGGAAATCCACAGTTTTAAAAAAGGTATTCACCAAATGCACCTGCTGATCGTCCGCGGACTGCAAGAAAGCGCCCAAAAGAGGGTTGATCCACTGCGTCGTAAACAAGCGGTTCGCCTCCCCAGGGGCTAATCCACCGGGAGCACGCCCTGTGCCTAAACTGATCAGCGTTGTTTCATGGGGGTCCCAATCCAGGCAAAAGCGCAGTTCATAAGCTGCCAAATAGCATGGGTTCGCATATGAACCTACGCCGCCATCTACATACCGCCCTTCAACAACCGGGAAATAAGTGGGAACGCAGCACGATGCCAGAACAGCCTTGACAATGGTCCAACTGGAATAGTCGGCTTTCCAGGGTTTGATAAAACAGGTGCGGTTCTCAACCAAATCGAATGCCGTTACCACCAAATCCGTCCGGGGTTCTTCCTTCCACAATTCGCCCAGCGTGCGATCTCCCACATAGTTTTGAAGTGCGGCTTTCAATGGTTCCAGGGAATAACGGTAGCGGGTAAGCGGCCACAGGAGAGACCGCCACGTTTTGCGAATCACTTTTTCGCCGAAACTGCGGTACAAATCGAACATTTCCGAACCTTGCAGTCCCGTAGCAATTCCAGCTGAGAGGATAGAACCCGTGGATGTGCCCGCGCATAAACGAAAAATATCATGGGACGACATTCCCGTATGTTCTTCGAGCATGGACAAAGCTCTGGCGACGATAATGCCACGTATTCCACCCCCATCAATGGCGATCGCTACATTTTTACGAAAAGGCAGCATTCGTTCCCCCCTTTCTAAATCACTCAGTCTTTATTGTTTCAAAATAAACCAAACGTATTTTATACTTACATCAGAATTTTCGCTAGTGCCGCTCATCAGGATAGCATTTATAGTAACGCAAAACAAGAAGCAGTTTTGGCTCAGACATAATGCTTTTTCAGTCATCCTACGGACCAAAACTGCCAAGGCGTATTTCAGAATGGGTGATTACCAGTTACACTGCCTGACTGCGGTCGCCTATTCTAGGGGTTGCCCCCATTCTGGGATACGCCTCTCATCAGCGTGGGCAAATAAGTCCGCAGGGTCTTTCCCATCAGACCAAAGGTGCCAGGGCGGTCAATCATCACGCCCATGCCATTATCCAATCTCTCTGTAATGGTCAATCCGTTGGTAACCCATGTCCCCGCATCCAGACGATAGAGTTGCAGCGTGTCTGAAATAATACCGCCACGAGATTTATAGCCAAGGAACAATTCCATCGGAAAGGGGGGAGAATTGGGGGGGATACTTGCGCTGCCTGCGGTCACATCAACCTTGAAAAAGTGACCCATACCTTGATATGGATCATGAATATCGGATTGATGGGCATAAGTCAAAGTCACATACGTTTGCGCTGAAACAGAATTTTCACCAATCCGGGCGACAGTCAGGTGTCCGGGATAGGCTAACCACGCTGCTCCCCCAGCAGCACTGACAGCGGCATAATCAACGGGAACGGGCGTGGGTGTCGGGCTTGGAATGGGGGTGGGTGTCGGCGTTCCTGAGGTCATGGTCCGGACACAGCGGAATCCGTTCATTTCCTCATGATAAATATCGGATTCATCCAGACGGACCCAGGTATTTGCATGGGTTTGCGTGCCTTTCCATGATCCCCCCCGAATAAAATGCTCATTAGCTTGCGTGCTTACAGGTCCCTGGGGATTGTAGAAAGGCGAAGTGCTGTAATAGGGTTTAATGTAGATATCGTTCACCCATTCCTGTGCATTCCCCACCATATTCAGAACGCCATACGGACTGGCAAAATCATGGTAACTTTCTGTGGAAACGGTATCCCCCACACAGGGCTGCTCCCGGAGTTCCCCGTAAACATTGTAAAAGCGTATATTCCCATTGCATTTTTCACATGTAAGATCGTCAAATCCCCAGGGAAACGGTCGCATATCATCGCCACGTGCTGCTTTTTCCCATTCGGCTTCAGTTGGGAGGCGTTTCCCCGCCCACTGACAGTAGGCATTGGCACGCTCCCAATCCATCTGCACTACCGGATACTGGGCAAAGGCAACCTCATCATAATAATGCAAGCGGGTCGCTGAGCTGAACGTCAAAGGCGGCAGGCAAGCGCCGGCGGAGACACAATCCGCATACTGTGCGTTACTGACCTCTGTTTTATCAATAACATAAGCATCCAGATATACGGCGTGGATAGGCTGGGCATCCAACGCGCAAAGCTTTTCACCCGCCGTGTCGGCGCTGCACCCCATGAGGAAAACACCGGCGGGGATAAATATTTCATCACTCAACGGGACACTCAGGTTCTGAACTAATGGACCTTGAACCGGGTTTGAGAGCAACAAATCTGGGGAGTGCGCACCGGAATAGAACCATGCGGGGAACAGCCCAGCCAACAATAAAATCAGCAATCCTCCCCAAAAAACACCCTTCTTTCTCACACCAAACTTCCTCATCTCCATAACTACGGTCTCCTCAACCTGCATGGCACACCTATTCAATTATTATCCCCCAATTCCACAAAAACAGCATCTGCGCCTGCATATCCTGTAATGGACCACCTTTCCATGCTATCAAGCCAGTAGACGCCGGTACGCAACCACATAGGAGACTCCGAACCCGCGAGCTCAAAAACATGCCTTTGCACAACATAGTCACCTTTTCTTAAAACCAAGGGCAACAAACCCAATCCATCCGCATTGGCAATCTGGTCCCCCGACCGGTCCAATAAATGCGCCATAATGGACATTGGTCGCGTGATTGCGTCGTCAACAACAACCCACCACGTTTCAATCTCTATCTGTTGCGTATCCGTGTACACGGTTGTACCTAAAAAAGTCAACTTCTCACCAAATGTCACAGGTGAAATAGCATCGCCCGCGCGATTCTCAGGTAATACCTCCGCCGGAAGCATATAACCTTTGCCTGGAGCAGGCTCCACAGGGGCAGCAGATTGTTCATAGACGGTGAAGGGTCCCACATCCAGAATTTGACCCGCTAAACTTGATACTTCCTGCGCCCCTACCAGATGCCTTGCGGTGAAGCTATTCATCTGCGTAACCTCTGCCTGGTGTAGAACATAACCCCGACTGCCGCTGCCGCCTTGCGGATAAATCCAGGTTGTGGTGCAGTCAAAATTCGCCAACCACAAAGATCCCTCAGCAGGCGCAACCATTTCATAAGTCAATGGCGGAATCGGGTAGGTACATTGCCCCAGCCAATCGGCAGAACTGTGCAAAAAAGCTTTGCGTCCCACGATTTTATATTGAGGTTTTCCATCCGGTCCCGGAATCAGATCAAGGTCCGCCACATCAGGCAGATCAAAAGCCGGCATGATATACAGACCTGGCAAACCACTCATGTATAAGTCTACAACGTTTTCAGTGAATCTATATTTCCCCATCCCAATCACCCGGTCAGGAAAGAGAGCATCAGTCTCGAGGGCTGTTTTCCGCAGCTGCTTGGGGTCATATTGGCTGAAAAACAGGAAATGTATGTACGGATGATCATTCGCATATGTCGTATAGTAAACTGCATGATAAACATCATCCGCAGCATCCACAGCTTTAACCAAAACATCCACGCCAGCGTTAAACGCGACTGCGGAATCCCGAGCATAACCTGTAAAATAATAACTGTAATAATGCAATCCCTGACTAAATAGTCCAATAGCAACCGCAAATACCATCGCAACCTGCAAAATCCGGTTTTTTATCCACTGGTATAATCCTACCAACCCAACAGCGCTGAGCAGCTGCCAGACAATCACCACCGGATATGTGCGCTGCGCATGGCCCGTTCCAAGCGGATGGCGCGTCAGTGTAGCCGGAAGTATACTGGCTATCAACCACAAAATCGTGACCCCGCCCGCCACATGCCAATCGCGACGGCGGATTATGCAGATAATCCCCACCACCAGCAGCGCTGCCTGCACCGCATACAGTTGTCCCATACCGGGGGGGTGCATAACGATATCCAAACTGCCCTCTACAAACAAATACCGCGGTGAAATATTAGCCCAAAAAAGCCGCGCGGTATGCATGAGAAAAGAGAGCACGGACATATCCGTCTCCAGAATGCTGATCTGCCGGAAATGATCAAGCAGCAGTTCAGGCGAAGTCAGCGTAGAGATTAAAAGCGGGGTAGAAATAAGCAAGCCCAGGCAAAGTGCGCCCAGCAGCGTACGGGATTTTGCTGCCAGCTTTTTTCTGAAAATAACCGCCATCGCGCCCATAATGAGCGGCAGCGTCATTTTAGCGACAGAATATGAATAAAGGCCTATGCCGGATACAAAGGCTGCGCCCCAAAGCCATTGCCTGGCGGGCTTACGCTGCCACCGGTAGAATAAACCTACAGCAAATAACACACACAATGCCGCCAGATTCACTTCGATGGCTAAACGGCTGAAGTGCACATGCCAGGGTGCGATGGCTAAAAAAAAGGCGGCAACGACACCTACAGGGCGATTGAAAAAAAGTGTCCCTAGCCAGTATAAGGCAGCTATGCTCAAGAATCCCCAAAACACCGAGCTTAATCGTGCGGTCAAAACCGAAAGTCCAGCAAATCCCACCCAGGGCGCCATCAAATAACTATAAAGCGGTGTTCTGTAATCATTGAAAGCCCGCAGGGCAACCGGTAAAAACGCGCCATGCTGATCATGCCCGGTAGTCCATAACGCAAAAGCATCATAGCTTCCGGAAGCCTCATCGAGATAAAAGCCGGGCGGGATATCGGTAATCCGCAACATCCGCAATCCGCAACCCACTAATAAGATGAGCAAGACTGCCCGGTGTGCCGTTAATCTGTCCATTTTCATTATTTATCCCGTCGGGGGCTCAGCTTCCTGCTTCCGCTGTATATTGTAGCTGCTTCAAAAGTGAAATACTGCAAGATTATTACCCAATAATTTCTTTTATAACATGGCTGCTTATAATTACCATAAAATCTTATTCACATAGTTAATGTATTCATCATAATGTAGTCATCGTAGTAGGGCAGTTAATTGTGAGGTATAACTTTTTTGTGCCCTATATCTGGTGGGTCAGAGCCTTCTTCTTCCTACGGATGCCAAAAACGTCCGGAAGCTAGTGGGGATAATCTGTGGATTTAAAACGGGAAATCCTGTGACTGTGTTTTCATGATGTGGGAAGGGACATTTTATGTGAAATGGTGAATTTGGGTAAGCCTTGATGCAACTGTCTCTATATGTGGGAATCGATGGGGTGTCATCCCCCATATCTGGGATGGCACCCCAGAATATGGATACCAGCCAGCGTGTCTTTGTCTGCTGTCTCAGGACGATAAAGTGATGAGTTTTCCACGGAAACAGGTAGTTTTCCACCGAAATTGGGGGATTTCTCCACAGGTTGATGATAAAAAGAACATTTTCAAGTGGCTCAACAGTGTGTTTTCCCCCTAGGATTAGGGGATATTAAAAGACCAGCCCCTTATCCTAGTGCATGCCGGGTTGTGGATAATTTGGGATATTGAGGTATGACAAGCTGAATTTTGGGATAATAAAGGAAAGAGATGGAATGGCACCTATCAGGCAGTGAAGCTGTTAGTCCTCATCCTGAAATACCCCCTATGACAAGAATTGGCTTGTTTGTTGTGGTACCCGGTGTATGCTATAATATGAAAAAGGTTATAATTTATTCGGGTGACTAAAGCAGTATAGCAAATTCTGCTGAGGTTTTATAATTTTATACATTTTGCATTGTCTCTGTCTGCCATCATACAGTAAGGAGTGGCGATGCCCAACCAAGAAGTGAGTGAATTACGCAACCGGATTCTGGGAATACGCATTCGTAATGTACGCGATCAATCTCGCATGTCCCGACGTGAATGTGCTGCTGCAATTGGTGTTTCTGTCAACCGTTTTGCAGGTTATGAAACAGGTCAAAAAGCGATTTCACTGCCTGAATTGGAATTACTGTCCTGTTTCCTTGAGGTTACTCTGGCTTCGTTTCGTGAAGATGCTTCTGTCAACGAAAGTGAGACAGGAAAGAGCCAACTGCCGAACCCGGAAATATTTCTTTCTTTGCGGCATCGTATTGTGGGTGCGCGATTGAAGCAACTCCGAACCAGTCTGGAGCGGACGCAGCGTGATATAGCAGAAGTTCTGGGGTGTTCTTCGTCAACGATGTCTGATTATGAATATGGCAGACGCGCAATTCCAATTTCTGAGTTAGAAGTGCTATGCAGGGCGCTCAATGTCCCTCTGGATTACTTTATCGATCAGGATAGCGAAGTTGGGCACTGGCATAAACGCCAGGCGGAGTATGAAAAATTCATCGGCTTGCCAGCCGAATTACGGGATTTTATACTCCTACCTATTAACATAAGCTATCTCGAACTGGCGGTAAAACTATCTAAAATGCCGGCAAACTCATTGAGAGAGATTGCCGAAGGGCTCCTGGAAATCACTTACTAAACGCACAGGACCTTTGACGAGGAGAGATGATGGCAGAAGAAAAGACAGAGCAGCACCAAGGGGATAAGGCTGAAGAGCTGCACAACGAAGGCTTGCGGCTTTTTCAGGAAGGCCTCTATGACGAGTCAACCCAACGGTTTAGTGAAGCCATGGAATACTTCGCTGAACAAGGTCGCGAGATTGAAGTTGGAGAAATTTTGAATAACATCGGCATTATCCGCCGCAAACAGGGGCGCTGGGAAGATGCTTTGGAGTCCCTGGAGGAAGCTCGCAGATTGTTCGTGCGTTTGGAGGACAAATCTCGAGAGGCACAATCTCTGGGGAATTTAGGGAGTATCTATGCTTCTTTGAAGCGTCGTGACGAAGCCGAGAAAGCATGGAGTCAAGCTGCCGCTATTTTCCAGGAGCTGGGAGATAACCAGAAGGCGGGTGAGGCTTTAATGGCTATGGGGACATTGATGTTTCAATCGAAACGTCGACAGGAAGGGCTCGCGATATACCAGGCTGGGATGGGGATGTTAGATAAACCTACTTTTATGCAACGATTGTACAGATTCTTATTTATGCTTCAGACAAGGTTGCTGGGTTAAAGGCTATGGATTGCTAGTGTTTCACGTGAAACACTTTTTGGGGAGGAATGATGAAAGTCTTCTTAAAACGAGATGTGCCTGGGGTAGGTAAAGCCAACGAAGTGAAAGATGTATCAGACGGATATGCTCGCAACTACCTTTTGCCCCGTGGTTTGGCAGTTGCTGCAACCAAAGGAAGAGTCAGAGACGCAGAAGTCCATGAAGAAACTCAAATGCAGCAGGAGAAGCGCGAGCGCGACCGTGCTTTGAAAATAGCAGAGCAATTGCAGGAAGCGCCCCTAAAGTTTAAGGTAAAAGCCGGAGAGACGGGACGCATGTATGGGTCTATTACTTCAGCCGATATAGCCCAAAAAGTGGGACGTCTTTTGGGGATGGAATTTGACAAGCGTTGGTTAAAGATGGATCATTCTATCCGTGATGTCGGCAAACACATGATCGATGTCAAGCTGCAGGGTGGAGTTCACGGTCAAGTACAGGTGATTGTGGAAACTGAGTCCTGATGGTGGATGGTTTAGGCCTCTGGTTAAGGCGCGCGCGTGAGAATCGCCAATTATCATTGGCCGATATCGAGCGCGAATTGAAAATACGCAGTCGGTACCTGCAAGCTCTCGAATTAGGTGATTATGCGACTTTACCGGGTGTCGTCCAGGCGCGCGGTTTTTTGCGTAACTATGCCCGGTATTTAGGATTGCCGGTTGAAGAAGCCATCGCTCGCTATGAAGCCGAGATATCCGGAAATCCGCTCCAGCCCCGGGATATGTCCCCCAGCATGGATGCGCCGGGTCGTCAGGAATTACGGTCATGGGCGCCGCCTGCCCCGACCGCATCCGAAGAAATTTCAGCTTCCCGGGTACGGGATTCAAAAGGATTGATGAACATCCTTTTGGTGGTGACCCTCATCTTTATATTGATCGCTGCCGGAAGTTTTATCGCCCTCCGGTCAGTGGATAAAGCCCCTCCTTCAACGGATTCTCCTGATGATGTCATTGTACAAACTGTGCCACCCACAACTGTTTTGACACTATCAGCGACCCCGGTTTTCCCCATTTCCCAGGACGGAACAGTGCGGATCAGAATTATTCCCAACAGCAACGCCTGGATTAGTATTTCTGCCGATAGTGAGGTCGTTTTTCAGGGCATTGCTGAATCCCAACAAGTTTTGGAAGCGGTTGCGCAAGAATTTCTGATAGTTGCCACCGGAAATGGCGGGGCTTTCCGTTTGTACGTCAACGGTACGGATTGGGATTTGCTGGGCGCGCAAGGGGCTGTTGTCCGCCGTGCATGGTCACCCCAGGGAGAAATACCGCCGGAGGATTTGTGAAAAAGGACAGTTTACGTAAAAGGGGTGCGAAGCGCCCCTTTAATTTTTGTATCGTAACATTGGGATGCGCGAAAAACACTGTTGACGCAAATGGGATGGCAATTTTGCTTCAACGCGCTGGATTTCAGTCAACTCCGGATCCCAAAAAAGCGGATTGTGTCATTGTTAACACGTGCGGGTTTATTCAACCGGCAAGGGATGAATCGCTCGAAACATTACGCGAATTAGCCGAAACCATGAATCGGAATCAGATTCTTGTTGCTGCGGGGTGTTGGGCGCAGCGACAACCCGATGTGTTATTGAAAAATATACCCCGTCTGAATGGCATTATTGGGACCCGCTCCTGGACAGAGATTGTTCCCCTGCTGCAAAGTTTTGCTGCCGGTCAAGCCAAGTCAGCGCAAGTCCTGGTCGAAAAACATCTCTCAGCTATGCCCGAAGATGCCGGGGCGCCGGGTTATGTAGTCAGTGGGATGAGTGCATTTCTGAAAATAGCGGATGGTTGTGATCGCACATGTGCATTTTGTGCGATACCGGCAATTAAAGGCAGACATGTGAGCCGGTCTGTTGCAGCTATTCTGCGCGACGCGCAGGAATTACAGGCTCTTGGGGTGAAAGAAATCAATTTAATCGCCCAGGATACCACCTATTACGGTCATGATTTGGGCATAGATGAGGGATTGGCACATCTGCTTGAGCAGATGGTTGAGGCTGTCCCTGAAATCCCGTGGATTCGGGTGCTGTATGCTTTCCCGGGTTTTGTCACCCCCCGTTTGATTGAAGTCATCGCCCGTTACCCTCAAATATTGCCCTATATTGATATCCCTCTACAGCATGCCCATCCGGATGTCCTGCATCGTATGCGGCGCCCTGATGATGTTGATGAGGTGCGGCGCACGATTTCGAATTTACGGACCGCTATGCCAGATGTGGCGATCCGCACGACCCTGGTGGTGGGGTTCCCCGGGGAGACAGATGCGGAATTTCAAACCTTGCTGGATTTTGTCAAAGAGATGCAATTCGACAGGGTGGGTGTCTTTGTCTATTCCCATGAGCAAGGGACGACTGCCGGCAGGCTGGATGATGATGTTGCTCCCGAAGTCAAGGAATCTCGCCGGGAGGCTCTGATGATAGCGCAGCAGGAAATCTCTTTAGCGCGCAATGCCCGTTTTGTCGGACGTCGCCTGGAAGTGCTGTTGGAAGGATTCGGGGATGATATAACCATCGGGAGATCTTTCCGTGATGCTCCGGAGATTGATGGGTTGATTTTGATTCCGGAAATACTGGAATCGGATGCGATGGTGACTGTTGAAGTAACGGAAGCTTTGGAGTATGATTTGATAGCCCAGGTCGTCAAGGATTGAAGATTTTGACGCAAGCGATGATGTTCAGGATGACCTGGAAAGTAAATGTGTGTTGATGATGAGCAGGAATTCGCTTAAAATCATCGCGGTTGCACCCCATATATAATCCCTGTTGATGCGGTAGCATGGGACTTTGCGTGTTTGCCCATGGCTGCTTATGGGGCAATCCCCAACATTGTCAGGATTTAAAAGCGCTTCTACCGGGACTTCGATGACCCTTTCTACCTCAAAAGGTGAAGGCTCAAAAACAGGTCGTGCATTTAACCAGCCGATGATGGGCTGCACAAGATTCTGGCTGGCAGACACATAAATAGGTGTCATAGACCCTAAAACAGCCACGGATTTTGCTTTCACCCCCAGTTCTTCTGTGGTTTCTCTCAGCGCCGTATAGATGAGGGTGCTGTCTCCATCATCCTCGCCACCGCCTGGAAAACATATCTCGCCTCCATGGTGCGCCAAAGTGCTCAATCGAAGGGTAAATGGCATCATAATACCGTGATCTGTGGGGTAGAGCAGGACAAGAACGGCTGACTTACGTGGTCGAATCGCTGCGCCGGGTTGAGAGATGCGGTGGGGAGGAGACATGCGCATATGCGCCGATACGCCCGGTAGCGGGGTTCGTAAAGCCGCCTCCAGCGCAAGGACGAAGCGATGCGGATTTTCGAGAATAGGATATGTGCTCACGCCGCGATTATAATCTTGAGTCGCCTACATGCAATACCATGGTTGTACAAATCACAGCAGCAGTTGTGCAGCCAGCAGACTGGGTTTACCATAACTGCTGCGGGTTTATATGTTATCTCGCTTTATATCTTGTTTCTGCCCAAAGATGAAACGCATCCCAATAGCTCTCAAGGCTATCGCATTTAGACTCATCACTCAAAAATTGTGTCATCCCGAGTAACCGACGGCGGTGGGGACACCGTTAAAACATAAAAAAACAAGGCAATAGCGTCAGGCGAATTATACAAGTACCAACCGGAAAAAATACCCCTAAGTCACTGTGTTTGTTTCTTAGTAGCGAAGTCGAGGGATCTAAAATGACCTCAGAAATGTATATTTAAGCATAAAAGCAGATGCTTCGACTCCGTTCCGGTCGCTGGCGCTCCCGTTACTCCGCTCAGCATGACATATATTGGGCATGCCACTTCTAAATGCGATGGTCCTAATAGCTCGGGCTTAACGTTGATGGTGAATCGGGTATAATGATTTTGTGGATACCATCCGGCGAAAAGGCTTAATCGCTTTGAAGGTTGCGCTGGACTTTGTGCGCGCTACCTACGCGTTTTGGGGTTTGGCGATATTCTTGATGTGGTGCCTGTCCCCTCCCGGGGTATTGGTCTTTATTCCACCACCGCAGGAAGTGCAAACAACACATCCTAAGGTGGCGGTGCATACCCGGTTAACTGATGAGGTTGAGGCGTGGAAGATACAGCGCTCACTCGTCATGGTACGCGAAATGGGTGCGCAGTGGATTGTCGAGTACTTCCCATGGGCTTATATTGAGCCTGTTTCCGGACAATTCTCTTGGGAACATAGCGACCTGGTGATTAAACATGCGCGCAGTCAGGGTTTGCATGTCATTGCCAGATTGGGTACTGTGCCTGCCTGGGCACGACCCGATGCGGAAGATCTGGAAACGACATTGACTTACCTGGATCAGGAACATTATGGCGATTTTGCCAACTTTGTCGCCGCTTTCCTTGACCGGTATCGTCATGATGTGCAGACCATTATCATATGGAATGAACCAAATCTGAGTTTCGAGTGGGGATATCGTCCGGTTGACCCGGGGGGCTACACGGACCTCTTAAAAACTGTATATCCCGTTGCGCATAAGGTAAATCCTGATGTCATCGTTCTTGCCGGCGCGCTGGCGCCAACCTTAGAACCGTTGGACAGCCCGGCAGGTCTGGATGACCTGATTTACCTGCAATCTATGTATGCTGCGGGGGCTGCGCCGTATTTTGATGCTCTGGCAGCCCATGCTTATGGTCTGGCTTTTCCGCCTGATTTTCCCCCCAGCGAAACTACGATTAATTTCAGACGTGTGGAATTATTGCGTGAGATTATGAACCAGTATGGGGATGAAAATAAACAAATCTATATCACTGAAGCCGGGTGGAATGACCACCCGCGTTGGCTTTGGGCGGTTTCCCCGGGAGAACGTGTGCGTTACACGCTGGATGCCTATACCTGGGCTGAGGAAAACTGGCCTTGGTGCCCGGTTGTGGCTATCTGGATGTTCAGAACACCTGCGCCAATGCACAATTACCAGGATTATTATGCCTTTTTAACGCCGGATTTCCAAACTCGCCCAATTTATGATGCCATGCAAAGCTATACGGGCAATTCTGCCGGGCAGTGAAAGTTTTCATTGATGGTAGCTGTGTTTTTTGCATATACGCATGCCTGTATGCTATACGGGAGGTCTTTTGTGAAATATTCTGGTAGAATCTGGCTTATTCTGCTGTTAATACCTATGCTTGCCGGTTGCACATGGCTGCCGCAATCTGGGGGCGAAGCCCCTGTCACCTCACCTACCCCTACGACGTCTCCGTCACCCACCCCTTTTGCAGTTGTGACACCCACGCGCGTTTTTCCACCTGCGCCCCGCCGGCTGACTTTAAAACTGTGGGTTCCGGAGTTCCTGGATCCCTATAGTGAAGCGGTTGCGGGCGCTGCTTTAACGGCACAATTGACTGAATTCTCGGCTGAAAATGACAGGTTTCAGGTTGAAGTCATTGCAAAACGGGATACGGGTTCAGGAGGACTGTTAAACCTGCTCAGCACCGCTGTTGATGTCGCTCCATCCATTATGCCTGATTTGATTGTCTTAAGCAAAGCCGATTTAAGGATTGCAGCCAATGCAGGGCTTGTTCAACCTTTGGATGCTGTCCCTGTGTCCTGGACTGATTTTTATCCTTTCGCTGTGGAAGGCGTGGATGTCGCCAACGCCGTTTATGGGATACCTTTCGTTGCCCGTGCGGATCAGATGGTGTATCGGGCAGGTGTTGCGGAAACGCCTCCAATATCGTGGACAGCCGTTTTAACGCATGGGTACGCGATGTTGTTTCCGGCAGGCGCACCTTCCGGGTTAGCCAATGACGCTCTGCTGGCAGCTTATATTGCTTCCGGTGGGAGTGTTATTGATCAGGACGGCAAAGCAACCCTGGATCGCGTCTATCTAGAGCAGTTGTATGGTTTTTTCTTCGACATGATCCGTTTGGGATTAATTAATACCGAACGCGCCCTGAGTTTACCCGATGCTCAGACTGCGTGGCAAACGTATGCAGAAGGCATAGGCGATTTATCCCCGGTGCCAGTTGGCCTGTATTGGCAAAACCCACCACAAGACAGCCATCCTATATGGGTACCGAGTTCACAGGGGAAACCAGTCGCCATTGTTCGCAATTGGTCTTTAGCGATGGTGACCGTGGACCCCAACCGGCAGCTTGCCTCCCAGGCGTTAATTGCGTGGTTGGTTGACCCCCGGCACATGGCAGATTTATCGCGCAGAGCCTTATTAGTTCCAACCAGGCGACACGCCGTGCGTTTGTGGGGATTGTTTCCTGAGGACAGGATGTTTCTGGATACTTTGTTGGAAAACAGCATCCCCGCGCTGCCAACGGAGGTCGATACCGTTGTCCGGCGCGCGCTGCAATATGGTCTTACGGCTGTTTTGAGCCAGGAAGTAGACACGCCGGAGGCTGCCGCCACTTATGCGATGACCGATCTCCGCCGGTGATCAAGCCCCGGATATAGATGAAAAATATGAACCTTAAGGTAGACCTCCAAGCCATTCAGGAAAGCGCTCTGCAAGCCGTTGACCCGGGCGCCGCTATCTCCCGAATAATGCAGCGCGCCGGACAGATACTAGAAATCGCTGAAACACAATGGAATCTTGGTGAGATTGACCGCGTTATCCTTCTCGCGGTGGGTAAAGCGGCAGTCCCCATGGCGGAAGCAGCTGCAAGGGCTGTTGATAACACGCAACTTTGCGGCTGTGTGGTCACGAAATATCACCATGCGCAAGAGCACTCACTGCCACCCTCACTAGAGGTTATTGAGGCGGGGCATCCACTTCCTGATAACGCCGGCATCCATGCGTCGCAGAAGGTCATTGCCCTCCTCCAGGAAACAACGGAACGCGATTTAGTGCTGCTGCTGCTGTCTGGCGGTGGTTCTGCCCTCTTGCCGGCACCGGTCCCCGGTCTGACCCTGGAGGACATCCAGGCAACAACAGATGTGTTATTGCGAGCCGGGGCGACAATTGTGGAAATGAACGCCGTCCGCAAACACATGTCGCTGCTAAAGGGCGGGCAGCTTGCCCGGTTGGCTTCACCGGCGCCATTGGTTGCACTGATCCTTTCTGATGTTGTGGGAGATCCTCTGGATGTTATCGCGTCAGGTCCAACCGCACCTGATCCTACGAGTTATGGGACGGCGCTTTCGATTTTAAACCGGTATGCTGCCCTGGATCGCGTTCCGGTTGCCGTTGTTGACCATTTAAAAGCGGGAGCTGCCGCGTGTTTACCGGAAACACCCAAACCGCTTGACCCTGTTTTTTCCCGCGTGTTCAACTTTATTGTCGGATCCAACGCATTAGCTGCCATTGCTGCGATTGATGCGGCGCAGACCCTTGGATACAACACCCTGTTACTCTCTACCTATATAGAAGGGGAAGCGCGTGAAGTGGGAAAGATTGCCGGGGCTATCGTGAAAGGCCTGCGTTATGGACCTCCGGCAGTTCCTCTCCCGGCGTGTGTTGTCTGGGGCGGAGAGACGACGGTAACCGTGCGCGGACGGGGAAAGGGGGGGCGGAACCAGGAGTTAGCTGTCGCAGCTGCGCTATCGATAGATGGCGTGCCGGATGTGCTGCTGCTGGCATTGGCGACGGATGGCACAGATGGACCCACAGATGCTGCCGGCGCTGTGGTGGATGGCAGCTCTGCCGCATTGGCACGGAGCCGCGGGTGGGACCTCCATGCCGTCCTTGCCGATAATAATTCTTATCCTTTGCTTGCGGATATCGGCGCTTTGCTTCGCCTGGGACCGACAGGCACAAACGTCAACGACCTTTTGATTATTCTGGTCGCATAGCAACTATCCCAAAAGTAGTCTTGTACCCAGCAGACCGGGTTTGCCAAAACTGCCATTTTCTTGCCTTTTAGCTGTGCTAAGGTATGATGATTAAATATACGATGCGTAAAATAAAATGAAGATATATTGTTTTATGAAAAATTTTTTGAATACCAGTTTTAGCCAAGACACCGGAATAGCCAGTGTGCACTTAAAGCGTTGATAGCCTGGTTTAAGGAGCTTCTCCATGAACGCCTCCCGACTTAGCCAAATTTGTGATACAGCATTAGAAGCTGGATGGTTGCTGGGGGTAACCATCACGCCGGTCTTTTTCAACGTCTACTCCAGCCGGGTGTTTGAACCGGATAAGCTGACAACGCTGCGGGCGTTGTCTGTGGTTTTGGCTGTATTCTGGCTGGTGCGTTTCGTTGATGAGCGCCTGCACAAAGAAGTTGCGCTGCGGTTTTCACTCAAGACCCCGATGGTTTTGCCTGCACTACTCACAATTGGTGTCTATCTTTTAAGTTCCCTTTTCTCCCTGGTGCCCTATACGAGCCTCATTGGCTCATACCAGCGGCTTCAGGGAACCTTCACTCTGTTTGGTTATCTGGTCATATTTTTTGTTATCCTGACGTCTTTGCGAACGCGCGAACAACTCAGTCGTTTGATCACCGTTCTCATCTTAAATAGTTTGCCCGTTTCTCTTTACGGCATCGTGCAGCACAGCGGATTGGATCCATTACCCTGGGCCGGTGATGTGACCTCCCGCGTCGCATCCAACATGGGAAATGCGATTTTTGTCGCCGCTTATCTTATTCTCATCGTGCCCCTGACCGCATCGCGCATCGTAGAGAGTTTTCGAGATATCTTATCGCGTGAGGTATCACGTGTGAGTGACATCTTGCGCGCATCCGGCTATATTTTCCTTGTGGCTGTGCAGCTTTTGACGATCTGGTATTCACAGAGCCGGGGACCCTGGCTTGGCACTGTAGCCGCGATGTTTCTTTTTCCCTATCTGGGTCTTTTGTTGCTGCAGCGTCAGGCTGGTCCCGGCAAAGGGAAGCGGATAAGCGATATCCTGAAGGGTATCGGTTTTGGTTTGGGTTGTTTACTTCTGGCTGGAGCATTAGCCGGACTGGCTTATTGGGCGATTAAAGGCCCTGTGGCGGTTTATATCGCCTTAGGCCTGGCGCTGCTGTCATTTGGCGGACTATGGCTCTATTTTATCGTTGAACATAAAGGGTGGCGGTGGTTGTGGATCGGTTGGGGGACTGTGGGATTAACCATTGCTGTGGTGTTGATTCTGATTAACGTGCCGGGTCCATTGCAAACGCAAGCCCGAAAAGTTGACTCCCTGCGGCGATTGACGACGATCACTGAATTGCAGTCCGGCACAGGCAGAGTGCGCGGCTTGATATGGCAGGGTGCAGTGGACCTCATCTCAATCCACGAACCCATTCAATACCCGGACGGCAGCGGGGATAAATTCAACTTTTTACGCCCGTTAGTGGGTTATGGTCCTGAATCCATGTACGTTGCTTATAATTCTTTTTACCCCCCTGTCCTGGGGCATTATGAGTCGCGGACGGCATCTCCTGACCGATCTCACAATGAGACATTGGACTCACTTGTGATCACCGGTGTGCTGGGATTGGCTGTGTACCTTTTCACCTTTGGCAGTTTTTTTGCCTGGGGTTTTCATTGGTTGGGGTTGCTCGAATCCCGGTCACAGGTGCTGACTTACATCGGTCTGGATATTTTCTTCGCTGTGGTGTTCTTTTTCATTGCCCAGCGCATGGAAGGCGCTTATCTGTTTGCCGTTGCCATCCCCCTGGGGATTCTGGTCGGTTCGATGGTCTATCTGACCGTGGCTGCTTTCTGGTGGCTCTTCCGGGAAGATGAACTTATCAAGGCAGAGGCACACATTCACCCTCATGCGATACTGATTGTTGGGCTGCTGGCGGGGGGAATAGCGCATTTTGTGGAAATTAATTTCGGAATCGCTATTGCGGCGACCCGCACAACGTTTTGGGCTTATGCCGCGCTCCTGGTTGTTCTGGGCATAAGGTTTATTCCCGGTATTGATATGCTCCAAAAACCGAACAACGACGAAATCAAAAACCCGCGCGGTTCACGGGCGGCATCGCGCAACAGCCGCACTGCCAGGTCTTACCGCTCCACCAGCGCGACCAGACCCTGGGTCTCTGCTGTTCTTCTCCTTTCTTTATCATCGGTTTTTCTTTTGGGGACGCTGGCTTATGATTTTATCAACAATCCGGAGCGGTTGAGTGATCCCATAAAGATATTCAGCAATTCTTTGACGATGCGGTATTATCCCGCGCCAACGAGAGCGTTAGGCGCGCTTATGATCTTTATTTTTACCGGAGTTCTTTTTGGGATAGTTGGCCTCAGTGAATATGACCGCGAAGGCGTTTTTGAGCCTCAAAGAGAACGACAATGGTCCGGAGCCGGACTTCTATACCTGGGCATTTCACTCGCGGGATTACTTTTCTTTGGGTTGATTTTGGCCGGGCATCAGGCGGCTCTGACCCAAGTTCAAGTCACGACGATTGAAGGCGTGATCGATGTCGCGGTTTCCCTGGCAGGGCTCCTGAGCCGGTACTACGCCTTTATTTTTGTTATATTGGGGCTCATGATTTTGGCTGCACTGCAGACAATGCCCAAAGTCAGAGAAAACGGGCATATCATCAGCCTGTCCCTTTTAGTCGTTTTGCTTTTACTCAGCGTTCCGGTAATTCGCGCATGGTGTTTTGATACGATCCGGGCAGATATTGTATTTAAACAGGGCGGAGTGTTTGCAAACAGCAGCTCATACAATGACAAGGATATCGGCATTCAGCATTTTGAAAAGGCGCTGGAATATACGCCTCGCGAGGATTATTACAATCTGTTTTTGGGTAAAGCCTATCTGGAACTCGCGCAAAGCCTTCCGGCTGAAACGCCCGACGTCCAGCGCGAAACGGTGTTTCTGAAGACTGAGCAGGTTCTGACCCATGCCCGTGAGCTTAATCCCTTAAATACGGACCATAGTGCGAACCTTGCCCGTTTCTATAAATCCTGGTCAGCCAGAATTGCAATGGATTTGCAAGCGGAAGGATTGACAGATGCCCAGTACACGACGTTGAACGGGGAATACCGGGCATTGCTGGGGAGGTCTTTAGCCGAATATAAAACGGCGCTCATTCTCAGCCCGCATAATCCGATTATTTGGAACGAGCTGGCGCAGTTGTATGCGATTGATTTTCAGGACGAGGGTAATTTCCAGGAGACAATCTCGAAATCGTTAGCCATTGATGTTGATTTTGAGCAGACATGGATGCTGCTGGGGGATATGCGCTCATCCAAAGGCGATTTGGATGGGGCCATTGCCGCGTACAAACGCTCTCTGGAAGTTCGTAATAACTGCACCGTGAGACGCGTGGTAGGGACGCTTTATGCGCAACAGTCTCTTTGGGAAGAAGCTGCAGAAAACCTGGAGCTGGCTATTGGACAATGCGAAACCTCAAATGAGTTATGGGAGATGTATCGCGTTTTAGCCATCACGTATGCAAACCTGGGTCGGGGCGTTGAGGCGGTGCAATTTGCACAGCAATCCTTAGCCCTGGCACCGGAAGCACAGAAGAGTATTGTCCAGCAATTACTGGACCAACTGGTTGCCCCTCCTGTGGAGGAACCCTGAAATCCCTTGTTGAGGCAGTATGTTGACAGATATCAGTACATATCTGGTTGTCTTTGTGGGGGTCCTGTTTATGGCTGTTGTGGGCACACCGCTGGCGCGTAAGCTGGGCCTCAGAATGCACGTTATGGACCAACCCGACCCCACTCGAAAAGTGCACACTACACCCACGCCCCGTTTGGGCGGTGTCGCAATTTTTGTGAGTACGCTTATCGCTGTGCTGTTGTTGCGGGGTGTCTATAATCTTGCGCAGCTTGGGGGCATCCTGGTTGGCGCCGCTCTGATCTCTCTTTTGGGCTTTTGGGATGACCGTTTTTCGTTGAACGCTGGCTGGAAGTTATTAGGACAGTTGATAGCGGCGGGGCTTTTGCTTGCGACCGGTGTGAAAGTTGCGTTATTCCCGATCCCCTTTGTGGATGAACTCGTGACCGTTGTGTGGGTTATTGGTATCACAAATGCCTTTAATCTCCTGGATAATATGGACGGGCTTTCGGGCGGGATTGCCGCAATCGCCGCGGCGTTCTTTGCGCTCATGGGGTCTTTCAGCGGGCAATATCTCGTCGGCGCTTTAGCCGTCGCCGTGATGGCAGCCTGCTTGGGATTCCTTGTCTACAATTGGAATCCAGCAATGATTTTTATGGGTGATTCCGGCAGTCTGTTTTTGGGGTTTATGCTGGCTTGTATTGGTATCAAGCTGCGTTTCCCGGATAATGTCGCCTTTGTGACCTGGATGATCCCGCTCATTGTGTTGGGCGTTCCGTTGTTTGACACCACATTAGTCACAATTTCACGCCTGCGCCGGGGACTAAACCCGCTGACCACACCTGGTACGGACCATACTTCCCACCGCCTCACGAACGCGGGGCTGACCAGGCGTGAAGCTGTGCTGGTGCTTTATATCGCGGGTTTTTTGCTGGGCCTTATCGCGATTTTCATCACACGCGCATCGATATTGGAAGGCTATCTTGTCGGCGGCGCTTTAGCCCTTGCGGCTACCTACGCACTTTGGCGTGCGGAAAATTCCCCATTCTGGCCACCAGAAACGACACATCCCACAAAGGAATAAATTTACGCAGGATGTAGCGTATACCCCGGAAAGGACGGCTAAACGGACCCGCTCTGTGGGATCCCCCGCAAAAAAAAGAATGTTACACATGGTATAATACTATCCAGCTTTATAAGGAGCGATGATATGAAGAGAATAATGTGGAAAAGATGGGCTGTGGTGTTGGTTGTAGCATTGATGCTGACCGCTTGTAAACCGGCTGCCCCTGAGGCAACGGCTGTCCCCACGCTGGCGCCAACGGCAGCACCTACGGCGGCGCCAACGGCAGCGAGTGCCGGACAGGAAGATCCGGTGGCGCCCCCGGTTTTGGGTGATCCTTCCGAACCCGTGGTGGTGGTCGCCCCCGAAGTCGCGGGATTCTGTGAAGCTGCACCTCTGCCTGAACTTCCTGTACGACCCGTAGATGAAACGGATTGGACAAAGGGCGCTTCCGAGGCAGATGCAGAAATTACGATATTTGAATATTCAGATTTTCAATGCCCCGGATGTGCAGGTATGTATCCTGTTGTGGAAAATTTTGTGGCAAACAATCCAAACTTGCGTTTAGTCTACCGGCATTTCCCTCTGGACTTTCACCCGAATGCGAACGTTGCCGCCCAGGCTGCGGAGGCTGCTGGCGTGCAGGGTAAATTCTGGGAGATGCACGATTTGCTCTTTGATCGCTCCCAGGAATGGAGCGGGCTGGCTGCAGCGGATTTCAGGACCAAATTGAGTGAGTACGCGGGATTATTGGAACTGGATACCGGAAAGTTTGACACAGAACTGGACGACGGCACCTACGCTGCCAAGGTGACCTCACAATATGAGGAATCTCTTGCCCTGGGTTTACCTGGCACACCTACCTTCTTATTTAACAATGTTCTGTTTCCTTCAGATATTGGGCTGTCTTATCAGGGACTGGAAGCCTTTATGAGTATATTGCAGACGCAAGATACATTATTCTTCGCTGAGCCCCCTGCACAGACTGTTATGGCTGATAGCCAATACCAGGCAACCTTGAAGACGTCGAAGGGTGATATCGTCGTTAATCTGCTTTCAGAATCAGCGCCGACACACGTTAACAGCTTCGTTTTCCTGTCGCAAGAAGGCTGGTACGATGGTGCGAACTTCTTTTTTGTCCGTGATAACTTCGTCGCGGTAACCGGAGATCCCACCAACTCTACCGTCGGCTACCCAGGCTATTACTGCAGCGGTGAAGAACAAGGTGTCTTCGATCGGGCTGGGTTATTGGGAATGTTATCAAATGGTCAATTCTTCCTTACGCTGGGCGCTGATGCAGCGCAGCTAACGGGGCAATTTGCGCTCGTTGGACAGGTTACTGCAGGGCTGGATATCCTGGATGATATCACGCGGATTGTCGTCGGCGACCCCGGGGCGCCGGCGCCGGACATATTGGAATCCGTCGAGATCACGCAGAAATAGATTGGATGTTTATGAGGGGATAGGGAGACGCCTATCCCCTCGATATTAACGGAGCCTTAATGCTGAATTCTCCCCGCCGGTCACCCGCGCTGTGGCTTATGGTTGCATTAGTTGGCTGCGGTTTGGCGCTGACTTCTTTACTGATGATTGTCCTCCCCTTTGTGCTGCCGGTTGCGTTTTTTGGTTCCTATGCTGCTATTCTGGTGAGTATCGGTTTAATCACCTTTATGTTGGGTATTGCCCTGCTATCAGCCGGTCTAAAGGGCTGGCGCGGCAAGAAATCCATGCCCATTTCTACACGTTGGGGCTGGCTGGTCCTGTTGTTGATGATGGGGCTGTTGGGCGGTCTCGCGCTGCTGATTCCTGCAGATTCCCAATCCGAGCTTCTCTTCACGCCCGTTCACGTTGGAATGATTGCGCTCCCCATTTTCATCGGATTGCTGCTGATTATCCGCTTATCCGGTCCGCATACTGTGCCAACTTACCGCCAGATTGTCGTGGCGATGACCGGGGGCGCATCCAGCGTTCTGCTTGCCCTTCCCCTGGAATTAGCGGGTTTTGCCATCGTTGCCGCCCTTGTACTTGCCGGGGCATCGATCTTTCCGGCAGGCCAGGCGGAAGTCTCTAGACTGGTTTCCATAGTGCAACTCTGGTCGGAGACTCCTCCGGCGAATATTGAAGCCATCATGTCCATTGCTACCTCACCGGTAGCGATTGCCGGTATCATTCTTGTCCTGTCCTTCCTGGCGCCTTTAATTGAAGAGTTTGTCAAAACGTTGCTGATGGGTGTTATGGGTATCTGGATGCGCCCGGAGCCGGGTATGGCTTTCATCTGGGGAATGGCTTGCGGGCTGGGTTTTGCATTGGTAGAGGGTATCACCAATGGTTCCATTGGATTCGGGAATGCGGGGTTGTGGTTTGGGGCTGTTTTAGCACGGGGACTGGCTTCCATGATGCATGCCCTCACGAGTGGGTTGTTGGGTTTGGGGTGGGGTTCGTTGTGGCAGCGCAAGGGGTGGCGCCTGATTTTATTCTACGCTGCTGCCGTGACATTGCACGGTTTATGGAATTTCAGCGTGGTGCTGTTGGTGGTTGGGGGGCTCCTGATCACTACCCAGGGATGGATGGGCGGGGCACTGGCATTGACGGGCGGCGGCATGTTAGTTGTGCTGATTGTGCTGGTCATTGCCGCACTCATCACGATCCCCTTGCTCTTGCGACGCCGGATAAATCCTGCTGCTGCGTCTCAGACACAACTTTCGCCAGTTGAGAACCCAGTATAAATAAACCGGAGTATAAAAGGACCAGGGAACAGAGATGGCATTCAAGCAGTTAAGTGGCGACCTGCAACCTCTCCTGGACCGGCTTCAGCAAGATCCCCAGTTTATTCGCAATGTAACCGCGTGGCGCACTTTGCCGGCAAGATCTGCCGGTCCTCAACCCTGGCCTGAAGGCCTTGACGCGCGGTTGTCCCTGGCTGGACGCCAGTTCGGTATTTCATCGCTTTATACGCACCAATTGGCGGCTATACAAGCTGTTTTGCACGGCGACAATGTAGTCCTGGCTTCCGGAACTGCCTCTGGCAAAACGTTGAGTTATGTGCTCCCCTTGCTCAATTCACTTTTACACGACCCAAACGCGACGGCGCTTCTGCTGTTTCCCACAAAGGCATTGGCTCATGATCAAATCGTCGCGCTTGAAAGATGGATCAAACAGCTCGGGGTTTCAATTGCCCTGCGGTCCTATGACGGAGATACACCGCAGCGGTTGCGCGCCTCTATCCGGAATGATGCGCGTATCCTGATTACCAATCCGGATATGCTTCACCTGGGGATACTCCCGCATCACACGCGCTGGATGCGTTTCTTCCAGGGGCTGCGTTTCGTGGTGATGGATGAGATGCATGTTTACCGCGGTATCTTCGGCAGCCACGTCGCGAATGTCCTGCGCCGTTTACGCCGGGTTGCCGGCTTTTACGGCGCGCTTCCGCAGTGTATAGCTGCCTCAGCGACCATTGCGAATCCCGAGGGATTGGCGAAAGCCTTATGGGAACAGGAATTTGTGTCAGTTGAAAAGGATGGCGCCCCTTATGGGAAACGCCACGTCGTCTTTTATAATCCCCCGCTGGTTAATCCTGTCCTGGGATTACGCGCCAGCGCCGCCGATGAGGTGCAATCCATCGTTGTGAGTTTGCTGAGAGCGGGGGTGCAGACGATCGTTTTTGCCCGTTCTCGCCTTTCGGTGGAGCTCCTGCTGCGCGATTTGCGCCTGCGGGCAGGCGGACTGGGGATGGATCCGGAGGTTGTTCAGGGTTACCGGGGAGGATACCTGGCTCAGGAGCGCCGCCTTATAGAGCAGGGATTGCGTTCGGGGAAAGTGCGTGTTGTGGTCGCGACCAATGCCCTTGAGCTCGGAATCGATATTGGCGCGCTGGATGCCTCAGTTTTGTTTGGCTATCCCGGGACCATTGCCGCGACCCGGCAGCAGATGGGACGCGCGGGTCGCCGGGCAAAGGCTTCTTTTTCTGTTCTCGTGGCGACGTCCTCTCCCCTGGACCAATATTTAATCACACATCCCGAATATTTCTTTGGTCGTTCGCCGGAAATTGCGCGTGTGAATCCGGATAACTTCAGCCTTTTAGCCTCCCATTTAACCTGTGCGGCTTTTGAGCTTCCAATCCATAAACAAGAGGCTTTCGGTGCTGCGGCGAATACAGGTGATATCATGGAAGCTTTAGCTGCGTCACATATGCTGCATGAAGGGACCAGGGGCTTTACCTGGGTTGGAGAAACCTATCCTGCGCAGGCGGTCTCTTTGCGCACTTCAACCCCGGATCATGTGATTGTCCAGGTATTGGACACCGGTGTCATCGGCACGGTGGACCGTTTGAGCGCGCCCCTGCTTGTACATCAGGATGCTATCTACTATCATGCCGGATCTCCCTACCTGGTGGATTCCCTGGATTGGGAACGGGGTGTCGCGTTGGCGCGCAAGGCGGATGTTGATTATTATACAGTGGCGACCGCGACAACGCGTGTCGAACGGATAATCCTGCGCCGCCAGCAGCCCGAGGTTCCTCCCGGAGCTGATGTGGACCTGCTGCTCAGTGATGAGGAAGTCCTGGTCCGGACGAAACCTGCCGTCTTCCGCCGTGTCCATCTTGGCACGCATGAGGTTTTGGGCTGGGGCGATATTCTCCTGCCTGAGCAAGAAATCGAGACCGAAGGATTCCGAGTAACGCTCGGGACGCATGTGGTGGATAACCTGGCGGATATGGGTGTTATGGTTGCTCCTCTGGATTATGGACCTGAATGGGCGGCTATCCGGCAGGAAATACTGTTGCGGGACGGCAACCACTGCCGGATGTGCGGTGTGGACGCCGCGCAGCACGCGCCTCTGGAGGTCCATCACTTAACGCCTTTGCGCACATTTCTGGCTCAATACCCGCGAGCGGTTGCCCTGAAGTTTGCCCATGCGCCCGAAAATTTGCTCACGCTTTGTCCAACGTGCCACCGGCAGCTGGAACGTGCCCGTGGCGCGCGAACAGCGCTTGGTGGATTGGCGTATTTAGTGCGAAACCTGGCTCCAGTGTTTTTGATGTGTGACCCTCGCGACCTGGGGACCTCTGTGGAAGCCCGGGATAGCGAAAGCGGGCGTCCGGCGATCGTGGTCTATGATGCGATCCCCGGAGGGGTGGGTTTGACCCCTTCTCTCCTCGAATTATGGCCTCGCCTGGCGAAGGCTGCTATGGAACGCGTGCAGCAGTGCCCGTGCAGCGAGGGGTGCCCCTCGTGCGTGGGTCCGGTGGGTGAAACCGAGCCGGGCGCCAAACCTGCCGTCAAGCAGCTCCTGGAGATGCTGTATTCGAGCAGTTTCCCGCACCGCCCCTAGAATTTGCCCCCCTTTCCAGGGGCGCTTTCCTAGAACGCACCCCTGATTTAATACACACTTTTGATAGTCTCCATCCTTGGTGTATAATATCAATATCCCGAAGCTGAGTTGCGCACGCGTCGTACTGTGTTTTCTGTGTATGCAGATAGCCCCTTTCCATAGATTGTTATATAATCATATATATGCCGATATTTACGAAGGAAACACTGGAATTTGTCAGCCGAAGCCCGGAACAAACGCGGCGGCTTGGCGCGCGTTTGGGTACCTTCCTTAAGGGCGGTGAAATCATAGCCCTGGAGGGCGGTCTTGGGGCGGGTAAAACTGTGTTTGCCCAGGGAATCGGTATGGGCTGGGGCTCGACAGCCAGATTAATCAGCCCAACTTATGTGCTGGTTCACCTCCATGAGCGCTATCAGGATCAGATCCGGCTGTGTCATATCGATCTTTACCGTTTGAATTCGATACAGGAAGTGGAATACCTGGGATTGGAAGAGTATCTGGGGGAGCCTGAAACGATTTGCCTGGTGGAATGGCCTGACCGCCACATTGGGCTGTTTCCCCCGGACCATTTATGGGTCCACTTGCGGATTTTGGATGAATACCGGCGCTCGTTGACATTTCAGGCGCTGGGGCCGCGTCATAAGGCTATACTTGATATATTCAGACAGGAGATTATAGGTCGCTGATGTTACTAGCAATCGACACTGCCACAAATCATGCCAGCATCGCGCTCCATGATGGGACGTTTTTAAGAGGGGAATGTACCTGGGAATCAGGAAACCGCCATACGGTCACTCTCGTTCCGCGAATTCACCAGCTCCTGACGTCTACGGAGCTAACACCGTCAGATCTCACGTCTGTCGCGATCTGCATCGGGCCCGGTTCCTACACCGGCGTACGGATTGGGGTATCTGTTGCCAAAGGATTGGCTTCTGCGCAGAAATTGCCTTTGATTGGCGTATCAACGCTGGACGTTCTGGTTGCCGCATACGCGCAGGATTCGCGCCCGCTCTACGCCCTGTATGCCGCCGGACGCCGCCGCGTCGGTTATGCCCGGTATCGTTGGCAGACGAACGGTTGGCAGGCGGAGACGGGTGTGAATGTGGTGGACTGGTCGGAGCTGGCTGAGCAGATGGTGGTCCCCGCTGTCGTCCTTGGAGAGCTCACGTCCCAGGGTCTGGAGTCTCTGCGATCCCTTTATGGGAAGATTGAAATCCCCTCGCCTGCCCATCATCTGCGGCGGGCGGGTTACCTGGCGGACCTGGCATGGATCAGGTTGCGCGCCAATCAGGTCGATGACCCTTCGGCTTTGGTACCCGTATACGCGCGGTAGACATGGCTGATGTTTTTCGCCTCCAGCTGATGGCTGCGCATGACATTCCGGCTGTGGTCAGTGTTGACCGGCAGGTTTTTGTGGACCCCTGGCCTGAATCCGCCTATGTTCAGGAACTCTACTTCAATCCCAATGCGCATTATTTTGTATTGACCCTGATTGATCCAGCCTACAACAGAGTGTGGCACCAGCGCCGCAATGTGCGGAAAGCGCAGCTTATAGGTTTTGTTGGCATGCGGGTTGAGGGAGACGAGGGTCACATCAGCACCCTGGCGCTGCGCTCAGAATGGCGCGGAAACCGATTAGGCGAACTGCTGTTTTTAACAGCTATGGTGCAAGCGATGGATGATGGCGCGTGGGCTGTGGCATTGGAAGTGCGGATTTCCAACCAGGTCGCGATGCATTTATATGCGAAATATGGGTTCAGTGCGGTGTCCCGCTTGCGCAGGTATTACACCAATGGCGAAGATGCATTTTTGATGAAGGCGCAGCTTAACGACTTTTCTCACCGCCAGTATCTTCGCGATCAACTGGTTGCCTTGCAGACTGCGCTGCGGGTAGACCTCGCTGCCAAGAACGGTTCAGCGCAGGTGATCGGCTGAATAACCTTTGGGTTGTTCTGAAATGTAATTCACCCGATGATGCAGCGCCCTTTGCGCAGTTCCGGCAAGCTGGACCGGCGCTGGCGTAATCAAGGAGTCATAGCCATGGATAAAGTTACACCCTTATTAGCGTTGCATGATCAGATCCATCATTGTACACAGTGCCCGCTCCATATCGGGCGCACGCGCGCTGTCCCGGGTGATGGTCCTGCCGATGCACTTATTATGTTTGTCGGTGAAGCGCCTGGATTTCACGAAGATCAGCAGGGCATTCCGTTTGTTGGCGCCGCCGGAAAACTGCTGGATGAACTCCTGGAGAACAGCGGTATTAACCGGAGCAGCGTCTTTATTACCAACGTCATCAAATGCCGCCCGCCCGGAAACCGCGACCCCAAAGTTGAAGAGGTTGAGGCCTGCAAGCCTTATCTGGACAAACAGATTGAATGGATTGCCCCCAAGGTTGTGGTGACTTTGGGGCGGCATTCCATGGCGCGTGCCTTTCCGGATGAAAAGATTTCCCTCGTCCATGGGCAGGCGCGTCAGGTGGGTGAACAAATCTATGTCGCGATGTACCATCCTGCGGCAGCGCTCCACCAGCCCAGTTTGCGCGGGGTTGTGGAGCGCGATTTTGGACATCCTGCGGGATATACTCGATGGGAAAATCCAGCCGGAGACTTTCACCCCCCCACCGGATGTGGAGCAGCTGTCGCTGTTTTAATCTGCAAGGTGAAACAAGCATCATCGCCGAATGCTGGATTATACTGAATGGATAGGGGTCGGTCGTACTCCGCCCCACAGGCATCAAGTTAAGGATTTTCGGGATTAAAAGGCATCACTCAAAGCTAACTATCATGTTCCGTAGTAGAGGTTTTAACCTCTATCCGCACGAAGATAGATGCGCTGAGTACAGCGCCGAAGTCTCTACTACAAACGCAGACATTACTGTGATTTACTTTTAATTTTTCTTAAGTTGATACCAATGGGGTCGGTCGTACTCCGCCCTCAAGGAGAGCGTTGTGAAGAAAATCTATGTGCAGGGACTCGTGATCGTTGGCGTCGTCTTGACCTTGTTGGTCAACTACCTGGCGACCGCGGGCATGTTGAACGGCGTGACACCGCCCGAAATCTCAGACGCGTTGCTGACCAAATTCACGCCCGCCAACTATGCGTTTTCGATTTGGGGCATCATTTACACGTTCGTGATTGGATTCACGGTCTACCAGGCGTTACCGTCCCAACGGGACAATCCGAAATTGGCGGGCGTGCGCGAACTGTTCATCGCGAGCTGTGCGCTCAACATAGTGTGGACGTTTGCGTGGCATTATGCGTTCTATTTTCTGTCTCTGGTCTTCATGGTCGGCATCCTGCTGACGATGATCGGGATCTATGTGCGGGCCGGTATTGGCAAACCTGTGACCAGTTGGGGAGAACGCCTGTGGGTTCATCTCCCGTTCAGCCTCTACCTGGCGTGGATTGCGGTGGCGACGATTGCCAATGCGGCGAGTCTGTTCGTTTATTCTGGCTGGTCGGCGTTTGGCGTCAGCGATTCGCTGTGGTCGGCGATCATGATCCTGATCGCAGCGCTGGTCGGTGCGGCAGTCCTGTGGAAGCGAGCCAATGCGGCGTACGCGGCTGTTTATGTGTGGGCTGTTCTCGCCATTACGGCGCGCTATGCCAACGACACCCCCATCACCTTCGCCGCCTACGCCGGTATCGTCATCGTCGTCGCTGCCGCCATTGTAGGATGGTTCCGCTTTGTAAAAGACGGGGGGCATCGTCCACTTGAGCTTGCATAAAGGTCCCCGGCGATCGTGATTCCTTCACTTCCGTCCATATCGCTGCTACGAACGCATGTCTCATTTCTGTAAGTTTGAACGGCGGTCGACCGCCGTTCAAACACACAGGTAAAGAATAACTTCAGTTATTTGCGCTGTACCGCTGGCGGATATTGGGTATCAGATACTCGGAAAAAGCGCGTTCGACATCATAATCCGGCGCCCATCCCCAGTCGCGCCGCGCGGCGCTGTCGTCCAAATCCGCCGGCCAGCTTTGTACAATGCTTTGCCGTTTTTCATCCGGGACAAAGGTGATTTCCGCGTCGGGATAATACTGCCGCACATGGTCGCGGAACTCGGCCGCGGACAGGCTGAAACTGGTGACGTTATAGACCGGGCGGCTGAGGGCGGGTTGGGGCGCACGGGCTAACGAACGCAGTGCCTTGACCGCGTCGGGCATCGCCATAAAAGGTATCCGGACATCCTCCTGTACAAAGCACGCATAGGGTTTGCCCTGGGCGGCGGCATGCAGCATTTCCGGTCCATAATCGCTGGTACCTCCCCCGGGGATGGTATGGGCGCTGACCAGTCCCGGAAAGCGGACCGCGCGGAAATCCAGCATCACAGGCTGGTCGGCAGCGAGCTGCCGGAAATTTTTCGCAAAGTACGTCCCCAACAACTCGCAGTAGAGTTTGTTACAGCCGTACATCGTGCGTGGATAATTCCATTCCCACTCCCGCACGCGGGTGTAATTCGCCTTTGTCGGCTGGTCGGGCAAACCAAAGACGGCAATTGAGCTGGGGAAGATAAACCTGACCGGCTCGCCCCGCCATTCGGATTGTTCGGCAGCCATATTCAGCAGGGTCATCGTGCCTTCCACGTTGACCCGGTGGGCGGCATCCGGCGAGAACTCTGCCCGTGTGGACAGCAGCGCTGCCAGGTGATAGATTTCTTCGAATTCATATTCACTGACCAGGCGGTCCAGCAGAGCCTTGTCCAGGATGCTGCCCTGGACGTCAATCAGTGCCGTCGTATACTTGAGCGGAAAAGGATTCAGATCCAGCGTCAGGACCCGCCTGCCGTCTTCTTCAACCAACTGCCGGACCAGCGCCTGCCCGACCTCCCCGCTGGCGCCGGTGACCATCACGATTTTTTCGCGCATACACCCTCCTGAGACTCGTTTCGCTAAGTGTAGCATACATTAAGGCAGTCCGCGCCCCCTTTTTATCCTTGCCTGGCGTGATATATGTATATAAAGGGGTGTGCGTCACATTTTGCACCCGACTAAACTCAGAATCAACGTTGTTCCTTTTTATTCCCGCTCGTAGTCCAGGGCCTTGTGCCCGTTCTCGTGGTACCATCGATTGTGCATCAAGTACCGATTTCAGAACGCCCACGAGGCGCTAGTACAAACGGTTGCGTTTGGAGTAGTTCGCGTCCCTTGATATTCTGCAAAAATGTGACGCACACCCTGGATAAAAACCTGCCTTGATTTCCACCCGCGGCGTGTTATACTGGTGGCAGTCATTTAACATGTAAATATGTTCTTGGTTAAGGTGCGTTGCGCGCACTTGCGTGCAACGCTTAATGTGAGGAAGTCCGGTGAAAGTCCGGCGCTGTCCCGCAACGGTGACATTTCAATCGCTTAACGGCGATGGGAAATGCAGCCCGATACTCTTCCTTAACCAGTGCTGACAGACCTTCGCGGAAAGGAGGTGGCGCACAACAATGTAAATTTTCATACCGGCATTGTTACCTGCACACTTCCCCCTTCGGGCGGGAAGTGTTTTTTTTTCATAAGGAGAATGGATGTGACTAAAAAAGCTTTGCTTTTAACAGGTGTTTTGCTATGTTTGCTGATGGTCGCCCTGCCTACGCTTGCTGCGGCAGCGCCTCAAACGGAACGGGCGCTGGTGTGGCTCCAGTCTTCCCAGGAAGCTGACGGCGGTTTTTCTAACGGATTCTCCGCCGGGTCGGATTACGGCACAACGGTGGAAGTGATTCTGGGCGTGGCTGCCGCTGGGCAGGATGTCAGTCTGTGGAAATCCTCCGCAGGTTTGTCTCCGCTGGATTATGTCGCAGCGCAGGCTGCCAATGGGGAACTAACGACGGCGGCGTCGCTGGCTAAGGCTTTGCTGGTCGCCGTGGCAACGGGTCAGGACCCCCATACCTTTGGCGGTCATGATCTGGTTGCCGAGTTGACGGCGCTCCAGGACCCCGCGACGGGCTTATACGGCGATACGCTCTTTCAACATGCCTACGGTGTTTTAGCCCTGCATAATTCCGGGCAGCCTATCCCGCAATCTGCCGTCACGGCGCTGACCTCACAGTTCTCGGATGATGGCGCATGGGCTTTGTTTGGCGGGAAGACGCCGGGCACCGCCGATACCAACACCACAGCGTTGGTGATGCAAGCCCTGGTGGCTGCGGGAGCGCGTGACGCTGCCGCAGGCGCGCTGCCCTATCTGCACCGTATGCAGAATGATGACGGCGGTTTTCCGTATCAAAAACCGTCCAATTGGGGCACGGACTCCGATGCCAATTCAACGGCAGTGATTCTCCAGGCTCTGTATGCCCTCAATGAACCGCTGGGGGATTGGGCAGCTTCGGGCACAGACCCGATGGGGGCTTTGATGGCGCTGTGGGATGCGGACAGCGGCGCCTTCTTCTGGCAGGCTGCGGTCCCTTACGCCAATATGCTGGCGACTGCGCAGGGTATTCAGGCTGCGGAAGGGATGAGCCTGGTGAACCTGTCGCGGGTCGGCGCGATGAATCCCCCGCAATCTCAAGCACAGACACTGGCACAGGTTCCCTTGCTGCCCGAGTCGGGCGGTGTCCCGGCGGGGTTTGTTCTGGGTGTGATGGGGTCTGCCATGCTGCTGGGGGGCGCTGCCCTGCGCCGCCGCGATGCTCTGCCCCGCCAATGACCGGCGTGTTTATTAACCAAAAACAGAACTTCAGAGGGGCAAGCTTTGTCTTGCCCCTGCTGTTTATGCTGGTTCTGGGGTCTGTGATGCCCGTTGGGGCGCAGTCCGAAGGCCCCAACCAGGCGGGCTTGGTCGTGATTCATGGGGATGGGCTGGTCATCACCCGCTGTGTATCTTTCACTGAATCAGAGATATCCGGTTTGGATTTATTACAGCGCTCCGGTTTGGCGTGGCAGGCTTCCAATGGCCCCATGGGGTCGACCGTGTGCGCGCTGGACGGCGAGGGGTGTGCAGCTTCTGACTGTTTCTGCAAGTGCAAGCAGGCGCCGTGCGCGTATTGGAATTACTACACCGGCAGCGGGGACGGCGCCTGGCTCTATTCCGGGATTGGTGCAGCTGCCCGGGCTTTGAAGAACGGGGATGTCGATGCGTGGGTTTGGGGCGATGGATCTGCCGGACCCCCAAATCTGGCGTTTTCTTCCATTTGCAGTGCTGGCGTGGCGCCGCCGCCGAATAACGGTGGTGCAACGGCAACGTTACAGCCCACGACAGCCCCTGCAGCGGTTGAGGTCACAGCCACCCCGGAACCCTTACCCAGCGCGACCCCTGCGGCTACCGAAACACCGGCGGTATCCCAGACAGCAACACCCACCGCGACGCCAACCCGGGATATTCCGCCTTCTGCCACGGATACGCCGGCGCCCACGCCCACCGCGTCATCCACGCCCTTGCCCCCAACGCCCACGCAGGAAATGACGCCTGAACCGACCGCGACCGCTATGCCAACCCAGGCGCCAGATCCAACCGCGGAACTTGCCGGAGAGAAAGCTGCCGGGACGCCGTTAACGCAGATCGGACCTTTCGTACTGCTGATAGGGGTGCTGGCGGGATCCTATTTCACACTACGGCGCAGGAAGTAAGCTGTGCAGCGCCTGGCTCGAAGCCTGATCTATCTCCTGACCACCCTCCTGGGGCTGGTGGTGTTTCTGTCGCCATTTCTGACGCCCACCTCCGGAAATCAGGCTGCCCTTTCCGCCAGCAATGCCAATTCCCCTGTATTTCTGGCGTTGTTGGGTGGATTATGCTTAATTGCCCTGCTCCTGGAGATGCGTGATGTGGCAACAGACGCGAAACTCGTGGCTCTCCTGGGTGTTTTGGTCGCTTTAAACGCGGGGTTGAGTTTCCTGGAGACCGCGATCCCCGGACCCGGCGGATTCAGCCCGGTGTTTTTTCTGATTATCATCAGCGGTTATGTCTTTGGCGGGCGCTTTGGCTTTCTGATGGGGGCATTGACGCTCTTTGTGTCGGCGTTGATCACAGGCGGGTGTTGGTCCATGGCTGCCGTACAAAATGCTCACGGCGGGGTGGGTGGGTCTCACTGCCCCCGCGGTGCGATTGGGGGCCCGGCTTTACAGCACACCCGGCACGGGACGCCGTCTGGAGTTAGCCTCCCTGGCGCTGTTGGGGATCGTGTGGGGATTGCTCTACGGCGTGATTATGAATTTGTGGTTTTGGCCTTTTGCGTCAGGTCCGGAAGCGCAGACCTGGCAGGCTGGAAGCGGCATCATGAGCGCTGTACAGCGTTACAGCGTATTTTACCTGGCGACGTCATTCCTGTGGGACCTGGCACGGGCATTGGGAACGGGGTTTTTGATACTGCTGTTGGGTTCTCCCACGCTGCAGGCTTTGCGCCGGTTTCAACGCCGCTTCGCGTTTCACTACACACCTGCGATTGCCCCGCCAACACCCGGCGAGAGCCGGTTATGATGCACACCCTGGGCTGGTTGGTGTGGTTGGGCATGTCCGTGACCGTGGTTACGGTATCCCGCAACCCACTCGTCCTGATGCTGTTGCTGGGTGAGTTCGCGCTGATCATCGACCGCCTTTCACAGCTCGAAACGGAAAGCGCGCCGGTCATCAATCCCTGGCGCTTCGCGCTTTTTGTGATTCCCGCCGGTGCATTATTCAATGGCTTGACCTCACACTTTGGCCAAACCGTGCTGCTGCGCCTGCCTTCCGGCATCCCTTTGATTGGCGGCGCTATAACCGCGGAGGCTCTGGTCTACGGTATGACCAACGGGCTGGTGCTGGCGGCTTTGATTTTTGCTTTTACGGTTCTCAATATGGCTGTGCCGGTGGGCGAGTTGATCCAATATGTGCCGCGGGCTTTTTATCCTTTTGCCGTTGTATCGGCAATTGCCGTTTCATTCTTCCCCACCACGCTGCGCCAGATTCAGCAGGTCAGGGAAGCGCAGGCTGTACGCGGGCACCAGATGCGCGGACTTAAAGATTGGCTGCCCTTATTTGTGCCCGTCCTCGTCGGCGGTCTGGAACGCGCCATGCAACTCGCGGAAGCCATGACCTCACGGGGTTTTGCCGGGAACGTCAAAGCGGATACCCGGGGCGAACCATGGGTACAGGCAGCTTCGGTGGCGGGTTTGGTGCTGGTGTTGGGCGGGGTTGTGATGCGCATGCTGGCGGCGTGGGCGTCATGGTCTGTGTTATGCTTTGTCCTGGGGATACTCCTGATCGTATGGGCGATGTGGAAAGCTGGGCGGGATGTCGAACGCACGCGTTATTACCAGGTTTTGTGGACACGCAGAGAGAGCCTGGTCAGCCTCGCCGCGCTGACCGCCGCAATCCCGGCGCTGCTCTTGAAGACATCGTTCCTGGATTACTCCCCCTATCCGGTATTGTCCTTCCCTTCGTTCAACTTTCTGCTGGGCACAGCCCTTTTGGGCCTCAGCCTTCCCGCATGGCTGATTCAAAAGCGGGATGAGGACGCCGGATGATACGCTTTGAACGTGTTTCTTACAGTTATCCCGATGCCGCCCATCCTGCGCTATCTGACGTGAGCTTTACCTTGCCAGAGGGGGGCATCACGCTGATTACAGGACCTTCGGGCTGCGGAAAGTCGACGCTGCTGCGGTGTATCAACGGGTTGGTGCCCCATTTCAGTGGGGGAACATTGGAAGGGAATATATCAGTTTGCGGGTTGAATCCGGTTGATGCCAGCCCTCGGGTGATGAGCGGGACCGTGGGTTTTGTTTTTCAGGATCCGGAGACACAGTTTGTCATGGACCGCGTTGAGGCGGAAATTGTCTTTGCTTTGGAAAACGCGGCGATCCCCCGTTCCGTCATGCAGGACCGCGTCCGGGAGATGATGGCGCTGCTTGCCCTGAGCGCTTTGCGATCCAGATCGATTGACACGCTCTCCGGAGGGGAGAAGCAGCGCGTGGCGATTGCCGCAGCTCTGGCGTTACATCCGCGGGTGTTGCTCCTGGATGAGCCGACTTCGCAGCTTTCTCCGGAATCGGCGCATGAGGTTCTGTCTGCCGTGGCGCGCATCCATCGTGAATTGGGCATCACAGTGATACTCGCTGAACATCGGATTGAGCGCATTTTGCCTTTCGTGTCCCGGATGCTGCATATGGTCGGAGCGGGTGAAGGCATCATCGGCGGCGCACCCCGCGAGGTACTCAGTCGGATATCCCAGACGCCTCCGCTGCTTACCCTGGCGAAAGCGTTGGGGTGGGATCCTTTGCCGTTAACTGTGGAGGAAGGGCGCCGGTTCAGTCGTGGTATGGATGCGCAGGCATCCGGTCCGGGAGCGGAAGGCGTTCCTGCCGGTCAGGTTTTGGTTGAAGCCGAATCTCTGTCGGTTTCCTACGGCACGCGTCCGGTCCTGCGGAATGTCAATCTGGCGCTGCACGCCGGTGAAGTGGTTGCCCTGATGGGGCCAAACGGCGCCGGTAAAACCACACTGCTCAAATGCCTGGTGGGTCTGCTGCAGCCCTCTTCGGGATGCGTCAAGGTGGCGGGTGAAGATATTGCCGGGCGCAATGTGGCGGATATCTGTCAAAGTGTGGGTTATCTGCCGCAAGATCCCAACGCACTGCTCTTCGCCGATACGGTGGAGGAAGAACTGCTGATCACCTTGCGGAATCACGGTATCGCGCTCCAGGATGCGCCGGTTGCGCCCCAGGATTTGCTTGAACGCCTGGGAATGCTGGATAAAAGCCGCGCGTACCCGCGTGATTTGAGTGTGGGAGAGCGCCAGCGGGTGGCGCTGGGAGCCATCCTGGTGACGCAGCCTGAAGCATTACTCCTGGATGAACCGACGCGCGGGTTGGATTATCAAGCCAAACATGCCCTTGCACACCTGTTGCGGTTATGGCGGGAGGAGGGTCTGGCGGTGCTGCTGGTGACGCACGACGTGGAGTTCGCGGCAGCGTTTACGGACCGCGTGCTCTTGATGCAGGATGGTGAAATCACGATGCACGGGTCTGCGGCAGATGTCCTGGGACAATCCATCCAGTACAGCACGCAAATTTCCCAACTTTTCCCCGGAACGGGGTGGCTGACCGCGGAAGATGCTCTGGCAGGGTTAGGGGTGGAAGTCAGACCGGGTTAACCGCCAAATTCTGTTTTCGCCAGTGCCTGGGCTGCCTGGTAAACTTCGCGGATGGGCACGCTGTGCTGCTCTGCTAACCGGCGGCAGTCCTCGTACTCAGGCGCGCTTTTCACTTTCCCATTCCCCAATTCGGCAACTTTGACCTTTACAGCGCCATAAGCTGTCTCGACCGTCTGCATCGTGCGCGGCAGCGCATGCCGGTCCACCTGGTGCTCCCGGATACCCAACGTGCTGGTCTCAAGGAACAGGATTTCTGTCATGCTTTTGACGTCATCGGGACGGCATAGGACCCGCAAGAGCGTTGCCGGGCGGTTCTTCTTCATCTGGATAGGCGCAAAAAACACATCCAGCGCGCCAGCAGCAAATAATCTGTCCATCACGTGTTCGTAAAATTCCGGGTTGAGATCATCCACATTGGTTTCCAGCACCGATAAATGATCGGTATCCAGACAGGAGTGTTCATGGGGTTGCGTCACGTCTTGGGTCTCAGCATGGGATCGCGGATCTAAAATCGTGATGGGAGCGTGACCGCCTGCATTTCCGAAATGGCTGTGACTGTGCGGATGCACATGCGCATCTGCGTGGGCATGCGCGTTATCATGGTTGTGTGTTTCATTTTCCCCGGCATGCGGGTGGGTGTGAGGGTGTCCATGGGCGCTTTGTTTTTTCTGCAGTGTGGTTGTGCCGGTGCCAATCAGGATGCGCAGCACGTTGGGAATCGGCAGGTCGCGGGAACCGGCGCCGTATCCAACCTGCTCAAAGAGCATCTGCGGGATGGGACCGAAAGCATTCGCCAGTGAAGCAAGCAGCGCAGCGCCCGTGGGCGTGACCGTTTCCATTTCCATTGGGCTGCCGGTAATCGGCACCCCTTTTAATAAAGCTACCGTGGCTGGCGCCGGCAGGGGAATTTCTCCATGCGCGCCGTGAATGAATCCGCGACCCAGCGGGACCGGTGAAACGACCACATGCTCGATGCCCAGGGCTTCCAGACCGACCAGCGTCCCAACGACATCCACAATGGTATCCACGCCCCCCAACTCATGGAGATGGACGTGATCAAGACTGCTTCCGTGAATACCTGCTTCTGCGCTGCCTATTTTGTTGAAGATGGCAATCGCCTTTTGCTGGATATCCACAGGCAAATCGCTTTTCTCTACGATGGCGATGATATCGCTCAGGTGGCGTTCCGGAACATCATCCGCGACGATAACGTTGACTTTCGTTGCGGAGAATGCGTTCTTCGTGACTTTTTGCGCCTCGAGGTTGAAATCACGCAGATGCAGGGCTTGCAAACGTTCAATTAACACAGCCAGGGGCAGTCCTGCGTCAACCAAAGCACCCAGGATCATATCCCCGCTTGCGCCGGCGATGCAGTCAAAATAAGCAATTTTCATAAATAACGCTCCAAATAGTGGTTATGAATTGTCCGCACCTTTAATCTGGCGCAGGATCAGATGTGCAAATACGGCAGCTCCATAGCCGTTATCAATATTCATCACCGCTACGCCGGAAGCGCAGGAGTTCAGCATCGTGAGTAAAGGCGCAACGCCTTCAAAATTGACGCCGTACCCGATGCTGGTGGGCACGCCGATGACCGGGGCTGATACCAGACCGGCAACGACGCTGGTGAGTGCCCCTTCCATACCGGCAACAGCGATAACGACATTCGCCTCCATCAATCTGGGTAATTCACCCAGCAGGCGGTGCAATCCGGCGACGCCTACATCGTAAGCGCGCTCAACGCGGTGACCCAGGAAGGTCAAAACCTGTGAGGCTTCTTCGGCAACCGGCAAGTCAGAGGTACCACCGCACACGACCATGGCATAGGGGACATCACCTTCCGGCGCCGGCAGCGGCGCCCGTTCCAGGGTCAACAGCCTTGATGTCGCATCGTAATGGGCTTGAGGCAGCTGTGTCAGTATGGCTTCTGCCATTTCCTGCGGCACCCGGGTGCCCAACACGCGGTCATGATGTTCCCACAGACGGGCTAATATCGCGGTGGCTTGTTGTACTGTCTTACTTTCGCACAGGACAACTTCCGGCATGCCGTTGCGCAGGGCACGGTGAATATCCAAACGCGCATAATCTCCCAAATCGTCGTAAGGTAAGGTGCGCAGGCTGTCCAAAGCCTCGGAAATCCCCAGCTCTTTTTGCTGGACAGCGACCAGTAATTTTCGAATTTTATCAGCGTCCATTAATGTCCAAAACCTCGTTCATACTGCCGGATCTGAATCCGGTTAAATCTAAAGTGACATACGTGTAACCCAGGGCTTTGAATGCCCTGACCAGGCTTTCGCGATTCGCCAGCACGACATCAAAATTCCCGACCGGGACCTCGATCCGGGCGATTTCTCCATGATGCCGCACACGCAATTCACGCAGCCCCAGGTCAATGAGTAATAATTCGGCTTTGCCAATCCTGTCCAGGGTCTCTTCGTCGATGGGGTCGCCATAGGGTATCCGTGAAGCGAGGCACGCTGATGAAGGCTTGTCCCAATTGGACAGGCCCATTTCCCGGGCAAGCGTCCGGATTTCGGCTTTCGTCAGGCCAACTTCCTGTAACGGGCTGCGCATCCCATATTCTTTTGCCGCGCGGGACCCGGGGCGATAATCGCCTGTATCATCGGCATTTGCGCCGTCAACCACATATTGATAACCATGCTGTTCGGCATACGCCATCAGCTCTTCGCAGATCCCGGCTTTACAGAAATAGCAGCGGTCAGGGGTGTTTTCTACAAATTGGGGATCGTCCAACTCGTGTTTGTCCACCACAACCAGCCTGACGCCAATCTGGTTGGCAATAGCCTGGGCTTCTTCCCTCTCATACACAGGAATGCTGGGCGATGTTCCCAGAATCCCCAGCGCCCGGTCTCCCAAAACGTCGTAGGCGACTTTTAAAAGGAGCGAACTGTCAATGCCACCAGAGAAAGCCACCAGGACACTTTCCATTTCTTTCAAGAGTGTTTTTAAAGCATCAAGTTTGTCCCACATTATATTTTCCTCACACAATTATCTATTTCATAAATCGAACACGACATCAATGCTAAAGGGCAACCATCAGGCTGCCCTTTTCGCGTTTCCTGTGCCTATTATCGCATAAAACAGCCTTTGAGCCAAGTAGGGCGTATTTCAGCGATGGGTTTGAGGAATGGACGAACTTCTGATGCGGCGCGGAATAAACATTGACATTGACCAATCCAGACTGCCGCGCCGCTTGTTTTTTGGGGGAATTGCGGTTTGCGGCAAACCGCAATTCCCCGTAACTATGCAGGTCCATCGCTGCTGTCTTGATACCCAGTTGCTGCAGCTTAATTGACGTATGTGGAAGGTGATTTCCCTTCCACATACGTACCGATACAGGCTCAATAGGACACAAGCCCATTTTAGAAAGCTACTCACCTTGTTTCCGACCTTCAATATATATATCCCGACTGCGGTGCGGTTGCGAGTTTGACCTCATTTGATTTCAGTCCACAATAGGGCTTCTAACACGCTTTGATGACTTTCGCTCTTTTTTCACCAACAATTGGAGGCAGCATTGGGTAATCCACGCACATTGATCCGGGGACAAAAAATTCATTACGACGCACAATGGAAATTCTCTTTTTGGAGACCGCTGAATTGGAAACAATTTGTTTCATCCGACCAACTGAGCGTTATTTATTACCCGGAAACAGATCCCCGAACAGGATTCTACGTTTCTGCCGCGGATTTAGGAGAAGTGTTAGGCGAAGGTATCAAACCAGCTGACTTACCGGCATTGCGGGAAGGACTCATGGATGGCATACTTGGCCTGCCCGATTGTGAAATTCTTTCCGAAGAAGAGATCATCAAAGAAAAGGCTATTGGTTTCAGCTTTCTCATGACATTCAAGCTGGACGGGGTACCGTGCAAGCGCCGGATACGGTTACTTTACCTGGGGACGCGGCAGTACACAATTTACGGGCAAGGCGTCCCTCCAGAGGATTACGATGTTTTCCAGAATATTTTTGACTATTTATATCTTACCTTCACCTTCTCCGATCTACGCATCAATATGGGTGTCATGCCTATGCCCGATTTTAGTAAACCATCTGTTTTTTGAGGAGGGTTGAATTATGGCGACAAAACAAGATTACCTGGCTTATATTGTAGAAGCAGGGCAGGATATGCCAGGTTACCTGGAACGCAGTATCCAGAGCTGGCGAGCGCAGTTCGACCCGAATAACGCGTTATTTGGCTACGCGGGCAGCGGAGGTCCAGCAGCAGCTGCCGCGATAGATGCTTTTCTCTATGAAGTTACGGGAGAACTGCGTTATGCACAGCAAGCCAGAAGCGCGCTGCTTATGCCCAGCACATTGACGGACATATTCCCGGCTGAGATTGCTGCGCGCCATCCTGAATATCACCAGGCAATTCCCCCGATGGACGGACTATTTATTCCACCAAACTATATCCCGGCTTATGAACGTGTGCGGAACAGCGGAATCTTTGGCGCCCAGGATCACCAGGTTGTTGAAGAAATTGTCGCAAATAGCTTGCACACACTGTTTCATTTCCCTGAATGGGGGGCGCACAACCGGACGATGCTGCGTGCTTTAAGTATGGCGCTGGCAAACGCGTCCTTCCCCGACAATCCTGAAGCGGATGGATGGCGCGAGCTATCTGAAAAGATGGCTGAGGACAGCTGGGGGCGCTGGACCATCGAAGACGCAATGGGCTACCATTCGGTATGGCTTCTTGCGCTGTTTACATATGCTGAGGTCAGCAAGCGTCCGGGTTTGTTTACCATGCCCGCAACTTATTATTACTTAAATTACTTTGCACATCTATTCACACCCCTGGATACGTTCCCTGATTTTGGAGACTGCACCTGGGGAGGTGGAGCGGAGCGTTTGCTGCCCTGTTTCGAAAAAGGGGCTGCTGTATATCACGATGGAACATACAAATATATAGCCGACCGCATGTTCCAGCACATGCTTGAATCCGGACCACCCAGTGTAGGCCATGCATTACTATGTATTCAGGCGTATGCGTGGTGTGATGATGGTGTCCCCAACATACAGCCTGAATGGGAAAGTGAAGAAGTTCTGGATGATCTGATTGGGAAAAAGGTCGTGTTTCGCAGTGGCTGGGACCCGGAGGCAACCTATATGCTGCTCAATTACCGGGACGAGTTGGGTTACGGCTTTATTCCGCGCAGGTATCTGCGCACGACACTGGCTGTTTCTGCGGAGAAAATGCACCATGGTCACGCTGATGAAAACGCTATCGTCTTATTACTCAGCAAAGGGTCTGTACTACTGCATGAGGGTGGATATCGTGAAAATGTCCCCAATGGGCGTTACCGCGCCGATATTTACCATAACCGCATCCTCTGGCGGCAGGGCATCAAGCGTGCCGGTGATAGCGCGTGGGATTTCTTTCACGATGATGGGAGTTACAAAGTCACACGGACGCAGAAAATGCATTTTGCACGTTTCCAGGGGATGGAGTTCAGCCGCACGCAGGTAACGGATGCGTTGCGGAATATTGAATGGGATCGCATTGTTGTCTACGTGAAAGCCCTGGACTGTTTTATCCTGGTGGATGCCGTTAAAGCGTTAGCAGACGGGCCATACACGTTGTCAAACACCCTGTATACGAGGGACATCCTGTCTTCGGGTCCCGGATATTTTGACACGGCAATCGATAAGATTGGTGCGTGGAAGAATCCCGAAAATCGCGCGCTGCTCATCACTTACCCGCTTCTCGAACATCGTCCAATAAGTGTGGAGGAAATACGCCGTTCCTATCAACAGGAAACGGGTCTATACCAGGTGTGGACCGGGCGGTTATCTCGCGGAGATATTGTGCCTTTTGTGACGGTTCTCTGGCCCCACGACCGCGGGGAGGATGTAACCCCATTCGTGAAAGCGCTCTCTCTGCCGGATGTTTCGCTGCCCGACAGTAGCATGGCGGTGCAAATCGAATTCAAAGGGCACAGGATGACGTTTGGATGCAAACTTGACCTGAACATCGGGTTAATCCAGCAGGAAACCCGCCCGCGTTATACGTACGAGGCAGGGGTCATCCACTATGGTGATTTTGAGACCGATGCGACACATTTTTATGCTGATGTCATCGCGGACCAGGTCGATGCAGCCTTTACAGAGGGAACCGGTTTGCGTTTCAAGGATCGCGTCCTCTTCGCTGCGGAACCGCATCGTATGTTTCAAGAGGATGCCAGCAACAACAATACAAACCCCTCGTGGCGAGGTCAATGGGAACAATTCATTGACTTATAACACGGGGGAACAAAAAGTTGTATTTGACTAAATCTAATTTTGTTGCTAAATTTAGAATACAGGTTCCTTCTATCCTTTCCCGGGCTATGAAGGTGATGTCCGAATTGCTGTTCAGCCTAATTTCTACTCACCCTTTAAGGAGGACTATATTAGATAATCCTATAATTTAATATGTGACCAAGTCAGATTTCAATCTTATATTACCGACAAGGAGGACTATTATGGTGAAACCAGTATCAAGACGAGAATTTTTGCGTGTTGCAGGGCTAGGAGCCATTGCGGCTGTTGCCTCTGCTTGCGCAACGCCCGAAACCATCGAGGTTATCAAAACGGTCGAGGTTGAGAAGGTCGTTGAGACAACCGTTGAGGTTGAGGTAGAAAAGCTTGTAGACAAACTGGTAACGCCGACAGCTTTACCCGCTGTCGTGACACCGCATGGTAAGGTTATGCCGGCGGATGCGGCTCCACTTGACTTGCAGATTCGCTACAACGTCGTTGCTGAAAACAAGCACCTGGATGTGGCTCGCGATATCTATAACGCTAACTCAGTGCTGAACTGGGGGACAGAACCGCTGCTGCGGCGTACTGAGATGATGACACTCGTACCCGCGCTGGCTGATTCTTATGAAGTTGGCCCTGATGCGGAGTACTTCGATTTCCATATTCGTGAAGGTGCGATGTGGGATGACGGTACACCCATTACAGCCTATGACTTCGAATACACTTACCAGCATATGTCCAACCCCGATCTGGATACGCCCTGGGTATGGTACTATTACGACATCAAGGGCATCAGAGGACATAAAGCGGGTGAGGTTCCCGCCGAAGATGTCGGTGGCGAAGCTTTAGACGAGATGACATTCCGTGTTTATGGTGAGGGTGGCAGCAAGCCGCACCTGCCATCATTACTGGCTTACCAGGCTGCTTGCCCGGTGCCCAAGCACCGTGCTGAAGCAGATCCCGCGCACTGGGCTGATGATGTAGATGGGTTCCTCTCCTGTGGTCCATACTCGCTTGTCAAGTGGGATCACAACAAGGTGATGGAGTGGAAGATCAACGAGTACTACAACGGTCCACATGCACCCTACATTCAGACTTTGATCAATCCCATCGGCACGCCTAATGATTTAAATGCTTGGTTGACCAAAGAGGTTGACCTGCTCAGCCAAATCCCCGTTGCCGATCTTAACTTCATTCGCGCTGACCCTGATCTGAACCAGCATTTGCGCTGGTACAATAACTTCCAGTGCGACTACCTTGCCCTGGATACGATGAACGCGCCATTGGATAACCTGAAGCTCCGGCAGGCTCTTTCACATGCCATCAACCGTGATGCTGTTGTACAGGTTCTTGCGGGTACAGTCCAACCGGCTTACACTTTGTTGAGCCCTGGTTTCCCGGGGTACAACGCGGAGTTAAAGTCAGTTCAGGCCTATGATGTAGAAATGGCGCAGGCTCTGATGGTTGAAGCTGGTTATCCGGAAGGTAAAGATGCCAACGGGCAACAGCTGGAGCTGACGATCACGCACAGCGCGCGCGATCCAAAGCTTGAATTCGTCCAGTCCCAGTGGCAGGAAAACCTGGGCATCAAGGTGAACTACGAGATCATCGAGGGCGCTGCCTGGGGTCAACGCCGCGCCGAGCACTCGATGCAGGTCTACAAAGGGCCATACGAATACGACTATCTGGATCCCGCCAACTTCCTCAGACTCTTCAGAAGCACAGATGAGAATGGCTCGCCGCGTCATGCCTGGCTCAATGCAGACTACGACAAACTTTACGATGATGCAACACGGGTCATTGACCTGGACAAGCGCTATGCGGACTTCTCAGAAGTAGAGCGTATCCTGGTGGAGGATGTTGGTGCGATCTTCCTCACGCATATGCTGATCTACCAAATCTGGTGGCCGTACTTCGCCGGTATCCCCAAGGATATCACCGGACGCGAAGTCTACCGTGGATTGGATATCACCTTCTCCCAAGTCTACATCCGTGATGATATTGCGGAGTGGGACACGCCTCGCACGTAAATTAACCCAAGGGTGTCATTGCCCACATGCGCGCAATGACACCCTTGCCCATCATAAATGAGAGGGGATCAATGAATCAACCACTGCTTGAAGTTAAAGACCTCAAAGTGACGATTCTATTTGAGTGAACGCACTGTTCATGCCGTGAATGGCGTCTCGTTTAGCGTCAACGAAGGGGAGATCGTCGGGCTCGTGGGTGAGTCTGGCTGTGGAAAAAGTGTGACAAGCCTCTCAATTATGCGGTTGATCCAAACACCAGGTCGGATTACGGGTGGACAAGTATTGCTGCACAGCCGAGATAAAACGGTGGATTTGCTGGAATTATCCAATACTGACATGGAACATGTGCGCGGCAATCGCATCTCAATGATCTTTCAGGATCCTATGACCTCGCTGAACCCGGTTTTGACCATCGGTTACCAACTGATGGAACCGCTCAAACTGCACCGCGGTTTATCTACCGAAGAAGCACGCATAGAGGCTGTCAAGCTTCTGGATCAAGTGGGTATCCCCGAACCGGAAGGGCGTTTGAAAGAATATGCCCACCAATACTCGGGTGGTATGCGGCAGCGGGTGATGATCGCGATGGCTGTCGCCTGTTCCCCCGACTTGCTCATCGCTGATGAACCATCGACCTCGCTGGATGTCACTATTCAGGCGCAGATCCTGGATCTGCTGCTGGAGCTCAAAGATAGACTGGGCACCGCTGTGATGATCATCACGCACGACCTGGGCGTCATCGCCGAACTGGCGGAGAAGGTCGTCGTTATGTATGCCGGAACGGTCGTGGAAAGTGGACCGGTCAAAGAGATTTTCAACACCCCTTTACACCCCTACACCGAGGCGTTGATGCTTTCTATTCCACCCTTACATGATGCCCCGGAACGGCTGGCGACAATCAAAGGAGCGCCGCCGATGGTGCTATCTGAATTGACCCATTGCCCCTTCGAGCCACGGTGTACGCAAACGCATCGAACGCTGTGCGAAGGAGCGTCCGGTACTGAAAACACTCACTCCCGAGCACGCATGCGCCTGCTGGGTCGCCCAGGCGAGGATAGGAGGCTAAGATGGCAGAACCAATGGTTGAAACTTTTGATCTTGTCAAAAGATTTGCTGTCAGGCGTGGTTTCTTTGCGCAGAGAAAATCGCGATTGACCGCTGTTGACCGCGTCTCGCTAAGCATTAACGTGGGCGAGACACTGGGTCTGGTGGGGGAATCTGGCTGCGGAAAATCCACATTGGGTTTAACGTTGATGCAGCTCTACGAGCCAACCAGCGGGCAAGTGCGTTTCGATGGGAAGGACCTGGTGGGCATGCCTCAATCGGAACTGAACAAGGTGCGCCGCGAAATGCAGATGATCTACCAGGATCCTTACGCTTCGCTGGACCCACGGATGAATATTGAGGAAATTCTCACCGAGCCGATGGCAATCCACGACGTTGGCACAATACAGGAACGCTTCACTGAGGCACAACGTCTGTTGGATATCGTGGGATTGCCCCCTGATGCTCTGGGGCGCTTCCCCAGTGAGTTCTCCGGAGGGCAGCAACAACGTATTGGTATCGCACGCGCTTTGATGCTGCAACCCAAGTTGCTCATCTGCGACGAGCCGGTCTCATCTCTGGATGTTTCGGTGCAAGCCCAAATCCTCAACCTGCTGCGCGATCTGCAGAAGGAGTTCAATCTGACTTATCTCTTTATCTCGCATAACATCGCTGTCACCCGTTTTATGAGCCGCCGCATCGGCGTGATGTACCTGGGACGTTTGGTGGAGATTGGCCCCAGCAGCGCTATTGTGGACGATCCGCTACATCCGTATACAAGAGCGCTGATCGCTGCTGTGCCGGACCCACGCCCATCTGACCTCCACCGGGAGCGCAGACTATCGGGTGACGTTCCCAGTCCCATCGACCGTCCAACCGGATGCGCTTTCCACCCCCGTTGCCCATTTGCACAGGAGAAGTGTTCAAACGACGAGCCCCAATTACGCCAGATCAAATCCGAACACTCCGTAGCTTGTCACTTCGCCGAAAGCATCATTGGCATGGTAACACATGTCTCTGAAGCAGCGTGAGTTAAAGGAGGTATTATGTTTCGCTTCATTATTATGCGCATAGGTGGTCTTATCGGTGTTTTACTGGCGGTTTCTCTGTTGACCTTTTTTCTTATGCACCTGGTGCCTGGCGGACCTTTTGATGCGATGACCGTCGCAGACGGCACAGATGATTCCCAAGGAAATCGTCGAAAATCTGGAAAGGTTATATGGTCTGGACAAACCCCTGTGGACGCAGTACTGGCTTTTCTTGAAAGCGGCTCTTCGAGGGGATTTTGGCTACTCTTATTACGCATCCGGACGTTCGGTGAATGAACTCATTCGAGAGCACTGGCCTTATTCCATTCAGGTGGGCTTGATGACGTTGGCTTTTTCTTCGGTTATTGGATTGGGATTGGGTATCTTTTCTGCGATGAATCCCGGACGCTGGCCTGATTATTTGGGTACGGGGGTCTCACTGTTTTGTATGACAGTGCCCTCCTTTGTCTTTGCCAAGTTGATGCAGTATGTCCTGGCGGTGAAGCTTGGCTGGCTGCCGACAGCGGGATGGGAGGGTCCAAAGTACTGGATTATGCCTGTGCTGGCAAACTCCCTGGGACCGGTGATGACGCTGCAGCGTTATACGCGCGCTGCCATCTCTGACGTTATGCGCTCAAACTATGTGCGGACCGCGCGCGCCAAAGGTCTGAGAGAACGGACTGTCACCCTTGTCCACATCTTCAGGAATGCTCTGACGCCGGTTGTCACAGTCGCCGGACCGATGACAGCCAGCCTCGTCACCGGCTCAATCTTTATTGAGAGCATCTTCCGCATTCCCGGCTTGGGATGGTACACAAATGTATCTATCGGACGACGTGACTATCCACTGATTCTGGCTTCCACATTGTTATGGACGACCTTGATCAGTGCAACTTACTTCATCACCGATATCGTCTACGCGCTGATTGACCCGCGCGTGGCTTTTGTAAAGGAGCGGTGAGATGGCAAGTCAGATCAATGCAATTCCAACGGCAAATTACAAACACAGGAGTGTGGTGCAAGCTTTCTGGTTCCGATTGCGGCACAACCGGTTGGCAATGATCGCTCTGGCGTTCATCATACTCGAAATACTGGCTGCGGTTTTTGCACCGCTGATCGCACCTTACGACCCAGATGTGAGCGACTACGATGCGCTATGGTCGTTGCCCACAAAGAAACATTGGATGGGCACCGATGACCTGGGTCGTGATGTGCTCAGCCGCTTGATTTACGGCGGGCGTGTTTCCATTGCGGTCGGCATCCTGGCGCAGTTGATCCAGGTGCTTATCGGTCTTCCAATCGGCGCTATTGCCGGCCTGGCAGGCGGGTGGGTGGATTATGCATTTATGCGCTTTATTGACGTTCTTTCCTCGATCCCTAATATGCTTTTATACCTGCTCATGGTGTTGGTTTTACCGCGCGGTTTTATCAGTATCATCATTGCGCTTTCGGTTACAGGGTGGATCGGGATTGCGCGTCTGGTCCGGGGGCAGGTTCTATCGCTCAAAGCCACCGACTACGTGCGCGCCGCGCGCGGCATGGGAGGCAGTACCCGGCACATTATTCTTACCCATCTGGTGCGCAATACGCTCTCACCGGTTTTAGTTTCTGTAACCCTGGGTATCCCTGGATCTATGATGGCTGAAGCCGGTTTGAGCTTCCTGGGTTTGGGAATCACACCCCCGATGTCATCCTGGGGACAGATGATCGGCTTGTATCAGGCCCACATTCAAACGCTGTGGCACCTGACCGTTTTCCCCGCCATGATTCTCTCCCTGACCATGCTCGCCTGGTTTACGCTGGGCGACGGGCTGCGTGATGCTTTTGATCCATCTATTCAGGTCTAATTCGATCGCAATTTGATTATCACCTCACTTCTTAAACGTGGAATACCCGATATATCCCAGGAGTGTTCCCGTTTGTGTTGAAGACAACAATAAAATATTAAAGAGAGAGAAAATATGACGACTTCACCGACCCTGGAACATCATGAAACTGTACGCGTTGCATTCCCTGCGCTGGATGCCGGCGTTTATCTAAACGTGGGCACCTATGGTATTATGCCGGCGCCTGCATTAGCTGCTTTTCTGGAACTTGTAGAGGAGTATGAACGTTTTGGATTGTTCAGCACCGGGGGGATTCATCAGAAAGCTGAAGAAACACGGAAGACCATTGCGAAGCTCCTGGGGTGTGAATCCACACAGATTGCCTTCACGGGGAACGCAACCGATGGGACAAATCTGGTACTTTCAGGGATGACCTGGAATGAAGGGGACGAAGTAATTGTTACAGACGAGGAGCACGAAGCTATTAACCACCCCTTACTATACTTACAATGCAAGAAAGGCATTCGTATGCGCCGGATTAAGGTTTCTCCAGACCCGGATGTGATGCTCCAACGCTGCAATGCGGTTGCCTCAGACCGCACCCGCTTGATCGCTTTCAGTCATGTGACTTGCGAAAGTGGCGCCCGATTGCCGGCATCTGCGATGTGCGCATGGGCGGATGAGCGGGGTATTTTCAGCCTTGTGGATGGCGCGCAATCGCTGAGTGTCTTCGATACTAAAGTTGACGACCTGGGTTGTGATTTCTATACTTCAAATGGGCATAAGTGGCTCAGTGGACCAAAAGGTACAGGTATTTTCTACGCCAGACAGGAAAGATTGTTAACTTTGTCCCCCGCACACGTAGGCGCAGGATCATTGGAATGTGCCGATGTGGAATGCGGTACAGCAGAACTGTGGGCTACGAGTCGCCGGTTTGAGTTTGGCACCCGCGCAACGGCTTTGTACGCCGGTCTCGGACATAGTCTGGCGTGGTTAGAGAGCCTGGGCTGGGGCAATATTGAGCGTTACATCGCGCAGTTGAGCGGCGCCTTAAAAGATGAAATATTATCCCGTCCCTATTTGCACTTGCTCACACCCCGTCCTTTTGAACAGGCATCCGGATTGACGACATTTGTTATGGATGGGTGGGATGCCGGCAAGCTCAGTCAGGAATTGTGGCGACGCGCGCGAATCCGGGTGCGCGTGATTCCCCATTTCAATGCTACACGTATTGCGACGGCACACTTCAACAACGAAACCGATATTAATGTCCTACTGACGACGCTGGACGCTATTGCCGGAGAATCCGGAGAATAAGGAAGAGCAATGATCGCACAGGTTAAAAAGCACAACGGAACGCCGACACTTTTTTTGGAAAACCACCCATCCTTTGCTGGTTATCTCTGGGCGAGTGCGCCCACTGTTGAGGCTTATCCCATTGCAGATGTGGCACGTGTTTATGCCGGCGCCGGTATTCACATGTATGCATTTGATGTAGGTGTTGGCGCCCAGACCTCGGAATGGTGCGGATTGGGAGAAAACCATGACGGGCACTTTGATTTTTCCACTGTGGAAGCTCGTTTTGGACGCATTCTGGATGTTGACCCTGCAGCCCGGTTCCATCTTCGCGTCCATCTCGAGATGGGGCGACAACGGGGACAATGGTGGCGCGACCTTTATCCTGAAGAATGTGAGCTGGATTCCGATGGACGCCGCAACACGCAATCCTTTGCCTCCACCGTATGGCGCAAACAAGCCAATGCATTCCTGCGGGCTTATATCGCGCACCTGCAGGACATAGGTCTGTCTAGTTATGTGATGGCATACCAAACAGGGGCAGGGCATACAGGGGAGTGGGTCAAAGGCGACAGCTCAATGTGGGACTATTGCGCTGATTACAGCCAACCGATGCTGCGGCATTTCCGCGCATGGCTGCGCCAGACTTATCAGGATGATAGCGCCGCGTTACAAACGGCATGGGCGGACCGTGAAGTTTCCTTTGACAACGCAGTTGTTCCCTCGGCAACTGCACAACTGACGACAACACACCGCACTTTCCGCGACCCGCGGAAGGAACAAAACGTCATCGACTATTATCGATGTTTGGCAGAACTGTGCGGTGACCTGGTTATTGATTTTAACCATACAGTGAAGGACGCAACCCAGGGGCAGGTTTTGGCGGGAGCGTTTTTCGGCTATTTGATGGAACTGGCATGGAACGCGGGTTTCTTTTCCGAGGGAGCAGACACACCGTATTCTACAACCCAACGCAGCGGGCATTTGGGTTTAGCAAAGGTCTTGCGGTCACCTGATGTAGATTTTATTGTTAGTCCTTACAGCTACGGATTCCGCGGCATGGGTGGATATGGCTGTGCGATGCCGCCTGTGGAATCTCTGAGGTTGCACAACAAACTCTATATTTTTGAGGACGATTCCCGAACCTATCTGGGTAAACCCGATGTCGGATTTGGACGGGCTTCAACACTCAGTGACAGTATTGCTATCCTGAAAAGGAACTTTGCGGAAGTCATGACGCGGGGGATGGGAATCTGGTGGTTGGGACACAGCTCGCATATTGATCCTGTTCAGGAACCAGCTTTCAGCCCTTTGCTCAAGCAATTCCAGGATCTGGGAACCCTGGGGCTAAATCTGGACCGGACCCCGAACGCTGATATTGCTGTGTTATTGGATGACGAAAGCTTTTATTACGAGTCTCTGAATAACGACCTGGATATACCCTTGATTTTCCAGCAGAGGTTGTGGGGTTTGCCACGTCTGGGTGCTCCCAGCGATACTTACTTGCTTCAAGACTTCATCGAAGGGCGTTTGCCCCCGTATAAACTATACATCTTCCTGAATGCTTTCCGCCTGGATGCTGCCCGCCGTGCAGCGCTGCATCGTGAAATCCAGCGTGATGGGCGTGTGGCGCTCTGGATTTACGCACCTGGTTATATTGAGGATGAACCGGCATTGGAATCTATGACGGCACTTACGGGTTTCACATTTGGCATGGGAGAGCACATCTGGGGTCCGATGAACCACATCCTGAACTTTGATCATCCAATCACGACCGGACTGCCACAAGACCTTTTTTGGGGCACCAACAATCGCTTAGGCCCTATTTTTCATATTGATGACCCGGAGGCTGAAATCTTAGGACAGGTTGTATACTCACAGGGTCGCTGCAAGCCCGGGTTGGGGGTCAAGACATTCGCGAATTGGACATCAATCTATTGTGCGGCGCCCAACATCCCGGCTCCAGTGCTGCGCGGCATCGCGCGCTATGCCGGTGTCCATTTGTACAATGAAGAGGGTGATGTCCTGTTTGCCACGCGTCAATTGTTGGGCGTGCATACCCTCGCAGGTGGTCCCCGGGATTTTTCATTACCAGAACATGTTGAAATTGTATATGATTTATTTTCCGGGCAGACCATCGCCACGGATTGCTCTCACTTCAGCGTGGTTCTGCCACCCAAGTCGACCACCCTTTACTATACCGGAAGCGCTGCGGTCCTCGAAGATTGGCAAGGCGGGGCAGGCTGAAAATAAGTTAAACGTTTAGTTTTGGATTGCCTGGAACGCGCCCAGTATAAGGGCGCGTTCCAGTTTTCTGTTTTTTGAACGCACCCTTCTTTTTTCCATACTTGCCGAGATAAAGAATGCTAATGTATAATGGAAATATTCTTCTTTTATAAAAGGACTTATGATCATGAAACATGCAGTCAGCGTCAGTTTAGGCAGTGTCACGCGCGACAAGAGTGTTGAAATAGAGCTGTTGGGTGAAAAAGTGCTTATCGAAAGGATTGGCACCGACGGCGACGTCGACGAAGCAATCCGCCTTTACAATGACCTTGACGGCAAAGTGGATTGTTTTGGTGTCGGCGGTATTGACCTTTCCATGGGTACCGAACGGCATGACTATCCCATATATGCGGCGCGTAAACTTGTCCAGGGGGTCAAGACTACACCGGTGGTAGATGGCAGAGGTCTGAAATTTACGTTGGAACAGCAGTGTATGCCTTATGTAGAAAAGAACATTGGAGCGGAAATCCAACCTAAAAGGGCGATGGTTAATGCCGCCGTAGACCGTTATGGGATGGCGGTGAGCCTTGTTGAAGCGGGATATGATATGGTTTATGGGGATCTGCTATTTGGACTTGGTATTCCCATCCCGCTGCGCAGTTTGCGGGCAGTTGATTTCATGCTCGCTATCATAGGGCCGATTGTCGGACGCTTGCCCATTGATATGATTTATCCTACCGGAGAAAAACAGTTGGAAACCATCCCCAAATTTGTTAAGTGGTACAACTGGGCGACCATCCTGGCAGGGGATTGCGCGTATACTAAACGCCATATGCCGCCGGATTTGTCCGGAAAAACGGTCCTGACCAATACGACCACCGAAGCCGATGTGGAACGTTTTCGCCAGGCTGGCGTGCGCTACCTGGTGACAACCACACCCCGCTTCAATGGACGCTCGTTTGGCACAAACATGATGGAATCTGCCCTGGTTGCCGTTGCCGGCAAGGGGCGTACTTTGACTCGGGATGAACTACTGTCAATGATTCGAGAATTGGACATGCATCCCCACATTGAAAAGTTGAACAGCTAACGGGGGACCCATGATGGATTGTGTGCTTCTTGCAGGCGGCGTGCCGCAGACTGAGGATTTGCTCTACGAGTATACACAGGGGCAGCCTAAAGCCCTCATTGAATTGGCTGGAAAGCCCATGGTGCAGTGGGTGCTGGATGCCCTGGATGACGCTGCCAGTATAGCCCGGATTGTCGTGGTGGGATTGGGACCGGACAGCGGTCTTACTGCAGCGAAGCTGGCGGGCTATGTACCGGACCAGGGTTCGATGTTGGGCAATGGGATTGCCGGAACGCGGCAGATCCTGACGCTGAATCCCGCGGCTAAACAGGTATTGATGTGCAGTTCGGATATCCCGCTGATCAAGCCTGAGATGATAGAATCTTTTATCCGCAAATGCCCGGATACCACTGTGGATTTATATCATGCTGTCATCTCGCGGGAGACTATGGAAGCCCGCTTCCCGGAATCCAGGCGCAGTTATGCTAAAGTTATTGATGGTGAATTTGCTGCCGGTGACATGCATATGATCGCGCCGCGTATCATTGATAAAAACCAGGACCTTTGGGCTGCGCTGATGAGCAACCGAAAAAGCGTCATCAAACAAGCGATGAATTTGGGGCCTGGTTTTCTGATTAAATATGCGACTGGCAGGTTGAGCTTTGACGGTTTGCAGCGGCAGGTGCTGGAGAAGTTCGGCATTAACGCGCGCTTGCTGCCTGTGTGTACGCCGGAAATCGGGATGGATGCCGATAAGCCGTTTCAACTTGAGATCTGTCGTAGGGAGCTGGAAGAACAAGCCCAATGAACAAGCAGCGACTCCAGAGATGGTTAAAGATTGACGTTTTGTGGACGGAGCGCATGGGGACCCTCGTGCGCAACCCCATTGCCCGTGGGGTTGCAACTGTATTCGCGCATTCCGGCGACAGTTATCTCTGGTTGGGGATTGGCGCGTTGATGTGGCGCTTCGGATTTGGCCTTGTGACGCGTGTGGGCGAGCGTATGGTCATTTTAACTGCACTCACCTGGTTGTGCACCACGTTGATGAAGCTGTTTTTTCAACGCCCGCGCCCCGAAGGTGAGCAGAAACTTTTTTACCTGGACATTGACGCCAACAGTTTCCCTTCGGGTCACGCTGCACGCGTGGCTGGTCTGGTCGTCGCGCTGGGTCCTTTATTGCCTGTGTGGGGTGCTTTTGGACTGGGACTCTGGGCTGCCGGCGTCTGTATCAGCCGGATCTCACTGGGTCTACACTATCTGAGTGATATTATCGCCGGCATTGGGGTCGGGATTGTGGCTGGGTTGCTGCTGCTGCCATGGTAGTTCGGGCAGCATTGTGTGCGCTGTTTACCACCGGACAGGTTTACGCTGGCGCGCCAGTTTTTCCTGAACGGCTCGCGCGGCACCCCGAAAGCGCGCCGGATCAGGAATTTGACGCCGCGCAGGTTTTTCAAGTTGCGGACGGATGAGCTGCCGGAACCGCGACAAGGCGTCATGGCTTAACGGGGTTGAACGGGCTGCCAACCCCAATGCATAGTTAGATGCCCCGAGAGACCAATCCCATTCCCTACGGAACTCATCCGCCCGGACATGGTAGGCTTTTTTATCCCAGGCTTTTGCGGTTTGTTCTGCGTCCTCATAGATATCGAGGAGGGCGGTCCCGACAACGGATAACAGGTCGCGCGCCAGGGGTTGATCTTTATCGATGACTTCGGGTAAATGAATCAGCAGGATTTCGGCAACCACACGGAGCTGCCGGTTTCTATCTTTTATTGCCATGGTTCTAATCCGTATTTAAGATAAATTTATGAAATATCTAAGAGACATCATCAGAATTTTGTGCGCGATTTCCTGGCAAACGGGAAAGGATAGCCTCTTTGGCTTTTTCTCCAAACTTACCAATCTGTTCCCGCAGTCCAAGGTTGTCGCGCTCTATATAATAAGCTATGCCTAATGACCCTGGACCGGCATGGACCCCCAGTTCTACCGGAACACGCGTCAAATAGGATTCGATACAATTTACCCGGATTTTGAGTTCGTCCAGGACATGCTTTCCTTCGCTTTCGTCTTCTGCATAATGGACAGTCAGATGTACCGGGTCATCATGAACTTCATCAACAACACGCTCGATCAGGGCTTGCAAGCCTTTGCTGCGGCGCCGAACTTGCCCCACTAAACCAACGCGATTATCCTGTACACGGATTATGGGTTGGATATTTAACATACTGCCAACTTTTCCGGCAGCGGTAGATAATCTTCCACCTTTTAGCGCGTAACTTACGCTTTCAAGAAGCGCGATGAGGCTGATGTTAGGCACACAGGAACGGGCTTTGGCAACTATTTCTTCTAGTGATGCTCCCGCTGCTGCGACTCGGGCAGCCATGAGGGCGACAAATCCTTCAGCCATGGCTGTGGTCTCGGTATCGACAACAACAACCGGGATTGCCATTTGCCGTCCGGCGAGTTCTGCTGCGTTGCAAGTCCCGCTCTGGCTCCCGGCAACGTGTATAGATACAATCCCTTTTGCCCAGCTTGCCATGTGCTGATAGACGTCCAGGAATTTTCCAACCGATGGAACACCGGTTTTAACAGACAGGTTGGGTTCAGCCCTCAACCGCCGGAAGAATGCCTCTGGTTGTATATCAACACCTGAAATGTAGGATTCATCTCCCAGGTGGACATAGTAAGGGACGACGTGAATGTTGTTGGCATCCCGTAAGTCGGCAGGGAGCCCGGCGGCTGAATCCGTCACGATCGCGATAGTTGCTGAAGATGCCAAAGTTTCCCTCCTGAATTGCTGTCAAATTCTAATGGCGTTGCCCCAATTTCCCGGATATGCATTGAATATTTTTGCGAATTCTGGTACGATACTAGCGTAATGAATATTATCATATTTTCGTATATGGGTGAGTTTACACTGGTAGTGCAGTGAAGCAAGTTACTGCTATTACTGAACGATCAGAAAGATCATGGAGTAATGTGAATGGGTAGGATTGCGGTTTTTGAAGGATTGGTTGTTGATGAATCAGGTGGTCGCGTTGCCGTCGCCTATGTGGGGAATACCCCCCATTATGTGGTGGACGACGATGGTTTTTTGCGGCACATTTTAGCTGAACAAATCGACCGCCAGGTGTTCTCTGAGATGCAAAATAATGTCCTTGATAATCGGGAAGCGGTTGTCACCGGTATGTTGGAGTATTTGGGTAAGGATGATTTGTTTACAAAAGCCGCTATTGAAATGTCATTGGGGCAAATGAATGAGAATATGGATCAGTTGCTCAATATTGGCATCCCGGAAGAGACGCGGCAATGGCTGGGTTTGATGGGGTTTAAGGTGATCGTCAATGTCCATGGCGAAGTTACGCACATCAACATGCCCGCAGCTATCGAACCGGAGGATGAGGACTGATGGTTGCGTTAAGACCAGGTTCAGGCTGCTCTCTATGCCAAAAGTCTGTCATAAAGGTCCGGACGCCGGTCGTTTATCGTATCAAGTTCGAATTCACCCGGACGCAGGATAACACGCTTTTCACGCGCTAATTCGGGTTCGAAGGTGGCATAACCGATAGCCGGTAGCGCGCCAACTTCCACCAACACCTTAGCGCTTGGGTCGGTAATCTGGCTGCGCCCAAAAAACCAGAAGCCATGCTCATCTCCACAGCGATTACATGCCATTACAAAAACCCGGTTCTCCAATGCTCGCGTGCGGGTGACGAATTCGGGGGCGTTCTGCGAGCCGTCGGGCCAGTTGGTGGGAAGCGCGATGATGTCGGCTCCCTCAAGCGCCAGCGCGCGCATCGCCTCAGGAAAGCGCAGGTCATAGCATATCAAAAGCCCAATGCGCCCGATGGGCGTATTCCAGACTTGAAAACCGGTATTCCCTGGTGTGGTGAACCTGTCCACACCCAAAAACGGCAGGTGCGCTTTGCGATAAGTCCCCACCAATCCATCCGGACCGATGAGGACGGCGCTGTTATAAACGGTCTGAATGCCGCTGCCTCGTTCCAATAGACCCACAACGACATAGGGTCCGCCTGCCGGCAGTTTGTTTTCGCGGCAGAAAGCGCTTAAGGCGCGGGTACTCGGTCCGGGGATAGTTTCGGCAACGGCGTATGCGCTTTCTATGTCGGAGAATCCGTACCCGGTGGTCGCACATTCCGGGAAAACGATGAGTTGTGCCCCTTTGCCCACCGCCTCGCGGAGCATATCCCGGATGCCAGCCAGGTTTTCTGTTGAATTGCCCAATTTTGGGTCCATTTGGGCTACCGCTGCTGTCATTTTCATTGGCTTCTCTCCTTCAATCAGGAAGTTCAGGGGCGAGTTTCCGCTGGTCCGAAGATGGTTCGTGTGACGGGAAGTCAGAGGGTTAAAGCTTGTTTCAGGATATTTTTTACCGTGTTGTGTACCTCTTCGGGAGTTCCTGAAGCATCAATCATGCGCCAGCGCCCGGGATTTGCCTCGATCAAGGCTAAATATCCTTTCCGAGCACGGTGGTGAAACTCCAGGGTTTCTCTGTCAAGGCGATTCAATACTTCACCGCCGCGCTCCCGTCTTTGAATGCCAATTTCCGGGGGGATATCGAAGTAAAGTGTCAGGTCCGGGGTCAGATTCTGAGTTGCAAATTTAGTGATCATCTGTAGTGCATCCATCGAAAGCCCCCGCCCGTACCCCTGGTAAGCGTAGGTACTGTCATAAAAGCGATCGCATAAAACCACTTTGCCGGCTTGAAGAGCAGGGAGGATAATTTCTGCTACATGTTGTGCACGTGATGCCGAATAAAGCAGGATTTCAGCTTCGCTTGCCATTTCAGTGTGCCTTGTATCATGCACCAGCTTCCGAATTTCCTCGCCGATAGGCGTTCCCCCAGGTTCCCGGGTGATGACTAACGGCACGCCTTGAACTTCCAACCAGGGAACTACCAGCTTGAGCTGGCTTGTTTTACCGCTGCCATCTGGGCCTTCAAAGGTGATGAAAAAGCCGCTGTGAGGTTTTTTATTCATTACGAAAGATGCGCACACCACGATAAGGCTCTTTGCCGAAAGAGCTCGAATACAATTTGGACTCACGCGCCAGTTCGTGCTGGTAACGGCGCACAAAAGCGTTCTGGGGTGTCAGATTAATCGAAGACTCGCCATTGAGCACGCGGGTTATCGCATCCTCCGCTTCCCCCATCGCTCTTGTCATGGGATCTATTTCTTTCTCTGTAAGACCGAACGTATCGCCAAGCAAGGTCTCCATTTGTGTCATCGTGTTAGCCCGTAAAACATACAGGGGAATTCCGCGCCTTTCGGCGTCTACCACAATCCGCGGGCGTTTGCGGTAGTATTGTTTTGTAGTTACGAACAGGTTTGCTTCTTTCAAGTTGTCCACAATTTGGATGGGCAAGTTGAGGTTTTGCGCGGCATTCAGCAGACGGTTACGCGATATGCCGAAGGGGAAAATGCGCTGCTCTTTCAGTTTCCTTGATTCAGTCACTTCGGGAGAGACAGGGCTTTTCTGCACCGCACTCGCGCGCTTTTCACTATGCTTATCCGAGGTGTTCTTTTCACCAACGCGTTGTATATCCACTTGAACCTTGCCGTCTGCACCCCGCGTTCGTATTTCCTCGGTGAGTGGGAAACCGCGGAGTAAGGTATCCACGGCGTCTGTAACATTTTCACGGACAAGTAATCGGTGGCGATCCTGAATCTCAACCAGAATATTAAAGGTAGGCGGTGCGCGTCGCTCCAGGACAGTCTTTTGGGTCCCGCGGCGGCGGGCTTCCTCATCAGAGAGGGTCACACTTTCAATGCCACCCACCAGGTCAGAGAGTGTTGGATTCAAAAGCAAATTATCAAGGGTATTGCCGTGCGCGGTGGCAATTAATTTCACCCCGCGTTCAGCGATGGTTCGTGCAGCTAAAGCCTCCATTTCGCGCCCTATTTCGTCAATAACAATAACTTCGGGATTGTGATTTTCCACGGCTTCGATCATGACCTCGTGCTGCAGACTGGGCATAGATACCTGCATGCGACGCGCCCGTCCGATGGCAGGATGCGGTATATCACCGTCTCCAGCAATCTCATTGGATGTATCGACGATGATGACACGTTTTTTATCCGCCAGAACGCGCGCTGCTTCACGCAGCATCGTGGTTTTACCTACTCCGGGGCGTCCCAGCAACAGGACGCTCTTATCGGAATCAATCAGGTCATTGATAATATCAATCGTGCCGAAAACGGCGCGTCCAACACGGCATGTCAAGCCGACGACATGTCCTTTGCGGTTGCGAATTGCCGAAATGCGGTGCAATGTCCGGGTGATTCCGGCGCGATTATCGGCGTCGAAATCTCCGATGCGGTTGACCACCCAATCGATATCTTCCCGGGTAATTTCACGCGCCATTAAAACGCTTTCCTGGTCCGTATAGCGCGCAGTCGGTATTCTGCCTATATCAATGATGATTTCCAGCAGGTCATCTCTGCGCCCGATGTTATTTACCGCTTCCTGGATTGCCGGAGGAAGAACTTGCATAAGCGAATCAAGGTCATCCACAATTGCTTGCGTATTATCTGTCATTCTTTTCGTATCACTTGTATAGAGTCAGGTTATTGTCCTGCTATATGCATTTTACCATGACAGGGGTTGTTAGTCCATTTACACACTTCTATGGTATTATAAAAGCATCGTTCAGGAATGACCGAGCTTCTCTTATGAAACGGGCCTACATCCCGACCGGTTATTTCTGTCCAAATCAGGAAGGAGAAAGTCATATGTCCAAATTCATTCAAGCCTTGCAGGCTGGTAAGGTTTTAATTGCCGATGGCGCCAATGGGACCATGTTGCAGAAAGCGGGTTTGCCCCCGGGTGTTGCCCCAGAGCGCTGGAATCTGGAGAATCCGGATGGCGTTCGCAACCTGCACCAATCCTATATTGACGCGGGTTCTGATATGGTGCTTACGAACACATTTGGCGGAAGCTCTATCCGCCTGCGGCGTGAGAACCTGGAAGACAGCGTTGTTGAAGTCAATAAAAACGCTGCGAAGTTGGCTCGCGATGCTGCTGGAGATAACGTCATCGTTCTGGGTGACATTGGACCTACCGGAGAGTTGATGGCGCCTCTGGGCACCCTGGAATATGAACAAGCTGTAGCTACGTTTGCCCAGCAGGCAGAGGCCCTGGCGCAAGGCGGTGTTGATGCGTTTCTTATTGAGACTATGAGTGATCTGGATGAACTGCGTGCCGCAGTGGAGGGTGTGAAGCGGGTTACAGACCTTCCCATCATGGCGTCTATGAGTTTCGATACCAAAGGGCGCACCATGATGGGGGTGAAACCAGAAAATGCCGCAAAAGCGATAAGCGCGTTGGAGGTAGATGTTATCGGCGCTAATTGCGGACGGACTTTAACTGAGACATTGGATGCTGTAATGAAGATGCGGGAAACTTTGCCTGACTGTTTGTTACTGGCAAAACCGAATGCCGGATTACCGCACGCGTCTGCCGGGGAATTGGTTTACGATGTAACGCCGGAAGTTATGGCGGAATATGCACAACGATTTGCCAATGAGGCCGGGGTGATTATATTTGGTGGCTGCTGTGGCAGCACGCCTGATCATATCCGGGCAATTGCTGCTGCGCTAAAAGGAATCTGAAAGCCGGCGACCATGATTGTGCCGTTTTAAGTTTTGCGTGACGTAAAATGTCATATAGAATCTAAAGCGGTTATTTTTGCCGTATAGGGCAGTTTTGGCGTCAGCGCTTTTACGAAAATCAACTCAAGGAGGATCTGATATGCGTTATGAAATTCACGGTACGGTGATGCAAACACTGGATGTTTACCTGACGCAGGGCGAGTCGATGTACACGGAGTCCGGCGGAATGGCGTGGATGATGGGGAACATCGAAATGAAAACCAACACCAAGGGCGGGCTGATGGCAGGGCTTGGACGCAAACTCGCCGGCGAGTCATTGTTTATGACAACCTATACCAGTCAAGATCCCGGGGAAGCGCTGGTTGTCTTTGCGCCAGAAGCGCCAGGTAAAATTGTTCCGGTCAAACTGGGTCAGGGGCAAAATCTGATCTGCCAAAAAGATGCTTTTATGTGCGCCCAGAATTCAGTGGAGTTGACAATGCACTTCCGCCGGAAATTGGGCGCGGGGTTCTTTGGGGGTGAGGGATTCATCCTGCAGAACATTGCGGGTCCAGGTTATGCTTTCCTCGAAATCCCCGGTGAAGTGCGGGAATACACCCTGGCAGCGGGAGATGTTATGCGCATTGATCCGGGCCACATTGCCCTTTTCGAACCGACTGTGACTTACGATATCGAGATGGTCAAGGGGTTGACCAATGTGTTATTTGGAGGAGAGGGCCTGTTTTTGGCGACTATTCGCGGTCCGGGGCGGATTTGGCTGCAGAGCCTTCCCCTTTCCAATCTTGCAGGTAAACTGGCGAAGTATATGCCCATGAGGTCCAGTTAGCGCGTTCGAACGCAGGTATGCCAATGCCTGCCGCATTTGAGGACGTTTGCGTTATCTCAGCACCTTAGTGGAAAATAAGCCGGGCTGATCTTTTGAGATTGTGAGATCAGCCCTCAATCTAATTGATGTAGAAATTTATACAGCACTTTAAAAGGTGAGTTTTATTTCGCCGCACACTGTCATAGCGAATGACACAGCACCTCCCGAGTCCATTGTTAATTCTTAATTTATTGCGTATGACCTTATTATGGCGACCGGGAACGGGCGCTTTTCGCTTTGACCATTATTGACGATTGCAGAATCTAATTTTTGATGCGTTTATCTGCAAAAGGAGTATGGTCTTATGGTTAAAATTATAGCGGATACGACTTCTTGTTTATCGGAATCATTTGCCAGTTATCATGAAATCCCCATTATTCCTCAGGTCATCACCTTCGGTGAGGATAGTTATTTGGAAGGCCTGCAGATCAGTTATGAATCATTTATGCAAAGACTTCAGACTTCAAAGGAACTTCCAAAAACTGCTGCGCCACCGCCTGAACTCTTCGCTGAGGCGTTTAAGCGTTATGCACCGGATGGTGAGCCCATTCTATGTATTCTGCCCTCTGCTTTGATGAGCGGTACCGTACGTTCCGCCTCAGTTGGTCTGCAAATGGCAAAAGATCAGGGATTTGCTGATCTTGACGTGCGAATTATCGATACGCGCTTGATCGCCAGCCCGGTGGCTACGCTCATTCAGCTGGCAGTGTCCTGGGCTGAACAGGGAGTAGACGTGGATGCGATTGTGTCACGCGTCACAGGGATGAGCCAGCGCGGTAAAATATATTTTTGTGTTGATACCCTGAAGTATTTGGCTAAAGGCGGACGGATCGGTGGCGCATCCGCATTGCTGGGAAGTGTGCTCAATATCAAACCGGTTCTGACCATTACCGATGGTCAGGTTGACACCTTTGACAAAGTGCGTACCCATAAAAGGGCATTGGCGCGGCTTAAGCAACTGGTTACTGAACAGATCGCTCCAGATGGTCATAGCTACCTCAGCCTTATGCATGCCGCTGCAGATGATGATGCACAGGAACTTTCCACCTATTTCTGTCATGAATTTGGCCTTGATGATATCCCTGTTCTGCGCTGTGCCTCCGGCTGTTGTCACGCATGGTGGTCCGGGTGTTTTAGGCGTCGGTTTTTTCACGACGTAAGAGTCAATGGAGTCTAAGGATGGCATATGGATATTAAAATCATCGATACTGCCCAGCGAAGCGATGTGAAAAAATTCGTAAATTTCCCCTTTTCTTTATATGCTGGTTGTCAGGCGTGGTCCCCACCTTTAGTCTCAAGCATCAAACTTGCTATGAACCGGCGCAAACACCCCTTTTACAATCATTCTGATGCCGCGTTCATCATCGCAGAGCGCGACGGAGAGGTCGTGGGACGTGTCGCCGTGATGAATAACAGGCGTTATAACGAATATAACCACAGCCAGGCTGCCTTTTTTTATTATTTTGATGCGGTGGATGACGCAGCTGTTGCCCAGGCATTATTTGATAAAGCGGGAGACTGGGCGACTGCGCAAGGCTTGACGTTCATTCTGGGACCTAAAGGGATGTTGCGTGCTGATGCGCCCGGGATTCTGGTGGAAGGTTTTGCGTATGTTGCGGCGCTGGGTATGCCCTATAACTACGCCTATTACCCCGGATTGATGACAGCGGCAGGCTTTGATAAAGAAATCGATTATCTGTCGGGTTATATGGCAGGTGGACACCATCTGCCTGACCGCGTTGTACGGATCGTTGAAAAAATTAAAAAACGCAGCGGTTTCTGGGTCAAGTCGTTTTCCAGCAAACGGGAGTTGAGGAAGTGGATCCCTGCTATTCAGCGCGTAAATAATGAAGCTTTTACCGATGTTTGGGGATATTACCCCATCGACGACGCTGAGGTGCAGATGATTGGCAAACAGCTCCTGGCTGTTGCCGATCCCAGCTTATTAAAAATCGTGATGAAAGGGGATGACATTGCCGGTTTCGCCTTTATATTCCCGGATGTTACCGAAACGCTGCAGGCGATTAAGGGCAGGATGTGGCCTTTCGGTTGGGTGCGGCTTTTACATGCGCTTAAAAAAACGCAGCGATTGAGCGGTAATGGGGTTGGTCTTTTGCCTGAATATCAGGGTTTGGGTGCTACAGCCCTGCTGTACACTGAATTTGAAAACACAATGCACCAGCGTAACGCAACCTGGTGCGAGGTTGCGCAGGCGATGGAAACCAATATCAAGAGCCTGGGAGACATGAACGCTGTGGGCGTGACATGGCACAAACGCCATCGCGTATACCGGCGGGGGCTGTGAATTTCACACAACGCGGCATAATCAACGGAAAACCAGAACGCATCGTTTTGTGGGACAGGGTGTTTTAGTGTTGGATAGGATAGTGGAGAAAGTTCGGCTTAAACAGTTAGCGGCAACAGGGGGTATGTGATGAGTTACTTTAAAAAGCGTGGATTGGCGAGATTTGATCAACAGTTCCTGGCAGGCGGTTCTTTTGGCAACTGGATTACACTGCTTCATGAAAACGGTGGCGTCGATATCCGTTACCTGGCGCGTTGGTTATATATTTCATTCGTCGCCCTCATCAGTTTTCCATTTCAACTCTACGAAAAATATAAATACGATAACATCATATCGCGCACAGAGATCAAGGCAGCCCCAGTTTTTATCCTTGGACATTGGCGCAGCGGGACCACCTATGTGCACCAGTTGATGCAGCAAAATCAGGAATTCACTGTCGTGACATTCCTGCATACGATGATTCCCGGAATATATCTTACCGGGAAGATTTTTAAAGCCCTGTTGCGCGCCAGTTTACCAGAAAAACGCCCCATGGATAACGTAAAAATCAATATTGACTCGGCTGAGGAAGAGGAATACGCTCTGGGAAACCTCAGTCCTTACTCGTTTTACCACGCTCTTTCGTTCCCCAGGCGGATGCGGCGTATTTTTGATCGCTACGTGATGTTTGAGGATGTGTCTCCTACAGTAGTTGAGAAATGGAAAACTATTTACCTGCGTTTTTTGAAGAAATTAACTTTTTCATCGGGTGGCAAGCGGTTGCTTTTGAAAAATCCAGCCAATACTGCCCGGATACGCGTCTTGCTGGAATTATTCCCGGATGCCAAATTCGTCCATGTTTACCGTAATCCTTACGTGGTATACAGCTCGACGATGAACTGGCTTGATAAGGAGCTGGCACCGACGGCTCTCCAGGATGTGGATGAGGGCGTTATCCATGAGCAGGCGATGGTGAACTACGAAAAGATGATGCGGCGGTACCTTGAAGATCGGGATCTTATTCCCGAAGGAAACCTCGTTGAATTAAAATTTGAGGATGTAGAAGCAAACCCCCTGGCAGAGATGGAGCGTATTTACCAGCAGCTCAATCTTGAACTCACCTCGCAAACACGCGAGAGCATGAACGCATTCATCACCGCTATGCAGGGCTATCGGAAGAATCGTTACCGGATGAGCCGAGAATCCATAAACGAGGTTGCTGAGCGCTGGGGTTTTATTGCCAAGGCATGCAATTACGCACCCCCGCAATAGGTAGGCGTCTCAGAATGGGGACGAAACAAAGCTAGTAACCAGATTCCGCAGATAAACAGGATTGGGAGGTGCGTCGATGACTGAACTGGTACAAACTAAACTTCCACGTCTGACAAAGATTTTCTACGGAACAGGTGATTGGGGAATGGCGACGTTCAATACGCTGCGCCAGATATTCTATGCCATCTTCCTCACGGACGTTGTGGGGCTTGACCCGCGACTTGCTTCATTTGCAGCGCTCATTGGTGTCATCTGGGATGCCATCAATGACCCTCTGGTCGGTGTTTTGAGTGATAAGGTGCGCAGTAAATGGGGACGCCGCCGCCCGTTTTTGCTGATTTTTGCGATACCTTACGGACTGGCATTTTTGATTCTCTGGTGGACCCCTCCATGGCAAAGCCAGGTGTTGTTGATGCTGCATATGATGATCGCTTATGCGCTCAGCGATACACTCCAAACGCTGATAATCGTTCCTTATCATTCTCTGACCCCGGAACTGACGAGTGATTATGATGAACGAACCTCGCTGGCGGGTTACCGCATGTTCTTTAATTTTTTGGCTTCCATTATTACGGCTGTAGCCGCGCCGATGATTGTCGATGCAACGATGCAGGGTGGGGGGACGCAGCAGCAGGGTTGGCTTCTGGTTTCTGCTATATTCGGTGCTTCTGCCATTATTCCTTATTTCCTGATTTTCTTCAGCGTCCGGGAGCGACCTGCGGATACAATTACTGTAGAATCCGGGACTTTTAGAGGAACCTTAAAGACAGCCTGGAGTAATATCCCTTTCAGATATGCGACGGCATTGTACATGTTGAATTGGGTCACATTTGACCTGGTGGGCGTTGTTTTACCGTACTTTCTTGTATATTGGATCTCAAGAGGTGATTTATTGGCGATTGTACCCGGGTTTGGGTTGCCCATCGAATCTGTGGTATTAGGCTTGATGCTCATTACAGCCATCTTTGTTCTACCGTTATGGACATGGCTTGCGCGTCGCCTTGGGAAGCGTATGGCTTATATTATCGCGATCGCCTTCTGGGCTTTTTTGATGGTACTTATTATATTTATTCCACCGATGAATTACACCCTGGTTGTTGTCATGTCGGTGCTTATTGGTATCAGCGTTTCGGCGGCGCATGTTTTGCCGGATGCTATTTTCCCCGATGTCATCGATTGGGATGAGTTACGGACGGGACAGCGTCATGAGGGTGTTTATTACGGCGCAAAAAACTTCATTCGCAAACTTGCCACGGCTTTTGCAATTTTCTTGACCTTACAGGTTTTGGGTTGGGTTGGGTATCAGTCTCCACCTGCTGGCGCCACCCAGTTTACACAATCTGCTTCTGTGTTGTGGGCGATACGTATTTTAACCGGTCCTGTATGCGTGGTTCTTCTGTTGGGTGTGATTGCCATTACATGGTTATATCCATTGGACCGCCACCGCTATCAGCGAATTCAGCGCCTGCTGCTGCGCAAGCAGCTCAGAAAACAGGCAAAAATGCCCGTTAGCGGTTGATGGATTTCTACCCGGAAATCCAGTAGGGAAAAAGTTAAACCAACGGCACGGTATAAAATCCATCAGCGCTTCACTTATTGACTCGCACGCCATATAGTCGATTCTGTACAGGGCTTTATCATTCTCACAAACGCAAAAAAATCTAGTAGCATTACAGAGAGTTATGCGGCTGTGCGGAACATCTTGGTTGTGCTAATGTTTAAGATTCCCGCACAGCCTCTCTTTAGTAAAGGTTTTTGAGATCGGCGCAGCCGATCTCAAGTTTTTAGTAAGAATGAATTTTTGGTATATCCCAATTGCACAAAACGCTGCGAGTAGTGTTAAAATAGCTGTTTGGCTAAATTTGATTTTGCTGGAATGTAATATGTAAATATGTTGTTTAAATGCTTAGTTGCAATTTAATTTGTAAAGTAGAAATATAAGGCTAGTATACTAAAGTGAGATTTGCGTGATGTACACCGCCAATTGAAATAGAATCGATGGATATGTATTATGTATATAGGATATTTAAATTTATATTGTAGTTTTATGCTTTGTTGTTTATTACAAACCTTTCTTTTATCCTGCGGCGCGGTAGTCAAGTTGGGAAGCGCTGTTGGATTATTCCGCGCCGCAAAGCATTGTACACAACCGGGAATGATAAAATCCTCGATTCTGTATTCTTGTAGCGTTTTGGTAACGTTTCCTCTGTATACTTTAATTATATTTACATTACATTAGATTCACCTTGGAGGGTGAAATGAATACCAAACAAAAATTTACAAAATGGGCATCAATTACATTTGTTGTGGCACTTGCCAGCCTGGCATTCGCCGGACTTGTCCTGGCTGAACACGAAATCCCATTTGCGGGGGCTTCGAGCAGTTGGGCAAGCTTCCAGCAATATAACACGGCTCTTGACGAGCATACTGCTGAATTGACAGCCGATATACGTCTAAACAGCTGGGCAAGGACTCAGGAATATATTGATGCTCTTGACCGTGTAAGAGCTACCCGGAGTCTAAACAGCTGGTCTGATTTCCAGCAATATAATGCGAGTCTCGACCAGGCTACATTGGTTCAAACAACGGGACTAGACATGGGTAGAGCGCTATAATATGGCATTTGGCAGGTTGGGACGCTAACACAACATCACTGTTTCAATACTCAGGTTCGCCTGTGAGTGTTTAAAAAGCCTAGTGTAGTAATCATATCAATACCCCGATGCAGTCTCTCAACGGGGTTTAGTATTGCACATAGCCATTTAAATACCGAAGCACGTGAATCAATTGAAGGTTTTTCTATATCTACCCCATCCAAATCAAATCTTGCGTAATATCGTAAATTGCGGATACTATTTTCTATGGGTGACAGATGGTTTTATTAAATGACTACAGGAATGCGCTTTCCTACAGCTTCTGCCACGGGTGCACGCACCGGCAGATACTGGATGTTTTAAACCGTGCCCTGGTCCGATATCAATGGGATCCGGCGCAGGTTGTCATCGTAACCGATATAGGTTGTGTTGGTCTTTCGGATCAGTATTTTATCACCAGTGCGTTTCATGGTTTACACGGTCGCAGCCTGACTTATGCGACCGGTATAAAATTAGCGCGCCCTGATTTACATGTCATTGTCCTGATAGGTGATGGAGGGTGCGGTATTGGGGGAACGCATCTGCTCAATGCTGCACGCCGGAATATTGGTATAACATGCCTGGTGTTTAACAATCTGAACTTTGGGATGACGGGCGGTGAACACAGTATCACTTCTCTCCCGGATATGAAAACGCCAACCACACCCTGGGGTAACGTCGAACGTCCGTTAGATATTGCTGAAACTGTGGCGATTAACGGGGCGAGTTATGTGTGGCGGGGCACTGCATATGAAACCGACTTTGAAGAGCGTGTTAGCGAAGCGCTGGCCCATGACGGATTCGCGCTGCTGGATATTTGGGAGTTGTGCGTTGCGCATATCGCCGCTGAGAATAAATTGACACCGCAAGGGCTGGACATGGCTATCGATGCTCTGGGGTTTCGCCGTGGGACTTTTTCCGCTTGACGCACGTCCAGAGTATACGCAGCAGCTTAAAAGCGCTACTCTCCCAGCATACTCCGTAATTGGAAGATATGTCTGAACCCATGGAAATTGTATTTCCCCGACAGCTTGAACGCAGCTTCTCCATCGTCATTGCAAGTTCCGCTGGGGGACGTGTCCGCACCACGGGACGGCTTATTGGTGCGGCAGCGACGCTTTCCGGATTGTGGGCAACGCAACGGGATGATTACCCGGTTACCGTCCGTTCAGGACACAGCGTCAGCGAGATCATCCTCTCCCCAGCTGAAGTGCATTATACCGGCGTTGACCATCCTGATGCGTTGTTTATTCTTTCTGAACAGGGATATGCCAAGACAAAGCACTATCTGCCTTCAATGACTAAGGGATAATTGGCTGTTTGTTGTTCCTGAATTTGCGGATTTAACGTGTTCTGCGCATAAAGTTGTGCTTAATCCCGGAGATTTCAAAGGTATACCTCAGACTTGCCGCTCTATCGCCTACATCTCGGCGGGCGTTGCGATGATGGGGATTCTTGCCCCGGAAGCCATGCTCAAAGCCGCGCAGATGATCAATAAAGCTTATGCTGAAATCAACACACGGGCTGTGGCGAGTGCTTTTGAGCTCTCCAATTCCATGGTTTTTCTTTAGGCAATTGGAGTTGACCAATGCTGCGTAAAAGCTACAGAATAGTCGTCCCCTTATTTTGCGCCGCACTTTGTCTGGGATTGTGGTATGTTGCAGTGCGTGCTGATGGCGGTTCCAGCATTCCCAAATCTGATATCGCCGGATCAACCACCTCTTTGCCTGAAGGCGCTTTCGCTGGTACTTGTGAGGATTGGAGTCTGGTAAACGACGGCGCTTTTGGCGTGTCTTCCACCGCGCATACAAACCCAACCGGTGATTACTACGCTGAAGATGGGTTTGAAGTCGTTGTTTTATAAGGGACAGCTCTATGTCGGTATGGAAGCGGACGATGCTTATGGCGCGCAGCTCTGGCGCACTAAAACAGGCGTCAGCATCGCGGTGACCCAGACGGATTGGGAAGAAGTCGCGCAAATTGGTGGTTTACCTTTTGGCAATGGCAACGCTGCAATGGATGAATTCGGGCTGTTGAAGCTTCAAAACGACCATATTGACAGCCTGGCGAGTTTTGACGGGGTGTTGTATGCCAGCACGGCGAATGGCGGTAACACGGAGCAGGGGGCTATGGTCTATAGCAGTACGACCGGAGCTTCCGGAACCTGGGTTCCTGTCATTGAAGCGGGTTTTGGTTTTACTCACAACGTAAATTTCAAAGATATGCAGGTGTTTCAGGGGTGGTTGTGTGGGGGGACCCAGAATTCTGAAACCGGTGCGCAGGTATGGTGCACGCAGGATGGCAGAACCTGGGGGCAAAAAAACTACGGTGGCTTCGGCAATTCAGCGGATGATCCAAATACCGTTGAGGTGTGGTCCGGGCATGTTTATTCAGACGCGCTGTACTTTGGCGCACAACGTGCGACATCTGCTCCCCAATGCCTACCAGCGGTGTGTTATACCGGACAGCGAATATTGCATCCGGTTCTCCCTTATGGTCCCCTGTATATACCAGCCCAGCGAATGGTTACCGCATAGATATCCTGGGGGATATTGAGGGTTTTCTATATATCTCTTATAGAGATACTGCAAACGGTGTGGTCATCTTACGCAGTGCGCATGGGGGAACCGGCACCTGGGTTCCAGTAAATATCGCTGGTATGAATAACAATCACAATAATTCGGGAACGGTCGTCGATGGCGCCACAATCTACAACGGAATGTTGTATTGTGCCATGACAAATAGCGTGGAAGGTGCACAGGTATGGCGTACAGATGGCATAGGTCAGGCGGGCATGCTCCAGTGGACACAGGTCGGTCCATCGGGGCTTGGTCACACTGATAATCGCACGGCGGAACTCATTCCATGGAACGGATATTTATATGCGTGGACCAGCAATTATGTTTCCGGGCAGGAAGTAAGGCGGACGTCGTGTTCGATTTGCCAGGCGCAAGTCATTGACGGGCTCGGGCGTTACGATTTTGCGGCGGTTGGCACCACCCTCACGTTCACGGCAGAGGCTCTGGATGTCGTTACCATCTGTGTTAAACCTGATTTAATGCCGGTCCAACCGCACAGCGGAAGCGTAATGTCGCGAACTATCGAACTTATCATCACGCCCCAGGAAGGCAGCTTTAAAGCGGACATTGCCTTGACCTATGAACCGCAGGAGATTGATCCTGCTGCCGCCAACAGTACTACGCTTTATCTGCGAAACTGGATTGGCGATGCCTGGGTCACGGCTTGTGCAGGCGACCATACGGGTACGACCCGTACTATTCTATGCCGTGAAATTGGTAGGGCTGCCCCCTGGATAGTCTCCGGCACACCCGGGTCAGCTACAAGGGTTAAGCTTTCCAGGTTCCGCGCCGGAAGCGCTGGTTTCGTGTGGGGACTGCTGTGTGTCGTTAGCGTGATTTTCATTTTTTTGCAGTATCGGTCGCAGCAGGATAAAAATTCCGCACATTTACGTTAAGTTCTGGTTTCTTAAACTTCCCTTAAAGTTTGCTTTAAATACCTGTAAAGACTATTGGTGCGTTTTGTGTTATCAATGAAATATGTATATTGTGCAATACACGGATGGCGATCCTGTGGCATAAACGAACCATGGCTGTGTTTAATTCGTGAGTGATGTTCATAATTTAGGTTAAAACACGACAGGTATTTTTTATCGTTTATTGTATCCTGTCAATGCTCAGGCTTGACAATTGTTCCATGTTTATTACTATTACCCTGGCATGAGGCCATGCTATCATAAGAGCGAAGCTTTGACATCTCATCTTTACTCGGCTTTGCTCTTTTTCGCGTCAGCTAGGGTGTTTAATCATTTTCTTTGGAGGAGCGAACCGTGATTGAGGTTACCGATCTTACAAAATCTTACGGGCCTATCGAAGCTCTGCGGAATGTTTCATTCAACATCGCTGAGGGTGAAATTGTCGGTCTGCTGGGTCCCAATGGTGCGGGAAAGACCACGATCATCAAGATATTGACCGGCTACTTGCAACCCGACGCAGGCGTCTGTCATGGTGAATGATCTGGATGTTTTGGAGCATACGCGTGAAATTCAGGCGCAAATTGGCTATTTACCGGAGACCGCACCGCTATATCCGGAGCTTTCGGTTCAGGCTTATCTGCAGATGATGGCGGATTTACGCCAGATTCCAGAAGAGGCGCAGCTTGAAAGACTCTCAGAAGCCATATATGCGACAGGTTTGCAGGATCATCTCACGCGCCCTATTGGCGAACTGAGCAAGGGTTTTCGCCAGCGGGTGGGTTTGGCGCAGGCCATCTTGCACCGCCCAAAATTGTTGATCCTGGATGAACCGACTGTGGGATTGGACCCGACGCAGATTGTTGAGATTCGCCACTTAATCAAGCGCTTGTCTCAACACAGCACAGTGCTTTTCTCTACACATATCCTTTCCGAGGTTGAAGCCCTTTGTGACCGGGCTATTATCCTGATTAATGGTGAAGTGAAAGCTGATGCCCGGTTGTCAGATCTCGCGGCGACCTCGGATGCGGTGCTCGTACTGGACTCTGCTCCCCCGGATGCCATTCCTGCTTTGGAATCCCTGGAAGAGGCGCGCAACGTGGATAGTTTTGAGAGGTTTGATGGTTTCCCCGCTTACCGTGTTTACGGAAAGACCGATGCCGGGGTTGACCTGGGTCCGGCGATTTATGCCATGGCTCGCGCCCATAACTGGCCCGTGCGCGAATTGCGGCGCGACGTGCGCACTCTGGAAATGGTCTTTAACGCCTTGGCCATGTCTGCGCGGGACGCAGAGACCGGCAGAGGAGGTGGCTGTATGAAAGCCCAGATCAAACAAATTTTAACACTCACACGTAAAGAATTACGCAGTTATTTTGGTTCGCCGATGGCCCTCATATTCATCGGCACTTTCCTGGCGGCTACACTTTTTGCCTTCTTTTGGGTCGATACTTTTTTTGCCCGGGGTATCTCCGATGTCCGCCCGTTGTTTCGCTGGATGCCGGTATTGTTGATTTTCCTGGTTGCTGCGCTGACAATGCGCCAGTGGAGTGAGGAGCAACGCTCCGGTACCCTTGAAATTCTTCTTACCTTGCCGGTTTCGACGACACAATTGGTCCTGGGGAAATTCCTTGCCGTTGTGGCGTTAGTCGCTATTGCCCTGTCCCTGACGATTTTCCTGCCTCTGACGGTTGCCTTGCTGGGCAATCTGGATTGGGGACCGGTGATTGGTGGATATCTGGCAGCTGTCCTGATGGCGGCAGCTTATGCCGCCATCGGGCTTTTCGTTTCTTCCCGCACGGATAATCAGATTGTGGCCCTGATCTCAACGGTGCTGGGATGCGGTTTGTTTTACATTGTCGGTTCATCCGGGTGTGACAGATTTTGCCGGGAATGAGGTCGGTGAGGTGCTCCGGGCTATAGGTGCGGGGAGTCGTTTTGAATCCATCCAGCGCGGCGTTATCGATGTGCGCGATCTCTTATATTACATCAGTCTGGCGGGAATTTTTCTTAACCTTGAATGTGCTGTCGCTGAAGGCTAAAGGCTGGAGCACGGGTGTGCATACACAACCCAAGCGCCGTGCCCTGGTTCTCACTTCCACCCTGCTGATTGTGAACTTGCTGGTTGTGAATGTCTGGACCTATCCTCTGAGTGGTTTGCGGGTGGATTTGACCGAGGATAAGGAATATACACTTTCGCCGGCAACCAGGTCTTTGCTGCGCAATTTGCAGGAACCGCTGCTTATTCGCGGTTATTTCAGCGAAAAAACACACCCTTTGCTGGCTCCGCTGGTGCCCAGTATCCGTGATATGCTCAAGGAATATCAGGTTGTATCGGGCGGTAAAGTGCAGCTTGAAATTATTGATCCTGCAAAAGAACCGGAAAAGGAAGCGGAAGCCAACCAGGTTTATGGCATTCAACCGACACCTTTCCAGGTGGCAGGTCGCTATGAAGCTTCCGTCATCAACTCTTATTTCGATATCCTGATCCAATATGGGGATCAAAGTATGACATTGGGCTTTAACGACCTTATCGAAGTTGATTCGCAACGCGTCGGCGACTGTCGATGTGCGTCTGCGCAATCTGGAATATGATTTAACTTCCAACATCAAAAAGGCTGTGTACGGCTTCCAGAATGTGGATGCAGTGCTGGCATCCCTTGCTGAACCTGTGGAATTGGTGGTTTATATCACGCCCAATACGCTGCCGGAATGGCTGGCAGCGGCGCCCGGAAACGATTGAGACCGTTCTCAATGATTATGCGGAGCGCTCCAACGGCAAGTTTACATATCGTGTTGTGGATCCGGATGCACCTGGCAGCGCAATGGGGCGTCAGGAATTATTGGACAGGTATGGCTTGCAGCCACTTGGCCGTCTCACTTTTTTCACCGGATAGTTATTACCTCTATATGGTCATGGAGGTGGGGGATACCAGGCACAACTCATTTATCCTTCAGGTGAAGTGAGTGAAGCCGATGTGCGCAGCGCTGTTGAATCTGCACTGAAGCGTTCATCCAGCGGCTTTTTGCAGGTTGTTGGTTTGTGGACACCCCCGGCGGTTCCCACGCAGGATATGTTTGGGCAAACACAGCAGCCACTCTCTTCCTGGCAGCAGGTCAGTCAGGTGCTGCAGCAGGAATATGAGGTACGCTCTGTGGATCTGAGTTCGGGCAGTATCGCGCCGGATATCGATGTGCTTGTCGTGGTGGGACCACAGAACCTGGATGAAAAGGCGCTGTATGCTATCGATCAATATCTGATGCGCGGGGGGGCGCTTATTCTCGCTGCCGGTCACGCCGGCATTATGGCTTCCCCGACAGGCGGGTCTGGGCGCCCAGCCGATCACGGGCGAGTTGGATGCGATGCTCACTCACTATGGTTTAACTATTCCGGAATCTCTGGTTTTGGATCCGCTGAACGAACCTTTCCCGGTGCCGGTGGTCCGGCAGGTCGGTGAGTTCCAGGTGCAGGAAGTACAACAGGTCCCCTATCCGTTTTTCGTCGATATACGCCCCGACGGTATGGCAAAAGGGCATCCGATCGTCTCCAATTTGCAGGCGGTCACGCTGAATTGGGCTTCACCCATCGAGGTTGATCCGGTGAAGAATGCAGAGCGGGAAGTCGACGTTCTTCTTCAATCCTCGGCGGGTTCGTGGGTGCAGCAGGACTACAATATCCAGCCTGATTTTGACGCTTTATCCCGATTATGGTTTCGCCAATTTTGGGGAGACACGCCCGTACACTCTGGCTGTTGCCGTCAAGGGTATGTTCGAGAGCTACTTCAAAGGGAAACCCAATCCCCTGGAATCGATCCGGGGATGAAACCGCGGAAGGATCCTCAACCGCAACCGCTGGGCGTGCCAGGCACTATTGATGCATCACCGGCGACTTCCCGTCTGGTTCTTATCGGCAGTCTGGAGTTCGTCGATGACACTATCCTGGAACTTTCAGCCAGTATGGGCACAGAACGTTATCTTAATAATTTGGCGTTGGTGCAAAATGCTGTCGCCTGGTCGGTGGAGGATGTGGACTTGCTGAGTATCAGCGCGCGTGGCACCGCAGCCCGGCTTCTCAGTGAAAAACTTGCCGAAAATCCGCAGTTGCAATCCTTCTGGGAAGTGACGAACTATGTCGTCGCGCTGGTTGCGCTGGTCGTCGTTGGCGGTTTTTCAGGATACAACCGCCGCAACGAGCAGCCGCTAGCGCTGATCCCTCAGACGTGAATTAGATTCGGCACGGGTTCCTGCCGCGGAAGCCGGTAAGAAAACAAAATCGGAGGTGAAGTGATGAAACGCCATCAACAAATCCTCATCGGGGTTCTGGTCGTTCAGGTTATTCTCAGTGCTGTCATTCTCTGGCCCAAAGCCATTGCAACAGGCAGCAGTGACCCGGTTTTCCCTAATATTACGGCGGATGATATTGTCAGTCTTGATATTACCGATGATCAGAACAATAATATCGTGCTTCAAAAGACCGACAGCGGTTGGGTGCTTCCGGGTGCAGGGGATTATCCGGTCAAAGCTGAGAGTGTGACGGCTTTGTTGGAGAAACTTGTCAAAGTTGATAAAACAACACTGGTTGCGCAGACAGAAGCCAGTTATAAGCAGTTACAGGTGTCCAAGACCGATTTCCTGCGCCGCGTCATTATTAAAACTGACGGCAAAGGTGATTACATTCTGTATCTTGGTTCTGCCCCGCGGTATACGGCAAGCAATTTCAGGATAGAAGGTCAGTCTGAAGTTTACCAAACACCGCTGCTCTCCAGTTGGGAACTCAACGCCCGGGCGAATACGTGGATTGATACAGTCTACGCGGCTACTGACCAGGAAACACTTTCCCAGGTCGTTCTTGAGAATGCCCAGGGGTCGGTTACATTTGTTAAAGAGGGCGAATCCTGGACTATGTTGGGATTGCAGGAGGGTGAGGAGGTTTCTCTGGGCAAGATTACAACACTGGTGCGTAATGCAAGCAATGTGACTATGATGGAACCGTTGGGTACCAGCGCTGAATCCGCCTATGGGATGGACGCCCCCCTCGCCACGGTGACACTCACGACGGATGCGGGCAACCAAAACGCTGCATTGTTGGAGCCAAGAATACTGCAGACAATACTTACGTCGTAAAGTCATCAGACCTCACCTTATTATGTGCGTGTCGCGGAATACAATATCACGACTATGGTTGACGATGGGCGGGATGCATTCCTTGTCCCCCCTGCAACAGAGACTACTGAACCCTGACACCCGGAAAAAGTAAATCTGCCTGGAAGCAGCCACCCAGTACGGGGGCTGCTTCCAGCAAGGCACATTGTATCGCTTCTTTTTACCTATTCTTCTGCAGGGCTTTCCTGCTCTTCCTCTGCGTTCTTGCGACCATAGGTCATAGCCAATGCTTTTAATTGCGCAAGGGTCTCTTCCCCAATATCCTCCATCTTGAATCGCCATGCCCAATTGCCGCCGAACTTTCCGGGAGTATTCATCCTTGCTTCAGCGCCCAGCCCGAGTACATCCTGCAAGGGTATGACCGCGGTGTCCGCGACGGACCGGTAAGCCATCCGGATGAGCGCCCAGTGAATCAGGTTCGCTGGTGGGTCCCATATATGCGTTGGAGCGCTGTCTAATTCTTCCTTTTCACGTGTTTCATACCAGCCAGCAGTTGTATCGTTATCATGGGTTCCGGAGTAAATGACGGAGTTTGCCCGTAGGTTGTGGGGCAGGTAGGGGTTTCCGGCATCACTGGCGAAGGCAAATTGCAAAATATTCATGCCCGGGAATTCAAATGTGTCCCGCAGCTGTACCACATCCGGTGTAATATGGCCCAAATCCTCGGCGATGATTGGCAGTTCGCCCAATCTCTGGCGTAACACCTCGAAGAACGGTGAACCTGGACCCTTTACCCATTGCCCGTTGACCGCCGTCGGTTCCCCTGCTGGCACTGCCCAATAAGCAGCAAAGCCACGAAAGTGGTCCAGGCGGATGATGTCTACGGTCCGCAGGATTTGTTCGAAGCGGTTGATCCACCAATCGTAGTTGCGTTGCGCCATAACATCCCAGTCGTATAGCGGATTCCCCCATAACTGCCCTGTCTTGCTAAAGTAATCCGGCGGAACGCCTGCGACCTGTGTGGGCAGCAAATTCTTATCCAGATGATAGAGTTCCGGGTTTGCCCAGACATCCACGCTGTCATAGGCTACAAAGATCGGAATATCGCCGATGATTTTGATATCCTGGTTGTTTGCATAGGATTTCAGCGCTTCCCACTGGCGGAAAAACTGGAACTGGAAATAGCGTTGGGCAAACAAGGCTGCATCGAGCCGTTCCCGCCATGCTGCCAATGCTGCAGGCTGCCGCGAAACCAGATCCCATTCCCATGTATTCCATACTGCGCCCCCATGAACATCTTTGAGGGCGATAAAGAGCGCATAATCCTCCAACCAACTGGCATTATCGCGGCAAAAATTATCAAATGCCAAACGGCGTTTACCGGTCGCTTTTTCACGGAATTGCCGGGCAGCACGGCTAAGAACCGCCGTCTTGAAAGTGATAACCGGACCAAAATCAACAGCATCCTCCGGAAAGTGCGGGGCATCCGCCAGGTCCTGTGGATCTATATCGCCTTCCTCCGCCAGTTGGTCGAGGTCAATTAACAACGGGTTTCCTGCCATAGCCGAGAAACAGGCGTAAGGGGAGTCGCCGTATCCTGTAGGGCCTAAGGGCAGGATTTGCCATATGGATTGCCCGGATGCACGCAGTAGATCTACAAAGTGATAGGCGGCTTCTCCCAATTCACCAATGCCGTAGCGTCCCGGCAGTGAAGTCGGGTGCAGCAATATTCCCGCAGCACGTGGAAAGCGCATGTGTTCCTCCATTGGGACCATGCTCGGGTAGACTCGGGCATGATCCAGAAAACATACTTGAGTATACTGTGAGACCGTGTAGAATACAATGTGTTCATATATCCATGAAGATCGAGGGGCTCTTTTTGCAATGCTCCGTATTTAAAGAACGTGTTACCGCACTTACGGAGGGAGGCATGTTATTGTTCTGCACTAAGACTTTATTGATGAGGGAGGAAATAATATGATCGCATTTTTATCTACACTTAATCCGGTTGTGCAGGCGCTTTTGGGCACGCTTTTTACCTGGTTCGTAACAGCTCTGGGATCGGCGACTGTATTTCTGACCAAGCAGGTTAACCGCAAACTGCTTGATACTATGCTGGGGTTCGCCGGGGGGGTTATGATTGCCGCGAGTTACTGGTCGCTCCTGGCGCCGGCAATTGAGATGGCGGAGGAGGGACCGCTGCCCGCTTATATCCCCGCTGCCGTTGGATTCTTGCTTGGTGGGGCGTTCCTGCGCGGTGTTGATTATCTTCTTCCACATTTGCATAGAGGGGAGGCAAAGCCGGAGGGTGTGAAAACAACCTGGCAAAAAACGACCCTTCTTATATTGGCAATTACGCTGCACAATTTCCCGGAAGGTTTAGCTGTTGGGGTCGCCTTTGGTGCTGTTGCTTATGGTATGCCTTCTGCAACCATTGCCGGCGCTGTTGCTCTGGCACTCGGTATCGGTATCCAGAACTTTCCGGAAGGGCTGGCTGTTTCTATGCCGCTGCGGCGCGAAGGTACATCACTCTTGAAAAGTTTCTGGTACGGACAGTTGTCAGGCATTGTGGAGCCGATTGCAGGCGTCCTTGGCGCGTTTGCCGTGTTAGTGGCGCGCCCGCTTTTACCCTATGCTTTAGCCTTCGCTGCCGGTGCGATGATTTTTGTGGTTGCTGAGGATTTGATTCCCGAAGCGGAAGGCGGCGGGAATACCCACCAGGCAACGTTGGGCGTCATGATTGGTTTTGCCGTGATGATGGTGCTGGATGTAGCTTTAGGGTGAAGTCTGCCCTCCGTCTTTAAGTGATTCAGGTTCCGGGTGGATGTGCACGTGTACCGAACGCATAAACTCAATATTATCAATGAGTTTATGTTCCACTTCCGTGGCGATGCGATCCCCTTCAGTGATACTCAACGAGCCTTTAATGCAGATGGTCACGTTCACGACCAGGTAAGGACCGAAGCGGTGCGCACGACAATCCTCGATGCATGAGACACCTGGAATCGTGCGCGCCAGAGATTCAATTTCTTCCGTCAGGGTTTTACCTGGCACCGTATCCATTAAGTCAGCGGTTGAATCGCGCAGAATGCCGATCGCTGTGCGCAGGATAATGATAGCAACGATGGCGCCTGCCAGGGGATCTACCCAGGGATAACCGGCGCGCCCAAAGAAGATGCCTATCGTGGCTGCCAGGGCTGTGAATATGTCATTGCGGTGATCAAAAGCCAGGGCAAGCACAGCGGAATTTCTGGTTTTTTTCCCCACGCGCAATGTGCCAACCGCCAATATAACTTTCAGACACACCGTGATCAGCGCAACCCACAATGCCGCAATCGAAGCGCCGCCGTAGACCGCAGCCCCTGTGAACAAATCGTACACGCTGTTGATCGACTCCCAGAATATGGCTACAGCGGTGGTCATGACAAATGAGCCAATGACCAACGCGGCAACGCTTTCCAGCTGGTTATGACCGAAGGGGTGCTCATTGTCAGCGGGTTTCCCCGAGAGGCGCATGAATACATAGACCACAATCCCGTATGCCACGTCAACGGTCGAGTTTACGCCGTCAGCAAGCAGCGCGGGGCTGTGTCCAATAATCCCAATGCTGGTTTTAATGGAAGCGAGAAAAATATTCGCAATCAGACCCAGGTTGACTGCTGCCATCCCACTTTGTTTGCGTGCGGTAATACCGGAGGCTGTATTGCTCTCAGTGTTATTGGTTGCTGTTTTTATGTTTTGCATTGCCTGGCTTCCTAATAGTATTATTTTTGAGATGATATGCCGGCGGTACGGTATGGACTTTCACGGGATAGTTTTCCAAAGGACGTTTGAAAAGCCGATGCAATCCTTCACGTGCCGCGCCGATAAGTAACGACAATGTGTTTGTCTCCTGAAGTACCAAGCCTGTTTTCCCATCACTGGCGCTGCTTGCCAACCGCACGACCTTCTGCGCCGGTACTTCTGGTGTTTTTGCCCACATCCGCACGATGGTCTCCATCGGTTTGAGCCGGTTCTCATAGCCTGCTATCACGTCTACGTCCATTAACAGTTCTGTGCGCATCATACCGGGATTATATGCAAATATGCCTACACCACTGTCTTTGTTTTCCTGCGCCAGAGTACGGGTAAAGTTCAGCACCCAAACTTTGCTGGAACCGTATGCATTTTGCATAGGCGCCGGTTGTTTATCTCCCCGCCCCAATATGTTGATTAATTTACCGTATCCTTGCGATAGAAAGCCGCGCATAGCAACCAGAGACCCGTTATATGTCCCCAGTATGTTGACCTCAACGACCGCCGTAAAATCACCCGGGGCTACACAAAGTGTAGGGCCATAGGGCCCGGCGATCCCGGCGTTATTGATCCAAACGTCGATATGGCCCCAAGCCTCAATCACCTGTTTTTCCAGTGCTTCGACCTCTGCAAGGTTGGCAACATTGCACACGACCCCCATCGCGGTCCCGGTCGTTTGCAGTTTTTTAACGGCTGCTGCCAATGCTGGTGCAGAACGGGCGGCTATAGCGACTTGCGCTCCATCTGCACTGCAAGCTTGCGCTGTAGCCAATCCGAATCCGCGACTGCCGCCTGTAATAACGATGTTCTTGCCATCCAGCTTGCCCATTAGCCCTGTACTCCAATTGCAGGCTGGACTGACTTCCGGCGTCCTGCCACTTTCAGTCCCAAACCAATAAGTCCCGCCAGCACGAAAACACCAATGTATTCGATAATGGGTATCCATGTGATCTGATGCAGCATGCGGATGTCGCGGATGCTATAGGTCACCAGTGCTGCCGCACTATATAGGCCCAGGAAACCCCAGCGCACCCAGGAGCGAAGCCGCAGTCCGTGCATCTGGGTCAGGATAAACAACCCGCCAAACCCAAAAAAGAACATCGGCCACATACCGTTGCCCTGCATCAGCGCCACCAGTGTGCCGTGGAATAACACGGCCACCTCCTGGATGACCATCCAAACCCGGTTTGTGTGGATACGGGTGGTCATCAAGCTGCCCTGCAAAAGGAGCAGGAACGTATAGAGGAAACCGCCAAGATGGGCGATTGTGGATTCCATCGGGTGATACCAAAAGGTATAAATGATTGCCCATGCAAATACGTATCCGTGATATTTGCGGGCAAAGCGGGTGATTTCTTTGGAGATAGGCACCTTTTTGCCCCAGAACAACCCGCGGCGCTGGTTTTCCATCAGGAGGATGATGACCAGCATCAGAATCACCGATCCCTGCGAGCTCCAGATGGAGACATCCTGAGCCAGCCCATCATACCACAGGTGGGTTTGCACAAAGTGTAAAATGATAAACAGTGCGTTAGCGCCGAGGGCAATCCAATTCAAGCGGTGCAGCCCGTGCCCAGCAGGTTCTGCTCGTCTCTGCGCAGCATAGATAAGCCCCCACATTGTCAATTGGTGGGCAGTATAGAGTCCCCATGCGCTAACCCGCGTCCATACTGTGGGATTCGGCAGTTTCCAGAAATACCATGAGGCACCCTGGTCCGGCAGGAAAGCAGACCGGTCCAGAAATTGTCCTGCCCACCAGATCAATCCGGTAAAAATGATACTGAAAAGTATACTTCCCCATAAAACACGGCTGGTTTCGTGATCTAAACTTTGGTTTTTTTTCTTGTCTGTTATATTCTGCATTGTTCTCTTTATCTCCAAATGTGCCCGCCTGACTGCAATTTGGATGCAGGCATCGCTGTCCTGAAGTGTGTGATCGATTGTAGCATAAATCAGTAGCATGTCAACGTATTGACTATTTATTGTGTATATATAGTTGACATTATGTACCAATTCACTTATAATATCGAAATAATCTTATTCTCAGGAGATGGTCAATGGTTCAGGATGAAGCAATTTATAATATCGGTGTGGTTGCAAGGATGACGGGCATACCCGCCGCGACACTACGTATATGGGAGCGCCGTTATGATTTTCCGGTGTGTGTCAGAACCGAAGGCGGTCACCGGCTTTATACGCGAACCGAAATTGATCGTCTGCGTTGGGTCAAAGCCAAAACGGATTCCGGGATGCAGGTCCGTCAGGCGGTCCGCGCTCTGGAGACGCTCGATACGCAAGTAGAATTAAGCGCTGCTGATTTCAGCACCCTGAATACCGCACAGGAATCCGATATGGGATTAACCCCCGCGAGCGAATCTTATCTGCAAATTCTTCAGCACCGGCTGCAAGATTATTTACTGCGGCATCAAGTTGATGCCGCGGATGCTATTTTTGATGAGGCTATGGCTCTTTACACGCCTGAAGATATCATTTTGCATCTTGTCGGTCCTACCTTGAGTGAAATTGGTATGGGATGGGAAAAGGGTGAGGTTCAGATTGCCACCGAGCACCTGGCTTCACATTATCTGCGACAGCGGCTTATTGTCTGGATGAATGTCGGTCCACCCGTATTCGACGTCCCACCGGTCGTGCTGGCATGCGCTCCCGGGGAATATCATGAAGGTGGTTTGCTTATGTTTGGCGCTCTTTTACGCCGCCGCCGGTGGCCTGTTGCTTATTTGGGGCAATCCATCCCACTGGTTGAGGTCGCGTCTTTTGTCAAACAAACTGCACCTTCTGCTATCGTTGTGATTGCCATGACCGAGGAACCCGCAACCGCACTGCAGGCATGGCCTGCGGCACTGCCGGAGGTTGCTGAATCAGGACGCCCCGCGTTCGGTTTTGCCGGGCGCATTTTTAACCTGAAACCTGAATGGCGCTCGCGCGTACCAGGCTTATTCCTTGGGGCCACGCTGGACGAAGGTATACAAACGCTTGAACGTATCCTGCAGTCGCATTACGTTCCCATGGGTTGATTAAAATTACAACAGCGTTCGGGGGTCAGGCAGCTTGTTGGGACTGAGCAAATGCACGGTTGCCTCATACCCTTCCTCGCGCATGACCAGTGGATTTGCCGCCCTGACCCGGGCAATGGCTTTTTCCGGACTCAATCCCTGGTAGGTTACCAGATAGCCGCTCAGAATAACACCCGTCCGGTCCTGACCCGCGAAGCAGTGCACCAGCGTGGGATTACCGGCTTTAACCTGCGTGTCGATAAAGCGCCAAACGGGCAGCGCCATATAGATGAAGGCTTTACGCAGTCCTTCCGAGTATAAGCTAAGCGGTGGAAATTCACCCCGGTAGTGGAGGATACCGTAAGTTGTAAGGTCTTCAACCTGCACCTCTTGTGCCAGCGATACAACCGCGCGGATGCCACCAGCATATAAGGTTTGCGCATTCCATGGAACGCGTGTCGGTCCGGATCGCCCGGCAAGCAAATCATCCCAGACCCAATAAACGTGTTCCATTCGCTTATTTTAACAAAACCCTCAACTGTGTCAATTCTCCCGTGCTTCTAAGGCTATCGCATTTAGACTTATATATAAATATTATGTCATCCGGAGCGAAATCGAGAGATCTAAAATGATCTCGGAAATGGATATTTTAGCATAAAAGCAGATGCTTCGACTCCGTTCCGGTCGCTGGCGCTGGCCAACGAAACTCCGCTCATGCATGACCATATGCGTGATGCCGAAGGCGATGACCATCCATGCTCTGAGTGGTGCGAATGCGAAGACCCCCAACCAGGTGTGTGGAAGGAAAAGATCCCAGTTGGGACCAACCACAGTGTGTGGAAGGAAAACCACCTGCCACACCTGCAGAAACGGCAAATACACCCGTTTCTGCTTTTATTTGAATAGGACAAGGTTAAATTCGGCACGCCGCTTTTTTTCTTTGGGGTATCCAGTTTGGCGCAGCCAAACTGGATACCCCATTTTAATGTGGCGATGCGGGAAGCTACGTGGACAGCAAAATCAAAGTTTACGCCACATCCGAGACTGAGTAAAACACTGGCTTTTTAACAGTGTTTACTGGCATTATTAAACATTGTCTTTAAACATTGTCTATATAGGCTTTGATCGTGGGTACCCCTACCAATTTCTCGTAGAAGAAATTATTCACAATATTGATAACTTCCGCCCGAGCGGCTTCCGCCTCTGCGGTCAGAGAACTCCCGATTTGTATATCCATTAAGCTGTCGCGCAGCCGAAGCAGATGCTTTACAATTTCGGTTTCCTTATCTCCCTCCAGTGCTCCGATCACTGCCATGATCAGCGCGTCGGTTTGTATCAGCATGCTTTCTTTGGAGATACCGCTGTCGGGTTTTGCTGCGTCATCGACCGTGCGGATCAGCGAATATACCTGATACAGCATGGTGGCGGGTTCGTCGAAGAGCTCCCGCAGGTACACTGCTTCCTCATACTTCCCGGTCAACCGGAAGATATTGTACATCCGTTTCGCGGCTTTCCCATAGTTTAATGGATCGAGTGTCACATATTTGCGTACTTCCTTCTCCAATTGGTGTACATAGTCGTCCAGCGCGTTTTCTGAGACGTGCTCTGCCAGCTTGGAGAACAGCGGGATAGATTCTGCCTCCAGGTAAACCTCCTGGAAATACGGGTCAAGGTATCCGTCCAGCGGTGTGATTGCGCCATCCGGGGCTTCCCAGGTCACGTCCAGCATATTGCTGGCGTTGGCCAATGTGCCGCGTTCGGGGTCGGCAATTACCCAATCCAGCTTGCACCATCCGGGATCTTGCGCCGCCGTTTCCCACGTAACCGTCGCCGGCGTGCCGTCGGGCAGGAACCCTTCAATCTTGCCGTCTACCACCTCGGCTGCCGTCCACGAAATTGGCGAGTCCGCATTAATCAATTCCCCTTCTTTCACAAAATCATAGGGGTAAGAGCCCAGCTTCACCTCGATGAGTTGGTAGGTAGGTCCCTTCATTGAGGCCAAAGCCTTTTCGCGCATAATCTTGCCCAGAATACGGCACGCCTCTTCTTTTGTTGGGGCCAGAATATTGACGCGCTCGAAGTAATCGGCATCACCAGGATAAGTCTGGATTTTGGATTGAGCCGCTGAACCGGAAAGCGCCAGCGCGGTTTCCACGTTTTCACTGTCCTCAAATTCCACAATTCTGCCGACCGCCCGGAAGTGCGCCAGGTCTGCCGGACTGAAATCCAGCATGGTCACCGTGTGCCCAAAAACTCCTGTTTTCTCATCCACAACGATGTCCGACTCGTTCTGCGCCGCCATAGCTGCCAGCCATTGCAGCGCTTCCTCCTCATCCAGTTCAACTCCCAGTCGTTTCGCGGACGCTATGATTGCGGTCAAATCTGCTGCTGCCGCTGCTTTCTTATCCATACATGGTCTCCTTTAAAAAATAAATTGGGGATTTTTCCCCTGTTTTCATGTCGGTTCTTCATCATTGGATGCACTTTCTGCATCTCTGCGTGCCTGAGCCTCCGCCAGGATATTGGCAAAAACTTCCGCCTGATCCCGCGCGTCCTGGAGAGCATTGTGCGTCAGCTTGCGCCCTTCCAGATAGCGTGCCGCCAGATAGTACATTGACGTGCGCGCCCAGCGTGTGCCTGCCAGGCCCATGTAAAATGCCTTGATATCCAGCGCTGAGTGTCCAAACGGGTTGTGCTGCAGATAACGGTGAAAATAATCGTTCACAAACATCCAGTCAAAGGGCGCGTTAAGCGCCACAAAAACCGGACGTTGCTCTGCAGAGACCGCCGTCTGTAACCATGCCTCAAAGCGATTCAGGGCTTGCGCCGGGGGCAGCCCGTTCTTCCGCAGGTCATCAAGCGACAGGTCTGAAATTGCCAGCGACCCTGGAATTGCGTTTCCGGTCACCGGCTGCAGTTCAACATAAAATCCACACGCTGGATTGTCGACCAGGCATGCCCCAATGGCCAGCATATCGTACTCGCTGGGATTAGGACCTGATGTTTCCACGTCCACCGAAACGTAGGCTTCCACCTGAATACCCGGTCCCGCCACATGTCCCATAATAATCTCCCCTCAAAGATCAAACTAATATATGCTTATACTATAGCGCAATCTTCCAATGATAGCAAAAGGAGTATAACAGTTGATTTTTAAGCCATTGCCTTCATACTAGAAGAAAATACAGCCCCTTTGGGCTGAAATGCGATTGGAGTGAATAAAATGGAACAACGAATTTTAACACCTGCCCAAGAAGCGATTCTCAGCCAGGAACGTCACTGGCTTACGCAGCTTCAAATAGCCCTGGCACGCTTCTCCGCCCTGCCGGAGGATCGTACCGCTCTGGAAAAATCTATCCGCCAGTTGGATGAACTCTTCCTGCTGGTCATTGTCGGCGAGTTCAATTCTGGTAAGAGCGCTTTCATCAATGCCCTTTTCGGGCAATTGCTGCTCAAGGAGGGCGTCACGCCAACTACGACCCGCCTTCACCTGCTCAAATACGGCGCAATCTTCGAAAAGATCGCTGTGGCCGGTGATGTCGATATTTATGCGGTTCCCGCACCGCTCTTGCAGGATATCAACATTGTGGACACGCCCGGCACCAATGCTATCCAGCGTGAACATGAAGCCATCACTCAGGAATTTATTCCGCGTTCAGATCTGGTGCTTTTCGTCACCTCTGCCGACCGTCCTTTTACTGAAAGCGAGCGCGCTTTCCTGGAATCCATCCGCAATTGGGGCAAAAAGGTCATCATTGTTCTTAATAAAATCGATATTCTGGAGGGGAAAGATGATATTGAACACATCACCGCGTTCATTGCCCAAAACGCCCAGACGCTCCTGGGTTTCAGCCCGCACATTTTTCCCATCTCTGCGCGCCTGGCTCGCCAGGCTAAACAGGCGGGTGAGGTGCACCTGTTAGCCAACAGCGGATTGCCGGATCTGGAAGCTTACATCATTGACGTTCTTGATGAGAAAGAGCGCCTTAAACTCAAACTGGAAAACCCCATCGGGGTGGGGCAGCACCTGGCAGCAAAATATTTGCGTGTTGTCAAGGAACGCCTTGACGTGCTCAAGGACGATATCGATGTTATGGACGGTATCACCCGCCAGTTGGATATTTACCGGAATGACATGGTGTCAGAATTTCGCTATCGCCTTTCCGACGTTGACCTGCTGCTGCAGGCATTCGAGAATCGCGGGATTGCCTATTTTGACGATGTCCTGCGCCTGGTGCGCATTAAAGCCTTACTGAATAAAGATGCACTTGAACGCCAGTTCAAGGAGGAGGTCGTGGGGGATGTGCCCGACGCGATAGAGCAGAAAGTGCAGGCTCTCACCACATGGCTGGTGGACCGCAATCAGGAACAGTGGCTATCCGTGGTGAACAGTGTCAACCGGCACAAGGAGAAGCACGCCCGTAATATCGTTGGTCAGGTAGGGGGTTCTTTTGAGACTGACCGGGCTGGTCTCATTGACGGTGTGAGCCGTATGGCGCAGCAGGCGATGCAGGACTACAGCCGGATTGAAGAAGCCCGGCGGATCGCCGGATCGCTGCAGCGCGCTGTTGCCAACACAGCCCTGGCGGAAGTCGGCGCTGTGGGTTTGGGTACTATTATTGCCGTTCTCGCTACCAGTTCCGCGCTGGATATTACCGGCATCGTCGCTGCCGGCGCAGTTGCTGTTCTGGGCCTTTTCATCATCCCCAGCCGCAAACGGCAGATCAAAATGGAGTTCCGCGAGAAAATTGCAGGTATCCGCGAGCACCTGGTCAGCACTCTCACCGCGCAATTTGAATCTGAACTTGATCGCAGCCTGCAAGAAATCAAAGTCGCCGTCTCCCCCTACACCCGCTTTATCCGTGCCCAACAGCAGAAGCTGGATGAGCAGCATGAGGAACTCACCACTATCCGGAAATGGCTGGCGCGGCAGAAGGATGACCTGGCTGCGTTGTAAAGGTATGGGACGACGATGATATTACAAAAAAAATAGCCCGAACAAGCGTCCGGGCTACTGGCTCCTCGGGCTGGACTCGAACCAGCAACCAACCGGTTAACAGCCGGTCGCTCTGCCAATTGAGCTACCGAGGAAAGTATCTGTATTATATGCAGAACCATCATTTCGTCAAGTGGGTTACAGAACAGGAAAGCGTTCTTAAAAAGAGGGGCTATTCCAGAACCGGTGCAGAAATAAACATGTACGCCACCTCTTCAAAACCACATTGACAATTTTCCCACTTTGGTTATAATGTCCTCGCAGCCGAACCTCCGCGAGGTCGGCTCCTATTGTGTAATAGGGAGGAGTGAAAGTGTACGCAGTTGTTAAAGCCGGTGGACATCAGTATAAGGCATCTGTCGGAGACGAGCTCATTATTGAGCGTCTCGCGAATGAAGTTGGAACGCAGGTTGAACTTGATCAGGTCTATTTAGTCGCTGATGAAGATGAGGTCCTTGTCGGACAACCTACAGTCGATGGCGCGTTTATTCGCGCGACTATCCTCGAGGAGTTCCGGGGACCCAAAATTCTCGTCTTTAAATATAAGCCCAAGGAACGTTATCGACGTCGCTTGGGCCATCGCCAGACGTATATGCGTCTTCGTGTGGACGAGATCGTTAGAGGAGCATAACTATGGCACGCAAAAATGCAACAGGTACAAATGGGCGGGATAGCCGCTCCAAACGCCGTGGCGTTAAGAAATACGGCGGTGAGGCTGTAATATGTGGCAATATCATTGTCCGGCAGGTGGGTATGCGCCTCAAGCCAGGCGTAAATGTTGGGATGGGCAAAGATTATACGTTGTACGCCCTTGTTGATGGCAAGGTCAGGTACGATGTTACTCTTGGTCGCAAGCGCGTGAACGTCTATCCCGAAGGGAGCGAGAGCGCATGAAAGAAGGATTGCATCCTCAATGGTATCCTGAAGCCCAGGTGACTTGTGCCTGTGGCGAAAGCTGGACTGTAGGGGCGACGGTATCTGAAATTCGCACCGATATTTGTTCCAAATGCCATCCCTACTATACCGGTGAGCAACGTATCGTCGATACCGAAGGCCAAGTGGACCGCTTTATGCGCCGTCTGCAGGCACGTGAACAAGCCCTTGATGAGGCGAGCCGCCGCAAAGCAGCCCTCACTTCTCCAGAAATTCTGATTTCTACCCTGGAGTTAGGCAAGCGCCTGGAAAAATTGTTGTCCGAATCCGGCATGGATAAGGTCGGACAGGTCCTCACCCGCTTGGAAGAGAGTGGTGACGACGGTCTGATGGAAATCAAGGGTTTTGGTCTCAAAGCCCTGGCTGATCTAAAGAAAGGGCTGCGCGCAAAGGGGTTTGTTTTGCCCGGTGACGAGGCCCTCGCCGAAGACGACGAACAAGCCGAATAAGAACTAAACGAGGCGGGGTCCCCCCCGCCTCGTCCTTTTTTACCCTCAAGCTCAGGAGTGCGTGATGTACGCTATCCCAGGATACGGTTGGATCGAGGTTATCTGTGGCAGTATGTTCAGTGGTAAAACGGAAGAGCTGATCCGCCGCTTGCGCCGCGCCCAAATTGCACGCCAGCGCATCCAGGTCTTCAAACCCGCTATCGACATCCGTTTTGCTGAAAAAGCCATCGCGTCCCATAACGGGCTTCAGGAGCAGGCAATTCCGGTCAGCGGGAGTAAGGCATTGATTGAAGCGCTTGACCACGCGGCAGATGTGATTGCTATCGATGAGATTCAATTCTTTGACGAGGGTATCCTCGGAGTGTGCAATGCCCTGGCTGATCAAGGCAAGCGGGTCATCTGCGCCGGATTGGATATGGACTTCACCGGTCGTCCCTTCGGACCCATCCCCAACCTTATGGCGATTGCGGAACGCGTCGATAAATTCCAGGCAATTTGTGTGGTTTGCGGAATGCCCGCCAGCCGCACTCAGCGCCTGATTGAAGGCAAAGCCGCATACTCTGACGATCCTGTGGTGCTCGTGGGCGCCAGCGAGGTTTATGAGGCGCGCTGCCGCCGGCATCACGAAGTGCCTCGTCGTGGCGTGGAAAAAGGCGTTGCAAAGGGAGATGCGCATGTCTGAAAAATTATCGCTTCCTGATTCTGTGGATTACGTCCTCCTGGAAGAAGAGACAATAGCCGCACGCGTGCAAGAGATGGCAAACCAGATCAGTGCCGACTACGCCGGCATCCACAATGAGGACTTTTTATTGGTTGGTGTCCTGAAAGGCTCGTTCATGTTTTTGGCTGATCTGGCGCGTCGTTTGACGGTTCCGCACCGGGTGGATTTTATCGCCCTGTCCAGCTATGCCGACACGACGGAAGCCAGCGGTTCTGTGCGTATGATTATGGATACACGGGCTGATGTTGCCGGCAAGCATATCCTCATTGTGGAGGATATACTCGATACGGGTTACACTCTGCAGTACCTGTACCGCGTGTTTGAAGCCCGGCAACCCGCATCTTTGCACACGGCAGTCCTGCTCAGTAAGCCTGACCGCCGCAAGGTAGATGTGCCTATTCGTTATCTGGGATTCAACATCCCTGATGTGTGGGTGGTGGGCTATGGGCTGGATTTTGCGGACCGCTTCCGCACCTTACCTTACATAGCGGCACTCAAGCCCCGTGTTTACCAGCACATGCTGTAAGGGGGTAGCCATGTCCATGCGCGATGATATAGAAAGGGTGCTGATCTCTGAGGAGGTACTCCAGGCGCGTATTGTCGAAGTCGCCCAGGAAATGAATGCTATCTACAGCGATGACGATCCACCTGTACTGGTCTGCATCCTCAAAGGGGCCTACATGTTTTTGGCTGATCTCACCCGCCACCTCGATTTCCGCCACGAGGTCGATTTTATGGTCATCTCGAGCTATGGAAAAGGTACGACCAGTTCCGGTGTGGTGCGCATTTTATTGGATCTTACCTACAGCATAGATCATCGCCATGTGATCATTGTGGAGGATATTGTGGATACAGGGCATACCCTGGATTATATCCTGCGCAACTTCGGCTCTCGCAATCCTGCCAGCCTGCGTGTCGCGACCTTGCTCAACAAACCAAGCCGCCGTGAGATAGCGGTCCCCGTGGATTTCATCGGCTTTGAGGTTCCCAACGAGTTCGTCATGGGTTACGGGCTGGATTTTGTCGAACAGTACCGCAACATCCCTTTTATTGGCGTTCTCAAACCCGAAGTTTACCAGCACGTTCTGGATGAGGATTAACAGCGGGTAACCCGCCCCATCCTGAAATGCATACGAAAACCTCTCGTTTTCTCATTTTCGCCGGCGGAGCTTTGCTGTTGGTAGCACTGGCTCTGTTTATCTGGCAAGCCGCCCCTACCATATCCAGCCGCCTCTATACGCGCTCAATTTCTACGGCACCGCCTTTGAATGTATGGGGTGCAGATGGTGCGCCTGAGAGTCTGGATGATGCAGGGAAGCTTACACTTTTACCGTTTGAGGCTACGCCCAATTCCGATGCAAAAACACCTGTAGCCACCACCGCGCCTACCCCTACACGACCATCAACGGACGAAGCTGCAACTGCGACCGTGCCATCTCCTACACCTACAGTTGTAATTCCCACACCGTTTGCCGGTGCGGTACCTTCCACGCTGCACATACCTGTCCTGGATCTGGAAGCACCCATCGTCCCCATCGGATTGAAGATAGTGACGATCAACAGCGTTCAAGCCCGGATGTGGAATGTCCCTGAGTATCGGGCGGTTGGCTGGCACGAAACATCAGCGTATTTGGGTTTGCCGGGTAATACGGTACTCAATGGGCACAATACTTCCGCAGGTGAAGTGTTCCGCGATCTTTATAAAGCGCCCGTGGGCGCATTGATCATGGTGAGCTCAGAAGATGGTGAGGAATTTGCTTATCGTGTTAAAGAGAAGTATATTCTTCCTGAAGCTGGGCAACCGTTGGAGGTGCGCCTGCAAAACGCACGTTATGTGCAGGAGACACCGGATGAGCGTTTGACGCTGGTCACCTGCCATCCGTATGGTAGTTTGGCTAACCGCCTGATTATTATTGCCGTGCCTGCACCGGTGACGCCTCAGAGGGGAGAATGATATGCTTAAAACGTTGTTGAGCCGCTTACGGCGTAACCATGCACTGGAGCATGCCACTATCAATCTGTCCAGCCAGCAGTATCCAGCTGCCAGGATAGCCGGGATGTCCGGGCCTCTGGGATTCAGTTTGTATACGACACTCTCTGCCGATAGGGTCATCCCGTTGGTCCATGAAGCCCTTGCCGCGCTCAAAGCCGGGCAGGGGCATCTGGCAGTGCATCACAATTGTGGCACCAATATTGTTGTCACCGCAACATTGACGACGCTGGCTTCCCTGTTGGGGATTGGGAAGCTTGCCCGGCGTCCCGTGCGCCGTCTGCTGGAGCGCTTGCCTTACGCGATATTGCTCAATACCCTGGCTTTGCTCGCTGCGCCTTCTATCGGAGCCTGGGCTCAGAGCCAGTTGACCACCGACCCGCATCTCGAGGATGTGCGTATCGGTTCGATTGTGTCCGATTATCGCGGTGGACTACAGCGCATTCGTGTGCACACGGTGCAAAAGTAGGCGTACCTATGCTCACGATTCTCCAGGGAGAAAACGAACTAGCGAGGCAGGAAGCGCTTTCCTCCATTATGGCGAAAGCGCACTTGACGTTGGATCTGAAAGCGCTCAATACTGAAACTCACGAAGGTCCACCGACGCTGGGAGAACTTCGACAGGCGTGCAGCACCCTCCCGTTCCTGGGTGATAAGCGCATCATCATCTATAATGATGCCCTGGGGCAGATCAAAGGACCACTGGTTAAGGAGATCGCAGATTATATGTCCGATCTTCCGCCTACCACGCACCTGATTTTTGTGGAAACCCACATCCTGCCAAAAAAGCATGCCGTGGTTGCGTGGGCAGAGAAAAACGAAGGCAAAGTAGTAACGTTTGCCTTTCCCAAAAAATATCGTGATTTGCAACAATGGATGCAAAACTGGGTTATCGAACGAGCAAAAAAATACGGTGGTACCATTGAGAGACGCGCAGGAGCTCTTTTGGTGCAAAACTTTGATACTCGCCTACGCATTTTGGACCAGGAGATACAAAAGTTAGTGCTTTACTGTGGGGTTGGCAATATGATTACCGTTGATGATGTACAAGTCATGGTGCCATATGTACTCAATGCTGATGTTATCTTCGCTATGGTTGATGCCCTGGGGCAGCGTAATGGGCAAACCGCGGCATTGCACTTGCACCGCTTGCTAGACGCAGATGAGCCCCCTTTAAGAGTATTTGGCATGATTGTGCGGCAGTTCCGGCTGTTGATGCAGATCCGGCATTTGATCGATGCCCTTCAATCACTCCCGGAGATAACCACCCGCTTAAAACTGCATCCTTATGTCGCTGAGAAACTTTATTCTCAAGCCCATCGATTTACGGCGGACCAGCTCAGGGCAGCTTACGCTCTGCTGCTGGAGACGGACCTGGCGATAAAAACGGGCGGGATGGAGGTCTCGACAGCGCTGGACCTCCTTGTCGTCAAACTCACCCGGTTGTAAGCCTTTGAACGACTCCCCTGAAATAAGGATTATTCAGTAGGTTGTAAAACGCAAAGCCCCTTCATATGCGACATGGTTCTGTAGTGCACCCATTACGTGTTATTGGTTGATCTACTGGCATCCACCGGCAAGCGGACGGTGAAGGTGCTGCCGGTACCCACTTGACTGATCACGCCAATCGTGCCACCATGCTCCTCCACAAGATTCTTGACCACCGTTAAACCCAGACCTATGCCTTGTGTTTTTGTGGTGAAGAGGGGGACAAAGAGCCGTCCAAGATTCTTTTCCGGTATGCCGGTTCCGGTATCTGTAATAGAAACTTTTACCCATTCCGGAATCTCTTTCTCTGTCCGGACAATCAATTGTCCACCTTCCGGCATAGCCTGGACAGCGTTGAGGACGAGGTTGTTAAAGACCTGGGATAGTTTGTCGGGATCAGCGGTGATATCAGGCAGTTCATGATCAAGCTGGAGTTCCAGTTCTATACGTGGGGCATCCGGCAGCGGCGTGCGAGACACCACATCCAGCAACAGGTTGTTGAAATTCACCAAGTTCCAGTTGGGCAGCCTGGTGCGCGCATAATCGAGCAAGCTGGTGACGATGCGTTCCGCAGTTGCCGTCTCTCGCTCCAGAACTTTCAGGGTCTTTTGAATCTCCGGATCACGATTCTGTTCAGGGAGGACCATATTAAGGTAATAAGTCGCGATTTTGATCGCGTTCAAGGGGGTGCGCAGTTCGTGCCCTACGCCACCCGCCAGTTGTCCCAGGGCAGCTAGCTTTTCCTGCCGGATGAGCTGCTCGTGGAGGTCCTGAAGTTCCTGCGTCCGGGCTTCAACCATCTCTTCCAGTTTCTCCGAGTACGTCAGTAAAATTTTGTTCGCTCTTTTGCGCTCGGTAATGTCAAGCGCTGTGAAAACGACGCCACCGGCAAGGTCATCGGGATCAAGCGGAGTTGAACTCAGCATCACCTCGATGATCTCACCGTCCTTGCGTTTCATACGTGTTTCCACGGTGCCGATGCCTTCTTCGCGGATCTGGCTGTACTTCGCACTGCCCACGTTGGTGTATTCTTCTTCGGTCGGATAAATGAGCCGGGCATTTTGCCCGATCAGCTCCTCACGCAAGTACCCGAGCATCTGACAGAACCTGTCATTCACATCTATGAACACCCGGTTTGATACCACACCGATGCCTGTTGGCGCAGCCCGGAGAATGCTTCGCAACATAGCTTCGTTCTCCTGCAAGGCAGATTGCGCTTGCCTGAACTCGGTAAGATCCACCATCATGCCCTGTATGGAATCACCTTCAAGGTAAGCACTGACAATGACGTGTTTTGCCATACCTGTTGTGGTAAGAATCTCCAGTTCATAACTGTCCACATGCCCATCTTTTTGAAGTTGAGCAAGCAGCGCCAAACTGTCTCCAGGTTGCCGATACCGGTCGGCGATGTTTTCGGTAAGGATTTCAGCGGGTGCTGCAAACCCCAGCATGCCGGTTAAGGTCTTGTTCGCATAAAGAAATTTACCTTCAAGGGTTGTCTGATAGACGCCGACCAGGGCTTTGTCCGCGAAGTTCCGGAATTTCTCCTCCGATTTTCTGAGTTGGTCATGGATGCGCACCTGTTCAGAGATATCGGTTATGGTGACGCGGCATAGAGTTTGATCCTCGCTGTCCTGCGTGACTATCGCGTCCAGCCTGGCCCAGAACAGGGAACCGTCTTTGCTTACCAACCGCAATTCACAAACCTGTGCTTTCCTGGTTTCAAAAAGATTCCGGCGATGAAAGTAGTAATTGTCCTGATCTTCGGGGAGGATAAAATGGCTGAAAGGTTGGTTAACCAGGCTGTATCTATCCACACCCAGCATAGTGACCAGGGTGAGATTCGCCTGCAGGATAAATCCCTTGATATTGAGCGTAAGGTAACCCACCGGGGCAAAGTCATAAAGGTCCCTGAATCGTAATTGGACCACCTCCAGCACACGTCGGGTGCGGAGCAGTTCATCATTCTGCATTTCCAACTCAATCTGATGTACCTGCAGGTCGTGAACAAGCTGCTTGACATCTGCCAGCGGTGTTTCCCTCAATTCCTCTGGCTGCCGCCGCAACAGATCTTCTGCCCGTTGTCGCAATTGATTGTCTGCGTCAGGTGAAGTGTTGGTGAAATTATCAGGACCGGCGTCCTTGACCATAGCGACCTCCGTGTTAGCCTTTATTTATGATCGGCATGCTTCGTTAAATCCCGTTCTGTTGTGGCAATCGCATAGGTTTGACCATCTTCGTTTACCAACCTGGATACACTCAGCCATACATCCAAAATCCGCCGGTCCCTGGTTAAGCGCTGCACTTTAGAGGATGTAACCTCTTCACCCCTGATCAGCCTTTTAATGAGGACAAGCGCCTCTTCGCGCTTGTCCTCGGGGACAATGTCCCGAACATTCATGTGCAAGGCTTCTTCCTCGCTCCAGCCGTACATTTGCTGTGCGCCCGGATTCCATGCTCGAATATTTCCTTTGAGATCCTGCATCGTAACGGCATCGTTTGAGTCGCGGACGATGACCGCCAGCCGGCTGAGATCTTGCAGCTGTTTTACCTCTGTGATTTCGTTGAAAGTCAGGACGGCGCCATCAATCACATTTTCCAGGGTGCGATAGGGGAGGATGCCAATTAGATACCAGCGCCCATCCATGGTTTGCACCTCCATTTTCCTGGGTACCAGGGTATTGAGAACAGATTGTACGTCATCCACCAGCCCGTTGTAATTCAGCTTGGACGCGATATGGTTCAACGGGCGCCCGGTGTCAGTTTTGATCAGGTTGATTACTTCAGTGGCCGTCGGGGTAAAACGCTGGATGATCAGGTCATTGTCCACGAAGACCGTGCCCACCCCGGTTCCCGCTAAAAGATTATTGATATCGTTGTTGGCCTGTGACAGCTCAGTTATCTTTTCCTGCAGTTCGTTGTTAACTGTAGTGAGCTCTTCATTGACCGATTGCAGTTCCTCTTTCGAGGTTTCAAGTTCCTCGTTGGTGGATTGCAGTTCTTCGTTAGCCGATTGCAGTTCTTCATTGGTGGACATCAGTTCTTCGTTGGCAGTTTCCAGCTCCTCGATAATGGTCTGCATGTATTCCTGTTGAGAGCGCAGTTCCAGCTCTAATTCCGCATTCCGCTGATCCTGGTCGTGGGGTGGGTTTGTTTTATCTGCGGTGTGCGGGTCTCCGGTCTCTACGGCAACTTCGTTGAAAACGACCATGTACATATTATGTGTAAGGTTTGATTCTTGAATAGGGGTGATTAACAAATCGATAATCGCGATGTCGCCGTTAGTTTTGACATGCAAGTTGGAGGTACTCACGGGAATTTTTTGCGTTACAGCTTTACGAACAGCGGATGTCAGCGCCGGTTTCAGTCCTTCCCTTGCCATACGGATGAGATTCAGGCTGGCTTCCCCCGCAGGCGGTTCCAGGTAGCGACCCGTGTGACCGTGAATATAGATCACTTCCGCCTGTTCGGTGATGATGGCGCAGGGTGGTGTATGCTGGGCCAGTAGAATCTTATCTACGATATCCTGGACACTTGATTGTTTCACCAATCTGTTCTTACCTGGGGTACTGGGAAGCGCGCCTTGCGCTACAGGGTAGGGCACGCTATATTTTGCTACCGGCCAGAATGTAGGCGCCCCAATGCTCTGGAATAATCGCCACGTGCGGTCCACGACTTTGAACATGTCTGCAAACTCTCCCAGAGATTCTGAACTACCCAGAAAAAGATAACCATCAGGATTAAGTGCGTAGTGGAATAAGGAGAGCACTTTTCTTTGTAGTGTGGGATCCATATAGATCAACAGGTTGCGGCAGCTAATCAGGTCCAATTTGGAAAAGGGCGGGTCGCTGATGATGTTCTGGATAGCAAAGACCACCATGTCGCGAATAGATTTGTTGATGTGGTAGGTGTTGCTGTTCGGGTCCAGATGGAAGTATCGGTTCAAACGTTCCGGGGAAACATCAGAGGCGATGCTGTCCGGAAAAATCCCGGCACGCGCTTTTTCAATAGCTTCGCTGTCAATATCGGTGGCGAAAATCTGGACCTCGATGTGCTGTTTGAGGGCTTCAGCTGCCTCATGGATCAGGATTGCGATTGAGTAAGCTTCTTCTCCTGTAGCGCACGCCGGGACCCAAACACGAAACGGTCGCGACGGGTCCAGATTGGCAAGCAGCGGGACCAGAACTTGCTTTTCCAGCACCTCAAAGGCTTCAGGATTTCGATAAAAGCTGGTGACACCGATAAGCAACTCACGAAAGAGTGTGTCCACCTCAAGCGGGTTCTGCTGCAGATAGCGTATGTAGTTGTCCAACTGCTCAATCTGGTTAATGACCATCCGCCGCTCAATGCGCCGCTGGATGGTATTTCGCTTATAAAAGGAGAAATCATGCCCGGTATGGCTGCGGATCAGGATAAAGATCTTTTGCAGTAAATCAATAGTTTTCTTGTTTGGTTCGACAGCAATGGAGACAGGGTTACCAAAAGCGTGATTGATATAGGTGATCAGTTGCGCCGGCATAGATTCGGGGGACAGAATATAGTCCACCATCCCTGTCGCGATAGCGCTGCGTGGCATGCCGTCATAATCTGCCGAAGCGGGGTCCTGCACCATCGTCATCCCTCCCCGCCCTTTAATCTCTTTCAACCCCAGTGTGCCATCGGTGCCGGTGCCCGAAAGAATAATGCAGACGGCTTCCTCACCCAGGTCCTGGGCAAGAGAGCGGAAAAATGTATCGATGGGTAAATTCAAACCGCGCTGCATTTCCCGTTCTAAAAGATGGAGTTTTCCGTGCAACAATGCCAGGTCTTTGTTCGGGGGGATAATGTAGACGCAGTTTTGTTCTATCTCTATACCGTCGCTAACCTCGAACACCTGCATTTCCGTATATTTTTTGACCAGTTCGGAGAGGATGCTTTTGTGTTTCGGATCCAGGTGCTGTACCAGGACAAATGCCATCCCACTCGGGGTGGTCGCGGGCATATTCGCGAAGAACTTTTCAAATGCAGCCAACCCCCCAGCCGAAGCGCCAATCCCCACCACGGGGAAGTCAGGTTTGCTTTCACGTCCAGGCGAACGATCTGCAGGTGGCGTGGTTGAGAATCAGCAGGCGGTTGTGGCGTTACATCGATGGTTTGCTGTCTATCTTCCGGCGTTGGCTTGGGTCGCACTGGTTTTTTCTTCGCCATTATTCTGGTTCCTCTAATTTATAAATCGAGCGGTTGCTGAAGTACAATGCATCCGAGCAGTAAGTTAACCAGCAACAGTCTGCTCCAGGTTTTGTGGGCTGATGGGATGGAGATTGTGCTCACATGTTAATAATTTTAGCTTTTATGCGAAGGGATGTCAATCAACGAACGCACCTGGGTGCGCTTCAGAAATCTGGCGGGATCGAAGATAGGAATCCCTCATTATTCACAATCCTGTTTTGCTGCTGCGCACGGCATAAGCTCGTGTTGTTGCCAACTCCCCGTTTTTCTTCCAGATGGACAGGTCTATAATTATCGAGAAATTTACCATGCCATCCTATATTTTTACTGGAGAATGCACAGATGTCAGAAAAGAAAAAGAAGTCTATCTCCCTCCGTTCGCTGCCGCGCAACGTGTGGGCGGTGAGTTTAACCAGTTTCTTTATGGATATTTCAAGCGAGATGGTGATCAACATCCTTCCGCTCTTTTTGTCCGGTGTTTTGGGGATCAAGACCAATATCATCGGTTTGATCGAAGGCATCGCTGAAGCGACAGCCAGCTTGCTCAAGGTGTTTTCCGGTTGGTTATCGGATAAGCTGCGCTCGCGCAAGTGGCTGGCTGTCATCGGATATGGGATGTCGGCACTGGCGAAACCCTTCTTTTACTTCGCTAATTCATGGGGCGCGATCGCCGGGGTGCGCTGGGCTGACCGGGTGGGCAAAGGCGTACGCACGGCACCACGCGATGCACTGGTCGCCGATTCCATCGATGAAAAGCAGCGCGGTTTGGCCTTTGGTTTGCATCGCGCCGCCGATACCGGCGGCGCTGTGTTGGGGCTGATTATCTCACTGCTGGTGGTCTGGTGGCTGCAGGCGGGCAGCGAAGTCCTGAAGGAACAAACCTTCCGCGTGCTGGTCCTGATCAGCCTGGTTCCGGCAGCGCTGGCTGTGCTCTCGCTGGCAATCGGCGCGCAGGAAGTTGCTGTGACCAAGCAGCGTGAAGCGCCAAAGTTTGCCTTCAAGTCGCTGGGCAAGCCCTTTATGATCTTTATGATCATCGTCGGATTGTTTGACCTGGGTAACTCGTCCGATGCGTTTCTGGTCCTGCGGGCTCGGGAGCGCGGATTAAACGTGGTTGGCGTGCTGGCGATGTTGATCACCTTTAACCTGGTTTACACGCTCAGTTCAGTGCCTGCCGGTGCGTGGTCTGACCGGATCGGACGGCGCAAGGTGATCGTGGGCGGGTGGCTGATTTACGCGGTGATTTACTTAGGGTTTGCCCTGGCGGGTAAAGGTTGGCACGTCTGGGTGCTGTACGCTATTTACGGCTTGTACTACGGTTTAGCTTACGGCACCACCAAAGCGATGGTCGCGGACCTCGTCGCGCCGGAAGTGCGCGGTACGGCTTACGGTACTTATAATGCTGTTCTGGGCATTCTCGATTTTCCCGCCTCGCTGATCGCGGGTATTTTGTGGGAAGGCGCCGGTAAGTGGGTGGGTTTTGGCGCGTCGGCGCCGTTTTATTTCGGTGCAACATTGGCTTTGATCGCCGCTGTGGCGATGATGGCGTGGATGCCCAAAAAAGTTAATATTTAATCGATATGATAAAACGCGAAAACGCAATCCCCTTCGAGGTATTCGCAGGTTTCAAGCGGATTGAAAAGGGCAATCCTATCCTGGCTCTCCAGCCGCCACAATGGGCGGCAGCGACCCATGCTATCGTGGTGGATAACACAGTGCACTACATCTGGTGCAAACGCGAATTTGGCGCGCGCTGGTTGATCATGCATGCCACGGCGCCCGTCTCTGACCTCACAGCTATATCGCAAGACCCGCGTAACCCCATCGTGACCCCCTCGGAGAAAGGTTTTGACGATGAGGGGGTTGAATATCCCTTTCCTTTTTTGAACCCCGCTGACGGCAAATACTATATGTATTACCGGGGTAAGGGAGAAGGAACACCTGAGCAAACCGGTTTGCTGGTCAGCGATGGTGATCTGGGGCAGTGGACGCGCGTGAAGCGGTCCGCTGTGATTCCCGCAGAATTTGCATATGAATTGGATGGCTCGACCCATCCATCGGCAGTGGTGGCGGGGGACACAATTCACATCATCTACACCGGTAAAGCGACGCAATCCTATCATGATGGCTTGACCTTATGTCATGCAACGGCGCCGACAAGCGACCCGGCAGCAGTGACCAAAGATCCGGCTAATCCCGTTTTCAAAGGCAGCGGACAAGCGTGGGACAGCCGGGCTGTGCGGGAGACGGAGTTGTTTAAAGGACCGCAGTACTTCCATATTTTTTACGGCGGTTTCGATGGCGAGACCTGGCGGATCGGGCACGTTCGCACGCGCGATTTCTGCACGTTTGAACCGAATCCCTACAATCCTGTCTTCACACCGGCACACGACCACGGCGCCTGGGACTGCGACGGTGTGCTGACAGCTCAGGTTTTCGAAGTGGGCAATACTTACTATATGCTCTATGCGGGAAAGAACGGTGACGCGTGGCAGACCGGACTGGCAAAAATTCCCTGACCAAATAACCGGGTTTCAGTCCGCAATCAGGCAGCTTCTTGATGGATCTGGGTCCACAAGCGCGTGGGCTTGTTCATGAACAGGTAATAGATCGCCAACAACCCACTCAAGACGATGACTGCCGTATAGATGATAAGGCCAAGTCGATGCTCTGGCGGTGTTGAAGGCAACCTCTTCAGGAACGGCACTATCAAAACTGCATCATAAGCCAAGAAGCCTGCCAATTGACCGGCGGTATTCGACCAACTCGGTCTTATCAAGCCATAGATAAAATACGTCATCGCCCCGACGAACATCCAGCCTATGACGACGGATAGAACCGGCGTAATTTTCCAGGGAATCACGTTGGGCACTTTAAGAATTAACTGCACACTCACGATTACCAGGGCAACGATGAAGAAGACAAATGCATACCGGGCGAGAACGGGCATTGAGATCGCGGTGTCAATCGGTATGCGCAGGCTCCAAAGCAGCATGCCGATGCCGAAGAGGACACCAATGACACTTACAATTCCGACAAACACGAATTGACCGGCATCACCGTTTCCAGCCAGCTTGAATGAGAGGACCGCCAGGGGCATCAGAATGGTGATATAATCGAGAGCAATCCCGGCGAGTGTGCCGTATGCTTTCGAGGCGAGTGCCCATAGCGTTGAGGCTGCAGCTGCAGCGAAGATGGATGAGAGGAAGATGAACGTTAAAGGCGTAGTTCCCTCAAATGGCCAGACGTTGACCACAAACCGCCACTGTAGGAATAAGGCGATGGCCATTGCGGATTGCAGGATACAAACAAGAAACAGAAAATACCGCAGAACCTTGTTCATTTTACGCTCCTAACCAGATAGACTACTTTCGTTACAAGAATAGAACTTAGCTAACCGGGTGCTGCCAGAGCGTATGCAGATGGGTAGTTGTGGCAAATCCACAGTTAATTATATAGATAAGTATATTACTTATTTGACAAAATGTCAAATGAGATAAGAAAAAAGGGAGTTGGGGAATGCCTATCGCTATGCTATGATATTAGCGCTGTTGCCTGGTTTGCCGGGGTCGTCTTTTTTACCCGGTGGTAAGTATTTATTTTGAGATTCGTATACAGCCGGAGGAAAGACTATGTTTTATGCTGATGTACTCCTGACCATCCTTGATGCCTGTCCAGATACCGGTCCGGCAGGTTATGGCAGAAAAAGATTTCTGGATGCACTTAAAACCCTGGGATGCCGGTTCGATATTGTAAAAGGCATTGACCAGGCGGGTCCCGGGAACCGGATATGCATTGGTCTGGCTGATGAACCGTCTGATCCGGGAAATACTTCATGACCCTCCATCCGCACCGGAAGGGGTTATCATCAAAACCGTTGGGATATCCAACACCCTGCTGATATCCGGTACGGATGCACGCGGGCTGATGTACGCGCTCCTCGAAATGGCGCAGCACCTTGAAGCAGAAGGTTTCAACGGATTAAACACCGTTGAAGACACTGCGGAATTCCCGGAAAATCGGGTACGGGGTGTTGACCGGTATGTCATGGGACACCTGGATAACGCATGGTTCCTTTCTGCATCGTTCTGGCCATACTTTTTAAGCCGCCTGGCAGAGAATCGCTTTAACCGATTTACGCTGATCCTGGGATTCGATACCGCGTATCTCACCCCGCCTTATCCGTTTTTTGTGACTGTCCCTGGATTCAGCCGTGTCCATGCTGTTTCCGAGCAGGAACGTCAAAATAACCTGAACCAGCTCCGCCAGATAGGGTCGCTGTGCCATGATTTTGGCCTTGATTTCATTCTGGGCACCTGGCAGCAGACGCCCTGGACCGCAGCGCAGAAGAATCTGGTTGACAATTTACCCTCTGATGAGCAGGATCTGGCTGAATACTGCGCTGGCGGGATGACCAGCTCTGCTCACAGCGTGTGATACAATTGATGGGATTCAACTTCGGGTGAACTTTGAAGCCGGGGTGGGTTCGCAGACTTCCAATGATGCTTTCTGGATGCGGATTGTGGATGCCGTGGCAGCGGTTTCCCGCCCGGTATCGCTTTCTATACGGGCGAAGGGCATGTCGGACAACTTGCTGGCTTATGCGCGCGGGTCAGGCTTGAAGTTTGAGGTCCCCACAAAACACTGGTGCGAACATACCGGTTTGCCCTACCACCTGACCAGGATGCGCACCGAGGAGATTAACAATCTCGCCAACCTGAACCACAGCCGCCGCTACAGCTATGCCGACCTGCTGCGCAAACCGCAGCACGCCGACCTGATATACCGGCTGTGGAATTACGGTTCCACATGCCTGTTTACCTGGGGTGATCCTGATTTTGCGCGCCGGTTTTCGCACAGCTGCCAAATGGGCGGGAGCGGATTTGAAATCGACGCAGCTTTGAGCCTGCGCTATGGGCAGGAACGGCTGCAGCGGGAACCATGGTCGATTTACGATGAACCGGGTCTGACTTCGATGGGTTGGGAAGACGAACGTCACTGGTTAAGATACAGTGTCTACGGGCGAATGGGATATTCCACCAAAACCAGCGCGCGGGTGTGGCAGCGTGAATTTGAGAAAAGATTTGGTCCGGAAGCTGCCCCGCTCCTTGAGCATGCTTATGCGGCGTCGGGCAAGGTAATGCCGCTCATCACCGCCGTTCATATGCCTGTGCATCCATCGCAACATTATTGGCCCGAAATGAGCACCGGCGCGGCGCTTTTTGCTGAGCATAACCATAACAAGCACTACGGGACGGTCTCTTACGGATCTACGGAACCCAGTGATCCAGGCCTTTTTTATGGGATCGATGCCTATGTGGCTGATCTGCATAGTCACAACATCAAGGGTAAATACACGCCCATTCAGGTCGCCGGATGGTTTAAACATCTCGCCCGGGATATTCACAGCAACCTGGAAAAATTGGCGAAGATCGCAGGTTTGTCCGGGAATCTGGAATACCGGCAAGCTGTCGTTGACCTGCAAATGAACGCCCATTTTGCGCTGTATCATGCGTGGAAAATCTCCGCGGCTTATCATCTCGCACAGTATATGCAGGATGCTGATGGTGCGGCGCTGCAGCTGGCGTTTGCCTGCATGATAACTGCAGCAAAGCAATGGGATGCCCTTGTGGAAACGGGCGCCGTCTTTCATAACAATCTGGAGTTTGGTATCGGTGAAAGTACCGACCGGCACGGGCACTGGCGTGACCGTAAAGGTGAAATCGAAAATGATCTATCAGCGCTTTCTGATATACTCACTGCTGTGGGTGCATCCATTGGCGCAGACGAAATAGAGATCTTGTCGAAGACTTTGGAAAATCAAGTGTCTGCCCGTTGGGTGGAGACGCCGGAGTTCAGCGCGAATTGGCCCGATATATGTCCGGCGGGGGAAGATCTGGTGTTGGAGGTTCAAACGCAAGCCCCTCTGACCGGCGCGCTGCCGCAATTGCGCTACCGCCATACCAACCAGATGGAAGGTGAGTTCAAAACACTGGATATGGCGCGTGGTGAAAATGGGATATCGCGCTGTCATTCCCGGCGCCTATGTGGACAAATCATGGGATCTCATGGTCTACGTCACCCGCGTCGAATCTGACCAAAGGGTGACCGTTTTCCCGGGGATTTATCACCCGGCGTATCCCGCGCCTTATCACCGGATTATCGTGATGTGATTCGACGTCTCAACATAATAAACATATCTATTTACACATCGGGGAACCAGAAATGAAAAATGCCAAAATAAGCAAGAAGATACCGCAGTTCCCATACGGCGCCGTCTATTTCCGCAAATCCAACCCACCGGAAGCGGATTGGGAGCGCGATACTGCGCAAGCCGCCCGGGAAGGCATGAATATCTTCCGCCACTGGTTTCTCTGGGGCAACATCGAGGTGCGACCCGGGGAATTTTATTGGGATGACTATGACCGGCATATGGACCTGGCACAGAAGTACGGCATAAAGGTCATTATCGCAGAGCACATCACCTCTGTCCCCATGTGGCTCTTCCGGCGCAGACCGGAGCTTTTTGCCCGGCGCACCCGCGGCGAGATATTGACGGCGGGCATTTCCGGCTCCTGCGCGTCAGGCAATTTTGCCAACCTATGCCTGGATAATGCGGAAGGAAGAGCGCTGGCAGGCAACTTTCTCACCGAACTGGTCAAGCGCTACCGGGGACATGCGGCGCTCCTCGGCTACGATGTGGCGAATGAGGGCAGTATTGGTCACCTGGCTGTGTTCCATCCCGACACTTTCGACGCCTACCGCACATGGCTGAAGGCGCGATATGGTTCGCTGGATGCCCTGAACAGCGCCTGGCGGCGCTACAGCATGGCAGATTGGGACGGACGTCGAGCCCACCGATACGCCGGATGCCCCCCTTCCCGAAGCCCTTGATTTGTGGCGTTTCAGACGGGAGCACACGTATGCTCAGATCAAATGGCGGATCGATTTGATCCGGGAACTGGACCCGGACAGCCTGGTGGTCTCTCACGGTACAACCTGGACGCCGCAGGTCACGGATCACTGGATGTTTGCTAAAGATGTCGACGTCTATGGTTTCACCTATGTGGCGTGCCGGCATACCAACGCTCCCTGGAAAGCCTGGTTTTATACGGATCTGACCCGGGCCGCAGCCCGGGGTAAACCGTTCTGGCATGCAGAAGCCCAGGGCGGACCCTTATGGCTGCAACCGCAGGGACCGGGGCGCCGTCCGGAGGATGGGCGGATTGCCACTGGCGCCAACGTGCGCATCTGGAACCTGATTTCTATGGCGGGCGGCACCCGCGGGATGTTGTTCACCCGCTGGCGCGGGCTCCTCGATCCTCCGCTGTGGGATGCCTTCGGCTTGCACAACCTGGATGGTTCCACCAACGAACGCAGTGAAATGGCTGCTGTCCTGGCGAAATGGTCCAACCATCCGGACCAGGCTGACCTGATGCGGGCAGCCCCCGTCCGGGGTGAGATCGCCTTGCTCTATCTGCCGGAAGCGATGTTCTATGATCAAGCCCTGACCCACCATCTTCAGGCAAAACAATCTGTGACTGCCACCATTGAAGGCGCGTACCGCGGTTTTTATGATCAGAATATTCAGCTTGACCTGGTCGAATCTCGACAATATTGACGCATACAAAGTCATCTATCTGTCCCATGCGATCCAACTGCACCAGGAGGAGGCTGACCGGCTGAAAGCGTGGGTGGCTGCAGGCGGAACTTTGATTGCTGAGGGCTGCCCGGGTTACTTCGATGATAACGGTCGCGCCAATACCCGGCAGCCGGGCCTGGGGCTCGACGAACTTTTTGGCGCTTATGAGACAGCCGTTGAATTTATGCCGGACATCGGAAATGAAATTGCGTTTGCGATGGATGGCTGTTTTGTGCGCGGCGGTTTGTACCGCCAGGTCTACCGGGCAACCGCCGGCAAAGTGCGGGGGACTTATGCCGACGGCACGTGTGCGGTGGTGGAGAACACCTACGGCAAGGGCAGGACGCTGCTGGTGGGGTCGTTCCCGTCGGTGGGCTATTTTGACAGCGAGGGTGCTGAGAATGCTGAATATTTCAGGAAAGTCTTGGCATGGAGCCGGATTGAACCGCTATGTGACGGTGTCCAATCCAGCGGTGACCGCGCGGTTGCACAAATCCGCTGACCATCTGTATCTCTGGGCGCTGAACACGTCCGCGCACAAGCAGCGGGTTGCCATCAGGATATCGCCTGCACAGGGAATGCTTTGATATCGGCATCAGGCACTGTGGGGCAGTTTTGAAGGGCAGATGGCGGACAACACCCTGGATGTCGAGATTCCAGCCGAGGATGGTTGGTGCTGCAGCTCGAATCATAGAGCCCATATGGAGCAGTCCAGGTGCGCTATATTGGGAGACGTTCAAACAATTGTATTTTCGACGACTGTTTATTGTTGGTCTATTTGGCAAGACAAGGCGGGTTATAAAAGACAGGTTGTATGCGCGAATATAAAAATGACAGCAACATCCGTGTGACAGGATGACATCATCCAGTTGAAGGATGTGACCAAGACGTATCATACCGGAATTATTCCGTTTACTGCGCTTAAAGACGTAAATTTGGAAATCAAAGCGGGTGAATTTCTTGGGATTACCGGTAAATCAGGTGCAGGTAAAACAACGCTGCTCAATATGATTTCCGGGGTCAGCGCGCTGACCTCGGGAGAGGTTTTGTTTTATGCGGAAGGGAACGGGCACCCTGCATCACCCGTGCAAGTACACAAACTACCTGAAGATAGACTGGCTTTATGGCGGGGAAAGAACCTGGGGATCATCTACCAATCGTTTGAGCTTATGCCCACGCTCAACCTGGTCAAGAATGTGATGCTGCCCCCGGATTTCCTGGGTGTTTATCATCCCATCATCAGCAAACAACGCGCGCTTGAATTGCTGGAAGTTGTCGAGCTTGTAGACCATGCTTATAAAATCCCGGCACATATCTCTGGCGGGCAGAAGCAGCGTGTCGCCATAGCGCGAGCGCTGGTGAATGACCCGCAGTTGATTATCGCCGATGAGCCCACCGGCAACCTGGACAGTGTTACCGCTGAGACCATTCTGCGCATTTTTGAGAAATTAGTTGACCGGGGAAAAACCATTGTCATGGTGACGCATGATGAGAGTTTTGCCCCGCGTTTTTCACGCCGCTTGCACATTGTCGATGGCGTACTGGGCAAGCCCATTGGTCAATGGGAATGACTGGGTGAAGACGGTTGTTGTGCCCGACTATGGTGAATCCTCTGCCGTTTCTACCGCGTCAGCGGCAGAACAAAAAACCATAAAATCACCAGGTTTAAGCTCTTCTCTCTGTGACTGTTGCCCGGGATTATGATAAAACTCAGCGGGATTACCCGGCAATTGTGTTGCGCGATGTGGATAAAATCTATGAGAACGCTGCGGGGAAGTTTGTTGCCCTGAAATCTGTCAATATGCAGCTCAACTACGGACAATTCATATCTATTGTGGGGAAATCCGGATGCGGAAAATCCACCCTCCTGAATATGATCACGGGGATTGACCATCCCACGGCGGGTGAAGTTATCGTGGGCAATGAGCGTATCTATGAGATGAGTGAGAGTAAACGTGCTTTGTGGCGCGGAAGGCATATGGGGGTTGTTTTTCAATTTTTCCAACTTCTGCCTGCGCTGACGCTGCTGGAAAACACCATGCTGCCTATGGATTACTGCAAGGTTTATCCTTTCAATGAGCGTCTCGAACGGGCCATGCTTTTACTCACCATGGTTGGTCTGGAAGAGCAAGCACACCTTTTACCATCTGCTGTCTCCAGTGGACAGCAGCAGAGTGCGGCGATTGCCCGTGCTCTGGCAACCGACCCGGCGATCATTCTGGCTGATGAACCTACAGGTAATCTGGATTCGCGTTCTGCAGACAAGATTCTTAACTTGTTTGAACAGTTGGCTTCCCAGGGAAAAACTATCCTGATTGTCACACATGACCCTTCCATCACCCGGCGGACGGATCAAACGATTATTCTCTCCGATGGGCAAATCATTGATCAGACCGTGGCACGCGCGCTCCCGTATTTATCCCATCCTGAAATGCTGGCAGCTGCGCAACAGGCCCGGAAAAAACAGTTTGCTCCCGGGAGCTTGATTCTTCGCCAGGGAGAACCCGTTGAGTATTTCTTTATGGTGGAGACAGGGGAAGTCGATATTGTGGTTGAGAATCCCGGATCAAGCGAGATGCGTTTGGCGCGTTTGGGCCCGGGTCAGTTCTTTGGGGAAGTTGAACTGATAGAGGGCGGGGCATCCATTGCCAGCGTGCGCGCATCATCCCGGGGTACAGAATTGGCGCTTTTACCCAGGGAGATTTTTTCCCAAATAATTGAACATTCTCCTTTGACCCGCAGCGCCCTTCACGATGTTGCCCAAATCCGGATGACAGAGAATAAAAGGGGGGCGTTTCAGAAATCAGGCGAGATCGAAGAAAGGAGAGATTCGCCTGATTTCTGAAACGCCCTTGACAGTTTTGGTCCGAAGACAATCTAAATTGGATGATGAATGATCCAAAACTGCTATCGATTCCAATGTTCACACGGCTATTTATCTCCTTTGCCAGAAAACTGAAACACACTCAGTAAAAGGATGGTCAATCGTTGAGTACCGCAGTTAAGCCGGATATTTTGAGACCTCGGTGGAGCAAGACGCTTTCGGATTTGTGGGACAACAAATTGCGCACCGTGCTGGTGGTCGCTTCCATCGCGATCGGGGTTTTTTCGATCGGCATGATTGTCGGCGCTTATGTTATATTGGCTGAAGATATCGATCAAAGTTATGCGTCAGTTTCACCTGTCAATATCGAAATCTGGACAGACCCATTTTACGATGATTTTCTACGTACCATAGACCGCATTCCAGGTGTGGATATTGCTGAGGGACGCCAGATTACGGGCGTTCGCACCAGTATTGATGGTTTGGAGTGGCAAAATCTGACTTTGATTGCTGTCAAAGATTTCGACGCCATGGGGATCAACCAGCTTTCCACCCTCACCGGAGTGCAATCTCCTGACCGCCGGGAGTTGCTGGTCAGCGAAGATTTTTTGGCCGATTCGGGTTACCAGGTTGGGGATCTTCTCCAGATCGACCTGCCAAACGGCACGACCCACAGCCTACCCGTGGTGGGCCTTGTGGCTGATCAGGTGACCAACGCTGGTAATTTCACCGCAGGCCCCAACACTTACGTGACTATGGAAACACTGGGATCGCTTGATATGCCCAACTACTACAACCGTCTCTTTGTTAAGGTGCGGGGCGTGGGTAGTGATAAGACTGAGATCGAGGCTATCGCAGCGGTCGTCGAAGACAGAATTGAACGCAGTAACCGTCAGGTATACCGGACAGAAATAAAAGTCTCAGATCAGCATCCCATGCGCTCGCTCGTGCTGGCAGTGTTGGGTGTTTTAGGGGTTTTGGGGGGATTGATTACTTTTTTAAGTGGTTCTTTGATCATCAATACCCTCAATGCGCTGTTGACGCAGCACAGACGCCAGATCGGGGTGATGAAACTTATCGGCGGGCGCAGCTATCAAATTCTGACTTTATATATGGTCCTGATTCTGGCTTACGGCTTGATTGCTTTACTCATCGCCCTGCCTACCGGAGCCGTCGCCGGTTATGCTTTGGCGCGATATCTTGCCGAAAAAATGAATGCCGTATTGCAGGATTTTCGTGTTATTCCCGTTGCTGTCCTTATCCAGGTGTTGATTGCGCTTTTGATCCCACTGGGTGCTGGATACTTTCCTGTCCATAAAGGCGCCAAAATCAATGTGCGGCAGGCCATCAGCAATGACCGCACTGCGAACCAGTTCACCGGATTTAACTGGCTGGACCGGATAACCCGGCGGATTCGCATACTTCCGCGCCCAATTTTGTTGTCAATTCGCAATACCTTCCGGCAGACAGGACGCTTATTGTTGACCATATTCACGCTAACCGTTGCGGGGGCTATTTTCATCGCTGTTTTCAATGTGCGTACCTCAATGTCTGAATTCATTGATCAGTTGTCGATGCACTTCCTGGGCGATATTACACTCAATTTCAGCCAACCGTATTCTATTACACATATTGAAAAAATTGCCCTGGCTATCCCGGGGATTCGCCACATAGAGGGCTGGGGAGCTGTTGGCACCGAAATTTGGGATGAAAATGACGATGTTATTGAGAATCTGCAGATTATTGCGCCTCCTGTGGATACGCAACTGTTTGATCCTGACCTTATCGCAGGACGCTGGTTGATGCCTGGTGAAGAGAAAACCGTTGTCATTTCTGATTCGATCTATAAATTTTATCCTGATTTGCGTCCAGGCGATACGATCCGGGTCAAAGTGCCGGGGCAGCGTGTTGCCACCTGGAAGGTGGCAGGCGTTTTTCAATTTATCAGTATGGCGGGGGATCTCACCCTGGCCTATGCGGATTACGCGTATGTTACCGGTCTGCTTGATCAATCCAACCAGGCATACTCTTTCCGGATCGTAACCGAAGAACACACGCTTGAAAAGCAGAAGGAGATCTCACGACTTTTGAATGCATATCTGACTGACCGGGATTATCCGGTTGCCAGCATCCGGGCAGGCTTGATGATACAAGAGGATAATTCCCGCGCGATTGATGTTCTGGTCGTATTTTTGCTGATCATGGCGTTGTTGACCGCATTGGTTGGCAGTATCGGTTTGACGGGGACGATGGGGATGAATATCCTGGAGCGCACGCGCGAAATAGGCGTGATGCGTGCAATCGGCGCCGTCGATAGCGAGATCTTTAAATCCGTCATCGTTGAGAGCCTCATTATAGGTCTGATCACCTGGTTTCTGGCTATCGGCGTCTCCTTTCCAATCAGCAATCTCTTACTCAAAATTATCAGTGATTCTATGTTGGGATCTGCTATGGCTCTGACATTTACACCCGAGGGTGTCATGATCTGGCTGGCTGTTGTCGCGGGGCTCTCCTTCGCGGCAAGCATTCTTCCAGCACGTAAAGCCACGCGCTTGACGATTAACGAGGTCCTCGCCTACGAATAAATATGAAATGACGGATTTAACAGGTTTTCCGTTTCTTCCGTTGCATAAGATTTAACTTTGAAAGGATAAATGATGAACTATAAAAAATATTCAGGTCTGCTAATGATTTTAGTCGTTGTACTATCTGGATGTGATATGCTGCGGTCTCTACCGGGAGCAGCGCCGGAGGCGGATGTGCCGTCTCCTGTTGCGGACACCGTACCTGTGGTCTCGGTGACGGGCAATGTGGTCCCGGAAGCATGGGGAACGGTGGGTTCACAGATTGGCGGCATGGTGCTTGAGGTGCAGGTTGAAGCCGGTGATACGGTAGAGGCGGGCGACGTGCTGGTGCGTCTTGATGACACCGATGCGCTGTTGGCTGTTCAACAGGCGGAAGCGGCAGTTGCCGCGGCTGAAGCCCAGGTGTCACAGCTCAGAGCAGGACCGCGCGAGGCTGATATTGCTGCAGTCGAGAAGCAAATTGCGATAGCCAGCACGGTTATTTCCCAGACGCAGGTGCAGTATGACCAGCTCTGGTCCGGATCTTACGAAGCCAATGTGGCAGCTGCCGAAGCGCAGATTGCAGCGCTGTTAGCGGAACAGCTGGTCGCGCGCCAGCAGCACGACGACACGATGAAATGTGGTAGCGTGACGTTGCCAGATGGCTCTAAGAAAGAGGTGTGCCCCGCTTTGGGTACCTATGAAGAACGGACGCGTTTTGCGTTAAATGCTGTGAATCAGAGTTTGGTCGCCGCAGAAGCGCAATTGGATGCCCTGAAAAAGAGTTTCTGGGGACAGGTTAATGGCGCCAAAGCAGCGATAGCGGTGGCGGAATCTCAACAGGATGCGGCGTCAGCCCAATTGGACGTTCTTTTAGCCGGGACACCACCGGAGGCGATTGCTGTCGCGGAAGCTGCCGTGGTGCAGGCGCAGGCAGGTTTGGACGCGGCACACGTGGCTTTGGCCCGCGCCGTGGTCACTGCCCCCTATGCGGGAACCGTGGGTCAGGTGATGATACGGCGGGGTGAATTCGTCGCGCCGGGCCAGCCGTTGGTGCTGGTGGGGGATTTGGAAACGCTGCGCATTGAGACCACGGATCTGAACGAAGTTGACGTTGCGCGTATCTACGAGGGGATACCGGTCGTGCTATCTGTTGACGCTTTCCCTGACCAGGTCTTCGCGGGGCAAATTACCCGTATTGCACCGATGGCAGCGCCAGGGGGCGGCGGCGTCAATTATACCGCCATCATTGAAATGGATGCTGTGCCGCCGGGTATCCGGTGGGGCATGACGGTGTTTGTGGATATTGCGGTTGAGTAGGGGCAGAGGAATGTAACCGGCGTTTCATTCGCCGGTTGCATATTATGTTAAGGAAGTGCAATGGGCTAGCTGAAGTCTCAGCCAGCCCATTTTCTAGATAGGTTTAACTTATTTTGAATTTTCAAAAATCCAATGCGTGATGCCTCGTATTTCACCCTTTCACACTCGGAAATAGCAGCTGCTCCATTTTCAAAACCGTCCAGTTGGCGTACAGATTTTCAATTATGGCTGTGCTGTCGCAGCGGATGCCCCACTGCGCGAGGTCGTTTTGTTCTGCTGCACTTGTGCGCCGGTCAAAAACACCGATGGCGTTGACGCCCGAGGCACGCGTGCGGGCTTGCATCGTCGCGATGATGCTGGTCAGCGGATCGTCATCAAAGAAATGCAGGAAGCCATCCGTATAGATGAAATCGTATGTGCCCGTCCAATGTTGAAAGGCAAGAACGTCTGCACATACCCAGTCGATGGCAACTTCCTGCGCGGTTGCCAGTGCCCGGGCATGCGCTATCGCCGTTCTGGAAGCGTCAAGGGCTTTGACGGTGAAACCCTTTTGAGCAAAAGCGACCGCATCCTGACCCTCCCCGCACCCTAAATCCAATGCAGTCCGCCCGGGAGCACAGGGCAGTGCTTCCAGGGCGAACGGATCTGGTGCCTTTCCGCGCATATAGGGCGTGGATGTGTAGAGTTTCTCGTATTGGGTCGTTGGGCTGGGCATTGTTGATTCCGGGATGGATCCCCGCTTTCGCGGGGATGACAGATCGCGTTTAACGCAAGGTTTTCTGATGCATAGTGTTAAATGACTCCCCTGAAAAAAGGACTATTTTTTAACGCAGAGTCTGAGAGACGCAGAGTTTTTAAGTTAAAACTTAATTTTCTAACAAAAATAAAATCTTAAATTCAATAATATGAAGCTATATATAAATATTCCTCTGCGCCTAAACCCAGTCCGCTGGGTCCGCCTCTGCGTAAATTTTCTTTCATTAGACTCGTTGAATATTTTATTGGAATTCATCCTGACAGAGCGTTAGATATAAACACAGTTTTCTTCCTGAATCTCCGCAATATCCCCCGATGCAAGATATCGGGGAATGCGATCCATCTCTTTCAGCACAGACTGTATGCCGGTCTCACTGCGCCACCAATCCGAACGGCTTACTCCTGCCGGTTCATAACTCACCGCGTAGTAGCGGACGCCTGCCGGCAGGTGCCGCTTGAGCGTCATCATGGCTCTCCGGCAGTGATACCACTTTGTGACCACCGCAACAGACCCTATCATTTCCATATGGATCTGCTGTTGTATTCCGGGCAGCGCAAAGCGCACATTCTCCGATGTGTTGGTGGATGCACACTCAAGAATGATACACTCACGCGGCACACCGCTTGAGAGCAGAATCTCCAGGTGCGCGGTGGCTTCAACGCTGCCTGTCAAGCGATTACTGCCCCCGGTGAGGACAACCCGGTGCCCAATCCCACATTTCACAAGGTTCGCTGCCATATGGGCTGGTTCAGGATGCCGCGTGCCAAAGACAAACACCAGGTCAGCGTGTTCCGGAATAACCGTGCATAAGTCAAGGTACAGGGTGATAGTTTCTGCTTCCTGTCCGGTTACTTCCATACTGTCCTCCTATGGATAAGTGGCTGCTGCGCCGGTCCGCACAGCGCTTATTCTTCCCAGAGATTGAAGATCACACCAAAAGGATCCTGGATGTAACAATCCTGCCCTTTACCTCTCCACCGCAGGATTTTGCAGCCATTTTCTACGAGATAATCCCGGGCTTCGTCTAAATTACTCACAAACAACTCCAGAATTGGACCGCTGAATTCACCATCTGCATCAACATACAGGTTGATGGGATTTGCATCGAAGTCAGCTAACTTCGGATCGGTTGACCTGTTTTCGAAGCCAAGCACATTGGCGTAGAATGCAACTGCCGCAGCATAATCCCGGTTTCTCACTGCAATATTTGGACTCATTCTTATTTTCATATTGTTCTCTTTGATATTTTCTACAGGCAAAAGCTCTTCACAATATCAATCAGGTCATTTGGCATTACGGGCAACCTTGATCGAGGACCGCTCCTCCCAACGATATTCTTTTATTTCATTATAGTCATTTTTCTGTGTGTTGTGTAGTTTTAGTTTTACTAGGGCGAGTGCCTGAAGCGGCGCTGAATAGCCACTCGTCATTGACCGGTCGCGGCTCCCGCCCCGACATTTCCTCAACGGGATGCAAGCCCATATTAAAACGACACCAATCTTTTTTTGACCCCGAAATTAATGCACCCGCCCTTTTTCTATGGAGACTTCTCTAAAATGGAACGTGGCGGTGCGCCGGTTGGCTAAGCTAACCAAGGGTTAGCCGCCAACCGGCGCACCGTATTCGCAACCGATAAACAGGTTATTGTTATTGAACCGTTATCTAAAAAGACTACATTGTTTGAAGGTGACAGTGACTTTAAAGCTGTTTTTTCATAAAGTAGCGCTGGTGCCCGGGCGGGAATTCCCTGAGTTCTCCAAACACCTGGTAGCCCTGCCGTTTATAGAAATCCGACGCCTGGAAACTGAATGTGTCCAGATGGGAGAATTCTGCACCCCGCTTTCGCCCTTCCTCTTCAGCCAGCTCCAGGAGTTGGTGCCCATATCCCTTCCCGCGCAGATCTTCTCTGACCCACAGCAAATTGATATAGCACCAATTCCAGTAGGTGGCGCCAATCACACCGCCGACAACGCTGCCATCGGGGTCGCGGAGCACGAAACACAGGTTCTTTCCCTGGTCATCCCCAGCCTGCTGCTCGTTGAATTCACTGATCGCCGGTCCGATGACCCCCCAGGGGATCTCCTTCGCGTCCTCCACAATCTCGATTTTATAGATTTCTTCCATGTGATTTATTCTCCTTTATGTGTATGACTCACCAGAAATAACTGAAAATTTAAACGCAAAGACGCAGAGCTTACTTCAAATTTATAGCGATATTCATCGACTTTAGCTGTGTTTCTGCTGTAAATTTTGGTAACTTTAAGAATTCTGCGATTCTCCGGTTTTGCGTTAAAAAAACACATTTTTTCATGGAACTTGTCGTTAATAATGCTAGTGCTCTGTTAAAGTGATTCTTGAAGAATTGTACCAACAGCATAGCAATGAAACCCGGATGGATTCCCGCTTGCAAGCGGGAATGACAAATCTAGTTTAACGATGAGTGCCTCGATCTATTGTGTTGATCGTTTTGCCAATATTCATCTTAACAATGCACTAGTGGGTCATTTGACTTGCACATAGCCATAATGAAAGCGTAGGCATTGACAACTGTCGTGCCAAACGACCCACTAGTGCCTTGTAAACTAAGTTATTGTTGATGCCATATTGCGTTTATACACCCCGGAACGGGCACAAGGCCCTAGACTACAGGAGTCAAAATGTAGTTTAGCCCTTTTTGGGCGTTGATTGTGAAGTGATTAGTTTTTAGTTATTTAGTTTACAAGGCGCTAGGTTTCAGGCGCGTTTGGCAGCAACCCGCTGCGCATCGCGATAGCGACAGCTTCAGCACGGGAGCTGGCGCCCAGTTTGTTGTAAAGGTTCGTGACGTGCGCCTTTGCCGTACGCTCAGCAATGCCTAACGTGAAAGCGATTTCTTTGTTGGTTGCGCCTTGAGCCAGGAGAATCAATACCTGCTTTTCGCGTCCTGACAATGTTTCCGGCTCAGCCTGCTGCGGGTTTTCCAGGTGGGCTACGACTTTGTCGACCACATCCGCCGGCAGCAGGGATTCCCCCCGGGCGGCAGCACGAATGGTTTCAAAGAGCATTGTACGCGCGCAGTCTTTAAGCAGGTATCCCCGCGCGCCGGCGCGCAATCCGCGCACGATATAGCCATCGTCGTCATAGGTCGTCAGGATGACCACCTGAACGTTCTGATAACGCGCCTTGATCTGCCGGATAGCCTCGATGCCATCCACACCGGGCATCCGCAAATCCATCAACACCACGTCGGGCGTGGTCTCCTGGACAAGCCGCACCGCCTCTGCTCCGTCAGTTGCTTCACCCACCAGAAGCAGATCGGGCGCCACGTCCAGGATGGCGCGCAGACCCTCCCGCACGACCATGTGGTCATCAGCAATCAGCACGCGGATCATGTTGCCTCTCCATTATCATCTTGAACCCCCGCCATATCCAGGATCACCGTTGTTCCCCTGCCTGGCGCGCTGCGTACCGTCAACTCACCACCCAGGTGCGCGGCACGCTCCCGCAACCCGCGCAATCCAAACGATCCCTGTTGTCCGGTCACCAGGTCGGGATCGAAACCTTTGCCGTCATCCTGGACTGTCAGATGTAGCCCGTTTCCGTGCGTTTCGAGCCGAACAACGACCCGGGAAGCGCCGGCGTGCCGGGCTACGTTGGTCAGGCTCTCCTGAACAATGCGCAGAATGTCCTGGGCATCCCCATCGGGTATGTCAGGCACATCCGAATCGACCTGGAAGACAGCGTGGATTTCCGTGGTTGACGCAAATTCGTCAACTTCGTGCTTCAAGGCATCCACCAGGCTGTTGTACTCTAAAGCCACCGGGCGCAGGGCTTGTATCGCGCGCCGCGCTTCGTGCAGTGTCGTCCGGGCAAGCTCCATTGCGCGCTGGGTTGTTTCCCGGGCCTCAGGTGTGCTCCCGTCCTCCAGGTGGCTGTCCACCGCTTCCAGCTGCAGGATCAGCCCAGCCAGCCCCTGAGCCAGCGTATCGTGCAGTTCCTGAGCCATGCGCTGCCGTTCCTGGCTGATGCTCATTTCCTGAACGCGATCAGCGTACGCCTGCAGTTGGCGATGCGCGCTTTCCAATTCTTGCAGCAGCTCTTGTGCCTGGTCACGGGCTTGCTTTTGCCTGGTGAAGAGGCCGACGTAAATGACCACAAAGGAAATTGCGATCCCGAGATTGGGCAAAAACTGAAAAAATCCGCGCCATCCCCAGGATATAACCAGGTGGTAAGACGACAGGACGAGACCGAGCAGGACAACGGCTGCGACCGCGCGCAGATTGGGCCACAAGAAAGCTACAGCCATCCCGGTTAAACTCATGTATAGGATGATCGCCAACCAGTGCCCTGGCGTCAACAATCCTACGATGAAAGCCAGGACTCCCTGCACTGCAAAGTAGACCGGCATCCCTGATCGTTTGTAGATCAGCCGCGGGATGAGCCAGAAGAAAACGATGTGGGCGATGACCAAAATGCTAACCAGTGCCAGCTGCCACGGCGTTTGCTGCCTGGGAGCGTCTTTAATGAATACCACGTACCCGGCAACAACAATAAGAGAAATGATGACGAAGAAAGGCCCTCCGTCGACCATGTTTTCTTCGGGGCGTTCACTTTTGTCTTTTTGCCGTAGCATGTCTCGACCTCCAGTTCATATTACCAAGAAAGCGCAGCAAGCGCAATTGTCTTCATGGACATTGTCCAAAGGTACAGGGTCAGGTCCGCCCACCGGGACGGTGCGCTGGGGAAGCTTGTAGCGTATCCTATAAGAAAGGGTTTGCGTTGGCACACTTCATGCGGGACTCCGCTCAGGAAGTCAGGCAAAAGGGGTAAGAGGATGAATCAATTAGCTGTTCAGGTCAATGGATTGATCAAGCGGTACGGAGACGTGCGCGCAGTCGACGGTGTGACCTTTGAGGTTGGGGCGGGTGAAATTTTTGGCCTGCTTGGACCAAACGGCGCGGGTAAGACGACGATCGTGGAATGTGTCCTGGGCCTCCGGCAGCCTGATGCGGGGACGATCTCTGTGTTGGGGCTGGAGCACGGTACGCACTCCCGCCAGATCAAGGCGCGCGTCGGAGCACAATTGCAGACCACCGGACTGTATCCCCGTTTGACGGTGCGGGAACAGATCGATTTATTCGCGCAGTTGTACACCCGCTCCAGCCCGGTGGAGAATTTGATAGCCATGGTCGGTTTGCAGGAAAAAGCCAGGATACAGACCCAGACTCTTTCCGGCGGACAGGCGCAGCGCTTAGCTGTGGCCCTCGCCCTGGTCAACGATCCGGAAGTTGATCTTCCTGGATGAGCCGACGACCGGTCTTGATCCGCAAGCCCGGCGGGGGTTGTGGGAGATCGTGCGCGGATTCAAGCAAGCTGGAAAGACGGTTTTCTTTACGACGCATTATATGGAAGAGGCTGAGCAGTTGTGCGATCGCGTGGCGGTGATCGACCACGGGCAGGTTATCGCCCTCGATACGCCTGAGGCGCTCATCAACTGTCATTTCAAAGAGACAGCGATTGAGTTTGTTCCCCTGGGCGAACTGTCGTGTGAGTCTTTAACGGCTCTGCCGGGGGTCAATGGGGTGCTTTACGAGGACGGTTGTCCGACGCTTTATTCGGATGAGGTTCCCCGTACAATGGCGGGTTTGTTCGAATTGGTCTCGTCTGGCGCGCTGGCGTTTAAGGATATGGTCATACGCCAGGCGACACTGGAGGACGTGTTTCTCAAGTTGACGGGGAGGAGGATCCGATCGTGAATGGTTGTCATATCAAAAGCTTGTGGGCGCTATACCTGGCGAATGCCCGGGAATTTCTGCGGGATCGTTTCACACTGTTTCTGGTGCTGCTGCTGCCGGTGGCCCTGGCTGTCTTTTTTGGGCTGATCTTTGGCGGTGGAGATACGTTTACACTGGAAGTGGGTGTGGTGGACGAGGACCGTGGCATAGCGGGGGAGCAGATTCTTTCCGGGCTGGAAGGGCAGACGATGCTGCATGTACAACGCGGCACGCGGGATGCGATGGTTAGGATGTTGAATGCGGAGGAGGTCAGCGTGGTCGTTGTGCTGCCGGCAGGTGCAACCGATGGACTCGCCTTCGGAGAACCCATCAAGGTAGAGGTGCTTTACGATCCGGCGCGACCGCTTTCGGTCGGCACGGGTCTGAGTTTCGTCCGCACTTACCTGGGTGAGGTTAATCTGACCCTGAGTGCTGCGCCGCGTTTGCTGGTCATTGAAGAAAAGAGCGTGCTGACGCACCCTTTGCGGGCGATCGATTTTCACCTCGCCGGTTTTCTGGGTATATCGATGATCTGGAAGGGCCTGTTCAGCACAACCGCTGAGGTGGGTCGCCTGCGTCAGAAGCAGGTGTTGCGCCGCCTGTGTCTCACACCTCTATCGCCTTTGACCTTCCTGACAGGGCATGTCGCCTGGAGTCTGACCGTAGGCTTGCTGCAGGCGGCTTTGTTCCTGCTGGTGGGTTATGCCGCTTTCGGGGTGCGGATCGCCGGCAGTTGGGTGCTGTTTGCCCTTATGGTGATCCTGGGCTCTTTGGTGTCCACCGGCATGGGCTACTGCCTGGTCAGCCTATTTACCTCTGCTGAAGCCGGTGCGGTGGTGATCCAGATTATCAACTTTCCGATGATGATGCTGTCAGGCAGCATGTTCAGCGTGGAGACGCTGCCTGCCTATTTCAAGCCCCTGGCGGCTATCCTGCCCCTGACATACTTGAGCGATGCCCTGCGCCAGATTATGGTCGGCGCATCGCCGATGTACCCGCTTTGGGTGGATTTCGCCGTCCTTGGCGGGTGGCTGCTGGTTTTACTCGCCCTGACGATCAAGTTCTGGCGGTGGGAGTAGCTCTGATGTTTAAACGTAAACATGTGGTTACAGTGATTGTTACACTCGTCTTTGTGGTTTCCCTGGCAGGTGCAGCGCTTTACCGCCGGCAAAGCGCTGCACCCCGGAAACCTAACCCACAGAAGCCGGGAGATTACACCTACGCGGTGGACTACGCCGACTATCGAATCCGGCAACTGATGAAGCAGCACCATTTGCCCAGTGTGGCTGTGGCCCTGATCGACGATCAGGATACGATCTGGCAGGAAGCATTTGGCATGGCGAATATAGAGGAAGCCATACCGGCGCGGATTGATACCATCTACAAACTCTGGTCTGTTGCCAAGGTTTTTACCGCCATTGAGACCATGCGGCTGGTTGAGGAAGGGCTGGTTGACCTGGATGCTCCCATCACCGACTATCTCCCTGATTTTTCCATTCAGAGCCGCTTCCCGGATTCCGGTCCAATCACGGTTCGCAGTCTCCTTGCGCATCATTCGGGACTCCCGCGCAATGAATGTTATGCGCTGCGTTCCGGACCTGGAGACCCTGACGTGCTGCGGGAAATGGCTGACTCGCTGAAATACTGCCACATGGCATTTCCCGTTGGCGCGCGGTACAAATACATCAATATCGGTCCTGACGTCCTTGGCGCTGTTATTCAGGAACTGAGGGGTGAAGACTTTGCACATTATATGCAAGAAGGCTTGCTGGCAAGGATAGGGATGGAAGACAGCGCATTTTTGTCTACAGGATTACCTGGGAAACACGATGTCGCCCTGGGTTACGCGTATGATAAAGGTGACTATTATCCTCTCGCGCAAGGGGATATCACCAGCCTGCCGTCAGGAAACCTGTATGCGACGCTTGAGGATATGGCTGATTTCGCCAGGTTTATATTTCGGGGTGGGGAAGTTCACGGCGAGCAGATCATCAATGCGGAGACACTGGCACTGATGTTCGAGGATCAGTTCTCGAGCCGGCGGGATCCTCAGCAAATGGGCCTGGGCTGGAAGATCAGCCGCGTGCTGGGTTCTGAATTTATGGTCTGGCATGACGGCGGTCCAGGTGAAGGCACCGGTGCGCTGGTGGCCCTGCTCCCTGAGCGGAAACTGGGGATTGTGCTCTTTGCCAACGCGGTCAGCTTTGAAGGTCCCCTCTCGGTTTCTCTGGCTGTGGAGATCCTTGAACGAATGCTGGAAGCCAAATACGGCATTGTGGCTCCTCACAACACGCCACAACCGGCAGTTGCTCTTGAGCGGTCCCTGCTTGAATCGTATGCGGGTCGCTTCATCGCCTGGGGGCAGGTGATGGATGTTTCAGTGCGCGGTGGTAGGCTCAAAGCCAATATTCAGGGGATGAATCTGGACTTAATCCCGATAGATCAAAGCCGGTTCCGGGTGAGCCATTGGCTGGTGCGCCTGGGTTTGGCGAACCTGTTCAAGCTTCCCATTGATCTGGATGCGTTGGAAATTGCATTTTACGCAGGGGACGAAACCGGTCAGGATGTGCTGATGATAGTCAATATCGGCGGCTTTGCTTATGAGATTTGCCCCAGGTATCCTGAAATTGGGGAGACACCCGCGCTGTGGGAAGCGTTAAGCGGCGCGTATGAACTGGTGGTGCGGCTGCCTTCGGGAAAGCCTGGAACTGAGGTGATTGGGCGGGATGAGATACGGATAGAAGACGGGGTTCTCACGATGCCAGGCGTGATCGGTCCGCTGTATCCCATCAGTGAGACCGAGATCATTATCCATGAGCGGGCCATTTGCCGGTGAAACCATGGTTTATGATCCGGGCGCCGGCACGCTTTCCCATCAATGGGTTGTGTATAAGCCCATCAAGACAGAATAAAAGACCTGTTTACGGACTTATTCTCTGTTGAAATTCAATCCTGCTGATTCCAGGGCGCTCCGCAGCTTTGGTATTGCGCTGGGCCCCAGACCGTGAAGCTTGAGCAATTCTTTTTCACTGTATGTGGCAAGTTGCGCAAGGGTTGTGATCCCTTCCCCTTCCAGAGCGCGTCTCGCAGGGGCAGACAGCAAAGCGAGGAATCCATCCTCCTGTTTTTGTTCCTGTTCGCACATTTCGCAAGCTCTGTCATACAAGTTGCGCAGTTCAACGATGTCCAGTTTTTTCATCTGCAGCATACGTGCATACACGCTTTGGGATCTAGTTGACTCCGGATCGCTGATCAATTCAAGCAGCTCCATGGGAATCACCTGCCAGGAAACACCATACTTGTCTTTCAGCCAACCGCACTGCTGGGCATCTTTATCTCCACCCTCGGATAACTTTTCCCAATAATAGTCCACCTCATCCTGTGTCGCGCAGTGCACCTGGAGTGAAATTGCCTCATTAAACTTGAAGAAGGGACCGCCGTTCATTGCCGTAAATGTTTGACCATCGAGTTCGAAATTAATGAAATTGATTTGTCCAGCGGGTTGTCCATGAATCTCGTACCCGGCTTCGCCATACCTGAACACATCCAGGATTTTTGAATTCTTAAAGATCGAAACATAGAATTGGACGGCCTCTTCAGCCTGATGATCAAACCACAAGCACGGTGCGATTCTTTGTATTTGCGTCATTGTAACGCTCCTTTTTAGCGATCCCAATTTATAATGCGCAATATCGTGAGCCTTAGCGCATGACCAGGGGCAGGTATAATTTTTCTGCCCGCACATCAAAACTCACCTGCGCCGGCAGGCTGGTTTCTGAACTATTGGTGACGGTGAAATAGAGATGGTCCGGTCCGGAGAAGCCTGCCATAGGGGTATAGGTCAGGTTGGGCGCTGTGCCGGTGAGTTTGCCGAAGGAAGGTTGTTGTGTTACCTGATAGCTCAGCGTGCCGCCAGCAGCACTGACCCCCCTGAGTTGGAAAGATACAGGATGGCTGAAAAGCGTGTTGATCTTCTGGTCAGCTCCCACCAATGGCTGGACGATGTTGACGACCGCATTCGTGGGGGTGATTTCCGGCACACTCGGGAAGTAAACCTTGGCCTGGTTGATAACCACCGTCCCAGCGGGTACGTCAGCGCGCAGTTTAATCGTGAATGTGAATTCACCTGATGCACCAGGCTGGTCTTTGGCTGCCAGCTCCCCGACATCCCACATGATAGTGCGCGAACCGGACAGGTATTTCCCCGCTGCACCAAGTACCAGGGTAGTTTCATCGAATACACTGGATAATTGGTCCATCACGAACACGCCGAAAGCCGCACCTGCCCCCACATTTTCAAATTGTACGGTGTACTCCACCGTTTGTCCGGGCGCCAGCAAGCCCTCCACGCCCAGCTTGGCGTTGGGGTCTTGCGCGGGTGAGCAGTAGGGGCAGTATGCATTCTGGCTGCTGGAGGTCGAGATTGCGTTTGGCTGCTCCGGGCTTGTGCTGGATGCCGGAAACAGGCGCAATTCCGAACTCGCAGCCATTTGCTGCCCACCTTGTTTGTTTGAACAGTCCTGGCAGGAGGGCACATCATCGTTAATAACGCATTTGCTAAAGTACGTACATTTTTTATAGGCTGTGGTCGCAAAATATAAGCCTGTCTCTGTATCGCACTTGCGCACGGTAGCTTCCGGTCCGGTCAGCCACACCCATGCGCCCTGGTTGTTGCACTCATATAAATCCTTTGTGCAGACATGGCTTTCATGATTGACGTTGCAATCGGAATTACACTTTCCCAATTCAGTACCGTAGTCAACCGCGTCGCCTATCACCGGGATTTTCGATCCGATGGCTTTACCGCAGTCAATGACCGCATTGGTGTTGCCTGAATTATTGCCAGCTTCCACGCATGCCGCAACGCCGTCAGCAATATCAGCAACTTTAACCACCTTACTGAAGATGTTTGATTTCAGCATCTCCTGCGTGCAGTTACTCATGCACTTTACGAAAGTACTGTTTACGAGATATGGTCCGAAGATTCCCAGTTGCTGCGTGGGCGTCTGGTCGGTCCATGCCTGTGTTTGCGGGTTGAAAAACAGGCGACTGGCGCTGGTACGTATCGTGTACCCATTCCGGTTAAAACTTTGGGCTACGGCATTCGTGGGATGAACAATCACACTCTGGTAGGTTAGCGGGGGGCCGATTTTCAGCAGGTTGATCTCGTCAAACGCTTTCCCATCCGAGCGGTTGTTGCTGTAAGCATCGATGAATTGGAAACCCTCGCCAAGGGCCTGATTGTAGAGTAAAGTGGCTTCGGCGTTGCCGGCAAGGATAATGTTAGCCTGGCTCTGTGTGAGTGCTGTGCGGGTAAGTGTTGGCGGCGTGTAGGTGAGATAGTCGTTAATGACGATGAGGTCATTGGGAGCGTTCGTGCCCCCGATGGCGGCTGCCACAGCATCGCTCACACCAAACGGAATGCCCCAGGCGTATTCCACGCTCATGGCGACAATCCCCTGAGCGCCGGGTAGTAAATTCCCCAATTTCCAGAAAACTTGTTCTCGGGCAGCCCAATAAAGACCGCTGCCTTCACTGTGTTGATAGGTGGCGGTGTCCGGTAGATAGGCTACCAGTACGGCATTGTTGATGGTGCCGGGCGTCCCATTGCGGTAAGCAAAGGCGTAAGTCTGGCGGCTGCCAGGGACGAAGTTGGATTGCCCGATGACCTGCACTTGCAGCTCGGCAGGACGGGTGGCTGCGGGGCCCGCTAACGCGGGGTCTGTCAGCCATGGATTATAGAGCACATTATCGCTGACTGCATTCCCCAGGCCTCCAGGATTGCTGGTGGGGTGGAACGGTCCGCTGGCGTGCCCCCACCAGTTGTTGATCGCCGGAACTTGAATATCGTTGCGGATGGTTTTAACACCCCCCAGGGCGTTATCGGTGATCTGGCTGAAAGTAATCTTCGGCGCTCCGCCGCCGGCGACGTGCACGCCATACGCCGCGCTGTGCTGGATGCGGCTGTACTCAACGACAGCGTTGGCGCTTTCCACCCGCAGGTTACCGCCAGAAGGGCCGGAACCTCCATATTCGATGGTGGCATGGCTGATGACAGCCATAGCCGGGGATGTGTGCGTCCCAATGAGATTAATCCCGCCCCAGGAGCCGGGCGTAGGATCGACCGCGGTAAAGGTTATCGGCTGTTCGGGCGTTCCGGCGGCGATGAGCCGGCCCGCCACATACAGGGAACTGCTGGTGACAAAACGCAGGGTCACGCCAGGCTCGATGGTCAGCGTTTCCCCCTCAGCTACGGTGAAACCGGTGAAGAAGATTTCATAGGGAATGCCAGCGTTTTCCCACAGCCGATCGCCAAACATGTAACTGCTGCCGCCGCCAAGGGCGACGACATTATGACCGTTGTTGGTCGCCTGCAGGCGCGCCAATTGCGGATCAATGCCGGGGTCGTTAAAGCGCAGGGCATAGCCAAGCTGACCGGTGATCAGTGTATTACTGATGACAGCTGTCCCGTTGGCGTAGCCCAGGACGCCGTCACCGATACCGTCCCGGATTTCGCTGTTGGCAATGGTCACCTGGGCGTTATCAATGATCACACTACCACCCTGTGTGCCGCCCATTTCGATAACCGTACCCCATAACTCCGATGGTCCATACAGGACATCATCGTCAAGAAACTTCAGGCCACGCCAGTAGCCCACATCGCTGGTAAATGCGACCGGGCTGCTGGTCTCGCCCAGCGAAAGCATCTGGCCATAACAATCTATGCCTGCGCCACTATCGAAGCGAATGACGGTCCCTGGTAGGATGACCAAGCGTTTCCCAGATAGCAGGCTGACAGCGGCAGTGACGCGCACTGAACCGCTCCAGGTAGTGTTTTGGGTGATGTTGCCGTTAACAATGGTTTCTGCGCTGGCTGGTTGAGCTGGGAGCAGCATCAGGACGATGAACAAGAATCAGCGCCGGTGAAAACAACCGGCGCAGAAGGAAAGCAACTCGGGCGGACATAGGCGTCATGGATATCTCCAATCAGACTGTATTTTGAGATTCTTTTTATATTATAATTATAATCATATTCGTATTAATTGTATAGGGTGCTGTATGGTCCGTGCTATACGTTCGCCTGGTGGTTCAGAAAATTTCCCACAATTGCCCCGACAGGCGCCGCTGAAAGGAAAGCAAGCAGCAGCGCAGCGATGAATCCAATGGCGGCAACTATCCCGGTCCAGATAAAACCAAGTGTGGGCCCCAGGTCCTTGACAATGACGCCATTCGTATTGACGCAGCGCGCTTCATATGCCGTGGTCAAAGTACCAAATCCGGTGACATCCCGACCGGCAGTTGTGAAGGTGTGAACTTCGGCAGTACTCCCCTCCGGGCACATATAAGGACCAAGGGTACGCGTCACAAAATCCGCGTTAAGCCCGGATGTAATTCCGCCAACAATTACCCCAACGGGTACAAGACAACTCCCCAATAACAGGAACACAATGAACCAGGTCACACATCCCGATGCCATACCTGCCTGCGATGATTTCATAAGGTGCACATCCTTTTCGCTATGGATTTATGAACACTTATGGACTGCTTCCCGTTTGATCTGACATACATCGTAGTGGAATGCCGGGAAAATGTCTTATATTGTTCTGAGAAATAGTGTAAATCTGATTCGTATGGGGTCAATAGGCAGAATAGCGGGGGATGTGGTTCACTTTTTTACATACGGCTAAACTTAGAATTTGGCTAATTTTGCTTTGCCAATTGTGTCAAAATCAACTTTTAAAAACGTTCCTGGATTAAAATCTTTCCACCCTGCTTTCATAAGGTTGTTAATCAAGACACTCTCACGGATTATCACCCTCCTTATTGAAGTTAACTTGTCCCCCGGGCTTTTTGGAGCCTTTTCCAGAAATGTTTATACAGAAAGCTATTTTCATCCAACGCACAAAGCTGTTGATACATCGGCTTATTGACCGTAAATGCCAGGATGTCGGGCGGTAAATGCTCCCGCATCGCAATATCGGTTGCGCCAATCACAGCCTCTGGCACAGCCGTGTCAAAGTCACCAAACAACGCCGCCATTTGCCCACAACCAGAACCAAATGCAATCGTCACCGGATTATCCTCTATGGATGCATTGTTGTACTCAGCACCGAGGAGCAAAAGACTTAATTGGTCTGGATTAACATAAAATGTAACAGTCTTGAGGTGTTCATATTGACCATCTTTTAATGGACCTATAACAACATATCCATTTTCGATCCTGTATGGTTTCAGGTTTTCAAGCCATTGACACATCAATGCGTCCGAGGATTTGAATCCCTCACGTTCATTCAAACCTCTGGCGAAGTTTTCACGGCTAGTAAACTCGACCCCGCCAATCCAATATCTCCCGCCTCTGCAAAGGGATTCATTTTCCGCGATGCAAATACTTTCACCTTGCAGCCAATTCCCGTAACTTTCAAAATAGCAGCGTTTGAGTTTGGCAAAAGGCGCAAAAGGTTCCGGGTCAGATACATCGTAGAATCCGATCAGTGGGGTCTTTATCCCTGCGATATCCCTGAGTTTTGTTGGATCTGGCTTCATAACTTTCCCCCTTTTGGAATTGAGCTTCGAACTTGTTTTTGCATAAGTCAAATTTTAGAGGTCACAGGATGCGTTCCAACCCGCGTATCATATAAGCCTGTAATATGCCTGATTCATCCGAGTTGAAAAACGCTTTTGTGCCGTCCGGGGAAAGAAATGGATGTATATGCGCGTCCTTCGTCCAGGATGAACGGGGAGCGGCAAGACATGTCCAAGATGCAAGCGGGTCCTGTCCCGGTTGTCCCAGTGCCGCGACCCATATCCGACCTCCCTGGTCGGCGGCAGTCGTATCCGTAATCAAATGGGCACCGTTAATATCGGTAGCGAAGTGGGAGAAACACGGATCTGAAAAACTCCGACTGAGGTGATTTCGGACACCTTGCGGCGATGCAGCGCCGAGATGTCCCGTGTAAGGTACCGCCTGGCTTTCAAGTAACTGCTGTTCGGGAGGCTGCTTGGTCCCAGTGCTGGTGATTGCCCATGCCGTCCTGCCGCGCCAGCATTGGTGTCCCTGGCAGGATTCGTTACCGTCGCGTCCCCAGGGCATGTTTCGGAAATCCGTACCGTCATCCCTGATCACGTGGATGTCGGCGCCCGTGCCCCCGACCAGCCTTTGAATCTCTCCGGCAGCATTACACAAATTGCCGTGGTTTTCCTGAATGAGAATATCGCGCAGGTGTTCGTCAGCTGTTGAGCGGGAGTACTGCGGATGGACATTGCACCAGCTTTGCCCGCTCAGGATGAGTTCGACCGACAAACTGGGAAGGTCAAAGACCATGAGTCCCCACAGCACCCCATCCATCTGTCCGTTTCCGAGATAGCAAGACAGCGCTATCTTCCGCCCATCTGCGCGAATGGTCGACAGGGGGTAGATCAGGCTCGGGCGGCGGTTTGTGCCGGGAAGCGGCGTATCCAGGACAAGGAGTGTTTGCCGGTCTGTCCCGTCGAGCGCAACGCGTTTCAAAATGAGAATTCCGCCGTTTATGGTTGTTTTATCCACGAAGTAGTATACGTATTGCCCATCCGGCGAAACTGATGGGGCTGTGACCCCGACTTCACTTGTCAGCGGATACAGTTTCCCCTTTTCCGCAAGGTCACAGACCAGATAGCGGTGATGCGGGTCGTTCTGATCGGATCCGTGCGCTGTTGCGGACTCGTGGAGCAATAAACGGGCAGAATCCGGCGTAAATACCTGGGCTTCCATATAGAGATGCGAACCCGGTAAAGACCCGGTTGTCAGCTGCAGCACTTCCAGATCGTCAGGGGCGCTTTCAGCTCGTAAGTCGTTACGCAGTATCATGTTGGATCGCTCCTTTGGTGTAGAATAAGAATTAGGAAACTTTTCTGTATTTAACTTTTGTGCAGTATATGTTCAGTGTAGGACTTGTTTCCGCCTGAGTCAACTCGGGTTTTATAATTGGGTGTCCGTCACTTTTCCGCAGCGGTAATAAGTGTGTATACTCCGCACTTTGCAAATACTATAATGGTTTGCCTTTAGCACGACGCTGTGGCGGGGCGGAACACGGAGCTTCTGCATGCAAGGGAGACCTTCGCCCCGCCACCTGCTTTAAGGGGTGTGTCGGTTGCCCAAGGCAACCGACACACCCCAATGAAGAAAGCGCGGCGCGTCGAATTTGTCCTGATCATGTCCAAATAAGAGCAGAAACGGGCGTATTTGCCGTTTCTGCCAGGTGTGGAAAGGGGTTTTCTTTCCACACACCCGCGCCGCAGAGTAAAAGAAGAGGTTTTCCAGGTCGGCAACACCGACCTGGAAAACCTCTAAAAATGAAACGGCTTTGCGGAACATTATGATTGTAGTGTTGTAGAAGATTCCCGGAAAGCCGTTTACCATTTAGCTCTTTGGTAGAATTCGTTGCATTCGTGTCAATGATAAAGTCTTTAACCAGGTATCATTTTCCTTCGCTTTGTTTTGATATATAGTTCAATAAACCGATTATGGCAGGAGATAATAAAATTGGCCCTTCCTGATTATGCGTGCTTGATGCGCCTGGGAGAATACTTTGCTGCCGGATACTTCGAGCAGCCTGACGCCAGCCCGATGCGTCGCTGGTCATTGGCTGCCCGGCGACGGTTCGAAAACCGCGCGCTGCCAGCTTATGGGGGTGAATGGCTTTACCCTTCCGGTCCCGTTACAGGGGTGGACGTGAAAGAGAACCAGATCGTCGCGCCCTCCTATTCCTACACGTGGGCCTATAATCACGAAGCCCTGACCGCAGCCCTTACGACAGCCGACGGTACTGAGCGGGATACTTTGGAGGCGTTGGATCAAGCCCTATCCAGCCTGGCTGAACAGTCACGCGTCTGGAGCTCCCCGCATACCGTGGGGGGCTGGGGGTACACCCACAGCATCCCGAATTACGGTCGCGTTCTCCGGGAAGGACTGGATACCTATGCGGCGCGGGTGACAGCGGGTTTGCAGCGTGCTGAGCAAAGCGGGGATGCAGGAAGGGTTGATTTCTATCTGGGGTTGAGTGATGTTGTGGAAGGCATCCGGTCCTGGCACCGCAGGATTGTGGCGACTCTCGAAAACTGGCAGGGCGAGACAGCTGAGGTTGCGCGGCGCCGCGGACGCCTGCTGGAGGCCCTATGGCACGTTCCCTTCAAGCCTGCCCGGTCTTTCTATGAAGCGCTCGTTGCCTATAATCTGGTTTTTTATATGGACGATTGCGACAATCCCGGACGGATTGACCGCGAGCTGTTTCCCTTCTACGAGGTAGGATATCGCGTCCGTCGAACTAACGTCGCGATCACGCACGGGACCTTGCTGCGCGCATTTACCGATAATGTGGCGGCAAACGACGCCTGGAGCTCCGCGATCGGGGGATCGCTGGCTGGAGGGGAACCCGCCTACAACGCAGTCACACGCCTTTGCCTGGAGGCTGTGCATCACAGACACCGCCCATCCTACGAGCTGGGCGTGAGAGTGGATATGCCGGATGTCATCTGGGATGCCGCATTGGACGCTGTGGCAACCGGCTGCGGGCAGCCTGCTTTCTATAACGATTGGGCTTATATCCAATCGCTGATGGCTGCTGACCTCGGCGTCACCGCGGAAGATGTCGTGCTCTGGAACGGAGGTGGCTGCACGGAGACCATGATCCACGGATGTTCGAACGTAGGCTCCCTGGATGCGGGCATTCACCTGCCTTTAATCCTGGAGAAAACGCTCCAGGATCATCTCCCGACACTCTTGTGCTTTGACGATTTGCTGGATGCTTTCAAAGCGGACGTGGACAGCGTCATTGCGGACATAGTCGAGGGCGTTAACCGCCTTCAGCAGTCAAAGGCGCAGCTGCGGCCCCAGCCGATGCGCAGCCTGCTGATCGACGACTGCATAGACCGCGGCGAAGAGTTCAACGCCGGAGGCGCGCGGTACAACTGGAGCGTCGTCAACGTGGCGGGGATTGCCAACGTTGTGGATTCCATGCAGGCTATAAAAGAAACCGTCTTTGATCAAAAAACCATTTCCGGCGCGGACCTGCTGGCGCTCCTTGCCCGGGATTTCGCGGGAAACGATGCCCTGCGCCAGCGTCTGCGCCGCTGCGCGCGCTTCGGCAATGATGTGCCGGAGGTCGATGGATTGGCTGCCGGCATCGCGCAGCACGTCTTTGATGCATTTCGAGGGCGCGCGCCGTGGCGTGGCGGGCATTTCCTGCCTTCAACGATTATGTTCACGACTTATGCCGCTGAGGGTGCGAAAGTGGGAGCGACGCCGGACGGGCGGCGCGCGGGTGAACCCCTTGCGGACTCGATTGGACCGGTCACCGGGCGGGACCGCAGCGGTCCCACTGCCATGCTGCGGAGCGTCACGCGCTTGCCCTTGCAGCTGGCGACCGGCACGCCCGTGCTCAACATGCGTTTCTCCGGGCGTATATTCACCTCCCAGGAGGGACGCCGGGCGATCCGCGACCTCATCACCACATATTTTGAGATGGGGGGCATGCAGATTCAGCTCACGGTTGTGGACCGTGAGGTTCTGGAGGACGCCTTGCAACATCCCGAGCTTCACGAAGATCTGATCGTGCGGGTGGGCGGTTTCTCGGCCTATTTCAACAGCCTTTCACCGGCGCTGCAGCAGGCGATCCTCGAGCGCACGGAGCATACGCTTTAGCGCTAGAGGTTGCCGGTCGAACGCGACCCGCACCTGGAATCCTGTCATAGTTCTTCCATGTCCAACGCCACCCGAAACCCAAAGTAATCCTCTCCATCAGACATTCCGGATTTCAAACGGGCAGCGCAGCGGCAAAGGCCCGGCGGGTCATGCCAGCATCCACCGCGCAGGACGCGGGAATCTTTGTTCCTTGCCTGCCAGACGCGCCCGTCACCTGGCGCACCCGAATAATCATCGTGCCATGTATCGGCACACCACTCCCAGACATTGCCATGCATATCGTACAGCCCATACGCATTGGGCGGGAAACTCCCGACCTCAGTTGTTACGTGGCGGTACAGGCCTTTCTGCTCCTGGCTGTATGTGTGTTCCCCAACGTAGTTCGCCACATCAGTCGTCAGGGTTTCACCGAAGTAGAAGGGTGTATGTGTCCCTGCCCGGCAGGCATATTCCCATTCTGCCTCACTGGGCAAGCGGTAGTTCCTTCCGGTTCGCTTCGACAACCTGGCACAAAAATCCATCGCCGACTTCCAGGAGACGCGATCGACAGGGTGTTTGTCACCTGTGCATCGATAAGGCGGATCCCAATCCATGACTGCACGCCACTGTTTCTGGGTAACAGGATATTGTCCCATCAGAAAAGGCGCGACACTGACGTTGTGCAGGGGTCTTTCATCGTCAAAACCCTGACCTGTTGGAGAGCCCATGCGAAACATCCCCCCGGGTATCGCAACCATCTCGAGGGTATCCCCATCCCCCAAATCCTCCGTATATTGCCTGACAGTATAAGAGACCCCGGGTTGTATGGCGCCCTTGATGTCCAGCGTCACGACCTTGACCGCGTATTCATCCGGTATAAGGGGCTCTTTTTTTACAGATTTCTTTTTAAACATCGCGACATGCCTCTTTAGTCGTTATTGACCCTCGCCCATAAATCAACCCCATTCAGCCAGTCCATGATCCACCCAGCAAATGACGGGGACTCCAAAATCAATTCTCCGCCAGGACCAATGTAATGTATAACCGGGGCTTCTGCCTGCGAACAATCCAGCAGGGAGTATTGGTGGCATCCCCAGGCGCAGATTGGGACAAGTTGATCAAACCATGCATCCAGGGTCTCCAGAAACAAACTCCCCTGGGTCTGAAAATCGTGTTTGAGGGGTTGAGCAGGCTGTTCGCCGCGATACAGATGATAAAACGAAACTAAATCATAATACTTCCCGTCGCTGTGGATTGCCGGAGCCCCATTGGGCAGTCCAAACAGGCCATAACCAGGGCCAAACCCGCCATTTCCCACCTTCAAATAAAGCTCTCTCAGGAGCGCCGGCAGGGTAAAACCAAGGTGAAGTTCCGCTTCCCGGATGGTTTCTGTCGTCGTAATGGGAAATACCTCGAATGCGCCAAACGTTCCCATCGACCGGGCCAACTCCGGGTCCCGGATTCTTTTTATCATCCGCTCGATCAGTTTGTTTTCTGGCATAGGGTTATGCATTGGTTTATCCAGATTTATACATTTTCTTGATTGTATGCCTGAATCTGATAATACAGAAGTCTGGAACAGTGCCTGCTGGACGGGGATACTGGGGTCAAAAGACCACTCTGCTACCAAGCTCTCTAATCCGGTTGTAGAAAAGGGCCTGGTTAATGTAGTGCATAGAAATATAAGACATCTGAGGTTCCAGTTGCCCTCTGTGTATGCTTGTGCGGGAGCGACAACATCCGATGCCGCGCGTGTATGAGGGTGAGTCTCAGTCTATGGGAGCACAACTTCACGACGATCGTCTCACTTGTTTTAAAGACTCCCGATCGTCCGACATGTTCATCCCTGGTAGGTGGACTTCAACGAGATCGAGTATCTCCTCGGTCAGATCGGCGAAGCCCTGAATAGCGGCGCTCGGGCTACTCTGTAACGAGCGACCGAACCGGTCAACGAAGCGAGCAGGTTTCCACGCTAATCCTTCGGCAGCGGACTTCAACCCCTTCAGATTGGGATTATCTGTGAAAGCCCACACCCGATTCAATCCTAACAGGGTCAAAACCAGACGGCGCCCAACATCCAGGAGTCCATCGTAGAAACAGAACCAATCCTCCGTTTGCGTCCAGCACACCTGGTCAAGCAAGTGCTTGCCGATCCCGACACAATAGTGACTTACCATCCTAAAGACAAGCTCATCGGGGTAGGTTTGAGCTCTAACCCGCCAAGCATCAGCGATATCGCGACCGTACAGGACGATTCCCGACTGCAGGACTGAGAGCAGTTCTTGTTTTTCCAGAGACATGTCGCCCTCGTCCAGCACTTGGGCTAGCACTTCCTGAGTCCCTGTCACCGTCTCATGCTCAAAGTCCACATCTACCTGGAGCGCGTCATGCGTTGGCTCAAGCGTGGCAATTTCAATGCACCCTTCACGACGGGGATTGCCAGCGCTATACCGGTGGCGATTGTCAACGCTGCGACGCAACCGCCCCCCGGCAAGCTGTAACAGGGCACTGAGAGTCTCCTGCGGTGGAATTGCAGCCCAGAACAGACCAAGGTCGATATCGGAATTCTCGTGGGCCAAACCCCGTGCCGAAGAGCCACCCAGAATGATTGTCCGCACGTCAGGATGACTCGCATAGACCTCTGCCAGCCATTTAGCTCTCTCGACCCGTTTTCTGCTAGCTTCATTCATAGCGATTAGCCCGCATCAATTCATGGCTTATTTAAATTCTTCCAACATCTGCATCAACTTGTACTTGCGTTTGTGCCGGTCGCGGATTTCACCCAGGTACGCCCGCCAGTCGACATCACGACCCGCAGCCTGGTAGGCCTTACGCGCTCGCTTCAGCCAGCTTACCGCATGGTAATAATACATGGATTGCCCAGCTTCGACGATACGTTCCGCCTGTCGGCGCGCGGTTTCGATGACCCACTCTGGACGGTATTCCACAACGGCGTCCATCACCTGTTCGATGAGATCGTAGCTCGCGCCGTTTTCGACAGCGGTGATGGCGTCGTCCAGAAGATCCTCATGGAGAAAGACGTCTACCTGGGCTTGGGAGTTGGAGTAGCTGGAGGTTCTACGTAGGTGAGTCAGCAGATCCTCTCGAATCTCCAGCCAGCGTTCATTTGCCAGCTCCTGCACTCTCTGATAGGCTGACAAACTGGGCATCTCGCGGAACGCGACTATCGCGGCCTCGCGCGCGCTCTCCTTCTCTCCCATCCCATCAGCCAGGTCGCAGAGCCAGGTGGCCAACTCGCTCTTGTAGCCCTCAGCAGTCAGTCCACGTTCGGCGATGCGCAGGGCGGCTTCCAGCTCCTGCCGCTCGCGCAGCACCTTAGCCAGCGCCAAAAACTGGGAGGGTTGATTCAGAAATCGCAACCCTACGTCTACTGCCTCCTGTACGCGATCCAGGCGAGCTAACATGAGTACATATAACCCCAACTGTCCCTCGGCTTGAGCCAGGTGGAGATACTCCTGGTATCGTCCCTGCCGATCCAGCACCCGGAGGCGAGTTACAGCCAATTCGTCGGCGTACCAGGGTGCTTCATCTTCCCAGGCATCCATGTGGGTGATTTCGCCCTGCATAGCGCGCTGGAGGGGCGCATAGTCCCAGCCTTGCAGGATGGCTGCCTGGGCTGCGTCAAACACGTCGTCTACCCCATAGTCACCGACCTCCGCCTGCCAACGCGTCAGCGTCTGTGCCCATTGCTCGCGTTCTTCGGAGGTGAGATCGTCGGCGACCAGGCCGGCTTCGGTCCAGGTCGCGCCTAATTCCTCAAAGAACTCCCCAGCAAAACCGTCCGAGTCGTCCAGACGGGTCCAATCCGCCACGTACGCATCGGTGAGGGCCTCCAGGAGCAGGAGGGCGTTCCTTCCATCCCCGGCCTCGATAAAGTCCTGTACTTGATGCAGCAGTTGGCGCACCTGATCCACCACGCTGCTCACGTGCCAGTAGGCCTCGGAAGGTCGCATGCGATTCAAGGCGTGCAGGATGTCACGCACTTGGCGGCGGAGAGGCTGAGGATCTACCGGCGTGCGCCGCTGCGGAGCAGCCCTGTGTGAGACATCCGATTCGCTTCTAGCCGAAGTGGCCTGACTCAACGCGATCAGGCTCTCAATCTCGTTAGCCGCATGTGGGACGTTGGTCGCCAGGCGCAGCAAGATATCCCGCAACTGCTCGCGGTCCAGGCCAGCCAGCAGTTCATCAAGGGTTGGGCGCACTTCTATCTGATCCGGCTCGCGCTGGCAGGCCAGCAGCACAGCGACGATGTGCTTGCACCAGTCGCCCCAATCGTAAGGGCAATTGCAGGTCGCGCCGGTGAGATCGCCTTCGTCAAACGTGACCTGCACGCGGTAGGGTTCGTACTGGCTGCCTTCGACCTCAGCTTGCACCATGTTGCCGCGCTGTACCATGGAGAGCACCGCGCCTTCCCAGTAATAGCTCTCGCCCCGGCTGAACGACTGGCGCGAGGCCTGCCGGCGAATAGCCGCTTCGCTAAGGGATGGGATCGTCATTTTACTGGGCTGGGTGTCCATCGCGACCACCGTGCCTTCCCGGGTGTTGAAGGCGCGCAGCAAGTTAATGTCGAATCAGAATTTCTGTTAAGCATTCGTGTATCAGTCTTCATTAACATGCTTGATCTCTTCGAATCTTGTAGAACAACAGCCGGCTGATACGCGGGGTATCAGCCTCGACAACCAGCCCCTTCGTCATCAGGTCATATCCAGTTGCCAGCCATATCTGGTGACTGTCGGCACACTCGAACTCGTACGTTATTGCCTCCTGCAAGCCTTGAAGCTGAAAACTGGCAGTGGTCATCGGACTTTCAGCCCGGCGGAAAGCCAGGACCGCACCTTCCTGTTTTTCGGGCACGACCAACTGATAAGCCAGCCAGGCATCCGGATCAATGCTGCAGGGTGTCAGGGGGTAAAAATCGCCGAGGAAATAGGGTCGCAGCCGTTTCATCTCGCTAATCCGTTGGCGGTACCAATCCCAGGGGAAATCGCGGGCTTGCACATCGTTCATACCAAATTCTTCAAGACTCAAAACAAGGCCTGCCGAATAAGCCGAGCGTGCTTGATACGTGTCGCCCGGAGCAGCCATCGGGCTTGTGGCGTTCAAGGGCAGCCAGAGGTTGAGGCCTGCGCCGTGGAGCTGCGAAGCTTCGGGTTTCATGAAAGGGAAACAGTTGTAGTCCGTTCGCCACAGCGCGACACTGCGGCTGACCGTCTCCAGGTCAAGCCGGCGTCCACCGCTGGCGCAGTTGTCGATTAGCAGCCCGGGATGACGGCGTCGCAACTCGTCCCAGTAACGATAAAGACCTTCGACAAAGCGTATTTCCGTTAATCCCTTGCGCCCATCTTCGTCCGCAAGAGCCCAGAATGGACCTGGATCGATGTTGAAATCCTCCCGATAGCAATCAACGCCATTTTCGGTAATTAACGCGGAGACAGTTTCTACCACCCACTGCCACGCGCCGGGATGCCCCAGGTTCAGCAGCATATCGTCATTGCGCTGGCGATTCTCCCGGTCGCGCTGGAGGAACCATTCCGGATGTTCAAGGGTTACGGGTGTGCCGTATTTGGCACGCAGAGGCTCTATCCACAAAAGGAATTTCATCCCGACCCGATGCGCAGCGTCGCTGATGGGTTTCAATCCATCGGGGTGATAATTCCGGTTGACCTGCCAGTCGCCGGTGATGCCCCAATCGCCATGGAAAACGTCAGGACACGGTTTGTCTGATGTTCCATACCAACCGGCGTCAACCCAGTAATAATCGTAGGACAGGTCGTGTTCGGCGATTCGACTGATGATATCCAGGTGTCCCGGTGTCGGCGTACCGCCCCAGGAGCCATTGCAAACAGGCATTTCTACGGGTTGACCGTTAACCAGCGGGCTGTGGTATTTCAAAATAAACTGCCGGAACAGGTTATTGGCATGGAGATATGCACCCTGCCAATAAAGGAGCATGATGCGCGGGGAACGGATCTCCTCACCTGGTCTGAGCTTCAATTCAAGATGTTCCATGCCGGCGGAGATCTCTGTTTTGCCGGCGCCATCGTGGGCAAATTCGGCAAACCATTGACCGCTCCAGCCCAGGGCACATAGAATGCCGTCAGGACCGGTGACCAGGTTGAAGAACGGCAGCCAGGTGGCTGAGGTGCGGCTGTCGGACAGCAGGAACGCGGGAGAACCATTCCGGGCCTTGCGGAAAGCCGTGTTTGTGGCGGAATCCATGCGGATCGTCCGCGGTGCGTCCCACATCGACTGCCGCAATTCATCACGCTGGACCATAAAATCGTCATAGCGCCCGTCACTGCCGAGGGCGCGGTGCAGTTCGGGCGTCTCGCCTGCCGCAGCGCACTGCCAGAAAATGTCGAGCGCCTTGAAATTGGCGACCGGGGGTGTCTCATCAGGACCTGTGTTCCGCAAACGAATGACCCATTCCATGACCGGAAAGTCGCGGAACTCCATGAGTTCCATGGTGCAGGCAAGGGAGGTTTTGGGATCCTGCCAACGGAGAAGGTGCAGCCGTTTTCCGTCCTGCCATGCACCCTGTTTGAGCGTGGCAGATTCCAACTTTACCCAATCGCGGCTGGAAGCGGCGCCACAGGTGAAGCTGAAGGGTACATCGGTGGAATGACGTTCGGGATCCATAGACCTGGCGCCAGTGAGATGGCTGATCCAGGTGCGAATCAACTGCCATTTCCTCCGCACTAACCGGGGATGACTTCACGCTTTCTTTCATTTGGAAATGTCTCCTTATCCTGATTGTCCGCTTTATAATCCGGGCACATAACCCAGGCCAAACTGCGTTGTCATCGGCGCCTTGAATCCTTCACCGAACGGCATCCAGGACGTCGTGCCACCATCCACGATCAGAGTCTGTCCGACAATATAACGGCTGGCGTCGGAGGCGAGAAATACGGCGACATTGGCGATATCCTGCGGTGTACCTGCAAAACCGCACGGAATACCTTTACCGGAATCCAGGATCGCCTGCTCCACGTCAACATCCGGCGTGGACTTGAAGTGATTGGGAACGGGTATCATGCCGGGTGCAATCCCCACAACGCGCACACCACGCGGCGCCAGTTCGATGGCGAGTTGTCTCGTGAAAGCCACGATCGCGCCGCGGGTGCCGGCATACACCGAATGTTCGGTATAGCCCTCATAAGCGTGTACCGAGGACAGGTTGATAATGGCACCCTTTGATTGCTCCAGTTGGGGTAACAGCGCCTGACACAGAAAATAGGGGGCACGGACATTCACAGCGTAGAGCATGTCAAACTGCTCAACGGTGGTCAGCGCTATAGGGCGGTTCATGGTGATGCCGGCGTTGTTAACCAGCACATCAAGCCCTCCCAGGAACGCTACCGCCTCGCCCGCCATGGCCTTTAACGGCGCCACCAGGCTTAAGTCAGCCTTGAAAGCCGCAGCCTTCCCGCCAGCGTCCAGTATCTCCTTAACTGCGGATTCGGCGCCCGCAGAACTATGCGCGTAATGCACAGCCACTGCCGCCCCCTGACGGGCAAATTCGAGTGCGATCCCCCGGCCAATGCCGGTGCCGGCGCCGGTCACAAGTACGCGTTTTCCTTGCATTGATCTTGTATTCATTATGGCTCCATATCTTTTGAACGTATCAGTTTGGATGGCATTTCACCACCACACGGGAAGTTTCTCAAGGTATATCTGATTTACAAAGCGTCACGAGTTCAGTAACCATGGTATCCATTGAAAAGGTAAGCCTTTCAATGAATTGGCGAGATAAAAAATTTATTAGATGGAAGCATTGTCGTTTATTATAAGTCTATGTTTATTAAAGGTCTATGGAGGAAATATATTAAACTGCACCAAAACAAAAAGAGCCCTCTGTTAGGTGAGATCTCTGTGTGATCACATGAAAAATTCATAGGTTTGCGAGAGCGACGGGATTCGTTAATGCGCGGGTATAAGGTTTGCTATGGTATATTTTAATATTTTATCCATCAGGTCTTTGCTTGCGAAATTTGCGCAGTGATCAAAGGCAAAGCCTGTACTCACGGTAAGACACCAAGCGGCCAAAGCATAGGAACCAAAATGACAGCAATCACAAAGATTAACACGACTGGCACTATACCTACTTTGACGTAGTCCAGAAAACGGTAGTGACCTGGACCATACACCAGTAGACAGGCAGGTTCGAGGGGTGTCAACAGTGAGCAGCTGGCAGCCAAAGCTATCATCATCGCAAAACTTCTTGGATTCAGATCAAGCTGCCAGGCTGTCCGTACAGCCACCGGCAAGATTACTACCGTCGCGGCTTGATCCCCCATTGGCTGGGTGAGTAGCACCGTCAAGACAAAGAATGCTGCAAGCAACCAGACAGGAGACGACTGCCCCGCAAGCTGTGTCACAAGTCCTGCCAGGTATTCTGCCGTGCCAGTCGCCTCCATAGCTTCACCGAGACCTAGCATAGACGCGATTAATATCACCACCCGCCAGTTGATCCGGCTATACGCCTCTGCGGGCGTGATGCAACGCGTGACAAAAACCAGCAGCATGCCCAAAAAAGCCGCTACGGGTAGTGGGATGAGTCCGAAGGTCGCAATAGCCAGAACGCCAATGAAGATGGCGATAGCAATCGGGGCTCTTCCCCTGTTAGGATGCTGCTCCTCGATTGTGCTCAAAATGCGAAATATGCCCTGATTTCCTAAAGACAAAATGTTACTGCGTTCCCCCTGGATAACCAACACATCACCTGCTTCAAGCCGAATGTCACTCAGCTTGTGCCGGAGCATTTGACCGTGACGGTTAGCGGCCAGGACCTGTAGTTTATATCTATCGCGAAATTGAAGTCCCTTCAAAGTACGGCCTATGAGGGGGGAACCAGGCGTCAATATCACCTCTATCAGTCCCATTTTTTCTGGCTGCAGAGTCGGGTCAGAAAATTCAACATCCGCTTTGATGTCGATCCCCACCATCTCCTTGACCTGCAGTATCTTTTCGCGTTCACCTTCGACCATCAGAATATCACCCGCCTTCAAACGGGTGTTTCCTTGTGGTGTGAGATTGGGGGTCTTATCACGGAGTATTTGCAGCACTTTCAGATCAAGATCTCTTCCCAGTGCAGCTTCTTTAAGTGTCTTATCATGCATGGGTGAATCCGGCAAAATCATAATTTCAGTCAGATAGATGGGCACGCTTAATTTAGCGGATTCATCAGTGGGGATTCGATTTGGAACCAGACGCCGCCCAATGAAAAACATATAAATTAATCCTACGACAGCAATTGGCACCCCTACAAGCGTTAACTCAAACATGCCCATCGGAGCCATGCCATATTTGGTGATGAGACTGCTGACAATAATGTTAGTGGATGTGCTGATCAACGTCATTGAACTGGCAAGGACCGAAGAAAATGCCAACGGCATCAAAAACTTTGCTGGGCTGATTTTTGCCCGTTGGGCTAATCCAATAACAATAGGCAGGAAAAACGCAGTCGCCGCAGTATTACTGACAAAAGTGGCCATCATAGCAGAGGTAATCATCACAACGAGGAGGATTTTGCTCTCACTGGTATGTATGTGATGTAAAATAGTGCGCCCGACAAAATCTGTCAAACCTGTTTGTGTCAGGGCTTCCACCATAACAAGGATGCCCAATATCATGATGACAGCGTCACTCGCGAATCCGTCGAAAGCCTTTTCAATTGGCAGCAAGCCCGTGATGGTCAGAATCAGCAGGATACCCAGTGCAGTTACATCGGAAGGAAGAATTTCCAGTGAGAAGAAGACCAGCCCCACAACGACGATGATTAACAGAAGCAGAATCTGTAGCGTTATCATGTTCTCAATGTCAGTTTAAATATGTGCATTCCACATTTGTTTCCTGAACGCGAACCTTGAATGCAAACGCACTTTATCTCCGCCAGGCGTTAACCAACACAATATGCTAAATGGGCAACGACCACACTCTGTACTTTACGCGCTGCTTTCACAACCGATTATACAATTATACACTAAACGAGAAAGAGTGGACGCAGACGAGAATAGAGATTGCACGTCACATACTGACCAATTCCGAACTCATAGTTTTGCATTGGTTCAGCGTAAAATGGAATTTTACCAGTGTTGAAGAAGACACTAAAAAGCACTTGAGGCGCAAATTGTCAGAGATACCTGATACAGGATTTGGGCTAACAATGTCTGAACGTCTTTCTCTTGCGTCATACCTGCCCTATGCGCCCTTTCGCACAGATCGTAACAAGGCCAGACTTGCCTCTATCAACTGCTCATCAGCATTTATTGCCAGATGGCTGCCACCAGGCACTTTGCGCACTTCGTAGCCGCCTTCATCGAAGGCATGGCGTGTAGGGACATACCCGAACTCCCCATTCGTCAATTCGGCGAACAAGGTATATTTGAACGGCGATTTTTCCTTGATCTCCAGCGCGATTTCACAGAATGCTTCAACCGGCAGCGTTACAATCGCAATATCGTCGCCGATGGTGATGACGCCAATATCAATGGGGTTGACAGGCAATTCCTGCCCCTCTTCCGCCGCTTTGGCTTCGCGATAAGCCTTAAAGAAATCATCCGCGCCCGCACCAAACGTGCCATCGTCCAGCACATCATAATCTCGATAGGGACGGTCGGAGATTGGCAAGTTCACGCGTTGTATCGCTACAGTCCGGGCTTCTGAATATTCCATCAACGCATCCACCTGAAGTACTGTCCCCGCTACTGAGGTGCCAATTTTCTGATACCAATCGGGCTGGCGATACCGGAGATCGCGGTGATTGATCCAGTTTGTGTTACCGCAAGCGCCCAGCAGGAAAATAACAACAGTCTCCTCATCATAGAATTTGCGTAACAGTTTACCCATATAGCCAGCCATATCAGCACTGATACTGTTGCTGGGCGCCGCATTATTGTGATTGGCATAATTGACGATGATAGCGATCACCCGCCCACAATCATCCAGGAATTTTACTGCCAGCAGTTCGGGGTCTACAAGCCCGGCGGATTCACATCCCTGCAGTGCCTCGGGACCGATCCAGTTCATCACAATACGACCATCAGGCGCGCGCAGGCGCCGGTTGAAAACGTGGTCGCGATTTTCTCCGCGCCCAACACCGACCTGCGCTACAGAACGCTTTCGCTGCTGTGCCAGTTGCACTGCCGAGGTCACCTGCCGGACAAACAAATCCAGGTACACTTCATCGGCTTTGCCGGCAAACGCAAACAATCCCAACAGCGGTCCTGCATGCGTGTGCGTGGCAGAGATTGAAATGCTTTCCAACCCTATACCGCACTTATCATGGATCTGTCCAGCTATTTTCTCAAAGAGCGCCCTTTCTATGACGCAAACATCCACAGAAACGATGGCAATCTCATTTTCACCATCATCCAGGACCAACGCATTGACGTGGAGATCGTCCAGCACATCCTCCGCGCCGCGAAATGAGAATGATCCCTCAAGCCCCACGCCCAATGGTGGTGTAATCACAGTTCGATAGGCACCTGCTCTTAAAGCCGTTTTCATATTTTATCCTTCAAGCTGAGGTATCTTGAATCAACCCTGTACACCTTCACCACTCAAACAACGGCACATCGACCCATGTGCCGGTCATCGCCGCTTCGTGAGCACAGATACCAGGCACCGTCATGTCCATGGCTTTAATCACATCAATAGGCGGGCGGATCTTCCCGCTTTCCAGTGTGTCAATAAAGTCGCGTACCAGGTAATACTCAACGGTCCCATGGCCGCCACCCAATGCCTCTTCCGGTGCGTTTGGATCAGACATCGGGCAATCAATTTCGGTGAACACATGGCGTGTTTCGGCTTCATCTTCGATATACAAACGCCCTTGTGAACCTACCCAGCCACCTTCACGCCCGTTCTCCACCACCCCTTTCGTCCCATACAACGAATAATAATGGATTGACGGGCGTAATGCGACCTGGCTGCGTAACAGCTTGATGACCGCCCCCTTCAGCGTTTTGAATAATGCCACCTCCATGTTGAGGCAGCTCGGTCCCTTGTCCGGCGCGATGCCATACCCGGAATGTGCTCCGCCTGCCTGTACAATGCGGTCATCCATCAGCATCAGCAGCGGTCCAAGGCTGTGGGAACAGTAATATATCGGAGGGCGTTCCAGTCTCCAATAGGCATCGCCACTCGATTCATCCCACAACAACTCCTTGATGTCATGGATGTATTCACCCTCGGCATAAAAAATGTTGCCCAACCGGCCTGCGTTAATCCACTGCTTCCATTCCCGGATAAAGTGCTGGTAATTCATATTTTCAGCCAGCATATAAACCTGTTGGGTGCGTTTTACGGCTTGCACGATCTGCTCGCACTCCTCAATAGTCCACGCCGCAGTCACCTCGCTCAAGACGTGCTTACCCGCATCCAGCGCCTGGATGGTCTGTTCCGCATGCATCTGGATAGGTGTGCCAACAATCACCACATCGATGTCGCTATTCAAGAACGACTCGTAATCCGTAAACAATGCTTTGTCCGGTACCTTGTAGAATTCTCCAGCCTCAACCAACCGGTGTTGATTCAAATCGCACAGGGCAGTAATTTCAGTTTCAGGAAAAATCGAAAATGGGTACATTAACGAGGAACCCCGGTTCGCACCGACAAGACCAATTTTGTATTTAGCCATACTTAACGCCTCCTATGTAGAATCAGGTAACAACGCTACCTAAATCGTCTTTGAGTGGAACACCGCATTTCGTTACATATCACGGGACGAAAGATGTTTTGTAAAGAAAACTATGCGGGCTCATTATAGGTCTGAAGAGGATACACATCAAACGCACCTAAAGAAAAAGGACACTCTGTTATCAGAGCGTCCTTCGTGTCTTATAGTCACTTGCTATGGGCGGGAGCGACGGGATTCGGACAAGTGCGTGTATACAGGTGGAAAGGCTTTATCCATATGGCATTTTAGCATATGGATGAGTAAAAATACAAGTGGACTTGTTCCCGGTGAAAAGTGAACTTTTTATTACGGTGATTTGTTGACATTATCACCCGTTCTTGACCCAGCACGCACAAGAGCTTCCCAGTCACTTCAGCACCTTTGAAAACAGTCGGTTGCCCATTCGAGCCTAGCCCTCTTCCTCGACCTCATCTTGCTTCTTCATCAACTCGTCAACCTTTGCCACGAACTGGCGTGCATCGGTTACAGTTATGGACCGCCAACCGTGTTCCCCCAAAAGAGCGTGTGCCCTATCCGAAACATCGTCGAACTCCGAAAACGCTTCGTGCCATACGTAGAGCTGAAGATTGCCCTCCTTATCGGCGTCGGTTCTCACCGTGTAGAGCATTCGGGTCTTGTTCTTGAGCGGTGTGTACATGACACTGCGCTTATAGGTGCGCGGGTAAAAGTCGTGACGTATCGCTACGTCCAGGAGGATCTCAAAAGCCTCACCAATCCCATTCTCTGCGGCTTTGGCACGCATCTGCTCGAGAGACAATGTGTAGTGCGTCGTCGAGTCTGGCTCGACTTCGGTGCCTTCGCCCTCGGTCAGCTCGCGAACCATTATTTGCTCACCACTCGCCAGGCGGAAGACCTCGTAGGAGACGATGGTGATAGGCACATTGTACAAGTCTGAAAGGTAATTTACCATACGCTCAAGCCCCAGTGCGCGTCCTGTCCCCACAACGGTCATCCAGACGCTGCGGGGCGGTTCATCCTCACTCACCTTGAGATCCTCCAAGCTGCGGGCACCATCAACACCATTGTCCTTCAGGTAGGCATTGGCTTTGGCCAAAAGCGCACTCCAGGGCAGCGCCGATATACACGATGTGTAATCAATAGCCTGCGCCACGGTCTCCCGACGGACCTGACCCGCCTTGATCTCGATCACGATCCAACGCCCTTGGGTATCCACCGCTAGCAAGTCCAGGCGACCGCCTTCGACATTGACCTGCCGTCCTACGATGGTCAAGCCCTCCTGAATCAAACTTGGATCCTTCTCGATCCAGTCTTCCAGGTTCTTTTCCAGATCCACACTCGCCGGATCAACCTTTAAGGGAGAGAATTGCTTCACCTGCCATACACCAAGCTTTGACATTCGATCAGACCTCCTTGTTTTGAGGGACAGTACGTCCATTCACAACAGATACTCAGCGACCTTCATCATACCCCACTCACCGCAGAATATCAGCACACACGACGTTATAACGCCTCGGAAAGCTGGATAGACCCAGCACGCACACTTTCCCCGGGGAATCGCTGATCGCCACTGCTTCTGCCGACCAGGTGACGTTATGATCCAGCGGTACTGTTTTCAAATCCGTCCGATCGCATCCATCCCATATCGCCAGTCGAACTCGTACCCCGGACGATTCCCGCCAAGCCAACGCCGTCCAACGCCCAAAACCAGTGGCCTTGACGATGTCAGAGCTATATGCCGTCTCGGTCCCGGTGAGTAAAGCCGGCTGCGTGACCCGCAGAGCAGTATTGATACATTGATGGTAAAGACCGGTCACTTGCCCGCCAGGAATTGGCACGAGTTCTGACCAGAATAGATGAAGATTGTTTTGCCCGTCCAGTTGCGTCTTCCGGCTGCTTGACAATGAAACAGGATCCGGCCCTTGTTGGTTCAACGTCACAAATTGGCCAGTCCGCCAATAGGAGTAGTACAGGTTGGGTGGGGTCTCGAGGTCATTACCGTAGAAACGCACGCCCCCCTGCTGGTCAGGCCAGATCCATCTCGAATACTTAGTTTCCTCAAGCGCTACCGGTACACTCCAGCCCATCGCAGTACGCTGTGTATGGTAGGAACCACCAGTAAAAATATAGCCATCCACCATTGTCGCGTGGACCTGACCACCGGCATCCAGATGAACCATGCCTTGCAGTGTGGATCCCGTATACGTCGAGCGGAAGACTTCCTCCTCGCTGCCCCAGACATCGTTGCGGAAGGCCGCGTAGAGGGTGCGATAAGGGGAGCTGGTCGTCTCCCGATTCAGCCAGAGCAGATGAAGCGCGCCATCGGGGGCTACCACCGGTGGAAAAAGCACAGAGGACGTACCCAGACTCTCTGCAACGGCAGTCGGCGAAGTCCACCCGGAGGCCGTCAGGTAAGTATGGTAGATGAACTTTGGCGCATTGGAAGTGGTGGTTCCCCACCAGATATGCACCCGGCCTTGACGATCAATCGCCATCAGGGGGTTACCACTGATAGAAGGAGTCGGCGTCAGCGTTGGTGTGTATACCTCTCCCCAAATCCAGGTGGGATCGAAATCTCTAGCCACCATCGGTAGATAAGCGCAGAAATCATCGTCGCACGACGCTTGCGCCTGTAATGGCTGCACACCAACACATAACAACCCCAGTATAAAACAGGAATCCTGTTCCCCACAAAAGAAAACTTCTCTGAAAACGTTGCATTACTGTGCCTCCGAAGATGATTCAGTATCCCGCATGTCACAACCGTTCACCCTCCCAATATTCGCCTGCGCGTGACGGACTATGTATTACCCTGCATTAAATACCCGTTACGGACAACAATGAGGTAGGAGTTTGTACGGCTAACTATTCGTCCATTTTATAGGGGTAAGTCCAGTAATTCTATTGAAGTGTCAGATAAGTGGGAAGCCAATTGTTGCTAAATAGTTAAATGTATAATCATAGAATTCTGTTTTCCTTGTAATATCATCATTGTCACCATCAGGAACAAAAATAATCATTCCTTGACGTGCTCTGGTTAATAGTACGCGGTATGCATTTTTCAAGTATTGCTGACGAGTTGCATCATTGACATTTTGCCAAGAAGTTCCTCTGAAACTCTTATACTCCCAATGAGTTTTGTTGTATCGAAAATCAGCATCCCATGCGACACAAGTCCAATCGAGCTCAAGGCCTTGAATGTCAAATTCTGTAGCTACTTCTTCGAGATAAAAAGAAGAACGAACATCATTTTTCTCATTAAGAAACCAATTCCTTGGATCAATATTCGACTTAACATGAATCCCAAATGGTCGCAAACGATATGCACCTGAAGATGCCACAATACCAACGCGTTCACTTCCTCGTGCTCGTTGATTCAACCATTTTTTCGCAGAATCGAGACTTCTGGTGAGATAGATAGGATAATCTTGTTTAATACCTAGCCACAAGTTTTTAGCTGCAGAAATATTATTGTCGATAATCTTTTTGACCAATTCAGACACTTTTTCAGAGCGAAACGACCTAACTGAGACCGATAGATGTAAGTCTTTTTGATAATGCAATTTTGATGGCTGAATTCCTGCATACAGATTTTGGTTCCCCGTATACTCAACGTCGGAAAGTTGGCTAGATACATATATATGCCAGTGAGGATAATGCTTTTCGATAGCTGAAAACCATTCAGGCAAACCTGCTTCGCCAGTATTTATTTCTTGTCCCCCTCCTATAAGACAAATAACGATTGCATATCCTGAGTGTCGGTCCATCACACTAATGAGGAAGTCGGGTTCAGACATATTAAAATTCGGAATCCCTTTTTTGCGACTCATAAATGAATTTGTTTGCTCTAATGTCCAAGCCCTTTGAGCTTCATCAAAGATAACAACCTTTTCGATTGGGGCCCTTTCTGTTTGGATAGAGTCATCTCTGAAATGATGGATATTTTGAATAAAAGCTCTTGTTTTTGCCAACGCTTTCTTCTTTGTTAGTCGAGTGTCAGTATTTTTGGCATCTAATACCTCATTTCTTGCCAGAGCTTCTTGTAAGACTTCAACCAACGGACCATTGCCAGAAAGGAAAACCGCATGTTCACCCGCATCTGTATTATTCCTCTCATTTGCTATATTGAGACCCGCAAGAGTTTTTCCGGCACCAGGAACACCCGTTATAAAACAAATGGATTTATGATTATATTGTTTTGAATAGTCAATTATCGAATCAATAGCATTAGAAGTTCTACTCAGATTAATTGCACCTGAGTCAGATCTGGAAATTTCACTAACGTCATGACCCCTATAAAGAGCCTGTGCAGCCTCAATTATGGTGGGTGTAGGTTTGTATATAGAGTCCTCCCACAAAGAAAAATCAATTGGACTTACCGGAATTTGTTCATAGACCATATGAAGAAGAGAACTCAAATTTGTTTGATTTGCCTTAAGGGGAGTATAGACTAAATCATCATATGGAGTAACTGCATTTTGTAAATTAGGAGCTTCTGTAGCAACTACTATTGGAATAATTCGTCTGTTATGACTTTGTTCATGAAAGTTTTTTAAATCAAGAGAGTAATCAAGCGCTTGATCTATTGCAGAATGCGTATACTTATTTTCTCCGACCTTAAATTCTAAGACGAAAACAGATCCTTTGATAAGGAGTACATTATCTACCCTTTTCCCCATCCTTGGTATTGCATACTCAAATATAATAAATATATTCTCAGTTGGTACCCTGAAAAGACGTTTCAATATCTGGATTTGATGTAACCACGCGTTTCGTTGCAAGTCTTCAAGTGCAAACTCGTGATGTCGTACAAGCTCTCCTAAGATACTGCTATCCGAATCCCGAAGGAATTCTTTTATAGTTTTTGCATAGTAGGATCGTCTCATCCAGTATCTCTTGATTTCCTTTCAAAGATCAAATCTATATTGTATATAAAAATTTGAGTGGGAATATTATAAGCCTAACGAGGATTCATACCAAACTCATTGAAAACGAATAGAGACCTCTGTTGGTAGGGATCGGATGTACAATACTGCACCCCTAATAGTATCTGATTCAGCAATGAGAATAGAGCATCTGAATTTTCAGATGCTCTATTAGGTTACACGTGCGGAAGCGGTGGGTGTTATTCCTCTACACCCTTATCCCCAGCTCATCCAGCTTGCTCTGCGTGGGGCGCCCCTCCTCATCCCAGCCCGCCATGGCGTAATACAGGGCTTTCGCCGCATCAAATTCCTGCTGGGTGACGGCGACGCCGTCGGTGGCGCCGCCCTTCAGCGGGACCGTCATTTTCTTCGGCAGCGTGTCCATCGCTGCCACGGCGCCGTCCCGGGCGCTGAAGGCGCGCAGCAGGTTGATGCGCCGTTCGCCCACTTTCATGAGCTCCCAGAGGCTGATGTTCCAACCGGTGATGGCGCGCAGCGCCTCGCAGCCACTGGTCGGTATTGAAGAGCTGCCATGCCGGACCCCAGACGAATTTGCAGCCGCAGACGCTGTCCAGCGCGCTGATGATCCGCTGGGAATAGAGCGCGTACCGGACTTTCTCGGGGTTAAGGATGTTCGCGGGTTGGGGGTCCATCAAGCCCAATTCCGCCATACCCTCGGGGAAGCGCGTGTAGGATGTTTCGTGCTCGCACACGGTGTGGTCGGCGCCGCCCGGGTTGACGGCGTACAGCAGCGCCATCGCCCGTTTGGCCTGGGGCATGTGCGCGGGGAATTCGCGTCCTTTGGTGGCTACCACCAGGTCCTGCCCGATGCCCAGGGTTTCCGCAGCGCGCTGCGAACCTTCGCCCAGCACTTTGCCCGAAGCCTTCCCGCTCTCCGATGGCTTTCACCATCCGGACGAGGGCTTCGGCGCTGCCAAAGCGCAGTTCGATGCCGCCGGTATCTTCCAGCGTGAGCAGCCCCTGTTCGAAGCAGTCCATCGCCCAGGCGATGGTGCCCGCCGCAGGCAATGGTGTCCATCCCGTACATGTTGCAGAGCTGGTTGGCGTGGGCGATCGCGGGCAGGTTCGAGATCCCGCAGTACGAACCCAGGGCTGAAATGGACTCATATTCAGGCCCGCCGTAACGCGGGTCCGCCTGGAAGGGGCCTTCGGTGATTTCCACCACGCGCTTGCAGCGCACAGCGCAGGCATAGCAGGAGTCGGTGGTCTTCAGAATCGTCTCGAGCATCCGCTCCCCGCCAATCGCCTCCGCGTTCTCCATGGTGCCGCTTGACCAGTTGTTCGTGGGCAATCCGCCGACAGCGTCCTGGGAGGTCAACAGAGCGGCTGTGCCCAGGCGTTTGAAACCGGCGACCCCGCTGTTATCCACATTTTGCGCGCCCCAGCGTGCCAGCGCAGCGAGGGCGTCACCGTCGGCAAGTTCGGGGCGGTCGTGCCCGCGCACCGCTACCGCCTTGAGGTTTTTTGACGCCATCACCAGCCCCATCCCGCCGCGCCCGTTGACGCGGTTGGCGTTGTTGACCAGGGCGCTGAACCGCACGCCTTTTTCCGCAGCGGGACCGGTCTGCATAACCTGGATGCGTTTGTCGTCCAGCTCCGCGCGGATGGCGTCCTCCACATCGGCTGTAAAGCGTCCAAGGAGGGCGGTGGCATCGCGCAGTTCGGCTTGCCCGTCGTGCACCCACAGATAGACCGGGGTGGGTGACTTGCCGTGGATGACGATGCCGTCAAAGCCGCTGAATTTGAGTTCCGCGGGCCAGAAACCGCCGGCTTCAGAGGCGTCTGCCATGCCGCTGATTGGCGACTTTGCCGTCACAGAGACGCGGGAGTTTCCGGAGATGGGGGTGCCGGTGAGCACGCCGACCATCAGGCTCAGCGTATTCTCGGGCCCTAAAGGGTCCGCATTTTGGGGGGTGTGTTTGAGCAGGTAATAAGCGCCCATCGCGCTGCCGCCCATATAGGTGCGGTAAAAGACTTCGTCAGGTTGTTCGATTTCCATGGTGCCCGCCGTCAGGTTGACGTGCAGGATGCGTCCGTGATATCCGTAAGCCATAGTATTACCTCCGCTTGGTTGACGCCGTTTCTCTGGGAGTTATTATATGCAGGGAACCCTGCAATACAAACCACCCGTTTATAGTCGTGACTTCAGTCTCTATCCTGAGTTGCCTTCAGACTTCTCCCTAAACGCAGTCTGCTGCGTCTTCCCCCATAAAGAGGCATCCCTCCCTTTTAGGGGAGGGAACGAGGGAGAGGTCTAAGCGGAAACCCGGGGCGAATTCGACACACTCACACCAGAGCCGCAAGGTTAACCGGTGATCTGCACACCGGTAACTTACAGAACAGGTTTCAGTAAAGCGCCTTCGGGTACCAGGCCTTTGTCCAGAAAATGCCAGTAGGCAATTAACAACTTACGCGCTAACGCGACAATTCCTTTCTTGCGTTCGCGTTTTCCAGCTTGTGCATACTTCTCACGATACCAACGGCTCAACGCACTTTGCGGTTGATATTGCAGCCAACACCAGGCGAGTTCGACCATCATCGCCCGCACCCAGCGATTTCCGGCTTTCGTGATGCCTTGTTCGTGTCGGCTGTCTCCGCTGGCATAGGGTGTGGGAACCAGACCCGCTAATCCCCCCACTTCGCGGCGATTCTTGAAATTCCGCCAGCCGAAGAACTCCATCACCAGCAGCCACGCCCCATTATCCCCGACCCCCCGCAGTTTCTGCAACTGCCGCACCTGCGTGATGGCTGGCGTTTCGCCCGTCGTGATCTGTTCTTTACGCGCCTTTTCCAGGGCTTTGATCTGGGCTTCCACCGTCTGCAGTTGCGCATACTCCCGCCGCAGGCGGTCCTGTAGCCCCGGCGGCAGCGGGTTCCCATTCCAAAGACGGACGGCTTCCATTTCTTCCAGGAAATTGGTCCCCACCGCCAGCTCCACTCCCTGGGTTTTCAGCAGGCCATAAATCCGATTCCGATGCTGCACCCGGTCCGCTTTGAAGCTCAACAGCTGGCGGTGTAAATGCCGCTGGTCTTCCGCCTCCTCACTGGGCACATGCACCACTTTCCATACGTCCTGCTCGCCTGCGGCATAGCGCATCAACTGCCGCAGCAACTTCTCCACGTCCAACCGATCGGTTTTCCGTTGTTTCGCCCGGCGCGTCACCTCGATACTCGCCGAGTCCACTACCACGTTCGTGACCCCGATCGCCGTCAGCCACCGGTGGATCCAGAATCCATCCAATCCCGCTTCATAACAACACACCACCTCTGCGTTTTCACTTATCTTATACTTCGCCCGTGCCAGTCGGACCTCTTCGATGAATGTCGCCTTATCTTTCGCGGTTATCGTCCGGATCCGCACACCTTGTCCGATTCCGGTACCCATGCCTAATTTCCAATGGCTTTGGCTCAACTCGAGCGCTATGTATAATTTCCCTTCTGTGCTATATTCGGTTTCCTTGGGCGTTTCCATCATTTCCTCCTTTAGGTTTGATTGTGTGGCTGGAGTGTACTGGAAACGCCCTCCTTTTTCAATTCATAGTATCTACACAGGGTTTCGCTCCTACATAGGGTTGAGATATTGTGTTGTGTACACCTAAGGAAATGATGGTTCAATCCAAAGCTGCGAAAAATACCCGAAATATGCACAATATATCCACTTTTGATCCAGAATTCACGCACCTTATGCCAGGGGATTATCCACAGTTTGACCCCGTTTATCCACAGGCTGTGATTGAAAGAAAATTACGCCACAAATCCTGGCGAATAGGCCATCCATGCCATTTCCGCCATTTACACGTAAAAAGGACAGTTAAATACCCATTTACTGTCCAAAACAAGGCGATTTGGGGGCATTTCACTCCCTCGAGAAGCGTAACCTTAAAAAAATGACCTGTGGATAACTTTTTATGCACTCCGGATTGCAAAAAGTTATCCACATAGCAAGCGGTGAACTTGAGGGTAATTTTTGACATGTATGTTGTCTGACATATAATAAAAGCAGAGGAAAATATGTCTTTTGACACGCTGCCCAAAATACGTTCAGCGCGCGCCCAGGTTGAGGATGCACTCTCCGGGCTTATCAAGGCTATGCACCCCGGCGACCAACTGCTGCCTGAGCCCGAGCTGTCCAAACAACTCGGTGTGTCACGCGCCACGCTGCGGGAGGTGCTGCGCTCATTTGCTGAACGCGGATTGCTTGTCCGCCGGCAGGGCGTCGGTACCTTTGTCGCTTCCCGCATCCCCATTTTAGAGACCGGTCTTGAGGTTCTGGAAAGCCTGGAACGCATGGCAGACCGGCTGAACCTGCAAACCGAGGTCGCCTATCTCACTATCGAGGAACGCCTTGCCACGCCTGAAGAACGCCGGGGACTGGTCCATGATGACCCGCTTCAGGTCCTGGCAGTGAAGCGCGTTGTGACAGTGGAGGGGGAGCCGGTGGCTGACCTCCTGGATGTCGTACCTGTGACCTATTTACGCGCCATAGATTTGGGCGCGCATTTTAAGGGTTCGGTGCTGGATATCCTGCTGGAGCGGGGAAAGCCGGTTTTGTCGACATCACGCACAGAGATTTTCGCCGCTGCCGCCACAGGCGCATTAGCCGGACGCCTGGGCATTGCGCAGGATACCGCGCTCATAAAATTGGTGGCGCAGCTTTTCAGTTATGATGAGTGCGTGGTGGATTACTCCGTCAGCTATTTTGTGCCGGGTTATTTTAAGTTTCACGTGATGCGCCAGGTGCGGTAGTGCGGCACTATAGAATAAAAAGAGTGTGAGGTAATAGAGATGCCAGAAAATGTTCAACAGATGGATGATTCACGGATTGATGTCGCGGGCGTGCAAAAAGCGGTCCAGCAGCACCGGGAGGCTATTATCACCTTTATGCGGGATCTGGTGGCGATCCCGTCCATGGACTCGCAAATCAAGGACGTTGGTGTGCGCATTGAGGCAGAAATGCAGCGCCTGGGTTATGACGCTGTATGGTTTGACACCATGGGCAATATTGTGGGCAGGATCGGTGAAGGCTCACGCACGCTTCTCTACGACAGCCATATCGATACGGTAGGCATCGGGGATCCTGCTGAATGGTCCTGGGATCCTTTCCAGGGCAAGGTTGAGGACGGTGTCCTTTATGCGCGCGGCGCCAGCGACGAAAAGGGCAGCACGCCAGGCATGGTCTATGGGCTGGCGATCGCCAAACGCCTGGGTCTGCTGGAAGGCTGGACAGCTTATTATTTTGGCAATATGGAGGAATGGTGCGACGGCATCGCTCCCAATGCCCTGGTGGACCATGAACATATCCGCCCTGATTTTGTCGTTGTCGGGGAGCCGACTAAATTGCAGGTTTACCGCGGGCATAAGGGGCGCGTCGAAATGAAAGTTGTCGCCAAGGGAAAGAGCGCGCACGCCGCCAGCAATGAACTGGGCGAGAACGCTATATACAAACTGCTCCCGATCATCGACGCGATCAGCAAACTGGAGCCCGCGTTAGGCGATCACCCCTTCCTGGGACACGGCAAAATAACCGTGACCGATATGCATGTGGTGACGCCCAGTTTGAACGCTGTTCCCAATGAAGCGACGTTTTATATTGACCGCCGTTTAACCTTCGGGGAAGATCCGTATGAAGAGATTGAAAGAATACGGCAGCTCATCCCGCAGGAGAACCGCGATAAGGGCGATATCAGCGTTGAACTGCTGCATTACGATGATCCCAGCTATACAGGTTTTGTATTTCCGGTGGATAAGATTTTCCCGGCGTGGGCGGTTGCCGAAGCGCATCCCCTGGTGCAGGCTGGCGTCCAGGCATGCCGGATGATCGGCTTGCCGGAGCACACACCGGGCAAATGGGATTTCAGCACAAACGGCATTTACTGGGCTGGCAAAGCGGGGATTCCGACCATTGGCTTTGCCCCCGGGGATGAGAAAACCGCCCATACCGTGCTGGACAGTGTGAATCTGGATGACGTGGTAAAATCCACCGAATTTTATGCGATTTTACCGGCGCTGATAGCGTGAGGGACATTTTTTACACGAAGTACCCGTTTGAAAATAAATAAACCAAACTATAAAGGGAGATTATCATGCAGACTTTGTTACGGGGACGGAATTTAATATCGGATCTGGACTTCTCCAAGGAAGAGGTGGAAACCCTCCTTGACGTGGCGTGGGACCTGAAGCGCAAACGCGCTGTGGGTGAACCACACCCCTACCTGCGGGATAAAACGCTGGGACTGCTCTTCTTTTTCAGCAGCACGCGCACGCGCTGTTCGTTTGAAGCCGGGATGGCGCAGCTGGGCGGGCACGCGGCTTTTATCGAATCCCGGACCACGCAAATCTCGCACGGCGACACAGCGCAAGAGATTGGTGAAATCCTGGGGCGCTACTTTGATGGGATCGCTATCCGTCACTGCGACTGGAAAGAAGGCAACCAGTATATCAACCAGGTCGCTGAAGCTGCACGGGTGCCCGTCTTGAGCATGCAGGACGATATCTACCATCCTTTCCAGTGCCTGGCAGACTTGATGACGATCCAGGAGAAAAAGGGACGCGACCTGCGCCGCAAAAAGATTGTTGTGTCCTGGGCTTACGCATCCTCCTATCTCAAGCCGATTTCAGTGCCGCAGTCGTTAATTCTGCAGATGCCGCGCTTTGGTATGGACGTCACGCTTTCTTATCCGGAAGAATTTATGCTGATGCCGGACATTGTGGAAGAGGCAAAAGCCCAGGCGCGCAAATTTGGCACCGGATTTGAAATTGTGCACGATATGCAAGAGGGCTTCAAGGATGCCGATGTCGTGTATGCCAAATCCTGGGGCCCGCTGCTGACGACCGCAGATCCAGTTGAGGGCAAGGTGCTGCAGGACAAGTACCAGGACTGGATTACGGACGCCGCGAAAATGAAACTGGCGTCTCCTGATGCGCTTTATATGCACCCGCTGCCGGCGGATCGCGAGATTGAAGTGACCAATGAAGTTATGGATGGACCCCAATCGGTTGTGTATGATCAGGCGGAAAACCGGCTTCACGTACAGAAAGCGGCGATGGCGCTGACAATGTGGTAACCGTTAATCACCGTTTTATAGTGGCTAACGACGCTTCCGGCTCTTTTTCCGACTTTGTCAGCTTACGAGCTTTACGATAAAAGGAGTGTGAAAATATGGCAGAGAAAAAGCTGGCAGTGATTGCTATTGGCGGAAACTCCCTGATTAAAGATGAGGCGCACAAAACAGTCAAGGATCAGTATATCGCAGCGAAACAGACCTGCGTCCATATTGCCGATATGATTGAGCAAGGGTGGGACGTCGCCATCGGGCACGGCAACGGTCCACAGGTGGGATTTATTCTGATGCGGTCGGATATCGCCGCTAAAGTTGCGGGTATGCACCGGGTGCCACTGGATGCCTGTGTGGCGGATTCACAGGGGGCGATTGGTTATGCCCTGCAGCAGAATCTCAACAATGAATTCTATCGCCGGGGCATGAAAAAACGGGTGGCGACGGTGATCACGCAGGTGCTGGTCGACAAAGATGATCCGGCGTTCGCGCATCCCACCAAACCTATTGGCAGTTTTCTGACCGAAGCCGAAGCCATGGAGCACGCTGAAAAAGATGGTTGGTCCGTGATTGAGGATGCCGGGCGGGGCTGGCGCCGCGTCGTGCCCTCGCCCACACCGGTCAAGATTATCGAAATCTCAGCGATTGAGACGATGCTGGACAGCGGTATTTGCGCCATATCGGTTGGCGGTGGCGGTATCCCGGTTGTCGAGGATGAAAACGAAGATTTGTACGGTGTTGAGGCGGTCATCGATAAGGATTTTGCCTCATCGCTGTTGGCGCAATCCCTGCATGCGGACCTGTTCCTGATCTCGACCGCCGTTGAACAGGTCTACGTGAACTTTAAGAAACCGGATCAACGCGCGATCGATGTGATGACGGTATCCGAGGCAAAAGGATATCTGGAAGAAGGGCATTTTGCCAAAGGCAGCATGGAACCCAAAATCAAGGCGATCATTCAGTACCTGGAAGCAGGGGGCAAAGTGGCGATCATCACAGATCCCGAACACCTCACAGCTGCTTTGCGGGGTGAGACGGGCACGCGCGTGATCCCTGATGGCGTCACCTGGAGCGGCGAGGGTTAAGACAGGATGGACCATGTTCTGGGGTTCAAATGCACTATCTGCGGCGCGGAATACAACCTCGATGCGCTAACTTATGTTTGCCCTAAGCACGGTCATGACGGGATCGTCGATGTTGTCTATGATTACGCTCTGCTGGGGTCGCGGTTGCGTCGCGGATCTGTATCTCCGGATAATGACCCGTTGGGCTCTGCCGGCATGTGGCGTTACAAAGCCCTGCTTCCCGTAGAACCCGATGCGCCTGTGCCTCCGCTTCGTGTGGGCGGGACACCGCTCTATCCTGCACCGCGTTTGGGCAAGAGACTGGGTTTGAATAAGCTCTGGGTCAAGGATGACAGTGCAAACCCAACGGCTTCGCTGAAAGACCGCGCCTCGGCGCTGGCGGTGGTCAAGGCGCAGGAAATCGACGCGAGAACTGTAACGACGGCGAGTACGGGTAATGCCGCAGCTGCCCTGGCGTGTCTTGCCGCCAGCGTTGGATTGCGCGCGGTGATTTTTGTGCCCAAAACAGCGCCCCCCGCGAAAATAGCCCAGCAATTGATCTATGGCGCCCGGGTGCTGCTGGTGGACGGCACCTACGACGATGCTTTTGACCTGGCGATTGAGGCGTCCAACGCATTTGGCTGGTATAACCGCAATACGGCATACAATCCCTTCATGAGTGAGGGTAAAAAGACCGCAGCGTATGAGATTTGCGAGCAATTACGCTGGAATCCGCCCGACCGCATCGTTATCCCGGTGGGGGATGGATGCATCATTGGCGGCATATATAAAGGCTTGAAAGACATGCTGGCATTGGGATGGATTGCCAGGATGCCGCGATTGATCGGGGTGCAGGCTGCGGGGTCGTCTCCGCTGGTGGCGGCATGGGAGCGCGGCATGCAGGGTTGGGAGATGCAAGCTGTGGACGCCCACACCCGGGCGGACAGCATCAGTGCCGGGCTTCCGCGCGACCGGAACAAAGCCCTCGCCGCGGTGCGGGAAACAGAAGGCACATTTGTCGCGGTCGAAGATCAGGATATCCTGGAAGCGATTCCTGTTATTGCCCGCGATACCGGTGTCTTTGTTGAACCGGCTGCCGCTGCCGCATATGCCGGGCTCGCCAAGGTGGTGCAGGTTGGCGGCATCGATTCCGATGAACGCATCGTGCTGCTGCTGACCGGCTCCGGATTGAAAGATGTCGCGGCAGCGATGTCCGTGGTCGTTGCGCCGCCGGTGATCGCCCCCACGCTCTCCGCGGTCAAAGCGGCATTGGATAAGGTTGGATAGGGATGTTTTATGGATAAAAATACCGCAGCACCATATACAGCATTAAAAGCCCGCCTTGCCCGGGGCTGGAATACATGGAATACGCGCAGCGTCCTTTCCCATGTGCTGCTCCCTGAGGGGGTGGCGCTCAACCTGGGGATTAAAGATTACGCCAGTCGCGGGTACCTTAAAGAGGCATTGATTGGACGCAAAGACCTTAATCAGGAGCAGATATTTCCGGGTATACGCACCTATGACGGCGCGTATACCGAGTTAAGGCTGCAATGGCAGGGTCTTGATCTGACGGTTCAAAGTGCGGTGGATGGCGACGATTTATTGCTGCTGGTGACATTGCATTCGCAGCATCGCAAAACGCCCAGCCTGGTCGTCGAACCGGGCATCCTCTGGAACCGCCCGGGGTCGCTGGCACGCGAAGGCGATACGCTTGTTTTTCACACACCAACGGCTGAGATTAAAGCTTACGGAACGCATCCGCAGGTTGATGCGCCGAATGTGCCGGTTCAGACCGGTTACCTGGCCATGCCGCTGGATGGACCGGTTGGTGTTTGTACCGGCAGGCGAAGGTCTGTGCCGGAAATTCAGGAAACGCTCCACAGCCATAAGGCAGCACACGCGGCATATTTAAGCACTTTCGGTGCGTTATCCGATGTCTATACCGCTATGCAGACCTGTATGGCATGGGACACCATCTATGAACCGGAGCAAGCGCGGGTTATCTCGCCGGTCAGCCGGTTGTGGAACGTGAATTGGGGCGGCTTTGTGCTTTTTGACTGGGATACTTATTTCGCCGCTTATATGGCGGGTCTGGACAACCGCGACCTGGCTTACGCGAATGCCATCGAAATCACGCGTGAAATCACCGAACGGGGTTTCATTCCCAACTTTGGCACGGTCAATGGCGTCAAGAGCCGGGACCGTTCTCAACCCCCGGTGGGTTCCCTTGTTGTCAGGGAGCTGTACCGTAAGTATGAGGACGTCTGGTTTCTGGAGCAGGTTTTCGAGGATCTGCTGACCTGGAACCGGTGGTGGCCGGCAAACCGGGCGTGTCATGGCATGTTGTGCTGGGGTTCTGACCCGTATGTCCCCCTTGCGGACGCGCATTTTGAGGTGAATTCAGTCGGGGATTGGCAGGGCGCGGCTTTTGAATCGGGCCTGGATAACTCGCCAATGTATGATGACGTGCCCTATAATAAGCAGACACACCTGATGGAATTCGCCGATGTCGGCTTGAATGGGATGTATGTAATGGATTGCCTGGCGTTAGCCGATATTGCCGGCGTTTTAGGGCGGCACGGGGAAGCCGGGGAATTGCGCGAACGGGCAAAGGCATTTCAAAGCGCGCTGCGCGCTTTGTGGCATGAAGAAAGCGCCATGTTCCTGAACCTGCGGACTGACAGCGGGGAATACAGCCAGCGCCTGTCGCCAACCAACTTCTACGCTTTGCTTGGTAGGGGAGCGACCCAGGAACAGGCGGAGGCTATGATCGCGAAGCATTTTTACAACTCCGAAGAGTTTTGGGGTGCGTGGGTCCTGCCCTCCATCGCGCGGGATGACCCGGCGTATGGGGACCAGGAATACTGGCGGGGGCGGATTTGGGCGCCCATGAACCTGCTGGTCTATCTGGGATTGCGCAATTATGACCTCCCGCAGGCGCAAGCCGACCTGGCTGAAAAATCCAGCACGCTTTTGTTGAAAGAATGGCGGGAACACGGTCATGTCCATGAGAACTACAATGCTGACACGGGCGAAGGCTGTGATAAGATGAGCAGCGACCGCTTCTATCATTGGGGCGGATTATTGGGGTTGATCGCTTTTATTGAAGCGGGATATATGGGTAAGCCAGAAGAAGCCTTAAAAATTCAGGAAGGTAAACATGATTGACCTAAACATTAATGAGCAGGGATTGGCCCATGCAGTGGAACGCGCGCGCGCGCAAAACATTATTATTCCGACCCTGGCGCAACAAAAGGACCCCACATTGGTTCCCCAGGCGATGAAGCAAGCCTTAAAAGCAATTGGGCTGTGGGATATCAGACCTGAAAACCTTTTCCGAATCACGTGGAAGAACGAACCGGCTCCCACCGGTGGGGGTTTTGGTGGGGTGAATTATATTGAAATTCCCCCCGAACTGACCGGCGTGCAAGCCCGGGTGATTGCGCTCGTCGGTAAGTGGTTTCCCACGGGAGCGCACAAAGTTGGCGCGGCGTTTGGCTGTCTGGTGCCGCGTCTGGTCACGGGGCAGTTTGACCCTACATCCCAGAAAGCCGTGTGGCCTTCTACCGGAAACTACTGCCGGGGCGGCGCCTATGACTCCACGTTGCTGGCTTGCGATTCGATTGCGATATTGCCTGAGGGCATGAGCCAGGAAAGGTTTGCATGGCTCGCCAATGTCGCGGGTGAGGTCATTGCGACACCCGGATGTGAATCCAATGTAAAAGAGATATTTGATAAGTGTCATGAGCTGCGCGAAACGCGGGGAGATGACATCTTTATCTTCAACCAGTTTGAAGAGTTCGGGAATTACCTGTGGCATTATGAAATCACCGGGCATGCCATGGATGAAATCCTGGCGCGGGAAATGCGCCCGGGTGACCGTTACGCAGGTGTCGTCTCGAACACCGGTTCGGGTGGGACGATTGCTTGTGGTGATTATCTGAAGCAGCGTTTCCCGGGAAGTAAGGTGGTTGCCAGTGAGGCGCTGCAGTGCCCTACATTGTTGATGAACGGGTTTGGCGGGCATCGCATAGAAGGGATCGGCGACAAACATGTACCCTGGATTCATAATGTCAGGAACACGGATATGGTTACAGCGATTGATGACCAGGCTACCATCGATTTGATTCGCCTGTTTAACGAACCCGCAGGGCAAGCCTACTTGAAAAAGCGGGGGGTACCGGCGGATTTTGTCGATCAATGCCACCTGATGGGCATATCAAGCGTCGCCAATGTGCTCGCGGCGATCAAAATGGCAAAGTGGTACGAACTCACGAACCAGGATATCATCCTTACGGTGTGGACAGATTCGATGGAGCTCTACCAGAGCCGTTTACAGGAATTGCGGGAGACACAGGGAGAATATACTGAACTGGATGCTGCGGTTGATTTTGAGCGGTATCTGCTGGGGCAGGCTACGGATAACATGGCGGAGTTCAATTATCAGGATCGCAAGCGTGTTCACAATCTCAAATACTATACGTGGGTGGAGCAGCAGGGGAAAACCTACGACGAAATCCAGAACCAATGGTATCAGGATGATTATTGGCTGGGGGTTCAATCCCAGGTTGAACATATTGATGCGTTAATTACCGATTTCAACGCCCGGGTAGGGTTATTGGACTGAAAGGTGATGTGAGAAGGACAGAACTTTCATATTGCGGTCCTGCCCAAGTCGCTATACCATAATGCCAAACACTAGGGCTCAACAACGTTATACTTATCACAAAGGAGCAGAACATGTTGGGTGTCAGGTATATTAAGGCTGATCCGACGCAGTATATTATCCACTTTCAAAACGGCAGCGCGAAACGCCAGGGCGCCGGTCTGGCATTTTTCTACTTCCGACCTGCCTCATCGATTGTGGTTGTGCCGATGGCCAGCGCGGATGTCCCGTTTATATTCAACGAGATGGCGGAAGATTTCCAGGCAATCACGGTCCAGGGTTTGCTCACCTATCGAATAACCGACCCGGAACGTGTCGCGTCTATGTTGAACTTTACCATATCCGATGCTGTCGATAATTATGTGACAGAGGACCCCGCCAAACTTCCCCAGCGACTGATTAACCTCGCCCAGGTTTTGACCCGTGCGGAAGTTTTGAAGCTGCTGCTCCGGGAGACAATGCTCCTGACGGATACGATTTCACGATCTGTCTTACAGCAGTTAACAGATAATGAGACGGTCAGCGGGTGGGGGGTGGAAGTGCTGGATTTTGCCATTTTAAGTATTCGCCCGACGCCGGAAATTTCCAAAGCCCTGGAAGCAGAATCCCGTGAAGCGCTTTTGCGCCAATCCGATGAAGCGATATATTCCCGGCGGAACGCTGCTGTTGAACAGGAACGCCGCATTAAGGAAAATGAATTAAACACCGAGATTGCGGTGGAGGAAAAAAAGCGCCAGATACGTGAAACCCGGGTCGCAGCTGACCTGTCGATTGAGACGAAGGAACAGCAAGTGCGGGAGACCCAGCTTGCCGGAAAAATAAAACTTGAGGCGGAGCGCAAAAATCTGGTCGCTGCGCAAGCCGATAATGAACGCACGATGGCTGAGGCTGAATCCTATAAGGTTGAAATGGCATTGAAGCCTTTGCAGTCTTTGGATGAGGCTGTTCTGCAAGTTCTGGCGATGCAATCAACGGATGCCCGGTTAACCACCGCTATGGCTTTTAAGCAATCTGGCGGAAAACGCCTCAAAAATCGGTCAATTGAACATCACGCCGGATTTGCTGCAGACCTTGATGCAAAGTAATGAAAAAAGTAAAAAGAATGATTGAAAAGATTGTGCTGGTCACGCGGAAAACGCGCCTGGAAGGCCTGGTTGAGCGGTTCAATACGCGCGCTCAGGCGAAGTTTTACATTGAGCACAACGGTGGTGATTTCGCCTTTTACGATCAGGAGCACCGGACATATCATGAAGCGCTGGCACATTTGCGGCAAGGTTTGAAACGCCTGCTGAAAGTCCATGAGATCGAACGGGGGTTTCTCCCCAATTATCTGTTCACAGAAACGGATTTGATTGTGACGATTGGCATCGATGGTCTTGTCGTCAATACAGCTAAATATCTGGATGGGCAGCCTCTGATTGCGGTCAATCCGGACCCGGCGCACATTGATGGTATTCTGCTGCCTTTCACGGTTGCCACCGGGCTGGCCGTGGTATCCAGAGCGCTGCGGGGACAGGTCAAAGCCCGTGAGGTGACGATGGCTGAAGCCCGGTTGAACGACGGGCAAAGGTTATTGGCCTTTAATGACTTGTTTATCGGGGTCCGGAGCCACATTTCTGCGCGTTATCGTATCCGGATTAACGGGTATGAGGAACATCATTCTTCCAGCGGGATCATTGTATCCACAGGCGCGGGCTCAACCGGCTGGTTGAGCAGCATGTTCAATATGGCAAGCGGCATGGCGCGAACCTTCGCTGAAGACCATTCGGGGGGAGCTGCCGAGGTGCTCTCGTTTTCGCCTCTGACGCTTCCCTGGGACACCGATCATCTGGTTTTTATTGTGCGTGAGCCGTTTTTGAGCAAGACCTCCGGAGCCCAAATTGTGGCAGGTGAAATCACGCAGGAATCGCCCCTGCTACTGGAATCGGAAATGCCGGAGGGCGGTGTGATCTTCAGTGATGGGGTTGAGGTGGATTATTTGGCTTTTAATGCCGGCGCCATCGCCGAGATCCGGGTGGCGGAACAGCGCACGAGGCTGGTGATTAGTGAGGTTTAGCCACAGGGGTGGAGCCTGGCAAGCCTTTGGTTGTATTATTTGGATGGTAACAAATTGTATTTTGATTTTTCTCTGCGTTACATGACGGGTTGTTTTATAGAGTCGCAGCGTGTACCGGAAATATGTCCGTTGAGGTGAAACTATGAATCCACGTTATTCTATCGTCGCACCTGTGTACAATGAAGAGGATCTGGTTGAAGAGTTTTATCAGCGTGTCAGCACTGTCATGGCAGCTTTGGAAGAGCCATGGGAACTGGTATTGATCAATGACGGGTGCCGCGACCGTTCACCTGAAATGATGGATGCACTCTATGCGCATGATCCCGAACACCTGGTGATACTCCATTTTGCCCGCAACTTTGGGCATCAACTCGCCATAACCGCAGGTATGGATGAGGCGCGCGGCGACGCGGTCATTACCATCGATTCGGATTTGCAGGATCCGCCAGAAGTTATCCCGGAGCTTATCGCCAAGTGGCAGCAGGGCTATGAAGTCGTTTATGCTGTACGCGCCGAGAGGGAGGGCGAGACCTGGTTCAAACTGAAGACGGCAGAATTGTTTTATCGCCTGATACAGAAAATCACGGATGTCACAATCCCTATGGAGGCGGGTGATTTCAGGTTACTTGACCGAAAAGCCCTGACATACCTCCAAAGTATGCGGGAGCACAACCGTTTTATCCGGGCGATGACTTCCTGGGTGGGTTTCCGGCAAACAGGCGTGCCCTATCACCGTTTTGCCCGGAAAGCGGGAGAAACCAAATATAGTTTTCGGAAGATGCTGCGTTTAGCGCTGGACGCAATCATGGGCTTTTCCATGCTTCCGCTGAACCTGGCGTTCTGGGCAGGGTGCTGCGCGACGGCGGTGGGAATGCTGATGGCGCTTGTCCTTTTTATCATACGCCTTACGGGCAGCGCGCCTCTGGCGGGTCAGGGGTTGACAGCAAGTTTAGTCCTGTTTATAGGCGGCACGCAACTGATAATGACGGGTATTCTGGGACAGTATATCGGGCGTATTTATGATGAAGTGCGCCGGCGCCCGTTGTATACTGTGCGCGAAGTGAAGCGTTTAGAGTAAATGGTTAGGTTGTTTACTACAATACTACCTTTATCTTAGATGAGTTTTTGATTACCAAGGAGCTGATGATGAAGCTTTGGGATGTCTATTACACAGCGACTTCCCTGGATGATACCATCCAATTATTAGGTGAGTACAAAGAAAATGCCCGGATCATGGCGGGCGGCACCGACCTGCTTGTGGAATTGCGCAATGCCGTCCGCGCTCCGTCAGTGCTCATCGATGTGACGCGCGTGGGAGGGTTGAATCGTATTTATCAGGACGATCCTGATATAGATGGCGGTATGATCCATCTTGGACCCATGGTGACCCATACGCAGGCAGCAGCTTCGTCACTATTGCAGCGCTACGCGCTGCCTTTGGCGCAAGCGTGCTGGTGGATTGGCGCCCCCGCGCTGCGTAACCGTGGAACCATCGCCGGCAATCTGGTCACGGCATCGCCGGCAAACGACACGATCACAGCCCTGCGAGCCCTTGATGCACGTTTAGTTTTACGCAGCGTAAGGGGTTCGCGAACTGTGCCGATCGCGGATTTCTATACAGGGGTACGCCGGACTGTCCTGGCGCCCGATGAAATGCTGGTGGAGATTGTCTTCCCGCCGGTGGCGGAGCATCAGCGCGGGGTTTATCTGAAACTCGGTTTGCGCCGTGTTTTAGCCATTGCCATCGCCAATGCGGCAATCCAACTGACGTTCGGTGCAAATGACATTGTGACCGAAGCCCGGATCGCTTTGGGCAGCGTTGCGCCCACGATTATCAGAGCGCATGAGGCAGAGGCTGTTTTGGTGGGGGGGAATCTTACCGATACCCGCATTCAAGATGCCGCAGAGAAAGCTGTGCAGGCAGCCAAACCCATCGATGATCTGCGCGGTTCTGCATGGTTCAGGCAAGAAGAGGTTCTGGCGCTGGTCCGCAGAGGATTGGAAGCGATCCGGGGTGGCACAGAACGCCTGGAGCTGCCGCAACCTGATGACCATGGTTAAATTGTGGGGAAGGGTAAAGGGATGGCCCCGCCTCAGCGGTCCTACGATTTCCCACTCCGTGGGAGGCGATGAGCCCATACAATGTGTCGTCAATGGTGCGAACGTCACGGTTCATGGCGCCAACGGCAAGCTGTTGCTCCATATGCTGCGCGATGATCTGGGTTTGACAGGTTCAAAGGTAGGTTGTGAGGAGGGGGAATGCGGTGCGTGTACCGTGTGGCTGGATGGGATTGCTACACTGGCTTGTTTAACACCAGCCCCGCGCGCGCATGGCGCTTGCATCACAACAATTGAAGGTTTGGAGCAGGATGGCGAATTGCACAGCGTGCAGCAAGCTTTTATCGAAGAGGACGCTACTCAGTGCGGTTATTGTACACCGGGTTTTGTCATGAGCGCAGCGAAACTATTGGAGGAGATACCCGCCCCATCACGCGATCAGATAAAGGTTGCATTAAGCGGAAATCTGTGCCGGTGCACCGGGTATTACAAGATAATTTCAGCTGTCGAGAATGCTGCCCGGCAGCAGCGCTAAGGGCGCAGCAGCGCTTAGCGCAAGGAGTTTTTATGAGACGCACATTACTCAAGGAAGAAGCAGATAAGATCACGCTCTATATGCGGACGTATTATTCGCTTCTGCGCACTACCGGCGAAGTGCAAATCCGTACCCTGGAGGAAACGTATATAGCCACGGAATCGTCTTTACATCCGGATGCGGATGGTGCTGATCCGGATATGTCGGCATTCGTGTATACCAGTTTGCGGCTGCCGCGGTGCATACTGGATGTGCGCCTGGTGGTGCTTGGGCAGAGTGAGGAAGTCTTCCGGCGGCGGGGTTATCCGGACGTTGAAACCTGGAAGGTTGTCGCCGCGCCAGCGCGGAGAAGGCGCATTTTATATGATGGTAAGGAGACGCTGGCTGCGTACATTGCCAGCATTTCCGATATTGATGATCTTGTCCCCATTTTGACTGCCTTTCAAATCGAGTGGAACAAGATGCACCAGAGACTTTCTCATGAAAGTGACCTTATCGCCAGAATCCAAATGTGGGCAACCACGGGTGAAGAAACGCCTGAACTCTCCAAAGCGGCACGCAAGGTTCTGAACCTTTCAAAAGGCGATTGGCGCCGGATGCATACAATCTGGGAAGACGATCTTCCTAATCTGCTCTTATATATCAGCTCCCGGCGCAAGCGCTTTGCCGTTAGCCTGCTGGCGGGTTCGCATATCGATTATAGACGGGCGACTCAGATGTGGTGGAACCGCGTTACGCAATTAGCGCCCATTGATCTGACGAACCGCCCGATTTACTTTGTGTCCAGTAATACACACAGCCTGGTGAATATGCTGACCGGATTTGCGCAACGCAACCAGGATCGCCTGCTGGCGTATTTGGAATCGGGCATTGACCTTGAGCTGGTAGAAGAAGCGGAAAGGATACGCCAACGTAAGGTCCCCAGCAATTGGACCAATTTTTTGTATTATGTGTTGAAAAAATATCTGGTGACCGCTGAGGGGAGCGATTTGCTGGAAGAACGCAGCAGATATGAAACGGCGCACGGCATTACGCGAATTCCCAGTCAGCACACATTTGATCTGGAGGTTCAGGTTATTGAACTGTCCAAAATCAGAGCAGAAGACCTTGATGAACGGCTTACAGATAATTTGCCAGTGAAGCAGTTATTAAACAGTGATGCTCTGATTTTGAACATAGATTACCCATTGGGTTTTGCTGCGTATCATTTATTAACACGGATTGCCGTCAATGTAGGTGAATTACGCGGGGCTTATTTTCTTGGTAAGGCGGCGACCCTCAACGGGCGAATCGGCGACGTCCTGATCCCCAATGTTGTGTATGATGAACATGCGAGCAATACCTACCTTTTTAACAACGTTTTTACCGCCGACCACGTCGCCCCCTACCTGGTCTACGGCGATGTGTTGGATAATCAGCGCGCTATTGCTGTGCACGGCACATTCCTGCAAAACCGTCCCTATATGGAAGCCTTTTTGCGACTGGGCTACACCGATGTCGAAATGGAGTCAGGTCCCTATCTTTCGGCGCTTTATGAGTTTATACGTCCCCGGCGGTACCCGGATGACGAGTTAATAAATCTGTATCCGGTTCCCTTTGAAATTGGTATATTGCACTATGCTTCGGACACGCCGATGAGCAAAGGCAAAAACCTGGGGGCCAGTAATCTATCTTATTATGGTATGGATCCAACCTATGCCACGACGGTTGCTGTTCTGCGCCGCATTTTGGCCCTGGAGTCACAACGTCCGGAAGTTCAGTATGCCGGATAGTGCAGATTCTGCCAGCACAGATTTTGCGTTCACGATGCGTTGTTATGTGTTTGTTCTGGACATGGAGGCGTAAAACATGAAAGGTGAATACGTCGGACACGCACTGCCCCGTGTTGATGCCCGTGATAAGGTGACCGGTAAAGCCATGTATGCCGGAGACTTTGCCATGGAGGGGGCCTTAACCATGAAATTACTGTTTGCGGGGCGCCCGCATGCCAGGGTCGTCCATGTGGATACGCAAACCGCAACAGCTCTCCCGGGCGTCGCAGCTGTTTTTACCTCGCTGGATGTTCCGGTCAATGCGTATGGACTGCAGTATCCTGACCAACCGGTGTTGTGCGGTCCCGGGGGGGATCAGCCCGGCACCGATGTTGTGCGATTTGTCGGTGACCAGGTCGCTGCGGTTGTCGCCGAAAATGAGGCCATCGCTGAACAGGCGCTGGATCTGATTAAGGTTACCTATGAAGATTTACCCGTGATAACGGATCCCCGAGATGCCTTACAGCCTGGCGCGGCGCTGCTGCATCCTGCCTATGCAGGCACACCGCTGCACCCGGAACTGGTCTTTGAAGGCAACCTCGTTTCGCGGCACCGGATACGCAGGGGCGATGTGGAATTGGCCTTTGCCCAGGCTGATGTGATTGTCGAAGCCGAATATGAGATTCCAGGTCAGGAACATGCCTATCTCCAACCCGAGGCAGGGATCGCATATATTGATCGTGAGGACCGCATTACCGTTATCGTCGGTGGGCAGTGGGCCCATGAAGACCGCGCGGAGATTGCCCATGCATTGGCTGTTCCGGAAGAAGACGTCCGGGTTATGTATCCGGCTATCGGTGGAGCTTTTGGCGGACGTGAAGATATGTCGGTGCAGATCGTGCTGGCGTTAGCTGCGCAGAGATTGCGCCGCCCGGTGAAAATAGTCTGGAGCCGTGAGGAGTCTATTGTCGGGCACCATAAACGCCACCGGGCTTTTGCCCGGGCGCGTTGGGCAGCAACCCGGGATGGGGTTCTACTGGCGGCAGAGACCGAAGTCATCGGTGATGCGGGCGCCTACGTGTGCACCACGAATAAGGTTATGGGCAATACGCTGCTGGTGGTCAACGGACCATACCGCATACCGAATGTAAAAACCGATGTCCTGGCAGCCTATACGAATAATGTCCCCGGCGGCGCATTTCGGGGCTTTGGGGCACCTCAAGGGAACTTCATCGCCGAATCCCAGATGAATAAACTCGCTGATGCGCTGCAGATAGACCCCATTGACCTCCGTCTGCGCAACCTGATTAGCGATGGAGATCCAATGCCGTGGGGCAAGCCGCTGCCGGATGACGCGCGGGGATTGAAAGAGGTGCTCGTGGCTGCGGCGGAGGCTGTGGGCTGGCGTCCCCCTGCAGCAGGGGCTCCTGCTCAGGGATGGCAACGTCCCCGGTATGACGCTCTACCGCATCCTTATATGCAGCGCGGGAGCGGGTATTGCACTGGCATTTAAAAATGTGGGATTCTCATTTGGATATCAGGAAAACGCCTGGGTAGGCGTCGAACTTTATGGTGGGGCAGACATTGAAAAAGTTGTTGCCTTTGCCGCAAGCTCTGATGTAGGGCAGGGTGTTTATACCGTGATTCGCCAGATGTTTGCTGACGCACTGGGTGTTTCACTTGATAAAGTCATTCTGCAACCGGTCGATACAGCTAACACCGGCAGTTCGGGTTCGTGTTCCGCTTCACGGATGACCTTTATGATCGGCAACGCCATTCGGGGTGTGGCTGTTGCAGCCCTGGAGAAGTGGCATAGCGAGGAACGACCGGTCAAGGTGGAATATACGTATTTGGCCCCTGGGACTACACGGATTGATCCGGAAACCGGATACGGACATCCAAATTTCTCCTATGGTTATGTGGCTATTGGGGTGGAGGTGCTGGTCGACACTCAAACGGGTGAGTGCCGCTATCCAAAAATCGTATGTGCGAACGACGTGGGACAGGCGATTAATCCCCGCCTGTTGGAAGGGCAGATTGAGGGCGGTGTTGTTCAGGCTCTGGGGTGGGCGGTCACGGAACATTACCAGGAAAAAGGCGGTTATCCGCTTTCACACACACTGAGCACCTATCTGATACCTACGATTGAAGACATCCCGGCTCAAACACAGGCGATTGTTATCGAGAATCCTGAACCGAATGGACCATGGGGCGCCCGGGGGATGGCTGAGATGCCGTTTATCGCGGTGGCATCGGCGATTCAGCATGCCTTGCACGAGGCGACTGCCGTGTGGTACAACAAGTTCCCCTTTACACCTGAACGTGTCCTAAGAGGGTTGAAGGGCAGGGCATAAAATACAAGCAAGTATTGGGCATGGCACTTCTAATGTGACAGCCACAGACCCCTGGTTACTACTCTGTTCGTGGCTTTGTGGTACATTACCGGAAGATTGTATGTTGTACTGGGAGGATTGAACGATGCGTCTTGCGCGCAGTTTATGTGTTTTTTGTTTTAATTGCCGGGCTATTTACGGGTTGTGCAGAAATGGAAGATATAGCCGGGCTGTTCCAGATGCAAACTCCGGATGCATCGCTGCCTTCCGCTTATATTGCGCCCACGCCGGAGGCGGGATTCCCGCCTGAAATGACCACAGCCGCGCGCATCCTGGCGCGGGGCGAGATGGTTGTCGGCGTGCGTTATGATTTGGAGCCGTTTTCATTTGTCTCGGACAACAGTGAACTCGTGGGCCTCGAAATCGATCTGGCACGGGAATTAGCCCGGCGCTGGTTGGGTTCCCCGGATGCCGTACGCTTTCGTCAGGTGCGGAGTGATTCTGCGTTTCAGCATCTCGAAAACGGTACTGTGGATTTTGTCCTTGCGGGCATCATCCATACGCAGGAAGTCGATGCTCAGGCGGATTTCAGCTCTCCATACTTTATGAATGGGATTACCTTACTTACTTTTCCGGATACGAATATCACTGACCTGTCCAGCCTGGTCGGACGGAAGGTCGGTGTTGTGAATGAAGCAGGCAGCCTGAGCAAAGTTCGCGCGACGATTACCGTTTCTACGACACTTGTTCCTTACGAAAATTACTTTGAAGTGGTGAATGCACTGCGCCTGCGAGAGGTGGATGCTTACGCTGATGAACGCCACCGCCTGGAACGGGCACGCCGCACGATCTCAGGTTCATTAATTGTTGCGCAATCCTCCTGGGAACCGATGAGCCTTGCTTTCCGGGAAGACGACCCATTCTTTCAAAACCTGTTAACTTTAACTTTCCAGGATATGGTGGCGGATGGGACGCGCGATGCATTATACGCCCGTTGGCTGCCGGGTACTTCACCTCCCGCCATAGCGTATATTGCCGGGGAATTCCCCACACCAACGCTTTCTGATTCACCCGCACAGCTCTCTACCCTGGATGTGATCGCACGCATCCGAAGCCGTGGGTTACTCGCGGTGGGTTACTTTCCAGACTTTTGGCCTTACAGCGGGGATCGCACGGATGGGGGTACGACAGGCTTTGAAATTCGGCTGGTTGAACGTCTTGCCGAACGGTGGCTGGGCGATCGTCAGGCTGTAATTTATGTCCCCGTGTCTCAAGAAGACGCGTTATCCCGTCTCCAAACCGGGGAAATTGACATGCTCGTGGGCGGCTGGGTGCGCACCCGCGCAACTGAAATGCGGGCGGATTTTTCCCTTTCTATACTTGATGATGGCGTAAGTATCTTTTCACTAGCCAGCAATCCGATTGAAGACATCTCACAACTACAGGGGCAATCTGTAGGTGTGGTCATAGGTTCTGATGGTGAAACTACCTTACTCCGACTTGCACAAGGTACCGGTCTGGCTTCAAATGGTTATGTGGATTTTGATGCCGCACTGGGAGGTTTGGTAAACGGGCAAGTTGTCGCAATATTAACCGAGCGCCGTCCGGCTTTAGCCGTACATTTTCGACAGGAAGGTTATTTTATCACCGATCAACGTTGGACACAGCGTCCCATTTCCATCGTTATCCCTGAGGGAGATTCGACTTACAGGGACATGGTCAACCTTACCCTGGGTGTTTTGGAGGGGCAAGGCGTCTATAGTGAGCTGTATGGTTTGTGGTTTGATGACCCGGTCCCATCCCTGGGGCTCTGGCCCGGCAAGCCGGCGATCCCATTGTTTATTGGACAATAAACAATGCACCATATAAACCCCATTCAACTGCATCCTGAGAATCCGCACTATTTCCTGTTTCGCGGACAGCCAACAATTCTGCTTACTTCCGCTGAGCATTACGGGGCGGTTATCAATCTGGATTTTGATTATGTCCTGTATCTGGACGCCCTGGCGGAGGGTGGTTTGAACTACACCCGCATCTACCCCGGAGCCTATTTTGAGACCGTTGATTATTTCGTGAAGGACAACCCGCTGGGTCCCTTGCCGGATCGACACTGTCTGCCCTGGGCGAGAAGTGATGTGGCAGGCTACGCGTTGGGCGGTAATAAATTTGATCTGGACACCTGGGACAGCACCTACTTCGACAGGCTGAAGAATTTCGTTGCCGAAGCCGGGCGCAGGGGCATCATCGTTGAAATATGCTTTTACAATTGCATGTACCCCGATATATGGTCCAAAATGCCCTTATATCATGAGAATAATATCCAGGGTGTGGGCACCTGCAGCTATAAGGACGTTCAGACGCTGCAAGATACCGCCCTGGTTGGTTATCATGATGCCTATGTGCGCAAGATCACGAGGGAAATCAACGCCTTCGACAATGTTATTCTGGAGGTTTGTGATGAACCCGGGCTTTTTGGTTTGGCAGAAAGCGCGTATCGCCCCTGGCTTGACCGGATGCTGGATGCGATTGTCGAGACTGAAAAAGAACTTCCCAACCAGCACCTGATTGCCCAGCAGGTCTGCGGCGTGCAGGAGGGTCCGGGTGATCTTTCGAAAGACGCGCGCGTATCGGTTATCACCGGGCAGTACGTTTGGATGACGTCGGGCGGTCAGTTTGGCGGTATGCGCCTCCTGGACTCGGTCTATCCCGTGAACAAACCTATCGAAGAAAATGAGACCGCTTACTATCCCATCTGGTACGAAGAGGGTGACCAGGCGGGCGCGGTGCGCGTGGAAGCCTGGGAGTTTATTGTGGGTGGGGGCGCGGGGTTCAATCACTTGAATGCACTTTACAGTACTTTCAATCCGGCGGCGCGCGATACCGGCAATGAAGCGGTGGTCAATGCCTTCAAAACATTGAAAGCGTTTATGTATAGTTTTGATTTCACCAAAATGCGTGCTTATTTTATCACTGGCGGAATCCCCACCGGCGCTTTTGCCCGCTGCCTGTGCGAAACGGGTAAGCAGTACGCCTTGTATATCCATCATTCCACCTGTATTCACGGGTCTCACTACCTGGTCCAACCCGGGCAATATCAGGAGAATCTGGTCCTGATCATCCCGGAAGGGCGTTATCGTGGTGAATGGGTGGATCCCGCAGGCGGTCAGATTCTGCGCACTGAGGATATTTCCCACGAAGGGGGGAACTGCGTACTCAAGACGCCGGAATACACAATTGATATGGCGTTAAGGATCAAGCGCGTGTAGTATCTCTCTGTTCTAAACCCAGTCCGCTGAGTCCGCTTCAGTGTTAATTTTCTAGTTATTTCAGTAGAGTCGATATATTGCGGCGCAGTTAACCTTGTCCTATTCTTATAAAAGCGTGAAACGGGTGTATTTGCCGTTTCTGCCAGGTGCGGAAGGAGGTTTTCCTTCTACACACCTGAACCGCTCAAGGAACTCGCCCCACTTCGTGGAGCTCTTTCTTAGAACGCACCCCACCTTTGCCCGTCACTTTTTTATTAGCTAGATTATGGTATAATTAATGTGTGAGTGAGGCAAATAATACCCAGGAAGAGACTCGTCGCCCGATGGGCACCCTGGCCTGCCTGACGACGGGATTCGATGTCGTGGCCCGAAACCCAATGTTGATATTGATCCCCTTTGTGATGGATCTCTTTCTCTGGCTTGGTCCACGACTTTCGCTTGCACCGATCTTCGGGGCTATGGAGCGCTTTATTCGGGATTGGGCGATTGCAGGCGCATCGGGCTCTGATGTGACAGAGGTCTACGCGCTCGCTACGCAAATTCTGCATGAATTATCCGAAGGTTATAATCTTTTCTCTGTGTTACATCCTGCACCTTTGCTGGGCGTGCCGTCCCTGATGGTCAATCAATTCACGGTTGAGCGCCCCTTTGGTGTGCGGCCTGATATTACAATCTCGTCTGTATTATTGGTGTTTCCGGTTGTCATGGTGTTGGCTGTTGTGGGATTAGCCTTGACAGCTTTCTATCTGCATGGGTTAGGACAGCGCGTGATTGTGGAAACTGAATCAAAACTTTCTGGCCCCAGGTCGTCCTTGCATCTTTGGGGACAATTGCTCCTGCTGACCCTGGTGCTGCTGGTTTTAGCCGGAGGTTTTGGGCTGGCGGTCATGTTTTTTGCCAGTTTCATGGGCTTGTTCAGCATGTCTGTGGCTGGGTTCATGATGATTCTGGCGACCTCTTTTGGGATGTTTTTTGCTGTACACCTTATGTTTACCATCCCGGGTATTGTGCAGTTGCGGCGTGGTTTGTTACAAGCCGTTAGAGAGAGCTTCCTGCTGACGCGCGCCGACTTTCTGAATGTCACTTTTTTGCTCTTACTCATATTTATCATTTCGAGTGGTTTAAATTTTGTGTGGACATTGCCGAAGTTTAACTCGTGGAGTACTGTCATCGGTCTGGCTGGACATGCTTTTGTCAGCACGGGATTGACAGCGACGCTTTTTATTTTTTATCAGGAAAGGCTGAACTTTCTTGAGATTTTGCAGCAGTTACGCGCTGCCAAGGCACAATCTATAGCCCTTAAGTAGCGCTAAATCTGCTGTTAGCCTTGTGAATTGTTACAAGAGATGGTACTAGGTCAATATGGTCATAAATGGAAATAATGAAAAACTAAAATATGATGCCTCAACCATTCAGGTGCTGGAAGGCCTTGAGGCAGTCCGCCGCCGACCGGGTATGTATGTGGGTGGGACAGATGAACGGGCCTTGCATCACCTGGTCTATGAGGTCGTGGATAACGCCATTGATGAGGCGCTGGCCGGTGTCTGTGACCGCATCCGCATCATTCTGGACAAAGATGACACGGTAAGTGTGATTGATAACGGGCGCGGTATACCTGTCGGGATCCATCCTGAAAAAGGGATTTCGGCGCTGCAACTGGTCCTCACCACGCTGCATGCCGGTGGCAAGTTCGGTGATGGGGGGTACAAAGTCTCCGGAGGTCTGCACGGCGTCGGTGTCTCCGCCGTCAATGCGCTCTCCGAATGGATGGAAGTGACCGTGAAATCGAATGACGGCAAGCTGTACCGCCAACGCTATGAACGCGGTACGCCGGTCACCGGGGTGGATGCGATAGGGATTAACGACTCTGAAGACACCGGAACCACGGTCACCTTCCGTTATGACCCGACCATATTCAAGGATGTGGCTTTCAGCTTTGAGACGCTGGCCCAACGCTTCCGGGAAATGGCTTTTGTCACCCGCGGGGTGGCGATTGATATCTTCGACCAGCGGACTGAGGTTGAGCAGCGGATGACGTTCTATTTTGAGGGCGGCATCCTCTCATTTGTGAAATATCTGAACCGCAACCGGAAACCCCTGCACGACCCCATCTATGTGGAAAAAGAAGTTGGGGGTGTCGGCGTCGAAGTTGCGCTGCAGTATTCTGATACTTTTACCGAGACGCTGCTCTGTTTCGCGAACACGATCAATACGGTGGATGGCGGCAGCCATCTGACTGGATTCCGTTCTGCATTGACACGGGCAATCAATGATGCCGGACGGAAGCTCTCCATTTTGAAAGATAATGAACCTAACCTGACCGGGGATGATGTCCGCGAAGGTTTGACGACCGTGATCAGTGTGAAAGTGTCGGACCCGCAGTTTGAGAGTCAGACGAAAGTCAAGTTGATGAATCCCGAGGTGCGCTTTGCCGTCGAGGTGGCGACCGCGGAAGCCATCAATGAGTTCTTTGAGACCGACTCCCGGGCAGCGCGGCGCATTGTGGATAAAAGCCTCATCGCATCCAAAGCACGGGATGCTGCCCGGAAGGCCCGCGACCTGGTGATTCGTAAGAGCGCGCTGGAAAGCATGACCCTGCCCGGCAAACTGGCAGACTGCTCCAGCCGCGACCCTGCCAGCAGCGAGATATTTATCGTTGAGGGTGATTCGGCAGGAGGCTCCGCCAAGCAAGGGCGCGACCGGCAGTACCAGGCCATTCTGCCCTTACGCGGAAAGATTCTCAACACGGAACGGGCTGGACTTAATAAAATATTGGGAAATCGCGAGGTTCAGGCGTTGATCAGCGCATTGGGCTGCGGTTTCAGCGACCAATACGACCTGGCAAATTTGCGCTATGACCGTGTAATCATCATGACCGATGCGGATGTGGACGGCGCCCATATCACCACACTGCTGCTCACCTTCTTTTTCCGCTTTATGCAACCGCTTATCGATGAGGGGCACCTCTATATCGCGCAGCCCCCGTTATACCTGGTGAAAGCTGGAAAGGATGCCCAATATGTCTATGCTGAAAGCGACCTGTTAGGTGTGCTGAAAGAGTTGGGCGACCGCAAATACGGGCTGCAGCGTTATAAGGGTTTGGGTGAAATGAACCCCGAGCAGCTCTGGACCACCACGATGGATCCCACGACCCGCACCCTGAAGCGTGTGCACATTTATGATGCCGCCCTTGCGGACCAGACCTTCAGCATGCTGATGGGCAGCGAGGTCCCGCCCCGGCGCAAATTCATTCAGAGTCACGCCACCGAAGTGCAGAATCTGGACGTGTAGGCTAGCTGTGTACGCAGACATATAAAAACACCCCCAGCTTATCAAAAGTTGGGGGTGTTTTGTTTATAGTGTTTCTGGATTTCAGGCGTTCTTCAGATACTCGATCATCGGATCGGTGACCAGCGGTACAACATCGTCGATCATATGCGGCATCAGGTTGTCCATCACGCCGGGCATAATATCCGGCATCTGCTCCGCCATATAATCGGGCATCGGGATTATAGTCCGCGACGCGCTCCAGCATGGTGTCCATCACTTTGGGCATCATCATCGGCAGCAGTTTGGGGAAGAGGAAGGGGAACATCGGCTTCATCAACCCCATGGCGCCCGGTACCTTGCCCATCACGCGCATCATCTTGCCCATGCCAAACGGCATGGCGTCGATGAGTTCGGGCCACATGGTGCCCATCAGCGCGGCAAAACCTGCCGGCGTCATCAGTTCGATCATCGCTTCAAAGACGGCCCACTGCGCCTGGACTTCCGGATGCGGATCAGGGAAATTTTCAAATCCCAGGGCTTCGGCGCAGAAGCGCGCCAGGTCGACAATCTCGACGTCCAGGTTCTTCTTTTCGGCGGTCACGCGGAACTGGAACTCGCAGCACGGACAAGCCGCCAGGACTTTTTGCGCGCCGACTTCGATGGCTTCGTCCAGTCTGTGTTTTCCGATGATCGGCGGCGATCGGCGGTTCTTTGATGAGCGTCAGCACGCTGCCGCAGCAGTGGGCTTCATCGCGGTTGTAGGCCATGTCCACGTAAGTTCACGTTGGGAATGGCCTTGATCACTGACGCGCGGCTCTTCGTAGATGTGCGAGACACGCCCCATATGGCAGGAATCGTGCCAGGTGACGGTGACCGGTTCGAGATTGTTTTCCGGGAAGGTGAATGCGCCGGATTCGAGCTTTTCGGCAATGACTTCGCTGTAGTGTTTGGCTGTGATGTCGTATTCGATGCCCAGCTTTTTCGGCCCACTCGGGATACGTGTGCCGCCACATCATATTGCAGGCGGGGCACGAGGTGATGACCGTATCGGCGCCCGCTGCCTTGACCGCCGCGATGTTCTTGCTTCATCGTTTCGGCAAAGACGTCCCACTTGCCGGCCACCAGCATCGGCGTGCCGCAGCAGTTTTCCTTCTTGCCCACGTAGGTGAAATCCACACCTGCCTCATCCAGCAGCTTGACCGTCCCCTGTCCGATATCATGTTCCACGTAACTGACGGTGCATCCGGCAAAATAGACGGCTTTCGCTTTCTTTTCGGTATGTTTTTCACGCAAGTCCTCCGGGAACCAGTCGTCGCGGTTCTTGCGATAGCCTGCCCAGATGTTGCCCTGTTGGGTCAGCGCCGCAGCCATCATCTCAAAGGGTGGGAAGGTCATGCTCTTTTCTTCCTGGATCAGCTCACCGCGCAGTTTCATCCACGACGGCTCGATGGGCAGCGATGCTGAACAGCGCAGGTTGCACAGTTCGCAGGTCGTGCAGACCAGGAAGGTATCGACCATAAACTGATCCCACTGCTCGCGGCCTTCCAGGTACTCGCGCAGCCAGTACCATTTGCCGCGCGGACTCTGGCTTTCCCAGCCGCGCCCGTAGAACTGATCGCATTCCTGGACGCAGTAACCGCACTGCGAGCAGGCATAGGCGTACCATGCCACATCGCCGGGGATGCCCTTGATGGGCTCGTCTGAGGGACTGCTCGCCTACGTGGGAGACCACGGCGTTGCCAAACGGGCGGATCAGCGGTTCGAATGTGTTCGCCAGCGATCGAGCGCGTTGCTGATGATTGCATTGCCGACGACCTTGCCGGGATTGAGAATCCCGGTAGGATCGGACTTTGGCCTTGTAAGTCTTTCAGGACGCTTAACGCGGTCCTTCCCCAGGATTTTGGGCGCCATTTTGGTGTAGTACAGCCCGGTCGCATAGGGACGCCCGCCATACTTTTCCGCGATGCCGGCAATCGTCAGCGAGAGCGGGAAGACAAAGTTATAGGTGAATTTGCGCTGGTCGGCGGGGATGAAGCCCAGGATCACGACTTCGGGTTCACCGGTGGCGTTGCGCCCATTGCGGATGAGCATCCCTTCTTTCACCACGGGTTGTATCGACCTTTTCTTCGACCTCGGCCATCATCGCGCCCAGTCCGGATAGCGGGACGACGACTTCGGCAGGAACCAGGCTGGGCCCAAGGCGTTTGACCGTCATAATGCGGAAACGATGTTCCCATTCGTGGTGCGCGATTTCGTCGCTGAGCAACTCGGCCTCACATTTCTCTGTTTTCATCCGCGTCGACAAGCACTCACGGATTTGCGCGTCATACTTTTTGCTGTACGCCAGCGTAACGATGTAGGCGGCAGGCAAGAGGACGCGCTTTTCGATGGGATGTCCCAGGTGCATCATCAGGGGCGCGCGGTTTTTCATCTCTGCCATGCGCGGGTTGATGAAATGCATCGACCAGATGGGCAGGTCTGCTTCCATAATGCCTTCGAGCAGGTGCTGCAGCTGTGGGCTTCCGGGCAGCCCTAGAGAGAATGTCCAACGGTTCATCGGGTAGAACCTTGATGGTCAGTTCGGTGATGATCCCGGTGATGCCCTCGGCTTCGTAGATCATATCGAGCTGGTCGCCTTCGAATCACTTGCGACGGAGCCGTCACCCGCGACGACGCGCGCGCTGACCATAACGTCATTGAACCATCCGGCTTCGTATGAGCCAAAACCCGCGCCGCCCTGCGCAAGCCAGCCACCTGCCGTGGATGAAGGGTAGCTGCTGGGATAGGTGCACAGGGTCACCCCTTTTTTCTTGAGTTCGCGGTCGGCATTTTCCCAGACGATACCGGCCTGGAGGGTCGCTGTTTGTGCATCGACGTCCACGGAAAGCACCTTGGCTCATCCGGAAGAAATCGATCGACAACGCCGCCTTTTACGGGCAGCACGCCCCCGTAGCCGGACGTCGCTTTGCCGCGCGGCACCAGGGGGATGTTTTCGGCAGCAGCCCATTTAACCAGCTGCGATAATTTCTTCTTCCGACTCCGGCTGCACGACGGCATCCGCTATCGGCGTGCCGATGAGCGGTTTGATCATGCTGGGCATTTCACCGATGTCGTGGCTGTAGAGCTTGAGCTCCACACGCCGTGTGCTCATCCGGTCGCCAAAGGTTTCTTCCAACCAGAGCAATTGTTTTTGAGATAATCTCGTCATTCTGTCCTCCAATAAAAATGATGTTGCACCACCATCGGTGGATGCATTCCAGGATGTGATGGCGGTCGGGATTAAGGTTGCGTCACTACATTCGCGTTTTGTATCAGCAAATCCGCTACGAAGCTGCGCAGAATATTCATCGCCTCGAGTATGCGCGGATCGCCCAATGCGTAGTAGATTGAGGTTCCCTCCCGAGTTGCGTTGACCAGCCCGCGTTCTCTCAGGATACGCAAGTGATGAGAGACGGTTGATTGGGATACATCGAGGGCTGCAGTGAGTTCTGTAACGTTGCAGGGGTGTTCTGATACAAGGTACAGCAACCTGAGTCGTTTCGGGTCGCCGATACCTTCACAGACATAGCGGTGGATCAGGGTAATTTCTTCGTCATTTATCATATGGGATTTCAATTATGGAAGCACGTATATATCTAAATATGTCGATATATGAATTTTAACATCAAGTTCTATATTGGCAAGTCGATATTAATAAAGAATAATTAGAAAGATAATCTTGACAATAATTCATTGTAGCCTATACTCAGGTTAGTTTTTGTTTGAAGGAGAAAGGTGTATGGCGTTAGATACTGCGTCGGGATCTGGCATCCTGCGGACGCTTGAAATCCGGGACCTCCATGTCACGGTTGAAGGCAAAGAGATACTCAAAGGTGTGGATTTGACCGTCCACTCAGGTGAAATTCATGCCTTGATGGGCCCGAACGGTTCCGGTAAAAGCACGCTCTCATACGCGTTAATGGGCCATCCCAAATATACAGATCACCCAGGGGGATATCGTTCTTAATGGCACGAGCCTGTTGGAGATGGGCCCGGATGCGCGTTCGCGCGCGGGGCTCTTTTTGGCGATGCAATATCCGGTGGCAGTTTCCGGTGTGACGCTGCATTCCTTTCTCCACGCGGCGACAAGCGCCGCACGGGGTTATGGCGATGATCGGGCGAAAGAAACAAACCGCGGTCGATTGAATGCGCATCTGATGCCATTGCGCGAATTCCGCAAGGAATTGAATGCAAAGATGGAGATGCTGGAGATCGATCCCGCGTTTCTCCGCCGGTATTTGAATGAGGGGTTTTCCGGCGGTGAGAAAAAACGGGCTGAAATTTTGCAGATGGCTTTACTTCAACCCCAGTTCTCCATCCTCGACGAAACGGATTCCGGTCTGGATATTGATGCGCTACGCATCGTTTCGGAAGGCGTCAATACCCTCAAAAAAGAACTCAATATGGGATTGTTGATCATCACCCATTACCAACGCATTCTGAACTACATTCATCCGCAGGTTGTCCATATCTTTTTCAACGGTCGCATTGTGAAGTCTGGTGACGCGCAGTTGGTCGAGATATTGGAAGAAAAGGGTTACGATTGGATCAGGGAAGAGGTTAGTGCCGCTATCTAACGTCGTCAGCCTCGTGTCGAAACGCATGGGCTTATGCAAGCCTTCCACATTGTTATGTCGCCAGGAGTGGCACAAATATGGCAGTTAATCATGATAAGCTGCGTGACGTAAAGCAGCAAGACCAATACGATTTCACGACTGAAATAGATTACACGCATCGTTCGCGGCAGGGCATCGGGGAAGATGTCGTCCGCGATATCTCCGCTTTAAAGAACGAGCCGCAGTGGATGCTGGATTTTCGCCTTAAAGCGCTGGATATCTTCTTCAGTATGCCGATGCCCACCTGGGGTGTGGATTTGGGCGCGCTGGATTTTGAACAGTTTTACTACTTTATGCGGGCTGCCCCTCAAAAGGAACGGACCTGGGAAGAGGTGCCGCAAGCGATCAAGGACACATTTGAGAAACTGGGCATCCCCGAGGCGGAGCGGAAATTCCTGGCAGGCGTCGAAACGCAGATGGATTCCGAATCGGTTTACAGCTCGTTAAAGGAGGAGTGGGAGAAAGCACGGCATCATTTTTGTGGATATGGATACGGCTGTCCGCGAGCATGGAGATTTAGTGCAGGCGCATATCAGCAAAGTGGTGCCCGATCCGCGATAATAAGTTCGCGGCACTCAACAGCGCATTCTGGTCCGGGGGAAGTTTTGTCTACGTTCCACCCGGTGTTGATGTGGAAATACCGCTGCAGGCCTATTTCCGGATTAACGCGAAGAGGCTTGGGACAATTTGAACGCACCATTATTATTGCGGATGAGGGCAGCAATGTGCATTATATCGAGGGCTGTACCGCTCCCCAATATACTGAGGCTGCATTACATACCGGCGTTATCGAAATATTTGTTAAAAAGAACGCGCATGCCCGTTATACAACCATCCAGAACTGGTCGCGCAATGTGTACAATCTGGTGACCCAAAGAGCAGTTGTGGATGAAGACGGCTTAATGGAGTGGGTGGACGGCAATCTGGGCAGCGGTGTGACCATGAAATATCCTGCAGTGATTTTGAGAGGGGCACGTGCCCACGGTGAAGTGCTCTCGATCGCCTTCGCGGGTGATGGACAGCATTACGATGCCGGGGCAAAAGCGATTCACCTGGCGCCTGATACGACTTCAATCATTACTTCAAAGTCCATCAGCAAGGGAAATGGGCATTCGGGTTTTCGGGGATTGGTGAGAATTTCCCGTGGAGCGGAACGCGCCCAGTCGAAAGTGGTCTGTGATGCGTTGCTGCTCGATCCCGAATCGCGCTCGGATACCTACCCTTATATTGATGTAAGCGAGGATAATACGCAGGTAGAGCATGAGGCAACTGTCAGCAAGATTAGTGAAGATCAACTCTTTTACCTGATGAGCCGGGGATTGAGTGAGCAGCAGGCTTCTGCTTTGATCATCAACGGATTCCTGGAGCCTTTTGTTAAAGAACTGCCTATGGAATATGCAGTTGAATTGAACCGGTTGATACAACTCCAGATGGAAGGATCAGTAGGATAGGGCGATGAGTGAATTCATAGAAGAACGGCTAAGCGATACAACGCTTTCTGCAACCAAAGCACAGGTTTATCACCCGAGCCATGATGTCGTCGGGATGTTGTCTGATCTTTATAACGAGCCGGATTGGATGCGCCAAGCCCGCCTTAAAGCATGGAGCCAGTACGAGAGCATGGCGCTTCCCAGTGCTGAGGAGGAGGCATGGCGGCGGACCGATTTGAAAAATTTTCCTCTTGAGGATATGCGGATTATTTTTTCATCACGTGAACTCGACGGTATTTTTGAGCTTCCCCCTTGCTGGCATTACACACTGGCTCCCGTAGAACAGGTTTCCGGGGCACTCGTCCACTGTAATAGTGCCCGTTCGTATGCCACGATGCGCCGCGAGGATGCGCGCAGCGGTGTCATATTGGAAGATTTACATACGGCTTTGTCTACCCATGGTCCCCTGATTGAAAAATATTGGATGCGGGGCGCCACGACGCGTCCCGATTTCAACAAATTTACGGCACTGAACGCTGCGCTTTGGCATGGCGGTACTTTTGTTTATGTACCCGCAGGTGTGCGTGTCGCGCGTCCCCTCCAATCCCTGATCGCTTATGACGCCGATAACGGCACTGGACTGCACCATACCATGATCGTTGCCGAGAAAGGCAGTCATGTAACGTTAATTCAAGACCGCGTTTCACAGGAGCAGCGGGACGAATTGAATGCGGAGGTCGTGGAAATATTCGCGGAGGAAGGTTCGTGGGTGCGTTACGTCAGCCTTCAGCATTGGGGAGAACACCGTTATTCGGTCAACGTTCAGGAAGCGCACGTACACCGTGATGCCAACCTGGTTTGGGTCAACAGTTCGCTGGGCGGTAAGGTGACCAAGGAATTTCTCCGCAGCAACCTGACAGAGCGCGGCGCACGTTCAGTTATGTACGGCTCCAGTTTTATGCGGGATCACCAGCACCTGGACCAGAGTACATATCAGCACCATCAGGCTCCCGATACATACAGCGACCTGCTGGCGCGTAACGTATTGCGCGACCGTGCACGAACGGTTTTTTATGGAATGATCCGGGTGGAGAATGAAGCGGTCCATACGCAGGGCTACCAGGTGAACAACAACCTTATGCTGGACGATGCCCATGCCCATGCAATTCCAGGTCTGGAAATATTAGCCAATGATGTGCAATGCAGTCACGGAGCAACCGTTTCACGTATTAACCCCGAGCAGCTATTTTACCTGCAAGCCCGGGGAATCCCGCTTGCCGAAGCGGAACGGTTGATTGTTCAGGGTTATATACGTCCTGTTATTGAGCGCGTGCCATTGGCCCATATGCGTGACCGCCTTGAAGAAGAAATCGCCAATCGATTCTGGGAATGAAGCAGCCTGTATCTTTTAACCCGGTTTCTTTGCATAGGTTGTGAACAGGTCGCCCAGGTTGACTCGCAGGGGTATTTTGCGAAACTTGAAACCAGACATCAGCCATTCCAACGGGCGTCCTAACACTGGGGATAGCGCAGTGACGCGGCTGGCCAGATATCCAGCCTGTAAATAGCGTCCTTGAGCGCCCATCCAAACAATCTCAAAACCAGACCGTTCCAGCATCATACGCATCGTATGCCGCGTGAAATAAAAGAGATGCATTTCCATAAACCAGGGCCAACGTTTTCCCATCAACCTGGCAAATGGGCTGGCAAGATCCATCGTATGCACGACGATATAACCGCCGGGTCGCAGGACCTGCCAGGCTGCATGCAACGTTGTCATGGGATTGGTGACATGTTCGATAACGTCCCACATCGTCACCACATCGAAGTCATCCAGCGTCAATGCACTGGATTCCAGCGTACCAGATAGCATTTGTAACCCTTCACTTCTGGCATGTTCCACAGCCCATTGGCTTGGTTCTATGCCCCAGGCTTCCCATCCGTGGTGTGTCGCAATATCCACAAACACGCCTGTATAAGCGCCTACGTCCAGCAACCGGCGTCCATTAGCCTGACCGGTGAATTTCTCCATGGGTCGCAGGTGATGCTCAAAAGTCAGAACGCGTCCAGCGCGTTCTTCAACATAAAGCGGATCTTTAATCGCTTCGTAGATGGTGAGAACGTCGCCGCTTTCAGGGCGGGGATTGGCGTAAACCATACCGCACTGGTTACAGCGCACAATCGGTCCGTGCCTGCCGTAGCCACTGCTGGTACACGCATAGGCGTTCCAGTTGCCATGCTGCACGGCGTGCAAAGTGGAAGGGATGATTTCTGTTGAATCGTCAGCACCGCAAAGGCAGCAGTGAATGTATTCTCCACCAGAGCTTTTTTCTGCGGAATTAATATTATCGACGGTCGTGATAGGCATTAATGCTTGTTACCCGTGAGCCGGCTTAGGAGCAGGCGTAAAACGGTGACCATGGCTTTCATCACCTCATTGCGGGATATTTTCGAGACACCTTGCTGCCTGTTGTGAAAGACAATGGGCACTTCGCCTACCTTCCAACCCTGACGTTGGACTTTGTACAGCATTTCGACGAGGAATGAGTACCCGTTGGAAAAAATATTTTCCAGATCAACTGATTCCAGGACCTCTCGGCGGTAACAACGGAACCCCGCTGTAGTATCGTGCGCGGAAAGTCCCAATGCGAGTCGGGCAAAAGCATTGGCTCCCCAACTCAGCATCTTGCGCGGCAGTGTGCATTCCACCGCTTTGCCTCCGGGTACGTAGCGACTGCCTATGACCAGGTCATAACCCTCCTGGATTTTATCGATCATAACCGGAATATTCTCGGGTGGATGCGAGAAGTCGGCATCCATCGTCACGACGAGGTCCCGCTGCTGCGCAATCGCGTGATAAAAGCCAGCAATATAGGCTGTGCCCAAACCCAGTTTGCCTTCCCTGTGAACAACGTCGACACGTCCGGGATTTTTTATAGCTAATCGATCCGCAATATCACCGGTACCATCCGGAGAATTATCATCTACCACAATGACATGAAGGTCTATAGGCAGCTCCAAAAGCCGTTCGATCAAGGGTTCGATATTCTCTCTCTCGTTATAGGTAGGTACGATTACACTTGTGGTCACTCTTTCACCTTTTAGACGATAATGGAAAGCCTATATTGTAAACCTTTGAGGCTATGGAGCAAGAGGTTCCCGCTCACACATTGCAGTGAGAACTGCATCAAATGCGCGCGCGGTGCGTTCGATGGTAAATGTATCCTCAACTCTCCGCCGTCCTGCAGCCCCCATCACTGAACGTTGTAACGCATCGTGCTCAAGGATAAACAGTGCTTGCGCCATAGCGCTTTCATCAAACGGTTGTACCAGCACTCCGGTTTCACCATCGATAATAATCTCCGGCAGCGCGCCGTGGGCAAACGCGACGACGGGCTTTGCCATCGCCATCGCCTCAATATTGACAAGCCCAAAAGGTTCAGGATCTCCGGGATGGACAAAGATATCCATCGCTGCCAAAGCCGGTCGAATGTCGTCGAGTTGTCCGGTGAAGACCACGTGATCCTGTAAGTTATTCTCTCTCACGATCTGCTGCAATTGTGCCGCGAAAGGGCCATTTGCTCCAAACGGTGTCCCACCCACAATGATGCCAAATGCATCGGGGTGCGCATCCACCACAAGTCGCAAGATGCGTAAAAACCTGTCTTGTCCTTTCCAGGGACGCAGGCGTCCCACAACGCCGATGACAAAGGCATCATCCGGAAGCTTGAAATGTGCGCGGCAATCCTGGCGGCTTAGCGACGGCATGAAATGCTCAACTGCAATTCCATTATGGATCACATTGGTTCTGGATTGGCACGGTAAATGCTGTGCAGTGGCAGTTGAATTGGCTATGACCGCGTCTGCCATGCGGCAAAGGATTTGTTTACCCAGATTATCACCCCACAATCTCTGGGGTTCTGACTCACCAAGCCAGAAATCGCGCATTATCCACACAAAACATGATTGTGCCAGCTTCGCTGCAGGTCCGGCATAAAGGCTTGCTCTTATCGTGTTGGAGACGATTGCGCGGGCATTTATTCCCCTGGCAATGCGCGCCAACTTCTGAATTCCATGTCCCCAATTGTACGGAGCGCGGAATGAACGGCGCAATGGCGGTAAAGGCAGTTTATGAATTGACACATTTAAACCGCCAACTACCTCAGACAGCCTGCCTTCCGGGCAAGCCATGTGCAGTTCCCAATGTGCCGGATCGAGATGCTCCAGCAAAAGTTTCAGGCTGTTTTCAGCCCCACCCATAGCTGTCGCGTGGTCAATAAAGAGGATGGGAATGGGACTTACCATGTCCCTTCCAATGCCCTGCTCAGCATCCGATAAACATCGGACATACGCTGCGGGCTGCTTCCCTGCCACGGTGGTCCAAAGTGACTGCATACTGCCTGTTGTCCGGGAGCCAGGGGATGATAACCGTGCATCCCCGCCGGTTTATGACGCGCGAAAGTACTTGGGGAAAAAGCTAAACCTTCGTCAAGAACAAAGATAAAATCACCAAAGCCTGGTGAGTTCAATCCGTAAGTTTGGCGCTCTTCCGGGGTCACTAACTGCCCGCCTTCCAATTGCTGTAAATAAGCGCTGATATTATCTTTTATGCCCTGATCCACAACCCATACGCGCAGAAGATTGGCATCCGTGAAATAAACATAAGTTTGCGACGCGGCTTTGCCCGCACATGCTTCAATATCGAGGGTGATGCCCCGGGTTACATTAACCATGCCGTGATCTGAGATGACAAAAATGTGCCCGTCAGGATGCGCTGCCCTGTATTGACTTGCCAGAGTCGCGATGGATGTATCCACGAATTCCAGGTGCGCGCGATAGGGTGCGCCGGTAATTCCATACGCGTGCCCGAAACCATCGAGATCGGGCATAGGAAGCAGCATAGATCCTGCCTGATGGGCAGTGTTGATGGCGGCATGATATAACGCGCGGTCACGCTCCCCTTTGGGCAGGTGGGGAATGGGCAGTACTTTAAGATGTGGAAACGCGCTGAAGAGGGATGGGTGCGGGAATGCTTGTGGGTTATCCAGAATATGGTCACCCTTTAAGGCAAACTTGTCCAGATGCCTCAATGGGATATTGATTCTAATGCGTCCCGGACGGTAGCCCTGGATAAGCAGGTGCTGCATACCGCGATTGAGGATATAGGGGTGGAACAGTGTATCCAGCAGAGGGAGTATACTGCGCCATTTCCATCCGGGCGAGTTCTCCGGATCATAGGTCCATTCTCCGAAGTAACCTACATCATCGGGCAATAAGCCGGCGAATAATTCGGCATGGATGTTGACACTGTACCCAAAACCGGGAATGACGGGCCAGGATTCCGGAGCGGCATTCAGGAACGGCATCTGAGGAAGGGCATGATAGGGCAAGCTATCTACAAATATGATCAAAACATCACGCATAGCGCCACTCCATCACCCGGTGGATGTATGCCTCAGCGTTTTTTGAACCAAAACGGATGTTCTGGAGCCACACTTTCCCCCAGGCGCGCCGTAAAGCGAACCAACGCTCCGGGAAGATGGCAGTCTCAGGAAGCGTGTGATCCGGGGATAGGGTTTGTAAAGCATACTTTGCCTGCATAAGATAATCCTGAGCGTCATGCCTGTTACCGGTCAACCAGTTTAACAGGGATTTGTGCATCATCAACAACCCCAGCGCCAACCAGCCTTTGACCGGTAACTGCAGCCACCGCACTGCTGCAATTGGGCCATGACGCTGTGCTTCATGGTAAGCCAGTCGCAATCGATTGTACCATTCTCCGCGGGAAATAGGGTGTTCATTAAAAATGCTGCGTGAAAGCTGAGGCAGCGTGCTTATGTTGTTGTTGCCCAATAATAACAACAGCCCGCGTTCCAGGTAGCCTAAGGTTGTTGCATAAAGCTGGAGCAAATCGGTCGATGAGAAGTCCAGATCCAAACGGCGGTCCAGGCACGTTTGCATAAACGCGGGGAAGTTGTCATCGAAGGAGGCTAACAACTGGGCGTTCTCGTTCAGGGCGGTCACCCGCTGCCGGTAAGTAGGCAGCAAGACGCCTTCTCGCGGGAGAAAGACGGTGGTCAGGTCCAGTGCATTGCGGCAAAAACTGTAACCGGCAACGCGCACCGCAGCCATAGAGGGGTTTCCTGATACAAAAGCGTCGGGAAGGTACAATAAAATTGCCCAAAGCCGTTTGTAGAGGATCTCATTTGTGTTCGAGATATCCAGATTTGTCACAGTCACTTCGGGCAGCGCATCGCGCAGCTCTTCCCCATACAGGAGCAGCCCGTTTTTCTTGAATTCAAAGGTGAAGATAAGACGGGGCATTACCGCTAACCGCCGCCGTTCGCGGAAGAGCATATCAATGTGGAAAAGCGAATTTGGGTTGGATATCTGCTGCTCAAAATTATGGACAGTTTTATCCAGGGCGTCAACCATCCTAGCGTCAGGGCGCCGCCGGGTGATGACGGCAAATTCGTAATCACTGTAGAGTTCAAGGCTTCCTGAGGGATGGCGCAGCCAGCTCAATTCTCCCCGCGCAGTCGAACCCAGCAGGTAGATGGCATAAGGATGCAGCGTGCCCGCCACGATGCCGGTCAAATCGCGAAGGTGCTGCTGGATCTCGGGCGGATATTCGGTTAACATATGCGCTCACTCAATTTTATTCAATCGCTTCAGGGTTATGGTTGGCGGGTGTTTATTATAATCTCATAAATGCAGAGTTGCGTCTCTGTTCCGCAGAACACGGGTTGGGAGAAAAACTGTTGTGCAGTATATCCCCACTGCTCTGCGATGCTTTTCTCGTGAGAAGCATCCATAATAATGTATTGAATGCGAGTGAATTCAATGTCAACGGGTTCATTGGGCGGTACTGTTTGACGATCAGCATAGAGATAGAAGATGTGGGCTTCTGGCGCGTAAACAGCAAAATGTGTTTCCTGATAGTAGCGCGCGGCAATATGGCTCACATTAGATAAAATCATAGCACTCACCTGAATATTTCTGCCAACCCGAATGGCCTGCAGATAGATATGGTGAACCCCATTGTGATGGGAATACCAACGGCAAATGTTGTGAGCAGCATCAGAAGATAACGCTCCAATGTTTATGAGCGACCACAAATCGCTGAACCGCACAAAAATTCCCGGATCAGATTGGTCTGCGCGTTCTGTGCTCAGTTTTTTCATGGTGTACACGCCGGCTTCCAGCGGATATGAAGGTCTGCCCATGTTATCTTCCATTGACAGCACCGGCGATAAAAGTGCATAACGCTTCTGTGACTCTACCCGGATTATAGCTCTCCTCGAATTCATGACGAGCGTTCTGACCCAAACGTTCTCGCAACTCCGGATCTTCCAGCAGTCGCTGCAAACCATTTTGGATGCCTGTTTTGGTCGGCGGGACCAGCAATGCCGTATGTCCGTTGTCGAGGGCTTTCTGGATCTCACCAACCTGCGTGCCCAGGATTGCCTTGCCAGCCCACAAATACTCGATGATCTTGCTGGGAAAGTTCGCGTGATTGCGCGGCGCATCCAGGTAGGGCACGGTGAGTACGTCCATCTGTTGCATAAAAGGGTGGAGATAGGCATCATCCAGCTCCGGAAAGGACACTTTGTCAGGTACGAATTGTTTTGCCAGGCGAATGCATTCCTGTTTCAGGGGTCCGTGCCCGGCGATGTAAAGATGCGCGTTCGGCGGGTTAAGATCGATGAAGGCTCGCAGCAGTTCACGTACACCACTGAAATCCTGCATCATACCGAGATACATAATCTTTACCACATCGGGCGGCAGGTCAATCCCTGGTATGCCTTTATCAGAATCTCCCGCAGGTTGAAAGGTGCCACGGTAGAGGTGGACGATGGCTTTTGGATTAAGCGCCTCTATGCGTTTTTGGATCGCGACAGAGCTGGTGATAAACTGCCGGCAAGCCTTGATAAATAACCGCTCTATCAGAACCCCCAAACGCTGCAAAAGCGGATTCCTGCTTTCGATGACAGTACCCTGGATATCCACATAATCCACGATGACAGTGTACTTCAGCCAACACAGCCACAAAGCCGGTAATGTGTGCAAGGTGGGATTGTAGACCACAATTGGGGTTTTATTTGAGCAGTGCTTTCGCAGAAACCGAAAGGTTTTTATCCAGCGGACGGGCATGCGCGAAGCTGCAATAATGACAGGGGAGCTCTCATCCTCAAGAGAAACCTGGAAAGTGTGTGATGCCGCAACGACTAACACAGGCTTGTATTGTCTTGACAGCAACCGCACCATCTCGATATTGCGACGGTAGCCCCCCCGCGGTGATTCGATGCGGTTTGGGTCGGGGAATGTAGCATAAAAGACCAGGTTATTTTTTGCATCCATGGTTATTTTACCCCTTCAAGCGTCCGGTAAACCGCGAGCGTCTGAAGTGCCGTATTATCCCAGGTGTAATTTTTGACTTGATCCAGACCTGCCTTTGTTCGTTCAGAACAGCGTCCCTCGGAGAGAGCCGTCTCAAGGGCTGCCAGACAATCCCCCGGGTCTTCGGGGTCGAAATAGACCGGTTGTTCATCCGCCACCGCGACCGTCGAGGGGATGCGCGAGGCTACCACCGGACAGCCACATGCCATTGCCTCCAGGAGCGGAATGCCGAACCCCTCATAAAGCGATGGGTAGACGAAGGCTGCCGCCTGGTTGTAGAGTGTGGCAAGGTGGTGATCATCCACGGCGGTCAGAAGGTGGACCGAGTCATCGATTTTCAGGTCTGCCAGCAGTTGTTTCTCCTCCTTCAACCAGGGGCTGCCCACGACGACGAGGGCGATATCCTGCTGCTTTTGCCACACGGCATACGCGCGAACCAGCCCGGCAAAGTTTTTGTAGTGCGTCCGTCCACCGACGTAGAGCAGAAATGGGTGACCGCCAAAGGGATGCACTGCATCCGGATCCGGGTGCATATGAAACACCTCGCGATTGTAAGCCAGTGGGATCACTGTGATCTTCGCCGGGTCAATGGCATAAAATTGCATGACCTCTGTTTGTGTAACGTCCGAGATGCAGATAACGCGATCTGCCCTGTTGAGGCTTTGCTGTTTACGCCTGCGAATCTGATCGTTCATCGGACCGGTGAAGAGTGACGCAAATCGCTCGTAGATCATATCGGCGACCGTCACCACGACCGGACCGTCCCATGGTTCCAACAGCGTGTAATACGTGGAATGCCAGATGCCACGTCTGTCGTGTTTGAGGTAGTGCTTTTGTGCCAGCGTGCGTACGCGCGGCGTGAGCCACCACAACCTGCGACTGCGAAAAAGCCGGGCTGGAGGCAGGAGCGCCTGATGATGAATGCGGGCGTGCGCCGGAAGTCCATCACGCCGGATATTTTCAAGCATGGATGTCAGCAGCGTCACAGTGAGCGTATCGTCAATATCGCACAGGCGCGGCAGTACTTCGCGGAATATGCGTGATATTCCGCCGTGACGCTGCTGCTCGTAGATAATGCCATCCACAACAATGTGCATCGCGTGTCCTGATATTATAAGAAATTCAGATCATTGATGACGCTGGTTACAGCTTGGGCGGTTTCATTGCCAGAAATGTATACATTCGCCCGGGCGTTGGACGCTTAAGCCGCTTCCACACAAGATTCTGAACAAGTGCGAACCGCCCAAGCCACGCGCCAAGGCGTCCCCAACGCATTTTGAGCAGTGTCTGCGGATACTTGTGCAGCTCTTCGGTTGTTCTCAGGGCGGGGAATATATTGATGACAGTGTCCCACGCTCCCAGAACTTCCTGGACCTCCAGTCCGGCATTGCGTATCGCCTGCAGATAAGTTGGCAGCGGAAAAGCATTTTCCGTAGCGGTGAGGGGGTGAAGCAAATGGTTCTTCAGGAAAATTTCCCGTTGTGCTTTATCATCAACGACATGCTCACGGCAAGCCAGAAAAACGCCGCCATGTTTAAGTATCCGCGTGCATTCTGCAAGCATCCGCGCCAGGTTGCGGGAATGGTGCAAGACCTGGCGTGTGTACACGATATCAACAGAATTGTCAGGCAAAGGAATTTCTTCTCCGAATCCAGCTATTATTGTAACGGGCAGCTCGCAGGTCAGACGGCGCATTGCACCATATCCGACGACGTCGCTGGGATCAGGTTCAAGCGCATAAACACGATCAACGCCGTATTTGGCAAACGCATAGGATGCGATCCCTGTACCGGCGCCAAGATCGAGAAGGGATTTCTCTTTGACCTTACCTAAGAGCTTGCACACTTCAGCAAATTCAGCTGAACTCGAAAATTGCTCGCCACATGCCTGGACATCGGCACCCAGATAGGCGTTTTTCAGCACTTGCGCGTATTTTTTGTCCTGCCGCAAGGTAAGTATAGCTTCCTCTGTTGTCATTGTCATGCTTTTTCTTTTCTCACGTCATTGTGGAGTAACCGGGCAAGTTTATAGATTATAGACCGGGGACGCAATGGGAAATGGGGTGAAGTCACGATCAGATAACGAATCATCAACCAGCGATGGAACGGAAGCGGAAGTACCGGCGGGTTGGCCCTCGATTCGATTGCATCCACAACTTGTTGTGCGAAACGATCCCAGTTGAAGTGTGATTCCAATGCATGCCAGTTCGTCGCCTGCATCTCTTTGAGTGCTGTATCCGGCAACTGCTGAAGCTGTTGCAGGATTTCGACGGCTTTCCCGATATCCAGAGGTATGTTTTGTATGCTGGGATAGCCGACGTAACCGCTCTGCGGTGTGCAGACAGGGATCAACCCCCATGCCATGGATTCAAGGACCGTCGTTGGGTTTGCGTCGGATTGACTCGCGGTAATCATAAAATCAAATGTGCTGATGCGTTGTTTCGCCGGGTCCGTCGAAAAATCCTGATATCCAAGAGCTTCGAAACCGGCGATTTGGCGGCGGCGCGCCGCACCAATCCAGGAGAAGTGCACATTGGGCATCCGCCGGGCAAGCTGCTCCAGGAATCCGGGGTTTTTTGTCCAACCGGAATGACCGATGTAGACAAAACGTCGTTTGCCGGGAGGATTAAAATCTGTTTTGAGCGCGGGGAAATCCACACGATCGACCGCCAGGTCGAGGTGCCGCATTTTAGGCTGCCAATGCGCGAAGGGTGACTGCTTTATCGAATTGAACCAGTAGTTGCCGGTAATTGCCAGGTAAAGAGCACAATTTCTGATGAAAGTTTCGTAGAAGGCAACCTGCACGCCATCACCGTGATTGTAGGGAGCAAGAGCCAGAATGCGCAGCCATCCAGGTTGGCGCATGCTTAATCGAAAGCATGTCTCTGGAAAAGGATGTGGATGTCCCAGGAGCACATCACCTGCACCGGGTTGGATGACTTCGGCGCTGCTCCAGTTGTGCGGCACGACTTCGTAGCCGTATCTTTCGCGCAAGCGCAGTGCCAGATTGCGCCCAATGGCATCCGGCGTGGAGATGCGAGGACCGGTGGGGTAAACCAGGTGAATCTTAGCCATGGTATGACATCATCCAGCTTTCTTTGATTGTAAAGACGCCCACAATCGCGGCACATAGAAGGCGGTGGGAAGCAGAATAAATATCACCTGCGCGATAATGGTGCTGATAATAATACCCGGTAACCCTATGGTGCGCACGAGATAAATCGACAGCGCGACATTGGCAGCAGCCATGAGTGTTGCACAGACAGCCTGGAATTTCATCACCCCCAGGCCATTCAGGAACATTGCCAGAGGTCCGCCAAGGCTTGAGAGTAAGGTCCACAATCCAAATCCGGCAAGCAGCGCAGTGGAAGGCGTTACCTCAGGTCCTACCCACCAATGCAGGATCGGTACGCCGAAAACAACGAGGACCAGCACAAGGGGTGCACTCACGACGACGCTCAAGACCAGCGATCTCCTGAGCGTTTTTTTGATCCATGCCACGTCGCCGCGTGCTGTGGATTCGCCATAAGCGGGCCAGAGCGGCATCAGGACAAAGCCCTGGAGCATAGGGATAATACTGAACAAACGCAGCGGGACTGCGTATTGCGTGACCATTTCCGGGCCAAGGATGCGAGCAAGGATAATGTTGTCTGACCGGTAGCCGACGGCGGAAGCGACCTGGAGCACAAAAAAGAACACACCGACGTTCAGAATCCGTCCGGCTGAACGGGTTGAAAAACTGCGAAACTGCGGTTGTAACCAGGGACGCTGAAATCCGAATACCACGATGCCGTTCAGCAGTGTGGCAATGACGGGTGCGCCACTCATTGCCAGCACGAGCCAGGGCAGCCCAGCCCGTAATGTTATGGCAAGCACAACGCCTGCCAGGCCCAGAAGATTGCCGGCAGCCCGCCAGATCCCATTGGCAAAACCTTCCTGGTAGCCCATTTGCGTACGCTGGATAACTCCCAACGGCAGGTTGACAAGAAAGCAACCGACGAAAACGGCAATAGCCGGTCCGACCTCCAGCACAGCCTGGGATGATGTGACGTTAAAGGTGTTAGCCCACGATATCCGCGGGTAAATAAACACAAAAATGAGGGCGGTTATGAAAGCGATGCTGCTTAACATAAATAACGCGCTCGAAATATATTCACGTGCCAGACGACGGTCATTTTTCCCGTGTGCTTCTGCAATCGCATTGACCAGTCCATTGCCAATCCCAAAATCGGCAAACCCCAGGATCGCGATAGTTGAACTGATGGTCATCCATAAGCCGTAGCGCTCTGCGCCGAGATAATCAATGGTAAGCGGGATTGATATCAACGAGGTCAGCAGGCTGATTCCCCGGGCTGCCGCTGACACTACTGCTGTCAGCACCACACGCCGCATGCGCTCTTGCGCGCGTCCTTCTACGGTTTCAGTCTCAAAAGGTCGCAGCCGTAGATAGGAGCGCATCCGTAAAATTTGTGCTGCAAGAGCTGCTATAGGCTTGTTCAAGGGATTTAACCTCGGTGTGAGGCGCAGTTTTGTGTCAAAGCGCATCCGTAACGCTTTAAATAAGGATGAAGGCAGAATTTCACCTTACCAGCATCCCTCTAATCCGCGCTGCTACCATCTCGATAGCAACCTCGTTGAAACCTCCTTCGGGGATGATGACATCGGCATAGCGTTTACTCGGTTCAACAAATTCCATGTGCATCGGACGCACCGTCCGCAGATATTGCTCGATAACGGCTTCTACTGTTCTGCCCCGCTCCTGGACATCACGCCGGAGCCGCCGGATGAAACGGATATCCGCATCAGTGTCAACGAAAAGTTTGACATCACAGAGTTCGCGTAATTCCGGCTCTGCAAAAATCAGGATGCCTTCAACCAGGACAATGGGTGCGGGGTCAATGTGCAATGTTTGCGTGGTGCGCGTATGGGTTGTGAAGTCGTAGACCGGGATTTCTACCGACGCACTCTCGCGCAACTGCCTGATGTGTTTAGCGAACAGTGGCGTTTCCAGGGAGTTGGGATGGTCGAAATTTGTTTTGGCGCGTTCTTCCTGTGGCAGATGCCGCAGGTCAATATAATAGGCGTCGTGGGGTATATAGGCGATATTTTCAGCGCCAACGCGCTCCAGAACACGGTTTGCTACCGTGGTTTTGCCAGATCCTGTACCTCCGGCAACCCCGATAATTAGTGGACGCATGGTAACTCCTTATGTGATAAGTCCGCATATGCTATGCTAAAGTGATCATTGAGGGCCATACTATCGACTGTCACCCCCATCCGGCTTGTACTGATCCGCTTGCCCGGCTTGCCGGATAACACATGCTAACATTAAAATCACCCCCAGCCCTTCCAGGGGCGCTCCAGGATTATATAGAATACGATAGCGTGGAAGCTGTGAACGTGTGATTGCGATGTTAGTTGTCTCTACCACCAGATTCTCGCCATCTATCAGCGTGACTTCTGCAAGTAACTCACCGCTGGCGCTGCGATAAACCTGGGCATTGACGGGGGCATTGTAGTTATCCTCCAACTGGTGCAAGCGGTAGACCAGTTCGGTTTCAGGTATCAGGAAGAAGGCTTCAGGTGGCGCACCGCTCAGGATAACCTTCAATTCCTGGTGCAGCTCGTCTTTGGAAGAACGCAGCATTTCCAGCGGCTGCCCCATTTCATCAGCGGCAACGATATCCAGTCCGACAGCCCAGCCGGTGCGTATGAGGTAGATGCCGTACTTTTCAGTCCACAACAGCGATCCTGGAGGTTTGGGAGCCAGTGTCAGATTATGTTCTGTAATAGTGATGGGCGTGCCGGACCATGTAACGATTTCAGGTACTGCCCAACCCCACACTATTTGTATCATCCAACCGGAAATAACCAGAATGCTTCCGATACAGAAAAGAAGCAAGGTATTTCGCGCTGCAATACGCATCCGGCGCCAGGATTCCCACAAAGTATCGATGCGCACTGCAGTCAGCAATCCCAGGAGAGCGAGTATAGCCCGGAAAAGCACAGATGACCGGATATTCAGCAAACCCAGGAAGGTTAACGGGCGAAGCCAACTCCCCAGTGAAGGCAGCAATTGTGCGACCCATTGGGTAAAGGTTGCAGTCTGTGAGGCTGGAACAGGGCTTTGAGGCAGCAGCAAAGTGGTGAGTTGGACAAGGAGTAGCATGGTGAGAATCTCAACTGCGCGTCGATCCTCGCCCAGCCAGTTCCAGACTTTTTCTATTGTCCGTCGCGCCCGCATCGGATTTCACCTTATAAAAAAATAGCCCCGTGTTATCTGCGGGGCCTGGGGTAAAGCCATCCCTGGGAATCGAACCCAGAACCTGGCGCTTACGAAGCGTCTGCTCTGCCGATTGAGCTAGGATGGCATTCCATACACGAGCCATTATAGCGTGAACAAGTAAACTGGCAAGGGAGGCAAAACACCCACTGGCGAAAAGCCACCGCCAGTGGGTGTTTTGCCTCTGGCAGTTTTGGTGCGTATGGTGGCTGGTAGACTAAAAAGTCTAAACCAAAACTGCTGGGCGCCTTGCAGTGAGGCAGCTTCTCATCTCATTTCTGTCACTAGGTTGAAAGCATGCGGGTAGGCGTTTTCGAAATCTGGCGAAAAGCCACCGCCAATGGGTGTTTTGCCTCTGGCAGTTTTGGTCCATGAGACTATTTTCAATATCCTTCGTATAATTCAATAAAGATATCTATAAGCCCCGACTTTCTGTTGGCAATTATGCTAATAGGATCACCAGATGCAAGGGCGGCCGTCTTTAATTATGAAGTGCAAACGATATAAAAGGAGCTTGACCAATGGCAAATAAATTCGCTTTAGCTGGACCAGAGTCCAAATACAAAAATCCTGATGCAGAACCGGCGGGGTTCTGGGTTGGATATTGGCATGGGATGATTGCCCCAATCGCGTTTGTGATAAGTTTGTTCAACGCGAAAGTAGGCATTTATGAAACCCATAACAATGGGAAATGGTATGATTTTGGGTTTGTTTTAGGGGCTACCTCGACGGTGAGCAGTCATATGAATGTTTCTAAGAGCTCTAAACCAAATCAGGTCCAACCTTCCGCCACAGACGACGCAATGCCCACCACATAACGATTTTGGAAAAGGACATTCCACGCTCAAAGCCGAATATGCAGACGCGGGTCGTTATGCAGAGCTTGCCAGCAGGGTTTGCGGCGCTTCCTGCTGCGGGAGATGCCCCACGCCCGGGAGTATGACCAGCTGCGCGGTCGATTGGAGTTCCGGCAGCATATAAGCATTTTCTATCGGTATGATGTGATCCTCTTCGCCGAAAATGACCAATGTTGGAACCGCCAGTGCCTTCAGGTTATCCCTAAGCGCGCGCTGCTGCGCGATCATCCAGGATGCGGTGTTTCGCATGGTGGCAAGATAGGCTCTGCGCTGGCGGTCGCTCCACACCCTTTCGTTCACGCGTTGAAAGAGGAATTCCCGGTCCGCCGCGGGCAGATTCTCCAGGTTCGCATAGAACGGGCGTAAAGACGCATAAGCGGCTTGCGGATGCTTGCGATAGCGGTTGTAAAGCCATTCCCCGATGCCCGGCACCATGAACAGCAGGGACCCCAAACTCAATTTCTGTTTATTGGCGGCTAGATGTCCGTCAATGAGCACCAGGCCCTGCACCCGGTCCGGGTACGCTATGGCGATGGCATGGCTTAACATCCCCCCCAGTGAGCTGCCGACCAGCGTTGCGCTGGAGATGCTGAGCGTGTCCAACAGATCCAACAGGACATGGATGATATCCGGGATGGCATAACTCGGCAGCGGGTCGCTGCGTCCAAATCCCGGCAGGTCGGGGGCAATCACCCGCTGGTGCATAGAAAGTGGATGGATGAGGTGGCGCCAGGTGTCGGATTCATCCCCTAATCCGTGCACCAATAACAAAACGGGCGCGTCCGGCGGTCCGGCATCATAGATGTGGAGCCGCAAGCTGCTCTGCTGAAGAGTGATTTCTTGCGCATAGGGTGCCAACTCGGGCCACGCTTGCATCGGTTTTAGATATGACATAAAGTTTCCTCCGGGATATGGAAGACAGGTCGCAGGCTAATCTCCAACTGCTGCCGCTGTGACAGCTTCCGGAATGGCTTGCCTGCCTTTGAACTGGCTCATGTACATGGTGTAGTAGAATCCGCCCTGAGCTAGCAGTTCATCGTGGGTTCCCCGCTCGATAATCTCACCATCGTTGATGACGAGTACCTGGTCCGCATCGCGAATTGTACTCAGACGGTGGGCGATCACAAAGCTGGTACGCCCTTCCATCAACCGCAACATCGCGTCCTGGATGTGCTTCTCTGTACGGGTGTCAACGCTGCTGGTCGCTTCATCCAGCACCAGGATGCCCGGGTCCGCCAGAATAGCGCGCGCAATCGCCAATAACTGCCGCTGTCCCTGGCTCAGGTTGCTGCCGTTCTCTGAAAGAGGGGTATCATAGCCCTGGGGAAGGCGGCGGATAAACTGGTCGGCATTTGCCATTTTGGCGGCGGCAATGACTTCCTCTTCTGTGGCGTCAAGCCGTCCGTAGCGGATGTTGTCCAGCGCGCTTTCGCCAAACAGGAAGGTGTCCTGCAGCACGATGCCCAACTGCCGGCGCAAATTATCTTTTTTGGCACGGCGGATATCCATACCGTCAATGGTGATGCTCCCGCTGTCGATATCGTAGAACCGGGTCAGCAGGTTGACGATGGTGGTCTTCCCAGCTCCGGTGGGTCCAACCAGCGCCACCGTTTGCCCCGGTTGGGCGTGCAGGCTGACATGTTTTAAGACCGGCACATCCTTGTTGTAGCCGAAGCAGACATTTTCGAAGATAACTTCACCCTGAATGTTCTCCAGGGGCTGCGCGCCGGGCACATCCTGAAGCTCCGGTACTTCATCCAGCACTTCAAAAATGCGTTCAGCACCCGCCAACGCGGATTGGATCTGATTGTACAGCTGCGCAATCTGATTAAGCGGTCGGGCAAACTGCCGGGCATAGTTGATAAAGCTGGCTATGGTCCCGATTGTGGCTAAGTCACGCACCACCATCCATCCACCAGAGCCGGCAACGATGGCAAAGCTCACATTGTTGACGAAATTCATCATCGGACCGACGAAACCGGAATAGACCTGCGCCTTTGTCGCTGCTTTTTGCAGCGCGCGATTCTCAGTTCTGAAAGATTTAATCGCCGCTTCTTCACGCCCGTAGGCTATGACCACGCGTTGTCCGGTTACCGTTTCTTCGATAATACCGTTCAGGTTACCCAGGTACGCCTGCTGCTGCCGGAACCCCACACGTGTGCGTTTGGAGATCGTCTTTGTAATGACCCCCATGAGCGGGATCACAGACAGGCTGATAATCGCTAACCGCCAGTTGATGATGAACATCATCACGGCAACGCCGACAAGACTCAGCGCGCTGGATACTAACTGCGTTACCGTATTACTGAGCACGTTGCTGATATTATCCACATCGTTGGACAAACGGCTCATCAACTCACCGTGTGTGTGCTGATCAAAATACCGCAAGGACAGGGTTTGTAACTTTTCAAATAATTCGTTGCGCAAATCGCGGATAATGCTCTGGGAGGTGCCCGACATCACATAAGTTTGCAGCCACGTAAAAATGGATGCGCCGATGTTGACCAGGAGCATCCATCCCAAAAGCCCGGCAAGCCCCGTCTGGATACCGGCATCAATAAAGTCATCAATGGCTTTACCCATAAAGTAGGGACTGAGCAAGCCCAGGATTGAGCTGCCAGCGACAAACAGAACAGTGAGCAGGAGCGACCCTTTCTGGCGCCATAAATAACCTGCCAGGCGCTTCAGCGTCGACTGGACGTCCTTTGCGCGTTCCACGGGCATCCCGTGTCCGTGACCCATGGGACCTCGTCCCGGAGGCCCAGGACGAAAACCAGGTTTAGGTGCGGGTTTTTGCTGTGTCATAATGCTGCCACTCCATTGCCCAGTTGGGAGTCGTAGATCTCACGATAGATGGGGCTGGTCAGCATCAAATCGTCGTGCGATCCCTGGGCTGCGATTTCACCGCTGTCTAAAACCAGGATTTTGTCGGCATTCAAGACCGTGCTGATGCGTTGGGCGATGATGAAACAGGTGCGATTGTCCATAAAGGTATCCAGCGCTGCCTGGATGGCGGTTTCAGTTTCCACATCCACCGAACTGGTGCTGTCATCCAAAATCAAAACAGCGGGATTGACCAGCAGCGCACGGGCAATGGCAATCCGCTGTTTTTGCCCGCCGGAAAGGTTCACGCCCCGCTGTCCCAATGGGGTGTCGTAGCCATTGGGGAAGGACGCAATAAAGCTGTCTGCCTGTGCCATTCTGGCTGCGCTTATGACCTCCTCATCCGTCGCTTCCGGGCGCCCATAGCGGATGTTGTCGCGAATAGAACCGCTGAACAGGATGGGGTCCTGGAGGGCGATTCCCACATTGCGTCTTAAAGCCGTCTTTTCCACATCGCGAACATCGACGCCGTCAAGGGTCAACCGTCCTTTGCTGACATCATAGAACCGGGGAATCAACTGGACCAGGCTGGATTTACCCGACCCGGTGGCGCCCAATATCGCCACCGTTTGCCCGGGTTCTGCCTCAAAGGAGACATCTTTCAACACCGCGTCATGTTTTTCGCCATCGTAGCTGAAGGTCACGTTTTCAAAGGCTACACGCCCCTGAGCGACGAAATCTTTTGTGGCATGAGGGCGGTCCACAATGGTGGGTTTGCGTTCCAGCACTTCGACGATGCGTTTTGATGATGCCTCTGCGCGCGAGATGTTCATAATCAGCATACTCAGCATCATCAGGGACATCAGCGTATTCATCAAGTAATTCACAAAAGCGATAATTTGTCCCACCATCATACCGCCTGTATTGACCTGAATTGCGCCAAACCATAATACGCCTGCGACGCCCAGATTGACAATCAGCATCATCAACGGCATTCCCAATGCCACAACGCGCGCAGCTTTGACTGCCAAATCCTTCAGGTCCTGATTGGATTTGCCAAAACGCTTTGATTCATGGTTGCTGCGGACGAAAGCTTTGACCACGCGCACGCCCATCAGGTTTTCCTGCATAATCGTGTTCAGGTTATCGAGATTACTCTGTACCTTGCTGAATAATGGAAAAGCTTTGACGATGAGAAAGGTAACAACCAGGAGCACCATGGGCAGCAGGATGATAAACAACGGCGCGAGTTTCGGACCGGTGATGATCGCCATGACCAGACTGCCGATGAGCATTAAAGGCGCGCGCACCATGATGCGCAGCAGCATCATGACGGCTTCCTGCACCACGGTAACATCATTGGTGAGCCGCGTGACGAGTTGGCCGGTCTCCAACGCATCGAGGTTGCTGAAAGAGAACGATTGCACTTTGCGGAACAAGCTCTCGCGTAAATCTGCACCGAAACCCTGCCCGGCATAGACAGAAAAGACCGTGCATGCGGTGCCGCCAACAGCGCCGACCAGGGCTAACCCGATCATGGTCAATCCGGTGGTGATGACAATCGCCATATCGCGTTGTGCGATGCCGATGTCAATGATGCGTTGGATCAACCGGGGTTGCAACAGGTCCATTGCCACTTCCAAGAGCATCATCAGTGGGGCAAGCAATGCCCAATGCCAATACGGCTTAATATAACGAATGAGTTTTTGCGCAGACATAATACGGTTACGAGCCTCCTTGAGGGTTCCATTTAAAAATGGGGTTTGGGGCTATCTGAATCTTCCTTTGTTAGTTCCAGACTGCGCCTTATCCTGTGCAAAAAGCCGGACAGGATGTTATGCTCCTCGGGCGTGAAATCTCCAAACATCTCTGATTCCATTTGGGCAAAAATCTGATCGACCTGAGTACGGATTTCGTATCCGGCGGTGGTCAGGAACACCCGCGAGACACGCTGGTCATCGGCATCAGGGCGTCTCTCTACAAAACCCGCTTTTTCCATGCGCTGGATCATCCGGGTGATGGTCGCGGGCTTGACGTTCAAATGGCGCGCCAGATCAGAGTGGGTTAACCCATCCTGATGCCAGAGGGCAAACAGGAGGGGAGGCTGCCCGCGGTATAAACCGAGAGATTCCAAAAGTGCGTGCGTCCGGGCATAGTGCATCCTGCAAATGTGTGCCAGCGTGCGTCCGAGAGAGTCCTGGAATTCGGGCTTATTCATCTGTCCCTCCTCTTCATAGAAACTATCTGATATATTTATTAGTTGACTAATATTTAGCCGGCTAAATTATAATCGAACCCGGTGTATATGTCAAGCAGTCATTTTCCCAGAAGCTGTCATTGCCTCCCAGTTCCTCCCGGTTTTGGGACAATTCTACCTCTGGTAGTTTTTGAAAGGGCTGCCGCGTTAAACTAATAAGCATTCCATTCTGCAAGAACATGGATAACTAAGGGTGTCATCATGGATGTAAGGAATGCAAGCGCGTAATCCACCAGGAGGCTCTCATGCGAATCGATATCATTGTCGTCTATGTTCCACGTTATACCTATGGACACGAAAAGCACTTTGTCCCGCCCATCACGGGCATTCATCTGGCGGCATTGACCCCTCCCGAGCATCAGGTGCGCGTGATTCACCAACAGGTTGAGCCCGTTTCACTGGACACTGACGCGGATCTTGTGGCGCTCTCTTTCTTCAGCGGTTTCGCTGACGAGGCTTATCGCCTGGCAGATCTTTTTAGGCTTAAGGGCAAGCGTGTGATTGCCGGGGGACCGCATGCCACCTTTTGGCCTGATGAGACGTTAGCGCATTGCGATGCGGTGGTGACAGGGGAAGCGGAAAGTGTATGGGCAGAGGTTCTGACCGATGCAGCGCACAACAAGCTCAAGCCCCGCTATGACGGCACCCCGCAGTCGTTGGACGCGCTGCCCATGCCGCGCTATGATCTGCTGCCGGATAAATTCTTCATCAAACGGGTTGTCCAGACGACGCGGGGCTGCCCCTTCGCATGCTCCTTTTGCTCCGTGCCCTCTCTCAACCCAGGATTCCGCACCCGCCCGGTGGAAGAGGTCATCCGGGATGTCCAATACGACGCATTCCCGTACTGGTGGCAGCGCAAGGTCGTCTGGTTTTGGGATGACAATCTGACGGCAAATCGCCCCTACATTAAGGCTTTATTGCGCGCGATGATCCCGCTAAAGCGCTGGTGGTTGACGCAAGCCAGCATGGATATTGTGCATGACGCGGAACTGCTGGATTTGATGGTCGCTTCCGGCTGTATTGGTGTCTTCTTCGGCATCGAGACCTTTGGCACGGCATCGCTGAAAGCTGCCAATAAGCCGCAGAATCAGGTCCAGCGCTACCGCCATGCTGTCGAAGTGCTGCATAAGCGCGGCATCTGTGTGATGGCGGGTTTCGTCGCCGGGTTTGACGGTGACACCCCGGAGAGCATCGTCTCCATGGCGGATCAATTGATGGACATCGGGGTCGATGTGCCCTTTCTCAGCGTTTTGACCCCCTACCGGGGAACCCCGCTCTATGATCAGCTTGTCGAAGAGGGGCGTTTGCTGGAAGACCGCGGTATGGCGTTTTACAATGGCTACAACGTGACGTTTCAACCTAAGTTGATGAGCCCGGATGAATTACTGCAGGCGCACCGGGCGTTGTGGCGGAAGGCGTTCTCGCCGGGGCACGTACTCAGACGTATTGCCAGGGCGATACGCTACCTGCGTCCGGGTGCGTTGCTGATGTCGACTGGCGATGAATGGTTTTTACGGCTTGAAAAGGGTGCGCGGCAATGCGCCGTATTGTGTCAGATAAAGATCGGTATTGTATCTCCGGCATACTTAATCTGCTGCCATATACAGGATTTTTTTTCAGCATCGCGGGGATCATCATGATTGCAGTTGTTGCCGGGGAGAATGGGTTAATAGAGCTTGGGCAGCGCTTAATCCGCTGCCGTGTCAATTGGAAATGGGATTTATTCGCCTTTCTGCAATTTGGTCTCTGCTTTTGGGCTACGGATTTGTCCGGAAATTTGAGAAGTTTCCAGTTTTCTGGTAAAATACTTGCTTCCAATGCACTCATTGAAACCGATTGGAAGTTGATCTCCAGCAGGGTTCAGTTAGCGATTGGCGTGATTATTGGCGTTGTATTTTGGCGGGAAAGAAATCAAGAAGAGGCTGTGTGACCAAATGCAAGAATTTAGTAATCGCAAATTGACGCACTTTTTTATCCTGACATTTGCATTTTCTTGGATTCTGTGGTTGCCACAGGTATTGAAGTTCAATGGTTTTCCTGAATTGCCAGCTATTGTGGGTTTGCCGGGTATGTTCGCTCCCTTGGGTCCAGCGGTAGCTGCCTTTTTTCTCGTTTGGAGAGAAGATGGAAAAGCGGGTGTAAAAGCACTTTGGTGGCGTGGGTGGCGATTAAACTTTAAAAAAGTCTGGCTGCTGCCAGCCCTGCTCTTAGGTCCTGTGACTGCCCTCCTCACCGTATTATTCCTTATTTTTGTACAAGGCTCATTCTCTTGGGAGTATGGCATTCCTGCCTATGATGATCATCCCAGTTTATTTGCTCATATTCTCTACGAATGCCCTCCCGGAAGAATATGGTTGGCGAGGATTTGCGCTAGATCCACTTCAAAAACGCACCACTGCACTCGGTGCTAGTCTGGTTCTTGGCTCGATTTGGGCGGTTTGGCATCTGCCGTTGTTCTTTATCGAGGGGACGACCCAGGCGGCGATTCCCATGTATCAGTATTTTCTACAAACGATTGTACTAGCCATATTCTATACCTGGCTGCACAATAACACCGGCGGTAGTGTGTTTATCGCAATCCTTTTTCATTCGGTTGCCAACACTTCAGCGGCGGTGGTTCCATTCTGGACAATCGAGTTGGGGCGTTGGATAAATTTTGGTATACTGATCGTAACAGCAGCAGTTGTTATAATCATTTGGGGTAGCAAGCGATTATCAAAGCCCAAAAGGATAAAAAATGCAAAATAGAAGAGTTAATCAAACAACGCAATTACTTGACGGTCGCATACTGGGTTATGCAGAATATGGCTCCCCAAATGGTACTCCTGTGTTTTACTTTACAGGTGGAAATAGTTCTCGTTTGGAAGGTGAATGGTTTAATAATGCTGCAAAGAAGAAAAATGTTCGCCTCATTGTTCCGGATCGTCCAGGATTTGGTTTATCAACATTTCAGCCTAATCGTAAGCTTCTTGATTGGCCAAATGATGTTCTTGAATTAGCCAATGCGCTATCTATTGACTCATTTTCAATATTCGGATTATCGGGCGGTGGACCACATGTACTGGCAACGGTATACAAGATTCCAGAAAAGATCAAGAAGGTTGCCGTTATTAGTGGCACAGCGCCACCAGAAATGCAGGACAAATTCAATGGCATGTGGCCGCCAGTGAAACTTATTTTCCTAACCGCAAAACATTTGCCTGTCGTAAATCGGTTCTTGTTAAAACAAATGTCGGGCTTCTATAGTAATGAAGAACAGATGATGAAGCGGATGAAGCAAGCATTGCCAATTCCAGATGTAGAGTTAATTGAAAGGAATCCTGAAGTTATAAAAATATTTGCAAATGCTACTAAAGAATCTCATCGCAATGGAATCGAGGGTGATGCATGGGAATGGCACTTGTATGTCAACGAGTGGGGCTTTCAAATAAGTGATATTAATCGTGAAATAAAATTATGGTACGGTCTGTATGATCAACAAGTACCGATTGGAATGGGTCGCTACTTTGCGAGTGTTCTACCGAAGGCGAGTTTAGTAGAAGTGGAAAATGGCGGACATTTCTCCACCATCAATAATTATATTGAGGATGTGTTTGATTATCTGACATAACACCTCTAACGACGCGAGTACACCTGGCAGGTGGAATTGGAACCGCTAAATATCTCGAACGTTTCAACACAGTAAAAGAGAGCCATTTGTATTGATAGGCTCTCTTTTACGTTAATCAAAGGTCAGTTTTTAGCTTTGGTTTAGTTGCAGCTTATTATTCTGTTACCAAGATTATATTGCTGCAGATATCCCCACAAAGCTCTATCTCACGAAAGATTTCATCTATAGATGGTTCCACCGTTTTGATCTCGCTGCCATCCGCTAAGGTCAGGGTTACATGTAAACTGTGAGTTTGAAAAACTTCCGTAACCTGCCCGGTATTTAGGATTTCGACAACAGTTTGCCAATCTACTTCATTGCTCGAACTTGTCAATACGAAGTTTTCGAAGACCTTCAGTATCCAATCTACTTGAGCATTAGAAATTCCACTTCCGTCGGTACTCGCCAGGCTGATGACAAACCTGAGAGGTGAACCCTCTCCTAACTCCATCCCAGGCACTCCCAGATACACAAATTTGGTTAATCCATCATGGTTATCTAAAACGGCCTCAACAGAGTCACCCAGGAACTGTACATCACCATATGGTACTATTTGTCCAGGAACCTCACTCATCCCCGAAATATTGATGTTTTCATCGACATGTCGATAGGCAATTGTCAATTGCATGTTCCCGTCATAGTTTAGGGTTACTTTGTTGGGTTCTTCTGCCAGAGACATAAAGGATGGATAGCTGAATGTAAATCCATATTCTATGTTCTCGTAAACGTACATATCTTCTAGACCAGCAGTGGCTGGTTCTTGTGCTGGGGTAACGATCGGATTTGATCCGGTTGCAGCGATGCGCTCGAAGGATCCTAGGACGAGAGCAGCTTCAGCAATGATCGTTTCAGGCAATTCCAGGGTCATATAATCCGTTTCCAGGTCTTCCAGTACAGGGATAAACACCAGATCGTCAACGTTGATGGCACCCTCTTCACTGTAAAGAACGTACTTGGCCTTGTGGTCAAGTTCAACAATATAGACCGGTACAACCTGGTTCATGAAGCTGATCTTGTCACTGTAAATCGGTGTGCCGGCCGCCATGCCTGTTTGGAAAGGTGCAATGACCTCGTTAGCCCATCGGAAGTTGATCATCAACCGATTGCTGTCTTGCATCAGGACAACTCCGTGATCAATCTCGGTTAGAACCCAGGTTCTCGGGTAGTCAAACTTAAAGCCGTAGAAGTCATTAGTGTATGTGAGTATCTCTGGCGTTGGGGTTGGTTCAATTCCAATTTGAATTCCTGTGCTCTGTTCTTCTTTTGCTTCAACTCCATCTCCATTAGTTGCTGAGATAGGATCCACTGGCAAAGCGCCGACTTCCAGGATTCCGCAACCCTCCAGTCCCATCATCACCAGGATCAGTAATAACAGCGCTAAATACATTTTTTTGGTTTTCATTTGAGCCTCCATTTGTGTTACACCTTGGGGTGTATGATTTTGTATTGCTCCCATCATATATCCCAATTGTTACCCTGATGTGTGCTCAATGTTACGGCTTACGAATATCTTGTTACCTACATGTAACATCAGATAGTACGGAAGAGATCAGTTACCCCACAGGTAATCGAATACTAAAAATAGTGCCTTGATTTGGCCGACTGCGTAATGCCACTTTACCCCCATGTTTCTCAATGATTGCTCGTACCAAAGGAAGTCCTAAACCTGAGCCTGGTATGCCGCGAGCCTGTTCACCACGATAAAGTTCTTCCCACACCTGGTCGATTTCAATTTCGGGAATTCCTGGCCCTGTGTCGGCCACTTCAACCACGACATCGCGGTCATCATCGAACGCTCGAATTTCAATGGTATCTTCTGGGTTAGTAAATTTAATAGCATTATCTAAAAGATTGTGAACAGCTAGCAACAATAAATCTGGATCTCCTTGGATTTCCGGTAAAGGCCAGGGGGCGTTTGGAAGGATCAGAGAAAGATGACGATTTTCGGAATTTGCCTGATCCCCCAAAACGCTGACTACATCGGTAAGGAGTTCAGCGATATTGACCTTTGTGGTTTCCAGCGGTGCGATCTCTAAAGATGACAATTTTCGTAAATCAGCAACCAACCTGCTAATTCGGAGCGTTTGAGTCTGAACTGCAGAAACTTCACTGGTAACATAATCATCCAAGGGCTGGTAAGTTATATTATTCAGACCGGTCCGAATGGCGGTCAGGGGGTTTTTTAGCTCATGATCCAATCTTTGGAGAAAACGCCGGCGCTCATCACTGGATTGTTGATGAAGTTCAAGAATTCTTTTTTTGTGTTTTTGGCGATTATGGTTCCAGGTTAAAATGATAACAATCGTGATGATCGATATAATCAATCCACCTCGACTTGTGAGGGCAGCCAGGCTCCCTCGCAAGAAAATGATTGGATTGTTGATGATTTCGTTGGTTGCTAATAGCGAAATAAGGATCCCTACACATGCCGGTAACAACGACAAAATCCATCCCCACCACTTCATGTTGTTTTTTCTACCTTTCCAATGAAACGATATCCCTGCCCAGTAACAGTCTCAATGTATTTGGGGTTGCCTGGATCATCCCCTAAAACGCGGCGCAGTTCGGCAATTCGAGTATCGATGGTTCGGGTACCGATCGGATAATCCCAACCCCAAACTGCATCAAGAATTCGGTCTCGGCTGAGTAATTCATCCGGGCGGGTGATCATGTACTCCAGCAAGGACATACCTTTAGGAGATAAAACAATCTCTTCACTGTGCAAATATGCCCTGCGTTTTGTGCGATCGATAACCAAATCGCCGCATCTCACCCGTTCTGCTACCGTGAGGGGTGGTTGTCCGGGGTTAACCCTTCGTAATACAGATCGAATACGGGCTACTAGTTCATTGGAGTCAAACGGTTTGTTGATATAGTCATCGGCCCCTTCCATAAGAGCCATGGCGCGTTCTGCAGATTCGCCAACTTGAGTTAGCAGAATTACAGGAGTCCAATCCCCAGATTGACGTAGCCGGCGGAGTACTTCCCGGCCATCAAGTTTTGGCATAAGCACATCTAGAACTACTAATTCAGGAGAAAAAGATACTATTTCCCTCAGTGCTGCTTCTCCATCTGATACAACTTTCACATCAAACCCAGCGCGAGATAAAAATGGTTCTATGCGATCGGTAATTGCGATTTCATCATCAACCAATAGGAGTTTCGGTTTGGTGTTCATAATCAATTAAATATTATATGATATTTGATGATAGACACAACTGGTCAAGAATCATTAATCTGACCGGTAATTTCGATGGCTATAGTTTCTGGTATTGGGAAGTACCAGAAAGTCCGACGTTGGTGTTACATAAATTCCATAATCAAACACAAATACATTATCGATACAAACGGATTACCAATTAGCTCGCAGCTGGGTGCATACTATCAGCTAACTATACTCACGTGCAGCCGTCACTCTCGGGACACTATGAGCGTGTTTCATCCCTGGATTTCAGCAGTTTCGGGAAGCGGCTCTTGAGGACCTACTGGCAACCGCGTCGACAGAATGAAGGATTGTGGCCTATTGCGCCTATGGTGTCTTGACCCCCTACCGGGGAACCCCGCTCTATGATCAGCTCGTGGAAGAAGGATGGTTGCTGGAGGACCGGGGCATGGCGTTTTACAACGGATATAATGTGACCTTTCAACCGGAGCTGATGAGCCCGGACGAGTTGCTGCAGGCGCACAGAACGCTGTGGCGGCGTGCGTTTTCTCCAGCTCATGTATTCCGGCGCATATCGAGGTCAATCGGCTATTTGCGACCGGGTGCTTTTTTAATGGCATTGGCCATGAATGGCTTTTATGGCTTGAAACAGTTGAGGGGCAATACACCTCGGATCATGTCAGAATAAGGCTGGTATTGAACCTCGCGCGTACTTAATCTGCTGCCATATATAGGATATTGTTATCTTCATCTTCCGTTATGGTTGAAAATACGTGAATGCTCCTTTTTCTGAGTTTTTTCCACTTGCTCTTGGTACTATTTTAAGGGATACTTACCCCAAGACGATACCCTCACCTTGACCATTAAGGACAATGGTCGGGGTTCGATCCAGAGTTGGTTAAGGATCAGGGAGGAATAGGAATATCAGACATGATCGAACGAGCGGGGAAAATTGGCGGAACTCTAACCATTCAATCCAAGCCGGATAAAGGTACTGGCCTTTGTGTTAATATTTCAACGGATCCGGATTTTAAATCTTACCCTGATTAAATGCGTAAATACAATATGAAATTTATGGATAATAGACCTTCTAAAATATCGCAAGTCATCGTATTTCTGATCTTGTTATCAGCATGTGGCGGATTCAATGAATCTCAACCCGCTGAACTCGATTCCATGCAAACTCAAACAGCGCCTGCAGAGCAAATAGCTGAATGGCCTGAAAATTCTGACGGGTTTGACAAAGGCCAGCAATTAAGATTTGAACGCATCTCCCTGGAACATGGCCTTTCTCAAAGTCACGTGTTGAGTATGCTCCAGGACAGCCGGGGTTTCATGTGGTTCGGCACCGAAGATGGATTGAACAAATACAACGGCTACACTTTCACTGTCTACAAGTTCGACCCAGAACGCCCAACCAGTTTGAGCGATAATTGGATTACAGCAATGCTTGAAGATGATGCCGGGGTTCTGTGGATAGGAACCAGGAACGGGGGACTGAACGCGTATGATAGAAACCTGGATCAATTTACACGTTATCAAAATAACCAGGAGAACCCCCACAGTTTAAGCGATAATGAGGTCACGGCGATTTATCAGGACCGAGAGGGTGCGCTCTGGGTTGGCACAAAAGGCGGCCTCAACAAATTTGATCCGGTGGAGGCGTCTTTCGTCCATTACCAACATAACCCCGATGATCCAAATAGCCTTAGCTCCAACGTCTTAACTGAAATATACGAAGATCAGAACGGCATATTGTGGGTAGGGACTGAGGACAATGGGCTGAACAGGTTTGATCGGAAAACTGAATATTGGCGGCGCTATGTGCATGATACCATGGACCCGAACAGCATAAGCCAAAACAATATTTCAGCCATAGCTGAAGACCAGGCAGGGAACCTTTGGGTTGGGACAGGCGGGAGAGGACTCAACAAACTCGTTTTAGACGATCCTGAAGGAATAGGTCCGGACAATCAGGGGTTCATTCATTATCAACACGATCCCGATGATAGAGAGAGTTTGGGTAATGATGAAATCAAGGCGATCTACCCAGACGTGGATGGTACACTCTGGGTTGGAACGCATGGTGATGGGCTGAACAGGTTCTTCCCGGAAACAGAAACTTTTTCACGATATAGGAATGACACGGGTGATCCGCACAGTATAAGCAACGACTTTGTTTCTGCGATCTACCAGGATCTGGAGGGGGTTCTCTGGGTTGGAACTGAAGCTGGAGGATTAAACAAACTGAATCTGGGTAGATGGAATTTTGCCCACTTCCAGCACCAATTGGACAATCCCAACAGCCTGAGCAATAACGTGGTTCGGGCTTTGTTACAAGACCAGAAGGGCGCGCTGTGGGTCGGAACCCTTTTTGGCGGCCTTAACCGGTTTGATCCCCAGACAAAAGAGTGGCATCATTACAATCACTCTCCGGATAATCCGGGAAGTTTAATTACCGACTGGGTTTCAGATATTTACGAAGACCGCTCGGGGGTCATCTGGATAGGAACTGATGGTGGATTAGAGCGATATAACCCAGAAACAGATACTTTCACCCATTATCAAGCTGAACCTGGCGCTCCCCCACGAACACCCAGCAATGATGTCATTACAATGATCCAGGAAGAAGATGGCGCGTTCTGGATTGGCACGATAGGCGGCTTGTATCAATTCGACCAGGAAGAGGAAAGTTGGAGCCAGCCTTTTCCTGCCAAACCTGGTGAAACGACTAGTCCTGACAATTCCCTCATCTGGACAATTCAGGAAGATCGCGAAGGTGTGCTCTGGATCGGCACATTGGGTAGTGGTTTATTTAGACTTGATACAAAAAAAGATACTATCACCCATTATCGACATGACCCTGATAACCCTAATAGCTTGAGCAGCGACATTGTTGGGATCATCCTTCAAGACGAGGAAGGCATACTCTGGATTAGCACTCAAATCGGTCTCAATAGATTTGATCCAGAGACAGAGGTTTTCACACACTATACAGTAAAAGACGGAATGCCAAATGATGTCGTTTACTGCGTGATGGTGGATGCGCAGGGATACTACTGGTTGAGTACCAATATAGGTTTGTCCAGGTTTGATCCCAAGGGAAAGACTTTTAAGAATTATGATGAAAGCGATGGTCTTCAGAGCAATGAATTTAATGGCGAAGCCTGTTATGGGAGTGATACAGGAGAAATGTTTTTCGGCGGGATCAATGGTTTCAATTCTTTCTTTCCTGATCAAGTCATAGATAATCCATATATTCCCCCGGTTGTGATCACTTCATTGACACTTAATAATGAGGATTTTGATCTGGCTAGAGAAGGGAATCAATATCACGAAATCGCCCTAGATTGGCCGATAGACTCAATTGAATTTGAGTATGCGGCCCTCAGCTTCGCTAATCCAGAAAAGAATCAATACGCATATTACCTTGAAGGTTTTGAGGACACATGGAAAGAGGTAGGCAGCAGGCGTTTTGGTGAATATACAAACCTCCCGGGCGGTCAATATACTTTACGAGTTAAAGGCTCTAATGATGATGGCATCTGGAATGAAGATGGAGCATCAGTACAAATAACTGTTGTACCGCCTTTCTGGCAAACCAGCTGGTTTTACATCATCCTGGCAGCCCTTGTCTTTGGGCTTGGTTTCGGCGGATATCGCCTCCGTGTCAGGAGCCTGGAAGCACGCGGCAGGGAACTGGAAACCCAGGTGGAGCAGCGCACATCTGAGCTGATGCAGGCACAAGCTGAATTAAAGCAGACTGAAATGGAGAAGGCCATTTCAGAGGAACGAAATCGCCTGGCACGAGACCTCCATGATTCGGTTACACAATCCATTTACAGCTTAACGCTTCTTTCGGAGGCGGGTCAGCGCATGATCACAAGTGGTGATCTGGTGCAGGCAGAAGATAACCAGACCAGACTCAGTGAAATCGCTCAACAAGCATTGCAGGAAATGCGTCTGTTAGTCTATGAGCTGCGTCCACAAATCTTGCAAAGTGCCGGACTGGTTGGGGCTTTGGAGCATCGATTGGCAGCAGTTGAAAGAAGAGCGGGGATCACGGCTCGAATGCATGTTGCCCAGGATATTGATTTGCCCTCAAACTTCGAGGAGGAATTATTTCATATATCTATGGAAGCCTTGAATAATATTCTGAAGCATGCTGGTGCTTCAGAAGTTCAATTATCTCTATCTATTGAAAAGGATACTCTACTACTGAGAGTTGCAGATAATGGGCGGGGATTTGAACCGGAACTGGTAAAAAACCAGGGAGGAATAGGGATTTCCAGTATGATAGAACGGGCGGAGAAAATTGGCGGGAGTTTATCCATTCAATCTGAGCCAAATAAAGGAACTGCAGTGATTGTCAATGTTCCACTGAGCGGGAGTCGAGCATCAACCACTAACGATCGTGAGGAGAGAAATGACCAATAATCATACACAATCGATGGTGATTTGTATCTCAACCGTGTTTAGATACTTTCTTTTAAGCAGGTTTCCATTACAATTGGTGAGTCCCAGATCATGAATAACCGTCGGCGTATTTTCTGCATGGTTATGTTCTCACCGCAGGTGATGCTTCAAGCCGTTATAAAATAGGTTCATTCCCTCTCAATACGAGGTTCACCTATCTTAACAAGCAGAGGATAAAATCGTCAGGAGAAATTTTCACATGGTTGAAAAAAAATCACTATTTTCCCGTCGAGAATTCCTGAGGCTGGCAGGCACAGGTATGGTTGGTGCTGCTCTAGCTTCTTGCTCTCCACGCCAATCTTCTACGCCATCTACGGATGAAAACCCGGTGCAACTCGTCTATCAGGACTGGAGTACCGATTGGTTCCAGCCTATGGCTCAACAAATGCTAGAAGAATTTCACGCCACACACCCCCACATCCGCGTTTTTTTCAGACCTGACCCAGATAATATGACGGACCAGATGCTGAGTGATATGCAAGCAGGGACTGCCCCGGACGTATTCCAGGGTTGCTGCGTACACTTCCCCACTTGGGCTCAAAAAGGATACACGCTTGATCTTCGTCCATATGTAAATGCCGATCTGGACCAAACCACGATTGATGATTGGAATCCAGCCCAGTATCAGGCATTATTCACAAGAGATGGGCGCCAATATGGCCTGCCGAAATATCATGGCGCACTGGCGCTCTATTACAACAAAGATTTGTTTGATGCCCACTCCATCGATTATCCTGACGAGACCTGGAATCACGATGATTATCTAGCAGCTATGCAGGCACTTACACATGACCAGAACGGAGACGGTCAAACTGATTTATGGGGTAGCATGCTCGATATTTCCTGGGATCGCATCCAGATTCATGTAAATGGCTGGGGAGGGCACTTTGTAGATCCTGATAATCCTTCCAATTGTCTCATGAATGAGCCTGAAGCCATGGCGGCTCAGGAATGGCTTCGTGCTCGTATGTGGGATGACAAAGTTATGGCTACGAATTTAGACGTGCAGAACGTATTAATACGCCAAGCCTTCATCAATCAGCAGGTAGCTATGGTCGAAGATGGGTCCTGGGCACTCAAGGATATCCTGTTAGGAGCCACCTTCCGGGTCGGCGTAGCTCCATTCCCATCAGGGCCCGATCGCAAGGTGACTCTCGCCACAACAGATGGCTTTGGCATCTACGCTGGAACCAAACACCCCGATGAGGCCTGGGAATTGATCAAGTTTCTAATCAGTAAAGATTACAGCAGGGCGATGGCCCGTGCAAACTTCCTCCAACCAGCCCGAGCTTCTCTGGTGAATGACTGGGTAGGCTTCATTCGGGAGGAGTTCCCGGAGAAAACTGAAGACATGAATATTGCCGCCTTCGCTGATGGGCACATCAATAATTATTCAGTGACTAGCGAGACCTTCACTAATATGGCTGAAGCATTAAGAATAACCAGAAACGCTTGGGAACATATCTTCACACTTGGGCAATCTCCGATAGAGGAGATTCGGAATGCCTGTTCCCAGATCGATGCAGCACAGCAGGAAAGTGACTAGGATGAAACTCTTACGACCAGGTATTCATTGGAGAAGTCTTCGCGCCAGAATCATTGTCTGGACATTCGTGCCCACGGTAATTATTCTGGCAGCTGTAACTCTAGTTACATTCGCAGCTTACCAGCAAGTTACAGAGGACCTGATCATTGAACGAAACCAGGAGGTAATTCGACTGTCTGCCAGTCAATTTGCCGAAGATCTGAGAGGATATGCCGATCTACTTGCTACTGAGGCACGGAGTGAGGGCATCACTCACATTGATCCAACTGTCCAACTTACTGCCCTCAAAAATTCTCAGAACCGGTTAGCAATCTACGATGGTGGTGTATTTGTTCTCAATACCTACGGAACAGTGGTAGCCACTGAGCCGATGCGTACTGATTCACTTTACCAAGACTGGTCTGATCGATCATACTATCATCAGATGATTAGCAACCCGGGCCCGAAATACTCAGACATTGTGACAGATGGACCAGGTAATACTGAAGTTATAGTTGTCGCCGTACCTATTACAGGAAGCCAGGACGAGTTCCTTGGTGTCATGGTAGGTATGTTCCAGTTGGATGCACCCACCAGCGCCTTTTATGGGGATATCGTCAGGCGACGGATTGGTGTCGAAGGGAGTTCTTTTTTAGTTGATGGTACTGGTCGGGTTATCTATCATTCTAACCTCACCAAGATTGGAGATGATTTATCCTCTCAAGAGGCTGTACGCCAGGTAAACCGCGGGCAAATGGGGGCTATCCAAACCCAGGGTGAGGAGGGTGAAGAGAGCATCGCCAGTTTTGCCCCGATACCTGGCACTACATGGGGTTTAGTGGCTGAGGATAACTGGGCGGCACTGATTCGCCCAAACCGAGGCTACCGACAAGCTCTAATCTTGCTGTTGGTGGCAGGAGTTGTTATTCCGGCCTTCGTTGTTGATTGGGGAGTGAGGCGAATCACAAGACCGATTAATGAGCTTGGCCAGACTGCTCAGGAAGTGGCTAAAGGCAACTTTGGCCATGCTGTCATCGTACAAACAGGAGATGAAATCGAAGAATTGGCCAACCAATTCAACCTCATGTCCAGTCAACTAAAGGAGTCGTATACACAACTAGAACAACAAGTAACTGACCGGACAAAGGAACTGGCAGTTCTCAATGCTATAGCGGCCACGGTAAATCAATCCCACGATCTGGGGCAGATTCTGAATGACGCTCTGGATGAGACCTTACAAGTCATGAATATTGAGTCGGGAGGAATCTATCTTCTCGATGAAGCAACTCAGGTCTTAACCATCGCCGCGCAGCGAGGTTTTACACCTCACTTCACAAACGAGATCGACAATTTAAAAATAGAGGAAGGCTTTTCTGGGCAGGTGATCCAAACCGGCCAACCCCTGATCATAAAAGATATTTCCAAGGATCCACGGTTAACCAGGATGATTGTACGAAAGGAAGGTCTTCGTTCCATGGCCATGGTCCCTGTGAGTTCGAAGAGAAAAGCCATAGGTTCTCTGTTCACCGTTACTCATGATGATCGAGAATTCAGCGGTCAGGAAATTCAATTGCTAACTTCCATTGCCCACCAAATTGGTGTAGCAGTTGAGAATACACGGCTCTTTAATCAATCTCGACAAGTAGCCATAATGGATGAGCGCAATCGCCTTGCGCGAGATCTCCATGATGCTGTTACACAATCGATTTATAGCCTGACCCTCCTTGCAGAGGCCGGACAGCGCATGATTAAAAATGGGGATTTCAAGCAGGCAGAAGAAAATCAAAGCAGGCTGGGAGAAATCGCTCAGCAAGCACTGCAGGAAATGCGTTTGTTAGTTTACGAGCTGCGACCGCAAGTATTACAAAGAGAAGGACTGGTTGGGGCTTTGGAGCATCGATTGGCAGCTGTTGAAAGAAGAGCGGGGATTACGGCTCGAATGCATGTTGCCCAGGATTTTGATTTACCCTCAAACTTCGAGGAGGAATTATTTCATATATCTATGGAAGCTTTGAATAATATTCTGAAGCATGCCGGCGCATCAGAAGTTATTTTATCTCTTGATATAGAAAATGAAATCTTCATAATGAAAATTGAGGATAATGGACGGGGATTTGATCCAGAGCTGGCTAAGAACCGGGGAGGCATAGGCATATCGAGCATGATCGAACGGGCGGAGAAAATTGGTGGGAGTTTATCCATTCAATCTGAGCTCAAAAAAGGAACAACAGTTCGTGTAAAAGTACCACTGGACGACCATCAAACATCAATTTGATGATCTTGAGGATATATTATGACCGATAATTAAGCGACACCAAGCCGTGATTCGTATTTTGATCACAGATGATCATGCAGTTGTCCGGGAAGGATTACGCACCTTAATCAGCACGGAACCTGGCATGGAGGTGATTGGAGAAGCTGCCAATGGTCTTGAAGCTGTGCAAAAGGCGTGTCAGTTGAAACCAGATGTGATTTTAATGGATATGGTCATGCCTCGAATGGGCGGTTTGGAAGCCATCCGGAAGATCAAAGAAGAATGTCCTGATTCTCGAATATTAGTGTTGACCAGTTTCTCTGATGATGAGACCGTTTTTCCGGCGATCAAAGCCGGCGCACTTGGCTACATGCTCAAAAATACTTCTCCAGACCGTTTGCTGAGGGCTATCCGTGAGGTGCATCAAGGAAATCCATCTCTATCATCGGATATTGCGCACAAGCTCATGACTGAACTCCAACGAAAATCCAATCTTCCTCCTACAAAGGATCCATTAACTGACCGGGAATTGGATGTACTTAAATTAGTCGCACAAGGACTGACAAATCAAGAAATCGCAGATCAATTGGTGATCTCCGAAGGCACTGTACGAACCCATGTAAGCAACATCTTATCCAAGCTCCATCTGGCAAACCGCACGCAGGCAGCATTATTTGCTCTACGTGAGGGGTACACTCCCCTGAACCCATGAATTATTACCTATAACATTTGTTATAGAAGCACTATCACATCTATCAGAGAAAGACCGCTGTAAAAAGCGGTCTTTTTGTATGAGATGAAATCAATCATTTAGTAGTTCTTCAGGGAACCATTGACTGCTACTATGAGTGTAGAAAAACACAAAAGAGAGGCTACTTTGAAAAAAATCACCTTAGCCCTGGTAATTGCAAAGCCGGGCCACCTTCGGAATGGTCTTCAATCTTTACTGAGGACAATCCCGCAAATTGAGATCCTGGCTGAGTCCAACGATCCTTCGATCGTGCTGAAGATGAATGACGAGATACACCCGGAGGTGGTTATAGTAGATGGTTCCATTATTGACGAATCCAATTGGCCTGCGTTAACAAAAATCAAAGCAGTATGTCCGAGAACAAAGATCTTGGTATTGACAGATAACGATCAGCAAGGCCAAGCAGCTAAACAGGCAGGTGCTGATTATTACTTGCTCAAAGGATTCCCCGCATCGGAGCTTGCCCATATAGTTGAAACCTCGCTAATTCGTGATTCGGGAGATGAAACTGATTTATCCAATCCTACTACAACCAAAAAGGAGCAATAAAAATGGAAAGGAAAGAGAATATCGTAAGTCTAGTCTTGAAAGCAGTAGCTGTCGGCATGTCCGTTGTTAGCATCGTCATGGGGTTTATCCCGAATGTGGCAGACGTTGAGACTCACATTACGCTTCTCAGCATTGGATTAGCAGCCCTGGCGATTGCTGCCCTTGATAAAGAAGATTGATTGGACAAAAAAAACGGTTTTCGGTCTGGTTCGCCGAAGACCGGAATTCGTTAGTTGAAAGGAATCCCTGCAACAGAGCTTGCCAGACGAAACTCCTCTAAGTCCTGAATCACAGGATGAAACTGATTAATCAATAAAACGTGTGAAAGTGGAAATGGACTCAATAACAATTAATAATTATTCACATCATTATTTCATAAGGAGTAAAACATGACTACACAAGAACAAATATCAACCCACAAGAAACGCATTCACTGGATGGATAACCTCAGGTCAATCATCATCGCTCTGGTTGTTCTCTATCACGCCGGCGGCGTGTATGAATCGGCTGGACTGTGGGGCAGCTTCTGGATCGTCGATGATCCAGATACCTGGATGGCTGCCGGTATCATAGGTATTATGTTCGATACTTTTGTCATGCCGGTAATTTTTCTTATTTCCGGTTACCTGACGGCAGCTTCCCTTATGGGTAAAACCCCTCTGGATTTCATCAAAGGCAAGGCCAAACGCCTGCTGCTGCCGTGGGTGCTGGCCCTGGTCACCCTGATCCCGCTCTATAAAGTAATCTTCCTCTACTCCCGGGGTCTTCCCCAGGAAAACTGGATCACTTACTTTCACTTCAATAATCCCAACAGCCAGAACTGGCTCTGGTTCCTGCCCCTGCTCTTTGTCTTCAGCCTGATCTACCTCGGGATTGACCGCCTGGGGATCAAACTGGAGAAAGTCAACCTGGTTTGGGGCACAATAGTGGGATTCATTCTCAGCGTGGGTTTCAGTTATCTGATCGGAGATATCGCAGGATTCCGGAGCTGGACCCTGACACCAGTGCTTGACTTCGAGAACGAGCGCCTGCTGGCTCACTTCCTGTTCTTTCTGTTTGGCGCAGCTGCCTACAAACAGGATATTTTTGCCAGGCTGCCAGAAAAGAAAACCCTGTATAACATCGCCAATGGTGTGTCCTGGCTACCGATAACCGGACACATTTTTGCCCGACTCTGGCCTTTCTTTGTGCCCAGTTTTGAAGTTACCCCACTCTACAGGATCCTGTGGTTCACGAGCTTCCATCTATCTTCCATTGTGATGGCTTATGTGATGGTGGAAAGCTTCCGGTTCTATCTCAATAAATCTGGAAAGCTCTGGAAAGAACTAAACAAGAATTCATATGGTGTTTACATCATCCACGTGATCGTGATTGGGATCTTTGGAATCCTGCTGCTGGGCGTGAGCCTACCGGGTTGGGCGAAATACCTCATCCTGTTCATCCTCACTTATATCGGCAGCAACCTGATCGTATCGCTCTACCGATCAGTGCGGAAATCACTAACTAACAAATCACAGCAAAGAGCAAACGCCTGATTTATTGGCAGGGCTGCCAGCAATAGCCATTGTGGCAGCCCTGTCTCCCAAGAATGACTGTTGTTCATTGAAACCAAGATTAGTTTAGGAGAGATAAAAATGAAATCCATAGAAAACATCAACCAGGAAAATAGTGTCTTGAAATGGGGAGGGTTGATCGGTATCCTGGGAGGCATCTTCATGATGGTCTCCATGGTTGTCGCCACGGTTTTTGTTCCCGCTGAACCACCAATCTACACTGAATTGGTCGCGAGATTCCCGGATGTTCTGCCCCTGCGCGTTGCTGAGAACCTCTTCTATTTGCTGGGGTTGGTCTCCGGAATTCCCCTGCTCCTGGCCGTGTTTTGGTCCTTGCGAAAATCCAGTTTTGCCCCGGCGCTCTTCGGCACCGCCCTTGTTATCACCGGGCTGATCAGCATGATCGTTATGGCTACGCCGCATGTTGCTCACAACAAGATTTCAGATCTCTACCAGATGGCCGAGACAACACCAACGGCCCAGGAAACCCTCGGTTTGATCTGGCAGGCGACCTGGGGAATTACGGACACACCACTTTATGTCGGCTTTTTGTCGGAACACTCGGTTTCATCCTGATTGGGATCGCAACCTTCGGATCACCAGGCTATGGTAAGGTTCTCCGCTGGGTTTGCGTGGTTATTGGAGCACTGGGATTCGTGGCCGCCACCCTCCAGTTCATCACACCAGCTTCGGCCATAGGCGCGATCAGCTTTTTCGCTTACATCATTCTCTATTTCGTTCTGGGAGGTAAAATAACCCATCTAGCAAAAGAAAAATAAGACAATCAATAATTATTCAAGAGAAGGAGAACAAACATGAGCAACAATCGAAAAACCGCAATTTGGATCGGCGTATTATTTATCATCGGCACAGCTGCAGGCATCCTCAGCGTAGTCTTTCTTGGTCCATTCTTGAATGCGCAGGAGGTCCTGTCTGAAATTGCCAGCAATCAGAATAAAGTCGTCATTGGATCCCTTTTCATTCTGATAATGGGATTTGCATTAGCAATGATACCTGTTTTGCTTTACCCGATCTTCAAAAAGACCCACAAGGTCCTGGCACTGGGTGCAGTGATTTTCAGGGGCGCGCTGGAAGCCGTTGTCTACATGGCGCAGACACTGCTCTGGTTGCTTTTTATACCTCTGAGCCAATCACTTCTTGCTGCAGATGCTTCAAACAGCGTGATCTTCAGTCAGCTGGGACAGATTCTCTTGGGCACAGACACATCACTCGCTCACATCCTGTCAATCGTCTTCAGCATTGGCACTTTGATGATCAATTACGTTTTTTATCAAACCAGGATCATTCCCCGCTGGTTGTCCATGTGGGGTCTGGTTGGCGGTATCCTTTACTTTGTCTCTCCTCTGCTGGGACTCTTCGGTGTTGAGGCAGGCTTCTTGATGCTTCCCCTGGCTGTACAGGAAATGGTGTTGGCCCTCTGGCTGATCATCAAGGGATTTGATACACGATTTTTGTCTGATTAATTATTGCATAAAAAGGGTTATTCGAAAAGAAAATTAGAAATCACGAGTTCAATTAAGGAGAAATTATATGGATAACTTACAATCACTCAATGGACAAAATGAAATTGTCATCAAGGATTTGGAAAAGAATTTTGGCGACGTTAAAGCAGTCAATGGCTTGAACCTTGAAATCAAAAAAGGAGAGATGTTTGGCTTCTTGGGGCCCAACGGCGCTGGGAAATCGACCACGATCAATATTCTCTGCGGGTTACTCGCGCCAACAGCAGGCACCGTCCTTTACGGACCCTATGATATCAAAAAAGATATGCAAAAGATCAAGGAGCGCATCGGGGTCTGCCCCCAGGAATCTGCGGCGTTCAAGTTCCTTTCTGGAAGGGAGAACCTGGAGCTATTTGGAACTCTTCACGGCCTGAAAAAAAATATCGTGAGAGAAAGAGCTGAAAAACTAATCGACCAGGCTAATCTTTTTGAAGCCGCCGGACGAAAAGTCAAAGGATACAGCGGAGGTATGATGCGCCAGCTCAACTTGATGATGGCTCTGATTAGCCATCCTGATATCGTATTCCTGGATGAGCCCACTGTTGGGCATGGATGCCAGGGCCCGCAGAACGACCTGGGAATATATCGGCTCACTCAAGGAACAGGGAAAAACGGTCATCCTAACCACGCATTATATAGAAGAAGCCCAGGCACTCAGTGACAGAGTCGGGATCATTGATTACGGCGAATTGATCGACCTGGGAACCTCAGAAGAATTGATGGAAAAACATGGTGCTAAAGATCTGGAACAAGTCTTTCTCAAAATCACCGGACGTAGAATCGCGGAGGGTAGCCAAAATGGCTAAAATGACAGCACTTATCACAGTTGAATTGAAAAAATTGATCAGGGATCCCATGAATTTGTTTGTCCTTTTGCTCATGCCGATCTCCCTGACCTTGATCTTCTATATAGCCATGAAGGATCTGCCTACCTGGTGGCTGGAAGGGGCCAGCCATTTTGAATTTCTGGTACCGGGCGCGATGGGTTTCGCGATCATCTATATGGGGATGATGGTTGCCCTGGGATTGAATGAGTACCGGGAAGCGGGCATTTTAAGAAGGCTCCAGACCACACCAACTTCTGCTTTTGAATATATGGGAAGTTTGATCATTGCCAATATGCTGATTTCAGCCTTCCAGGGCCTGGTTGTTCTGCTATTTGCGGTCGTGCTGGGATTCCAACCCCAGGGCGGTGTATTGGGATGGGGCATCACTGGCCTGTTCCTGGCCAATCTGGGCATCACAGCGGTCGGATTTGCCCTGATCACCGCCACCGTCGCCAAGAACTCCGGTGCGGCCAGCGGTCTGTCGATGGTCTTTATCCTGCCCATGATGATGTTTGGGACCTGGTTGGCAGCCTTCAATGAGATGACCATGTCCGTTGCCAAGTACACACCCAATCACTATGTGACAGCTACATTGACACATATATTTCATGGCGGCAGCCTGACAGATGGACTGATTTGGAAGAATTTCCTGATTCTGTCGGCGATCAGTCTGGTGGTCGTTCTCGTCGGCATTCAGCTCTTCAAGAAGACCGAATTTCGATAATTGGTAATTGGATTTAATCGGGCAGTTTGTGATGGTCTTACATCTCATAAATCGAAATTTAGTAGGATTCAATGGCTTGTTAAAATATATACGTTATGAACTTTCAATTCACCTACAAGTTTAGAGGGAGTAATCAATCATGAAGACTTTTTTCAACCGCTATCAAATCAGTATCTTCTTTATCTTAACCTTACTGATCGGATGGTTTCCCTGGTACACAGGGAGGGGCAGTATCCTATTCGCAGCACCAGCTCTGGCAGCATTCATCATCGCCTTCCTTGCGAATGGATGGGATGGCGTATTGGATATAGTACGCCGACTGGGTCGGTGGCGGGCAAATGGGCGCTGGTACGTGTTCATCCTGTTTTCCCCAGTAATTCTGTATGCCCTTGCTATCGGAGTCCATGTCCTTTTAGGAGGAAATGCACCCCTTTTCCCCCTGCTGAAAGAAAATCAACATATGATCCTGATGGTATTTATCATCTTCCTACTACCCTGGCAATCAAGCGCCTTTTTGGAGGAAATTGGTTTCCGTGGATACGCATTGGAGAAGCTGCAAAATAAACTTGGTCCCATGTTGGGGACGTTGATCCTGGGAGTCTTTTTTGGAGCGTGGTTGTTGCCCGAATTTCTCAACCAGGAGTCATTGCAGTATGCCATGGGGGGTTTGCGTTTCTATCCGTGGTTTATCCTCACGGAGATTGGATGGTCGATATTGATGACCTGGGTTTATAACCGTACTGGCAAGAGCTCGCTGATCGCTGGCTACTTGTTCCACACAGCATTCAATACATGGACTCTCGTCTTGTTGACCAACGCCATCCCTGGTGAATCAATACCGCCATTGGATGCGATCCTTTTCATCGTGGCTGGCATCGTTGTAACTCTGGCGGGGATTGGTGTCGCAATTGCCACAAAAGGGAAGCTCGGGTATCAGTCAGGGAACGCAGAATGACCTGGATCCCAACCACCAGATACTTTGATATGTCATGCAATCAATATCCAGATTTTATAGACATCTTGACTACTATATGTAATTAGTTCGACTAAAAGGAGTTAATAATGAACGCAGAAAAAAATAAGACCTCGTTGGAAGACATGAAGATAAACGTAAAGTTCGTTCTGGCAGCCTCGTGGACAGGGCACTTTCTACTCTGGTCATTTGGCGATATGGCATCCCTGCTGCAGAAAATGAATGAGCCTATTGACAACAACCTCTTGTTGTTCGTCGCAGTGCCCCTGGCGCTGATCCAGGCCTTGATGATCTATTTCTCCCTGGTAGGAAAGGCAAAATTCATGAGGTGGGCCAACATAATCCTGGCTGTGGTGTTTGCGGTATTCAATGTTGGATTTATCGCTGAAGCCCACTTCGGGTGGGAATACCTTTTAGGAGCGGGTTATCTGCTCTTTAATGTTCTGACTGTCTGGCAAGCCTGGAAGTGGTCGAAATAGGCAAAGTAGCTGCCACTGAGCCCGATGGCGACCTAATCTCCATTCAGTGTACGCCATCGGTACCCGTTGGAAAGATTATTGGTTAGTAATTTGAATGTTGGCAAATGTAATTGGCAAATCCGTATTCCCCTGAGTATCCAATCTTGGGGTGTAGAGGAGATATTGATGAAAGCGATTATGTACGAAAAATACGGCCCTCCGGAAGAGGTTCTTGAATATGTAGAGGTGATTAAACCTGAACCAAAGTCTGACGAAGTTCTGGTCAAGATCATTGCAGCATCGGTAAATTTTAATGATCTGGCGTTTGTGAATGGAGAACCGGTCTTGAGCCGGCTCTGGACCGGACTCCTGAAACCAAAATACAAGATCCTGGGAACTGATATCGCCGGGCGGGTTGAAGCCGTCGGGAAAAATGTTACAGGAATTAAACCAGGGGATGAAGTATTTGCAGAAATCGGAAATTACGGATACGGGTCATTTGCTGAGTATGTCTCTGTTCCCCGGAAAGCCTTAGTCATAAAACCGACAAATACCAGCTTTCACGAAGCAGCGGCTGTGCCGCAAGCTGCTGTGACTGCATTGCAGGGGCTTCGAGATCAAATGCAAATCCAGCCCGGACACAAGGTTTTGATCAATGGCGCATCCGGTGGTATTGGGACTTTTGCGGTTCAGCTGGCTAAATCTTTCGGTGCCGAGGTGACAGGCGTTTGCAGCACAGAAAATCTAGAGATGGTGCGGTCTATAGGTGCAGACTATGTCATAGATTACAAGCAGGAAGATTTCACCCAGGGTGAAGAAAGATACGATCTGATCCTTGATATTGTCGCAAATCGCCCGACTTCACAGTATATGCAAGCACTTGCCCCGCAGGGGGCTTACGTTGCGGTGGCATTCAATCCCCAAACGATTTTCCTGGGTTCACTCATATCAAAAACAAATGGCAAGAAAGCTGGATCATTGATGGCAAAACCTAGTACCAGTGACCTAGAAGAAGTGAAAGCATTAATCGAGGCTGGCAATATTTCACCTGTAATTGACAGCGTTTTTCCTCTGAGAGAAACAGCAAAAGCGATCAAATATTACGGCGAAGGCGCCCAGGGCAAAGTTGTCATATCAATGGAGTAAGTTAGTTTGATCCAATTTGAGACTAACTAGCGTTGATTTCAATAGACTAATAAAAAAGGTCAGAGATGGATATAACAAATCAGTCAGAAAATGTGGTCAATTTAACAAGGATAAAGCTTTCAGCGCTTTGGGTAGCTCTGATGCTCACATATTTGCTTGGGGATGTGATGCGGATCTTTAGTGGAGATTTTGTCCCTGGAGAAATGGTAAGAGCCCAAACCTCCCAGGCCTTGTACTTAGGAATGGCAGCACTTTTTGTAATGCCAATAGTAATGGTCTACCTGAATTTGACGCTGAAGTATAAACCAAACCGTTGGATGAATATAATCCTTGCCATCTTATACTTCATTATCAACATGATTGGATTGCCTGGCTATCCTTCCTATTATGATCAGTTCTTGATCGTTGTGGGTCTTGGGTTTAATTTTGTGACGATTTGGCAGGCATGGAAGTGGCAAGAGCAGGAAGAATGAATTTGCTTGAGTAATAGTCGGATTCACAGTGATCAAGAATTCTCTATACTCTGAATGAAAAAGGTGTTATCAACTATGGAAGCGAAATGGATTACAGAAGCAAGATCAGACGACAAAGAAGCTTTTTCGAAGTTAGTCGAAAAATATCAGAGACCTGTTTACAGTGTCTGCTATCGCATGCTGGGTACTCCCACTGCCGCTGAGGACGCTGCCCAGGAAACTTTCATTCGGGCTTACTTAGCACTGGACCGCTATGATCCAAAAAGGTCATTTGCTACCTGGATCCTCTCGATCGCATCGAATTACAGCATCGATCAATTGAGGAAAAAGAAAGTAACTCTTCTGTCCATAGACAGCGACAATTATGCCTGGCTGGCCCCGTCTGACCCGGATCACTGCCCGGAGAAAGTGACCCTTGACAATGAAAAAAACGCTCTGGTCCAGTACCTTCTGGCAGAGCTCAACGTAACTGACCGCGCAGCTGTCATCTTGCAGTACTGGCACGATTATTCTTATGATGAGATAGCCGAAACCCTGGACTTGAGCAGCAGCGCTGTAAAGAGCCGCTTGTTCCGGGCTAGGAAACTTATGGCTGGGAAATACCACGAATTGCAGTGAGTCTTAACAAATTCAGTTCACCAAGCTGTGTCAAAGGATACTGGAACAGCAGGGGGCTTTCGGCAATTTTCATCGTGCCAATGATGCTGTTTAGAGCTCTGCTGTTGGTTTTCAATGAAGCTATCCTGAAGATTACCAGGTTAATGTCGAATTACTACATCGCCGATACTCTGATATGAGTATTTCACCTTGGCAATACGTCGGATCCGGTTGTCTGGCAGAATTTACTCACTCTACTGGCAATCAATGTGGTTGTTGTGACAGTAGGGATTGGGTTGTTCACCAAGACCAAAGCTCGAAAGTAACTGTTTTATTTAGAAAGGAGGATATCGTGAAAAGCAATGAAACTTCAATGATTTACGAAAGAAAGGTGACTGGAGCAGAGCGATTCTTCTCACACGCACCGTTTTCAACTGTCACAATGGTTGCTCGCATCAAAGGTGAGGTGACGGAAGATATGTTGAATAACGCAGTTCTCAAAGTTCAGCAAAAGCATGCCCCTCCTGCGTGTGCGCATCCGGGACGGTCAGGATGGAGAGCTTTGGTTCACCTCGGAGGGGGTGGGCGATATCCCCGTAGAGGTCGCTCCCCGCAAGGCGGAGAACGACTGGATCAAGATCTCCATGCTGACAGGTCAAAGATTCCCTATGAGTTTGGGACCCGTCCAGCCATTCGGTTCGTTCTGGTTCAGTCAAAAGAAGTTTCTGAATTAATCATTCTGTGTCACCACATCATTTGTGATGGCATGTCCCTGGCGTATCTGGCCCGAGATTTGATGGTTCATCTTGGTGACCCGGAAGCTGAGGCCCAGGTGATGGCTGCGCCAGAACCGATTTCTTTGGAAAACATTCCCAGCGATGTGGCCCCTTCGGGGTTGATCAAATACTTCATCGGCAAGATCAAGCAGAAATGGGCTGATGAATACGTAAGCTTTGATCAGGAAGATTACGTTGCGCTCAACAAAGCCTATTGGGATAACTTCACGCATGAAATTCTGTCCATCGAGCTGTCAGAAACGGAAACTACAGAATTGGTTGCTCGCTGCCACCAGGAGTATGTGACCGTCAATTCTGCATTAATCACAGCCTTCTTAGGTGCGACAAAATTCGTCGCTGAAGAAAAGCCCTATCATGCCAAGACAGCAGTGGCAGTCAGCCTGCGCGACCGGTTACCAACATCGCCTGGTGAAGGCATGGGCTATTACGCCTTAGGTCTTGAAGTGGCGTATAAGTACAACGCGAAGAAGGGCTTCTGGGACAATGCTCGAAGATATCACAAGAAAATTGGACCGAGTATCTCCAACAAGAAAGCCTTTGGTGATCTGACAAGTTACCTGCAGATGGATTCAAATATCTATGAAGCACTCAGCTTCAAAAAGATTGGAGGATTCGTAAAGCCAGACTCACCGCGTTACAACAAGCTAAATAACTTCGCCAATCGGGAAGATGTTGTTGTAGGCCTTTTGAAGCGAGCCAAAATGGAAACCTTTGACTCCAAGTTGTTGGGGCCGGCGATAACAAATCTTGGACGAATGGATTTCCCGAAGAAATACGGAAGTCTTGAATTGGACCGCCTGATCATGCAGCCGGGTGGGGCTTTCCCGTTGGTGCATGTCGATATGGTCATCGGCGTAGTAACAGCTGCTGGAAAACTAAGCCTGGTGACCGAATATGCAGAGGAATCTTTGGATACCACAACGATGACGAAAATCAAAACAAAGGCAATGAAGTTGCTGCTGAAGGAATAAAGTAAACCTTGTTTAACAGGAGAAGAATTTGAATACTCAAGAGAAAAATAAATGACCACACAAACTCAAAAATATCGATTAAACTCGATTGTCGTCGGAATTCTTTTTATCATCGCTACAGCTTTCCTGTTTTGCTGGTAATTCTGGTCAGGCTTATTGTGCGTAGGGTAAAGCGGCGAAACGCCGCCAGATTTCCTCCCAAAAACATTAATGCCGGTGTTTGAAATAAATTTCCAATATCTGTAAACACAAGGAATAAAATAATGCTTACAAACAAAAAACATATCTCGATCATAACTCTAATCGTAATAATTGGGATTATTGTAGTTGGGCTGGGAATAATCGCGTTCAACCTTAAATTGACTGTAAACCAGGAAATCGGGCCGAATGTCGAAATGTCCCAACCATTGCGAGGCATCGTTACCCACGTTGAGCTAGGCAAAGATGGCGTGCAAGTAGAGCTGCAAACCGACGATCTGCTTTACTCCGTGACTATCAGTCAGCTGCAAACCAAGTTCATTGGCAATTTTGATCAAATTGTTGTGGGGGCTGTAATAGAAGTATCGGGTCAAGAAATCGCGGGGATGGATCCTCCACTGATTGTCGCGGATACTGTCCGGATACTGGGAACTTCTAATCCGCTTACAGGAAACACTTGGATACTTACTGCCTACAATGACCATCAACCCATTAAAGATCACCAACCCACATTGAAGTTTGAAACCGATCAGGTTTCCGGGACAACGGGCTGCAACCACTTTGGCGGAACCTTTCAAATCGACGGAGATACCGTTCGTTTTGAGGGAATCTTCAGCACCGAAATGGGCTGTATGGAACCGGAAGGGATAATGGAGCAGGAGCGCATTTACCTGGAATTGCTGAGGAGTGTTGAAAAATTTGAGTTGAGCGGTGAATCGTTGACGTTCTACGCTGAATTGAACCCCATTTTGGTTTACAAAGTTCATTCGAACAACCCGGTCTCAGAAGATTTGAACCCGACGCCTGCCCCAGGGCTTGAACCCCTGGATGGTTATAACCTCTATCAAGACACAATAGCAGGTATTTCGGTCAATATTCCCGAGAATTGGATTGCTACCGGGGTTATTGAAGGCCAATATGCTGTCCTGCAATCCTATCCGGAAGACAAGTATATCGGGGGCGAGCCTCTTGAAACTGAGGATACAAAATGTGATCTGGCAATTCGAGCGCAGGGCACACAACCTGATGACTTGATCGAGCAGTGGAAAACTGATGGTTTCACGACAATTATTTCCGAAAATGATATGTTGTTAAACTCAGGTCAGGCAGCTAAAAGATACGAGCTGGATTCGATGGGTTTATCTACTGTGATGATAACAGAGATAGATGAGAGAGTTGTTGTCTTGAGCTGCTTTGGTAATAGAGAACTCTTTGATGAGATCGCGATGACACTCAGCGTATGTGAGTCATATATAAGATCAAGGGAGTAAGCTAATGAATACAAAAAATCAAAAACGTACCAAAAGAAATCTTTTTATCTTCACGGTATTTGTTCTTGGAATAGCCGTTCTGGCAAGATTCATTGAACCTTTCACTGTGCCTCCCGGAGCTGAACCCGGCACATCTGGATTGGGCCAACTATTATGGTTGATCGCCCCGTTTGTAATTATGCTGCTGCTGCGTATCTTTGGCGGCGACGGTTGGAGCGATTTTGGTTTACGACCGAATTTCAAAGGAAACGGTTTCTGGTGGCTGGTAAGCATCCTGATCTTCCCTGTAGTGATCACGCTAACTATATTACTTGGCGTGTTGCTGGGAGGCTTGGAATTGGATGTGAATATGTCTTCCGTCTTTGTAGCCGCGTTACTGCCCGGGTTCATTTCAGCTTTATTTAAGAATATCTTCGAGGAGTTTACCTGGCGCGGCTATCTGGCTCCAAAGGTATATTCACTCAATATGAATATCTGGCTTTCACATGCCATCGTTGGGTTGGTTTGGGGTGCCTGGCACTTGCCGTTTGTCTTTGTCTTCTGGCATTACCTGACACCGAACATGTTGTGGTACTTCGTTCCACTTTTGTTAATCGGCACCATCAGTCAGAGTGTGGTTTACGGTGAAATACGTCTGGCAACGAACTCGGTTTGGCCAGCCTGGATCATGCACACCATTGGCAATACTCTCGGAAATGCTTTACTACTCAGTGGTTTTATCCAACTTATTAGCGGGAGAGAAGTATGGTTCACTCCTGGCGCAGAGGGTATAGTAAGCATAATTCTGTTTTTTGTTATTGGATATTGGCTACATCAGCGGCGGAAAAGTGTTATGCAAGACCGGGATTGAGTAAATTAGGAAGTCAAGGCTAAAAACATAAATCTTCACTAACCAAAATCTAGAAAAGGAAACCCCATGCAAACGGGAAAAACAACATCTGCAAATGAACAGTACGCACTCTGGCAATTCTATGCGTCTCTACCTTGAAGAATCACTGGGAATGATCGATGTGGCAAATGGCACAACCTACAATCTCACCGACCATATTCTCGACCTTGTCGCAAGTCTGGATCGGTAGAGCAAAGGGCATAATAGTTAGGAGAATGATGATGGGAATATTAAAAATTGGCATCGGGATTGGATTAGCAGTAGGGGTTGTTGGAATTGTCTATGCACTAGTGATCCGGCCTTGGCAGTTACGACGAGGAGCAACTGATGCAGAAGTAAAACGCACTTTGCCCGGTGATGACCTGGTACCTGATCCCAAGTGTGGGTACACGCAGGCGATTACGATCAAGGCATCGGCATCTGAGGTCTGGTCCTGGTTGGTGCAGATTGGATACAAGCGTGCAGGTTGGTACAGCCACGATTTTCTGCACCGTTTGATGGGGATAGCTGGTTCTGTGGATGATAAGTATCATTCTGCCAAGCGAATCATTCCGGAACTGCAGAACCTGAAGGTTGGAGATGTCGTAGAGATAGCACCCGGAATGGGTTATGTAGTAGCCGAAATAATACCGGAGCAAGCGTTGATTCTGCAGAGCAGAATGGACACAAGCAAATGGGCATCGCTGTCCTGCAGCGATCCGTTACCGGAAAAGTATCTCAACTCGAGCTGGGTATGGATTCTTGAAAAGGTAGATACTAAGACGACGCGGTTCATCGTACGAGTACGCAGTGATACCAATCCAGGATTGCTGAGTATTTTGAGTATGGGTATCCCAAATGAATTGGGGAGCCTGGTGATGCAACCGGAGACGCTGCGCGTGCTCAAGCAACGTGCAGAAATGAGTGTGAGAATAGAATCCACCACAGTTTAGCTGTAAATATAAAAGGCATTTCGGTTTTGTTTCATTTGTGACAAAAAACCAGGATATTTTTGCGATCCTACCACTTCACAAACCTAACTTCATTGCCGACGAGGAATCGAACCTACATCTGGTCGGTTCCAAGATCGAATCCTATTGGGCCTATATCATTATAATGTTTCAAATCATAGCATTCTTTTCCGCAATACATGCTGTCTTTATAATAAGTTAGTATCTATATACCAGACTGCTGAGGGTCAGGGGTGAATCTTGAGGACCTACTGGCAACCGCGTCGACAGAATGAAGGATTGTGGCCTATTGCGCCTATGGTGTCTTGACCCCTTACAGGGGAACCCCGCTCTATGATCAGCTTGTGGAAGAAGGGCGTTTGCTGGAAGATCGGGGCATGGCGTTTTACAACGGGTATAACGTGACTTTTCAACCGCAGTTGATGAATCCGGACGATTTACTGCAGGCACACCGGACTTTGTGGAAACGGGCATTTTCACCCGCGTTACGTATTCAGGCGTATTACCAGGGCGATACGCTATCTGCGTCCGGGTGCTCTGTTGATGGCACTGGCGATGAATGGCTTTTACGGCTTAAAGCGGCTGCGTGGCAATGCCCCGCTGGTGGCGGAGTAGGGGTTTTGAAGGATGAGGGTTGTGCATATCATGGTAAGGAAAAAACGATTTGTCATTCCCGCGCAAGCGGGAATCCATCCCATGGTGGCGAAGCAGGGGCGCTGAAGGATGAGGGTAGGGACATCTCGCCGGGATGTCCGTTTGACGACAATCTCCATTTGAGTGTTTCGGACGGTTTGGCAAACTGTTGTCAAGGACGGGTTAAAATGTCCACAAATCACCGGAATAAAAAGTCCACTTTTCAACGGCGATAATGTCCACTGCCATCGGTCAAGAATCTTCGGCTGACACCTCCTGTTCCAAACCAGCATCCCGTGGTGCCCGGCCAAACAAACCAGCCTTGCGTTTCTCTTTGAGCCGGTAACTCTTCCCCTTGTTGTTGAGGGTCGTTGAAGAGTGCAGGAGCCGGTCGAGGATCGCCATCACCCCACGCTTCGTCTTGGTAGGCGATGATGTTGTCCTGCAGGTAACGAATCTTCTTGCGCTTCTTGAATGTGGCGTGTATATCTTCTTGATCAAGTAACTCAAGGGTCGATTCATACTCGAGGTATTGTTTATACAAAATACTATACACCCTCCGGGCCAACGCCATCTGATCGATCGCCGTGACCGCCGCGATCTGAGCATCTTCCAGATCGGCTTGCGTATCATCGAACGCTACTTGGTGAACCATCGGAGGTTCGCCATACGTTGGATTCCTTATTTCGCTCAAACTGTCCGGTCTAGCGTACTGGTTTCGCTTGTTCATCTCCTTTGTGCATAGTTCCGCATTTACACCGAGAAAATCAACGGGTTGCGCCCGTTGATCATCGCTTCAGTCCGTTCGGCGAGTAAAGCATTCAGTTCCGGGTGGGTGAGAATGTAGAGCCGCTCGTCGCGGATCGCGTCAAACGTACAGTCGGCAATGGTCTCAGGCGACAGCATTCCTCCATAATCCTTGTAGCGTTCAGCGACCTCGGACCAGATGGCCTCAAGCGCTTGTTGGGGCATCGGTCCGGCGGCATCCCCATTGTGGTAAACAGGCGGCTGGTTGCGCTCTGCGTCATAGATGCGCGTCCTGACGTGGGATGGACAGAGCACCGAGACTTTGAGTTTGGCGTCGCGTTCCGCTAATTCGCGGTAGAGCGTCTCTGTGAGCGCCACCACGCCGTGCTTGGTGACGTTATAGATCCCTGAATTGGACGGTGCGATCAACCCGGAGATCGAGGCCGTGTTGACGATGTGACACGCGACGTCCTGGGCCAGCATCAACGGCACAAAAGTGCGCACACCATGGATGATACCCCACAGGTTGACGTTGATGATCCACTCCCAGTCGACCAGACTATATTCCCATAACAGGCCGCCCTTGATCACGCCGGCGTTGTTAAAAAGCAGGTGAACGGCCCCGAACCTGTCCAGCGTCTTGTGGGCCAGCGCTTCCACCTCATTTGCCCTGGAAACATCGGTCTTGACGGCAAGGACATCTGTATCGCCACCACCCAGCTCGCGTTCGGCCTCAGCCAGGGCTGACGCCTCGATGTCTGCCAGGACAACTTTCATCCCCTCGCGCACGCAACGCGCGGCCAGCGCGCGCCCGATGCCGCTGGCTGCACCGGTGACAACCGCAACCTTGTCCTTAAAGTCTTTCACAGTCGACTCCTTTCATGATTCGCCAATGACCTGTCTCGATGGACTCGTATGTTGGTGCGTTTGTGGTGCGGCTCTGTTGGGGACCAGGTACCACGGACACAGACCAACTTGCTTGATCGCGCCAGCCCAGGACGTCAGGTGGACGGCGCTGTTGGGCCGAGTGCCACCTGACGTCTCTGTTGGACAGACTGGCACAGCAGTTACGGCAGCGTTTGCGGCCGCCCTGGCCGATGCACTTACTTGGGAACGATCGTGAACCAGACCGTCTGCAGCCGGATCTGGTCATCGTGGATAACAAAGGTGTCTACCCCGTGAGGGACGGTCGCCACGTCGGACACGCCGGTCCAGGTGAGGAGGACGAAATCTCCGTGCACCATGTGTCCCGTGGGTGAAATCTTGGTATTGGGCATAGCCGATAGCGCGTTGACAAAGTACGTCTGGATCGCATCCTTGCCGACGTGAGCGCCCTCCATCGTCATCAGAACGGCGTCGTCGGCATAGTCTGCGATAAATGCAGGGAAGTCGCCATTCGCAAGAGCATTCATGTGGTGTTGGTAGATCTGTTCAGTTGAGCGTGCCATTTCGTCATTCTCCTTGTATATAATAGTTGTAGCGCACTAGATAGGGTACCTGTTGCCGAGGCCGTGTCCCAGAAAGAGCCAACCTGCTCTGCCTCCGAATCAGGATGGCTCACAGACTTATATCTCGCCACCTCCTTTATTGTGTCTCTTGTCGGATCCGATCACTCTCTCTGCAAAGTTCAGCAAAACCATCGTCGCGACGTCAAACTGTCCCGCCATGGTGAAATGATCCGCATTCGGAATCACAGCCAATTCCCCTTGTCCACCATCCGGTACATTTCCAGCGACTGTTCCGGGGGACACAACCCATCCCGGTCACCGCACCAGAAAAGAACTGGATCGGTGATTTTCGCAAAGTCAGCCTGGGTGTGCACGGGCGGATCCCACCAGCCCTGGGATGCCTGGACGAGCAAGGTTTTCCAGTACCCCGGTTCATGGAAGGCATCGTGCTTCGAATTTGTTCAGCACCGGTATCATTTCGCTCGTCCGACTTTCCACCACCTGGTCGACAGCACTCTCTAACAGTTCCGCTAAAAATTGGACGTCTTCGGCCGTGAATCAGACCGCCACCCCTTGTGCACTCACTTCTGTTCCGGTTAGTTTCGCGTATTTCACCATGTCTGTATAGCTTAGTTCTGGTTCTCCCATACTCCCAAACACCAGCAATTGGGCATAGCTCCGTCCGGTGAACTACCACTCGCGTTTGATGAAGTGACTGCTCCGCCCTAATGCGTCTCCTGTCTCCCACAGCACTTCTTTTATGTTTTTGGCAATTTCTATTATATTCATTTTGGGATACCTCTTGGGTGGTTTGTTTAGCGACTTTACTATACCAAGAGTTATCCTTAAACTACTTTTTCCCTTAACGTGATGCTTATGGGGCGAATAATTATTCGCTCCTTACGGCATCTAGCACAATGCGGATGGCTTCCACCACGCTCTCCGGTTGACTTGTTGGGATACGAAAGGAGCTGCCCTTAACGATGATTAAGGTGCTGTTGGTGGAGAGCGCCGCCATATCTGCCATCTGTAATGCCCAGTCATCCTCGACTGCATTGAACACATCAACCGGAAATGGAGCGCCGTATGGCTGAAAGCGTTCTTGCATGTAATCATATTGTGCCGATCTCTCTTCAGTGTCATGGGAGAGTACGACAAGCGGAAGGTCACCAAGCGGTTTGACCGCATGCAATTGTTCCATGCTCTTTTTTGCATCCAGATATTCCGGAGCTTTCAAAGGTTCTTCCAGCAGGCGAGTATAGTAATCTCTGAACGGCGTCAATGAGACCGGTTCATCTGCAGCTGGCGGTGGGATGTGATCCAATGTTCTGGTAAAGATGTCAGGATGTCCACCGTCAATCAAAACCATCCCCACGACCTCATCCGGATGTATGTCTGTAAATAACCGGGCGATCCAGCCACCAAAAATATGTCCTACCATGATGTATGGACCCTCAATACCCGCATTGGTTAGCAGGTTGGATAGATCGACTGCCATATCCATGGCTGTCCGGGGTTTGTACGGAGCAGGATCGCTCTGTCTTGCCAGACTCATTTCTTTGCTCCCTATACCTGCGCGGTTATAATGACAAACCCGGATGCCCAAATCAGTGGGTTTCTTTTGCAGGACAATGCTCCAGGCAAACATGTCATTAGCATATCCTGCGTCTGGTTCCAGAATGACTGTTGGGCTGCCTTCGCCAACACATCTGATGAAAAGACTGTATCCGCCGACATCTACCTTTTCCGCAAATGACGGCACCTTAGTGGGTGGGACGGGTGTAGCGGTAGGTTCAGGCGTGGGTGTCAGTGGTACTGGCGTGGGTGTGGGGGGTATGGGGGTGTTCGTCGGAGGGATCGGTGTGGCTGTGGGGGGGACTGCAGCGGGTGTGCCGCATGCGACCAAGGTTAATACCAGAAAGCACAGCATAACTTGAGATAGCATCCTGCCATTCATTTTGACTTTTCCTCCCTTTCCAAACGTAGACGAATACTGCGACAAGATTGCGGTCAATAGAACCATTGCTGAGGAATCAGGCGCATGATTCTGATAGCCAGTTGGTTTATGTCTTGTCAGGTAGGGTAAGGGTGCACAGGAGGTAGTGAGTGATCAATTATAATCCAACCGGATTAAAGGCACAACTAAAGAATGAACAGCTTCTCTTGCAGGGAGCGAACCACCTCGGGATGCTGCTGGATCACACGCTCAGTATCCACAATCCCCGATCCCTCAAAGCCAAAAACCCCCTGCCTCATCTGCTGCCACTCATCGGTTATGGAGTTGAAAACCCCCCCGACCATATATCCTTGGACCAGGCCGGGATACATCATTGCCATATGCAAAGCCGTTTGCCCACCGTTACTGTACCCCGCCACCAGAGGTCTCTGCAGCCCCAAGGCCTCGATGAATCGGGCGATATCTTCCGCCAACAAAGGGAAGCTGAATAGTCCTGAAGGGTTGTCCGTCCGGCCATGAGCACGGCAATCTGGCGTGATGACCTGGTAGTGCATCGAAAGTGAAGGGATAACTGGCGCCCACATCTGGCAGGTGTCCAGCCCACCGTGGAGCAAGATGACAGGTGTTCCAGCGCCATAGGTCTCGTAATACATACGCAGACCGTTGACCTGAATAAACGTTCCTTGATCACTTGACAGAGATTGGTCCATTGATGTTCCTCCTTACCGAATTCCGTACTTTTCTATCCAGTATACACAACGCCCGTTCCGAGAACGTTACGAACAGCGTTACGAGGTTTTTTCCGATTGACGTTTTTTTGTTTGCCACTACAATGGATGCGTGGAGGGTCTCAATGTCCAGCCTGAAACTGTTTCTACTCGGCCAGCCGCGTTTCGAGCGCGATGGCCAGCCACTCAAATTCGACACGCGCAAAAACGTCGCTCTCGTTGCTTACCTGGCGTTGACGGGAGGACGCCATTCCCGTGAGACGCTGATCACCTTGCTGTGGCCCGAGCTTGAGCCGCGTCGCGCGCGTGCGGTGCTGCGGCGCAATCTCTCGGTGCTCGGAAAAGCGCTTGGCGGCGAGTGGCTCGTCGTGGATGGCGACGAGATCGGCACAGATCCCGGCGCCGACTTTTGGCTGGACGTGGACCGGTTTCGTCACCTCTTGTCAACCTGCCAGAAGCACGGTCACCCGGATGCCCAGGTTTGTTCCCAATGCCTGGACGCCCTGGCTGAGGCGGTCGAGTTATACCGGGGAGACCTGATGGAGAGCACCGGACTGCGCGATAGCGCCGCCTTTGACGAGTGGCAGTTCTTTCAGACAGAGAGCTTGCGGCAGGCGTTCGCCGCCGCGCTGGAAAAGCTGGTGCACGGTCACAGCGCACGCGGCGAGTTTGAGCCTGCTATCCGCTACGCCCGGCGCTGGCTGGCCCTGGACCCACTGCACGAACCGGCTCATCGACACCTGATGCAGCTCTATGCCCGGTCAGGACAGCACGCCGCTGCCTTGCGACAGTACCAGGAGTGCGTTAGCCTCCTCGATCAGGAATTGAGCGCCGCCCCTGACCAGGAAACGACCGACCTGTACGTGCGGATCAAGAACTCTCCGCCCCTGATTCTCAGGCATAACCTGCCGAGCCAATCCACGCTCTTTATCGGCCGGGAGCCACTGCTGAACGAGATCAAAGCGCGGATCGTCACTTCAGATTGCCGGCTGTTAACGCTCTTTGGACCGGGCGGCAGTGGCAAGACACGTTTGGCCGTTGAGGCGGCAAGGCAGACTCTGGCCGATGCGCAGCTTGGCCGTTTCCCGGATGGCGTGTTCTTTGTCCCACTCGCACCACTCCGGTCGGCAGAGGCCGTCGTACCTACCATAGCCCAGGCGCTTGATCTGCCTCTGCACACTGCCAATCCCCGCCAACAACTGCTTGACTATTTGCGTCACAAGCATCTGCTGCTCATTCTCGACAACGTCGAGCACCTGCTGGGATCAGAGGGAATAGTGGAGTTGGTCGTCGATATTCTTGACAAGGCGCAGGGCGTATGTGTCCTGACCACCTCGCGATTCAGGCTCAACGCGCAGAGCGAGCACCTCGTTCCCGTTGGTGGGATGGACTACCCCGAGTTGCCGGCGCCTGCACGGGCAAGCACAGAAAATCCTGCATCTACTGCCGGGCCGATCGCCGCCGGGCACAGTGCCGTCGCGCTTTTTTTGAATGCCGCACGCCGTGTCCAGCCGGGCTACGAACCCACGAACGACGATCTGGCAAGCATCATCCGCATCTGCCAACAGGTGGAAGGGATGCCGTTGGGCATTTTGCTGGCCGCATCGTGGATTCAGACGATGCCGCTTGCCGAGATCGCCGACCAGATCACGGCCCAGGCATCCGGGCATAGTCTCGGCTTTTTGGAAACCGAGTCGCGCGACGTGCCGGAGCGCCATCGCAGTATGCGCGCCGTCCTGGATCACTCGTGGGCACTGCTCACCGCGCGCGAGCGCGAGGCGATGCAAGGACTATCCGTGTTTCGGGGTAGCTTTGCCCGTGAAGCAGCACAGCCGGTCGCCGGGACAACGCTTCCTGAATTGCGCGCGCTGATCAACAAGTCACTGCTCCACTTCCAGCCTGCGGGACGATATCACATCCACGAACTGGTGCGGCAATATGTGGTCGAAAAACTGGCGCAATCTCCTGCAGTCTCAAAGACGATAGCAGATCGTCACTGCGCCTGGTACATGACTGCCTTGCAGCGGTGGGCGATGGACATAAGAGGCTCCCGGCAGCAGGACGTGCTGGCTGAAATCGATGCTGAGATCGAGAATGCGCGCGCCGCTTGGGATTGGGCCGTGGATCACGCGATGATCCCCTCACTGGTCCTGGCACTCGAAGGTCTGTGCTCCTACTATCAGTTGCGCGGACGCCTTGAGGAGGGAAAAACAGCTTGCCGGTCCGTGATCGAAAAACTGCAAGACGCTGCCGGTGCCGGAAAAGCTGCACCACTCGCACATCCCCAAGCTTTGTCAGAAGAGGAACAGCGGCTGCTGGCAAAGGCATTGACCTGGCAAGGTGTTTTCACCCGGTTGATGGGTTATGCCAGCCTTGCTGAACCGATTCTGGAGCGGAGCATCGTCCTCCTGGATGCGCTCGAATCCACCGGCCACGATGTACGGGCAGCACGGGCATTTGCGCTGCTGGAGATGGGATGGCAAACGCTTGACCTGGATCGCGCCCGCGCCCGGCACTGCTTTGAACAGAGCCTCGATCTGTATCAGGCGCTCGACGATCGCTGGGGTATGGCAGATGCGCTGTATGCGCTGGGATGGCTCATCGACGGGCTGGGCGACTATGATGGGGCGAGGCGACGTGCTGGACGAGAGCCTGGCCATACGACAGGCTGTGGGTGACCGGCAAGGTACGGCCAACTCGCTTGCACAGCTTGGGCTGATCGCCCTGCGCGTGGGACAACTCGAGCAAGGGGAAAACCTGCTCCGGCAGAGCATTGCTCTGCTGCGGGAGATGGGCGAGCGCGTCGGCCTGGCCGTGGAGACTGCACTTGTTGGGATTTGCGGCGTTCCTCCAGGGCCGGTTCGAGCAAGGGATCGCCATACAAGAGGAGTGTCTCGCCATCGCCTCCGACCTGGCGCTTGGACACGATCAGGGGATGGCACTGCAGGCGTTGGGGACCTACCACGCTATGTTGGGCCGGTACGAGCAGGCACGGGCGTATGCCACCACTGGACTGGCACACGCACGCGCGTTGGTCGATCCTTATGTGATCGGAGCGACGTGCCTTGTGCTGGGCCTCATTTCACTGGCGCAAGAGGACTACGTCGGTGCCCAAAAGTGGCTCGAACAAAGCGTTGCCGCGTATCAAGAGATGGGACAGCAAGATGCACAGAGCTGGTCACTCGCATTCCTGGGATATGCGGCGTTAGGGATGAATGACCTGATACAATCTCGGCGCTATCTCTATCAGGCGCTGCAAATGGGCATCGAAGCAGATGCGTTCTTGTCGATTGTGATCGCCCTGTCTGGAATCACACTACTCCTGGTCCGCCTTGACGATGTGGATCGTGCTGTGGAGCTGTGGGCACTGCTGTCACGTTACCCATTGGTCGCCAATGCACTATGGTTTCAGGATGTAGTCGGCCGGCCCATTGCCGCTGCTGCCGCAACGCTGCCGCCAGAGACGGTCGCCGCAGCGAAAGAACGAGCCTTACTCCACGACCTGAGTCATACTGCGCACAGGTACGCAGACGCGTCACCTGTTCCATAGGCCGCAGTTGCCGCAGGGCTTCCATTACGATATCATAGAGGCGTTGGACCGGCATAGGCACGCTCAGGACACAATTAGCGTGTTTCATCCTTGGATTTCAGCAGTTTCGGGAAGCGGCTCTTGAGGACCTACTGGCAACCGCGTCGACAGAATGAAGGATTGTGGCCTATTGCGCCTATGGTGTATTGACCTCGCAACTCTGCCCATGCTGGTATTTTGGCGATGTTGAACGTGCGTGCACCTGCTCCACCGGTAGGGTCCGACGCCACTCCGGACGAACCCTCCCACGCTATTCGCGACCCAGTCGCAATAACACACCAGTACCAGCGAGAAAAGCTTGAACTTTTGAAACTTAACTACCTTTCACAGCTTTAAGTAATCATCCTATCCCCATATAGGTACCGACTATATTAATAAGTCGGTATCTATATCTAGCAACCAATAACGGTTCACTACATGATTCTAAACCATATGAAATCACTGTGTCATTCTGATCTACTTGACCGGATATTTCCATGCTTATATAGGTTAATCTGTAAATAATCCTCCCAACCTGCCAAGATTTTTACCCGTAGATGATCGCGGTCTTGAATCCGGTCGCTCCCGTCAAACGAAGAGGGCTCTCCATATATGGGGAGCTCTTTTTGCTTTTTTTGGGGGCGGGCTGCGAGTAGGATGCGTTGGGCCTCTAGTGGTGAGTGAGATCGCCTCTGACGAGGTCGTGTCTGGCCTTAGTCTTCTCAGAGTCGTTGGCCTCAGGATGTGTTCGACGCCGTGTCAACACCCCTAACCTCACCCATACTGACGTTCGGATGGGTATCCTGTGATAAAAAGTATGCTACAGTATCGATAATATGCTGGATCATCTGTCGAAGCTAAGACTCTCTTTCAAGGAACTTTAAGTGGACGAAATCATACAACCAATCAACTCTACCGCACTACCGGCTGAAAAATCAACGCGCTTCTTAGTCCTGTGGGTTTTGTACTTTCTCCAATACGCAGCTATTGGCGCCTACTTCACTTTCCTGAACGTCTATTATGGTGAAGTCGGGCTGAGTGGAACGCAAATGGGGTTGGTCAGCATGCTGGGGGGCATTATCGGCATGGCCGCGCCGTTCGTGTGGGGTTATGCTGCCGACCGCACCGGCCGAGCAAGCATCCTCATCACGGCGGGTGCGGTCGGTGCGCTCCTACTCGCGCAGCTTGTCCCGCTGGTCAAAGCCGCCGGGCTGGTCAATCCTTTCCTCTGGTACAGTTTGATCGGAATGGCATTCTCTTTCATGACCGGCGCAGCGAGCACACTGGTCGACAGTACCTGCCTGGCCATGCTGGGCGAGCGCAGCAATGAGTATGGCCGTTTCCGTCTGGGCGGTTCGATCGGCTACATCGTTGTCCTACTGACCATTGGCTTTGTTTATGAACGGACCGGGTTGAACTGGATGTTTCCGATCTACGGCGCGATTATGCTGGCCTTTGGCCTGACGGCTCTCCGCCTGCCGCGCCACGGGGTCCAACTGGGGGATCGCAGCTGGAGCCGGATCGGCGCGATGGTCCGCCAGCCGGTCTGGCTGGTGCTGGTCGGAACGGGCTTCCTTTACACGGTAGCTTTCAACGCCGCGTTGATGTTTACCGGGGTAATCCTCAAATCGATGGGCGCTTCCGATTCGCTGATCTCTTTCGCCATGGTCATTGGCACTATTGCCGAGGTTCCGTTTATGGCGCTCAGTAACCGCCTTCTCAAATTCTTCGGGCCGGTGCGCCTGCTTTTGTGCGCAATTTTGCTGCAAACTGTGCGTTATTTTCTGCTCTCGCACATAACCGACCCCGCCTCGGCAGTCGCCATCAACCTGCTCAACGGGCCGGGTACCGCGCTGTTTATGATCAGCATACTCGATCTCATCTCACGCCTGGCCCCACCCGGATTGCTGGCCACCGCGCAGGGCTTTTATAATTCGGCCATTGGCGTGGCCGGCATCCTCGCCTCATTGATCAGCGGGATCCTCTTGGACCGCATTGGCCAATCCGGGTTGTTCCTCATTCTCGCCGGGATCTGCGCGGCGTCCTTCGTCCTCTTTGGCTTGGGCATCGCCCTGCGCCGACAGTCAGCCGGTCTCGCTGATTGACGTGGCCATTCGCTTTATATTCCTTAACTTCGCGATGGACTACCGCGATATGCAGAACTTCTCGGGTCTATGTATCACCGATAGCCTTTCGACGGCCTATTGTGTTGGAGGGCAGATGATGGTGTTGTGCTTCGGAAGGGTGGTCGAATCAGGGTAGATCGGGAAGGTGATCGATAAACCCGATAGGTGAATGCCCTAGCCTAGCAAGGTAGGGCGGGTAGGATGCCTTCTGGCTGGTATCTCACGATCCGCATACGCGCGATCGAACGATTCCCGTCGCTCCCACACGTGTATACTCATGGGTCAACTGAAACTTCAGTTGGCCCGTTTATATTATTACCTGATACCAGGTGATAATTTGCACGTAAAGTCATCGCTTTTACGTCCACGACATCGATATACACGCGCTGGACAATAAGTTTTACAAATTCTCTCTGTGTTTCTGGATCACCCTATAATCATTCCCAATGATCGCTGAAATTTTCTAGTAGATCAGCAGCCTGTTTCAGATCGTTGTGGGGCACCGGGATCAGTTATTGCAGCTCAGTAAGTTGTCTAAAGTATTCATCCTGGTTGGTGAAGAAGCCGTGATCCCACCGCTGAAGTAATCCAGATAAGGCGCACTGCTGGCTGCTAACGGGATTGTGCGTGCGGGGTTGCGAATCCCACCCGGTGCAAAGTAGAGAAAGTTTAGGTCCCGCGGTTTTAATGGAACTCGACAATATCGTTATTATTGTCTACCAATACAGTGACACGGAGCTTTTCATTTTCCAAGATAATTGTCCGCCCCTCCCTGAAAGTTCAGACGTCGGATATACGACAACCGTGATTGCAGGGCTGTGCTAGAGTCATTTAGTGCTTACTTATCCCAATATTCCGCACCAGGGAGACTTCCATCCATCACGTAGCCTCCATCGATGGTTAAGACCTGACCGGTCATGTAGCGAGAATCCTCTGAGGCCAGGAAAACAACGCCAGCAGCAATCCATTCTGGCTGGGCGATTTCTTTGAGCGGTACGCGCTGGAATAGGGCCCGCTTTACTGACTCGGTATACATGGGTGTTGTCAGCTCGCTGAAAGTCGCCCCAGGCGCCACGCAGTTCACCAATATCTTGTAGGGAGCCAATTCGGTGGCCATTGTGCGTGACATGGCCTCGATGCCCCCTTTGGCGGCCGTATACGAAGCGGCGAATGGCTCGGACAGCGTCGCGTGAATCGAGGACATATTAATGATGCGGCCGCCCTGTTTCTGCTCAATCATTACTTTCGCTGCCGCACGGGAACCATAAAAGACACTGGACAGATTGGTGCGGATTATCTTATCCCAATCCTCGTCGCTGACCTTCCAGAAGAGACCCGGTAAGATGATGGCAGCGTTATTGACCAGGATGTGCAGGCCACCCAGCTCCTCAACAACCTGAACCACCATGTTGTCTACCTGCTCAGAGGAACCAACATCGCATTGGATGGTCACAGCACGACGACCTCTATCTTGAATCTCCCTGGCAACGGCTTCTGCCTTCTCCATTTGTATATCGGCAATCGCCACATCAGCTCCCTCGTCGGCAAATGCGAGCGCGATGGAACGACCAATACCGGCAGCTCCACCTGTTACAATGGCGATTTTGTTTTCAAGTCTCATGACATTTTCTCCTTTATGTAAAGGTACTTGATTATTGTGATCCTACAAAAACCAATAACGAATTTACGGTTAACGATCCTCCTACCTGTTACGAAGTTGATGACCGCGCGGTCCTAAGTGCCGGTTACCTTGAGCGGGTGCACCTCCACCACCTGGGTTGACCAGGGTACCAGCCTTAGTGGGGTTACGCAACGTGATTTGTTCTTTCAGGATCGACCGATCCGAAGGCAGACACAACCTGTGCTCCAGCTCAAGGCCTGCCAGTTGACCGTGGATAGCGATGGTATCGCCGTTTAGCGTAACGACCGCATTAGCCAGCCATTCCGAGATAATCGAGCCTTCGTCGCCGGGACGCCGGGCCATATAAAAGTAAGGGCCATCCGCCAGCTCAAAGTTCATGACCCGGTCAACCAGATTGAATTGAATTTGTTTGTCGTCACCCCTGACTGTAACCTGGTAGGCGTTATTCGTGCATTTAGGCACAAGTTCTTCGTTCATTGTTTGTTTTCCTCATTCCCAACGGTTGCATCAGGATAGAACAACCTTGTGCCTTGCAGCCCAGTATGCGCATTCAGTCCTAGATGCCAGCGTCCTAGATTGCCCCAAAACAAGACCGACAGCCCCGGTCCGCCGAAACAGACGTTGGTAGGCGCGCCCAGGATGGTGCCTTCGTAGTCGTCCATTAAGACGGTGATATCGCCATTGGTCATCACCCGGAAAATCGCATCCGGACGGTAGCAAGACACCAGAACGCTGCCATCAGTACAAAAAGCCAGGCCATCGGGCACAGTGTGTGGCAGCTCGACGATGGTCTCTGTTGGTCCAACTTTGCGGCCGTTTTCGATGGGAAAGCGAATCATGCGTGGTGAATTCAGCGACATGATGATGTACAGGTATTGGCCGTCAGGACTGAGAGCGCAGCCATTGGGAAACTGATTGTTTTCGGTATCAATGACAGTAGTCGTTCCATCTGGCGCGATGCAAAAGGTGCAGCCATCGTCACCGTGCCAGGTGCCTGAATCGGTCACGTAGAGATAACCCTGGGCATCAAAGGCGGGATAGTTGGGGGTGATCATGTGGCGTTCCTCGCTGCCGGCACTATATTGGCTCACTTCGCCCCCCGGTGTCACCTTGTAAACGGCACCAAGGCCGGGAGTGCACATGTACAAATTAGCGGCTGCATCCAGAGCTAACCCCAAATTGAGTCCGCCCGTATCAGCATACGCCTCTACCTGGCGTGATTCGTAATCGATGCGATAGACCTGACCCCCTTCACCGCCAGCGTAAATCTTACCATCGGGACCCAATGCCACGCCTTCAGGATGGTCAAGACCCTCAACAAACGTTTCTGCATGTTTTAAATTAATTAACGGCATAGCCTTCCTCCTAATCCAAGTTGTCTAGCTTTCACCGGGCGGTAAAACGACCTTCAATCCTTTTCCTACCGCGGCACGAGTGAATGCCGCGCGCTACTGTTCCATGGCAAACGCATCCGACACCAGGGGGCTGGTATCGACCTCTCCCATCCGAGTCATATGCAAAGCCCGTTCCCAAAAGTCACGGTGATGCCACCAATTCTCCTCGACTGCCTCTGTCAGATGAGGGTCTTATGCGGAATTATTTCCGCATAATCCTCCGCATAAGGTATTTTTACGGAAAGCCAAAACAGAGTAAAATACGGAAAATAAGGATCTTCCTGCAAAAGCAGAACTTTACTGCTTCCATATCAGTATACGCACATTCTAATAAGGACAAAGCGATTTAAGAAATGACGATTTTATGCCACAACCACTTGAATTGCGTGAATAGGTTCGCGAGCTGCTGGGCGTGAAGGAATAATAAAAATACTATTACATTTACTAATTACCCTTGAATTCAAGTAACAAGTGCAACATAAGAGATCTCTACCAACAGAGGTCTCTATGATAAAGAATGACACATTGAGATTCCCCCGTTTTTATGGACAAAAAGATAAGTAAGATTGTACCTGTAAGATTACAAATAAGTATATCCCACGCAATGAAAATTGGTAAAACACAGCAATTCTCAATATGGCACTTGCATAGTGCATAACTCACCAAGAATGAACATTTTTGCTCTCTTGGTGAGGCAAACATGCCCACCGGCAGCCGTCACGCTCCGGACACAATTAGCGTGTTTCATCCTTGGATTTCAGTAGTTTAGGGAAGCGGCTCTTGAGGACCTACTGGCAACCGCGTCGACAGAATGAAGGATTGTGGCCTATTGTGCCTACGGTGTCTTGACCCCTTACCGGGGAACCCCGCTCTATGAGCAGCTTGTCGAAGAGGGGCGTTTGCTGGCGGACCGGGGCTTGGCGTTTTACAACGGCTACAACGTGACTTTTCAACCAAAGCTGATGAGTCCGGACGATTTACTGCAGGCGCACCGGGCGTTATGGCGGCGGGCGTTCTCACCGGGGCACGTACTCAGACGTATTGCCAGGGCGATACGCTACCTGCGTCCGGGTGCGTTGCTGATGTCGACGGCGATGAATGGTTTTTACGGCTTGAAAAGGTTGCGCGGCAACACACCGCTGGTGATGGGGTAGGATAGACTGGCTTACATGTTGGGCAGTTTGTTAGGGATATCATCCAGCCTGATGCCTGAGATGACCTGAAGCGGAGGTTGCGCGCGCAGGTTTTCAACGTCACGGCGCTGAGATTTTTACACATAGATGATCGCGAGATCGAATCCCAGCGTTCCTTCTCGGAAAGTATTTACTCAATAAAAAGCTCAACTAAGCTGCGTAGCTTACAGCCGTGATGGATTTTTTTGTTTGCGCAAGGATGTGACTGCGGGAACGACCTGCTTTAACGAAATGTCGCGCATTGGTATCATAAGCGTCTCGCGCTACGCATATTTGAGGTAACACACTATTCCTAAAAGAGTGACATCGTTTGGAAGAGATTGTACCACACCACAGAAACGTGGTTTGGATAAGAGTTTTTCCTTCCTTTTACCGAAACACATTACGATGTTGGGTGAGATATTGATGATTGTTGGACCAGCGTCTTTGTCTTCATCCCATCTTTCACAGTTTAAGCCATCACCGTGCCAGCCAGCACGTGGTGCAATAGGATATTGACCAGATCTCAACTGAGATCAGCTAGCGGGGTTTACATCGTGCTCTCGAGTTTCATCTGGAAACCTCATCTGTTGGGACAAAGACCGTGAATAGCATCTTAACCTTCAGGCTGTCCAAAAGGCAAGCGGCCTATGCTGCACTAACCTACATCTCAAAGCCACAGGAGGCGATGGCCACGTCTACGATGTCTATGGTCTTTCCCACCTGTTGAGTTTAGGAAAAGGCGTAAAATCCGGTGTTTTTCATGAATTTCTCCATAATTCTCAGTTTATTCTTGACTAGCTCATAAATATGTGTATAATATATACACAATATATACACAATATATACATATGGGAAGAGGATTAAAGAATACGATGATGGAAACCAACTTTTTAGCACGTCAAATCGTCAATGAGAGAATTCAGACCGCGGGCCGAGAGCCAGTTATTCTCGCGTATACGACCAAACCATTTCAGAAGATAGTGAAGCATGTTATGGCCTTCGTTTGGTCCATCGATGAAGCGATGCAGACGCACATGTTGGCTTCGCCGGAGTGCACGCTGGAACAGGTTGGGTGCTAGCTTAGATTGTACAACGCAGTGGGGAATAAATTGCTTTAGTCGATCAAAAGTTGTTACCATAGATGAAAAAAGGTACAGTACATCATAGTATTCCTACACAATGCAGTGATTAGTTTGTTGCAGCCTATTGGCGTTGTAAATATCGCCCAAACCCTGAGTAGCTTTGTAATGAAACTCGATTATGCTTTGCTACATGAAGGACTTCCAACTGGAGAATAGTAATATCCTTATATTGCTATCTAGAGTTTTTGAAAACCACTCACCAATAGTTAACAGCAATTGGGCGTGTTTAAAATGCGTAGCGCTAAGGTTCGGGGTGTTCGATTAACACATTGCGATCTTAAAACATATATCAGACTATAGTTAACGAAACCAAGCACGTTATCGTTGTGATGATACAAATTAGGTGAAATTCAAAATGCCGGTAGGATATATCTTTTCTCTTCGAAAGGGAAGTAAAATTCAACACATTGGCAATAAAGCCAAGAATTTGCGATACCTTGCGGATAAGGGCTTTCTGACACCTGAGGCGTTCATTTGTACCTGGGAGGCTTATGAGCGTTATATAAAGGGTGATATAAAGATTACCCAAGATCTTGGGATCGAGCTAGCTGCCAAGATTGACAAAGATAAGCGATATGCCGTCCGGTCATCAGCCAACCTTGAGGATGGTCTAAATCTTTCGTTTGCAGGCCAGTTCCAAAGTATATTGGATGTTCAGGGTGTAGATAGTATCTTGAAAGCTGTGCAGCAAGTCTGGGATACCTCGCAAGTCATCATCAATACAGACTTACCTGGAACAGCGACAGGCTAGTGTTCAGGATCTTAAAATGGCGGTCATCATCCAAGAGATGGTCCCGTCAAAGGTATCGGGGGTAGCCTTTAGCAAGAACCCGTATACGGGTTTGGACGAAGTACTTGTGGAAGCGGTCAGGGGCAGCGGTGAGTTACTTGTACAGGAGGGCATTACGCCCCAGAGATGGGTCAACAAGTGGGGCACCTGGACCAGTATCCCTGAAGATCTCCATAAAAGTCAGGATATTCCCCTAGATCTGATAGAAGATGTTGTTCAACAAACCAAAGAGATTGCCAGTGTTTTTGGAAATCCCGTAGACCTGGAGTGGGTATACGATGGTCTCCAGGTGAAATGGGTCCAAATGCGAGAGATCACGACCCTTGATATTCCTATATTCTCCAATCGACTCTCGAATGAAGTCTTTCCCGGTCTTATCAAACCGCTGATCTGGTCGGTGAACGTACCCATAGTCAACCGGGCTTGGATGACCATGTTTACCGAGTTGATCGGTCCGAACAATATCCAGCCGGAGTCTCTGGCTGGACGTTTTTATGATCGTGCGTATTTTAATATGACGGCAGTTGGACAGATATTTGAACTAATGGGTCTTCCTGCCGAATCACTGGAGCTTCTGATTGGCATCGGCGTTGAAGGACCAGAACGCCCTTCGTTTAAGCCTTCGCCTAAAACTTACAGACTGCTGCCCCTGATGCTGCGCTTCGTCTGGGATAAGGTGCGTTTTTCGCGTAAGATAGATACCTTCCTACCGGAAATGAAGCAGAAACTGAAAACAATTGAACGCCAGAAAGTACAGGATCTTGGTTCGGAACAGCTCCTGGCCACCATTGATAACCTGGCTCCGTTGGTAAAAGACACTGCCTACTATAACACAATGGTTGCCGTGCTTTTGCGAATCTACAATGCCCTGCTGAAGAAACAGTTGAGCTATCTCAATGTGGCGTATGATGATCTCGACCTGACTGGAAACTATCTGGCCCTAGATGCCTACGATCCCGGAACGCACCTGGCCCAGCTTTCCCAAGTTTACCAGTCGATGGATGAATCCCTCCAGGCACGGGTCAGTAGAAGCAACTTTGTGGAACTCTCTTCTTTGCCAGGTGCCCGATCGCTGCAAAGCGGGATTGAGGACTTTATCCATCACTTTGGCCATTTAAGCGACAGTAGCAGCGATTTTTCACGTACTCCCTGGCGAGAAAATCCTGATCTGATCCTGCATATGGTCACCAGCTATCTACCATCTCCTGCAAGGGCAAAGGCCGGTATCCAATTCGATGATTTGCAGGTGCCACTTCTGCGTTGGCCTTTCCTCAAGTTCATCTATGATCGAGCACGGCACTATCGATTGTATCGAGAGGCGATCAGTTCACTGTATACCTATGGCTACGGTCTGTTCCGCAATCTGTTTTTGCCTCTTGGGCAGCACTTCGCACGATCTGGTCTGATTGAACAGACCGAGGATATCTTCTACCTGTACATGGATGAGGTCCGGGCGATGGTGAACGAGCGTGAACTGGTGCACAATTATCGGGTGTTGGTGCAGGAAAGGAAAGACGAAGAGGATCGCATGAAAGACGTCATACCGCCCCAGATCATATTTGGCAACGAAGCGCCTGATATCATACCTGATGAAGCTATAATGCTGAAAGGGGTACCTACATCCCGCGGATTCTATACTGGACCGGTTCGCGTTGTGGAGGGGATCCAGGACATTGGCAGGATGAAGGATGGAGACGTGCTGGTCATCCCATACTCGGATGTGGGATGGACACCGCTGTTTGCGAGGGCTGGAGCCGTCGTTGCTGAGTCAGGTGGCATTCTCTCTCATAGTTCGATTATCGCTCGTGAATACGGGATTCCGGCTGTGGTTTCGGTGCCGGGTGCGTGTCAGGCTTGCCGACGATACTTGGTCACGGTGGATGGACATACGGGCAAGGATTACAGTTCACGAGTACGGAATGATGTTTTATGCCAGTCGAAGGTGTGCCTGGCTTGTAGTCGGGCATCAAGTTGTGAAAAATATGTTTCAAATTATGTGAGTATAGTACAGAAGGAAATACAGCGATGTCAAAGATTATGTGCGATGGTGTATGTCAAGTGGATTGTAACTGCAGTTCTTGCTCTTCTTTCGGGTATGCTAACGGTCAATTCTCTAACGGTCCATCCGATGCAAATGATCCTTTACTGGTCGCATTGTGCACCGTATTCTTTGCGTTGATCGTGGTTCTGGCCACGAGGTTTAGGGGTAAGGCGCTGCTGGTTGCGGTACCATTGGTTATCGCTCCTGCTGCTCTTCAGCTATGTCGGTACGACGCGAGCCTTTCTGGCCACGAGAGGATGCAAGACCCGTGCCGGAACTTATACGCGCTGAAGATGATCCGGGTCTCGGGCACACAGCCGTGGTGTATTTCACCCATGGAGAGCCAGAAACCTACGACCCTATCGGCTGGATCAACCAATTTAACGAGTTTGAATCGAGCAGGGAATCGCTTTCGTGCCACTGGTGGCACGACCGTTGTTCGTGAACCAGCTCAGGACTAAATACCTCGAGGTGGGTCGTAGCGACCACCGCAGGATGCACATCCAGATGGTCAATCGCCTGCAGGAAGCCTACCGCGCTGAAGGTGATAGCACAACCCGCTTCTACTACAGCTTTCTGGACGACAATCCCCGGCCCGATGCTGCGGTCATCCAGGCCCTCAATGAAGGGGCTAGCAGGATCGTGGTCAGCGAGGTTTTCCTGACCATCTCCAATCACACTGCGGAAGGCAAAGAGCTGATCGAAGCCCTGAATGTGGAGGAGAGATTTGGGGTTCCACTGGTCTTTACCGGACCGATGTATGATTCCGAGACCTTGCAGAGTATGTTCGTCCACAGAGCCGCTGCCAACATCGGTGATACGCCCAAGTCCGAGGTAGGCATCCTGTTGGTTGGTCATGGGCAACCAGACGAGTGGGATGTGGAGTGGTCCACTGAGACCGAGCAAGAGATAGGGTTCCGTAAAGCTGTGCTGGAACGGCTGGAACAAGACGGCTATCGCTCCTGAGAACCTGAGCCTGGCCTGGATGGAGTTCAAAGAGCCTAAGCCCGCGGAAAAGGTAGAGGAGTTTCTGTCTAACGGTGTGAAAAAAGTTCTGTACTTTTCGGCGGCCATCAGCGCCGACGCCATCCACAGCCAGTGGGATATCCCGGCCCTGGTCAACGAGTCGCAAGTGCCCGAAGGCTTCCCGCTGGTTAACTTGGGTGCCTGGAATGACGACCCGATTGTGATCCAGGCCATCAAGGAGAAAATCGACGCAACGCTTGAGTAGTTTGAACGTATACGTATAAGTCACAGGAAGGACTTACCGGAAATGGATACTGGAATAGCAATTCTAGCAGGTGTCACAGGTTATCTGATCGGATCTATATCATTCGCCCGGATTGTGGTAGGCATGCGTGCGCCTGGTGTTGAGGCTATCGAACATTGTGCATACACTTGAGGACAGCAAGAAGACATTCGACTCCAGTGCGATCAGCGCGACTTCAGTGCGCCACCAGTTGGGGACGCGGTATGGATGCCTCACCGCGATTCTGGATATCCTCAAGGGGTTACTGCCAACGCTGGCCTTTAGACTCTGGCAACCTGACGCGCCCTATTATCTTATCACAGCTGCTATGACAACCTTGGGACATAACTATCCACTGTATCACGGTTTTAAAGGTGGTCGGGGGTTATCAACCATTATGGGAGGGTTATTTGTCCTTGACTGGGCTGGTGTCCTACTGACAAACATCGCCGGCACGCTTCTGGGGATGATTGCTGGGACAAGCGGTGCTTATACGCTGGGCAGGACTCCTGTTGATGATCCCGTGGGTCTGGTTCCGCACCTATGATGTGCATAAACTCGCCTACGTCCTTGTGGTCAATGGGCTGTTCTGGTTTGCCATGATCCCTGAACTCAAGCAGTTTCTGCAACTCAAGAAAGAGGGTGAAATACCGGATGAACAGCAAGTCGCCGAGTTCATGGGGATGGGTAGTGTGTACCGCCTGGTGAAGCGGTTCAGTTTCGTCAGTTTGATTAAGCGAAAGAACATCGATGATGCGTGAAAGGTAATTGGATATAGACCCTATGAATCTTTTTCTTGCACGTTTTTCCATTATTCTTGGCTATCTGATTGGCTCGATTTCTCCTGCTCGGGTGGTCACGGCGCGGGTTGCACCGAAGCAGGACATCTCCAAACTCGTCATCGAGGGGGTGGACGGCAAAGCCCGATTCGAATCAGAAGCTGTCAGCTCCACATCGGTGCGGTTGCACTTGGGTATCAAGTATGGTTGTCTGGTCGGTATCCTTGATATACTCAAAGGTGCGATCCCAACGCTTATTTTCAAATGGTGGCTACCAGACCAACCCTATTACCTTATGATGGCTGGAATGGTCGTCGTTGGACACAACTGGCCTATTTATTATCGCTTCCGCGGAGGACGAGGAACATCACCCAGTGTGGGGGGCATGCTGGTCGTGGACTGGCTGGGCGTAATTATAACCAATATCCTGGGCTTAACCAGTGACTTGTTTATCAGGCTCCCGCTAGTCTCTTCCGGGGTCTGGCTGGGGTTGATGGTTCCCTGGACCTGGATCGTCCGTCGCAGTTGGCCTGAGCGGATCTATGTGGCGGCGATGGCGCTGGTATATTCTATTTCGATGCTCCCGGAATGGCGGGAGGTTATTCGTCTCAAGCGGGAAGGCAATCTGGAAATCCTACGGACCGCGAGGGAAGTAAAGGTATCGAGCCGGGTGGATGAGGGTACTGCGCAGCAAGCGTCGGTACCGGATGTGATTTCGGAACTGGTCTCCAGACTCAGGCGGAGAAATCCCGATTCCTGAGTGGTGACCTTCTGAGGATAGATATGGATCGCATCAGGACACACGGCGCCGTAGTGAGTCCGTTAGAAGTTATTCTCTTTCTTCCCCTTCATCTTTTTTACATCTGAGATCATTTCCACGGCCATCGTAATATATTGCTTGGCCATGGCTCTCCTGAATCGGTTTCTGGAGAAGATTAATTGCACCTGACGCAGGATAGCCTTAGGTCGGACATAGGTATCGATCCAGAATGCACTGAAGGCATCCTGCAGCTTCTTAGGCGAGATAGACGACTTTATCACTGATTCTCCAAAGCCATATTTATCCCAGTCGTAGCTGCTGATCAGGTCTTTTTCCTTAAACTCGATATACATATCGGTTCCTGGAAAAGGCACTGCGAGCGAGCCTACGACAAAGGAGCATAAGCCGGGGTACAGGTGACGGGCATAGGCCAAGACGGCGTCTATCGATTCTTCGGTATCATAAAGATCACCGAAAATGAGGTACACCGAGACCATGATATCAAACTCTTTTTCAAGCGTTAACATCATGGATTCGACAGCATCAAGATCATATCCTTTCTTGCCAAAGCGAGCTCGCTTTTCGGGGTCTGGTGACTCCAGTCCAAACACAATCTTGAACAATCCGTTGCGCTTCATGCGTTCCCACAGATCGCGGTAGCCTAAAAAAACATCCTCCCGCGTTTCATAATACCAGTACAGCGTTTCTCCACTGGCTTCCAATGCATCCAGGAAACCTTCAAGGTGTTTGCGCTCAAGAAATGAAGCGTCATCATGAAAGAAGAAGGTGTCATGGTCGAAGTTCCTTTTAGCCCAGACCATCTCTTCTACAATCTTGGCAGGATCTCTTCTTCTTACACCGTGGTGTACCTTCCAGGTGATGCAATAGGGACAGTGGTATGGACAACCCCGTGCTGACGCGATTGCCAGAAGCTTGTTGCCCACCCAGTGGTATTTGTCTACTGGAAAAAGGTGCCAGGCTGGAAAGGGAAGGGAATCGATATCAGCGATGGACGGGCGGTCAAGGTTGCGTACCACCTCGCCATCATCGTTGCGCCAGGTTATACCGCGCAGACCGTCCAGGGACTCACCGGCGGCAATTCTCTGGCAGAGGTGGCTCATCGTCTCCTCGCCTTCGCCCCGCACTACGACATCCAACTGGGGGCATTCTGCCAGTGATTCGCGATCTGCAAACGAGAAATGAGGGCCTCCAGCTACGGTAACGATGTCTTGGCTGACTTCCTCTTTTGCCCGTGTGAAGATGGTCATTGAGCGTTTGCTGACGGGGGTTTGCCCACCAGCTCCGATGACGGCAGGGGAGAATTTGCGTATGCGTTCAATTATTTCGTCATATCCCAGATTCTCTGCCGCGGCATCGATAACCTGCACTTTAAAGCCATCGCGCTCCAGGACTGCGGCAATGTAAGCTAGCCCCAGGTTCGGCGAGAGTTGCATTTTTAGATGATACATAGGCGGTTGAATCAGCATTACGCGCATGGTTGAAACCTCATCAGTATAATGGACGTCGTAGTGACTAGTCTATCATGGTTTCATTGATGAACAACGAAGTGAGTCAAAGCTATTCGTAGATCATCACAATTAAAACATAGAAAATACTGACACATAATGGTCATTATCGGCTAGGTAACGCCACAGGAGAGAAAAGCCGGAAAGTCATCTCCGGACCTTTTCTAGATCGCGCCTGCGACGCAAAGAATGCGCCATATCGAAGTGCCCCTTGTGCGCTACTAAAAACACACCAACGCCACTCCGGACAAACCCTCCCACGCTGTTCGTAACCCAGTCGCTACACCACGCCAGTACCAGCGAGAAAAGTTGAACTTTTGAAACTTAACTACCTTTCAAAACTTTATATAATCATCCTGCAAGCGTCACGCTCAGGACACAATGAGCGTGTTTCATCCCTGGATTTCAGCAGTTTCGGGAAGCGGCTCTTGAGGACCTACTGGCAAACGCGCCGACAGAATGAAGGATTGTGGCCAATTGTGCCTATGGTTTCTTGACCTCTTACAGGGGAACCCCGCTCTATGACCAGCTTGTCGAAGAAGGGCGTTTGCTAACGGACCGGAGCATGGCATTCTACAACGGCTATAACGTGACCTTTCAACCAGCGTTGATGAGCCCGGACGATTTACTGCAGGCGCACCGGGCGTTATGGCGGCGGGCATTTTCACCCACGTTTGTATTCAGGCTCATTGCCCGGGCTATACGTTACCTGCGTCCGGGTGCGTTGCTGATGTCGACGGCGATGAATGGCTTTTACGGCTTGAAAAGGGTGCGCGGCAATGCCCCGCTGGTGGTGGAGCAGGTGCGTTGAAGGGTGAGTTTTCTTTCGAATTCTGCAAGTGCGCCAAAGAAGCGGAATATCAAACGTCCACCACTGGTGGTGTCAATGGATTCCTGGAGACGTGTCCAGCAAAATGATAATCTAAGTGAAGGGTTACCGTTCATTAAAAAGAAAACCTAAGTAAAGGGCCACACCTCCTTGGGAAAGATTAAGGAACATTGAGGGTATCAAAGATATCCTCAGGTACAACCGCTGACTTAGAAGGCAACCGGTAAAGAGCATCCAGGTCAGCATGGATTTGGCGTTGCAGAACACGCGGATTGGTGACCTCAATGCGTAAGCGAAGCAGATCGTGCAGATCAGGGATCAGAACACCGGCATTGCACAGGCGCCGCCAAGGGGTGAGAGCAGAGAAGGTCCGGTTGAAACGCGTGGTTTTGGTACTTTCCTTTACTTAGATTAGTTTTCCAAATAGCTTTGATAATATCTCTCTATCCCTCTCGCTTCAACTTCTTTTTCATAGGTTGCACTCTCAGCCCGTGAAAATTGCGGATGCCAGTTGTTTTCTTGTACCCCAGTGACTCGTAAAACGGCGTTGCGTAGAGCGTGCTGCGCAAGACAATATCACTGAATCCCGCTTGCAGGCACGCTGTCTCGAATGTATGGATAAGACGAGTGGCGATGCCCTGTCGATGGTAGTTGCCATCGACAAAGAGATTGATGAGGCGGTTTTCTATGCCTCTCGCCACTCCAACAACGTGTGAATCCGAGAGAGCAACAAAGCAGTTTGGTGTGCGAGAGAAACGTTTGTGAATATCGTCAGTGTGCTTACCTTTGGGACTGTAACTCTCGACGTACTCCTGCACGGCTCGCTCGCTTCCCTCATGCGCGTTGAAGCACAAGTATGTCTCACTGATCAGCCTGGTGACCGCTAGAGCATCTGTACGTTGATACTTCCGAATCGTAATCATTGTGCTGTAACCATCCCCTATAATAGTAGTAGATGGAAATGTAAATCTATGTCTTTGTGATAGATATAGATTTCCCATCAGTTTAATTATGTTTCCTCTAAAACGCCAATTACCCTCTACAGCATGGATGCTAAAGTGCGCCTGGTTATTGTCCACATTGTAATCTGATGATGTCCAACTGCAGCTGTCACGCTCAGGACACAATGCGCGTGTTTCAGCCCTGGATTTCAGCAGTTACGGGAAGCGGCTCTTGAGGACTTACTGGCAACCGCGCTGTTGATGGCGACAGCCATGAACGGTTTTTGCGCCTTGAAAAGGCTGCCCGGCAATGCCTCGCTGGTATCGAAGCCGGGGCGTTGAAGGATGCGGGTAGGGACATCTCGCCGAGATGTCCGTCTGACGATTATCTCCATTTGAGGGTTTCGGACGGTTTGGCAAACCGTCCCTACCCGGTGATAAATTCCCTGGGCATGTTTATTTTCTTAACACGCAGTATCATCGGGCTTGATGGTTGAGATGACCCGGAGCGGAGGCTGCGCGCGCAGGCTGTCCACGTCGGTGCATGGCACAATCTTCCCTTCCTCGACCACATAAATCTCCAGCTTCTTAAGGTCGCTGGTGCCTAACCCTGCTTCCACTGCCATTTTCAGATAAATCAATTCCTGCGGGTCAAAACCCATCAAATAACTTGCCACGCTGTCCACAGCCACCATGTTGGTCCCCGCGATACTCAGACCGAGTGCAAAGTTGCTACCGCGGTTAAAACCGGTGCCGTCACGGGCAATCACACCCTCAACGATATTAAGCTGGGGCTGCACAACCTGCGCCAGGTCAACGAGCCTGCGTGCCAGACCTGCCTGCCACAACTCGTGCATCGCTTTGTCCATCCATTGTTCCTTTGGCTCTTCTCTGGTGCGCGCTTCATCCGGCATCTCCTGCCAGGCTTGAGAACAAAAATGGCGGTCGAATACATTGACGGCGCCCATCAGGTTCTTCATACACAGGGTGGTGATGCTCAGGTTGTGGGTTTTGAGCTTGGGCATATTGATCAGCACTGTATTGGGCGCCGTTGCCAGGCGGCTTACGTTCAATTCGGCATGGGCATGCGGGTGCGGCACTTTTTTCCTGACGCACGTATAAGTTTTGGGAGTCCGCAGCTTGACACCGGTTTGTGCGCTTAACTCCGGAAAGCCGGTTTCACTAAAGTGACGCGGTTCATTGTCATCGCTGTTGCGGGGATCTTCCAATATATACAGACTTCCGCGCCGTGAACCGTGCTTGAGCAGGTATTCGAGGCTGCCCAGCACAAAACCGGGGTGGGTCGTGATGCCTGTATCGGGGTCCGCAAATTTCTCGGCGATGGTCAGATTGGGCTTGATGACGGCATTCTCGCCCTCAATCTCGATTTGCATCGCTTGCATAACCTGCCAGGCTGCCAGTCGAAAATCCTCCCAACTCACAGCATCAGAAACCTGGGTCCGGGAAATCAACACAGCTTCAGGATTGTTCAATAATGGGTGAATTTTCATGAAACACCTCTTGATTCTGTACTATTCTGAAGATTATATCATGATGGCACAGGTGCGTAAGGATACAACATAAGCATCTATTTTACGACCATCTGAATTGTGCAGGGAGGATAGGCGTAAAGTGGGGATGCAGGGGATGAAACCGCCCGGACTTGAAGTTTGAACCGGCTAGTGTGGTGTACTTTCTCCTGGGCGACACCGTGACCTAAAACATTCTTTTTTGACAGTATGGCACATATATATATGCTTATATTTATCTATCTGTCATTTCACGTACCGGCATTCTGATGCCATATTTCAATGTGAAGTCATACATAAAGAGAATGGATGTAGAGGATCCGATTATCAAGGATAGGAGGAAACGATGTTAAGGTTTGTACAGCGGGTTTTTATCGTGATGATCGTGACCAGTGTTTTTTGCCCATTTGCTATGCCGGAGGTTGTGACTGCAGATCGCTCATATCCAGCCACAATTTCAGAGATTGCCGCGGATACGTACACCATCTCCGGTCGGGTGACCGATAGTGATGGTAACCCAGTCTCCGGGGTGAGTATCAAGGCATTTGACACCAGCTATTCCGTTTATCTGCCGTTGATAACGCGCAGTGGGGTGCGTGTTGTTGTACAGAACCGGACAACCTCTCCACCCGCAGTCGCGGCAGTCAGCACGGCGTATACAGGGACAACCGACGCGAACGGTGACTACACACTGAGTGGTTTGCCTGCCAATACCTATAAGTTGCTTGTTTCAAAGGCGGGGCAAAGCTTTACCCCGCAATCGTATGCAGTGACCGTGCCGCCTGATGCGGTCGATCTTGATTTCACGATGTTAATCATCGGCGTCGATATGGTTCTGGTCCCCGCCGGTCCATTCCAGATGGGCTGCGACCCGGAGCACAACGCGGGATATGACTGTCTAAGTACCGAATTACCGCTACATACGGTGTACTTGGACGCCTACACTATCGACAAATACGAGGTGATGAACGGGCAGTACGCCCAGTGCGTGGCAGCGGAAGCGTGCGATCCGCCAGCATATGTGAAATCTTATACACGCTCTTCGTACTACGATAATCCAACCTATGCACAGTATCCGGTGATCTACGTCTCCTGGAATAATGCCGCGGATTACTGCGCGTGGGCAGGGAAACGCTTGCCGACGGAGGCGGAGTGGGAGAAAGCTGCGCGCGGCAGCTCCGGAGCGCCGATGTATCTCTGGGGCAACGAAGCGCCCGATTGCTCGAGGTTGAATTATTATGGTGACAGCGGTATTTGCGTGGGGGATACCACCCCGGTGGGCAGCTACCCCACCGGAGCCAGTCCCTACGGCGCGATGGATATGGCGGGTAATGTGTCGGAATGGGTCAATGATTGGTATAGCAGCAGTTATTATGCTGTGTCACCCGGTAGCAACCCACAAGGACCCACGAGCGGGAGTTATAGGGTGCTTCGGGGCGGGTCTTTCCTCAATGTTTGGCTCTACGTCCGCGTCGCGTCCCGTGGCAACGACGATCCTACGTATCGCAGCAGCAGCCTGGGGTTCCGGTGTGCTACGAGTGCCCCAGGAAACTGAATTTTTGCGGGGGGTCTGGGGGGTGTTTTTGCCCCCAGATGATATCTGCAGATAGCCCTATTGTGCGGTATTAGCCTATGAGTCTACCTATGGTACTATGAGATTCGCAAATAAATCTGAAGGAGAATTTTATGAAAATCGCGATAATTTATCATTCTGAAAGCGGCAACACCGAAAAGGTTGCCGGTATGATCGCAGAGGGTGCGCAGCAATGCGATGGGATCGAAGCCAAGACGATGGGCATTGATGCAGTGGATGAGGCTTTTGTGGCAGAGGCGAAAGCTGTTTTCCTCGGCACCCCCACATACGGCGGGACCTACTCGTGGCAGATGAAGAAGTGGCTCGATACCGGCAAGGTCAAGCTGGCGGACAAATTGGGCAGCACGTTCGCCACAGCCAATTTTGTCGGTGGCGGAGCTGACGTTGCGGAACTGGCTTTGGTCCACCAGATGCTGGTCAAAGGGATGCTGGTTTATGCTTCAGGTGGGGCCAAGGGCGCGCCGGTTATCCATTATGGCGCGGTGGCGATCAAGGACGGCGACGAATCCCAGCAGGAACGCGCCCGGATCCTCGGGAAGCGTGTCGCTGAAAAAGCCCTTGAATTGTTTGGTAAGGTCATAGCTGCTATCCTGCTCGTTTTTTGGCGATGACATAGTACAAAACCAGGAATATAACGCAGAGCCGGAGAGGCGCAGAGATTTTATTTAATTTATGCTCGACAGAAAGTACATGCTATATCGCAAACAGAGTCAATAATTCTCTGCGTCTAAACCCAGTCTGCTGGGTACGACTCTGGGTTAAAAAATAACATTTTTTCAGAAAGCTCCAGGGATGTGCAGTCCTTAAGGGTTTTCCTGCTCCGAAAGTAAGCGTGCGCGCCTGGTCAAGGTCACCCGCCTGTATGGCGGTCAACACCCTATCCAGGCGCGCATTGACGTCTGTGTCACCCTGATACTGTTTGCGCAGTGTGAACAACCGCAGCGGTAGCCGCAGGTCATCCGCTGTGAAGGTAAAATTTACATCGGTTGCGCGCCGCGCCTCCTGGACCATCTCCAGGTATTGGTATCCGAATTCCTCGGTGGGTTCGATTCCGGTGGTTTCTCCGTAATCGTTCCACGTGATCAACTGGATCACATCGGGTTTCTGCTCAAGCGCCAGGCGCAAAGTATCGGCAAACGTCTCCCCATCCCGGGGGTCGAGATAGCGGGTTTCGGCAGCCACACCGGCTTCCTCGTAGATGTCTTTAAATCCCGGGAAGGCGCCTGCGACCACGTAGTCCCAAACGGCTGCTTTGCGGTAGAAATCTGCCAGGTAACCTTCCAGGGTTTCCTGACTCAGCACGCCTGCTTTACCCGCCCACATCGGCGGCCACGGATAGCTGGACAATCCGGCGGACTCGGTGTGCTTATCCAGTGTGATGAATACCGGACGCTTATCCAGGACGGAGAATAATGTGTCCCAATCTGCGGCGTTGGTGAAGTACTGCGGACCGAAAATGAACAGGACCGGCTGCCCGGCAGCCTTCAGGTAGGGCGCTGTGTGAAACCAGGTGTCCTGTAAATAGCGCATCACAGCCTGCCCGTGCGCGTAGACGTCCTTGACCGCCAGGTGGTCGTTGTCGACCATATGTTTGATCGTCTGATCCTCATAACAGATGGCAAACAGCAACCCGGCTTTTTCGATAGTGGCAAAGAGCTTATTCGTACTCTCGTTCAGCACAGCATAATCCCAGAAGTCTTCCATGCCGTACCAATCCACGATGACGCCGTCAATCCCGCTTAACTTCATCAGCAGGATTTGATACTCCAGCACGGCAGCATCGCTGGAGTCATAAGGTCCTGTCAGCGGCATTGTGAAAGATGCAATGTCAGGGCGACCGTTCTCGTCCTGCGCATCAGGCTGAAAGTGGTCCATGGTCCAGTGCCAGCCCCAATAGCCATGCACCGCAGGTGTTTGATACCAGGGCATATAGTGCGCCATCAGTAAAGGGCGCTCGGGCTCAGGGATGGCGGCAGTTGCCGTAGGGGTTAGCGTTGCGGTCGGCGCCGGGGTGGCGGTGGGTGAAGGATGGGAGGCCGTCTCCGAAGCAGGTGGTGTGTCTGTTGCCGCCGGTTCAGGTTGGTTAGCGCTGCACCCGGCAATGATAAGTAGTAAAAGAAGGGAAATGACTGCTTTCAAAGGCAGGGCAGCGTGAGGAAACGACAGCAGATTTCTGCACAATTTCATAAGAGTAAATGGCGAGTTCGACATATCTGTGGCTCCTGAATAACAGCTTGTCTAAGTATACAATGTTTTCTCACCGCATCCTGGCTCTATTTTAGGATGGATAGTGTTTTGATTTTGGCGAAAATCCAATGAAACATCGTGTGAAATTGATACACCCAGCAGTTTTGGTTAAAGCTCGATCTTTTATCTGCAACCGGATGGACCAAAACTGCCAAGGTGAAGTCCAGAATTCGCGAATGAATGTGCATGTATCAAACAGCACTTCTTCACGAAACGGCCTGTCCTAATTCTGGACTTCACCCATTCGCCGGCGAACAGTTTGCCGGCGAACTATTTTCGGGTAGAATGATCTCCTGTGAAAGATCCACCAGTATAAGGAGCCTTTATTATGACAGAAGGACCGACACGCGAGGATACGTTGTTCCTGATTGGCAATGTATGCGGTCGTAAATACCAATGCATGCATGACAAGCTGGATGCTCTGGGATTGTACCACGGGCAGCCTTCAGTTTTGAACGCGCTGTGGGCGCGCGAGGGGATGACACAATCCGAGTTATGCGATGAACTTAACCGCAGCCCTTCTACTATCACGAAAATGATCCAGCGTATGGAAAAGGCGGGCTTTGTGGAACGCCGCGAAGACCCCAGGGACGAGCGCATTTCGCGCGTTTATCTGACACAAAGCGGGCGCAATGTCAGGTCTGCCGTGGAAGAGATTTGGCACAGTTTTGCATCGCAAGCCTTTGAAGCGTTTTCTGAGAAAGAACTGGCGCAGTTCTACAACCTGTTGCAGCGGGTCTATCATAACATTGAAGAATGATGCGAGGACATAACAGATGACAGCGATCAAAAAACTTATGATATTTCTGAAACCTTACCGGCATTGGGCTATTCTGGCGCCCCTATTAATGACGGTAGAAGTTATGATGGATTTGATGCAGCCCCGTTTGATTCAGCGCATTGTGGATGTCGGGATCGCCCAACTGGACCTGACGGTCGTCATTAACACCGGGTTGCTGATGATGGGTTTGTCTCTGGTAGGGGCTGCCGGTGGGTTGGGCAATATGATCTTCGGGGTGAAAGCATCGCAGGGTTTCGCGACAGACTTGCGCAGCACCCTGTTCAGTAAGGTGCAGTCGCTCTCCTTCGGCAACCTGGATGATTTGGAAACCGGGCAGCTCATCACGCGCCTGACCAACGATGTGACGCAGATTGAGCAGGTCGTTTCGATGTTGCTGCGCATTATGGTGCGCGCGCCTTTGCTGCTGATCGGCAGTCTGGTGATGGCGATTCTGACCAGTCCGCGACTGGCATCCATGCTGTTGATCCTGGGCCCGTTGCTGACCCTCATTCTTATCGTAGTGATTAAAAGAGCTTATCCCATGTTTGGTGAGGTGCAGCGCAAGCTGGACGGCTTGAATACGGTGCTCCAGGAAAACCTGGCTGGCGTGCGGGTGGTCAAAGCCTTTGTCCGTGATGATTACGAAATAAAGCGTTTTGCTAAGGTGAATGAGAGTTTAATGACCCAAACGATCCGCGCTTCCCGTATTTCAGCGTTGTCCTGGCCATTTATGATGATGACACTTAACGCAGGAATTGTCGCTGCAATCTGGTTCGGGGGACGGCAGGTGATGATCGGCACGATGCAAGTGGGGGCGCTTATCGCTTTTGTTAATTACCTGATGCGGACGCTGATGTCTATGATGTTCGTCAGTATGTTGACGATGCGGTTGGCTCGGGCGCAAGCTTCGGCGGAGCGTGTGCAGGAAGTTCTGGAAAGTGTACCCGAAGTTCAAAATGCCCCTGACGCTTTAACGAGTTTTGACTCCCGGGGCAGGGTAACCTTTGAGAATGTGACTTTCAGTTACGATGGAAATGGGCACGATCCGGTTTTGAAGGGTATCAGTTTCACCGCTGAGCCGGGGCAAACCGTGGCTATTCTGGGGGCAACCGGATCCGGGAAATCAAGCTTGATTTACCTGATACCGCGGTTTTATGATGTGACTGAAGGTCGTATTATGCTGGATGGTGTGGACGTCCGCGAAGTGGAAAAGGGGACATTGCGGCGCAATATCGGTGTTGCGCTGCAGGAGTCTGTTCTTTTCACCGGGACCATACGGGATAACATCCGCTACGGCAGGCCTGATGCTGAAGAAGCAGAAGTTATTGCCGCAGCCAAAGCCGCGCAAGCGCACGAATTTATCAGCACTTTTCCGGATGGTTATGACACAGAATTAGGACAGCGGGGGGTCAATCTTTCCGGAGGGCAAAAGCAGCGCGTGGCGATTGCACGGGCATTGCTTACAAAGCCCGCTGTCCTGGTGCTGGATGACAGCACAAGTTCGGTGGATGTGGAAACTGAAACCGAAATCCAGGAGGCGCTGGTGTCACTGATGAAAGACCGCACGAGTTTTGTCGTAGCCCAAAGGATCAGTACGGTGCTCAACGCGCACAAAATTCTGGTTTTGGATGACGGCAAAATCGTCGCGGAAGGCACGCACAGCGAGTTGCTGGGCAGCAGCCCGATCTACCGCGAAATCTATGACTCACAGTTAGGAAATGGAGTAAGCAATTATGGCAGAGCGTAAATCCAACGATCGTCGGGCAAGGTCTGCGCCTCCACATGGAAGGTTTGGTCACTGGATGCGAGAACCGGAAAAGGCAAAAAATGTACGGGGCACGCTTTTACGCATCTGGGATTATCTGAGGCATCAGGGTTGGGCTCTTGCCGGCACCGTCATCCTGGTTGCCGTCAGCTCGCTTATGGGACTTCTTGGTCCGTATTTGATGGGCAAAGCGGTGGATGATGGTATCCTCAAGGGTGACATCCCGTTTTTGCTGCGTACAGCCGCGGTGATGCTGGGTGTTTATGCAGTAGGGTCGTTATTTTCCTACTTGCAGACCTATGTGATGGCTGCGGCTTCACAACAGGCTGTCAGTGAAATCCGCAACGAGTTGTTCGCAAAATTTCAGACGCTTTCACTGCGTTATTTCGATCAACGCACCCATGGCGAATTGATGAGCCGTCTGACCAACGATGTTGAGAATATCAGCGTGGTAATCAGCTCCAGCGTCACGCAATTGTTCTCCAGTGTTTTGAGTATTACCGGTGTCGCGGTGATGATGTTTATTATCAATGCCCGTCTGGCAGTGGTTAGCCTCGTGACGCTGCCTTTGATGGTCATGTTGAGCCGGGCTATTGCCAAGCGCACGCGTAAGGGTTTTCGGCAGCAGCAAGCCCGGCTTGGTGATTTAAACGGGATCATCGAAGAATCCATCACCGGGCAGCGGGTGGTCAAAGCTTATGTGCGGGAACAGGCGGTGATTGAGCAGTTTAATAAAACCAATCTTGAATTACGCACAGCATCGACACGAGCGCAGATATTTGCAGGTACATTGGGCCCGCTGAGCAACTTTATCAATAATGTGGGCTACGCGATTGTAGCCGGCGCCGGGGGTTGGATGGCTGTCCAGGGTGCGGCTACCGTGGGAACCATTATCAGTTTTGTCAATTACGCGCGCCGGTTTTCGTGGCCCTTAAACCAGTTATTGAATTTGTACAACCAGATTCAGTCGGCGATTGCCGGTGCTGAGCGTGTTTTTGAAGTGCTGGATGAGGTGCCTGAATTGGCTGATGCGCCGGATGCTGTGTCCCTGGGCGCCGTAAAAGGCGATGTTGTTTTTGACGATGTATGTTTTGGCTACGAACCCGACGTTCCGGTGCTCAATCACGTCAGCCTCCATGCCGAACCTGGTCAGACAATTGCCCTGGTAGGTCCAACGGGAGCGGGTAAAACTACAATTGTTAACTTGTTGACGCGTTTTTACGATATAAAAAGTGGACAAATACGGATAGACGGCATCAACATCCGTCAGGTTAAAAAAGCGGAACTGCGCCGCACACTGGGGATCGTGCTCCAGGACACTTATTTGTTTGCGGCGCCGGTCATCGAAAATATCCGCTATGGACGTCTGACGGCGACCGATGAAGAGGTGTATGCGGCAGCCAAACTGGCGAATGCGGATCAATTCATCCATCGTTTACCCCAAGGTTACCAGACTGAGCTTTCCGAGCGGGGCAGCAATCTGAGCCAGGGACAGCGCCAGCTTCTGGCAATCGCGCGGGCAATTCTGGCAGATCCGGGCATTCTGATACTCGATGAAGCGACGAGTAGTGTGGACACCCGGACAGAGAAAAACATCCAGGAAGCTATGCTGCGGCTGATGGAAGGGCGCACCAGTTTTGTTATTGCTCACCGGTTAAGCACCATCCGGGAAGCCGACAAGATTCTGGTCATCAATGAGGGTGAGATCATCGAGCGTGGAACGCATCAAGAGCTTCTTGATGCGGATGGTTTCTACAATAACCTGTATTTCAGCCAGTTCAAAGGGCAGCATCACCTGGTGTCAGAACTGATAAGTTGAGTGCGGACCATAACGATGTTATGATATGCTGGTTGTGCACGGAAAGAGAGACGCATGAAAAGTGAGTTGGATAGTGTGGTGAACATTAGTGCATACCAGGGGTCTGATCAATATGCCCTCTATGCTTATTGGAGAGCAATGGGAGAAAATATCCCATATTTTTTCCCGATTTCGCCAGAGCGTTGGGGTATTTGCCTGCTTGAAGATAAATTGGATGGAGAGCTTATCTTCGACCGTTTGGAAACTTATGTCGCCAAAGACAAGGGGCAGGTGGTCGGTTTTGCGCAATTTGGCCACCCGCGATTCTCCTGGGATGCGGGCGGTCAAAAACATGCGGACCCGCCAATAGGAAATATCCGGCATTTCACCTTCGATGCGGGCAGGTACGATGTGGCGGAAGCGTTGTACGCACGGGCGCAGAACTTTCTGCTTCACTTTTCACACCGCCATGCGTTCTACCATATTTACGGTATGAGCTGTAATGCGCACCATGGGAAGCTGCATCTTTCGCTGGAACATGTGGATGCGTTCATTCGCGCTCAAGGTTTTCAGGTAGAACATGAGAATGTGACTTATCGTTTGGCATTGGATGATGCCGCGCTACCCCAAGATGGTGATATCACACTCATACCTCAACAGCGAGATTTTTATGGACCTCATACGTATACAATATTCCTGCATGCCACACCGGTCGGCATACTCAAGGTGCGTTACATGGATCTCATGAATGGAGAAGCAGCGAAGGATGCCGTGTACCTCATGCTGATAGCTATCGACCCGGGTAGTCGTGGAAATGGATGCGGAACCCGGGCTCTGAAGGTGCTGTGCAAGCTATTGCGGGATAAAGGGTATACCCATCTTTTCCTGGATACAGCGCAAACCAATGCTGTCGCGCAGCGCTTCTATGAAAGATTTGGATTTAGCCATCAGGGACACAGCAGAAGCTATATCTTTAAGTGAAACGAAGTGGAAAAGTGTTTCAATGAAGCCAACCATACGGATGTATGATAAAGATGAGGATTATTGGCGGATTCGCCACTTTTTGCGCGAGGTTTTCCTGCGCAATGGGCAGCGCGAATTCAGCTGGCACGTTGCGCGGTGGGATTACTGGCGCTGGCCCGGGGTGGAGAGTTGGGGGGATGGTCCGCTTGAGGAAAAAGTCGCCATCTGGGAATTGCCGGATGGGCAAATAGCTGCGGTGTTAAACTCAGAGGGGCAGGGAGAAGCCTTTTTGCAGGTGCATCCTGACCTGCGCACCCCAGAACTTGAGAGTGAGATGCTGGATGCCGCTGAACAAAACCTGGCAACCCCGCATGAACAGGGTCAGTTAAAGTTGGGTGTGTGGGTTGACGCACATGACCTTATACGGCAGACTGTATTGCGGGATAAAGGGTACACAAAGCGTGGTGAGGTGGAATGCCAGCACCGCAGGTCCCTGTTGGCGCCAGTCACAGAGGCGCCGGTCGCACAAGGCTTTACGATTCGGTCGCTGGGGGATATGGATGAACTGCCGGCGCGCAGCTGGTTTTCCTGGAAGGCGTTCCACCCGGATGAACCGGAAGAAAATTATGCGGCGTTGGGTTGGAAATGGTATCTCGATATTCAACGCTGCCCGTTGTACCGGCGCGATTTGGATATCGTCGCGGTTGCGCCCAATGGTGACCTGGCATCGTTCTGCACGGTCTGGTATGACGATGTGACCCGCAGCGCGTATTTTGAACCGGTGGGCACGTATACACCTTACCAACGCCGCGGTCTGGCGAAAGCCGTTATGACTGAAGGATTGCGCCGCGTCCAGCGTTTGGGGGCAACGGTGGCATTTGTCGGCGGTTACTCGCCAGCAGCGAATGCACTCTATACGGCTGTAATGGGGCAGGCGCACGATCTTTCTGAGCAGTGGGTAAAGATATTTACGCGTTAAGCTTACCTGGTACAGGGAGGATGTGATGGCTGGTCAAATGCGTGGTAAGGTGGCTTTGGTCACGGGAGGCAGTTCGGGAATTGGCAGGGCGGCAGCGCTGGCTTTTGCCGCAGAAGGCGCCAAAGTTGCCGTGGCTAACCGCACACAGGTGACGGGGGAAGAGGTGGTGCGTATCATTCAGGAATCCGGCGGCGAGGCAATGTGGGTTCGGGCTGACATATCCCAGGTGGCGCAAGTCGAAACGATGGTGAAAACTGTTCTGGATACCTTTGGTCACCTGGATTATGCTTTCAATAATGCCGGAAGCGGTGGTAAAGGCGGGTGGCTGGCGGAGATTGAGGAACAGGATTGGGATGAGACGCTCAATACCTACCTCAAAAGCGTGTGGGCGTGCATGAAGTATGAGATACTGGCAATGCTCGACAGCGGCGGCGCCATTGTCAATAATTCCTCAGTCGACGGGCTGCGTGCCTTCCCATGGAACCCGGTATATTCTGCAGCAAAACATGGTGTGGTTGGATTAACGAAGTCGGCTGCCGTACAGTATGCTGACAAAGGGATTCGTATCAATGCGGTGTGTCCAAGCTGGATTCGCACCCCGCCTGTTTCTGATATGCTGGCGCATAACCCCGAGTCAGAGAAGGGGATATTGATGCATCAGCCTATTGGACGGTTGGGGGAACCGGAAGAGGTAGCGCAGGCTGTGGTCTGGCTCTGTTCCGACGCGGCTTCTTTCGTGCTGGGCACAGCATTGGGGGTTGATGGGGGCTATCTCGCAGTGTAAACCAGCAGCATATTTTTGTGACATATCACGTCACAGGGTTATCCATGGATGCGCCCATAACTGTATAGTAAAAAGGGGATAGGCATGGCACAAAAAGGAGAGAAAACGGTTTATGTGACTGTTGCAGGGCAAAACATCATCGGGCAAGATGGGGAACCGCTGTTATTGAAAGGTATCGGTATTGGCAACTGGCTGCTCCCCGAGGGTTATATGTGGGGTTTCAAGCGTGCCAATTCTCCGCGCTTAATCAATGAAGTCATCTCCCACCTGATTGGTGAGGAACAAGCCCGTGTATTCTGGCATAAATACTATGACGGTTTTATGACGGAAGATGATATCCGTTTCCTTAAACGGGCAGGCTTTAACCATATACGCGTCTCTTTTAACTGGCGTCTTTTTGTTACCGATGATGAACCGCGGCGCTTTAGCGGTGTGGGTTACGACTGTCTGGACCGGCTTGTCACCTGGTGTAAGGGAGAAGGCTTGTACGTTGTGCTGGATATGCACGGCGCGCCGGGGGGCCAAACCGGTGACAATATCGACGACAGCTGGGGTTTTCCCTACCTTTTTGAGAATCCGCGCAGTCAGGAATTAACTATCGATTTGTGGGCATCCCTGGCAGAGCGCTATGCTGATGAGCCCACGATTATCGGTTACGATTTACTCAATGAGCCTATCGCGACCTATTTTGACCGCGAGAGCCTGAATCCAAAACTCGAACCGCTCTACAAACGTATTGTGACGGCAATCCGCCGTTATGACCCGCATCACATCATTTTTCTCGGCGGTGCGCAATGGAATACAAACTTCAGCGTTTTTGGCCCGCCTTTTGATGATAAACTTGTGTATACGTTCCATCGTTATTGGGACGAAGTCACCCCTGACCTCATCAAAGATTACATCGCATTTCGTAAGCGCTACAATGTGCCGCTGTGGATGGGTGAATCCGGTGAAAATACATACGAATGGATCAGCGCGTTTAAGACATTACTCGAAGACAATAACATCGGTTGGTGTTTCTGGACTTACAAACGGTTGGACACAGACCGCAGTGTCGTTTCCATCCCCCGCTGTTCTGAATGGGATAAAATAGTCGCTTTTTCTGAGCAGCCCCGCTCAAGCTTTAAGGAAATTCGCGAGTCGCGCCCCTCCCGTGAAGTGATTGACAGGGCGCTTAATCACTACCTTAATCATCTCAAGTTCGATGCGTGCCGGATTAATACGGAGTATCTCGAAGCATTAGGGTTAACAGGACAAGATGAAACTCGCTGAATCACCAACTTCAGTTTATATGTATAAAATGTAAATTTCGACATCGGAGATCTTATGCCTGCAACGCATCATCGAACTTTTACTGTGCGTTATCACGAATGTGACGCATTCGGTTTCTTAAAACCCATCAGTTATCTGCGCTGGATGCAGGAATCAGCTTTTGCTGCATCCGCTGAAGTGGGCTATGACTTCGCTCAGTATCACCACATAGGTCAGATATGGCTGGTGCGCGAGAGTCAAATCGCGTATTTCACAGCGCTCAAGTATGGAGATGAGGTTGAGATTACAACATGGGTCACGGATATCCGCCGTTTCCGGTCGCTGCGTGCTTATGAACTGCGCGATACGCGAACCGGAGCGTTGTCTGCACGGGCTACAACGGATTGGGTTTACCTGGACACGGCGTCCTTACGTCCGGTCGCTATCCCCCAAGCCATGGGTTCAGCCTTCTTCCCTGAAGGCGTGCCGGAGAACAGCGCCGCACGTGATCGTTTCCCAAAAAACCAGGGATCGCCAGCGCACGCAGTGGTTCTGTGCAATAAGGTGGTATGGGATGACCTGGATATGATGTGGCACGTCAACAATGCCGCATATCTTAATTATATGGATGACGTCGAAAAATACGCGTTGAGTTCGCGAGGATGGTCTATGCAGCGTTTCCGGGAACTGGGTATGCGTATTGACCCGCAGCGGCAGCGCATCGAATACCTGCATCCTGCGACGCTGGATGATGCAATCGAGATCACCACATGGTGTTCTAATTTTACAGATGATTCGGCGGTGCGCCATTTTGAAATTCGCCGTTCCGGTGACGGGAAATTGCTTGTGCAAGCCTTCAAGCACTGGGGCATTCGCGGTTTACAGGGAGAAGTGCTGCCTCTCCCTGCCGATTTCAGACCTGGATGATATACTGTGGGATTACCGGAATGTGTCCCATGATCGAAAAAGGATGCAGCATCAGGTGTCAAGTATGGTTGCGGACAGTTTAGACATCCCCGAGGATTTTAGCGTCAGCATTCACCGTTTTTTTGGCGATGAAGGAGATCAATGGTTTGCAGATTTGGGGGAACGCCTGCAAAGTTGTATCCGCAAGTGGAACCTGCGCGAATGCCGGGTGGCGGATAACCTGTCGGTTAACCTCATCTGTTTTGCCCTATCGCCAGTCTATGGCCCCGTTGTCTTAAAAATAGGTTTCCCCCATCCGGAATTTTACTCTGAACTGGCAGCGCTTACGCTTTACCATGACAGGAAAGTGTGCACTTTATATGATGCAGATCTTGCACTGGGGGCGATGCTGCTTGAGCGCATTTTACCGGGATATAATCTCAAAGTACTGCAGGATGAGGGTGAACGGTTAGCTGTTGCGCTTGCAGTGATTCCAAACCTGCCGTTTCCGGTAAAGCCTGATCCATCGATTCCGGCTTTTGCGGACTGGATCGAGAGAGCGTTTGCCCGGGTACGAAAAGAGCAAAAAGTGAATCCCCAAATACTGTATTATGTGGACCAGGCAGAACGATTGTTTTATGAAGTCACGGCGTTGGAACCGGCGCATATGCTTTTACACGGCGACCTGCACCATGAAAATATCCTCTATAGCGCGACCGGTGATTGGGTGGTGATTGATCCCAAAGGTGTCACCGGCATCCCCGGTCTGGAAACCGGGCGGTATATTCAGAACGCGGAATGGCTGATCGCTGATGCGCACAAACCGCAGGCGTTAGCAGAAATGGTTCAAGCTTTTGCCGTAGCATGTGACCGCCCGCAGCGCACCATCGCGATTTGCGCGTTTGTCGATTGCGTGTTGAGCCGGGTCTGGACATTTGAAGAATATCTGACACCTGATATATTCAGCAGACAGGAAGCTGAAGCGCTGCGTATTTTCCCGTTGTACCTGGATTGCGTTAACAAAATGCACAAATGCTGACCTGATAGGAGCGCGCATATGCAATATGGATACTTTGATGATCAGGCTAAAGAGTATGTGATTACCCGTCCTGACACGCCGCAATCGTGGAGCAATTACCTGGGTTCCACGGAATACGGCGCGATTATCACCAATAATGCCGGTGGTTACGGTTTTTATAAATCAGGCGCTAAAGGACGCTTCATGCGCCTGCGTTTCAACAGCGTCCCGATGGACCAACCCGGGCGGTATTTTTATCTTCGCGACCAGGAGAGCGGTGATTATTGGTCGGCATCCTGGCAGCCGGTTGGCAAGCCTCTTGACCAATATACCACCACGTGCCGCCACGGTACTGCCTATTCAGTTTTTGAGTCCCTTTATGCCGGGATCGTTACCGAAGCCACCTATTTTGTGCCGCTGGGGCAGAACTTTGAATATTGGCATTTAAAAGTTACCAATCAAAGCAACCGGCAGCGTGAACTCTCGGTTTTGACCTTCTGTGAATTCACCAACCAGTGGGACACATTTCAGGACCGGGTGAATTTGCAGTACTCGCTGTTTATCGTGCGTGGTGCTCTCACGGATGATGGGCTGCTGCGGATTGCTATCCAGGATAACCTGACGTCGCAAGATGAAGTTGCGTTGATGAATGATGTATCCAGCCGGACGTGGATGGCGTTGGTTGGCGGTCCAATCGAGAGCTACGATACCAGTCGTGAGGTATTTCTGGGTCCATACCGCAGTTATCACAATCCCATCGCGGTTGAGCAAGGATACTGTGCGAATAGCGAGGCTTATGGGGATAATGCCTGCGGGAGCCTGCAGACCACCATCACCCTCCAACCGGGTGAAACCCGCGAAGTGCTCATTATGTTGGGCATTGGGGACGCGCGGTCTGTTGGGAAACGCGCGGTTGCAGAGTTCGGCTCTTTGCAGCGGGCGGCGCTTGAATTGCAGAAGCTCAAGCAGAGTTGGCATGCGAAATTGGGAAGCCTGGTCGTGGATACGCCGGATGAAGAACTGAACCACACCATCAACGTATGGGGATTGTATAACTGCCTGATTACTTTTGCATGGTCACGGGCTGCCAGCCTGGTTTACAATGGTGAACGCGATGGATTGGGTTTCCGCGACTCCGTCCAGGATATCCTCGGTGTTGCCGCCGCGATTCCGGAACAGGCAAAAGAGCGCTTGATGCTGATGCTTACCGGGCAGGTGTCCAACGGCGGTGCGATTCCTGTCCTCAAGCCCTTTGACCATCATCCCGGTTATGAGCCGCAGCCCAACGCCGAAGAATACCGCTCGGATGACTGCCTCTGGTTTTTCAATGCCGTGCCTGCTTATGTGGGCGAGACCGGCGATCTTGATTTCTACAATAAAGTTCTGCCTTATGCCGATCAGGGCGAAGCGACGGTTTTCGGGCATCTGCGCCGTGCCCTGGAATTTAATTTGGAACGCAAGGGGCAACACGGTTTGCCGTGCGGTCTGGCGGCGGACTGGAACGATTGCCTGAAGCTGGGGTATTACGGCGAGAGTTTATTTGTGGCTTTCCAGGTGCGGTTGGGCTTAACGATCTACGCCGGATATCGCGGAACGTCTGGGTAAACCGGAAGAGCGTGTCTGGGCGCTTCAGGAGCGCGATGCTCTGGATACCAGTATCCAGACCTGTGCCTGGGATGGTGCGTGGTTCATCTGGGCAATTGGTGAAGACGGCACGGTCTATGGGACGAAGGATTACGAGGAAGGGCAGGTCTATCTCAATACCCAGCTCTGGTCCATCATCAGCGAGAGCGCTTCTGATGAACAGGCTGAGCTCTGTATGAAAGCTGTATACGAGCGCCTGGCAACTCCTTACGGATTGACGCTGGCGGCGCCCCCCTTTGTCAAAACCTCTGTTGACGTGATGCGCGCCGTGGTTTTCAATCCCGGCATCAAAGAAAATGCGGGAATCTTCAACCATACCCAGGGGTGGGGGGTGATAGCGGAATGCATGCTGGGTCATGGCGATAGAGCTTATGCATATTACCGCGCTTCGATGCCGGCAGCCTATAACAATCGGGCTGAAATACGCCAGAGTGAACCGTATGTGCAGGGACAGACAACGTATTCACCCAGTTCACCACGCGCCGGCAATACCCGCACGTCGTGGCTGACCGGCGCCGCTGCGTGGGCTTATTACAGCGCAACGCAGTACATCCTTGGGATCCGTCCTGAATTGGATGGGCTGCGGATTGATCCCTGTATTCCGTCTGCATGGCCCGGTTTCAAGGCGACGCGGCGTTTCCGGGATTGTATGATGTATATTGAGGTCAGGAATCCTGAAGGTGTCAACCAGGGTGTCAAATCGATCACACTCAATGGCGTGTCTTTAGAAGGTAACCTGGTTCCAGCAACGCAACTTACCGCTGTAAATCACGTCGAGGTTGTGCTTGGGTCCTGATATTTCTCAATACAATCAACCCGAGTAAAAATGCGGTGGTATTATCGCTAAGGTGCAAAGAAATTCTGCACATTCATCTTCCCGGAAGCGGGTAAAAGCTTCCGGGAAGATCATTTAATATTTATGTTTTATGGAGCTACCTTTGGGAAAGTGGCGTCGAAGAAGCAAACCATCTTTGGCTACAAGCTGCATCTTCTGATGACGTTGAGCGGGGTGATCCTGGATTTCGAACTGGCACCTGCGCACGTACCCGATTTGACGGTCGGCGCGGAACTGCTGGCCGAACACACTGACTTGACAGTTCTCGGCGACAAGGGCTATGTCAGCGCTGCGGTCGCAGAATATTTGGTCGATGCATAATCGCGTCAATCTCCTTACCCTACGGCGTGCCAATCAACATCAACAACTATCCACGCACCTGACCAACCTGATCAACAAAGTCCGTCAACTGATCGAAACGGTCAACGGGCAGCTGAAGGATCAATTCAACGTTGAGAGTAATCTGGCCCACAGCTTCTATGGTCTGTGTGCGCGTTTGTATACCAAACTTACCGCTCATACTCTGGGCATCTATATTAACCGCCTGTTGGGGAACTCTAATGTGCTTCAAATCAAGTCATTAGCCTTCCCTAACTCTTAATAGCGATTTATGTAAGTCGGGAAAGTACTGCAGTCCGCGTTTAATCGCCGCCGGACGCTCGATTTGCGTGACTGGCGGGCACGGCGCATTTATGGTGCATAGCATTGACAATGTTTAACTACAGCGCGATCTGGACCCGGCGCTACACAGCGCATTAATCTGGCTTAGAGTTGACCGGCACGCATCGCATTCAGGAGCGCCATATTTCTGTGGGTTGGGTCACTCGCTACCCGCTGCTCAAGTAACTGCGCCTGACGTTGGGCTTCAGCACGGATTTGCGCTTCATCCACCGTCAGCACCCGGGCGTTGTCAACAACGAGTTTCCCCGCCACTATGACCGTTTTGACCTCATGCCCGGTCGCGGCATACACCAGGTTGGGCACAATGTTGCGGATGGGGTTGAGCAGAACTGGGGACAGGTTAGGCGCTGTCAAATCGACGATAATCAGGTCGGCTTGTTTACCGGATTCAAGGGAGCCGATCCGGTCGCCCATCCCGATTGCGTATGCGCCTTCAATCGTCGCCATGCGCAGCACTTCCCAGGCGGGCATTACCGTTGGGTCGCGGTACTTGATTTTGTTAAACAGCGCGGTCAGCTTCATCTCATTGAAGATATTGTTGCAGTTGTTCCCACACGCCTGATCTGATCCCAGCCCCACACATCCTCCGGCTTGCCGGAAGGCGTGTGCCGGGGGCACAATGCCGTCAATAATGCCGATGCTGCCGGAACAGACAATCATACTCGCGCCGCTTTTTGCGACCAGTTCGGTTTCCTCATCGGTAGCTTCTGTCAGGTGCACTGCCATCAGTTGTGCATCCAGGTAACCAATCTCATCCAGGAAGGCGATGGAGCGTTTGCCGTAGCGTTTAACGATTTGTTCGATTTCGCGGTCTCCCTGCGCCACATGGACGTGCAGCCGCAGACCCAGCTTTTGCCCGATCTCTTTTGCCTCAAGCAGCATATCGCGCGGCATCATATCCGGTGCGTGCACCCCCATCATAGTCGTGATGCGCCCGCCTGCAGCGTTGTTCCAGGCCTCGGCAAATGCTGCAGCAACTGCCATGGCGTGCCGCCCTTTTTCCAGGTCGAACGGGTAGAGGTCACCCACTTTCCACGTGCTCATTTCACCGTGCGGCAGGGCGTTAAAGAGCGGCGCCAGACATGCCCTTGCACCGAGTTGATCGTAAAACTCACCCCATCCATCGTAGATACCGCCGTAATCACAGTGTGTGGTGGTACCTGCCTTCAGGGCTTCCAGTGCATTGAGCTTGCTTCCTGCGGCGCTGGACGCGCCATCCATATGGCGTGAATACGGCGCCAATGCTTGCTGCATCCAATTTCCCACGTCCTGGGCAACACCGCGGAGGATTGCCAGCGTGGTGTGCATGTGACCGTCAATCAAGCCGGGCAATACTGCGCTACCTGTGCAATCCACTGTTTTTTCTGCCCGAAACCGTTTCGATAAGTTTGCCGTGGAATCTACAGCAACGATTTTACTGTCTGCGACAGCGACAGCGCCGTCCGCGATGTAACCGACACCCGAGCCTTGCATCGTAAACAGATGGGCGTGGGTGATAAGCGTGTCACAATATTCAGGCATAGGTATCTCCGCTTAATAGATATCAGGTTAAGCACTAATTTAACGCAAACAATGGGTAGGGACGGTTCGCCGAACCGTCCGATAGCATATTTGGACACCAGGAGTAACAAAATCACTCCAATGCGAGGCGCACCTATATGTTTTCCCGGTGGCGCCAGCCTTTGTACGCGGCTTTGCCCATCCACGCCGCAGAGCGTCCCAGCTCCTGTTCGATCGTCATCAACCGGTTGTGGTCAGCGGCGCGAACCTGACCGGCGTTCAACCCCACAGCGAAATCGCCGATACTGACCCGGTCACCCCGGCTCCCACAGGGGTGGACGTTATAGCCATTTGCCAGAGCTTCCCGGCACGTCGCTAAAGCTTCGCTCACGGTACCAACCTGTGAAATTTTCAATACCATTGAGTTGGCTGCTCCCAGTTCAATGCCCTGCCTGAGCCGTGCAATATTTGTGGTGAAGAGATCGTCACCGACGATTTCAATACCCAACTCGCGGGTCGCTAAAGCATGCCCTTCGAAGTCATCCTCATGGAGGGGATCTTCGAGCGATAGGATGGGGTAAGTCGTGACAAAATCTTTCAGCAGTGCAATCACTTCATCCCTTGTCTTTTCACCCGGCGAAAAAAGGCCCACGTAACGATCAATGTCTTTTTCATAATAACAATCGGCAGCGCAGTCAAAGTAGATGCCAACCTGATCCATGTAACCACAGCGCGCGATGCTTTCGGTCATGACTTCGAGCAGTTCGCGATCGTGATTGATGACACCTGCCAGACTGGAGCGGTTATAGGCAGGATAGTATTTGTCAGGATACCGGGCTTTCAACAGAGTACCTACTTCTTCTGTACACTGCCAACTCATATAGACAGCTTGTTCATAGCTCCCGGCGCCATAGGCGCAAAACTCATAACTTGGTTTGAACCAGCGCGAGTTTCCCGGGTCGCGGTAACGCCCGCCGGTGCCAATGCCGATGATGGGAATGGGCAGCGTGCAGGCGTTGGCGCCCCCAATATAACGATATAAAGACAAGTTGCTGCTCGCAGCTGCAGCTTTGAGTGCTGCCAGGGACACGCCCACAATGGCATTCGCTCCCAGGCGCGATTTGTTGGGTGTGCCGTCCAGCTCAATCATAAGCTGGTCGATTTCACCCTGGTCGGTGACATCCAGACCCTTGAGTGCAGGGGCAATAACGTCGTTGATTTGAGCCGCAGCTTTACGGACACCAAGACCTTTGTAGCGTTCCCCTCCATCAAGCAGGAAGGCTGCCTCGTGCCGCCCTGTTGAGACACCGGATTCTGGTGTGGAGACACCCACAGCCCCATCTTCCGCGGTAACTGTGACCTCAAGCGACAATAAGCCGCGTGCGGCGATGATTTCTCTGGCTTTGATACTTTGTATTCCGACGGTCATAACTTTTCTCTCCCTGGACTTTATCGTATTCTCGCAGCGATAGCATTTCTCTATGCTTATTGCTATGGGTTAATCCGCCAATGTATCTCTGATTTAAGCATGTAATGGTCGTCCACGCGGGGCGCCAGCATTCCCAGGGTTGTACCCTCCCCCTGGATGCCTTTCCACTTCCCGGTCCCGCCGATAAAGCGATACCATCCCGGTCCTTTGCCGTACCACCATACGTGACACAGCCAGACGAAGTCTCCATCCGGGTCCTGATCTTCAAGCAGCATCACATCCCCCAGAGTTTTGCCTTCTGCGTCCCTGATCGTTGTGCCGCGATCAAAGCATGTCGCCAGATTCCGGGGGCTTTTTGCTTCTCGGTTGTCGCTCAGCAGTACTCCGGCTTGATGGCTGGCAATCAGGGTGAAGCCGGTTTTCAATTCTTTCGTGGATTCTGTGACATGCGGACCGTGGAAACTCAGACACACATCATGGTCGGTGTATACGCGTACCCTCCGGTGGAGAAAAAGCCTTCACATTGGGCGCGATTTCCCAGTGCATCTCCCATTTTGGCATAAAGTGATCATCACTGCGTTCCTGCAGCGATCCCAGTGTCTTCCCTTCACCGGTGATGCCTTCCCATTTTCCGGTTCCCTGCACAATCTGAAACTCGCCTGGACCTTCAGCGTACCACCAGGATATCATCATCCAGGTTGTATCGCCATCAGGGTCCGTCATCTCGCACAAAGCTACATCCCCAAGAATGGTCCCTGCGCTGTCTATCAGCGTGGTGCCGTGAGACAGGAAGGTAGCCCGGTACCAGGGGCTATTCACATTCTCACTCACCACAACGCCTTGTTGATAATTATCTACCCAGGTGATACCTGTCTTAAGTTTTTTTGTGGCTTGCGTTATATGCGGACCGGCGAATACATATCCTTGATCATAACCTTTGTGTTGATTATTCATCTTATAACTCCTAGCGTGTAATTATTCCGGGACCTCAAAGTCTAACGGCACATTGAATTTTTCGGAAATCTCTTTAAGGGTGTCAATAACTGCAGGAATCAGCACGACCCCGTTTTTCATGCTTTCAGCTGTAATTTCGAACTCCTTTTCGCCGTGTATATAAATCCGATCCTGTCCCTCGGCTTTGGGTGTCGCTTTTAACCGGTGGATGATGTCATCCATCGTGGCTTTGAATTCATCCAGCGGTCGGAAGGCATCCACGCGAAGCGCGCCAAAAAAGTGCCCGATATTACCAAATTTCTTGGTTCCGTCCGGTTCAGTGCGGGTAAAATTGTCTGCATATCCGGCGCCGGAGAGGACACCGCACAATATATCTACCATCAGGGCCAGTCCATACCCTTTGTGACCGCCCATGATCTCGCCTGCGCCGCCCAGTGGGAGCAGTCCCCCCGTCAAACCTGACGCTCGATTTCGCAGATTCTCAAACACTTTCGCAGGCTCTGTAATAGACTCGCCCTTTTCATCAATCGCCCAACCAACGGGCAGGTCCCACTTGTTGCGTTCATAAACTTCAATGCGACCGATTGGCGTAATGGTCGTCGCCATGTCCAGCACGTAGGGGTATTCTCCACCGGCGGGCGCGGCAATGCTGATCGGGTTAGTGCCCAATTTCCCATCGCTTCCGAAAGTGGGCACGGATACCGCTGACGCATTGGTCATCGATATGCCGATCATATCCTCTTCAAGCGCCATCATGGAATAGTACCCGGCGATGCCGTAGTGATTGCTGTTGAAGACCGTCACAAAGCCAGCGCCAACTTCACGGGCTTTTTTCATCGCCAACCGCATGGCGTATTTGGATATGGGCTGCCCCATCCCTGCGCCGCCATCAATCCGTGCCGTGGCAAGGGTTTCTGCGACCACTTTAATATCAGAAGTGGGTTTCATGATGCCCTGTTCCAACCGGTTAATATACAGGTGCATCCGCGCAGTGCCATGCGAGCGAACCCCACGAATATCGGCAGCCACCAGGACATCGGCGACAGTTTCAGCGTCCTCCGGGGGAACGCCCATCTTGATGAATACATTTGCAGCGAAGTTTTTTAAGGTTTCCGGCATCACATGGATCCCGGTTACAGCCTCTTTATACATGGTTATCCTCCACAGTGTTCAGTATGTTGTTGTACATCCATTAAACTTGGGTTCTGTTAAACAAAAGTTCTGTTAAACATTGGGCACTGTATATATTCTATACGTTATAGCTGATTAGCCCACCGGGCTTGAGTGTTGTTAATTGATGAAAATATGGATTGGGTTCTGCAAGTATTCCGCGATAATTTGCTGAAGCACAGTCAACTGTTAGGGAGGCTGATTTGCATACGTTGGGATATAGTTTATCTTTATTGCGTTGTGTGAAGTTGATTTTTGATTGCCTCGTAAAGGAGAATTTTAAGAATGGTTCACTTGCTAGATGATGCGGCAGTTTCAACATTGCGTGCGGAGTTTCCGGCTTTACAGCAAACCAGGGAAGGGCGCCCCATCCGCTTTTTCGATGGTCCTGGCGGCACGCAAGTCCATGGTTCGGTGATTGATGCCATAGGGCGATACCTGACAGAGGCAAACAGCAATGCGCATGGCGAGTTTCTTTTCAGCCAACGGACAGATGAAACCGCGCTAGAAGCCCGTCAGGCATTAGCCGACTTTGTCAATGCTCCCTCACCTGACGAAATTGTGTTCGGGGCAAATATGACCTCACTTACCTTTCATATCAGTCGCGCCATTGGGAAGACGTTAATGCCGGGTGATGAAATTGTATTGAGCCGGTTGGACCATGACGCCAATATCGCGCCCTGGTTGGCCTTGCAGGAACTTGGAGTCGTCATACGGTTTGTGGATTTTAAGCCGCTTGACTGCACTCTGGATATGGCTGCGATGGAAGAAGCGATAAATTCGAAGACAAAAGTGGTGGCAGTCGGGTATGCCTCCAATGCAACGGGGACGATCAACGATGTCAACCGGATCGCTGAAATGGCGCATGCTGCCGGTGCATGGCTGTATGTCGATGCTGTACATTTTGCCCCGCACGGTCCCATTGATGTGCAGGCAACGGATTGTGATTTCCTGGTTTGTTCTACGTACAAATTCTTTGGTCCGCATCTCGGGGCGTTGTACGGACGTTATGCGCTGCTGGATGCATTACCGGCATATAAAGTGCGCCCGGCAGATAATAATCCCCCGGGTAAATTTCAAACCGGAACGGCGAATTTTGAAGCCATGGCAGGCGCGACGGCAGCGATTAATTATCTTGCATCTGTCGGGCAGCGCTTTGGTGGGCACGATACAACCCAATATATGGAGTTTGCAGGGCGGCGCCGAGATCTGAAGGTCGCGATGAACGCCATCCGGGTTTACGAAACAGCGCTTTGTCACCGGTTGATCGCGGGGTTGCAGGATATTTCTGACCTGACCATTTACGGCATCACAGATCCTTCTCGCTATGACCACCGTGTGCCGACTGTCTCCTTTACGATAGAAGGCATGACACCTCAGACCATCGCGCAGCGCTTAGGAGAGGCGAATATTTTTGCCTGGAACGGTAACTTTTATGCGCTTTCGGTCACGGAGCAATTGGGATTGGAGGAAAAGGGCGGGATGCTGCGCGTTGGATTGAACCATTACAACACAGCGGCAGAAGTGGATTATCTTGTAGGTGTGCTTTCTGATTTACCACGGTAAGCGAGTGGATTTTGGGTTGTCAATTTTTTGAAGTGTAGTATAATTTCACTCGTTTGCGGGCTTAGTTCAGCGGTAGAATGTCTCCTTGCCAAGGAGAAGGTCAAGGGTTCGAATCCCTTAGCCCGCTCTCGGCGACGTAGCCAAGTGGTAAGGCAGGGCTCTGCAAAAGCCTTATTCGTCGGTTCGATTCCGACCGTCGCCTTTACTCCGGACCAATCAGCACAGTGCGGGCATCATGGTGATGCCCGTTCCAGTTCATGAACAAGGGGCGGTGGCGAAATGGCAGACGCCGTGGACTTAAAATCCTCTGTCCTCGCGGACGTGTGGGTTCGACTCCCACCCGCCCTACTAAAAAAGCGTGGGTATATTCCCGCGCTTTTTTGTGTTCTGGTCCGGGTGTGTATAAAATTGGGGTATCCAGTTTGGCACAGCCAAACTGGATACCCCAAAGAAAAAAGCGGCGCGGAAGTCTTCATAAGAAAAGTTGTCCGATAATTCCACGCCGCTTCAGGAACTCGCCACTTTTTTTGAACGTCATCACTTACTCTAAACAGCTTGACACGACTACAGCAACAGTATAGTATTTCTACTAACTGAACCTGCATTGTGGAGGTGCGTGATGACCAAAACTGAACCCGCGGCACCCACTGAAGGACGCCTGCAATCCACATTAACGCCTGCATCCGGCGCGGAGCCGCTAACCAAAGCGCCCAAGGCACCGCAACCCAAATCAAAGGTCCCGGGCAAAGGTGCAGACCCTGTAACTACCGCCAGTTCACCGGAAGATATAAAGCCCATTGTCGTCAAAACGCTGCCGGAGATTCTGAAGGGTATTGCTGCAGTACTCACCGCCATTGGCGGTATTATCACGGTGTTGTTAACCACCGGTATTATTCACCTGAAACCTGAGGCGCCACCACTGCCCTCAACTTTGCTTGTAGTGTCCACAGAACCCGCGGATGGCGCCGTGAATGTGGATCCATCCCTGACCAAAATTCTGATCGAATTCAACCAACCCGTGAACCAGGAAAGCTGGTCTTTTGTGCTGTCGGAGCTGGGTGAATACCCGCCAACAACGGGGGATCCCTATTTCAGCGATGAAAAAACGTGCGTGCTGCCCGTAAAATTAGAACCCGGTAAAACTTATGGTATAGGTGTAAACAGCCCCAGCCACAGAAATTTTGTCTCTGCTGCGGATGAGACAATCTCCGCAGAACCCTATCAATTCAGCTTCACAACGAAACCATAAGCATAAGCAGCGCTATAAAGTGCAGGACTGGTGAAAGGATATGTGCGATGGCACAACAGCGCCGGTGGATAGTCCCTGGTGGGCTGGCAGTGCTTGTCCTGCTTTTTAACCTGGTGGGGTGTGCTTTAATGTCACGTCAAAAATCTTTACCCGACCCCTTAATGGTAACACCTGCAGCTAACCCACCTGATTCTGCCGGACTGAATGCGGTTTACAGTGATCCGGATGGATGGTATACGCTGCATTACCCGGAAGATTGGGCTGTCAAAAAAATAGGTTCAGAGCTGCAGTTCAGGGCTGATCCGGATAATACTGTGGGATTAGCGGTATCCTTGTGGCCTAAAACAACCTTGGCTGATGTATTGGTGCACGATGTCGCGCGGATCCTGACAGATAAAAGCACCGCATATGCATCCGTATCAAGCCGGACGTTGCTGTTGGATGCGTACCCGGCAGTAAGGGTTGAGCATATTTACACACTTGCCGATTTCCCCCAACAGGGCTTTATGATTGGCGTGACGCACCACCGCGTTGGGTTGTTGTTCCTGGCTTACGCACCGCCGGAGCGTTATGCCGACTTTGCCCCCATCTTTGAGGCTATGCTGGAAAGTGTCCACATACACAGGTACGACGCCCTTCAAGCATTTGACCTATGGCGCACCACCACCTCTGGCAGTGTCCGTTTGCACGCGCCTCCCGCTTCTTTTACTGCAGATAAAAGTACGCTGATTGCAGCAGAGCACATGCGCGTTTACAGTCTAATTACAGAAAAATTAAGGGTGGGTGATGCTGGTCCGATTGACCTTTACCTGTATCCTTCCGATGAAATACTTTACAGAGCCACTGCCCGCAGGAGCGGTTTTGCCATCGCCCCCGTATCTGAAATCCACGCGCTGTGGGTTTCAGATACAGATCATCAGTCCCTGGGGCATGAGATGACGCATCTTATTGCGAACCGGAGTTTCGGTGACCCCGCTGAGGCTTTGCTGGGCGAAGGGCTGGCGGTTTGTCTGGATCATGCTACGCCCTCAGTGCAGGACCGTGCCCTTGCTTTGCTTCAGCAGGACCAAATCGTCCCACTGGCGGATTTAATGGGCGATGCATGGTTTGCAGTGGATCCTGCGGTGGCTTATATAGAATCCGGTTCCCTGGTATGTTGGCTGATGGAAAACTACGGTGTCGAAGCGGTAACGTCACTCTACACGCGCAGTGATATTCAGGCAGCTCTGGAGGAAGTGACGGGATTTGGTGTGGCGGAACTGGAACAGCATTGGCTGGCGTGGTTAAAGGGCGTAACTATTACACCCTAGCCGTTTTTATTGAGCGCGGTCTCTTTATTCGCCTTCATCAACCTCCGCGAGCTCGAGATAGGCGACCATCGCCTGCAGCACCGCCCATTCGTAGAAAATTTGGGTTAAAGCGTCGTGTTGTTCATCACTGAGTTGCGGCTCCAAAACGCGCACCATCTCGGCAACTTTGTCCGCTTGTTGCTTTACCTCCGAGGGTTCTATGACTCCGTCGGCGAATGCTTTTTGCCAGCTTTCCATTTGCTCCATATATTGAGAAAATAACAGCTGATTCGTCTGTGAATCAAACCAACTTTGGTTAGCCATCCTATCTCCTTTATATTTTGAAATGTAAACTATTGCACTGGCGCGCCACAGCTATCACAAAACTTGGCGCCGGACCGTAACTCTGCCCCACAACTAGCGCATTTCTGCACCAGCGATGCGCCGCACTTGTCGCAAAACGAGGCGCCGGCTCGAACCGCTTCGCCACATGCCGGGCAAACCGCGCCTTCAGGGGCTTTCGCCAGTTTGGGGGTTGGAGCCGGGGCTGGCGCCGGCATCGTTATCTGAGCGACGGCGGGCGTCCCGCCTGCCGAAGCTACATAGCTGTTGATAAACTGCCATGTGTCGTCAATCACTTGCTTCTGTTTGATGGCTGCATACGCCGGTAGCGCCAGGTAGAGGCCAAAAAAGGATGAGCGCCACGACGCCGTTTACAGCCTGATTGACCCATTTGGCGGAGCCAGTTTGCACAACCAATTTTCCATCCGGGTGTGTTATGGTGACGCTTAAAGCAACGCCGTGCTTTGTGAAGAAATCTTTGCCACGGGATTGAACCATATAACCGCCGCCGGGTCCATTGACGACCTGGGCGTCGAAATCCTTGCTTTGATACCAAGCCGCCAATTCCTGTGCCATTGCTGCGAGATCCAGGTTTTCCACTTCATATACTTTGGGGTCAGCCATTACATCCTCCTTACTGGTGATCGGGTTGTGAATGAGACAAAGCATTGCACGCTTTGCGGACTAACAGGCTGGTCGGATGGTGTACTTGTTGATACTGGACTACCAAGGTGAAGGTATAGGTACGTGTCAGTCCAGGAAAAGTATAGCACGTATCATAGATAAAGGCCAACAAGATTATTTACAGGGCATTCTCTCGGAGCTCGAAAATATGAATTATTCATGTGTGCTTGAACCACCGGCAGGCTTGTCAAGCAGTGTCAGAAGCGGCGGCATCAAGGCTTCCCAATCATAGCCCCTGGCAAATATACTGGCGCGCGCGCCCCATTTCCTGCGCTCTTCTGCATTTCGGACCAGAAGAATGCATGCTGCGGCAAAATCTTCAGGGGTATCTGCTAGCAGCATCGCCTTGTCAGGATGTACAAATCCCTCAGCCCCCAGGGTGGTGGAAACAACGGCTTTTGACATCGCTGTGGATTCCAGAATCTTCAATCGGGTTCCTCCCCCGACCAATAAGGGCACAACATACACCATCGCTGCATGGATATAGCTTCGGGTTTCTGGCACCCCTCCCGTAATCACAATACCGGGAACGTCCCGCAGGGGATTCAGCCGGTCGTGCGGGTGGCGCCCAACTATATAGAAATGCGCATTGGGCAGCTTCTCAAGAATTGCTGGCCATACCTGCCGGACAAACCACAAAACGCCATCGACGTTTGGACGGAAATCCATTGTGCCTGTAAACACAAAGGCGGGTTGGTGCAGGTTGACGCTGTCATCATAGTTGGCATATTCGTCAAAACTGATGCCATTGGGGATCACCAGTGGATGGACATCCGGCACGATCCGGTTGATAGCTTGCGCATCTTCTGCTGAAACCGAAACAACGCAGTCTGCTTCTTGACATACTTCAGACTCGTAACGTTTTAGTTTACGCCATTGTAATGAGGAATAAATGCGCGCCGATCCAGCGTTTGGGCTTGTGCCAGTCCGTTTTGGCTGCGCGCTGCTGCAGAATGTATTCGCAATTATGGTCATCGAACAGGACACGCGGTGGGTGTGGGCACGCCTTTACCAGATCCAGATAAGGGGCCATTTCCAGACCTTCAACGATGATCCAGTCAAAATGATCATGCGCGAGCCAGTCTTGCAAAGCAGCGGTAAATTGGGTGCTCTGCAAACGCTGCACCAAATCCGGACGTGATTTGAACAGCAGGTCACGCAAACGATCCAGGCTCTGACGCTGCGGTTGGGGGAATAAAGCGACACGGTCCAGGGCATCCCGCAGTATAGCGGGCGCCTCTGGGTTTTGGTCTGCGGCGTAAAATGCCATCAGGGATACGTTGTAGTGTTCAGCAAGAGCGCGTAGAATACCCCAGTTGCGCAGCGCCGTTCCCTGCTGTGGCGGATATGGAACCTGCGGTGTTAACACCAGGATGGATTGCATCGTCAGCTCATAAGGAAACGCTGCCTAACGCAAGCGCAAGCGTGCTGCTGCGGTACCGCCGGCGAGGGCGATATGCAGTGCAGTCACAATGATATCCACAAAACCCCAACCCGCCCCATAGGTCATACTGCTTATTAAGCGCAGCAATCCAATGCCGAGAACGGGCAATGTCCCGACAGTTATTCCCGCCACAACCAACCACCAGAGATGCTGCCCGTAGCGGCGCCCAACCGCACGCCAGATAACTTCAGCGATTAAGGTGCCGGAGAGGGGGGATAGAAAGAGGATAAACCACCAGCTGCCGATCATGGGAATTAGGCTGGCGATGCCCCCAAGTAAGATTGCACCGATAACAGTAATAACATAATCGGTGCGCGTGGACTGCTCAAAACGCTTTTTATGTCCTTTGCGGCAATCACGGCATATATAGCCTACGGGAGTTCTGTACGCGCACTTCGCACAGATAGGGGTATTACACTGATAACACCGCAGCGTCGTCTCCGTCTGCGGGTGCCAATGGCAGACCAGGATTTCATCATTGAGTTCGGTCATATTAATCTCCATTGCGGGGGATTAAGCGCGCGACCAGGGTCCGGTAGTAATCGTTGCGATTACGCAGGCGTAAGAAACGGGCTCTTACATGGCTGCGTTGGATGCGAACAATGTCGTCATGCAGCAGTTCGCCTTCCATTCGACCGTCTACAGAGAGCATCCCCGGAATTTCTGTATCAATTTTTACTTCCACCACGGCTTCAGCATCGAGGACGAGAGGGCGTTCCAGGCTCAAATGTGGGGCAGCGGGCACCAGGAGAATATTATTGAGCCATGGAGGTAAAATAGGTCCACCTAATGCATAAGCATATGCGGTGGAGCCAGTAGCGGTGGCAAGAATGAGGGCATCGGTCACATACCGGGTCAGCAGGGCGCCATCAACATAGGTTGTGAGTCTGACGGTGCGCGCCAGCGCGCTGCGGCTCACAACGGCATCATTCAGGGCTGTTTCCTGAGCGATAGCGTTCCCATCACGAATGAGGGTCACGCAGAGCATCATGCGTTCTTCTATATGGGCGCTGCCATCCAATACGCGTTCCAACGTTTTCTCCCAATCATCTGGCAGTGTTTCCGTCAGAAAGCCCACGCGCCCCATATTTATGCCCAACAGAGGTATTCCCGCTGCTGCAGTTGTTTGCATTGCTCTGAGGATTGACCCATCACCTCCCAGCGTCAATACGAGGTCAGCAGATTGGATGCTGGCAGGATGTTCTTCTGTCGAGCAATGCCAGGTTTGGATATTTCGCGCATCAAGCCAAGTGCTGATTTTCCTTGACCAGGGGTAATGCGGCTTCGACACGTGAATTATAGACAAGTCCCACTTTTTTAATTTGCGGCTGCTTCAATGACCTTTACCTCATGGGTGGCGTACAATCTTCCCCGCAGTGTTATCTTATCGATAATGAGCATGGTTTATGCTGGAATACGTTGTGAATAAAGTGTAAATAAAGGCGATTCTATTAACTTATAACTGGATTCATTATAATCACCAGAGCACAGATGGCAAGAGTGCAGTTTTTTGAACATACGTTTCAATGCGTTGATGTTATAATGTGGTCTATTGCCACGTAACAAGATAACACGCCGCTCATTTACTGATCAGAGACTGAGGTGCAGTATGCTGGACAGTGCGGGTGTTCATGTTACCATGACCAGGTTGGATTTCGGTACGCATCGTTGTATGGGATTCGTAGATTGTGTGTTATTTTACCTTCTCGGCACGGCGTCAAATAAAAAGGTGTGTTTTGTGCTTGTATGCTATGGTGCTTCTTTTGCCATGAGCATCCACACAAATACATGTACCCAACATAGGAGGAAAGCGCAAAATGACTTTAGATGAAATCGTTGGGGCTGTCCACGGTGAGGTTTTAGTTGGCGTGCCTTTTACTGTAAGTGTTTCGACTGCGTGCGCATCTGATTTGATGAGTGATGTTTTGCTATTCACCAAACCTAATATGCTTTTGATGACCGGGTTAACGAATCCTCAAGCCATACGGACCGCTGATATTGCAGAAGCCCCCGTTGTCGTTTTTGTAAGGAGCAAGTATCCTCCTGCCGAAACCCTTGCTCTGGCAGAAGAGATGGGCATAGCTGTGATACTCTCTCCTTATACGATGTTTGAAGCCGCAGGATTATTATACGCTGCAGGTCTCAAGGGCATGGGGAAGCTTCCCTTAATGCGGGCTGGTTCATGAGAAAACAATTTGCCCTCCTGGCTGTTATGAGCAGCGGCGGCGCACTTTCTAAAATACACGAGCTAATCCGCGAAGAGAACGTATCGCGCGTGATGGCAACAACATTGTATACGCTGCCTCCCGACGCCACGATGAAACAACTGAAGGACTTGTTGCGCGAACTGCGAATATCCGGTGTTCCCGTCGTCCTTGATTCAAAATTAATCGGCATCGTGAGTATCGAAGACCTTATCCATGCGCTGGAAGAATCAAAACTCGATAGTCCGGTGAGTGACTTTATGACGTGCGGGGATTTGGTCACAGCCCAGGCTGAAGAGCCGGTGATGGAAGCCCTGCGGCGTTTTGAGGAAACAGGTATCGGGCGTATGCCTGTCATTGATTCGCGCGGTAAACTGGTAGGTATCATTACACCGGGCGATATAACGATGGCCCTTCTGCGCGCCCTTCAGGAGGTGTACAGTGAAGCCGAAGCCATTCAGGATCGTCCGCAGCATTTTTTCGAAGTTCTTGAATCGGAAAATACCAGTTTGCAGCTCCGTTACCGGGTAAAGAAAGGCGATTTTTCAAGCGGTGGTGATGCATCTGCCAAAATCAAACAAGCTCTTTTGCGCATAGGTGCTTCTCCTCAATTAGCCCGTCGGGTCGCGATAGCGACTTATGAGGCTGAAATCAACCTGGTAATCCACACCGATGCAGGGGGATTTATTCTGGCAGATATACAGCATTCAGAAATTAATGTCATTGCGCAAGATACAGGTCCTGGAATTGAAAACGTGGACCGCGCCCGTCAACCTGGTTATTCGACTGCGTCCACGCAAGTTCGTGAAATGGGTTTTGGCGCCGGAATGGGATTGACAAACATAAAGCGCTGCGCTGACAAAATGAGCATGTGGTCTGCCGTCGGTGTGGGCACCAGATTACAGATGACGTTTAATGTTTCGCCTGAGGAAACAAGTGCGGGTTAAGCCAGACTTGATGGAGTGTCGGAGGAACTGGAAAACATGAAAGTTCGAGATGTTGTTGAACAAACAGGAATGGATGTAATTGCAGGCGCAGAATCCCTGGATAATGAAGTATTGAGCGGGTATGTGGCTGATTTACTGAGCTGTGTGATGGCAGGAGCGAAACCCGGGAGTTTGTGGGTTACCCTGCAAACGCACGCGAACATTGTCGCTGTGGCTTCTTTACTGGGTATTTCGGGCATTGTTGTGGCTGAAGGCGCTCCAGTTCCGGAAGCTACATTGGCAAAAGCTGATCAGCAGGGTGTTGTCATTCTCGTCAGCCCGGAACCTGTTTACGAAACTGTCTCTCGCTTGATTGCATTGGGCATATAAGTTGCATCGTGTGCGGGATGGAAACATATCGCGCTGATCTGCATCTGCATACCGTATTATCATCTTGCGCTGAAGTTGAGATGATCCCCCCGTTAATCATCGATACGGTTAAGCATAAGGGGATCCATATCATTGCCGTGACGGATCACAATACTTCCGGTAATGTTGAGGCGGTTATGGAAGCCGCTGCAAACTCAGGGATCCACGTTTTCCCTGGCATGGAGCTTCAGGTTCGAGAAGAGGTTGATGTACTTTGCATCTTTGATACGTGCGAACAGATCAAGCAGTGGCAGCAGATGGTGGATGGTTGGTTGCTCCCGCTTGAAAATGACGTTGATCGTTTTGGACGGCAATTCCTGGTGGATGCGGAAGGGGAATATATCGCGGAAGACACGCGTCTTTTGCAAGCCCCTGCCACAGTCGGATTGGAAGATGCTGCCCAGCGTGTGCATGAATTGGGGGGCCTGGTTATTCCCGCGCACATTGACCGCGCAAACGGGTTAATGACGGTGTTGGGTTTGTGGCCGACTGATTTCATGGCGGATGCTGTGGAAGTATCGCATAACGTGCATCCCGTTCAAGCCCGCAAAAAATTTGACTTACCGCCAAAGATGCCGATTATCAGCAACTCGGATGCACATTGGCTGGATTGGATTGGGAAGGTCAGTACCATTTTTGAGTTTAACGGACCGCCTTCGGTGGCAGCGCTGCGACGGGCATTGCAGCATGAGGATGGCTGCCGGGTGTATGTGCCATGAGCGTGCTCAGCGTCCTGAATGTTGCGGGCACTTGAAATATATTTGTAGCTTTTCGCATTTAGTATGCGCGGTCCATCACCCATAAAAGCGGTGTAATGTCATCTGGCGGGAATTTGCTCTCGCGGTATACTATGCATTGGTCTCGCGACCCTAAAGGTCTACTTTCAGATGTGGCTCCATCTTACTTCACATCCATTGATGGTTGCAATTTGACATACACGGTCTTGTGTTATACTTTCGCAGTGGTTTGACGCAAATTCGATTTCTGAGAGTGAATCTCACAACGAGGTGACATAGTGAGTATTTTGGCAGAGGAAACCTCCCCGCGTGTTGTGGAGCTTGATCCCGAACAAAAGGTAGTATTAGATAAAATACTTGCCGAAAACAAGGATCGCCCCGGCGCTACTATGGTCGTATTGACTTTGACCCAGGAACAGTTAGGTTATGTTTCGCCCGCAATGCAGCACTACATTTCTGATGAACTTGGTGTACCCTTAAGTCACATCTATGGTGTTTTGACTTTCTATTCTTTTTTCCGTATGAGCCCCATCGGACGCCACAAAGTGAGTGTTTGTTTAGGAACGGCTTGTTACGTTCGCGGTGGTCCCACGCTTATTGAGAAATTTCAACAGGTGTTGGGTGTAAAAATGGGACAAACCACCGAGGATGACCGGTTCACTCTTGAGATTTGCCGTTGTGTCGGAGCTTGTTCACAGGCGCCGGTCGTTATGATTGATGACGATATTGAAGGGCGTTTGCAACCACAAGATGTAGCAAAGGTGTTGCGCAAATATCAATGACTGTTTTCCGCGATTTGTCTCAGCATATTCTTGATATCGCAGAGAATAGTATAAACGCAAGCGCGACACGCCTGTACATTGACATTACTGAAGATTACAAGACGGACCGCTTATCGATTCTCATCAGGGATAATGGACGCGGTATGGATGCCGAAATGCTTTCCAGAATTGCAGATCCCTGGACTACGACGCGTACAACCCGTAAAATCGGCTTGGGGATTCCTTTTCTGAAGCAGACTGCGGAAATGTGCGGTGGGACTTTTAATATCGACTCCCAACCTCAAGTTGGGACTATAACGGAAGCTGTTTTTCAGGTTAGCCATATTGATCGACCTCCAATCGGGGATCTTGTTGGTACATTGCTTTGCCTTATTGTAGGCAATCCACAAATCGACCTGTCCTACCATCATCGTATTGATGAGCATGTATTTGATTTCAATACAATAGAGCTCCGTGAGGTTTTGGGGGATGATATTCCGTTTTCGGACCCTGAGGTTTTAGCTTTTATGCGCCAAACGCTTGAAGAGGGATGGCAAGTTTTACATTCTGATGTGGTAAATCAGTAGTTCGAGTTTTAGATTATTCTTTTATAAATCAGTGAGATCACTTTCACTTATCCAAGTCAGGAGGATATTCGAAATGAAAAGTTTAGAAGAATTACGCAAAATAAAAGAACGTGTATTGCAGCGACGAGAGATGGCAGGTGAGGGCGCGCAAGTACGGGTCGTGGTTGCTATGGGCACGTGCGGTATCGCAGCTGGTGCGCGCGATACAATGACTGCAATTTTGAACGAAATTGAAAAGCGTGATATTGCCGATGTGGTTGTCACCCAAACTGGTTGTATTGGCTTGTGTGAGAGTGAGCCCATTGTTCAGATCCAGGTCGGTACTCATGACCTTGTGACTTACGGTAAGATTGACTCAGAGCGCGTTCCTGTTTTGATTGAGAAACATGTTATTGGCGGGGAAGCGGTCACTGAGTGGTTAGTAAAATAGGTAAAATCCTATTCCTTTAAAGGTGAACTATGGTATATCGTGCAAATATTATAGTCAGCGGACCCCCTGATGCTGCAGCGGCATTTAGTTCTGCTTTGACCGCCGAAATCGAAGATTTGAATTTAGCAGAAGAGGTACAGCTTTTACACGCTCAGGATGTGCTGGCGAATCTCGCCCGTGGTGTTGAAGCGGTCGTTTATCCTGATGGTGTACATTATGCGCACCTTAGCCCTGAAAACGCCGGTATTATTGCGGTAGAGCATCTTTTAAAAGGGCGCCCGGTAGAAGAATTACGCTATCAGGGGTTGGTGGTTGAACCCTTACCCGCACCTTCCGTAAAAGAGGTGCGCGTTGTTCTGCGGAATGTGGGCAAGATCAACCCTGAAGATATTGAAGACTACATTGCCGAAGATGGTTATGCGGCTTTGGCAAAAGTACTTACCGAGATGACGCCCGAACAAGTTCTTGAGGAATTAAAGAACTCAGGATTACGCGGTCGTGGAGGGGCGGGGTTCCCGACATGGTTGAAATGGTCGTTCGCGCGGCGTGCTGCTGGTGATATCAAGTATGTCATTTGTAACGGTGACGAAGGTGATCCTGGCGCATTTATGAATCGCCGTGTCCTTGAAGGCGATCCGCACGCTGTGATAGAGGGTATGGCGATTGCCGCCTATGCGATCGGCGCAGCCCAGGGTTACTTCTATGTCCGGGCAGAATATCCGATTGCGATCAAGACGCTCCGGATAGCTATCGAGCAGGCACGCACTTATGGACTCATCGGTGAGAATATCTTCGGAACAGGTTTCAACTTTGATCTTGAGGTCCGTATGGGGGCAGGGGCTTTTGTATGTGGTGAGGAAACCGCTCTTATGCAATCTATTGAAGGTCAGCGGGGACAACCTCGTACGCGACCGCCATTTCCGGCGGTTTCAGGTTTATGGCAAAAACCTACCAACATCAATAATGTGGAAACCTATGCGAATGTGCCGCAAATCTTACTCAAGGGTGGGGAATGGTTTGCGTCTATGGGCACCGAAAAGAGTAAGGGAACCAAAACCTTTGCTATTGCTGGAAAAGTTAAACGCACAGGTCTTATAGAGGTTCCCCTGGGTATTACGCTGCGTGAAATCGTATATGATGTGGGCGGGGGAATCCTGGACGACAAAGCTTTCAAAGCAGTCCAGACCGGTGGTCCGATGGGGGGGTGTATTCCCCAAAAATATCTGGATATGCCGGTTGATTACGAATCGTTGGTCTCTGTGGGATCGATGATGGGATCCGGCGGTTTTGTGGTGATGGATGAAGATACGTGCATGGTCGATATCGCACGCTTCTTTATGGAGTTCGCGCAAGAAGAATCATGCGGTAAATGCACGCCGTGCCGGGTTGGTACCAAACAAATGCTGGATATCCTGAACCGGATATGTGGGGGCGAAGGGAAACCGGGTGATATTGCGACTCTGGAAAAACTCGCGCATTCTGTTAAGCTGGGTTCCTTGTGCGGTCTTGGGCAGGGTGCACCTAACCCCGTTTTGAGCACACTTGAACATTTCCGTCACGAATATGAAGCCCATATCTATGAAAAAAAGTGCCCATCAAAAGTATGCCGGGCTCTCATCGAATTCAAGGTAGACCCGGATACCTGTATAGGGTGCACGCGATGCGCGCGTAACTGCCCTGTAAATGCAATTAGTGGGCAGGCTAAAGCTGCGCATGTTATTGACCCTGAAACCTGTATTCGCTGTGGCATTTGCGCGCAGGTTTGCCCGGTTAAAGCTATCAGCATTGAGTAGATAGGTATTCTTTTTACATTTTACTGTTGTCAGGTATGGCTTGGATCCATTGACGATGCATGAAGCGACTTAGAGTTGGAATAGGCATCTTGGCGATTGTGTAAACATAACGAGTATATTCCATTTCAGTCAAAGAAGGGGTGCGTATGGAAGAGACCTTGGCTACAACGAATAAGATAATCGACGCGTATGGGGCTGACCAGGAGACCCTGGTTGAAGTTCTGAGGGAACTTAACCAGGCATTTGGGTATTTGACATCAGAACATCTGGAAATCGTTGCTAACAGATTAAAGCTGCCCACAAGCAAGGTTTACAGTGTCGCCAGCTTTTACAGCATGATCAATCTGAAGCCGGTCGGAAAACATGTCATTCGCTTCTGTCAGGATGCCCCATGTCATGTGGTTGGTGGTCGCGAAGTCTGGGAAGCGCTGGAGAAGGCGTTGGGTATCCCATTTGGCAATACAACACTTGATGGAAAATGGACGCTGTTACCAACGAGTTGTATTGGCGCTTGCGCAGTCGGTCCGGTGATGATGGTTGATGACAATATTTATGGTAATCTTACACCAGAGAAAGTTAAAGAAATTATATCTTCCTATCTCGAAGCGGATGAAGTCACTTCTCAGGGGGGTGCAGCATGATCCGTTCCACTGTTTTGGTCTCAGGCGATCCACTGAGTTTATCCCGTAAAGCTGAAGAAACCAAGCTGGCAATTGAGGCTGAACTTTCATTCTACGGTCTGGAAGACGAGGTCCAGGTAGGATACACCGGGCAAGTCAGCCGCACTGATTTGTTACCGGTTGTTATTGTTTATCCTGATGCTGTTGTCTATGGACCTGTTAAACCTGAGGACGCTGCCCTTATTGTAGAAGAGCATTTGTATAAAGGGCGTGTGGTGAACGCTATGCAAGCTCCTGATGAATTAACGGCAGATGTTGTAGAAACCCTGGGCGTAGAAAGCGAACCGCTATTTGCCCAGAAGCGTGTGGTGCTTAAACGCGCAGGAGCCATTGATCCCTATAACCTTGAGGATTATATCGCTTCTGATGGCTATTTTGCGCTCGGAAAAGCCCTGGCGGAAATGTCGCCGGCGGATGTATTGGGTGAGGTCAGAACCTCAAACTTGCAGGGGCGTGGTGGTGCAGGTTTTCCCACCGGACTCAAATGGTCTTTCGTGGCGCAGCGACCCGAAGAGGTTAAATATGTCGTTTGTAATGCCGATGAATCTGAACCAGGGACATTTAAGGACCGTTTGATTCTTGAGGGCGATCCCCACGCAGTTCTGGAGGGCATGGCTTTAACTGGCTATGCTGTCGGAGCGCATGAAGGGTGGATTTATATTCGCGGCGAATATGCAATGTCGGCAGATATTCTGCGGCATGCTATTGAACAAGCTGAAGCAGAAAACTTGCTGGGTGACAATATCCTGGGGAGTAGTTTCTCCTTCCATGTCCACATCCATGCGGGTGCCGGGGCATATGTTTGCGGCGAGGAAACCGCCCTCCTGGAGAGCCTGGAAGGAAAACGGGGTATTCCCCGTATCCGCCCTCCTTATCCCACGGTTAAGGGCTTCCGCGGTTTACCCACCGTAGTCAATAATGTTGAGACTATCGCTAACATTCCGCCCATTATTCTTAATGGGGCAAACTGGTACCGTACAATTGGCACCGAACGGAATCCTGGCACCAAGGTGTACACAGTATTGGGCGATGTGCAAAACACAGGACTGATCGAAGCGCCGATGGGTACCACGCTGCGGGAAATTATTGATATTTATGGTGGCGGAATGAAGAACGGCAAAGCCTTTAAGTGTGCCCAAACAGGCGGTTCTTCAGGCAGTATCATCCCTGCTGAGTTTCTGGATGTGCCTATGGATTTTGCTACAATGCGTGATATGGGCGCGGGATTGGGCAGTGGTGCGCTGCTTATTTGTGATGAGGACACCGATGTGGTTGACCTTGCCTATGTATTGATTCGCTTCTTTAAAACCGAGTCGTGCGGCAAGTGCACACCTTGCAGGGTCGGTAATGCTCAGATGCTGGAAGCACTGGACCGGCTGCGCAAAGGTATGGCAAAACGAGCGGATTTGGACCGGTTGGGTGAAATTGCCAATTATGTACAACAAGCCAGTTTCTGTGGATTGGGTCAGGCTGCACCAGTGCCCATTCTCACTGGATTGAAGTACTTCTATGAGGAATTTGAAGCCTGTATTCGGGATTAAAGAAGCGTTAAGCTTTTATAAAAATAAACCTGACAAAACCTAACGTCAGAAGAAATAGCTGAGAATGTGTGAGGAGGCGAAGTACGTATGAGCGAGGTGCAAATCACTTTCAACGGAAAAAAGGTCACGGCACAAAGCGGCCAGACCATTCTTGAAGCAGCCCAGGCTGCCGGTGTCGATATCCCTGTCCTCTGCTACCATCCTGATTTAAGTGCATGGGGTGCCTGCCGAATGTGCATGGTAGAGGTAAAGGGGATGCGCGGTTTGCAGTCATCTTGTACCTGTCCGGTTGCGGATGGGATGGAGATAGAGACTGAATCTGAGGGCGCAGTTGAGGTTCGGAAATTTGTGTTGGAATTGCTATTTGCTGAACGCAACCACTACTGCATGTTCTGCCAGATGAGCGGTAATTGTGAGTTACAGGATGCCGCATATCGTTATGGATTGGATCATTTTATGTATCCCCGTCCCTACGATAAATTGAGCGTTGATGCTTCGCGCAAATACTTTATTATGGATCACAATCGCTGCATTCTCTGTACGCGTTGTGTACGGGCATGCGACGAAATTGCCGCGAACCATACATTAAACGTGCGGGAGCGTGGTTCTGAATCCATGATTATGGCTGATCTCAATGTGCCGTTTGGTGAATCAACATGCGTTGAGTGCGGGACATGCCTGCAAGTATGCCCCACAGGTGCGCTCATTGATGCCCGGAGCGCTTACGGCGGTCGGGAGAAAGATGTTACACACACGCAAACCACGTGTATGCAGTGTAGTGTAGGCTGCACGTTGGACGTGGTCACGCGCTACAATCGTTTGCTGCGTGTGGACGGCGTCTTTGGTTCTGATCCCAATGGTGGTTTGCTCTGTGTTGATGGACGCTTTACACCTCTTTATGATGAGCGGAAACGTGTCAAGCAACCGCTGGTTCGACGCGACGGCAAGTTAGTGCCGGCAGGTTGGGATGAAGCCCTGGGTCTGGTGTCCAGCAAGCTCAAGGAGGGTAACGCTGAGGGTTTTGCGACCGGTGCGACTACCAATGAAGCACTCCAGGCGTTCAGTTCCCTGTTTAAAAAGGTGGGTTCCAGGGCTGGAATGTTGGAATCCGAGGCGCCGGTATTGGGCTTTGGCTCGGTTGGCACAATCAGCGACATCGCAGAGGCTGATTTTATTGTGGTGGCTGGTGCGGACCCGCTTGAATATCAACGGGTGATCGGTTACCTGATTCACCGCGCAGCAGATAAGGGCGCAACAGTGGCTGTCATTGCCGAATCCGAGAATACACTCAGCCCGCGTGCGGATATGACCGTATCCTATGCCGATGCCGACAAGGTTGCCAAAGCTGCTGCTGATGCGGAGAAAATTGTCCTGGTTTACAGCGTGGCGATTAAAGGCAAAGTGATGGCGGCTTTCCGCCCGCTAGCCGATAAACTCAGCTATATTGCCCTGAGTCCAGCGCGCAACGGCAAGGGCGCGGAGAACGTTGGGCTGTCGCACATGACACCGAACGGCGCAAAGACGCAGGTGTTCCTGATGGGTGAACAGGCAGAAGATGCTGGTTTATTGGAAAAATTGAATGATGCTTTTACTGTTGTACAGGCAAGTTATATGTCGCCATTGGCAGAAAAAGCCGATGTTGTCTTGCCGGCGCCGCTCTGGTATGAGCGTAGCGGTCACTTCACAAACCTTGAGGGCAAAGTGCTGCCGCTGACGGCAGTTCTACCGATGCCGGAAGGTGTGCGTGACGATGCTGAAGTCTTGGTAAAACTGGCTGAGATTTTGTAGATCTAACTGTAGAATGGGATATGGGCAGTGGAATTTAGGTTAATATCCGTTTTACGTAGAAGGAGTTTTGTATGGGAAAAATCAAAGTAGCTTCACAGTGGTTAGAATCCTGTGCTGGTTGCCATATGTCATTTTTGGATATCGACGAGAGAATTGTCGAACTGCTCAAATATGTGGAGCTCAGTTCAACGCCGATTACAGATTTGAAGCACCCGCCTGTAGAGGGTGTGGATGTCGGGATCCTGACAGGTGGCATTGGCAACGTGGACGAGGAAGAAGAAGCCAAGTTAATGCGTGATCGCTGCAAAATATTGATAGCGATGGGTGATTGCGCGGTAACCGGAGGCATCTGCACGATGCGTAATTTCTTCCCCACGGAAGAGGTTTTGCGCCGTGGTTATATTGAGACCGAGAGTACAGTTGATGGCGAAATCCCGGTGCATGAAGATCTGACACCATTGACCGATCACGTCATGGGTGTGGGGGATGTTGTTCCCGTCGATATCTTTTTGCCTGGTTGCCCGCCTTCTGCGGATGCGATTTGGTTTGTATTGACAGAATTGTTGGAGGGCCGAATGCCCAAGTTGGAAGGTAAAGTGCTGAAGTATGGTATGGATGGAGGGTAAAGATGACGGCACAAAAAATAACGATTTCACCGGTCACCCGCATTGAAGGTCATGCGAAAATCACAATTCACCTGGATGATGCGGGAAAGGTTAATGAATGCTTTTTCCATGTAGAACAGTTTCGCGGCTTCGAAAAGTTCAGTGAAGGCCGGATGTTTTACGAAATGCCGCAGATTACACCGCGTACATGCGGTATATGCCCGGTCAGCCACCATCTGGCTTCGACGAAAGCATGTGATGTGATTGCGGGTACCACGCCCACGCCCACGGCGCACAAACTGCGTGAGCTTATGCATATGGGGCAGATGATACAGTCCCATGGGATGCACTTCTTCGAGTTGGCGGGTCCGGATTTAATCCTTGGATTTGATGCCGATCCGAAAATCCGGAATGTGGTGGGGGTTATTGGCGTCAACGCTGACCTGGCGATTAAAGCGGTAAAACTGCGCGCTTTTGGGCAGGAAATTATTCGCAAGCTGGGCGAGCGCCGGGTACACCCCATTTATGGCGTGCCCGGTGGTGTTACAAAACCGCTGCAGCCCGCAGACCGGGACTGGATTCTCAGTGAAGTTGATGCGCATATTCAGACAGCCCAGGTCGGTATTGCGTTCTTCAAGGATTGGGCAATGAATAACGCGGACGTTGTGGGTGAGTTCGCTGTATTCCCGTCAGCCTATATGGGCCTGGTTCAAAAGGATGGGGCGCTGGAGCTTTATGATGGCGCGCTGCGGATGGTGGATGCAGAAGGTGCGCTTCTGGAAGAATTTGATCCGACGCACTACCTGGATTATATCGCTGAGCATGTGAATCCCTATACTTATCTCAAGGCTCCTTACTACAAAAAGCGCGGTTATCCGGAAGGTATCTACCGCGTGGGTCCCCTGGGACGATTGAATGCTGCCAGCCATATCAACACCCCCATCGCACAGGGTGAGATGAGAATCTGGAAATCGATCAACGGCGGTAAACCGCTGGAAGGTACCCTGTATTACCACTATGCGCGACTTATTGAACTGGTGCACTCCCTTGAGCGCGCCAGGGAACTGGTGGATAACCCCGAAATTCTGAGTAATGATGTGGTCAATCCCCAGGGCACGATCACCGGCGAGGGTGTCGGCGTGCTGGAAGCGCCGCGGGGCACGTTGTTCCATCATTACTGGACGGACAATAATGGCGTCATCCGGAAAGTCAATATGATCGTCGCCACGGCTGGGAATGCGTGGGCGATGAATCACTCCGTGAACCTGGTCGCGAAGCGTTATGTGGACGGCAATAATCTGACCGAAGGTATGCTGAACCGTGTTGAAGCGGCGATTCGCGCTTACGACCCATGCCTTTCCTGCTCGACGCATGCGATGGGCCAAATGCCTTTCCATATTGAGCTTGTTGGACCTGATGGTGAGGTGCTGGACACACTCCAACGGGACTAGTTTTTCCGGCACGCAGGTTGTGCATATGTTGCACCTATATCTCCGAGGTTAGGCAAGCAAATTGTTTGCTGACCTCGGAGATTTTTATGTACACGGGAGCGAAACCATGGATGATACTGCTGACCCTGCCAGAATTTCCAGAAGACAAAGCGGATGGACTTGATTTGGAGCCCGCTTTTGGACCGGTGATGCAGTGTGAGGGTCGCTTTGAGATTGATCCCATACCGGGTGGCAAGCGCTTGCAGGGCTAATGGCTGATCCTTGATGATGGAACACGCTATGTGCTGGGGTACCGACCTATCCCGCAGTATTATCCATTTGTGGATAAACGGGTGACTGTCACCGGACACCCTTATAGTCCGGGACGCGACACACAGCATGTCCTTGCTACACATTTCCAGCTTATTTCCATGGCATTCGCCCCTGGGGAAACGCCTTATGCTGAACCCCCGACCGAATTGCCTGCACCGCCGCTGCTCCGCACCGCGGAGGCTATCTATGCGCGGGATGGACTGTGGGGGCAGGTGGTCGGGCGGCTCATTGCGTTGGCGGATGATCCGGATACTATGTTCTACAATGCGCAGCTGGAATTGCAGGATGGGTCTGTAGTTGATCGCCCGTTACGCTGCAGAAGGTCTGTGGAGATCCTATATCGGCAGCACTCATCACGGTTATGTCGCGCGTCGAAGTGGTGGATGCCGAGGTTGTGACTGCCGACGGAAAGTGCGGGGCGGTCCTTACCGGTTGGTATGCACTATGCCCGGGCGAGGCAGCGCGCTGCGGTATGGAGGATGTCTCCCCTTGAAATAAGACGCAAATAGGGTAATATAGTAAATAACTTTCTCGTTAAAGTTGGTATACGGTATTGGCTCGGATTTATTTACAGGAGGCTGTGTGTTGAAACGAACACTCGTTGCCGGTTTTGGCAACATTTTCCGCCGCGATGATGGACTGGGACCTGTTGTCGTTAATGCAGTACGGTCGCACGTCGGGCGACCGGCTCTCGATGCTCTTGATGATGGCTATGACGATCTGGGGCATAGTGTGGACACGATTGTGCTCCACCAACTCGTGCCGGAATTGGCGGAGACGGTTAAAGACTATGATTTACTGATCTTTGTAGACGCGCATGTGGGAACGATTCCGGAGGACATCCACGAGGAAAAACTAACAGCTGGGTATGAAGCGCCGCTTGTATCCCATCAATTTCGTCCAGCAACTGTGTTAGCGCTGTCCCAACAGATGTATGGACGGGCTCCGGAGGCGGTCTTGCTATCCATCAAAGGGAACGATTTTGATTTTGGCGAAGGCCTCTCTGCAGAAGCCGCAAGCCTGGTTGCGCCGGCAGCAGAAAGAATCATTGCGCTCATTGCAGAGGTGTCTGCCCCGCTGACAGAGGATCGACCTTATGCATGAAATGTCGATTACTGAGGATATTCTGCGCATTGTCTCTGAACATGCGGCAAACGCAGAAGCTAAAAGTGTCACTGAAATACAACTTGTCATCGGTGAACTCGCGAGCTTTATCGATGATTCCATACAATTCTATTTCGATATACTCTCGCCCGGAACAGTCGCTGAAGGCGCTGTCCTGCAGTTCAGGCGCATCAAAACACGCTTTCGCTGCCGCCAATGCGGGCAGGAATTTGAGCCTGAAGACCGGAATTGGGTTTGTCCATCTTGCAGCGCATTGGGCGGTGATGTTATAGCGGGCAAGGAATTCTATGTAGAGAGCATTACGGTTTCGGGTTACGAGGAGGTAAAAGATCATGGTTGAAACAAAAAGCGCATCACAAGATTCCCCAAATACAGCCTCTGCAGCGGGTCGCGTCCCTGTCGTTGAGCGTTTATTAACGGCAAATGAACTGGTGGCTGCTGATAATCGGGCTGTTTTTTCAAAAGAAGACGTTCAGGTTATCAATATTATGGCGTCACCCGGTGCAGGAAAAACCACATTGTTGATGGCGACCATTGGCGCGATGCCTGATTGCCGCATTGGCGTTATCGAAGGTGATGTGGCTTCGCAAGTGGATGCGGACAGAATCGCTACGACGGGCGCGCCCGTTGTGCAGATCAACACCGGGGGAGGATGCCATCTGGATGCCCCGATGATCCGCCGGGCAATGCCGGAGCTGCCCCTGGATGGGCTGGATCTGGTCTTTGTTGAAAACGTGGGGAATTTGATCTGTCCTGTTTCGTTTGACCTCGGTCAAAACGCCAATATCTGTCTGCTCAGTGTGCCGGAGGGCCATGACAAGCCTTATAAGTATCCCGCGATCTTCGAAGCGGTTGACCTGGTGGTTGTGACAAAGACGGATCTGATGCCTTATCTTGATTTTGACATCGACATCTTCCGCGACCTGGTCCGTGGTTTGAATCCGGAAGCTCAGGTTATTTGTCTTTCTGCTAAAACAGGTGAGGGTATGGATGCGTGGATCGCCTGGTTGGAGGCGCGCTTGAGCTGATGGCGCTGCGTGCCGTCAGCCAGATGTGCAAATATTTTGGATACCACTGCTTGCCGCATTTCTATAACGGGTGTTGTGCAGGGCGTTGGCTTTCGCCCGTTTGTCTATAACCTGGCGGTGCACATGGGGCTGCACGGGTGGGTATTGAACCACTCCGGAGGTGTAGATATTGAAGTCGAGGGGCCCGGCGAACAACTCGCCGCGTTCATCACTGCCCTGGGCACACAAGCGCCTCCTTTGGCGCACATCACGGGCATCCGGTCACAGGCAGTAGAAGCGGCACATTATCCGGACTTTACGATTCGCCATTCAGAACAGCAAACAGGGCAATACCAGCTTATTTCACCCGATGTCGCCACATGCCCCGATTGCCGGCGGGAACTTTTTGACCCCGCAGACAGGCGCTACCGCTATCCCTTTATTAATTGCACAAACTGCGGTCCGCGATTCACCATCATCACCGATATGCCCTATGATCGCCCCAATACGACTATGCGGGATTTTCCCCTGTGTGAAACATGTGCCGAAGAATACAGCAATCCGGCGAACAGGCGCTTTCATGCGCAGCCCAACGCATGCCCTGTCTGTGGACCGCACATATGGATGGTTGAAAAAGGTCTGGGGGATCGTTTGCTGGAGCATCGGGGAAACGACCAGGTCCTTGCCCGGGCGAAGGAGCTCCTGCTGGAAGGTCAAATCCTGGCAGTCAAAGGGCTGGGCGGTTTTCTCCTCGCGTGTGATGCCACCAATGATGAAGCGGTGAACCGGTTGCGGGAACGCAAACATCGCCCTCACAAACCTTTTGCCGTCATGGTTTCCAGTGTTGAGGATGCGCAAAAGCTGTGTGCGGTCTCACCTGCAGAAGCCGCTCTGCTCAATTCTCCGCAGTGCCCCATCGTCCTCCTGCAGCGTCTTTCTGATGCACCTGTGGCCGACAGGATTGCACCCCATATGCATACCCTGGGTGTCATGCTCCCCTACACCCCGCTGCATCATCTCCTGCTGCACGATGTGGGACGCCCATTGGTGATGACCAGCGGCAACCTGTCGGAGGAACCAATCGCGAAAGACAATGCGGAGGCACTCGAGCGTTTAAATGGGCTGGCGGATGCATTTCTCCTGCATAACAGAGACATCCACGCGCGGTATGATGATACTGTGATGCAGATTGTCCAGTTTGAAATGCCAGAAGACGGCGTTAACCAGCTTGCTGGCGCAGAGGACGATGGCGCGCCAGAGCCAGCATCTGGGATGCGGTCCGTGCACCTCACGCAATCCTTGCGCCGCGCCCGGGGTTATGCGCCCTTGCCAGTGGTCCTGCCGTTTTCACTCCCCCAGGTTTTCGCCGCAGGTCCGCTTCTCAAGAACACATTTACATTAACCCGGGACACAAACGCTTTTGTCAGCCAGCATATCGGTGACCTGGAAAGCATTGAAACGCTTGACCATTATGAAGAAGCGCTGGCAACTTACCAGCACCTGTTTCATTTGACCCCCCAACTGGTCGCTTCAGATATGCACCCTGACTACCTGAGCACGCGATTTGCCCGGGAATTTGCTGACCAAAGACGATTACCGGCTCCGGTGCTGGTGCAGCATCATCATGCGCATATCGCATCGTGTTTGGTGGATAATGGCTGGACGCTGGATGATGGTCCGGTGATCGGTGTTGCCTTAGACGGCACAGGCTACGGTGAGGACGGCGCTATCTGGGGTGGGGAATGGTTTGTGGGCGACTATCGGGGATTTCAAAGAGCGGCGCATCTGGAATATTTACCGCTGCCCGGAGGTGACGCTGCGATCCATAACCCCTGGCGGACAGCTGCTGCTTACTTGCATGCGCTGCTGCCTCCTGAGGATTATCCCACCGGGGTGTTCTGTTCAGCAGATGCGATGCTGGTGCGGCAGCAAGTCGAGCACAAAATCAACACGCCTGAAACCTCATCGATGGGCAGGCTGTTCGATGCGGTCAGCGCGCTCGTGGGCATTTGTGATCAGGCTTCGTATGAAGCCCAGGCTGCGATTGAGCTCCAGCAGGCTGCGGAGACGGGTTTCCTGTCCCCGGAATTTCATCAGGACGGGTTGCAGCCTTATCCGTTTGCTTTCGACGCCTCTGCAGCGCCAAAACAAGTCAGATTGGCAGGGTTGTTTGATGCTGTGCTGTTTGATATGGAACATGCCATATCCCGGTCTGTCATTGCCGCCCGTTTCCATCTTACTATTGCGGATATGATCCTCCAGCTTTGTGCGTTGATCCGGGTTGAAACGGGTTTGCATACCGTGGCGCTGAGTGGCGGCGTTTTTCAAAACGCGCTGCTGGTTCAACTGGTCGTCCCCAAACTGGCATCACACGGGTTTCGGGTGCTGATTCACCGGCAGGTCCCTTGCAATGACGGTGGCGTCTCTTTGGGTCAGGCAGTGATAGCTGGTCTGGATGATGTTAACAAGAACGAAGCTTGATGCGCGGGTATGTCTTAATCGCGCTACTTTAAAATCTGTTTTGAAATGAGGAAACTATGTGCCTTGCAATTCCAACAAAAGTAACTGCAATCGATGAAAACAACATAGCGACTGTTGAATTAGGGGGTGTTGAACGTCAGATCAGCCTGATTATGACGCCTGAAGCCAAAATCGGTGATTACGTTCTGGTCCATACAGGCTATGCCATTACGCTGATGGATCCTGAGGAAGCGGCTGCCTCCCTGGAAGCGTTTGCGCAGCTGCAAGCTATCCAGGATGAACTGGATGCTGAATGTAATTAACCGCATTTTTTGGGGGAAAACATGAAATACATTGATGAGTATCGCGACCCCCTTGCCGCCCAGCAATTGTTGGCTCAAATTCGATTGCTGGTTGAACGGCAGGAGGACTCTGAACCGGTGCGCCTGATGGAATTCTGCGGCGGGCACACCCACGCTATCTTCCGTTTCGGTTTACGCGAAATGCTGGAGGGCTGCGTGGATTTGCGGTCCGGTCCGGGCTGTCCGGTGTGTGTGACTGCTGCGGTTGACCTGGACTATGCTATCGCGCTGGCCCAGGTGCCAGATCTTATTCTCACCACATTTGGCGATATGATGCGCGTACCGGGCGGGGACGGCACTTTGCAGGATGCCCGGGCAAGCGGGGCGGATGTACGGATGGTGTACTCGCCGTTGGACGCGCTGGCTATTGCGCGGAAAAATCCGCACCGTCAGGTCGTTTTTCTGGGCGTCGGTTTTGAAACGACGGCGCCTGGTGTTGCGGCGGCAATACTTCAAGCTGAAAAAGAAGCACTCGTCAATTTCAGTGTTTTGAGTTTGCACAAACTCACACCTCCTGCGATGCGCGCGATTCTGGATGCAGGCGAAGTTGCCCTCGACGGCATCATTGGTCCCGGGCACGTCAGCGCCATTATCGGCAGCAGCGCCTGGCAGTTTTTACCGCAGGTTTATCATATGCCCTGTGCCGTATCGGGCTTTGAACCCCTGGACTTGCTGCAGGCAATCTATGCGTTGGTGAAGGCGTCTGTTATACAGCAGCCTGCTGTCGCCAACACTTACGGACGCAGTGTCCAGCCGGAGGGCAACCTGATCGCGCAAAAGATGATGGCGCAGGTCTTTACAACCGGTCCGGCGGTCTGGCGGGGATTTGGATCCATACCTGCCAGCGGGCTTCATTTGCGCGAGTCTTTAGCCCATCGCGACGCCGCCCGGTTGTACCCGTTGGATGTGCCGGCACGCGCGGAACCCCCGGGCTGCCGCTGCGGTGAAGTCCTGCGCGGGATTATCGCGCCGCCTGAGTGCAAACTCTTCCAGCGCGTTTGTAATCCGCGTAATCCCATCGGTCCTTGCATGGTCAGCGCCGAGGGTGCTTGTGCCGCGTATTATAAATATCAGGACGCGGTTTGACATAGGATACCTCAGGAGATTAAGCATCAATGGATAAAAGGATTTTATTAGCCCATGGAAGCGGCGGCATGTTAAGCCACGAACTGGTCCGGGATATATTCGCGCGGCATTTTTCCAATCCATTCCTGGATCCGTTGAATGACGCGGCTGTTTTAACGCTGCCCCCGGGGCGGATTGCGATGACGACAGACTCCTATGTTGTGCAGCCATTGTTTTTCCCCGGCGGAAACATTGGTGAACTTGCGGTCTGCGGCACTGTCAATGACCTGGCTGTTGTGGGCGCTGACACCGCTCTACCTCTCTGCCGGGTTTATCCTGGAAGAAGGATTCCCGTTGGATACCCTGGAACAGATTGTCCTGTCGATGGCGGAAACAGCACGCGCTGCCCATGTTCACATCGTCACCGGAGATACCAAGGTGGTGGACAAAGGCGCGGCAGACGGCGTTTTCATCAATACGACGGGTTTGGGCGTTATCCCGGCAAATGTCGATTTGTCCCCGCGCCACTTGCGTCCGGGGGATCAATTGTTGATCAACGGCACCGTTGGGGACCATGGGCTGGCGGTTATGATGCAGCGTGAAGGGATGGCTTTTGAGTCCGCGTTGGAGAGTGATACCGCGCCATTAAATGATCTGATCGCGAAAGTTCTGCAGGCAGTCCCTGGACAGGTGCGCTGCATGCGGGATGCGACCCGGGGTGGCTTGGCGACGATCCTGAACGAATGGGCAGAAGAGAGTATCGGTATTCAGATTGTGGAACAAGCCATTCCGGTGCGCGACGAGGTACGGGCAGCGTGCGAGTTTTTGGGGCTTGATCCGTTGTATGCCGCCAATGAAGGCAAAGTGGTCATAGCGGTAGCGCCGGATGCGGCGCAGGCTGCACTTGCCGCGCTGCACGCGCATCCGCTGGGTCAATCCGCCGCGATTATCGGTCACGTGACCGGCGAGCATGTGGGACGCGTGGTGCTGCAAACGCCCTATGGCGCGCGGCGTATCGTGCAAATGCTCACCGGCGCGCAATTACCGCGCATCTGTTAACAAACCTGCTGGATGCGTTTCAGAAAAGGCCCCATCCTGGGGGCGAATGCCAGAAGCGGCGCGGAATAATTAGCCAACTTTTCCCATGAAGACTTCCGCGCCGTATAATTTCTTTGGGGCATCCAGTTTGGCGCCAAACTGGATGCCCCAAACTTCAGTCTTCCCTGACTATTCGGCTTCAAGGATCTCGAATTGCCCTCCATCGCTGCGCCCAAAGACCTCCGGAAAATACATTTCGGAAGCTGAGGTGGGGATGACATTAAACACGCCGGCAACGCTCGCGCGCATGATGTATGTGTACTCGTAGGTGCCGCGCGGGAGATAGGTTGCAAACAGCGCTACTTTTTCATCGCGTATTTCAGAATGTGAGAACCACCACCATCCCCAACCGTACTGGCGGTACCAGAAATCCTCTTCTGCTGCTGTCAGGTTTTGGACGCCGGGACGTTCACCGATGACGCTGGTCGTATTCAGGCTCATGTCAACAGCCTCGCAACCGGCGGGCAGTGGGTCTTCGACGACGACATAATGCAGGTCCTCCGGGACGATGACCGTCAATTTGACGCGCAAGACATCGCCCACGCGCGCGCTGTCCACAATGGCTGTGGGGTCATCGACAGGACTGTACTGCCGCGAGACAACAATGCCGCGGTCGAGGGCGTGCACTTCTTCGGCGGGTAAATAGTAGGCTAAATGGGCTGTATAGTATAACTGCCCCTCACCGCTCTGCGTTCCTTCAGCCGGAAGGCGTTCGATGATGAGCCGGTTGCCCTCTTCCACCAGCAAACGCGCGATCTTGATTTCCAGGGTCTCGCTTTCATCGATGTTCTCCGCGTTGACGCTGGCGGACAACAAGACTTCGCCATTGAGGGACACCGTGTAACTGTAATCCCCTGCCAACTCTCCCGTAGCCCGCATCGTGGTGACCAGCGCCATCAGCGCCCACGCGGTGGTGTTGGTGGATTCCCAGTAGCCTTCCCGGCGCACGTTCATCAGCCAGCGTACGGCATTCGGCAGAAGGTCACTTTCTGGATTGTGCCGTGCCAATGCCCACAACACGATGGCTGTGGTGCGAATATCCGTATTCATGTTCCAGTAATCAGGTTCTTTTTCTTCCCAGTTTATACCGGTCGCGCTGAAATTTGCTGACCCCACGAGCTCAGCGATCAGTGTGTCAACACGGGAGGTTTCTTCCGGCTCCAGCAAGCCCAGGGCTACCGCGAGAAGGGCTTTTCCGTATTGATCAAGGGGCACCCGATTTTCATATAATTTTACTGCCCATCCCAGTTCCCCTGCCGGCATGCTGTCATCGACTGACCTGGTATACTCACCCAGGACATAGAGTTGGTAGGCGAGGCGGTTGGCTTGCCAGGCTGCCATCCCCGGGCTGACCGGGGTCATATTCTCGCGCAGATAATCCGCCGCCCTGTGCAGCACATTGACATCCACGGCAAAGCCTGCCCGCTCGGCTTCAATGAGCGCCTGCAGCGCATAGGCGGTCAGATAGGTGTTGCTGTCATCCGTGCGCCACCATCCCCAACCGCCGTCGTAATGCTGTTCGTTCGCCAGACGCTGTGCTGCGGTGCGAACCTGTACGGTCAGTTTTTCTTTCAGCGCCGGCTGATCGATGCCCATTTCAGAGCAGCGCCTGATATGTCAGGATATTGGGCAGGAAGCGGCTTACGGTTTGTTCAACGCATTCGTAAGGATAATGCTCCAGATAACGCAGCGCATCCGCTGCGGAAGCGGTCAGCGAACCATCGAGCTGAATGCTGAGCGCGCCCTGATCAGGGTCAAAATGTGCCGGAAGTTGGATGATTTCCTGCCGCAATTCCGGACCGGAGATGCGCCCCGCTGTTCCCACAACTTCGGGTGTTGTGTAACGATAGACCGGCAGACGATCCTCACGCCCGTCGAAATAAGCTTTGTCGGCGGTTTGGGCTTCCATCCGCACGACGACTTCATCGACATTCGAGGACTTTGACGGGCCAGTTTAGTTTGACTTTATCGCGCGCCGGAATATCGATAGTTTGTTCTTGCGCGCCGGTAACCTCCAGGCCTTCGACCGAGAGCGTGACAACGGCAGATAAAGGCTTATCCGTGTTATTATGGACGATGGTCGCGATCCGGGCTTCATCGCCGACAACAAAGAAGCGCGGGAGAACCGGTCGTACCAGTAGATCAAGTGAGCTCAGAATATCCACTTCTTCACGCCCGACCAGCGTATCGGCAGTAATCCCACGGGCTTGCATCCGCCACGTCGTCAGGTTGTCCGGCAGTGTGACACCTCGATTTTTGCTTTACCTGACTGCATCTGTGCGAACCACCGGATCCCAGAAAGCAGTATCGGCAAATTGTGTGCGGATAAAGTCTTCCTCGCCGTCACCGCCGCCGCCGCCCTTGGCGCCGGGCGCCAGCTCCCGGTTATACGCCTCCATAGCGATGGCGAGGGCTGTGCTGGTGCGTACGCCGAGACCGCGCTGGCTCCAGAACTGCTGCAGCAAGGTGGGTCCCAACCTCATCGGCTAACGCCAGGACGGACAAATCAGCGAGACGGAGGGACAATTCGGCTTCGACGGGAGCCCCGGTGTTATCCGTAACCAGGATGTCGTACCGGGCGACGTCTCTGGGATGATAATAGCCCCCAGTGTCCATCGGTTTATCCGGGCTGAGCGTGATGTTCAACGTCTTTTCCTCTACGGATACCGGCAATAGCACCTCTCCCATTTTGAAACTGGATAATGATCGGGCGCGGATGCAGAGCCCTGAACCAGGACGACGGATACAAATATATTGGGTGCGTGTGCTTCCTGAATCGGGATGCGCAGGATCTCGCTGTTACTCGATAGTTTTTGCACCTGGGTGTCGATGATGTGCCCGCGTTCTATGGTGACCAGCGCATAAACTGTACCGCTGTACGGAGAGGGAATCAGAATCTCGGCAATATCCCCAATCCGGTATGCGTCCTTGTTCACAATCAGGTCAATCCGGTTGTTGCTTTCCTGACGCCAACGGGCTTCACCGCCCCCCCACACCCATACATATGTGCTGCTGCTCACCCTATTGCCGGAGCTGTCCACGCCCGATACGCGGATGCGGTAGCTCCCGGATTCCGGCGGTGCAAAAGCGGTGACCGCGCTGCCGTCCTGACCGGTTGTCACCGTGGTTGTGTAGATGGGGATGTCCTCAACCGCCCACGTCCAGTAGGCGTAACCGTCTTCCGCCTGTTCGCGGACGCTGTACCAGCGGTGTTCCATCCATACCACATCCAGTTGGATATCCGGGTACCGGTTGGCTTTCCCAATCAACGGTCAAAAGATCCACCACCCGTTCCTTTCCCGGCTTCAACGACCCGCCCCTGCGGCGCGATCCCGACATAGAATTCGCCTTTATGGACCACGACAGAAGTCCGGTTGCTGACAACCTGGGCATTGATATCGGTGACATTGGCTTCCAGGGTAAAGATCCGGCTGGTTGTCTCGTCCGATATGTCGCTGGAGACCTGGAAAACGCTGTGCCCCTGGTCATCCACAGTTCCCTGTCCTTCAGCGATGAGACGCCCATACTGGCTGTAACTTTCCCCATAATCCAGCCCCCACATCGTCATCGGTCCAGCTGTAGGCCGGGCATTGCGCGCCTGCCGGGCATGTATAGCGGAAGGTAGTAGGGGCTGCTCAGTACGTTCCATGTGAAGTCCGCGTTGGCGACCGGTCCGCCAAAGTAATAGGTTGCCTCCACGTTGGCGTTGATTTTCTGTCCCCCCAGGATGGCTTTTTCATCCGGGACAACATCGACCTGGAAATCGGGAGCGCGGTACTCAGCGATTCGGAAACTTGTAGCGGCATAGAGGCTCCATGCCTCGCCCTGCACCTGAATGCTGAAAGTGCCCAGCGGAGCTTCTTCGTCCAGAACCATTTCCCCGTGAAAAGTACCCAGATCACTGACCGGCAGAGATTCCCTGTACAATTCTTTGCCCTGGGGATCATTGATCAGAACGAGCAGGTTGTTCATGCCTTTGGGGATGGAATAAGCGGCATCGTCGTCAGCACGGACGATGCCTTTGAAATAGACTGTTTGTCCCGGGCGATAGATGGGACGATCCGTGTAAAGATAGCCCACATAATCACTCTCGCCATAATTACTGATGAGTTCAAAGTCCCAGGGGCGAATGCCGCTGTCCCAATCGTTGAAGGTCACAGCGAATGTATCGTCCCCCGGGTTGCCGGCGAAAACAAAATAGTTGTCCCACAATCCCGTATCCGAAGGGCTGGTATACTGGTAAACTCCGGTTTGGTTTGTGCGTCCCTCGCGCATGCCAACCCAAATCGTCGGTGTTGAGGCGTATTTCCACATTGGATTGGGGAAGGCCCGACGCCAGATCCGTCGCCCATACAAGCCCTGTCCCGCTTGCCTGTTTCAGGACCAGGTTGGTTTTTGAGCGGATAAAGGTGTAATGTTCCGGGCGATCTTCCTCCCCTTCCTGCAAGAGTTCCGGGGCTGTGACTTCAAGGTAGTATATGCCGGGCAGATAGCTGTTCGCCCTCTGCGTCAACCATACTCAGGCTGGTCAGCTGGGAAGCATTCCGCGGTGTCGCGAGCCGCACCGTCCATTGGCGGAGCAGCGTATCGGGAGATGGGATGAAGTCGCGCCGGTATTGATAATTCCCGTACCCGTGCAGCAGCATAAACGTGTCAACGGGCAGTGCATACAGTTTCATGGTCGAGTTGCGAGACATTCCGGTGGTCGGCATAGATGACGGTCTGGGTATAGGCATCAAAAGACCCGATGTTTCCACTGGTTTCCAGCGTAACATAGGGTGACAAATCTCCGGTCGTAAACCGCAGGTTCAGAGACTGCCCCAGAACTTTCCCGAATACGATCAGGGGCTTGCGCGTTGATGCTTAGCCGGTAGGTTGTGCGCGGTTCTTTCGCGAAAACAATGCGCAGCTCGGTGTCGGCATCTGACCAGTAGGTATACACGTCGGTTGGGTTGGGGATGATGACCACGTGATCCATAAACCCCGCCCGCTGCATGGGGCTGGCAAATGTCAGACGGATGTCATTCGACGGGGAGACATCCGTTTCTCCATTCAACGGCGAGACCGCAATAATGCCGGGTTCCCGGACTGTATTAGAATGTCCAAACGTAGGTTTGTATCAATTGCACGGCGCTTTCCCGGGCATGGGCTGTTCTGGCGATTTTGATCTGAATTTCTGCATTCCGCGGCAGTGTTTGTTGGGGTACAAAGACCATCGTTTCGGCGTCCAGGGGGCGCTTTCCACCTGACCATTGGAACGCGCCTTCAATTTCCTTTTGATTGATACTGACGGAGGTCGCTGCTTCTACCGATGCGTGATCCATGGGCTGGTTAAAGGTGACCGTGATGGCAGTCCCGGGATCAATATGTTCCGCGTTAACACCAGGCGACCAGTCAATAATACCGGGCGGGGTGGTGGTGAAAATCCATGCATAGTCTCGCTGCAGCACCCTGCCCTGTGTGTCGGTGAAACCGGCGGATACCTTCGCGGTGTATTTGGTGGCAGGGAGAAAACCTGCGTCCGGATGGAAACGGTAAATGGTTGTATTTAACCATTCACCTTTCCCGGCGACCGGGGGGCTAAAGCTCAACGGCGCGGGTAAGGTGTCCTGCTGCTCTATGGCGGTTAAGGGGACAACCGGACGGTCAAAAACGACTGTGACTGTGGTGTCCGGATTGACATCTTTACTGCCCGGCGCGGGTTGGACTTCACTGATGCTGATGTAGCCCAACGTTTCAAATGCAAATGTAATGGGGGCTGCCAGCGTGGTGCCTTCGACATTTTTTGTGGTTTCATCGAGTGTCATGAGGTAACTGGCGCCCCGGGCAAGGGCTTCAGAGGGTGTGAACAGCAGCGTATGCGGGTTGGTCCAGCTTGATCACACCTTCGACTTTGGGTTCGATCGAGAGAGCATTTTGGACACTTGCCTGATCCATGGGCTGGTCAAAGACCAGCTCAATGGGTGCATCCAACGCCATACTTTCATGCGTTCCGGGCGATCTGTAGGCAAGCCTCGGCGCGGGAAGCGGGATACTCGGGGTGGGCGACGGCGTGATGGTTGGGAGAGGCGGGAGATGCGTCGGCGTCGCAGTTGCCTGCGGGGTGATGGGTGTCGGTGTCGCCGGCGCGTTGGGCAGGACAGAGGCGAGAAAGTCGCACGCCAGGGTGCCAGATAGGGTGACAATTAAAATGATGCAGTATAGCCATTTGTTTCGGTCGCGCATATGTCCTCCGTTTCAACACCGTCATTTCCTGATTCGCTGTTGGCAATCATCAATCTGTCATGTGGTTAGTAACCCCTACAGGCATCTGCCCCTTCAGTACTGCCGGTGCATCGCTTTTTGCGCATCTGCTTGTAGATGTTAGAGCGTGGTGTATGGGTTAGCGATGCTGCCGGACACTCGAAGCTAACTATTCATAGTTTACTCCTATTCATGGTTTTGTCATGATGCAAAATAAAGGGAGGGTGTCCGTCACTTTTCCAAAGAAAAGAACCGGATGTAAATATGCAATCAACGCAAACACGTGTAGTCTAGGGCCTTGTGCCCGTTCCGTTCATGCTGTCATTCTCGCGGGAACCCTGCATTCCATGCAGCGAATCCATCTGTGCTACACTGCGGCAGACCCCCGGCATTTGGCTTATCCGCATAATAATCCTATACTCCTGGGATAAACAGCCATTGACTTTGCAGGGAGGTACCCATGCCCGAAAATGACCCACTGCTGCCCATCCTTTCCGACCGCCCGGCGGACAACGACCGCCTGAATTTTGCCCCGTACGCCCAGACGCTGGCGGAAATCATCGCCGACCCCCAAACCCGCACCCCGCTGACCATCGGCATCTTCGGCAGCTGGGGCAACGGCAAGACCAGCCTGATGCAGATGATCGAAAACCGCCTCCACGCGTCTTCCACGGATGATTTTCCGGTGCGGACGGTCTGGTTCAATGCCTGGCTCTACAGCCGCGAGGAGACACTCTGGCGCGCGCTGTTGGGCCATATCCTCAAGGCGGTACGGGAATTCCAGCCTGCCGGAAGGCGAAGAAAAGAACCTGGACCAATTGGAGGAGCGGTTGTACCTGCCGGTGGGCGCGGTGAATGATCTGCTGACGCTGCCCCCCGGATTGGTGCCGGGTATCGATCAAACCACGCAGGTCACCCGCGCCGGGCTGGATGTGCTGCACCGCCAGGCTAACGCGGGGGAACGACCAGGAGGGCGCCAACCGGTTAAGCGAGTTACTCGACGATGCCCGAATCAGCCAGACCCACACCTACCGGGACAGGTTGGTCGCGCTGGACGAGTTCCGGCAGCAGTTTGAGCAACTCAGCCAGAAATGCGTGCTGTGCAGCGGCAGGCTGGTGGTCTTCGTGGACGACCTGGACCGCTGCCTGCCGGAAAAAGCGGTGGAGGTGCTGGAGGCGGTCAAGCTGTTCCTCGACGTGGAGGGCTTTATCTTTGTCATGGGCGTTGGACCGCCAGGTGATTGAGGACGGCGTCCGCGCGCGCTATAAGGAACGGAAGATTGACCTGGACGGCGCGCGCTATCTGGAAAAGATTATCCAGATCCCGTTCAGGCTGCCGCCCATTGATGCCGAGACGGTGTTCTCCTATATCAAGGAGGAAACTGCCGGCAACCTGCCGGACCCGCGCTGCGGCACGGTCTTCGGTGTGGGTCTGGAGCCCAACCCGCGGCGGATCAAACGCACGCTGAACGTGTTTCTGCTATTGTGGCGGTTGGCGCAAATCCGGGAGGACTTGCGCGACACCATCAAGCCGGTGCGCTTGGCAAAGATCGTCATCATCCAGCAGTACCACCCGCAGTTGTTTGAGCTGCTGGAAGAGGGGCGCGCATTACCTGATTGACCTTGAGCGCCGTTTCCGGGAGGGCGTCGAGCGCGGACAGGATGTGGCTCCGCAGGCGCGCGCAGGGCAGCCCCTGATTAAACCATCTCCGGAAGAAGGCGAGGATGGGGTGCTGCCAGACGGCTGAAGTGTCGCGCCGGTCCCCTGCAGCCCTTCCTGGGGCGGAGCCTGCTGCGCGCGCTGCTGACGTGTACCGCTGAGGACGAAACTGACGCGAATTTCATCGACCTGAATGCTGCCGGGGTGCGCGAATACATCTACCTCACCCGCAGCGCGGTGGAACAGCAGGTCCCGGAGGCGCGCCAGGGAAGTCATGCTCTATGAGCCGCAGATGGTGACCATCCCGGCGGGCGAGTTTTTAATGGGCACGCCGGAAAGCGAGGTCGGCGGAGCTGGCAAAAAAGACAGGGTTGAAGCCAGAAAATATTCAACCGGAGGTACCGCAGCATGCGGTGACGCTGCCGGCATACGCCATTGCCCGTTATCCGGTGACTGACGCGGAATTTGCACGGTTTATCGCGGATGGGGGATATGCACGTGCAGGATTACTGGACATCGGCGGGATGGGACTGGGTGAAAAAGCGAAGAGAGGACGCAACCCGTATCTGGGAGGACGATACCTGGAACGACCCCGCAAAGCCGGTGGTCGGGGTCTCGTGGTACGAAGCGGTGGCCTACTGTCAATGGCTTTCCGCCAAAACCTCGTGGACCTACCGCCTGCCCACCGAAGCGGAGTGGGAAAAAGCTGCGCGCGGCACAGACGGGCGCCGCTATCCCTGGGGAAGCGACTGGGACACCACAAAGTGCAACAACAGCGAAAAGGGTCCGAAGCGCACCACGCCGGTAGGTGAATATTCTCCCGGCGGTGACAGCCCCTACGGGGTGGGGGATATGGCGGGGCAGGTGTGGGAGTGGTGCAGCACCCGGTGGGGCAGCCAATATCCCTACCAGCATGACGGACGGGAGGATATGGACGGGGAGGAACCAAGGATTCTCCGGGGCGGTTCATTTTATGAGTCCAACCCCGCTGGGGCATCCCGCTGCGCCTTCCGTGACAGGGACGATCCCTGGTACTGGAGCGTCGACAGCTGGGGATTTCGTTGCGTCCGGGACCTCTCTGTTCCTTGACCTTTGTCCTTGTTCTTTGACCTTCCCGGAAGGTGAATGAGAATGCCCTGGCTAATGTATCCTAGCACGTTTCAGGTCAAACCTTCCGGGAAGGTAAGTGCTGGTGATACGATAGTGAAGCCAAATCCTATGGAGGTTATATGGAAAGGGATCACGCACCGGAAAGCAACCCGATCCCAGCGGCTTAACGCCGCGTTAAGCCGCGGTAAGCTGCTGGTGGTGTGGGCGGATGCGCCTTTCGCCCTGGAAGACCGGCAGCCTGCCAATCCGGCGGGGCGCATCGCAGAATGGCAGCATGCCTACCGTGAGCGCTTGCCGCCGCTGCCGTGGTCCCTGGAAATCCTGCCAGCACTGCCCATCCTGAGCCTGGACCCCACACCGCGGTTGGAGAACAGGCTGCGCGCCAACCAGGTAAAGGTCAAAACTGTCATGACGGACCATGATGTCCCATCCCCGCACACAACGACAATCTTTAAACTTGCCGGTGACCTGGAAAGCCGCAGCGGTTTGCTGCTGTCCTGGGAAGGCGTGCGGCATGCGCGGGGCGACCGCGACAAACGCTATTTGCTGCGCGAAGCAGCGAAGATTGCCTCGGACGGGGTGGTCCTGGTGCTGGCGCCAGAGCCTGACGAGACCTTTGCGCGCCTGTGGGAAGACCTCATCCGTCCGGCGCTGGTGAATGTGCAGGCAATTTATGTGTTGGGTCCCTTGCCATACAATTGGCCCGCCGGTATGATCCCCATACCTTACGATAAAGATCCGGCGGACGTGCTGGGCTTGCTTAAATTTACTGAGCCGAAAGATCCTGCACAGGATAAGGGTGCGCGCCGGTGGGGGGCAGTGGACACTGCCCCCGCACCTCCGGATGTTTCTGTGCGCTTGTTGAACGAAAAGGTGCCCACTGCCTACTGCTACCAGCTTACCGCAGAAAATTTACCACTGGTGACGGTGCGGATTGACAACACCGGACAGGGCTGCGGAAATGCTGCAGTGCGCATCAGCGCGGTGATAGACGGTTACAGCAGCCCCGAGACGACACGCATCGACGTGATGCAGGGCAAGACCAGGGAAGTTGCATTATTGCCGGGGTTACAACCCGCAGCTATCAGAAGCCTGAACGAGATACGTCCTGCTTCTATAACCGTTCAAGCGCAGCAGATTGAACCGGTTGAACGCGAACTGTATCATAAGACCCATCCGGTCCAAATGCATGCTTATGATACGGCATTGCTGGCACTAAAAGCGCCGGACGGCAGCATGGTTGACTTAACCGATTATCTCGCGGCGTGGGTCACACCGCGTCATGCAGCGGTGGAACGCCTGCTGCGGCAAGCGGCGGATTACCCCCCGCACCACTTTGTGGGTTATCAGAATATGGGTACGCTTGCGCAAAGCGCTGACTTTGTGCGCGAGCAGGTTGCGGCTATATTTCTAGCCCTTAAGGAGAAAGCGCAGATCAAGTATGTGAGTTCACCATTGAACCTCGGAAAGGAAGCCGGGCAGATGACCCAGAGGGTGCGCCTGCCGGCAGATAGCCTGGAGGCTGGCGGGTCGGCGAATTGCATTGACGGCACTGTGCTCTTTGCCAGTGTGCTGGCGCTGGCGTCGCTCAATCCTGTCCTTGTTTTAGTCCCCGGACACGCATTTGTGGGGTGGCAGAATGGCGCGTGGGTGCCAGTCGTTATGATTTCCTGGAGACCACGTGGATTGGCACCCATAGTTTTGAGGATGCCCGGCAGGAAGGCGATCGACAATACAGGAGCGCATTGGAACAAGGATACTTCAGTCGCGCCATCTATGACCCGGGTGGTTTCGCCAGGGTGGTGTACGTGGCGGCATGCCGTGAAAAAAACATTATGCCGCTGGAGTGATGGCTAGGTTACGATACCTTTCGGGAAGATCAAAGTTATCCGTATAGGTTAATGGATTTTCGCCCGATTGGTATCAACTTAAGCCTGTCGAGAGCACAATCAACGTCTGGACAGGCATCCCTTCCCATTTGGGAAGGGACCGAGGGTTAGGACTGTCACCTAAAGCCATCTGTAAGGTTCAATAATCCATACTCGATATGAACAAATAAACCCCGGATGGATTCAGCCGCATGGAAAGCGGCGCGTACGCGGGAATGACACACCGTTTTTTTAAGTTGGCACCTATGCGGTTGCTGGATTTCTGCTCCCCATACACTTCAACTTAGGAATTTTTAGGTGGAAAAAACATCTTGGAAAGCGAATCAACCCGTTCGTAGTAGAGGTTTTAACCTCTATCCGCCAGAAGATAGGGGCCGGGCGCTGAGTACAGCGCCGAAGTCTCTACTACGAACAGGGCGGTTAGCTTAATAAGATGCCTTTTGTCGCTTAGAACACCTTTAACTTGATGTCTATGAGAACCACGCATTTCAGCGTTTGACTTCAATCTGGACCACGTCGCTCCACACTTCGCCGCCGTCCCCGGTGACGCCTACAGCCTGGAAGGTGTGCTGCCCGGGTTCGAGCTGCCAGTACACGGTATACGGGGGCGCGCTGAACGCCGCTAACGGGGCACCATCCAACAGCAGCGTGACCCGCGTGTACCCGCCCTGCCCGGCGGCAGTGACTTCAATCTTCTGGCTTTCGAGGGCTACGGATTTATCCATCCGGTAGACGGCGCCCTGATCCGGTCGGGTCAGCATCAGGGTGGGGATGGTCTGCAAAGGAGACCCTTCACTTTCCGGAGGCTGCGGGATGTTGTGCTCCACCGCCCATGCTTGCGCTTCGGGCGGCAGAACCAGATAAACCTGGTCCCCGATTTTCTGATGAACGTCGCAGCTTTCTGTGGGCTCCGTACCGGCAATAAAAGTTTCCATCATGTGGTGCGGGCAGTACGGGTTTGGCAGTAGTCCGGATACGGCGCAAACCTCACGCTGCACCATGCCCTCGGGTTGGGCAAATTCCACCGCCGGTAGTTCACTCAGGGCGACCTCCATGACATCATGCCACAGGGGGGCTGCGCCTGTGACCCCGGTCACCTGTTTCATCATTTCATTGTCCGCGTTGCCGATCCAAACGCCGGTCAGCAGATTGGGCGTGTAGCCCACCGTCCAGTTATCGCGGAAATCGGTGGTGGTGCCGGTTTTAACCGCTGCCGGTCGTGACAAAACGAGGTCGCTGCTTTCCCCAAAAGTGGGTATGCGCGCTAAATCATCGCTCAGAATATCTGTGATGAGATAAGCTACCCGGGGGTCCAGCACTGCTTTATCCATGCAGGGCGATGTCCCTTCGAGACAGTCGTCAGTCCAGAGCCGGTTGCCTTCGCTGTCCTCCACACTGCGCACCACCCGCGGATGTACCGCAAACCCGCCGTTCGCCAAAACGGCGTAGGCGGTTGCCAGTTCCAGCAGGCTGACCTCACCGCCCCCCAGCGTCAGCGCCAATCCCATTTTATCCGGATCATCAAAGGATGTGATGCCCATCCGCTGCGCCAGATTCACCATCGTTTCCACGCCGGTGCGCTCCAGGACTTTCACGGCGATGACGTTGTAGGAGGAGGCTAATGCCTCGCGCGCGCGCACCGGTCCGCGAAAGGTCAGGTCGTAATTGAGCGGGACGTAGGGATTTCCCTCGCGGGTGACAAACGCTGTCCGTACATCCAGCAGCATGGTTGCCGGGGTGATTGTGCCCTGTTCAAACGCGGCGGCGTAGGTGAGCGGTTTGATGGCGGAACCGGGCTGCCGCAGGGCGGTTGTCCCGTTCAGCGCTCCGCTTATGCTTTCTGAGAAATAATCCGGGCTGCCTACCATCGCCAGTATTGCCCCGGTTTCCGGCGCCATAACCAGAACCGCAGCATTCCGGGCATTATAGCCACCCGGCGGGCATTCTGCCTGGTGATTGCATGTGGCGAGTAAGGAAAGACGGTAGCGCATCAGGTCGCGCACGGTATCGGTGAGGTCGATATCCAGTGTGGTGTGAATCTGCAAACCGCCGGATTGCAGCAGCGATAATCCCAGTTCCTGCTCCAGGTACCTGCGGACGAACATCACAAAATGCGGCGCCCGGATCGGGAACCGGGTTGCGGCGAAATAGAGCGTCTCGGTCTTTGCTAATTCGGATTGTGTGCGGGTGATGTAACCTTCGGCAAGCATACGGTCCAGGACGATAGCCTGGCGCAATTTCGCTTCAGGCAAGTTCTCCAGCGGGTTCCAAAAGGCGGGTGCCTGGGGAAGGACCGCCAGCATCGCGCATTCAGCGAGGTCAAGATCGCCCACATGCTTGCCATAGTACGATTGCGCAGCAGCTTCCACACCGTAAGCCATATTCCCGTAGTAGGATTCGTTGAGATAGTATTCGAGGATTTGTTCTTTGCTGTAGCGCTGCGTCACGCGGATAGCCAGAAACAATTCGCGCATCTTCCGTCGCAGGGTAATTTCGGTTCTTTCTCCTGGTGAAAACATAAGCGTGCGGACCAGCTGTTGTGTGATGGTGCTGCCCCCCATGACAGCATCATCATGCCACAAGTTGAACCACACTGCCCGTAATATACCTCTGAGATCATAACCGGGATTGGAGAAGAAGTCTTTATCTTCAATGGCAACGGTGGCTTGCTGCAGGACTGTGGGTATATCTGTCAGGGCTACCGGCGTATGACTGCCGGTGAACGGCGGAGGGAATTCAAAGAGAACGCGCCTATAGCGGTCATAGATGATGCTGCTGGATGTCGTTGTGTAGGCTGTTAAATTGTCAGGTGAGGGTAAATCCCAGAAAAGCCAGAGCAGGACTGTGACGAGTATCAGTAAAAGCACGCTAAACCCTATCCAGCGCCACCGCGATCCGGTCTTCATCACAGACATAGGCTCTCCAGGGCGTATGTATCCGGTATCATAAAACGGAACTGATAGAAAAATGGGGTAGAAGGTGTATGGGTTGTTAAGCCAGGACCTGGTTTTCCACAACCGCGCCATTGGGGACGGTGACCCCCCGCAGCACGGCAGCATTCCGCAAGACAGCCCCATCGCCGATATGACAGTCCCGTTCAATATAGACATTGGGTCCCACGATACAATCCTCACCAATGATCGTTCCCTGCTCGATGCGCAGCGGGGTGATTAACTGGGTGCGTATGCCCACCGTCTGCGGTTCCAATTGAGGGCGTCCGTCTCCGTGTGTCAGATACTCACGGTTCAGGGACAACAAATCCGCGGCATTGGTCAGGGTCAACCGCCGGTTAATCAGGATGCTGTTCACACGTCCCTGACGGTCAATCAACATCTGGATGGCATCCTGAAATTCATATTCACCGCGGGGGCTTAAGGGCACTTCCGGCAAGTAGCTCAGAATTTGTGGTGAAAAGGCGTACAGCGGTAAGCTGGAAATATTGGAAGGGGCATCTTCGGGTTTGGGCTTTTCCACAATTCGCGTGACCCAGCTCCCGTCCAACTCAACAATGCCCACAGAGCCCAGGCGCTCAGGTTCTACTGGAAGAAGCGTCAGAACCCCATGGGGTTTGGTGTCACCCTGCATGCATGCGATCAAGCGTCCAACATCAGTTTTTGCAACGAGGTTATCGCAAGCTGAGAGCACGAAATCACCCGTGATTAACGGAGCGGCATATTGCAGCGCGTTTGCCATCCCTTTTCGTTCAAGTTGGTATACAAATCTTACATCGGCTTCGATAGTGCTTTCCCGGTGGAAATAACGGACGATATCGCGGTCGTCGGGGCTGACAACCAGAATAAAATCTGTGATACCGTTATCTAAAAGAAGCTCCATCACGCGTTCGACGATGGGTTTCCCAAGGATCGGGATCATCGCCTTGGATCGTCCAACAGTAATGGGGTGGAGGCGCGAGCCTTTACCCGCAGCTAATATCACACCTTGCACGTTATTGTCCTTTATTTTCCAGTCGATGAGGTAGACACTGGAAAAACATAAAATGCCGCAGATATGGTGGCGAAATCACCCTCCAATCCGACAGAGGGGTTACCCAGGATATTTATCCGGACGGGGATCTTAAGCCCCAATGGCATGAGTTATCTATTCCTTGGCTTTATGGACGTAGACAATATTGCCCTTTGCGATGAGTAACTCTAATCCGGTGTCCTGCCGGATAATAATGTCGTACACATCTACACCGATCAGCGTGCCTTTGAACGTTTTCCCCGTCACCACGGCGACCTGGACCAGTTGGTTTTCAAACGCACTATAGAATTCCGCGGCGCGTTTTCCCCAAACTTGCGGTGGCTTTACTCTTTCTGTCATACTTTCACCTCTTAACATAACCTATAAAGATACTGGACAGCATTAAAGGTTCAATCACGCAATTTTAGCGAGACTTAATTTTACCATAGGTCACCTTTTAAGCACGGGTTACCCAAATTAGTTTCAACTGAACACATGGTAGCATAACAATGGAGGTGTTCAACTCAAGCGGGTGTGTGGGTATGCGTCACATTTTTTGCACAAACCATATCAGACTGAGAAAGAACCATTTCCATCCATATATTGCGGCGCGGAATGCCTGCTTTTTGCATCCCAAGTTATCTCCCGCCCCGTATTTTTAAAAGAGGGATTTGCATCTGTTTTACTTTTTCTGGCAAAGAAGATAACTAGCCGTATGAACATTGGAGTCGATAGCAGTTTTGGATTATTCATCATCCAATTTAGATTTACCTTCGGACCAAAACTGCCAGGGGCATTTCAGAAATCTGGCGAATCTCTCCTTTTTTCGATCTCGCCAGATTTCTGAAACGCACCCCACGCTATCACTTATTTTGATTAACAAGGATACCTATATTACAATAGAGGTGAAGTCGCCTGTAGGTCGTCTGAATTATTGCCAAAGGTGATTGGTCAGGTTAAAATGTGGTTGGACTGCGGCGGTATGACTGTGCTTTCACAATGGACGGAACATAAGGAAATTATTACCCCTATATGGCTTATAAGAAATTTGTAAGGAGGCGGATATGCAACTCCAGGAAGGATTTGATATAGGCGCTCTTGTCTTACCTGTGTTGATTGTGGTGGGATTGTGCATTCTGGGGCTTGTGGTGTGGATCACGACTGTATTGACCAGAAGCAGGTATAAGCCAAATGGGCAATCAGCAGTTCCCCCGCTTTCTGTAGCGCAGGATGAAACACCCCCCTATACTCTCGCCATACGCCGGTCTGGTTCTGAATGGGCGGTTTATGTGAAAGGGCAGCGCGCCAATGCTTCTACCGCGCCTTTTGACAAAGCAACGCAGACCGAAGTCATTGAAGCGCTTCGTGAACTCGCGCGTTTTGAACGTGTCAAAATACAGCGAAGTGCTGCACCCGCCCCGGTTGTCAATGAACCGCCTGCAGCAACTTTGCCAGAACAACCTGATAAGCCATCGCCTGCATCAATGGCGGCAAAGGTTGGTTCACTATCCGGGACCGCGCCTGCACGACCCCGTTCCAATCCACCAACAGAGGCTCCACTACCCGCTGTCAGCCTGCCGGGGATGGACCTTGCGCGTGAGATTGGCGAGATTGTTGATGAGTTGATAGCCAGGTCGCCTGCTCTGCAGAATCATGCCGTCACTTTGATGAATGCACAGACGAAAGGTATTAATTTTGTCGTGGATGGCGTCGTGTACAATGCGGTGGATGAGATTCCCAATGCTGAAATACAAACGCTGATTCGACAGGCGACCAGGGAGTGGGAGCGCCGGTAAAACGCCCCTCCTCCTTCTGGATACCTGTAACATTGTACAGGCTATTTGCGGTTGGCAGCACCAACCGCAAATAGCCTTCTTTTATGACGCGGTGCGGGAGCTGGGATGGAAAACATCAGATGACTATTCCACGCCGTATCGTAATTACTGTGGTTTGGTCCACTGAATGTATTAAAACCTTGACCCTTTATTGTTTAACGGTACAATGCCCCTCATATTAAACGTAAAAGGTTATCAATAAAATGCTCTATCACATTTGGACAATTGGTTGCCAAATGAACGTCGCGGATTCTCAACGTGTGGCAGCAGGGCTTGAACGTTTGGGGTATGCACCTTCAGCACAGGCGGAGGATGCGGATGTCATCATACTCAACACGTGTGTTGTGCGCCAACAACCCGAGGATAAGGCGGTCGGACGTTTGCGCCAACTTCGTAAGTTAAAGGAACGCCATCCGGACCGTGTGCTGGCGCTTATGGGCTGTATGGTCGGGCGTCAGGGAAACAGAATCGCTGCAAAAACGGTTCCCCTGGGTTGATCTTTTCCTCCCTCCCTCCGATCCCACTGAACTCTGGTCTTTATTAGCCAGCAGCGGTGAATTGGATGAGGTGCAAACACTGATTGCCGATGCTGAAACGCGCCGCCTGGCGATTGGACGCGCGGATACGATCTTACCGGTGTCTCAAGAGGGGCAGGTTATCAGCGCTTATGTGCCTATTGTGTTGGGGTGCTCTCATGCCTGCACTTATTGCGTGATTCCTTACCGCCGGGGTGTGGAACGCAGTCGCCCGATGGAAGCGATTCTGGCGGAGGTCCGGCAATTAGCCCTGCAGGGCGTGCGGGAAATTACTTTATTGGGTCAAATAGTCGATCGTTACGGCTATGATCTCCCCGAGTTTCAGGAGGCTGCGACCACGCCGCTTGTGACGCTTTTGGAAAAGGCGCACGCGATTGATGGCGTGCAGCGGATACGTTTTCTTACCAGCCATCCTAACTGGATGAAAGATGACTTATTGCGAGCTGTTGCGGCATTGCCAAAAGTCTGCCCGCATATTGAGCTGCCTGTACAAGCTGGTGATGACGAAATTCTCGAGCAAATGCGCCGGGGTTACACCAGTGACGATTACCGGCAGTTGGTAGGGCGGGTTCGCGCGTTGATCCCTGATGTATCTATTGCGACTGACATCATCGTCGGTTTCCCCGGCGAGACGGAAGCGCAGTTCCAGAATACCTATAACCTGCTTAAAGAATCTACGGCTTGATAAAGCGCACATTGCACGCTATTCCCCACGCCCGCGCACCGTGGCAACCCGCCGCATGGTTGACGGGCTGACGCATGAGGAAAAGGAACACCGCCGGAAAACCCTGGATGACCTGCAGAGTGCGATTGTCACCGACATGAACGCGCAGTATCTGGGAAAAGTTGTTGAAGTGCTGGTTGAAGGCAAGAATGAGCGTAAAGACCGTTGGTTTGGGCGCACTGTGACCGATCGTCTGGTCTTTTTTCAATCCGATGACCCCTGGTTAGGCAGATTGGCACACGTTAAAATCACATGGGCAGGTCCATGGTCCCTCATTGGGGATCCATGTGACAGCCCTGCGTGTTGATGGTATCATCCTCAAGATCATTGCACAAAGGGAGTTAAGCCCATGACCGCAATTGGCATTATCGGCGCCGGTGTGACCGGACTGTCCGCTGCTTTTGATTTACTTAACAAAGGACACCAGGTCACCCTCTACGAAGCGCGTCCCTATGTCGGGGGTTTGGCATCGGGATTTAGGGATGATACCTGGGAGTGGCCCCTGGAACGTTTTTATCATCACATATTTGCCAGTGATAAAGATATTATTCAATTAGCGCAGGAAATTGGGATCGCTGACCGGTTGTTTTTCCCCAGCCCGATAACATCCATATACAAGGATGGCAAGCTCTACCCCATCAATAAGCCGCTTTTTGGACCCTGGCTGGAGCGGATGCCTATGGGACAGAAGCTGTCCAATATGGCGGACCTGTTCGCGACCGCTTTACGGGTGCTGGCATTCAAGCCCATCGGCTTGATAGATCGTTTCAGAGTTGGCTTGATTTCAGCCTATCTCCGTTATAATCCGCGCTGGGAGCCGCTTGAAGGCGTCACAGCGGATCAATGGCTCACCCGGGCTGCCGGGGTCAAGGCGTACCAGGCTTTCTGGCAGCCTTTGCTGGAAGGCAAGTTCGGTGATTATTATCCTGACGTGAATATGGCATGGTTCTGGGCACGGATTGCTGCCCGTACGCCCAAGCTGGGTTATTTCGAAGGCGGCTTTCAAGGCGCTCTGGACGCGCTTGCGGCGAAAGTGGAATCACTGGGGGGCATCATACACCTCAACAGCCATGTGCGCGGTGTCCACCCTGAATCCGATGGACGCATACGTCTGGAGCTGCGCGATTTGGAACAAACGTATGACCGGGTACTGGCAACCTGTGCTCCGCACATGCTCAAAGCTCGCACCCCGGCGCTGCCCGCTGCTTATACCGCCGGTTTGGCCCAGTTGAAATCTATGGGCGCGGTGGTTATGGTTCTCGCGCTCAAAAAACCCGTGATGCCGCCGCATTATTGGATTAACATCCCCAAACGCGAAGGTTTTCCATTCCTTGCCTTTGTGGAACATACGAACTATATCGATAAAAAGCATTATGGCGGTGATACCATTGTGTACTGCGGGGACTATCTCAAGCCTGATCACCCCTATTTTGAGATGGCGCCGGAGGATATACTGCAGAAATTTATCCCCGGGATACAGCATCTGAATCCTGAATTCAACGCATCCTGGATTCGCAAATTCTGGAAATTCAGCGAAATTTATGCTCAGCCCGTGCCTTTCCTTAACCACTCAAAGAATATCCCTGCCATCGAGACGCCTGTTCCGAATTTATATATGGCGAATATGAGCCAGGTATATCCGTGGGATCGGGGCACGAACTTTGCTGTTGAGATCGGCAGGCGCGCCGCGCGCCTGATAGGAGGGTAACCTTGGATCAGGAACAATTGATTGTGGCTGTCGCCGGAGACCTGGCTTTGGATGTCAGGCGGGTCGGTCCTGCTGTACGCCTGTTGGATGATGGAAATACGGTTCCGTTTGTGGCACGTTATCGTAAGGAATTGACGGGCACCCTGGACGAGGAGCAGCTGCGGCATGTGCTGGAACGTTTGGGCTACCGCCGCAACATGGAAGCCCGCCGAGAAACAATTCTGCATAGTTTGGAAGAACAGGGCGTATTGACAGAAGCGCTGCAGGCGTCGGTGCAGGCAGCGGACACATTGCAATATCTTGAAGATCTCTACCGTCCATTTCGCCCAAAGCGCCGCACGCGCGCCATGGATGCCCGTGAAAAAGGCCTGCAGCCCCTGGCGGATCTTATTCTGCAGCAACCACTGGATGGCGACCGGGATGCGCTCGCCTTACCTTATCTCAACGCAGAAGTTGCTTCGGTCGATGATGCGTACCGCGGAGCGGGTGATATCGTGGCTGAAATTATTTCCGATGATCCTGCTGTGCGCGGTGATTTGCGCCGGCTCGCGCGGCAGCGCGGTCAATTAAACGTTACTGTGTTGGATGAAGCCAAAGATGCCAAGGGTGTTTACCGGATTTATTACAGTTATTTCAACGGGCTTAACGAGTTACGCCCCCACCAGATACTGGCGATCAACCGCGGTGAACGGGAAGGGGTTCTGAAGGTCGAGTTGGCGATATCTGAGGCGGAATCCCTGGGCATCCTGGGACAGCATTATCCTGCTGACCATGGAAGTGCTCTCGATGATGACCTTATCGAGGCGCGCAAGGACGCCTATAGCCGCCTGCTTTTCCCTTCAATATATCGGGAATTGCGCCGCGACCTGGCGGACCAGGCTGACACGCACGCCATCGATGTTTTTACCACGAATCTGCGCTCTTTGCTTTTACAACCTCCCATGCGGGATCAAATCGTCCTGGGTATTGACCCCGGATTCCGAACCGGGTGTAAAATCGCCGTTGTCGATAAAACCGGCAAAGTGCTGGCAACGGAGACCTTCTATCCTGACCGCAACAGCGCAGTCGCGAAGCAGACGCTCCAGAACCTGGTAAAGAAATTCAGCGTGACCGTGATTGCCATCGGTAACGGCACCGCGAGCCGTGAAACGGAGACCTTTGTCGCGAACTGGATCTCGGAAACGCGGATTCCGGTCCAATATACCATTGTGAGTGAGGCTGGCGCTTCTGTCTATTCAGCTTCGCCTCTGGCTCGGGCGGAAATGCCGGACCTTGATGTGTCTCTGCGCGGGGCGGTCTCTATTGCCCGGCGCCTGCAGGACCCCCTGGCTGAATTGGTGAAAATTGACCCGCAGGCGATTGGGGTTGGGCTTTACCAGCACGATGTCGACCAGAAAAAGTTAAGCCAGGCTGTGGACGTGGTTGTGGAGTCCACTGTCAACACTGTGGGGGCGGATTTGAACACAGCTTCTCCCGCGCTGCTGCAGCACATTTCCGGGGTCGGTCCCAAAATGGCGGAGCGGATTGTCGCCTATCGCGATGCGGAGGGCGAATTTGTCACCCGGCAGGCGCTGACCCGCGTAACCGGATTTGGGCCAAAGACTTTCCAACAGGCTGCCGGATTCCTGAAGATCAATGGCGGGGAATCTCCTCTGGACAGCACGCCGATCCACCCTGAAAGCTACGCCGTCGCGGAGGCGGTTCTCGACCTGATGGGTTTGTCGCTGGCGGATGCCAACCTGCAAGCCGAGGTAGCGCGGTTGCGAAGAGAGATGAACCTGGATGAACTGGCAGAAATGCTGGGCACAGGGCGTCCCACGCTGGTGGATATCCTCGATGCTTTGGCGCGCCCCGGACGCGACCCCCGCGAAGACCTGACTGGCCCCATTTTGCGCAGTGACGTGCTGACGATGGAAGATTTGTCGCCGGGTATGGCAGCTGAAGGGCACAGTGCGGAATGTGGTGGACTTTGGCGCTTTTGTCGATATCGGCGTCAAGCGCAACGGGCTTATCCACATCAGCCGGATGGGTCAGGGCTACGTTTCGAACCCCCACGACAAAGTTGCCGTCGGCGATGTCGTGGATGTTGAGGTGGTTGAAGTGGATGCCGCGCGCGGGCGCATCAGCCTGGAGTTGATAGAGTAAGGATTGGTCAGAAGACCGGGGATTTTCTGATTGCCTCATGTTGAATTGCATCCCACTTCGTTCTATGTTACACTCTGCGTCATGAGCATTCTACAGCTGCCCAAAAAGATGGACCAGATTCAGACCTTGCTGCGGTCCCTGGACTGGCATGCGATGGAGTACGATGTCCAGCAGGAGCTGGAGTCCAGGGTCGTTATTGTAGGTCCTGTCAACAGCGGTAAATCCACACTCTTTAACCTGCTGCATGGGCGCAAACTTTCCGCGGTTTCGCTGTGCCAGGCACCACCACGGGCGTGATTGAACAGCCTTTAGGCCCGTTGTTATTGGTCGATACCCCCGGGATTTGGTGAGGTCTGGGGTGTGGACCGCGCGGAAACTGCGCAAAAGGCGGCAGGCGGGGCGGATTTGATTCTCCTGCTGTTGGATGCTGCTGCCGGTGTCCGGCAGAATGATCTGGACCTTATATACCAGCCTGCGGACGATTGGCGTGCCGGTCATTGTGGCCCTCAATAAAGCGGACCTGGTGAAGAAAGACCTGCCCTGGATTCTGGAGAACGTTGAAAAATTGCTGGATGTTCGACCCGTGCCCATATCCGCCCGGACAGGGATGGGCATCACCGATAAACTGCTGCCCGCCATCCTGGTTGCCCAGACATCGGTGGCGGTTGCGATGGCGCGGGCGCTGCCCGGCGTACGCAAACAACTGGTCCACCGTCTGATCCGCCGTACAGCCTGGGTTAACGCGCTGATCTCTCTTGAACCGGTGCCTGGACTTGATATTCCACTGCTCCTGGTTTCACAAACGCGCCTGGTGCTGCGGATTGCCGCGGTTCATGGGCAATCCATGAGCGCTTCACACGCGCGCGAACTCCTGTCCACCATGGCAGGCAGCCTCCTTTCCCGTTATCTCGGCATCCAACTCGCCAAACTCGTTCCCGGGCTGGGCTGGATTGTTTCTGCAGCATTTTCCGCTGTCAGCACCTGGGGTATGGGGCAGGCAGCCAACAGCTATTTCCTGGCAGGCGGCAATATTGCCCCCATTGATTTAAAATCTCTCTACCAGCGGATGCGGCAGGTGGCGCCCAAACAATTATTTCGGCGCCCCAATAAATCGGATCGTACTGAGGCAGAAGAGAAGTTGTCTCAAGAATAGAGGTCGATGGGGAATAATTGTTCAATGGGTATGAAATATGGCGACCTATAACCACATATCTATTTATAACCTGGGCGGTTCTCAGTAATTTGTACTAACATGACAGCAATGAAACCCGGATGGATTCCCGCTTTCGCGGGAATGACGTTCGAGTCAGGCGCATTATTTTCTGTTGTCTTGATTTGATTGTTTTATTAATTTCCATCTTAAAAGAGTCTTGGTTTGATATATGTTTCATTTTAGTTGGCTGTGAATATGGATTGAACCCGGCGCATGACATCACCAACAGATCCTGGAACAGAAACACCTGAAACGCCAGAGGCGATTCGCCATCAGGTCAGGGTGGAATACCGTATTTACCTGGTGATTGTGGCTGTTGTCAGCCTGATTGTGGGCGGAATTATGGGGATTTATCTCTTCCGGGATGGTCGTGAGGCTGTAGGGGTGGAAACGGTGCAGCAGGCGCAGCCCGCGGAGCTGGACATCGCGCCGGTGACGCTTGTTTCAACCGCCAATACCCCGGATTTTGTGGTATCCGTTTATGTCAGCGGTGCGGTTAACAGCGCTCAGGTTGTGACTTTAGCGCAGGGCAGCCTGGTGGTGGATGCGATAGAGGCGGTGGGCGGCGCGTCACCGGATGCGGACCTGGATGCCATTAACCTCGCAGCGCTTTTAAATGATCACGCCCATATCCTTGTGCCAAGGTATGCGGAACCGGGTGCGGTACAACCCGTTGCGGTCTTATTAAACATAAACACGGCGACAGCCACTGAACTGGAGGTGCTGCCGCATATTGGGTCCACACGCGCGCAACAAATCGTCTCTTACCGGGAGGATAACGGGCTTTATCAGAATATAGAGGATATTATGCGGGTTCCAGGCATTGGAACAGTGATCTATGAGGCAATTTCGCCCTTCATTACGGTTGATGTGAAGTGAGCTCTGCTCGAATGTCGGGCAGTCATACGGTATAGAGGCGTTCTGGCAACAGGCAATCTGATGATGATTTCTAAAATATTGATATGGTATATAGTCCTGCAGGGTTTTGCAGTCGCGGGATTCCCGCTGACTTTTCGCTGGCTCCATAAGCTTCCTTCCCGAGGTTACGCTGCGGTAAAAGTTGTTGGGCTGCTTTTGTCCGGCGTCGTGTTCTGGTGGGGCGGCATTCTTCAATTATGGGACAATAACAATGCCGCGACCCTGACCGCCATGGGCATTGTCTTCGCGATCGGGGTCTGGGGGATGAAAGGGCACTGGCACCAGATAAAGGGATGGTGGCGCGAAAACCGTGGGTTTATTTTCACGACGGAACTCTTATTCCTGGGCATGCTGGTCTTGTGGTCGCTGGTGCGGGCTTCGCAGCCGGATTTACAGACTGCCGGTGGCGAAAAATGGATGGAGATCGCATTTCTCAACGCTGTGCTGCGCTCACCCCAACTGCCCCCCCATGATCCGTGGTTATCAGGCTATGCGATTTCATATTATTATTTGGGCTATATCTTGCTGGGCATGGTCACGCGCCTTGCCGCAATCCCGGCAACCAGCGCCTTTAATCTGGGTTCTGCGGCATGGTTCGCGCTGTCTGCCTGCGTGGCTTACAACATCGTTTATGATCTTTTAATCAAGCGCGACGCAATCCGCCCCCTTTTAGCTCCGCTGTTACTCCTGCTCACGGGGAATGGGGAAGGTTTTTTGGAAGTGCTCCATGCACAGGGGAAACTCTCTCCTGCTTTCTGGACATGGTTGGGCATCGGGAAACTCAGCTTCGCGCCCCAACCGCCGTTTACCTCCATCCCGCGCCGCTTCTTTTGGTGGTGGCAAGCCTCACGCACAATTCGGGATTGCGCACCATGGTATTTGCCATGGGAAGCGTGCCCGGCGGCGAATCAGACGATTGAATTGATTGATGAATTCCCCGCTTTCAGTTTCATCCTGGGTGACATGCACCCGCATGTGCTGGGACTGCCTTTTGTTTTGCTGGCAATTCTGCTGGCGCTCAATGTTTACCGTTCTGGCTCCAGGCGGGTTGATAGAGAAGCGCCGGATTCGAGCCCGGGCGCGCCTGATTTTCGCGGTCGTGTGCTGACCCTGTTTGCCAGATTTTCACCTCTGGCAGGTTACGCTGTGGTATTAGGCGCACTTGGTTTCATTAATACATGGGATTTTCCTATCTACTGGGCGGTTATTGTCGGTTCGATGATCCTGGCACATTATGCGGAGCGCGACCATACACTTGGCGCCCTGTGGGAGACGGTTTGGTCGCTTGTGCCTGAAGCTTTCGTGCTGGGCGTCTTGAGCATCGTTTTCTATTTCCCGTTCTGGTTTGCCCTTCGCTCCCAGGCGGGAGGCATACTGCCAAATATTTTTAACGCAACCCGCCTGCGGCAGTTTGTTGTCATGTTTTTGCCGCTCATCATTCCGGTGACAGGTGTGGTCGTTGCCGCTGCGCGTGCTGCCGGGGTGAAATGGCATGCTGCCTTAAAGCTGGGGGTTGGTTTGATGGTGGGGATCGCGCTGTTGGGGCTGGTTGCCGGTTTCACGACCCTGTATCCTTATTTGATGATGATTGTCCGCGGTGAATCCATACAGGGTTACACATTGACACCTGAACAGGTCCTGCTTGCGGTAAAGGACCGCATCACAACCCCATGGACAGGATTGCTTCTGGCATGTGGTTTGGCGAGTGGTGTGCTGACCTTGATCAAGCGCAAAGGCGCGCAGCCTGACGCTCAAGGGAACCGGCACGCGGACGATCCTGAAAAAGCGGAGAAGCCCTGGATTTTCCCTTTACTCCTGACGCTTGTTGGATTATTGCTGACACTGGCTCCGGAATTTGTGTATCTGAAAGATGTGTTTATGGCCCGAATGAATACCATATTCAAGTTTTACTTCCAGGCATGGGTGCTGTGGAGTGTGGCAGGTGCATGGCAACTCGCTTCATGGATTCACCCGCGCCTCCCCCATACCAGGCGCCAGGGGCATCGTGTGCTTGCGTTTTTGTCCGTTGTATTTATCGTTATTGGTCTGGTTTATACGGTTTTAGCCATACCTGCCCGTTCTAAAGAACAGGGCACACCATGGACATTGGATGGCGCCGCGTGGGTCGCCCGGCAGTACCCTGAGGATTACAAAGCGATTCAATGGCTCAATGCGAACGTCAAAACTCCGTCAATCATAGTCGAGGCGCCGGGTGACAAGCACCGCGCTTACGTCTATGAAGGCAGAATCTCCGCGTTAACCGGATTGCCAACTTTATTGGGGTGGGGCGGGCACGAGCTGCAATGGCGCGGCAATTACGATGGTCCGGCGCAGCGGGAAGTGGACATCCAGACGCTGTATACGACAACGGACGCAGCTTTGACTAACGCAATACTGGCGCAATACGGCGTCGACTATATCTATGTCGGTCCTTTGGAGCGTCAGCGTTATAATAATGAAGGGTTAATGAAGTTTGATACGCTGTTCCCGCTGGTTTATAATCAGGATGGGGTGGAAATTTATACAGTTAATCCCTGAAGCGTTTTTTACCTTTGCTGTTTGTTTGTATATTTGAAGTCAAGAGGACATGATGTCAGAAACAATCAGACGTTGGACCTGGTTAGGATTGATCGCCGTAGCGGCAGCTATGCATTTTTCCCTTCTTAACAGTGTCCCCCTTTCCCCAGGCGAGACGGCGCAGGCTTTAGCATCCCTGGATACTGTTAATGGAGCGGCTTTATCGACCCCATCGCATAGTGAATTATTGCTCCTGGGCAATACGGTGCTGTTTTCCGTTTTTGGTGCGGGAAACGGGATGGCGCGCTTGATCCCGGCTTTAGCCGGACTTGGACTGGTGCTTTTACCGCTATACTGGCAAAGACGGTTGGGGCATGCAGGTGCTCTGGCAGCTGCCGGCGTCCTGCTGATATCGCCATTGATCCTCTTTGCATCGCGCCGGGTTGAGGGCACAATCCCGGGTCTATTGGCGGTGGGCTGTCTCTTTACAGCCTTGACCCCGGTTTGGGATAAACAGAGGTCCGAAAGCCAGCGTACGATTCTGATCGTTCTGGGGGTCAGCACCGGTTTGCTCAGCGGTCCCGTCTTTTACGATTTGTTTATTTCAGGGAGCCTGGCGTGGTTGTTATGGCATTGGATACAACGTGAGCGTGTGGATTGGCGTAAGTATCAATTCGTGGTGCGTCCGGGGTTGATAGGGTTTGGCGTCGCGCTTCTGGTATCCATTGGTTTTGGCTCTCGCTGGAATGGATGGAACGGACTCATGAGCGGTTTTTCGGATTGGCTTTCTACCTGGACTGCGGCATCGGATGTCTCCCACCTCGGTGCCCTGCTGCTTTATGAGCCGCTCACACTCATCCTGGCAGCTCTGGGTGTAGGGTACGCGTGGCGAGAGCGGACTTCATTCCCCCTGGCACTGGCTTTTTGGGCGCTTCTAGATCTCCTGATTGTGAGTTTACGGGGTGGCGCGCCGGTTACCGGCACGGCAGCTTCCATTTTCGCCCTTGCCTATTGCGCCGGTTACGGTGTAGAGAACCTTGCGAAGGGGATGCCGGTGAATTTATCCAGGTGGATACTTTTGCACAGCGTTCTGGGTTTTGTGCTTCTGATCCCTGCACTTCTGGGTTTAACGCAATACGCAGGTGGTTTGATCAGCGCCGAACAACCGGTGCTTGTGCTTATGGGATTTATTGTCCTGCTGGCTTTGCAGGCACTCCTGGCGTTCTTGTTCAGTTTGGTTTTACCCTTGAATGTGCTGTGGCGCAGTGCCTTCCTGGGTATTGCTTTGATGAGTCTGTATATTCAAACAGGTTTTTCTTTACAGTTAAACTTCATACGCCCTACATCTGCATTGGAACCGGCAGTGATGCGCGCAGGTTCGCCGGATATGGCTGCATTCAGGACCATGGTTTCTGATATGGCTGTTCAACTGAGGGAGCGTGAGGATTCGCTCGTGCTAACGGTTGTCGATACGGATTCAGAAATAACCGATAGTGTGCGTTGGACGCTGCGCGATTACAATCGGGTCAGGGTTTCTTCTACATGGCCCACAGAAGCGGAGCTATCGGCAACACAAATGCTTGTGATTACACCGGAAAGTATGGATTTAAGTGCTGTGGCTGTACCTGGATGGAAGGGGATGCGTTTCACGGTTATCCAAAGCGACCTTGCTCCAACCCCCGGATGCCGGCGATCCACCACGGTCGATTGTACGGATTGGGTTAAATGGTATCTTTATCGAACCTCACCGTCCCCGCAGAGCTTAAAGGGCTTGATCCTCTGGGCTAACCGCTGAACCCTTGCTCTACGACCGCACGCATTTATAATGGCAACATAATGGGTCGCGTGTTGTGATGTGCCCCTGAAGGAGTGTAATGACCGCATATCGAAAAGCCAGTATCCGTGATTTAACCCAATCCGCCTATGCTTTGGATGGTCATTTTATGCAGGGCGTTTTAAGCTTTGATGCCGAACGGAAAATTTGGATGGTTGGCGATAAACCGCTGGATACCTGGTTAACCCGTTATGCAAACACCGATGTCACACTGATCATGATTCCGATGGACGAAGATCGACCTATGGAATCCAGAACGTGCCGGACATGCGGGCGCGACTATACCGGTACGGAATGTCCCACTTGCCGGGAGACGCGAATCAGGCTTCGGGGGCGATAACCTGCCGGTGACCGTGTGTCGTATTGTCATAATTGATAGTAAAATTTCGTTGGCGATAATTTACCGGGGAGGATCAATGTGAGAATTCAGGACTACATAAGTGTCCTTCGACGACGCGGATGGATCATCGTGGTCGCTGCCATCATCACATGTTTGAGTGCCTTCATTTTCAGCAAACTTCAGATCCCTGTTTACCGTTCGAGTGTCAATGTCTCCATTCAACTGGCGCGACCTGATTTTGGGCTCACGCAGACGGCAAAACAACTACTCCGATCTTATGCCAGTGTCCTGTGGTCTGAGAAACGGGCTGACATGGTCATTCAGACTCTGGGGCTGTATATGCAGCCGGTTGATCTTAAAAACAATGTAAAGATCGTGGCGGATGACTCCTTGTTGGTCATCAAAATAGATGTGGATAACCCGGACGGAGACCTGGCAAACGATATAGCTAACACATGGGCGCAGCTCCTGGTCCAGTGGCGCGATGAGCAAAATGCCCGGCAGGATAAAGAAGACCGTGTATTTGCTGAAGTCATTGATCCAGCCTCATACCGCCTCTTGAGACCTAAAATGTCTGTCAACCTTGCCGCCGGAGCGTTTTTGGGCTTGGTGCTGGGTACGCTGGTTGTGTTTGTCCTGGAATGGCTTGAAGCCGGTGTGATTCATAACCCGAAGACCGTTGAAACTGAAACGGGTTTAACCGTTATCGGAGTTATCCCTCCGATTCCTTCATCGAAAACTAAGGATTAACAGATGGATACACAGAATCTGATTACCCTGTCTGAACCGCGCAGCCCGGCTTCCGAGGCTTATCGTGCGCTGCGGATGAATCTGGAGTTTACAAGTTTGGATAAAGCTCTGGAGTCCCTCGTGATTTCTTCTCCGGAAGCCGAAGCCCATAAGTCCGTGGTGGCGAGTAACCTTGCTGTCGTGATGGCGCAGGGCGGGCAGCGGGTTATCCTCGTTGATGCCGATTTGCGGCGCCCTGTCCTCCATCACCTTTTTGATTGTCCGCAGGAACCGGGGATGACAACCTTCATGCTGGGACGGGATGAGGACGCAGAGCTGCAGTTGTTGGATACGCAGGTTCCTGGATTGCGGTTTCTACCCAGCGGCGCACTCCCGCCCAATCCAGCTGATATCCTGGGCTCACAGAAAATGCAGCAGCTTCTGACGCGCCTGCAGGCTGAGGCAGATGTGGTTATTCTGGACGCCCCCCCTGTGACGGTTGCGGTGGATGCTTCCGTATTGGCAGCGCACACCGACGGTATTGTTCTGGTCGTGAGGGCGGGGCACACCCGTCGCGACCGCGTCGACCAGGCGAAGGAATTACTGGAGCGATTTCGGGTCAAAATTCTGGGCGCTATTCTTACTGACGCGCGGGATCAAGGGCTACTGACCGGTTATTAAATCTGCATCACCGTCTGTCAACTCGCTAAGTTCCCGGATCATATTGGCGGCATATTCCTGCCAGTAAGGATGCTCGCCATCCTGGAGATAAGCCTTAAAATCGGCAATCGCTTTCTTGTATTCTTTCAACTGCTGGTATGCGATACCCCGATTGAACAGCGCTATCATCCATGCCCGGATTCAAAGCCAGCGCTTGTGTTAAATCATGGATGGCGCGGCGGGGGTGATCCAGTTCACGCCAATACAGAATCCCGCGATCCAGATAAACTTTAGCATAATCGGGTTTGTGTTCGAGCGCCTGATTGAAGTGATCCACCGCTTTCTCGTATTCTGATTGAAGACTGTACGTATTTCCCCAATACCTGTACACCAATCCGATGTTGTAATGTATGAAGCTCAGAACTGCTTTGGTCCACCGGTGTAAGATCAGCCAGATTCTCACGGCGCCATCTCCTGATAAACTTCAAGCGTTGCTTGTGCAATATGGGTTTGTGTAAAGTGTTCCATCACGCGCCGGCGTCCATACTCACCCAAAATCTGCCGCTGTTCGGTATTGTCGATTAATGCCTGTAAATGGATGCGCAGCACTTCCGGATTATTTTCTGGAAACACCAGCCCTGCATCACCAATGACGTGTGGAATTTCACCTGTATCGGAGCCAATCACGCAGACGCCGCACGCCATTGCCTCCACCAGGACGCGTCCAAATTGTTCTGTCCAATTGGGCAAAGTCCGCGATGGGAGAACCAGAATATCCATCTTTCTGTAGAAATCCGGCATGTCTGACGAGGGTATATGGGCTCTAAAGGTCACATGGGCATCAAGTTTCAAGGCGTGCGTCAGGTCTCTGAGCGCTTTTTCTTCCGGGCCATTTCCCAGGAGGGTGGCATGCCAGGCTCCGTTAAGTTTTGCCAGGGCGCGCACCAAAAGATCGACGCCCTTTTCCGCCACCAACCGCCCGGCATAGACGATCTGCACCGTGCCTGTTGGGCGCGGATTCCCCGGGGGCGAGAAAATCACAGGATCAACCCCAAATTGAGGAATCACCGCGAGTGGGCCCTTGTAACCTTTGTCCCGCCATATTTGGCCCGATGATTGGCTTCCCACAACTGCGTAGTCGGTATGCCGGAGGTTGAAGCGTTCTATCCACGAAAAGGGGGGCGGATACCGCCGTTCCAGGTTCTGCCATGAGAACCACAAGGTTTTGGCGTGGTTCCGGCGCGCCAGGATATTGGCGTGATAAGTGGCGAAATTATAGGGCTCTTCATCGATGTGGACAATGTGTGGATGAATATCCTCTATGAGTTGGGCTAATTGCGGGTAAAAATGCAGGTGGAATTGCCCGTTAAACACCATGGGGAGCACTTTCATGGTATAGCCCTGGGTATGGTCTTTTTCCAGCATAGTCGCACCGCGCCCGGTTTTCCAAAAAGGCGGAACTGCCAGCGTTAATTCAAGGTCGCTGTCTGAAGCTGCCATTTCCTCCAGTTTGCGCTGGTATATGCCCACCACACAGGCTTTGGAAAGCATCAGGACTCGCAAGGCATCCTCCACGGATGAGTTTTTTTTAGTATAACCGGAAGCGCATAATGCGGAAATGGTGGCAACCATCTGGCAGACAGAGCCAACCGGAATACCCCGTCAAAAAAAGCAGCGGCGTGGCAGCCTTCAGTATTGACACGGGTTTCCTTCATGGTATCATTTATTTAAAGGGTTTAGCACTCTATGGGTGAGAGTGCTAATTTATAGCTGCTGTTTAACGATAATTGTTTTTTGGGGGGAGAATTTAGCGTGGTGGAATCACCAGAACTGACACAACGGCAGGAGTCAATCTTAAGATTGATTGTCAAGATCCATGTGGATACCGCAGGTACGGTGGCTTCCCACATGCTTGTCGATCAATACAGCCTTAATATCAGTCCGGCAACCGTGCGCAATGAAATGGCGCACCTGGAGGAATTGGGGTTTTTACACCAACCGCATACATCGGCGGGGCGCATTCCTACCGATATTGGATTCCGTTACTATGTGCAGCGTTTGATGGAAGAACGCGCACTCCCGCAATCTGAGCAGCGCAAAATCGCCCATCAATTTCATCAAGCCCGTGATCATATAGAAGCCTGGTTCCCTTTGGCTTCCAGCGTCCTGGCAAAGACCGCTCAAGCTGCCGCTGTGCTGACTGCCCCACGGAGCACCTTTGCGACATTCAAGCATTTGGAATTAATCGCTACGTATGGGCGCGCTGTACTTTTGGTGCTGGTCCTTGAAGGCGGTTCTGTGGAACAGCAATTGATCTCAATGTCAGAGGCGCTGTCGCAGGTTACGTTGCGAGAGGCTGCTGACCGGTTAAATCAGGCATGTGCGGGTTTGAATACCAGTCAAATCGAAGCCCGAATCATTGATTTTCCACCGCTGGAAACTGATATCGCCAAGCTTGTGATCTCAATCATGCACAATGTTGAAGATGAGCCATCGGATGACATCTATTATCACGGACTCTCTGATTTAATGCGTTCGCCTGAATTTTCAGAGACTGATAGTTCTGCAACAAATCTGGTGCGTTCTTTAGAGGAGCGCAGCCTGCTTCATGCAGTGCTTTCAGAAACGTTAACACCCTCTGTGGGTGTGGGCTCAGTGCGCGTGCTTATCGGCGGAGAAGGTCGTTGGGATGAATTGCGTTCTTGCAGCGTTGTACTCGCGCGGTATGGGATTGCTAATTACGTGACGGGAACCCTGGGGATAGTCGGTCCTGTTCGTATGCAGTATGGGAGAGCAATTTCTGCTGTACGTTTTGTGGCAGGTGTGCTGGGTGAGTTGGTCACCGATTTTTACCAACCGGCGATTTCCACCCGCAGTGTTGACGATAACTTTTTGTAGGGATGCTGTTCCCCCGGATTCCATCCAATTTTCGATATATGCGATATGTCGTGCAATTGGTAAATATGAAGGTGTTATAATTCAACTGCTTTGGAGGCCATAGCAAATGACAGATGAAACTGTTGACAATGCATCACCCGAACCTGGGACAGAAGAAAGTATAAACGGTGGCGCCGTTGAGAATGAAGACCTGGGTGATATACCTTGTGGCGATACAGACATTGTAGAAGAGGAATTAATTTGTTTGGATGAAACGGTGAGTGCTCTGGAAGAGCGATTGGCTGAAGCGGAAAGTAAAGCAGCTGAGTATCTTGACGGATGGCAAAGAACACAAGCTACCTTTGCCAACTATCGCAAACGCACAGAGGCTGAACAAGCCCATTGGCGCAGTGCAGCAAATGCTAACCTGCTCGCGCGACTTATACCGGTGCTTGATGACTTTCAAAGAGCTTTTGACGCGCTCCCTGCCGAATTCCAGGGGCATTCCTGGTTAAGCGGGATAAGTTTAATTCAACGCAAGGTGCGTGCGATCCTGGATTCTGAGAGCGTGACTGCCATTGAGTTGAATCCGGGTGACCCTTTTGACCCGCTGTACCATCAGGCGATCGTTTACCAGGAAGTCGAAGGATTCAGCGATGGTCAGGTTGTGGCTGAGGTTGAGAAAGGCTACATCCTGGGTGACCGTGTTTTGCGCCCATCGATGGTTGTTGTGGCAAAAAGCCCGGCGAAACCACAACCGGCAGAGGGTGAAGGTGAAATTGTTGAAGGTGAGGTCATCAATAGTGATCAGGAAGAAACCAGCCCGGAGACACCCGGGGATGCAGATGAAGGTTAGTTGTGGGGTACAGCGCGCCCGTAGTGATTGCCCCATCTCAGAAACATTGGAGCCAGTATGAGTGAAGAGTATTACGAGACGCTTGGTGTGTCGAGAGATGCCAGCCAGGAGGACATTAAACGAGCCTACAGGTCGCTGGCGCGCAAGTATCATCCTGATGTAAGTGATGAAGATGGTGCTGAGGATAAATTCAAGGATGTGAATGCAGCCTACGAAGTCCTCTCTGATCCTGAGAAGCGTGCGATGTATGACCGGTATGGGAAGGATGTCCCACCAGGATTCGGGGGCTTTGATTTTGGTGGCATGCGCGACCCCTTTGACATATTCGCTGAAGTTTTTGGGAATCTGGGGGGATTCGGCGGGTTTGGTCGGTCCGGTCGTTCTGGTCCGCGCCGTGGCAATGATCTCCGTTCCGGGCTGGTGATCAGTTTTGAAGAAGCGGCATTTGGGGCAGAAAAAGAAGTCGATGTGCAGCGCCAGGAAGCCTGCCAGACGTGCAAGGGTAGCGGTGCAGCTCCCGGAACTTCACCGGAAACATGTCCCGAGTGCCGGGGCAGCGGGCAGACGCGCCAGGTGCAGAACACATTATTAGGCTCTTTTGTGAATATTACAACCTGCCCGCAGTGTCAGGGTAAAGGCGTGATCGTGAAGACACCATGTCATGAATGTCATGGTATGGGACGTGTTCATGTCAATCGCCGCATACAGGTTTCAATCCCGGCGGGTGTGGATGATGGGGTAACGATCCGGTTGACGGGACAGGGTGAGTCAGGTGAACTCAATGGTCCCAGTGGTAATTTGTATATTACGCTTAATGTAAAACCCCATGAATTTTTCAAACGCCGGGGCAACGATGTTATCCTGGAAATGAAGGTCAATGTGGCGCAGGCAGCGTTGGGAGATACCGTGACCGTGCCCACGCTGGATGGTGAGAAAAAAATAACGATTCCGGCAGGGACGCAGTCTGGTGCGATTTTCCGTCTGCGGGATCAGGGTATTCCTCAATTGCGGAGTAAGGGACGCGGCGACCAGCTCATTGTGACGCAAGTCGCGATTCCCACGAAACTTTCGGCGGAACAGACGGAATTATTCAAGCAATTATCCGGCACACTGGGGGCAGAAGTTATTGTTGAGGACAAACAGAGCTTCATTGATCGTGTGCGTGAGGCGCTGGGCCTCTAAACGTGGCATGGTTAGAAATCAGCATACACGTTAATCCGGAAGCCGCAGAAGCGGTCTCAGAGGTTCTGAGCCGCTATGCGCCTGAAGGCGTTGCTATCGTTCTTGATGTGGATGACGCGAATTCGCCTGTCACGGTCAAAGCCTATCTGCAGATAGATGCGGACACCGAGACCAAACGCCGGAAAATAGAAGAAGGCCTTTGGTATCTCCACCAAATATGGCCTGTTATTCCGGAACCTACTTTTACGCCCGTTGCAGACCAGGATTGGACAGCCGGATGGAAAGATACCATTCCCGGTGCACCATATTGGACGGCGGGTGGTTATCAAGCCGTCGTGGCGCGAGTATGTACCAAGCGACACCGAGATCGTTCTGGAGCTTGATCCCGGGTTAGCCTTTGGCTCCGGTTTACATCCCACCACACAACTGTGCATTGAAGCTGTCGATGACTACATCCACGCCGGAATGCGCGTCCTGGACATCGGGACAGGGACAGGTATATTGGCCTTAGCCGCCGCCAAACTCGGTGCAGAGCACGTTTTAGCTGTTGACACGGATGAAGATGCGATAACGGCAGCTGGACGCAATATTGAACAGAACAACTGCGCATGGCGCGATCGACCTCAGATTGGGTTCACTTGCCGGTGTTGATGGGACTTATGATATGGTTCTGGCGAATATATTGGCGCCGGTTATTATCTCGATGGTTGAATCCGGTATGGCTGCGCGTCTGCGCCCAGAAGGGGTGCTCATTGTATCCGGTGTTCTCATAGAGCAGGTCGATGATGTGCAAACCGCAATGCACCGCCATGGGTTAACGGTGATTGCGGTGCGGCAAAGGGAAGATTGGGCAGCCCTGATTGCCAAACCGGGATAAAAAATTGTAATGCGCCCCAGTGCTCCACTGGGGCGCATTTTCTATCCCGTTAGCGATTTTACCGGTCTCTGGTCCGTAACACCAAACATGGACCGGGCAGCAAAATTTCGATACCGTGGTGTTCGGTATCCGAAAGCAGGCTCATTGTGTTCACGCCCTCCTGGAGCTGCCCGGGCTGGATCGGGATTCTTCTGTAGAGCACATCGTGGGCTCCCGAACCGGCTACCGGTAAAGCATGCCCGTTGAGTGTAAATGGTTTTTTTATGGTCCCAGCCCCACCATCCCAGATTATCACGTGCAGCTCTGCTTGTTCAATGGTATCCGGTGCGACATCCAGGATAAAGGTACATTCCCGCAGATTGCCGTCACGTGACCAGAAGGGTTGCGGTTGGTCTCCTGCCATTATGGCAGGTGACCAGGCTGCGCTCGCGTTGCGGAATCCGCCAGCCTGCGGCGACGGGCGTTTTGTAAACAAGGTCCGGGATATCGCGGAAATGCACGACCGCACGGACCGCGATGTCGTTCTGTGCTGTGAGCATGGTCGTATCCCAGGCTGTGGAAAATGGCAGGTGCGCTGCTGTGCCGATATGGGCTGCCGGTGACGGTTTTTTGTGAATCCATGCCAGTCACACCCTGTGCCGTTCCCGTTTTCATCATAACCTGCATAGTGACCCATAAAATCAACATGGCTGATTTTATCGTGATAAGTCGGGGGGCATACCAGCTGCAGATTGACTGATTCCTCTTGATCAGATGCGCGCTTCCATGCAACGGTAGCGGAAAAATCAGCCAGCTCTGCCGCTTCCAGGTCAGGATGTTTTCGCTTGAGCACCAATTCAAGCGCGGCATTGTCCACAATATAGTGACCCCAGAAACCTGTACCCATATCACACGCAAACTGTATCGCGTTGTAGCCATTCACTAAATCCGTGAGCTTGAAAGGTATGCGGGGATAACTGTATGTGCAGTGACCCGCAGCTGTCCCCACCTCTGGCAGCATATATGTACTGCGCCCGTTGATGGTCAATCGTTTGTCAACTGTCCCTGGATGTCCCCCCCAAATCTCTGCGTAGAGTTCAACGGCTTCGATTAACGCCAGGTCCTCTTCAATGCGAATCAGCATCATCCCGTTCTCTCTGGCTTCAGAGCGGTACATCCATGCGGGGGTCAGCGATGTTTCGGGTGCATTGACCCGAAACCGTGTGTTAAAATATGGATTGCCGTATTCCAGCCCGCGCTCATACCAAACAGACCGCACGAATTGCCCAGCGCTATTTGCTCTTAATTGATCCATATATATATCTCCATCATCCTCGTTAATGCCATCAAGCTCCCCTAAATTCGCATGCTGCCTATTGTCACATCGACCGGTTTGTAAGCGGAATCAATCACCCTTGAGATTGTCGTGAAGTCGTTGCTTTCAACAAAACCAATAGTAAAGTGGGCGGGTGCCAGTTGCATAAATTTGTTCAGGTGCATACGCCCAAATCCAAAAACTGTCATATTGTGCTCCATGGGCCAATACGAGTCGATTTCTTGATCATGTTCGTGATGGACCAGATAGAGGACACGGTTTGTATGACTGTCGCCAAAATACAACCATTCTGGTTCGGGGATCGCGCCGTCCCAGCTTTTTGATGCTGGCGTGCGCTCCCCGGTAGAACGCACGATAAAGTCGCCGTCTTCATCCAGCGCTCCGCCCGGCGTGCCCTCATAGAGGAACCAGTAGGGTTGCGGGGCTTTCTGTACGGTTAAAGTTGCATAATATGGGCTGATATCCCATCTGCACGCCCATAAATGATCGGTGGATTCAGACACAATCGTGACCTTGAGCGGTCCATTGTGCAGGATTTGGCTGCGACAGCCTGTATTACCGGGATGAAAATATCCCTCTGGATAGACCAGATTCGGAATGCCACGATATTTACCATCCGAACCTCCCCAGGGGTGATAGCTGATCCAATCCAGATTTTCGGGATCCAGCATGCTGGCAAAACCAGCCCCCAATTTGTGGTATAGATAGGTCGCACCGGGGGTTACAACTTTGTAACTCTCCTGATCCTCGTGCATGACGGCATCGGTCAGCGTCACGTATGATGGGGTGGGAGGAATGCAATAATCTTCTCCCGGCACGCCGAAATAAGCGAGGAACTGGCGGTTTGACCCTGCCAGGGTTGGACCGGAGAGATATAGCGCCAGCGTGTCCGTTGATTCATGTGCAGCGGTATTTCTGTCCTCAATGTCAAATTGAAAGGGAACATTTTCGTTCAGGACTGTCCCTTGTCCATCCACCTCGACCACCTGGCATACCTGCAACGAACCAGCCTCCGCTTCGCCGAGTTCAGATAATGCCTGGTCAAGATCAACCTTTATATTCACGATTCTGTCCATTCGTGGGACAGCGCCCGGGTTGACCGTGATGGGTAAACGATACGGTAGTGTTGTGATCCATGATTGATTCATAAGGCCCCTTTATAAACTCTGCGTTAAAAATGCCCCTTTTACAGTGAACTTGTTATGTGTTTTGAGCGTTGTATATCAAAACAGATCCTCTAAAAACTGCGGTTAAGTGAAGTAGTCTCATTTAATGAGTGCTCTTACCTCATCCGGCGTGGCAATCTCACGCCCCAATTCGCGCCCCAGGCGCACCAAACGCTCAATAAGCTGGGCATTACTCACGGCTAACTCGCCGGGTTGCATATAAGGGTTGTCTTCATAACCAGCTCTCACGTGCCCGCCCATCACCATTGCCAGAACCGCCATCTGCAAATCATGCCCGCCGTGTCCAATAGCGGTCCAATGGGACTGCTGCGGGAGGCTTTCACTTAAGAACAGCAGATTTTTTGGGGTAGCAGGTAGTGCGCCTGTTTGTCCCAGAATAAACCCGAACAGGTACGGGGGCGTGATCCAACCTTGCGCTGCCAGCGATAGACAATTAGCAATCATGCCGGCTTCAAAAATCGCCATATCGGGTTTGATATGGCGGTCCTGCATCGTTTTTGCCCAATAGGCAATATCGCTGGGGCTGTTGACATACACGCCTGTGTCATAATTGACGGAACCTGGATTGAGAGATGCCAGCTCAATATCCGTTTGGAGCGAAACAGAGCGCGCGCTGGCTGAAAGGTCGTTTACCCCTCCTGTAGACCCCTCAATGACAATATCACAGCGCTCCCGAATGAGGTGCAGGGTGTGGTTAAACGCATCCAGATGCGTCGTGGGTTGTCCTTTCTCGTCCCATACATGAAGGTGCACCACATTTGCCCCGGCGTTATAAGCCCGCACAACCTCGGAGGCGATGCCCTCGGGGGATAAATCCAACCCGGGGATGTTTTTGGCGATGTAAGGTGGAATGCAGGGCGCCACCGTCATAATCATTTTATTCATCTTCGCTCCTTACCTCACGAACAGTGACTTGAGAAGCCAGCTGTTGAATTTCCTGATACGTCCCAACGCTGACGCCCGCGTGCAGGGCGGAAGCAGTTCCTGAGGCTACACTCCAGCGTGCCAGTTCGTCCATGGGGAATTCTTGATCCAGCGCGACCATGATACCGGCAAGGAGCGCGTCTCCGGCTCCGGTCGGATGCGCTATCTGGACGTGTGGGGGAACCGCATGCAGCATTCTCACATGCGAACCGTGTTGATAAGCCAGGATCATGCCCTGCGCTCCCATCGAAAGGGCGACCATTGTCGCGCCTGCCTGTTGTATTTTGTGCGCGGCGGCTTTGGCTTGGGCGAGTGTTATCACCGGGTCTCCGGTAATCATCGCAGCTTCAATGGAATTGGGTTTGACCAGAAATGGGTGGGATGCCAGTCCTGAATGCAGCGGTGTCCCGCTGGTGTCAAGCAAAGCTTTTGCGCCATGACGCTGTATGAGCGTCACCAGGTCTGCATAAAAGTTATCCGGCGTGCCCGGTGGTAGGCTGCCGCATAATGCCCATAAATCACCAGGGTTCACCCGGTGGCGAACCCGATCAAAAAGCGTCTCGAATTTCGCCTGGCAGGAGTGCTGGACCGGCTTCGTTGACTTTGATATATCGCTCACTTTCTGCTTCGGTAATAACAATATTGGTTCGGGTTTCACCGGTGATTGGCACCAGATCTGTTTTTATATCCAATTCGTGCAAGCCCTGCTGCGAGTTTGTGTCCTGTTACGCCACCAATAAAACCCATTGCCAGGCTTTCAGTTCCCATAGCGCGCAAAGCGCGTGAAACGTTAAACCCTTTACCACCCCAATCCTCCTGAACGGCAATCGCCCGTGACATTTCGTCAAAGACAATCTGCTTCACGGTTATTGTTTTATCCAGAACTGGATTGGGTGTGATGGTTATCAGCATAGTTATCTATTGGGCATTATCTTTTAAATAGTATGACGCGCGCACTTGCCAACGCTTCCTTTTAATGTAAACTCTAGTACAATAAGTGGAATGCACTTTATTATACTGCTGGTCTATAATATATTTTCAACTTGATTTGATGAAACAGGACCCTTTGTTGGTCATTTGAGTATAAGCATATTGTAAGTTTTGAGAAATGATACGCCTGAATTCGCTATAAGCAGTGCGACAACAATGGGCACTATTCAGGACGTTCAGGGAACAGAACATTTCCCTGTATGGGTTTAAGCGTATTGCGCGTTAAGCATCGCCGATAGCGCAAAACCCCGAGGTTGGACAAGGTATAGCTGCTGGTGATTTGGATGTAATCCTGTCGCATAATCCAAAGTGATTATTTATTTTACCGTTTGGAGAAGGCAATCTTGCGTATTATTTGAAGATTGGATTACATACGTATTTGGTAATAAATGGTCCTTTGGTGACCTTCAAGCAAATACTTGCATCGTATAAGTATCGAAATATCGCCCGATAATGACAATCCGGGCGGCTTGGGTGTTACTTGGACTCAATTTACTAATGTTTCCAACGGCTATGGTGTGTCTGCCATAGCCGTTTTATTTTGAACTTTGACTGGGATATCGCAAAAGATGGCAGGTAAGATAACAGCCCTGAAACCACAATTACGGTCCAGGGATAGAATTAACGTTTATCTGGATGGGGAATACGCTTTTAGTCTGGCGGACTTAACTGCTGTAAACCTGAAGTTAGACGTTTGGTTATCTGATGAAGAAATAGCACGCCTGCAAACCGCCGATGAGGTGGAACGCGCACGGGCTCGTGTTTTGGACTTTCTCTCATATCGCCCACGAAGTGAGTGGGAGATAAGGCAGTATTTACAAAAACACAAACATTCATCTTCTGCCATTGAGGCTGTCGTCAATGCTTTAAGTGAAGTTAATCTTATTGATGATAGTGCTTTTACACAGTATTGGTTGGAGAATCGCGCTCAGTTTCGCCCGAAGGGTAAACGTGTCCTTTCGCGTGAATTGAGGCAAAAAGGGGTATCATCGCAGTTGATAGATGAAACCCTTGAAGCTTATGATGAGGAGGAAGCCGCGCGCCGTGTTCTGACAGAACAAGCGCGTCGCTTGACGAATCTACCGCCGGATGTCTTTCGCCGCCGTCTGATTGAGAGAATGGCACGCCGGGGATTCAGTTACGACCTCATTCAGGAGCTGTTAGCCAACCATGATTTTTCCCAGTCCCTTTATACTAAAAACGAGGAGGACTGAATGGAACCGTTTATTGGAATTGTGATCACCATTGTCGCTTTGACCATTGGTGCGCTGGTCGGTTACTGGTATCGCCAGCAACGTTATCAGGAGAAAATGGGTGATTTGGAGAGTATGCGGACGCGCTTGCTGGAGGAAGCGGAGAAGCAGGCTCGTGACACTGTGCTCAATGGTAAAGATGAAGCCCTTGGATTACGCCAGACAGTAGAAGCTGAACTGGAACAGCGTACCAAGAATCTGCGCAAGGAAGAAGACAGGCTTCAGACCAGGCGTGATCAGGTGGATGAACGCCAGGAAAAATTGGAACATCAATCCCAACTGTTAAGCAAGCGCCAAAGCGCACTCGACAAGCGTTGGAATGACCTGGAGCGCCTGGAGGCTGAACATCTTGAGGAGTTACAGAAAGTTGCCGGTTTGTCACAAGATGAAGCCCGTGAAATTCTGCTGGAACAGGTCGCACAGACAACGCGCCAGGATATGGCGCGTGTGATTCGTGAGGAAGAGATGCGCGCCCGCGAAGAAGCTGACCGGCGCGCCCGCGAAGTCATCACCACAGCTTTGCAGCGTTTGGCGACGGAGCAGGTCGCTGAATTAACCACAAAGTCTTTAACAATTCCTTCTGATGAATTGAAGGGGCGCATTATTGGTCGTGGGGGACGGAATATCAGGGTTTTTGAACAGAAGGCTGGTGTCGATGTCATCGTGGATGACACGCCTGAACTCATTACTATTTCTTCGTTTGACCCAATTCGCCGGGAAGTTGCTGCCCGCGCCATGCACTATCTGGTAGCTGATGGGCGTATTCACCCGGCGCGCATTGAGAAATTGCTTGAAGGCGCGGAATCCGAAGTTGAATTGGAAATGAAGGAACGTGCTGAGCAAGCGATTTACGATGCTGAGATTCCCGCGCTGCACCCCGAATTGATGAAAATCCTGGGTAAGCTGCATTTCCGCACAAGTTATGGGCAGAATCAGCTTTCTCATGCGGTGGAGGTTGCCAAATTAGCCAGCCTTCTGGCGGCTGAGATTGGCGCCAATGCTGAAGTCGCGCGGAAAGGCGGTTTGCTGCACGATATCGGCAAGGCAGTCGATTTTGAGGTGGAAGGCACCCACGCGACAATCGGAGCGGCGTTAGCGCGAAGATATGGCGTCTCTGAAGCGGTTATCAATTGCATTGAATCGCATCACCATGAATCTGACCAGCAAACCCTGGAAGCCATTATTGTCGAGGCGGCGGATGCTATATCCGGTGCACGTCCCGGCGCGCGGCGGGAGAGCCTGGAACGTTACATCAAGCGCATCAAAGCGTTGGAGGAAATCGCTAATTCCTTTGACGGTGTAGAGGAAACCTATGCCATCCAGGCTGGACGGGAAATCCGTATCATTGTCCGCCCCGGCGAGGTTGATGACCTGGCGTCCCTGCAGCTCTCGCGGGATGTGGCGCGCAGGATAGAAGAAACGATGGAATATCCCGGGCAAATTAAGGTCACAGTTTTACGGGAAACGCGCTCGGTAGAGTACGCAAAATAAATTCTGAATGCAAAAGCGCGCAGCGGACGTTTACCCGCTGCGCGCTTTTTGTTTGGTGATTAATGGTATAAGAATTTGCCAGAATTTTGTATTACTTCTGTATACATTGATGCGCTTTGCAGATGCAATCATTACCAGAGTAATACCCCGACCAGTTCAACGGGGCGTAAAGGAAATTGCTGCATCCGATCAAGGGCACACCGCTGCCAGAAAGGCACCGGCAGTCGCTGTTATTTTTACAATATAGCGGATCGGTTATGAACGCCAACTCTGGCGTTATGCCCGCTATGGTCAGTGTTTCTTTGCTGACTTTAACAGAGATCCTGGACTGCGTTGGGTCAGCATAGCGGAAATTGCATTGGTCCGAAACCCAAAATGACACTGTCCAGCTTTGATCATCACCGGTCATTGCGTATTCAACGCATTTCCCAATCCCTTTATCGGGGGAGAACGCCGGCGTGTTACATCCTTCACACGCTGCGTGGGTTTTGACAAAATCAAATACCGCCTTGTTCGATAGAGCGCGTTTTAGGGGACATTTTTCAGCGTCCGCACATAGCGCAGGCAAACAATTGGCTTGCGAGCCACAGATCAGGCTCGCGATTGCGTCGGGCGGGACAGACTCAGCACCGGATGCATCGGAAGAGTTATTGACGGTGCGGCACGAAACCGTAAACGACGCTACGAGGATGGCAAGCAGCGTTAATCTTAATCTGCACCACATTCCACCGGTTTTTCGTGAAACCACGCCCATGGTTTAACTCTCCGTATATGAGATCTTGCGTTCCATCACATACAGGTTTTGTTGCTGGATCACCGCACGGTTTCGTCCAACGGCATCAAAATCGGTGTCAACCGTAAAGGTGCGCCCGCTGAGTTCCGGGCACGCGACCTGCAACAAACGCAATGTGGCTTGCGCGCAGGCATCCGGCGGCACCTCGTGCGCGGACCCCATCAACTCGGGGACATGGGGTTGCCATACCCGTTTTTCCGGCGTGTCCATCAGGTTTTCAGTCATGGGTGTGCGGACAAAGCCCGGATTGATACAAAAAACCAGGACGGAGGATTTGACGGACTGCAGCTCACGCGCTAAGCCCTGGGTGAAGCGCACAATCGCCGCTTTCGAACAGCCGTAGGCAGAACCGCCGGCATTCGCTCCACTCGCGCCGCCCCCGCCATCCATGGTGAGGATGACACCGGCATCACGTTCGATCATATGCGGCAGCACAGCCCGGGAGCATAACATTGTGCCCTGCAGGTTGATGCTGACGTCACGCCACCAGACTTCCGGGTCGGCTTCCCACACCGGACCGACGCACTGGAAGCTGCCGGCATTGTTGAACAGCAGGTCAATGGCGCCATAGTGTTCCAGGGTGCGCTGCACCATCGCCTGAACCTGCGTCCAGTCTGTGACATCCACAGCAATCGCCAGTGCTGAACCGCCTTCCGCGGTAATCAGCGCGACCGTTTCCTCCAGTTTGGACAACGTCCGCCCGCAGCAGACAACATGCGCGTCTTCCCGCGCGAATGTGCGCGCCAATTCCCGCCCGATGCCGCTCCCGGCGCCGGTCACGATGGTGGTTTTACCCTTAAGGTCCATTATGGGCTCCTTTATGCGCGATTTCTATATCAACAATCAAAACACCTTCTTCGCCAAGCGGCAGGCTGGCGAGAACCTCACCACCGGCAGAGATGACGAAGGCTCCGCCGAAGCTGTGGTCATCCGGCAGGCTGTCGTCCGCAAGGTAGTTGACCATGAATGCCGGCGTTTGCGCCATTCTGACCTGGTGTGCGTACGTTGGCAACTCCTCCCTGTCCCAGCGGGTCTGATTGGCTGTGCCGTCCGGGAAACACCTGGCGAAAGGAAACAGCATCCAGTCTGCGCCAAGGTTCTGGAAGCGCGACACAATGGCGTCGTCGAAAAGGTCTCCGCAGATAAGAAAAGCCACCTTACCAAACGGTGTCCTGACCATAGACAGATCATCGCCCTGGCAGTAAATCGCGGGGTTTGCTTTTTTCCCATGCCACTGGGGCTGGTTCCGTCTGTAATGGAGGGCAACGGCGCCGTCCGGTCTGAGCAGCACCGCCGAATCATAGAGCCTGGATTCTTCACGCTCCAGCATGCCAAAGCCAAGCCAGATGCCGTGCCGCGCGCACAACATGCCCAACTGTTCGGTTGCCGGACCGGGAATGGTTTGCCCGAGGGGCAGGTCGTGGGCAGGGTCATCGGTGTTAATCAGCCCGGTCAGGACGGCTTCCGGGAGAAGAACAAGACCCGCTCCCGATGCCGCCGCGTCCGCAGCCATGCGCTCTAGGGTTGCAAGGTTACCTTCAATATCCGCGGTCAACCGCGGGACAACCAGGGCTGCTTTCATCGTCTGCTTCTTCCTGCCTGTGTGGTTTGATAACGCTATATACGGATAAAGTTCGTACGCGCATGCACTGACAGGATTATAAACTCACAAGAATGTTCAGGCAACTAAATCAGGGCGGAAAAAAGCCTCAACCGGGGAATTTATAAGCGCTCCCCACTTCTGGAGAGCGCTTATAATCATACTTTCTTTGTTCTAGGCCATAACTACCGGTCTGAGTGAACGCATTGTTAAGCCATATCGTGATTATAACAAAATCAGCCGCGTTAGAAGAATCCGCCGAGGAACGCCGCCGCTTCATCTGAGATGCCGACGATCTTGTTCGTTGCCTGACGATAGAATTTGAAGTTGAGCTCGGTCTCGGGGCGACCATCATCCCAGTCGGAAAAAAATCTGAGCTCGCTCCGCCCCAAGCGCTGCTTCGCCAGAGCGGTGCGCCTGATGGTAACGCTCACTCGCGGCGTTTGCCGGGTGATCCCGGGTTTCCTTGCTATAGCTATAACCGAGGTGACGACGCCGATTACGATGAGACCTGACCCGCCTTCGTTCTCGCTCGCAAAGATGAAGATCGTATCGCCTTTGGCGATGTGCTTGCCACCATACATCGTCTTCTGCGCGCTGAACGCGAACGTCTCAGCCAACGGATCGGTAACCTCTGTTTTAATCGCGAACATCATGCTCTCCATCGCCCCCAAAGTAATAGAGCAAGCCCCCAAGGAATGAGGTTGAGAGAAAGTGGTCTATCTTGCGCTCGATTAAGTGCGTATGCAACTGCAGACGCAGATGCGGCAAGCATGAAATAAATATATTTATCTTGACTGGTGCGGAGTTGCCGGTACGTTCCAATTAGATAATCATCTGCCATAATGTTTTCTGTATTGATTTCTTTGTTTTACCTGCCCAACGAATTAAGGACTAATGTGGCGATACGTTGTCAAAATTACATTTTTTATCTAGCGGACCTGCATATATTCTACACCTGAATAACTAATCAGCACAAATCTTAGCCTTGTGATAAAAAGCACCCTCCTTTTCAGAAGAGCGCTTGTAGAGTCATGCGCTTTCTTTCTCGCCAGAACTGCCGGTTGGTACTTATACCCGTATAGATGACTCGATCCGGGCGTTAGATGTTATGCATGATTATGGACCTGTATTCTTCCATCAAATACCTAATAAGTTCCCGTTTGTACATCCGTAACTCTTTAAAACTAGCAAAGCTAATACTATATCATGATGATCAAAGTCTAGATTATCTTTCTCATAATACAATGGTTTTTCCCTTTACTACCTTCATATTTAAATCCAGATTTTTCAAATATTTGCTTTGTTCCATTATATAAAAACGAATTTGATATTTTTCTGCCTTGAGTATCCTGTGGATAGCTTTCAACAACCCCACCACCTAAACTTTTTATAAGTTCTAAAGCGCCGTTCAATGCAAAAAAGGACAGGCCTTTTTTGCGATGATTTTTATCAACGAAAATGCAAGTAATTCTCCAATCGGGCACCGTCATTTTGGCCTCGACTTCTTTTTTATGATAAATGTTAGGAAGTTCCTGAGGTGGGCCGAATTGACACCATGCAACGCACTCGTCCCTATCAAAGACCAAAGCTGCATGAAGTTTTTCCTTCTTCAACGAGCTTCTTCTTGTAGCATTTATTGGCTTCTGCGCTTCGCTCGTGATCTGGTAATTTCGGATGAAAATGAGTACACCAACATCCTCCCCAAACACCATTGTGCTTTTGAACCAAATGTTCGAAAGCGTCCCAAGTATCCGTACTCAATGCTCTGATGGTGTAGTCTTGCATATGTCTCTCCTTTGAAGCTCATAGCCTAACGGCTAGATTTACTGGCAGGTGGGCGGCCGTAGACATTGTTTGGGAGCAGGGAAAACTCAAAGCTAGAAAAATGCTTGAAAATTGCGGCGAACTCCACATGTCCGTTGCACGCGGTACTAGGAACTTTTGTTGCCGGGTAGATTCTCTTTTTCATGATTTTCAATGAGGCGTATGGTTGCGTGAATTGTTGCCAAATAATAATAGAACATCCAACTATACCAAATTGCTTTCTCGTACTCGGTTTTTGTAAATCGTTATGATGTCGAATGCCAAAATTGTTTGCTATATTGAATAAATCGTTCTCATCATGCCGAGTAATTACCGTTTTTAGTTTTGGGCGTAAGAATTCTAAAACATCAGCTAAATCACGAATAGCATCTCGTCTATCGTCTATTGATGAACGGTACCGACGGAACTTTAATATCGCATTGTTCACTCTATACTCTATGTTTTCTGGATCGCGGTTAGGTAAATTTGCCTCTAACAAATTCTCTAACCCCTTTTCTGATACGGCAAGAACTTCACCATGAGCGGATAATTCGTATCCTTCTTTGTAATCTTGAAGTATATCATTTATCTCTCCACGAAATTCTTTACGCCCATCATCAACATTAAATGTCTGATAATGCCAGCCACAATTACAATAGTTGTGATAGTAGCCCTCTATTGGTTTGGAAATATAATCATATAAGAACTCAATTACATCGAAAAGATCGTCCTCAGAATATTCCGCGTAATGTTCTTGTATTGGCCACAAATTATGTTTTCGCAATTTGCGAAGAATTTGAACATCTATATCTACTCCCAACTTCCCAGGTACTTGCCCTTCGTCAACACATTCGTATCCGAAAGCTTCTTGAAAGTATTCTTTATCACGAAAACCGAGGTATATGTCTTTGAATAAGCGAAGTAAAACTTCCAAGCTAACACTAGTACAGTGTAAATTAAGTATCTTTATATTTATCATTATTTGCATCGCGATGGGTTCCACTGTATCCCCAATCAGAAAACACGGGCGTTCATCAAAACACACCACAGGGTGCTCCGGGCTATAGGGACGCGCATACAAGGCTAGGATATGCTCCATGCGCGCTAAAAATCGGCTGTCTAGTTTCCCTATGCACCATGTCAGCTTTAAATGCGGTTTCAGCGCGTTTTTTCAAGATGTCCGCTACCTCCGTATGCGAAATGTTTTCGCAGAAACCCATTTCTACAACTTTGTCCGCCAACAATCGTAAACTCCATCGGCCATAGCCCTCCGGGGGGTCGCTGCATGCCAGCGCCGTGATTTGCGCCCGTTGTTCTCCTGTGAATCCAGGGGGCCGCCCTGACCGCGGTCGGTCTTCTAACATCTTTTAACCCTTCCGCTTGATACCGCTTACGCCATGTGGTTAAGCTCATCCGACTGACCTGCAGCGTTTCCACGACAGCTGTGATTGTTTTCCCCCGATCCAATTCCAGCAATCCCAACGCTCTCCGATAGACGCGGGTCGGCAATGTTTCTTGCTTCATTAGCTTCTCTAAATATTCTCGGTCTTCTTTGGTTAGTTGCATATGTTGTTTTTTCATCCTATCATTATCCTACTCTGATAGGCCTTGTCAATTTTCTTTCTTTACACTGTACTAGATGCCAAAGGATTTTTGCCAACCCGAACAGAATATTATTTTTTTGTTGGTGACATATATGTATTTAAACTCCAATGGTATGAATGCCTATCGAATTAACGGTTGATATGGCTGCGTGTGTCAATATCGAAGCACGGTACAACGCACCAATCCGAGTTGTATGGGCGGTCTTTGCCCGCCTAAGTCATCTTCAGAAACGAATAGAATAGGACAAGCCGAATTCCAGCTATTTGGACGTTTAGGCGCACTCCCAAGTCAAAATTACATCATTTATAGCGGTTATATATAGATATTACACCTAAGTCCTTAACTGAACAAACTCGTAAATAAAAAGCACCCTTCATCCCGGAAGGGTGCTTTTTGGGTCATACTCTTTATTTTTACGCTAAAACTGCCGGTCTGAACTTGTACCCATAAATGATGACGCCTTCATCGTTTTGGGCGCGCAGCTTGCGGGTCACCATCTCGACCGGCATGCCGATTTGCACCTCGTCCGGGGGGACATCGGTCAGCTGCGCCGTCAGCATGGGGCCTTCCTCCAGCTTGATCAGCGCCACGGTATAGGGGGTGTAGTCTTCAAATCCTTCGGGCGCGTTATAGACCGTGCTGAAGCTGTAAACTTCACCGCGACCGCTCAAGGTGTGCGGGCGTTTCGCCGGTTTACTGCACTCCGGGCAAATATCGCGCGGCGGGAAGATGACTGCGCTGCAATGGTCACAAACCTCTCCTTCAAGGCGGTATCTTTGCCCTCGCAGGCGCCAATCATGTGCGACTTTTGGTTCTATCATAGGTTTTGCTCCTTTTCTTGTGTTTCGATATGATTTATGCTCTTGTTATAAAATTCAGCACTCGGCACTGCCCGCACTCAGGTCATAGCGTGCAGGATGTGGGTGATGTACCGTTGCCCCACTGCCGCCGATATTCTGGACCAGGCCCAGGCGCGCACCCGCAATCTGGTTAGCGCCGGCAAGTCCCCGTAACTGCAGGGCGCTTTCGACAATTTGGTATAATCCTGTCGCGCCGACCGGATGTCCCCGGGCTTTCAACCCGCCCATCGTGCTGATGGGGATGCGACCCTGACGCGAAATGTCACCGTCCAGATGCCAGTTGCACGCCTTTACCTTTTTCTGCAAATCCTGCCGCTTCCAAGCTGAGGGCGCTCATGATTGTGAAAGCGTCGTGCAGTTCGAAAAAATCAACATCCTGCGGTTTGATGCCAGCCTGTTTATAAGCGCGTCGTGATGACAGGACGGCAGCCTCCAGCGTCATGGGATCTTTCCGGTCATGAACTGCCAGCGGCATGGTTGCTACCGCGGATGCCCGGATGCTGACGGGCGCCGGGCTGAGGGAACGGGCATATTCAGCCGGGGCCAATACGACTGCGGCTGACCCATCACAGACCGGCGAGGCATCCAGCAGCCCGACCGGTGAGGCAATGATCGGTGATTGGCGGTAGCTCTCCGGTGTGATGCGCATTTGGAACATCGCGTTGGGATTGTTAAGTCCATTGGCATGGGCATTGACCGAAAAGCCGGCGAAATCCTCGCGCTGCCAGCCAAATTCGTGCATATAGCGCTGCATCAGCAGGGCATTGAGGGCTACAAAAGATATGCCCTGACTCACTTCATATTCAGCATCCGCCGCTCCGGCTAAAGCAGATGTGGTTGCGCGTCCGGAAGTATCCGTCATTTTCTCTACCCCCAGGCAAAGGGCCAGGTCGATGGCTCCGCTGGCGACGGCAAGATACCCTACCCGCAGGGCAGCAGCACCGGAAGCACAGGCAGCTTCCACTTTTAAGGCTTCAACACCGCTCATACCCATAAAATCAACGGCGAGTGCGCCCAGGTGCGACTGCCCGGTGAGTTCACCGGAGAGCATATTGCCCACATAGACGGCATCCACTGCGGTCACATTCGCGTCTTCCATAGCGTTCAGACCTGCGCCCAACATCAAGTGCCGGATGCTGGTCTGCCAGTGCTCACCGACCGGTGTTTGCCCAATGCCGATAATCGCGACGTCACGCATACAACGCTCCTGGCGTACAGCTTGTGAAGCGCTCTGCGCCACCGGTGTTGATTTCTATAGGATATTGATCTTTGAGTTTGGAACACGTTGCGATCCTTAATGTGTTAAAAGTATGCCGCGATAGCGGGTATAAAGCGCGTAATCGATTTCTGTGCGCCGCTGGATATAGTCTGCCACCGTGGGTGCCAGGTTACGCCGGTCCGGAAGATTGCGTCGGTGACTTCCCAGGCGAACGCATCCGAACCCGCACCAGACCCAAAACTTACCAGTAGGATCCGGTCACCGGGGGCTGCGATGTCCAGGACGGCGGAAAACCCGGTCAGTGCCGCACCGGCGTAAGTGTTTCCGATCACACCGCTGATAATCCCGGGGTCAATTTGTTCACGCGTAAATCCCAAACGCTGTCCGACACGTAAGGGGAATTTGGTATTGGGTTGGTGAAAGACAGCATAAGTAAAATCTTCTGGTCTGAAATCCAGGGCTGCCATCAGTGTGCTGGCTGCCATCTGAATGTGGTGAAAATAAGCCGGTTCACCGGTAAAACGCCCGCCGTGCTGCGGATAATGCTGGTGCGCGCGGCGCCAGAAATCAGGCGTGTCCGTGGCATAGGAATAACTTGCCAGGCAGGTTGCCAGGGATTGTGCTGCCGGTCCAACGATATAGGCGCTCCCGCCGCTTGCCGCGGTATATTCTAGTTCATCGCCTGGACGACCTTGTGCGGTATCGGCGCCAATCGCCAGTGCGTACGTCACCATACCGGAGCCGACCAATCCCATCGCGGATTGCAGCGCTTCGGTGCCTGCCTTGCACGCAAATTCAAAATCTGCCGCCAGCACGTGCGGGGTCGCGCCTATGGCTTCCGCCACCACCGTAGCGGTGGGCTTGACGGCGTAGGGCGGGGATTCACTGCCCACCCATACCGCGCGCAGTTCTGCCGGGTCAATGCCTGCCCGGGCAAGGGCATTCCGGCTCGCTTCGATGGAAATCGTCGCGGTGTCCTCATCCAGTCCAGCGACCGCTTTTTCAGTAATCGGCCCTCCCTCATTACCTTTCCATACCCGCGCTATTTCCGCGTTGGGCAGGCGGTACATAGGGATATAGGAACCGTATCCCATAATCCCCACGGGTTGCTGGGGCTGCATTATAAGTGAGTCAGACACTGTGCGTATCTCCGGATTTGTGCGTTTTTTGTAACAATGCCTGCGCTGTCTCTACCCCGATACTCCCTTTGTTGACCATCGCTTGCGCAACTTCCGTTATTTGCAGACCTTCCGCGCCTGCGGCAATTGCCACCTGCCGGGCATGGAGGGTCATATGTCCCTTTTGTATGCCTTCTGTCGCCAGTGCTCTGAGGGCTGCCAGGTTCTGGGCTAATCCGACGCTTACCACAATTTCCGCCAGTTCCCGTGCGGTTTGGACGCCGAGTATTTTCAGCGCGATACGGGCTGCCGGATGGACGCGGGTAGCGCCACCGATGATGCCCAGTGCCATGGGCAATGCGAGTGCGCCCACGAGATTGCCGTGACCATCGCGCTGCCACGTGCTAAGGCTGGTATACCGTCCATCCCGCGCTGCATAAGCGTGGGCTCCAGCCTCAATAGCCCGCCAATCGTTGCCGGTAGCGATCGTGACCGCATCAATCCCGTTCATAATGCCTTTGTTGTGTGTTGCCGCGCGATATGGATCGGCAGCTGCAAAAGCCCATGCCTTTTCGATACCTCTCGCTACATCTTCGCCGGTGAAATTGATCGAATGCCAGCGCTGTTTCCGGGATGCTGACCCGGGCGCGGGCCAGTCGCTGATCCGCCAGGTTGCTGAGTATTTTGAGAAAAGCTTGTCCATGACTCAGCGCTTCCAAGCCTGGGCGCGAGGCGTTCGCACGCGGTGTTGACGGCATTGGCGCCCATAGCATCGCGCACATCATAGAGCACATGAACAATCACCATAGGTTCTGTGACTGTTTCCAGAATGCGTACCTGTATATCGCGCGCACCGCCTCCGAGTTTGACCAGCAGCGGATCTGCCGTGTCAGCCAACTCGAGCAGTTCTTCACGGGCGGCAAGTACAGCGCTACGCGCCGCTTCCGGGTTGGGTACATCCACTAACTGAATTTGCCCGATCATCACCGGATCGTCACTATCCGCGGTGAACCCCCCGGCGCTGCGTGCCAATTTTGCCGCGAGGGAGGCTCCGGCAACAACTGAGGGTTCTTCGACCACCATTGGGATGAGGACTTCCCGGTTATTCACAATGAAGTTAGTGGCAATGCCCATCGGGAGTGCATAAAGTCCGATGGTGTTCTCAATCATATGATTCGCGCGCTCCAGCCCCAAACCCATCATACCGCTGAGCGTTTCTTTTTCTTCTTCTGTAAGCCCTGTTTCCTGGGCAATCAATGCAAGGCGCGTCTCAAGCGATTGGTTATACAATCCCTTAAGACGCGATGTAAACGGCTCACGCATAGTGGTTAGGCTCCAAAGATGTATTCAACGAGACAATCATAGCATATATCACCTCTCAAAAGCTATCAGAACGCATTTTGAGAGGTGATTTACCTTTAATTTTGGTTTTCACAGCATAAGCCTTATGCCTGGTGCTTGATTTATTGCTGGATTGGTATATCCTGAAAATTGCTTCTTATGTGTATTATTTTGTAGAAGACTTTGTTTGTTGTGGGGACCGGTGTTAAAAGAACTGCACATTGAAGATTTCGCCATCATTGATGATCTGCATCTCACATTGGAGCCGGGATTTAACATCCTGACCGGTGAAACAGGCGCCGGTAAATCCATATTGATTGACGCCGTAATGATGCTGCTGGGATCACGCGCCGATATGACGGCGCTGCGCCAGGGGGCAAAGCGTGCGTGGGTGGAAGGGCTGTTCGTTTTGTCCGGTTCGTCTCAGTCAGCATTGGAAGGCTTGTTAACGCGAGAAGGGGTGGAAGGTGATACGCCTGATGTGCTGTTTCTGTCGCGTGAGCTGCGAGATAATGGACGCAGTATAGCGCGGGTCAATGGGCGCGCTGTTTCACTCACGCTGATGCGTGAAATTGCGGAGAGTTTAATAGATATCCATGGACAAAGCGAACACTTGAGTTTATTGCGCACCCCCGAGCATCTGCGTTTGCTTGATCGTTTCGCCGGTTTAGAAGATCTTCGCATGCGGATTGCTGAGCTATTTCATAAGATAACTGCTGTGCGGCGTGAGCTGCGGCACCTCCAGCAGAATGAACGCGACCGCATGCAGCGTATCGATTTGTTGCGATATCAAATCGACGAGATTCGGGCAGCTAACCTAACACACGATGAACTAGACGCGCTGGAAAGTGAGTTTATCCGGCTAAACAATGCAGAGCAATTGACTGCACTTGCGTCTGCTGTTGTCTCACTGCTGGAGGATGGTACGCAAGAAGTGCCGGCAGTTCTGGATTTATTGGGCCAAGGGCAGCGTAACCTCTCTTCCCTGGCGCGGATTGACACGGATATCGACACACAAGTCACTGCTTTGTCTGACATGGTGTATGGCATTGAAGATTTAGCAAAATCGATGCGTGATTATCTTGGAACCATCGAATTTAATCCCAAACGTTTGGCCTGGGTCGAAGATCGCCTGGTTTTACTGCGTCACCTGGAACGAAAATACGGACGTGATCTCAGTGAAATTATTGCCTATACGACGAATGCTGAGGTAGAATTACAAACGTTAGAAAACAGTGATGAGCATATCGCGGAATTAGGCGCACAGGATGCGTTGTTACTCGAAGACTATGCCGTCATTAGCCATGAACTTTCTGCTGCCCGGCAGAAAGCGGCAAAAGATTTAGCCGCAGGAATGGAGAAAGAACTCGACGACTTGCGGATGGAGGGTGCGCGTTTAGGAATTGCTTTCACACGGCAGAAAGCGGATAATGGGCTGCCGCTGCATGTATCTATCCCGCGCCAGACGATTGTAACCAGTGAGAGTGAACAGATCATTGATGATAATCCTGTAACGCGGGTGGATTTTGACGCTACCGGAATCGACCATGTTGAGTTTCTTGTCGCTCCCAATGTTGGCGAGGGATTGAAGCCCATGACACGGATTGCATCTGGGGGAGAGACCGCGCGCTTGATGCTGGCTCTTAAAACGGTGTTATCACGCGCAGATCGCACACCGACACTTATCTTTGATGAAATCGATCAAGGCATAGGGGGGCGTATTGGGGCCGTGGTCGGTTTTAAACTGTGGCGCCTGACCTCTGCTTGTGGCAGCAACCCGGATACTTGCCATCAAGTGCTGTGCATTACACACTTGCCGCAGTTAGCCGGTTTTGGAGATGTACATTTTAAAGTGGTCAAGAATGTTGTGCAGGATCGCACTGTAACCCAAGTCCTGAACTTGCCCGACTCTGAGCGTGTAGAGGAACTGGCTCAAATGTTGGGCACACGCGGCATCACGGCTGAGAAAGGTGCTCTTGAACTACTGGAACAAGCGCGATCACTGAAACAACGCAAAACTGTATCTGGATAGTCAAAATATAGTTAGCAAGGCGGTATTTCATAGCCGGGCGAACGGTTTATCTCCAGATTTCTGAATTGCGTTCACGATGTAAGCGGGTTTGCTGAAAGTTGGAATCCGATTATAATCCACAGAGTGGATATTTGCACCGCAAGGTGGTTGGATAGAGAAATAGCACGTCACCTTACTCTTAGTGTCTGAAAACAGTGTCTTGTCAATTAAGGACGGTCGCATATGGCATTAAAAGGCAAACTTGAGGATTTCGGAACAACCCAGTTGCTGAATCTTATCAACTTGGCGCGCAAGACTGGAACGCTTTATCTCGATGGTCCGGATAAAGAAGCTTACCTTTGTTTCCGGGAGGGTAAACTCATCTACGCCGCCATCGAAGGTGTTGATGATTATTTACCGGTTGTGCTGCAGCGTGCGGGGCTGTTCACCAGTGAGCATGTGAATATGATTAAGACGCATATGCCGGGAAAGTCTGACCAGGATATTGCCAAGGTACTCATCACAAGCGGGCGGCTTCAACAACAGGTTCTTATAAAGCATGTTCGTGACCACATTCTTAGCATTGTCTACCAGGTTTTTTCGTTGGATCGGGGAGCTTTCAGGTTTGAACCGTCTTCATTGCCGGTTCAGGATCGTATCACAGTCTCTATCGCGCTCGAAAACGTTATTATGGAAGGCAGCCGGCGACTGAAAGAATGGGAGCTTTTGCAGGATGAACTTCCTAATCTTGATATTTCCCTGAAGTTTGCTGAGCGCCCGACAACCCCTTTGCGTGATATTAATCTCAGTGTTGAAGAATGGCGCGTGATTTCGTTTATTAACCCCCGGAACACAATTCGCCGGATTGCGCAATACAACAATATGGACGAGTTGCAGATTCGTAAGATTGTCTACAGCCTTTTGCAAGCGGGTTTGGTTGAGATTATTTATCCTCAGCGGTCAAGTTCTGCAGCGCCCCCGGTAAAAACTGGCGAAGTTGAAGCTTCGCAACCTGCCACGCCGACGCAAATGCGTCGTCCTGCCGTGAAACGCGGTATTATACAAAGGTTGATACAACGGATCCGGGAGTTGTAGTATGCAGACGTTGAAGATTGTTGTGACCGGACCGTTTGCATCTGGTAAAACGGAATTCATTCAAACGATCAGTGAAATCGAAGTTGTTGCCACAGATCGGCCAATCTCAAGAGAATCAGAGCGGATTAAAAGCCAAACGACTGTCGCAATGGATTTTGGGCGCATAACCATCGATGAAGAACTTATCCTGTATTTATTTGGTACCCCAGGTCAAAGGCGTTTCGACTTCATGTGGGAGATTCTGTCTGAAGGAATGTTAGGTTTTGTAGTTATGGTTGATAGCACACGACCGGAAACATTCCGTGAGGCCCGTCGAATCCTGGATACATTCCGCAGTTATTCCCCGGTTCCCTATATTGTCGCTGCAAATAAGCAAGACCTGGCAGATGCTTGGCCGGCTGAGGATTTGCGTATTGTTTTACGCGTAGAGCCGGAGATCAAATTCGTTCCCTGTGTCGCCACTGACAGGGAAAGCGTAAAGCAGGTTTTGCTGGAGTTGCTGTACGCAATTCTGGCATTGATTGATGCAGAAGACTAAACGCGCGTATTATCATTGAAACGTTTTCCCCAGACCCAAAACAGATTGGGTGTTGCCGGACTGGGGATGGGGAGCAATTCACAATGAGTTCCATCGTGACCGATAATGGAATTGTACATTATGAGACCTTTGGTCGTGGTAAGCCAGTGGTATTACTGCACTGTTGGCTTGGCTCCTGGAGTTACTGGTTTTCTACGATGGAATACCTCGCCAATTATCAATATAAAACATATGCGCTAGATTTCTGGGGATTCGGTGATTCAGCTAAACAAGGCTCTTTTTCAGTCGATGAATATGTCGAAATGGTGGATCAGTTTATGGAGCGCCTTGGTTTATCCATTGCTCCGGTGATGGGCCACTCTATGGGGGGAAGTGTCTCTTTATCTCTGGCATTGAAATACCCACACCGGGTCAGCAAGGTTGCGGTCGTGGGCTCTCCCAGTTGTAGGCAGCGGATTGAGTCTGTTACTTAAGTTATGTGGCTACAGACAAATAGCCACAATGCTTTATGCGATACCCGGTCTTTTACCCTCTCTGATGAAATTGCTTTCACTAACTTACGCAAAAGATTGGCGCACCCTGTATGATATGCTCAAAAAAGATCTTTCCCGAACAACAATGGAATCATTTTCCAGGAGTATCAGCGATTTGCGGTTTACTGACCTGCGGCCGCAACTGCCTGATCTCAAAATACCTGCAATGGGTATTTACGGGCGGAAGGATAATATAGTGAGTCCGAAACAAGGTGAGGTGATGCGCGAGTGTATACAGAATCACACAATCCAATATTTCGAGCGCTCAGGTCACTTCCCTATGTTGGATGAGACAGAGCGTTTTCACCAGACTATCCTGGATTTTTTGACGGGTACTGTGAACCAGGAACAATCGCAGGGCGAATGCGACTTTCCCAACCGGATTTCCCGCATCATATTGATTGTCAATGCAGGAAGTCATCGGAGAAAGTGGTATGAGTGCGGTGCTTAATACAGGGCGCTTAGCACATTGGATCGGCATTGATCCACCAGCTGATTTCGAAGCTGGATTGACTTTTCGTGAAGTTGGTGATTTTTTCGAGGCACTGGAAGGGATTTATGGTGTCCGTGGTGGGTTAAATTTTTCCCGCCAAGCCGGTCATGGGAGTTTTAAGTATTGGATCAAAGGTTTTGGCGGGGCAATCAGTTTGGCTGATTTTGTACTGCGAGTTTTCCCACTTTCTTTACGGGCTCGCATTGGCCTGGAAGTTCTTGCTGATATCTTCAATCGCTACACTGGATTGCGGGTGAGTTTGGGAGAGAGCGGAGAGCGGTATTTTTTCGTTATGGAGTCTGGGGGATTTTGTCAGGGTCGCCAAACTGATGCACCGGCATGCGGTTATGTGGTTGGTTTAATTGAGGAATTATTGTTTTGGATAAGCCGCGGGCGGCGTTTTAAGGTTGAAGAAACATCTTGTATGGCTTGTGGTGACCCGGTATGCACTTTTAGTATTGATAAAAAGGTATTGGCGTGAACTTGGGAGTTCGATGTGCGTAAGGTTGTCCTGAGAGAAAAAAGAAAAATACCGCCCTTCAATGAACCCGCTCGAGAATTGAGTGTGTTGACAAAGCCGTTGTGGCTCCATCAGCGGGACATTCTATCACGCTATGCCACTGAAGAGCGCGAGATTGACACTTGGGACGAGATTCCGGATGACCGCGTTGAAACATTGGTCTATCGGGATAACCTTTACTTTGATCGTTATTTTATCGAAGAGTTCATAGAACGTGCCAAGGCGTCAGGAAAAGCATGCCAGGTTGCATTTGCATTGGATGATTCAGCTATACAGGGACATGGTCTCTATTTGCAGCGGGGCATTCGTCGCCAGGAGAATCATTTTGTAGCTGACCTTTGGTATTATCCCCATGGTATTGTGGATGTTACACAACCCCTGGTCATGGCGACAGAGCCGAGAGAGGTTGGGTTCTATCACGTTCCAACCCACATGTCGAATATGCAGGGAGATTTGACCTACAATCTGCCCACAAAACCGTTTCTATGCATAGAACACTGGCTGCATATCCTGCATGCAAATATCGATTTCGGGATTTTCGCGATAGGCGCGCGTTTTGAGCAGGACGTCGAACGTAGTTTTGCGCTTAATTTGAAGCTGTTATGGCAGGGTCTTCTGGAGCGAAAACAGATTTTAACGACTTCAGCACTCGTCAAGGTTGGAAAGAATTGCAGCATTGATCCAACGGCGGTTATTCAAGGCCCAACGTTTATCGGTGATAATGTCCATATAGGTGCGGGTGCAGTTATTGGTAATTGTTATATCGGCAACAATGTTACTATTGACCTTGGATGCCAGCTGATGTTGAGCGTTGTTGGTGACCGGTCATTCCTGCCCTTTCGAGCTTCGCTGTATCGCACACTTTTAATGGAAGACTGCATGGTAGCGCAGAATTCATGTTTGCAGATGTGTGCTGTTGGACGGGGTTCTTTTATTGGGTCCGGTAATACTTTTACGGATTTCAATCTTGTTGACAAACCTCTGCGATCGCATTTTGAAGGGAAACTTGAGGATACGGGTATGACGGCGTTGGGCAGCGCGATTGGACATAATGTGCGAATTGGCGCAGGTATGATCGTTTTCCCGTCACGAATGATTGATTCCGATGTGATTTTGCTGCCTTCAGCAGAACGCCGCGTTATCAGCAAGAATGTATATTATGAGGACGGCGACCAGCATAAAATTGAATTTGGTGAAAAACTTCACCCCCGCCTTTACCCTCATGATTGAAGCGTCGAGGTGTTGAAACGATAGTATGCGTTTAAGGAGAGGATGGATTCGTTTGCGTTTATCATTCACCCGATTGACCCGAAGCGTGATGTTGCGCGGAAATACCCGCGATTAGGCAAATATCTATCGGGTGAAACGATAGATTTTCTATCACGTTTTTGGCCCCCGCTCAAGATTTCTCATATCACAGGGGCGCGTTCCAGGGATACGAACGTTGAAATTGATGGTTGGTTGATTGCTGTACCTTACACCTCTGCGCGAATGCTGAGTTTGCGTCCCAAGGAGGTTTATCGAAAAATCATTGCTGCGGGTCGGTTGGCAGAATCATTGGGAGCAAAGATTCTGGGCTTGGGTGCATATACCTCTGTGGTGGGTGATGGGGGATACACAGTCGCCCGAGAGCTTGATATTGCGGTCACTTCTGGTGATAGCTACACAGCAGCAGTTTCAGTGTCTGCAGTTACTCGTGCTGCACTGCAAGTGGGTATTGATCTCTCAGAAAACACTTTGGCGGTCGTCGGCGCATCCGGGGCGATTGGTGGAGTTGTGTCCCAGTTATTAGCTCCCAAAATGGGACGCATTCTACTTGTGGGTCGTGATATGAAACATATCGCGCCAATTGCAGAGCGGATTCGTTCAACAGGTCATAGCGATGTCGTGACATCAACAAACATTATGGATATCCGTTCTGCAGAGGTGGTGGTAACTGTTACAAGCTCTGGCGGTGATTTACTGCGGCCTGAAATGTTCCAAAAGGGCGCAGTTGTTTGTGACGTTTCGCGACCGCGGGATGTTTCCTGGAAGGTGGCACAGCAACGGGATGATGTTTTGATATTTGATGGCGGTTTGGTGCGCGTACCGGGAGAGGTAAACTTCGGTTTTAATTACGGACCGCCTCCGGATTTAACGTATGGGTGCATAGCAGAGACAATGGCATTAACTTTTGCGGGGAATTTTGTCGATTACTCTATCGGCAAGAATATAACTTTGGAGCAGGTGCAGGCTATTGATGCATTGGCAGCGAAACAAGGTTTCGAACTCGCTGCACTGCGTAGCTTTGAACGCAAACTCGATGATAGGCTTATTCAGAAGGTAAGAAACGTGCGCTTAGGAGGTTAAGGATGAGCGAAGGTCGCATCCTGGTGGTAGAAGACGATTTCGACATATCAAATATGCTTCAGCTTTATTTCAAGTCACAGGGTTATGAGGTTTTTGTCGCCCCGCGCGGTGGTGCCGCTTTGGATTTAACCCGGCAGAAACTGCCCAACGTGATAGTTCTGGATATTATGCTGCCAGATATTGACGGATATGAAGTGTGCCGGCGGCTCAGAACTAATATGCGTACAAACCATATCCCTATTATATTCCTGACCCAAAAGGATGAACGCAGTGATAAAATTCATGGACTTGAGCTAGGCGCCGATGACTATATCACAAAGCCTTTTGATGTTGAGGAATTGCGGTTGCGTGTGCGAAACACGATAAAAAGTGCAGAGATTGCAAGTTTTACCAGTCCGAGCACTGGTTTAGCCAGTGGCAGGCTGATTGAACAGCAAATCCGCGAGTTGATGCAACGGGAGGATTGGGGCATTTTGTATATTGGGATTCAAGGGCTTGGACGATTTTAACGAAGCCTATGGCTTTGTGGCAGGTGAGGAAGTTTTAAGGTTTGTTGGTATGCTTTTGGGTGACGTGATTGATGCGATGGGTACGCCGGATGATTTTATTGGTCATATCGGCGGGGATGACTTTCTCATTATTACACGCAAAGATTTAATCTCTGTATTGCAGACGGAGATCGCCGCCCGGTTTGAAGCCAATGTGGGGACCCATTATGATTTTATGACCCGGATGCAGGGATACCTGGTTCTAAAAGATGACGGTGGAAATGACGTTCAATCGCCTTTGATGACCTTACAAATTGGTGGATTGACGGCGGATGATGGTCCTTTTACGGATATACGTGAAATTACAGAAGCTGCAGCTGAAGCGCGACGGCGAAAAAAGATCTGATCGCTATTTATGCAATCAATGTTTGAGATGAAGGCAAATACGTAAAAGTGAGTATTTCTTTGGAACACTGGTCCATTCTGCAAAAACTCAACGAGAAACTATACGCAGCTTACGACGCTGAGTCGGTATGGGTAGCGGTTTTGGAAAGCGCGATTTCACTGCTCGATGCGGAAGCTGGTGTTTGGCTATGGAAGGAGCCTTCAACTGCTATCCTACCGCACCATGACGAGGCATCGTCCACGTATTGGTATGAGCTGCTTGACGATGCGTTGGGTTCTGAGCTTGGACAATCGGTGCCGGAGAACAGATTGGCAGCGGTGATAATTGTTCCTGTAATTGAATCCGGGTGGGTGGGTTGGCTGATCCTCGAAAGAAAAAGCGAGCCGTTTGATGCGCAGGCAAGAGAGGCTGCGGTTTATGTCTGTGGTGTTGGAAAGGTGAAAGTCGCTGAATTGATGAACTATCAACACTCAGATATGGAATTGCGCCAACGCCTTGCCGCGATGGAATCACTGCAACGGGTGACGCGTGAAATTACTTCGACTGTCGAATTGGATTATATTTTGTCAGTAGTTCTCGATGAAGTACTGCGTTACTGTAAGGTGACCGCCGGTTTTGTTGTTACCTTTGAGGCGAAGCAGGAAGCAACCTTAAGTGCGGTCCAGGGTTATAGCGCGGCTGACCAGGAATACCTTCAATCACTTCTATCCAACAACAAGGAACACCCATTTTTACCGTTTATCCAAAGCCAAAAGGCGGTGTATTTTGGCGATGTCGCTCCTTTGCACGTGAAACCTGGTTTTGCCCGGGATGCACAAGAGCTCCTGATTGCACCGGTTTTTTATGCGGAGGGTTTGGCTGCAGCGATTGTGATACAGGCTGATGCCACGGATACATTTACCCCACCTGTTGTTGAATTTATTGAGGGGATTGCCATCCAATCCTCCATCGCGGTTGGCAACTTGCAGCGCTATCAGGAACAGGTACAACGTGGTCAGTTGATGCATCAACGGGCAGAGCAAATGTCGCGCTTGCTCGAAGTAAGCCGGACCATGCGCAGCGACCGTCCGCTGGAAGACGTTTTACTTGATGTCGCCTATGCTGTACAGGAAGGCTCAAGTTTTGATATTGTCCTGATCAGCGTGCTTGAGGGCAATCAGTTAAGACGCGTTGCTGGGGCTGGTATCCCGCTCTCCGAACTTGAGAAGCGTAAACGGCTTCGTTTACCATGGTCAAGTGTGGCGGGTCTGTGTCAGGATCGTTTCCAAATCGGCCAATGTTTTTATATCCCCCAGGCGTACAAATCACTTTACGAAGGTCTTGATGTTTTCGTTCCTGACAGCGTAAAAATTGAAGCGCAACCCGATATGTGGCGGCGGGAAGATGTCTTTTTTGTTCCGCTGCGTGGAAGTAATGGTGATGTTGTGGGTATTCTGTCTGTAGATAGCCCCCGCGATGGACGCGCGCCAACTTCTGCCACCGCTGAAATTATTGAAATATTTGCTTCCCAGGTAGCGCTCGCTATCGAAAACAACCGCTTGATTGAGAGTTACCGGCGACAGGTTTCAACCTTACAGCTGTTCAATGAATTGAGCCGTTCCATCGCCACAAAATTGGACTTGCCATTGGTATTGAATACTGTGGTGCAATCCGTCACAAACCTGCTGGATTACGACTATGCAACTGTATTCCTGCAAAGCTTGCCGGGTCAACCTTTTATACCGCAAGCTTCTTCGGGTTACACACTGGATTTATTTGCGAATGCAGGCCTGCGCAGAGGAACCGATATTATCGACATTGTGGTGAGTCGGGGAATGCCCCTGGTTATTGAAGATACAAGCGCTGACGCTCGCTTTGTGCCGGGACCTGTGCCGGTTGGTTCATCTGTGATTGTGCCGTTAATGGTGGAAGGTCATTCGGTAGGTGTCCTGGTTGCAGATCGTAAAGCACAGAGTGAATTTACACCCGCAGAAGTGGCGACACTAACGGCACTGGCTGATCAAGTTGCGGTCGCAGTCGAAAATGCCCGGCTCTTTGAAGAAGTAAAGCGCTTTAATGATGAGTTGGAGCAGCGTGTCACCGAGCGAACGCAGGAGTTGGCGGAAGCTTTGGAAGGATTACGCTTGCAACGTGACCGTTCTGAAGTCCTGTATCATATTGCATCTGAATTGGTCGCCAGTCTGGATATGGACCGGGTACTGAGCCAGACACTCTCGATGTTGCAACGAGCTGTAAGAGCAATGCGGAGTTCGGTAATTTTAGTAGATAATAATTCGGGGGAGCTATATTACCGGGCGGCTATTGGACATACTACGCCCATTTTACATGGTGGTACGTTAGCCCCATTTCGCCGTGATAGCGGATTGGTGGGATGGGTGTTGAAGAATGGGCAATCGGTAATCATTCCGGATGCCCATAAGGATACACGTTGTGCTTTTGATCCTGCCCTTAACATCGCTGCAGTACTTGCCGTGCCTATTATGGGTGGCAGCCGTGAACCCCTGGGTGTGATATTGTTACAATCCACACTTGTAGACGTGTTTGATGATCCCCAATTGCGTTTGGTGGAAGCAGCAGCAGTGCAAATCGGCAATGCGCTCAATAATGCTGAATTGTACCGCTTGATTCGGGAACAAGCTGCGCGCCTGGGCGCTATGTTACGCCAGCAACAAATTGAGGCAGCGAAAAACGCGGCAATCCTTGAAGGTATTGCAGACGGCGTTATGGTAGCGGACGCAGAAGGTAAGATAACGTTATTTAACATTGCCGCTGAACGCATTCTGTCTATTACGAAAAACCAGGCGTTGGGGCGTTACCAGGATGATATATTGGGTTTGTATGGCAGTGGTGCCCGTGAATGGCTGACACGTATCGAGCAATGGAAACAACGCCCTGGTGATTCTGGCTCGGAGTCCTTTCTGGCACAGCGCCTTGAAGTCGGGCGGCGTTTCGTCAGTGTGCATCTTTCGCCGGTGATTTCATCTGCCAGAGAATTCTTGGGTGTGGTCGCTGTTTTCAGAGATATTACTGCCGAGATTGAAGCAGACCGCGCAAAAAGTGATTTTGTTTCAACGGTGTCTCATGAACTACGCACACCAATGACGTCAATTGTTGGCTATGTTGATCTCATTGTCAAAGGCGTTGTCGGTCCGCTCACGGAAATGCAGATGTCGTTTCTGAAAAAGGTTAAAGCTAATGCTGACCGCCTGACGACTTTGGTCAACGATCTTTTAGATATTTCGCGGTTAGAACAGGGACGCATTGAACTGCAGTTTGAAGCCGTATCAATGAGCGAATTAATTCAGCAGGTTGTTGAATTACTGATGCCAAAGATTGTTGAAAAAGATCAGCTCCTGGAATCAATACTTCCTGTGGATTTGCCGAAAGTTTACGGGGATCCCGCCCGTCTGCGGCAAATATTGACAAACATAATAGGTAATGCATTTAAGTACACCCCCGCAGGTGGGAAAATTGCGATCTACGCTTATGTGCGTGAAGCAATGCTGCACGTTGCCGTTGCAGATACTGGAATTGGCATTGCGCCGGAGAACCAGAAAAGAATATTCGAAAGGTTTTATCGTGTGGAAAATGATCCCGCTGTATATGAGGTATCAGGTACGGGATTAGGATTGGCTATAACGCTATCGCTCATTCAGATGCACGGTGGAAACATATCGCTGGAAAGTGAATTAGGAGAGGGAAGTACATTTACTTTTGCGATCCCACTGGCAGAAGCTGAAGCGCTGCAGGATCTGGGGGATTTGCCGCCCGAATTGTACACATCATTGGCTCCAACGGTTTTAATTGTGGAAGATGATGTTGATTTACTTCAAATGCTCAAGGTAACCCTTGAGGCTGAAGGGCACAAAGTCTTGACAGCAACTTCGGGTGAGGAGGGTTTAAGGATCGCGCGCGAGAAACTGCCAGATCTGATTTCACTTGATATACGCCTGCCGGACCTCGACGGTTATGAAGTCTTGCAACTGCTGAAACGAGGCGCAGAGACAGCAGATATACCGGTATTTATTATTTCGGTGGTTGCCGACCGGGAACACGGGCTTTCTTTGGGGGCTATGGATTATTTGGTTAAGCCCATTGATGAAAACCGTTTGCTCGAGATTGTAAATCGCGCTTTACAGCCCAGAGGAACTGTTCTTGTTGTCCATCGTGATCGGGAAATTCTGTCTCAGATTCGGTCTGCTTTACAAGCAATGGGTTTATCAGTCCGGACGACAATACGCGGGGATCGAGCACTGCGATTAGCACACGAACTGATACCCGAAGTTATTGCATTTGACTGGGAATTGCCCGACATGTCCATGTCAAAATTTATTGAACAATTGAAACACAATCAACGTACAGCGGGCATTCATGTCATTATTATATGTGATGATGATCAGCAGGTTGATATGACTGGTTTTGAGGACGATGATACAGTGCATTGGATCATATCGTCTTTTGCCCCTGCAAAACTGGCTGAGGATATTTCTAATATAGTTAGTGATAACGAAACCAGCAAGGAGTCGTGACGATGGTAAAAATCTTGGTTGCAGAAGATGAGCGTGACATTCGGGAGTTGATTGCCTATACACTGATGTTTGCTGGATATGAGGTTGTCCAGGCGTCAAATGGTGCGGAGGCGGTGGATATGGCGACTGCAGGAAAAACCGAATTTGATACTCATGGATGTACGGATGCCGCGTATGACAGGCTATCAAGCGTGCGAGCTTCTCAAGCAAAAAGAGGAAACAAAGAATATGCCTGTCATTTTTCTCTCTGCCAAAGGGCAGGAAAGTGAAATACAACAAGGTTTGGGTGTGGGCGCAGTAAAGTATATCCTTAAACCCTTTGCCCCAGATGAATTGACGGCACAAGTGGAGCAAGTTCTGAAGGAAATGAACAAGGCGTAAGTCCAGCCTGGACATGAGCTTATGAGCGCAATAATTCTGGAGAGTAGTTTGGTGCATTATGAAGCCTTGGGTCGCGGTAAACCCATGCTCTTTCTCCATGATTGGTTAGGCTCATGGCGGTATTGGATTCCAACTATGGTGGACATATCATCTTCACATCGCGCTTACGCTCTGGATTTTTGGGGGTTTGGGGATTCGGATAAAGTATCCAATCGCTACAGCATCCCGGGTTATGTCGAACAAATTTCCCTTTTTATGGATCAGATGGGTATAGATCAGGTACCGATTATCGGGCATGGTCTTGGCGGCATAGTGGCGGTACACTATGCACTGACACATCCGGACCGGGTCGAACAAATAATGTTGGTGAGTGTTCCATTATCTCCGGATCATATGGCACGTTCTCTCAGTTCTTTTAACGGTGGACACAATCCGGCAAAAATTATCCTTGGACGCAAGCTGAAAAGCTACGAGGAAGTCGACCTTGAAGCAGAGAAGACGGATAGCGCTGCTGTTGTCACCAGTGTGAGATCTGCTCTCAGTCGTGAGATAACTGGCGTTTTATCCATGTTGGATTTCCCGGTCATGCTGGTGAATAGCCGGGAGGACCCGGTTATTATGGCGCCGGATGAAAGCATGCTTTTACAATTCAACGATAATGTATATGCTTATATTTTTGAGAATGCGCAGCATTATCCGATGTTAGATGAAACGAGTCAATTTAATCGTTTATTGCGGGATTTTCTTACCTATAAGGACAATTGGGACGCGATTAAGCTGAAGGTTGAGTGGAAACGCAGAATGCGTTAAGGTGCTGTCACAGATAGTTGATTTGGGACAAGGGTGCTATGGAGAATACAAAACAGGAAGTGGATTTTTGGACTGTGGGTTGGTCAATTCGGGCCTTGGTCTTCATTACTTTCCTTGCGGCATTTACGGTACCTCTTGGTCTGGTGCCGATCATTGCCGTAGCAACAAGTCAGGATCAGACCCCTGTGCAGGTTGAAGGTCCGATTACGGTCTTGTTGTCAACCCCGGAACCTACGCCCACAATCGCTGTGTTCACCCCCACACCCGCAGTACCGCGCGTCGGCATCATTGCCGGGCATGCCGGGAGTGACAGCGGTGCTATCTGTGAAGAAGATGGGTTAGAAGAAGTGCAGATCAACACGGATGTCGCGCGCAGGGTTGTCGCGATTTTAACGAATCTTGGATGGGACGTTTTACTCCTGGATGAGTTTGACCCACGTTTGTATCAATATCAGGGGGATGCATTATTATCGATTCACGCTGACTCGTGCGGTTTCCCTGGGAAATCTGGTTTTAAGATTGCACGGGCAGAATCCAGTTTTATCCCTGGACCTGAGGATCGATTGGTAAATTGTGTCATTCAATTTTATCAGGAAGAAACCGGGCTTGCTTTTGATGCTGATACGATCACTTATGATATGACCCAATACCATGCCTACTCGGAAATCGACCCCAGTACGCCGGCGGCTATTATTGAGATTGGTTTTTTGCTGGATGATCGGGCGCTGCTGACGCAGCAACCTGACCGGGTCGCACGGGGCATCGTCAATGGTCTGGTCTGTTTTATCGAAGGGGAAGCACGTTGAATTTTTCCCGCAAGTTTGTTGGTATACTTGCTCCAGTTGGACATGTGCGGCGGGAAGATTTAGATGCTTTTTTAAAAGCCCGATTGGGTTTAGTCAAGTTACGTGCGCGCGTTAACCCATCCGATGATGTTCTTCAATGGCGTAATGCCGGTGCTTCCAATTTTGTGCTTCAATTGTTGAGTCCTTTGCCCTCACAAACTGCTGTGACGCCTCAAATGTTTGTGGATTATTTTTCCCCCGAGATAACCGCGTTTATGACCCAGGGTGTGAATGTCATTGAAGTGCTTGATGAACCTAATCGGTTCGATAGAGGCGCGGGTGTGTCCTGGGTGGATGGTGATAGCTTTTCATTATGGTTTTTTGAAACACACCGCTTGTTTTGTAGCCGTTTCGGTACTGACGCTCGCATAGGATTTCCGGCTCTTGCGCAATCAGGCCTACCCAGGGCTGAATCTGTGCGTTCATTGGATGAGATTTCATTCCTGGAACAATGTACAGACGCTATGGCAGACGCTGATTGGGTCGCGATACATACTTATTGGCGTACTCTGAATGAGATGAGAGGGTATGATGGTGCCCTGCGTTTTCTGCGATTGTATATGGAACAACTTCCCAGGCAGACGTTCATGGTGACCGAATTTGCGAATGTTGACCCCACTCTACCTTCAGAGGTACGTGGCGCCCATTATGTGGAGTTTTATACTGCCATGGCACAATATGATCGCCTGGTGGGTGCTTGTAGCATGCCATTACGCTCAAGTAATCCATTATATGCGCCATTCGCCTGGTTGCACACAGGCGCACAGCCAAATTCTGTGTTGTCTCAGATGGCAGAGCGCCCCATGCTCCCGGATTCACAATCGATTCGGATGATTTGGCCTACTGCATTCCATCAATACCATCAGTATTTCGGCGCAAAGCAAAAGGCATATTTTGATAGCTATGGCTTGGCTGGGGGGCATAACGGTGTCGATTTGCGGGTTGATCGCTCTTCACCCCAGACTTCACCGATTGTCGCGGCGTTGGGTGGCACGGTTATCCAGGTGGCATTGGATGAAACTGGTTATGGGCATCACGTCCGCATCCGCAGTTATGGGCCTGATGGGTCAGAGATGATCCTTTTGTATGCGCATCTTTCGACAATTGATGTCACTGCCGGTATGTTAATCAGGCAAGGTGATATTGTGGGATGGGCGGGCGCGACGGGGGACTGCGACAGCCCGCACCTGCATTTAGGGATGCAAGTGCCGGGCGTCGATAACGGGTCAGTTAATAATTGGTTGAACCCGCGACCTTATCTGAGCGCAATTCCTCTTTAACAGGATAGGGCTTTGTTGGGCTCTTGGGTAAGTTTGCATTTCTTCATAGCCTGAAGTACAATTTGTTTAGTTAAGCACTTCATATAGAAAAGGAGGTTGCGGAATGTCCTACCAAAAAGTCATCATTGTCGGGAATCTTGGTCGCGATCCAGAGATGCGTTACACACCTGACGGAACGGCTGTTACAAGCTTCAGTGTGGCGACGAATCGCAAATGGACGAACACTGATGGTTCCCAGGGTGAGGAAACAGTGTGGTTTCGTGTATCCGTTTGGCGCAAACAGGCAGAGGTCGCCGCGAAATATCTTGCTAAAGGACGCCAGGTTATGGTGGAAGGGCGGATGACACCGGACCGGGCAACAGGTGGTCCGCGGGTGTGGACTGCTCAGGATGGGACGCCGCGCGCCAGTTTTGAAATGACTGCAGACCGTATCATATTTTTGGGTGGTCGCTCTGATGGACAATTCCAGGACGGTGGCGATAGTTCTGCGGATCAAAACTTTGTGGCAGAAGACGACATCCCTTTCTAAAGGGTTCTGGTATCTTTCATTAACCAGGTCATGTCCGGTATGTATGACAACAGAGGGGAGCTCCCCCTCTGTTGTTTTCCTCAGGGGGAAATATGGGTGAAAGCAAACAAAAACCATTGAGTATCGAATTACCTTCAAACATTGAGCCGGTATATGCTAACTTCGCTTTAATATCACACACGCCTTCAGAAATCATTTTTGACCTCTCACAACTGCTGCCGAATCAACCAAAAGCGCGGGTTAAGTCGCGGGTAATCATGACGCCACTTAATGCCAAGTTGTTTTTGCAGGCACTCGAGGAAAATTTGACGAAGTTTGAAGCGCGCTATGGCGAAATCGTTGTCCCAAATCGAGGGGACGATTTGGTAAGGGAATTCTTTGGTGGCTATAAACAGCCCGAGACGGAGTAGAAAGATGAGCAATGCTGAGAATGGTGAACTCTTGCGGTGGCTTGATCAACTGGTGGTTATGGCAGATGCGGATATGGAAATGCAGAATCAGGTCCGGGACGATGTCTTGAAGAAGAGCCGTGAGCTTATCAGGTTGTGTTCAAGCGCCATCCGGTCTGGACACCGGAGCGAATGGGAGGAGGCAGAAGCCCTTCTGTCACAAGCGGATGTTATTGGGAGAGAGATGCAGGTCCTGCTATCCTCAGATCCGGAGCTTTATTATGCGGGTTATACACAAGATGCCTTAAAGGAGTTAGTAGAGGCCCAGATTACACTGGCGCTTATTTCGGGTAATGCCCTGCCATCGCTGGATGCTATTGTTATTCCTTTGAACACATATTTAAACGGTGTATGTGAGGCGGCCAGCGAATTACGGCGGCGGTGCCTGGATATGCTGCGTCAGGAGCAGTTTGACGAAGCTGAGCGCCTTTTAGCCGGAATGGATGCTGTGTACGAGGTATTGATGTCGTTTAGCTACCCCGATGCGATTACGCGGGGATTGCGCCGGCGGGTTGATCAATTGCGGGGCGTCCTGGAGCGAACCCGTGGAGATTTAACCAGCAGCATTCAGATGGTCCGCTTGCGCCAGGCACTGGCGGAAAGCGCGGCTTCAAGCAAGTTGGCAGGTTCCGCTGAGGTTTAGTCAAAAGTATTTTGTATTGGAAGGTATGATTTACGTCTGTTTTCCATTAGCTGTCTTACTAAAACCAGACGACCACAACAAACTCCCAGCCTGCTGGATACTTGACTTTTGCTTGTAGTTTATTATGATTGTGTGCGAATATAAAACGTTTGCCTGTCTTCAGGAGCACGTAAGTGTGGAGGGGGATAGGCATTTTTATTGGTAGAAATAATTAGAATGTGAGGGAAAATTTTATGGCCAAGTCGTCAAAAGTGAAACTTATCGAACCTTACGGCGGTAAGTTAGTGAATCTGGTTGTGCCCGATGCAGAGCGTGAAGCGATGATGGAAGAAGCTGGACGATATCCGATGTTCCAGATTTCTGATCGCAACCTCTGCGACCTCGAGTTGTTGGCAGTGGGTGGGTTTTCGCCTTTGGATCGTTTTATGGGAAAAGCAGATTATCAGCGCGTACTCACCGAGATGCGCCTGGCAGATGGCACGTTGTTCCCCATACCCATTACACTGACGATTAATAAGGAAGACCTTCCCACCCGCGCTGAAGGCTTAACCCTGTGTGATTCCCGCAATTATGTGATTGCCGTCATGAAGATCGAAGAGGTTTTTCGCTGGGATCCGACTCGCGAAGCGCGCCTGGCATACGGCACTGTGGATTCTCTTCACCCGATGGTATCGGAAATGGAACGTTGGGGGGATTTGTGCATTTCCGGTGAACTTAAAGTCATAAATTTGCCAAAATATTACGATTTTGTTGAACTCCGGCGCACGCCAACCCAGGTGCGTGAAGTGTTATCAGCCTTGAATAATGAAAAGGTTGTTGCCTTCCAGACGCGCAATCCGATGCACCGTATCCACGAAGAGCTGACAAAGCGTGCTGCGGCACAGGTGGGAGGCAGTCTGCTTATTCACCCGGTGGTGGGAATGACCAAACCGGGCGATGTCGATCACTTCACCCGCGTCCGGGTTTATAAGGCTCTGATGGATAAGTATTATGATAAGAACAGCACAGCTTTAAGCTTGCTGCCCCTGGCAATGCGGATGGCAGGTCCTCGTGAGGCATTGTGGCACGCGATCATCCGGCGCAACTATGGGGCAACCCATTTTGTTGTCGGGCGTGATCACGCAGGTCCGGGCAATGACAGTACTGGAAAACCATTCTACGGACCTTTCGAAGCGCAGGAAATGATGGCGCAATATGGTGCAGAACTGGGCGTGACAGCCGTACAGTTCCAGGAAGTGGTGTACCTGATTGAGGAAGAGCGTTATGAGGAGACATCCAAGGCGCCAGCCGACGCGCAGACCGCGCGCATTTCCGGGACGCAGGTTCGTGACGATTACCTGGCGCAAGGAAAGCCGCTTCCGGAATGGTTTACCCGACCTGAGACAGCACAGATTTTGATGGACGCCAACCCGCCGCGCAATAAACAGGGCTTGTGTCTGTGGTTCACCGGTTTGAGCGGCTCCGGTAAGTCCACGATTGCCGGTGCATTAGCCGCAATGCTTTTGGAGCACGGGCGGCAGCTGACGATGCTGGACGGCGATGTTGTCCGGACGCACCTCTCGAAGGGTTTGGGCTTCAGCAAAGAAGATCGCGACATCAATATTTTGCGTATTGGCTTTGTCGCCGGCGAGATTGTACGGCATAACGGTACCGTCATGTGTGCTGCAATCAGCCCTTACCGCAGCACGCGGAATGAAGCCCGTAATATGGTGGGCAGCGAGCACTTTATTGAGATTTTTGTGGACACGCCTCTGGAATTATGCGAACAGCGCGATGTCAAAGGCTTGTATGCCCGTGCGCGTCGCGGTGAGATCAAGGGTTTCACCGGCATTGATGATCCCTATGAAGAACCGCTCAATCCGGAGGTCGCCGTGAAGACTGTTGGGAATACGCCGGAGAGCAATGCCCGGCAGATTATGGACTATCTGGAATCCCGCGGTTTCCTTCTGCAGGCTTAAGGGAGTCCATTATGGGATTCTTGCGGAGAATATTTCAATCCAAAGCCAAACCGGTTGTCGTCGTCTCGGGCCTGCCCCGGTCTGGCACATCCATGATGATGCGCATGCTCGATATGGGGGGGCTTCCGGTCCTGGTTGATCATATTCGCACGCCTAATGAAGATAATCCCCGGGGTTATTATGAATTCGAGCGTATTAAAAAGATGCCTGAAGGGGATTTCGGTTGGCTCCAGGACGCGCAGGCGCATGCGGTAAAAGTGCTTGCGGTGCTTCTGACGCATTTACCCGACCAATACACTTATAAGGTGCTCTTTATGCGCCGGAATATGCAGGAGATGCTTGATTCGCAACATGCGATGTTGGTGCGCCGGGGTGAGGTATCGGACCGGGTGGATGACCGCGAAATGGCGCGGTTATTTGAAAAGCACTTACAGGATTTATATACCTGGATGGAAGGCAGATCAAATGTGCAGTATTTGGAAGTTGATTATAATGCTGTTTTAGAGAACCCATCCTTTTGGGCGCAGAAAGTGAAGCAGTTCCTGGGTATGGAACTGGATGTCCAGGCGATGACGGATGTGGTGGATACCGCACTTTACCGTCAACGGCGATAGAATTGGAATTGGAAAAATTATCTATCTTTTTATAGCATGTTGATCTGGTAGGTTGTGATAGGCGTTGAAAAATTGCGTGTTTTACACGCAATTTTTCAACTACTGAGATTAGTTATGTATTTGGGCTGGTTAACATTGATGATACCCGGCAGCGGAGCACGGTATGGCAAAACAAGTTCTGGTGAGTGGCTTTTTTGATCTGATGCACAGCGGTCACATTGCTTTCTTTCGTGAAGCTTCAAGCTATGGTGATGTTTATGCTGCTATTGGCTCTGATCGGACGTATTATTATCTGAAAGGGCGTTTGCCGGTCAATACAGCTGAAGAGCGCCTGTTTATGGTAAAAGCCGTTTCTTATGTTAAAGATGCGTTTATTTCTCAAGGCACGGGCATCCTTGACTATGAAGCTGAAATCCGGCGTATGAAACCGGATATTTTTATCGTCAATGATGATGGTAACTTCCCGGCAAAGCGGCAGCTGTGCGTGGAACTGGGAATCGAATACATTGTGCTCAAACGCGACCCCCACCTGAACCTTCCCCGGCGTTCCTCGACCGATATGCGTTCCGTAGAGTTAATGCCCTATCGTATCGATCTGGCTGGGGGGTGGCTTGACCAACCTTATGTGTCTAAATATAACCCGGGTTCTGTCATCACGCTCTCTATCGAGCCAACGGTGGACTTCAATGAACGCAGCGGTATGGCGACCAGTACGCGCATCAAGGCGTTGGATCTTTGGGGTTCGCGGCTTCCTACGGACGATCCGGAAAAGTTAGCCTATATCCTGTTCTGTTATGATAACCCTCCCGGTACAGAAATCATTTCCGGCTCTCAGGACGCCATCGGTCTTGTCATGCCTGGATTGAACAAGGCTTACTATGAGGGTAAGTATTGGCCTGCCCGCATCGATAAGGTGCGTGATGGACCAACCCTGCAGTTTATTGAAAAGTCGCTATACCTTGTCCCGTTGGGACCCAGGGAATCTGGATACAGCGTGCTGGATAACACGAACATTAGCGCCGAGAATGCGAAAGCACTGGCGGACGCGACCGAAATGTGTTGGGATGCGATTCTGGCACACGATATTGAGCGTTTTGGTCGTTATCTGCGTGCGGGCTTTGAGGGGCAGATTGCCATGTTCCCCAATATGTTCAATGCGTCTATTGGCGCACTTATTGAGAAATACCGCGACCAGGCACTGGGCTGGAAGATTTCCGGCGCCGGCGGGGGCGGTTATCTGATCCTGGTCAGTGAAAAACCTATCGAAGACGGATTTCAGATTATTGTGCGCAATGCCCCAGGCTAGTGGGAATATATTATGAGGGGGCAAACTAAAAGTAAGGTTGCAGTCACCTTTTCAGGATAAACGTTACAGCGTTTTCCACTTTATCACTTGTATAATGATGAGGGAGCAATCTCGCAAAGAACAATAAGCGATCTATCTCAAAAAATATGTGCTGGCAGCATGGTTAATTGTGGGCGCCCTTTGATCATTGTGGGCACAGAAATGGCTGAACGCACATAAAAAGCAAAGATTATGGAGGTAAAACTATGAAAAAAGCATTAGTGTGTGGGGCAGGTGGATTTATCGGCGGGCATTTGGTGAAAAAGTTGAAGGATGAGGGTTACTGGGTGCGCGGGGTCGACATCAAAGCCCATGAATACCGCGCGACCCACGCCGATGAATTTATGCTCCTGGACCTGCGGCGCAAAGACCAGTGCTGGGAAGCTTTAACCGTCACCGGTGGTCCCTTTGACGAAGTTTATCAGTTGGCTGCCGATATGGGGGGCATGGGATTTATTCACACCGCCGAATGTGAAATCATGCACAACAGTGCTTTAATTAACATCAATATGACCGACACCGCGGCAAAGACGGGCGTGGCGCGTTACTTCTTTTCCTCATCGGCGTGTGTTTATCCCGACATGAAACCGGGAGATCCGATGATGACCGAGGCTGAAGCTATTCCCGCCGAACCGGACAACGAATACGGTTGGGAAAAACTCTACGCAGAACGCATGGCACAGGCGTATGCACGCCACCATCCGATGCAGGCGCGGATTGCCCGTTTCCAGAACTGCTATGGCCCCTTTGGTACGTGGCGCGGCGGGCGCGAAAAAGCTCCGGCAGCGATTTGCCGGAAAGTGGCTATGGCAGATGACGGCGGCAGCATCGACGTCTGGGGAGATGGCAAAGCCGTCCGCGGATTTACCTATGTCGATGATCTGGTGGACGGGATCTACAGACTGACCCAGTCTGATATGGAGGGCGCTGCCAATATTGGGACGGATGAATACGTCACCGTCAACCATTTGGTGGAAACCGTCATCGCGATATCGGGCAAGAACTTATCCATCAAACACGTCGAAGGTCCGGTGGGTGTCCTGGCGCGGAACTTCAGCAAAGAGCGTATGCGCACCATCGGTTGGGAAGCCACCACGAGCTTCCGGGATGGTATGGAAAAGACCTATGCCTGGGTTGCGGCGCAGGTGGAGGGGTTAAAGAGAAATTAAGAACTTTATTTCTTGATAGGTCGGTTTATAGACGATTGATATTCCGATGTGTTGTATTGCATAAAGTTAGAGTATTTAATCAATGTATAGTCAGTGTGGCATATAGAGCGAAAGCGATTCGTTCAAATATATTGGCTATTTACATGCTGCTGTTCTTCGATTTATGTTATGTGAACACTATGCTCGAAGAGAATAGTGTGGTTACAATGGTTGGTAAACTTTGAATATCCGAATTCTTATGATTGATTTGTGGAAACAGCGAGGTTGAGTTGAATAACTGCAGAACATTCAGGTATTGTTAGGGGGAAAATTTGGATTGTTTAGCTATTATTCCTGCTCGCGGTGGATCAAAAGTATCCCACGCAAGAATATCCGTTTGCTTGCAGGTAAACCGTTATTGGCTTACTCAATAGAACAAGCGCTTTCTTCGAAAAATATTTCACGTGTGGTTGTATCGACCGACGACCGTGAAATTGCTACTGTGGCGCAACAATATGGAGCTGAGGTTATCTGGCGTCCTGTCGAAATCAGCGGTGATACGGCGTCTTCAGAATCTGCCTTGATGCATGTTTTGGATTATCTGGAACAGCAAGAGGACTACAAACCAGAACTCGTTGTTTTCATGCAATGTACCTCTCCGATTCGACGTGAGGAAGACATTGATCAGGCTATTGCCACTTTGCGAAATGCTCAAGCGGATTCTTTGGCTTTCTGTAGTACACTCGCACGCTTTTATTTGGCGATTTGTGAACAATCAGGCGCAATCCTTCAACTATGATTATCATTCCCGCCCGCGTCGCCAGGATCGTGAGCCTGAATTCATTGAAAACGGCTCAATTTATGTGTTTAAACCACGGGTTCTGCGGCAATTTAACAATCGCCTAGGGGGCAAGATTGCACTATATGAGATGGATGAAAAAAGCGCAATAGATATAGACTCAATGTGGGATTTAGAGTTGTGCGAGTGGGTGATGAGTCATTCTTTGTGAGATAGCTTTGCAGTAATTGTGCGTTAGGATCTGATTGTGTAGGAGAAAGACGTCGTATGATCATAGAAAGAGATGTTTCTAAATATGCTGTCTTCATAAGTGCAAGTATTTCTGATGCGATAAGGAAAATTGTCACTATTAAAGGACGCATTATTTTTGTTGTTGATGAGCATGGGGCTTTACAAGGATTATTCACGAATGGAGATTTTCTTCGCTGGATTGCAAAGCAGCAAAAGGTTGATTTAAGTCAGTCTGTGTCGACGATTATTAATCGAAATTTTACTTTTGCGGCTCAAGATGACGCTACGGAGAAAATTAAAAAACATTTGGACAACGTCCTTTTCGTCCCCATTGTTGATAAGCGAAATCGCCTGGTGGCTATCGCTAGAAGACGGGAACGTAAAGAAGGGATCCAAATCGGAGACTTTTCTATCAATGAAAACTCTCCTGTGTTTATTATTGCTGAAATTGGTATTAATCACAACGGAAGTCTTGACTTGGCTAAACGCTTGATTGAAGAAGCAGTAATTGCTGGCGCTGACTGCGCGAAGTTTCAAATGCGAAATATGCAGGCGCTTTATAAGAATGCCGGAAATGTTAACGATGCGAGTGAAAACCTTGGAGCGCAATACACGCTTGACATCCTTTCTCGATTTCAATTAAGTGTCAAAGAAATGTATGCTGCGTTTGATTATTGTAGAGAGTGTGGAATTCAGCCGCTCTGTACGCCATGGGATATCGAGAGTTTGGAGGCATTGCGCCAATATGGTATGCCAGGATACAAGGTGGCATCAGCCGATTTGACGAATTACGATCTTTTGACGGCTATAACGCAAACGGGTAAGCCTATGATTTGCTCTACGGGAATGTCGTCTGAAAATGAGATTGTTGCATCTGTCCATTTATTAAGAAATCTTGGCGCTCAATATGTTCTGCTTCAGTGTAATTCTACCTATCCAGCCCCCTTTAAAGATATTAACCTTAACTACATGGATAGGTTGAAAGAAATTGGCGATTGTCTAGTGGGGTATTCTGGTCATGAAAGAGGTTTTCATGTCGCAATTGCGGCAGTGGCTAGAGGTGCGAAAATAATCGAGAAACATTTTACTTTGGATCGTTCGATGGAGGGCAACGATCACAAAGTGAGTTTACTGCCGGATGAATTTAAGTTAATGGTTGACAGTATTCGAGAAGTAGAACAAGCTCTAGGAACTGTGTCTGCACGGCAGATCACGCAAGGTGAAACGATGAATCGTGTGACGCTAGCTAAGAGCCTGGTGATAAATTGTGATTTGGAACCCGGACATCTTATCGAGGCGCATATGATAGATGTGAAAAGTCCAGGGCGTGGTTTACAACCTAATCGCAAAACAGAATTAATTGATTTGAGAGCAACACGACGTTTTAAAGCGGGGGATTTTTTCTATCCAAGTGACTTAGTTCAGGAGCAGGAGAGAATTAAAGCCCGACATTATCATTTTAAGCGCTCATGGGGAGTGCCGGTTCGTTATCACGATTTTAAGACCATTTTGGCAAAATCCAATCCTGACTTTCTAGAGTTTCATCTGAGTTACAAAGATCTCGAAATTGATATTTCCGAGTATTTTGATCAGATTTATGACTTGAATTTAGTGGTGCATAGTCCAGATACATTTGCTGGCGATCATTTGTTGAGCCCATCACATCCTGACGTGGCACACCGACACCGGTCTATTCAGGAGTTACAGCGGGTAATTGATCTAACACGACGTCTTGACCCCCTTTTTCCGAAAGGCAACAAAGCCATTGATCATTGCGAGTATGGGGGGGTTTACACGTGATAGACTTTTGCGTCCTGCTGAACGCATTCAGCGGTATCAGTTATTAGCTGAATCTTTAACTGAGTTGGATAAAGAGGGTGTTGAGATTATTTCTCAGATACTCCCTGCCTTTCCCATGGTATTTTGGTGGACAACTCTATCTAAACTTATTCGTGGACCCAAAAGATACCGTGAGCTTTTGTCGTGATTATGGGTATCGTTTATGTTTTGATATTAGCCATGCCAAATTAGCTTGCACTCACTTTGGCTGGTCTTTTCGCGAATACTTGGAACAGGTAGGCCCTTATTCAGCCCATTTACATATTGCCGATGCTAAAGATGTAGATGGTGAGGGATTGCAAATTGGTGAAGGGGACATAGATTTCCCTGCATTGGTGGAAGGTTTGGATAGATTTGCGCCTGAGGCTTCATTTATCCCTGAAATATGGCAGGGACATGAAAATGAAGGAGAGGGATTTTGGGTGGCTCTTGAATATTTGGAAAAAGTGGCTTCAAGAGAATTGTAGTGCGACCCCAAAATTGGACAGGTTGGGCAATAGTGTTGCACATTATCACTAAATGACGTGCTGAACAATAAGCACATAACTTGACATATCATAATGTAAGACTCGCGGTTGATAAGTAAGGTTACCGGATTTCAAATTTTTTTAACGATCAGTTTGACACCAACTCGCTTAGTTGTTAATGCTTGCTGGTGTATGACTATTGGTGACACAGTTGTAAACGAAGAAATCATTACTATTTTACCCAGGTGAAGATGATTTTATTTTTTTACAGCCTTCGCGATCAAAGAAATTTTTTTCATCTATGATAGTTATTATTCAATTTAATTGTCCTTCCCGATGATTTAGTAAGCTGGCTAAAAGAAGGGTTATTGGATTGTAAATCGTGGACATAATAAGGAGTGATGAGACGATTGCGTGGTATCTTGAGCTTACTAATAAATAAGCATCCATCGATTGCACGTTTGTCATTACTTTCTAGTTCTAAAAAATTTAATAAATACTTTTTTAACACTATCCGGACGTTTGTTGATAAAACAGTCTCTATATTCGCTGCTGTCTTTGTTGGTATTTGGGTAGCCAGATATTTGGGACCGTAGGATTTTGGTAGACTCAATTATGCTATCAGCTTGGCGGCATTTTTTACTCCATTTGCCCTGCTTGGTATGAATCGTGTAATTATCAGAGAGATTATCCAGTCTCCCGAACAACGTGATGGTTTATTAGGAACCACCTTTGTGCTTCGAAGTATTTCTTCGGTGATTTGCTTCTTTATTATTACACTTCTAGCAATTTTTATTGAACGCTATCCCGTTATACAGAAAATTTTATTTTTTGTGGGGCTAGGGATATTATTCTCAACTATTTACTACCTTAAATGATTATTTCCTATCTCAAGTGCAGGCGAAATATATTACATTTTCCAGTATTTTCTCGAAAATACTGTCTTCGGGAATGCGTATATTCTTGATAGTTGATCATTATGGTGTGGTTTTCTTTGCATTAGCGACGATTTTTGAAAATACTGCGCTCTCAATTGGTTATTGTACTGGTTTTTTGAAAAGCAAGTTAAAACTTGGCAATTTGCGATTTGACGTATCAATTGTTAAATCATTATTGTCGGCTTCCTGGCCTGTAATATTTGCGAACCTCAGCTATGTTATATACCAACGAGTTGACCGGGTGATACTTCAGAGAATGCTGGGCTCTTATGCCGTGGGAGTTTATTCTGCTTCCGTAAGAATCTATGAGCCTTTAGCAGGATTGGCGGTAATAATAGGCAGTTCATTGTATCCTCAATTTGTGAATTTATACAAGACAAATCAAAAAAGATATTGGTTTTATTATGAAGCTTTTTCAACGATAATGGCACTTGTGGGCTGGTGTATAGTCATTGTAATGTTATTTTGGGGAGAAAATATAATAGAAAGTTTATTCGGTCAAGAATATTCAGCTACTGCCCGAATATTGACTTATCATATTTTTAGCCTTTGTATTATGTTTACCTGTTTTTTGAGAGCCGGACATATTAATATTATTAATAAAAACTGGATATTGATGACCTCCACGTTTTTAAGTATGGTACTGAATATTTGCCTTAATTATATTTTTATAAATAAAATGGGTGTTACAGGAGCTGCTTTAGCATCTGCTATTACCCAAATGATGGCTTTGATTGTGCTGGATTTAGTATTTACTCCTACCAGGAATTTATTTTGGGTAAATTTGCGTGCCTTCTTGATTTTTCCGGGTTTGATAAATGTTGTAAAGAAATAACGTTGAATAAGAAGTGAGGGTAAGTGATGCATTCTCCACCGTTTTATAGAGCAGATGGTAAAGAAATTGTACATCTAAGTGATTTACAATTAATGGCTAGGAATCAAGTAATCCGAAAAATTGCCAATGGTGAATACCGATTAGTGGAAAACAATTGTTTGTGTGAAAATTCTGATTATGAAAAAGATATTGTTATTTCTGAGAAGGATCGATATGGTTTTTCTATTGATCAAATTTTATGCTTAAAATGTGGTCTGATCCGGAGTGGTCGAATTTTCGATGGAGAATCAAATAATGCCTTTTACAAAAATGAGTATCGAACACTATATAGTGGTGATGAAAACGCTAATGAGAAATTCTTTCACCAACAGTACAAAATAGGATTGAACTTCGCAAAACGAATAAATCCATATGTTTCAGTTTCCGATAGGCAGGACGTGTTGGAGATAGGATGTGGTGCAGGTGGGATTTTAAAAGCATTTCAGGAAAATGGTTCTAAGAAGATAATAGGTGTTGACTTCGGTGAGAGTTATCTGGTTTATGGTCGTACATGGGGACTTGATTTACGAAACGGAGATTATCAAGATTTAATTGATGACGAAAGCCAACAACTGATAGTTTTGTCTCACGTAATGGAGCATTTTTTAAATCCTGTAGAAGAAATGATTAATATCACAAAAAAATTACGGCCTAATGGTTTTTTATTGATTGAAGTGCCCGGTGTTTTTTGGATTAATAAAAGCTATTTTAGCCCATTATTATATTTTCAAAATGCCCATACCCACTATTATTATTATGAATATCTGAAGGTATTTTTTGATAAATTAAAACTTAAAGTGATTTTTGGTGACGAACGTTGTACGTTTTTACTTCAAAAACCTGGAGACTGGATAGAACCAAATAAGCAACAAGTTATTTATGATGCTTCTCTGGCCCTATATCCTGAAAAAATAAAACGCTATTTAAGCAGATGCTATTGGACGAATAAATATTATCTTAATCCATATGCTTTGTTATCCAATGGGAAATTGCTAACGGTAAAATTGCTGGACGTTGTTGGACTAAAAAAGCCTTTAAAGAAACTATTTACAAATCAATCCAAATTACCTTAAAATCAATTTGGGAGGAAAGATACGGGTAGTAATAATGAATAATATAGCTAATACCCCGGCACGGAGGGGATCATAAGATAATTTCCATAAAAATAAACAACCAATAGCCGGAAAACCATTGGTTGTTTATACAATTGCCTAAGCTTGCTCTTAAGAGAATCCGTGCCCCGCAAAGCAGTAGAAAGGAGAGTGCGGACAGGAAGAGGCGATAGATGCCAGCAATGACAAAGGATGGCTTAATACTCTCAGATGTGGAAGCTATCATGTCAAATGCCCCGCTAGAACATATAATGCTTTTTTCCCTTCGATTATACTTTCGTGTTCTGCCTTAAGATTATATTTGTGTCGACTTGTAAAATTTGATACAAAAAGGGTGTAAAAATACGTGTTAATCAAAAATCACATTGTTTTTTTGCTCAAGGGCATTTTAAACATATGCCGAAAGATCATTGGGTTGTTGTTTGTATCTACCACAGAGAAAGCCAAAAGAATTATCATACTATGGCCTCCTTTTTTACGATCTGATGAGTCTATATATAACAAATTGCTAGATGAGTTTCTGTTCTATTGTTCGAATTCCGACCTCCATCTCCTCAGTATTTGGCAAGATGAACAAGGACAATTGACCGGCAAAGTGTATTCGCAAAATTCTATCGATAGCATTCCCAATATAAAGAAACGGGGGTTGCCAATAATAAGGATGGGAAAATACCGGGTTATCTGGAAACATAGTGGTATGGTTCGTTATATGCTGAAACTCATCCCCAATGTGTACTTGATGTTAACAACCCCCAATCCCTTTCTGCGATATGGATATTGGCATAGGTTGTTATATGATTATGATATGACATTAGAGAACGGGATGCGACTAGGCATTAGTACTAATTACCTGGCACGATCCAAAAGAGAAAGAGTAGCGGTTATTTGCTCAGGTCCTAGCAGTGAACTTTTCCTGGCCTCAGGTGCCAGCCAAAATTTCGATGAAATCATACTAGTAAATCGTGCAATTTACGCAGAAAACTATTATATAGATGCTAAGATAGCATGGCTTTGCGCTTATGATCCAATTCTTTTTTCCCCAGCAGATGACAGTACACCTAATTTTCTTACCCAGCTACGTAAATTTATAAAAGATGAAAACCACTTTTTCGTCACCTCTGTATACATTGAGGCATTTCTGAAGACCAACAATGAAAAAGAAATAGTGAGCCACTCAGTGTTTCTTGACTTTTTGTATGACTGGCAAGGTTGGAATATAGATTTACACAACCTACTGGCAGTACGCGAGGTCTCCAATGTAACTCTGAGTATGGCTTTACCATTAGCGGCAACGTTAGCCAATAACATAGTGATATTTGGGATGGATGGAGCACCAGAAGATTCTGAAAACAATTGGGAACACAATCCTGCATTTCAATATAATAACCCTTTTTTGTCGGATGATGTCGTGCGACGATCTAAGTTTTATCAAAACACAAAGAAGCTAATAGATTTTATACGGGATTCAGGGGTTAATGTACATTTAGCTGCTCCAAGTTATAATCCTGGTTTGCAGAGTATACCTATTTGGAGTCCTGGGAAAAAGTAATTGTGTCTCCAAAATCGGGGAACCTATCTCCTAACTCTGGGGACACACTACTTTCAACTGATACTAATTTTGGGAGTCATGCACAACTTATAAACCCTTTTACACAACTTGAAAAAATGCACAACCAGAAAAATATATCTACATCTCAACTTAGAGTGAAATGTTATTGGTTTAGTTGGATAAGGAGAATCATTTGTATTTTTCTCCTAACACTAAGTTTGCAGCGATTTTTTATTTCTAAACTATTTGTAAATATCGGTCTTTTGTTGTTTCTGGTTGCTGCACCAGGGAATAAATCCTTTTACCATAATGTAAATGATGAATTAATTGAGTTGATATTAAATCGTGCGGTATATTATGAGGATACACCATCTAAGGCGAGTTGGTATTTGGGATACTATTATTATTTGGAGGGAAACACTTACCAAGCTATACTGACATGGTCAGAGATACCTGCTTATTCTGCGGACATGCTCATTGCAAAAGGGAGACAGGCTTTTGACCACATTGATTATGAAACGGCAGAAATGAATTACCAACTTGGTTTGACCTTATATCCGCAAAGTGGCGATGGTTATTGCGCTTTAGGTCGCTTGTATAATAAAATGGAGCATATTGATTCAGCCATCGCTGCTTATAAAAAAGGTATTGATACTAAAAATATCTCTGCTGTTCATTTGGTCTCATGCCATTATGAGTATGGAAAACTACTTATTTTGCGGCAGAATTGGGCGGAGGCAATGGTGGTGTTGGCTATAGCAGCTGAAAATGTTAAGATTGGTGATAGTAAAGCGGTTAGTATCTTTACTGATTATGGTTTAGCACTATATCATAATTCAAATGATTCTGGGCTAATGCAAAAACAATTTATAACTGCGCTGGAATATGGCGCGAGTGATCTATGGCAATATGTGCGCTATGCTCAGTTGGGTATGCAGTTTGATGAATGGGAGGTATTTAACTACTGGCGAAATAAGCTTGTCGAGGTATCACCCCATTCGGCATGGATTGATATATTAGACGGCGAACGATATTTTCGTGAGGGTGAATATCAAGAAGCTATTGCGGTGCTTGGATTGGCTGTTGAAAAAGCACCCGACAATGCATCTGCACATTATTGGTTGGCATGGAGTTATTTACGCAAAGCAGTTTACCCTGAAGCGTTAGATCATGCGACTATAGCGACACAGATTAATCCGTTGGAGTTCTGGCAGTGGATATTACTTGGTGATATTAATAATCGTATGGAGCGATATTCAGATGCGATGCATGCATATCGTGAGGCTTTTTCACTTGCCCCTAACCATGAAGTAGTACTTCAACGATTAAAAGAATTAGAAAGTATGGAGTAGTTATGCACAATATGCATCCTAAAGCTGGATTGCGGGATTGGAAACAGCTGCGTTTATTTGTGGTTTTGATTCCGCTAATTCTGTTTAACAGCTTTTTCGTGGCGTTAGTTCCTGATAGTTGGTTATTAATAGAAGTTTTCCTATGTGCTATTCTATTCCTGATTCTTGTAATCAAAGGTAGTATTTTAGAGAGCCTTTCTTTGGTTTTTGTTCTCGGATTGCCTTTGCATACCTTCGCGATGAAGGTTATTCAGTATGATCTGGGGGTTTCTGGCACTGCATTAACTGTAATTTCATCTTGGAAAGATATATTGTTATTATTTCTCCTGGTGACATTTTTTGTATCAAAATTTACGCTAAAACTGAAGCGTAATTTTCTGTTGTTGGATTTGGGCATAATAGTTTTTATTTTCCTAAGTCTTTTCTATGTTTTTGTTTCCCCAACTCTTCTACATGGGTTTTATGGATTTCGAGGAACAGTGGAACCACTGTTTGTATATATTTTCTTTCGTTACCGCCCATTATCTTATTCAAAACGTAGACGTTTGTGCAAAATGATAATAACTCTTGGAAGTATATTGGCAATTTTTGCGGTTTATCAGGCTTTTCAATGGACTCGCAGCAACTATACCCATTATGGATATACCAACGTATATGGGGAAATGTATTCTACTTTTAACGTAGTTGGATTTGACTGGCTACGCCCCACATCAACATTTAGTAGTGCAAATACCGCTGGACTGTTTTTCGTTATTTCGATGGTTTTAGCGATTAAGTACATGCAGTTATTAAATCCTGGGATTGAGCGGAATATACTTTTTTTTAAAATTGGTTGCCTGATATTGGGCATAATTGTTACTTTATCACGTTCTAGCTGGTTGGCTGCTGGCATTAGTCTTATGATTATATTTGCTGAAAGCAATCCAAGATTTCGCAAGCGCTTAGTGGGCTTAGGAATTTTTACTATATTCATACTTATACTATTTTTTTTGTTCTCCAATGAGCTTTCTTCCGGCGTCGTAAATCGATTTCTTATGACTATAGGAGGCAATGAGCGTTCTGCTCTAAGCAGGCTGCCCGATACAAAACAAGCATTACTCACCATATTTGAAAACCCTCTGGGGGTCGGACTAGGCATTGTAGGTGCGAGATCAGGAAAGTATGTTGCTGATTATTATTTGGCGTATCACACGGAGAACTATTTTTTGCAATTATTCATTGAGATGGGCATTATCGGCGGAGGACTTCACATCCTTCTATATTTCGTCTCCCTATTTCTCGTCTGGCGGCACCGTAACTCATTCTCCAGAGGTAATGCATTCGATTTTCCAACAGTATTCGCGATTTTAACCAGTATATTCGTTGCTAACATTTTTATACCACAACTCAATGAATTGGTTCTTGCTGGTTATCTGTGGATGTTTATAGGGATTTATGCACAGGAAACACATTTCGATAAGATGAGGACTAAGTTAGTTGTTACGGAGTGAATTTAGGATCCACTAGTACCTATAAGCTATTAGTGTCTGAAATGATTCCCTCGATTCAGAAAGGTATACTATCGCAAATATGGACTTTTCAGTAATTACACCAAGTTACAATATGTTAAACTACCTTAAACGTTGTTCTGCTTCGGTGAAAGATCAAAGAAATGTTTTGGTTGAGCACCTAGTTTTCGATGGTGGTTCATCAGACGGAACAGTGGAATGGCTCAAGACCCATTATACAGATCAATTCGTCAGTGAACCTGATACGGGAATGTATGATGCAATCAATAAAGGATTGCTTGCTTCAAGTGGTGATTATATTGCTTATCTAAATTGTGATGAACAGTATCTCCCAGATGTATTAGCCAATGTCAAAAGACATTTCGAATGTCATCCTGAAGCTGATATAGTTTTTGGTAATGCTCTAGTAATTGAACCGGATGGAGGTCTTATTGCTTATCGCAAGTCTCATTTCCCGCGTTCTTCGTATATTTTTGCTTCATATTTATATGTGCTTTCCTGTACATTATTCTTACGTCGGCGAGTTATTACAGATGGTTTTTTCTTCAATACAAATTACTCGGCTGTAGCAGATGCAGATTATGTAATAAGACTCCTCAAAAATGGTTATGGTTTCACTCAGCTAAATGAATATTTAGCTGCATTTACTGTTACCGGAAGCAACAAAATTAAAACAAGGGACTCGTTAGCAGAACTAAAAACGTTTATGATGACTTCACCGAAATGGGTCAGGCTGTTAAAATTTCCTTTGAATATCGCCCGACTATTCGAAAAATTTTTAAGTGGTGCCTATTTTCAGAAATTCCCGTTAGATTATGAGTTATTCATCGATAACGATAAACAGCGACAACGATTCAATGTAACAAATACTTCCTATCGATTGAAATGGTAGGTCAGGATTGTGGTTCATGCATAAGTATATAAATTGCATTGTAAATAGGCTTGGAAAACATAAGACTTTTACGTTGGACTCACAACTCTCATCTTTAGAAATTATCCAAATGCTCAGTATGGTCGGAAAATGGGCAATACGTGGATTTATAAAACGATCTCATTTTAAGCAAGCCACAGGTCTTACGATGATAGGTTTAGGTGTTAGAATAAGATATCCACAATATATCAGTGTTGGTCGTAATTTTATTATCGAGGATCAGGTCGAGATCGTAGCTATATCACAACGAGGTATTAAGTGCGGTGACAATGTTACAATTGGTGCAGGGGCGCGAATTCAACCATCCGGATACTATGGAACTCATATTGGACAAGGATTAAAAATCGGTAATAATTCAAATATTGGTACGTTTTCTTATATTGGGTGCTCTGGCTATATTGAGATAGGTGACAATGTAATAATAGGACCACGTGTGAGTATGATTGCAGAAAACCACAACTTCCAAAGGGTTGATATCCCCATAAAAGAACAAGGCGTCACACTCAATGGAATCACCATAGAAGATAATTGTTGGATTGGATGCAACAGTGTTATCCTAGCTGGTGTTCATATCGGAACTGGATCTATAATTGCAGCTGGTGCGGTTGTGACGAAGAATGTCCCTCCATATTCGGTTGTAGGTGGTGTCCCAGCTCGATCTATTAAGAGTCGTAACTTGCCCAACAAAGAGTATGATAAATCTTGAATGAACATCTGGACACCGCGAGTAATTGTTATTCCTGGGCAAAAAACGGGTTGTTTCGATGAAAGTTCTTATCGATGCACATATGTTGGGAAATAATGAGACTGGGAATGAGACATATGTGGAAAACTTATTATCTGGCTTATCAGCGATTGATGAGTTGCACGTTGTTGCGGCAATCAACCATCATTTGATTACAGAGTCTAAATTTTTGGATGAGTCTATCCAAAAAAAAACGTTACACCCAGCGGGTAATATAGCCCGTCTATTATATGGTTTGCCGACACTCTGCCGGCAAAGCGCTGCAGATGTATTGCATGTTACATATGTTGCTCCTTTTTTTATTCGTTGTCCTCTTGTTGTTAGTGTTCATGATATTAGCTTCAAGCGTTTTCCAGAATTTTTTTCTCCTCGTGACAGGTTACTATTTGCGACATTGTTGCCAATGAGTCTGCGCCGTGCCAATGCCGTGCTTACAATATCTAAACATGCGAAGGCTGAGATTTTAGAGAGTTGGCCTTTTTTAAAAGGTAGAGTTCATGTGATTCCGTTAGCAGCCGCATCGATATTTCGCCCGGTTATTATAGACAAGTTAGCTGAATCAATACTTGAAAAGCATGGAATCACTTCCCAATTTATATTAGCCGTTGGGAATTTGCAACCGCGGAAAAACATTGGACGACTGATCCAAGCTTTCTCTCACGTACATCAAAGTTTTAAGAATTATAAGCTGGTCATCGTCGGGAAAGACCATTGGCAGTCATCCACTTTGTATACGCTTGTAGAGAACCTTGGTTTAGTCCATTCCGTCATATTTACTGGCTATGTTCCTGCAGATGAGTTGGCTTTTTTGTACAATGCCGCGCAGCTTTTCGTGTATCCTTCTCTATATGAAGGTTTTGGTTTACCGATCCTGGAGGCAATGGCGTGCGGAACGCCGGTTATTAGTTCTAACACTTCTTCAATGCCAGAAGTGACTGGATCGGCTGCACTTATGGTTGACCCTACAAATATAGAGGAAATAACACAAGCGATCTTTCAAGTGTTGTCTGATTCTGATCTCAGGCAGAGGCTATCCGAACTCGGTCTGTTACAAGCCCAGTGTTTTTCGTGGCAAAGGACGGCTCGCGAAACTTTAGTAATATATAAATCAGTGGTCGCTTAAATACGTTTGTTATATGCTATAGGCGATTGAATTATGAAATCAGAAGTGCGTTCTATGCGTAGGAAACGTTTGAAGACATCCTGCTAAGGTGGGGTAAATTCCAGTTGCAAAATTTTTTTTGGGGAGCCATGAACGAAAATTGCTCTTATGGGAACCCGGGGGATCCCCGCCAGCTACAGTGGTTTTGAAACATGTGTTGAACAACTTGGTCAGCGTTTGGTAGAGCGTGGGCACGAAGTCACGGTCTATTGCCGTTCTCATCACATTACTTATGAAGGCACCCATTACAAGGGCATGCAATTGGTAAAGTTGCCCACAGTTAAAAACAAGTACCTTGACACAATTGTGCATTCATTTATTTCGTCGGTCCATGCATTGTTTCACCCTTATGATGTCGCGATATATTTTATCGCTGCTAACAGTCCAGTTACCTGGATTCCCCGACTGGTTGGTACAAAAACCGTGCTCAATGTAGATGGTTTGGATTGGAAGCGTGAAAAATGGCCAAATCTGGCTAAAAAATATATTCAGTTCGCCGAGTATTTGGCGACCAAGTTACCTACCTCCTACTTTACCGATTCTCATGTTGTGCAGGCGTATTATCGTCAGCGTTTTCGCAGCGAAGCCCCATACATTCCTTACGGCTCTGAGGTCGAAATAATTCCACCCGGTGAAATTCTGGCACAATTTGGATTGGAGCCGGGTAAATATATCCTCTTTGTGGGGCGTTTGGTGCCAGAAAACTGCGCGCACCATCTGGTTGAGGCGTTCAAAGGGCTGGCTACGGACTTGAAGTGTGTCATTGTGGGAGATGCAGCCTATGCTGATGATTATATATCTTCTCTAAAAGCTATGGCTGAGGACGATCCTCGGATTGTGTTCACCGGTTATGTTTTTGGCAAAGGATACCACGAACTTGGCTCAAATGCTTATATCTTTGTAGAATCTTCAGGTGTGGGTGGAACCCATCCTGCGCTTGTTGAGGCGATGGCTTTTGGCAATTGTGTCATTACGCATAATACAGCAGAGAACCTGGAAACAATCGGTGATGCTGGTCTTGCTTATAATGGCAAAGTGGGTGCAGTGGATTTAAAAAGAGTTCTGCAGGATCTTATTGATCAACCCGATCAGATTGAGTATTATCGTATTAAAGCCAAACAACGCGCGCATAGCGCGTATTCCTGGGAGACTGTGACTGATGCATATGAGCGATTATGCTATCAATTGCATACTGAACCTTTACCTGAACGATTGGCTCAGGGGGAATAAGCTTTGATGTCAGGAGAGCGTTATCTGCGCATTGCACGCACACTTGGTCAAAAATCATCTGCGGAAGAGGCGCTGCGAAGCGTTGTCAAATGCAGATATTCCTGTGATAGTGTTTAAAGGGTTAACATTACGGGAGCGTATCTATGCATCACCTTACCAGCGGATGATGCATGACCTGGATTTCCTGGTCAAACAGGATGATTTTAAGAGAGCTGCCAGCGTTATTCAGAAACTGGGCTATACTTTTTCTAAAGATGATTTCGAATATACGCCCGAATTTGCCGAGTTATTTATGGGTGAAATTCCCTATCGTAAAGGGTTCGTTGTGATTGATTTGCATTGGTCCTTAACGGCGATGGGGTGGTACCGGCGCACTACGAATTTCAATCTTGAAAACATGTGGGAGAATGCAGTTCTGACGACAGTCGGTAACACAAATACGTTGCGTCTCTGCCTTGAAGATGAGTTGATCCACCTGTGTTATCACACAGCTGTCCATCATGGGTTAGCCCATGGTCCCGGGTATCGTGATATCCATGGTTTGCTTGAATTGGAACGCGATTCCATTGATTGGGGAAGGCTGGCAGAACGTGCCCGTAGTTGGCGGGTGAGGATAGCGGTTTGGTCAGCCTTTGCTGTGGTACGAACATTCGACGCGGACGCGGTTCCTGTATCTGTGATGGATGATCTGGGGGTGCCAAAATGGAGACAGGCTGTATTGCGCCCCATGATAGAACGCGTGCAAAATGGGAATCGGGTTTTGGCATCAGGGTCAATGCGTTTTCTGGGTTTGCTATTGGTTGATCGCATGCGGGATTTGCCTTTTGTCCTGTTCCGGGGTTTGTTCCCCGGGAGACTTTGGCTCAAAATGCGATTTAATCTCTCGGATTTCGGGGCTTTTTGGCGGCAATTGACGTACCCTTTGGCAGTCTTATGGAATGGCATAAAAGCGATAAGAATTGTGCGAACCAATCATCCTGGCAGTATAGCAGAGGTTGATTCAGAAAATCGAAGTTAATGGACACGCAACTATGTTAAAACGATTCTCTATGCAATACGCATTCTTTTCAATGCTGCTTGATATTTTAGGACTCGTGCTATCGTTTCTGGCAGCAGTTGTGCTGCGCCGCAGATTGCCTTTTGGATTGCCTTTTATAGGTGCTCAAGTACCCGTATATCTTTTATTCATCGCAGTCGCTCTGTGGATCGGGATTGCTTTCGCTGTTTCGCTGTATGAGCCTAAAAACGTCTATAAAGCGATTGATGAATTCCAAACGTTAACGCTCGCGCAGGGGATGTTCTGGCTCAGTACTGCCGGTTTATTATTTTTTACGTTCCGTGAAACCTCACGCCTGCTCATGATCTATGCCGTAATCATATCTTTGATATTTATGGTCCTTTGGCGCGTTGTGATGCGCGCTTATTTTCGGAAACACAATAGGTCCAATACCGAGTTTTTGGTGCGCAGCCGCGTACTCGTCCTGGGTGCGGGGGAAGTCGGGCACCGTGTGGCGGAAATGATTTCGGATTATAAATGGGCGGGACTTGAGTTTGTGGGTTTCCTGGATGATGATGCGAAGAAATGTCAGGAAAATGACAGGATCTTGGGCAGTTTGAATGAGGTTCAGGATATCATCAGACGCGAGCAGATTGATGATGTGATTCTGGCTTTGCCCCCGCGTGCCCATAAGCGGTTAAATACCGTGGTGACAATGCTTCATGAACTCCCGGTCACTGTGCGCGTTGTCCCTGATTATTTCAGTCTGGTTGTGTACCGTGCGACGGTGGAAGACTTTGGCGGTATTCCAATGATCAATCTGCGGGACCCGGCGCTCAATGATTACCAGCGATTAGTCAAACGCATATTTGACCTCGTCGTTTGCGGGATATCCACGCTGATCGCGCTGCCCATCATGGGTATCATCGCGCTGCTGATCAAACTGGATTCTCCCGGACCGGTGTTCTTCAAGCAGGCGCGCGTCGGTGAGAATGGACGTATTTTTGGTATGATTAAATTCCGCTCTATGGTAAAGGATGCGGAAACCATCCAGGAAGAAGTCAATCATATCGATGAAAATGGCGATGTTATTCACAAACATAAAGACGATCCGCGCGTCACACGTGTCGGGGGCTTCCTCAGACGCTGGAGCCTGGATGAACTTCCGCAGGTGTTTAACGTTCTGAAAGGCGATATGAGTTTGATTGGTCCGCGCCCGGAACTGCCCTGGTTGGTGGAAAAGTACGAACTCTGGCAGCGTAAACGTTTTGTCGTGCCGCAAGGGATTACCGGGTGGTGGCAGGTGAACGGACGGTCAGATAAGATGATGCATCTGCATACGGATGAGGATTTGTATTATATTCAGCATTATTCATTGTGGCTCGATATCTATATCTTGCTGAAGACGCCCTGGGTTGTGCTGCGCGGCAAAGGTGCTTTTTAAGGGTCACATATAGCTTCTAATTATATGGGTGACAGTTTGAAAGGACGCTACAACAATAAGTCGAACCGGTATCCATTGTGGCTGGATTGCATTGAAGGTGGGGGGGTGTTTATGGCTCTCCCATTTTTGATGTTCCCCACGGTCATACCGGTGATAACGCTTTTCTGCGGATTAGGCTTATGCTTACTATGGATTCTCGGCACTGTTGTGCGGCAGTCTCCCTGGCCTGAAACGCCGTTTAACGGAGCACTATTGTTGTTTTTGGTGATGATAGCCATTGGTATCAGTGTTTCAGCATTTCCGGAATGGAGCACACCCAAGGCGACCGGACTCATTTTGGGGATTGCTGTTTGGCGGTTTTTAACATTCGCTGTTACGAATCCGGCGCGATTGCGCTGGGCTGTGATTGGCTTTATCATACTTTGTGCAGGGATAACCGCAATTGGGATCGTCTCGACAGATTGGCCCACTGAAGTTCCACTCCTGCGGAGCGTGTTTTCGCTTTTGCCGGACAGGTTGTTTACACTGCCAGAGACGCCTTCTACAAAGCATGCCAATCAATTGGGCGGCACGATTCTGATTTATTATCCTCTGGCTCTATCTGCGGTCATTTCTGCATGGACTGCCCGCCGGCGCTGGTATAGAATTATGGGTTTGACCACCGCTGCCTTGCTGATCGTGATCCTGCTTATCCTTTCACAATCGCGGAGTACCTGGATTGGCGCAGCGGTGAGTACCTTCGCTTTGCTGGCAATCTGGGCTGTCTTGCTGCCGCCTTCTCGTAAGCGCCGTATGTTGTGGGGGCTGGTTGGCAGTATGATTCTGGTGTTCATTGTAGCGGTGGTGATCATTACGCCAGACGCGTTTGCTTGAAATATTCCGTGCGCCAACCGGCATGACGGCTCTTGGTACATTGGACACATTGGGCTTTCGACAGGAGGTCTGGCGCTGGGCGGTGACGGCGATTTCGGATTTTCCTTTCACCGGTTGCGGATTGGGCGCATTTCGCCGGGTGGTTACATTGCTGTATCCGTTGAATGTGCAGATGCCTGATATCGCGCATGCACACAATATCTTCCTGCAGGTTGCACTGGATATAGGACTACCGGGTTTGATCGCATATCTGGCATTGTTGGGCCTTATGGTCAAGGTGGCTTGGCGGGTTGCGCAGCGTGAAGAATACAGGGCATTAGCTATCGGCATCTTGTGCGGGACGCTGGCGCTCCATACGTTTGGACTCCTGGATGCCTTGACCTTAGGTTCGAAGCCGGCCATTGCATTCTGGTATTCTTTGGGATTGCTTTCTGCGATGCTGCGTTTATCCAACTGTGATTTTGAAATGGCTGCAGGAAAAAGTGTTATTTATTAGAACAGGAGGGTGAGGATGGATATATTTAAGGCTGTGATTACCGCGGCAGGTCGTAATCAACGTCATTTAGCCATGCAGACGTTGATTGATCGCGACGGAATTGAGAAATCTGTGCTCATGATTCTTGTAGAAGAAGCCTTAAGCGCCGGGGTGGAGGATATTGCGGTGGTGGCTGCGCCTGGAGATGCACCGCGCTATGCTGAAGCAGTCGGGCAATATGCCCGGAGTTTATCCTTTATCACGCAGGAGCACCCCATGGGTTATGGTCATGCTGTATTCTGCGCCAGGGATTTCGTGGATGGACAGCCGTTTTTGCATCTTGTCGGGGACCATTTGTATGTCAGCTACGGGGAGGCGTCATGCGCGCAACAGTTGGTGAAATTGGCACGGTCTGAGGCATGCGCGATCTCAGCAGTTCAGGCTACGCGTGAAACCCTCCTGCCTTTTTATGGGACGGTGGGGGGGCGCCGGGTACCTGGTCGCAAAGACCTTTATGTTATAGAGCGTGTTGTCGAGAAACCAACACCAACGGAAGCAGAGCTTGATCTGATTGTACCTGGTTTAAGAGCCGGACACTATCTGTGTTTTTTCGGTATGCATGTATTAACGCCCGCAATTATGGAGATCCTTGCCGGGATGGTTGATGCCGCCAGTAGCGTAAGGTCAGATGAGCCAGCCCGTGTCTCAGATCAAAAAACTAAGAATCTGTCATTATCTGAAGCTTTAGCGATTTTAGCTGCCAGGGAAAAATATCTGGCCTGGGAGGGCATGGCACAGCGATATGATGTGGGTGTAAAGTATGGATTACTTACAGCGCAAATGGCGTTAGCCCTCAATGGCAATGACCGCGACCTTGTCCTGGCACGGTTGTTAGAGCTATTGGCTGGACGTCAATTAACGCGTAACATGGGTTCGCCCGGGAGCTAAATAATGTCCAGTCGATTGATTGATATCATTACCTCACAGGATCCTGTAGTTCGCAATCAATCCCTGAGCACCGCGTGTGAGCAGGCTTCACTGCGTGAACTGCTGGCTGAATGTGCTGCACTGGAAGCTTTCCGTCAGAAAAGCGATAACTTGTACGAACGGGTCCGCGCATTGTTTTTCCTGTATGCGATTCACAGGTTTTACCTCCCGCAGAGACCAGGTATCCAGACACACGGGTTAATTCCCTATGATGGTTATGAACACTTGCTGCAGCGTCGCTTTGAGGAGGCAATCGATACATTCCTGGCCGTGATGACAGCGGATGGGATCAATGATGGTATCTCCAGTGCGTTAGCAATCGCTTATCATAATTTAGGTTTTCAAACACTCGCCGATCAGGTTCGCCGGAGTGTGCGTTCTGTGCGTGGAAACCAATGGATGTTCCGGGTTGGGCACCCGGCAGATCAACCTCTTCGTATTCGATCCGAATTGTTAGCGCGACCGGACAATTTGATGTTCCCCATTTTGCACGAGTCCACACCTGTTCGTATGGATTTAAGCCACAGTGGTTGGAGCGATATCTTTTTCCTGGGTATGGATTTTCCAGAAGGCGCGCGCGTGCTGAATGTTTCTATTGATTTAGCTGTTCATGGTCGTGACCCTGAGCCGCGTCCACCGGTTGAGGCCTTTTTACGTGTGATTGACGAGCCCTGTTTGCGCCTTGTGAGTGTGGATTTAGGTGCAACAGCAGTCATCCAGGATATGCGGGAAGTCTTTGATTTTGCCCGTGATTATCTTGGTCTGTTGAAAGCCGCCGTAATCGCTTCCGGAATTGTGCCTTCGGGAATGGAGGGCTGCGGTGAACGGCTCCAGGATTTATTAGCGTTAGTTGCGGGACCGGGTATGGGATTGGAGATCGTGAGTAAGGTGAACGATATCCCCAAGGGTTCGCGCCTTGCTGTTTCTACCAGCCTGTTGGCATGTTTAATTGCTGTGTGTATGCGCGCTACCGGACAGACGAAGGCTATGACCGGTCAATTGGAAGAGCCGGAACGCCGGTTAGTCGCAGCCCGTGCTATTCTGGGGGAGTGGTTAGCCGGGTCCGGGGGCGGTTGGCAGGATTCAGGTGGTGTTTGGCCTGGTATGAAATTGATCACTGGAGAGTTAGCTTCGTTAGGAGATCCTGAATACGGCATTAGCCGCGGGCGATTACTTCCTGGACATAAGATTCTCAGTGAAGTCGAAGTCAGCAAAAAATCGCGTGAAGCGCTGCAGCGCAGCCTCATCCTGGTCCATGGTGGTATGGCACAGGATGTCGGTCCTGTTTTGGAGATGGTTACCGAAAAGTATCTTTTGCGCTCTGAGATGGAATGGAAAGGACGTCAGGAAGCCATACAAATCTTTGATGAAATATTAGCGATGTTGAAGCAAGGCGATGTGAAAGGTATTGGACATTCGACAACGCGAAACTTTTATGGTCCTATTCAGACTATCATTCCGTGGGCGCATAATCTGTATACGGAGAGCCTTATTCGAGAAATGCGGCAATCATTCGGGGATGATTTCTGGGGTTTTTGGATGCTGGGTGGCATGTCCGGTGGTGGTATGGGTTTTATCGTTAATCCGCTGCGTAAAACAGAGGCGCAAGAAAGTTTGCTCCGTATTATGCGCACGATAAAACAAAAGCTGCAACGCGCCTTGCCATTTGCAATGGATCCGGTCGTCTACGATTTTGCGATTAATGAAAAAGGGACATCCGCTGCGTTATTGCCCGGAGAAGGATACTCGGGTTTGATGCCAGCCGGATACTACACTTTGATGCTGCCTGACCTTTTAAGGCGTGAACGCCATGCATTATCAAGGACACGGCGAGCTGAATTGGATCAATTTGGGATCGCATGCCGGCAGCGTCCGGAATTGTCAGATATGATGCACATATTGTTTGATCAGCTTGTTCCACAGACAAACCCTGAAAACGAAAAAGCGCAGTCTTTAGATACACTTTTAAGTACGCTGGGGTTTGATCGTGTCCAACATGAACAGATACGGGCTGATTTGCGAAGTGGTCGCATCGGGTTAGCGCAGAATCGATTTCCGCCCAGCACCGATATCAGCGATGCGCGCGAAGGTGATGTGCGCAATGCCAATGAAATCCCCGGGGTATCCAGCGAATCACTGCGCATATCTGGGTTACAGGCGATCCATGAGGGTAAAGTAGCTGTAGTAACGCTTGCTGCTGGTGTTGGAAGCCGGTGGACCCAGGGAGCAGGTGTAGTCAAAGCCTTACATCCATTCTGTAATCTCGGGGGAGCCCACCGTTCGTTTGTCGAGGTGCACCTGGCGAAAAGCCGCCGCATGGGATACCTGGGAGGAAATCCAATCCCGCATGTAATTACCACCAGTTATTTAACCCATGAGCCCATCGAGGCGTATTTGGCGATGGCTGGAAACTACGATTATGAGGGTCCTTTGTATCTGTCTTCGGGGAGAGCTGTCGGTTTAAGGTTGATCCCAATGACCCGGGATTTACGTTTTTTTTGGGAGGAAATGCCGCAACAGCTGTTGGATGAGCAGGCTCAGAAAGTTCGTGAAAGTTTACACGCAGCACTCATCGGTTGGGCGGAGGGTATGGGACAGGGAGCGGATTATCGCGACAATGTGCCCAACCAGTGCTTGCATCCGGTTGGGCACTGGTTCGAGATTCCTAACTTGTTGAAGAACGGCGTTCTGGCACAACTTCTGTCGGAGCGCCCACAGCTTGAGGTGCTGCTGATGCACAATATTGATACTTTGGGCGCAGATGTGAACCCCGAACTTTTGGGATCGCACTTGCACTCTGGTGCAGGTATGACTGTTGAAGTAATCACCCGTCGTGTTGAAGACCGCGGGGGTGGATTGGCACGTGTCGATGGTTCGCTGCGCTTGATTGAGGGTATGGCATTGCCCCATGAAGAAGATGAGTTTAACCTGACATACTATAATTCAAATACGATGTGGATTGATATAAATCATCTGCTGCATGTTTTTGGTCTTGATCGTGAGACGCTCATGGATCATGATAAGGTGAACCTTGCGGTGCGCCGGGTGGCAGGTCGCATGCCAACATACGTGACAATTAAAGATGTGAAAAAACGTTGGGGGCATGGGCAGGAAGATATCTATCCCGTAACCCAATTTGAAAAGCTGTGGGGAGATATGACTGCGCTGCCAGAAATGCATTGTCAATATGTTGTAGTGCCGAGAGTGCGCGGTCAGCAGTTGAAGGAACAAGCCCAGCTTGATGGCTGGTTGCGGGATGGTTCCGCAGCCTATGTAACAGAATTATGTCAGTGGGCAGATTAGGATCTGCCATGAGACAGGAAATCGGGTTCCATTTGAATACATTACAATCAAGGTATAATGCAGTTGCCTCGAGGTAAGGTTTGCTAGGAGATAGTGTGAATGGCTGATGAACCCGAAATGGAATTGGATTTACGGCTTTACTGGGGATTATTTTTACGATGGTTTTGGCTGATTGCGCTTGCCGCACTCCTGGCGGGTGGGGCTGCATATGTTGTAAGTCGCTGGTTTGTTGAGCCAATTTATCAGGCCTCGGTACAATTCTTAATCCAACCCAGTAATTCATTTGGCAGCACTGATTATACGGATATTCTCGCGGGTCAGAGGGTGGCGTCTACTTACGCGGAGATTTTGCAAAGTCGACCGGTTAGCCAAAGGGCACTTGAGCAAATGGGTTACACAGTTGAAGAAATAGCGGACTTTCGCGATTTGGGTGTGCCCTTTGCGTTGTCTGTCGAGTCTTTGGAGGAAACACAGCTCATTGAATTGAAAGTTGAAAGTACTGATCGTCGATTTGCAATGGAGTTCGCGAATACCGTCGCCAAGACCTTTATTGATGATAATCAAAATCGACAGACTGCACGCTTTGAGGAGACGCAGGTCGAAATCCTGGAACAGATGACACTGATCGATGATGAATTAAAATTACAGGAAGTCACAGCTGGAAATCACTGAGGATGGGCAAGAACGTTCGCGTCTCGAGCTGCAAATCGCGCAGAACCGGGATTCGTTAAGCAGACTGAATAACGCTTATCAGAATGTGGCGCTGGCAAAGCTGCAATCTGTGGACCTTATCAGTATCATAGAGCCGGCAAGTTTTCCCCGGAACTCGATACGTCCTCGTAAAATGGTGAATACGCTCCTGGCAGCGGTGGTCGGTGGATTGGTGGCGGTGAGTGGAGTGATCCTCAGTGAAATGTTAGATAACAGTGTCAAGACTCCTGATGCTGCGGTTTTGCTGACGGGCGCCCCGGTTTTGGGTCAAATATGGTATGAGAAGGATATTTCCGGCAGTACAGGTGTCGGACCGATGGTGGTTCTGCAGAAGCCGTTGTCGTTAACAGCTGAGGCATTCCGGCTTTTAAGAGCAAACCTGGAATTTGCATCGGTTGATACGCCGCTTAATGTTATTTTGGTCACAAGTTCAGGCCCAACGGAGGGCAAATCGACAGTTGCACTTAACCTGGCATTGGTAATGGCATTAACCGGACGCCAGGTCTTGTTAGTCGATGGCGATATGCGCAAGCCTCGTTTGCATGGTTATGCGGGCGTCGAGCGTGAACCCGGGCTCAGTAATGCCCTTATTGACCACAATGCGGATATTTCGAGCTATCTGCAACCTTTATCTGATGTTGAACGTCTTATGCTTATGCCTGCCGGGAAAGCTCCCCCTAATCCTGCTGAACTTTTGGGTTCGCGGAGGATGAAGGAATTAATAGATGCCTGTCGCTTAATTGCGGACGTAGTTATCATTGACTCACCACCTCTTTTAGCAGCAGCGGATGCCGCAATTTTGGCTCCGCAGACAAATGGCGCCCTCTTGATAATTGAACCCGGCAGCAGCGATAAGAAAGCGGTTGCGCTGGCAGCGGAACAGTTGCACAGGAGCGGGGCGAAATTATTGGGAACGGTTCTTAATAAAGTGTCTATGGATAACAGAGGTGGTTATTACCAGCACTATTACTATTATTATCAAAGCGATGAAGAGCAATCGAAGTCGATTTGGGACAAAGTATTACCAGCTGGCATGCGCAAGCATCGAATTTCTCAGAAAAACCATGACCGGCGCGTTAAAGCAGAGGTATAAAGGCCTGAGGGCAACATTTTTCAAGGCAAAGCTGATACTATTCGCCCGGATCACATTTCCGGGCGAATAGTTATCACTGATACTCATAAATAATCACTATGAAAGTGGGGGACAGGATGCGCGTTCTGGTGACCGGAGGGGCAGGTTTTATCGGTTCTCACGTTGTCCATGCTATGCTGGCAGCTGGGCATGAAGTGATGGTTGTGGATGACCTGAGCCATGGTCATCGCGAGAATCTACCGCCAGGTGTCCGTCTGTTTGTCACTGACATTCGCTCTCCCGAGCTCGCGGCAGTATACGACGATTGGTGTCCGGAGGTTGTGTGCCACCATGCTGCCCAGGTTTCAGTGTCGCGATCGGTGGCAGATCCGGTGGAGGACGCGAAATTGAATGTTGTGGGAACGGTCAATGTGCTTGACCAAGCTGTGAAGCACGCTGTGCGAAAGATTATCTATATATCTTCTGCCGCTATATATGGCAACCCTCAATATCAACCTTGCGATGAATCACATCCGGTTGTCCCGCTGTCACCTTACGGACTCGCCAAGCGCATTGGCGAGGATTATGTAAAGTTATTTCACACGTTATATGGCCTGCAGTACACAATTTTCCGGTACGCTAACGTTTATGGACCACGCCAGGATACTGTAGGTGAGGCTGGTGTTATCGCCTTATTTACGCGGCATATGCTCGATCGCGAGGAAACAATTATTCACGGTGATGGGCAGCAAACGCGCGATTTTGTCTACGTCGGTGATATAGCCCAAGCCAATGTTTTGGCGCTTTCGCGTGCGGATGGCGCAGTCATTAATCTTGGGACAGGCACTGCGGTGAGTATTAATCAACTCTGGCGCAATTTGCGATCACTTACAGGATATACCGGTCAAGAAAAACACGGTGATGAACGACAGGGTGATATTCGTGATATGGTGTTCTCTATTCAGCGTGCCGGTGAGTTACTTGGCTGGCAACCTTCGGTTAATCTTGAGCAAGGACTCCGCCAGACCGTTGAAGCTTTTATGCAGACCGCATAATAAAAACGTGATTATCACAGTTTTTCTCAACAGTACACGATTTTTCTAATGGAAAACAAAATTTTGACTGAGCAAGAGCGGCGAAAACTGTGGGGGCATATAGCAATTTCTGTGCTCCTTTTGTTTGGAGCTGGCTATGCATTCTTTGTCGATACCCCTCCGGTTGTTTTGAGTTGGGAAACTGCCAGCGAGGTTGGAACAGCGGGTTTTAATGTCTACCGGGCTGATAGTGCCGCTGAGGAGTTTGTTCAGGTAAATACTGATTTAATTCCTGCTGAGGGTGATGAGCTGCTGGGTGCTGCATATCGCTATGAAGATTATGCTGTCTCAACCGCGAAACAGTATGTATATCGAATTGAAGAAGTGGAGTGGGATGGTAAGCAGCAGTTATATCCGGAAACTGTCGAAGTTCGTGCTGGACTGACACGCGTTTGGCGCCAGCTTGAAAGTGGCGTACTGGGGTTGTTGGCAATTTTGTTATTGTGGCGGGGTTTTAAGCAGAAGTGACGACCTGGATTTTTGGTATTGCAGACCTGGCATTCCGCCTTGAGGGACCAGAGAATTGGCTGTCTGCACTGGAAAAGGCATGGTCAACCTGGCAGCCAAATTCTGCCCCGCAGCCCTGGAACCTGACGATTAAAACTTCAGATTTAGCCGTACCTCTGGCCCCTTTGTTTGAAGCAAAGCTTAAATGCCAAAGCGGTGTTTGTCATCTGGAAGCTCCAGGATATAAAGTGTGCATTGATGCCAAATCGAAATGCGGTGAAATGCTTGCGCACCCTGAGGCAAAACCTGCCGATGTAGGTTACTTCCTGCGCGTGGCATTCGCAATGCATGCGTTTACACAAGGCGCTATGTTGTTTCATGCCGCCTGTGTTGTACATCACGACAAGGGTTATTTGTTATTTGGACTCTCAGGCAGTGGGAAAACAACTGCAGCGCGGCTCTCAGCCCCTGATCCAGTGCTCAATGATGATTTGCTCCTCTTATGGCCTTCTGCTGAAGGTTGGTTGGTTTATAGTACGCCTTTCGGGAAAAGCAGAGGCACTCGCAGAGTTGTGCCTGTGCAAGCTGCTCTCCGTTTGGTACAGGATACGGATGTTTATCTTGAGCCATTATCACCGGGGCGAGTTTTGAGCGAATTGGTGGCTAACTCTCCCATTATATCTGGTGACAGGACCCAGCTGCCGGCGCTTATGGCGCGTTGGACGCAATTCATTGATCAGGTTCCGGTTCGGGCCCTTCATTTCAGGAAGGACCCTACTTTTTGGGAGGTGATTGATGCTGAATGGAAATGATATTCTCCAAGTGAATCCCGGTGTTGTTATACAAGAAACAGGTGATGAATTGGTAGTGGTGATCCCTGATCAGGGCAAGTATGTCGTAGTAAATCAAACCGGCGCCAGGATTTTGCAAATGTCCGATGGTAAAATGACATTGGCAGATATTGCCGCGGCAATTTCTGCTGCCTGTGGATTGAACATGGAGCAAATTGTAAAAGATGTCATCGTATTTTCAGGAGATTTAGTTTCCCGGGGAATCCTTCGTATTGCCGAAGTTGACATGGATTGAATAAAAACGATGCTAAATAAAGGAAGATATGGATTTGAAGCCTGATAGGACAACGCATGTTATCCGCGTCAATCCTTTGGCGCCTGATCCAGTGATTATCAGCCGAGCTGCTGAGATCATACGTCAGGGTGGTTTAGTTGCGTTTCCAACGGAGACAGTTTATGGATTGGGCGCTAATGCCCTTGATGCTGATGCGGTTAAGGGAATTTTCCGCGCAAAATCTCGTCCTTTTACCGATCCACTCATCGTTCATCTGGCAAGCGATGAAACTTTACAAGAACTTGTAGCCGATGTGTCTCCAATTGTTCAGATGCTGATTTCACGGTTTTGGCCTGGCCCGTTGACCTTGGTTCTCCCCAAATCCAGAGCCGTTTCTGCCGTTGTGACTGCTGGTGGCTCTACAGTTGCCGTTAGAATACCAGCACATAAAGTGGCCCTGGCATTGATTCGGGCTGCCGGTGTTCCCATTGCTGCTCCGAGTGCAAACAGTTTCGGTCAGGTCAGCCCCACGTGCGCTGAGCATGTTTTTGCCGATCTTAAGGGGCGGATTGATATGATTCTGGATGGAGGCGATACTATTGTCGGTGTAGAGTCTACTGTCCTGTCGCTTGCGCATGGAATCCCAACGATTTTACGACCGGGTGGTGTCAGTCTGGAGGCACTTCAAAGTGTTTTGGGTGAAGTGCAGGTGCAGCATCATCAGCTTATGGATAGCGAGATCGCCTTATCCCCCGGCACACATTTAAAACACTATGCTCCCCAGGCAAATCTTACAGTCTACATGGGCACGCGTTCGGTCACTCTTTCTGCAATCCGCGCCCGAGCTGAATGTTTGCTGCAGTCCGGAGAAAAGGTTGGCATCCTTGTGGCTGAAGAAGACCAGGTTCAGTTTTTTGATATTCCCGCCGTAGTGCAGGTATTGGGCTCTATTGAAAATCTGGAAGATGTTGCACGGCATTTATATGCTGCATTGCGTGCCCTTGATCAAAAAGATGTGTCGGTAATCCTTGCCTATGATTTTGGCAGCAGTGGATTGGGGTTAGCAATTCGTGACCGCCTCACCAGGGCTTCAGCCGGACGCATTGTCAGATTAGGATAGGTTGATTTGTGCTACTCTAGGCAGATGAAAAGCGCTGTATTTATAGATCGCGATGGCGTCATTAATGCCTATCGTGCTGATTATGTAAAAAACAGAGACGAGTTTGTGTTTTTGCCGGGTGTATTTGAGGCTTTTCGTCAACTGGCTTTGACACATTATGTCATCGCAATTGTGAGTAACCAATCAATTATTGGGCGAGGTCTTGTGGAAAAGGATTGTGTGGATGCAATCCATCATCATATGATCCGTGAAATTGAAAGGCACGGGGGGCGTGTTGATGAGATTGTTTATTGCCCACACCATCCTGATGCGCACTGTGCTTGTCGCAAACCCAACCCGGGAATGCTCTTACAAGTTGCTTCCCGGCAAAATGTGGAATTGGCATCATCTTTCTTCATCGGTGACGCCCCCAGTGATGTGGAAGCAGCGATTGCTGCCGGTTGCACCCCCTTGCTGGTTCTCACCGGTCGGGGACGGGAATCCCAGCACCCATTACAGGTGAAGTATCCCAACCTGGTGATTAGGGCAAATTTCCTGACTGCAGTTAATTGGATTCTGGCACAACAAAAATGACACCGGGATAATTTTGTATCCCAGTGTCATTTTACTATTACGGTAAGGGTTTTAACTGCGCAGAAAATCGCGTAAACGGCGCGCGTGCGCCGGATGGCGCAATCGACTCAAAGCTTGCGCTTCGATTTGCCGTACACGTTCTCTGGTGACTCCAAGTTTCTTTCCTACCTGCTCCAGTGTGTACGTTTGCCCATCCAGCAATCCATAGCGCATTTGCAAAATTTTCACCTCACGGGGCGGCAAATCAACCAGGATCTCCAACAAAAGGTCGCGCAACATAACAGCACTAACCCTGTCGGGTGGGGCTGGACTTTCGGTGTCCTCGACGAAATCACCCAGAGTGCTTTCCCCTTCATCATCAGTGGGCATTTCGAGTGAAAGCGGGCGGCGCGCAACATCCAGCATCTGTTCAACTTTGCGCACTGGTATTTCCATCTCGGCAGCCAATTCTTCGGGCGTGGGATTGCGACCCAACCTTTGTGTCAATTGATGTGAGATACGGAGCATTTTGTTGATTTGGTCACCCATATGCACAGGCACACGAATAGTGCGACTCTGATCAGCGATAGCGCGTGTTACAGCTTGCCTTATCCACCAGGTGGCATAAGTGGAGAACTTGTGTCCGCGTTTATAATCGAATTTATTCGAAGCGCGGATTAAGCCAATGTTGCCTTCCTGGATAAGGTCCAGGAACGGCACGCCACGACCGATGTATTTTTTGGCAACACTAATCACCAGGCGTGAGTTTGCACGGATCAAATGTTCACGGGCTTGGATGCCATCATCAAGGCGGTTTTCTAATTCGTAACGCTTGTCTTCATTACTGTATTTTCCACCGCTCAGTCGCGCCTGTGCTTTTTTTCCAGCTTCCATACGTTTAGCCAGACTCACTTCTTCTTCAGCAGTCAATAAAGCGACTTTGCCGATTTCTTTGAGGTAAAGCCCTATCGTGTCATCAACCTCAATCGCCCGGTATATGTCTTCCTCGGCTTTTTCGTCTTCTTCAGTTTCATATGGGTCTTCTGTGGAAATGGGAGGGTCATTTTCCTGACTATCATCACCGCTGATAGCGATCCCGCCCTCAATTAACATTTCCAGAATATCATCCAAACGATCGACGTTCTCTTCAGCTTCTGGTAATACACGCTGTATATCCTCATACGTGACGTATCCGCGCTCGGATCCGAGCGCCAACAAATATTCCTCACCGGTGGTGTCTGTACTCAGAACGGTGATCTCTTCATGATCCTCTTCGAATTGTTCTTCTAAAGCCAAGGTTGTTATTCCTATTCTCTGTATTGTGAAGACTGGAGTACAAATCAGCGTACTCAAGTTGATTGACATTGTAATAAAAATGTATCTTTATTGGACACATTTATACCAATTATTTAGCTGCTTCCACACTCCCAACTCAGAAAGCAGTATCATTAAAAAAAGCGCAGGCGGTGGCGACCGCCTGTGCTTACCGCACTCTAATATAGCATAATCTTTGGCCTCTTGTCAAGAGCCAAATTTGTGGCGAAGCTAAAATACGGGTAATATTTGGGTTTGGGCGGTCATAATCAGCATATCATGACCACTTAAGGTTTTTATGGCAGTGCTTGCATTTGAATTTAGGCAACTAAATAACATAGACACAGCGCTCTCAACGTGAGAGCGCTGTGTAATGAACTGCTATCAGGCAGGCGGCAGGATTTCGCCAGGTTCGGCGAGCATACTGAAATTAACTCTGAACCCCTGTCCTGGTGAACTTTGGAAGTGGATTTTTCCACCCAGCATTTCAATGCGTTCACGGATGGTTGGCAGGTTAATTTGCAGCGCATCGTGTGTTGTCAGATTATCATCAATCTCAAACCCATTGCCATTGTCTTCTATGGTCACATCAGTCTGGTCATCCTCGATATTAAGATGAATGATAATACTGGCGGCATGACTTTGTTCCCGTCCAATATGGATCAGGGATTGGATAACACGGAAAATAGTTACTTCTTTGTGTGCGGCTAACCGTCTGGTCCTTGCCGGTAACCTTTAATGTCAGACCGGAAAAACCTTCGTCTTGTAACCCGTCGACATAACGTTTTATTGTTGGCACCAATCCCAGGTCATCGAGCATCATCGGTCGTAGATCAAAGATAAAGCTCTTCACCGTCTTGAAATGTTTTCATTACATTCTTTTTGAGTTCGGCAAGTTCGGTTCGGGCACGTTCCGGATCACGGTCAAATAATCGTTCGCAAATTTCCGCCTGCAGCACCAGGTTGGTCAGTGATTGCGCTGGTCCATCATGCATTTGCCTGGATAAGCGCAAGCGTTCTTGTTCCTGTGCTTCGATGATGCTGATCACCATGGCTTGCGATGTGTTGCCGCTGTCTGAGCTTGGGTGGTCCGGGTGATCCATAATTACCGGGGCAGAATATTGCAGAATGTTTTGGTATAGTTCTCCCATACGGGTCAGGTTCTTTTGATCGCTTTGCAACTTTTCTAATTGTCCACGCATTGTAAAAAGACGCTGCTGATTTTCTATTAATCTGGAATACGTTTTTTGGATGTCTTCGCGTGGAACAGTGTCAAATTGCGCTTCTATTTGACGCACACGCGCGACTGCTCTGGCGTTGGTCTGCATAAAACGTTCAACTTCAGATGCTGTTTGCTGGATGAGCATATCAATTTCCTTGAGTTCTTGCTGCGTTTTTTCATACCCTCGGTGACATGACTCAGTAAATTGTTCCCAAGTATTTTCAGACATTATTCCTCCTAGTTTCAGTTCTTACTGGGTAGCAACTTTATTTACTATTGGGTAACCGGATCCAGCCATGGCGCAAGGCGTAAATGGCTGCTTGTGTGCGGTCGGATAAGTTTAGTTTTGCGAGAATGGATGTTACGTGATTTTTTACGGTTTGTTGGCTAATGCTCAAGCGTAACGCAATTTCTTTATTGCTTAAACCTTCAATAATGAGTTCAAGGATTTCCATTTCACGATTCGTTAAGGGTGAGAAAGTTGTGTCTTCGGGTGTGATACCGTATCGCCGGTAAAGTTCAAGCAGCCATTGTTCTGCCTGGGTCGGTGTCATGCGTTTGTTGGAAATAACATAGTCACCAGTCGCCACAACCCGCACGGTATCAATCAGGTGGGTAGGATCTACATCTTTGGCAAAGTATGCAGACGCTCCAATCCTTATAGCCCGATATATCTGCTCCTCATCATCATAGGCTGTGAGAATTATAATGTAGATATCTGCACATTCACTTTTTATTGCCTGGGTGATTTGCAAACCATTAAGCTGCGGCAAATTAACGTCCAGCAGGACAACATCCGGACGGAGTTTTTTTACCAGTGCTAAAGCTGCGTAACCCTCACCACTTTCACCAATAACGTGAATGTCTGGTTCTGCATTTAAAACATCACGTACCCCTTGCCGAAAAAAGGGGTGATCATCTACAACCACAACTCTGATTGGTTTATCGGATGGGATCATGGCGCCCATATGAGTCTTCCTGCATTTTGCGTAATATCCATCAAGCTCTTCATTATCCGCTGGTGGCAGCGAACGCAATTTTCCAACAGATTGAGTATATCATAACCCCATTGATCTTCAAATTAAAATGCATAGAGCCGTGTTATATCCAAAAAACGAGGTTTCATGTCGTTCAGGATGAGATCGGCTAATTGATGTGCTGCCACGAATACCCAGCTTGCTCCAAATGCTCCCAGTCCGTTTATTGTAAAGAGATTGGACTGCTCAGGAAGCGTACCAATAAAAGGAATATCATCCACGCTTTGCGCTACCCATCCCGTAAACCTTTCTTTTATGGTTGCTTCTGGGCATATGCTAAGGGCTGTCGTTGTGATACGTTTCAGGACTTGTTGCGCATCAATTCCCCATCCCGATATATGCCATGCATCCCTTTCGGGTATGATATTCACGTTACCCCCATGTAAAATCATTGGGTACTCCAGATTCGGAACATTATGTGCATCGATGGTATGTGTGCAGCCTGGTTTTAGAATCTTGTTGAGGTTATTTTGGAATCGTATGGCATGGATTCCGTTTGCAAGTACGACTCTGTCGCCCCAGAGATAGCGTCTATGCCCCCAAATAGCAAGATCGCCTGCCTCCCTTGGTTTAACATCATGCACTTCAACCCCATAATCCACGATGATATTTGAATGGTTCAATAACGCTATTGCGAGTGCTTTCGCATCAAAAATAGCGTCGTCGAATGTATGCATCCATGCTTCATACGGAGTATGTGCCATCATCCTCAAGGGCAATATCATAACCCTGGTCCTGTAATAGTGTGACCGAATCCTTCCACGATTCAAGCTCGTCTGTGGATGAGGCAGGACGTAGAGAACCGGAACGATGGGTTTCATAACCCGTTACTTTCATGCAGGCATCCAGCAAGCCCAGGTTTTCATAGGTCAAGTCCCATATTTGCAACGCGGTTTCGCGTCCCCATCGCGACTCGAGAGCACTGTAGGGTTCTGGGGTTCCAACCAATGAAATACTTTGCTTGCTCCGGGCTGCCCCACCTGCTGTGGGGGTGGCTTCTAAAACAACGACTTCCATACCACCCTCCGCCAGGTATCGCGCTACAAGGGCTCCCGCCAATCCTGCGCCTACGACGATGACATCATATTGACTTGAAGTTGGCATACTGTTCCTTTTTACCGCGGTGGAGTTACGATCAGTTCAGCTTGATCGAAAAACGCTGCATTATTGACATGGGGAAACTTCGGCTCAGCGAAAAAACATACTGTGATACGGCTTAAATCTGACCCTTCTTGTTCTTCGTCATCAACATCACTACGTGGGGCGATGACCTGGGGAGAGGTCAGGATAACGACGCCTGAATCCTGATTGATATGCATTTCCTTGCCCCAAAGCGCATTATTACAGTTATCAGCTCCCTGAGGATCAATACCGGCTTTGACGATCAAACTATCCAGGGATGAAAATGCTTTAGCTTTAATGCGGAAGGAAACGGTGCTTTCTGCGGTTACGGTAACGGATTGATGAACCCATGCACGAAACTTAAGCCACCGCATCGTTTCAACTCTCAATGTCGTGCTGTTGATTTGCCGCAGGGGATCGTCCGCAGCTGAAAATAGGGGTTCAGCAAATGAAGAATCCGGGTTGTAATCATCACCTGATCGATAATTGACAAAAGCATACCATTTCCAACCCGGGATGCGGTTTGGCAAAAGGAAATCAAAATCTGCACCGTTGAGGGGGATAGCTTTAGGCGGGCTGGGGGTTGCGGTGGGCGTTGGCGTATAAGTTGGGAGTGGGGTGGTCGTAATCGTGGGTGTGTTAGTTTCGCGCGGTGGTAAAGTTGGCGCGGTGGTAGGTGTCAGGGTCGGTGTCCATGTTGGCTGCAGAACTGTAGTTTTCATTCCCGTCGGTACGGCTAATGGCGTTGGTTTTGCCGTATTGCGTATGGTAGTGAAGATAATCCCCACCAATCCAGCGACAACAGCCAGGTCTAGGATGGCAAAGGCGATCAGGATTATTTTTTGCGTTCGCGTCAGTTTACCCATTCTTATCTCCCCTTACCCAATTCGATCCAAGATAGGATACCAATCTCCGGATTTAGCGAAATATGTGCATAGTTTTTTGTCTTTTATGTTTCACCCTCAATCATACTCGAAGGTTCATCCTCTGACAAGCGCGCAAACTATGGGGGTGCGTTTCAGAAATCTGGCGAGATCGAAGAAAGGAGAGATTCGCCAGATTTCTGAAACGCCCTTGGCAGTTTTGGTTCGAAGATAAATCTAAATTGGATGATGAGGATCCAAAACTGCTATCGACTCCAATGTTCATACGGCTATTTATATCCTTTGCCAGAAAACTGAAACACACCCAACTGTGGGTGCGTTCTGAAAATGTGGGGGAGTTCCTGAAGCGGAGCGTGATCTTCATAAAGGTTACAATCAAGATGCGCGTTGCCAGGCAGTGAAGCAGCCAAATACTTATTTTGAATTGCGGGCGCTGGTTTCTTCATATAGACATACGGAGAAAAATGACTATATTATCTTTAGGGTGCCTTTTGAATTTTGGGCATGGATATCAATGATTCGAAAAGAAGGAGCGCCACACAATGACCGGTACAACACAATCCAACAGTATAACGGTGAATGCGGACCTGGGTCAGCACCCAGATCGACCGCCATATTTACGGACATTTTTCCGAACATCTGGGCAGGTGTATTTATGATGGTTTCTGGGTAGGTGAGGACTCGCCCATCCCCAATGTCCGGGGTATCCGTCAGGACATCGTCCAGGCATTGCGTGCAATTCACATCCCCAATTTGCGCTGGCCCGGCGGATGTTTTGCCGATGAGTATCATTGGCGGGATGGGATTGGCCCCAGGGAACTGCGCCCGTCAATGTTGAACACCCACTGGGGGGGCGTGGTCGAGAACAATCACTTTGGCACGCATGAGTTTATGGACCTCTGCGACCAACTGGATTGTGAGCCCTATATCTGCGGTAATGTGGGCAGCGGCAGCGTGCGTGAGATGCAGGAATGGGTCGAATATCTGACCTTTGATGGTGAGAGCCCCTTGATTAAACAGCGCCGGGAAAATGGGCGCGATGAACCCTGGCGGGTAAAGTTCTGGGGTGTTGGGAACGAAAACTGGGGCTGCGGTGGGCAAATGCGCCCCGAGTTTTATGCCGATCAATATCGCCGTTATGCCACCTACTGCCGGAATTTGGGTCAGAACCGGCTCTACAAAATTGCTTGTGGGGCTAACAGCGCTGACTATCGTTGGACCGAGGTGCTGATGCGCGAAGCCGGCACGCGCATGGATGGGCTTTCACTGCATTATTACACGGTGGTCGGCAGCTGGCAGGACAAGGGTTCGGCAACGGATTTTGACGAGGATAAGTGGTTCACCATGCTGCAAAAAGCGCTCCATATGGAGGAGCTGATCACACGGCACGCGAATATTATGGATCATTATGATCCTGAGAAACGGGTGGGGCTGTTTGTCGATGAATGGGGCACGTGGCATGATGTGGAACCCGGTACCAATCCGGGATTCCTGTACCAGCAGAATACCCTCCGGGATGCATTGGTAGCAGGATTGACTTTGAATATTTTTAATCAGCACAGTGACCGCGTCCGGGGCGCCAATATCGCACAAACCATCAATGTTTTACAAGCCATGATCCTGACGCAGGGGAACCAGCTGGTGCTGACCCCATCCTACCATGTATTCGAGATGTACAAGGTGCATCAGAATGCTACCTTATTACCCATAGATATAAAATCCACGGAGTATGCTTTCGGCGAGCAGGCTATACCCGCTATCAGTGCTTCTGCTTCACGCGATGCTGATGGCAAGGTTCACCTGAGTTTGTGCAACCTGGACCCGAATCACCAGCAAAGTTTGGTCTGCGAGATCCGTGGAATGCAGCTGGCAACAGTCAGCGGGCGGGTTCTAACTGCGGAAACTATAAACGCGCATAATACCTTCGACTATCCCAATGGTGTAGCCCCGCAACCGTTTACTGGTGTAACCCTGACGGATAATCGCATTGAGGGCGACCTGCCGGCAAAGTCTGTGGTGGTGCTGGAATTGGGGTAGCGCAATACTGCTGGCGTAACAGAGAAGCTACATTTATAGTGGGGAAATGTAAGGATTCTTTACATTTCCCCACTTGTTTTGTGTTCAACTCGAGTGCTATTTTGCAGCTTGCTGCCCCAGGCGAAAGGCTGTGCTGTTGACCTCAGCGTATTTTTGAGGAACGCGGTTCAGAATTGCTTTTTCCCATATGACTGGATCATTATCCAGCAGTGTTGCCAGGGCAGCTAATAAGATTGTATTGACAGTCCGGGCGTTACCGGCTTTTTCTGCCAAAGACAGGGCATCGATCGCGATAACTTTCCCGGCGCGTTGGGCTAATACGCCAAGGACTGCCTGGTCAGCGGGATATAGTGCGTTAGCCGTATTCACCGACATGGGGACAACCTTTTGCAAATTGACGATGACCGTACCCCCGGGGGCAAGCCAGTCCAGCCACCGCGCTGCCTCGAGCAACTCGAACGCTACCAGAATGTCCACTGTGCCCTTCTCGCACGTTGGCGAGTTGACGATAGGTGCCCAGCGGACATGGCTTTCCACGACTCCACCGCGCTGGGCAAATCCGTGAATCTCAGATTTTTTCGCATCAAACCCCATATCGATGCCTACCTGCGCTGCGATATCAGACGCGGTAAGAACGCCTTGCCCGCCAACGCCTACAAAAAGCATGTTTAGTTTATCGTTCATTTTTTCTCCCGGTGTTTATCATCGTCCTGGAGCCGGCGTGCTGCGCGCTTAACCCTGGACAGGTTGGATGGCTTCAGTGGGACATACCTGCATGCATACCGTGCAACCCGTGCATAACAACGGGTCGATTTTGGATTTGGCTTTGTTATTGGTGGGATATATCTCATCACTTTTGGTGATGGCTGGACAACCGACTCTGAGGCATGAACCGCAGGCGACGCACTTTACTAAATCAACGTGCATAGGCGGTCGCTGTTGGAAATAGGGTGTAAAAACACATGCCCCGCGTACGATAATGACCGCTGGTCCATCTTCGTGCCGCAGCGCAGCCCGAATAATTTTATTGACATTGATAACGTCCCAGGCATTGACTTCCTCTATATAGGTTACACCCATAGCACGGACGACATCGGCAATATTGATCTCTTTGCTTTGCGCACCCTGTAATGTCACACCTGTACCGGGGTGATTTTGTTGTCCGGTCATTGCGGTGGTGCGATTATCAAGTACCGCCACGGTAATATTGGCGCGGTTATAGACTGCGGAGGCCAACGGCGCCATACCAGAATGGAAGAATGTACTATCACCAATCGTAGCAACCGAATTTTCCTGCCCGCCGGCTTGCTTGAATCCATGGGCCATACCGATACTGGCTCCCATAGATATCAGCATATCCATCGCTTCAAAGGGCGCGAGAACGCCCATAGTATAACATCCAATATCCCCGGCGATTAAGGTTTTCCGTTTGTTGCGCGACAACGCGTAGAAGAATGCACGATGGGGGCATCCGGGACAAAGTGCCGGAGGGCGTGCCGGGATAGCAATCGGGTCTTGTTCTACCAGATACGACAAGGATACTTTCATCTGCGGACGGAAGTAATCCAGCCTGAACCGCAGCGGCGCGTACTTTCGCCGTGGTAAATTCACCACAGACTGGAAAAACATCTTTGCCGTGGGCTACGGTTATCCCGGCAGCTTTAATCTGGTCTTCTATGAAGGGATCCAATTCTTCGATAACAATGAGTTTTTCTACTGTCGCAGCGAATGCACGAATCTTTTCCATGGGCAACGGATAACTCATCCCAATTTTGAGGATGGATGCTTCCGGGAAGTATTTCGCGCACATAGTGGTAGGTGATACCTGAGGTGATAATACCCAACGCTGGGTCGCCCCATTCGATACGGTTGATGCCCAGTTCAAAGCCTTCCTTATCAGCCCAGATGCCAAGATCGACCAGGCGTTGTTCAATGACTAGGGTGTCGTAACCGGGCTAATTCCGGGGTGATAACACGGGACTGTTGTTCTGCGTGCTTGTAAGGGGGCAGGGGGGCAAGTTCGCGCTCTTCGGTTGGGGCGGCTTCCACGACGGACTTGGAGTGAGATAATCGGGTTGTCGTCCGCAGTATAGACCGGAGACGTGAATAATTCACTGACATCAAATGCTAACTTCACGAACTGGCGAGCCTCCTCACTGTTCGACGGATCTAAGCACGGAAATCGTCCAAACTTTGCATATTGCCGGTTGTCCTGTTCATTTTGGGACGAGAACGCTCCCGGATCATCAGCACTCACCAGCACTAAACCGTGTTCTACACCAATATAAGAGATTGACATTAGACTGTCTGCAGCCACATTGACGCCTACATGTTTCATTGCGATGAGGACTCTCGCACCACCAAATGATGCTCCTGCTGCGTTGTCCAGGGCTACTTTTTCATTACTTGCCCATTCTGCTCTGGTACCGGGATACTTTGCGAAATTCTCTAATAATCTCGGTTGACGGTGTGCCCGGATATGCTGCGGCATATTGGACACCGGCTTCCCAGGCACCTAAGGCAATAGCTTCATTGCCAGATAGCAATAATTTCATAAGTTTCTCCTTGTGCGGCAACCTTGGTCGTAAGTATTTATTCTACCAGTGTCCCTGTATTTTATATCGTGAGACAAGTGTTAAGTTGCGCCATCTTATGCAACAGATATAATCAGTAGAGCTTCAGAATAGGCGTTTTGACGTAGGTTGCGACATCAATCACAATATAAGTATCAGGTGTTTAGTGTCTTGACGCTAAACACCTTTGTTTCTCGGGCTGATGTGATAATGGCTTTGCGAACGTTATATCAATCATTTTTACATAGTGACATGGGGCGCTTGCGTATTATTGCGCGACTGTGGGGTTTTGAACCCATTGCCGTGCGCCATCCTGATCTGGCAGCTGAATTAGTGGATACCATGGTGGATGCGACGCGGTGACGACAGTGGTATCAAAACTGCCTGAAGATCATAGGGTTGCGCTGGACGATTTACTCAGGCGAAATGGCAGTATGCCCTGGGCATCGTTCCTGCGCCGGTGGGGACCCATGCGCGATATCGGTATGGGTAAAATGGAACGCGAGGAGCTCTGGCGCGAACCATCGTTCCGCTGCTGAAGCCTTATGGATGCTGGGACTTGTCCAGCGGGATTTCAGTGACCATCCTGAAGACCCCATTGAAATTGCTTACATCCCTGAAGCTCTGAGCCTGTATATGCCTGCCCCGGAACCGTTTATTATTCCACCACCACAACCTGCTGCAATTGTACCCGGAAAAACGTTCTGTTGATCTGAACGATGACCTTGCAGAAGAATTGGTTACATGGTGGATATCGATTCAAAGAGCGCCATCAGACGGATTCGGATGCATTGCTGAATCAAAAGCAGGTTTCTGCTTGCTGTTATGCGAATTTAATACAAACAATATCATTGGAACAGGGGTGGGTACGCAAAAACCAGGACCAGCAACTGCGTTTGGTGCCTGACCCGGTCCGCGGTTGGTTGCGAATCTGATTTGTGGAATCAGTGGTCAAGTGTGGCGCGTGCTTGGGTGATGAGTGTGCATTGGAATGACCTGAAGAATGTGCTTAGTTTGCAGCCCGATCCTGTGCGGATTGGTCGCCCAACCCAGTGGAAACCCGGCAGGGTGGTGCTGGATTGTCTTGCGCGGTGCGTTCCCGAGACCTGGTATAGTGTCGGCGAATTTACAGCTTATGTCAAAGCGTACGCAACGGATTTTATGCGTCCGGATGGTAACTACGAGCGTTGGGCTCCGCGGGATGCGCATACAGGATCGCCCTTTAAGAGGTTTTGATTCCTGGGAGTTAATTGAGGGAGCCTATGTCCAATATATCATTGCCGGTCCGCTATCCTGGTTGGGTGATTGTCGACCTTGTCGGATCGGTTAGTGGGATAGAAGGGAGAACTATTCCGGCTAACGCGTGGCGGAGTCTGCGCTTTTAGGACTTATGTGATCCCCCTGCATATCCAAATTTCGGCAGATATTTCCATGGATGCTGGCGCAATAATTGATGTTCCGGCACGAAAACGTTACGAGCGATATCAATTGAGTCGTATAGCGCAATTCGTGGATAGAGATAATATCCACAGATTTCGTTTGACGCCACGTTCTCTAAAGCGGGCAAAGCAGCAACATATCCCGTTATCCCGTATTGTGGAGTTTCTCGAACAAGCGACAAAAAAACCTTTGCCGGGCAATCTCATGACGAGCTTTGCAGAACATCTATCACGATCAACAGAGGGCTAGCCTGGAAAGTCAATGGATGTTGAGGTTACCAGATCCGAATCATGAGATTCTTGCAGCTTTGCAGGATTACATCCTTGAACAGCTGACGCCTTCGATAATTGTTGATTGATGAAAAGAATTTGGACAGCGTATTAGCACTTTTACTGGACAATGGTGTGTTAGCGGATTTCCGCGAGGTGTGAGGAATAAATTCAACGGTTTGTCCAGAGTTATCGTACAATCATAAAGGCGCATATAATAGTGCGTGAAACGGAAATAGAGGGTATATCTTAAAATGGCGATTGCCAGTTCCATTGCCAGACAGCAGTCACTTGTTCCAGAGTTTACCCACGTTGATATGCACCCAAAACTAACTGGTAGTTTTATTGGCTGATATTATAATCTAGCGTGTTCAGGGAGGATAAGGAATAATGGAAAAACATACACTCTATGAGAAGGTAGTTCGCGCATTTTCTTCACGTTTCCATCGCCAGCCCAGCTTAGTTGTTCGGGCTCCAGGTAGAGTGAACTTGATCGGTGAACATACAGACTATAATGACGGGTTTGTGCTGCCGGTGGCGGTGGACAGAGCTGCCTGGCTTGGCAGTTGCGCCATTTGATGAGCCGTGGGCTACCGTTCGTGCGCTCGATATGCAAAATGATGAAAAGGCATTTCCTGTGGATCGCGTCCCTTCATCCGCTGGCGGATGGTCTGATTATCCGATGGGGGTTGTTTGGGCGTTGCTTGAGCGTTCTGCGAACCTGACTGGAATGAAATCTGTTTTGGCATCAGATGTACCGGTCGGCGCCGGTATGTCATCTTCTGCTGCGGTTGAACTGGCATTTGCATTTGCCTGGAATGTGTTGAGTGACTTAAAAATAGACTTGCCTGACCTGGCTTTATTATGCCAAAAAGCAGAAAATAACTATGTGGGTGTCAACTGCGGCATCATGGACCAGATGATCTGCGCATGTGGTAAAGCTGGTCATGCGATGTTGCTGGATACGCGCAGCCTGCAGCGTGATTATTTTTCGATGCCGGAAGGTCTTGCGATTGTTGTTGCGGATAGTAAGGTGCGTCGTTCTTTGTCCACTTCAGAATATAACATTCGCCGTAGTCAGTGCGAACTGGCTGTCGGCATTCTAGCCGAGCACTTGCCAGATATTAAAGCCTTGCGTGATGTGACTGTGGAGGATCTGGAACAGTATCAGCAGTTTTTGCCGGATACTGTATACCGCCGGGCGAGGCATGTGGTTACTGAAAACAAGAGGGTTCTCCAGCTTTCAGGGCAGCTTTCGCTGGGAAACCTCGCTGAAGTCGGCGAACTATTAGTCCAGGGACACAATAGTTTGCGCGATGACTACGAGGTCAGCATACCTGAGTTGGACACATTGGTTGTGGCAGCGACAGAAGTGGATGGATGTTATGGCGCCCGTTTGACGGGTGCGGGTTTTGGGGGTTGTATTATCGCATTGGCTGCCGAAGATGCAGTACCTGATGTTGAGAAACACCTGACCGCAGTCTATGGTAGCAAATTCGACACGACTCCGAATGTCTATATAACACGACCTGCAAACGGTGTGGCAAAGGTTGATCTATAATCGGGATTGATAAAGGGATTGTTAGTTATATATTCACCGCGTTATCTCTCCTTAGGGCGGGAAGTCATCTGTGCTTTGTGCAAGAAAATCACCCTATGTAGCATGGGCATTTGTTCTTGGGCTTTTTTTCCCTTAGGCTGAAATTACCTGCATCGAACGGCATAGATCTTGAAATCAGGCATCCCTGAAGAATGACTTTCAGGTGAGGTATGTATAGCCTTTACACCCAACGAGGTGGGGCTGTTGACCGAGGGCGGGAATAATTCTTTGTGTAAGCGAGGCACCATGGATTGGTTATCTGGATATCAGAATAAAGTAAAAAGTGCATCCGCTGCTATTGCGTCCTCTGTTCGCTCTGATAACCGCGTGTTTCTTACCGGGAATTGTAGCGTACCCAAAGAACTCGTATCCGCTTTGGTTGCTTATGCTCCCCAGGTCACAGGTGTTGAGGTGGCTCAAACGCTTAGTGTAAGCCCGGCAACCTGGGCGGTGCCTGAACTTGATGGACACTTGCGTTCGAATGTTATGTTCATTGGACACAATATACGCCAGGCAATTTGGGAAAACCGCGCAGATTATACGCCTGTACTATTGTCGGAGTTTCCGCTCTTGTTTAAAGCGGGGATTCTTCCTATCGACGTCGCTCTGGTTCATATATCCAGACCTGATGACCAGGGTTATTGTTCTTTTAGTATCGAAAATGGGCTCACAAAAACCCCAGCTGAATCGGCAAAGGTCATTGTAGCCCAGGTTAATGTGCAGATGCCGTTCATCTCTGGCGATACGCTTATCCATGTAAACAAACTCGACCATATTGTAGAGGTTGATGAACCCTTGGATGAATTTGAGATGGCATCCGATCCAAATGATCCTGTTGTCGAAGGGAATTGCCCGGAATATTGCTGAATTAATTCCTGACTGGCGCTACTTTACAGATGGGCATTGGTGCGGTGCCGGATACAGTACTTGCATCATCTTGAAGGTAAAAAAGATTTGGGAATACATTCGGAACTTTTTTCTGATGGCGTGATGCACCTGGTGGAAAAGGGTGTCATAACAGGTGCGCGGAAAACTTTGCACCAGGTAAAGTTACAGCGGGATTTGTATTGGGATCGCGTGACCTGTATCGTTGGCTTGACCGCAATCCACTTGTTGAACTTCATCGTACAGAATATGTCAATGATCCCTGTGTTATCGGGCAAGAATTACCGTCAAGTCGCCATAAACGGAGCGATTGAGGTTGATTTAACGGGTCAGGTCTGTGCTGACAGTATCGGCACCAAACTCTACAGTGGTGTTGGGGGTCAAATGGACTTCATTTATGGCGCCTCTCGTTCGGAAGGCGGCATGCCCATTCTTGCACTGCCCAGCACGGCGAAAGGTGGGACACAATCACGCATCGTTCCGGTATTGAAACAGGGTGCCGGTGTGGTTACATCCAGGAATCATGTCCATTGGATTGTCACTGAGTACGGCGCTGTAGATCTGTACGGTAAAAACATCCGCCAGCGTGTCTCTGCCCTCATAAAAATCGCTCATCCGGCTTTTCGTGGTAAACTTGTGGAGAGTGCTAAAGCTGTGGGTTATATATAGCTTGGCGCTTTTACACGATATAATGCATAGAGTTATTTTGAACTTTAAATGCATGAATATAAATTGTATCAGGAGGTGTAATTTGTTCCATGCCCTTGTTGCTGTAAAGCAAGTCCCGGACACCACAAACATCCGGATTGACCCGGATACGGGTAACCTCGTCAGGGAAGGTGTCCCGGCCATTATGAACCCATATGATGCACATGCTCTTGCTGCGGCTGTTGAGTGGAAGCGCAAACTCAACGGCAAGGTGACCATAGTCTCAATGGGTCCCCCAAATTTTATCACCACGATTCGTGAAGCGATTGAAATGGGCGCTGATCGGGGAATTCTGGTCTCTGACCGCAAGTTTGCTGGTGCGGATACCCTGGCAACATCCTATGTTCTGGCTGAGGTGATCAAGGCGGTCCATGAACAGGATCCTATTGACCTGGTTTTCTTTGGGAAACAAGCTATTGACGGTGATACAGCACAGGTGGGTCCTGGGGTCGCTGTCCGCATGGATTTACCCATCATCACGTATGCTGTAAATATCCGTGCTGTTGATATGGACGATCGGGTTGTGGTTATTGAGCGGAAAACTGAGCGATGGACTGAAGTAATTGAAGTCCCTATGCCTGCACTTCTAACGTGTGAAAAAGATATTGCCGACATCCCCTTTGCACCATTGCCGGATTTGATAAATTCTTTACGTTACGACCCCGAGGTCTGGACCATGGAGGGACCAATCGAATTTGACGTGCAGGAGATTGGGGTCCGTGGTTCTCCAACGATCGTTTACAAAATGGGCACCCCGCCCTTGCCAGAGGCTGGAGAAGTTGTGAATGCGCGTGAAATAGGTATCGAAGCAGCAGTTAAATTCTCACTGGATAAGGTTGCAGATTCTGGCATCCTGGGCGCTATTCTGGGAGGTGCGCAATGACCGTAAGGCGTTTTTGGGTGTTTATTGAGCAAGAAGGCGGACGCGTGCATCCGGTGTCCTGGGAATTATTGGGGGTAGCAGCCCGTCTGGCTTCGGAGGTAAAAGACGAAGCGGACGCTGCCGGAGATGAAGTCTCGGTTGAGGGCATACTCCTGGGTTATAACGTTGAAGGTATTGCTCAGCAAGCGATAGAGCATGGTGCCAATCGTGTATATTTGTTGGATGATGAAGTTTTTGAACATTATCGCAATTGCACATATTATGGCAGCATTGCATCGGTCGCAAAGAAGTATGATCCGGAAGTTTTTCTCATTGGCGCTACGACGCTTGGACGTGACCTGGCTGGTGCCGTGGCAACATCACTGCGAACAGGGCTTACTGCCGATTGCACAGAACTGGAAATGGGAGAAGTTCGAGGTGCTGAAACAAAACTTCTCTTGGCTACGCGCCCAGCTTTTGGCGGAAATATTATGGCTACAATAGTCTGCCGGAAACATAGACCGCAAATGTCAAGTGTCCGTCCGCGGGTTTTCCCGGCGCCAGAAGCGAATTCTGCTGCTCAGGGTGAAATAATCCGGGAAAGTATTGATATCACCGATGAAGATGCCCCGGCTTGTATTCTGGAGTTTATCCATGATAAAGACGAGAGTGTGGATATTGAATATGCTGATGTCATCGTTGCCGGAGGACGGGGATTAGGGGATCCTGCAGGCTTCAAAGTGATTAAAGAACTTGCTGATGCGTTGGGTGGTGTGGTCGGAGCGAGCCGTCCATGTGTCGATGGCGGATGGATTGAATATCCGCATCAGGTGGGTCAGTCTGGTAGAACTGTGCGCCCAAAGCTATATATTGCTGCGGGAATTTCCGGCGCTTTGCAACACAAAGTGGGGATGCAAAATTCTGATTTTATCATCGCGATTAACTCCGATCCTGCGGCGCCTATTTTTGAAGTCGCAGATGTGGGCATAGTGGGTGATTTGTATGAAGTAATTCCGGCGATGATTGCGGCGATCAAATCGCGTAAGGAGGGCTTGGCATGAGCAGCACAAGAATTGAGTTTGATGCTATCGTTGTCGGTGCGGGTCTTGCTGGCTCTGCCGCCGCCATGGTTATGGCACGTAAAGGGCTCAATGTGGCTTTAATTGAGCGTGGACAAAAACCAGGTGGTAAAAACTATTTTGGTGGCGCTATTTACACACACGCTATCGCTGAAGTACTGCCTGATTTTATGGATTTGAAACCCCCATTCGAACGCCCTGTAACCGAAGCTGGATTCTGGTTTCTCTCGGAAAACGGGTTGACCCGAATGACTGTACAGGGAGGTCACCTTCAAGCTGACCCGGTCGATGCGTATATTACGCTGCGCGCAAATTTTGACCTTTGGTGGGCGGAACAAGCGCAGAAAGCCGGTGCATTCCTTATTCCCAAAACAGCGGTTATCGATTTTATCCGTGACGAAGAAGGACGGGTTCTAGGTGTTATCACCGATCGCCCCCAGGGAGAGATCTATGCCCCTGTCGTCATTATTTGTGAGGGCGTGAATAACTTGCTGACGCAGAAGTTGGGTCTGATTAACCACGACCTGGAACCTGCGCATATGGCTTTAGCGTTCAAAGAAGTCATCTCTTTGCCAATGGAAACCATTAACGCCCGGTTTGGTTTGACAGGCGAGCAGCAAGGTCTTGGCTGTCTCGGTGCTTGGTGATGTCTCTTTAGGATTGCCGGGAATGGGCTTTGTTTATACCAATAAAACCAGCGTATCCGTGGGTCTTGGTGTGATGCTTAATACACTTGCTGAGTACCGACTTCGGCCATACGATATATTGCAGCGTTACCTGGCACATCCCGCTATTGCGCCATTGATTGAGGGCGGGCAGGTCCTTGAGTATGGTGGTCACTTGATTCCCGAGGGTGGATATTACGCGATGCCAAAGCTGTATACGGACGGTGCTTTGGTGGCGGGTGATGCTGCTTCAATGGTCAATGCTTTGCATTGGGAAGGTACAAACATGGCAATTGTAGCCGGTAGACTGGCTGCTGAAACAGCTATAGAAGCGCACAGTCGGGGTGATTACAGTGCAGGTGTCCTGTCGCATTATGAGGATCATCTCAAGGAATCCTTCATTCTCAAAGATATGAAGCAGTATCGCGGTTTTTCGAAGTTCCTGGAAACGCATCCTGAATTTATGGGAATTTATCCTGGTTTAGTTAACGATGCGTTGGGCCAGTTTTTCAGCGCTTATGGAAAACCCAAGCAGCAGCTCTTTAAGAATATGTTAGGCGCTCTCACTAACCGTCGCTCACTGTTGAAAGCGACTGGTGACATTGTTTCGATGGCACGTTCTGTAATAGGGTGGTGAAAATATGGCAATGAAAAAAGGTGATGCATTTGAGGCAAAGGAACTACCAAGTAAGCTTGAAGAATCTTTGCCTGATGTTTATGTTGACGACTTGTTGATGACGCTAAAGTATTTTATCGATGAAGAGAAAGCGCATCTCTGGATTAAAGACCATGAAGTATGCATGCGTTGTGCAAACAAACCTTGTATCTATTTTTGCCCGGTCGGTGTTTATAAGCAGGGTCATGACGGCAAAATCCAGGTCGCTTATCAAAGTTGCGTTGAGTGTGGCAGTTGTAGAGTGGGTTGCCCGTATGAAAATATAGGTTGGATTTTACCCCGAGGTGGTTTTGGGGTTGCTTATAAGTTTGGATGAAAAATCAGCACAAAAAAGCAGCGCACGGATCCGTGCGCTGCTTTTTTGTAACCATTTCTATTTCGCTTATAGTATTCTGGTCTATAGGATACTCATCGCTTCGTTATAAATTTCCAACGCGCGTTCAAGCACACCATCCTTCATGTAAGCATCTCCCAGGGTTCTGAGCACGTCTGAATCCTTGGGGTTGGTTTCCAGGTAAGCTTGTAAATCCTGGTATATCTCTTCCATCTTGGCACCCGACTTGATCAGCACACCGTAGTTCTTCATGGCTTCTTTGATATCACCAGCATCGCAGAGGGCGCGACTATAAGTCAGACGAGTATTGTGGTCTGATCGTTTGCGCTTGAGGTGGTTGCGCATTGTCTTCCAATGTATCTGATTCCGCAATTGGTGCAGTTGCTGCCACTTTTTCGGCAACCTCAACTGCTGGTTCCTCGATTTTTACCGCTTCGGGTTCTGACTTCGGTTCGCTGATTACCGGCGCATCCGGGGTGAGTTCGGGTTCAGCAACTTCTGCTACCGGTTCTTCTGCTTCAACCGCTTCGGGTTCTGACTTCGGCTCGCTGATTTCCGGTGTTTCTTGCGTGAGTTCCGGTTCCGTAATTTCAACTTCCTGCAACTCGAATACGGTCGTTTCGGTCTCCGGTTCCGGTTCGCTAACCGTTTCCACCACCGGTTCCTCGACAGTTTCTTCCTGGACGGGTGTGGTTCTGCGTCCCATGATTTCCGCTATCCGGGCTTCGGAATCCAATTCAGCTTGCGCGCGGAGTTCATCTTCCTTGCCGATGGTCAGGCTTTCGAGCCATGCCAGGGCGTCGTCGCCTGTCATCAGGTCGCCTTCAGCCTCAGGAGCAGCGGGAACTGCTTCCGTGAGCAGTTCAGGTTCCGCCTCTTCAACTTCCTGCAACTCGAATACAGTCGCTTCGGTCTCCGGTTCCGGTTCGCTAACCGTTTCCACTGCAGGTTCCTCGACACTTTCTTCCTGGATGGGTGTGGTTCTGCGCCCCATGATTTCCGCTATCCGGGCTTCGGAATCCAATTCAGCTTGCGCGCGGAGCTCATCTTCCTTGCCGATGGTCAGGCTTTCGAGCCATGCCAGGGCATCGTCGCCTGTCATCAGGTCGCCTTCAGCCTCAGGAGCAGCGGGAACTGCTTCCGTGAGCAGTTCGGGTTCCGCCGTTTCAACTTCCTGCAACTCGAATACGGTCGCTTCGGTCTCCGGTTCCGGTTCGCTAACCGTTTCCACTGCAGGTTCCTCGACAGTTTCTTCCTGGATGGGTGTGGTTCTGCGCCCGATGATTTCCGCTATCCGGGCTTCGGAATCCAATTCAGCTTGCGCGCGGAGCTCATCTTCCTTGCCGATGGTCAGGCTTTCGAGCCATGCCAGGGCATCGTCGCCCGACATCAGGTCGCCTTCAGCCTCAGGAGCAGCGGGAACTGCTTCCGTGAGCAGTTCGGGTTCCGACGCTTCAACTTCATGCAACTCGAATACGGTCGCTTCGGTCTCCGGTTCCGGTTCGCTAACCGTTTCCACCACCGGTTCCTCGACAGTTTCTTCCTGGATGGGTGTGGTTCTGCGTCCCATGATTTCCGCTATCCGGGCTTCGGAATCCAATTCAGCTTGCGCGCGGAGTTCATCTTCCTTGCCTATGGTCAGGCTTTCGAGCCATGCCAGGGCATCGTCGCCCGACATCAGGTCGCCTTCAGCCTCAGGTGCAGCGGGAACTGCTTCCGTGAGCAGTTCGGGTTCCGCCGCTTCAACTTCCTGCAACTCGAATACGGTCGCTTCGGTCTCCGGTTCCGGTTCGCTAACCGTTTCCACTGCAGGTTCCTCGACACTTTCTTCCTGGACGGGTGTGGTTCTGCGCCCCATGATTTCCGCTATCCGGGCTTCGGAATCCAATTCAGCTTGCGCGCGGAGCTCATCTTCCTTGCCGATGGTCAGGCTTTCGAGCCATGCCAGGGCATCGTCGCCCGACATCAGGTCGCCTTCAGCCTCAGGAGCAGCGGGAACTGCTTCCGCCAGCAGTTCAGGTTCCGCGGCTTCCACCACCTCGATACCGTCGCATCGGTTCCGGTTCGGGTTCGCGAATCGCTTTCCGCTGCAGGTTCCTCGACACTTCTTCCTGGACCGGTGTGGTTCTGCGCCCCATGATTTCCGCTATCCGGGCTTCGGAATCCAATTCAGCTTGCGCGCGGAGTTCATCTTCCTTGCCAGAGGTCAGGCTTTCGAGCCATGCCAGGGCATCGTCGCCCGACAGGAATTCCCCTTCGGAAACTGCGGTTTCCTCCTGAGATAAAGGAGTTTCTATCTGAGGTGTAGCCTCGGTAATAGTTTCGCCAAATGCATCCCATCCAAACAGTCCATCTCCATTTTCCTTGTCTGGTGCAGCATCTGCTAATGATTCCAGCGCATTTACCGGTAATTCTTCCTCTTCCAGGGTCAAGGGCGCCGTTGTGTCTGTAAGAATTGGACCATCACTGCTTGCGGTCGCCTCGGCGATTTCTTCGCCAAAAGCTTGCCACCCAAAAAATTCTGTCTCTTTTAACGTGTCTGGCTTTTGTACGGGAGGTGTCGTGCTATCTGAGTTGTCGAATTCTTCTATTCGATCCGGCGTTAATTCGGGCGAAGTGGCAGGTTCACTTTTATTAAATGCTGCCAGCCAATCCGGAATCTCCTCCTCAGATAGTTCGATTTCATCAGTTACTTGTGATGTAGGCTGTAATTGGGATATCCAGTCAGGTATATCAGTCGTCACCGTTGGCACATCCGTGGCGGTTTCACTTCCCGTTAACGGGCTAGCGGTGTCCATATCGGTTGAAAGCTCATCGAGCCAATCCAACTCAGCGCTTTCTGCTTCACCCTCGCCCATGGGCTGCATAACAGTTGCTCCTGTCTTTTCTGGAGCTAATGCCTTCAGCCAATCAGGCACATCTGCGGACGGTTTGTCCATAGAAATTTCGCTGTCCGGTAATGCGCTGTCGGTGCCCATACCAGGTGAGATTTCATCGAGCCAATCCAGCTCTGCGCTTTCTAATTCTTCTTTATCCATTAGCATATCCTCTGCCAATGGCTTTATTTCCTTCTCCTCTGCAGTTTCCGGGGCAAGTACTTGCAGCCAGTCGGGCAATTCTTCGGATTGTGCATCCTCTGAACTTTCGCTTTCAGTCTGCAGAGATTCATCAACATCAATCTCCGCGACGATTTCATCAAGCCAATCCTGCTCTATACCTGGCGTTTCTCTCTGGTCAATTAAGGTTGTTTCTGCCTTGGTCGGATTGAGCGCCTGCAACCAATCGGGTACGTCTGCATCTTCTTCCTCGAAGCTGGATTCGGTTAAAGTTAGTTCAGAAATTTCCTCTGGTGCATCCTGTTGCAGTTGTTCTTCATCATATGAAGATAGCTCAGCGTGGTCTGCCTGACTCACGCTTTCATCAAATCTATCGGGCGTCATTAATACATCGCCGGCAGGGGCAGGCTCCCCTGCTTTTTCTTCCAGCGAAGGAGGCACGATCGCTTGCAGCCAATCCGGAGTTTCTTCTAGCTCTTCTTCGTATTCTGGCGTGAGAATTGTGTCTTCAGCAGAGATAGTCATCGGTTCCTGAGCTTCGACTTGATCCAAACCAGCTTCAATCTCATCTTGCCCAACCTGGACTGCGCTTTCAATTAACGTCTCGACAGGTTGTTCCGTTTCGACAATTTCTGAGGATTTGGGCGTAATTTCTTCCAGCCATTCGGGAACTATTTCCGTTGTTTCATCATCTTCTTCTGCGACTAACGCATTTAGCCAATCTGCTGATTCGTCTACAGGTTCAGATTGTGCTTTGGCATCGGTGCTTTCATAGGCGCCCGCGCTGACAATTTCTGGAAATTCGATCTCAACTGCCGGGGGTTCCACCACTTCCATTTTGGCGTCTTTGCCTTCTAATTCTTCTCCTAGAATCATGTTAGACATCCAGCCAAGTCCACTATCCTGATCTGTACCGTCGTCCAGGGACCCGAGTTCCCGTAACCAATCGGGTATTTCAATCTGCGATTCCAGTCCAGCTGTGATATCAACGAGGCGGACATCAGATTCTGACATATCCGGTACGGCTTCAGAGATACCAACACTGACCGATGTAGCTTCCAGTCGCCGAAACCATTCGGCTTGCTGATCCACATCAATGGTATCCATGTCGTAGACAAGGCGATCCATCACCACTTCGCGCTGTTTCAGGGGGGAATTGGTCCCCAGGAGTTCAACCGCCAGAACGTTTTCAACATCAACTTCCTGTGAGCGTTTAAGGTAGACTTGACCTTCTTCCTGCCCGCTGTTAACCCACAGTGTCCCAAGCAGTAAATTGGCTTTCCGGTTATAGGGCATCTTGTCGAGAATACTTTGGCACATTTCTGCCGCCTGGACAATCTGTTCGTCACGCCAATAGGCTTCAGCCAGGGCTCCCTGTAAATCAGGACGGGCTGGTTCCGTTGTCAACAGATTTCTTAATTCATCAACAGCTCTGCTGCTCAGATTTCCGCGCATATAAAGTCGCGAAAGTCCTGCCCGGCTTATCGGGATGTGGTCCGGGTCTTTACCGTCGCGCCGTCCATAGATACGGCGCAACTCTTCATTAATATCAGCATTTGCCGGAGCTAATTCAAAGGCGCGCTCAAGGTTCCAGATTGCGGCATTTAAATCGTCCCTCTGCTCATGCGCCAACCCCAGACCAATGCGGGATTTGAGGTGTTCCGGATCCGCATTCAACGCGCGGCGGAAAATATCCACAGCAAGGTCGGGTTGATCGGCTTCCAATAACATTTTCCCCATGAGGTAATATGCTCCAATATAATGGGGAAATTTGCTAATGATGTGGCGAAGATGAGCGTAAGCTTCCAGATAGCGCGCTTCTTCAATGAGCTGATCTATCTCAAATTCGTATTCGTGTAGACTAATCTCGGGCACAAGTCCCTCCTTTAGGTAATTCCAATGTATGATAGAATACCTTTTGGATGAAAGATGGTTAATGTATTCCGGGACGGCGTTTTCTTTACCTTCTTAGTGTTATGTTCGCTTATCTGTTTCTGTGTAATCTTTCAAAGGATTATGCGACGTCATCCACAGACACTATTTATAGCGCAATTGTATTATGCTATGTTTTATTTGAAAAGTCAAAAGTCAGTTTGTACCTGGTATGTTTTTTAGCTGCCATGGCTTTGCATGATGGCGCTTTATTGTGGGATCTGTTTGTTATCGGTTTAGCTTTAACCGGCGACAATTCCTGTCCGGCATAACAATTATATCTGTTGGAATTACCGAATAAACGTTATATAAGGAGCTAATAATGGATTTACAAGCTTACAAGGAACTGGCGGAGCGCCTTGACGCGTTGCCCAATGGTTTTCCACCTACAGCAGACGGTGCGGAGCTAAGATTACTTGCTAAATTATTTACTCCTGAGGAGGCGGCGCTGGCAGCTAAACTCCGCCTGACCCCGGAAACTGTTTATGAATTTGCCGAACGGGTGGGGGGAGATGCCAGTGTACTGCGTCGCCAACTTAAAACGATGGGACGGAAGGGTCTTATTACGGTTGGAAAAACGGATAAAGGCTTAGGCTACTCGATTATGCCCTTTGCCGTTGGCATATACGAAATGCAGGCTCCGACAATTGATGCGGAATTTGCACGTTTGTTTGAGGATTATTTTCAACAGGCTTATGCAACGGGCCTAGTTGTGCGCCCCCAGTTTCACCGTATCGTTCCGGTCGAAGATACCGTTGCGATGGATCTCGAAGTGGCGCCTTATGAAAGCGCTGCCGCAATTGTTTCCAGAGCGAAAGCCTGGGGAGTCATCGATTGTCTTTGCCGCAAACAGCAAGCACTCATCGGCAAAGGATGTGACCACCCACTGGAAGTGTGTATGTCGTTCAGCGATAAACCGGGGGCATTCGATGACTCCCCGTATGTGCGTGCATTGACACTGGAAGAGGCCCTGGAAACGCTTCATTTCGCCGCTGCGTCCGGACTTGTGCACGCTGTAAGTAACACAAAAAAGGACACGGGTTTCGGTTTTGTCTCCGGTTATATTTGTAATTGCTGCACGTGTGCTTGCGGAATTTTACGCGGGATGTCCGAACTGGGTATCGCCAATGTCATTGCACGTTCAACTTTCATAAATCAAGTCGATGAGGATTTGTGTATTGCCTGCGGGACGTGTGTTGAACGCTGCCAGTTTAACGCGATCACGGTGGATACGGTTGCCCATATTGATGGGATGCGTTGTGTCGGATGCGGAGTCTGTGTGATGACGTGCCCTACAGATGCGATGCAACTGGTAAAGCGACCTCCTGAAGAGATTATGCTGCCACCTGAGGATGAGGATGCCTGGCGTCTGGACCGGGCTGCTGCACGGGGCATCGATATAAAACGTGTCCTGTGAGTCTGTTCAGGACACTTGAGCATTCACACCACCATGGCTAAACACCATATCTATGAATACGATTACAAGGCTTTAGGCGCACTTCTTGGCGACCTGAACGCCTTGCAATATATGGCAGAAATTTGGTCCTATCTCTACCGGCAATATGTCGGTGATTTTCATGAGATGATTTCTCTGCCGCAGGAGCTTCGCAGTCAGTTGGACGACCGCTTATCGATTAAGCAACTCCTATGTGCGAATCAGGTTTTGAGCGCTGATGGGAATACCCGCAAAGACCTGGTAGCTCTTGACGATGGGCAGTATATAGAAGTCGTTTTGCTGCGGTATCGTGAACGGTTTAGCGCCTGCGTGTCTACCCAGGTGGGATGTGCATGTGGTTGCATTTTCTGTGCCACGGGTCAGATGGGCTTTGTGCGGCACCTGTCCTGCCGGTGAGATTCTGGCGCAGGTAATTTATCTGCAGCGAGCGTTGAAGCAGCAGGGGCAGACCCTGAGCAATGTTGTGTTGATGGGGATGGGGGAACCCCTGTTGAATTACGACGCTACACTCACTGCTGTGCGGCAACTCACCGATTCGCGTGGCTTAGCCTTGGCGCCGAAGCGCATCACTTTGAGCACAGCGGGTATAGCGCCGGCGATTCGCAAACTGGCCGATGAACCAATTCCTGTTAAGCTCGCGCTCTCGCTGCATGCCGCCACAGATCCGTTGCGCGATGTCCTGATGCCCATTAACCGCAGCTACCCTTTGACGGCACTGTGGGAAGCACTCCAGTATTACACAATCAAAACCGGACGGAGGGTGTTGCTGGAATGGATTATGATCAAAGGTGTCAATGATACATCGCGAGCTGCCCAAAATTTAGTTTCCTGGGTGCGCGACTTGCCTGTGCATATTAATTTGATCCAACTCAACGTGACGGATACCTTTTCCGGAGAACCATCCACTACGGATGCGGTTGACGCCTTTATCGCTGTTCTGGACCATCACCAAATCCCCCATACCATGCGCCAGCGTCGTGGCGGAAGTATTCGGGCAGGTTGCGGACAATTACGCAGCCACCACATGGATGAAATGGCAGAATATGGCACTGAGACTGCTGCAACTTAGGGGCTGCCGGTTTATAAATAAACGTTTCCATCTGAAATAGTTTGGAGAGGTGATTGACAATGCTTGACCAGGAAAAACGGCTGAAACTATTGCGGTTTGCAGAAAGCTTGTTGGATCCAACATCCGCCAGGATTATTATCCAACCCCAAAAGCAGGAAACCGGCTATTGGTTTGGTGGCGGTAACCTTGTCGCAGCACCTGATGGCGCATGGTATCTGGTTGGCAGGTACCGGAACTATGGCGATTCCCGCACAGGGCTGGAGGCTGGGTTGCGTGGTGTAGAGTTGGCTGTCTTCGTTTCACACGATCACGGGAAAACTTTTAAAAAGCTGTTAAGCTTATCAAAGAGCGATTTGAGCTATCCTGACCGTCCGGTATTATCCATTGAAGGCTCCGCATTGCATTTTATCCCTGGTGGCGTTGAATTGTTTGTTTCGACCGAAAAAGGGAATGTACCGTATCCTGAAAACCTCAAGTCATTCCATAAAAGCGGTACGGGTATCTGGAGTATGGATAAGCTTCAGGCGAAGAATGTCCCGGATTTAGCTGGAGCTAAAATCGTTCCGCTGTTGCGTTGCGAAGACCCACGCTTCTTGCATGTCAAAGATCCCGTTGTTTATGATCGGATCGATGGTGGAACACTGCTGAGTTTCTGCACGCACCCGTTCAATTGGGCGAGTTCTAATTCAGGATTTATGCTCCGTAACCCCGGGGTTGAGATATTTTCTGCTCCAAACTATCAATTTTTTCCTCGTGGTTATACATGGGATGTCGCCATAAGCCGAATAACAGCCTGGTTACGCGTTCCGCGTCGGGGAGCGTTTTCACAGGAGCCTGCAATGCTGCTGGCTTTCTACGATGGGGGTGAATCCATGCGCAACCTTGATGAACACCCGCAAGCCATCCGGCGCCCGCGGGGCTACTCATGTGAGGAAATTGGTGGTTTGGCATGGGCTTATGAGGATGACCTTTCTACGATTACAAGGGTATCGATAAACTTGCCGGCTTTTATCTCCCCCTGGGGATCAGGCGCCAGTCGTTACGTGGATGTTTTGCCAACTGAGGACGGTTTGTATGCGACATGGGAACAATCACAACCGGATTTATCACAACCGTTGGTCATGAATTATCTGGGCTGGGAAGCCATTGACCGGTTGCTGGCGTGAACCTGTTTACTTTTCCGCACCGTACAGGCGATGCCGTTTCATTGACCTGGATGAATAACTCATGAATTATATAACTTCTAAAACTGCCGAACGAGGCAATCCATCCTATGTGTGGCGTGCCGGGCAGGAACGCCGCCTGGATTTACTGCTGCAGTATGTTCCGTTGCGCGACAAGCGGATACTGGATGTCGGGTGCGGGGTCGGAATGTATACATCGGCTTTCAAGCGTTATTCGTCTCATGTGTATGGTATAGAAATTGAACATGAAAGGGCTTGCACGGCGCGCCAGCACACAACCGGTGTTGTGGTATCCCCGGGAGAAAAATTACCTTTTGCTGATCATGTCTATGACGTTGTTTTTTCCCATGAAGTCCTTGAACATGTTGAGGACGACCGTTTATGCATGCAAGAGATGGTCAGGATCACGCGCCCCGGTGGGCACCTTGTCATTTTTGTGCCAAACCGGCTTTATTTCTTCGAGACCCATGGGATTTACTGGAAAGGCAGCTACCGGTTTGGCAACAAGCTCTTCGTCAACTGGCTGCCCAATCGCTTGCGCAACCACCTGGCGCCGCATGTCCGCGCCTATACGAAATCAGGTCTGAGGCGCTTGTACGCTGATTTGCCCGTGCGCGAACAGGTGCTGACGCAGATATTTCCAGGTTACGATAATATTGTAGCCCGGCGCAAGCGACTCGGGCAGTTTATAAAGTCGCTATCGTATACCTTTGAGCGCACCCCTCTGCGTGGGTTGGGCTTGTCCCATTTTCTTGTACTCGAGGTTACAATCAACCCGTTATGATGATCGTAAGAAGCTGCTCAAAGAGTGTGAAGGGAACCGATGACTGAGAGTTCAGGCGCACGTCCTAATACATCATCCTATAAAGTTCTGATTGTCGCTACGAACGCGAGTGAGCAAGAAATGCTGCTGGCGTCTGCCATAGCGATTGCGCATACGCATCACGGCATTATTCGCCTGATGACGGTCACCGACTCCGGGGAAATACCCACCTGGCTTAATGTCCCGCCAACTGAAGTCGGGGTCATAGTCGAACCGGTCGCGCGCTCGGGGAAGGACTTGAGCGCGACGATTCTGTCTGAGATCCGTGCGTATGAGCCGGATATATTACTGATTGCCTGGCGCGGGTACCGCAGTCGCGGGCGCTATCAATTGGGGCGCATACTGGATCCTGTCATCCGGGGCGCCATGTGCGATATCATTGTCCAGCAGGGACTGGTTAAAATGCCCATCAAACGGGTTCTGATCCCGTCTGCCGGTGGTCCCAATGCGCCTCGCGCATTATCTATAGCACGTGCTTTGGCGCCCCAGGCACAGCTCACAGCGCTCTATATCGCTGACCAGAAACTGGGTTCTGCTGAAGTCCTGGTTGGACAGACGCGTCTGGAAATGATGCGTAATCAAATGAAAGCAGGGGAGCGCGAAGGACTGCGCCTGCATGTTGTGCAAGCGGAAACCCCTGTGGATGGCATTTTACAGGAATCCGCAATGGATTACGACCTGGTTATATTAGGGGCAGGTCATGAAAATGTCATCGGGCGCTTCCTGTTCGGCGACATTCCCCAGGTTGTCCTGGCACAGTCATCTATCCCGGTGATGATTGTCCAACGCCGTTTGGACGGTATCCAGTCCTTTTGGCGGCTCTTTTTGACGCGCTTTATTGGCCTGTCCCCATCGCTTTCGATCCAGGAACAGGCTGATGTACAGCGGTCCATGCGGAAAGGCGCACAACCGAATACAGATTTCTTTGTCACCCTTTCACTGGCTGCGGCGCTGTCATCCCTGGGTTTACTCATGAATAACCCGACTATTATTATTGGCGCTATGCTTATTGCCCCGTTGATGACCGCTATCCTGGGGATGGGAATGAGTATTGTTTTGGGAGATGCGCGCTTTTTCTGGAGAGCCACTGCCACGACACTACGTGGTATTCTTTTGGCAATTATCACGGGTATTATTGTCGGTCTTGTTATACCGGGAGCAGAACCTAACGCCATAATATTAGGCATGGTGCACCCTTCCATATTGGACCTGGCTGTTGCGTTGATTGCCGGTACTACAGCGGCGTACGCGGTCAGCCGCAAGGAGGTTTCATCCGCCCTTGCAGGTGTTGCTGTCGCTGCCTCCCTGACTCCCCCGTTGGTCAACATTGGATTGGGAATTGCCTTGGGGAATGGACCAGTTGCTATGGGAGCAGGTTTGATCTTTATCGCAAATTTGGTCTCGATTGTTGCTACCAGTGGTTTTGTGTTCTTGTGGCTTGGTTTTCGCCCGTCTCAAGATAAGCCGGATAATGCCGACCAGAGCGCAATTGTATTGAAACGGGGCTTGCTCACATTTGGCATTCTGCTGGTATTGGTCGCCATCCCATTGTTTAGCTTTACCCGGCAATCGCTGCGTGAATTGCGTTTCTCACGTAATGTAACTTCAGCTATCAGTTTGGAAGTTGCGGAGATACAGGGTGCAGAAATTGTCGATTATGAGCAAGACTTTGACGCGAACGGAACACTCCAACTTGAATTGACAATCCGTGTGTCGGACACCCTGCGCAGTGAGGATGCCCGCGATTTACAGGAGCGCATCGCTGAGCGCCTCAACCTGCCGGTTGCGCTATCTCTGGCTATGGTGCCGGCAGAGCGCCTGCAAGCCTATATTCCGCCGACGCCAACCTGGACACCTACCGCGACATCCACTGGTGTGCCCACGGCAACCCCGACTCCGACGGCGACCAGGACACCCTCACCGACGCCGACGAGTACACTCACCCCTACGCCTACCCAGACACCGACACCCACCTTGACACCGCTGCCGACATCCACCCCAACCGCGACGCCCTGGCTGCGTTATGTGATTGAAGTGGGACCGGCGGGGCTGAGAGTACGTTATGCGCCGGGAGGGATTGTGATGGGACGCATCAGTGATGGGGATCAGGTCATTGTCCTGGAGGGCCCTGTATCCGTGGATGATATTGTTTGGTATCGTGTGTTATCACCAACCGCGCATCTGGAGGGGTGGGTCGGAGGTGAGTATTTGTCCATTGAGCCATAGGAAGGCGTATAATGCGGACTTCTATATATAACAGCGGATTTGCCCGGGTATATAACGAGCGCTGGGCAGGTTTTGCCAATACCCTTGCCCCACGCATCCGAAATTTCTACGAGCAAACCCTTACCGGCAAAGGATGCCGGGATGTTCTGGACCTTTGCTGCGGCACCGGGCAGCTTGCACTGCATTTCCTGGAAAGGGGATATCGGATCGCAGGGCTTGATATATCACCCGCAATGCTGGACCATGCGCGAAGCAACTGCCAGGCGTATATCGACCAGGGAAAGGCCCGGTTTGTGACCGGTGATGCAGCGGATTTCGATATGGAGCCCGCTTTCGGTCTGGCGGTTTCAACCTACGATGCTTTAAATCACCTGCCTGACCTGGATGCCCTTGCCGGATGTTTCCGTTCGACGTATGCTGCACTGTGCAACGGCGGGTGGTTTATCTTTGATTTGAATACCCGCCGGGGACTGCGGCAGTGGACTGGTATGAGTGTTCAGGATATGGACGACCTTACTTTGATAACCCGCGGTGTGGCGGTGGAGGCTGATGACCGGATGTATACGCACATCACCGGGTTTGTTCGCCAGGAGGATAAAAGCTACGTGCGTGTTGATCAGACAGCTTTTAACACAGCTTTTGATCTGGATGTGGTGGCGAACCTGTTGCATGAAACGGGTTTCGAAGGGGTCTATTGTGCGTTGTCGGAAACCCTTGATAGTCCGCTGGCAGTACCGGAAGAGGCATCGCGGGTGTTTTTTGTTGCGCACAAACCGCAGGCTTAGAGTTGGCATGCACGGCATGCCGTTGTGTGCATATATGTCACAAACTGTCAGGATATGATCCTATAGTGAAGGACTACCACTGTAAGACTATCACTGAAAGACTATCACTGAAGAAGAAGGTGCATATGACTGACTTCCAACTCGTATCAGAATTTAAACCAACGGGTGACCAACCTGATGCTATCCAGCAGCTTGTTGAGGGATTGCAGCTGGGTGAGGAACACATGGTTCTCAAAGGCGCCACCGGCACAGGGAAGACCTTTACGATAGCCAATGTCATCGCTGAAGTGCAAAAGCCCACATTAGTTCTGGCGCACAACAAAACATTGGGGGCGCAGCTTTATTCCGAGTTCCGCGAACTTTTCCCTGCGAACGCTGTTGAGTATTTCGTCTCCTATTATGATTATTACCAACCGGAAGCTTACGTCCCCCAACACGACCTCTATATCGAGAAAGATGCTGATATTAACGATGAGATAGACCGCCTGCGTTTGGCTGCCACCGCAGCTGTCCTGACCCGGCGGGATACCATCATAGTTGCCTCTGTCTCTTCGATTTACGCACTCGGCAATCCCAAAGAGTGGGGACGCGTGATATTGAAACTGCAAAATGGTCAATCCATCCGGCGTGAGACGGTCATGCGCCACCTGGTTAATATTTACTATGACCGTAATGACCTGGATTTCCGGCGGGGAACGTTCCGGGCACGCGGGGATGTATTGGAGATTCGGCCCGCCTATGCTGAGACGGCTTACCGCATTTCATTTTGGGGTAACGAGATCGAAAGTATGACCGAGGTCAATCCGCTGACCGGTGAAGTTCTGGATTCTCCCCGGGAAATTCAGATATTTCCTGCCAAGCACTATGTGACTTCGGAAGAACAGATAAAGCTGGGCATCATTGAAATCGAAGCTGAATTGGAAGAGCGCCTTGCGGAATTGAACGGGCAGAATAAACTGCTGGAAGCGCAGCGACTGGAGCAGCGCACACGCTATGACCTGGAGATGATCCGTGAGATTGGTTACTGCTCGGGCATTGAGAACTATTCACGCCACTTTGACTCGCGGCAGCCTGGCGAACCCCCGTGGACTTTGATGGATTATTTCCCGGCGGATTACCTGTTTGTCGCCGATGAATCGCATATGTCACTGCCGCAAGTGCGGGCGATGTATAACGGAGACCGCAGTCGCAAACAGGTTCTGGTGGATTATGGATTCAGGCTGCCTTCCGCGTTGGATAACCGCCCTCTTACTTTTGGCGAGTTCCAGGAACGTCTGAACCAAACGATTTACACCACAGCCACACCTGCGGCGTATGAACTCTCACTGGCTAAAAGGGTCGTCTCACAGGTCATCCGGCCCACGGGTGTTGTTGACCCTGCGATCATCGTCCTCCCCACGCATGGGCAGGTTGATGACCTGGTTGGGCGGTTGCAGGCACGTATCGACAACGGTCAGCGTGCGCTGGTCACGACATTGACCAAAAAGATGTCTGAAGACCTGACGGAATATCTCAAAGAGTTGAACTTCAAGGTTCAATATTTGCACAGCGAAGTGCAGACCATCGAACGTGTGGAAATATTGCGCGACCTGCGCCTGGGTCAATATGACGTTATTGTCGGTATTAACCTGCTGCGTGAAGGGCTGGACTTGCCGGAAGTGAGTATGGTGGCGATTCTGGATGCGGATAAGCAGGGATTCCTGCGCAGTGCGACAGCGCTGATTCAGACCATTGGAAGGGCTGCGCGCCATACCGAGGGCACGGTTGTGATGTATGCCGATACGATGACCGATGCGATGCAGCAAGCCATTGAGGAGACGACGAACCGCCGCGAACAGCAGCAAGCCTATAACGAGGAACATGGGATCGAGCCGACAACAATCATCAAGGAGATTCGCGACCTGACCGACCGCGTTCGCAGCACGACGCAGGATGCTGAGGACCGCGACCGCGCGGTTGAAGAGTTGGAACCCGCTGCCCTTGAAAAACTTATCCGCGAATTGGAAAAGGAAATGCGAACTGCTGCGGGGAATTGGGAGTTTGAGAAAGCGGCTACGCTGCGAGATCAAATATTTGAGCTGCGGGGCATTCTGGAAAATAAAGCCCCGCTTTGGAAACGCGACCATAAATAGCGCTGGATCAAGAAGTTACAATTGGGGGTAATAGCACCAGGTCGCATTGAAGGGTGTTGCGGTTGGTCCGCCAACCGCAACACCCTTCAATGTTATGCGGCGCGGGAGTCAGAATGGTTCATATTCGGCATGTTATTCCGCGCCGCATATATCATTTTATAGAAGAGAACTGTCTTTACCTGGAGTTCTTATTATAAACACATGCCTTTTAAAACTTGCCAAGGGTATGTAATCGGGTATAGTAAAAATGTTATTGGCTGGTTTTGTGATGTTGATGAGGTATCAGATCGAACTTAACACAGGCTCCGCAGGCATTTACTGTGGTCTTTGAGCGGGGCAAAATAGGATTATTGGGTTCATGGATAATATGAATGGATAACAGGGATGCGGGTACAGAGCAAGCGTCATCCAGCAGCGAACTGAATCAGACGGCTTTTACTGTCGTAGGTGTACGATTCCAACCCTCGGGAAAACCCTATCATTTTACCGCAGCAGCGGAACTGGGCTTAGAGCGTTATGACTGGGTTGTCGTTGAGACGGTCTACGGAGAACAGGTGGGCCAGGTGATGGAGACTGATGTGGATATGCCGAACGACACTGAATCCAAGAAGATGCGCGATGTGATTCGTGAGGCGAATGGTCTCGATATGGCGCGTTACACCGCTATGCAGGAGCGCTCTGAGCGCACCATGAGCGTTGCGCGTGAAGAAACACGGCAGAATAATATTGACCTGAAAATAATTTCTGTCGAGTTCACGCTGGATGGCAATAGTGCCATCGTGGTGTGCACCGGAAATGCGAGCAAAAAGGAATTGGCGACACTGCGCCGGCGTTTGGCGCAGCGTATGAGCTGCCGTGTTGAACTGCGCTCTGTTGGACCGCGTGACCATGCTAAAACTTTGTGCGGCTATGGGGTATGCGGTGAGGAGCGCTGCTGCTGCCGGTTCTTAACAGATTTTCATTCTGTTTCAATCCGTATGGCGAAAGATCAATCTATTTCGATGGCGCCTTCGGATATTACCGGCATGTGCGGGCGTCTGCGGTGCTGTCTCGCTTATGAGCACCAGGTCTATATTGAAGAAAGTAAGCTTCTTCCGCGGCTGAAATCGCGTGTGCAAACCGAAAGCGGTTTGGGACGCGTGATTGACCTGGATGTCCTCAAGGGGGATGTCATCGTTGAGATTCCGCCCGACGGTCCGCGCCGGGAGCGAAAGCGGTTCCGATTTCCCAGCACCGAGGTAGAAGTTATTAAAAATTCCTGACCTTGCCCCGTTTACTGTTCCGGAACCGTTATCTCCAGTGTGAGTGCGCGTTCTCCATTGACCAGTAACGTCTCGCCTGTTAAAGGGATGTATAAGCCAATGCGCAGGCTGTATGTGGCGGCTTGACTCCGGGCGACACCCGAAAGAGTCAGGCTGTGCGTATCGGCGATAACTTCACCCTCTATCCACCCCGAGGTCGGTCGCGCCCCTTGTTGGGGTTGCGCGTCCACCTGGGACAGGATCTTGCCGCTGGTGGGATCCACCACATGGATGAATACGACAAAATCCTGCTCCATGGTTTTGATGGATTGCCAGATCAGAGTGATAGCGGCGCTGTCGCCGGCGGTTTGGAAGTCAAGATCATACCCCCACAATCGAATGAAACCGCTCCCTGGCGTGCTGTCGCCGTTGAATATTGCATCAGTTGTAACCTCGACCTGCGGGAGTGTAAAGGATCGGGTCAAAGGTGTGACCTCCAATTGCGCTAAATCTATGGGGGTTTGCATCCCGTCAATGCTGAACTGCAGGCTGTAAGATCCGGCTTTCAAGTCACGCGGCAGGCGCGGCGCGTAGCGGTCTTCAATGGCGGTGCCGGGCAACCACGCTGCAAACGGATAGCCGTTGGCTGGCTCTCCCGAGGTGAGATTCACCGTATCATCCGCTGAGCGGAGCTTGAGTTCCACCTGCTCAAAAGCGCCGGCATCCCCCAGGACTTCCCAGCAAAGCGTCACAGGCAGCAGTTCTCCGGGTTTCACCTGCGCGCCCTCTCTCCAACCGGGTTTGGTGGGCAAGTAGCCACCCCAACAGGCGGAGCTTCGACAGCGTATAAGGCTCTTCCCGTGGAACGCCGGCGCAGGCGCTGATTATCTCTTCTGCTGTCAGCGGTGTGCGCAGGGGTGGGGGCCACGGCGCCGTTTCCGTGACGGGGACCCGGTACTCCAGCCCCGCGAATTCTTCCTGTACCAATCTCGGCAGCAGGCTCTGATTTCCGGTATCCACCATACTCACTGCGAGTTGATAGCCGTCCCCCGGCGGCATACTTGCCGGGATTTCCAGTTGAATCTGGTCCAGGACAAGATCTCCCACAGACCACTGCTCAGCCGGATAGTGAAAGGGCATTGCGCGCGCCCACTCACCGGTCACCGGGTGGAACAGGCGCACCATCGGCTGCAGGGCAGTCGCGGGGGCAAGCACTTCCCAGGTCAATGCGATCGTGCACACGCGCCCAATTTCACACATCGATGCCGGAGCCAGCGTATACACGCCGGCGATGTGGGCGAAGTCGGCAGCCGGTTCCGGCGCGGGCAGAAGCGCCCCTGGCTGTCTGAGTGCGGTAAGCGCCTCCGCCGCCAGGCGCTGCACGGAAACAACCGGCGTTCCATCCGGATCTACCAGCCACCTTATCGCGTGCAGATTGCGCGATGGCTGCAGGCCATGCGGTGGGGGGACGCTCGGACTGTGGAACGACAATCACGCTGCCGCCTGCAGCAGGCAGCACGAAGGATGCGCCGCCGGTAAGCCACTTGACTTCTTTGTACTGGGAGGCTAAAGCTGCCACCGTGGGGTGCCTGTAATGACGGCTGGCGACATACACTGTCGTTCCTTCCGCAGCTTCCTCATCAACCGCCCGCGCTGCCAGGACCATTTCGCCGTCGGACGCGGAGAACAGGGCGCTGCTTTGCGCCCAGAGCGCGTAGGCTCTCCCTGTGACGGCGCCCATGACCAGCAGAAGGCAGAAACCGGCAAGGGCGTGGTATCGCTTTCCGGGCAGCCTGTCAGCCGCCCAGCTCAGCCCCAGCGCCGGCAAAAGAGCCAGGAATGGGAACAGGCCCACCAACCGCAAGTGGCTGGGTGTGATCTCCGCGGTCGCCAGCGCGCTGGGCAGCAGCATCACCGCGAGTGCGGTCAGGATGAGGACCCGTCCCGCGCGTGAAATCGCCCCGGTATATTTTGTGCGCAGGTAAACAGCCAATCCAAGGCAAGCCAGCAGCGCCGCCGGAATATCCAGGATGGGGCGTCCCGGCGGGTTGAAGCGTATATAGGGATCGCCCTGCCCGGGCAAAACCAGCGCCTTCAAACACCGCCATATCCCCTGCAGCGCCTCAGTAACGGAAGGGGACGCGACCTGGGCGATCCGGGTGCCGAAAGTGTCCGGGTTTTGCAGGAAGAAGATGCCCAATGGACCGAAGCTGATGACGGCGCTGATGCAAATCAGGGCTAATGGGCGCAGGAGCTGCCGCCGCTTGAACCGGGGCGTCTGCAGCCATAGGGCTCCCAGCGCCGCGGCAATGGGTATGGGAAACAGCCGCGCTGCCAGGTAGGTGTAGCCGGTCAAACCCACCAGCGCGCCGCCGGCGATCAGCCAGGGGGCTTTTTTTGAGCGCAGACCGTGCCACAGCGCGGTGACCGCCAGCGCCTGCAGCAGCGGTTGCGTGATAGCCCTGAACCCGTAGCGGCTCAGCAGGACATGGGGGAATGCCACAGCCATCCATGCCGCAGCGAACAGGGCGATACGCTCGCGGTTTTTGCCTCTTAACAAAATCCGGCTCATCGCAAACGTGGCTGCCACCGTCAGGATCCCCAGCATGGCGGCGCCCAACCGCAGGCTCCACGCTTGCCCGCCGGTGATGCGCATCCATGGGGCTGCGGCATAGAAGAATAGCACCTCTTTGCCGGTGTAGGCGCGGATGAACAGGGGGCGGTAACCCTCCTCCGCGATCTGGCGGGTGAGGATGACATTGGCGGCTTCATCGTAGTGCAACCCGAGTGGATATAGTGGCAGCATCCAGAGGCGTAATACCGCCGCTACCAGGAGCACGAAAACCATAGCCCACCGCGTCGACCGTTTCACACATGACATTATACAGGCATGGTCCCCACTCACCAATCCGCGATCAGGTAGGGACACCTCGCCGAGGTGTCCGTCTTGTGTTTAGAAGGCAGTTGCGGTTGGTCTGTCTCATGTACGTAAACTTATGAAATTGTAGGCGTAAAAAGCGTATTGGAAAGCTAACAGATCCGTTTGTAGTAGAGGTTTTAACCTCTATCTGCCGGAAGATAGAGGCGCTGAGTACACCGCGCGGTCGCGTGAGTACACCGCCGCTGAGTACAGCGCCGAAGTCTCTACTACAAATAACAGAACCCCCGTTTTTTAAAAGTTGATACCTATGTGTTTGACGGTTGGTCCGCCAACCGTCAAACACTTTAAAATACACTCTCCGGCAGCATTTTATTGAATAAAGGCCCGCCGGTGGTATAATCTCGACGTTTCGAGAAGAAAAAGGATGGAAAATTGAAAAAGGGATTTATCAAGTCTGCGCCGGGATACCTGCGCGAATTATGGGCATACCGCAGCCTGATCACCAACTTTGTCTTGCGCGACCTCAAAGTGCGTTACAAAAATTCATTGCTGGGCATCGTCTGGTCCTGGTTGAACCCCCTGTTGATGATGCTTATCTTCGCGTTTGTATTCGGCGTCCTTTTGAAGCAGGACGACACCCCCAATTATCACATTCTCTTTCTCAGCGCCCTGCTGCCCTGGAACTTTTTCGTGGGAGCTGTCATGGGCGGGATCACCAGCATCTCCGGGGGCGGGCACCTGATCAAAAAGGTCTACTTTCCCCGCGAAGCCCTGCCGATATCGGTGGTGCTTTCCAATCTGATCAATTTTCTCATCGCCCTCCCGGTCTTTTTCCTGTTAGCCTTGCTGTCTGGCGTACCTCTGACCAAATGGGTGCTGTTCCTGCCGGTGCCCATCCTGATTGAAGTGACCTTTGCCATCGGCATCGTGCTCTTTCTCTCCGCTGTTGAAGTTTTTTACCGCGACACCCATATGCTGATGGACGTCGCGATGCAAGCCTGGTTTTTCCTGACGCCGGTGATTTATCCGGTGCGCACGCTGCCCACAGAAGTGACGCTGCTGGGCATCACCTTCAACCCCCAGCTCTGGATATTCCGTTTGAACCCCATGGCGTCCATCATCAACACCTACCAGGACATCCTGTACAACGGCACCCTGACCACCCTGGATTTCCTCTCCCGGACGGCGCTGACGGCGCTGATCGTGCTGATTTTCGGCTACTGGTTCTTCAGGCGCCAGAGCAGCAAATTCGGCGAAATCGTCTGAGGATACACCTTGCCTTTTTTGACAGGTTTTTGTGTCCGGTCTGCCGGACACAAAAACCTGTCTTATTAAGTGCGGCGCGGGAATCTACATAGCAAACGTCCTCAGATTATTCCGCGCCGCACCCAAACACGGGTGTTAGATCGAGACAGGGGCGAGGTGCAACAAGGAGAACAATACGCAGAAGACTTCGCACAGATTGGGAAGGGGCGAGTAAAGAGATGATGACTGGGATGAAAGCGTGGCGGAAGCGCACCGCACGCGACATTGACAGAAATGGAAGATGAGTTGGACCGACGGCTGAACAGTTGAGAGGGGAGATGATAACGGATATGGCGCAAGCGAGTGCGCTGACTGACATTCAGGCTTTACCGAAGAGGACGCCGAAGTGTCCGGAGTGTGGGACGCCGCTGGGACCGGGCGCGGTACATGCGCGGAGCTTGACCACGAGTGGGGATGCGCAAATAACTATAGAACGCAGTTATGCCGTCTGCCCCCAGTGTGAAGCGGGTTTTTTCCCCCCTGGATGAGGAGTTAGGTTTGCTGGCCGGGAGTTTGACGCCGCGGCTGCAAGGGCATATCACGCGCTTAGGAAGTTGGTTACCGTTCGACAAAGCCCGGCACATCGCGCGGGATCTCTTACGAGTGACGGTGAGTAAATCGAGTGTGCGCCGGGGCACCGAAAAGCACGGGGCGGCCTATGAAGCGCAACAAACCGCCCAGGTGGCGCAACTGGAAGTTGAACTTCCGGGGCCCCCACGGGGTCCGGCGAAGCAATTAATGAGTGTGGATGGGGCGCTGGTACCTTGGTGGGTGGGGAATGGGCGGAAGTGAAGACATTGGTACTCGGCGAAGTGGGGGATAGGGTCGACAAAGAGGGACAAATAAGGGGTGGCTGCAGCAGCCACCGTCTAACTTTTCCCGGCTAACGGACAGCGATACCTTTCAGCGTTTAGCGTTAGTGGAAACCCATCGTCGCGGTGTCGAGACGGCCCAGCAGGTAGCTGCGGTCGCGGACGGGGCGGTGTGGATTCAAGGCTTTATCGATTTTCACCGGACAGATGCGGTGCGTATCCTGGATTATGGTCATGCCGCGGAGTACGTTGCCACCATCGGGCGGGGCGGGGCAGAACCAGAAAAAGAAGCCTTTATGCCATGGCTGCACACCAGCTTGCAGACTTTGAAACATAAAGGCGCCACAGCCTTATTGCCGGAGTTACGCACGCTCGTGGCGCAACAGCCGGAAGCCACGGAAATGGCGGAAGCCTTGGCCTATTTGGAAAAGCGTACCGCGCAGATGCAATATCCTGAGTTTCAAACGCAAGGCTGGCCCATTGGCAGTGGCAGTGTGGAAAGTGCCAACAAACTGGTCGTTGAAGTGCGTCTCAAGGGGGCCGGGATGCATTGGGCTCCAGATCAGGTCAATCCTATGCTGGCTCTCCGGAATGCGGTGTGCAACGATCGCTGGGATGAAGCTTGGGGTGAGATTGTTGCTGACTATCAACAACAGCGTCAGCAACGTTTTCGCGACCGGGCCCGGCACCATTCCGTTGCGCCGTTACCCCCGCCCTTGATGGTTGCCTCCGAATAAAATCTGGACAAAACACAGAAAAGTGGTAAACTATCGCCTGTGACCGCTACACACGGATGAACTAACGGGAACGCGCGACTGCGACACAATCAAGACGAAATCGCGTGTAGCGCCCAAAAATTGGGGCTGTAGCTCAGTTGGGAGAGCGCTACAATCGCACTGTAGAGGTCAGGGGTTCGAATCCCCTCAGCTCCACTGGGGCAAGTGCTTTCCATGCGCCCCCCGTTGAGAAAGTTTATAAGTATAGTTTGGGCCTGTAGCGCAGCTGGGAGCGCACCACAATGGCATTGTGGGGGTCGTGGGTTCGAGCCCCACCAGGTCCACTAATAAAGAAGAGGGCATCCTGACCGGGATGCCCTCTTCTTTTGTTAAATACCATAGTTACATAACCCTCACTCCGGTACCACCTTCACCCAACCAGCATCCGCCGCCCCTGCCAATCTTTTGTCCGCTGTCCATAAATCACCCTGTAATTCCTTTGGCAGCGCAAGATAAAAGCTGTCATACGCGCTGGCGCGTTTTAGCCGCAGTGTCCAGTCGAAAGCTGACGCCACCAGGTCCTGGTAATCTATTTGGTGCGGATTGGGTAGGATCAACCGGATGGCGAAACTGGCATCGAGTACCAGTCTTTGGCGGTCACTTTACGGTACCTTGAAGTCCCGCCCAACATCGTGTAAAATGTACGATCGAGAATGCAGGATAAAGGAGAGTGCATAATGTTGGGACTTGATAAACGCCCGCTTGGAAATTCAGACTACCGCGCGACTTTTCTCGGATTTGGCGCCCTGGAGATCGGGCGTAACTGGGGCCTGGGGAGTGGAAGTGAGGTTGAACGCCCCTCGCAAGAAATCGCCGGGCAGGTGCTCAATGCGGTCCTCGACATGGGGATTAATTTGATCGACACGGCGAGTGCCTACCACGCCAGTGAAGAGCGGATCGGGCGATACATCTCTGACCGGCGTCAAGAGTACATCCTGGCATCCAAGTGCGGTGAGCACAGTCGCGAACCACGTACCTACTATGATTACAGCTATCAAGCGATTGCGGACTCGATCGACCGCAGCCTGGAACTGCTGCAGACCAAGCAGATTGACCTGATGCAGATCCACTTTGGACCGGACCCGGCAAAGGTTCTCGACGACGGAGAAACTGTGGCAGCGATGAAGGATGCACAAAAGGCGGGAAAGGTGGTCCTGCTTGGGGCGTCAATCGGCGGAGATATCGCCCGGCGCTGCATTGAGTCCGGGGACTTCCAGGTGATGCAGCTCGGTTACTCGCTGCTCAATCGCCGGGATGAAGCGCTGGTCAACCTGTGTGGGGAACGCGGGATCGGCGTTTTGATTCGGGGCGGGTTAGGTGCAGGACGCCTGACGTCGCGCGTGCTGCCCCACCTGGACGGCATGGACGAAGGAACCAAAACAAAGATCACGGCTTTGATCGCGTTGCTGGACGGGGATGCAAGCAAGTTGGTAGCCCTGGCGCTGCGCTTCCTGTATCGCAACCACAATGTGACCTCGGTGCTGGCTGGATCCAGGAACGCAGCGCACGTCCGCAGCAACCTGGAGATGCTTGAACTGGACCTCGATGACGCGCTGATCGAGCAAGCGGTCAACCTGACCTGCTAAGAGAATTTTTACACAGACTTATGTGTATACATAAGTATACCAAACCACATTGGAGTTAACCATTGATGAACAAAAACGCAGGCAACACAACTGAAACCGTGCATCCCGGTGCGCATCCCAATTGGGGCTACACCGGAGACGTGAGCCCTGAGCATTGGGGCGACCTGTGTCCCGACTTCAGCCTCTGTTCCACCGGGAAAAATCAGTCCCCGATTAATCTGACAACCTTCATCGAAGCCGGTCTGGCGCCCTTGCGTTTTGAATGTCAGGCAGGGGGTGCAGAAATCGTCAACAACGGGCACTCGGTACAGGTCAATTGTGCTGCAGGCAACACGTTATGTGTAGAGGATCACAGCTTTGAGCTCAAGCAGTATCATTTCCATGTGCCCAGCGAGAATCAAATCAACGGCGTTTCCTATCCCATGGAAGCCCATCTGGTGTATGTTGATGATGTTGGTACTATTGCCGTCATCGCTGTGATGTATATTGTGGGCGCTGCAAATGCTGATTTGGAACAAGCGTGGGCGCGTATGCCTGAAAATTCCGGCGATATCACAGCATGCACGTCTCCTATCCCGGTTGAGGGGCTTTTACCGGTTGACCGTGCTTATTACCGTTTCAACGGTTCCCTGACCACGCCCCCATGCACCGAAGGGGTCTGGTGGTTTGTGATGAAGGAACCCGTGACGGTCTCTCAAGCCCAGATTGATCAATTCGCCCGCGTGATGGGCTGCCCGAATAACCGCCCGCTTCAACCGGTCAATGCGCGCCCGATTCTGGGTTAAGGGCAAGGCATTATTACCGCTTCCGGGGTCCCGTGCCGGCGTTTGTTTTGGGGGCGAAGAGTTTTGCCGGTAATTTAAACCCGGCGACGTCCATTCGGGCGCTAAACACAGGTCGAATTCCGGTCGCCCCTAATCCGCCTGTGACATTGCCTTCGGCGTCGGTACTTTCTCTATAGGAAAATATCTCTGCCAGCACGATCCCGTCGCCCTCCATCCCCTGAACTTCGGTGATAGAGGTGATTTTACGTGATCCGTCTTTCATCCGGGATTGTTGGACGATGACATCAATGGCGGACGATATCTGCGTGCGAATGAACCTTAAGGGAAGATCCATGCCCGCCATCATGACCAGGGTTTCCAACCGTGAGATGGTCTCCCGGGGTGTATTGGCGTGCACGGTGGTCAAGCTCCCGTCATGACCGGTATTCATGGCTTGCAGCATATCCAGGGCTTCCCTACCGCGAACCTCACCGATCACAATCCGGTCCGGGCGCATCCGGAGTGCATGCCTGACCAGGTCGCGGACTTTTACTTCACCAAATCCATCAAGATCAGGCGCAGCGGTCTCAAGGCGAACAACATTTTCCTGATTAAGCTGTAATTCTACTGAATCTTCAATGGTGACTATCCGCTCTTCTGGCGGGATAAAAGAAGACAGCACATTAAGCAAAGTTGTTTTACCCGAGCCAGTCCCGCCAGCGATCACGATGTTCAATCGTGAGCACACACATGCCCTGAGGAACATCGCCATGTCTTCTGTAATAGTACCGAATCTAATCAGGTTGCCGATGGTCAGCTTTTCCCGCCTGAATTTCCTGATGGTGATACTGGGGCTGTCGATTGCACATGGAGCGATAATGGCATTGACCCGCGAGCCGTCTGGCAATCTGGCGTCCACCATGGGGGCATTGCGATCGATCCTTCTGCCCAGCGGGCGTACAATGCGGTTAATGATCCGGATGATGTGCGCTTCATCATCGAACCGGATCGACGTTTTCACTAAAACGCCGTCTTTTTCAGCATATACCAGCGAGGGGCTGTTCACCATCACCTCTGAGACCGATGGATCTGCCAGCAAAGGTTCGATGGGACCATAACCCAGAATATCATCCAGCACCGCACGGAACAGGCTCCGCCGCGCCGCGGTTGACAGATCCAACCCGGCAGCATTGTAAATCAGGGCTAATCGTTCACTGAGCATCGTCACAATTTCCGGTGAGCGCTCGAGGTCGGTTCTGCCCTCCAGGGAATCTGCCAGGCTGTCGAGAAGGTGTTTTTTAAATTCGATCAATTCCTTTTGTTGTTGTGTCGCAGGCGCTGCTTGTCCGGCTCGAACTTCCGTAGTGTTATAGGGTGTCAAGTCCGTGGTAAAATGTGCCTTTTCTTTTAATAATGTTTTGATCTCGTTGGTGGCTCTGTCCAGCTGTTGGGAGCGCTGTTTCAACATCACCGATAACTTTTTGTTGCTGGCTTCAAGAGATTTGTGCAAGTGATTAACGCGGACGAGAGATTTGACGCGCGTCACCAATTCCTGTCCATTAAATGGTTTGCTCAGGAAATCATCAGCACCGGCTTCGGCGCCCAGAACACGGTGTTCAACTTCATTTAAAGCTGTGACCAGGACCACGGGCAGGAACATCGTAGCGGGGTTATTTTTGATGCGCTTGCAGACTTCTAAACCGTCAATGCCGGGCATCATCACATCCAACAGGACCAAGTCCGGGATGTCCTTGGCGATGATATCCAGCGCTTCCTGACCACTCGCCGCGGTTATCAGCTGGTATCCTTCGGGTTTCAGTGTGATGACCATGGATTCCCGGAGTACGGGATGGTCATCCACAATGAGGATTGTGGTTTTTTCCGGCGGTGGCTGGTAAGATGTAATTTTGGTTAAAGCAGATGGCAGTAGACTCATCTGAATCTCCTATAAAGCAGCAAAGTAAGCAGAACAAGCCATGTCGCGTGTATCTACAGTTATATCAGGTTCTAAAAAAATAATTTGATTATTCACCGATTTTCTCACTTAACAACCTGGTTTAATACGTTAAAATTGCGTATGCCGTGACCGGTAATTTTCGGATATTTCTGCGAACGGGCTTGCATACGCGTCGAAATCAGGTATTTTTGCACCTTATACGTTTACCTATCATAAACCGTTTAACTAAAAAGGAAAATTGTCACAGCGGTGGGGTTCACCTGCAGGTTAGAAATAAGATATAATAAGCAGTCTTGGCTTAGACATAATGCTTTATCAGGCATCCTACGGACCAAAACTGCCAGGCTATGCTTTTTACAGCCAGCTGTGCTTTTTAGGGTGTGGTTCACTTTTCCGCATCGGTAATAAGTGTGGATCTTTCGCACTTTGCTGATCATATAATGGTTTGCCTTTAACCGGATGTTGTGGCGGGGCGGAGGTCTCCCTTGCATGGAGAAGCTCCGTGTTCCGCCCCGCCACCTGGTATAAGGGGTGTGTCGGTTGCCCTGGGCAACCGACACACCCCTATGAAAGAAAGTGCGGCGCGGGAATCAACTTTGGATGCAAAAGAGGACTATTCCGCGCCGCACTAAGAGCATATACGATGTATGGATGCAAAAATGTGGCGGACACCCTGCTTTTTACAGCCAATTGCAGGTTCTCTTTCATACTGTATACTTAATGAAGCTGATGAGACAGGAAGAATAAAATGGTTGACACCACAATACAGCATCAAATCCTGATCGTAGAAGATGATCCTAAACTTGCCAGTGTAATAGAAAGCACACTCAGATTCGCCGGTTTGCAGACACAAATTGTCCACAATGGTGCAGATGCGATTCAATCTGCGCGTGAGAATCCTCCTGATGTGATTCTACTGGACATGATGCTGCCGAACATGTCTGGTTTGGAAGTATGTCAGACGCTGAAAAACGATCCGCTAACTGCCTCCGTTAGAATTATTTTCCTTACCGGAAAGGCTGAACAGGATGATATTATTGCCGGCATTACGGCTGGCGCAGATGAATATTTAACCAAACCATTCAGTCCAACAGAGTTGATAGATTTAATCAACGAAGCGCTTGCCGGCGATTTCCTTGTTCCACAAAAGCGGCGGTATGAAGTGACGGAAATTCGCCCGGATCAAATGTCTATTTACGCGCAAGAGCTGCGTGAATTGTTTGAGAAAGAACGCGCCGAACGACTGGCCCTGGAAGCTGCGCAAGATAAACTCAACGAGCTGGAGAATCTTAAAGCCACCCTGCTGAACGCGGTAACCCACGAGTTATTGACCCCGTTTACACCCGTGGGGTTAGCCATGCAGGTATTGCAACAGCAAAGTGTCTGGTGGCCTGAAGAACACCGCGATTCGCTTAACGAGCTTTCTGCCGCTATCGCCAAACTTCATCAACGCATCAATGGTTTGGTGAAGTGTGCCGAGTTGATTACGAAACGCCGCGGACCGCAGCTCGGTTATTATAAGCCATATGATATTATTCAAAGGCCCATTGAACCGGCTGCCGTTCTGGCGCACGCCCGCACGATAGATTTGCGCGTGCTTATTCCGCGGGATCTGCCGAAAATCCATGCCGATCCTGAATTGGTGGGTGAAGCGGTATTTCAAATGGCTCACAATGCAGTGAAATTTAACCAATCGGGTGGTTGGGTAAGGATTAACGCGTATTCAATGGATCAGTACATTGTGTATGAAGTCAGCGACAATGGGATAGGCTTGACGGCGAAGAGGCTTGAAACACTCGGAGAGCCATTCTCGCATACAACCAAGGCTCTGCAACGTGGCCAGGAAGGATTGGGCGTCGGCTGGGCATTTGTTGTTTACGTTGCGGAAGTTCATAACGGATGGACACACATAGAAAGCCCGGGACCAGAACATGGCAGCACGTTCCGCCTTGCCATCCCTCACTCAGATGTAAAACCTGCGATCAGGCTAGAGGACTGAAGGTTTCTATTAAGAGCGCTATCGAATCAAGGAGTTTTTGATGGAAAAACCAAATACCATACTTGTGGTTGATGATCAACCCACCCTGGTTGAGCACATGTCTTTACTCCTCAAAATGCAGGGTTATAACGTGCTGACGGCGAATGACGGTATTGATGCCTTGGTGTTACTGAACTCCAAAACAGTGCATTTGATTATTGCCGACATAGCGATGCCGCGCATGAATGGTTATCAACTCTATGAGGCAGTTCGTGAAAATCCGGATTGGGGATTTGTCCCGTTTATTTTTCTCACAGCCCGGGGAATGGGCAGTGACATCCGGTATGGAAAGCAGCTTGGTGTCGATGACTATTTGGTTAAGCCGGTTGAACCTGAGGATTTACTGGTTGTGGTCAAGGGCAAGCTGCGCAGGTCGCGCGAATTACAGCAAGCCGTTTCACAATACCAATCATCCGCTACCAGCACCCAGGTACTGACTGTGGGCAAATTGAGCCTGGATAGAGCACAACACCGAGTTTGGCTTGTTGATCGTGAAGTTACGCTTTCTCCACATGAGTTTACACTCCTGGAGACTTTAGCCCAACGCATTGGCAGTGTGTTATCACCGCAGGAACTGGTCCGGGAAACGCATAAGTACAACACTGACCCGGTTGATGCCGGTGCGATTATTCGCCCTCTTATATTCTCTTTAAGACAGAAACTCGATAAGTCCAATTCAGCAAGCAGTTGTATTGAAAACGTACGGGGTATAGGCTATCGATTGGTCAATCCGGATAGTGCTGAGGATTAGGTTATTCAGGACAGCGTCGCACCCTGCCCATAAATTTCGCAGAATTTCTTGTGCTCATGGCACATGTGCATTTCCACCCTTGAGCTTTATGTTAAAGGATAGTGATTTGTTGCAATGGTAAGACACCCCGCCTATCTTTTAATGTAAATCTAATGCTACCCCAATAATAATAAGATAGATATTAATGCTTCATGATATTATGATGGTGTATAGCACCCCCTATCCGGCGGTGTTTTTAGCTGTTTGCATTTATAATGCGAATTTTATACCTGAAATCGCAGCAACTGAGGGGTAAATGGTGGAAAGCACGCGAGGTAAAGGGAAGGTTATGATTGTTGACGATGCGTTGGTCAACCTGCGCCTTCTAACACTTATTCTAACAAAATATGGATATTTGGTTCATGGGGTTGATAATGGCGCAGATGCTCTTATCGATGCGGTCAGGATCCAGCCCGATTTGATTCTGCTGGATATTATGATGCCGGATATTGATGGTTATAGTGTATGTCAAAGGCTTAAAGAAAGCGTAAAGACCAAGGATATACCGGTTATTTTCCTCAGTGCTATGAACGAGGTTGTCGATAAAATCAAAGCTTTTGCGGTCGGTGGTGTTGATTTTATTACCAAACCGTTCCAGGTTGAGGAAGTTTTGGTCCGTATTGATACCCATATTACATTGCGGTCTGTAGAACAGGGATTGCAAAAGCAGGTCACAACTTTAAATGAAAGCAACGCGGATCTAAGTGCTTTCGCGCATATGGTCGCGCATGACCTCAAGGCTCCTCTGGCTAATATCCTCCTGGGTACTGAACTGTTGCTTGAATATACAACAAACCCTCAAATTGACAGCACAATTGCCACCATCGCCGAAAAAGTGGATATCAGCGCGCGAAAATTAGTCAGTATTATTGATGAGATGCTGCTTATGGCGAGTACGCGGAACGATAACATCGCGCATGAACCCCTGAATATGGCTGAAATTGTCTCCCAGGTTCAAGACCGGTTAAGCTGGATGATTGCGCAATATAAAGGAGAAATCATTCTGCCCCAAGCGTGGCCAATTGCCCAGGGATACGGGCCCTGGGTTGAGGAAATTTGGGCGAACTATATCAGTAACGGGCTGAAATATGGCGGTTCCCCACCTCGTCTGGAACTCGGCGCTGATATACCTGAGCGTAGTATGATCAAATTTTGGCTGCGAGACAACGGACCGGGGATAGCTCAGGAGGAATTGGAAAGTTTGTTTTCGGAATTTCAGCGCAAGGGCCACAAGCATGTTGATGGACATGGTTTGGGTTTGTCAATTGTAAAGAGAATCGCTACGAAACTTGGCGGGCAAGTGGCAGTTGAAACGGAATTGGGGAGGGGCAGCACCTTTTCGTTTATTTTACCTGCGCACCACGCTGACGGCATCTATGCTTAACGTCACTATGCTGTGCCGTCTGGTCTTATGGACTGGATTGTTTTTTTGTCTTAACGCACGTGGTGTGTTGCAGTACTGGCACCAACTTTTCCACGAGTCCTTGGAAACTCACTCAGCGCTATGGAATGCACATTTCAAGGTCGAATAGCATGAGTGGTTCCAATATGCCGCCAGCTTCACTACCGGGCATACTTAACAAGGCTTGCCCCGACAACTCTGTTGATTTCAGCCAATACAGTGAGCGGTTTTTGTGGCGCAGGATTCTTGTCAGAATGCGGGCTAATGCAATCACAGATTTTACGATTTATTGTCGTAACCTCCAAAACGATTCAAAAGAATGTGAGGCGTTAATCGCAGCATTGTCCATCAAGCTGAGTTATTTTATGCGGGATGAGATGGCGTTTGATGCCCTGGAGCGATTAGCTATCCGACCATTGATTGACAGACTTCATCAGGAAAACAAACGGAAAGTAGCCTTATGGTCCGCCGGTTGTTCAAGCGGAGAAGAACCTTATTCTCTGGCAATACTCTTGAAATACATATTGGGAGAGCAGATTAACTATTGGTCAGTGCAGTTGGATGGCACTGATATAAACGCACTCTTGTTAATGCAAGCGAAAACCGCTGCATACACTGAAAATAGCTTCCATGATACTCAGAAGGAATATTTAAAAGATTTCTTCAACTATAAAGACGGCATGTATTATCTGGATACATCCATACGCACTATGGTGACCTGGCGTTTGGGCAATATCACCCGGTCACCATCGTCTTTGCTCTATGATGTTATTCTGTGCCGCAATGTACTTGTCTATTATACGAAACAGCGACAATTAGGATTGATTGAGCATCTGATCAGCCATTTGAAACCAGAGGGCTATTTAATGCTGGGAATGGCTGAGATGCTGCCAGTAGAAGTCAGACAAAAACTAAAACCGGTGAGTGCGATATACCGGCTTTACCAACATCGCCCAAAGTAGAGGGAACCTATGCAATCTAAACAAATGCAATCTGAACAAGTGCTATCTGACAAAATACGCCAATCACGGCAATTGCGCATGCTTCTGATAATCTTTGGGATATTTGGCGCCATAGGGTTCACTGCAGCACTGGTGCAAGATTATGTTTTGCCACTGAAAATATTCTTGTTTCTACTGGTCGCACTCGCTGTTGTTTGCTATGCTCTGGTTCAACGTCAACGGACAACCCTGGCAGCCATTATTTTCATCAGCGGTTGGGCGCTTTTCACAATTTCCAGTATGCTGATGCCTACCATAAATCCACTCCAATACCTGTTGATGCCCTATCTTTTAATACCTGTCGTTGTCATTGCAAGTATGTTGATCAGCCCATACAGCGCATTTATATCGGCAATCGCGATGAGCGTGCTGTATGCGATTTTGGTACTCACACAGGGTGGATGGGATATGCTTGATTTACCTGGAACCCAGCTGCATGAAGCCATATACCTGATCTTTCCGCTATTCGGTATCCTCACCATCACTTTGCTTGCATGGTTGTTTGGACGTGACACAAACAGAGCCTTGCAGTCTGCTGCGGAAAACGACCGGGCAACCACCCAGCAGTTGGATACTATTGAGACTCTGGTTTCCGAAGTTATGTTTGCAACCACCCAGATTGCGGGTTTAGCCCATGTGTTAGCTACAACATTATCCCAGATGCATAGTGGTGTGGAAGAAATCGCCGATGCAGCAGGCCAGATGGCTGTTGGCGCAAATCAGCAAGCGCAAGAAGCAGAATACGCCTCACAATCCGTTGCGAAACTGGCTGCCGCAACGCGTCAAATTGCCGAGAACACACGTGAGGTGAAAAACGCTACCACCGAGAGTGACAATCTGGTGCAGAGTACTACCGACGTGTTTCGGACGCTGCGCCACAGGTTAGAAGCTATAGATAAGGTCGTCCTGATGGTGGATAAGACCTCTGATCAAACGAACTTACTTGCATTGAACGCCGCTATTGAAGCCGCACGGGCTGGGGAAGCTGGAGCGGGTTTTGCGGTGGTGGCTGAAGAAGTGCAACGCCTGGCAGAAAGGTCCGCAGTGTCCGTAAGTGAGATCAGTGTCATCAGCAACGAAATCAGCCTCAGTCTTCTGCCGGTGATGAATTCGATCGAAGCCGTTCAGACTGGCACGCAGCAAACGAACGCCCTTACCCAGCAGGTTGTGGATATGACGATAGAGCAGGAAAAGGCCTCCAATACTATGGTTGGCGCTGTCAATAGTATGGCGCTGGTAGCAGAGCATACGGCGGTTGCCACTGAAGAGATTGCCGCATCCATTGATCAGCAGCGGTCTACGATGGAAGACGTCGCCTTTTCAACAAAAAAGCTTTCTCAGATTGCCCTTGATTTGCGCACCATGATTTCGCAGCACATGGCGCAACAACCTCTGTGCCCGAATTTAACACCATGCCCCATCTTTAACCAGAAATGTTGTGAAGAAGGTGATTCGAGCATATTCCGGGAATACTGCCTGGGTAATTTCGAGGTATGCGCCAGGAAAAGACTCAAGGATTCGGGCGCTGCGGTTCCGTTGAGCCTGATGCCGGATGGGAGCACGGTAAATTAGGATGCAAATCTTCCAGAACTTAAAAGGGTCGCTGAAAAAAGCGGTTACCAGGTTGGGCATCGCATCTTATTTTATTGGTGTCAACATTTTGGGAATTGCTCTGGTAGCTGCGGTGTTTTTCCTCATTACAACCACGCGCGAGCAACAGTTGGCAAACCTGTCGCAACAAAACGAGTACCGGGAGCATTATGAAACCTTCCTTACTGCGGTTGATGCCCAACGTTATACAGCGCTGGGACTGGCTATCTCATTTGCCCGGCAAACTGATGTCCAAAAAGCCTTCGCGGAGCGGGACCGTCCTGAATTAACACGTCTGACCATGCCCACGTATATTGCTCTGGACAACGAGCTTGACATTCCCCAATGCCAATTCCATTTGCCCGGCGCCATGTCATTCCTCAGATTGCACGACCTGTCCGCCTATGGGGATGACCTCTCGTCGTTCCGGCAGTCCGTAGTTGATGCACAGAATCTAAGGATAAACATCGGTGGGGTGGAAAGCGGGAGAGGGGGGTTGGGTATCTATGGCGTTGCCCCCATGTGGTATGGTCCGGACTTTATTGGCACCGTTGAATTTGGTTCGGATTTGGACCGCACATTTTTGATGAATTATGTTCGTCATCATTCATTTGACATCAGTGTTTATTTGATAACGGCAGATAGTGATAGCCAATTATTCGCGACTGTACTGACGGACGACCTGATGGTAGCTGATGATATTTGGCTTTATGCATCAACTTTACTGTCCCGTATGCCTGTCCCTGGAAGTGTTTACGCACAGGTACGTGAATCCGATGCACCAGAGGTTCTTAAACTAACACATGCAGGAGAGCATTTCAATGTAGTTGTAGGCCCACTCCATAATTACTCGGGACAGCTCATAGGTTTGGTCGAGATAAGTGAATCGAATACGAATGACATTCGTTCCACCCGCTTCAGCACGTATATTTCATTTGCAATAGCGATTCTGGTTATGGTCCTTGCCAGTCTGGTTTCCTATTTTTCCACGAGAAGGATGCTTAACCCGTTGCAAGCTATCAGTCGCGATGCGCAGCGTGCCGCAGAAGGTGACCTCACCCAACACACCACCCAAACCGCCAGCTACGAGATTGGCGTGCTCGCCGCAGCTTTCGACACGATGATTGTTTCACTCAACCAAATCCTGGAACAGATAACCCGCACAGCGCAGCGCTTGTCCAGTTCTGGTAAGAGTTTGGCCTCAGAAATCTCGCAAATGCGCGTTTCCATCGAGCAAATTTCGACGACGACGCATGAGATGGCGCAAGGTGCGGGCACACAAGCGCGCCGGGTTGAAGAAGCCTCGCTTTCCATGAAAAAACTTGCGACTGCCACAGGACAAATTGCAGTCAATGCACGCAGCACAGGTGAAACCTCAACATCCGCTTTGCAGATGGTTGATGATGTGAAAAATCTTATCGAAATCCTGGCAGAAAAGGCTTCCCGCATCGAAACTATTGTCACCAATGTTGAAAAAATTGCCAGTAAGACCAACTTATTAGCGCTCAATGCTTCCATTGAAGCCGTAAGAGCAGGTGATTACGGTTCGGGATTTGCTGTTGTTGCTGCCGAAGTGCGGCGTTTAGCTGAAAATTCTTCGCGCCTCGTGAGTGAAATCGCTGCGATTAACCAGGATATCAGCACGTACCTCAATGAAATCCTGGGCAAAACCCAAAACACACAGCAAGCTGTTGCGCAAAATGCAATTTACGCTCAGGAAACAGCCATCACCACCCGGGAGCAGGAGCATACCTCGGATGCGATGGTTGATGCGATCAATGAAATAGCGGTTGTGGCTGAAGAAAATGCAGTGTCCAGTGAGCAAATGGCACTGACCGTCAAAGATCAGGTGGACTCTCTGGATGAGATAAATGAGCAAGTGCAGGTATTAGTTGAACTATCTACCAATCTTCAGGAAATCGTTTCGCATTTTAAAACGGGCTGATAGACTGTAATGGGCTTAAAATAACGACCCAATCCTGGTGGGTTTGCTGTGATATTTTAGGGGAGTTGGTTATGCAAGACGTAAAATACGGTAAAAAAGACCGGTTGCAGGATGCGCAATATATTATATTTTTGCTGGGATCTACCCGTTTTGGCATACCGATTCTTCAGGCACTGCGGATCAGTCATGTGCTGCCCATTACGCGCGTCCCGGGCGCGCCCCCCTTTTTGGAGGGTGTGGTCAACGACCAGAGTCAGGTTGTCCCGCTGGTTGACCTTCGTAAACGGCTGGGTTTGGCTGAAATACAGCCTCAATCCACGCCCAATGACCGGGAACGGATCTTGATGGTGGAAGTTGATAACCAGGTCATTGGGATGCTGGTTACTTCTGTGGTGGGTATATCGCGCATACCGGCGGCAGCGATTCAACCCCCTCCCCCCATGGTAGCCCAGGTCAATGGTGTATTTCTCACTGGCGTTGTCCAATCTGATACCCAGTTGACTATGATTCTCAATCTCACTCATGTACTGACAGTTGATGAAATCAGCGATGTCGACGAATGGCACGCAGGGGTGACGGTTGAGTAATTCATCCCATTCATCCGCAACTGTTGATGTATTAATCGTGGACGATTCGCCCTTGATGCAGCGTATTATTGAGAAGTTGTTGCAGAGCGATCCGCAGGTAAGGGTTATCGGCACCGCTGCCAATGGGGTTGAGGCTATTGCCAGTGTGATGGATTTGCATCCGGATGTCATCACCCTGGATGTGGAAATGCCAGTCATGAATGGGTTGGAAGCATTGGAAATTATCATGGAGCGCCATCCAACGCCTGTTATAATGCTAAGTGGGTTAACAGATGCAGAAATTGCATTACAGTCTCTGCAGCGTGGCGCCGTCGATTTTGTTGCTAAACCCTCTGGCACCGTCTCTATCGATTTATATAAGATACGCGATGAGTTACTTGCGAAGGTCAAGCTCGCCACCCTGATTAATCTCGACACGGTTATAACCACAGATACGCAATCGCAACGGTTATCAAGTTCCTTCGAATTAACGCGATCGCATATTGATTCACCTATTTATTATGTAGCGATTGGTGCATCTACCGGAGGCCCTACTGCGGTTAGCCGGATTTTGCACACGCTTCCACCGGGTTTGCCCATAGCTGTTTTCATTGTCCAGCATATGCCGCAAGGCTTTACCGCCGCTTTCGCCGAAAGACTGAACAAAGTATCCGCTTTGCGCGTTCGGGAAGCCCGTGATAACGAAAGTATTCAAATCGGGACGGCTTATCTCGCCCCAAGTGGCGCCCATATGGTCGTCCGCCACACAGCCCAGGGAGATAGCATTCAGTTGCTGGATTCCGCGCCGGTGAACTCAGTTCGTCCTTCGATTGATGTATTGATGAACTCCATCGTCGAAGCCCATGGGCAAGACACGCTTGGTATTTTATTAACCGGTATGGGCAAAGATGGAGCAGAAGGCTTGGCGGCGATTAAGGCGGCAGGTGGATATACATTTGCCCAGGACCGGATGACCAGCACTGTGTTTGGCATGCCCAACGCAGCAATTCAACGCGGTGTCGTCAATGAAGTCCTGGCTATTAGCGATATACCGGGTGCTATAGTAAAAGTTCTGCTGGAGAAATCTCATGGGAGGTAACAATTTTGAGATTGATCTCTCACAGTTTCATGATCTCTACATAGAAGAAAGTCAAAGGTACATTCTGGCTCTCAATCAGGGGATTCTGGACTTGGAACAGAATCCTGACTCTGAACAGACACTGGAAGATATCTTTCGTGCTGCGCATACGCTCAAAGGTATGTCGGCAACCATGGGTTTTGAAACTATTACATCGCTGGCTCACGCTTTGGAAGATATTTTGCAGAAGGTGCGTATCGGAACCTGGAAGGTAGCGCCCAAGTTAATATCACTCACCTTCACCGCAGTCGATACGCTTGAATTACTCGTCAATGATATAACAACCAACAAATCCAACAGCAGTGACATCAGTCAAGTCCTTCATGCCCTGCAAAACTATGAAGCTGATGATTTTTCAGATTTCGCTCCAACGTTGGTGGTCAGCGATGATGAAGATGATGCCGGCTATGAAGATGCTTTGATGATATCAACTGCCGGAAATCCACTTTTGCCCACTGATCATGAAATAAAAAAACCGGTAATTGCTCCTCCGGGGGACCATGTGATCAAGGATATTACGCATCATATGGTAAATTTGGATGTGAGTCACCTCGACCGACTGTTAAATGTCGTCACCGAGATGGTCATACATCGCAGTTATTTAATGCGCCTCCAACAGCGTGATGACCTTCAAGCGATAAAAGAAGCATTGTTTACCTATTATCAATTACTCGACAGACTCCAGGCAGCTGTGTTGAAAACACGGATGGTGCCGGTTCGCGATGTTTTTAACCGTTTTCCACGGATGGTCCGCGACCTGTTGCGGGAGCAGGGGAAAGACGCCCAACTTATCATAGAGGGCGAGACGGTTGAGATAGACCGCACGATGCTGGCGACACTCAATGACTCGCTTGTGCACCTGTTGCGTAATGCGATCGACCATGGTTTGGAACCTTCCATCGAGCGGGAAGCCAGCAACAAACCACAGCAGGGAATGCTCCGTTTATCCGCTTATAATTTGCGAAATAGCGTTGTGATAGAAATTGTCGATGATGGGCGGGGGATGGATATCGATAGAATAGGCGCAGTTGCTGTAGAGCGCGGGATTGTTACTGCAGCAGAACTGGCAGAAATGAACCAGGCAGAAATATTGGCATTCATCTGCAGCCCTGGGTTTTCCCTCAGTTCAAAAGTGTCTACGGTTTCCGGACGGGGTGTTGGGATGAATGCCGTAAAAAAACAGGTAGAATTAATACGCGGCAGCCTGGAAATAGAAACCCTGCTCGGGCATGGGACGACTTTCCGAATGAAGTTACCCGTCAATCTAACCCTTCTTGATGCGCTGCTGGTCAACCTGGGCGATGCGCTGTACGCTATACCTGTTTCACAAGTTGATCGCATTGAAGAGATTGTCCCTGAGGCAATAACTATGGTGGGTGACAAGATTCTGCTGAGCCTGGAGGATGAAATCCTTCCTTTGCAATATCTGAGTAATCTCCTGGATGTAAATACCGGCGGGGATAGTGCGCGTTATGCGCTTGTTATCCAACGCCATGAGCAGGCATTATGGCTTATGCGTTGATGAAGTCAGCGGGTATGAGCAAATTGTAGCCAAGCCACTCCCCGTAGCTCTCCGCGATATTCGCGGTCTATCAGGTGTATCAATCCTGGGTGAGGGGCAGACAGTTCTGATTCTGGATTTACTCAGTTTGTAAGTGACAAACTAATGAGAGGGTGAATTATGAGTGTAAAAGTATTGGTGGTTGACGACGACCCCATTAACCTGACTGTCGTTGATCGTGTACTTACAAGCCAGGGTTACAGCGTATCTCAGGCTCAAAGCGGACCCGAAGCTTTGACTGTGTTGGAACGATTAAGCCCTGACCTGATTGTGCTGGATGTGATGATGCCCGAAATGAGCGGGTACGAAGTTTGCGAGCGGATTCGGCGTATGCCCAAATTCGCTGATGTTTTTATTATAATGCTTACTGCCAGTAACTCGGTAGAGAATAGAATTAAAGGGTTTGAAGTTGGTGCGGATGACTTTATGGGTAAACCATTCCATCCGGAAGAGCTCCATGCCCATATAGAAGCACTCCTGCGCCGGCGAGTCCCTAAAAACACCGAAAAGCTGGTAGAGTCACAGCAGTGTAAAACAATCGCCTTTTTCTCTTTACGGGGGGGGACAGGTGTATCAACGCTGGCGACGAATATGTCGGTAGCTTTGGCACAAGTGTGGCAAGCTCCTACTGTGCTTATTGATCTGGTTTTGACCTGTGGACAAAGCGCGATGATGCTCAATCAAACTTTACGCACCACGTGGGCAGACCTCGCCAGAATACCCGTTGATGAGTATACAGCAGAACTGATTGACGAAGTTTTGATGAAACACGACACGGATGTTCGGATTTTAGCTGCCCCGCCCAGTTCGGAATTGGCTGAATTAGTCACCGGTGAATCCGTGGAACGCGTTCTCGACATACTTTCGGCACACTACGAATACATGATCATAGACCTTCCCCATGATTTCCGCGAGACAACCCTGGCAGCTCTTGACAAAACAGATCAAATTGTGGTTATTTTCGAACCTGAAATCAGCTCTGTTTATGCGGCGAAACGAGCGCTCGATACCTTTCATAATCTCGATTATCCAAAAGAACGAATACTGCTTATGATGAATTGGACCTTTTCAAAACGCGGTCTGGCGCGTGATAGTATTGAATCTGTGCTTGGCAGAAAGATTAGTTATATCTTACCTTACGCGGAAAATGAGTTTATTGATGCCCTGAACCGGGGCATCCCGGCAATTATTTATCATAAAGGTAAACCCCTTGCCGGAATATTAGAGGATCTTGCTTACAATTTGAGCAAACCAGAGCATCAGAATACACCACCCTCCAATGCGAGTACAATGTGGAAAAGAATTAATTCCAGGAAAAAAACAGCTGCGAAAGAGTAGAACAATGCTGAATCACCAAGCTCAAAAACCGCGCAGACATTAAAACTGTGAGAGAAATATTGACTGACCAAACTGTATCACCAACTGCCCATATCCCAGCGAAATCACCGGATGACGGTATGCTCAAATATGCATTGGCAAACCTGCCGGACTCAATCCTCCATTTGAATGCCGAAGGACGAATTCTTGCGTATCAACGTGGCTATGGAGGTGATGGCATTGTCGGGAACCATATCATTGGTGAGTTGCTTACGGATATGTTCCCGAAAACCGTTAGTAATATCATGGTAACTGCCATCCAACAAGCCCAGGTCAGTCACAGCCCTGGCGCTATTATTTATACGATACCCGATCCAGAATCGGATTCAGATGAGCAACGCTTGTTCTATGATGTGCGGGTCAACCCAAGTGAAAACGCTGAAACGCTCCTGTTCATCCGACCTATGACCAATCACGCACAGGTATCAGAGATGATACGTATTGAACGCGATCAAATTAACCAGCAGTTGGAGTCAAACGTTGAGGAGATCGCGGCAATGAATGTGAAACTTGCCGAAGCTCGTGACTTGGCAAGGGCCAGTGATCGTGCCAAATCCGAATTCCTGGCTGTGATAAGCCATGAGATACGAACCCCGCTCAATTCTGTCATATCTATGACAGAAATGTTGTTAACAACCCCTTTATCAGCCGAACAACACGAGTTTGCGGTACTGGCGCACGACGCAGGCATCGCGCTCCTGAATCAAATCAACAGTATTCTTGATTTTACTAAACTGGAATCCGGGAAAATAATGCTTAACCTGGTGCCGTTTAGTCCGGCGGAAATTGTAGAAAACGTTGCGGAAATTATGACCATCAAATCGAGGGAAAAGAAACTGTCACTCATGACGTTTATTCATCCTGATATTCCCTCTTTTGTCAGGGGTGACCCGGATCGCTTGCGCCAGATACTTTTCAACTTGATTGATAATGCGATTAAATTCACCGAAAAAGGAGAGGTCATAGTGCGCGTGGAACCGGTCGTGGGCGCCTCTCCAAATTCAACTTATACAGGAAAGATTCAGTTTTCAGTTAGCGATACTGGAATAGGCTTGCCTGAAGATGCTGATAACTGGCTGTTTCTACCCTTCAGTCAGGCTGATTCCAGCACAACACGGCGGCATGGCGGCACAGGATTGGGACTAGCTATTGCTCGCAGCCTTACAGAAATCATGGGCGGAAAAATTGGGGTGCACAGTTCGCAGAATGTTGGGTCGACTTTTTGGTTTACATTGCAGTTGGCTGGGATTGATGATGCCTCTACCCGGGAGCCACGAATGGGGGACCTTAAAGGGTTGCGGGCACTGGTCATTGATGATGCTGCCAGCAACCGTGCTATATTGGCGCTTTATCTCAAAATATGGGGAGTGCAATGCGATGCGCTGCCTGACCCTCAGCAAAGTTTGCTTCTTATAAAGGATGCTCATGAAAAACGCTTGCCCTATCATCTGGCAATAATCGACCTGATGCTGCCCGGGCTTGACGGCTTAAGCCTGGCTGAATTGCTGTATGAAATGGACCTAGTAAGGAATACCAAGCTCGTTTTACTGACAGCCTATGATGAACCGGGACAAAAAGAGAAGGCATTGAAGGCAGGCTTTCACGCTTATCTGACAAAACCCGTAAAACAAAGCCAACTGTTTGAGGTTCTTACCAATGTTATGACAAGTACCGTTGGACGAAATAAACCTTTACCCGCCGCGTCGAACCAGGATCGATCTCGAAACAAAAAAGTTATAAGCGTCGTGTTAGCCGAAGGAAATGCTATCATGCGCCGTCTCACTAAGCAGGATTTTGAGAGGCGTGGGTGTGCAGTCCTCTCTGCATCTTCTGTTGTTGAACTCTACGAAATCCTGGAAAAGACGTCCACAATACATCTTTTGCTGGTGGATATCCAGATGATTTCGGTAGCGCTGTCAGATATCATAAACAAAGTGCGCTATCTGGATGCCCAGCGTGGCTCCCATACCCCCATTATCGGGATGGGGGTGCAAATGGGGCATAAAACACGCACTCTGTTTTCGGAAGCAGGTATGGACACCAGTGTGACCAAACCGCTGACTCCCCGGACGATACAAGACCTTCTTGATAAATGGGTAGTCGGATAATGCATATCACAAGCAGTTTTAACTTGGGCTCTTTCCGGTATGTTGGAATGCTACCTCCCGGCAAAGTTTGGTTGTCCTTGATTCCTGACGTTGGCTCTCGAGTTAATAGCCTGGATTTTAAACATGGATGATTTACAGCAAACTCAGCGTGAGTGTGAACTTCTGCGTGCAGAGATTGAAGAACTCAAAGAAACGAATAAGAAGGCAGTGGAAACTCAGCAGCAAAGTGAGGAAAGGCTTAGAAAGCTGTTCAATTCTGCCGGGATGGGAATCTGCCTGTATACTGTTGACGGCATGCTCATCAATATCAATGATGAAGCTGTGCAGCATCTGGGAGGAAAGCCAGAATATTATATCAGTAAATCCATACTCGAGATATACGGGATGCAAGATGGGTCCCGATACCTGGATAGAATTGCATGTGCAGCTTCAACAGCAGAAAATCAAACTTATGAGGATCAGGTTATGCTGCACACCGGTTTAAAATGGTTCCAATCTACTTATTCCCGGATATTGGACAATGGCGGAGCGGTAAGTGGGGTGCAAATTATTACCTCGGATATCACCCCTTTGAAGGATGCCCTGCTTGAGGTGCAGAAAGCCGAGTTAAAGTTCCGCACGATCGCGGATTACACGAATGATTGGGAGATTTGGGAATCGCCAACGGGTACGCTGCGTTATATGTCGCCGTCGTGCCTGGGGATCACGGGTTATACAGCCCAGGAGTTTTTGAACGATGCCGACCTTTTGCTGGCGATTATAGTGGAGGAAGACAGGTCGGCTGTTTTAGAACATCGCCGGAACAAGCATAGATCAATGGAACCCATGACAATGCGCTACCGTATTTGGCACCGGGAAGGTGAGATAAAGTGGATTGAACACATGTGCCAACCCGTTTGGGATGCGGAACACCATTATCTCGGGCGCCGCATCAGCAATCGCGATATAAGCCATCGTATGGCGGTAACCGATGCCTTGCGGGAAAGAGAGGCTACGCTTAAAGCGCTCTATCAAGCGCTGCCTATTCCCACCTACACCTGGCAAAAAATGGCGGATGATTTTGTGCTGACAGACTTTAACAAAGCGGCAGAAAATGCAACCTTCGGTAAAATTGCCGATTTACTGGGAACTAAGGCAAGCGTATTTTATGAGGACCAGACTGAGATTTTGAGTAATTTCGCGACTTGTTTTGCGGAACAACGGACTATTGAATTGGAGTGGCATAATACCTCACACTCCACAGGTATGCTTTCTGATCTTGTTTTCAGGTTCGCGTACGCGCCTCCCAATTTTATCCTGGTTCATACTGAGGATGTCTCTGAGCGTGTCAAAGCACGCATTGAATCGCAGCGCTATATCAACACGCTGCAGGCGCTGCGCAGTATCGTCCGCGGTATTTTGCAAACCCAATCGACCAGGGAAATCGCCCAATCTGCAGCAGACGAACTTCGCAAACTTATCGGCTGCGAATGTGTGGGTATCCTTCATTTTGATGCATCTTTTAACAAAGCTGCTGTCCTCGCGATCGCGGGTAAAGGGAATAGCCTTGAGACTCAACCCGCGACGTATTCAATTTCCGAGGTCTGCAGCGGGATAGCGGAATTAAAAAACGGCAAGGTCGCCCGTACAGTGATACAACCTCATATCTGCAGAGGCGGCTGCGGTTTTGGTATAAACACCCGTGAAGTTATAGGTTTTCCGCTTATGATTCAAAAGCGCTTGACTGGATGCCTTAAGTTGGAGTTTGCGCAGCTCAATGCGCTACCCGCCCAATGGGAAGTATTCATAGCACAGGTATCCGACGAATTGGCGATGGTTATCCAACAAGCAAACCTGCGTGAAGAGATGCAGGACTATATCCAGAATATGGAGAGTCGCATCGCGGACCGGACGCGAGAGCTTTCAACCCTTTATGAAATCGCCGATATCGCAGGACAAACTTTCGATCAACAGGAGATGGTGCAGCGCACTCTGAGCAGGGCTCTTAAGGCGATGCGTTGTCATATGGGGGCAATCCATTTATTGAATGCTGCCGGTGGGGCAAGCGATCATTTGCGTTTGGCAGCGAGTCAAGGACTCTCCGAAGAGATTGTGGATAAAATTAATGTTCTACCGCTCAGTATAGAAATCATTAATCAGGTTCTAAACCAGCGTGAACCTCTGGTCCTGGACGCATTTCACAGCCGGCTCCCGGAATCTATCCGGCCATTTGTCACCCATTGGGAGCACTTTATAGGTGTGCCTATCCGCACCAACACCGGGCCTGTCGGGATTGTAAGTGTCGTCAGAACAAGAAAACAACCCCAATTTACAGTGGAAGAATTAGCCCTGCTGACTTCAATCAGCACGCAGATAGGACGTGCTGTGGAAACTGACCGCTTGCGGATACAGGCTGAGAATGCTGCGGTGGTGCAAGAGCGAGCGCGTTTAGGGAGAGAACTTCACGATTCAGTTACCCAATTACTGTACAGTTTGACCCTTTTTGCAGAAATGGCATCAGATGCGAATGCTGCTGGTGAATCTGGGGCTTGCCAACGGAGCCTGGTGCGGATTGGTGATATAGCCTATCAGGTTGTCAAGGAAATGCGTTTGCTGCTCTACGAACTTATGCCCAGTACATTGCTTAATGACGGGCTTGTAAAAGCGCTGGACCGCAGGTTGGATTCAGTCGAGCGACGCGCAGGGATTGATGTACAATTAGAGTTTGAGTCTTGTCCCTTCCTCACACCCTCTGTCGAACTGGAACTTTACCGTATCGCCCAGGAAGCGCTCAATAATATACTGCTCCATGCCGAGGCAGACCATATAGCTGTGAGTTTAAAGTGCGAATCTCGGGCTATAGTGCTGAAAATTGAGGATAACGGCATCGGCTTTAGCCCTGAGTCTGTAGCTTTACGTGGCGGTTTGGGCATTAAGAATATGCGTGAGCGGGCAGAACGGTTGAACAGTCGGTTGGATATTCATTCAAACCCGGGGAAAGGAACCTGTGTACAAATTCGCGTGGAGGTGCCTGATGGCTGAAATAATCCACATTCTAATTGTGGACGATCACCCGGTGGTCAGGGAAGGGCTGCGTGGCATGCTCAGTCATAAGCCCGGGCTCTTAGTGGTAGGTGACGCAGCCGACGGGATTGAGGCGATCCAAAAAACAAAACAGCTTAAACCGGATATTGTGCTCCTGGATCTTGTTATGCCGAACAAAAACGGGCTGGATGTCATCAAAGAAATAAAACTACATCAGCCTGAAACGCGTATCCTCATCTTAACCAGCTTTTCTGATGAAGCACAAATCATCGCCGCACTCAATTGTGGCGCAGAAGGGTACTTGTTGAAAGAATCAACCCCAAAGATGCTTCTGGAGGCGATTAACGCTGTCTCAGATGGTCAAAGCTGGCTGCACCCCACGATCGCGCATAAAGTAATCTTAAATGCACACCGATTGTCCACAACAACGCCTGCCACAGAACTTTTGACTAAGCGAGAGCTTGAGATTCTTAAGCTTGTCGCCACTGGAGTATCCAACCGGGACATTGCTGATGCTCTTTTTATCAGCGAATCCACGGTACGAGTTCATGTCAGCAATATTGCGGACAAGCTGAACCTGGAAAATCGTATTCAGATTGCGCTTTATGCAGTTCAAGAAGGTATCGTTGTACTGGAATGATGAATGGGAGATTGCCGAATAGAGCATAGATACCCGCTGAATGGGATTCTGTCTAAACAAACATTCAGGGAATTGTTGCCAAGAATTGGCATTTTGCTTATGTTAGTTTGGTAACATCGCTTAGAGTGCGGAGTATCAAGCATGATAACATGGGAATGTGAAAAAAACCACCACCCAAAAGCATAACAACCCATGGAGAATAAAGATATGGAAATACAGATGGAGGAGAATAACGCGAATATATCGGAAAATCCGCGCATGATTATTGCCGCCCCCCCGAGTTATATGCGCAATTGTTTAGTTGTGGTGTTGAAGACATTTCCTGATGTGTATCTCGAATCGCCTGTCGATGACGAGCAAGCTCTGTTGTCAAAGATCAGCCATAATTCACCAGCATTGATCCTCATCGATGCCGAGGATGTTGGGGCGGAAACGGAGAGCTTATTCAAAATCATTAAAACTGAGTCACCTGCGACAAAAACCATTGTCATCGCTAAGGACCGTGAAGCATATAAACGGGCACAAAGTTTTGGGGCAGATTGTGTGTTATTAAAGGGCTACCCGACAGAAGATCTATCCTCAGCTATACGCGAACTCATGCAATTCAACGTCGGCATGCCTGATAACCCACCCCCAATGGACACAAACACACCGGAATCAGTTCCACAACCTTACCAAAACCGCAGGGAGGCATCCGCTCCCCATGTACTGGTTGTCGACGATGACCCAAATTTTGCCAAAACACTGGCAAACATCCTGAGGATCAAAGGCTATGACACGCTGGTGGCTTCATCTGGCAGAGAAGCTCTCCGGCATATCGCCAGCAAGCCTTTTGATTGTGTGCTTTCAGATATCCGAATGGATAATATGAATGGCATCGAATTATGTCAAAAGTTAAGTACGCAGAACCCTGGGCTACCCATTGTGTTGATGACGGCTTATGCAGATGATCTGCTACAGGATTTTGATGCAGAAAATGCTGCAATTGCTATTCTACCCAAGCCATTGCACTTCGAAACATTGTTTGACTTATTGCAGATGTATTGCAAGGATTGACGTTGTGGAGAAGTCGTTAATTGAGAGCGCCATGTATAATGAACGTGATCGAGCTCGAGAATATCTCGATATCGCAGGAGTCATCCTGTTAGCCCTTGACACAGATGGGAAGGTCATACTCATTAACAAATATGGAGCTGAGATCATTGGAGCTGAAGCAGAGGATATTATAGGAAAGCCCTGGTTTGATACATTTATTCTGGAATCAGACCGCGAAGACATCGCCGCCGTCAGTGCACAAATAGTAGCGGGTGATCTGCCACCGGTCGAATACTATGAGAATAAAATAATGACGGTCAGCGGTGAAATCCGGTTGGTGGCATGGCACAATGCAATTTTACGTGATAAAGCGGGTTTCATTACCGGCACGCTCAGTTCAGGTCAGGATATAACCGCGCAACGGAAAGCAGAAGAGACTTTAAAATACCAGGCATATCTTTTGGACAGTGTATCTGATGCCATCATTTCCTGTGATACCAACTTTGTGATTGAAAGCTGGAATACTGCTGCTGAAATGATGTATGGGTGGTCTGCAGATGAGGTAATCGGCAAGCTATATCAAGACATTCTCCAACCCGTCTATTCTGACAAAACGCACGAATTGACGGGGCAACCGTTTGCATCAACCGGCAGTTGGCGTGGAGAGGCTGTACACCGGCGCAAAGACGGCACAACCCTCAATATTCTGGCTGAAGTTGCCCAGTTAGTCGATAAATTTGGCAACCAGACCGGTATTGTCAGCGCAAATCGGGACATCACAGAACGCGTCCTTGCTGAACAGGCTTTAACCCGGCGGTTGGCAATGGAAGAACTGGTAACCAGTATTTCCACGCGATTTGTCACGGTAACCCCTGATAATTTTACTGAACAGATAGACCAGACCCTCAAGGATCTTGGAGAATTCTTCGAAGTTGATCGCTGTCACCTTATTTTTACAATGCCTGCAAGTGATTCCATTGACCACACATACGAATGGTGTTACGGGGAGGTGGCGTCTCGGGCAGATCAAATCCAGGGTTTATCGCTGGAACCGTTTCATTGGGTTATGGACAAGCTGCTCCAAATGGAAACTGTCCATGTTCCTCGCATGGAGGATCTTCCACCGGACGCTCATATAGAGAAAGCTTACTGGCAAAGAAACGGTGTCCTTTCAGTACTCTCTATTCCCATCGCGCACCATGACTCCCTGGCAGGTATTTTAGGGTTCAGTATGACCCGCGCAGAGATGACCTGGTCAGATGAGGATCTCAGGCTCATGAAATTGGTTGGTGAGATGATTACTAATGTTTTGGCACGTTTCGAGGCGCGTCAAACACTTACGGTATATGCCAGACAACTGGAGGAAATGGTGCAAGCTCGAACACAGGCGTTGCAGCTTGCTCAGGAGAAGCTGCTCCGCCGGGAGAAACTGGCGTTTTTGGGGCAGTTTGCGGGTAGCATTGGGCATGAGTTGCGGAACCCACTTGGTTCGATAAAAAATGCAGCATACATCTTGCGGATGCTTTCAAATAACGAGCCCCCGGATTTTCTTGACTCGCTGGATATACTTGATCAGGAAATCGAAACTGCTAATGCAATAATCAGCAGCCTTCTCGATTATGCCCGGACTAAAAAGCCGATCACAGATCAGGTAAAAATTAACCAGGTGCTTAAGGATGTCCTGACACGCATCCCGGTACCCCACTATATAGAACTGAAGTGTACCTTGGATTCCGTAGACCCCAGCATTATTGGGGATTATGGACAGCTTATGCAGATTTTCAATAACCTGGTTCTTAACGCGGTAGAGGCGATGCCAGAAGCGGGTTGTTTGACTATCCGCACATCAGCGGTTGCTGATCGAGTCCCCCCTCATCGTCAATGGGTCGAAGTGGTGATTGCTGATACCGGTATTGGTATACCGGAGGAAAATTTAAACAGGATTTTTGAGCCCCTTTTCTCCACGAAAACGAAAGGGATCGGTTTGGGTTTAACATTGGTCAAAGCTTTAATTGAGGGACATGAAGGCAGCTTGCATGTAGCAAGTATCGTAGGGCAGGGAAGCGAGTTCACCGTGCGGTTGCCAGCGTGGTCAGAAAATAGGTGCATTTTGCCGGTTGATAGTTTGCAAGGTGGGTGAGTAAAAATATGATGAATGACACAAAAACGCGGATACTTATTGTTGATGACAATCCGCTGATGCGCAGTGTAGCCGTACAGGGCTTGGCAGGAAACACTTATGAGATAGCAGAGGCATCGACGGGCAGTGAATGCCTGCAGCGGCTTGCGGAGCAGCCATGGGATTTGGTTTTTCTTGATGTGGTTCTCCCTGACATCAATGGTTTTGAAGTATGCAAAAGAATTAAGTCTGACCCACAATACATCAACACGCTTGTTATCCTGGTTTCCAGCACAGAAATCACATCCCAATCCGCGGTATACGGGTTGGAATCTGGCGCGGACGGGTATATCGAGCGTCCTATCCCGGTTCGGGAACTGCAATTGCGCGTAAAAGCTCTGGTCAGACTGCAACGCGCAGAAAAAACCTTGCGTGAATATTCCAGTCAATTAGAGAAAATAATTCACGAACGGACCCAAAAACTTGAAGCTGCCCAGGAACAGATGATACGACAAACGAAATTAGCTGCGCTGGGACAAATCTCAGGAAGTATTGGTCATGAGTTGCGCAACCCCCTGGGTACGCTGAAATTGGTTGCTTATGAATTACGTGAGCGGTTATCATTTGATGACCCGGATATCAGAACCTTGATTGGAACCATGGAATCTGCGATTGCAAAATCTGATTCGATCATTACCAGTTTGCTGAATTTCGCGCGCACCAGCAAGGCTGCAAAGCATTTAGTTAATGTTAATCAGATCATTGATATGGCCTTAGCCGAGGTTAGTACGGAGAATGACTGTGTTGTAAAGAAAGAATATGATAGTTCTTTGCCGAATATTTTGGCGGATGCAAATCATTTGACGCTTGTTTTTTTTAATCTGATTCTCAATGCAGTACAAGCAATGCCTGAGGGCGGTAGTCTGCGCATCCGCACAGAGATCAAAGCGGATGAACACGCATGTGATATAGGTGAAAATGCTGATCGTGTCGAGGCAGAGCAGTACATTCATGTTACCTTCGCAGATACAGGACATGGGATTGCGCCGGAAATGATGCCTCGCCTATTCGAGCCCCTGTTTACGATGAAAGATTCCGGTATTGGGTTGGGCTTGTCGCTGGTTAAAATTCTTCTGGACGCCAATGGAGGGAGTGTCACTGTGTCAAGTACAGTAGGGATTGGCAGCTCTTTCACTGTCTGCTTGCCTGTCCAGGTTAATTCTGGTGAGACGCTGGAGGCGCCGGCATGAACGAAGAAATCACGAAATCCATCCTTATCGTTGATGATGATAGTGGTAGCCGCAATACCTTGATGATGATTTTAAGACACAAAGGTTATCAGGTCGATGCGGCAGGTACGGGTCGCGAAGCCCTGGAAAAGGTGCAGGCGCAGTTTTACCACGTCGGTATTGTGGACCTGCGATTGCCTGACGTGATAGGGACAGCGTTACTGGAGCCGATGAAAACCGCTCAGCCTGATATGATGATCATTATGGCGACTGCCCATGCGTCAATAGAGACTGCAGTCGAAGCGATGAATGAAGGAGCTTCAGCCTATATTACGAAACCTTTAGATGTCGATGAGCTTTTATTTCAGATCGGGAATGTTCTGGAAAAACAGCGTTTGATTCTGGAAAACAGGCAATTATATCAGGCAGCACAGCGCGATTTGGCCCAAAGGCTGGTTGTAGAAAAAGTTTTAACCCAAAGGGCGGCGCAGTTAGCAGTTCTCAATCAAATAGGCAGGCAAATATCAAGCGAACTCGAGCTGGATAGCGTATTGAATACAACGGCGCAATTGGTTCACGGTCGTTTTGGTTATAACCATGTGGCGCTGTTTTTACTGGATGATGAGGAAGAATATCTCAATATGAAGACCAGTGCTGGGTCATTTGGCGTAACACCCCCTGCCAATCACCGTATCAAGATGCGTGAGGGTATGATTGGCTGGGTTGCCCATAGTGGAGAGACATTATTGGCAAATGACGTGAGCCAGGAACCGCATTTCATTAATTTGTATTCAAAACTTATTTCAACCCACTCTGAACTCAGTGTGCCGATTCGCTCCGGGTTGAAGGTGGTGGGCGTGATTGATGTTCAGAGCCCTGAATTGAATGCGTTTACAGAGAATGATATCCTGGTCATCGAAACACTTGCAGATCAGATTGCAGCTGCTGTTCGTAACTCACAACTTTACAGCCAGGTGCAGACGCAACTGAGCGAACTTGAACAGCTCTATGCGACATTGCAGGAAGAACGGGGTAATCTTGCCCAGCGGGTAGCGGAGCGTACAGAAGAATTAAGTTCAGCTAATGCGGAGTTGGCAAAGGCGGCGCAATTAAAGGATGAGTTTATGGCGAACATGAGCCACGAATTACGTACGCCTTTGAGTGCCATTCTGGGTTTATCTGAAGCCCTCCAGGAAGAAGTTTATGGTCCATTAACTCCTAAACAAGCATCAAGCCTGCACAGTATATGGGAAGCTGGTAGGCATTTATTGGAATTGATCAACGAAGTTTTGGATATTGCCAAGATAGGGGCGGGAAAGTTGGCAATTGAAGTTATGCCCACCGCCATGGAGCCTTTATGCCGGGCATGTCTGCGCCTGATTGACCAACCCGCCCGTGATAAACTGCTTACTGTCAATTTTAATTATGATAATAAGGTCACGACAATTCCAGTTGATATGCGGCGATTCAGGCAAATCCTGGTTAATCTTTTAGGTAACGCAGTAAAATTCACCCCTGAGGGTGGCGCGATAGGCCTGGATGTGCTTGGGGACGATTCACAAAATGTGGTTCACTTTGTTGTGTGGGATACCGGCATTGGTATCGCGGAAATGGAAATGGACAATCTATTCCAACCATTTGTCCAATTGGATAAGGGTTTGTCCCGGCGATATCAGGGAACGGGATTGGGATTGACCCTTGTGCATAGATTAACTGAGCTACATGGCGGAGGTGTAACGGTTGAAAGCCAGGAGGGTCAGGGCAGTCGCTTTACGGTGACATTACCATGGAAGTTGCCTGCAAATACCGTCCAGGCTTCCTGCTCAAAGAAGTGATAAAGTTCTGAAAGAATTGAACACATCGGATGATGGGCAGCGCAGCAACGAAAAACCGATGCTCTTGATCGCCGAGGATAATGACACCATTGTCCAAACTTATTCTGAATATTTACAGGCTATAGGGTACCGGGTAATTGTAGCGCACAATGGTATTGAAGCTGTTGAAAAAACCCTGGAAACACGTCCCAATCTGGTCCTGATGGATATTCAAATGCCTCAGATGGATGGATTGGAGGCGATTAACCGCATTCGAGCAGACCAGGAGGTAGCCCATATCCCCATTATTGCGTTGACTGCGTTGGCGATGCCTGGAGATCGCCAGCGATGTTTCGACGCTGGCGCGAATGGTTATCTGAGCAAACCGGTCAGTTTAGTTGACCTGACAACGACTATCAGGGGTTTGCTGGCGCCTTAGATGAATAATTGTTATGTTACTGTGAGTATAACAGAAGGGAGTTCTTTCAATGGGGCAGGGTGGTGAAAATGGAAGTGAATGACTCGCATCAGGGTTTTGATGCGCAACCGGCATATGTATATGATGATGAAAGCGCACCGTCAAATCTATCTATGCCCGAAGAAAATATTGTACTCATTGTGGATGATGAACCCAGCGCTCGGGAAAGTCTGGAAGCTCTCCTGTTTAAAGAGGGATATCATCTTGCCTTTGCCCGGGACGGTTATGAAGGGTTGGATTTAGCTGCGAAACTCCATCCAGACATCGTTCTATTGGACGTGATGATGCCTGGTATTGGTGGTTTTGAGGTTTGCCAAAAAATGCGCAGAGACCCTGTTTTGCGTGAAGTCCCTATAATGATGATTACAGCCCTGGACGATCGTGAATTTCGATTAAAAGGGATCGAGTCTGGCGCCGATGACTTCATCAGCAAGCCGTTTGATAGTGTCGAATTGCGAACACGCATCCGATCCATTTTACGACTTAACCGTTATCGCCGTTTGCTACAGGAACGGACCCAACGACAGAAGGCTGAAGATGAAATCCATCGTCTTTACGGTGAGTTACAACGATACGCCAATCAATTGGAAGATATCGTCGCTCAACGCACTTCTGAGTTGCAAAGTGAACGTGACCGGACACACGCTATTCTCGAGGCGGCAGGAGAGGCGGTTATTGTCACCGATATGCACGGCGTCATTAACTATGCAAATCCAGCTGCACAAACACTGACCGGCTATGATAACGACGCGTTGTTGGGACTTCATTGGAACGCTCTGTCTAATGATGATTTACTAACCGATCCTGATGGGGATATCCAACAGGCTGTAAGAGCCGGGGATATGTGGCGCAGTGAGATGTTATGTGTGCGCAAAAAAGGTGATTTGGTCAACACTGCTTTGACTGTTGCCCCACTTGCCGCACGCCTCGATTCATCAGATTCTGCTGAGAATGATAAGCCATCCATAATCGGCTTGGTGACGGTCCAGCGCGATATAACTTTATTTAAAGAAGCTGAACGCATTAAGAACCAGTTTGTATCGAATGTTTCCCATGAATTACGCACCCCCCTTTCAGTGATCACGTTGATTGTCGGGAATCTTGAAAATATGTACAACGGGCTTGATAATGAGCAGCGCCTCAAAATGGTGAAGGAAATTCGTACCGAAACACGTGTTTTGGCTGAGCTCATTGATGGCGTTCTTGAGCTGTCGCGCATAGACAGCCGCCGTAAAATGAACAACCCTCAAATACTCAATCTCGTAGATTTAGCCTACACCGAAGCTGCCAATTTGTTACCGCTGGCGGATAACAAAGCTCAGATATTGAGGTTGGAGGGGGTAACGCACCTTAACGTGTGGGGTGACATAATAGAACTGCGGCAAGTTATTCGCAACTTACTGAATAACGCCATCAAATATACACCGAAACATGAATCTATAACTTGTGAATGTCAGGTAATCCTCGCTGATGGTGTGGGAAAGGTAGGTTGGCCCGGATCCGACAGGCTTGAACCTGGGAATTGGGCTGGCGTGCGGGTTACAGATACAGGCATAGGCATCTCAGCAGAAAACATCCCGCACTTGTTTGGGCGTTTCTATCGGGTGGAATCTCAACGCAGTGTGCCGGGAACCGGTTTGGGATTGGCAATCGCCAAAGAGATCGTGGAAATTCACAACGGGCGTATCTCGGTATCCTCTCAAACAGGCGTGGGCAGCACCTTCGCTTTCTACCTTCCCTTACTGCAGGATGATGAAAGCGGTAATCCATCTGCTGGAACATAGAAGTTCTGCTTGTCCTCTGGAAACACGAAGGGCGATGAAGTTCTGTAAAAAAAGTTTTCTAATAATTTGGTAGATAGAAGCACGGAATAGTTTTTTTGATAATCAGCATTTTGATTTGTATCTTCCGGCAAAAAGGATAGGACTATGGCGGTAGATGATTTTTCTATTGCATTGATGGCTTTGATCGGGATTCGGTTTCTGGCTTCAACAGTTTTCCTGGATATGTTATTCAGGCAGAAAAAAAACAGACACCTGGTGCTTACTTTCGCCTGGTTCATTTATTTTATTGGACCCCTCTGGGCTCTGATTAAATATAACCAATCAGGTATAACTGATACACCTCTTTTTGCTTTTACAGCGGCGCTGGCAACCTTGTTGCTGATCGGAAGTGTATTCCTTACGTTCCGGGCGATAACAACTGCATATTTGCTGACCGGCATCTTAGCCGGTTTTATCATATTGGGGTTCGTGGCTTTGATTTTTCCGGCAGCGAGCACAATATTTGCGACTTTTTCCCAGTTGATATTTCTACTGATTACCCTTGGCGTGGTGCTTTTTAAGAGAAAATGGTTTATTAAAATCGGCGGGAATAGTTACAACTGGCTGCTTCCTATTGTGTTCTTTAGCATGATCCACGCGTTTGGTTTTAGCTTTGTCTATCCTGAGGCTCCATTATCGATCAGGTTCATTCTTACCTTCCTGATTAATACATCTTTACTCATCTTTTTCCTGCAATATGAATACAATCAAACCTTTCGACAGTTAACAGAGAGTGAGCGGCGAACCCAGTTCCTGTTTGATACTGCCCCTGTTGCACTTTTTGACGCACATGCGCCGGGAGTGTCCGCCAGCTTTGCGCAGTTACGCTCTCAGGGCATTCAGGATATCCGACTGTATATGAGAGATCACCCCGAATTCCTTGATATGTTGTTTCATAAACTGAAGGTGATTAATGTCAATCACGAAGCCATCAGTTTATATGCCGCCGGTAACAAACAAGCGTTGATGGACGGATTTATAAGCACATTTACAGCGGAATCATACCAGGCATTCGCTGAAATCATCGCCTGTTTATTTGATGGGCGCGGGCAAACAACGCTGGAAAGCTTGATAATAAATTTTGCAGGAGAACCCCGCAATGTTATTGTCGATGTTCATTTTGCGACACCGGATGTATCTCCATATACCGGTGTGATTAGTATGGTGGACATTTCAGAGCGGAAGAAAGCGGAAATTGAGCTCCACCAATACTCTACACAATTGGAGGAAATGGTAGAAGCGCGCACCCAGGCGTTGCAGAACGCACAGGAGTTATTGATACGTCGTGAAAAATTAGCTGTTCTTGGACAAGTTTCTGGCAGCGTGGGACATGAATTACGGAATCCCCTCGGGGTGATTTCAAATGCGGTTTATTACCTGAGAATGGTGCAACCTGATGCCGAAGATACCATCATCGAAAATCTTAACATCATAGCATCTGAAACGAAAAAAGCAGAAAAAATTATTAACGATCTACTTGCCTATGGAAAAATCAAACCGGTTGTAAAGAGTCCGGTCGACGTTATGTTCTTGGTGAAACAAACAGTGACAAACTATCCTGCTCCTGAAAAAGTGCGTATCACTATAAATATTTCAGATGGTCTGCCGCCCGTGCTCGTGGATCCCCAACATATTGAACAGATACTCTCCAACTTGATTGTCAACGCCTATCAAGCCATGCCGGATGGCGGGAATATGACGTTGACCGCGCAGCGCCAGAATGATGATTTGATTCTTGGTGTGCGGGATACCGGGATGGGTATCTCTCAGGAGAACCTGGCGAATATTTTCGAACCGTTATACACTACCAAGTTATATGGTGTCGGTTTAGGCCTGGCATTATGTGACAATTTAATCAAGGCAAATGGCGGACGTATTGAGGTAGAGAGTGTGCTGAAAGAGGGCAGCACTTTCACCATTAGATTACCGCTGGCGTAACTGGCGGATTTCAGTTCACCCGAGACAACCTTGATCCCGCAAGTATACTGGTAGGGTTTCCAGCTACTCGATATCCATATTTGTAGGCACAGTGATGATGCCCAGCGGAGTTTCTGCTCCTGCAATTACGGTTGCATTGACCTGGACAGCAATAACATCATGAGCCACTATGACCAGATGCTCTCCAACCGGCACGCCGCTGATTTCAAACATACCGTTCTCGTTTCACTTTTCCGTGACGCTGACGGATATGGATTCCTGTCAGGAGCTGGCATCTTTGACAGTTCCAGCACCTGTTAAGGGATGTGGCGGGCTTTATACAACCGCTGATGTGTTGTGGTTGGATGTTTCGTTGGGTGCGCACACGGTATTGGTGACTGTGGACGGCAACCATCAGATCGCAGAAACGAATGAAGGTGACAATACCGCAATATTTACAGTTTTAGTGGCAACGCACCAGATTCGTTTGCCGGTTATTTTGCGCCGGTAGGTTTGAAAGCGCGGTTGAGGATGTTTGCTGCCCCCTTACGAGAAGATCAGTGTTAATATCACGATCACGAGTAAACCCGGCAGTAAATTCATCGTCTTAATCTTTTTAATTTCCAGCAGATTAAACCCGATTGCCAGAATTAACGCCCCTCCCAACGCTGTTAGCTGGGCAATCACCAGCTCCGTGAAAAGCGCCTGGAAAGGTGTTGCCAGGAGTGTTAAGCTGCTCTGCACAAGAAAAAGCGGTATCACGGAAAACAGCACGCCGACACCGTACACGGATGCCAGGACAATCGACGTGAAACCATCCAGGACAGATTTGCTCAGGATAAGTGTGCGATCGCCGGTTAGCCCTTCATTGATCGCGCCAACAAATGTCATTGACCCCACGCAAAAAATGAGAAATGCAGTGATGAAACCTTCGGTAAAGCGCTCGTTTCGGATACGCACCCTGGCTTTTAGCCACTCGCTCAACTGCTCCATGCGGGTTTCCAGGTGTGTGGCTTCTCCGATGACGGCGCCAAAGATCAGGCTGAAGATGAAGATGACAAAATCTTTGACCTCGAAAGCCATCCGCATACCCAGGACCAGCGTTGCCAGCCCTACTGCCTGAAAAATGATGCCTTTGAAACGGTCGGGCAGTTTGTTTTTCGTGATCAAACCAATGGTACTGCCAGCAATAACTGTGAGTGCGTTGACAATAGAACCGATGGGAATCATAACACCCTCTTTAACCCGTGCTGATTTTTAGTAACCTAACTCGCGTAAGCGCGGTTCGTGATTGCGCCAGTCCGGTTGAACTTTGACCCATAAGTTGAGAAAAACCTTTCCGCCCACAAAGCGTTCAAGCTCCTTGCGTGAAATCGACCCTATTCTTTTAAGGAGTGCTCCGTCTTTGCCGATGACGATGGGTTTTTGCGATTCTCGTTCAACCCATATGGTGGCGGAGATATAGATGACGCCGTTATCTCGCAGGTTATAATCTTCTATGAGCACAGCTGCGGCATGGGGTACTTCCTGGTGTGTGAACCTGAGCATTGCTTCGCGAATCAACTCAGAGGCAATCATAGTCTCGGTTTGATCGGTGATTCGATCGCCGGGGTAATAGCGTGGTCCCACGGGTAAATGGGTCAGGATTTTTTCCTGCAGTAAGCTGATGTTGGTGCCTTTAAGCGCGCTGGTCGGGATCGAGTCACTGTAATTGGGTAATAATGCCCAGTAGGCTTCAATGCGGTCCTGGGCTCTGTCCAATGTCAGTCTGTCCATCTTATTCAGCACAAAAACCACCGGGCGTTTGCTGGCTTTCTCCGCTAACAAACGCGCGATGTACCGGTCCTCTTCGTTCACTGGTGCAAGGACATCCACGACAAAAAGTATCACATCCGCATCTGGAATAGCTGCAACCGCGGTAGCGACCATCCGTTTATTGAGTTTGTGTCCCTGTTTGTTGTGAATCCCAGGTGTATCGATGAAAATCATCTGGTACGCCGGTTTTGTCGAGATTCCTGTGACACGTGTGCGTGTCGTCTGAGGTTTGCGGGACACGATCGAGATTTTTTCTCCGACCAGAGCGTTGACCAGGGTTGATTTGCCCACATTGGGGCGTCCGATAACAGCAATGAATCCAGATTGGTGTCCTTCTGGCAGTGGCGTGTCTTCCACTGTTCCATCCAGAGATTGATTTTGGCCAATACTGTTCAGATAAGCGCTGATGACGGCGTCGGTATTGTCTTTACTGTCATCGGTTTCTGTAGCGTGTTTCACTTCCTCAGATGTACTTTTCTCTGACTTAACCATATTAATTTTCTTCCTTTACAAGATAAATAGCGGGCAAACTTACCAGGGTTGTCAGGCCCTTGATAAGGACATTGGCACTAAAAATAGACCATACGACGCCTGTTGGCAGCAATCCGCCAAAGGCTCCCCAACAGAATATCAGGCTGTCCACAGGAACACTGAAGCTGTTGCTCAACAGCACCCGCGCCCATTGAAAGCGTCGGGTGACTCTTGTGACCCAAATGTGATATATTTCTGTGTCCAACAACTCGCTTATGATTTCAGCGGCGATGCTGGCGACGACAATCCGCCAGACAGGACTCAGGATATGCCGAAAACGCCTGCTGCAGAGCCCAACTGGGGTCAGGAGAGAGCTGGCTCAAGAATGCAAAATAACCCGCCATCAGCAGGTTAATCACAGCGGTAGCGATGATAAGCGTTCGGGCTGCCCTGCGTCCTAATTGTTTATGTACCAAATCGCGTAAGGTGAAGGTCAAGGGGTAAACAAACGTCCCCCCATCAATACTGAATCCCGCGAATAACGCTATCTTTAAACTTCCAATATCAGCCAATATCTGCGCGGCAACATAAGCTGCTACCGTGAGTAAGGCAGCCTGGGACATAACAGCAGATGCGCGTTTTGTTTCGTTCATTGTGATCGTTAGTATACCACACCAGGGTGTACAGGAGCATCCCCGTTTGCTTCGCAAATCTAACCACGTATAATGCAAACTATACATGCCAGATGTGTGTTTGTCCCGTCATGCACGGGTGATATCGATATTTGCATAAAATTTTAACTGAGCAGGTGACAATATGGACCTGGTTATCCCGCTTTTAGAATATGATGAAGATCGTGAAGCAATACTTGATCCTATGAAGCTGATTAAACCTGCGGATGTTTCCGAGGCTTGTGTGGTCTGCTTTTTCCAGGAAGTCATTACAGACCTGGTCAATACTGAACGCGCTGTGTTGGCTGTCAATTCCCGTTCCGAAATAGGCTTACATCCCTTTTATAATATGGATTTAGACGGCAGACAGTTTACTGTGTTCCATCCCGGTGTGGGTGCCCCACTTGGGGCAGCGCTTCTGGAGGAAGCTATTGCCTTCGGTTGCAGAAAATTTATCGCTTGCGGTGGGGCGGGCGTCCTTGACAGTGAATTAACAGTTGGACACGTTGTGGTACCCATCGCTGCTATTCGTGATGAAGGAACATCGTATCATTATATGCCCCCGACTCGCGAAGTTCATGCATCGGGAGAGGCGGTGCAGGCTATTGAGCGCGTGCTCGAGCGCCGGCAAATACCGTATGTGGTTGGCAGGACGTGGACAACGGACGCGATCTATCGCGAAACTCCCGGCAAGATAAAACAGCGGCGCGAGGAGGGGTGTCTGACGGTCGAGATGGAGGCGGCAGCCTTTTTTGCTGTGGCGCGCTATCGCGGTGTACATTTTGCCCAATTGCTGTACGGGGGCGATGATGTAAGTGGTAGCGATTGGGACGCCCGTGGATGGGATAGACAGCACAGCACACGGGAAAAATTATTCTGGCTTGCAGCAGAAGCTGTACTGGAACTGTAATGCAAATCTGTGTGTTCTGTTCATCGAGTGGCGCATTGGCACAAGGTTTCTACGATGCTGCCCGCCAATTTGGCGCGAAACTGGCGCATTTAGGACACAGCCTGGTGTATGGGGGTGCCGATGTAGGTCTGATGGGCGAGGTTGCCCACGCGGTCACCCGGGGCGGTGGATATGTCATTGGCGTGATGCCCGAAATGCTCAAAGACAAGCGTATCAGTTACACTGCTGCCGATGAAATGATTATCACGGGCGATATGCGGGAACGCAAGGCTGAGATGGCAGCGCGCGCCGATGCTTTTGTCGCGCTACCGGGAGGTTTCGGCACTTTGGAAGAGTTATTTGAAGTCCTCACCTTGCGGCAGTTGCAAGAGCACACCAAGCCGATTGTTCTGCTCAATACAATGGAATTCTATGCACCGCTTATTAATGTTTTCGAGAACTTTTACCGTGAGCGTTTTGCACTCCCCATAAGAGAATTTTACTACGTTGCTCACGGTGTGGATGCTGTATTTTCTTATCTTGATACCTATCAGCCATTTATCGCACCGGATAAACTGGTGCAACCTGAGAGAAAAGATGATTGATTTATTAAAACTACAGCGTTCCATCTACCAGAATAAAGTTGATCGCAATTTCAATGTGTCAGACGTCGGTAAGGAAATTGTGCTGATGGTGGAGGAACTGGGGGAGTTGGCGAATGCGTATAAGCGCAGCGACAAACGTCCGGCGCCGGACATCAGCGAAAAAGCTGATATAGTGGATGCTGTCGGTGATTTAATGATTTACTGTTTGGGTTTGTGCGAGATGCTGCAGGTGAACAGCGAAAAGGTGTTAGAGAATATCAACGCGCACAATAAAACGCGCAGCCATGAAGGCTGGATGTAGAGCGTAAAAACCACGCTATGCAGTTTTAGCTCGGATGCGGTCTGGTATAGAAGACGGTACTTTTTGGCTAAAACTGCGGTCGATTTTGTGTTAGATGGGATACTTACTGATTTGTGAAGAGGTGTTATGCAAGAACAGGTACGCAAGCAATATAAGGATGCTTCAAACCTCAACGCGCGCATTCAAATCCATGTGCTGTTCAGCACAAACCCGGTTCCCTGGCAGCAATGGATTTTCAATCAATTTCAACTCCGTACCCGCGCTGCCATCCTCGAGCTCGGGTGCGGTCCCGGCGACCTCTGGGTGCAGAATCGGAGTCGTGTCCCCCGGGGGTGGGAGATCACGCTGTCGGATTCCTCGCCTGGGATGGTTGAGGCTGCGCGGCGGAATCTGCGGGGTATGGCTGTGAAGCATCCCATCAGTTTTGAAATCGCGGATGCCCAGGACCTTCCTTATGACGACACCTCTTTTGATGCTGTCATCGCCAACCATATGCTGTATCATGTGCCTGACCGTCCGCAAGCCCTCGCGGAAATCCAGCGCGTGTTGAAAACAGGCGGGCATGTTTATGCTTCTACTGTGGGTGCCACCCATATGGGCGAGATGTGGGCGCTCCTGCAACCGTTTGCACCGCATCTAGTGCCGGAACGTTTCTCCCAGGTTTCCTCGACTTTTACCCTGGAGAACGGCGCTTCACAGCTTGCCCAGGTGTTTGGGGATGTGGAACGGCGTGATTACGAGGATAGTCTTGAGATTACCGACGTAGAACCGGTGATCGCCTATCTTCGTTCCTCGCAAACGCTGGCTGAGTTCCAATGGACGGACGCCGTCGCGGCGCACGTGCGTGACCAGGTGAATGCTGCCATTGCAGCGCGCGGCGCTTTCCATGTTACCAAAGCCTCCGGACTCTTTATCGCCGTTGCCGATTAGGACAGAGTCATTTTTGACGGAAGATTATCGATAAATAGGCGCAATACGAGCCGGGCGTTGTTCCGGATTATTTATTTGCATCAAGAAGTATCTATATCAGCACCATAGAGCCCCGCTGCCCAATAGCTAATCCACATCCAACAAAACAATGTCCGGACGTTCATCCGGCAGCGCAGTGCTGAACTCCACATGATCCGTGGTAAGTCCGCGTACGTGCCGGGCATAGAGACCGTAGGCAGGCACCGTTCCTCCCAGATATTGGTATTCAGGCCAGTGGTTCTCCAGGACCGCAATATCCAATTCGGCAAGCTCCAACCGGGCATCCTCCAGGGTGCCCCCTCCCTGGCAGCGCATGGTGATGTGGCTCAGCGTGATGTTCTCTACCGGATGTCCGGGCAAGCCGGTAAGGATGATCGCTGCATCCTTTCCTCTGTCGACCGCATCCACCAGGATATTGCTGAACACCATATCCCGCAAGGCCTTCATGGACGCCACGCCTGCCGGCGCGTCCACACAAGCCCGTTGCTGGCAAAAAGTCAGGAAGATGGGTCGGGGCACATTGACCATCACCAGGTTGGAGAAAATCATCCGTTTCATCTCTGCCCCCTCACACATCTGGATTTTCAATCCTGAATCGTCGATATCCCGGAACACACAATTCGTGACAGTGACATTTTCAAAATTCCCTCGGGATAGAAGCCCGATGCGGATGCCAGCCCATTTGCTGGTAAATGTACAATTGGAGATAACGATATCACGGCAAGGGCGATCCGGACGTGAGGTTTGCAGGCAAATGCTGTCATCACTGGTGTCAAAAGAGCAATTGCTCACGCGTACGTCTTTACACCCGTCGAAATCCAGTCCATCTCCGTTGCCATTTACGCGGCTATGGATCCGGAGTCCGTCTGCTACGATATCAGAGCAGTAGAGCCATGCTGAAGTCCAGCTTGCCGGGCTGATTAGCGTCAGGTCGCGCAGTCGGATATTTGAGCAATTAAGAAACCGAATCAGCATAGGGCGGTTTCTCTGGGGATCGTCCTGATTCGGAAAGTTGGCGCGTTGCCCCTGCCCATCTATCGCGCCATAGCCCACCAGACCTATGTTATGGGCATTCCGGGCGAAGATCAGGCAGCGATTCATGTGGGGTTCTCCCCGGTACATCTGTTTGTGCGTGTCGGTGGCATAATCTGCGATCTGTGAACTGCCCAAAAGCACAGCACCGCTGGTAATTTCCAGCACAACGTTACTTTTAAGATAGATTGTCCCCGTCAGATAGCGTCCTCGGGAGATTGTTACCTTACCACCTCCTTGCTCGTGCGCCGCGTCGACAGCGTTCTGGATGGCTTGGGTGTTGAGGGTTATGCCATCGCCGACGGCACCAAAAGTGCGGATATCCAGGTTCATCATGGTCTCCTTTGGATCAGTCCAGTCTTTGATGACGGACGCAACCGTTTTGGGTTTGGGAGGCGCTATGAGGAAAGCAGCACTTCCTGAATCTGTGCGGCATATGCAGCGCTAGCAGCGTCATCTGTCAGCAGATCGATATCCTCGGGGCGTGAGATTCCCAGACCAAGTGCGACGGCACGGGCAATCTGCTCCTGTTCAAAGATCACGCCGCGCGCCACCTCGGGTGTTGTGCCAAAGGCACGCAGGATTGCCACACCGACTGCGTCCAACGCGATCCGGTCGGTTCCTGCCAGCACCACCTCGGTCTGAACCAGCTCCCCTGTCCCTGGTCCACCCCGCACAAATGCCTCCACGCCGTCAATCACCACCAGCGCGGGTTGGTAAGCGGTGTTGATCTCGGCGATCATTGCGCGCTGGTGGGGGGAATTGTGGAGTTCCTGCATATAGGCGTATCCGTCCGGTCCGAATTTAGCCACCATCCCCACTGAATTTTTTAGCGACATGGTGAAGTGCCCCCCGTAGCGGTGGGTTTTAAGGCAGCAAGTCTGTACGATAGCATCGGCTTTCAGGAAAGGACGGGCAAAGAGAAATCCATGCGACCAATGACTGTCGGTAGGGATTATTTCCTCCCAACCGTCTGCCTCCAATTCGTCCAGGACCTGCGTGTCAAATCCCAATGCTTCCGCTATATCCGGGATTCCCTTCCGCTCCATGACCTGCCGCGTGTTCCCCATCCCGCTGCGATCGGCCACTGTGATTGACCGCGCGCCCATTTCCCAGAGGGATGTGACCAGCGTACGGAGAACGTCGTTGTGGGTGGAGCCTGGAGCCGGATCAGCGCTGTTGAAATTGGGCTTGAGCAGCACGGTTTTTCCATCCACCGGGTTGACGCCCAGAAGGTTCAGAGCGCGCTGGACACCCACTGCACGGTCGGTCGTCTTGACGAACGCCACGTTTGCATGGAGTGCCTCCTGTGCCGGTTGCGGTGTGGGGGATGGCGCGGGAAGGGTGGGCGTTGGGGATTTCGTTGGTCGGGATGCAACAGGTGGAATTGTAGTATTTGGGGTTTCGGTATTTGTCACCTGGTTGGTTGGTGTTGGATTCTTAACTGCCTGCAGTGGATTGCATCCAACTGTTCCGACCGCCAGAACACTTGCAGCGGTAACTTTAATGAAATCCCGGCGAGTGATTGCCGTTGCGCGACAGCTGAAAAGCACATCTCTGGAGCTCATGTGTTTTTTATTATGCGTCATCATTGAACCCCCAATATTTGGTATTTATGCATCAACACTTCGAAATCTTTGGAATGTCATCTATTTTGAGATTACTCTATCTGAATAGATAGTACCACAAATTGATTTTTGTTTCATACACTCCAGGGGTTCAACATCGAAACAAACATCGGTATATAATGAATGTAAGAGGAAGGTACTCCCAGGGGTCTTTCCGAAAGCTGACGAATTACTCTACCCTTGATTTTGCCAGATTTCTGAAACGCCCAATTCTCCCTGTTACCTTTATCTCGATAACACGACATAAAGTATAAGGGCCTGTCAGTATTGTCACCAGCCCTTTGCCGGCACACCCGATTCACCGGCTTATGGTGTGCTTGTAAAGGGTTATAGCCGGAGGAACATGTGCACGCATTGATGGATTTGGAGGATCAGGAGCTCATCGGGTTGGCTGCAACTGACCCGGACGCGTTTGACGCGCTTTACCGCCGGTATGTGCTGCCGGTGTACCGTTATACCTATTCTCGAACGAATAGTGTACCGGATGCGGAAGATCTGACTGCCCAGACTTTCCTGGCTTGTTTGGAGGGGATTCAACGGTCCAAGGTGCGGGGGAATTTCTCTCCCTGGTTGTTCGGGATCGCCCGTCATAAATGCGCGGATTTCTACCGCAGCCAGTATGGGGACCGGCGTGATTTTATCGGTGATGAAATCGAAAGCCTGCCTGATGATGCTGAGGAGAAAAATCCCGAAACACAAGCGGACATGCAAAACTTGCTGGAGTGTGTGGAACATGGGCTGCCCCAGATTAGCCCTGATCGGGTGGATGCCTTAAGGTTGCGCTACTGGGGCGCATTGAGTATCGCCGATGTTGCGCATGTTATGCAGCGCAGTCAGGCGGCGGTGAAAATGTTGATTTCACGGGCTATCACAGATTTGAGGGAAAGGTGTGTGCGAGATGAATAAAAAAAATCAGAATAACATTCCGGGTGATCAACCCGATCTTATTGACCAATCACTCCGTCACCATGTTGAGAAAATCAAACCGACAAGTTCGTTTATTGATCGATTGGCGGTACGTCTGCGCCGTGAACACCACGCGCATGGTCCGGTTACGGTTAAACCAAAGTGGCGTATGCCCGTGTGGGGTTACGGGGCTGCTTTAGCAGCTCTGCTGGTTGCTGTTTTCATAGTGAGGGGGTTGTTGCCGGGAGAGGTCGTACCTGCAGAGCCGACCGATATCGTCGTTGCTTCGGCGACGCCTGTTAACCGACCTACGATTTCGCCAACTGTTGAGAGTCCCCCGACCCCTACAGAAGCGCCAACGCCTGAACCTGAACCGGGTTTCACGGCGGATTTGCCCCCCGCGATTGTGAAAGCGATCCCCCGCCCTGGCGAAGAGGTAAACACTAAAGCTGGAATTTTGCTGCGGTTCACGCAGCCTATGAATCGTGAGAGTGTTGAAGGGGCGATCAAGGTAAAGCCGGAGGTGGAAGGGACGTTTGTCTGGGATGATGCTAATACGGTGACCTTCATGCCTAAAGTTTTAGCCTCTGGTGTGCGCTACCACGTTTCTGTCGGTGCAGATGCGTCTGCGGAAAACGGCAAAACTTTAATGACTGAACTGTCCTTTGATTTTTCCACCATTGGTCCTCTGGAAGTGACACATGCCGCCCCGGTAGCCTCAACGACTGACGTGCGCAGCGATACACCGCTGATACTTACCTTTAACTATCCTATGGTGCCAATCAACTGCTCCGGGCAAGTTGCTGTTCAGGCGGGGCAGTGTGCCGCCCTCCCTCTGCAAATTGCCCCCAATATCACCGGACAGGGGATGTGGGTCAACACCAGCATTTATCGCTTTGACCCGCTGCCAGGATGGGACGCAGGTACCACCTATCAGGTAACCGTGCCTGCAGGTGTGCAGAGTGTGGCGAGTGCTGAACTCCCGGAGCTTTTTGAATGGACCTTTGTGACAGCGCTCCCGCGGGTCGTAGAAATCAAGCCGGTCAATCGCGGTACGAATGTGCCCCTGGATGTGGGGGTCAATATCCGCTTTAACACGCCTATGGCGACGCGCTTAACCGCAGAAGCATTCACGCTGACCGATGCCCAGGGGAACAGCTGTCAATGGGGAGACGGTATGGAATCAGGATAACACTGTGCTGGTTTATACGCCCACCCAGCTGTTGGCATTGGATACAACCTATACCGTTCGCGTTGCTGAAACAGCGGAAAGTGTCAATGGTGCTGCACTGAGTAAGGAAGGGCTTGCCAATTTTACCACGGCGCCTCCGCCTTCGGTTCTGCGGATCAGAGGATCTGACGACACGAACTCGCGGGTGATTGATTATTATGAACCTATACTGGTGGAGTTCCGCGGACTGATTGACCCTGAATCGATCCAGGATCATTTTACTGTAACGGATAATGGAATTACTGTAGAAGCTCCCAGCGTTTGGTGGAATGCCTATGATGATATTCAAGCCGCTTATATCACCTGGGATAAGACCCCGGGAGGCAGGTACTGTGTGACCGTTAAGACGGGGATTCGTGATCTCTATGGCAACACAATCGACGATCCGGTTGAGGCGTGTTTCCAGGGGGGTGATTTACCTGCCTTATTTTCACCGGCAACGCAGATAGATACTTTGACCCTGGATGCCGCGGAGCCGGCGCAGCTTTATTTTGTCGCCACAAATGTCGACAGTGTGACTTTCACGCTGTCAAAATACACGGAGTATGGTTTTGTTTCATATAAAAGCGAGCCGGGTGAGGTTTTGCGCCGGTGGACATTACCTGTGGAAGGAGGCAAGAACGATATACAGACCCTGCCCATTGACCTGATGGAGGGCGGTACGCCTCTGCCGGCAGGTTATTATGAGCTGACCTGGAACGCGGATGTGGACCGATATGGACAGGATCGGTTGCGGATCGCTGTGGTCAACCGGCACGTGACGTTAAAGATGGCTGAAGATGAGGCGTTGGTCTGGGTGACAGATTTGCGTTCCGCACTGCCTGTTGCCGGAGCTCCTGTGCGCGTGATTGCCTATAACGGCAGAACTCTCGGCAGCGGTTCTACAAATGCGGACGGTGTAGCGCGCATTTCGATTGCCACGCAGACGGATCGCTGGGATACATACCTGGCGGTCACCGGTGAACCTGGTGCCGGCGGTTTTGGGGTGGCGCGCAGCGACTGGAACCGCGGGGTTGACCCGTGGAGTTTTGATATCCCTGCGGATTATAGTCAACCCGCCGGACTATAAAATATACCTGCATACGGATCAGGCCCATTTATCGCCCGGGACAAACCGTTTATTTCCGGGGTATCGTGCGCGCGGATGATGATGCGAATTACAGCCTACCACCGCAGGGGACGCAGGTCAAACTTGAACTTCATGACCCATATTATGATACTGGTCGTCGAACTAGACACTCGAAACTTCAGAGTCCGGTATATTCGATGGGCGAGTTTATCTTGCCTGTGGACGGCAAACTGGGAGCTTATAGTTTGCATGCCAGTCTGGTCGACGCATCGGAAAGCAGCACCGCTGCGAGCATTGACCGTTGCCGCCTATCGGAAGCCTGATTTTGAGGTTGTGGTGACTCCCGGAACATCCGGCGATGTTAAACGGGGATGAGGCCCGGGTTCTGGTTGAAACCAACTATTACGCCGGGGGCGCTGTCAGCAATGCGCGACTGCACTGGACCGTAAGTGCTGAACCCTACACGTTTGATCCCGGTGTGCCGGGATGGTGGAATTGGGGATTTGATCCCTTTGGGTGGGAATGGTGGCGTGATCCGGAGGTTTTTGCTGAGGGAGATGCGGTCACCGATGCAAACGGGCAGTTCCTCTGGCAGCAGCCGGTGGAATTGCAACCGCTGGGGGACAGCGATAGCATAGGGTCCGCAAACCTGGCGTCTGGAAGTGACAGTGACCGATGAAGCTGGGCTGCCGGTCACCGGGAGTGAGGAATGGGTCGTGCATCGAGGGTGCCTTTTACCTGGGCTTGAAACCACGTAATTGGGTTGCCTATGCCGGTGCCAGGCGTGCGATGTTGATGTGTTGGCATTGGATTGGGAAGGTGAATCCGGTCGCGGGTCAGTCTGTCCGCGATCCAGTTAGCGAAACGCACGTGGAAGATGGTGCCATCGCTTGCACCTTATGCCGCACCGGAATGGATTTTTACCGATGAGATTGAGGACACCCAAAAAGTAATGACCGATAATGCGGGTAAAGCCGTGGTGTCCGTCACGCCAGCGGAGAGCGGGTCTTATGTGGTCATTGCGGAAGGCACCGACCAACATGCCAATGTCATCCGCAGTGAAACTTACCTGTGGGTAGCTGGTCCGGAAGCGCGCGGTATGGCAGCAGCCTGAGAATCAGGTCATACCTATCGCCGATGCCCGCAGTTATCGCCCGGGTGATGTTGCCCGTATCCTTTTACCCACATCGTTTGCACCGCCGTACGAGGTGTTGATGACAGTGGAACGGGAGGGTATCCTGCACGTTGAACGCTTTACGATGCAGCGAGAGCAATCCTGTCATTGAAGTGCCCATTCGTGATGACTATGTGCCGAATGTCATCGTCTCATTTATCGCCATCAAGGGTATCACACCCTGAGCAACGCACACCCGATGTGCGCATCGGCATGGTTGAGCTGCCGGTAGAGCCGGTGGATAAGCTGTTGACCGTTGAAATCTTGCCTGTTTGCGATGCGCCAGATTCTGAAAAGTGTGTCTATGAACCTGGGGAAAATGCTCTGCTCAACATTCGCACGCTGGACAGTTTGGGCGCTCCGGTGGCTGCCGATATCTCTGTTGCTGTGGTTGATAAGGCTGTTTTAGCCCTGGTTGATCCGGATAGTTTGACTTTGCAGGAAGCGTTCTATGCACCGCGTCCTCTTCGCGTTTTCACCGGTGATGGCTTGATCGCGTTATTTAACCGTTCGCTGGCTGACCTGGAAAAATTGGCGCAGGCAGCCTCTCAAATCGCCAAAGAAATGCTGACGGGTGGGATTGGTGGTGGGGGTGGTGGGGCAGCCTATCAGGCTGATGTGCGTTCTGACTTCCCTGATACTGCGCTGTGGAAAGCGCAGCTCCGCACGGGCAGCTGATGGCACCGCTCAGGTTCGGGTGGACCTGCCCGATTCTTTGACGACGTGGGTTGTGGATGTGCGCGCTGTGACCGAAATCTCACAGGTGGGGCAAGGGACTGCCGAATTTATGGTGACCAAACCGCTGCTAATCCGACCTGTCACCCCGCGCTTTTTGACTGCTGGAGATGTGGTCGAGGTCGCTGCTGTTATCCATAACAACACTGAAATGGCTGTCGATGCGGTGGTCAGTTTGGATGTTGATGGTGTTGAGTATTGTCGATGCACAATCTTCAAGTCAAACCGTCCAAGTGCCTGCCCAGGGGCGCACGCGGGTCGTATGGGAGCTGCAAGTCCCGCTTTATGGTGCGGCATCTGCGCAGCTGACGTTTACTGCAGAGGGTGGTGGTTATCGTGATGCGGCACGTCCCAATGTGGGCGAGGAAGATGGTCACGCTTTGCCTGTCTATCGATACGAATCACCAGAAGTGTACAGCACGGCAGGGCGAATTGACCACAGCAGGGCACGCGGCTTGAGGCTGTTGTTGTCCCGCCGGAAGCTGGACCGGACAGCGTATTGACCCTGCGCCTGGATCCAACACTCGCTGCCGGTATGCTGGAGGGTCTTACTTATCTGGAACACTTCCCGCACGAGTGTAATGAACAGCTTGTGAGCCGTTTCCTGCCCAATGTTGTATCGTATCTGGCTTTGAAAGACCTGGGATATGATAACCAGGAACTTGAAACCAAACTTTGGCCCCTGATCACGGAGGCGTTGAACCAGCTTTACAGCCGGCAGCGACCGGACGGGGGGTGGGGATGGTGGACTGAGCGGAGCTCTGGGCAGGGTGATTTGCAGGTGAGTGCCTATGCAATGCTGGGGATGTTGAAAGCGCAGCAGACGGGATTCACTGTTAATTGGGATGCACTCGATGCTGTGGCTGGGTATCTGCAAAGAGAGCTTGATGCGGGATTGCGCTCAACACAACGGTCGTTTGTCCAGGCATTTGCGCTCTATGTTTTAAGTGAGGGCGGATATGCTGGGCCTGATGGCGCTGAGGACATCCTTTATGAGTCACGTGAGCAAATCGGCGTCACCGGCAGAGCTTTCCTGGCGATGGCTTTAGGTCTAAATGATCCCAACGATGCCCGGGTTCAGACCTTGCTGGAGGATTTGCGAACTGAAGCTGAGATCACCGCTTCAGGTGTGCATTGGGAAGATACGGTGGGTGTGGATTGGCAGACCTGGACGCGTACCACATCGGTTGTCCTGGATGCTTTTGCCCGACTTGCGCCGGATGACCCGCTTATCCCGCAGGCTGTACGTTGGCTGATGGTCGCGCGCAAAGCCGATGGATGGGAAACCACTCAGGAGACGGCCTGGGCGGTCATCGGACTTACCGACGCGCTGGTGGCTACCGGTGAGTTGCAGGCTGAGTACTCCTGGGGTGTGGCGCTGAATATGGAAGTGCAGGATGAAGGGCAGGTGTCATCAGGGAATTTGCGCCAACCCATCGAGATAACAACCCCAGTCTCAGACTTGCTGCGTGAATGGCCCAATGCTCTGGAGATCTCGCGCGGGGCAGGTGCGGGTGTGCTGTACTACACAGCAGATTTCGCTGTTTACCTGCCGGTGGAGGATTTACAGGCGGAAAGCAGGGGCATCAGTGTCGAAAGGCAGTACTGCGTCTATACGCCGGTATCTGCGGAACCAACGAAACCGGGCGATGATTTTATGCCATGTGTTCCCGTGACCTCAGCCAGCCCGGGTGATTTGATTGAAGTGCGTTTGACGCTGACGCTGCCGCGCATGCGCAATTACTTAGTTCTGGAGGACGCCTATCCGGCAGGGATGGAGCCCGTGGACCCGAGTTTGGCGACCGAATCATCCTTAGGGATTCGAACCCGAAGCCCAGAGTGTCGGAAAAGATAGCCTGTGGTGGCGACCCACCTTCGATCATTCTGAATTACGTGATGAGCGCGCGGTATTCTACGCCCAAGTCCTGGCTGCCGGTACATACCAGGCGCGTTATCTCCTCCGGGCTGCTTTCCCGGGTGTGTATAATGTGCTGCCGGCAACCGCCAGTGAAATGTACTTCCCGAGTGTCTTTGGGCGCAGTGATGGGGCGGATTTTTACCATCATACCCAAATGATAGTTGGGGGCGATTGAGAAACCGGCGGGTAACCTTGCCAGTTTTCGAATCACTACAGTAATAACAAAGCATAAAGAAGGGGGTTTCGGTTGGTCTGCCAACCGAAACCCCCTTCTACACTATGCGGCGCGGGAACCATGATGGGGCAGCGGCGGCGGGTTAATCCGCGCCGCATTGAGGTATTGTTAACCAGGTCTGAATCGATAAAGGCGTTTTGTCTTTTCCCTGGAATGGAACTGATGACCTTGATTCCTCTACTCACAGACGTATAATCAACATATGGCTAATAATGAAACAACACCTTTGCGTGAACAATACCTTAATCTCAAAGCTCGCTACCCTGATACGATTCTGTTTTTTCGCTTGGGCGATTTCTATGAAACCTTCGACGATGACGCAGAAATTGCATCCCGTGAGCTTGACCTGGTATTAACCTCTCGTCCTGTGTCAAAAGGGCAGCGCGTGCCGATGGCTGGCGTTCCACACCATGCAGTCGAGAATTATATTGCACGTTTAATCGAGAAGGGGTACAGGGTTGCACTTGCGGAGCAGGTAGGCGAGCCATCCGGACGCGGACCCATGGAACGCCGTATCGCGCGGGTGGTAACCGCCGGTACTTTGACGGAACCGACGATGTTGCATGATAAACGTCCGAATTATCTCGCCTCCGTAATCATTGAGGGGGACCGGGCTGGCATTGCTTACGCCGAGATATCGACGGGTGAGTTCGCTACTACGCAAATTACAAATGGTGGGGGGATTCTCAACCTGGTTCGTCAGGAACTGGCGCGCCTGCAACCTCGTGAAATACTGATCCCCAGGCAAGGATCATGGAAAGAACGCGATGCGGGACAACCCGATAATCGCCCCGAAGCTGCGTTATCGGAAATGGGCGAAATGAATTTTACAACCTGGGCGAATCATCGTTTTGAAGAAACAACAGCACGCCAGGAGTTAATGGAGCATTTTGGCGTGCGCACACTCCAGGGATTTGGCTGTGAAGGTAAACCGCTGGCTATCCGTGCTGCAGGTGCCGCTTTGAGCTATTTGAAGGATACCCAGCAGGGATTGCTTCCCCAGATTATCGGATTGCGCACTTATGCGACGGACCGCTTTATGGCGATGGACCCTTCGACCTGGCGCAACCTGGAAATCACTGAAACCTTACGCCGGGAAAGGCGGGGATCGCTGCTGGGTGTGATCGATGAAACGACGACGGCGATGGGGGGGCGGTTGTTGCTCACTCGTCTGGCACAGCCACTTCTGGATATTGATATCCTCGTGACACGGTTGGATCAGGTGCAGGGTTTTGTCGAGGATGGTATTCTGCGAGGACAAATCCGTGCAGTCCTGCACCGTGTACCGGATCTGGAACGGATGTCCAACCGGGTATTGGCAGACCGTGCTTCCCCCAGAGATTTGGTGGGCATCCGCATGGCATTGGAGACTGTGCCGGAACTACGCGCCGTGCTGGAAGGCGTGTCCGGTCTGGAGACGCTTCTTCCCGGTTTAACGCCGGTAAGCGAAGTTGCCACCTTGATTGCCACTGCAATTGTGGATGACCCTCCCGCCCAACTCAGTGCCGGAGGTTTGATACGTCAGGGCTTTTCAGCTGAACTCGACGGTATCATTCTGGCGAGTAAGGGCGCTCGTGAATGGATCGCGGGATTGCAGGAGGATGAGCGCGAACGAACAGGGATCAAGACCCTTAAAGTTGGCTACAACAAAGTTTTTGGCTATTATCTGGAAGTCACAAAAGCGAATGTAAACCTGGTGCCGGAGCACTATATTCGCAAGCAGACGCTGGTGAATTCTGAGCGGTATATCACGCCTGAACTCAAAGAATATGAAAGCCTGGTTCTAAATGCGCAGGAACGAATTTCGGAGCTGGAATCGCGTTTGTTTCGCGAGATTAATCAGCGCATCGCTGTTCATGCTGCGGCGTTGTTGGCAACCGCACAGGCGTTAGCCCATATCGATGTCGCTGCTAGTTTGGCGGATGTCGCAGTGCGTTATCACTATACACGTCCCACATTTGATGAAATCCCGGTTATGAATATTCAGGGCGGACGCCATCCAGTGGCAGAAAGAACCCTGCATGAACCTTTTGCACCAAACGATCTGGTCATGGATGCGTCAGAACGTATTCACATCATCACTGGTCCCAATATGGCGGGTAAAAGCATGTTTTTGCGGCAAAATGCGCTGATTGTGTTGCTGGCACAAGTTGGCAGTTTCGTACCTGCACAAGCGGCGCATATTGGTCTGGTTGACCGTATTTTCACGCGGATTGGTGCCTCTGACGAATTATCTGCGGGACAGTCCACATTTATGGTGGAGATGGTCGAAACCGCGAATATCCTGCATCATGCGACACCACAGAGCCTGCTCATATTGGATGAAGTGGGACGCGGGACAAGCACCTATGACGGGATGGCGATTGCCTGGGCGGTGATTGAGTATCTTCATAATCATCCCGAGCATCGTGCCCGTACATTGTTTGCCACACATTATCATGAGTTGATCGAGATGGAAAAGCAACTGCCGCATGTGCGAAATTATAACCTCGCTGTGGCGGAGGAAGGTCATGATGTCGTTTTCATGCACAAGGTTGTGACAGGCGGAGCGGATCGTTCTTACGGTATCCATGTGGCGCGATTGGCAGGTATACCTGCCCCGGTTATCCATCGTGCTGAGAAGCTCCTGGCGGATTTGGAAAGCGGTGATTTCCGCCCTGGCACGGATGACCGCGAACCGGAAGCCTTTCAACCGGTGTTGATCGCCCAGGAACATCCCATTATCAAGGAACTTCGAGAGTTGGACGTGAATAGCTTGACTCCGCTGGATGCGCTGACTCAGCTTTATTCATGGCAGCAGGTTGTGACCGGGTCAAAAAACAAAAAACACAAGAGATAAGGAGTGTGCGATGGTGAAACGCAAACCTAAAAATACATGGATCTTGGTATTTGGCGCTGTTGTACTGAGTTTGCTTGTGGTAGGGACGGTATTGTTGGATCAAATTACTGTCCCCATCTATGGATTGATTCGGGTTGCGGCTTTAACCGGATATAGTTGCATTTTTCTGGCTGTGGTATCCTCGAACTATATGCGTGAGTTAACCCAATATTTCGGCAGGCCCTTTATCAAGGTGCACCATATCGCCTCTATCACGGCTCTGGCAGCGTTAACCATCCACCCCGCGACCGTCATCTTGACTTTGAACAAGCCATCGTTGTTAATACCCACCCCCAGCGCACCACAGGCCCTGGCTTTGTATTTACTCGCACTTGCTGCGTTGGCAGCTTTTTTCCGGAAAGCTATTGGTAAGCGGTGGAAGTATGTGCATTGGGTGAATTACCTGGTTTTCCTGCTGGGCACGCTCCATGCGCAAACACTGGGAGCGAGTTTCCGTCACCTCGTCATCAGGATCGTATCGATCTTAATGGCTTTAATTGTGGTTATTTTGTTTGTAAAGAAGCGGATGCCAAAACGATCCACACGGTCGCGCGCGTAAGTGGGCAAAGGAGTACGTCATGCCGACAAATTGGATGGATATGTCGCAGGTTTCATTTAACGCGCTGCTTTTGCTGGAGCGCGTGCAGCTTAGCTGGTTCCCTGGTTGGCTGCCGGAATCCGCTTTGGCAACAGCACTGAAAGCCAATCCTGCCGTTGCATGGTATATGCGCCACAAATGCCCGGAACTGGGCGCCTGGTTGGACCAGGTGATGCTCCAGGTCTCTGGGACAGGTAATCCAACTGAGATTCGTGAAGCTGAACTGACCGTTTTACGGTCTATCGATGATTTATTGGTTTATGCCCTTGCCCCTTCGATTTATGATGCGCAACCTTTCCTGACGTGGGATTCAGCAGAATTATTAACGTTAACAGACTTTGCAGGCAAAATTGTTATTGATGTCGGCGCGGGTACGGGACGTTTAGCCTTTGTCGCTGCCGATGTCGCACAAGCTGTTTATGCCGTGGAACCCGTCGCCAATTTGCGCTATTTTATACAAGAAAAAGCTGCCCAACTAAAAAAACATAATGTGTATACCCTTGATGGTTTAATTACGAAGCTGCCTTTTCATTATGGTTTTGCCGATATAACGATGAGCGGGCATGTCTTTGGCGATGACCGAGAAGCGGAATTGGTGGAATTACTGCGGGTGACCCGACCTGCGGGTATGATCATCCTCTGCCCTGGCAATGGCGATTTTGATAATCCGCGTCACCAATACCTGGTCGATAACGGTTTTGCGTGGTCGCGTTTTGAAGAACCGGGCGATGGTATGAAACGCAAATACTGGAAGCAGAAAGATGCAAATGGGAGTACCGGGACAATTTGAGGTAATTTCCATTAAGTATGCTTGCTTGAAAAGCACGGCAAGGTAGCAATCCGTTTTGATTTGAGAATCCAGAAAGGAACACCCAGTTAAAGGAGCAGGCAATGACAAGTGATGAGACGACGCAAGCTGAGGAAACATTACCTCCAGATGAGGAAATATCTGTGTATAAAGACCAGGTTCAGGTCTTGAACGCGACAGCCAAAGAGCATCTGGCAAAAGGGGAGTGGGAGCCTGCTGTGGCAATCTATGAGCAGGTTATTTCCCTGGCGGAGGAAGCTGAGGATGTCGCGGGTCAGGCTGAAGGGCTGAATAACATCGGCAGTGTTTATTTGGCATTGGAGGATTGGGAGAAAGCGCTGGACTATGCGGGTAAAGCGCGCGCGCTGCACCAGGAGATTGGAGACCAGGCAGGCGAGGCTGTGACCGATGAATAACATCGCCGCAGCTTATGATGGGATGGGCAACTGGGCTGAAGCGATGTCAATTTATGAGACTGCTCTGGAATTGCGCCGGGAGATCGGAGATCAGGAAGGGGAGGCAAAGACCCTGCAGAATCTGGCGGTGTTGCATGCACGCCATGGTAATCGGGGTAAAGCGAAGACCTACTTGAATAAAGCGTTGGTCTTAGCCCGGCAGTCTGGTTCACGGGCATTGGCGAATGCGCTTCGTAAAACCATGTCGCAACTCCCTAGGTTCGGTCGCGGTTGATCATCCTGTAATTTTAGTGCGCTCTGTGCGCACCATATCGATGATGCCCTCTCCGCCGATGGGGATGCTGTGTCCATGTGGGCATTGGTAGGTTTGACCGGCAGATGTAACCTCACTTTTACATATCGGGCAGCGTAAAATGGATTCCAGTGACCGCTTGGGAATGGGGGCGCACACGCCTGGTTTCATAGCCCAAACAAGATCGTAGTCCTCTTGCCATGGGCGGGTGTTGACCATTTCAAGCGAGAGTTTCTGAAGTTTGGTCTCGAATTCTTCTTGACTCTGGGTGCGCCTGGGGAGCCACCTTGTATCTTTTCCAATGCGGTTGGTGGTCAGGAAAATACCACCTGGACGAAGTACGCGTACCATCTCGGCTAAAACCTGATCAGGGTTGGGCATGAATTCCAGAGCTTCCAGGCAGGTAACTGTTTCAAAAGTATTATCAGGGAAGGGTAACTCACTGGCATCCTGCCAGATAAAGTTAACTCTGTCCGCCCAAAGCCTGGTTTTTGCTGCTGCCTGGACCAGCATTTTTCGTGAAAAATCCAATCCCACAATGTTTCCGCGAAAGCTGACCTCAGGGAATAGTGTCCGCCCCAAACGCGCTGTGCCTGTCGCGACATCCAGAATTATTGGGTTGGGAAATGAAAAGAGCGCATTGGTTAAGGGGCGTGCCAGGAACCACTGTTCATACCCTATATTAAATTGTTTAATGCGATCATAAATATTAGCGGACCAATTGTAGAGCAGGGCGACGATATGGCGCCCCATATAGGCTCCCTCAGCTAGAATAAGCTGCCAATACAGGAAGGCTCCAAGAATGACGACTGCGAGGAAACCAGCGACCCAGCCCATATTATATCACCCAGGCGATCAATCCAACCATACTCAATATCCATGGTAAGGTCGCTTTGCGGTAATTTACAGGCGTGGGGAGTTGAGCTAACTTCATAAAACCGGGCAACGACAGAAGGAGCAGCCATCCGGCAGTGACAGTGTGTCCTTGCCAGATAAGGAATATTGCTGCCAGAAATGGGCCTGTAAGTGCAAAGGTCGATGTCAAAGTGTAGAATCCGACCAGGACGACAAGCACTATGCCGGTTAAGATGGCATGGGTAGGGATACCTGATGTCAGCGAGGTACCTAAAAGCCAGGGTAGTCCTACTTGTGTGAGTGCCATCCATCCGGTACCCACTTCACGACGTCCGCCAGACCACATAATTGCAAGTTGTGTGCAGGCTAGATACATCAGTGTCAGCATAAGCGCTGTTCGTCCGATGATGAACCCTAATAACAGGCTGACCGCGAAAGCCAAAAGGCTCTGATGCAAGGGGACTGCTAAAGCGGGTTGTCCCAAACTATGCCACCAGTTACGGGCTTGACTTAATCTGCGATGCAGTGCTTCCCCTGCTGTGCCTTCCTGGAGATAAGGCCAAGGGGAAAGGTCGTCTGCGTCTGGCCAGTGCTGCCACCGGTTCAAGGGTTCAACCCAATTTGTGCGTGTGATGATTGACCATAGCGGGACCCAACCACCCAGAATCAGCGCCATCATTGTCAATAATGTAGAATTGATGATGGGGGCGTCTGCGCTTTTAAATGCCCATGCTCCACCAAGGGCGGCAGCGATTGGGAGCAGTGCCCAGCGAATTTCTGTGGTATTTATCCACGCTACAGTGGATTCTTTATCCTGTGCGTTATCCATCTTTGAGGCATTATACCACTCTACGTGGGAGTGAGTTTCCTGTGCTTTGTCCATCTTTCAAACATTATACCGTACTTACCGGAACTCCCAAGATTTCTGGGTATATTCAAGTCCTCTATGACCTTCGATTTGTACAATACTCTTTGTCAAATTTTCAAAGCCTTGGGCTAATAATGCCTACACCTGATCCCTGAAATTGTATATTTCACCCTCTTGCTGCCAGGTTGCTCCGCAGGTACAGTGGAATGCGGAATCCTCCAACATGGATAAAGGCGCCTGGCACGCAGGACAGCGGAAGAATGTATTTGGATTTGCCGGTGTTTTATCCTGGCTGGCTCTGGCGCGAATGAATACACTTGGACTTAGCTGCCAAACTGGGCCTGTGTGTTGAGCAAGGCTGTCCATGGCGACCAAAAGGCTTGTGGGTATCCATCGCTTGAGTGCTCCAATTCGAAAATGTGAGACTGTCCGTGTTGCTTCTCGGTGCAAACCTACAGTTTTCAGGTTGGACCACATCCAACGTGGGTGGAAATCATAATTGAGATCAACGAATTCAACAGGGTCCAATTCAAAGGGTGACCAGCTTTGTTTGCGCAACCAATAACGCAGGATGGCTTTGAGGTTTTGTTTATTGGCAAACTCCAGGACAAAAGCTCCATTGGGTCCCAGTATATCTGCAATACCGCGCAGCACCGCCGGAGCGTCAGCGGCATGATGCAGTGTCCGGATCATTGTTATCGTATCGAATAATCCGGATACAAAAGGCAGTGCGTAAAAATCTCCCTGTACAAACAGGAATCGGGTTTTGCCCTCATGTTTGTCCTTTCCCCAGCGCTCAACTGCCTGCTCCAACTGTGTGCGCGCGTAGTCAAAGATGACAACAGTATCATAGGCTGTGTATAAATCTGCCAGACGACCAAAACCTGCTCCTATTTCGATGAGCGTTCCACCACGCGGGGGTAACAAAGCACGAAGTGCGATTCGCTCAACCGCATCTTCATAGGCTCGGTCCCGTGTCCAGAATTCCGTGGAATAGCGGGAGCCCTCATAATCACATATAGGGCGTTCACTCATTAGGTTGCAACATCTCCTGTGGTGAATCCGGTAGGTCCTGAAGGAATGAAGTCATAGGCTGAAACACCGAACGGAGTTGATCGATCGCGGGTCCCATTCCGGCTTTGTAAAGCTCAATTTCCACCGGAAGTGCGAACTCTACGGGAACCATTGCCGCCACTGGAATGGTGAAATCCAATGTCACCGGTAGTGCCTGACCGCTTGGTAAAGCCAAACTTACGACCCCGTTAATGGCTCCGCCACCGCCTGGTAAATAAAAAGTGGCGGGCACTTGCAGCGGAACGGATTCGTTCAGGATAACGGCAGTCTGTTGTTGCAGGGGTAGGTCAAAGCTGATCGGGAGCATATGGTTGATTTGTACAGTTGTGCGTATTGTAGTCTCTCCCAATGCCGCGAATGCGCTGTCCAAATCCAGTAAAAGGGGTTCTGCAATCTCACTCTTCGTCGAAAATAATGGCTTGGGAGATAACAGCAGGACAATAACCAGCACAAAATTGACGATGAAAGAAAATACGATAGCGAAGTTTTTAAACGCCAACCAGATTTTTTTAATTTCAGATTTGATTAAAAGGAAATTGTTTTTGTTCTCCGCCATACCTCACCTCCATATGGGCTTAAAAAATACCGGAGTCAACCGCTGTCAGCTTTGGGCTAATGGTTTGAATAGTTGTTTTTAAAAGTTAAAATCATCTTACCATACTTCGTAACAAAGACAACGGGTGTATGTCAGTTTTGACTCAAACATGACCTATCTGTATTCTGTGATATGATTGCTCAACGACTTTATCCACGCAATATCTAACATTATCTAATTAAAAGCAACAGGAGAACGAGATTATGGAGAACCTGAAAAGGCGTATTCGTCAGGAAGGTCGAAATCTTGGTCGCGGAATTCTGAAAATCGACAGCGTGATTAACCACCAGGTCGATGCCACGTTGATGTTGGAAGCTGGTGCTGAGTTCGCAAACCGTTTTGCCGATATGCATCCCACACGCGTGCTGACAGCAGAGGTTTCCGGCATTATTCCCGCAATGGCAACGGCTTATGCGTTAGGTTTGCCGTTGGTTTACGCGCGTAAGCATAAACCCGTTACAATGTCTGGTCCGGTGTTCGTTGAGTTCGCGCCCTCGCATACAAAAGGGGGTGAGGTTTCGCTGATGGTTTCGCCAGAGTTTTTACACGCTGGTGACCGCGTGTTAATTATTGACGATTTTCTGGCAACTGGTAAAACAATTGCCGCGATGGCCCGTATCGTGGAAAATGCCGATGCACGTGTGGTGGGGGTTGGCACCCTGGTTGAAAAATCGTTTGAGGGTGGGCGGAAGGTCCTTGAAAGCCTTGATGTTCCCATTGTTTCATTGGTGATCATTGATGAGATGCGCGAAGACGGTACGATTATCTTTGCAGATTAAATAACAGGATATGACGCTATGACAACATCTCGAGAAACAATCGTGATCCTGGATTATGGTTCGCAGTACACACAGTTGATTGCCCGGCGTGTGCGTGAACAGCATGTATACGCTGAAATTCTCCCCTGGTATGCGGATGCCTCCCGGGTGATGGCGCTCGATCCAAAAGGCTTTATCCTTTCTGGCGGACCTAACAGCGTCTACGATGAAGGCGCACCAGACTTGCAAGCTTTTATCCTGGAAGCGGGTATTCCTGTACTGGGTATTTGTTATGGGATGCAGTTGATATCTTTTGCCTTGGGTGGGACTGTGGAGCGTGGAAGTGAGCGGGAGTATGGCCCCGCCGATGTGAACCTTGAGCAGACAGACTGCACTTTATTTTCAGGATTACCACGCAAGCTTTCGGTGTGGATGAGCCATGGTGACCGGGTGGCGGAACTGCCCGTTGGATTCACGCAACTGGCACAAAGTGATAACGGGATCATTGCCGCTATGGGGGATTTCGAGCGGAATATTTACGGTACACAATTTCACCCTGAAGTGCACCATACGCCGCGAGGCGCTGAGATTCTGCATCATTTTCTCATCGATATATGCGGTTGCAGCGGTACATGGACACCGGCAGCATTCATTGATGAAGCAATTGTGCGCATCCGTGCGCAGGTTGGTGAGGGACAGGTTGTTCTGGGTTTGAGCGGTGGGGTTGACAGTGCCGTGGTTGCCGCACTCCTCCACCGTGCGATTGGTGACCAATTGATGTGTATATTCGTTGATACTGGCTTGCTGCGCCGTGATGAGGGACGGCAGGTAGCGCTGACATTTCATGAAGCGCTTGGTATGGAACTCGCCATCGTGAATGCTGCCCAGCGCTTCTTCGATGCATTGGAGGGTGTCAGTGACCCGGAGGCGAAGCGCCGCATTATTGGGGAGCAATTTGTGCGAATTTTCGAGAAAGAAGCACGGCTTGTGAACAATGCGCATTTCCTTGCGCAAGGCACAATTTACCCGGATGTTATTGAAAGCGCAGGCAGCGCGACGGCACACCGCATCAAGTCACACCATAATGTCGGGGGACTGCCGGAAGATATGGATCTTGAACTCGTGGAGCCACTGCGGGATCTGTTCAAAGATGAAGTGCGGAAGGTGGGATTGGCTCTGGGATTACCCGAAAGGCTTGTCTGGCGGCATCCTTTCCCGGGACCTGGGCTTGCTGTCCGGATCCTGGGCGAAGTCACGCCTGCCAGAGTCGCGGTCCTTCAAGCGGCAGATGCCATTTTTATGCAGGAGTTATGGGATGCGGGGTTGTATCGTGATACCTCTCAAGCGTTTGCGGTGCTTTTGCCGGTGCGCAGCGTCGGTGTGATGGGAGACGAACGCACGTATGCCAATGTAGTGGCATTGCGTGCTGTCACGACAGATGATTTTATGACCGCTGACTGGGCGCGTTTACCGTATGATCTTTTGGGGCGTGTCGCAAACCGGATTGTCAATGAAGTGGATGGGGTTAACCGTGTCGTGTATGACGTGAGCAGCAAACCGCCGGCGACCATCGAGTGGGAATAAAGGTTTTGATCTGGTCATGAACAGATGCCGCAAACAGGCATGATAGTGAAAATAGATTATTTTCTCTATATATGACACCCCGTTCGAAAAAAGCGGCGCGTCGAATTTGTCCTGATCATGGCTAAACAAGAGCAGAAACGGGTGTATTTGCCGTTTCTGCCAGGTGTGGCAGGTGGTTTTCCTGCCACACACTGTGGTTGGTGGTTTTCCTGCCACACACTGTGGTTGGTGGTTTTCCTGCCACACACTGTGGTTGGTGGTTTTCCTGCCACACACCCGCACCGCTTCAGGAACCCGCTCTCTCTTCTTGGGCTTCATCCTGGGACCCCATCCTGGGGCTCTTTCCTGATACACATACCCTGACCGATAATGGAATATTAATAAATGTGTGGTATCCTAACGTTGTGAATGTACAGGTTAAAAAGAACGAACTGCGCTTGGTGTTCCCTCAATTATGGTTGGTATAAGAACGGAGGCTCATCATAGTTCCCGCACTTGTGACTAATGTTTCTTCCAACAGCCTTGCAGCACGATGCGGTTTGCGAGCTGGGGATGTACTTCTTTCCATCAATGGGTTTTCCCTTCGCGATGTTATTGATGTCCAGGTATACAGCGGAGAGCCCGAACTTAGCATACGCTATGAACGTGAAGGTGTGGAGCGAAAGTGCACCAAAAAGCGGCGTTATGGGGAATCCCTGGGTCTGGATTTCGCTGCCGGATTATTCGATGAGCAAACGCGTGTGTGCCAGAACAACTGTGACTTTTGTTTTGTTTCCCAGATGCCTTCCGGATTGCGTTCACCGCTCTATATTAAAGATGATGACTATCGCTTGTCATTCCTGCACGGGAATTATGTGACCCTAACCAATTTACGGGAGGCGGACTGGGAGCGCATTGACGAACAATTTTTAAGCCCCCTGTATATTTCGGTTCATGTGACAGATCCTGACGTGCGTGTCAGTTTGCTGCACAATCCAAAGGCGGCCCATATTATGGACCATCTCGCTCGTCTTCAGCGCATGGGTATAAAAATGCACACCCAGGCTGTGCTGGTGCCGGGGCGCAACGATGGGGAGTTTCTTGACCGGACTATTTCGGATTTGGCAGGTCTTTATCCTGCGGTTGAAGGCCTTTCTGTCGTGCCGGTGGGATTAACCCGCTGGCACAATCCAATAATGCGTCCCTATACAGAAACTGAAGCTGCGCTTGTGCTGGAGCAGCTTATCGGATGGCGCGATAAACTCCGTCATCAATTGGGGGTCAGTTTTGTTTATCCTGCAGATGAGTGGTTTCTTAAAGCAGGTAAAACACCGCCTGAAATGGCATCCTATGACGACCAACTCCCTCTCCTGGCAGAGAATGGTGTGGGGATGGTGCGCCGTTTTATGGACAGCTACAACAACCTGAAAGCCGAACTGGCAAGCATCGGTGCAAAGAGCCAGACCTGGGTGACAGGCAAGCTGTTTGCGCAAGTATTATCCCGCTACGCTGAGCAATTTTCAGCCGAGACGGGTATTGCTGTAAATGTGGTCCCGGTTATCAACCATGCGTTTGGGCAAACGGTGACGGTTGCCGGGTTGCTGACTGTCAAGGATATAGCGGATGCGCTGCGTTCAGCAGCATTGGGTGATATCATCGTGTTACCGGATGAGATATTCCGTGGTCCCGATGCCATTTCTCTGGACGGGCATTCGGCGCTGATGCTGGCACGCGAAATTGGGCGTCCCATAGTCCTTGCTTCATATGAAAATACGGAGTGGAAAGTGCGGTCTGTGACTTGACAAATCTGATTCGAAGAGTAATCTTCAACACGGGCAGTTCGGTATGGATTAAGCGTTCATAAGCAATTTTTCAGTGTATTATTCTAGGAGAGGGTGATGGCAGTAACAGAGCACAATGTGAATTCTCAACCAGCTTACTCTTTTCTGACCGGGTTCCGTGGGCGTAAAGTACGCGAAGCAATACAAGCCTACTTGTTCCTTCTTCCCGGCACGCTTCTGCTTTTTGTGTTCAGCCTTTTCCCCATTGGCTATGCTTTTTACATCAGCCTGCACAAGTGGCGTATCCAGAAAGGGGATTTCATCGGGTTTGAAAACTTTATAAAAGCCCTCGGTAGCCCGCTGGATATTCTCTATGTTGTCGGTGGATTGCTCCTGCTGGGCATTTCGTGGACAATCTGGAAAAAAATAACAGCTGAAGATTCCACCGGCTTCAATGGTATTGAAGGCGTTGGTGGCACTGGGTCTCATTATCGGGGGTTTGGGACTGGTCCTGGGCTTTCCCAAAATGCTGGCAAACGGCGATGAAGAGCTTTTTCAATCGCTGGCTATTACCTTTATGGTATTCTTTCGGCACGGTGCCTTTTCAGATTGCGCTTTCTTTTATATTGGCATTTATCCTTTTCCAGGACATCAAGGGCAAGAGCACCTGGCGCATCATCTATTTCCTGCCCTATGTCACGGTGACCGTGGCTTCGGCAGCGGTGTGGCAATCGATATTTGACCCGACGAAGGGTTTCATCAATATGGCGTTTAATGGGGTTGGGCATACCGGAGGGCTGATCTTGCCCCGCTGGTTATTTGATGCCACCGGCATCGGTGTCTATATCGGTGAGCGTTTGGGGGTCACGCTGCCCGAGTGGATGGGTGGACCAAGTTTGGCGCTGGTTGCTGTCATGGTCTATAACGTCTGGACTTATGTGGGCTATAATGCCGTCATTTACTTGGCAGGTCTGGGCAACATCCCGACTGCGCTCTACGAAGCTGCGCAGATTGATGGCGCAAACCGCTTGCAGGTCCTGCTCAAAATCACAATTCCGTTGGTCTCACCCACAACGTATTTCCTTGGTGATGATGGGGGTGTTGGGTACCTTCCGGGCGTTCAATCACATCTATGTGATGACGAACGGGTTGGGACCCGTTGGCGCACCACGGGGCACCACGATGACGGCGAGTATGTTGATCTGGAAGAACTTCTGGAGCGGTAACCGCTTTGGCTATGCTTCGGCTTTGGCCTTTGTTCTCACGGGGGTGATGTTAAGCCTGACCTGGATCCAGAACAAAGTCACCGAAGGGAGGGTGCACTATGAGTAATATGAAGGGTGCGGTTTCCGAGGTAAGTGTTGAACAATACCGCGTCCGGGGTTTTTTGGGTCGCACCTTACTCTACGGGTTCTTGCTGTTGGGTGCTATTATCGCTATTTTTCCCTTCTTCTGGATGTTGGAAACCTCTTTCAAGACTTATGGTGAGCATGGGGCGCGTATATTCTGGCCCGCAGGATTGACCCTGGCACCTTATCTGGGACGCCCGGCTGCCAGAGAAGTTGTGCTGGACATGGGGCCTGCGGATGGTTGGAGCAACGTCCCGCGTTCTTTCAGTCCAGCAATTGCGGGGACTCTTGAGGTGGATCAAGGTCATCAAATTACGTTGCTGCCAAAATTGAAGAAGAGGGTGAATCTCTACCCCTTGAAGTCAATATTCTGGCTTATGATACGACCGATGATGAATGTGGTGAATTACAATGCCTACGTGTTAAACGTGAATTCAAAAGTGGTTAAACAATTCACGACACGCATTACGGGAAATCGAAACCGGCGGACCTGATTATTTCGCAGCAAACCGCGGGCGTTGGGGTCCGCATATCAAGGTTATTGACTGCAGATCCCCATCATTTTGTCGTCAGGGAATCATGGAATCCTGTCATTATGTTGTTGCATAATTACATCACGGCGTGGAAAGAGGCGGATTTTAGCCACTATTTGTGGAACAGTGTGCGGACCACCTTCCTGACCGTCGTCGGCGTCCTCGTGACCGGTGTTCTGGCTGCCTATGCCTTCGCCCGGATGGAGTTTCCCGGCAAGAACTTTATCTTTTCACTATACCTGGCGACGTATATGATTCCGGGTGCGGTCACACTCATCCCCAACTATCTGATGATCGTCGGATTGGAGAATTATTTCACGACGAACCTGGGAATGGCGAACGCATGGTTACGATAACTGGACGGCGTTGACCATCCCGTTTATGGTGAACGCGTTCAGCGTGTTTTTGCTGCGGCAGTTTTTTGCCCAGATTCCCACCGAACTTTATGAAGCCTCGATGCATTGATGGTTGCGGTCACAGCCGGTTTCTGCGCCAGATTGTGCTGCCGCTTTCAAAAGCGCCTTTGATGTCGGTCGTGATTTTTAATACCATTTGGGCATGGAACCAACTGCAGTGGCCTTTGATTGTGACCAGTACGGAGCGCTGGCGTCCGGTGACTGTGGGATTGACAGGATTTATCTCGGAGCAGGGGCTGAAACGCAGATGATTATGGCTGGGGCGGTGATTACGACCATACCCATTCTGATTTTGTATTTCTTCACCCAGAAACAGTTTACGGAAGGTATCTCAACAACCGGTTTGAAAGGTTAGGGGCGTGCAATGCGCCTGAAAGTATGACAGCTATGAATAGCAAGGAGGTGATGTAGGAAGTCTGAGTCTAAAAAATATGAATCCCTATGTGTATTCCGTCGCAAGACCTATTTTGTTTTAAAAGTAAGAAGGAGGATAAAGAGATGAAAGGGCGTAAGCCACTTATTCTGTTGACGTTAGTTGCATTGGTACTGACATTGGTGATGGCTTGTGGAACTCCCAAACCAACCGAAGCTCCCATGACTCAGGAGCCGGCAAAGACTGAAGAACCGGCGAAGACTGAAGAACCCGCCAAGACCGAGGAGCCGGCTGCGGGATATGATGAAGCGATCTATGGTGACCTGGAAAACCTCGATCCCAGTGGTGCAGGAAGTGACCTACTGGTACCAGCACACCGGTTCCCGTGAAGAGCTGATGCTGGAGTTTATCGATGAATTCAACAGCACCAACGAATGGGGTATCACCGTGGTTGGTGAAAGCCCAGGGCGGTTATAATGATGTGTATCAAAAGATCATCGCCGGTATTCCCGCGAAGCAGTTGCCCACGATGGCGGTCGCTTACCAGAACCAGGCTGCGACCTATGCCGGGCAGGGCGTGCTGGTACAGCAGGACCCCTATATCGACAGCGCCAAGTGGGGCTACAGTGCCGAAGAACTGGCTGACTTCTTCCCGGTTGCGGTGACGGCCGATTACTTACCGCAGTTTGCGGGACGTTACGGTTGGCCCCCCTACAAGTCCATGGAAGTGATGTATTACAACCAGGATTGGCTGACCGAGTTGGGTTACGACGGTCCACCGGAAAGCTGGGACGAGTTTGAAGAAATGGCGTGTAAAGCCTCCGGGCAGGCGTTCTCCGGCGCCACCGGCGACGGTGAGCCGATGGGTTACGTCTACTCTGTGGATGCCTCACGGTTCGCGACCTTTGTCTTCAGTCGTGGTGGTGACATCATCGGCGATCAGGGTACGGAATATGTGTTCAATAGTGCTGCCGGTGTCGATACATTGACATTCTGGCAGGATTTGGTTAAGAAGGGCTGCGCGAAGCAGGCGACGGAGCGTTACGGTGACCAGACGGACTTCGGTAACGGTTACTCCCTGTTCACCGTCGGTTCCATCTCCGGATTGCCCTTCTATGGTCAGGCTGTGGACGCGGGTGCCAATTTCGAATGGAGTGTGAACCCCCCACCGCACACCGGTGAGCCGCGGATGAACATCTACGGCGCGAGCCAGTCCATCTTTGTGAGCACCCCTGAGGAGCAGTTGGCGGCCTGGTTATTCACCAAATACCTGAGCGAACCCGAACCACAAGCCCGGTGGGCGACCAGCACGGGTTACTTCCCCACGCGCCAGACCGCTGCGGATGCCATGCAGGCGTACATGGACGAGAATCCCACCTACGCGAAGGCCTTTGGCTTTATGCAGTTGGAATCCGGTGTGGAGTCACCCGTCGCCGGTTATGACGAGTGCCGCAGCGCCATCTCCGACATGCTCACCAATGTTCTTGGACGGTGGACCTGTTGATTCTGAATTGGCTGAGGCGATCAATGTCTGCAACGAATACCTGTGGGAAGCCGCCCCCGAGGGCTTTACGGGTGCTTCTGTGAAACCCACGCCGGTGCCCGTTCCCGAACCGGATTATGACAAAGATGTCTACGGCGATCTGATGGCTGTTGATCCCAGTGGTGCGGAAGTGACCTACTGGTACCAGCACACCGGTTCACGTGAAGAGTTGATGCTGGAGTTTATCGACGAGTTTAACAGCACCAACGAATGGGGCATCACCGTGGTTGGTGAGAGCTCAGGGTGGTTATAATGATGTGTATCAGAAGATCATCGCCGGTATCCCCGCGAAGCAGTTGCCCACGATGGCAGTCGCATACCAGAACCAGGCTGCGACCTATGCGGTGCAGGACGTACTCGTACCGCTGGATGCCTACATGAATCACCCGAAATGGGGCTACAGTGCTTCAGAACTCAAAGATTTCTTCCCCATTGCACTGGGCGCCGATATCCTCCCGCAGTTTGAGGGGCGATACGGTTGGCCTCCCTATAAGTCCATGGAAGTGATGTATTACAACCAGGATTGGCTGACCGAGTTGGGTTATGACGGTCCACCGGAAACGTGGGAAGAGTTTGAAGAGATGACGTGTGCCGCATCCGAACAGGCGTTCTCTGGCGCTACTGGCGACGGAGAACCCATGGGTTACGTCTACTCAGTGGATGCCTCCCGTTTCGCGACCTTTGTCTTCAGCCGCGGTGGCAATATCATTGCTCCGGATGGTTCGGGTTATGCCTTTGGTGATGCAGCAGGTGTTGATACGCTGACGTTCTGGCAGAGGCTTGACCGAGAAAGGCTGCGCGAAGCAGGCAGACAGAGACGTTACGGCGACCAGACGGATTTCGGTAACGGCTATTCGCTGTTCACCGTTGGCTCCATCTCCGGGTTGCCGTTTTACGGTCAGGCTGTGGATGCGGGTGCTAATTTCGAATGGAGTGTGAACCCACCACCGCACAGCACCGCTGCACCCCGGATGAACATCTACGGCGCGAGCCAGTCTATCTTCGCAAGCACGCCTGAAGAGCAGTTGGCTGCCTGGTTGTTTATCAAGTTCCTGAGCGAGCCTGAGCCGCAAGCCCGTTGGGCGAGCAGCACGGGTTATTTCCCCACCCGCCAGACCGCTGCAGATGCGATGCAGGCGTATCTGGATGAGAACCCCACTTACGCGAAGGCCTTTGGCTTTATGCAGTTGGACTACGGTATTGAATCACCCGTCGCGGGTTATGACGAGTGCCGCAGTGCCGTCTCCGATATGCTCACCAACGTTCTTGACGGCGCGGATGTTGCCGATGAACTGGCAGCTGCTGTTGAAGTTTGTGACGAATACTTAGCTGAAGCAGCACCGTGACCTGAAGTTTTCAGATTTTCTGACCCGCCCCTAAAAGGGGCGGGTCTTTTTTGTGCGAGCCAAACTCATCTGTTATCGAGGATGTTTCGGTTGGTCCTTCCCAACCGAAACATCCTCCATAGATTATGCGGCGCGGGAGTCGATGTAGGATCATTTTCATCGGCTTGTTCCGCGCCGCACAAAGGCGATGCCTGATTATTTTGTGTGATTAATCCTTATTGCTGCTTAGTGCTAACCTGCAGGGCTTTATCATTCTCAACAACGCAACGAAATCCAGCAGCACGACACGATAGGGATGCGGATGTGCGGAACATTATGGTTCTGCTACTGTTAAATATTCCCGCACATCCGCTGCGTTGCTAAGGGTTTTTGAGATCGGCGGAGCCGATCTCAACAACCCTGCTCTTTCATCCGGCACAGGGAATCCATTATATGTGGGCAAAGTGCAGTGTTTGAACTCTTGCCGACGCGGAAAAGTGACTGGACACAACCGAGACTGATAGAAATCCTGGTCACTTAAGTCCTCGATATTGACAACACTCTAAACCATAGTAAGCTTGAGGTATATCACAACATTCTAAAAAGGGGAAAAGCATAAGATAAAAACATAAAAACCAACAAACGGGAATAAGCGCCTGATCCTGATGTGATTTTTCAGGATGACGAGGAGACGGTTTATCGAGGTGGCGCAACAGTATTTTGTTGCGTCGTTCGGCGGATGACCGTCAGGGAACATATCCTTCCCTGATTTCCCCACTAAAAAGCTGTGAATAAATCCAGGGGGTAACGCCTGGGACAAAAGTCGCAGCAGGATACAACCCCCTCACCTTCCGCAGGTGAGAGGATAATCACCTTGCACACCGTGTTGTTGGCACATTTGTGTCGCGTGCTATAACGCAAGCCCGTTGCTTTTGACAATCTGGTTTGGTGCGCCAATCAGGACGCATGATTACGCGTCATTCATGCATTTTTCATCACGCAACACGCAACATGATTTACAGCGCTGTACTCAGCGCACATGACACTCAAGGAGGCCTTATGTGTGGCATTGTAGGATATATCGGATCAAAGAACGCCGCAACAGTGATTTTGAACGGTTTGCGGCGTCTGGAGTACCGGGGTTATGACTCAGCAGGTATCGCTGTTATACATCAAAACGGCGGGATTGATATACGGCGCGCCGTAGGTAAACTGCACAATCTGGAAGAACGACTGCAGCAAGAACCTCTGTTGGGCAACATTGGGATGGGGCACACACGCTGGGCAACCCATGGCGGCGTCACGGAGTATAATGCCCACCCGCATCGCAGCATGCAAAGCCGGGTGGCGGTGGTGCATAACGGCATTATCGAAAATTTCAGTCAGTTGCGTACAGATATGGAGGCAGAGGGTGTCGTTTTTACCTCTGAGACGGATACCGAGGTTGTCGCCCATCTGGTTGAAGGCTATATGCTGCAGGGAGAGAATCTACTCACTGCCGTGCGCCATGCATTACCTTTTATTCAAGGTGCGAGTGCTTTTGTTTTTTTGAGCGCAGATGACCCGGATTGTCTGGTGATAGCCCGTCTGGGAAACGCTGGGGGTATTGTTGTGGGGCAGGGCAATGGAGAGACGTTTATCGCCTCAGATATTCCCGCGATATTGGAATATACGCGTGATGTCTGTTTTCTGGATCATGGGCAAATTGCCCGGATAACGCGGGAGAAGGTGGAAGTCTTTGATTTAGAAGAAAAGGTCGTTATCCCCAGGCTTTTTGCCATTCCATGGGATCCTGTGGGTGCGGAAAAAGGTCAATTTCGCCACTTTATGCAGAAAGAGATTACTGAACAACCACGGGCTATCACGGATACAATTCGTGGCAGGGCGGATTTTCATTTGGGCAAAGTACGTATCGATACCCTGCCTCTTTCCGCGGCACAGGCGCAGCGTCTTGAAAAAATTATCATCGTCGCATGTGGGACGTCTTATCATTCCGGGCTGGTAGGAAAATTCATCTTTGAAAACCTGGCAAAAATTCCGGTGGAAGTCGATTATGCATCTGAATTCCGCTATCGAAGCCCCCTGATTGGACCCAATACAGTGGTTTTGGCCCTCACCCAGTCCGGGGAGACGGTCGACACGCTTGCTGCCATGGAACAAGCGCGCGCTCTGGGAGCCAGGTTGTGGTCCATCGTGAACGTTTTCGGAAGCCAGGCCCAGCGCATTGCTGACGGCTATATTATGATGCAGACCGGACCGGAGATTGGTGTGGCTTCGAGCAAAGCCCTTACTGCCAGTATTGTGGATCAGTATCTGCTGGCGCTTATGCTGGGTGAGTTGCGCGGGACGCTGGGAGGACCTGCCTTGCGTGATGCCGTCAATGCGCTGGCGCGTCTACCGGATCTTGTGGGACGCGTTGCAGAGGAAACGGACCAATATGCAGCATTGGCAGAGGTTTTTCATAGGCGTGAACACTTTCTCTACCTGGGAAGGGGTATTAACTATCCCATTGCGTTAGAGGGGGCGCTTAAATTGAAAGAGATTTCTTATATTCATGCCGAAGGGTACCCGGCAGGTGAAATGAAGCATGGGCCTATCGCCCTGATTGATGAAATGATGCCGGTTGTGACCATCGCGACGCAGGATCATGTGTATGATAAGATGCTGAGTCAGATTGAGCAGGTGAAATCGCGCGGTGGCACTGTGATTGGTTTGGTGCAGACGGGGGATACGGTTGCCCGCAGCAAAGCGGATTATGTTTTAGAGGTGCCGGTTGCCCCCACGCCATTCCTGGCGCCGGTGCTGAATGTGATTCCACTCCAATGGTTAGCCTATGCGCTTGCTGTGCGGCGCGGGGCTGATGTTGATCAACCACGTAATCTGGCAAAAAGTGTCACCGTGGAATAGGGTGCAGATTATTCTCGCTGCCAGGGAACGCGATAGCGATCGAGGAGTGTAATCAGATCATGACTTTTGCGCTTCGGGCGCTCTTTTCTGCTTTGTGATCCCCGTTGCGCTGCCCCCCACACATAATCCGCAACCGTGAAGGCTGACCGGGGTTGTCCCAGTTTCCGCGCTTGCAGGGACATTTCGACCAGCAGAGCCTGATCATGAGCCAGCCATTTATACATTATTTCAAGTGCATCGAGGGGGTTGGGGGCCAATTGCCCGGCGTTATGTTGAACAACATAATCCGCATTTCCCACCTCCTGACCCGGGAGTACATCAATCAGGAGCAGCGGCAGACCGCATGCCAGTGACTCGGATACAATCAAGCCCCCAGCCTTGCATATTATGAAATCAGCCGCTTGCATCATATCGGGAAGGTTGGTCACAAAATTGTAGATGAGAGCTTTTTTGTGCCATTCAACATTCTGGAGCTGCTGATATAACACGTCATTTCCACCGGTGACAACGACTAATTGGAGCGGGAGTCCCGAGTGATTCAGCGCTCGCAGCATATCTCCCATGTTTCCCACCCGCTTGCTGCCTACAATTAGCACGGTAGTAAGATCTGCCTCCCAACCCATTTCAGCGCGCAGAGCCGTTCGGTCTTTATCTTGTGCCAGGTCAGGATTAACAGGAATTCCGGTGATGTGCACTTTGTGTGGATCAAGTCCATGGTCAATGGCTTGATCGCGTACAACATCAGTGGGGACCAGGCAGAGATCCGCACTTTTGTGAAACCACTGCCCGTGGACCGAGACGAGGTCAGTTACGACAGAGAGCATAGGCACGTACTTATTGGTAATCAGGAAGACAGCACCCAGCGGTGCCTGATACAATGGATAAGTGGTGACGATAGCGTCGGGCTGGTATCGATGCAGGATGTCACGCAGGACCTCAAACAGCACCACGATCAGCGCACCATCTACGAGTGCGCTGGTGACCGTGCTGTCGGTAGCCTCATACCCCAACTGGTATAACCTGGGCATCTCGTTTACTAATTTGTCATAGTCATTCTGGCTTTCGCGCAGGAGAACGGGAATGCGCGGGTCATCCAGTGGATTAACCATATTGACTTGGCATTTCTCGCCGTAGGTTTCATACAGTGCCGCTACGATGGCTTTGGCTGCGCTGCGGTGCCCAAACCCAGCGTCAGCCGTCAGAACCAGGATTCGCTTTGTGTCATTCCCGTCTGGATTTAGATGCCTAACCGGCGATTTGTTCTTCATAGACTCCTGTCACCAACACAGTATCAAAAATCCCTACCAGTCAATACGGGTTTGGATTCTCAGTATGCAATGGACAGCAGCAATTCGCAGTTATCCAAAATCCGCTGTCTGTTCCGCATGGCTGTTTTACTCCTGGAGATAGTTTTACCGCAACCGCAGTGGGATAGACGGCAGGGCTTCGATTTGTTCCCTGCTGAGTTTGAGAGTGACCATGTCCTCTTCAACATCCTTGATTTCGGACACAGGGATGGTCACATCTTTTCTGCCCCACAGATGGCCTTTTCGCATGATGAGGTGTGTGATATGTCCGTTCAACGGATCTATAAGAAACTCGTCAACCTGACCGATATGGCCGTTGGTGGCTTCCACAGACATTCCCCGGTGTGCGGCAATTTCTCCTGGTGGGATTCTCTCGTGTTCCATCGGGACCACATTGTCCTCCTGTGGAATGTTATAAGGCCATAAGACATATTCATCGGGTTCATAAGCAAATCCTTCTCTGTCACCGGGCACGAACTCAATGTCGATAAACGGATCGAGGTCGCTCAAAGCGTCTTTTGTGCAAAGCAGTTGTATCCTGTCAGGCGTGCTTTCTGCTATCAAATCGAGGGGTACCAGGTATTCAGTTTGTAACACCCCCTTTTCTCTGACCACGATATGGGTGACCACTTCGGTCACCGGGTTGATGATGACATTGGTGGATTGACCGCATACGCCATCAGCGCAATGTACCTCGGCATTTATGGGAATATCCATTTTTATTATCTCCTTATTATAATTTTGATTAACCCAAAAGAGGGATCTGTCCCTTACGGACTGATGAGATGCCAGATTTCTAAACGAGTGAAAGGATTCTCAGTACCGACAAAAAATCCCAGGGGTGTGGATTCCAGGGTACGGATGCCATGGTTGTCTGGATTCCCCAGTCCATCCAGAAAAACTGGCTCCCAATGGATACCATCTTCGGTGCGATATAGGTCACCCCCCATTGGTGACCCCCAGTCTTGTGGATTTGCGACTAATTCTTTTAGCAAAGGTTTAAAACCAGGTGCAACATCCCCTGCTTTTTCACCGAGATATTTAATGGTACGTGAGAGATCCCAGGTGCCCAGATAAAGGAAGCTTTCAAATTCGTTCATGTACCAGCAGTATGCATTCAGGTACCAGCCAAATCCGGCATCATAACCCGAAAGAGGATTGCTTTGTGGTTTGCCCACCACGGATTCCCATCGATCGTTGGGTTGAATACGCAGTACTGAACATCCGCGCGGTCCATGTCCTGTATCCGGGTTGTAGCCCACAGGAATGCCGGTGCCCAGATAAAGGTTTCCCTGAAATGCGTGTAAACTCATGACTGCTTCATCGTGCTCGTACCCAGCCCCTCCCCTTATGATTTGTTGCGGTGGTGCATCTGGTGATGATGTACATCGCAGTTTCCATACCTCGAACCCCGTTTTGGGGTTATAGGTGCCGGCGTATAGACAACCATTGAAACTGGAAAGTGCCGTTATTCCGGCATTTGCCGGGTTGCCAAAGCCATCGGATACAACAGAGCTAAAGGTTGCGCCATCGGTAGCCCAGATAGTCCCGATACCTCCCGGTGTAATATCGCCTGGAGCGGTAGTTGACATATAAAGCAGACCGTCGTCATGGGTTACAAGGCCACGTACGGAACCCGCTTGCTCAGAAAACGTATGCACTGATTCCCAGCTGCCGGGTTCACCGGTTGCACTGCGCCACAGGGAAGGCGCAGTCGCTGCCATCGTCCCGGCGTAGAGGTAAGTATGCCCATCCACCTGAGAGCGATAGATGACCATAGAACGGAATCCCTGGTCATGATAAGGGGGCTGTTGGTGGTCGGCGATGTCTAAAACAACCTCCCATGTGGTCGATCCCAGTTCGGGACGATAGCGGCGAATCTGTGGGGGTTCGACAGGCAAGGGGGTGTCCGGATTCTTTTTTTGATGCATGGAAGAGAGTGTCAATCCCACAATATTATTGTCGGTGCCAACATAAAGATAACCAGTATCATTCCCTTCCACCTGGTAGTACCGCATTGACCACGCGGAATCTGCCAGCCGCAATTGCCCTTGGGCATCAAAGCCTGCCTCAGCGGCTTGTTCGAAGGTCAAATTGCTGTGTGAACTGGCATACTTTGGCATGCGCCGTGGCATACGCGTGGCGATAAGTATTCCGCCAATGAGGATGACCACGACGATGAACAGCCCCGCCAGTAATTTTTTTATAGGGTGCATATTGTTTTTTGCTGTCCCGAATTACCTTTCTGGATTTGCTTGCTGTGTGAAGCGGTGTAAATCGTCCAGCAATCCCTTTTTCTTGCCATCTGGCAGCGTTACTCCATGTTGTTTGGCGCCGGTCAGGACAGCGTTGGACAGGGTTGCCCGTGTAAGGTCGGCATTGTACAGGTTAGCTTGAGAAAGGTCTGCGTTACTTAAATCGGCCCCGCACAAACTTGCACCTGTCAGATTAGCGCCTGAGAGTTTGGCCTGGGCTAGATTAGCTCCGGCTAAGTTTGCACCTGTTAAATTCGCCTGGCTCAAATTTGCTTCAACGAGGATTGCGCGTATCTGTGTTGATGTCAGGTCGGCTTGCCTTAAATTAGCCCGGGCAAGGTGGGCGCCGTTCAGGTTGGCGTTCTTGAGATTGGCTTCACTCAGATCAGCATCGCTGAGATCGGCGTTTTTTAAGTCCGCTTCATGCAGGTCTGCCTGGTGCAGATTGGCGGAACTCAGGTTAATTTCCCGCAGCCTGGCTCTTATCAGCGTTGCGCCGCGCAAGTTAGCTTCTTTCAGATCAGCCTCCTGCAGGTTTATTTCGGTTAGATCCGCGCCCGCCAGATTCACCCTCTGAAACTGACGTTTCCCATCGTGATACAAACTGATAAATTCAGTGATGTGTGTCCGTATGTCCATTATAATCCTCCGCTTTTCCTGTCTTATAACTGTGCCCTTTTGTAGAAAATCCGCTTGGTTATCTCTGATGCTGTGATATAAACCGCACTGATGCCTGCTAGTGCCAGCAAGACCGGTAAAGGCAGGGGTGTTAATCCCAGAATCCCGCTTAACGGCGAGTAGGGAAGTGCCAGAGTTATCAGCGCTACTGCTATTGTTGAGAGCATCAGATAACGCCCGGGCTTACTCTTGAAGAAGGGGCGTTGGGTGCGAATGACTAACAGGATCAGCAACTCAGTCAGGATGGATTCAAGAAACCAGCCTGTCCGGAACTGAACGGTTGTGGCTCGTACAATGAAAAGCAATAAGCCAAACGTGAGATAATCAAAAACCGAACTCACGATTCCAAAGGTTATCATGAAATTCCGGATAAAATTTGTATTCCATCGCCTTGGATGTTCAATCATCTCGCGGTCCACGCTGTCACCCGCGATAGTCATTGCCGGGAAATCTGTTAAAAAATTGGTCAACAGGATCTGCATCGGCAGCATAGGTAGATAGGGGAGAAAAAGGGATGCACCTGCCATGCTGAACATATTGCCAAAGTTGGCACTGGTTGTGATGAATACATACTTGATTGTATTCGCAAAGGTTGTACGTCCCAAAAGGATTCCATCGTGCAGCATAGCCAGGTCATGCTTCAGCAGTACGAAATCCGCAGCTTCCTTGGCAACGTCCACTGCCTGGTCCACCGAGATGCCAATGTCGGCGGAATGAAGCGCAGGAGCATCGTTGATGCCGTCACCCATATACCCCACGACATGCCCGCGTTTCTGCAAGGCAAGGATGATGCGTTCCTTCTGGTTTGGATCAACTTCGACGAAGAGATTGATCTGCTCAACGGTCTGCCACAATGCATCATCGTGCATGGCGGCTATTTCACTGCCGGTCAGGACACCGGTTACCTCCATACTGACAGCCTCCGCTGTGTGTATCGCGACTAACCGGTTGTCGCCGGTGATCATTTTGAGTGCGACACCCAACTGGTTCAGCCCGGAGATCGTCTCCTTTACGCCAGCCTTGGGTGGATCGAAGAAAAGGAGGAATCCCAGGAATGTCATGTTACATTCGTCATCACGACTGTACTTGGGCTGGGCTTCCATGTTCCGGAGCGCTACCCCCAGCACACGGAATCCCTGTCCGCTCCATGCACTGAAACGCTGCTGTATAAGGGCGCGATGTTCGTCACCCAGCGGGACATCAACACCGCTTTCCCGGACGGATGTGCTGACTGCCAGGATATTATCCAGAGCTCCCTTGGTGATGCATTGGTAGCTGTCGCCTTCCCGCAGGATCACGCTCAACCGCTTGCGTATGAAATCGTAGGGAATCTCATCGATCTTTTCGAAGGGTAAAATATCATTTGTCCATGCCGCGATAATCGCTTCATCCAGGGGGTTTGCAAGGCCCGTTTGGAAGTGAGCGTTAAGGAAAGCATAACGAAAAACCTCGTCCGATGGCTTTCCTTTCATGTCCATGGCTCCGTCCAACTTGACCACGCCTTCAGTGAGTGTTCCGGTCTTATCGGTACACAGCACGTCCATACTACCAAAATTCTCAATAGATTCCAGGCGGCGCACGATGACGCCTTGGGCTGCCATTTTCTGTGATCCTTTTGAGAGGTTGATGCTGATGATCGCCGGTAAAAGCTGCGGTGTAAGACCTACCGCCAGGGCGATGGAAAAAAGCAGCGAATCGATGACCGGTTTGTGAAAGTAGACGTTGATGGCAAAGACGACGATGACCAAAATCAGCATGACCTGGGTAAGTAAAAAACCGAAGTGGCGTATTCCGCGCTCAAACTCGGTCTCTGGTGGGCGCAAGGTCAATTTATCGGCAATCTGACCAAACGCGGTAGCCTTGCCCGTCTGTACGATCAGGGCGTGGGCACTGCCGGAGCGTACATTGGTGCCCATATACACACAGTTAGTGCGTTCTGCCAGGCTTGCTTCAGCATCTACCTGTCCTGGCTCCTTATCTACCGGGAAGGTTTCACCGGTTAACATGGCTTGATTGACGTAAAAGTCGCGCCCTGTCAGCAGGATACCATCTGCGGGTACCAGACTGCCTGCTGACAACACGACCACATCGCCGGGTACGATTCGTTCGGTGAGGACCATATCTACCTGTCCATCACGCAGCACCGCAGTTTTAACAGATACCTGAGTGCGTAACTTTTCAGCAGCATTGTTGGCGTTGTGCTCCTGTGAAAAGCTCAGGAGTGCGCTACCTAATACAATGGCGAGAATAATGAATGCATCTATCCACTCCTGCGTCACTGCTGACACGCCGGTGGCAAAGAGCAGGATGATGACAATCGGACTTTTGAACTGGCTCAAGAAAAGCTTGAGCGGCGTAATGTTTTTCTTGGCTTTAAGGACATTAAGACCAAATTTCTGGAGGCGCTGGGCAGCCTCAACCTCAGAAAGCCCATCCGGGGTGCTTTCCAGGGCTGCTAATAACTTATCCTGTGATTGACTCCAAAAGTAGTCAACAAATTTTTCTGCCAATACCAACCTTCTTAGTAGTCACGATATGAAAAAACATTAAGTCTATCTTCATTATACGCTTCTATGTGTTTACCCGCAACACGAGCAAAGGGGGAGGGGTGTGTTTTAAGAAAGAGTCATTTACGATATCTGGACACAGGGTAGGGTTACATATTGTGAGGTGCTAAAAGGTTCTGTAAAGTAATCCCATTCTGCTTTACGGGGTGTTTCGGTTAGTCTGCTCACTAAAACTCCCCTCAATGCTATACTGCACAGGAGCCAATATGGAATTAATTTGACCGTTGTCGTAGCGTCATAATTGCCATTTTACAGTTGTCAGTACAATGATACTAAACCTGTTTTAGGAGGAAGCCATGATACGTAAAGCTTTTGTGATGTCAGTTTTCGAGGGACAAGAAGCAGAATATGAAAAGCGGCACAACCCTATTTGGGCGGACTTGGAGCAGGAATTGAAAGACCACGGCGCCCATAATTACTCCATTTTTTTACACCCGGTGACAAGACAGCTTTTCGCATTTGTGGAAATTGAGGATGAGGAGCGATGGAACGCTGTGGCGGAAACCGATAGCTGCAAACGCTGGTGGAAATACATGGGAGAAGTGATGCCTGCGAATCCTGATAACAGCCCGGTCTCCCTGGAATTAATAGAGGTATTTCATCTGGACTGACCACGCTGGATCAATAAGGCAACAAGGTGCGTTTTACGATCACGCACCTTGTTGTGATGGGTTTGATGGATTTCAGCGCAGCAGCATCAGGGTGATAACCACGGCGATAATCATACCCACCGATCCCCAATCCAGGTAATTCCACTTTGGTTCTCTTTCCGGGCGCGCGTGTACCTGTGTCCTGGGGCGGGTCATTGGGCGCCTGAGTGTGACGTGTCTCTGTGTGACTGTCCTTTGCATTTTGTGCCTCCTGCTTTGTCTACAGCGAGTCTTTATGACCTGCAACGATATGTTCTTATTATACTAGAACTTATGTTCTATGTCAAGAACAAATGTGCTAAAATTGAGGACCTGTAACATTCTCGGTTGCGGTCAATACTTTGTGCTGCGGGAATTTACATCACGCACCGAATTCTGGTGAACCGCTCAGCAACATAGCCTTGGGTTATGAGTCCTGTGGAAATGCGGAACCTGCAAAAGATCAAGGCCTGAAGTTTCCGTTCATGAATTGGGGTTAGCATGTCCACTTATGGCAATACTATACTAGTGAAGCACCACCTCTATGGATTCTCACCGCATGGCCCATTGCCAATCTGGCGATTAACCGGATCGTCCGCTTCCTGCGCATCACCCTGCCCAAACACCCGAGGAAGCTGTGGGGCACCACCCGGGAGTGCGATATCATCAATGAAATTTTCTCCGTTGTTTTTAACGGAGAAAATTTCCAAACACAGTCTGCTGTGTAGTTCTCGATGCTCTTGAGCAAGGAGCAAGACTAGGGTTTATTGCCAGTGCTGATCACTCCCTTGGTCATCCGGGTGATGACTTCTGGTGGCATCTAAGCAACTACAGTGGTGGACTAGCTGCCGTGTATGCTCCTGAACTGACACGCGAAGGGATATGGCAGGGGCTTTGGAACCGGAACTGTTATGCTACCACGCGCGCAAGAATTATCCTGGCGTTCTAGATTAACGGCCATAGAATGGGTGAGGAGTATGCTGACTCCGCCCCTGGGCGCGAGTTGATGATCAGAGTCAACGGCACAACTGCAATATCAGAGATTAAAATTATGAAGAATGACCGCGTGGTGAATACTTATCCAGGAAACAGGGAACTTGATATCGAGCTGAACTATCGCGATGACGCGTCCGAGCACGATACCGATTACTACTACGTCCATGTACACCAGGAAGACGGGGAGCAGGCGTGGTCATCGCCAGTATGGGTAACACGTCAGGCTTGATTGCATCACCGCAGGACTGAGAATAACGGAAGGCGAATTGAATAATCTTATTGGCAACCCGGGAGGATCAACTATGAAGACAGAAGTCAGGAAACCAATTAGAGTAGGAGTTTTTGGAGCGAGCCGGGGTATATCCATTGCCAAGAGCTCAGGCAAGGTAGCAGGCCTCGTGCTCGTAGCAGTCTGTGAGTCCTGGCAGGAACGGGCTATGCAAGTACAGGAGGAGTGCGGTGGTAAGAAGAAGGTTACACTCTATAGTGATTTCGACAAATTTCTATCGCATGATATGGATGCAGTCATTCTGGCTAATTACTTCCATCAACATGCTCCTTTTGCAATCAAGGCACTCAAAGCAGGTAAACATGTAATGTCTGAGTGTGCCGCCTGCCATACCCTTGCCGAAGGTGCAGCCCTAGCCCGGGCAGTGGAAGAGAGCGGGAAGATCTACATGTTTGCTGAGAACTACCCCTTCTTTGCAGTGAACCAGGAGATGCGCAGACTCTATCAGGAAGGGTTCGTGGGAGAGTTTAAGTATGGGGAGGGAGAGTATATTCATCCCTCAAGTGTTGAGCAGCGACTCCGTAGAAGTCCTGGATTACAGCACTGGCGCAACTGGATTCCTGCCACCTACTATTGCACCCATTCCCTGGCACCGGTTATGTATATCACTGATACAAGGCCGGTCGCTGTAAATGGATTTGTGATTCCCCGGAACCCCGAGGATCCTGAGCATGCCATCTCTGTGAACCGCCAGGACCCGACATCTATCATAATCTGTCGTATGGATAACAAGGCTCTCGTCAAGCTTGCCCAAGTCTCGCTGAGAGGGCATGGTAACCATTACCGCATCCACGGCAGCAGCGGTTTGATGGAGACAGTGCGCGGCACCCCGGAGCTGCGTATCCGCAAAGAGAATTTTGACAACAATGGTGAAGTGCTCGAGCGCAGGTATGTGCCAGATTTCCCGATACACAAGGAAGAGGCGGCACGGGCAGCCCATGGCGGCGGGGACTTCTTCACTAACTTCTACTTTGGCGAAGCGATCCGGGAAAATAGGCAACCCTACATGGATGTCTACCGGGGAATTGATATGAGCATTGTGGGTATCCTTGCCTACCGCTCTGCGCTTGAAGGGGGCATTCCCCTGAAAGTCCCGGACTTCCGCAACGAAGCGGAACGCAAAGCGTATGAAAATGATCATTGGTCCCCTGATCCAGAGCGGGCTGGACCGGGACAGCCCTTCCCGTCGGTTACAGGAAAGGTTGAACCAACACCCCAGGCTCTGGAGCTGGCGAAAAAGGTCTGGTCTGAGATGGGGTATGATGGGAGCTAGTAATGCTAAATTCACTGCCCAACATAATTAAGATTACACCACACGATCTGGGAACTCATCCGGGCTGTCAGCTTGTAAGATACCTGTGTATTATGTCCAAATCCACTTTTAGGATCCGCGCCGCTATGAATATTCTATTTGCGGTGTTGATAATCCTACCGCTGTTCAAAGCTGACAGCAGCCATATAAGCGGAAGGGTTATCCAGCCATGGAACGTCCTCATCGAGCAAATGGCGATCAAAGAAAGCCACCAGGGCTGTTTCATTGAATGTTAGAATATCTTTTGCCGGCAGCGAACCGGTGAAACCAATCAGGTGTGCAATGGGTGAAAAGGTCGGAACTAACACAAAATCATAATGTTTTGTGCCGGCGATATCTATCCAGTAACCTGGTGCTGCGGATGCCTCATACAGCTGGCGCAGGCGCGCGCTATTCGGTCTGCTTTTCCAGCTTTCACTGTTCAGCAACATCAACGGTTGTGCAAGTCCATGCTGTATGACCTGGTCATCAACCGGTTCGACCCATGTGTCCATGCCCAGAACAGCTTTACAACGGTTATCGTCCGCACAAACTTGCACCGCAGCGCCTCCACCGGTTGAATGTCCAAACACCCCAATCTGATTCAGATCCAGGCGCCCGGTGAAACGCTTGTCCGGATCATCCTGATTGAGCCGCGAGACCTGATCCAGCATAAAACTTGCGTCATCGGCAAATGTGTGGACCAGGCGATTGGAAGCGGCGTCCTTCCCGGCTTCGGTGCCGTCGCCATCGATAGCCTGGGGATTCAGATATGCGCTATCACCATCCGGAAACATTGTGATGAGGGCGCCGTAGGTGTGATCGGCGCTGACCACAACGTAACCCTTGGAAACCAGTGCTTCTATCTGATCCAGATTGATATTCCGGAAACCTCCCCATCCGTGAATATACAGGATGACCGGATATTGTGCGGTGTCATTGACAAACGCAGCGTCAAGGTAAGCATGGGATCGCGTTAGTTTAGTCTGGTCCAGTAAAAAGGCAGGCAGGCGATCGAACCTTGCCATGGCTTGTGCAACTTTAACACTTTCCAGCCATGGTTGCGGCAAAACCCCCGGCGGTTTTACCGCTGGATACCATATCTGAACCATGATGCGCCGGTTACCCGCCAGCGAGTCACCATATATTTCTTTCCGTGATATATCTGTCCATTCGTAGCTGACAGTCCCAATCGTAAAGGGACCGGTTGGTGCAGGCAGTTTGGGAACCGGGAGGATAATCAGCAGCGCGATACCTGTGCACAATATCACCCAGGTCAAAAGCCGTGATTTCGTTGGCAGAGACTGCGTATTATTTTTTTGCTGTAGTTGGGGCAGCATGATGGCGCCGATTAGGGCATATATGGGCAGCATTTGCCAGCGGTAGCCTTCGAAAAGCAAGTGCAGAAGGGTTACCACAGCGCCGGTAGCTGATACCCATTGTGTGGCGCGTCGCGACAGAATCTTGCGCTGTGTCCCCATCTGAAGAAGCAGCAACCCGTTGATGAAAACCAGGAATCCCTCACCTAATCGCATTTACCCTCCGTTACCTGTATTTGCCTACAACGTGTATCATCTGGTCAAATTTATTTTCCATATCCTCAACCAACTTGAACTGGGTGCGGCAGCGGTCAAGGTTGTGGTTTTCCCGGTGGATCTTGAAATAGACATCCCCGCTCAGGTAATCTGTCAGGAAGCGAATCCCATTTTCAAAGGCCATCATTTTTGGACCGTAGGGCAGATAATCCAATTCTGTGCCGGTCAATGTACCGCGCGCGGCGTCCAGGAAGCCGTGGGTCAGGACGTCGTAAATATCCAGATCCAGACATACTTTAGCAATATCTACCGCATCTTCTGCCGCTGGATTGGCGCCGGTTCGTACAATCTCGCCAAAATCGTAGAGCGAAATACCCGGCATCACAGTATCTAAGTCGAGCACACAGAGTCCTTTGCCCGTTCTATTATCAATCAGTACATTGTTAAACTTTGTGTCATTATGCGTCACCCGTAAGGGTAGTTTCTCCTGGGCAACCATATCTACCAGAAGCGGTGTCTCCGCACTGCGTGCCATCGCAAAATTGATTTCATTCTGGACACCCGCTGCACGGTTCATCACATCGCGGTTCACAGCTTCACGGAAGGCGCTGAAACGCTTGGGTGTGTGGTGGAAATCAGGGATTGTCTCATAAAGGTCTGTCACCGGGAAATCGTTAAGCAGGCATTGGAAACGCCCGAATGCCCACGCCGCATTGTAGACATGTTCCGGTTTTTCAACGACCTCGTAGGTCTGCGCACCCTCAATGAAATGATAGGCTCGCCAATAATTACCGCTGGGCGATATATAGAGTGTTTGCCCTGATAGGGTGGGGATCAGGGTGAGGGTTTCTCTTTTGGGGTCTCCCCCCATAGCAGCGATCTTTTCCCGCAAGTGCTGCGTCACTTTTTCCACGTTTTGCATCAGTTGTTCTGGTTTTTTGAAAACGTGATGGTTTATGCGCTGCAGAATGTACCGCTGTGTTGCACCGGTCGGGCTTTCGAAGGTTAAGGCGTAGGTGTCATTGATATGACCGTTACCATAGGGGCTGATAGCGGTATTTTTACCCTCAAAGCTGAAGTTTTGGATAATCGCGGTTAAGTCAGATTCCATATTAGCTCTCCCATAGGTCTGTTGGATAATCCCCATTTTTAACAAGCGAAGCAATCGCGCGCTTGACCCGTGCCTTATCTTCTTTATAAGTGACACCAAACCAGCGTTCGCCGGTTGTCAGCACCTTCACCCGTGCTTTCTGCTCGGTAATCAGGTCGCCAACAATATCGGGTAAAAAGAATTCAGCCTTGAGAATGTTATCGCTGTTCTTTTTCAGGAAGGTCGGAAACCGTTGTGTGAGTTCAGGGAACAGGCTGGGCGTAAAACCCCACATATTCAGGGATACAATGCTTTCCTCTGGTAGTTCAATATAGGCGCCACCGGCATCCTGATAGAAGACTTTTTCTGCTTTCCTTTCGATATGTGTGCGCTCCCGCACATTGATGAGAAATGCCTGGTCATCAACGGTGCAGACCCCCCGTGCAACATGACCATATTCTGTTAAGGTGTTCTTCAGGACATAACCCACCATACAATAATTGTAACGGGTGTCGCTGTCTTTTGCTGTGCTCAGATATTGGCTGAGTGCATAAAATGATGATCGACCGTAAAAGTCATCCGCGTTAATCACTGCAAAGGGGGTGTCGACGGTATTTCTGCACGAATACACTGCGTGTCCGGTGCCCCATGGTTTGCTTCTTTCCGGCGGGAGGTCGAATCCCTCCGGCACGTCTTCCTTGCTTTGGATGACATACGTGGTATCACAGTGTTTTTCAATAGTTTTCCCCACGCGATCGCGGAATATGGTCTCAATATCTTTCCTGATCACAAAGACAATGTGCCCGAAACCGGATTGCAGGGCGTCATAGATTGAGTAGTCGAGGATGATTTCACCGCTGGGGCCAACCGGATCCATTTGTTTAAGACCGCCGTACCGGCTGCCAATGCCTGCAGCCATAACTATGAGAGTTGGGGATGGCATAGGGCTCCTTTTCTGTGATATAACGCCAAATGACAACGCTTGTTTTTTGAGCTACGCATTGGTACATTTCTGGGACGATATGGGCGTATCGTCTGACATACGGAAGTCAATGTTGTCCGGCACCGGATATTTTTGACGGGCAACTGCGCGCAACACATCGTCAACAGGGGTGCCGAGTTCTTGACTCAGACGTTGTTCATGATAATTATACCAAAGGTGGGACAAAGAGCGCTCGCCTTCGCGTAAATCATCAATGACGAGTGTGCCGTCAAATAAAGTAGCTACACGGTCAAGGTCGTCTACCGCCAGTGCTGCCTGTCCTTCCAGTAATCGAATTCGACCCATATTCCTGATGGTTTCAGGTAAGACTTCTAATAAACCCAACCACACTTGAGGGCGTTCCATTTCCAATAATTTGCGCCCACACTCTATAGCAAGTTGTGGAATATCAGGTTGCAGTTCCAGTGCCAGCGTGTAAAGCGCTACAGCGTCATCGAAGCGTTTTTCCTGCCATGCCAGGATTGCCAGATTGCGTGCCGACCATGGGGTCGCGTGTAGTTTCATCGAAGTTTCCCATGCGTGGCGCGCGCCTTTAAAATCACCTTTTTGATGGCGTATAATACCCATGTGCATCCATGCTGACCAGTTATCCCGCCCATCTGCTTTAACAACATCCTCAAGCATGGCGTGCCATTCTGTTTGTATCAGAAAACCAGAGGGTGGTTTTTGAGGGTCGTGCTCAGGAAAGGTTCCACTCTTGAGCAGCTTTACCCATGGATCTTGCGCTTCATTCAACGACGCAGCATCAAATACCAATGCCGGGGAATTGAACGGCGGAAGCCCCTGAGCCTGCCTGCGCAGGTTTTCTAGCGCTCCCCACCCGCTGCCTCGCTGGATCAGGGATTCCGGTGGGGCATCAGCAAATGCAGCGCCCCGGGCAAATTCGGTGTCAAGTGTCTGGCGCGGTATGAGCCGGTCCAATTGATCCTCCACAGCTTGCTGGGCTTGCATCCAGTTTGATCCATGGACTGCGTCCGGATTTGCTTCCATGAAACCATAAGCTTCCAACCATGCCCATTCTGCGCCTGCTGGCATTGGAATATGCTCTCGTTGGGTCCGTGCCAATCCAGCCTGTATCTCAAGGTAGGCATGCCCCTCCTGGGAGAGGAATGTTTGCCATCTTCGTCCGCCCCTCCCCATGCCCCAGAGGAAGAGCTTTCTCCCCTTTAACCGCGCTGTGGAGGTCTGGATTAAACCCTGTCCGTTTTCATCGAGAGCGGTAATCCAATGGCGGCGGTTGTCAGGGATGTCAAAAAAGAAGTCAGCCGAACGGTCGATGTTGCTGGGATACGTAATATCCACGCCGTCTATCTCAGGAATGGATACCAGGGCCATGCCACCTTCGCCGTAGCCAAACTTATATGCAGCACCGGCAGGGACGATAACCCGTGTTTTATGGGTTTCGGGTACGGCAATATTCGACCACCAATACATAGGAACTGTATGCGGATGCGGATTCGTGATACGCACGCGCACAAATAATACAGGCGAATCTTCAGGTAGATAGGCATCAATTTGATAGGGAACCTGCCGGATCCTTTCCCACTCGTACATGCGAAGGACCGGTGTGCCATCTTGCATGTGCAGGTGACTTACAAATAGTGGAGAGCACGTAAATGGGGTATGCCCAATAGTACCGATATTCCATTCGACACCACCGCTGAACCAGGCGTTGCGGAGTGCCAGGTTCGCGGGTTGGAATACCGGATTGCGGTCAAGCAGTTCTCGCCCGGAGGGTTTATGCAGGAGTGACCATAATCTTCCGCCAAATTCGATAAGGAATGTGGCGCGCAATATTTCGTTTTCAAGTACTGCAACCTGGAACTCGCGCGGTTGGCGGTGACGTGTGTAACCATCCTGTATGGCGTAGGGCATAATGTTCGGGATGTGCCCGTATGCCATATTACGGAGTATGTCATCCGGAATACCGGGAATCTCAGGTTTCTGACTGTCTGCATGGATATCGCCGGTGGATTGTAAAGGGGGTAACGGGTTGTCCGGGCCCAGTTGAGCTGCCGGTATAGTCATTTTATGATAATACAGTTCACGCATCGCTACCTTCTTTTTTAATAATCTGCGGTTCAAGCGGTTCCGCTGTGAAAGCCGGTTGTTCAGTTATTTCTGTAAGGGGTTCATCCTGGATTTCCGGTAACGGTAGCAGCGCGCGTGCAAAAACCAGATAACCGGTGTGGGCAACCATGCCGATCATAGGGGCGCAGCCTATCCGGTACCGCTTTATAAGACCTTATTAACAGCTCCAGGACATCGATATGGCCGAAATTGTGCGGACCGAGATTCCGCAGCAGTTCACTGATTTGATTGGTTGTCGGGAGCAAACAGCCGAAGAACCCACCGCCTTTGAGTGCTGCGTGAACCTGTTCTAAATAAAGCCACGGTTCGCGCACATCCAGGAACAGGGCATCAACACCTCTCTGATCAAATCCCTCAGCAATATTTCGTACGTGGAAAGTGACGTATTCAGCAAGTCCTATTTCTTCCAGATTTCTTTGCGCCAGCGCCTGCATTTCAGGACGGGATTCATAAGTGTAGATGTGACCGTAGGGCATAACCATACGGGCTAGCGCCAGCGTTAACCCGCCACTGCCCGTGCCGGCTTCAACCACGCGTGTCCCGGGACCAATATTCATTTTCATCAACATATACCCAATTTCTTTCGGGTAAATAATTTGGGTTGCGCGGCGGACACCACGAATAAGTTGTTCCAGGGAAGGGGGGAGTAGCTGATATGCAACATGGCAGGTGTGTATAAACCGTGCTGCCCCATAGCTTTCCTATGATCTGGTTGTGTTGTAAGACCCCGTTGTGGCTTTGGTGCTCTTTACCCTCATAGATGCGGACAATGGATTCTTTATGATCGTTGCCCACTATTAATACAAGATCACCGGGTTGTATATATTCACTTTTTTCGTGTTGTGTCGATTCCTGTGTTTCCTGCATAGCGTTTTTCACTGATCCTTATGTGCCTGTAAAATTTCCTGATCACTCTGAAACACACTCTATTATACCTGTTCGCCAGCAGTACGTTTCCTTTTAGTTCTGACTTTTCTATTTTTATAAAGGCATTATAATCAATGAGGAACTTAGCTGCAAATACACGGAGATGCCTATGCTTGACCAGAAGGACATCGATCGCTTGGCTATTACTATTGTTGATGGCGGGCAATCAAAGGACTTGCTTAAAGCGCTTAATGAGAACGGTTTCCCTGTGACAATTTTGGATGCCGTCGGTGGTTTTTTGCAAGAAGCCATGGTGACATTAATGATCGGGTTACCAGCCAACAGGCTGTCCCGCTTCTACGCCCTGGTCCGCGAGAAATGCCCCAGTCGTACGCGTTATGTGCCAATGGGCGTAGAGTTATCACTGTCGCCTGGGTACCCAATGATGATTGAAGCGCGTGTTGGGGGGGCAACGGTTTTTGTGCTTCCGGTCGAACGCTTTGTGCAATTGTGAGGAGAGAGCTATGAAACTGGTCGTTGCTATCATCAAGGATTCTGACGTCATGGATGTTTCTGATGCGCTCGTTGAAAATGACTTCAGGATGACGCGCATTGCAAGTACCGGTGGTTTTTTGCGCCGAGGTTATGTAACCCTCTTAATCGGCGTGGATGAAGATGCTTTGGAATTGCTTTTCGCGACCATACAAGCCGCATGTCGTTCCCCTGAAATTCCTGGAGAGCACAAAGCAACCATTTTTGTTATGCCGTCGGAGGATTTTCTCCAACTGGGTTAGGTCCTTAGGTGAGTCGCCGGCAGCTCTTGTTTTTTTAGAGTTCGCTTATTGCAGTCATTCATAATAACCTCTGGACCACGTGCCGGAGGTTGTTTTTTATACTGTACTGAGGTTTTTCCCGAAAGATTTGTCCAGATATAAGGGTGAAAAGAAATGGCAGATAAAGTTGAACAGAGAGCTTATCACGGTGATATCAGTCCAGAAGATTTGGCGCGCACACTTGTGATGCGGTATAACGAGGGTGAGACGAGTGCTCATGCCATAAAAGGGGAGGCTGGACGCGCTGTCATCCAAATTCAGAATCGCAAGGTGGAGTACGGCGATCCGAACACTGCAGTTACTGTTCAGGTTTCACCCACCAAAACCGGAATTACGGTGGCAGTCAGCGAACAAAAACTCCTCGGTGTTGCCGCTGATATGGCAAAAAGCGGCGTAAAAGCCTGGTTAAATCCCTTGAATTTATTGGGGGAGATTGATGATATTGCCCGAAATGTACGGTGGATGGGATTGCGTTCGGAAATATGGCAGGCTGTTGATGAATACTGCCAGACTCAAGGCAGTGGACGCGGCTCAGCGGGCATATTGATGCATGTTGTGTGTGAATACTGCGGTACGCCTAATGATGTGGGCTCCAAGAACTGTACCGCCTGTAAAGCACCGTTAACAGAAGCCCAACCTGTTGTGTGTGGTAAATGTGGTTTTCTGAATCAACCCGAGGCTGCACTCTGTGTGAATTGCGGTGCGAAGTTATAATTTATAGGTGATTGAACGCCAGTTTGTTTATGGTAGGTGGGCAGTTTGACAAAAACCTGGTTCCATCAAAACATAATCTGCTTCCCCTTTCTACAACGGAATCCTGGATGAATTTTGTCGGTACCCTTCCTGGGTGCATTTCAACTTTGGGCAGTCACACGATGGAAAACTGCATCACTGCAATACACCCATCTCTTAACCCGACTGAAATGATGTGAGCCCTTATTGTAAGGGAGGTGCGTGTGGATAAGAAGATTCGCGTTTTAATGGCAAAACCTGGTCTGGACGGTCATGATCGGGGCGTAAAGGTGGTTGCCCGGGCATTGCGGGATGCCGGTATGGAGGTCATTTACACGGGTTTACGTCAAACACCCGCTATGGTTGCGGAGACAGCGATGCAGGAGGATGTCGACGTGGTTGGGCTCTCCATCCTTTCTGGCGCGCATATGGAACTGGTTCCGCGGATTATTGCTGAAATGCAGGCGCGTGGTTTGTTTGATGTACCGGTTTTTTTGGGAGGAATAATTCCCGAGGACGACATACCGGCTCTTCAGGAGATGGGTGTAAAAGCTATTTTTGGACCGGGAACGAATACACAGACGGTCATTGCGTTTATCCGCCAGACTTTGAACAGGAAAAATTGACGGTGAATCCCCCCGTAGTCAGCAGCACTGACCTTGTGCCACAAGCGTTAGCGGGAGACCGCCGTGCTCTTGCCAGATTATTGACTCGTGTAGAGGATGGTGGACCTGAAGGACAAGCTGCGCTGGCGCAAATTTATCCCCACACCGGCACGGCGCATGTGGTGGGCATTACCGGCTCATCAGGTTCTGGCAAAAGCACGCTGGTTAATTGCCTGGCGCGTGAATTACGGCACAGAAATGCCCGATTGGCGATTCTTGCTGTTGACCCCACCAGCCCTTTTTCCGGCGGTGCTTTGTTGGGTGATCGCCTGCGGATGCGCGATTTGATCTCTGATCCGGACGTCTTCATTCGAAGCACAGCATCCCGGGGGCATCTGGGAGGTGTGGCTTATGCAACACGCGATATGATCAGCGTGCTGGATGCTGTGGGCTATCCTGTGATTATCGTAGAGACAGTGGGAACGGGTCAGGCTCAGGTTGAGGTAGCCTCTGTTGCCCATACGGTTGTGCTGGTTGAGGCGCCCGGTATGGGGGATGATATCCAGGCACTCAAGGCGGGTTTGATGGAAGTCGCTGACATCATTGTCGTTAATAAAGCGGACCGTCCGGAAGCACAGCGAACGGTACAGGCTTTGCGCAGTGTTCATATGCAGCGTGGTCCCCAACATACTGAAGGAGCAAATCACAAAACTGAGACCCAGGTAGCGTCATCGGGCGCGAAAACCACTCTGAATACCGTGTGGGACGTTCCCATCTTGCAAACGAGCGCTTTAGAGCGTGTTGGGATCTCTGAGCTCCTGGATGTTATCGCTGCGCACCGGGAATTCCTCATTGAGAGTGGTCAATGGGAGATTGTGCGCGAGCGCCATGTTCGCGCTGAAGTGGAAGCCTGGTTGCAGCGCCATGTTCAAGAGTGGTTGCAGCAAGGGGTTGATTCCGGGGCAATGGAACAAGCTGTGACGGCGGTGCTGCATCACGAGCAGGATCCGGTATCCGCTGCGCAATCGCTCTTAAATAGCCTGTTTGAGGCGTCATACAAAAACTTATGAGTTTGCGTTTATGGTTGGTACGTCACGGCGAGTCGACTTGGAATGCCCTCGGGCTGGTGCAGGGGTGGGCGGATCCCCCGCTTTCCGAAGTGGGCAAATGGCAAGCTGAACAGGTTGCTCAACGGTTGGCTGGCGTAGAACTTGCGGCGGTTTACAGCAGCACCCTCCAACGTGCTTTTCAGACAGCAGAGATGATCGCTGCTAGGTTGGGATTGACGCCTATACCCGATCCCCGCTTGCGCGAGCATGGGATGGGAGAAGCGACAGGGATGCAGTGGGGGAGGGAGGCTTTCTTTTTCAGATGGCCTTTCTTGACAGAAATTGCCAACCAGGGTAAACCTATACGTACATATATTCCGGGCGCTGAGCCTGAACAGGATTTTATAAATCGCATTAACGCCGCGATACTGGCAGTTCGGCAGGCATATACCCAGGGAGATGTAGCTGTTGTCGCTCATGGGGGCGTGTTCCGCGCTTACCTTGCAGATTTGTTGCATGCATCAATGGGTAATGCTGAGTTTTCATTTGGTAATGTATCCCTCTCGCAAGTTGAATTTACTGAGGCGAATTTTACGAAGGTGCGGTTTGTCAATGATTGCACCCATTTGTTTACGAAAATATAGGCCTCATCAGTTACAATTATTTCGTATTGCCACCCCATCCTGGCTGTTGAAGGAGGCATAATGTATTACGAAGGTAGGCTGGTGCGTCTGCGACCCCCTGAACGTGATGATTTACAATTATTTGTTTCATGGCTCAAGAATCCTGCGCTGCGCCACTATATAACCATCCGCTACATATCCGATGCTTTGGAGGAACGTTGGTTCGAGGGGTATTTGAATGACGTCAGCCGAAATCCTCCGGAGCGCTTGCATTTTGTCATTGAGCTGCTGCCGAACGCCCAGCCCATTGGCGTCATTTCCCTGGAATCTATCAACTGGCGCGACCGCAGCGCCGAAGTGGGTATCATCATCGGTGATCCTGAATTCTGGGGGCAGGGCTACGGAACCGATGCAATGCTTACAATATTGAATGTAGGGTTTCGTTGGCATAATTTGCACCGCATCTTTTTACACGTCGTAAAAGACAATAATCGCGCGATACGGGCTTATGAGAAATGTGGATTTCGTCATGAGGGCTGTCTTCGGGAAGCAGTTCTTATTGATGGAAAACACCATGATCTGCTTGTGATGAGTATTCTGGAAAACGAGTTTGAGGATCTGAGACCGGCAGGAGGGGAATAATGGGGAATGTGAGTTGCTATGGTGAAACGGTGTTATATGGAGGAACGGGGTGCCCGGATCTGGCGGCGGAAATTGCGTCGAATCTCGGCTTGAGATTGGGGGAACGCGATGTTGAGGTGTTTCCCAATTCGAACACCTTTGTTCGTTTAGGTTCCAGTGTCCGCGGACAGGATACATTTATTATTCAGATGACATCGGCACCCTCCAACGACAACATCATGGAACTGCTCATATTTATTGATACCTTGAAGCGTGCTTCTGCGGGACGGGTGACCGCAGTTATCCCGTACCTGGGCTACGCGCGTTCTGACAAAAAGGACCAACCCCGTGTCCCGATAACGGCGCGCCTGGTTGCCGACATGATTCAAATTGCCGGTGCTGACCGGTACATTACCCTGGACTTGCATTCCGGGCAGATCCAGGGTTTTTTCAGCATCCCCGGTGATATTTTAACGGCTTTTCCTTTGATTGCCGATTATATGCGCCAGAAGGACCTGACGAATGCGGTGGTCGTTGCCGCTGACCTCGGATTTGCTAAAAAGGCACGGGCTTTTGCCACTGAGTTGGATTTACCTGTCGCTTTCGTGGAAAAACGCAGGATAGGAACCGAAATAGAAGTTCTGACGGTAATCGGCGATGTTGAGGGTAAAGACATCATCCTGATTGATGATGAGGTGGATACTGCTGGGACAATCTGTGATGATATCGAGGTTCTTATAGAAAGTGGTGTGCGGGATATTTATTGTTGTTTTGTGCATCCTGTGTTTTCTGGGGATGCCCCGCGCCGGTTGGGGAAGTATCCGATCCGCGAAATCGTGACCACTAATTCGGTACCCATTCCTGAAGCAAAACGGCTTTTGCTACCGCCCACAAAGATCATATCGGTCGCCGCGTTATTGGCGGGGGTGATCCGGCGGGTCCATGAAGGACGCAGTGTGGGGGAGATGTATGTGCCTTATCACGGGTACAGTTAGCTTGTATATTTAATCTATACAAAACATTGACAATTTAACAGATCTGCGCTATACTCTATATATTATTAAATGACTATACAGTTTTAAGGAGCGGGTAATGAAAAAGGTCTCTCTGAGTCAAATTCTGAATGTGGTGGTAACGATTGCTGTTCTTACCATCAATGTTCTGGCCAATGCCCTGCCCATCAACGGGCAGAATACCGGTGAAATATCCGATCGTTTCGCCATCTACTTTGTCCCTGCCGGCTATGTATTCTCCATCTGGGGGCTGATCTATCTGGGGCTAATCGCTTTCGCCATTTATCAGGCATTACCGAAAAATCGGGACACACTGTGGCTGAAGCGCATCACACCGTTCTACATTCTGGGGAATCTCGCCAATATCGTCTGGATTTTCCTGTGGCATTATAATCAGTTCCCACTGACATTGATCGCGATGTTGGTGATTCTGGGCAACCTTCTGGCTATCACCGTGGTATTGATGAAATCCAGCGATGCGCGGGGTTCCGGTGTTGGGTGGTTTGTCAAAGTGCCATTTAGCCTTTACGTGGGCTGGATCAGCGTGGCGACCGTTGCGAATGTTTCGCAGGTCCTCTATTTCTTCAAGTGGGGCGGATGGGGCATCGCGCCCGAGATATGGGCTTTAATTATGTTGGTGGTCGCTGCTGTTATTGCCGGGCTGAACCTGGTGCTGCGCCAGGATAGCGTCTACGTCCTGGTTTTTATCTGGGCTTATATCGGAATTGCGGTACAGCACAATACGACAGCTTTGGTTATGCTTCCCGCGGCGCTGTTAGCCGGAGCGCTGGGACTGCTGGTTGTCTTAAAATTGTTTGGATTTATGAAGCCTTCCGCTAAAGCCTCTTTAAACACTGCTTGATTAAGGAACCTGAAGATGCAGTGAATCACATTCGGCGCTTCATTGCATAACCATTATTTATAAAGAGCCTGCATCTATTAGATGCGGGCTCTTTACTATTGGACTTTAAAGATCGAGAGTTGGTGTTGGAACCTTGGTCTACCTTACGGGGATTTGACATGTTTAGCATTAAGAATAGTCTATAGTTAGTGGGGAATAATTCTGTAGCGTCAGCTTGCGAAAGGTGATTTATGCTCCAATTAACCAAGAAAAGGGCATCTGGAAACCCGATACCGCCAGCGCCACAACGTAAAAAGACCGGAATAGGGTATTTTTTCGGGTATCTTTGGGACAATAACCTGATCATCCTCCTGGCTTTACCGGGCATGGCGCTGATTTTTCTATTGCGCTATATTCCAATGTTTGGTGTTGTGGTCGCTTTTGAGGACTTCAGAGCGGATACTGGATTCTTCAGCCCGTGGGTTGGCTTTAAGAATTTCCAGTTGCTCTTTGGTTCTCCAGTCCTCTGGCGCATCGTGAGAAATACGCTTGTCCTCAATGTGCTCTTCATCTCTGTTGGTACAATCGCCGCCGTGGGTATGGCGCTGATGCTCAATGAACTTGGCAAACCCTTATTTAAGAAACTGACCCAATCCATTATGTACCTGCCCTTCTTTATGTCATGGACGGTGGTGGCGATGATTTTGTACGGTTTCTTTGATTACGATTCGGGTTTGGTCAATAATCTCCTGTCAGGATTGGGGATAAACGTCCTGTCGTTTTACGAGAAACCGGAGTTGTGGCCGGCTATTTTAACCATTTTGCATGTGTGGAAAAGCACCGGGAGCGGGTGTATCCTCTATCTGGCCGTTTTGGTCGGTATTGACACGGGGCTCTACGAAGCCGCCGAGATGGATGGCGCCAGCCGGTGGCAGCGGATGCGCTTTATCAGCATCCCTTTGCTCCTCCCCACGATCAGCCTTGTCACTTTATTGGCGATTGGGCGTATTTTCTACGGCGACTTCGGGATGCTCTACGCCATTGTCGGCAGCAATGCCTTGCTCTATCCGACCACCGACGTCATTGATACCTACATCATCCGCGCCCTGCAGACAACCACCAACTTCGGGATGAGCACCGCTGTCGGCTTGAGCCAATCGGTATTGGGCTTTATCGCTGTGTTTGGATCGAACTGGATTGTGAAGAAATGGTCGGAGCGCCGTGGTGAGGATTATTCTCTCTTTTAATAGCATGAGGGTGATGATGAAACTAAAGACTGGCTGGGGCGATAAATTGTTTGTCGCGGGGAACTACATCATCGTAACGGTATTCGCGTTTTTCTGTTTTCTGCCTTTTTATTTATTGCTCATCTCTTCGGTGACTGACAAGCAAGTCCTGCAGCTTGATGGATACCAGCTGTGGCCGCGTAAATTCTCACTGGAAGCCTACCAGTGGGTCCTTAAAGGACGGCAGGTTTTAGTTGGATACCAGGTTTCCATTTTCGTCACTGTCGTCGGCACTTTGCTGAGTGTGGCCCTGATGTGTGGCCTGGCTTATGCTCTGTCGGTGCGAAAGTTCAAATGGCGGACGCAGCTCGCTTTCTATGTATACTTCACTATGATTTTCTCAGGTGGTCTCATCCCCTGGTTTATCACATGCCGGACCATAGGTCTCTACGACAATATTTGGGCGCTCATCGTCCCGATGTTGATGAATCCCTGGTGGGTGTTTATCCTGCGCAATTACTTCAACAGCCTGCCGATTGAGGTGGTGGAATCTGCTGTCATAGACGGCGCATCCGATTGGACTATCCTGAGCCGCATAATCTTGCCTTTGTCCACACCGGTTCTGGCAACCACGGCGCTGTTTGTGGCTGTGGCCTATTGGAACGACTGGTGGCATGGGGTCATTCTGCTCGATTTTGTAGATTTCCGCCCGTTGCAAGTTCTCATTTTAAGGATCATCAACAGCATCCGTGCCATCCGCCAGGCTATGCAAGCGGAAGGTGGTAGTGGTAGTTCCCTCGCCATTAGCGGTCAAATTCCAGACAAATCCATCCGTATGGCGATTGTGGTCATTACGATTGGCCCCATTGTGTTACTTTATCCATTTGCACAGCGCTATTTCATCAGAGGATTGACCGTAGGTTCGATCAAGGGATAAATTCTGTCTGCCAATCTCTGACCTTCATACGTTTGTAAAGTAAGGAGGAAGGCCTATACTCAAATACAAGAATCAATATATTTCGATCATTTTAAAGTATACGAAACTAAGTCTCTTTTCAGCTGTTAAGGAGGGAATCGAAAATGACTAAAAAAATATCGCGACGTGAAATGCTGCGGTTGATCGGGATTGCCGGGGCGGGAACATTCCTTGCAGCCTGCACACCGGAGACGATTATACAAACCGTCGAGAAAACTGTGGAAGTAGAAAAGACTGTCGAAGTCGAAACAATTGTGGAGAAGACGGTGGAGGTAGAGGTCGAAAAGGTTATTACCGCCACCCCACCTCCAACGGCGCCGAAATTGATCACATACGTGGATTCCGCGGGTTTTGGCGTGCCCCTGTACAGCGAAACCATTAATCCGATCGCTGAGGCTCTGTCGGAGAAGATGCAGAGCGAAGGTGTGAACCTTGAGCTGCGTGTACTGCTGCTGGATGACCCCACTGCGGAGTATCCCCTTCTGTATGCCAGCGGTGCAGACTTCACCTTTGCCTTTGATGCACCTTGGAAGAACATGAACGCTCTCCGCGACCAGGGTTACCTGCGCCCCCTGGACGATCTTATCGGTGACTACCCCAATATCGTCAAGGCTATCACCCCAGAGGTTATCGAGTACAATTATCAACTCGGGCACCTGTATGGTCTGCCGACCGGTTATTATCTCAATGGCAGTGCTGGGGGCAGTATCGTCTACCGCCAGGACCTGGCTGAGAAATATGGCATGTTCCCGATCACGAACCTGGATGAGTTGGAAGTGTTCTTTGATGAGATTCTGGCCAGTGAACCTGGAATGGTTCCCTTTGGCGCGGATCCCACCTTCAATGCCTTCTACCTGGGCGGCGCACCGTGGCAGTGGTACCAGCCCGAGCAGTATCCGGCGAAGTACGGCTACAATCCCGGCAACGCGATGATCGGTGGCGGAATCGAGGATATTCTGCACGATAAACTCACCTACATTGACTCCGAGGCTCAGGACGTTTTCCGGGCGCAGGCCGAGCGCGCCCGGCAGTGGAATGAGAAGGGCTACGTCAACAAGGATATGCTCCAACTGCTCGAGGTCAACGCCTTCGACGAGTTTTTCAATCCAGGCAAGTGCGCGGCCATCGTCTACAACGAGGCCATTCTCAAGGCCAAATTGCAGATTCAGCCGGCTCTCCAGGCTTACGTGCCCGAGGGTAAGGCAGCCGGCTTCGACCAGAACCAATATCGGGCAGGCGGCAGTATTACCTTTGCTCAGTTCAAACAGTGGAACTTCCAGGTCTTTAACGCCAACACCGCTCTTGAGGACACCCGGGCCGGGCTGCAGTTCTTCGACTGGTTGCTGAGCAGTCAGGACAATATCGATATCTGGCTGATGGGGATCGACGGCGTCAACTACAAGAAATTGCCCAACTTACGCTACGAGGATCTCCCCGATGTCGACGGCACGACGAACTATCGTCGCCGCTGGTACGTTGCCGGCGTGCCCGGTCGATTCGAGCGGGTCCCCGCCGACGCCTCTGATGAGTTCCTTGCCGTTGTCGAGTTTATTACCAATCCTGAGTACCACCTGCCTAACCCGCTCGAACTTTATGAGCCCGTTCGCAAGGTGGTAGAGACCGAACTGGGTCAGATGGACGCCGCAAGCAAGGAAGCGATTTTACCCTTGCAGGCAGGGCAGCTTGATCCGGTCGCAGGCATCGCAGCTTACAAGAAGGCGCTCGATGATGCGGGACGCCAGGGTGTCAAAGCAGTGTTCCAGGATCAACTGGATACCTGGCTTGCTGAAAATGCGGATACCTTTACAGATCAGCTCACCCGCGCGCAGGCTAAGCTTGCCGAATGGGAAGCAGGCATCCACGCTGACTGGTTAGCATCCCGCCAATCCTGATTCGGATTATCAGAAATTGAACGCTGGGGCTGGTTTATCGCTTGCGATAAACCGGCCCCTCATCATAACATAAGGATATAGAGGAAAACCTTCATGTCCGAACAAGATCGCTATCTGGCACTGATGGGACGCGCGCCGCAGGATATCCCGCATTGGGAATACCTGGGCTGCCCCGCAGCGGAAACCACTATCACCGGCATTGACTATTTTTCCCATCCTCGCCTGTGCCGCCTGCGCCTGGCTGCCATGTACCCGCAGCTCAACGTGGACATCCCTGACGACGACAGTCCCATCCCGAGACCTGTGTTGGACCTGAATACACAGACGGTAGGGCTGGATGTGGACGGGCGGCGCGTGGTGCGGTGGGGGAATGGCGTGACGCATCACTGGGACTATGACCGCCGTTTCAAGACGGTCGAGGACGTCTTCGCGTTTTCCCCGTTGGCTGAACCGGATTTCAGGGACAGCTATGTCGTGACAAACTGGGATTATTCCAGCGAAGAGACTCTTTACACGCGCTTTCGTCAGGACTATCCCGCCGAGTGGGGTGACCAGGCTCCCGCAGGCTCGACGGCTTCAGCCGGCACCTATCAGACGATGTTTATGTGGCCCTTGCTCACCTTCGGGTGGGAACTTTTTATGGAAGCGTGCCTTGACCCGCGCTTTGAGCGCGTGATGGATGAGTTTGCTGAATTGAACCGGCGGCTCTTTCGCGCTTTTGCCCGGTTGCCCGTCAACTTTATCCACTGTCACGACGATATCGTCAACAGCCGGGGACCGGTTTGCTCGCCAAAATGGATGCATAAGTATATTTTCTCGCGCTACGAAGAGTTCTGGGATATCGTCAAGGCTGCCGGGAAAGAAGTTATCTTCATCTCCGACGGTTGCATGGATGCTTTCATCGATGACATATTCGTATGCGGCGCGCGCGGGTTGCTGGGCGAGCCGTATACGAATTACAAAGCCATCGCGCGCAAGCATCAGGACTGCTTTCTGACCGGGGAAGGCGACACACGCATCCTGTCGCGCAACAATCCTGCGGAAATTGAGGCAATGGTCCGCCGGATGGTGGAAACAGCCCGCATGACCGGCGGTTATTTCATGCGCATCGGCAACGAATTTACCTGGACAACCCCGCCCGAAGCTGTTAAACTTTATCTGGATCTCAGCCGAGAGTTAGCCCATCGCTAAAGGAGAAAAAATGAAACTACAACGGCATCCAGCCAATCCAATTTTGCTCCCGGACCCAACTTCTGATTGGGAATGTTACAATGTGTTTAACGCCGGGGTTTTGTACGACGATGGTTTGTTCCATATGTTTTACCGTGCCCAGGGACTTGACCGGATCAGCCGTATCGGTTATGCCGTGAGTGCCGACGGTGTGCATTGGAATCGCCTGCGAAAGCCAATCCTTGACGTCTCCGACGAGACGGATGCGCGCGGTGTTGAAGATCCCCGTCTCGTCAAAATCGATGGCGTTTACTATATGACCTATACAGCTTATGGTCGCGTTTTTATGGGTAGTGAAAAATCGACAGATGTAGGCGGCTATATTATGCCCATGGTCGCCCGCAGCTCAAACCTTATGATATGGGAAAAACTTGGCCCTATCGTGCGGGGCGAGGACAATAAAGACCATGTGCTTTTCCCGCGCAAAATTAAGGGTCGTTATGCGGCACTGCATCGCCGCAGGCCGAGTGTTTGGTTAGCTTACAGCGATGATCTACGAACCTGGGACGAAGCGGATATGTCGCCAATCTTCGGTCCGCGTCCTGATAACGATTGGGATCGGACGACGGTGGGTGGGAATGGTGTGCCCATTGAAACCGAACATGGTCGGCTGATGTTCTACCATGCTTATGACGAGGGTCACGTGTATCGACAGGGGGTTTGTCTGTTGGACCTGGACGATCCCACCCGGGTTATACGCCGGCCCAAAGCAGCGATTTTCTGGCCCGAGGAACAGTGGGAGTTCCACGGTGATGTGCCCAATGTCGTATTTTCGTGTGCAAATCCGGTCGTGGATGGCACAGTTTATTTTTACTACGGGGGGGCGGATCACGTCATAGGGTTAGCAACCGCGAAATTAGAAGATGTCGTAGATTTCGCGCTGCACGCGGAATAGGGATAAATGAATAACACAACTTGGCAAATGCGACTGGACCGAATCCGTGATAAGAAACTTGCACAGACCGAAGAAAAAATCAGAAGACATGGTCGCACCATGAATGGTGATGACAAGGGTTTAATCCCATATGACGGTGATTTTACCTTTTTACCAGAACCCAATCATGAAAACGGCAGCATATACGGGACTCGCGCCAGTGGTGCTAATTTCAGGAAATTTCTTGCTTGCCACCCGCTCTTTATTGATCCGGATTCTTCCCTTGCCGGGGGTTGGATGGATACCTTCTCGAATTATGCCAGAATAGGTGGCTGGAAACCGGAGTATGATTATTCTTTTCTAAATGAAAGTCATGAAAAATATGACCTGGTGCACGGTATAGGTGCCGGACATCATTTCTGTGCTGATGTGAAAATCGGAATGAAACTGGGCTGGCAAGGTATTGTTGAGAAGATACGAGAGAACAGAAAAAACAATCCAAATGGGAACATGGACTTCTATACTGGCGAAGAGGATACCGCACTTGGGATACAGGAAATAATAAAACGCCATGCCGATGCTGCTTTCTCCATGGCGGAACAAGAGCAAGACCCAACAACAAAAGAAAATCTTGTGCGCATGGCTGCAGTGAATGCACGTATTGCGACAGAACCCCCACAGACATTTTATGAAGCTTGCCATTGGCTGTCATGGTTTATTTTGACCTTTAATATGTACAATGGTTGTGGCGCTGCACTTGGCGCTATTGACACGTGTTTATACCCTTATTATGCAGAAGATATGGCTGCAGGTATATTGGGTGATGAAGAAGCTATTTTTCATTTGGCCTGTCTGATGGTTAAAGACAATTTTTATTGCCAAATCGGCGGCATGTTTGCAGACGGAAGTGACAGGACAAATGCCGTATCTTTCTTAATGCTTGAAGCCACGCATCGATTGGGAATACCCACCAATGTATGTGTTCGAGTGCACGAAAACCTGGACCCGAAGTTACTGAGGCAGGCAGTTGAATACATGTTTGAAGACAGCAATGGTACGCCGAGTTTCCTGGGTGACTACGGTATGCATGAAGGTTTTATGCGCAATGGTTATTCTATGGAACTGGCTGTAACCAGAGAAAGGTCGGGTTGCCATTGGTGTAATATCCCGGGTCGTGAGTATACACTTAATGACTGCGTGAAAATTAACTTTGCCAAGGTGTTTGAAGTCGCATTGCAGGAAATGATCGTGCAGGATGCGAATCCATCTACAGATAAACTCTGGCAGCATTTTGAAACACATTTAAAAAAAGCTGTAGATATAACTGCTGAAGGCATAGATTTTCATCTATCACATATGGAAGATGTGTTCCCGGAACTTCCAATGAGTTTGCTGTGCCAGGGCACACTCGAAATAGGTGCTGATGCAAGTAACGGGGCGAAACATCCATTGGAATACTACAATATGTGCGTCGATGGTGCCGGTCTTGCAATCGTAGCAGATTCTTTTTCGGCACTCAGGCAGCGTATCGAGATAGATGAAAAAATAACCTGGCCTGAAATAATGACAGCTTTAGCTGATGATTATAAAGACGCCGAAGTTGTTCGTCTGATGATGCGTAGCACACCGCGCTATGGCAGTGGAAATTCAATCGCCGACAAATATGCTGTAGACATTGTAGAGATGTTTAACAGGTTGGTTAAAGCCCATAACACACCTGAATTAGGTTATCCAATGATTCCAGGATTGTTTTCATGGGCAAACACCATTCCAATGGGTAAGACAGTTGGTGCAACGCCTGATGGACGTCATGCGCATGCCCCGATTTCTCATGGCGCTAATCCCACGCCGGGTTTTAAAGAAGGTGGTGCGCTCACTGCAATGGCAAAAGCCGTAGCCTCGGTGCAATGTGGCTATGGTAATACCACACCTATTCAGCTTGAGCTGGATCCATTGCTGGGTAAAGAAGAGGGTGGCGTGGATCTCGTCGTGCAATTTATCAACACCTACTGTAATGATCTCAAAGGCACCTTGATGAACCTGAATATCATAAATAAACAAGATATACTTGATGCGCATAGAGACCCCGCAAAATATCCGGATTTGATCGTAAGAGTCACGGGTTTCAGTGCATATTTCGCCGCGCTGTCTGAGGACTTCAGGCAGCTTGTGGTAGATAGAATTATAGAAGGTATGTAACGTCAATATCCTGTCTGGTTGTAAATCGCACGCCTGTCACGGGGGTTCGTTTCATTTTGGTGGAAAATGCAGGATATCGGCCATAAATCATGACAATACAAACTGCAAGGTAAGTGGCGGTGCGGTACAACTTTAGTTTTACAGACCACGTAGCTTCCCGTACCGCCACACTTGATAAGGGGTGTTCCGGTTGGCGTCGCCAACCGGAACACCCCAGAAAAATAAGCGGCGCATCGAATTTATCCTGATCATGGCTAAACAACAGCAGAAACGGGTGTATTTGCCGTTTCTGCCAGGTGTGGAAGGTGGTTTTCCTTCCACACACCCGCGCCGCTTCTGACATTCACCCCCCAGGATGGGGCCTTTTCTGAAACGCACCCTGTCACTGCACCCACTTGACAACATGCTGGATGAAGCGCACACTTGGTAATCAGTGCACAATGATTTCATCCTCAGGAGGCTATATGGCTAAACGGGTTTTAATCGCAGGTCTTTCCCACGAGACCCACACCTTCATCCCCAAACTCACGCGCTTAAAGGATTTTAACTTTATGGACGAGGCGCGGATACGCGCGTCTGCGGGTGATGTTTCCGGGATGGCCGGCGTGATGGAGGTCGCCGCAGATTGCGGATGGGATAGCATCCCGGTGGTTCATATGGGCGCTATGCCTGGACCTTTGGTGGCAGATGAGGTGGTTGAGACTTTTTGGCTCACATTTACAGACGTGGTGCAGCGCGAAGCTCCTCGCGGTTTTGATGGTGTGCTGCTTATTTTGCACGGCGCGATGGTGAGTGAGTCCTTTACCGATGTCGAGGGGGAGATTCTGCGGCGCATCCATGACCTTCCAGAACTGGCTGGGGTTCCTGTTTGTGGTTCGCTGGATCTGCACTGTAATTTTACGCCGGATATGGCGCAATACAGCAGCGCACTGGTTGCTTATCGAGAGAATCCGCACACAGATATCAAACAAACAGCGGTCAGGGCAGCACGCTTGCTGGACCGCCTGATGCGCAGCGGAGAAAAACCCGTTACCGTCTATGCCCATCCCCCTTTGCTCTGGACGCCCAGTGGCACAGGAACCCGGGAAATTCCGATGCGCACCCTGGAAGCACGCGCGCGTGAGATAGAAGCTGCATACCCGGAGATTCTGGTCGTGAATGTTTTTGGGGGGTTTGCGTTTGGCGACATCCCAGAGGCAGGAGTCAGCTTTTCGGCGGTCACCGTGGGAGATCCTGACCTGGCGCGTAGCGCAGTTGAAGAACTGAGTGCCATGGCGATTTCACTGCGCGCATTGGGCAATGTCTCGGGTGTCGATCTAGACGAGGTGCTCGACAAACTCCCTCAGGACCCCCAGGGTCCGGTTTTATTGGTAGAGTCTGCGGATAACATTGGCGGTGGCACGCCGGGGGATAATACCACCATCCTTAAGGCATTGGCAGAGCGCGGCATTCAAAATGCCGGCGTCATCATCAATGATCCGGAGACCGTGAGTGTTTTGCAGGGACACAGCATTGGGGACGTCGTGCAGGTGAATATCGGGGGGAAAAGTGGGGTGATGGGCGCGGAACCGCTGCCGTTGACAGTTGCGTTGTGTTCCCTCAGCGATGGGTTGTACACGCTTGAGGACCCGCACAGTCACCTGGCTGGATCGGGGCAAAACATCAGTATGGGGCCCTGCGCTGTCGTCCAGCATCAGGGAATTAAGATTTTACTGACCAGTCGCCCTTCCCCGCCGTTTGATCTTGGGCAGTGGCGCAGCCAGGGTATCAATCCTGAGATGTTATCTGTTATTGGTGTCAAGGCTGCCGCAGCGCACCGCCAGGCTTATGACCCCATTGCCTCTGCCAGTTATACAGTCGATACGCCCGGTCCATGTACCGAGAATCTCAAACGCCTCCTTTACCGGCGGGTGAAACGCCCTATTTACCCGCTGGATGCAATTTTGCAGGACAGAGAAAATGCCTGAAAATTCACCGCTTAACATCGTATTTATCTTTGCCGATCAGATGCACCGTTATGCTCTGCACTGCATGGGCACAGATGACATTCATACGCCGAATTTGGACCGGTTGGCTGCGGAGGGCATGTTATTTACCAACGCCTACTCCAATTGCCCCATCTGCGGTCCGTTCCGCATCAACCTGTTTACCGGTTTGTATACCCGCCAGACGAAGACGTATCGAAACGGCGACCGGATACCGGAAAACGCGTCAACACTGGCAGGCGCGTTGAATGCCCAGGGGTACCGGACGGGTTACGTGGGCAAGTGGCATATCGGCGGAGCAGGAAATATCCCGATCCCCCAGGAGCTGCGGGGTGACTTTACTGAATTTATCGCGTATCAATGTTACAACGGGTTTTATGAAGACGTCGTTTTCTACGATGAGGAGAACCAGGTCCATCACTTTAACCGCCACCGCACGTGTGTCACCACCGACATGGCGCTCCAGCGTCTTGAGGGGATGCTCGGGTTTGATCAGCCATTCGCACTTTTTGTATCCTATCAGGCGCCGCATTATCCTGTCCAGCCTGCGCCGGAATACGAAGCCCTGTACCAGAACGTGACTCTGACGCGCAGGCCCAACAGCCAGGAAATCGATCCCTATACACGCACTTTCAGCCCGCCCAGTCCTCAACCGCCGGAGTTGTGTCCCGATTACCAGCGCTATGGCAACAACCTGGACGCATATCTGCGGCTCTATTATGGAATGGTGTCGCAAATCGATGCCGAGGTGGGAAGGCTGCTGGATAGGTTGGATAGTTTGGGGTTAGCGGGCAATACCGTGGTGCTCTTCACCGCCGACCACGGTGACATGCAGGGCAGCCACGGGCTGAAAAATAAAAGCTTGCCGTTCGAGGAATCCGCGGGCATTCCCCTTATTGTGCGTGTGCCGGGCGGGGCTGCGGGTGTGGTGAGTGATGCGCTGGTTTCAGGCGTTGATTATTTCCCCACTTGTCTGGATTATGCCGGCGTGCCGGTTCCCGCAGGATTGGGGAACGAGTTACCTGGCAGCAATTTCGCGCCGTTGACGCGGGGAGAGGATCAAACATTGGAAGGTCCGGTATTCTCCGAGATGGAGGACTGGGTGCTGGTGCGTGAAGGCGATTGGAAACTGGTCGTGGGGATCGGTGCCGGCACACCAACGATGCTCTTTAACCTCCGGGACGATCCCTATGAAATGCACAATCTGGCCTATGATGCCGGGTATGTGGAAAGGCAGTCGGCATTACTGGAGCGAATCGACACGTGGCGTGGAATTACCCATGACGGTATATTTCATCCAGCATCGCATGAATAGAGTCAAAATCCGCAGGCGTGCGCAGCGTCGCGTAAATTCTTCGGGCTTCCGCGCGTCCGGTGCACAGGGACACCCCATCAATTTTGACGATATTTGCTCCTTTACACTTCTTGGGACAGTTCACACAGTGAAATGCCTCTATCTTTTTACGTATGGTCTCTGAGTAAGCGTGCCTCCCGCGGATGATTCTTTCGGCATCGCTCACCGGCACTGTGAATTCCACGAATACAACATCGGATCCCAGGGTGAAGATCAGCAGCGGTTTTTTACCCTTTTCGGCAAAACTTATACTCCAGGACGGCGAGAGAAAATAGTGCAGAAAACCGGAGCATTGCAGCCCGGCTTGATTGTGTACCTTGTCAATCAGCTCGACCCAATCTGCTTTATAGCTGTCAGTAGTGCGTAGAATATCGCCCCTTAAAGGATCAAGATCGCTGCGGTGGTTGGATTTAATCGCGAATGCAGCTTCGACATCACCTTTGATAAATATGCCGAAACTGTTGGTAATGTTTTGATGACCATCTTCACGGGATTCCGAGTTGTCCACGAAGGACTTCACTGCCGGGATAAGGTCCGCATCCTGGGGATAAGACAATTGTAGTTTGGACGCTGTGCGTAAAGAAGTGCCTTCGCCGGACGGGGAAAGATAAGTAAGGACAAACCCATGGTGCTCCACATGCCTTTTCCGGAAGGTCAGGTTGCCTTTTTTATATTGCTGTTGGAACAGGGATTTATCAATGACTACTGATGCGCCATCTCCTGATAATGGCGTTCCATAGACAAAAATCGTATGTAAAAAGATCAGAGTGTTGATAAGTTCGGCATATTTCTTGTTATCATCGTCCTCACCCTCTATGCAGTTGACGTCGGTGTAGAACCTGTGCAACAACGCATGGAATGCCCTTAGCCCTCCTGAAACGTCAACTTCATGAGGAACAGCCAATGCCTCGCGGGGCAATCCATCCGGATAGGGACAAATGTTATCACGGAGGAATTGAATTTGCTTTTCAAATGGCACGTTTTTCAATAAAATCATAAGCTCTCCTTCTGAAATTAATCCTATCTGCTCATAAGCGCATCGATGATCTTTTGTATCCTTCTGTTTTTCGTTTGCTCTTGTTTTGCGGTGTTAAGCCAGTACAAATACTGTTTTTTTCTTGAACTTGGCAATGCCTGATAAGCTGTTAATGCGCCTTCTTTTTCCAATGCATGCAGAAGCATCTCGGGTATCGTGTCAACATCCTCGCGTTGAATCGCTGCTTCCCATTGTCCGTTTTCTTGCGCTTCGGTTATTTTTTCCAATCCTGCGCCGGTCATCCTGCCTTCCGCGATGAGCTTTTCTGCTCTGGTAATATTGCTCATTGACCAGATGCTGTTCTGTTTCCTGGGCGTATACCTTAACGCATAGCGTTTCTCATCGACGGTATTGAGTGTGCTGTCGATCCATCCAAAACAGAGTGCCTCCTCCACGGCGTCGTCGAGTGTCAATCCCTCATCTTGATATTTTTTCTTGTAGTGAATGACCCATACCTCGGATTCGGTGGCATGGTGCGCCACCAGCCACATGTGCCACTCACTCCGGTTAACGAATTTCAGCGGAGCTTGTTTATGCATAGTGTAGTTTCCTCCCGCAATGTCCAGTTTTTACAGTGTGGGGCCGCCGGCAGGCATAGCACACCGGAATCCCACCCAGTGCACCCGGGAAGAGGACGGGGAAAGGCCTTTCCTGAAAGCTGATCGCACCTGCCAGGGAGGATCGTACCATGAGCCGCCCCGCCCAATCCGTACGGTTCCGGACGCAGGACCGGGTGGATTTTCGGCGGGGGACCACTGGTAGTATCCCTCCGCCCACCAATCGGCTACCCACTCCCATACATTACCGGCCATGTCCAGTGCGCCGCACCAGCTTGCGCCACCCGGGAAACTTCCAGCAGGCATCCATGGTGTTTGCCCCTCATTAAAACCTGTGCCTGCGTAATTCACTTTGCTGCTGTCTAACGTGTCTCCCCAGGGGTACACGCGCCCCTCGGGTCCACGGGCTGCATATTCCCATTGGGCTTCCTGGGGCAGGTGTGCGTTAGCCCAGGTGCAATAGGCGCGTGCTCCATACCACGAGACTTCGATTACCGGATACATTTCGTAACCCTGTATGGGGCGGTAGACACCCTCTGCTTGCTCGATGAGACCGTAAACAATTCCTCTGTGACCTTCTCCTGGTTCCCACCATTGTATACCTTCTTCAGTCTGATTCCCCTGATAGTTCAGGAAATCGGCGAACTGTAAATTGTTGACTTCCGTTTGGTCAATCCAGTAGGCATCCAGCGAGACTGTATGAGCGGGTTGTTCATCTTTATAGTGTTCTCGCTCACAGATTTCACCATTCTCGCGGCATGCTTGTATCGCTTCGTCCATTTGGGCGTCCGTCGTGCCCATCTCAAACGTGCCTGCCGGGACATACACCATCACCATCCCATCGCGAGAGCGCACCTTGGTAGTGGGTAAGTTCGTTGCGGCAGGCGCCCCAGGCGTTTGGGTGGGCAGCTCGGGTATTCTTGCCGCTGGATGGGCTGTTTCGATGGGCGCACTTGCCGGTGTGTTTATCGCTGAACACCCTGCCAGCCATACAAGCATGACAACGACCATCAGACGTGAGTTCCTGACCCAGGATTTCATCTTCACGACTCCTTTCGCCACTTCCTGTTATCTTAGAGACGAAAGAAGAAGGTAGAATGTTCCTGGTCAAGGCAATAGGGACAGCCACGCTTTGTAAGTTTCCAGCTTATAAGGTGGGTTTCCAGCAAGATAATGATTGTCCCCGGTCTGCCCGTGTGCCAGTGTCCAGCGTATGAGCCACAGTTCTGCGGTAATGGAAGGCATTAACTTGCCGATCTCCAGCTTGCCATTTGCAGGAACCATAAAATCCGTTTCCAGCAGGACAGTATTGTTCGATGCGGTGCGGATCACAACATGCCCGTTCTGTGGGTGCAGCGTATCATTGACGGCATAAACAGGATGTCCGCAGGTTGTTGGCTCCCCAATGATGACCACGGTCGTCTGCTGCGCTTTTTTCAGGTAGCTGTAGGCCAGTTTTTTGCGCCCGTAATAATCCACAATCGCGTCGGACAGGATGGGCCAACCGTCCCGCAAATTCCACCACAGCATCCCTGTGCGTGCCCCTTTTCCCTGACGCCAATACTCCACCAGGAATTTCATGGCTTCCGCCTGGGTTATTTGGGATGCCAGGATAAAATCATCCAGGTCCTCTGGCACTGCACCAAAGAAAATCCGCACCTGTTTGGTCATCAGGTTGTTGCGCTGCTGCCCAAATTCCGGATCGTTGGGTAGTGCCGCCACCGCTTTGGCAGCCCACTGATCGTTCCACGATCCGTCTTCCAGCCATGGATAGAGGGATTCGGAATCCAGCATCTGTTCGAGGGTCTTGCGTGAGGGGCAGCCATGGTAGCCGACTTCACTGACAAAACGGACCTGCGTCTTGGTGTAGAAGGGGTCCTTATAATACCCGCGCGGTCCCCAGAGATGGTCTTCCGGGAGCAGCGCATGCGGTTTGTGCGTGGCGCTAAACGCATCGCTGACATAGGGCGAACTGGGTAAATAGGAGCGGTGTGGGTCATACTGGCGCACGATGGTGGGGAAAACCTCACGACTGATTCTGTCAGAAGAGGGGGCGATATGCGTCATCCCTGTCCATTCCAGGGCGACATCGTTTTCGTTGTTGCCGCACCACAGCGCGAGGGAAGGATGGTTTCTTAATCTGCTGACAATCACCTGAGCTTCATGCCGCATTTTAGCTGCGAATTCATCGGTCTGTGGGGGGCGATTGCACGCCTGCGCGAAATCCTGCCAGACCATAATGCCATTTTCATCACAATAATTGAAGAAATCGTGGTCTTCATAGACGTTGCCTCCCCAGCAGCGCACCATATTGCAATTCAGATCAACGAGCATCGGCAGGACATTGGGAAGGTGATCTTTATCGCGGCTGTGCAGCGCGTCCAGCGGGACCCAGTTGGTCCCCCTGGCGTAGATGTCAATGCCGTTGACTGTAAACCCGAACTCGCCAGGTTCATTATCAGTTCCAGCTTCGCTACGGTTTAAGATGAGGGTCCGGATACCAATCCGTTCCTGATGTTCTGCCAGCGCTTTGCCGTTTTCGTCGATCAGCCTGAGGGTGGCTTGGTAAAGGGGCTGCTCTCCATAGCCCCTGGGCCACCAGAAGGCAATATCTTCAACGCGCAAACGCTCTTTCCCGCGCGTCCCAAAGACGGGATAGGTCTTTTCATAGACCGTTTGGCCATTCCTGGTTGATACAAACCTGCAGCTTCCAGTCATAGAGCGGATGTCTGTCGGTGGTGAATTGCCAGTCCAGCGCCAGGATCGCAGTGTGGTTTGTGATGTCGACCTCCTGCGTTCCCCAATAGGCATAATCGAAGTGAGTCAATGGCTTGAGCTCAAGATAAACGTCACGCCACAATCCTGCGCTCACGATTCTCGGCATAATATCCCAGCCGTACATGTGCGCCGCTTTGCGGATGTGCTGGGCTTCCCATTTCCCGGATTGCGCATAATCCAGCGGGGCGGAGTCGAATTTATTTCCCTCCAGCACTGCAGAGTCAATACAGACATTTAAAGTGTTCACGCCGGGAATCAAAGCATTTGTGATGTCATAGGCGTGAGGAATGAGCATGTTATCTGCCGTGCCGATCCTCTGCCCATTCAGAAAGATAGCAGCAAGACAGTCAATGCCTTCGAAATTCAGGGCAACGCGCTCTATGCATGGATCAAAGTCTGGCGCGTCAAACACCCGTTCATAATTCCATTGGTAAGATTCCAGCATAATGGCTTCATAGATGTTGCTGCCTTTGGTCAGGTCGGGCAGGATACCCGCCTTCTCAAGATCGCACTCGACATTCCCTGGGACCCGGGCTTGTACCGTATTGAAGGTGCCCTGGTCCCAGGTTGCCAGATCGGTTTGGAGCCGGGCTTCCCGAAAGTGCAGTTGCCAGGATCCATTAAGGTTTATCAGACGCTTGTGTGAGGAATGCATAAGTAGCCTCCGGTTTCACTTGATTTTAGCACGTCATTCTAATTTTAAGGTATTATCCGGTTGGTCCGCCAACAGGATAATACCTTAAAAATGTCAGGCGGGGCGGGAATCTTCGTTGAAAGCACCAGCGTGCTGTTCCGCCCCGCCCCACACACTGCACAGCAACCACCCTCTCTTATTTCCTTGAAGCGATGAGCCTGGGTGCAGCTTCGGGGTGGCGCAAGATGGCAGCGTCAAAATCGTCGAGCCGGCTGGATGGCACGCGGGGCCAGGCGTGGTGGCTTATGTGATGGAGCACGCCATCCACCGTCCTTTTCCCGTTAGTCACCCATAGTGCCCAGCGTGCCGCTTTGGGAACTTGATGGATAAAGCCAAAACGATAGATTAACGGGCGATGAATGCCCCAGGAGAAGACAAACCAGGAAACAAAACCCACAAATCGCGCCGCAATAAATACACCCAGATATTTTTCCCAGCCAAACATGAGCACAAAGAGGATGAGGATCGGCAAATAGATTAAAAGGCGGTTGCGGCGGCTTTTTGCGACGGCTTTGTTTTTTATATCTATAAGCAGCTGTCTTTCCTCATAAAACAAGCAGGAAAGAAATGCCTGCAAGAACCCCCCCAATTCATAAGCTGAATGCGGGTCATTGCGGGTATCCAGGACCGGGATCTTGCCAGGACGGTGTGAGCCGTGGTGCTGCAGATGTTTGACCCTGTAGGAATTGTAGGGTTCATCCCAGGGGGTAACACAGAGCGCTATGCCCTCGGTAATGGCTTCTGCGTAACGGGGGAACCGCTGGGAGCGGTTCGCATGTATTCTGTCGTGCTGACAGATAAAGATTCTCGCATCAACCAGGTAGAAGAGAACGAAAAAAATGGGCCATGAGATATAACCCAGGGCATAAGCAAACACAATCGCAAACAGGGGAATGTGCCATGTCACCAGCTCGATATCCAATGCTTTTTTGGTTTCCGGCGTAAAAGTCAGCGTCTCCGTGCCAATTTTCATATGATCCTCCCGGTAGATCCGTAGTAACACTGCGGGACCGCATTGTTGTGCGTAAGGTTAGGCGTGATTGGCATTTTGTCAATTGCGCGGATCCGGGTATGCAAGTACAATCCTGGCAACAGCAATCATGCGCATTGCATGACGCAGACCAACAAGGAGGAAAAAAATAATGCCAGTAGATCCGGAAATCACATCGGTAGCTGAAGCCATTCGGGAAGAAGCCATGCAGCGTGCCGCAGCCCGGTCTGACCCTCGCCTGAATTGGTGGCGCGAAGCCAGATTCGGGATGTTCATTCATTGGGGACTCTACGCGTTGCCAGCAGGCACGTGGCAAGGGGAACAGATTCCCGGCATTGGCGAATGGATCATGCAACGCGCCAGAATTCCTGTGGTGGACTATGCCCAGCTTGCCAACGCTTTCAATCCAGTCAAATTTGACGCTGCGGCATGGGTGGCGTTGGCGAAAGCGGCAGGACAACGCTATCTGGTCATTACCTCCAAGCACCACGACGGTTTCTGCCTTTTCAAGTCTGCAGTGGGTGATTACAATATCGTTGATGCGACCCCCTTTGGGCGGGATGTCATTGCCGAACTTGCCGAAGCATGCGCTGCAGCCGGGATTAAATTATGTTTTTACTACTCTCAGACGCAGGACTGGCATCACCCCGACGGCGATGGCAATGATTGGGACTACGTTGAAGAGGATAAAAATTTTGCCGGTTATGTTGAGGACTATGTAAAACCGCAGGTGCGTGAGCTCTTAACCCACTATGGGCCTATCGGCTTGATCTGGTTCGATACCCCCAAGCGGATGACCGATGCGCAAAGCCAATCCCTTCTGGAATTGGTGCACACTTTGCAGCCCGATTGCCTGGTCAGCGGGCGGGTGGGTAACGGGCAGGGTGATTACACCTCGACACGGGATAACCGCATCCCTTCCATGGCGGTCGATATGGATTGGGAGACACCGGCGACCCTGAACGATACATGGGGATACAAATCTTATGATGATCATTGGAAATCGGTGCCGGATCTCATCCATAAACTGGTCGATATTGTGAGCAAGGGTGGAAATTATCTGCTCAATGTTGGTCCAACCGCCGAAGGTCTGATACCCGAGCCCAGCGTTGAGCGCCTGATGGCGATAGGCGCATGGCTTAAGGTCAACGGAGAGTCTATTTACGGCACGCAAGCTGGTCCCTGGCAGGATTTGGATGGGTGCCGCAGCACGCGTAAAGCCGGCAAGCTCTACCTGCATGTGCTGGATTGGCCCGTGGATGGGAAGCTGCATCTACCGCCTGTCGACATCAATATTGGTGCGGTGACCCTTCTGGCGAATGCGGATTACGGTCCTTTGCCCGTTCAGGTCTCGCCTGACGGCGTGACGATCCAGGGTCCGGTGGAAGCGCCTGATGCCGTGGACACAGTAATTGTGATTTCACTCACCTGATTCCCGGGCTCAAGCTGAGGTTTTTTATGACCAGAGGAGGCGTTATGCAGGAGATCCATCTGACACCCGCACAGGCAGCCACAGCGTCTGCTATCCAGGATGTAATTGATTCCCTTGGAGATGCCGGGGGACGTGTGATTCTTCCGGAAATGGAATTGATCCTTGACCGCGGTATCGAGCTGCGTTCCAATGTGACTTTAGCCGGGCAAGGGGATAAAACTGTGCTGCGCAAGGCGCCGGGAAAGGTATATCCGCTTTCCGGCTACCACAATTACGGGATGCTGGATGTCCCACTGCTGTATACGGAGGGTTTGGAAGAAGGTATGACTGTGGCGATTCGCGATGACAGGCACGGTGGTTTCTTCGAAACCTTTGCCCGTATCACGTGGGTGGATGGGACGTGGGTGGGTATCGATACCGGACTCCATGCGGATTATGAAGCGGAGCTTAATCCCGTTCTGGTGACAAGTTTTCCGCTGGTGTTTGGACTGGGCGTTGAAAATGTCGCCGTCCTGAATCTCTCTCTGGATGGCAACCGGGCTGAACAACCGGCGGGGATCGGTGGCTGCAGAGGTGCTGCGGTTTATTTTATCCGGAGCCGCAATATCCAGGTGAATGGTGTAAAGGAGGAGGGTTTCCTGGGCGAAGGACTGGGGTTCCAGATGTGCGGCCATGTCGATATCCGCAACTGCCATTTTGCCCGGAACAGTGGAAATGGCTTTCACCCCGGGGCGGGCAGCACAGCTGTTCTGTTTGAAAATTGTGTTGCAACCGGGAATGAGGCTGCCGGTTTTTTCTTCTGCGTTCGCGCCAACCATATCACAGTCAAAAACTGTACCTTTACCGAGAACGTGCGGTGTGGAATTTCTGTCGGCACGCGCGATAGTTACAACCTCATTGAGGGGTGCCGTATCGCGGATAACGCCGGACCAGGTATCCTTTTCCGTGCCACCTCGCGTCCTGTGGAGATGGAAGCCTGCCGTGTGAAACACTGCCAGATAAATGGGAATGGTGCTGTGTCGGGTTATGGGCAGATCGATGTCCTGGGTGATGCGCATGATTTGGCGTTTGAACAGAATGTCATTCAAGGCTTACCCGGAAAAACGGCGGCAGGCATTTTCCTGGCGCCCTCAACAGAGCGTATCTGGTTGGACAGGAACAGTATTGATAATTGTTACCCTTCAGTGGTAGGCAGTGATAAAAATATGATGCGTATTCCGCCTGCTTTCAACTGCGGTTTGGATGCCGTGGAGGAAAAGCATCTGCGCCACCTCCCGGGGTGATGCAATAGCGCACCACCATATTGTTTTGAAGATTGTTTGGGTTGGTCTGCCAATCGCGCAACACACCTCAAAGAGATGCGGCGCGGGAGTCAATATGGGTCATTTTAGGTTGACTGTTCCGTACTGCACTGTGGTGATACAATAAGGTACCTTAATAAAGAGGAGAATTGGATGATTACTGGACTGGCTCATATTTGTTTTACTGTTTCGGATTTGGATCGCGCGATCGCTTTTTATCGAGATGGTCTTGGATTGAAAGAGGCCTTCGATTTTATCAATGAAAACGGCAAGCGTTTTGGCGTTTATTTGCATGTAGGCGGGCGCAATTTTATCGAATTGTTTGTCGGTGAGCTTGGCGAGCGCGTTGATAAACAATCCTATAGACACATGTGCCTGGAAGTTGACGATATCGAGACAACCGTCGAAGCATTGCGTGCCCGGGGCGTTGAGGTCAGCCCTATCAAATTGGGAAGTGATCACAGTTACCAGGCTTGGATAACGGATCCTGACGGCAACCGCATCGAACTGCATCATTATACGCCTGAAAGTAAGCAGACACCGCACCTGGTATAAATGCTGGAATATACAATTGCGTTTCCCATATTATCTTGTGATTTCTTAAATGTATTCTGATAGTGATGTAGTATTACCTTCGGAACTTCGCCAGTCAAGCGGGGAGTCGAGTCAAAGAGCCCGGACTCAGACGCCTAGAAATGTATCCACCTCCCGCAGACGGGGAAGCCGCCGGCGGGGGTCTCTCAGACGACTGGCTCGCCGCAAGGGCACCCACCGTAGGGGAACCCGCCGGCGGAGCCGGCAGTCTGGTGAGGGCTAACCATCTAGCGATGATTGGGATGATACTTGCTTTGTGCATATCCAATTGATTCTCTTGATGAGGCGTGAATATGCCAGTTACCGAAGATTGGCGGAATATTGTCACCGGTTTGGAGATTCCCACCGAGACCTACAGCGACCAACCCTATATCGTCAAGACCGATGACGGGGCATGGCTGTGCTGTGTGACCACAGGTTCGGGGATGGAAGGCGAACCTGGTCAGCATGTGACCACGTTGCGCAGTCTGGACTGCGGACAAACGTGGGAAGCGCCGGTCAGCGTTGAACCTGCGCAGGGTCCTGAAGCAAGCTATGCCGTCATGCTGAAGGTTCCGGCAGGTTATCCGCTTTCCGGGCGGGTTTATATCTTTTACAACCACAATACCGACAATATCCGTGAAGTTATCGCTGCCGTATCTGAATCTTTCCCGGACGGCATATGCCGGCGGGTTGACTCGCTTGGGCATTTTGTCTTTAAATACAGCGACGATAACGGGCAATCCTGGTCGTCAAGGCGCTACGATATTCCCCAGCGCATGATGGATATTGATCGTCAGAACCCTTATGGCGGTAGCCTGAAGTTTTTCTGGAATGTTGGCAAACCTTTCAGCCATGAGGGCGCTGCCTATGTATCCTTGCATAAAGTCGGTGGATTCGGGTACGGGTTCTTCACCAGGTCAGAGGGGGTGCTGTTAAAAAGTACTAATCTGTTTACAGAACCGGACCCTGAGAAAATAACCTGGGAGACCCTGCCTGATGGAGATTTTGGCTTGCGCACCCCCCTGGGAGGCGGTCCCATTGCTGAAGAGCAGAGTTACGTTGTGTTGAGTGATGGGTCGTTTTACAGCGTATACCGGACGATTGATGGTCACCCGGTGTGTGCGTACAGCCGGGATGCGGGGCATACATGGACGCAGCCCAAGGTTCAACGCTATGCCGGTGGTGGGATGATGAAGCATCCCCGAGCGGCAAACTTTGTCTGGAAATGCGAAAACGGGCGCTATTTATATTGGTTTCACAACCATGGCGGGCAGTGGTACGAGGATCGAAATCCGGTCTGGTTGTGTGGGGGCGTGGAAGCGGATTCACCGGCAGGAAAAATAATCCTTTGGTCGCAGCCGGAGATTTTGCTCTATGATGACGATTCTTTTTTGCGCATGAGCTATCCTGATCTGGTCGAGGATAACGGCGAATACTACTTCACTGAGACGCAGAAGGATAAAGCGCGGGTTCACCGGGTGGATTCGAAGATGCTGGAAGGCCTTTGGCATCAGCGTGAGAATGCTGTGCTGGCTGTGGATGGGTTAATCCTCTCATTACCGGATGCATCAGGGATGATGCCGGAAACCAGCGTCATGCCGGCGCTTGAACCGTTCTGTTTCAGGGATAACAGTCGCGCTGACCACGGTATCGGGTATGCACGCTCAGGTTTTACGATTGAAGCATGGCTGCTTTTTGAGCGTTTAGAAGCAGGTCAAGTTATTTTAGATAATCTTACGCCGGCAGGACAGGGTTTTTGCCTGCAGACGACACGGCGCGACACTGTAGAGATCGTCTTAAATGACGGTCGTACAGAGAATCGTTGGGAATGTGACCCCGGCATGCTGGAACCTGGCACACTGCATCATGTGGTTGTTACTGTCGATGCCGGTCCCCATATCATCACCTATATTATTGATGGCAAGCTGAATGATGGCGGACAATCCCGACAGTTTGGATGGGGGCGATTTAGTCCGGACCTTCGTGGGGTAGAGGGCAGTGACACTTTGCGAATAGCTCCGAAGCTGGCAGGCAATCTTAAAAAACTGCGCATTTACAATCGCGCGCTGACCACTTCGGAAGCCATCGGCAATCTCAGGTCAGGTGTGTAAAAAATAACGTATAATCAAGTTAACATCGATACATCATTGCAGACATCGTAATAAACCTGTGATTATTCCCCAGTTTCAACAATGAGGAGGTTTATGATGAAAGCAACTGAAGAGCGGCGCGAGAAACAACCCGTTCAACGCTTAAATAATATCCGCATAGGCGTAGGCATCGCTCTGAGTTTCCTGAGTGGTATGCTGCTGCTGTTTGCTTATCCCCCCTACGGTTTATGGCCTTTGATGTGGATAGCATTTGTGCCGATGGCAATTGCTCAGTATCGGATATTTCCCCGTAAGTGGTCCAGTTTGGCTGTTGCCATCACGGATCTTGTCTGGCTTGGACCATTTTTATGGCGTATTTTCGGCACTGAAGCCCCGTGGTTTCTTACCTACCTGGGACTGCTGATCGCGATTCTAAACTTCTTTTTGCGTAAGGAGCGCGAGTTCCACGAACGTACCCGTTACCGGTGGTTTGCGCTGCAAGGTATCGTCGATACCGTAGGTTTTGAGATGATCCGCAGTTTTATTCCTTTCCTGGGGACAATGGGTTTTCTGGCTAACAGCCAGGCTTCACAACCCTGGTTAATACAACCTATTGCGTTATTCAGTATCTATGGTTTGGGTTTAATGATCATGCTGGTTAATTTTGCATTGACCCAGGCCGCCTTTGTGTTGTTCGACCGGTACTGGCGGTGGGAAGATAGTGTGCCGATGCCAAGGTCAACAAATAAAAGCTGGTTGGTGGGTGCCGGGCTTGGGGTGGTAGTCTGGGTAGGCATCAGTCTGGTCTTGCTTGCTGGTGCACCAGGGAACGTCGAGACTGTGCGTGTAGCGGCTTTACAATCCAATTACCAAATCCCGGCGTCAGTTTGACGACGCTACTGAGGTGGCGCGATTGGAGCTCCTGGACCAGCAAGTGCGCGACGCAGCAGCAGGATGGCGCCCAGATCATCTATACCGCTGAAATGGCATTTGGATTCGACCCGCAGAAAAAGCATACCGCAGAGCTGCAATCCCTCGCGGCGGAGACCGGGACCTACATCTTACCTGAGTTATGCATTTGGGAGGGGGATGATTATCACAACGAAGCTGTGCTATTAAATCCATCTGGTGTGTTTAGTCCCATCTACGGTAAAAATCATCCTGCGGGTGAACCCCGGATTGTTTCTGCTGGTCATTATCCGGTCAATGCTACGGACATTGGTCAATTGGCAACAATTATCTGTATGGATGCCAATTTCACCGATTCATCGCGAAAGCTGAGTCGGAAAGGGGCGCAGCTCATCGCCGTGCCGACATTTGATGCCACACCAGGCATTGCCGAACAAATGTGGACACACGTCGTTATGCGCGCTGTAGAAAATCGGGTGGCGATGGTGAAAACGGGCCATGCTTATGGTTCAGCCATCATTGATGCTTATGGACGTTTGGGGACAACCGGGTAACCAACGGCGGTGAGCGCCTTATTCTGATGGATGATGTGCCCCTCGGTACGGCGAATACGCTGGTGATGCGTATTGGTGATTGGGTGGGTTGGTTGAGTTTGGCGGGTTTTGTGTTCTTTATGGTGTATATGGAAAAAGACAAGAAAAACCACAAGCAGGCACCAGTGCAGGTTGATAACGCAAGTTGAACTCTGTGTACTATATGGCTATAAAATAAAAATGTGCGGAGATCTCCGCACATTTTTACCATGTTTTAACTGAAGTCCTGTCAATAAACGTAGCGCATCCCATCAAACTGCCTAAGAAGTGGATCATCTAATCGCACCATATGCTCCCGCATCAATGTCATTAAATCTGCCTGTATATCAGCAGTATCCGGAAGGTCAATGAGGTTGTTCAGTTCGGCAGGATCGTTAACCAGGTCATACAGTTCACCAATACCGACCTGATTATAGACAAACTTATGCGTGCGGGTCCGTACAAAGCGGAAGGGTGCCGGGAAAAGATGCCGGGTGAAGATACCATACACACTGTCGCGACCGGTAGCAGCAGCCTCCCCCAAAATATTGGAAAGGATACTTTGGCTGTCCGGCACTTCAGGCAAAGGTGCCCCGGCGAGTTCCAGGAAGGTGGGGAAAAGATCGTGGAGGAGAACGAATTCGTCACAGGTGCTGCCGGGAGCTGTACACTGCGGGTGCGTGGCGATCATGGGCAGTTTCCAGCTTTCCTCATAAGCAAAACAGCCTTTTTCAATCATCTTGTGGGAGCCCATTTGGTCGCCGTGATCGGTGGTAAAGACGACGAGTGTGTTTTCCCGTAACCCCAAAACTTCCAGCTCATCCAGGATGCGTCCCACCAAATCATCAATCATCGTGACGTAACCCCAATAACGGGCAACAATCTCACGCCATTCGTCCCAGCCTTTCCTGTCCAATCCCCACATCCGGGCGTAAAGCTGGTGTACATCCGGTTTTCTCTCCCAGTTTTCACGGAAATTCGGTTCCTCGGGAATATCCGCTGGGTCATACATCGAGTAGTAGGGTTCGGGAACGAGGCAAGGGGTGTGCGGTCCCCAAAAATTGGTCCAGATGAAGAAGGGTTTGTCCTCTTCTTCTTTTGTGTCAGCAAATTGCCGGAGCAGGTCGAGGGTAAAATCGCTGACCATCGTCTCGAAGCTGCTCTCAATATTGCCGGATTGTAAGGCGTACATCTCCTGATTCTGTTTGCCGGGATTGTCGCCGTACATCGCCGCCAGCACTTTAGGAGGCTCAAGTCCTTTGTCCTCGATATACTTGTTGTAGTGTGGGGGCATCGGGATGTTTTGCATATAGCGCAGCCCGTCAATAAAGTTGTGGATGGGTGGGTAGCCGTATCCCGGAAAATCTTTGCCCGCAAAACCGTATTCGGACGGCACTTTGGCTTGATCTACATGCCATTTCCCGGCGTAGCCCAGATTGTACCCCGCTTTGACCAGTTCATCACCCAGATTGGGGACATCAGGATTCAGAATACCACCATTGGCAAGCACATGGTTTTTATGCGGGTAAAGTCCGGTGAACAGGGCTGCTCTTGCCGGCGAGCATGGGCTGGTCGGGGTATATGCGGTGCTGAATCGCACCCCTTGTGCAGCCAGCCTGTCCAGATTAGGGGTGCGGCATAAAGGCGCCCCGTAACATCCCAAAGTGTCCCAGCGCTGCTGGTCGGTCATAATCAGCAGGATATTTGGTCGATCGGTTGCCATTGTAGCTCCATTTAAAAACAGAATATCAGGTAAATCGCCAGAGTGCCTTTATGTCTAATACTTCTGCGTTCGTTAAGCCTCCCGGTCGTACACGGGGTCTTTACCCACCCACCGTCCGGGTAAGACTGCAGGTATTGCAGCTCTTTCCTCCGGTGTCAGTTTGAGTGCTAAGCCCTGGATGCTGTCGTTGAATTGCGCCAGTGTCCGCGCGCCCAGTATCGGGTTTGTCACGCGCGGTTCAGCCAGCACCCATGCCAGGGCTAACTGTGCCGGGGTGACCCCACGCTCGTGCGCCTTTTTTACAAAAGCTTCAACGATATCCAGGGCTTCATCGGTATAATAGCGCTGCCGGTAGCCTGAATTATCCTGGAGACGCGTGTCATCGGGCAGCGCTTCACCACGTTTGTATTTACCGGTCAGCATCCCGCCTGCCAGCGCGTTGTAATTCAGGACCCCCAGACCCTGTTCGGCACTAAGGGGCAGGACTTCATTCTCGATACTCCGGTTGACGGCGTTGTAGATAGGTTGGATGCTGATAAAGCGCGACCACCCGTGTTCTTTCGCCAGCTGAAGGTACAGGCTGAGCTGCCAGGCTTTGAGGTTTGAGCACCCGATATAGCGTACTTTTCCCTGACGAACAAGGTCATTCAACGTCTCCAGCGTCTCTTCCGGTGGTGATTCGTAGTCCCAACGGTGGATTTGATACAGGTCGATAACATCCACCTGCAAGCGTTTCAGACTGGCTTCGACCGCATGCTGGATGTGGATGCGCGACAACCCGCGCTCGTTGGGTCCAGGTCCATGGGGGCTGTAGACTTTGGTAGCGATAACAATGTCATAGCGATTGTTCCGCGCTTTCAACCATCTGCCTATGATTTCTTCCGAAAGCCCTCCATTGTATCGATCCGCTGTGTCGATGAAGGTTCCTCCTAATGCAATAAACCTGTCCATAATACTGAAAGACATCGCTTCGTCGGCGCCTGCACCAAAGGTCATCGAGCCCAAACAGATGCGGGATACCTTCAGTCCTGAACGTCCTAACCTTACATGCTCCATCTTGTTACCCTCCAATCAACTACACCTTGTAGAATCAGTATCCCAGTTTTTTATTCACCGTATTGCGCAGCGGAAATTCCTTTTCGACAAAGCGCCGGACATTATCGACGAAAGATCGCCCTGATACGTCCAGCCTCGAACTGGCTGCCGCCTGCCGCGTGCGGGGTGATCAGCAGATTGTCCAGATCCCATAGAGGGTTATCTGGCGGCATAGGTTCTTTCCGGACGACATCCAGCGCAGCGCCCGCGATGCGTTTTTCCTGTAGAACTTCCAGGAGCGCATCTTCATCGATGACGCCACCGCGTGAAACGCCCACGAGTATCGCTGTGGGTTTGAGCATCGCCATCTGTGCTGCGCCGATCAGGTTGTCATTTTCCGGTGTATAGGGCAGGGTGACCACCACGTAATCCGCTTCGCGTAATAGCCTTTCCAGACCTTCTATGGGTTGGAGGCTTTCCACATAGGCGGGTTGCAACCCGGGATAGCGGTCGACGGCAAGAATTCGCATGCCAAATGCCCGGGCCCTTTCCGCCACGGCTTGCCCCACAACGCCGAAGCCAACAATGCCCATAGTGCTGCCGGTGAGTTCGGTTAAACCCGCCGCCCGGACTGTCGGGTCCCAGTGTTTTTGTGCCTGGGCATTGATATAAACTTTCATCCCACGCGTAAATGTCAGGATCATCGCCAAGGCATGCTCTGCCAGGGGAGCGCCGTGGGTGCCCCGGGCGTTGGTGAGAATAACATTCCCATCACGCAGTTCCGGGATTTTCACAAAGGCATCCACGCCCGTGCTGGGGGACTGAATCCATTGCAGTTTTTTCCCTGCCAGGAATTCGTCGCGGTTTAACCCACCGACATAGGCATCAGCATCTGCAATTTGCATTGATCAGGTTCGCCCGTGTCGGTACAGAAGTTCGAAATTCAACGTCCGGATATTTTTGTGAGAGTTCCGGAATAAGTGCATCAAGCTTGTAATTGGTAGATTCCAACTAGGATTTTCATATATCCTCCAGGGCTAAATATTATGGATCTTGTATGGATACTATACTGACAATGATAATTTACACAATCATTAAAAGGTACCAGGCCACGGATAGGCGTTCGAACCGGCATCGGGATCGAACGGGCCCTCCGGCAGTGTGCCTTGCCAGTTGCGAACTTCTTCACTTAAGCGTTTGACGATATCCGGGTGGAAATCAGCCTGGTTGTTCAACTCCATCGGGTCGTTGGGGATATCGTAGAGTTCAATGCGGTCTCCATCCGGGTTCAGCAGCAGCTTCCAATTATCTTTTCTGATAGCCAGGATAGGACTGCGGTTGATGCAGTGCCCGTGAACCCGAAAACGCCACTCCCACATAAGCGGCTTTGCTCGCGGTCTGGTGGATCCTTTGAATACATCGCTCATATCCTCACCATCCAATTCCATGGTGTCCGGAAGGGGCACACCTGCTAATGCGCAGAATGTTGGCAGCAAGTCAACCGCACAAAGCGGTGTATCGTTGTTTACTTTACCCATGGCTGTTCCGCCGGCAGGCCAACTGAGGATGAAAGGGACACGGGTGCCACCTTCATATAGACTGCGCTTCCGCCCGCGGAAGGGTCCTGGGCTGCCCACGCCGCTGTGGGAAGCGTTCCGGATGCTGATGTCTTCCGGGCCATTATCGGCTGAGAAAATTACTATGGTATTCTCCCAGAGCCCCATTTGCTCAAGATGCTTGAGCAGCCTGCCCACTTGCTTGTCAGCTTCGGTGACAACTGCGAAATAGATGGCATTTGCCCCCACATGTTTATCTTGCATACCTACTGGCATCAATTCAAGGTAGGGTTCCAGCTGTTTTTCATCGGGGTCAAGCGTCGCGTGCGTATCGTTGAGCCAGACATTCAGCATAAAAGGTCCTTCACGATGACGCTCAATAAAGGTGATGGATTCATCAACGATCACCTGGGAAGATTTGGATCGAGTTCTCTCATCACCGGGATTCAAATGGAGCAGTGCAAAATCCAGCTGCGGGCCATTCCCGACATTCACACGGCATTCGTCGATCCCGTATGCAAAGGGTTCTGGCGCCCCCTCCCCGTTGCCTAAATGCCACTTTCCATAATGCCCGACGCTGTAACCGTTTTGTTGCAGCAGGCGGGTATAAGTGGGAGCGGCAGGATCAAGCCAGTTTGGCATACCGCGCAGCGCATTCTGATTGTGATCGGCGAAATGCCCGTGAACGCCAAAACGCGCAGGATATTGCCCGGTCATGGCTGCTGTGCGGCTCGGTGAGCATACCCCGGAACAGACGTAAAATTGCGTGTAAAGCGTACCGCGTGCCGCCAATGCGTCCAGATTGGGTGTTTGTACAGTGGGGTGTCCATAACAACCCAGATCACCCCAGCCCCAATCATCCGCGAAAATAAAGATGATGTTCGGGCGCGCAGGCTTTGTAATAATCTCTGGCATGAAATCTCCTTATGTTTATTGCGTGGTATGTTTAGATTGAACCTGTATTCACAAGACGTCCATCAAGTGTATGGTGTTCGTTTGACATCATTTACGGGCAACTCCTTTCACCAAGCGATATTCTACTGCTGACACCGATGCTGCCGGAATTAAAAGTTTGCCATCGGGGGGTGCCGGTTTCTCTTCTGGTGCTAATATGTCGGCGGTGTCGCGCATCACCTCAAACTCCGGGTCTGCCGCGATCTCAAAAATCTTACCATCCTGCAGGTCCATACCCTCAACCTGGATATGAATGCGGAGTGATTGCGTGCGATTGACATTCACAATATGCAGATAGAGTGTGTCACCGCTGAGGCTTGCAGTGACATCCAGATCCGGTGGGGTTGTCGTAACCGTTACAGCGTTTTCACCACTGTGATGGCGGTATAAGCTCATCACCCTGGCGACAGGCATCAGAAAAGCATTGCCACGTGGCATAGGGATCATGACGGCGTTAACCTGCCAGCGTGTCCCACAGAAATCAGCTAATGTGGCGATCTTCAGAACGTCACCGTTGCGCTCGTGGACATTGAGGATGCGCGCATTCGCCACGCCGGCAGCCCATGAACTCAATACCTCGCAGCGATTGCGACCCGGCAGTGTGAAATGGCACTCGGTGATCGCCAGCGGGATGTTATACCCAGCGATGTGCTCGCGCATCGAAGTGATTTTAGCCGCCGGTTCCTGATATGCGTTCATCAAGTGCGCCCATGTTTTTGCCGGGTCGGCGCGGTACGCGACGCCTTTGAGCGGTGAATCCGGGTCTTTCGATCCCGCGCTGAACATGTTGTGAAACGCCAGATAATGCAGGTGGTCTCCCGCGATTTCCAGCATCGGTTTTGCCCAGTCGCCTTCACCCCAACCGATGAGTTTTATTCTTGGATCCACATCATGCATGGCTTCAGCAAAAGTCAGCGTGCGGACTGCCGCAGTTTCCACGTCATACCCCTGGGAATCATAGGAGGTTTCGTTGCCGATTTGCCAGAAGCGTACGTTATAGGGTTCTGGTACACCGTGGGCAAGGCGCAGCGCGCTGCCGGGACTGTTGCAATAGTCTACCCAGGCTGCTGCCTCAGCAGGATCCCCGCTGCGCACCCCACCTTTGGGAGGGTGCGCCCATTGCTGTCTGCCGTCTGATTCAAAATTGACGGTGAGTAGAGGTTCCGCGCCTGCCTGGTGGCAAAAATCGGCGAACTCGCCGGTGCCAATCTGGTTGGATTCAACACCCCCCCAGAGTAAATTCAACATCGGTACCCGTTGCTGGCGTGGACCAACGCCCTCTTTCCAGCGATAGTAGGAGCTAAAACACCCCCCCCAGCGCAGCATCGTGGGGCCTAATTCCTGTGTGGCGCGTATGACGTCTTTGCGCCATGCGTCTTGTTGAAAATCCCAGGCAGCGCTGACAGAGCCATCCGTGGCTCCCAGAGGTTCCATAAACTGCATATAAAGGTAGGGTGAAAGTTCATAAAGAGGGGTGGGATTGATAAGTAACGGCGCGTGGTCTATCATTCGTATTCTCCTGCTAAAGCCATAGCGATTTTTTCCCATTCCCACAAGCGTTGGGGATGATATCTGACGGTAGAGATATCTTTCATAATCACCTCCACATGGCAGCCTTTGGCTTTTTCCAGGAATTCGGAAAGATCACTGCGCGCTTGTTGCGGGCGCCAGTTATCCTCTGCCAGGACTGCCGGGTTGGGCTTGCGGGAGAGGACATAATCGGTGCCAACTTCGTTGATGAGGCGATCAGTACTGTTCCAGGGACTGGCGGAAATTTTGCGCAGGTTGGGGATGCGCCGCAGAATGCCGATTTTGCGATCCAGCGGTTCGCAGCAGCCATAGTAGGTCAATCCCCACCGTTTGAGCCAGCGCATCTCGTGCTGCAGGGCAAATTCCCAATGCATCGCCGGGGAGACATCGGAAAAGATTTGCGCGGTTGCGCAACCCCAGAGATTGTGCGGGAGGGCATGGTCGGGGTAATAGGCATCCCCTGGAAGCTCATCCGTATATCCATAGGCGCCGGAACCAATCCGGGTGTTGTCGTCATTGCGTGTTAACAGGTTGAGGCTTTCCCACTGGTCCAGTTCTGCGAGGTAGGCATCCACAAACCTGTGCATCACGGCGTTGACCATATCCGGTCGCTCGATGAGGTCGATCATAGCTTCCTGTACGCCCCATAGGCGAATCAGTTCGTCCCACGGTGCGAACCAGCGTCCCTTTATCCCCACGAGTTTTACCGGCAGGATATCGCCAAAAAGGGATTCCATGGTTTGGAAATTTTCCTGGGTGGCTTGCGCATCATACGTGACGACGGGTGTTTTGATTTTATCTATATCTTCCGGTTCCGTAATTTGCCGGTGAAAGTGCCTTGAAACCACACTGCTCGCTTCATCTGTCCTGATGATGTCCACGTCTTCCTGGATGCCAAAACCTGTGCTGTGAATGACTTTGGGGCAGGCGATATAATCATTGACAATCATATCCCCGGGCATATGGCGCCATTGGTAAAGGGTTCTGCGCAAGTTTGTCTCGAGCTGCTGCGCCCAAGGATGGGTTGTTTGCATGGTTAATTCGTTGTCCACATCCATTTCATGCCAGGGAATCTCGTTGATCCAGACCAAAGGGCGGACCGGTTCGAGTTGGTTTACCCTTCGCCATAATTCAGCTTTTTCTTTGTGGATGGGTAGGGCAGCAATTTCGGCTTGTTCGGCGACAAGTCGGCGGAGTACATCGCGTTCATCATTTGAGAGTGTAAGCATGGGTGAGTGTCTCCTTTATACCTGTTACCACCTTGAACGCATTATGTGAGCGCCGGTGATGCTATAGAGCATACACCAAAAACCCGACGGCGGTAGGAGGCGCATTGCCATTTTTAGCAATCCACCCTCCAAAGGAAACATTATCATTTGAGTGAACCATATCGTACTCGGTAACATTTTACGTGTTAGAAAGGGGTGTCCGCCACATTTTTGCATAATGCACACCATACCGAAAACGAAGACCTGCCAGCCTTTAATGCGGGGCGGAATGCCTGCTTTTTGCATCCCAGGCTGTCTCCCGTGCCGCATTTCTTACTCCGGGGTATGGCGGTTGGGAACCAACCGCCATACCCCGTAAACCAGGTGGCGGGGTGGGAATCTCCCATGCATTCACAAGCGACCTGTTCCACCCCGCCACAGCGTCCTGCTGCGGGCAATCCATTTATTTGTTGACAAATTGCAGTGTTTCCACACTGTTTATCGTTGCGGAAAACTGACGGACACCCGATAGAAAGCGAACATTTGACACCTGCTTTTTTTTACCCTACACTACTTGCATTGGCATTACTTATGTAGATGTGTGTAAATTTTCTCATCATTGCTAAAAGCGAGGCAGACTATGAGTGATAGCATACCACGGATTACTGAAATTCGAGCCATTCCCATCCACGAGCCGCATCCCGGCGTTTCCTTTTCCAAAGCGACGAATGAATATACGCTGCTTGAAGTGAAAACCGATGCCGGCGTGAGCGGTATCGGCAGCTGTTATACCAGCACGGACCTTGTCAACGGCGCTTTAGGACGTATGGAGCGGCTCTATATGGGCGAAATCGCCATTGAGCCGCAGCGCATGCACGAAAAACTTGAACAGAGCAATTTCTGGTGGGGGCGTGGTGGGACTCTGACGCATACCATCAGTGGTATCGACATTGCGCTTTGGGATATTTTCGGCAAAGTGACAGGTCAACCGGTTGGACGTTTGCTGGGTGGTATCTACCGTGACAAGGTCAAGCCCTACGCCTCTTTATCTTTTGGGTACAACGGCGATTTGGGGAAACTGGTAGACACGCTCCAGGCAAGTATGGAGCGCGGTTTCCGTGCTTTTAAGCTGGGGTGGGGTCCTTTTGGACGCACCGGCAATTTGGATGATGATGAAAAGCTGATCAGCACAGCCCGTGAAACTGTGGGTGATGGCGAGATTATGGTTGACCCCGGCGGGTCCCAGCAGTTCTGGCATCACAACTTTAAATCGGCATTACGGACTGCTGAGATGCTGGAAAAATATGACGTGACGTGGTTTGAGGAAGCCCTTCCACCGGATGATTTGGAAGGCTACAAAATGCTCAGGCAGCATACCCATGTGATGATCAGCGCTGGTGAGGTGCTGACCCGTCGGCAGAGTTTTGATCCCTTCCTTGAGCAGGGAGCGCTGGATATTGTCCAACCGGACTGCACCAAAGTGGGGGGGCTGACGGAGGCTTTGCATATCGGTTGGGCAGCCTATCGCCATAATATTCTTATGGTTCCGCACGGGTGGAACACTGCTGTGGGTGTTGCCGCCGACATGCATCTGATTTCCGCTATGCCTGTGGGCAAATGGGTTGAATTCCACCAGCCCTCTGAGGTTATTGATGCTGTGGTTAACAAACCTTTTGTCATCGACAGTGACGGGATGATGGCGGTTCCTACCGGACCAGGATTGGGTTTGGACTTGAACTGGGATGGGATAAACAGACTTTCATCAGGAGGCTAGATATGTTGGACCTATTGCTTAAAGGTGGCTGGGTTGTAGATGGATTGGGTTCGCCGATGTACCCTGCGGATGTGGGGGTGCAGGATGGTAAGATACAGGCTGTGGGTAATCTGGAGGGCGCTGAAGCCGAACGAACGCTGGATTGCACCGGGAAATGTATCTCCCCTGGATGGGTCGATATTCACGGTCATGCCGATTGGTCGGCGCTGGACCATCCGATTGGTCTCAACCTGTTGATTCAGGGCTGCACGTTCACCGTAGCGGGAAACTGCGGCGGAGCGCCTGCGCCGATGGTGGGGCGCGCCAGTGAACTTCTCAGACATGGTAAAATGCGCAGTCTGGGTACCCATGGAGCGATGGTGGAGCGCCATCCTGACGCGGAATGGTCAATGGGAGATTACCTGAATGACCTTGAGCAGGAGCGACCGGGTGTCAATTACGTCCAACTCGCGGGACATAACCAGCTCCGCAAGTGTGTGATGGGCGATGATGCCCGGAAGGCAACCCCGCTGGAAGTCGCGCAGATGGGCAAACTTCTAGCCCAGAGCATCGAAGAAGGCGCATTTGGCTTGTCCACTGGTTTGGTTTTCATCCCGGGCTGCTGGTCGGATACTGCAGAGGTCATTGAACTGGCGAAAGTCGCCGCTGGATATGATGGGCTGTATGCTTCACACATCCGCGGAGAGCGGGAGACGAATATCCAGGCAACACTTGAGTTTATTCAGATTGTCGAAACAGCCGGTTTGCGCGGTCAAATGTCGCACATGCAGAGCAAATATCCGGTCTTTGGCAACAATGTGATGAAGATGGAACTGCTCACGCAAGCCCGGCACCGCGGCGTGGATGTGACGGTGGACAGTGAGGCTTTCCCTGAAGGCGCCGGGTCCATCGGGAGTTTCCTGCAGATTTACCATTACACAGCGGACCAGTTGGTAGAGCAGCTTAAATCCCCCAAGGCGCGCGCGGAGATAAAACATACGATGCGCACCATCGATCCCTGGCACCCTCTAGGGCGTTTCGGTCCGGGTGGGGTACCCTTCCGCCAGGCTTGGGACCGCGTCATCATCTGGGACTGCCCCCATGACCGCAGCCTGGAGGGTAAATCGGTCGCAGCAGTAGCTGCGCAAAGGGGCATCGATAACGAGGACGCGCTTTTTGACCTGGCGCTGGCTGAAAATTGCCGGGGACCGCGCTTTATTCACGATTATATTGAGGATGATCACTTCCGCACCGCGTCCTGGGAATACTGTATATTCCCCAGTGTGGATACGGGACTCTACGATCCGGCAGAACGCCTCAGCCAGTTGGATCTTAAATATTTGAAAGAAACACGTTACCCTGGTTTTATTGGTTTATTTCCCCGCGTTTTAGGCCAGTTTGTACGGGAGGAAAAGATCCTGACGCTGGAGGAGGCTGTCCGGAAAATGACCTCGCTGGCAATGCAGCGTGTGGGCGTGGTGGACCGCGGCGTGATTCGTCCGGGTATGTGGGCGGACATCACGGTCTTTGACAAGGATACGGTCGCGCTGCGCAGCAATGATCTGGATATCGAGCGGCTTGAGACTTTTTATCCTACGGGCATTGACTATGTCATTGTCAACGGCGCCGTCACCATGGAGGGGCACAAGTACACGGGTGCGCGTGCCGGACAGGTGTTGCGAAAATTATAATTCTTCTGTGTTTATGAAGCGTTAATCACCATACTGTTTTGAAGGGTGTTGCGGTTGGTCTGCCAACCGCAACACCCTTCTTAATTATGCGGCGCGGGAGCCAGGATGGGTCATTGACGGTAGTTTCTTCTGCGCCGGTTCAGGAATTCTCCCCGTTTGTAAAATGCATTTGACTCTACTGAAAAAAGTATAATTTTAACGCAGAGCCGGAGAGACGCAGAGTTTTTAAGGTACTGCTTGATTTTCTGATAAAAAATCAAAGCGTAAATTCAATAATATGTAGCCATATTTTAGTATTTCTCTGCGCCTTTGCATCTCTGCGTTGATTTCCTGGGTATTTCAGTAGGGTCGCATTTATTTTAAGCCGCTTGTGGACGATGTTGCGAATTGCGTTACAATGCAACCTTGTTGCACGACACTGTTGTATGTGCAGCACAAAATACATTTCACGCGGGATGAGAGGTTCATAGGATGGCAGAAGCATTGGCGAAACGCAGGTTAGGGCGGACTGATCTTTACGTGACCGCTTTGGGTATGGGCGGTGCATGGCTGGGGAGCACGCCAGAGGGTTACGATGAGAACGTGGCAGTAGCAACCGTTTTGCGCGCTCTGGAATTGGGTATCAATTTGCTGGACACTTCCGGGGCATATGAAGGCGGGTTGAGCGAGCAATTTATCGGGAAAGCCCTGGAGCAGTGGTATGCTCGTGGGGGTAAGCGGGAAGATTTGATCCTCAGCACAAAGACCGGGTCGCGGACGCGCCCCCACGATTACTCGGCAGAGGGCACCCGGAAAAGTATCGAGACAAGCCTGGAGATGTTAAAGACGGATTACCTCGACATCGCACTGGTGCATGATCCTGACAACCTGAAACCCGTCCTGGCGCCCGGATGTGCATGGGATGTCCTGAAGGAATACAAGAAGAAGGGCATTGTCAGGGCTATTGGTTTGGGCGTCCGGAATCAGGCATTTCACCGCCGGATGATCGCAACCGGAGACTGTGATGTGTGTTTGACGCACAGTGATTACAACCTGCTGACGCAAAGCGCCGCGCGGGGTGTGCTTGAGCCGGCATCCGCCGCTGGTGTGGGTGTTTTCAACGGGTCGTCCCTGGGTATGGGACTGTTGAGCGGCGAGAATCCACAGGTTGTGGCGGAAAAAATGGAGCAGAGACGGCGCCAATATCAGGCAGCGCACAAAGAATCCCGTAACCTGAAACAAAAAATTCAGCACGGGTTCCGCCGGCAGCGTTATGCCCGTTACCGCCGCCAGTTTGAGGAACGGATCAGCCTGGCACAAAAGTTGTGGGATTGGGCGCAGTCTGAGGAGATCGATGTGCTGGCGCTGAACATCCAGTATTGCATGCGCGACCCGCGGATCACAGCGACTTTGATGGGCGCTGCTACGCCAGCCCAGATCGAAGCCGATGTGGCAGCGGCGCAAAAAGAGATTCCGGCGTGGGTGTGGCAGGCATTACCCGGGATGGGTGTTACACTTCCCTCACCTGGATAAGGGCTGTAAAAACGGGCGGATCAGTCCTATTGAAAAGGGGCAGTGGCTATTTTACACGCAGTTTTGAAGCCCACCATGTCAGCGCCAGCACGGCTAAAACCGAAAACGCTATGGTTACTGTGGGTATCCAGGGTTGGGCGCTCAGGTCCATCGCATTGACAATCGTAATGGGTACAAGGACCACTGCCAGCAGGACAGCAAATAGTAAGACGGCTTTTGGATGGGCGAAGTTCAGGGTCAATCCGGTTACGCGAAGGCGTTTAGGGACCATCAGACGCGGGTCTTCGCGGCAGACATAGAATATGTATAACCGCCAATTGCGGGGGTCACGCCATAGTTCCGAATACTCTTGAATCTGCCTGTTCATAATGTGTCCTGTTCGCTTGATAATGGAAGGATAAAGGATAGTTAATAAAAGTCGCTTGGTATGAGCCACGCGACTTTTATGACGTCACGTCTACCCCATGTTGAAGTAAAAGTGGATGGCGGTATCGATATTCTTGCCAAAATATTCCAGGTCATAATATTCGTTGGGCGAGTGAACATTATCTCCGTGCCCCAAGCCCAGACTGACAACGGGTATGCCCAGGACATGTTGGAACATGCCGATGATGGGGACGCTGCCGCCGGCGCGTTCCATCTTGGGGGTGTTTCCCCATGTCACCGCATAGGCGTTTATTGCTGCTTCAGCGATTGGGCCATCAATGACGGTTTCTGCGGGCCAGGAACTGGAATAAATCTTCACGTTGATTTTTAATGTATCACACGCAAAACTGTTGATGAAAGTGACGAATTTCTTCGCAATGTCGTTGGGGTCCTGATTGTTTACCAGCCGCATGCTGACTTTAAATCCTGCTTCCGCAGGCAGCACAGTCTTTGCCCCCGGGCCTTGATAACCGCCGAAAATGCCGTTGACATCGCAGGTGGGTTGCGCGGTGGCGCGTTCCAGGTACGAATAGCCTGGAACACCCCAGAAAGACTTCAAACCGGTTACCACTCTGGCTTTTTCAATAGCCCGGGTTTCGTTGGCTTGAATGAGCGCTTGCTGGGCTTCAGAGACCGGTACCACCGCATCATAGAAACCAGGGATTTGGATGCGCCCCTCATCATCGTGCAGGGCGGCGATGATTTTGCCCACCAGGTGCGTGGGATTATGCACAACGCCACCATAGCTGCCCGAGTGCAGGTCGCGTTGGGAACCGCTGATATTCACCTCACATGTCACAATGCCCCGTACGGATGCCATAATCACCGGATATTCATCCGCTGACCCGCCGTCGGAAATGACCGCGACGTCCGCTGCCAGCAAGTCTTTGTGCCCTTCGATAAAGGGTTCCATCGTGGGAGAACCGCTTTCTTCCTCACCTTCAAAGATAAACTTGACATTCACCGGTGAGCTGCCGGTAGCCTGCATGACGGATTCAAAGGCTTTCAGGTGTAGAAAGACGCCGGATTTGTCATCAATAGCGCCCCGGGCATAGAGTTTCCCTTCCCGGATTTCGGGTTCAAAGGGTGGGGAAACCCACAAATCTAAAGGGTCGACCGGTTGCACATCATAATGTGCATAGAGGAGCAGGGTAGGGGCGTCGTCACCGGCGTGTAGCCAGTCACCGTAAACGGCAGGCTGCCCTTCCGTTTCCATAATCTTAACGTGTTCAATTCCCAGTCGCTGCATCTCGGCTACGATCCATTCTGCCGCGCGCAGTACGTCCGGGCGATAGGCGGGGTCGGTGCCGATAGAAGGAATGCGTAACAGTTCTTTGTACTGTTCGATATAAGCTTCCGTATGCGTATGGGCATAATTAAGGCTGGCTTCTAGTGCTGTCATAGCTATTGAATCCTCCAATTCTTTCAGCAAGGTTTTTTAACCCTGTCGTTATAGTGTGATTCACTATAGCATAATTTGTCTTTAATACCATCATTTTCTATAGGTCACTGCGCCCAAATCCTGGCATTGCTAGGTGCCGTTACCCGTCAGCAGATTGGGTGCAAGATGGTAGGGGGATTCCCGCATAGGTTGAGACAGATGCCATAAGTTCAGAATATGATCGACTTTATCTTTGCCATAGGCTTGATAGAGTACGTTTTTATCCTCGCCCTGCTCAATCCCGTAGAGGATGTGATCGGCAGTGTTGAAATCACCCAGTAGCATACCTTTGTCGTTGATGCCGGGCATGATATCCGGATCGGCGGCTTTGCTCCGGATGCGGTCCGGAACGCCAATATACTCAGCCAGGCATTCAAGTTGGCTGCGATAGAGATGAAGTAAGGGCATTACATCGGCGCAGTGGTCAACGCCCCATTTGGAGAACGTTCCGGTGAGCCATTCTGTACGGTTAGCCGCGCCTGCAACTATCAAATTGTGAACTTCAGCATATTGGTACACGATCACCATGCGGGTCCGGTGTTTGGCAATCGCGTAGGCGGCGCCTTTTGCCACCCAGGTACCGGCTCCGGGATGAAAACGGAGGGCAAGCAAGCCTTCAGTATCATCTTTGAGACGTGATTTGACGAGACGCACGATAGCTGAACGTAATCCCTTGCCGGGTATGAAGCGTAGCGGGAGCAATCGGTAAGTCCCTGCGGCTCTAAGGACTTGGGCGATGTTTTTGACAATCAGGGGAATACCCAGATGTTCCGCGAGATACTTCGCGTCACTGCGGTGGATGCGTTTGCTGTCCTGTTCGGGCATATTCAGGAGATGGACCCGGTGTGCTCCCAGACTGCGAACCGCGAGTGTAGCTGTAACGGCGGAATCCAGCCCACCGCTCAAGGCGACGACAGCACCATCGCGGTTCATTTTTTCCAAGGCGGATTGCATGAATGCCTCTATTTCCCGGCATATTGACGGCGGATCTATTTTCAGCGTATTGCCATCAGTAACAAGATTACCAACATTACCAACATTATCCATAGCATATCCCATGGTATTTAAACCTGTGTCCTGTCTGGAGATTTCAGTCTCTGTCTGCTGGTTTTCGTAGCCTGCAAATCATGCGCTTTGATCCCCTGTTGGAATCAGGCTTCATACGCCTGAACCAAACGTTGCAACCGTGTATAGCATTCCAGGGTTGCCCGTCCGGAATGGTACGCAACCTTCCAGGGATTGCCGATTTTAGCATCAATCGCCTGACCTTCGCGATTGAGCAGCGTATGCCATTCACCAACATCGTGGTTGATCATATGGGCGTTCACAAAACGCCAGACGGATTCGAAGGCATCCAGGAACTGTGTTTCCCCAAAGTGTTCATAGCCATCCAGGAACCCCACCAGCACTTCGGCGTTTTGCCAGAATTCTTTGTCTTTGATTAAAGCGCCGCCGAGTGCGGTGCCATCCCGGTATATCCCCCCGTATTCCCGGTCCACGCCGTGCTCAACAGCGTGCGCGAGGAGGCGGTGCGTCGTGCCTTCATAAGGAACGGCGTCGGTTCCTGCGGTTTCCAGAGCCCGGTTGATGAGCCATGCCAGCTCCACGTTATGCCCATAGGAAGTGGTGTCGGTCGGCACTGCTGGAAATTCACCTTCGCGCTCCGCATTCCATGTGCGGTTGAGGGCAATCGCCGGGATGGGATTGAAACTGAGGTCAAACTGGTTGCGCCCGCATCCGCTCTGTGGATCGATCATTTTCTGGACAATGAGATCCAGCACTTCCATAAGTTTGCGTTTGTGGATATGTTGACCGGATGCGGCATAAAGGGTGGTGAAGGCTTCCATCAGGTGCATATGGGTGTCCAGCCCTTTGCGGTCCCCTCCGTAAAATCCGGCTTGCGACAGCGACCAATCCTGTTCCAGGTTTTCATAATAACCGCCGCGCAAGGTGTCGGCGCAATAAATCTGCAAGAGCTCAAAAGTATCGGATGCATACTTCAGCCCGCGATTATCTCTGGTAGCGCGATAGTATTCAGCCAGGGCGTATATGGCAAAACTTTGCCCATAGACGACTTTACCGGCGTCCAGGCATGTGCCGTCTCTTTGCGATTTCCAGAACCAACCGCCGTATTCGGTGTCCCAGAAATGGCTGATCAGGAAATCGACCCCTCTGGTTGCCAGGTCCTTATAGTCATCCCGGTCCGGATAGTGCCTTGACAGGGTTGAAAACCACCAGATCATACGCGCCTGCGTGTTGAGATACTTCTCCGGGGTGGGAAGTTCATGGCCATTTTCATCAAAGTTGGTCAGAAATCCGCCAAAGTCTTTATCCCATCCCCGCTGTAACCAGAACGGTATAATTCCCTCTTCAAGGCTGGCGCGGAATTCGGACAGTAAATGGCGCAAACGTGTTAATTGAGATGGCATTTCAGACTCCTTGTTTATATCTGCGGCGTTCTGTAGATCACAGCACCGTTGACTTTAATCTCCACGTCCACCAGAGTGTTGCGGATGGCTTCCAGGTTGGGGGTGATGCCCAGTCCCGGCGCTTCAGGCAGGCGAATCATACCGCTGGCGTCGGGCTCAAGGTGTTCGTGGCTTATGTCATAAGAAACGCTCTTGGGCTCTACGGGATATTCGCAAATAACGGCTTCTTTGATGCCGGCAAAAGGCTGCAGTGACGCGCTGAGGGCGAGATGTGATGTGAAGGTATGGTTGACAAAGGTGATATTTCTGGCGCGTGCATAATCTGCCACCTTTTTAGCCGGGCTGATCCCCCCAATGCGTCCCGCATCAATCTGGATATAGCCCAGTCCTGCCCCATCGATCATCTGCTGCGCCATATGAAAATTGTGGCATCCCTCGCCCCCGGCGATTTTTACCGAATGGCTCTGCGATGCCAGATCCCGGTAAGCTTGCAGGGCTTCTGTGACAAAAGGCTCTTCCAGCCACGTTGCCCTGGCATCTTCCAGCGCCTTGAGACGCAGACTCGCAGCGCCAACATCCTCGCCCCATACCGTACCGGCATCCACCAGCAGACGCCCATCCGGGCCTAAGCCTTCCCTTGCGGCAGTCAGGTGGTCCGCGTCCTCTGCCGGCTCCCCTTTCCCAAAAGAACCCCATCCAAATTTTGCGGCAGTGAATCCCATTTGGCGAACATGGCGTGCTTTCTCAAGCGTTTCCTGGGGTGTGTCGCCAAAGAGCATTGACGCGTAAGGTGTTTTGGGATAAGCCTGTGGGTAGCCAAGCAGGTGATAAACGGGCGCCTGGAGTTTTTTACCCAGTAAGTCCCATAGCGCGATGTCGATACCGGACAGGATGTGGTCGCTTTGCAGAACATCCAGGCTGTTTTTGCGAACCAGGTTACCAATCCGGTCGATGTCCGGAATGTCATCCAGTTTTTGTCCCAGCACGGAGTAAAGGATCGGATGGCAGTTACTGTGCGACATGGGGGTGATGGCGGCAGCAATAGAGGTCAACGGAGAGGCATCGCATTCCCCCCAACCCTCATACCCCCCAGCCTGCACGCGCACCAGGAGCGCATCCTGGCTTCCATCAGCAATATTCAGAATATGCGGCATTGCGAGATAGTAGAGATCCACATTTTCAATTTTCAAACGATTTCCTCCTGCGTTTTATGAGAACTGCTTGGTGATCAGAAAAGAAAAGTGTCATTCCCGCGAAAGCGGGAATCCATCCTCACATCACTGCTGTCCAGTTAACTGGATTTCTCAAAGGCTATCGTAACGAAGCCTTATTGCCTCGGATATAGAAAAATGGTTAGCTGATGCTGATGGTCAGCTCCATGTTTTCCTCCACATCGCTGATCGTCACGGTTTCATCACCGGCGTCGAAAAAAACAAAAGGTTTGCCATTGCACATGACGGCGTGCATTCTTTTACCTTCCGGGAGGCGCATATGGATGATCAATTTGTTCAAGTGGTGATCTTCTGCCAGCGTGATATGGACTGTCGTTAGCGATGGGGTATTGATAATCTCGTATGAAATGGCTCCCAACAGGGTCGCCATTTTTCGGACTCCAAAGGACGCGCCGGGAGCGAACCAGGCTCGCGGTGCCCCCATTGCGAGGTGAAGTGTGTTTGCTTCCTCGTGCAGCAGGCTGTGGCGCAGCCAGATCAGCGCTTTGCTTTCGTCAGGTGACTTGTAAAAGGGTCCCACACCGTGCCCCAGTTCAACCACAGGATGTTCGGTAAACGTCCGCACGTCAGTGAAGAGGGATGCGCCATAGTTATTATATAGAGCTCTTAGGGCGTGCTTGATCTGACCGCGGCGCAAATAATCGATACTCAAGTCCATTAAATTGGGCTGGATTGTTACCCCGCCGTGGCTGAACCAGGCTTTTTCCAGATCCACCGGGCGCCCCCACTCGCGGGAGACAAAAAGGTTGTCTTCCAGGTCTTTGAGTATCCATGTCATTTCCTCTTCATCAGGATCAAAGACATAGCCTTCCATCAGGTGCAGCGCGCCGTAAGCGGCTTCTCTGAACCAGCCCCACTCCCGTCCGCGTATGCCTGTCCGGGTGGGCACGTGCGGGATATATGTTCCATCAAGGAGCTCCACAACCGGGGATGCCGCGGTGGCTTTGCGGACGGCGTCCCGGATGTCCGCGCGATAAGCCGCAGCTTCAGTTTTGATCCGTTCTGCGTCAGGATGTCCTTTATCAACCAGGATTCCGGCAATGGCATGCATCCCGGCGCAGGCATGGGCATTGACGGCGAACCAATGCCGCCATTCCGGATTGTCCTCCAGATGCCCTGCGGGGAGCAATCCCCAGGCTAAATCGCGTTGTCCAGCCTCATTGTCCTTTTTAGTGCGTTGACGCTCTCGGATGACAAAATCACAGGCAGCAATCAGATTGGGGATGACGCGCGCCAGCCATACTTCATCTTGCGTATAGCGGTAATGGTTTGCCAGGCATTCCATGATATAGCCATGGTCAAGATTATAGCCGAATCCTCCCATTTCAGGCGTTCCGGCATCGATGTTCATTGCCAGGAGCGCGCCTTCTGCCGACTCAAACAATCCATCCGGTGCCGCTAATCCCTGGGTTTGCAGGAATGTTTCCAGATAAGCTTCCGCCCTGTCATGGTGCCCGGCTTGATCCAGCATCGTAATTTGCCAGGTGGCTTCATTGCCACACGCGCCGTAGGACCATGTCGCAGCGGGCACAACATAGAGCGCGCTGTCCGGATCTTTATCAACGCTGATGCCCACATGGACACGGGCGGCTTTATGGAAATCAGTGAGGATGGTATCCGGGACCACCATCTGACCGCCGCTTTCAACATAGGCACGCCAGTACGCCACCACATCCACCAATTTCGCATCGTAGTTCAGCGCTGACACCCTTTCCCAATCGGATGCATGGGTAAAGCTGACAAAGGGCGTGTGTATAGTTAGGCTATGCGCTTCGCCTCCGTCAAGGCTGATGGTGTAAAGCACGGCAGTGGGGATAGCCTGCGCTTGACCGGCATCCTCTGCAAATGGTATGACGTTGAGGTCCCCTCTTCCGTTGGTGTTGACGGTGCAGCGCAATCGGGGTTCCGTATACTGCTCGATCCGCCACTGGCGGCTGACAGGTTCTGCGGGTACCACGCGCCCACACGCGCATATTTTTCCATCCTCAAGCTGCAGGTGCTCTTGCGGGGTGATAACAAGCCAGAAACTGGCTTGTTTGCGGGTGTGGGTGGTATTTCTCAAGGTAAAACGCTGCATCGCTACGCTGTCTTCATCCCCTTTGCGCAGCTCAAGTGTGGTCAGCGGTCCATCCAGCAGGGTCACGAAGGTGGTTTGTTCCACTTCGATATCACGATCTACCCATTGGCTGTTGACGACCGGCAGCCACCCATCCATGAGAGATTGGTGAGTAGTGTGCCCGGACTCTCTGAAATCCGGGGGATCGCTTGTGCCGTAGCGGAAGCGCATGCGGGGTCCGGACCAGAGCAGATGCGCCGCATCTCGCCCTTGCAGTTTTAATTGATCTTTATCTGCAAAGAGTTCCCCGTTGTGGCGAATAGCGAACTCCTGCCGTCCTGCCTCAACACTCAGGGGCAGGTAGCGCCCCAGTCCCGTATAGCTATCTTGCTTGATGACATCCAGCGGTGGAATCTCACGCATTGCCCTATCAAGCGAATGCTCGGGCTCTCCGGCTATGCGGTCGTATATGGGTTGGGGTTTGGCTGCCATCTCTGTCTTATACGCTTCAAATGAAGGACCATCCGTCCACGAAATATAGACGCCATAATCCGGGATATAGATAGGACCGTGTCCCAGATCATGCATCAAAAATGAAAAACTCCGCGCGCGGGTGTGAAGTGAGAGTATTGTACGGTCACCTGACCTGGCGTCGCAGCTTGCGTAGCGCACATGAAGCCGGATGCCTTTTACGTTAGCGCGTGTTGTGTTTTCAGATTGGTGAAACTTCCAGTGATTGTCGCTCAAGACGGCGTCATCCCCGTCGAAGTACAAAGAAGTGATGTCCAGGATCGTGCCGTTAATAGCTTCAACCCAACCGCTCCAATTCTGGGGTATTTCAGATTCAACACCAAAAAGGATATCGATATCGCCTTCCAACCACATGGCGTCGGAATAAGCGTGAAGTTCTGTTATACGCGGTTGTTGCGCGTCAAAACACACAATGCGCACCTTGAGTGTGCGCCGGAAGCGTGCCAGATAGTGCTCTGCCTGTTCCAGTTGCGCGGAAGATCTGATGCCCTGTAGCTCCGGCAGGTCGACGGGATCGAAATTGAACGTCATTTTTGTGCCTTCGACGATCTGTTCCCCACGGACTGCCACCCATTGCCCGTGCCAGGGATCGTCGCGCCCTATCCATCCCCGCCGCGCACCGGGCAGCCTCTCGGGTGCCGGGGTGGGCCATGTGTTTTGCCAGTACTGGATTTGGACTTTGGATGGGGGAGCACCCGCGAACTGCACGACAACCTGGCGCACATCCCGGGGTTCGGACCATTCCAGACCCCAATGCCATGCACCGGATAATGGATCGTGCGCCGGCAGGAGGATACCACCGGCATCCGGGGTGAGGGGGTGAACGATCAGGTCATGGCGCTGCGTACCTGTCCACCAGCGGGTTTCGGCAAACTGCGCCAGGTCTATAGGGGTACTGGTCTGGATGTGATCCTTATCCGGTGCATATGAATTGTGCATTTGTGTGAGATCCCTTTGGAATTTTATACTATGTTTATGCCTCAATTATCCCGTCTTGTCAATTAAGTTGGTGTTTGAGAATAAGGTGTCTATCCCGCCCCGCCACAGCATCCGGTTATAGGGAATTCATTAGATTGTTAGCAAAGTGCAGTGTTTGCCAACTTCCTGTCGATGCGGAATAGTGACGGATACCCCCTGGTTTCCGACAATTTGATACCTTGTTAGCTTCAGGCTATACTATTTTACTGAGCCTTGGATGAAGGGCAGATATTCTCACATACGCTGCCCGATCCACAAAGCCCCATGTAAAGGAGATAAAATGACTGTGAAGAAAGTGCTGGTTACCGGTGTCTACGGCTTGATTGGTGGCGAAGTTTACCTTAGTTTGCTGGCGCAACCGGACCTTTATGATGTTTATGGTTTATCCCGCAGGCGGTATCCATCCGATCGCTCTTCCATGACCCGGGATCTTGCTATCCCTGATGACCACTTTTTTATATCGGATATGAGCAATTTGGATGAGATGGTCGAGGCGATGCAGGATATCGATATTGTTATCCACATGGCGGCGGACCCGCGTCAGGACGCTCCCTGGGAAAGTATCCTGAAAAGCAATATCATCGGTACGAAAAATGTCTATGAAGCTGCTGTGATTTGCGGAGTGGAGCGCGTTATTTACGCCAGTTCGGTGATGGTTTCCTGGGGGTATTTTGACGATGAACCCTATAAATCCATTTTTGAAGGGCGTTATGAGCATCTCACGCCCGCAGACATTCCTATTGTGCAGCACACTTGGCCCACGCGCCCAACCGCTGATTATCCTGCCAGCAAGGTGTGGGGAGAGGGGATGGGGTGGTATTATGCGCACCGGAATGATTTATCGGTCATCTGCCTGCGTATTGGCTGGGTGAATGATGAGGATTGTCCCCATACCTACGGTTGGGCGCAGGCGGGATGGTGCAGCAAGCGTGATATTGTCCAGCTTGTAGAGAAATCGATTGAAGCGCCTGACGATTTACGTTTCGATATATTTTACGGGGTCTCGAACAACAAATGGAATTGGGTCGATATCCAGCATGCCCGGGATGTGTTGGGTTATGCCCCCCAGGATAGAGGCGAAGAGCTGATGAAATGACCGCGTTGGCTGGAGCTGTCAATGGTTGTGGAACGTGCTGCCTGGTTGTGTGATGGGTGTTATCGAGTAATATCACCGGGAACCAGTTGCGCGCGCCATTACCGGCTCGGACGTGCTGGTTCTGATAAACACAGATTAAAAAATCATAACATCGGAGAAAGATCATGACGCTGACCAGTATTGAACGCATGCAGAATATCCTGCTGCGCAAACCGGTGGACCGTATCGGGTTATTTGAACATTTCTGGTCCGACACGCAGAAGGTGTGGACAGAACAAGGGCACATTCAACCTGGTGAAAACCTGGTAGATCATTTCGATTTTGATATGGAAGCCTACTCGCCTTTTAATGTCATTGCAGACCTGGATTTTGTGCCGGAAGTCCTGGAGGAAACCGAGGAGACCATTCTGACCCGAAACGGCAACGGTGCCGTGCTGCGCCATCACAAACTCCATGATGCCACGCCTGATCACATTGATTTCCTGGTCAAGGACCGCACGCAATGGGAGGAATCCATCAAGCCGATGCTCAAGCCGGATCGCCGGCGGATTAACTTTGCCAAATACCGCGAGGTTAAAGAACGCGCGCGCCGGGCTGAGCGTTTTTTCGCGTGGTCCGGCGTGAATGTCTTTGAGATTATGAAGGATGTCACGGGGCACGTGAATATGTTGATGGGCATGGCCCTCGATCCCGAATGGGTCCTGGATATGGCATTGACGTACGCGCAACTGACTGTTGATTTACAGGAAATACTCTTTGCTGAAGAGGGTTGGCCTGACGGTATATGGTATTACGAGGATATGGGTTTTAAGCAGCACCCGTTTATGTCCCCGGGAATGTATATGGAGCTTGTGCAGCCAGCGCACGCGTTGAGTGTGGGGTACGCCAAAGCCAATCACATGCCGGTGATCATGCATTCGTGCGGTTATGTTGAACCGCTGCTGCCGGGGATGATTGAAGCCGGTATAGACTGTCTGCAGGTCATCGAAGTGAAAGCGGGGATGGATCTGTTGAAGCTTTATAAGGATTTTGGCGACCGGTTGTCCTTTATGGGTGGGATCGATGTGCGGGTTCTCTATACCAATGACCCGAACAAAATTGATGCTGAGTTGGAGGAAAAAATTCCGGTGGTTATGCAGAACTACGGCTACACAGTGCACAGCGACCACTCGATTCCCAATACCGTCAATTACGAAACCTACCAGTACTTTATTGAGAAAGCTTTGGCTCTGGGGACGTATTAAATGGGAGGTACAGGATGCGGATTGCTTTAGGGGGGATTACACACGAAGCTAACACTTTCTGTCCCCATATTACGGATATGGCGGACTTCGAAGCGCGGCAGATATTACGCGGGGATGCGATCCTGGAAAATTGGCAGTCGACCCGCACCGAGCAGGCGGGAATGCTGACTGTATTGGCTGAAAGCCCGGATTGTGAAGTTGTTCCCTTATTTCTGGCGCGCGCTATGTCCGGTGCGCCGATACAGGAAGCGACGTTTAATGCTTTGCTGAGCGAGCTGTTGGAGCGCATCGCTGGGGCGGGACCGCTGGATGGCATCTTGTTGGTGCTGCATGGGGCTATGATGTCGCAAGAAACGCCGGATGCCACCGGAAAGGTGCTGGAGAGCGTGCGCGCGCTGGTAGGACCCGGTGTCCCTGTCATCGGCACGTTGGATTTGCATGCGAACGTCACGGCGCGTATGGTGCGCGAAGCGACGGCGCTGATTGGCTATCACACTGTTCCCCACATCGATATGTATGAAGCCGGGCAAAAAGCAGCGCGCGTGATGGTGCAGACTCTTCGGGGTGAATTATCACCGGTTTCCGCGTTAGTGCGCTTGCCGATGCTTGTGCCCCCGGAGAACAGCACCCACAATTGGGCGCCGTTAGGGGACGTCATCGGTGAAGCTGTGTCGTTGGAATCACAGGGAGAAATTGTCCATGGCGGTATCTATCCGGTGCAACCGTGGATGGATACACCTGATGTCGCGGCATCTGTGCTGGTCATTACAGATGGAAAACCCGAAGAAGCGCTTGAGGTTGCCAATATGCTGGCGGAAATGTTATGGACGCGGCGCCAGGATTTTGTGTTCGACCTGGTCCCGCCTGATGAGGCTTTGCGCCGTGCTTTGGCACGCGATACGGGTATGGTGATTTTGTGTGATTCGGCGGATGCGACCTCGTCCGGCTCCACCGGAGACAGCACGGCAGTATTACGGGCATTGCTGGACCACGTGCCTTTTGACGCTGTTGCCCTGGCGAACATTGTTGATCCGCAAGCTGTCGCGCAGGCTATCGAAGCCGGTATCGGCGCCACAATCACGCTGCAGGTGGGTGGAAAACTGGCACCTGATCTGTTCCAACCGGTCACTTTGACGGGATATGTTAAAACTATCTCCGACGGCACCTTTATCTTCAAAGGTCCCGGTATGCGGGGCGTCCCGCACCATATGGGACGTACGGTGGTCCTCTATGCCGGAGGACTTCACCTCGTGGTGATGGAGCGCGGCGTCTCGCAGTGGGACCCACAGATGTACCGTAGCCTGGGTGAAGAACCCACGGACGCCCGGATAGTGCAGGTAAAATCCCCTATGGTGTTCCGGGCTGCTTATGCTGGGCTTTATGCTGAGGTGATCTTTGTGGATGCACCCGGAGCTGCTAACCCGAAACTAACAGCATTGGTGTGGCAGCATATCCCGAGACCGATGTATCCCTTTGATCCTGACGTCACCTGGCCTTGATCGCCGTATCGTTTTGGTGTGTAGTAACGACTTTAGTCGTGTTACAGTTTTTTAGTCGCAGGTTGTGTATATTGTGAATACTGGGAGGGTTATGATGCAAAAGACTAGATTGGGACGCACAGGATTGTGGGTCAGTCGGACCGCGTTTGGTGCGCTGCCCATACAGCGGGTGGATTTTGAAACAGCGAAGACGATTTTTTGCAAAGCGTTTGCCGGCGGTATCAACTTTTTTGATACCGCCCGTGGTTATTCCGACAGCGAGGAAAAACTGGGTTATGCTCTTGCTGATGTGCGCTCTGACATCATCCTGTCGACGAAAAGCAGCGGGGCTGTGGACAGGGCATCCCTGTTGGCGCGGTTGGAGATCAGTCTGAAAAATCTGAAAACGGATTATGTTGATATTCTTCAACTGCACAACCCGGCAACCCTACCGGACCCGCAGGACCCCGACTCGCTCTATGCAGGATTGCTCGAAGCGCAGCGCAAGGGGATGGCGCGTTTTATTGGACTGACCAACCATAAACTGGACAACGCTGTGCAGGCGGCGCAATCGGGATTGTATGATACAGTGCAGTTCCCACTGAGCGCGATTTCTTCCACGCAAGATCTTGAACTTGTCGACATTTGTAAGCAGCACGATGTGGGTTTGATTGCGATGAAAGCCTTGTGTGGCGGATTGATTACGGATGCCCGGATGGCGTTTACAGCCCTGCGCCGATACGATAATCTTGTGCCGATCTGGGGCATCCAGCGTGAAAAGGAACTGGATGAATTCCTGGAACTGGAAGCCAACCCGCCTGTATTGGACACGGCGATGGTAGCCGCTATTGAGAAAAATAAAGCTGAACTAGCCGGAGATTTCTGTCGGGGCTGCGGCTATTGTTTACCCTGTCAGGCTAACATCCCGATCCCGACTGCTGCGAGAATGGCTTTTTTGCTGCGCCGGTCCCCGAGTGCCCGTTGGTTGACACCGGAGTGGCAGGCACAAATGGCACGTATTGACGACTGTATTGAATGCCGCGAATGTGCTGAAAGGTGCCCGTATGGTCTGGATACACCGGTTTTGCTCAAGAAGATGCTGCAGGATTATACCGCGTTTCTGCAGCAAGCGGGTGCATAGGGACAGCGTAAGATTCCAGATTTACTTGTTTGTGGCTCAATTATGGTTTGTGAAAGCATAAACCTGCATCTTTGCGCCTCTGCGTTACCCCTCCCTTTTTCTGGGGAGTTGATAACTGGGTTGTTGTTGATAAGGAGGTCGTCTTATGCCCAAATCGTTTGCTTTGGATAAGTCAGCTGTTCTCTGGGAACGCGCGCGGAATGTCATGCCGGGCGGCGTCAATGCTTCTGCGCGGATGAATAAGGCGCTGGGACACCCCTTGTTTATGGCGCGCGGTGAAGGCGCGTACCTGTATGATGTGGATGGGCACCGGTATATTGATTACTGCATATCCCATGGCGCCAGCTTATTGGGGCACGGGCATCCAGCCATTTCCGGCGCTGTGCAGGAAGCCCTGTCAATAGGCGGTCTGCTGGCATGTGAGATGGAGCTGCAGGTCACGGTAGCAGAGCAGCTTTTGCGGCTTTTCCCCGGTATGGACATGGTGCGCTATGCGTGCTCCGGCACCGAGACCACCTGGCATGCTTTGCGCATCGCCCGGGCTTATACCGGCAAATACGGTGTGGTCAAATTTGAGGGCCATTACCATGGCGTGAATGATACTGTGGGCTACAGCCATTGGCCCGATCTGGATTTAGCCGGTCCGGCGGATCACCCGCTACCCGTGCCGGATTCAGCAGGTATACCACCGGCGAACAACGAACTGATAACGATTTTGCCTTTTAACGATGTCGATGCCTTTGAACGCTGCCTGCGTACTAATGGGAATACGCTGGCAGCGGTGATTATGGAACCGGTGAATTATGACTCGTGTGGTCTGGTGCCAACCCCGGAATTTATGCAGGTCGTGCGTTCTTTGACGCGTGAACTTGGTATCGTCCTGATTTTCGATGAGGTGCTGTCGGGCTTCCGTGTGAGACCGGGAGGTGCATTAGGGGATCGGGTGACGCCGGACATGACCGTCCTGGGCAAGGCGGTGGGTGGAGGGATGCCGATCTCAGCTTTTATGGGACGCCGGGACATTATGGAAATGTGCACGCCGGTTGGACCTGCCCTTAACAGTGGCACTTACAACGCTCCACCCGTGCTGGTTGCTGCCATCCAGGCGGTGTTGCGCGAAGTGACGAAGCCGGATTTCTACACCCATATGGACGCATTGGGAAACAGACTTTACGGCGGGATGCGCGATATCATGGCCCGGCATGGGATAAAAGCCTGGGTCCAGGCGTGTCGGTTCGCGATTTGGTTTGTTGTTTGGGTTGGATGAAGAACCGCGCAATTACCGCGATGTTGCCCGGCAGGATATGGCGATGATGCGTGCATTTCATCTGGCATGCCTCAAGCGGGGGGTGTACCTGCACTTTGTCTCTCCCCATCACGGATACTCAAGCGCCCATACGCTGGCGAACATTGATGAAACGCTGGATATTATGGATGCGGCAGTAAAAGAAATTTGATGCGGTTGAGTCTCAGTGCACTGAGTACAAAACCGTGTGTTGTGATTTTTACAAGGCTGTGATTTATACAGCCCATAGCCATGGTCGATTATTGCGATAAAATATCATCATTACACGTTAGGGAGGCCATGCAATGTCAGAAGGAAAATGGGATAACGATAACATTCGTCACCTGGATATAACCGATCTGGAGCGCATCGCGCGCTATAAACACGCCGGTTACGGGGGCAGCGTCTCGGATTCGCTCAACAGTTTGGGTGTACGCAACACTATTTTTTCCTCTCGGTTTGTTGCCTTGCGCCAGGGCATGCAGTTGGTGGGACGCGCGCTGCCGGTCAAATGCCATTCTCTGGTCGAACGGAAAATGTCCAAAGAGGAATGGGAGGCGGCGCAGGCAAAATGGGAAGCTGAAGGTGGGCACCCGCAGAAGCGTATGATGCGCGCTGTCGCCAATTCCGCGCCGGGATCCGTCCTGTGTTTTGATTGCGGTGGGGATATGCAGCCCTCGCATTTTGGCGAGATGAGCTGCCAATTGGCTTACGCGCATGGCTGCCGGGGTATGCTGCTGGCAGGTAACTGCCGCGACACGCAGTATGTGTTGAAAATGCCGGATTTCCCCATGTTCGTGTTTGGGACGCGTCCCAATGCCTACGGGGGGTGGATTGTGACCGAAGTTGATGTCCCCATTCATTTACCGGGCCACATGACGCATTATGTGGATGTTTATCCAGGCGATTTTATTTTTGCTGATAACGATGGCGCCCAGCTGATCCCCAAAAAATTTATCGACGAAGTGCTGCTGCGCGTCGAGGACATTTTTCATAAAGAAAATGAGGAGCGTGAGAAATTAGCATCTGGCATGCCGATTGACGAAGTGTATTCTACATATGGTGTCCTTTAGGCGTAAAAAGGAAGAACCTTCAGGACTATGCTGGAAAAAGATAGGGCTCGTTTTACGGATACAAGGATAACGCTTAAAGACGGAAGTCCTGTCACGCTGCGCTTTTTGACTGCTGAGGACGCGGAGGCTTTTGGGGATTTTTATGTGTCTATCGAGCGGGATGCGTACCGTTTTTACTGTCCGCATCCGTTGACACGCGAGAATGCCCGGATAAGGACGGATGCTGCTTTATCGCCAACCGTGGTGGGGATCGTCGCCACCAACACGGAGCAGCATATTGTAGCCTATGCCTCCTTCCAATGGCATGAAGCGGATAATGGGTCAGGATTTTTTGGTATCTGCATCCAAAGACAGTATCGCGGGCTTGGTTTGGGGGAAGCCTTAATGCAGCGTGTCGCGGAGATTGCGAAAGATGTGGGTCCGCCGGTTATGTCGTTAACCGTCCAGGAAGCGAATCCGCGCGCAGTGGCGCTTTACCAGAAGATGGGATTCGAGATTATCCGGGAGCAGATGCGGAATCAGGTAGAGGAATTTCCCCCCGAACCAGAGTACTACATGGAGCGAAAGGTCCGGTAGGCGTATGGGCAGTTTGTACACACACGCATTCACGGCAACTTATGGTTTTACAAGCTAGAAAAAGCACCAGGTTAAGCAAGCCGACCTGTTTGTAGTAGTGACTTTAGTCGCTATCCGCCCGAAGATAGAGACTTAGGCACACCAGACTGCGCACTCTACTGCAAACCTTGGCATTACGGTTATTTACTTTGATTTTTATTAAGTTGATCCCTATGGGCTAGTTTGTACACGTACAAGACAATGAGGTGATAGGTCTATGGACGAGAAGAAACTTGAAGGAAAAACCGCCTGGGTGACAGGGTCATCCCGGGGCATCGGACGTGTGATCGCTGACCATCTGGCAAGCCTTGGCGCGCGTGTTGCCGTCCACGGAACCAGTCTCCATTCGACACGGGCTTTTAACGAGGCTGATTCGCTGAATGCGGTAGCGGAGATGATTGCCCGGGAGCACGGAGCGGAAGTGCTGCCGGTCTATGGAGACCTGACGGATGAAGGGACTGTCAGGCGCAATGCGGAAGAAATCAGGGCAGCGTTCGGGTCCATTGATATTCTGGTTAACTGCGCTGGGGGTGACATTGGCGCGCAAGGAACAATGGGATCCAACGCCGGCAAACCCACAGGCAACGACCCGCTCAATATCTCGCTTGAAGATATCCGGTCGGTTTTGGACCGGAATTTACTCACGTGTATTTTGGTGTGCCGGGAAGTTGCGCCGGAGATGATGGAGCGCAATGCGGGGCGGATCATCAATATTGGCAGCATAGCTGGTTTGAGTGGGCGGATGAACAGCGCCATTTATTCGACGGCGAAAGCCGGAGTCCATGAGTACTCTCGCTGCCTTGCGGCTATGCTGCGTCCCCACGATGTCACTGTAAATATTATTGCGCCGGGGCTGATTGTGACACCGCGTTTCCTCGCCAGCAGGCCCACCGATGACGACATGAAAGTCACCGGCGGTACGCTGGAACGTTACGGGTGGCCCATTGAAGTCGCTCGTACCGTGGCTTTCCTAGCCAGCGAAGCGGCAGGCTATATCACCGGGCAAATTATCCGGTTGGACGGCGGGATGCAGCTGTGGCCCGCGTAATTCTGGAGGTAAACTCATGATTCATCGGTTGGAAAAAATGCGCGACCGTGTACGGCATGGAACCCACCATCGATGGCGGCAGGATGACACGCCCGATGTTTTATCTGAATGTGAAGCCCGTAACCTTTCCTGGACTAAAAGGGCTGCGCTGCTGACGCGCCGTATGTGTGAATCCGAGCGCGTGATTATTGAACCGGATGAGAACATAGTTTTTACCCGCACCCTGACCACCATTCCCCCGATTTATTCACCCGGGGACAGTGCTGCTCGAACAGCGGGGCTGACATTACACGAACTTGGTCCCATCAACAATATCTGTGCGGATTGGGATATGGTCCTGTCGCAGGGATTGGTTGGGCAGCGGAATAAGGCTCTGGAAACCCGCCGGCGTTTAGCCGGTCAGCCGGATGCAGTCGAATTTCTGGATGCTGCGGTTGAGACCATAGATGCTGTGCTGGCGTTAGCCGCGCGGTATGCTGCCGAGGCGCGGGATCTGGGACGCCAGGAGATTGCCGATTGCCTCGACCATGTGCCGGGCTATCGTCCGCGCTCTTTCCTGGAAGCCTTACAAGCTCTGCGCCTGCTGCAGGCGGTCATCTGGCTGAGCGGGCACTACCATGTTGGTTGGGGGCGCTTTGACCAGTATATGTGGCCCTATCTCAAAGCCGATCTGGAAAGCGGCGACGGAGACGTTAGAGAGTGCTGAGGTGCTCCTGGCAGAATTTTTTATCGCCCTCAACAAAGACAACGACCTTTATCCCGGCGTCCAACAGGGGGATAATGGGCAGAGTTTGACGGTCGGCGGGGTTAAGCCTGACGGCACGGACGGTGTGAATCCTTTAACGACCATGGTGCTCCGTACGGCTCTTGAGACCGCGATGATTGATCCGAAAATCAATTTGCGGATAGATCCGGATACGTCTCTGGACCTTCTGTGTCTTGCCTCTGAATTAACACGTAAAGGCCTGGGTTTCCCGCAATATTCCAATGATGCAGTTGTCATCCCGGCGCTGACTGCTCATGGCTATGCTGTGGAAGATGCCAGAAATTACACTGTGGCTGCTTGTTGGGAATTTATTATCCCCGGGAAAGGGATGGAAATCGTCAATATTGGCGCTGTATCCTTCCCCATGGCAGTGGACCAGGGAATTCGAAACGGGCTTGCCGCGGGAGGGACGTATGACGCAGTACTTGAACACACCCGGTTGAACATCGTTGAACAGGTGTCAGGATTAGCGGAGCGTTACTATAATGTTTTTTTACCCCCGGCGCCTTATTATTCCGTGTTGATGGATGGGTGCCTGGAGCGGGGGCAGGATCTCTCCAATGGTGCTGAATACAATAATTTTGGTATTCATGGCGCAGCCTCAGCGGATGCTGCCGACGCTCTGGCTGCTGTAAAGAACCTGGTTTTCGAAAGCAATCGCTGTTCCCTGGCGGACCTTGTCACGGCTCTGGATAATAATTTCGATGGAAATGAGACCCTGCGTAATCTGCTGATGAATAAAACGCCCAAGGTAGGCAGAAATGAGCCGGAGGCTGATACCCAACTGGTCTGGCTTTTTGATGTGTTCGCGGATGCCTGCGAAGGGATTGCCGACAATGGCCGTGGGGGGCGGATTCGTCCCGGCACCGGTTCGGCGATGTACTATATATGGCTTGCCACGGGACGCGAGGGCATGTTTGAACCGGTTGTCGGCGCAACAGCCAACGGGAGGCACGAGCGAGACTACTTCAGCGCCAATCTTGCTCCGGCGATGCATACCCGTGCGCCAGGTCCCACAGCTGTGTTGCAGTCCTTCAGTCAGATTGATTACGGACGCATTTACAACGGCGGTCCAATAACCATCGAACTCGCCGATAGTGCCTTTGGGGATGCTGAATCTATTTTGAAGGTTGCCCAACTGGTGCGCGCCTTTGCAGAATTGGGATGCCAGCAAATGCAGCTAAATACAGTGGTTCTGGAAGATTTATTGGATGCTCAAACTCACCCGGACCTCCACCGTAATCTCATCGTCCGGGTGTGGGGTTGGAGCGCATATTTTGTTGATCTTGCGCCCGAATATCAAGCCCACATCCTGCAACGTCACCTCTATGAGGATGTCTCTTGAAATGAGGAATATCTTCACGATAGCCTGAATCCTATTCGTACAGTCCATGGGGATCACTATGAACAGCATTAATGATGGGTTTGCGCGCCGGTACGCATGCGATGTGTTGGTCATCGGAGCGGGGGTCTCGGGCTATTGCGCCGCTATTCAAGCCGGACGCCTGGGGTGCAGGACAATCCTCATTGAAAAGGATGCGGTCCTGGGGGGCAACGCTGGACCCAATGTTGGTGTAGGTATTACCGGTGCTGACCGTTATAATCAGTATGGCACAGAGACCGGTCTGATCCATGAACTGCAGGAGGAAGCCGCCTGGGTACAGGCTTTTACGCAGGTCAGTCATGGCACGATGCCCTATAACATATCCCGCCGCAATGAAGCGGTGGTTCAGAGTGCGCTTGAAGCAGCGGGTGTGATGATCCTGAAGCAGCACTATGCCCGTATGCCGGTGGTCAACGATGCTGGTTGGATTATCGGCGTGATTGTTGAGGATCTTGCCGGATTTCAGACTGTCATAATTGACGTCAACCGCGTGGTTATCGAAGCGTCCGGCGATGGTGAAATCGGGGTGTTGGCTGGTGCGGATTATGATTCGGGCAGCGAAGCCAAATCCGAGTTTTTCGAACGCTCTGCTCCCGAGCAGCGGAACAACACGGTCCAGGGAACCAGTCTGGTGGCGATTGCCCAACGCACCGACCACGAGGTGCTTTTTATTCCCCCGCCTGATACACCAACTTTTACTCCGCGGCTCTGGTTCAGCCGCATAGCATCGTTTGTGCATCATCACGACGGTTGGTTCACGGATGATGTTGATCTGAAATTCTTGTACGTCACTGAGGCTGGCGGCACACAGGATACGGTGCGTGAGGATGGTCAAATCTACGAAATCCTGCTCAAGCAGCTCTGGGCGGAATGGGATCACATTAAAAATGGTCCGCATCGGGAAGCCGCCCGGTGCTGGGATTTATTATGGGTCAGCCCTAAAGCAGGCAAGCGCGAAAGCCGCCGCCTGCTTGGTGATGTCATATTAACGCAATCTGATCTTGAAGATGGACGGTGTTTTCCTGATGACATTGCGTATGGCGGACATGACCTGGATGACCACAAACCGGTAGGAGAGACAGCGGATATATTTGGGCATAGTATCCCGCCTCTCTATGGTATTCCTTACCGCGCGTGTTACTCGCGCAATATTCCCAATTTGCTGCTGGCAGGACGGTTAATCAGCGCGACACATTTAGCCCATTCTTCCACACGCATAATGCGGACGGGCGGGGCGATTGGGCAGGCTGTCGGCATAGCCGCTGCTTTATGTGCGCGCTATCAATGCACGCCGCGTGACGTGTATCAGGAGCACTTTACTGAACTGAAAACCATGCTGTCGGAGCGTGATGGCACTATCCTCGGGCAACCCGTAAAGAGCGTCCGGGATATCGCGCCACAAGCACAGGTCGAAGCAACAAGCGCGTTGGAATTTAACGATCAATGTCCGGGTCTGTGGGTACCGCTCATTGCGCGTGCGGGTGTACTGTTGTGGGATTGGTCGCCGAAACTGCAGTCGCTGGCATTTTATTTGCGCAATAACACATCCTCTAGCCAATCAATGCGTCTGACGTTTTACCGTTCCCGGCGTGAGCCTAAATGGAAAACAATTGATGAATATGACCTGGTAGAACGCAACGATTTGCGTGATGGCGCTTTTGAAGTATGCGGTGAAGTGCCTTTTGATCTGCCGCCCGCACATAAAGGGTGGATTTCAGTCAACGTACCGCCGCGTTTCCACCTGACCGCAAAAGATGCTGCCAGTGACGATGACCGCCTGCTCATTGCTCTGGAGGAAAACCGGCAGGTGTCTTGGGCTTTAGCCCGGGATAGAAATATGCTGGCTGAAATGGTTGAACACAGCCACCATACACCTGAATGGCGGCTTGTCGATGCGATGGCGACACTGCGTATGACGCCGCCTCCGCATCTGGGTGAAGCGGGAAATATTATCGACGGTTTTCATCGCCGTTTCAGCCGGGGACCGGCGCATATGTGGATCTCGGACCCACAGCAGGGGATGCCGCAGAGCATCATTTTGAATTGGGTAGAGGCGCAAACGGTGGATGAGATTTGTTTGACCTTTGACAATCTGACCGCTTTCCGGCACGACCAGCCCTGGGAAAACGGGACGCGTGTGCTGCCCTACCTCGTCAAAGCCTACACCGTGGATACCTGGCAGGATGGCGCATGGCACGAATTAGTAAGGGAGACATGCAACTACCACCGCTTTCGACGGCATCAATTTTCTTCAGTGTCCACCAACAAAGTGCGCTTGCATGTCATTGAAACCCACGGTGAGCATGAGGCTGCCCGGGTCTACCAGATTCAGGTTATGGGAAAGCGTTCATGAAAAGGGTGGGTGCTTTTTCGTGGTTCCATTGAGGAGAGTTGAATAACGTTCCCCCTGATTTCCATTTGGCTATAATCCATATTGATTCTCACGGTTATACATATTGCGATTTAGAGTTTGAGGGTTTACAAGACTATCGGGCTGCAGGAACCGGTTAATCGCCAATCGGAACATAGTACCTTGCCCGGTGGTCCATTAACTGCGTGTAAGCTTCGTAACTTGCTTCGGTATAGCTTTCAAGTTAAAGCACCAGCCTGTCGAGTTCAAGGATATCTGCCAGCGCCAGCAATGCCTCAACACAGTCATCGTGCACTAAAGCCCAGTGTTGGGTCATTCCCGAGCGGATAATCTGCTCGAAAAAATTATCCAGAGGGCACGCCAGCCTGACGTAGGCGTGGGGCGATCCCAGGAGTTTGTGCGGACCGCTCAGCGCCATCCCGGATGTGATCACCATTTTAAAACGCTGCACGTCGCAGAAAACACTCAGCAACGTGACCCGTCCGCCTTTGGTTCTGAACCGCATCCAGGCGCTGTCAGGTTCTGATTCCACGTATTCTCCGTCCGGCTCGATAATAATATCTGCCCTGGATTCCACCAGGTTATCCGCATCGTGGATGCCGGCATGCCCAATCAGGATGCAGTTTTCAGCGGGATCGACGCTGAATATTTCGGTGTACATCGGTGTTTTATTTGTCAGCATTTTCAGCATGAGCAGCGCCACCGCGCCGCCAACCTCGGCTTCCATACTCACCACCGCGCGATCAAAGAGCTTGCGGTTCCCCAGACAGGGGCGCAAGCCAACAACACGGTGGAGTTCATCAGCAATATCGTTGATGGCGACCGCATCCAGGTTGTAGTTCTCCACCACCTCGGCTAAGCCTAATGAAACGCGTGCTGCATTGTATAAACCGGTGCCGGTTGTCGTATCTGACAGGATGTAGTTCTTTTTCAGGTCAGCGATATAGCTGTTCACTTCGCTGTCAGTGATACGATCACATAGTTCTTTGTAGTCCTGGATGGAGATGTATTGAAGTTCAGGACCGATTTCCATTTTTAACCGGAATTCATCCACATAAGTGCCCGTCATCTGGTCGCAGCGGTAAGGTAGCACGCCAATGGTGACTTTTCTAAGCGCAGAGGCAGCCTGTGCGGCTTTGCTGAAAGCTGCGATTTTTCTGATTGTCTGTGGATTTTCCGGTGAACCAAAGGCAACGCCGAACTTTTTTCCCATACGTTTTAACGGTCCACTGGACTGCACCGCGCCCACCGGACCGCTGGTTTGGAACAAATCCACCATGGTCATGACTTTTGGCAATCGGTTGCCGGGCGTATAACACCAGAGCAGCATGGGGGTCATGGGCAGCCTTTCCACAGCTTTCAATATGAAGCGATCCTCTCCCCAGGTGATATAGCAGATGATGAGCGCGTCAATGTCCTGGTCGATGAATTCTTTCAGAGCTGCGTCAACCTGTGCGCTGTTCGAAAGTACGCCGGGGTTGATAATGTCCAGGGAAGGTGTGAGTGCGTTCTCGATGGCAACCGCATCCTGTTCCAGGCGTATGGGCAGTTCGCTGAACGAACCCTGACTGGCGCCAACCTGGATGAACCATTCCGCTGTGAGGAGCAGCAGCCCTGTTTTTGGTTTGCGCATCATCGCTCCTTATAATTATTAGTTTGCCACCTTAAGGGCTATTTACGCCACAAAAGTGGTAGGAATTCATGATAAAGCGCTGTACGCCATACAATCCACGTGTGCCCGGCGCCTTCCAGTGTCCAGTAGACATGCTCGATGCCTTGATCATTGAGTAATTTATGCAGCGCTGTTGTACCCTCATAGGCGAGAGGGTCCAGTGTTCCGCATCCGATAAAAAGCAGGTTGAGTTGTGCATTGGTTGACACCACATCCGCCAATAACCCGGCGTGCCGTTCTGTAAAGTCACGCATGCCTGCGCTTAGAATGCCAATATAGCTGAATGTGTCCAGGTGCGTTAAGCCGATCTGATCCGTCTGACCGCCGCCCATGGAAAGCCCTGCCATTGCGCGGTGGTCGCGATTCGCCAAGATCCGGTATGTGGATTCTGCAAGGGGCATCACGTGGGCAAAAAAATCTTGTTCAAATAGGGGGGTGTTCTTTTGCCGCAGTGTGTCCCAGGATGATGAGCGCGGTACAGCCTGTCCCAAAGGCATCACGATAATCATCGGTTGCGCTTTGCCTTTCGCCAGCAGGTTATCCATCATCCTGTGGACTTTCCCCATCGCTGTCCAACCCTGGTCATCATCACCCCCGCCGTGTAAAAGGTAAAGGACCGGATACCTCTGGTCAGGATGGGCATCATATCCGGGAGGGGTGTAAACGGTGAAGTGGCGTGAATCGTTCAGTATTTTTGATGTGTAAGTATGCCGGTGGAGAGTGCCGTGGGGTACCTCCTGAAGCTCATAATACCGATGTTCATCGTCTGGAGGGACGGTCAGCAAGCTGCGCGGTGAGGACAATCCGGTTTGAAGGTCCGCGTTTATTGGATCTGTGAATGCTGTCCCATCAATGATAAAGGCATAATCATAGATATCGGGGGGTAAGGGACCGAGTGTCAGCGACCAGAGCCCTTCATCATTGGGCGCATGGAATGCGATAGCACTGTCGGCGCTGCCGAGGGCATTCATCACCGGCGTGGAGCTCAACAGGACGATCCTGGCATTTGGCGCTTTGACGCGGAAGGTTACAGTCCGGTCGGCATGCACTTCGGGAGAAATCAGGCGCTTGCCTGACCGCCATGAAAACTGCCTTTGAACACGTTCCGCCTGATAGAGTATGGCTGCGCTGCCATATTCGGCAAGAAGGCATTCCCCGAAGCGGCTTTCATGGGGTGTGCCTGATAATGCGCCGGAGACAATCCCCTCCGCACAGGCGAGAAGGTCTTGCAGCTGCGATCCTGCAGGCTCGGGTGCCCCGTGAGATGGCGCCAGGATATCAAATTCCTCTTCAAATTCCAGGAGATGGCGTAAACTACGACTGAATTCCTGTACCGTCAGGGATGTCTCTAAATGCAGCCATATTGGACCTGGGCGCGGTGTGTCACCGCTGAAAAGCGTTCTCGTTTGGGTGTCAAGCAAGCAGATTGAGCCGGGTGAATGCCCTGAGACACGTATGACGCGGATGAGCCGTTTCCCCAAATCAAAAATATAACCATCGTGAATGGGGATATAATGCGTGCTGGTTTCATCCACCAGGGGCAGGTCATCCATGTGGATATAAACTTCGGGAAACTGGTCGTTGCCCGAGGTATGATCGCGATGCCCGTGCGTATTGACGACGTAAACGGGTAGCGAGGTCAGAGATGCGATGTATTTGGGAAGGTTCCCGGTTCCCCAACCGGTGTCAATCAACAGCGCGTGTTCTGTGCCGGCAACAAGATATAATACACCGCCGCGACTGTCTTCAATATGCCAGACACCTTCAGCGAAATTCTGTGTTTTAAAGTTTTCTGTCATTTTATTCTCCTGTTTGTGGTCAAGGATATTACCTGTCATAAGTAGAATGGGGAAGTATTTCATTCATAATAATCCCTAGTTGACTAACTGGCAAACGTTCATAGTATCTGTAACTGTAAAGACCACCACTATGGATAGGAGTGAGCTATGCATATTGTATCCTTAATGGCGCATCAGGATGATGAAATGCAATGCCTGGGGACCTTGCTGAAGTACCATGCTCGGGGTGACAAGGTTCACTTTATAACAGTGACGGATGGAGCCAAAGGTTTCGTGCAGCAACCTGATATTGACCCTGTTGAAGCAGCGGGCATACGGCATGCTGAGATGCTGGACGTGGCACAAAACCTGGAGGCTGAATATATAAACTTAAAGGAGCCGGACGAGTTTCTCTATGATACCCCGGACGTGCGGATGAAGGTCATTGAAGCCATTCGCTATACCCGGGCAGATGTTATTTTTACCCATTATCACGAAGACTATAATCTTGACCATTCGACAGTCTCTTCACTGGTGCGGCATTGTGCTATGCAGTCCTGCCTTCCCGTTCTGCCCACCATATCGGCGCCTTTGCACGCGCATCCGGCAATTTTTATGGTGTGTCCCCACGGCACATTTATATTCCCGGCGACGCATTACGTGGATGTCAGCAGCTTTGAGGATAAAAAAATCGCGGTACTGAAGCAGCACGCTTCCCAGGAAGTGGCGATGCAGCAGGCAGTCAATGCGGGTTTTGATGCTTTGTGCCGCCGGGTAGATGCGTTCTGGGGTCAGCAGGTTGGGTGTACCTATGCCGAAGGTTTTGTGCCTATGCGGGGTCGTGGGTCGATGAAACCCTATAACGTATTGCCATAGAGAACTATGAAGTTTGATGATGTAGTATTGAGCGATAGCTTGGTTCTCCATCCGGTTCGTACTCCGCGAGATGCTGCAAGTTTTATCGCTCTCAACGAAGCGGTTACCGGTGAGGGGCAGTTGTGCGATCGGTTGTTGCATCATCACCCGGGTGTGACGTTCGATTATTTTTCCGGTGTCGAAGATACGGGTCGCAGTGAATTCATTTCTTCCACGTGTCGTATCCCCTGGCAGCTTGTCTATGATGGGATATGCCTCAACGTGGCGATGCTGGAAATGGTCGTCACGCACCCTGATTACCGCCGTCGTGGTTTGATCCGTGCCCAGGTCAATCACTTTCACCAGACAGTTCTTGATGCGGATTATGATTTGTGCATCATTCAGGGTATTCCTTACTATTATCGCCAATATGGGTACGCTTATGCTCTGGACCATACCCCTTTTGACACGCTGGAAGCCCGGCAGGTGCCTGAAATGGACTCAAACTTTCCAGCGCCATTTAGTCTGAGACCGGCGCTTTTGGATGATGCCGTTGTGCTTACTGAATTATATCAATTGGAAATGCGCCGGCACGCACTCATCACACAACGGGGCGAATCCTATTGGCGTTATTTACTTGAGGACGCGCGATATCCTGTGTGGGTGGTGGCAGAATCACGTACGGGTCGCGTTGTGGGTTATGTCTGCGTAGAAGCTTCTGAAAAACAGCCTGTCCGGGTTGTTGAAAGCGCTATTGGAAATCACGAACAGGGTATGGCTGTTTTGCGCTGGCTGAAAGCAGAACAGCCTGGAGAAATTCGGATCGCTGGTTCGGAGCGCACAACACTCGTGCGCATTGCGCGCAGTCTTGGAAGCGTGCGGAAGCCTTGCGGGCAATGGCTTGTCCGTGTCCCCAGCTTTGCCCGGCTTTTGTTGGCAATAGGACCGGTGCTGGAAAGCCGCCTTTCCGAAGCAGGCTGCACAAACCTCACGGCAGAATTAACGCTCAACATGTATCGATGAGGCTTTTAAGCTGGTGTTTGTCGATGGGAAATTATGCGGTGTCGATTCTTTAGGCGTTGTCGACACCTCCATGAGCGCTCGTGCAGGTGCCGGTGATTTATGGATACCGCCGGATGCCTTTATCCGTCTTTTGTTTGGCTATCGCGGTCTCGATGATTTGTTGGATGCCTGGCCTGATAGTGTTGTTACAGCACGCTCGCGCTATCTGTGGGAGGTTTTATTTCCGAGAATGGACAGTTTGCTCATCATGCCCTATTAATGGGTTGGTGAGTACTCGACATCTTGTTGGCGAAGGCTAAAGGAGATAATATGGGGGAAAACCTCAGAATAGCTGTTGTTCAGCAAAACGGAAATCCTGGGAACGTTGGAGCTAACCGTGATAAAGCGCTGGCTAATGCAGCGCAAGCGTTGGAACTTGGCGCAGATATTATCCTGTTTCACGAAGAACTCCTGGTAGGTTACGTCGATAATCTTGCTGATTTAGCTGAACCCCTGTATGGACAAACCACGACTGCTTTTCAGCGCCTGCTGCATAACAGCGCATCCCTTATCCTATACGGCTTAACGGAAAAGGATGGCAATGACACTTATATTTCTGCGCCGGTGGTTTCCAAAGATGGGGTGATCGCGAATTATCGCAAAACGCATTTGTGGTGGGATGCCCCGGGCTTGCGCCATGAACCGTCATACTACAAGCCTGGCGACCGGTTGGTGACATTTGAATTCAAAGGCACGCGCTGCGGGGTGATGATCTGTTACGATGGTGATTTTCCGGAGATGACCCGCGCTTATGCTAATCTGGGATGCTCTGTTTTGTTCTGGATGAATAACCGCAACAGCCGGGGGCATGGAGAAGTGCGGGATCTCGCATACCGGAATTCTATGATTATGGCGGTGAGTTGTTGCTGCGGTCCTGATGAAAAGGGGCAAATCTGTAGAGGCGGCAGCAATATTACAACCGCCTCTGGGGACTGCCTGACCGAGATATGGGATCACGAGGGTATAATCAGTGCATGACGTCAATCCTGATGAAGCCCTGCATTTACGGGCAAAAAACCCATGGTTCAGCGGGGCAGCGGCAGGACCTGTACCGCTGAAGCGCTGACCGCCAGCAGGGACGTGTCTTAATCCAACCTGCATTGGAGAAAGTACTATGATCGATACAAGGTATTTGCAATATGGACTCGATGCACTCAGTCGCGCCCACCAAACCAATTATTTTACCGATGGTCACCGCGGTGCTGCCATCATCGCGGCTTATTTCTTCTGTCAAAAGGATGGGGTTGAACCAGGTGCATCCGAAATAGTACGCTCACTGATGGATGAACAGTGGGTCAATACCCCCCTTTGTGAACCCTTTCCCCGTGAAAAGCGTTACGTCACCGGAATAGAGCGCATTCTTGAGGCACTTGAACGGAGTATGGACTATCTGCGGCAAGCTGGGCATAATGTGATCTTGCCCTCGCTGGCGCTGAAGGCATTCCAGCAGCTCCCTGAGTTGGTCACCCCTTCCCGTGTCCAGGGTATTTGCGAACTGATTGAGGCTTTTACAGTCAATGACCCGCTTGAATTGGCGCAGGATGACAGAAGGGTTGATTTTAGTTCTGTTGATGTAGCAGACTTTATCCTTGCTGAACTTCTGGGGACGATCAAAGCTTTCGATGGGCGGGGTCAGGGTTGGTCCGGTCACCTGCTGACCTATGGGAGGGCGATACTGGATTTACGGGAAATGGGTTACACCAGGACGGCGGAATTGGGGGAACATGGATTCAACCTTTACATTAAACGCCTGCGGGTAGGTCCGCTTGATACGGATATACCAAGACCGGAACACAAACCCAACCCCCTGCATCCTCACCAGCGTGCGTATTGGGAGGGGCGCCGAGGACAATCACTGAGTCTTGGTCACAGCATCAAGTATCCCTACGGCTTTTATGGTTTGCAGACCCTGGCAGAGAACAAAGCGCTTGTTAAGCAGTGTTTCGATGCCGGATACCACATTTTTTGAAAGCAGAGGTCATAGTGGAGCGTGAAGAAATCACCCGTCTGTGCGAGAGAGAAGTTCTTGATACGGCTTCCCGTTTGTTCGGTACGCAAAAGGATGCGCTGAAAGTTTTTGAGGATTATGAGGGTTGTGCGAACCTTGTTTATGCTTATCAGCATAACGACCAGCCTTTTATCCTCCGTGTCTCTTTCCGACCGGATCGAAGCAAAGATGACATTTTGGCAGAATTGGATTTTGTGAATTACCTGGCTGAAAACGGTGTCCGGGTATCAAGACCAGTTGCATCCTGTAATGGCTTATTTTTAGAAACTGTCGAAGCTGGTGGCATCCCCTTCCAGGTCGCTTCCTTTGTCAGGGGACGCGGGATGCGGGTGCCCGATAACGGGTATCGTTACCGCAGTGATGCCCCCATCGAGGAATATTTTCAGAACTGGGGGCGTGTTTTAGGCCAGATGCACAGGCTCTCGAAATCCTATACCCCGCCAACCGGAGCACATAAGCGCCTGGGGTGGTTTGCCATGCATGCCCCGGAAGAAACAGTCGGATCTATGGTGCCCGAAAGACTCGGTATTGTGCGCGATAAAATACTAAAGCACTTTGAGCTTATACAATCACTGCCCAGAGATAAAGAGGCGTATGGTTTGGTGCACGGTGATTTTAACGACGGCAATTTCACTGTGGATTATACAAATGGTGATATTACGGTCTTTGATTTTGATGACGCTTGTTATTTTTGGTTTGTTTACGAGTTAGCATCCGCTTGGGAAGGCGGGGTGGGCAGAGCCATGTTTCGGGATTTGGCAGGGCGCAAGGCATTTATGGATCATTATATTGAACAGGTTATGCAAGGATACAACTCGGAAAACACTTTAAGCGATGTCTGGTTGGCGCGCCTGCCGCTTTTTTTGAAACTCGTCCAGATCGAGGAATTTCTGTATTTCGTCCAGTATATCGAGGATGACGACGCTGAAATTCAAGCTGGATTGAATTATAAAATAAAGTGTATTGAGGAGGATATTCCTTACCTTGGCTTTTTTGACAGCATTTACAATCCTGAGATGCCGTTTCAACTGTGATGTCGCATAAAACATTTTTTATTTTAAGAAGGAATATTCTTCGTAATCACTCACCGGTTTGAACCCGATTTTCTGGTACACATGATTGCTGGTCGCGTTTGCCAGGTCGGCGAACAACGCGCAGGTGGTCCAACCCGCATCCAGCAGCAGCTGGCATAACGCGCTGACGCATGCCGAGGCGTAGCCTCTGTTTCTTAATTGTGGTGGTGTATAAACCATTGAGATGCTGATGCTATGTTTGGTAGGACGGGTTTTTATAGCCATAGAAACCGGATGCCCGATGTCCCACACATACAGGTCACCCTGCGTGATGCGATGGCTGACCGCGTTCTCGGCATCCTCAAGGTTAGATTGTCCATAGATATTCAGGTAGAAGGCGTGCCACCAACCCGCAAGCAGGGCTTTTTCATCTTTCTTTGCTTTTCGCAATTTACCTTTTTGGGCAGGTGCAGCTTGTACTTCACGCAGTGCGTAAACTCTTAACACTTTGCTTGGTATGTAGTTTGTGTGTGTAATTTCCGCCCACTGCCTCGCAAAATACAGGGGGGCTTTCCCTGGACCAAAAACACCCGGAATCTGCCATCTCTCCGCTGCCAGGGTGTTAGCCAGGACGGCAGCACCAGTGGCAATATCACCTTCGTGTCCATATAAAACCAGATTATGAGGTGGGGTCATCATCGCTGCAAGGACGAGTGTGTCACCGTCACAGACGGTTTTTAAGCACGGCGCGCTTTCTTGATGAACTTGGGCTGGGTTTGCGGCGAGTTGTTGGCATATACCCAGGATCAAGCTGTTGCTCGTTTCGTTGGATTCCAGAGCAGTTCCTGACCTTTTCAGGAATTCTGCGGCACTAGGGTATGTGTTTATGTTCATAGGTTTCCCTCAGGCATAATAACGTTCCAGTAAGAGCAGAACGCGGAGTGATTGGTCTATGAAGTATTGTGTACGTTTTCTCCAGCTTTCTGAAAGGTGAAAATTGTAGAGGCTCGCTTTCGCATCAAAGTCCCAGAATCCTTCAGGGTTTTGTATGGACCATAGTTCCTCTATCACAGGGGGTATCTTCTCCCGCCAATAAGCGAATTTACAGAGAATCCGATGCGATGCAAACCATCTGCCCACCGCTCCTGGCGGTAGATGGGCAACCGGTATATGTAACGGGATTTGTAAATAGCCTACACCAGACGGGAGTAGCCACAGCCAATCCAATAATGCTTTTTCTGTTTCGGGTTTGAGGGTATTTGGCACGCACGCGAGAATTGTCATAGCATAGCGATTGTTCAACACCAGATAGCTGTCACGCATTGTAGTGGCGCTGGTTAACTGGCAGTGCGCGCGCCATTCAGCTTCAGGATCATATGTGCCGGACGCGAAAGCGGCTTCGGCAATAGTGCACCATTTCTCGATTATGTTTTGTAAGGTTGGGTGTTGGGGATTGATCATCGCCAATGTCGCCGCAATAAACATCTCCTCCCCGACCGGCCACCGGTTATTGGGTTCTTTATACTCGTCCTCAGGCCACCCTATCGTACCGTTGAGTAATCCCTCAAGATAGGTTTGTGCCTTTGCCAGGATGGCATCTTCTCGGGTCAGTCCGAGGGATAGGGCTTTAAAAACAGCATATTCTGTGGTAGGTATTTTGTGCCGGATTTTGGTGTTCATGGAGTGAAATCTGGACCAGCCCCCCCAATGATTTTGCTCCTCAGCAAGTTCTTTGACCCATTTTGAGCTAAGGGCTTGAATCCTGGCTTCGCGGAGGTCTGGATCAGACGGATCACGATGGAGCAGGTCGCGTAGAATGCGTAATCTGGGAACAGGATCAGGACGCAACCTTAAATAGGACGAAGCAGCGTGTTGAATACGCTCATATGACATACTGACTCCAATGAAAACAGTTTGCTCTTGGTAGCCTAAGCATAAAAGGATTTTAGAATCTTAATATGGGTCAGCACGTGGATTAAGAGCGGTGCTTTTACCCACAGGTTTCTAACGGCGTTTTTTAACCGGGAATTGTTTTCGGCAAATCCGATATTGTATACCCAATACCCTTCTCTGTCTGTGGATGTGAGGCGCAGCTTGCCCAACGGATCAGAGATGACCGTATGCCCATTCCAATAATGCGTCTCTTGACCATAACGATTTGCACTCACAACCCACGCGTCATAAAGCCGGGCGTTGGCTTTTGCCACAAACCAATCTTCGTCTTTATCGTCGGCAAGGCTGAATAGAATGAGCTCCAGGCGGTTGCGAATAAGCTCCCGCATTGTCCGCGGATGTGCAGCGTCGGAACAGATGATCATGCCGGTTTTAATCCCGCTGATTTCTGTGACGGTCACAGGTTGGTTGCCGGGTTGGTAGTGCGCATGAATTTCACCCTGTTTCAGATTCCATTTCCGGTGAAATGCCTGAATTTCCCCTTGAGGATTGAGCAGGACCTGGGTATTATAAAGGTGACCATCATCATTTTCTGACATACCAAAACAGAGATAGATGCCATATTTACCGGCTAATTTGCCCAGCACCCGGGTAGTTTTTCCTGGAACAGGTTCTGAGATTTCGCGGTGATATGCCGGCATACCATCTGGATTGTAGTGTCCAAGGATCATCTCCCCAAACATGATGAGTTCCACATCAGGATGCACCAGCATAATGGAGTCGATGATTTGGATCATCTTGATGCGATTGTTAGCCGGTTCGCGCTCACACTGCAGTGTGACCGTCGCGATCTTTAGCCGTTTTGCGGTTGCACTTTCGTCATACAACCACCTTTGTATTTTGACTGCTGCCGGAGGGGCGGCGGGATAGGCTTTTCTGGTCCTCAACTTGGTTTACCTTTGTGCTTCGATGAATTCCTTCAAGCTTTCGCACCGTCGCTCAATAAACGCCTGGGGATTGGGTTCTATTCGCGCGACATAGTTTATAAAATTGGCACTACGGGCTGCCATAAGTGTCGCGAGCTGCTCCGAATCTTTAGCTGGCCATAATCTTAAACTTGAATAACCTTGTTTAAGGGCTGTTTGTAACGCAGTATACGTCTCAAGATCCCTTCCATAATAGAGTGTTATGGCGATATCCTGCACAGGATAACCCAACATCACATCTTCAAAATCAATGATCGTGAGTTCCCCGCGATAGACATGGACATTCCAGTAATGTAAATCGCCGTGAATTAGGATTTGTCCCTCAGGGTTTTTGTATAAATCTCCAAGCACTTTATTTGCCCGTTTGATAACCTCATCCAGTAACGCAACCCGTTCGGGTGGAAATAAGTGTTTGTATGCCGCAGTATTATAAACGACAGGTTCATCGGGATAATAAAAGACTTTGTCCCATTTTTTGGGTTGGATATGGACAGGCAATGGATTCAAAGTTTCTGCGTGTGTATGTAACCGTGCCAGTGTTTGTCCCAGTTTATAATAATATTTTGAGGTCAGATAATGCTCCAGAGTTCGACCTGGAACCCATTTGAATAAAACGCAGCGTTGTTCCCCCGGTACACCAGCCACTTTTACTGGCGTAATATAACGACCATCTCGTCGCGATACAGGTTCTGTCACCTTGATTGGGGTATCTCGTTTTAACGCGTCCAACCAAAACATCTCGGCTTGATTTTCTCGGAGAGTTGTTTCTTCATTCGAGTAGATACGCAGTACGTATTTCTGAGAGTCCGCGGTTTGCAGATAAAACATCGTGTTGGTCTCCTGCGTCAGGAATTTCACCCAGTTTATCTGCAAATCGTAGTTTTCCAGCGCTTTTATCGCCAGTTTTCTCAGCCGCCGAAGCCTGCCAAGCCTTGTAAGTTCTTTGTACGGTTTCATACTTCACTGCTTTTTGCTGTGGGAATCTGAATAGGAAATCACTCTGCTAACTATTGACGAGTGAAACCATGACGCCCTAGATGTGAACCCAGAGACCAGTATTCAGAGTGTATGTAGCTGAGTGGGTCAAGTTTCGTGACGATGACTTGCCCGTTATCATCGAGAGCTTCCTCAATTATATGTACCGCAACCACTTCACCCAGGAAAAGGTCGTGGTCGCCGATCTCCTGGATGCCTATCACCCGGCACTCGATATTCACAGGGCATTCGGCGATCAATGGCGGTTGCACCTTATCGGCGGGTACGGGCGTCAGGTTGAACGCGGTAAATTTATTGACCGTGCGTCCGGAGACACTGCCGACACGATCCACAACTTCGACCATACTGGCACTGGGACAGTTGACTACATATTCACGGGTGGCGCTGATCAGGCTGTGCGAGTAGCGCTGTTTGTGTATGGCGATACCCACGATGACAGGTGAAGCGATGCTGAGGTTGAAAATCTCACCCAGTGTGATGATGTTGGGTGTCCCATCCACACTAATTGAGGTTACCAATCCAGCTGGCGAAGGGTAAACAGGTCTGAAGGGTTTGATCAGTTTTTTGGTCATAGGTCTCCTTTCGGTTTGTGTAGGCTGGCTTCTGATGCTGCTCCATTTGTGTTCTGTCGTAATATCGCATTCACAGTAGGTCCGTATAACGCGCAATAGTGGGTGTCATTATCATCACCTTGCGGTGGCACATGGACAAATCCGGCGCGTTCGCATCCAGTACCGCAGATGTAGTACAGGGCGTTGTTGCACAGATAGGCGCCGGCATCAATGCTTAACTTGATCGGAAATGATAAGGGCATCTGATGTGTCCATGTAAATGAAAATCTGCATGTCCGCTCCGGTTCCCCATTTTCCACTATGATTGCATTTGGCGGCGGTATGTCGTCCACATCATGACCCTGGCGGATATTCCTGCCGGTTGTCTCGATCGCTATCGACTCTGCGCCGCCTTCTCCCAGCCCCATAAGGACGTCGGGTTGCCAACTTGCTACCACTGGATCGAGAATTGATTCTACCGCTCCCCATCGTACGGGGATATCCACCACGAGAATCTCAGGACTTTGGTTCGAGATCTGTTGCAGGTTTGCTTGCAGATAACGGGCGAGCGTTTGGGAACCGTTCTTGCTGCGCCCCCTGAAGGGCATAAAACACGTAAGGAGTATGCGCAATGTATCACCCCTGTGACCGGGCAGATTCCCAGTAGTTTATAGCTTGATATGAAAATCGCAAACTGGAATGAACCTGTACAGGCAAGCATTGACCGAAGATTATATTTTATACTTCATATCCGCTCCCGCCCTGACCCGGTCATAACCTGTCCATCTGGGTAGTTTTGACCCTTCAGGCAGTTTTTTGGGAACACGTGTTCAAGTGCGGGCGTTATGAATATAAGAGCGTCAACCAGTTGATCTGAAGACAATCGGACACCTGGTAGAAATGCCAAATTGTATTTTTAGACTGAACGAGGAGGATAAAATGAAACGCTGGTTATTTTTATTATGCAGTTTGATTGTGTTGAGTATGGTCTTTATGCCGGTACCTGTTCATGCAGCGACTTTATTGAGTTTGGATTATTACACGGTTCAACCAGGGGACTCGCTTATCCGGATTGCCGGACGGTATGGTGTAAGTGTAAGTAACCTGGCTGCCGCGAATGGTTTGCGCTGGAATTCGTGGATCTATATTGGGCAGCGTCTGACAATTCCAGGGCAGACAAACCCCACCACACCGCCGTCGACCACTCCCGCGGGTACTTACATTGTTAAGCCTGGTAATACGCTGTTCAGCATCGCAAAATGGAACGGCACCACGGTGAGTGCACTAAAAGCTGCGAATGGCTTATGGTCGAATACAATCTACGTCGGTCAACGTCTGGTTATACCGGGCAGTGGAACTTCGCCGCAAAATCCCCCCCCGACGCCATCTCCCGACCCGGTATCAGACAGCGGTAAGTGGATTGATGTCAACCTCAGCCAGCAAAGGATCACCGCATATGTGGGACAAACGGCGATCTATTCGGCAATCGTCAGTACTGGAACCTGGCGTACACCAACTGTTGTGGGCACTTACAATATTTATGTCAAATACCGTTATACACCCATGAGTGGCCCGGGGTATTACCTGCCGAATGTCCCCCACACCATGTATTTTTATCAGGGCTATGCGATTCATGGGGCTTACTGGCACAACAATTTCGGCACCCCAATGAGCCATGGATGCGTGAACCTTTCGTTGGGGGATGCGGAGTGGTTCTATAATTGGGCTCCGGTGGGCACTAAAGTCGTGTCGCATTATTAAAATTCATCTTCCGGATACTTTTGGCTTCGCCATACACTGAATCGAGGGTGTTCCGGTTAATTCCATAATCGGAACACCCTGATTTTGTTTTGTAGGCGAAATTTCCTGTATTATGGAACACCCCACAATTCTTCTATCTTTGGTAGATGTAAAAGTATATGCTAGAATGGGGTTGTATCTGCCAAACAATGCATCCGCAAGGTCCACTGTAAGAGTGCGTTCGTTGGGGTATAGGAGTAAGCGAAGGGAACTCGTTATGCCACTCTTGACTACAAAGCTCTATAGTCCGCCTCTCCGACCTGAGTTAGTGCCGCGTCCCCGTTTGGTCGCGTCATTAGATGCCGGCATTCACCGCAAACTTACTCTTGTCTCCGCACCGGCTGGTTTTGGTAAAACGACGCTGGTCAATGCATGGTTGCGCAACACAAACCGCATCGTGACATGGATTTCTCTCGATGAGGGAGATAATGATCTCGTTCGTTTTCTGGATTATCTTGTCGCTGCTTTTCGGCAGATCGATGGTGAAATCGGGCAAACTGCACAACGTTATTTAGATGCTCCGCAAATGCCTCCCGTTGAACAGCTGCTTACAGAACTAATCAACGACGTTATGAATTCCACTGCGCCATTTGTGCTTGTCCTTGATGATTATCAAGTCATCACGAACCTTAATGTGCACATGGCGGTGAACTTCCTTCTTGAACGCCAGCCACCCCATCTGCATCTGGTTGTCATCTCGCGCCAGGATCCTCCGTTACAGCTTTCGCGGTTGCGCGGACGTGGTCAAATCACTGAAATACGCCAATCCGAGTTGCGGTTTAATGTCGATGAAGTAAACAGCTTCCTCAAGCATGCAATGGGATTAAACCTTCGTATATCGGAGGTGGAAGTTTTGGAGAAGCAAACAGAGGGATGGATCGCGGGTTTACAGATGTCTGCAGTTGCGTTGCATTCTCGAATCGCAGAAAATGGAATTGATAGCATTCCAGGTTTCATCGATAATTTTTCCGGCAGGCACCACTTTATCCTCGACTACCTGGCTGATGAGGTTTTGGCTCGCCAAACCGAAACAGTGCGTAAATTTTTACTCCGGACCTCTATCCTGGAGAGGATGTGCGGCTCTCTTTGCGATGCATTAGTAGCTCATCCCTTAATTGATGAAGGTGCATTTAACTCAGGTCAAGAGATTCTTGATACGCTGTTGCGGATGAACATGTTCATCGTTCCCCTGGATGATGAGGGGCAATGGTATCGCTTTCATCGAATTTTTGCCGAATTACTGCGTGTTCGTTTGCAGGAAACAGCGCCAGATTCTATGACCGAACTATATGGTAAAGCTGTTGCATGGCACGAAAAGAATGCGCTGCTTCCCGAAGCCGTCCATTATGCGCTTGCGATTCCTGATTTTGATCTGGCTGCTGAGGTAATCGAACGGGCGATTCCCAGAGTCCAGTCATGGTCAAGTGTCAATGTGGCATTATTTCAGGAATGGCTTAAGGCATTACCCCATGAAGTGGTTCATTCAAAACCCCGCTTACGGTTATTTGCCTCCCGTGTATTTTATATCATCGGACAAAGAGAAAACACAGAACAGATACTACAGGATCTTGAGGTGTCACTCAACGAGAATCCTTCATGGCAGGATGCCACAGAAATTTTGGCATCGGTGATGGTAGACCGGGCGTCTTTTGCTGCCTTGCGCGGTGATGTCCAGCAGGCTATCACGTTTGCGCACCGTGCCAAAACCAACTTGCCCGATAATGTGATGTTAGGTATGCGTGTATCCATCAGCCTCGGTTTAGCTCATTTCCGTGCAGGAAATGTGAGGGAAGCGGGTAGCGCGTTCTCTCGGGCAATTTCAGCAGCTGGGGCAGCACAACTCGGTTTTATCGCAGTGCCTGTTTACTGCAATCTGGCTGATGTGCACATAGCCCAGGGACAGCTTTATCAAGCGTACCAAACTTGCCAGGAGGCGATGGAATTAGCGATTGTTGATGGAAAACCAACGTCGATGGCAGGATTTCCGGGACTGGAGATGGGAAAAATTCTGTATGAGCAAAACGACTTGCTTAGGGCTGAAAAACACGTGGTTGAGAGTCTGGAGTTGTTAATGCGAAGCGGGACGACAGATAGTTTTGGGATCGGTCACGCTTTACTGGCGCGCATCCGGCAAGCCCAGAGAGACGATGAAGGGGCGCAGAGGGCGATCCAACGCGCAAGTCAGATTGCCGGGGAATTTTCCATTGCGCGTGTGTCGATCTTGATTGGTGCGCATCAGGCGCGTATCTGGTTGGCACAGGATAAACTTGATCTTGCGGCTCGTTGGGCGCAACAGTATAGACAGCTTGGGGAAACCGAGTATTTGCGCGAATTTGAAGATTTGACGTTGGTTCGCGTACACCTGGCCCAAGGTAATTTCTCTGAGGCATTGGCGCTTCTCGATGCACTGCTTCCCCCTGCAGAGACCGCTGGGAGAATGGGGACCGTGATCGAAATTTCTGTCTTGTGCGCCCTGGCGCTACAGGGATTAGCTGATGTGGAACAAGCACAGGCAGCATTAGCGTTGGCGATGCAATTAGCTGAACCAGAAGGGTATGTGCGTGTGTTTATTGATGAAGGTAAATCAATGTTGAACTTATTACGTCAGGCAGTCAATCTTGGTACCACATCCAGCTACGCTTCCAAACTCATCGACAGTATGAATCACAAGAAAGAGCCCCGGATGGTGGTTGCTAAGGCGGCTATGCTCAAACCGTCAGCTTTGATCGAGCCATTGAGTGATCGCGAGATGGAGGTTCTGGTTCTTCTGGCTGAGGGTCTTTCCAATCCCGAGATTGCGAGGAAACTTTTTATCTCCCTACCGACTGTGAAATCACATACTCGCAACATCTACGGCAAACTTGGTGTGCACAAACGAATGGAAGCTGTTGCTTATGCCCGAAAGGCGGGTATTCTCCCTTCCTGAGCCGGTTCCCCTGCTGTTACCTGACACATATTAACCCGTGTAAGGTTTTTCCCAGCTATAAATCATACCCTTGATCATACCATGGGATGATGCGGGTCATTCCAAACTTGCCCTATACTGTAATTGACGTTGTAAAAGATCTTCAAATACAGGAGTCATACAGGATGATGGAGCAAGGTCAGTATCAGATTTGCGTTCAAGGTTGGATCGCTGAACGTTGGGCAAACTGGTTTGATGGGATGCACCTCACATATATGGGTACAAAGGACGATTCGCCTGTCACGATACTCTCCGGCGCAGTCGTTGACCAGGCAGCCCTCCGCAGTCTTCTCAGCAAAATATGGGATTTGAATCTGACGGTGATCTCATTGCTCAGAGTTGAGGTATGTTCAGAGCGTGAAGGAGGAAAGCTAAATGTATAACATCATTCGATCATTTCGTGAGATGACAGAAGAGGAGCAATTGCGTGCTGGAGGTAAAGGCGGAGCTCTGGCCAGACTCTATCAGGCCGGTTTCCCTGTGCCGGATGGCTTTGTCATCATGCCGGATGCCTTTATCGACAACGTGTTAACCCCGGATGCGTGGAATCAGGTGCAGGCATATCTGGATTTGTTGCGCCAGGACAATTATGACATTGCATTCGCCGTCCGTTCTTCAGCCCTTGCCGAGGATGCGGTAGATGCATCCTTCGCCGGCGAGTTCGAAACAGTGTTAAACGTAAATACTGGTGAGGCGATACATAAGGCTATCCATACGGTTTACCAGTCACGGCAAAATGAGCGTGTAAAAGCCTACAGCCAGGTAAAAGGCATAAGTGCAACGCATGAGGTTGCCGTCGTCATCCAGCAATTAATCCGCGCGGAAAGCTCTGGTGTGATGTTCACCGCCAATCCGGTCACCGGACAGCGTAATCAGACCATGATTAGCGCCGCCTGGGGACTGGGTGAATCCATTGTTGGGGGGACTGTGACACCGGATATGGTGATAGCCGATAAGGCGACAGGACGGGTTATCAAACGGGAAACTGCAGATAAAATGTTGATGACTGTTCTTCTGGGAAGCGGGACTGAAGAACAGCCCACACCAGAAGCTTTACGCCGCATGGCGGTTCTCACAGATGAACAAGCTGCTGAACTTGTAAGGTTGGGCAATCGCATCGAGCAGGTGTACGGTATGCCTATGGATATTGAGTGGACAGTGACCGGCGGTCATTTCGCCATCGTCCAGGCCCGGCCCATCACCACTTTGCCTGAACCGGAACCGCCACCGCCGAATACGTGGCAACTACCTAAAGGCATGTATGCAGCTATGCGCAACAATATTGTTGAATTGATGGCGGATCCGCTAACCCCTTTGTTTGGCACGTTGGGCCGGGCTGCTATTAACACCAGTTTAAGCCGTTTGCTGACCAGTTTTTTCGGAAAGCCAAATTGCGTGCCGGATGAGATTATTATCGAGGTCAACAATTATGCTTATTACAATGGTTCACTGACAGTGGGGCAGATTGTGCGCATCCTGATGGGCAGTATCGGGATAGCCAGGCGTATGTTTACAGGGGCGGTTGAGCGGTGGACCGAGGAGGGTCACCCGCGTTATAGTGAGACTGTAACGCGCTGGGAAACCACGCACTGGCGTGCGTTACCTTCTGCGGACATCCTGAGTGCGGTTCGTGAACTGTCAGAAGCAGCAGTTGACGCGTATGGAGCGTTGGTTTCTGGTGTCATTCCGGGAGCGTGGATCAGCGAGGCTCTGTTTACCATGGTCTACAAAGTCTTTATTAAACGTCGTGATGATCCAAAAGCCCCCACATATCTGATGGGGTTTAACAGCATCCCCATTCAGGCTGAGAAATCTCTTTATGATTTGGCTGTATGGGTTCAAGCCAGAGCCGCATTACTGGAATATTTGACCAAAACACCCGTGAAGCATCTCGCCGCCGACTTATTTAATAATCAAATCTCACCTGATGTGGGAGAGGAAGATTGGCACGCGTGGCAAAGCCGGTTCCAGGTGTACCTTAAGCAGTATGGCCATACAATTTACAATCTTGATTTTGGCACTCCGGTGCCGGCGGATGACCCTGCACCACTTTTGGGGACACTCAAGTTATTTATCAGCGGTGAGGGGATCAATCCGCATACACGACAGCAAGCATCTGCTGAGTTCCGCGAGCAGGCGACACACATGATGCAGGATAGGTTGAAAGGGTTGCGTCTGAAGCTTTTTCGCAAATTCATCGCGCCGGCACAACGCTTCGCACCTCTGCGGGAAGATGGACTCGCCGATGTTGGTCTGAGCTATCCATTGCTGCGTCAGATGCTAAGAGAGTTGGGAAACCGCTTTGTCGCAAGTGGAATGATAGAAACGCCTGATGATATCTACTGGTTAAAAGAGGATGAGGTACAACAAGCTGCAGAAAAGTTGGACCGCAGCCAGGTATTGGATCCCCTGAGCGCACTTATACCGCAGCGTAAAGCAATCTGGCGTGCTGCCCGGCGTGCGACTCCCCCGATGATGCTTCCCCAGATTAAAATATTTGGAAAGGATTTGGAGGAAATCAAAACAGCGCGTGCCGGTAAACGGAGCGGGAACCGGCTTGAAGGGGTTGGCGCCAGTCCCGGGCGTGTGACCGCCCCCGCTCGTGTCATAACTGGACCCGCGGATTTTGACCAGATGCAGGCAGGTAATGTGCTGGTCGCGGCGATTACCACGCCAGCCTGGACTCCACTTTTTGCACGTGCATCTGCGGTCGTCACAGATGTTGGCGGGCCTCTGAGTCACGGCTCTATTGTGGCGAGAGAATACGGTATCCCTGCGGTGTTGGGAACAGGAATTGCGACCAAACGCATTCGCAACGGTCAAATGGTCACAGTCGATGGCAGTGCGGGTAAGGTCTACCTGGAGGCGGAAACGTTTCAGAACAGCATCTAATGGGTTGGTTGACTTGCACAAAGCCTTATTGAAAACGTTGGTAATAGCGATATTCGTGCCAAATGACCCATTAGGAAGGGGGAATATCCTATTTCCCTTACGTGGATAGGTTATCCTTTATAGGATGCAGAAAAACCTTCCTGAAAAATGTCCCATAGCAGCACCTGTGCGGTATATTTTTTGAGGGATATTACGACCGGAGGAGCCGGACGTAATATCCTGCCCTGTTCCTCCAATATATAATACCGCTGACCTCGTAGAACCTTGTTTGACACTTTTTCCATCGCCAACTACATTTTGACCGGGGTACATTCTATCCACCTGGATAGTTTTCTCGTTGGCTCATGTTATTTGGGAACAAGGTTATCATGTGTAGCGTCTTGATCATAGAAGCGTGTATGTGTTTAACTCAGGAGGCAAAGATGAGAGGAAAAAATATCGTAATGAGTCTGTTCATCACAATAGGTCTTTTATTGTCCGCCGGTTGTACAACACCGCAATCTTTACCACCGGAACCTGCACAAACCGCTCCGGCGACTGCGGCAATGACTTTAGAACAAGCCTATGCGATTGCTGAGCAAAGCAGTTGCATGGATGTGGGTGACCTGACCGGGGAAGCTTTTTACAATGACAGTACCGGCACGTGGTGGTTTGACCTGGATGCCGAGAGGGAAGGGTGTAACCCAGCCTGTATCGTCACTGCCTCTGACCAAACCACCGAGGTGAATTGGCGTTGTACAGGAGCTTTACCTCCACAGGAGGACGAAGTGGATGCGGTTGACGAAGATGCTGCCCTGATTCCTGATCCTGCAGAGGCACGGGACGCCGTAGTGGAATTTCTGGGTGGTCAGGATTTAGAATTTGTTCCACCATCAGATGTGGTCTGGGAAAAAAATGATATCACGGAAACTGGTATTGTAGGCAGCACGACCTATGAGTATCGTTATGAGAACTGGGTGATTGTTGTTCAGTATCCGATCGTGAATCCCACAGAAACAATATACCGGATAGGGGTAACGAAAAGTGACGGTGGTTACTCCTGGCAGGGCAAAGTCAATGCATCGTATGTCGTGATAGAAGCAGAAATGGTGGAAGATGCAGAAATAGTAACGTGTTGGGGCGGTTTTATTAAAAGCCTGCCTGATGATAGTCAATATGACGACTATTTGATGCTGGGTGAGGATACCGGGGTGGGTATAGAACCCGCGGAGGGTATTGTCGCCGGGCAGATTCAGGTCCTGAAAGATAGTTCGACATTCGTTCACGTTTGGGGCAGGTTGCACTGCCCTGCAGCTGATTACGGGGGGTGCTATGTTGAGATCACGCAACTCAGAGAGGATGAACCGGGACCGCTGCCTGACCCAGCACCAATTTCAGGCTGGATAGGCACAATCATCAGTTTTGCAGAAGGTGCGCAGCACGATGATGCTTTTATTCTCAGCGGTAATATTCCGGTTATGTTCGGTATCGAAAGCACTGATGAAGGCCTAGCAGCGGAGCTTGCAGGATTGCGTGATACCGGTCAGGTTATCAAAATCTGGGGTGAGGTAAGTTGTGGCGTGCCCGGTCCCAATGGGGCGCTCATTATGGTGACCGGTCTTGAGATGGTAGAATCGCAAGAGTGAATGTATGGTCCCATTAGCGACAAAAAAACGTCCGGAATCACTTCCGGACGTTTTTATTGTCAAAATCTTTTTAAACCAGGTCACAAGCCTCTTCGGGCATCCAGTGGGCGTCCTCGCCTTCCCATTTGACGTTGCATCCAATGGGATTCGTGAGCGGTACGCTGACGGGTTTGCCGGCAACGTGCTCTTCAAGGGCGTTTGCCAGATCATTGACCGTCATTTTGCTGACCTCGCGGGGATTGTCGACGCCGCGACCTGTATAGACCAGTTTCCGTTCGCGGTCAAAGACGTAAAAGTGCGGGGTGCGCAATCCACCGTAAGCCCGGGCTACGTCCTGCGATTTATCGCGCAGATAAACCCATGGGAAAGCATTTTCTTCCATCTGGATCACCATGTTCGCAAAGTCATCATTCGGATGTGTAATTTCGCTGTTGGCGTTGATGCCAACAAACGCGACCCCATTGGGCTTGAAACGTTCCGCTGTCTGCCGCGTGACTTCATTGGAACCCAGGACAAATGGGCAGTGGTTGCAGGTGAAGAAAACGACGAGTGTATCGGCGGCGTCGAAATCTGCGAGTGTGTACGTTTTGCCATCGGTGGCAGGCAGTGCGAAATCCGGTGCTGTTTCACCAAGTTGCAGGGTAAAAGCCATGATTTTCTCCTTTTTAGCTGTGTTTGAGTAGTTCTCTCAATAGTTTAGACGATAACGCATAGAGATATTATAACATACCATCTTTTTTTCTTTGGGGGTATCCAGTTTGGCGCAGCCAAATTGGATATCCCATTTTTTTATGAAGGTGCGGGAAGCTACGTGGACAGCAAAACCAAATTTGTACCGCGGCGCTACTTACTTTGCCGTTTGTATTGCCATGATCGTTTGCTGCGATAAATGGTTATAGTTTCTGGGAGACTACGATTAAGGTCAGCAAATTGTCCGACGCGGGGGTTCCAGCGTCGTAGTCGCCATATGTTTGTTTTATTGCCATCCCCCGCAAACTGAAAATCTTTTGTAATTCTTCAACTGTGTAAAGTCTGGTGCTGGTCGGAGAACGGTCCAAATCAGGCTTCATAAACTTATCCCCATACTTGAAGGTGTAACCTGTGTACAGCATGCGTGATGTCTGTGGATCCCACGTGAAATCTGCAAGAGATAGAGCTTGGTCACCTGCTTCCCAATGACGGCGAGGAAAGTGAGTTCTGGCATAGGCTCCGTTGCACACGCCCATGACATGTTTCCCATGGGGATTTAGAGCGGCTGATACAACGTCAAATATCCGTAAATTCTCTGCGTCATTTTCCAGGTAGCCAATAGCGCCATCCGCGAGATTGAGCACGACGTCAAATTCCCTGTTGGCACTGACTTCCCGGATGTCCTGACAGAAAAACGTGGTTCGTGAGAGATTCTCGTCAACAGCCTGCTTCTGCGCGTGGGCTATATAGGCTGGCGTGATATCGATGCCGACAACACTGTACCCCCTGCGTGCGAACTCAAGGCTGTGACGTCCAAAACCACATGCCAGGTCCAGAATTCTCTCTGTGCCGTCTAATGCCATGGCGGTTTCAATAAAATCAACTTCTTTGGTGGTATGCTCAACCCATGACATGTCCTGGATGTCTAAGGTCCATATTTTTTTGTACCATTGCAGGTCTGTCTTGGGCATATCGGTCTGTTACCTTTCTGTTGTGGAGGACTCTTGACGCCTCGAGCACAACGTGAGCGTCCTGCCCATGAGTGCCTGGGCCTTTATGGATCAGCAAATAGCCTGGCTTGATGATTCAGATGAGACACATTAATTGTTGGTCGAGAGCGCTGAGAAAATTATCCTTTGTCAGCGGCTTTTGGGCAAACCCGCTGGCGCCCAGAGAGAGCGCCAGCTCTTTTTGTCCCAATATCGTGGACACAATGATGGGTAAGTCCTGTGTTGCGGGATGCTGGAGAAGCTGTCCCAGAACCTGCCACCCGTCAACCTGGGGCATCAAAACATCCAGCATAATGATTTGCGGTGTGTGCATTTTAACAAGATCAACGACCTGACCAGGGTCCTGAGTCCCTATGAGGTGATAACGTGTGCCGCGCGTGAAATGCTGCAGCAGTTTTATGGTATCGGCATTGTCGTCAATGACCAGGACTGTCACACTCTTGTAGGCAGAAAGGGATAGGTGCGCTTCAAAACGGAGATCATTAGTGGAAAATATCAGGGTTCCTGAAGCCATCTCTGCCAATTGCTGTGCCAGTGCTAGGCTGTCCATCTCCTGCTGTGTGAGGGCTCTGGGTGAAGAATAAAAACTTGATCCGCTGAAGCTGATATCAATACTGCTGCCGTCAAACGTACTTTCCACATGGACCTGGCTCGAACTAAGCCAGGGAATGGCGACGCTCAATATATTAATCAATATTTGATTAAGCGCGACAGGATGGACGGCAAGATTGATGTTGCTATCGTCATTGATGAGATCAATTGTGGTCCGATATTTATCGGACAGTGTTTGCATAAGTTTGACCGCAGCCGATACCGCTGGATTAAGCAGGGTGGACTGGTCATCGGTTGAATTGGAAAGCCAGGCTAATTCTTCTGATATCGCTGGGCTAACCTGGACAGCATTTGAACGATATGCGGTCCAGGATTTATCCGGTTCTGATAGATTAAGCGTGTACCTGTTTTTTAACCTGTGTGCCAAAGCGTCCAGGGCGACCAGCTGCTCTCTTCTCAGGTGGCGGTTTCCTATTCCCAATTGATCAGCGACAGTGTCTGCCGTCATTTGTTGAACATAACGGCAAAAAAGCAGATCATAGACACGCCAGGCTTTTGTTGCCGAAGGGACGTTGTCATCTGGTTTTAACGTGGCAATCGCATTGATCAGTATTTTTTGAAATGATTTGACGTCATCAGCAAGCTTGTATTCCATAAATAATGCATAGAGCGTGCTGCGCCGCAGAAAAGCTGAATCATAGAGGTGGTTCAATGCGTCGCGTAAATTCTCGAGAAATTCATCATCTGTCATTGTTGCGTCCGGTTCATGTCCGATTGATGACCGATTTTCATCCGTTATGATGTAGCACTTGGCTAAGTAATAATGCTATTATAAAGGTTACAATTGTGGCTGCAAGTTTGAATTCGCTCCGGCACTAAAACCAAAAGTACGAATTATGTAGTGGGTTCGTTTGGATGTGGGCACCGTAGACTCCAGATCAGGAGGTATGAATTGGCTACCGCAAGTTTGGCATCTGAGGGAAAAAAGCGTTTATATCAAACGATAGGACGGGTTGTTGGCGGGAGAAGTGAAATGGAAGTCCGTCGTTCTATGGCGGGAATCACGTTTCTCTTGCCGTGGATACTGGGTTTACTTATCTTCTGGATTGGCCCCATTATCGCCTCATTCTACTTCAGCTTTACCACTTATGATGTATTATCACCTCCGAAATGGGTAGGTCTGGCGAATTTTAAGCAGGCACTGACTAGTGATAATCTCTTTTGGCCTTCATTGGGCCGCACGCTGCAATATTCGCTGATTGTAGTGCCTTTAGGCATGCTGGGATCAATGTCCCTGGCGACACTGTTAAACCGTGGGGTCAAGGGCACCAATATCTTCCGGACCTTCTTTTTCATCCCCAGCCTGACGCCATCCGTCGCCCTGGCGATTTTATGGCGCTGGTTGCTGCATCCCAACGTCGGTCCCATCAACCTGGCTTTAAGCTGGTTTGGTATCTTTCCGGGACCCGGATGGCTGACAAGTAAGGACTGGGCACTCCCCGCCATTATTATCATGAACATGTGGGCGGGAATCGGCGGGAATACGATGCTCATTTACCTGGCTGCCCTGCAGGGCGTGCCGCAGTCCCTGTTGGAAGCCGCCGAGATTGATGGCGCCAGCGTATGGCAGAAATTCCGGAACGTCACCCTGCCCATGATTTCCCCTACAATTTTCTTCAATTTGGTTTTGGGCGTTATTGGCGCGCTCAAAGTCTTTACGACAGCTTTTGTCGCGACACAGGGTGGACCCTCTTACGCCACCTGGTTTTACGCGCTTCACATTTACCAGAACGCGTTTGCGTATTTCAAAATGGGATACGGCAGCGCGCTGGCATGGATATTTGTGTTGATTCTACTGGTGTTTACTTACTTGCAAGTGACACTTTCAAATCGTTGGGTCTATTACGCGGGGGAGTAAGCGATGGCAACTGCACAAAATACACTCACCATAACCGGCACCAGAGCACCCAGTCAGAGTCGGCGGTCGACCACCACAACTATTTTGTGGTATGTGATGCTGACTGTGACAGCTCTTGTCTTCATTTTCCCCTTTTTCTGGACGGTGATGACGTCGTTCAAATCCCCACAGGAGATCAATCTTTTCCCTCCTACCTTGTTCCCCAATGTGTTCCGGTGGCAGAATTACCCCCGGGTTTTTGAGAAGGCCCCATTTATGACGTGGGTGCGTAACTCAATCTATATCGTGGCGCTGAGCACGACCGGGATGTTGATTACGTCTTCGCTGGCAGGTTATGCATTTGCCCGGTTTGATTTTCGCGGGAAAAATTTACTTTTTATTATCACCCTGGGGACCATGATGCTGCCTGCCCAGGTAACGCTCATACCCCAATTTGTGTTGTTTCATAAATTGGATTGGATCAATACTTACAAACCGCTGTGGGTCCCGTCATGGTTTGGGGGTGGGGCTTTTGCCATCTTCCTGATGCGGCAGTTCATGCTGCAGCTGCCGCGCGATCTTGATGAAGCTGCTATTATTGATGGTGCTGGTGCGTTCAGAATTTACTGGTCCGTTCTCCTGCCCTTATGCAAACCGGTAATCGCAACGTTGGGCGTGATTGCCATTATTGGCGGGTGGAACGACTTCCTCGGACCGGTCATTTATTTAAGGCAATCGGTGAAATTTACCGTTGCGGTGGGCTTGAACTACTTCCGCAACCTGCCGGAAACGGGAGGGGAACCGTTACAGCACTTGCTGATGGCAGCTTCGGTGATGACGACGGCGCCCCTGATCGTCCTGTTCTTCTCCGCGCAGCGTTATTTTGTCCAGGGTATCGCGTTGACCGGCTTGAAAGGTTGACGTAAATTAATGAGTTGGGTAACACAATGATAGAAATACCAACTTCACGAACGGGGCATAGCAACTAAGAATCTGGATTGTAAGGGAAGGAGGTGGGCAAAAAAGAAACTTTTATTGGCAAGTATGTTGTTCAAATACGTTTGATATGTTACTGTTACCCTTTTGAAGGAGGTAAGGAACCATGCGAAAGATTTCGCGACGTGAATTGTTGAAGACGATGGGTGCCCTGGCGCTGACGCTGCCTATTCTGCAGGCTTGTGGCACACCTGAACCGGAAATGACGGCAGAAGCGACCATGGAGGCTCCCCCGGAACCAGCCAATTTTGACCTCACTATAGCCACCTGGACGGATGCCGTCCGTGTGTGGATGGATGAGAAATCCCTGGAGTGGGCTGAGCAGAATCCTAATGTAAATCTGACCATTGAGCAAATGAACTATGCCGACATGGCGCAAATCCAACTCACCGGCATTGCCACCGGCACGCTGCCGGACGTTGTGTTCAGCGGTCTGAAGTGGATGCACTATTCCGCGTTTAAGGGCGCTTTCCTGGCACTGGACGGTCTGGTTGAAGCCGATGACCCCGGGATGGACGATTTCCTGCCTGCTGCTGTTGAGGGTTGTACACTTGACGGCAAGCTTTATGCGCTGCCTTTCGAGTCCAACACCGGTAACACCAACATCTTCTACTACAACAAGACCATGCTGCAGGAGAATGGCGTGGAACTGCCAACCGATGACTGGACCATTGATGATTTTGTTGACAAAGCGTTGGCTGTCAATGATCCTGACAACCGCGTTTTTGGCCTCCAGATAGATCCTTCAGGCAGTTATTATGACCTTGCCTGCTGGACGCGCAGCTGGGGTCAGGACATCTTTGATCCGGAAAAGAAGAAGTTCATATTGGCGGGGAATGCGGACGCTGAAGCTGCCACCAAATGGCTGACGGAATTGCGCACAGTGCACCATATTGCGCCAAGTCGCGCTGAGGCTGAGGGTCTGGACTGGTTTGCCGGTCAGGTCGGTTTCTTTGGCTGGGGCACGTATGGTGTGGGCACGAACTTAGCCAATATCGGCGATAAGTTTGAGTGGGATGCTGTCCTGGCGCCCAAGAGCCCCAAGGGCCTGCGCGGTTATGAGCTCTTTGCTACGGTTTGGAACATCTATGCCAAGACCGAACAGCCTGAGGGCGCATACAGCCTGGTCAAGTACTTGAGCTCTGAAGAAACTGCTATGTACTCGTTTATCAATCAGGGGCAGCCCCCTGCCCGCAAGTCCGTGTTCTACTCGCAAGAGGCTGCGGATTATCACAGCATCTACCCACGTGTGGGTGCTTGGCTGGCTGACGGCGTCAATATGGGTCCGTTCCCCATGCCCTACAACCTGCGCTTCTCGGAACTCAACGACGTCTACCACAACTATGCTGAGAATATTCTCTTTGGTGATGTTGAATTCCAGGAAGGTATTCAGACTTTGACTGACGAATGTCAGAAGATTATGGATCAGCCGCGCGGCTAGATTTTCTTTCACTATGATAAAAAACACCCAACCGGAACCCCGGTTGGGTGTTTTTTATTACACCTTCTCCTGCCTTCCACTTTTCTGCGATTTATAACAGGCATCAATCACACGCATCGTGGCATCCAGAGGTTCCCAGGCGTACATTGGCGAGTGCAACCCCCGGACAGCTTCGCTGACGTCCTGCACCTCACCGGTGTAATCGTTTTCCCGCTCGACGTATATTTCCTGGGTTTCCCTGCCAAGGGTCAGCAGCATCGCTGGCTTCCCTTTGGGTGCGCCCCAGCCGTAAGGTCCGGTGAGTTTGCCTTTAACCCCCTGCACGCTGAACGGTCCGCTGTAAGGAGCAGTGAACCCCCACTGGATTGTGCCTGACAGCCCTTCGCCAAAATCCAGCAGGGCGTTCCCAGCCATATCGACATTGAAACGCTCTGACCACTCCATCGAAGCCCAGACGCTTTGGGGTTCGCGTCCGGAAAGCATGCGCTGTGCGTTGATAGCATAGCACCCCATATCATACAGCGCGCCACCGCCAATATCTGCTCGAAGACGCACGTTTTCCGGGTCTTGCGGATGCATATAATAGGTGGAAACCGTGTGCATAAAACGCAAATCACCCAACACCCCCGAACGCGCAATTTCGATGGCTTTTAACACCACCGGATTGAAGCGATAGGCGAAGGCTTCCAGGCAGAAAAGTCCGGTTTCATCCCGCACCGTCTGAATCTCGCGCGCTTCAGCAGCATTCATCGCGAGCGGTTTCTCACACAGCACGTGTTTCCCAGCGCGCATGGCTTTGATGCTCCATTCGGCATGAAAACCGTTGGGCAGCGGAATGTAGACCGCGTCTATATCCGGATCTGCCAGAAGGGCTTCATAAGAGCCGTAAGCCCTGGATAGATTGAATTTTGCGGCAGCATCCTGCGCCTTTGATAGCGATCGACTGGCAATTGCGGTGAGTTCAGTCAAATTCGCTTTTTCCATTCCAGGTATGACCTGGTTTATCGCAATCGCTGCGCATCCCAATACACCCCAACGAACTGATTCTGTCATGATAATGCTCCTTTTTTGTGAAAGTATGGTTCCTGCGTACCTTGTGCGCCTGAAAGGGGTTGTCCTATGAATAAAAGTGAACCATTCTGTAGGATAAGGTTAAGATTGCCTCGTGTTTTATAAATGGAATTACACGTAGTTTGCGTTTTGTGCAAACGACCAGGTGATGGTCGTTTTTTGACCATCACACCAACGCCTGATAAGTCAACTGCTTGAACTGCCAGGGTGTGGGATAAGCCCATACTGGATCGAATTGCGTCATCAGGACGCCATACAGGGCTTGTCCGGGATCGATCCAGAAATAGGTGCTGAACGCACCGCCCCAGTAAAATTCCCCTGGATTGCCGTACTTGCCGGTTGGGGATGGATCCAGCAGAACGGCGGTTCCCAGGCTGAGCCCATACCCGCCGTTAATGCGGGGGTCTGCAGCGGTAAATGATGGCAGCGCTGCCGGATTTGCCCAGTTGAGACTGAACATAGCCACGGTTGTGGGACTGAGCAGCCTGGTTCCGGCATAAACCCCTTGGTTTGCCAGCATCCCGGCAAAGTGGCTGTAATCATCCAGTGTGGATACTAATCCCCCGCCGCCCCACATTTTCACCGGGATAGGTACCGGAGATGCACGTTTGGACAGGGTCCCGTGCTTTGGGTGCTTGCGATAGACGACGGCTAACCGTTCCATTTTCTCTGGTGAGACTGTGAAACCCGTATCCAACATGTTCAGCGGTGTGAAAATGCGCTCCTGCATAAAATCTGCCAGAGTCATGCCGGATATCACTTCGACGAGGGCGCCCAGCACATCCAGGCTAAAACCATAGCGCCACTGGGAGCCGGGTTGGAAAGCCAGAGGTTGCTGCGCCAGGTTTTCGGTGAAGCTCTGGATCGTCTCAGTGTTTCTGTCAATATGGCTGAAGGTCTGGTTGTATAAAAGGTCAATAGGGTCATTGGGGAGGGACCCATAGCTCAATCCGGAAGTATGTGTGAATAGGTGCCTGAATGTGATCGGCGATGTTGCACCTTCGGTCTGTACATGGCCGTTTTCATCATAACCTTGAAATACCGCCATTTCCGAAAAAACTGGCAGGATATCGCGAATCGGGGTGTTCAAATCGAAAGTAGCCCTCTTCATAGAAAAGCATGGCTGCCACAGCGGTCACCGGTTTGGTCATGGACATGATTCGAAACAATGTGTCAAATGCCAGTGGTTTGCCGGCTTCGATATTCTGCCAGCCAAACTTTTCGCGATAAGCTGTGGTCCCGTTTCTGGAGATCAGCGCGCTGATCCCTGCTAACTCACGGCGCTCCACATAACCTTGCAGCATCTGGCTGACGCGCTGCAGGCGGTCTCTGGAAAAACCAGCTTTTTCAGGATTCATAGTTCGAAACTCACCGGTCTGCCGAGTTCCTGGGAGCGATAAGCGCCTTCGATAACTTTGAGCGATGACAGGGCATTCTCGCCTGTCACGATGAGGTCTTCTTCGCCCCTGACCGCCCGGGCGAAATTTTCAATGATGCGCAGATAGGAACCACCATCCCAGAGATCGCTTTGCCACGGAATCTCAGACCATGCACCGGTAGTCAGCCCGTCAATGGACTTTGTGGTATAAACCCGCACCGGATCGCCGACGGCGATGGTGCCGTGCGTGCCGAAAATGTAATTAGGTTCCACACGGAAAGCGCCTGGCGTACCACTGCTGCCCGCGTAGGTGCCAATTGCCCCGTTCTGTATAGCGCACAACCAGGCTGAAGCTGTCTTCCACCTCTACCGGCGTGTTGAAGGTATCATATTGCGCATAAACGCTTTGCGGTTCCAACCCCAGGCGGTTTTGCAGGGCATCAATGTCATGCGTGTAATTAATCATCAACATTCCCCCACCGGAGGTTGCTTTTTTCATGCGCCAGTCGGTCTGCACCCGGTTTGTATACCCCCCTGTCCAATACGAGTCTGCCTTCTGCCAGAAGCTCATAATCATGAGAGCTGTGATCCGCCCCACAGCTCCGCGCTGCACCAGGTCTGCTGCAATGTCAAAAGCAGGATGGAGCCGTTTGCCAAAGAGCACACTGAGCAGGACTTTCTGTTCTTTGCAGACAGCGATCAATTGCCGGGCGTCTTCGACGTTGGTGGCGATAGGTTTATCGATGAGCACATGCTTGTTTTTACGCGCAGCCTGAATTCCCATTGGCACATGCAGGGCATGCGGTGTGGATATGACCACGGCTTCAACGTCTGGGTTATCCAGTATTTCTGCATAGTTATCTGTAAAGGTTGCTGCCCCGGCTTCTTCGGCCAGGTCTTCAGCCAGGTCCAGCTTGACATCCATGGTTGCGACAAACTGCACCAAATCCGAAACATTGACGTTTTTCACAATGCTTTTCTTCGCGTTTTCCCCGCACCCGACCATTGCTAGGTTAACTGGTTTCATTGATATCTCCTTGAGTGAATCCATATACTATGCCACAGCTTGTGGAATATGACAATTGAATCTCTTTCAGGATGTACCTTTATCCCGCCATTTGGCTGGCTGGGATGAGGGCGTAATCACCCTGTACAGTAGGCATGATTACCTGTATACTTAAATTGATAGATATCTGTCTGGTAAAATGAAGCCCTAATGAAGGAGAGCATCTGATGGTTTTCGAACGGAAATTCCCTGAGAATTTAGCATACGCGTCAGCGGATGAAATGTTATTTGGCACTGCGAAACACCCTGTGACTTGTGGTTATGATGTAGTGATCGGTGGCGGAGCAGTTTTACCGGAAGTGAAGTTCACACTCCCTGCCATGCTGGTGCAGAAGGAAACTTTAGAGGATGTCCGCGCCATCTATCGAGAAACAACCACCCAGATTTTACAGAAAGCTGTTAATCTAGCACAGTCTGCGTTGGTGCTGGAATTTGAGCAAGTTTTTGAAATGACATTGTATCCTGAGTGGGGAGCGCTGATAACCCGCGATATCCACGATGTGATGGCGCAATTTAATCAAAAATATGGATTGCGGACGGCTTTGCGTGTCACGGTTGCGGACACGCGCGAATCGGAACGTCCCCCCAAGATGCGCACCGGTCAATCGACCCAGAATATGCTGCGTTCTTTTGAGCTGTGCGCTCAGGCTGGAGCTGATATCCTGGCAATTGAAAGCACCGGCGGTAAAGAGCTTTCTGATCCGGCGTTGCTGGATGCGGATGTGGATGGTTTAGCTTTTGCCCTCGGGGTTCTGGCGCCGCGTGATATGGCTTTTTTATGGGGGCATATATCAGAAATCGCCCGGCGTTACGGCGTCATTTCCGGTGGGGATACGGCTTGCGGTTTTGGCAATACTGCGATGCAGCTTGCACACCAGAAGATGCTGCCCAAGGTATTAGCTGCCACTGTACGATTGATGACCGCCCCTCGATCTCTGGGCGCTGTTCTTAATGGCGCTCAGGGGCCTTTAAAAGATTGCGGTTATGAGAACCCGATCATTAAAGCCATCACCGGTGTGCCGATTTCTATGGAAGGCAAATCCAGTGCTTGTGCGCATTCATCACCGCTGGGCAACATCGCTGCGGCGACATGTGATTTATGGAGTAATGAATCCGTTCAGCATATCCGTTTGTTGGGTGGTTATGCTCCTGAGGTATTTGCGGAGGTGCTGATTTACGATACCCGTCTGATGAACACAGCCCTCGACCAGAAGGCTGGTCCGATGTTCCGGGATTTATTGGTGCAGTCCGACCGTTATCTGGACCCTCAGGCCCTGGTGATGGCTCCAGAGGTACTCTATACCGCAGGGCAACGCATCGTTGCAGCGGGGTCTGATCCTTATGTGCAAACTGTCGCCATGGCTGAGCTTGCTATGGAAACATTGAATGGTGCGCTCAGTGCCGGAACCATTGCGCTGTCCAGGCAGGAGCAGCGCTGGTTGGGAAAATTAAACCGCGCGATTCAGACCTTACCTGATAATAGTGATGAACTTCTGGAGCGTCTTTCGCCGGATTATCGTCAACTCTATTTGCCGGAAGAATACGGGTTATAATCCAGATCCGGTTGCACCACAAAGCGTTTATGCAGGGGGTAACTATTCGGTGGAGCCGAATAGTTACCCCCTGTTTTTACTGCCCCCATATTTGCCGCATCTCGTGGTTATCTCTTAGGAGTGTGTCCAATGTGCCTTCGGCTTCAAGCCGTCCATCTTTGAGGATCACAATGTGGTCAGCCCGGCGTAACGCAGGGCGGCGGTGCGATACCACCAGGCATGTTGTATCCTGTCCTGCGCCGGTGCTGGTAAAGAGTCCTTCCCACAGGGTTTGCTCTGTTTCAACATCGAGCGCGCTCGAGAGATCATCAAAAACCAGCAGTTCGGGCTCGCGCACAAACATCCGCGCAGCAGCTGTCCTTTGGCGCTGCCCGCCGGATAACTTCACGCCTTTAGCGCCAATCTGTGTGTCCAGCCCATCTTTTAGTTGGGCCAAATCCGGATCAAGCACCGCACGCTGGATAGCTTGCTGCAAGGTTGCCGGTGATGCAGGGTAACCCATCAGGATATTGTCGCGCAGCGACTCGCTGAAAAGATGCGGGATTTGTGCTGTATAGGCGCTCCGGGGGGGCACAAAAAAACGTGCTGGATCTTCGACTGACCTGCCATTCCAGGATAATGTCCCGCTTTCTGCGGGCAGCAAGCCCAGGAGCACGCGCAGTAATGTTGTTTTACCAGAACCGACGCGTCCGGTGATAACCACGAAATCTCCCTTCTTGATGGATATATTTATCCCTGTAATGCCCTTTTTTACGCCGTTATCATTATGCCCCGGATAGTGATAGCTCAGATTCATAGCTTCCAACTGTTGCAACCGGTCATAAGAAGTTTTTTCGGGATTCAGAATGGCTGGGTGTGCACTGCGCAAATAAAGAGGGTGATGGGCTACTAAAATTTCAGTTCCCTCCGATTCAGCGGTCTTTGCTGCCCCATTTTTCATCAGTGAAAAGATACGCTGAAAAGCAACGCCTGCCTGTTTATACCGGGTGGTAAACCCCCCGGCTTCGACGATGAGCATTGTCATGCTGTCGAGGCACGTGACGAAAAGAGCGAAATCTCCCACTGTAAAGGCGTCACTTCGAATAGCATCGGCAACTAACATCAAGATGACCCCGGTGCTTAACAGGCTTGCTTCTTCGCACATGGCGTACAACATCTGGTTCAAAGTACGGTCGCGCACGACCGATTTTTGCCGCAGCTTCCCGAGTCGGCTGACATGCCCGGCAGCAAAGGGTTCAGCAACGGCAATTTTGATAGCCTGCACTGCGCCAAAGATTTCGTTCAACGCGCTGGTAACGCGGGATGTCGCCTGTCGGCTTGCCTTCCGGTAGCGTTCAGCATGAGTGCTTGCCAGGCGGGAGATGAGGATCACGGCAATCAGGGGGAGCAGCGATAGAAGTGCGATTCTGGCATCAATTGAGATCATTATCCCCAGTGCAATGGCTGTGTATGTGAATACGGCAACTTGATCAGCCAGCCAGCCTATCATACTGTCTATTTCACTGACATCGTCTCTGAGTATATTGAGGGCTTCACCCGTCGAGCCTGGAAATGCCATAGCCCCAGGTTGTTTGAGGATGTGAGTAAGAAGGTTCCGGCGCAGCAAAGCGGCAACTGTAAACCGCCGCCGTGCGCAAACAACAGCGCCGGTACCGATAGTCAGGATATGGAATGCACGGGAGACCAGAACGACGATGATGATCCCCGGAACACCAAAACGGAATGGCTGATCTCCGGTGAGGGTATCAAAGAACGATTTCAGGATCAGGCGCGGGGCTAATTCCATGATATGGATAATAAGCCATATACCCATAAAGCCAATGGATAACCAGGGCTTAAAGGTGATAAGGTGTCCTACCATTTGTGTCAGGCTTAATCCCTGTGTGGTTTTCTGTGTTGCAGCTGTCATTTTACTCTCCATAAAGAACGAACAGACGTTAAGCAAGGACTTCTGCCATCCCTGTTTCCAGAAGATGATGGAAATGGGAGGTGGAATCTTCTGCTAATTGCGCACGATTGCCCATCTCACGGATGCATCCATCATCCAATATCAGGACTTCATCAGCGCGGTAAAGTGTGTTAAGCCGGTGGGCAATGACGATACCGGTGCGGTCTTTTAATAACAGGTCTACGGCATGGTCAATGAGCTTTTCTGTTGCCGGATCAAGCCGCGAAGAGGCTTCGTCTAAAATGACCAGATCAGGATCGGTCAAGAAGACACGTGCGAATGCCAGAAGTTGTGCCTGACCAGCGGATAAACCACTGCCCCCAGAACCCAGCGCAGTATCCAATCCAGCCGGAAGGGTTTGCAGCCAGTCGTATAAACCCAGATTTTCCAAAGCGGTGATGATAGCTTCGTCTGGCACATTCGGGCGGAACAGGCAAAGATTGTCTCGGACGCTCGCCTGGAACAGTTGTACTTCCTGGGTTACGTAGGCTACGCGCTGGCGGACAGCAGACAATGAGGTTTCAGTTAGGGGTACATCACTTAAACAGACGTGGCCCTCGGTGGGATCGTAGAGGCGCAGGAGAAGCCGTGCCAGCGTCGTTTTGCCGCTTCCGGTGCGCCCCAGCAGACCAAGGACCTTACCCGGTTCCAGCCTGAAGTTGATGCCGTTGAGTACGGTTTCATCTTTCGTCTCGGGTTCCAGGGATTCCTGGGTGCTTGTGGCATTCAAGGCTGAAATCTCAAGTGCTTCTGAACTATCGACCGGCGCGGTGATTATTGGCTGACTATCATCGTAAGCGAAGGAGACATTGCGGAAATCTACAGACAGCGGTCCCGCTGGTAGAGATTCCCTGTTCCCATCTGCCAACCGTGATTTTAAATTCAGCAGCGACTGGATGCGTCCAATCCCTGCCTCAGCGTGTTGCAGGTCCGTGATTTGCCAGCGCAGTTCAGCTACCTGCGAGAAAATAAGCATAGCATATTCGACAATAAGGTAGGCGGAACCGATGCTGATCCGCCCGGCAAACCACAGATATCCCGCCAGGCCAAAGGCCAGTGACTCTCCCACGGCGACCAGGGCTGCATTAAGCATCCATCCGGAATAGGCTGCCAGGCTGGCGTTGCGGTCAATGGGGAGCCACCGCCGGATGAAGGTCGTGAAGCGCTGTAATACATAAGGCTGCGCCCCGTTTGCGCCGATATCTTCTGTCCCTTCCAGTTGCTCGCCCAAAAAGCCATAAAATTGCGCGCGAATTTCGTGAAGTTTAGTCCAATGCGGGGTGGCGATATTGCGCAGGCGCATCATGATAGTGAGTCCGGCGATCGCGTAAACGGTGAAGGTTAAACCAAGTTGCCATCCATCTTGATACATCACAACTAAGATACCTGCGGCTAACACGCTGTTGCCGATTACATTGACCACAAAGTTGGAAAAGAAGTTGGATAATGCATCAACATCACTGTCGATGCGTTCTGTCAATTCTCCTGGTGTGTGGGCTTTGTGAAAGGCCATATCGAGGCCCAGACAATGCCGGAGAAGGTCAATTCTCAAGGCATTGGTGGCTGTCCACGCGACCGTTTCACCAAGGCTGACATTGGCAACCGTCAGGACTTGTGTGGCGATGGCGATGGCGAAAAATGCGGCGCCTTCACGGAGCAGCGCGTTAAGTTCTGCACCCGCTAAGGCCTGGTCCAGAAAGGCGCGGACAATCTGCGGGTTGACCAGGCGGAGGATTATTTTTACCGCCACCAGACCCAGTAAAACGATGATTCTGATCCATTGCGCGCGAAGATAAGTATGGAGTAAAATCCAATATCTTTTAATTGGGATTTTCATAGGTTGTCCTCTGGAATAAAAAAGCCGTGGACGTCATAAGCGTCCACGGCTCGATAAATGGTTATAGTGCTCTAACTATTCGGTGACGCATGACAACAAGGAACATAAGCGGCGAAGAGAAGGTGCATATTCCTTGTTCAGAAGTTATGCGTCGCGGACCATCTTATACTGACCTCCAGAAAACAACTATCATAATTGTAGTAAAATATCGTAAAATGTCAAAATACAAATAATCCTATTGCATCGGTTCGAATGTCACATTTTCGACGAAGGGGTGGATTTCCAGGTTCGCTTCTTCCTGATTGCCACAGGCTTGCCCATTCAGCGTCAGATTCTTAATGGTGACACCTGCTACGTTGTGAGCTTCATCTGCGCCTTGAAAGTAGGAAGGAGGCATCCGGTCGGCGGTGACGGATATATCCTTGAACACAATGTCCCGCACCACCCCCATCTCCTGATCCTTTGAATAAAAATTGGAACGGATGATGATGTAGAGCAGGTAAGGTTGGTAGCGGTCAGTCGGGTCCACGTGATACGTCTCGTCCCGCGTCCCTTGTAAAACAGGTCGGTAGTTGAAATCATCCACCTCAACCCGGATGTTCTCAAAAAGAATGTCGCGCACTGTAGCCCGGTCACCGTGCTGGATATCCATAGCAATATGGGTGGTGCGGATGATGTCGCAATCCCGGAAAACGATGTTGGCTATCTCAGGGGCGCTGGTTTCCGCGCCGATTTCAAGAGCTCTGCCCCAGTCATTCCAGAGCACACAGCGTTCAACGATCACATTGCGCACCGGTCGCTCATCGATAGGACGCCGCTCTGTTATTCCCCCATTTTAAGCCTTTCAGGACGATGTTGTCATCGAATGCCCGTACGAAACAATCCTGGATATGGACGTTTTCACTGTTGCAGATGTCGATGCCGTCCGCATTATAGCGCCACAAGCCTACCAGTTTAAGATCGCTGATTTCAGCATTCTTGCACCCGAACAGGCTGCAGCACCAGACGTCAGGATCCCGCAGCACCAGCCCGTCGATGCGGATGTCGGTGCAATCTGCCAGGCGGATTGCGCCGCCGCCCTCGCCGCGTTCGGCTTCGCTGACGTCAATGATCCCCCGCCCCAGGATTTGGATATCGTGAGCGCCCTGGGCATGGAAACTGCCATACACAACAGCGCCTCCCGCCACGTAGACCGTTTGATGGCTCTCAAGAGTGACCTTTCCTGGATGATGCACGCCTGGTCCGAAAAACAAAACGTCTGGAGCGTCGGCGGATGGCGCAGAGGACTCCGGTGGGTTAGCGAACAGGTGCAGTGCGTTGTGCCAGCCATTGACCTCTACGGTAAATTGCCCGGGTCCGGGAAGCTCGAACACAATCTGGTGGTCTGTGATCGTGGGTTTGATGCCCCTGGACAGGGGGCGGATTACAACAGATTGGACGACCTGGTGAGTCGAAATCTGGATGGCGGTGGCGCCTGCATTGTCGAAATAAGCAAAGGCAGCTGATTCAGTCTGATCCATGGGGCGTTGGTAACCGGGCCAAACCTGGTTCAAGGGCACCGCAGAAACGCGGCAGCTGTACACCGGTATGGGTTCTCCATTGGCGGTCAACGTGTAATCTTCAGACAGTTTTTCACCGGCGGGTGCGGGGTAGATGGTCACATTTTTATGGGTTGAATTACCTTTTATCACGCTGAGTTCTCCTATTATGACTTACTGATGCGTTGTTGTAAATACTTTAAAGCTTAACAGCTTTGATCAATGTCGCAATTTCTGTGCCATATGTATCAGATTTTGTTCCTTCTGATCCTATCCATCGATCGATTATAGGAGCGGTTGAATCAATACAGCAGCCACTATTCTCTAGAGCTTGCGCGTATTGTTCCGGTGACCATGGATATAGGGGCACGCACCATTCGCCGAAATCCAGCCATTCGGATGCGTGGTCTATGGAAAGCACCAGGTACCCGCCGGGGCGAACGGCGTTGACAATATTCCAAAGTGCCCCCATTTTGTCCTTAATGTGCATGAATGTTAGCACACTGTAAGCTATGTCGAAACACTTCTGTTGATGGAACAATCCAATATCGCTAACGACGAGTTCCAGGTTACTGAATTCGACCATGTCTGATTTTGTAGCAGCTATAGTTTTGGAAGAGATATCGAGTCCAGTGAGTGTTCGACAGCCAAGCATGAGGACTTGACGTGCGATGCGCCCATTGCCGATACCAATCTCAAGCAAATCTTTTTCTGTAGTATTCCCCAGCAGTTCGAAGAATAAGGGTCCATCCCACCTTGCCATGTAGCGCAGCATGGCAGGGGAATCGTTATGCCAATGTCCCATCTCTGCAAGCCGGTCGTAATGCTGCATTGCTGAGATTTGTGGTTTCATCCTATTTATTCCAGGTTGACATTGACGCTTGCAGCTGCCTCCCGTAAGAGTTTCAGGCTGTTGCGGGCTTCTTCTGCCGTCTGCACATGTTCCAGGACCACCCAGCTGTCATCCGGGAGGTGGGGCGCCATTAAATGCAGGACCTGTGCCCAATTTGTGACGCCGGTACCGAGAGGTGCCAGCCCGGCGTGGATGTGGAAGCCTTCCGCCAAAGCGATTTCCTTGATATGGCCCAATCCATAGTAACCTGCCAGGGCTGTGCAGACGTGGTTTACTTTTTCATCCGCGTTCCATAAATCCCAATAATCATACAGGCTGGTGGGATCGATATTGACCCGCAGCGCGTCGGAATCGGCACGGGCATGTAGAGCCAGGAAACGCTCGGGGCTGTTAATGGTAGTTTTAAGATACGGTTCAATCGTAAGGTAAACTCCCGCCTTCTCGGCTAACGCCAGCATCGGCTTGAGCGCTGCAGCAACTTCATCCAGCGCCTGGTCGGTGAAGTTACGGGCGTCTCCTGCGCCAAACCCGGAAGGGTGGTAATTCCCGCCGCAGATGACGATGTAGTTGCAGCCGATCTCCGGGGCTAAGCGGGATAAGTTGCTCCAGCATAGCGGTTTGTTTGGTTTGCTCTGTCGCGGTCGGTTGATAAGGGATTATAGCCAAAAGCCCCAATCTGGCAGACTTGCAGCCCTCTCTCGCGCAAAGGCTCCAGTGTCGCTTCGATACCGTCGTTGAGGATTGCATCAATAGAGACCGGTACGCCTTTAATCCCTAACGCGACGGCAAGATCAAGGGTGTGCGGTCCAGCTTCCAGTCCCAGTCGCATGGTTATCTCCTTTATTAACTTGCTGTGATATGTACCAGGGTGCGTTGAATTGCACGCTGTCTCTCGATACTGCATGCCGCTTCTATTCTGAAACGCACGCTTTTACCAGGCTAAATTTACTTTTTCACCGGTCCGGGCAGCTTCATAAACCGCCATCGCCATCGCAACGGTTTTCATCCCTTCCTCAATACCGCAGGATGGAGATTGCCCGCTGCGGATGCAGTCGATAAAGTGCTGCATCGCGTGGGTGTAACGGGTGTTCCCCAGGGCTTCCGGTGACATGACTGCAGAATGGGCGGCTTGCTCGTCCCGCGTAGCCCAGCTCAAGCGCTCCCAGATATGGTCGCGCCCTGTCAAATGGGCTTGACCGTTTGCAGCGATAACGTCAATGCGCGGGAATGCGTGGAAAGCGCCCGTTCCCAAACAGCCCACTGTTAAAGCAGCGATCGCGTCGCCGGCATAGCGGATTGTGATCGCTGCCGCCTGTTCTGAGGGGCGCTTCATCGGGCTGATTGCTTCAGCGCTTAACGAGACCGGGTCACCCAAAAGATAATTTACAGCGTCAAACAGGTGGCACGAATTTTCGTTGAAAAAGCCGTTGCCGTTGGCAGGATCCCACAACCAGTTTTCTGCCGGCGGCATCCAGCCGAAAACATATTCACCATTGAGCATGTAGTCCGTCCCCCAGCTCGTTGTCCAGCAGTGACCGTAATTTAACAATGGCAGGATGGTATCTGAAGCTGAAGCCAACCATCACGGTTGCCTTGTTTTGACGGCATAGCTCCGCCAGTTCATGGGCATGGTCAAGGTTTGTTGCCCATGGTTTTTCGATAAACATCGGGATGTGTCTTTTCTGCGGCAAAACGCATCAAAGGTGCGCGGAATTTGGGCGATGTGCAGATGCTGACGGCATCCAGTTTTTCTCGTTCCATCATCTCCAGACCGTCGCGATACGCCATCGCGCCATATTTGGCGGCAGTCTGCGTCCAGGCTATCTGACGCCAGGTCAGCGATTGCCACCAATTGCGCGTCATCCATATTCGCCAGGGTACGCACGTGGTGTTGCCCAAAATTCAATCCGATGACACCGATTCTGATTTTATCCATTGCTAACTACACCTTTACCGTGGTTGTCATCTCATAACGCTTGCCTGTTTCGGACGAAATCAGGGCTCCGGCTATCATTTCCGTAATGTGCAAGCCCCAATCGACATTCGGGTATTGGGTTCGCGATCCTCCAGGATACAATCGATGAAGTGTTGTGAGGATTCGTGATAGTAGTTAAAGGCCCCCGGTGTGGGTTTGGGGAATTTCGCCTTGCTCTGGTCCCCGCGCGTTGGGATATGGTACCAACCGTCCTCACTGACGTGCGGCAGCAGGTCTTTCTTGTTGCTGATAATACTGGCTGTATAGCCGGCGCCGAAGATAAGATTCCCTTCTGTGCCGAAGATTTGGAAACTGCTGCCCCCGCTGCCCGGCAGAACTGGGTGCATAATCCGCCCGACATGGCATGTGCCCATCGCGCCTTCAGCCATCTCGTAAAGGGAATACGCGTTATCGATGGCTTCCATTTTTACGGGCTGCGTTTTGGGCAAATCCAGGACGACGTCCCAATAGTTGCTGTCATAGGGGTCCGTGGCTTGCGCCAGAAATTCATCGTATTTATGCTCGGGGACGATGTGATGGTCGCTGACCAGTAGTTTTGTAGTTGCTGAAACGCTTTTGCATGGGCCTAAAACTGACACGATTTGCACAAGCGGATAGGGCAGGTCGAAGATAAATCCACCGCTGTCCTTGGTAAAAAACGCATCCTGCCCGTAAGGGTTCGCGCCGAGAGAAGGTCCGTATTTGGTCGGTCCGGTACTGGCATGCGCGAACCACAAGATGTCACCCAGGACCCCCTTCTTTACCAGGTCGCGCAGTTGGGCAATGTCCGGGTCGAGAACGGTGCTGGCACTGGGTTCTATGAGAGCTTTAACCCCGGCTTTGCGGACAGCGTCGGCGATAATGTGCGCATCCTTCATATTCGTCGCCATCGGTTTCTGGATCAGGACGTGCATACCTGCTTCGATGGCTTTGAGTGTAAAGGGGACGTGGGTGCCGGGGGCTGTGAGGATGAAAACCGCGTCAATATCGGCTTTTTCAATCATCTCATAGTAGTCGAGGTATTGTTCTTTCGCGCCAAAAAGCCGCATGCAGGCCTTTGTACGCGTTTCATACAGGTCGCACACCGCGGTGAGTTCAACGGTGTCCATATCCATAAGATAGGGAAGGTAATAGGCTGTCGCCACCACACCACAACCAACAATACCGACTTTTACCTTCTTTTTTGGTTTAATGTCATTTTCAAACCTCCATCAATGTTGCATCTAGAATCTTGTGAGTTAAGGTTAATTATCGCATCCACGTTTGACCAGTTTTACAGTGTGCTGTGCTAAAAGTCAAATACTGACAGTGATAATTAAGCGCCATCACGCTGTTGTGAAGGGTGTTGCGGTTGGCAGCCAACCGCAACACCCTAAATAAATAAAACAGTGTGTCGAATTTATACTGATCCTATTCAAATGAGAGCAGAAACGGGCGTATTTGCCGTTTCTGCCATGTGTGGAAGTGGTAACTGTGGTTGGTGGATTCCTTCCACACACTGTGGTTGGTGGTATTCCTTCCACACACTGTGGTTGGTGGTATTCCTTCCACACACTGTGGTTGGCACTGTGGTTGGTGGCATTCCTTCCACGCACTGTGGTTGGTGGTATTCCTTCCACACACTGTGGTTGGTGGCATTCCTTCCACACACCCGCGCCGCTTTTGGTACTCACCCCCTTTCCAGGGGCTCTTTCTTAAAACGCACCCTGTTGAACATGAAATTTGGCAACTCCACCAGACTTGACTAGAATATACGGGATCTGCATGCGCTCATATATTGTGCGAGCGCATGCCAATACTGGATCTGAAGGTCGGAGCTGATATTGAATCAACGATTTCTTCTTGTCAAACTTTCCGGGTATTCGGGAAAAACTTGAAAACTGGTGGGATCACGGAGATCAGGAGCACCCATGTTTGCTGGTGTCGGTTCCCCTGGCGCAGCCCGCTTTGATTCCAGATCGGGATGATCTCGAAGCATGGTGGATGGATGTTGATTTCATCATCGACCGCCAGATGCAGGTGCTGGACCAGCAGCATTACTACGGGCAAAGTGTGCCTTATCATTTTGTTAATCTCAGCTCCAGTGCCATGCCGGCAGTGCTGGGCGCGCATATGAAGTTCATTGATAAACAGACGATGTGGGCTTATCCCTGTTTTACGTCCGTGGAGCAGGTCGCTGAATTAGCGGTGGATCCCCAAAATATCTGGTATCAAAAAGCTATCGAGATCACCAGGCGTTCGGTGGCATTGGCAAAGGACCATCACTTTGTAGCCGCTTATGCCCTGAACGGCATCACCGATATCCTGGCGGGTTTGTATGGCACCGAAAACTTTTTGGTGGACCTGATCGCCAAACCCCGGGAGGTTGCGCGGGCAATGGAGCATGTGAAACGCATCTGGATCAATTTGTTCAACGAGGTTGAAGCGTTGATTGCCCAGAGTGAAAATCCCGGCGATATTGGGTGGGCAGGCATCTGGGCGCCCGGCACCACATTCCCTCTCCAGGAAGATTTTTCCTACATGATATCCGACACGATGTTCCGCCAATACTGCCTGCCGCATTTGATTGACCAGATGGACGCGATGGAATATCCTTTCTATCACCTGGATGGCATCGGTGCTTTGAGCCATCTGGACACTTTGTTGGCTATAGATAAGCTGAAAGTGATCCAGTGGGTGCCGGGACCTGGCGAAAAGCGGGTGAGTATGTGGTATGGTCTGATCAGCCGTATTCTGGAAGCGGGAAAGTCAATGCAGGTTTTTGCTGAAGCGGATGAAGTGGAGGACCTGGTCAAGCATGTCGGCGCGCGCGGGCTTTTGGTCTCGGTTTCGGCGACTGAAGAGCAAGCGCAGCGCCTGCTGAAACAATATAGCTGATCAGCAGCGCAAACCTGCGCCTTGATTTTGTATGTGTTAAAGTCCCATTCACAAGTTTGCCTCTATCCCTGTGGTAGTCCGGCTTGTGAGTTATCTCCGGAGGTGACGACCATACCCGTTCGTTCCAGGGTGTTCCGGTTGGTCCGCCAACCGGAACACCCTGGAAAAAGAATTGCGGTGCGAAAAGCTTGTTCGCAAGCGCCTGCAGGTTATTTCGCGCCGCATTAAGACATGCTATAAAAATTGGGGTGACCCCTTTCCGAAAACGCATGCCGGTAGATTGCCTAATGTTCATCTCTGGAGTATAACGTTAGTATTACGATTCATACCATTTAAGGAGAAAATGATGGCACATCAAAGCGCGGTAGAAAGCGCCCTCGAACAGGGTAAAGGCATTCTCAGGTTGGCACCCACGTGGGTGCCCCGCTCATTTTGCATTCCGGGCAAGCGCCTCAAGCTTCATCCTGATGATTATTACAAACTTGGTCTGGTACGGGGGGGGATTGATGAACGCTGGTTTTCCTCGACCGTCCATGCGGATAATGGTCCCTTAACCCCCGGCGATGAAGGGTTGAGTTATATTGTCGTTGAGGATGGAAAGACGAAACCCACGATTACGCTGCTCGAAGCGGTGGATCTTCTGAAAGATCAGATCATCGGTGAGCGGCTCTATGAAAAATACCAGAAGTGGCCTATGTTCTCCAAATTCTTTGACAATTGGGGACCTCTGCCGTTTCACATTCATCAGGATGATGACCACGCTGCTCTTGTTGGTGAAGCGGGGAAACCCGAAATGTATTATTTCCCGCCCCAACTGAACAACCACGGCGGAACCTTTCCCTTCACATTCTTCGGGTTGAATCCCGGCACCACCAAAGCGCAGCTCAAAAACTGTTTGGCGATCTTCGAACAAGGGGATAACAAGATTGTCGATCTCTCCAGGGCTTATAAACTGCGGCCTGGAACAGGATGGGATGTACCGCCGGGCGTATTGCACGCGCCGGGAAGTTTGTGTACATACGAGCCGCAATTCGCTTCAGATGTTTTTGCGATGTATGAATCCGTCTTGTACGGGGGCGAGACAGTTCCGGTTGAGCTGTTGTGGAAGAACACACCGGAAGACAAGATGGGTGACCTGGACTACCTGGTCGGTGTGGTGGATTGGGCATTGAACACAGATCCGAACTTCTATGAAAACCGCTTTATGCCGCCTGTTGCCTGCAGGGAACGCTGCCGAAACCGCACTGGAGGGTTATCAGGAAAACTGGATTTGCTACCGGTCTGCGTATGCCAGCGCAAAGCAGCTTGTGGTCATGCCCGGAAAGACGGTAACTGTCAGAGATCAGGCTGCCTATGGTTTCATCAACGTACAGGGATTTGGCACCATCAACGGCATGCCGTTGGAAACCCCATCCCTGATCCGCTATGGCGACCTGACGTGTGACGAATATTTTGTGACGGAGGACGCGGCGAAGCGCGGCGTGGAGATCAGGAATAATTCCGCAGCAGAACCCATTGTGATGCTCAAGCATTTTGGCCCCGGGAATCCGGAATTGGGATTGTAATCTGGGGTAGAGTCATTTTTTGCGTGGACTGGAATCTGCCGGATCCAGCTTGTAATTATGCACGCAAATCAATGAACGAGGTGCGTTGCCTTCCTGTCAGGTAATGCACCTCGTCTGGGTGGAGTTTCAGGGGATTCGAGAGTCCTCAGCTATTCTGAATCATTCCAAGGTGGGCGGTGTAACGCTGCGATTCCCAGTATTTTTGGGAAGCACGACGCTGAATGTAGCCCCTTTGTTGATGCCCTCCGAGGTGCCGGTGGCGTGCCCGCCCAGGGCTTCCGCGAGGGCTTTGACAACCGCCAATCCGAGACCGCTACCTCCGGTCTCGCGCTGGCGTGATTTATCTGTGCGGTAAAAGCGCCCGAAAAGGTGGGGCAATTGCTCAGCGGCAATCCCTTCGCCGGTGTCCCTGACGCGAAAAGTGACTTCGTGCGTGGCGTGCGTGCTCTGGACATCCACGGTTCCACCGCTGGGCGTGTGCCGGATCGCATTGGATATCAGGTTGCTCAGGATTTGACGCAGGCGGGCTTCATCCACTTCCATTGATTGCAGGTCGTCCGCCAGATTGCTTGATAAACTTACCCCCTTTTCCTCGGCGATCAGGGCGTAGTTCCATAAGACTTCTTTGACGAGTGTGTTGACATCAACCGTGCTGTAAGTGAGGGGTAGGTGACCAGCCTCTGCCAGGGCAAGTTCACGCAGGTCATTCACCAGGCGGATGAGATGCCGTGTTTGTCCGTATAAATTGGCTAATTCCTGTTCGTCAAGTTTAACAACGTCATCCAGAGCTGCCCGCAGATTTCCCTCCAAAACGGTCAGGGGTCCCCGCAGTTCATGGGATATGTCCGCCATGAGGGTATTCCGATGCTCTTCAGCGCGTTCCAATTCTTCTGCCATCTTGTTGAATGCAAGGGTCAATGCGGTTAATTCCTGACTCCTGGTTTTGGTCGTAACCCTGTACGACAGATCCCCTGATCCAAGGCGCTGTGCTGCTTCTGCCAGGTCGGCAATCGGGCGGCTGATGCCGCGCCCTATCCAGACACCCGTGCCCACGCCAGCCATGGCGACCACGCCGAAAATAACCACCATATGCGTTGGAGCCCGGTAAGCACGGGTAATTCCACCTTTTTCTTCGTTCATAGGGATATAGCGTGTCGTCCCTGACCCGCATTTTTGTGCCATTCCCCAAATACAAAGCTGCCAGACCTATTGTAACGAGGATGACAAGAATCAGGCTGCTGATGATCAGGCTGACGCGGACCCACAAGCGTTTCACGATTGGCTCCTGGTCAAGCGATAGCCCACGCCGTGGACGGTTTGAATATAACTGGGTTCTCTGGGATTCGGCTCGATTTTGAGCCGCAGGTTGCGGATATGGGTGTCAAGGGTGCGTCCCATGCCTTCGTAAGCATAACCCATGCCAATCTCCAAAAGTTCTTCGCGGCTGAGGGTGTGGCCTGCGTTTTCCATCAGGGCCTGCAAAAGATTGAATTCTGTAGGTGTCAGTTCTACGATTTTCCCCGATATTTTCAGTTCATGCCCATCACTATCAAGTTCAATATCATGCGCACGCAGGATGGGTGAAACTTCACTTTGCCCTAACTGAACTCTCCGGAGCAGTGCCTTGATACGCGCCACGACTTCGCGCGCGTTAAACGGTTTGGTGATGTAATCATCGGCGCCAAGTTCCAGTCCGACTATCTTGTCCGTGTCTTCTACGCGTGCGGAAGCATGATGATGGGGGTTGCCGATAATTGTTTGTCGGCACGGATTAACCGGGTGATGTCCCAGCCGTCCTTGTCGGGCAGCATCAGGTCCAGGACAAGCAAATCCGGTTGTTGGTTACGGAGTATATGGATGGCTTGCGCGCCGTCGTAAGCAGACAAAACATGGTATCCTGCTTGTTCAAGATAGCTGCGTAGAATGCGGATGATTGCCTGATCATCGTCAACGATCAGAATATTAACCTGGGAAGTGCTGCGGTTTTCCATATCTCCATCATACCCGTTTTCTGGTTTTTAAGTCAGGGATTCTTGGCTCTGCGCAAAACCATCAAGAGCAGGCACACCATATGGCGCACCTGCTCTTGATACGTATATATTTCACCGAAAGTGCGTTTAGTTTTTGTGGCTTGACGCGCTTATACACTATCGGGTGTTACGTCTGCGTTCCCTGATTCATTATCACAAGGTTCTACTCTGCATCGTGAGCGGTATTGTGTTCTATGTTTGTATGGTCAGGATTGTTTCGAGCAGACTTGCTGGATTTGTTCCAACGTACTAGATTCCACACCCCCACGACGAGTAGAGCCAGGAGCAATAAATTGGTCAGGAATGAAGAACCATGGCGTCCCCCGCCACTGTGCATCCCCCACATTCCCCGGGAATAAGGCATCCTGTTCATGCCGCCCATAGGGAACTTGCCACAGGACATTGCTTCCGTACAAACGGCTCCACCATCCGCATCTTCGCAGGGCATATCTGCCCCGTAACCATCTCCCATTTGCCCATAATCACCGTGCATCATTTCCATAGCGCCAGAGCGCCCGCCCCACATTCGCATTGCGAGGAAGCCGAACCCAAGGGCACCCAACAAAACTACAACGGCAACCACAGCCAACACGATTATCCAAACTCCACGTTTCTTCATACGACCTCCAACAGTGTAATTATCCAAGCATAATCAGACAATTCTGATCAGACACAACCTGATTGATACTATTATACACAATAAATCTGAAGATAATCTGAAGAATACCCCCAGATATCCTGAATTCTGGAGTGGGGTTTGCCAGTTTTTGTTAAAATTTATCCCATTTGACTTCGACTTGATCACTGAATAATCCGCCCCAATAACTACCGCACCTTACCCAACCGGTACGCTGCGTGCCTTCTGCGTCCTCCACAGCAACACGGAATATCGCTTGCTATTTCGAAGCCCATATGAAGGGACCACGATTAAAGACTTTGGGTTGGACATCTAGAATTTGATAACCGTTCTCGCGGGCCCACTTGTAAAGTATTTCTTCGGAACGGGTTTTCGTAAAGGTGTATGCACCATATAAAATCCCCACCGCAACGACCAACAGTATCGTCATGCTGAATATGTCATTCTCCATCATCATGCCTCCTTCTGCTTTATTTAATGAGTTCGCACCATATTACGCAGTTAGCATCGATGTGTAGGGTTACTTATAGAGAAACCGGTTTAATCTGGCACTATGCCCTTGATACCTGTCATCCTGAGCGGAGTCCCGCCGCTTTTGCGGGACGTAGTCGAAGGATCTCCCGCCTCGCATGAGTTGTGCCAACTCTATTTCGTTTGTCTATTAGTAGGATTACGCTCGCTGTAAGCTGGTAATAGAATCAGGATACTGGCTTATCATATTTGGTGCATGATCTTGTATGTGGGCGTTTGTTAGCGTCGTAATATTTCAATAACCTGGTGTTGAGATAGTACATCAACCAAATCCAGAATTTCCGGTGCTAAAGTAGGATCAATATGTGCCTTGTCCAGGATTTCTGTGATGCTCAATGCATCTGCGTCAGGAAAGGGCAGGTTGAACATAAATTTCCCCTGGGGTCCGGATAAATTAATTTTACGCTCTTTACGGTCCCGTCCTGTGCCAGCCCAGATGGTGACGTTGCTGATGGTGCTATCACCGCGTGCAGTGACAAACCGCGCGCCAGAACGGGCACGTTCCCGGATGCGCTGTGACAATGCATCCTGTTCTTGTTCTCTTTGAATGCTGTTTAGATCAAGGTCGATCTGATGTGCTCTTGTTCCAGCGTGTAGCGGAAATAGGGGCGCTTGTTCTCCCGTACTTCCTGACGGGAAGTAATGCCCAATTCGGTCAGGGATTCCAGAAAATCCTGGACCGTGCGGATGTGCAGGCTCAGTCTGGATGCAGCTTCAGAAGCGGAGATATCGCGATAGGTCACCAGGAGCTCAAACATCGTCTGGGCATAGGTTTTCGAAAGCAAAGAACCAAGTTTGGCGGCAGTTTCAAAGTCCATAATCGTACCTCATGAGAATATATTGACGGGCATTGCGTTGAGACGATCAATAATGCGGACAGCCTTGCCTGTACTGAATAGCTCCAGGAATTCAATAAAGATATTGCCCATTGAAGTACAGAGTTGATCAAAAGATAAATCTTCCTGATACAGCAAATAGTCGCTCTGTGATATATTGACTGTGACGTTGCCATCAAAATCAAAAGCAATCCAGGTGCGGTCAGTGTAGGTTCTGGGGATGCGGAAGATGAATATACCGTTATCCCATCCCTCTTTCATTGGCAAAAAGACTGATCCGGTTTTCTTCTATGAACGGGAAAGCAATCAGATTGCGCTTCAGGAATTCAGCAAAGGTGTGCAACTCTTTTTTACTGGAATCGACTGTGCCCTACAGGGCGGGGACGTCCGGTAAAGGCATCCTCCCCGACATCAACCGGCAAAGCTGCGAGTTCCATGAGTTCCCTGCCGCGCCATTTGGCTTTTTTTGAAATCAGTAAATATACTGTCCAGATGCCAAACACAAACAGCAATACCAGGAAAATAGCGGTTAGCGGGTGGGGATTGCCGTGGCGATTGAAATCCCGAGGTGCGGAAGCACAAAGCAGCCCTGCGGTCAGTTGAAAGGTGCCGACCACCAGGAGATTCTGGTTATGGAGCTGGAAATAGGCGATAAAAGGTAGTGGCGATAAAGCGATATAGACGACAGGACTAAACTGTAGTAGGCAATTTTTATATCAAACAGGACAATCATCGTGAAGAAAACTGCCAATATTGTGAGTGGGAATGAATAATGCGGGAAAGGGTCCATCAGATTTCAGTCGGCTGTACTCGATACATCATCTATAACCTCCATGCTGGATAAGTGGGTAAATTATATACTTCAATATATATGAAGTATATAAAAATAGCAGTAAAAAGTCAAGAGCTAATGTATAAAACTGGTCATGTGGTCAGGGGGTGTATTGCAGAATGGGTGCAACAAACAAGAGCGAAAGCAGTGCTGTTTTCAGCGCACCAGTATTCACCCATTCTGCAACACGCCTATGTTGCATTGGCGCGCGGTTTTTAATCGCGTTTTGCCTGAAACTGAAACGCTTCCTGTTCAGGGGGTTGCGACTTTGTATTTCCAGAATAGTAGAACTGCAATAATGTGGAGTCCGCCCGAGACAAAAAACACGCCGCGGATGTCGATCACATCCGACAAAAAGCTTCCCATCAGCGGTGCCAGGAAGATGATTAGGCTGGCGAGGAAGGTGTTGGCAGCGATGAAACTCGGTCTGCGGTCCGGTGGGCATACTGAAAGCAGCGTGTCAAAAAATGACAGGTCGATGCCGGTGACAAAAAACCCCTGGATGATGGAGACTAAAGGCAGCCACTTCTGAACCTGGACCAGTCCCAGTGAGTACCGGGTATAAGCCTAATCCCGCACTGCAGATGACGCAATAAAAGATTGTGACCTTTGCGGTCTATAATCCTGGGCCAAAAGAAGTAGCCCACGATAAGAGCCAGTTTGCCCGTTGTTGCTTGCCATCCGATCCACAGGTCGGTCGCGTTTAAACTCCGTATCCAGTAAATGGTGTACAGGGCTGCGGGTAAGTTTATTGCGATGCGCAGCACCGATGCCGTCAATTCATAGCGGAGGAAGTTTGGCTCCTGGATGCTGTCCCAATAGGCACGGATTTGCCTTTTCGTTCCCCGCTGGACTTGTGAACCAGTTTGGGTTTGAATGTTGTCCGGTATGCGAAGCTTGGACCAAAACAGCATCCCGATGCTTCCTCCCACAAAAGAGATAAAGAAGACGATCTGATAGCTGAGGGGGAACGGCAACCGGTCCAGCATAAAGCCAAAGACTGCGACTGAGATTGCCGTGACCACACTGACCAGCGCCCACCGGGTGCCGTTAACTTTAGCCCGCCGCTTGGGGGGATCACCTCTGCCACCACCGCCATCCATGAGGATTCCAGCAGCGCATTCGCTATCGCTTTAATTGTCCAGATGATGATAATAATTTCGATAACATAGCGTTGGGTGAAAAAAGGCAAAAGTGCAACCAGGAGAATTGAACCGCGGTGGAAGACGCGAACGAAAGTGGTGAACCGCACCAGGTTGCGCTGTTTTTGCACAAACTGTCCGCATGGTATGGATGCCAGGGCCATGACAATCGCCGGGAGGGAGGTGAGCAGGCTGTTTTGCAAATTGGTAGCCCCTAACCTGACGAGAAAAACGGATATGAAGGAGAAGATACCGCCCATCATCACGCCCTGAACGACGGTGTCGGCTGTGAAATAGAGAATATTTTGATTCTCGAGGGAGCGGTTCCCGGATCGCCCTCCACTTAGCCGGGAGCGAAGTCCCCGCAGCATATCTGCTAGTCGCATAGTCTTAAGTCCTGTTGATGGCGTAAAGGCTGCCTGCATCGCGATTATATCACTAATTCGCATGCTGACGTAGATTCCTTTCACTGACTCGCTTGAACCCAAAACATAAGTATCATGGTTGAATAATGATAAAAATCGCCATTCTTGCCGATATCCATGCTAATCTACCCGCATTTCAAGCCATCCTCGCTGATGCGGAAACGCGGGGCTGCAGTCGCGTATACCATGCCGGCGATCTGATTACCATCGGTCCCTATCCTGCGGAGGTGGTGGACCTGGCGTTATCGGTCAACCTGACGACCGTTAAAGGGAATCATGAAATGTGGGTGGATTGTGGTTTACCCCTGGATCCCAATCCTGTTATGGACGATGGGGAGCTGCTGCACCAGCACTGGACGCATTCCCGTTTGGACAAGCGGCGCAGAGAGTATATCCGGGCTATGCCTCATGCAATCGATGAGGTTCTGGAAGGTGTTCGCCTGCATATCGTCCATTTTGCCCGCGAATGGGGCGCCAGCGCTTTCAAAGCAGTCGACCCGGCTTGGACAGACCAGCAGATATTGACCCTTTTCGGCGATATTGATGTTGATCTGCTCTGCTTTGGACACCTGCATAACCGGCTTTTCAGCCAGCTTTACCGCGGTGTCTATTTCCTGAATCCCGGACCCGCAGGATGTAACCATAAAGGTATTGCCCCGTATGCGACAGTGACCATAGAGGACACGTTATTTGCGGTGGAGCACCATGCGGTATCGTATGATCGCGGAGAATTATTGAGCCGTTATGACCGGTTGGAGATTCCGGCGCGAAACGACATCCGCAGGATTTTCTTTGGGATAGCAGACTAGTGGCAACGGTTAATCACTCCGTTGCAGGCGTTGCTCTATCCGCGAGGTGATCAGCGAAAGGCTCAGCGTCAGGATCATATACATCGCGGCGACGGTGATCCATGTTTCAAAGATATTACGCGTCGAGACAACCACCTGCCGTCCCATAAAGGTCAACTCCTGGATAGACACCACCGAAGTAATGGCTGAATACTTGATGGTGTTGATAAACTCATTTGCCAGGTTAGGCAGCACCCGTTTGATAACCTGCGGCATCACGATATAGCGCATCTCATCCAACCAGGACAACCCCAGCGAATAGGCTGCTTCGCGCTGACCGCGCTCAAGAGACTCGATCCCCGCCCGGAATATTTCAGCGATATACGCTCCCTCAAAAAAAGCCAGGGTGAGGATGCCGGATATGAACTGCACAATGAGGGATTTGTCAGCGAAAAGAAAGGCAAAAACCTTTTGGACGCTTTCTGAACTGCTGCGGATGATCCCTTCAATGCCCAACAGCGGCATGAGCTGGTCGATGACGAAAAAGTAGAAGATGAAGATCAGGATGAGCGGCGGTAAATTGCGTATCAGTTCAACGTAAGTTCTGCCCACCATGCGCAGGAACAGGTTTGTGCTGGTGCGGAAAATCGCGATCAGGAACCCCAGGACGACTGCGAGGATGGTAGCCCAGATTGAGAGTTTCAGTGTGGTGAATAAACCCTGTAATAAATAATTCGGCACCCACCTGCCAGTTTCTGGTTGCCGCTTTATCAGGAACTGCGGGATAACGGACCAGTCGGCATGATATTCCAGACCGTATTTTACACGGTAGAATACAAAGACGCCTGCAGCTATGCACAGCAGCAGAATGACGCCATCACCGGCGCGAAATCGCAATTTGGTTCGAATCACATGCACCCTTTCCTGCTGCAAGCCTTTCCCTTAGATCATAAGGGAAAGGCTTGCAGCAGTTTTATCTTATTCACCCAGGAGACTTGCCCAATCCTTGGTGCCGTACCAATAATCAGAGCGTTCCTTCAGCCATTCCTGGTTGACCAGAATCCAGGAATTGAAGAAGTTCACGGTATCCGCATCGCCTTTGCGCACCGCGAAAGCGCTGGGCTGTAAGTAAAGCAGCGTTCCACCCAACGGGCGATACAGCACATCCGGATAATCCGCTGCCCAGAATGCAGGTGTTGGTGAACTGGAAAACGCGGCGTGCGCGTTCCCGTTGAGCACGTCCTGAATCACAGCTTCGTCGGTATCAAACTGATGGAGTTCGGCATTTGGCGCGTAGGCTTTCGCCGCTTCGACCGGGGTTGCCCCCAACCGGACAGCGATGACAATGTCTGCGCTGTTGAGGGCATCCAGCGAGGTGACCCCCGGCAGCATAGACTGGTTGATGACCACATCAATACCGCTCCATTCGTAGGGATCGCTGAAGTTGACCTTGAGCGCGCGCTCTGAGGTGACGCCCATCCCACCGATAATGACATCAAACTTGCCCGTCAGCAGTGCCGGGATGATACCGGACCACTCGGTGGGCACAAATTCGACATCGACCCCCATATCCTCAGCCAATTTGGTGGCGACATCAACCTCAAACCCAACGAGGTTGCCGTCCTTGTCCTTGAAAGCCCAGGGTACAAAGGTATCGAGCCCTACTTTTAAAACACCGCGTTTTAGGACTTCATCAATCTGACTTTGTGCAGCACCACCGGATTCTCCGGCAGGTGCGCAAGCTGACAGGAATCCTGATAGCAACAGAACCAGTGTTAAGGCCGCAGCCCATTTGCGAGAATGTTTCTTGTCCATCGTTTCCCCCTTCTGAATTTGTAACATTAACCTGACTAACTTTACAGGATTTGACTCAGGAAGCGTTTGGTCCGCTCTTCCTGTGGGTGTTCGAAGATTTGTTCTGCTGTGCCGGATTCCACGATCTGCCCATCATCCATAAAGATAACACGGTCACTTACCTCCCGCGCAAAACCCATTTCGTGGGTGACCACGACCATGGTCATCCCGGAGCGCGCCAGGTCTTTCATGACATCCAGCACCTCGTTGATCATCTCGGGGTCCAGAGCGCTGGTGGGCTCATCAAAGAGCATCACCTTGGGCATCATCGCCAGCGCCCGGGCGATAGCAACCCGCTGCTGCTGACCCCCGGAGAGCTGCGCGGGATAGCTGTGAGCCTTATCGGCAATGCCGACCCTGCGTAAAAGCGCCATACTTTGTTCGGAGGCTGCCTTTTTGGTTTTCTGGCGCACGCGGTGCTGCGCCAGGTTTACATTTTCCAGGGTGGTGAGATGCGGAAATAGATTGAAGGATTGGAAAACCATGCCCACTTCCTTGCGGATTTCAAGCCGGTGCTTTTTGTTTTCATCGAGTGGGGTACCGTCCACGACAATCGTACCGCTGTCCGCGCGCTCCAGACCGTTCAGGCAGCGCAGCAAGGTGGATTTGCCGGAACCGGAGGGCCCCATGATGACCACAACTTCCTGCCGTTTGATTCTGGCAGAGAAGTTTTTCACGGCTTCGATCTCACCGGAAAATGATGTGCTGGTAAATGTTTTGCTGACATTTTCAATGGTGATGATGGTATCGTCCTGTACTATATCGCTCATTATTTTCATCCGTTTTGTTGTTCTCCTGGTTATCCCTGCCTTGCGTAGAACCTGAACATCGTCATGGCGCGGCGTATGGACCCGTCAGCTATCTCAGGTCAGAATCTTGTAGCGTTTGTCCAGGACATGCATCAGGAATGATAAAGGTACCGTGATCGCCAGATAAATCAGTGCGGTTGTGAACCACACTTCAAAGGTAAGAAAGGAATCGGCGGCAATAACCCGGGCTTGCAGCGCCAGATCGTTAAGTGCGACCAGGCTGACCAGAGATGTGTTTTTAATCAAACTGATAACCTCACCCGTCAGCGGGGGCAGGATGCGGCGGACAGCCTGCGGCAGGATGACATCCCGGTAGGTATCCAGGGTGCTCAAACCCAGACTATAGGCGGCTTCCCACTGCCCTTTGTGCAGGGAAACGATACCAGCCCGGAATATCTCAGACAGGTAGGCACCCTCGAATAAACTCAGCGCCATCACCGCAGCGCTGAAGCGCTCCATGCCCAATATCGGTCCAATGACAAAATAGATCAGATAGACCTGCACCACCAGTGGGGTATTGCGGATAACTTCCAGGTAAATACGGGTAAGTATCCTGCCCATCACCGCATCCGAGAGGCGCAGCAGCGCTGTGACCAGCCCGATGGCTAATGACAGCGCCAGGCTCACACCGGTGATGCGCAGGGTAAACAGCAAGCCCTCAATGAGTTCTCCGGCGACCAGTTTGCCCTGCTCGACCCGGAACAGGTAGCGGGGCATACGGTACCACTGCCAATTGTACCCGAGACGCGATGTGCTGAGCGAGACCAGCCCGACAACGATAATAATCAGCCCGGCGAATTGAAAGATGTCTTTCCAGGGGGAGTGGAAGAGTACGCTCCCCAGGTTGCGCACCTTGAGCGACCGGCGCTTTGACCTTTCTGCCGGATTAAACACTTCTGTCATTTTCTTTATCCGCGACACGGTCCAGAATATTGGCAATTGAGGTGCCGGACAGCCCACCCGCAAGCAGCGCATCCATCTCATCAAAGACATCCACCAACACTGCCTGAATATTGCGTCCCACCGGACAGCCTGGGTTGGGGACCTTGGCATGCAGCCCGAAGAGTGTGTCTGACTTAACCACTTGATAGACATCGTTCAGGGTGATTTCCGCCGCAGCTTTGCTCAGCTTGGCCCCGCCGTTGCTGCCGGATGCCGTCTCCACCAACCCCGCACTGTGTAACTGTCCAATGACCTGCCGGATGACGACAGGATTGGTATTCACACTGCCTGCAATATGCGTGGATGAGACCGGCTGTTGCGCGCCGGCTAATATCGTCAACACGTGCACCATAAGGGTAAATTGGCTGTTCTGGCTCATATGTAAGAATTTTAATTACATATCAAGAATATGTCAAGGCGTCCCCTGTGCAGGAGTCAGGATAAAACGGCTAGAAGGAGAATTTCTTTCCGCCCACATTCACCACAAGCGGGAACGATAAAATTTGCAGTGGGAACCACGATTTGCCGTTATGGTTCCTCGTAATAAAATCAGCATCATAATTGACCACACCATCTGTGAAAGGGTATGATTTAAGGGCATAGACTGCACACTCGATGCTCTGTCAGGGGATAAAACATGAAATTCACAATTACGCAAATCGGGACAATTCATTCTCCGTATAAAACGAAAGAAGCTTGTCCTATTCAAGGCAGCGCGCAGCCGGAGGGGATGGGGCAGGTTGAAATCTTTCCCGAGTTTGCTGCCGCCCTGGAAACCATCGAGACTTTTTCCCACATTATCCTGTTCTACATATTTGACCGCGCGGGAGAGGTGATTCTTTCCCGCCCTACGTTCCTGGATGATGCACCGCATGGGGTGTTTGCGTCCCGCCACCCATCCCGACCCAACGGCATAGGGATATCGATCGTCAAGCTGGAGCAACGGCATGACAATATTCTGCATGTCAGCGAAATCGATGTCCTGGATAACACGCCGCTGATTGATATCAAACCCTATATCCCGAAGTTTGATTACCGGGAAAATGCCAATAACGGTTGGGCTGAAACAAAGGTGTTCCGCGAAAAACCACAGAATCGTGAGTAAGTGATGATCAACGATCCCGACAATCACCACCACCGATTCATTAGCCTGGATGGCTATAATTATTCGCTGGCGGGCGGTTATTTCATGACATTTGTGCCCAAAATCGTAGGGGCGGACCTGCGTGTCCGCCCTGGTATGAACTTAAGAAAAATTAAAAGTAATCAAGTAATGTCTGCGTTTGTAGTAGAGACTTCGGCGTGTACTCGGCATCTATGCGGATAGAGGTTAAAACCTCAAGCTGAAGTTAGCTTGAGTATGCCTTTAATAATCCTGCCGTGCACGCTGCGCCCCATTAGTATCAACTTAAGGCGCGTACGTAATCAGTCCAAAACAGGCATTACGGGAGATCCTTTTAGGGGGGAGACGCGTTAGGGAGAGGTCAAATAGAGATTCTTAGGGGGATTTTGCTGTATCGGCTCTGTCATTTACGCAAACAGATCTGGCATGGAAAGCGGCGCGTGCGCGGGAATGACGCCTTTTTTTCTAACTTGATGTGGGGCGGACCTGCGTGTTGATGACCTATGGGTGAACACATAGGTTTGCCGCTACGCCGCCAGGTGCAACGCATCTATAATTGACGTAAAATGCTTGTCAGTGCTGATTGTTGGAGGTGATATGCTATGGATGCACTTATGATCGGATCGCGCCGGGAATTGTTCATTGACCGGTATCTCCTTGAGACTTTGCGCGGTGATGCGCGCCTTGAACTGCAGCACCCGCAGTCTGCCGGCGCGGCGTTGTGCTTTGACCAACCCTGGGAGGGCGCATTCAGCGGATACTGCACTGTGTTGAAAGATGGCGATACGGTGCGGCTCTATTACCGGGGCTGGGACGACAGCCACACGATGGGATCTGCTGTGACATGTCTCGCGGAGAGCCAGGACGGCATCATTTTCTCCCGTCCGGACCTGGGTTTGCATAAAGTCCATGGCACGCGCCACAATAACGTGGTCATTGCCGGCGATAACGGCGCTTTCGCGCATAATTTCGCCCCCATGCTGGATACCCGTCCCGGCGCATCTCGCGAACAGCGCTATAAAGCGTTGACGCGTAATTACGGATTTGCATTCCGCGAACAGCGGGAAGATCCGGTGGGCCTGTTGGCGTTCATGTCGGAAGATGGCGTCCACTGGAAACTGTTGAACGAGACACCGGTCATCACTGACGGCGCTTTTGACTCGCAAAACGTCGCATTCTGGTCGGCACATGAGAATTGCTACCTGTGCTATTTCCGCATCTTTGAAGACAACGTGCGCTCCATTGCCCGCTCGCGATCGGACGATTTTATACACTGGAGTCCCACCGATCCTATGGATTACGGTAATGCGCCGCGGGAGCATCTCTACACGAATCAAACGCTGCCCTATTTCCGCGCACCGCACATTTATATCGCTCTGCCCGGGCGCTTTATGCCGGACAGGCAGGTGCTTTCGGATGCGGAGGGCGCAGCCCTGGGCATCCGCGATCACAACGGCAGGGGGTACTGGCACGACATCTCGGATGCCGTGCTTATGACAAGCCGCGGCGGTACCCATTATGACCGCACTTACATGGAAGCTTTTGTGCGCCCCGGGAGGGACCGTCGCAATTGGACCAGCCGGTGCAATTATCCGGCAAGCGGCATTATCCAGACCGCCCCGGATGCAATGTCGCTCTACATTGAACGGCACAACGCCCAGGATGGGAAATACCTTGAGCGGATGACGCTCCGCCTCGATGGTTTTGCTTCCGTGCATGGAGGGTACAGCGGGGGGCGTGCTTTGACCAAACCGCTGGTATTTCAGGGAGCACAGCTTGTCTTAAATTACGCAACGGGTGCGGCCGGTCACGTGCGCGCAGCACTTCTTGATGAACAAGAAAATCCCCTGCCCGGGTGCAGCTTCGAAGACTGCACCCCATTGATTGGGGATGAAATTGAAGGTGTCGTCAATTGGCGCTCAGATGTCAATGTTTCGAAATATGCGAACCAGCCAGTCCGCCTGGCGTTTGAACTGAAGGATGCAGATATTTTTGCTTTCCAATTCCGTGATGAAAATTAATGCATGTAGCCCGTATGGTGTTGATAATGGAGGCGAAATGATCCAATCTTATGAACGCGCGCTTGGATGGTTGTATGAAAAGGGCGGGCCCGTTATCCGCCTGCGGCTTATCCGCGAGTTTGGCATTGATGCCGCTGCTGAAGCGGCAACCCTGGCGGAGGTTCTTCAATTGCCGGAAATACAGTTCTGGCTGGATAACCTGGCAATATCCAAACGGGTGCACGATGGGCACTGCAACCGTCTGGAGAACATCGCGGGTAAATTGCATGCGCTTGGATTGGCAGGTGAAACGAAAATTTTTGATCCCGTTATGGATGCCTGGAAAGACCAGCTGGCGGCATCGCGGGATGACACCGCGTTCTTTGCCGGTTACAGGCGCGCTATGCTGAGCGCATGTTTTTACATGCTGGGATACGATTGCCAGGACTTGCGCGAGGTTGCCAACCACCGTCTGGGTGTTCTTTACGAGTTTTGCAGGCAAGGTGACTACAATATATATCTACCCGAGAATTATTATGGTGATTTGCCAAAACCACGTGCTGGTAAACCACTGGTGCGACCGGACCTTTATCAAAATGGGCAGGTCATGCTGCCCTCTATATACGATGTGATCTGGTTCCCTGTGTTATATGGAGGTGAAAACCGGCAGCGCATCGATGTCATCATCAATTATATTCTCCAGGATGCCTATCAGAACGGAATTCGACCCGGTTACGGCAATATCCGTGAGGGCAAAGGCCATTACTACGGCATGGGATGGAGCGCGCATGTGCCTGGCTTTAACGGCATGTCACCGGATGACACGCGGGAATTGGTGATGCGCATGGAATTACTGGCGCCCTTTGCCCCCGCGGTTTCCAGTAACTGGTTTGCATCCGGGCTCAATTATCTCGACAGTTTTCGCACCGCAGAGAATCGGTGGTGCTTCCCGCGGGCGTTCCTGATCGAACAGGGTAAAAGCGGGGGTTATTATGTCTCGGGTTATCATATGGGTTTGGGTGAAAACAGGCGGCAGAAAATAGCGCTGGAATTGGAATCGACTTTCCGCATGCTGAAGATTTTGAAACAGGCGGGGCGTATGGGACTTGACACTGCTTATTGAGCGGGAAAAATGCGCAATTGGGATTAAAAGCGCTATGATTTCTATCCGGCAGATTCCACGGCTATAGATGTAGCCCGAAAGACGAAACGCACAGGGATTGTGATGTATCTCAAAAGGATAACGATAGGAGAATATTATGAAATCACAAGCTGGTGAAGTAACACTGCGGTCGGAAGTCATTGAAGGGTATCAGGCAGACATTGGCGAAATCGTTGTGCCGGAAAATCGTGCCGATGAAAGATCGCGGCTGATCCGTTTGCCGGTGGCGCGTGTTCACTCGGTACGGTCCGACCCGGCAGAACCTGTTTTTATGTTTGAAGGTGGGCCTGGTTTGCCCAATATCAAACTGCAGCAGCTGCCGCAATGGCTGCTGGCAAGCCACGATGTCGTGATGGTCGGGTACCGCGGTGTTGATGGCCCAACTGTTTTACGGGCACCGGAGATCAATACGCTTTTCAAACTGCAGACGGACCTGCTGGGGCATGACGACATGCCGGTCTATCGGCACAACATTGACGACTGTAGCGCTGCGCCTCCAGGGAGAAGGTGTTGACCTGGCGGGGTACGGTGTGATCGATGTTGTCGACGATATGGAGGATGTTCGCCAGGCACTCGGGTATGCTCGCATCAACCTGATAGGGGGAAGTTATGGGGGGGCTGTTGCCTATGCCTATTGTATTCGTTATCCGGAAAGTATCCATCGCTGCATCATCACCGAAGGCGCTTTCCCTTTCAATGTGGGGATGGCTGAGCCGGACGGTGTGGATTCCAAGCTGCATCGCCTGAACGAGTTATGGCAAATGAGCGAACGTGTTGTCGAGGTTGGGGATATTGTCACAACGATAAGGGATGTCATGGCGACTTTACCCCGCACCTGGCATGGCATCACAATTGATCCGGGCAGAATCAAACTCATGATCTACATGGGTTTATATACCTATGAAACAACAGCGCAGTTCTGCGATGCATTTGTGGCGGCTGAACAAGGGGATTACAGCGGGTTGGCGTTTATGCATGTGATGTGGGAGCAGATCGTGGATTGGTTCAATTGGGGGGATATGTGCGCAAAACTTTACTCAACCAGGACGGGACCGGAGCGGGATTACGAGCAGGAACTTGATCCACCCGGATCGATCATTGGAGCTCCTCTGGCAAAGCTGGGATGGGCACCCACAAAGTATGTGCGTTGGCCAACTAAACCGCTGCCCGAAAAGCACCGGGTATGGCAGCACAGCGGTGTTGAAACTTTGTTGATATACGGAAGCCGTGAGTCCGCACCCTATACGCATCTACCTTATTTTGACAAAGGTCACCTGGTGGTCATGGGAGATGCCGGGCATATGGATGTGACAGCAGAGCAACCCGAAGCATCGGAGCACTTACAGGCAAGATTTTTAATGGACGGGCTGATTGATAAATCTCAATTCAGAGATGCACCTCCGGTTCCGAAGAATTTTATACCGCAACAAAGCTTTCAATCAATGGCGAAAACTATGATCAAGGCGAATTCAGAATAAGCAGGGCGTCGTGTGATGCCAACAACAGGTAGGGCGCGTTCGTCGAACGCGTCGATGATTGATGAAGCGCGCTTGTTCTTTATCGGACACTAAAGGCAGAACATTAACTTCCGGGAAGGTGATCACTGGTTTAGTGATGGGTACAGGCAGCCCGGTCTGCAGTGTATGCCAAGACTGCAAACTGTGTTTTTACATCCCACGCTGGGTGATAGTATATACCGGTACTAGTGTATACTATGAACAGATCATGAAAATATACCTTACCTTTATCGGGTGATGATTTTTTCATGCATTTTTTGTAAGTTGTCGTTCGGGTTTTTCATGGTTTTAAGCAGCGAACGCAACGTATGATTTGATCCGCAGTGCAGTCGTATGGCTGAACGTAAGGATTGAAATCGGCGTTAAGCGAAGCCTGTAGGGATGGGGACCAAATAATTACAGTCTGAGTGGCTTTTTAAGGATACAAACAATATGAACAATGCGCACAATAATACGCATGACGCTATCAGCGAGTCGCAACTGCGCGCCATACTTGACGCGACGCCTTTTCCCATTGCCCTGGTTGACGTCAATGATGATGTCATTGAATACTGGAGTCATAGCGCTTTTACCCTTTTCGGGCATACGGCACCTACGGCATCCGAATGGTATCAAATCGCCTATCCTGATCCCGATTACCGGAGCGAAGTTATTGACCGTTGGAAAGTTGCCCTGGAGGAGGCACGCACGACCCGCAAGACTGTCAATACCGGTATTTATCAGGTAACGTGCGCAGATGGATCTACGCGTACCTGTGAACTCTATGCTACTTTTCTGACCGATAAACTCATTGTCACATTCCATGATATCTCTGATCGGATGCAGGTTGAAGGAGACCTTGAAAAGAGCGAAACTCTGCTCAGAGAAGTCATTGACAATATGGATAAAGCTATCGCCATCTACGAACCGGTCGCGAATGGAGAAGATTTCAGATTTGTGGACATGAATGAATTTGGCGAGAAGATCACGCATCTAAAAATAGAAGAAGTGTTGGGCAAAACCATCAAAGAATTATTTCCCGATGAATCTTCGATTGGATTACTGCCAAAACTGCGTGAAACCTGGGAGACTGGAAACGCCACTCAAATCCCTTTGACGCAATATGTGGATGACCGCATCACCCAGTGGGTTGAAAATTATATTTTCAAGCTGCCCTCTGGAAAAGTGGTCGCCATGTTTGAAGATACGTTTGAGAAGCGGAAAACGGAACTGGCTCTTATGGAGAGTGAGGCGCGTTTCAGGCAGTTCTTCGAGAATAATGTGGAATATTGCTATATTGTTTCTCCGGAAGGAACGATTATCGACATCAACCGCCACGCCTTGGGTGATTCTGGGTTATGCAAAAGATGAAATCGTCGGAAAACCACTCATTACATCGGTTTATGCGCCTGAATCGCAAGATAAAGCCCGGCAAGCCTTCGCTACCTGGCAAAGAACAGGCAAGGTGCAAAGTGTGGAATTGACCATCATGGCAAAATCCGGGGAGAAAAGAAGCGTCCTTTTAAATGTTTCTGCCGTTAAAGACACCGAAGGTCGGATTATTCATTCTACTTCTATCCAGACCGATATCACAGAGCGGAAGCAGGCTTTGGCAGAAATCGAAATACTCGCTAAATTTCCGGCTGAGAACCCGAATCCTGTGCTGCGCATTTCAAAAGACGGAACCGTGCTGTATCACAACAGCGCAAGTGAACTACTGCTTAACCACTGGGGTTATGTGGAAGGGATACCGCTGCCGGACCGATGGCTCCGCTTTGTGCTGGATGCCCTTGCAGAGGTTGTTATAAAGACCGAAGAAGTCGAAATAGCTGATAAAGTCCTTTCGCTGACCTTTGCCCCCATCATTGAAGGGGGGTTTGTCAATGTCTATGGCTTGGACATTACAGAGCGCAAACACGCGACTGAGGCCCTCTGGGAATATTCTGAACGGTTGGAAGAAATGGTCGCGGAGCGCACGCGCGATCTGGAGGTTATCCAGGAACGTTTAATTCGTCAGGAACGTTTAGCCGTTTTGGGCGAACTGGCAGGGGGTGTGGGGCATGAGCTGCGCAATCCGCTGGGCGTGATTACGAATGCCATTTACTACTTAAAGATGATTTTACCAGGGGCTGATGTTGAAGCTCAGGAATACCTGGGTATGATCGACTCAGAAGCCAATAATGCTGCCAAAATTGTTTCTGATTTACTCGACTTTGCCCGTATCAAATCCAGTGACCGCCAACCAAGCCAGCTAAGGGCTTTGATTGCAGAGAGTGTGGGGAAGAATCCCGCTCCAGAGGGGATTGCGGTGGATATCCAGGTCCCTCTTGACTTGGAGTCGGTCTGGATTGATCCACAACAAATGGTTCTGGTCTTCAACAACCTGATTACCAACGCGTACCAGGCGATGCCGGACGGCGGTAATGTGACAATAGCCTGTGAACCGTATGCAGATTCCAATGAGGAATCCCACGATGGACTGCCGGAAACCCGCCGCTGGGTACACGTCCATGTTTGCGACACAGGCACCGGTATCACGCCTGAAAACATGGGGAAATTATTCGAACCCTTATTTACCACCAAACTCAAAGGGATCGGACTGGGATTGGCGACCAGCAAAAACCTGGTCGAAGCCAACGGAGGACGTATCGAGGTTGAAAGTCAATGGGGGAAAGGTACTGTTTTCACGCTGCATTTGCCTTGCACGAAAATTGAATTATAGGCAGGAAGCTTCACAGACTGGTTGTTGATGACCATCTTTCCATAACAAAAACACTCGCCGGTATCCTGAGGCACAAAGGTCATGCGGTTTGTGCTGCCTGCAGCACAAACCGTGTATGTCATAGAAGATAGGGTAAAGGATATTAGATTATTTTGGCAGCTCTGATGCGCGCAACGGATAATAGTAAACCACCACACCCCAAAGGGTTGGTGAAGTATACCTGGTGGATTGTTGTATTCTGGACATTGGTCCTGGCATTCCTGCTGGCGCGCGATCTTGCTGTGCTGGACCAGGCGAAGAAAAACCTGGCGATCAGAGAAGCGCGCACCCACCTGCAAAAGGATGAAGCATTCCGATTCTGGGCAGCAACACACGGTGGTTTTTACGTGCCTGTCGACGCGCGTACCCCGCCTAATCCCTTTTTAGATCACATCGCAGAACGCGATATCATCACGCCCTCCGGTGTGCAGCTTACGTTGATGAATCCAGCTTATGCGCTGCGCCAGATGAACGAAGAGTTTGCGGAGACATATGGGGCGGATGGGCATCTTACCAGTTTGCTCCCCCTGCGTCCGGAAAACGCACCTGATGATTGGGAACGCCGGGCACTCAAGGCCTTCGAAACTGGAGAAGTTGAAGTCATTGAATTTACGCAATACCAGGGTTCACCCTCAGTGCGTCTGATGCGGCCTTTGATCACACAGGAAGGATGCCTTAAATGTCATGAGCAGCAGGGTTATGTGGTAGGGGATGTGCGCGGCGGTGTCAGTGTTTCTGTGCCTTTAGCCCCGTACCTGGCGGAAGAGCAGCGGTCCGCCAATGGCTCCAAGCTGTCTTATGCCCTGGTCTGGCTATCTGGATCAGTGCTCATTATTGAGGCTTCACGGATCGTCAATAAAAATATTTTTGAAAACGCAGAATCTCGAGAAATGTTGCGGGAATCATACAAGCAGCTCGAAATCCGCGTGCAGGAACGCACTGCCGAATTGAACCAAACCAACCGTGAACTGCAAGCTGAAATCACCGCGCGGACGCAGGCTTTAGAGGAAATCAACAAGCTCTCAAAATTCCCAGCCCAGAATCCGAATCCTGTTTTAAGTATCGCCACGGATGGAACTGTCATTTATCACAACACTGCAAGTGCGCCTCTGCTAAAGCACTGGAACTATGTCAACGGGGAACCGCTGCCGGACCTGTGGTTCCAGCTCGTGCAGGATGCCCTTGGAGATGTGGAAGTCAAAACAGGTGAAATTGAAATTGACGACAAGGTTCTTTCGCTGACCTTTGCTCCCATCGTTGAAGGGAGGTTTGTCAATGTCTATGGTTTGGACATTACCGAGTTGAAACGGGCGACTGAGGCGCTTTGGGAATACTCGGAACGACTGGAGGAAATGGTCGAGGTGCGTACCCGCGACCTGGAAGCCATACAGGAACAACTGATCCGCCAGGAGCGACTAGCTGTGTTGGGCGCACTCGCTGGCGGTGTGGGTCACGAGCTGCGCAATCCGCTGGGAGTGATTACAAATGCCATCTACTTCTTGAAATTGGTTTTACCGGACGCCGATGTCGAAACTCGGGAATACCTGAGTTTGATTGACAAAGAAGTGAACAAAGCCGCCAAGATTGTCTCTGATTTGCTGGATTTTACCCGCACCAAATCCGGCGACTGCCAGCAAACTGGGGTGCGGGCATTGATTGAGGAGAGTTTAGTAAGGAATCGTGCACCGGAGGGCATTTCTGTGGATATGGTCATTCCCAATGATTTACCACCGGTCTGGGTTGATCCTCAGCAGATAGCCCTGGTTTTGAATAACCTGATCGTCAATGCCTACCAGGCGATGCCGGAGGGGGGAAAAGTAACGATAAACTGTGAGCCTTATGCGGAATCCAGTGGGGAATCCCTTGATGGGCTGCCGGAAACCACCCGCGGGGTACGGGTCAGCGTATGTGACACCGGTACCGGCATCCCGCCCGAAACATGGGGAAGCTATTCGAGCCCTTGTTTACCACCAAGCCCAAAGGTATCGGGCTTGGATTAGCGACCAGCAAAAACCTGGTCGAAGCCAATGGCGGACGCATTGAGGTTGAAAGCCAATGGGGTGAGGGTGCCGCTTTTACAGTATATCTGCCGGTCTCTGCCCTTCCCGGAAGCTGAGAACGTAAAACGGTGGGAGTTGAACTTCCTGTACGTCATCAAACGCTTCCGGGAAGGTGCAGGCGGGAAACGATGGAAATATAACCTTCCCGGAAGCGTTTTAGTCTCTGGAACAGTGACTGGTGGTGTGGCGTTTGACTAGTTAAGCTTCCGGGAAGGTGCTGGTGTTATAAGTTGTTTATCGTCCAGTCCAGTGCTTCGTTGCAGCATGCTCTGCGGCGGTTGGGCGATAAAGTTTTCCGCGACCATAGCATCTATCAGCGCGCGGGTCTGGGTGATTTCGGTGGAGGCTTGCTCAAAAGCCTGCTCTCGGGTGAGTTCAACCCGTGCCAAATTTTCTTTAACCGCCTGCATCGCCACGTCGGCAGCTTCGCAGGCAAAGACATTGGCTTCGTCCATGGTGGCGATGATGTTGTCCGGGGTGATGCCCCGTTTCTCCGCGAAGGATGCCAGCGACCTGGCTGCAGTAATGGTCATGCTATCCGAGATTGTTTTTGCCCGGACCATGAGGGCGCCCTTGAGGATGCCGGGGAACCCCACGGAGTTGTTGACCTGGTTTGGAAAATCACCGCGACCGGTGGCGATAATATAGGCGCCAGCTTCTTTAGCAGCATAGGGATATATTTCCGGCACGGGATTCGCACAGGCAAAGACGATGGATTTGGGCGCCATCAACGCAACGGATGCCGGTTTGACCACATCGGGTCCGGGTCTGGACGCCGCAATCAGCACGTCGGCGCCGGTCATGGCTTCATCGAAATCGCTGATGCGCTGCGGATTGGTCTGTTCGCACAGTTCCCACTTGCGGTAGAAACGCGGGTCTGCAGCGATATCGGTGCGACCTTTGTGCAGCCCACCCCGCGAATCAAACAGCGCCATATTTGCGGGATTGCCGCCGGCAGCGATGATGATTCGAGCAATGGTGGTGTTGGAGGCGCCCGCGCCCAGGAGCACCATTTTGACCTCACCGATGTCTTTATCCACGAGTTTGAGCGCATTGATCAGGCCTGCCAGCGTGACACACGCCGTGCCCTGGGCGTCATCGTGCCAGACCGGGATATCGCATTCCGCCCGCAGCGTGTCCAGCACTTTGTAGCAATTGGGCTGTGAGATGTCCTCCAGGTTAATGGCGCCAAAGCTGGGCTGGATCATTTTGACAAAGTCGATGATTTTGTCGGGATCGTTCTTGCCCTGCGCGTCGCGACTGTCCACGCACAGCGCTGTGGCGTCCACCGCACCGAGGTATTTCATCAGGAAAGCTTTCCCTTCCATCACGCCCAGACCGCCGGAAGGTGAGCAGTTACCATCACCCAGCACGCGGGTCGAGTCACTCACAACGGCGACGTGGTTTCCGCGATTGGACAGATCATAAGATGCGTCGTTATCGTCGCGAATCATGGTCGAAATCTGGGAAACACCGGGTGTGTACCAGACGTTGAACCAATTAAAGCCGAACACGCCAGCTTTTGGCAAGGTCTGCATTTTGCCACCGTAAAAGAGATGGCCCAGTTCGGACAGCTTTTTGAGGAAGAGGGTCTTGGCGCGGGAAATTTCTGCTTGATCAAGTTTAGCGGAGAGGATTTCATCCAGATTGTCCAAAGTGATTTTGAGTTCTGTCATAGAGTAAGCTCCTTCTGGGTTGGTAGAAACACTGACAATATAGCACAGGATTGTTTGTATTGAAAGCGACAAATGGAAAGTTTTATGCTAATAGGTATCCTATGCCGCTGTATGAGGGAAGTCAGGTTAGCTATTTTACTAATTCCACCCAGTGTGAAAGAGGTCCAGAATAGAGTTCTTTTTGAGAGAACGCAATGAGTGCGCCATTGAGAATATTTCCGCGAAGCTTTAACTCAAGCCACAGCTTGGTGGGCTGCCCCCGGATGACATCTGCGGTTTCAAGTTCACCAAATATCCACCCGCGCAGGAAAGGACCATCCCCTGCATTCATGAATTTCGGAAAATCGTTCTCATAACTTATATCTTCAAGGGGGACCGCGCCGGGTTGATTGTCCAATGTGGCATAGATATCACCGGATTGACCTATCTCCAGGAGCAGAGCGACCTTTCCTTCGTATGTGTGAATAAATCCCTTCCATGATCCAATGAGTTCGGGTGGAGGTGCAAACGATGGTTTGTCTTCCGCTGGATTATCCTGTGGAAGGAATTCTTCCATTTGTATGGGTAGAAGAGCACACAGGATCTCGATTAATATCGCATCAGACCATTGGGTGTTGGTATTTGAGAGGACCGCCACGGCGAGATTTTTGTCAGGTACCAGAGCCAGAATTGTACTCACGCCAACGGTGCCACCGCTGTGCTGCACGACTTGGAACCCCTCTTCTGTAACACCTATGAACCAACCCAATCCATAACCGCTACCCTTACGCTCCCATTCCCGTGTTGGACCAGTCCCTGAACCTGGTCGCTGCATCTGGTCAATGGCAGCAGCGCTGATGATGGCTTTCTGGTCGGGAAGTACGTTCTTGAGGTGAAACATCGCAAAGCGGATAAGGTCGTGGACGCTGCTGTAAATCGCTGAAGCACCTGGACAGTCAGTATCGTAGGGGGGAATCTCTGTCCCATCAGCGGTGTATTTAACAGCTTGACCCTCATCCAGACCGGGTCCAATGTGGACTGATGTGTGATCCATCCCCAGAGGTGAAAACACCTCGTCACGCATAAACTCCGCATATGTATACCGTCGCCCCATAGCGGTACTGGACACACGCGAGATCACATAGCCAAGAATGCCGTAATCCAGGTTGGAGTATTGATATCGATCACCAGGTGCAGTGATTAAGTTACCATAACGGTGGATACTTTCATCCATCGCTGGCGGTTGGTAATGTTCACCGTCGTAGAAATTTTGAGCGTGAAGCGGGAGTCCGGCTGTGTGGCTGGCTATTCTGCGCACTGTAGCCTCAGCCGCGTCGCCAACCCGGGCCTGGAGTTTAACTTGACCCAGATAATCGTTGATTGGGCTATCCAGGTTGATCAGACCCCGTTCCACAAGAATCATCAGCCCCGATGCAGTTAGTGGCTTGGAGACGGAGGCGAGGGGGTAGGGTGTGTGTTCGGTGGCAGGTATTTTCTTTGCGAGGTCAGCCAGACCAAACCCCTCCTCCCAGATCATCTCACCATCTTGGGCGACAGCGACAGCCATTGATGGCACCTTGCCTTCCGCCACCAGGTTCCGGATGTGCGTCCGAGTGTTATCAAAAAGGTCAAGGCCAGCCGCTGTGGGTGTAAGGTCAGGGTGTGGTGGGTGTGATACCTGACAAGCCGTCACAAGCAAACCTACAAGTGTTATCACAATACAGATATTCTTCATTGCCGGTTATTTATTAAGAATTGTTATCTTTATTGTGTGCTGCTCAACTTAGTGTCCAGTTATGCTTTCAAAATAAAGCACATCTGTTTCGTCTTTCTGCTTCTCTGAGATGCGTCAGTAGGTGAGTACACCGGTGTGCATGGTCAGCTTCCATTCACCAGCCACGCGTGCGTAGACTTTACAGACCCGTCCCAGCCAGTGGCTTTCCTGCCCGTCCATACCAACCCATAGGGTGTCAATATCGACGACAGCAAAAGCGCCATCCCCTTGTTCCGAGATCGCAATTCTTTTGGTCTCTCTTCTGTTGTGCACGAGTTTGTACTCTTTGAAGAATGCCTGATAGAATTGCTTCCAGCGGTGGGGGTCAAACTTGCCTAAGGCCAGCTCCCACGTTATAGGGTCATGGTCATGGCTGGTTGGTGGCCAGGGCCAAACCATATCCGGATGGAATATGGAGAGAAGCAGCGCCACGTCTTGTGTGTCCCATGCCCGTGTCTCCCGGTCAATGATTTCCTGGATCTCAGTTTCCATTTATCTGTCTCCTTCACTGTTGAAATAGTCTCTCTGTGAAGTGCTGCCTGCCCAACGTGGTCAAGGCATCTACTTTCCGCTTTTCATAGAAATTTTGGGCACTTCCTCGTTCAAAATACCACACACAATCAAATAAAATGCTTAGCTTATAGACATCATACAGATGCTGCTGTTCAATCAGCGATAAAGGGCGGTGTTTCATATATTCCTGCACAACGTCCCGGGCACGTGCGAGATCAAGCCTGCCAGCTGTATGGGACCATGCCCAATATTCAATCAAGCCCACCATATCGAATTGCAGATACGTGTTGTTGGCGTCATCAAAATCGAGGAGGGCTACTAATGTGTCATTGTGAAAAAGAATATTTGAGAAATGAAAATCACAGTGGCAAATCCCTTTTGGCAATGCGGGGGGCAGGTTGAGTTTCGTTAGTTCGTGTGCCAGCCATGCGTATTTTTCGTAGGCGCTTTGCGTGTTTATCCGCTTAGCTTCGTCGTATGCCAGGTTGCGACACAAATCAGAATCATAATTCCAGCGATGGCGTATATAAGGTGAGTGAAAATTCTGGGTCAGTATCTGTAATTCCGCGGCTTTTTGAATGAGCTGCTGTTGGTGAGTATAATCGGGTTTTTCGATGGGTTGGCCCTCAATAAAATGGGTGATGGTGTAGGGTTTATTATCGTAGGTGCCGACGTACGCGCCTTCGTCATTTCTGATTTGAACCGGGCATGGATACCGGCGTTCCGCGAGAAAAGAGAGCAAATCGCTTTCAAATAGGACGGAATCCCGGTCACGGTTTTCGTAGTACCGGAACACATACTTGCCCTGGGTAGTGTGCAGAACATAGTTGGTCTGAACTGTGCCCTGTGAGATCGGTTCTGATTGGGTACAGGTACCCAAATCGTAATGTGCGAGGATATTCGCAAAATCAACAGGCGTGAACTCTGTTTTGACTGTCATGTTTTTCTCACTTACCTTCCCGGAAGCTTTTGCCCCTGAGTACAGAGGGAGGCTTCCGGGAAGATGATTCCAGTGCCATTGATTGTAATTACTTTTTTCTACTTTGGAATTGGCGAACAGCGCCCAAAATGACATTAAATCGGGGTACCCGCCGGAGATAGCGCGTGTAGGGTTCTCCAAATTGGGCAAGGCAGTATGTTTCCTCATTCACGGCTTGCAGGTTGAAGAAAATGGTACTTGTGATCGCCAGCAGCACGACTGCCCAATGCTGCGACAACATAGCAAATCCACAGGCGAGAAGAATGTAGCCGAGATATTGCGGGTGCCGTGTGATAGAGAATAATCCTCGATCCACCACAATCCTCGCCTGCATATAGGTTTGACCGTGTTTTATGCTCCCATGCTTTGAAATCAGATAGAATGGCGTAAAGATGAATACCCCGGCTACCATCAGCACTGACACCCCTGTGTAACGCAGATAGGGATTGCCGCCCCGTGCCAGAAACTGGGAGGCGATAATCAAAGATATGGTGTTAACAGAAGCCAGCCAGGCAAAAAACTGGGGTGGTTGGGGATTAGATTTTTTCATTGACGACCTCCAACCCTTGCCTTTTTAACTCATGACGCCTGAATGCAATCAAAATGACGATAACGATCGCGACTGACGTTGTGAAGAGTAATGTGATAACGCCTGTGATTATCGGGTGACCATATTCTGCTACGACACCAAAGAATTCCCACATAATGTTTGGTCCCACTGCGAGCACGATTTCAGGTTGCGAACTGCCATCCGTGTAACGGCAGGCGAAGGTGTAGGCGCCGGGTTCTTTAATGGTGATGCTTTGGATCAACACACCCACGCGTTCTCTTTCTTTGGTGGTGTAGGTGTTGGTTTTGACATAGTCAGGAACCGCTCTGATGTCTTCACTGGATGCCTTTGAGGTCAAAGTACAGTCCAGGGCAGGCGGCGTCTCGCTACTCGCATAGACGACGCCATCCACGATACTGCGGTATTCGTAATAGACTGCGTAGGCACCTTTCTCCGCGAAGGTGATATCTTCTGAACCGGGTACCAGAACCTGCGTCATGTTGTCTATGTTGATCCTGGACTCAAGGGTTCCCGGCAAACTCGGGAGTCTGTGGTTTGCGACTGCCGTTGCTAACAGGCAGCCAAGCACAGGAATCAAGGCGACCAGCCCGTAAATCCAGCCCTGCGATTTTGATTTTTGTTTATTCATATCCAGCCTCCCTGCATATTGGTGATTTGATGCACTTATAGGCTCAATCCTTCTTATCGAACCTATAAGCAGCATAGCACGCCTGGTGAAGAATAGCACGAGTCTGGAAGGAGGTTTTGTATGTATCGTAAGACGGGTTTCTATACCCATCTCAAGACCGGTGACTCGATAGACCTGGTATTGGAAGTGAAGCGTCTATGAGAGGGGATGTAGCTATTCGCGCCGGACAATGCCCTGTTGCCAGGCATAGACCGCTGCCTGCGTGCGATCTGCCAGGTGCAATTTGCTGAGAATGTTGCTGACGTGCCCCTTGACGGTGCCGATTGTGATGACCAGGTCCTCGGCGATCTTGCTGTTCGTATGTCCCCTGGCAATCAGCTTGAGAACTTCCATCTCCCGCTCGGTCAGGATAGAAAAGGGGCTGCTTTTGTCAATCTCACCACGGCTGAACTCTTTGATGACCCGCGCGGCAATCCTGGGGTGCAGGGTGGCTTCGCCCTGCGCTGCACGGTGTATGGCTTCGACAAGTTCTCCAGCCTTCACGTCCTTCAGCAGGTAGGAAATTGCGCCTGCCTGGAGAGCGGGGAAGATGTGTTCGTCCTGATGATAAGAGGTCAATATGATAATCTGTGTTCGCGGGCTGATGTCTTTCACCTGGCGTGTGGCTTCAACCCCATCAATCCCGGGCATGACCAAATCCATCAACACCACATCCGGGACGTATTCTCGCGCCAACTTGACCGCTTGTTCGCCTGATTCAGCTTCGGCAACCACAGTGATATCCGGTTGCGCTTCAAGGTAACTTGCGGCACCCTGGCGAACCATCTCATGGTCGTCAACGATCATGACAGTAATTGGATCAGACATAAATTTCCTCACTATCAACTTATCGGTATAGTCACATAGACTCTGGTGCCTTCACCCGGACTGCTTTCGATGATGCATTCACCCTTCAGCGACGCGGTTCGCTCGCGCATGGACTGGAGCCCCATGCCATCATGCTGGTTGTAGGTTTCAAAACCGCACCCATCGTCCGTGATGGTTAGCTTAACAGACTCTCCGCAATTCAGACTGACATTGACATGACTGGCAGCGCTGTGCCGCGCTATATTTGCCAGAGCCTCCTGCATAATGCGGAAGAGTGTTTGCGTGACTTCCAGTGCTAATTCAGGATGCCCAGGAACGTTTACGTCAATCTCAATGCTATTTTGATGCGCCCATTCGATGGCGTATTCATTCATGATTTCGGTAAAATCGCGCCCATCCATCGCCGGTGGCCGCAGTTCAAGGATCAGGTCGGTCAGTTCCTTGCGAACCGTGTCTACCAATGTGTCTGCTTCTATCAGGTGCTCTCTTGCAGCCTGCGGGTTACGCTCAAACAGGGTGATCGCTGTGCCCAGTTGAAAGGAAGCCGCCAGTGCTTGCTGTTTCGCACTGTCGTGGAGGTCACGCGCCAGGCGGTTTCGCTCCTCAGAAATAGCCATAGCTTGCCGGCGTTTGAGCAAGTCCCGCAGCTGTTCTGCCATGGTGTTTAACCGGTGGGCAAGCTGGCTGATCTCATCCCCGGTAGAATCGTCGATGAATTCAGAAAAATCCCCCCGGCTCCAGGCATGGGTCGCCTGTGCCAGGGCTTTTAGCCGGTCCACCATACGTTTGGCGGTCCAGGAACCGAATAACGCACCCATAACACCTGCGCCAATGACAAAAAGGAGTACAGCCCGGGCCGCCAGCGACAGGGTGTTTTCTGCCATATCATCCTTCGTCGGAATCGTCTCGGCTGTATAGACGACGACACCGAGAAGCCGGTCGCTGGATTCATCAAAGCCATAGACCGGCGCCGTCACAATGAGTTCTTTTTCTGATTCACGCATTGTGACGAGATGGTCAGGATCGCGTTCACCCGCCAGGGCAGCTTGTAGGGGCTGTTCCAAACCAGGTATACTGGAGGCGTCAAAGGGTTCGCCTGTACTTGGAAACTCCGGATAGTATGTTCTACCGAGTAACGATCCATCTGCGCCGATGATAAACATTTCAATGTTAGTAGTTGTCCCTACATAGAGATGAATGGTGCCCACGTGGAAAAGGTCGTAGCGACCGAACCGGGCAGTATCCGAATAGTTCACCAGGAGGGCGATGCCCTCAGTATTGATGGGCGATTCACTTAACAGGTAGCGCGCTAATGGAACGCTTTGCTCGTTCGCAGCCTGGAACCAGAATGCAGCAGAACCTGGAGCGACTAAATCATCTGGCAGGAGGATGGATGGCAGGATGAGCAGCGCCAGGATAAGTAAAACAACGAGTAAGGCCCCCACCGTGACAGCTGTGTAGCTCCAGGTCAATCGCCACCGAAGTTTGAGAAAGTTGCCGCGTACGTTTTCCCAGAGAGCTGATCATCTTATGCCCACATCCTTTTTCAGAATACACGATGAACGCAGCTGATGATTTCAGTATAGCATGAACGACATCAAAAGACATGGGTCTGGAGGATGGACTTAACCCTGACTGGAGATATGGACTGGGAAGAATTACAAAACGACGGCCCCCCCCGGACATGCCGGGGGAAACCGCTGTGGGTCGTACAGGATTCGAACCTGTGGCCCTGGGCTTAAAAGGCCCCTGCTCTGCCGGACTGAGCTAACGACCCAACGGTGAGGAGTATAGCATGAGCGGGTGAGTTGTCAACCTTTGAGAACGTAGTGGCGCGGAAGGCTGAACCTGGGATGTGGGCGTGACCTGCGCTTGAAAGCCAAAGGACTTCGATCCAAAGGCGCCTCGTAGGGACTATCCCCTTTGGTTACCCAATGCGTGTCAGCTTAAGGCGTTGTTTTTTGTAATCGAAGCTTAAACAGGCCTCCCTCCCCTCTAGGGGAGGGAATGAGGGAGAGGTCCGGCATGGTGCTGAAGAAAAAAAGGTGCGTGTCGCAGCGGCAGTCGGAAGCGCCGAACCACGGGATTGGCGTACGCGCTTGCGGGTGGCTGTGCAGCACCTGCGCCCATACGCATTCAAGGTGTTCTCCCGGCGCCAGCCAAAGAGCAGTGGGATATGCGAGTTGGCGTAAATAGTCGATATGCCAATGCTTTTTCCCCTTCCCGCTCAGATGCCGGTTCAGGCGTGCTGCCAGTCCACCGGATCCCCAGGCACTGCCCACGTAGATGTAGTATCCGGGGAGGAGATCATAGGTGCCCAGGGCGCCAATGCGGCAGCTATGCTGCGCATCAAGGCATAAAGCCACGGCATATGTGCCGGGGCTGTGGGGGAGAGAAGGGATTTCAGCGCACTCTAGGCGCGAAGCTGGCGGCTCCAGAGCTGTCCTCCGAGCCAGGTGAGAAGCAAACCGAAGAGAATCACGAATCCACCGGCGATATCCAACAGGTACAGCGCGTGCTCTTGATCAAGTTCAACGATGCGCATACCCTCCTGGGCTGTGGGTATTGCCAGGGCCAACAAGCCGAGGAGTATGAAACCGACACCTGCACCGCTTAAAGCTATGACCGGCCAGTTGAATCGGGATACGGGCATCAGGATTCTTCTGGCGGAGGAACCGGCAAGGCGTTAACAGCGGTGGAAGCCCATTTTTCACCCACTTCAATAAGCATAACGGGGATTTCATCGCGAATGGGATATTTGCGGTTGCAATCCTGGCATACCAGCCAGGAATCGTCGCGAACGAGATTCAAAACACCCGGGTCCTCTTTATCCGTGCGCCGGGTTTCTCCGCTGACACAATAAGGGCAGCGCAGAATTTCTAACAGTTCGGCGTCTATCATTTTTCCTCCAGAAATATGAGAGTTAAGCTATAAAACGAGTATACCACGGCGCTTATGATGGACAAGGGAACGTAATAAGTAAAGCGTAATGCCCAGCGGACTGGGCTTCGTGTTGCGTAATGGTCTGTAATCAAAGTGGGCTAGTTCATCAAAGATAATTGAAGAACATAATAATTTTTATCGCAGCACAAATAACAACCTGTTATTCAAGTGACTGACCAACGAAATCAATACGAAATACGCAACACGCAATACTTTGTACTTTTACTCCTTACGCTTTAGTTTCCATAGAATGTTGTCACGGAGCCTGCTGGGGCTTCATAGCTGATGGATCCTTGGGCGCACAGCATTTCGCCCAGGGGGATATAGTTTTCCTCTGGACCGGTGCGGAAGACGGTGAAAGCCTGGCTCGCAGTGCCGGCGATCTCGATGTCCAGCGCTACAGGTTCCTCACCCAGGTTCAGCACCACAAAGGCATCGGGATTTCCGGTCCCGTTACCGGCAAAGGCGATCAGCCCTATACTGGCGTCGTTGCTGATACACCTGGTGACCATCATCCCGGGCTGTCCCGCGCGGCAAACTTGCTTGTAGTAATAATAGCCCTGCATCACGTCATAGTGCCCATCATCGTAGACCCGGAAGGCGCAGCCCGGATTGGGATCGCCGCCAACCCATATGCCTGGACGCTGAATCGCCGCCCAGGGAATGATGGCGTTGACTTTGGCGCAATAGATGTTGTTGCGGATTTCGTTCACGAACAGCACATCCATTTTTGCCCAACTGGTGCTGGTGACCCAGGCATGCAGTTCGGGGCGCTTGTCACGCAGAATGTCAATGCCCAGACTGCGCCAATCGCCATACCAGCGCCCGGGGTTGGGATTCCCGCGGAAGCCGTGGGAGGTAATCAGCCCCAGTCCGGCGAGTGCTTCCGGGTTATCCGCAATGGCATCGGCATAGCCCCACTCACTGAAGCGGTACCAGTTGGTCGTTTCTCCCGGCGCAGGGGTGACGTCCGCCATATCGTTGGCTTGTAACACTTTGGGGAGCAGGCTCATAAATTCTGCAACCAGTTCGGGTGGCCAGTACATATTGTAATCATGATTTAGCCCACCTTCGGTGCCGTCCTCGGGCCAGCGCACCCAGTCTTCGCCCTCATTATGGACGCTGACATAGCTGACGGGGATCCCCTCTTTTTCGCGCAGATACAGCGCCCAGGAGACAAGGTATTTGGCAACCTCTATTTTGAGTGTGGGATCGATATCGCGCCCCCTGATAATTTTCTGCATCGTCATCCAGCCGGGGGGGCCGTAGAGCGTGACGATGGTCTCCAGGTCGCCACCCCGGGCGCGGGTCGTTTTCAATCCTTCCCGGACAAAGGTCCGCATCCACTTTGTGGCTTTTTCGTGGTCGTAGGCGTCCAGGTCGATGACCGGGTCGTTGAACTGGTAATCGTCACCGGGTTCGGGCTGGTGAAACGAATCCAGGAACATTTTCACCACACCCGGCTTCAGCCCATCTGCGCCAAAGATCAGGTCGATGATTTCCTGGCGCTGTTCATCGTTCAATAAGCTGAAACCGCCGTATTCCTGGGGGTCAGCGTCGTAATCGCGCGTCTGCGCAGCCTCGACATAGTTAATGCCAAAACCATCCCACTGCCGGATATGTTTGGAGAAATCTATTTGTGTACGGCGCATAAGTTTTATCCTCTCTGTTTATGAAGACTATAAAGGTAAAAGGGTTCCCCGAAAAGACCGGGTTTTCCTGTATCGAGGGTGCCGTCATTTTGCATGCGCACTATTGCAGAGCGCGTTATGTAGCGATCCCGGCAGTTTTCAGGATGGTGGTCAGGATTTGCCGGTCGGATTCTGCCAGCGGCAGGAGCGGAGATCGGACCGGACCTCCATAATACCCCAGGATATCCAGCGCGTATTTCAGCCCCGGGATCCCGAAACGCGCTGTGACGGTGGCGTTGGGCGCGATCATCTGCCGCTGCAGTTCAGCCGCCGTATCCCATTCTCCGGCTTGTGTCTGCTGCAGGATGTCAACGCACACCTGGGGCGCGATATTCGCCAGGGCGAGTACCCCGCCCACCGCGCCCAGCGTCAACGCGGCAAAGAGAAAACTTGCTGATCCTGCCAGCACCTGGAAATCAGGCTGGGTTTGATGCACGACAGCAGCAATTTTGGCGATGTTTCCACCGGAATCCTTGACCCCGATGATGTTAGGGTGCCGGGAAGCCTGGGCAATTGCCGCGGCATCCATATCAACGTGGGTGAATTTGGGGACGTTATACAGGATAACGGGGATCGGCGAGGCGTCGGCGACTTCCCGGAAATGTTGTACCAGATTCGCAGAGGTCATTGCGCCGTCAAAATAATGTGGTGTGAGGACCAGCGCAGCATCCGCGCCGGTGCGGGCGGCTTCCAAAGTAAAGTGGATCGTTTCACGCGTGGATTCCAGACCTGTGCCGGCGATGACCAGTTTTCCTTCCGGGGTAGCCTGGCGCACCGTCTCCAGCACGCTGAGTTTTTCTTCCCAACCCAGATAAACAGCTTCGCCATTGGATCCGAGGACTACATAGCCTGCCAGCGCGTGTTGATTCCAGCGTGTGATGTTATCGGTCAATGCCCTGGTGTGCACGTCACCGTTTCTGTCAAACGGGGTCGGAATTGGCGGGAATATACCGTTTAAGGATAAAGTTTTTCCGGTCAATTGTTACCTCCCTGGGCTGGTCTATTGTCCATTATACCCAACAATTCGCTTCTGCCATCCATTAATCGAAAAGTATTGGTGTGGTAAACCAATGATATAGAAACACGTCAGACAATGGGAATTTATATCTTTTGTGAATAACTGTCGTATTGAAACGAGTTTTCACTAATTTATTCATTTAAGTATTGACATTTTTAATATATATATTATAATACTTAATATCTAGATAAATAATATCAAGTATTTTATAAATAATCACAGTGATTAACTCATGAACTAAAATCAATAAGGAGAATAAAATGTACGAAAAGACGTTTGAGGTTTCAGAAAGTCCGCGGATCACTATCGAAGAATGCGAAGGAAATCTTAGTGTGAAGAGGAGTGATGTAAATCAGGTAACAGTCCATATGGCTGAGGATGAGGAAACGCTTGTTTTTGATCAGGACGGTGACGTTATTATCCTTACTGCCAAAGACAATTGTGATATCTTGTGCCCCGCTAACAGCATGCTCAACATCATAAACGCTCGCGGTAATCTCAAAGTCAAGAAGATTGATGGGGACATAACGATTGGCACAGTCAAGGGTAATACTGATTTACGTGGTGTTGGTGCGGTGACGCTGGATACCGTAGCTGGCAACCTTCGGATGAAAACTGGCGCTGGCGCCGTTGTAGCCAATGTTATTTCAGGTAGCACACGGGTGCAGAATATCACTGGCTCCACGAAACTGGGGAATCTGGGAGGCAGTCTAAGGGCTGGCGGTCTGATGCAGGGTTTGGTTGTTGATGCCGTTGGCGGTAATGCCCATTTAGAACCACCTTTCACGCCAGGAGAAACCTATCCAGTTAACAGTGGGGGGTGCTCTGGTAATCTCACTTCCGGAAGAACCGAATCTGAGTATCGAACTTACCGTGGGTGGCCCGGTGAAAACGAATGTTCCCGATTTGGTTCTCAGTCAGCAGGGGGGGAATGTTACCGGTTCATTAGGCGAAGGTGAAGCGGTCATTAGAGCCATTGTAGGTGGTAGTGTTGTCGTCCGTTCCGCATCTGACTCCGATTCAGAATTTGGGGAGGATATCAACGTCAATTTCGCATTCGACCCTGAATCGTTGGCTTTCCTGGAAGACCTGGGACCTCAGATTGAGGCTACAGTCACTAACGCCATGGCTCACTTGGACACGCATTTGGCAGAGGGGTTGAAATACTTTGATAGCGATAAATTCAGACGTAAAATGGAGAAGGTTGCTGAAAAAGCCCAGCGTGTTGCAGAAAAAGTAGAGCGTCAGGCAGAAGGTATTGCCGAACGGGCACGGCAGCAGGCTGAACGCGCCGCAGCAAGAGCTCAGATGCGGGTAGCCCACGCTGAACACCATGTTGATAGCGCCGGTGCACAAAACAGTCTTCCCATACCGCAACCAACCTCTGTTGAAGAGGAGGATGAAAAGCAGCTTTCCATTCTCCGTCAGGTTGAGGAAGGTACAATATCAGCGGTTGAAGCAGCCAACCTTTTAGCAGCAATGCGTTAGGGTCCTGGTTATTGCCAGCCGTATGATCAGTTATCAATCCGGGTATTTGGACCTTGCTGCACAAAATCCAAATACCCGGTATTCTATTCAGTTTCATCACATTACCTATTTTGATAGAGTATGCGCTGCGGTTGGCAGACCAACCGCACCACCCTAAAAGAAAATAGCGGCGCGGGAGCCTCCGCTGAACGCCACGAGCAGGTTATTCCGCGCCGCACAAGTTGCCCTACTCCAGGAATGATAAAACTTTGCGGGAGTTATTTCCCGTTTCTGCTCTATGTTTTAATTCACCCATAGGGCAAAAACACGAGCCTGCGCCTCGACACGCGTTATTGAGGTTTTGCGGTTGGTCTGCCAACCGCAAAACCTTAAAAGAAAATAGCGGCGCGGGAGCCTCCGCTGAACGCCACGAGCAGGTTATTCCGCGCCGCACAAGTTGCCCTAATCCGGGAATGATAAATCTATGCGTCGGGGGCTTGACAAACTTGTTTTTGCGTGTACCATAGGACTAATTCAGGAGTAAACTGATGTCTACTTTATCCCAAAGCGTGAAGTTCGCCTATTATTACTTTTATTTTGCTGTCCCGAAAGGGTCGGCTGCTTCGCGCTGCAAAAGGATCTCGTAGAATAGGCGAAATCTAAAAGCAAACAAAAAACGTGGAGCGACCAGCTCCACGTTTTTTTATTATATGGAAAGGGGGAGAGCTTATGCCAAGTCGCGGTATCCGGGGGGCTACAACGGTCTCGGGCAACGAAACTGGTGCGATTCTTGAAGCCACGCGCGCTATGTTACAAGCCATTGTTGAGCAGAACGGTTTGTCAGATGAGAATATTAATTGTGATATGGTGAGTGTAATTTTTACCGCAACGACGGACCTGGATGCAGTCTATCCTGCGGTGGCAGCCCGGGAAATGGGATGGACGAACGTCCCTTTGCTCTGCATGCAGGAAATGGATGTTGCCGGGAGTTTACGACACTGTATCCGCGTGTTGATCCACTGGAACACTGAACGCACGCAATCAGAAATGCGGCATGTTTATCTGGGTGGGGCACAGTCACTCCGCCCGGACTTGATGAAGGAGGCATAAAAATGGTCATGATTGCTTTTCAGGGTGTTGCGGGAGCGTATTCAGAAGAAGCGATACGCCAGTATTATGGTCAGGATGTTGATACACTACCTTGCCGGCTTTTGGAAGACCTGTTCCCAACCGTGGAACGGGGAGAAGCGGATTATGCTTTGCTGCCGGTGGAAAACGCTGTGGCAGGGGCGGTCGCTGGTGCCTATGAACTGCTTCTGGAGCGCGACCTGCGCATCAACGCGGAGGTTATTTACCATGTGCGGCATATGCTGATGGCAATGCCGGGAACCAGGATTGAGGATATTACCCATGTGCGCTCGCACCCCCAGGCCCTGGCGCAGTGCCAGCGTTATATGACGCGCCATGGACTTACTCCAGAACCGGCATTTGATACCGCGGGAAGTGCCCGGGACCTGGTGAATAACCCGGAACCCGGCGTGGCGGTTGTCGCCAGCGCGCTGGCGGCAGAGCTTTATGGACTGGAAATCCTGGATAAAGCGATTGAGGATTACCCATTCAATTACACGCGGTTTTTTATTATGGGATTGGATGACCCGCCGCGGGCACAGAGGTCGAAAACATCGGTGGTTTTTTCTACCCGGCACAGTCCCGGCGCCCTCTATAAGAGCATGGGAGAGTTTGCTTCCCGGGGGATTAATCTGACGAAGCTCGAATCACGCCCAAGGCTTAACCAACCCTGGCGTTATATGTTTTACCTGGATTTTGAAGGACACAATCAGGATATGGCTTGCGAGGCTGCTTTACTGGGCTTGATGCGGCATTCTGCGTTTGTGAAATTCTTGGGTTCATACCCAGCAGCAACGACGCCGGTACCCGATGAGGGGGATTGATGAATTCCGGTAAAAGAAAAGGAGATATGATGATTATTATAATGAAACATGGCGCAACTGCGGCGCAGATTGCCAATGTGGCTGCGCGCGTAGAACAGATGGGGTGCCAGACGCACCTGTCACAAGGTGAGGAACGCACCATTATTGGTGTTATCGGCAACGGGCGCCCGATAGACCGTGACGGAATTGACCGCATGTCAGGCGTGGAACGGACAGTCGCCGTCCTGCGACCCTTCAAATTAGCCAGCCGGGAGTTCCACCCGCAGGACACTGTGTTCTCCATTAATGATATTACCATTGGGGCAGAGCAGATTGTGATGATGGCAGGTCCATGTACGGTAGAAAGCCGGGAGCAACTGCTGGAAACGGCGGAAGCTGTCAAAGCTGCTGGCGCTCACTTTTTACGCGGCGGAGCCTTCAAGCCCCGCACATCCCCGTACAGCTTCCAGGGTCTGGGAGAGGAGGGGCTGCGTTTGCTGGCGGAGACTCGTGAGAAAACGGGTTTGCCTGTCATTACCGAAGTGATGTCGCCTGAGCAGGTGCCGTTGGTTTCCACTTACGCCGATATTCTGCAGGTAGGCGCGCGCAATATGCAGAACTACGCACTGTTGCATGCGGTAGGGGAAGCCCAGCGCCCGGTGATGTTAAAACGGGGTATGATGTCCACGATTGAGGAATTGTTGATGTCGGCTGAATATATCCTTTCCCACGGGAATAACCGGATAATGCTGTGCGAACGCGGTATCCGGACTTTCGAAACGTATACGCGTAACACGCTGGATATCAGCGCTGTACCGCTGTTGAAACAACTGAGTCATTTGCCGGTTATCGTTGATCCCAGCCACGGCACCGGCAAATGGGAGTTGGTGGTACCGGTAGCTCGGGCTGCGATTGCTGCCGGCGCTGACGGTTTGATTATCGAGGTGCATCCCAGACCGGAGGAAGCGGTATCGGACGGCGCGCAATCCCTCAAGCCACAACGCTTTGCGGAAATGATGGATTCTTTGCGTGCTATCGCCACAGCTGTTGGGCGCACACTTTGATAGGTGCCCATTATGGATGACGTTTCTGGCTTTAGTCTCACGGTGGTGGGCTTGGGGTTAATGGGCGGGTCGTTTGCCGGAGCCTTGAAAGGGCAATGCAAAACTGTTGTTGGTGTGGACAAAAGCCAGGACGTGGTGGATCGCGCTCTGGCACGGGGCTTTATTGATGCGGGCACGACCGATATAACTTCAGGTGTCCGGCAGGCGGATGTCGTCGTCCTGGCGACCCCTGTGCGCAGCATCGTAAAGCTCATGGAGAGCATCAGCCATCAGCTTGCCGAGGGTTGTGTGTTGATGGACCTGGGCAGCACCAAAGCGGACATTCTGCAAGCGATGGCAAAGTTGCCGGCACATATCCAACCGCTGGGCGGGCATCCGATGTGCGGAAAGGAAATTTCGGGGATTGACGCTGCTGATAAAGACCTGTATCGTGACCGGACGTTCATTCTTTCGCCGCTGCCCCGCACATCGGAAAGCACATTGGAATTGGGCAAGGCTTTAGCCAGGGCAATCGGCGCCGTGCCGTTAATCGTTGAAGGCAACCGGCAGGATTTTCTGGTGGGTACGCTCAGCCATCTGCCGTATCTGCTGGCTTGTGCCCTGATCAGCACTGCGGACAAAACGACGTCTCCGGATCCACTGGCATGGAAAATAGTCGCCGGTGGTTATCGTGACACCTCGCGGGTTGCCGGCAGCGACGTGACGATGATGGTGGATATACTGTCGACAAACCGTGATAAGGTGTTGAAAGCTGTGGATGTTTATATTGAGCAGTTGCGGTATCTGGCTGACCTGGTTGCGCAGGGGGAAGAGGGTGAGTCCGCACTGCGCGAAGCGCTTCAGTATATTCAGGCAACCCGGAAGGAACATTATCCATGACAGAAATGCTGGTCCATAAAACACCGGTTCTGCAAGGTGCGGTGCGCGTTGATGGGGATAAGTCCATCTCGCACCGGTCCTTATTACTTGGCGCCCTGGCTGAAGGTGAAAGCCGTATTGCCGGTTTTCTGCCGTCAGGAGACTGCCTGGCAACCCTATCGTGCCTGCAAGCGTTGGGTATTGCCATCACCCGTCCGGACGCCACCTCGCTCATCATTGAGGGGCGCGGGCTGCATGGGTTGAAAAAACCTGCGGCGCCGTTGGACTGTGTGCGTTCCGGGACAACGATGCGGTTGCTGGCAGGTATTCTGGCGGGTCAGCCCTTTGACAGTATATTGACCGGTGAACCGCAGTTACGGCGCAGACCGATGCGGCGCATCACTGAACCACTGGGGCAGATGGGCGCCAATATCGGGCATACAGATGGGTGCGCACCGCTTGTTATCAAGGGCACCCCATTAACAGGCTGCGTGCATCCCCTGAAGATTGCCAGCGCGCAGGTGAAAAGCGCTCTCCTGCTGGCGGGTTTATATGCCAGAGGCCAAACGGTCGTGCAGCAACCAGGACCTGCCCGGGATCATACCGAGCGCATGCTGGCAGCGCAAATCGTTGAACAGGGGGCGGGTGGCGCTGCCCTGCATTATGACCAGCACACCATCGCTCTCGATCCGGCGTTCATCGACCATCTTATGCCTTTACGATCGCGCGTACCGGGCGATATATCTTCGGCGTCATTTATCATCGTTGCTGCGCTGCTTGTGCCCGGTTCGCATGTGACAATCCATGGGGTGGGCATTAACCCCACGCGCACAGGCATACTCGACGTTTTACTGGATATGGGGGCAGATATTGTTATTCAGGACGTTAAAGAAGAGGAAGGGGAACCGGTCGCGACCCTGAGTGTTCGCAGTTCACAGTTAAGGGGTGGGGAAGTCAGTGGCGATACAGTGGTGCGGATGATTGATGAGTTTCCGATTCTGGCGGTTGCCGCAACGCAGGCGGAAGGCAGAACCCTTGTGCGGGATGCTGCGGAACTGCGGGTTAAAGAAACCGACCGCATTGCAGTGATTGTGGAAGCGCTTACCCGCATGGGCGCTCGTATACAGCCGCACCCGGACGGCTTCGTTGTTGAGGGACCTACACCGTTGCAGGGTGAAACCGTTGCGTCCCGCCATGACCACCGTTTGGCTATGGCGCTGGCTGTGGCGGGACTTGTGGCAGAAGGACAAACGACGGTTCAGGATGCGCACTGCATTGCGGATTCATTTCCGGGATTTGAAGACGTGATGCAAAGCCTGGGTGCAGACCTCGAAAGTGCAGAGGGGTAGAATGCGCCGGCACAGTTCAAGGGAGATAAAATGACACAGTTCTCAGTGGATGCCAACACAAAACTTGCCGGCGTGATGGGCTGGCCCGTGAAACACAGTCTGTCTCCGCTTATGCATAATGTGGCGCTCCACAGGCTGGGCTTGAATTGGTGTTATGTGGCGCTGCCCGTCCAGCCGGAGGCAGTGGAAACTGCGGTGAAAGGCTTGGCTGCGCTGCATTTCCAGGGATGCAATGTTACGGTACCGCATAAAAGTGCCGTGATTCCCATATTGGACTCAATAGACCAGGATGCACAGACGCTGGGAGCGGTGAATACGCTGGTTTTCACACACCATGAAAACGCGCCATCGCAAATCACTGGATACAATACGGATGTGCCGGGGTTTCTGGGCGCCTTGCGCCAGAACACTTTTGACCCGCGTGATCGTGCGATTGTCATCGTGGGAGCAGGGGGTGCTGCCCGTGGCGTCGCTTATGCCTTGCTGTCAGCAGGTGCGCATCGTATCGTTGTTTTGAACCGGACACTGGCACGGGCTGAAAAACTGGCATCTGACCTGGCGGATGAACGGATAAGAGCGGGAGAATTGACAGAAGAATCGCTGGTTGAAATGGCACGGGCTGCGGATTTGTTGGTCAATGCGACCACTTTGGGCATGTGGCCCGAAGTGGAGGGGTCGATCTGGCCTGAGGAGGCGCGAATTCCGGAGCATTTAGTCGTCTATGATCTCGTGTATAATCCCCTTGAGACGCGGTTGTTAGCCAAAGCCCGGCAGGACGGTGCGATGGCGATTGATGGGCTGGGTATGCTGGCGCAGCAGGGAGCGCTTGCACTGGATTTGTGGACAGAGCAAACTCTGGATGTGGATGAAGTTGCGTTGTGGATGCGCGATGTGTGCATAAGGGTTCTAAAACATACGTGATGATCGATAAAGGGCCGTAAACTAAAACGGTTCACAACCCATTTGGAATGACACCGCTCTTTTTAACTGAATCACAATTGAAGGCAGGAGGTAGAATGACAACGATATTTGATGAATTGCAGTGGCGCGGATTGGTGCACAGCTTTACGGAGGGCTTGCCGGAAGTCCTGGCAAAGGAGAAGGTCTCGGTCTATATCGGCTTTGACCCCACATCTGATAGCCTGCAGGTGGGCAATCTGCTGGCGCTGATGGGTTTAGCGCGGATGCAGCGTTTTGGGCATACGCCCATCGCCCTGGCAGGTGGGGGAACCGGTATGATCGGCGATCCCAGCGGCAAAACTTCAGAACGCCAGTTACTGACGCCGGAAGTAATCGCGGCAAACGTGGAAGCTATCAAGGGTCAGCTCGCACAATTCCTGGATTTTGATGTGAAATCCAACCCGGCAAAAATCATCAATAACGGCGACTGGTTGAACACCGTGACAATGATGGATTTTCTGCGGAATGTGGGCAAGCACTTCACGGTGAATTATATGGTCGCGAAGGATTCTGTTAAATCGCGTCTGGATCGCGAGAACGGCATTTCATACACCGAATTCAGTTACATGCTGCTCCAATCTTACGATTTCCTGCAGCTTTTCGATAACCACAACTGCACGGTGCAGTCTGGCGGGAGTGACCAGTGGGGGAATATTGTCGCCGGTGTCGAGCTAATTCGCAAGGTTCGGTCCGAGAGTGCTTATGGTCTTGTGTACCCGCTGATTTCTGGCGCGGACGGGAACAAGCTGGGCAAATCTGAGAAGGGTACGATTTTCTTGAGTGCTGAACGCACCTCACCCTATCGTTTTTACCAATTCTGGTTTAACCAGGAGGATGCGGACGTCATCAACCTGCTGAAATACTTTACCTGGTTCAACGCCGGGGATATTGAAGATCTGGCGCATAAATTGGCGGCAAAGCCTGAAGCCCGTGATGCACAGCGCACGCTGGCAGAAGAAATGACGCGCATGCTGCACGGCGAAACAGCCTTAGCCAGTGTCAAACAAGCCTCCAGTGCCCTGTTCGGTGGGGATATTAACGGACTTTCAGCCGCCGACATCCAGGACATATTTGCCGATGTGCCCTCTACTTCTGTCAGGAAATCTGATATCGAGGGTCCCGGTATGCCTGTCATCGACTTGCTCGCGGAAGCGAATGTCGCTAAATCCAAAGGGGAAGCCCGGCGTGCCATCCAGGGCGGGGGCATTTACCTTAATAATATCCGTGTGATGGATGAGAACCGGCTGATTCAATTGAAGGACAGTATTGAGGGGAAATTCCTGGTTCTGCGTAAAGGGAAACGCCATTATCACCTGGTCAAGGTTGTTGGCTGATGGAAATTCTTGGCGGTCCTCTGTTTGCTGTTGCTGGTGCCGGTGAATCTCACGGTCCCGGGTATACAACGATTGTGATGGGCTGCCCTCCTGGATTGTGGTTAACGCGGCAGGATATTCAGCAATACCTGGACAGACGCCGTCCGGGAAGCAGCCCGCACGGCACGCCGCGCCGGGAAGCGGATCAGGTGCTGCTGCTTTCCGGACTTTACAGCGATGCGGCTGCAGCTCAAGCGCATTTGTTGCTGGCAGGCACGGAGATACATCTGGGCAATCAGGCTGAGGACCAGACGACCCGCACCTATGGGGCGGGTTTTACAACCGGCGAGCCGATTGCTGCTGTGGTGTTATCGACTGCCACCCGGTCCGGCGATTATACGCAATTCGCTGGACCGGGGGGTGAAGTGCGCCCGGGGCATACGGACCTGGTCAAGCACTACCAATCCGGAGGTTATGTGGACATTCGCGGTGGCGGGCGGTCCAGTTACCGTTCCACGATTTCGGACGTCATCGGTGGAGCCATCGCGCGAAAATACCTGGCAGAACATTTTGGGACGGCGTTTTTTTCGGCAGTGTGTCAGGTAGGTGAATTGAAGACAAAGCAGTCCCTGCGTGATTATATCAACCAACGCACCGGAGAAATCGGTGGGGGGCAGGTCATTTCTCAGGATCAGGTGCAGTCTTTAGCGGAAACCCTGGCGGGTTCTCCACTGCAGACTCTTGACCCGGAGTTTGATGCCCGGGCGGTTGCGCTGATTGAAGGCGTCAGGGAGGCAGGGGATTCTATCGGTTCAATGGTCGAAGTGGCAGCGGTCAATGTCCCGCCTCTTGCCGGCGCGCCTCTGTATCAGAGTTTAAAACTGCGTCTGATGGGGGCATTGGGTGGGTTGAATGCAGCCCGTTCGTGCGAAATTGGCGCGGGTTTTGAAGTGGTGGAACGCAGAGGCAGCGCGAATAACGACCCGATACGGCATACAGGCTACCAGGGAAATAACCACGGTGGTCTCCTGGGAGGAATCACGACCGGCATGCCCATTATTGCCCGGGTTGGCTTTAAGCCTACGTCATCCATTCAAGTTCCTCAAAAGTCCGTGCGGAAGAACTTTGAGGATATAGATTTTAACCTTCGCCGGGGACGCCATGATCCGTGCGTGGGGGTGCGTGCCGGTATCACGCTGGAATCCCGCATGGCGATTGAGTTGATGAACGCTGTGCTGATGCACCAGGCGGCGTGTTTAGACACGCAGAACTTCACCTTATTCTAAAATGAGGTCAGCCATGCCCGGAAATATTTCTGTTATCCTGGGTCACCCACACCCGTCCAGTTTCAACCACGCTATCGCGCTGAAGGTGGTGGAAACGCTGCAAAGTATCGGGCATTGTGTATGGTACCATGACCTTTATGCAGAAGGTTTTGATCCTGTGCTGCCCTATCCCGAAATCTTCAGATCCGCTGAACTTCCGCGCCCCATTCAACAACACTGTGATGAAATAGCCGCCGCAGACGGCATCGTGATTGTCCATCCCAACTGGTGGGGGCAACCGCCGGCAATATTAAAGGGTTGGGTGGACCGGGTTATCCGCCCGGATACGGCTTACATGTTTGAAGAGACTGATAGTGGGGATGGGGTGCCGCTCGGGTTGTTAAAAGCCCGGGCAGCGGTCGTCTTTAATACGTCCAATACGCCGGCGGAACGGGAGTTACGTGTTTTTGGTGACCCGCTGCAGGCTTTATGGAAGAATTGTATTTTTGACCTGTGCGGGGTGCCCGCATCTACACGAAAGATGTACAGGGTAGTGATTACGAGCACGTTGGAGCAGCGTCGTGCATGGCTGGAAGATGCCGCCCGGATCACACGCGATTGTTTCGCAGAGATGTAGTTGGGGTAGGTGCAGTGATAAAACATGTAATATTTGTAACGACGGAGCGGACGTCATGCGGAATATAGTTCTTACAGGCTTTATGGGTACAGGTAAAACGAGTGTCGGTAAAGAAACCGCGCGGCAATTGGGGCGGACTTTTGTTGACATGGATGCTGAAATTGAAGCCCGGGTAGGCAAACCAATTTCAAGTATCTTCGCAGAAGATGGTGAAGGGGCATTCAGGTATGTAGAATCAGAAATCTGCATGGCGTTAAGTGCGCGGCACGGGTTGGTGATTGCCACGGGGGGCGGCGCGCTGGTTGAACCAGAAAACCGGGCTGTTATGTTACGGACCGGGCTTGTCATATGCCTGAGCGCAGCGCCAGATGAAATCTTACAGCGCGTGGGTACGGCGGGAGATCGTCCATTACTTGCCGGCACAAATCCGCGCGACAGAATAGTCCGCTTGATGAAAGCTCGTGAATCGGCTTATGCCATGATCCCGTGGCATATCGATACAACCGGACGCTCTGTTTCCGATCTGGTTGCGCAGGTGATCGCTTTGTCCGGCAGTATCCAACTGCCGGTCCATTACCCGGGCGGTGCGTACAACATACAAATTGGCACGAGTATCCTTAACTATTTGGGTGGTATTCTCCGGGCGGCAGGACTCCGGGATGAGAGTTCTATTGCCATCGTCAGTAATCCTGTGGTCTTGCCGCTCTACGGCGACCTCGTGGCGACAGCCCTGCGTGAGGTGGGCTTTCGCCCTTTTGTGTGCACAATACCGGATGGCGAGCATAACAAAAACCTGAATGCGGTGCGCAGCCTTTACGACCAGTTTTTAGCTGGAAAACTTGACCGCAGCGGCGCGGTTTTGGCTCTGGGTGGGGGGGTCACCGGCGATACCGCCGGGTTCGCCGCAGCGACGTTTATGCGTGGGGTAAGTTTTGTGCAGGTCCCCACCACGATTCTGGCGATGACCGATGCAAGTGTCGGGGGTAAAACCGGAGTAGACCTGCCGCAGGGCAAAAACCTGGCGGGCGCCTTCAAACAGCCGGATGCGGTCTTTATTGACCTGGATGTACTTTCCACGCTCTCTGCTCCGGATGTGCGTTCGGGCATGGCTGAAGTCATAAAACACGGGCTAATCGATGCGCCTGAATTATTTGAAGAACTTTCAGGCGGTCCGGTTCCGGACGGCGTTGGACTTTCCTCAGCCAACCTGGCGCGTTCCATTCAGGTAAAGATTAAGATCGTCGAAGAGGATCCCTATGAACAGGGACGCAGGGCGGTTCTCAATTTGGGACACACAACCGGGCATGCCCTGGAGCAGTTAAGCCAGTTTTCTATGCGGCATGGTGAAGCGGTCAGTATCGGTATGGTCGCGGCGGCGCGGATCGCGGAAGAACTGGCGGTTGCAGAAGCGGGATTAGCTCATAAAATAGCGGAAGGTTTGAGCGCATGGGATCTGCCAACCGCATGTCCGACTTTCGCGGTCGGTGCAATTCTGGAAGCGATGACACGTGATAAAAAGAAACAGGGCAGAAAATTGCGTTGGGTACTTCCCCGTGACATCGGCAGTGTCGATATCTTTGATGACGTCCCTGAGGACGTCATCAAGCATGTTTTAATCAGTATGGGAGCAAAACAGGCATGACGGATTGTGATAGTAATTCCCAAATGACGAAGATCATTGTTTTACATGGCCCAAACCTGAACTTGTTAGGACGGCGGGAGCCTGAGACGTATGGGCATGTGACCCTGGCGCAAATTAATGCAGCTCTGGAGGATGCCGCGCGGGGACGCGCATGTTTGCGCATTCTGCAGTCCAACAGTGAAGGCGGACTGATTGACGCGCTGCATGCCGCGATGGATTGGGCGGATGGCGTGCTGATCAACCCCGGCGGTTACACGCATACCAGCGTCGCTTTGCGGGATGCTATCGCCGGGGTGCGCTTGCCTGCGGTGGAGGTGCACCTGTCCAATATTCACGCGCGGGACGCTTTTCGCCACCAGTCCCTCATCGCGCCGGTGTGTGTGGGGCAGATCAGCGGATTTGGCTGGAGGAGCTATCTTTTGGGGCTGGAAGCGCTGCTGCAAGCGTGCGCTGGCGTCAAAGAAGGTGAGGATATGCCAAAGCCATCGCGTAGCGTACATTTTGCGCGCGCCGACCGGCTCAAGAACCTGCCACCCTATCCTTTTGCACGGTGGGCGGCTGAAGTCAACCGGGTCAAAGCAATGGGCGTCGATGTGATTCGCCTGGATATTGGGAATCCGGACCTGCCGCCATCCGATGCGGTATTGGCGCGTCTTTATAACTCGGCGCAGCAGCACGGACATCACGGATACGCCGGTTACCGCGGTTTGCCGGTTTTGAGACAGGCGGTCGCGGCGTATTACGCCCGGCGTTTTGGTGTATCTTTGAATCCCGACGCCCAGATTGTGCCTTTGATCGGCTCTAAAGAAGGGATTGTGAATATGGCATTGGCGTGGCTCGATCCGGGCGATGTGGCTTTGGTGCCCGATCCGGGATATGCGCCCTATACGATGGGGGCGATGCTGGCAGGTGCGGAGGTCTATACTTTCCCGTTGCTGGCGGAACTGAATTTCTTGCCGGACCTGGCTGCCATCCCGGCGGATGTCGTGCGGCGCGCGAAGTTGATATGGCTTAATTACCCCAATAACCCTACGGGCGCTGTCGCGGACCTGGATTTCATGGCGCAAGCTGTGGCGTTTGCCCGTGACAACAGCCTGCTCTTGTGTTTTGATGCGCCATATACGGATGTGACGTATGGAGATTATGTTGCCCCCAGTGTCCTGCAAGTCCCCGGTGCGATGGATGTGGCTGTGGAATTTAACTCATTATCCAAGACGTTTAATATGGCGGGGTGGCGTATCGGCATGGCGGTGGGCAATCCGGAAGCGCTGGCAGCCCTTGCTCAGGTGAAATCTAACGTCGATTCCGGCATGTTCCACCCGCTCCAGGATGCCGCTGTCGCAGCTCTGGAAACAGACAGCGCGTGGATTGCCGGACGGAATGTATTTATCGCGAAAGGATCGATATCGTGGTTGAGGGTTTGGCAGCGATGGGTATTGAAATCTCACCTCCGAATGCTGCGTTGTATGTTTGGGCTCCGGTTCCAGCAGGTTGGACGGATGAAACCTTTGCGATGGCGCTTCTGGAAAAACATGGTGTAGCAGTAGCGCCTGGTTCATTTTTTGGCCCGTCCGGCGGAGGTTATATCCGGTTGTCGGTAACCGCACCGGTGGAAAAACTTACGCTTGCTATGGAGCGATTAGCACAGTTTAAAAAGTAGCTGGGGATTCGAGTTCCAGACTGTCGTTCAGTTCCTGGATGGCTTCAACCTGAAGCCATTCCAGGCCCCAGGTGTCGCGCGACCAGCGTCCCCCAACCTTGAGGGGCGTCCACACAGCGGGATTTTTCAGGGCTTTATTCAGCTTGGCTAATACCCAGGTGCTGCCATCCCACAGATAGATACTGCCTCCACCCGACCTGCCTGGTAAACGCGCGGCGAATGACCAGCGCGGTCGTCCCGGTTGCTGCTGGAATTGGTCGAGTCGTAATGCCCGTTCGCCCGCATTTCCGGCGTGATGCAGCGCTTCAAATATCGCGGTGAGTGCGGTAAAGGGATAACCACAGGCATTATTCTCCCATTCCAATTGCTGCCGAAGTCTGTGGGCTGCGTAAACCTGGTCCGTAAAGTCGAATGCCAATTGCCGGGCGTTCCCTGAGCGGCTGATGCGTTCTGCATGGTGCAGCATCGTCATCCGGTTTTCTCCCATACCATCCAATGCCCCGCAGTGGATGAGGTGCTTGATTTCTTTGTCACGCAGGGGAATGCGCGCGAGCAGATCACGCAGGTCGCGGAACGGCATGGTCTTACGGGCTTGAATCAGTTGCGCGCAGGATGCTGTCGCGCACATCGCGTACCTGTCCCAAACCCATCCACAATACCGGTTGTTCCCCTTCCCAGGTTAAGCTGAATTTTCTTGTGCTGTGATTGACATGGGGCAGGCGGACATCAATCCCCAGCCGCATGGCTTCTGCCATATAGATTGCCGGGTGATGGAATCCCCCCCAACTTTGCAGCCTGCCGTAGAAGAATGCTTCCGGCCAGTGGGCTTTCAGGTAGGCGGAGCGGTAACTGATGTTGGCATAGGCCGTGGCATGCCCTTGATTAAAACCGTAGCCTGAGAAGGCGGAAACTTGCTCCCAAAGCTGCTGAGCCTGCCGGGGCGACAGCCCCGGACCTTGTGGGGCAGGGCGCTGGCAGCCAGTTATGAACTGCTCCTGCATCTGGGTCATTTCCGCGGCTGCATTTTGCTCATCCCGCGGCGTAGAAAGCCGGCTTGCTGCCAGCTTAACCCGGCGATTTCTGTGGCGACGCGCAAAATTTGCTCCTGGAACAACAATATCCCCTGGGTTTTTCCCAGGATGGCTGCCAGGGATGGGTGCAGGTAAGTGACTGGCTGCCTGACCGCGGTAGCGCTGTACAAATGCATCTGCCATCCCGCCGGTCGCGGGACCGGGTTTGAAGAAAGCATTTGCCACGGCAAGGTCGCGCACGCTTTTCGCGCGCAGTTTCAGCAGCGTGCGTCGTGCGCCTTCTGATTCGCATTGGAAGACCCCGATGGTGTTGCCATGCGCCAGCATCTCGCCTGTCACCGGATCGTCCGCCGGGATGTCATCCAGTTTGAAATCGGGATTTTCCCGGCGCACAGCAGTAACCGCGTCAGCCAATACCGTGAGGGCGCGGATGCCCAGCAGGTCTATTTTGGGCAGACCGATGGCTTCGACATCAATATGATCGAACTGGGTGATCAGGCATCCTTTGGATGCCCACTGCACCGGGACATAATCCGTGAGGGGTCCCGGGGTGATGATAATACCTCCGGGGTGGATACTCAGGTGATGCGGTTGACCGACCAATGCATAGGCCTGTTCGACGACAGATCTCAAGATGCGGGTCGGCAATTTCCCTCAGGACATCCGCGATTGTCCGGTTATCTCTGCGGCGCGGGTCAGGATGCCAGCCATGGGGCAGAATTTTCAGCACCTGGTTAAGCTGTTTTTCTTCGATCCCATACGCTTTGGCTGTTTCCCGAACGGCGGAGCGTGATTGCAACGTACTGACCGTTGCGACTGAGGCGACACGGTCAATCCCGTAAGTGTTGCGCGCATATTCCAGCACCTCATCCCGCCGGCGGCTGCAGAAGTCCAGGTCAATGTCAGGGGCATCCACCCGGGCTGGGCTGAGAAAGCGCTCAAACAGCAGGTCGTGGGCAATGGGGTCAACGGTGGTGATGCCGGTGCAATAGGCGACCAGTGAATTGGCGACACTCCCCCGCGTGCTGACCGGGATGTCTGAAACGAGCGCGAACCGCACGATGTCGGCGACAACGAGGAACAGCGGGGTATAGCCATAGCGCGTGATAGCCTCCAGCTCTCGTTCAAGGCGCGCGCTCAATTTCTTTGGGGGGATCGGCGCCATAATGCTTGTGCATACCAGCCCGCGCGTCGGACCGCAGTTTTTGTTCTGCACTCTGCCCGTGTTCCAGGTTGAGTGCGGGCCAGATAAAACGCCCGTCCGGGAGTGCGTCCTGGCATTGTTCTGCTATCGATTGGGTTTGAGCTAGCGCCTCAGGAAAATGCGCGAACGTCGCCTCCATTGCCGCAGCGTTCAACCAGTGGGTGTGAATCTGTGGATCTCCACCACCGGGTACCGCGGATGCCGGACAATCATCCAGCCGGCAGTTATATTTAATTGCGGTTAACAGCGCAGTCGGGTGTTATGCTCTTCTTCCATACAATAGACCGGTTGGACAGCAACCGGGGGGATTCCCAGGAAATTCCCCAATTCACGCAGGTTTTGAGCGACCGCTGCATCATTGTGGGTGTGCAACTCCAGGCTGAGATAGGTGTGCTCCTCAAATATCCCGGCAAGGCGTCCCAGATAACGGTGCGCGGCGCCCTTATCCCCTTGCCGCAGAAGCCGTTCTACCCACCCGCTCCGCCCGCCTGTGAGGCAGATCAATCCTTGATGGTATGGGCGCAGGTCATCCAGGGACATGCCTTGCGTGATTAACTTTTCCCGGTCAGGTTCGCCCTGCAGAGCCGAGGTTAACCGGCACAACGAGCGGTATCCTGACGCATCCCGGGCGAGCAGGACCAGAAGGCCTGTGTCGGGGAGCGCATCATCGGCAGCTACCCAATCGGGGGGTGGGGCAACGGTCAAAGCCATGCCCAGAATGGGCTGGATGCCTGCCGCATGGCACGCTTTATGGAATACCACAGCGCCATAGAGGGCATTGGTGTCTGTCAGCGCCAGGTGCGTCATGCCCTCCTGTGCAGCCCGTGCGACCAGTTCCTGCACAGAAGCTGTTCCACCCATCAGGGTGTAGGTCGAATGCACGTGCAGGTGCGCGAATTGTGGTGTTGACTTATCCATCACGAGCCTTCAGCGGATTCCCGGTGCTGTTAAGTATGGTAGTGTATTATCTCCTGTTACCTATCCTGCCGCAGCGGAACTTGTTTGTACTTGTGCCGGGTGCTTGCACCTTCATGGCTAACGCAAAGGGGATCGAGAGCAGGATTAACCCGGCAGTTCCCAGGAACACGCCTTCATACTTGATGACCGGCAGCAGCAAACCGGCGATCATCGGCATCCCGACTGAGGTGACGTGATTGATACTGATGCCGGCAGAAAGCGTGGGGGTCAATTCCTCGGAGGTGCGATGCGGTAAACATAGGTCGACAGGCTGATGCCCAGCGTAACGACCACCTTGATCATGAGTAAAAGCGCAACGAGCACCCAGACATTATCCATAACGGCGAAACCGACGCAGCATAAGGTCAATATGACATAACATATGGAGGTGGTTTTGCGTTCTCCCCACAAATCCAGGAGTTTTCCCAAATAGGGTGAAGCAAACATATTAATCACGCTGCTTGCCAGCAGCAGCAAACTGATTTGCCACACCTCCAGTTTGTACCGGTCGACCAGGACCAGCATCCCAAAAGTGTTCAGGACTTGTTTCCGCGATCCCTGGAAAAACGTTAAAATATAGAAGAGCCAGTATTTTCCTTTAAGCAGCATGCGCGGGGGTTTTGTTTCAGTTGCCCCGATATCATTGGGCAATCGGAAAATCAGCAGTGCAGAAACGATAATGAGCCCACCGCCGATGAGATAATAGAGTTCCAGGGGCATGGATGCCGCTGCTATGGAGATAAGTGTGAGTGCTCCCATGCCTACGATGGAAGCTAAAGCCCCGATAGCGTTCAGCGTTCCCATCACCTGTCCGGTTTGCACTTTACCACTCAGGTTCATCGCCAGTGAACTCTCCAGGGGCATCCACATGTGTAAACCGAGGCTGGCAATGAGCGCAACGACCAGCAGTGCGGTGTAGGAATGAACAGTTGCAAACAGGGCATAACCTATCCCACTGAGGAGCAGGGCTGCAGCAGCGCGTTTGGATAACGGCAGCAGCATCGTAAATGCGGCAATAAACATCAGCGCCAGTCCCGGTATTTCCCGGATGCCTTCCAGCCATAAGACTTGATCACCCGTTAGGCCTAATGTGTCTAAAAAGAAGTTGGTGCGCGCGCCATCTGTGAGTCCCAGGCCAAAGCGTCCCATAAATCCGGCGACAGCCATCATGATGAGATTGGGTGTCCAGATAGCGGGATCGAAATTATTGCGGCGGAATGTTTTTATGAAATTTGCCATTGCAATGTATTTGGGTCTCCTTGATAAATGACATCAATGATTTCCTGATGACATGGGTCTGGTAAGTCTAACCGTGATTTAACGGACGGCAACTGTGGTAGAATAAACGGCATTTGCATTGAATGCGTCTTTTTGTATTCTGACAGGGCATTAAAAGGAACTTATTGGATGGATTGGCAAATACTCTTATCGACATTTGGATTGGTTTTTGTGGCTGAACTGGGCGATAAAACCCAGCTGGCAGTGATGACACAGACGTGTAAATTCAGACGCCCCTGGGTTGTATTCATTGGGGGCAGCCTCGCTCTCGTCGCGGTGACGGCGCTGGGCGCAATTGGGGGGAAAGTCCTCAGCGCCGTCGTGCCCTACGATGTTATCCGCTATATAGCCGCTGCGGGCTTTGTGGTGATGGGCGTCCTTATTTGGCGTGAAGCGCATAAAAAGGCGTTGGAGGATGCAGAAGCGTGCAGCCTGGAAGAGGATGCGTGTGCTGCCGATACGCGGGGGTGGGATTGGCGGGTCGTTTGGCGCGACATTCAGCCTTTTATTCTTTGCCGAATTAGGGGACAAGACGCAGTTGGCGGTGTTGGGTATTGCGAGCAAACAACCCGCTGCGTGGGCAGTTTTTGCGGGCGGGGCGCTGGCGCTGACTTCGGTCACAGCCCTGGGGGTGGTGGGAGGACAGCAGTTGTGCCGGTTAATACCTGAAAAACTGTTGCTCAGAATTTCTGCTGCTGCTTTTGTCATCCTGGGAATTTTAATGGGATTGGGTGTGCTTTAATCCGGCATATTCAAGCATTGAATAAAAAGCGTGACTGTGCGATCGCACAGTCACGCTTTTACACACGGTTATTCTCCGTTTAACTTTAGCCCTTATTCACCGTATAGTCTGGTTTAATATTGATCCTGCGCAGCAGGTTGGCGTTGGTCACGACCGTGATGGAACTGGTCGCCATAGCGATTTCCGCCAGCACCGGGTGCATCCAGCCGATGACCGCCAGCGGGACCATGATGACGTTGTAGAAGAAAGCCCAGAACAGGTTCTGCCGGATTTTGCGGAAGGTCGCCCGGCTCAGGTTGATGGCTTCCACCACGCTGGTCAATTCACCCCGCACCAGGGTCACGTCACTGGCTTCGATGGCGATGTCTGTGCCGGTGCCAATCGCGATCCCGACGTTTGCCTGTGTGAGCGCCGGCGCGTCATTGATGCCGTCGCCGACGAACGCCACCAATACGGGTTCTGTACTTCCCCCGCGTGGCGTGTCCTGGAATTTCTTCACCGCTGTGACTTTGCCGTCCGGCAGCACTTCCGCCACGACATCGTCGATGCCCACCCGGCGCGCAATCGCTTCTGCGGTGCGTTGGTTATCGCCGGTGATCATGGCTGTCGCCACCCCCAGCGCGTGCAGTGCGGCAATGGCTTGAATGGAATCATCTTTGAGCGTATCGGCGACTGCAATGACACCTCTTAATTGTCCGGATGATGCGACCAGCATCGCTGTCTTGCCGTCATATTCCAGGTCCTGCAAGGTCTTTTCCGCATCGTCGGTAACCTGTATATTATTTTCTTCCATCAAGCGCCGCGACCCGACGAAAACCGGGGTGCCGTCGACTTCCGCCTGCACCCCCTGCCCGCGCACGGCGTGGAACATGCGTGAGCGTCGCCCAGCGTTATCCCCTGCCGCCTGCCGTGCTCCACGATCGCTTTCCCCAACGGGTGCTCCGATCCCTGTTCCACACTGGCTGCAAAGTAAAGCAAATCACGCTCTGTTATCGCCGAATTTGGAGACAGCACCACATCCGTCACGTCGGGTTTCCCCTTGGTGATGGTGCCGGTTTTGTCGAAGATGACGACTTTGACGTCTTTGAGCGTCTGGATGGCTTCCCCGCTGCGGATCAGAATACCGTGTTCGGCGCCCATGCCGCTCCCGACCATCAGGGCTGTGGGGGTGGCGAGGCCCAGCGCGCACGGGCAAGCGATAACAAAGACGGACACCATCGACACGATCGCGAGCGTGATGACCCCTAAATCGGGGTTGACCCACGGCAGGAAAGCGCCCGCCTGGGTGAGGGCGCGCATGGCTTCGGGGAAAAACAAGCGTGCCAGCAGCGTGAGCAGCGCGATGGCAATCACTATGGGGACAAAGACGGAGGTGACTTTGTCGGCAAAGGCTTGAATAGGCACTTTGGTGCCCTGTGCCTGCTCGACCAGTTTCACCACCTGGGCAAGGAATGTATCTTTACCGATGCGTGTCGCGCGCACTTTGAGCAGTCCTTCCTGATTCAGCGTTGCGCCAATGACCTCATCCCCGATGTTTTTACTGACGGGCATGCTCTCTCCCGTCGCCATCGACTCGTCGACGGTGCTTTCCCCATAGGCAATCACGCCGTCCGTAGGGATTTTATCCCCCGGGCGGATGACCATCAGGTCGCCAATAGCAACCTGATCAATGGGGACTTCGATTTCCACGCCATCTCGCTCGACTTGCGCGGATTTTGCTCCCAAATCCAGTAATTTGCGGATAGCCTGCGAAGCGCGTCCTTTTGCGCTTTCCTCGATATAGCGTCCTGTAAGGTGGAACGCCATAATCATGGCTGACACACCGGCATAACTGGCTACCGGGGCAAAAAAGGAAACGGGACCGGTGAGAAAGGATGCGCCGGTGCCCAGGGTGATCAGCGTATCCATATTGGCATAACCATGCAGCGCCGCGCGGATGCCGCTGCTGAAAGTCTTTCTGCCGATCCAGAACAGGACCGGCGATGCCAATGCAATCATACCCAGATTAAAAATCGTGGGATTGGGCCACATGACGCCGAAGAACATCTCCGGGATCATCCACACCATAATGATGGCGGTGAATATCCAGGCAACGCGCATGCGCCACCGGGCTTCTGCCATTTTTTGCTTCCGCCTCTTCCGCCACGGTGTCTGCCATCGCTGATGGCTCTGCCCCTTCTGGTCCGGCATCCCTTTCTTTAATGGCATAACCTGCGTCACTTACCGCAGTTCTGAAATCAGCGAGTGACGCCACACCGCGTACGTAGGTTACGGTTGCCTTTTCTGTTGCAAGGTTCACGTTGGCTTCGACAACACCCGTCACTTTGTTGAGGGCTTTTTCCACATGGGCAACGCATGACGCGCAGGTCATACCTTCAATATCCAGCGTGACTTGTTCGGTGCCAACGTCATATCCGGTTTCACGGACTGTATCCACTAACGTTTTAAGGGTTACATCGGTATCGAACCATAAGCTGGCTTTTTCAGTCGCCAGATTCACATTGACATCCTGCACCCCATCCACTTTGCTGAGCGCCTTTTGCACGTGATTCACGCACGAAGCACAGGTCATGCCCTGCACCGGCAGGCTGAGTTGTTGTTTTGCCATTGCAGATCTCCTCTATATCATATTTTGTAAAACAAAGCAGGATTCAGACTCGCCGGTTGCGTCTCATCCGGCATTGCTGCCACCGTGTTTCATCATCTCTTGACATTTTATCTATCATAAGATAATATATGAGCAAGTACTCATATATTATACACGATATTTGAGAAATTTAAAAGCAAAAAATATGAAAAAAGAAGACAAAAACGCAGAGTTGCGGATTAACCGTACAGGTGGCTGTCCAGGATGATGCTGTCGCGGGTCAACTGGCTCGAACTTATAAAGCTCTGGGCGATCCAACCCGGGTGAAAATGCTTTTGGCATTAGCAGAGCGCGAACTTTGTGTGCATGAACTGGCTGCGCTTTTGGGGATGACACATTCTGCCGTATCGCATCAATTACAGATGCTGCGCCGTTTGCATATTGTGCGATATATAAAATCAGGACGTCACGTTTTCTACAATTTGGATGATGACCATATCGCGGATCTGTTGAAATTGGGTCTGGCGCATGTTTGCCATGAGTAAAGGCGTGTTATTGTGGGAATCTCTCTGAATCGAGGACATAATGGGCATAACAACGGAAACAGTAGAAGTTAAAACCTATAAAGTGGCGGGATTATCCTGTATTGACTGCGCCGGGCGTATCCAGGCTTCGGTGAGTCAACTGGAGGGCGTGGATAAATGCGCTGTCGACCATAGCACCGGTGAGTTGACGGTCTGGCTGACGAATCCCGAATTTGATATTGCCCGTGTATCTAAAATTGTCAAAAATACAGGACACACGCTGGTGACTGAACCCGGCAGAAAGTCTGAAACGCGCACTTTCCGCTATTTTGCGCGTTTTATGTTTTCCTCTATTGAGACCACGGTCACTGTGATTGCCGGGGTGTTCATTCTGTTAGGATTTGGTTTGTATGCGGCACGCTTTTCGGACTGGCTGTATCAAAGTTTGTTTGCATTGGCTATCGTTGTCGGGGGTTGGCCAATTTTGCGTAACGCGTATCAGGAAGTCTTTATTGCTCACAGGCTGGGGATCAACACTTTGATGGTGATGGCTGTATCAGGTGCAGCAATGATCGGGGAATGGGGAGAAGCCGCTGTCGTAGTGTGCCTCTTCGCATTGGGCGAGGCCCTGGAGGGTTACGCCACAGAGCGTGCTCGCGGCGCTTTGGAGAGCATGCTGGATCTTGTGCCTGCTGTCGCATTGCGGCTGTTGGCGGATGGTACTACAACCGAAGAGATCGCCATTGAAGCGCTGTCTGTGGGGGACAGGGTCTTGATTCGCCCCAGCGACCGGATCAGCGTTGATGGTATTGTATTTTCCGGTTACAGCAGTGTGGATCAGTCAGCGATTACAGGTGAAAGTATGCCTGTCGACAAGGCGCCTTCCGCTGAGGTTTACGCCGGGACAATGAATATATCAGGTGCATTGCAGGTGGAAGTCACACAGCGCGCGGAGGATAACACCCTTAACCGGATGATCGCGCTGGTGAAGGAAGCTCAAGCGCACCAGGCGCCTGTACAGCGATTTGTGGACCGTTTTGCCCGTATCTACACCCCGGTGGTGACCGGCGTGGCTGTGCTGGTGGCTTTCATACCTCCGGTCTTGTTTGGGCAAGCGTTTTGGGGACAATCAGGATGGATGATACGGGCGCTGCAATTACTCGTCATTGCATGCCCTTGCGCGTTAGTGATCAGCACTCCGGTCAGTATTGTCAGTGCTTTAACCAACGCGGCATCGCACGGAGTTCTGGTCAAGGGTGGGCGGCATCTTGAAACTTTGGGACGCGTGAACGTTTTTGCCTTTGACAAGACCGGTACTTTGACGGAGGGTAAACCTGTCACAACGGATGTGGTGGACGTATGTGATGACCCGACATGCGGGCATGGACTGCAATTTGCTGCAGCAGTCGAGATGCATACCGTACACCCTCTGGCGCGCGCTCTGGTCGCTGAAGCAGAAGCGCAAAAACTCGCCGTGTTACCCGCAGATGAAGTGCGTATCCTTGCCGGTCACGGTGTTACCGGTCTGGTTGACCAGAAAAGCGTGACCGTTGCCAGCCATCCGTATTTTGATGCGAGTGTCCCGCACTCGGATATGATATGCCGGGAAGCTGACCGCTTGACTGCAGAGGGCAAAACGGTGATGCTGGTATGCCATGATGACAAAGTTTGTTCAATATTTGCGGTGGCAGATACAGCCCGTGTGAGCAGCCTGGAGGTAATTGGCGAACTCAAATCGTCAGGTCCGATACAAACAATCATGCTTACGGGCGATAATAGTGAAGTGGCGAAGGCTATAGGGCTGGCGGTGGGCATAGAAGATTATCGCGCCGGATTGCTGCCGGAAGAAAAACTCGCTGCCATCCGGGAGCTGAAGTCGAAAGGAAAAGTGGTGGCGATGGTTGGGGATGGGGTGAACGATGTCCCGGCAATGGCGCAAGCGGATGTGGGTATCGCGATGGGTGGGGCGAGTACCGCACAAGCTATGGAAACAGCAGATATCATTCTTATGGGCGATGACCTGCGTCAATTACCTTTTGCTGTCCGCTTGAGCCGCCGCACGCAGCGGTTGGTTATGACCAATATTGTATTTGCGCTTGTTGTGAAGGCGTTAGTGTTCGGATTAGCGGTGGCAGGATTGGCTACCCTTTGGATGGCAATCCTTGCCGATGTTGGCGCGTCACTCGTGGTTATTTTAAATGGAATGCGTCTGCGTAAAGTCGTCTAACTGCGGAGTATATAAACAAAAAACACGGTATGGAAATTTCCACACCGTGTTTTTTATGCTTATTCGTTTGTTATTAAGATGAAGCAGCTTGCTTCATCCGCTGTCAAAAATAGCTACTTGGTTTCGCGATAGATGACATGCCGGCGGACGAATGGGTCATAACGCTTTAACTCCATCCGTTGCGGATCGTTGCGGCGATTCTTTGAAGAATAGTACATATGTCCGCTTTCAGTGCTTTTCATCTTGATTAAAATACGTGCCCCTTTTTTCTTTGCCATAATTCATCCTCCTGCGCGCCTGCATTATTGCAAGGCCGAAAATTCTTTTAGCACAACCAATAGAAAACATATTATAACGTTGTTGATGGTCCTGTCAAGCGGCGCGGAATAAACTTTCGGCGTTGACCAATCCAGACTTCCGCGCAACTCCCCGACACACCCTTGACAGGATGCCAGCGCATATTAAAAAGATGCTCATTATATTATTACCCCAATGGGTGACCTCGCTCTTGGATGGGGGGGCAATTTGCCCTTTTGCCACCCAACTGCAACACACTTGTAACGTTGACATGTGAGGTTTTTAGGTTAAAATAGAGTAAGAATATTGCCATTTTCTCAACTTCACAACAATCACATGAAGGTGAGGTGTTTATGAAAAGGATCAAAATAGAAAGGAGTGGTGCTATGAGAAGGCGTTACCGTGGCCAGACCCTGGTTGAACTTGCCCTGATTTTACCCTTGCTCCTGGCGCTTATCCTTGGGATTATCGATTTTGCATTCGTGGTTCAGGGGTACCTGTCAGTAAATCATGCCGCCCGGGAGGCTGCGCGTTTTGCTATTGTCTACCAACCCCCGCAAGGGGAGTGTTTGAACCGTGATGCTGGAGGGGGACCGGTCCTGGAACCATGGCCTAATTGCCCCAGTAATTATTCGGAGAACCCTAATGAGACGGACGAAAATTACTATAATCGCCGGGTTCAGATCGTTAAGCTGAGAGCTATTGAAGCTGCTGATGGGTTAAGAACCAGTCAGATTTGTTCAACATTGGATTGTATTATTGGGCATTGGCTGGAACCCGGCATGCTGGGTGTGCGTGTGTGGGGTTTTCAATCCTTCGAAACAGCGGAGGAAGAGGATGAGCCCGGTTTGCCCGGGCTTCCGGTGCGCGTTGAAGTGACTCACAATGTCTCTCTTGTGGTGTTTGGAACTTTCCTGCCTAACCAACTGGTAAGGGTGCGCTCCTCCACGGAGATGATCAATGAAGGTATTCAGGTGGGCTTTGGCAACCTGGCACCGCCTACCTTTTCACCCGCCGGTCCCGCTGTTCCACCCGGCACCAGTGTGGCGACCAATACACCCGAACCCGGAAGCAGCCCAACCCCCGGACCCAGTCCTACGCCAACGCCGCGACCTGTATATGCCCTTGACCTCAGTCCAGAAACGGCAACGAATATTCTCCCTGATGAACACGCGCATATGCTGGTTGTGAAAGTGACAAATGCAGGCACGGGTGTCGCAGGCGCGCGTGTCACGTTAGCCACTGATGAGGGAAGTTTTGAAGCCTCAGGTTCGGGAAGCAAGACAACTGTTGTGGAAACCGGCGCTGATGGGACTGCCCGTCCGGTGATCCGCGCCAATGCCCCGGTGACGGCGACGATATATGCCTGGCTTGATTATAACGGCAATGGTGTGATTAATGCGGATGAGCCCTCCGACATCGCGACAAAAATCTGGCAGGTTTTCGGTCCTTATCTCGTTGTCTCTAATCATAATCCGGAACCCAATGCCTGGATTTCGGTGTCCCTGATGGACCATGCCTTCCCTCAGAACCCATATTCTCTGTGGTGGTGCCCCAGCGATGCGGAGGCTGTTAATATTGTCAGGCAGTTGGCTACTTCGCTCAATGTGGATACATTCAACAAACTGGAAGATGTGCCGGTACAGGTTCCTCTCGGTGCGGTAGGGAAATACCATATCCGTTCACATCTCGGTGGTGGGGGCAGTACGCCCTGTGAAACGGATCCGGTTGCGCGCTCAGCCACCATCGAAATTGCTGAGATTCCGCCTGACCTGGTCATCGACGCGGTGACGGTTGTGGACCCCTTTGCTGTAAAGCCCGGCGAACCCATTACACTGAATGTCACGATTCGCAACCAGGCGCCGATTTCGGTAACGACCGGACCTTTTGACCTGGATTTGTTTCTTGACCCATCCAGCCCTCCCCAGTCCCGCCAGTTGGGCGATTCTAAACAATGGGTGCGTAATCTCGGACCCCTGGAGAGTACAGTGCTCACAGCAACGGTCACTTTTTATACCGTCGCAGATCACGATCTGTATGCCTACGTGGATACAACAAATTACGTGGACGAAGGGAGCGTTGGTGGGGAGAACAATAACCTGTTTGGTCCGCTGACTATCACTATTCCGGATTGTATCCCGATCGCCGGTTATGATGATGATTTCGACCGGAGGTTTGGGCGGTCAGTGGCAGACGATTAACTTTGACGGCGCCGGTGGTTCCAACTGGGGTAACAATGGCGCGCTTGGATGTCACCAGTTGTGGCGTGGATATGTCAAGATTACCGTAATAGTTTTTACTTTATCTACCAGCAATACTCCGGGGATTTTGATGCGCGGCTCCGCGTTATTCATGAGCCCGACTCAGACAGAGATGCCAGAATAGGACTTGTGCATCGAATTCGCTAACCGACGAACCGCCCTATGTAGCCAATATGGCGACGCACCGCAGTAATCCGGCGCAGCACAGGCTTTTTATCGTGATTCCATGGACCGTGTAAGTGATATCAGGCCGGACCAATACATTCACTTCCCAGTTGGATGCGGATTGTCCGCATCGGGGACACTTATGAATTTTACCATTCGCTCTGTCGTCTGAACCTGAAGACGGTGACTGGACTTCTCTAGGGCAGCTCGCACGGAGTCACGCGGATTTGAGCTATATCGGTATTGCCCATGCATCGTGGAGCTCCAGCAACTGGCTATCAGGGACGTGTGGATGATTTCAGATATGTAAGACCTACCGGCTATACCGATGTGACCCCGCCAGCGGAAGAAGTCATCTACCCCCCGGGGCTGCGGCAGTGCACCGAACTTTTAAGCATCCAGGGTTTTGAGGGCAACCCTGCGACTGTCTTCGCGTACTGGCATGCTGGCGACCGCAGCAACCTGGTTGGTGCTTATCAGCGGACGTCGGTGGAATTTTACCGCGGCAGTTTCTCTCTCAGGCTGCATGCCTCCAACAGCGTGATTCCCTGTTCGAGTAATCAACTGCAGCCCTATCTCTACCAGGAAGTTGTATTTCCTACAGATGTTTATACATTCTCAACCCTGGTGGTCTCCGGCGCCTACTTCGTCGGCGGCAGTAGTTTTGAGTGCAGTGTGCCGAATTCGCCTGATCTCGGGGATACACTTACCCTGGGTTTGCGGCAAACGGACGGCACGGCGGTTACGACCCCGCAGAATTTTATCAACCGCGGGCTTCCCACGGGCGCGTGGCATGTTGCGAATTTCGATTTGCACACAATGATGGCTGATCCTTCAGTTTATGCAGGTCAGACGCTGCGTCTTCAGTGGGAGGCAAACAACGATACGGATATTAACGGTACGTTCTTTTATATGGATGAGTTAAGCGCCCAACTCTGTACCGAGTGGGATACACCGGATGCGGTAGCTGGCAAGGCGTCATTTGGCGGAGTGGTTACCACGCGTGGGAATAATAATGTACCTGTGATTATGCCGGGAACCGATGTCACAGCCTACACCCAGGGGGGACAGGTTTTGCAGACGCGCTCTATCCACGACGGCACCTATCATTTTTATAATGTTGAACCGGGAACTTACCTCATCTTCGCTTCAGTGGACTACAGTGGTCAATTGCGCACTGTCACAGCATCGGTCACGGTGGGAGTTGATGAGGCTAACTTTTCCGTGAACCTGCTCCTTCAATAATAAAGGTAGTGAATAAGTAGGTATCTTATGAGACGCTCCAAATGGTTGATTTTTATCATCGTCACATGTGTTGGGATCGGTGGGGGATTATGGCTTAGCGCGGGTGTCCGTGCTGGCATCCCTTTGGGTCTGCTGAGATTGTCCGAAACAAATGAGGTATGTGATGCCGAACCACAGGTTGCCAGTAATGCGGACGGGAGTTGGATAGCTTCTGTATGGGTGCGGGGTAAATTGGTCGATCAGAGCTGTGTGTACAGGAATCGGGCTGCACTGAGCTGGGCTACCGAGACTGGTGCGCTGAGTGCCTGGCACGAGCCCGTTGTTTTGCCGCTCCCTGGCGGAGCCTGTGCTGTTCACACCGACGTGAGTCTGGCTGGCACGACAGCGCATGTCGTGACGACTTATTGGTCGCCATGTGACGCGAGCAATGCGGACAGCGCGATTCGCTATTATCAATGTAACCTGGTTGCCGGAACATGCACCGCAATGGGGGATGCTGTTTACCAACTTGGTTTTTTGGATAGGAGGATATCTGAAGTCAAAGTCGAGCTTGACGGTCAGAACCGTCCGCAGGTTGTTTATACAGCCGGGCAGCACAGCCTGGCACAGGGCGATATCTTTTATACCCGGTACACCGGTACCAGCTGGTCTGCACCAATCAAAGTGTCCACCGGTCCCAAAGTTGACGGCTTTTTTCGCCCTGCGCTTGCCGTCTCTGACGGGCGGGCCCACTTTGTCTGGGAACGCCATCGCAACACCGTTGAAGGACGCAGTCGTGGGGATGTCCAATATCGCTATTGTGAGGTAGAGACGGGCGTTTGCGCACCGGAGCTGCCAATTTCCTTTCTTTATCCCGACGAATACACGGATGAAACAACCTATCCGCTTCCTGCGATTACCGCGCGGGATGGGCACGTCTTTATCGCCTGGAATGTCTGTGCTGATGTCAACACCAACCCTCCGTGTGAGGAGTTTAAGCTGTTGTATGCGCGTTCCAACGACAACGGGCTCATCATTATCAAAGCCTTTGGAAGTCGGTTCTGATTTCCCTTTGAATTTGATTCAGTTTTCTCCGTTGGCCTATCACGGGAGTGACGACACGGCAGGGCTTGTGAGTTCGTATGCGACCCATTTGCGTCCTGTGGTGAAACTTGACACGCAACTGCTTCCGCGTATCGCCTGGCAGGTCAGGACGGAAAGTGGCTATGCGATAACAACCACCCGTGCGACGACGGGAACCACTGACTCTTATACCTGGACCCCCGCATCCTCGGCGTTGGGGACTGCTAATATCAACAAAACCTACCTTATGCCGGGGCTTGTGCTCGCTGATCCCTCCCAGGAAGCCATTGGGATGCACATCATCCATATGCAAGCCTGGCAGGAAATAGTCAATTATCAAGTGCGTTCACGCTCACATATCTATTATGATTATCTGGGTATGCGCCGCTTTAATCTGGAAGCCCACCCGCCCTTTACCGGTGCTTATGCACTCCCTTCCGAACGGATGGTCCAGATTAATGCCCGGGTGAGAGACTTGTCGGGAAATCCCGTCCCCAATGCGTGGGTTGTGTTCACTACGGATCATGGGAGTTTTAATTACGAAGGCTTTGGGGGACGGCAGACGGGCCAATTCAGTGATAATGAGGGTTGGGTCCAGGCTTCACTCTATACGAACTTGGCCGGTACGGCTGCAGTCAACGTATGGCTTGATATGAATCCAGACGCGCTTTGGGATACGGGTGAACCCACCGTGGCCTTTACCTATACCTGGACGGCTGACATAACTCCGGCGGTATTGACCTACGAAACTGAGGTACTTCAAGGTGATTTAATTACTGCGACTTTGATTGATCACCCCTATGAAACCTCTTCTTTTCTGGACCATGCGATGGACTACGTGCTGTGGTGGTGCCCAGGGGTTGGCGCAGCGCCTGTGATTGAACAGGGCGCCGGTCCAACAAGGATGGACATCACAACCTGGTCCCGGCAAAATCTTCCTGTCCATGTGCCATGGAGCGCCAGTGGAACATACTATTTGGAATCAAGGGAAGACGATGGATCCGAACCATGCTTCGCTGACTTGCGAGTCGCCCGATCTGCTGACATTATAGTATCCGCAACGCCGGCGCCGGGGACCGTGTGGCTAGAGATCAGCAATAACCAGCCTCCGCCAGGCGGGTCTATAGATGTCACGTTGAAAGAACATCCCGCAGATACCTATGAGCTTTGGTGGTGCCCAGCCTTGGCAACTTCGGCTCCCATCAGCGAAAGGGTCGCCAGCGGTATTGTCGTGGGGGCTGGTGAGGATAAGGTTAAGTCTATCATAATACCGATGGATTCTGTGGGCTATTATCGATTGGAAAGTCACACCTCTGGTGGTGCATGTGGCGATACCCAGACGCGTCAGGCGGTCTCATCATTGCTGTATCCCCGGAGCGTTCTCTTTTTGCCGTATGTCAATAGAAACTTTCTTGCATCCCGTTGAGAGATTGAGTGTATGAAAAAAAAGACAGTGTGGACCTGGGGGGTAATTGCCGGTAGTCTTGTGCTGCTGGGTCTTGTTGCTTTTTCGGTGTGGAATGCGCAGGCAATAAGCGGCAGCCGGATGCCGGATATCGCTGGCGGGCAAAAAGCAAAAGAAGCGTATGAACTTGTCCAGGCGTGGGCTACGAGTACGTGGCTGGAGGATGCCCGGATGGTGAATTGCCAAACATCGTATTCCAGCCTTCAGGAAATGAATGAGGGATGGACTTTTCAAATGTATTCACCCAGCAAACAGGTGCTGGCGATTATAATACTCCAGGGGAAAGAACCCCGTTTGCTTCGTGAAATCGCTGCTCTGTACCCGCAAACCGCTTTACCCCTGTCAGATTGGGTGATGGATAGTCAGGATGCTATGTCCACCTGGTGGAAAAACGGTGGCAGTACCATCTGGGGGCGCGAGGATAGTGAGGGTGTGCACTTGTTTTTAGGTCTCAATACAAAGGCGCAAATGGTATGGCAGGTGACTGTGACTCAGAAAGGCAGTGTAGATCTGTCTTATTGGGAGATTGCAGCGGATAATGCTGTAGGACAGGTGTTAGAGCGTTATATTGGGGGTGTACAATGAAGCCTTTCGCCACCAGGCGCACGAAGGAGCAGGGACAAAGCCTTGTTGAATTTGTTTTAGTTCTTCCATTGATGTTGCTGCTGATCCTTGGAACGGTGGAAGTCGGACTGGCAATGTGGCATTACATGCAAGTTGCCAGCGCAAATCGTGAAGCTGTGCGTTTAGCCGCGCGCGGGCGCTTTAGCGACGAGATCGTCGCCGCGCGGGTCATTTCATCGGGTGGTTCCCGGGAAATTTCTCCGGGTTTCTGGCAGCCCAATTTGCGCACAATGGGTGCTGATCCCAATACTGGCATCATTATCACGCGAATTTATATACCTATGACACCAGGTGATGCTATAGATATCACCTATTATATTAGTGGGACTGTTACATTATCAGACAGTAGGGTGGATCTGGAGTCCGCAGAATTGGATTACAAGCGGGATGTCGGTGGGGATATCAATGATTTTCGAGATCATAACGACTATGAGGTCAATGATATTGAGACTTACGTGATTGTCGAGACCTTTTTTGACCATCCGTTACTGACCAGAGGGGTTCCATTTATACCTGATCCTATCAATCTGTACTTCTCTTCTACAATGCGGATACTGCAGGATTCACGCCTGGACTGATATTTTGAGTGAATATGAGGGAATCTAATGAAAAATAATAGAGGAATCCGTGAACATGGGCAAAGCTTAATTATCCTCGCGTTTGCCATTATGGCGCTGGTGGCTTTGGTCGGTCTGGCGGTGGATCTGGGGCTGGTATTCGTGGAACGCGTTCGGGTGCGGCGGGCTGCGGATGCGGCGGCGCTGGCTTCAGCCAGTGATTTACCCCTGGAGCGTGCAGCGCAGGTCCGTGCTCTGGAGTATCTGCAGGAAAATGATTACCCATGTGGCCTCACGACAGGTTATTCCGGGGGAACATTGGCGTTCTCATGTACGAACCCTGAGACGCGCGTGGAGATCAATGCCGGCTACACGGGGGAGTATATTAAACCGGAAAGTGGTGTCGCGAGTAGCATCATTCATATTAATACAGTGCCATACCGTGATGATCTTGCTATTGACAACTCGTCGAGCCGGATTGAAATTGAGGTTGTTTCTAATGTAAGGCTGTATTTTATGCGTGTCTTTGGCTTTGATACGGTGCCCGTGAGCGGGCGCGCCGTCGGGGAGAACATCAACAACCTGGATGTGGTTTTGATATTTGACAAGTCGGGCTCGATGGAATTTGATACCCTTTGTTACGGCTGCTGGACCGATAACGGCACGGATGCGTATCCTGCCGGTAATCGCTATCCTTTGCCATGGGGCGGTCCCGCAAATGGCACACCTTTTCATTGTGCGGGGAGTGGCAGCGCACTTAATACCGGTGGTCAGCGATATGTCATCATCGAAGCAGAGGAATACTCCCGAAACAGCGTGCCCTATAACCGGGATGTCTATGTTCAGGGCATGTCCTATTGGGTCATGCAGCGCAACGGCGGCAACAACCGTCCGCAGTTTAGCTCTGGTTCTGGCAATACCTATCTGGTAAATGACACTGGCGGCGCCGGATCAATCGGTCGGGATGTGGACGGCGCCTATATGTCCCACCATCCGTTTCATACCGACGTTGCCGCAAACTGTACCTGGAGCGACCTTAATAACGGACAGATGTGTTCGCGCAGCGCCTGGGTACTTGGTCAGGGTGGACCTTTCCCCGCGCCGCGCCTGGACTATGATTTCCGGGTGCCCACCAGTGACACCTACTATGTGTGGGTGCGTGGGGTTGGCGGGTATGAATGCAGATCATATTATGTGGGGGAGCAACGGGTCTCCCATCGGCAGTGTTAGCAGCGATGGCGGAACATCGTTTGCAACCCAGGGTAACTTTTACAATGGTGCAGATCGGGATCACTGGCAATGGGTGAGATTGGGCGCTATAGGTTACCTCAACTCCGGGCAGAATTATACGCTCAATTTGTGGGCTGGTGGTGTGGGTTTTGATCTGGATCGGATTATTATCACGACAAATACCAATAGGCCCAGTAGTGTCAGTTCTTCGATACTGAATAACACCGCTAACCTTGACAATAACCGCACCGATCAGGCATGTAACACGTGTGACGCGCGTTTCGGTGGTTATCCCGGGGGACCGGGTGGCAACCAACCCCCCAACTGCCAGATTCCGGGCTTCCCGGCGGATCATCCCGCGAACTATCGATATCAGGACTGGATGTTTGATGATGAACAGCCGATCCGCGGCGCGCTGGAAGCGTCGAAACGCTTTGTCAAAAGATTGGATCCTACTTACGATCAGGTCGGACTGGTAGCTTACAGCAGCAGGGCTACGATTGAGAGCGAGTTGCAGTGCGTCCGCCGGCTGGGCAGCGTGGCATGTACACGTCAGGTGATTACCAATACGGTCATCAGCGACCTGGACAGCATTCATGCCGATGGTGGGACCAACATCGCGGAAGGTATCCTTAAAGGTATTGACGTGTTAAGCAATAAAACCGGACATTATGGACGGCCTGCTGCCGCGCACATTATGATCGTGATGACCGATGGTGAATCCAATCAAACAGGTGGCCTGGATATGGTCTGTGACGATCAGAACTATTGGCCCGCGGATTCGACCAGTGCGAAAGACTGCGTGGTTTATTATGCCCGTTTGGCTCGCAACAATGGGATCGTCATCTACTCGATTACACTGGGCAACGGCGCGGATATTGAGTTGATGCAGTATATCGCGGAATTAACCGGCGGTGTGCATCGCCATGCGCCGCGTCCGGAGCAGTTGGATCCCATTTTCGACGAGCTCTACAAACGGATCTTCCTCCGTCTGGTGGAGTAAAGAAACTATCTCGTTCCTAACCTGAAACACTTCCGTATCTTTATTTGGTTGCACAGGTATGTGAGGTGTGATAGAATTAACTATATCAATCTTAACCAACTTTAATCTTTCAATGGCATTTGTGATAGATGCAAATCGTGTGAGAATTTAGGTAAATATCCTGCAATATATTATCCTCAACGATTGCGAACAGGTGACGAACTCAGTATGATCTTTTATGGTCTGATCGAAGGAGGTTCTTATGCGTAATAACAAGACTCTGGTTTACATTGCATTACTGCTGATTGTCCTATCTTTAGCCTGTGGTGGCTATTGGTACTGGCAAAATTTTATGCGTGCTCCCGGGGAAGTTATAGATCTTACACCAGTCCCTGAGCCGGTGCAGATGACCGAGATTGTCGTGGCGATCCAGAATATACCCCGTGGTATGCAGATACGGGTTGAGGATCTGGCTATCGAGCTTCAATCGTGGCCCAATGAGCATCTGCCTTATGAGTTCTACACCAGCCTGGAGGACGTTGACGGCGCATTTGCGCGGATGGATATTCCGCGCGGGATGCCGGTTTTACCTGATATGCTGGGTCAATCCGGTGGCATGCTTTCTGTCTCCGGTTCAGCCGCTGCTCTGTTTGCTCCCAATAATCTGGTTGCTTACGCCATTCCTATGGATACCCAGGGTGCTGTTGCCTGGGCAATACAACCTGGAGACCGTGTGGATGTCATAGCAGCGATGAAGATGATAGCGATTGACCCTGGAGCATATACCGAGGATGTCCGCATGTTCACCACGCTTGCAGAAGGTGAACTTCCGTCTCAAACCAGCCCTTTTGGCAGTTTTGAAGTTTTGCCTAATGGTCGTTTGGCTGCAGTCTACGATACACATGGTGCAGAAGGTATGGGCACGGAGCTCAATAGCTTGGTGGTGCAGCTCACTGTTCAAAATGCCGTGGTTTGGCATGTGGGCATATGGGAAGATACTACACAGGCGATGTCACCCCAGGTTACCGAAGCGGCGCCCGTAAACCCGATTGGTGGTGTAGCAGAACCTGTTCCTGCACCAGAAGCTGTTTTACGTCAGAACATTGAACCCGTGACGTTGCTGGTCTCACGCGAAGATGCGCTGGTTTTGAAGTATTTGCATGAGATGGGCGCTGATTTGGACTTGCTTTTGCGTCCTGCAAACTACACGGAAATTGCCATCCAAACGCAGCCTGTTTGGTTCAGGTACGTTTTGGACAAATACCAGCTGCCGAATTCGATGCCGGATGACCCGATTGGACCTGTCCCAATGCATGAACCTCTGGAGCTCCTGCCTATAGTGCAGCCCACAGTAGAACAATAAATGAGGATGTATGCCTGAACGTATCAAAGTGATGATTGTCGACGATATTACAGAGACGCGAGAGCAACTCCGGAAGTTGCTCTCGTTTGACCCTGAGATAGACGTTGTTTCTATGGTGGGGAGCGGCGAAGAGGCTGTGATGGCGATGCCGGACGCCTTTCCCGATGTTATTATGATGGATATCAACCTGCCTGGTATGGACGGGATCGCAGCTACAAGCAAAGCCATAGAGATCAATCCTGCTGTACAGGTCATTATGCTTTCAGTTCAGGGTGAAAGTGATTATATGCGCCGTGCGATGATGGCTGGCGCGCGTGATTTCCTCACCAAGCCACCTGGCGCAGACGAGTTATTGGATGCGATCCACCGTGCTTTCGAGCTGCGAAAGAAAATGGGAAACGTAGCTGGTGGCGCGGCGCCTGGTAGAGGTGAAGTTCTCAGCTCTCGACCCGCGCGGGCATTGGATGCTAAAATCATCACCGTGTACAGTCCCAAGGGAGGAACAGGTTGCACAACCCTGGCGGTTAACATGGCCATTGCTCTCCAGGGCATGTTGGGAAGTGACAGCAAGGTTTGTCTTCTGGATGCTAATTTGCAGTTTGGTGATGTATCGATATTCATGAAACTGCAAGCTACGCGTACACTTGCGGATTTAGCGCCTCATGTGAGTGATCTCGATGCCGATTTACTGAAGACGGTATTGGTCCCGCATAGTTCGGGCGTGAATGTGCTGGTCGCTCCTCCAACACCTGAGGACGCCGAGCAATTTCGTGAGGGTGAGTTGGGTGAATCAGGTGTTAATAGCCAGTTCAAGATGATACTGGAATTCGCACGGAATCAATTTGATTACATAATCATTGATACTGCACACCAGGTTGATAGTATTTTGCTTGCTGCAATTGATTTGAGTGATTTGCTGCTCGTAGTAACCCGCCCTGTCATCCCTGAGATTCGCGGTGCACGGTTATTCATGGATCTGCTGCATAAGGTGGATTACGGCATGGATAAAGTGGCTTTAGTGATTAATGGTGTGGATAATAAACGGATGGGGATACAACCGGAAGCTATTGAACGGGCGATGATGCCTGCACTGGCACAGATCCCTTTGGATGAACGTACGGCTTTACGGGCGGCTAACCTTGGTGAACCCGTTTTGATAAAAGGTTCACGCACGCTATTGGGCCAGGGCTTGATTGAGATGACGAGTAAAGTACAGGCGTTTTTTACTGCGAAAGTTGAGGAAAAGCCCGAACCCGTGGCAACGGAACCGCAACGTCGACCGGGTCTGGGCAAGTTATTATAATCTGATAGAGGAAGTAAGGTGAGATATGTCATTGCTGAGAAGAATTGATAAACGACCAGATGTGGCAAAGAAAGTGGATTCTGGTTCCTCTCCTTCTGATGTTGACCCTTCTGGTGTACAAAGACGCCCTGTCCCCCGTGCACGGGATGCTTATATGGATTTGAAGAATCGCGTGCAGAATCGTTTGATTTCCGAAATGGATCCGTCCATGGATGTTTCGCGGACTGCAGAAGTACGGACAACGATCAAAGGTATGTTTGATGACATATTACAGGAAGAAAGCATTATCCTGGGACGCCGGGAGAGAGATGCACTTTTCGAGCAGATCGTGGCTGAAATATTGGGCTTGGGACCGTTAGAACCTCTCCTGGCAGATGAATCCATCACCGAAATTATGGTCAATGGTCCAAAGAAAATATTTGTTGAACGCGCGGGCAAGTTACAACGCGTCAATATTACCTTTGAATCGGACGAACACCTGATGCGGGTTATCGAGCGGATTGTCGCCCCGTTGGGGAGACGTATTGATGAAAGCAGCCCCACCGTTGATGCGCGCCTCAAGGACGGTTCGCGTGTGAATGCTGTCATCCCACCGATCTCTTTACAGGGTCCTATTTTGACGATCAGGAAGTTTTTTAAGAAACCTTTAACCGTCGAAGATTTGATTCGCTTCGGCACCATTACTGAAGAGGCGATGGAATTTCTGCGTGCGTCGGTTATCGCGGCGACCAATATCATTATTTCCGGAGGTACAGGGACCGGAAAAACAACGTTCCTCAATGTCCTTTCCGGTTATATTCCGGGGGATGAACGCATTGTGACAATTGAGAACGCAGCTGAGCTTCAATTGCGGCAGGATCATGTCGTTATTCTTGAATCACGCCCGGCGAACGTTGAAGGTCGAGGGCAGGTGTCGATTCGTGACCTGGTCATTAATGCTCTTCGAATGCGACCGGACCGTATCGTCGTTGGTGAGTGCCGTGGTGGTGAGGCAATGGATATGTTGCAGGCAATGAACACCGGTCACGAAGGCAGTATGACAACGCTGCATGCCAATAACACGCGTGATTCGCTCTCTCGCCTGGAAACAATGGTCCTTATGTCAGGCATGGAACTCCCGCACCGGGCGATTCGTGATCAAGTCGCTTCTGCTATTGACATGATTGTGCAACTCTCACGGATGCGAGATGGCTCGCGCCGGGTTACTTCTATTACAGAAGTCCAGGGAATGGAAGGTGAAGTTATCACCATGGCAGAAATTTTTAAATTTGAACAGAGCGGCTTTGAAAATGGGCGGGTCATTGGGCGCCTCCGCCCGACAGGTATTCGTCCGAAATTCATTGACAAAATAGAGCAATCCGGCATTCATCTGCCCCCATCGATTTTTGGTGTGGCGCAGCGTTTGCGGTATTAATCTATTCTTGAGTTGCCTGGTTATAGTGGTTAATTTTATAGGTAAGCGATAAGTCAGGCGGTGGCTATGGATCCTTTTATTATAGTAATTGGCGTCGTTTTATTGATCGCGATTGGCTTGTTGTTAGTGGGGTTGACCGGTCGATCAACAGGATCTGATTTGGTTGAACGCCGGTTGGGCAGACGCGAGAAAGAAGCGCAGGAACAAGGTGAAAAGGGGCTAGCTGAGATAGGGGTGAGCGCGGCGGTGAACAGAGCCGTTGCTGGACGTGGTTTTGCTGATAACCTGGCGATCCAGATTGCGCAGGCGGACCTTAAATGGACAGTAGGTGAGTTTCTTGTCTTTTCACTGCTGATGGCCATTGTTCTCGGGCTGGTCTTTTATTTTATCAATCGCTACATCTTTATTCCCGTGGGTATTCTCATCGGTTTTTTCGGACCCAGAATTTATCTGGGAATGCGCAAGAGCTCGCGACTCAAAGCTTTTGACAATCAACTCGGTGATGCACTGAACCTTATCGTCAACTCTTTGCGTGCAGGCTATAGCACGACCCAGGCTTTGGAGGTAATATCCAAGGAGATGCCTTCCCCCATCTCCGATGAATTCGGGCGTGTTGTTCTTGAGCAGCAACTGGGTGTGTCTTTTGATGTGACGATGGCTAATTTGCTGCGGCGTATGCCAAGTCCAGATATGGACCTGGTCATCACGGCGATGAGTGTGCAGCGTGAAGTGGGTGGTAACCTGGCTGAAGTTCTTGATGCTATTAGCTTTACAATCCGCGAACGTGTGCGTATTAAAGGTGAAATTAAGACGTTAACTGCCCAGGGTCGGATTACTGGCTTGCTGATAACTGGATTGCCGTTTATCTTGACCGGCCTGATTTATCTGATTAACCCTGAATTCATGTCCGGGATGTTTGAAGATCCGTGTGGCTGGGTTATGTTAGGTGTCGCGCTGTTCCTGTTAGTTATTGGGTATTTTACGGTCTCTAAAATTACGAATATCGAGATCTGAGGAGAGAACGATGGAATTCGTGCCTATCATCGGCCTATTAGCAATTGTAGCAGCAATCGGTTTGTTCTTGATATTACGTAGCCGCGCACCTGCACAAAGCATTGAGGAAAGACTTGATGAGGTTGCTGCCTCCGGGCAATCACTGACGCTGGAGGCCATCGAACTTTCACAACCTTTTTCCCAACGGGTGCTCGTACCGATGGTGGAAAAACTGAGCCACCTTGCGCAGCGTTTTACACCCTCAAACACCATTGAAGAGACACGCCATAAACTTGAACTTGCCGGGATAGGTCACAAAATAAAACCGGCACAGTTTCTGGGTATTCGTATTCTGGGCGCTTTAGTCCTGGGTGCGTTTTCACTGCTGATCGCCTTTGCTGGTGCAATCCCAATTTTGCAGCGAATGCTGATTATTGTTGTGGCATTTGTCCTCGGTTTTCTCTTTCCTGGTATCTGGCTGGGCTCAAAAATAAAACGGCGGCAAAATGATGTGCTGAAATCATTGCCGGATGCGATGGATTTGCTTACGATTTGTGTCGAAGCCGGGCTTGATTTCAGCAGCGCTATGCAACGAGTTGCTGAGAAGTGGAATAACGAATTGAGCAAAGCTTTTTTAAGAACGGTGCAGGAGATGCAGTTGGGTAAGCTGCGCCGCGAAGCTTTGCGGAATATGGCGGACAGCATGGACGTTGCGGATGTGACATCGTTCGTTGCTGCTATTGTTCAGGCAGACGCCCTCGGGGTAAGTATGGCTAAGGTTATGCGTATACAATCCGATACAATGCGGATGAAGCGTCGCCAACGGTCAGAAGAGAAAGCGCGCCAGGCTCCGGTAAAGATGATGCTGCCGCTGGTCTTTTTCATCTTCCCTACAATCTTGATCGTATTATTAGGACCGGCAGTAATACAAATTAAAAATACTGACTTTTCTGGTATATTATAAAGTGTTGTCGTAAGGTTACACGCGCTGTCTTAAAATGCCTTAATGCGTTATAATAGTTTTAGGGTATGTTCCAGTTGACTTCTATTTTCCAGGATTTCTGGAACGCACCCGGGACGCTGTCATAGTTATAATTTGCGCTGGATAGTGTCATCATCGAGATAGCGTGTCAACTTAGGGCTTGGTCTGTTATGAAATACGCGGGTGCGGTTTTGGGCCTGTATCGCTGGCTGTTGGATTTATGCCTTCCACCGTGCTGTGTTGTTTGTGGAAAGGTCGAAGTATGGCTCTGCGAGAATTGCGCGTCGCAGATTCCTTTTTTGGGTGCCAGCATATGTCCCCGGTGTGGCCGCCCTTGGTTTGCCAAAGGGGTTTGTTCTAACTGCTTGACAAACCCATTAAACATTGCTCCCGTTCGTTCTGCTTATCTATATGATGGACCTGTCAGGGATGCTATCCATGCTTACAAGTTTCGCGGCGCCAGGTCATTATGCACCTTGTTAGCGCAATGCATGGCAGAAGCATGGAAATCCTACGCGATGCAGACCGATTATTTGATACCTGTACCCTTGCATCCTGAAAGAGAACAAAAAAGGGGGTATAATCAGTCTATGTTGTTGGCACGTGAACTTGGCCGTATCTTAAACGTTCCGGTGGTAGAAGATGAACTTGTCAGAACGCGCAACACTGCGTCTCAAACCCATCTGAGCCGAGAAGAACGTTTGACAAATGTTGCGGGCGCTTTTGCATGCAAAACACAACATCGATTTGCAGGCAAACGTGTGACACTGATTGACGATGTGGCTACGACCGGTGCTACATTAGAGGCAAGTGCGCTCGCGTTACTGGCTTATGGCGCCGGGAAGGTGGGAGCTTTTACACTGTCCCGGGCGGCATAACCACTCCATCCTAACGCTAAGGAGGATCTTATTATGGAATTGCTCAATATCCACACTCGTAATTTGGAATTGACCGAAAGGTTGCGCACATATGTTGAGCGTAAGGTTGCCAGGTTTGATCGTTATTTGCCAAATCTTGACAACGTTCGCGTTGACCTTTCAGAAAGTAATGCGCGTGATGCAAACAGGCGTATGGTTGCACAGATCACGATTTATGTGCCGAAGGCTATTTTGCGGGCAGAGGAACGTGCTTCCGATATTTTTGCCGCAATAGACACGGTCATGGATAAGATGTATCGTCGTGTGGAGCGCTACAAGGGGCGCCTCAAGACAGGGTACCGCGGTCCTGACCAAACAGATATTCCGGATGAAGAAGAGTCTGTGCAAATGGAGGCGGTGGGAGATTTGGGAGAAACGCCGGTCATCGTACGCGTAAAAGAGTTTGAGGTTAGCTCGATTACACCCGAAGACGCAATTGAGCAAATGGAATTACTGGGACATCACTTTTTTCTCTTCCTCGACGCGAATGACGGGCGCTTGAGTGTCATTTATCGGCGTGAAGATGGAAATTGCGGAGTCCTCAAACCAGTCTATTGATCGACCTGAAAATACGATAGGTGTTAGTGGGCGCAGTTATGCTGCGCCCACTAATAATGTAACAGTGTTTTAGTGCAACCTTGTTGACCGGCTTTCACCACATCTATGAATTTTCATCTTCTGTTTCTGGGATGACCAATGCGGTTGTCAGCACTTCATCCATATTCTCAACCAGAATCAGATTAAGCTGTTTACGTACTTCTTTAGGGATTTCGCGCAAATCTTTGTTGTTTCGACTGGGTAGGATAACAGTTTTAACACCAGCCCGATGCGCCGCCAACAACTTCTCTTTCAACCCGCCTACCGGAAGCACCCGTCCCCTTAACGTAATTTCACCGGTGAAAGCAACGTCTCGCTTGACTGGATACTCAGTATAGGCAGAAAACAGGGCAACCGCGATTGTGATACCGCCCGATGGCCCGTCTTTGGGTATACCTGCTTCGGGAAAATGAATATGGACATCGTTTTTCTCGAATATTTCCTCATCGATATCCCAAAGGCCCGTTTGAGAGCGCAGATATGTCATGGCAGCTTGTGCTGATTCTTGCATGACATCCCCGAGTTGACCGGTCAGCGTCATATTGCCTTTACCCGGCATGAGCGCCACTTCAACCGGCAGCAGATCACCGCCATTGGGTGTCCATGCCAATCCCAAAGCGACGCCTACTGTATCTTCTTTCTCCAGATGATCTTCCAGAACAGCAGGTGGACCGAGGTAGCGTTCAACAGTCTGTGAAGTGATTTTTACTATAGGGCGTTTATCCTCAGCCAGTCGCCGGGTTGCTTTGCGGCACAGTCCGGCGATCTCGCGTTCGAGATTGCGCACGCCGGCTTCGTAGGTGTATTGCCTGATCAGTTTTTGCAGTGTAGGATCCGGAAACTGCGGTGGCGCTGCAGTGAGTCCATTGGCTTCTATTTGTCTGGGAATGAGAAAGCGTTTGGCGATTTCTATCTTTTCGTTTTCTGTATAACCTGGAAATTCAATGACCTCCATGCGATCGTGAAGGGCATCTGGAATGGTATCCAATACATTCGCCGTGGTGATAAACATAATTCTTGATAAATCATAAGGAATTTCAAGATAGTGATCCGAGAATGCGTGATTCTGCTCCCGATCCAGCACTTCCAAAAGTGCTGAGGAAGGGTCGCCTCGAAAATCCATGCCTATTTTGTCGACCTCGTCAAGCATAAAGACCGGATTGACGGTCTCCGCCCGGCGGATTGTTTGGATGATGCGTCCGGGTAATGCGCCAATATAGGTCCGGCGGTGCCCTCGAATTTCAGCTTCGTCTCGAATACCGCCTAAAGATACGCGTACGAATTTTCGCCCCAGGGCTTCTGCGATAGACCGGCCCAGAGATGTTTTACCTGTACCTGGCGGGCCTACAAAACAGAGGATAGGACTTTGATTTTTATCGGGCGCCATTTTCCGGACGGCAATATATTCCAGGATACGCTCTTTAGCTTTTGGCAGACCGTAATGCCGTGATTCAAGCACTTTCTCTGCGTTCAGGATGTCAAGGTTGTCCGCTGTTTCCTCAGACCAGGGCAGGTGGAGTAACCAATCAAGATATGTGCGGATGATGCCGACTTCCGGTGACATCGAAGGCATCGTAGACAACCGTCCCAGTTCCTCTTCCGCACGGACATGGACGTGTTCCGGAAGCTGGGATTTTGCCAGATCCTCACGCAGTTGGCTGAGGTCGCGTGTAAATGAATCCGACTCGCCTAACTCGCGTTGAATTGCGCGTAACTGCTCTCTCAGGAAAAATTCGCGTTGTGTTTTATCGACTTCTTCCTGTACCGAGTTTTGTATCTGGTTTTCCAGTTCCAGGACATCCAGTTCATGGGCGAGGTGCGTATTTATCTTCTGTAATCGATGGGTAGTATTGAGAGTTTCCAGCAGCTCTTGCCGTACGTTGACGTTCAGGTTGATGATTTGTGCAACCACATCCGCCAATTGTCCTGGTGTTTTGACGTTCATCGCGTAGACGTAGGCTTCATCGGGCAGCGTCTGATTCAATTGCACGACTGTTTCAAGGACTGCCAGGACTGCGCGCATCAGAGCTTCTGCGAGTGAGTTTTCTTCGGTTATCTCATCGATAACTTCTACAGTGGCAATATAATAGGGAGAGGTTTGGATATACTCGAGAATACGTATCCGGCTGATACCTTGCGCGATTGCGCTGGTGGTGCCATCGGGCAGGCGTATTGAACGGGCGACCACGATCTCTGTACCTATTTCATGGAGATTGTCGCTGGTCGGGTAATCTTCCTGCGCACTGTCGCGCTGCGCGACAGCGACGAGAGGCCAGTCTTCCTGAACTGCGACGTCCAGGGCCTGGAGCGAGGGTTCTCGTCCGACGTAGAGTGGGGTCACCATTTGTGGATAGATGACCAGATCGCGCAGAGGCAGTATAATGGCCTCAAAAGGTCCTTCGTTTTCTTGTTTATAATCAACCGGATCGCCGAATAAATCTTCAGGCGACAGCGGTAATTTATCCCAATCCATCATGCTCTCCCGCACTCCCGATGTACATGGTTATCATATATCTAGATTGGCGATTGTACTCTCTTTTTGCATCATGGCAAGAGTGCGCTTCATTTTATCCTGGGGTGCTATCATTTCCGTATATGCGGAATGCATCCGATGGATTAGGCTAACAGTTCTGATTCACCAATGTATCACCATGCTGTTTTGCAGGATTTTGCGGTTGGTCCTCCAACCGCAAAATCCTGCCTCTCTATGCGGCGCGGGAGTCAATGTGGAACATCTATGCTGTGTTGTTCCGCGCTGCATAAATCCATTACCGCTTTTTCCGAAATACACCCGCACCCGGAGAGCGCTTCACTATTTTCCTATATTGTGCTAAAGTTTGATTGAGCGATGGGAGGCGCACAATGACAATTCAGATTGCCATCCTGGTGATGCTGCTGTATGCAGTTGGGGCCGGATTTTTAAACCGGATTCTGCATAAGCGCTTGCCCCCTGTCAGTCAGCAATATATCGCTCTTTGGCTGCGCCCGTGGTTGGCGATCTTCTGGATGTGGGGTCCCACATTATGGTTTGTCCCGGGTTTGGTATGGTTGGGCGTGCTCAATTGCCCGCCGGAAATCCGATTCGCGATTATCGTGTTAAGTGTATTTTTACCCCTGTTTATCTATGTAATTTTCACTTCATTGCTTGGATTGTTCCCATATCGTAAGGGTCTCCCCACAGATAAAGTGTTGACGTACTTTAGCGCTGGTGCCGTTGGGTTGGTGACCATCATCTATTTGGGAAGATTGTTTATGTTTCCTGCATTAACTTTGTGGAAAGCCTTATTCTTCTGTGTGCTGGTGTCGCTGCACCCATGCATAGGGGTCCTGGCGTTAGCACTGACAGCGCCAAAAGTTTTTCCGTGCCCTTCATCGGATCCCCGCCTGCGCTTAAGAAACAGCCTGTTGCTGCTAACATCCTTTTTTACCGGTTATCCTGAACCTGTGTGGGTAGTTCATGACGGGGAGGTTGAAACACGTGTTCAGGGCGATCCCATCTATGGATCCGGTCCCGGGTGGTTGCTGACAGAGCCGGAGAACGTGGCTATTCTGGGAAATGGCTCCGCGCTTACCCGCATTGAAAACCCGGGTGTTGTTATCATGAATGATTCTGAATCCCCTTACAGGGTCGTCGATCTACGGAACCAGAAGCGCTCGATTAACACGATTGCTGTCACCCGTGATGGCATAGAAGTGAATGTACCGCTGGCGTTTTCTTTTCGTATCGATTCGGGACCGGGACGCCCCATCCTCAACAACCCGTGGCCCGTCCATAAACGCGATGTTTTTAAAGCCGTATTGGCTGAAGTGGTTGATCCTGATGGGAAGACGCCGCTTGATAACCATCTCACACATCCGTGGGAGGATTTGCCTGTAAAAATAGCGGTCTACAAACTGAAGCAGGCTGTAGCGTACTATAGTCTGTTTGAACTTTACGGTGACGGAAGTACCCCTGAGATGCAAGCGATTCACGAAAGAGCTGCTGAGGCTCTGGATGTGCATGGCTCTGAGTGGGCTGGGTATCCGCTGACACGCACGACCATCGGCAATCTGGTCTTTCAAAGTGTTCGGAATCTACTTGAACCCCATGGTTTTGCTTTCCTTGCTGGGGGGATTGAGGACAGCATAATTCCAGTGAGTAAAGAACTCACCCGGCAGCGGGTTGAAGCATGGAAAACGCGGTGGATCACGAAAGTTATGCATTGGCAAGCGGAGATGCAGACAAAATCAATCGCAGAGCTGCCGGAGGTTGGAGATGAAGCGGCGTTGAAACTTATGGGAGTGCTGATTCAGGAACTCTATGACAGGGCGCAGCGTCAAGCTGCGGGATTAACAAAACAAGCTGTGGCTGACGGGTTGATATCCACACTGCTGGATATCGCCCAAAATCCTGATGTAGCGCCCGTGCTTTCAGATGCGGTGCTGCCGACATTGATGCGGCTTCAACAGGAAATCCGGGAGCCGTGACGATGTCTGATATGCAAAACAGAAAATCCTTATTTATTTTTCTCTTACTGGTCATTGTGGTGATTCTGTTGATGGCATTTATCAGTCTGGCATTAGTTGCCTATACAGGCGAAGTTGTCATAACGACTTATGTGGTCTATGTTTTAATCTGGCTCTTGATCCTGCTACTTTCCCTGCTCGTCTTCCAGATCCCGCGCATCCTTGTGCAGTATGGGCAGGTGTTTTTTAAGCTGCGACCGGATGAAACGCTCCAACTGGTTACCAGGTTGGTTTTCGGACCTTCACAATCCAAGCCCCTGGCGCCTCTGTTGCAGGTCCAGGATGGAAAAGTCATCGTTGAGGGCGCGGGTGTGTTGGAGAAGGTTGGTGGCCCGGGTTTTATTCAGATTGAGCATAATAATGCCGTCGTGACCCAGAAACTTGGGCGGTTATTTCGCATACTGGGCCCTGGTTTACATACGCTTGATGCTTTTGAAAAGGTGTGGGATGTCGTGGATCTCCGTCCGCAGCGCAGAACAATCACCGTGCAATTTATGACCCGGGATGGCATTCCTGCTTCTGCGGAAGCTGAGGCTGTCTTCCGGATACCTTTTGTGGAAGAGTTTATGCGTATGCAAGGTTATTCTGCATTGCAAGGCGCCATCGTCACCGGCGCTGGCAGCATGCAACTGCAGCGCCCGCGTGTTTCTGCGGATGCCATCCTGACCGCTGCAACAGGCAAGACCGTGAGGAGCCTGCAGGTCCGTCCGCAGGTTATAGACTGGATAACGTGCATGCCCGACGAGGTCCTGAGCGGTGCGGTGCGGGATGTTTTGGAATGTTACACCTTAGACGAATTTCTGTATCCGCAGTATTGGCTGTCGCTCAAGGAAGAACTTAACCGGGAAGGCGTTGCGGAATATAAACTTGTGCGCCCCCAACCGCTGGTCAATCATAAAACCCGGATTCAGGACAGCGTGAAAGGCAATGCTGCGAAACGTGGTATCTATGTGCAAAATGTTGAACTGGGTCCGGTGTCGCCCGTGGGCGATTACGTACCCCGCGCATGGCTGGAGTTCTGGCAGTCCAAGCTGCAAGCTGTGGTTTACCAGCATACGATGCAGGTTAATGTCGACCCGGCGCAGGATAATGAAAGAGCGCGGATTGGGATGCTGGTTGAGTTGATTACCAGCACGGTGCAGAAGATTCAGGGCTTGGCGGATAACCAATTACAGGTTCCCCCTGAGCTGATGGTCATGAGTTTTGTGGGGGCTTTGCAGGCGATGTCGCAGCATGATGCGGATGTCCAGCAGCTCGTGAGCCGGAATGCCGGCATGCTGGCGGGTATTATTGAGGCTTTGCAAAGACCAGATCCTGCGATTGATGAGTCGCAAACGCCACCGTTGCCATAATTTACAGGAATTTAGCCTGTTCTTAACATGCGTTATTGGGGGTGTTGCGGTGGGCAGGCCCACCGCAACACCCCATTAGAACAAAGCGGCGCGGGAGCCATGACAGCTCAACAACGGTGGTTTATTCCGCGCCGCTTCAGAAATTTAACCGTTTCATAATCCTTCCCGTTGAGTATTTTCAATAATTATGGTACTTTGTATTATACATGCAGGTTTAACCGTATAAAAATTCATCAACCAGGCAGTATTCAATAAAGGGAGAAAAGCCATGAGCAAATACATACCGAGTCCTACAGGGTGGGTGGCAGCACAGGTTAAACTCTATGAAGAAAGCAACGGGACCGCAGGGACGGAATTGCGTGATCTGGGTCTGCCGGTCATCATTGTGACACACCGGGGAAAGAAGACCGGCGCCATCCGCAAAACCCCGTTAATGCGCGTCGTGGATGGGAAAAACTACATCCTTGTAGCTTCGCAGGGCGGCGCGCCGAAGCACCCGCTCTGGTACCATAATCTGAAGGCGGACCCCAACGTCGAAATTCGGGACAAAGCTGAAGTCACCGCGATGCGGGTTAGAGAAGTCGTGGATTCCGCTGAAAGGCAGCGGCTCTGGGATCTCGCTGTGCAAGCCTACCCGCCTTATCAAGCGTATCAAGCCAGAACTGATCGTGTCATCCCCCTCTTCGTCGCCGAACCCATCGATTGAGTCACCAAACAACTTTGCGGAGAATCTGCTGGCTGGTTTGGTTGGTCTGTGTGCAGCTCTCGACAAGACTGATCCCACAGAAGTGGATGGTGTAGCCATTTATGCTGCCTGGGAAGCCACGGAAGATGACTGGCAAAACTGGGATGAATGGTTAGCTATTTCATCACCGTAGCCCAATGTAATCGCCTCGACATCTGCTGCCCCTGCACACTTGAAACACAAAAAACACGTTCTATCATGGAGGTATGGCAACTTGATAGACATCGAGCCCCCGGCATATTTGTCGATAAAACGGACATTGCGGATCATAGTGCAGCATAACTTAGAAGTATTCAGCCGTTGTTTTGCGCTGAAAACTTCTCCCCCAGTCCGCTGGGGCGCAGTCCGCTGGGGCGCAGTCCGCTGGGGCGCAGTCCGCTGGGGCACTATTGTTTCACTCTGAAAAAACAATAGTCGGAGCAAACAATAGTCCCCTCGGTCTGTATTGCGATATCGGCACGTCCCATACCTGTGTGGTACATTTTCGGCAATACTGCTAAAATAGACGCACTGTGATGCAAAGGGAGAGGTGACATGGATTATCACGAACACCATGTTTTAGTCGTGGGGGCTGCCGGACTGGATATGAAGGTTCAACCCCGTGAGACGCCTGTGTCACTGGGCAAATCGAACCCGGGGAATATTCGCTGGGGGTGGGGCGGCGTCGCCCGGAATATGGCTGAGAACCTGGCGCGATTAGGGGCAGATGTCCAGCTTTTGACCGCGGTTGGCAGTGATACATCGGGTCGGGACCTTATCCAGCAGCTTGTTGAGTTGGGGGTTGACACCAGCGTCCATATCATATCGGAGAACCACCCGACAGCTTCCTACGTTGCCCTTTACCGGGAAGATTCGGAAATGTGGGTAGCCTTCGATGATATGGCGGTCATGCGTGATCTCACACCCGGTTATGTGTACCGCCTGCGCGCCCTGGTCCGGGAAGCGGAAATGATCTGTATCGATACGAACATTATCCCCTCGACGTTAAAGACCCTGATGCGTCTCGCAAAAGAATACGCCGTACCGGTATGTGCTGACCCGACGGCAGCCTTATTGGCGCACCGCCTGCAACCTTATCTCTCGCAACTTGCCTTGATTACGCCCAGTAAAAGCGAAGCGGAAACCTTACTGGGGACATCGCTGGATACGGATGACGCCATCAGTGACGGCGCGCGGCAGTTGGTGCGCGCCGGGGTTGAACTGGCGATCATCACGTTAGGCGCCGAAGGTTTGTACTACGCCACGTCTGAGGAGTCGGGACGCCTGCCCGCTTTACAGGTCGACGTGGTTGATCCCACAGGCGCGGGGGATGCCCTGACGGCGGCAGCGGCATTCGGGCTGCTCAATGGTCTTTCCCCTGGCGATGCTGCTATTTTGGGTATGGCAGCGGCAACGCAAACCATAGCCTGCAGACAGACTGTCTGCCCGACGCTGAGTTTCGAAGGTTTATACGACCGGCTCGTTTAACGCTGCAGTCATAGTCGTCATTTAAGGTTGGCCCGCCAACCTTAAAAACTGGAAATTAACCAAAGATATACTGAGTGTCCAGATCGCAGAAAAAGTGTCATTCCCGCGAAAGCGCCGCTTTCTATGCGGCAGAATCCATCCTGGAACGCGTTTTTCTATCCGGATCTATTCTTGAGATGGCATCCGCTTGAGACACGATCAAACAATAACTAGATCCTGAGGAGGCAGTGTGGCAGTATTCATCAAACCTGACGAGGTGCATTTCCGTGAAGCGTATACGGATCATGACTGGACTGCGGGGCAGGTGCCCGGTTCAGTTCATACAGATTTGCTTAGCGCCGGACGTATCCCCGACCCGTTTGTGGCGGATAATGAGCTGCAAGTGCAGTGGGTGGCGGAAAAAGACTGGTCCTACCGGATTACATTTCCGCTAAGTGCGGATTTGCTCGCGCAAGAAAAGGTTTTCCTGGTCTGCGATGGGCTGGATACGCTGGCGGAGGTCTGGGTTGGGGAGCATGCGCTGGGCAAGACCGACAATATGTTCCGCCAGTACAGGTGGGATGTTACAGAATTCCTGGCGGGGGACAGCGTCGAGGTCCGAATACTTTTCCGCTCTACGGTGGCTTATATGCAAGCCATCCAGGCGGAATACCCGCTGATCGGTCCCTCACAGTCAATCCCCGGTGGCGCCCATGTGCGAAAAGCCCCCAGTCAATTTGGCTGGGATTGGGGCCCCCAACTCCCGCCGACCGGCATCTGGAAGGAGATGCGCCTTGAGGGTTACAGTACGGCGCGCCTGGACGATGTTTTTATGCGGCAAAGCCATCAAAATGGGCGCGTCACGGTCAGTGCAGATATTCAGGTGGAGCGCTGGGAAGGGGCTGACTGCCGCGCTGAGCTGGTTCTCACATCGCCGGATGGGGTAGTCCAATCGGTCGCAGCCCAGCTTCCTGGCGGCGAGACACAGGTGAAGCTGGCAGTCGATATTGCTGACCCTCAGCTCTGGTGGCCCAATGGTTATGGCGCCCAGCCCCTGTATACCGCTGCGGTCAGTCTGTATCGGGGGGCTGTCAACCTTGACCGGCAGGAGTTCAAACTGGGTTTGCGCACGCTTGAATTACGCCGCGAACCGGACGCATTTGGTGAATCCTTTACGTTTGTCATTAACGGTCTGCCGGTTTTTGCCAAGGGGGCGAACTGGATTCCGGCGGATTCTTTCCCCAGCAGGTTGACACTGGACTTTCTTGACCACCTGGTACGCAGCGCCGCTGAAGCCAATATGAACATGCTGCGGGTGTGGGGTGGTGGGTTCTATGAAGAAGACCGGTTCTATGATTTGTGCGATCACTACGGCATCCTGGTTTGGCAGGATTTTGCATTCTCATGCAGCGTGTATCCTGGGGATGCGGCGTTTGTTGAGAATGTGCGCATTGAGGCTGTGCAGAATATACGCCGTCTGCGCCATCGGGCAAGTCTGGCGTTGTGGTGCGGGAATAATGAGATGGAAGGGGGTTGGGTGGATTGGGGTTGGACGCAGCGGACACCTCCGGAATACAAGCAGTATTATGACCAGATGTTCCACCATATCCTGCCTGATATTTGTGCTGCCGAAGACCCGGATCATCCTTATTGGCCCAGCTCGCCCAGCTCGGGCGTTCCCTTCGAAGATCCAGGCGGTGTTCACGCCGGCGACACCCATAACTGGCAGGTTTGGCACGGGGGTTATCCCTTTGAACATTACCGGGAGCACAACTCCCGTTTTATCAGTGAGTTTGGTTTCCAGTCTTTACCCCCGTTAGAAACCATCCGGACCTATGCTGAAGAAGCCGATTGGAATATGACCTCCTATATGATGGAGCACCACCAGCGTAACGCGGCGGGTAACGGCAAAATCATCAATTATATGACAGCCCATTTCCGTCTGCCCGGGGATTTCCCTTCGCTGGTTTATCTCACCCAGCTCCTGCAGGCGGAGGCTGTCCGCACCGGAGTGGAGTACTGGCGGCGCAACCGGCAGTGCACCAGCGGTACGCTTTACTGGCAGTTGAATGACTGTTGGCCCGTTGCTTCATGGGCAAGTCTGGATTATTTCGGTCGCTGGAAGGCGCTGCATTATGTGGCAAAACGTTTTTACGCGCCTCTGCTGCTTTCTGCCGAAGAGGAAAAGTTCGATGAGAAAAGCGATGCCACAACGCATCAAACAGGTTATCTGTTCCAACCGGTACCGGGTCCCTATATGACGTTGTTCCTGACCAGCGACCTGACGGCAGCATGGCAGGGAACTGTGCGCTGGTCGTTGGAGACTTTGCAGGGAGAAGTTCTGAAGTCTGATCAAGTGCAGGTGGGTGCGGACGCGATAAGTGCCATGCAGGTCTGTTCCATGGATTTTGATGCCGACGTAAACCGGGATAACGAACGGGATGTTGTTCTGGTCTATGAGTTGTGGCAGGATGACCGGCGCCTCAGTTTGGGGCTGTTTCCCTTTGTGCCCAGCAAGCACCTGTCACTGACGGATCCCGGGTTGACCGCCGAAGTTTCAGCCGTTGACGGCGGATTTGTGATTGAGGTATCTGCGAAGGCGTTAGCCCGTTACGTCTGGTTAAAGCTTGAGGGTGTGGACGTCATATTCGAAGATAATTTCTTTGACCTGCCCGCCGGCAGGTCGGTAAAGGTGCGGGTTCAAGCCCTGCCCGGTTGGAGTGTGGCGGATGTCCGGGCGCGTTTGTCGCTGTCCAGCCTCGTCGATTCATATTAAAATTCTTGACAACTCTATTATCTGTGGTATCTTAGGCTTATGAAACAAGCTTTGAACGCAACCGTTATGCATCACCATGTAAAACTTGATCCACCCTATTCGGGAGGCCCGGTTTTACGCGCCTAATCGACATTAGCAACTTTTAACCCCCCGGATACCCCGGGGGGTTTTCATTTTAGGAGGCTGTTATGGCAGAACGCACGGAAATTCGTATTTCTCTTCCCAGCAAAGGACGCCTTGCTGAAGATTCAATTAACTTTCTTGAAGCCTGCGGGTTAAGAATCCATAAACCCAATCCCCGCCAATACGCGGCATCTATACCTGCTTTGCCCAATGTCACAGTGCTGTTCCAGCGTCCCACAGACATCGTGGTCAGCGTGCGCGACGGCAGTGTGGATTTTGGGTTGACCGGTCTGGATGTGACGACTGAGTACGGTGGAAATGCTGGAGAAATACTCGTTTTGCATGAGAGTTTGGGGTTCGGTGGCTGTCGCCTCGCAGTAGCTGTCCCGGAAGCCTGGGAAAATATACAATCCATCGCCGATCTGGCGGACTACACGCATAAACTGGGGCGCCCGTTGAGGATGGCGACCCAGTTTACCAACATTGTAGGTGGTTTTCTGGCGGTTAACGATGTACAACCTGTCAACTTGATTCATGCCGAAGGCACTTTAGAGGTGGCGCCGGAGATTGGCTATGCGGATTGCATCGCGGATTTGGTCTCTTCCGGTCAGACCTTACATGATAACCGCCTGCGCGTCCTGAAGTCCGGCACTATCCTGCACTCGCAAGCTGCGCTGATCGCTAACTATGCTGCGCTCCGCCGGCGTCCTGAAGTCCTGGGTATAGCGCGCATTCTGCTGGAGTTTACGGAAGCACATCTGCGCGCGCAGGATCATGTGATGGTGGTAGCGAACATGCGGGGTGCATCAGCTGTGGATGTTGCGAAAGCCATGTTTAATACCACAGTCCTGGGTGGTTTGCAGGGTCCAACGCTGTCACCGGTGGTGGGACGCGATGGCAGTTCCAATTTATATGCTGCGCAGGTTGTCGTGCGCCGCGACCAGCTGATCAAGGCGATTGCGGAATTGCGGACGATTGGAGGCAGCGGTGTGGTGGTCACACCGGTGACGTATATATTTGAAGAAGAACCTGTGCGGATTAAGGCGATGCTGGACGCAGTGAAAAAGGAGTAAACCAATGGCTAACGAGACAATTACAGCCGTCAGAGGAACGCGGGAATTTTATCCTGAAGATATGGCTATCAGATCATGGCTCTATCAGAAGATACGGCAGATTTCAGGTTCATTTGGCTACCAGGAATATGATGGTCCCTTCCTTGAATCCCTTGAACTTTACGCTGCCAAATCCGGCGAGGAACTGGTAAAGGAGCAATCTTTTGTCTTCCCGGACAGGGGTGGCAATCTGATCACTTTGCGTCCGGAACTGACGCCTTCACTGGCGCGCATGGTCGCGCAGCGGCAGCGCCAGTTATCATACCCCTTGCGCTGGTGGTCGTTTGGACCCATGTGGCGTTATGAACGTCCCGGTAAAGGACGCTCGCGCGAGTTCTTTCAATGGAACATTGATCTCATTGGCGCTGAATCTCCGGAAGGTGATGCGGAATTGGTCGCGGTCGCGGCAATCTTTCTGCGCGAGGTCGGACTTAGCCCGGATCAGGTTCAGATTCTGGTCAATAACCGGCGTTTAATTGACGATGAATTAACGGTGATCGGTATCCCGGAACCCTTGCATTTGGACGTTGTCAGGCTGATTGACCGGCGGGACAAGATGAGCGCTGCATCGTGGGAGGCTTATGCCCTGGAGACCGGGCTATCGGCTTCGCAGTTTGACCGTTTGGTCCAGATGCTGTCCCAGGAAGATCTATGGCAGAAATCTGATGATTTGCGCCGTCTGTTTGCTGTGGTGGAAGTCCTGGGCGTCAGTGATTATGTACGTTTTGCGCCCTATGTTGTGCGCGGACTGGATTACTATACGGGTACGGTTTTTGAAGCCTGGGATAAAGACGGCGAATTCCGGGCAATCCTGGGTGGCGGGCGTTATGGTAACCTGGTGGAAGCGGTGGGTGGGGAACCGCTGTCGGGTATTGGTTTTGCCATGGGCGATGTGGTCATTCCCCTTGTCCTGGAAAAATTTGGTTGTTTGCCGGCGCCGGAAGAACTTCTGCCTGCCCCGGTTATGGTCACGATATTCGACGAAGAAAGTAAACTGCAGGCGATCCAGCTGGCGGCTGAACTGCGGGTATCCGGTATCCAGGTCGCGGTCTATCCAAAGGCGGACAAGCTGCGCAAGCAGTTGAAATACGCGGACCGGATAATGGCTCCGGCAGTGATTATCGCCGGACCGGATGAACTGGTGCAGAATCAGGTGACCATCAAAGATTTGCGCAATCGCACCCAACAGACACTGCCCCGCAGTGCGGTCTTACCCTTTATCAGGACACTGTTAAGCTGACGACAGTGCGCAGGAGCTGACATGATACGCATCTATGACAATCTGGAAAAAGCCCGGGAAATATTACAACGCAGGACAATGCATACGCTGGATGACGTCCCGGCAGCAGTTTTAAGCAGTATTGAGCGGGTGTTTGGCGAACCCCTGACACCGGAAGCAGCGGTCGCCAGGTTATTGAGCGATGTCGGGAAGAACGGTGATACCGCGCTGCGCACCTGGACGCAACGCATCGATGGATTGTCGCTGGACCAATTTGAAGTTCCTAAATTGCTATGGGAGAAGGCGTATCACGCGCTGGATGAAAATTTACGGGCGGCATTGGAAAAGGCATCCGAGCGTATTCGCGATTTTCACATGCAGCAACCCATCCCTAATTGGACCACTGAAAGTATGGGCGGCGTGTTGGGACAGCGCATGGTGCCTATGCAGCGGGTGGGGATTTATGTGCCTGGGGGAACAGCACCTTTGCCCTCATCTTTGTTGATGGCGGCGATTCCTGCGCGGGTCGCCGGTGTCAGGCAGGTTTTTGTCTGCACACCTGCAGACCGCACAACCGGTCAGGTCACCGATATTATGCTGGCGGCAGCTTATGTCGCTGATGTCGACAGGCTCTTCTGTCTGGGAGGGGCGCTGGCGGTTGCCGCTTTTGCCTATGGCACGGCGAGTGTCCCGTGTGTTGACAAAATAGTCGGCGCGGGGGGACTGTTTACGACAATTGCCAAACGTCAGGTTTTTGGAATAGTTGGGCTGGATGGTCTGTATGGACCGACCGAGACTGTGATTATTGCCGACGCCTCCGCAAATCCTGCATGGGTCGCAGCCGATTTGCTCGCGCAAGCGGAGCACGACCCCCTGGCAACTGCGATCCTGCTCACGCCTTCCAGGCAGATGGCGTTCGCCGTTCAGGCAGAGGTGGCACAGCAGGTCAGCGACCTGACCCGAGCGGAAATTATCGAAAGTTCTCTGGCAGGACAGGGCGGAATCGTATTGACGCCTGATCTGGAAACAGCGGTTGAATTGGCAAATGAATATGCGCCAGAACACCTGTGCCTGTCGGTGGAGAATCCTGAAGTTTGGGTGGATCGTATCGAAAATGCCGGTGGCATTTTCGTTGGCGAGCATTCCTTTGAGGTGTTGGGCGATTATGTTGCGGGTCCCAGCCACATTATGCCCACCGGTGGAACGGCGCGTTTCAAAGGTCCGGTCAATGTTCTCGATTTTGTTAAAGTGATGAGCATCATCAGCCTTGACCGGCAGACAGCCCGGAATTTAGCGCCGGATGCGGTGCGTATTGCCACTGCCGAAGGTCTAACGGCGCATGCCGCTGCCGCAGCTTTCCGCGGAGCAGAGCCCGATGCCGGGGGTGAATCTTGAAGGCGGTAGATAGGATCAGGCCCGACATTGCGACGATGGAGCCCTATACACCCATCTTCCCCTTCGATGTGCTGGCGGAACGCTTGGGTCGCGCACCTGAAGATATCATCAAAATCGATGCCAATGAGAACCCATATGGCCCATCACCCAGGGTCAAACAGGCGTTGGCGAACCTGCAGTACACCCATATTTATCCCGATCCGGACAGCCTGGCGCTCAGGCGTGCATTATCGGCGTTCACTGGGCTGCCGGAAGAAAATCTGCTGGCAGGCGCCGGTGCGGACGAATTGTTGGATCTGATAATGCGTTTGTTTCTCCAGGCAGGCGATGTGATTGTGAGCTGCCCGCCGACATTCGGTATGTATGCTTTTGATGCCGCCGTCAATGCGGCTCTGACGGTGAGTGTCCCCCGGCGGAGCGATTTTTCTTTGGATATCGGGGCGATCGAGGCTGCGGTAACGGCTCACAGCCCGAAATTGCTGTTTGTAGCTTCACCAAACAACCCGGATGGAAGCTGGTTATCCGATGCCGATCTGGCGTCCCTGCTGGCATTGCCGGTGGTTGTCGTTCTGGATGAAGCCTATGTTGAGTTTGCCCGCGGAAAACAAAGCCGTATCGCGCAGGTTCGTCAGTATGACAATCTGATTGTTTTACGGACATTCAGCAAATTGGCAGGATTAGCTGGGTTGCGCATAGGGTATGGGGGTTTTCCGGCAGCTTTGATGCCGCACCTGTGGAAGATCAAGCAGCCTTATAATGTTTCTGTGGCTGCATCCACTGCTGCTATCACGGCGCTGGAAGATATCGACTGGTTGGCAGACAAGGTATCGCGCATTATTGATGAACGCGAGCGCTTCAGCCTTATGCTGGCGGAGCTGCCTTTTTTGCGTCCCTATCCGTCCCTGTCCAATTTTGTGCTGTGCCAGGTCGTGGGGCGAGATGCGCACGATTTGAAAATGATATTGGAAAGCCACGGGATCCTGATTCGTTACTACCGCACGCCCCGATTAAGCGATCACGTGCGGTTTACCATTGGAAAACCAGCCCAGATGGACGCGGTGATGGACGTCCTGAAATCTCTGGTTTAGATCAAAGGAGGCAAAACATGCGAACGGCTCACATCGAGCGTACGACACGCGAAACCCAAATAGAGGTTGACTTAAATCTGGATGGGAGCGGAATCTATACGATGGATACCGGTATTGGATTCCTCGATCATATGCTCAGCCACATTGCTGCCCATGGTTTGTTTGACCTGGCGGTGAAAGCGGCGGGTGACCTGGAGATTGATGCCCACCATACGGTGGAGGATGTGGCGCTTGTCCTCGGAAAGGCGTTTGACCAGGCTCTGGGTGAACGTCAGGGCATTGTGCGGATGGGGTCAGCCTACGTCCCTATGGATGAGTCGCTGGGTTTTGTCGCGGTCGATTTATCGGGACGCCCCTATACCGTGATCGATATTGCCTGGACGGCGACCGCTATCGACATCGTGCCGGTAACTTTATTGGAGCATTTCTTTGAATCATTTGCGGTGGCTGCCCGGGCGAATGTTCACGTTCGTTTGCTTTATGGGCGTGACGATCATCATAAGGCAGAAGCTTTATTTAAAGCCCTGGGACGGGCGCTGGACAGCGCGACGCGAATCGACCCGCGCCGCGGGCAGGCGATACCTTCTACAAAGGGAGTCCTTTAATGATTGCTTTGATTGATTATGGTGCCGGTAATGTGCGCTCAGTTCACAAGGCGCTGACTGCGGTGGGGGCTGAGGTGACGGTCACCCAGGACCCTGCGGTGGTGTTGACGGCGGATAAGGTGGTTTTGCCTGGGGTTGGCGCCTTTGGGGATTGCATGGCGGCATTAAAACGGTTGGGTATGGTGAGCGCCATGCAACAGGTTGTTGACCGGGGAGTGCCCTTTCTGGGAATATGTGTCGGCATGCAGGTCTTATTTGAACAGGGCTTGGAGATGGGAAACCATCAGGGTTTGGGGCTGCTGCCGGGGCAGGTGGTGCGCTTTGATATTGACCCCGCACTGAAGGTGCCGCATACGGGATGGAACCAGATTGAACCGCGCCAACCGGTGTATTTGTTGCGTGATTTGCCTTTGAACGCCTGGGCTTACTTTAATCATGGTTATTTTTGCCAGGCTGATTCTGAGCACATTCTGGCAACCGCGGATTATGGCGGTCCGTTTGCATGTGTGGTAGGGAAAGACAATGTCCTGGGTATCCAGTTTCACCCCGAGAAAAGCCAGCATGTTGGACTGCACATCATGCGGAATTTCGTGTCCGGTGGCATGTAATATGGGCAGCTTTACGGTTTATCCGGCGATAGATTTGCGCCATGGACGCGTTGTGCGCCTTTCACAGGGTGACCCGGACCGGGAAACTTCCTACGCGAACGAACCGCGAATTGTAGCTAAAAAATGGCAGCAATCCGGCGCTCAATGGCTGCATGTCGTTAATCTGGACGGCGCGTTTGGTGAGCATAGTGTGGAGAACCTCACTGCCTTAGCCGATATCACTGCGACCGGTTTGCGTGTGCAATTTGGCGGGGGATTACGCAATATGAAGACACTCCGCCGCGCCCTGGATCTGGGCGTGGAACGGGTTGTGTTGGGTACTGTTGCCGTCCACAATCCGGCTTTTGTCATCGAAGCTCTGGCGGACTTGGGTCCGGATCGCATCGTGATGGGTATTGACGCCCGGGATGGTGTGGTGCAGGTGCGTGGTTGGCAGGAAGCTACACAACTCCAAGCGGTAGACCTGGCATCACAGTGGGCGGATATGGGCGGTAGATGGTTGGTTTTTACCGACATCTCCCGGGATGGGATGGGCAGCGGAGTCAATGTCAGCGCAACGGCAGCCTTAGCGAACGCTACCGGGCTTAAAGTGATCGCCTCGGGGGGCGTGGGTTCATTGGTGGATGTGCAGCGGGTACTGCAGGCTGGTCTAGAGGGGGTCATTATCGGGCGCGCTCTCTATGAAGGCGGCGTTAACCTGGAGCAGGCTCTCGCACTTACGGGTTCGTAACGTTATTTGTATGGGAGGTCAGCGTGTTAGCCAAACGTATCATTCCATGTCTTGATGTCAGAGAAGGTCGTGTGGTAAAAGGGGTGAATTTTATCAATCTCCGGGATGCCGGCGATCCGGTGGAACAAGCCAGTATTTATGATGCACAGGGCGCGGACGAACTCGTGTTTTTGGATATATCCGCGACCCATGAGGGACGCCAGACGATGATTGAAGTGGTGCGCAAGGTGGCTGTGGAAGTGTTTATGCCTTTTACAGTGGGGGGTGGCGTGCGGACAATTGATGATGTGCGCAACATGCTGCTTGCCGGCGCTGACAAGGTGAGTATTAATTCCGCCGCGGTGCGCACACCTGAAATTCTCAGTCGCGGGGCTGAACGGTTTGGCAGCCAATGTATAGTTATGGCTGTGGATGCCAAAAGGATTGCGGCGCACCCCTCTCGCTGGGAAGTTTATATCAACGGCGGGCGCATTCCTACCGGGCTGGATGCGGTGGAATGGTGCGCGCGGGGTGTGGCTTTAGGTGCGGGAGAAATATTGTTGACCAGTATGGATGGGGATGGAACCCTGGCGGGATATGATGTGGAACTGACCCGCGCGGTTGCCGACGCTGTACCGGTCCCGGTCATTGCCAGTGGTGGGGCAGGTACCCCCGCGCACTTTGCTGAAGTGCTGACCGAGGGCAGGGCTGATGCGGCATTGGCAGCCTCTTTGTTTCATGACCGTGTTCTGGATATAGGCGATTTGAAAACTTACCTGATATCCCAGGGGGTATTGGTGCGACCTTAGGTTTAAGTTAAAAGAGGTACAGCTATGGCTAAGGAACTTGATTTTAAATATGACGCACATGGTTTGATTCCGGCGGTCGTGCAGGATGCTGAGAGCGGTGACGTATTAATGGTTGCCTGGATGAATGCCGAAGCCCTGCGCCTGACGGTGGAAACCGGAGAAACACATTTTTGGAGCAGAAGCCGGCAAACCATGTGGCATAAGGGTGCAACATCAGGAAACATCCAGTATGTGCAGGATATTTGGGTGGATTGCGACGCGGATACGTTGCTTGTTAAGGTGCATCCTGCCGGTCCGGCGTGCCATACCGGCGCGCGAAGCTGCTTTTTCCGCAGAATACAGGACTTGTGACGAAGACTTCAGGAGGAATGATGCCGGACATACTTGACGAACTCTATGCTGTGATTGTCGACCGTAAGGTCAACCCGACTCCGGGCTCTTATACTGTGAAGCTGCTGGCGAATGCCGATGAGGCATTGAAAAAAGTAGGCGAAGAAGCTGTGGAAGTGATCCTGGCAGGGAAAGGACAAAGCGACCAGCGCCTGGTTGAGGAATCCGCCGATTTGCTTTACCATCTGTTTGTTGTGCTTGTTGCCCGGGGTATCCCGTTAGATGCCGTGTGGGAAGAACTCCAGCAGCGCCGAAAATAGCGGTTATTTCAAGCGCAAACGTAAATAGAATTCTGCAAACACCATGCTGGTCATCAAACGGCGCGGGAGTTCTGTTTGTTTAACGGTACAGGTTGCATCCGCACAGCTCCCAGGTATATGTCTCTCAGGATGGGACCCATCCTGTAACCCTTTCTTAGAACGCACCCGATTAAAACATAGCGTTGCATTGGGTGTGAGCTGCACTACAATAGGGATAGCACGGGATTGATCTGAAACCCGTGGACAGGTTTCCCCCTAGACTAAGATAAGGAGACGAAGATGAAAACTGTACAGCTGGGAACCACCGGTCTTGAGGTTTCTGTGCTGGCGTTGGGTTGTATGAGTTTGACGCCGGAAAAAGAAGCGGAAAGCATCGCTACCGTAATCCAGGCTTTTGAATTGGGGATTAATTTCTTCGATACCGCCGATATCTATGGACGCGGGCAATCGGAGTTGATTTTGGGCAAGGCTTTGCGGGAAGGGCGTATCCAACGCGATAAAGTGGTCATCGCCTCCAAGTGTGCCATTGTCTTTACGGGTATGAACCCTGATTATACTTACAAAGCCTATGATCTCTCCCCTTCCTATATCAAAGCAAGTTGTGAAGCTTCGCTCAAGCGGCTTGGTTTGGAGACAATCGATCTCTATCAACTCCACAGGATTGATTATCTGACCCATCCGGCGGAAACCAGTCGGGCTCTGCAAGATCTGAGAGCAGAGGGGAAGATTCGCCATATCGGGGTGAGTAACTACACTGTGGATGAAATCAGAGCTCTTTCTGCCTATATACGCATTGAGAGCCTGCAGACCAGCTTTAGTTTGCTGCACCTTGAACCGCTGGAAACAGGATTGGCTGCGGTGTGCCAGGAGAGGCAGATGAATATTCTTGCATACAGCCCCCTCTACAGAGGGGTGCTGGCAGGTGGGAGAATGCTGGAGCACAGTGATTGGCAGCAGCAGCGTGAAGCGGGTGTTCTGGCGCAAATTCAACCCTTTGCAGATCAATACGGCTTAACGACAGGGCAGCTGGCACTGGCGTGGTTGATGCAACTGCCCGGTGGGGTTATTCCCCTGGTGGGAACCGCAAACCCGGCACACATCGCGGAAGCTGTGGCAGCGGTCGGCGCCACTTTGGACCGGGATGATTGGTATGAGCTGATGGTCATTGGGCGCGGGCGTCCCATGCCCTGGCGCCAACGTCCGTTTGCTTATTTCAAAGAGACTTGAGTAGAAAATAAGGAGACTTTATGGCACAGCAGGCAGAGCGGAAGAATATTCTATTAATTCTGACGGACCAGCACCGTTATGATACATTGGGCTGCTATGGCGCTGAACAATGCCGCACTCCCAATCTTGACCGCCTGGCGCAACGCGGCGTGCGCTTTGACCGGGCGTATACCAACAGCGTCCCCTGCTCGCCTTCCCGGGCGGCACTGTTTACCGGACTATATCCGCATAAAAGCCATGTCCTGGTTAATAACCAGGTTCTCAATCCTGATGTCCCTAATATGGCATCAGAACTGGGGCGTGCCGGTTATCAACTGGGTTATACAGGAAAATGGCATGTGGATGATCCTTTATGCGCAACCGATTACGGATTTGATGCGAAGGATTTCCCAGGTTACGGTTACCCCATTTATAACGGGCTTATTGAAGGTTTGCGTTTTGGTCCACGAGAAGGGAGTGGTGGAGCGAGCACCCATTATAAAGCCTACCTTGATGAGAAAGGGATAGCGTATCCCACGGTGTTGGAGGCGCATTACGGCGATAACCCAGGTAAGCAGGGGCAAGAAATGTATGCCCTGCAATCAGGTCCGGTTGAAGCCAGCTTTGAGTATATGGTTGCGGAGGACACGGTCAATATGCTGCGCAAATTCAAGGGGCAGCAGGACGAAGATGGCAGCCCGTTCTTTATCTGGGCTAATTTCTGGGGACCGCACACACCTTGTTTTATTCCTGAACCCTATTACTCCATGTATGATCCGGCATCAATCCCCGAGGAGCCAAGTTTTGGTGAAACCTGGGAGCGGAAACCCTTTGTGCAACAGATGGTCGAACGGTTCTGGGGGTTATCCAGTGGAGGGTGGGCGCGCTGGCGCGAGATCGTCGCCCGTTATTGGGGTTATGTCACCATGATCGATGATTTTGTGGGTATGATCATGACGGAATTGGAAGCACTGGGCTGTGTTGAGAATACAGTGGTGGTTTTCAGTACCGATCACGGTGACAATATGGGTGCGCATCGCCTGATAGAAAAGGGTCCATTTACCTACGAGCAATGTTATCGCCTGCCGCTGATCGCAGCTTATCCGGGTTGTGAACAACCTGGTAGTGCTTCTGATGCATTTGTATATTTGCAGGATCTATACCCCACATTTCTTGAGATTGCGGGATTACCGCAACCCTCGGAACCGGACACACAAAGCATCCTGGAGCAGATTCGTGGAAAAAGCTTATCCACGGGCAGAGAGAGTATTTATACGCAATTTTTCGCGCAGCTATTTACCTATGAACAGCGCATGATTCGCACCCGCTCCCACAAATTCGTTTACAATCCGTCGGATATTGGCGAGCTTTACGACCTGGAGAATGATCCCTGGGAAATGCGCAATCTTTTCGACTTACCGGAAGCACAGGCTATCCAGGATGCCCTGAAAACGCAGATGCGTGAGCATATGGTGCGTGTTAAAGATCCGATACTGGGGCGTTTCGATACTATCCGGCATGTTTATTAGCATAAGTGCAGGGAAGGTAACTGAACTTTTGTTGTCAGGAGGACACGATGCAAATGATGAAAAAGGCGATTATTGAGGGTGAGCGTAGAGCAGGTGTGGTTGAGGTACCCATCCCCAAACCGCGTGAGGATTGGGTGCTGGTCAAGGTTCATGTCGCGCCAATGTGCACGGAATACAAGTCCTTTACCTCCGGTCACCGTTCAGAATTCCTGGGACACGAAGCTGCCGGCGAAGTGGTTGAAGTTGCCCAACCTGGCAAAGTCAAAGTGGGGGATAGGGTGGTTGTTATGCCACAGTACCCCTGCGGGAAGTGCGCTTTGTGCCTGGCGGGTGATTACATATATTGTGAGAATACCGTAAACTTCAATGCATTTACAGGGGGACCGGAAGGACGCGCGACGATGGCGCAATACCTGCTCAAGCCCGATTGGCTGCTGGTACCGATACCTGACGGGATGTCCTATGATCATGCGTCTATGGCGTGCTGCGGTTTGGGACCCACATTTGGCGCCATGGAAGAAATGGAGGTTGATGCCTTTGACACGGTATTGATTACGGGTTTGGGTCCTGTGGGATTGGGCGGCGTGATCAACGCGCGATATCGCGGGGCGCGCGTGATTGGGGTGGACAGCAACCCCTGGCGCGCCGAACGGGCGATGGCGTTAGGGGCGGAGGTTGTACTCGACCCCGGCGGCATGGATATTGGCCGCAAGATATTGGCTTTGACTGAAGGCAAAGGCGTTGACAAGGCGGTCGATTGTTCTGGTGTGGTTGCCGCACACCGGTTGTGCATTGACAGCACGCGCCGCCGTGGGGCAGTGGCTTTTGTCGGAGAATCAGGTGCGGACACCCCGTTGAGGATCAGCCCGGATATGATCCGTAAGGGCTTGAAGCTGGTTGGCTCGTGGCATTATAACCTCAAGGATACGCCTGAAATTATGCGTATAATCGCTAACAGCCAACCCAGCCTTGATCTGTTAATCAGCCACCATTTCGCACTGTCTGATGTTCAGCAAGCCTGGGAGTTGCAGAGCAGTGGGGAGTGCGCAAAGGTACTTTTGCACCCATGGTTGGGTGAATGAGCCTTTTTCATAAACATTGGATATCAGGTTAAGGGAGCGGAAAACATGATGAAACCAAGATTGTCGTTAGCGATGAACTCGAACCCCAGTGCGGAAGATCTGCTTTTTGCCCGTCAATTGGGTGTGGAATGTGTTTATATTTGGGTGCGGGGAGATCAACGCAGCTATACTTATCTGGACAGCCTGCGGCAGCGTGTCGAAGATGCCGGACTAACCCTCTATAATGTGGGCAATATGGATGTGGCAAAATCTGATAAAATTCATCTTGCTTTACCCGGTCGGGATGCAGTGATTGCCCAATTTCAGGAATTTGTCAGTGACTTGGGACGCGCAGGGATCTATGTGACTACATTCACATGGGAACCCACGCAAGTGTGGAGCTCTGAGCCCGGGGAATGCCGGGGTGCTGTCGCCCGCCGGGTGGACATCAACGAAATGCTGCAGCGTCCGTTTACTCATGGGCGTGCGTACAGTGAAACAGAAATCTGGGATAACTTCAGTTATTTTATGGAGCGCATCCTGCCGGTTGCCGAGGAAGCAGGTGTGCGCCTGGCGCTGCACCCCAATGACCCCCCGGCGCCGCAGTATGGGGGCATTCCCAGCCTGATTCACAGTTTTGAAAGCTACAAACGCGCCTTTGCCATCGCCAATAGTCATTATCTGGGTATGGAATTTTGCACAGGATGTTGGCTCGAAGGCGGTCCCAAGGGATTTGGCGACATATTGGAGGGTATACGCACCTTTGTGGAACAGGACAAAATCTTGCTGATGCACTTCCGCAATGTAAGTTCGCCGCTGCCTGTCTTTACCGAGACTTTCCTGGATAATGGCTACATGGATATGTACCAGATTATGAAGACCTTATATGAAAAAGGTTACGGCAATACGGTGACGCTGGATCACACCCCGAAATTCGCCGGCGATTATGCCAAGGGTGCCGGTCCCGCGTATGCCATCGGTTATATGAAAGCGTTGATGCAGCGCGCTGAAGCAGAGCTGGGTCTCTGAGGAAGAACGATTGATACTATATCTGCTCTATCGTAGTGATGCTTTTTCAAAATCAACCTGCAATTTCAATCATTACGCATTACGCAATACGAAGAATATGTGCTGTAGCTCATCTATTACGTGGTTTCACGAGCGCGTATTTATATCCGGACTTACGGGAGATTTAGATGTATAAATGTGCGATTATTGGCGTTAGCGGCGGGCGCGCGCGTGGTTTGGCGGACGCCTACCGCCATATCGTGCGGGGCAAACTGGTTGCGATTTCTTCGCGGCAGCAGGATAAACTGGATGCTTTTGGTGATACCTATGGGGTGGCTGCGCGGTATACTGATTATCGCGAGATGTTTGCGCGCGAGAAGCCTGACCTGGTGCACGTGAATACGCCGCCGACCGTACGGTTGGAGATCATGCAGGCAGCGCAGGAAGCAGGTATCCCGGCGTTGATTGTGGAAAAACCGTTGGCTTGTCAGGGAGAAGATTTCGTCGCTATCCGTGAATTTGCCAGGACATGTCGGGTCAAGATAGCGATCAATCACCAATTGCAATTTCACCCCCGCAGGATGGCGCTGCAGCAGCTTGTCCGGGAAGGACGGATTGGCACAGTGCGCTTTATTGAAGCCAGCGCACGCATGAACCTGGCTTATCAGGGCACGCATTCGCTGCAGGCGATTGGTGCATTCAATCCGGGTGGAAAGCCCATGACGGTATTTGGGCAGGTATCGGGCGCGCAAGGTTTGCAGGAAACGCGGGGGCAGCATTATGCACCGGACCAAAGCCTGGCAAAGATCAACTACGACAACGGCGTCCACGCTCTGCTGCAGTGCGGCGAAAATGCGATCAAAGTTAAGGATGATGCGCGCATAAATATTCACAAGCGTATCGCGGTCTACGGCTCGCGGGGCTATGTGCAGTGGACCATGTGGTCGTGGGAGACCTATCTGGATGGGGTGTATGACAGCGGTGTTCACGAGTATCCTGAGCAGGATATCCTGGGACAAGCGGGAATGACGGAAGCGATGTTCGATTGGCTGGAGAATGACAAAGCGGTGCACCCGCTCAATCTGGATTTGGCGCTGCAGGATTTCAATATCATTCTGGGCATGTATATGAGCGCGCTGAATCATCAAGTCATTAATCTGCCGGTTGAACCAGAACTGGATTTGCTCAATAAACTCCGTCAACGCCTGGGTTGATATCTATACGTCTTGTAACGAGGTGACTATGAGTTTGGAAAACGATCGGATTAAATCCCTTAAGTTTGCTTACCCCGAGAAAATCCCGGTTTCGGTAGGGATTCTTCCCGCGGCATGGATGCAGTACCGTGAATCGCTGGATGCGTTAGTCTGCAGCCATCCTGCTATTTTCGGTGAATGTAAAGTGGGAGAACGGGATTACGATGCCGTTCACACCGGCACATATGTGATGGGGAATCATGTAGATGTCTGGGGATGTGTATGGAGCAATTTGACGACGGGGATGGAATCGATTGTAACCCATCACCCGGTGCCCACGCGCGGGGATGTGCGGAAACTGAAAGCGCCGGAGGAGGACAGTGGATTTCCCCATGGATTTATGTATTTGCGCCTGCTGGACTTGCGGGGATTCGAGGAAGTGATGGTTGATTTCGCCGAAGAACCGCCGGAATTACAAATGCTTATAGACACTGTCTTAACCTATAATCTACGGCAGGGGAAAATTCTCCTGGATGCTCTGGTATCGCAAGGTTTAAAGGAAACCCTGGTGACGTTTGGCGATGATTTGGGCATGCAATTCAGTTTGGCGATTAACCCCAAAAAATGGCGGCAGTATCTGAAGCCTTGTTTTGCTCAAATCTACCAACCTTTTCGCGACGCGGGATTCTATGTTTACATGCATACGGACGGACATATCCTGGAAATCATCCCCGACCTGGTAGATTGCGGGGTGAATGTGGTCAATCCCCAGGTTGGCGCCAATGGGATAGACAACCTGGCGGAAGTGTGCAAGGGCAAAGTGTGCGTGGACCTTGATCTGGACAGGCAGCAGTTTCCTTTCTTTTCACCGCAGGATGTCGATGACCATATTCACGAAGCTGTAGATAAGCTGGGATCACCGGCGGGGGGCTTGTGGCTTAAAGCAGAAATCGGTCAGGATGTACCTTTGGCGAACATTGCTGCTATATTCGATGCGCTGGAAACATACAGCATGTATTATGGTTAGGTGATACGTGACTCGTTTACCAATTGGATATCGAATATCACCGTGCGTAACAGATGGCGGGTGTGTTGAAAAATCGTAAAATAAACAGAGAATAAGGCGCAGCAGACTGCGCGCTCTACTACGAACTCAAGGCTTGGTATCTATGCATGATTTCGTTTTAGCTTCCTGGTAGGAAACTTACTTTATGAACCGGTGACGTGGCGGTCCCCTGCTTTATCCACGAAATTCGCAATCATCGCAGCCTTGTGCTCCGACTCCAAATTAAGAATGGCGGGGTTGAGCGCCCAGATCACGGCAACCCCCAGGCAGCCGATGCCGGTAAGAATGAAGATGGTATTCACCCCGGAGGCATTGGCGATGGGACCGCCCAGGGCAAGACCAAACGGCGCCATGATAGAAATCGAAGCGATGAGCAGCGAAAAAACGCGCCCCTGCAATTCCGGTGGAACGTAGGTTTGAAAAATCGCCATCACGGACCCGCGGATGAGCGGTACCATGGCGGTGCGTAAAAACATGACTGCCAACCCCAACCCAAACAAATTTCCAGGGATAAGCCCAAAAGCCATTGATCCCAACCCCATACCGATCAAACCGGCAAGGGCTGTATAAGTTCTGCGTTTAAACCCGCCCCATAAACTGAGCATGAATCCGCCGGCGATGAAACCGAAACCGTGGGATGAGCTCATCCATGCCAACTCAAGCGCGTCACCCCCAAAGTGCTCGGTGACCATCAGGGGCAAAAGGGAAAACGCCGGCGCCAGGAAGAAACGCATTACGGCTAAAACCACAAACATAAAGAACAAACCACGCCAGCCCCAGACGTAACGCAAACCTTCTCCCATCTCAGCCCAGAAGGATGTGGATCGTTGTGTTTTTGAATTGCTTTGTGGTTGGGGAATGCGCATAAATAGCAAAGGACCTATGGCTAACACAGCGGTGACCAGATCAATAACCAGGGTGCCTTGCATGCTGATGGTCTTGACGAGGAGTGCGCCGAGTGGCGGTGAGACGATGTTCACCACACCCATCAGGGTGTCATTCATTCCTCCGACGCGTGCTAATTGATTTTTGGGAACCATCAGTGAAGTGGATGCTTGCATCGCGGGGGATTGGAAGGTATCACCGAATGAACGTAAAAACAGGATTACGTAAACATGCCACACCTCTGCTATTCCCAGGGCATACATGATTGCCAGTCCTGCCGTCAGAAAGGCGATCAGGGCATCGGAGACCACCATGACCCAACGCCGGTTCCAGCGGTCAATGAGGGGACCAATAAATGGCGACAGACCAATCATCGGCAAAGTGGCAGCGATAGTGGCAGTGGTTAACACCACCGGGGATTTCGTTTTCTCTGTAAGCCACCAGATAAGGGCGAAGCGCACCAGCGCACTGCCGACCATGGAGAAGGCTTGCCCGATCCAGATTGTGTAAAACCGCTTTTGCCAGTGAATGCTTGCGCTCTGTTCTGTCATAAATTCCTGATGTGTGCCGGTAAACTGTATCCTACCACAAGGTGGTATTGCGCCAAGAACATGCGATACAATTATCCGTTACGTAAATGCGCGATAGTGATCGTTACGTATAAACTTACCGGTAAGATATTTTGTGAGATGATTCATTCCAAAAGGTTCTGGCGCAAGCGATCCAGGACGCTGCTTTGTATACCACCTGCATCCACCAGATACGTCTGGATTGAGCCATAAGTCTCGTGAATAAAGGCGAGAGCGCCTTCCATCCATGATGGGTCGGCGATAAACATCGGATGCAGTTCCTTCAGCGGAATGCCAAAACGGCCCAATGTGGATCGATTGTCTTCGACGAAGACAGCAAAGAGCTGCTCATATGCCAGGTTGCTCAGCGTGTAATCGGCAATAATGGTTTTTTCTGGCACCCCAAGTGAGCCCAGCAGCAGCGCAGCTGTTAGACCGGCGCGGTCCTTGCCGGCAGTGCAATGGAAGACAGCGGGAAGATTATCAGGATCAGCAAAACGGGATAACACAGCCCCGAACCGTTGGGGGTTTTCTGCCAACAGTTTCGGATAGCTCTGACGCATCAGGTCGGGAATGCGTTTACGATTGAAGAGCAGAACGGGCAGCATGCTGCTGTCAAAATCACCCTCTTGAGCCGGGGTTGCAGCCCATATCGCGGTCTGCGGGATACGGTCCGGCACGCGTGAGATTTCCCCGGGTGTGCGCAGGTCGCATATCAAGCGTAATCCGAGCTGGTTGAGATGCTGTAAATCTTCCGGACTCAGGCGTCCCAGGGCTTCGGAGCGATAGATCATCCCCCACCGCACATAACGACCGTCTATGGTCTGGTACCCGCCTAAATCCCGAAAGTTGGCAGCGCCTGTAAGGTGTAACCTGCGTTGTGGCTGGCTGCGTGGGGTATTCTCGTTTGCTGGTTCACCAGAGGGTGTTGTCGGAGGGTACTGGACGAAAGTTACCGGATCGACAAAGGGCACGCCTTTACCAATCAGGCGAACACTGGCAAACCAGAGTAGCCCTATGCCGAAGAGAAGCGCGAATACACTACCCAGTCCAATCAGGACTTCGTTGACCATCATAGACCTTATCATACCCTAATAAGGGGTGATGACCAAGGTAACCTAACTATCCGTCTGAGTCTTCTTTGTCTTTGTCTTCACCAGATTCAGGTGGGTCAGATCCGTCTTCTGATTCGTGGTTATGTTCTCCGGACCCATGATCTTGCGTTTCATCGCCATGGTCTTCATGGTCGGAATCCTCATCGTTGTCCGAATCATGATGATCATCGTTGTCCATATCGCCACCGTCTTGGGGAGCGGGGGTTCCTTCTTCGATTTCTTCAGGTTTTTGCTCTTCCATGTGTTCCGTATCGTCATCGCCACCTTGCTCAGCTTCCGGTGTCTCTTCACGAATTTCTGGTTCCATTTCTTCATTGCCATCTGGGACAACAAGGTTTAGAGCGGGGGTTTCGTTATGATCTGATGCTGGCTCAATTTCAATCGCAAATAAAGTGCCGTCCAGCAGGCGCACAACAGTAACTTTTATCTGATCCCCAGCATTATAACTGCCTTCAATATGCGTTTGCGGTGTTATTAAGAATGTATTCGCGCCAATCCGCCATTGTGTTGCATCGATGATTTCCAGTATGCCGCGCAATTCTGTGTGTCGTGTTTCTGAAGTTTCTTTCTCCGGTTCAATGTGGTAAGTATACTGTTCTCCATTGGGCAGGTTGCGGGTGTGAATAAAGACAGCATCCCCCACTTGCACTGCAGGATTGAGAAGCATCGCCGGATTGATAGCCACAGTGATCCCGTCGATGGTCAGAAAATCAGATTCTATAGCCTTCAGCAAACCTGTATAAGTTGCACCTTCCACTTTTATCGCAGTCGCAATTAATTGCCATTGGGGTGTTGCTTGGGCCCGAACGTCTATATAGCAGCCCAGGGTCGGATTCCCATCAATAGGTGTGTTGGATGGCATTTGCACGAGAAGGTTGTTGATTATCCAGTGATCTGGCTGCATATCATAGAGAATCCCATCAAAACGTACAGCGACCTTTCGCTGGTTTTCTAATACTGCAGTCACTTCCATTAAGCGTTGGTTGGATAGGCGTTCCTCCAATATGATCCGATTAGAAGTATCCTGGGTGAAAAATCTCTGCGTGTCTTCACGTGCCAGTTTGACACCATATAAACGATCGCCAGGCAAGCTGGTATTTGAAGCATAGACGATGCCCCCACCAATACTGGTGAGACAAATGAGCACGATGGCGCCAATCATCGCAGCGCGCTGCAGGAGCGGTATTCGCTGCCACAGGGAGTGACGCGTTATTCTGGCAGGTGCAACCTGGCGTAGAGCGGCATCCAATAGGTTTTGACGTGATATTTTTTCGCTATTTTCCAGCACGTTTTCTTCGGGGCGCATGGATTTCAATGCCTGTGCTATTTTCCCCATGGCAATGGTTTCCTCAGCAATATTGGCGTTTTTTTCCAGCCAGGGATTGACATCCTTCCCATGCTCAAGGTTCTCTAGATACCGGGCAAATCTTAGCGCGTTTTTACGTTTATCCATTTCTTTGTTCTGCCTATCCCGAATGAAAAATCTATTGGCTGCTTAAAAGGTGTTCATTTCCAGGGTTCTAATTGTGCTTTTAGCGATTTAAGTGCGCGAAATTGCAGGACTTTTACAGCGTTAACCGATTTACCCATAACCTGCGCCGTGATTTTAATGGATAATTCAGCGCCGAAACGCAGGGCGATAACTTCACGCTGATCTTCTGTGATAACGGTCAGGGCAGCTTTCAGCGCGTCTTTCTGCATATTATCCTCTAAAATCTTTACTGGATTGTTCGTATCATGACTCAAGAGGGGTTGTTCCTCATCGAGTTCGATAGTGCTGTTCGGCTGTTGACCCCGGTGGTAATCCACCACGACATTATGCGCGACGCCATATAACCATCTGCGTAACGAGCGAGGTTTTTGCTTTGCTGACTGAACAACCTCTAGTAAACGCGCGAAAACCTCGCTGGTAATATCCTCAGCTGTCATCGGATCATTGACGCGGTACAAGGCGTATTTATACAGCGGGGCAAAATAACGATGGTGAATGATTCTCAAGGCATCCATCTCGTTATTTTGCGCTCGCCGTAACAATCTTTTATCATCAACAGCAATTGGCTCGTGCGGCACTATTCTCAGGCCCTCAATTCCACGCTTATATGTCTGCATAAGGCAGGATTATTATGCGCAGTATATCATGGTCCTGAGTTCGTTTTTAGTATAAGCATTACACCACGCTTTAATCGAGACGTTTTATGGGTACAGGTACGATACCCCAACCTGCAATCTCATCTCTAACTGCCGTTATGAGTGCCGGTACCTGCGCTGAAACAACGGGTGTGAGCATCGTGCCCAGTCCAATTCTTTCAGGTTCGATGCCCCATAAGACCAGGCGTCGGGGCATTGTGCCTCGAAACTGTGCCATAAACAGGGTTTCCTGAAATCCGACCTGGTGCACGGAAAATTTAAGGGCGATAACGGCTGGTATTTTTTCATCTGCCAGGCGAATCAGAGCACCCGGCTGCTGCCCGCTCCGTACAGCGTCGATGATAAGGACTTCACCAGCATTTTCGAGATAGGGCAGCAATTCCAGACCCATAACGCCACCATCCATCAGGATGACGTTATCGGGCCATACATATGCATCACGCAAGCGTTGTAAAACAGTGATGCCGACGCCTTCATCCTGCAGGAGTATGTTCCCTAATCCCAATATTAAAACGCTCGAATTTTCAGACATTGTTTATCCTGTCCGTGTTTGTTTCATGGCACCAGTTCAACACGCGTCACCTGCTGATTTTCCGTATCGATAACATGAACAGCACACGCCATACAGGGATCGAAAGAGTGTATGGTGCGCAGGATCTCAACCGGTTGAGTGGGATCGGCGACCGGGGTTCCAATCAGAGCTTGTTCCCACACACCACGCTGTCCCTGAGGGTCACGTGGGGAACCGTTCCATGTTGTTGGTACCACGGTTTGGTAATTATCAATTTTGCCGTTTTTGATTTTAATCCAGTGTCCAAGCGCGCCGCGAGGCGCCTCTGTCGTACCCCAGCCTATGGCTTCGTTTGGCCATGTAGCGGGGTTCCAACCCACACCGTTATGGATTTGGAGGCGACCTTCACTCATATTTGTTTCCAGCCTGTTAACCCAAGATTGCATTCTTTCAGCAATGAGCAGCGTCTCTATGCCGCGTGCAGCAACCCGTCCTAATGTAGAAAATAGGGCACTGGGCGATAAACCAAGACTGCCAAGTAATGCATCAACTTCCTGCCGAACCCGGGAGTGTCCAGCAGCGTATGCGACAATCATACGTGCGAGAGGTCCGACTTCCATAACTGCGCCATCATATCTCGGCGCCTTTAGCCAGGAATATTTGCTGTCTACATCAAGGTAATCAAAAGGCGGTTGCGGTCCGGTAAAATTAGGTGTTGTCTCACCTTGCCACGGATGTTTACCTGCCGTGTTGCCATCCGCATATGAATACCATGAATGCGTGACAAATTCCTGGATTTGTGCATGATCGAGAGGGTCAGGCGCAGTGCCTATGTTGCCGTCCCATACCACACCTCGTGGCAGCCATAAGGCATCTGTGGGACTGCCAAAGGGCGAAGTGGGATCCGCACCTGTTCCAGTAAGCCACGGTTCTGGGAAATCGCCGTAAGAAAGGAAATTAGCCGGACCGCGACCCAGGGTGGTCCACTCCGGGTAAAACGATGCCACAGCTTTCAAATCCGGGATAAATACTTTGCTGACGAATTCAAGCGCCTGATTGGACCATGCCTTTAATTGAGCGATGCGCGCCGGATTGATGGCGACATCACTGTTTGGGTCAACCGGCATTGCCATACCGCCGACAAGGTATGATTGCGGGTGTGGGTTTTTTCCACCCAAAAGCGCATGAATTTTGATGTACTCGTGCTGCCAGTCCAGAGCCTCAAGGTAATGTGCGACTGCCATGAGATTGGCTTCTGGTGGTAATTTATATGCCGGATGCCCCCAGTAGGCATTGGCATATAAACCAAGTTGCCCGCTGTTGACAAAAGTTCCCAATCGCGCCTGAACACCACTGAAGTATTCGGTGCTGGAGTTGTGCCAATCTGAGATAGAACGGGCGAGTGTGCTGGTAGCTGCCGGGTCGGCAGCAAGGGCGCTGGTAATATCCACCCAGTCCAGGGCGTGAAGGTGATAAAAATGAATGACGTGATCCTGGACAAACTGCGCGCCTTCGATCAGGTTGCGCAGCAACTGAGCATTTTCAGGTACCGGGATCCCCAGGGCGTTTTCTACTGCCCGGACCGATGCGATCGCATGCACAGTGGTGCAAACCCCGCATATACGCTGCGCGAAGACCCAGGCTTCGCGCGGATCGCGGTTTTTGAGAATAATCTCAAGTCCTCGGAACATTGTGCTGGAACTCCAAGCATCTGTCACCACGCCATCGGTGACTTGTACCTCAATCCTTAAGTGCCCCTCAATCCGTGTGATAGGATCAATCACAATGCGCTTCTCTTGAGGTGGCGGGACAACCGGTTTTACGACGTGATTTGTTACTAAAGGTAGATATACTTCTGGCATTTTATGCCTCCTTTTCATCCGACAGGTAAGTCATTGATGAATACCTGGTAATTGATAACTGTAAATCAAGCGATCTTCAAAGTGAAGTTGTTTCGTTTTAATTCGTGAAAGACAGGTTTGGACTCAGTCTTCTTCATAAAAGGGCGTGCTTTGATCCCAAAAATGCGGGCGCGCGCAGCCCACACAGGGGTGCCCCGATTGAATGGGAAAACTGGTACCGTCATTCCATTTTGCAACGGCGCAATTATTCTTTGTTTCCGGTCCTTTGCAGCCCATTTCTTCAAGGCACCAACCTTTGAGGTGCCCTTCATCACCCCATGCCCGGACGTACCGGTCTGCTTCATAATGCACCCGGCGCTCACAATCCTGGTGGATTTTACGATTGTACATAGCTGTTGGGCGGTTTTCACCATCGCGTGCGGGGAGGGTGTTATAAGTCAGGACGTGAACCAGCACAGCAGCCAGATTGACGGCGTTCGTCGGGCATCCGGGAAGGTTGACCAAATTTGTCAGCCCGGGCACTGCATCTTTCACGCCCACTGCCCCTGTGGGGTTAGGATATGCGGCAGCCAATCCCCCATCCCAGGCACATGAACCGGCAGCGACAACACCCCATGCTCCGGCGGTAACGGATTGCAGGATACTCAGTGCTGTTTGACCGCGGATCATGCAGTAAATACCGTTATCAGCTGTGGGAATGGAACCTTCGACAATGACGATATACTGACCGTTATAAGCCTGCATTGTATTCTGCAGGGAAGTCTCCGTCATATCTCCCGCCGGTGTCATCAATGTCTCATGGTAATCGACCGAAATCTGATTCAGTATGAGATCATCCAGCGAAGGTGTACTGATGCGTAAAAATGATTCTGTATCTCCAGTGCAATCCTGGAATTCCAGCCATATTACAGGTGGACGCGGTTGGGTTGTGAGAGCGAGTGCGATCTTTCCAACCTGGCTTTTCCCCAGGGCTAATGTTGTCGCCATAAGCCCGCAAAATTTCAAAAATCCACGACGGTCAATAGCCCGTTTGTTAAGCAGTTCGTCCAAATCCCTGGTTTTTCTTTCCACAATAATCCTCCTATACCTCACAGTATTAATGGCACCATTTGTTTTGTAATGAAAAAAGATAGTGACGTGGGGTTTTGTTGATTCATATTAATACGTCGTAGATTTTGGTAAAAAGTTACGCGAACAGTGAATTTTGGTATTCGATACTTTCCTAAGTGCTATTTGTCTATTGACAAATAGCACTTAGTTGTGTATACTGTAAATGATTAAGAATATTATCGGGGAGTGACTTATGCACGGACGAGGGCAGAGGAGAAGAGGGCAAGGGCATTTTCTCCCAACGACGCGTTTATTGACACCAGCGTTGGCTCTTCTTTTACATCAGGCTCCATCCCACGGCTATACGTTAATAGAGGGGCTTTATAAGTTCGGACTGCGGGGCCTGGATAATGGCACAGTTTATCGTGCGTTACGAGATATGGAAGCTAACGGCTATGTGATTTCGACATGGGATGTTGAGAAAACACAGGGTCCCCCTCGCCGGGTGTATTCGCTAACCGATAGCGGTGACCAGATGCTCCGCGAGTGGACGCAGGATTTGCAGCGGGCATGCGCACAAATAAACTTTTTTCTGACTGCTTATCAGCAGCATATGGCAGAAGATGATGGTGTTTATCATGACCGGCGGATGGGTAGACTGGATTAGGCAGATAAACTGCTGCAGGGTAGAACATGAATAGATCAACGATGCATTGTGAAAAGAGAAAGGAGGTGATGAAATGCCAAAATTAAATGGAACGGGTCCCCGGAGCTTGGGACCGATGACAGGGGGAGGGTGGGGACGGTGTAATCCTGCCAACCTGTGGCGTCTAGGGCGTCGCATTCCCTCGTTTACTACTCGAAGGTTTATGGGCTTTGGGCGCGGGCGCGCTCTGAGGGGTATCGGGCGCGGTTTGGTGGGACGCCGGCGCCGGCGATGGTAAAAGCAGCATTTGCACGTCATTTATCAATCAAAGAAAATTGAAGGAGTATAGAAATGCCAAGAGGCAATCGAACAGGTCCTGTAGGTATGGGACCAATGACTGGACATAGAGGTGGTTATTGCGCAGGATTTAATACACCGGGTTTTACAAACCCTGGGCCCGGATACGGGGCTGGCATAGGTTGGGGAGGCGGCAGGCGAGGGTGGCGCAGGCGAGATGGGTTTTATGACGCTGGAGCGCCTGCCTGGGGTGATTACGATTATGCACCAACCAGGTTTGTGCCGCCCACGAAAGAGCAGGAAACAGCATCGTTGCAGGATCAGGCGGAGTGGCTTAAAGCACAATTGGATGATATCAACAAGCGCATTGAGGAACTAGACAAGGCGTAACGCGCTTGGATTGGCGACACCAGGGCAGACGGCACTTTAGCGGGTTTGTCGCTTGCCCTGGTGTGTAAGGAGGCGTTGCAGAATGCTCACGATACAAAATCGGAAATGTACGGGTTGCGGTGCATGTATGAATGTCTGTCCGGTTGGGGCTATACAACTTATAAATGGACTGGCTAGCATCGATCAGGATAAATGCCAGCAGTGCGAGGCTTGTCTTGCAGTGTGTCCAGAAAACGCGATTGTGACTATCCTGGATCTCGAACAGGTTTCGGCGATCCCCGGTCATATTTCTGTACTGGGGCAAACCGGCGACGTGCAATATGCTGCTCCGAAAGTTAGTATTTTACCCTGGGTCGGTACAGCGCTGGCGTTTGTGGTGCGTGAAGTTTTACCCCGCGTAGCGGTTTCGCTACTGGATGCCTGGGATCGCCGGACGCGACAATCTACAGCGTTATCGGGCAGGTTGCCAAGCTTATCGCCAACCAGCAATGCCACCCCTGGTCCAATAGGTGACCAGCGAGGTCGTCAGCATCGCCAACGTCGCCGCGGTCAATTCTAGGGAAGTATCTTGAAGGTTAACCGTTGAGAGTGACCAGGTATTCATCGATAGGTTTCTCACCAGAATGAACCGGAGATGACCGGTTTATTCAGTCGTTTTTTTTACTCAGCAAGGAGGTATATTATGGGTCGAGGACGGGGAGCAGGCGGTCGGGGTCCCGGGCGTGGTGGTGGACCTTATCTTGCCGGTCCGGATGGAGAGTGTGTATGTCCCAAATGCGGGCACCGTCAACCGCATGTCAGCAGGGAAACCTTGTTATCAAGAAGAGTGTCCTAAATGTGGCACGCAAATGATACGGTCATAATAAAGCAGAGTATTTGTAACCTTGTTAACCTGTGCGCGGCGCGAACTCTTTAACGCCGTTGGCATTGTGGTCCATGTCGTCGCTATGTTTTTCCATGCCAGCAACTCAGGTAGCCACCACCACTAATTCGATACCCAGCATCTGTGCCAGCTTTTCAATTTTACCAAGTTGATGCCCAACACCCAGTGCAAAGTGGTGTGATGGACCCGCCTTGATCCACGCCCGGGCAAATTCATCGGGTCGCATATCGCCGAAGCGTACGCGCGTGTTTGTATTGCCGATCTGAAAGATCGGTCCCGGGATCGATTCACCCTGCGCAGCGATTAGCTTGAACTTGCCGCCCCCGGTCTGTGTCAGCCCAAGCAGCGTTACCGGACCATTCTTAACGTTAAATTCGACCGAGACCCCGTGTCCGGACTTTCCGTGAAAGAGTTTCATGCCGCGCAAGATTGGTTTTTTATCGCCGATGCCGATATGGCCCGGACCGTCATGCCCGACAATGACAAAGTCACCCTCATAATCAAAAAAGTAGAGCTCACAGAAAGATCCGCCAGCGTTAAAGTGGTCCATAATAAACATTGCCACGCACGTTTTGAGGTCTGCTTCTCCTGCGCAAGGAATACCCCGCGCGGTAGCAAAAGAGTTGCCCAGGATCATACCTGCCGCAATGCGTTCGTATTCATTGTTGTTCCAACCCCGGTAATAGTAAGCCAGCCCGTCCAGAGAGAAATCTGCGATCAATCTGTCCTCCGCACATGCGACTTGCGCAGCCCAACGTAAGTCCTCCTCAGAGACTTTCGCTGTGATACGGTCGTATCCTGGTGGTGGCATAAGGAAGGTCTGGCGTGCCTGCTCAACTTTGGCATCGATTTCACTCTGGGTCACTTTGTTGACGCGGTCTGCCAGGTCGCACATCTCCAGGATTTCTACATGGGCGCCCAGGTAGCCCTGGTGCATCGTGAAATCCGTGTACATATCGAGCATCCCTGGATAGTAATGTCCCAGGTACCCCAACCGGCTGTTGGATAAAGCCCGTTTTGTCGCCGCAGCTTCGATCCACTGCTGGACCTCGATCCACACAGACTCCTGGAAGTCGCCACCGACGACAAAGTAGAAGGGCAGTCCGGATCTATCAAAGGCGCAGGAGACTTCCGGGGCTGTCATTGGTCCTGTGGCAGGCGTAAAGGTTTCAGTGTCCAACTGATCGTAGTCGACTGTGGGCATAGACTGCAAAGCCAGGGTTAGGTAAGGTGCGATGTTGCGCTGGGCGATAGGCACCAGCACATGCGATGCGGTGTAGGTCATCAGTTCACCGATGATCAGGTCCACACGCTCCCGCGCGAAAAGGTCACCAACCTCGACGCCGCGCTCTGCACAATCAACCAGACCGCCAGGGACAACATCGCAGCCCATTGCCTCAAGCCTGGCGGTGTGAAGTTCCATCGTATCCAGGACAATCTCTTTTACACGGGGGAATTGGGGCCAATAAGCAGCAAGGCTGCTGCCAAAGTAGCCGATTCTGGGTGAGGGACGATGTGTTCTTTCCATTTTTGTCCTCCTGTTTGCGGTTTTCTGTTTGGTGCCTTTCCTCAATTCTTATCAACCCTGAGTTTACATCAAAAATGGAAACAGTATAGAAACGTGGCTACAAGGGGTGTTCCGGTTGGCCGGCAAACCGGTACACCCCTTAATCACGAGTGGCGGTGCGGGAATCTTCATGATATTCACGATTAAGATGATCACGCACCGCCACATATCTGACAAAGTGCAGTAGCAGAAAGTAAAGATACCTATCCAGTTATGCCAAAAATTTTAATACGCCCTTAATTTGAAGACGACTATCTTTTATAACCATTATATTTTATAATGAAACGATAATGAAAATAGGGAGCGAATATGCCCAACAAACTTGCCGGTGAGAGCAGTCGATATTTGCAGCAGCACGCGGGAAATCCCGTAAATTGGTTTCCATGGGGAGAGGAAGCGCTGGCCAAGGCGCGCGCGGAGGATAAACCGATTTTTCTCAGCATCGGCTACTCAGCCTGTCATTGGTGCCATGTGATGGCGCATGAAAGCTTTGAAGATGAACGTATCGCCGAGTTTCTGAACCGGCATTTTATCAGTATCAAGGTTGACCGTGAGGAAAGGCCGGATTTGGACCGCCTCTATATGCACGCCGTCCAGGCGATGACGGGAGGAGGGGGATGGCCTATGTCGGTGTTTATAACCCCGGAGGGTATGCCGTTTTACGGTGGAACCTATTTCCCCACCCGACCCGCCCATGGGCTCCCCTCATTTATGCAGTTATTACAATCCATCGACAATGCCTGGAAAAAGGAGCGGGACGACTTGCTGGAAGGTGGTCAGGAAGTCGTTGAAATGCTTGAGCAGGAATACCAGGGCGGTATAGTGACGGATGGCAGTCCATTAGATGCTGGCGTGATTGATAGTGCACTTGGTATTTTGAAGAAGAGCTTTGACACTGTGAACGGCGGGTGGGGCGATGCGCCCAAGTTCCCGCAGCCGATGGCGCTGGAATTTTTACTGCGAGCGCATCACACGACCGGGGAACCAGATGTTTTAAAAATGGTGACCAGAGCGCTTGAAGCCATGGCGTATGGGGGAATCTATGATCAATTGGGGGGCGGTTTCCATCGTTACACCGTCGATGCGCATTGGCTGGTGCCGCATTTTGAGAAAATGCTCTATGACAACGCGCAGCTGGCACGGGTGTATTTGCACGCATGGCAGGTCACAGGGAATCCCTTGTTCCGCGCAATCGTGGAAGAGACCCTGGATTATGTTATACGCGAAATGACCTCTCCGGAGGGTGGTTTCTATGCGACGCAGGATGCTGACAGTGAAGGTGAGGAAGGTAAATTTTTCCTCTGGACACCGGAACAAGTCCGGGATGCGTTGGGCGGACCTGCTACACGCTTTTTAGCACTGTACGGCATTACGGAACGGGGAAATTTTGAAGGGAAGACGATACTCACTTTTAACAGCAGCGGCGATGCAGGACAAGCTTTTCAGGAGCGTGAAGCGATCTCCGGAGCGCGGAAATTGTTATTTACAGCCAGAGAAATGCGCTTACATCCTGGGCGTGATGAAAAAATACTGACATCGTGGAATGGCTTGATGCTGGCTGCATTTGCAGAAGCGGCACGCGCCCTGGATCGCGATGATTACAGGCAGATCGCGGAAAGGAATGCCGCGTTTTTGCTGCGTGCGTTGCGCACAGATCAAGGTCGTTTGTTGCATATATGGAATGGGGGACGGGCACAGGTCACCGGGATACTGGAAGATTATACGCATTTGATTGAGGGGCTGTTAGCTCTATATCAAACCACATTTGAGCTGCGCTGGTATACAGCAGCGAAAGAACTCGCGGATGCACTGCTTGCGCATTTTATTATGGATCCAGAAACAGCTTTCCGCCGGAAAACACATATCATCCGGGGACGCCAACGCCGGCTATCTATTTTGCGGGTTTTTACGATACGGCGGATGATGGAGGAGAATTGGTCGTGCGCCCGCGGGAGCTGCAGGATAATGCTTTACCCAGCGGTAACGCGATGGCGGTGAAGGTTCTATTAAAGTTAGGGCGGTTTGGAGCGGTAGATCAAAAGGTGAATTATACAGCGATTGCAGAGCACAGTCTGGCTTCTATGGCTGAGATGATGGGAAAATATCCGCTGGCTTTCGGGGCAGTGGATGCTGGCCCTTGATGACGCGCTGGCGCTGCCGGTTGAGGTGGCGATTGTGGGTTCACCCGATGCGACAGATACACGTGGCGCTGCTGGATGTGGTGCAGGCAGGCTACCACCCCCACAGGTTGGTGGCTGCGGGCACAGGTCGATGTGCCGTCACTGCTGGCTTTCCGCGAGCAGGTGGACGGCAGGGCGACCGCTTATGTGTGCAAGAACCACGTGTGCCGGGCGCCGGTGACGACACCTGAGGCGGTCGGGACCCAGCTTGGGCTCTCGTGAACAGGACGAAAATAGCCGGGTAGTTCGCGGCATAAGTCTTGGTATGTTTCATAACGTCTCAAGGTGCTAATTGAGAAGGCAATTGGGTGTTTCCAAACCAGCCCCCTATGGGTTCCCAACGTGTCAATCAAATGATAATGTTACTTAAGGCGAACCGTACTATCAAAAGAAAGTGATACCGAGGCGAAGTCCCCTCCTGAACCTGGGATAGGTCAGAAGACATCTCCAACCCAGAGGACCTGGATATCGCGCTATCTGCCCTAAGCGGATTGCCTTTCGATTCCGGTTACCCTACAGCCTCTGCCGTTCTCGATACCTGCAAGCCCTCACCGTCTTTATCATATTCACCACCGGGCATCGTCGAGAGTAGATAGACGGTATAAACTGTCAGCGGGATGAGGAACAGGGCCCGCCACAACCACATCGATGGCGTCTGCATGCCAGCTGGCAAGCTCCACGACCTTAACGTTGACGGCCGCGTTCGTCAGCCAGTGAATCAGGATAGCAGGCCACAGACTGCGCATCTTCAGCAGGATCGCACCATAGAGCATGCCGGGCAGCGACACCACGAGCGCCTGGAAGATTACGATGCCCGCTGGACGCACCAGCACGTTGAGCATATGGGTGGCGCCGAACATGAGCGACGATACAACAATGCTCTTGGCGACGCCATACGGCTTCCGCCCCCATGCGTTCAGCATCGCAATGAGGATAAGCCCCCGGAACAGAAGCTCCTCCGTCAGGGCACCGGGCAGCGTCACAACGAACTCAGCGATTGCCGCTGGCGTTGACGCTACCACCGGGGCAAAGCTGCCAGTGAAGGCGAAAAGCACCGTCCCCACCAGGTAAACACCCAAAATGCTGATCACAAGCCAATCGCGCCGTGAAACACTCCTCGCGATCCCCGCCCGACCCAGCCAGCCAAGGCGCCACAGCAGGAGCACGATCAAGACAGAGATGGCTGCCTTTGAGACCCCATCGCCATAGCGCAGCCCCACATCATTGTCTGGGAAGAGAAAGTGGAGGGGATAGGTGAGTGCGGATAACACGGACCACGCCACAATCATGAGCACGCCGAACAAGACAGGCTTTCTGACAGCAAAACGCTCTAACTTACGCATCTTTTGACTCCTTAAAGGTATATTAAAAAACCATTCAACAGTTTATCTGGCGGAACCGCCAACTACTACGTCAGACCGCTCAAAGACCTCGTCCAGCCAGTCAAACATCACCTGGTTGCCCCGTGCCCGGTTGTCGAGTTGGCAATGGTCGTTGGACCCATCCTTCTCCAGCGTGAAGACGTGCAGGTGTTTGTTGGACGAAGAGATCCCATCAATGAAAGCTTTTGCTTGGCGAAACCATTCTTCGCCTTCTCCCGCCCCGACAAGGGCCAGAACAGGGCAGGAGATCTTGTCAAGCTTGTCTCTCACACTAAAGCCAAAGGATCCCAGTTCGACCATCTCCAACCAGCTCTCCCCCGGCTTGCCATGCGACCACAGCGTGTATTTCACAAACGCGTAGTTGAGCGGCGCTTTAGGCAGCCGCCTGTCCACGATCCACCCAATCCATTGGATCGGGATCTTGGACCACGGCCCCTGAAGCCGCAGATCCCAGGGTTCGTGGATGATCGGCGGGTTCGGCACAATCGCCTTCAGCCGGGACTCGAACGCCGCGACCCGGCACGTGATATGCCCACCCAAACTGTAACCGGTCATAGCTATGCGCTCGTCGACACCCGGTAGGGTCTCAAGCAAGTCGATCGCCACCTTGTAGGGCACTTCGAAGTCGGGACGTTTGACGCAGTCGGGATACAGATGGACAGCGCCCCGGTGTCCGGGGTGATCGAAGGCAAAGAAGTTATAACCCCGCCTGACAGCAGCCATACCACACCAATAGACCAGCTCCTCCAACGACGAGTCGTTGCCGCCTGCTACGATCAACGTGGGGCGCGGCTCAGCATCATCAGCCGGACGCCAGAAATAGGCGGGCAGTTGTTTACCCTCGAAGTCGACGGTTAAAGTTTGAATCGGTGGATTGAAAAGAGCGCATGCCCGGTGAAACGTGGTCACGCTCTCCTGCCATAGTTGGTGAAATCGCGGATGCTCGGGCAACGTTCCGTATTCTGCTGTGCGGTAGTAGTTGGAGGCACGCAAGAAGGCCTCGCGCGCACTGACAGGGTGCCCCGCCTCCAAAGACCGCTCTCCTATATCCGCTACGCGCGCGGCCAGCGCTGCCCACTCCGTAAGCCAACTCTCGTTGGATGCCTGATCGATGCGTCGGGCGGTCGACAGGCACTCCCCAATCTCGGCACACTTCTCATTGGCAAACTCAAGCGTCCGGCTGAACACCCAGTCTGCCTCGAATTCCTTAAACACCTTGAAACCCACATCTTTGGGACGTGACTCACCAGCCATCTTGGCCCTCCTCTGTATCACGGCTACTCTTAGACTCGTCAATAATCCGTTGCGTGACTGAAACCAACTCCAGGTTAAGCGCATAAAGCCGGGTTAGAATGCCTTGCAGAGCACTCTGATCGGCCAGCTGCAGAGTCAGTTCAGTCACCAACTGACCGTTAGCGTTCTTCGAATGCTGCACAGTTACGCCGCCAAACCACTCGCCCCAGTCCTCTCTGAGCCATCCCATCACATGGATGACATAATAGGTGGGTGGACGGCTGGCAGGGCTCGTATTCATCCTCGGCTCCAATGGATCTGCCAGCATATAATTTTCAACCGCCAGCCGTGCTCCACTCTGGACCGGTGGTATGGAGCTGGTTTACTTACGCTCAGCATCTGCCTTTTTCTCAACGCGCTCATATACCTACTCTAACGCAGGCTGGGGTGTAGGCGCATCAGCCAGAAGTTGTATTCAGGTTGTATTTTAGGGGACTTGCAGCTGTGGCGAAAAGTAAGAAGCTAGTCGATAATGCAAAGCGACCTGGCAGCGGCAACGGCCTGCGTGCGGGTGTGCACGTTGAGCTTGCCGTTAATGTTGGCCGTATGGCGCTTCACAGTACCCAGTGCAATGGAGAGCCGCTGACCGATCTCTTGATTGGTCAGGCCAGCGGCAATCAGGGAGAGCACTTCGATCTCACGCGAGCTAAGGGGCTCGATCAAATGCTGTGAGTGCGATGCAGCTATCTGAGGCTGCCCTGCAGGAACCGTGATTAGCCACGAGTTCCGGACGTTTCGGAAAGCGCTCCAAGGTTCAGAGTTAACCTCAATAATGATAGGTGGGTTGTTCATTGCTGCGCGAAGCCTCGCAGTTGATTATCCACGAGTTTCCGGATTTTTGGAAAGCGATCCAAGTTTAGAGTTAAAATAAATAATGACAGGTGGGTTGTCTCATTCTCGCGAAGCCTCGCATTCTATGCGGCGTAATCTATTCTGTAAAAAAATGTGATGCAGGACCACTGGCGCTGTTCGTCAAGGGGAATCAGAAACAGATTCTCCCTGTCCAGTGCTTCCAATGTAATCTGCCCATCACCACCCCCAATAATCGCATCACACAAGTCGCCGGACAGGTAGTCCAACAAGGATGTCTGGAGCAGGAAGTGCTGAACATCGACAGGCTGACCGGCAAGGACTTCCTCACCGAGGAAGTCGGCAATATACTCGTGCGTGCCACCAAAAGACATTGCAAAGCCATTGGGGTCTGCCTGCCGGCTCAAGGAGAGGACCGTCAGCTTCAGTCCCGTGACCCACCCCTCGGTACGTTCTGCAATGGCGCGCACGCTTTCAGCACTGAGGTGAACAGTCGTGGTTTGTTTGAGGAACTCTAGGATTTCAGCAGGCGTGAACCGCAGGTCAGCAACGCGTATCTCGGATAGGTCACCCCGCCCGCGCAGGAGAGCCAGGGGCAGCGGTGGATCAACACGTGTCAGCACGCAAAGGTGCAACTGATGTGGTAGGTGCTCGATCATATAGCGCATGAGGCTGTGAATCGCTTCATTCTCAATGACGTGGTAGTCGTCTAGGACGAGAACCACCTTTGACGGGAGCAAAACTGCACTATTCAGAATGGCGGTTGCCAGGGAGGTTGTCTCATCTGACTGCAAGGAGGCGGGTACAGGAAGATCCTGTGGGTCGAAATCGGGATGGACCTTGTGCAGTGCCTCATAAAGATAACTGAGAAAACGCGATCCGTTGTTTTCGCTTGCGTCCAGTGCCAACCACGCAGCCAGCAGACCGCTGGTGTGGACCCAAGCACTGACCAGCGAGGTTTTACCGAAGCCGGCTGGGGCTGAAATGAGTGTTAACTTGTGTCCTGCCTGCAGTCCTGCATCCAGTTGTTCGATCAAGCGCGGGCGCGCTACCCACTCAGGACGCGTGGGCGGGATGTAGAGCTTGGTTCGTAAGAGTGGTGTCTCCATGCACCTAGTATAACCGGGCTGATCAGCCATACAATGAACGCTTATATATTGTATATTGAGAATCTTGCCTGGTGACCCCTATAGCCATTACCAGGCTTCATCTTAGGATAAGAGCCTGATTATTTTTCCTGATTCTCCTTCAATTCCGGATGATAAACATCTCTTATTTCCGCAAACTGTTCTTCCGATATGGGTTCCGGCTTTCCGATCAATAAAGCCTGGTAGTAGGTCCTGAACCCCACTTCCGCATTGAATGCCATATCAAAGGCATGATCCAGGTTAGCGCCTACCGCCACGAGTCCATGCTTGCGGAGCAGGATGACTTTTAGCCGCGGACGCTCTTTGAATATAGCTAGCGTCACTTCACCTGCCCTGGATGTGCCGGGGCAAGCCCAGGGTGCAACGGGGATAGGCGCACCACACACTAACAGTTCCGTGTTTGCCATGGGGACAGCGTCCCCCAACATGGCGAAGGTGATCGCATAAGGGGAGTGCGTGTGGTAGATGCTGCCCACATCGGGCAGGTTGCGGTAGATGGCAGTGTGCATTGGCGTTTCGGAGGATGGTTTCTTACCATCCACCAGATTTCCGTCCAGATCGACAATGGAGATATCCAATGGGGTCATATCCCGATATTTCACACCACCGGCTGTGATGGCGACCAGCCCATCGCTGGTGCGGGTGCTGATGTTACCCGCCGAGAGGTAGATAAGATTGGCTTCGTTAGCCTGGATGACGGCGTCGAGTAGCTGGCTGCGTATGGATTGATAGTTCATAGAATTTACCCTTCTGCCTTCTCTAAAGCCTGGTCTAAATCTGCCAGGATATCGTCAATATTCTCAATTCCAACAGAAAAACGGACCAGCGAGTCGGTGATCCCAAACTCCAGCCTGTCTTCCGGTGACATCGCGGCGTGGGTCATACTCGCCGGATGTTCAATAAGTGAGTCGACATTCCCCAGGCTGACAGCTAAAGTAATTAACTTGAGATTTTGCATCAGATTGACCGCCGCTTGATACCCACCGGTCAGTTCAAATGAAAGCATACCCCCAAAACCATTGAACATCTGCTTTTGAGCGGTTTCATGCCCGGGGAAACTCTCCAAACCTGGATAATAGACCCTGGAGACTTTGGGGTGTTTCTGAAGCCATTCAGCCGTAATTGCCGCGTTTTCAATATGGCGCTGCATCCGCAGCTCAAAAGTTTTAAGCCCGATGTTGGTCAACCATGTGTCAAATGGACTGGGGCTACCGCCCAACACTTTAGATAATAAGAAAAGGCGATCCTTTGCCGGATGAAAGAAATCGGGATGTCGCGATATCACAGCGCCCCCGATGATGGTGCCGTGTCCGCAGAGATATTTTGTTGTCGAATGGAGGACGACATCGGCTCCCAGGGTCAATGGGCGCTGGCAGTAGGGGGTGGCAAAGGTATTATCAATCATCGTCCATGCACCATAGGCTTGCGCCACAGATGACACCTGAGCAATATCGACGATCTCCAAATTTGGGTTTGCCGGGGTTTCTATATATGCCACGGTTGTTTCTGGGTTTTGTTCGAAGGCATTCTTCCAGGCTTCTATCTGGCTGCCCATAACCCACACGACATTGATGTCGTATAAAGGTGCTACTTTCTTCATGAAATTATAGGCGTTACCATAGAGCGTCTTTTGGGTGATGACGGTGCTGCCGGCTTCAAGATGAGACAACAAGGCGGTTGAAATAGCTGCCATCCCTGATGTAAACATACGGGCTTTCACGAGTTCATCAGCTTCTTTGTGAGGGTTCTGCCGAAGCAGGTCCAGGCCTTCGATAGCAGCCAATTTCCTTGCAAGCTGGCGCGCATTGGGATTGTCGGCGCGGGTGTAGCTGAAACCTTGATCTTTACCTGCAAAAATGTCGGCGCCAGTCTGCACATCCGGGAACGCAAAGGTGGATGTCTGGTAAATGGGAGCTACATGGGCTCCATGCGCATTGTCCATTTCTGTGAAATGTGTTACAAGTGTGCCCAGGCCAAGCTCGTGCGGTTTCTGTTTCATTTGAATTGTTCTCCAATAGCGCGGGCTTCTGCTATGATTGCGTCTTCATCCAGGGTGAGCAACGCTCCATTTTCAAGGTGTATTTTGCCGTCGATGAACACGGTGTCCACATCAGCTTTATTGACAGCATAGACCAGATGCGCGAGGACATCGTGACATGGCGTCAGATGGCTTTTGTCAAAGTCGATGATTACGATATCCGCGCGTTTGCCGGGTTCCAGCGAACCCAGGTCCTTATCCATCCCATAAGCTTTGGCGCCGTTAATCGTTGCCATTTGCATAGCCTGCATTGTAGTCAGGAGTTCGGGGTTTTCGTTATAGCCTTTTTGCAGCAGCGCGGCTGTTCTGATTTCACCCAACAAATCCATATCGTTGTTGGATGCTGCGCCATCGGTGCCGATACAAACATTGACACCAGCCCCGATCATGTCCGCGATTCGGGCAATCCCGGATCCTAACTTCAGGTTGCTTTCCGGGCAATGGGCTACACTTGTACCGCTTTCGCTTAGCATAGCGATCTCATGGTCCTGTAATTTGACACAGTGTGCCAGCACCGTTCCCCTGTCCAATAGTTGATAGTCTGCCAGTAATTCGACAGGCGTTTTCCCGAATTGCGCGCGTACATCATCGACTTCGGCTTGATTCTCTGACGCATGGGTCGTAAACGGCATCCCGTATTCCTGCTTCAATTCGTAGACAATCTTCATCATCTCCGGTGTGGTTGTGTAGGTGCTGTGGGCCTGGATGACCGGTATGATAAAGTGATAGTTTTTGAGCTTCTCGAAAACGACACGGGCGGTAGCAGTCATCTCATCGAAATCCGGATCCCCAATGGCGGTGAACGGTGTGCCGTTGATCAGCCGGAAGCCGACTTCTTCTGCTAGATCGATCGTCGCCATATAGTGCCAATACATGTCATGCACACAGGTCACACCGCTGCGAATCATCTCCGCAAAGGCTAACTTTGCACCAGCCCGTACGCTGTCTGCGTTAAGGGCTGTCAGCTCATATTTCCAGACCCTTTCCAGCCATTTACCCAGGACCAAATCTTCCACAAAGCCGCGGAATAAGGTCATAGCAATGTGGCTGTGGGCATTAATCAGGCCCGGGATGATGACTTTACCTTCGGCATCGGATTGTTTTACGCGCAGTATAGTTTTTAGGCAGTGCATCGATGGCGCATATTTCCTGGATCGAGTTTCCGGATATAGCGATCGCGCCGTTATCAATAATGCGGCCGGTGGCGTCCATTGTGACAATTTTTCCCCCGGTAATCAGACAATCATAGTGAGGTGTTGTTTCCGATTTTGCGGTAGATGACATATAGGCTCCAGTTTACGGTTATATAATTTTCGGGGCGGGATTAATCCCGCCCCGAAAATTGCTAGAAGGGTAATGTATTTACAGTTCTTCTTCGCGTGAATTGTTCGCGCCCTGAAAGCATAAAGCTGGCGACGACAATCGCGATTAAGAAGGGGAGAACAGCCAGCCACACAGCTGCCTGCCCCGAGCTTCCGGCAAAACCGTATAACTGCTGACCGGCAGCGCCAACGGCGACCAGGATCCCCACGATCAGACCGCCCAACGCGCCGACTGTCATCACGATTGAGCCCAGGTTAATGGCGAATCCCTTGGCGACATCCTCTTTGTCCATAATGTCGGTCCAGAGCAGTCCCCAGCGTTGCACGCGGGTGTAGAAAAGGCCAACCAGTATCGGGCCCAGGACGATTGCTGCAGCGAAGTTGTTAATGGTGATGGTGACGCCCAGGAAGGCGAAGGGCACCATACCAGCCAGGTCCAGATACCAGGAAATTATAATGGCGCAGGCTGCCGAACCAACCAGGGCAACAATTTCGAAAGCCAGGATCTTCTGCCAGCTGTTCATTTTCAACGACATATCATCCTTTTTCACCAGGCCAAAAGCTGCGCCCCACATCTTGTAGGGTACAAAGCCCAGGAAAAAGTTGCCGAAGAAACCAAAGATAGAACCTATGCCCATGGTACCTCCGAATATATCACCAATCAGGTTGCCAATGGCGGCGCCCCAGGCGCCGGCGGGGCCAAAAAGCAAACCGAAAACGGGCGGGAACACATTGGCAGGACGGACTTCAGTGATGCCAGGAATGATAGGAATACCGCCCTTAAAGACGATCAGGAAGGCGGCATAAATGGCTGCAGACAGGGCAACAAGGATAATCATCCGGGTGTTTTTCCACATGCTGATAACTTCTTTCATTGGTAATCTCCTATAAATTTGAATTAGTGAATGGTTTATAAAAATGATGTTCCGGTGTTCAGTTATTTATCGATATAGCCTCCTTTTGCTGCAGTAGGGAAGTCAAGAGTTAAGTGTAAAACATTGACATAACGACGAACGCTTTCTTACTGTTCATCGCATTCCTCATCGCAAGTTGTTTTTAACGTTTCAATGAAGAGCGCCAGAATATTAGCTTTGACCTTCTCAAAGCTGCCTGAACCGCCAACAAACCGGATGGTCTTTTCAATACCTGCCGCCCAATTGACAGAGAATGCCAATGCTGCGTAACAAAGACCGAGTTCACGGGCGAGTGTGGCTTCAGGGATGCCGGTCATACCGACCACATCCCCGCCCAATTGCGCATACATCCGGATTTCAGCAGGTGATTCGAGACGTGGTCCATTGGTGCAGACGTAGACCGCCGACGGGCGTAGCTGAAGATCATGGCTGGGCGCTAATGCCAGGAGCTGGTTGTTCAATGCCGGACAGTAGGGGATGCTCATATCCACATGGCTAACACCGCTTTCTCCCCCATCAAAGAACGTACTTTCTCGCCCTGAAGTGAAATCCAGGAAGTCGGTGAGTATGGTTAGACCCAATGGCGGAATATCTCTGTTGATAGATCCAACCGCATTGGTCGCCAGGACACGTTTCACCCCCAGCATTTCCAGGGCTTTGATATTGGCGCGATAGTTGATTTTATGGGGTGGGGTATCGTGTCGGATACCGTGCCGGGCAAGGAAAATGAGGTCTTCAGATTCTCCTGTAACCCGGTTAATCCGTGCCGGACCATAGGGCGTCTCAATGGTCTCCTCTTTCAACTCTTTGCCGGGTATGTTATAGACCATGGTTCCTGCAATGATGGCGACAGGCATTTAAGGCTCCTTGGTTTTATTGCGTTTGAATAAAATGATTTTTCAGGTCGTAGGGACTTAATATCCCATATCTCGTTATAACACCGGAAACCAGATAAGGTGGCGTTATATCGAAAGCCGGATAGTAAGCATCTATCTCGTCGATGGTCGTAGGTACACCCCGGCAGGCTCTAATCTCCGCCGGATCACGATTTTCGATCTTTATGGAAGCCCGGTCTGGGCTTTTAAAGTCCGGACCCCACATAAAAACGAAGTACGGGATGCCGTGATGGTGCGCAGAAATAGCATTCTGGAAGGTCCCGATTTTGTTGCAGACGTGCCCATCCATGGTAATCAGGTCGGCGGCGGTGAAATACTTTTGAATCTTACCCTGTGACATAACGTGCGCCGGCATGTTGTCGGTGATTATTTGCACCGGGATGCCCAATTCGTGCAGGCTGGGAGCCGTCAGGCGTGCACCTTGCAGATATGGACGCGTTTCAGGGGTGAATACGTGGATATTTTTCCCATCCTGTTGTGCAAAAGCCATCGCCAGGATAAAGGCTGTTTCCGCGAAGCACATGGTCAGAATGCCGTCGCCATCTTCGACCAGGCTGGCTCCGAGGCGTGCGCGGATTTCGTAATCCACATAGGCTTTGTCGCGTGATTCCTTGATATAGTGCAGGAGAGCCTGCTCTATGGATTCGCCTTGTTCCCCGGCAGCTTCCGCGATTTTCATAAGGTCATCAAGCCGACGGGCCATAGCTGTGTTCGTGGGTCGGGTACGGGTTAAACGCATTTGTGCTGTTCGCAGATACTCCAGTTGCTCTTCCAGACGGTTTGCCCTCAACCTTTCTGGCCGCCATCACCATGGCGAAAGGCGGCAGCGACATAGGGTCCACCTCCCTGGGTGACCATGTTTTCAATGGCCCGTGCGACCTCTTCGACATCGTCACAGCGCACGAATTCTTTGCTAAACGGATATTTGCGCCGGTCGCCAATATAAACTGCGCCGTCTTCGTAACGGGCGACATTTTCACGTTTCAAAACGAAAGGCAATAAATCGTTCAGGGCTTCGAGGTCCATAGTCATCCTTGCTTAAAATTTGGTTAATCCGCTGATGTTGCCGTAATCCAGAAAATTGATGTAGAGGCAAAAAACCACGACTGCAACGCTAAATCCCAGTGTAATGTAATCCCTTTTCTCCATCTCCATTTTCAGATAGAAAGTCCGATCTTTCCTGGCGCCAAACCCCTTTGACTCCAATGCCATACCGAATATGTTGGTTCCGCGGATTGTAGAAATAAAAACCGGGATCAACAGGGGAATATATTTGCGGAGGCGCTCGAGAACATTCCCGCTTTCCAGGTCGAGTCCGCGGCTGCGCTGGGCTTGGGATATGGTATAGATGCTGGATGCGATGGTGGGCACCAGTCGTAAGGATGTTGAAATGGCAAAGCCCACGCGGTAGGGCATCCCCAATTTAATCATAGCCAGGACCAATTCCTCATTGCGCGTCGTACTGAGCAAGTTTAAACCGCTGATGATCATTAACAGCATCACCATTATTCGCGCCAGGCTGTACTTGAGCGATTCCAGGTCAACAAACCAGAACAGGTGCGTTTCGCCGCTGGCAAATATATTCCACATTATGACACTTGAAACCGTCAGAATAAACAGCAGGAGCCGGATACGCCAGATGTTGACCCATGCGTGCGCTAATGTGCTTTCCAGCAGGATTAAAAGTGCGATGGGTAAAATGTATAAGGGATCTTCAAAGAGAACCAGGGCGACAAACGAGAGAAGGAAAAGGATGATTTTCGTGCGCCCATCCAGGCGGTGGATGACGGTGTCAATGTCAAGATAGAAATCGATATTCATAGCTCTCCCCTCTGTAAACAAGAAATCATTTCATCCGGGTTGAGGAAAGTTTTTCCCAACTGATTACTGAATTGAACGAAGTGCGGTGGTCGCAAATAGCTGTCTTTTAAAACCTTTTCCTGGTTGAACACTTCGCGTGTTGTGCCATTCAAGAGAAGTTGCCCATCCTTAACGACAAATACTTTCCTGGCGTACTCGGCGACGACCCACATATGGTGGGTGACGAAAATGATCGTACTCCCCTGTTCGTTTAATCGACGGACCATGTCCATCATACTGCGCTGTTCCTTATAATCCAACCCGGTCGTGGGCTCATCCAGGATAAGCACATCCGGTTGGACCGCCAGGACTGACGCCACTGCCACGCGCTGGCGACCGCTCTTGGTCAGGCTGAAGGGGTCTTCCTTCTCGAATCCGGATAAGCCAACGGCTGCCAGGGCTTCTTTTACCCGTTTGTCAACCTCTTCATCCGGGACTTTGCGCAATCGCGGACCAAAAGCAACTTCATCGTAAACCAGCTCGGAGAAGATTTGGTGATCAGGATTCTGGAATACATAGCCTACTTTTTGACCGATTTTGAAAACGCCCTGCTCCTTGGTGTGCAAACCGTGAACCTTGACACTGCCGTTTGTGGGTTCCAGCAATCCGTTAAGATGTTTCACCAGTGTTGTCTTTCCACTGCCATTTTGCCCGACGATGGCGACCATTTCACCCTCGTAAATATCCAGATCAATGCCATTGAGGGCTTTTACGCCGTTGGGGTAGGTGTGCTCCAGATCACGACACTGGATGATTGGCTCATCATCACGCTGCGCAGCACGTTTTTCCTCATCCACAATCTGTTTGTATTTGTCCTCCAGGATGGTCCACCCCGTTTCGCGGAAAGTTGCGACGCCTTGCTCGGGGGTCAAGGGCAGCGGTGTGTACGCCATTTTCCTGAAGAAGCGGGGAATGCCAAGTGGCATCACGCCCAAATCTTCCAGAAGGTCAACCTCCCGGAGTAACTCTTTGGCTGCACCGATGCGAATGAGTTGCCCGTCTTTGATGAGGGCTATCCGGTCAGCGTTGAGTACTTCTTCGGTCTCATGTTCAACCACGATTAACGTCATATCGTCACGTTGGCGGAGCTGGTTGGTGATATCAAAGATGCCTTGCTTGCTGATGGGGTCCAGGTCTGTCGTTGGTTCATCCATAACCAATATCGTTGGCTGCATCGCCAGGACCGACGCAATAGCCAGTTTCTGTTTCTGACCGCCGGAAAGCGTGTGGGGAGCCCGGTCGCGGAATGCCTCCAGACCGACATATTTAAGGTTTTCATCGATTCTCAGGGCGATTTCTTCTCTTGGCACCGCGAAATTTTCAGGGCCAAAGGCAATTTCCAGCTCAACATTGGTTGAGAAGAGCTGTGCTTCGAAATCCTGGAAAACGATGCCGACATATTCCGCGAGTTGCGGAACGCTGGATTCAGCCGTATTGATGCCCTGGACGATAACCTCGCCTTTAAAGGCGCCTTTCATGTAATGCGGGATCAAGCCATTAAAGCAGGTGGCTAATGTACTTTTACCTGCCTCGCTGGCCCCCATAATAACCAGAAACTCCCCTTTGGGGATATCCAGCGTAATGCCATCGAGAGCCAGTTTCTTTTCCCCCCGATAACGATATTTGAGATCTTTTATGGATACAGTTGGATCAGACATTTAGGCTCCAATTTTACCGGTATCTGGGATAGAAAGGTATACAAGGTTTTCTTGAGATTTTGGTCGTCGTGCGTAAGTGTCCCGTGATAGAACCATGTTTTTCGGAGAAGAGCAGTAAAGGTAAAAATCCCCTGATATCAGTAAATATAGCGATGTTGGATTTTGTGTTTGACATATGTGTCACTGGTTGGTCGCAGGATTATTTTCGAACAGAATGGAAATAATTAACCCTATCAAAAGGATAGGTGAGTATTGGAATATGTCAAATTAGCGATTTCCCGGATGAATAAGATAATGCTCACCAGAATCGTTAGTGTTGCAATGTGAATGATACGCATAGCCTGGTGTTCATATGCGTTGCCGTCTGGTTGGTGACTCCTGCCAAATTTACGATAGGAGTTATGCGTCATGGATAAGATTTTGGGTTTGTGGATGGTGTTGTTGGGGCGCACCCTGGGTGAGTTGATTTGAAGCCGCCGATTATTGAAGCGTTGTAACATGAATCAAATCTATTCCTTGCTATGAGGGAAACGGGTTATGCAAAAAATGCAACTGGATATTCCGAAATGTATTGAAACCGGAAGGATAGTCCTGCGCTGCTACGAAGCGGATGACGGTCCACTGCTCTATGCTGTCAGTCAAAGGAACAGAGACCATCTCGCAAGGTACGAATCGGAAAATGTGCTTATGTCAGTACAGAGCGTGCAAGAGGCTGAGTATTTAGTGCGGGAGCTTGCCGCAGATTGGGAGGCGCGCAATTGTTTCTTTATGGGCGTATTTAAACGCTTAACAGCAGAATTTGTGGCGCAGATTTATATCGGAACGGTCAACTGGGATGTGCCGGAATTCGAAATGGGCTTTTTCGCGGATGCCGATCATGAAGGTCAGGGATACGTCACGGAGGCAGTGCAAGCCGCGTTGGGGTTCATTTTCAAACATCTCAATGCGCATCGCGTGCGCCTGGAATGTGACGATACCAATTTGCGCAGCCAGCGGGTTGCAGAGCGGTGTGGCATGGTTAGGGAGGGACACATCCGCGAGAACAGGCGAAACGCGGATGGCTCGTTGAGCGGGACATTGCATTATGGTCTGCTGAAAAGGGAGTTTGAGCTATGTGTAACAGCGCAAAATGCTAACATCTGAATCGTGTTCTTTCCTGAAATATGTCCTATACCCCCGATAGCATGATTTGACTTTTGGATAGCGATACTATACTCAATCCTGCAATACATTGCGGATATAAAGAGAAGGGCATGACCGGGCTAAATAATCTAGCTTGAATAGGGGGTTCTGATATGACCAGTGCTTACCTGGATAAGCTTCGTTTGTTTACCCGCGATGTGCGCCTGTTCCTCATCACTGCGGCGGTGTTAGGATTTACCGTATTCGGCGGCATCACCCCTGTGCTCCTCAATCTTTACCTGCTGCGGCTGGGCTACGGTCCGGAATTTATCGGCATCGTCAACGCAGCCTTGCCTCTGGCCGTGATGGTTTTCTCCCTGCCGGCTGGAATTATGGGCCGGCGTTGGAGTGTTCGCCGGATGATGGTTGCCGGATTGGCTATTGCCGGGGTGGGGTGTGGGCTGCTTCCGCTGGCGGAGTTATTGCCGACTGCGTGGCAGGCGGGATGGATTCTGGTGAGTTATGGGATCGGGGGGTGGGAATTGCTTTGTATTTGGTCAACGCCAACCCCTTTCTGATGGGATCCACCACCTCTGTGGAGCGCAGCCACGCTTTTTCAATACAAGCGGCTGTCTGGCCCCTGGCTGGATTCGCCGGCAGCTTGGTTGGCGGGCTCCTGCCGGGACTCTTTGCTATTGTGCTTGATGTTTCTCTTGACAATCCAGCTCCCTATCGGTATCCATTGTTCATGGCTGGTATCGCGTTAATTCCGGCGGCATTCGTCATGTCGGCGACAAAGAAAATCATTCCAACGCAGACAGAAGAAATTGTCGTTGAGCGAAATCCTGCACCTTATGGGCTGATCGCATTCATGTCGTTCGTTATATTGCTGCAGGTGGCAGGCGAGGGCGCAGCCCGCACCTTTTTTAATGTCTACCTTGATGCTGTGTTTCACGTGCCAACTGCCCCAATTGGCGTGCTGTCGGCGCTTGGTCAGATTCTGGCTGTACCAGCGGCGCTGGTCGCACCCTTGCTGATGGCGCGCTGGGGTAAGAACGCTAGCTTTGTTCTGGCGTCGGTGGGGATGGCGCTCAGTCTGCTCCCGCTGGCGCTTATCCCGTATTGGGGTGCCGCGGGGCTTGGATTCATAGGGATGATGGCTTTAACCTCACTCGCCCGTCCGGTTATCACTGTTTACCAACAGGAAATCGTATCGCCGGGATGGCAACCGGCGATGTCAGGTGCCACTACGCTGGCAGCGAGTTTGAGTTTTGGGATGATGGCGTTTGGGGGTGGTTACCTCATCAATGCGTTAGGTTACCGGAGCCTTTTTTTGATTGGCGGAGGCCTGACTGCAATGGGTGCGTTACTTTTCTGGGCTTATTCCCGCAGCCATCACGGGAAACTTGACGGTCAATCTCTATCGAATACGGCAGGGGCAAAGACATAGGATGCCAAGTTGTGCAATACTACCACGCAAGTTATCGGGCAGTATTGCTATAGGTTGAAGTTAGTGGTATCTGCTATGAATCGAGTTGGGGGCGTATCACAAAGCTACCGGCAGCTCCTTAATTCAGGGCTGCCGGTAAATTTTATTCAGACGGTCGTTAACACTCCGTCGCTTGTGCCTTTTCCATTTCCAGGACTTTTTCAGCACTAAGATCCATCTGATGATGCTCTTTGGCATGCGCTTGAACTAACGTAACTAACTCAACTTGCGTGCCGGCGCTGATAGTGCCATTGCATGCGGGACACGTAACAGTATGCATATGCTTTCCCATGATAGTTCTCCTTTTTTGCTAATGTTCACAATATTTTGTAAAACTCACCGGGCGTATAGCTTTAATCCATCGCTATGAATACGCCATACACTATAGACGCAAGTCAGCGTCCATATCTTACCGGAAAAGGCGAGGGATTATTTGGATAACAAGTTCTTCCGCCGGGTTGTCCAGCATTGCCATTGCATTTTCAGCCAGGTTCCTGCCGGCGTTTTCCATCATTTGCAGGATACTCAGGCCAAAATCCTCCATCGCGATGCGGTCAATCTCGCACATTTCTTCGGCTGTAACTGCAGGAACACGGACGCCTTTCTGGGTCTGGAAATGATAGGGTGGAATCATTCGCCAGGCATTTCTGTAAAAGCTGTGCGGATTGCTTCCATGCGCTTGCGGTTGACGCCCCAGTCTGAATAGGGCAATCTGGCGCTTGACCGGAAGTGAATAACCTGCGTTTCCGGATCAAAAGCAAATTCCACATCATCCACATAACCCATCCCTTTGGTGCGGAACTCAGCATAGATATAACCTGGTTCTTCGTGGATAACTTCCGCGCGTTCCATGGAACGGATGATGCCCACAAGTTTTGCCTGTGCTTCCGCAGGGGTTGTTGTGTATGGCAATGGGTTAATCTGGTGCACAGGGTCTGCACTTTGCGTCGACACGCAGTTAGGTGAATTGGGACATGCCGCCAACTTCCCATTCGCAACGCCGAGATTCGCGGGGCGCTTCACAAAGCGGGAGAGAATAGCCATAAATACTGATAATAACCCTACAGCGATAGCAAGACCAAGAATCACTTTAATAGCCAGTTTGAATATTTTCATTTTACACCTCCGCCGGGCAAGCCAGGTCGGGCACAAAGAGAACCCGCCGCCAGATAAATGGAATTAAAATCAGCATCAGGGTACCGGCAGCAAGTCCAGGTGCTGCCGTGCCAACACTATTCATCAGGAAAGCGCCGGCGAGTGGGGATATGATGCGCGCCAGACTTCCCAGACCAGCCGAGAGCCCCAGCGTGCCCCCGACCTCTTCCGGGTACACGGATTTCGTCAGGGCGCTGTTTATGGAAACCCTCAGGCTGCCGGATGCCAGGGCAAGAGGCGCCAGCACCAGTAACAACCACCCGACACTGGGAGTTACTGCCCAGCCTAATAGACTCAGCGCTAAAAGCACGCTGCCGCCAAATATGAGTTGCTTCTCGCTAAAGCGTTTGGTAAGTGGACCCATACCCCCACCTTGCACAGCCACGACCAGCACACCGACATAGGTGAGGATGTAACTGGTCGCACGGGCATCCAGGTTCAACCGCTTTAAGGCAAAGAGTGAGAACATTGTTTCGAAAACCGTAAAGGCGAGTGAAAACAACAGGATGATGGTCAACAATGGACCCACACATGGTCGGCGCATCGCTTCCATCAGCGCCCGAGCCGAAAATTGCGCCCTGGGATTCCGTGCTCCTACCTCCCGTTTATCGGCAGGCAGGGATTCGGGCAGCCACAGGATGACGCCTAAGAGGTTTAACAGAGACAGACCGGCGGCTACAAAAGCAGGTAATGCATAATTGCCACCGGCACTGAGTGTTCCGCCGAGGGCAGGACCAATGATAAACCCCAGCCCGAAGGACGCGCCGATAATGCCCAGCCCTTTTGCCCGGTTTTTCTCATCGGTCACATCTGTGATATAAGCCTGTGCCAGCGATGTATTCCCTCCCAACAAACCGTCAACGATGCGGCTTATAAACAGCCATAGCAGAGAATTCGCCCACCCCAGGAGCATAAAACTGATGACTGTACCGGTGATGCTTAAAATCAGCAAGGGTCGCCTGCCATAGCGATCTGATAAACGCCCGATGATGGGTGCTCCAATGAATTGCGTTAAAGCGTTGGCTGCCAACAGCAGACCAACGACCGTGGTGGATGCGTTAAAGGTCTCAGCGTAGTAGGGAAGCAAGGGTAAGATAAGGCTGAAGCCAAGGACATCAATAAATACAAACAGGAAAATCAGAAAGAGGGGCTTTTTCATTGCGCTTGTTCCTCAAGGAGTTGTTGCCTTCTCCGGCGATAAGCGACGATGGGTCCGTCCCCCTGGATAAGCTGTTCACCAATCCTCAACCCGGACCGTTTAGGCTGCTGGGTGATAACGACACGGCGGTCCTGGTGCGCGATGTAGCGATTAAAGGGCATGGATAACGTCGTGATGATATCGCGCAAAATCGGTGTTTGCACAAAGTTTTGGTAGAAACGCAGGTACAAAATCGTATGTTCGTCGTCGATCGGGACAAAAGCTGCCAGAACACGGGAATTGGGAGAGATATAGTTTTGCCAGAGGTTCGGGAATATGAAAGCCAGAGAAAAATCACTCTGGGGATCAGGTTTGATCTCTTCAGGTTTTCGTGGTGGGGAACCGTCATCGACCCGATTATAGACGTACAACTTAAATGCGTTGTCATCTATCCATTGCACGACCGGACCATCAATGAGGGTGCGGTTGCCTCGACCGATTGAATTGTAATGCACAAAAGGCAAGTGAACCACATCGAGTTGATTTTCAATCGCGCGGGAGTAATGGGCATCCCAATGATCAAAGACTTTGCCATAGGTGAAACTGTCGTCAAGGTCCTCAAAGAAGCGCGGTGGCTGCAGATTCGCTGGGGGTTCAAGTCCCCACCAGATCCAGATAAAACCATGGGCTTCATAGGTAGGATAGCTGTGAACTTTGAAGCGCTCTGGCACCGGGGTGTTTCGCCCGTTGGCAGGAATGTGCTGAATTTTGCCAGAGGCGTCATACTCAAAGCCGTGGAAGGGGCATTGCAAGATACCCGTTATCTTTAATAACACCTTTGCTGAGCTGGACCCCGCGATGCGCGCACTGGTCACGCAAACAACTGACTTCACCTTCGGGGTGCAGTTTGTTTTTAGGTCTTCTCCAAAACACGAGTTTTTCACCCATACGGGTGACGCCCACCGGTTTATTTTTAACCTGGCTGGAATCCATAACAATGTACCATTGATTGGGGATCATGCGACAACTCCTTTGCCGGATTCTGCGCTCTTAAATGACCAGCACAAGCCCAAACAGGATTTCAATCACCAAGCTGATGATGTTTGACCGTTCGACGGACTTATCAACCACCATAGACAGCGACCGGGTGAGTGCCACCACAAGATAGGCGATACCCAGCATTTGAAAAGCAGCTGGTGCCTGAAGAACCAGGGGGGCTGCACCCAGGGCAATGAAGAAACCACCAAACACAGCCCGGATTTCAGTGATTCCGCGGCTGGATTCAGCCTTCAATCCTGTAAATCCATAAATGGATTTGGGTTTGAGCAATGCAAGACATCCCGTACCAATGGTCCCCAAAGCAGCGATAATTTGTAGTACTTTAATAATCATTGTGTGCGAATCCTTTAGTTAGAGTCGATTGCTTAATATAGGTCATTGTTCTCCCCACCAGATAATGCTGAATTATGCTGTGCAAAAGTTCATTTATTATACTCGATTGTTCATATATTGTCAACTAATTGAATAGCTTATTAAGACCTGGCAATTTGGTCACTAAAGGTAGATAGCGAGTAAAATCCTGCTGTAGCAAAAAGCTGTGCCAGGATAACTAAATGTGTGATGATGTGTCGCGAGGAAACTGTTTGGCTTTTTAAGGCTATCAATCAGGCGTATCTAGACGCTTCCGCATCCCATACTGTTCTCTGTCTGTTCAGGATAAATTTCTTCGTTATATGTGAGACCGTATCTGTCTGATATCCGCATCAAAGGCTTGCCAATTTACGTTCACCCCGAACCTGTGCAATTGTGCCAGCGTCCCGAATAGAGTGGACCAGCTATCCTGCCGCATATGGAGCAAAGGTAACCAGAGTACTTCCTGAAATTCAGGCAGGCATTTGTTTCCCATGGATGCCAGAACAGGATGCGGTCCGATTTCAACAAAAACTCTGATTCCAGCATTGTACATTGTATAGATAGCTTGCTCGAACTGGACGGGTTGGCGGATGCCCTGTCCCCAATGGTCTGCCCGGGTAATTTCGCTGTTTACCAGATGCCCTGACACAGTGCTGATGAGAGGGATATCTGGATTGTGCAGGTTGAGGGTGCCAATGAAGTTTTCAAAGGGTTTAATCATTGGTGACATTAAGGTTGAATGAAAAGCGTGGGAGACGCGTAATGATATTGTTTTCATCCCCTGATTCTGCAATTCCCGGGTTACACTTTCTACCCCATGACTTTCTCCAGATATGACGACGCTGCATGGTCCATTGTATGCAGCTATACCCACAGCGCCGTCATCACCATGGGTTTTCAGGACGGTTAATACGGTCTCCGCATCTGCTTCAACAGCGACCATAAGACCATTTTGAGGCAGTGCTTGCATTAGAGCTCCGCGCTTTGCCATCATGTGCAAGCTGTCTTCAAGGCTGAAAACACCTGCAACATAAGCAGCAGCGCCCTCACCCACGCTGTGCCCCATCACAGCAGATGGTTGGATGCCCCATTCCATCAGCATATATGCCAGTGAAACTTCGAGAGCGAAGAGCGCCGGTTGGGTTAATGCGGTCTGGTGGATGGGATGACTTCTGCGCGGTACATCGATTTTATACAGGATATCCAACAAAGTGTGCTCAATGCAGGGTGTTAAAATTCGATCACATTTCTGAAGCATTCTTCGAAAACTTGTTATGTGTTGGTAAAACGTCTGTCCCATGCCCGGATATTGGGCGCCTTGCCCGGTAAATATAAAACCCACATTATTGTTAATGGTAAGCGGGGCCATGGCATTGCTGTGGCTATCAGGCATACAGGATCTCCGTTTCGACCAGGGTAGTTCCCGGTTTTTCACCGGTTGGTGGTGAACCAGCGTTAATTATACACCATCACACTTATACGGCAGTTAATCCGCCATCCACCATCACTGCGGAGCCGGTCATAAACGAACTTTCATCGGACGCCAGAAAGGCAACGACATTGGCAACTTCCATTGGGTCAGCGGGCCTGCGAATGGGATTCTCAAAGGCATAAGTACGCGCCTGGTAACTCGTTTTTGATACCCAGGTTGGCGATTCCTCTGTCATATGCGCTGGCATCGGGGTATCGATCCATCCCGGACAGACGCAGTTGGCGCGGATGTTGTAATCGCCGTATTCCGCTGCAATATCGCGGGTCAGCATCAAGATACCACCTTTGGAGGCTTTGTAACTCCCCGCACCGCTCCCGGAGAAGACGAGAGACTGCACGGACCCGATGGTGACGATGCTTCCACCGTTATGGGTGACCATATAGCGCAGCGCGGCACGGGCGCAGAGGAATGTCCCGGTGAGATTGACGCGAATGACCCGCTCCCAATCTGCCAGTTCAAGTTCGTGGAGCGGGGCGCGGGTGCTGATGCCGGCATTGGCTACCAGGACGTCCAGGCTTCCATAACGATTGACCGCCATCTCTGCCATGGCTTGCACTTGTGCTTCGTCGCCAATGTCACAATGGATAGCGACCGCTTCACCTCCACTTTTTTGCACCAGGGCTACTGTTTCCTGAGCTTCTTCATCCCGGACGTCGCCAATAACGATGCGGGTACCTTCACGAGCCAGGCGAATTGCGCAAGCTCTCCCGATGCCTGATGCGCCACCGGTAACGATGGCGCAAGCGCCTTTTAGGTTTGGCATAATGGACTCCTTTATGTGAAATTCTTTCTTGTGTTGGTCTGTTCTAAGGCAGAAGTTTAATATGATTGCCTGTTATATGCAATGTCTCTATAATCATTGCTTGCTTTATATTCCACTTTCCCTATACTTTATATATTGATCTGGTTTAATCTTTATATCAAGATGCACATTCGTAGAGTCTCAGCCTCTGGTCAATCGGTTGCACTCGGTCCAATGTGTTCTTGCAGGAGGTTGTTATGGATAATATAGCTGCCTGGTTGAATATGTCTGCGCTGCCTGATATTACGCAAGTCATTATTGCCCTGGCATCCGGCGTTCTGGCATTTTTAATCGCCAGGGGGCTTTTAGCACGCGGTGTTGTTTATCTGGCGAAACGAACCAAGAATCAAGTGGATGACATGCTGGTCAAATATATGCGTCCCTATCGATTCGCCTGGATAGCGCCATTTCTCGTGTTGTATGCCTTTACATCGTTATTGCCGGAAGGCGCAACCCTGATCAGGCATATCCTGTTGTTTTTTATTCTATGGATTTCACTGATTACCTTTAACGCTCTCCTGGATGCAATCAATGCTATTTATGAAGCCAGCAAACTCTACAACGGGGAGTCCATTCAGGGTTACCTGGATTTAGTCAAGCTTTTTCTCATTATTGTTGGACTCATCCTGACCGGCTCTTTGTTTACGGGCCAATCTCCTGTGGTCCTCCTGAGTGGTGTCGGCGCGATGATGGCGCTCGTGCTGTTGATTTTTCGCGATACATTGATGTCTTTCGTTGCCAGTATGCAGATAAATTCCCAGGATCTGGTTAAAGAAGGCGACTGGATTGAAATGCCGACCTATGACGCAGATGGCGATGTCATTAACATTGCCCTGCACACGGTTAAAATCCAAAACTGGAATAAGACTTTTACTATCATTCCAACTTACAAGTTTCTGGATACACCCTACAAAAACTGGCGTGGCATGACGGAGAGCGGTGGGCGGCGTATCAAACGCGCGTTGTATATTGATTTAAACAGCGTGAAGTTTTGCTCCCCTGAACTTATCGAACGCCTGCGCAAAATAGACCTGGTCAGGGAGTTTATTGACAACACTCTGGCAGAATGTGCTGCAGAACGCGAAGTCCAGGATGCCAGCGCGGTGCTCCCAAATGCTGAGCAGCAGCTTACAAATGTGGGTGTGTTCCGGGCGTATATGACCGAGTATTTAAAGCATCATCCCGATCTGCATCATGAAAAGATGACCCTGTTAGTGCGCCAACTCGAACCTGGTCCAAACGGTTTGCCTTTGGAAGTTTATGTCTTTACCAAAACGACAGCCTGGGAAGCCTATGAAGATATTCAGGCGAATATCTTTGAACACCTGATTGCTGCGCTGCCCGATTTCGAATTGCAGATTTTCCAGCAGCCAACGGGCGTGGATTTTCGTGCATTGACCGGAACTCCCAACCGGTAATGTGTTTCTGGGACGTGGTTTAATTGTGATTTAGGTGCAAAACTGCGGGGATTCCCCGCAGTTTTGCATTAAAGTGCACACTTTAGCCCGCACCGTATCCAAATTGCTGATCCCTGCTTGCTGCGTAGTCAATATAGGTTTCAGACGTTTTCAGAAGGGCGATGGCATCCTGATCCTCACGATTCAGTTCCATATCGGTTAGAATCTGAAGGTTGTTTTCCAATTGCTCGGGCGTCTCTACGCCAACCATCACTGCTGTGACTTCCGGCAGCGCTAAGACCCACTTCAGGGCTAATTGCGCGAGCCGGTTTTTATTGCTCAGACCAACTTCTTCTCCCATCCGGAATAAGGTGCCTTTCATAAATGCTTCACGTGCGAAAACTGCCATTCCCCGGGCGTGGGCGGCGGGTAAGACTTTGCGGCATGCGCAGGCATTCGCGAAATTAAGGTTGATGAAAATGGCGTCAAAGCATCCGGTTTCAATCTCTTGCAGGTAGGTGGCTTCTCCGGAAAATGTATCCGCACAAGCGAAACGGATCAATCCTTCCTGCTTGAGGCGGGTGACGTTATCGGCTATTTTGCACAGATAATCCGGATCATGTGTTACAGCAGTAGCCATAAAGGCGATGTTCAAAAAATCCAGTTGATCACGCTGCAGTAATTTCAAACCGCGCTGCACCTCAGCTTTAAGCAGATCATACTGCGCCATTTGCAGGTTAAAGGGATCATAAGTGTAAACCATACCCTCCGGTCTGGTTTGAATGTATACGTCATAAGGCGGGGTGATTTCTTTAAGGTTGCGACCCAGCGCTTCTTTTTCAGAATCTATGGTCGCATCCAGCAGGTTGATGCCGTGTGCAAAGGCGGATGCCAGCACTTTTTTGCGTTTTTCACCACCAAAACCCTCGAAAAGATAACCGGGTGTCACCGCGTTTTTCTGGTCTTCATTAAATCCCCGCGATGAACCATTGGGTAAAAATTCGTGTCCTCCCAGCCCGAAGACCGAGACACGGACATCGGTGTCCCCTATTTGTCTGTATTCCATGCGTTTATCTCCTGTGTGTCTAAACTGGCATGCGCTTTTAGGATGATTTCAGGCAGTGCGCTACCATAGTTGTGTGGTGAAAAGCGTACACCATTTCTGAAAAAAAGCGATGTTTTACCGATGCGGTCGGAGTCATTATCAGGTTCTACGAATTTATAACATACATTTTTATGGTGCGGTACGGAAGTTTCCATGGCAGGTGTAGGTGGCGGTGCGGTACGGTACAACTTTGGTTATGCTATCCGAATAGCTTCCTGCACCGCCACTTAAATAATGGGGTATCCAGTTTGGCGCAGCCAAACTGGATACCCCAAAGAAAAAAATACTGGCATTCGCCCACCAGGATGAGATCCGATCCTGGGGCCTTTTCTGAAACGCACCCTATTCTGCAGGGGCGTTGTCCAACTCAGAAATAAACATATACTTGAGTAACTTCTCAACAGGTCAGCAGGTGAGACGTTTCTTGATATGGAGGTCAGTATATGGGCAAAGACAAACATTCTGGTGCCACTAAATTGGTATTGATTGGAGCTGGGAGTGCCATGTTTACCCGCGGATTGGTGGCGGACATGATCCTCGCACCTGACAAGGGACCCTGGGAGCTGGGGTTGGTGGACATTGACCCTGAAGCCCTGGAGGTGGCGACAAAGCTATCTGAGCATATGATTCAATCCCGGGGGGCGTCGATTCCGGTGCAAGCCTCAACCGACCGGCGTGATATATTGCCCGATGCGGATGTCGTGGTGTGCACCATCGGTGTGGGAAAACGCCGGGCATGGGAGGATGATGTCTTCATCCCGCGGAAGTATGGCATCTACCAACCGGTCGGCGATACGGTGATGCCGGGTGGTATATCACGCGCGCAGCGGATGATCCCTTCCATGGTGGATATTGCGCGGGATGTCGCGGCGCTGTGTCCTGACGCGTTATTCTTCAATTACAGCAACCCGATGACAGCCAACTGTGCAGCTGTCCGCAAAGTTACAGGGCTGAATATGGTCGGGTTGTGCCATGGGACGTTCCATGTCCAGCGCCAGCTGGCAGCTTATGGCGGTATGCCCCCTGATGAAGTGAATGCCCTGTTTATTGGCTTGAACCACTTCACGTTTATCTTCGATTTGCGCTGGCATGGGCAGGACTTATGGCCCCAAATACGTGAAAAGATTGCCCGGGAAAAGGTTGCCCCTCCCGTAGAGGGCTCGTTCTATACGGAGAACCCGTTTTCATGGTCGCTGTTCGAACGATATGGCGCCTATCCATCCGCCAATGACCGGCATGTTGTTGAATTCTTCCCTGAACGGTTCCCGGATGGGCAATACAAGGGTAAAACTTTAGGTGTTGATGCGTATTCATTTGAGGACACTATTGCGGGTGGGGACCGGATCTATGCCGAGATGCGCGCCCAGGCTCTGGGTGAGCAGCCTATAGATGAGGGCATTTTCAACCGGGCGTCCGGCGAACATGAGCAGCTCCTGGACATCATTGCCGGTATACGCAGCGACAGCCGCGAGGTGTTCGCTGTCAATTTACCGAATCGGGGCACTGTCCCCAGCCTGCCTGATGATGCAATTCTTGAATGCCCGGCGGTGGCGACGGCAACCGGGCTGCACGCTTTACGCATTCCTGAAATCTCTCCTTCCTTATCAGCCATCCTTTCTCGCAAACTTTCTGCAACTACTTTGACTGTTGAAGCCGCGCTGACCGGCAATCGCGATTTATTCATCGAAGCACTCCTGCTGGACGGGGCTGTGACGGACACCGGGGTCGCGCGACAGCTGGTCAACGCATTGCTGGAAGCGCAGCGCCAGTATCTGCCCAATTACTTTCCAAACGGATAAATCCGCTGGTCATAAGGATCCAACTATGCAATTGACCGTACTTTCAGAAAAGCAGATTGACGATATCCACGATGCGTCGCTGGAAATCTTGCGGTCCATCGGTGTGCGCATCCCCCATCAGGAAATGCGGCAGTTGTTCCTGGATGCCGGGGCTGATGTGGATGCGCAGACTGAACTGGTAAAGATACCGGAAAGGCTCATTATGGCATGCCTGGCGAGTGCCGGCAAAACTTTTACGCTTTACGGTCGGGACCGTTCAAGGCAAGCGCGTTTCGGGATTGGTGAGCGCAACTACAATTCCATCGCCGGGGAAGCCCTCTGGGTGGATGATACTTTCACAGAGCGGCGGTATGCGCAACTGGCGGATGTGGGAGTCGCGGCGCGTCTGGCGGACGCCTTGCCGCATATCAACCTGGTCGGGGCGATGGCAGATCCGCAGGATGTGCCGGTCAGCTATCGCTGTGTGGCGGCGGTCATCGAGCAGTTAAAGAATACGACAAAGCCCATTCATTTCTGGTTTAACGACCGTGCTTCCGCGCACTATGTGCTGGAAGCTCTGATTGCTGTCGCGGGAAGCACCGCCGATGCCATGCTTTTTCCCTGTACGTATCCCTTTCTGGAACCTATCAGCCCGTTAAAATTCCCGCAGCACGGCATCGACCTGCTGTTTGAGACGTCACGCCTCTCGCTGCCGGTTTCTATCGGTCCGATGGCGCAGGTGGGGGCGACCGCACCGGGAACCCTGGCGGGTACGCTGGCACAGGAAAACGCGGAGATTTTAGCCGGCATTTGTATCACGCAGCTTATCAAGCCCGGCACGCCGGTTTGTTACGGGGGGATTCCGCATGCCTTTGATATGCGGACAACCCAGATGATTTTTGCCGGGCCTGAACAGGTGTTGCTCTCCATCGCGATGACGCAGATGGGCAAGCATTATCAGCTCCCGGTGTATATCAATGTGGGCTTGACGGACAGCAAGGTGCCGGATGCCCAGGCGGGCATGGAGGCAGGCATCACGCTTGTTTGCGGCGCGCTGTCCGGCGCCGATATTTTCGGACATCTGGGTATCAGCGGGGTGGATCAGGCAGCCTCTCTGGCAATGCTCATGCTCCAGCATGAAATCATCGGTTATATTGAGCGTATTATGCGCGGTTTTGAAGTCAATACGGATACCCTGGCTGTTGATGTTATCCGTGACGTGGGGCACGACGGGACTTTTCTCGATACGATGCACACCGTCCGCAATTTCCGCAAGGAATTGTGGTTTCCGCAACTGCTGGACAGAGCTTTTTGGGCTAACTGGATGGAGGACGGCGCCAGCACAATGCAGGAGCGGTGTATTGCCCGTAAAAACGAAATCCTCCAATCCCATAGTCCTGTTCCGCTGGACAAGGATGTCGCCCGCGAACTGGATAAAATCATGGATGCCGCCCGGCGATTGTTGTGATCTATCTGAACCAGGGGTGAAAACTCGCCAGTTTTCACCCCTGGTATGTAAGCTATCTCTGCAAACGACTTAAGCGTTTTTCCCTATCCTGCACAAAACGCTCTATCCCCTGGATGAGCCATTCCGGCGAAAGATGCGCTTCGTCAATCACTTCGGATAGTGTACCGCCGGTGCGCCACCGGTTGTCCCAGTCCGCGGACAGCGCATATTCTTCGGAGATTTTGCTGAAAAGCCAGTCGTGCATTAACCAGCGCGCCTGGGTAGTAATGACCGTCGAATCCGCCCAATCGGCGGGTGACAGGACCTGGTGTTGATAAGCCTGCGGTTGCGCGGCAAACAGCTGCGGACTTGTCGCGCACACGACTTTCACATTTAATCCCCGGGCATTGAGCTGTGGCAGGACTTTGATGATCCCTGCCATCGCGCTTGTCCCCTGAACAATGACCGTGCCCCCGTGTGCCTGGTCCGGGTTATAATCGCGGACAACATAGGCGCCGCGCGCGGCGGCGAAGTGTGAGGGCATGCCCAGCGCCTGGCGGTCCGGGATTTCAATATTTGGACGCGTCAGGTGCAGGGCTACGATAGGCGCCGGTTGCTGCAGTGCGGCGCCCAGCAGCACCGGCACTTCATTGTGTTCCCAGGGATGCAGGTTGATGATCGCGCCCTGCGGGAAGAGCTGGGTTACACCCGGGGAGAATATCCCAAAGTGGGTCCGGCTGTCATCGGCGGTTTCCGGACCGGAGTGTCCCGCGATCCACAGCACTTTACCGGTTTTCCATTCGCAATCCTGGGCCAGCTGGCTGAATAACCGCAGCATGCCATATTTCAGGTATGAAAACGAGCCGTAGGTAGAAAAGGCTCCCCAGAAGCCGTCAAAAGATGCGGTTGGTTCGGTTGAAAAATTGACGGTTGCCACACCTGCCAGGATTCCGGCATTGGTGAATTCCGTAATCTCCTGGGGCAGCAGCACGCCTTCCGGTGACCCGGGGCGTTCATACCACCCATAGCCAGCGAAATCGCCGAAGCCTTTGGCAAAACCGCTGATCATTGTGGAGTCTGCCAGGTCGGCGGAACAGGCAAGGACCAGAGGGCGCTGGTATTCCTGTGCCCCAAATGCGTTAACCCATGCGCCCCATTTATCCAATCCGGCGCGATTTGCTACGGAAGCCCCGGGTTTGGCGTACAGGCTTTCCGGGTAGTTCTCGTAATCGTACAGCCTTTGATCAGCAAAGGGGTTCCCGGATTTTCCCAGGCGGAATGCCGGAATCTCTACCGGTACGCTGTCTCCCAATGCCACCAGGCGGTCGGCGAGATAATCCACGAGCGCCTGGTCCTGGTGCAGCACGCCCATCACAACCTGCAGATTGGCAGCGAATTCGTCGCGCAGTTGCTCGGGGTTATCCGGCGCATCACCACCGTAGTTGGTAAAGGTCGCGCCGTACTTTTCTGCAAAGGGGCGTTTTGTCTCCCAGAACAGGTCGCTATCCATACTGTGGGGCGAACCGTGGGATTTGTTGTCATATTTAAGATATTCGCGCCCTTTACGCGTTTTGAACCATGCGACACTGGGCACCCGGTCAGGATTATCGCCCAGCACCGTGTCCAGCAGCGTTTTGAGAACCGGTTCCCAGGCGCTGCCGTCCGGTGTGCCAAAAGCCCGCCAGCCATGCGCTGTGAACCAATCGTTGGGATTACCGTAAACCACGCTGCTCACAGCATGGTTGTCGATGCCGTAGTCATTCCAGTCCACCAGGTAATACAGGTTGTCCAGCGCCATCCCATAAGCGGAATTCATCGTTTCGTGTGTGGCTCCCGGGGTTAAACCGCCTTCACCTTCAAAAATAAAAGCCTTGACGCCATCCGCCCCAGCGCGCTTTAACGCTAAAGCCAGCCCTGCTGCTGCCGGGCTGCCGTGCCCGGAAGGACCGGTGTTGAATTTGAGAAACAGCGTTTTCCCCGCCATTTCGGCATGACCGGATAGCCCACCGCGCAGCCTGAATCCCAGCAGGTCTTCCCAATAAACGGCGTGCTTTTCCGGATTGGGAATGGCATAGCGCTGGTCCCCGGTTTGCTGGTATTTGACGCGCATGGCTTCATCCAGGACGGCAAATGTGGCGTAAATCAGGGGCACCGTGTGCCCCGCGCCCAGGATAAACCGGTCCCCGAAACGTTTTTCCGGGTGCCGGATGTCCCAGCGCATGGCGCCGCTCAGCAGCAGGGATAGCAGCGCGTGGACTTTTGACCTCGATCCACCGGGGTGACCGCTTTGACGGTAGTTAAGGATAATGTCGATCACCTGGTCAATCAAATCCTTGGTTTTCTCCCAATGGTCAAAATGACCGGTCAGGGATTGATAGTATGTATGGATGTTGGATTCTGTCGTGGTTGTCATGGTATGCTCCTCGTTTATCTGGCTTGTTTTGTGCTCTATGTTCCTGGTAAGTTGTTGCTATTATAAACGGGGTGAGGATTTCTACCAATACACACGCCTCCTGACATATTTTTGGGCGGGTCACAGACCCTCCCCTACAAACTTATTGATGTTTACGTGATGTTTCAGGGTCGTTGAAAATAACGCTTTTGGGTGTGATGAAACTGTAACCTGGTCTCAGTTTAAGGCACGCCCGAGTGCGGATGATCTATTGGGCTTTCGGCAGTGAGATGATAAAGGTGCTACCCTTACCGACCTCACTTTTAGCTTCCAGATTGCCGTGCTGGGCGATAATCAACGTCCGGGCTATGGCTAAGCCGAGGCCAAAACCAGGGGATGAACGGGATTCATCCCCGCGATAGAAGCGGTCGAAGATGCGTTGTAACTCCTCTTCAGGCATGCCGGGTCCGCTGTCCTGAATACGAATGCTGACCTGGTCTTCAATATCTTCTACAGTCAGCAATATTGGGCAAACAGCATGCTTGATTGCATTGTCCAGCAGAATCAGCACGACTTGCCTGACGGCGTCTTCATTGGCATAAGCACGCGCTGTTGGGGTGTTTCCCGGAACGATCTCACATTCGGGTGCAAGGACCTGCATTTGCCGGCAGGCATCTTCAACAACAGCGCCGATGTCCACACGCTCACATACCAACGTGCGTCCCGCATCGGCACGCGCCAGGATGAGCAGGTCATTCACCAACCGGCTCATCCGCTCGCTCTCTCCGCTGAGGTCGTTCAGGATGTCGTCCCGGTCGGCGGGGGGCAGCGGCGGGTCGCGTTTCAGCAGGTCCAGGTTCCCGCGGATAGTGGTCAGGGGCGTGCGCAGTTCGTGGGATACATCGGCAACGAAATCACGCTGCACCTGCAGGGCGTGCGTGACCTGCTGGTATCCTTCTTCCAGTTGGGAAAGCATTTCGTTAAAGGTCATCGCCAGGTTTCCAATTTCATCTTCCGGTCCTTGATATTGAACCCGGGCGGAAAAATCACGCGCGTGACCAATGGCATTCGCCGTCTGCGTGATCTGTTTGACGGGTTTGAGCGTCGTCCCTGCCAGGAACCATCCCACAATAAAACCCACAAGCGTCGTCAGCGCGCTTCCCGCGCTGAGTGTGATACCCAGTGCCTGCATTGAGCGGTCGCGGTCTGCCAGCGACCTGGCAGCCTGCACGATGGCAATCGTTGAATCCGTCTGGATGATTGGGTGGTTATAAACAAGCAGGCGCTCTTCCTCCCCGTTTATGATCTCAGCCCAGGATGCACCGTTTTGCAAAAGGTTCAATCCTTCCTCACTGATGGGATAGCTGATACTGTCCTGATTTATAGGGCTATCCATGAGATTCCCTTCCATATCCAGGATATGGAGAAAATCTCTTAACCGAAATTCGTCTTCTCCAACAGGTTGATTGCTAAACCATGGCAGTCCAATAGACTCGCCTTCAGCCGTTTCAGGTGCTGGACGAATAAAACGCCCGGGATCCTCATGGCTGAATGCGAACCGGTCTGCCATAGGATTCACAATACGTCTGAGGTCGCCCTCCACCATATTCAACGTAAACTGTGATTGAATCGCAAACAGGACGATGCTGAATACAATCAGGGTGAAAGCCAGAATTGCGCTGTAAAGGAGTGTCAGGCGCAAGCGAATCGACATCAGGCAGCCTCCCGCAAGACATAACCCACCCCACGGACGGTCTGGATAAGACGTGCTTCATCACCCGCTTCGATTTTTTTACGCAGATAGCCAACGTAGACTTCGATGATGTTGTCATCCCCCACAAAGTCATAGCCCCAGATGCTGGTCAGTATTTGCCTGCGTTCCAGGATCTGGTGGGGATGGCGCAGGAATAACTGTAAAAGGTCATACTCGGTGGGGGTGAGGGTAAAGGAGCGTGAGCCCCGCCACGCCTCGCGCGTCGCGGGGTCAAGAGACAAATCAGAAAATGAGAGTTTTTCTGATTTTCCCTTGCCTGTGCGGCGCAATAAGGCGCGGATACGGGCAATGAGCTCTTCTGAGGCGAACGGCTTGACGAGATAATCGTCGGCACCACGCTCCAATCCTGCAACCCTGTCCTGTACTGCATCACGGGCGGTCAGCATCAGAATAGGCGTATCGTTTTTATCTTCCCGGAGTGCGAGCAGTACACCCACGCCGTCGAGTTTGGGCAGCATCCAGTCCAGCACGATGGCATCCGGTTGCTCGTTGCGGATCACCGATAAAGCCTCAAGCCCATCGCTTGCCATGCACACGTCGAATCCTTCATAGAGGAGCGTGCGCAGCAGCATTTTCAGCAATCTCTGATCATCATCGACAATCAGGATTTTATCCATAAGCTACCTCATTAAGTAAATTAAGGTTGGGCTGCTCAGCCCAGAACATACATTACCAGCTTTTATCTTTAATTATACTGATTCTCCTGAGAAAGGCCTGACATTCTCCTGAGAGTTTGCTGAGAAATATACCAATTTCTCAGCAAACTTTCAGCGAATTCTTGGGCTATTTTCAACCTGATCCGCTAAAGTATAGGGTGGATGCTGTGTCGTGCATCAGCATGTTGTGATGCTATTGGTGCCAAAGTTGATGTTTCGTGGAGGAGAACATATGTTTCGTAAAAAGGCGTTTTGGATTGGCATTATCGCTTTATGCCTTGTTGGCGGTGGTTACTGGGGATATGGCACATGGTTCGCGCCGGTGGAAACCACAGTTGGGCAGACGTTTCTACAAACTGCCAGCGTTACCGTTGGCGATTTATCCATCTCCGCTGCCGGATCTGGTGTCCTCGTACCCGGTTCTGAAATTAACCTGGCATTCAGCAGCAGCGGCACACTGACGGAATTACTGGTGAATGTCGCTGATGAGGTGCAGGCAGGGGATGTCCTGGCGAAAATGGATGATGCGGATGCACGGAAAGCCGTGGCGGCAGCGGAGTTACAGGTTATCCAGGCGCAACAAGCCCTTGCCCTGGCAGAAGGCGATGCCCAGCTCAAAGTCGCGCAAGCGCAGGCGGCGTATGATACCGCCCGGGAGGCGTTGGACGCGCTGGTGGATTGGGCGCCGGACGCGACGGATGTCAAAATCGCGAAAGCGAACCTGGATAGCGCGCAGGCAGCCTATTGGAACACAACGTCAAAAGCAGGATTATGGGACGAGCAGATAGCTTCCACCCGCATAAGCCTGGAGAACGCTGTGACCTCGCTGGCAGATGCACAAGCTACTTACACCCAGGCGATGGACCCGGCGCGCGATTGGGAAAGAAACATTGAAGACACCCGTGATGCTGCGGCAAACAGCTTGTTGAAAGCGCAGCAGAATCTGGAAATAGCGCAGGCGAGTTATAACCTCAACACTATCAACACCTCACAATCTGACGTGCAGTCTGCTTACGTAAAGCTGTTAAGCGCACAAACCGACTATGAAACATTGACATCTTCTCCTGACGCATCTGACCTTAGCGCCGCACAGTTAACAGTGCAGGAGAAGGAGCTGGCGCTTCAGCAGGCACAGCTGGCGCTGATGGACCTGGGTGACGGGGAGACGGCAGCGACCCGTGAGGCAGCGTTAACGCTGGAACAGGCGAATCTCAATCTGGCATCCGCCCGGGAGGCGCTTGAGGGAACCACGCTGGTAGCGCCGTTCTCGGGCACCATTACCGCAGTGAATGGTCAGGTGGGGGAAACCGTTAACGGCACCGTGCTGGTTCTGGCAGATTTGGCTGCACCGGTTGTGGAATTCTGGGTCGAAGAATCTGATATGAACAGCGTCGCAGTTGATTACCCCGTCAGGATTGTTTTCACAGCTTTGCCGGATTTTACATATACCGGAGTAGTCTACCAGGTTGACCCGCTATTGGTGACCATCGGCAGCACACCTGCTGTGCAGGTGTGGGCTACCATTGATGCCAGCGCGCATCCTGTAAAACTGTTAGGGGACATGAATGCCGAAATCGAGATTGTCGCCGGCGAAGCCCTCAACGCTCTTCTCGTACCGGTGCAAGCCCTGCGGCAATTGGGAGATGATCGATATGCGGTCTTTGTGGTTCTCGATAATGGGGATTTGGAAATGCGTTTCGTTGAAGTGGGTTTGATGGACTTTGTCAATGCGGAAATTCTCTCTGGTTTGAACCGGGGAGACGTGGTCAGCCTCGGTGAAACGACGGTTTCATCTACCACCCAATCACAGAGCGTTACGACCCAACCTCAGGATCAGCCCGGTATGTTCCGCTTTTTCGGAGAGTAAAATGACCCGGACATTAATTGAAGTGAAAGCCTTAACCAAGGTTTACGGAACCGGCGCAATCGCTGTGCGCGCGCTGGGGGGCATCAACGCTGTCGTCAGGGAGGGTGAATTTGTTGCTGTGATGGGACCTTCGGGCTCCGGAAAATCTACCTTGATGAACATTTTAGGATGCCTGGACCGTCCCACCAGCGGTGATTATATCCTTGATGCCGAAGCTGTGAGTGGATTGGATAAGGACGCTTTGGCATCTGTGCGGAACAAAAAGATTGGTTTTGTTTTCCAATCCTACAACCTCTTACCGCGATTGACAGCTGTTAAAAATGTTATGCTGCCGCTGCTCTACAACGGAAACAGCGCTATGCGTGAGGAAGAACAATATAAACGCGCTATGGAAGCCCTTGAATCCGTTGGGCTGGCGGACCGCACGCACCATCTACCCAATCAGCTTTCGGGAGGTCAGCAGCAGCGGGTGGCGATTGCCAGGGCGTTGGTGAATAACCCGTCCATTATCCTGGCAGATGAGCCCACAGGTAACCTGGACACCAAATCCAGCAGGGATGTACTGGGCGTGATCCATCAATTGCATGATAAGGGCGCTACAATTGTGATGGTTACCCATGAGCTTGATATTGCGGAAAACGCTGAGAGGGTCATTTATTTGCGGGATGGGCTTGTGGTGTCCGATGCGCTCCACGCGAGCATGATGGCGGACTTGCACAATGGGGATAACGGGGAGGCGCAGTGAACTTTCAAAAAACCCTGAAGATAGCCTGGGAAGGCTTGATGATGAACAAGGTGCGCTCATTTCTGACGACTCTGGGCGTGATCATCGGCGTTGCTGCCGTCATCATTATGCTGGCGGTCAGTGCCGGTGCGGAAGCGGAGATTGCTGACCAGATCAATGAGTTGGGCGCCAACCTGATTATGATTATGCCTGCTTTTCAACGCGCAGGACCAGGTGCCGGGGGTCCCGGTGCTGGCTTTGGTCGTCCACCCAGCCTGGAATATGACGATATGGCTGTCATTGAAAGCAGTATAACGGGCATCAGCGGGATATCTGCTGAGCAGAATACAACCCAGAATGTTAAAGGACCCGTAACGCTGGATAGCATTTCTATTGTCGGCACAACACCCGGCTTGACTGCAGTGCGTGAATATGGTCTTGGTTCTGGACGCTTTATTACGAATGAAGATACAGATCGCGCCAACAAGATTGCGGTGCTGGGATATGACCTTGCTATTGAACTGTATGGTGATCCGGCAAATGGCGGCACGAATCCGATTGGGCAAACCATCTATATCGGTTCTATCCGGTTTACAGTGGTCGGTGTCATGGCAGAAAAGGGATTGGTGGGCAGCACGGATTATGACGCCCGGATCTATATCCCCATCACCGCAGTATTCAAACATTTCACGAACAGCCGGTTTGGCGGCACAGAAATCCGCCTTGTGTATGTTTCAGCGGAAAGCCGCGATATGATGGACAGTGTGATGGCACAGTTAAACGATTTGCTGCCCATTTTGATGGACTCGGATCCTGCGTCCCCAAATTTTAACTTGATGACGCAGGATAGCATTATCAATGCGCAGGCGTCAACAACTGAGACATTCAGGAATCTGTTAGGCTGGGTGGCAGGCATCTCTCTGGTGGTCGGCGGTATCGGCATTATGAATATTATGCTGGTCAGCGTCACAGAACGCACCCGTGAGATTGGTTTGCGGCAAGCCCTGGGGGCGCGTCCGCGTGACGTGCAGCTCCAGTTCCTGCTTGAAGCGGTGATGTTGAGCCTTCTCGGTGGGTTGGTGGGTGTCCTTGCCGGTGTGGGTGGGTCCTATTTATTCAATGCTTTAGGGACGATGCGCACTGCATTGGTGATAGGGTCTATTCCGCTATCTTTTGGGGCTTCAGCGGTGGTTGGCATTTTCTTCGGCTATTATCCTGCCACCAAAGCGGCGCAGTTGGATCCCATTGTGGCGCTGCGGCGGGAGTAAAACAAACCTTCCCGGAAGGTTTACCCTTCAACGGACATAGCATTTATTGTACCGGTGTAGATTGTATTCACCTTCCGGGAAGGTACCGGTAATTATTGGCAGTAAACAATGACATATTTCGGAGGAAAGTGATGAGAGTGCATAAGCTATGGTTAATTTTGGGGTTGTTGAGTCTCGCACTACTGGCGGGGTGCCAGAAAGCGGAAGTATCGCAGCCTGTCGATACAGGCAGCAGTGATCCTGCTGCGCAATTCGGGACAGGTGTATTGGATCCAACAAACAGCCTGATCCTGGGCACCTTGATGTTGGAGGATGGGGCGGAGCGTGTAACTCCGGAACAGGCTGCGAATTTACTGCCTCTATGGCAGGTGATCCAAACCGGCAGCCTTCAAAGCACGGCAGAGACTGATGCTGTCCTCAAGCAAATAGAAGGGACAATGACGGACCCACAATTGGCAGCGATTGATGCTATGTCGCTGACGCGAGAGGATATGACCGCCTGGATGGCGGAGCAAGGCATAGAAATGCCCGCTTTTACCGCCAGACCTGAAGGGGCTCCGGGTGATGGTACCGGAGGCGGACCGGGCGCCGGCGGGGGTGGCGGTTTTGGTCAAATGGGTGATATGACGGAAGAAGAAAGGGCCCAGATGCGCGAGCAGTTCCAGGCTTTGCAGGATTTGACCCCGGAAGAACGCGCTAAACGTTTGGAGGAAATGGGCATTCAGGTGCCTGAAGGCGCGGATGCCGGACAATTTCGTGGGGGAGGCGCTAATCCGGGTGGCTTTGCGCGGGGTGGTAATTTCTTACTGACGCCGCTGCTCGAGCTGCTCACGGAACGTGCAGCCGAATGACGCAATTAGGTTCAGATGCCAGGCGCCTCCGCGGACCAGGATGTATGAAGAAGAACATCGCATGTTGGAGTGAGATATGAATCTGACGCTTGAAGCAAAGTCAATGAGAAATCGTTTGTGGTTGGCGCTGGTTATACTGGTCCTGTCCGTGAGTGCCTGCAGCCAAGCGGCTTCCCAGGTCAGCACGGAGGCGAGAAGCTATACCAGTGCTCTGGATACCACTTACGCAGATGCCCTGGATCCCATGAGCCAGCTTGCACTGGGTATCCTTCAATTGGCTGAAACAACCGATGCTGTGAACGTTGATCAAGCCCCGGTCTTGCGTGCGTTGTGGCAAGTGCTGCAAGGGACTGCGGTAAAAAGCGACGCTGAACGCAATGCGGTCTTGCGGCAAATAGAGTTAACATTATCTGAAACACAGCTAACTGCCATTCAGGCGATGCGTTTGACGAATGCCGGTGCTCTAACGTGGTTGGAGGCTCAGGGAAATACAGTGGACGACGGTGAGAATCAAGGCGCTCAGGGATTTCAACGCGGCGCGGCAAACACCGAAATGACGGAAGAGCAGCGGGCAGCGCTGCGCGAGCAGTTCGCAAATATGTCTGCTGAAGATAGAGCTGCCCAGGGGGCGCGGTTTGCATACGGTGGGGCTGCCTCCGGTACTGTGGAGAGGGTCTCAGCGCGTTTGCTGCATGCCGTGATTGCGCTGCTGGGGGAGAACGGCAACCCAAACCGTGATTTAGCACCGGAGCGGGAAGTCCAGGCGACGCCTGCATCACCGGAACCCACGCCCACGTTGTCGCCGGCGGCGACAGCACCCGCGCTAAACGTCGAGAGTGATGAAACCCGGGATATAACGCCAACGCCATCCCCCACACCTCAGGATGTGGGAACTGCAGAAGCGGAAGCTGTATCTGAAACGACTGCCGTTGTAGTTGAGGTATCGCAACCGATACCTTCATCCGGACAGGAGACATTATCGCTGGTCGCTGCGCCTCCGGCATTGGCACAGATTCAGGACACGGATCCCGGTCCGCCATTTTCAGTCGAGGTTACGACCAATTTCGCTGTTTCTAATCCTGATCTGGAGGGCGGATGGATTTACACCGTGGGTGGCTTTGTGCGCAATGACAGCGACCTGACCTATTCGTTATCAGCCATCCACGTGACCTTTTATGATACGGATGGGTTCAGAGGCGCGTTTTATCCTTTCTCCAGCTCGGGGGGGCGCCGGGTGCGGGGTGGGGAGTGGATATGGCATGGGAGGACAACTGCTGAATATGCGTGTTTGATCCTGGCGCCAGGACAGGCGTGCCCTTTCAGCGTGCAGATTACTGCGCTTGATATGGGGAGTTTCTTAATACACCCCGACGCTACGGTTGTTCAGTGGCATGAGGCGACAACAGCCGAAGTAAAAGATGTCAAGTTGATTGACGACAACTCAGGTTATCTGCGCATCAGCGGTATGGTGCATAACAACAATGCCTATAAGATCAAGACTGTGATGGTGACCGGCATGCTCCGCGACGCTGCGGGGCAGATGGTGAGCTTCGGCACGGTGACGCTGCTGGATGAGAGTATTGAGCCCGGTGCAGACGTGCATTTTGACCTGAGATTAGCGAAAACATCCTATGTTGATTATGCACTGTCTGTCGCAGCCGAAGGTGATTTTGACTGAACTGTCGATGATTTTTGTTTATAAAATAATAGCGCGTGGCATATCCACACGCTATTATTTTATACATCAATTCAGGTGAGTGAGTGCTTTTTATTCTATTGGCTCAAATGCTTCCACGGCAGGAATAAAGACCGATTCATAGAGCCAATTTGATTCTTCCGGAGTACCGACCAGAACGATCACGTATGCGCTGGTATCACTTTGCCCCAGGGCTACCATCGGATGGATAGGAACCCCATTTGCGCTGGTTTCTATCCGGTATAACTCCCAGTCCACAAAATCACTCTTGTATGTGCCGGTGTTTTCATCCGGGAATTTCTCAAGACTTAAGAAAGCCAGGAGCCCAGGTACAAAAACACTGGATTCCTGATTGGGCACAGTATCATAGATGATCAGGGTCGGATCGAGCGCTGAATGACCACGGGCAAACAGTCCGGGTTGTGATTCGGACCAGCCCTCCGGTACCACCCCCTGGATTCCCTTGTGCGCAATGGTGAAAGGCATTAAGGTTACGGCTTGCGTCTGTTCAATAGGCACTAGAAATTCCACACTATGCATTTCCTGCAGGCAACCCATGTCGGGTTTGCTGGTGGGGTCGTTGAGGAACCCCAGCATGATTGCGGTCGCGCAGTCGCCACTTCCCAGTGCCCCATGGGCAGTTCCCGGGAGTGTAAAGGCATAGGTTTTCCGCATGCTCTCTGAAGCAATTTCCGCCATAGAGGGCGGTGTGGTGGGGTCAAATTCACCTGAGAGCAGCAGCGTGGGGATATCACTTTTAACGGAAGTTTTAACGCCTTCATCCAGCGCTTCGACTTTCCATATATCGCAAGCGGAGATCCATAACTCACCCAGCATAGCGTTCATGACACGCGATATGCCTGGGTATAAACCGCCGGGGTCAACGAAATCATGGGCTGAGAAATCTACCAGCTCACTGCATACAACGGATTTATACATACCATCCGCTAAATTTTGGTTGAATGTCAGTATAGACTGGAGGGTGATAAGATCTGTATATTGACCTGCGGTTATATTATTGAGCATCTGGGGAAATGATGGCAGCAGCTGGGTGTGGTAAAGATAGTCACGAATGATTTGTAGAAGTTTATCCCCTGTCAGCAGCAGCGGATAAACCTGCCCGGTGTGGGGATCTGTCAAGTCCAGTTTTGCCGGTGTCGTGTTGAGTTTGTTGACGGTTTCAAAGAACCTGGTTTCCAGGTTGGGGTAGGCTTCCGCACAGGTCGAATCTGCCGCACATTGGTTGAATAACAGACGCATTGATCGGTCATAACTGGCTGCCTTGTGGAGTACATTGGGCTCGTGTCGGAGCGGTGCGACACTGTCCAGGATAACACTGCGCAGCCCCTGCGGATATTCCCGCATTAAATGCTGAGCGAGCATCGTCCCGTAAGAACCACCATACAGGTTGTAACTTTCATAACCTAGTGTGTGAGCGACGGCAGCAATGTCAGCAGCATTTTCTACACTGTTGTAGGCAGAAAGGTTTATCCCTTCACGGTGGAATCTCTCATAACAGGTGGTAATCGCCTCCTGTAAGCGTGCCTGGCGTTCATCGGTACTCACATCCTGACCCATCAACGCCAGATTCACGACTTTGATTTCATCACAATAGAGATAAGGTGATGCGTATCGGGTTCCCCGTTGTTCGACGATAATGACATCGCGATCAAGGCGGAAACCTTCGCCAATAGGAGCGAACAGCAGCGGAATAAAGGTGTCCAGTGCCGAAGAACCCGGACCTCCAGCCAGCAAAAATAGAGGGTCGGGTTGCGGGGAGGGCGTTATGCTCTTTACAATGGCAATTGTCAGGCGGATGGAATTCCCACCGGGTTGTCCGTGCAGCTCTGGTACAGTAATGGACACGCATAGGATATTGTCACCTTCAACGGCACCTTTGGGTAAAGGCATAGGGCACGCTTTTTCTGCCAGCGTATAAACGAACGTTGGCTCCGGTTCGGTGGAAGGGGTCTGCTGCAGGATGGGCATGGGCGTGCTGGTGGGCGAAGGAAGGGCGACCTCGGCGGGTGTTGCCGGTGTGTTCGTACCGCATGCTGTCAGAACAACCAATAAAACAATGCAAAAGTTCAGCGGGATTTTTTGCGATTTCACGAGACCTCCTTTAGCTCGATATATGAGCTGTTTCATGATTCTTGTTCCCGGTACAGCTTGTCAGGTGTCGCGGAGAAGACAGGAAGAGGGAGAAGCTTAATTTAACCTGCTTAAATTCTACATGAAATAAGGGCGGTATACATCGTACCAGGGAAGAATTTTGACATTGTACCGGAGAAGGATATTTAACTGCCCATATGGATAGCAAAAAGTTATAGGGGACAGTGGCATGCCAGAGATCATCCGTGAAAAAGCGATATATATAATCTCAGACCGCCAGCAAAAAGCCGGCGGTCTGGGTTTTTTAAGCCCTTACCTTCAAAGGTGCTGAGGAAACTAATACGGAATTAAGGATCAGAACTGCGTCCCTTTCTTGGCGTTTGAGATCACGCGCATGACCGCGAGTGCTTCATCCAGTGTGATGGGGTAAACCGCCCCCCCACGGATCGCGCTGTAGAGTGCGTCCCAGATCACCGTGTTGCTGCCGGACTTGACAGGCAGGCTTTCTTCAATCCAGATGAGTTCTTCCTGACTGCCGAATGTCTCCCCCGGGGTGCCGGGATCTGCTTCTTTCTCCTCCAGGACCTGGTCCGGGTCAAGGATCTTGAGATGGATTTCCTCTCCTGTTAAGATCAGGCTGCCCCGCGTACCAAAAACCTGGTAGGTTGGTGCACCCAGCGCTACACCCCCACTGATTTCCATATCCACCAGACGCCCCTGCGTGCCTTTGAGCACGATCTTCAGGTGGTCCTCGGCATCACCCACTGCGGCGACGCATTTTAAGAAACTGTATTGGCTGGCTACCGGGCTTTCCAGAAATTGCAGCGCATGGTCGACGATGTGCGGTCCCCAGTTGAGGAGCTGCCCACCGCCAAATTTTTTAATGGTCTGCCAGTCATCACGGCGCTGGTACCCATGCCGGGCAAGCCGGATTTCGTAAACATCACCCAGCAGTCCCGATTGGATGATTTCTGTCACATGGAGGAAATCGGGGTCAAACCGGCGATTGTGCCGGATGTAGAGCTTACCCGGCGCATGTTCAGCTGCCTGTTGGAGTTTTTGCGCTTCAGCATAACTGACGCACATGGGTTTCTCGAGAAATACGTCTTTTCCCGCTGCCAGCGCCATGGATGCGTGCTTGTAGTGGTCGCTTGAACGGGTGGCGATATCCACCAATTCAACATCGGGGTCCGCGATCATATCCGCGATATTGGCGTAGGTATTGCACCCGTATCTCTCTACCATTCTCTCGCGTCGCTCAGGGATTGTATCGCAAGCGGCGACAATTGCGAATTTATCCTGCCGGGACTCCAGCTCTTCGCAGTGCATGCCCCAACCGGCGCGTCCCAGACCGGCGATGCCAATTTTGATGGGTTGTGTCATTTTGTCCTCCTTAATTTCATCCATTGACCGCATCCAGCATAGCGACAATGTTGGCGGGTGGGATGTCTGCCATGATGTTGTGAACTTGCTGGAAGACAAAACCGCCTCCCGGTGCAAGGATGTTCACCCGCGCGCGCACGTCATCCGCGACTTCTCCTGGTGTCCCACGCGGCAATACGACCTGCGTGTCACAACCGCCGCCCCACAGGCAGAGGTCGCTGCCAAACTCGCGTTTCAGATAAGTCGCATCCATATCCTTGGAAGTGGTCTGGATGGGCTGCAGGATGTCCAATCCCGCTTCAATAAACATCGGCATATAGGCTGCCACGCTGCCGCAGGAATGCAGCATCACTTTGGCTGTTGAAAGCTTTTTTGCCGTTTGCCACAATTGCCTGTGACGCGGCAGGAAAAACTTGCGGTACATCCGCGGGGAGACCTGCGGGCCATTCTGCATGCCCAGGTCATCGCCAAAGAGTATAATGTCAATATAGGGTCCCACGGCAGAGAGGAATTTACGCAGGTTGTCCAGGTGAATCTCCAGCAGCTTGTCCAGGAGCTTTTCCATACGCCGCGGTTCTGCTGCCAGCAGCATCAGGAAATTGTCCATGCGGAACAGGAACTGCCCCCATTCCATAAAATTCCCGCCGAATAGCCCGATAATGGCGCGGTCCGTTTTCTGGCGCAGCGCTTGTGCACCGGCAGCGAGCTGCGCCAGCCCTGCGGTATCAAAACCGATGGGAGCGGGGGGCGAACCCAGGGATGCCCACATCACTTTATCCATCGCATCGGGCAGATGGTCGAAGTTATCACCAGCATATTCCAGGAGGGGGAAGCACATCTGCTCGAAATAGAGGCTGTCAGCTTTTTGAATCGCGGTCAGCGTGCCGTCCGGGTCATAAATGTGCCAATCCTCCCCAACTTTCACCGGGTTTATAAATACCGGAATCTTGCAGGATGTGCCGTCCGGTAAAACCCAGTCACGCCAATCCTCAGCTTTGAGCGCGAAACCGCGCCCCAGCTCTATTGTGTCCACCTGGAAACGCTCCATGACCTCCGGTTCCACGATCGCCAGCTGCTGGACAAAATCGTAAACATAAATATCTCCGGATGTGATGCCCAGGTGCTGCTTGAGCTTGTTATAGGCAATCGCCATAATCCCGGAGGACCGGTGGCCGCTTAAGTCTACGGGCACCCGGTCGGGCTGCCGGTGGTTCACGGCTTGCAGGATACGTTCTCTGGGTGTCAGCATATGACCTCCTTTACCCCTCAAAGCGGTACTTTTCTACTTCTTTCATCACCAGCTGTGATCCAAGCCCCGGTTCTGTGGGCAATTGTAAAAAGCCTTTGTCAAATACCGGCGGGTTGGTCAACAGGTCATTCCGCCAGGGTACATCATTCGCGTCGTCCACATGTTCCAGGAGCAAGCCGTTGGGAATATTCGCCATCACCTGCAGGCTGGCAAGCGTGGAGACGGGACTGTTGGGGTTGTGCGGGGATACGTGCATGTAATAGCTTTCTGCCATGGCTGCGATTTTTTTGGTTTCCATGATCCCGCCGGTCCGTACCACATCCGGCATGATCATGTCCACAGCCTGCGCGGCGATCATATCGCGAAAACCAAAGCGTGTATATTGCCGTTCCCCTTCGCAAATGGGGATATTGACGGCATCATGGACTTTGGCGAGTGCGTCGATATTTTCCGGACCTACCGGCTCTTCAAAGAATAACAATCCCACTTCTTCCAGGCGTCTGCCCATCCGAATCGCAGCGCTGACGGTATAGCGCGCTTGCGCGTCAACGCAAATGTCTACTGCGTCTCCCACGACCTCGCGGCAAGCCTTCAAATGCTGTAAAGCTGCCAGTTCCTCCGCTACCGTCACAGAACGCGGGTTGCCGATGCGTTCGCCGGCAGGTCGTGGTCCAACCGGGAAGTAAGCTTTTATGGCTGTATACCCTTTCTCAGCCAGGCGTCCGCAGGCTTCTGGAGTGGAAGCGTGGCTGTAAGCGCGCACCTGTTCTCGACAGGGTCCGCCGATGAGGTCATATATGGGTCGCCCCAGGGCTTGTCCGACGATATCCCACATAGCAATTTCAATCCCGCTGATGGCGGCGATAATAGCCCCTGTTTGACCGATTTGCTGCAGATTGGTGTACATCCGGTGGTAGAGGCGCTCAATGTGAAAGGGATCTTCCCCAATCACCAGGCGGCTCAGTTCATGGATGGCTTGCGCGATGATGGTTCCTCCGGGCCAATTCGTGGCATCTCCCAGCCCGATTATCCCTTCATCGGTGAAAACCTGAACCAGAATCCAGGGCGAGGGTATTTGGGTGTTGCGGTGGCTGCGGATAAGGTGAACCTTGACATCGGTGATCTTCATATTTCACAACTCCTATTGATGTGTTTAACTATGCTTCAGAATTGCAGTAAGTTTTACAGTGCGTATTTATGTGCGGGGCGGAATAACAAATCTTCATAGACCTATATTGACTCCCGTGCCGCATTTTTTAATAGATGTTTTACTTTTGGCGGAGCCAATAGTATAACATCTAAACTGGGCGTACTAATTTGCGCAATATTGCTTTACTCCCATGACTGCGACTTTTAAACGCCTTAAAAACACGCCTTGTGCGGTTACATGTTCTTCCCGACCATGGTTTTCAAGGCTGCAGCGTAATAACAGTAATTCTCCCAGGAAACATCATCCGGAATCAGATGGTCGAGTGCCGGGATGTAACGTCCGGCGCGTAACGCGGGTTGGATGCGCTCCAGCTCCCGGTCAATGGCTGCCGGGTTCTGAGCAAGAGCACGCTTGTCAATCCCGCCCATCATACTTAATGTGGGGTACTTGGCTTGCCATTGGTTGACATCACAACCTGCCGCGACTTCCATGGGGAACAGCAGGTTGACCCCGGCGCGAATCATTGGCGGAGCGATTTTATCGGGGTTCCCGTCGGTGTCCACGGAGAGGATGGGGATATCGTGGGCATCGGCAAAAGCCCGGATGCGGCGGTAATTTGGACCCATGAAGATTTCCCAATGCTTCGGTGAAATTAAGGGTCCATTCCGGTAGCACATGTCTTCCCAGAGATGGATGACATCCACGCGGACTTCCTGCACCACTTTTTCGAAGACGGTGAGGTACAGCGTGGTCATATGGTCCATGATGTCATGCACCACATCCGGCATGGTATAAAATGCCATCAGGCCTTCTTCGTCCCCCAACAACCAGCGCATTGTGCCAAAGATACCCACATCCGGGAAATTGCCCAGTTGGATGGGGTAGCCTTTGTCCATCCACTCTCTTCCTTTCTCGCGCCAATCACCGGCTAACCTTTCCGGATCATCCGGATTCAGGTAAGTCGCTTTAAACTGCTGCCAATCCTCGCGGGATTTTACCGGGAAATCGAGAAATTGCGCCATCGACTCGCCGTGTTTAAAATCCCGCCTTGTTATCCCCCAGCTGTCGATATGGGTGTAGTAGTCATCGTCCTCTTCGAGCACCGTTTGCTCAATCAGGGGGCATGGACCGCAGTTGATGGGCAGCGCCCGGGGCGGTATGTCAGAGTTGAAAGCCACTCGCAGATCCTGTACGTTAGAGGGTTTACCCTCCCTTTCCCATCGCTGCCATGTGGTTGCCCAGGGTCCCCAGAATAACCAGTAAAGGGGACGGTCCACCGGTTCGCCAAGGACTGTGGCGATATAGCGTTCGCGGTCATTCACGGGCGCGTCTCCTCACTGCCCCAGCTCCCCAAATCGCGCCAGTATGGCCAGCGCCGGATCAACGGGCACATGCGCGCGTTTGATGTCCCTGGGAATGCTGATGGTGGGGGTTGATCTGATGGTTTTCCCGGCAAACTGCGGCATCCACTGCTTGCCGGCATCCAGCATCTCAGACGCCATCTCCCGAATTTCTTTGAGCGTGAGCACCGCACTGGTCAGGGGGTCCAAAGCGCAGGCATGGACAATGTGCTCCGTATCTCCGCTCATGGCAGCTTCGACGGTCAACCGCTGGACATTGATGTTGGTCAGGTTCAGGGCGGCGCATTGCGGCGGCAGGTCGCCGACGACGGTTTTGTGCAAGCCGGTCCGGTCCACATAGACCGGGCCCTCAGCGCAGCAATCTGCCGGCAGGTTTGTAATCATACCGCCGTTGATCACATTGCCGTTGAGTTTGAATATTCTGCCGGTCTCCAGGGCTTCAATGACATGCGAACCGTATTCAATACTCCTGGGCGGTAATACTGCGGATTCGTCCGACAGAAGTTCTTCATTGCTGTATTTTTGGGCAACATATTCGGAAAAATTGTAATACGCGCCGCTTTCACCGCCAAAACCCGGCTCATCGCAGTACAGGTCAAGGGCTTTCTGGTTTTTGCGGAAATAGGGCACGTATTCTGCCAGATGGCCCGTGGATTCGGTCATAAAATAACCAAATTGCCGGAAGACCTCACCGCGTACTTTCTCATTGACGTAATATTCAGGTTTCTCGAACCTTTCCCGCAGGATGGGGTACAGGTCCTGTCCCTGGTGTTCTAATTTCAGAAACCACCCCATATGGTTGATACCGGCGCAGAGGAAGTCAATCTTATCCTTGGGCACGCCGACGTAACCGGAGATAAGATCCATGGTCGTTTGTACGCCGTGGCACAATCCGACGAATTTAACATTTGTCGTGCCAATTGCCCAACTGATCATTGCCATGGGGTTGACGTAATTCAAGAGGTACGCGTCCGGGCAAAGCTCCTCCATATCTTTCGCCAGGTCCAGCGTGACCGGGATACTGCGCAGGGCGCGGAAAATGCCGCCCGGGCCCAACGTATCGCCGATGCACTGGTCCACACCGTATTTCAGCGGGATCTTGTAGTCATATTCGAAGCCCTGCAGCCCGCCTACCTGGAAAGTGGCGATGACATAATCCGCCCCTTTCAGGGCTTCACGGCGGTCTGTGGTGACGTACACTGAGGCTGGAAGGTTGTTGGTTTCGATGACGCGTTTTACAAAAGCTTCGACATGGGGCGTACGGCGCCTGCTGGGCGCCATTAAAGCAAATTCGGTGTCCTCCAGCCCATCCGTTGCCAGAATGTCGAGGATCAGAGTCTTACAAAAAACAATACTGCCGGCGCCGATGATTGCGACCTTTACCATGGTTACCCTCCTGTTTTGAAAGTATATAGACCTGATTAACTGCCCAGGTTCTCGAAGAAAACCAGACCGTCCTTACCCGGGGCGATGATATCCAGTCTTCCGTTGCCGTTCATGTCGACAACCGGGAAGAAAATACCGCACCCTTTGCCCTCTCCGGGAGGCCCATAGGCGATGACCTGTTTGCTGAAAGATTCACCATTCCATTTGAAATAGAATATGCCCACATCATCGGCGGATCCCGTATCGTGTCCGCAATGGGCGCGATAGCGCTTGCCGGTTACAAGCTCCGGCAAACCATCGCCGTCGATATCCAACCAGTGCATATCATGGTATTGGGCATTATAGGGATCGATGGCGTGCCGGACCCATGTGCGGGTGCCGTCTGCCGCGACGACCTGTTCGCACCAGTCCAGTCCGTAACCGTGGGCTTGCCCGACAATCAGGTCATTGTGCCCGCTGCCGTTCACGTCCACAACAAGCATGGGGATACTGGCGGTGCCAAAATTGAAGTCCGGATGGAACTGCCATTCGCCGTGATAGGGGTCTGCAGGGGCTTCAAGCCAGCCGTTGCACAATATAAAATCACCGCGTCCATTGCCGTTGATGTCGCCGAAACCCAACCCATGGCCCTGATTTTCCTTCCAGATGACATGGGCGGTAAATTCACCGGTGCCATGCCCTGCGGCATCCATGTTCAGTTTATAGACGACCAGGGGACCACCCGGCGTGTTGGGAACAATTTCGAGCTGCCCGTCCCCGTCGACATCCCAACCCCGGGTTGTTTCGACGTTGCCGGTGTGCGCGATGATATGCTCAGGCCATTCCGCAGCAGGATCACCGGGATTCTCCCGCCAGCGCAGGGTATCGCCCCACCAGCCGCCGGTGACAAAATCCAACCTGCCGTTGCCGTTGATATCCATGGCTATGGTCGAAAAATCATCGTAATATTCACCGATGGCTTGCACCTCACCGATGGGGTGTTGTGACGCGATATCGGGTGTTTCATACCAGTATGCGCCGGAGACGATATTGGGCTTGCCGTCGCCGTTGACATCAAACACACCAGCCGATTCGTAACGGTCAAATGAGATCAGGTGTTTTTTCCATTTAATGGGCATTGTTGGCTCCTGTTCTTTCAATTTACAGCAAAGATGATTTGACAGTGTGATTTAAAATCCTGTCCACAACCGGATATACTCACGGGCGACTTTCAGGTCCTCCAGAGCCTCTGCAGCTTCACACGGAGGTGGCGCTTCCCCCTGGATCGCGGCGACAAAGTTCATGGCTTGCTGCCGCATCGCGTGCACCCAGGGGAGTTGGGGGGTGATGGTTTCGGGCGTCTTGCCACCGCCGGGATCGCGGAAGAATGATACGTTTCCCGGTCGATTGTTCGCGAGGGGTGCCGGCAAATCCACTTTGATGTAGCCGTGCTCAAAACTTACCAGCACGGATTCCTGCCAGTCAACGGATGTAGAGTAGGGGGACATTTCGATGGTGCAGGCGATACCGCTTGCGCTTTGACCGGCAAGGAGCACGCCGGACGGGTCTGCGTAGGTGACCTGGTAGGGTTCCCCGAGCATGTGGCGCATCAGGTTGACCTGGTGAATATAATAATTGACGAAAGAGATATATTTTTTATTGTGTTTCCTCGTCCATATCGGGGGCGGGTGGGTCCCACTCCAATACGGGATACGGCGCATCATCCTTAATCAGGTCGTTAAACCCCCCGGCAACCCAATCGCCGGCAGGCATCAAAATCCGGACATAGGTCATGCGTCCCAATTCGCCGGTGCTTTTTAACCGCTCGATCTCGGCTTTCGCCGCGCGTGTCGCCGGATCACTGCGTTTGTGATACCCGACCATATGCCAGGTCCCGCTGGCTTGGACAGCCTTGACAATCTCCTCGCCGACCTGAACGGAGGCTGCCAGTGGTTTTTCGGTGAATACCGGGATACCGGCTTTCAGGAGCTCTTTGACGATTACGCCGTGCCGGTTGAAGGGTTGTGATGCCACAATGCCGTCCAATTCTTCAGACGCTAGCATCTCTTTGTGAGAAGGATAGACATGGGGAATGCCGTAACGTGCGGCTACCTTTGTTCCGAGGTTTTCCCGGATTTCTGCCAGGGCAACGACCTCACAATTCTGCAGGGTGATATAGTTTTTCAGATGCGCGCACTGCCCCATCCCACCCACGCCAACGAAACCGATTCGTACTTTTCTCTCAGCCATAGAAACCTGCCTTTGACACTCTGGTATGCAGAGATTATAGGTTGATTGAAATGGCGTGTCAAAGAACAAAAGCTGGGGTAGTATGCCAGAGACGTATAGGAAAAAACAGACCCTGCATGCTCAATGCAGGGTCTGTGACGGGCTGTTAATTATCTGTAACTACTCAACGGGTGGTTGCGGCCAGGGTCCCGGTTCATAGCCTTGAGCAAAGTCCAGGGTCGCGGGGAAAGCACCTGGTGTTGGCGCCACACCGGTTTCCAGCCAATCATCCATGGCGGTGATGAGTGTCAAAACCTGGTCTTCAGTGAAATTGCAGTGTCCCGGCAATTCGCTGTAAACGCGTGTGAAAAGGTCCTGTTTCTTCGCAGCAGATACGAGGCTGGCATACTCCGTCGTCCCCTCGACAGGTGTGATTGGATCTTCGACGTTGTGCGCCATGAGCACGGGTCCATGGATGCGACCGCTGTATTCACCATACCGCTTGAGGTAGGAGAGTGCCCAGGGGTCCGCTTTGATGCCCGTCATCGCATTCATCTGTGCCAGCATCCCATCGATGTCCAATGTCGGATCGAGACTCAGCAGATAGCCCTTGTCCGCATCGCTCAAGCTGTAGACATAGCCCACATTGTCTGAGATCCTGCCGCCGGCTCTGACCTCCAGTTCTGCGCGCTGCGCCGTCATAAAGTACGTCATTGCGATAGCACCGGGCGGCATGGCAACCGGACCGGTGTAGCTGTAGTAACCGCCCATCGGCATGTCGCTAACCAGGCGCATAAACTCCCAGCGAGCGAAATTGGCAGGATAAGACGGAGTGAAGATTTCATCGTAGGCCTTAGCGAACCAGACATCGCCGTAGAACTCAATATCATCCCGGACGTCATCAACCTGGCCCCATGAGTCCAGCCAGCCAAAGGCAGCATCATAAGCCAGGGCGAAGGTGAACTTGGATGTCGTGCTCCTGGTCATCCCTGAGGCAACCGAACATAAAGGCACGCCGCCATCATAGGTGCCGGGATATTTCTCCATACTCATAAGTGTCACAATCCCACCCATAGAGACGCCATAGAGCACGGTATGTTCGGGCTTACCCACCTTCTTTCTGAAATAGTCCGTCAAAGACTTGGTGTCCTTGACAGCCTCACGAACGTTGTAACCCGCACCGCGGAAACCGGAGGCAGCCAGAGCATACCCTTGTTCCAGCAGCGCCTCTTCGCCCAGGAAGGCAAGATCGGGTTCAGGAACTGGTTCTGTAGGATAACCGTGTGCGTAAACGAGCAGTGTGCCGTTCCAGTTCTCCGGCACGCTGATGCGATAGGCTGCTCCATGGAGCGTGCCCTCCAACTCCAGCGGTAGATCTACCGAATTTCCCGCTATTGCGATTGGGCTTTGCATAGCCAGCGGTAGCAATAGCACGCTTAACAACAGGATGTATCTAAATTTTAACATCGGTCAACTCCTTATTCCCAAAGATACACGCACGACCAGTAGCTATCGGCGGTAAAGAAATCTGTCAGGTCGGCTTCGTCCTCTCCCAGATCTATGTAGGTGTTATCCAGAACCCACTCTCCCGGAAAACATCCCAGCAGCCCTTCTTCCTCCCAACCTTCATTGTCAAATTTATCTGTTGGTTTAAAGACCAGATGAAAGTTGGAAATTGGCATCCCCCAGCTTATACATTCCGGGTTGTCGCGCCATTCATGGACTATCCCGCTGCCGGTTTTCATAAAGATACCCTCGCAGTAATACTCCGTGTCCGCCTCGTCGTAGAAGAGAAATTTAACCAGCAGCTTATTATCTTTAGCGGTGACTGCACCCACCGCAGCTACCAACAACACCAACGTCAATCCCAGCACTACCATCCACTTTTTCATCTCTGTTAACTCCTTTTATCTCAAAGAGGTATGTTTTATATACTGACAGGTATTTTTCTCAAGCATATCCCTTACGCAAGGTTAAAATGGGGCCCTGGAGCATGATTCACTAAAGCCGGCGTTATTCCCACTCGTAGATGCAGACTTGCCAGAAATCAACGTTTTCTTCACCGAGAAAATCCACCAAATTTGCATCGTCAACTTCATTAGGTAAATCAAGATCCTGGTAGGTTTCATCTAGTGACCATAGTCCAGACCAATACAGCGTACTCTTATCGTCGCAATCTGGGCTGTCGAATTTTTCTGCAGGCTTGAAAACCAGATGTAGTGAGGCTGACGGGATAAACGCTTCCGGATAAGCCAGGCATTCGGGGTTATCGCGCCACTCGTGCACGATACCGCTGCCTGTTCGCATAAAGTACCCTTCGCAGTAGACAAAATAGTCATCGTATACACCAGGTGCGATCATTTTTTGAATTTCGAAGAGGACCAGTGTCGCATTTTTGGCACCGCCAGCCACGACAGCGCTTGATCCCACGACAAGCAAGAGTATTACCAGCCCCAATACCACTATTTGTTTTTTCATCTCAATATCCCTCCATTTACATATAAAGTGCAACTCATGACATTACATTTTCCAATTTTATGCACCCGTGATCCTTTATGACGTCACCTCCTTTGACCAGGAATTCTGTGCCCAATCATGGTTTTCCTTCATCCCAAACTTGGCCCGGGACAGTTCTGCATCAACCGCAATCTGTGTTTCGGCAATCCCAACAGGTTGTTGAGAAATCCCATGTTTGCGGTCAAGAAAATTATCATTCCAGTCTCATCTGGTTGCTGTAGAAATAGGGTAGCAGATGACTCTAAAAAAACTCTAAAAACACAGGAAACTTATTCCTCACCAGATGCAAAATTATCTGATTCGAAATCTCTAAGGTTTGCGTTCGCAAGAAATCGAAAAGTGCTTCTATACTGTTAAATCCCTGCCGTTCGCCATTGATTGGGTTTTCCAAACTTGCTTTCCAGGAGCAGTCGTGACCCGTGTGCCATAGGCGTAAGAGATAAGAATGATAGTCTTTAGGTTGGTTATCCACATTACCATCTTCTTTGAATGAGATGAATAAAGAATAGCAGGTCATCGTCATGGAATCGTCAAGAAACCGTCTTCAACATTATTTGTAAATGTAAAAACCCTCATCTATAATAGACTTATTGAGTCCCCAGACAGCACAGGAAGGTACCGATGGCGCTTTTATCCATATTGTCCCTGGGCACGCTTCAATTCTCTTTGGATGGCACCCCTGTTGACGGTTTCACTTCCAATAAAGCCCGAGCATTGCTCCTTTATCTGGCAGTTGAAGCGCGACAGACGCACCCGCGCGAAAAATTGGCGGGGTTGTTCTGGCTTGGGCAAGGATGCTGATGGGGCATTACAAGCAGGCGCAACCTCGCGCCGAGACTGCACTTCAAATTAACCAGAAGGATAACGACCGAAGGCATGATGTGGAACAATTATGCACCCATATTGAAATACACCGTGGCAGTTTTGGTCTGTACGGTGGCTGATCAAATAATTTATCTGGACCAAAACTGCTGCTCATATACTGGTTTTGCAGCTTTTCATCTTGGTTATGCCCCCAAAGAGAAATGCTCCCCAGTATGTGCTATTACAGATGTGATGGTATCATAAGATATTCTCCAAATATATTCCCGTTGGAAAACGTACCTGGGGAACAGTAGAATCAGCGTCATAGCCAAGTATTTCAATGGAGGAAAGGATTATGAAAATAACAGCGGTTCGTGTTTTTGAGGTCAAAGGTGTGATGGCGTTTCCGGGTGAATTCTGGGAGGAGCGCCTGGTGCGTCCGATGGATATCTATCCGGAACACAAAAATGAAGGCGCGGGTTGGCTCCCTAAAATTGATGCGACCCACTATGCGATGCACTCGCTGTTCTGCGAGATTCAAACGGATGAGGGTGTGACCGGTTTGGCGGGACCCACGACATTGGAACAGGCTTTTATCATCCTGAAGCAGCTTGCCCCGATGCTCATCGGCGCGGACCCATTGGCGACAGAGCGTATCTGGGACCGGCTTTACCGGAGCATGGTGCATGGACGTAAGGGTGCATCCATGATGGCGCTCAGTGTCCTTGACTGCGCCTTGTGGGACCTGAAAGGCAAGTGGGCTGGCGCGCCTGTATACCGCCTGCTGGGCGGACCGGTGCGGGACAAGATACCGGCATACGCCAGTGCACTGGGTTACTCATTGGAGCCGCACCTTGTCACGCAGCGCGCTAAAGAGTTCGTTGCACAAGGGTATAAAGCCATGAAGTGGTTCTTCCGGGAGGGACCTACGGATGGTGTTGAGGGCATCCGGAAAAATGTCGAACTGGTGCGGACCATCCGGGAAGCTGTGGGTCCGGACATCGATATTATGCTGGATTGCTGGATGAGTTGGGACGTCCCCTATACTATTGAGATGGCAGACCGCTTGAAGGCATACCATCCCCGTTGGTTGGAGGAACCGGTGCTGCCTGATAAAATTGAGCAATATGCGCAAATCCGGCGCAATGTACGGATACCAATTTCGGGTGGGGAACATGAGTACACCCGCTGGGGCATCAAAGCCCTGCTGGACGCTGGAGCCGTGGATGTCCTGCAGCCTGATATTTACTGGGCGGGTGGCATTACCGAAATGCAGAAGATCTGCGCTTTAGCTTCTGCCTATGACGTGCCGGTGATTCCACACGGGCATTCCAGCCCGGCTTCGCTGCATCTGATTGCGTCGCAGCCCGTGACCACGTGCCCGCTGCTGGAGTATCTGATAAAGTGGAATGAGGTCCATCAATTTTTCCTCGAAAATCCGGTTAAACCCGTCAACGGTACTGTCACGCTCTCCGACAGGCCCGGCATCGGTATGGAATTGGATGAGGCGAAGGTGGAAGAGCGCCAGGAAATTACCTTCTGAGTCATTGCTTGTAGTTGTATACGGGATCGAGCCTGTCAATAACCACATTGTAAACAGCCTGGGGTGCGCCGCATCAGATAAATGCGGCGCACCTTGCTTAGTCGTCCCCCGGACTGATTGATCTTGCTATGTCATCCGTGTCAGGATTTTTCTACAAGCGGTGACAGCACCTGACTGACAGCTAAGATGCATTCGGAAAGTTCGCGCCCAGTCAGACCGGTATTGCGTGTGACGGTAAGAGTGTTGCTGAGAATGGGCTCCCCGGTAGGGTCTCTTGAGGATATGATAATCACGGGTATGTCTTTGATGGCGGGGTTATGCTGCTTAATCCGTAAAACCTCATATCCGTCCATATTGGGCATAATCAGGTCGAGTAACATCACATCAGGCTGGCGTTCTTCCAACAGGTTAAGGGCGCGCTGCCCGCTCGTCGTCTGTAAAATGCGGTATCCGTTAGCTGTAGAACTCAGCATTCGGGCGAAGAGCTGCAGGGCTTCTGGTTTATCATCGACCAGCAGCACTGTTTTAACATGGTCGCCAATGGAACTCACCGTGGATATCAGCGTATCATAGGCAATGGGCTTGACCAGGTAACTCACCACTTTCAGGCGCTTGACAGCCTCAGCCTTTCCTGGAAGCCAGCATTGTATCACCGGTGTATTGAAGGGGATGTCACTCAGGCGGTTCCCGGGATTGGCAGCCTCCTCAAAAGGGGGCGCGTTAACAATCAAGGCCTGAGCTGGTGAGTGCTTTAATAGTTCTTCCGCTGCTGCTGCGTCTTTCGCCCGGATAATCTCAGCATCCTGTAAATAATACTCGAACCGTGAATGGGGTTCATTCCCATCTTCCATAATCACAAAACGCGGTTTGATTTCAGGGAAGGGGGCTTTTGACCTTCGGGTGCGAATTCTGTGCTCTGCGCTTTCATAGGGGTTAAACCAGCGCATCGCGCTGTCCCTGTTCAATGCCCGCGGCATAGTTGTCTGCACAGGCAGGCTGAAATAAAATGTTGAGCCTGTGCCGGGCTCACTTTCGACCCACATCTTTCCATCGTGCATTTCGATGAACTGTTTGCTGATGCTTAAACCCAAACCGCTGCCCCCTTTAATGTTTTCAGGAGAAACATCCAACTGCCCGAATGGCTCGAAAAGTTTTTGGATTTTATCTTCTCTAATGCCCGGACCCGTATCCTGCACACTCACCAGAGCGTCACCGCCTTCATGCCATGCGCGTATTGTTACACCGCCTTCCCTGGTTAGGCGTCCGGCATTACTGAGCAAATTCAATATGACCTGCCTTATCCGCGTTGTGTCACAAAAAACCTGAGGGCAATCAGGTTCAATGTCAGTTTTGATATAGAGATTCTTGGATTCGAATAAAACACGGGTCGCGACCACCGCCTCATTGATCATTTCCTGCAGTGAGCTCCATTCTTTGTTGATTACCATGCGCCCGGCGTCTATCTGGCTCAGATCGAGGACGTCATCAATGAGCTGCGATAGGTGTTCGCTGTTCCGTTGGATGGCGGCAATATCACTTAATAAGGCTGGCGGTAATTCGACACCATAGACCGGAGACAGCTTGGGAATCATCTCGCTGAATCCGATGATCATATTGAGTGGTGTGCGGAGTTCGTGACTGACATTTGCCGCAAACCGTTGTTTTTCATGCCGCTGTTCTTCCGCGTCCTGATACAGGGTTTGGAGGCGCCCGGACATCCTGGCGAGTTCCTGATTTGCCTGGATGAGATCCTCCTGGGTTTGATTGAGCTCAAGACGCTGCTCAAATGCTTCCTTCATTTTTTCACGTGCTTGCTTGCGGCTGTAGAGCGCCCAAACCGTTAATAGAAAGAGCGTGTTGGTAACAGCCCATCCAAGAACACCTGAAATCGCGCCGGCAACCAGAACTGCTATGCGCAAACTGGAGATTGTGGGGAGAAGCTGTACCTCCATATCAGGTAAAACCAGCCAGAGCGCAATACCAAGAAGAAATTCCACAACGACACTGGCTTGCCAACCGATGGTGACGGCGGCGATCAGTGGCAGCAGGGCACTGAAAAGCAACAGCAGCGGTTGCTGGAAAATGTGAACTGAAAGTATGATAGCCAGAGTCAGTCCAGTGAGCCATATGATTTGTGCCAGCAGCAACCTGCTGCGCAGGATCACAAGCGGGAGTGCCGATATAGTGATGACGAACAGCGTGAGGGGGAAGGCGATGATGGTGACTTCATCGGGTTGCGTAGCGCCGGCGATCAGGTACCACAGGCTGTACATTGCGCCAATCGTCAGCACTAATGTGCGCAATTTCTTCTCGAGCAATTCCCTTGCCAGTGAGACAAAATCAGGATCTGATGCTCTTGATGCGAAAATTGTTTGCAACATCTGAATTCTCCCTACCGTTACCAGCATGCTGGTTGCCGTTTTCTTTGGTTCAGTATACACTCGTGGTTAATCGAGGCAAACAGCTGGTATTACGATTTTATGCGTGTTCCAGATTCTTACAGGGAGGTGGGATTGTGATCGATGTTTTGATTCGACATGGTTGGATAGCGGATGGTACTGGAAACCCGGCTTATCCGGCGGATTTGGCTATAAAAGGCGATCGCATTGTGAGTGTTGGACGGTCAGCAACGCTAGATGCTGCGCGTATCATAGATGCCTCAGGTCAAATTGTCTGTCCGGGATTCATTGATTCGCACAGTCACAGTGATAACACAATTATGTTGAACCCGACTGCGCAGAGCACGATCCGGCAGGGCGTCACGACCGAGATGGTGGGCAACTGCGGGCACAGCCCCGCTCCACTGACGGATTTGAGCCGTGGGGACAAAGGGCAGGATTTGCTGGGCGTAGGCGGTGAGACAGCGAAATCCTGGTCGTCGTTTGCTGAGTATTTGCAAATGATTCAAAGCATGGGTACCTCGGAAAACCTGGCATGGTTCGTGGGACATAATACACTGCGAAGCGCTGTGGGTATTGTTGGAGACAAGGTGAGTGAGGATCAAATGCAGGGCATGGTGGCTTTGTTGCGGGAGGCGATGGAAGCCGGTGTGTTGGGGCTCTCAACGGGGCTGGAGTTTGAACCGGGACGTTGGGCGAATACGGATGAGATTGTCGCTTTGGCGAAAGTGGTGAGTGAATATGATGGTTATTACGCCAGCCACATCCGCAACCGGGCAAAAAACCTGCAGCCTGCCATTGACGAATTTATGGAAATCGTCCGCCAGAGCGGCGTCCACGGTCAGGTTTCGCACCTCAATGTGCGCTATAATACAGGCGCTCCAGAGGGAGCGTGGGACCGCGCAGTCAGGACACTCGAAGATGTAAGGGCATCGGGTCTGGATGTTGCGGCGGATTGCACCCCTTTGCAGGATGGGCTGGGTGGACCGGCAGCTATTCTACCTCCATGGATCAACGCGGAAGGTACCGAACATGCGGCTGTGCTCTTGAGCGATCCTGAGGTCAGGGCGCGCGTGCGCACCGATTGCGACCGCTATTGGGCGTTTATCCAGCGCGGTGATTGGGACCGCATCCGGGTCCTGGGCAGTGACCGCCATCCGGAAATTGTGGGCAAGAACTTCTTCGAAATTGCGGAGTTATGGCATAAGGATGAATGGGATTGCCTTTTTGACCTGTTTGTTGAAGCCTTCCGGGGAGAGGGTCACGTGCGGTATATCGGGAGATTGTTTACCGAGGATCACGTGATCTCCAATGTGACACACCCACTCTTTAATCTGGGCGTGGATGCCACGACAGCAACGATTGATGGTCCTCCCGGCACAAGATTCCCACACCCGCTGCATTACTCCGGGATGGTCCATTACCTGACGCACTGGGTGCGCACCAAGCATGTGTTAACGCTGGAGGAGGCGATACGCAAAATGACCTCGATGCCTGCGACCCGCTTTGGATTGCGCAATCGCGGCTTGCTGCAGGAGGGGATGTTTGCCGACGTGGCAGTTTTTGACTATGAAGCGTTGGACAACGTATCGACATTGGAGGATCCGCTCCATTATTGCCGCGGCGTCAACTATGTGCTGGTCAACGGGCAGCTGGTCATTGATGGTGGAAATCATACCGGGGCGCGCCCTGGACGGAATATTGGCTATCACTAGTTTTATGTGCTGACACGCCAAGAGCAGCATAACACCATATCAGGAGCGAGAGACGATGACGGAGAAGAAGTACGCGATTATTCTGGGAAATCTGGGCAACACATGTGACCGTTTTTGTTCAACGGGCTATAAGGATAACCCTGATACATGGACGATGCTGGAGGCTGCAGCAACCATTGAAGGGGTTACGGGTGTGGAGCTGGTGGGAACGTGGGATATCAGCGCAGAGAACGTGGACGAGATGGCTGTGCGCCTGAGCGCTATGGGTCTGGCGTGCGCCTCTATTATTCCCGATCATTTTTCCCAGGCGGTTTGGTGGAAAGGCGCTTTTACATCCCGTGAAGCCGGCGTGCGTCGCAAGGCGGTTGAGGCGACGCTTGAGGCATGCGAGTTCGCGAAAAAACTGGGTTGCGATCTGATAAACATCTGGAATGGACAGGATGGCTATGATTATCCGCTCCAGGCTGATTATGACCAGGAGCGCACCTGGTTGGTCGAGGGCATCCGCGAATGCGCGCAGGCGTATCCCAACATGCGTTTTGCGCTGGAGTATAAGCTAAAAGAACCGCGAACCCACAGTTATCTGGCGCGAATGGCGGATACACTGCTGGTATGCCAGGAAGTGGGCACGTCAAACGTGGGCGTGACCATTGATGTGGGGCACTCGATGGTGGGCTATGAAGATGTCGCTGAAGCGGTTGTCCTGGCAAAAAGGGCGGGGAACAAGCTCTATCATATGCACTTTAATGACAACTTCCGCGCCTGGGATGATGATATGATTGTCGGCAGCGTGCATACCGTGGAGTATATCGAACTGCTTTACTGGCTGGACCGTACCGGTTACGCGGGTTGGCTATCGATGGACCAGTATCCCTATCGTGAGGATGGACGGGATGCCCTCGCAGAGAGTGTGGCATGGTTGCAGGGATTCCAGGTCAAAGTTGACCGCAACCGTGAAAAGATAGATGCCTTGTTAAAGGTTGGTGAAGCGACAAAGACATCGGCGTTCCTGCGCAGTTTGTTTTTATAAGAAGGTGGGGAGCTGAACACTGGATAGGGTATAAACACATTAAGCAGGAAGTGGCAGGATAGTCTTATTGTCAGATTTTCAATCTCTGGCGATTAGATACGAGGAGTGAAGTGGCTGGGCGGGAAAACCAGGGTTGTGCTTTTGGTCAATATTCCCGCCCAGCCACTTCTTATTTCAGGTTTTTGAGGTCGGCACAGCCGACCTCAAAAACCTGTCTTTTTTAATGCGGCGTGTCCTCACTCGCCCACGCCTGCCAGATTCACGCGTTCGGCTGTGAGTGATGCTGCTTCCGCCAGTGCCTCTTCGCGGATTGTGATGGGGAAGCGGTTGTGCAAAGGGCTGAGACGCGCGCCCCACAGCGTCGTTTTGTAGAATATGACAGCCATGAATTTCAGGAATGGCTGCATGTCGACGGATTGCTCAAGCTCATCCAGCGTCGCATCATCCCACCCGCCGAACAGACCGTAAAAGAACGTGTAAAACGGGTAAGAAAAGAGGATCCCTATCAGGAAAATGATAATGCTGGTGATGGGTTCACCTTGCCATATGAGACCGGTGATGTAGCGCAAGATGACATAATGGACAGCTCCGGCAGCCACCGGCACCACCAGGGATTGCCAGGGATAATAACGCAACGGGAAGCATACCTTGCTGTTGATGAAGTAGATGGCAATGCCGCGCGTGAGGGTCGCGACCAGATAGGCGATGATTAACCCCGTCACCTGGAAACGTTCCAGCAGCAGGAAGGCGAGACTCAGCCGCAGTATCTGTTCGGCAGCGATCATCGCCATTTTCATGCCCGGGCTTATTGGATGCCAGGGCTATTGCGTCCCCAATCATATTCAGGTGCTGCACGCTGCCAAAGGCGATGAGGGGTAATACATAGATAGCGGCGCGGGAGAATTCCGGTCCTGATGACCCAATGATGAAGCGGTCCGCGATTGCCAGGAGCACCGCAGCCACAAACCCCCCGATCATCGCATCCCATTTATAACTCATACTGACATAATACTGGCTGAGTTTGCGGCGTGCGTGGGATATTGCCTCCGAAATCGCGGGCATCACGCCGTCCACCAGGTTCCGCAGCACATCAAATGCCAGCATAAAGTTATTTGCCAGCATCCAGTTGCCCCAGACCTCCGCATAATTGATGAGCCGTGTCTGGGTGATGAATATTTCGATTGCGGAAGCCGCTGCCAGGATGACCGACCCGCTCATATCCAGGGCGCCGAACCTGAAAGCCTGTTTGATGACGGAAACGTCAAAGTGGGCTAAAAACAATATCCGGGAATTGAAGCCAATCCGGCGATAGAGCCACAGCCCCAGCAAGAAATTGCATAACTCCACGGCGTAGGCTGCGACTGCCAATCCAATTGCCCCACCCAATGCCCCGCCCACCATCGGTGACTGGCGGCTCCACCATAACATCAGGAGGACGAATATGGGCTGGGTCACCATAGGCCAAACCAGCATGATGAAATTGTCCAGAATCTGGGCATAATCCAGGCGCTGCTGCGCATACATCGCATCCCGCATCACGCGGTAGAATCCCGGGACTTGAATCACAGCGTGGACAACAATAATCCAGGTGTAGATGGCGTATGATGTTTTAGGCACGAAGGTCCCCGCAAGAATGACTACCAACGCGACCTGGAAGGCCCCGGATAGCGCCTGCCACCACACAAATACCTGTCCGAACTGGATAGCGCGGCGCGGGTCATGCACGCGGTACTGGGAATAGAATTTCACAAAAGCGATACTTGTGCCCACATCGAATAAGGTCCACGCCAGGGTGAAGATTTGCCCCACGCGCCCAATCAGGCCAAAAGCCTGGGCGGAAGGCAGGATGAATGTGGGCAGAATCATGTTCTGGTAAATGATGAGTGGAATGAATAACAGGATGCCCATCATCATGGCAAACATGAATCCGGCTAAAGGGCGGTGGAAACCGACTTCCTCCCAGGCTGTGCCGGCTTCGCGGATGTTGTAATTCTCTTTGGATGCCACCAGTTCATCCAGTATTTCCGGGTGTTTCAGGCTGTAGCGGCGCACAATAATGAAAATACTGAAGGCGACAAGGGTTACCACAACGCAGAGGCTGACCAGTATTGTTTTCTCTCTGGTGTGCGGAACAGGGGAGGCGGGATAATCGCCAAATGTCAGCGGTGTTTGTTTCGCTGCCCGGGCGATCAGATTGTAGATAAAATAGTTGAAATAGGGCCATTCCTGGAATTGGGTGTTGACCCCATCGATATACGGCGTGAATATGAAAACATGCCCGGCCTGGACTGTGGTTTCTGACAGAATGGCTTCTGAGGCCTGGTACCCTTGGATAATAGGCTGACTGTTCAGGCCTGCCAGGATCGCCCGTTCCCGAACCTGCGGGGCGCTGCCCCATACAATATCCTTCAGAATAGGGGACGTCGACTGCTTGTCGGATATCAGGCTCAGGGCATCTTCTGCCTGACCAACAGTGACATCCTGAGACAGCAAAGCCGCCATCTGCGCGCCGGTCATATCCGGACCCGGGATCAACACCATTCCAGCGCCCGATTGAACGTAGCCAGATATCGCTGTCTCTTGCGGGTCTGGCACCTCGCCGTTGATGACGAACACATCCGCCAGCGCCGGATCATCCACGATGGCTGCCAAACCGGACGCCTGCATCAGTTCAATCGCAGTCTGCACGCCGTAACTTCCGCTATCTGCACCTGCATAAAACACCGTAACTTCTGGATGTATTGCATCGCCGGCGATGGGAACAGGGGCGCAACCTGCTAAGAGTAGTCCAAAAACAAGTAAAACGATGATGCGATAATTGCTGCGAGTCGTAGTTCTGGGCATGATACCTCCCCGGCGCACTATCTGGCTAATGGATAAAACCATATGCTGACAATAATCCGGGTAGTTTACATTGATTCAAATTCCTGACAATGTCAAACAAATAGAAAGCCTATATAAGTGTGATGTTTGGCACGCAGCTATTCCGGATATACTTTAAATGCAGCGTGGAGACCTTTGCACACAATGGGAACCGCCGTAACATATATCCGCATCACCCATAAATGAAACAGAATAGGAGCGTGCACATGGAAAGGGAAAGGATCTATCAGGCAGCGCACGTCCACCCGTCACTAAAGCAACTGGCATGGCAGAAGCTGGAGTTTATGGCGTTTTTCCACTTTACGGTCAATACATTCACGGACAGGGAGTGGGGGACCGGGAAAGAGGAACCTGCAGTATTCGATCCCACCCACCTGGACGTGCGCCAATGGCTGCGGGTTGCTCACAATGCGGGTGTGAAGCTGGCTATCCTGACCACCAAACATCACGACGGTTTTTGCCTGTGGCCCAGCCAGTATACGGAGCACAGCGTCAAAAACAGTCCCTACAGGGACGGCAAAGGGGATGTGGTGGGTGAATTCGTGGCAGCATGCCGGGCGTTTGATATCAAGGTGGGGTTCTACCTTTCGCCCTGGGACCGGCACGAAGGAACCTACGGCACCGGCGCTTATAACGATTATTTCAAGAATCAACTGACGGAACTCCTCACAGGATACGGACCGGTGGCTGAGGTGTGGTTTGACGGCGCGTGCGGGGAAGGTCCCAACGGCAAGCGGCAGGTTTATGATTGGGCTGGCTATTACCAGGTGATTACCCAGTATCAACCCGATGCGGTGATTGCGATCAGCGGTCCCGATGTGCGCTGGGTCGGGAATGAACACGGCGTCGCGCGCGAAAACGAGTGGAGCGTGCTGCCTGCAGGTTATACCAACCAGGAGGAAATTGCTGCTCAATCGCAGCAGGCAGAGGACCAGCCCCCGCAGATTGACCTGCGGTTCGAAGATTTGGGTAGCCGTGAAAAAATCGCGCAGGCAGCGCGCCTGGTGTGGTATCCGGCAGAATGTGACGTCTCCATCCGTCCAGGCTGGTTTTACCATGCAGCGGAGGATGGGGCGGTTAAATCGCCGGAAGCGCTGGTTGACCTGTATTTCAAGTCGGTCGGGAGAAACAGCGCGCTGCTTTTGAATCTGCCGCCGGACCGGCGCGGCATGATTCACGAGAACGACGTGCGCAGCCTGGAGGGGATGCGTGGAGTACTGGACAGGACATTTGCCGTCAATGCGGCAGCGGGTTCCACAGTGACGGCATCTCACACGCGGGAAGGGCATCCTGCTGCTGCCGTTCTGGACGGCGACCCCGCGACCTATTGGACGACCGACGATTGGCAGGAGACTGCAGAGCTGGAATTCGCGCTGGATGGCAAACGGCAGTTCAACGTGGTTATGCTGCAGGAATATATCGCAGTCGGGCAGCGCATTGAAGAATTTGTCGTTGAGGTATGGACATCCCCGGGGTGGCAGGTCATTTGCCAGGGGGGGACGGTGGGCTATAAGCGCCTGCTGCGCTGTGATCCGGTGACAACCGCGCGGGTCAGGATACGCATCCTGGGTTCGCGCTTTGCCCCGACGTTAAGCCACTTCGGGCTTTATAACTTGCCTGCACTCGGGGGCTAGGGGATACGATTAACACTTGATGCGAGGTGTGCTGTTCATCTTTATGCGGCGCGGAATAACTCTCTTCTATGATCCATATTAACTCCCGCGCCGCATTTTTGTGGCGGTGCGGCGGGTTTCATTTCGAGCAAAGTCATGATGTTCCGCACCGCCACTCCATGTGGTATGTTTGTTGCATAGCGGTTATTGGAATCCTGAGTTTCATACCATACAAAAGAAACAAAACCGTTATGGTGATCCAAATGCCAGTAATCCATGCACTGGATAACCAGCCTTCTGCCAGGCAGCAAAGCGCGCCATCCCTGCCGCTATCGTGGTGATGACATCCATCTCCTGTTGGGAGGGTGTCAGGGCGCTGTCCGCCTCCTGCGGGTGCCAGATCTCCATCAGGATACCTCCCAGAGATTGGGGCGCCTCCACGATGGCGGGATCCAGGGTCGCCAGAGCTGCCGCTGCGCCAAAGGCATACCGGGCAGGTTCCACATCATACGCCAGAGCCAGTCGAATAGCACCGATAAGGCGGTCTTCCCAGCCCAGCTTGCGCCGGGGGTCGCGTCCCACCCGCGCCACCGTGTCCAGCAGGTACGGATTGACCATACGCTGCAGAATGCTGTCGACGAATTCAGCGAATCCGGCAGAGGTGAACAGCGGATCGAATCCGGCATATTTGCGGCACAGCGCTGTGCCCATTTCGTCCAGGAAGGCTCCGCGTAAAAACGCCATAACGGCAGGCATTTCAGCCAGCTGCGTGATGGTTGTCACACCGCAAAACCCGCCTATATACGCTGCGATAGCGTGGGTGCCGTTATGCCCGAAGAGTTTCGCCTCTTTGAACGGCAGCAGGTCAGCCTTCTCCTCAAAAATCGCGATACCGCGCTTAAAGTTGGGCAGCGTGATCCGGTTGATCAACAGAAGGTCGTAGTCTTCAACCAGGAGGGCGCGCATCACCGGACCTTGTTCCCACATCGGTGTGAGGTCGTGTGCCTGCATCACCGCAGGATCGCTGACCAACCCGCACATCTTGCTGACCACGGTGTTCACAAACTGCACGTTCCGGGTGACGGCGTCGCGTTTTTCAGGGGCTATTGCACCCATCACCGCCTCCTGGAGCATCTCCGCCGCGTGGTTGTTATTCTCGGCGCAATAGACGACCGCCGGGGGACCGCTTCTTTGTACTTTCCGCATTAAGCCCTCTGCCAGCATCAGGTGCACGCTGCCGGGAATGTCCATGACGTACTGGTTGAATGTGGTGATGGCGGTCCCGATTTCGTGGGCTTCGGCAATGGCGTCCAACAAGATTTCGCGGTCCTCAGCGTGCGCCACATCGACCAGTTCCACTGGACCCAATCGCACCTGGCGCACGCCATCCAGTCCGGCGAGATTAAGGGTATATAGTCCACCGGTGCTGCGCATTGCGGCGACCAGGTCGGGCAGAATTTCGGCGACGACAAAGCGGTCGAAGGCGCGTGCGCGGAAGGCTTCATAGAGGAGCAGCCCGGGTTGGATGGCTCCAAAACCAAATCCCACATAGGTGTGTTGGTTATGCGGCATCATCACTCCTTTTGTATGGTCCATTAGGTGTAATGTGGATTATTATAGCTGCATATCTGTTTCAGTGTCAAAGTCACTTTGATACATTTTTGATTCTAAGCGAGGTCGATTGTCCATTGTATTGTGGCGCGGAATATTCACCCAGCCTATTCCATGCAGACTTCCGCGCTGCTTTTTCCTGTGGGGCATCCAGTTTGGCGCAGCCAAACTGGATGCCCCATTATTTAGAGTGGCGGTGCGGGAATCACCTCGGACAGCAAACCAAAGTTTTACCGCACCGCCACCTATACTGCTGTTTGTATTGTGATTATTTATGGGTGATATTTTGTATTTTTAACCCAATAGAAACGGACCCTTGATACAATTTTGATTTAAAACGAGGTCGGTTGTTTATAATTAAGTGTGGCAGTACAGGAGGTTGGTCATGCCGCTACTGGAACAACAGGTGTTGCGCGGTGGTCGCTGAGATAAACCAGGAACACGCTGCCGACAATCAGCCCTCCGCCGATCAACTGGAGTGCCGTCAACCGTTCACCGAGAAACAGGTAGGATTGCGCTGCTGTCAACGCCGGTTCCAGGGTCACGACCAGATTCGCGGTCACCGCCGGTAAATAGTTCAGACTGGCAGTATACAGACCGTAACCGCCAATGGTGGGACCCAGCGCGAGCAGGATCAATGTCCCCCAGCCGAAGAGGGTTTCGCGAACACCGTTCGCACCGGACGCTAATGGACGGGACAGCCAAAGAATTGTTTCGGGGCGCTGGGCTAAGGCGAGAAAGCCGGAGGCAAAGGCAAAAATGTAGAGCATGACCGTCCAGGAATTGATGCCTCTGTGCGCGGCTGTTTTACCCATAATGTTGTATCCGGCGAAGATCAACCCGGACGTTAATCCCAGTCCGATGCCCAGCATATTTCCCTGCCATGCTGCGCGGGTATGCGCACCTGAGACCAGGATGCAACCGATGCAGCTGAGGATTAAAGCGGTGATTTTGAAGCGGTCAACGCGTTCGTTCCACAGGAAGCGCCCGGCAACCGCCGTGAATGCCGGGGAGCTGTAGGTGAGGACGGTTGCCACGGCAGCGCCGTTTATCGCGACCGACCGGGTAAAGAGCGTGTTAAAACTTGCCAGCACCAATCCATAAAAGCACAGAAAGACCAGATTCTTACGCCCTGGTCGCAGCAGAGCAGGAGATTTTAATCCCAGGATGATGAAGAGTGCCAGGCAGACAAAAATATCACGCCAGAATGCCAGGACCATAGAGGGCAGCTGGAACCGTTGGGTCAGGAAACCGATAAAAACCGCGGACGAAGACCATAATGCGGTACCAATCAGCAGCGTTCCGTAGCCGCGTGTGGTGGGTGTGCCGGCAAGATCTGTCGTCATGGATAGGGTTGGTTCGGTCACAATCTGTTCTCCTCGATCGCTTCGGTTGCTGAGAAGATAGTACAGGACAAAGATGATGTGTCAATGGGGTAAGTTTCAGGATGAGGGTGACCGACATGGTCTGTAGCAATGCTAAACGCTGTGCGGGACACCTGATTGTGCTGTGTTGACGATTTCCGCACAGGTTCTTTTTGTATATTATGGCGCGGCAGTCAAGATGGGGCGGTCAAAGCCATATTCCGCGCCGCAGTAGATGGCTCTAAACCAAGGGTGATGAACCCTGTTTGGCATCTCCATAGATTCTTATAGAATGTGTGCAGGAGTCGACGATGACCTGGATACCCCTTTTATTGGCTGACCGTTCTGCCTGCTTGCGCTGGTTGGTGCTGCGCAACCTGCTGGCACGCCCCATGGATGATCCGGAAGTGCAGGAGCTGCTGCCTTTGCGGGAAGGAGATCCGCTGGTGTCACCGGTGCTGGCAGCGCAGGAAGCGGACGGTTCCTGGACGCGGGGTGATTTGCACTGGCAGGGAGGACCGCAGCGCGTGACGATGCTGGCATTGATGCGCCTGGGCTTCCTGGGCTTTAATCCGTCACACAGGTCGATCCAACAGGGGGTTGCGTATCTGTTCTCGCTGCAGCAGGAAGACGGCAGCTGGCATCTTCCCCGAGTCAACGAGGAAACCGACACCCGTGAGAGTTATACGATGGTCCCTTTGCAGACCGCGCTGCCGCTGCGCGCGCTGGCGATGTGTGGCTACGCCGAGGACCCGCGTGCAGAACGCGCATACGAATGGCTTATGGATAAACGCCTCCCTGACGGCGCATGGCCCACAGGCATCGCCGGGGGCGGTACGTACGGGTATGTGGCGGGTTACCGCAAGATGCCGCATTCAAGGTGGGGATGCCGGTCCAACACAACGGGCGTGCTGCAGTGCCTGGCTTATCATCCCCAAAGGCGTCATAGTCCGGAAGCGCGGCGGGCGCTGGATTTGCTTCTGGGACGCGAGACGCGGGAGGCGCATACGCTGGGACATGAGGTCACACGCCTGATCGGAGCTGAAGCGACGCGCGGATTTTTCACTTTCTATGCGCGTTTTGACCTGGCGCAAATTCTGGACCTGTGCTGGCGTATCGGGGCGACCCTGGATGACGCGCGCGTGAGTGAGATGGTGGCGTTTGTCCGGTCGCAACAGGGAGAATACGGTTTGTGGGACATCGCAGGACATCCCGAAGCCGCGCGGTGGGTGACGTATGACCTGCTGTATTCGCTCTCGCACCTGGATGCCAGCGGGGATTGGGTGAGTGCGGAACCGCGTACACCGTTCCAAACCTATCCGAAGCAGCCCAGACGCTACTGAGTCAGTTGACGACATATTCAAAAGGGGTGTTCCGGTTGGTGAAGCCAGCCGGAACACCCCTGAAAACTGCGGCGCGGGAGTCAATTTGTGTCATGGAGTACATTAATCCATCAGAAACCGCAGGATGCTGCTGAAGAATCGCGATAGCCTGATTTTTAATATATCCATCGGACTGAAGGTGCTTTCTGGTTCATAGCTTTGATAGGTTGGTGCTTGTCCAGGAACCTGGTCGGGAACCGCAAATGCCGGGTCATCATCCATGATTTCGATGATTTCCCCCTTGTACATAAATAACACGTTATTCGCGCTTTGCAGAAATGCCCGGGCAACAGGGTCCGCTGCAAGTGTGAAATAAGCATCTGAGCCAAAAGTCACATACCGGTCAATTTTGATGTTGGCTTTGAGCCAATCACCGGTGATGGCTTGATTTATGATTTTCTGATTCCGCAGCAGGTTAAGGTCAATGGTCTGATTTATCATCTGCACCATAGTTTGCCCATTATTGTTGAGGACGTTTGCGCCACGCGCCAGGTCAACCTGGGTCGCCTGCTGGTAGCTCTGGTTTTGCACCCGGGCTTGAATGGTGGTCTGCCCTGATGCGCGATTGAGTTCGGATGTGTTCCCGTACAGCGCCATATTCTCCGCAGAAGCAGCGCCTTCAGCCTGGGCTGTGATGATGAAGGTGGTATACGGTGTGATCAGCCCGTAACTCATCCCCAGCGCGCGCACCTCTTCTACCAGAGATGCGCTTTCGCCTTCCACGCGGATGATATCCAGCAGGTGACCAATGCGCCGGGTTGCCCAGAGACCGGGAACGAAAGCTGAATTTTCCATATCCCCGAGTTTGATTGAATAGGTGTAGGTTCGTTTTTCTCCGTTGGCATTTCCGCGCACGGTAATGGTTGCCGTGCCGTTTTCATCCCCTTGATAACGCCCGGTTAACAACAGTGTGGAGCTCTCGAATAGGTCCGGCAATTGCTGCGGGTAGAGATCATTGACAGTGATGCCGTCAAATTCAACGGTGACATCGGTGAGAACGGGATAGGCGATTTGTTTATAGAACCCTGACATAACGGCTTCCAGGTTCTCGCCCGGTTGGACGTAGGTCACCGAACCGCCATTGTTGCTGGCTAGCTGATCCAGCAGATGGGTGTTGACATCGTAACCCACCCCAAAGACGTGCAAACGGGCTTCGCCGGCGCGGTTGGCTCGCGTGATAGTCTCGACAATGCGCTGCGGGTCGGTAACGCCTTCGGTGGGCAGTCCGTCGGTCAGGAAGACGACCATCCGGCTTGCACCCACGCGAGATTCACTATCCCCAAGTATGCCCAGAGCCACCTGTAAAGCGCCTTCGATATCTGTGCCGTTCCGGTCGTATAAACGGTTTACAAAACTATGGGCAGCAGTCAGGTTGGTTGGATTAACGGGCAGCAGTGTGTCGGCAACGGTGCTGAACACGTCATCGAAACCGACAATGGAGAAACGGTCGTTCGCGTTGAGCTGGTCCAGAATGAAGTGGAGCGCGCTCTGTGCCTGCTGAATTTTCTCACCCGCCATGCTGCCGGAGCGGTCGATGACAAAAACGATATCCTTGGGCAGGGCTTCTGGATTGCGGTCTGCCTGTTCCGGCGCAAACATAAAGAGGAAATGGCTGGTGTCATTCTGGTTGCCGGTCAGAAATCCGCCCCCAAATCCACCCTCCGCCGGGTTGATATACAGGTGGAAGTCATTGAGTGGCTGCGTGTCGAAGGCCTCCCAGGTAACTTTGGCTTGCCCTTGTGCCGGGTAGGTCGTGATTACATTGTGGGAAGAGGAATAGACGGACCCTATGCCTCTGGTGTTGGCGATATTGATGGTGATCGAAGCCCGTTCCAGGGGTTGCGATGCATAGCGTTCCGTACTGAGCACATAATGGTAGTGCAGCATACCGCCGGAGGGTGGGAGTATCTCCTGGTAGGATAGGGTCATTTTGCGCGCGCTGCGGGCTGGCAGGTTGATGTCGAAGATGAGTGTTTCCCAGTCAGCGTATTGCAGGAGGGAAGGGTCGTGACGCCGGGCAACCAGATCGTAGAGCAGGATGTTGCTGTCCGCACCTTTCTGGCGAATGACGGATGCCTGCCGCCCGCCAAAGGTTGCCTGGAAACCGGTCACGGCAGCATCCGGGCGGTACCGGGAAAACGTACTGCCCTGTCACCGCATAATCATGGGGGTTGTAAAACTCCTGCTCAACCCGGGTGACGGCAAAGGTGTCGTTGATATCCACCTTGACGTCATGATAGCGAACCGCCAAATAACTTGCTGAAGCGAGATCGGGTAGAATCATCCCGTCTGCCCGTGCGATTTGCGGGCAAAAGCCTAATAGGGTCGAAACTGCAAATAGTGCCAATACTATGCGATTTAACATCGTAATCTCCTTTCGAACATCCATATACTGAAGTTGACCTGGCGGATGTTCATTGCCTTCAGTCTACCCGGGGAATGTGGCAGAATGATGACAGAGGGGCGATAGATTGTGCACAAAAGGGGGTAATGCTGTAACTAATTGTGAGGAGGATGGATAAACGGCTAATCTCACGCTGCCGGCAGCGTGAAATGGGCAGTCGTGCCTTTGCCTTCCTGGCTTTCCAGCCACAAACGCCCGCCGTGCGCTGTAATGAGCGTCTGGGCGATCGCTAATCCCAACCCGCTGCCGCCGTCAGCCCGGGCGCGGGCTTTGTCCGCGCGGTAAAAGCGTTCGCCGATGCGGGGCAGCACATCTGCCGGGATGCCGATGCCCTGATCCTGCACCTGAATCCAGGCAGTCTCTGCATTCTCTTTCGAGATCGTGACGTTGACTGTTCCACCGGCGTGCGAATATTTGATGGCATTATCCAGCACATTGAGCATGACCTGCGCGACCCGATCCCGGTCAGCCCATGCCAGAGGCACATCAGGTCCTTCAATGATGCTGATACGCACGCCCCGGAATTCTGCCTGAGGACTGATTCTCGCCGCCGTTTTTCGTGCCAGTTCTGCTATATCCACGGGTTCGCGGTCCAGGTTGAGCGCCTGGGAGTCCGCGCGGGTTAGAATGAGCAGGTCATTGACCAGACGTATCATGCGGTCGGTCTCGCTTTCGACTGTGCCTAAAAACCGGTCGCGCACTTTGGTGTCCTCCACCGCGCCAGCCCGGAGGGTCTCTACCATGCCCTTGACCGCGGTCAGCGGTGTCCGCAGTTCGTGGGAGACATTGGCTACGAAATCGATTTGCATTTGCCGTGCAGCCTGCAGGCGCGCGGTCATATCATTGAAGGTACGGCTCAATTGCCCCATTTCATCCTGCGAGCGCACCTGGACCTGGTGGTCAAAGTGTCCCTGGGCGACAGCACCCGCTGCTGATGTGAGGTTGCGCAGCGGGCGGGTGATGGCGCTGGACAGGATAAGGCCGGCTACACCCGATAAAGCCAGAGCGATCGCTGTTGCAGAAATCCAGCGGACACGCATGTCGTGGAGCACGGTCTCGATATCGCGCAGTGGGTGGCTGAGATATATGACGCCCACCAGTTCACTTTCCACCAGGACCGGCATCGCCAGCGACATCGTGTTGACCCCGTCAATATCTGAGGTCTGTTTGGCGTATTGTCCATTCAGGGCTTGTGCGACCAGGAGGTCGTTCTCGATGGGACCTGGGTATTGCGCATCAGCCGAATCCACCAGCACATTCCCGGCAGTGTCCAGTATCCGGATGCGGGTCTCGAGTTGGGTGCCCAACTGGAAAGTGCTCTCGGACAGATAGCCCAGGTCTATATCGCTTAGTGTGGCATTTTGCTCCGGGATTTGCAGGTTCTGAGTCTGCACCGCGATGTTCCCGGCGCCGCGCATCTGCAGAGTGTTAGAAAGGGGCGATTGCTGCTCTACCTGCTGACCGGCGACCACAGCTCCGGGGATCAAAGCCTGCGCGGTGATCCGCGCCTGCGCAAGCAGGCTCTCTTCCGTGGCTGTCAGGAAATACTGGTCCAGGAAAGACAGCAGCAATACACCCGATAGGCTCATGGCTAATACAATAAGTGCGAGGAGGCTCAACACCAACTTCGTACGCCAGCTTTTTAACATGGTTATCCTTATTTCCTGTATTTGAAATCAGGCATCGAGCTTGTATCCCACGCCGCGCACGGTCGCGATCAGTTCATCTTTTGACGCGGGGCTGCGTAATTTCGCCCGTAAACGCTTAATAACGGCATCGACCACACGCAAGTCGCCGTGATAATCGTATCCCCAAACCTGTTCGAGCAATTGCTCGCGTGTCAGGACGCGTCCGGGTTGATGCGCCAGCACGATCAGCATGCTGAATTCCAGAGCGGTCAGATCAAGCGTGTGCCCGGATAAACGCGCTTCGTGCCGTCCTTCATCGATAGTGAGATCCGCGATGTGGAGCGCAGATGGTAGGGTAGATGCGGGTGGGCGCGCTCTGCGCAGCACGGTTTTCACCCTTGCCAGCAATTCGCGGACGCTGAAGGGTTTGACCACATAGTCATCCGCCCCCAGTTCCAGGCCCAGTACGCGATCGATTTCTTCATCTTTGGCGGTCAGCATAATAATTGGTATATCGGATTCTTTACGCAGGGCTCTGCAAACCTCGATGCCGTCCAGCTTGGGCAGCATCAGGTCCAGGATAATCAGGTCAGGGCGTTCAGAACGGGCGAGATCCAGGGCTTGTTCGCCATCCCGGGCAGACAACACGTCATATCTGGCTTGCTGCAGGTTATAGCGCAGCACATCGATAATGGGTGGTTCGTCGTCGACAATCAGTATTTTGGCGCACATAGCATTCTCCTGTTCCTGTAACCATGATTGTAGCAAAAAGGTGGATTGACGTAAAGTCCGAATGCGGCAGATTGGTGACAATAGACCGATAAAACCAAGATATTGTCATTGATATGCCAGGACTTAATCATTATTGGTTGGGGGACATATTCCGCGGCGCGGAATTTCTCAACTGCGCGTTCTATCTTGGCTCCCGCGCCGCGGATTAAAAGAAAGGGTTTTTGAGTCCGGCGCCGCCGGACTCAAAAACCCTTTATACAAAAAGGCTGTGCGGGAACCTCCAACAACAGCACAATCATGGTGTTCCGCACAGCCGCATGGCACCAATTGTTCTGGATATTGACAGATTCCCCCGGTATGGTATAGTACCTGCGCGTTCTTATCAAGAGAGGTGGAGGGATCGGCCCTGTGAAACCTCGGCAACCAGGTGTTAACCACTATGGTGCCAACTCCGACAGACCTCAGCGGTGAGGTCCTGGGAGATGAGAGCTAAGCTATCGAGCAAAGCGCCTCTTCATTAGGGAAACCCGCTGATGAGGCGCTTTTTGTTTTCTGCCCCTCTCCTGATAAGCGCCATATCTGGTTTTAAAGAGGAGAACAGCATGAAAACACATGATTCAACACAGGCAGTCCACGGTGGTGAAGCCAAGCGGAAAGCCTATGACGCCTTGACCACACCCATTGTCCAAACTTCCACCTATACTTTTGCAGACACCGCAGAGATCATGGCCTTCTTGGAACAAAAGGCAGCCCGTAAAGCGGCGCGTGAGGTAGGTGACGAACTGCCCTTGCGAGGCGAATACGGGCGGTACAGCAACCCAACGATTCTGGCAGCGGAGGAAAAACTTGCTGCACTCGAAGGAGCTGACCATGCAGCACTCTTCACCAGTGGTATGAACGCCATCACCACAACACTCCTGGCTTTCCTGTCCAGTGGTGATCATGCCGTGGTCATCCGCGATATCTACAAACGAACACGGGAGTTTGCGGAGACATTTTTACCACGGTGGGGAATTGAGACGACCCTGGTTGACATCAGCACTCCTGAAGATATACCCGGAGCGTTGCGCCCGAACACGCGTATGATCTTTACAGAAACGCCGACGAATCCGTATCTGCGTGTTATGGATCTCGCATATGTGGCAAGTGTCGCCCGTGATAAAGGTGTCCTGACCGCGGTAGACAGCACATTTGCCACGCCGATTAACATGCGTCCGCTGGAATTGGGCATTGATCTGGTCATTCACAGCGCGACAAAATACCTGGCGGGGCATAATGACCTGCTCGCTGGCGTTGTGCTGGGAAACCACAATTTGCTGGCAAAAGTAGAAGAAATGCGGGGGATGTTGGGGGGTATTGTGGGTCCGCATGACGCTTACCTGCTGTTAAGAGGGCTGAAAACGCTGGCATTGCGCGTGCGGCAGCAAAACGCAAACGGTTTGAAAGTCGCGCAGTTCCTGGAAGATCATCCCGGAATTGAAAGGGTCTATTATCCGGGACTTCCCAGCCATCCGGACCACGAAATCGCTAAAAGGCAGATGACAGGTTTTGGTGGTGTTGTGAGTTTTGATTTGCTTGGTGATAAAAATAAAACCTCCCGGTTTATCGATCGTTTGCGAATACCTTATATAGGACCGACATTGGGGGGTGTGGAAGGGATTGTGCAGCAGCAAGCGCTTTTTGTGTCCTTGGATGAAGGAGAACGACTGGCGTCCGGGTTGACCGACAATCTCGTGCGCTACGCCCTGGGAATTGAAGACGCCGAGGATATCATCGCGGATTTAGACCAGGCTTTGAAAAACCTTTAATAAAATGATAAAGAAGACAATAATCCATAAGTTCGGCGGTACTTCTGTGCGCAGCGCGGAACGCTTCGCTTGTGTTGCCGATATTGTGGAGGGCTATCCCGCACCGTTTGAGGATGAGGGCTTGTCGCGGACTGTGGTGGTTGTCTCGGCGATGAGCGGTGTGACCAACCGGCTTATCGCAGGCGCCAGGGCTGCGGCTGAAGGGCGCGAAATCGATTATGACCCAGACGATAGCGGTGCTGCTGGATAGACACCAGACTGTCGTTGAAGTGCTGCTAAAGGGCAGTTCAGAACGCCTTGAGCTTCTGAATTTTATTCGGGAGCGGCTTGTTGCACTGAATCGCTTGTATCAAAGTCTTTTGGTGCTGGGTGAACTTACAGCGCGCGGGCAGGATCATGTTGTTGCTTTTGGGGAGACGCTTTCAGTTTATCTCCTGGCAGCAGCTCTGCGCGCGCGGGGCGTGCAGGCAAAAGCCATTTCCGCCACAGAACTGATTGTGACAGATGACAGATTCGGTGAAGCGAGCCCCCTGATGGATTTGTCCCGCGAACGATTGCAATCTCGCTTGAACCCCATGCTGGACAGGGGGATTATCCCGGTCGTTACAGGTTTTATCGCGGCGACGGAAAGGGGTGTGACGACCACATTGGGGCGGGGCGGCAGCGATTATTCCGCGGCGATTGTGGGCGCCGGGTTGGACGCGGATGAGGTATGCATCTGGAGTGATGTCGATGGCATTTTGACGGCGGACCCAAATCTTGTACCTGGCGCGCGTACTTTACGCGAACTATCTTATACTGAAGCTGCGGAATTAGCTTATTATGGGGCAAATGTGCTGCACCCCAAAACGATCAGACCGGTCATTGACCACGGTATTCCCCTCCGCATTCTGAACAGCTTTAACCCGCTTGATCCCGGCACCCTGATTGTCAAATCCCCCAGTTTTACCCGTATTTCCCTGCCGGCTATTATTTCGACCACCGGGCTCAGTTTGATTGTTATCGGCAGTCAGGATGATTCCTGGTCTCTTAACCGCGTCGCGCAGGCTTTGCAGGTTCTCAGTGACGCGCGCGTTGACGTGCTCATGTTCTCGCAATCTTTCTCCGAGCACAGCCTTAACCTCATTGTCCAGGATCAGGACCAGGCGCAATGTCTCAAGGCTCTCCAGTCTGCATTTGACAGCCATATCAGGCAGGGGGATTGGAAATTGGAGACGAAAGCGGAAGTAGCGACGGTTTCTGTTGTGGGTACCCCCGGATGGAATAAAGTGGGCATCGTCTCGCATGCGTTCGCCGCGCTGGGAGCACTGGGAACACGGGTGATCGCAGTGGCACAGGCAGCATCAGAAAACAGCGTTTCGTTCTGTATTCCGGAGGCGCAGGTTGCGGAAACTGTGCGCTTTTTGCACCGTGAATTGGGTCTGGATGGCTGAAAAAGAGAGATAGTATCTGCTCTTAAGGAGTATGATGAACAAAACACGCATTGGTTTGATCGTCAATCCGATTGCCGGGATGGGGGGCAGCGTCGGGCTCAAGGGTACGGACGGTGCCGTTATCGACCAGGCACGGGCGCTGGGAGCCAAACCGGTCGCACCGGAACGCTGCCAGATATTTCTATCCGCCCTGACGCGCCATGAAGATATTCAATGGTATGCTGCACCTTTGGAAATGGGCGGCGACTACCTGGCGTTTATCAACCAACCCTCGATCACCGTCGGTTCGATTACCGGAGCAACCCGGGGTTCCGATACAGTGCGCATTGCCCGGGAAATGTTGGAACTGCAGATTGACCTGCTGGTTTTTGTGGGAGGAGACGGCACTGCTCGGGATATCTATGAAGCGGTAGGTATGCGCGTGCCGGTCGTGGCAGTACCGTCGGGTGTCAAGATTTACAGCGCCGCTTTTGCAATGAGCCCGCGTGCGGCGGCGGTGCTGGTGGAAGCTTTTATAGACGGCGCAGGCGTCAGCGCGCAAGAGGTGCTGGATATCGATGAAAGCGCTTTTCGAGCCAACCGTCTGGAAGTTCATTTTATCGGATATCTATCCGTCCCCGATGTAAAAAATCACATACAACCGGCAAAAGAAGGTACCCGTCTTACCATGGACACGCTGGAAAACCAGCAGGATATTGCGGCAGGATTTGTGGAAGAGATGGAGGATGCCACACTTTATCTTTTGGGACCCGGGACAACAGTCAAGGCAATAACGGACGCCCTTCATATCGAGAAAACCTTATTGGGCGTCGATGCCGTTATGGATGGAAATTTAGTGGGCGTGGATTTGAATGAACAAGGTCTCCTTGCCCTGTTGGACAGGTTTCTGAAAAGTGTTATTGTGGTGACGCCGCTGGGTGGCAACGGTTTTCTGTTTGGCAGGGGAAATAAGCAGTTTACGCCGGAGGTTCTCAAACGCGTTGGACGCGAAAACCTGGTCATTGTGGCTGCCGAAGAAAAGATACGCAATGCAGGGGTGCTGCGTGTGGATACCGGTGACGTGGAACTGGATGATGCCCTGGCGGGTTATGTTGAAGTCAAGGTGGGCTATAAAATAGGACGGGCTGTCAGGGTCGTAGCAGTATAGAAAGTTCTTACATAACGCAAAAAAACCGGAGGTCAGTATGGCACAGGCTGCAAAACGCCCCAATATTCTTTATATTCACACACATGACATCGGACGCTATGTGCAACCGTATGGCTATGCAGTGCACACGCCCAATATTCAGAAACTTGCGGAGCAAGGGGTGCTGTTTCGTCAGGCTTTTTGTGCCAATCCCACCTGTTCCGCGAGCCGCGCCTCGCTGCTGACGGGGATGTATCCCCACAATAACGGCATGACGGGTTTGGCGCACCGGGGTTGGTCGCTCAATGATTACAGCCAGCATATCGTCCATACGCTGAGGGCAGCTGGCTATACGACGGCTCTGGCAGGTACGCAGCATGTGGCAGGACACGCGCACGGTGAAGGCTGGCGGGTCATTGGTTATGATCGGTATCTTGGCGACCAGGATGTGGCACACGAGCGTGCCGTCAGCTTTCTGGAATCTCAACCTGCAGAGCCATTTTTCCTGTCCGTGGGATTTGGCGATACACATCGCGAATACGAAGCTCTCAACGGTATCGATGACCCGCGCTACTGCCGCCCTCCCGATCCCATTCCCGATACGCCGGAGACCCGTGAGGATATGGCGCGTTTTAAAGCCAGCGCGCGCACCCTGGACGGGAAGATGGGCGTCGTTTTTGATGCACTGGAGCGCACCGGACTTGCGGATAACACGCTGGTGATTTGCACAACGGATCACGGCATCGCTTTCCCCCATATGAAGTGCAATCTGAACTCGGGAGGGATCGGCGTTATGCTCATACTACGCGGACCTGGAGGCTTTATGGGTGGGCAGGTCATCGATAGTATGGTCAGCCACATGGATATATTTCCCACAATCTGTGATCTACTCAGCATCGAACACTCCCGCATGGCTCCAGGGGGTATCCCTTATGCCGATGATTCGGGGTGAAGTTGAGGCTGTTCGCGATGAAATTATTGCCGAAGTCAATTATCATGCGGCGTATGAACCGATGCGCAGCATTCGCACCCCGCGCTGGAATTATATCCGCCGTTTTGATGGGCGTGATCGCCCGGTTCTTCCTAACTGCGACGACGGATTGACCAAAACCTTGTGGCTGGAGCACGGTTGGGCGGGTATCGCGCCAGATGCGGAAGCGCTCTATGATTTGATATTTGACCCTAACGAAGCGCACAACCTGGTGAACGATCCGCGTGTGCGCGACGTGCTGCTGGCGATGCGCGGACGTTTGGATCAGTGGATGAAAGAGACGGACGACCCTTTGCTAAAAGGACCGGTGCCGGCGCCTGCAGGTGCTATGGTCAACGACCCTGATGGTTTATCTCCCAGACAGAACACGCGGAAGGTATGATGCGGGTTATCATCTGGGATTTTGACGGTACCCTGGGATACCGGGTTGGCGGTGATGCCAGCGGAGGACCGTGGACGGCGTCCCTGTGGGAAGTGCTCCAGGCTGAAGTGCCCGGTTGCAGGGTGACCAAAGAGCAGCTGCGTCCATATATGCGAACGGGGTTTCCCTGGCATACGCCGGAGTTACCGCATACGCAGGTAAAATCCGCAGACGCATGGTGGCAAATGGTCGAACCACTATTCACGCGTGCCTATGTCGGCGTAGGCTTTGATTATAAGCGTGCGCAGCGGTTTGCATCGCTGTTTCGGGGGACATATCTGAATCTGGACAAGTGGCGTGTGTACCACGATGTCATCCCTGTATTGAACGTTTTAGCCTCTGGCGGTTGGACCCATGTGATGCTGAGCAACCATGTCCCTGAACTTGGGGTTATCGTTCAGCACCTTGGTTTAGCCCCTTACTTTACGAAGATTTTTAATTCTGCGGAGATTGGATACGAGAAGCCAAACCCACTTGCCTTCCAGATAGTGCTGGATGCTTTGCCTGAGATGGAAGAAGTGTGGATGGTGGGGGACAGCCTGCAAGCCGATGTCGCGGGAGCATCAGGCGTGGGCATCCCTGCTATACTGGTGCGCAAGGAACATCCCGACGCCCGCTTATATGCTGAATCATTGCTGGATGTGCCGGTTATACTTTCCGTTTGAGGTGCAGATGGACGACATCGTTATTCTTAGAGATCTTGCGGCACGCTATATGGAAATCTGCAGCGACCCGGTGATGGATATCCGCCGCGGTTTATGGCGCAGGCATAACAGCCTGAAGCGCACTTACCCATTAATTTACGTCCGGGCTTTTGCCTGGCAGGAGATGCCGCAGTCAAAGCTGCAATGCCAGGATCCGTTTCTTAGGGGTTACGAGGATTTTTTCCGGCAGAGTCTGTTCCGCTATACTTTTGAGGATGATTATATTTTCGAGCCGTGGATCACAGTGAATGCTGCTTGCCTCACGCCGCCCGAAGGGGTGTGGGGATTGGCGTCACCCCGGACGCACAGCGATGAGAATCGGGGTTCATTTGTCTGGGATGCGCCCATCAAGACCGAGGACGATATCAAGCGGTTGGCTTCGCCAAACCACAGCATTGATGAGTATTTGACGGAACAGCGGGTTGAGAAAGTGACTTCTGCAATTGGCGATATTATCACCGTCAATGTGGATCGCGGTCCTGCTTACCGGACGTGGGATGGTGATATTTCTACACAGCTTGCTTATTTGCGGGGGTTGGAACAGATGATGTGGGATATGATGGACCGTCCCGCCTGGTTGCATAAATTGCTGGCGTTCATGCGGGACGGCATTCTGCGCACCCATGAGCAGGCAGAAGCAGCAGGGGATTGGTCTTTAAGCGCGCATCAGAATCAGGCGATGCCTTATGCCGAGGAACTTGCGGACCCGGCACCCAACAGCGAACCTGTCACCCGCAGCCAGTTGTGGACCTTTGTGGCTTCGCAAGAGACAACAGGTGTAGGTCCGAGGCAGTTTGACGAATTTATGCTGCAGTATCAGCTGCCCATTATGGCACCCTTCGGGCTGGTGGCATACGGTTGCTGCGAGGATCTAACGCGCAAGATTGATGTGCTGCGGCAGATCCCCAACCTGCGGCGGATTGCCGTCTCTCCGATGGCGGATGTCGCCAGGTGCGCCGCGCAGATAGGGCAGGATTATGTGTTAAGCTACCGTCCCAGCCCCACGGAGATGGTGGGTTATGGTTTTAACCCGCAGAAAATTCGCGAGATGCTTAAAAGGGATCTGGCGGCGTGCGGAGACTGTCATGTGGACATCACCCTCAAGGATGTGGAAACCGTCGAATACGATGGGGACCGCATCCGGCGCTGGGTCGAAATTGCCCGTGAGGTTATCGCAACAGTATGAGTTTCGCGTGGTCAGGGATGGAATCAATGTACCATTCAGTTTTGCTTACAAGTGTATGACTATTCGCAGAACACAACCAATACCACTGAATCCAATATCTTATATATTGCGTGATCCAGGGCTTCGGGAGCCAGTGCGTTGGGCAACGATCAATCCTGGACTCACTGAATTTACTGCCTACTCAGAAGGCAAACTCTCGATGAGCGAAATAGTGCGTGCCAGTTCACTGGGCAGGTTGCTGGTTTCCCACTGCGCTGCAGCTTGCTCCCAATGCTCGCGCGCGGCTGAAAAGTCACCCCGATCGCGGCAGACGGCGCCCCAGGCCACGTGCGTGCGCGCCGCCTCTAACCGTGCCTGTCCCTCATCCAGCAAGCGCAGGCTGTGGGCTAATTGGGACTCTGCCGCGTCCCACTGCGGTTCTCCGGCTTCACTTATGGCCGAGGGCGCGAGCGCGGCCAGGGCCAGCCCCAAAACTCGCCGGGCCATACCCTCGCAAAAGATACTCCCCATCTCTTGAGTGATGGCAACGGCATGCTCAGCCAGGGCGCGGGCTTCTTGCACGCGTCCCTCGCCCAAGGCAATCTCGGCGTTGACCACGACAAGGATGTCGGTATTGAGGAGCGGTTCCCCGAGTTCCTGTGCCCTCGCCTGGGCCAGTGCCGCATAGGATGCCCCGTCGGCGTACTGCCCGGCGCGAGACGAAGCCCAAGCCTGGAACATGCGCGCTACATAGACATGAACCCGGTCACCGGACTGTCCCGCCGCTTCCACCGTCCGGCGAGCAGCCTCCAGCGCGCGGGGTGGATCACCACCCTGTATGTAGACAGCGGCTAGGAAAAAGTTGCTCTGATTGATGTCGTGGAACACATTCATCTCTTGTGCCCAAGCGCGAGCGCGCTGGACCTCGGCCAATGCCCCCGCATAGTTGCCCATCCAGGCGAGAGTGACGCCGTGGTGACCCAGTGCCCGGAACCATTCCGACTCTTTGCCTAATTGCTCGAACATTTGTAACGCTTGTTCGAGCGGTATCTTGGCGTCACCCCAACGCCCTTGGTGTTCCAGCGCCCGGCCGATACCGCTGGTGGCGAAGGCGATTAGTTCAGCGTCGTCTGACGTCCGCGCAAACGATAGCGCCTGCTGGTAATACCGGATACACTCGCGATATTCGCCATGCAGATAGTGGGCAAACCCACTCCAAAAGTGGATGCGCGCCAGACGCAGGCGATCACCCCCCAGCGGGTCATCACCGAGGTGGAGCAGACCTTGCGCCAGTCGTTCTGCCTCGCTCAGACGGGCTAGATTCCGATCCGGAGAGTCGTGCGCGCTGGAGGTGGATGCCTGTGCTATCAGTGCGTCCACGCGCGACCGTCGGTTAGCCTCTGTGTCCGGTAATTGGTCCAGTGCATCCAGCACCCGGGTATAGTGCAGACGGGCCTCGGTGCCGGCGTACAGCTCGCGCGCCCGGTCCCCTGCCTGCAGGGAATAGCCAACCGCCTTGTCCATCCGCCCGGCAGTATAAAAGTGCTGTGCTAACTGGGTGGTGATGCTCTCGGATTGACCCGCGTAGACTTGCTCCAGCGTATTTCCTACTGACTCGTGCAAATAAGCGCGTTCCACCTCATCCAGGCCCTTGTATAAATACTCCTGGAACAGGATGTGGCGGAAACGGTAGCGCGAGACCCTCTGCCCACCAGGCCCGGTTCGTTGACTGCCCTCGCTGACCACCAGCCGGTACCGCCTGTCCAACTCACTGCTTAACTGGCTGATAATTTCGTATGCAGGGGTTCCCCGTACCAAAGCCACAACCTCTGCGGTGAATACCTCGCCCTCTATACACGCCACCTTTAGCGTCTCCCGCAGCTCCGCTGGCAAGCGATCGATCCGTTCACCGATCACACTCTCACATCGTGCTGACCGCGCAGCCCAATCCACAGCTGATCCCTCGACCCAGAAACCGGCTTCGTTCTGCACCAGATCTCCGCGCTCCTGCATATCCCGGAGCATCTCAACTGTACAGAGGGCATGGCCTTCTGTGTGCTGATAGAGCGCTTCTCGAAATCCGGCACCCAGAAGGTTCGGCTCGCTATCCAGGAAAGCTTCGACGAATTGCCGGTCTCCCGCTTGCAGAAGGTGCACCTCTATCGGACCAAATTGGCGTTGAAGCTCGTGGATAACCATGGCAAGTGGATGTCTTTCACCGCTCCGGCCTATGGCCACCTCAGTGGGCCGGTAAGTGCCCAGGATCAGGATGCGCTGAGTCTCGACCTGCCGGCACAGGTGAAAGAGCAGGTCGATCGATCCGCTGTCTGCCCAATGCAGGTCATCCAGGATCAGCAACAATGGGTGCTGGCGGCTGAGAGCTGCCAAAAACACCATGGTCTGCTCAAAAAGGCTGGCTTGTCTGAGGTTTGCGCTGCCAACCTTCCTGCTGGCAAGGTTCTCCTCCAGTCGATCCAGCCAATGTGCGCCATTGGGGGCAGCCAACCTGCCCCGATTTTCCAGGGAGGGTCCGGCGAGAAAGGCGTCAATTAAAGCTGGACTTGCATCTAACAAGGCCCTTACTGAGGTGGGGATCAAGTTCCACAAGCGGTAAGTTCCTTCAGGGCTGAGTGTTCCCGCTGCCCAGCGGGATTCTACATCGCCGGTCAGTTGCTCCAGGATCTGGCGAAAGGGCAGGTATGGGTCGCCGGTGCCGGTGAAGGCATTGCAGTTCCCACCTGCGACGACCAGTTCGGTATACCTTGCCTGGGCGCGCCGGGCAAACTCACCGATCAGGGCAGTCTTGCCTGTGCCTGCCTCGCCGGTGATGAAGGCTATCCGTCCCTCACCATCCAGTGCGCGTTCCAGGTGAGTGTCCAGTTGTGTCAGTTCGCGTTCGCGGGTGACGAAGTGAGTGAGAGAACGATGAGGTGCAGAGCCAGCGGAAAGGGAGGGTGGGACAGTCAAAGGTTCAGAGTTGAGGATACTGCGAGTCTTTGGTTCCCCTTGTGCGAGGTTGGATTTCCCATCGCGGATGCGTTCATACAGGGCTGTCGTCTCCGTTCCCGGTTCGACGCTCAGTTCATCAGCCAGCATCTGACGGCACGTCTCATACTGAGCCAGCGCCGCGCTGCGCTGCCCATTCTGCACCAACAGAACCATCATCAGCTGGTGGGCTTCTTCGAGCCAGGGTTCCATAACCAGCAGGCGGGTAGTATAGTCAATACCCGCTGCATGCCCGGCGGGTCCTTGCCGTGAATGATAGGCAGCCAGCGTGTATAAAGTATCCAGGGCTAACTCACGGAATCGGACTCGCTGGGCAAGGATCCAGTCTTCGAAGGCTGGGGCCTGACGCACATAAAATCCCTCCAAGAAATCGCCCCGGTACAATTCTACGGCACGCTGTAACTGCCCGATGTTGGGCTGCGATGATACGGCCCTCGATGACGCGCTTCTCACCTGGGATTCAAAGACTTCGACGTCCAGCCAGTATGGATTCCCCCGATCGAAAGCAATTGCCTGGCGGGTGATGCTCAGGTGGTGTCCCACAACCTGGCGCAGATACGTCAGCGCCTTGCTCAAGTTGCTTCGCGCGCTGGCCTCAGGCATGTCCCCCCACAGCAGGCCAGTCAGGGTTGGGCGTAAATGTGGACGACCGGTCACTGCCAGGTAGCACAGCAAGGCCTGGCCTTTACCGGAGTGCAGTTCGGTCACTGGAACCCCGTCTTGGCAAATCTCCAGGTTACCCAGCAAAGCCAGTTGCAGTTGTCCAGCCATTATTTCTCCCCAAGCCACAATTCAAGAAGGATTTGGGAAGGATCCAGGAAAGATCATTTTGTACACTATATAGGGTTAATATATCACACAAAACACCATACAGGAAATTCAAGAGATTTGATGAATCCGTTCAATAATCCACCGCGCTACCGCTCTTATGTACTTACCTTCTGGGAAGAACGAGGTCGGGATCCGGATGTGCCTGTGACATGGCGTTTCAGCCTGGAAGACCCACGTACCGGTCAACGGCACGGTTTTGCCACCCTGGCGGCGTTGATTAGCGCCCTTGAGCAAGAGATGGTCGGGACCCGGACGGACGATATAGACCAGGATCGTCAATAGGGTGTTCCTGGTCTATCATATTCAAAACGAAAGGAGACAAAACGATGCGGATAATGCGTTTTACGTGGAAGGCGAAGACCGGCTGCAGGGCAGAGGTGATCAGGTTGGTCAAGGCTATGGTCGTGGAACTTAGCTTAACGCCGCGCGTCTGTACGTATATGTATGGCGCCTACGACATAGTGACTTCATATCTTGAATTTGAGACAGAGGAAGATCAGAACAAGTTCTGGAATAACATTGACACTAGTCAGCCAGCCTGGGTTGAATTTCACAAAAAATTACCTGATCTGGTTGAGTCGCACTGGAGCGAATTATTGCAGGTGCATTAGATAATGACATGTCTGGTATGACTTGCGTCGCGAACCTGGTATGCGCTACTCGATACTGTCACGGGTACGGTAGGAGGTGATTTTAGAATAAAAGGTCAGAGATTGACACCAAAACATTTATCACACGAATATCATGCTGTCATTAACAGGAGATTGCCTTCCCGGCAGTCCCAAAGGAGAAACAACCATGCTGTTCCATATAACGATGACCCATACCGAAGCTAACTGCGCAGTGTACCACCGCGAGATGATGCCCGGGGTGCTTAAGTCCTTTGAGAACCTCGAAGCACTTGGCAAAGAACTGAACGTTAAGCTCCATTACTTTACATGGTGTGGACCTGCCCACGTTGCTTTTGTCTTGCTTGAAGCTGATGATCTATCTTCAATATCCCGGTACGTTTTCTCGATTCCAATGCCGGCACAGATCGACATAGTCCCGGTGGAGCATCTGCACGACACCATGGCTATGGCTAAAGGATTGCCGGCACAAGCCCAGAAGTAGGAATAGACGGCAACGCGCTTCAGGTCATATCCGAGACTAGCCTTGTGTGGTGAGGTATCTAAAGTATAGATGGCTTCACCAAGCAACCAGCTGGCGATCAACCCTGCTCTGCCTGTTAAGGTTTGCAGTCGCAAGCGGGGCGTCGCCAGCCTTTGCCGTTTGAGCCAGTGAGAAAGGCTGTACCCTCTGGCATGTGCCCGGAGACAAAGTGAGTGTGTAAACACAGCAACTGTGGGATTGAGCACGCAAGGGTGCTAGGGCTAATTCCTCTTTACGCAGTCTGGAATAAAAGGAGAGAAACAATGATAGTGGAGAGAATTACTTTCAAAACAAAACATGGATGCAGGGATAAATTCATCGAGTTGGTCAAGGCTGTGGTGGCGGAGGCTGGCTTGACACCTCACGTCTATTCCTTCAGGCATGGACTCTGGAACGCGGTCATTTCGGATCTCGTGTTTGAGACGGAGGAAGACCGCCAAAAGTTTTCGTGGGACTGGAGTAAACCGATAGCCGCCGAGTGGGGCAAGAAAACAGCCGATCTGATCGATTCTGACATAACCAACGAGTTATTGGAATTGCACTAGCCCTTGACACCCACCCTCTGTTTGCCCTGGGCTTGAAAGTCGTGCTCCTGCTAATGTGGGTGCGGAAGTGTTTGATCGATTGCTCTACCCTCGGGGATGCCTTGAGGGCAAGCGCAGTTGGGGAAGCAAAGCAGGTACAGGATAGAGCGCGCTATGATAGCGGGGGCTAAATCCTTTTTAATTGCCGGGGGGGAAAAAAGAACTAGGATGATAGTTATCCGTTACGTACAAAAGGTTAAACAGGCTATGCGAGCGCAGCAATGGACTTGCTCAAGAAATCTAGAGAGCACCCAGCGAATCAGACAATGGTGCTTCCCGCTTCTATTTCACCATATGGGTCCGAGTAACAACAACATCTGGTGACAAGAATATGCGGAGCTCGCAGCGTTTGCGAAAAATTCAAATGAGTTTCATCAATCTTTGCCAGTTCCATTTCAGAAGCTTTCCGAGCAATTTTACCAAACTCTTAGACATTGGGAGTAGCAAAGAGGTCTGGAATCGCGAATAACCCGGAATAAAAGTCAAGATAGTATAGCGTTGGCGATTGAGTTACAGGAGGATAATATGGCAAACTGGTTTACAGGCGACATCGTCGTCAATGGCATCAAAATCCACTACCACCGCACCGGGGGCGACAAACCCACTCTGGTCATCGCGCACGGCGTTACCGACAATGGGATAAGCTGGAGCCGCGTCGCACGCGCACTAGAGCAAGATTATGACGTCATCATGTATGACAGACGCGGTCACGGGTTCTCGGACGCTCCACAAAGCGGATATACCTTTGAGGACCATGCTGAAGATCTGGTCAATTTCATTGTGGCTCTTAACTTGGACCGTCCCTGTGTGATGGGGCATTCCGGGGGCGCAGCAGCGGCAGCTATTTTCGCTGCGAACCATCCTGATAGGCTTACCTGCCTGGTTCTCGAAGATCCGCCCTGGGGAAACGGTTGGGGTAACTGGGATGAGATGGCAGCGGGGATGGCACATTGGTTCCTTGGGCTGGGGACCAAGACGCGACAAGACTTGATTACAGGCTGTCGTGAATCGAACCCGGACTGGTCAGAGGAAGAGATCTCTCTCTGGGCAGAGACCAAGTTGCAGGTGCATCCCAACGTCGTTCAGACGTTTGATCAATCACCGCCATCGTGGCGGGATACCGTTCGTCAGATCACCTGCCCGATTCTGCTCATCACTGGCGATCCAGAAAAGGGTGCGGTCAACACACCCGAAGATGTTCAGGAAATCACCGCTCTCTGGCGCAAGGGTCAAGTCGTACACATTGATGGTGCAGGCCATATGATTCATTATGACCGGTATGATGCATTCATCTCAGCAGTGAAAGCTTTCTTGGCTGAAGTTGAAATCACCTGATCCGAATAAACATTATCTATGCTGACTGTTTTTCGGAGATTGTGAGATGACTATCGCTCCAAGGTGCTTGACTATCAGAAAGGGCTACGGATGATAGAGTTAACTGTAGATGCGTTTTCATCTGTGCTACCCCTGCTGGGTGATGGTTGGTCTTGTATACCTCTTATCGCTGTGTTGGATGGCAGGCATGCCGGGAGGGTGTTTGTGGATGACACAGCAGCACCTGCGGCAGCGTATGTATGGACGCCCTGGGGTTATCACTATCTGATCGGCGCACCTCACGATGCCTCGTTTATCCCGGTTATACGAGAAAAGTTGATGCTGGAAATGCTGCCGCACGCAGCATCCCTGGGAGAACCTGATATATTGCTGACGCTTATTCCGGAAACTTGGGAAACCGCGCTCGCCGATCTTCTGCCGGCGCCTGCGCCAGTAAAGATATATCGACGGCACTTTTCTTTCAATGCTCAAAAGTTCTGCGCGTTGGCAGACTGGAAAACCCGTATGCCAGATGGTTGTTCAATGCAGCGAAATAGATGCAATCCTGGCACAACGGTTGGCGGATGACATCTGCGCGACCTGGCGAAACATCGAGGATTTCCTTGCCAACGGCTTCGGATATTGCTTGCTTGAGGGTGGGGATATTGCGAGTGTTTGCCTGTCTGCATTTGCCGCACGAGGTCAAGTGGAAATCGGCGTACACACGGGTGAAAAATTCCGCCGGCGGGGATATGCCAGCCTGACGGCAGCAGCGATGATCGCACACTGTCTGGATAATGAACAGACCCCGCATTGGGAGTGTTTTTGGGATAATGAGCCTTCTATTGCGCTCGCTGTGAAGCTGGGTTTTGAAGTTGAGAACGACAGTCCGATTTTTTATTGGGAAGGTCCCCATGCAGCATGATTATCCATTTGATCCCACATACGGTTACAGCCAAAATGATTTACTGGCGGTAGGTTGCCCTCCAGAGCCAGGCGGTTTTGCGGAATTCTGGCAGAACACCTACACGGAAACACTCAGCGCACCTCTTAACCTGTCCACAACACTGCTTCCCAACGTCAGCCCATCCTGGCAGCTTTTTCAGCTTGCTTTTGACACTTTTGGGGGCATCCGGATTGGCGCATGGTTGCTTGTTCCTGCGGATGGGGATGTCGTGGGTGGGGCTGTGGTCGGGCACGGGTACGGGGGGCGTGACGCGCCTGAATTGACTGTCCCGTTTTCCCGGCGGGTGATTATTTTTCCGTGCGCACCAGGATTTAACCTTTCTGCCCGTGAGGATATTCCGGGTAAGCAGTGCGGAGCACGTCGTCTTTGGGATCACTTCGCGGGAAAGTTATATCCTGCGCCATTCAACAGCAGCACTCTGGTCTGCCGCCTCAGCCCTGCTGGCACTCTATCCGCAGGTGCGTGGTAACATCGTCTACGGTGGAGGAAGCTTTGGCGGTGGGTTGGGGGCTTTGGCGCTGCCGTGGGACAATCGTTATGTGAAAGCGCATCTGGGTGTGCCGACGTTTGGGCATCATCCCATCCGCCTGCAGTGCCCTTGTGTTGGCAGCGGGGAAGCGGTGCGAGTTTACCAGCAGAAACACCCGGAGGTCGTGGATGTTCTGGCATTTTACGATGCGGCAACCGCAGCTGCACGCATCCGCATCCCGGTTCTGATCTCTCCCGCGTTATTTGATCCCGCAGTTCCTCCACCGGGACAGTTTGCTGTAGCTAACGCGATCCCGGATCACGAGCTGTTCATACTTTCAGCCGGACATTTTGAGTATGCGGCACAGGCGCAGGAGGATCAGGCTCTTTACATGGCGCTTGAGCGCTGGTTTGCTGCAGTGTGAATGTTTATGCGGGTTTTTAGCTCCTCCGGATTTTACAGCGCACTTAATCGCTGAGGATCATAGGCAGGTATGTCGCCAGATTTTTCTGCGCAACCCAAGTATCTCCATCGGTTGCATCATAAAACGCAATTGTCGCCACATCCGCGTCTGAGATATCGAGTTCCACAAATTGGCTGAGATCATGAAACAGCAGGTTGAGTGGGTTCATAGATTGGCACGACCAGACTGTGCCCAGGCACCCTGTCCCTCCGATGCCGACGCGTTCTGCGTAAAAGAAGCCCTGACCGTAGCAATCGGGGCAACCGAATACCATAGCCCGCGTGCCGTCGGTGTAAGTATCCAGGTCGATGCTCATCCAACCGGTCGTAGCCGTATTTTTGATGCCGTCACATTGCCATTTAGTCGACATCAGCCCCGTCCCACAATTACCGGGCCACAACGTGTTGACATAATACGCATATTTTACGCGTCCATTCCCGGCGTCATAATAGGCGATCCCGGGAGGGGTAGTACTGCCTTGCCCAAGCACAAGTGACGGATAGCGTCCCACATCGCCGCTTGTATCTATGGCGTAACAGTTCCAGTCGTTCCCACCGCAGTTGCCGGTGCCGTTGCCCAGGTACCATGCATATTTCAAATCACCAGCCCCACCATCGTAGTAGGCGATGTAGGGGTTATCCAGGGGCGTTGTAAGGGTCGTGAGGGCCAGTGATGGATATAAGCCGATCTGAATGCCGGTATCTACACTATCGCACTGCCAGGACCCGGTTGGTCCGCAGTTACCGCCGGTGTTGACCTGCATAGCATAGTAGAGCTGATCATCGCCCAGTGTCTCACGGTAGTAGGCCATACGCGGCATGCGATCTGTGCCTATTTTCAAGCTGGGGTATTTGTATTTTATGATAATTGTGGAACTGGTCACAATCGGCACAATACCCCAACTGCAATTGTGCGGCGTGCAAAAATAGCCGGCGTATTTGATACCGTATGTACTTGTACTGGTGTTATAAGCGTAATACGCGATGCCAGCCCAACCGCTGACCGGGTCGAAAGCCAGGGAAGAGTACATACCCACGATGTCGTCGACAGTGTCACCGGCATCAACGATCTCACATGACCATGAATTGGATGTACCGCAGTTTCCTCCGGAGCCCACATACTTTGCTAACCGCAAATCTTTATTGGTCGCATCATAATAGCTCATATACACCTGCCCGGTGTGCGGGTGCCGGGCAAGGGAGGGGTGCATGCCCACATCATTTGTCGAATCAACCAGGTTGTAGTCCCATGACGCGTAAGCTGTGTTGGTCAGTGCCGGCGATGTGGCTGCCACTTCTCGAGCGCTGGTTGAACCCAGTGTGATTAACATGCCAAGTCCCAGTAGGCCCAATAGAATGCGTGTGAATCGGATCATATCAACCCCTTATTCGTGGAAGGATATTGAGAACTGATACAGTAACCATAATCCAAAACAAGAATTAGTCCAAATAATATTGCGTAGTCTCCTGCTTGATTGTAGAATACCTTTAGCCAACCAGAGCACCACATAAACGCAGTATCATCAGAAGGAGCGAATATGACAAAAGGACAAGTAACCCAGGATCCGCAGTTTCGCTATGTTGATCCATACAGCGGTCGTGACATCGCACAGTTGACGCAATACCTGGGAAATTCCAGTCATCTTTATTTTACAGATCCGGCATGGATTATTCCCAATGAAGCGATGATTTTTACATCTGACCGCGCCAACCAGAGCAATTTGTTCCGCCTTCATCTGGCGTCGGGGATGGTGACACAGTTAACAGATCTACACGGCAGCGGGCGTCCGGGAGGATGCTTCAGCGCTGTGAACCAATGCCACTATTACTGGTGGAAAGAGAACCTCGTAGAACTGGATATACAGACCCTGGAGGAACGTGTGCTTTACCATCTCCCCGAAGGAATGCATGCCGGGGGGCGGTCAAATCCGACAGCGGATGGCAAATATGTCTGTACGCTGATTATGGAGCAACCCTCGCAGAAAACCCCCAGTATCTCCTTTTCTTACTCCCGTTTTCGTGAGTTTTTCCAGGCAAAGCCTTTCACCCAAATCATCCGGATTGAAGTGGCGACCGGTCACGTGGCTGTGATCCATGAAGACCGTTGTTATCTTGGGCATATTAACACCTCGCCGGTATTGCCGGACGTCCTCACCTTTTGCCATGAAGGACCCTGGGCTGAGGTTGACCAGCGGATTTGGGGTTTGAATAACAAAACGGGCGACGTATGGCGGATACGCCCGCAGGATATGGAGAATCCCGATGATGTCGCGATTGGACACGAGTACTGGTTCGCTGACGGCAAACGCATTGGTTATCATGGCAGACCGCGAAGTGGCAAGGGTGAACATATTTTCGGGTGGCGGAGCTGGGACGATTCGGGCGCAACAGAGGTGCATTTTCCTTTCAGTTCGACACATTTTCACAGTCTGGACGAGAAGCTTATTGTGGGAGATGGTACGGCGGCGTTTGTCTTTACCAGCGAGAGCACAGCACGTCCATATATCCAATTATTCAAGTGGGATGGCGAGCGGTATGTAGGACCGCGTATTCTGGCCTACCACCGCAGTACCTTCAATAACCAGCATGCGCACCCGCATCCCCGATTTACCCCGGATGGTTCAGCTATCATCTATAATTCTGACTTGACGTCGTATTCGAATATTTATAAGGTGGAGATTGGCGATTTTGACACGCTGCCCCTGTTAACGTAAAATCTTTTCAGTCAAGCCCGATTTTCCCAATATAGAAAACACCCCCCACTTTGTCACGCGGGGGGTGTTTATGTAAGGGTGCTGCTCCCGGTCATCGCGGGAAAAACAGATTCATCATTGATGCAGAGGCATTGTTCTGATAGCGGTAGTCATAGCGTTGTAAAAATGTCTTCTTTCTACCCTTTTGGTGGAACTGATTGTGCCACATGCAACAAGTTTCGAATAACGTCATCATCGCGTCCATAACTATCTCCTTATCTCATCCTTAAATAGAAAGTCTCTAAAACAGAAAACTTGATACGGTTGACATCAGGCTGACAAAAGCCTTTTTAATATTTGTATAGTCCCGTAAAGTGATGTCGATGCTCTCTTTCCGACCCAGAGCAAATTCACTGTCCCTGATTGCTTTTGCCTCGCAAATACTTGTAAAAATTTCTCCGCCCACTGTAATCTCCTTAATATTATTTAGTTACTTATTAATAATTATAATATATAACTTAAAATTGTCAATAAGCAAATTGGAAATTTCTCCGAAACTCATAATATCTGCGGTAAATTCGCATTAATATCCGATTTATTGGAGTGGAGTGATGGAGGCATTTCTTCTGACGCACACCATGAGAATAAGCGAGACCGGAGACATGATGGATCAGTGATGGGTTTTGTTCCGCGCCGCACCAGGAATTTATTTTTTTGAATGCGCACAATGGGGGCATTTTGTTGACAAAACGGGCTGTTGGCATAAGCTGTCGTTAATATCTGACGGTTCTGGTGCATGCGAGGTGCTCTATGGCAAATAAAAAATCACCCATGTTGCGTGTCTGTGATAATCAGCGTTACCTTGAATATGAGGATGGCGCCCCGTTCTTCTATTTAGGGGATACAGCCTGGGAACTGTTCCACCGTCTCGACCTTGAACAAGCGCAATACTACCTGCAGAACCGGGCAGCGAAAGGTTTCACGGTTGTCCAGGCTGTGGTCTTAGCCGAATTGGGCGGCTTGAAAGAACCCAACGCATATGGAGACTTCCCCTTGTACGATAACGATCCTGCGCGCCCCAACGAAGCCTATTTCAGGCATGTTGATGCGGTCGTGGATTCCGCCGCAGCGCTGGGATTGTTTGTGGGGATGCTGCCGACGTGGGGCGACAAGTGGAAGCACAACGCTACTCAGGAATCCGGCATATTTACCGTTGATAAGGCTGCTGTTTATGGTGAATATCTGGGTGCGCGTTATCGAGACAAACCGGTGATCTGGATATTGGGTGGCGATCAGAATATCGAGACTGCGCCTGAATTTTCTATTATTCAATCGCTTGCGCTGGCTTTACGCAGGGGAGATGGAGGGCAGCACCTTATCACGTATCACCCCAGGGGACCGGGCTTGTCTTCGGATTTTGTCCACACTGAGGCGTGGCTGGATTTCAATATGATTCAATCATCCCACGGAGCGCGCGACCATGACAACGGGATGTTTACCGCGCATGACTATGACCTTAAACCTACGAAACCGACAATCGATGGTGAACCGCGCTATGAATGCATACCGGTTGGATTTTACAATGCCAATGCAGCCAACAGTGTGCGTTTCGACGCTTATGATGTGCGCCAGGCAGCCTATTGGTCGCTTTTAGCCGGCGCATGCGGACACACTTATGGGAACAACAATGTCTGGCAGATGTGGGAATATGGGCGTCAACCGCTGATTGGCGCGAATGTCCCGTGGCAACAGGCGTTGGACCATCCAGGCGCTTTTCAGATGGGCTATGTGCGCCGGTTGTTCGAATCCCGCCCTTTTACAAATCTCGTGCCTGACAGCGCGATTCTGGTCGATGCACCATCGCAGGGCGGTGCCAAGGTGCGGGCTGCTGCGGCGCGGGACGGTTCCTTTGCCTTTATATATTCGCCGCGGGGGATGCCGTTTACGGTGGATTTAAGCCGAATTCAGGCGTCACGCGTACGGGCAGCGTGGTATGATCCACGTTATGGCATTGCTGATCTGGTGCATACGGGTGAAAACCGTGGCTATCAGACGTTTGTACCGCCGGCTTCGGGTCGCGGTAACGATTGGCTGCTGGTCCTGGATGATGCAGCCCTGGATTACCCTTGCCTGGGCAGGAACTTGTATGATTACTTCTATCAAAAACGCCAGGGTCAAGTTAGCCAGGGGGCTGAGTACCAATCGCAAACTGCGGCGCAACGAAAGCGCTTTTTTCGTCGAGGGTGTACATGCCATCACGGCAGTACAGCGTAACGGATGGGATTTGCTATATGTATTTTATTGTCCGGAAGACCCGTTAAGTGAATGGGCGCAGGCAGTCATATCGCAGGTGCCTGAAGGCAGGCTGGTTCCGGTCAATACTTATGTTAAGGAACAGCTCAGTGACCGCGAATCGGCTTCTGAATTGATGGCGGTGGTCGCGCAGCCCCCTAACAACCTGGACCGGGTACCTTTGAGCTCTGAATTACTTGTTCTGATCCTGGACCGTCCGCACAGCCCGGGAAACCTGGGCAGCGCTATTCGTTCCGCTGATGCGCTGGGTGCCCAGGCAGTGCTGATTACCGGACACGCGGCAGATCTTTATGACCCCAAAACCGTACGGGCGACGATGGGCTCCTTATTTGAACTCCCGGTCGTTTATGTGCAGGAACATACGGAATTGGAGGCGTGGTTATCCCATGCGCGCGCGCGTTTGGGTCAGGTGCAGGTTGTCGCCACCAGCGCCCATGCGGAGAAACAACTTTATGAACATGATCTCACCGGTCCTACGGTGATTGTTATCGGGAATGAGACGACCGGCATCAGTCAATATTATCGTGAAGTTTGTGATGTGTATCTATCCATACCGATGCGCGGTTCTGCAACCTCTATCAATGCTTCTGTTGCAGCATCGGTGTTTCTGTATGAAGCCCGGCGGCAAAGAGAGGTTGCTGCAGTTTCTCGAAACGAATAGCTTACGCAAAGCTGTTTTCAAAAAGGCACAATCTAATAAAATATATGGGGTTATTTTAGAAAGGGGAGTTGAAAAATGAAAATACCTGAAGATGCTGTTTATATGGATCCGGGTGTGCCAACTGGGGAGCGGGTTGCGGACCTTGTATCGCGGATGACACTCTCAGAAAAGGTCTCGCAGACTGTATTTACAGCCGCTGCTATCGAGCGGCTTGGCGTACCCGCCTACAACTGGTGGAACGAATGTTTGCACGGTGTCGGGCGCGCCGGCATCGCGACGGTATTCCCACAGGCAATTGGAATGGCAGCCACGTGGGATGCTGCGCTTATGCATCAGACTGCGGTTGCGATTTCTGATGAAGCCCGGGCAAAACACCATGCGCATTTAAGCCCGGATGGCGCTGCGGATTGGTACTACGGTTTGACATTCTGGACCCCTAACATCAATATTTTCCGCGATCCACGCTGGGGGCGCGGGCAGGAGACCTACGGTGAGGACCCGTATTTGACGGGTCAAATGGGCGTCGCCTTTGTCAAAGGTTTGCAGGGTGATGATCCCAAATACCTGAAGACGGTGGCGACATCCAAGCACTATGCTGTGCACAGCGGTCCGGAAGCTGAACGCCATCACTTCAATGCTGTGGCTTCGGAACGCGACATGCGTGAAACCTATCTTCCGGCGTTCGAGGCGACGGTGCGTGATGCGCACGTTACCTCCATTATGGGCGCGTATAACCGCACCAACGGTGAAGCGTGCTGCGCCAGCCCCACGTTGCTATTGAAAATCCTGCGTGAGGAATGGGGTTTTGACGGTTATGTCGTCTCCGATTGCGGTGCGATCCGTGATATTTATGCGAATCATAAGCTGGTTGAGACGCCGCAGGAAGCGGCAGCGCTGGCAGTCAAAAATGGCTGTGAGCTCAATTGCGGTGAAGTCTACAATATGCTGCTGCGCGCCGTTGAGGAAGGGCTCATTGATGAGGAAACGATCGATACAGCGGTGAAACGGCTATTTATGGCGCGTTTCAAATTGGGGATGTTCGATCCACCCGCGATGGTACCCTACGCGCAGATTCCCATCGAAGTGAACGATTGTCAGGCGCACCGCGATTTAGCATTAAAAATGGCGCAAGAGTCCATTGTTCTCTTGAAAAACACCGGTGACTTCCTGCCGCTGCGACGCGATATTAAATCCATTGCCGTCATCGGTCCCAATGCCGATGACCCGGTTGTACTGTTGAGCAACTATAACGGCACGCCCTCGAGTTCTGTAACGCCTCTGCAGGGTATCATCAACAAAGTTGGCAAAACAGCGTCCATTGCTTATGCCCGGGGGTGTGGCATCCGTAATAAAGACACCGGGGGTTTCGATGAAGCGGTAGCGATTGCTGAGCAAGCGGATGTTGTCATCGCCGTGATGGGTATCTCACAGCTTGTGGAGGGTGAAGAGGGACAGGAGGAAGGTGTCGAGGACGGCATGCGCAGCACAGGGGATCGCGAGGATATTAAATTGCCCGGTGTGCAGGACGCTTTGCTGAAAGCTGTATACGCTACGGGAAAACCCCTGGTCGTGGTGCTGGTCAACGGCAGCGCGCTGGCAGTGAACTGGGCAGCGGAACACGCTGCCGCCATTGTGGAGTTGTGGTACCCCGGTGAGGAGGGGGGCACTGCGCTGGCGGATGTGTTGTTTGGCGATTACAATCCCGGCGGGCGCTTGCCGGTGACGTTCTACAAGACTGTGGATGATCTGCCCCCGTTCCGTGATTACGCGATGGCGGGACACACTTACCGGTTCTTCGCGGGAGAACCGCTTTATCCCTTCGGATATGGCTTGAGCTACACGCAATTCAGTTACAGCGACCTGGAGCTGAGTGCATCTGAGATTCCTGCCGGTGCGTCTCTTACAGTCGGTGCTGTGGTGAAAAACACCGGTGAAACAAGCGGTGATGAGGTGGTACAGCTCTATGTGAAAGATGTGGAGGCTTCTGTGCCTGTTCCCATACGGAATCTTGAAGGATTCCAGCGCGTCCATTTGGCGCCCGGGGAAAGCCGTAAAATCAGCTTTGACCTGCAGCCCAAAGATCTGTCTATCATTATGGACGATGGGCGGCGCGCAGTAGAACCAGGACATTTCAAATTCTTTATTGGTGGCGGACAGCCTCATACCGGCGCTGCCGGTGTGGGAGGCAGCTTTGAAGTCACCGGAGCGCTGACACTGTTGTAACGCGCACCCATTTGACAATCTTTTAGTAAATAGATCTTCAAGAGGAAATTGTATGCAACATAAAGAACCAGTGATTGTGGTTGCCGGTCATACGTGTCTGGATGTGATCCCCACGCTGCCTGCTGGATTGGAAAGTCTGTCGTCAGTCCTGAAGCCCGGGGAAATGCTCGATGTGGGACCGATGGTCCTCTCCACCGGCGGGTCAGTCAGTAATACGGGCCTGGCAATGTTCCGGTTGGGCACGCCCGTACGCCTGGTGGGCAAGCTGGGTTCGGATGTCCTTGGACAGGTGACCCTGGATATTTTCAGGCAGCACGACGCTGCACTGGCAGAATATATGGTGGTCGCTGAAGGGGAAGGCAGTTCCTACACCGCGATTTTAAGCGCGCCGGGACTGGATCGCACCTTTATGCATTTCTCGGGACCCAACGACACTTTTTGCACCGCGGACATTCCGGACAGCGCGCTGGATGGCGCCGCCATGTTCCATTTTGGCTATCCGTCATTAATGCGCAGGATGTATCAGGACGGCGGGCGCGAACTCGCTGCGTTGATGCGCCACGCGAAGGCCCGCGGTCTGGTGACATCCCTTGATATTTCCTTGCCTGACCCGGAGACTGAATCAGGGAAAGCGAACTGGCGCGAAATTCTCACCCGCGTGCTGCCCTATACTGATATCTTTCTGCCCAATATGGAAGAGACGTTGTTTATGCTCGCCCGCGACCGCTATGAAAGCGTGAAATCGGAAAGCGATAAGTCTGCCTGGGCGGATGCGGAACTTCTGGATGCATTGGCGCTGGAGATGCTGGGGATGGGTGCCGCAGTGATAGGGATTAAACTGGGCGCTGACGGCATGTTCCTGCGCACGACGCGTGATCGTGAGCGTTTATCTGACTTAATAGCACAATTGGGTATTGAGCGCAGTGCCTGGGTGGACCGGCAGCTCATTGCCCCCACTTTCCAGGTGGATGTCGTGGGCACCACGGGCGCCGGGGATTGCGCGGTTGCCGGGTTCCTCACGGGTTTGTTCCGGGGTTTTTCTGCTGAACAGACCCTGATCTCGGCAGTCGCCGTGGGGGCGTGCAATGTGGAAGCGACCGACGCGACCAGCGGGGTGCCGTCCTGGGAAAAAGTCCAGGCGCGCATCCAGAGCGGATGGGGACGCCGCGAGACCAAAGTGTCGATGCGTGACTGGGTGTGGGAAAGCACGCAGGGCTTGTGGGTCGGCCCTCGCGACCGGGGCGGGTACCTGGCGTGATTTTTGACAACCTCCGCCATGTATGGTTAAATAATTATGCGCTGTACCAATCAGAAAGTTTTTGTTTTTGTATGTATGGTAACGTTACCATTCAAACCAAGAGGTTGAACATCTCATCACATTACTTCTTCAGGAGGAACTATGTCAGACAGTAAAAAAGCTAATGGGGCTGTCCCCCACAATCGATTGATCGGCAGTATGCCCAAGGTCGGCATTCGCCCGACCATTGACGGTCGCCGCCATGGCGTGCGCGAATCGCTGGAAGATCAGACGATGAATATGGCAAAAACGGTGGCGATGTTTATCAGCGAGAACGTGATCCATCCCAACGGTTTGCCTGTGGAGTGCGTGATTGCCGATACGTGCATCGGCGGGGTTGCGGAGGCAGCGCAGACTGCTGAGAAGTTCGCGCGCGAGGGTGTCGGGGTTTCCCTGACGGTCACCCCAGCCTGGTGTTACGGTGCAGAGACGATGGATATGGATCCCGCAATGCCCAAGGCGGTGTGGGGTTTTAACGGAACGGAAAGGCCCGGCGCGGTGTATCTGGCGGCGGTGAGCGCCGCTCACACGCAGAAGGGTATCCCCGCTTTCAGTATTTACGGACGTGACGTCCAGGATGCCGGTGATAACACCATTCCGGAGGATGTGCAGGAGAAGCTCCTGCGCTTTGTGCGCGCGGGGCTGGCGACCGCCCGGATGAAAGGCAAATCCTACATGTCGATGGGTGGGGTCTCGATGGGGATTGCCGGTTCTATTGTGCAGCCCTGGTTGTTTGAGCAGTATCTGGGCATGCGTGTCGAAGCTGTGGATATGTCGGAGTTCGTCCGCCGTTTTGATGAGGGCATCTATGATCCCGTAGAGTTTGATAAAGCGCTGGCATGGGTGAAGGCGAAGTGCCCAGAGGGCCTGGATTTCAACCCTGAGGCAGACCAGCGCAACCGCGCAGAGAAGGACAAGGATTGGGCGTTATCCGTGAAAATGGCGCTGATTGCCCGGGATTTGATGATCGGGAATCCCCGGTTGGCAGAGCTGGGATTTGGCGAAGAAGCCCTGGGGCACAACGCCATTGCCGGCGGTTTCCAGGGGCAGCGGCAATGGACGGACCATTTCCCCAACGGCGACTTTATGGAAGCGATTCTCAACTCGTCCTTTGACTGGAACGGCATCCGGGAGCCCTACATCGTGGCGACAGAAAATGACGCGCTCAATGGGATAACCATGCTGTTTGGGCACCTTTTAACCGGGCAGGCGCAAATGTTCTCGGACGTGCGGACATACTGGAGTCCGGAAGCTGTGAAGCGGGTGACCGGTTATGAACTGACCGGCGATGCCGCCGGCGGTTTCCTGCACCTGATTAACTCCGGACCGACAGCGCTGGATGCCACCGGGCAGCAGACCGTGAATGGCAAGCCGGGCATCAAACCCTATTGGGAAATCACGGAAGAAGAGAGGGACGCATGTCTTAAAGCCACCACGTGGCATGCCGGTGATCAAGGATACTTCCGGGGTGGGGGATGGTCAACCCATTTTGTCACGCGCGGTGGTATGCCGGTGACAATGTCCCGCCTGAACCTGGTCAAGGGTTTGGGTCCCGTCTTCCAGATTGCGGAAGGCGTCATCATTGAGCTCCCGGATGAGGTGCATCAAGTCCTTGATTTGCGGACGAATCCCACCTGGCCGACAACGTGGTTTGTCCCGCGTGTGACGGGCAGCGGACCGTTCCGCGACGTGTACAGCGTTATGAATAACTGGGGCGCAAACCATGGGGCCATCAGTTACGGTCATATTGGGGCTGATTTGATCACATTGGCATCGTTATTGCGCATCCCGGTCTTCATGCACAACGTTCCTGAAGAGGATATCTTCCGCCCCAGCGCATGGGCGGCTTTTGGCGCGCAGGATCCAATGGGCGCCGACTTCCGGGCTTGTGAGAATTTTGGCCCGTTGTACGGTTGATTCTTAGCAGAACCAAAGCCTTTTTACTTTTGGCCATGCCAAAAGTAAAAAGGCTTCTTTATATACTCGGCGCGGGAGTTGCCATGGGTCCTGGTGGGTTGATGAATCCGCGCCGCTTCAGGAATTCCCCCTATTTTGATATGCACCCGTTGAATTGGGTGTGCGTCATATTTTTGCATCCATACATCGTCTATGCTCTTAGTGCGGCGCGGAATGGTCCTCTCTTGCATCCAAATTTGATTCCCGCGCCGCTTGTTCTTCATTGGGGTGTGTCGGGTGCCCAAGGCACCCGACACACCCCTTAAACCAGGTGGCGGGGCGGAACACGGAGCTTCTGCATGCAAGGGAGACCTCCGCCCCGCCACAGCATCCTGCTCAAGGCAAACCATTATATTATTGGCGAAGTGCGGAGTATGCACACTTATTACCGTTGCGGAAAAGTGACGGACACCCCGTTAAAGTATGGCGTTTGACACTTAGCGTTACGCACTATATAATTGATTTATGATCAGGTCATTCAAGAGCAAAGAGACCGAAAAGATATTTGGCCGCACTTACTCTCGAAAGCTGCCGCAATCCATCCAGCAAGTGGCGTATCGTAAACTCAGGATGATTAACAACTCGATAAACCTTGAAGATTTACGTCTCCCACCTGCAAACCGGTTGGAAAGGTTAAAAGGAGATAGAGAGGGGCAGTATAGTATACGGATTAACGATCAATGGAGAATCTGCTTTGAGTGGTCAGATGGTGATGCATATAATGTAGAGGTCGTTGACTATCATTAGAAGGTAAGGTATAAAATGACAGAAAAAAGACTCAAGCCAGTACATCCTGGTGAAGTTTTAATGGAAGAATTTTTAAAACCCATGAATCTAAGCCAGAATCGACTTGCGATCAATATAGGTGTTGATGCCAGGCGCATCAATGAAATAGTTTTGGGCAAACGACGTGTTACCGCAGATACGTCTTTACGGCTGTCGCGTTTCTTTGGAAATTCTCCCCAGTTTTGGATGGGCTTACAGAGTGACTATGATCTGGATCTGGCAGAGGATGAATTAGGCGATCGTTTGGAGCGCGAAGTCAGGTCTTATTCTGTTGTCTGAATATGAGGTGTGTCTAATGAGCCAAAACAGCGAGCGTCAACTGGACCGTGTGATCAATAGCGTTGCACCGATTCGCATCTGCGATAACGGGGGATGGACCGATACATGGTTTGCGGAGTATGGAAAAATCTTTAACATCGGCGTTTACCCCTATGTGGAAGTTCAGATTGAAGTCTACCCCTACGCCCCGGGCGAACCGCGGATTATGCTCTTTGCCGAAAATTACGGCGAACGTTATACCGTGCATCCCGAATTATCAGGCTGGGACCGGCATCCCTTGCTGGAGGCAGCGATTGAAAGGATGGGCGTGCCTGATGAATACGCAATCCAGGCGACGATTTTTTCTGAAGCGCCGGGAGGATGCTCAACCGGGACCTCTGCTGCCGTGACGGTCGCGCTGATTGGGGCTTTGGACCGGTTAACTCCGGGACGCTTAAGCCCGCATGAGGTGGCTTACACCGCGCATGCGGTCGAGGTTGAGATGTTGAAACAGCAGTCGGGTATCCAGGATCAATTGTGCTGTGCCTATGGCGGTATAAATTATATTGAGATGCAAAATTATCCATATGCTTCTGTCTCTCAGATCCAGGTATCCAATGCGATCTGGTGGGAACTTGAGCGCCGTTTGGCGTTGATTTATCTGGGTAAAACGCATGTATCCTCCCAGGTTCACGAAAAGGTTATCGCCGAATTGGAAAATGAAGGACCTGACACCAAACGCCTGCAGGATTTACGCGTCACAGCTGAAAAATCCAGGGATGCCATTTATGAGGGGGATTTTCCATCCCTGGGCAGTGCGATGCGTGAAAACACAGCCGCCCAAGCCAGGCTGCATCCTGATCTGGTCAGTGCGGACGCGCACAAAGTGATTGAGATTGCACAGTCATATGGCGCGTTGGGCTGGAAAGTGAATGGCGCAGGTGGCGAAGGCGGGTCGGTTACTTTACTTTGCCCGTCGTTGTCTTATGTCAAGCGCCAGATGCTGCGCGAGATTGAAGCCAGCAACCCGCTTTACCAGAATATTCCTATTTACTTGAGCCGCCATGGTTTGCGTATCTGGGAGCAGGATCAAAAAAACGGCGGGTGTTAAGTAGATTAATCAATGATAATCGGGACGCAGTCAAATCTTTTTCTTAATTGGATACTTGTGCGGCAGATTTAGCCTTCTACAATAACGCGTCTGCCCTCGACTTCATACACTTTAATCGGCACGCCGTAAGTTGCCGTCAAATTTGAGGCTGTCAGAACTTCCTCTATCTTTCCTGACGCCAACGTTTGTCCCTCACGCATCAGCACGCTGTATTCTGCCACTGCCATGGCTGTTCCTGGATTTTGGGTGGTGAAGACAAGGGTAACATTTCGGTGCGCCAGGTTGCGCATGAGTGAGAGAACGCGGCTCCGGTTGCTCATGTCCAGATGTGAGGTCGGTTCATCCAGCAATAGAATGCTTGGATTTTGAACCAGCGCGCGCGCAATCATCGCCAACTGGCGCTCCCCGCCACTGAGCGACTGGATGGGTGTGTTCTCATATGTAGTAATCTCCAGGTCATGGAGAGCCTGGCGCGCAAGGTGGATATCTGCTCCAGAAGGTGTTTGCAGAAGCTGCAAGTGAGGGGCGCGCCCCAGGAGCACGTATTCCAGAACTGTGAAATTGAAAGGGATATATTCATCCTGGGAGACCAGCCCGATCAGTTTGCCGATATCGCGTTTGCCGTAGTTCTGACGCGGTCGGCGACCAAGTAACACGACACCATCGGTTGGTTTGAGGTGCCCCAGGATAAGGTGCAAAAGGGTGGTCTTGCCCGAACCGTTAGGCCCGAGGATTGCCGTTATGGTGCCGGGTTGGATCTCCAGGGAGAAATCCTGGAAAACAGTACGCAGCTGTCCCGCATAACGAAAGCTGATATTGGATAATGAGATAAGTGATTCCGGCATTATAGACTCATGGGTTTCGGACAAGGCTGGAGGAGCGGGTCACCATCAGCAGGATAAAGAGTATTGCCCCCAGCAGTGAGGTAAGGATACCCAGGGGGATTTCCCCGGGAAGCAGCGCGCGGGCGATGTTGTCACACAGGAGGGTGAAGATCCCCCCAATCAGAATCGCACCGGGAAGGCTGACCTGCGTGTCCGCACCGAACCACCGGCGCGCGAGTTGCGGAATAATGAGCCCTACCCATCCTACAATGCCGGAAATGGAGACCAGGGCAGCGGTAGCGGTGACGACGGTGAGGAGCAGTATACCGCGCTCCGTGGACGCGGCAACCCCCAGGGAGGTGACGGTTTCGTCATCCAGCGAGAGGACGTTAAGCCGCCACCGCATTGCGATGACGACGATGAGACAGATTATGACAACCGGCAGGATGGTGATCACCTTAGTCCAGTTTGTCCCCCACAGGGCGCCCAAAAGCCAGAACATCAGCTCGGGAAGTTCCGAGAGAGGATCCGCGACAATCTTCAACAAACCAACACCGGAGGAAAAAAAAGCAGATACAGCAATACCCGCCAAAATTAACCTTAAAGTCCATCCCCCGTAACGGATATGCCGGGCTAATAAATAGGAGCCGGCCAGACCCAGTAGAGCGAATAAGGTGGACATGCCCTGCAGGAGGAGTGGGGATGTCCCCAGGGCGATAATCCCCAGCGCGGCGCCGAATGCAGCGCCTTGTGAAACTCCCAGGAAACCTGGTTCGACCAGTGGGTTTCTGAAAAGCATTTGCAGGACAATGCCGGCAGCGGACAAGACCATACCCAGCAGGCATGCGGTTATAATCCTGGGTAATCTAAGATTCAAGACCAGTTGACGCGCCAGCGGATCGCGCCACAGCAGGTCGGGAGGCATCCAATAGGGTTTTGGATAACGCCCAATGAACAGCGAAAGGCCAAATATGGCTATGAGTATCAGGGTGAGTGCAAGCAGCAGGCGCCGCTGGCTTTTTTGTCTCATCAGGGCTTCAGGCTAATCCGCGGGATTTTCAGCAATACGCACACCCTGTACAAGGGGGACGATATCCTGGTTGATTGTCTGGGTGTCGATTCCGTAGAGTTCCCCGTAGAATTGATAGAATGCGCGCGATATATCCAATTCATTGAAGTGCGCAGCATGGATGGTACGGGCTAGCCATGTCAATCCCAAACTCCAGCGGGTATCAGGCTGATCCCAACTGTAAAAATCTGTGGGGAAACCATGGAGCATGCCATTTTGCACTGCTGCGAGTTGTTGCCATTTCGGATCGGCTTTCAGGGTGTTGACGATTGTTTCCGGGTTCTCAAAATAGCTCAGGACATATATTTGCTGCGGATTCCATGCCGCAATTTGCTCGAAGTTGACCACTGCCCAATTGCCTTCAGCAGCTTCTTTCCACACCGGAGTTCCTCCGGATAATTCGACCATTTGTGTCTGAATCCACGTCGCCGGCGGAACCTGGAAGGCATCCGTACCGCCACTGGAATTGTATTGGACAACCAGAACAGACGGACGATCGGAGGTCGGGATGTCTTTGATGCCTTCCCGCAGCGTGTCCAGAAGGGTTTGGTAATAAGCCCAAATCGCATCTGCGCGGGCTTGATCTGCAAAGACCTGTCCCAGCATGGCAATGTCGCGTTCATACTGCTCCGGTGTTTCCAAATCCAGATACACGACCGGAATATTCAATTGTTCCAAATTGTTACCCAGCGTTTCCTGCATCAAACTTTTCATTAAAACTAAATCCGGTTGGGCTGCGGCGATCTCTTCAGCGCTCGAAGTCAGTGTGAACCGGGCTTTTTCTTCGAAATCCGCATCCAATAATGCTGTGAATTGCAGTGTTCCCTGCTTTGCCTGGGTTAATCCGATCACCCTTTCTGGCGCCTGACGGAAGAGATAGACTGCATCGTTAATCATAAAATTGGCTTTGCCGGCGATGATGATCCGTTCCGGTGGGGCTGGCAGTTCGACGCTTCTGCCCAGGCTATCTGTAATCGTGACAGATTTTGTGGGTACGGGGAGAGGTGCTGGACTGCAAGCCACAAAGAGCATCAAGATGATGACAAGTAATAAGCAGATATAACTCGGTGACGTTTTCCGCATAGACTTCTCCTGGTCGGATGAATATATAAGTTCAAGGTCTATTTATTGTAACTTTATGTTGTGTTCGGGCAAACCTTAACATAACCGGAAATATTGGCACATCAGACACCGGGTGTACAATGCTGCGTAATAATATACTCTCCGGCAGAGGATAGGACATCACCTAAAACAGAAGGATAGGAGTCAATGGATGGAACCTGAAAAAGCAAAGCCAGCCCCATTCCGGATAGACAGTGACTTTCCCGGAGGGAATAGCGTCATCGATACCATTGATGGCAATACTGTGTTTTTACATCAGGATCTCAGAGACACGGAAGCTTTCTGGTTTTACTGGTGTTTTCGGATTCGGGGCGCGGGTTCGAGCACACTGACTTTTATTTTTACCCGGGGCGACGTATTGGGCACGCGGGGACCCGCTGTCAGCCTTGATGCCGGTGAGACGTGGCAATGGCTGGGCGTTGACGCCGTGTCATCCTATCCTGAGGGTGTCGGATTCAGCTACACATTTTCGCGCAATTTCGATGAGGTCAGGTTCTGTTTTGCTATCCCTTATCTGGAAAGCCATTTGCACGCTTTTATCACCGCGTACGGTGATAATCCCCATTTGCGAACCGGCACCTTATGCCATACGCGGAAAGGACGGGAGGTGGAAGTACTGCACCTGGGCTGTCTGGATGGGCAGGTGGAACACAGGGTGCTGCTTGCCAGCCGGCATCACGCCTGTGAGTCTTTGGCAACCTACACCCTGGAGGGGATGATGGCAGCCATTCTGGCAGAGTCGGTTTCCGGACGGTGGCTGCAGCAGCATGTCGAGTTCTTCATCGTTCCGTTTATGGATAAAGATGGTGTGGAGGATGGTGATCAGGGAAAACTCCGCAGACCCAGGGACCATAATCGTGATTATCAGGGAGCGAGCCTGTATGCGACGACCCGGGCACTGCGTAAGATCATTCCCCAGTGGTCACAGGGGAAACTCCGGGTCGCCATGGATTTACACTGCCCATATATGAAAGGCGATGACCATGAGGTTATCTACTTCGTAGGCGGTCCTGACCAGGATAATTGGGCACGGGTTGTTATGTTTTCCAATTTGCTGGAAGAAGGACAAACAGGCACTTTGAAGTACCGGGCAGCGGATAACATGCCATTTGGACAGGCATGGAATACCAGCGCCAATAATACAGAAGGCAAGAGTTTTGGGCAGTGGTCGGCTGAACTTCCGGATATCGTGATGGGCACCAGCGTCGAAATCCCCTATGCCAATGTCCGTGGGCAAACCGTCACCGCAGACGCTGCGCGGGAATTTGGACGGGACCTGATTCAGACTTTATTTAAATTTCTCCAAAGGAAAGACTCTGTAGCCCATGATTTTTGAATTGAACATCGGAGAATCATCGTATAATTACCAATAACCTGGGGAATATTGTAGTTATTTTTAATTAGGGAGTGTCCGTGCACGAACGAATATTGTTGTATCTGATTCCTTATATGGTTTCAGTATCCATTTCTGCCATGGTAGGTTTGCTTGCCTTACGACGGAGGGATGTCCCGGGTGCCGGGGCGTTTGGTTGGATGGCCCTTAGCCAGGCTGCATGGACCCTGGGGTATTTACTGGAACTGGCTTCCGCCACCTTGGAATCAAAGATATTTTGGGATGATGCGCAATTCATTGCTGGTGTGGGCTGGTTTATGGGTTTTTTCTTTTTTACTATTGCCTATACCGGATATCTTGATCGCTATACCACAGGCGCCCGAGCTATAATTATCGCCCCGGCTTTTGTGTTCGTTGTTTTAGTGTTGGCGAGTGGGAATCATAATTGGCTGCGCACAGCCGTAGCCTTGATCCCGGGAGATCCGTTCACTGCTCTGGTTTATGATTTCACGATTTTTGTCTGGATAGGGGCATTTTATGGATATGGTATCGTTATTCTGGGAATTATTCTATTAGTGCTCCGGTTTATTCGCTCCCAGCAGCTGTTTCGAGTCCAGATAAGTATTATTATTGCCGGCACGCTTATCCCATTGATAGGAACAGCACTCACACTGGTTGGCGTAACCTTCACATTTCACCGGGATACCACACCGATCACTTTTGCTATCAGCAACATAATGTTGGCTTGGGGGCTGTTCAGGTTTCGCCTTTTTGCCGTGGCGCCTGTGGGTCGGCATGTGGTGGTTGATAACCTCCCGGATTCCGTGGTTGTTTTGGACGCTAAAAACCGTGTAGTAGATTTTAACCGTGCTGCACAAAGCGTGATGGGACGCGAATATGGTGATATTATCGGACTGCCGGTCTCAGAAGCATTTGCCCCCTGGCAAGAGCTTGTCAAATCCTACGAGCACGTAGAGGATATTTTTACGGAAATCAGTATCCCATTATTGGATGGTCTCCATGAGTACGAGTTCAGCGTTGCGCCCCTGCGCAACCGCCACGGCAACCTTATCGGACGGGTGGTCGTGGTGCGTGAGATTACTGCCCGTAAAATTGCGGAAGCGGAGCTGCGCAAACATCGCGAGAATCTGGAGCAGATGGTCGCGGCACGCACGGTAGAACTGCAATCTGCCGTACATGAAGCGCAGCAGCTCAATATTAACCTTCAGCAGCATGATGTCATCCTGCGTGCGGTGGGAACAGCGACGGAGAGATTATTAAAAACTGAAGATTGGGAAGAGGATATCGACGATATCCTGGCGCTGCTTGGCGAGGTACTGAATGTGGATTCGGTCGTGCTTTTTCGCAAACAGATTGACGCCAATCAAGTCCTGTATGCCAGTTTAACCAATGAATGGTGTGCTGACGGCATCACATCTTTTATTGATGAGCCACGGTTTAAGAACGTCGATGTCATCGCTGTGGGCTATGGACGTATGCTGGAGATCTGGAATAAAGGACAGGCGTTTTATGGACGTGTTTCGGATATGACTCGGCGCGAAAGGGTTCTGCAGCGGGTGTGGGGCATCGTGTCCTTTGTCCATATGCCAATATTTGTGCAGGACGCATTGTGGGGTGTCGTTAGTTTCAATTTGAATAAGGAGGAGCGGACCTGGTCAACCGCAATCATCGAAGCCCTGCATACAGCAGCAAATATACTCGGGGCTGTGATAGAAAGGCAGATCGCGCAAAAGGCTTTACACCGTTATGTGGAACGCCTGCGGGTTCTGCGGGAAATTGATCAGAATATACTTGCAGCAGAATCACCCGATGCCATTGCGGGAGCAGTATTAGAACGTATCCATCAGCTAGCGCCCTGTCAATGGGCTGGTGTCGTGTTGGCTGATTTACCCGCTGATCGTGCTGTGCTTTTCTCTGTTCAGATGGCTGGCGGATCCCAGACCTCAGAGATAACTCATACAAGTATTGAAAATTTTAGCCAGTATGTCCCGCCTGATTTGCTGGAAGGAAAGGTATATACAGCGGGAGACTTGGGTGGACAGGGCATCCCTCCCCTGATAGAAGAAATCCTTATGAACGAAGGAATTCAATCCAATATTAATATCCCACTGATGCTTCAGGGTGAGCTTGTCGGAATTTTGAGTCTGGGCTTTGCGAATGCGCTGCAGTTATCTTTTGAGCAGATGGAAGCCGCCCAGGCAGCTGCTGACCAGCTGGCAATCGCGATTCAACAAGCCAGGCTGCACGGACAAATAAAAGACCACGCAGCAGATTTGGAACTAAGGGTTGCTGAGCGTACCAATGCATTAGAGGTGGCAAACGAAAATCTGCGCGCCCTAAGTTTGGTCAAGGATCAGTTCGTGTCCAATGTTTCCCATGAGCTGCGTACGCCGATAACCAGTCTAAGACTCTATCATGAATTGTTACTGAAACGCCCGGAGCGACAGGATGAATATATCCAGGCACTCCAACGCGAAACACAACGCCTTACGACCCTGGTTGAGGATGTTCTGACGCTTTCGCGGATGGACCAGGACCGGACAAATCTTGTCTATGACACTGTAGATATCAACGCGTTGGCGCATGAATATGTTAAGGACCGTGTCATATTGGCGCAGGACAAGGGTTTGGTTATGACGTTTGCGGGTACGGTTGAGCCACTGCTGGTTATCGCTGATCGCAATCAGATGGGGCAGGTGATCGGTGTGTTGCTCACAAATGCAGTAAACTATACACCATCAGGCGGGAAGATAATGGTGCGAACGCTGTTGGCTGACATTGATGGGCGCAAATGGGCTGGCATAAGTGTGCGCGACACCGGTCCAGGGATTGCCATCGATGAGCAAGAGCGCATTCTCACCCGCTTCTACCGCGGTACAGTGGGGAGTGGTTCCGGCATCCCCGGCACCGGGTTAGGGTTAGCTATCGCCCATGAAATTGTGGAACGGCATAAAGGGCGAATAGAAGTTCACAGCACGGGGATCGGCGGTGAGGGAACAGAATTTATCGTCTACCTTCCCATACCAGATGTCCCGACTGTTGCTCAGACATAGGTGGATGAAAATGACAAAAAAACAGGATATGCGACCCATGATTGCTGTAACGCTGGGGGATCCCGCGGGGATCGGTCCAGAAATCATTCTGAAGGCTTTAACTGATGTGGCGCTATTCTCACGCTGCCGGCTTATTGTACTGGGGGATAAGCGCATCCTCGAGCGTGCCCTGAAGTGGGTTAAGATACCCCCGCTTGTCATCGAAGTTGTGGATAACCCGCAAGCGGGCACATACCAGCCTGGTATACTCACGCTGCTGGATCTCAACAATGCTGACCCCATTTTGTGTCCCGTTGGGCAGATTAGCGCGCAGAGCGGTCAGGCAGCTGTCGCTTATGTACAGCTGGCTTGCGACCTGGCGATGGCAGGCGATGTTGATGCTATTGTGACCGCGCCTCTCAATAAGGATGCGATGAATAAAGCGGGTTTTCACTATGCGGGGCACACTGAACTCCTGACTGAACGTACCGGCGCGCAAAAGGTCAGCATGCTACTAACAAGCGCTTCGTTGCGCGTAGTCCACGTAAGCACGCACGTCCCGTTATCAGAAGCCATTCAACGGGTGACCCGCCAGCGCGTCCTGGAAGTGATTGATCTTGCCTATACTGCCTGTCGCGCCCTGGGTATTCCGGCGCCCCGGATTGCTGTTGCAGGCCTCAACCCGCACGCTGGCGAAGGAGGATTATTTGGCAATCAGGAAATCATAGAGATATTGCCGGCAATCCAACAAGCCAGAGATAAAGGTTATTGTGTATCAGACCCCCAACCGCCTGATACCGTATTCCTCCGGGCATCCAAAGGATTTTATGATATTGTGGTGGCCATGTATCATGATCAAGGGCACATTCCAATGAAATTGCTGGCTTTTGATGAGGGTGTAAACGTCAGTATGGGTTTGCCCATTATCCGGACTTCCGTCGACCATGGTACTGCATTTGATATTGCCGGGACAGGTCAGGCCCGTGAGACAAGCCTGCTCTCCGCCATCGACGTTGCTTTGAAGATGTTGGCAGCAAGGCAAACTGCCGGGGTGATGACAGCGTCCAGTAAGGAGAGCTAAGTGCCGGCAGTGATTATAATCGCCGATGATCTTTCCGGGGCAGCTGACAGCGGGGTCAGTTTTGCTGAACAGGGCTATCAGACCCATGTCGTTTGGGATATCAAAGATCCACCTCCGGGTGATGTATTGGCAATTTCGACCGAAAGCCGCCATATGACCAGGGACAACGCCGCTGCTATCGTGCAAAATGCAGCGCTTCAGTTATCGAAATCGGATGGTTCTGTTTTAATATATAAAAAGATTGATTCTACATTGCGTGGGCATCCTGCTGCAGAACTTGCAGCAGTGATGGCAGGATGTGGAATATCCAAAGCTCTGGTTGCTCCGGCTTTCCCAGCCCAGAACCGCACCACGGTGGCGGGTATCCAATATGTGGACGGGCGCCCTCTTGATCAAACATCTTTTGGTGTGGAAGTGGCGACAGCGAATGTGCGCGACTTATTTTATGATAATCACGCACACGCTGTCGCCTTATCATTGGAAGTTGTACGTCAGGGTCCGGATGCAATCAGGACGGTATTGCAGAATAGCGCTGCACAGCGGCTTATTGCCGTAGCTGACGCAGAGACCATGGATGACTTGAACATGTTGGTGAACGCGGCTCGTGCTGCCGGTATAAGGTTATTTTGCGGCTCTGCCGGTCTGGCTATGGCGTTGGCGCAGACATTGCAGAGCAAAACCCACGCGCCCTGCCTGGAGGATTCAAGCCGTCATGGCGTGGGCGTATTGGGCGTAATCGCCAGCCGGAATCCCCATACGGTGCAGCAAATTGATTACGCAGAGAAGTGCGGGATCCATGGCTTGTGCCCGGAGGTTGCATGGTTCTTGGACGCATCTGCATCTGTTGAACCCGTGGTAGAAGTGTTGCGAAACCATTTGTCCAGTCGGGGTGCAGCCTTGTTGACAGCACATGAACTGCCTGATTTGCCTGGTCAATCAATGCTGATATGCTCTCGGTTAGCAGAAGTCGCCAGGGCATTGATGTTGATTGCCCCGCCCGTCGGTCTGGTTCTGACCGGCGGGGATATGGTTTATCAGATGAGTGCCGCATTGGATGCGCAAGCCATTTCTCTGGGTGGGCAGGTGCATCCTGGCGTTCCCTGGGGACTATTTATTGGCGGATTAGCTCATGGAAGTCCTGTTGTCACAAAGGCAGGTGGTTTTGGTGAACGGGAAGTTCTGGTGGATGCTTTGCAGTTTTTAACATAAGGAAGATGTATCTGGTTAAATTACCCATGGAGGTACAGTGATGCGCGGTACAGCGAAATGTTATGAAGTGTTACGGGCGTATTGTGAGACCCTGCCTATCGTGGATTGCCACGATCATTCAGGTGAATGCGGACCTGCATACCGGGATGCGATTCAGGTTGTCATTGCTGGCTATTTTCATAGTGATGTGCAAAGTGCATCGTCTGACAGAGATATGCTAATCCTTGAGGATACCAAACTTTCACTTGAGGAGCGTTGGCCCATATTGGAGAAAGCCTGGAAGCGCACATGCCATACCGGCTACGCACAGGTGACACGGCGGGTGCTGGAAGTTTTCTACGCTGAATGGGATTTATCCCTGGAAGGGTTAAACCGCATGCAGGGAAAATTGATGGATCTCAGTGACGCGGAGAAATTCGAGAGTATTCTGGACAAAGCCAATATTGTAGCCCGTGTTTTAGATATCTGGCCGGATGTCAACAAAGTTCTGGATGGATCCCTTCCGCTGACACCCAGGGGCAGATTGGCGATTTCGCTGCCGGCTTTTCACAGCATCCGCAGTTACACAGAAGTGCAGGAGCGTGTGGCGCCTTTGAAACGCACGGTGACCTCGCTGGATGAATATTTGGAGGCGTGCCGCGAGATCTTCCAGGCCCACAAGGCCTATGGCGCAGTCACTTTCAAAGACCAGTCCGCTTACACGCGAATGCTGGATTATGGAAATCCTTCGCGGTCTGAGGCAGAGGCTATATTTAATTGGTTTATGGAGGATCCGAGGCGCAGCGCGGCGTATCCTGACGGCATTAAACCCCTGGATGATTTCCTGTTCCATGCTTTTATGCGGATGGCCCGGGATCTTGACCTGCCGGTGCAGATACACACCGGACATATGGCGGGTATCCGAAATGATATTGCCAAAACGAATGCCGTACAACTGACCAAAGTCATTGAACTGCACCGTGATGTACGCTTTGATTTGTTCCACGCTAACTGGCCCTACGCGGGTGAATTGCTGTATATGGGTAAAAATTATCCAAACGTTAGCCTGGACTTCTGTTGGGCGAATATTATCGATCCGGTGTACTGTCAGAATCTGTTCAAACAGGCACTCAGCAGCGTCCCGCACGGGAAAATCCACGGTTATGGCTCGGATTTTGGCGGAAGTGTCGAGCGCGCCTGGGCTCATGCCGACATTGCACGTGATAATATTTCGATCGCGCTGTCTGATATGGTAGAAATGGAATATCTTGATCTGGATGAGGCGAAAGCGGTCGCTTATGATTGGCTGTTTGGGAATGCCAATGCCTTCTTCCGTTTAGGTTTGTGATCAATATTTTTATCATACCTATTTTCCCATATTGGGAAAGCTTAGCTTAGCGTTGTGGAGGACAAACATGCGACCCATTATAGCGCTGACCATGGGGGACCCGGCAGGAATTGGACCTGAATTGGTGCTGAAGGTATTATCACAAAAGCGGTTTTATGAGGCATGTCGTCCTCTTGTCATCGGCGATCCGGCAGCCTTTCAAAAAATTAACCTGAAATTGGGTAAGGGCATCCAGTTTAATAGGATCGGCAGTCTTGCAGAAGCGAAATTCACACCCTTGCACCTGGATATCTTGCAACCGGAAGCCCTGACCTTACCGGCGTTTACCTGGGGCGAGATGAATCCAGCCCTGGGTGGTGCAGCTGCTGCGTGCCTGCAGCAAGCCTGGCAATTGGCAATGGACGGTGAAATACACGGTATTGTGTCTGCGCCCATCAATAAAAAGGCATTCCATGATGCAGGCTATGAATATCTGGACGAACTGGAATATTTTGCCGAAATCACAGGGTGCAGTGATACGTTCTTTATGGGTGTAATGGGCAAAGTATGGACAGTTGCGGTGGCTGAGCATGTGGCGTTCAAGGATATTCTTCCTCTGGTGAAAACGGATCGTATCCTGTGGTATACCAAACAAATGCATGCGGCATTATCAAAAATAATGGATGTCCAGCCCAGAATCGCGGTGACAGGTTTGAACCCGCATTCAGGTGAAGGCGGGTTACTCGGCAGGGAGGAGATCAATGAAATCCAACCTGCGATTGTGGAAGCATGCCAAATGGGGATGAACGTCAAAGGTCCGGTTCCGGCAGATATCGTCTTTGTCCTGGCTTTACGCGGTGATTATGATGGTGTGGTGTGTATGTATCATGATCACGCGAATACGGCTCGAAAACTCCAGCCTGCAGAATCCGGGGCAACCTTGTATATGGGCTTACCGGTTATTGGGACAACGACTGCTCATGGAACCGCATTTGACATTGCGGGTCAGGGCGTAGCTGACCCCGGCAGTATGACGGCAGCGCTGCACTATGCCATTCGGCTTGCCGGTGGGACGGGCACGGCATAGGGCTGCGTTTGCAGGGCTGTTTGTCTCCGTGCGACTAACAGCATTATAATATTATCATCAGTCATTCATATTCGGGGAGGTTATCGTGCAAGACGATCAAAACAAGGTGCCTATCGCATTACAATTATATTCGGTGCGTGGTGAATGCAGTCGGGATTTACCGGCAGCACTCAAGTCAGTTTCTGAGATCGGTTATGTGGGGGCTGAACCCTGGGGTTATCCTGGGGACAGCGTGGCGTGGATGGGGTGGGAAGCTAAAGTGTTGCGCGGGTTGTTTGACGACAATAACTTGAAGTGCTGCGGTATGCACCTAAGCACATCGGCGCTCTTGGGCGACAATCTGAAACGGACAATTGAACTGAATCAGATTTTGGGTAGCCGATTCCTGATTATCGCCGCTGACAAGCAGCGCATGAGCAGCCTGGATACCATCATGGAACTCGCGGAAATTCTCAATAGCGCAGCGGAAAAACTGCAACCCCTGAGTATGTTGACCGGTTACCATGCGCATCCCTTTGATTTCGTGCGTTTTGGTGAAGAGACCGCCTGGGAGATTCTGTTCAGCAACACCCGTGACGAAGTGGTGATGCAAATGGACATCGGGAACTGTGTTGTCGGGGATGGCGACCCCATCGCGATGTTGATAAAATTTCCGGGTCGTGCCCGTTCTGTGCATCTCAAGGATTATGGCGGTGGACCGGATAGCGTCATCGGTGAGGGGAAAGCGGATTGGGAGCAAATTTTTCGCTTGTGCGATACGCTGCACCATCCGGAGTGGTATGTTGTTGAAGAGGGTAGACAGGACGGCATAGGATTTGACGTCTCAGCGCGGAGCCTGCAGGCTCTCCGGGCGATGGGTAAGTAGGAGTTAACGGTGAATACAGACAGGTGCGCGGGAAAACAGCGCACCTGTGATGCACATATAAACTGCGTAACTTTATTCCGGGCGGGATTCTGTGTTGTGACTGACCATATCGATCACAATCGCGCAGGCACAAATTAAAAGCGCATTTTCATCATCTTCAACCTGTACGCCGTAGCGGTCGGTCAAGGCTATCCAGCGCTTTGAAACATGCGCCACTTCCTTTCCCTGCCGCATAAACCGGTACTCATGCGCCCAGATATCACCAACGATTTCCAGGTCAGGTCCTTCATGCATTTTCACCTTGAACTTGTCACGCACAACCGTCAGCAGGCGTTTGTTGATTGTGGCGAGTGTTTTGCCCTTTTGTTTGATCCGGTATGTGGACCGAATGCGCAACACTTTTTCCTTGATCACTATTTTACCGGAGCCGTGGGGGTCGCGCAAGACAAGTTTGTCGCCGATGCTCAATAAACGCCCTTTGACGTAAAAAGCATCGGTGTTATCCGGTGTGTGAATCGTAAAATTATCGGTGATCGCCAATATCTTCTGGCGGATGATATACCTTTTCATTGTGCTTGTGCTCCTTTGTGATTAGGTTCTATGGATTTATGCTATAAATTAACGTGCTTGGACTATAATCACCTGATATATATACGACATTCGACCCCAAGGAGTTTTATGGCTGTCACATTTGAAGAGCCAGGTTGGTCACAGTACAAAGTCAATTGGTATGAACCGCACCGGCAGGTAGAGCCCCTGGAGCAGGAAATAGCGGTGGTGGATGCCGCCCTCGATACTTTGGTGCAAGCCCGGATATTACCGGATGCGGGCTATGATAAGGATAAATTCCTCGCCCACAGAACTGCGGTGCGCCAGCGCTTTGATATTCCGTGGACGGCGATCACTCCCCGCATGCAGCGGTTGCTTTATGCTATTAACGGTATTGCCCAACCCAGGGTTATGGTAGCCATCGGGGTGTTCTGTGGAAATACCTTTATCTCCAATGCCGGTGCGGCAATTGGACCTGGCATGTGCCACCATGCGGACCGGGTGGTAGGCATAGAGATTCGGGCAGATGAGGCAGACAGGGCGCGCCGGAATGTGGCGACGCTGGAAACACACGGCGTTCAGGTCGAAATTCTGGGTGAAGATGGCATTCCGTGGCTGCAGAATATGCAGGAAAAAATTGATTTACTGTATATTGACGCGGATGGTCCCCGGGGACGTGGGAAATCCATCTATCTGGACATTCTGGAAGCCGGGCTGCACACGCTCCGTCCTGGCAGTCTGGTGCTGGCACACAATTCGGTCAATTCTGCACGGCAACTCCTGGATTATTTGACCTTTGTGCGCAATCCGGAGCATTTTCGCGGCAGCGCCAACATGATTGTGGATGATCAGGGCCTGGAAGTGAGTTTATATTAGCTTCAGGATACAGATCGATTTATTTTTAAGGAGACATCAATGGACAAAGCTTTTTCAGTTCGTTATTCGGAGCTTGATCAGGAATTGGGATATCATGCCGGTTTCCTTGCCGGGAAACTGGAGCGCCTGCAAGCGCAATTGGGATTTGCCAAACAGTTGTGTGCTGTTAACCCGGATACCGCGCCGGCATGGTCAGCGCGGGTACTCGAAGCCGGATCAATCGTCAATGAGGGGCTGCGCCAGCCTGGGAGGGATGTCGACGCGCTGATTGCCAGAGCCGAAGCCGTGCTGTCGCCCCTGAGTGCAGCGGCGAAGACATATACACTGCTCTGCGTCGGGCATGCGCATATTGATATGAATTGGCAGTGGACATGGTCCGAAACGGTGGGTTTAACGCACGATACGTTTCAGACTATGCTTAAATTGATGGATGAGTTCCCCGGTTTTATTTTCTCTCAAAGCCAGGCCTCTGTCTATGCCCTTATAGAGAAATACAACCCGGCGATGTTCGACCGCATCCGGCAGCGGGTGCGTGAGGGGCGCTGGGAAGTCACCGCCAGCCAGTGGGTTGAAGGTGACAAGAATCTGGCGAGCGGCGAGAGCATCAGCCGCCACCTGCTTTACACGCGCGCGTATTTCCAGGATAAGTTTGACCTGGCGCCCGAGGATGTGCGCATCGACTTTGAGCCGGATACTTTCGGGCATCCCGCCAGCCTGCCGGCTATTCTCACGCAGGGTGGGGTGCGGTATTATTACCATTGCCGGGGTAGTCGCGGTCCCCACGTTTATTGGTGGGTTGGCGCGGATGGGTCCCGCATCCTGACTTTTAACGATATCCAGTGGTATATGCACTTTACCTCTGACCGCGAGAGTGTCGCGATTGCGCCTAATATAGCGGAGCCGTTGATCCCTTATGCTGCGGAGACCGGATTGCGGACGATGCCGGTACTTTATGGTGTGGGAGATCATGGTGGGGGCCCAACACGCCGCGACCTGCAGCGGCTCCACGAGATGCAAACGTGGCCGGTTTATCCCCGGGTGGAGTTCTCGACTCTGCAGCATTTCTTTGATGTCGCGGAGTCTGCTGGTGTCGCGCTGCCGGAGATCCATGGCGAGCGCAACTTTGTGTTTGCCGGATGCTATACGTCCCAGGCCCGGCAGAAAGAGGCTAACCGGCACGGTGAGAATCTGTTATATGCAGCAGAAGTGGCGGCATCGCTGGGCGACTGCCTTGCAGATGTCCCCTATCCCTATGCAAATCTGGAAGCGGCGTGGCGGCACTTGCTCTTTGACCAATTCCACGATATTCTGCCGGGTTCGGGTATACAGGCGACCCGGCACTACACATTAGGTCACGCGCAGGACGTGCAGGCTGCGGCAATGATGGCGCGCACGAATGCGCTGCGCGCGTTGAGCCTGCGTGTGCATACGGAATCGTTGCGCAAGAATTTTGATCTGGATGGAACCGTTCGTGCTTACAAGGACAAACAGGAGTCGGGCATCAGCCTGGGCGCCGGGGTAGGGAACGCAACCGGTGCGGGGGGCGAATCCGCCTTCAGCATGGCGCAGACGAGTGATCGGGTCTATCTTGCCTTCAACAGCCTGGCTCATGCGCGGCGTGAAGTTATCCGGGTTAAACTGTGGGATACCGCGCTGGACCCGGATTACCTGGTCGCCAGCAGCGATCAAGATCCGGTTGTGCCGGTGCAGGTGCTGGGTCATGGGCGTTATGCCGGACACCGTTATATCGAAGTCGCCTTCCCGGTGGATCTCCCAGCGTTGGGCTATGCAGCAGTGTGTGTCTCTGACCGGCGCCTCGAACTGGGTTTGCCTGAACCTGTCCCTGTAAGCTTGTGGAATGGCGTAGGCGGGGCGTTGCGCACGCGGCAGATTGATCAAGCGACCCTGGAGAACGAACACATCAGGCTTCGGTTGGATGCAGCATCCGGCAGCATTGTCAGTTTGGTGGACAAGCGGACCGGACGTGATTGGGTTGTCCCGGGCAAGGCAATCGGCATGCTGCAGTACTGTGTGGAAGCCAATCAGGGTATGACAGCCTGGGTCATCGGGCAATTCATCAAACGCCAGGATTTGAAGGACGGCGGTCGCCTGGAAAAGATACATAATGGCCCCCATGTCTATACTTATCGCTGGACCCGCACGCTGGAGGACGCCACATCGATAGCGCTGGATATCACCCTGACTGCCGGAACGCCGCGCGTTGAATTCAGCGCGCGCATCGACTGGCGCCAGATCGGCAATGCGCAAGCAGGGATTCCGCATCTTAAGGTCCGGTTCCCGTTAGCGATGAATACGCCGCATGCCTTTTATGAAATCCCGTTTGGCAGCATTCAACGCGATCTGTTCAATGGCGAAGAGGTGCCGGCGCAGCGGTGGGTTGACCTCTCCGAAGCGGATGGGCAGGGCGTTACGCTGGTCAACGCTTCGAAATACGGCTTCAATGTGGAGGGTACGGCACTCAATATGACGCTCCTGCGGGGCAGCATTGATCCTGATCCACTGCCGGATTTGGGCGTGCATACGATTAATTACGCGCTGGTGATCCATGAGACAGGCTGGAGTACCGGGAACTGCGTGGCAGCTGGCGAGGACTGGAATATTCCTGTAGATGTGGTCAGCAGCGATTTTCACGATGGTGATTTGCCAATCCGCCATGCATTGGTTGGGGTAGAGCCCGTTAATGTCCGTATGGTCTCTCTGAAGAAAAGCCAGGATAATAAAGCCCTGGTGCTGCGCCTGGTGGAAGTTGAGGGCAAGGATACTACAGCCCGGCTTAGTTTCTCTGAGACGCTGGTGAGTGCGGGTGTGAGTGTTTGCCTTGCCGACACCCTGGAGCGACCACTTGACCAGCCTTGCTTCTCAGTTGCAGAGGGGAGCATTTCTGTGCCCATAGCGGCGTACAGGGTCCTCACCCTCCGAGTGGGTGGCTGAGGGCTTAACAAGGTTGCTGCTATAGCGTAAAACGAACCACCTTCCCGGAAGGATTGTTCTTCAGCGGATAAGGTTTAATCATTATCCCCAGAAGAGCTTCATTCATCTTCCGGGAAGGTTAAAAGTCAGCTGTGTTTAATCAGGACTAACCGTTTCGAATGCCTGCCTGCGCTCGCTAATTCTATGGTATGCCCCCATTCTGAAATCCACCCCTCTCTTGGGTGTGTTCCATTTTTCTGGTAAAAGGTGATCAATAGCCCAATTAACATTGGAATTGATAGCAGTTTTGGATCAATCAATACCCAAGTCAGGCCTACTTTCGGACCAAAACTGCCAAGGTGCATTTCAGAATGGGCAATTTCCAGTTCGAATGCCTGCCTGCGCTCGCTAATTCTATGGTATGCCCCCATTCTGAAATCCACCCCCTTTCTTGACGCCCTTGTAACCTGAGGCTATAATCGCCTTTGGAGGCATGACGTATGAAAGGAATCTTTGAGAGTCTGCGGAAGACGCGGAATGCGGTTTTCGGGCAGATTATGAATATCCTGGGCACCGGCGAGATCGACGATGATACCTGGGAAGACCTGGAAGCTGTGCTCATCCAGGGGGATGTCGGTGTGGAAACCACTTTAAAGCTTGTCCAGAACCTGCGCGCGCAGGTGGAAGAGCAGGGGTTGTACCGCAAAAAAGATTTGCAGGCTTGCGCTGCAGGATGCGCTTTCACAGCTTTTGCCGGAAGCCGGACCCCTGAACCTGGATTGGCCCCTGGTGGTGATCCTGGTTGTGGGTGTGAATGGGTCAGGTAAGACCACGAGTATCGCTAAATTAGCCGCTTATTTCAAACGGCAAGGAAAGAAGGTTGTCCTCGCTGCTGCCGACACCTTCCGGGCGGCGGCGATGGATCAACTTGAAGTTTGGGGGGAAAGAGCCGGGGTGCCCGTCATTACGGGACCGGAGGGTGGTGATCCCAGCGCTGTAGCGTATGATGCAATTCAATATGCGCAGGCGCATAAGGCCAATATGGTCATCGTGGATACGGCAGGACGCCTGCACACCCAGCACAACTTGATGGCTGAAATGGTAAAAATCCACCGTGTTATTGCCAAGCGTGTCGCTTGGGCGCCGCACGAAACGCTGTTGGTGCTGGACGCGAACACCGGGCAGAACGGTTTGGTCCAGGCGCGGCAGTTTCTGGATGCTGTCAATGTGAGCGGTATCGTTTTGGCAAAACTGGATGGCAGCGCCAAAGGGGGGATGGTTTTATCCATCGGAGACACTTTGAAACTCCCTGTGCGTTTTGTTGGTGTTGGTGAAAAGATCGATGATCTCGAAATCTTCGATCGTGCAGGATTTATCGAGGGATTACTTGGGCAGAATTGATACCTGCGTGCTTTACAATCAATGAAACATTAGCTTTTAAACACTAACTTTAAAACATTCGGAGGTTCCATGAGCGTTATTTCAAACCAGTTGGAAGATCTTGCTTCGCGAGCTGAAGCCATTTGGAGGCGTCTTTGACCTCGCTAGCCAGATTCAGGAAATAAAAAACCTTGAAAAAATCAGCGCAGAAGCTGATTTTTGGAATGACCCACAAAGCGCCAGCGAGTCTATGCAGCGTTTATCAGAATTAAAGGAGACCGTCTCGTTTTGGACAGATCTCCAACAGGCTATTCATTACACACAAGAGCTTGACGCGCTGGAAGATGCCGACTTAATCCCGGAGTTGATAAGGGAAACCGAAGACCTGGAAGCGCAACTGGCAGAAGCTGAATTCGGATTGCAGCTATCAGGTTTATATGATAAATTCAATGCTATTCTCGCTATCCATGCCGGCGCAGGTGGAACGGATTCACAGGACTGGGCGAGTATGCTGCTCCGGATGTTCTTGCGATGGGCGGAACGCCGTAAGTTTAAAGCAGAAATCTATGACTCTATGGAGGGCGATGGCGCCGGGATGAAGAGCGTCACAATTGGCATCAGGGGCCGCTATGCTTATGGTTACCTCAGATCTGAACGGGGTGTTCACCGGCTTGTCCGGCTTTCTCCCTTTGATGCCGCACACCGCCGTCACACTTCATTTGCGTTGGTGGAGGTGTGGCCCGATATTGCTGAAAGCGCGGCGGTTGTCATTGATCCCAAGGATTTACAGATCGATACATTCCGCGCATCTTCTGCCGGGGGTCAGCATATGCAAAAGAATGATACAGCGGTACGGATCACCCACCTTCCAACAGGTATTATAGTTTCGTGTCAGAATGAACGATCACAGGGACAGAATAAAGAAACAGCTTTACGTATTCTTAAAGGTCAGCTTGTTCAAAGGCAGGAGGAAGAACATCAACAACACTTGAATGATTTGAAAGGTGACCATGTGGATGCAGGATGGGGTAATCAGATCAGGTCTTATGTGCTGCACCCCTATCAGATGGTCAAAGATCACCGGACTAACCAGGAAACTGGCAATATCCAGGCAGTGTTGGATGGTGATTTGGATGCATTTATCCAGGCTTATTTGAGCTATCACATAAGCAGCCAAAGCGGTGTGGATTGACCAGACAAGGCTGGGCTGTGTTATTAGTCTATTGTCGGTGCTTAAGGACACTATCATCAGATTGTGTTAAGGCTTTATCCCCAAACAGGGTTTGTTTTTGACAGTCTATGATTAAGGAGGAATTGATGCAAACGAAAAGTAAGGGAAGTGGCAACAGGTCTGGGGGAACAAAAAATCGCCCATCTGACTCCCGACGTAGTGGGGGCGTAAAGGGTCCATCATCTAAATTACCATCCAGCAGTTCGAAAAGCCCTCAGCCATCGCGCCCCCGCACAATCTCATCATCCATTGGTTCAAAAACGCCTTCCAATCCCAAAACAGGAAAGACGACGATCAAGAGCAGTACCCCTACCAGCGCCTCCTACAGTACAACAATGGGCAATACGGTAGCGGGTCAATCGGATATGGTGGCGCAAAGGCTGGCTATGGCCCGTTCCAACTGGGACCGGGTTGCTGGTGGCGTCGCATTGGCTTCCTTATTTGATGCCCTTGACCAGGTCTCCCAGAATCTGAATAACCTGAGTCAGAAAATGGGGAACGTAAGATCGCGCGGGTATCGCTTTGGGCGTGATTGGGAGAATAAAATCGGCGTCACTGCAGCAGCGTTGGCCTGCACAGCAGCAGATTGCGATGCGGTTGCTTGAGGATCAACGCCGGGTTCTGCAGAACTCATCACGCGAGGTCGAGGGGTTGCTGCAACGTGCTACGCGTGATGCTGGATTGATTGGTACTGCTGAATCGCGCATCTTCAGTTTTCAGCAAGCCATCACAACTGCCGAAAGCCGGGTGAAGAGCACTTTTGACACAACCCAACAGGAATCCTGGCAGATTCAAAAAGAGTTGGATGATGCATTATTTATTATGGATTCACTGGACAATGCATCCTTTGATTTGCTGCCGGATGAGCACGGTATCGCTGCCTGTAAAGCGGTCTGGACGAGTGATCCCGACGAACCTGAGGGGTTGCTTTTCCTCACGGATGCACGTGTCATCTTTGAACAGCGTCAGGAAGTAGCAACGAAGAAAGTTCTTTTTATCACGACGCAGAAGAAGCTGGTACAGGAAATGCTCTGGGATTCACCCATCGGAGCTGTGGATGAGCTTGAGTCTGAAGATCAGAAGGCGTTCCTCCAGCGTAAAGAGATGCTGACCCTCAGATTCAGTGAGCGGACGCGTGATATACCCAGTGATGTCACATTGCAGTTGACCGGCGCTGATAATGAAGAGTGGACCAGCCTGATACGCCGCGCGAAGAGCGGGCAGATAGACGCTGACCGCTTTGGTGCACCGCCTCCGGAGGAGCAGCTCGCTGCCGAGATCGAAGCTGAAGTGACTGAACCGGCAAAAGAATTGCCAACCCAATGTCCGAACTGTAATGCTCCATTACCTGCAGTGTTTAAGGGAATGAAACAGTTGGAATGTGATTATTGTGGGGCAACCGTTAATATCTAGGACAACAATCTTATCTATGTCCTGATGAACACTGGATAGAATATGGATTTGCTGCGCAGCGTTGAAAAATATATTGTCGATCATGGGCTTATTCCACCCGGATCTCTAATCGTGGTGGGCGTATCTGGCGGTCCTGATTCAGTGACGCTTTTACACTTGCTGAAGCAGTTATCAGAACCTCTGGAACTTGATCTGCATGTCGCACACCTGAATCACAGCATTCGTGGTGCTGATGCGGACGAAGACGAAGCTTTTGTGGCGCGTTTGGCAGAAGCCTGGTCTTTGCCCTGTACCACGCTGCGTGTAAATTTACCAGCCATTGCCCAGCGTGAGAAATTGGCTTTGGAAGAGGCTGCTCGCATAGAGCGCTATAACTTCCTGGTAGAAGTTGCTGAAAAATGCGGCGCCTCCCGCATTGCTGTTGGTCATAATGCGGATGATCAGGCAGAGACTGTTCTTATGCATCTGCTGCGTGGCGCCGGTCCTGCAGGATTACGGGGAATGTTGCCGTCAACACCTATGCAAAAGTTCCAGGTGCTTCCGTTGGCTAACAAGTCCTGCCCGGGAATGACGATTATTCGCCCCTTGCTGGGCACTGCCCGGGCTGAGATTCATGCCTATCTGGAGCAACAGGGGATTGAAACACGTTTTGACCGTTCGAATCTGGATATTACGTATTTCCGCAATAAACTTCGTCACGAAGTTATCCCTTATTTGGAACAGATTAACCCCCGAATATCGGTACGCCTTCAAAACCTGGCGGATGTTATCAGGGCGGATTACGAACTTATAACGGAATACATCAGTGTGGCGTGGGATGCGCTGCTGGTGTCTGCGTATTCCGATGCATATACCTTTGATTTGGTACGTTGGCGGGAGCAGCCACTGGCCGTACAACGGGCTATTATCCGCCAGGCAGCTTATAAACTCAATGACAATTTGCGTGATGTAGGATTTTCGCATGTGGAGCAGGCTGTAGCAGTGGCACAGCGTGGTATGACGGGTTCACGGGCAACGTTGCCTAACGGATTACATCTTCTGCTGGAGCATAAAACACTGACGATTGCCAGTGGAAACTCGGTTCACCTGCCGCCAGACCGTCCGTGGTTAATTCCTGGTAACGTGATAGATATTCTGGTTCCCGGCGTCACGCAATTACCCTATGGTTGGACCCTGCACACACAAATAGCCAAACATTGGTGTGTCGAAGCCATCGCTGACAACTTGAACCCATTGGTGGCCTGGGTCGACGCTGAAGCTCTGGGTGAAAAACCAGTATTGCGCTCACGGCGGCGGGGTGACCGGCTGCAACCCCAGGGCATGAGCGGGGCGACTATAAAACTAAGCGATCTCTTGATTAATGTGAAGATGCCGCGCCCATGGCGTGACCGTCTTCCTCTCCTTGTGTCCAAGGGGGCCATCTTATGGGTCACGGGGATACGCCTTCATCATAATGCGCTGGTTAAACCCGAGACGGAAACTGTGGTGTATTTGCGTTTCCGGGGACCTTGAGCGATTTGGCGGAGGGATTTTAATTGGCAAAACATCTCATTCTCATAGCGGGAAATATCGGCGCCGGTAAAACATCTCTCGCCGAAAGACTTGGCGCTTCGCTGGGATGGGAGGTGGCATACGAATCTGTGGATGATAATCCGTATCTTTCAGATTTTTATGCCAGTATGCGGACCTGGAGTTTCCACCTGCAAATTTTCTTCCTGGGTCACCGCGCACAGCAGCATCAGATCCTGGCATCCATGGATCATTCCGCCATCATCGACCGCAGTATCTATGAAGATGCCCATATCTTTGCCCGCGCACTGCATGAACTGGGCAACATGGCGGAACGCGATTACGACGCTTACCGCAGCTTGTACGAATTGGTCGTCGGCAAATTGCCCCGTCCGGATTTACTTATCTATATCAAAACGAGTGTAAAAACTTTGCGCGCGCATATTCAGCGACGCGGACGTGCGATAGAAGAAGGGATCGACGACGATTATCTGGCGTTATTGGGACGATACTATGAGGAATGGATGACGGTTTTCGATCTGTGTCCGGTATTAACGGTGCCCGGCGATAATCTGGATTTTGTGCGTTTCCCAGAGCATCTTGAAATCATCTCTGAGCGCGTGCTTGCCAAACTGGCTGGTAAAGAACTTGTTACTTTTCCTGCACCAGAGGAGATGCATGCCGGCTGAACAGGGTCAACCGCTCAGTGAGCGTGAACTTGAAATCACAGCTTTGGTCGCTGAGGGGGTGACGAATCGCGAGATCGCTGCGCGGTTGTTTCTCAGCCCTAACACAATCAAGGTCCATTTACGCAATATTTTCACCAAAACAGGTGTTAGCTCCCGAACGGAACTCTCGATGCTGGCAGTACAGGAGGGATGGATTGTACTCACTAACATTGAGATTGAATCTGCGGTACCCCCTGAAGAGACTCAGTCTGGTGAGACGGACGTTACTGCACCCCGGTCAATAGCCCCATGGTCGTGGCAGCGTTGGATTGCACTGAGCATCAGTTTCGTGCTGGTCATCATCGTTATGGTGCTGCCCGGTTTGCCTGTGCAGCGGGTAGCCTCAACCGGTCCCGGGCAAATATTTGGTCCTGTACCGGATGTCCCGGCACAGGACCAATCCGATGCCGGTGGGCGTTGGAAAGAAGGCGCACCCTTGCCCGTGCGAAGGGCTGGCATGGGCGTAGCCAGCCTGAATGGCAAGGCTTATATCATAGGGGGGATTAACGCGGATGGCACAACTGACCGCACTGATATCTATGATATGATCACGAATGTGTGGTCGGCAGGACAACCGCGACCGGTCGCCCTTGGCAATCTCGCGGCAGTCGCCTTGAATGGGCAAATTTTTGTACCTGGCGGATGTGATTCCGATTGGATTCCACAAACTTCCGCCCATATTTATAAACCACAAACGGACGTCTGGACACTTGCCGCACCGTTACCGCAGCCGTTATGCGCGTATGCTTTAGCGGAATTTCAGGAGAAGGTATACCTGTTTGGCGGTTGGAATGGCGACACTTATACTGCATTGGGTCTTGTTTACGACCCTGTAGAGGATAACTGGCGCGCCATCGCGCCCCCCACTGTTGTGCGTGGTTTTGGCGGTGCTGCAGTTATAGGAGATCGCATTTTCTACATTGGGGGTTTTGACGGTCGCCGTGAATTGGACAATTGCGAGGTGTACAGCCCTGAGGATGATGAATGGGAAGTGTGCCCACCTATGCTCCAACCGCGAGGGGGCATTGGCGTGGCAGCAACTACAGGACGCATCTATGTTCTGGGGGGTGGTTGGGACAGTTTTTTGGGATTTAACGAACAGTTCTCGCCTGAAAGCGGGCAATGGACAGTGATGGATACACCCATCGTCGGGGAATGGCGAAATGTAGGCGCGTTTGTCTGGGAACGGTCACTTTACGTTATCGGGGGATGGGGGGGCTCTGATTTTCTCAATCTTACTTACGCTGTCGAAATCATGCCTTTTCGTGTTTTTATGCCGGGTACATTCAGAACCCCATAATGTGGTGGTGATTTGGTAATAGGCGATTCTGAAATCGGCGCTTCAAAATAGAGGATAAAACAATGGACACTTCCGAAATACAAGCCTTGATCTCGAGTAAAGTGCCGGTGGCGGAATACCTTGGGATACAGGTGGAAGCGGTAGAACCCGGTCACGTCAAATTGCAGCTTCCTTTCAGTGCGCGCGTTCAAAATCACCTGGAGATCGTTTACGCGGGTGCTATTTTTGCTCTGGCGGAGATTGCAGGCGGCATAGCGATGCTGTCTGTCTTTGATGCAGCGCTATTTACGATTCTTGTGGAGCGTTTGAGTATCGATTTTCAGCGCCCTTCACGGCAGGCGTTGTGGTGTGATTTAATACTGACCCCTGAACTTATAGAACAGGCAAAAGAACAGGTTAAGGCAGAAGGGAAAGCAAAAGTCACGATTCCCATCGAAGTGCGGGACGGGCGGCAGCGCGTGATAGCTTGTGTCCAGGGCTCTTACTATGTGCGTCCAGCCAGGGCATCAGGCTAAACGTAAATCGGGTTCGACATCCAAATCCCATCCCGCGCGGTCACCAGCCTGATAGCGGTAATAACCCGCGGCAGCGATCATTGCAGCGTTATCGGTACAAAAAACATGTGGGACCGTGTAAATGGGCACTGGTGCTCTTGCGCGTGCTGCTTTACGCAACGCTTCATTTGCCGAAACCCCTCCCGAAAGAAGAACGGCTTTCACACCATACTCCTTTGCGGCGCGTGCGGTTTTCTCACTTAACACATCGACAACCGATGTCTGGAAAGCTGCTGCCATATTGGCGTAGAAACTCTGCGGAAGCGGTCCGTTATAGCGCTGCAGGATGCGCGATACGGCAGTCTTCAAACCACTGAAACTAAAATCATAGGTATTTTGCAGCCAGGCTCTGGGTAAATCGAAAACGCGCGCGTCGCCGGTGAGTGCTGTGGTTTCAATCGCCGGTCCGCCGGGATAGCCCAGCTTGAGCATGCGCGCGACCTTGTCAAAGGCTTCGCCGGCAGCGTCATCCAAAGTCGCTCCCAGACGTTCGTATCTGCCGTGGTCGTGTGCCAGGATGAGCTCAGTATGTCCTCCGGATACAATCAGGACGATCAACGGAAAACGTAAATTGCCATCGGCTGCCCCCGGCGTACCGAGTTTGAGCCAATGGGCATAGATATGGCCTTCAAGGTGATTGACCGGCACTAATGGCAAATCCTTTGCCAGCGCCGCTCCCTTGGCGAAATTGACGCCCACCAGAAGAGAGCCCGGCAGTCCGGGACCGTAGGTCACTGCCACCGCATCGAGGTCGCCCCAACTCATATGCGCGCCAACGAGGGCTTGCTCCACGACGTGGATGATATTCTTAATGTGTTCACGGGAAGCCATTTCAGGAAAGACTCCCCCATAGGAGGCGTGCAGCTCGACTTGTGAGGACACAACATTGGATAGGATTGTTCTGCCGTCCTCAACAACCGCTGCGGCGGTTTCGTCGCACGATGTCTCAATGCCTAAAATACGAATCGTCATACACTCACATCCTCTTATCGGTTTGATTACTTTTACGTTATACGACCCTAAGTCTAAGTATGGTTGTTTATTATACGCTAAATGGGTACGACTAACTCGTATGGATATTGGGTCAGGTTCTGCATAGCTCCATCCTCATCCACCCATAGAATATCTTCGATACGGCAGCCCATACCCAGGTCCGGATAATAGAGCCCCGGCTCCAGCGTGAAAATGTGCCCGCGAGTGAGGTGAAGGGTGTTGGATGGCGTGTCTTCAAACCCGGGTGACTCGTGTATTGCCAGACCTACACCGTGGCCCAGACCGTGGACATACCCATCCAGGGTCGCCGGGTTTTGTTCGATGGTGGCGTGCCCCCGTTGGGCGAAAAATGCGCAAGCTGCTCTCTGGTATTCCGCTGTAGCGTGTCCGCAGCGGATTACTGACTGGATATGGCGCAAACAGTCGAGGACGTCCGTGTGAAGTTTTGCGGCTGCGGGTGGAGCGTATCCCAGGCAAAACGTGCGCGTCAGATCAAAGAAATAACCACCCCCTGCCTCACGTGGAAAAATGTCAAATACGATTGTCTGCCCCAGGCGTATGGGGGCTGACCCCGTCCCGCGACTGTGAGGAATACCGGCATCAGCTCCGGTAGCGAAGATGAAACCTTCCGGGTCTTCCAGACCCTGCATTGCAATTAACTGCGAAATAACGATATGCATATCGCCTACAGTTAAGATTGTCCCATCCGGTTTGCGCAGAATTTCATTTTCGTCGATTGCGTGAGAGCGTAGATGCGCTAAAGTTTGGTCGACAATGGCACAGGTGCGTTGACCAACTTCGCGGATGCGTTCAGTTTCGATGTGGTCTTTGGTCGCGCGGGTTTCCGTTATCAGGTTTGTGCCTATTTCCCCGATAATCTCAACATCCGCCAATGCAGCATTGAGAGCTGTTAGAAAAGTATAGGCATAACCCTGGTCCAGGTGCCCGTATACGCCCACCCGCCCGTGAATCCCCAGATCGGCAAAGATCCGCCGATAGAATTCAACATAAGCCGAGAGCGGGTCGCCCTGAGTAAGTTTGAGGCACTCCCGGTAATTGTAGCGGCTTGTGAGCACGACACGGTATCCGGAGCATAAGGCTTCTTCCCGCTCCATAGGGCTGACGATCAGGTTTGCTGCTTCACCTGGTTTTTTGATATAGATGGTTTGTGTCAGGTGCGCGCCGTTAAGCAGGTAGACCAAAGGCGGATTACCGAGTACCTTCCCGGAAACTATAATCGCATCCAGGTTTCTGGCGTGCATCAGGGTGTCAAGATCATTCTTCATAGCTATATTCTCTACCAGGCGAAAGAAATGTCAAAGTCATATAACGCAGGGCTGTCGCATTTAGAGTATATATATGCTCTACGTGCGGCGCGGAATAGTCCTCTTTTGCATCCATAGTTGATTCCCGCGCCGCACTCCCTTCATAGGGGTGTGTCGGTTGCCCAGGGCAACCGACACACCCCTTAAACCAGGTGGCGGGGCGTAGGTCACCCTTGCATGGAGAAGCTCCGTGTTCCGCCCCGCCACACCATTCTGCTAAAGGCAAACCATTATACTCATAGCCATGTGCTAAAGTTGCACACTTATTACCGTTGCGGAAAAGTGGCGGACACCCCGCTGATAGCCACGACTTGGTATTATGAAGATGCAAGGTATACTTAAATAAACGTTTGACCGGTATAAGCGGTGCTGCGTACTCTCTGTCTGGGGTACCGGTCTGCTGGCCAGGTTCGTACGCATCGTAAGCTTGGAGAAAATATGAAAAAATCAATGGTTGCCATTGTAGGGCGACCCAATGTCGGCAAATCTACACTTTTCAACCGCATCGTTGGCGAGCGCAGAGCTGTGGTGAGTGATATCGCTGGAACCACCCGCGACCGGGTGATGGCTGAGGCTGAATGGCAGGACACGGCATTTTATGTTGTTGACACCGGCGGTATAGAAATCCAGCCTTCTACTGTGGATATTGGACGCCGTCCCAGTTCTGAGCTGCCACTCCTGGAGGATTCAGCAGATTTTATACCCCTGATCCGCGCACAGGCTGAGATTGCGATTCAAGAGGCAGATATTATTCTGTTTCTTACAGATTCGTCTACCGGACTCACCGGTGCGGACATGCAGGTGGCAGATCTCTTGCGGCGTTCTGAAAAACCGGTACTGGTTGTCGCAAACAAGGTGGATAACGATAAACGTGAAATGGATGCGTATGAATTCTACGAGTTAGGGATGGGTGATGTCTATCCCATTTCTGCAATCCACGGTGCCGGGGTTGGTGATCTCCTGGATGTTGTTGTTGATATGCTGCCTCCAACTGAAGAAGCTGTTGAGCGTGAAGATGATGCTGTGCGCATTGCCATTCTGGGGCGACCCAATGTTGGCAAATCCTCTCTTTTAAACACACTGTTAGGGGAAGAACGCGCGATTGTCAGTCCGGTTGCGGGCACGACGCGGGATTCAATAGATACCGATATGCTGTGGGAAGGTCGCCAGATTACACTCATCGATACCGCCGGTATCCGCCGGCGCGGCAAAGTTGACGTAGGCGTTGAGAAATGGAGCGTGCTGCGTTCAGCGCTGGCTTTAAAGCGCGCCGATGCGGCGCTGCTATTGATTGACGCTGTTGAAGGCATCACTGCGCAGGACACTCATGTGGCTGGTTTGATCGCGGACGAAGGCGTGAGTGTTATCGTCATTGTCAATAAATGGGACATCGTGGATGCCGAGATGTGCGCCGTAACCGCCAGGAGTTAGAAAATCAAGTCCGTGAAGATTTAAAATTCCTGAGTTACATCCCGGTGCTGTTTACATCAGCATTAACCGGTTTCCGGGTAAACACCATTATTCCTGCCGCGCTTGAAGTTATTGAGGCACGGTATCAACGCCTGCCCACCGGGCAGCTTAATGATATCGTGAGCCAGGCTGTGCTGTCGCACGCGCCGCCCACAAAACGGGGCAATCGCTTGCGGATTTATTATGTGACGCAACCTGAAGTCGCGCCACCGCACTTCGTCTTTTTTGTTAATGATCCCGGACTTGCGCATTTCTCTTTCCAGCGGTACCTGGAGAATTCAATACGCGATGTTTACCCTTTCCCCGGCACGCCGATGCGTCTGACGTTCCGCGGGCATAAAGGACCGGACGCCGAGGGGAGAATTGCCTGATGGGTATTTCGTCTGTAAAATAAACAGGTACTGATTTGCACTACCGCTGATCGTGTAAAAGGGGTTGACAGATGTCGGATTTGCTTGAACTTAAAGTCATTATCCGCAAGCAAGGGACTGCATATACTGCTGTTACAGAGCAAAGCAGCGGTGAACATTTGTGGTCCAACACTTTTCAATACGACTCACGCCAATTCATGCCGCTGGACTCTCCTGACGCACCTGGACAGCAAAGCGGGGATGCTTCACAAAGCGTTCAGAAAATCACCAGGAGACAGCGTCGCAGCAGGCGCCGCAGCCCCCAGGAAAAACTATTTGCACAATATGGCGCGCATCTCTATGCGTATGTGTTTGGCAATGGGAAGGAATTCCGGGATTTCTTAAAAGGTCATAAAGAGCCGGTTGTTATCCGCTTAATCATCGTTTTTACTGAGAATACGACTGTTTTAAGCGGATTGCCCTGGGAATACCTTTACGATGGTAAGAACTTCTCTAAGCCAGAAAAATATCCGGATTATCCGCCAGTCCGCTAACCCGCCTGAAGCTGTTTCTGCACCGGCACCTGGACCTTTGCGTGTTTTGGTGTTGATTTCGACTCCTGACGATCAGGCACCGCTTATTATAGACGACGAATTGGGACACATACAGGACGCGCTTGCACCGGTTGTTGCTACCGGCAAGGTCGAACTGGTTGTTCTGCCTGAGGTTACCGCATTCACACTGCGCCGTGCGCTTCGGGATAGGTATTACCACGTACTGTACTTTGTCGGTTACGGGAAGTTTAACCTGATGCAAAAGCGCAGCTACCTCTGTTTTGAGGATGATACGGGAAACTCCGATTGGATTGGTGCACCGCAGTTGAAAAAACTGCTGCATCGTAACGAACCTGCAGTGCTGGTGCTGAATGGCCGCACCCGTATCCAGATTGGCATTCGTGACCCCTACCATAGTTTCGCGTTGGAATGCGTGCAGTTGGGGATTATGGCTGCACTCGCGATACCAGCAGCGATGCATGCCAATTCTGCAGAAATTCTGAACGGGGTGTTTTTCAGCGGTTTAGGCGCTGGTCAGAATGTTTGTGAAAGTGTAAGTGATGGGCGCATCGCACTCATCGAACGTGAGGTAGAGCTGGGGAGCGCAAAACTTTTCGATTGGGGCATACCTGCATGTTATATCGGGGCAGTGTGTGCGCAACCGGTAGCCATACCCTCAGAACCCATAGGGCTTGAGCAAGGTACAGCCCTGGCTGGAGCAGACCAGCAGCTCCCATATTTTGTCGGGCGGAAAACCGAACTGCGCAATCTGCGCAAAGCCCTGAAGGAACAGGTCTCTGTGATTTACCTTTGGGGTCGAACCGGCGGCGGGAAGAGCACGCTTATTGACCAGTTCCTTTACCATACAGGCGTACAGTTGAAAGGCGTGCTGCGCGTACAGTGTGATACAATTCGGGAACCGCTGTCCGTATTGAGCAAAATCGCCAGTTTCTGGTCAGGGCATGACCCCGCTGAACATCAGGAGGCGGCAGACTTGCTGTTGGACTCGCGCCAGGACCCCTTTACTCGCGCGCAAGCGGCGCAGGAACACCTGGGACAATATCGCTACCTTCTGATATTTGAGAATATTGATGTCTGGTTCCCTGAACCGGGTGCAGAATCAACTTCGGCGGATGCCAGCACTATTGTTTATCCGATAATTCGCTCAATATTCCTGGGAATGCTGCAGGCACAGGCTAACACAATTTTTATCTTCACCGGTGAACGCCGGTGGGTTGATTTATCATCCTTGCCCGGTGCGGACTGCCGCGAAATTCCGGTGCCTTTACTCCGACCCAGATTAGCATACGCATTGATGTCCAACCTGCCTGGATTAAAAAGCATCTCAAGACAGACGATGGACGCCGTTTATTGGCATTTGGGCGGGCATCCGCTGGCGATCAAGCTGCTCTCAGGATGGCGGCTTGCACACGACGACCATGATCTTGAAGAACTGTTTCAGGACCCCCCGGTGCCGGACAGGTCAACGGAGGCCTGGATAACCTATCTCCTCGGTGATATTATCGATCAGCTTGATCCCGGTGAAGCCCAGGTTTTACCCGTCACTGCGATATTGAACCGTCCGGTTTCTGCTTCTGTGCTCCCTAATTTAACCCTGATTGCTGCACCGTATGCCGGGGCTTTACTCAACACCTGGTTGAATCTGGGGCTTATCCATATGACCGCCGTCAAGGGACACTATACATTCCACCAAACTGTGCGTCATTGTATCCTGGATCGCATATCGACCGATGCATACCGTCAGCTTCATTTACAGGCAGCTGAATATTACGGCGCCCCCTTTATGGATGAAGCCCGGCGGCAGATTTACGCGCGAAACGCGGGTTACCAATCTGAAGAGCGCGTTATCTGGCTGGCTCGCGATCTTAACGGTATTCTTGGAGGCTGGTTGCGCCAGGAACAGGATAAAGAACGTCATCAGGAACTTCTGGATTTAGCCATGTCGTGGCATTATCATCTTTTCCATGCCGGTGAGTTTGAGGCTGCTGTTCAAATTGCCCGTGCGATTGTGCCGATATTGCATCGTTTTGGTATGCGGGATTTAGCCGGAGCTATGTTGCAACGCGCGATTTCTGCCACCGAAGGTTACGACCGGGTGGCGGGTATGGATGATATAGCCAGGATAAAAATTGCGGATGGGCATCTGGTTGGGGCTCTCAATGTTTACGAGGAAGTCTATAAAGCGCTTTTATCGCATGGGACACCGCTGCAATGCGCGCATGTGCTGGCGCGTTCGGCACGTGTCCAGCAGCAACTTGAATTATGGGATGATGCGATTAAAAGATACGAGCAAGCCTTGCAGATTATGCGTCAAGAGGGTGAAATAACAGGTCAGGCAATATGCCTGTATCAGTTATCTATTACTTACAGAAAGCTAACACAATTTGCAGCAGGCGCTGGTATACAGCCAGTCAGCCAAAGAGCTTTATGAAAAATTGGTGGATGACCGCGGTTTGTCCTCGGCTGCGCATCAACAGGGACACATTCTCGCGGAAATGCACCATCTGGATGGCGCTCTGGAGAATTTCGCGGAGAGTATGCGGCTCTGCCGGAAATTGGGCGATTTGGCTTGCACCGCCAGCAATTTATTTGAAATTGGTGATGTCCTGCAAAATCTCGGTAAGACTGATATGGCTATCCGTTCGCTTGAGGAAGCCGGAAGCCTGTATGAGATGCTTGGCGCGCCAGAGCATGGGGAAGTGCTGCGCGTGCTGGAAGTCCTCCACGAAAAGCAGCAGCGCCTGGTTGATGCCGTACAGCGCTTTAAAACTGCAAAACACGGCAACGTCAAATAGATACACCTTCCCGGAAGCTTTTTCCCCTGAAGAACTCGTGTGACAGTCACTTTAGCAAATAAGTCATTGACTTAAGCAAAAAGCTAAGTCACTGTCACATGAAAACGGTTTATTCCTGGTAGTCCTGGAAGAGCTTCCGCGAAGGCAGGATTCAGGATTAGGTTTTCCCTTAATCTTTGACCGTGATTACTCCAAGCGGAATCTGGTCATCATTCAAGCGCGTGCCCCCGGTATCATAGAGGGTTTCCCTGTATCCCGAAATGGCATCGTATAATCCCGCAAATAAAGTGTAATCACCGGGCGGTATATCAGCAGGCAGCGTCAGGCTATGATTGTCGGCAATGATCTGACCCGATACCCACGTTGCTGGTCGGGGCACTTCCCTGGGCGGGAAAGGCATCCGACTGCGCCCACACCTTCCCGTCCTGATCCTGCAAATGCACGAAGACGGTATAGTCAAGTTCCGCAGCTTGCCGCGGCCTGCCAGTACAGGGTTACGGGCAAAGTACCCTCCGGGACTATCGTAACCTGCGGTATGTCAGCCCCGATCAGGTCAGCAAAAGTGCCGATTTGATAATCCAGATTTATCTGCGGCATTTGGGGTAAGCTGAAGATGCGATTCCCGTTCGCGGATATGAAATGCGCCAACTTGCGCCAGCGGTGCTGTCTCCGGATTGCAGTATCAAGGTACAATCCGCATCAGGCGAGGTGGGATCTGTCCGCGGTGCATACCGCAGTTCATAATAATGCCCGGACGCCCATGCCTCCGGGTTGCCTGGAAGGTCCAGCACATCCCCCCGGGCGCGCACATCCCCCGCGCAGACGACAATCCAGGAGATGGCTTCCGTGGTGTCTGAAGCAGACGCTGAAGCTGCGCTGGCGGTACGCGCCATCTCCAGGCGGAACGGCAGGGGATCCCCGGCAAACAATTCTGCCGGAGGCGCCAACGCTGCGCGCACATGGTATCCGGGCAGGGCGATGTTCAGGCGTTCCGGCAATGTCACCTCCGGTCTATATCCGGCATTGGAAGCGACCGCAACCGTGCCCATATCCTTCCGGATACCGCCGAACGTTCCATCCGGGTTGGTCAGCCCCATCCCCCGGTTAGCCTCGTCCGAGAAACTGAGCGCCAGGCTATAGGTGCCGGGCGGCAGTGAAGCCAGGAGCGGTATAGCGACCTGCCCATCCAGCTGGTTGCCCGGGCTGCGCGCGGATTTTAACCAGTCATCGCGGCTTGCTAACGGTGCGCTGCCTTCCGCCCAGATCAAGCCGGAAGCGTCTTTCAATGCCAGATAAGCGGTCAGGTTCTCGTAGGGACTCAGGACGGTCCAGCGCAGGTACACGTCCAGCGTCGCGGGTGCGGTGATGACTGGCGACCATGCGGCAGCGACCAGGTCCAGTGTGTCCCCGACGCGAACGAGGGTGTCCGCCGGCGCTGCCGCTAACTGGGTGAATTGGCATAAGTCGGCGTTCAATCCGCCGCGTTGCCCGTCCGGTGTGCAATTGCACGGTCCATCCGCCGGACACAAAAGCATGGTGAGTTGGGCTTCTGTGATGGGGTCGCACCGCGCATGCACCCATATGAAAGGCTGTCCGTTGTATCGCGCATCCAACCACTGTCCCAGGGCTGCGGTTGTGGTTTTTGGTGCGACGGCGTCCGCATCTATCCCAGCCACCGGACCGGATGTGAGGTAATGCCCGGCAGGAAAGGTCCTGGTCCGGGTATAAAGTGTTGTGAGGTGCATGCCGGCGATCACGATATCATCCGCAGCCCCAAAACCGGCAAAATCCGGCGCTTCCCTGGCAATCACGCCATCCGCGCATGGCGCGTAGGCGTCCGCTTTGGGCAGCACCTGACCCTCAAAAATGGAAGCCACCCCCGGAATGTCACCGGTCAGGAGGGTGCGCGCCCCGGGTTCGCTGAAGTGTCTGTTGAATGCTTGCGCGCCATAATCCCGACCCTTCACCCCAGCCAAAAGGCACGACAGACTGCGCAAGCCAGGGCCCGCCCAGCAGCGGGTCCGCATAATAGAGCGGGACCAGCGCGACCAGCGCCCACGGCAGGCACAGCAGCGCCAGGAAGAGCGCTTTCCGGCGCCTGTCAAATAACCGCCACTGCAGGCATGCGATGATCGTCAGCAAGGGGATGACCGACAGGACATAGCGGTCGAACTTTTTCGCTGCCAGGGTCAAAGCCGCAAGGTACAGGACAATGACCACCCATAACCATGGGATAGCCGGTGCCGGACCCGCTTTTTGCGCCATGAGCCCTGCCAGCAATCCCACCAGGACCGGCGCGGTCAGGCGGAACAGGAGGACGGCGGGATAGAACAATGGCCCCGGGTCAACATGCATCTGTCCGGCGAAAAACACATCCCGCAGCCCGGCGCCCTGGTGATAGGTCACCGCTTCGATCAGACTGTTGCAGCGCTGCTGAGGGATTGGACCAGAAGGGCGGGAACAGGATAAACATAAACAGGAACGACATAGCGCCAGCATCGCGACCCGCAGGCCCCTTTGCCAGAATGACCCGCTGCCCCACAGGAGCATCGCCAGGGCCAAGCCCGGCGCGATGAGCAAGCCCAGTGTTTTGGTCAATCCGGCACACGCCAGAAAGAATGCAGCGGCGGCGATGGCAGTGCGTGTGGGCGGTCGGTCTGCCCTGCGGAAGCAGGAACAGCACTGCGAGGATCACGAAGGTGGCTTGCAGGGCGTCCGTGTGGAGCAAACCGGCGTGTCCGGCAAAAAACGGGTCCAGCGCGAGGCACAGTGCCAGGAGGCGCGCTGTGCGTTCTCCCAGACGGCGTTTACCAAGTGCATAGATGCCGGCGATGCCCGCCGAACAGACCAGTGCGACAAGAACGCGGCAGGATGTGAGAAAAAAAGCCAGATGGGGAAAGGCGGAACTGCTTTCCGGCGCGAGCCAGGCAATATCGCGGATAAAAGCCAGGTGCTCAAGCGCTGCCGCCGGCTGCAGCCACGTGGTCAGTTGCACGCCCAGCGCCCCGATGACCATGGTCGTAAAGCCGGGATGCCCCGTTTGCGGAACAGCAGCCCAATCCCCAGCGGTGACGGCATCCAGCAGGCGCACGCTGCGCAGGACCCAGATGGGTTCATCCGGGGTGACATAGTGACCCAGGGGAACCAGACGGACTAACAGGGCCAGGACAAAGAGGGCTGCCGCGCAGCGACCGGCGCGGGACAGTGCAAACCACCGGCTTTTGCCTGCGCCGGCGCTGCCCTTCCGGGGGTGCTTCACTTTACTCCTCAGTACGGATAGCGTAGATCGGTTTATCCTGTACCTCAAAATAGGTGCGGATTTGCAACTCGCCCAGCAAGCCCATCACCAGGAACTGCACGCCCAGGATCATCAGCAGAATCGCCAGGGACAGCAACGGGCGCGAACCGATATCTGCACCGGTGAATAAGTTTCAGGATCGTCAGGTAAAGTCCCATCAGGAATCCAATCCCACCGCTGACCAGCCCTGCCAGGCCAAAAAGCTGCATGGGGCGCGCCATATAGGTGAGTAAAAAGGAGACCGTGACCAGGTCCAGGATGACCCGCACGGTTTTGCTGAGGTTATATTTGGAGCTGCCGAACCTGCGGGGTCGGTCGTTAACCGGCATCTCGGCAACCCGGACGCCCAATCCCGGAGGCGAGGGCGGGGATGAAGCGGTGCAGCTCACCGTACAGATTGACGTTTTTGGCGACCTGCCAGTGGTAGATTTTCAGCGAACAACCGTAGTCATGGAGCACCACGCCGGTGGATTTGCCGATAATGCGGTTCGCGATCATCGAGGGCAGGCGCCGGGAAAGGAACGGCTCTTTGCGCTCCTGCCGCCACCCGCTGACGATGTCGTATTCGCCTTCCTCCATCAGTTCCAGCATGCCGGGGATATTCGCGGGATCGTTTTGCCCGTCGGCGTCCATGGTGATGACGTAGGTACCGCGCGCCAGGTCAAAACCGGCGGCGAACGCGGCTGTTTGCCCGAAATTCCGGCGGAACCGGATAATGCGCAGGTTGGGTTCCTGCTCTTTCAACCGCCGCAGCACAGCGCAGCTCTCATCCTTGCTGCCGTCATCCACGGCGACAATCTCGTACGTGCGGCCCATAGCCTGCAGCACGCCGGATAATTCAGGGATGAACAGCTCCAGATTTCCGGCTTCATTGTAGACCGGCAGGACAATCGAAATGGCTAACTCCGGCTCCCCGCTGTACTTTGGCATTTGGCAGTCCTTTCACAATCTGAATGCTGTTGTTGTACCATAAATGAGGGGAGGGACAAGTGCGGGGACTTAAGGCATAAAGCGTAAGGCGTAAAAAGTAAAAAAACATAGTGCGTGTTGCGCCATTTGTAGGGGCGCACCTCTGTGTGCGCCCGAATCACAAATCGCGGTTATGACGTGGGCGTTGGATGTCGCACCAGCATCCCAGCCCGCATCCTGGGCAAAGGGTGGAGTTTACTAAAGCCTGATTTTTAGGCAAAGGGTGTATTGTACCCTACCTGCCCTCTTGAAAAATAGAACAATTATTCTATCATGAAGATAGGCGCCATGGATAAAATAAACGGCGTTGTACGCAGCGTCGTAAAGCGGAATCCCGGAGGAGGCGCATAAGAAGATGGGTGGGGTGATCAGGATGCCGACGACCTTTGATTTGTCACCACTGTCACCACTGTCACCAGTAAAAACATAGGGACGGTTTTTCAGAAATCAATTTGCAATTTTTCGGAGAACCAACCAGCCCTCAACAGCCTGGTTTCAAGGCTAAACCAGCCAGGCTGTTATGCCCTGTCAGGCTGATAATGCTAATATTAGCGATACTCTGAAAAACGCAATTGATTTTTATAAAAGGGGGGGGCCTTATTTAAGTGGTGACAGTGGTGACAGTGGTGACAAAACTGGGAAAAGCGTCAGGAGTAAGCACCCCTTCCGGGAAGGTGCTATCCCTACCTCATTCGGGCACACGTGCCCATCTGCACCACGCCCCTTGTATTAGGGAACTGTGCACCTCGTGCTCTTTCTAAACGGTGCATCGCAGTTTCAGCAGTATCTTTGCAGGTTACATCAGTCCGGTATTGTCCAAATTTCGCTGATCTCTAATTCATCTCTAAGCGCATTCCATTTCTCGAAAAATGCAGGTGAGGTTGGTCTTGAAGACCACTCAGTCCACATATTTGTGCATGCATCGACATCGGCATATTCGTACTCTAGGGATACCAGATCGCATGCATCTGTCTCTCTAAAATAGAGACGGATCGGTCCATAATAACCGCCGCGTTCCTTTTCTGCGATATATTCCTTCTGGATTAATGCGGCAGCTTCAAGCCCGCATCCTTTCTTAAATCCCCATATTCTACGATTGACGATCATTGTGTTCTCTCCTTAGTGTTGAATGATTATTGCCTGTCACACCCACCGTGGGCGCGCGCGTCTCATTTGTGTCGATCCTGCTGCATCAGTGTAATTTTAACTTTGACTATCTCCTCCGTGGCATAGCACCAACGACAAGAATCACGATTGCCACGGGTCCAAACAACGCCCCGTAAAGCCGGAATATTTGAAGCGTAATGTCAGGATAAAGGGCATAAAGCACTAAACCGATAATTAGCAGCAAAACAAGATTCCTAATCAGACCTTTGAGAAATTTCATATTCTTCCTGTTATCAGTCAGTCTTCATAAAGAGGGGGGCACTTTATTTTTCCGTTTTCAATCCTTCAAACCTTGTTTCTTGATGATGCCAGCGACACTCTCAATCCATCTGAGCAATGTCTCAATCTCACTCTCGGAAAACGCCCGATTGATGAGGCATTTGTGTTCACGGCCTGCCGGTTGAAACAAACTTACTTCTTGTGTAGTCTTGAGTACTGCTTGAGCATCCTCTTCAGAAACGTCAACTTTGTTGAAGAACCCACCACTCCCCACCAAAGCAGTATAAACCGATTGTTTGAAGACTGAATTTGGTGGGTAACCATATAATATTACAAAATTACATGCCACCCAGATCAGTATTCAAGGAAAATCCTTTCGTGCCCCAATGAATTGTGTAGTTGTGGGATTGACTGTGCAAGGATTCGTCTGAAGACGGGCTTGCCATATTCATCCAGTGACTTTAGCAACATGTCTTTTGTCACAATTGGCAATGATCCCGACGAAACGCCTGTGTTTCTAAGAGGCTCCTTACCGACAACGATATCATGTGACGACATGCCGCGCACCGCCTTCAGCCTCGAAAAGCGAAAACTCGATACAACTGACTTGCAGTCCCTTCTTTCGCAAAAGAGACGATGTCTGCCGTATCTCTTCGGTAATGGTCTGACCAACAATTACAATCCTTTGATCTTTATTGAATGAGACGGCTTCATCAGCACCTAATTCAAAATACTGGCGGCGGTATTCCACAAGATTGACAACCTCATCGTTGATGTAGGAACGCAGAATGCCCTCGAGCTGCTCCCAATCAAGCCCTCAATGAATGAGGCAAAAGCTCCATGCATGACGCCACGGACCGTGGGATGCCGGGTTGCCTAAAAGCAACGGAGCCACGGGCGGTCGTCCTGAGGGTGAAAAGCCAATAAATCTGTGATGCTGCCCAGGTGAGTGATAACCTGCGTCCGATGATCAATAACTTGCCGTCTTCAACAATGCCCTCAGGATTGCTTTCCAGACCAACTCTCCAGAACAGCTTGCCTCATGATTCGATTAAAGCGCGCGTTTTGACATATTCTTTGAACGCTCCATCGCGGTGAGATTTCAAATATGCGCATCGCTGGATCTCCTTCAATTATGCGTCGAAGGTACTCGGCAAAAGCCCTGGTTATTTCGAGCCAAACATTGAATATCAGCTGGATATCTCGCGCATAGCGTTTATACAGCAAATGTCCATTCCACAGTCGAGCTTTGTTTTGGCCCCTGCCGGCTTGAACGCAGGGTTAGGCTGGCATAATCCAGGAACTTGTCAGTGTCAATTGCCGATGCACACCAAGCCGTACCGCCGGCGATAGCCCAATGCCTTGTGAATATCTTTTGCGCTAAACGTGACCGTGGAATTTCCCTTATCTCTTGCCGGTTGGATATAGGCTACCAGCACATACATTCTGACTTCATCGGATATGGACATCTCTTTAATACTCCGCACTAAATTATCGTCTCAAGGCAGATTCGATTGTGAGGGCGACCGTACATTGACCGTGACGCGATATGTTACCTGATTTTGCATGGGGTAATCATCCATCACGCTTTGATTGTAGGCCTTGAAAATGAATAAGTCAATCACAGGTGAGTTCTCAGCTGTCTGTCACATTTTCCACATGGTTAAAGTGCAGGATCAACATGAAAATGAAACGCCAACCCGTAGTCTAGGGCCTTGTGCCCGTTCCGAATATTTGCCGGCAGAACGCCCACGAGGGGCTAGACTACAATTTATTTTGCTGCTTTGTTTCCAAAATCTAAAACAGACCGGGCGAATATTATTCGCCCCTACGTCATCTATCGTAACGCAATGTAGATACTATGAATTGAAAAAGGAGGGCGTTTCCAGTACACTCCAGCCACACAATCAAACCTAAAGGAGGAAATGATGGAAACGCCCAAGGAAACCGAATATAGCACAGAAGGGAAATTATACATAGCGCTCGAGTTGAGCCAAAGCCATTGGAAATTAGGCATGGGTACCGGAATCGGACAAGGTGTGCGGATCCGGACGATAACCGCGAAAGATAAGGCGACATTCATCGAAGAGGTCCGACTGGCACGGGCGAAGTATAAGATAAGTGAAAACGCAGAGGTGGTGTGTTGTTATGAAGCGGGATTGGATGGATTCTGGATCCACCGGTGGCTGACGGCGATCGGGGTCACGAACGTGGTAGTGGACTCGGCGAGTATCGAGGTGACGCGCCGGGCGAAACAACGGAAAACCGATCGGTTGGACGTGGAGAAGTTGCTGCGGCAGTTGATGCGCTATGCCGCAGGCGAGCAGGACGTATGGAAAGTGGTGCATGTGCCCAGTGAGGAGGCGGAAGACCAGCGGCATTTACACCGCCAGCTGTTGAGCTTCAAAGCGGACCGGGTGCAGCATCGGAATCGGATTTATGGCCTGCTGAAAACCCAGGGAGTGGAGCTGGCGGTGGGGACCAATTTCCTGGAAGAAATGGAAGCCGTCCGTCTTTGGAATGGGAACCCGCTGCCGCCGGGGCTACAGGACCGCCTGCGGCGGGAGTATGCGCAACTGCAGACGGTGGAAGCCCAGATCAAAGCCCTGGAAAAGGCGCGTAAAGAACAGATCACGACGGGCGAAACGCCAGCCATCACGCAGGTGCGGCAGTTGCAGAAACTGCGGGGGGTCGGGGATAATGGGGCGTGGCTGCTGGTGATGGAGTTCTTCGGCTGGCGGAATTTCAAGAATCGCCGCGAAGTGGGGGGATTAGCGGGTCTGGTTCCCACACCCTATGCCAGCGGAGACAGCCGACACGAACAAGGCATCACGAAAGCCGGAAATCGCTGGGTGCGGGCGATGATGGTCGAACTCGCCTGGTGTTGGCTGCAATATCAACCGCAAAGTGCGTTGAGCCGTTGGTATCGTGAGAAGTATGCACAAGCTGGAAAACGCGAACGCAAGAAAGGAATTGTCGCGTTAGCGCGTAAGTTGTTAATTGCCTACTGGCATTTTCTGGACAAAGGCCTGGTACCCGAAGGCGCTTTACTGAAACCTGTTCTGTAAGTTACCGGTGTGCAGATCACCGGTTAACCTTGCGGCTCTGGTGTGAGTGTGTCGAATTCGCCCCGGGTTTCCGCTTAGCGGAACCGTTTTGTAGATGGAGCCACTCACCAGAGGGGGTCTGCCCTTTGAGCGGACACAGTATTAGGTGTCTGATCCACAGCGATCAGCGCGGATAGGAGGTCGTTCAGGACAGTTTGCTGTCCAAACGCCCAGTCGCTGCCAGAACATGCGGGATGGCCAGGTGATCGAGATTTGCATAGTATTTTTACATTTTGACCGGCCTTGCGGGTGGAGTATATCTGGTCGCCAATAAGTCGTTGACTTGTCTTTTTTCAATCATAGGAGGGGCGAATGACATTCGCCCAAAATTAGCCTATATATCCTAGACTTGATAGGGGTGCTTGCAGGAATGACCCGCCCCATACGCATCAAGTTAAGGGAAAACCTGAACCTTCCCGGAAGGGGCGTGACAATCTATATAGGAAAATAAATGCTTGTCCGTTGAAGGGCAAACCTTCCGGGAAGGGTGCTGACATTCGCCCGTTCAGAACGACAGCAGGCACTGCCAGATGAACATGTTGCCCAGGGCGTCGATGTCTTCCCAGACGCGTTGAGCGAGGTCCCTGTCCCCGGTGATTTCCGGCAGTTCCTTGCGTTTCTCCTCCCATGGGACGCAGACCCCCGGTTTCACCTTTCCATCCGGGTACCCGGGCATGCCGTAGCCTTTACCAAATACGGTATCCGGCGCGGGTGTGACCCGGGGATGGGTCGCCGCCGGTTGGGATGCGCCCGATGCGTACACCCCGTAGTCCCGCGTGAAGTCCGTCAGGGCCCTCAGGTTCTCGATGCTGGTGTCATTCTGCATAATGGCGCTGGCATCCATGATGTAACCGCCGTCCTGCGCCACGCCGTCGATGACCTTTTTGCAGTATGCGCGGACATCATCCGGGGTCTGGAAAGACAGTATGGTGTTGGGTATGCCGCCGCTCAGGCAGAATTTGTGGCCCAGTACCCGGTGCGTTTCGAAGATGTCGCCCTTGTCCACATGGTACACGATGCTTTGATCGGGAAGTTCCGTGAAGCTCTGCAGGTGATGGCCCCAATCGCCTTCGGCGTAGAACAGGGTCTGGTGCCCGTGCCGCCACAATTCCTCGAAAATGGGTTTGGCTGTGGGCCAGTAATGCGATTCAAATTGACCGCGGGATACAAATGGTATGCCGCCCCGGTGCATCCAGTAGCCGATCGGAACCTGCTGGTTGGGGTCCGCGGAATTGAGAGCCACGTTGTAGAGGTGGGGCATGAGGGCTTCGCAGGCTGCCAGGACCTTGTCAGGCTGGTTGATCATGTCCATCGTCAGCCCGATATAGCCGCGCAGCTTGTCGCCGATGATGTCAAAGGGCGCCTTCAGGATGCCGGCGATCGCGGACACCGTCCCGGACTCGGTCCGGAGGCGGTCGATCTGCGGACCGAACGCGGCGAAGTAGTTTGCCATCGCCATGCCGCCTTTCACCAGAGCCAGGTTGTTGCGGTACGAAGCCGGTTCTCCATCGCGCTGATATCGGTGGAGACCCGCGGCAGCCACTTTGTATAGAGGAATGCGGTTGGATCGTCGATGAGTTCGTCGTACTCGTCCGCTTTCATGAAGGCATGCGCTTCATCAGGTTCCCTGTATTGAAAACCTGTGTCGGGCGGAATATCAATGCCCGGAATGCCGTAGTATTGCAGACCGATGGCTTGCGTCAGTCCGGTCCAGACATAGACCATGTTGGAGACAACGGCATCCCAATCAAAATCGGCGGCACATTTGCGCACCGCGATGAAGGCTTTTTCGTAATCATGGGCGACGTCCTGGCAGGTGAAGCCGGCATACTTGGCGGTGAATTCCGCGACGAACGGGCGGATGGGTATTTTGTCAGGTTTTTCGTTGCGCATCGCCGTCAGGTAGCGGCTGAGGCGTTCGTCATAGATTTGTTCCATTGTTGCCATGGGCACTCCTTTCTGCCATAAGGTTTGCTGGTGTAACACCATAAGATAACGTAACTATTGTACTGCGGTTCTGCGCTAATAGCTATTTTGGACCTAACCCTCGGTCCCTTCCCTGGAGGGAAGGGATGCCTGCCAACCAGGGGGCATCGGCCTGTAAGGTGTCCGTAGTGGCACGCCGTGCCACTACGGATTTCACGGGAAGTGCCTGAGACTATCGGCATCTGCAAAATTTGTGATAAGATAGACGAATTCGCACACCACGCGCGATGGCTATCTTTGTTTATGGCGCGCATAGATCGGCGCAACGAAGGAAAAACACTTGCAGAAGGACACAACGCAGCAGCACACTGTCCGGAATTTCATGGCTTTGACCGGCGATTTTATTTTCTTTTCCATCGGTTTCGCGTTTTTCGACCCGCTGGTCGTGGTCCCGGCATTTACGAAGGAATTTACCGGTTCCGAGTTTATGGTCGGCATCCTCGCGGCGATCCGCGCGCTGTTTGTGACCGCACCGCAGCTCTGGGCTGCCAGCATCCTCGTGGCGCAGCCGCGCAAGAAACCCGTGCTCATCGCTTCCAGCATCATCGGTCGCCTGCCCATTATCGTGTTGGCTGCGGTGACCCTCCTGTGGGGCGCCTCCCATATCGGGTGGGTGATCGCGGTACTGTGTGTGGCGGTCGCGATTTTCTTTACTTCCGAGGGGTTTAATGGGGTCTCATGGCCCGTCCTGGTGGGCAAGGTGCTGCCGGACGATATCCGCGGGCGTTTCTTCGGTTTCGGGCAGCTGTTTGCCAGCCTGGGTTCCGCCGCCGCGGGTTATTTTGTGAACCGGATACTGTCTTTATCGGGACAGACGCTTTCTGCCCGTTGGGCGCTGGTTTTTGCCATCGGATTTGTGATCCTGATGATTTCTGTGGGCAGTATGGCTTTTATCAAAGAGGAAGGCGAGGAAAAAGCGGAAAGCCGCGGAGCGGATGTGCGGACCAGTTTGAAGAGGATGGTCCAATATTTGCGCGCGGACGCAAACCTGCGCCGGGTGGTGATTGTACAGCTTGTGCTGTATACGGCGGGCGCGGTCTCGCCCTTCTTTGTGATCCGGGCGCGCGAGATTCTGCCCACGGCAGATGCGCAGTTGGGCACGTTTCTCATCCTGCAGAGCATCGGGAGCGGGGTGGCCGCGGTTGCCGGCGGGTACCTGGTGGACCGGGTGGGGAGTTGGGCTGCCATTCGCCTGGGCGCGGTGGTCAATGTGACGATGTTGGGGGTGGTGACCCTGGCGGGCGTTGTGCCATTTCCACTGGTTTTTTATTATGCCGCGTTTTTACTGGTGGGTTATGTCAACGGGACCAGTTGGTGGAGTTTCAGCGCTTATTTGCTGGATATGGCAACGGATGACCAGCGCCCCATTTACCTGGCAGCAAGCGGCATATTGACCTCGGTACTGGTGTTGAATCCGGTCATCGCGGGGGCGCTTTACGCGGCTTTTCCGCCGGAGGCGGTGTTCGCGGGGGCAACAGCTGCTGGCGGTGGTGGGGTTGGGCTTGGCGTGGACGCTGCGGAAGGGAGTCAGAAGTCTGAAGTCAAAGCCCCAGCGGACTGGGGAGTCTGAAGTCTGAAGTCGGGAGTCATGTGTCAAATTGCGTGTTGCGGATTGCGTGAGCTTCTGATGGCAGAGGTTGGAGGTTGGGATGGTAACGCCAATATTTGAGAAGACGTATGACGTGGTGGTGGCGGGCGCCGGGGTGGCGGGGGTGGCGGCAGCGCTGGAGTGCGCGCGCGGCGGGTTGAAGACCGCCCTGGTGGAAAAGACTGTTCTGGTGGGCGGGTTAGCGACGACGGGTCTGGTCAATATCTATTTACCTTTGTGTGACGGGCTGGGCCACCAGGTGCTGTTTGGTATCGCGGAAGAACTGCTGCATCTGAGCCTCCGTTACGGTCCGGGGCAGATTCCCACGGGCTGGCAAGAAGGCAATCCCAAGTCAGAACCCCAACGCTACCGGGTGGTTTTTTCACCCGCGTCGTTTGTGCTGGCGCTGGATGAAGCGCTGGTCGCGGCGGGGGTTGATCTGTGGCTGGATACGCTGGTCTCTGAACCCATCATGGATGGAAAGCGGATTACGGGCCTGGTGGTCGAAAACAAGAGCGGGCGCGGTATTTTGCACGGCGGCGTGGTGATTGATGCGACCGGGGATGCAGATATTGCTTACCGGGCGGGGGCGCCGTGCGAGAAGGGCGGGAATTGGCTTTCATTGTGGGCGCTCCAGGCATCGCTGGAGAAGGCGCACAATGTGGCTGCCGAACCCGGAAAAGTTTCGCTGTTGAATCCTGTGCGGGTGGGAGCGGACGCGAACGGCGTGGGACAACCTCCGGATATGCCAATATTCGACGGCACCGACGGCGCGCAGGTCACGCGCTTTGTGCTGGAAGGGCGGCGGCTTTTGCGGGAACACTATGTCGCCAAACAAAGCGTTGCCCTACAAAGTGACGGGACGTCCAACCGGTCAACCGCGTTCCCGGTCACGCTGCCTGCCATGGCGCAGTTTCGCACCACCCGGCGGATCGTGGGACGCGCCTCTCTGGACTCGGGGCAGGATGGGCGCTACGTTGCAAGTTCCATTGGTCTGGCGCCGGATTGGCGCAGGGCTGGTCCAATATGGGAGATTCCCTACGGCACGCTGCTGCCTGAAGGCGTGACCGGTTTGCTGGTGGCGGGACGCTGCATGGCTGCCGGCGGGGATGCGTGGGAGGTGATGCGGGTGATCCCGCCTGCGGCGCACACAGGGCAGGTTGCCGGGATTGCCGCCCGGTTGGCGCTGGCGGAGCAGACAACGCCGGATACCCTACCGCCGGCGGTGCTGCAGGCGGAACTGCGCGTCAAGGGTATGCCTGTGCATATCGACGATGTGCTGAAGGGAATTTAAGTTTACATTTAATACAATCCTGTAGTCCAGGGCCTCGTGCCCGTTCCCGATGATTCACCATACAACGCCCACAAGGGGCTATACTACAGGGGAAATAACATTTTGTCAGGAGCTTAATTCATCATGGACTTATCAAATCAAACACACGCACCCAATCGCCGTCTTATCGCCCTGTATATTGTGGTGGTTTTTCTTTATTGGGGAGCCCTGTATTTTTACGTGCCGACCTTATCCGTCTATGCCGAAACCAAAGCCAGCGATCTGGCGATGGTGGGCGTGATGCTTTCGATGTACGGGTTGTGGCAGGCAGTGGCGCGCTTCCCGCTTGGTCTGGCGGCAGATTGGGTGGGCAGGCGCAAGCCGTTCATTCTGGTGGGTTTTCTGCTGACCGGATTGGGGGCGGTGTTGATGGGCATCTCGCCGGGGATTGGGGGATTGATCGTGGGACGCGCGCTGACCGGTTTTGCCGCCAGCGTGTGGGTGCTGCTGGTCGTGGCTTTCAGCAGTTTGTTTCCTCCTGAGGAAGCGGTGCGCGCAGCGGCGATCCTGTCCACCGTGAATGCGGTGTCCAGGATGCTGGTGACCGGATCTACCGGCGCGTTGAATGAGATCGGGGGCTATCCGCTGGCGTTCTTTTTTGCTGCGGGAACGGCGTGTCTGGCGATTGTGGTGATGCTCTTTATCAAAGAACCGCGCCGTCCTGTTAAACAGCCTTCGGTCAAGGCAATCACCCAGCTTATTACCCGGCGCGATGTGCTGCTGCCCTCCCTGCTCTGCGCGGTGCTGCAATATGCCATCTGGTCATCGACCTTTGGTTTTACGCCCAATCTGGCGCGTAACTTGGGGGCGACCGATGTTGCGTTGGGTTTGATGGTGAGTATGAATATCGGGTTGGTCTTGCTGGGTAATCTTTTGACCACCGCCATATCCAAACGCCTGGGCGCGTATCGACTGGTCATTGTCACGTTTTTACTGGTTTTTGGCGGACTTGGTTTGCTGGGACTCAGCCGGAATCTGTGGATGGTCTACGCCGGACAAATCTGTATGGGTCTGGCAAGCGGGATTGGCTATCCAGCCCTGATGGGGATGAATATCCGCTATGTGGATGACAGCCAGAGGGCGACGGCGATGGGACTCTTCCAGGCGGTGTACGGTATTGGCATGTTTACGGGTCCGTGGTTGAGCGGTGTTCTGGCGGATGCGGTCGGATTAAATCCGATGTTCATCATTATCGCTGTGCTGTGCACTGCGGTGGGGTTGTTCGGGGCGAGGAGCATTATAATAAAGAGTAAGGAGTAAGGAGGTTACCATGCGTATTAAACAGTCACTTTGTTATCCGTTATTCAAACCCAAAGACGTTCTGCTTGAGGATTTGGTGCCGCAAGTGGCGGAAATTGGCTTCGCTGCCATCGAGCTGTGGGGTTATGATGACCAATTGCCCGGGATCGTGGCGCTGGCGAAACGCAACAATCTGGTGGTCGCGACGATATCAGGGCACAATAGCCTGCCGGTGGGACTCAACGACGCCGCGCAGCACGACCGGATTGAGCAGGAACTCCGCGCCTCGATTGATGTCGCTTCCGAGCACGGCATTCCCGGTTTGATCTGTTTCAGTGGTAACCGCCGGGAAGGTGTCAGCGAGGATGAGGCGATTGCCACCACGGTGCAGGGGTTCCGGCGTATCGCCCCTTATGCTGAAGCAAAAGGCATCAATCTGAACCTGGAACTGCTCAACTCAAAGATCGATCATCCGGGCTACCAATGCGATTCCAGCACGTGGGGGCTGGCGGTGGTGAAAGAGGTCAACAGCCCCAACGTCAAGCTCCTGTTCGACATCTACCATATGCAGATTATGGAAGGTGATATCATCCGCACGATCACCCAAAATATCCAATGGATTGGACATTTCCATACGGCAGGGGTTCCCGGGCGGCAGGATTTTGATGACACGCAGGAGTTGAACTACAGGGGTATATGTCGCGCAATTGCGGAATCGGGTTACAATTATTACGTGGGTCATGAGTACAAGCCCAAGGGCGATCCGCTGAAGTCCCTGAAGCAGGCGTATGAGATTTGTAATCAGGGGAGTTGAATAACGCTTTAAATTTTACGTGTAATCTATTGTGTCATGATATTCACTATGGAGGAAAGCATAATGTCTGAATTTCCGCGTACTATGGTTGGTGGTGTCAGTATGCCCCGGTTAATTGTAGGCTCGAACTGGTTTCTGGGCTGGTCCCATACCAGTTTGGCGAAGGATAAATTTATCAAGACCTATCACGACAGCGGCAGCGTGGCAGAGATACTGGCTGTTTTCCTGAATGCCGGTGTGGATGCGGTGATGGGGCCTTTTTCCGATAAACTGAATGATGCGGTCAAAGAGGCTGAGCAGCGCACGGGAAAACCCATGATACGCGTTGTCACCCCACATTTCAACATTACGCCCGGTGGTCCTCCGGAAATGGAACCGGAAGTCGTTTTTGACGCATGTGCCGCGAACGGGGCGACGTTCTGTATGCCGCATCAGGGGATGACCGATGCCCTGGTGGACCGGATGACCAAAACGATTCGCGATATTGATAAGTATACGGCATTGATTCGCGAGCGCGGGATGGTCCCGGGTTTGTCGACGCATATGCCCGAAACTGTGATTTACGCGGACCGGACGGGAGCGGATGTTGAGACCTACATTCAGCTTTACAATGCCGCCGGTTTCCTGATGCAGGTTGAGGCAGACTGGGTGATGCGCATCATCAATGAGGCCAAAAAGCCGGTGATGACGATTAAACCCATGGCTGCCGGACGCTTGCTGCCCGTGGTTGGACTGGCTTTTGTGTGGAACACGATTCGCGATCAGGATATGGTCACCATCGGCACGACAACGCCGGATGAAGCGCGTGAGGTTATCGATATTTCACTGGATTTGCTGCAAAAGCGCGTTCCCGACAACGAATTGCAGCGCACCCGGAGCAAGAGCTCGCTGCAGTGATTTTAAGTGCGGCGCAGGATTATGATTAAATGAGCCTGTAGGGGCGCACACACAGGTGCGCCCCTACAGATGTAAGCGCTATGACCACTAAGCTCTTTCCTCTAGCTTTTGGAGGTGTTTGTGATTGATTTGCACGCCCTTATCGCATCGCCGGTGATGATTTCTTCCATAGAGGCTTTGCGAGTCCGCAAGCATTATCTGGTCCGGGTGCGAACCGCCGACGGTTGCGAAGGGGTGGTCACGACCAACGACCGCCTGGCTTATCTGTGGACGATCCTGGAAGCTTTTGTCGCCCCGTTCTTCCTGGGCAAAGATGCCCGTGACCTCCCCAAACTTGTAGATAAAGTCTACACTTTTCGGAGCGCCTACAAACTGGCGGGTATCGCGTTGTGGAACCCCGTCGCTTATGTGGAATTGGCAGCCCTCGACCTGTTGGGCAAAATTGCCCGGAAATCTGTGGGCGCCCTGTTGCGCACTGTGCTGCGGACAGAAATTCCGGTCTATCTCTCCAGCCTGCATCGGGACACCACGCCTGAGGAAGAGGTCGCCTGGCTTGCAGAACGGCTGGCTGAAACAGGGGCAACGGCGGTGAAACTCAAAGTGGGCGGGCGCATGAATCATAACCTGGATGCGTTTCCAGGACGTACTGAGCAAGCTCATTCCTTTAGCCCGCAAGGTGTTTGGGGATGACATCGTCATTTATGTGGACGCCAACGGTTCCTACGATGCGGCGTATGCTATCCAGGTGGGCGCTCTGCTGGCGGATTACGGCGTCGCCTTTTTTGAGGAGCCCTGCCCGTGGCAGGAATATATGCAAACGAAACAGGTCGCCGACGCTCTGGATTTGCCTGTCGCCGGTGGGGAACAGGACTCCAGCCTGCCGCAGTTTCAATGGATGCTGGACAACCGGGTCGTGGATGTCGTGCAGCCGGATATGATGTACAACGGCGGTATGCTGCGCAACCTGCAGGTCGCCAACTGGGCGGCGCAGCAAGGGATTCCCGTGATGCCCCACAGCCCCAAAGTGGGTTCAGAGGCTGCGGCAGTCTTGCATTTCGCTTCTGTCGTTCCCAATCTGGGACCGCATCAGGAATTCAACGGCGAATTTTCGCCCGCTGTATCCTGGACCACACCGCGATTTGAAATTCAAAACGGCGCGGTGCCGGTGCCCACCGGGGACGGGCTGGGTGTGGACTACGACCCTGACATCTGGCGCGAAGCCACAGTGCTCATGGCGTTAAAGAGCTGAAATGGCTGCCGGTACGCACTCAACGTCAACGCCCATGATGCAGTTTCTGGATCAACTGCCGGTGCGCATTGATGAGGTCGAATTGTTCCGGTTGGATGCGGCGCCTCCCCCGCACCTGAGTTTTAATCCAGGGGATAACCGGCAGCATGCAGCCCTCCGATTATGCGCGGATGGCTTGTGCGGTTGGTCAGAAGGCCTGGTCGCGCACAACGACCCCTCCTTTGAGCTGGCGCCATGGGGCGCATGCTTCTCTGAACTCAAGGGGAAGACTGTCGCTGAAGCTTTAACCTACCAACACCAGCACCGCGAGTCCTGGTGGGTCAACCAGTTAGAGATGAGCGAGATGGCTTTGCTGGATCTCGCGGGACGACTGCTGGACAAACCTGTTATGGACCTGTTGGGTCTGGACGGCAGACAGCCCGTTCCCGGGTTGTACTCTATCGTGGCGAGTGACGCCCAGCACGCCGCTGAACAGGCTGCGCTTGCTAAAAAACAGAATCTTACAACCCATATCAAACTCAGAATCTATGGTGAACCAGCCCTGGATGCCGCGCTGGTACGGGCAGTGCGCAAGGTTATGGGACCAGAAACTTACCTTATCGCCGGTGCCAGCGAAAGCTACACATATCCGGTCGATGAATCCGTCGAGGCATTGGCAGCGCAACTCCGGGCGCTGCACCAGGCAGGCTTGAACGCCTGTGAGGACCCGGCGAACCTTGCGGTTGCCGACTGGGTGGATTTACAGACCCGGGTGGGGATGCTGGCGCTCATCCCCGACAAACCAATGCGACCAGCCTGGCACGCTCTCCAGACAGTGCTGCCCGGTATGGGAAGGGTGTACAATCTACACCCCGGAAGTCTGGGTTCGCTGGTGGATGCGGTGGCTTTAGCCCGGAAGATACAAAGTTTCGGGGCGCAGGTTGCCGTGGGCGATGACAGCCTGATGGGCCCGGGCTGTACAGCCTGGCAGCAGATTGCGGTGGGATTGGGCGCTGCCTGGGTTGAGGCTCTGGCGAAACCGCAGGAATCGAATGTGTTTGGGCAGTGTGTGCAGTCCCAGGCGACAGTGCAGAAGTCCGATGGGCGTTTGGGGTTGGTCTATGATTACGCCACGCGAAAATTGCCGCCGGGGTTTGGCTTGCAGGTGGATGTCCCGCGTTTGCGCAAGGTGTGTTCCGCGTATTGTTCGATTTAGGTTGTGGATGATTTTACGGCGCGGAATCTGGTAATGCAGCGTCCAGTTTGTAGAGTTGTCCGCGCCGTATATGTATCGGCGTGAATTGCGCTGCATGGTGTTGCGCACAGGCGCTATAACGATGTTCTGCTATTATTTCGTTACGAATTGTTCGATTTAGGTTGTGGAGGAGAAGAATATATGGGAAAAGTGCTGGTCCTGTATGACAGTGTGTCCGGGAATACGCAGCAGATGGCGGCTTATGTCGCAGAAGGCGCAGGGACGGTACCGGGCATTGAGCTGCGTCTCATCTCTGTTGAAGAGGCAACGCTTGAAGATGCGTTATGGGCGGACGGCATTGCCGCCGGATCGCCCACTTATAGCGGTATGGTCTCCTGGCGCATGAAAAAGTATTGGGATGATATCGTCCAAAAAGTGTGGGGGCAGATGGACGGCAAGCTGGGCTGCGCTTTTGCCACGCAGGGTGGTTGGGGTGGTGGCGCGGAATTAACGTGCATGACCATCCTCATTATGCTGATGAACGCGGGGATGCTGACCTTTGGCGTTCCGGATTATACAGGCAAGCAATTTACGCTACACTATGGGGTAACAACTGCGGGAAAGCCGCGCGAAGATAAAGAGGTAGAAGCATGCCGGCGTTTGGGTAAACGCCTCGCGCAGTGGGTGGCTTATTATAGAGACGGCAGGCAGGACCAGCATCCGGGTCCTATGAATTCAAGGGGTTAAGATAAACAGATGCCAGGCAACAAGGTAAGGGAAAATCAAAACCTTCCCGGAAGGTGACCAAAACCAGATGCCAGAGGCATCAAGTTAGGCAGCCTGTGAGTTAAATTCCGGGTAGGGACGGTTCGCCGAACCGTCCGCTGTAATTATCAGACACCGGGGTGTTCTACCCATTTAAGGCTAAAAGGAGGTCACTATGGTCGAAAATACGCTTCAAAAAGAAGTCCGGGCATGGGAAGAAACGGTCAATTTCCCCACCTATACACCGCCGCCGGCGGATGTAAATCCAATGTATCTCGATAAACGGGTCAACCAGGGCACGAGCGGGCGCGTTTACCCCCATCCCTTCCGGGACGCGCTGTCCAGTGAGAGCCACCCGCAGGATTACCAGGCTGTATATCTGGAGAATCAATATCTGCGCCTGATGATGATGCCGCAGTTCGGCGGGCGCATCCACGAAGCTCTGGACAAAACGAACGGTTATCATTTCATATACAGGCAGCACGTCATCAAGCCCGCCCTGATCGGGTTGTTTGGCGCGTGGAATTCCGGTGGTATCGAATTCAACTGGCCGCAGCATCACCGCCCCTCCACTTACATGCCGGTCAATCATATCATTGAGGAGAGCGCCGACGGTAGTGTGACGGTGTGGATGAGCGAGCACGACCCGCTGCAGCGTATGAAGGGGATGGTGGGCATCTGCCTGCATCCGGACAAGGCGTTTTTTGAGATGAAAGTCCAGCTTTATAACCGCACCCCTGAAGTGCAAACTTTCCTCTGGTGGATTAATGTGGCTGTGCATGTCCACGACCAGTATCAGGTGGTCTTCCCGGAAGATGTCACCGTGGTGACCGACCACTCCAAACGTTCCATGTCGCATTTCCCTATCGCCGGCGGCAGCTATTACGGCGTCGATTACAGCGCAGGCGTGGATCTCAGCTGGTATAAAAATATTCCGGTGCCCACCTCCTATTTTGTGTGGGATACCGATTACGATTACTTTGGCGGTTATGATCACCGGCAGGATGCCGGTATCCTGCATGTGGCAAACCGGCATGTCGCACCGGGGAAAAAGATGTTTACCTGGGGTGCGGGTGAATTTGCCAAGGGTTGGGAGAGCAACCTGACGGATACGGATGGTCCCTACATCGAATTGATGGCTGGCGTGTACACCGATAACCAGCCGGACTTTTCATGGATGCAGCCCTACGAGACGAAGATTTTCAGCCAGTACTGGTATCCTGTGCAGCACATTGGTCCCGCAAAGAATGCCAATACACGGGCTGCTGTGAATCTGGAACTGGAGGGCGCGGAAGTGATGATGGGCGTTGCCGTCACCGAGGACACGCCAGGGGCAGAAATCATCCTGCTGCTAAATGATGAAGCTGTCTATGAGAACACTGTTGACATCAGCCCCGGGCAGCCCTTTGTGAACCGGTTGACCGTGCCTGCGTGTGTGAAAACGGATCTGACCTTGCGCGTTCTGGATACGGATGGGCATGAATCTGATCCGTTACAAGCCGCAGCACATTGAAAAGCCCGAACTGCCGGAAAACAAAATGCCCCCACCGCCCCCGGAGACGTTTGATTCGATCGAAGAACTGTACCTGACCGGACTGCACCTGGAACAATACCGGCATCCGACGATAGAACCGGAACCCTATTGGGAAGCAGCGCTGGCAAAGGATCCAACGGATTCACGGTGTAATAACGCCATGGGGTTGGTCCATTACCGGCGCGGGCAGTTTGATGTGGCGATTGATTACTTTCAGAAAGCGATTGATAAATTAACCCGGCGAAATCCCAACCCGAGGGATGGTGAAGTTTATTTCAACCTCGGTATGGCGTTGAAATTCAGCGGGGCGTTGGATGCAGCTTACGCAGCCTTTTACAAGGCCATCTGGAGTTATGCGTGGCAGGCGCCGGGGTATTACGCACTGGCTGAACTGAACTGCCGGTGGGGCGATTTCACCACTGCTCTTGAGCATGTGGATAGGGCGTTGGTGACCAACGGGCTCAATATGAAGGCCCGAAACCTGAGGACAGCGATACTGCGCAAGCTGGGAAGATACGCTGAAGCCGCTGCTTTTGCCTGTGCTACTGTGGAACTCGATCCGCTGGATATGGGATCGCGGAATGAGGTTGTGCTGCAAAGCCGCGACCAGGGCAAGGCGACTGTTGCCCACGGACAATTACAGGAACTGGTCAATATGATGCATGTCCCGGATTCATGGTCCGAGACGCAGGCCTATTTCGATTTGGCTTTTGACTATGCTAATGCGGGATTGTGGGAAGAAGCCAGTGATGTGCTGTCCCGGCAGATCGTCGATACTGCAGAAACCGTGAATCCAATGCTTCTCTATGCCCTGGGATACTTTGCGCACCAGATGGGTGAGGATGAAAAAGCGCTGAAGCTCTTCCAGCGCGCATCCGCGATGCCGCCGGACTATTGTTTTCCGGCGCGGTTAGAGGAAATGGTCATCCTGGAATATGCCTGGGAACTATTACCGCAGGATGGCAGGATCGCTTATTATCTGGGCAACCTGTATTATGATAAAAAACGAACTGCCGAAGCCATTACCGCCTGGGAAACAGCGGTTCAGAAAGAACCGGGATTCTCGATGCCATGGCGGAACCTGGGCATTGCAGCTTATAACGTTCAGCGAAACGCGGATAAAGCCCTCCAGTGTTATGAAAAGGCCTTTACCGCCAGTCCGGCGGATGGCAGGGTGCTGTCTGAACTCGACCAGCTTCTGAGCCGGACCGGAACAACCGCTGAGACAAGATTAGCGCGATTGGAAAGCCACCTCGACCTGGTTCGCGCGCGGGATGATTTGTCTGTGACGATCGCCACGCTTCTATAACCAGACCGGACAACCGCAAAAAGCATTGGACTATATGCTCTCCCGGCGCTTCCATCCCTGGGAGGGCGGAACCGGATCGATTTCAACCCAATTTGTCACCGCGCACGTCCTTCTGGGGCGTACCTTGCTGGATAATGGCGATGCGCAAGGCGCTTTAAAGCACTTTGAAACCGCTTTGGATACCTACCCGGAGAACCTGGGTGAGCGCAAGAATTGGTTTGCGCCTGAAGCACACGTGCATTATTACGCGGGATTGGCGAAACAGGCATTGAATCACATCCAGGGTGCGCAAGAGAGCTTCGAGCAAGTTCTGGCTTCCAGGGGGCATATGGGTTCTGGCACCTATTACCAGGCGCTGGCGCTGCGGGCGCTGGGACGTGAGAGTGAAGCGCACGACATGCTGGAGAAGATGCTGGATGAGGCGCAGCGGCAACTGGCGGAGCAAGCCAGACAGGGATTTGCCACTTCCATACCGCAATTTGTGTTTGCGGAGACCGATAGGGAGACACGCCGCCGTACGCACCTTAATTTTACGCATCGGTTTAGCCTATGAGGGACTGGCGGATGATGGATGAAGCAAAGGCGGCTTTTATCCGTGTGCTGGAGGATGATCCCAATCATTTTGAAGCGCTTTCAGCATTAAAGAAACTGGCGCAGACAGATTAGTACCTCTCTGCAAGGGAAATAACAAAACCGCGAGCCCAGCTCGCGGTTTTGTTATTTATCGTGATGTCAAGCTGTGGCGGATTAAGGCGCCTTTGCCGCGATGGTGATCATTTCCGCTGCTGCCTTCGGCGGAGATGCGCCCGGTGTCAATAATGAGGTGATAGTATTTGGAGTTACGCCAGTCAGCGTTGTTGAACATCTGGCGGATGTACTGCCGTTTTTGTTCGTCCGACTGCTGTACCTGCCGGACTGCCTCGCTTTCCGGGATGCCCTCACGTGCCATCAAACGTTTTACCCGCACATCTTCGGCTGCAAAGAGCCGCACGTGGAGAGATCCGGGGAAATCCCGCAGGATCATCTGCCCACCCCTGCCAACAATCAGGGCTTCCCCCTGCTGCGCGTAGTTTAAAACGGTATCACTCACGACTTTGGCATACGTTTGATCGTCAAGCACACCCCGTTTTTCAAATGCAGATGCATTTTTCCGGTAAAGCGACGTCATTTCACCGCTGACCAGACGGGCGCGGTTTACAAAGCCGGCTTCCATAGCCTGTATGGCTGCAATATCGACGCCGGCTTCTTCAGCAATTTGCATCAGCATGCCCTTGTCGACCCTGCAGTAGCCCAGGGATTCGCACAACATATCAGCGATCTTGTCGCCTTCGCTGCCTAATTCACGCGAGATTGTGATGACACTCATAATCTGTCTCCTTCTTTGGCTGAACGGATTGCGATGCGCCGGGCGTGTTTACGTCGGTACGGCAGACATGCATTCCGGTTCCTTAATAGTGTTGTATATGATTATTCAGATTATGTCAAACGCCATATCTTACCTGCCCGTTGCTCTTGTGTACATCAAATCCAGGTAGTACAATGTTGGGCAGAGCATTGTTGGGCAGAGCATTGTTTGACAGTGCTTTGTTCGCTGTATGTGAACCACGTTGTAGAACGTGTGCTCTTTATGCTTGCAGGTTGATCATCTTATGTGGCAGGTGGACTTAATGGATATTTCTGCGGATTTTACCTGGGTTAATCTGACGCCTGAGGAAGGGCATTATACTTTTGGTTATTATGACCGCTGCGCATGGAGCGCCGGCAACCAGCATCACCTGGCGCTGCGTATCCCGCAGCAGGAGCGGTTGCCCCTTCCGGGGGAATTCGCTGTGGTGGGTTATGTGGACCCGGCAACCCGCCGGTTTCACGCGATAGGTGAAACGCTGGCGTGGTGCCACCAGCAGGGGGCGATGACGCTGTGGCTCAAACACAGACCCCGGACCTTAATCTATAATGACTTTACTTCTGAGGGCATGCGCTGGCGTCCGCTTGCCCGTATTTACAGCCTGGATGACGGTGATGTGGGCACGTATGAAGTTCCAATCTATGCCCTATCCAGGGATGGGCGGTGGGGCGTGACGCTGAATTTCAGCCGCATCCCTCGCCGGGGCTATTCCTACGCTATTGCAGAACTCCCTTTGGATGTGCCCGAACCCGACCTGGATGCGGATGGTTTATCGTTGGTCGACATGGTCACAGGAGAGGTGCGCTTAATCGCCAGCTACCGCCAATTGATGGCTGCCCATCCGTTTCCCTATGACCTTGACGCTGTGTATATGTGGTTGAATCATGCCATCTTTAACTGTGATGCGAGCCGCGTGATGGTGTTGTTCCGCACCAGTCCCAGTGTGATGGAAAGCCGTCCCTGGCGGACGTATATGTTTACCATGAACCTTGATGGCAGTGACCTGCGCTGCAGCCTTTCGGATATTTTCTGGCGGCAAGGGGCCATTTCACACCAGATTTGGGGGCGCACCCCGGAAGAGATTCTGGTGGACGCGGATTGGGGCGGGCATGGATACGGGCACGAGTATATCGTCTTTGATGAGACGCGGCACCCTTTCCAGGCGCGGCGTGTATCCAAAGGGATGGGACCTGCCGGGCATCTTAACTTTTCACCGGACGGCAAATGGATGGCGGCGGACACCTACCCGGACAAGGAGGGTGTGCAGCGCTTGGCGCTGGTCAATGTAACCAGCGGAGATTGGGTCGAATTGGGCAGGTTCCGGCATCAAACACCGGGCGCTACAGGCGATATGCGCTGCGACCTGCATCCCCGCTGGTCCGAGGATGGGAAGCTGCTGACGGTTGACACCATTCATGAGGGACCGCGAAAGATTTATATGCTCGATTTAGGGCCTTATTTTGCGGAGCACAACGGATAAGAACGCACCTAAACGGAGAATTTTTTACGCAGAGACAGGCTCAGCAGACAGGATCTTGACGCAGAATATTATTTCTGAGCTATGAATTTTTGCACCAGTGCTTGATCAATCTTATTTTTATCTGGGAGGAATACGTGAAAATTACGGATATCGTGCTATCAAAAGTATACGGAATGTATCAGGAGAAAGATTTCTCTGAAGGCGACCGCCAGGCGCAGGCACTCGACATATACCCCGAATTCAACGCCAGAAGCTGGGTCCCCAAATCAGCTGAACCTCAGGCTATTGACGAGATCTACGTGGAAGTGCAGACGGACGCGGCTATTACAGGGATATTCGGTCCGATTGATGCGTATCAAGCCTTCATTATCGATACCTTTCTGACACCGTTCCTCATCGGGCGTGACCCGCTGGCAACGGAACTGCTGCATGATCAAATGCTGCGTCTGAACCGTCATGGGCGCTCCGGAATGTTTATGACGGGTGTCAGCCCGGTGGATTGCGCGTTATGGGACCTGAAGGGTAAAGCATGGGGACAGCCAATCTACCGTCTTTTGGGGGGGCCGACACGACCGGCAGTTCCCGCTTATGCAAGTATGTTGGGTTATGCGATTGATCCTGAATCTGCGGTGCGGACTGCCCTGGATTTTAAGGGAAGAGGTTTTAAGGCGCAGAAATGGTTTTTCCGCTTCGGTCCGGGTGATGGGGATGAGGGTAAAGTTAAGAATATCGCCCTGGTGCGCGCGCTGCGTGAAGCACTGGGACCTTTCTATACGTTGATGTTTGATGCGTTCTGGGGATGGGATGGGCGTTATGCTGCCGAGATGGTCAAGGCGATGGAACCGTTTAATGTGACATGGCTGGAGGAGCCCATACCCCCGGAACGGATCGGCGCATTCCGCAAGCTCAAAGCAGGAACCGGTGTGCCCATCGCCACAGGTGAGCATGTCTATACCCGCTGGCAGGTTAAGGAACTACTCGTTGCTGATGCCATTGACGTGGTGCAGACCGACCCGGATTGGACCGGCGGTATCACAGAGCTGGTCAAAATCTGTACCCTCTGTTCGACTTTCGAGGTGCCGATGGTTGCCCATGGGCATTCTCTCCTTGCTGCGCTGCATGTTGCAGGGGCGCAGTCGCCAAGTACCGTCCCTTATGTGGAATACCTGTTTCGCCATCAAGCCCGTAAGCAATTCTTCCACACGCCCAGTTATGCACCTGAGGGTGGTCTGGTCACCCTGCCTGAATTGCCGGGGCTGGGGTTTGCGCTGGATGAAGCCAAGGTAGAAAAAAAGGAAATCTTGAAGTTCTAAAACTTTATTTTTGGAGGATTGTGATGGGTAAATTCAAAGTAGGTATTATTGGTTGCGGGCGTCCGCATTCTGAACCAGGGGCGACGGGTTATGGTATGGCGCATTTACACGCTGCCGGTTATGAGGCGTCCCCGGACGCGGAAATTGTGGCGATTGCCGATATCAACCCGTACAATCTTAAAAAGTTCCAGGAGGAACATAATGTACCGCGCGGGTATCTCAGTGCGGATGAGATGCTGGCAAACGAAGAATTGGATATTGTCAGTATTTGCCTGTGGCCCCACCTGCATGCGCCCATGACGATAAAAGTGGCAGAAGCCGGGGTCAAAGCCATCCACTGTGAGAAACCTATGGCTTTAAATTATGGTGAGGCGAAAGCCATGGTGGACGCATGCCAGAAAAATGATGTTGTGTTGACCTTCGATCACCAACGGCGATTTGGCGCACCCTTTCGCAAAGCCCGTGAGTTACTGCAATCCGGGGTGATTGGAAAGTTGGAGCGCATGGAGGCGTATACTTCCAATCTGTACGATTGGGGAACACACTGGTTTGATATGTTATTTTTTTACAATGACGAGGTGCCCGTCGAATGGGTGATGGGTCAGGCTGATGCGCGTGGGGGGCATCCTATTTTTGGCGTTGTGCTGGATGGGCAGGGTATGAGTTTGTTTAAGTTTAAAAACGGTGTGATGGGCATGATGCTCACCGGTCCCGGCGATACGTTAAAAGCCTTAGGGAGTGCGGACTGTGCACAACGCCTGATCGGGAGCGATGGTGTGATTGAGGTCGGCGTCAATGGGGGTCCTGCGGTGCGGATGCGCGGTCTTTCAACGGGGGGGAAGTGGGAAAATTTCGATGTGGATGGTGGTTTGCACGGCAATGACTTTTTTGTTCTGGCTATACAGGATTTGATTGACGCTTTAAAAACCGGGCGCGAACCGGAGTTAGCGGCGCGCAAGGCATTACAGACAACGGAGTTGATTTTTGCTACCTATGAATCCAGCCGCCGTCGCGCGCGTATTGACTTGCCATTGGATGTTGACGACTCCCCGTTCATTGCGCTGCTGACGCATGGTGACATCACGAGTTGGGCATCGGATTATGTTTTTGCCAACGGCATCCGTATGCATTATCACCGCACCGGGAATGGTAAAAAACCATCTGTGGTACTGTGCCATGGATTCAGCGATAATGGGCTGTGCTGGACCCCGGTCGCCCGTGCTTTGGAAAAGGATTATGATGTCTTTATGGTAGACGCCCGCGGGCACGGACTCACCGATGCACCCGAGGAGGGGTATAGCACCGAGGATCGTGCGGATGATGTCGCGGCGTTTGTCCAGGCGTTGAACCTTGAAAAACCGTCTATTCTGGGTCATTCCATGGGGGCTTCTACCGCCGCCGCCGCCGCTGCAAAATATCCGGAGCTATTTGGCAAAGTCCTTTTAGAGGATCCGGCATGGTTTGATGATGGCAGCCAACGCCAGCAAATGACGGTAGAAGAACGCCAGACCTGGGTACAGCAACGGCGACAAAATATCCTTGAGCAAAAGGTGATGTCGCGTGCGGCATTGGCGGCGAAGGTTCGGGAGCAAAATCCACATTGGTCTGAAGAAGAAATCGGACCATGGACGCTGTCCAAGCAGCAGCTCAGCCCCTATGTGGTATCCGGCAGCGCTGGCAAACCACGCCCCTGGATTGAAGATGCGGAAGCCCTTCAAGCACCCACACTGCTGATCACGGGCAGCAATGAGAAAGGCGCCATTGTCACGCCTGAAATAGCGCAGAAGGCAATGGAGATCAATGCTAACATCGAGGTCGTTAATCTCGATGCGGAGCACAGTATCCGTCGTGAAGCCTTTGCGGAATATATGGAGGCGGTGGTCGCATTTTTGGCGAAAAGTTAGTGCACTGACCAATCTCAACTGAATATGGAGGGGCAATGATGCAAGGTGTCATGATAGGTTGCGGTCAATTGACATGGCCCCGCGGCGTAGCGCGGGAGCAGGTGCTTCTGGAAATCGCGCAGGCGGGATATGATGGCGCTCCGGCAAGCCCATCGATGGGAACGCCGGAAGAAGTTCTGGCACTGTATGGTGCTTCCGGCTTGAAACCTGCTCCCGGCTACCTGTCGGGTAACTTCTGGAAAGCGGATGAAAAGGAAGTCACGTTGCAGCACGCTCACGCCTATGCGCAGTTTATGCAAGCCGTGGGCTGCACTGAGCTTTATCTGGGACCGGGAGGCTTTGATGGATATGTGACGCCCCGGGGCTTAACCCGCCGGCAGGTTGCCGGGCATGTATTGGCAGAGGATGGGATGACAGATGCGGAATACGCGCAATTTGTTGAAACTGTTAATAAAATTGGTGACATTACCCTGCAATACGGCGTGCGCAGTTGTTTTCACAACCACGTGGGCAGTGTCATAGAAACGCGTGCGGAAATTGATAGGCTGTTCTCTATGGTAGACCGTAGCCTGGTTTTCCAGGGTCCGGACATCGGGCACCTGGAGTGGGCAGGGGCTGATCCGGTGCAGTTCTGCCGGGATTACGCCCGGGATATTTTCTCTGTGCACGTCAAAGACATAAATGGTGGTGTGCTGGTAGAGGGTGTCCAGAAAGAATGGGATTACGGCACCTTTTCCGCCAGTGGCATCTTTGCTGAATTGGGTGAAGGCTGTGTGGATTTGCCCGGGATTTTTGATGCGTTGAAAGACGCAGGTTATATGGGGTGGGTCATCGTTGAGACCGATGTCACGCAAAAGCCAACGGCAATGGAGAGCGCCCTTGTCAGCCGCACATACCTGAAAAAGTTGGGTTATTAACATAAAGTGGGTGAATATTCACAAGGAGAAAGCTATGTATAAGGCTTTGGGACCTGGCGCTATTGGAATTCGGGGACTTGCACTGCCCTCGGCGCTGAAACTTGCCGGGGATACGGGATTCGACGGTTTGGAAGTCAACATCCGGGAAGCTGCTGCTATCGCGGACGCTCAAGGCGTGGCAGCGCTAAAAGCACTATTCGATGAAGCCGGTATCCTCCCCAGCCATTGGGGTTTGCCGGTTGCCTGGCGGGACGAAGAGCAGTGGCAGCAGGATTTGGTGGCGCTGCCCGCATTAGCGGAACTCGCCCAACAACTGGGCTGCACGCGGACAACAACCTGGTGTCCGTCCGCCTCTGATGCGCTTGCTTATCAGGAGAACTTTGCGTGGCATCAACAGCGTTTCGGCGCGATAGCGGCGGTCCTTGCCGACTATGGCTGCCGGTTGGGCATTGAGTTTATCGGACCCCAGACTTTGCGCGACGGGCACAAATATCCATTCATTTATACGCTCCAGGGGATGATGGATCTTGCGCATGCCATCGGTACCGGGAATGTCGGGCTGCTCTTCGATGTATGGCATTTATATACTTCGGGGGGCAGTGCGGATGACCTCGATGCGATAACGGCAGAGGATGTGGTGCTGGTGCATGTCAGCGATGCGCCCACGGGTGTCGCCCGTGAGGCACAGATTGATTCCGTGCGCTGCCTGCCTATGGCGACCGGTGTGGTGGATGCGCCGGCGATGTTGCGCAAGTTGTCCGCATTGCACTATGATGGCCCTGTGATGGTAGAGCCCTTCGACCAGGCTCTCAACGCTGTCGCTGCGGAGGATGCAACTGAGGCGGCGAAGAGAACCATGGAGGCGCTAAAATTATTGTGGACTGCCAGTGGATTGACATGATGTCTTGCCTTGATATCCTGGCAGACCATTATAAATTTAATGAAGTTTGAACGTTTTATCACCAGGGAGGGCTGATATGCTAGTCGTTGCCTTTTTGGGTGCAGCAGCACCAGCAATTATCTTTTCACTTATATTGGGTGCGGTTGCAGCTGTGGGTGTGGCGATAATTTTTAAACGCAGAGATAAGTCACGCCTGGTTCCGATGGTGATTGCCGGGATCGTCGTGACGCTCTTAGTTTTTGGCGCGTCCGCCTTGATTAACGCCTATACCACAGTTGAGTATGGAACCGTAGGTCTGGTCGTGCGCTTTGGTGGGCTGACGGGGCAGGTTTTCAAACCAGGTCTCCATTGGAAAACGCCATTTATCGACAGAATTGTTTCGGTGCCGACCATAGTGCAGTCATACGAAACCAGCGACCATCCTGAGCTATCCGGCGCAAACTTTACGGATATCCCCGTGACAGCACAAACTGTAGATGGGCAGCAGATAACTGTGAAGTATACGCTGCTTTTTCGTATTCCTGCGGATAGAGCGGTCAATATTGTTCAGGATGTTGGCTATATGACGGCGGTGGTCGAGAACGTTGTCAAAGCCTACTCCCGCAACCTCTCCAGGCTTTGGGCTCAAAACTACAGCGCGAATGACCTGTATAGTGGCGAGGGCATATTTAATTATGAGCTAGCTGTCCATGATGCTTTAGAGGAAGCTTTTGTGCAGCATGGCTTGATCCTTGATAATTTCCTGGTGCGAAAAGTTGACTTCAGTGCAGATTATGTCACTGCTATTGAGCAAAAACAAATCGCGCAGGAGGCTATTGAAACTGCCAAATATGAATCTGAAGCTGCAGAATATGAGAAAGAAAGGCAGATAAGGTTGTCGGAAGCCGAAGCAAGACGTACAACGCTTTTGGCAGAAGCGGAGGCGACGAAGAATAAATTGCTGGCGGATGCAGAAGCCTATGGTATTGAAGCCCGGGGGAAAGCTCTGGCGCGTTATCCATCTTTAGTGCAATGGGAATTTGTGCGCAACCTGGAAAATGTGCAATGGGGCATCCTGCCCGGGGAGGGTATCACCCCCCTCGTTCCCATCCCGGAATTTAAGTGAAAGAAAAGCATAATGGTCTTGAATTAATCCACCTGTATAAAAGGAAAACATAGTGATGAAAAGAATAGATTTGTTGTGTAATGCGCATCTGGATCCTGTATGGCTATGGGAATGGGAAGAGGGTGCTGCTGAGGCTATTTCTACTTTTCGCGTTGCGGCAGATTTATGCGAACAATATGATAATTTTGTTTTCAACCATAATGAAGCCTTGCTCTATCGATGGGTAGAGGAATATGAACCAGCGCTGTTTACCCGCATACAACGCCTGGTTCAGGATGGAAAATGGCACATTATGGGGGGGTGGTACCTCCAACCAGACTGTAATATGCCCAGTGGCGAATCTTTTGTGCGGCAAATCCTGGTAGGACGCCACTATTTCCAGGATAAGTTTGACGTCCAACCGACAACGGCGATCAATTTTGATCCTTTTGGGCACACCCGCGGACTTGTGCAAATTATGGCTAAAAGTGGCTATGACAGCTATATTTTCTGCCGCCCATCACAGCAGGATTGTCCATTGCCTGCCAATGACTTTGTATGGGTGGGCTATGACGGTTCGAAGATAACGGGGCACCGCACGATGACTTGGTACAATTCACCGTTGGGCAAAGCCCGTGATAAAGTCGAGAAGTGGATGGCAGATAATCCGGACCGCGAGGTAAGTTTAATTCTATGGGGGGTGGGCAACCATGGTGGAGGACCATCCCGGGGAGATGTTTATGCGCTTGACGCGCTCATAGAGGAGACTGAAGCTTTTACAATCACTCACAGTACGCCGGAGGATTACTTCAAGGATTTGCAGCAAACGGGCGCTCATTTGCCCGAACACTGCGAAGATATCAACCCGTGGGCAGTTGGATGCTATACCTCGCAGGTACGAATTAAACAGCAGCACCGCCTTCTGGAGAATTCTTTCTTTGCCGTCGAAAAGATGGCAGCGACCGCTGCCATATACGGCGTATTGCCCTATCCTAAAGCAGAATTGGATGCAGCTTTGGCGGATTTGCTGATGGCGGAGTTTCACGATATTCTACCGGGTTCTTCCATCCAACCGGTTGAAACGGCTTGCTTGCGCCTGATGGATCACGGGTTGGAAATTTTGTCGCGTCTCAAAGCCAGGACGTTTTTCGCGCTGGCACAGGGTCAGCCAAAAGCTGCCGAGGGCAAGATTCCTGTCCTGGTTTACAATCCACATCCTTTCGCAATTGATACTATCGTGGCATGCGAGTTTCAACTCGCCGATCAGAATTGGGAAGATATGTTCACGCAGGTTACCGTGACACAGGATGGGGCGCCTCTCCCCAGTCAGGTCGAGAAAGAATTGGGCAACCTGAACATGGACTGGCGGAAGCGCGTGCTTTTCAAAGCAGAATTGGCGCCCAGTCAGATGAACCGTTTTGATTGTGATTTAACAGTCTTGCCTGCCAAACCTGAAATGAGTGTGCATGGGGATGGGGGTATGATTCATTTTAAGACGGATGATCTTGATGTCCTGGTGAATACATCGACGGGTTTGTTGGACCGTTATCGCGTCCGCGGCGTGGACTTTTTCCAACCTGGCGCACTGCGCCCGCTCGTGATGCGCGATAATGAAGATCCATGGGGAATGCAAACCCGATCTTTTCGTGATTTGGCAGGTGTTTTTGCTTTGATGACACCTGAGGAGGGTACGGCTTTTTCAGGTGTGCATAGCGGCGAAATACCATCCGTTCGCGTTATCGAGGATGGTGCTGTGCGCACGGTAATTGAAGCCGTCCTCACGTATGGAAAATCTGCCATTTGCCAGCGCTATTTCTTGCCGAAATCCGGCACCGAATTGGAAGTTGAGGTGCGCGCGCACTGGAACGAGAAAGACAGCATGCTCAAATTATCCGTGCCTACGACCTTCTCTCAAGCACGATATATCGGGCAGGTCGCCTACGGCGCCGGTGAGTTACCGGCAAGCGGGGATGAGGCGGTGGCGCAAAAGTGGGTTGCCGTGGTTTCTGATGCAAAAGGCGGTGCGCTGACCTGTATCAATGATGGTGTCTACGGTTCCGATTTCACGGGCGGCAAGCTGCGTCTGACCCTTATGCGCTCTCCTGCATATTCCGGGCATCCGATTCACGATCGCCCAATTGTGCCCCAGGACAGGTATACGCCGCGTATTGATCAGGGTGAACGCGTTTTCCGTTTCTGGTTCAACGGCGGGCAGGTGACGGAAAGGTTAACAGCAGTCGACCGTGAGGCATTGGTGCATAACGAATGTCCTTACGCCCTGTCGTTCTTCCCCCGTGGGGGCGGGGAGAGTCCGCCCGTTGGTTTAATATTGAGCGATAACGTCGTTCAGGTCACAGCATTTAAGCAATCAGAGGACGGCAAAGGCTTTTTCGCCAGAATGTTTGAGCCGACAGGACGGACGCGCACCACGACATTAACGGTCCCGGGCTTGGATATGACCATCGAACTGAACTTTGATGCTTTTGAGATTAAAACCCTGTATATTGATCCGGAAACCCGCTTGTTTTCTGAAGCTGATCTTATGGAAAACATGGTACAGCATCTGGAAGTGTAAAGCATGAATGTCATTCTGTGTATCATCGATACCTTACGATATGATTATTTGGCTGCCAGCGGGGTTAATCCCTGGATCAGAACCCCGCATATCGATCGTCTGGCTGAGAAATCCGTCCTGTTTGACCGTGTATTCACGGCAAGCTACCCCACAATTCCACATCGAACGGACGTCATCACCGGGACATACGCCTGGAAGGGGTATGGTCCTTTTCACCCCTGGGCGCCTCTGCGTTTTGATGCGCCCACGCTCCCCCGTTTGTTGGCGCAGGCAGGTTATGGCACGCAATTGATCCACGATACCCCGCATTTGGTCAACGGCGGACATGCTTTTGATTGGCCTTTCGCTGCCTGGTCTTTTGTCCGCGGGGCAGAGGTGGACAGACCCTGGATTGATGAGGCGGCGTTGGCGCCTTTGCCCAATTGGGCGCACGATGCATTGTTTGATTTTGTTGACGAAGGGGAACTGTCTGGCGGAATAAAAAGACTGTTGTTGACCTACGCACGTGCGAATCGCCACCGTCGTGACCCTGATGATTGGAACGCAGCCCAATTGTTTTCAAGGGCGGCGGATTTCCTGCGGGATAATCGAAAGCGCGACAATTTCTTTCTATGGCTTGACTGTTTTGATCCGCATGAACCTTGGGATGCGCCACCTGATTTTGTACAGCTTTACGATGCTACCCCCGGTTATGATGGGCGCATTGATCCCCGTGCGTTTTATCCTGGCGCGCGCGGGATGAAAAACGGCGTGCTGCCTCCCGCCGTGCATGACCGGCAGCGCGCGATGTATGCTGCCAAGGTGAGTTGGATGGATCACTGCTTTGGCAAAGTCATGGATGCCCTTGAAGAGACCGGATTGGCGGACAATACAGCCATCCTTTTTACGGCTGATCATGGCACAAACCTGGGGGAACGGGGCGGGTTTGGGAAAACCGGTATAGTCAACGAACAGGAAGCGCATGTTCCGCTTTTACTATATATGCCCGGATTGCCATCCGGTCGTAACAGCAGCATCGTGCAGCCTCAGGATATTTTCACGACTATTTTAAGCATCGCGGGAGTGACCCCACCCGCTGAAAGTGTTGGCTGCGATTTGACTGCCGGTATGGAACCAAAACGGTCAGTAGCGCTGGGGGGGCGAAGCATCGACAGTTGGCGCGGGGATCCCCGAGAGATTGTTCTGACGGTATTTGATACGGAGGGCTATCTCAATATTGCGGCTGATCCTGAAGCATGCCGCCTGTTCCGGTATGGCTCTGTGGAAAACGTGGCTGGGCAGTATGGCAATCAGGTCAAGAGAATGCGCGAGAAAGCATGGGAGGAACTATCCCGGCGTGACACCAATCCCGGCGTTTATTGACTGGCTGGTCGGGGGCGGAACCGGAACGTTCCCCAAAGCGCTCGCACAAGGGCTTGTACCTGATGGGTGGTATACCTATTGGGAAAATGTTTACGAGGGATGAAGGATAGAGCAGTCATGCTATTTTGTCAAGCCATCTACCGCAGATCCCCCTGGCGGAGCGGCGGCGACAACCCCGCCCCGCGTTGAACCAACATCAACAAAACATCCCGACCCGGATGATTCCGCGCAATACAGCGCAACCCGGGCATTTTGAGGTGGATCTGGTCTATCACTGCGGCGGCGATCTCGATGGTGAGTTTGTCTTTACCTTGCAACTCATCGATGTGGCCACGGGGTGGAGTGCCCGCCGGGCCATCCTGGGCCGCAGCTACCTGGTCATGGAGGACGCCTTGATCTCCCTCATGGCCCGGATTCCCTTCCCCATCCGGGAGTTTCACCCCGATAACGGCGGCGAGTTCCTCAACGCCCATCTCCTTACCTTCTTAAAGACCCGCTATCCCGAGATTACCCTCTCCCGTAGCCGTCCCGCGCATCCAAATGATAATCGGCTGGTGGAGCAGAAAAACCATACCCTGGTGCGCCAATATCTCGGTCAGCGCCGTTTCGATACCGTCACCCAAACCCGTTTCCTGCCACCGTACGGACCAAAACTGCCAAAATCGCGCGTCTATTGACAACTCCACGAAACATGGTATGATATCGAATGTAGGATACCAGGAAGTTCACGTTGGAAGTAAGAACGGCGGCTCATGGCATCATTTATGAGCCGCTTTGTTGTACCTGCTCCGATGGAACAAACCGAGTGCCTAACACAATTTTTCACTTGCCATAAGGAGGCAAAAGTAATGTCAGAACGAACAACCGGCACGGTAAAATGGTTCAACGGCAGCAAGGGCTATGGATTTATCTCCCGCGAGGGTGGAGAGGACGTATTTGTTCACTTCTCCGCTATTCAGGGTGATGGTTTCCGGAACCTAGAAGAAGGACAGACTGTCGAATTTGAGGTCGAACAGGGTCCCAAGGGTCTGCAGGCCAGCAACGTAGTTGTAAAATACTAGCCTTAATTAAGCTGTAAATTCTCCCCCTGATGCGTAAGCATCAGGGGTTTTTTGTTGTATTACACCCGCCCCGCTTCTGTATTTTATTTTCGTCGTAATAGGCCAGTGGATTCTGGCGCGAATTGTGTTAATATCTGCCTGGGTTAATTGCTGTTTACAGGAGCGTGATATGACGTGTGCGTGGAAGCCGAACTGGGAAGAGACAAAACGCAATTTTATCAACTGGTGGCACCATGAAGGACTGGTTCTCTGTATGTGGGGCGCGCCGGAGAGTCAACATCGCCATGAATATGTTGAAAACCCGGGAGAAAGCCCGAATGCGGATTATTTTTACACGCATCCGGACTGGCGCGCCGCCTGGAATCACTTTGAACTATCGCGGCAAATCTTTCCTGCCGATGTTTTCCCGGTCTCAAGCACCGATATCGGTCCTGGTTCCCTGGCACTGTTCATGGGCAGTGATGCGGTCCTGGCAGATGATACGGTCTGGTTTCTGCCGTCCATCGATCCAGCTAACCCGGAGGGGCATCCTTCGCTGCGTTTTGACCCCGAAAGTACGTGGTGGGCGATCACGGAGGCAACGCTGCGCGCTTGTGCCAGAATGGCGCAAGGTAAGTATGTGGTTGGGTGTCCGGATCTGGTTGAAAATGTCGACATTGTCGCCGCACTGCGGGATCCCCAGCTCTTATTGATGGACATGGTGGAAAGGCCTGACTGGGTAATCGAGAAAGTCCAGGAGACCAATCAGGTTTTCTTTGAAGTTTATGACCGGATTTATGACATTATTAAATTGGATGACGGCAGTTCAGTCTTTGGGGCATTTCGCCTTTGGGGACCGGGCAGAGTTGCCAAGGTTCAATGTGACACTTCCGCCATGTTCTCACCGGCGATGTTCGCGAAATTTGTTGTCCCTGCGCTGGCAGAACAATGTGAATGGTTGGACCACGCAATGTTTCACCTGGACGGGCACCAATGTATTAAACACCTGGACCTTTTGCTGGGCATTGATGGGCTGGATGCTATCGAGTGGACGCCTGATCCTCAAGTGCCGACGGGGGGTGACCCCGCCTGGTACCCAATGTACCGAAAAATCCTTGAAGCCGGGAAATCGGTGCAGGCGATCGGCGTCAAACCGGAAGAGGTGGAACCCTTATTGGATGCAGTTGGCGGAAAAGGCATGTATATCATGACCACCATTGAGAATGAAGCGCACGCGGAGAATCTCCTCAAGCTGGTCGAACCCTATCGCTAAGGTTGTTGATGGCTTGCATGGGGGATTGATGAAATCAGTATGGGCTGGAATCCAGCGCGGTAACCGATTTATCCATTGGCTGTATGCCCTGATTGCTGTGTTGGCGGCAGTGAGTGTCATATTTTTCCTTCTGCAATTAACAACAAATACAGCGGTCCGCTTTGTCAAGGATTGGCGCTATATCGCAGAAGCGTATTTGGATATGATACATCGTTTCACAATTCGCGTGGTGTGATAAGCCATGCAGCGCTGGCGCTTAATCCAGATGCATTGACAGAGACATCTGGATTTTATACTTTTGGCGAAGGGACACACTTTGATGTGGATCATCACTTGAGAACGGTCGATGGTGCTCAGAAAACTCAAAGCGTAACGCTCTATGGAGAGCGTACCGTAAAGCGCCCTCTGCCATATCCACCGCAAGCGCTCTGGTGCGTCACTATTGATTACGTCGATGAGCCGGACCGCGTGATTTTCCTGGGCTACCATAGAGATATGTATTCAGCAGAATGGGTTGCCCATATAGGTGAAAGTAAGCCCTTTTCCGCAGAATTTACAGATAATCTGACGGCACTTGGCTGTGATTTATCATCTTAATAGAAAAAAAGAGTAATAAGGTTAAATCAACATCGAAGGCAGGTTAAATGCAGAAAGAGAATATATTTGCATCCTCCTTTCTTACATCATGGCTCCCAGGGCATGGTGAAAGCGCTGCCCATTGTCTTTGGCTATATTCCTATTGGTTTTGCCTATGGTGTTTTAGCACAGCAAGCGGGTTTATCGACGCTCAACATCCTGTTGATGTCAATTATCGTCTATGCGGGATCATCCCAGTTCATCGCCGTGGGGCTTTTTGCCGCTGCTGTGCCGGGATTGACAATCATACTGACCACTTTTGTGGTGAACCTGCGACATATGCTTTTTTCGGCAGCCCTTTCTCCCTATCTTAGAGGATGGAAAGCGCCTGAGTTAGCGCTGTTTTCCTACGAACTTACGGATGAGTCTTTTGCCATCCACAGTGTTGCCTTTGCTGAAAAAGTTCCAGCTAAACCCGAGATCATCGCGATTAATATGACGGCACAGGTTGCATGGATTCTGGGATCTGCTCTGGGGGCTTTTGCCGGGCAGTTGGTGAGTGATGTGAAACCGCTGGCTTTGGATTATACACTCCCGGCGATGTTTATTGCATTGCTGGTGATGCAGTTCAGGCAGAAAAGTGATGTTGTGGTTGCAGTCGCAGCTGGTCTCTTATGTGTGGGGTTGGTGTTAATGGGATTGGACCGTTGGAGTGTCATTATCGCGACGGTGACCGGCGCGACACTGGGGGTTGGTATTGAAGTTATATGGAAGGGATTTCAACGGTGGAGGTCAGGATAATGGATCAGCAGGCTGTGTTAATCATTATGGTGGGTATGCTGCTGGTGACGTATCTCCCGCGCCTGCTCCCCGTACTGCTTTTTTCATCTCGCGACCTGCCCCCGATGATCATCGCATGGTTGCGCTTTGTACCTGTGGCTGTATTGTCTGCGATGTTGTTGCCTTCCCTGATCCTGGAAGATAATCAGCTCAACCTGCGCATCGACAATATCTTTATGTGGGCGGCAATTCCCACCTTTTTGGTGGCATTGAAGACCAGAAGCCTTTTGGGTGCCGTCGTTGTGGGTATGGGTGTGGTCGCGCTCTTCCGTTACTTAGGTGGAGGATAAGGGTTAATGGGTGCCCGTCACTTTTCCGCGACGGTAATAAATGAGCATACTATGCCTTAGTGCTGGCGCGGAATACGGATCTCTCTTGCATGCCAAAGTGTGAACCCCGCGCCCGCCTACCTGGCATAGGGGGGTGTCAGTTACCCTGAGCAACCGAGAGTCAATTACCCAGTTAGCAGGAACGGCAGTAGTTTCCCGTGCCATGCATGTGGCAGGTGGTTTCCCTGCCACACACCCGCGCCGCCCTAAGAGCATAGGATGCAAAAATGTGGCGGACACCCGGGGTAATTTTGTATTTGCTTCTCTCAATTATTATGATAAACTATAAGTATCAGGAGATCGAGGTATTCATGGTCCGTTTTACTTTAACCTCTATGACAATGTTTAGCGCCATGGTGATGAGCCATGGCATTGCGATGTTGGGGAGAGCGTAGACCGCCTGGATGCCTGAAGAGTACCTTTGTGATCGAAGACCCCTCAACAGGGGTCTTTTTTATTTTATCTGACTGATATACTATTACCGAGTTGGAGGAGCGCAATGGCAAATACATTTTATGTAACAACACCTATTTACTATGTCAATGATGAACCCCATTTGGGTCACGCCTATACCACAATTCTGGCAGATGTGCTGGCGCGATACGCACGCCTGCGTGGGGAAGACACTTTCTTTTTGACCGGGACCGATGAGCATGGTCAAAAGGTTGAAACCGCTGCCCAGGAGCGGGGCATTACTCCGCTCGAACATGCCGACAATATGGTGGTGCGTTTTCAGGAAGCCTGGAAACTGCTGAATATCAGCAATGATGATTTCATACGGACCACGCAAGACGGGCATATCCGGGTTGTGACTGCAGTTTTGCAGGATTTGTGGGAAAAGGGCGATATTTACAAGGATCAATATGAAGGCTGGTACTGCGTTCCGGATGAACGTTTTTGGACCGAAAAGGACCTGGTGGACGGTAACTGCCCCGATTGTGGTCGCCCGGTTGAACAAATCCTGGAGAGTAATTATTTCTTCCGGATGGGGAAATACCAGGACAGGTTGGTGAACTACATCCAAAACCATCCTGACTATATCAAACCTGAATCCCGTAAAAATGAGGTGCTTGGATTTTTGCGCAAGCCGTTGGGGGATCTGTGCATTTCCCGTCCGGTGAACCGGATGAGCTGGGGTATTCCCTTACCCTTTGACCCGGAATACGTGACCTATGTCTGGTTTGATGCGCTGATTAACTATACGACGGGCGTGGGTTACCTGTCAGATGAGGAACGCTTTAATAAATTTTGGCCCCATGTGATCCACCTGGTTGGAAAGGACATCCTGACCACGCATTCGGTCTACTGGTCGACCATGCTTATGGCTTTGGGTTTGTCTCTTCCCAGGACGATTCTTGCCCATGGTTGGTGGCTGGTCGATGGGGTCAAGATGTCGAAATCATTGGGTAACGTGGTTAAACCTCAGGACCTTGTGGCAGGTTACGGGTTGGACGCCTCCCGGTATTTCCTGATGCGGGAGATGACGCTGGGACGCGATGCGGACTTCAGCAAAGAGTCCATCGCGGCGCGATACAATGCGGACCTGGCGAATGACCTGGGCAATCTACTGAACCGCGTGGTCGCGATGATTGGACGATACTTTGATGGGCAGGTGCCACAACCCGGTGAGGAAACACCAGAGGATACGGGACTGCGCGAGCGTTGTGAGGGCGTTGTTAAGCCGGTGTTTGAGGCGGTTGAGGCCCTGGTTGTCAACGAAGCGCTGGCGAGTCTGATGGGGTGTGTCAGCAGTATCAACGGATACCTCGAACAAACAGCGCCGTGGAAACAAGCAAAAACGGACAAGGAACGGACGGGCACAATTCTCTACAACGCGGCAGAAGCGCTGCGTTTTTCCTCGGTCCTGCTGTATCCGGTAATGCCGGAGAAAATAGCAACCCTGTGGCAAAGGCTTGGCTGGCAGCCCGATAGTGATTTGAGCACAAGTTTAACCTGGGGGCAATTAAGCCCCGGTACGCATGTGAATCAGGGAGATCCTCTTTTCCCGCGTGACGTAGACCTTTAGGCGTTAGTCTCAAAGGGGGTAGTAAGCGCGGCAACACCGCGCTTACCACCCCCTTTTTTGTATCCATAGGGCATGGCACAGCGGGTGAACAGCAGCATGGGCAAATGAAATGCGCCACATTCTGTCAACGGTCGCTTATTCTTACGGTTTCCCTCTTTCTGAAATATGCACGACATAACCTTGTCTTAACATACTCTTAAACCCCTTTTAACCACAAACATGCACGCACCGGGTATACTCATCATAATAGAAACAAATATACGGAGCTGCAAAATATCCTTTAGGATGGGGGTTTGAATGGGACAAAAAACTGCTTTAGTGCTGACTGCCGGATTGACAATCTTTGTCCTGATGACGGGTGGGTTGCTGGCGTTTTATCTCTATTTTTCACCAACGGTGCAACCCGTGGTCGACACGGCGTCAACCACTGGTCGTGACGCTGAACTGGTGGAAATGCTGCTGGCTCGTGATGCGCTTTATCAAGAGCGTTTGGCTGAAGCGAACCAGACGATTCATCAAGCCAACGTGTTGTTGCAGCAAAAATCCTTGATACAACAGGCAACTGCACCTGAAATCAGTGTTACGCCCACAGCGGCACCGGAGCTGGAATCTGCGCTTGCATCGGCACCGGCACCCGCGCCCGGTGATGATGTAAACCACTATGAAGAGCACGCATATGATCACGAGGAGGATGACGATGACTAAGCGCAGCAATTTCAGCGTCAAACCATGGCTGGCGGTGCTCTCTCTGGGGGTGACAGTGGGTGGGTGGGCATTGTTGGGACGCCAGTTGTTGGTACAGCAACCGGATGCATCAGCCCCGTTATCCCCGGGACAGCCTGCTGCGAGTCAATCTGTAGCTGTCACCTTACCACCAGTCCCCACTGTAGAAGCCTTGCAGGGTTATGCTGCGAATGGTACCGGAGCTGGACAGGTCGTCATTGTGCCAGCGGCACCGGTGGTGACCGAAACGGCGACCCGTCCGAAAATTGATAAAGCGCCTGCCATTTCTGCACCACAAAGAGCGCCAATTGCTCGGACCGGTTCTTCAAGGTAACTGATGTTACCCGCACAAGCTTTGAAATCCGAATCATCCCTGGCACCGGCGCATCCTTTGGTGACAGAGCTTCACCACATCAATTTCCGCGCGATGGGCTGTGCTATGGAGGCCTGGGTGCTGACGCCTGATACCGCGTTAGCTGCGAAGAGATTGCATCTGGTGCACATCTGGATGGCAACGGTGGACGCTTCACTCACCCGCTTCAATCCGAATAGCGAGCTCAACAGGCTCAATGCGTATCCGGCGCTGCCGATGCCGGTCAGTGCATTGCTGTGGGACGCACTCGATTGGGCACTGCTCAGTGCTGAAACCACATCGGGGCTCTACGATCCTACCGTGTTGGATGCGCTGGTCGCTGCCGGGTACGACCGCGATTTCGAGTTACTCCGTGCTGGTGCCGGGAGCAGCGCACAATCTGTGTTACCCGGCGAAAAATCTAAAACGGACTGGCGCTGCAGTGGACTGTGATCCCATGCACCGCTCCGTTACGCTACCAATGGGCTTGCATCTTGATCTGGGTGGTACCGCCAAAGGTTGGGCTGCCGCACGGGCTGCCGATATGCTGGCGCCTCTCGGTCCTTGTCTGGTCAATGCGGGTGGTGATCTGGCGATCTATGGAACGCTGCCCGGTACCGACGGTTGGACAGTCGGTGTAACCGATCCCGACGATGCGTTGAAATCGTTGGCAATCCTGACGGTTCGCGACCGCGGGGTAGCGACTTCCGGCGTGGATTATCGTCACTGGACGCGGTCTGGTGTTGCCCAGCATCATCTGATTGACCCGCGTACACTGCGTCCGGTGGTAACCGATTTGCAGACGGCAACTATTATTGCACCGGATGCCGCATGGGCTGATCTTTACGCCCTGGTCGTGATGCTGTTGGGGCGTGCCGAAGGATTGGCTTTTTTGGCGGAGCATCCCGAACTGGATGGTTTGCTTTTGGATAGCACCGGTCGCCGTTGGTTCACGCCAGGCATGGAACAGTACTTGCGCGATTAAGGATTTCGCTCCGGGTTGCTTTTTCCAGAGGCCACAAGGTGTTATTTCAGTTTTAAGGAGATTGAGCAATGGACAGGCAGTACCAGAATACGATCTTGTATATTTTTGTGGGAGGGGCGTTGGGTACAGCGCTGGCTGTTGCCGTATTGCCGGGCTGGGTGCCGGGAATGGCGGGTTCGATTACCGGGGGAACGGCTTTCTGGATGCTGGCACGCGCGGGCGGCTTCGTCGCTTACGGTTTGTTGTGGCTTTCTGTTGTTTTTGGACTGCTGCTGACCAGTAAAATTAGCCGCATCTTGCCGGGAGGAGCGCGGCAGGCAAACGCTGTTCACCAGAGCGTAAGTTTATTGGCGTTGGGATATACGTTTTTTCACGCCCTGATTTTGTTAGGCGACCGCTATATTGGCTTTGATCTGCGTGCATTATTGTTCCCGTTTGCCTCCACTTACCGCCCCCTGGCGGTGGGTTTGGGCCAGCTTGGCGCCTACATGTTCGCTATCGTAATGTTGAGTTATGCGCTACGGAGCCGCATCGGGGTGAAGGCCTGGCGAGTTTTGCATTACCTGACTTTCATCTTATATTATCTGATAACCGCGCATGGCTTTCTTGCCGGGACGGACAGCCGGACACCGTGGGCGCTTGCGCTTTATGCGAGCACAGGATTACTCACTTACGCGCTGACCGTCTACCGGGTGCTGGTCGCGGTGAAACCTGGTTCAAAGGAGACCCATGGGATCAGCCCTTACCACCCCATCGCCGCCCACCATCCTCTTAATTGAAGATGATGAGATTATTGCTGAACCGTTGATTTTCGGCCTGCAGGATGCCGGATTCCTGGTGCTTCACAGCACTGACGGCAAAGCGGGTTTGGCGTTGGCGCGCAAAGCTGAGCCCGATCTGATCTTACTTGATGTTATGCTGCCGGTTATGGATGGGTATGCTGTTTGCCGGACTTTGCGGCAGGAATCGGCAGTTCCCATCCTGATGTTGACGGCACGCGGACAGGAAATGGAGCGCGTGATGGGCTTGGAGTTGGGGGCGGACGATTATATCGTCAAACCTTTCAGTTTTCGTGAATTGCTGGCGCGCGTGCGTGCTGTTTTACGCCGCCAGGAACTGGATCGCGGTCCGGGGGAGGTGTCTGATCAGGTGGTTGTAGGCGCTTTGCGCCTGGACCGTACAGCCCGTCAGATGTGGGCTGGAGAGCGCCAAATAGACCTCAGTCAGCGGGAGTTTGATCTTCTCTATACGCTGCTATCTCATGCTGGGCAGGCACTAGCCCGGCAAGATTTGCTGGATGCGGTGTGGGGCGCGGAGTGGATCGGTGATGTGCGGACTTTGGACGTTCACATCCGCTGGTTGCGCGAGAAGATAGAGGTGGACCCTTCCAACCCCCGCTATATTGAAACGGTACGCGGCTTTGGCTACCGACTGGCAGAACCCCATGATGCATCATGAAAACCCTATGATGCATCGTGAATCACCGTGGGGCGTGGTGCGCAGTTTGCGCCTTCTGTTGCCGGTGACTTACCTGGCGCTTGTCATCTTGAGTGTGGGCGGTTTGATTCTCTGGGCAGGCATACAGGCACAAACCGCCCGTCTAACGCAGACCGGAAACGATCTGGAATTGCAAGCCCGTCTTGTCGCCAACGCTATCGAAGAACCCCTGGTACGTTGGGAAGAGATGGAATACGGCGAAGATGACGAAGACCATGCTCCACCGGTACAAACCCTGAACCTGGATCCTTCCTTGATTCGCCTGGTGACGGTGGCGGCGAACAGTACACAGGGTAGGGTGATCCTGACCGATGCGCGGTTGCGCGTGCTCTACAGCTCCGATGACTCCACTCCGGTCGGGACGGTGTTGCGAACCCCGGAGTTTACAACGCAAACCAGCGACATTCGCCGCGATGCATTGACTCAGATGGTACGCTTGTTTGTCGCCACACCGCTGGTCAAACCGGGAGGAGCCCTTGCCGGTTACGTGCAGCTTTCCATCCCCATGACTTTGATCAACCGGCAGAACGCGCAAACCTGGGCAGGATTGCTCCTGGCAGGGGGCAGTGTAGCATTGTTGACCGCGCTCATCAGCCTGGGATTTGCGCATTTTATCCAGCGCCCGATCGGGGCGCTGACGCGCAGCGCCGCTGCGGTGGCAGCTGGTGATCTGACCCAACAGGTTCGCCCTGCTGGACCGGAGGAGATGCGGCGGTTGGCGACCGCTTTCAATCTGATGACGGAACGGTTGCTAGATTTGCTGAACCGGCAGCGCGATTTTGTGGCGCACGCAGCCCACGAGTTGCGCACACCCCTGACCGCGTTGAGTTTGCGCCTTGAGCTTGTGCAGACGCACGGCGCGGCAGAACCGGATCTGGCGGCGCATTATCTGGAGCAAATGAACGGGGAGATCGACCATCTGCGTCGGTTAAGCGAACAACTCCTGGCATTGGCGGCATTGGATGCACACGAGATGCCTCCCCGCGTCCCGCTCGATCTGGCACCGCTGCTCTACCGCCTGACCGACGATTTCGGACAGTTTGTACGCCATGCAGGACATACTTTGCAGGTTGAGGTACCTCCGCATCTGCCGTATGTTGGTGTGAACGGGGACCAAATTCAGGCTGCTATCCGGAACCTGCTCGATAATGCGGTCAAGCACACCCCGCCGGGTAGTCTCATCACCATCAGCGCCGTTGCGACGCCGCGGACTGTCGAGATTGCAGTTACAGACACAGGTCCGGGGATCCCGACGGAAGATTTGCCGCGGATCTTTGATCGCTTTTACAGGGTGGACCAGGCTCGGGCGCGCAAGTTGGGTGGAACCGGGTTGGGTCTGGCGCTGGTCAAGGGCGTAGCCGAGGCTTACGGCGGTCGCGTTGATGTGCAGAGTCAACCTGGGAAAGGCAGTCGTTTTGTGGTCTCTTTACCGCTATCGGAGTCTCAACCCTTAGGCGTTAAGCAAGGGTCCTGAATAAACAGAGATTTTTAACGCGGAGGCGCAGAGTCACAGAGGATTTATAGACTAAACCGCTATTTCCCAACTGTTCGTACTGGCAAAAATAATACTCTTAAGTAATAATCAGGCTGTGACCGGGTTTTGGGTGGCGCAGGGTCCAGTGGCACACTTGCCGCACACATCCGCCATACCGAGGTGTTTAAAGCCCTCTCCGACGGTCAGGCAGCGCTCATAACACCGCCCTTTATCCAAAGTCCCGTTATAATGTAAGGCTTCGACGGGGCAGCGGTCCACGCATACCGTACATAATCCACCGTTGTAGGATAGACAGCGTTCCACAAGGTTGGGCTGGAGATCTGGCAAGTCCGCGTCCAGGACCAGGCTGGAAAACCTGCCGGCGCACCCCGCATCGGTGATGACCATACGGTGCAGGCCAAAGCTGCCCATCCCGGTGATGACGGCGACACTTTTATGTGACCAGTTGCTGCGCAGCGTCTGCGGATTGAAATTATGGGTGGGTGGCGCTGCCGCAGCGCGGATGTCATGGTGGGCAAGGGTGAGGATCAATTTATCGGTAATGTGTTTTAACAGTTTGTTGGTGTCAATATAGGCTTGTGCCCAGGCGGTTGCAACCTGGTCAACCTCTTTCGCGTTAGCCCGAACAATGTCTTTTTCAAAAGGCAGAAAAAACGCCACGACACTTCGAGCCCCGGGAAGCATCTGCTGCGGCAGTAGCAAGTCGGCATGGACGCGCGCGTGCAATTCGACAAACAGGGGATTGTCCGCCCTTGCCCAGCGCACCAGCGGTTCGCGGTAACGGGTCACACCGCGCGCGTTATTTGTTTCATACTTGATGGTGCTTTGAATTATGTCCGCGAGTGCCTGAGGATCCATAGGGTATTCTCCAGCAGAAGGTGTCATTATCGTCTACCCGTGAAGTATAGCAGCATCTTCCTTTCCGGAAAGAACTGCGTTATTGGGGTTTACCGGTCTGATATGGTTTGTGCAAAAAAGTGACAGACAGCCGGTATTTCAGAATAGTGGCACCTGCTTTCGTTGACGTGTAGAAATACCACTTTATAGTTGGTCCTGGATTAATGACACAAGCAGGACAATATGAATAATCCGGATAAATTTCACTGGGCTAAGCGCGTATCCCGCAGAGATATCCAACGCCTCTACGAAAGCGATGCAAAAGGACTGCGGGATGAAGATCTGCTGAATGAAATCCACTACGCAATTTATGTGAGAGTTTGTGATATGTTCGAGGTCCGGGATGCGCAGCAGTTCGGACGGGTAAAATGCCGGCAATGTAAAACGCCTGTCTCGCAACCTTATCAGATGGGCACGCGCAATAAGCATAAGGTATTGAAATGCGAGAAATGCGGTTGGCAGGTTACATGTGGTGAGTTTTATAAAAGTTATACCGGCAAAAGCCTGCTTCCCGGATCGGTGGTTGACATCTTCGAGCGTTACCTTGAAGGATTCTCCAAAGCAAAGACGCCATCGCAAAAGATGCTGCTCATTGACTGGCTGATTCACCAATTCCATGTGATGCAGGATGTTGCACAAAAGCCGGTTGGTCAAAATGTCATCCAGGGGACAGCGGATCAAGTATGCGAGTTAATTGAATCTCTTGCTTACGGTCCGGGTAACACGCAAGGGTTGTCCTCACAGGCGGAATGGCGTTCTATCTATTATGATCCGGTACGCCTGTTTAAGCAGTCTCATTCGCACAGTCAGATCCAGAAGATCGCAACTCAGCTTGGGATCCAGGGCAGGCGCACGATGCCGGAAAGTGAACTGATCCCTGAGATATTACGCCTGGCACCGGATTTAGCCGTGAATCCAGGAGTAGAATAACGCCTCTGGTTTTATGACTTTGATCATTATGTGTGCTGCCTTTGCCTGATACCGACAGTCAGGTTGTCCAGCGCGCGCTGCACCGTTTCTCTTGGACAGCCTATTGTCATTCGGGCAAATCCCGTGCCTGCCGCTGCCTTAACAGCTGAAGACTGACCACAACTTTTTATTTCGCTGCGCCTCGTCGGAAAGCACGAGCGCACGTATAGGCTCCGGAAGCTGTTCACGCTGCCACAGGCATTCGCGCTCTCCTGCCGCCATAGCATCGGATGCCGGCGAAGCCAGGCGCACGGCTTTGATGGCATAGGCAGCCGCACCCAGCTCGTGATCTGCCATGTGCGCGGTCGCAACTGCGTGACCCGCCGCACGGGCAACCGCACGCGCTGCCGGGTCACGTGCGCTTCTGGCTGCGGCGTGGGCGGCGTACGCTGCTTCACGGGCTTCGGTGACAGTCGCTTGACCTTGAGACCACGCACGGGCAGTCTCGATTGCCCGGTGTGGGCGGTCATCGTTGGGGTACCTGGCAGTGAAAAGCGGCAGGACATGCTCCGCACAATCCGCAGCCCATTGTGCGAGGTGTTGGTGTGTGGGAAGGTCGAGTAAGCCGCCGCGGTGCACAGCGACAAAGCGAGGATCCCTGCGCCCTTCGTACTGGACTATCTTAATCAAAGAATCCCTGGTCCTCTTCTCTCAGATACTGCACCGCCTTGTCAACGTTGAAATCAACGCCCAGCCCCGGTGTGTCCCAGACCTCGATCAAGCTCTCTTTGACGATAGGATCGGGCAGACCTTCGATAATGTCATACCACCACGGTTCCCAGGAGACCGGGTACTCGAAGGCGATATAGTTTTGCGGTAACGCTGCCGCCACTTGCACGTGCGCTGCCAACCCGATCAAACCGTCGAATATGCCGTGGGGAGCCATCAGGATACCGTGCAAATCCGCGTATTCGGCAATCCATTTCATTTCAGCTATGCCGCCAACGTCGGCGGGATCTGGTCCAACGATGTTGACCGCCTGTTTTTCGATCAGGTCCCTGAAGTTCTGGCGCAGGTAAATCTGTTCGCCGGTATGGATCGGGGTCGAGGTGGACATCGTAATGTCGCGGTAGACGTCCGCCAGCACATAGGGATTGTAATCGCCGTTGACCATGTCTTCCAGCCACATCAGGTTCAGAGGTTCAACCGCTTTAGCCAACCTGATGGCATCGGTGGGCACCATGCCGGGACCGCAGTCCAGCGCCAGTCCTACTTCGTCACCCAGCACGTCTTTCATGGCTTCGATACAGGCGACCACATGCTTGAACCCTTTTTCCGTCATCAGACCGCGGTGCCGGTATCCTGGATGTCTTGGCATTTTGCCGTATTGGCCGATTGAGGAGTCGGTGGGGTTAAGTTCCGTTTCACCGTAATAAAAACCAGGGACGGTTCGTGGCATTCCGCCGTGGAATCCAATTGCCTGTTTGATAAAGGAGAAACCTTCCGGGCTGGCTTTCATCTTTGCGACGTTTTCGGCATAGTCCTCTGGTGACGCGCCATTCATCGGGAAGCGGATACCGCCGTTATAGACGCGAACTTTATCGCGCACTTTCCCGCCCAATAGCTTGTATACCGGGATACCGGCAGCTTTACCGGCGATATCCCACAGCGCCATCTCGATCGCGCTGACCGCGCTGCCCCAGGGTTTGAATGCGCCCATATTGCGGATGCCCATCAGGACGCTTTCCACATTGGTCGGGTCGGTTCCCAAAAGCATATCTTTGTAGAACATCACATGGGGTTTGAGGTAGGGTTTTGTACCTTCCGCCTCCCCATAACCATAAATACCCTCGTCTGTGTTGATTCTGACGACCGGGTTTCTGCCAATGATGGCACATTTCAGATCCGTTATCTTCATCGAAGTCCTCCTGATAAGATAGTGGTGAAAGTTTCTAGTTCTATCAGCCATTTAATTTCGGGCATATTGTATCCCTACCAATTTTCGGATGACAATTGTCTACCTAAACCTTGAATTGTTACTATCCATGGATGAAAAGCTCATTTTCCCGTGATATGACAAAACTTCGCGATCATGTCAATCGTCAGATATCTCTTTATTATGTCGGCGTTGATCTTGTAAAAGGAGATATGCAAATATTATCCCAAAAATCACATTTACAGCAGCGTAAATCCAGTAGGCACGCTCTGGTTTTCCTTCTATGCCATGTAAAAATGGTAGCAATGGTGCGGCTGTATTGTTCATTGCGTGAAAAAATATCACAACGATAAGTTTCTTGCCACTCGAATTATACAACCAGGCATATATGATTGATATGCTTGTGGTCATCATCACGAAAGCCAAAAACGAGTATGCGCTATGCAAATCACCTGTCATAAACCATAAGGGGAAATGCCAGATACCCCATATTACACCAATAACTAAACTTGCCGGTAAAACGCCGATTTTTTCTTGTAAAGGTTCCTGAGCATAACCCCGCCATCCAAATTCTTCTTGTCCACCGCCTATGACCAGCATGAGAATAAAGTATGGAACCGCCAAAACTATCGGTGCAACAGAGGTTCCGGTCGGGAACAGCGTTTTGGCCACACTCAAGCCAACAGTAGGTGCCAGATAATGCGCTATCGCATGAATTAGCACAGGCAACGCCAACGCAATCCCTATATAGACGGGCTTGACGCGAAAATCAAACACCTGTCCTAAAAATGCTTTTGTTCCTTTCCAACCTGACTCCCGGGCTACAAGTGTGATTGCGGCCATCATAGGGGCGAAGGCTCCTATGATAACAACCACAAGTGAATACCCGGTCACACTGAAGGGCAATTCTATTCCTATTCCATCCAACACAGAAGGTATCCAGATAATCCATGAATAGGCAAATGTCAGTAAGAAAAATTTCCAGGGAGCTCTGTTTGTGCGATGATTTTTCACTAATTTTTCCTTTACGATTAACTTCCGGATGATCTTATCTAGTACCAGGGCTACTAATATTCATTATAGAACCGAAACCAATAAAGTGGTGGAAATGCCCTTGGCAGTTTGGTTCGAAGGTAAATCTGAATTGGATGATGAATAATCCAAAACTGCTGTCGACTCCAATGTTCATACGGCTATTTATCTCATTTGCCAGAAAACTGAAACCCACCCGAGGAAAAGTTATGCACTAGACATGCTCGACAGTCCTTTATTAACTGTATGTCTTAGGCTAATACCCCATGAGCTATTAGCCAGTCCACAGATTCTTTTACGGCTTCCATAGATGTTTTTTCCGGTTTATACCCCAGCAATCTCTGTGCCTTTTCTATGGAGCAGGATGGTGCATGCAGCATATGCCCCCGGGTTGCTTGGATATCATCTGGCGTTAAACCGTCTGTCTTTGCCCAATCATCAAAAGGCATAAATTCTAGATTTGCCTTTTGCCCAAACCATCCCGCAACTTCATGCGCATAGCCTTGCAGGGAGACAGCTCTTTCTGAGACAGCATGAAAACCCTGTCCTGCTGCTGACTCCGGATTTTCAATGGATTTAATAAAAATTTGCGCTACATCCTTTGCATACACATGGTGTATCGTTTCCCTGCCGAAATGCGGCAATGCCAGCACTTCCCCATGCATCAAATTATGAAACGCATAAAGTCCCTTGTTGCCGGCAGGATTAATGGGCAAGTGACCGGGTCCAACGATATGCCCCGCATGGGCTACTGTCCCTGTAAACCAGCCTTTATCTGTACATTGTTTAAGATGTCGTTCCATAAGAGTTTTGTGATGCCCGTAATCATCAGTTGCGTTCCTATCCTCATCCTCCCGCACCGGAGCGTGCGTTATACGCTCGTGTATCCATATGCTTCCACAAGCAAGATAATGTTTTACCTTATTCTTGAGCACAGCGGATATCATTTCCATGCTTTCGACTTTGAAACAAATCATATCAATCAGGATATCAGGTTCCAGCTTAGCAATTTCCCCGGCAAAATGTCCCCCGGGTTCCAGTGCTTCCCGGTCAAGATTAACCTGTGTTACTTTATCCCATGCTGGATTGGGCAAAAATGGTTTACTGATACCTCGGCTTACATTTGTGACGTCATAACCCTTTTCTACAAGCTGTGGTACAAGATATGTCCCAACTTTTCCCCTACCGCCAATAACGACAACTTTCATGATCTACCTCCTTTATGTAAATATGTTGAGTGTAGCACATTTTAGAGTAGACACGTAACTGTTAATCGTAACACGTGCGTCGTTTGTTGTGCAGCCAGTATCCAACAGCGAACATCAGGATAATGGAAACGACACCCTCCGCGCCGGGGGAGACCCATAATTCCCAGCCCGGTTTGAATTGCAGAAATCCACTCAAAAGGAGCGCGTTCCCGATGGCAAGGTTGGCGATGGGCTACGCCGGGAGTATCCAGAGTGGAGGCTTCACCGAGATATTGCTTCAGGTGGGTATGTAATACACCTGACCCGTTGTTGACCAACGTGGGACCGGTGTGCAGCTTTTACTGTGTCTTTGTGAGTTTTATGGTGCACGCCGAAACTGTTCAATCTGCAGCAGCGACAAGCGTTAATACTGGCTCCCTGAGTGACTTTACCTGCAATGCCCGGGCAAAAGGAATTGATATCAGAATCAGCAGTGCAGCCCCGAAGAAGACACCTTGATAGTTTATCACCGGCAACAGCGCGCCTGCTATAAATGGCATCCCTACTGAACTGATGTGATCGAAGGTGACACCGGCAGTGAGTGTAGGGGCCAATTCTTCCGCCGGCGCGGTGCGGTAAACGTAGGTCTCCAATCCAAGGCCCAATGGCGCTACCAATTTGATGAGTACCCAAATGACCATCAAGGCATATAAATTGGGGATAAAGGAGTAACCCAGGCAAAATACTGCCAGGAGCATATAGGCTAATGGCGTGGTAATCCTTTCACCCAGGCGGTCAATGAGCGATCCCAGGTGGGGAGCCAGAAACATATTCAGCACACTACTGATAAGTGTGAGCGTACTGACCTGCCAGACTTTGACGCCGTAGTTTTGCACTAACATCAAGGTGATTAAACTTCCCAGGACCAATTTTCGAGCACCGGAAAAGAAAATGAGCACATAGTAGAGCCAATAGCGTTTCTTAACCAGGATGCGCGGTGGTTTTTTACCGGTCGCCCCAATTTCCTTGGGCAGCCACATCAGGAGCACGGAAGCCAGGATGATAAACACCCCGCCAACGAGATAATAATTGCTCAGGGGCATTGAGGAGAAGAGCAGCGAGATTAACGAGATAACACCCATTCCAGCAATTGAAGCCAGCGATCCCACTGATGAGAGCGTGCCCAGCACCCTGCCTGCATTCTCCTTGTTGCTTAATGACATCCCGATCGCTTTGTGCAGGGGCGTCCACATATGGAATCCGAAACTGGCAATCATCACCGCTAAGAGCAGACCGGAATAGGACCCAATAAAGGCAAACAACACGTAACCAGCTCCCATTAAAAATACAGACAGCACCCCTTGCCGGGAGAGAGGCAGGAGCATCGTGAAGGCAGCAATGAAGATCAATCCCAATCCTGGCAGTTCACGTATACCCTCCAACCACAATACCTGCCCTTCGTTCAGCCCCATGGTCTCAATGAAAAAGTTCATCCGTGCGCCATTTAACAGTCCCTCTCCAAAACGGGCAAGGAACAGCGTGAGTGCAAACAAAATCAAATTGCGTGACCAGATCGTTGAATCAAATTTTATGGCGGGTAGTTTCATCGTCCCCTCATTTTCTTGGGATATTGTTATTGTATACGCATCATTAGCACTCATACACAAATTCTTTTGGAGTATACCCGATTTACATATAAAAGCTGGCAAGTTTTTAATGCAGATCAACGCGTGCGGTTGTGATTGCCCTGGTGATGCGCAGGCGCCTGCGTCTGATGCCGTACATAGTGGAGGTCCATGTACAGATGGGCATGTCCATTGCGGTTATGTTGCTGCTGGTGATGATCTATGCGAATGTCATATCTTCGCCATATGTCGTACCATTGGGCTTCACCGATACAACGCGGTACTGCTAGAAGGTTTCAGCCGATAAACCATTGAGCGCTGCCGGCACCGGGGTGTCTCCAGTCGCCGAACCGGTCATGGCTGCCGGCGTCTGGCTGAAAGCTATGTCGAACTGCAACACCGCAGGGTCACTGCTATGCCGGATGCCAGGAAAATCGATGGTTGTCTTCTACCCACGGGTCGTTGGTCTTCCTTAACCACAGAACTAATTCCTGTGATAGAGCCTTGACTATGTCCGGATTATCTGCGGCAATGTTTTCCAGTTGGTAGGGATCCTGAACGTTGTCGTGCAGAACCACCATTTCATCGGAATCCTCCCGGTCAATCATCAACGTGTGTGTGGCTGTTCTGACACCTCTTCGTCCTGCTGCTGGTCTTTCCGGGGAGACCCGGATATAGAATTGGGAAGTGGGACGTGCAGCGTCCTGTCCGCGGAAGATACCGGCATGGCTTTTGCCTTCTACTGTATCCGGGATATCCACGCTGAATCCCATCAGGTCCATTAAGGTGGGATAAATGTCGGGTGCCGAAAGCAGCAGGTTATCGCGTCGAATCGGGATCCTCCCGGACCAGCGCACGATGAACGGCACGCGGATGGATTCCTCGTAATGGTTGTTCTTGGCGATCTGGTCATGGATTCCAAGGCAGTTCCCGTGATCCGATGTGATAACCACAACGGTGTCCTCTGCCAGCCCGGCTTCATCCAGTGCAGTCACGATACGACCGAATTGGTCATCCACCCCGGTAATCATGGCGAAGTAATTTCGAATATTGGCCCGGTAATAGTCGCCCCATTGCGTGCCTGCCGGAGGAATATTGAGCCGGGTGCAGAGCGTGTCGTCGCTGATGTCCGCATAGTGCTGCACGTAACGATCCGGGACCAGATTGTACGGCATATGCGGGGGATTCATCGAGACGACCAGTCCAAAGGGCTGGCTTTCATCGCGGTATGCGCTGTCCTCATTCCGCAGGTACCTGATCGCCATATCTGCCTCATGTTCCGGTCCCCACTGGTCCACGAAATGATATGCATCGCGTGAAGCATCGTTGCGCCAGTACATCGGTTTGTCATGCCGGTCATAGGTGCCGTAAGCATACCAGAAATCAAAGCCGTGCCGGCGGTTTGGCGGGCACCATTCATTCCACTTGACATCGCCCCTGTTGTTGTAGCAGTCAATGTACGGTTCCCGGGGTGAATCAAGGTGCCATTTGCCAATGTATCCCAGACTGTAACCTCTGTCTTTGAGGATGTCAGACCAGCAGCGGTCTTTTTCTTGCAGTTCAACACCGAAGGGAGCTGTCTTGCTCGTACAGTTGGAGAGCACCCGGTTGGCAAACGGGTACATACCGGTCATCAGCATGGCGCGATAGGGGCTGCACACCGGATACGTCGCAGATACGCTATCCAGCACAAGCCCCTGCGCGGCGAATCGATCAAGGTTGGGGGTAAGAACTGGTTCTTCCTCGAGAAATCCCATGGCTTGACCGCGCATTTGATCAGCAAAGATGAAAAGCAGATTAGGATGTTTCATTAGCCACAACTATAGACCAGAATGCAGGAAGTCAACAGCGGTTCGGGAGATACGAAAAACAGCCCGGTGTCAGCGACACCGGGCTGTTGGTAGCCTATTTTACTGTGTCTCCGTGAGTTCTATTGACCGCGCGGTCAACCGAGCGAATTCCTGCACGTCACTATCGCGGGTCAGGAGTTTTGCCAGGCGCTGCGCCTCGTTGGCGATTTCGTTGAGCGATGTTCCGGCTTCTTTTGCCCAGTAACTGCTGCGCAGAACTTCAGCGTATTGCGCCACGACCACTGCCAGTTGAAAGCTGGGTGAGGTGCGGGAAAATTCGGCGGTGAAGTCCGATAGGACCATCATTTTCTCAATCTCCTGTACCTCTGTAGTATCAGGATCTTCCCAGCGGAGGTAGACGTTCAGGACCGGTGCATCAGCACGCATCCGGGTATCAGGCTGGAACTTCACCTCGTATATCGCGGTCACACTGTGTCCCAATCCGATTTCACCGGCATCCACGGCGTCGTTGCGGAAATCCTCATCGGCGACATCGCGGTTTTCGTACCCTATCAACCTGTAACGACTCACAACATCCGGGTTAAAGTCCACCTGGATTTTAGCGTCCCGGGCGATGACCTGCAGGGTTGAGGGCAGATTATGCACAAAAACGCGTTCAGCTTCTTTGATATCGTCGACATAGGCGTAGAAACCATCGCCGTTGTCGGCGAGCTGCTCCATCAGCACATCGTTGTAGTTGCCCATCCCGAAACCCACGGTGGTCAGGTAGATGCCGTCTGTGGCGTGGGCTTCAATGACGTTGAGGATGGACTCCGGTCCGGTGTTCCCCACGTTGGCGACCCCATCGGAACACAGGATCACGCGGTTGGTGACGGAGGGATCGAAAGGCCTCAGAAGCCATTTGATAAGCCAGTAACAAGACCGCCTTCAGCATTCGTCGCACCCTCGGGGCGCAAGCGCTGGATAGCGCGCAGTATCTCGCGCCGTTCTTCAACCGGGGTGGGTGGAAGGACGACCCGGGCGTCGCTGCCGTAGACGACGATGCCCACCTGATCTGTGGGGCGCAATTCGTCGACCAGCAAGCGCAGCGAGTCTTTGACCAGTTCCAACCGGTTCTCCCGATCCATGGAACCGGATACGTCGATCACGAAGGTGAGGTTGACGTCATCGCGCAGTTCCGGGTCAATGTCGTAGCCCTTGACACCGACGCGCAGGATATGGTAATTTTCCGCATAGGGTGATGGCGCGCCCTCCAGGTAGATAGCAAAGGCATGGTCATCGGGTGCAGCATAGCCCTGTTCGAAGTAGTTGACATATTCCTCCACGCGCACCGAGTCGTCATCCGGCAGATAGCCATCGGTAATAAAGCGGCGCATCACGGTGTACGATGCGGTATCCACGTCGATCGCAAAGGTCGATAAATGGTCGTCCTCGGTGTCGATGCGCGGGTTGACCCCATAGGCTTCAAAGAAAACGTCGCCGTAAGGTTTGTCGTTGGGTTCGTCGGTACCGCCGGTGGATGCGCCGGTTTCGAGCTCAAAACCCATACCAACTGTGGCGGTTGGCAGCGGGGCGGGGGTTGCTGCAGCCCATTCTTTGGCTGGGGCTTCCAGCTCCGTTGTGGGATACTGCCGGGGAGCCTGGGTGGCTTGGGGTGCGCCGATGAGAGCACCGCAGGCGGTGCCGGATATGCTGACCAATAACAATATTGCCAGAGTGCGTGCAAATGTGGATTTCATTTTTCTCCTCCTGATCTGTCATGAATGGTTGGACTGTTTGTTGCTGCTTAATCATTCCATGCAGGTCAGGAGGAGAAAGTTCACATTACCTTAACCGGATAGGGCGTTCTCATACGCGGCAATGATTCTGTCCATCTCCTGGTTGACGCTCTCGTTTACCCATTTGCGGCTTTCATCGGCGTCAAACCACGCCAGGGTCTTGCGGATGCCTTCGTAAAAGGGAATGGTCGCCTTGAAACCGGGTACGAAGGTTTTAATTTTGGTGTTGTCGAAGATCGTGCTCCATGCCTTGTCTCCCAAAAGCCCCCCGCCGGTCGCCGGGCTGACCTGGTTGATGAAATCCGAGGTGATATGGACTATATTCGCCTTCACCCCCAGGGCCTGCGCGATGATTTCATAAATCTGGTTCCAGGTGAGTAGCTCATCAGACGTGATGTGAAAAGCGTTGCCGATGGTTTGCGGGCTGCCCAGCAAGCCCACAAAACCTTTGGCAAAATCTTCGGCGTGCGTGACGGTCCACAGGGAGGAGCCGTCACCGTGGACAATGATTTTCTCTCCTTTGAGCATCCGGTCTGCCAGCGTATAACATTTCCATCCCCCAATCGCCACGGGAAAGACACTGGCATATGTGAGCGAAGGTCTGACGATAACCATGGGGAACCCCTCATCCTGGTAGGCGTGCTGCAGGCGTTCCTCGCACCGGATTTTGTTTTGTGAATAGGGCCAAACCGGATTATACAGGGGTGTTGACTCGGTGATGACCGGGTGGGTGGGTGGTTTTTGGTAAACAGACGCAGAACTGATAAAGATATACTGCTCCGTGATATCGCGAAAGAGTTCGATATCGTTTTCTATATCTTCCGGTTTGAAAGCCACCCAGTTGACGACGGCGTCAAACTTCTCGCCTTTGAGTACAGCTTTTACAGCATCCGGTTCGTGGATATCCCCGATAAAGGTTGTTATCCCGGGGATGCTGACGTTTTGTTTGCCGCGGTTGAGCAGGCACAAATCTATCCCCTTGCTGACCGCCAATTTGCTGACATCCACACTGATATTTCCTGTACCACCGATGAATAAAACGCGCATAAAGCTCTCCTTTGTGTCATAGTATTGTTTCTACTTAAGCCTAATGCATTTCCTTTAAGGCTATATTAATATCACGAGCGCAACGAAATACAACAACCAAACAGAACTTTATTACGGCTGTGCGGAACACCAAGGTTGTGTTTTTAGTGATGGTTCCCGCACAGCCTTTTTTCTTATGCAGGTATTTGAGGGCGTTGCTACGCCCTCAAATACCTGCATTTATTGTGGCACGGAAGTCTGGGATGGATGCGCCAATTGTTAGTTTTTGTAGCGAAGCATTCCTGTGTAATATGTACTATTATAGGTTGTCACCATTTATCGCCAGTGCGATGCCGCCCAGGGTACCGGCTTCGTCTCCCAACAGCGAAGGCAGGATACGGACCTCGTCGGTCGGGAACATGCCGACCCGTCTTTTGCACGCGTCTGCCGGACGGTGTCGAACAGCATAGGACCGATTTGCGCCACACTGCCGCCGAGAATGATCAGATCCGGATGCAGGATGGTAATCACATTGGCGATGCCAATTCCCAGATATTCAGCTGCCCGCAGGATAACATCGCGAACGCTCTCATCACCGGCATCTGCAGCCTGGACCATTTCTTTGGGTGAAATTTTGGCTGCATCGCCGTCCACAATCCGGTAAAGGTTCGGCGCGCGCCCGCTGTGCATTAACCAGACGCCCTGTCCGGTGATTGCCGGTCCGCTTGCCAGGGTTTCCAGGCACCCCTGATTTCCACAGCCACAGAGGGGCCCATCTGGCAGGATTGTTTGATGCCCCAGTTCTCCGGCAGCGCCGAGGGGGCCCAGGCGTAGATTGCCGTTCACCGCGATCCCACCCCCGATACCGGTACCGATGGCAAAAAAAGCCATGGTGTTGGCTGTTCGACCGTGCCCGAAGGTCAATTCGCCCAGTGTGGCGGTGCGCACATCATTGAGCAAATAGACCGGGCATCCGATTTGTGGTGCAAGCTTATCACGGACGCGAACGTCCCGCCACTGCGTGGGGAGATTGGGTAAAAAGCGGGTTATCCCTTGCTGCCGGTCGACGAGTCCCGGAATGCCTATGCCCAGCGCTGCCGGTTGCTGTCCAATCTGTTGTGCCAGTTCCCGGGTAAGATCGGCGATACGGTTAAGGACGGCATCAGGTCCTTCATGGGCGAGGGTAGGTTTTTGTTCCTGGATAAGCAGCGTGCCATCTGCGGTTGCGTAAGCGCAGGCAAGTTTGGTACCGCCCAGATCAACACTCGCATAAACTTTGTCCATATTATTAACCACCTTTGGCGCGAGGAATTTAATAGGATACGCGTTCAGAACAGTATAATACAGGAAAACCCGCTTGCCTAATCCCCTTTTTGTGGTTTCCTTGGGATGCTAAACATCAGGACTGGTGTAAAATACCCAGTCGCCAGACAAGGAGTGTGAACTTTTATGACTTCTGAACGGATAAACATTTTGCTGATTACCAGCGACCAGCACCATTGGCATGCGATGGGCTATAATAACCCGGAGATAAGGACCCCAAATCTGGATCGTTTGGCAGCACAGGGCACAATATTTACCCGTGCATACTGCCCTAATCCCACCTGCACCCCAACACGCGCCTCGATGATTACCGGGCAGTATCCCAGTCAGCACGGCGCTTATTCGCTGGGGACAAAATTGCCGGAATCGGCGCACACGGTCGGTGAAGATTTCACCCGGATTGGGTACCGCACCGCACTGGTGGGGAAGGCGCATTTCCAACCGCTGCGGGGCACCGACGCTTACCCGTCATTGGAATCTTATCCCATCCTGCAGGACCTGGATTTTTGGCGCAAGTTTGACGATAGTTTTTACGGTTTTGAGCATGTTGAATTGGCGCGAAATCACACCGATGAAGCCCATGTTGGACAGCACTATGCGTTGTGGCTTGAGGAGAAAGGGTGTGACAACTGGCGTGATTATTTCCGCTCACCCACCGGCAACAACGATGCTCAGAAACGCACCTGGTTGATACCGGAGCCCTATCATTATGATGCGTGGATTGCGGAGCGGTCGAATAAGCTGCTGGAGGATTATGCTGCTCATGACGACAACTTTTTCCTTTGGGCCAGTTTCTTTGATCCCCATCCCAAATACCTGGCGCCTGAGCCCTGGGATAAGATGTATGACCCTGACGCGATATCGGTGCCCGGTGTCACACCCGGAGAGCACCGCCTGAACCCACCGCACTTTCAGATGACCCAGGCATCCAATCCGGATTTCTCTGCCTGGCGCGAACCAGACGGCAATGGGATGCACGGCTTTCATTCCCATCTCCACGATCGGGGGGAATTAGCAAAAGATATCGCCACATATTACGGCATGATCAGTTTGATGGATAAATACATTGGTGTCATCCTGGATAAACTGGATGCACTGGGTTTGGCAGACAGCACCCTGGTTGTGTTTACGACGGATCATGGACATTTTTATGGACAGCATGGGTTAATTGCGAAAGGGGCTTTTCATTATGAGGATATGATCAAGGTGCCTATGGTTGCGCGTCTGCCCGGTCATATTCCAGCGGGAAGAAAAACGGACGCGCTGCAGACCCTGGTCGATTTTTCGCCGACTTTTCTCAGCATCACCGGGCAAGACATCCCACGGACGATGACGGGCGTTGACCAACGCGCCGTGTGGTTCGGGGAAGAAGAAACCGCGCGCGATCATATCATTGTTGAAAATCACCACCAACCCACAACGCTGCACCTCAAGACTTATGTGAATGACCGGTACAAGTTGACGGTCTATTTTGGGCGTGACTATGGCGAGTTATTTGATTTGGCAGCAGACCCGGGAGAAATTAACAACCTGTGGGCTGATCCGGATAGCGCTGAATTGAAAGCGGCAATGGTGATGCAACTGCTGCAGGCAGAAATGGGTAAAGAACCGCTCTGGATGCCCAGAATAGCGGGGGCTTGAACAGACTCCCGCTTGTACCATGGGGTTATCATAACCTCGATCTTGTTTTATTATTGGTGAGTTTGGTCTAACTGTTTGGAAGATGGGTTATTATCTTGGAAAAAAAATTGAATTGGTCGCATAACATCCGGTTTTGGTGGGCGCAAGCAGATCCTTATGTCATTCGCGGGACTGAGAAACGCTTCCGACCCGGGATGATTCGATTCTGGTGGTACGGCTTTTTCCTTTCAACGTCCGGAGCCTTTATTGGCTCATACATGACCCTGTATTTGTTGTCTTTAGGGGCAACCTCCACGCAGATTGGTGCGCTGGCATCAATTGCCAGTTTCTTTGGGATGTTACTGCCAATACCTGGCGCGCAATGGGCAAACCGGATTGGATCCCAAAAACGTGTCGTACTCATCACATACAGCCTGCAGTATGTGGCAGTCTTTGGCGCATTGCTCGTGCCTTTTTTCACAAAAGGGTCCACCGCAGTTATCCTTGCGACCGGTCTGCTGGCTTTACGGGCTGCGTTTCTCAATATGGGGAATTCTTCCTGGACCGCATTTGCGGGGCAAATCATTCCGCCGGACCGCCGGGGTCGTTTCTTTTCCGCGCGCAAGACAGTGATGGCGTTGGCGACGTTTACTTTTGTTCCGCTGGCAGGTTACCTCATCGAAATCTTTGCCGAACCACTGGGATATCAGGTCTCGTTTTTTATGGCGGTTGTATTCGGCGCTATTGCCCAATCTTTCTATGCGCGTATTCCGGAATTGTCACCGGTTTCAAGTAAAAAAAAGGCGGACAGGACTTCAGTCATATGGAAGTCATTTGTTGCGAACCGTACTTTTTTCCGTTTTACACTCGCGAGTATGTGGTTTAATTTTGCATGGCAGCTCGCAGGTCCTTACTTTGGTGTCTATCAGGTTACAGAGCTGGGGGCTACACCGCGTATCGTTGGTCTACTCAGTATGGCATCCTCTATTCTGCGAATGTTTGGTCAGCAACTGAGTGGACGATTGGTGGACCGCCGCGGTGCGCGTCTGACATATGTCTTGTGTATGATTTTTATACCTGTTGTGCCTTTTATCTGGCTACCGTTGACCAAACCCTGGCACTTGATCTTTGTTGTTTTGCCAAGTGGTTTTCTGTGGGCGGGTTATGAGATTGCAAATTTTAACCTGATGCTCGAATTGCCTTCGAAGCATGACCAAACGCAAGCTATTGCAACGTATGCGACGCTTGTGGGATTGGCGAATATCCTGGGTCCGCTGGTGGGCGGGCAGGTGGTCGAAACGCTGGGGTATAAATGGGTTTTTGCGTTATCCGGATTTGGGCGCCTGGTGGCTGCGGGGCTGTTTATTTTAATTCTGCGCCCGTTTAAGCGGAAAGCCTATGTACCGGAATAAACGTTTGAGTTCGTTGCAGTTTGATGGAAAATGTAGGATGTATACCATAAATAATTACAATGCTAACAACAAATCAGGTGGCGGTGCAGAAGCCTTCCCGTGAAAAGTTGGTTGATTATTCTGCGCCGCTTCTGGCATTCGTCCCCCAGGATGGGTCCTTATCCTGGGACCTTTTCAGGTACGTACCCAACGTTTGCACATTAGTTAAAGCTGGCGTATCATACGTTCGATGCGACTTGATTTGTAATTATCCGAAGCTTCTTCCTATTTTTTGATTTGGACTGTTGGCTTCATTTATTGGAGTGGGGGGCACTTATTGTGGCGGAATCAGGGACAATTCAACAGACGATTGCTTTATTCAGGGCAGCGTTTGCCGGATTGAGCGTTGATATTGAGCCAGCGGACCTGGAGGATCTGGCGGTTCTGGTGTATGAAGCGATGACCGTCAATGCCCGGAGTTTCCATACTATCGAACACGTCTTCACCCTTTCTGACGCGTCTAACCCAATCCAGGCGGTTGCTGCTCTTTTTCACGATGTCGTATATTACGAGGTGGATCAGGGCTTCACAGCGCGCGTTTACGCGATCCTTGCTCCATATATCAGACGGGCAAATGGCGCTATCTGCCTTAACGATACAATATTCTCATCAGATACCACAGCTCGAATTACGCTGAAGGTATTTGGTTTTTTGCCGGGGCAGATGCTGCCACCTTTCAAGGGACAGAATGAATTCTTGAGCGCTTTGCTTATGGGAAAGCTTCTGGAAAACATTGTTTCTGTCAAAGATCTGGTGAAAGTGTTGGTGTGTATCGAAGCAACCATTCCTTTCAGAAGTGTTGATTCTAAAGGAAGGTCCCCCGCTGAGGTGCTTCATCATCGCCTGGTCCAAATCAATGATGAAATAAACCTGGGGATACCGTCTGGTGAAATGCAGGCAGCTATTAAGAACGCGGTGTTGTTTTCGAATAAAGATGTCCAGAATTTCTCGGAAAGCGATACAGGCCGGTTTCTTGATAGTACCTGGAAATTACTTCCAGAATTCAACCCTTCGCTGCGCTTGCTGGGCATCTATTCCACACGAAGTTACCGGCAAAGCCTGGAAAAGATGGAAGCTTTTCTGCAGCAACTTAATCCGGATACGATTTTTTATCGCTATGCTGGGATTCCGTCTGCCGGTACCTATGAATTGATGCGTGCATTGGCATCCCGCAATATCACGACTGCCCGGCAATATCTGGGCATCAAGTTATTATCCGCAACAATTCTGGAAGCACTGGCGGATATTACGGGCGGCGATGTTCCGGTTGCATTGTTTATGGGGGGTATCGAAGGTGAAGTCCGTAAAGGGCAAAGCCGGCAGTGGGATGATTTTCTCCCGGACATCCCTACACCGCCGGTTGTCAGAGAAAGTTCTACACTTTTTGGGCTATTGGCATATGGCAGGGCAAGTTCATCCAGCTTTGATTTACAGCATTCCCCCCTCTCGCTTTTTTTGTATAAAACATTGGGATGGGAAAACACCTGGTCGCTTCTTGAATTTGCCAGGAAGTATTGCGAAGGGACTATTGACGCGTGGTCATTCCTGGACACCGTGCCTGCGGATGTTATGAGCGCGATCACATCGGCTTGTGCGGAAATGGCGACCACCCGGCAGGCAGAACTCAGGGCTTATGCGGCTATAAGGATATCTCGTCAGTCAGAGAGGCAACCATGACATTCATCTTGGTTTCTCCAATACGACGATTTTTGATTTCTTAGCTAAGGGAAGGTGTGACTTGCTGTATGATGATCGCCAGCACTGGGCTGTGCAGTATCGGAATGTGAAGGGAGAATTTGCGTTTCATGCAGAAACAACGGACGCGTGGGATGCATGGCAGAAGGCGTTTCGGTCACGCTTGAGAGAGATCCTTGGTTTGGATAACCTGTCCTGCGATTTGGCGGGTTACGAACCGCAGGCTGAACGCTTACAGATAGAAGATATGGGAGACTATACCCGGGAGTTATGGCGGATATGGACCGAGCCCACAGTCCCCTTACCCTTCTATCTGTTAAAGCCGAAAGCAGCTCGCGGACCCTATCCGCTTATATTGACCCCCCACGGACACAACCCACCGCATGTTTATGTCGGGATCGCGCAGAATGAAAACGAAGCGCAGAGCATCCGGGATGGTGAAAGGGACATCGCTGTTCAGGCAGTACGGGAAGGTTATCTGGCTATCGCTCCGACAACACGCGCGTTTGGAGAAACCCGCACGCGCGAGGATCAGGAATCTGGTGCAGTGCATTCTTGCCGTACGCAGCTTATGCACGATTTGCTCATCGGTCGCACACCTATTGGCGACCGCGTGTGGGATATTTCCCGTTTGATGGATTGGGCGTTGGTCAATCTGGATGTCGATGCCCGTCGAACAGCAATTACGGGAAACTCCGGTGGCGGAACGATTTCCCTATTTGCTGCAGCCTGCGAAACACGGTTAGCCGTTGCGGTTCCCAGCAGCTACTTTTGTACATTTGCGGGCAGCATTGGATCAATTTACCACTGCGGTTGTAATTATGTGCCCGGAATGTTGCGCCTGGGAGAGATGTATGATGTCGCGGGTCTTATCGCGCCGCGTCCTTTCTGCGCTATTTCCGGCAAGGACGACCCGATTTTCCCACTTGCAGAAACAAAGTTGGCATTTGAAAAGTTGCAGCAGATTTACGCTGTCGCCGGTGTGGCTGATAACTGTGAGCTCTATGTGGGCCATGCCGGTCACCGCTACTATAAACTTGGAGCCTGGTCCTTTATTCGCAGGCATTTTCAAGCCTTATGAATCGCGTGATGCTCCGCAGCGCACTCTGAAATACGGCAGGAGGTGCAAGTGGCTGGTATCCAGGTTAAGGTCAAACCTGCAACCCATGATGATCTTATAGGGCTTGAAAGGGCATTCCCATTTGGCCCTCCTGAGAAACATGCAGAGCGTTTGGATCGTCAGAAACGTGATGCCGTGGTGTATTTGATTGCATGGTATGCAGGCAGACCCGTTGGACATGGTTTGCTCAAATGGGCTGGGGCGGAGGAAGAGCCTATTGCTTCATATCTCCAGGGTCAATGTCCCGATGTTGAGGATTTGTTTGTGTTAGACGCATTTCGCTCTAAAAGTGTCGGCAGGCAGATACTTTTTAATGCAGAACACCTTGTCAAAGAGCGCGGGTATCCACAAATAGGATTGAGTGTTGACGTCAAGAATACGCGCGCCTGGATACTCTACAAACGCATGGGCTATCGGGAAACGCACCTGGGCGAACACTATGAGCGTGGTGAATATGTAGATCAGCATGGTCAGCCCCAGTTGTGGGAGGAAACGTGTATCTATCTCGTCAAGAAGCTGGAGGTATAAACAATGATGAATACACCGAAACCAGGATATACTAGTCTTGTTGAGCGTTTGAACCGCGCCCCACAGGGCGCACCACCGTCAGAAAACCTTAATAAAATCCTGTCCATCTTGTTTACGGAGCGCGAAGCTGAACTGGTGGCTTTACTGCCTATCAAGCCATTTACGGCGGAGAAAGCAGGCAAAATATGGAAGATGGATGTTCCCCAAGCGCGCGTGATTCTGGACAGGCTTGCAGGTCGCGCTTTATTGGTTGATTCAGAAAAAGATGGTGAAGTAACTTATGTGCTTCCGCCTCCGATGGCTGGCTTTTTTGAGTTTTCAATGATGCGCCTGCGTGATGACGTTGATCAGGATGTACTGGCTGAGTTGTATTATCAGTATTGTACGGTGGACGACGATTTTATGCGCGCACTCATTGCCACTGGTGATACGCAATTAGGGCGTGTTTTTGTCAACGAGCCAATCCTGCAGCCCGAGGTCCATGTTCTGGATTACGAGAGAGCCAGTGAAGTTATTAAAACTGCGTCAGTCATGGGTATCAGCACTTGCTATTGCCGCACCAAGATGGAGCGGGTGGGGCGCGCCTGTGATGCCCCGCAGGATATTTGTATGACCTTTAATACGGCAGGTGACTCGCTCATCAGGCACGGTTTCGCCCGGAAGGTGGATGTGGCGGAGGGGCTGGATCTTCTGCAACTCGCCTATGAAAATAACCTGGTCCAGTTTGGTGAAAATATCCAGGAAAGGGTCAATTTCATCTGTAATTGTTGCGGATGCTGCTGTGAAGCGATGATTGCCGCGCGCCGGTATGCCCTGACCAAACCGATCCATACGACGAATTTTATGCCCGAAGTTAGGACGTCTTCGTGTACAGGCTGTGGTAAGTGTGTGAGTGCTTGTCCGGTTGAGGCGATGACGTTGGTTTCAGCCAATGATTTTGGGGCCCCAAATCGCAAAATGGCGAAAGTTAATCCTGATGTGTGCCTGGGATGTGGTGTTTGCGCCCGGGTTTGTCCAACCCAAAGCATTCACCTGAATCCGCGCCCCGAACGGGTGATGACCCCGTTCAATTCGACCCATCGTACGGTTTTGATGGCTTTGGAGCGGGGTAAACTGCAGGATGTCGTTTTTGATAACCGTGTGCTGTGGAGTCAGCGCGCACTCGCGACGCTCCTGGGCGTTCTGTTAAAAATGCCGCCGCTGAAACAAGCGATGGCGAGTGAACAGATGCGTTCGAAATATCTCGAGGCGATGTTCCGCCGTTTCAACATCTGATAAAGGAGGTGTAATTGATGCCCAGGAAACCAAATATACTCATTTTTAATCCCGACCAGTGGCGGGGTGATGTGCTGGGCCATATGGGGAATCCTGCCGCGGTAACACCGCATCTCGACCGCCTTGTCGAGACGGATGCAGTTTCTTTCCGCGTTGCGGCGTGCCAGAACACGGTGTGCACCCCGAGCCGGTGCAGTTTTATGACCGGATGGTACCCCCATGTCCACGGGCACCGTACTATGCACTATATGCTGCGGGACAGCGAACGGGAACCTAATGTGCTGCGTATCCTGCGAAATAATGGATATTTCGTCTGGTGGGGCGGCAAGAATGACCTGATACCCGGGCAGTCTGGATATGCTGAAGATTGCGATATTAAATACAGACCCACCGAACAGGATTATGCGCGGTGGGGTTACAGCCCAAAACCCGGATTGCATGGCTGGACACCGTGGCGGGGAGAACCTGGCAGCGATACCTATTACAGTTTTTACGCCGGCAAGCTGCCTGTCGGTGGCGAAGACATCTACTGTGACGGCGATTGGGCAATGGTCCTGGGCGCGATAGATTTCATCAAAAACTACCAGGGTGAACAACCACTGTGCATTTATTTACCGCTGCTTTATCCGCATCCGCCCTATGGGGTCGAAGATCCCTGGTACAGCATGATTGATCGGAACAAAGTCCCGGATCGGGCACCCACACCTGACAATTGGGCGATGAAAGCCTCAATTCTAAAGGGTATTGCCGAAGGACAGCATCTGGAGGGGTGGACGGAAGAACGTTGGACCGAATTACGGGCGACCTACTACGGCATGTGCGCGCGTTTGGACCATCAGTTTGGCATGTTGATGGACGCGCTTAAGGATGCAAGCCTTTACGATGATACGGCAGTCTTTTTATTTTCGGACCATGGCGACTATACCGGAGATTATGGAATCGTTGAAAAAACGCAGAATACCTTTGAGGATGCGCTTTCACGCGTACCTTTTGTGATCAAACCCCCGAAATCGATTTCTGTAAAACCTGGCGTAAGTGAGGCTTTGGTGGAGTTGGTTGACTTTTCTGCAACGGTCTATGACCTGGCAGGTATCGAGCCGGGTTACTGGTCTTTTGGACGCAGCCTGCTGCCGGTTCTGACGGGGGAGCGTGACACACACCGTGATGCGGTCTTCTGCGAGGGCGGGCGATTGTTAGGAGAGGAGCAGGCGATGGAAAAACCTTCCCTGGATAGGTTGAGCGATCCGACCCTGACGCTATACTGGCCCCGCATCCGGTTGCAGGTCTCGGATTCTTTCCCGTGGCATACCAAGGCTGCGATGTGCAGGACAAAAGATTATAAGTACATTCGCCGGCATTATGAGCTGGATGAACTCTATGATCTGCAGGCAGATCCCCAGGAAACGACTAACCTGATTCAGGATCCGGCTTATGCCGGGGTTGTGACACAGTTGAAGGAAAGGCTGCTGACATGGTATATGGAAACCTGTGACGTGGTACCTTTTGAGACGGACCAGCGATCTTAAAACAGTTTTTACATGTATATCTCCCGGGAGTAAATTGATGGCACAAAGACGTCCGAATATTCTTTTTATCACGACGGATGAACACCGCTTCGATTGTTTGGGCTGTTACGGCAACAGCGTGATTCACACCCCCCACATCGACAGTATCGCGGCGCAAGGTGTGCGCTTCGAGCGGGGTTATGTGCAGAATCCAATGTGCATGCCATCCCGTATGGCAATCATGACCGGGCGCTATTGTTCGGAGCACGGCAGCAACATCAACTGCACCGGTATCCCGCCGCATGAGCAGGCGCATACCTTTATACAGATTCTGCGTGACCAGGGCTACTATACCGCTGCCATTGGCAAGATGCATATGATGCCGAAGTGGGGGCCCTTTGGCTTCACCTACCTCGATTTGACAGAGGGTAAAGCGGATGCGAATAATCAGTATATCGATTACCTTGAAGCCAGGGGCTTAAACGGGATGCAGCACCAGGCGAAAGGTGAAGCGCTGCCTTTTGGGACGCACACCAACGCGCTGCCCGCAGAGGACACGATTGACGCTTTCGTGGGACGCCGCGCTGCGCAGTGGCTTAAGACATGGGGATCTTCTGACGATATGCCCCCTTTGTTTCTGTGGGTATCCTTCAGCAACCCGCATTTTCCCTTTGACCCGCCTGAACCCTACGATACGCTTTACGATCCGGCAGAAGTCCCGCTGCCGGTGTGGAAAGACGGGGAGATGGATCAAAAACCCACGCAGCGGCAGCTTCAGCAGGAGCGCGGTTATGATAAAGTGACCGAAAGCCTGCTGCGCAAAATGGTCGCCAACTATTATGGGAACATTTCCCTGGTTGATGACCAGGTCGGTGAAATCCTGCAGGTGCTGTCCGCAAAAGGCATGGCAGAAAATACGCTCATTGCTTTTACCAGCGATCATGGGGATCACCTTGGTGACCATAAACTCCTGCATAAAAGCGGGGTTACTTTTTATGACATCAGTGTGCGCGTGCCCTTCCTGGTCAGTTATCCGCCACTTTTCCCGCAGGGCGCTGTTTGCGAGGCGCTGGTGGAATCAATCGATCTGCCGGCAACATTCCTGGATGTGGCGGGGATACCGCTGCCGGAGTCTGTGCAGGGGCGGAGCCTGGTAGGGCTTGCCGAAGGTCACATCGCCGATTGGCGTGATGATGCTTTTTCTGAGATTGACCTGCGCATTAACCCTAAAATGCATGGACCCAATGACCCCCACGCACGGGATTATGTAGCGATGATCTGCACGAAGGAGTGGAAATACGTGCATTTTCCCAATTTAGGTATTGGCGAACTCTATGATTTGGTGAATGATCCGCATGAACTCGACAATCTGTTTTATAATCCGGATTACAAGGATCGGGTTGCAGAAATGCGCTTGCGTCTTTTGAATCGATTTATGCGCAACCAGCGCCCTTATATTGGGGAAATGACGGAAGGTTTCCGTGAACACTATGAAGCTGATCACCGCCCACCGGATCATATTCCTGGGGTGGAGTATGCGCGTGGGGGGTAAATAGGAGTCGGAAGTCGGAAGTCAGGACGTTCGTCGTAGGGATTTCAATCTCTATCTTTTTTGCAGTTTCAATGCCTCATTCGGCGTTTTTTTCTTTCGGGCGGTTGCGATGCACTAATCCCTTCGCCAATCTGCCAAACACAAGGATGCCGGCAGCGTCGGCGAGAAGGTCAACCAGGTCAAATCCCCTGTACTTCAGGAATATCTGTGAAAATTCTTCTGTGACGACCACAAGAAAGACAATCAGGCTGCCTTTAAGAACACTCATAGATTTCCAGGTGGTCGTTTTAGCGCCCATACTCAAGTTGACGAGGAAAGACAGCATTCCGATCAGAAAAAAGTGTCCCGTTTTGTCACCACCAGGGATATACTTCAGGAAAGTGAACGCGGTTGATCCGAGTCCTACATTTGCGATAATGATGATGCCTATGAGCAGGATTATAAAGGCAGCGGTTAACAGCCATACCGGTTTTATCTTCGACGTTGTTTTATTCATAGCCTTGAGTATAACTTAAGTGTGATGCAGGGACAACTGGTAATTTCACCAGGGGTGTCCGTCACTTTTCCGCAACGGTAATAAGTGAGTATACTCAGCACTTTGCGGAACATATTATGGTTTGCCTTGAGCAGGATGCTGTGGCGGGGCGGAATACGGAGCTTCTGCATGCAAAGGAGACCTCCGCCCCGCCACCTGGTATAAGGAGGGCATTCGCTTTATCTTGATACCGAGTGTCAATTACCCAGAGCAGAAACGGAGTATTTTCCCGTTTCTGCAAGTTTGGCAGGTGGTTTTCCTGCCAAACACTGTGGTTGGTGATTTCCCTGCCACACACCCGCGCCGCTTAAAGAGCATAAGATGCAAAAATGTGACGCACACCCTTTCACCAGGGATGCCTGTCGCATCACAAAAATTCATGGTTGGAGGTCTAATATGGTAATAGATGGGCATATTCATATATGGGATGGTGCGGTGAATCAGGTTCAATTACTGGAGCGCATGCAGCAGGGGGGTGTGGATGGTGGTAACTTGCTTTCACAAGCTCCGGCAAGTTTTGATGGTTCAATGCGCGCTGCGTCACCCCAGGCAAGGGTAGAGAACCTGCTGGCGTGGTGTGAAAATGCCCCCGCGCTCCAACCGTTCTTCTGGATCGATCCTGTTGAGACAGATGCTGTCGCCCAGGTCGCGATGGCGGTGGAAATGGGCGTTGCCGGTTTTAAGGTGATCTGCGACCACTTTTATCCCGGAGACGTGCGCGCGATGCGGACATTTCGAGCGATCACCGCTGCCGGGAAACCTATTATGTTCCACTCCGGCATTCTCTATGACGGCAAACCTACTTCGCAATACAGCCGCCCGGTCAATTTTGAGGTGCTGCTGGATATTCCCGGTGTCAGATTTTCTCTGGCGCACATTTCATGGCCCTGGATTGATGAATGCATCGCCGTTTACGGAAAATTCGCGGATGCCCGCCGCCGGTCGGGCACAAATGCTGAGATGTATATCGACACCACGCCGGGGACACCGCGCATTTATCGCCTGGACGCACTGACCAAAATCTTCACTGTGGGATTTGATGTGGCGCGAAACGTCTTTTTTGGATCAGATTGCACAGCAGGTCATTATGATGCGGACTATGCCAAAATGTGGCATGTGCGTGACCGGGGTATTTTGGAGGACCTGGGGGTTGAGACGGCAGTCATTGAGAACATTTTCGTGAATAATGCGCGTCGTTTTATGGCGGGGTCCTGATTTAAGCGCCTGTATCGTGGTGAAGGACACTTCGTGAGATAGTCCGTCCATTATGCAGGGTTAAGCTGTGGGTTGTACTGAGAGGAAGCTGATGTGTCTGGTGCGTGACCAGGATCAGGCTATCCGCCCACGACACACTGTTGTCCAGGACCCGGTAAACGAATTGCCGGTTGCGTGGGTCCAGCCCCTGACATGGCTCATCCAGGACAAGCAGTTGCGGGCGCTTTACCAGGGCGCGCGCCAGCAAAACCAATCGCTGTTCAGTTTCTGACAAGTTCCTGAATGGCTTCTGGGCTAATTCCTCTATCTCAAGGTCGCTCAATACCTCATCCACAGCATCACGTTGTTCCGGTGCAGGTTGGCGGTAAAGTCCGATGGAATCAAACCACCCTGAGCAGATCACATCGAAACAGCTGGTCAAGGGTGGGGTGTGTCTCTGTAATTCCGGAGCCATCCACCCGATGCGCCGTTTAATCTCCCAGATGCTTTCTCCTGAACCACGCCGTCTGCCAAAAAGCTCTATTTCATTCGCGTAAGCCTGGGGGTGATCACCCATAATCAGGCTGAGCAGCGTCGTCTTTCCGGCGCCATTGTGCCCCAGCAGCACCCAACGCTCACCACGGCGAACAGTCCAATTTACATCATGGAGAATATGCGTTCCGTTATAAGTGATAGAAACATTGTGCATGTGAACGAGAATGTCCGGCGCCGCAGCCCTGGGGGTAATGGGCAATATGGGAACTGCTGCATTTGCCCCAAACGATTCTGAAAACAGCGCGCTGTTGGACAGCGTTTCCCGCGGACCCTGCGCAACGACATGCCGGTCTCTGATCATCAGGATATGGTCTGAACAGGGGGACAGAGTTTCCGGGTCAGAAGCGACGACAAAGATTCTCATGGAAGTTTGCATCAGGGTGTTGATGATTTGACCCAGGTGCTGCCGGTAATCCGGGTCCAGGCCTTCAAACACGTTATCCAGAATGAGTAACCGGGGTTCACGCAGCAGAACCCGGGCTATACGCACCTTGCGGCGTTCGCCGTTGGACAATTGCTGCATTTCCCGGGTCAGGAGATTCTTTATTTCAAGCTGGTCGATAATCCGGGTCCGCAGTGCGTTAAAATGCGGAGTGGCGGTGGCGGGTTCGGCGATTTCAAATGGGTTGCGCTGCCATACCCCCTGTTCTGACAGATTTTCTGAGACCGTGCGTCCGGGCGCCGCGACCCCGGCATTCCACCGCGCCTGATAGAATGCATCCCCATGATCCTGCGTGTTTGTTTCGTTAAAAGCCACATAGCCAATCTGCGCCGCAGGATTACCGCTGTTCCTGTCCGCGAAATGATACACTATCTTTCCCTGCACGACCGGCACCTGTCCGCACAGCGCGCGCATCAGGGTTGACTTTCCGCTGCCGTTAGGCCCAATAATCGCCCACTGCTCATGGCTGTTGACAGTCCAGGTGGTGTGCTGAAAGATCGTTGTACCGCCTTGACGGAGCGTCAGGTCTTCAAGGGATAAAAAGGGAATGGGTTTTGACATGGGTTATTTGCAGGCTTCTATAAAATTGGAGGCAGAGATTTAGCGGGTATCGAACAGGTGAGAAACGAGCATACAGACGGCGTTCAGGAATTCCCGGTCATCGCCGGTAAAAGGCGCCAGGTGATGTGAATCAATATCCAGTTCGCCAACAACCTTACCCTCCAGAAATACCGGTACGACGATCTCGGCGCGAACGTCAGGACTGCATGACAGGTAGTTCGTTTCTTGCGAGACATCCTGGACGATAAAGGTCTCCTCTTTGTCGGCAGCTTGCCCGCAGATACCTTGCCCGTAGGCAATACGCGTGTGTTCTGTCGGTGCACCCGCATAGGGTCCCAAAACCAACACTCTTTCTGACTGAGGGTCTGTCAGGTAGAATCCCACCCAATCATAATATGGGATGTTGTTTTTCAGAAGAACGCAGATTTCGGTGAGTTTTACGTCCCGTGATGCTGTTGAGGCAATAATTTCGCGGATTGCAGATAGAAGGTTAGCATCATTGATAACGGTCTTCATCGTGAACCTTTGCTGATATGGATGCAGTTGTTAAAATGGATATCGGTGAACAAGGCTATTACTTTCAAGATGCGGTGTGGAAGTCCAGACCTGACGCGTCCTTGACATATTTCGCGGTGCAAAATAATGTCAACAACCGAGAGTTACAGAAATCCTGGATGAATCACTTGCATAAATGCTATAAGAAAAGTCCATACCAGAAGAGTATGGACTTATTTTATAGATCAATTGCTCGTGCTTTAGTCGTCGTACGGATCGAACATATCTTTTCCGGCGCCGCAGTCCGGGCAATACCAGTCATCCGGTAGATCTTTAAAAGATGTGCCAGGGGGGATGTCTGAATCCGGGTCCCCAAGAGCAGGATCGTAAATATAGCCACAAACTGTACATTCGTACTTTTGCATTGTTCCTCCTTCGTTGTCAGATTCCGCAAAACGTAAAAGCTGGAACCTTTTTTGTAACTTAATGACCTAAACTGAAGGTATTATAAATGGGGCATTGGTGATGTCAAGTTACTTGTGCTGGGTCCACGATGCGCAGATGCCATTCTCCCTGTTTGCCAGCCATATATGTCTCTCTGTGACGGGCAAAAGCTCTATCCAACTGTGAAAGCGGTGTCACGGCGCCATGGATCAGAACCGGGGGGTCTACCGCGCGGACTTTTGGCAGGGTGATGAGATCCGGATGCACAGTGTCCCTTACGAAATCCACATCCGACCGCAGCAAGCGCAGCCACTGGTTAATCTCGGGGATATTAGCGGCTTTTAGTTGGTTGAGTATGACCAAATCTGTGCTCCGGAAGTCGCTTTCGGCAATAATATGCCGCCCAAGAGCTTCGCGCAACGCGCGGGCCATCACAGCATACCAACCAACTTCCTGAACAGAGCACCAGCATATATCATCGAGAATGATGAACTGCTCTCCTAACCAGCGCGCGGCATCAAGGTCATCAATGACGATTTCTCCATGCCATGCACATACATGATCCAAAAACGAAGATGCTGTTTGCGTTGTGAACGTGCCAACGTCTACAACGCCGTCTCTCAGGAAATAATCGAGCCTGTCCGCACACAAGCGGGGGAGAGGTTGTTCCAGGAGACTGTAATGCGCGCTGTCAGTCAACCTTCGCCAATCCAGATGATGTTCAGCCAGAACCTGGGGCAGGTCACTGTTGAGGATGAGCGCTTCACTGTTTTTTTCGTGGTAATCGTGCTCGCTGTTGGGATATACAAAATCTATAACGTGCGAGAAAGCCGTGTGGGGTACATCATGAACCAGACCGGCAGCTTGCTCTTCAACACCGGCGTGTACCCTGCGCAAGAGCGTCATAACACCCACAGAATGGTCAAGGCGTGTTGTGTTGCGCGTGGGCTTGATAAACGCCGTAATGCCCCCCTGATAAATGTGCTTCAGGCGTTGGACTGCCTGGGCGTGATAGACGTCAATGAGCAGCGGTTCGGATAAGCACAGATGCCCATAGATAGGGTCGGTGATGCAGACGGGTGCAGGGGATTTTTCTAAGGGTAACATGCAAATCTTCCTGTATAACCGGCACAGCCAGTTTCCATATGCATTCCGCTGGTTAAATTATGCATCGGATTTCTCCGGTCTTAGCTCCGGGGTGGCGTCTGTATCCCATTTGATTTCTAATCCTTCCGCGCCCAGTTTGTAGGACGCGAACAGAAGCGGACCGGGCTGCAGGATGCGGGGCAGCAGGACGTATAAATCTTCGACCAGGTCCAGCTTCTCATATTCCGATAACGGAATCCATTCGGGCGTGCCTTCTGCAGAAGAACGCAACGTTGGGCCAGGACTGCCGGTTTGTCCTACAAAGACAAACAGCATAATGCCCGGTGGCTGCGGCATCGTGATGTGAATGACTGCCCGTAAATCAAGGCGCGGCACACGGATTCCCGTTTCTTCGTGGAGTTCGCGACGGGCAGATTGCAGCGGAGTTTCACCGGGTTCAATATGCCCGCCGATGCCATTGTATTTATTTGCCCACAGGCGTTTATGCGGAGCGCCTTTCAACAGCAGTATACAATCGTCTTTCGTGATGAAGATCAGCGTTCTGGGGATGATACTGTACTGTGACGCCTTGACGCCCTGATCATCTGGATCCATAAATATCATCTCCATAAACCAGGGTAAGGGTATGAATGGCTTCATACGTGAGCCATCGACTGGGTTGTTGGATACGTTCAACGGAAAGGGCTGGGGTTTGGCGGGTTTTATGCCATTTTCCCTCCGTGTCCTGCAGGGCAAGCAGCGGCTCCAGCAATCGCATAAGTCGTGGATCCTGCCTGTATTTCGTGTGCGCAAGGACATGACACATTTCCAGGAGATCTGAATCATAATAGCGGGGATATCCCGGATGCGCCCATTCTGAATCCTCACCCGTAAAATCGTAACTATAATCTATCAGGTTACCGCACAAGATGTCAATGGCTCTTTCCTCTTCGTAGCTGCGCTGCCTAGCTGGTGGGTGTAATAATGCGTTGAGGCATTTAACGATGCCATCCCGGCAATTGCCTCTGATCATCGGGCATGTCAGTTCTTCGGGTGTATGGAGGATCGTGTGTACCAGGGTGTTGCGGGTGGCTCGGGTTCTTGGATCGTCTGCATACCCAAAGTGTGCCATGATTTGAAGCGCGATGCCTGTGTAACATAACCAGGGCGCCGACGCATTGTTACCGGGTGTGAAAACACCCGATTCATTTCGCCCCGTAGAAAGCAATGCTTCACATCCGGCTTGTGCTTCCGGGAATTGTGGCGCGCCGATTTGCTGCAGCATAACCAGTGTCCCAAAGCTGCCGACAGCACTGCCGTAGTAAGGGGCATTGGCTCTGCCCCAGTGGCTGACCGGATCCCAGTGACCCCGCAGAATCTTGATAGGTTCCCAGTCCAGGATACGGGCTTGTTCCGCAGCTAACGTTCCGGGGTCTTTCAGGAAGATATCACGCAGCGTTAAATAACGGGATGATGGATTTTCCGGATCCAACAACCACGGAACTTGATCTCTGGAAACTAAATCTATCCAACGCATAAAGGGCTATGTGCGGGGCTAGAGTTTGTAGCCGATAACCCGTAGAAAATTTTTGCGCCAGGCGATATCTTCATCACCTTCGATGCCTCCCGTATTCATGCCGTCAATGACGCCCAGGATGCCACGTCCCAGATCCGTTTCTGCAATGATCACCTGGACGGGATTGGCGGTGGCGCAGAATATCCGTGCTACCTCAGGCACCATTTTGATGCTGTTCAGGACGTTTACGGGGTAAAAACCCTCCGCCAGGAAAATGATGAAACTGTGCCCGGCGCTCAGGGCTGCGGCGTTTTTCTGTGCCAGCTCGATCATCGCCGTATCATTCCCTGACCAACGGACGAGGGCTTTGCCGGAAGCTTCGCAAAAAGCCAATCCGAATTTTATTCCGGGAACAGCGGTGACCAGGGCTTCGTGCAAATCCTCTACAGTTTTGATGAAATGGGCTTGGCCCAGAATAAAGTTAACGGGTTCCGGTTTTTTAATAGCAATGGCGTGCAATTCAATCGACATCGCATCCTCCTTTGGTCGCGTTCTGATTCTCTGTCATCCGTTTCTTCTCATTTTACAGCCAATTTGCTGTCCGGACCTTGCGGTGACAATTTTTACTTATTAAGTTTACACTACATAAAGGTATCAGCTTATGTATTCGACAACGAAACCCGCGGTCTTCAGTTTTTCATATAATTCTGATAGTGTTTTTGTGATGATTCCCTCAGCTTTCACGGTGGATGCGGCATGGGTGGTGGCGATGATCCGAATGCCTTCTTTGTGCGCTGCCGGAAAAGGCTGCGCCAGGGATTTGACATATACATCGGGGTGCTTTTCAGAGATTTCAGCCAGCGGTTGTGTCAATTCTGCTTCATCGTCGCAGTGGACAAGCAACGCGCCTTCAGCCCAAAAGCTCAGGTCGAAATGATCGTGGAGATAGGGCAGAATCGAACCTTCAAAAATTGCATCCAGCTCCCGGGGTACGCCCGGTAAGAGGTAGATATCCGTGTTATCGCGTCGTATGTGGACGCCCGGGGCTGTACCAATTGGGTTTTTGAGGGGTATAGCGCCCTGGGGAAGTGTTGCCATTTTGATCCGTGCTTCTTCCGGACCGCGCTGATCGAGATATCCCTTGTTTATTAAGGCGTCGTATTGTTCTTCAACCATTTTACGAGCGTCCTGATTAAGGTTCAGGGGACGATCGAAGGTCTGGGCGATGACAGGTAAAGTCATGTCATCAAGCGTGGGTCCAAGCCCGCCGCTGCAGATGAGCAGGTCCGGGTGGGCTTCCAGCAGAAACAGAAGGGCTTCTTTCAGACAGCGCGGATCATCACGGGTCATCATCGCATGTTGAACAGAGAATCCCAGGCGTGTAAATTTACGGCTGAGCGTATGCAGATTGAGATCCCGGATTTCTCCGTTAAGCAATTCATTGCCTATCGCTAATAAGCAAACAGTGAGCACGTGGCCTCCTGACGGTTCTCCTAATGGTATCAGGAGAACCATCAGGATAGATGCAGGACTTCTTTCACAGTTGCCCGCAGCTCTTTGGGGCTGAAAGGTTTGGTAATATAAGCTTGCACTTTAGCGATATGTTCGCCGAGGATGCGATCAATGGGAGCATTTTGGGCAGTGACAGCGATGACCGGAATATTCTGCAAAAGAGGGTCCATTTTTATTTGTTGATAAACAGCCCATCCCCCCATATCCGGCAGCATGATGTCCAATAACACCAAATCGGGTGGATTCTGGACCATAACATCCAATCCCTCTTTCCCTGTTGTGGCGCCGGTAAGCTCATATTCTGTTTGCCCTAAAACGAGCCGAACAAGATCGATCATATCCGCGTCATCTTCTATATAGACGATAGTTTTCTTGCCTTGTGTTTCCATATATGCTGTCCTGTGTTCATTGCGTGCATAAAATAGCGCCGGGTTATTCCCAGCGCTAAAAAGGCATTAAACCAATAACCCATCCCATAACGACCGGACGGTAATCACCAGCGTGCGCAGATTAAAGGTCAATGCCGAGAACTTTACGGATGCTGTCGAGCAGTTCCTTGGGACCAAACGGTTTAGTGACATAATCTTCAACCTTGGCAATGTGCAATCCCAGTACCTTGTCAATACTTTGGGCTTTTGCAGTGACAACGATAACGGGAATATCGCTGAGTTCGGCGTCAGCCTTCATTTGCTGATAAACTTCCCATCCATCCATGTCAGGCATCATAAGGTCTAATAATACGAGGTCTGGTTTTTCTCTGCGTACAGTTCCCAGGCCATCCCGGCCTCCAACAGCCCCGATAAGTTCGAAGTTTTTACGACCAAGAATAAGCCTGATGAGTTCAATCATCTCCGGCTCATCTTCAATACAAACTACCTTGATCTGATTTCCAGCTTCAACCATGAGCGACCTCCTGGCAGGTTCAACTAAAATCAGTTTAGCATAACCTATGGGTATGTCAACAGTAATCTGCGTATCAAGCGAAATCGTCAATATATTTCGCACTATATCGACCGCAGATCATTTCCTTAAAGTGCCTATATTATATGCCCGTGTTTTTTTATGTCCAGCGCCATATTTCGTCGGAAGCCGGAGTTCGGAAGTCGGATGTCTGAAGTCAGTTCACCCCACGTGCGGGAGGGTAATGAATGTAGTGACCTTTTTAACGGTTATCCGCTTACGGTTCACTCCCATGTGTGGGAGGGCATTGTTTGTAGTAACCGTTTTAACGGTTATCCGCTTATGACTCACTCCCATGTGTGGGGACAATGTGTGAAGCTGAAAAACTGTCAATAGAAGCGGCGCTGTCCCTGAAGTCACCGTCTATCCGGTCACGTCTTTGCAGGAACTGGTCGCCCATCTGAGCGGATTGGAGTTGATGACCCCGCTTTCACCAACCGCCATGTTTACGGATAAACCCCACTCCGGTCACCGACTTTTCCGAGATACAGGGATGGGAACACGCCAAACGCGCCCTGGAGGTTACTGCTGCCGGGGGGGCATTATCTCATCAGGTTGTGCCCCCACAGGATTTACATCCAGAACGGATAATAGATCATTATACTTTTCTAACTGGCGAGTTTGAATGATTCGGTAAATAGTTTAGTACCGACTTACATAAATAGTCGGTACCTATAAATGGAATTTTCATACCTGACTTTAAACCACTAACCTATACTTAGAACAAACAGTGTGCTAATCAACAATGTCATAAACGAAAAGATTACATGTGCTAAGTTAAATCATAGACTTGAAAGTTAACTAACTTGTATACAGGGAACACTAATAAGGTTTATCGAGTTTGTGTCCATAATCTCAAGGTGTATTTCTCACAACTGGCAGATAAATATCCCAGACGGGTAGAATATTCAGAATTGTCACTATCCGTTTGTTCCCAGTATCAGCAACAATAATATCACCGCTATAGTCTGCAACGACGCCACGGGGTTGATAAAAATACCCAATGTTTCCATCATTTGGACTGTCATATTCAGCTATTAAACTCCCTTGTTCATCAAGAAGTTTGACTTTGTTATTTCCTGTATCTGCTACAATTATGTAGTTCCCATACACCGACAAACCAGTCGGATTACTGAAACCCCCGGTAATATTTTTCACAAAGGTTAAGTTAGCGCCATCAAAATTCAACACTTGGAGTCGACTGTTATTACTATCTACAACTATTACGTTTCCGTTTCTGTCTATTGCTAATCCCTGCGGATTATTGAATTGACCATTTCCACTACCCACTGTGCCGAATGCGCTAAGAAAGGCAGCGTTTTCATCAAATATTTGAATCCTATTATTTCCACTGTCTGATACTAGAAACCGACAATTGTTACTACCACATGCTTGCCCCCAAGTAGCAACCCCTGCTGGCCATTGGAACTGCCCTGTTCCCGTTCCTGAATCCCCAAATTCTGAAACCAAAGTAAAATCTTGGTCAAAAATCCGCACAGAATGACGTGTAGTGTAGTAATCACCAGGATGGGAGATAATGAGACGATCCTGCCAATCATGCACCATGTAGAAGGAATATTCCAAGTGGTAGTCATAACTACTTCGAGTATCCAAGAATGTACCATCAGGTAATTGATAAAGCAATGCATAGCCATTTTGCGGATCAAGCACAATACGCCGATTCCCAGGTTCTACAACAATAGCAGCTGGATTTCTCAATCTCAACGCATAAAATAGATTGCTGAATCCGCCTTCCTGATCCTGATTATCTACTGCTGAAACTGCGTAGACAACAGCTCTTGAGCTGTAATCGTAAGGTTCAGTGTATGATAACATCGTGGTATCGGTAACTACTTGCTGATAGTAAAAGGCAGGACTGCTAGCACGGTATACGTTATAACTCACTATATTGTCAAATGAACTTGGCAACCACTCTAATTTCACCAATCCGTACTCTAAAATGCCATCGAGACCAATTGAGACGATTGGAGCATTTTCAGAGGGAACATGTGAGTTGACTTCTATCGTATCATTTCCTCGCCAGGTTGTTGTATTGAATTCTGTGATATCCAACCATTTATATTCTTGGTGATTATCCTTCGTCAATTCAATTAAGAATTCATCATTTTTTCCAACGATATTTATGACTGCAAATGGATTATCCTGTAAGGTATGACCTGTATTGGTTGTGGTTGTTAATCCTACCGGACGATTTGTAAGCAAAAGTAAGCCATTGTTGTCGGTGATACCGGTAATTTCAGGAATATTATCTATCGTTCCGAATCTCCCACCATATAAACCTTGATCCGATGATCGCTGATATAGTTTGACTGTGACTCCTGGTGCAGGATTTCCCTGATTGTCTATGATGCGTAAATAAGTTTGTAATGGAACATCGTAAAGGTACTCTCCATAATATCCCCGTCTGTAGCCCTTATTGGCATTTAGAGCAAGGGTTGTATGCTCATCGTAGATCGGTGGCTTGATTCCAGGATTATTCATCAAACCAGGGAAAAGAAAATAAGTGGAGTATTCCATCTGTACAGGTTGTTCTTGAGCATCTAGCACTTGTGGAATCTCTAAAGATATATCTAGGTTGTACATGTCAATAATTCCTAACTGATGCGTTAATTCATGGAGGAGAGAACCGCTGACGTCAGTTTCAAGATCATAATAAGCGTTGCCAAAACGATCATCTACTGACAGAAAGAAACCGCCATCTTCAGACCAATCAGTGGATGGTGCCGTAGGCGTGATAATGATCTTGTCCAGACGGACACGTTCTTCACAACCGTTAGGTGCTGATGGATAAACAGAACGTATGAAAGCAGCATTCATCGCTGCGATTTGCTTTTGAAGCCAATCTTCAGCAGAATATGGCCACTTCGATTCAATGGGGGTCTCCAGTGCTTGGTAGAGACTTGATGTTACTGCCAGCACAAGACTTAATGCATCTGTGCGATCCTCTAAACTGTTATTTGACTCGTACGTTTCTGGAATTGCATTTAATGGGTCCACTGTAAAACCAACAGAATGATCGCCAATCAAACTTTCGCCATCCATAGAATGTGCCCACACCCATTGGTAATTCTCGGTACCTTCCTCTTCAGGTGTCAAACTGGAATGTGTACCTGAATGTACTTCGACACCATCAATGAACCATTTGAAAGAAAAACTTCCACTTGGCAAAGTACCTTTGTTGATGACGTGAGCTGTAAAAGTAACCATTTCCCCTTGAGCAGGCCATCGTTTATCATTTTCTGTGGCCGGTCGCAAGTAAGGTTTACCATCTACCGTATACCAAACATTGTAGCGGTTATACATAGGTGTGCGGTTGATATAAGTTACATCTAAATCGATGCCTGATGGCTTGGTCAACAACGAAGAATGATTAAAATCTTGTGAATTAACATCATTGTAAGGGTATTCAGGGAGAGTACTGGAGTGGACAAAAGGGTCATGGGGTATATGAATTAAGGTGTGAAGTATGCTTTCTTCCTCGGATGTTTTGACTGCATTACATAAAAAATATTGGCTAATAATGAGAAAGAATATAATTAATATTTTCGCTTTCATTTATCACCTCGAATAAAATCTCGAAAGCCTGATTAACTACAGCGGTTTGTTAATCCGCCACTGATCTTGTGTGCGATGACGCCTCCCATATGACATCGTCTAAGGAAGCATTCCCCCCGATCGTGTGGGTCAGAGACATTGATGATATGCCAGTGTGCCCAAACCGGCTGCGTAGGCATAACCGTCAGCCACTGCCAAGTCCGCCCGTCTGGGTGTGCTTGACCAAAGCCGAGTAGGTTTCATTAGATGAAGACTCGCCCTCGTTAGTCCTATGAGTGCGGGTTATAGCTGACTCAGAGAGCGGTTCTGACCTCATCGCGTCCAACGTGTTGACAGTACTGATAAACAGCACACCAGCACACAAGATCACAAGCAGCAACAGCAGGTTATTCTCTATCTTCATGTCGGATCCCTTAGTCAGCTTGAGCACGAGAACAAGTCAACTACTGCCCGGAGGAACGGAGAACGAAGTCAATGTCTCGATTACATTTTCTATTGATTTAACACGATGTCAAATAGCGGTACTGATCAAACTACCTGCAAGCGAATGTATTCTGGACTCCCTGTAACATAGAGAGCTCATTGCCCTTACCTGCAATTTGTCTGATTGTTTTCTCCAAGTCTTAGCAGTAAGTACTATATGCTGGTGTACCTTCTCAAAACAGGTCGATGGCGGTCGCGACGATCCGCACCATCTTCGCGCAACCCAAGGCCAAGTTCGCCCTCGAACCGCTTGCTGAGGTGTCTAAGGCGATGCAGTCGCGCTGCCCATTACCGGTACAGCCGTTATCAATGTACAGGGGAGTGGAACGGTATTCACACGGTCAATTGAGGGTCTGTTACCAGGAAGTGCTTTCACAATGGTGGATGTCTGGGATACAAGTGGTGTCGCACGGGGTGATTACCGCGTGATGGGAACTGTATATTGTGATGTCAGGGCAGCAGATCCCATCGCGATCAGGGTGAGTACTGAACGCCGTATCTTTTTGCCCCTGGTTGTGCGGCAGAATTAAGGTGATATCCAGCCCGATAGTGTGATGGGAGTCGTCCTTCCCAGGATCACAACACACAGTAAACTCCCTGATAAACCCTATGGTCCAGGAGATACTACTGTAGCGCTTGATGAAGCTGTGGCTTGTTTCTGTAAAATTGTAAACGATATATCGGAGTTGGCACAGATGACGACGTCCGTCTGGCACCTCGTCAATGAATTGCACAAAACACGGCGCCATATCAATACCTTGGAATATATATTCATTCTAGTACGTGCAAATCGCGACCAATATTGAGAATTCACTTATTCACAATAGCTACCGACTTAGTTAAATAGTCGGTAGCTATATACTGGACTGCCGAGAGTCGGGGAATGGTGCTTAAGGTGCTACTAGAAGACGCGCTGACAGAATGAAAGAGTTTGGCCTATTGTGCCCTCGTTTACTCGTTATCTCAGGCGCAATTGGCAAAGTAGTTGGACAATTGCCACCTTGTTTATTACTTATGTCGGCGTGGTCGTAAAGAAACGACTTCCAGCAGTAATAACGCGCTGCCAGGGTATTGCCGTTTGCAGTTCCGCGTCTGTGACTTTGCTTTTGTCCCCCACGACTACCAGGCGTAAGCCTCCGGTGCCTGACCCACACGTAGTTGACGGCCGTGGTTAGGGCTGAAGATGTCATCCAGCTTTTCCAGGATTTCCGGGCTCAATTCTAATTCCACAGCCTGATTCAAGCCATCCAACTGCTCGACGGTGCGAATGCCGACAACGGGTGAAGCCACCGCAGGATGCGCCAGGGTCCAGGCGATAGAGACGATGTGTTCCTTCTGGTCAATCTCCCGGCAGAGCTGGGAGAAAGCGGCTATTTGCTCGTTGGTTTCATCCAGCGTCATTCCGTACTCCTTTGCGACATCACTTGTCCGGGAACCCGGTACAGCCTTCACCTTCCCCGTCAACAAACCCCCAGCCAGGGGCATATAGGGGATCACACCAATTCCAAAGTCACGGGCGGCAGGCAGCACTTCCAGCTCGGGATAGCGGCACAGCAGGTTGAACATGGTTGCTGTTCGCGGAGACAAAACCCAGTGCACCGCGCTGCAAGGCCTGCATCTGGAACTTTGCCAGTCCCCAACCCGGGAAATTGCTGGATCCCATATAGAGGACTTTACCCGCATCCACCAGGCGTTCAAAGGTGCCCCAGAATTCTTCCGGTGTGATCCGGCGGTCAATGTGGTGCACCTGGTATAGGTCGATATGGTCGGTTTGCAGGCGCCGCAGGGACGCTTCGACGTGTTTGCGCACCTTGTAGGCTGAGATGCCTGCTTCTTCATTGGGAACACCGGGATGCATCGGTCCATATACCTTTGTCGCCAGGACGACCCGGTCGCGGTTGGTGCTGTTTTGCTGGAACCATTTTCCTATGATGGTTTCGGAACCACCCCGACCGCCATACACATTGGCGGTATCGATGAAGTTGATACCCATGTCCAGGGCTTTGTCCAAGATTTCGAAGGCGTCAGTTTCAGGCGTGCGGTTTCCAAAGTGCATGGTCCCCAGGCATACCCGGCTGACGGTCAAGTTTGATTTGCCAAGTTTGGTATATTTCACAATCGTTTTCCTTTATCTGTGAGTTTCAATGATATTACCATACTTTAATATAGGAGAGCGCTTTGACAAGTTGGTGTAACATAGTTTCTGTAAATTTATGAAAGAGATAGATCCAGGTATCCTAATTGAGATTCCCCCGATAAAAAAGACACATCGTTAAGAGACAGTCAACACATAAAAACGCACCGCTTATCCTGAGAAGAAACCGAGCCAGGAATAACTTGGGTTATCAGAAAATATATCTGTGGCACATATCATAATGCTGCGCTGATTGTATCAAGATTACACCATTGCCAACTCATCTCCCACAGGCGCTTTGCTTTTTCTTCATCGTAGGATTCATCACTTGAGAGCTTCTCTTGGCCATCAACGATGAATTTTCCACCAATTCCTTCGAGTTTCGGATCTGTAATTGCCACCATATAAGATGAAGATGCCTGCTCCAATGAACGCGCGAATGGCATACGGGCCATGATTTGTGAGTAAAAGAATCTCGCGAATGGTGACTTTCTACGTGCGGCAATTGCTGCTGGAACAAAACCTGGACATACCGCATTCGATGTAACATCTGTGCCAGTGAGACGCCGCTGCAATTCATAAGCAAACCACATATTCGCCAACTTGGAGTTACGATAAAAGATCTGAGGGTGGTAATACTTTTCTCCCTTTAGGTTCCCGTAATCAAAATCCGGTCCGGTTCCACCTGCATGACCTGGTTTATGCAACTCCGATGAAACTGTAATCACCCGCGCCGGAGCAGATCGTTTCAGGTCTTCAAGTAATAAATTCGTGAGTAAGAAATGCCCTAAATGATTTGTGCCAAAAGTCATCTCAAAACCATCTGCGGTAAAGCTGACTTGCTTGCCCGGCACTGATCCTCCGGCATTATTTATCAAAATATGCAGCGGTGAACCCTTTGATTGAAAAGCAGACACACATTGGCGCACTGATTCAAATGAAGCCAGATCGAGCGGGATTGATTCAACGATTGCCTCCGGGGTAACAGCTTTTATCCGCTCAATAGCCAGTGTGCTGGTTTGTTGGTTGCGAGATGCCAGGAAAACAACAAAGCCTTTCTCAGTTAGTTTGCGAACAGTAGCGAAACCAATACCGCTATTCCCCCCTGTAATCATTGCAACGCGCGGTGAATTTGCTGGCATATTTATCCTTGATTTGAGCTTGTATAGTATGACTTCCAACGTGATATCTTCGCTATCATTATATCGACATACAAAGTGAAAGTAAATAAAGATCGGAGACAAAAAAATAAATAAACAATACACAAGTTCCTGGATCAGGTTCGTGATACAATCCGTTTCGTCTACTGTTTACCATATGGTGGAATGCTATATGGATAAAACACAATAACATGTACACACGCGCTTGCCCGAATCCCGTCGCTCCCGCAAGCCTATAGTATTTTAATATAAGATATCAAGGACTCTCTGATAACAGAGGGCCCTTTTTGTTTTGGTGTGATTTCTGTTTATCCCCGATAGGCTAATAACCCTGACATTCTCCTCGAAATTCCGCGTAGTCACCCTTGTGCAATCCAGATAACAGTTTGGTTAATAAGAATTTGTACAGTTTTTGACATGACACCTTGACACAATATACTCTCAAGAGGGATCAGCTTAATATGGAATTCATTCAAAAACACTAGCAGCAAGCTTGTCAGTCCTTCAAAAAGAAATACTGATCCTGAGATATGCAACAGCCACAGACACATTCATTAGTGCTTTTATGAGTTATATTATTGTCGTAATTAGGTCAGGTGATTCGTATATCATATGGTATTTATAAACAAGGTACGATAACGAAAACATTTTGGATATTCATAGGAGTGATAAATTGATCGATGAGAGGATTGCCCAATGTCTCGAATTATCTATAACAAAACTTGTCGAAGCCGATGAATTCTCAGGCGCAGTATTAGTAGCAAAAAATGGTAGGCCTTTGTATAAAAACGCTTATGGTCTTGCTAATAAATCATATAATGCACCTAACCTGATAGATACTAAATTTAATATCGCGTCGATGGGAAAGATGTTTACAGGCGTCGCTATTGCTCAGTTGGTCGAGAAAAACATATTGGCCTTTGATGATCATTTAAGTAAATACCTATCTTCAGACTGGATAAAGCCTGAATTCAGTAACAAAATTCAGATTCAGCATCTGTTAACACATACATCAGGTTTTGGTACCTATTTTAGAAAGATGTACGAACAAACCAAGCAACCCTTCTTCAGAAACATTGACGATTATATGATATTAATCGCAGATGAAACGCCTGCTTTTGAACCAGGTACAAACTGGTCATACAGCAATACAGGTATGCATTTGTTGGGCGTGGTGATTGAGAAAGTAACGGGTGAAAGTTACTTTGCTTATCTTCGGGATCATATCTACCAACCCGCAGGAATGGTGAATACTGATGCATATGACAAGGATATTCCTCTTTCAAATCGTGCTACTGGCTACAAGAAAGAAGGAGGGCAATGGAGGAGTATTCCGTTTACGAGAGTCTTGAAAGGTGGACCATCTGGAGGATGTCTGTCGACTGTCGAAGACCTTTTAAAGTTCGATATCGCTCTGCGGACACATAAACTCCTGGGTCCTGATTTCACTGAGATGGTTGTGACAGTAAAACCGGAAATAAACTCACCATTCTATGGGTACGGATTTTTTGTATCAGAGGGTGACGCCGGTCGTATAGCCAGCCATGGTGGTGATGGCACAGGAATAAGTAGTCAGTTCACAATGTATCTGGATTTGGGCTTCACGGTAATCGTTCTATCAAATTATGATCGTCCTGCGGCGAAGAATGTGACAGATGTTATTCATCAACTCATTATCTCGTAAAAATTTGCATAGTAAATTAATATTGTATACACACGTGGCGTCGAATCCCGTCGCTCCCGCAGCTTAATGGATTGTGTTAACTCACAAGTAGATCTTTAGCAATAGAGGTTTCTCCGTGTTTTAGGATGATTTTCTGTAAATCGTGGACTGACTCATAGTAATAGGTTTCTCGACGTATTTTTATTACCTTCGCCTTAAATACCTCGAACTAAAGAGTTTTCGAGTAATCACAATAGCTACCGACTTCTCTAAATAGTCGGTAGCTATATGCGCGCTCAACGCCCATTATGTTTCTTGTAATGTGTTTCTGCCATGGCAGAAAAAATATCCCTCAAAGAGTACCATCGTGATAACAAGTCGACTCTCTAGATCAACCATGCGAGTATGATGTTGTGTTGCCAGTGTCAGACGAGGTAATCTTTACAGAGGACGATGGGGATGATAATTAGGTGCCCCATGCGCATCAAGTTAAGCGTTGTCAATGTGTCATTCCCGCGAACGCGCCGCTTTCCATGCGGCTGAATCCATCACGGTTCCGGGCTAATTATTAGCGTGATGTGGCAGCATAATATCTGTTTTAGGTGAGTCGGTTTACGTTCCACGCAAAAAATCCCCCGGTGCTTCTTGCTTTGCATCTGGGGATTCTCTGCTTCTTAAATGGCTTCTGACAATATCCACTTGCTTATAGATTCAGGAATTGACAGGATTTGCCTTTGTCGTTATCGAGCATACTCAAGGTACTGCTCCCAACGAAACAGGCTGTCATTACTTTGCCGGGTGGTCACGGTCGCGGATGCTGCTTCGCTGCTCTTGATCATCTGCTCGATGGCCATAGTGTACTGATCAAACCTGACTGCACTGTTGTTTCTGGCAGTAAATGACGCGAACAACAAGTCATTCAGGTTCTCATCCATATGCGCGAGAACCGCGTTATACTGGTTGACGGCAGTCCTGCTGCTTACTTCCAAAGCCGCTAACGGGATTTCGTGGTCGGCTAACGCAAGTCCTGCAGTCGCAAGACTGGCGATTGCCACCAATAACAGAATCGATGTCCATTTTGTAAATTTTTGCCTAGCGTTCATTATATTCTCCTTTTTATTATTTTGAATGGTTATGTGTAACTTGTACCTTACTTATAGTATAGAAGATGACCGTTACCAGAACGTTACAAAGATATTTCACCTTCTACTTCACCTTCCAGGAAGGTTTGGGCTTTAACGGGGAAGCAAAAATATGCGACTGGAGATAGTCAAACGCCTTCCGGGAAGGTTTGCGTTTCCTTTATATTGATGCCTATGGGGATGGTATTTAGGTACCTTCACATTCAACCCGTTTCATTCAACTGTGATATATTCTGCACTTTCAATATATCGTGCTGCCATCGCTGGACTATTCCAGCCGAACCAATCCATCAATTCACGGACGTTCATACTACTTGCCAGCCTGGTCGCTCTTGTGTGCCTCAGGTCGTGAGGGGACAGGTTGTTACTACCGATCGACTCCCCCATCTTCCGAACTCGGGCTCTGATCGCGCGGATACTCATCCCACCTTCCAAATTTCCACCCTTTCGACTACCCATCAGTTATTTGCCTGAGGGTTGCACACCATGAAAGTATGCAAGTATTGACATAAGTTTCCTATTGAGTAGCTCAAATGTAGTTGTGTTGTCTGTCTTGCGTCTATATACTTCTAACATCCCTGTTGCGGGATTGAAGTCGCCAACCTGGAGATCGACAACCTCTGAGACACGTAATCCCAGGTCAAGCAAAAGCATCAGAAGCACACGGTCACGCAATCCAAGGGGTTCACCATTGCAGCCAGCTTTTAGAATGACTTCTTGTTCCATCGATAACACTAAAAAGCCAGCCTTCTTTTTACCCAAGCGGGTGTCTATATCTGCTGCTTCTCTCTGTTCATCAATGCGCTGCCCTTCTTTGTGTGGATAACCCGACACCATCTGGATCATTGCATGCTCTTGCTGAAGGATCGTGCCAGCTTTCGTTGCCAGTTTTGCGGATGTCTTGATTGTCGATAGATGGTTATTAACACTGCCTACTGCATAGCCATCTATCAACAATTTCTTTACAAAGCTTTCGACGATTCCCCAGGAAATACCTACCCACGCCTCGGGATTGATTGCCAAGTCATCAGCGCCAACATACACCCCGAAATTCGCGAGTTCCGCATCCTGTCGTCTAAGCGTGCTGCCTCGTTTGCCTGGTTATTGTCCACATCGTGATGGGATTGTGATCCCCATACTATATTCGTAGGGGCAATCCTCTTGGCTGTCTATCGATGCCAACTCCAACTTAAGGCGAGAGCGTGGAAATTTTCTAGTGGTTATATCCGGGCAGAACAACGGCTAAAGCAGTTACTACGAACGGGCTGGCTGGCTCAAAAACTTACTTATTTACGCCTAAAACTCCGAAATTTGATACGCATAGGGCACAACACGCTGAACCCAAACCGCCCCCGACAGGTCACGCAATGCTGCGGTATCTGACGATTACCCCCAATATCATGCACCTCTTATATTGCCAGGGCTTTGCCTGTATAATACACATGAGGTGACTATGATGGATAGGGTGCACAGGCGTAGACGGAGCGCCGGAATATTGCTGGCTGTACTCATTGCCGTGAGCTTTGGGTCTGTCATCCCGTTCACGCTGGCGGACCGCTCTTCAGCGCAAGGAAACGCCGTCTCTATTCTTGCCGGGGATCAACCAGCAGCGCCTGATGTTGATCCAGATGTTCTGCGTATGGTGCAGAGCCGTGCAGCCGAAATACCCATCATTCTTGTCATGAATTCCACGCTGGCACCAGATGTGCCAGCCCGGGAAATGCTGCCCCCCGAACGTCTCGCGTTCCGGCGGGATCTGGTCGCGCAGTTAACCCGGGATTTCCAGCATTCCCAAAGCGCCCTGGCGCCTGTTCTGGATGCGGCGCAGCTCAACGGCGAGCTTCTGGACCGCCGTGATTTATGGATTGTGAACGGGATGGCTCTGACTGTCCGCCCGAATTTGCTCCGCCAACTGGCAGCATCGCCTGCCGTCAAACGCATTGACCTTGACCACTACCAGGCATTCCTGGACCCTGTAGATGTCAACGCCGCACCTTTGACGTTGACAACACGCTCTGACACAGGTTATGCGTGGGGGATTGAGAAGATACGCGCTTCAGAGGTGCGGCACACGTTTGGTATTTCCGGAACCGGGGCAGTTATCGCGGTCATGGATACCGGCGTTGATTTTTTGCATCCGGCTTTGCACGACAATTACCGCGGCAATCTGGGTAAAGGTTTGTATGCGCACCACACTGCCTGGTTTGACGCCGTGAATGCCGGTGTCTATCCGTATGACGATCTGGGTCATGGATCGCATGTTGCCGGAACGGCGGCGGGCGACGGCGGCATCGGCGTGGCGCCTGGCGCGCAGTGGATCGGTGTGAAGGTATTGGATACCCATGGGTATGGTTATGATTCCTGGATCCTGGCTGGATTCCAGTGGCTGCTGGCTCCGGGGGGAGATGCTGCACTGGCTCCGGATATCGTTAATGCTTCCTGGAGTTCTTCAAACGGGAGCAATACTGTGTTTGAGCAGGTTGTGAACACGTTGTCAGAGTCCGGTATATTTTTGGTTTTCGCCGCCGGTAACGAGGGACCGGCAAGTTCAAGTGTGGGTGCGCCGGCGAGTTATAAGGGTGTTTTTGCTGTTGGCGCAAGCGACACGGAGGATGATGTGGCTGCATTTTCCGGACGGGGACCTTCACCCTGGAATGAAATCAAGCCTTATGTTGTGGCGCCCGGTGTGAATATACTTTCATCTATTCCGGGCGGTGTGTATGCTTTGTATAAGGGCACATCCATGGCAGCTCCGCACGTGGTCGGACTTGCCGCACTATTGCGCGGTATAAGCCCCACCTTATCCGTCGCGGATATGGCAAATATCATCACCCAAACGACCGTACCGCTGAGTGTAACGACGCCGAACAACGACAGCGGGTGGGGGAGAATCGATGCTTTTGAGGCTGCGGTGCGCCTGGTCAATCCGGCACTGATCACCGGTTACATCAGGAATATAAACGGGCAGGGCGTAAGCGGGGCAGAGGTTCGCGCGCAATCCACCTCCGGATCTGGTTTGCATGCACAGACAAGCACAGATGCGACCGGAGTTTATACGTTATACTGCAGCCCTGGAATTGTGAATATCGAAGTCTCTGCTTTTGGTTTTTATCCCCAGACAAGGTGGGGGGTTGCCATATCGGCGGAAACACCAACGCAGGTTGATTTCAACCTGCAGGCACTGCCCTTGGGAATCATAAGAGGGCAGGTAACAATCTCGGGTACGGGGCAAGCGGTGACAGAAACGGTCACAGTGAACCTGGATGGAACGCCGTTGACGACGCTGACTTCTTCCTCCGGAAACTACGAATTGGTCGCCCCGGCGGGCGTCTACACCCTTTCTGTTCGAGAAGCTGGCTACCGGGCGGCAGCGATAGGTGCCACGGTCCACGCGCATCAAACGGTCATCCGGGATATTGTGCTGTCCCCCGCCCCGAAGCTGCTGCTCATCGATGAAGGGGCATGGTACTATGGAAGCCAGCGCATTTATTGGACGGCAGCTCTGGATGCATTAGCCTACGTCTATGATGTGCTGGCGGTGAAATTCCCGCATACGGACACCCCAACAGAAAGCACCTTGTTGGATTATGACATTGTCTTGTGGTCTTCTCCACGGGGATCTCCCGGTTTGGTGGGCGGGGCAGAAGCCCTGGAAAAATACCTCGAAGCCGGCGGGCGTTTGTTGATCAGTGGTCAGGATGTCGCTTTTTACGATGGCGGCGGTGTGTGGGATATGGGACCGCAAGCCTATATGCAGGATTCACTGGGCGTCCTGTATGCGGGTGAGCGTACGATCGCAGGCGTGATTCAAGGGCAAGGTCCCTATGCCGGGCATGGTATATGATATCCAGGGTGAAGAAGGCGCCGATAATCAAGTGTCGCCTGATATCGTCCAAATAGTGAATCCGGACCTGGCTGTTTTGCCCTGGACATATGCTGATGGCACAGGGGCTGGGTGCGCTGCTGAACTTTGCACCCCCTACCGGGCATTGTTCTTTGGTTTTGGATTTGAGGCAATTGCAGGCGCGAGCCACCGCATGGAGGTGATGCGGCGGAGTCTTGATTGGTTAACCACCGACCCGCTGACGACGGGATTAACATTAAGGCTGGTGAGTGATCCTGTGCAGATTGGCGTGCCGGGTGAACGCATGACACACACTTTGCGTTTGCGGCATACGGGTATTGCCGGCAGCCCCGAGCGCGTGACGCTCCAGGCAGAAGGCAGCACCTGGCTCACTGCGATTATACCGGATAGCGCCGAGATCACGCCCTGCACCACATTCACGGTTACAGTCGTCGTCACGATACCCCAGGACGCCCGGATCAATGCAACCGACTGGCTTACCCTGACTGCGCTATCCGGCACGGGGCACACCTCAGCCACTACAAGGCTAAAAACCAAGACGCCTGCACCGGTTTTGCTGGTTGATGATGACCGGTGGTATCCTGTGGAAGACAGATACAAAACCGCTCTGGATAGGGCAGGCATCTTTTACGATATCTGGGACAACCAGGATTATTTGGGAGGCATGCCCGGCATACGATCACCACTCACGGAAACCTTGAATCTCTATCCGGTTCTAATCTGGTTTACCGGATATGATTGGTATGCTCCCATTATTCATATCGAGCGCGACCGGATTCTGGAGTATCTGGACCAGGGCGGGCGGTTGATCCTGTCTTCCCAGGATTTCCTTTATTATCATGAAACGGATGCCCTGGCTAAACGCCTGGGCGTGCAGGCTGTGTCGGATGGAGATGCCATTATGGTCGTGCAGGGCACCGGACACCCATCAAGTCCGGGATGGCAAACGATTCACCTGGACTACCCATTTCCGGTCCATACGGACATTGTTGAACCGGCGCCTGCCGCAGAAATTGTTCTACGCGGTCTCACTGGACAGCCTTTGGGCATAGCTGCGAAAACGGATGACACAGACCGTCCCTCAACGCTGTTTTATGGGTTTCCGCTGGAGGCTGTGCCTGATCTCCGCCGGGATGATATCCTGTCCGGAGGTGTTGGGTGGCTTTCTCCCCTGGGTCGAAGTGATTGGCAGGTGCGTCCAAGTACGGCATCGGCGGGAGACAGGTTGAGCTACACATTGGTCTTGCGCAATGATGACGGGGCGCCCATCACGGCATCTGCTGCGCATGCTGTTCCTGCCGGGCAGATGCTGGAGGTGCTGTCTCTGTCCCCGGATTTGCACTATGATGCGGTTTCACGCACGCTTAAGTGGGATGGACAGCTGCTCCCGGGTCAGATCCTGACCTATGTTTGGGAAACACGCGTCCTGACAGATATCGCTGTACCGGCGTATCCTACTGTAACGCTGTCCATGGCGGATTGGGGATTAGCATTTGAACGGTTCACCCGGTTCTACGGGCAGGGACCCGAACTTGTGACCAGCGGGTGGTTGTCGCCCGCTTACAGCGACCTGCGCACCCGCAGTGCTGTGACACTTTCCTTTATGCTGCGCAACAGCTCCGAGTTCGCGGGCGCCGTGCGCGCTTCTGTCTGGATGATGGAGGGCCTGTCACCGTTGACTTCTACGGCGCCTATGACCGAAATGGCGCATGGATGGGCTATGCCGTTATGGGAGGGGAAGCTTGAATCAACAGGGACGCGCATATTGACAGTACCGCTTCACGCGTGGTTGTGGGAAGGTCCTGTGCGGGTGGATGCACGCCTCGCGGATGGTTCCGGGCACCGCTGGGAAATCCCGCTGTGGCTGAATGTGTCACCCTGGCGTTTTTATCTGCCCAGAATGCTTAAATCGCGGTAAGCGCGCTCAATCGAGACGGCGGATAACCAATACGACCTTCCCCTGGATTTCAACGTCGTTTGCCGGCACGTAGATGGGTTTCATCGTCGGGTTCGCCGGTTGCAGACGGATTTGTTTTCCTTCGCGATAAACTTTCTTCAGCGTTGTTTCTTCACGGCTTTTGAGCCATACCGCTGCCATTTGCCCGTTATCAATCGTCTCCTGATGCTGCAGAATGACCATATCGCCATCATTAATCAGCGCGTCGATCATCGAATTCCCCTGCACTTCCAGGGCATACAGGTCCGAAAATTCTCTTTTAAACAATGCGCGGTTGATTTGAATGGCATCCAGTTCTGATTCCGGGAGTGCGTCTACGTTGATTGGAAGTCCTGCCGCAATATATCCCAAAAAAGGCACTGAAATGACGTTCATATCTTCAATTTCAACCGGGATGGATTCCGGAGAATCACTTGTCCGGGTCAAGAGAATTGCCCGTGATTTTGACGCTTCCCGGGTGATTAACCCGCGTTCCTCCAGTTGTTTGAGGTAATAGCTGACCAGCGAGGTGGATTTCACACCTATCGCTTCACCGATTTCGCGAACAGTGGGCGGGTAGCCGTTCATTTTTGTGTGGTTCTGAATGTAGTGATATACATTGTGCTGCCGCTCTGAAAGTTCTTTCTTCATTTTTTCCTCCTGTTGCGATCCGAGTTATCCCAATTATTATCCCAACCTTATTATAATCGCACATTTGTTCTATGTCAAGATGTATTTCTAACACCCGGGGCTTTATCTTTCATATAGATATAATGCAACAACAGTATAAGAGAATGAAAGCGGTTGTGCGGGAGACAACTTGGGATGCACAAAGCAGGCATTCCGCGCCGCATTTTTTGGATGGAAGGTGTTCATACTCGGTCTGATTTGGTTTGTGCAAAATTGTGCCGTACACCCTATATTGGTAGGGTAAAACATATAAGTAACGATAAAATACCCTAAAAGGCTAATCAGGTGTAGAATATGGATAACGGGCTGTTTAAACGATAAGCATATGTGCCGGTTATTGATCTTATGGAGGATGTGTTATGAACGAGAGTTTGACGCAAGTTATCAAGCGGGATGGCGCTATTGTACCCTTCAATCGGGAACGCATCACCAATGCGATCTACCGGGCTGCTGTTGCGGTGGGTGGGCGTGATAGGGTAACTGCCGATAAGCTGACCGATCAAACGATTGATATTTTGCAGCATAATTGCGCGCAAGGCCAAATGCCCACCGTTGAAGAGATCCAGGATATTATAGAAAGCGTGCTGATTAAGAATGGGCACGTGCGCACGGCAAAGGCTTATATTCTTTACCGTCAGGAGAGAGCTTTACGCCGGCAAAGGCGCAGTGAAGGCAAATCACAGCGGGATCCGGAAAATATCCCTTATCGTAAATTGTGGGAGGTTCTGAATTGGGCGGTCGACCACAATGTTCACAATGTTTACCGGTTGAATGAACGTATCGCACGCGGGGAATTTGCGGATATCGTTGCCGAATCAGATCGGGCATACGAAATGGATGTTGCGGATGCTGCTGAGAAAATTCTGACACGGGGGCAGGATGTCCGGGTCGTCATTATTGCCGGTCCATCGTCCTCCGGTAAGACCACGACAACGGTGAAATTAGGCGATCACCTACGCCAGCACGGTTACAATCTCGTGGCTTTGAATGTCGATAACTACTTTTTTGATTTGGATATGCATCCGCAGGATGAATTCGGTGATTATGATTTTGAAACCCCACAAGCTCTGGATTTAGCGTTAATTAACACGCATCTGGAGCAGCTGGTGGCTGGGGAAAAGGTATCAACGCCCTTTTATGATTTCAAAACAGGGAAAACGCCAACCTGATGCAGTGCCTATGCAGATCGGGCCGAATGACATCATTCTCATTGACAGCTTGCATGGGCTTATACGAAGCGATGACCGGTGCGATTCCTGCCGAGCAGAAATTCAAACTTTATATCGAAACGCTCCTGCAAATGCGCGGACCCGATAACCAGTTCATCCGTTTCACGGACCTGCGTCTTATGCGGCGTATGCTGCGCGATGCCCGTGAACGGGCTTATGATCCCCGCCAGACCCTGGAGCATTGGCATTACGTTCGCAGCAGTGAGCTGCGCCATATCATCCCGTATGTCAACACAGCGGATTATGTCGTCAATGGCGCCACACCCTATGAGCTGCCTATTATGCGCGCCTTGTTGTTTAACCATTTTGCAGCCTGGTCCCAGGATTACGGGACCAACCCAATCGCATGGACGCATTTTTGCGCGCTGAACGCGTACACAGACTGCTGCAAGCTATTATCCCTGTGGAGGATGATTCGCCGATTCCTCCGACCTCCCATGTCCGCGAGTTTATAGGCGGGTCGGTGTACAGCCTGCATTAGGTGATCCTGTTGGTCTGGTGCAATTAACGCGTCTGTACTGTTTGGTGGCGGGGCGGAACATCTTGGCTATGCTATTGGTCAGGATTCCCGCCCCGCCCCTGTAAATTCAGCGGTGCTCCAAGAGGCGTCTGCTCTAGGAGCACCGCTGAAAAGCACTGGAGCTAATCCAGGCCCCGGATGTGTTTTACCTCTGTCGTAGAATGCACTCAATCAGAATGGGTATGTGATCGCCAGCGATTCAGTCAGGAAAGCGAGAATGTCGGCGCGTTCCTGTATCAGGACCGCAGTCGGTTTTCCGATGCCGTGCCCGGCTTTGGTCTGGATGCGGATAAGAATAGGCGCCTCTCCCTGCTGCGCTGCCTGCAGTGTGCTGGCGAACTTGTATGAGTGCGCCGGCATAACGCGGTCATCGTGGTCGCCGGTCATAATCAGCGTTGGAGGATAGACAGCCTGGCGGGTGTTGTGCAGTGGGGAGTAGCTGTAGAGCGTTTCAAACTCACGCGGCATTATCCGGACTGCCGTAATCACTGGTCCATGCCCACCCTATGGTGAATTTGTGAAAGCGCAGCATATCCAGAACACCAACGGTGGGTAGGGCAGCGCCAAAAAGCTCGGGGCGCTGCGTGAGGCATGCGCCGATGAGCAGTCCCCCATTTGAACGCCCTTCGATAGCCAGATGGGGTGTTGACGTGATGTTTTGTTCGATCAAATATTCTGCGCATGCGATAAAATCATCAAAGACATTTTGTTTGTGATGGACAGTGCCAGCTTTGTGCCATCCCTCTCCGAATTCGCCACCACCGCGCAGATTCGCCATAACAAATACCCCACCCATCTCTAACCATATCAGGCGATCCACAGCGAAAACAGGGGTCATGGATATATTGAATCCGCCATAACCGTATAAGAGTGTCGGATTTGTCCCATCGCGCTGCATATCGCGATGATGGATCAGGAACATGGGCACCCGGGTGCCATCCTGACTGGCAGCGAACACCTGCTCGGTGACGTAGTCGTCAAAATCATATGGGAGGGCTGGTTTATAGAGCTCGGTAATTGCGCCCTTCACAAAGTCGTATTGGTAGACGGACAGCGGGTATGTGAACGAGCTGAAGCTGTATGTGAGTGTTTCGTCTGCATATTGACCATGCAGGTCGGTAACCTCGCCCAGCGTGGGCAGTGTAATCTCATCGATATACATGCCATCCATGCGAAAGCGGAGGAGTTGGTGGTACGCATTGTGTAAATACAGCGCGACAAACTCTCCATGGGCAGCGACCACATGCTGTAAAACATCCTGCTTTTCAGGAATAATTGTGCGCAGCGCGGTGCTGCCATGGTCGTTCACGTCTATGCTGATGACTTTACAGCGCTCCGCTTCCAGGTCTGTGAGGAAGTAGAATAGGCTGCCTGTATTGTGGATGAATTCATAACTGGCCTTGAGATCGGGGATGAGTTCAACAAAGTTATCCCCCTCAATTTCTTTGTAGAAGACGCGGTTCCGGCGGTCTGTACCTTCCGATACATGGAGGATAAGATAGCGCCCATCGTCTGTGACTGTTGGGTCAAAGCCCCAGTTGGGGTGGTCCGGTCGTTCGTAAAGGAGAAGGTCTTCCTGCTGAATTGTGCCGAGATAGTGGCAATATATCTGCTGATTGTAGTTTGCACCCGCATAGGCTGTTCCTTCTTCGGGTTCAGCATAACGGGCATAAATGAAACCCTCGTTGCCGGGAAGCCAGGCTGCACTTGAGAATTTGCTCCACATGACACAGTCCCCGGTGTCCTCGCCGGTGGTGATGTTTCGAACGTGCCAGGTTTTCCAGTCTGATCCACTGGCACTTGTCGCGTAGGCGAGCCATGCCCCATCCCAACTGACCAGGACAGCGGTGAGTGCTACGGTACCATCCTCAGAAAGCGCGTTAGGATCGAGTAACGGGCGTCCACGCTGCGTGACGTCCTCCATCACGTACAGGACGTCCTGATTTTGCAGTCCATCATTCCGGAACTGGAAGTAGCGCCCGCCGCGCTTAAAGGGGGCATGGGCTTTGGGGTAGTTCCACAATGCCGTAAGCCGTTTTTTGATGCTGTCACGGGATGGGATGTTTTCCAGGTAATCATAAGTCAATGTGTTTTGAGCGGAAATCCATGCCTGTGTTTCGGGAGAATTCAGATCCTCCAGCCAGCGGTAGGGGTCCGCTACCCGTATGCCATGAAGATCATCGACCTGGGACCCTTTGGGTGTTAGGGGATAGTGGTAACTTGCCATACCTTAATGACTCCTGATGGTGATTTTATCGCGTAAGAGACGGTTATGAATTCCTGACAAAGATCGACGCGTATACAGCCTGTAGGATAGCGCTTTATGGGCGTAAAACAAGGCGGTTGAACTAAGGGGTATATTATGTTCGTCCTCCAGCATTGTCATCTTATTAAGTTCTCTATATAATGGGTGTGTGGCAGTCCTTACCATTATTTCCCATACATTTGCAGGAGGTTTTCTATGTCCAGGGATGAAGCGGGGCACACCAAACCGGAGCGATTAGATAAGGCTTATTACGAAGAGGAACTGCACCGGTTACAGCTGGAGCTGGTCAAACTGCACTACTGGATTAAAGAGAAGGGATTAAAGGTTGTAATCATTTTTGAGGGGCGGGATGCTGCGGGTAAAGGGGGGGTCATCAAGCGCATTACCGAAGGTTTGAGCCCGCGAATCTGCCGTGTCGTCGCGCTGAACGTCCCCACTGAGCGCGAAAACACGCAATGGTATTTTCAACGCTATGTAGCGCATTTACCTGCCGCCGGTGAGATGGTCCTTTTTGACCGCAGTTGGTACAACCGGGCTGGCGTGGAACGGGTGATGGGGTTTTGCACTGAGGAAGAATATCGCGAGTTTTTACGTTCCTGCCCGGAATTTGAGCGGATGTTAATTCGTTCCGGCATCATTCTGCTAAAATACTGGTTCTCTGTGAGTGATTTGGAACAGGAAAAAAGGTTTCAGGATCGCCTGAATGACCCTACCAAGCGTTGGAAGCTCAGTCCCATGGATCTGGAAGCCCGGAAACGTTGGGTCGATTATTCCAAAGCCAAAGATGAAATGTTCAAGTTTACTGACACCAAACAGTCCCCCTGGTTTGTGGTGAACTCAGATGATAAGCGACGCGCCCACTTGAATTGTATCAGCCATCTGTTAAATATGGTTCCCTATGAGGACATGACACCTCCCCCGCTTGAATTACCTGAACGGCAGGACACTGTCGGTTATGTCCGCCCTCCAATGGATTATCAGACATTTGTTCCCGAGGAATACTAGCTGAACAGTGGATTTTTTCATAGTTACCAGTATACATAGACCAGGCGAATGTCATGGAATATATGAATGAAATTCTCATCGTAGATGATAACCCCACTAACTTGCGCATGTTGTCTCAGTTACTTAATAAGCATAATTACAAAGTGCGCGCAGTGCTGGATGGGAATCAGGCATTGACTATCCTGGATTCCAACCCGCCAGATTTGATTTTGCTGGATTTAATGATGCCGGGTATTGACGGATATGAAGTCTGTGAGCGTGTGAAGGCGCATCCTGAAGGAAAGGATATCCCCGTTATTTTTATCAGTGCATTAGGGAGCGCGCAGGATAAAGTACGGGCGTTCCAGTCGGGCGGTGTGGATTACATAAACAAGCCGTTCCAGGTGGACGAGATTATCGCGCGTATGGAGACGCATCTTGAACTCCGTAAAATGCAGAAACAACATAACCGTGACAATCAGGAATTAGCCATACGATTGGCGGAATTTGATAAACTTAACAGCGAATTGCACGAGCGCAATGAAGAATTAGCCGCTTACGACCGCAGCGTTTCCCATGATTTAAAAGGCCCGGTGAGTTATATCGCGACGTCGACAGAGTGGCTGAAGCGCTCATACGCCCAACTGACCCCCGAACAGGTTCAGCATTTCCTGGATCAAATTGCGACCCGGGCATATCAGGCGAACAGCATCATCGAGAGTTTGCTGCTGCTTTCCCAAACGGATGATCTTGAGCAGTATCCCCTGGATATGCACGCGACCGTGACACGGTCCATAGAAAACCTGCATGAATTTATCGTCGAACGTCATGCGCGGGTCGACCTCCCCGATGCGCTGCCGCGCGCAACCGGGCAGACTTCATTAGTGGAACAGGTCTGGGATAATTACCTGAGTAATGCCATAAAGTATGGTGGAAACCCTCCACAGATCAGCATCGGGGCGGAAGCCATGGACGCCCCCATGGTGCGTTTCTGGGTGCAGGATAAAGGTCCGGGTATTCCTCCGGAGAAACGCTCCGATATCTTTGCCTCCCATACCCGGCTTGGGGAGGGGAATGTGCAAGGGCATGGTTTGGGCCTGTCTATTGTCCGGCGTATTGTAAATAAATTGGGAGGACAGGTTGGGTTTGAAAATCTGCCGGGGAATGGGTGCCGTTTTTATTTCACCCTTCCTGGTGTGGAGAGTGGTTGACAAAACACCCCCCCATGCTACCATAAAAAAACTACGCCCACCGTACCCAACGGTGGGCGTTAGTCAATAAGGAATGAAGATGAAGGCATTAAATATACCTGTGATTATCCTCTGCGGCGGGAAAGGCACGCGTATGGGAGATAGGACTATTCCTAAACCGCTGGTTGAGATTGGTGACCGCCCTGTTTTATGGCATGTGATGCGCATTTACGCGGCGCAAGGTGTCAAACATTTCATCCTGGCTCTGGGATACGGCGGTGACCTTATAAAACGCTATTTCCTGGAGTATGACTGGCTGAGCAGGGATTTTACCCTGGAGTTGGGGAATGGAGGGGTCCAGTACCACACCCCCAATGATACCGCAGGGTGGCGGATTACCTTTGCTGATACAGGTCTGGAAACATTAAAAGGCGCGCGCGTGCGTAAGGCGTCGCAATACACACCGGCACAGCGCTTTTTTGTGACGTATGCCGATGGTGTCGCGGATATCGATTTACAGGCGCTGCTGGATTGTCATCAAAAGCAGGGCTTATTGGCGACCCTTACCAGCGTACGGGCTTATTCGCGTTTTGGCGTCCTGGAAACGGATAACAGCGGGTATGTGACAGGATTTCAGGAAAAGCCGCTGCTTGACGCATCCATCAACGGTGGGTTTATGGTGTTTGAGCGTGAAGTTCTCGCCTATTTGAGCGGGGGCGATGATGTGGATTTAGAAGGCGAACCCTTCCACAAACTTGCCGCAGACCGCCAGCTGGCGGTATACCAGCATCCCGGTTTCTGGCGGGCGATGGATACTTTCAAAGAGGCGCAGGAATTGAATACGCTCTGGGAGCAGGATGCGCCGTGGAAGATCTGGTGATGTTGACTATGAGGACTGGACCTTATCAGCATGGCAGTGGAGGCTAATGTGGAAATGACAACCTTCTGGCACGAGCGTCCTGTTCTGGTAACGGGCTGTACTGGTCTATTGGGTTCCTGGCTTACACAGACCCTGATTGAGGTCGGGGCGGATGTCGTGGGCCTGGTTCGCGACGATGTTCCACAATCGTGGCTGGTGAGTTCCGGGAACATCCGGCGGATTCGTGTGGCACATGGTGATGTGACGGATTCTGCGCTGGTTGAGCGCGTGGTGAATGAATATGAGATTGATACGGTTTTTCATTTAGCCGCGCAGACCATTGTCGGGATTGCCAATCGCGCGCCGCTATCGACGTTTGAATCGAATATCCGGGGGACATGGGTTCTGCTGGAGGTTGTCCGCCGTTCGCCAACCGTGAAACGGATGGTGATGGCTTCGAGTGATAAAGCTTACGGTTCCCAGCCAGTACTACCTTACACGGAAGAAATGCCTTTGCAGGGCCAGCATCCCTATGACGTTTCGAAAAGTGCTGCGGATTTGATCGCGCAGATGTACGGAAAAACCTATGGTTTGCCGATCGCGATTACGCGCTGCGCTAACCTGTACGGGGGCGGCGACCTGAACTGGAATCGATTAATTCCCGGAACCATTCGCAGCGCGCTGCAAGGTCAGCCGCCGATAATCAGGTCGGACGGCACCTACGTCCGCGATTACCTCTATGTGCGCGATGCCGTTCAGGCTTACCTGATGGTCGCGCAAGCCCTGGACCGGAAAGGCATCCAGGGACAGGCTTTTAATTGCGGCACGGATGCGCCTATGCGTGTTCTGGATATGGTTCAACTGATCCTGTCACTCTCTCCGCATCCTGAATTAACGCCGCTATGTTCTGGATGAAGTTAGCAACGAAATCAGGGATCAATATCTGGACAGCGCTAAAATCGGCAAGCTGATCGGTTGGGAACCCACGACCTCACGTGAAGCGGCGCTGCTTGAGACGATTGCCTGGTATGCGCGGCATCTGGACTTGGCAGCCTGATGGGTTTGAATATGCTTGAATTTCCCAATTTGCCCGCGAAAATACTCATGACAGGCGCGACCGGATTTATCGGCAAGCGATTGGCGCAGCGCCTGATTTCAAGCGGATGTGCAGTTTCGGCGGTCGTTCTGCCTGGTGAACAATCCCTCCTGCCGGCGGGTGTGAAAGCGATACCCGGGGATGTCACGATTGCCGCGGGAATCGCTGCCGCTGTCCGTGACGTTGCCCCTGATTTGCTGGTCCATTTAGCGGCTGCCGGCGTGACGGACCGGGAACTGTCCTTCCACGAATCGAACCGCGTAAATGTGCAGGGCGTCATCAATATCCTGGAGGCAACCCGTACCGCACCTTCTCTACAGCGCTTGATGCTGATTGGCTCTTCATTCGAATATGGCGCGCGCCGGTCAGACGATGATCTGGATCCCTTTAATGCCTACGGCGCATCCAAAGTCGCTGCATGGGCTTACGCGCGCGCGGCTTACAATGCCTGGAAGTTGCCGGTAGTTTGGATCCGCCCTTTTCAGGTCTACGGTCCCGGACAACCCGCGAACACCCTGATCCCGGCGGCGATGCATGCGGCGCTCACCGGGCAGGACTTTCGGATGACGCCCGGCGCGCAGCAGCGTGACTTTATTTTTGTTGACGATCTGGTTGACGGGCTGCTGGCGATTGCGACAGCAGAGGCGATATCCGGGCGCGCATTAGATTTGGGCACCGGTCAGCTCACGCCGCTCATTGAAGTGGTCAGAATGATCTGGAGCCTGGCGCAGGCGTCCGGGCGCATTTTAGCCGGCGCATTGCCGTATCGGGATGGCGAGGTCTCCGCTATTGCCGCGAATTATCAACGGACGCGGTTGCTGACCAACTGGGAAGCCTCGGTGACTTTGGAACAAGGGCTGCAAAAAACGCTGGAAGATATCCGGCGTTCGCTGCAGCTGTAATCCTGGAGGAAGCATGGCAGAAAATGACAAACAAGCACAAATCGAGCACTTGCGCCAGGAAATACGCAGCAAAGTGGCTGCTTATTATCACCTCGCGCATCAAAGAGCGCCTTTTGTGCCGGGTGAGACTTTTGTTAATTACGGCGGGCGCGTTTACGATGAAGCCGAGATGCAGAATGCGGTGGATGCCGTATTGGATTTCTGGCTGACGGACGGTCCGCGCGTCGCAGAATTTTCGGAAGCGCTGTCCGCTGTGCTGGGCTTAAAGCACCTTCTAACCGTCAATTCCGGATCGTCCGCTAATCTGGTCGCGGTCACGGCGCTCCGTTCTGAGCGTTTGCCAAACCCGTTAAAACCTGGGGATGAAGTCATTACACCGGCAGCGACCTTCCCGACGACTGTCGCGCCCATCGTACAAAATCAGCTGATCCCGGTCTTCGTGGATTGTGAGCTGGGGACGTATAATATCAATGCCAATCTGCTGGAAGCGGCGCTGTCTGATAAAACGCGCGCGGTCCTTGTGCCCCATATTCTGGGCAACCCCGTTGAAATGGACAAAGTGATGGCTTTTGCCGGGGAGCACGATCTGTTCGTCATCGAAGATACCTGCGATGCCCTGGGCAGCACCTATGACGGCGTGATGTGCGGCGCTTTTGGGCACCTTTCGACTTTCAGTTTCTATCCGGCGCACCATATCACAACCGGGGAGGGTGGCGCCGTGGGGATGAACGACAATCGCCTGTACCGCATCGCGCACTCCGTGCGGGATTGGGGGCGCGATTGCTGGTGTGACATCAACAGCCCCCGCTCCGGGGAGTGCAACCGCAGGTTCGGCTGGGAGATCCCCGGGATGGATGAGCCCTATGATCACCGTTATTATTTTACGGAGATCGGGTATAACCTGAAGATGACCGAAGTCCAGGCTGCTATTGGCTTGCCCCAGATAAAAAAACTGCCGGATTTTGTGCGCGCGCGCAAGGAAAACTTCAACCGGCTCTACAACGGATTGCAGCGCTATGCGGATGCCCTGGTCCTGCCGGTGTGGCATGCGAAGGCGGACCCGGCATGGTTTGCCTTTACGCTGGCGGTCCGGGATAATGCGCCTTTCACCCGCCGCGAACTCAATGAGTTTTTACGCGAGCGCAAAGTCGAAACCCGCTATCTGTTTGCCGGCAACATTTTGCAGCAACCCGGTTACCGGAATATCCCACACCGGATTGCGACCCCGCTGCTTGAGACCGACCGCGTCTTAAAGACGGCATTTTTTATCGGCGTTTATCCCGGTATGGATCACGCGCGGATTGATTATATGCTGCAGGTTTTTGAAGATTTCTTTGCCGCGCATAAAGGTTGAGATTAGCCCATTGGTGTCGTGTCAAGATGCGTATAAGTAAAATGATAAATTCAGTTCACATGAAATCATATTGCTTAACTCGAATTGTCATTCCCGCGCACGCGGGAATCCATCCGGGAACTATTGCTGTTGTGTTGGTTCAATTTTCCAAGAATCATTCTGGCAGACCCCCTGGATCAGGATTTTGCGAATGAAATTATCATTGATTGTGTGCACATACAATGAAAAGGATACGGTCCTGACTGTGCTTGAACGCATCCACCAGGCGCCTCTGTTGCCGGGGTGGGAGCGCGAGGTGGTGGTCGTGGACAATGCCTCCACCGACGGGACGCCGGAACTCCTGCGCTCAGTGGATTATCCGGACACCCGGGTGATCTACCAACCGCGCAATATGGGCAAGGGGACTTCGATCCGGACGGCGATTCCGCATTGTTCAGGCGATTATGCGTTTATCCAGGACGCCGACCTGGAATACGACCCCTATGATTATCCCATTTTTCTCACGCTGGCAGAAAAGGAAGGACCGGCAGCTATTTTCGGCTCACGCACCCTCGGACACCGGGCTATTTATAAATATGTCGCCAATTACTGGGGCGTAAAATTCCTGACAGGACTGACGAATCTGCTTTACGGCTCGCACCTGACGGATGTGGCGACTGCTTCAAAGATGGTCCGTACGGATATTCTGAAACGCCTGAACCTGACCGGAACCGGATTTGACCTTGATTTTGAACTGCCCAACAAGCTGATGCTCGCCGGTTATGAGATCAGAGAGGTGCCTATCAGCTATGTGCCGCGCACGGTTGAGGAAGGGAAAAAAATACGACCGTGGGATGGGTTATGGGCTTTGCGCGTTATTATCCGCGACAGATTTTTGCCGCGCCGCCGGATCATCGATTGAAAAGAAAAATATACGTTATACGCACAGGGAGTTGAAATGAATATCGTCATTACCGGTTCGATTGCTTATGATTATTTGATGGGTTTTCCGGGTAATTTCCTGGATCACATTAAACCGGAACGCATCCAGAAACTGAGCTTGAGCTTTCTGGTGGACAAGATGGTGAAAAACCGGGGCGGTTGCGCGCCAAATATTGCCTATACACTGGCGCTTTTGGGGGAACGCCCGCTGGTGATGGGGACGGTGGGACAGGATTTTGAGGAATACCGCGCGTGGCTGGAATCCCAGGGCGTCGATACTTCCGCGATCAAGGTCATCCCGGAGCTTTTTACGGCTTCATTTTTCGCGACGACCGATGAGAAACAGAATCAAATCGCCAGTTTCTACACGGGCGCCATGGCGTATGCCCGGACGCTTTCCTTTCGAGACCTTGACAGAGACGTGGATTTGACCATTGTTTCCCCCAACGACCCCGAGGCGATGGATAAATACCCGGCGGAATGCAAGGCGCTGGGCATCCCCTATATTTATGATCCGAGCCAGCAGATTGTGCGCACAGATCCGGAATCCCTGCGCCAGGGCGTCAACGGCGCGGATATTCTGATCGTGAACGACTACGAATATGAACTGCTCAAAGACCATACGGGGATGAACGATGACGATATCCGCGCGGCAGTCAAACAAGCGGTTATCATCACATTGGGCGCTGAAGGCGCCCTTATCTGGACGGATGAAAAAATCGCGGTCCCGGCGGTTAAGCCGGAGCAAATCCTGGACCCCACCGGGGTGGGGGATGCCTTCCGCGGCGGGTTGATCAAAGGGATCGCCCTCGGTCTGCCGTGGGCTGCCGCCGGACGCATTGGCAGCCTGGCAGCGACCTACGTCCTGGAGACGACCAGCGCGCAGGCGCACCACTATACGCTGGAAGCGTTTGTCGCGCGCTATAAAGCTGTGTTTGGTGAGGACGAAGCGACCGCCGCTCTGGCACAGACACACTAAATCCAGGGATGCACGATTATAACTAACATAGGCACCAACTTAGGCAAGGCGATTTGTCATTCCCGCGAAAGCGGGAATCCATCTGGAGTTCCTGGCTATATCCAACATGATGTGCTAGCATAATGACTGCCATGTTTCCATGCAGACCTTTCCCTAAGCGCAATTCGCTGCGATCTCCCACCTTTGAAATGGGAGGGAGTCCTGTTGTGGCTATGATGGCACTTTACATTTTTGATGCGTCTAAATGCGACATTCCGGGGACGCTTAATTCAAAAGAAGTCTGCTGACTGTGTGGTAAAATTATAAAGTATTTTCGTTATATTTAAGGAGATCGTTAATGAAACATGATATAAAAGACATCAATCTTGCGCAGTCTGGGCGTTTGCGCATGGAATGGGCTGAACGTGAAATGCCCGTTTTACGGACAATTCTGGAACGGTATTCGGTAGAGAAACCGTTGAAAGGCATCCGCTTATCCGCTTGCCTGCACGTGACCACCGAAACAGGCAACCTGGCGCGCGCGCTGGTCGCCGGCGGGGCTGACCTGGTTCTGGTCGCCAGCAACCCGTTGAGCACCCAGGATGACGTCGCTGCCGCGCTGGTAGCCTTCGATGAGATCCCGGTTTATGCGATCAAGGGTGAGGATAACGAGACCTATTACCAGCACCTTCATGTGGCTTTGGACCACAAACCGCATCTGACCATGGATGACGGGGCTGACCTGGTAAGCACGCTGCACAAAGATCGCCGTGAGGTGTTGGGCAATGTGATCGGCGGCACCGAAGAAACCACGACCGGCGTGATCCGCCTGCGCGCGATGGCAGCGGAAGGGGCGCTGGAATACCCCATTATTGCCGTCAATGACGCGATGACGAAGCACTTGTTCGACAACCGCTACGGGACGGGACAATCCACCCTCGACGGCATTATCCGCGCGACCAATGTGCTGATTGCCGGCAAGGTGGTTGTGGTCGGCGGGTACGGTTGGTGCAGCCGGGGTATCGCCATGCGAGCCAAGGGTATGGGCGCCAACGTGATCGTCACGGAAGTTGACCCCTTGCGCGCGCTTGAGGCGGTGATGGACGGCTTCCGGGTTATGCCAATGATCGAAGCCGCCCCTATCGGAGATATTTTTGTAACTTCAACCGGCGATATCAATGTCGTTGACGGTTATCACTTCGAGGTGATGAAGGGCGGCGCGATTGTCTGCAACTCGGGTCACTTCAATGTGGAATTGAACCTGCCTGCGCTGGCTGAGATCGCCGTTGGCGAACCGCGCATTATTCGCCCGTTTGTGAAGCAGTATACAATGGCGGATGGTCGGCTCATCAATATCCTGGCGGACGGGCGGTTGGTGAACCTGGGTGCGGCAGAAGGGCATCCCAGCGCGGTTATGGATATGTCCTTTGCCAACCAGGCGCTGTCGGCTGAATATATGCTGAACCATGCCAAAGAGCTGGAAAACAAGGTCTATGCGGTTCCGCAGGATATCGACCAGGCTATTGCTGCCATCAAACTGGAGGCAATGGGCGTGAAAATCGATGTGTTGAGCGAGGAACAAGAACATTACTTGACTTCCTGGCGGGAAGGTACATAGTCATTTCGGGTCAGGACGTACAGCAGATACACGATGATCCCCAGGCGCATTTCTTATAGCCTGGGGATCTCAATAGGATTTTGTTAACGCAGAGCCGCAGAGATAATTTATGTGAGTTATCATTCTACGGCTCCCGTGCTCTATTATGGTAAAACCTGATCAGCAATACGCGTTATGCGTCAAGCTAAGTGCCTGTTTAACACGAGACGTCATTCCCGCGCAAGCGGGAATCCATCCTGGAATTCGTTATACTGTTGCCCTGTTGTAAAAAAAGATGGACTTGGGATTTATCAGGTTTTGGGTTTGGGAAGTCTTTGTTTGGAGAGCTTATGTTTGGAGAGCCTATGAACGAAGCCGCACACACCTGGCGAGATTTGTTAATACAGCGCAGTACCCGGACATTTACCGGACGGGACGATATCCTCGAACATTTCCGGCTCAACTGCCTCGACACGGTTCCCAGGGATTTGATCCTCCTCCTCCAGGGGATTCCCGGCGCCGGCAAAAGCACTACCCTCGCGCGTTTGCGTGAGGTGGCGCTGGGCTACGGCATCTTTTCCACCTGTATTGACAGCAGTTTAGCCACCCCCGTGCGCGAGAAAGCCATTCTGCACGCGATGTGCGGGATCGCGGAGCAATTCTCGGCAAGAGGCACGCCATTAACCCAGTTTGAAGAACGCTACCATGAATATATTGCCGCGCTGCAGCGGATCACCGCCGACCCCCATGCGCCGGGGCGCATCTTTGACGCGATTGGCGGGTTCCATGACCGCGATGCCTGGTACAGCCAGGTCGTGGGACAGCTACCTCAAAGAGAAATTCCCGGCGAATACCTGGCAGTTGATCAGGCAGCCCGTCGAACAACTCACCGCGCTCTTTGTGCACGACCTGAATACATGGGCATTGGTGAAGCGCATCCTGCTGTGCTTTGACGATTGGGAAGTATTGGATGCGCAACTGGGCGGTTGGCTGCGCGATATCGCGCTGAAGGGTGTCCTCAATATCAGGATATGGATTCTCCTGGCTTCTGAGAACCCGTTGACGCCAGAATGGGACAGCTTGATGGCCTTGATCAGGCAGCACACACTGGCGCCATTTACCGAGGTCGAAACGCAGACATACCTGCGGGGGTTGGGCATCACCGACCGCCAGCGTGTGGCGGATATTATCGTGTTTTCCAATGGTTTGCCTGTGCTGGCAAATTTATTAAGCTCAGCCCGTGAGGGCAAAGCCGGCGACCTGGCGCTTTCCCCGCTGGACCGATATCTCAAATGGCTCAACCGCGCGCAGCGCCGCGTGGTGCTGCTGGCTTCCGCTGCCCGGATTATTGACGCCCGCGTGCTGGATGCAATTTTGGGGAAAGAGGGCGACCTCTGGTTTGGCTGGTTGCAGGTTAACGGCTTGCTGGTCAAAAAAGACGGTGTGTGGATTTATCATCCGTTGCTGCGCGCGCAATTCCTGGCATGGGCGCGCAGAGAAATGTACGAAGCCACTTATGCCGCCCACGTTGCGCTGCGCTCCTTTTACCTGCGCTCCGAAAATACGGGGGATGCAGCGGTGCAATTCCCGCTGGACCGCACCGCACCCCCGGCGTTTGAATCCACCTATCACGGCTTGATGATCGGCGAATCCGGCGCGATCCGTACCGCGGTGCTCGACTTCCTGGCATGGCTTCGCAGCGATTTTACCCGCGCCGGAGAGCTGGTTGAAACGTGGAAACAAGCCGCCGGATCGCAGGAAAATGCCAATGCCGTCGTCGAATGGGCGGAGGCTTTGGGGGCACTGTGGGAGGGCTTTGTATGAACACAATTATGAAACGGCGGCAGCCGTTTGTGAAGCTGTTTTAGCGCGTGAGGCCCTGGATGCGGAAGTCAGCAGCGCTGTAACCAGGCTGCACATGGCGATTGAGGCTCGATTCCCGCAGCCCGCGCTGGACCCGGATTTTGACGCCGGTCCCGTCGGCGGATGCCGTCCCGGAACCGCCAGTCGAAGCATTGCAAAGTGTTGGGCAGGCGGAGGTTCCGGAGGTCGTTGGGGACGGCGAACCCGGACTTTCTGATTCACCCGCTGCGCCGGCAGCAGAGCCGGAGACTGCACCCTCCGCATTGCCTGAGGAGCAGGAAGACAAAAGCGCGAGCGATGTACCGGCACCGGATACCGTGGATGCGGTACCTCAAACGGAACCCGTGCAGGCACTGCCGGATCAGAGGAGAGGCGCACCCCCTGACTGCCAGACAGCTGAAGCATGCTGGCAAACCGCTGAAGACGCCATGAAAGAGGGCGCTTATGCTGACGCGCTGGATGCCTACGCACTTGCGCTGGAGATGGATGCGACCCTCACCAAAGCCCACTTTGGACGGGCTGCGGCTTTTACACAACTGGGGGATATGGATTCTGCGATAGCGTGCTACACCGCGGTGCTGCAGGCTGAACCGAAACATGCTCAGGCTTTGAGGAACCGCGGATGGCTCTATATGCGCCAGCAGCAGTACCGGCAGGCGGTGGGGGATTATACTTCGGCGGTCAGCCTGGATCCCGAGGACGCGACGCTGGTTTACGCGCGCGCGAATGCCTACTACCGGTCCAAAGATTACGCGCACGCGCTGCAGGATTACGACGAGGTGATCCGGCGCGCGCCGGCGTTTACGGAAGCCTATGTGAGCCGCGGTGTGACGCACGCCGTCCTGCAGGAGTACCGCCGCGCCATCGCCGATTTCAACCAGGCGATTACGCTCGAGCCCGATAACGGTTATGCTTACCACCGCCGCGGACGGGCTTACACCCGGCTCCAGCAGCTGTCGCTGGCGCACCACGACTTTGCCCGGGCCAGCACGCTGCTCCCGCGGGATGTGGGCGTCCATATCGATATGGGACTGCTCTATACAAAGCAGGGGGAATATGGCAAAGCCCTCGATGCCTACCACCAGGCGATGCGGCATGACCCCGGCAATGCGACCGCGCACTACAACGCGGCGTGCACGGCAGCCCTGCAGGGGGACGTGGTGGAGGCGTGCCGCAGCCTGGATACGGCGATCGGTTTGCATCCCCCGTACCGCAAGATGGCAGCCACCGATCCGGATTTTGCCGGGATACGGGATACGGCGGAGTTCCAGAAGCGGGTAGGGTGAGGTGACGACGCTGAAAGAAGGACTGCCGATGATGATTATGGAGAAAGAGTTTATTCACGAATATCAAAAAGGTGACTTTACGATCAGCACGAATCCTGAATTGCTGGATATTGACACTATCCATGCTTTCGTGTCCCGGTCATATTGGGCGCGCGGTATTCCTAAGGCTCTGGTTGCTAAAGCTATACGGCACTCATTTTGTTTTGGTCTGTATGATCTGGGAAAACAAATCGGATTTGCCAGATTGATTACCGATTTCGCGACGGAGGCTGAAATTTGTGAGGTGTTTGTATTGGAGCCTTATCAGGGCAGGGGTCTGGGAACCTGGTTGATGGAATGTGTGATTACTTGCCCCAGTTTAGAAGGCATACGCACGCTGTCCCTGGGTACCGCTGATGCCCATGAGTTTTATAAAAAAGTTGGTTTTCACATCGTCGGAGAGTGCCCAAATCGGCTGCAAATTCTTTACGAACGACAATGGTATATTCGAGAACAGTAAGGTTATTCAGGATTGATGCCGCCTGATTCATGAGGTCGACATCCATGTTTATCCCCAGCTTCACAACACATCACACCCACCTTACCACCAGGCGATACGGTATGACCCCGCGGCATGCACGGCAGCCTCCGACCCGGACTTTACCGCGATTCGAGATGCGGCGGAGTTCGAGAAGCGGATGGTGGGAGGTGGGGATCTGTAATTATTTTAACGCAGAGGCGCAGAGATGCTGTGTACCAGGAGGTTCATTCTTTGTACACGGTTATTAGAGACCCGGAATATAGGTACCGACTATTAAGGGAAGTCGGTATCTATTGTGGAGAAAAGCTATTATTTTATACACAAAAATGATAAAAACTCACCAGTATCCGAATCTGGAACCGATTGGATGTATTTTTATATCCTATTCAGATATGAAATTGATAGGGTCGAGTGTTTAATACTTGTACCACCAAGGAAAAGAAAGTTTTGGTTGTAGTGACCCCCTATCCTGCCTTAGTATAGCATCGTTGACTAACTTTCTATACTGTCCAGTTTGTGGTTTGTGGGGGTCACTACAAAGCTTACTGTCAGTTGCGAAGAACCATGGGTAGCAAAACCATGTTTAACGGCACAGTACCACTTACTTCCTGACAGTATTCAGAACGTACGCCATAACTATCATAACTCTGTACTACATAGTAGTACCACTGTCCTTTATTTAAAAGCTGATCGATGAAATAAAATCCCGAAGCTTCACCAACAAACTCATAAGGTCCACCAGGTATGTCACTACGCAGAACTCTATAACCTGTCACTCCTGGAACCGATGGTGAGAGCCACGAAAGTCCTAAGGCAACTGGGTACTGATTGTTGACGTTGATATTGAGCATTGTTGGTGGGGGTAGTTCACCCAGTTCACCTGAAGCTATATTGTTATTCAGGTTTATATCATCTCCCGCTGTTGATACACGGGCAAATATAGGTTGCATACCTCCAGAGGCTTGTACTGTGAATGTGACGAGATTGCTTTCATTGAATTCCAATGATTCTAGTATCAGAATTTCTTCAAGCAATGTGGAACTGATATTATCACCTGCAAACAAACTAACCGTTAAATTGTCGGCAAGAGAACGTCCCATATTTCTTATAGTTGTATTAACGACCACAAAATTTCCAGGCGAAGCGTGTTGTTGTGATAATAGGATTGTTGGGTCCAGTGCTGGATCAGCTCCCACGTCAAAGCTTTGTGATGTCACAGGAGATTCGTTGTTGCTCAGGACTGTTTGATGCATGGATGGTAATAATGTTTTAACATCTGATTCTGCATTTGGCGCTACAATTGCGGAAGGTTGAAATTGCACACCGAGGATAACCGCTTTATCTGTGATTTGATTTACAGCTAGTGTGGGTTGCCAGTAGGTATATGGATTGTCCGTAATGTACATAGGAGGGCGCACGGTGCTATCATGTTTTACCTGTGTTAACGCGAATTGACCTATATACTGATTTGTGCCGACATCACCAAAACGGCGGAAGAGCAAGAGCGTTTCTCCATTAGGACTGGTGCTCAGACGCGGTTGTTCTGCGTTTGCAGGAAGCCCACTATCATCAAGGACTGCTGACCCAGTCCATTCACCTGTAAGATTATCCCGAACAGCAGTCCAGAGTTCAGCCTGGTCACCGACACCGATATCTGTCTCCCCATCTCCGCCAAAACCGCGCACCAGGTAAGCGAGATAAAGTGTATCAGAACCCTGATATGCGATGCTTGGTGAATCAGCGCGCTGCATGAAGTCTTTACCAATCTCAAGTTCCCAACCTGAGGGTAATGAAAAGGCGAAAACAATATACCGATCCTCAGCAGTCAATAAACTGCCATCCAGATCCATCGTCCATGCAAGGGCAGTTTGACCATTGTATCGCGTTGCACTAACCTGGGTATTCATTGGTTCAACATCGGGATAGATTGCTAGAATCCGTGCTGTTGAACTAACTACAGAAGTATCGGTTCTAACTGTTACCGTTATATTCTTTATACCTTGAGTTGTCCACGTGTAGGTGTGCGTATCTTGCAGAAAAGGTGATTTCCTAATAGATACAGGCTGGTCAGTAGCAGTCCAGATGAAGGTGTCGAGTAGTGAATGATCGGATAGTACCGCAACAGCAGTAAATGTTGTTGATGTTCCTATTGTGGTCAATGCAGGTCCACTGATATTTACACTGTCCTCGGGCTTTGGTGGTATTCCTACGGCATACTTCAGGTCACCATCAGTAATATCATAATAACTGATGTGGGGGTTTCCGGCAGAATCAAGTGCTAATGATGGTTGTTGCCCTACTTCACCTTCACTATCCACTATTTGCATAACCCACTCAGTACCATCCCAGTATGAATATCGTAAATCTTTATTACCATTGTCATAATAAGCGATATGAGGGTTATTATCTTTATCTAGAGCGATCGAGGAATCCTCACCTGTTGTGCCAACATTATCTACAGTTTCACTGATCCAGGTGCTACCAGTCAAATATGCGTATTTCAGACTGGAAGAAGCGTAATAGCTAACATGTGCATTCCCAGCAGAATCTATCGCCAGTGAAGGATTACTACCACTATCGACTCTTTGAAAAAATACATGTCCAGATCGCGATACCTCAGTGAATTAAACTTCGTAGTATACACAATATGTGGTGTATCTTCTGAATCCAACGCCATCGATAGTTCACCATCAAGCTGTCCTAGACTGTCCAATGTATTGGAGAGCCATTCCACTCCAGACCCTATAATAGTGAATCAGAGCATGATTAATGATGTCGTAGGTGACTATGTGTGGGACACCAGTCGATTCAAACACGTATGCAGTATCTGAACCTGCATTTCCACCCAATAGATTGATAGTCCAGCCATCACGCGGCGGTTCTGCGTACCTCAGTGCGTTATTTGTGTAGTCGATATAACTGATATAAGGTTCATCGTTTCGCAAAACCAGAGAACTATATCTACCAACATCTCCGACAGAGTCCACAGTCTCATTACGCCAGGCACTGCCTGTCCAAACAGCGTATTTCAAGTCAGTGATTTCCCCAATCCAAATAGCTAATAGATGGATATTCCTCCGAATTTAACTGCAGCGAACTTTGCTGTCCTACATCTCCCCCACTATCTACGGCTTCAGAACTTTGCGGGACTTCATATACCCCACTATCTACGGTTTCAATAACCCAGGAAAATGCATCACTCGTGGTATTTGTTGGAATAATGTTGTTAGTATCAGAGGTAAAGTTTTGAAGTTGTGTATTGATCTGATCCTGTGTGAAAATATTGGCGGATTGATAGGGAACAGTAGAATTTCCCTTAAGAGATTCGCTAGTGAGGTAGATGTTTTCATTTACGGCTTCATCCATTCCACCTAATATCTCGACCGGTCCCCAAGTCCTCAGTACATCATCCCATTCGGTGACAGCAATACGCCAGCTTGTGCGCGTTGCAATATCACCATCGATATCTGTTGTCCAAGCAAGTGTCGCGCCAAGTTCATCACCAGCTAGTGTTGCGCTGCCGTCAGGCAACAGGTCATCGGTCAGCCGGGCAGGCGCACTCCAGGTTGTGCCGTTCCAGTAGGTCCAGTATATCTCAAGACGGCTCAGGATGGTTGATAAGTCACCCTGCGCGCTGAGGTAATCTGCTGGTGTCATGGGATTCTGCGTCCAGGCAACTAGGGCATGTCCCGAGCGCTACCCACAAAAGCCACTGTTGGATCAGGGACATCTTGAATGCCATCTGAAAGCGGGATTGCAACTCCCCAATTATCGAGCTGATCATTCCAGAAACGCGCCTGCACCTGCCGCGATGGATCGGAAGTGTTGGGGGTGATATTTTCAATGTGTACTTCCAGCATCTCGCCGTTAGGACCACTGGCGATTTCCGGCACGCCCATAACCTGCGGTTCAGTGACCTGTTGTGGCGTGTAATGTGGTTGGTGTATCTGCCAGACACATAGAAAGCGTTGATGATGATCCGGTGTCTGGATAATTGATGAGCGTGTAATTACCCACATCCCAATGTTTCTCATACCACCAAACATCAACCTCTGCCCAGGCATCCAGAGTCACCTTTACTTCCATTGAGGGGTGACCAAAATAGGTAGAGGGCACTGTTCTGGTGTTTAGATGTAAAGGAAGCTCCAGCCCAACTGAGACGTCGGCACTTGCACCAGCGCTAACAACACCCCACAGAATATCGATCCATACGCTGGCTGAGACATAAGGTGCGCCGTGTATGAGTAAGTCAGCTTCTGCGGAAGGTGTCATAGGTTTAATCACACCATCGATTTGCAATCCCCCTCTGATCCCGAGGCTTACACTTGCATAGACATCGACAATTCCCCAAAATGATGCTACCTGTGACTTGAATACTTGCTTGTGCACATCATATGTTCCCAGTTGCCCCTGCAAAATAAATGAAGTATCCTCCCATTCCGGTGTACAGATGGGTCTTCGAGTAGCCGGCAGTGTGCTTCCACACCAATTTAGACGCACCTCTTCACCTGAATCTATAAACGAAACGGATTCATCCAGAACCTCCCGGCTGATATTTGTGCTTGTGCATAGGGGTCAACCAACCGCATGATAACCTCACCACTAAGTGACAGACTACCCTCAAAGGCAATCCCGGCATTCAATGTGTTTTCAAGTTTACCAACCAAAGGTAAATCGGGTGGTGGATCAGGATATGTAATGGGAAGAATATCGTTTTCCAGAATGATCCCGCTAAAGTCATAGCGCTGCCTGGTTTGATCCCAGGTTATTTTTGCATCTCGTATTTTGTGATTGTAGCCAAACGGATTTCTTTCAACATATAGTCGAAATGACTTCCAAACACCACAACCAGAAGCCATTATGGGTTTAACAACCAGCCACTCTGTATTCGCTGGTAGCAAGCTGACATTGTATGTTAGCTGCCAGCCGTTACTCCCATCCACATCCTGTCCCAATTCAATATACTGTTCATCTGATGTATATGCCCAGAAACTTAACCCGGTCAATGAACTTTCTTTAGTCCATTGAACATTGGCGGTAAAAGTCACATCCACTTTTGAACCATCAGAGCCAAGGGCCAAAAATGTCCCATACGTGTCAGCTGAAATACTGCTGACTCTCACATCAGGAGGTAAGGATGGATCGATCCAACCTTCACAGGTGAATCCTGTTGGACGACCGTCAGCATTGGGCACGGGCTCTGGAGGATATGGAGCGAATACCGCAATAACGTTCTGCTGTGAATCAACTTCAGCTACGGTATCCTGGACCAATACATTCACCCGCCCATCAATGGATACAGCATACGTTCCAGGCGCAACCTGTCCGACATCGAATGAACCGTCAGGCGCAACAACTGCGGATGTGATTAACACGCCGGAGCCAAGATTTCTTAAAGTAGCTGCTGCATTAAAAGCCTGAGTTTGATGACGGGACCAAAACGTTTGACTTTGTGCAGTTGGTAACTGCCCGGAGACTGTCCCTGGAGGGCTATCCACTATTTCAAATTCTTCGCAGACAAATTCGGCAAACTCGGATTCTGTGATTGCTGCACATATTTGTACAATACCACTTTTTACTCCAGTTGGGACAGTTATGCTCGCTGTATAAGATTGTTTTTCATCAATCTCTACAACTGCTGCAGTCAAGGTGGCTTCATCCGTCGACCATGCTATTCGCACCCCTGTATAAGGTGAAACCCCTTTGCCTGACACCGTAATCGCTTCTCCTGCAAAACCTTGATCTGGGTTAAGGGTCAACGTTGGCAATGGGCCCTCGACAGGTAACGCCGGGATTGCCTTTGTAGCTGAAGGTTGCATAGCACCTGGTTCAGATAAGATTTCTGGAGTTAGCGTGCTAGCTTCAATCGGAACGACTATAAACAAAAAAAATGTGAATACTATACCTTTCAACATCCAATGTAAGAACTTCCCTCGCTTACAATTCATCGATATATACTCCTTTCTCAGTTTGGCTTGGATTGTGCAACAAATTTTCTATAAAATGGTCAAGTACCTAATAGTCACACGCAAATTAATCTGAAACCAAGTTCAAATAGACTCTACCGGTCTCCCACTCTTCACTTCTCTCTGCATTTAAGGATTTTTTATATTAATCAACAATTATTAGGATGAACCTGATCTTCGAATCGGATTTAACACCACGGGTAGTGATTTTCTGGTAACTGAAATTCTGTACCTGATATGTGATCAATGTGTGTAGATGACCCAGTCCGAATTGTCTTTCATTGATGTTAGTTGCTCAAAAATAGAGTGTGGCAATCTGCACCAGAAAAGATACCTGCAATTCACACTGCTGAAACCGATATATGAAGAAATCGTTTTTCCTGAGAGCAAATCGGAAGAGTTTGTTGTGACCGCTAGCGAATTAGTTTGTTAGGTTATTTACTTTTAGCTGTTACGTTCTCAGTCTAGTAACATCATGAAAGCACGGGCGTCACCTTTAGTCTTTATCCGCCCAGTCATCATAGCAATCATTGGATCTAGTTTGCCTTCTAATAGCTTTTGGAAATCCTGTACTGTGAGTTGTATGGTCGCATCCGATAAACCATCACTGTTTTCGATCGTACAAGAGCCTTTATCGATCGTCATACGATAAATACCATCATTATAGAAATCAAATTTCAATGTCGTCGTAATTCCCGCCATTTTCTGCTTAATTTTCTGGATGAGACTTTCCAGAATCGACAGGATTTCGCTTGTGGTTATATCGGTACCAGTAATATTCTCAGACTCAAGGACCATATCCATTTTGTTTCCTTGCGTATCTTCGCTGGTACGCTTTGACCAGATCTCCCGAATCACGTGCGCGGCCAATTTGGGTTGGCGGGAGCGTGTGAATACGCCCTTCATATTCATCCCTCCCACACGCGTGATGGATTGCACAGCTGCAAAATCGGCGAAATTCCATACTTGCATGCCTACCACAAAGGGCTTCTCCGATGCAATCTCCAGGTATCCACGGATAATATCAGCCTGATATTCCTCGGTCCACATCAAACCGGGGTGTCCGTGCAAGCCTGGTTGCGCATCCGCACCAAATTCGGTGACCATGATTGGTTTGCGCAGGGTTTGCCAGAGACCGTCAAGTTCCTGGTCAATTTGCTCTAATCCCTTATCCATTTGCCCCCCGTTGATATACCATCCCCAATAACGGTTAATACACACGACATCACAAGCTTCCAACCAATCCAGGGGAGATCCCATCACTGCTGCCAGGGTGACCGGTCGCGTTGAATCATGCTCCCTGGCGTAAGTGATCAGGTTGTGTAAAACGTCTTTACTCAGTTGCGTTAAGTCCTCATCAACCTCGCCATATGTGAAACGGGCTAACATATCTGAGGGCATGGGCTCGTTAGCTACACTCCACATGATGACACTGGGGTGGTTTTTATCTCTTGTAATGAGTTCATCCAGCTGCTGCTGAGCCATTCGATAGCGTGCTTTTATATTATCCGGATTCTCGAATTTCAGGTGAACCGCAGGTGTCTCATCGATAATGAGGAATCCCTCGCGGTCCGCCAGCATCATTTCTTCTTCAGAATAGGGGTAATGTGATGTGCGATAGCTCACTGCACCCGTCCAGCGCATCAATTGGTAATCTTTGATCAGCAAGGGTAAGTTCAATCCCTTGCCGCTGGCATAAAAATCTTCGTGTCGTCCGAAGCCATTAAGCTGAATGGGTTTGTTGTTGAGTAAAAGCTGATGTCCATCAACCTTGATGGTGCGGATACCGATTTTGAGCGTATAGTGATCGGTCTCTGTGCGTATATCCAGATCATAGAGGTGCGGATTTGAGTGTGACCAGAACTTGGCATTCGGGATGTTTAACGTGGTTTCAGCAACTCCACTTAGAGATTGCATATCGCAAACCACAGACTGGTGCGCATCCTTGATTGATATCCGGGCGGTTTGAATGTCACCGTTTGTCTTGACATTGATCTCCACCAGGCCATCTGATCCATCGATGCGTGTGATGACAGTGATATCGCTGATGTGGGACAGCGGGACTGAATACAAAATAACAGGGCGGTGCAAACCGGCGAACGGGAAAAAATCAAATGTTGTAGAGGGATACCCCGCTGTAATACTGGAGGCATCCATAGTGCCTTTCACATTGCCAGATGGTACCCGGGTAGGCAGCAGCAGATTTTCTACACAGATAGCGATGGTGTTTTCTTCACCGAAGCGTACCTGGCTTGTGACATCAAACTCGAAAGGCAGATGTCCACCTTCGTGGCTTCCTACCTTTTCGCCATTCATATAGACTTCTGCAAAATAGCAGGCAGAACCCACTCGGATATAGATGCGTTCGCCTTTCCACGCTAAGGGGACGAAGGTATTTGTCACATACCAACCCAGGTCAAAGTAGTTGAATAAATCGGCGTATTGTGAGTTCCAGCTACCTGGTACCGCGATTGGACGGGGTGAAGGTAATTCACTGACCCATCCATGCACTTCACCAGTCTGTTCTGGATCGATTTGGAAGTCCCATATACCTGAAAGATCCATCTTATTACGTCGGTCATTCTGTAAGGGATATAACATATCGCTCCTTATAACCTGCGAAGTCAGCCCGATGTTCATCACTCAAAAGAAAGAGGATATTGGGCCTATCCGGGAGCTCATTGACTGACTGTGAATGCGATAGACTGAAGGCTTTGCGCAGCAGGATTAGCGTGTTTGCATCGCCAGAGATTTCTATGCGTCCATCCGCAATGGCTTTCGCAATGTTGAAGCTCCCTGGTAGATAACACTTACCGCATCCTCCTCGGTCAGTGTTATCCTGGCGTCTGCATCGCCATCAAAATTTTCGATTTATGCGGTGATATCACGGACGATCAGTAGATACACCCCAGCATCATCGAGGTCGAATTTAATTCTGAAGGACGCACCTGATGGCCAGATATCAGGTTTATTTACTAATGTATGTATAGCTAGTGCGAAACTCATATACACTCGCTTTATTCAGCACCCAGGTTCGCTGCTCGCCCTGTAAGAACCCGCTGCACATTTTCGACGTCCCGGCGATAGTATTTATAGAAAATGAACCAATATATTGCATTTATCGCGTAAGGGATAGTTATAAACCAAAGCATCATACGCCTTATATCGATACGCTCCGCCACTTGCCCAGCCAATAACAATAATAATGCGGTAACTAACCCATTTATCGTAGCGTGAAGCGAAAAGGCACTACTCCGCATTTCAGGGAGTGTTACTGAGGTGGTCATTGGAACTATGACTCCTGTATAACCAACTGAACCGATCAATCCCCAGATAAACCAGATGATGATGGAAAGCGTAACGCTAGAGTATGATATTTGGGTTGCTAAAACACTTATGACTGAATATGAAATGAGAAATACCTGCATCAGGACAATCCGACCCTTAAACGGATATTTACGTTCTGCTTTATCTGCGATGAGACCTCCGATGAACGAACTAATTGTGAACCCCAGCGCGGCAATTGCGTAAACAGTCGTCGCTTGTGAATTTTGTAAACCTCGTACATCAACCAGGAAAGTCACTGCGAATGCGAACAAAATCGCGCTGGTCGTCATAATGTTGCTTGGGATCAACAATAAATAAGTTGAGTTTTTTAACAAGATGGGTATTTCAGATAGCTTGAAAATATATGCATCTTCATCATCCAGCACGATGGATTCTGAAGCACCTATTTTAGGTTCTTTGACAAAGAACAAGATCAGAATACCACTCAACACACTCAAACCACCCATACCATACAAACCTATTCGCCATCCAGACTCCAATTTGGTCAACTGACCAATTGCCAGCGTGGCAATGACGATACCGAAGCCGGTAATTGCTCGAAATGCTCCGAATGCTTTACCTCGTTCCTTGGATTCAAATAAATCTGCAAGAATTGCAAATGCAGCCGGTTCGCAAGCAACCGTGCCTATAGTACCCAGTGCATAGAGAATGAGGAGTTGCGTATAATTTTGAGCAAGACCGGCAAGTGCAGTCCAAATACCCCAGATACCGGTGATGAAAACCAGCACTTTCTTGCGCCCAAACTTATCTGCGGCAAATGCCCATAATGGACCGAAAATCACTGTAGTGAAACGCTCGATACTGGCGAACACTCCCAATGCACTCATGCTTAGATTTAGTGCGCTTCGAATCGCGGGAAATAGACTGTTGACAATGCTATCTTCGGAATTGTCAACGATGAGTGCGACAGCCATAGCAACGACACTTGACCAACGCCCCTTTTTCTTTTCAGAATTCTGTTGGTTGGAGATGGATTCGATATTTTCGGACATGATAAGCTCCTTTTGGGTAATGACTGATAATATAATACGACAATTTTGGTGATTACAATGCCAAGACTATCTGTAATTTATAGCAGTAGTGCCAATACGCCCAGTTGCCACTTTCGATTCAGCAAACTTCCCTTCACTTACAGATTTTTTTGTGCGTTTGACGAAATTCCGTAATTCAAATCTCCCTCCGTTCAATTCGGGTATGTTCATGTCATATAGTTGATTGATCGTTGTGTTCACCAATCAATATCTCTTTGAGAACATATTTCGTATCGATATTACCAGTGGAACGGATCTTGAGGCACCTGATCACGCGCTCAACACAGAGAACACCATCAATTCAACAATGCTAATCCGTTTCATCACAATCCTTCTTACTACAATGAATCCGCTGCTGGAGAAACACAAAGGCTTGTGCCAAATCCGCGAAACCATGCCGGGTGTGCGTTTGTACATCTTCCAAAGTCACCCGCCAGGCCGTTTTGGTGCCATCCGTATCCGATGCTTCCTCAACCGACCACAGACGCATCAAATAGGCATGGTATTTTCGGTGGCCCTTTGCCATCCCATCCCTCCATTTTCTGTATCATAGCATAGGGGTATCAAGAAATTCTAAAAAGCGCGTCAAGTTTTGGTGTATTCGGAGAAATCAACCTATAATACGTTTAAGGACACGTTGGCAGAGGTGATGATGACCCGTTTATCCGCGAGGTTTCTGGGTGCTCTCGATCTACGTTTGACCGATCTTCCAATCACCACGCTAGAGTATGACAAAGTGCGCGCGTTGTTGGTCTACCTGATGGTCGAATCAGACCAGGCGCATCGCCGTGAATCCCTGGTCGGCTTATTGTGGCCGGATTCTGGAGAACGCGCGGCACGTCAAAGTCTGAGTCAGGCATTGTCAGTGCTGCGGAGCGCCATTGGAGACCGCGAGGTTGATCGCCCCTGCCTGCATATAACGGTGCAGACTTTGCAGTTCAACACTGCCAGTGATTACACGCTGGATGTGTCCGGATTCACAGCGTTGATTGATGCCGTGCAACAACACACGCATTCCGATTTGCTGACGTGCAGCCCCTGCTTGCTGGATCTGGAGCAAGCTGCCGCGTTATATCGGGGTAATTTTATGGCGGGTTTTTCCCTGCCCAAATGCCCCGAATTCGAGATATGGCTGACGCTGGTGCGAGAGCGTTTGCAGCAATGGGCGATGAATGCATTTGATGATCTGGCAAAAGCCTTTCTCTTGAGCGGGAACTACGGAAGCGCGCTCAATTATGCACAACGACAATTGACCCTGGATAACTTGCGAGAACCAGCATACCGTCAGGCGATGACGGCACTGGCGTTATGCGGTCAACGCAGCGCGGCGTTGGCGCAGTACGAGACCTGCAAGCGAGTGCTGCGAGCGGAGCTAGGCATTCCCCCGGAACCGGCAACGGTGGCGTTGTCCCGGGAGATCAGCAGTGGGGCATTGAATGGAGAGCAACAGGCGGGCAAGCCAAGGTACGAAGCACACGCTGCACTTCAGGTTACCGCAATTCCCAACAACCTGACATATCACGTTTCCCCCATCATCGGACGTCAAGACCTTCTGGAACTAGTGCAACTACGTTTGCTTGATGCTGATTGCCGTTTGGTAACGCTATTGGGTCCGGGCGGTTGTGGCAAAACCCGTCTGGCGCAGGAAATTGCATGGATTATCGTTGAGGTTCACGATCGCGACCGTTTCGATGATGGCGTGTATTTCGTGCCTTTGGCTGCCATTGAGACGGTCGAAGGGATTGTGCCAGCCATTGCGCAAGCCATCAAGCTTAACTTCGCCAGTGAAGGTGAACCTGATAGGCAACTTGCAGCATATCTATCCCGCAAACACACATTGCTGGTTCTGGATAACTTCGAACATCTCATTCACGGTGCCGGGTTAGTGGTTGACCTGTTGAGAAGCGCGCCTCATCTTAAAATACTGGTGACTACCCGGGTCAAACTCACTATTTCCACAGAGCAAGTTTTTAATGTTCCCGGGATGGTTTACCCGGACGACGCGGGTGTTGTGACTGACATTAAGGCATACAGTGCTTTGCTGCTCTTCCAGCAGTTCGCGCGCCGCGTGCAACCGGACTTCGCTATTGATGAAGGCAACCTACCAGATGTGGTCATGATTTGTCGGTTGGTGCACGGGATGCCCCTGGGCTTGCTGCTGGCTTCTGCTTGGATGCATATACTGGAGCCTTCAGAAATCGTGATTGAGATCGAGCGCAGCTTGGACTTCCTCAGCAGTGATTGGCTGGAAGTCCCTCCGCGTCAGCGCAGTATGCGCGCGATGTTTGAGCATAGCTGGAACTTGCTTTCGGCAAAAGAGCAAAGAATGTTAGCCAGCCTGGCGGTTTTCAAAGGCGGTTGGACTCGCGAGGCGGCACTTGAAGTGGCGGAAGTGTCATTGCGAGACCTGCTAACGTTAATCAATAAGTGCCTGGTACAGCGTGGATCTGGTGGGCGTTATGGCATGCACGAGTTACTCTGGCAATTTGCCTCAGAATGCTTGGGCAAACGACCTCAGCAACAAACGCAGGTTCGTGATGCGCATGGAGCAGTTTATGTGAACGCTTTGATCCAATGGTCCAGCACATTGCGCAGTCCGCAACATGCCAATACGCTGATCGAAATCACAACCGAGTTCGAGAATGTCATAACAGCGGTTAACTGGATGGTGCAACAAGAGCATCTGGATGCCATGGTTGATGCCTTGGACTGCTTTTGTTATTACTTTGAAATCATGCGGCGTTACCGTGACGGAGAGCAGTTCTGCGTGACTTTCGCAGAGAAATTGGAGTTGTATAACACACAAGCAACCAAACCTTCGAGAGCAATGGCATTAGCGTGGGCTTGCCGGTTCGCAGAAATGATTGGGGAAATCGATCGAGCACATGCGTTCAGCGAAGCCAATTTTAAAACCCTAGGCTTGACTTATGAAACAACCTTATCAATAGATGAACAAACATTCCCGAGAGCCGAACAGGAGTTGCGGGTTTGGGCACATAGTTTGCACACTGCAGCGGTGGCCTATAGGCAACAAAATGTCATAATAACGCACAGATTATTCAACCTTAGTTGTGAAATATATCATAAGCTACACGATCAATGGCACGAAGCGTCAGTGTTATTGTCTGAGGGAGTTACCTACGCACACTCGAACGAAACTACGAAGGTTTTCCCGATGCTTGAAAAAGCTTTGGGGATATATGAATCGCTACAAGACCCATACGCCTGTATCGTCGTTCATCAAAACCTCGGTCATGAATTCATCTTCACAGGAGAAGTCGAGCAAGGAGAAAAACATTTAAGGAAAGCCGACCAATTAGCAGCCGAGTACGGTATCAGACATAGCATTGTCAACCAAAGAGCGCGCTATTTCGCATTCCTCCTGAAGGGGCGGTTTGAACCTGCACTGGAGATACTACGTCAGGAGAAAATTAAATTTGAGGCACTGGGTCTGAATATGCGATTTATTGAAGCGGACGCTTATTTGGCCCATCTATATTTACATCTCGGTGAATATGAGACTGCGCGACAACTAATACAAACAAACCTTGAGAAGTGCATCACTGCTGGATACGATCTCTACACAGCCCATTGCTACACACACCTTTGTCGCGTAGCATTAGGGCAAGGTGATTATGATCGCGCAAACGAACTGTATGCTGAAGCTGTTCGCTGTGAAGCGAAGGTGGGAAGTCCTAAAAGCCATTGGGCTGTGTATCCTTATATCCTGTTTGGATTGGGGCTTCACGAACGCAACCGCATACTTACCATCGAACTTCTGCAAAATTCAGTTAGAAATCGTGACAAAATTGATACTGAGTTCACGTTAACCTCTTGTGCACTGATCTATAGTTTAGCTGGATTAGTCATTAAAGCCGTTGAATTGTACGCTCTTGCTTGTCGACAAGCACAGATTGCCAACTCCAAGTGGTTCGACGATATCGCCGGACGGCATGTCCGCGAAGCAGCAGCCAGTCTGCCTCCGGACGTGGTCGCTGCAGCGGAAGCGCGGGGTCGGGAACTCGATTTGTGGCAGACCGCGGAAGAGCTCCTGGTCGAATTGGAGCAGGTTGAGTGCACTTTTGATGGGTGCTGACTGCAATAGATCTGATTGTGCAATAATTTATTCTGTCCGTAATATTTGTATCAATCATCTCACCCCCCATCCCTACCGCCCCGCGGGAGCCAGAGGGTGAAGGTACTTCCTGCTCCGGGGGTGCTCTCGACGGTGATGCGCCCTTTGTGTGCCTGGATGAGGTCCTGGGCGATGCTTAATCCGAGGCCCATGCCCTGCGGGAAGCGTTTGCTGGTTGAGCCGCGGTAGAAGGGCTCAAAAATCTGGCTGAGTTCCTCGGGCGGGATGCCCATGCCGGTGTCTTTGACGTGAATCCAGACATTTTTTATATCCGCCTCTGCCGTGATACGCACGCTGCCGTTTTCGGGCGTGTACTTGATGGCGTTGCTGACGATGTTCCCCAGCGCCTGCGCCATGCGGCTCGGATCAATCATCAAAGATGGTAAATTGGCAGGACAATCCAGCTCCCACTGAATCTGTTTCTCGAGGGCGGCTTCGCGCCAGGGACCCAGGATTTGGTTCAGCCATGGGGATAACGGGGTCAGTTCGCGTTTGAGGCTCAGAGGACCCTGGGTGTGGTCATACAGGCGGGTCAGGTCGTCCAGCAGGCTCTGCATGCGCTGGATTTCACCGCTGATGCCCTCCAGCAGTTCAACCCGGAACGCCGGGTCCTGGTCCGCGCCGGCTTCCAGCGCCTGGGTGGCAGAGAGCAGCGCGCCCAGGGGTCGCCCGATTTCATGGACCAGATTCGCCAGCAGCCGCATCCGGCTTTTTTCCAGATCGTGCAGCTGCCGGGTCAGCAAGTTGAACGCGTGCAGCAGGGACCTGACTTCCCGGGGCCCCTGTTCCGGCAGGTTTGACAGGGGCTGCCCGTTCGCCATCCGGGCAATGGACTCCGTGGCGCGCCGCAGCGGACGGGCGATGTCAACCGCGAGGAACGCTCCCGCGGCGCCGCCGAGGATAAGACCGCCGACGAGGACGGCGGTGATCAGGTTGCGGGTTGTCGTGAACCGCTCGTAGACACTGCCCAGCGGGTCGGTCAACCGGATGACGCCGATGACCTGCCAGGTGGGGGCGACGACCGGCACCAGAACCTCCGCGCCGGCGGAGCCAGCCCCTCTGCCGTAGTTGACCTTGATGGAACTGCCGGATTTTACGGTCTCCGTGAGTCCCGGTACATACAGGATTTGCCCGACCTGGTCCGCATACGCGGCGTTATTGGTGGCAAGCAGCATCCCTTTGGGGGTGAGTAGCATCACCTGGGCGGATAGGCGCGCGCCAATCCGGGTGGTGAAGGCTTCCGCCTGGTAGTCGTCGTACCAGATAAGCGGGTTCTGGCTGGCAGCCTCCGCGACCAGGTACGCCTGGAGTTCCAGTTCATTTGAGCGTCCAGCCAGCAGGACTTGCGTTTCAAGCAGATACGTCAGCGCTACACCCACGACCACCACGAGGATGATCAGGGGTAACAAATGGCTGAAAATTAACCGGTTGCGCAGCGAGTGCATTGTGCCGCATTCTCCTTTGTGGACACCAATTTTGTGGTGATACTTACTGTTTTATCAGCTTGTAGCCCACACCGCGGACTGTCAATATCCGCTTGGGCGTTTGGGGGTCTTCTTCCAGTTTCTCGCGCAGCCAGCGAATATGCACATAGACAACCTGGGGTTCGCCCATATATTCAGCCCCCCACACGCGCGCCAGCAGATCGTCCACCGAGAGCACTTTGCCCGCTTCCTGGGCCAGCGCCGTCAGCAGGTCAAACTCGCGCGGGGCAAGATCAACTTCTTGCCCGCGAATGGTGACGGTGTGCGCTGCCGGGTCGATCACCAGGTCGCCGAGGTCGATCAGGGCTGTAACCGGTTCTTCGCTGCGACTGCCCGCCCGCCGGAGTACAGCCTTGATCCGCGCCAGCAGGATATCGATGTCAAATGGCTTGGTTACGTAGTCGTCGGCGCCGAGTTCCAATCCCAGAACCTCATCCAGTTCTCGCCGCCGCGCCGTGAGGAAAATAATGGGGACCTGCATCTGCTGGCGGAGTTTGCGCAGCGCATCCATGCCGTCCATGCCGGGCAAGCCGATATCGAGAATGACCAGGTCGGGCGGGTCGATCCGGACTTTGGCGAGGGCATCCTCGGCAGTGCCGGCAGTACTCACCCTGTATCCAGCTTTTTCCAGGTTAAATGCCAGGCTTCTGCGCAGAAGCTGGTCATCATCCACAGCTAAAATGTGTCCTGACATCAAATTCTCCTAAGGTTTTGTCTCTAATATTATGGTATCCTGACCATTCTGTAAAGTCAGACGGGCTTCCTCTGTGTACAAACCAATATGCAGCGCGCACCCGGCGCAGGTGTTGCCCGGAACATCCAGGAAAAATCGATTGCGCAAGGTGGTGCCCGGACGCCATGCGCCTGTCGGGTAAGCGGCGGCGCCCGCGATTTGATCATGTTGGGCGACAATCTGCCCCTGCGCGTCGACGAGATGGACGAATACGGTGTAGTTCTCATGCAGGAGGCCCTGGGACTGCCACCATATATCCACTTCCCACAGCCCGTCATTTTTCCGGATTCCGTAGCCGTTGAACTGGATGGGGGCTGTGAAAGCGATCGCCAACGGGACCGGCGGCGCCATGGTCTGGTCAAGGGGGCGGCAGTCGCTCAGGTCGAAACGCAGCACCCCGATATTTGTGAAAGCGGCGTCCACGGGCAGGCGCCTGCAATTGGCGACCAGAGTGCTTTCGACAAGATTGGTTGGATCAGCCAGGTGCTGCTGCCACAGGACCAGCCACAGGGTGCTGTAGCTCCGGGTTTCCTGATCCAGGACCCGCAAAGCGTGCAGGTCCAACGCCTGCCGGGTGTCGAGAACCCGCGTGTTGACCGGCAGCCCGGTCAGCAGGGCGGGACCCTGATAATAATAAGCCAGCGTGTGCGCCGCGTAGCCTGCCACCACCACAATCGCATCTTCCGGCGTGTCATGGTCCGCGATGTAGCGCGCGACAGCGCGAAAATCCGGGCGGGGGTGCCATTCATCCTGCAGCGCCAGGGCGTAGCTGCCGGTGGACTGCCGCTGCACTGCGGGCAGCGCGCCAGCCAACCAGAGCCCCAGCAGGCACAGAGCGGTGATTCGGAAGCCCTTGATGCGCAGCGGCGTGCGCGCTGAACGGTGAAAACTGAAGCCTAACATGTCCCATCCCAAGCCCACGCCGGTGACCAACCCCAATCCAAAGGAGGGCAGCAGGTAACGTTCACTCCATTTTGCCTTGACCGCTGCGGCTAACAGGAGCAGAGCCACAGGCAGCGTCAGCGATAATCCGATCCAGAGCGCGCTCCCAGCCTTGCGGTTGCTTATGAGCAGCATACACCCCGCACACAGGGACAGCACGAGGACCGTCAGGAAAACGCCTGCCCACGGTTGGGGAACATATTGTCCAATACCGAAAGCCACCGGAAGCCATCGGATGACGTCTGCCGGAATGGCTGAGGTGGCTGTGGCGTCCGTGCTGACGCGCCAGATAGCCCATCCGGCGATGGGCTGCGCGCCGAGAATCAGGAGTCCGTTGGCGCGCAGCCATGGGAGGCGCCTGCCCCGGGCAACCCCGGCAGGTTTCTTCATCACCATACCAGGCAATCCCCAGACGAGGCAGACAGCCCATAGCAAACCGGTATAGATGTGGGCGGACAGCATGAGCAGCCCGACCACCGTCGTGCGCAGCGCCCCTTTCCCTGTTCTGTGTAAGCGGAGTGAAAGCCAGGCAAAAGCTGCCGCCAGGGGAATGGCGAGGGCGTACATCCGGACTTCCTGCGTGTAGTAGACAAAGATGGGGAGGGTGGCAAAAGCCAGACCGCTGCCGGTCCCGCTGTATCTGCTACCCGCGAGCTCCCCGCCAAGCCGGATGATCAGGGGGGTGGTCAGGACGCCCAACAAAACGGACAAATACCGCGCTGAAAACTCCCCGCTCCCGGCGACCATCACCCACAATGCGGTGAGTAATCCGTGGAGGGGCAGGGCATTGTCGTCCCTCAGCAGTCCGGTGACTGCCTCAAGGGGTCCCTGTTGGGCGTAGCTCAGGACAAAGACCTCATCGTACCACAGCGATGTGGCGCTCAAGTTCCAGACGCGCAGGAAAAACGTGAGGGTGATTAATCCTATCGCCGCCAGGAGATAGCCCTGTTTTTTTTGGTAAACGCTGTTCATCCTTCAATTATACAGCCAGTGGTATTGAGGTCGAGGGGTGATCGAATGTAAACCTTCTCGGAAGGTAACTTATGTATCTCCTAGTAAAACACCCAAATTGCAATATAATTATCATAAATAATCGTAAGTCGTAAAGCTAAAGCATTTTCACACAATCTGGCAAGGGGGATTATGAGCGCTGTTAAGGGGTGGCTCATTCAGGGGGGCACGCTGGTGACCCACGACATGATGTTCAAAGCAGATTTACTCACTTCCGGTGAGACCATAGAGGCAGTAGGGCACAATCTGCCGGCGCCGGAGGGTGTGAAGGTTATCGACGCCGAGGGTTTACTCGTTTTACCGGGTGTGATTGATGCCCACGCGCACATCCAGTTGGACACCGGACTTTTCCGCGCAGCCGATGGCTGGCTGCAGGGCAGCCAGTCGGCAGCTTACGGCGGTGTGACCACCGTGGTGGATTTTGCGACGCAGTTTAAGGGCCAGAGTTTTGGAGAGGCTTTGGAGAACCGGATGCTTGAAGCGCAGCCTTCGGTCATCGATTACGCGTTCCATATGATGGTCACCGATGTCCCGCCGGGACAGGAGGAAAGCCTGGGAGAGCTGGCAGACCTGGGGATTCAGAGTATCAAACTATACACGACGTACCGCCCCAACTATTATGCGGATGATGCGACCCTGCTCAGGCTTATGGAGGCGGCGGGTCAGAACGGCTTGATCAGCCTCGTGCACTGCGAAAACGACGCCATCGTGAGCGCGCAAACCCAGGCATTGCTGTCTGCCGGCAGCACAGGCTGGCGCTATCATGGGCTTGCGAGACCGGGCCTGGCTGAACAGGAAGCCACAAACCGGGTTCTGTTCCTCGCCGAAGCCGCGCATGCGCCGGTGGTCATCGCGCACAATTCCACAAAAGTAACCAGCGAACTGGTGGCGAAAGCCAGAAAGCGGGGGCTGCATGCGTTCAGTGAGACCACACCGCAGTATTTGCTCCTGGATGACAGCCTGTATGAAGGCAGCGAACCATGGCGTTATATCCTGCAGCCTCCGCTGCGTGATGCTGCTGAAAAAGACGGGCTGTGGTCCCTGGTCAGTGATGGGCATGTGGATATGCTTGTGACCGATCATTGCGGGTACACGCGGGAACAGAAGCTGGCGGTGGACGACTTCTCAAAAACGCCCGGCGGGCTTCCCGGATTGGAGACTTCCTTAGCCTTGATGGCGACCTACGGCGTGGATGCGGGACGGATCAGCTGGATGGATCTGGTCCGGATGATGGCGGTTAATCCCGCCCGACTTTACAACCTCTGGCCCCGTAAAGGCACGTTGACGCCGGGTGGGGACGCGGACATTGTCCTTTTTGACCCAAACAAGGCGTGGACCCTGAGCCAGGATACCCTCCACGATGCTGCGGGTTACACCCCGTTTGAAGGTATGCCGGTGACGGGCAAAGTGATTTCGACCCTGCTGCGCGGGGATTTCCTGGTGCGCGATGAGGTCTTTACCGGGCATGCCGCTAACGGGCAATTCCTGGCGCGCGATCCGTTGTTCTGGGATTGAGCGCGGTGCATGGCGATGATTAACAGTACGGATTTATTGCTCCTGATTGCCGGCATTGTGATGGGCGCTGCGCTTGTCCTGGCAATAAATCGCGCGCAGAACCGGGTCATACGGACGACCATGCGCCGTGAGATTGAGAACGCCTTTAAAACCCGCGCCGAACTGGAGCGGAGCCGCATTGTGCGGATTTATGAGGGGCAGCTGCGGAGTTTGAAGGAACAACAGCGGGATGCCGTGGTTACGGCGAGGCGGGAGAGCACAAATCAAAGCCGGGCGGTGCTTAAAGGGAAGATGGCTGAGCAGATGGCCCCCATGCTCCCGGGGTTTGAATATTGGCCTGCAGACGCCCGGTTTCTGGGCGATCCGGTGGATTATGTCGTTTTCAGCGGTTACAGCGCGTGCAAGGATCGTCTCGCCGATTGTGATGCGATGGAAGTTGTGATCATCGATATCAAACAAGGGAAATCCGCTTTAACCTATGGGCAGCGCCAGATCGCGCAGGCAGTTTGCGAAGGGCGTGTGCGCTTTGAGGTTGTGCGCGTTCATCCGGACGGCAGCATTCATACGCAGACATGGGGTACGCAAACTGCCAGGGATGAGGACGCAGCGACAGGGGCGTATAGTGTGCGCGAGGGCGATGCATCCGGGGTATGAGGGGGGGATAAACCTTCCCGGAAGTTGCTGAACGACCCGTATGGGCTATTGGGTAAGCTGAGATCATGGATTTAACCTTCCGGCAAGGTGCCGGTAAGAGGGAGTCTTTATGCGTGACATCATTCGACAAGTGAAAGCATGGCGAGCTGCGGGTGAGACACAGTTGGTGCTGGCGACCATTGTCGAAACGCGCGGCTCATCCTTACGCCCGTCCGGAACGCGGATGGCGATCAATGCAAAGGGTGACATCGCGGGTTCTGTAAGCAGCGGGTGCGTCGACGGCGATGTCGTGGCAGAGATGGAAGCTGTGCTCCATGGCGAATCCCTGCTGCGCAGGCCGTTTTTTGGTGTGAGCGATGAAGTCGCCTGGGGCGCCGGTCTTGCATGCGGTGGATCTATCGATGTGCTGGTGGAGCCCTGGCAGCCACTGTATGATGCTCTCATCGAGGAACTTGAGGCGCGGCATACCGTTGCCTTCGCGTCACGATTGGATAAGCCGTCGCATCTCCTGCACAAAGCCAATGGCGATACACTGGGAACCCTGGGAGACCCCGATTTGGATGGGGCTGTCCTGATGGATATCGCTGCTGCCTGGCCCCTTCCGCATGCGCAGAAACATGCTTATCCCCAGGGTGATATTTTTATCGAGGTGATTCCCCCGCCGCCGACTCTCCTGGTATTCGGGGCGACGGATTTTGCCGTTCCACTGGTGAAAATGGCGCAGATCCTCGACTTCAATGTGATCGTCAGTGATGGTCGCCGGGCATTCTTGCGCGAGGAAAAGTTTCCCGGCGCTGAAGTGCGCTTCGGCTGGCCGCAGGAAGTCTTCCAGCCGGCAGATATCGGATCAGGTTGGGCGGTTGTTGTGCTTTTTCATGATCTGAAGTTTGATGTTCCTGCTCTTAGCCTGGCTTTACAGAGCGAGGCTTTTTATGTTGGCTTTATGGGAAGCCAAAAAACCCAGAGCGAAAGGCGCGCCGCGCTGGCAGCAAATGGATTCAATGATAGTGCGTTGAACAGGATTTACGGACCCATTGGCTTAAATATCGGGGGTAAATCGCCGGGGATGATTGCACTTTCAATCCTCTCCGAAATCGTAGCTGTCTGGAACCGGCGCGATGGGGGGATGATGCGCCAGCGCAAACAGGAGGTTTTGAATGTCAGATGACAAACCATGGGAACCGCCAGCCCTGCCGGCTGAGAAGTTCCATCTGCCCGGTCAATGGACCAATATCAACCGCGCACCTCACGATGTCATATCCGGTGTGATCTATAAGCCGGCAATGCATATCAAGTCCGTGCGCTATGAACCGTTGGATGCTGCTCCAGATATGCCGGAACTGTGGCAGGGGCAGGGTGGGGCGATTGTCCGGTGGCTGTTCAGTGAGAAACCGGGTACAGAAGAAAGTATCATGACCGGGGCGGAATTTTTATTTCTCCAGGATATCGTGCTGGATCCGGGGGCATCCGGCGGACAACAACGCCATGCCGGTGAAAATCATATTTTGTATGTGATCGCAGGTGAGGGCACGCTGTATCATCGCGCGTGCCTGGGCTGTCCTGTGGTATCGCGCCCTCTGCGGGTTGGCGATGCAGCATTGGTTCAGGATGGTGAATTTTACAATATGGCAAATCACCTGGAGGATGTGCCTTTCCGGGTTTTACTGGTGGGGTTCCGGAAACCATGAACAATGCTGCGCCTGGCTGGCATGCCGGGTAGAGAACGGCGACTCTTACCGGGTTTTCCATGAAGCATGTTGCATAGTGTTAATAAACTTGGTTTGCAAGCGATTGAATTAACGGGAGATATATGGTAAAACGAATCATTGTGATTGGCGCAGGGGCAGCAGGATTGATGGCTGCCGGACGTGCGGCGGAAATGGGAGCACAGGTCATCGTACTCGAAAAGATGCGCGAAGCAGGGAAAAAAATACTGATCAGCGGGCAGTCCCGCTGCAACCTCACCAACACCGCATCGCTCGAGTTTTTTTTAGCGCATTACGGGCGGAACAGGCATTTTTTGCGCAATGCTTACAGCCGGTTTTTCAGAGATGAACTGCTGTCCCTGTTGGCACGGTATGGGGTGTCAACCATGGAGGAGCGGGGTGGGCGGGTTTTCCCTGCCTCGGGGCAAGCGAGTGACGTCAGAGACGGGCTGCTGCGCTATGCGGAGGCGCAGGGCGCCGCCATCCGCTATCAGCACGAGGTACGCACTATCCGTGCGGCTGAAGGCGTCGTCGAAGGGGTGGAATTATGGGATGGACAGCATCTGGACGCTGATGCCGTAATTTTGACAACCGGTGGCGCATCCTGGGCGGATACCGGATCAACCGGGGATGGGTATGTGATGGCGCAAGCTCTTGGTCATACACTGCAACCGCTGCGTCCCGCATTGGTTCCTTTAACTGTAGGTGAACGTAAAACCGCTAAAGCCCTGCAAGGGGTGAGTTTGAAGAATGTGCGATGCACTTTTACAACGCAGAATAAAGACGGTAAAGAGAAACCGATCCGGCCTTTATATCCCATACCCGATACCGGAGAACTGTTGTTCACGCATTTCGGCGTATCAGGACCGCTCATCCTCACGATGTCCCTGGCGGTGGTGGATGCTCTGAGAGCCGGCAAAGTGGTTAAACTTTCCATTGACATGAAACCGGGGATGACCGATGCCGATATCGACAAGCGCCTGCAGCGTGAATTTGAGAGCAATTCCCATCGCCAACTCAATACACTCCTCAGGGGTTGGCTGCCTGAAAAACTGGCGGGCGTGATAGCGGAATTGAGCGGGGTAGAAGAAGACCGGCACGTTTACCGCATTCAGGCGCATGAACGCCAGGTTATTACCGGGCTGATGAAAAACTTCACCTGGACAATTACGGGCGCCTTGCCCTTAGCCGCGGGGATGGTCACCGCCGGCGGTGTGACGCTCAAGGAAATCAACCCGATAACTTTTGAATCCAAAATTGTTGCCGGTTTGTATCTCGCGGGTGAAGTGCTGGATATTGCGGCGGATACGGGGGGATTTAATCTTCAGGCGGCTTTTTCTGGAGGTTATATCGCCGGCGAAAATGCCGCCCAAGCCTGAACAATCATGCGGAATGGTTACATTGTATAAAAGGCTGTGCGGGAATCATCAGAAATAACTCACGTACCGTGTTCCGCACAACCGCGTCCCCCGTTTTTGTTGACATGTTGACATTTTCCTGTGGTCAAGGTATCCTCATCTGTACAGGTCATCTGCCTGCTGCCAATTCCGGTAACGGTGACGCATATCAAACGAAACGGATCGATGGTGCAATTTATCCCCAACACAGAACATCACAATCTGTTGGGATCAATGCGCATCATCATAGGGGGCAATGGATTGAACGCGCAAATCCTGAATCAACCATATATTGCTGTAGAAGGCGTGATCGGTGTGGGGAAGACGACCCTGGTGCGCCTGCTCCAGGAGCGATTTGATGCTGGTGCGATCCTGGAAGCTTTCGATGAAAACCCGTTCCTTTCTGACTTTTACGGGGATCGGACACGCTACGCATTTCAAACACAATTATTTTTTCTCCTGAGCCGCTATCGCCAGCAGCTATCTATGCCTTCCAGCAGAAACCGTACGTTCTTTGCGGACTATTTTTTTGAAAAAGACAAGCTTTTTGCGCATCTGAATATCGCCGGAGCTGATGAATTACAAATGTATGACCGGCTCTATGATGCGCTTGCAGAAAAAGTACCCAAACTGGATTTGCTGGTTTATCTGCGGGCTGATGTGGACACCCTGATGGGACGGATTGCGATGCGCGACCGGACCTATGAGAGACAGATGGATCGAAGTTATATCGCTGCATTGCGGCAGTGCTATGAGGATGCTCTGGCAGAATACACTGCGGTTCCTTTGCTGGTTTTAGAATCCGATACTCTGGATTTTGTGCGCCACCCACAGGATTTGGATGATATAGAAGGGCGCATTCGATCCGCACTTGCCGGCGTCCGGCAGCCCTCTTTATTGGAAATGTCGTCACCTTTGAAGACCAGACCTGCCTGGAATCTCGTTACCCCCCCAATTCCCGAAAAACATTCGGAAGCAAACTGGCAGGCATTAGGTGATTTTCTGGCACTGGCTGAGGCTGTGGGGCAAATCGGCGGCGCGCTGTCGGAAAATGCCCCGGTCGGACCGGGCGGTGCGCCGGAATCCATGCGGAATGCGTTGTCCCTGGCGCACCGCGCTTTAACTTTATTGGCGGAGCGAACGGGCGTGGAATTCAGTGAGGTGAAAGTGTGACAAAATACTTCATCGCTGTTGCGGGGAATATTGGTGTGGGGAAAACTACTTTGACTTCCCTGTTAAGCCAACGCTTGCAATGGGAGCCATTTCTGGAAGGGGTGAGTGACAACCCGTATCTTTCTGACTTTTACGCCGATATGCGGAAATGGAGTTTCCATTCACAAATCTTTTTCCTTGCCAGGCGGCTTGCTGATCACCGTAAATTGCTCGATCGACCGGATTCTGTGATACAGGACCGCACCGTATATGAGGATGCTGAGATTTTTGCGCGTAACCTGTATATTCAGGGTGATATGAATGAACGCGATTATGCTACGTATAATGAATTGTATCGTGCTATAGCCTCAATTCTGCCTCCACCGAATCTGGTAATCTATCTGAAAGCCACGGTTGGATCACTCAAAGAGCGGATCGAAAAGCGTAACCGTCTGTATGAAAGAAAGCTGGCATTGGATTATCTTGAACGCCTGAACCAACTCTATGAAGATTGGTTTGAGCATTTTTCTCTCTGTCCTGTTCTGACTATACGGGCAGACCAACTCGATTTTGTCTCAAACATCGACCACCTGGATTATGTTGTGGAAAAAATTATGGAGCGGTTGAGAGGAAAAGAAATTGTGGATTTTACCGGGGGGGCGTAGACGTGTCAAATCCGGGACGTGATGAGTATTTTCGTTTTCTCTATGAGGCTTCACTTGAGCTGAATAAGGTCCTTGACACAGATCAGGTGCTGGAATGCCTTGTTACTCTGGTCCAGAGCCGGTTTCATGCCGATGCGGTATCAGTTGTATGGCTTGAAGCGGATGGCACCCAGGTATTTCGCGCTGTTGCGGGTCCTAACGTTGAGAAACTGCTGGGACTCAGACTCCCCAAGGGCGAAGGTATTGCGGGTTGGGTAGCGGGGGATTGTGAGCATGTGTGGATTCCGGATGTGTCCAGCGATAATCGTTTCTTCGAGGGTGTTGATGCACATACAGGATTCCGGACGCATTCGATCTTCGCGGCACCGCTTTGTAGAGCGGAAAGCATTGTGGCTATTCTAGAGCTGGTTAATCTACCTCCAGATCTGGATATAGACGAGGTCAAGAATACTGTCCAAGCGCTGATGACACGTACGATTGAAATCCTGGAAAGGCATGAGCTTGCTCAACAAGCGGAACTTTATAAAACACTATTTGAGACGCGTGCTGACCCTGGATTGCTGATCACCCCGGATGGGTATGTATTGGACGCAAACTGTGCTGCGCAGCGGATTTTCGATATTGAATCAGGCAAGGGATCGAAGATTCATTTTGATGCGTTGGGCATAACCAGTGTAACCATTGCAGGTTTATTGGTTCAACTACAGAATACGGATGCAGTATACTGGGATTTCGTACGCGACACAGGAGAACCGCGTACGTATAAGGCAATGTTGTCGCCATTGCCCGGCATAAAATCAAACAGATTGTACGTTTTATCTGCCTATGACATCACAGATTTAGTCGCATTGGAAGACATCCGCATGCAGCTCTTTAACATGCTGGTCCATGATTTGCGGGTACCTTTGGCGAGTATGCACCATAGTATTGAACTCGTCATGATGGCATGGAAAGAGAAGGATATCACGATTCCCATGGATCAAGTCCTGGAAATTGCTCTGCGCAGTGAGCGCAGAATGGAGCGCTTAATCAGTGATATCCTGGATACAACCCGTCTTTCTTCGCAAACGAAAGCGTTGACCGTGACCGCCATTGATATCGGGGCGCTGGTGCAGGAGGCTGTGAATGCAGTTGCTTCGTCTGTGGAGCGTCACCTGCATAAGCTGAGTGTGCACATTCAATCCGGGCTTGAGATCCTGCATGGCGATTTGGATTTGCTGCAAAGAGTTCTGATTAACATTTTAGGAAATGCTGTTAAATACACACCTGATGGTGGCGATATCGATCTGGTGGTCTATGATGATGTAAAAAACTTCTATTTTGAGGTCAGCGACACAGGTCCTGGCATTTTGCTGGAAGATCAACCGCATATCTTCGAACTCTTTTTCAGAGGAAGAACACAGCGCGTTACAGGCACGGGCATCGGTTTGGCTTTTAGTAAATTAGCCGTTGAAGCTCACGGGGGCAAGATCAGGTTGGATAATAAGGTGGATCAAGGCGCTAAGTTCATTTTCACTATCCCGAAGCAACTCCCTGAGAGCGCGGTGTTTTTTGAGGAGCGGTAGGTGTGACCGATAAATTGTATTATGATGACGTAACTTTGTTGGAATTTTCTGCTACTTTATTAGCTCAAATTGACACCGGACATGGAACGGCGGTTAGATTGGATCGTTCGGCTTTTTACCCGACTTCAGGCGGGCAGCCCCATGACACAGGTACACTCAATGCTGTTCCGGTTGTTGATGTTTGGGAAGATGATCAGGGTGAGATGTGGCATTTATTGCCCCAGGTATTGGATAGCAGCGTTGTGACCGGCAGGATCGATAAAGCACGACGTTTGGATCATATGCAACAGCACTCGGGACAACATCTGCTTTCTGCCGGTTTTTATAATCTATGTGATGCAAATACAATTGGGTTTCATCTGGGTACAGCAGAAAGCACGATTGATCTTGATATACCTGAGTTGTCCTGGGAGACCGCCGCTGTTGTGGAAATTGACGTTAATACTGTTGTCTGGGAAAACAGACCTGTGACGATTCATTATGCGACCCAGGATAATCTTGACCAGATTCCGCTGCGCAAACCTCCCGCGGTTACGGAAAATATTCGGGTTATTTGGGTAAAAGGTTACGATGCATCCGCATGCGGCGGTACGCATGTACAGAATACTGGCGAAGTCGGTCAAATTAAAATATCGGGAATTGAACGCTATAAAGGCGGTGTGCGGGTAGCGTTTTTGTGCGGAAAAAGGGCACTTGTCGATTATCAGAATTCGTTTTCTGCTTTGCAACAGGCTGGCTTAGCTTTGTCTGTGGCTCGAACTGAAGTTCCCGAGGCTGTATATCATCTGCAGGATGCGCTTGCTATCAACAAAAAGGCTTATAATAAGGCACAATCAGCGCTTCTGGACTTGCAGGCTGAACAACTTTGGCTGGCAGCGCCCGAAATTCAAAGTATACGCAGTATTGTGGCGCATTGGACGGACCGGACCTTTGCAGACATACGCAGAATTGCGAATCAACTGCGCGAGCGCCCCCGAACTTTTTTACTTATGGCGGTGACCGAGGGTAACGGCGTGCGGATGCTATGCGCCCGTAGTAACGATTTACCGGCATTTGATGCGCGGCAGATATTGGGGAGAGCATTTGAGAAATTAGACGGGCATGGGGGGGATCGCCCATATTGGCTCAAGGTGGATCTTCCATCTTCTCGCACGAGGAAATTCTCCAGACTTTTCGTGAGGTTTTCCCATTGACTGTGGATAATAATGGAGGTTAAGTGGCAATGAAGGAAATCGCCCCAGGTATCTTCGTGGAATCTGCATTTCCACCCTATAACCTGGTTCTAGTCGAGTTAGAAAATGCGGTGGTTGTCGTCGATATTCCGCCGCATCCTGCAGATGCCTTGAGTTGGCTTGAACAAGTGCGCGCGCACGCAGGGCGTGGACACGCGAAAAGTGTTGACTTTGTGGTCTTGACCGATGCCAGCCCGGAAAGGCTTATGGCTGCCGCGCTATGGGATGTGCCCATCATTGCCAGTGAGGTGGCTTATCAGGCGATGGCATTCTGCGATGATGAGCGGTCACGACGTGAGCTCTGGCAGCGCATTCTGGTCCGCTATCCGGAGGCAAGCCAGTTTGCCAATCAATTCAAACCCCGGAAACCAACCATCGCATTCAATTCGCATTTCCTCCTGCATAACCGGACACCCCCCATACAGTTTGAGGTCGTCAATGGCGCAGCCCCGGGCAGCCTCTGGATGATTTTGCCGGATTTGGGCTTGTTGATTGCCGGTGATACTGTTATTGTGGATGATGTACCACCTTTTGAGAATAATAGTGACTCCAAAGCCTGGCTGGATACACTGGCGATATTGTCGCGCAGACACGCGATTACACATATTGTGACGGGGAGGGGATCCACCCCTGTACAGCGTGGGGAAATCGAATTGCAGCGGGAGTTTCTCCGTGTTATGCGGCGCACAGCACGCCGGTTGGTCCACGGAAGTAATCGATCGGGAAGTATGAACGAAATAGCACAGGATATGGGACAGGTTTTCTTCAATGGACGGGGACAACGTGCCGTTAAGCGGATTAAATTGGGAATAGAAAAACTGGTGGCTGAATTGCAGAATGAAAATGCTGCATTAGCGAAGGAAGCGGAAGGTTAGTTTACCGATAGGCAAGCGAGCAGATGTTCCAAGGCAGCTCGTGGCTGCCTGCTCGTTATTTTCGCTTCGCGAACCCTTGAACACGTGACGCCAGCAGCGCAATTCCCCTGGCATTGAAACCGCAATGTAGTACAAGCCAACCGGTTTGGCTTCAGTAGCGCCACCCGGTCCGGCGATGCCGGTGATGCTTATCCCAACGTCGGTATTGGCAGCGAGGCACACACCTTTAGCCATCTCCAGCGCTACATAGGAACTCACAGCGCCCCATTTTATGAAGTTTATCTCCTGAACATTCAACAACCGCATTTTCACTTCATTCGAATAAGCAATCACACCGCCCCAAAAATACTCTGAACTACCCGGCACTTGCGTGATCAGGTGCCCTACTAATCCGCCGGTAGCGGATTCTGCAACAGCCATATGCCAGTTTCTTTTAATGAGGTATTGACTTATGTTCGCGACAAGTGTGCGCATCCAGCCCTCCAGGCATGTATGACAAAAATAATCCTGCGGTTATGAAGTTTCCAGTTCCCGTCGTACCATCTGCAAAAGGGAATCGGCGTGGAGCGTGTTCTGGTTATAGCACTGACCACCCAGTTGGTCTGCTAAGGTTTGAGCCAGGCCTTTATCATAATCAGCGCTCTCCATATTGATCACGATAGATTTAATGTGCTCTTCCTTGAACTGTTCTGCAAGATGGTAGGCTTCAACCTGGGGGGGCATATCCCCTATGGATACATTCCCTGCGCCATCGGTGAGGATGACGAACAGGGGTATCAGTTCCGGGTATCTTCGCAATTCCTGCTGTATGGTGTGCTGCGCGAGTAATAATCCGGCTGCCAGGGGTGTTTTACCGCCTACGGGTAAGTTTGTCAGCATTTTTTTAGCCAGATCCACGCTGTTTGTCGGTGGCAGCACAAGCGTGGCGCGATCTTTCTGGAAGACGAGCATACTGACGCGATCGCGGCGCTGATAGGCATCTGTCAACAGCGAAAGTATCGCACCTTTTGTCGCTTCCATGCGCTCTGAAACTGCCATTGACCAGCTTGCGTCAACGGCGAACACGATCAGGTTTGCAGCACGTCGAATCCGGATTTTTTTCCGGTAATCGTGGGGACGTAAATAGAGAGCTTGTTTCGGTCCATCGCCTTTCTTGCGTTCATGCTGAAAAAGCGCCGCCGCACGGAGTGTGGCATCGAAAGCCAGATCGGATGGGTCTCTGGGAGAGGGTAAAGATCCAATATAGCGTCCGCGTTTTAGGGTGGTTCGCGTCCGGCTTCGCCGCCCACCCGTCGATCTGGTTTGTCTGTCCTGTGGTGTGTCGAGGCGCCGGGTCTGGAATACTTCCCCGGCTTTAATCAGTTTTCCGCCATCCCACCATTTCCCATCTGTGGGCCATTGCGGTGTATCCTGTGCTGTTTCTTGCAGTTGAGGTGAGTTCGATTCCTGCGCTTCTTCGTCACTTACCTCAACTTCGAGACTTTTTTTTCAAGTGCTCCTTCTGGGGGGTCCCCATCAAAGGAGGATTGTTCACGCTCTGGTGATGATTCTTCTGCGCGTTCTCTGGCAGTAGCCACCATCTTGTCGAGTTGATTGATGGATGTCTGAACTTCATCGAAGGGGCGGCGTTTTAAGCGATGGGGCAGGGCTAATTCCGCCGCCAGGATTATGTCGCGATCCGTGAGGTACTGCCTGCGTTCCCACGCCGCGTGCGCTATCGCGGTTTTCAGGATGACCAGATCTCCTCTGTGTCCATCCACACCCAAATCCGCCATCATCTCGGCGATCGTCGCCATATCATCGCGGGTATACTTGACTTCGGGCAGGAGACGCCGTGCTTCGGCAATGCGTTCCGCCAGGCCATTTTCCGAGGTCTGCCATTCTTCGGCAAAACCATCGGTGTCCTGTTCGAAACCCAGGTTTCGTTCCATGATGATCATGCGGGCACCCGCATCATGCACGCTCAGTACATCCACGCAGAGTGCAAAACGGTCCAGCAGCTGCGGGCGTAAGTCACCTTCTTCAGGGTTCATCGTGCCGACCAGAATAAAGCGCGCAGGATGCTGAAATGATATGCCTTCACGTTCAACCGTATTCACACCCATCGCGGCGGCATCTAGGAGCACATCCACGATATGGTCATCCAGCAGATTGACTTCATCTACATAGAGGATACCTCTGTTCGCTGCTGCCAGAACGCCCGGTTCGAATCGTTTTTCACCTTTTTGTATTGCGCGTTCGATATCGAGGGTGCCTACCACACGATCTTCGGTAGCGCCGACAGGTAATTCGACAAAGGGTACTTTTTTGGTGATCCAGGGCAGGGTCTCCCCACGCTCTACTTTTTCACGGCAGTTGGTGCACCACGCTGCGGGTTGGTCCGGGTCGCACCCAAACGGTCCGTCAGAAACAACTTTGATTTCAGGAAGTAGAGCAGCAAGACCGCGGGCTGCTGTGCTTTTCGCTGTCCCGCGTTCGCCACGGATGAGCACGCCGCCGATCTTGAAATTGATGGCATTGAGAATGAGCGCGCGTTTCATCCGCTCTTGATTCACAATCGCCGTAAACGGAAAAACGATACGTCCGTTTTTACTCACGACCCCTCCTTGCTGTACCTGAAACAACGGTCTTTTTAGAAATGATAACCACGATAAACGCCTTGATTATACCACGGTATGAACGAACTCTTTTTGCGGGGCAGGGTTATCGGGGTGCGTTTCAGAAAAGGACCCATTCTGGGGGGCGAATGTCAGAAGCGGCGCGGAACAATCATCCAACTTTTCCTATGAAGACTTCCGCGCCGCTTTTTTTCTTTGGGGTATCCAGTTTGGCGTACGCCAAACTGGATACCCCACTATTAATGTGGCGGTGCGGGAACCTATTCGGAAGGCAAAACCCAGGTTGTTCCGCACCGCCACTTAACATCCTGTTTGTTTAGTAATTATTTATATAGAAATCTTGCATTTTCCACGAAACTGAAACAGACCCGGGTTATCGCATGAGAGCGTGCGGGATAAATTGCAGGCAACAAATGCATACGGGGTATATGTTCCTGGATGATTTACCCTATTTTCCCGAGGGATTTCAGGACGCGATAAATACCCAGCGAGCCACCCAGCATCATTGCGACTGAACCGATTAAGTGCCCATAACCCCGGAGAAGCGAAAAAGCCGTATCAAGCAAGGTATCACTGCTCATCACAATTATGGCAAGAATATACAGAAACCACACAATACCGGCTAAGAATGTAGGAATCGCGATAAACAGAAGCAGGGGACTGCGTTTTTTGGCGATGGTACGGGCATGCTTGCTGGTGATCTCCCGTACGAATGCTTCGGCTTGATTCCAGTCCATTCCACCGCGCAGGCACACTTCGAGAATGATGTCGTCCGGGTCTGCATGACCGCCCAGTTCCTGGATCACGTACAGCGTTAATCCATCCACGGTCGTTAAGCTGTCATCACCAGTATCATCCTCGTAGATTTCCTCATCATCCAGTTCAACCTCAATATCATCAGATTCTGCAGTCACATTTGTGGTTAAGGGCGATTGCTCATCATCAGCAAACAGGTCGGGTATCGACCTGTTTCTATCCAGCGCGCTGAAATCTGCTGGTTGGTTGCTCAGGTGTTCTAAAGACTGTAGGGCCTGTTTGTTATGGGCATCCAGAGCGAGTACTTTCTGATAACATTGTGCTTTGTCCTGGGGCTCGTTCAAAAGTTCTGCCAGGAGCAGCCACGCCGGAATGAGATCCGGTTGTCCGCGCAGCAGATTGATAACCTCGTTTATGGCTGCAGTCCGCCCACCATTTTGGGCGAGAGTCCAAATATCCCTGATGGTTTTTACGTCACTATTATCCATATGTGATTGACCTGAATATACGGGTGATAAAGATGGAAGCATTATACCTTCATAGGCGATTTCACAAAAGAGCTCGTACCCCAGAAACTACTGCGGCTTGACATATTTTGCTGTAAGTACTATATAGTAAGAAATGAAACGGCATTCTGCTCTGGTGTAAGTTATAAAAATACTCAAAACTGATAAAAGTGAGGTGTAAAAATGGAAAAAACAACGCTAGGGATCATTATGGGAAACCGGGGGTTCTTTCCCTCCGAACTATGCGAGACCGGACGGGCAACTATCCTTAAAGTGTTCGATGAAGAGGGCATTAATCCGGTCTTTCTCTCACCTGATGACAGCCCCTTTGGTAGTGTGGAAGATTTAAAAAGCGCGCGGAAATGTGCGGATTTATTTCGCGCACATCGTGATGAAATTACCGGTATCCTGATCATCCTGCCTAACTTCGGTGAGGAAGGTCCTATAGTCAATGCCATCCGTTGGGCAGAATTGGATGTCCCTGTGCTGGTTCAGGCGTATCCTGATGAAGTCGGTTTGATGACTATTGCGAACCGTCGGGATTCATTCTGCGGAAAAATGTCCACCTGTAATAACATGAAACAATTTGGTATTAAGTACTCGTTAACGACCTTGCATACTGTGGATCCGGAGAGCGAAAGTTTTCGCGCGGACTTGCGCAACTTTGTTGCGACGTGCCGGATCATTAAAGGCCTTAAACATGTGCGCCTGGGTATGATCGGCGCGCGTCCTGCTGCATTTAACACCGTACGTTTCAGCGAAAAACTCTTCGAACGATCCGGTATTTCGGTCGATACGATTGACCTTTCAGAGGTTTTTGGGCGGATTGACCGTCTGGCAAACGATGCGCCGGCATTACTGGCGAAATTGGAAGAGACCAGAGCCTATCTGAAGATCAAAGGCGTGCCCAATGAAGCCCTGGTGAAGATGGCAAAATTCGGGGTTGTTGTCGACGAATGGATGGCAGATGAAGGTTTGGCGGCAACCGCGGTGCAATGTTGGACTGCGATGGAAGAATATTACGGCGTTGTGCCCTGCACGATGATGAGTATGATGAGCAACAAGCTTATGTCGTCAGCCTGTGAAACCGATATCGCAGGGGTTGTTGGCATGTATGCCATGGCTTTGGCTTCCGGAAAACCCAGCGCATTGGCGGATTGGAACAATAATTATGGCAACGATCCCAACAAAGGGGTTTTATTCCATTGCTCTAACTTACCCAAAGCATTCTTCGAGGAAACGCCAGATATGGATTATCAGGAGATCATCGCGGGAACAGTCGGGAAAGAGAATACTTATGGTACCGTTGTTGGACGGGTTAAAGCCTCGGAATTTACCTACACGCGCATCTCCACGATGGATTGGGACGGAAAGATTAAAGCCTATCTTGGTCAGGGCGTTCTGACACGGGATCCCTTGCAAACATTTGGCGGTTATGGTGTTTTTGAAATCCCCAATTTACAGAAGCTGCTGCACTTTATCTGCGATAACGGATTTGAGCATCACGTAGCGGTGAATATGTCGCAGACTGCAGATGCGGTCAATGAAGCCTTGAGCAAATACCTGGGGTGGGACGTTTACTACCACAAAGGTTAATCGGGTTGGTCTATGACTAGATTTTGATGGGTGAAGGGTTGAGCTTGCGCTTATCTTCACCCATCTTAATGATGCGATTAGAGGAGGATTTTTATGCGTGAAATGAAGTATGCCATCGGTGTTGACTTTGGCACCGAGTCTGGACGTGCTGCCTTAGTTGATGTCGCGAATGGTAACATTGTCGCAACATCTGTTCACCCATATGCCAATGGGGTGATTGATGAGGTTTTGCCTGGAACGGAAATTCAACTCCCTCCAGATTGGGCTTTGCAGGACCCCAACGATTACCTCGAAGTCTTCAAGAAAACGATTCCTGCTGTTCTGAAGGCGAGTGGCATTGATCCAGCGGATGTGATTGGTATAGGTGTCGATTTCACGGCATGCACAGTCTTGCCTACGAAAGCAGATGGCACCCCGTTGTGCTTTCTTTCTGAATGGCGTGCGAACCCTCATGCCTGGATCAAGCTCTGGAAGCACCATGCCGCGCAGCCCGAAGCGAACAAACTGAATGCTGTGGCGCGTGAGATGGGGGAAGCCTGGTTGGATCGTTATGGTGGGAAAATAAGCTCAGAATGGTTTTTCCCCAAGGTGTGGCAGACGCTTGACGAAGCCCCTGAAATATACGAGGCAGCGGATCGATTTATTGAGGCAGCGGATTGGGTTATATGGCAGTTGACCGGCGTTGAAACCCGTAACAACTGCACAGCAGGCTATAAAGGGATCTGGTCCAAAAAAGAGGGTTTCCCACCAAAGACATTCTTGAAAGCGCTTGATCCGCGGCTGGAAAACGTTGTCGAAGAGAAGATGTCAAACGATGTGAAGTATCTGGGAGAACGGGCTGGTGGATTAACTGCGGAAGCAGCTTCCTGGACGGGCTTAAGACCCGGTACAGCTGTCGCAGTCGCCAATGTGGATGCGCATGTTTCAGTTCCCGCTGCAACTGTGACAGAGCCGGGGAGAATGGTCATTATCATGGGCACCTCCAACTGTCACATGGTACTCGGGGAAGAAGAGCACGTCGTTCCGGGGATGTGCGGTTATGTTGAGGATGGCATCATCGCCGGATACTTTGGATATGAAGCCGGACAATCGTGCGTGGGCGATCACTTCGCATGGTTTGTCGATAATTGTGTACCGGGTCCTTATGAACGGGCCGCCGCAGAAAAACGATTAACAGCTCATGAGTATTTGGAAATGCTGGCAACCAGACAAAAACCGGGCGAACACGGCTTGCTGGCTTTGGATTGGTGGAACGGGAACCGGAGTGTGCTGGTGGATGTCGATCTGACGGGTCTCTTGATCGGGCAGACGCTGGCAACCAAGCCAGAAGATATCTATCGTGCGCTGATTGAGGCGACAGCTTATGGTACGCGCTTGATTATCGAGACCTTCCAGGATAATGGTGTGCCCGTTCACGAAATTGTAGCAACCGGGGGGTTGCCTGACCGGAATAAGCTGCTGATGCAGATTTACGCTGATGTCACGGGAAGGGAAGTGAAAGTCGCCGCGTCTCCCCAAACGCCGGCGCTGGGTTCAGCGATGTTTGGAGCTTTAGCCGCCGGGAAAGCCGCTGGTGGTTATGATACAATACAGGAAGCCAGTGCATGCATGGCGCGCCTGCGTGAAGAAACCTACGTGCCTGTGCCGGAAAATACGGCTGTCTATGATAAGCTTTTTGCAGAATATGTTACCTTGCACGATTATTTTGGCAGAGGTGCGAATGATGTGATGAAGCGCCTGAAAGCTTTAAAAGCGGAGCAAATTGTACAGTAACAGGCTATAAAAATATGCGGCGCGGGCGTCGCTATCGGTCATTCTTGACAGGCTATTCCGCGCCGCATAAGTATGTCAATCTATAAACATCATTATCTGCATTCCATATTTAGCCAGAAATATACATACGTATCATGGAGGCAATGTCTTAATGTTAGAAGCTTTACGTGAATCCTTATATGAACTGCATCTTGAATTGCCAAAGAATCAGCTGGTAAAGTGGACCGGGGGCAACATCAGCGCGCGCGATCCACAAAGTGGCTATGTGGTCATCAAACCTTCTGGTGTGCGATATGAAGTGCTCAAGCCCGAACACATGGTCATTGTTGATCTGAATGGAAATATTGTTGAAGGCGCATTGAAACCTTCATCAGATACTGCCAGCCATTTGTACATTTATCGAGCCCGGCCAGATATCGGAGGTATAGTGCATACGCACTCTCCCTATGCTACCGCATTCGCTGCGGTGGGGCAATCCATACCGGTGGTTTTGACCGCGATGGCAGATGAGTTCGGGGGACCCATCCCTGTTGGCGGATTTGCTTTGATTGGCACCGAGGATATTGGCAAAGTTGTGGTTGAATCCATAGGGTCTTCTTGTGCTGTCTTGCTAAAGAACCATGGGGTTTTCACGATTGGGGTTGATGCCCTGGCAGCGGTCAAGGCTGCAGTGATGACTGAAGATGTAGCCAAGACAGTCTGGTTAGCGAAGCAAATAGGGGAACCAAACCCGCTTTCAGCCGGCGATATCGATAAATTGCACGACCGTTATACGAATGTGTACGGTCAATAAACAGAGCTGGAACCGCTATACCGAGGAGGAAAGATGCCAGCCAAACCCAGGATAACTGTAGTGGGAAGTTATAATACTGATTTAGCCGTTCGCACTCCGCGAATGCCGGAGAAAGGGGAGACTATCCTCGGCGGTCCATTCTTTTCGGGTCCTGGAGGGAAGGGGGCAAACCAGGCTGTGGCTGCGGCGCGTTTGGGCGCAGAGGTAACCATGGCGGTTAAATTGGGAATCGATCAGTTCGGGGATCTCGCCGTTGCCAATTTGCACCAGGAGCATATTTTAACTGATCATGTGCCGCGCTCGGACGACTCACACACGGGCGTGGCTATTATTATTGTGGATGATGCCGGTGAGAATATGATTGTTGTCGCATCGGGAACAAATGCATTGTTGACGCGCGCGGATGTTGAGCGCGCCCAGCCAGCTATTGTCAATGCCGATGTTGTCTTGCTGCAACTCGAGTGCCCCCTGGAAACAATAGGCTATGCTGCGCAATTAGCGCATGATGCTGGCGTCCCCGTTTTACTCAATCCTGCGCCGGGACGGGCGCTCGATCCTGATTTGCTCGCGATGATTGATATCCTGACACCCAATCAATCCGAGGCTGAAATCATTACGGGTATGCCAATTTCAACCCCTCTGGAGGCGGAAGCTGCTGCCGATTACATCCTTGATTGTGGCGTGAAGACCGCGGTCATAACATTGGGCGCTGGTGGTGCTTTAGTCGCTACACGGCAGGCAAAGCATGTGCTGCCCGCATATCGTGTGAAAGTCGTCGATACGACAGGCGCCGGCGATGCTTTTAATGGTGCGTTAGCGGTCGCTTTTGCTGAAGGACAACCTCTGACAGGCGCCGTAACTTTTGCCAATGCAGCAGCTGCGTTACAGGTTACAAAAGTCGGAACAGCTCCCGCGATGCCCTATCGTTCTGAGGTCGAGGCCTTGCTTCGAAGGCAGATCTAGACATTTAATTCGGAAATAGCAGAGCATTTCCTGAACTTACGGTCCCATTTGGACAGTGCCCTGTCCGGTAGTAAAGTTTAGTGCCAGATAATATGGAGTACCTGGTGCCGCACCGGTCCGGATAAGTAGACCCTTCTCGGTTGTCTGTATGGCCAAATCAGTTAGGGTCGCTTGTTTTTTTGGCCATCCGACCGTCTTCCAGAATTGATTATCACACCAGATTTTCGTAAGATCGTTCTGCGGCAACAAATAACCAGTGGGTGGGGTGGGAGCATCGCAGGCATATCCGCCAACAGAATAGTTAAAATTTTGATCCTCAAACACAGCCACACCGGCTTCGTATGTCAATGTATCAGTGCCAGCAAATACATAGATTGTTTTCGTGTCGTTATTTTTAATCACAAGACTGCGAAACCGCTGGTGCGCATCTTGACTGTCAACATTTGTCCAGAATTCCTGTAAAATGCCGGACGTCAGTGTAACGTCTCCCAACGCACAGCCCACATCGAGACCCAGCATACTTGCCTGGGAAAGCACCCCCATAAATTGTGGATTATATCCGCCACAACCCGGAACAGGTGTTGCGGTTGGTATGGGTGTAGGGCGTGGTGTTGGCGTCATCGTCGGTGTTGACGTTGGTTTCTGAGTTGGAGTCGCGCTAGGCGTCCTTGTCGGTGCTGGAGTCGCGGTAGGTGATGCGGCGACTGTTATTTTAAGAGAGGACGATGTCTTCAATCGCATAAAGAGCATACCGCCAAAGCGCACGCCCTCTGTATTTTCCAGGCGCCAATAGCTCTCATAGATACCCGACAGTTTCGGGGTGGTAAATACGATCCGCACATCAACTTCTTCACCCGGTTTTGCGGCAGGTACCGGGACTCTATCCGGCGCGTCAAATTGCTGTGCTTTTATATAGATTAAGGATGTCCCCTCTTCCCAACTGCAAGTGCCAGTGTTGCGTATTCTCCACACTTTTTCTACCTGTTGTCCAACAGGCAAGACGCTGCTATCCTCCAGGGTGATGTCTTCAACAAAGCTGGACGCGTATTCGCATGGTCGTTGATCAGGGACCTCGGTTGCGGTAGGCGGTAGAGGTGTAAGTGTGGGTGTCGCTGCAGGTTCCGGGCTGGACCGGGTGGTTGTGGGCAGTTTTGTTTCAGGTATTTCAGTTGGTTCCGGTGTTAATTGCGTTGAAAGCGCAGTTTCGGAGGGTGTTCGTATTATAGACACTGAAGGTTGTTCTGTTGACGCGGGTGTCTCCATTGCAATTGAATTGCAGGCGTTGAAGCTGAGTATGACTGTCATCGCAATGCAAAGCCATATATGTCGCATGTGCAATTCCTCTTTACAATAGGTTTTGATCCACAAAGCCAGGAGGATCTGTAGGTTGTTTCATTTAAGTATAATGGACAAATATCAATCTGTCTATTGAAGGAAAACACAGGGGTTTCCGCCAGTTTTCTGCAAAACATAACGGGATGCGAGCAGTAAAGTCCAAAAAGCCTCTGTGGTCTAGGGCCTTGTGCCCGTTACGGAACGCCCATAAGGGGCTAGACTTCATATTAAAGTGGTGTCAAAGAAGACGTTTCAAATTCTAAGTTTAGCCGTATGCAAAAATGTGGCGGGCACCCGAAAACACACTCAAACGAGGGAAACAGAAGACCTTTAACGTTGCCCGAGTGAAATTCGGGTTAATAAAGCAGAACGATATAACGGTGCTTTTAGTTGAAGATCAGAAACTATGCCGGTTTCGAATAATTCACGGTCTGATCTGAGATCACCCAGACCGGATTTGATTCAGGCTTGTCCCAACGTAACGTGTTGCTTGGTTTGGTCAGCCAATCTGGCTGATGCCGGAGTTTCTTCACGTTGCTTTTTAAGTAAAAACCAGATCAGGAAACCACCAGCTACAGAAAGCGCACTCCCTCCAACCAATCCGTAGGTCCGTAATGCATGATTCGGGTCACTGATATGCCTGCGCCGGGCTTCGACAACCAGGTCCTGGCCCAGTCTGTCAATAAAGGCTTGGGGTGCTTTAACAGAGGGTAAAACAGCTGTCACAGCACGTTTAATCATTTTCTGTTCGGATTCAGAGATATATTCCTGCAAAACAACGTATTTAACCTTGGTGCGATTTTTCATTCCACACATCCTCCGGGACTATCTTTCGCAAACTGATCAGGGTTCGGTGATAAAGGGCTTTTATCGCACCTTCGGTTTTACCTAATACAGCAGCGATTTCTGCATTTGTCAATTGCTCTACGAATTTTAAGATAATGAGTGTTTTGCGTTCTTCTGGCAGGGATTCAATCACCGATACAAGAACATGCCAGGTTTCACCATCGACTGTACTTTCTTCCGGACTTTTAATCTGTGAATACAGTAACGGCGGATTATCATCATCGATAGTAACCGTTTCCTTACGCGCTTGATCACGATACCAATTAGCGACCAGATTATGGGCGATGCGAAAGAGCCATGCCTGGAAAGAAGCGCCTGTTTCCCGATATCTGTGAAGGCTTCGCAAAGCCCGGTAAAATGTGCGTGATGTCAGATCTTCTGCTTCAACCTGGTGGCTTGTATGGCGATAATGGTAGTTATATATACGATCTACATATCGCCGGTATAAATGCGCGAAGGCTTCCGGATCAGATTTAGCTTGAGCAATAAGCTCATATTCTTCGGAATAACTCATACTCCCCCTGTGCGGATGGAAGAAGTTTGTGCATTCATTCCACCTGGGCATGCATTATATCTCAGACAAAAACAGACTGCTGAACAGCCTGTGCAGTTCATGCCACATGCAAATTATGCCTTATATGAGTATAACACAACTGTTGGGGAGAGTATAAATTTAACGCGTAATTACTGCCTCCTGTGCTATATTAGATGTTTGATCCACATTTACCTCACTATCAGTTATAATAACACGGCACGTTGCTTTAAGTTGCGTTTTAGTGGTTTATTCCTATAAATCTTTGTGAAAATACTCCAAGCATCAGCTTTGAGTACCCGTATCCATAATCTCGGTGCAGGGTTGTGTCATATAATACAGTTAGCTGTATGGGTGCAAGGTTTATCAAGACCATCCAGGTAAGGTGGAATTTTTGAGAAGCAGTTACGTCATTTTAAGTAAATCTAAAATATGATTTTATAATCGTGTGAATATAAACTTGGATATTAGCAAGAGGTGCATATGTTACGGTTAGTTTTAGTATGGTTGGGAGCATATGTTTTGGGTTCAATACCCTTTGGAATGTTGTGGGCATGGTTGGTGAAACGCATTGATGTACGCGAACACGGCAGCGGTCGCACAGGGGGGACAAACGTGTGGCGCTCGGCGGGATTTTCTGCTGCATTTCTTACCGCCGTATTCGATGCGTTGAAGGGCGCTACTGCCATCGGCCTGGCGCATACAGCTGGGCTTTCCATGTGGGGTGTTGCGCTGGCAGGTACAATGGCTGTCATTGGACACAATTATTCTTTGTTTTTGGGTTTTCATGGTGGTGCGGGAACGGGTACCAGCGTTGGGGTATCCAGTGCCATGTGGGTCATCGGTTTACCCATACTTATTGCCGCCGGTGTTGCCGCCGGGTTGCTGGTTGGGCATGCTTCGGTGGCATCAATTTTAATTGCGCTTTTACTGCCAGTCGTTTTTCTGATTCGGGGTGATGTTGCATATGCGATTGGATTTGGTTTGCCAACGATGTTATTAACGCTCTGGGCACTGCGTCCCAATATACAGCGATTGTTTAACGGAGAGGAGCGCTTCCTGCCCATTTTTGGGTCTAAACCACCGCTAATCAAGCTTTCCCATCATCCATCGGATCAAAGTTAGTCCATTTTTCGTTGTTTTTTGATAATTTAACCTGATTTTGGTTATTGCATATATTTGAAAAGTCGTGTAAAATAATAAAGAAGATAAAATCTCAATGTTTTTTACGTGTATGTTGTGGTTGGTATTTTGATTGTCCCTATATGCGGTATAGTTGGAGAGTTTCTTGAAGGTTAAAAACGTCCTAATAAAAACCAGAATTTTCATCGCCATTCTAACCAGTATGTTGTTAATCATCCTGCCGGTCTCTGCTGAGGATGGTCTAAAGCTACCGCGTGAATTCTTCCCCGAAGTTGGTCATTGGGTTATTGGCGAGTTCCTGGAATACTTTAATGCCCATGGTGGTTTGGCAGTGTTTGGTTACCCGCTTACAGAGCCATATTACCAGGACGGCGTATTGATACAGTATTTTCAGAATGCCCGGATGGAATGGCATATGAGTCCCGACGGCACGTACTCTGTGCAACTTGGGCATTTAGGAGAAGAGCTGAATTATGCTTCTCCGGGTGTGAACGAACCAGCGCGTATGAGCGCGCGCAAGTTTTTCTATCCTGAAACGGGACACACGGTTTGCTACTCTTTCCTGGATTTCTACAAAGAATACGGGGGTCCGGAGGTTTTTGGTTACCCAATTACCGAAATGTATTTTGAGGGTGATACGATCGTTCAATACTTCGAGCATATGAAGTTGATTTGGAATCCGGCGCTGTCTGAGATCAGCGTTGATGAGTTGGGCACTGTTTATCTCACAGTGTTTAACAATGTTGTACCTGATAACTTTGCCGAACGTGTTGACACAGATGTTGATTCCCATATTGCTTTGAATGTCGTTGTTGAATTGGGTGACTTGACGATCAGTTCACAAAAACCGCAAACAATCTCCGTGCTTGTGTTCGATAAAGTAACTAACGATCCTGCAGCAGGTGTTGAAGTCCGTGTCAAGTTATACCGCTCAGGGGGAGATGATATTGCCGGGGATCTGTTATCGGCTACCACAGATGCGCAGGGGCGAGCAAATATGGAAGTTTTGCTAAGTGGTATTGGTCCATCTTCCTGGATAACTGTGCGCGCGGATGTTGCCTATCATGGTGTCACTGCAATCGGGGAAAACTTTTTCCTGGTGCGGCGCTAAATCACCGAACAGAGCAAGAAAAGCGGATCGACGCCGATCCGCTTTTCTTTTTTTTATGGCTAATTCTTGGTTTCATCCCTGGGCGGAACGTTGAGTCTAAGGCGTGCCATCAGCTTAGAAAGCCAGGATTTTTTTTGTTCTGATTGGTGTTGTGTTGAGCGCAGGTTTCTGATCCGCTCCACAGCGTGGCGTAACTTTTGCATTTTGACTGCGTTATTGTTTAGTTTAGTCATGATTCCTCTTTTTAATTAATCTTGGGATTCGGAAAATAGATATCCTACTCCCCTGATATTCAGGATATATTTTGGATTTTCCGGGTCTGGCTCTATTTTACGCCGTAAACGGCGGATGTGTACCCGTACTATTGAACGGGCTCCCCAAGCGTCAGTTTCGTACCCCTGCGCGCAGCGCACAAGTTCCTGGGGAGTGCACACTTCGTCAGCACGGCTAATTAAGCAATCCAGGAGGCGGAATTCTGTAGGTGTCAGGTCGACAGGATTTCCCAAGTATTTAACCATATGTTTGGCTCTGTCAATCACGATATCCCCGACTGCCAGGGTTTCTGTGGTATCTTTTTTTATAGCAGGCGATTCTGATTCGTTTGACTGATCGGTGGATACTAATTCCTGAAGTGTTTTTTGAAGACGACTTACCAGGTCCCGCCGGTGCTGACCCACCTTGAGTTCGGATGATGCCCGTCTGACGGCGCTCAAAACTTCTTCAACCGGGCATGGTTTCAGCAGAAAATCATAAGCGCCTTTACGCAGTGCCTGGATGGCTGTTTCCAGTGTGCCGTAACCTGTGATGAGAATAATAACGGTGTCAGGTGAAACCTGGTGGATGCCGTCGAGGACTTGTAACCCATCAATACCGGGTAATCTTAAGTCCAGGATGGCTAAATCAAATGGCATCTCCTGTCTGACTGTAGTCAGAGCTTCTTCGCCTGATGCCGCCAAGGTGATGCGATAACCTTCCAGACGCAGCACTTCACCCAGCGTTATGCGTTCAGCAGTTTCGTCATCTACAATTAATATTCGTATATTTTGTTCCATAATTAATCCCGGAATTCTGGTAAGCGAATGATGAATGTGGAACCGCCACCCGGTGGGCTATCGACCTCAATTACACCGTGGTGCCTTTCGATAATACCGTAACTAATTGCCAGTCCCAGACCTGTGCCCGTTGGTTTGGAAGTGTGAAAGGGTTCAAATAGATGGTTGCGGATGTCAGCGGGTATGCCTGACCCGCTGTCTCGGAATGCAATGACGACTTCGCGACCTGGATTTGTGTCATAGGCTGTCCCCACCCACAGGGTACCCCCATCCGGCATAGCTTCTATACCATTGATAATAATATTAAGAAAGACTTGTGTCAACTGGTTAGCTGTCCCGCTTATCAAGGGTAAGGATGGGCTCAGACGGGCTTCAACATGAATTTTGTTTTGTTGCAGTCGTTTACCGGCGATTGCCAGCGCGTCTTCTACCGGGCGATTAACGATGAATTGTTGCGTCGTTGTACTGGGTCGATAAAAATCAAGCATGCGTCTGACAATTTGTACCAGGCGGTTGACTTCCGTTTGAGCCAAATCCACGAATCGCCTTCTATCTTCCTCTTCGAGTCCTTTGTGGAGTGCCAGGTGCAAGCTGTTCTGTATAGCCTGCAAAGGGTTGTTTATTTCGTGTGCAAGGGAAGCAGCAAGGCGTCCTACGGCAGCCATCTTTTCAGCCTGGATCAATTGGTTCTGTGACCGTTCTATCGCTCCTGCAAACACTTCCAAATCACGGAAGAGCTGGGCTTTCTCAACGGCAACCGCCACCGTCGCTGCAATATGTTCAACGAGAGGTGTGTGCTGGGATGTCAATCGATCCGTGCTGCCCAGCGCAACAAGAGCGCCCACGACTTCTTCATTTTTAACCAGGGGCACACACAACAATTTCAGGCAGCTAACGTCCAAAGCTGTATTCCAGAAGGCGCCCTCAAGGGTGGATTGAAAGATGGTACGCACTTCTTTGGATACCCTCTGTAGAATCTCATCGTCCTCTGGTATCACGCGCCCTTCCAGCCAGACATCCTTCCTGGTACGGGCTGCCCGTATGACCCACGCCTCAGAATCTTCCTCATTCAAGATAACGGCTAAAGCGTCCGCTTCAACTAACTGGCTTAATCCGTTGAGAGCAGAGGTTAATACTTCATCAAGATCCAAACTTGAGGAGATTGTGCGATTGATATCATCCAGGGCAGCAAGTTCTTGATTACGCTGCCGGAGCATGTTCTCCGTGCGGCGTATGCGCATCACAACGCCGACACGGGCTAACAGCTCTTGCGGATCAAATGGTTTTGTAATGTAGTCTTCTGCCCCCATCTGTAAACCACGCGCTTTTGCGACAACGGAGTTCAGACCGGTGATCATAATAACGGGGATTTGACTGAGCTTCGGATCAGTTTTCATCTGGTCCAGAATGTGAAATCCATCTTCACCGGGCATCATCACATCCAATAGAACGACATCGACTGAGTGTCCTTCTCGCATCTCCGTTTTGAGAAGATCCAAACCCTCTTCACCATTGGTACAAACGAGTACCTCACTCTCCATTAATTCGAGAATCTCTTGGATGAGGTCGATTATCTCAGGATCATCATCGACGACGAGTATGCGTGGTACTGGATTTTCCATGAATCCTTTCTATAAATCAGTTTGGTTTTCAGTCGTGTCTTGCAAGGCTTGGGTGACCGCATTCTGAAGTGCTGTAAAATGTTCTTCGCTCATATTGACGACACCAATCCGCGGTGTGTCCGTGAGACCTGCGAAGACGCGGCGGTACTCTGCGTGCGTACCTGATAATGGAATGAAATAATTTCTCGCTTCGGCATAGAGATATCGCGTATGCACTTTGGCTGGTTGATTAAAATGTAATTCCAGCATAGCCCATTCATTGCGATATCGCGCCAGATTTTCGTCAGAGAGCCCAACACCGCCTTCGTAGCCTGTCCATTGGGCAACGCCACTGGAAAATGTATTCATAATTTGATCGTAACCGCTATCACCGGGAAAGAGCATCGTTGTCTTGCCTGATTGATAGACGACGATCCAATCTGCCCGACCAGTGAACACGCGTAAAAACCACAGTGGATCTTCATTCGGCAGGCTGTTCACCCACCAGACAATGACCCCCCCGATCAAAATAAGAATAACAAGCGCCTGCCAAACACGAGGACGATTTTCTGACATATTCATAACCCTGATAGTCATTATAGCTTATGTTATGATTAAGGGAAGTAAACAAAATAAATAACGTGTGTAATATAAGCGAATAAATATGTAAACAAAAAGGCGGGGAATTCATCCCCGCCTTTTCCATAGTCCCCTTAATTTCCGGCTTCTTTATCAACCAACCAGCAGGCTACAAAATGTCCTTCATCATATTCTTTGAAAACAGGTACCTCTTTTTCGCACAGTCCTTTGATTGCATACTGGCAGCGCGGGTGAAAATGACATCCCGACGGTGGATTGATGGGGCTGGGCACATCACCTTCCAGGATAATTCTGTTCCGACTACCTGCTTTTCTCGGATCAGCAATGGGTATCGCTGACATGAGGGCTTGCGTGTATGGATGCAGTGGATTCTCGAAAATAGGTCCACGCGCGGCGAGTTCTGCCATTTTGCCCAGGTACATGACCGCGACACGGGTGCTGATATGTTCAACCACACTGAGGTTATGGGCGACAAATAAATAGGTCAATCCCAGCTGTTCTTGCAAGTCCATCAGGATATTCAAGACCTGGGCTTGAACGGATACATCCAAGGCTGAAACCGGTTCGTCCGCCACAATAAATTCCGGATCTAAAGCCAGCGCGCGGGCTATACCAATCCGCTGACGCTGTCCACCGGAAAACTCGTGGGGGTATCGTTTTGCATGAAAATCTTCAAGGTTCACCATCCGCAACAGGCTGATGACCTTTTCCCATCGCTCCTGCGCTGTACCGATCCGGTGCACAACCAGACCTTCCATAATGCTCTCGCCGATAGGCATCCGTGGGTCCAGAGAGGAAAACGGGTCCTGGAAAACTATTTGCATATTCTTACGCATCTCTTTGAGTTCTTTGCCCCGCGTCTCAAACAGGCTTATACCATCGATGGTCACTTTCCCACTTGTCGGGGGAATCAAACGGAGCAGTGTCCGACCGACTGTTGTTTTACCACAGCCAGACTCACCGACCAGCCCCAATGTTTCACCACGTTTGATTGAGAAGCTAACCCCATCAACGGCTTTGACTTGCGCAGTGACCCGCTGCAGAAGGCCACTTCGGATTGGGAAATACTTGACAAGATTTTCAACAACGATCAGGTCACTGGTATTCACACCTTTTGCATTCATCTCAGCCATTGTTTGTCCCTCCCTCAAAGTCCTGGTAGAGCCAGCAACGGACTCTGTGGTCAGGCTCATATTCGATTAAATCAGGTTCCTTTTCCGTGCATATCTCAAGTTGGTGCTCGATGCGCGCCAGACAGCGCGGTGCAAATTTACAGCCAGGCGGGAGATCGATCAGGTTGGGTACGGAACCGGGAATTGTGTCCAGCCGTTTTTTTACGACGCCCATGACCGGGATCGATGCTAACAAGCCCCGCGCGTAGGGGTGCAGCGGGTTATCAAAAATTGTGTTGACCGTGCTTTGCTCGACGACCCGTCCCGCATACATCACCGAAACACGTGACGCCATCTCTGCCACCACGCCCATATCGTGCGTGATCAGGATAATGGAGGCGCCCAGTTTGTGCTGCAGGTCACGCATCAGGTCAAGAATCTGGGCCTGAATGGTGACGTCCAATGCCGTTGTCGGTTCATCCGCGATCAGCAGTTCCGGTTCGCATGCAAGCGCCATTGCGATCATCACCCGCTGCGCCATACCGCCCGACAACTCGTGGGGGAAGGCATAGATCCGTTTTTCCGGCTCAGGGATGCCCACAGTGCGCAAGAGTTCGACGGCTTTTTCCCATCCCTGTTTCTTGTCGGTACCGCGGTGGATTTCCAGGACTTCGGAGATTTGATCACCAACACGGAAGACCGGATTCAGGCAGGAGGTCGGCTGCTGGAAGATCATCGATATGCGATCTCCGCGCATCAGGCGCATCTCGGCTTCGGATAGTTTCAATAGATCCTGTCCGTTGAACATTACCTCGCCTTCTACGATTTTGCCGGGGATACCCACCAACTGCATAATCGAGAACGAGGTCACACTTTTTCCACAACCACTTTCACCCACAATCGCGACGATTTCACCGCGCTGGACATCAAAGTCCACGCCGTCGACGGCTTTGACCACACCATCTTCCGTGTAGAAGTACGTCTTCAATCCATGAACGTCGAGTATTTTGTCATCAGTTTTTACGGTTTCCACATTAAACTCCTCTTTACAACTTCAGGCGTGGATCAAGAGCATCGCGCAGACCATCGCCTGTGTAGTTAAAGGCAAGGGATGTGAGGAAGATTGCCAGACCAGGGTAAAATACTTTTCCAGGCTGTCCCAGCAAACCGGATTGCGCAGCCTGGAGCATGTTGCCCCAGGTGGGCACCGGGGGCTGTATACCGAAGCCCAGAAAGCTCAAGGCGGACTCCAGCACAATCACCCCGCCCAATGATAACGTCGCGCTGACAATAATCGGCGCCATGGCATTGGGGATCATATGCCGGGTAATAATACGGGCATTGGACATACCCATCGCGCGGGCGGCTTCAGAGAAATCCAAAGCCCGCAGGCTCAAAACCATACCTCGTACGAGACGGCACGTCCCCATCCATCCAAAGGCGATGAGGATCACCGAAATGACGATCACGCTGGTATACTGCTTCGGCACAAACGGGACTTCAATGCCGCGCAGGATGGAGGAGAACGCCAGGAGCAACGGTAGTGTCGGAATGGTCAGCAGGAAGTCCACAATGCGTTGGATGAGATTATCAACGATGCCCCCAAAATAGCCCGAGATACCCCCCAGGACAGCTCCGATGATCTCGCTGAAGATCGTGACTGTAAAAGCCACTGTCAGTGAGATACGCGCGGCATACAGCAACCGGCTGAATACGTCGCGCCCTATTTCATCGGTACCCAGAAGATGATCCGCTGAGGGTTGGGCGTTTTTAAGGTAGGGGTCCTGATCCTGAATCGGGTCATACGGAGCCAGGCTTTGAGCAAATACCGCCATCAGAATAAAGATAACGATCAAAGCTAAACCTGCGAGTGCCAAACGGTGTCGTGAAAATCGATGCCAGACAATCATGAACTGGTTTTCTTTTTCCGGCGTGAGCATGCCCTCAGCATCAAGACGCTCTAGAGATTCTTCTGCTGTCATAATAGTGTCCTCTGATTAAATTGGTTTGTCGACGGGTTAATCATAGCGAATGCGTGGGTCTACAATCGTATACAGGATGTCGCCCACAAGGGTCGCGATCACGGTCAGCACCGCGACGATGAACAGGAAAACCATCACCAGGGGCCAATCATCAGCGCCCAGCGCATCAAAATACAGGCGTCCCATCCCATGCCAGGAGAAGATGGTCTCGGTGATCGTTGCCCCGCTGAAGATGCCCGGAATGGTGAAGACGATGATGGTCACGACCGGGATCAGGGCGTTGCGCATGGCGTGTTTGACGATGACTAACCTTTCAGCAAGCCCTTTGGCGCGTGCGGTCCGGACGTAATCCTGGCGCAGCACCTCGAGCATCGAGGCGCGGGTGTAACGGCTCCATGCCGCCATTTGCAGCAGGCCCAGCGTCAGTGTGGGTAAAATCAGGTGGACTGCATGGTCAACAAAATCCCCGGGTTTGATGTTGAGGACGCGGAGCAGGCTTCCCTGTGGCGGTGTGCGCACGCTGGTTACACCACCCGCTGGGAAATAGGGTAACCCCCACTCCCTGAATTTGACCGAAAAGATAAGAACCAGCATCAGCCCCAACCAGAAAACGGGCATCGCGGTGCCAAAAAAGGTGAAGGTGGTGACGATATAGTCCAACCGCGAATATTGCTTCACCGCTGAATAGATGCCTATCGGAATAGCTACCACGAGCGAGAGAACCGTCGCCGCAATGGATAAAGTCAGCGTGTTTTTCAGACGGCTTTGCATAATGTCTGAAATGGGTTGCCCGCGGGCTACGGACCAGGATTTGCCGAAATCAAATCGCAGCACCCCGTGACCCGTGCCGTGGAAGTGCGCGTATTTTCCCAGCACACCGTAGGGGCCAAAAAGCCATGAGACGTTAACCCAGTTCCCTTCCGGCCATTTAGGGGCGCCGGTGTATTCCCATTCTGTCGCCTCCGATGTTTCGATCCATATATCGGCGATGACATTGGTGACATCCGCCTTTATGGTTCCGCCGTCCACCTCAATGATGGCAGCTTTGATGATTTCCACGTCTTCCGGCGGGTCGCCTTCCGGGCGAATCCAAACTTTGTCGGCACGAATAACATCCATGCCTTCAGCCCCAGATCCCATAGAAGTGCCGGAGACCCAGATCGGATAACCACCAGATGCGTAGGCGATACCCGGACCGGCATAAAAACGGGTGTTGTCCGGTGTTTTGAGCCCCAGGTGCATATAATCAGCGCCCAGCCAGTCTTCGCCGAGTAACCACGCCAGGTAGCGCAGGACAAGGGGTTTGTCCAAACCCAGATAGGCTTCCAGGCGGGCTTTATCCGCCTCGCTGAAGCGTGCTCTGCGGTCGCCAATCTGATTTAACCCCGCCATGGGACCACCTGGCGCAAGGTTGAGTAGTCCATAAATCGCAACTGTCGCCAGCAGCACGACTATCGCCATTTGGAAAAAGCGACGAATGAGGTAACTCGTCATATTTTAACTCCTTCTTCCTTCTGTCTCAGAATTCTTCTGATAAGGGATTGTGCAACCCCGTTCCTGATAATACAAACTTTAAGACCTGCTTAATTCTTTATAAGTTACCCTTTATGGGGGCATAAGGTTCAATCTTGCGGAACTTAATTTTTTTCTGCATGGCAGAAATGTTTCTGTGTGGTTGGTAACACGGTTGCCGTCGTCATTCATGCCGTCAACTGTTGTTCTCTTGCGTCCACGGATAGCGACTGAATCGGTATTTTATAGTGCTATAACTACAAACAATGCGCAAATCCTCTGCTGCCGTCGCATGCTGGCGTCATTTCTTTGCATAGTGGGCACGGGGGCTCTGTCCCGGCATGCGTTTCCCTGCGGCAAGAGAATCGTGCCTAAAAAATGGTGGCAGCGCTTAAGCGCTGCCACCATTGAACAAGCGGTTACTTACATATCGAGATCGATAGCCTCGATGTTCCACATCTCCGAGTTCTGGGTCGGGTCCATGACGAAACCCTTAACTTCGGGGCGTGTCGCCGCGATTTTGATGCGCAGGAACAGCGGAACGACAGGCAGTTGTTCGGCGAAGATGCGCTGTGCTTCCTTGTGGCCCTCGATGTAGGCGTCGCTGCCGGGCAGGTTGCTCAGAGCCTTGAGGCAGGCGGCGTCATACTCGGCATTCATGAAGCCAGGATTGTTCTGACCACCCCAACCATTTTCTTCGGAGGGGATGTCAGTGTCCAGACCACGATAAAGATCGCAGGGTGGCTCAACACCGGTCAGCCATGCGAAGGAACCCATATCGAACTGGCGTCCGAAGAACGGACCTTCGGGACCATCGGCGAACCATTCACCGGCGGACAGGTTCTCCAGGTTGACCTTGATACCGCATTCGAACAGGTTCTGCTGATAGATCTGCATGTATTGGATGCGCATCGTGGCGGTGGTGGACTCCCACTTGAATTCCAGCAGCGTGCCATCAGGAATACCTTCGACGCCGGAGGCTTCGCGGATGCCGTCACCATCAGAATCCACCCAACCTACCTCTTCAAGCAGCGCCATACCGGCATCAGGATCGTAAGGATAGGTGACAATGTCAGGATTGTACAGCGGGTGTTCCGGAGGAATGTAGTTGCCGATGACGATGGACCGGCCGTAAAGGATGGTGTCCACAACACTCTGGCTGTCGAGACAGTGCGCGATAGCCTGGCGGGTGCGGACATCTTCGAAGAAGTCGGGGCGGTCATAGGATGGAATTGGGTTAATACCAAAGTCCACGTGCTCCCAGACCGTGCCGGTCACGAAGACGGGATTCACAACACTCTGCTGCTCAAGCTGGAGCAGCAAGGGTGTCTGGTCGTCCAGGGAGTTGTCCTGGGTGATGATATCGCATTCACCGGAGATCAACTGCGCGACGGCGGAGTTGGAGTCGGACACGAAGCGGTAGATGACCGTATCCACGTAGGGCAGGCCCTCGCTGGCGCGGAAGTAGTTGGGGTTCTTCACGACGGTGATGTGATCGCCGGCAACCCACTCGGTGATGATGAAAGCGCCCCAGCCCATGGGCATGCGGGAGGATTCCTCGGCTTCGATCAGGTCAGCAGCGCTGTAGCCCAGCTCTTCCTGCCAGAGCTTGCGCGGGAAGGGGTGCCAGAAGTTGATGAAGTAGGTGCTGTCAATATAACCGGGAAGACCGGTCCACACAGCGGTGACATCATCGACGGCTTCGTAGGAGGTGGTGCGCTCAACCGTATACTTGCTGGAGGGCGTGTCGGGATCAGCAATCAATTCGAAGCTGTAAACGGAGTCATCGGTGGTCAGCGGATCGCCGTTGGACCACATCAGACCTTCCATCAACTTGAAGGTGACTGCCATCTGATCGACTTCCATAGGTGTGCCGTCAAATACGACGGTGCAGTCGTCCGCCATACAGCCGGCGGGGTGCATGGGCGTATCTACAGCTAACTCGACAACGTTACCGTCGGCGTCCACAACCATATCGCCTTCCTGGACTGTCACGACCTCGATAACGGCATCCCCGTCTTTCAGGCTGGGGAGTTTCTCGAGGATGGTGGTCTGGTAGGCATAGGTGCGGTTGTCAAAAGGACCGTCATAAACGGCGTCCTGGACGAAGCCGGCGGCCAGCATATCGCCACCGTAGGGGTAGAGGGTATCTGGTTCCTGACCCTGACAAACGACAAGGGTTTTGGGACCGGCGGCTGGTTCCTCGGTTGGTTCCGGGGTTACCATAACCTCAACCGTCTTCTCAACGACGGTCTCAACCTCAACCGTCTTCTCAACAATAACTGTTTCAATGATTGTCTCAGGGGTCGGCGTGACGCAGCCACTCAAAACGAGGCTCAGCACGACGATGGCGCCTAATACGACCATAAGCTTCTTGTTCAACATTTTTCTCCTCCTTCAAAGGAATGGGTTTTGGGATACTTCCTATTACTTCATATATGACCTATTTATTCGCCTTGATACGTGATTTGACGTCACCTCCTTTTATACTAAGGCGGAAGCGTGCCGGTTTTTATGCCTTCATAATGCAACCGTGCCCAGCACGCTTTTTCCATTTTATTGGGAAACGCGTAAAAGTCAAGCAATTCTATTTTTAATATCAATACCATATTAATTGCCAATGTACCCATAGACGTTTGGTCAGGTAGGGTAGACCCAATGTCCGGGTGAGAGTGAAATCGCTTCCCCATTGCTGATTGCGTCTTCATCAACATGCCCTTTTTTTGCCGCAGTTGTTGGGTTGGTTGGACCAGGCGTTTTATGCTGGACTAACGCACAGGTGACAGGATGTGCCGGATTGGACAGGATAACATCCCTGGGTCCGCCCTCGATCAAAGTGCCCTGGTGAATAACCAGGATATAGTCCGTCACACGCAAACAATCGGTGAACCGGCTGGCGAGTAATAGCGCCTGAGAACCACCCATGATGCCGGAGACACCATCAGAAACGCTTTGCCACACCTCGGGCGTAACATATCTGAAAATGTCATCAATGAGCACCACGGGGGATTGATTTTGCTGAATTCTGCTCAGAGCGAGGTGGATGCGCATCACCCCCGATAGCGCTTCCACCGGTTGGTCCAGTGCGGCAACCGGTATCTTTATTTCCTGTAAAAGTTCTGCGGCGGTTTTCCCGCTCATGGCTTCAATGTCGTGCAGGAGGGCGCCGATTCGCGTTTTGTATTCGTAAAAAGCATAGGGATTTGCGAGCAGCAAAGAAATATAATGCTGTCGCCTTTTCATACGCCACAGTGATTTCCGACTGACTTCAGCTTCCCCCCAAAAAAGTTTACCGCTAAGGAGCGGGTCCATGCACGCGAGTGCCCTGAGAAGGCTGGTTTTCCCACTTTCTGCAGCGCCCAGAATGCCGACTCTGCTGCCTGCTGAGAGTGTGATATTGATACTCCCGCTGTTGAAACCTTTTATACACAGGTGTTCCGTTCTTAAGTGATTCACCCCGGAAGCTCGAACCATCGTTAACAAGCTATGCGCAGCATAGAAAGGCGACTGAATGTTACCGTGAGATAAGGTGAAGGACGGTATTGTCCGCGGGACTTGATCGCGTACGGGTGGTGTGAGAGGAAATAATGGAGAGCGCCAAAGCTGTGGAGCAGCGTCATGAATCTGTGCGTACGCAGGTTAAAAGCCGGGATCCTGCACTTAAGGTGTTTTTCAGCGTCCCGCGGCGGGGTTGCAGAAGCAAGTGGCTGAAATGCTTCGTAAAACAACCGGTCAACAAAGTCATCTGTTTTATGTGAATTCATATTTCATCTCTGGTACGGTATGATCGCGCCTTTTCAGGTTTTTACGCAGGCGTTCACGGGCGTAAAATAAACGTGATTTAACAGTGCCTAACGGCAATTCCAGAACTTGCGCAATCTCTTCTAACGGCAGGTCTTCCAGGTAGAAAAGAACAATAACCGCTCTGTGGAGTGGAGGAAGTTCCTCAATAACCTCATGAACCATCCCCATCAATTCCTTTTCCTCTGTTTTACCAGCAGGCGATGGAAAGGTGCCGGGTAAATCTGACAACCACTCCAGTATTTCGTCCAATGGCTGTGCCGTTTTTACTGATGAGCAATCATAGGACAAATTCACTGTGACCCGATAAAGCCAGGGCTTGAGCGGGCGCTGTGAGTCGACTGAATATGCGTATGTGTATAAACGTACAAAACATTCCTGCAGGATATCCTCAGCCGCGCGTCTATCCCGCATAATTGCCAGGGCAGTTCTGTAAACCATGTCCTTGTGCGCTGTAAACAAAGCTCCCAGGGCTTTCAGATCCCCATGCTGCAATTTGCGTATCAGGTTGGATTCGTCCTGCCGTTTGTCACTCCCCATACTTTTATCACAAGTCCTATATACATATACAGCTTTTAACTAGCATCAGGTTCACACTATTCAGAAAATGATCTTATTTTCCACTATATCCGTATGCAAAGTTATCATGCTATTCTCAGGTCAATAAGTCCGGACGGCGTTCTTGCGTTCGTGATCGCGCCGTTTCTTTTTTCCATTGCTCTATCACCGCATGATTACCTGAGCGGAGCGTGTCCGGAACTTCCCATCCTCTGAAGACCGCCGGTCTCGTAAATTGCGGTCCCTCAAGCAGTCCGGATGCAAAGGAATCATTTTTCGCGCCATGATCCGCACCCAAAACGCCGGGAACAAATCGCGCCACAGCGTCGATAACAACCATCGATGCCAGTTCTCCACCGGTTAGCACGTAGTCGCCGATAGAGATCTCATCAGTGACGAGATGCTGCCGCACCCGTTCATCAAAACCTTCATAATGCCCGCAAAGGAGGGCAATTCTGGCGTGACTTGCCAGGGATTCTGCCATGGATGTGCTGAGCGGTTGCCCCTGGGGTGAGAGCAGAATAATCGGTGTATCTGACTTGCCTGCGCGCCTTTCGACAGCTCGGAAAATGGGTTCCGGCTTCAAAAGCATACCTTCGCCGCCGCCATAGGGTGTGTCATCGGTCATCTGGTGCCTGTCAAATGCATAATCCCGAATTTGGTGGATGATGATATCAATCAACCCGTGGTGCTGCGCCCGCTTTAACATGCTTTCTTGAAGCGGGCCGAAAAACATCGCCGGAAACAGGGTGAATATATCGATCTGCATTGGCGTTATTTTAACATACTCTCAAGGCACTTCAAGATTTAACGCTCAGGGTTTATCGCATGTGACAATATGCTAATGCTTTGGTTATAAAATAAACAAATTACAGGTTTGCTGTAAAACGTTAAACCTTAATGCAGAGACGCAACGTCGCAGAGTTAACTATGTATGATGCTCAACATTTTTAATTCAGGGCTATGCTTTCCGAATTTAAATAGAGTATCATATTAAACATCCTTTGCGCCTCTGCGTCTCTCCGTTAAGCGTGTACCTATTTCAGGAGTGTCATATTATACAACCCGTGCCCACAGGGCTTTCGCCAGCTCTCGCGAACGCGCTGTAATCGCTTCTTCATCCAGGGTGAGGAGCTGGCGGTCTTGCATCAGGATTTTTCCCCGGCTAATGGTGGTTGTTATCATCGAGGCTTCATAGCCGAAAATTATATGCCAGGGTAAATTGCCAGCTGTCAAGGGGGTTGTGGGCTGATAGTCTATAAGGATGATATCTGCCGATGATCCTTCTTCCAGCGTTCCCAACTTTTGGTTTGGCCAAAAGATGCTGCTGAGGCGCGCGTTTGCCGGATAAGCCAGGTCGAAAACGACATCACCCGGCATGAGGGCTGGATTATGATTGACCAGCTTGTGGGTTAAATAGGTAAACTTCATTTCTGCAAACATATTGTTGCTGAATCCATCATTACCCAAAGCGACCTTTACGCCTTGATCCAGCATCAACGGGATCTGTGCGAAGCCCACCGCATTATTCATGTTCGATCTGGGCTGGTGGGTTACCCAGGCGCCGGTCTCAGCCAGGCATGCGATTTCTGAAGCATCCACATGGACGGCATGGGCAAGGATAGAGCGTGCCCCCAGGATACCAGCATCGTGCAGCCGGTGAATGACGCGTTTTCCCGATTTCCGGAGGCTGTCTTCCACATCGGCTTGCCCTTCTGCAGCGTGAATGTGAAATCCGGTGTTCAGACCTTCAGCTGCGGCGACGGCATCTGCCAGAGTTTCGTCGCTCAGGGTCAGTGACGCGTGCAGCCCAAAACTGGCTGCCAACTGGGGGTGGGGAGCCAGTGCCATCCGGCGCAGAAAGCGGGTGTTTTCTGCGATACCCGCCTGCGCTCGACCCGGTCCATCCCGGTCACTCACTTCATAACACAGCGCAGCTCTCAAGCCCGAGAGCGATACGGCTTCAGCGATGACGTCCAGTGATCCTTCAATTGCCATGGGGCTGGCATGATGGTCGACCAGCGTGGTCGTGCCGTGGCGAATGGCGTTTGCCAGGCAAGTCAGTGCGGAATAGCGGATATCTTCCATTGTGAGTGCTTTGTCCAGCCGCCACCATAAACGTTCAAGAATCTCCGTAAAATTCCGCGCGGGTGGTCCGGGATAAGCCCATCCACGGGCAAAAGCGCCGTAAAAATGCGTGTGCCCGCAGAGCGTTGCCGGCATGGCAAGTTGGCCTTGCGCATCCAATTGGTCTTCATCCGGAAACGCGGCTATCAAGTTTTGGGTGCTGTTGACAGCAGCAATATCACCACTTTTTATCAGAATCGCCCCATCTTCTATCAGTTTAGGCGCACTGCCCAGGGTAGCGACGCGCGCATGGGTGATGAGCATATTTCCTCCCTCTATGTCTGGTTGAACCTGGGATCTGTTTTGAGCATACTTTTGATTCCATCTTTTAATGTATATTGTGGATTGTAACCGAGGAACTGCTGCGCTAAAGAGATATCAGCACACAAGCGCGATAATCCTTCATTCCGCACGGGACTGTAAATGATATTGCTCGATGAATTGGTAATCGAAAGGATAAGATTAGCCAGGGTGTTAATCGAGGTCTCGGTACCACTTCCGATGTTAATGGTGTGTGGAATCGTTGCGGGTGCGGTCAGAACAGCTTTAAGAGCATCAACCACATCGTCCACATAAACCATATCCCGGCTCTGATTGCCTGTTCCAAAAATGACCAATGAGCCTTGTCCCCGGGCTTGATGAATAAAACGTGGGATGACCGGTGAGTGGGCGGCCAGCACAGGTTGTCCAGGTCCATAGGCATTAAAAATCCGAAGCGCAATGGTTTCTATCCCCCATAAAGCGCCGATCGTGTGCACATACTGCTCTGCCGAGATCTTACTCACAGCGTAGGGTGAACGCGGTTTCGGTGTAGCTGTTTCGTCGACCGGTTGTTTATCTTGATCGCCGTAGACAGCACCGGAAGAGGTGAAAATGAAGCGTGGCACACCCACATCGCGCACAGCTTCCAACAACGCCAGTGTTCCGCTGACATTGACTTCATTGTACTCTCTGGGGTACAGCACCGACTCGGCAACCAGGACGCGCGCTGCCAGATGATAAACAACCTGCACATCCTGAAGCAGTGACCAGACTTTTGGCCGGTTGCTGATGGATCCCCTGTTAAACAGCACCCGGGCATCCAGGCGCTGTGGATCACCCATACTGAGATCATCCAGCACGATGACTTCATGTTTATCGGCAGCTAGTGCGTTGGAGAGCGCGCTGCCCAGAAAGCCAGCCCCACCGGTGACTAGAATTCGCACTTCATCCTCCTCTGGTCAATCGAATGCAGGTTTATTTTAGCATGACCTTGATTTTCAGAAACTCACCAACAACGATGGGGCGTTTGGCAGGACGCAAGCTCAATGCTAGAATAATCCCCAATTCATCATAAGGTGGTAAGTATGACGGACGTACTCAAGGGTGTCAGTGATTACCTGGCGCAGCGTAAAGGGCTGCCGGTGTTGATTGGGGTAGGATTGATGATTATCAGCCTCATCTTTAATCTGCTCCCTGCCTGGCCGGTCGTTGGGTGGCTGGCAAAGACGGATTTACTTCTTCATCTGGGGGCTATCCTGGGCGTACTCGGTATCCTGCTGGGTGATGCGCTGTAATAATACTGAGCAAACGGCAAGGTAAGTGGCGGTGCGGTACAATTTTGGTTGTGCTGTCCACGTAGCTTCCCGCACCGCCACTTTAAAACTGGATACCCCAAAGAAAAAAAGCGTCGCGGAAGTCTTCATAGGAAAAGTTGATTGATGATTCCGCGACGCTTCTAGGTTCGCCCCTTTTCTGAACCGTACCCTGTAAGCGGGGTGTGTTTCAGTTTTCTGGCAAAGAAGATAACTAGCCGTACGAACATTGGAGTCGATAGCAGTTTTGGATTATTCATCATTCAATTTAGATTTACCTTCGGACCAAAACTGCCAGGGGCATTTCAGAAATCTGGCGAATCTCTCCTTTTTTCGATCTCGCCAGATTTCTGAAACGCACCCCTGTAAGCGTAAAAGCTTGCGTATTTATTAAATATCGGGTATGATTTATTTAATAAACAAAATGCATTTCTGTGGAAAGGAGCCAACCTTATGAAAACCACTTTCCGCGTACTCATTTACGGATTTGTCGCACTTGCCCTTTTGTTCCCTGCCGGTCAGATTATGGCAGCGGGTGGGGGTTGGGACATTCTGGGACAGCATACCGTCAAAGCGGGTGAAACGCTGTTTTGCATTGGTCGTGCTTATGGTGTGGACCCCTATGCTATCGCGACGCAAAACAGTGTCGTTGCCGCAAATGTCATTCATCCAGGTGCGGTGCTGGATATCCCTGATGCCACCAAGACCATTGTCCCAGGACCGGTATGTGCTGCGCAATTCGGTACGCCGGTTCCTCCGGTTACACCTCCGGATGCTTGCGGAGGGTGCACCTGCGCTACATCCCACCCTGTCCTCTACGGCAATACACTTACGCAGATTGCTGCGCTCTACGGAGTTGATATGTGGACCATCGCGCAGTGTAACTGTATCTTTAACCTTAACTTTATTCGCGCCGGCGATACGCTCTGCATTCCATAAGAACAGCTGGCGGTAAAAAAGTCTCTGAAAAATGCTGATTACCTTTTTCAGGACATCGTAACACAGGGACAGCCTGGATGACACATGCATCCAGGCTGTTTTTTTGTACACTATTGAGAGCAGCTACCAATGACAAGCTGCGTTGCACCCCTCTATTGGTATCAAGTTAAAACAATCTGGGTGTCATTCCCGCGAAAGCACCGCTTTCCATGCGGCAGAATCCATCTTTATGGAGCCAGCTTCATTGACTGAAGCGGACGGCAAGCAGACTGACAACCAGCGCAATAACCAGTACCACGCCGAGAAAATAAACCAGTTTACTCTCAAAGCGTGATGTTTTCAGCAAGTTCCCGGTTATCCAGAGAAAAACACCGCCAGCAAGGCTTATCCCGCACAGTACACCAATTGTGTACACAATGGCAGTCGTCATGAGCCGGGGAAGGTCAATGGTGATAATCAGCCTGCCAAAGGTGGTGATGGCGAACCGACTGCCCAAAAAGGCGTATCCGGCTGCGATGGTCAGCGCTGTCCCCGACATCAGAGGGCCAAGTACGCGCTTTTTACCGCGTTCCATCCACCAAGTAATCAAGCCTAAAACCAAGAGTGCCAGCGCAAAAGTGAAAATTAGGATGGAAAGAAATTCTATTGCCATAAGTGATCGTCCTGTGTGAATACCGCAATAAATGAATGAGATAATTCAGCTATGGTTATTCCAGGCATTCAGTATATCGGGCTGCGACTCAATAATAGTCCTTAACGGGTAAAGCGTCAACTAAACGCCCCTCTCTACTCGCAGTCCTTTTAGAGTCGGGTATAATACGGAAATGGAAACTGAACGCATACAAAAAATTCTGGCGCGCGCGGGCTATGGGTCGCGGCGAACCTGTGAGAAAATGATCGAAGACGGGCGGATCACAGTCGATGGTCGTTTGGCGACATTGGGTGAAAAAGCCGACAGTGAAACGCAGCGTATTTATGTGGATGGCGTACCGATCGCTAAAATCCAGGCGTATTCTTACGTAATTTTGCATAAACCCAGAGGCTATATTTCGACCACAAGTGACCCACAAGGCAGGCGCACGGTATTAGATCTGGTCAACCTGCCGCAGTCAAAGTCAGCCCGCAGCAGTCAGGTTCGCCTCTACCCGGTGGGAAGGCTGGATGCCGACAGCGAAGGCCTTTTATTGCTGACCAATGACGGACCCCTCACCCAACTTTTGACACACCCGAGTTATGAACATCCACGGGTTTATCGTGTTTTGCTGGATGAAGAGCCGTCAAAAGCTTCGATGGAACGCTGGCAGAGTGGTATTACGCTTGATGGTAAACTTACGCGTTTTAGTTCGGTCATTTTGGACGGGCAATCGCGGGGGAAAACCTGGCTGCGGGTAACGATCCATGAGGGGCGTAAACATCTGGTCAGACGTATGGTCGCAGCTTTGGGTCATCCCGCGATACGGCTTGTCCGGATACAAATGGGACCGCTGCAACTCAATGATCTTCCCTTGGGGCAGTGGCGCCAACTCAGTCGTGGTGAAATACATGCGCTGCACGCAGCAACTGAATCCGCAAATACCCCCGCAGGTCGAAGAAAAACCTCTTCCACACAACGCCCGTCGAGAAAAAACACCTCAAGGTCAAATTCCGGGAGGAAAGCACGTTGAAACCATCAACAATAGCCATTGATGGACCAGCGGCATCCGGGAAAAGTACGTTAGGCTATTATTTAGCTGGACATTTATCGTACTTGTATTTGGATACAGGCGTGCTCTATCGGGCAGTTGCATGGGCGGCACTGGATCAGAGCACAAAGATCGAGGATGAATACCACGTTTCCCGACTTGCAGAAGATCTCGATATCAAAGTCGTTCTGGCTACAAAAGATGATGGACGGCAGTATACCGTCCTGGTTAATGGGCAAGACGTGACGTGGGCTATTCGTTCTCCTGAGGTTGATGACGCTGTTTCACCGGTATCAGTCTATCCTGATGTGCGCGAAGCTCTGACCCTGCGTATGCGCCAAATTGCGGCGCAAGGGCATGTTGTCATGGTTGGTCGCGATATTGGCACAGTTGTTATACCTGATGCCGATTTGAAACTCTACCTCACAGCATCGCCTGAAGAAAGGGCGCACAGGCGCCATCTGGAACGCATGCACAAGGGAGAACCAGAGAATTATGCTCAGGTGCTGGAGAATATCAACCTGCGAGACATGATAGACAGCAACCGGGAAACAGCACCCCTGACAGCAGCGCCAGATGCCATTATACTGGATACGACGCGCCTCACGATTCAGCAGATGTTTTATGAAACGGAGCGCATTATCACAGAAATGACGAACGCGTGAGGTTATGTATTGACTGATCCACGACAAGATTTGTGAAATACAGCAAGGAGATTATCCTTCTTTATCATTTGTCACCTTTGTATACAACTTAGCTGATTATTATTAAGTAAAAACCAACTTACTTCCAAGGAGATAGGAATGACTGATTCTAATTATGATGTGGCAATTTTGGGGGCAGGTCCAGGCGGATATGTCGCAGCTATTCGGGCAGCGCAATTGGGTTTGAAGTCCGTTGTTGTTGAGCGTGAACATTTGGGCGGTGTGTGTCTGAACTGGGGCTGCATACCCACCAAATCACTCCTGCGGAATGCCGAAGTTGCAGAACTGGTTACCAAGGGTGGCAAGACGTTTGGATTCAGCGCCGATAATGTCACCCTGGATTATGCTGCGGCAGTTTCCCGGAGCCGACAGGTTTCTGCGCGCCTGGTCAAGGGTGTTGAAGCCTTGATGAAGGGCAATGGCGTTGATGTGGTCATGGGGACCGGTAAACTCACTTCACCGTCGACGATCGAAGTTCAGATGGCTGACGGCAGCGGTCAGACGGTAATCAGCGCTGCGTCGATAATCCTGGCAACTGGTTCACGGGCGCGCGTGATTCCCGGGATTGAAGTCAATGGTAAAAGCATCTTAACAGCGAGGGAGGCTTTGGAACGCCAGGAACTCCCGCAATCTGCTATCATTATTGGCGCTGGACCCATCGGGTTAGAATTTGCGACGGTGTGGAATGCTTATGGTGCGGATGTGACCGTGGTAGAGATGATGGACCATATTCTGCCTGCTGAGGACGAGGAAGCAGCTGCGGAAATGTCCCGCCACCTGCGCCGCGCAAAAATTAAGTCCATGACATCTACGCGCGTGGAAGGCGTTACTGTTACCGATTCCGGAGTCAACGTGCAGGTGGTAGGCCCTAAGGGTGAAACGACACTTACAGCTGATGTTGCGCTGGTCGCCATTGGTGTTCGTCCAAACAGCGAAAACATAGGATTGGAGTCTTTGGGCATAAACATGGATCGCGGTTGGGTCAAGGTGGACGGTTATATGCGTACCAACGTCCCCAATGTTTATGCAATTGGAGATCTCAATGGATTACTACCCCTTGCGCATGTCGCATCTGCGCAAGCCATACTGGCAGTGGAAACCATTGCCGGGCGCAAAACCACGCCATTCTCTGTTAACTGGATGCCTCGCGGTACTTACACTTCACCGCAGGTCGCTTCGTTTGGACTGAGCGAAGCTGCCGCAAAAGCACAGGGTTTGAATGTGACCGTGGGTAAATTCCCGTTTTTGGCTAACGGCAAAGCTTTAGGCCTGGGAGAAAATGTCGGCTTTACAAAAATAATCGCCGATACTGCAACCCATGAAATCTTAGGCGCCGTCATTATTGGTCCGGAAGCGACGGAGTTATTGCCGGAATTGGTCCTGGCAGCAAAATCAGAGTTAACGCCTGCTGAAATTGCGGCAACAGTGCATGCCCATCCGACCCTCAATGAGGCGATTATGGAGGCAGCCCATGGCGTATTCGGGAAAGCGATCCACAATTTATAGACGGTTGCACCTTTAATTCACAGGGATCTCAATAGAAAAATGAAGCAGCAAATTGCTACATTTATTGCTGCCCGACCAAGCCCGCCGGCTTGGAAAGCGCGTTTCGAATTGGCGCACAGTCCGCAACCGGGTATGTACGTTCTGGCAGACCTGGGAGAGGCTGTGCGCGCACCTTTATTTCCCACTTCAATTGACGAATCCGGTTTTGATACAGTTGTCCCTCCGGGTCATCCGGCAACCCGCCTGTTACCGGGCACACAAGTGGATGTATTGGGTCCCCAGGGACATGGATTTGAAGTCAATGCTAACCGCCTGCTGCTCATTGCGGATGTGGAGCATTTACCTTTATTGATGCCTCTGTTGGATAGGGCTCCTTCTGTTGCGGTTGTTATTGAAGCCAGGACCCGTTTGCAGCTTCCTTCGCCCACGATATTTCCGGCTAACGTTGAGTTGATTATGGTGACACTGGACGGTTCTCTTGGTTATCTGGGACCGTTGGAGTCTTTAGATCCCGCAGCTGAAGGTTTTGTGCGAGCCAGTTCGGTATTGGCAGAATTACTTGTCTGGGCTGAACAAGTTTGCCTGGCTTTGCATTCCGAACGCTATCCGGATCTGGCGACAATAGTCTTCAAGACACGCTTTAATCCACAAAACAATTTTGCGCAAGCCATCATGCATCGCCCCATGCCTTGCGGGGTTGGTGTGTGTGATATCTGTAATATTAAAACGAAGCTGGGCGAAAAGCACGCATGTATAGATGGTCCTGTGTTCGACTTAATGCATTTACAAATCGTATCTGATAATCAGCAACCTTCCCAAAAGTTGAACGCATAACGATGTTTGAACTTGCCCCTCACCATAAATATGGGCTTTCACTTCAACGTCCTGTTATGCCGGCAAGTGGCGCGATGGGATACGGTTATGAATATTCGGATCTAATTGACTTTAGTTTGTTAGGGGCATTTGTCACTAACCCGGTGAGTCTGAGGCCACGCAAAACAGCCGGCGGCCCCCGTTTGCGAGTACATAATGACCACCTTGTTGTCCATACTGGAATGCCCAACCCTGGTGCTAGAACTGTAATTCGCAATTACGGTAAAATATGGGAGCATTTCCCTATCCCCGTGATTGTGCACATTGTTGCTACCACAGCAGAAGAAACAACAAAGGTTGCAGTTCGCCTTTCTCGTCTCAGGGGTGTCGTTGGTTTTGAATTGGGACTGGCTGATCGCGTAACGCCAGACCAGGCGATCTCATTGGTGCATGCCGCAGAAGAAGGTGACAAGCCAGTCATCGTCCGCATCCCTTTCAATAGAGTTGATGATCTGGCGCCTTTGCTTTCTGAGGAAGGGGCGGCAGCCCTTACATTAACTGCGCCTCCGCGAGCAGTGCTGCCCCCTGCCGCAGGAATGGAAGACACGGATGCGCGTTTTTATCGTGGACGTTATTATGGTCCGGGTGTATTGCCTTTACTGCTTGGGATCTTGTCCCGTTGGGCACACAAACTGCCGGTGCCCATTATTGCGTGCGGTGGCATCCAGTCAGCTCAAGAAGCCATGGCATGCCTGAACCTGGGCGCTACCGCCGTACAAATTGACGCTGTGCTCTGGCGTAATCCAAGCTTACTGGATAAGATTAGCCTGGAACTGGACAATTTAATCACCACGTTTATCCATGAAAACCCTGTTAAGGAGAGTGACAATGACGACACGAATTTGGCGGATGGTGGTGACGATCTTAGTGGTTTTATCGTTAGCGCTTAATGTTTTTTTACTGCTGCTGTTATCTAGGGCAAGAAATGGCTTGCAGGATGCGATAGGCATAGTCCGGAACACGCTGGCAGTATTGGGCGAGGAACCCATAGAAATGTCCGTAGCGGTTGATAAAGAAATACCCATCAACACATCCATTCCGATCAGTGAAACCGTTACTGTGCCAATCGACTTCGATTACCCGCTCTCCACGATCGTCAATACTTCTTTTAATATTCCCTTATTGGGACGCCAGGAGATATCCTTCCCGATCGATACTATCATTCCCCTTCATATGAATTTGGATATCCCTGTTCAGGATACTGTGCAGATCTCATTGACATATCTGCTGCAAATTGAAGTGCCGGTCGAAGTCAATATCCCGATTGAATTGCGCGCTGTACTCGATACGCGCTTGCAAGAGATTAGCGACAGTTTTAGGTGAAAGATAGCATCACGAAAAGTGACACTTCCCACTACGTTTAAACCGGTAACAAAGCTATAATGCCCATGCTGACAGTGCTCAGTCAAAGATTTTAAGGGCGCAGTAATCCTGGTTTTCATAGAGTTGGGGAAGATTGACCACAGAAGAAGAGCAGAAGAATAGAATTCGGAAACTATTTTCGCGAATAGCTTTACATTATGACCGTGTCAACCACATCATTTCGTTAGGGCAAGACCAACACTGGCGTAAGGTGGCTTTGGAGACAGCCCGGTTGACACCGGGAGCCCGGTTGTTGGATGTCGCAACAGGTACCGGGGACATCGCTCTTATGGCCCAGAATAGAGATTCTTCGATCTGGGTAGTGGGGACTGATCTGACCCCCGCCATGGTTCAGCAAGCGCAGAAAAAAGCTCATGAAAAACCAATGTCCTGGGTTATTGCCGATGGGTTGGCGCTGGCTTTTACAAAGGACAGTTTCGATGCTGCCATATCCGCTTTTATGATGCGCAATGTACCGGATGTCTCACAGGCGTTAAGTGAACAGCTGCGTGTTGTCCGTCCTGGTGGAAGGGTTGTCTGTTTGGAAATGACCTGGCCTCAGCGGTTTCCGATGAACATGTTATTCAAATTATATTTTTATAGCTTGCCGCCATTGTTGGGTCGTTTACTTTCAGGTGATAAGCAGGCTTATCAGTATTTACCCAGATCCGTGGAAAAATTCCTTACGCCAGGAGAAATGGCGGATACAATGAAAAAAGTTGGGTTACAGCATGTGCATTGGCGCCTGATGATGTTTGGGACTGTAGCCATCCATTGTGGTGTTAAACCGGCGAAACTATAATTATTAATCAAGTGACCAGCGCAGAAGGGGATATGCGCCGGTCATGGGAGGTAAGTGTGACAGAAACTGAAGATTCACGGATGGGTGCATGGCAATCACAAGTTGCTGCTTATAAACTTGGCGGTGGTCAGGACCGGATAGACAGGCAGCATGCGAAAGGGAAAATGACCGCTCGCGAACGCATCCATGCGCTCCTCGATCAGGGATCATTTCAGGAACTCCAACCCTACACTGTTGCACACCCGGATGACACGCAGGCTATCGCTGGCGACGGGGTTGTAACAGGTTCTGGAACAATAAATGGGCGCACAGTCTACATTTTTGCACAGGATTTTACCGTGTATGGTGGTTCTGTTTCACTGGCGCATGCCCGGAAAATAACCCAGGTTCAGCGTATGGCGCTTCAAAACGGGACGCCCATTATCGGTTTGCTCGATTCCGGTGGAGCCCGCATACAGGAAGGGGTGCTGGCGCTTCAGGGGTATGGTGAAATATTTCAGCTTAACGCACTTTCCTCGGGAGTCATTCCCCAAATCTCTGTGATTCTTGGCCCTTGTGCCGGCGGTGCTTCATATAGTCCGGCGCTAACTGATTTTATCATCATGACCGACCAAACATCGATGATGTTTATTACGGGACCCGATGTTGTAAAAGGGGTAACCGGTGAGGAAGTGGACCACGAGAGTCTGGGTGGCGCCTATGTGCATACGTCGACCAGTGGTGTCGCGCATTTTATGGCGCGCGATGAGCAGGATGCACTAATGCATGTAAAAACAATTCTGTCTTATTGTCCGGACAATAATGTTGAAAACCCACCACGCATACCGGCTGCTGATAATCCAGGCAGAACACATGAAGCGCTGAACACGATCGTGCCGCTGGATCCAAATACGCCTTATGATATGTTCCAGGTCATTACAAATATTGTCGATATGGGGTCCTGGTTCGAAGTTCACCAGAATTGGGCGCAAAATGCCATCGTTGGGTTTGCGCGTTTTGATGGACAGGCTGTCGGTATCGTCGCGCAGCAACCGGCGATGATGGCGGGTGCCATTGATATAAATGCTTCGGATAAAATATCCCGTTTTGTCAGATTCTGTGACGCATTTAACCTCCCGCTGGTTACCCTTACAGATTCACCCGGATTCCTCCCCGGCGTGGGGCAAGAACATGGGGGGATTATCCGGCATGGCGCAAAAATTATCTTTGCCTATGTTGAGGCGACTGTTCCCAAAATATCAATTGTAACGCGCAAGGGCTATGGCGGCGCCTATATCGTTATGGGCAGCAAGAGTCTGGGGGCGGATATACATCTGGCATGGCCTTCAGCCGAAATCGCTGTGATGGGTCCTGCCGGAGCTGTGGACGTTTTGTACCACCGTGATATCGTGAATGCAGAAGACCCTGTGGCGAAGCGCGAAGAACTGATTGCGGAATATCGCGCTAAACATGCCAACCCATATTATTCAGCTGAACGCGGTGTTCTTGATGATATTATTGAACCCGCTCAAACACGCCCGGTTATCATCTCTGCCTTGCAAAGGCTTCGCGAACAAAATCGTAATTTGCCACCTAAAAAACACGGCGTGATGCCGGTATAAGGTCTGATATGACAGATTTGCTCAATCAAGCACTTATCCTGACGGTGTGGGGCATGGGGATGACATTCGCAGCTCTTGGCGCTCTCGTCATAGGGATGTATCTGATAACGGCATGGTCAAAAGATAAAACGGACGCACATTCCGAAAACGAAGAGCTATTCGAGGCGAGTGCGGAAATAGATAGCCCTTCGAGCGATCAAGAATATCGTGCAATTGAAAATCAAGTCAATGTGCAAAACGCTGAGGCATTGCATATGGCTGCAGCAGCGGGTGTGGCTGTTGCCCTCGCCTTATCTCTGGAATCTGACGTAGAAAAACACGATACGCCGGTACCTGCTGCGTTTCCGGCAGCATGGGATTATTATGTTCGGGGACGCCATCTTTCGCAGCGTTCTCGCTTTGAACAGCTTAGGCAGCGGAAATAGCTTGAACGGCGCGACGGAAGGTCTTTAGCACCAAACTCTCCAAGGGAGCGGAATTATAATGCCAACATATAGAGTAACAGTCAACGGGAATGATTATACAGTTGTGGTACCTGATCCACAGGCGCGACCAGTTCGTCGCAATTGTTAACGGTGAAACCATAGAAGTCAATGTGGAGAATAACAATATCGCTTCAGCGCCTTCTGTTGCCCACCCATCTTTCGCACCTGTGCCTGAGGTGGTACGCAAACCTGCCGTCGCTGGACCCCCCGCTTCAACTGTTACACCTATCACTTCGAAACAGGCTGGATCATCGGGTGCTGTAAAATCACCGTTACCTGGAATTATCGTCAGTATTGGTGTTTCTGAAGGTGACCGTGTTGAACGGGGTCAGGAATTGTGCGTGTTGGAAGCCATGAAGATGAATAATCCCATTCGATCCACCCTGAGCGGTACAGTTACAAAAATATTCGTCTCCATCGGTCAGCAAGTGCAGCATGGCGTGCCACTCATGTCTATAGAGGTATAAAAGGATGTATTTGAGCGACCCGGGTGACCGTTCTTCTCCTCTGACCAATCAAATGGCGGAGCAAACGCGCGATTTAGCGTGGACATTGGCTAATTTTACTTTTGTGGCTAATGCTACGACGTTGGCTTCGGAATGTGATATCGCGCACTCACCAGCGATGTCAGTTGCCAGTTGTCGAACACTCCCACATCAGGCTTTAGCTTTTATTGGTGAATCGCCGGCTCTATTGGCAAACTATGCAACTTTTCTGGCTGAACCAGGCAGTGAGGTCAGACTGTTTATTAATGAAGAACAACGGGCTATCGTAGAGGAAGCCTTTAATGTAGTAAACATCCTCCCGTTGTGGCAGATGGTTTTCCGGGGTTCGGTCGGGACGCTTCATATGGGACGCGCGACACAACTTGCAGACAATGATGTCGCGGCAATACAGGCATTTAAGCGCTCAGAAAAAACTGGTCAAGGCTTGTTTGACGCTAATCCATTAGCAAAGGGCCCGGCGTATGGAATATGGGAGCGACGCAAACTCATTGCTTTGGGGATGACAAACGTGTGTATTCCCGGAGCGGCTCAACTTTCAAACATCATTACCCGCAGGGATTACCGGCGGCAAGGGTGCGCCACCGAAGTTTTATCAGCACTCACCCGCGCCCATGTATCTGAAGGGCGGCATGTCTTCCTTGTTGTCGAACAAAATAACAGTGCTGCCATCGCATTGTTCGAAAAAATCGGATATGCCAGTGAAAACGTGATGTTTTGGGTAAAGTGCGTTCTCAAAGAAGCTCAGGTTAAAAGCCAAACGCTTGATAACGATGATACACCCTTGTTTGAAGAACGTATCGCAAGGTGAAAAGGAGTCAAGTTGACCGGTACAGACTTCGGTAATCTCGCTGCAGGATTGGTTGATCTCATTGATAATTGGCCCACCCTGATTATGATGGCAGTCGGTGGCTTACTGATATACCTGGCGATTGCTAAGGAGTATGAACCAGTATTGCTTCTACCCATTGGCATCGGATGCATCATTGGCAACTTGCCGCTTTCGGCGATGATTGATCCCGCGGAAAACGGATTGTTTTATATACTTTATGAGGCTGGTGTTGCAACCGAATTGTTTCCTCTGCTGATATTTATCGGTATCGGTGTGATGATGGATTTCCGACCTCTACTGGCGCAACCGCTTTTTGCATTGATGGGCGCCGCCGGACAGTTTGGGATTTTTGGCACCTTGATACTGGCAATCCTTTTGGGCTTCCCGATGGCAGAAGCGGCAAGTATCGGTATCATTGGCGCGATTGATGGTCCTACCAGTATTTATGTGGCAAATAAACTTCTGGTTGAATATCCCGAATCCATAGGGCAGGCATCCAATCGAAGTATGGCTGCAATAATTGCTGTCGTTGCTTATTCGTATATGAGTTTAGTGCCGATTATTCAGCCGCCCATCATGCGTCTACTCACAACCCACAAAGAGCGCCGGACGAAAATGGAATACTCACCGCGTCCAGTGTCGCGCCTGACCCTGATTCTGTTCCCGATTCTGGTCACGATTGCTGTGGGAATTCTGGTGCCGATGGCTTCACCGCTTATTTCCGCCCTGATGTTAGGGAACCTGTTGAAGGAATCAGGCGTCGTTCCAAGACTTTCACGAGCCGCTGAGAACGAAATCATCAATATTGCTACTTTGTTTTTGGGGTTGGTCGTCGGCAGTACGATGCAGGCTTCCAGTTTTCTAACCTGGGCTACTTTGAAAATATTATTTCTGGGCTTGTTGGCATTTGCATTGGATACAGCAGCCGGTATTATGTTTGGGAAACTCTTATACATCCTTTCGGGGCACAAAGTTAATCCGCTTATAGGTGCCGCCGGTATCAGCGCATTCCCTATGGCAGGGCGTATCGTTCAAAAGGTTGCGCAGGAAGAGGACTTCTCTAATTATGTTCTTATGCATGCTATGGGGGCAAATACATCCGGACAACTTGGGTCCGTAATTGCTGGTGGTATATTACTTACCCTTGTTCTCCCAATGTTGGGATTGTAAATTCGAGAAGGGGCGCGCAAGCGCTCCTTTTTAATTGGTTTTCCGGGAGGTAATATGGCTAAAGGTAGCGTCGTTATCGATGTCGATCGATGCAAAGGATGTGGATTGTGTGTGCATGTGTGTCCGCCAAAAATTCTTTCCCTGACGCTGGATCGTTTTAATGCTAAAGGCTATCACCCGGTCACAGTGGCAAACCCCGAACTTTGTGTCGGGTGTGGCTCATGCGCCATCATTTGTCCTGACACCGTCTTTACAGTTTACCGCACTCTCCGACAGCGTGTCTCCGCTGGTGCGGATGGAGGCTGAAGATTATGGCGAAAGAATTGCTTAAGGGCAATGTTGCATTTGCCGAATCCGCCCTGCGATATGGTCTGGAAGCTTATTTCGGGTATCCCATCACGCCACAGAGTGAGGCTCTGGAGCACCTGTCGAAACGGATGCCCGAAGAAGGGCGTGTTTTTCTGCAAGCAGAAAGTGAAATCGCCGCCATTAATATGGTCTATGGGGCAGCTTGTGCCGGTGTGCGGACGATGACCTCAACTTCGGGCCCCGGGCTATCTTTGATGGCTGAAGGATTATCCTATATAGCAGCTTCAGAGATTCCTGTGGTCGTTGTCAATATGATGCGCGGGGGCCCGGGTCTTGGGAATATACAACCCTCTCAAGCGGATTACTTTTTTATGACCAAAACTGCAGGTCATGGTGATTTCCATCCCATTGTGCTGGCGCCGTCAAACATCCAGGAAATCATTGATATGATGGGATTGGCTTTTAACCTGGCTGAAAAGTATCGCACACTGGTCCTGGTTGCTGGTGACGGGAGTATAGGGCAGATGATGGAGTCCGCAGAACTCCCGCCGATGCGATCAATCCGGAACGAACGACCGGATTGGGCAGTCAACGGTGCCTTGGGGCGCGAACCAAATTTGATAACTTCTCTTTACCTGGGCGCCGCAAATTTGGAGCGGCTCAATCAACGCCTTCAAGCTAAACTGGCATTGATAAAACAGTGTGAAGCACGGTATACGGACTATTTATCGGATGATGCAGAAGTGCTTCTGGTGGCTTATGGATCAGCTGGACGTATATGCTATTCAGCCGTGCGCGAAGCACGCAAAATGGGCATTAAAGCTGGTTTATTTCGACCGCAAACGTTATGGCCATTTCCTGAGGAGCGCCTGGCAGAATTAACGGAACGCGCGCGCCGGGTTTTTGTGGTAGAGATGAGTGCGGGGCAAATGCTCGAGGATGTAGAAAGGATCATTGACCGGCGCGTGGCGCTGCGTTTTTACGGCTGCATGGGTGGCGTTATCCCTATGGTGGAAGATATCCTGGCGAAAGTTGTCGATTTTTGTGATGAAGTTCCAGTCTAAGGTTAACGAGGATTTATACGACAGGGAGGTTTGCATGTTCAATCAGCAAGCGGTTCTGGAGGATATGGATGTTGTTTATTCCTATCCTGAAGCATTGACCAAAACTGCCACGCATTACTGCCCAGGATGCTCTCACGGCATCGTGCATCGACTTATCGCGGAGGTGATTGATGAGCTGGGGATTCGTGAGCAGACGATTGGTGTCGCACCCGTTGGATGCGCAGCGCTTGCTTATAATTATATCAAAACAGATTTCGTGGTCGCTGCGCATGGTCGGGCGCCGGCGATGGCGACGGGCATTAAGCGTGTGAAACCCGACAAAGTCGTTTTTACTTACCAGGGCGATGGAGACCTGGCGGCTATTGGCACAGGTGAAATCATTCATGCCGCTAACCGGGGAGAAAACCTGACCACAATTTTTATCAATAACGCCATTTATGGCATGACCGGCGGGCAAATGGCGCCGACAACCCTGCCCGGTATGGTGACAACTTCAACCCCCCTGGGACGGGATTGCGCTCAGGCTGGTTATCCGGTAAAAATGTCGGAACTCCTGGCAAACACTGCGGGCGCTGTTTACATTGTCCGTACGGCAGCATTGGATGTGGCTTCAATCCGGAAAACCAAAAATGCCATCAAACAGGCCTTCCTTAACCAGATCCATGACCTTGGTTTTTCATGTGTCGAAGTGCTTGTCGACATGCCCCACGAACTGGAATATGGACCCCTGGACAGCCATGCAGTGGGCTAAAGCGTATATGATTCCGTATTTTCCACTAGGTACGTATAAAATCACGGAACAGGTGGAAATTCTCGGCAAAGGTTAGGTGAGATATGGGTATGCGTGCACGAATCCATCATTTTGTCCGGTTTTGGAGGGCAAGGGGTGCTTTTTACAGGGCAGCTACTTGCCTATTCGGGTATGGCTGAAAACTTCTACGTGACCTGGATACCCTCATATGGACCAGAAATGCGTGGTGGGACAGCTAATTGTACGGTTATTATTTCTGAAGAGGAGATCGGCGCCCCGGTTGTGCGCAATCCAACAGTCGCTATGGTTTTCAACACGCTTTCATTTGAAAAATATGCACCTTTGGTGAAAAGTGGCGGGCTTTTGATTACGAACGCATCACTAATCGACAAACGGTGTGACCGGAAAGATATTACTTCCCTTATGGTCCCGGCAAGTGATATCGCCACTGAATTGGGCAATATGCGGATGGCGAATATGGTGATGTTGGGCACACTGTCACGGTATACCCGGGTCGTTGCGCTGGATACTGTCAAACAGCAGCTTGAACTGCATTTATCCGACCGTCAGCGCAAGTGGCTGGAACCCAATATGCAGGCTTTAGACAGAGGGTATGCCTGCGTCTGATATATAATCCGGGATAAATTTCAGATCTTAAGCTGTATGCCTCGCTGCGTCAAGTTTTTCAATGGTTTTTTTATCAGGTAAATAGGATGTCGCCAGACCCGCAAGGACCATAAAAAAACCACCCAGGTATAATGGACTCCGAATGGATATGGTATCACCCATCCATCCCCCCAGCGTAGGTCCGATGGCACTTGCCAGCGAGACGACAACGGTATCCAGCCCAAACACTGCACCGGTCCTCCCTTCAGGCGCCAGCCTGCCGATATAGGCGCTGATGATGGCGAGGGTGCCGCCAATGCCCACGCCCATAAAGACCTGGGTCAGAATCAGCCACCCGTAACTGGGCGCGAGTGCCTCGGTTACCATGCCTACCGCAGCCGAAAATGCGCATAGCATCAGCATACGTTTGCCATCTTTTCTGTCGGCAATTCTGCCCAAAACAGGGGCGGCAATCGCACTGCTGGCGCCGGATATGGTGGACAGCACGCCGGCGGCGGATGCCAGTAAACTTCCGGCGTGGTAGAAATCCCTGTACAATGAGCGGCAGGACAGGGGCGTTCATATTTAATCCAATGCGCAAAGCAAAACGTAATCCAAGCACGAGCGTCAGCATTGAACCGGCAAAGAACAATGAAAAATCATTTTTCAGGCGTTTCCAAAATGGTTCATGGCTCACCGATTCGACCGGGACAAACTTTTCTTGTGACAAAGAATAACACAATGAGACCGGCTATTAACAAATAACCCGAGGTAGCCCAGAATGTAGCTCTGTAGCCAAAGGTATCGGCAATAAAACCACCTGTTGTCGGTCCGAAAGCCTGGCCCAAAAAGATGGCTAATTGTAATTTACCCAGAGTCAAGCCCAGTTTATCCTTCGGTGTATCACTGGCGACCAATGCCGTTGCGGCAGCTACCGTACCGGCAAATATGCCTTGAATCAAACGCAATAACGCCAGTTGTTCTACAGTCCGGGCGAATCCCATCAAGCCGAGGATGATCCCCCCGCCGAACATGGCGCGCATTACCATCAGTTTGCGCCCATGCCGGTCGCCTAACGCCCCCCACACAGGTCCCATTAATCCCATGCCAATGGACGCAGCGCTGATAATGATCCCGCTCCACCGTGCCACAGCATTTGCATCCACGCCTAAATCCTGGATGTAGTAGGCCCAAATGGGTGAAGAAGAGGAAAAACCCATGATAGCCAGCAATTCCGCAACCCATATGACATTCAGGTTGCGCCGCCACCTTCTATTCATTCGCTTTCTCCATCAGGTTCGGGATTATCCATAGCATCTTTATCAGGCAAATAGGATGTTCCCACACCTGCCAGAGCCATGAAAAATCCACCCAGGTATAATGGCGCCCGAATGGATAGGGTATCCCCAAGCCATCCCCCCAGGGTGGGTCCGATGGCGCTGGAGAGTGAGACAACAACGGTATCCAGCCCATACACTGCACCGGTCCGTCCTTCAGGCGCTAACCTGCCGATATAGGCGCTGATGATGGCGAGTGTTCCACCTATGCCTACGCCCATAAAGACCTGTGTCAGAATCAACCACCCGTAATTGGGTGCGAGTGCTTCGCCAACCATACCTGCTGCTGCTGAAAAGGCGCAGAGCATCAGCAAGCGTTTCCCATCTTTTCTATCGGCAATCCTGCCCAAGAACAGGGGCGGCAATCGCACTACTGGCGCCGGATATGGTGGATAACAAACCTGCTGCCGACCCTAATAGACTACCCGTTGGGAGAAGTTCCTGAACAATTAACGGCAGTACAGGTGAATTCATCCGTAAACCAATGCGTAAGTGCAAATCGCAACCCAAGCACAAGTGTCAACATTGAACCGGCAAAGAGCAATGAGAAATCCATCTTCAGGCGTTTCCACAAAGGTTCCTGACTTAGCGATTCGTTCGGGACAAAGTTTTCTTTGACAAAAAATAAGATAATCAAGCCCGCGATGAATAAATAGCCTGAGGTAACCCAGAACGTAGCTCTGTAGCCAAAGGTATCGGCAATAAAACCGCCTGTTGTCGGACCGAAAGCCTGGCCCAGAAATATGGCTAATTGCAGTTTGCCCAATGTTGACCCCAGCTTTTCTTTGGGTGTGTCACTGGCAACCAAAGCCGTGGCAGCTGCTACCGTGCCGGTGAAAATCCCCTGGATCAAACGTAATAACGGCCAGCTGCTGTACCGTACGGGCAAATCCCATCATAGCCGATGATGATACTTCCGCCAAACATAGCGCGCATGACCATCATCTTACGCCCATGCTCGGTCGCTCAACGCCCCCCATACCGGTCCCATTAACCCCATGCTGATGGCAGCAGCACTGATGATGATCCCGCTCCACCGTGCCACAGCATTCGCATCCACGCCCAATTCCTGTATGTAATAGGACCATATCGGTGTGGAAGAGGAAAAACCCATGATGGCGAAGAATTGTGCGACCCATATCACATTCAGGTTGCGCCGCCATGTTCTATTCATTGTTCTTACTCCAATACTATATGAGTTTGCGGCGTGTTGCGGATACCTGTGCCGGTCTGTGGATCAACGTTTATTATAACGGATAAATAATCTTGTTCAGGGTGCTGTGATTTCAAAGGAGACCAGATGGATGGCGTCATCCACAACCGCTCCTGTCCGGACCTGTCACAGGCAAGCGGGTGACATCGACCAAACCATACATGCCCACTTCAATTGTATATAGTGCCGGGTGGAGCATGCGGATCAATGGCAATCCGGTAAGGATCCACAATCACTGCGCCAGGCGACCATAGTGTGGTAGCTGCTTGCCCACCGACCGGTTCATTATCGAGCTGACCCCAGAGAAAGTTACCGGATTCAGCGTTAAAGGTTTCACCGAGTATATGCGTGAACACTTTATAGCGGGATGAGAGCGATGCATCCGTGCGCCAGTATAAGGTCAAATCCAGCGCACCTCCCGGTTTGGCTGTTGATTCTGCCAGTGTATAGCCAATCAGGTGGATAGAATCACCCAGCGTATAGGAGACGGGATTGGGCACCTGTTGTATCGCCATGTCAAGACCGGCGGCAGCGTGAATCAGCTCAAACTGTAAATGTGCTGCAGCACGGGATTGATCATCTACGACAGCAAGCGTGTATGTTCCCCCCGGCATACTGGCATCCAGGTAAATGTCGACAAGTTGGTAGGTATAGCCTGCACGCGGGTTATTCAGGGGTTCAATGCATCTGCACCTTTTGGATGCCTTCTCCTGATAATTTCAATGCGATATTCTGCCTGGGGCTGCTGTGACCAGGTTATGGCGCAGTGTATTGTATCTCCGGTGCGGTATTTATTCAGCGGGATGGTCAATGCTGGCCAGATCTGCCAGTTCGGGTACGTTATCTGCAGGAAGGACACCTGGGAGCCAGTTTATGGTCAGTTTCCTGGCGTTCAGGTGTTCGTATATACAGCGTGAGTTTATTCTCGCCATTGATGATTGTTTCACTGTGAGATTGCGTGCTGCATGCAGCCAGTCTGGCAGGAGTTGACCCGGGTCCGTCTGGAGGGCTTCCGGCGTTGTGACGACCCAAACTGCTTCATTGGTCATACCACACCGGCGTCAGAAAAGCATCGACTGCTCCGTCATTAAAATCCATGCCGTAAGGTACGCCAATCCTTTCTCCGGCATAGTGCGCTTCAAATACCGGCCAATCGCGATCTACATAGAGCAGTACAGCATCTTCGGGAAAGCGCAGGTTCCGCAGCGTATGTGGAGATGGATACATAATCATCTCTTCGCACGCGCCCGGGATAGAGTGTGCTCAAGCCAACTAACTGGGGAACTCAGGAACAGCCCCAGGACTGCCAACGCTATGTTCCGCCGGTGCTTTAACCCCAGCGTTTTGGCAGTCATGGCAATAGCCCCATCCGGGTATGATATAAAAACCGGTTGACATCAGGAGCAGGTATCGCGGGACAAGCGGACGGGCAAAGCCAGGCACGATGCCGAAACAGACCGCATAGACCACAACGGCTTGCACCCATAAGCCCGAAAACAGCACACTAAATCCGGCTCTTTCCCATGTTTTACGCTTCCGGATGGCGATTACCAGGGAACTCCAGCCAAATACCGCCACAGCTGCCAGTGTGAAAGGCAGGTGGCGGAGATGTCCACCGCATTCCCAACCACCAGCATCGACGCATATAAACGAAGGTATTCGATTAAGGTTATTGGCTCGAAGATTGTCCAGGTTTCAACCCTGGATGCGTTGAGCAACAACCACGGTATCACCAGCAGGACCACGGCGATTTGTGCCCCCATCCACTGGATGAACAGGCGCCGTGGTTTTTTCAGGTGGAGCCACAAAGCCGAGAAAAACCAGGTTGACTGTGATCAGTGCGGAGACAGTCAGGTACAGGCTTAGCAATATCGCCGCTGCGGATATAACATACATCAGGAGGGCTTGCCACCGCTGCCTGCGCCAGAATGAAAGCGTTGAAATCAGCACTAACGTGACCCACATTGCGGACCACGTATACATACGCACCTGCTGCGACCACACAATGGCAAAGCGAGACAGCGCCAGAAGTAACGCACCCAACCGGGCTGTTCTGCGTTTCCCCAACATCCCGCCCAAACGATAAGCCAGGGCGACCCACAGGAACCCGAACAAGACCGACGGATAGCGCAACACAAACTCACCATCCCCAACCAGCAGCCACCAACCGCGCATGATTATGTTATGGAGTGGCGGATGATTATCATAGGCAACAAAACGGATGATCTCCATAATGGGTTTGCGTGCCAGCGATGCACTCCAACCTTCATCCCACCAAAGGCTGAGATCAGCCAGTCCCCAGACGCGCAGCGCGAACGCCACCAAGAAAATGGCGGTTGTGGGAAGCGTGGTGGTTAAAATACGTTTGTTCAACGCTTTTCTTTGGACCATGAATATATTCTGGTAAGTAAGTTCATTCGCATCCAGGATGTTTTGACTAAGTGGCGTCAAGTATAACGTCGTTATACCTGACGGCTAACGCTGCGAAACCATATAAAGCGTAAAGTATTCGAATCATCAGTATAGTAGTATAATGCAACTCTTTGAATGTCTAAATACCTGATAAGAATATTTCCAAATGACGCAAGGGGAGTCAGCAATGCATGAATATATTGAGCTTAAAGTGGACACGATGGCTCATGGAGGAGAAGGGATCGGGCGTCATGAAGGACGGGCGTTCTTTGTGCCGTATACCATACCCGGAGAAACCGTGCGTGTTGAAATCACACAGGACCACGGACGGTATGCGCGCGCGCGTGTGCTAGAAATTCTGAATCCCTCGCCGGCACGCGTTGAACCGCGGTGTCCATATTTTGGTGAAGGGAAATGTGGGGGCTGCCAGTGGCAGCACATCGCTTACGAAGTGCAGCCCCAAATTAAAGGCCTTGTGGTGCGCGATCAGTTGCAGCGGGTTGGAAAGATCGAGAACCCACCTATATTGGAACCCATCGCAGATAGTCTGGGTTGGGAATATCGAAACCATGCGCTTTTCCGCACCACGCCTCAAGGACGTCTTGGATTTTTATCAGGGCAAAGCCACGACGTTTATCCTGTGGATAAATGCTTGATCCTGCATCCCCTCTTAAGCGACCTGTTAGAGTCGCTGGATATGACAGATCCCGATATGGCTTATCCGGACCTTGAATGGCTGGAAATGCGCGTGGGGACTGCCACCAGGGATCTTATGTTAGTGCTGCAAACTGCTGATGAGGAACCCCCATCACTCCAGGTTGATTTTCCGGTTTCAATTGTCCAACTCTGTCATGATGATGCGATTGCCCCGCTGGTCGGATTGGATTACATAACAGAAAGACTGCGTGATAAGGAATTCCGGATTTCAGCAACCAGTTTCTTTCAGGTTAATACCGGTCAGGCGCAATCCCTGGTGGATACAGTGCTGGAAGCTGCGGACCTTCAGGGTGGGGAATCGATACTGGATGCTTATTGTGGTGTAGGCCTGTTTTCCGCATTTCTGGCTGATCAGGCGCAGCACATTACGGGCATTGAAATCGATCCACCTGCTGTCGTGGACGCGAAGCATAACCTGGCAGGACTTAACAATGTCGAAATATTAGAGGGCTCTGTGGATGATATTTTGCCAAAACTCAACCGCGATTTTGATATAGTCGTCGTCGACCCACCGAGATCTGGTATTGAGCGGCATACGCTGGACGCCCTGGGTGAAGGGAAGTCTGAGCGGATCATTTATGTCTCCTGTGATCCGGCGACGCTGGGTCGGGACGCTCAACGCCTGACGCAGTATGGCTTTCACATGGAATGGGTGCAGCCTATTGACATGTTTCCCCAAGCCTACCACATCGAAAATGTTGCCCTATTTTATCGCGAATCTGAATCATGAATGCTCTGGAACGCGTCAACCGGCGCTTGCACGGCAAACCTGTCGACCGTCCCCCGAATTTTGATATCTTGATGGGATTTGCCGCGCATCACATCCACCAACCTCTTTCCCGTTATTACCTGGATTATCGTGTGCTGTGCGCGGCAAATCTGGCTGTTTTGGAAGATTTTGAATTGGATATCGTGCAAGCCATCTCTGATCCCTATCGGGAAACCAGCGATTTCGGCGCCGGGATTATGTTTCCGGAAGATGGGCTGCCGGTCTGTAAAATCCCCTTGTTGCAAACCACCGATGACCTGCACGCCCTTTCATCACCCAGACCTGAAGATGGTCCCCGCATGCAGGACCGTTTATCTGCGATCCGTTTGTTCCACAGCCAGGTTGGCGGGGAAGTGCCTGTAATGGGATGGGTTGAAGGGGCGCTGGCCCAAGCCGCTGACTTGCGTGGGATGGGGACGTTATTAATGGATGTTTACGATTCACCCAGCTGGGTTCAGGATTTGCTGGAACAAGCTGTTAATGTGGAAATCGCTTTCGCCGAAGCGCAGGTTGAAGCCGGGGCGGACATCATTGGTATAGGGGACGCTGTCGCATCACAAATATCGCCGCGAATGTATCGCACGTTGGCTTTGCCGTATGAGCAGCGGATCATCAAAGCTGTCCATGCCAAAGGCGCGCTGGCACGCCTCCACATCTGTGGGGATACCTCGAAAATTCTGCCCGATATGGCAGCGTCTGGCGCGGATATCATCGATATTGATTGGATGGTGGATATGGAACGCGCCGCAGCGGTTTTCGCGGACGGACCCGCGGTGTGTGGAAATGTTGACCCGGTGCGCATCATGCTGCGCGGCACGCCGGAGGAAGTCTATGCCGGCGTGGTGGATTGTATGCACAAGGGCGGATCCCGGTGTATCAGCGCTGCCGGTTGCGAAATCCCGGATAAATCCCCGTATGCCAACCTTAAGTCGCAAACCGCTGCACTGCATGCGGTGGGGCAAGGTTAGCGGCGATATCAAAGTTATAGACCTTAGCAGGTCATGAGTCTATGCCGCAACTTCATACAAAAAGTGCCAGGTGTTTCAGAATGGGCGATATGTTGCACCATATTGGGCTTAATACCCGGCAATAATAGTCACCCCATACTGAAATATATCCTCTGTTATGGTCATTTTGACTTTTAAACCAAGAGATTCTAAACTACAGTACGTTTAATCAATATTCAACTTCCTGTATTCAATTTATTTACGAAGATGGTCAGTTCAACTCGGATTGACGTGGTGGTGTGTTGAACCGGGTTTAGGCTTTGCAACGCTCCTCTATATCTATCCTTGATGCGTATCGCCATTTTCACCAACCCAGAGTCACCCTTGAAGAGCCACTGCCGGGTTTAGGTCATAAAGGAGAATATATGAGACGGAATTTTTTACGCCAAATGTTGATTTTTGTACTGAGCACCACATTACTCGTCGCTGTCCTTGAAGTATACCTCTGTCCAGGCTGATCCGATGATCCACTATGTTGCCCCCGGCGGAAATTGTGGCGGGGTTACCCCTTGTTACAGTACGATCCAGGATGCGGTTAATGCGTCCGTTGACAGTGACGAAATTCGCGTTGCCCAGGGTACCTACTCTCAAGTCAGTACAGGGAAAGGCATTACTTCCGTTGTGAGAATCGTCAATAAAAAAATTGCGCTCACAGGAGGATACACCACTGCTGATTGGAACACCTCCAATCCAGCAGCCAATCCCACGGTGATCGATCCCAATGACAATGGCGTTGGCATCTTCATCAATTATCAAGCGGATATAGGTATTGGTGATGTTATCATTGATGGATTTTCTATCACGGATGGCAGCGCCACGGACGCCGGCACGGGCACAGATTCGGGCGGGGGTGTTTTTATCGATCACACCACGCATGTCCGGGTCATTATCCGGAACTCCAGGATTTACGAGAACTATGCGGAAGATGGCAATGGCGGTGGGATTTGGGGCTTTCATACCGATAATTTGCTGGTTTTCAATTGCGAAATCACTGACAATGATGGGCAAGGTGTAGCGGTGTCAGGCAGCGATAGCCCAGCAGTGATTGACAGTGCGGTGAAAAACAATACCGGCTACGGGATCGCCGTGTTTACGGATCTGGGTGGTCGTGCTGAAATCCGTGGCAATGAAGTGTCGGGACATTCGGACTCTGGCATCCGCATCAATACGATGACGGGCGGTTTCGTCATGGACAACCTGATCACCGATAATCATACAACCGGGGGTGGGGGCGGTATGGATTTAACGGGCGCCAGTGTTGTTGTAAGCAATAACATCATCCGCAACAACTCCGCCAGAATTCAGGGCGGTGGGATTAATAGCGGATCTGGACCTGAAATCATCAACAATCTGATTGTGTCCAACACTGCTACTTTGAACGTCGGCAATGGCGGTGGTGGCATGTATGTGGATGTTGGTGCCAGCGGTACGGCAATAGTTTCCAGTAACCAGATTTACTCGAATACAACCCCGAGTTCCGGCGGTGGGATGAAGATTCTGGGCGAAGTTGATGTGGTCGGCAACACCATCATGGGAAATACTGCCGGAAGTTCCGGCGGCGGGATTATTGCTTCAGCGAAAGGCATGATCTAGTCACAATACTGATCCGCGGGAACAAGGCGCGAATTGGTGGTGGTATCGATGTGGGCGGTAGTTTCGGATTGTTAATCGAGCGCAACCGGGTGATCGACAACCAGGCTACCAATGGCGACGGAGGTGGGATCAGGTTGTACGGCGGTTTCTTCATGGATGTCGCCTTGGACGGCAACCAGGTGATCTCGAACACGGCAACGGCTAAAGGCGGCGGTATTTATGCGGAATGCCCGGGCGATGCTGATCCGCTTGACATTGCTAATACCAGTCCTGGCTGATAATATCGCCGCTACGGGCAGCGGCTTGTACTCGACCGTTTGCGAGGCAAACCTTGCTTACAGCACGGTCGTCAGCGAATCGCGGCACCTGGGGCGATGGCGTTGGTTTCTATTTGCGTGATCCGATTGGCGGTACTGGACCCTACACGATTGAGAACTCGATTATGGTCAAGCAGAGCACTGGCATTTACGTTGAAAGCGGCAGCGCCGCGCTCGAAGCCACCTTCTGGGGCAGCGGCGCCTGGGCCAACGATGCCAATACCGGGGGACCTGGCACGATTGACACCGGCACGCTCTCCTATCAGGGCGATCCTGGTTTTGTCGGATCCCCAAAATGACGACTACCACATTACAGAAAACTCCCCCGTGATCGACAAAGGCATTGACACCTGGACATCCATCGACATGGATGGACAAGCCCGTCCCTCAGGTGAAAGTGATCTGGGCGCTGATGAATATGGGCAGTTTATTCCAGTTTATTTGCCGATGCTAAGCCGGTAGATGTTGGTCAAAACGCCTCCGGATTAGATAATCATATGCTTTCAAAGTGAATAAAGGGAAAAATACCATGACCAAGATAAAGCGTACTCCAAATGCGTTGGATAAAAAAGCCCGAAAGGGTTTTCGGGGATATCCCCTTGCCACAATTGCCTTTTATGGACCGAATGATAAATTTGCTACAAAAGCCGCAGTCGGTATTATCCCAGGTGAAGGTAAGGAAGCCACCTTTCTTGAGCGATGGTTTACGGAGAATGTTGATATACGTTACAGTCAAACTTATCGTTGGTGAGATCAGTAAATTTATAAGGGATCACGATGTAAAATCGGTTGTTATGGCTGAAAGGATTATAGGTTGTCCACATGAGGAGGGGATTGATTATCCGGAGGGTAGCAGCTGTCCCGAGTGCACATTCTGGCAGGGACGGGACAGATGGTCCGGGGAGATCATTCATTAGATTTTTGGTGTGTTAACAAAGTGCAGAAGTGCGTGTGAATATAATATCCGTAATATCAGGCACGCTTATCTCATAGCTGTTCACCAGCGTAAAAGAGTTATTCGCCTTGACACAACACTAAATGTAATTACAATATAATCACCAGAAAGATGCAATCAGTTAATGAGGTGAGTTATGAATACTGTTGTAAAGACACGAATTGTGAGAATCGGTAATTCCCAGGGGGTTCGTATTCCTAAACTTTTGCTGGATCAAATAAACTTGGGAGAAGATGTTGAGTTGACCGTTGAGGAAAATCAAATTGTGATCAGACCGGCGTTGCCAACCCGGCATGGATGGGCGGAAGCTTTTCAGGCAATGCCGGAGGAAGGCGATGACAGGCTGCTAGATGGTGACAGTCTGTTGGTCACGGCGTGGGATGCGGAAGAGTGGGAATGGTAGTCGAGAGATTTGACGTGGTCCTGGTAAACCTGGATCCTACCATAGGGCATGAGATAAAAAAGACGCGACCATGTTTGGTCATTTCACCTGATGAGATGAACCGGTATAGTAGAACAGTAATTGTGGCGCCGATGACGACAAAGGGGCGACCGTATCCGACAAGAATTGCCTGTCACTTTGAAGGAAAGGAAGGTCAAGTCGTCCTTGATCAAATACGGACAGTCGATACGTTACGATTGGTCAAGAAACTCGGGAAAGTCGATAAATCAGTACAGGGAAAAGTACTGAGTACACTGGCAGAGATGTTTGCAGAGTAGGCAGGTGGTTGTGAGTATAATCTTATGATTAGCGACGAACAATATAACCGTGTCATCCGCGTGCTGCCAATCCTGAAGCGTGCTGACGCACACCTGGTACGCGAATTTCAAGAGGTTGCCGCCCTCACACACATCCCGGCAGGTCGTGATGTATTCATTGCGGGAGATCGGGTGGACGGCATTGCCCTGCTGATTTCGGGTGTAGTTCGTGTGTACATGGTTGGGGAAACAGGACGCGAAATCACCCTCTACCGTTTTGGGCTGGGCGAATCCTGTATCCTGACCGTCAATGCCATTCTCAATCAGGAAAACTTTCCCGCTATCGCTTCAGTAGAGCAGGAAGCAGAAGCTGTAATGATACCCGCTCAGGAATTTCGCGACTGGGTACGCCGATATGATTTGTGGCGCGACTTCGTTTTTGACTTACTTTCCCAGCGACTTACCAGTGTCATCAGGGTTGTGGATGAAATTGCCTTCCGTCGAATGGATGTGCGCATCGCGGCTTTGATCCTGAATCGCAGCGAAATTCAGAATCCTTTTCATATAACCCATCAGGAAATTGCATCGGAGTTGGGCAGTTCGCGGGAGGTCATCAGCCGCCTGCTTGAAGATTTTTCTGCACAAGGCATCATCCGTTCTGTGCGTGGAGAAATGGAAATTCTCGATATAAATGCCCTGAAATCCCGTTCAGGTATGTGACTTTGTCACAGACAAACATGGTCATAGCATTTATACTGGTAGCATAATAAACTTATTATCAAAGGAGATAAAAAATGAATTCCTTCTGCACTTTCATGGCATCCACCGCGGGTCGCATCGTGCGCATTGTAGCCGGCATTGTTTTAGTAGCCTGGGGCTTGTTTGGGCTTACCGGCACAACTGGCGTTGTTGTCGTGGTTATCGGCGCTCTGCCGTTACTGGCAGGATTGTTTGACTTTTGCGTTTTTGCACCGCTGTTTGGTTGCCCATTGAGTGGTTCAAAGATTCGCTCGGGCAAGTAAACACTTTACTTTACAAGTAAGGGTACCGCGCGGATCGCCCATCTCGCCTCAAGCAATTTCTATGAGCTTGCTCTGATTCTGGCGATGAAGGTGAGAAAAACGAGGAGCAAGCCGTCCAACGCGGCAACCGCAAGGGCCGAGGTGCGTCCTGAAGCTGGAAGCAGGATTGGCGTTCCGGGCAGGTTGACGGTAAAGACGGTCATAACCTCCGGCAGCGGTTGAAATGCATCGCTGATGGTGATCAATTCGCCCTCAGCGCCCTCACTGATGATCCACCGCAAGGGTGGGGGGACTTGCGTGCCGAACCACCAGCTAATCTGCCCTTGCGCCCTGTCGGTCCGCGTCAGATTGCCTTTCCATCCAGGCACGGGTGTCCAGGACCCATCGGGGTTCTGGGCTTCCACCTGCGTCCACAAGACAGGCAGTTTTTCTTCACACACTGTTAAGTCAACCGTGCAGCGCACGAGCAGCGTGATAGCGCCGGTGGACCCTGCTTCAACTCGCGATTCAGTGGAAGGTGGAACCACAGTCTTTTGGGGTGGTGGACCAGGCGTCCACGTAGGTGGTGGATTGGTAGGGGTGGGTGCGGCAAGCTCAGCCTGCGCCGGTTGGGGAGAAAACCAGAGCATCATGAATGCGAGTGCGGCGATCAGGGCGCCTGTTGTAAGCCAAATCCCTTTGTGCATAATATGACTCCTTCCATGTCTTCTGTAACCAGTACGACTGTCTTCGCGGATGAGGATGAGGGGCACGCCATTGTCCTTTTGTACAATTCGTGTTAACATTTTCTTGCCTATTATCCTGACTTAAAGTCTATTTTGGCAGGAGAGCACTGACGTTGGAATGTGGATTTGTTACAGTGTTTCTCAGGGGGTTGTATGTCCGTAAACAGTCGATTCACTGAAACACTCAAGAATGCGGATAAGTTGACAATTAACGCTTCTTCTCGATTGGCTTTGTTCAGTGATTGCCACCGGGGTGATAACAGCTGGACAGATGATTTCGCGCGTAACGAAGCGATTACACTCTATGCATTAAGAAAGTATTACGATGCGGGTTTCACTTACATCGAACTCGGTGATGGTGATGAGCTGCTGGAAAACAACACCATCGACGTCATTCTGCGCGCGCACCCGCATATTTTTTCCCTTTTAGGCCGGTTTAATGATGCGGGACACTTGTACTTTATGACCGGGAACCACAACCCACCCTGGAAATATCCGTGCGACACGCCTCCCGCTCCTGGAATATCCGGAAAGAGGAGGGTATTTCGGGGTATTGAATTGCGTGAGGGTTTGGTCCTGGAGCACAGTGAGTACAAAGGACGGATATTGTTGATCCATGGACATCAGGGTGACTGGATGACAGAGAGACTCTGGTGGCTTACTGAATACCTGGTCCTCCATATTTGGACGCCTCTCCAGCGTATGGGAATTCTGGATCCCATGAGTCCGGCTCAAAACTTCCACATCCGCAAGCGGATAGAACGGTTGATTATCCGTTGGATTCAATCCCAACAAATACTCACGATCTGTGGACATACCCATCGCTCAACACTGCCTGAACCTGGTGATGTGCCATATTTGAACACCGGGTGTTGTATATATCCACGTAGTATAACCGACATGGAGATCGTGAATGATAAAATCGCGCTGGTGCGGTGGCGGATTGCATCCAGCGCAGAAGGGACATTACAGGTCGTCCGGGAGATTACAGCCGGACCTTATCCGCTGGAAAAATATTTTATTGACTCACACAACTTCAACAATTGAGCCGGCATCTGATTTGGTGACAATGATTTGCGTGGGAAATGCCTCACGTAATTCATCGATATGGGTGATGACCAATATCAGATGAAAACTGTCCTGTACTGTCTTAATCGCTTCGACCAACCGCTGGCGACCATCTGCATCCAGAGAGCCGAAGCCCTCATCCACAAACAGGGAACGTAAACGGACGCCTGATCGCCGCGCAAGCAAACGGGATAGCGCCACCCGGATAGCAAAGTTCGCGCGAAATTGTTCGCCACCGGAAAAGTTCTCATATGGGCGAGTGCCTTTGTCATCACTGATAATGATATCCAGTGTTTCGCGCAAATCACCGGCTTTTGTTTCGCGTTGCGTGTCGAAACGGACGTGCATGCGCCCCCCTGTGAGCTGCTGGAGGATGCGGTTGGCTTCCCGTTCTAATTCTGGTAAGGTATGTTCGATAATCATAGCTGGAATGCCGTTAACGCCGAAGGCATCCCTCAGTTCTGTGTATATGCTTACATAGCGCGCTAAATCATCCTTTTTACCTCGGAAATCGACAGAACGCTTTTCCAGCGTGTCCAAAACCGCCAGGTTTTGTTTTGTTGCACCGAGTAGTTGACGTTTGGTCACCGCTATTTTTCGGTTTTCATCCAGAAGGCGCGCAAGTTCTGTGCCTTTGGAGAGAATGGGCTGCAGCGCAGTCAAAGACTGCTGGTATTGGAGCCTGTCATTCTCCAATACCTGTCTGCGCTGCTGCTCAATTCCGATATCTTCAATTAGTCGGGCTAACAGGGCTTGCTCTCCTGTCACTTCCTGCGCGCGCGGTTTCCAATTCGCGATATTTTTCCTCAACCATACGCAGTGCTTGTATTGAGGATTTTACCTGATTGTGATACACCGCGTCATAATCCACTTTGGCGAGTTCATCAGCGATCAATACCAGCGCTTCCCGTGTATCAGGCGCATAACGTTGTTCTTCAACCTGCGATTGAAGCTGTTTCAATTCTTCCAGCGTGTGTTCCAGTGCAGCGCGTTCCTCGATCGCATAGTGCTCGCTCTTAAGTTTTTGTTCCAACGCTAGTGCGTCCTGGCGCAGGTGTAAGACGCGTTCTTGCGCCTGTTCCCCCTGTTCAAGCTGCTGCTTTAATCGCGCTACAAGTTGTTCCTGGGCAGGACGAAGTTTCAAATCCAACTCAAGCGTATGGATTCTCTCCCGGAATGCAATTTGCGCATCAGCAAGGGCCTGTAATTGCGATGTGTTGGACCGGAAGAGTATCCCCCATATTTTGGCCTTTACGGGATATATCCTCTAAAAGATGCGCGCGATGTGTCTCTGACAGGGGCTGGTTGCATAGGGGGCACAAAGCCGTAGTTTGGCCCGGAGCATGCATCCGGGTTTTTGCCTCATTCATTTGTGCGCGGTATTGACGGTTGATCTCGGTCAGGCGGCTCTGTTCAACTTCATTTTCACGCAAGTGAAGTCTGATATCTTCCAACTCCTGATTGCTTGCATCAAATTCGGCTAAACGCTGCTGTGCCGAAGCCAGGGCCTGGAGGGATTCTTCACCGGGGATACGCTCTTCCAAAAGTTGAACCTGGGATTGTACCTCACCAAGTGTTCTTTCCAATTGAACACGATGCGCCTGGATTATGTGTTCCTGGGTCGTCGCTGTCTGTTGAAGGTCGCGTAATTCCCGGTCGATGACCTCCCGGGCTTTCGCCAGGCATTTCTCTCAGTATTGGGCTTTTTTCTGCTGAAGTTGGGCTGTTTCACTGGTTTTTTCTCTAAGGCGCGTTCGTCGTTCAGCAGTCTTTGAATCGCACTATATTGCTGTTCAATATTTTCAGCTTGAGCGAGCAGGTCTTGATAATGTTCAAGCTGCTTCTGAAGGTTGATCTGGTCAGACTCCAAGCGTTGAATGCGCTCAGATTCCTGCTGCAATCGATTGTCCAGATCGCTTATCTGGCGCTGCAGCCCCGCTGCCTGCTCCTGGGCGCGCGAATCGGCATTGACCTGGGCTTGAATTTCCTGCAGGTGGATTCCGCCTCCCCGACTTCGGTTTCAGCAATGACCAAGAGCCTGTTCGTATTCAGGGCGGTGCGCGTTCGGATTCGATTTCGTCCAGGCGTGTGTTGACAGCTTTCAACTCACCCTGATACGATGCCAGCAACGACTTGGCGCGCTCCTGGTAATCGACCGCCGGTCCAACCCCGGAACGGCCCGCTGAGCGACGCTTGCGCTGGGCGGGGGTTGGACAGTGAATTCATCCGCATGTCC
>CAVOYE010000006.1:0-819114 GCA_963700595.1 uncultured Chloroflexia bacterium
AGACAGCACGCCCTTTGTAGCCCACCTGTTTTATTTTGCCCCACACGGTAAATCCGGCAAAAGGGCTCCAACCACATTTGGTGTGCAGCGCTTCATTTCTTATCGTATAGGATTCATCAAGATTGATTTCCACCCAGGAATCGGGCTGAGGTGACAAGCCATATATCCGGCGGGGATTCACAGCCATTAAATCAATCAAACGCGCCATACTCAATCGTCCTTCACGCACTGCGGTCAGCATTAGGGGTAAAGCCGTTTCCAAACCCGGCACCCCGGGGGGTGGGCTGCCGGATGATAGCTGTGCTTTTCAGCCAGCGTATGCGGTGCATGGTCTGTGGCGATACAATCAATTGTCGTATTAATATGTGACCACAAGGCTTCCACATCCTTCGAGGAAGCGAGTTTCGGGCGCATATCACCCAATGGTCCCAAACGCTGCGCGTCGGATTCGGTCAGGAACAAATGATGGGGCGTGACCTCACACGTCACCGGCAGTCCATGGGATTTTGCTGCAGCGATCAATGCAATTTCATCTTTGCGGCTGACATGGCAAAAATGTACCGGTCGATGGTAACTCGCAGCCAGTCCTATGCCAACCGCCACCTGACGACCTTCAGCATGCATCGCGATGACTTTATGCGGGGGCCAAACCCGAAAACAATGCAGGAGGGTCGCTAATGAGTCAGAACGCAATGGCCCATATGTTTCATTCATATAAAGCTTGAGGCCAACTGTAACTGGCGCTAAAGTGGCGAGATCTGCCGCGTAGTCGGGTGAGTTTCCGGCGAACAGATGCACCTCACAGAGCGCTTCTTCGGCTATGCTTTTCCTTAATCCATGGAGAGTTGCCAGCGAAACCAGCGGCGGGGTTGTGTTGGGCATCGCCAGAATTGTTGTAAAACCACCCGCGAGGGCTGCGGAGGTGCCACTGTGAATATCTTCTTTGTGCTCCCCCCCTGGAACACGGAGGTGAACATGAACATCTGTTAATCCAGGCAAACGTTTATAGTCTTTATATAGTCTGTTCATATGCTTTTGCATCATGCAAACCCCGTCAAATATACCCCAACTCTTTTTATTGGCAAGTGGGGTTAATGTGGACCACCTGCTGGATATCACAAGGGGGAGAAGCACGATTGTGTTTTCAAACTTGGGCAGTAACATTATATTTACATAAGAATTAGCACTCTCGGGGTGAGAGTGCTTGACATTCCAGGCTAGCTATGTTATTATAACTATTGGAATTTAGCACTCATTCACTTAGAGTGCTAATTCAGAAAAAACCATACTTGATACGGAGGTAAGGAATGAGTGTTAAGATTCGCCCCCTTGGTGATCGTGTCATTGTCGAGCCCGTCGATGAGAGTGAACAGACTTTCGCCGGTGGTATGTTAGTGCTCCCAGACACCGCCAAAGAAAAACCCCAGCAGGGGAAAGTACTTGCAATTGGTCCAGAAGTGGTAGTTAAAGATGATGATGGCAACGTCGTTGGCCCAGTCGTTGGAGACCTGGTGATTTATGCAAAGTATGCAGGCACCACGTTCAAAACCGGTTTGGGTGAAGAGATGTTGATCCTGCGTGTGGATGACATCCTTGGCGTTCTCGAATCATAAAGAAAATTCGAAGATCACAAACCTATTCGCAATTTAGTTTTATAATTTTCTTTGGAGGAATAAGAACATGGCTAAGCAGTTACAATTTGGTAGTGAAGCACGCGCAAGTCTAAAGCGCGGAATGGACGTTCTCGCGAACGCCGTGGTGACAACACTTGGTCCCAAGGGCCGCAATGTCGCCTTAGATAAAAAATGGGGTTCTCCCACCATCACCCACGATGGTGTGACAGTTGCTAAGGAAATCGAACTCGAAGATACATTCGAGAATATGGGCGCCCAGTTGCTCAAAGAAGCCGCGACCAAAACCAACGATATTGCTGGTGATGGTACGACAACCGCGACCTTGCTGGCTCACGTCCTGATTGAAGAGGGTATGAAAAACGTGGCCGCCGGCGCGAACCCAATGTTGCTCAAAAAGGGTATCCTAGCCGCCGCTGAGGCTGTCGCCGATGCAATTCAGGGACGCTGCAGTTGAGGTCAATACGAAAGAAAATATTGCTAACGTTGCATCCATTTCAGCTCAGGACCGCAGCATTGGCGATCTCATCGCTGATGTGATGGACAAAGTTGGTAAAGATGGCGTTATCACGGTTGAAGAATCCAAAGGTCTTGGAGTTTGAAACCGAGTACGTTGAGGGTATGCAGTTTGACCGCGGTTACATCAGCCCTTACTTCGTCACCAATGCAGAGACCATGGAATCGGAAATCGAGGATGCTTACATCCTGATCCACGACAAGAAGATTTCTGCTGCTCAGGACCTTGTTCCTATTCTCGAGAAATTAGTACAGAAGGGTGCTCGCAACCTGGTTATCGTCGCCGAAGATATCGATGGCGAGGCACTGGCAACACTGGTGGTCAACAAACTGCGCGGTCTATTGACAGCGCTGGCTATTAAAGCCCCCGGATTTGGCGATCGCCGTAAGGCAATGCTTCAGGACCTGGCAGCTCTGACCGGTGGTCGGGTTATCACCGAGGAAGAAGGCCGGAAACTGGACAGCACCACGCTCGAAGATTTAGGACGCGCGGACAAAGTTATCAGCACCAAAGATGACACCACAATTGTTGGTGGCGCCGGTTCTGACACCGAAATTCACGCCCGTATCGAACAGATTAAGGTCGAGATTGATCGCTCTACTTCAGATTACGACCGCGAGAAGCTGCAAGAACGACTTGCCAAACTGGCTGGTGGGGTTGCCATCATTCGTGTGGGCGCCGCTACTGAAACAGAGCTGAAAGAGAAGAAACACCGCGTTGAAGACGCACTTAGCGCCACACGCGCGGCTGTCGAAGAGGGTATCGTTCCAGGTGGTGGCGTTGCGCTGATTAACGCTTTATCAGCCCTTGAAACCGTCAAGATGGATTATCCCGACGAACAAACTGGCGTCAGCATTCTCCGCAAAGCGCTGGAAATGCCCATGCGCAAGATCGCTGAAAATGCCGGACAGGACGGCGCCGTTATTCTGGCTGATGTCCGCCGCAGTCAGGAAAGCACGGGCAACACCCATATGGGTTACGACGTGATGACCGGCAAGTATCTGGATATGCTGGAAGCTGGTATTATCGACCCAGCCAAGGTCACCAAGGGCGCGCTGTTGAATGCCGCCTCGGTTGCCGCAATGGTGCTCAGCACCGAAGCTATGATTACCGATATCCCCGAACCACCAGCTCCTGCACCCGCAGGGCCTCCCGGTGGCGGCGGAATGTACTAAAATTTACACAAGAAAAAAAGGGAAGCGACGCTGTCGCTTCCCTTTTTTATTACCTGCGTTTCTATTCTGGTGGTCCAACTGCAGGGTATTCGTACTCTCTTGTATAGCCCCAAAAGTGAGATACTCCCAAGCCAACCCAACAAAGTGATGATAGAATCCGGGAACTACTCAATATCGCACACATCAAAACGTGCCTGCACAGGGAACTAGTTAATGAATTTGTGACCTTTCTCAGTCAAATACCACATTCTCTGGGGAATGTTGGAGCCACATGCAGTCTTGTTCCCGCAGACTTCGCATCCTGCACTACAATTAGCATCCTCCTCAAGATAGCCTAACCGCACCAGTTCACCCAGCATCTGTATTAACAACGGTTCCTGAACACCAAACTTTTGTTCAAGCGCAGCTATAGATAATATTGTATCAGCACCGAATGCCCTGAGTATCTCCCGCAACACATCAGCCTCCCCAGATACGCAAGCCAACCTGATAAACAATCAACCCAGCGCCAAGTGATAACACTAGATGCACACCGACAATCAACCCCGTCTGTAGCCAGGATTGCATTTCCTGCTTGATAGCAACCACGGTTGCCAGACATGGGATAAAAAGCATTTGCACCACGAGCAAACCAAGAGCAGCTGGCGGGTTCAACACCTGCGGGAGAACCGTATTTATATCACCATAGAGGACACCCAGCGTGGCAATCGTATTTTCTTTGGCAACGAAACTGGTTATCAGCGAAACCATGACCTGCCAGGGTAAACCGAGGAGATTGCCCAATGGCGATAAAAACTTTCCAAACGACGCAAGATAACTCGCCTCGATATTTCCGCCACTGGGGAAATAGGATAAAGCCCAGACAACAACAGAAGCCCCCAGAATCACCGTGCCAGCCTTTTGGAAAAATGCCAGTATATTGTGCCAGACATACAATCCAATTGTCCGCCAATTCGGGACATGATACAGGGGCAGCTCCATAATAAATGCGGCTTGTTCCCCTCTGAAAATAGTTTTGCGGAAAACGAAGCCCAGCACAGCTAACAGGACCAAATTTAACGCGACGAGTGACCAGGCTAAAATGCCGGCAATCGATCCAAATAACGCTGCCGCAAGGATGGCAATCACAGCCATCTGCGCAGTGCATGGAACCAGAGGCGCCAAGAGGATAGTCATTGTCCTGGCGCGCCTGGACTCTATGATGCGAGTGCCCAAAATCGCCGGGACGTTACACCCAAATCCCAATAACAGAGGGATGAAACTCTTCCCATGCAAACCCATAATGTGCATATATCGGTCAGTGATATAGGCTGCCCGTGCCATGTAGCCAGTATCTTCCAGAATACCCAGAGTCGTAAAAAATATCAGCAATATAGGCATAAAAGTCAATACCATTCCAGCTCCGCCTAATAATCCATGTGTAATAAAATTAACCAACCAGTAGGGTAAAAGAGGGGTCAGTATGTTGGCGGTATAGTCAGCAAGTTGCGTTAATTCTCCATTAAGCCAATCCTGTATGGGTGTGCCGATGGTATATGTCAACCAAAAAACGACAGCCAGAATACCCAATAAACTTAAAGTCCCCCAAAACGGGGCAGTTAAAACTGCGTCTAAACGCGCCGTTAAGCCCATTTGCCCTACTTTTGGACGCGCAACTGCTGCTCTTACCATGCGCGATATCCAGGCATAACGTGCTCCGGCAATATCCAGAATGGCATCCTCATGCGAGAATAATAAATGATGGATATCTGACCAGACATCCGGTAAAACTTTCTCCTTAACCAGTGACATAATCGCTTCATCACCTTCAAGCAGCTTCAATGCCACCCAATCCACAGGATAAGGGGCAGGGACAGACGCACCGATTAAAGTAATGAGTTCGCTCAAAACCGCTTTGTGGTCGTCAAGAATCGTGGGACTACGCGGGTTATATTGAAACTCACCAAAATGAAGCGCCAGTATGGCATCCAGCATCTCGGTTATTCCCTCGTTCCGGGTTGCGCACATTGGCACAACAGGTACTCCAAGTGCCGCCTGAAGAACATTAGGCTCGATTTTTATGCCTTCTTTTTCAGCAACATCAATCATATTCAGAACCAGGACAACTGGCGCAGGCAGCAAGACCAATTCTGCCAGCAAATACAAACTGCGTTCAAGAATGGCAGCATCAACGACTGCCACCACCACATCCGGCGATTCCGTGATGATATACTCACGCGCAATACGCTCTTCAACCGACTGTGCAGAAAGGCTGTAAGTTCCAGGTAAATCAACAAAAAGGAATTGATTCCCTTGATACTCATATTTACCAGTTTTACGCTCTACCGTTTTGCCGGGCCAGTTGCCAACATGTTGATTCAAACCCGTTATCATATTGAATATCGTAGACTTCCCGACATTCGGCTGACCGGCTAATGCGACGACGATGGTTTGTGTGTCCACTGATCTTGTTGTAGGTTGTGTTTTTAATTGTTGAGCCAATAAATCAGACGGTATAGTAACCCGTCACCTCCGCCTTTTAGTCTTCTTCCACAGTATTGTGTCCATCCGCAGGATGGACAAGTATCTGCCGCGCTTCCCCTCTGCCCAGAGCAATTTGGACACCACGTATAGAAACAATCATTGGACCCATCCCATGATTACGCATAACAGTCACCGGCGCACCAGGCGTAAAACCCAAGACTGCCAAACGGGCATTCAGTCGATGGCCGCCGTTCAACAAACGAATTAACGCAATAGATCCCACAGTCATATCTGCCAAAGGAACCATATCAGTTCAACCCTCCACGAGTGTATTTTTCAACTTTGATCTTTTATGGCTGTCCAAATCCGCTTTGCATCATCGCTTGGAACCTTTATTGTCCGGGATTCACACGCGATTTGCGTGAAGTCATCAGTTTGATCAAGAACTCTAAAAATGTAGCCAGGTTTTAACTCCCACTCCCGAACGCGATGCAACAATTCAGGTGTCTCCGGAGAAATGCGGGTGATCTGGGCGATAGACCCAACGGGAGCTTTAAGCAAGCGCACATCTTCCATAGTTTGCAGAGCCGGCGGTATTGTTTCACCATGAGGACATACATCAGGTTCCCCAAGAAAATGTGCTAGTTTTTCGGTGACCTGACCCGTAGCAGCATGCTCGAGTTGACCGGCAATCTCATGCGCATCCTCCCATGGAATTTCTAAAACATCGGTGAGAAACCTTTCCCACAACCGGTGACGACGGATCAGGGATTCTGCTATAACCTCACCCTGACGTGAAAGGGTTACACCAACATAGGGATGGTACTTTATATATTCCTGAAGCACCAGCTTCTGCACCATTTCATGGACAGATACAGGTGAAAAATCAAAGTAGGAACTCAGGTTGGATAACGGGAGCGGTTTGGTTGTGCTTTCCCGGAGCCTGTAAATTGCACCCAAGTATTCTTCTTCACTTTCACTAATCATGCTGTTAACAAGCCTTTTATCCATACTGAGATCCATCAATCATCAAACGAGAAATATTATAAGGTGCACCTTATAATATAGTAGAATTATAGCATGTGAATCAACTTCGTCAAGTGTATGGATGCGTTCGAAGAAAGAGCCCCAGTATAAGATTGGCAGCTGCGCTTTATCGGTATGATGTCCAAAAAGTGCATGATGGATTAATGTGACGAACACCCGTCAGTTCAAATGCGACAGCCCCAGAATGGTTGCTCTTTCACTCAAGAATGATATGATTCAGGGACAGTGGACAATTCATGACTATTTCTGAAGAAATACAACCTTTATCTGATCGACCTGCCCGTCACTGCGCAATTTGCGGCGCACGGGTAGCAGATACTGCAACGACATGTTTGATCTGCGGTGCAGATTTAAAGATCCAGGAAGAGGTTGTTGCGGCACCTACACCCGCAAAAAAGAAGTACCCGATCATCCGCATCGCTATCCTGGCAGTCATCGCCATCCTGATACTCATTGGCTCTGTTGTGATCGGACTAAATCTCGCAGGGAGTGACGCACCGACCGAATTACCCACATTTACAACCACACCCACAATGACTGCGACAATTACACCAAGCCCGACTGCATCACCGACTTCAACCCCGACCCCTATCCTGCCAACAGCTACGCCCCAACCACCCGAAATTTACAGGGTACGGGAAGGTGATACACCTTCAGATATCGCCGCAAAATTCGGGTTGACGACTGAAATTCTGCTTGATTTTAATGGCTTATCCGAAACTGACATTATTGTCGTTGACCAGGAATTGTTAATACCCGCAGCAACACCAACACCCGGACCCACCCCCACCCTGCGGGTTGGCGAACCGACAGCGACATTCAGCCCTTTTCTTTTACACACGGTGAAAGCCGGTGATACATTGTCGACCATTGCAGAACAATACAAAGTTGACATTGCTGCCATCAAAGCAGCGAATAACCTTCCGGCAGACTCAGATTCCATTACAATCGATACAGTTCTGACGATCCCGATTGCCACACCCACACCGGAACTTGAACAGGATGTGGCTATGACTATTACACCCACACCTGGTGTTTTGACCTATGCAGCACCAATAATGCTTTATCCCCCAAATAAGGCGCAACTCGTTGGCAAAGATAGTCCTGTTACACTTCAGTGGGCATCAGTCGGTATCCTGAACGATCGGGAATACTATAATGTTGAACTTATTATCACTACAAATAATCAAAAAACGACGTATGATGCATATAGCCGCTCTACAGCGTGGCGCATACCCCAAGAATGGTTAGATATAGACGATGCAGTTGAACTCTCATGCACCTGGAGAGTTCATGTCTGTCCGGCAAGTCACAGAAAGTGTAAATGAAAATTACAAGATCATAAGTACAACTGTAGGAAGGCGCAGTTTTAGCTATACTCCGGATATAGATGAGAACTAGTATTTGCTTATATCGTGTTATCACTACAATATAATTATAAAACGTCGGCAGCAGGAGGGAAAAGGTAATGCAACGATCCAATCAAATCCAGACTGTAGCAGATTTTTTTATCCATGGATATCGAGTCTCGGGCACTTTTATATCTGATAATCGGACTCTTTCAGATGTCGTATACGATCTTACAACTAATTTTATCCGGTTGCAGGATGCTTATCTTTCGCCGATCACCGATCCAGCGAAGATAAGTACAAATTACAGTTCAACTCTACTTACCAAAGCCAGCCTGGATTTCGTCATCACTATTGATTCTAAGGATGGTCTGCGCCGTGACCAACTCTTTACAATGGGGCAATTTGTATTTAACATCTTTTTAACAGTACCCTTTTTCCAAATTACAGGCAAACTATACAGTTTAAATCGAGTGTTTTCCCCCAGATCCTACTTAGGGAGTGACGCAGGCTCTTTTATTACACTGATTGATGTGACAGCAACCTGCACCTTTAACCCAATTGTACAGTACAAAGGCGGTGCTGCTCTTGTGAGTCGGGATAAAATTGGTTTCTTTGGCGAACAGGCTATAGATAAGTAATTGCACTGAGGGAGGAATTCGTGGCACGTATCCTGATTATTGATGATAACGATGATATGCTCACCATGCTTCAAATGCTCCTGGTAAGACGCGGGACTCATGAAGTTACAACAAGTAATAATGGGATTGACGGTATAGACAAAGCCTTAAATCAAATGCCTGACATCATGATCGTCGACATTATGATGCCCGGGTTGAACGGGTATGACGTCGTCACACGTTTGCGAGCCGATAACAGGACAAAACTAATACCGATTATCATCCTGACAGCACGTGGACAACCGGTTGATAAATATGCAGCCCTGGAAGCAGGCGCAAACAGCCATTTGTCTAAACCGGTGGATATTCAAGAATTGCTTTCAACTATTGACAATTTGCTTGAATTGGGGTCCTACAAAGGTATACCGGACAAGCTTGTCGTGCCAGTTCTTAGCCTGCGTGGCGGTGTGGGTGGTACGACCATTGCTATTAATCTGGCAATTATTATGCAGCAAATTGCGCCAACCCTTCTATGGGATCTCTCGCCAAGTTCTGGACATGGCGCCCTCAGCCTGGGGTTGCAGCCCAAAATCAATTGGGCGCAATTCCTACGTTCTCCAGACATCGCCGTCAGTGATCTGCTGCTCAAACATCCTTGCGGATTAAGATTGCTGGCAGCCCCACCTGTCCCAGACATAAACACATGGTTTGATAGAACTACGATACGGGACCTGCGCAATAAACTATTACAGCTTGGCAGTATCCTGATCATTGATATGCCATCGTTCCTGGATACCGCAACTGCTGCTATATTACAAGACGCACACCAAATTGTTTTACTCAGTGGTGATGACAATCCAGGAATTCAGACCACACTGGCGACAATACAGAGCTTGACTCCACTCCGTGCCAAACAGGATGAAAAAAATCGTCTGATGATTGTCCGCAACACGACTACACCCTCTGCCTACAACAATTTGGACACACTTCAGCGCGCTTTGGGGAAAACCATTTCAGAGGATATTCCGTTTGATGAAGCGCAAAGTATCGCACACCGGAAAGGGATGCCCATTGCGACAACAAATCCTGCATCCCCCATGGTAGATGCGCTAAAACATCTCGCGCAAGCGTTACTCAAAACAACTGCATAGCAGCAGGTCAGCAGTTATCAAGGCATTTAGCGTATAATCAGGGTATTGAGATACGTCCCAGCACTGCCAAAAATAATAGTCCAATTACCGCAATATCAAGAAATAACATAACTGATAACACCGCCTGCTGCCAGGGCAACAAGCCGCCAAGTGTAAGTTGTTTTTTGGGTTCATGTTTATCTGGTTCGATATGGGGTTGCTCTTCCGGCAGCGGTTCCACCTGGCTGCGTAATTCGTCCATCAGGGTGACAGGTTCTTCAAGGAATCCGGATTCAGGTAATTGATCCGTTGGTTGATTCGGTGGTAGATCAGCATTGTCATTTTCCGCGCTTTCTGCTAATTCTATCAGCCAACTTGGTATCTCACCCATACATTATCCTCCGCAGATTAATAGAACAATGAATAAGCCGGTCAAGATCCATTGTTACCCAATTCTAACGAATAGACCGGCATTATGTTATAATTAGAATACCCGATATGAGAATGATTGTCAACTTGCCCTTTTCTGAAAACATACCGGACAGATTATTGCGCGACTTCTACGCGCGTGAGACCATTCAGGTTGCCCGTGATCTATTAGGCAAAAGATTGGTCCGGCACTTTGATGATGCCGTATTGATCGGTCGGATCATCGAAACAGAAGCCTATCGCGGGACAGACGATGCAGCATCCCACGCATTTAATGGCAGAACAAAACGTAATGCTCCGATGTTCGGTACCCCGGGACACACGTATATTTACTTCATCTATGGTATGCATTGGTTGTTTAATATTTCAGCACATATCGAAGGCATGCCCGGTGGTATCCTGATCCGGGCTTTGGCACCTGAACGCAATGTCTCCATTATGCAAACTTTGAGAGGTCAAGTGCCCATAAAGCGATTAACAAACGGACCAGCACGGCTGGCCCAAGCGCTCAGTTTGGACGGCACATTGAATGACAGCGACCTGGTGACCCATGCGGACCTCTACATCACAGAAGGTACACTGACACCAGGTGAAACGATAGCTGTTGGTCCGCGTGTGCGTGTTCCGGGTGATATTCAGGCGAAGACACGCCCATGGCGCTTCTGGATACGGGATAATCCGTATCTATCTTCCTGAAACCCGTTAATTAGCATGAGCACAACTATTTTATTATGTTGTAAGTCGATCTTTTATACACGTTTCAAGAGTAGGTCGCCCGATAACCTGCAATTCATAGCGGACGCGCTCCATAGGGTGCTTTATCTTTAAAATTCGGGTCAGATCAATAGGTGTTCCAATGATTACCAAATCACATGGTGTGTTATTGATTGTATTTTCCAGGTCATGAATCTGCTTTTCACCATATCCCATCGCCGGCAGTACAGCTCCGGTTTTGGGGTACTTTTCATATGTCGCCCGGATTGAATCAACTGCATAGGGTCTTGGGTCGATGATTTCTGCAGCACCATAGCGTTCAGCTGCTACAAAACCAGCGCCGTATGCCATCTCACCATGCGTGACCGTAGGTCCATCTTCCAGAACCAATACCCTTTTCCCAAGTATCTTCTCGGGATGGTCAACAAAGAGAGGCGAGGCTGCCTCAATAATGATGGCATCCGGATTCACCTCAGCTATACTTGCATATAAAGAACGGATATTCTGGTAATCCGCTGTATCCACTTTATTGATAATGATGATTTGAGCAGCACGTAAATTTGTTTCCCCAGGATAATATGACAATTCGTGACCAGGACGATGTGGATCCGTAACTGTTATCCAGACATCAGGACGGTAAAAGGGTAAATCATTGTTGCCACCATCCCACACTATGATATCCGCTTCAGATTCAGCTTGTTTCAGAATCGCCGCGTAATCAACACCGGCATAAACAACGACACCTTTATCAATGTGCGGTTCATACTCTTCCCGCTCTTCAATAGTACACTGGTGCTTATCCAAATCCGCATAACTGGCGAATCTTTGAACCACTTGTTTCCGTAAATCTCCATAGGGCATCGGATGGCGAATTACAGCAACTTTCATTTGCATTTGAATCAGAATATCACATACAGCCCGGGTTGTTTGTGATTTGCCGGAACCTGTGCGCACTGCACAAACAGCAATAATGGGTTTTATACTCTTTAACATTGTGCTTTTCCCACCCATTAAGCGGAAATCAGCACCGTAAGCCAGTATTTGAGAGGCAATATGCATCACGTAGTCGTGCTTAACATCAGAATAAGCAAACAAAACTTGATCGACTTCATACTCCTGAATAAGACGTAGAAGCTCCGATTCCGGAAATATCGGAATGCCTTCCGGGTAAAGTTTCCCGGCAAGCTCAGGAGGATAGTCGCGGTGTTCAATATTGGGAATCTGTGTTGCGGTAAAAGCCACAACTTTATAGGTAGGATTATCGCGGAAGTAAGTATTGAAATTATGAAAATCTCTACCCGCCGCTCCCATAATAATAATTTTAAGGCTATGCATTGATCGCAACTCCTTCATTTTGATATGCCTGACTTTTCATAGAAACACATTGACGCTGCATGCAGAAAGGACCGATATATCTTAAAAAGAATGGCTAAATACATAAAACTTTGGATCAGTAAAAAACCGGCGCATTTCTCAAAGAGAAGAAGCGCCGGTTTAGTCAGATCTACATCCTAATTAAAAACCGTGACCATTCAGTCATTGCTGGATTTCAATGGAATTTTTAACTGTGCCGTAATTTCGCTTTGTGAATCCACCAGAGACCCGAGCACGCCGTTAACAAATCGAGGCGCGCTATCCGAGCCATAGCGCTTGGCAAGTTCAACTGCCTCATTGATTGCGACTTTGACCGGAACCCCCCCCAAGGTAAATTCATATAAAGCAATTCGTAGCAAGTTGCGATCAACAATTGCCACCTGATCCAAAGGCCATTCTTCAGCGTATGTCTGAATAAAACTGTCCAATTGCTCAGTGTGATCTATGATCCCGAAAATCAGTTGCTTTGCATAATCCTCGCTGCGTTTAGATATGTTCTCAAGAGAACGACATCGATTATCAAATGCAATTGCCGCTGAATGTCCGACAAGGTCAACCTCGTATAAGACCTCCAGTACCAACTGTCGCGCAAAACGACGCTCACCTTTCATTGTTTAAATGCACCTATTTCCCGGTTTCTTCCTCAGACCATTTATTGGACTCAGGATATACGACATCCTCGATATGGATATCAACAGATTCCACAGGCATTCCAATTATTTTTTGGATAGCGCGCGTAACTTCGTATTGAACTTTACGCCCTAATTGCAGTAAACTAATATCCGGACCAGCAATGAGATGCAGGTCGACATAAACTTTGTCCTCACGAACTTCCACAGTTACGGCACGACTCGCAATGCCGAAGAAACGATCCACATCTCGATCTGCAATCCCGATTACACCTGGAACGTCAAGCGCAGTAAGCCGTGCAATTGTCTCCAATACATCTGGTTCTACAGTAACAACGCCGGAAATAGCCTGTTCACCTTTCATTATTCCCCCTACATGCTCAATCCGCCATCAACAGGTAATACCACACCCGTGATATAAGCAGCGCTCTGTGATGCTAAAAATGCTACGGCATTCGCCACATCTTCACCAGTTCCAAAGTGATCCAACGGGATCAATTCACGGATCTTATCTTGTATTGATGCGTCCAAATCGACATTTAAATCGGTGGGAATGTATCCTGGGGCTACCACGTTCACCGTTATCCCCCGTTTCCCTACCTCACGGGCAAGGCTTTTTGTAAAACCAATTAAGCCAGCTTTTGAAGCAGAATAATTCACCTGTCCAACCTGACCCATAAGCCCGGAAACAGAACTAATATTGATAATTCTGCCCCACCGTTGGCGCATCATCGAACGTAACGCGGCTTGAGATACGTTGAAAGTTCCTTTTAAATTGACACGCATGACTTCGTCCCAATCGATCTCATTCATGCGCGCCAGCAGAGTATCACGCGTTATACCGGCGTTATTCACAACGATGTCCAATTGGCCGAATTGCTCCTGGACATATTTTACCAGGCTTTGAGCCTGGTCCCGACTGCCTATATCAGCTTTAGCTGCGACCGCACGTTTTCCTAACTGATGGATTTCATTCACGCAGTCATTGGCGGCACTCTCATTGTGAACATAATTGACAGCAATATCCGCACCACACCGGGCAAGTCGAACCGCAATGGCACGACCAATGCCTCTTGACCCACCCGTTACCAGAGCTGTTTTGCCTGATAAATCAATCAATTAACACCATGTTTTAGTAAACGCGCATATAAAACGCACGGGCCTCCGTAGAGGCCCGTAATGACGAGGTAGCCGCCCTGGTTAACGCATTTTCATCCATTAAATTATCAAAGGCGGTGGCCATAGCGTCCAGTCCTATTTCTCCTTAACCTCCAAAACTTGCTGTCCACGGTACGAACCACAGCTGGCACAAACATGATAAGGTCTAACCAATTCACCACAATCACACTGCACCAAAGTAGGTACAGCGGGAGATGGATAACTATTTGCCCGTCTCCGGAGTCTCCGGCCACGGGGAGTTCGTCGCTTCGGTACTGCTGGCATATTTTTACACTCCCTTATAATTACAAATGCTGCCTTCTAGAGGCGTAAGCACTATTATACAAAAAAGACAGCGGCTGTCAAACTTAGTGCCGGTCCAATTTACGTTCCCGGACTGATTCCAAGCGATGTAATCCATTTTCCACAACACGAATTTGCCGATTCAGTTCAGCCTGTAATTGGCTCAGAGAGTCAAACACATATTCATCGGCATCTGACATTAACCTTTCGGCTTCAATACGCGCATTGTTCACAATCAGATTCGCCTGCCGGCGGGCATCAATGACAAACTGGTGATCTGAAGCCATTTTCTCACCTTCAACTCGAGCTTCTGCCACTATATTCTCAGCATCTTCTTCTGCAGCATTGAGTATAGCTTGTTGTTGTTCGATAATTTTCTTGGCATCAGAAATCTGCTGCGGTATAGCTTCGCGCAAACGTTGAAGGTGCTGCCGGACCTCATCTTCATTGACTGTGCGATTGCCTATAAATTTCGGGCTATCCTCGAGGATGTATCGCTCTAAACGCTCAAGTAAATATATTATGTCCATAGCGTCTCCTTAATCCTGAATGTCCACAAAATCTCGATTAATCGCAGCTTTTTTCTTCCGGAATTGAATCTATAGAGATCGCACTCTCATTAGAGCGAATTTCCTTAATCTTAGCAGTTAATGCGTTTTTTATCAAAGGGTGGACCATTTGCGAAACATTTCCGCCTGCCATAAACACTTCTTTTACAACACTGGAACTTATAAAAGCATAATCCTGACCCGTCATTAGACAAATAGTGTCCAAATCCGGACTCAGCTGCCGGTTTGTTAACGCCATTTGATATTCTAATTCAAAATCAGAAATGACGCGCAAACCACGAACAATAACACTGCCACCAAGTGATTGCACAAAATCTACAGTTAAACGAGAATACGGCAATACTTTGACATTTGAATACTCAGCCATAACTGCAGTCGCTAAACGGACACGTTCTTCTGCACTAAAAAGCAGAGGTTTTTGAGGATGACAGTAGACAGCAACCACCAACTGATCGAATAAAGCAGCAGCTCTCTGCGCAATATCCATATGGCCAAAATGAATCGGATCAAAAGATCCTGGATAAACCGCTATACGCCCGTTCAACTCAAGTCTCCCGAAGTATTCCAGAATTCCGCCACGCGCTCACGAATAAGACTGTGCTCTGGTTTCGCTAATTCCGGGTCCTGTTCCAGCATATCGAGTGCAACCTGCCTGACATAATGTAAAAGACGGGTGTCAGCCAGAGAAGCCATTGGCAATTCCGGGAAACCACTTTGTTGCGTACCCAGGAACTCCCCAGGTCCGCGCATTTCCAGGTCTTTTTCCGCCAAAAGGAAACCGTCTGTCGTGGATTCCATAATTTCCAAACGTTTATCAGCGTCTGGAGATGAAGCACTTGATAAAAGCAGACAGTAAGATTGATGCTCACCACGACCAACCCTGCCCCGGAATTGGTGCAATTGGGACAATCCAAAACGTTCAGCGCCATCAATGAGCATAACTGTCGCGTTGGGGACATCGATACCCACTTCGACAACCGATGTGGCGACAAGAATATCAAGGTCCCGGTTTTTAAACTGCTTCATGACATTCTCTTTATCTTGTGCTTTCAATTTACCATGCATAAGGCCTACGTGTAAATTTGGAAACACTTTCTCTTGCAACCGTTTTTGTTCATCAACCGCAGCCTTTGCTTCAATCTTATCAGAAGACTCAACCAATGGGTAGATAATAAAGGCCTGTCGCCCTTTAAGCACCTGACTCCGTATAAACTCGTACGCACGCTCTCGTTCAGTGGGGTAAAGAACCCGGGTTTTAACAGGTTGTCTTCCAGGCGGCATTTCATCCAAAATCGAGACATCTATATGCCCCCAAACGGTGAGTTCCAGGGAACGCGGGATTGGTGTGGCAGTCATCACCATAAGATGCGGGTTATATCCTTTGCTGCGCAATGCACCGCGTTGTTCAACGCCGAAACGGTGTTGTTCATCAATGATCGCCAGCGCCAGGTTGGCAAAAGAAACACCCTCCTGTATAAGCGCATGGGTTCCGACTACAACCTGAACTGTCCCTTCTGCCAAGCCGTTGTATATTTCATCCCGGTCTCCTTTTGGGGTGCTTCCCGTCAAAAGACGCAGCGACGGTTGCGGCTCAGGCAAAAGGGAGAATAGCTGTAATAAACTCGCATAATGCTGTTCTGCAAGGATTTCAGTAGGCGCCATCATTGCCGCCTGGTAGTTTTGTGTCGTCACTAAAGCCATGAGTAAAGCCGCAATGACCGTTTTACCGGAGCCCACATCCCCCTGCAACAGCCTGTTCATAGGCTCTGCAATCGCGATATCTTTCAGCATTTCAACCAGCGAACGCTGTTGTGCTTGGGTAAGTTGATAAGGTAATGTATCAATATATGAGGTTACCAATCCATCTGAAAACTGCAAAGCCCGTCCGGATTGTTCTTTCCATGCTTTTTTCTGCTGTAATAAGCCCAACTGCAGGTACAGCACCTCCTCAAAAGCCATGCGTCGCTCAGCATCTGCTAGATGTTCGTGTGAATTTGGAGAATGCACACCCCATAGTGCGTCAGCCAAGGGCAGCAAGTTGTGAACCTTGCGCATCGGCTCGGGTAATGGATCCGGTATGCGCTCGATCCATGTATTCAATGTTTTTCTCACAAATATACGCATCTGACGCTGCGAAAATCCTTCGGTCAATGAATAGACAGGTTGAATACGCGCATTAGTCAATTCTTTGCGTCCCACGATTTCCCATTCGGGAGAATTCATAGTTAATCTGCCTAAATATTCATCCACCTTCCCACTTACCACGATTTGCATATCCGGTTTAATCCGTTTATCCAACCATCTTTGGTTGAACCATGTAACTTCTAAAGTTCCCGTAGAATCGGAAAGTATAGCCCTGAATATAGCTCTCTTTGGGTGCGTGGATTTTATCCCAGCCGACCACACAGTACCAAGAACGCTCACAGTTTCCCCGTATTGCAGGTTGTTGATCGTTTTGAGTTGTGAGAAATCCTCATAGCGTCTGGGATAAAAATAAATCAAATCTCTGATAGTATTGATATTAAGCTTCGCAAGCAGCTCAGCCCTTTTATCACCTACACTTGGTATGCGTTTGATAGAAGCATCCAACCCCTTCCCTGGCTCGGATCTCTGAGGTATAGACTCTGTTTTCTGGGGCGCATACTGCGGAGCTTCCGGTTGCACGGATTCTTCGGAAGCAACGGGGAATTGATCTGTTGGCCCTTCTTCAAGTAAAATACGTAATCCTTGCAGCGCAGATTGTCTGGTATCCCGTTCAAGCGCGCTATACGCTATCAATCTGTTAGCGACTTCAGAAATCCACGCTAGTGCAGTTTCGCCAAAAACTTCAAGCGCCTGTCGCCGCCAAGTTTCCGCATAACGGGCTAGCCCGCCAGAAACAGCTCGATCCTGGTAGTCGTAATCGTCCTCTTCGAGCTTCAACATTTTCGACAGGATTTCCAATGGTCGAACCATTTAAACTCCTTATTATCATTAACCATCATCGGTGTTCAGGCATGAAAGTGCAACATATACAAGGCACATACCTAAAACTTCACCGGCATATTACACCTTAATTAAGCGAGCGCTTTGACCAACATGACCACGAAATACACAACTCAAGGTCAGTATGGTACGCAGGTTGCAGCTTTGTTACAATTCGCACAAGCTGTAAAATAAACCACTTGCGCTTTACTTTCCAATCAACTGGAGCATACGTTAAAAGAACGCAAATTTGTCAATACTAAAATATGGATTCATCAAATGCGAAGGGATATCGTACGGACTCTCCGGCTATCTGCGAAAGTGTCCAAGAAAAACCATGCCTTAACGCCATACCCCCTCATAGACGACCAAACCTATCCCTTCTGGTCCGATATGCGAAGCCAGAACTGGATCATAGGTAATAATAGACAAATCCGAATTAGGGATCAATTGCTCCAGCCGGCTCTTCAAATTCAATGTCTCATCGGAAGGCTCGAGAGCATTCTGAAAAATGACCAACTTTTGGATGCGGGAGAATTCGGATGCGAACTCGACCAATTTATCAAGAGCCCTTTCAGGCTTACGGCTCTTTTCTAAGGGGATCACGTCACCTTCTTCAATTTCCATAAAGGGGTGTATTTTCAGCATTGCACCCAGAACAGCCTGCATAGCACTTAGTTTCTTGCTCCGGTATATATAATCCAGGGTGTGCGAAATCATAACGACATAAATACGGGGTATCATTCCCCTGATGAGTTTCACAATGTCTGGTAAAGATAAATCACCCTGATTCACAAGTTCCCCGGCGCGTTCAACTAAAAGGCCTAATCCAACGGAAATTGTTTGCGAATCAAGAATTGTTATATCACAACGTCCCATAAAATCGCGTGCCGCAGCCCGTGCGTTATCAACAATTGGGCTTAGTTTGGCAGAAGACAAGATAACAAGCATGCGATTGGTACGATATAAAGTACGTCCAAAAACAGCTCTGAAATCATCTACCGTTGGTCCGGTTATTTCAACCGGATCGCGAGTTTTTTCAATATGACGCAGCATTTCCAGGTGTTCAAATGTCTGCTGATCATACATGTAAGTACTGCCCCCCGCCACAGCGATAATTGGCAGAGATACAACGCCCAGCTCCCGTAAGCGTTCCGCTGGTAAGTAAGCAGTGCCATCGGTAATGAGTTGAATATGCTGATTACCTGCCACTCATAATCTCCCTTCTAATATAGTAGTGAAATGATTCATAACGATTCCAAAAATAAGATATAACAATTATTCAATGGAGAGGATGTATGGATAATGCGGTTGCCCACCATCAATCAATTCATACTCCAAATCCGGATATGCTTCGGTGAGTTTTTCGATAAGCTGGTTTGCTTGATCCTCATCTACGTCCGATCCATAGTATACGGTCACCAGCTCGCGGTCATCAATATTCGCCTCGGCGAGTAACCAATAGACTGCTTCCTCAAAAGAGTGGGCATCGACAACCAATTCATCATCCAGCAACCCAATTGCATCGCCCTCGTTTACCTCAATACCATTAAGTACAACAGTCCGTGTCGCCCAAGTAATTTCACCCGTTATAACCTCTTTAGCCACACGTGCCATCGCCATCGCGTTACCATCCAAAGTCGCATCCTGGTCCAGTGCCAATATTGCCGAAATTCCCTGGGGTATTGTCCGGGTCGGGACGACAACCACGTTTTTCTTACTGACATTGGCAGCTTGTTCCGCTGCCAAGAAGATGTTTTTATTATTAGGTAAAACAATCACCGCATCTGAGGGTGATGATTCTATAGCCTCGAGAATATCCTGTGTGCTGGGGTTCATGGTTTGCCCACCTTGCACTACTGATGTCGCCCCAAGACTTCTGAATACTTTGTCCAAACCCTCACCTGTCGATATTACCACGGCGCTGATATTAGGCGGAGTATCATCAACCAATGCAGCAAAAACGGGAACACCGCCACATGCCTGCAAATCTTTGCTTGCCGAGAATTCTTCGTATTGTGCCTTCATATCTTCGACAACCACATCCCTGACCGAACCCCATTTTACCGCATAACTAATAGGCATGCCTGGGTCAGCAACATGAACATGGATTTTGATCGTCTCTGTATCGCCAACTGTTAACGGGCAATCCCCCAGTGTCTCAATATGCTGTCGTATATCGTCTATAGGCAGATTCTGCCCAACGATAAGGAGCTGTACATCATAAGGATAATTGGCATCGAATGCGATTGTTCCGGTCATTGCATGTAAATCCATCGTCTCGATGGCATCGCTTTGCATGCGGTTCTCAACTTCCGTGACAGGTAAACCCTTGAGCTGGCGTAACATACCCATAAAGATAACATATAGACCTTGACCTCCGGCATCAACCACCCCAGCTTGTTTCAACACCGGTAGCATAGAGGGCGTCCGGGCGACTGAAAGTTGTGCGCTTTTCACGATACGTTCATAAAAAACTACAAAGTCCTGTGTTTCCGCAGCAGCCAAGGCTGCTTCCTCTGCAATTTCACGGGCAACTGTCAGGATTGTTCCCTCAACGGGTTTAACGACACCTTTATAAGCTGTATCAGCAGCGGAGCGCATTGCGACTGCCATTTCTTTGGTTCTTATCTGCGCATTGCCATCGATACCATAAGCGAAACCACGCCAAATTTGGGATAAAATAACACCAGAATTACCCCGAGCCCCCATCAAAGCCCCATGAGCAAGCTTTGAAGTCAACTGCCCAATATGGGACTCTTGCGAATCCATTATCTCATCCCATGCTGAACTCATCGTTAATGTCATATTTGTTCCTGTATCACCATCAGGAACAGGGAAAACATTTAACGCGTTGACAGATTCTTGATGCTGCCTTAACCACGCTAAAGAAGCAGCAATTAATGATTTAAATACTTTCCCGTCCAGGGTATGAACAGGTTGATTTTCTGATTCACCCACTATAAATCCTCCTAGGCCAAATCACTCACCCGCAGCGCTTGAACGTGAACATTAACTTCTGCCACATGTAATTCCAATGCTTTTTCCACCTGGTATTTCACGATATGCTTTATACTATCAGCCACAGTTGATAACCGGGTGCCGTATTCCATAACAACAAACAAGTCAATAATGATATCGCCATTATGGACCACAACTTCGACGCCCCGCTTCCTATCCGTGGAGATTTTGTCCACCAATCCTGTCGCAAAATTCCTGGGAACCGTTCCAACTACACCGTAGCAGGTTTGCACAGCTTCACTGACAATCGAAGCAATAACTGCAGGTGAAACCTCGATCTTTCCTCTAGCTTTTATAGGCTCAGTCATTCACACCTCCTTTAGGTTGCGTGTTCTGCCCTTTGTGGTATGATAATCCCGTTATTGAGTCCAAGAGGTGAGTTATGGCAAAATGTGAAGTATGTGGTAAGGGTCCAATGTTTGGGCATAACGTCAGTCACTCTAAACGGGCAACAAATCGTATTTTTCGCCCAAACATACAACGCAAACGCATTATGATTGATGGGCAGTATCGTCGCCTTCATATTTGCACTCGTTGTATACGCACACTATCTCGTGATAGTAAGTCATAGATTGACATTAGTCCAAAAGAAACGGCTCCGTTCTGCTAGCAGAACGGGGTCGTTTTCTTTAACACTCCCTCTACAGACGATCTTAACTGCAAAATAGCTGCAGCAACACCATCAGGAGATGCAAATATAGCGGAACCCGCAACCAACGAATTAGCCCCATAGGCTACAACCTGAGGGGCGGTCAATGTGTTAATCCCACCATCCACAGAAATCCAGACATCCTTCCCCTTATTCTCCAGTAAATTGCGAACCTGTCTGATTTTACCCAGCATCTCAGGAATAAACTTTTGTCCACCAAAACCAGGATTCACGGTCATTACAAGTACCACATTTATGAGATCCAGTGTATATTCCAGTACAGAGACTGGGGTTGCAGGGTTGAGAACAACACCTGCTTCGACGCCATAACTACGAATCTCCTGTAAAACACGATGCAAATGCGGCGTGGATTCAGGATGAACGGATAAAGAATCCGCGCCAGCTTCTGCAAAATCGCGTACATAACGTTCCGGATGGTCTATCATTAAATGCACATCAAGAGGTAATTGGGTGATCTTTCTTATCGCTGCCACAACAAGAGGTCCGATGGTAATATTGGGCACAAAGTGACCATCCATTACATCGATATGAATTACATCTCCCCCAGCAAGTTCCGCAGCAGATATGTCATCAGCCAAACGAGCGAAATCTGCGGAGAGGATTGAAGGTGCTATTCGATAAACCTTACTCATCACTTGCGTATGATACAACGGATAGTAAAAAAGGCAAACAACCTAACTGATTACGCAGCGATTCTGCCTACTTAACTTTATTACTTAGCATTTTATAACACTTATTCCCGTCAGGAGGCATAAATATGTTCCGAAATAAAATCCAGGATGCTTATGATTCCCTATCTCCACGCTTTCAAAGATTAGCGCAGTATATTCTTGAAAATACCCTGGATGTGGGTTTTATGACTGCAACTGAGTTAGGCAGTAGGGTATCCGTAGATCCAGCAACCGTTGTTCGATTTGCCCAGGAACTTGGCTACACGGGGTACCGGGAGTTATCCCGCGAAATCAAACACTATGTTAGCGAGCAAGTGGCTTTGCGACATCGCAAGGGGCTACTAAAACACCAGGATTTTGAAGAAAAAGCCGCGCTTATCCTCGATGATATGAGCGACCGCCTATTAGATATGAAAGCCGATATCGGATTACTGATCACCGCTGCCCGCATTCTCCTTGATGCACATCACATTTATGTTACAGGAACACCTGAGGCATATGGTCTGGTTGTCATGTGGTGTACTTACCTAAAAATGATTGGACTTCCTCTTCACTGTATCGAGGCGAATCCGGTCCAGGCTGCTTTGATGCTGAGAGATGCTACAGCAGGTGATGTCATCGTCGGTATAGCTCTTGGGTTGAACCCCGGTACAGAACTCAGTCAAGTGCTCAGTGCTGCTAAAGAAAAAGATATCATGACAATAGCCATTACCACCAGCGCGTCCCTGAAACCTGCCCGGGCAGCAGCATTAAATCTTGTTACCAATGCACGCACCCCACTGAATTATCCCTCTTTTGATACTTTAGCCGCGTTACTCTCATCTCTATGGCAAATTATCATACTGTGTGATGAAAAACGGTTCACAGATAATGTAACCATGGCAATGGCAAGTTTAGATCTCATCATGCAGAATTCACAAGATAGCGGGACGTACGATCCCACTGTTATAAAACGGCAGTGGGAAAAATGACCCCTCCAATTTTACTTATTGGGGTCAACCACCCACAATGGCAGTAATTCGTAGGTGCGGGGCCAGGTTTCAGCGTAAAACAACAAATAATCTGCGATCCCGCTGCTCCACAACGCATCCACATGACCACCTTCATGAACTTGATATGTGACCGATATACCAAGGGCCATCAAAAAGTCACGGAAACTGATAGTGCTTGCTCTTGCCCAGTCCTGATCCCCGGCGTCCAGGTAAAAGCGCAAATTGACCACTTCACCTGCGCCAAGTTTAAAAGGATCATACTGAGGCAAAGGCCTGTTCAGCGCTAAAGCCGGGCTATGACCGCCCACGATGCCAAACACATCCTGATGTCGCAGGGCAATTTCCAGAGCCCATACACCACCGCGGGAAATTCCTCCCACAGCGCGCGCCAAAGGTAATCGCCAGGTTCGATAAGTCGCATCAATACGAGGAACCAACTCTCCAACAACCATACCCTCAAAGGAATTATCCCCACCACTGGAATTAACAAACAATCCCTCACTCCCCACACCAGGCATTACAATAATGTAAGGACCGGTTATTGAACGCCCACTATAATCATCTGCCCACACCTCAACGCCTAAATTCTGCCAGTGGTGTTCGTCCAAAGGCCAACCATGAAACAAATATAGTACTGGGAACGCGCGATCAGCATATTGATCATAACAGGGTGGCAAATGTACCAGGTAATTAACTTGCTCATACATCCTATCGCTGGAGAATGATCCGGATTCAGTCCTGCCTCGCAAAAAAGAACAGACGAATGGAGCAGGCGTTGCTGTCAGGGTAGGAACGGGAGACGGTGTTAAGGTCGATGTGTGCGTTGGGGTAACCGTTGGAACCAATGTTCTCTCAACAGGAACAGGGGTATCCATTTCAGAAGCAACCGCTTGGGATAATGTTGGAGTGACAATCACAGTCTGCAACGTATCTTGATTGCAGCCACTCAGTAAAAAAACTAAAAAGAAAAATATTATGGATTTTCGTTTCATTAAGGCACACACAACAACATCTAGAAAATAATTACAGTATTGCCGCATCGCATAATAAACACCCATGGAATGGCAATCATTATTATAGTAATCTATATCGCCTTATTCAGTTTGTGTCGGCATATTTCAGGTGGTACCGAGATATTATATCACTGAGTTGAAGTCCGTTTTTTGATTGCAGAATATTCCGAACGAGGTAAATATAAAGCAGCAAGCAAAAAGGAGCTAAGATGGCAGCCCCCACGGGCTTACAGCTTAACTCCTTGCTGAATCAGCGACAACACACAGAGCCGGTTGGCAATGACCTACTCTCCCAAAGGGCTACCCCTCCAGTACCATCAGCGCTGGCGAACTTAACTTCCGGGTTCGAGATGGATCCGGGTGTACCCTCGCCGCTCATATCACCAACCAGCTCTGTGTGGTGTCGCTGGTTTTAACTTGTGAACTGCTTGTCTGCTTAAGAAATGTCAAATTCTCCGTACCACTCCGTAAAGCCCTCGGCCGTTAGTACGGGTCAGCTCACGCTTTGCGGCGTTTACACTTCCCGCCTATCTAACTGGTAGTCTTCCAGCGGCCTTACTCCATTCTTGGATGGGGGACCTTATCTTGGGGCAGGTTTCCCACTTAGATGCTTTCAGCGGTTATCCTTGCCGGACCTAGCTACTCAGCAATGCGCCTGGCGGCACAACTGAAACACCAGCGGTCCGTCCACCCTGGTCCTCTCGTACTGAGGGCAGCTCCCCTCAAGTCCCCTTCGCCCACAGCGGATAGAGACCGACCTGTCTCACGACGGTCTGAACCCAGCTCGCGTGACACTTTAATGGACGAACAGTCCAACCCTTGGGACCTTGTCCAGCCCCAGGATGTGCCGAGCCGACATCGAGGTGGCGACCAGGGCCGTCGATGTGAACTCTTGGGCCCTACCACCCTGTTATCCCCGGGGTAGCTTTTATCCGTTCGCCACGGCCCTTCCACTCGGTACCGTGGGATCACTAAGCCCGACTTTCGTCTCTGCTCGACTTGTAGGTCTCGCAGTCAAGCTCCCTTATGCCTTTGCACTCTGCGGTGGGTTTCCATTCCACCTGAGGGAACCTTTGGGCGCCTCCGTTACCTTTTGGGAGGCGACCACCCCAGTCAAACTGCCCGCCTGGCACGGTCCCATCGCCGGTTTACGGCTGACGGTTAGAGTCAAAATTTAGCCAGGGTGGTATTTCACTGACGGCTCCACCAAGTCTGGCGACCTGGCTTCTCTGCCTCCCACCTATCCTACACAAGCTAAACCCTAACTCAGTGCCAAGTTGCAGTAAAGCTCCACGGGGTCTTTTTGTCCTGCTGCGGGTACACGGCATCTTTACCGCGTCTTCAATTTCGCCGGGTCCCTCGTCGAGACAGTGCTCTAGTTGTTACACCATTCGTGCGGGTCGGAACTTACCCGACAAGGAATTTCGCTACCTTAGGACCGTTATAGTTACGGCCGCCGTTCACCGGGGCTTCGGTTCTGAGCTTCGGCTTGCGCCTTACCCTTCCCCTTAACCTTCCGGCACTGGGCAGGTGTCAGCCCCTATACTTCCTCTTCCGAGTTAGCAGAGACCTGTGGTTTTGTTAACCAGTCACTAGAGCCTGCTTTCTGCGACCTTCCAGCGCTTCAATCGTGCGACTTTCACGCCAGAAGGCACCCCTTCTCCCGAAGTTACGGGGTCAATTTGCCTAATTCCTTGACGAAGGTTTCCCCGTTCACCTTAGTATCCTCTACTTGCCCACCTGTGTCGGTTTGCGGTACGGGCGCCAAGAGTTCTTCGTTTAGAGGCTTTTCTTGACAGTTGAGTCCAACGACTTCCGCTTTACAGCGTCCCCTTCACGCCTCGACCTCCGGGTGCGGTTTTTCCTACACCCCTCTCCGGCCTTCACGCTTGGCCTGGCTCTTCCATCCGCCAGGTTCGCCTTCCCTTCTGCTTCCCCCCTTCACTCCCTCTCGACGGTTCCGGAATATTAACCGGATGTCCATCGCTTACGCCTTTCGGCCTCAGCTTAGGCCCGACTAACCCGACGCGGACTGACCTTCCGTCGGAAACCTGGGGCTTTCGGTGAATATGGTTCTCACATATTTTTCGCTACTCATGCCAGCATTCTCACTTCTGTAAAATCCACGACTCCTTCCGGTATCGCTTCTTCTCTTACAGAACGCTCCCCTACCGCGCATCCGAAGATGCGTCCGTGGCTTCGGTGGTAAGCTTTAGCCCCGTTACATTTTCCGCGCAGGATCGCTTGACCAGTGAGCTATTACGCACTCTTTAAAGGATGGCTGCTTCTGGGCCAACCTCCTGGCTGTCTACGCAATCCCACATCGTTTCCCACTTAGCTTACACTCCGGGACCTTAGCCGACGGTCTGGGCTCTTTCCCTCTCGACTACGGATCTCATCATTCGCAGTCCGACTCCTGTGTTCTTGAATCTTGGCATTCGGAGTTTGGTTGGGTTTGGTAGGCTTGCGCCCCCTAGCCCATCCAGTGCTCTACCTCCAAGATTGATCCCACAAGGCTAGCCCTAAAGCTATTTCGGGGAGAACAAGCTATCTCCAAGTTCGTTTGGCATATCACCCCTATCCACAGTTCATCCCACACCTTTGCAATGGTGAAAGGTTCGGCCCTCCACGAGGGGTTAACCTCGCTTCAGCCTGACCATGGATGGCTCACCTGGTTTCGTGTCTACTCCGTGCGACTCTGCTCGCCCTATTCAGACTCGGTTTCCCTACGGCTCCGGCTGTTTCTGCCTTAACCTTGCCACACATAGTAACTCGCTGGCTCATTCTCCAAAAGGCACGCCGTCACACGTCTTATATCGTTTGACCGATATAAATATCGTGCTCCGACCGCTTGTAGGCGCTCGGTTTCAGATTCTATTTCACTCCCCTCACCGGGGTTCTTTTCACCTTTCCCTCACGGTACTTGTTCGCTATCGGTCGTCAAGTCGTATTTAGCCTTGGGCAGTGGTCTGCCCTGCTTCCCACAAGGTTCCTCGTGTCCCGTGGTACTCAGGATCCCAACCGGAGTGCGTCTACTTTTGCCGACCGGGCTTTCACCGTCTCTGGCTGACCTTTCCAGTGTCATTTGGCTAGTTTCCGCTTTTCTTACTCCGTCGTAGGCTTACGGGCCTACCTGTTGACTCCTACAACCCCGCCCGCGCAACGGCCGTAACCTGTCACGCGCGTCGGTTTGGGCTCCTCCCCTTTCGCTCGCCACTACTCAGGGAATATTCTCTTTTCCTGCGGGTACTAAGATGTTTCAGTTCCCCGCGTTCCCCCTGCATACCTATGTATTCAGTATGCAGTGCCTGGTGCTTTTACCCAGCCGGGTTTCCCCATTCAGGTATCCCCGGTTCTTCGCCTGCACACGGCTCCCCGAGGCTTTTCGCAGTGTACCACGCCTTTCTTCGGCCCTTGACGCCTAGGCATCCCCCGAACGCCCTTTCTATCTTTCCGTATGTGATACGGAGATGTTGACATTCCTTCTCTTCTTTCTTCTTTCTTCGCATTCTGCAGTTCACATGTTAAGGTGCATACAGCTAGTAACAGCTGAGGAGTGATAGGAAGAGATAAAACTAGTGTGGATCGCTGCTAAGCAGCAACCCGGTCTCTCTTAGAAAGGAGGTGATCCAGCCGCACCTTCCGGTACCGCTACCTTGTTACGACTTCGTCCCAGTTGCCAGTCCCGCCTTCGACAGCGCTCCCCCTTGCGGGCTAAGCTACCGGCTTCAGGCGTTACCAACTTCCATGACGTGACGGGCGGTGTGTACAAGCCCCGGGAACGTATTCACCGCACTATAGCTGACGCGCGGTTACTAGCAACTCCAGCTTCATGCAGGCGAGTTGCAGCCTGCAATTCGAACTACGACCGGCTTTTTGAGATTCGCTTCACCTCGCGGTTTCGCTGCCCTTTGTACCGACCATTGTAGCGTGTGTGTAGCCCTGGATATAAAGGCCATGCTGACTTGACGTCATCCCCACCTTCCTCCGGCTTACCGCCGGCAGTCCCCGCTGACACGTATAACGGCGGGCAAGGGTTGCGCTCGTTACGGGACTTAACCCGACACCTCACGGCACGAGCTGACGACAGCCATGCAGCACCTGTGCAGACTCCCCGAAGGGTCGTTCCGCTTTCGCTTCACTACCATCTGCATGTCAATCCCAGGTAAGGTTCTTCGTGTAACATCGAATTAAACCACACGCTCCGCTGCTTGTGCGGGGCCCCGTCAATTCGTTTGAGTTTTAACCTTGCGGTCGTACTCCCCAGGCGGGATGCTTATCGCGTTTGCTCCGGCACAGAACCTTCTCGGTCCCACACCTAGCATCCATCGTTTATGGCTAGGACTACCAGGGTCTCTAATCCTGTTCGCTCCCCTAGCTTTCGTCTCTCAGCGTCAGGTGGGCCCCAGGGAGCCGCCTTCGCCACTGGTGTTCCTTCAGATATCTGCGCATTTTACCGCTACACCTGAAATTCCACTCCCCTCTGACCTCCTCTAGATAGACAGTATTGAACGCACTCTCCGGGTTGAGCCCGGAGCTTTCACGCCCAACTTGTCTTTCCGCCTACAGACGCTTTACGCCCAGTAAATCCGGATAACGCTTGCGTCCTACGTCTTACCGCGGCTGCTGGCACGTAGTTAGCCGACGCTTATTCCGAGGGTACCGTCCTTCCTCTTCCCCCCGAAAAGAATTTTACAACCCGAAGGCCTTCTTCATTCACGCGGCGTCGCTGCATCAGACTTTCGTCCATTGTGCAATATTCCCTGCTGCTGCCTCCCGTAAGAGTATGGGCCGTGTCTCAGTCCCATTGTGGGGGGCCGTGCTCTCACACCCCCTACCCGTCTTCGCCTTGGTGAGCCTTTACCTCGCCAACTAGCTGATGGGCCGCGGACTCCTCCCTTAGCGGTCCCGAAGGACCTTTCCTTGTAGCTGCGACCCTACAAGGCTATCCGGTATTAGCCAGTGTTTCCACTCGTTATCCCTGTCTATGGGGCAGATCATCCACGTGTTACTCACCCGTCTGCCGCTGATGTACTCCCGAAGGAGCCTCATCGCTCGACTTACATGCATTAAGCGCGCCGCTAGCGTTCATCCTGAGCCACGATCAAACTCTCCGTTTTTTACTTGAGTTCTTTCGATCTCATATGTGTTTCCTTACTCTGGATTCCTCTAGTCTGTCTCTGCTTCCTATCACTTTTCAACTGTTAAGGTGCTGTCGATTGCCCGCCTCTCGCTCTGCGAGATAACAACGCCGATGCTTTGCGGCATCGGCATTGCAACTTGGCCTCTTTCAAAGCCAGTCTTGCGTGCTTTCGTTTTCTGTTGGTCCCTTAAATATAGCATACTCCGTTTTCTTGTCAAGTATGCTTTTTCCGGTCCCCCCAGTTTCCCGCGCCAGTGGGCTTTGCTCCCCCACCCCCGCGGTCCTCGCTCTGTAATGTGCCCGTGCTCGTTCTCTATGCACGAAGGCGAATTCTACCACCTCCCACTTTTTTGTCAAGCATCAAATTGTTCTTTTGCGTATGGTGTAAAACGTAATGAACGCCACAAAGAAAAAGTTGGGCGATGGTAACGTACATGTTCTGATGCACCATATAATTTTCCTTGCGCCTTGGGCCAACCGCCCCTTGCCGCAGGCTCAACCTGTAATTCTGCGTGATTACACCTTATTCTTTACTGGTTATCCGAAATATCTTCCAGAAAACGTGCGGAATCCATCCGCCGGTAATAGCTGCGGTAAGCAGCTGTCTCAGCTAACAGACCTTTGAGTTCCTGGCGGATTGATGATACTTTCTCCTGGACACTTTCACCACCTTCCACAATATTAATGTGGTCATCAATAATCGTGAACGTAAAAAATCCTTGCGCATGGATCAACTCCAATCCTCTACGAATTCTGGATACGTCATGTCCCATAGCAGAAGCCAATTGTGACAGCGTGCGCTTTTCTTCATGATTAAAAACAAATTTCACAAGTCCCAAAAGATAGCGTAAAAACGCGCCCGGGTTATCCAGCGCCGGGGTTAAATCAGGAATAAGGGTAATACGTTCCGGGGATACACGAGAAATAATCTCCTGCAGGACGTCAGGACTCGCCGGGGACGTCCCTATGACTAAAGTTTGGGCAGGATGTAAATCGCGCCGGTCTGTGCCGGGAAAATCTTTAGGGAACTTACCTTCCCGCCAGAGGATAGCATCCGGTAAATCCTTCACTTCTGCCAGCACCTGATCATAATCTGTGCGGGCCCTGTAGTCAATGATTTCGCGTTGAGCGGGCTTGACGATACGCGCACTGACCTCGGGCTCCACCACACGAGAAGATATCCACGTGGCTTGCAGCGAACGCTGTCCCCGGAAGGTGTTAATCCCCAAATTGAAAGCGACATCAAATAATCCTGAAGGCAATTCAACTCCGTCCCACTGCCACCAAACCATATCAAGTTGGTTATCCATCTGATCAGCCACCGTCAGGCGGATATGACGTCCATCCCGACCAAGCTGCCGTTTGGCTACAATTCGCACCCGGGCAACTGCCAGATTAAGTGCTGGATTTCCAGCTCCGAATGGCGACAAACGTCGCAAATCTTCGACCAAATCTATCGTCAACTCAGGGATGGATAAAAATCCATCAATGTACAGCGGGGGCTCTACAACCGCGCCCCCCATTTGGGAAAGCACAGCCCGGGATAAACCCCGTCTGAAAGCCGGAATGTTCTCAGCTTCCAGCGATAATCCGGCAGCTTGTTCATGCCCTCCAAATTGGGCAATGAGTGAGGCTTGTGTAGCAATTGCATCTGTGATGTGGCATCCCACCACAGAACGCGCCGACCCCCGTGCTAATTCAGCTGCAGAATTATTCAGCAAAACAACAGGTCGATGGTAAAGCTCTGCTAACCGGCTTGCAACGATCCCGATGATGCCGGGAGGCCAGGATGGATTCGCGAGAACCAGAGCCGCATAATCCGATAACGAGGGGTCACGCTCAACCTGCGCAACCGCAGCCTTCGTAATCTCATCGGTCATGATCTTTCGCCTGGAATTCAGCGATTCCAGCTGCGAAGCAAGGATATGGGCACGGGACACATCCTGCGTTGTCAGCAATTCAACAATGCTGTTGGCGTCTCCCAACCTGCCCAATGCGTTTAAACGGGGGGCCAGGGAAAAACCGATATCCTCCGTTGTCAATGCCTCGGGTTTGACCTGGGCTAAGTCCATCATGATCTGCAAACCCAGGCGCTGATTATTGCGCAGTTGCATTAAACCGCGCTGTAAAAGATATCGCGTATCCCGCACCTGCTCCGCGACATCCGCCACTATCCCCAATGCTACCAGGTCAAGATAAGCTTCTACCCGTTCAGGCGTCGCAATTTGCGTATAAAGGGCTTCCGCCAGTTTGTAGGCGACGCCAACGCCCGGTAAGGTTTCAAGGGGATGCCCTGAAGCCAGCAAGTGCGGATTCACAATGGCTGTAGCACGGGGGAGTTCAGACGCTAACTCATGGTGATCCGTGATCACAACATCAACCCCATGCTGGTTAGCATATTCGACCGCTTCGACAGCATCAATGCCTGTATCGCAGGTGAGAATGACCTGCGCGCCGTCTTCTATTTCATCTGCCAGCCAAGCCGTCTTTATACCGTGGGATTCCGTTTCACGCACGGGTATATGGAAGACAACATCCCCGCCAAGGTCGCGCAAGACGGAGACCAGCAGCGTGGTTGAAGTTTGACCATCGACATCGAAATCGCCCCAGACACAAATTTTTTCGTTGTTTTGGCATGCAGCAAACAACCTGCTAACAGCTGCTTCCATACCCGGCATATCAGAAGCAGGTGCCGGTTGGTATTCATCAGGATTCAGAAAACCCTGGATACTTTTTTTATCGGTGAAGCCGCGCTGAAACAATGTTTCGGCGACCAGTGGATGTCCCCCGACCCACTGCTGCAGGGCAATTGGGACACTTTCTGATTTGCGTATGACCCAACGCTGTTGATGGTCAGTCATTTTATGCCTTTTCCACAGTCTTTATCCTAGCGTTTTATAAAAAAGCGGAACGCGTTGCTAACAACCCGTTCCGCTTGATTTTGGTTACTAACAACCATATACGATTATTTATCGATTACGCACCGAACTTTGCCAGACGTAAAGCATTAGCCATCATCAGGGGAATAATATCAACATGGTGTATGTGACCTAACCCACCCCGCATAAACGGACGTTCACCAAAAGCATCGACATCATCGGCGCGAATGTAGTTAGATGACAGAAGAACAGGCACCTCATGCCAGGAATGCGCCTTCAGCGCGCAGGGCGTGCTGTGATCCCCGGTTATCACAATGACATCCGGATTCAGCGCCAGGATTTCAGGCAGCAGGCTGTCCGTTTCCTCGATGATATGGACTTTGCCGTCAAAATTGCCGTCCTCGCCATAACTGTCTGTCTTTTTAACATGGAAGAAAAAGAAATCATATTGATCCCAATTTTCCCGGAGGGTGGCAACCTCACTGGCAATCGTGTCTCCGGTTTCCAATACATCCATACCAACCAAACGTGCAATACCCCGGTACATCGGGTAGGTGGCGATAGCGCCCATACGCAGTTTATACACATCGGTCATCTTGGGGATGGGCGGTACCTTTGCGATACCGCGTAAATTCATGCTGTTAGCGCGGGGTTCATCAGCCAGAAGTTTACGCGCTTTACTCAACCACATATTGAGTAACTCTGCTGAATGTTCCGCTTCCGGAACCAGGGCTTGCACAGGCAAGCTCGGGACGCCAACACGCTGCGGATCTGTTTCTGTTAGTCCATCGTGCAGTCCCTCACCGCGCAGTACCAACACAAAGCGGTAGTCCTGAACCACTTCGACGAATACTTCCACACCCGGAAGTTCCACCTGGCGCATGATCTCGACGATACGCGTGCATTCTTCCGTTGGGATGCGTCCGGCACGCCGGTCGAGAATATTGCCGTCAGCATCCACTGTAGCCAGGTTGCCACGGGCAGCCAAATCATTGTGACCCAATGGGAAATTGATTCCCAAAGCTTCCAGAACACCACGTCCAATTTCCCATTCGGTGGGTTCATATCCAAAGAGACCCAAATGTCCCGGACCGCTCCCTGGAGTTATACCGGGGCGAACAGGTGTGGATAGACCAACAATGGCTTTTTTCGCCAATGCGTCAAGATTAGGAGAATTTGCAGCCTCCAGGGTCGTAAGCCCACCGGGTCCTGGTAACCCACCGACGCCATCCATCACCAGCAGAACCATTTTGGACTGCCCGGGTATACTTAATCTGGACATTAAATCCAATTGTTTCATTCTTAAACTCCTTTTTCAGTTAATTCAAACTCTATTTTACTCTTAGCAGGTTAAAATTCAATTTCAGCAATCTGCTCAAAATCGAAAACGTCATTGTCCAGGGCATCTTCAATCTGCTCATCTTCATAACTGGCTATCTTCCCAACATTTTGACTGGTATCACAATACGTCCGATAGCGGCAGAAATCACACCTTTTCTTCTCCGTTGTCTTGTGGAAAGCCGTATCCTCCAGGGACGATATTTCGTCAATCAAATGTGAGAGAAACCGGCGATCCGCTGCATAGTCCTTTTCGTTATAGGGCAGTCTCGCAGGTGACTCCGGAAATTCAGGGAACCAGTAAATCATCTCAACATCAGCGGGTACTACGGAACTACCCCCATATACATGCGCACTCGCCTGGACAATAACATAACGATAGACTCTGGTTTGCAGGCGTTTTAATAACTGCGGGACCCTGGCACTATACTGGGTTGTCTTCCAATCCAGGATCGTGATGCGGTTCCCAGGCGTCAACGACGAGGAGGTCAAATTTCGCCACCAGACGGTGCTCTGCAACCGGCATTGTCAGGGTCTTTTCAGGATACAAGTTACCCGGCAGGTCATACGGACGGTACACTTTGTAATTGCGCCACCAGCGTTCAAGGTCCGGATTCACAACCGCCTGGTTCAGGATATCCTCCGGAATGCCGGTAAGATGCTGCTGCACTAACCTGTGAAAATCCTGTCCTAACTGGATGCGCTGCTCCTGTTCTTCAACAGGTTCAGTTTCTACCGCGGGCCATGCCAGTTGCTGCAAGTAACGCAGTTGAAACCGGCGCGGGCAGTCTGCATAATCCTGCAAACTTGCCTGACTGAATTGAAAATTCTCTTTCAACATCGATATGACCTCAGGTTATTCTGAAAATTGTGCGTAGAAAGTAAACGACACTATGAATAAATCCACAGCTGGTTACAGCAGCTTTTTCTGCAAACCTTGTTCGGTCCAGGCTTGCAAGGCAATAAAGGGCACCGAGGGTTGCGCATTCCCTCTCTGTCCAGTATTCCATGTCACAACCAGAGCAGATTTAGCACGGGTTATGCCAACATACATCAAGCGCAGCCGTTCTGCGGCATACTCATCTCTCGCCTTCATCGTCGGCGATCCTTCATCATACAAAAATAATCCGGCATCTTCGTGCAGGGTGGATAATTGGGCTAGCGTCTCAGCTTCTAAATTTAAATGATCACGCACATACCATGGCTCAGAGATGTAACTGTCCTGGGGTTGCGCCGAAGGGAAATTATAATCATTCACTGACATCAAATAGACTTTATCCCATTCCAAACCCTTGGCTTTGTGCATTGTTACTATAACTACTTTTCCCTTATGCGCATCGGGATTAAATCCCACATCTTCTGCGGTAAATCCCAGGAACCGGCGTTCGTTTCGCGCTATTTGCGCCAGTTCCTGTGCTAATTCAGGCAGACGCGATTCCGGATGGCTGTCAGCATACCGGCGGAGGACCAGAGCTATTTTGTGTGCAATCGCTAAATCTGCCGGAGATTGGAATAGATCCTGCGCCAACGTAAGGACTAACTGGTCAATGGGCAATTCGGCAGACTCTTGCCAGCGACGCACCAAATCTCTGAAAGCAATCAAATGGGCTTCCAATTCATCCGTTAAAAGGCCGTCGATTTGCTGGATTTTAAACCAGTCCCTTTCCCCACGAGGCCAAATAAAATCTTCCACACGCTGGCATTTAGCCAGAAATTTTGCATTTGCTTCCATCTGCGCATTGAGAGCATCATCCCCACGGTCATTTCTGCGCCAGACGCGATACACTGTGACCAGACGTTTCATTGAGGCTGGATCCGATAAATATCGAATGATGTTGCCCAAAGCCCCGGCAGCTTCACGGGTCGAAGGCGTGCTGCGTAACAATTCGATATACGGGATATCGGCCTTTTTAAGGGCATCGACCATTTCAAATCCGCGATTGTTCCTGGGCACCAATACGGCCACAGTTTGATCCAGATGGGTGGGCAGCCAACGCGCCAGCGATTTGGTTACAGCCGCAATTTCTGCCTGGGGTGCAAATCCCTGCGCAACAAATTGCACATCCTCTGGCTTATCCGGGGGATTGGGCTGCGGATCACCCGCGGGCGTATGTTCGATATAGGGTGGCGTAAGTGCATCGCGCACAGCAAGGCTGGGATGGGAATCCCGTGACCAATCGATCAGATAGTTCGCCAGGTCGATGATGCTCTGCATAGAACGTCCAGAGTTTGGCAGATCACGGGCATCAACTTCATCTCTTTGCATAAACCGCCGCAAATAAACAGGATTCGCGGTGGTAAAAGTCTCATATATCGCCTGGTTCGGATCTCCAACGCGCACCCAACCATTATCTTTTCCAGCCAGCAACTGGAGGATTAATTCCTGAAGCCGGCTGCTATCCTGGGCTTCGTCTTCCAGGATATAGGGCCAACGATGATGCAAACGGCGCAGGTATTCCGGATCCAATCGCAGAGCTTGCAGCGCCAATCGCACCAAATCATCAAAATCCACCGCACCGCGGTAAGAAAGAGCGCGTTGGTAATCCGCGTATATAGCTAAACCCATCTCCATAAGAATCAGGTTTTCCGGGAATACATCCAATGTATAGCGGAGGTTCTGAGGAAGAAGCTGCAAGTCTTTTGCCAATCTGATGAAATCTGAAGCGATACGCGCCACAAGTTCCGGATACTTATCACGCTGAACCCACCGCATTTTGCTTTCATCAAGGTCCTGGGACATATAACTATCCAATTGATAAGCATTCTCATTTAACCAACTTTGCGCTGCTGTCTGCAAAATATCCTGCGCATCCTGTTGATCAATGATTTGAAAATCATCTGACAGTCCAATTAGATCAGGTCGTTCGCGGACAATATCATGCGCAAGCCCGTGCAAAGTCCTAACGCGGTACCCAATGTTCGGCAAATATCCCGCTTCACGGACAACACTGCCTACCCGGCGGCTGAAATTATCAACTGCAGAATTGACCAGGGTAACCACTAAAACTTCCTGGTCATCCTGCAAATCGGCTTCCAGCACCAATTTTGCCGCCAGCATAGACAGCGTCCATGTCTTCCCGCTGCCCGGCACAGCCGAAACTCCCATTCTTCCGCCTGTATAGGAAAGAACGGCTTGCTGTCGGGGTCTTGGCTGATAAACGGGCTTTTCCAATCGATTATTCGCTCCCAAGCATGACTTCAGCCCGGACTGTTCCGGCGCGTTGATGGCGTGCTGTCAGCTGAACCAAACCACCCGCAGGGGCACGGATTATCCACTCCATTTTTATCCGGTCGTCCGTGTAATCATCACCATCGGATGAAACTTCTTTGTACGCGCGACCTTCCAGTTGACCCAGTTCTTCACGTTTCTTACCAGTGACCAGAGCCGCACCATCCGGAAGATCAATTTCACACACCAAACCACGAACCACCTTCTTTTCCAATGCCTTTTTGGTAACGTACGATGGTAACCATCCAGTATTATGCACCACCATACGTATTTTGTATGTCCCGTCACCCAAAGGTGTCGTTTGGAGATCAAAAAGTTCTAACTTAGGAGAAATCAATAGGCACCACAGCAACCACCTGGGGAACAACCCAATTTCCTTTTCCAGAAAAGCAGGGGGTGGATTGCGGAAAGCATGGATATGGTCCCATCCCCCCAATTCGATGCTGCCGAGTACGGGATGTTCAAAGGCATACCAATCAATATAACCCTGTCCTTGAAGAACTTCATCGGACCATTTCAGCATCTTGAAATCATCTTCAATCGGATGCTCCCGGTACCAATCAATAAACTTGTAGTCCTCAATCCCAGCTTGTCTTTGGGGGCTCCAGATTTCTACCGTCCAGGCAAACGCCCCCATATGGTCATAGAACCACGTATCAAAACCACCTGTGATTATTTCCTTGGGGTGATAGCGAAAATCATGGTAAACAGAAATGTTTGGATAACCGGTTAATTTCGTTCCTTTATCACCAATCTTCTGGTATGTCCATAAATCTTCAACCGGAAATGCTTCATCAGCACGGTCATCGTATGGGCGCAAAATCACACCGCTGTAGGTATGAAACGCCACACCTCCGGCAATATTAGGGTGATTGACGATGAAATCAACCATTGCCCGCACCTCGGGTTCTGAAGTTGGGTATGGACCAGCTCCCCGCTGTTCATATTCTTGCCGCCAATGTTCGGGGAAATTCCGGTTCAGGTCCAATCTTTCTTTTTTAGGCTGTGCTTTAATGGTTACGCCATCATAATCCTTCACCGGTCCCTCAACCAGCAAACGGAAATAATTTCCGCCATACTCTGCCGGGTCGCGGCGGACCATTAATCGGGGTTCATCCTCACATATTTTCCACGCGCCGTTTGGATCGGGCACGCGCATGGTCAGTATTCGTCCATCACCGTCAATGTCCTCCGCAAGTAAACCATCCAACGGCTCTTCGTCGTAGGGATAAGGTCTGGTACTGGAGCGAATGTACTTTGGCTTCTCCGCCAGAGCCCACTCAGCACCATCGGGGTTCACCCGTGGGGCGATATAAAAAACGCGTGTGTCCAAAACCCGCGTCACCTCTGGATCAGTTCCGTAATTCTTCACCAAATAATTGATGAAATACAGGCAGGTCGCTGAAGGAGAGACTTCTGTCGCATGAATGTTCCCATCCACCCAGAAAGCTGGTTTCTCATCATCCCCACCTGTTGAAAAATTGGTGATAGTGACCAACCAGATATCCCGTCCCTCGTAACTTTTCCCTATACTGCTGAGGTGAACAAGATCCGGGTTTTCATCAGCAAATGCGTGCACAATCTGACTTAATTCATCATAACGGACATATGTATCAAAACTAATTTCTGGCATTAATTCAGCTCCTAAATATAGCACGTGGAATGTTTATCGATGCACCCTTATCATTTATGCACATCAATCAATCATGGATTCCCCTGAAGTGATTGATTACTCATGTTTCTTCCGTTGAGTCAATGATTATCCTGGTTGAAAAAACTCTCATTGCGCCGTAAAACGCGTTGGATGGCCTTCAGAAGCGGTCCTTCTTGCTCGTAGCCTTCTTCACCTAACTCACTCAAGCCCAAATAGATGGTTTCCCTGCACCTGCGTATTAATCCCAGTACCAGATGATAAAGTGACGCCTGCCGCGCTTCGACCTCATCAACATCGGTCCATGGTTTACCCGCTGCCCATCGCCTGCTGAGTACTGTTGGGTGGGTAAGAGGTTGATATAAACGCTCCCACCAACCTTGCGCGCCAACATTGAGCCAAAACTGCATCCTGACAGGCCTGTTGCTCAGCAGAAAGGTATAGGCGGGTGCTAAACGGATGGCTACATCTGCTGGCTCCTGCCATGCGGTCAAATATTGCGCGGCGATAACACCATCCCGTACCAGTCGCAAATATTCTCCCCCCAACTGTGTATCCTCCGGTAAATCCGGATTGATCCAGCGGAATTTCCGCACTGATTCAATCAGCAATGCCGCAATTCTGCCTGAGTAGGCATCATCATGAAAGCCAAATTCGGTCACGGATAATACATCACCAAACAAGCGGGAAAGGAAATAGTCCAGAGCAGTAGATTGTTGGGACTGATAACTGATTACCCAGCCACGTAAATGCTCATAACGGTCGCCCAGGACATAGGTGATACGCTGCTGCATCTCCGGATTGAGCGTATCAAATGGTAACAGGGCTGCCGCATCCTGATGCACACGATATAAACTCTCCGTCAAAAGCTGCGCTCTCACCAGATCAAGCGACCCAATGGCATGCATCAGCGCAAAAGTCACATCGTATCTCGAAGGTATCACCCCCCAGTGGGGATGTGCCAGTGCTGCCAGGGTCAACATTGTCTGCGTCGCTGGTTCGTCGCGAAGCGCTCTCGAGGGCCTGTGGGACTGCACCGGGATATCAACCTGCGCAAATCGATGTGCCAGCGAAAAGCGCAGCGCATCACTGAGAAAAGGGGCAATAATGACAATATCACCGGGCTTTACACCCCGATTGTGGACTTGCTTCACAATCTCTTCCGTCACCCAATCCAGCATCTGGGGGTGGTAGCGGTGGTACTCAAACTTCAGCGCGTCTGACAGATTAAAATCGACAGCATTGGCTGGATTGGTATGCGCAGCAAAATCTGTTGGACCAGAGTTGTTCGATTCCCTGGGCTGCTCCAGAACCTGTGCTATTGCATCCCCAAATCCTGCCATTGCCGGAGAAATCACAAACGATTCTCTCACACTGATCTGCACATCACATAACTCCACCAGCATTAACGCTCCCTGGGGATCGGCACCCAGAAACTGGCGGTACCCGGCATCTTCATCATAGATAAGGAGCATCGATTCCAGCGTTTTCAGCATGTCTATGACCATATCGTGGGCAACTGGTGTGTCCTCTTCAATATTATCGTAAATGAGGTGGTGATAAGTGCCCACAATATAATTTCTGCACAGGGGTTCAGTCCACAGGTGCTTAAAAAACACCTCAGTCTGTAATGAGAAATCCAAAAGATTGTGCTCGAGGCAGTAGTGACGAAAAGCAACTGCGCATTCCTGAGCTTGCTCATAGACGCGGTTGTGCGCCTGCTCTCCCACCCACGCTCCAGACAATCGCTGTGCAATTTCAGTGATGGGGAAACCCACCACAGCAGCTTTATTGAGGTTGTCAATGATCTGGCTGTAAAGCCGGTTCCTGTCGATGGTGATGGACTCAAAATAGCCGGAGGCTTCTATCCTGGGGGTAACAATACGCGCCATATAGTACTGCGCGGTCTCCAGTGTCAGGAAAACCGGGCGTTGGTTTGGATCCGCAAAACCAGCTTCCTGGGCGACCAATGGCCAGAATAAATCAACCATTCTCCGGGCCAGACCACCCACAGTGGCAATATTGGGAACGCCCCCGGCGGCAAGTCCAGGATCGCGCAATATGCGGTAAAATGGATCCGCCAGAGTACGTTGCGGCACCACGACCAACAGGTTTTCAGCAGCGACACCGGACTCCAGCAAGTGCACCATCCGGGCTACACCAGCGGTTGTCTTGCCGGTGCCGGCTGGTCCACGAAATACTGTTTTCTGGTTCAACGGTGCGCGAATGACACTTAGCTGCTGCACCGACCAAGGTAAATTATTGAGCTCGCTGAGGTTCATAGATGTATTTTACCAGCAACCATAAGCACTACAAACGGGGCTCTGACCAGGATGCGTTAATGGAAACAGCCGCAGAAGGTAACACCCTCCTGAAGGGCGAGTGCCTTAAACGGTGCGGAACAGACCACCATCGTTGACCGGGAATGACCTCCACACCTCTTTTATTTAGGGAATGTAGCGGTTTCCAAGGCAACCCGCAACATCCCCAATAACTTGTGTCGGGGCTTAGGCTCGTGCTGGCGCCTTGTGGGTGAAATAAATTACAGTGCTAAAGCACCTTTACGTAGTTGATCCGCTACATCCTGGTATGCAGGTCGCTGTTGCACCAATTGGGGGATCGCATCTCTTGATGGATCTGAGGGATTGACGGCTAATACGCCAACCATGTGATCCTGATAAAAATAGAAATAAATGAAAGTATCTGATTCCAGCGAACCTTGCAGGACAGCCCGGTCCCAGGCATTGAGATTTCCCCATACCTCGAAACTGAAGTCAAACATATCCGAGAAAAAGTATGGAAGTTCAGTATAGATTTCTTTATTCCCTGCCATATTGCGCCCAGCCAGTAACCCTTGACCGCGCGCAACATCCCAGTGCTCGACTCGCAACCGGGTGTTAAAGGTCGGGTCAGGCCACGCAGCAATATCACCCGCAGCATAGATATCGGGGGCACTGGTGCGCAGTGTTTCATCCACTACAACTGCACCCGTATCATCGAGCAGCAACCCGGCATCTTTTGCCAATTCCGTATTCAGCCGCACACCCACGCCCATGACGACCAGATCAACATCCATGACATCGTTCTTACTCAGATGCGCGCGTTCTACGCTGTTTGTCACCTTCCAGCTGCACCGGTTTTGTTCCTGTTAATATCTTTACACCGCGCGCTTCATATTTGTTCTTTAGAAAGGTGCTCAATTCCTCAGAAACAATTCGTTCGAGTAAACGGGACTCGGGAAAAACCATTGTGACATCCAATCCCATTTCACACAGAGAAGCGGCGACCTCTGCACCGATGAAACTGCCACCGAGAACGAGAACTTTCATCCCTGGTTTCGCAGCGGTCCGAATGGCATCAGAATCCTCAATAGTGCGCAAAGTGAATACGCCATCCAGCTCGTTACCCCTTACAGGCAAACGCCACGCGTGTCCGCCTGTCGCCAAGAGCAACTTTTCATAAGCCAACTCCTGCCCGTTATCCAGGGTTAGGGTGTGCTGCTCAGGGGATAGTTTCATGACCCGCGATTCTGTAAGGAGTTTAACGGCGTTTTCCTGGTAATAATCCTCAGTGTGCAAATAGACTTTGTTTAGATTGGCTTTCCCTTGCAGATAACGCTTGGAAAGCGGGGGACGTTGGTAGGGGCGATGCGATTCCTGTGTTACCAGCGTGATGGGACCTTCTGCATCACCTTCCCGAATGCCATCCACTGCGTTACCACCGGCAATTCCGCCACCAATAATGATATATTGGGAAAAATCCATCTTCATGTGCTCCTTTTTATATGTGTAAACCAACCAAATTTCAACGCAAACGTTTCTGACAAGTAACAAACTGAGAATCGAGCATCTAATCTGTCGCTCAAATATTATATATATTAATTATATTCTTAATATTACATATTGTCAATACTTAAGCGCAATTTGGGTGTGCGTCACATTTTTGCACAAACCAAACCAGACCGAGAATGAACACCTTCCATCCTAATAATGCGGCGCGGAATGTCTGCTTTTTGCATCCCAAGTTAACTCCCGCGCCGCATTTTTAAAAGAGGGATATGGCGGTTGGCAGCCAACCGCCATATCCCTCTAACGCTGTGGCGTCTTGCTACGGGCAATCCATTTATGTGTTGGCTAATTGCAGTGTTTCCACACTGCTTATCGTTGCGGAAAACTGACGCACACCCGCGCAATTTATTGGTTTCTCCTCGCGAACATCAAAATGCATTGCAGAAAATATCTCCTATCACGTAACCTATGCAAAATGGATTCGTGAAATCCCTCTCTTCACGTAATCCATGACCCATTATGGATGCAAATAAACAGGGGTGCTACAGTTGAAAAAGCTTACTGCAACACCCCTGAATAATACGCAGCGATTCGAAATTATTCGTTATAGACTCGTCTCTTCGTCTTTGACCACCGCCGGCAGGCTGCGCCACCCTAACTGTTTGCATGCCTCCACGCGCATGTGCCCGGCGACAATCTTGTAGCGTCCCAGCCCTATCTGCCTTAACACAACAGGTTGGATTAACCCGACCTCTTTGATGCGGTTCGCCAATTCTGTAATCTCTTTCGGATTAGCCAGGAAAGTCTTTACTTCGTCGTCGCTCATCTCAATCTGGCTGAGGGGTATATCTGACGTGGATTTATCCAGCGCGGCTTCGTCGTACCGGGCTGTAGCCTGCACACCCTTGCGGAATGAGTAAACGAACGGGATGGCAAAATCCACCCGCGCACTGTGTTGAAATTCCTGAAAAATCAGCTTGATGATTTCATGGGTGATGCGCGGACGATCCGTAGCTTTCGTCATATACCGCAGGCGCAGATACACCCCGTAATCATACATATCTGACCGCACATAAGGTTCCTGTCCTGTTTGTTTGATGATGTCGCCCGTAACCTGACGCGCAGCATCCATCACAATCTTCTCAGCCTCGTCCCAGTCTGTATCATAGGTTATCCGGGTAACCACTTCATCCAGGGTAAAAGCCGCGTCCTGGCGTGCCGTGTAATTGATGGCAACCTGACTGAACAGCATCGCGTTAGGGATCAGTATCGGACGGTTCACAGCTTCCTCACTCCCTACCGCACCGCCAACCTGATTGAGCTGCGTATACATCGGCGTGATCTCGGTGACATCGCCAACCAACCCCAGAGAGGGAAGCTGGATCCGGTCGCCAATGCGAAAGGGGCGCATCAGCGAGATCATCGCCCATGCAGCCACCCCGCTGACCGGCGCCTGCAGCGACCAGCCCAGCAGCAGACCGCTGAAAGCACCCAAAGCCGTGCCGACACTGCCTAACACGCCAAACAGTGACAGGATTACAGCAATAATTCCGACCCCGGCAATTACACGGAGCAAACCGGACAGCATTCCGACCTCACCCGGGGCGCCTCGTTTTACCTTAACGGAACCCTTGATGGTCAACACACCCAGTTGATAACCTGCCAAAATAGCCATGATGAGGGTTAGTGTTTTGCTGACGGTAACACCACTCGACATCGTGGATAAACCATAACCTTGCGCGTCAAGTACAGCGAAAACGGCAGTCAAGATCAGGAAGACAAAAAGTAAAATGATATTATTTTCTGAACTTCAAATTTCCCCCTTTGAGGGTTAAGCAAGATTCTTTAGTAGCTGTAATTATAAACCATGATATGTAATTGATAGAGACCGATACAACACAAGAATATAACCAATGTGGTGAAAAACAAGGGGAATTACCTGCGGCTCACGAATACCACACAGGTTCAAGGCTATTGTTATCCCGCATAACTTAATCCTGGTCGCGCGGATGCCTATAGATATAACCGTACTTACATTTTATGTTGACACAATTCTTCTACCGGAATCTTACAAGCTTTTATAAAGAGTATTTCAGAATAGGTGAAAGAGGGCTAGATCATCTGACTTAGGTCACTTGTTCTAAGGTTTGCACCCATTCTGAATTACACCCTCAATCACCAGGTTTGCATTCACCCCTGAAGTACGCCCATTCCTCACACGCGCTGCCATCCTCAAATAGACACATCCCGTATTGACCGCCAGCATCATCTGTCCGCATCTCGACTGTGCCGCCCTGTTCTTCACAAAAAACTGAGGCGGGATTGGCAAGTTCAGAACCTGGCGTGTATTCCTTGTCTTCGGAGACAACACCGGGGGACGCGTGGTCAATTATTGTCAAATTAAACATCAATAGTTCAAAGTCTTCAGAAACTGTGTAATCCTCGTTTTTGAAGACATCCGCATCGCTGCGGATAAATGGAGCAACGTCATCGCAGAAATAATCAATTTCGACAGTCGATCCGTCATCCATGGTGAAGCGCAGCCTGTAACGCGGTGCGCAAAATGTTTTCGCGGTTACCGGAAGCGTGGCATCCAGAGACCCTACAAGACTTGCGATAACCGCAGGTTCATCAAGGCGCAGTATGGGAACCGTTGCATCACCGGTCAAATCAAACACCTCTATCCTGGTTGTCGTATCCAGACCTACCGCCTTTACCGGATTCAGCCCCTTACCCATGTCAGAACTGCCGTCATTACATGCGTATAAGGTAAACAACAACACTGGTAAAAGTATATAAAAGATTTTGACTCGCATGCCCTACTCCTTATTGTTAAGTTTCTATAATATTAGGACGTATCATAGGCGCGTTTTGTTCCCATCACACCGGAACCATCCTCATATAACCTAAAAAAAGTGGTGCGTAACAGGATCACGCACCACCTAATTTCCGCAGCACGGATCCGCCCGACCTTTACTGATTATGATAATAGACTTCCCAGCCCAAATACGTTGTAAGTGCTTCATAAATCGCGTCGGCAACATGGTCACGCGTCACAGCAACGTGGTGCTCATAACCGTTTTTACACATATAGTCCATCAGAGTCTGAAGTCCCGGTATTTGCAGCACAGCAGAGCCCCCCTGGAAATTCCCAACCGGATCATCCGTCATTTGTCCTTCGCCCAGATAGGCTTTGATAATCCCCAGGGGATCATCCGTAGACATCCGGAAGTACGTGACCGGACCGGGCGCAGCTTGCCCTTTGATAGCGCCAAAACACCTATCCTCCCCCAAAGTTGCGCCGAGAATATCCAGATTCGACACTTCGACTTCATGTCCCATAAAGCTCTTGGGGAAGTTGCTGCAGTGCGTGTTGATGCACTTATCTCTGTCCTCACCGTAATTGTTATTCCAATCCTGGAAAGCCGGTGGATTCCCTGACGCCAGGAGCAAGGTATACATAGAAACCGCACCAACCACATCCACCTCACATGCACTGGGGAGCAGGCGGTCTCCCATCATCGCCATCGTTAAACACGTCGCGCAACCGTAATTCTTCTGGATGGAATCCCAACATTCCACGGCACTGGCAACACATTCGTTCTCTGCCATCCAGCGGTCAATGGTAACCGATAGTTTAGCCTGTTTCATAATATTGGCGGGAGGAATGTAATCAGGAATATAGCCATATCCGCGTACTTCGCCCAATTTTCTGACGACTTCCGGGTCACTGTCTGCCAGGGCTTGCGCGCCAAAGATAATTTCTGAAAGATCAACCGGCACCACCGTGATTCCGGTGGTTTGCAATATCTTCTCACTGAAACGTACCGTCTGAAAAGCTGCCGGACGCGCGCCAATAGCACCAATCCGCGCATTTCTCAACCCTTTGACCACCCGGCATACCCGCGCAAAGAAATTAAGGTCGTCGGCAAAAACCTGGCTGTCGATAGCACAGGTATGGGTCGAAGTATTCGTAAAAGGTATGCCGTACTGGTAAAGGTTATTGCAGACCGACAGCTTCCCGCAGAACGCATCTCTGCGTTCCGATACCGAAAGTTTATCAACTTCGTCATCACATGCCTGTACCAGGACCGGAACATCCAGGTTCGCCATTTCCAGCGTCTGCACAATGCCCAACTCATCCCCGAAGTTTGGAAGCACGACGACGACGCCATCGATTTTTTCCGCGTTGCGCTTGAATAGCTCTGCGCAGATTTTAGCATGGTCCCGCGTTTCTATCGCGCCGTTCGGTGTGGCATCCTCCGGAGTGATGACATAATCATAGCCATCCCTTTCAAGCTGCTGCAAGAACTTCGACCGTACATTGACTGCCAGTGCTGAATTAAAGAATCCCCGGGTACCAATGATGACCCCAAAACACGTTTTTTTATCCATAATTTGCATCTCGACACCTCCACTGCATTCCACTTAGATTAGCACTTCAACAAAGAACGTCATTCAAAAGTTTATCAATCTATTAACTTTTGGCCACGCGTATATTTCATCAGCGCATCGGTATCCAGGACAAATCCTAAACCAGGTTTATCCGGTATTAACAACATACCTTCGTCATCCAGCACCCATCCCTCCGCATTCAATTCATCCACATAAGCGGAACCGGTGATATACTCCACTAAATCCGTCCCGGCAAATGCCGATGCAAGTTGCAGGTCAGCAGCGAGACCCACTGCTGTGTTCCATCCGTGGGGGATAAAACGCACACCATAATCCTCTGCCATCCATGCGATACGGCGGGATTCGGTGATCCCACCCACTTTGGTCACATCAGGCTGTACGATATCCAGAGCACCACCTTGCAACCAGGGTAGGAAAGCTTGCCTGCGGGTAAGAACTTCGCCACCCGATATAGGCAAAGGCGCATGCTCCCGCAACCGCTGGTAATCCTGCAAAGCATCCGGTTTAAGCGGTTCCTCAAACCAGGCGACATCATAATCCGCGAGCATATAGGATGTGCGTAAAGCCCATTTATACCCATTCTTCCAAAATGCATCGCTGCCACCGGCATCCACCATCAACAAGCTGTCTTCACCCACGGTATCCCGTGCCACGCGGACGATCGTTTCATCCAACGCGTCACTCACCCGCCCAAAAGGACCCCACCCCATCTTGAACGCGCGAAATCCCTGTGATTTCAACGCAAGCAAGTGTTCTGCAAGTGGCACAGGATCATCCATCAAAAGTGATGCGTAAGGTTTCACGCGGTCCCGGTAGCGCCCCCCAAGCAAACGCCCAACGGGCTGCCCGGTCACTTTGCCCAGTATATCCCACAGAGCAATATCAATTCCACTAATGGTATGCTCGATGGTGCCCCCCCGCCCTTGCCAGAAAGAATGCTGGCGGAGTTTTTCGGTCACCCGTTCAGGCTCAAGGGGGTTCTCATCCCGGTACAATCGTTGCAGAACATGCAACGCACCCCGCACCAGATCATCATTGGTGAAGACACTCCCCAAACCCGTCACACCTTCATCCGTTTGCACAGCGATAAGGGTATGAACGCATTCATCTTTATCCAGTTCCTCGCTCCAGCCACCTTCCGGGGTTGCATCGCGCAACCCTACCGCTTTAATATCTGTAATCCGCATCCCGTCCTCCCAGTAGATCAAAATGTGAATTCCGGTGCTTCAGGCGTTTTCGCTTTCCGAGGGATATATACGATCAGGTTTCACACGCCCTTTTGGTCTGTCGATAAGCTCAATGGCAACACCAATGATACTCTCGCTATCCAAATATGCGAAACGCCCATCACCGTCAATACCGAAACCGGAACCATCCATCATCATCCTCAAACCTGCAGCCTCTGCTTCCGCAAGAGCTGTAGCCATATCTTCTACCAATACGCCGAAATGATGAACGCCGTACCCGTGTTCCCTAACAAAATCCGCATAAACTGTATTGCCTTCAAGGGGTTCAATCAATTCAATACGCATGGATCCTATATAAGACAGCCCAATCCGCATGCGGTATTGTGCTGGTTCTCCAGCGTAACTCATGGATTTCAACAACGGAGCGCCATACGTATAAATGTGCCAGGGACCAACGCCAAAAACATGCCAGTACCTCTCGACCGCCGTATCCAGATCTTCCACAATAATGGCAATCTGGGCAATACCATTTCGTAAAAATGGCAAGTTATATCCAGGAACTTTTTCCATCATCCCCCCTAATCTGAAGTCATAAAACCTGCCCGTTCCGCAGTTTATATACAAATGTGCTGGTATCTGGCAGGCAGTTATCGACTGTAATGATGTCACCTTTGCGAATTACTTGTTGAACAATGCCCCCAGTTGCCAGGCCCAGTGGCACGCCTTTAAGTATTTCGGCTTCTTCCCTGGTATAAATTCGCCCGTAATAATCAGCACACCCGATTGTGCCCAATACCTCACCCGGCAGCAATGTGCGTTTAGCTATGGGCAGAACCTCAGAAACCAAACGGGTGGAAGCCACAGTGCAGGTGCCATCAAGAACAGCCTCTGCAATCGCCCAGGGTGTCTCTATGTTACATAAATGATAAGGGCGCAGCAGGAGATAATATGGACCGGAGCCCATCCCCACAAAACGCATATCCTGGTGGATTCTTGAATCATCTGTAGTCACAATCGCAAAAATGCCGGGAGCAACCCGCCCGGTTGTATAATCGACGCATCCGGCAGAACTCAAAATCCCACCAGCGGATTTCGGCACAAAGACCTGCGCCAATTCCGGTAGTTCCACTTTTTCGCCGTGCATGCCTGGCACATCGGGTCGCAAGCCAGTGGCATTGGACACCGCAGCCATTTCAACCATTGTTTTGGATCCATCCTTAAACGCCGCCAGCATCTTTGGGTTCATACCTTTTGATATAGCTTCCACACGGCACGAATCCGGGGTAGCGTCCAGATCTATCGGATTGTTTTTACCTTTGCCCAGGCACACAACTTCAAAACCGAGGAGCCGATATTGCTGATACAACCGATATAACTCACCGGGTTCATCACCCGACGCCACCGTATACACGCAGCTATTGCGTTTGGCAGCTTGAAACAACTGTGGTCCGACTGTTACATCGGTTTCAACATTAAGCATGACCACATGTTTCCCATGGCTTGCGCACTCCCACGCAACCTGGGCACCAACCTCTGTTAGACCTGTTGCCTCAACCAACGCATGCAGACCTTCCAGATGTGTCAGCAGCAGCGCGTCGTCTGTAACAAGGTAACGTCCGGCGCGCAGCGCGTCCTCTGCTTCGCCCGATTTAGTCGTGATACAGATATCGTCATCCGCGATACCCAATAACCCCAACGTATTTAGTGAACGCTCAACATCAATATCAGCGATCGCGACCGTTTCCATACCCGCCATTTTATGCGTCACATGGACCAAACCAGAACCCATCTGCCCGCAACCTACCAAGCCAACTTGGATTGGCGCATTATTTTGGGCTCGAACCAGAAGCTTCTCAAACATCCGCATAGATATCTCCACTCATTCATTTCGGATTATCGTAAAGTATCATCCACCCTATATCGCGATAATTTTATAACCGATATTTTGCCAGCGTAACAAAATCATCTTTCAGATGTTCATAAACGCGTTTGTACAGGGCAAATAATCCCATATAAAGCTCATGGTTAGCAGGTTGAGGATCTATTGGCTCAACGTAATCAACCCAATCCTTAACGACCTCATAACCGCCAAATATACCGGTAGCAACGCCTGCCAGGATCGCATCCCCATATGGAGCGCCCGTCCGACGTTTCACCATTACATTCGGGACATTAAAAACATCCGCGATAATTTGCCGCCACAATCTGCTCACTGCACCACCTTCATTCAACACCATCGGATAATTCACCTGCAATCCTGCATCCTTTAACAGGCGAAAAGAATCGTACAGAGCGTAGGTGACACCTTCCATCATGGCTCTGACAATATGACCCTTGGTGTGCTGCAGCGAGAGTCCAAACAGTACACCGCGCGCGTTGACATCCCAAATAGGCGTCCTTTCACCCATCAGAAACGGTAATATCAGCAAACCCTCGCTTCCCGCCGGCACCCGCTCAGCCTGCATATTCAGGAGATCATAAGACGACAATCCCAAAACTCGCTCCATCTCAGTTTCATATTGCGAGCACACATCACGTAAATAACGTATACACAGCCCACCCGTCATCGTGGTAGGCACCGTGACGTAAGTGCTCATAGAATTTACAGTATACGGAAAATTTATCATCAGCTTTCCGGTATCGGAAAAGTTAAAAGCTGTATTCTGGTGCACAATGCCAAAATTACCTACAGAACCCAGGTTACTCTGAAAATCCCCGACATCAATCGCTCCTCCGCCGACCCAACTAGCATTGCAATCCACTTGACCAGCAGCAACAGGAATCCCTTTAACCAAGCCCGTTTCGGATGCAGCCTGTTCTGTCACTTCGCCGACGATATCTTCGCAGCTGTACAGTTCGGGCAATAATCCTGGGTCAATACCCAATTCAGCAAGCATCTCCATGTCAAAACAACCAGCGCGTAAATCATAAGCTACGCCATAAAAGGCTGCGCCAGAATAGTGCAAAACAGCTTTCCCTGTTAGTTTAAGAGTGATGTAGCCATCAATTGTCAGGACTTTATGGATGCGCCGGTAATCATCAGGGCGGTTTCGTTTCTCCCACAAGACGTTGACCAGAACCGGATGGTCTTCCAGTCGGTATCCGGACAAGTTAAAGATACGATCCTCCCCAATGTGATCTTTGAGCCACATAACCTCAGCTTTCGCACGGCGGTCCATCAAATTATAGGCTCGATGGATAGGATTATGATCAGAATCAACCATAACCATGGAGGGCAGGGCAGAAGAGACAGCCATACCCTTTATTTCAGCCTGTTGAATGGATGCTTCTTTTATCACTTGTTTTATAAGACGGCAGGCGATATGCCAATACAACAGGATATCATGCTCCGACCAATCAGGATGTTCATGGATAATGGGGTATTCCTCATAGGCATAAGCCATAACATCACCCTGTGAATTAATAATGCACGCTTTGGCCCCGCCAGTACCATAATCTATGCCTAAAAGAAAATTGCTCATGACTTCACCTGCTGTTTATGCTGTTTGTAAATCACTTTGGATCATATCCAAAACCCACGTGCTCAGAGACGATGTGAAATATCCTTAATTGCAGGATAGAGTTTTTTATACAGGACAAATAATTCCGCATACTTCTGCTGTCTATCAGGGTCAGGCTGATAAGTAGCAGAAAGCACCACCGATTGCTCCGCAGCACCAGCAATACTTTCAAAACACCCCACACCTGCGCCGGCTAACAGGGCAGCGCCCCAGCAGGCTGCTTCCGTGACACGGGGCACAACAACAGGGATACCGGTAATATCTGCCTTGAGCTGCAGCCAGAGTTCCGATTTTGCCCCACCCCCGATTGCCCGCAGTTCTTCGATCCTGACACCTCCCTGGCGCAGGATTTCCAGGTTCAGCTGCAGCTCATAAGTCAAACCTTCGATAACGGCTTTCGCCATGTCACCTCTGGTTGTTGAGAAGGTCAAACCCAAAATTGCGCCTTTCGAAACTGTGTCAAAGAGCGGCGTACCACTCCCGGCAAAGTGCGGCAGAAGTAATAATCCACTGGGGTCTGCTGAAGCTTGCTGCAGGATCACATCGTAAGCGTCAATGCCATCATCATGCGCCTTTTTGACTTCCAATTGCCCCAATGTATCCCTGAACCATCGTAACAAGAGCCCCCCACTATGGTTCAAGGTCATGGTAAGATATCGCTGCGGTACAGTATGGGTATAGACCGACATATTGCCCTGATACAAGCTGGCGTTGATGGCGGGAGTCTCGGAAACAACCTCAACGACCTCGGCAGAACCGGTGGAGACCATGGCTTGCCCAGGTCGTGTAAGTCCAACACCCAAAGCACCGCATGCCTGGTCATGACCACCGGTAACGACAACAGGCGGTGAACTGAAACCCAACTCAGCAGCCAGATCAGGCAGCATCCTGCCCACCTGCGTCCCAGAGGGTACTAAGGGCGCCAATCTCTCAGGTTTTAACTCTAAAAAAGACAAAATGGACTCAGACCAGGTTTTTGTGCGAAGATCATACAGCTGTGTGCGGGAAGCAAGACAGTGACTGATTGCAGCGGACCCGGTCATCTTTTGAATAAAGAAATCCTCATAGAGAAGAAACTTGTCCGCAGTTCGCCATTCTGCAGGCGCGTGCTCTTTCAGCCACATGAGCTTGGGTAAAGTGTTGATTGTATGCACAGGCATTCCGGTGTGCTCAAAAATTCCGCGAGAACCAAATACTTGACGAAGGTTGTCGTTTTGCACAACGGTCCGGGTGTCCATGCCTAAAATAGCAAATTTTAAAGCATGCCCGGATTTATCGACGGGTAACACCGCTTCACCCTGTACTGAGATACCAATCGCTCCGATTTCTTCAGCGCACACTGGATCTTCAGAATAACTGGCGATTAGCTCACGTAAAGCATCCTTAATGAGGAACCACACCAATTCGACATCCTGCTCTGCCCAGTTTGGGTGGGGAATGAGAATTTCATATTCCCTTTGCGCGCTGAAATACAGCGTGCCTTTCTCATCAAACATCGCAGCTTTACAGCTTGTGGTGCCAATATCCAATCCGATTAAGCGCATCCATGTCTCCTGAGTGCTCCAAGATAGAGACTGAAGTCTCACCTACAAACATATCGATTAGCTTAACAAGGTGTTTTTTATCGCCTGGACTTCCATACCTTGATGTATATAGTGCATATTTTAGATCAACTCCACCTCAAAAAGATAGAAGAGTCAGTCGGTCGCCAGCGAATCCAGGGTTGATAATAATCCCGGTCCTTGAATCGCACCCTCCATCCACATATCCTGCAGGCGCCTCAGCGTCAATATTGTAGAAGGTTCGCTGAGGACTATATCATCTAAAGTGATCGGCGCGTCCTTTTTAACAGCTCGAATAACTTGAGCGCCTTTTGCCAACCCAACCGGTAAGAGTTTTTCCGCTTTGGCAACCTCGTACCGGTCAATAAAGCTGTAGTACGCAATACCTCCGATGCTGTCCAGCTTGTCTCCCGGGAACAAGTCCTGTTTGGCAACGGCAAATACTTCAGATACCAGATGATCCAGGGGAACCATATTTGATTGTCCCCGGAGCCCAAGCATTGCACACGTTAAGGGCACCTCAATACTGCACAGATGATAGGGACGGAATAGGGTATAATACGGTCCTTTTCCCATATCGCGCAGCACCATTGCCTCCCTTAACCGGGGATGGTTGGTATGCACGATAAGAAATACGCCCGGCGCCACTTTACCAATACCATAATCCACGACGCCCATCTGGTGCAAAATTCCGCCGTCCTCTTCAAGGCGAAAGACTTGTTCCAGAATATCTCTGTGCGTGACCGGACCATGCATCCCCCGGACATCAGGGACCAATCCGGTGGCATTGGATACCGCCGCCATCTCGATCATGGTCTTGCTCCCGTCGACAAATTCAACCAGCATGTTGGGGCTCAAGCCCCGCCGTGCTGCTTCCTGGATGATATCCGGGTCGGATGGTTTTGCGTGGCGGTCCAGGGGATTGTTCTTACCTTTACCGGCGGCAACAATCGTGAAGCCCAAAGCAGAAGCAAAATCATACAATTCTTTGCACGCTGCCGGTTCATCTCCGGCAGCCAAAGCATATAAAACGCCTTTCTGTTCCGCGTACCATTTTAAAAGCGGTCCGACAGTAATATCTGTTTCCACATTCATCATCGCCAGGTGCTGACCATGGAAAGCCGCGCGCAAAGCGGCTCTTGCTCCTATCTCCGGTACGCCGGTGGACTCCAACATCACATCAACTTCGCGCATATCCGTCACAATCCGGTAATCGGTAGCAAAAATATTTTTCCCCTGAAGGACCATTGCATCCGCTTCCGTCGATGAACTCACCGCAACCACTTCACCGGGGACACATCCAATGCGATAGGCGTCCCTGGCGCGCTGGGCATCAAGATCAACCGTCGCAACGACTTTTATACCCAACATCTGTGACACTTGTGCGACTACGTCGGTCCCCATCTGTCCGGCGCCGATGAGCCCAATGCGTATGGGCTTTTCCTGATTGTGCCTTTCCAACAATTCTTCATGTAAACCAATCATTATGCCTCCAATCCTGACTTATCCCTTGCCACCTGATAGGACTGCGTTGAATATCACGCAAAGACTTCCATAAGAGAGTAATCCATCGCATCCACTGTTCTATGACCCCAAGACAGGTACAATGACTACTTTCAGTCCAGATCCGCTGGCAGCAATGTCAAAAGCCTGATTGATATCCTCGAGTGAGAATTGGTGGGTTATGAGGTGATCAACAGGAATGATACCTCGCTGCAAAGTATCCAGCGCCAGCGCATGCATGGTCGGATGGTATGAAAATGCGCCGGTCACGGTGATCTCTCCGTAATGAATGAGATTGCTGTCCAGCGTGGTCATCGGACTGGCTTTGGGCAAACCACCGAATAGGACCACCCTACCGCCTTTGCGCACCGCCCGGACTGCGTCTGTCTGTGTCGCAGCAACCGGATTCGCACAAATGATGATATCTGCCCCCAGACCACCGGTCATCTCGCGCACCCGCTGCACAAAATCCTCCTGCGAAGGGTCAATAATACCTTCGGGAATAAATTCTAACGCCACCTTACGGCGCTCAGCACTCGGCTCGGAGACGATGACACGGGCTCCACACGCTTTCGCGATAGCCATGTGCAGACATCCAATGGGTCCCGCACCCATGACAACGACTGTATCCTGAACACTTGTACCTGCTTTCAGGTGACAAGCCAATACAGAACTCGCCGGTTCAGATAGTGCTGCGTGCAGCGTCGGCAGATCTTTTGGGATGGGGTGCACAATCCCCAATGCAAGCACCTCTGCGGTCAGCACCATCTGTTCCGCGAAACCACCCGGATATCCCGGAGAAATTCCCAAGTAGTGCAGTTTATCGCACAGATTATACAGTCCCCGCTTGCAATAATAACATTCACCACAGTGAATATCGGGAGCGACTGCCAACCGGTCACCAACCCTAAATTTCGAGACTTTATTCCCAACAGAGATCACCGTTCCAGCTGCCTCATGACCGGCAATTATCCCATCAAAGGCGGCAAGACTTTTTTCACCAGTGACCGGACCTTCGCGCCACCGACGCAGATCTGAACCACACACACCGCATGCTTCAACTTTCAAGACAAGACCATCATCCGGGGTGTCGGGGTTGGGTACGTCGCGCACCTTATACTGTTTTTGACCTACGAGAAAGGCAGCTTTCATTGTAAACTCCTATCGCTCTGTAAACTATTGCTTTGTAAAGGTGGTTCTTTATAAACCCTATCAACAACTCTATACTGGTTCTAAGATGGATTCCTGCTTGCGCGGGAACGACAAATCTAATTTTGCGATTAGTGTCCTGATGCATTGTGTTGATTGTTTTACCAATATTCAATTTAACATAGCCCCAGGTGTCATCTTATACAACCATGCGACATTGCAAAAATTCAGGTGATCGTCACTGGTAGCATACTATCGCTTATTAATTTCGTCTTTTTATAACCTCGGTTGTTTTGTAAATAACTTTACCATCCGGACGCTGTTGCGGTTCATCAAACCCCAACATACCTTCTTCGATAAGGAAAGAAAACCGTTTTTCATCCGACAACCGCTCAATATAGGGGGTACCGTCTGCAGCAGCCTTGTATTCAAAACCGGAAGGAAGATGGGTACCATATAGCCAGATCCGCAATTGTTTTGATATCAGGGTCATCAATATGATTTTCACCGACTGGAAATTCAGGTTTCATTCTGACCCGTGGATCAGGTGCTTGCTTCCTGGAATCGCGTATTTGTTTTTTGTTTTGAGCGCCAAACAGCTTCTTGAAAAGCCCCATCACATACCTCCTTACCTCTCCCTTGATTGAAATACTACCCATATGTAGACTTAAACTTCATCCTTAATTTTTATTCCAACGGCACCTCCAGGATGTGTCTGGGAGAAATCATCCCTTGAATACCCCCTTAACTCCAGCAGCAGCACACAAAGCACATCTCCGGCAGCGCTGTTGACCAGCGAACTCCCGGTTGCCACCATGCCAAAAGGGTCTACATCAAATTCTGTTATCACCTGGAATACGGCATCACTCAATTCAGCCAGGGGGGAGTCGATATTCTCAGTTTGCGCAACGACCTTTGCGCCTCTTGTTTTTGCAATGCGCACAAACTTGTTCACTTCATCGCTGTGACCCCCTTTGGAGATGACATAGAGAACATCGTTAGCGGTGATTGCCCCTGAACCTCCGTGTAATGCGTCACCCGCATCAATGCATAAAGCCGGAGTCCCTGAACAGGATAGAAGGTGGGCAAAGCGCTGGGCAACCGCATGGGAAGTGCCAGCGCCCGTCACCAGAATATGGCCCGGACAGTGGAGCAAAATTTCCACGACTTCCACGAAATGCTTGTTTACCTGATCTGCCAAAGCCTGTACGGCTTGGGCTTCTGCTTCTATGATGGATCGAGCCTTTGCCAGCATTTCCTCATCCAGATTTTGCATCTTGATCCTTCTCCTGTAATAATTGGCGCGCTGTGATAACATCTGTGATTAATACCCTGATCAGGCGACCTCGCAGCGCAGCGCGAATAACTGCATACTTCTTTGACACCCCCAGCCAAACAAATCACGCGTGGAATTGAACGGATTTGGGCTAACGTCAGGCCTATAATCCGTGAATTGATATCTCCTTTGACAGAATGCCCTTGAGCATCAATATAACGCAGCGCCATGTCGCCTACTGCACCAGCCTGTTTGAGCGCGCGCAGGTCTTGCTCGTTGAGAATTGATCCGTTACGCATAACGACTGAATCTGCCGAAGGAACGCCGAGGCCAACCACGGCAATTTCCGCTTTAGATGCCAGCTCAAGCGTCCTGGCAATTTGCGGTTCGGCAAAAAGAGCACGGGCAACAACCTCTGAAGCTACAATCCCTGGGGCTTGCAGCAGGCGAAGCTGCGCGTTGAATTTTTGCGCAACGCGGCGGGTAAGTTCGGTGGAATGTTCGGAAGCATCCACCGGGCCCAACCCACCGGTCATCTGGACAATCGTGGCTTGTGTCCATATCCTGGCAGGTAACGCGTCTACCATTCGCAGAATAGTTCTGCCCCATGCAAATCCTACGACCTCTTTGCCTGTCATCGTTCGCAGCAGGCAATCAGCCGCAGCCTGTCCAATAGCCGCAGCAATTTCACCAGGAGTATTGGATGGCTGCACCGGCACAATCACCACTTCATCAAGCGCATAGGCTTCCTCGAGCATGCGTTCGATATCTGCCAGCCCACTGTCGGGCGCAACCAGCGAAATGTTGACTATACCTTCGTCACGGGCTTTTTGCAGCAAGCGAGAAACCTTGGGGCGTGAGATGGCATATCTCTGGGCGATCTCCTGCTGCGTTTGCCCATATTGATAATAAGCCTGCGCTATTTTATAGATGAAAGTGTATTGCTCTTTAGTGGATATCATACCGGTCCATGCACATTTGTGCAGTATTGAACATTTGCTCATATTATAGAACAAGGTCAGCCATACGTCAATAGTATTTCTCCGGAAGATGATTTCTACGACAGAGCCCTTGGATAAAGCCAAGGAAGGGGGGATTCCTAGAGCGGCGCGGGTGTGTGGAAGGAAAACCTCCAACCACAGTGAGTGGCAGGAAAACCACCTGCCACTCATGCAGAAACTGCAAATACGCCCGTTTCTGCTTTTATAGAATAGGACAAGGTCAAATTCGGCGCGCGCTTATTGTATCGGGGTGTTGCAGCTGGCAAACAACGGTAAAGGTCATTACAAACCTTTTGATTGCCTTCTCTCGCTAAGGTGATACCTATGAGCTATGTGCCAATTCTACTTTCTGAGTAAAATACAGGAAGTATTGTCAGTTATAATCAGGATAAATTCGAAATCTCAAAAAGGAGAGCGAAATGGCAACCAAGTTAAACTGGGGATTGCTATCGACCGCACGGATAAACAGGGCGCTCATCAAGCCCATTCTGGAATCAGAAACAAGCAATCTGATAGCTATCGGAAGCCGTTCCCAGGAGAAAGCGACGGCTTACGCCAAAGAATGGAGCATCCCGAAAGCATATGGCAGTTATGAGGCCCTGTTGAACGATCCGGACATCGATGTGATTTACAACCCATTGCCTAATTCCATGCATGCAGAATGGACTATCAAGGCAGCACGGCAAGGTAAGCACGTTTTATGTGAAAAACCATTGGTCCCCACCCTTGAAGAATGGGCACAAATCAAAACAGCCGCTGATGAAAATAAGGTGACCATATTTGAAGCCTTTATGTATCTCCATCACCCGCAAACTATTACGGTTTTAAATATGATCCGTCAGGGGAAAATAGGCAGTGTGCAAATCATCAATAGCTGGTTCAGCTTTTATTTATCACCGGAGCAAAGCACCAACATCCGGCTCAATCCGGACCTATCGGGCGGGGCTTTTTGGGATGTGGGCGTATACCCGAACAGTATGGCGATCGTCATGGCGGATGCCGGTGCGCCGGTGCGTGTTTCCGCAAGTCTGATGCGGGGCGAGACCGGGGTTGATGTCAACATGATCGGGCAGTTATTTTTTAATAATGGCGCTGTAGGTCAAACCGTTTGTGGCTTCAGAATGCCATTCCGCCAGGGAACGCAGATTGTCGGGGATGCAGGCACCATCACCATTCCCGAACCATGGAAACCCGGGATGGAGGGTAAAGACAGCCATGTACTATTGGAATTGCGCGACGGTCAACGTGAAGACATCATTATTCCTGCTGTCGACCCATATTTATGTGAAGTTAAAGCTATGGAAGCGTGCATACTTGATGGGAAAGAACCCATTGTCCCCCTGAGTCTTAGCCGTGATTTTCTGAAGAGCGGTTTGGCGCTGTATGCATCGGCCAGAACGCAAGAAACTGTCAAACTTTAGAGTGGAGGAAGCCTTATGTCAGAAAAAATCGCGCTGTTCGCCTTTAACGGAGATCCATTATGCTTTGTCCATGTGTTATTAAATGCCCTTGATATGGAAAGTCGCGGCTACGATGTCAAGGTCATTATTGAAGGCAGCGCCACTAAAACAGTTAACCAGCTCAACACAGATGAAGCGCAGTTCCACAAGCTTTATATCCAGGTTAGAGATAAAGGACTGATTGATTGTGTGTGTAAAGCCTGTGCTGCCAAGATGGGCGCCCTCGAGGGAATACAAATGCAGGGCCTTCCACTCTGTTCAGAGATGGTCGGGCATCCCAGTATGGCAAAATATATTGATAGCGGTTATAGAATAATCACGTTCTAGTGGTTGACATTTACTGCATTCTGTGTTAAATTCTTTATCAATATCATAAGAACCAGGAAATGGTGCAATGTTTCGATTTGTTGTTAACCGAAAGCCTAATATGCCTCAGAAGCTTCCCACCCTTTGGCGGGACGGTTGACGTTTATCGTTTAAGTTTAACGTAAAACAAATTTACCAGCCTACCGCAAGGTAGGCTGGTTTTGTTTTCTGCACAACACCGGCTTGGGGGAGCTAAAATGGCAGAAAACAAACTGCCTTAACAGCATATTAGAGTTCGGAAAACAGGGGGAGGAGAAATGACCATTGAACGAACGGCGAAAACAGCAAAAACGACCACGGAACAGCACAAGCCACGACCAGGCTTAGGCGATGATGCTACCTCGCTGGTGGTCCGTGAAGGGCTTGCCGGCGTTGTCGTCGCTAAAAGCACAATCTGCGCAGTCGATGGCGAACGCGGCACCCTGTCTTATCGGGGCTACGATGTTGGTGAATTAGCTTGCCATGCCAGTTACGAAGAGACGATTTATCTTCTTTGGCACGGGCATCTTCCAACCCAAAACCAATTAAATATTTTTTCACAGCAACTAAAATCTTCACGGGCTGTAGATGGAACTGTCTGGTCGGTCCTCAAGCTTCTCCCCCATCATGTCATTCCGATGGATGCCTTGTTAACCGCAGTCGCTGTGCTTTCATGCAGCGAAAACGGTCAGGACGACGGATGCACTGCCACGAATATGATGAAAGCGATGACCCTGACCGCACAGTTTCCAACGATCGTAGCTAATTATTATCGCCACAAACGCGGCAAAACATTTGTAGAACCGCACCCGGATTTGGGACATGCCGCGAATTTCCTGTATATGCTGCATGGTGAGATACCCTCCCCTTTGCAAGCCCGTTCGATGGACCTGGCGATGCTGCTTATGTCTGAACACGGTTTTAACGCTTCCACCTTCGCTGCCAGGGTTACATCCTCCACGCTGTCAGATATGTATGCAGCCATCACTACAGCACTGGGCACATTGAAAGGTCCTTTACACGGTGGCGCAAACCGGCGTGCGATGGAAATGATGCTGGAAATTGGTGATTGTGATCAATGTCGAGGCTTATGTAGACGCTGCACTCAATGCCAAACAGCGCATCATGGGATTTGGGCACCGTGTTTACAAGACTGCACCGGACCCCCGTTCTCCCTATCTGCGGGGAAAGCTGTATGAATTGTGCGCCGAAACAGGTGATTTCCATTTTTACAACCTGGCCACATCGATCGCTGAGGCTGTTGAAAATAAAAAAGGCTTGTATCCAAATGTCGATTTTTATGCTGCACCACTGTTGTATATGGTCGGCGTGCCTTTAGAATTATTTATCCCCGTTTTCGCCATCAGCCGCGTGCCCGGATGGACAACGCATATTATGGAGCAATACGAAAACAACAAATTAATGCGTCCGCTGGCTACTTATATAGGGGCACATAACCTGCCCTACATTCCTATTGAGCAGCGCTAGTCACTATAATTTTTCGCAGGTAAAGGATAAACCATGGGACTAACCCTCGCACAGCAAATCTTAAAAGCACATCTCCTCTCCGGCACTATGGTTGCCGGTCAGGAAATAGCAATCGCCATTGACCATACATTGACGCAGGACGCCACAGGGACGATGGCATGGCTGCAGTTCGAGTCCTTGGGCATTCCGCGCGTTAAAACAGAACGATCATTGAGTTTTGTGGACCACAACATGCTGCAGACAGATTTCAGGAATGCCGATGACCACCGTTATCTGCAGACCGCTGCGGCACGTTATGGCGCTTTTTTTTCCCGTCCAGGTAATGGCATCTGCCATCAGGTTCAAATGGAACGCTTCAGTGAACCGGGCAAAACACTGTTAGGTTCTGACAGCCACACGCCGAATTCCGGAGGGGTAGGAACCCTGGCGATGGGCGCCGGCGGGTTGGATGTTGCGGTTGTTATGGGCGGTGGTCCGTTTTACCTGATGATGCCCGAAATTCTGGGGGTGCACCTGAGCGGCAGTCTATCACCCTGGGTGACTGCCAAAGATGTTATTCTGGAATTACTGCGGCAATTGAGCGTCAAAGGCGGTGTAGGCAAAATCATCGAATATTATGGATCAGGCGTTAAGACCCTGACTGTGGACCAACGGGCGACGATCTGCAATATGGGCGCAGAACTCGGCGCGACCAGCTCTATTTTCCCCAGTGATGCGCAAACACAAATTTATTTGGACGCCCAGGGACGCAGTCAAGCCTTCATCCCGCTGGCAGCAGATGCGGATGCTGTCTACGATAGCGTGCTGGATTTGGATCTTTCGACACTTGTTCCGCTTATCGCCAAACCCTCAATGCCAGACAATGTTTCAACCGTTTCCAGTCTGGCAGGCACACCCGCCGCGCAGGTATGCATCGGCTCATGCGTGAATTCTTCTTATGAAGATCTGGTGACTGTGGCGGCACTCCTGAAAGGGCGCCAGGTACACCCGGATATCAGCCTGACCATCACACCAGGCAGCAAACAGGTTTACGCCATGATCGCACAAAATGGCGCATTGGCGGACCTGATTGATGCCGGCGCGCGTATCCTGGAATCCGCATGCGGTCCATGCCTGGGGATAGGGCAGGCGCCTGCGACCGGTGCAGTGACGGTACGTTCATTTAACCGCAACTTCAAAGGCCGAAGCGGCACCGCCGATGACCAGTCGTATTTAGCCAGTCCAGAGACATGTGCGGCAACAGCTTTGACCGGTGTCATCACCGATCCGCGGTCTTTGGGCGAGGCTGTCATTCACTCGCAACCAGCCCGGTATATCACGCATGACAATATGATCATCCCGCCACTAGACGCGGAAGACGCAGCCCAGGTGGAAGTCATCCGCGGTCCAAATATCAAACCGGTCCCACTCGCCTCCCCCGTGCCAGATTACCTGACGGGTATCGTGCTGCTGAAAGTTGGCGATAACATCACCACCGATCACATTATGCCTGCCGGCGCAAAAATCCTACCGCTCCGTTCAAATATTCCGGCTATCGCTGAATATGTCTTTGCGCGGGTTGACCCCCAATTCGTCGAACGCGCCAGGGAACATCATGGCGGGATCATTGCCGGCGGGATCAATTACGGGCAGGGTTCAAGCCGGGAACATGCGGCGCTTGCCCCGATGTATCTGGGTGTGCAAGCCATCATCGCCCTGTCATTTTCCCGCATCCACCACGCGAATCTGATCAATGTTGGAATTTTACCCTTAACATTCAAGTCTGCTGACGATTATACTACCCTGGAGCAAGGGGATGAACTGGCGATAACGAATCTGCGCTCTGCAGTCGCGCAAGGGAACACCCTGACCGTGCAGAACCTTACACAAGACAAGTCCTTTATCGCAGAACACCACCTGAGCGAGCGGGATGTGGCTATTCTTCTCGCGGGCGGGCTGCTGAACTATACCAAATCCCAGGAATGAGGAATACACAATGCCATATGAATTAACACTGATCCCCGGGGACGGGATTGGACCCGAGGTTACCACAGCCGCACAGCGCGTTCTGGAGGCAGTTGGACTCTCAATAAACTGGGATATTCAAAATGCCGGCATTGACGTGCTGGATAAATACGGCACCCCACTCCCCCCATCTGTTTTGGAGTCCATTCAGGCGCACAAAGTCGCTTTGAAAGGCCCCATCACCACACCTGTGGGCAGTGGTTTCCGCAGCGTCAATGTCGCCATCCGTAAAGCCCTGGATCTCTATGCGAACGTCCGTCCGGCGCGCACCTTACCCGGCATCACGCTTGCCCGTCCGAATGTCGACCTGGTCGTCATTCGCGAAAACACGGAAGGCCTCTATGTCGGTATTGAGCACGAGGTTATCGCCGGCGAAGCTACGGAAGCCATACGGATTATCACCCGCAAAGCCAGCGAGCGCATCGTGCGCTTTGCTTTTGAGTATGCCAGAGCCAATCAACGGAGCAAAGTCACCGCTGTGCACAAAGCCAACATCCTCAAGGTCACCGATGGATTGTTCCTGAAAACAGCCCGCCAGGTGGCAGAGGCGTATGATGATATTCCATTTAATGACATGATCATCGATGCCACCTGCATGCAGCTAGCACAGCGCCCTGAGGTGTTTGATGTCCTCGTCATGCCCAACCTGTACGGCGATATCGTCAGCGACCTCTGCTCGGGTTTGGTGGGCGGGTTGGGCGTCACGCCAGGGGCCAATATCGGGACAGATTGCGCCGTCTTCGAGCCTGTTCATGGTTCCGCCCCCACCCTTGCCGGCAAAGATCTGGCGAACCCCACCGCCGCCATTCTGACTGCGGCACTGATGCTCCGGTATCTGGGCGAGTCTGAATGCGCCCTCCGTATCGAGGATGCTGTCAGTCAGGTCATTGCCGAAGGACAGCACGTGACGGCGGATCTCAAGGCTGACATAGATGACCCCACAGCGGTCGGCACAAAGGCGATGACTGCCGCCATTATCGCCCGATTGTAAAAAACGGCATAAATCTGCGGAATGCGGGGCAAATCAAGCCGACGATGCTGAATACCTTTGATAACCGCCTTCCCGGAAGGCTGTTGATAATCTCATTGGGAAGTAATGCTTGCCTATTGAATGTCGAACCTTCCGGACAGGTAACTAACAGCTTAATTGGGTATATTGGACAGTTGAGTGTTCTGGTTGAATATCATCTGAATTAGGTGCGAGATACCATCACGGCGTCATTCGTCAACTCGATTTGTACAGGTGCAGCTTGTTGCTTCATAATCAGAAGCACACACCTTCCTCCCTACGGTTAGGGATGCATCGATACAATCACCACATCCTCCGGACCGTATAAGTGACCGGCTACCATCGCACACCACCATCCTTCCGGTGCATGTAAAATGGGTTTCTTAACAGCGATAGCAAGGGTGTCGTCATAGGGTATCTGAGAGTGTACACCCTCTATGGTGATGACTCTTTCTTGTATTAGGTCATCTGGCACCGAAGTCACAGTTTCGAGTTTTCTGCCAAATGAGGGCCAGAACACCCAGGTTCGTTTGTGTTTACCACACATCTCCTCTCCGTACAACGCGCCTTCTGACGCACTCCACCCCAGCAGTTCGTATTCACATCTGCACACTTCAACACCGGCTTGGGTGGCTTTCACCACACCACCAAGTAAACCTGGCTCTGTGGGTACTCGTATAATGGCATATTCAGGTTCCACCCATACCGCCGGTTTATATCGCTTGACCAGTGGGAGTGCAACAATAGCCAATAAACCGACAAGTAACCCAATTTGCCACAACCGGGAGGGATACGACCATTTCAGCGCTGCGATGGTCAGTGTGAGTGCTACAACGGAGAGTGTAATGTAGAGCCATAGATATGTAAATAACAGGTCGATAGGATAGAGGAGCCAATAAATTAACGTAAGGGCCGGATCAAATAAAGGCGCTACTTGGTGAACGAAATATAAAAGGTATGGTAGATAACGACTTCCGAATAGAATCAAGGTAAAAATAGTTGCTACATAGAATAATCCTCTGTAGCGGTTGGCATAAATGCTGTCTGCATTTGTCATCTGCCACCTCCTTGCTGCGAAAGTATCTGTACCTTATGAATTACACTCGCATACTCATTTTACAATACAAAATTCCACTGAGCAAAACGTGGGATGCTGAGGGTGCGTTCTAAGAAAGAGCCCCAGGAAGGGGGGTGAGTTTTTGAGCGGCGCGGGTGTGTGGCAGGAAAATCACCAACCACAGTGTGTGGCAGGAAAACCACCAACCACAGTGTGTGGCAGGAAAACCACCAACCACAGTGTGTGGCAGGAAAATCACCAACCACAGTGTGTGGCAGGAAAACCACCAACCACAGTGTGTGGCAGGAAAACCACCTACCACGGTGTGTGGCAGGAAAACCACCAACCACAGTGTGTGGCAGGAAAATCACCTGCCACACCTGGCAGAAACGGCAAATACACCCGTTTCTGCTTTTATTAGAATAGGACAAGGTCAAATTCGGCGCGCCGTATTTTGTACTGGGGTATCCCGCTTGGCAAAGCCAAACGGGACACCCTCATGGAACAAGTTCGGCACGGGAATCAACTTTGGATGCAAAATTGTGGCGGACACCTAAAATCCAGAAAAAGATTCGCAGAACACGGAAATTCTGTTAAACTGATATGAAACCACTAGCCATGGGGGAGGCGTTATGAATGATACGATCTTCAATGAGGGCGAAGCCCTGACGTTTGATGATGTACTGATTGTGCCCGGATTTGCGGAAGTTTTACCCAACCAAACTGATGTTGCCACCAGATTAACTTCGCAGATGAAACTTCAAATACCTATTATTTCTGCAGCCATGGATACGGTCACAGAAGCGCCCATGGCGATAGCAATCGCCCGGGAGGGCGGGCTGGGCATCATTCACCGCAACCTTTCACCTGAGGACCAGGCGACTGAGGTCACCAAGGTGAAACGCTCGCAGTCCGGCATGATTGTCGATCCCATCACCTTGCCCCCCACAGCCACGCTCCAGGATGCTGAAAATATCATGTCGACATATCACATCAGCGGCGTGCCCATTACGGAGTCGGACAACCGTTTGGTGGGCATCCTGACCAACCGGGATTTTCGTTTTGTTGATCCTGAAGATTTTCACCGTCCGGTCACAGAGTTTATGACATCCGAAAATATTATCTCTGCACCCCTGGATATCACACAAGAAGAAGCGAAATTCCTGCTCCATAAACATCGCATCGAAAAACTCACCCTTGTCGATGAAAACGGCATCCTCAAAGGGTTAATCACGGTCAAGGATATTCAGAAGGCGCGGGATTTCCCTGACGCAAATTCGGATGAAAAAGGCAGGTTGGTCGTGGGCGCGGCAGTTGGGGTTGGCGATGATTTGGAGCTGCGCCTCGATCGGATGGTGTCCGTTGGCCTTGACATTGTCGTGATAGACACAGCGCATGGACATTCTGCCGGTGTCATCAGAGCGATTGAACGCATCCGCCACCACTGGCCCAATCTGCCGGTTATCGCGGGAAACGTCGTCACCGCTGAGGGTACCGAAGCGTTGATCAAAGCTGGCGCCAGCGCCATCAAAGTGGGCGTCGGTGCGGGATCTATCTGTACCACGCGCATTATTGCCGGCGCGGGCATGCCGCAGCTAACCGCCATATACAACTGTGCGCAGACCGCTAAGAAATACGATATACCCATCATCGCTGATGGCGGTATTAAATACAGCGGCGATATCGTCAAAGCGCTTGCCGCCGGCGCCCACGTTGTGATGCTGGGCAGCATGCTGGCGGGTTTGAGCGAAGCCCCGGGTGATGTTGTCTATTATGACGGTCGCAGTTTCAAAGAGTACCGCGGGATGGGGAGTTTGGGCGCGATGCGGGGATACGGGCGCGACCGTTATGGAACAGGACAGGACAGCAGCGGTAAGATGGTACCCGAAGGTATCGAGGGGCGTGTTCCCTACAAAGGACCTCTGCACGAATACATCTATCAATTGATGGGCGGGCTGCGTTCCGGTTTAGGCTATGCCGGCGCGACCTGCCTGGATGATTTGCGGATAAACGCGCGCTTTATCCGGATCACCAATGCGGGCCTGATCGAAAGCCATCCCCACGATGTGATTATCACCAAGGAACCGCCAAACTATCAGATCACGTAAAAAATTAATCGTAATACGACTCCCCTGAAAAAAGGTAAATTTTTAACGCTGAGCCGGAGAGACGCAGAGTTTTTTAGGTATTTCTTGAATTTCTATCAAAAATCAAATAGCATATTTAATAATAGGAAGACATATATAAATATTTCTCTGCGCCTAAACCCAGTCCGCTGGGTCCGCCTCTGTGTTAATTTCCTTGTTTTTTTCAGTAGACTCGTAATAGGTAAGTTAATTCGCTATCAAAACATTGCCGGTAAGGAAAGATACCTTACCGGCGTTTGCATCATTGTATGAAATCGCGTAATGCCACCTTTAGCCATGGTTCAACTTCAGCACGGATAGCGTCGTTGGCATAGCCCACCCACGCAACCGGATCTGTCACGTTAAGAGGATTCTTCAGTGCGACCCCATCCGGCGCGGTGATGACAACCCCCAGCTGCCGCGCAATCAGCTCCGTGCACATATCATAGGGGTGGCAGCACAAACCCAGAGACAGTCCTTTCTCCGCCAGCAGCGGTTCCATTAAAGGGCGCAAATCCGCGATAAAACGATCATGCCCATTCATGAGCTCGTACAATTGCCCGCCGGTGGAAATGTATTGATCCTCAAAACTGTGGGCTTTGCCAGTCTGGACAGGTCCCAGGACCCCGGTCGTTATCGATTCATCGATTGCGGAGAGCTCCACCTTCGCCCCGGGAAAAAACCTGGCAACCGTCGCAAAACCGTGGGCAATCGACTTTGCCCGGGATGGATTGAGTGGCAAGGGTAAAATCTGTCCTGAAAGTCGGTTCAGCCTTTCAGCCTGAACTTCCCCACCCGCTTCTGCCCAGAGCTGGTCCGTCAGATATTGCTTGACCAATGGAATTTCAGTTTGCAAAGCAAAAACAATATCTTGCAGACATGTATCCGGACCTTTGTTCGGTGCAACCCCGGTCAGAATCCAAGCGCTGCGTTTCTGGTACATCAATCCACGTGTGCCATCAATGGGATCAATGATAATCCGCCACACCGCTTCGGACTCCAGCACACCGTGGGGCAAGGTGATTTGCCCAATTCCAGGCAATCCTTCGGCGATCAGAATAACCGGAACATACTGAGCAATTTCCCTCTCGATAAAGCTGACCAGCACCTCTTCACTCACCCGGTCAACGGCGTAGATTGTGTCGCCCAGAGAGTCATGATCTATCCGAGAAAGGTCATCCAAAGCGGTGTTCTCGCACTTTTCCAACACTTCATCCCGGATCTGGCAGTGCAGTTTACGTAATAAAGGTATGAGTTCCGTTACCGAATGCATTGATATCTCCATAGCTGTAATGCCATTCATTATACAGCCTTCCGCATGACCAGCTAAAGACATGAATTATGGCAAATTTACCCCATAGCCATCATAACTCCCCTGAAATAAGATGCATTTTAATGCAGAGACGTACCCAGCAGACTGGGTTTAGACGCAGAGTTTTAGGGAGATTATTAACCTTCACGGAATGAGATTAACGATCCACATGAGAAAAACAGTGCTTTCGGTTGAAGGACACACCTTCCGTGAAGGTAAACACACGACCATTTTTGACATTCCTGAAGCACCAGATATGATATGCAATCAGAACACCCAATACAAAAACAGGAGGTCATCATGAAGAATATCGTAGCCTTCGGTGAAATCATGCTGCGCTTGGCGCCACCTGGTTTCTTGCGCTTCTCGCAGGCGAGAAGCTTTGACGTCATTTACGGTGGTGGGGAAGCCAATGTGGCAGCCTCGTGCGCTAATTACGGATTACCCGTGGAATATGTGACACGCCTGCCGGCGAACGACATTGGCGATGCATGCCTTAACTTTATCCGGCAATACGGCATTGGCACCCGCCATATTGTGCGCGGTGGGGACCGCTTGGGCATTTACTTTCTCGAAATGGGGGCAGTGCAGCGCGGCAGCAAGGTCGTTTATGACCGCGCCGGTTCCTCGCTGGCGACCATCCAATCCGGCATGATTGATTGGAAGGAAGTTTTTGCGGATGCAGGCTGGTTCCATTGGACCGGCATCACCCCGGCGATCTCAGCAGGCGCCGCTGAAGTCTGCCTGGAAGCTGTAAAAACCGCGAAAGCGATGGGACTCACGGTCAGTTGTGATCTGAACTACCGCAACAAACTGTGGAAATGGGGGAAAACACCGGCGGAAGTGATGCCCGAACTTGTAAAGTACACTGATATAGCCATCGGGAATGAGGAGGATGCCGCTAAAGTATTCGGCATTCACGCTCCAGAAATGGATGTCACCCAGGGCAAAGTTGAAGCTGACGCTTATATCTATGTTTGTGAAAAACTAAAGGAAAGATTCCCGAATCTAAAAACAATTGCTATCACACTCCGTGGTTCGCAGTCTGCCAGTTACAACACCTGGAGTGCCATACTCTGGGACGAAGGTACGCCATATATTGCCCCATCTTATGACATCGTCCCCATCGTGGATCGGGTCGGTGGGGGAGACAGTTTTATGGGTGGCTTGATTTACGGGCTATTAACATACGATGATAAACAGCTTGCCATCAATTTCGCTGTGGCAGCTTCATGCCTCAAACACACAGTTTATGGGGATTTCAACCTGGTGAGTGTTGACGAAGTAACAAAGCTGATGGGCGGTGACGCATCCGGTCGGGTCAGTCGCTAGCAAATTCACAATAACAGGAGATTACAATGGCACGTTTTGATCGATTAACGGTGTTGAATACGATGCTAGAAATCGGTGTTGTCCCCGTTTTTTATAACGGAGACCTTGAGACCGCAATAAAAATCATTGAAGCCTGCGCAGCAGGCGGTATCCGTGTGGCTGAATTTACCAATCGTGGAGACCAGGCTATGGAGGTTTTCAAAGAATTGGTGAAGTATTTTGCAAAGACAAACCCAGCCATCATTATGGGCGTAGGATCCATTGTCGATGCGCCTACCGCAGCGATTGCGATAGCTTATGGGGCCAATTTCGTCGTTGGACCCATGCTCAATGCAGAGGTGGCGAAAGTCTGCAACCGGCGCAAAGTCCCGTATATGCCGGGTACCGGCAGCGCGAGTGAAATCTCCGCTGCAGAAGAATTGGGGTGTGAAATCGTAAAAGTGTTTCCCGGCACGCAAGTGGGCGGTCCCGGTTTTATCAAAGCGGTGTTGGCGCCGATGCCGTGGTCGCGCCTGATGCCGACCGGTGGTGTGTCGGCAACGGAAGAAAACATCAAAGGCTGGATCTCAAACGGCGCAGCGTGCGTGGGCATCGGCAGCGCGCTGGTGCGCAAGGATTGGGTTGCTGCCGGTGAATTTGAAAAAATGACCGAAACCGGCAAGCAAGTTATCCAGTGGATTCGTGAAGCGCGCTCAGCTTAATATCGTTTAACCATAGGAGGGGCACAGGTACACTGTGTCCCTCCTGTTCAGGTGCGACCAGCTCTATCATCCCTCGACCAGGAGTGTCCCAATGCCTAAAATTACTTTACTTGGCGCAGGTAGTACCGTTTTTGCCAAGAACCTTATCGGTGATATTTTAAGTTTTCCGGAGTTGGCAGAATCAACCATCAGCCTGCACGACATTGATGAAGACCGCCTCAAGACATCAGAAATCGTCGCCCATAAGGTCGCACAGGCTTTGGGTGCGCATCCAACGATTGAAGCCAGCCTCGACCGGCGCACGTCTCTTGAAGGCGCCGATTATGCCATCGGCATGTTCCAGATCGGCGGGTACGATCCGGCAACCATTGTCGATTTCGAGATACCTAAAAAATACGGCTTGCGGCAGACCATCGCCGATACACTTGGCATCGGCGGGATTATGCGGGCGCTGCGCACGATACCCGTTATGCTGGACATGTGCCGCGATATGGAATCAGTCAGCCAAAATCATGTAGCATTTCTGAATTACGTTAACCCGATGGCAATGAACTGTTGGGCTATGTTTCGCAGTACAAAAATTCCAACAGTTGGATTATGCCACAGTGTCCAGGGCACAGCAGAACAAATTGCACGGGATATCGGTGTCCCCATAGACGATATCAACTATATCTGTGCCGGGATCAACCACATGGCATTCTACCTGCGGTATGAGCACAAGACGGCACATGGCTATGAAGATCTGTACCCGGAAATTCATAAAGTCGTCGCTGAAAACCGCATACCCGATTGGAATCGCGTCCGGTATGACCTGCTTGACCGCTTCGGTTACTTTGTTACCGAATCCAGTGAGCATTTCGCTGAGTATACGTCGTGGTATATCAAACGGGATCGCCCAGATCTTATTGAAAAATATCACATACCCCTGGATGAATATCCACGGCGCTGTGAACGGCAGATCGAAGGCTGGCATATGCTGCGGGAAAGGCTTGAAGCTGGCGACGAGATCGAAGTGCGCCGCAGCAAAGAATATGGCTCGCTGATTATCCACAGCATGGAAACCGGTATTCCGAGGATTGTTTACGGCAGTGTTCCCAACACCGGCATCATTGATAATCTGCCCCAGGGATGCGCAGTTGAAGTTCCCGTAGTGGTCGACCGCAATGGCATCCAACCCACAAAAATCGGTAATCTGCCCGTCCAGTTGGCAGCGCTCATCAGAACCAACGTCAACGTCCAGGAACTCACCGTCGAAGCCGCGCTGACCGGCAAACGCGAACACATAATCCAGGCAGCGCTCCTTGACCCGCACACTGCCGCCGAATTGGATCCGGACCAGATAACGGCATTGGTTGACGACCTGCTGGAAGCACAGCAGACATGGTTACCGCATTACACATAACCTGTCTCCCCGGAAAAAGAATGTTTTTAAAGCAGAGTCGGAGAGGCGCAGAGATTTAAAGGTAATGCTTGAATAGCTAACAAAAATCTATAAACAAATTCAACATAAAAATTAATCAATATTATTTATTTTTCTACGCCTATACCCAGTCTGCTAGGTAAATTTCTGTATTGAAACCCTTGTTCAGTCAGTAGAGTCATTGACTTTATTCTGTCACATAGACTATCCTGTAAAATATCGTATGAACACGTACAAGAGGAAACCATGACACTTAACGACAGCATGACGACCCACGAGCGTTTTTCACGGATGTATGCCCATCAGGAGGCGGACCGCATCCCGGTTATCGATTCACCCTGGGGAGCCACGATCGAACGGTGGCAGAGGGAGGGTTTGCCCAGAGACGTCAGCTTTGAGGATTATTTTGACCTGGATAAAATCGCGCATATAGGCGTTGACAACAGCCCACGCTATCCTGAACAGGTGATCGAAGAAACCGAGGACTATGTCATCAACACAACCCGCTGGGGGGCAACCTTAAAGAATTGGAAGCACATCGCCTCCACCCCTGAATTTATGCGCTTCAAAATAGACAGCCCGGATGCGTGGCGCGATGCGAAAGCGCTGATGACACCTACTCCTGACCGCATCCCCTGGCAGCACCTGAAATCCAACTATGCCCGGTGGCGCGCGGAAGGCGCCTGGATTGAAGCCGGTTTGTGGTTTGGCTTTGACGTCACCCATTCGTGGACTGTGGGCACAGAACGCCTGCTCATTGCGTTGATAGAAGATCCGGCGTGGTGTTCGGATATGTTCAACCACTTTCTGGATGTCAACATCGCTTTATTGGATCAGGTTTGGGATGCAGGTTATACCTTTGATGCAGTCAATTGGCCCGATGATATGGGCTATAAACACAACCAGTTTTTCTCGTTACGCACCTATCGTAACCTGGTGAAACCCGTTCACAAACGCGCTGTCGATTGGGCGCATGCCAAAGGGGTGAAAGTGCGGTTACATTCCTGCGGAGATGTCAATCCGTTTATCCCTGAATTTATTGAGATCGGTATCGATGCTTTGAATCCCCTGGAAGTTAAGGCAGGTATGGATCCATGCGGCATCAAGCGTGCCTACGGGGACAACCTTGTGCTCCACGGCGGTATCAATGCCGTTCTGTGGGACGATAAAGAGCGCATTGAAGAGGAAATGCGCCGGGTGATCCCCATCGTTAAAGAAAACGGGGGCTACATCTTTTCATCGGATCACTCGGTGCCGTCCAGCGTCAGCCTGGAAAACTTCCGGACTATCACCACCCTGGCGAAATCCCTGGGCAGATATTAAACGAGAACCGCAGAAAAAAGCAAGGGCTTATTAGTCCATCACAGATCCATATTCGCCTGGCGATTGAACTTCCCCCAAGCCATCCGATATAAAGGGGGTATTTTATCGCCTGCAGGAACAGCCTGAATGAGCGGTATCATCTCAGCGGTAAATTCTGCAGCGCGGGTAAAACAAGTGCTTGAATAATCGAATAAAGTCTCCAGGTCTGTCTGGGATAACGCAGATGTGCCGTTGATAAACGCTGACTCCAGCGCATCACGCGGACCCATCAATACAGCACTGCGCGCTGGATAATCCTGAATCACCGCCCGGTGGATGGCTTCGTGTGCCCACCATAAGGTCTCAGGATTGTCGGCGCCTTCCGGCGAAGGTCCCAAATCAGGGAGCCCCGCCTGCAGCCACACCGGTTTGAAAATTCCGGTACAAGGCGCAGAAGTCCCGGTCACCCACGCCGTATTCAGCGCATTATCCAGGTGCGCTACCAGGGACGCCACGCTTTGACTGTTGCGGGTGGGACCAAATCCGGCATGCATACACAACATTTTGGGATCGGCAGGCGCAGGATGCCAACTCGCATCGCTTTCTGCATCAGCGCCGTGATCTCTTAGTATGGACATCATCCCACCAGGTGTGACTGAACCGCTTTCAGCAGCAAGTCGGGCAGTTGAACGTGGTTGGCGAATGCGGCAACAGCCAAATCTCGTATACAAAAAATCTGAATAGCAACGCGCAAAATCAAATTCGCTTTTGTTACGGCACCATCCCTTTTCCATGGCATGTTCGACCAGGTTGGAAGAAGCCAGGTCATAATCTGCGCCAATGGTCAATCCATTACTGATGCTGTAATAATCCTTCACTTTCAAAGCAGCCCAATATTCCCCGGCAGTTTCAAGCACCCAGGCGTGCTCAGGATCAGCGATAATAAACGAATTATGGTAGAAAAACGGATGTGTGAAACCACAATTTCCACCCTGACCGTAAGTATCCAGCAAATTGACGATAATCTCCAATGCACCCCGGGCGGTTGATGCACGTTCCAAGGCAAGACGTATCATATCCATCCCCAGGAGTCCGCCATCCTTTTGTTTGGGTTCTTTGGTGAAAACAGCTTCGTTCCCGATGGTAACCCCGTATTCGTTCACCCCCATCTCTGCGCCCCACATCCAGAAAGGCCTGCTGAGCAGCACAGCATAGGTTTCACGCGCCTGGGGTATTGCCATATTCGTACATTGTACGCTGGCATCCTGGTCATACTGCATGCGGGGCACAAAGGTCAAAACCTGTGCTTCGTTGGGTTCCCTGTCACTGTTCTTGGCAAACAACACGCTGCCGTCAGCAGTGCAGGATTGCATCGCGACAAATGTATCACACATAATCAGCCCTCATATTGCGCTGGACACATCACAATGGCGCCTGCCCATCGAGATATACCAGCCACATTGTTCTATTTTACTAGTATTTCACCGGCTAAAGCTGCGCCAATAATACCGGCATCATTGAGCAGTAGCGCCGGTACAACTTCAGCCTTAACAGAAAGGTGTTCGACAAATTTATCCATTTTCTTACTTGCGCCACCGCCAATGATAAACAGGTCAGGCCAGAACAAGGCCTCAAGCGCCGAAAGATAGTGATCAAAGCGTTGTGCCCATTCTTCCCAGGACAAGCCATCGCGCTGTCGGGCAGCATCCGATGCGCGCGACTCAGCGTCAAATGAATCCAACTCAATGTGGCCTAATTCTGTGTTTGGAACCAGAACTCCATCAGTAAAAAGTGCGGTACCTAATCCAGTGCCGACGGTCAGGATAAACACCAATCCATCCCGCCCTTTGCCGGCGCCAAAACGCATCTCAGCCAAACCCGCTGCATCTGCATCATTCAGAACCCTTACCGGGCATGCCGTAGCACTCGAGAATAGTTCAACCGCATTCGTACCAATCCATTTATTATGCACATTCGCTGCGGTTCTGGCAACGCCACGTTGAATGACAGCGGGGAAACCACAGCCGATGGGGCCCGTCCATTCAAAATGGGTGGCAATTTTCCTGACGACTTTCGCAATATCTTTGGGTTTCGCGCCTTTAGGCGTAGGTCGCCGGTAGCGCTTAGCCAGTAATACACCCTGTTCGGTATCCACCGGCGCACCCTTAACACCGGAACCACCAATATCAATACCAAGAATATTCATTAAACCCCTCCACTGATACACAAAAATTCTGTGCCAAGTTTATGCATCTATCCGCAATGCACATGCAGATCAAGTATAGCCCAGCGCTTAAGCATGTCAAAAACAATAATAGGCGTGTTTAATTTTTCCCCCCCCAAAAAAAAGAAGAGGGGTGTCTTTTTAAAATGAGCTTGCAGCATGTTGTGGATGTGTCGGAGGTGTTGCGGTTGGCAGACCAACCACAACACCTCCATCAGATAAAACGGCGCGGGAGCTATGACAGGTCAACGATGAAGGTCTAAGCCGCGTCAGCCCAGGAACTCGCACTCAATTCTTTGGCCCCATGCTAAGGCACTTTCCTAAAACGCTCCCCCAAAAATACCGGTTTGGCATTCCATCAAACTACTGTAGAATAGTATACCCGTGAGGAGGTGACCAATGTCAACGAAATACATCTTTGTCACCGGAGGGGTGGTCAGTTCTCTCGGAAAAGGCATAACCGCTGCGTCCCTGGGACGTGTACTGAAAGCCCGCGGGCTGCGTGTCTCCATCCAGAAACTTGATCCATACCTGAATGTTGATCCAGGCACCATGGCACCTTACCAACACGGTGAGGTATTTGTCACTGAGGACGGCGCGGAAACTGATCTCGATCTTGGGCACTACGAAAGATTCATCGATGAGAATCTGGGCAAACTCAATAACGTAACAACCGGGCAGGTCTACAGTGAAGTTATAACCCGCGAACGGCGCGGTGATTTCCTGGGTGGAACTATCCAGGTGGTTCCCCATGTCACGAATGAGATCAAACGGCGCATCATCAATGCCGCCGAAACCCTCGATGCCCAGGTCGCTATTGTCGAAATTGGCGGGACAGTGGGTGATATTGAAAGCCAACCTTTCCTGGAAGCTATTCGTCAACTCCGGAATGATTTGGGACGCAAAAATGTGCTGTATATCCATATCACACTTCTCCCTTACCTGGTCGCCAGTGGTGAATTAAAAACAAAACCAACACAACACAGCGTCCGCGAGCTGCGCGGAATTGGCATCCAGCCTGATATCATCGGATTACGCTCGGACTCTCCCATCAATGATGAAATACGTGATAAGGTAGCTTTATTCTGTGATGTGGAGAAAAATGCAGTCATCCCTCTAATGACAGCAGAATCTATTTATGAAGTGCCATTGATGCTTGAGAAATCCAAGGTGGGGGATCTGGTTATCAAAAAATTGAAATTACAGGATGTTGTCACGGAGCCAGATCTGGAGGAATGGCGGTCGGTGGTCAGCAAGTTGAAATACAAACACCCCAAAATAACGATCGCTTTAGTTGGTAAATATGTGGAACTCCACGATGCCTATATGAGTGTGCGTGAAGCGCTCGTACATGCCGGTCTTGCCTATGACTACGATGTTAAAATTAAGTGGATTCACAGTGAAAGTTTAGAGCGGAACGATGAAGTTAATAAATTGCTCAAGGTTGATGGTATTGTGGTGCCTGGCGGGTTTGGCTATCGGGGGATTGAAGGAAAAATACTAGCCGCGGGAACTGCCCGGCGTAACAAAATACCCTATCTGGGTTTGTGTTTGGGAATGCAGGTGATGTGTATCGAGTTCGCGCGTTCCATCTATAAATGCCAGGATCCGAACAGCACCGAGTTTGATCCCAAAACAGAATATCCGATCATTTCATTGATGCCTGATCAGCACAGCATCATCGATATGGGTGGAACGATGCGCTTAGGTGGCTATCCATGTGTGCTCAAAGCAGGCACCCGGGCGCAAACCGCATACGGTGAAAAAGCCATAACGGAAAGGCACCGTCATCGCTTTGAATTTAACAACACCTATCGAGCCGTGTTATATAAAGCCGGTATGGAGTTCAGCGGGATGTCACCAAACGGAAGATTGGTGGAGATTGCTGAAATAAAGGAGCACCCGTGGATGGTGGGTACCCAGTTTCACCCGGAATTTAAATCCCGCATCCATCGACCGCACCCATTGTTTAAGGGTTTTGTATACGCTGCAATTCAGAGGAAAAAGACGCGTAAAGAACGGTAGAAGATTAGTCCTCACAGATTACAACGTGAAACAAGTGAGAAGAGGGGGTGTTACGTGTACTGTGAACACGTAACACCCCCTCTATTTTCTATACGCTACAGAATGCCTATGCTAGTCTGATTTCAAATTTATCGACCAGGTGGTCAGGATAATAAGACTCTTTGGCACGGCGCAAACCAGGTTCACCAACGTCCTGCTCGCGATTGATATACTTAACGGAATTCAACCACCGGTTCGCAGAAAACTCTCTGGTCATCATCGGATAAATGCCGTGATATTCCGGGTTCGCCTTTTCGATGTGAACGACTGCCGTATTTTCGTTCAATACCTCACCCAGCGCAAATGCCTGAATTTTGCCTTCGATTTGTATCGTACCACCGTCGAGTTCCAGCGTATTCAGGTTATGTAACGCATCGCGGATACCGCATAATTCATGCGTCAGGCTGATATCTTCTTCACACAGTCGCTGTTCACACCAAACTTCCGCCAATGCCAGACACCCAGGCACAAGTTCTTCAGAAAGTGGAACATAAGCATATTCATAAGTTCTTAAGAATTGATTGATATGATTGCGTTTTTTGCTGTATTTGCGTCCCGCCAATGTACCGAGATCTTCACTCATATAAACATAATCAGAGTGGTCACGCGTAGGTGATATATGCAATGTCGGATCATCTTTCAGTTCATTGACCAAACGCTGGTCAGCGCGGGCAATAGTCGGGTTTTCGACCCCCTGAATGTCACGCATCCATTCCAGAACTTTGTGCGTCACATCCCCACGGGATTCCGGACCAATAGGTGGTAATACAAACCTGTCCTGCTCTTTGTGAGCGCGAATGACCAGCCAATCTTTATAGAGCGTCCACGAAAATTGATAATAACGGCGCCATATATAAAGATTCACAAAGGTTAATTCAGACGTCTGAGGATTATACGCCCGCAGCCTTGGGCGTATTATTTCACGATCCTCCAGGGATAATTCTTTGAATTCCGGAAAAATTGGCAACATTATGTTTAACTCCTTAATAATGTGCGAACTATATCGCACTGAAAAAATTGTTTGGTGCAGAAAGCTGTCGACTGTGCCTGAAACGGTGCATGGAAACCGGTAATACCTGGACTATCAGCTTAAGTCATCAAACTCACGATCACCTCATTATACACAGCGAGGGCTATCGAAGGTAAATATCTTAAAACGATACCAGCTGGCTTAAATCAACAATGCCGGTAGTTAATCGGGCGATTATCTGCACCATAGCAAGACGCGTATTGCGCACCTCAGGATCCTCTGCCATCACCATCACTTCGGTGAAAAAGGTATCTATCAAGTGAACCAATGGTGCGAACGCTTTCAATAACGTATCGACCTCAACATCGGGAGAAACAGCCTGTTGTGCAAGCTGAATCCCTGACCATAACGCATGCTCTGAAGGTTCGGTTAAATAGTGTGGGTCGACCTCATAGCGGGGCATATCACGCGTTATCCGCACGCAACGGGCATAATTCTGCAACATCACTGCCCATTGATCCTGCGCAACCCATTTTGAAAGTTGCTCTGCAGCCACCCAGGCACGATACGGATCATCCGGATTTTCTGCGAGTACAGCCTCAACAACGTCATACGGATAACCCTGTTCGCGTAATATCCCGTTGATCCGTAATTTGACAAATTCAACTGCACCAGAAAGTGACGCATCTGTCAATGTAACAGGCAGCCCTTTTGCGGCTTCCCACAATCCTTCCCTGATAGAGAAAGATCGTTTTTGGTCCAATAGAATCTGCACGATAGCAAATGCAGCACGCCGGAGACCATAGGGATCAGCAGAACCGGTGGGGGCAAAACCTATTGCAAACAAACCCGCCAGGCTGTCTAGCCGATCTGCAAGGGCTAAAACCACGCCCGGCATAGTTTCAGGCAGAATATCACCCGCATATCGGGGCAGATAGTGCTCCATAATCGCTGTCGCAGCTGCTGCAGTCTCACCCGATCGCCTGGCATACTCCCGGCCCATGACGCCCTGCAGGCTGGTCATCTCAATCACCATCTTCGTCACCAAATCCGCTTTTGCGAGATATGTGGCGCGCGCAAGATCAACCATTTCCTGTGAAGGAAGGGCAAAGCGATGCCCAATCCATGCACTTAACTCCATAAGACGGTCGGATTTATCCAGCATTGATCCAAGTTTTTCCTGGAAAGTCAGGGTCATCAGATTTTTACGGTATTGTTCCAAGGGAGCGCGGCAATCCTGGTTGTAAAAGTATTCTGCATCTGCAAAGCGCGCCCGGATCACTGCTTCATTTCCCTGGCGGACAATGTCCACAAAATCCACACCCCCATTCCGCACCGTGATAAAGTTGGCCATAATACGATCTCGGGCATCAAATACCGCAAAATACCGCTGATGCTTTTCCATGACGCCCACTAACAGGTCCTGGGGCAGCGTCAGGTAACGCTTACCGAAGGACCCAAGAATCGCCGTGGGAACTTCGACCAGGTTAACAACTTCATCAAGTAACTCCGGATTTTCTCGGATGTGGCCGTCGACAGTGGCGGCTAATAAACGCGCTTGTCTGAGGATTTCTTCACGGCGTTCTTGAACATCCACACACACACCGTAGGAATCCAATACAGGTTTATAGTCAGAAGCTGCGCTTAGCGCAATATCGGTTGATCCTGTTGACCTTGGTCCTCGCGTCACCCTGCCACTGTTCAAGCCGGCAAAAGCACAAGGGATAACCTCCTCCCCCAGCATAGCCACAAGCCAACGGATAGGGCGGCTGAAGGTCGCGCCATCCTGCATCCAACGCATTGCACGAGGGAACGATAACGCCGCAATCCATTCCGGTAATGCTTGAGATAATACTTTTACAGCGGTCTGACCCTTAAGTTCAACGTGGGCAAAGACATATTCACCACCCTCTGTATCCATCACACGTAAAGCATCGACACCCACACTTTGTGACCTCGCAAAACCAAGAGCAGCTTTCGTAGGTCGACCATCACTATCATACGCAGCGCGTGAGGGTGGTCCTTTCACCAATTTGGTTTCATCGGATTGTTTGTTCGCTAATTCAGCCACGAAAACGGTCAGACGGCGCGGCGTGCCCCATATTTGCACGCTGTTATACGGTAACCTGAGTTGGAGTAAAGCGGTGTTGACAATGTTTTCCAATTGTGCCAAAGCACTCGTCAGGTGCGACGCCGGCAGTTCTTCCATGCCTATTTCAAACAGGAAAGATGAAGTCCCATTCTTCTCGAAGGGTGTATGGATCACTGTACCTTGTCCCAAGGGTAGATGCATGAGTGCTGCCTGCGCTTGTGAGGTGGGAACCACACCAGAACGCGTTAACCATGGATATTCCAGTTCCGCACGCCGGGCAAGAAATAGTTCCGCAGCCTGACGGGTCAACCCGCGCATCCGTTTGAAAAAGACTGACCGCTCTGTAACCCCAACTGTACCCCGGGAATCCAATAAGTTGAACGTATGAGAACAACGAAGAATATAATCCAATGCGGGGACAATAACTTTAGCGCTTAATGCAAGCTCTGCTTCCTCTTCGAACAGTGTGAACATTTTCTGAAGGCGATCAATGTCTGCTATATCAAAATCATAACGGCAGTGATCAATCTCCTGATCACGCAGCATTTCACCGTAGGTATGATTCGCATCCCACTGGATGTCCCACACGGATTCCTTGTCCTGTAAATAGAGCACGATGCGCTCCAAGCCATAGGTTATTTCAACCGCAGGCACCTCAAGTGTTATCCCACCAGCTTGTTGAAAATAGGTGTATTGTGTGATCTCCTGACCATCCAACCAAACTTCCCAACCCAATCCCCAGGCGCCAAGGGCAGGGCTTTCCCAATTGTCCTCTACAAATCTGATATCGTGTTCACAACGTTGGATACCCAGGGCTTCCAAACTTTTCAAATACAGTTCCTGGGGATTGCCTGGATCTGGTTTAAGAATAACCTGCATTTGTGTGTGCATTTGCATACGATTGGGGTTCTCAGCATAGCGTCCATCATCCGGACGGTAAGAGGGTTCAGTGTAGACAACATTCCAGGGTTCCGGTCCCAATACACGCAGAATCGTCGCAGGATTCATTGTTCCCGCGCCAACTTTTTCACTGTATGGCTGCCACAAAACAGCGCCCTGATTAACCCAATACTCTTGTAACCGCAGTATAACTTCCTGGAAAGTAAGCATAAATTATTCGATCTCCCTAAATATTCTGGCTTTGTAGTTCGCTGTCACGTGCTGCGAGGATCCTGCCATTCCATGCGGAGCGCAGAAAAGCTCAATAAATCATCACGGGAACCATCTGGTTGACGGTACTGTCCTCTCAATCGCCCCTCCAGTACCATACCCGCTTTCTCAGCGGTGCGGCGACTGGCTATATTCCGCTCGTTACAATGCCAGACAAGACGCTCCCAGGGCCAAACAGTAAATCCCCATCCCAACAAATCACACAAGAGATGCGTACCCAACCCCTGACCAGCAGCATCTTTACGTATCCACATGCCAATTTCTGCCGATAGATTCTCAAGCCCCCTACCCCGTAAATGGTAGCCGGAGCTACCCAGCCAAACCTTTTCATCACTGTCAAGGACAGCCAATGCGTAATCCTGGTTCGTCAGATAACGCGCGCGAAAATTACGAGCTTTTTTTTCAGCCTCGCTGATCGATGTATACGGGCGCGCCCAATTCAGGAATGGGAACAAGTGATCATACGAGCTGTTGAGTGCCTCAGTACACAGATTTCCATCTCCGGGCAGGTAGCTGCGTACAACGAAAAGTTGTGATTTTAAATATTCTGGGGGAATAAAAAAGTCTTGATGAATCTTGCTTTTCCCCTCGGCAGTCATATTTCACTCCTGTCTATAAACTTTAACGATGCCGGTCTGCGTTCCAAATAAAAGGCGATATATTGTTCCATCACCCGTGCAATTTCACCGGCGGTTTTCCTGGGAAGTGGGTACTGTAAAAGATCCTCGTAGGGCTTGCGCTGTAAAGCTAAAAGCCACGACAGAGCACTGGGCGACAGTGCTGCCGCGAACTCTTCACCTCTGTGCGTAAGGAAACAATCCGGACATAGCGCTCCCCCACGTTCATAATGCACGCCATAGTGCCGTTTGTCTCCGGGGCGAGGTGTTAATTCATTCTGGCAGATTCCCCCATCCCGTTCGCCAACACAGGTCTCCCATTCAGGCCTGAAACCGGCATTCATCAATAAACGCTGCTCGTACCAACGCACGAGTAACTCTGGTTGCTCGACCATCTCCAGTTGCGTCAGGCATGTTTCCACCAGATTGTAAAGACCGGCATCAGTATCAGATTCAAAAAAACGGATGACCAATTCAGTGATGTACCGTGCATAAGTACCCAGGATAAAATTGTCCCGTAAATTCGCTCTTACAGATTGCGCTTCAGCCTGGCTGATGATGTCCCAGGATCCTTTAACTCTTGAAATCACCATATCTGAAGTGCTGAATAATTCCAGATGTCCTGCTTTTCGTGAGTGCAGCTTCCTTGCCCCTTTTGCCAAAAAATCAAACCGACCATCCGGGGTCAAACATAAAATGACGCGATCCGCTTCACCCTGATCGCGTCGCCCCAAAACGATCGCTTTTACATTATACAACCGGCTTTGACCAACCATAATTTCCTACGATCGCACGCACAAAAATAACAAGAATATCCAGCTTATCAATCGATGCAAATCCGCTGGTCTAGCTACATGCCTTCTTCGGACATAACGTTATCACCCCGGTCAACTTCACACCGGCATGCTTTTCCCAATGCCTCAACGAGTTGACTGACAGTTTCCGGGTCAAGCCAGCCCGTCAATTTAACAGGCGGGTCTGATTTGCGACTCACCCACAAACGTGCCATTGGATACCGGTCTTCGTCAGAATCCTGAAATATAGAAACTTCGTATTTATATCCCGAGATCAGGTCCACGGGAATCGATAAAGCTCTCCGAGACCCAATCGGAATCCAGGTTCTCGTCAGAATCAACTCACCACCTTCGGGTAAGCGCTCCACCGAACCTCTTTCAGACAAGGGCGTTGTCGCCGCGAGTATTCCAGCGATTAACACAGCACTTCCAATCAGCCAGGATACGACACGCCAACGGATTGGACTGGCTGTTGAAGCGATGATAATGGTTGCGATGAAGACACCTAAAACCAGACCTGCTTCCAGCCATATTATTTTTGTGCGAACCACCCAATCTACCCGATTATGTGATTCACTGGTTATTTCCAGACGCATTGCCATCTCCCCGACTGTTTTCAGAAAATCAGTATACCTCACATCAATCCATCAGCAACACCCGTTTTTCGATTTGCATAGCTTTTAAGCCTCTGTATAATAAGTATGTGACTATGAACGAGAATGAACGGACTAACATCTATCAGTGGGGTTGTCTCGCCGCTCTGTTAAGCGGGATCGCTTTAATTATCGCTGCGGGTATCTGGCTTTTCACAAAACCACCGGCGTCACCGCCAGGTATACCTGCCGCGATTATACAAACGGTCACGGTAACAGCAGCTGTTCCCGGCATGCCATCTCCGACACCACAAACCAGTGCAATCAATGGACTTGGTATTGGTGTCCGAGTAAAAATCAGTGGCACAGGCAATGTTGGGCTCAGTATTCGTGCAGAAGCAAGCACAGAGGCAGAACGGCGCGCGGTTGCTCAGGAAGGTGATATCTTCCTCATCACAGATGGACCCATCGAAGCAGACGAACTGCTTTGGTGGTATATCAAAGATGAAGGTGATCCCAACCTGGTAGGCTGGGCAGCTGCAGATTACCTTACACCAGTGCCCTAATCCCGCAATCCACTGACACAATACCGTGGAAACAAAGGAGCAGGGCATGGTGGATATCGCGCGCATTCGCCAAAGAGCTGAAACATTACGGGGGTTGATTAACTATCACGATTATCAATATTTTGTATTGGACAACCCCGAAATTAGCGATGGGCAATATGATGTGCTGGTTCGTGAACTCATTGCCATCGAAAGCCAGTTTCCTGAACTCATTACACCCGAATCCCCCACACAACGCGTAGGCGGAAGACCGGCTGACGGCTTCCAGAAAGTGACCCACCCCGCTCCTATACTGAGTTTGGAAAAAGTAACTAATAGAGATGAAATATATGCCTGGTATAAACGTATCAGTAAACTCTTACCCGAAGAGTCAGCGCCGAAAGAATTCACAATCGAACCCAAGTTTGATGGCTTAACAGTCGTTCTGCACTATCAAAATGGTGATTTCGTCCAGGGAGCAACCCGTGGCGATGGGCAAGTGGGTGAAGACATCACTGCAAATCTACGGACCGTCCGCACCCTCCCGCTTCACATCCCGGTAAATCCTGATGGTCCGCAACCGCCCCCTTATTTTGTTGTTCGAGGAGAGGTACTAATTCTGCTTTCTGATTTTGATAACTTCAATAAAAGACTTCTGGCTGCGGATGAACCGCTTTTAGCCAACCCCAGGAATGCTGCCGCTGGCTCACTCCGACAGCTTGACCCGACGATTACAGCCCAACGCCCTTTGCACCTCTTTGTCTATAGCGTGGTTGCCGGAGACGATATCTTACCCGGCACCCAGCATGAAAGACTGGCAATGCTAAAAGATTTAGGATTCCCAGTGGCAGATGAGGCAGTGTTTGTTGATAGTCTGGATGAAGCTGTTGAGTACTGCGAATCCATGCACGAAAAGCGGGAAAATCTCCCGTATGAAGCGGATGGATTGGTTATAAAAATTGACAATTTACAAACCAGCGAGGCGTTGGGTGTGGTGGGTGGACGCCCCCGAGGTTCAGTAGCCTATAAATTTCCTGCACAAGAAGCCATCACTAAAGTCCTGGATGTCGAGTTTTCAATCGGGAGAACCGGCGTGGTCACACCCACTGCAATCCTTGACCCAGTCGTTATTGCCGGGGTTACGGTTACCCGGGCATCATTACACAACTTTGATTTCATAAAGGAACGTGATATACGAACGGGGGACAGTGTCACAGTCAAACGTGCAGGTGATGTCATCCCTTATGTAACAGGACCCATGATTAACCTTCGTGACGGCAGTGAGTCTGTCATTCATCCTCCCGATCTGTGCCCATCGTGTGGGGATAACATTGTCCAGGAACCAGGAGAAATCGCATATTACTGCGTCAATGCAAGTTGTCCGGCGCAGCTTGTACAACGCTTGACCTACTTTACCCACATCCTGGATGTTGAGGGATTAGGCGACCGAACTGCGGAAATGTTGGTAGAAAAAAAACTTGTAGCGGATCCTGCAGATATCTTCACATTACAAAAAGACGCCTTGCTTACATTAGAAGGATTTGCCGATAAAAAGGCTGACAATTTACTTGAAGCCCTTTCTCTAGCCAAAGCGCAGCCTTTTGCAAGCGTGCTTGCGGCATTGGGCATCCGCGGGGTTGGCGAGACTGTCGCGCAACTCCTGGTATACCATTACCCATCTCTGGAAGAACTTATGGCAGCAGATCCAGAATCCATGCAGGACATTGAGGGTATCGGACCGATTACAGCACATAAGATAAACAATTGGTTTCACCATAAACTCAACCAGAGAATGGTGCTAAAACTCCAGAATGCCGGTATGCAGCTCATCGCCGCCAACCCAAACCGGGAAGAGCAAAAGCCATCGTTGTTATCTGAATTCACTTTCGTCATCACCGGCACCCTATCACGCCCCCGTGATGATTATAAAGCTTTAATTGAATCGTACGGTGGTAAAGTGGTAAACACTGTCAGTAAAAATACCAGCTACCTCATTGCAGGCGAAGCGCCTGGCGCCTCGAAATTCAATAAAGCAAATACACTGGGGATACAGATTCTGGATGAAAAAGAACTTAACAACCTTATCCGGAACCGCCAATAAGAAACCAGGCTTTGCGTATTAACGCAACGAAAAGCGCGGTATTAATACTAAACAAGGCATCTTGTACCATCATATTGGGAGGATAAAATGGGTATAGCAAGTATGGCGCAAAATATCGGTTCGCCAGTTAAAGAGTACACAGTCAACCTTGCCAATGATGTACAATGGATTTCTGGCAATCTCAAATCATTAGGAGAACCACACAACTACATCAACCAGGAAAATCTTGATTATTTTTTGCTTCGAGATGCCCATATTTCACCCTGGGATTTCACAGGTCTCCCCAACAGCTATGCGTCTCAAGCCACCATTGTAAAAAACAATATACAGTTTTTCTCGTTTCCCGATCCCATCGCAATGGATACGTTCAGGAAACCGTTACATACATCACTGATAATTCTCAATCTGCCATTAGCAGTTGTCCGCGGTGAAGCGCCATTCTTAAGTGAGGCGACGCTTGATAATTTCCTTGATTTCTGGAAAGGCACTTTCTTTCCGCTCTGTGGCGCCAATATCCATTACTTGTCTGACTGCTCGATCCGATTGCCGGACAGGTTTGATATTCTTTACATCAATCGTAATTCAGTCCTCAGTTATATCAGCGGGAACTGAGCGTACATATGCTACACAGTACGGTTGCCTGATGCTCACACCTGACGGTATTGAGTGCCCATATTATTATGCCAATTTTCACCGCAGAACGGCAGCGGTAGACCAATGCAATTTGCTGGTTGCGGGACCTTTTGAAAATGATTGGCAATCAAGTCTGTGCAAGACATGCCCTGTTCCTGATATTAAACGGGCTAACAGTTGCGAGACAATGCAATTAAGCCTGCGAATTATCAAGCGCGGTATGAAGTTTTGGGAAAAAGACCGCATTTCCGTCCAGGCTACATGTAAATTTAGCCACACAATAGTCGTAAATCCGATGATAGGTTGCGGTCACTGCCATACACCTCTCACTTTCGTGGTTGGACCAGAAAAAGAGAAATCATAAACTTCAAGTAAACGGGGACGATGTCAACCCAACCCTTCCAACGCATATACAAGTCACCAATCAATAAAACATTGATTGCAGGAATCCTGTTGGGGATAGCCGGTTTGTTTGTTCTCAGCGGTGTTATAACCCTGGATGCCGGTCTATTGCCCTCATCCCTTACACGAGGTCACCTATTAGCACTCATGGGAGGATGGACCGCTTGTTGGGCTGCGACTTGCTGGTTTTTATATCATAAGTTAGCAAATTGTGACCCTCTCATACTACCCGTTGTGGCTTTTTTGACAGGTTGGGGGTTACTCCTCCAAGCCAGACTTGCACCAAACTTTATGCTCCGCCAATTGCTATGGCTTTTTGTAGGCAATATTTGCCTATGTTTCATCGCAATCACACCGAGTATCCCCAGGCTTCTCAGACGATATCGTTACACTATCCTGACCTTTGGATTGATACTATTGGGGGCTACACTTGTATTTGGCGTGAATCCATCGGGTTATGGACAGCGCTTATGGTTGGGTGGCTTTGGTCTCTATATGCAACCTTCAGAACCATTAAAACTACTGATGATAATATATTTAGCCGCTTACCTGTCTGACCGGCGTGATTTAAACAGTTCCCCCAAGAATAACAATCGCCAATGGATTGTAATTCTTGGACCAATGCTTGTGATGGTTGGCGCGGCACTGATATTGCTCCTCTGGCAACAAGACCTAGGTGCAGCCTTGTTGTACTATCTCACCTTTACTGCGATGCTATATCTCGCATGGGGCAAAGGTTGGTACATTATTATCAGCCTGATACTGTTTATTCCAGTTGCCGCGACCGGATATTTTTTTTCCAGTCGTGTAGCCCTCCGCGTTAATATCTGGCTATTTCCATGGATCCCTGAAAACATTGACCGTGCTTATCAAATTCTACAATCCCTATTCGCATTTGGCTCCGGTGGCATTGCCGGTCAAGGTCTGGGACAAGGGTTCCCAACGCTCATACCAGCGGTTCATACAGATTTTATTTACGCTGCCCTGGCAGAAGAGTTTGGTTTTACCGGAAGTGTGGCTCTCCTTATCCTGATGAGTATTCTTACCTCCAGAGGCATACGCCTGGCGCAAAAAACGCAATGGCCTTTTGAAGCATTATTATCAGGGGGAATTGCAGCGATGATCAGCATCCAAATGTGGGTGATTACAGGCGGAAATGCTAAATTGATCCCCATTACAGGTGTAACTTTACCCTTTCTGAGTTATGGTGGATCATCACTTGTAACCATGCTATCTGCTGTTGGGCTGCTTGATCAATTTTTCAACACCGCATCCACCGCCTATAACCATCATGTTGAAACCCATACAAACGCGTGCTATTCGATATAGCGCTGCCTACCTGGGTAGAGTCATGATTGGATTGACCTTGACCATTGTGCTGATCAGCAGTTACTGGAGTATAAACAGAAGCAGATGCCCTCAGTCAGAACCCAGCGAATCCCCGATTTTTACTTTCGGAAGCACGCATTCACCGCGGTAAAATACTTGACCGGAATGCTATAGCTTTGGCTGATATCGTTGTGGATGAATATGGCTACGTGACAAGGACATATCCTATCCCAGAGGCTGCTCCCGTGGTCGGTTATGCCACTTTTGAACATGGACTGGCCGGAATCGAAGAAACCTGCGACACCCGACTTCGAGGAGAATACGATCAAAATCCATGGGAGAAAGCCTGGGATGACCTGCAGCACATTGACCCACAAGGTCAGGACGTACGACTGACCCTGGATGCCCGTTTCCAGCAATTTGCATACCAACAACTAAGCCCATACCAAGGTGCAGCTGTCCTGGTTGATGCCCATACCGGTGAGATACTGGTCTTAGCATCCTCACCGACGTTCAACCCAGAAACCGTTGATGAAAATTGGGATATGTTACGGGAATCACCCAATGCACCATTGTTTAACCGCGCGACACAGGGATTATCACAGCCGGGAGCCATCCTGGAGAGTGTTATTCTGGGAACCTTCTGGGACCAAATCAACCAGACTTTGCCAATTACACCGGTCACCACCAGTGTCTCACTCAATGGGTTCAGTTTGAATTGCCAGCGAACACCCAGCGCAGATACCTGGGAATCCGTCTTTGCCGCCGCATGCCCGGCACCGTTCAGCAACCTGGGCACAACATTGGATACTTCAGATATACAAAAAGCTTTTGATTTATGGCAGTTGACAAAGGCACCTAACCTGGAAATCCCCACGCTGGCGCTAGATTGGAATCCAACCGATATCAATGTGGTAGCTGAAATCCTGGGTCAGGGCGATTTACTGGTGACCCCGCTGCAAATGGTCAATGTCGCAGCAATTATTGGCAATGAAGGGCAGTTTGTCAGACCTCATCTGCTTATGCAACCTCTGTCCGGTTGTGGGGAATTTTCAACCACAGATATAAACCAGACGGACAGTATGTCAATCATTTCTCCGGCATCTGCTGCTGAGTTACGCGCTTTGCTGCCCCGCTATGGCGAAGTCATTGGTCATAACGCTACGGCATTAGCCGGACCCAATCGTATACAATCCTGGTTTATCGGTTTAAACTCACTCGACATTCCGCGGTATGCGGTGGCAATTTTAATCGAATCTGATGCCCCATCTCCGGCACCATTAAAAATAGGGATGGAACTCCTAAAGCTGGCTACCGGCTCATCAGTCGTACCCTAAAATTGCTCAGCGAGATATTCCCATAAAAGAATTATCCAACTTTTAACCAAAGTATAGTTTTAGGTTTGACAAAATAGTAGTTTGTATATATTATAAAACATATAACACTCATATTGCTGTTTTTATTCCTTTTTATGCTTATAACCGTGTTAGACCAGCACAGAATACATCATGAAGCGTTTTCCGTCCGTAATCAGAGGAGAAGTATATGGAAGACAGAATATTATTAATAGAAGATGACGAAGCACTAGCCCAATTGGTGCAATTGCTTCTGGAAAGAGCGGGTTATATTGTAATATCAGCAAATAACGGAGAACAGGGGTTAAAGCTGGCACAAAGCGAATCCCCAAATCTTGTTCTGCTTGATATCCTCATGCCCGACATGGACGGTTGGCATGTCTATGAAGTTATGAGACGTATTACCGATGTGCCTGTGTTATTCTTAACCGCCCTGGGTGATGACCACAACATAACTTATGGACTTGGACTCGGGGCAGATGACTATATTGTAAAACCATTTGGATATAAAGAATTGGTGACCCGTGTCAAAGCTGCATTGTCACGTGCCAGACGCGCACGTGGTGAACAGATGGTATTTGAAACCGGTGGGCTTGTGGGTTAACCTTGATACACACGAAGTAAAAATCGAGAACCGGAAAGTCAGCCTCACGCCCACAGAGTTTCAACTGCTGTCAGCATTAATCCAGGACGCGGGTCGCACGGTCGGGCACGACACACTGCTCCGCAGAGTCTGGGGACCAGAATATTCTAACCGAAGAGACTATCTAAAACTGTATATATGGTATTTACGTCAAAAGATTGAAGAAGACCCGCGAAAACCACGACGCGTGGTGAGTGAACGAGGACAAGGATATCGATTATTGACTGACGCACAATCCGCAGAGGGTTAACCGGTGTTGTTTCATCCAGGTCCTTCAACGTAAGGAAACTTGGCATTTTGACTATCACTTCTGCGATTACTGGGTGCAGTCGCAGCCTGGTTGATTGTAGCGGTTATCTACAGCCAGAGACATCAAATCAAGTCACTTGCGCAGCAAATTTGGGCACCTAGTTAAGGAATGGCGCCGGCAGAATAACCGCCGGACAAGGTGAAAAATACATCAAGGCTCTGCAGGAGGATGTAAAAAGCCTGCTGCTATTTCATCCCAGATATCCAGAATTGGTTTTCTACGCCCCCAGTTTTTAAGGCACCCCCAGCACTACCGAAAACAGTAGCAGAAGCGCTTGAGACACCTCCTTTTATCGATATTCCCTATGAAAAGCTGCTCGATAGCACATCACGCATTATCATTACGGGCTCGTTGGGCTCTGGAAGAACAACAACCCTGGTGATGACAATATGGGAAACAGTAAAAAGGGCTAAAGAAGGCTTTCCATTCGAGAAAATACCTTTATGGATTGACTTATCCAACATCCATGCGTTAAGTGATAAAGTTAAGGCAACACCGCTTGACAGGCTTATGCAATTAGCATTATTATCTATGCCTCAAGTATCCACAAAGTGGCTTCAACAACAATTACGCATCAAACCATCGGTTAGTTCTGATGGACAATTGGGATCTGTTATCCCCCGATGATCGCAGTATTGTCGCTACCTGGATTGCTGAACTGGCAGATGACCTAAACAACAGCCATTGGATAATTGCCAGTGATACACAAGGTTATGGGACACTCATAGAAGCTGGATTTGTACCTGTACAAATACACACACGAATGGACAGATTCAAAGTTCAGAAACCTGCTTCAAGGATGGTCTAAACTTCTAAACATTGACCCTCTGGCAGAAGATACTGAAATTATAAAAGGTTTATCTCTGGCAAATAAGGCTGAGGCTTTACCTATGGAGATTGTATTACGATCAGTCCTCTATCTTAAAACCGGGAAATTTCCTAATAAACTGGTAGACACACTTGATTTTCTGTCTGGAAATTGCCCTCCCTACACTGAACCTGGGAGACGACCTGGAAGAAATGTATAACCAGGCAAGAATGATAGCGCTGCAAATTATCGCGCAAGTTGCAAAGACCCACCGGTTGGAATATCGCTGGGTAACGCAAGAACAACTTATAGAAATAACCGCCGAAAAATTACCTGCAAAAGAGGATCAGCACAAAAAACTGGCTGGAACTGTTCGAAAACTTATATCCGACACACAACTCCTCAGCACACAGAAAAAGCAATGGGTTATTACACATTATATTTGGGAAGATTTCCTGACAGCATGGTCACTGACACAGCAGGAAATGGGACTGGATGTAATTCAAACACATCTGAATAATCCAAGCTGGTCACTTCTTGTCGAGTTTCTACATTGGTTTGGCAGATGACAGCAGTCCATTGATTGAATCAACGCTGAACCAGACAGCAATCTATAACGACCACCGGTTACTACTTCAGGCATGCCGTTGGGCAATGGCGGCACCAGATCCATGCTCATGGCGCAACGACGTCATCAAGGCTTTGGCGAAACATTTTATGAACGGTGGAACGCATCCTGATATCCGATTATTATTTGGTAAATACATTGGTCTGGTCGCCGGAGAGAGTTCACGTGCTTTCTTCATCAAAATGCTGAGTGCACCTGAACTTGAGGTTCGATCTGCTGCCTTAAGAGGTTTGGGGTGGATTGGCGCAGCAAGAGAGATGGCTATTCTTTCTGCAGCACTTGGCGATGAAAACTTTGAAATAAAAAAAAGCGCGATTTTGGGGTTACAAGATTTGGGTACACCAGGTGCCACAACGCTGTTATCACGATATTTGGAAGAGACTACCGAAGAACTTGCCCCAATTGTTGCTCAGGCTTTAGCTGATATGCGTGGATGGACATAAAGCCCTTCAGGAAGCTGTGCAGCATCCAGATTTAATGGTCAGACGCGCTGCGCTGCATGGACTGGGACTTATCAATGAACCCTGGGCAATCGCGTTAGTCGAAGAAATTATCCGCACTGACCCTCAATGGTTGGTCAGGTCCACCGCGGAAACAGCTTTGAGTATGCAGCTTGAAGAATTGGAAAGTCAAATGGTAGTTTTGCCACAACCGAATGTGGAAGAAATAGAGTGGTTGATACGCTGGGCAGCGCACCAGGGATCTGGATTAGGCATTGGGGAAGCTGCCTATACCATGTTGGTACGAGCGATACAACAAGGTAATTCAAGTACCAAATTATTAGGCATTTTAACCCTCAATCAGATAGGACGTCAGGAGCACCTTACCGTACTTCAACCATTACTTTATGATCCAGATGAACTAGTAAAAGCACAGGCAAATGAAGCCATACAGAATATTACACAGCGCTATCAAATCTATCTGGGCTCCTGAAGCTCCTGTGATAGTGTCCTGAACTGGATAACCGTCACCGCGCAGTATTTCCACCGTTACCTCCCGATACGCTTGTGCCCCACTTGATTTCGGTGCAAAAAACACGGCAGGTTCTCCATAACTCGGGGCTTCACTCAATCGGACGCTCCTCGGTATGACAGTTTCATAGACTCTATCCGGGAAATAATTCTGTACCTCTTGCACGACTTGCCTGGACAAGGTTGTGCGCGCATCATACATCGTCATAACAACGCCTTTAATCATTAGCCTTGGGTTCAATCCCTTCTGCACCAGAGAGATAGTATGCACAAGCTGTGCCAAACCTTCCAGGGCAAGATATTCGCATTGCACAGGAACGATAACGCCATCTGCAGCAGTCAATGCATTAACTGTTAAAACACCCAAACTTGGAGGTGAATCGATTAATATGTAATCATAATCGATTAAACTAACCAAGTTTTGTTTTAACTGAGATGCACGTTCACGTGGTTGTAAAGTATTGAGTTCCAAAACGGCGTTTGTTAAATCAGCGGTGCTGGGAAGTAAAAATAACCCATCCCACTTGGTGGTAATAACCGCATTTTCTGCCGGTATCTGCCCCAAAATCACACCATAAACAGATGAAGGCAAAGTACGTGCGACATAGCCAAAACTTGTTGTGCAGTTGCACTGCGGATCGATATCGACAACCAGTACACGATATCCTGATTCAGCCAAAACACCGGCAACATTCACAACCGTGGTTGTTTTGCCGACGCCACCTTTTTGATTCGCAAAAGTATAGCAATGCGCCATGTCGTTTCATACCTCGGGATTGTTAAAGGAGCACTGACGAACTTCGTCAGGCGTGGGAATCGATGCTAAGCCCATCCGTGTTACAGATTGCGCTGCAATACAAGATGCGAACAATGATGCTGCATTTGCACTATAGCCTTTAACAACAGCAGTAAAAAAAGCAGCAGCAAAGATGTCACCCGCGCCAGTTGGATTATATTCGTTAACCTGGCGGAGGGGCAAATGCGATAGCGTTGCTTATGTTGATAAATGTATCCACCACGGGAACCGCACGTAACAACTAACAGTGGAGCTACTTCAGCCAAGACACTGGCATAGTGCCAATCTCCCAATATATCATCCTCACTAACGACAACAGCAGAAGCGTATTGGAGGAAATCCATATTGCGTACGGGTAAATATGGCTCCACGTGCTGTCCTGACTGGTTTTGCCTGAGCCAACCCTGGAGTGTTACACCAATAAATATATCCCTGCGTAAATTGGCGAAGAAATCCACATCACATTCTCCAAATACTGGACCTAAATGTGCAATTAAAGGCGCACGCCAGGTAACAGGTAAATCTTCATAGTGCAGTTTGGTAGCTGAAGCAAATAGCAATTGATGCCGAACACCATTGCGATAGATATTTCGGAATGTGGTCGTCACCGGTGACGGTTTATTCACGATACTGTTAACAGGTGCAAGCCTGGAAAAATTAAAATCTGAACCAGCACTTGTCAAAATACTCACGGAGAAACCCAGTGCATTCGCGGTTAATGCCGAGTATGCTGCTGTCCCGCCAACACTATCTGATCCATCTTCGAGTAGATCACAGGTCACATGCCCAATCAGAAGGTAATTCGGCATGTTTGCTACGTGATTCACTTATCAGATGCTGATGTGGGAATAATTGTAACGGCACGTTCCCGACCTGTGCCTACACTGCGCGTCTGCACGCGATCATCCTCACGCAACAGCATGTGAATCACACGTCTTTCATGCGCCGGCATTGAACGCAGACGCACGGTCTGTCCACTTTCAACGGCTTTGTCTGCATTCTGCTGCGCAAGAGTTTCCAGACTTCGCAACCGACGCATGCGGTAGCCATCAGCATCAACAACAAGGTCAAAGTTGCCATCCACCTGCCGGTGTATTAAAGTGCGCAGCAAGTATTGAACAGCATTCAGGGTTTGAGCATGGGGACCTACAATAGCATTCGCATCATTTCCGCGGATAGAAATCCAGATTGTGGGTCGTCCTTCCTCATCCTTCCATTCTGTTGAAATCTGTACAGCCAGGCTGCCTAATAATTTGTCCACAGTCAGTTTAACAGCCTCTTCAACACGTTGATAAAGCAGGGCTGTTTCTGCATCAGATTTGAATGCTGCTTCGGGTTTTGGCAATTCGTCCCTCACTTTATCAAGAGCTACAGGAGGTACAGAGGCTACTGATGCTTTTTTGTCACCTGAAGCGTCCGTTATCTCTATTTCCTGATCCACGACAAGGGGTTTCGCCAGCACTTGCCCTGGTGCCTCGACCGGCGCCACGGCGGGCGGTTTAGATGTTACAGGAACTTCTGTTTCAGCAGAACGACGTGTGAGCAGCACACGAGCCATCCGTGTGCCAAGTCCTAAAAAACCACGACTTCCTTCATCCAGAATTGTAATATCGACTTCGTCTCGTGTAGCTGTCTAAACGGGTCAATCCAATGAGAATAGCCTCATCAATCGAAAGAGCAGATATTTCTACTGATTCTTCCGCATTCATATTAAATCCCTCCTCAGAGACGCGATTACTTTTTTGCCTGCTCTTTTAAGCGGGCTGGTTTGGGTGAAGCTGATTGCGCAACAACAGTTTCATCAAATTGATAGTGTTGGCGGAATAGATAGTACTGCAGTATCCCTACCAGGTTGGAGATCAGAAAGTAAACCGCTAGTCCGGATGCATAAGTCGCCGAGAAAAAGCCTGTCATTAACGGCATCATGATCATCATCTGTTTATTCATTGCCGCTGCTTGCGCATCAGCGGGTGGTGGTGTAATCAATTTCTGGTAAAACCATGCAGAAATCACAACGAGCACCGGTAACACATACAATTGATCCGGTAAAGCCAAATCCAGCCACAAGAACTGGCTTTTTAAAGGAATCAAGGCAAATAAACCAGGAATCCAACTGTAAATATCTTTAGGCAATGAAAGTAATTGGAGCGGTGTTGATGCCAAAGCTCTGATGATAGCTTGATACAAACCCAGCATAATCGGAAGCTGGATAATAAGCGTCAGGCAGCCCCCCATTGGATTAACGCCAATTTCCTTATAAAGCTTCATCTGCTCTTGAGCGAGTTTCTCTTTATCGCCCTTATATTTATCTTGAATTTCTTTGAGCTTTGGCTGCAGTTCACGCTGTTTCCGCTGAGTTTTCTGCTGGTTTAACTGTAAAGGTGTTAATATCAGACGAAATATTAACGTCACCAGCGCAACCGCAATGATTGTTTCATTACCAAAGAATTTATAAAGCAGAAGCAAAACGTTTATTATGGGTTGGATAATAATTGTATCCCACACGATGAATTCCCCCCTAGCGCTCCATTTAATTATTCGTTTACTTGAACTTCAGGCCAAAGTCGATCGCCAGTAAATAGATCGAAAGCCTGAACATGATCTGGGATAAGAATGGGTAATGTATAAAGACGCACTCCGTCAGTCACCAGGTCTCCGGGTAATCGTCCCGCATCTTTCTGCGTCCATGTTCTGACCAGGCTACCGTTCTCTGTATCAAAAACATGGATTTCACCTTTTTCAAACCCAGCTACGTAGAGTCGAGTGCCGTCATCATTTAATACGGGGCTTCCATGGACTATGTCTGCAATGGCACCGGACCGGGTCCATAGAACTGTATTAAATTCTGTATTAAGAGCATACAAGTTTCCCCCCACATCAACAATATACATTAGTGATCCATCCAATACAGGCGTTGCCCATAACCACGATTCAGCCTTATAGGTCCATTCGACACTATGGGTAGCAATATTGATCCGCGATAGTGTAGAAGAAAAATCCCCTATCCAGATGCTGCCGTTAGCATAGACCGGTGAAGCGGATATGGCGCCTTCCATTTCAATTTTCCATAATTCTACGCCGGTAGCAATATCCAGAGCGTACAAAAAATGGTCGAGAGAAGCGACATAAGCTACCCCGTTAATGGCGATAGGGGTAGCCCAAATACGATCACCGGTACGAAACGACCAAGCGAGACTTCCGTCCGTGATATTGAGCGCGTAAACAGTACCATCACCATTGCCAATAATAAACAAATTGTCCGCAATTGTACCACTGCCCACATACTGACCAGCTGCTTTATCAAATCGCCATACTTCATCGGGGCGTTCGGCGGGCGATTCGCCGAGTTGTAATGCATAGACTGTCCTGTCCTTGAATCCCGCGACTAACAAGAATCCGGAAGGGCCATATGCTTCAGCAAGAACGGGTTTGGAATAGAATGGGCGAATATTCTTGTCATCTTCTGGCGGGAAACTCCAATAAACTTTCCCCGTTTCGGCATTAATTGCCTGGACATGTTCCAGATTAGCCACGTAAAGCGTACCATCCACCAAACTCATCCCGGGCCAGCTTTCATGGCGCAAACCGCCCTGGCAACCAGAGAGTACCATAAGCAGAAGTAAAACACCCACAATTAATGGGGTTCGCAAACGATAAACTGACAGGCGGTCGCTAAGACCACGCCAATATTTCATAATTTCTCCTCCAAATTAAGGAACCGGATCGTAACCCCCAGGGTTAAGGGGATGACAGCGCACTAAACGTTTAACACCCAGCCAACCCCCCTTCATAACGCCATAACGCTCAATTGCCTCGTAAGTATACAACGAACAGCTGGGTGTAAAACGGCATGAAGGTGGAAAAAAGGGAGAAATAGATCGGCGATAGAATTGTAAGAGCGCTAGAACAAAACGTTTTATCACGGCTACATCCTGCTATCCTGGTAAATGTGGGCGCGATAGAGTGTTTGCCTTAATGCATCCTCAACCGTTGGTTCCTTCACGTTTAAAAGCCCTGAGCGTGCAACCAGGACAATATCCAATCCCGAAGTGATGTTCGAATAGAGACGTCGCACAGCTTCTCTCAATAAACGGCGTGCCCGATTTCTTGCGACTGCATTACCAACTTTCCGACTGGCAACTATCCCGATTCTGGTGCAGGTATCCGTGTTGGGTTTTGACCATAAAACAAACAACGTATGTTTCCATGACCGACCATTTGCCCAAACCGCTTGAAACTCAGCGGAATGGCGAAGCCGCATTTTTTTTAACCAGATATTATTACGCATCTAGGTTTAACGCCGAATTCCTCTGGATTAAAAGTATTGTTCATGCAGGTCATCTATCAGCTAATATCGATAGAATGAAACAGTCTCAACAGAGCATCATAAGTTCGAGTCAACGCCAGCAATTACGAAAATTCTCAATACCAGCCTTATTATAGAAAATGCGCCATTGAATGCCGTGATTCCATCGCGCTGGCATTCAATGGCAACATAATCAATTCTTTGTCAACGGGTGATATTTTCGAAATGTATCGAGAACTTAGCCGGTTTGAGGTCGATTAGAGCTCTCTTTCCAATTCATGCGTTTTGCGGCGGTGAGCTTGACCGGCACTAACAGTTTACGACCTTTACGCCGGCGTGCTTTGAGAACATTTTGCCCTGTATGGGTGCTCATGCGCGATCGAAATCCGTGCGTGCGCATCCGTTTTCGTTTCTTGGGCTGATAAGTACGTTTCGTTGCCATTTTACGACTCCTTGTCTTTTCGCATCAATCGCAGGTAAAATACCCGCGTAACTGTACAACAAAACCGCGCGGTCTCCCGCGGCGGTTCAAATCCCAGAATATACAATTGCGGTATTATACAGTATGCGTCTGTTTAGTCAATGTTTGACGCAGGTAAATACTCCGTAGGTGGTCGGGGATCTACCTCGCGCCCTCGACCAGAGCTGGAATCCATAACTAATGCAGTCCGGAAGCGTCATCAAGCAGCGAAGGGTTCTTCCCAGATGATATCCGGACGGTGCATTTTGCCCATCGTGACCAGATCGCCCAGGCGCTCCCGACGGGAAAGGAAAGCAATCAGCTCACGCGCCTTTCCTGCCTTGCTATCACCTTTCAGACTCTGGAAATCAACCCCAAGATCGTAGCAAAGCGTTTCTAACTCCTCCCAGTCGAACCGTTCAATAAGAATTTGCCTTAATTGCACTGGTTTTTTCCGGGAATCAGCAAGATCAATACCGTTTAATAACAATTTCACATCGATACGCTGACGCAATCCCGGAGGTACAAAACTTCGTTCACCCATCGCTTCCAGGTCGAGTAGATATTCATAATCAACAGTAATTTCTGGATAACCCGGTACAGGTATATTTTTCCACACTTGCATCCCCGGGATAGTTTTGTGAATCGTATCAAAATGGGACCGAATAATACTCAAAAGGTCACGCCGTGCATATTTGAGACCCCCCACCAGAATAGTAATCTTGCGCATACCACCATCTGCCATCACTAATGCCGTATTGTCCTGATCAGAAACGACTACTCCCCTGCGCCATAAAACATTCTTTTGTATATAGGGATGGATACGGACAATAAAACGTGAGATGACGCTACTCGGTAAAAAATTATACCGATATTCAAAAGCGAGTGCATCTTGCCAATCACCAAGTTCAGGAGCCTCTTTGCTCAATAAGTCAGGGATAAGATAACGGGATTCATTTTCACCATCAAAAAGAAAACACAACTCAAATTTGCGCATGATATCCAGGATGAATTGATGTTTATGCCGGGGGTATGTTTTGCGGTCAAGAATTCGCACCAAATCTGCCTGTTCCAGACACCCCTGCCGTTTCAGTAGTATCGGGTCATTCAGGATCCGATAAACACCATTTGTCACCCACTCGGGGTTGAGGATGCTCGTGTTTCCCAATCGGGCATCATCCTGGAAATTAAGCACGATCCCCAGATCATGCAGGAAGCTGATGAGCGTGCGCTGACTTTCCTCGTCCATAATGCCTTGCGCTTCACACATATCCACATAAGTTTCGTAAGGGATATAATCCTTATCAAGTGCTTCCAACTGCCGCTTCACTTCGAACCATGAGAGAAGTAATGCATCCTTGACATGGGGCATATGTCCAATTTCCCGGGCAATTCGGGCGTTGAGACGCTCAATCCCATCTCCCGTAGCGCACGAGGTTTCCAGCACTGCTTTCACTTGCGGGAATTTTGCCTGCAGTCCGTTCCGGTCAATGTCCAAAGCTTGTTGGTCGGTTTTATTCCCAACCACAATTACGGGTGAATTCCCACCAAAACTGTGGATCACCTGCAGCCAATATTCAAGGCGGTTTTCCTGTTCACTCAGGCGTGTATCAAGAACAAGGATATAGAGTGTCCGTTTGGTCAGAAAGAATTGGTGGGTGGCATGCATGATCTCTTGCCCGCCAAAATCCCACACGTTGAGCTTTATGCCAGTGTCATTCAGATGGGTTTGCCAGGGGTGAATCTCAATGCCCTGCGTTTTAGGCTCCATAGGATCAAAAGCGCCCTCAATCAACCTTCTTGCCAGGGAAGTTTTACCTACATTGCCTTGACCAACCAGAATCAGTTTTGCCTCGTTCAGCGCGCGTTTGGGACCAGTCTGATGGTCGATATAATAGGCGATGAGCGATGATGGTTCGGTCGCCCATGCTGTTATTTCAGGGGGGACAGGCAGGGGGTTTTGACCGACATCCAACACTTCCAAAGCATTGAGCTCGTGTATCCTTTGGGGTAAAGAAACAAGTTGATTACTGTGCAAATCGAGTTTGCGCAAATGTTTTAACTCACCCAACTCCTCCGGTAAATTAATGATGAGATTGTGGTGTAAAATTACCACCAACAAACGGGTTAATGCTCCAAATTCTGGAGGAAGGGTCATGAGCCGATTGTTATGAAGTTCAATGTATTCCAACCGGTTCAAGTTCGCTATTTCCGGAGGAATTTCCGACATTTCTGTGTGCTCAACAATCAGGTGCCGTAAACTCGCCAGATTCCATATCCCCATAGGAATCTCGGTCATTGCATTTCCCCCCATATTCACGAGTGTCAGGCTTTTTAACTCGCTTATTTCTATGGGTACGGCAACCACAGGATTGTGCCAAATATGAAGTTCTTCTAACCTTCCCATCCCCAAGATAGCTTGAGGAAACACTCGTATGAAGTTTTGCCGGAGATCCAGTGATTTTAATTTTGTGAGATTCTCAAGCTCGCGGGGCAGGGTCGTGAGCCGGTTTTGCCGTACGTCCAATGTTGATAAACCGGATAGGCTTCCCAATTCAGCAGGTAAACCTGTGAGTAAATTACGGCGCAAGTCCAGATGTTTCAATTGGGAAAGATAGCCAAGTTCCTGGGGAACAGCAATCAATTCGTTGCCAGAAAGATCCAGGGATTCAATATTGGTCAGACGACGAATCTCAGGGGGCAAGGTTGTCAACCCACTATAACTCAGGTCGAGTTCCTTGAGACCACGGGATGCTGCGTGATCAAGAAGTTTATGGAGTTTATCGTCTGTCAATTTTTTCTCATCCGGGCTTGGTATGCGGCGTTCTCTGCGCACAGTCGTTCATTCTCCCCGCGCATCGCCTAGTTTACCGCTTCTAGTTTTGTCACTGTTTCCTCTTTCCTACCGCGCATCATACCACATACTGCTGGTATTCTGAACTGTTACCTCTTGTGTAATTCGTCTCTGAATTGCTCCAGTTGTTCCCACTCACCAGCAACGGCAAGACCCGCCTGCTCAGGCCAGGTTTGGAGAAATCGCGCACGTAAACCTGACTCACCGACAATTTCCACCAGGCGCTCCGGTGTGGTATGCGCTAATTGTTCGAAGATGTATATACCTGCAGCATTAAGTATCCCGGCGGCTTTTATTCCTACACCCCAAAGTACTGTCAAGTCATCCGGTTTAACCAGTGCACGTTCTACCAGCTGCACCGGAGCATCTTCAGCAAGTGATTCTCCCGGTCCTGGTGCAAAAGCATAAGTGCCACCAGCAGATGAAATCCGCCACCTTCTATCCTGGTCCAACGCAATACGAAAATCTGCCTGTACTTCACCTTTATCCGCGATTGCCCATTTATCCCCAAACCAGCGATACAATAATCCACATCGGATTTGTTGATTGTAAGGGCTATTGTTCCAGCGGTCTATCTCCTTGTAGATCTCGCGCACCCAACCCGTATTCCGGTTATCCCAACCCATGTCCTGTGCGCCGGATGCGCGGTGAATGTGGTTGATCTCGGTGATATGGACGGGCACGTCCCGCCATTTGGCGGGTATGCGCTCCATAAAGGTGCGGAAGGTCTGAAAATCATAATAGTGGTCCCATAAAGGTCCAGTACCGTCCCCAAATTGCTTTAAGTGTGTGACGTAATCAAGGTTGGATCCGTGGGAATATGCATGGAGGATTACGCCATCAAGGGCATCAATGCGGTCAAGCATCTCTTCGAAATAGTCCAATGGACGCCAACGCGCTTCACCCAGTTTTTTCATAGGCATATAGTTGTATGGGTCGATAGCTCCAGGACAGATAATTGCATTCGGCAGAACTGCTTTAATTTTTTTATATGTTTTGTTGAAGGCTTCAGCATATTTCGCAGCAGTAATGTGCTCTGTGGGATGCTCAAATCCCCCGGGGTGTTCCCGCGGATTATTCTGTTCGTTGCCAATCTGAATTGTCCAGGCATAATCGTCGGGCGAACGGTTATTATCTTTCATAAAAACTTCAACCCAACGGGCTGCAGCGCTTGCATAATCATCATAATACTGCGATTCAGGGAGCGTGCCGCCCGGTTCATAGCCATAGTTCAACCGGACAATAACACCGTAGCCTTGATTCGCCCATTTCCAAAAACGGTTGTTGATTTCCCCAACCGGGTGAATGGTATGCGCGTGCCGTCCGCATATTTCAGTAAAAAACACCCAACCCTGCTTTCCTTTACCATCGTAGAGCTGACGGATTTTTTCCTGTGCGGATGGATCATCACTGACAGAAACGGCATGAATACCGAAGATATGTGGCGAAATCCCAATGGGTACATCCACTTGAGTAGCTTTTTGACGCGTGTCCGGCTGAGAGGGATGGCGCAGATACCATGCCGCAACATAGCCGGAATGCAGCGAAGGCGTGCGAACATGAATCCATTGGTCCTGCCGGGCGACCTTGTTTCCGGTAATCGCGGCATCCTCTAATGAACGTAAGACTGTCTTATGTGGAACACGCCATTTTTTATCATAATCTGTGCCAGGACCACTTCTTACTTTGAGACCATAATCCGGGCTTTCCACCACAACATATTCCGTCGGTATGCCTGGCGGAGGTTCCGGGATAATGGGCTGCCCGCTGGCAGGATCCATTTTCAGGTACCAGGCAGCACAATAACCGGCTTGCTTGTTTGGAGCATAGACATAGAGCCATACATCTTGCTTACCCACTTTGTCTTTCACTGCTTGCGCATCTTCAAGTGCTTTTAAGACAGTACCTGTATCAAACTTGGCAAGAATATCATAATTTGTACCAGGTCCCTCGCGCAGTTTTAAGCTATCCTCACCGCTATCCACAATGACTAAATACGCTTTATCCAACAGATCCGGAGGGATGGTAGCGTCGGTGGCGAAACGTAAATACCATGCTGCCACATATCCCTCAACCCCATTCGCCGTCCTAACCCACAACCACTGCCCAGTAACGCCTATCTTGACATGGGTTTGGTCAAATGGCTCCAGGGATCCCAAGGGATCATTGTGTGGGATCTGATCAATGAGTTCTGCGCCTAAATAAGGCGCAACCCGCATATTGACATAATCAAGGTCAGGGCTTTTAACATAAACTGTCACCGTCGGAGTTTCAGGAGGAACGGGGCGTCGGGCTCCCTCGCCTTTAAAACTATCCAAAAACGATTCAGGATTCATCAAATCATACGGATAGTCTGTTTCACCGTTGTGTGTTGCCGTATCATGCTTAAGGCTCAGATGCAAATGCGCACCACTCGAATGCCCGGTGTTTCCAGCTAAAGCGATAAGCTGTTTGGCGATCACAAACTGTCCCCGGGTGACCATGACCTGTGATAAATGGGCGTAAATCGTCTCATACCCCCCGTCATGCTTGATGCGTACCTGGTTACCATAAGGCTTCAACATCGGATCAGAAAAACCATCCAGACGAATATCGCTGACAAATCCATCGGCAACGGCATATATTTCGCTGCCTTCGGGAGCCTTAAAATCAATACCTTCGTGACCAGGCAACCCAAATTTCTGGTACACATCCGGGTTAAGCCCAAAACGTTGGGTAATACTGCCGAATTGGGTAGGCCAAACCATTTTAAAAGCCATACACCCTCCTCAAAAGGGTATTGTCATCAATTTCTTGCCCAAATTGTCTCAAGAAGTGCAGTGATTCCTTCTAAAGGTTACAGTTTGGTTACAGTCGAGTAACAGCTATACATAGTATATGTTGTGTTTGCAGTGAAGTCAAACCAGAATATGGTTAGGGGTGCGCGTCACAATTTTGCATCCTATGCTCTTAGGGCGGCGCGGAATAGTCCTCTCGTGCAACCAAAGTTGATTCCCGCGCCGCTCTTCCTTCATAGGGGTGTGTCGGTTGCCTTGGGCAACCGACACACCCCTTTAAACCAGGTGGCGGGGCAGAGGTCTCCCTTGCATGCAGAAGCTCCGTAATCCGCCCCGCCAAAGCATCCTGCTCAAGGCAAACCACAATATGTTCAGCAAAGTGCGGAGTATGCACACTTTTTACCGTTCCGGAAAAGTGACGGACACCCTATGGTTAGGTAAAACGTTGACAAATTAACATACACCATTATAATTATAACAGACCGACCGGTCGGTTTTTATTTTTTCTTTCTTATTTAAGGGATTTATGGCAACTGGGCGCAAGGGCGAGGAAACACGGAGCCGTATACTCGAATCCGCCACACTTTGCTTCAGCGAGTCTGGGTATGACAAGACTGGTGTCGCAAAAATCTGCCAGGTTGCCAGGGTCAGTAAAGGAGCGTTTTACCATCATTTTCCGACTAAGCAGGCCTTATTTCTCGAGTTATTGAATCAGTGGTTAGAGGGATTGGATGCACAAATACGCCTCATCCGCGCACAGGCATCCGATGTACCGACTGCCCTTACCCAGATTGCGGCGATGGTGCGGCAGGTTTTTGAAGCAGGACAGGGAAAATTACCCATGTTTCTGGCTTTTCTAAACCAGGCAGCTCATGACAAAGCAATTTGGCTGGCAACGATCTCACATTACCAGCATTACCAATCTGTCTTCGCCGAGTTCATCAAGAAAGGCATTGATGAAGGATCCATAGCCGATATTGATCCGGAAATCGCCGCGAAAACATTGGTTTCGCTGGGTGTGGGGTTAGTGCTCCAGGGCACCCTTGACAGTGACCACGTTGACTGGGGAATCGTCACAGAAAGAAGCATTCAGCTTCTACTCAACGGCATGCTCAGGAGGGAAAATGCGAGTACTGTTAACCGGAGCCTTCGGGAACATAGGGGTGAGTACCCTTGATGAACTGCTGCGTCAAGGACATCAGGTGCGCTGTTTTGATGTGCCAACGCGCAAGAACCGCAAAACTGCCCGGCGCTACCGCAAGTCTATTGAGATAATGTGGGGCGACCTGCGCGACCAGGAAGCTGTAACACGCGCCGTGCAGGACCAACAAATCACCATTCATCTTGCGATTTATCATACCCACGCTTTCGGTCACCGGTATAAACTGCGAAGAAAAACCGGACATAGCTTTTCAGGTCAACGTTGGGGGTACACAGAATCTCATTAACGCCCTCCAGGCTATGCCTGAATCCGCGAAAATCATTTTCTCCTCCTCTTTGCATGTCTATGGACAAACGCAGGACAGCCCCCCACCCCGCACCATCGCAGATCAGGTCCATCCCATTGAACACTATTCCCACCATAAAATTACATGCGAGACGATGCTCAGGGAATCAACCCTGCAGTGGCTGATTGTGCGTTTTGCCGCGGTATTGCCCCTCGATCTAAAACTAGACCCGGGGATGTTCGATGTCCCGCTAAACAACCGGATTGAGTACGTTCACACGCGGGACGTTGGTTTAGCCATGGCAAATGCAATCCATTGTGAAACAGTGTGGGGTAAAATACTGCATATTGGGGGAGGATCTGCTTGCCAGTACTATTACGATGAAATCGTGCAGAAAATTATGGATGCCGTAGGCATTGGGATGCTCCCAGAACGTGCTTTTGGCATTGTTCCGTTCTGCACAGACTGGCTTGATACAACGGAAAGCCAATCCTTGTTGCAGTATCAGCGATACACACTTGACGATTATGTGCGTGAGCTAAAAAAACTCATGGGCTTCAAGCGCATCCTGGCACGCTGGTTTCGACCCATTGCCCGTGCCTCTCTGCTGCGGAAATCTCCTTATTACCTAAAAACAAACATGGGAGCTGCCCATGGGCTGGTCGGGTAAGACAGCGATAGTCACCGGAGCCTCCAGCGGGATTGGTTTATCGACCGCACTGCGTTTGGCACAAGCAGGAATACATGTCGCGTTGGTCGCACGCCGGCAGAAACGGCTTGAAAACCTGGCGCAAGAAATCAACCAGCAAGGGTTGTCATCCGCCATCGCGCTCCCGGCGGATTTAGAGGTTGAAGCTGATCGCATCAAGGTTGTTGATGCAGTGCACCGGGAGTGGGGCGCAGTTGACATCCTGATCAACAATGCCGGCTTTGGTTGGTATGGGTATGCCTGGAATATGCCGTGGCAGGTTGCCGCTTCAATGCTGCAAGTCAATGTGACAGCAATGACCCATATGACCATGCTGGTGCTGCCTGACATGCTGAGGCGTAACAGCGGAGCAATTGTCAATGTAGGTTCCATCATCGGCGATATGCATATACAAGGCTCTGCACTTTACGCAGCAACAAAATCGTATCTGGACGCCTTCAGCACTGCGTTGTATCGTGAATTACGAAAGACGCACGTGACTGTCAGTGTTATCAAATCCGGTCCAGTTGCTACTGAATTCTTTGATATATCCGAAAAAACCCCTAACGGATTGAGAATACCTGCCGAAAAATACGCCATTCCACCTGAACGCGTCGCAGAATGTATCTGGCGCGTTCTCAACAAACCCCGTCAAAAATTGTATATTCCGCGCTGGATGGCGATTCTCCCGGGCGTAGAATATTTTTTCTCATGGGCACTCAATTTGGCTGGACCGGTGTTGCTGCAAGAATAAATAGCAGAGCTAGTATATATTCCGCTTTGCTTTTTCTATCCCGAGTTTCGGATGCCTGATAAACGCACGTCCAAATCTTACTTTTGCCTTAAACGCAATATATGTCATGATTATATAGACCTCACAAAAAACAGGAGTTTATGAGCAATAAACAGCAAGAAGGCTTGATCGTCAAATCGCAAAGCGGATTCTATACTATTTACACTGAGCAAAAAGACTATATTACTGCCAGTATTCGCGGCAGACTCAAGAAAAAACGGCACGAAGCAACTATGGTCGCTGTCGGCGACCGGGTTGTCTGGCAAAAACTCGATAACGGCAGCCACGTTATAGAAGAAGTTCACGAAAGAACAAGAGCCTTGGGCCGTCTGAAACCATTAGCTTCCGGCAGAGGCTCGCGACGCTGGGACCGGCAAGGCTACCTCAGCGAAAAAGAACAAATTATCATTGCGAACCCGGATCAGGCTGTTTTTGTCGTCGCATGTGCAAACCCAACACCCAGTTTACACATGCTTGACCGCCTCCTGGTTGGCGCCGAACGACAGGATATTCCCATCCTGATTTGTGTCAATAAAATTGACCTTATCGGCATAACCGACGCGCAAGCATTATTTCAGATCTATGAGAACATCGGTTACTCGGTCATTTACACCAGTGCCGAGGAACATTTCCATATTGATGAACTGCGCGCGCATCTGAAAGACAAAATATCCGCATTAATTGGCCCATCAGGGGTCGGCAAATCCAGTCTTCTCAATGCCCTTGAACCTGATCTGGCGCAACGTGTTTTGACAGTAAGTCAGATGACCGGGAAGGGCAAACACACCACAACGGTCGCTGAGATGGTCCCCCTCGAGGTCGGCGGGTGGGTCGCGGACACACCCGGGATTCGCGCGCTGGCACTTTTCGACCTGGATCCGGAGGAGATCGACGCCTATTTCCCCGATATCGCACCCTATGTGCCAAACTGCCAATTCTCAGACTGCAGCCATACTGTTGATCCAGGCTGCGCGGTGGTCGCGGCTTTAAATGCGTCTGCTATCAACGTACACCGCTATGAAAGTTACGTGCGCCTGCATGAAGAATACCAGAAACTGGCAGATATGTACTGGTGGGGTATCGAAGAAGACTAGGGTTACCAACCGGGGAGCTGAGAGCTCCCCAGAAAGGAATGCTTCCCATAGTAAATCGGGTTATTCGGTGCCTTTCACATATTGATCGAAAAAGGCAATGGAGCGCGTCATCGCACTCCCGAAGTTTATGGAAAGGTTGTGATTGTCTCCGGGATAGCCGTAAAATTCCGCCACTTTTCCCGCATCCAGCAGATCAGCATATAACTGTTCAGACCATGGATAGGGCACGGATGTGTCGGCAGTGCCGTGATGAAGTTGAATCGGACCCGAAACATCCGCTAAAAAAGATGAAGCGGAAATAGATGACCAAAATTCCGGATTTTCCTCAGGCGTACCGTATTGATCAATCAATCCCCAAATCCCACCCCGAACTGTCCCACCCGGCGCTAATGTCGGCGTTGGACGTGAGGGCGACCGCCGCTGCCACCAGTCCAGGATATCAGAATATGAACCACTCATCCCCGCCCATATCACCGCAGCTTTGATGTCCTGTGTCGATACCATAACCTGCAATGTAATCGATCCCCCCATAGAGTGCCCCCACATCCCGATCCTATTTGGGTCAGCATCCGGATAAGCAGCGATCGAAGACACCGCGTTCAGGACATCGACTGTATAATCCGGAGCATTATACGCGCCGATCGCGATGCCTTCTGAACTGCCGTGCCCGCGGTAATCGGACCGCAATACGATATATCCGTTCCGGGCAAACCCGTCGACATACGCGATATAACGCTCCGTCGTGCGGTATTCGGCTGGCGGGATATAACCGTGGTTGAAGACAATCGCGGGCCAACCACTCGCCGGTTTTTCGCCATCCGGCACCGTTAACAGCGCATATATTTTCAAACCATCTGATATATATGAAACATAATAACGCTGGTAATTAACACCGGGCGTCAAGGTATCTTCAATGACGATAGGACTCCCCGGGTAAGTCCCCTCACGCAAACTCTGGATTGTCAATGGATTCAGAGGAGTCGGCGTAATCGTCGGCGTAGGGGAGGGTGTGGGGGTTGGAGACGGCGTTGGCGTATTTGTTGGTAAAGGCGTGTCTGTTACCCCCAGCGTGGGTGTCAATGTTGATTCCCTAGTGGCGGTGAGTGTTACCGTGCTGCTAACAGCAGGATCCGGTGCTTCCACAGGTGCACATGCAATGAGAAACACAACAGTACTTAATAATATAAAAAGTATAGCAACCAGGTTGCCATTGATACTCGAAATTATTGTATTAAACCGGTCACCCATGGATCTCCGCCCAATAACAACTTTATCGGCTTTATTATACATCATCTCGAAATTTCCTTCGGGAAGTTTAACAGTGATTAGCCTTAACGGGTTTACAGCCTGTAGAAGGTTCCTGTATTTGACAATATCCACGCCACGGTAGAAACTATTGATGAAATAGCTGGCATTCGATTTTTACGCATTTCGGGTTAAGATGAGATGACAGTTACACTATCCGATAATTTGCGCTGTACAATCATTGCACGAACAGTGATCCACAAAACCACATTTGGAGGGAATAATGAAAATCACCAAATTAGAAACTTTCCTGGTTAAACCTCGTTGGCTGTTTTTAAAGATACATACGGACGAGGGGTTGGTGGGTTTAGGCGAACCCATAACCGAAGGACGGGCTTTAACATGCGCGCAAGGGGTCAAGGAACTTGAACCCTATTTAATCGGAAAAGATCCGACGCGGGTCGTCCATCACTGGCAAGCGATGTACAGACACGCATTCTACCGTGGAGGTCCCATCCTGACCAGTGTATTAAGTGGCATTGACCAGGCATTATGGGACATATCCGGTAAGGCGCTGGGCGTACCGGTGTATAAATTATTCGGCGGTCCTACCCGTGATCGCATTCGTGTTTATAAACACGCCGGTTCTCCGGAACAAATCAAGGACTGGATGGCACAGGGCATCACAGCATTTAAAACAGGGGTGCGAGGGGGGCGTCCTGCGCGCATCGTTGAAAACAAAGCCTTTATCGACAGCGCTGTAGAACATATTGCCAGTCTGCGCGAAGCAGGGGGACCTGAGGCGGATATTGCCATCGATTTCCACGGCGCGATCAGCCCACAAACCGCGAAGTTACTCATCAAAGCCTTCGAACCTTATCAACCTATGTTTATTGAAGAACCCATCCAATGCCAGAATGTGGATGTTATGGCTGATATTGCCCGTGGCACACACCTGCCCATCGCTACCGGAGAACGTATCTTCACCAAATGGGGATTCCGTGAGATACTCGAAAAAGGCGCGGCGTCCATTCTACAACCCGACCTGTGTCACGCCGGAGGCATCAATGAAGTGCGCATTATCGCCGGTATGGCAGAAGCCTACTATGCAGCAATTGCACCGCATAACCCCTTGGGTCCGATCTCCCTGGCGGCAGGGATTCAACTCGACGCTTCCATTCCGAATTTCCTCGCGCAGGAACATGTCAATCTTGGAGAAGGTTATCTAAAAAATCCGTTCGTGATTAGAGACGGCTTTATTGATATCCCGACAGGTCCTGGACTTGGCATCGAACTGGACGAGGATGCATTGGAAGATAAACTTGACCATGACTGGCAAAATCCACAACGCTACCTGGATGACGATAATTCGGTCGTTGATTGGTGATTCAGAGACGCTTTCAAACTTCATAACATAATGGGTGCGTCCAGTATGGCTTTGGCACCCTGGGCGCACCACACCAAATTTTCAGGATAATTAATATGGAAAATGAACTCAATACGCTTAAAGAACGCCTGCAAGAAGTGAATGACCTCGAATCTGCATCGGCGGTCCTTGATTGGGATCAAGCTACTTATTTACCGCCGAAAGGTGCTGTAGCGCGGGGACGGCAGCTGGCAACATTAGGCAGGTTAGCCCATGAGAAATTCACAGATCCACTGATCGGTGCCCTTTTGGACAAGCTGGAAACGTATGAAAAAGAACTGCCTTATGATTCTGACGATGCCAGCCTTATTCGCGCGACACGCCGGCAATATGAAAAAAAGACAAAGGTACCGGCAGCTTTTATGTCAGAATTCTACCAGCATACAGCGGAGTCCTACGCAATGTGGGTAAAAGCCAGGCCCAACAATGATTTCAAGTCCGTTCAACCCTTTCTTGAGAAAACACTGGACATGAGCCGGCAGTTAGCGAATTTCTTTCCAGGTTACGAACATATTGCAGACCCTTTAATTGACTATGCAGACTACGGCATGAAAGCATCCACTGTGCAAAAGGTCTTTGGCGAACTTAGAAACGCCCTTGTTCCGATGGTAGAAAACATCCTGGCGCAACCACCAGCAGATGATACATGCCTGCACAGCACATTCCCGGAAGATAAGCAAGAGGCATTCTTCGTCGAGATCGCAAAAGATTTTGGGTTCGATTTTGAAAGAGGGCGCCAGGACAAAAGCCCCCACCCTTTCACAACCAACTTTTCCAGCAGTGATGTGCGATTCACTGTGCGATATCAACCTAACGACCTGAGTGAGGCGTTATTCAGCGCAATGCATGAAACCGGACATGCCTTGTATGAGCAAGGCGTAAACCCTGCATATGACGGCACAACGCTTGCCAATGGCACCTCATCTGGCGTCCACGAAAGCCAGTCTCGCCTGTGGGAGAATGTGATTGGGCGCAGTCGCGGTTTTTGGGAACACTATTATCCCAAATTGCAATCGTATTTCCCTGCGCAACTCGGTGGCTGTCCCATTGGACACCTTCTACCGTGCTATTAACAAAGTACAGCGATCCCTGATTCGCACCGATGCAGATGAAGTTACTTATAACTTGCATGTGATGCTGCGTTTTGATTTTGAACTGGCACTTTTGGAAGGAAAATTAACCGTGAAAGATTTACCCGACGCCTGGAACGCGCGCTACAAAACGGATCTGGGTATCGAGCCCCCTGACAATCGCGATGGCGTCCTGCAGGACGTCCATTGGTATGGCGGTACCATCGGTGGCTCCTTTCAGGGTTACACACTGGGCAATATCCTTACCGCACAGTTCTATCAGGCTGCCCTCCAGGCGCATCCCGAAATACCCAATAAAATCACGCAAGGTAAGTTCAACACTTTGCTGACCTGGCTCCAGACCAATATTTACAGGTACGGCAGCAAATATACAGCCCCGGAATTGATTAAACGTGTCACAGGCGAAGCTTTACAGGTCGAACCCTACATCCAGTATCTGAAAACGAAATATGGTGAACTCTATGCGTTGTAACACCACGACCCGGGAAGATATATGACGATCAAAGCCATTCTTTTCGATCTGGACGGCACACTTCTTGACCATGATATGCGATCGGATTTTCTCCCGCATTACTTTGAAGCGTTGGGAAAGAACTTCGCGCATATTATTCCACCCAAGAAATTGATACAGGGAATCATGCTAGGTTCCGATGCGATCTCGAAAAATGATGGAACTGTGACCAATGAGGAAGCATTCGCTAAGGTGTTTTATCCGTATGTCAATATGGAGCGGGAAATCCTTGAACCCGAGTTCATGGTTTTTTACAGGGATGTTTTCCCCATCTTGCAACACTACACCAAGCGAAAACCGGAGGCTCGGGATGTAGTAGAAACCATGTTCAAACTGGGGTATAGTGTTGTCATTGCGACCAATCCCTATTTCCCGTATACAGCTGTACAGCAGCGTATGGTATGGGCTGGTGTGGATGGTTTGCCATATCACAAAATCACCAGCTATGAGAACAGTCATTTCGCAAAACCCGATCCCAGATATTTCCTCGAGATACTTGATGAAATCGGATGTAGACCGGAGGAAGCTCTGGTCATTGGCGATGAAGCGATGGACATGATTGCCGGTGTAACAGGCTGTCATACCTTCCTGGTAGAAAGTCCGGCGACCATAGAGTCTGAAATTACGCCAGTACCGACATATCGCGGCACACTTAACGATGTTAAAATTCTGCTCACCGCATAGCAGAAATGAGAAGATGATCACACAACTCTTACAAAATGACGCATCTGCTCTAGATGAAAAATTAACGCCTGTCATCTTTAGCATACAATGAATAAGGAGGTTATTATGCGCGCGCTTCATAAAATCATCCTCTTCGGGTGCATTATGCTCTTGTTGGCGTGCAATTTACCTACCCGATCCGCGAAGCAAGTTCCGGTGTGCACACCGCCAGCATGCGCGGCAGATGAAGTGTATTATTGCTCTGGCGAATGCCCAGGCGGGTGTGGAACCGGTTGCGCGACACCGACAGGTCAAACCATCAAAGAAAAATCCAACCCCTGAGCAAAACCCCACCGTTACGCCATTCCCATTATGCACACCGCCAGCCTGTAAAGGGGATGAGGCATACTACTGCGAGGGTGAATGTCCAGGAGGGTGCGGGACAACGTGTGTCACACCTACCCCCACAATGACGCCAGACGTGACACCTGAAGCAGAGTTAACAACAGAAGCGCCTCCCCCAACTTCCACAACAAAACCGGAGATTGTCACACCACCCGTTATTCAATCCTTTACCGCAGACCGCAGCAGCATTACCCAGGGCGAGAGCCTGAACGTCATCATGGGCTGCGTCTGGAGGGGACTCAGCCAGTATCCAATGGCTTGGAAATAACGGTACAATGGAAGGGGTCAATAATATATCTCCGGATGGAGGTACTATTGTAATCAGCCCACCCAATGGACCCGTATTCCTGAGTGTTACCAACAGTGCCGGCACCACAACCGAGAACCTGGCATTGACCATTCAGTGTGCCCACGCATGGGTGCCGGAATTGGCTACAGCAAAGGCTGGATTGTGCCCCAGAGCTGCGGAAATTGGTTGGGCAGCGCAACAACCCTTTGAGCACGGATTTATGGTATGGTTAGAACCAAGTCAAACCATCACCGTATTTTTCAGCGGTCCAGGCGGAGGTCTGTCTTATCGGGTTTTTGAAGATAAGTATAAAGAGGGCGATCCCGCCAGTGATCCGGCAATAATTCCACCACAGGGTTTATTGCAGCCCGAACGCGGATTCGGTTTGGTATGGCGTGAGAACACAGATGTTCGCGACCATATCGGTTGGGCAACTGCGCAGGAAACTGGCTTCGAGACCTGGCGCCAATCGTATCAGGGGATGGGCATGCATAATATCAGGATATGGCTTAAGGATATCAACATGAATATCATTGAATTAGATCCTAATGCCAGCGTCTGGAGAATTATCCAGCCTTAAAAATGGGGATGTTATAATCAGTGTCACACATTGGTGTTAAGTGCCACACAATTGGCATAATCTCTAAAAAAGGAGTTATATGATGGAGTATAAAAGTCTGGGCAGCACGGGTGTCATGGTTTCTTCGTTGTGTTTTGGCACAATGTCGTTTGGAGGAGACGCTGATGAAGCAACGTCCGTTGCGATGTTCAATCTGTGTCGTGATCACGGGATAAACTTTTTTGATTGTGCCAATGTCTATGCAGGTGGGCGTTCCGAGGAAATCCTTGGCAAGCTCATTGCCGATTGCCGTGAAGAGGTGGTCATTACCAGCAAGGTGCATTTCCCGACCGGAAGTGACGTGAACGCCAAAGGTTCCTCACGCCGGCATATAATGCGCGCTGTGGAGGCAAGCCTGAAGCGTCTGAACACAGACTGTATAGATGTCTACTTTCTGCACCGTTTCGATGACAATACGCCGCTGGAAGAAACACTCCGCGCACTCGACGATTTGGTCACGCAAGGTAAAATCCTCTATCCCGCCGCCAGCAACTTCGCCGCGTGGCAGGTAGCTAAAGCTTTGGGACTTTCAGCCCGGGAAGGGTGGGCAAAATTTGCTTGCTTACAACCCATGTACAACCTTGTCAAACGCACAGCGGAGATAGAAATTCTCCCAATGGCGCAAGCGGAAAATCTGGGTGTTATTCCATACAGCCCATTGGGAGGCGGATTACTCACCGGAAAGTACGGCGTCAACCGCAAACCGGCAACGGGGCGCCTGGTTGGAAACCAAATGTATATGACACGGTACAGTGATTCATGGACTTACGAAGTCGCGGATGCATTTACGCAATTCGCTAATGAACGGGGGTATTTGCCAGTTTCTCTGGCTATCGCATGGGTTGGCGGGCACCCCGCGATCACGGCGCCGATCATTGGAGCCCGAAATGTTGAACAATTAAAGGGATCTTTAAAGTCGCTGGAAATCGACATGACCCCTGAATTACACGCTGAGATATCTGCTTTATCACCGGAACCCCCTCCAGCGACGGACCGGACTGAAGAGCGCACCAGTTTCAACTACGCGGCACGCTTAACCACAAAATAACGCGCCCAACCCCCCACTGCCTTTGCGGTGGGGGGTTAAATCCCCCGTACCATCACAGACGGTAACCAACGACGGGCTGTTTCCACCATCGCTTGTAAAAGCGCTTTGCTGGAGGGTGTATAAGATGAAAGACCTGGATCTAAAGTGTGCGATCCGCGGAATTGCTGCAAAACATAACGTCCCCGGATAGGCTTGTCGGATCCCAATTCATTCAGCCACTGCGCTATGGCAAGAATATCGTCCATGTCCAGTAACCGCGGGACCACAGTTGTCCGCAGTTCATAAGGCAAGCGATGTGCGAATATCACCTTCAGGCTTTCGATGACAGCTGACAAATCAACATGTGAAACACCCGTAAGAAGGGGATATTTCTCCGGGGGAGCCTTGATATCCACCGCAATATAGTCCGCTAATTCCTGCTCCAAAACTTTCGCAACTACATCCGGACGAGATCCGTTGGTGTCAAGTTTTATTTGCACGCCCAACTTCTTAACTTTTATAAGAAAGGGAATCAAATCCTTCTGCAGTGTCGGCTCGCCACCACTAACCACCAAGCCATCAATCAAACCCGTGCGTTTGCGGAGAAAGGATAAGACATTCTGGTCGGAAATATTTTCCACTACTTCAGGGTGAAGCACCAGGTCCGCGTTATGACACATAGGACACCGGTAATTACAACCGCCCGTAAAAATAATGGATGCGATATGCTCCGGATAGTCAATGAGTGAAGTGCGTACCCAACCCTTTATATCCATGCACCGGGACCTTTCATTGTAAAATAGCCGACATAAAAAACCAGCGTGAATGCAACTGCGCAACCACGCTGGCAACAATCGGAGGAATCAAAAATATGCCTTTAATCCTCTGAGCTTTCAGGAATATTAAATGTTTTTCTTTCTTCGAATTCTGCCTGCTTGCCTTCATTCCACGCTTGAACCGGGCGCAAATATCCCACAATACGCGAGTAAACCTCGCAGGGGACCTTGACAGTGCTGTCCTTAACATTTTCTTCACGTTTTTCAACCATTTGTTTACCCTCCTATTTCACAATATTAAAGCATTGACCAGCAACCAAATATAACGCCGTTCTCTTTTATTCCTCCCACCCTATCACATTTTGCTGGATTTCTGAACAGTTAACCAGCCAATTTACCAAATTCCGCCAATTCCGCTTCAGTATGTTCATACGGGCAAAACGTATGCTGTCCGGCAATATACCCATGGATAGGGCATATACTGAACGTAGGGGTTAAAGTAAAGTACGGTAAAGTGTAATTTTCAGCAACCTTTCGCACTAAACTGCCGTGCCTGACGCCAATCATCCAATTGCTCACCCAGGAAAATGTGAAGCACTGTTCCGCCTGTATACATGTGTTTGCAGCTCATCCTGATGATCCAGTACCTCAAACAAGTCATCCGTATAATTCACCGGCAAGTGTGTGGAATTTGTATAATAAGGTGCGGTTTTCGTACCGGAAGTGATAATATCGGTAAACCGGCTTTGATCGGCACGTGCCAGTCTGTATGTAGCGCCTTCCGCTGGGGTTGCCTCGAGGTTATACAGATGTCCGGTTTCTTCCTGAAATCGTCCCAGAATTTCACGCATCTTTTGCAGGGTTCGTACAGTAAACGCTTTGCCATCGGGATGGTAAATATCAACACCCAATAAGTTTGCACACGCCTCATTCATACCGTTTAGCCCAATCGTCGCAAAGTGATTACTCCAATATTTACCCGTTTGCGCTTTTATATTCCGTAAATAATGATGGCTGTAGGGATATAAACCGCGTTCGGTAAGAGATTCCAGCATTTTACGTTTAATCTCAAGACTCGTCCTGGCAATTTCCATCAGCTGTTCAAGGCGATGGTTGAAATCAGCTTCATCCTCTGCAACATAACCCAAACGCGCCATGTTGATCGTTACAACGCCTACAGAACCGGTTAAGGGTGCGGCAGCAAATAATCCCCCCATTCTTTTGCGCAGTTCCCGATTATCCAGGCGCAACCGGCAGCACATACTCCGGGCATCTTCCGGTGTCATATCGCTGTTGATAAAATTGGCAAAATACGGTGTCCCGTATTTTGCTGTCATTGACCACATAGCTTCCAGATTTGGGTTATCCCAATCAAAATCCCGACTGATATTGTAAGTTGGTATGGGAAAGGTGAAGACGCGTCCATGAGCGTCGCCAGCCAGCATTATCTCAGCGAATGCCTTGTTAAACATATCCATTTCCGCCTGAAACTCACCATAGGTTTCTTCCATAACACTCACCACCCACAATCACCGGTTCATGGCTCAAGGTGGAGGGTGCGACTAAATCCATTGTCACATTGGTAAAAGGTGTCTGGAATCCAACCCGTGTCGGTACATTTATATTAAAGACAAATTCCTGTAGTGCCTGTTTGACCTGGTCGTAATCCAGGGCATCGTAACGAATAAAAGGCGCCAATAAAGTATCAAAGTTGGACACAGCTACAGCGCCAGCTGACTCTCCCTGAAGGGTATAGAAAAAATTAACCAACTGCCCCAGTGCAGTGCGCAGATGCCTGGGAGGGGCACTTTCAACCTTGGTCGCGACACCGCCAAAACCATTTTCAATAAGATCCTGCAAATCCCAACCGCAACAATAGACCGACAACATACCCAGATCGTGAATATGCAAATCAGCATTAATATGGGCTTGTTGCACTTCTGTCGGGATATATCCGATTTAACCAGTATCGGGCTGCAATTGAGGATGCAAGGTAAAAATTCAAACCCTGCAAAGAGTAATTCATGTTGCTGTTTTCATTCACCCGCCAATCTGCACGTTGAAGGTAATCGTCGACCAATTTTTCGGAATCCAGCAGCATACGTTCTGTTGCCCGGACTTGTGCGCGCTGCTGCCGGTATAAAATGTAGGCTTTCGCGATTTTGGGGTTACCCGATTTGACCAGTACCTCTTCCACAATATCCTGAATTTCTTCTACGTGGGGAGGCTCACCGCTGCCATTGATCCGTTCTTCGAGCAATGCGGTGACAGCCCATGATAAAGTCTCAGCCCAGGGCCTCCCTACACCATTTCCCGATGCCCTGGCAGCAGAATAAATGGCTGATTCAACACGTTTCCGGTCAAACTCTACCACGGAACCGTCTCGCTTTACCACTTCGTGAATCGACATACCAAAAGCCCCCCTTTGGAGAATGTATAGGAAGTGCCAATTTACTTGTCGTCCGGCACTTGAGTAAAGGATCTTCCATGCAAAGAAACATGTAAACAGAAAACAAGACCAAATTGGTCTTGTTTTCGACAAACAGGTGACACACAGAACGAGCGCATTGACAGAAATGCGAAGAAAAAAGGAGCTTCTTTCAAGAGACAATAATCAATGCATTTTGCATGCATTGATGTTCATATATTTGAAACGCCGCCATATTGTGGTTCCCACCAGAACAGACACTAGATCTAGGGGATGCATTGGGCGGTCTGCAATTTAACCATCAGCCACTTTATCAATACTATAGCATACAACATATCCTTGTCAATGGAAAATGAAGCTGTAACCTTAAATTTTCGGCAATTTGGTTTTCGCTTTCCGCTTCAAACCAAGACCAACCCGAGCCAGGTTGATCAACCGAAATGGCACCATACCCACCTCAGCATCCAGCTCTGTTTTATCACAGACAGTGGAGGTATTGGCAGCATCGATCGCCGGTTTTATCGCAAGCATAGCCTTTTCCAACGCTGGTCCGGAATATTTTGCCATCAGTCCTTCAATATCAACCATCAATCCCCTGGCTGCCATGATACGTGATTCTGTTTCATCAGCTTTTTCCAGCACTAATCAATCCGAATTCTTTTTTGAGCTGGTTAAGCCGGAACCCGGATTCATAGGTCACATCTGCAATCGTATTGCGATCCATCCATTGGGTTTCGTAAGAAAGAATATGTTTCCATGTCGGCTGGAGAAGCAACTCACGGTGATCCGCCAGGGTTTGCGCATGCCGGATATAACCATATTGCACAGCATTTTCATAAGCCAGGCTGCCAGGATCCAGGAACGGCGCCAAGGGCGATGTAAAAGGGACCAGTCTGCCGTCGCTAAAAGTGCGCAAGAGTTGGCGGGAGTACGTGACTGTCTCCAGTGCTGAATCCGGAGTCTGCCTTGACAATCCAATCATAAAGAAAAGGTCAAATCGTTTGGCTCCTGCATTCAAGCACGCGGCGATAGTCTCTTCAATCTCAAGATTCGTGTAATGTTTACCGGATGCTTTACGCACGGTATGGTCATGGGATTCCGGTGAAAACTCCACCAGGAAATTGGGCAATGCAGCGGCAAGTTGGTCAGCATAGGCTTGATCTACCGGACCAAAGAATTCAACCATCACCGTTCCGCTAAACCCCTGGACAGCCCGGAAAAACCTTTGCGCGTAATCCGGACCAGCCTGCCGCAAATCGCCTAAGATGAAAACCGGCGCGCGGGTTAGCGCCCCTACGTCCCTGACATCCTGTGCCAAAAGTTCGGGTGTTCTAAATGCTGGTTTATATCGCTCTGATAGAGATCTCCCGGCATACGCAGAACCACCGCATATAGTGCAATTCTGGGTACAACCCTTGACACTCAACGCAGCCATAATGGGATATTCCATCCAGTGAGAAAACGGGACGTAATTCAGTAAATCCCGTTCTCGAACGACAGATTTTACCACCGGATGATAATTAAGTGTCAGGTGATCTATCGTATCCGGTACGTAAGAGGTGGGATTAACCTGCAAATTTCCACTACCATCCATCCAGGTAAGATTAGGGACATCGACAGGAACTGTTTTATCCACAATGTGCTCAGCCAATCTTTCCAGTGTATGTTCAGCACTATCGCCGCGCAATACATAATCTACAAAAGGTAAACTTGCCAATTCCTTGTGGAAGTATGTTGCGGAATACCCACCCAGAATAACCGGGACGTCCGGGTGATAACGTTTGACACGCCGGGCAACTTCTAATGCACCATGCGCATGCGGCAGCCAATGCAAGTCAATTCCCACCATTTTTGCATCGAGGGCAGCGATCAATGAATCAGGATCAAATCGTGAAGATCGCACCATACGCGCCGCTAAATTCGCGATACGCACACTATACCCCGCGTTTTCCATGTGGGCCATCATGGTCGAGAAACCAAGAGGATACATATCAAACACAGGCGTTGACGGCACAAGGTCTGAAATGGGCCCCCAAAGCGTTGCGCGTTCCCGAAAATCATACACACTGGGAGCGTGTAAGAATACAATATCAACCATATTCCCTCCAAAACTCCAACATTATTATTAGAAATCTATTAGAAAAAGCTGTAATTCTGTCAAATTTCTTGACCCGATAACCTAGTCTGATATAATTATTATAACGATCAATCTTTTTTAAGTAAGTTATTTACTAAAAGAAACACTGCAAACGATAGGGTGATATTTACTACAACACAATTGTACACTATCTATACAGATAAGATCGAATACAAAAAGGGAGCAATATTAAAATGGCATTGTTAAATGATGAAATCGTCAATAACGTTAAGGAAATGCTGTCAAGCTTAACTGCACCAGTTCAATTAGCTGTATTTACTGATAATAACAACTGCGAGTACTGCCCGCAGATCGTACAACTTCTTGATGAAGTTGCGGCAACAACGGATTTAGTGACTGTAGCAAAATTCGAAATACACAATGACGCTGCAAAGGCAACAGAACTCAAGATAGCCAAAGCTCCAGCCATTGCCATTCTGGGTGAAAAAGATTATGGTTTACGTTTCTACGGCATCCCTTCAGGTTATGAGTTCTCGACGCTGCTGCATGGCATCCAGCGTGCCGCCGACGGCAAAGCCGAACTTGACGATCAAACCAAGTATTACCTTGCCGGATTAAGCGCTCCCGTTGACTTGCAGGTATTTGTTACACCGACATGCCCCTATTGCCCTCGAGCTGCTGTTCTGGCGATGGAAATGGCAGTGGAAAGCACATTCGTTACTGCAGATATTGTAGAAGCAAGTGAATTCCCAGAGCTATCGAATAAGTTTAACGTGATGGGTGTTCCATTAAGTGTGGTCAATAGCAAAGAACGTGTGGAAGGCGCAGCGCCTCCAAATATGATTGTCGAAGCAATTCAAAAAGCGTTGAATTAGTGTGCTATGAATAACGCTCATCCTCCAATACGATGAGCGTTACGTGTAGTTTGTCCCTGAACACGCCAGTGAAACAACAAACCCGGCGTCTTTGCCGGGTTTGTTTATTAAAACCATCTAGCGGGAATCTTTGTCAATTCCCTATAGTTGTGTAGAATCTGAATAACCTTATCTATAATTCCAAGGAGTCGTTGATGTTCGACTTTAAGCTCACGGAAGAAACTCCAAAGCATACACCAAAGGGTGGTCTGTATGATACGGTCATTATTGGCGGTGGACCTGCCGGATTAACAACAGCGATCTATACCGCCCGTGACGGCATGAAAACACTCGTCCTTGAACGTGAATCCACCGGCGGTCTGGCAGCCACAACAGAATTGATTGAAAACTATCCGGGATTCCCGGAAGGTGTGAACGGGATGGATCTCACCGACCGTTTTCGGAAACAGGCTGAACGTTTTGGTACAGAAATCGAAGAGTTTGATGAAGTAACTAAAATCACTCCCGTTCGGGCTGGATTGATAGAGGTGCACACCGAAAGTAACACAATCTACCAGGGGAAAACGGTGGTTATAGCCACTGGAAGCGCACCTAAAAAATTAAACATTCCTGGTGAAAAAGAGTTCTATGGGCGGGGTGTATCTTACTGCGCAACATGTGATGGTCCTTTTTTCAAAAACAAGGATGTCATCATTATTGGCGCCGGCAACTCAGGCTTGCAGGAAGGCTTGCAGGTATTAGAATATGCCCGGAAAGTGACCTTTATTGAATTCTTGCCTACATCACGGGCGGAACAGATCCTGCAAGATCGTGTTGCGGCACACAGCAAAAGCACAATGCTCTTTAACCATATGGTAACTGAAATAAAAGGTGATGCAACCGTTAAGAGTGTCATCGCGAAAAACCGCGCAACGGGTGAGGATGTTACATTCCCAACCGATGGTGTTTTTATTTATGTTGGTTATTCGCCCTACAGCGCATTTGTCGCTGATCTTGTTGATCGCAATAAGTGGGGGTATATTGAGACGGACCATCATATGCGAACTAAGATCGCCGGTTTATATGCTATAGGGGACGTACGGGCTAACAATCCAGCGCAACTCACTGTATCCGTGGGTGACGGGACTAAGGCAGCCCTCGAAATTCGTGAATTCATCCAAAATCTATAGAAAGAGGACTAGACTATGAAGCCCAATGTAGGTGAAAAAGAACGCTTATTTCGAACTATTTTTGGCGTATATGGCATTTTACTGGGATTCTTTTACCTTCAAGGTGTTGTTGGTATCATTCTCGGTATCCTCAGTGTCATCTCGTTATTTACAGGCTTATCGGGCTGGTGTGCTATTTACCAGCTTATAGGAAAATCAACACTTGATTCATTGCCAGATAAAAAATAGGAGCCAAAAATGTTCATTAAAGACGCAGCAGATGTCGTGCCGGAAGTTGTACGTGAAGGGATCAACATACGTTGGCTGATGACAAGTAAAGATGGCGCCCCGAATTTTGCTATGCGTGTGATTGAGCTTGCACCGGGGATTGTTTTTCAACCCCACAATCATCCTTACGAGCACGAAATTTATGTATTGCAGGGAGAGGGATATGTTACAGATCCCAAAGGTGACTTTGGTAAAATGGAACCTGGCAAATTCCTGTTGGTACCACCAGATGAAGCGCATGGATATCGCAACACAAGTGATGTAACGCTCAAGTTTATCTGCGTGATCCCCAATCAGGATTAAGGAGGTTGAGCTATGGTTAAAGCACAAGTCACATGGGCAGGTCCGGGCATGCGGATGATTGGTGAAACAGAAAGCAGTCCTGCAATAGTGGTTGATTCCAGCGGAGAATATGGCACCCACTCCGGTCCATCGCCAATGGAATTGGTCATAATCGGTTTGGCGGGTTGTACTGCTATGGATGTTGTTTCTATTATGGACAAAAAGCGTCAGCCAATGACCAACCTTCAAGTAAAAGTTGAGGCAGAAAGGGCTGAAAACCATCCAAAAGTCTACACAAAAATACACTTAGAATACATTGCGTATGGGACGGGTATCAGTGAAACAGCCCTGGCACGTGCCATTCAACTCTCGGAAACCCGCTATTGTTCTGCGCAGGCAATGCTTAATAAAACAGCTGTCATGACGAGCAACTACCGGATTGTAGAACAGGCTAACCCAACCACACCTGGCAAGTTAGCATCAGCAGATTAGCAATTTTCCTATCAGAAGCTGGGAACTTTTAGGCTGAAAAAACATGGATCCACAACAAAGACCTACAGAGAATATCCAGATCTGACCCCGAACCAGCACCTACTTTCAGGGCTAGATTACAAAAGTTTGCGAAAGAGGATGGACTAACAGTTTTTATCGTCCTTATTCTGGTCATTGCCTATGCCTTATTGCGCACCCAGGGAGATACCTTTGAGAGTCTCGAAATATTAACATCTTCTTTTAAGGGGGGAAAACCTACCGTTATTGAGTTTTATAGTAACAACTGCAGTATATGCTTGACGAGTAAACCAAAAGTGGCGCAGCTTGAAAGAGAGCTGCAGGATTTTGCACAGGTGTTAAAACTTAATGTAAAGGACCCCGTCAATCAAACGCTGGCAAATCAAATGGGGGTAAGTGGCGTTCCGACCTTTTTTGTGATTGACCCCAACGGCACTGTGGTCTATGCCCGGGCTGGTGCGCCAGACACACAAGCTATCTCGCAGGTTGTTTTAGATATCGCAGATTCGAATTGATTATTACTGATACATAACCGTAGTTTAACACGGAGGGATTTTAATGCCTACCAGGGGATTTTCAATGATTCCCGGCATCCTCATCGAACCAACAATTCCACTTGCCCGTTATCGTTCTCCCCAGGTATCAGGGAATCTTAGCTCGATCATACAGACAATTACAGAACCAGGTGATTTAATCCTCGAACTCAACACCAAGGGCGAGACCTACGTGCGCGAAGCTGTACAGAACAACCGCCGTATCCTGGCATTAAATACCAACCCCATCTCTATACTCACGACATATATTGCATTGAATCCGGTTGATGTGATTGAAGTAAGATCCGCACTTACCAGACTTGGCGATAGTTTGAAAGGGGATCAAACGCTGCGCGACCATATCAACCAACAGTTCAGCACCCAATGCCCGTATTGTGCCCACACCGGGACTGCAACCTGGTTTGCCTGGAACCGTGAAACTCAGCAACCTTTCCTGAAAAGCGTGCACTGCCCCCACTGCGATGCCGACCGGGAAGGACCCGTGAACGCATCCGACATGGTGGCAAAGAATCTCAACCCCACCACCGGACTAGCTTTCCACGTCGCCCTGGAAAGGGCGGCATCCAATGATGCGTCCATACACGCACGAATTTCCGAGTTGGTATCTTTATATACAACACGAAATCTAAGCGCATTGATGGATGTCATTCATCGCTTACCCCAGGCTTCTGCTTCACCTGATATTCGCAGAATACTGACAGCGTTTATCATTGAAGCACTTGACCAGGGATCTAGCCTTATCCAGCATGGCAATACTGATGCCCGACCAAAAAGTTTAAGACCTCCACGGCTTTTTATAGAATACAATGTTTGGGGCCTGATAGAAAATGCCATGCAAAAATATGCGAATAACAAACAGCATGAGCACTTCACATTGCGTTCCGCTCCCACACTCCAATCTTTTCTTAATAGTAATCAAGGTTATTTACTCATAGCAAATACCTTGCAGTCAGTAACACCACGTCTACCACAAGGACAAATTAAACTGCTTATCCTACACCCAGAGATTCCGGATTTTGTGTATTGGGCACTGAGCAGCCTCTGGTCAACCTGGTTGTGGCACAGCGATATGCTACCAGCAGCATTGAGAGCCTACATGGGGAGACGAAGAATTGACCAGGAATGGCATCAGCAGGAACTCATAAACACACTGAAAGAAGCTCAACCTGTCCTGCATACTGAGGCGAGTCTCCTGTGCTCGCTCGCACATAATACACTGCCTGCTTTAGATGATATTCTCATTGCAGCCAGAACAACTGGCTATGAAGTCAATAATTGGCTGGATACCGCACCCGATGGTTACAGAATACTGCTTAATTCATCAGATTCAAACAAGCTTTTTCCATCTACAACGCCCAACCAACATTTCGCAAAGACATTGGCAGAGCGTGGAGAACCTCTGACGCTTACACAGCTCAAAGCAGCGTATCTGATAGAAGTGCCGCAAGCACGTTTAGAAAACCTGGCAACCCCGCTAACCGACGATTTTACGCTACTTGGGGATTCGCAATTGCTCTGGCTTCAAAACAACCGTAGTGCAGAAAAACCCCTGGCTGACCGCGTGGAAGAAAAAATACTGCAATTGTTACAAAAGCATGCAAGTTGGCAAAGGAACGAGCTCGAGTTGGAAATATACACCATGTTTAACGGCTCGCAAACACCAGATGCAGAACTCGTGAATGTCTGCATTAATGCCTATACCGTAGCAGTTGAAAACGATACAGTTTCTTTACGTCCAGAAGACACACCAAAAACACGACGCGCTGAACTGAGGAATTCAAGGACACAAATTGAGCAACTCGGTATTCTTTTAGGATTTACGGTTGGTCGACGCATAAACGGCGATATCGTGTGGAAAGAGCCAGGTATTATCCCTTACTTATTCCGTTTTACATCGACCGCGCTGCTGCCCCCGAATCTGATAAATGTGACAAGAACGCAGAATTCAGAACGGCGATGTCTTGTGCTGCCAGGGGGCAGAGCTTCACTTGTAGCGCTTAAACTTCGCCGGGATCCACGGCTTTATCAAGCGATCAGCAGCAACAATTGGGTCTTTATTAAATTGCGACACCTGCGGCGTATGCTGACTGAGATTAAGCATCGTGGTGAGATAGACTTTTATCTGGGGTTGGATCCTATCGTGGAAAAAGATACAGCACAAATCCCTTTACCTATTGTTTAACACCGCCATATGCTTACTCTTGCACACATTTTCTGATTAGAATTGGATGTGATCCTGAGAAAGCACGACTTTCTGTCTATAATCAACAGCATGATGCAATAATTCACGCTTCAATGTCTCCCAAGTTTTAGAATATAAAAATGTCCGCAATTCTGTAATCTCCCGGCACATAAAACTCATCCTGATTTGCGGCCAGTTTCCGTAGACAGTATACCAGGCATCAGACAATTCTAAACCGGCATTTCGCATACTTATCGGGAATTCCTGCGTAATGTAAACAAACGCCAATTTAGCCTCTTCTAATCCCGGCTTGATATTGCAGGAAAGGATTAACTTTACAGGAGCAGTCACGGCATTATTCCAATTGCGCTAATAGTTCCTCAGCCTGCTGTTTCCATTGAGCTGGGGGGTCTGTAGCCAAAAAATTTTCCAACGTCGATTGCGCTTTCTCAACATTGCCTGAGTACGCGTAGGCTCTGCCCAAAGCAAAAAGTGCTTCACGCATATCCGGTTTAGCCTGAATGGCCTTTTCGAGTATATCAATGGCTTGCGGTAAATCGTTTTTCAACATGTAGACATTCGCTAATCCGACCAAAGCCTCCGGTTTATCCGGCGAGGCTTCCAACGATTTTTCAAATTGCTCTTCCGATTGTTGCAGAAGATCCGGATCTGGTTCCACTGCTCCCATTGGGAAAGCCATGACCAGATACGTTGCCCCCAGTTGATAATACGTATCAGGATCGCCAGGATCTTCTTCCAGTGCCGATTGAAACTCGTCGAGTGCAGTCTGCATATCACCCAACTGGAACGCCAAAACACCAAGGTTGTGATGGACAGCAGCAGCTCTATCCGGCTCCAGAGCCATAGAACGCAAAAAATGTTCCTGGGCTTCTGTGTATTCCGCCAGGTTAAACTGTGTCAAGCCCAACAGAAAATGGGCTTCTGCATTATCAGCATCTATCTCCAGTATTTCCAGTAATCGCGTTTTAGCAGAAGCAAAGTCACCCATATCCATAGCATTCTGCACAGATTCCATATCCACATTGGCGACTGGCGTAGATTTTTCGGACAAGATGATTGCCGCACCCACACCGACTAAAACGATAACGATGACCAGAATCGCAATTATGAGTTTTTTGTCTCGCATATCAGCATATCCTCCGTTCTAAAGCATTGGTTCCAGAAGGACCACCTGGGTCGCTCCAGGAGTAAGGTTAGGTTCCACTCTTAGCTGCGGGACGACAGTGGGTGTGTCTATACCCATCACTTTAAGGAATGGTGTAACCGGTTTAAGCCGTGACGTTTGCCCGGATAATGCATAATGCATGGGTATCACGATGTCCGGCTCAATCATACTCACAATTTCTGATGCCATCGCAGGATTGATCCCTTCGGGTAGCCCAACCGGGATTATAAGAACGTTGATACGCCCGAGGATCTCTAGTTGGGATTGGGTGGGGACTATACCACATTCACCGAAGTGACAAACAACCACACCACCCAGGTTAATTGTGTAGATGATGTTATCAAATTGTGAATTGGTCGCAGATTTATCACGGTTTGATACCACACCGGTGATAAAAACGCCACCAATTTCATATTCTCCAGATCCAGCGACCGTATGATAAGTTCCGGATATATCCTGCCATTCGACCAGACGGGGTTCATCAATGATTCTGCTGGATGTTACGATTTCTGAAGTAGAGCGCGGGAGGCGTAAAGATGGATGCTCCGCGACAAACGGGTCGGTTATCACTGCCGGATAGCCGCGTTCTGTAAGGCGAAAACATCCCGAACCATACCACACTAATTCCATCCTTTTTCTCCTACATGCAATTGATAGCGTTAATTATATATGGTGATAATATACATAAATTTCCTTGATTATATCGAAATACAAGGGCTTGGCAACACAAAAAGATATTTGGTGATTTTTCAGAATGGTGGCAAACTTTTAGAAGTTGAGTTGTTGTCAGATGATGTAGCAGGCTTTCGCCCCTTCTGAAATATCCCTTGGCAGTTTTGATCTGTATAGTGGATGGCAAAGTTTACATTCATATCCAAAATTGCTATTCGTTAACATGCTACACAGCCTATATTATTAGTTCTGCCCTCAAGGTGAACTGCACCCAGATATTCAAACAGGAGGCACGGCGTTCTGCTATCCATACCCTTCCTGTTCTTGCCAATTCAGAATTGTTATTCATGGTGGGAAATTGATACACTCCCGGTATGGAATCGTAAGTATAAGAGCGACAGCAGTTATGCTATAATGAAACTACTTTAGGTAAGAGACTCGTATGACAAAACAGTCGATCCGATTTATTCCTCCGCAGCAATCGAGGCAGTTGACAGAATTTGCAGAACGTGCGCGGTTAAGTCTCGAACGCTTTGCTCGCGCCGAAGTGGATTTTGACGCTATCGGCCTACAAATGCTGGATGAATGGATTGATCGGCACCTGAAACAGTTCCCAAATCCTTCTGCACAGATAAAAATGATCTGGGGAGCATTCCTCGGAGAAACATTCCGGCGCCGTTACAATGGACAATGGGCAGCCAGCCAAACCGATACTAAGGCTTATCTGGGCGTCTTGTGCCCTAAATCGGACATGGGTCTTATCTATGTTGACATTGTCAATCAGATTGACCGTCGATTAAAAAACGGGATGTCTGAGTCGCTTGCCTACTACTATACGATTAAGGGTGTGGATATAAAATCCCTCTAAACACACGTTAACCTGCTTGGTCTAGCTGGTTTCGTACCGCCAGGTCACATCCCGCTGAGAATCTGCCGCAAATCATTTGGCGTAGCTGCGAGAATGGTCACCATTTCAACCCCGGGATAATACAAATCGAAAAATGCCTTAAGGTCGCTAGGCCATCTTTGCGGGTTTACCGCAATCACCCGCCGTTTTGTCGGACCCAAACCAGCGTCATCTGCACTGGAACCAACTGTCCAAAGGTTTTTGGACCAGGCACCACTATCAATTACGGCTTGAATCCAGGCATTACTTCCACCTGGCGGGAGCAAGACATAGGTGCGTTCATAATCAATTCGCGGAGGAAAAAAATCCGTTGGTGCAACAAGGAGCACATCTTCCACAGTAATGGATAACGTATAAGTTCTGGTAGCAGCATCCGTAACTTGCGCAGCGTAGGTGCCCGATTCAATTGCAACACAGCGCCATATAGCACGATTATCAAATATAATCGGGGGTTTCTGAAAAACATTTTCGTTGACGAATTTCAGGTTGAGTTTGTTTAAGTCTGATCCACCGGTGGCAATGACTTCAAACAACTTACCAGCTTTAATATCGACTGGTTTTACCTCAATCTGGGTGGGTTGAACCGGTACAGGTTCATCAACGATAGTGAGTTCGATTTCATCGACGTAAGCATCGCAATGTTTGAAAGGCCAAAGGACCGAGCTCCTCACAAAAACAGTCACGCTGTCAGACTCAGCGACCGCTTCAACCACGGGGATCTGACCAAATGCATTGTAAATATGGGCACCTTCTCCCCAAATAACATTTGCTGACCAGGGATCCTGACCTCCTTTAGGATCAATACCCACTTCGAAAACAAAGTTGCGTACGGAATCATCGTTAGCATAGTCGGAAACACGAGAATAGAATGCCTGTCTGCCCACGCCATCACTGCTCTTGGGATCATCACCCACGCTGGACCATGCATGAGCCCATCCAGATGCGTTCAAATGCTGTCCAGGTTGTATGCCACCCACACGTTGGTACACTCCAGCCATATGGATACGGTAAAAAGTGAAGAATTTCAGGCCTTTTGTACCACCTTTAACCCGGAGTGGATCCAAAAACGGGGGTTCGCGATTAATGATATGCATCTCTGGGCGCCCATACCCATTTGGATTTGATGGGTCATGCGGTACTGGTTTTCCCTCTTTCCAGAAAGCCACCCAATTTTCCGGCACAAATATCTCACCGAACTCCTGACCCGTGTGTGTTTTACGCCACCAACCACCTTCAAAACCAGGATTTTTCAATAAGTTTGCCATATGAGACTCCTTATGGGTGCGCGTTAATGCATTATCTATCTATCAATTTATATAGCCTAAAGAGTTTTTTCACTTTACATTTTATATATGCGTATGTCATTATTAAACACGGTTATCCGATTGTGTCAAAAAAGAATGTACCGCGTATCCTTCAACAAAATATTATCACTTAAAATAGACAGCTATGTATCTTGCTCCTTATTATCCTGGGAGTACGTCTTTAGATTCTCCACAACGGCAGCATGGACCGACCCGTCTGGAAACGCACCTGAGACATCAGGCGTACCGGCTTTTTGTCCTGTTAAAATAAATAAACCTTCATCAACAGTCTCCACGGCATAAATGAAGAAAAGACCAGCCCGTACAGCTTCCACAACTTCCTCTTCAAGCATCAGGTGTTTGACATTGTCCACAGGAATCAAAACACCCTGCGTGCCAGTTAGTCCGCGCTCCTTACAGATTTTATAGAAACCTTCTATTTTCTCATTCACAGCACCTATCGCGAGTATGCGACCATATTGGTCAACAGCCCCGGTAACAGCAATATCCTGGCGGAGAGGGATGCCAGAAGCAGCAGATATGAATGCATATAACTCTGCAGAGGAAGCGCTGTCGCCGTCGACGCCATCGTACACTTGCTCCATGCTGATGCTGGCTTCTATTGAGAGTTGTTGATCTTTCCCATATTGGCCCCCAATATAACCCGACAGCGTTAATACACCCTTATCATAAATAGGACCGCTCAATTCAGCTTCATGCTGAATACTAACAACATTCCCGCGTCCTTGATAAACCTGCGCGGTGACTCGGGAAGGCATGCCGTATCGAAAGCCGCCCATCGTCTGTACCATAAGCGCATTAATTTCACCAACCTCACTGCCTGTATTGGTTAATCTTATGGTATTTTCAAGAATCTCTTTAATTGTCAGTTCTTCGGATAAACTTGATCGATCACGTAAATGCTCAATGCTCTGAACAACATCTTCCCTCAAAACACGTGAATGACCAGCTTTTCGCGCCCAAAAAGAGGACTCACGGATGATATCCGCGATATTGCCAAATCGGGCGCTGATTCGTTTCTGATGACCCGCCAAGCGTACACCATACTCAACAACCCGGGCAACTGCATCCGGATTAAATGGCAGCAACTTTTCTTCCGAACACAGGTTATGGATAAACTGCGCATAAGCCAGTTCTGCCTGGGTAGTCCGGTCCATTATGGAATGAAAATCTGATTTAACCTTAAAGAGCTTGGCGAAATCATCGTCCATTTCGTAAAGTCCATAATAAATATAAGGCACGCCATGTAAAATGACTTTCACATCCAGTGGGATTGTCTCTGGCGTAGGTGTGATTGTCCGCACCAAACCGTGCCCATCTGAGGATTCCACAGAAAGAACACGTGTGAACAAAGTACGTTTCAAACTAACCCACAAATCAGGAGATTCAAACAGGGATTCAGCGTCCAAAATCAGATAACCGCCATTGGCTTGATGTAATGCCCCAGCCCGTATGAGGGTATGGTTCGTTACGGTTACACCTTGCCGCACATCATATTCAATATAACCAAACAATTTTTGATATGTAGGCGCATCCAGCGTTATAACAGGAGCTCCATTCACTTTGCTGTTATCAACCAGCAAATTCACGCGATACCTGTGAGGTAAAGCAACATCGAGAGGCAACATTCCGCCCGATGCTGCTGTCGAAGTCCCCTGGTCATGAAACAGTTCAACACGATTGATAATATCGGTTCGCACATCGTCCAAATAACGGGTAATTTGCGGAATATCGGCATATTTCGCAAGTATGTCCGCCATAAGCGGTTGAATCGAATAGTCGGCGACTTCACGGTCCAGTTCCTGAATAGCGATACGCGTTTCACGTTCAGCATCTCTTATGCGCCGTAATGCGGTCGTTAACATATCATCTAAACGCTGGCGCTCCTGCTCTAATGTTATCTGCTGCTGTTGTGTCAAATTACTTTGCATTCCAGAGGTCATGATTTCACCGTTGTGAACAGGCGCAATATATAAACCGGAGGGTGAATTGACCAAAGAAAAACCAGCTGCCTGACAAGCGACCGCGACTCCCGACAACTCTTGTTGGTTGTTCATCTGCAACGCTTGCTCCAAAGGTCGGCGGACTGCTGCATATTGTTCAGCTTCAAATGCTTGGGCAAGTCGTTCTGCCAACCCACTGCTAAAGCGTTCCATATCCTTGCGGAATTCATTGCCGCGTTTGTGAGGAAGGCGCATTGCCCGCGGATTACCGGGTAAATCAAAATTATGGACATAAATCCAATCGTCAGGTGTTTCTTCGCTGGCAGCCTGCACGTTAACAATGCGCTGTACTGATGTTCGACGTCCAGTACCCGTGGATCCCATAACAAAAATGTTAAATCCCGGACTATCAATCTCCAACCCAAATTGGATGGCTAGAACAGCTCTTTCCTGCCCAATCGTTTCAGAATCAAGGGGCAATTCATCGGTGGCGGTGAATTGGAAAATAGCCGGATCGCAATACTTAAATAAATCATCAATTTTGACGGCCCATTCTGCCAGATCAGCAACCTTTTCATCATCAGAATCCAACATATCACTCAACCCCTCAACAACATCATATATTGCCTTAAGTGTAAAAAGAATGCTGGAGATAAGGCGATCATAACCTCATCTCCAGCAACAGTTAAATTAGTCGTTAATTATCGATGACCTAAATGCATAGGCATCACAACATGGACAAAAGCATCATCACCCACAGCCTTAATAACACCCGGATTTGTCGCGGAGTTTAATTCCAGCGCTATCTGAGGTGTGTCCAGAGCAGAAAGAACATCAATCAAGAAACGCACATTGAAGGCAATTTCCAACCCATTACCCTCAACACTTGCCGCTAACCGCGTTGATCCCTGCCCGGATTCGGCAGAATCAGCTGACACTGTCACTTCACCAGGTTCTATGGTCATGGTCACAATATTGGCAACATCCCGTGCGAAAATGGCAGCCCGTTTGCAGGCTTGCAGTATTTCCTCTCGTCCAAGAATAACCCGCGTGGCACAGGAGGCAGGAATGATACGCCGCACATCAGGAAAACTTCCATCAATAAGTTGTGAGTTCAAAACCGTGTCGGTCAATTGGAACAAAATTTGGTTATGCGGGTGGGTGGTAGAAATGATGACAGCTTCCTCCTGGTTACCGATCACACGCATCAGTTCTGACAGCGCTCTGGCAGGGACAATGACGCTGAAGGGTAAAGGTACCGGGTGGATTAAAGGGATGCTCCGCAGGGATAAACGGAATCCATCTGCTGCCGCCATTGTCATATGGTCGCCCTCAAACTCAACCAATACGCCCGTCAAAACAGGATGACTTTCATCGGTTGATGCCGCGAAGGTTACCTGAGATAATCCCGTACTGAGATCGGCAGCTTCAACTGAAAAGCCTTCCCCTTCCTGAGGTTCAGGAACCAAAGGGAATTCATCAGCAGAGATTCCGCGGAAACTGGCTTTCACAGTCCCACATGTTAAATCTAAAGAAAGTGTCACTGCATCAATCGCCAGGTTTACCTGGTCTGGCGGTAACGAGTTTATCAGATCAATAAAATTCCTTGCCGGAACGGTTATATCCCCTTCAGTTTCCACACGAGCTCCCACCCAATGGACAATGCTCAACTCCATATTTGTAGCAGCTAGTTTCAGTTGTCCATGGTCTGTAGCAAGGAGCACATTACCCAGGATGGGCATCGTGGTTCGGGAAGGCACAGCACGACCAACGATACTAAGACCTTTCGACAGATTCTCTTGAAGGCACGACATTTTCATAGAGGTCTCCTAGTCAATTAATACATATGAAATTAAACAAAGTATACTTCAAGCTCCTGGAAAGAGCAAGAAATGATTACACGGTACGCGTTTCTGTTTGTGACGATGCACAGTCACATGCGAAGCCAATTATCTATGATGAAGATATTCTGTTTTTCTGTCCCGCAATAACAAGTTGCGTAGCTGCAGTCGCCAAACCCATTATCAACCAGAATAACGTAACTGAATGATGAAAATCCAAACTGAAAAAATAGTGATCAAAAAAACCACTTAAAACACCCCCCATAATAGCCCCGTGCAGTCCATACCACAAAGGTTCAATATCACTCTCAGCCTGAACATAGCGACGGTTCTTCATAAAACTCGTTATGATACTACCGATCACAAATAGAAATGCGCTCAAGCCCAACAGACCCATTTGCGCAGCTATGATGAGATAAACATTAGCAACAGCAACATAAATATCGATGTCCGGAGCACCAGTAAAACCAACCCCAAGAAATGGGTACCGCGCGATCAATATCAATGCGTCTTTATACTCACCCAGGCGCATTTGTGTTGATAAATCCTGCAAGCGAAATCCTTCCAGAAAATGAATAATCAATTCCTGAGTCCAGGGTAGAACTAATACGATTACTAATCCTATCATCAACCACGGCAGTAACTTTTTGTACCGCAAGAAACAAATCATTAAAACTGCCAAAGCACAACCTATCATCCCACTACGAGACACTGTCAGTCCTAAACACAAACCCATAATACCGAGAGAACCCAGGATAATAACACGGGGTAATACCGGGCGCCTGGTGATAAGTTGAGGAACTGTAAAAGCTATGGTCATATTAAGTAAACTACCCAGTACATTCGGATCAACAGAGGTGGATGTTGCCCTTTTCATAAGGGAGGGATCATCACGAATATAGCGCAATACACCGGTTCCACTGGGATAACCAAAGCGTGCCAGTGCTGAAAGCAACCGGATGGTTAATGCGTCAGGCAAAATATATAAGATAATTCCAATGCCAGCAGCAGCAGTGGCTGTCAATATCAGAATCCTGCCCAAGAAACGCAATCTTTCCACATCTGTAACAGTATTGATCACCAGGAAAAAAGTAGCGATGCTTAATAGAACTTCAGTAAAGTGTCTGACCAAGTAACTGGTAATTGCTCCATGGGACAAACCAGCCACAAAAGCGGCAATTGCTAACAAAGCAAAGGCAAGCACACCACCACCGATAGATGTGCCGATGATTTGTTGCTCTTCTCCCAATGCATAGGGTAATATCCACACAAAGAACAAGCCAACAAGTGCCAGATCCAGAAAAGTAGGCGTAAAACCGATACTGAAAGGCAGAGACCCAAAGGGAAACAACGTGATAATCACAAGCGTACTCAGGAAAGCAATTTCTATTTTATATAAAAATAATCCCGCGACTATAATCGCACCAAACAAGGCAAGGACTGTTAAAGCATTATATTCTGCTATCAGCCAACCCGTCACAACCCCACAAGCTCCCAGGACAGCCACCAGCAATCCCAAAAGTAACCACCTGTGCCGGCTGAACACCACCCAACGCAATGGGCTGCCAGAAATAATATCAAATATAGTCACACGCCAGTTTGTCATTGCCACCTGAAAGCGATTATACCCATGCCGGAGAGCCCGTCAACCTTCCTCTTGAACTGTTTACAAATGGGTATAAAATCCTAACTTGTTACTTACTATTTAAATAAATCAAATTTACATCATCTTATGTATAGAATTGCGTATTGTAACGCATTAAGCACTTGCATTACCTTAAATATTATGGTAATCTGTTTACGAAATACAAATACTCATCCCAACTTTCAACCTGGAGGGATAACTGATGTTCGATAATTTACTTGCTAAGGGATTTATGATTTTTGCTCAGTTCATGGTTAAAATCCAACCTGTATGGGATAAATTTAAACTCTACATTTGTCTGGTTCTCGGAATTATTATTGGGTGGTTCGTGCTTGGGTGGGGATTATTCCCCGTTCCCTGGATCAATGCGACTCCCGGACATTTGAGAGAAGATTATCGCTCAGCCTATTTGGCTTATGTTGCAGAGGATTTCTATAGAACAGGCGACGTGACTTTGGTTCGCGGTCGTTTAGGTCTCGACCTGCCAAAATCTAAAAACATACCATGGACAGCGACCAAGGATGCATTGCAGCTAGATCTCGATTTAGCTATCGAACGCGCCAATGCGACCACAGACCCTTACCGCCTTAAAGAACACGTTCCAGCCCTGGATGGATTCAAACGCGTTCTACCTCAAATCATGCAGGAACCGGTCGAGGTTATTGATGAAAGCACCGCTGAAAAGCCGAATTTTCTCAAAGCTGTATTACCAATACTGGCATTCCTCCTTGTCGTTGCCTTAGTGCTGTTAGCCGTATGGTATTTACTCACCAATAAAGATCGCAAGCGCCCAGTCACAACGCGACCGGCAACGAGTGATGCCATGACTGAGCAACAGGACTATGCAACTACAGTTGCAGAAGGTGTTAGCCTGGCATTTGATGAAGTACCGGTGAAGTCATTCAGCACACCTTATGTGTTGGGTGACGATTACTTCGATCCCTCTTTTAGCATAGAAATTGGCCCTGATTTTCTTGGCGAATGTGGGATAGGTATCTCAGAAACACTGGGAGCTGGGGATCCAAAGAAAGTCACTGCATTTGAAGCATGGCTTTTTGATAAAAGTGATATTCGCACGATTACTACAATACTCGCCAGCGAATATGCATATAGTGACCCCGATTTACGTTCAAAACTGGAACCTAAGGGCGATGTAACACTCCTGCATCCTGGTGAGGTTATTATCCTGGAAACAACGGCTCTACGCGTTGTTGCACGCATTACCGAATTGGAATATGCACAAGGCAGTAATCTTCCAGCAAACAGTTTCGTGCAAAAAGTGAACTTCGAGTTACAGGCGTGGGTAAAACAGGCGCCGAAAAGCTGAAATTAATCAACATAACAAATACCCCCTTGATGATATCATCAAGGGGGTATTTTTGCTCAAGGTTCAGAGATTTGGCAACCAAATGCAGTCCGTAATGCGCGACCTATTCACGGTTCTGGCGTCACCACCACGGCATTTGGAGGAGGCGTATAACCGGGACCATAGACATAGCGTGCCGACCAGGGAACAAAGTGACTGATAAACGTATCCTCAATCAGGACGGAGCCTTCATTATCACGGACAATACGTCCCAGCGTAGCTGAAAGGCCATTGTGAGCGCTTTCCAATTTCCGCACAGCACCTGATGGCAAAGACGGGTCATATTCATAAATATCAGCACCTGGTGATTCTGAGCCACCCCATTCAGGGCCTATTTGCTCCACCTTTCTACCGACATCCGTACTGTATACCAGGAACCGCAATCTGGCAGCAGCAGGATCAATTTCGGTTTCGATCAGGACATGATAAGGTGTATCGTTTTCAAATTTAAAATCCACATAGGGTGAGTAGATTGTGGCATCGAAACCAGGGCCATATCCACCGAGTTCATAATAACCAACCCGATAGGCGTGAGGCCAACGTTCGATTATAGGAAAACCGGCAAAATAAGCAGCCCGAAATGCCGTTGTCGCAACCTGACATATCCCTCCCCCCACACCGGGTACGGTCCGATTTCCTATAATTACATACGACTCGTCATATCCTGCATCAGCCGTAACCTCACCTAAATACTCATTAAAAGAGAATACCTGTCCAGGCGCGATAAGGATACCGTCAAAGCGGGAAGCCCCCAGTCGAATATTCCGATCACGCGCAGACGATGAGCCTGTGAAATACGATTCGCCTGTTGCAATCAGTTCCGTTATACCAAGGTCAGCTGCTGTCATGGTATCGGGCGTCGCTGGTGGCAGGTCATGAATAATTAATGGTACGTGGTTTTCACCTTCTCGCAACATTTCATTTATGCGCAGCACAGATGCACCAACATCAAGTTCTCTTCCGGTGATGCTGGGCGTGATAGGCACCATACTGATTGTCGCCCGGTCAAAGGTGAAAGTCGCATCCCGGGGCTCCCGATAAAGCGCTAAAGCCATGGGACTTAGAATTTGCGTAAGCTGCGATTCATCTAATCCCACCCTGACATTAACATCATCAAACTGGATAATCAGCATTTGGGCCAGGATATCGGGACTAAACTCCCAGGGTCCCGGATCGCCGGATTCAGGATCCGGCAGCATCAATATCAAAGGATCTGCCAGCATACTTTTTGCCTGGTTGACCGCACGGATGGCTACATCATCGGTTATATTGGGGGCATACTCGGTTGTAGGTATTACATAGTCAAACTGATCAAGGGCATATAGAGAAGGAATCAGAGCATAGAGGGTCTTGGTTACCTCCATCCTGCGACCAAGATTGCTGGTGTCCAGGACAATTTCAGTACCCTGTAAATCTACAGTTGCGTTTTTAGATGGTCGCTCGATCTCAGCAGCGATGTTCGTCAGATGCTCGATAACCATTGATGGATTCCAGGTTAATATAGGCGGGAAACGTACACCATCCAGCATAATGTTGACACGCTCAGAGAACATATCAAGACCGGATTGTGTGTGACCCATAGCATACGCCTCTTCAAGTGTAGCCTCAACCTCCATTGCCATGCCAAAATCCGACAATGTATATGACCAGCGCTGCCCTTCTGGTCCAATCAAGGTCACGCTGGGTTTTTCCAAGGGTATGAACGCTTCAAGATTATATCGTGCCTCTGCCATAGTCATACCACCCAGTGACAAGTCTCCCACCCAGACACCCGGTATAAAACGGGTCTCCATGCCAGGACCAATCATCCACACCAGTATCATGACCGCTATCAGCATCACTGTGCCTAATACAATCAAAACCCTTGTCATTATATCGCCCCATTTATCACAGTATTAACCATACTTAAGTGCATTACAAATCACTTTGCCAAAACATTATAGTAAATCAATATCAAAACAAACATAAAATACCCATCGTACAGGCTAAATGCCTGAAATACTTAAGGCAAGTGCACCCCATAACACCACATCATCTCCCAGTCCAGCAAGAACAACTTGCGTTTGATCCTGATAAACACGCGGAGCCCGTGTTTTTATCGTTTCCATTATAGGATCCATCAGCAAGGCTCCGGCAAGCGTCACACTACCTCCTAACACAAACAGGGATGGATTCAACATATACATTAAACTCACAAGAGCAGAACCTATATATGTACCCGCTTCCTGAAATACAGATATAGCGAAAGCATCTCCTTGTTGACCCGCAAGGCTTACCATCTTCGCTGTTATTCTTGATAAATCACCGCTTACACTATTGCATAGGATCGATGATTCTCCTTGTGACAAACGCTCCCTTGCTCTGCGGGCAATCGCAGTCCCAGAAGCCATTACTTCCAGGCATCCATGATTGCCACAAGAACAAACAGGACCGTGCGGGTCTATTGTCATATGCCCCACTTCACCACCCAGCCCATTACCACCGGTAAATAAGCGGTCACCAAATATCATCCCCCCACCGATGCCAGTGCTGATGGTCAAATATATCATACTGTCCACATCACGTCCGGCGCCAAAACGGTTTTCAGCTAAAGCCGCCAGGTCCGCATCGTTACCCACAAAAACAGGAACAGGAAAAGTATCCATCAGCTTATCGCGAAATCGTATGTTTTCCCAACCCGGAAGGTTGGGCGCGAATCTGAGAATCCCATTTATGTAATCCATAGGACCAGGCGCGCCAACACCTATCGATTGAATAACACCCTGAGATTCAGGTAACCAGACCTTCTCGATTGCTGATTCCACGCTGGTCCATACAGCATCCACCCCTCTTTCAGAGTCCGTCTGGATAGATATTCGTTTTTCCAGGACACAATCTGATGAAAAACGCGCTGCGCGAATCTGCGTTCCACCAAGATCCACAACGACATAATGTGCTGACATACACCCCCCTGCGGGATGATACCCTCAAGATATGTATTTTAAAGTATAACACTTCTACAGTTTTAGTTTACACGAAAAGCATGGAGAAAGAAATGCACTAAGGAACAACCAACATAATCAAAAGGTAGAATTAAATTCATCATTCCTGACCACACCCGACAGAAGCGCACCCCCTCTTCTGCAGCAATTGGTAATTACCCTATAATAAGCACTGTAATCCCGATACTCTGATTTTGGCAGCATTGGCAGTCATTTTTTTACAAACAACGCATTAATTACCTTTGTGGATCCATACTTAGCACTGATTCGATGAGGAGAACGAATATGGACATCCTTTATCATTCTGATGAGATTCTCGGTTTACGTTCCCGCCATTGGCGGTTGTTCTTTCTGATGGGGATTGTATTCACTTTATCAAGTATTCTGGTATTCATCCTTTTCGGGCAATCCATCACCCTTGCATGCAACCGCCTTAACACCATGAATCCAAGCTGCACATTATCACGCATCCTGATTGGTTTCACACTTAAAGAACAAACAATTGACGAACTGCATTTTGCGCGTATTGCCGAAAACACCGACAGTGATGGTGACTCAACATATCGAATCATACTTGAGACGGGTGAAGGTAATGTACCCCTCAGATCTTATTCCAGTTCTGGCCGGCAAAAAAAGGCGGATGTTGTTGAGGAGATTAATGCATTTCTCAAGGACAACCGCCAGCCAACACTTAGTCTGCACTATACTGGCGGACCCAACATGGTACTAACCCTTGTTTTTTCATTGATTGGCATACTGGAAATCATTTTTGGATATATGGGGCGCTATAACGTATGGCATATTGACAAAACCGAACATCTGTTGACGCACAGTCGTAAAGGTCTCCGCGGTACTATGGTAACAGAATACGCTCTCGATGAGGTTTCCGGTGCAATTGTCGAAAGCAGTCGTGATAGTGATGGTGACCGGACATACCGCATTACTTTCACCACCAAAACAGATGAACGGATACCCGTAACATCATGGTATTCCAGCGGTTACAAGAAAAAGCAGGAAGCCGTAGACCTTATCGTTGCGTTCCTAGAAGGAAGGTAGGCGTAGGAAAATCAGAATACAATCTCCCACTTTTCCCGGGGGAAACATGGGTAGCTGGTTTTCAGTGACCGCCACAACTGGCACAAGAGTGACTGCTGCAAGACCCGCACCCACTGCTTGAGGTCGTTGCGCTGCCAGGACTCTTGCTGCTATTACTGGCTGAGAAAAAAAGCGAAAGGCCCCGTCTGGTTTTCGAGTTCCCACACTGCGGACAATCTATTGGGGCATCCGCATCTTTCATCGAACGTCGCACTTCAAATTCTGTTCCGCAACTCTGACAATTATATTCATAGATCGCCATAAAATGCTCCTGATAGAAAAATCAGTTTTTGATCATAACAAAAAATCTAAACGTCATCTCGATTGATGATTTCAGTGAGTTCTGCTGACCTGACGTAACCTTCAACGACGATGCTCTGCGTTTGGACCCCGGACACTTCAGCTACCGCATGCTTGATATCCACGGCTAAGCTGTGCGCAATTGGACACAACGGAGAAGAAGGCCTGAAACAGTAAGAGACGGACCCGGTTTGCTCATCTGCTATCAGGTTGCGCACCAATTGCATACGCAATACATCCTCGCCAGTTTCGGGGTCAATCACCTGCACCAAACGCATCAGGATTTTTTCCCGCAATGTCATCTCAATTGCCATACCCTACCTCCAACGTTTTATACCAACAGTACGCGTTACGTCTGATTATTTTTCCGACCTTCAAAAAATTCAACAAGACCATACCATAAGAGTACAGATGCCACACCCTCATCCAGGTTTCCTACAATAGGTAAAAAATCAGGTAATATTTCCAGTGTTCCGGCAGTTGGATTCAGGATGTAGATCAACGAAAGGACAGCCGCAACATAGACCAGCCATACGGGTATCCCATGCTGGGACAGAGGTTTTAACCAGGAGCTCAGATCGTTCAGGTTGTTTTTCTTATCTAACGAATCCTCTGGCATAGTTTCTCCGATTGTATAGGATTAACTCCTGTAAAATTACAGCATCATTATACAATAATTTTGGCGAAATTGTCTATCAACAAAATTCTGAACCCGGTAGTTTTTCACCTTTCGTTTCTTCAAACAGTCCCTCTTGCGCATCACAGCGCAACCGTTATAATGCCGCAATGATTACCAAACGGGCTCTCGGTTATTTTATCGTTGTCGCGGGTATAGGCGCTGACCTGGGTTTATTACTCCTGGGACGTCTGGGGGCTGGGGCATGGAGCGGGATTGGACCGGTAGAAACGGCACTCCTTTTCGCAGGTTTGGGATTCTCGTTACTGGGTATTCCCTTAATCAGGCAGGGGAAAAAACCCGCTGCCAGTGAAGTTGAACCTGTCTATGACAACTCTGTAAACGAGCAAAATAATTTCATCCACTGGCTCAGTATTGCACTCTGGCTCATCGTACTCGCTGCTTTCGCCGGATACTTAATAATATATTGCGTGTATGCTATTGACCTTTTCAAATGGCCTTATGATTACGATCAAGGTGAAAGCTTTGAACTCTATGATGCAGTTCTGCACAGTCAGGGTTTATGGCCCTACCGTGACAGCAGCATTTATCCCTTCTACGCATCCAATTATCCCCCGGTCTTTCACCTGATCAATGTCTTGCTCTTCCCAATTTTAGGTGCCACCTTGCTATCAGGGCGGATTCTCTCATTTTCGTTTTCCCTTTTGACGGCATGTCTCATCGGGTTAACAGTCCGACGGCGAACAGGTGGTTGGCTTATCCCTTTGGTTTCCAGTCTGGCATACACAGCCTCCAATTTTCTGTACCATGTAGGTCCACTATGCCGGCAGCAGATCACAATGGTCTTTTTGGAAGTATTGACCGTTTATTTAATCGCTGCTTCTAATAATCCCAGAAACGGGAGGAAAAACTTGCTGCTTGGGCTATTTTGTCTGTTCCTGGCAGGCTACACAAAACAGCTGGCTGTCTTCACCGCAGCGGCCGTGTTTGGCTATCTATTCCTCTTGAACCCGAAACGCGCACTGATTCTAACCGGGGTTTTTGGCCTCACATTTGGCGCTGTTTTTCTGCTGATTAACTATGCTACTGACGGTTACTGGTGGACGAATATCATCTCAGCCAATGTGAACGAATATTTAATACCGCAGCTTATCGGTTTGACCCGTACATGGATGAAAATTCATCCCCTTTATATAATCTGTGCGGTAGGTATGGTGGGGTATGAAGTCTATGCAGGGCGCATTTCGATATACAGCTTATGGTTTATTTTCACCCTTGGCACCGGTTTGATGTCAGGTAAATGGGGGGCAGGAGAAGCCTACTGGATAAGCTCTGTTGCAGCTGCTATCATTCTAACCGGCTTTGCTTTGGGAAAAATAAAGGCGGATCTTCAAGAAAAACCGGATTGGCTGAAACTATCCACAATCGCAATACCCGTCCTGCTAATCCTCCAATCCTCGCGTATGGTGCATCTGCCAACTGCCGGACCAGTTTGGGGAACACTCGCGAAGGTATTGCGGGTAGAAAATCAATCATCCTACGCGGACTACCCTTATTACGATGCCACCGGTTATTCACAGGTAGGACACCTTATGTTAGCACGCGACTACGCGGGCGGACAAAGAATCATGGACCATATCGCAGCTACAGATCAACCCATTCTTAGTGAGGAAGCTGCTTTTACCATGTTATCCGGCAAACCTGTTGTGAGTAATCCCACCCAATTGCTCAATCTCTACAACAACAGTTTACTGGACACTTCGCAAATGGAAGCCATGGTCCAAAGAAAAGAATTCGGACTAATCATCATGCGCGCGCAATTCTATCCCCCACCTGTCCTCGCAGCCATTGGGCAAAATTATGGTCTGGTAGAGCACGTCCCGATGAACGGATTCAACTACATCATTATGAAACCCCTGGGACAACCGGCGGAGTAATAAACAAAGCCTCTGAATTGCGAAATGATGGACTATGGTGAATCCGCATTCTGGATGGCGGTGAAATCATCGCCAAGGATAAGCACAACATCAAATTCTGCGGTAGGATTTGCGCCATTCACAACTGAGGATTGGGGAAGGTTCAGAAGTGTAAGTAGATTAAGAGCAGTCAAAGGCTTTGCACGGTTCAGGATTACTAAAGATGTATCATAGTCCTGCCGGTCCGCATTATCATAACGCTTGACGCTGATTCCATTGGCGATGAGAAACTGGCTGGTTGAATAAGCTAATCCGGAGGTTGTCGTCCCGTTTAACACTGAAATGGTCGCTGCTTCCTCTGCCACGGAATCTAACTGGCCGTTAGTTTGCTTCAAACCGAAAACCTCATCCCTTACGTCTCGGATTTTATCTCTCAATGGCACTAAAATCATCATTTCATCCGGCGTGATTTTAGATAATGTGCAGTTTTCATCGATGACACGGAACAATATGTTTTCAGGATCCACTTGTGTGCCCAGATTTGCCAAAGCAATAACTTCATCCAACCGTAATTTGGGGTCAATTTTAATGGAATTTTCCAGTATGGTCAGGATATCCGGCGCCTGCAGCGCTAATTGCGGTAGAAGGTTAAGATTTGTCACACGATCAAAAATAGCAAGAATCACCTGCTGCTGCCGCCGGGCCCGGTCAAAATCCCCACCAGAAGTGTGCCTGGTCCGGGCATATTTCAGCGCTTCTTCTCCGTAGAAATGGTGCAAACCCGCTTCGATATAAAGAGGGTCATAGCCATAGTTATAATCCGGATATTGAGTATCATTAATATCTTCGGGGACTTCAATGTCAATTCCGCCAATTCTGTCTACAGCTTCGACAAATGCCTGGAAGTTAAAGCGTACATAGTAATCGATTTCCACACCAAGGTTATACTCCACCGTCTCCACTGCCAGAGCCGGTCCACCACCTGGGTGATCGTAAGCGTCGCCCAACGAATACGCAGTGTTGATACGATTTTCAGTATAACCAGGAATATGCACCCATAAATCCCTCGGGATCGAGAGCACACCGGCGCGCATTGTGACCGGATCCAGCGTTGCCAGGATCATTGTGTCTGTTCGCCAGAAGTCATCAGCTTCTTGCGCACGCTCGTCGATTCCCATGATCAGGACCGTAATCCGATCCGTATTTGTCCATACAGGCAATGTTTCACCTTCTACCCGTTCGACGTTGGGGCTTTCACCTTCTTCTTGTCGGTCAATGGTGAAGTCAGGAAGGAGTTCAGATGCAGCCACTCGCATACGGACACTGACGAACATAACGTAACCAGACACTGCTGTGACTGTCACGTAGATGATCAGTAAAGCGACCCTTATTATGATGTAGTAGGGAAATCCGCTGGTTCCTGTTTTCACATTCCCCGATGACATTTACACACTCCAAAACGCTGCACAAGCGATCTAATTTTGAGCTGGAACTGCATAGTCCGCACCCAAAACAACGGTCAGATCCTGCGTTGTGTTCACGTCAGTACCCTGAATGACAGCAGAAGAAGACAGGTTCATTACTTTTAATAATCGCGACAATGTTGCCGGTCGATCACGATTTACGACAATCAACGTGCTCGTATAATCCTGACGATCTGCATTGGAGATAGTAATGACATCAAAACCCTTACTTTTAAGGAATTCTGCTGTTTCACTGGCAAACCCGTTTTTAATCGTACCGTTTAATACCGCGACCGTCGCTATTTCCAAAGTCGGTGTCGGAAGCAAATTCTGCTCACCACCACCTGGCGTCCCGTTATTGGGTATTTCAGTCTCAAAGATGTAATCACGCACCTGCCGCATTTCATCTCTGAGGGGAATGAGCACTTGCGCCCCTTCAGGTGTAACCCAGGATTGGGTAACATGCTCATCCAATACACCAAACCTTATTGTAGAACGATCGATCGTCGAAGCCGCGTTCGCCAGAGCCAGCATTTGATCCGGTGCCATATCCGTTTGCACACCTGTCCCCACAATGCGATAGATATCGGTGGCATTTCGAGCAAGGTCCGGCAGCATTTCCAGAGAGATGACACGTTCCAGTATTGCGGACATCACCTGCTGCTGGCGACGCGCGCGATCGAAATCGTTACTACTGTGACGCGTCCGCGCATATTTCAATGTCATTTCTCCATCAAAATGATGCCATCCGGCTTCGATATAAAGCGGGTCATAACCATAATTGTAATCCGGATATAATGGATCACTGATTGCTTCTTCCACATAAATATCGACACCACCGATTTGATCAACAAGCATGACAAAAGCCGCGAAGTTGATGCGGATATAATAATTTATCTGCACACCCAGATTGTATTCTACAGTCTCCCGGGCAAGCCCTGGTCCCCCATCGGGATGCCCATATAGTTCACCCAGAAAATGCGCTGTATTGATCCTGCCGTCATTGTATCCAGGTATGGGCACCCATAAATCACGGGGAATAGAAAGCACGCCAGCTTGTTTTGTATTAGGGTCAAGGGTTAAAAGCATCAATGTATCTGTACGCCATGGACCGTTCTCTTGAGCTCGCTCATCAATGCCCAGAAGCAATACAGTGATCCGTTCTGTACCAGTCCAAACCGGGAGTAATTGACCAAACTGATAATCAATGTTCTCACTTGACTCAGAACCCAGACCGGATAATCCCGGTAATATGCCTGGAACAGCTAACGCGCCACGGAAATATTGTATCCCAGCAGAAACAGCGAGAACGCCTACAGCTATGAAGAGCACCAGGATGATAGCTGTAGCTAATGCAGGCGCGGAACGCCTGTGACCTGCGGAATTTATACGTCTTGCCATCTGATTATATCATTGTCCGGAAATCGTTTGAGCTTAGTTAGAATCAGTTTTTCCCATAACGTCCAAATTATACCATGGCACTATAAACAGGACATATTGCGATACGCAATAAGCAAATGAGAAAGGCTCTTCATTTATCAGGCTGAATTAGTGCCAGCTGTATACGTTTTTACTCTTGTTGTTCCGGCAGCATAGCCAATAACGCTGCTTCCCAACGGTCGATTGCTTTATCTGATTCATAATTCGATTGAACGAACTTTCTTCCAGCCAATCCAATCTGAGCACGTAATTCTGGATCCTTGAGCAGCTTTACCACCGCTTGGGCAAAATTAACGGGGTCGTCCTCGATCACAATTTCTACATGAGGCATTGCAGAAATACCGTGGTTACATGGAGATGTAGCGACAACCGGTATCCCCATGGTCATTGCATCCAATATTTTCTGCAATAATCCTCCCGCAACCAACAAAGGCGACACGAAGACTGCTGCGGCTTTGTACCAAGGCGCCAGATCCTCAACATAACCAGTGACCACAACCTGATTTTCTGCTGCGGCACGCTGCTGCACATATACGGGTGGGTCACCTCCCACGATGTAGAAGTGTACCGTGGGTTCCATCTGCAATATTTCAGGCCAAATTTTATCCAAAAACCAAAGTACGCCTTCTATATTGGGGTCGCGAAACATCGCTCCAACAAACACAATATTTTTTCCAGGTGCCACTGCCGGAAGGCATTTTGTAGAACTGTCAAACGCGGGGGCAAGCGGTACCAGTATAATCTCAGGATGATGACACACCGGCTTTAACAGACGCTGATCTCCAAGCGAAATGGCTAACATTAACGCATACTGGTTACACAAAAACGGTTCCAGCCACCTGAAGACATTTCTCTTTATCACCGTCACAAATCGATGGAGACCTGTCTCTCTTTGTAAACGCTGCTCTTCCAGGTACCAATTGACATCCTGCGTTCGATACGATGCAGGGGGGTGCTTTATGCCCAGCAGCGCCAGAGCTGTTTGCGTGGTTTCAACATGGAGTAAATCAGGTTGCCATATTTGGATTGCGCGTTTAGCAGCGAGACGAAGGGCAAAGTAGCTCCGCAACCATGAAAACAAACGATTTCCGCTGAGAGATTTGTGGTGTGTAACCGTGCTGATATGCGTACACAGACGCTGTAAAATTGGAAGATGCTGCGCCTCCTCATCCCGGATTCTGGCGACCAGGCTGATTTGATGCCCACGATCATGGAGCGCAAGCATTAAACAGTAAAGGGATTCGCCCCCGGCATGACCTACCGAAGGGGCTGGAAATTGCTTATATACAAAGAGTATATGCGCCATCCACCAAATCTGTTAACCTGCCGGAATAGAGGTAACAATAATCTCGGGACGATTTTTCGCACTTTTATAAAAATAATCCGAAAGGGATTTTCTTACTTTTTCTTCAACATCGGAACTGGTCGTGCCAGCTCTGGTGTCTTTTAGGACCAATCGAAGAAGCTCCTCTGCTGCAGGTACGAGCTCCTGGAAAGCTTCGTAGGAGGCAATCGCGCGTCCAATGATTCTAGGGCGCCCTATCAAATCACCTCTCTGCCGATCATAGACAAAAGCCACAGTGCAAACACCCGTGACCGCAAGTTCTTCGCGGTCTTTTATTACCTGAGAGCTGATCGCATCCCCAACCCACGCTCCGTCAACATAAACATATCCCCCCGGCACGCGCTCACCGATTTCCATAGAATCTTTCGTAAATGTGAGTTCGAAACCGTTCTCGACAACAGCGATGTTTTTACGGGGAATACCTACTTCCTCAGCCAATACAGAATGGAGCTTGAGGTGCCGCAACTCACCGTGAATGGGGACAAAGAATTTAGGGCGTATGATACTCAGCAGCGTCTTCTGTTCTTCCTGTCCGGCGTGACCTGAAACATGGACATTTGCCACTGGATGATAAACGACATTAGCACCCCGTTGGAAAAGCTTGTTTATAACACGGTTGACCGTTTCTTCATTGCCGGGTATCGTATGCGATGAGAGGATAACCGTATCACCAGGTATAATGCGGATTGATGTATGTCTGCCGGTCGCCAGACGTCCCAGAATTGATCTCGGTTCACCCTGAGCGCCGGTCGCGATAATGGCAACTTTCTCTGGGGGCAAACGGTTGGTATCCTCTAAAGAAACCAGCAAACCATCGGGAATATCTAGATATCCCAAACGCTGGGCCATTTTGATATTTTTCGTCATTGTCGTTCCCGCAACCGCGACCTTCCGGTCAACACGCCTGGCAACCTCAATGACTTGTTGAATACGGGAAATGAGTGAGGCAAAAGTACCGACGACGACACGCCCTTTAGAGGCAAGAAAAACATCCAGCAAGGCTGTGTTTAATACAAGTTCTGAAGGTGTTGTCCCAGGTTGGTCAGCGTTTGTACTGTCAGCCAAGAGAACCAGAACACCGCGCTGGTTAAATTCTGCCAGTTTAGCAATTTCAGTCGGCCATCCATCAACTGGCGTGTGGTCGAGTTTGTAATCACCACTATGCACGACCAATCCCACCGGGGTTTCGATGCCCAAACCCACTGCATCAGGTATGCTGTGGCAGACATGGTAGGGTTCAACTGAAAATGGACCCAGGTGAATAACATCGCCGGGCTGCATAGTTTGCAATTTAATCCGTTTTTTAAGATCCTTGCGAAGTTTGACTTCGATCAAACCGCGTGTTAATTTTGTCGCGTAGACCGGGACAGGGAATTCCTGCAGAAAGTGGGGTAAAGCACCAATGTGATCCTCATGCCCATGCGTTATAACCACACCACGGATGCGGTCTTCCTTTCCACGTAAGTAGCGATAATCCGGTATGATATAATCCACACCCGGCATATCACTTTCCGGAAACATTATACCGACATCTATAATCATTATATTGCGCCCGTATTCGAGCGCCATCATATTCTTGCCTACTTCTCCCAACCCCCCTAAGGGTATAATTCGTAGTTTATCCATAATATTTTCATTTTATTGCTTTCCGCAGCAATAGTAACATTCCTTTTCTTATTTATTTGAGGTATGGTATCACAATTACATAACAGTGTCAAACAAGGTAGTGAGAGGAGATCCGTTTCAGAATGGGTGTAAACCCTTGGGATAAGTGGGCCTTGTTGGGCAATCGAGCATTCATATACCCATTCTGAAATTCTCCAGTTTGCTTGACATAATTACCCTTTATGCTACAATCCTGCCTAGTTGCCCCCATCGTCTAGTCCGGTCTAGGACACAGGCCTTTCAAGCCTGGTACATGGGTTCGAGTCCCATTGGGGGTACTGGGATAGCCCTTCCTCAAAAAGAGGTAGGGCTTTTTTGACGGTTGTAAATTACCGTCATAGGTTGTCTCAGCATTGTACGATGCACCGGAAAGGCATAGGTACCTGTAGGGCGTAGGTCTGGCATATCTGTGGAAAATCTGGTAGTTGTCTGCTGAGCATGCAGTTACTATCAAAGGAGTTACGATGACCACGGATTTTCAGGCTTTCAACCTGCATCCTGAATTGATGCAGGCTATTGACGATATGGACTATCAGTCCCCCACCCCGATTCAAACCAGCGCCATTCCCGAGCTTATGGCTGGTTTTGATGTTCTTGGGCAAGCACAAACCGGTACCGGTAAAACGGCAGCTTTTGCTTTACCCATGCTCCACGCATTAGAGCAAGGGCTCTCCAGTCCACAGGCTCTCGTGGTCACGCCTACACGCGAACTCGCGATACAGGTTGCCAAGGCCATTAAGAGTTATGGAAAGCACCGCACCGTTCGTGTGTTAACCGTTTACGGTGGTCAATCCTATAATCTGCAAATTAATGGCCTCAGGCGAGGGGCAGATGTCATCGTTGGCACACCCGGTAGAATGCTCGATCTTATCCATAAGAAGATACTGGATTTGAGTCTTGTGCAGTATGTAGTCCTGGATGAAGCTGATGAAATGCTGAGTATGGGTTTTATCGAAGATATCGAATCGATATTGAGTGAAACATCAAATACGCGGCAAACTGCATTGTTTTCGGCAACGCTGCCCTCAGAAATCCGACGATTGGCAAGCCGCTATATGCACGATCCCAAAACAATAACCACCACACCCAAACAACTGACTGTCGCCAAAACGGAGCAACGTTACTATCTCGTCAGAGAGAGCGATAAACTGGCTGCATTAACCAGGATATTGGAAGTTGAACAGGCTTCCACGACCCTTATTTTTACACGCACCAGAATTGGCGCGGCTAACCTGGCAGAGGCATTACTGGCACGGGGCTTACAAGCCGAAGCTTTACATGGTGACCTTGCCCAGAATGCACGTGAGACAGTCCTGGGAAGGTTCCGGCGCGGTAGTATTACCCTGTTGGTAGCCACCGACGTCGCCGCTCGAGGGTTGGATATAGACGATATCTCCCACGTCATTAATTACGATATGCCTGAAAATCCTGAGGCATATATTCACCGTATTGGACGTACTGCCCGAGCAGGAAAAAGTGGTATAGCAATTACATTGGTAACACCCAATGAATACAGTCGCATCAGGAGAATCGAGTCTCACACCAGGCAATCGATTGAGCAATACACACTGCCCACTGTTGCACAGGTGCTTGAGCATCGAGATGCACAATTCTTAGAGAAATTGCAGGATGCGTTAGTCCTGGACGAAATTGAATCGCACAAATTGGTCAGCCAACTTATCGAGGAAGGGTATGACGTGCAGGATATTGCTGTGGCGGCGATTCGCATGGCACGGTCCGGTGAAAAGAATCAACCCATTGATGAAATTAGTGAATTCCGCAAACGTGATATGCGTACATCTGATCGACAGCGTTCTTCGAAAAAAAGAAATCGACATACCAATTCAGGCAGCTCCCACAAAGATCCCACGACACGTGAGAATGGTATGATACGTTTTTCTATCGCTGTGGGGAGCGATCAAGGCATTCGCCCACGCGATATCGTAGGCGCTATCGCCAGTGAAGCCGAAATTCCCGGTAAAGCAATCGGGGCGATCAGAATACAAAACGATCTTACTTATGTCGATGTAGCTGAGAAACATGCCAGTCATGTACAGCGCAAAATGCAAAAGTGTTGGATCCGCGGTCATCCCGTGCATTTAAACCTGATCGATTAAGTTTACAATACAGGATATCGATCCCTGTGCCGGCACGATCGTACAGAAATCACACAAACAGCGCAGTTGGACATATGCATAAAAAAGAGGCATCTTGCGATGTCTCTTTTTGTATTGTGCGACAACTATGGGGCGCGGAAGTCTTTATAGGAAAAGCTGATTGATTATGCCGCACCGCTTTTGGCATTCTCCGCTTTTTTGAAACGCATCCAGCGGAACGCATTTCTTTCCTTTTCTCATTCACCTCACTATAATAGAAACTGCAGTGCAATCCAGATAAACAAATAAGCAAGTGGAATTAAGCGATCAAAACTTGATCAGGGTACAGCCAGCCGACATAGAATAATAATCCAGAAGGACCTTACACCACACAGGAGAAAAAATGAAATATCCGGAGACGCATAAACTTGAAGGATTGCTGAGGCAACTCGTATTATATGCTCACTTAAAAAAGGAATACGGGAGCGAAGGTATTAGTGATGTTTTCGAGGAAGCAGAAAATATGCTGGAAAAAGCGGTAGAGGTGGTCAAAGAACTCCCGGTCAATCTGGACTTGGCAAAAAATGAGCCCAATGCTCTGCCTGATATTCGAATGCTGCGCCCACAAGGAGTGCGCCGTATCTGGAAACACTTCGACCACGACGCCTACATTGACAGAGTGGAAGGCGCGCTGCTGGGTCGTTTTGCCGGGTGCACGCTGGGAGCGCCGGTGGAAGGGTGGCCTATTGCGAAAATGAAAGCCCTTGCCGAAGAAAATGGACAGGCATTTCCACCTGTCGATTACTGGTCATATGTGCCAGAACCAGCCACATTACGCTATGATCTGAGTCCCAGGTCTGATTATACGCGGGATGGAATGCGCGGCGTGCCGGTCGATGACGACATCGCTTATACGTTGTTAGGCTTACTTGTCGTCGAGGATTTCGGTCCGCACTTCACCATCGCACAAAATGGGGAAGCCTGGTTGAAGTATCTGCCGTATGCATGCACAGCCGAAGATGTTGCGCTGAAGAACCTGAAAGCCGGCGTCACGGCTGAAAAAGCAGCAGAAAAGGACAATCCGTTTTGTGAATGGATTGGCGCAGATATACGGTCTGACCCCTGGGGATATATGGCGCCAGGATGGCCTGAGATGGCTGCAGATATGGCCTACCGGGATGCCTACCTCAGTCACCGCCGGCAGGGAATCTACGGGGAAATGTATTTCTCTGCGGTCATTGCTGCCGCTTTTACTGTCGATCATCCGGTCGAGGCCTTAAAAATCGGGCTGACTGAAATACCACAGGACTGCAAGCTGGCTCAAGCCGTCCGGTGGGCGTTGGAAGTAGCCCCGCAGATAACCAATTATGCACAAGCCCGTGCAGCTGTGGATCAAAGGTTCGCGGGAATGCACCCGGTACACACGATAAACAATGCTTGCCTGACAATTTGGGGACTGACGATCGGGGGGACAGACCTGACCCGCGTCATCGCTGAGACTGTGGCAATGGGGTATGATAACGATTGTACAGCAGCAACGGCGGGCAGTATCGTCGGGGCAGTGGTCGGTAAAAAAGGCGTGGCACAACATTGGACTGCACATTTCAACAATACGGTGCATTCATATCTCATCAACCAACCACGTTTTACAATCAGCGGATTGGTAGAGCGCTTTACCAGTCAAGCGGAAAAGGTTCACGCTACGCATTTGGACTGAGGAACTTATGCAAGGAGATCCCCATGAAAGTGTTGTATGCAGAAATGACCCCGCAGGAATTCCGTGAAAGTTTGGCAGAAGCGCCAATCGCCTATCTTCCGCTTGGCACACTGGAATGGCACGGTGAACACCTGCCCATAGGAGCGGATGGACTGCAATCTTTGGGGTTTTTTGAACAACTGGCAAATGAGGTGGGAGGTATCGTTTTACCTATGCTATTCCTTGGTCCCGACAGGATGGAGGAACAGAATGGACAAGCCTTATACGGTATGGATATTTGTCATGCGCCGGAGGGGCAGCAATATGAAACACAGCAGCTTGCCGGCAGCGCCTATTGGGTACCGGAAGAGACGTTTAAAGTGATCCTTGAAGCAATTCTCCTGCAGTTAAAACGGGCTGGCTTTCGCGTTGTTGTAGGCCACGGGCACGGGCCCTCCACAAGTTTTTTCCAGGCTCACGCGGTAGAATGGAAAGAAAAATATGGTTTGACGTGCCTGGTCTGCTGGGGAAGTGAATTTGACAGCGAAGGTCTGGGGATTCAAGTCGATCACGCTGCGATGAATGAAACCTCGCTGGTTATGGCCCTGCGTCCAGAGCTGGTGCATATGGAACGGTTACCCGCTAATCTCAATCAATGGCCTGTCGCCATCGGCGGAAAAGATCCACGTGAATACGCAAGCCCGGAGTTAGGGTTCAAAGCGATTGATCTTCAGGTGGAACGGATGGCGGGTATCTTGCGCACTTTTTTGGCGGGATTGGAAAAATAAGTAGAAACTGCGATAATTTTTAAGCGCACCCGGACTGTGGAGCGTCCCAGACTGCTGCGCCAGGATAAAAAAAGGAAAAACAACATGAAAAGTTATTTAGAAGCCAATCGATGGCCCACTGTCCGGATAGGAAATGCCCAACTTCCGCGCTTAATCATGGGAATTCATCCCTATGATGGCTGTTCGTATGTCGATGAACAACGAGACAATGAAAATCTTGGTCGCTTCGATCAAGCCGGAAAAGTGGCGCAGGTCTTGCGTTACGCGATTGAGGAAGAGGGATTGACGGTTGTACAATGCGATCATATGGAGCCCACGCTTAACCGGTTGCATTTGCAGGCACTCTGGGAAACACAGAGGCTGACTTCGACGGAACTGGGGTTGATAGCCTACATTCTGGTTCCGATCCAGCTTGATGGTGTGGATATTACCTATTCAGAGCGCGCCCATTCTACCCTCTATGCTTATGATGAAGTCGCAGGCGGGGCAGCGTTCCGGGAGCACATCAGGCAGGACAAAATAATCCGCTACTTGCTGCATGAGTCCCTTGACAATCTTGTAACGCCGGAAACGGTCCCACCATTTTCACCTGAAGAGGCAGCGCGTTTCGAAATCGACTACGCCAAGCTCGAATATTATCTGGGGTTCTTTGCCGGATGTGATATCCTGGTTGCCGATCCTGGGGCCGAAATTGACTTACTGGCAATGACCGGACGCTTTGACTTGATTCACGGTTATATCTCTTTTCTAAAGCAAAGATTCGACACGGTCATCACCAGTGTGCACCATGCGGGTGTGACTATACCGCTGTTGGATAGAGAAAATATACCTGTTGATGCCTACCTCACCCCTGTTAACTATCCCGGGACAGCCATGTTTCCAACCCGCGATATTGCACTTGATGCGATTCGTCAGGCGAAAAAACCGGTCATCGGCATCAAACCGCTAGCCGGTGGACGATACCTGGGACCCAAAGCCTTTGAATTTGTGTTTAACGAAGTGGGTGTCGCAGCAACCATGTTTGGCATGGGCACTATCGAGCAAGTCAGCGAGACGGTCAAAGCAGCAAGGACCGTGCTGGATGCGGGTTAGTCTTCAAACAGCGGGTTAAACAAGGTCTTTTCGTAAAAGATGATGCCTTGATTATCATCTTCAGCATACCTTCCAACGCAGGCGGCACACCATCGTACCGCCTGCGAGATTGTGATTGGAGGTGATGTACGTATTTCCATCATCAGTCACAATAATTTCCGGAGCAGCGACCGCGATCCTCCCCACATACTTCTCGCTTGCATCACCAATGCCAAAATCCAGGGGATCTTCGCTGCGAAACACATATGTTTCCGATGAAGCATAGTGCACAGTACGAAACATGTAATAATTGCCATCGCGATATACAACATGAGGACATTCGGTCTGCCACCTGTGCCCCCCATAACGGGCATCAAGATGCACTAACCTGCGTTCCGACCAATGGATAAGGTCCGATGACGTACGTGCGTAAAATCCTGCCTGCCCATTCTTTTGCCCGTGATAACCGGCGTAATATAGCGTCCACAACCCGTCAATATTAATCAAACAGGGATCCCGAGCGGCTATAGGTCCAACGAAGATACGGCTCTGTCCATCTTCATTCAGATGACGCTCCCAATTACGACCATCGGGGGATGTCATTAAGCACATCTGCCCCGCGTTATCAGGATCCCGAGGGCTCAAGGGTTGACCTTCTTCATTTACACCACTACCACCCCCACCATAAAACATGAAATAAGACCCATCCATCACAACAACGAACGGAGATTGGATACATTCTTCACCACCATGATGCGCCAGGCTCTCTCCAGCACCCCTGTCCACACGGATTATCTCACCGGTTGGCTGCCAAGGCGCTGATGTCAGGCTGATCCCCTCCCAGCGGTACAGAATGCGCCCTACTGTCGTTTTGCGGATACAACCCCACAAGTGCCATGCCCCATCAGCGCTCTTGAATACATGATGATCCACACATTCATGCGTAGGCGCGTCATCAGGTGTGTCTGGATTCCGCTCCGGATCCACTAATTTGGGCAGATCCAGATATTCCGGGTTAGGACCAAGCATCCAAAAATCGCCATCCAAAACTGGTCTTAATTTCTTCTTATACATTATAAGAACTCCATAAAACCACCCAATCGATCTAGAGCCAATGCAAACCCATGGGGATCAAGTTCGAGACCAAAACCCGGTGTGTCAGGTATAATCAACGTGCCATTCACGAGCTGGTAACCGGAATTATCGATCTCGGGAACTGTTGATATATCCGTCTCAGCCATGGCAAAATGACCGCATCCAGCGCCAAATTGCGGTACATAATAATTCAGCAGGAAAGATCCCCAATTATGCGGTGCAGCTAAAACACCAACCCGTTTGATAGTCTTCATATAGGCTTTCCAGGGCGATATCGTGCAGGCTCGCAGATCAAATTGCACAACATCGATTCCGCCATTCTCAACAATTTCAGTAAACACGGCATCGGGAGGTGTTCTGCTTTCACCATCGGCAATCCGCACGCCAAGATTTTGGTTCTGAATAAATGACTTCAAATTGAGGCAGTCAACCTTGTTCTCTTCAAAGGGCTCTTCGAACCAGTATAATGAGCATTCCCGGGTCTCGGAGAGAAGTCTTTCAGCCTGAGCGACGGAAAAACCATTGTTACCATCTATCAAAAGTGCACAGTCAGTACCGATTAATTCCCGTACAGCGTGGACAACCTCTACATCCCTGCGAAACCCAGCATTTTCTTCCATCCATCGGTATCCCCGTCCCAGTTTGAGTTTAAATGCGCGGTAACCCAACTTCATTCCATTTCTAACAGCGTCGAGAACAGGTTCCAACCCTCTATCGTCACCTGTTTTCCAATCCACGTCCTCCATATAAATACTGCCATCATAGACTCCAACTTCCGGTGAACCATGGTCTCCCAGCAATGTATGGACAGGTGCATTGAGCAATCGACCGGCAAGATCCCACAAGGGTGTATCAAAGCCCATAAAAGCAGCCTGAGTACCGTTTTCTATGTCGAATACTTCTGCAACTGTCTTGCCGAGAAGTGCTCTGGATAGTGCCCGAAACCGGGCTGGCGACCTGCGCCAATCTGCCCATCCCCAACCTGTTGAGCCATCAGTGGTATGGATGCGCACAATGCTGTCGCGCGTCGATGGACCGTGGGACCCAAGCCTGGAGTTACAACCTATTACACGCGGACGTGTTCCCTCCAGAACACAGGCATCTATCCCACACACCCGAACTGAACGCAATATTTGGGCGTCGACTTTTGTTTTATCCATTGCATATCACCTTTTTCAAGAATCCATGGAAACCTTCCCCGGATACAGCCTCTGAGCTTTGGGAAGCGACATTATGGAAAGTTATGAATCAAGGGGTACATTATACAGGTGATCGTCAGCTGCTTTTTGGATGGTCAGTGCAATGCGTGCGGCATCAAGAGCATCCCTGGAACTCAACATATCCGGATCCAGCACACCCTCTACTTCACGGACAAAAGCTTTCAAGTATCCGCCCGGATTCGGTTCCAAAAGCGCTTCTTTCCGGACACCCTTTTCCCCGTTCAAGGCGATGGTTACGGATAGGGCTGGTCCCGAAGTTTCAATTACACCCAATCGTCCCCAAAAGGTCATACGCCAATAAAAAGGCAGCGAATATCCAGAACTGTCTGGCGCCATATACGACACGTCGCCCAGGATTCCGCACCCGTTGTCCATCGTCAGCATCATCTGTCCGGCGTCCTCGAAATGAGGAAAATCACGGGCAAAGGCATTCCAGCACCGGGCAGTGTTCACCGTCTTGAAACGCAACCCGGTGATCCAGGGAATAGCATCAAGGGCATGGATGGCGATGTCGTTGATTGTCCCGCCGTGTTTGCCCTTTTCGAAGTACCACTCTGGACGTGTGCCCAGAAGCAGCGGATGCTGCCCACCGAAAGCAACGGCATGGATCTCGCCTATGGTCCCCTGTCGAATCAGCTTTCTGACCGTGATAAACGGAGCAGAATCCCGCATATCAAGCATACAAGCAACTTTGAGATTTCTTTCTGCGCTCAGACGTTCAATCTGGTCCAACTCATCAAGGTTGGTGCAGAGCGGTTTGTCGCAAATGACGTGTTTGCCCTCAGACAAAGCCTGGATGATCAAGCTTCCGCGCCGCGCATAATAATCGCCAATGGCGACCGCATCGCAATCGACCTGGGCAAGCATATCAGCAAAACTCTCGTAGGAAATCTGGATGTTGTCCTTTCGTTTCAGCTCTTCACGGGTCGCTTCATCTGATTCACATGCCCCAACCACATCTATCGCTTCCGCCTCTGCAGCACGGCGGTAAAGATCTCGAATGTGCCCGTGCCTGAAACCCATAAAAGCTAATCGAATACCCATCACTATCCTCCCTCGCCGAATTCACAAAGCGCTGTGTTTCATTTTACTACTCTGGTATACAGACAGTATAGACATGCCCGGTCTTCTGTAAAGTTGCATTGATTTTGTTTTTTTGGTATTGTATTGATATATTTCAATAATCCTGAACCCATAGAAAGAGTAATCAAATGAATGAAGAACAAAAATATTCAGAAGCAGAAGCGGATCGGTTGTTTGCGATCAAACATAATGGTTTAACCTGGGACCTGCTTGAGAAAACTGACCGCACACCAGATGAGGATGCGCTGATGATTCATGCAGCCCATAGTTCATGTATACATTGGTTACAAGTAGGCACAGTCACCCACCATCAGCGGGGTGCGTGGCTTATTTCCCACGTTTACAGCGTATTGGGATATGGAGCTGCCGCACTCAGAAATGCGCAGGTCTGTTTGAACCTTACAAGAGATCATCCCGACATGATGAAAGATTTCGATCAGGCTTATGCATACGAAGCAGTTGCCAGGGCGTCTGCTTTATCGGGCGATATGGACAAAGCCAAGGAATACTACACGCTTGCCGAACAAGCGGGACAAGCTATCGCGAATGATGAAGATAAAAAAATTTTTACCGGAGATTTCCAAACAGGTGAATGGTATGGTTTCACACCGGGTTAAGCAATATCCATCAAGACATCTTAGCGCTTAGCTTCTCCCGTTTGAGCAACAGGAAGTGACGTCTTGGTCAATGAACTTATCATCTATATTTCAGCTGCTTCTGATTTACATCACGAACGCGATATTCTCGGTCGCATTGCCGCGGAAATACCGGTCGATATCGGGTGGCGCATCGTGCAATCTCCAACTGGAGAAGGTTTGCTGGACCAGCACAGTATCCAATTCGCAGATATACATTTTTTGTTGTTAGGTGGTGATATCCGCGCACCCATTGGTCAGGAGTGGATTCTATCTAAACAAGCTGGACGGCAGCCTTTACTCTATTTAAAGCAAGATATATTGCAGACAAATGCAGCCATTGGTTTTAAGCGATTTATCCAGGCACAAGCCACATGGAAGCCTTTCTCAACTGGCGCCGAACTCCGACGCTCCGCACTCTTCGAGATAACTGATCGCATAATAAACTACGCACCGCTGTATGGGTTATCCGTAAATGACATCGAAAGAATAACATCCTGGCAAAATGAACTAAAAACTGAAACATTACCTGTCGAGGAACGCAGTCCTGGGGTAACAGGAACCAGCAGTCTGATTCTATCGCCAGAAAACATCGCCTCCAAAGGAGGCATCCTGTTGAAGCGCAACGGGGAAAGGCAAGTCAACAAGGAGTAAAAATGCATAAAGATCTCAAATGGATTATGACTATAACCCAAAGCGAATACAATGGGGGTTCATTTAACGGCCCTAACCTCATTAAAACTTTGCGCAATCTATCGCTTGATCAGGTGACAAACACCAATACCTATGAAGGTTACACTGTTTGGGGGATTGTTTTACATTTGATGAAGTGGAAGCACGAACTCGCCATTCTACTGGGTGCTGATAACCTTACCCCATTTCCGTATGAAGGCGATAACTTCCCAAATTTACCGCAAAAGCTAAACGCAGCAGCCTGGGAAGCCACACTAGCGGAGATGGATACCATTCATGAGGCTTATATCCAGGCATTATCGACTGTTGATCCAGCGAAACTTGACGAAACAATGCCGTGGGGATGCTCATATGGCGAAGCAATCGCCTGGATGACAACACATGATACCTACCATACTGCGCAAATCCGCAATATGGGACTGGATATCCCTAGCTCTGCACCATAAGAAAATCGAGGCACCGGCAAGGGAGAAAATCTATTTCAACTCCTTGAACTTTCCAGTTTCCATGAATAATACCCGCTCGCAAACATTCGTGACCCGGTCAGCGATACGTTCCAAACCATGCGCAGACCAGAGTAAAACGGTTGCACGCTGGATGTTTTTAGGATCCTGAATCATATATGTGAGGAGTTCGCGTAAGACCTGATCATAAAGTTGGTCCACTTCACTGTCGCGCTTTGCGGTTTCCTTGGCAGCAGCCACATCACCTGATAAAAAAGCCTGAATCGCACTGTGTAACATTTCGCAAGAAATAACCGCCATACGCGGAACATCAATTAAAGGTTTTAAGAGCGGTTCTTTGGCAACTTCCTTGACCAGATTAGCAATGCCTGCGGCATGATCCGCCATCCTTTCCATTTCAATGGCAATATGCATAGAAGCAATGATGGTACGCAAGTCACTTGCCATCGGTTGCTGCGTGGCGATAGCGACAACACCCAATCTTTCAACTTTATAACGCAATTTATTTATCTTGTCATCATCAGCGATGATCTTTTCAGCCGCAGCCACATCACGTTCTTTCAGCGCCTGCACAGAACCCATAATCGCGGTGTTGACCATATCTTCCATTTTAACCAGGAATTCACGTAATCTATCCAATTCTTTATCCAGGAGTCCTCGCGTTGGCATCTGTATGCTCCTTAACCCTGAAATCAGCCTATAATTAACCGACGCGTCCACTGACATAAGACTCGGTTAATTCTTCAGTCGGCCGTGTAAACAACTTCTTGGTATTACCATATTCGATCAATTTCCCCAGCCAAAAAAATGCTGTACTGTCTGATACACGCGCGGCTTGCAGCATATTATGCGTCACGATGACAATGGTGTAGTCTTTACGCAAATCACGCATCAAATCCTCTATCTTCAGTGTATCAATGGGATCTAATGCAGAACAGGGTTCATCCATTAAAATAACTTCGGGTTTAACAGCCAATGTGCGGGCAATGCACAGTCTCTGCTGTTCCCCTAATGACAAAGTCATTGCTTGTTTAGAGATATCACCCTCTATTTCTTCCCACAAATTTACTCTCTTAAGAAGTTGAATGACGAATTCGTCCTGCTCATCACGGTTTAGCATACCCATGGACCGGGGGCCCATAATGACATTGTTACGTATAGTCTGGGGAAAGGGATTAGGTTTTTGAAAAACCAAACCGACGCGCTGACGGAGGTCAACAGCATCCAGAACGTTGACGTCTTCCCCATCCAGCAGAATACTGCCCTTGACTCGAGCAGACTCAATCTCATCGTTCATACGATTGAGGCAGCGTAAAAACGTCGATTTACCACAGCCGGATGGACCAATGAGCGCTGTAATCCGCTTTTGGCTAATATCCATATTAATTTCAAACAATGCCTGACTATGACCATAGAAGACATTGAGATCGCGAACTTCGATTTTTTCTCTTTTTTCTACAGGGCTCATTAACTGATTCACCTATTCATAGCGTAACCTATAGTGCAAAACCAAGTATAGCGGAACACAAAATACTGTCAAAGCTGAAGTTGTGCTATCCATAAACCCTATTATAATACTTCATCGTGTTAACGAACAAAATCAATATTACCCGCACAAATCATTACCAGCTGCTCGTTGTCCTGATTCTGTTCGTGAGTCTGCTGGTGATGACGAGTTGCCAGCCTGATGACGGTCAAGTCGTCCAGGCTTCTGCCCCTGCCATCCAGAACAAAGGATCGGATACCATTGTGAACCTGGCTTTAGCCTGGGCTGAACGCTATCAAGCATCCCATCCAGAGGTTGGCATCGCGGTCACCGGTGGTGGCTCCGGGACAGGTATTGCAGCCCTCATAAATGGTACCGTGGATATAGCAAATGCCTCACGCCAGATTAAAGAGAAGGAGACTGAATCTGCGCTGGCTAACGGTATTTCACCCGTTGAACATGTTATCGCCAGAGATGCCATTGCCGTCATTGTACATCCAAGCAACCCGGTCAATGCCCTCTCCTTGTCACAACTCTCTGATATTTACGTTGGGAAGATAACGAATTGGTCTGAGGTTGGCGGTGAGAATCGTCCCATTGTTTTGTTATCACGAGAATCCAACTCGGGCACCCATGTTTATTTCCTGGAAGAGGTCATCCGGCTGGGGAGTAGCGAAAGTGATCTTTTATTTTCTCCGGACACATTATTGCTGCCGTCTTCGGAGGGTATTGGGGTTGAGGTCCGGCAAAATCCCAATGCGATTGGTTATGATGGTCTGGGCTATGTCACCGACGATATGAAGACAATAGCTGTCAGCACCAGTCCAGATAGTCCGGCGATTCAACCTGCTGTGGAAACCGTGAATTCAGGGAAATACCCCATTGCCCGTGATCTCTATATGTACACCAACGGCGAACCGGAAGGACAGGTCAAAACCTATATGGAATGGATACTGGGGCCTGAGGCGCAACAAATTGTGCTGGACCTGGGTTTTGTTCCTGTATTACCTTGATAGCGAGTACACGAAATGAATAAGAAAGATACAATCCTAGAATTTGTGATAGAACGGTTTATCCAATTGATGGGCCTTTCCGCCGTAGCCTTTGTCATCATGATATTCCTGTTCCTTATTAGAGAAGGTCTGCCAGCGTTTTTTGAAGTTAAGCTTTCCACCTTATTAAACACTCGCTGGTATCCAACGGAAGGTTACTTCGGACTCGTTCCGCTTATCTTAGGTTCGTTATGGATCACCATCGGAGCAGCCATCATTTCTTTGCCGTTAGGCCTGGCGACAGCTATTTTTATCGCAGAGATTGCTCCATCCTGGGCTAGAGATGTTTTAAAACCGTTCATAGAAGTTCTTGCGGGTATCCCCTCGGTAGTCATTGGTTTCATTGGCATGTTGGTCTTCGCACCATTAATCCGCACCGTATTAGGAATACCAACCGGACTGACTGCATTTACAGGGATCCTATTGCTTGCATGGATGGCACTTCCCACAATTGTGAGTGTAGCGGAAGATGTCCTGGACACCGTACCAAAAACTTATCGCGACGCGGGTTTAGCTTTGGGAATGACGCGATGGCAAGTTATCTGGCGCATTGTCTTACCTGCCGGACGCTCAGGTATATTAACCGCGTTAATGCTGGGGGTAGGACGCGCAATTGGTGAAACCATGACCGTGATGATGGTCACCGGCAATGCCGCCCGTGTCCCTAAAGCCCTTATGGATATATTCAAACCAGCTCGAACCATGACGGCAACCATTGCTGCCGAAATGGGTGAAGTCGCACAGGGAAGTACACATTATCACGTCTTATTTGCGGTTGGCTTAACACTGTTTATCATTACTTTCCTGGTCAATATTGCTGCCGCATTCGTTGTATTTCAACACACAAAACGCGGGGAACGGATGTTATCCTAGAGGTAATCATGCTGTCAAGACAAAATTCACAACGTATCGCCTATATCGTCATAAGCGCCTGCGCATTGCTGGTGGTGTTGCCCATCATCTATATTATCGGGTATATCGTCGCTAATGGCATAAGCGCTATCAGTTGGGAATTTTTAACACAACCCCCGCACAGCGGGATGAAAGCCGGCGGCATACAACCCGCTATCATCGGCACGCTGCTTCTCACCATCGGGACCGGCATTGTAGCGGTACCAGTTGGCGTTGCGGCTTCAATTTATCTTTCCGAATATGCCGGGGACACAAAGATGACACAGGCTATTCGCATTGCCATTATCAATCTTGCCGGCATACCTTCCGTAGTATACGGTTTATTTGGTTTGGGCCTCTTTGTCATCTTCCTTAATTTTGGAACATCGATTCTGGCTGGATCGCTGACTTTGGGCATAATGACCTTGCCGATAATAATCAGTACTGCTGAAGAAGCCTTGCGGGCTGTACCTCAATCTTTTAGATTGGTCAGTATGAGCCTGGGAGGAACACGCTGGCAAACGATTAGAAAAGTTGTTTTACCCCAGGCACTCCCGGGCATCATCACCGGAATTATTTTGGGACTGGAACGCGCGGCGGGTGAGACAGCGCCCATCTTGTTCACCGTAGCTGCGTTCTTTTTACCCCGATTGCCCAAATCAATTTTCGATCAATCCATGGCTTTACCCTATCATCTCTATGTTATCAGCACGCAAGTACCTGGCATGCCCATCCAGATACAATATGGCACAGCCCTGGTCCTCCTGATCTTTGTATTATCCATGAATATACTGGCAACAATCATCAGGCGATATTACCGGAAGCAAAGGGTCTGGTAGCTTATGAGTAACGACGTTAAAATTCACATTGAAAAATTCAATTTACGCTATTCCGACGGCAAGGAAAGCCTGCGTGATATCACTTTAGATATATATAGCAACCAGATAAACGTCTTATTCGGTCCCGGCGGTGGGGGTAAAAGTTCCCTGCTACGCGCTATTAATCGGCTAAACGATTTGACGGATGTGATCGAGCAGCAGGGAAATATTTTAATCGACGGCGAGGATATTTACGATCCGGATTGTAATGTAATTCATTTACGGCAGCGCATTGGCATCGTTTTTGCACGACCGGTACCTTTGCCCATGTCAATATATCGTAATTTGACCTATGGTTTGGAATTGACCGGCGTGCGCGATAAACTCATCCTGGACAAAGCTGTCCGGCGTTCGTTAGAGCAAGCGGCATTGTGGGAAGAAGTATCCGATCGTCTGGAAGAATCTGCTTATTCTCTGTCAGGGGGTCAACAGCAGCGTTTGTGCCTGGCAAGAGCTTTGGTTTTACAACCCGAGGTTATTATGCTGGACGAGCCCACATCCGGGCTAGATCCCATTTCAACTGCCAAAGTGGAACGCACGCTCCAGGAACTTAAAAAACAATACACAGTGATTATCGTTCCGCACAGCGTTCAGCAGGCAGCCCGTATTGCCGATTGGGCTGCTTTCTTTTTGCAGGGAACCCTTGTCGAGTGTGGTCCTGGATCTACAATCTTTACAGCACCTAAAGACTCGCGTACAGATGAATACATCACCGGACGTTTTGGTTAAGAGTTCAGGCGAGCGTTAACTTTACCAGCTGTGTGCTGTACAGGATTTTTGCTTAGCAAATATCGAAGAAATTCAGTTTTCTCCATTGACCGGCAAAGCAATGTAAAAAGTACTGCCTACGGCAATTGTGCTTTCCACCCAGATACGCCCCTTATGCGCCTCTACAGCCAATTTGCAGAAGGGTAATCCTAATCCTGTACCTGAACGCCGTCCATCACTATCGGGAATTTGACTGAATTTATCAAATATATGCGATAACATCAAGTCCGGGATACCAGATCCGTTATCCGCGACACCTATCACAACTTCTGCCGAGTCACTATTTTCTCGATATTGAGCAAAAAGGCGAACATATCCACCATCCGGCGTGTGCTTGATAGCATTATCAACAAAATTATGGATGACGCGACTGATCAACTGACGATCAATGAAAATGTGCGGTACGGTTTTATCGTTCTTGTCTATGCTGAGTGACAGTCCTGCTGCAGATGCCATAGGCTCAAATCGTACTAGTACCTCATACATTAGCTCATTTGGGTCAACATCAGTTAATGTCAGGGGAACTGCCCTATTTTCTAATTTACTGATATCCAACAGCTGGTTAACCATCGAAAGAATCCGATCACTGCTCTTTTCAGCAATACTCAGGAGTTTATGAATATCCTCATAACCTGCTTCTTCAATCATTTCTTTCAATAAACCAAGGCTGCCAATGACAATTGTTAATGGCGATCGCAGATCATGAACCAGCATACTCGTCAAATCTTCGCGCAGGCGTGTCAGTGCTAATTCCTCAGTCAAGTCGCGAAACACCAGAAGCCAGCCGATCACATTTTTATCATTGCCATACACGGTTGTCAGCGTTCGTTCCAAAGGTGTGTTATTCGGTCCTGTAACCACAACGCGCTGCGCTTGCACAGTTTGACCTGATAACAACAATTCGCAATCCAAGTGGAGTTGGGCTTGTGAGTATTGAAAATGCTCAAGTAATACCTTGTCATTTATCACTAATTCATTGATGGGTTTCCGCAATAAATCAACTTGCGCTATGCCAAGATATTCAGCAATAGCCCGATTAGCCGTTAACACAAACCAATCCCTGTCCAGAAGAATGACGCCGTCGCGTGTTGTTCGTAAAACAGAGTCCAACTCTTGCACCCGTCTTACTAAGGCTTCATCGGTTTGTTCATATAATCGAGCATTTTGAATAGCGACCGCAGCTTGCGCCGCTATTGTACTTAAAATTTCCTGGTGTGATATGTCATATACATCAGGCGTATCTGGCGACTGAACAGCGATTAAACCAAGAATATCATCACCCGCAATAATTGGGACACCCAACCAGCACGCAAATTCACGTCCAATCTGAACAACAGCCAACCTTGCCAGAGTTTCCTTTACAGGATGCCTGAGTAATAGAGGTGATTTTGTGCGCAGCACATATTCACTCAGCCCCTGCCCAGCTCGCCGTGACCTCCATTTGACAAGTTGACCTGCTACATAAGCCAGGGGAAAGGTCACTTCATCACGCGCATCATCATATAAAGCAACATAGAAATCTTCCGCTGGCATAAGCTGACGTACCTGGTCGTAAATCGCGTCAAGAATAACCTTCACATCCAAACTCGATTCCAGGATGCGTCCTAAAGCTTGTAGGCTGTCCAACTCCTGGACACGTCGTTCTAAACGCCTGGAGGTCATTGCCAGGTTATAAACAAAAAGTGTCACAAGAATGTAAGCCAACGCAAACAAAACGAAATATTGGAAACCCAACTGAGTGTAGACCAGCACCATAAAAGGTGAAAATAATAACGGGGTGGCTTCATAAAGGAGTATTTTGGGAAGTGAATGTAAATATGCTTTAAAAACGGATTTTCCTTTCGACAGCAAATATACGCCAATCAGAAAATAATTCATTGAACTATACGATAAATACAAAGCAACAAGGGCTACGAATGCGCGCCTATTGATAAAAGTAAGAGGTAAGGTCCCGCCGATTGATTCATATATATAACCACCAAAAATGATACTTATCACATGGATGAAAGCGTTCATGCCTGTGACAGCCAGAAGTTGCATCCGGTTAATAGGGCTCTCATCCAGTGTGCCGGGCAAATTGAAATAACGTGATAACCCTTGTAATATAGCAGCAAAGTAAACCGCCAAACCCGCAGCAGTTTTACCCAATATCAGATATGCTGCGGTCACGGTCATTAACATTAAACTCGCTGCTCCCCCCGGCAACCGAATCCCAAATGCCAGTGCGAACGCAATAAGCAAACTGAATAAACCCGTTATGGGTAAATCAGAGATTTGAGGAGGTGAGATAAATGCGATGACCACCAGCAGGCATAAACCAGCAACGCCTGCAGCTATCATCATCCTGGAACGGGCAGCGTTCTCCATTAAAGTATCCTGTGATTCCATGTTTGTGCGGTAATATCTGTCAGTATTATAGTTTGCGTGGCAAATTGCGCTACTATAGAGTTTTAGGCAGCGTATCAGGAATCTGGCAAAATAGGACAACAGTGTAATTTACACCACAAAATCATGCATGTGCTGATGTAGAAGATACCAGCACTACAAAGTAATACCCACATCCGGGAATGATAAAATCCTGGTCAAAGCGCCGTTTGCTGAAAATGCTGGCAACAGTACAATTAAGATGCGGACTATATAAACTCACTGGAGCCTGTATTCTATGCACGATTACCACTTGCCTTTTATCCTTGACACGACCCAGAGCCCTCATGCTACTTTGCATCCCGTGGCAATCTCTGCGGTTAAACTGACCGACAGATTCTGGGCACCCAGACTGCACACGAATCGCACAATCTCACTTCGCGAGCAGTATCAGCAGTTAGCCAACACCGGTCGCCTGGATAATTTCCGCCGGGCGTCAGGTAAGGATACCTTATCCTTTACCGAACCAGTGTTTAACGATTCAGATGTGTACAAGTGGTTAGAAGCTGCTGCGTGGTCCCTGGCAATTGAAGAGGATACCGAATTATGGTCGCTCGTAGACCACGCAATCAGCGTGGTAGTCCACGCCCAGCGCGAAGACGGTTATCTCAATACGTACTATGCTATGGACCGCAGCGATCAACGGTTGATGAATATCCGCGATATGCACGAGCTCTATTGTGCTGGACATTTAATCCAGGCTGCAATTGCCCTAACCAGAAGCACCAGTGATACACGCTTGTTAAACTGTGCAATCCGTTATGCCAATTTCCTGATAAGGCGATTCGATGATTCCGAGGATAGACCAACCCTCCCACCCGGTCATCCTGTAATTGAAATGGCGCTCGTCGAACTCAGTCGAGAAACTGAGGACACGCGTTATCTGGAACTGGCGGAAAAATTCCTCAATGCTCGGGGTAAAGGGTTGATTGGGGGGCGCGAGTATCATCTGGACCACCAACCCTTTCGTGAAATGCAACGCCTCACAGGACACGCAGTTCGGGCCTTATACTTATGCGCCGGCGCTGCTGATATTGCCATCGAAACTGGTGAAAAAAGGCTGAAAAAGACATTGGAACACCTCTGGCAGCATATGACAACGCACTTGATGTATATCTCAGGGGGCGTCGGCTCGCGCTACAGTGGGGAAGCCATTGGTCGTGACTATGAATTACCTAATGCACGTGCTTATGCGGAAACATGCGCCGCCATTGCCGTCCTGATGTGGGCCTGGCGAATGCTGCAACTGCATGCAAACTGTATATATGCTGACTACATCGAACACGTCCTCTATAATGCCATTCTGCCAGGGGTCTCTTCAGACGGGAAATCCTACTTTTACATTAACCCCTTGGAGGATGATGGGCAACATCGCCGGAAGTCATGGTTTGCTTGTGCGTGCTGCCCCCCAAACATTGCCCGTACACTGGCTATGGTACCCGGGTTAATCTATAGTGTTTCGGAGGATGCTGTCTGGGTCCATCAATATGCTGCAAACGAAGCAGTTCTGACACTGCCCAAGGGGGAAAAGCTCTCCATACTGCAGCGCACCCGTTATCCCTGGGACGGGAACGTCATTATCGAAGTCCTTGACAACTGCACATTTACCCTCAATATCCGGATCCCGCACTGGTGCGGAAAAAATACTGAAATAAACATCAATGGAGATACTTATTCAGAAACTGCTACGCCTGGGACCTACATCAAAATAGCGCGATCCTGGTCTATTGGCGACTCAATCTGTATTCAATTTGCTATGCCGGTCAGAATAATAAAAGCCCATCCCTATGTGCGCGAGAATAATGGGATGGTAGCCCTGATGCGCGGACCTCTACTATTTTGCCTGGAAGCAGTCGACCATCCTGATGTGAACCTGAAGGATATCGTTGTTGAACCAGGACAGCACTTCACATCCAGTTTCCAACCAGATATGCTGCAAGGTATCCAAATCATCGAGGCTTCTGTAAAGGTGAGAAACAATGAAAACGCATGGCAGCACGCCCTCTATAGAGAGAAAAGTAAAATCACTTCCCCGAATGCTGAATCCGTTGAGCTCAAAGCAATTCCATATTTTGCCTGGGGCAACCGTGTACCAGGACAAATGCTGGTGTGGCTTCAGGACAGCCTGAAAGAGACAGAGCTTGACTAAAGAGGCCGTAGAGATCAAATTAGAACCACAAAATACTATAATTCCTATCCGAAAGACAATTTCCGCAACCGCTACACCCAATGATGCCCAACCTCTGGATACCATGACGTTGGATGGTACTGCTCTTCCGCCACAAGCGCTGTGCTCGTTTAAGCCGGTGTTTTTCTGAATAGGCGAAAGCGTGCAACAGCATCTGACAACTCCTCTATTTAGAATGGTTTGTCCCCATTCTGAAATAACAACCAGTTGCCTTGGATAAAAGCCATGTTACACTTTTGCTACAATTGAAAGAGAAATTTGATTCTATCGGCATAAGCTGCTGAAGGAGCAATGAAGTGGAACTGTATGGCGGTATTGAAGGAGGAGGAACCAAATTCGTATGTGCCGTGGGCACAGGTCCGGATAATATCATTGATGAAATCCGTTTCCCCACATCGACACCCGAAGTATCTATCAACAAGGCGATTGACTTCTTCCGTCAATGTGAAATACAGGGGAAATCAAAATTAGCAGCGATTGGAATCGCGTGCTTTGGCCCTCTGGATCCTGATCCATCCTCACCATCGTATGGCACTATCACCACTACACCCAAGCCAGGATGGAAAAATACGGACTTTGCCGGCACCATTCTCCGCGCATTCAACATTCCGGTCGGATTCGATACCGATGTTAATGCTGCTGCACTTGCGGAGCAAACATGGGGTTCAGCCAAAGGGTTGAATTCATGTTTGTACCTGACTGTGGGCACAGGTATTGGCGGTGGTGCTGTGGTCAACAATACAATGATACATGGTTTATTGCATCCTGAAATGGGCCATATCCGTATTCCGCAGAACGTTAATCTTGACCCCTTTCCAGGTAACTGCCCTTATCACGGAAATTGCCTGGAGGGATTAGCCAGCGGTCCGGCGATAGAAGAACGGTGGGGACAGAAAGGTGAAACACTGCCACCGGACCACCCCGCGTGGAAACTTGAAGCCCATTATCTGGCGCTTGCTTTGGTCAATTATATTGTAACGCTTGCGCCGCAACGGATTATCCTGGGCGGCGGCGTTATGGAGCAGGAAACATTGTTTCCAATGATTAGGTTGGAGGTTCTTTCCCTGCTCAATAATTATATTAATACGCCGAGATTGCTGGATAACATTAAGACTTACATAGTACCACCCATGCTAGGCAAGAGAGCCGGCGTGTTGGGTGGAATTGCTCTTGCACAAATCGCTAAAAGACATGGTTGAGGATCAGTGGGGGCATCTATGAAAATCCGAAACATAATATCCGCTGTCATTATCATGCTGCCGTTGATCTTTGGATGCGCATTTTTTGGCGTTGAACCAACTCCGCTGCCGTGGATTCCAACAGTGACATCAGAACCTGTAACGCAGACCCCAACAGCAGAAATTCCGGTATTCAGTCCGCCTACTGCTACCCAAACTGCCATAGCGCCGAACGAAGATAAAACTCCACTGCCAGATCATACGCCAACGGGAACACCGATTTCGACACAGACACCAAACCCCACACCTCAACCGACACCTACAGCGACACCAGGTATTATCTCCCAGGTAATAACAGTCTTGACACCCCTCGAGAATGCAATTGTTGACAATCCGATTCAGATTAAAGGTTCTGTCGCCAAAATGCCGTTTGAAGGCACTCTGGTGGTGCGCGTTTATGATAGACTGGACCAATTAGTTGCCGAAATACCCATTATTGCACAAGGCAACTTGGATGGACCAGGTCAATTTGAAGCTTCTATCGCCTATGGGGGCAGCCCTGGCGCCGGACGGATTGAGATATTCGATTTCAGCCCAAAAGATGGCAGCATCCTGGCAAATGCTACTATCAATGTAACTTTGGGGGGATTCGCAGGTGGGGGATACTTTGAAATCCCGCAACCTCAGACAAATAATCTTTTACCTTTATATGTGCTTGCCCGGACAGGTATACCGGGACAGGATGTCAATGTTGTATTGGAATGGGTGGATGGCACCAAAATTATTCAGCCAAATCAGGTACTGCAAGGTAAAGATGGACGGGGTATGGTTATAACAACCCTCGACCGCAACCCGGATGTTCCATATCCACAAACTCAACAAGCCGTCGTGTCTGTGCTTTCCACAAATGGCTTGACTCTTGCACAACAACAAATACAAATCCTGGGCGCGAATGATCCCAATGCGATGGCAACCAATGTTTTCTGGGTTGTTGGGGAAGATGTACGGGCTCAAGCCATCATTATTCCAAGAACCCTGGGAATCGGCAGAGCCTCGCTGGAAGCCCTTTTGTGGGGACCCGCTCCCAAGAACAGCCTGGGCTATACGACTGCCATCCCAACAGCCTCTGAAGTCCTGACTTATCAGGGACGTACGCAAGATTGGGGAGAGCGTGTCAGACTTAACAGCCTCGCGATCATTGACGGAATTGCACATGTCGACTTCTCTATTGAGCTAACTGCCCATCCCGGCGGGGCAATGCGTACCGGTTTGATACGGGCGCAAATAGAACAAACTTTACTCCAATTCTCAACAGTCAATGGCGTCTCGATCACAATTGACGGCAGAGATGGTCTATTGGAACCGTAATTCCAGATGCTTCTGATAACAGACTAAGGTACAATAAGGAACTGAATACATGCTACCGCCATTGTTTCGCAAAGCATTCACACGCCTGTCGCCAGGGAGTTTGTTATCATTATGAACACGCAAAGAACTATTTCACCGGAGATTGAACCGGAAGAGATCGTACTCGACCGGGCACTGCGTCCGCAAAGCCTTGACGCGCTGATTGGTCAGGACCGGGTTCGGGAAAACATTCGTATTTTGATTGAGGCATCCAAAGCACGAGAAGAAGCCCTGGAGCATGTCCTCTTCTATGGACCTCCAGGACTTGGAAAAACGACCCTGGCGCATATCATCGCTAACGAGATGGGAGCAAATATCAGAATTACCGCAGGACCTTCCATAGAAAGAGCAGGTGATCTCGCCGCGATTCTCAGTAATCTCCATGAAAATGAAGTCCTCTTCATCGATGAATGTCACCGCTTGGGTAAAGTCGTGGAAGAAATTCTCTATCCAGCCATGGAAGATTATGCACTGGACCTTGTTATCGGTCAGGGACCTGGAGCCCGTACTGTTCGCCTCAGTCTACCGCATTTCACGATTATTGGGGCAACAACCCGCCTCGCATTGCTTTCCGCCCCCTTGCGAACCCGATTTGGCGCTACGTTCCGCCTCGACTTTTACAGCCACAGCGCCCTGGAACAGATTGTAGATCGGGCAGCACGTGCCCTGCAAGTACCTTTAGTACCGGAAGGTCGGGCTGAAATTGCCCGACGCGGACGAGGTACACCACGGGTCGCCCTCCGCTTGTTGAGGCGGGTTCGTGATTATGCCCAGGTACGCGGAGATGGCATTATCACATTGGATATCGCCAGACAGGCTTTGAAGCTCCTGGAAATTGACGAGAAAGGATTGGATGACCTTGACCGGCGGGTGTTACTCGCAATCATCCAGAAATTCGGCGGAGGTCCCGTCGGTCTCGATACAATTGCGGCATCGATTGGCGAAGCTTCGGATACCATTATGGATGTCGTTGAACCCTACTTGCTTCAACTCGGTTATCTGGACCGCACGCCGCGCGGTCGCGTTGCCACGCCAAATGCTTATACGCACCTGAATATTCCGGACCAACGCATCGAACAAGTGAAACTGTTTTGATTGGAAACATCGGAACATGCTGAATCTTGACAGTATCCTTTACAATCGATACCGCATAGACCGGTTGCACGAATTGGGTGCGGTCGAAACGATATACCTTGGCTGGGATAACCAATCAAACACAGGCAGTCATTATCAGCGAGACAACGGCACAGCCTAATCTTTCGCCAGATAGCCTTGACGCTTTGAAAGCCCAGTTTACACGTCAGGCGCAGATTCTATGCGCGCTCCACCACAAAAATCTGATTGCACCAAGTGATGCATTCATCATCGACGTGGTGGAAGAAACAGATCATACCAGATTCCGATGTTGCCATCCTGATGCCCTATTCCTATGTTGTAAGCCCGGTGATAGGAAATGACAGCTTGATGCAGCGTATCACCGAGAAAGGCCCTTTACCAGAAAAAAGTGTTATCTTGTGGGCAGGGCAGATACTTGATGCCCTCGTATACTGCCACCACCGGCACGTTTTGCATGGGGATATCAGACCGCAAAATATCTACATCACTCCTGAAGGCAACGCAGTATTGGCGCATTTTGAGGTTCCAAGCCTGTGGAATACAGCAGACCCACGCAAATGGACAGCCAAACGCGTATTAGGTACACCGGATTATGCCCCACCGGAAAGATGGGTCATGCGAGTGGGACAAATAGACCAACGATCTGATATTTATAGTCTCGGCGCTACATTGCTCCATGCTCTGACGGGTGAACTACCCATATCAGCTGAGGAACGCATCGCCAATCCTTACAATTTCCAGGGCATACAATTTACGAACATCAAGATCAGTAATCAGGTAAAACATATCCTGACCCGCGCGATGGCTGTGCCAAAAGATAAGCGATATAGCAGTGCAGCAGCTATGGCAACCGACCTGCGTGCCTCAGATTCAATCAGCAAACTTTATAGTAAAACACCAGCTTTTCCCTTACTGTCTCTTCCCAAAAGATTCAAAGAAGTTTCGTGGTTAAAAATAGTAGGGTATATTTTATCCAGTATTGTCCTATTTTTTTCCGCTTTATTGGGGATGTGGTTGCATACTAAAGTTGCGCCGGTCACAACCTGGTTTTCACAACAGGCTTCTTCGACAGTCACCAGCACTGTTATTCCGCGAACGCCGACCGCTATGCTTGAGGTACTGCCGGCATCATCGCCCACCCTACCCCCCACAACTTCAACGCCAACCATCACACCGGCTCAACCCACAACGGTGGTGCTATCTGATTTAACCGCAATCATATCAGACACTTTCAACAGTAATACATTCCAGTGGCCGATCAGTGATTCTCAGGATGAATGGGGAAGCATCATCAGAGAGATTACCGGAGGACGCTACGTATGGCAGGTGGGAGCAGAAAAAGATGTTGGGCGCTGGTGTTTGCCGGACAGCGACAGCTTTGCCACTGACTTCCGGTTAAGCGTCGACATAAAAAGACTCAGTGGGCCATTGAATATTGCGTATGGATTAATCATCCGGCACAATGAAGGCAGATACTACGTTTTTAACGCCAGGGACGACGGGTATTTTCGTTTCAGTTTGTGGCAGGGATCTGAGTGGATTACTATTATCGACTGGACTGAAACACTTTCCATCCAGTCAGGAGAAATTAATCACCTCGAAGTTGTCACCCGGGGACCTGTTTTTGAATTTTTTATCAACAACATATTCGTCGCTGAGGAAAACGACTCGGAGATTCCGGCGGGTGAAAATGGCTTATCGGTGATTATGCTTGCCAATCCTGACCCAGCCATGATCGAGTTTGACAATTTTGTCCTGTCCAGTCACACTACCCGCTGATCAGGCATAATAAGGAGACCTTATGGTTAACGCATTGGATATTCTCTTCAACGCTCTGTGGGTATTGGGGCTTGCTATTCTCCTGGCTGTTTGGAGCTATGCACGGTATAACACGCAAGTCAAAGGCATTCGGGTGCGGGAAAAATTCAATGAACTCAACTATGCTCTCGTCCTCAACGTCGGTCTGTTACTTTTTCTGTGCGGAATGGCTCTCACCGAAGACCGTTGGTTAGCCAAAATTTTATGGGTTCTGTTGGCTGTTGCTGTGATTGTGGAATCTGCCCTGCGGATACAACGTAATAGAAAAGAACGAAAAGGCAGCAGTGGAAATGACTGAAAACCAGACGATCAAAAAGTTGGGATTCCGTATGTTTCACAATGGTGACATTATACTGCACAGCCTGCTGGTCGTCATATTGCTGATAGCTGCCATTCCCGGATGGGTCAATTGGAGCGTGATTCAAAAAACACTCATCGGGATGCTGGTAGCTGGTTTGGGAGGCGTAGCACTTGGTTTCGCAGCGCATCGTTTTCTTGCCAACAGCCATACTACGCCCGAAGCACTGTTTGGCATGTTCATCACGACAGCACTTGGCGTCTTGACCGTCGGTTATCTCTATATCATCTATATCCAGGGACCTATGAAAAGCATTGGCACCCTGGACCGGACAGTTGAACAGACCTTCATTTTCCTGGAATTCCTCATTGCCCAGATCAGTGGTATTAGACTGGGCAAAAAATTCCTGCATTAGACATCTATTTTTTGGATACAGTATAATTGCTCTCCAGTGTGGTGATTGATACCCATCCAAGAGAACATCCAGTATAGCAACAATTGCGTACATTCACCACACTATCAAAGAATTAGGGTGTGCGTCACATTTTTGCACAAACCACACCAGACCGAGAATGAACACCTTCCATCCTAAAAATGCGGCGCGGAATGCCTGCTTTTCGCATCCCAAGTTGTCTCCCGCGCCGCATTTTTAAAAGAGGGATTTGGCGGTTGGCAGCCAACCGCCAAATCCCTCTAACGCTGTGGCGGGGTGGGAATCTACCTTGCATTACCAATCTACCTGTTCCACCCCGCCACAGCGTCCTGCTACGGGCAATCCATTTATGTGTTGGCAAATTGCAGTGTTTCCACACTGCTTATCGTTGCGGAAAACTGACGGACACCCAAAGAAGTATCTTTACAACGCATTGAAATCCCAATAGATACTAAAATAATCCCCGTAAGTTCTGTTTTTCCTATATTCCCGCATATACGTATGCTGCGAACCAACTCAGCGCGCTCTGGAGCGTAATGATTTTTGACATTATACATAATAATTTATATAATAATATTGTTTATATATTTTAAGAGATTCATCTTTATATTTTATAGTTCAGGAGGAAAATCATGAGAGTTTTAAGTAGAAGACAATTCTTTAGGTTAAGTGCCGCGGCAGGTCTGGGCTTATTGGTTTCATCGCGCTGGAGCAAGTATATTCTTGCCAATGTCACAGCATTGTTAGATCCGGCGCTGCAGCCAAAATTTACCACTGATGTACCCAATGCATTAGATCCTAGTTTTTTATACCAGGATCTTGGAGGTGGAAATTATCAGGTGGGTATGTATCAGACAAATCAATTGCTGGGGTTGATAAACCCGGCAACAAGCGCGCCTATTCAGACAACCGTGTGGGGATATGGGGAAAGCACGGCAACTGCGACCTTTCCCGGCAAAACCTTCATCGTTCAAAAGGATCAACCCATCGATGTACAGTGGCAGAATAATCTGGTCACTGCTGGAGGACAACCCCTCCCGCATTTGTTGCCGGTAGATACCAGCCTGCACTGGGCGTATTCGCTCCACGGTTATATGGGGAATTCAATTGCCACTGACGGCGTACCTGTAGTCCCTCACCTTCATGGCGGGCATACAGAGTCAGAGAGTGATGGCAACCCGGAATATTTCTGGTCCCCTACGGTAAATGGGCAGACGGTTTACGGACCAAGGTTCGTCAAGAGCCTTTATCATTATGACAATGATCAGGAAGCTGCGACGCTCTGGTATCACGATCATGCCCTGGGCATCACCCGCTTGAACGTCTATGCAGGCCTGGCAGGATTCTATATTGTGCGCGATTCCAGAGATACCGGATTGCCCACGAATCCCTTAAACCTTCCCGCCTATCCATATGAGTCAGCGCTGGTCGTTCAGGATAGGATGTTTGATTCGGATGGACAGCTATTCTTCCCGGCGTTCCCTGGAGACCCCATGTGGAAGGACTTTATTACTGATGAGGGACTTAAGGATGAAGATGTTCCGCAACCCAGCGTGCTGGCTGAGTTCTTCGGAGACCATATCCTGGTTAATGGGCAAATCTGGCCCAAAATGCAGGTCGAACCCCGTCATTATCGCCTGCGCCTGTTAAATGGATCTGATTCACGTTTTTATGTGTTCCACATGCGGCAGGCAGATGTTGACGGCGTCACGCCAACTGGAACAGATATCCCTTTCTATCAAATCGGAACAGATGACGGTCTATTGACCACGCCCGTCAGCTTGACCCAGTTGATCATGGGTCCGGGAGAACGCGCCGATATCGTCGTGGATTTTACGGGTCGTACGGGACGTTTCATTCTGGAGAATACAGGACCTGACGAGCCATTCCGCGGATTGTATGCTGATGGGACAAACAGCGATGGTGAGGGGGGTGTCTTACCTCCTGCCAATTTAACGACGACCGGGCTCATTCTGGCTTTTGATGTTGATCTTGCACTGGATCCTTTAGTTGCGGATAACTTTGATTCCAATATGACACTGCGCGTTGATGGCGGATTCACCGTTGCCGGTGACGTAGTACGGACGCGTAAGTTAGCCCTCTTTGAAGGTAAGGATCCCTTTGGACGGTTAGAACCCATGCCGGGTGTTGCTGAACCCACAAAAGACTTTTCTGGGGGAATCGTGAACAGGTCTTTAGCCTGGTTTGAACCCATAACCGAATTTCCCACGTTGAATGATGTCGAAATCTGGGAAATTTACAATGCCACTGAGGACGCCCACCCGATTCACATCCACCTGGTGAGTTTCGAAGTACTCAACCGTGAGTCTTTTACGGCGTTGTCAACACATGTGCCTACACCGCACCACGATGGCACCGTAGGCATTGGTGGTAGTTTGAGTAATATCGTTCTGGGCGGGGATGTACGGCAACCGCTGGATAACGAATTGGGACCCAAAGACACTGTCCACGTCTTTCCAGGCGAGTTAACCCGTGTAAAGGCGAAATTTGACCGTCCTGGGCGATATGTATGGCACTGCCATATCCTTTCGCACGAGGATCATGAAATGATGCGCCCATACAACGTCGTACAGAATACCTATCTGCCGTTTATCAAACAAGGTTAAGCTACGAGTGTGCTACGAGTTATCCCTTTTGGCTGTGCAAAAGGGATAACTCGTATGCATGAAATCGGTTGATGCCCCATGGTGGTATAATGCACCTATGCTAAACAAAGTGCGGGATTTCTTTGAACTCATTAAAATTGAGCACACACTTTTTGCACTCCCATTTGCTTACCTGGGAATGCTTTTGGCAGCGCAGGGATGGCCTTCATGGTCACAATTTATATGGATTACCGTCGCCATGGCGTCGGCTCGTACCCTTGCGATGGGAACCAACCGAATCGCTGACCGCGTCATAGATGCCCAAAACCCGCGAACTGCAGGGCGCCCTCTGGTTTCAGGTAAAGTGAAAGTAAGTACTGCCTGGGTTGGAACGCTGATATCAGGTTTTGTCTTAATCCTGGCAGCCAGCCAATTGGGTTCCCTGCCCCTTGCCCTCCTGCCGGTTGCGGTTTTGTTTCTTGTCGGATACTCGTTTACAAAACGATTTACATGGTTGTCACACTTCATTCTGGGTTTTACAGATGGATTAGCGCCCATGGGTGCCTGGGTGGCTGTTCGCGGTTCTCTTTTTACAATCAGTGATTTACCCGCATGGCTTCTACTTTTTGCTGTCACACTCTGGATTGGGGGTTTTGATCTCATTTATGCCTGTCAGGATGTCGACTTTGACCGTAAAGCAGGTCTGCATGCTATCCCGGCGCGGTTTGGCGTTGCGACCGCTCTGAACCTTTCATCTCTGAGCCATATTTTGATGATGGTCTGTTTATTAGCTCTGGGAGTCTGGTCGAAGCTGGAACTGCCCTATTGGATTAGCCTGCTCATTATCACCGGTCTTTTAGTTTATGAACACCGTCTGGTTTCCCCAACAGATTTATCCCGCATCAATGTCGCGTTTTTTAACATCAACAGCGTCATCAGTGCCCTGCTGCTTCTGGGTGTGACGGGTTCTTTGTTAATTGTATAATAGGATATATGAAGAAAGGAATAATAGCGAATATGCATACAATTATTAGCTTGATCCGCCACGGGCAGGTACATAATCCTGAAAAAATCATTTATGGAAGACTACCCGGTTTTGGATTAAGCGATTTAGGGAAACTTCAGGTTGAGGGAACGGCACAGTACCTGAAAAATGCACCCATTTCCGCTGTCTACAGCAGCCCCCTGCTCCGCGCGCGCCAATCTGCCGGAATACTTCTCAAACACCACCCCGATTTAGTCCTGCAAATTGCAGAACCCATAAATGAAGTCAGATTTCTTTTTGAAGGGCAACCAATGGAAAATATGGCAGAACGCAACTGGGATCTTTATACAGGGGTAAATGCTGCGTTTGAACAACCCTCAGATGTGGTGGCAAGAGTCACGGTATTTTTGTCCCAGCTGCGCGATGCCCACCCCGGAGAGCATGTTGTGCTTGTGACCCACGGCGATGTGATTGCATTTACTGTTTTGTGGTTCAGTAAATGCGAGCTTATCCCACAAAACAAGCATACACTGGACACTTTAGGGTTTGCGGACGATTATCCTGCGCCTGCTTCAGTCTTTAACATCCTTTATACCAGCAATGATCCCGGGGGAAAACCGACCATAGAATATATTAAACCTTATGATGCTGCGCTTGAAGACGGCGGCGTTTCGCCACGTTAAAAGAGGTGATTATGTCACATATAAGATATAAGAAAGCATACCTTACCGCGCTGTTGTTCCTGATCTTCCTATTGGTTGGCTGTAAGCAGGTAGGTGCACCCCAGACACTGCGCATCGCTGTACTGCCGATCCTCGATGCCCTCCCACTCTATGTCGCCGAAGCAGAAGGACTCTTCGAGGAAAAAGGCATCCAGGTTGAGCTAATCCCGGCAGCCTCCGCAGCAGAACGCGACCAACTCCTCCAGGCGGGACAGGTTGACGGGGTTATTACAGATCTGGTTGCCCTGGCTCTATATAATAGGGAACAAACAGAAGTGGTTGCAGTCCGTTATGCCATGGTTCCCACAGATAATTTCGCCCAATTCCGCATCCTGGCAGCGGGTAACAGCGGTATCACATCGCCAATCCAGCTCAAAGGTGTGCCCATTGGGATTTCCGAGGGCACTGTCATTGAGTACATAACGATCCGCTTGCTGGAGCGCGAAGCCCTTAACCTGGACCAGATTGCGTTGCTCCCGGTACCTAAAATACCGGACCGTATGGCGCTGCTCAATGCAGGTGAGTTGAAAGCAGCCACACTGCCAGAACCACTCGCATCTCTGGTCATGCAGCAAGGGGCGCTGGTTATCATGGACGACACTCAACATCAGGACCTGAGTTGCAGCCTATACGCTTTCCGCAAGGATATTGTGGAAAATGACGTGACAAACCTCAAGCGTTTTCTGTCTGCCATCTCAGAGGCAAGTCAAATGATTAACACTCACAAAGACCAGTGGGAAAACCTGCTTGTCGATCAAAAACTCGTTCCCGCTCCCCTGATTGCCAGTTACATTTTACCTGATTACCCTGGCGATGCAGTTCCAAACGCATCACAATTCGCTGATGTAGTCCAATGGCTTATAGAAACCGGAAGGTTAGAAAAAGCGCCTGTATTTTCTGAAGTGGTAAACGACAGTTTTCTTCCGGAACAATGACTTCACAGTCAGAGGTGCCTTGCAGGGCAATGATCCATATTAAGAATTTATCATTTGCTTACAACCCGCTCCAACCTGTCTTCCTTAATTGGAGTTGGGAAGTTAATCAGGGTGATATTTGGTGTGTCCTTGGTCCTTCGGGTTGCGGTAAAAGCACTTTACTGCTCCTGGTGGCAGGACTCATACTACCTCAAAAAGGGTCATTGCTGATAGGTGATGAAAGCATCTCGCGCCCTCGACCGGGAACCGGTCTGGTTCTTCAAGAGTACGGGTTGCTGCCCTGGGCAACCATCCAACACAATGTAGCGTTGGGAATGAAAATCAGGAAATTCTACGGTCCGGATGGAAGGCATGTGCCCCGTAATACCAATTTTAATAAAGATCAAGCCAGAACTGTTGTTAATTATTGGCTTGATCGGCTAAGCATTCGTGATGTGGCAGATCAATATCCAGGACAGATCTCGGGCGGGCAAAGACAACGGGCAGCAATCGCCAGAACCCTGGTTCTAAATCCTGACATTCTCCTGATGGACGAGCCTTTTTCAGCCCTTGATGCACCCACGAGAGAAAACCTGGAAGCCTTAACCCTGAAGTTGGGCAAAGAGGAAGGACTCACCGTGATCCTGGTCACCCACAACATTGAGGAGGCTGCCTTCGTAGGTCAGCGCATACTAGTGCTGGGCAGTCCGCCAAACTGCAATCCACACATTGTCCATAATCCACATCAACCCGGTGCGGCATACAGAGGTACAACAGCCTACAAGGATATCATGGATTCCTTGCGCTCCAAGGTTGAACAATGATGCCCTCTCCGCCTTCACCCGTCTCAAACCCGCTTCAACGCAACACGGATTCAGAAAAAGCGCTTCATTCAAGTCGCGGTTTATCTGCCTGGTCAATCCTCGTCGCAGCCCTGTTTTTATATTTACTATGGGTTTTAGCCGCGCGAATTATCAATCAACCCATATTACCAGCACCCAATCTGGTCATTCACGCTTTCCTTTTAGAAATTCGGGATGAATTGGGACTTCACTTTCTTGTAAGTTTATACCGCGTCATCAGCAGCATTTTCCTCGCGATAATACTCGCCGGACCTGCAGGTTTGCTGCTTGGACAATATCCACGATTGAACAAACTCTTTGCCCCGGTTATATACCTTATCTATCCCATTCCGAAAGTCGTCCTGGTACCGGTGGTTTTATTACTCCTTGGTGTGGGTGACTTACCCAAAATAATCATCATCACGATGATCCTGTTCTTTCAAATCCTGGTCCTGGTCAGAGATGCAGCCTCAAATATACGCCCGGAGCTCATATTAAGCGTGCGAAGTCTGGGTGCAGGTCGGCGCGCTCTTATGCGATACGTTTATCTGCCGGCAAGTGTGCCGGCAATATTGACATCCATCCGGCAATCCATAGGCACCGCAGTCGCTGTTCTGTATATCGCCGAACTTTTTGCCACAAAATATGGGCTGGGTTATTATATTTACTATCAGGGAAGCACACTGTTTGATTACCCAAAGATGTATGCCGGGATTGTGGCCATGGGTTTATTGGGGTTCAGTTTGTATTTCTGTGTAGATGCAATAGAACACCGCATCTGCCATTGGTGTGGAGGCACTGCCTAGACTTGCCGGAATATATCAGCAGGATCCTATTATGGCCCGAACAACCTAACACCGAAGCACTGCGCAACTTGCGGGTTGCACTGAGTCGCCTGCGAGATGCCATCGGTGACCGAGATGTTGATAAGCCCTTCCTTGAAGTCACCCGCCGGACGATTCAATTCAACTTTGGGGCGCGCTGTTCGCTGGATGTGCGGGTTATGGAAGAAGTTCTGAAGAGTATCAAAACTCATGAGCACGCACAGATCGACACGTGTGCAGTATGTGCGAAACAACTCCAGATAGCTACCGCGCTGTACCGAGGAGAGTTCCTTACCGGATTTTCTTTTGACAGCACCACTTTTGAGGCATGGACGGTGGTGGAACGTGAGAATCTACACTGGCAGGCGCTCGAAGCGCTCTACACCCTGGCAAGTTATCACGAAAAGCAAGAAAACTATGATGCTGTCATTGACTGCGCGCGACGGCAGATCGATCTGGAACTATGGCGTGAGGGAGCTCACCGACAGTTGATGCGCGCCCTGGCGTCGAGTGGACATCGAGCTGCGGCGTTGGCGCAGTTTGATGCCTGCCGTAAAATACTGTCCGACGAACTGGGTGTAGAACCTGAAACTGAGACTTTGATGCTTTATGAGCACATCCGAGACGGTAGCCTGGCACCACCACAGAAGGACTTAAGAGAATTGCCAGCTACCGCCTTGTCACTTGAGATGACAACCACCCCTTATGCTATCCAAAAAACGGATGAACGACCACTTCAGCCCCAAATCTCTCAGATTCTCGATGGGGAACGGCGCATCGTCACGGTCGTTCAGACTGAGATGCGTGGAACAACGTCTCTGCTGGCAAGCATTAACACCGAGAACTGGGCAACGATGATAAGTCAACTATTGCGAGCAGCCCGGGTCGAGATACGTCGCTTTGGTGGTGACGTTTATCGTTATGCCGAATCTGGTTTGACGTCTGTCTTTGGCGCACAGATAACAAATGAGGATGATCCTGAACGAGCTGTGCTGGCTGCGTTAGCAATGCAAAAGGCGTTCCGTTCGGAACTGGTAAAATTTAAGGGAGAGACTGCGATAGGGTATAACAACCCAGCTACATTGGACCTTGGCGGAATATATCACAGGTCTACAGCACATCCCAATTTCAAAAAAGGGTGTTGTCACCAGGTACGGAAGTGAAAATAGACTGTGCGTAAAAAAGGATCAGAATGGAAACTTTACGTCAATTTGTAGAAAAACTCGAAAGCGAAGGCGAACTCATTCGTGTTCGCCACTCTGTCTCCGCTGAGCTTGAGATAACAGAAATCGTCAATCGCATCAGCAAAGGCCCCGCAGAATCCAATAAAGCGATTCTGTTTGAAAATGTCCAGGGCTATGATATGCCGGTACTGATCAACATGTTTGGCAGCGCGAGACGCATGGCAATGGCACTCCACGTCCGTCAACTTGAAGACTTGAACACAAAGCTTTCTCAGCTTCTTGATCTTAATTTACCCAGCACACCCCGAGAGGGCATAAACCGCGGTCTTCAAATAGTCAAAGCTTTGCGCACAGTCGGGTTAAGTCCACGGGTGAAAAAAAACGCCCCGGTCCAGGAAGTTATCCTTACTGAGCATCCGACGCTGGAGATTATACCGATTCTCAAATGCTGGCCCAATGACGGCGGTCCATTCATCACGCTGCCGCAAGTGGTCACCCGGGACCCGGTGAAAGGCACGCGGAACGTGGGCATGTACCGCCTGCAAAAGGTGGATGATCAAACGCTTCTCGTGCATTGGCAGCGGCATAAAGGCGGCGCCGAACATGAACGGGTGGCCCTTGAGGCACAAAAGCCCACGATACCGGCAGCTATTGTCCTGGGAGGAGATCCTGCCTGTATATGGTCTGCTTCTGCACCTCTCCCCCCGGACATCGATGAATATATGCTTGCCGGATGGTTGCAAGGCCATCCGGTTGAGTTTGTGAAGTGCGTCAGCCAGCCACTTACTGTTCCAGCGCATGCTGACATTATCATCGAGGGAACTATTGATCCAAACCGGCACCTGCCGGAAGGTCCTTTTGGCGATCATACCGGGTATTACACACCTGTTGAGCCTTTTCCCGTATTCAAAGTCACCGCAATCACCCACCGGCGCAACCCCATCTATCCTGCCACGGTCGTGGGTGTCCCGCCGATGGAAGATTACTGGATGGGAAAAGCGACTGAGCGATTATTCCTGCCTTTGCTGAAACTTTTTATGCCTGAAATTGTTGATTATGCAATGCCGGTTCCCGGTGTTTTTCACAATGCCGTCATCGTCAGTATCAAAAAGCGCTTTCCCGGTCATGCCCGTAAAGTGATCCACGGCATGTGGGGGTTAGCCCTGTTAAGCCTGGCAAAAGCCATCGTGGTGGTTGACGCATGGGTCGATGTCCACAATCCAACCGAAGCAGCCTGGCAAGCACTGGGGAATGTAGATTGGTCGCACGATATTATTGTGCAAGACGGACCCGTCGACCATTTGGATCATGCCAGTTACCACCATTCATTCGGAGGAAAAATTGGAATTGACGCAACTGCCAAACTCACGGAAGAAGGTTACACACGGTCATGGCCCGAGGTCGTTGCGCATGACGGATGATGTAAAAAAACATATTGATGCTATTTGGGCTTCTTTGGGAATAGATAATTGACTTTCTCCTTTCCACACATATACTCAACCCTATACGTTACGCATTAGGAAAGCGCATCTTTAGTCGATACTGTGTCGATCAATTCACATAACCTGCAAAGAGGCATCGGAAGTCAATAAAAAGCAGATCAGCTTGCAGCAAAAAACTATGGACATACACAAAGTTCCCTCAATACAGGTCTATAAAGAAAAAAACCTCAACGGTGTACCGTCGCGCTTGCTAACCAATATATTCCTGCTGGTTGGAATCGGTGTCCTCATCGTGAGCGGACTTGTTGGTGAAGGAACGCTCGCTCAATATCTGATCGGCAGTATGGCAGAAATTCTCCTTGCACTCCTGGCGATCGGATGCATCAAACTCAACAAACTACCCATAAAACAAACAATGCGTTTGTCGTGGCCTGGTTGGGAACCCATCCTGTTAAGTGTCATCGCCGCGCCGGGGTTGTGGATGATGGGGGTAGTCATCAACATCATCTCATCTGTAGTTTTAGGATATTCTACCCCCACCCCACCCCAGATGTATCCAACAACCTTATGGGAGACCTTAGCCTTCGCGGTAACAGCCGTCCTCGTGGCCCCGATCTGCGAAGAGCTCATGTTTCGCGGGTATGTTCAGCGTACTTACGACCGCGGTAAACCATTGATGGGCATCATCCTGGGTGGGCTCATCTTCGCGCTTTATCATATGCAGTTTCAAAACCTGTTTGCGTTGTTGCCTGTTGCATTAACACTGGGTTATGTCGCTTGGCGAACAGATTCAGTTATACCGGGAATGTTTCTCCACGCTGCCTATAATTCGGTTGCCACGATTATCCTGGCATCGACCACCTTTCTACCTTTTCAAATCGTCACAGCTCTTCTTATCATGCTATTACTCGTAGGGGTTGCCGGGATTGCAGCTACGACCTTTGCCCTCTGGACACTCTGGCAGAAGACGGTGCCTGAAGAGCTGCCCCAACCCGGAAAGACATCGGGATTATGGAAATGGGTGTGGATCGTTCCTCTCCTGTTGTTAGCACTGATCTACACTTATAGTGCTGTCAGTGAGGTTGTTGCCGGCAGATTCCCCGAACTATTGGCTGTCGAATTCCTGGATTTTCAACCTCAATCAACCTGGCAGGAAAGACAAACATGGGGATACGATATCCAGGACTTTTTGGGGAAATCCCTGGGTTCCGCTGAATGTGCATTGGAACCGCTTGATGATAAATTCGAGTTAACCTGCCGGGCTGAATATCCCTCTTCCTCACTGCTAGATAACGTGCCATGGGATATCCCATGGCTAACAGATAAAATAACTATCGAAGCATCAGAATGGGAACAAAAGGTAGTTTGGAACGCTGAAAACCTGAATATCCTTGCCATCCATGGTTTTCTGAATGATGCCAACCAGGAAAAGACAATGGATTTTGAGGGAAACAGTCCTATACTTACAGTCATGATGCATGATGACACTACAAATGCGTTTGAACTACCCGTCGATGCGCTCATCGTCGGTGAATGGCCATGGCGTTTAGCCGGATTACCTTTTGATATGTTCTACGGCAGTTCGGTCCCGCTGGTCACACACGATGGGCTGGGATTTATCGATACTTTCAAGGCCTTTGTGAGTGTTAGAAGTGCTGAACCTGCATGGGTTGGATCCGGATCTTTAGTTGCCTGGAAAGTCACCGTTGATTATACGGATAATGCAGGAAACAAGATTACCGAAACAGCATGGTACGATACAACCGCTCCCCACAATCTGATTCGTTATAATGATGGTCAAGTGAGTTATGTTATACAGTCACCAGACAAACCAGGACATACACAATGAAGTATTATGAAGAGAGTGAAACAGCAGAAATTCGCACGTTGTTAGAAAAGGAAGTTATGGGGTGGTCCAGAGTCTCCCAAAGGTCAATGTTTGGATGCCCCACCTACCTGGCAGACGGAAAGCTTTTCGCATTTCTCGTCACAAACGGCGTCGTTATTACACAAATCCGTCTTAAGGACAGGATTGCACTCGGTGAGATTTTCGAAACAGCCCCCTTTAAAGCGGGTGAAAGAGAAATCGAACGGTGGCTTGTTGTGACTATACCGGAACCAGAGAAACTCAATCGTATCATGCGACTTATCAGAAAAAGTTACCAATTTGCCCTGGGAGAAGAGGTGATGTAATTTATGAATGGCAAAGAACGTGTCAAGAGAATACTGGCGGGTGAAATTCCGGATCGTGTTCCATTGTTCGACACCTACTGGGAAACTACCGTCGAGAGATGGCATAAAGAAGGACTGCCATTGGCGACGTCCCCGAACATTTTCTTTGGGACTGATGAAATCGCAAGGATAGGTGGGGATTACACGATGCAGTTTCCGGAAAGGATCATCACGCAAAGCGCTGAAGAAAAAACCTACTGGGATAGCGATGGCGCATTGCGGACAGACAAGCATGTCGAAGAGGGTTGGACATCGCAATGGCTGGACTTTACAATAAAAAATCAAAATGACTGGATGAAATACCGGCATCAGATGGCGTTTAACCCATCGCGTATACATAAATCGACGATCGACTATTATCGCCACGCCCAAAGTCGCGGAAGTTTTATCTGTTACTCAGGCCATGGATGCTTTCATCCGACATGGATGCGTCTGGGCATGGAGACCATGCTGATGCTTATGCTGGATGAACCGGATTTTATCTACGACATGATGGCAGCGCACGCACAACTCAACATCGATATCTTTGAAGGTATGCAAGCGCTGGGACTTTCTTTTGATGGCGCATTTTTATCTGACGACCTGGGCTACCGCACGACATCATTAATTTCACCTAAACTGTATCGCAAACTGGTTTTTCCGCATCACAAACGCCTGTGTGATTATTTTGCCAACTACAACCTTAAAACATTCCTGCATACCGACGGAAACATCACAGGTTTGATTCCCCACTTTATTGACGCAGGGTTCGCCGGACTCCACCCCCTGGAAGCAAAAGCCGGTCTGGATATCAGAGAACTCAAACCCCTTTATGGCGATAAATTGGTGTTTTTTGGCAATATCGATGTGACAAAGCTGACGGGTTCACACGAAAGTATTGAGGAAGAAGTCCTGAGCAAACTGGCTATAGCCAAAGCACATGGGGGTTATATTTACCATTCGGACCACTCTGTGCCCAATGATATTTCATTCTCCAACTATAGTTTCCTGATCGACCTGGTTTTGCGTTATGGACGGTATGATTGACCTGGTATCAAGGATGTCGTGCACAATAACCAGCAAAAAGTGATATAAATCCATTCTTTACAGGGATTTACAAATAGCGTTCAAACCAGCGCAGGGCTTGCTGCTGAATTTCCACATCGTAGCAATGTGGTTTATCCGGTCGATAATCATAGAAACGTTCGCTAAGACCAGCCCAATCATAGCCCATTTGGATTTGCCGCGCAGCATCTGCCTGGGCTTCAGGTGGGAACAACATATCCTGCTGACCGCTGACCACCATACTGGCATTTGGGATCTGACATAATTGCCAGATCAGGAACGTCCAACCTGTCCCATACACCGGGGAGCAGGCAAAATGTCCCGATTGCGCCGGATAAATTATAAACTTGCTGATAATCACCGGTGGTCATCCACCCCACACTGACCGAAGCTTTGATGCGGTCATCAATGGCTGATAAGACATTGGTCCGCCACCCACCACCGGAGAGTCCGGTGCAGCCAATCCGCTGCGGATCCACTTCAGGACGGCTTAACAGATAATCGATGCACCGACTGTCGTCCCAGAAGTTGACACCCATCCATGTGGTTCCCGCCCAGTTTAACTGCCGCACACCCAGATATAACTGCTCCCGTACCTGAGCGTCCAGCCCGACATACTCGCCGATAGAAAGCTCAAAAGGATCATATCTTTGTGGAATCCCGTTGATACCACGCGGCGCGCGTTCGCCAAAATGATGGGCATCAATCACTATCACCGCGTACCCATGCTGTGCAAACACTTCCGCCAGATAGTTTCCGCTGTAAACCTTCTCGCGATGCTCCAGCAGCAGCGGGTGATCTCTGCCTGAATTCACCACCCGTTCTTTTCCAAACAACATCGGTCCACCCCAAGCATGAAACACGACCAGCGCCGGCATGGGTTTAGGCGCGTGACTTGGAATGAGAAAATATCCATTGACCCGGTTCCAGGGTGTGGTATTAAAGGCGATACGCTCAAGTGTAAAACCATCCCGCGCTTCATAGCTTAGAATTTCTGCGTTAAGCGCAAGGGAACCCGGATCGTAATGTAAACCATCCAGCACGCACTTTTTAGCCTGTTGGCGCCAGGTTTCAAAGAGCTGTTCCGGATGGTTGCGATGCCAGTTTTCAGCATTAAGGTCCATTGGGCGATGTGCCCGCAGGGAACGCATCATCCCTTCGAGACTCCCGTAATCATTAAGGGATGCGCGCGACATTTGGAGGTTAGCGTCTTGAGGTAGTTGATCAGGCATAGTCGTTCTGCTCTTAGTGTTTGAAACTGCGCTGCCCGGTATAAACCATAGCAGCCCCATATTCATTCACCGCTTCGATAACCTCGAAATCCCTTAATGAACCACCGGGTTGGATTATTGCGGTGACACCTTCTCCTAAACCGACATCAACACCATCCCGGAAAGGGAAATAAGCATCCGAAACCATAACTGCACCTTTCAATCCCCCATGCGCTGCTGTAACCTCGGCATCAATCACAGCTTTCTGGTCAGCACTCAGGAAACGGTATGCACTTTTGTGTTTGGTATAGGCTAATGCTTCAGCCATATTGCGATAGGCTTTGTCCCGGGCAATCACAGCAACCCCTACCCTGTCCTGCTCACCCGCGCCAATCCCTACGGTCACGCCATTTTTTGTGTAGAGAACCGAGTTGGAACTCACACCCGCTTCCACCAACCAGCCAAAAATCATATCATCGATTTCTTGCGATGTGGGAGCGCGGTTAACCTGATATGTCACCCCTTTGTATGTGGTCACTGCGGGTAATAAAGCTTCTGCCGAGGTTGTTGTCGGTACAAACGAGAGCTGCGCAATCACTGCGCCATCAATCAGGCTTTTGAAATCTACAACACGTTCTCCGCGGAATGTCTCCAACCGGTTCATATTCGCGATGCGCATAATACGCAAGTTCTTGCGTTTTGCCAGTATTTCGACGGTCCCAGATTCATATTCAGGAGCCACAACAACTTCGGCGTATTGTTCTGCAATAGCCTCAGCTGTTGCTTTATCGACGGGTCGATTCAGCGCCACACAACCTCCGAACGCGGCGATGTGGTCAGCAAGGTCTGCCTTAATATAAGCATCGGCAATCGTATCAGAAATTGCTACACCTGCGGGATTGTTATGTTTCATAACAGCGGCGGCAGGACGGTCTGGCAGGTAACGCAGGATGTTTAACGCGTTGTCCGCATCCGTGAGATTGATTTTACCAGGATGTTTCCCAAACTGTAAGAGCTCTGCATCAGAGACCAGGTATCTGCCGGGAGATATGGTCGTCACATCCCCCAGGGTCAGATTGCCGTTAATGAGTTTGTACAGGGCGGCTTCCTGACCGGGGTTCTCACCGTAACGCAGCCCTTTCATTACCCCATCAATCTCCCACGCCAGCTTTTCGTAAATGAGTGTGGAACGGTGGTCGTCAAACACAAAGCTGATCTCCATTGTGTTTGGGAAATGGTCATCCATGATGGTACGATATGCTTTTTTCAGGTTTTGAGCCATACGTCTCCTCCTTTATGCGTCAGGCGGTAAGTGATAATGAAGATGTAACTTTACTTTCTGCGGATCCAACAGTGTGTCCTGCTATCTCAAAAACACACTTCTCAAGGCTAAAGCGTGTACAAATCACGCACTGAATCAGGATCTTGCCGGGATAAATAAGCACTGATCGCACTATCGTATTGTGCCGTATGCGCAAAAGCTTTACACGCATAATGAAAACGCGATGCCAGTGTCATCGATCCGCCACCTGCCTGTAAATCATGCAGCAGCGCAGGATAATCTGCCGGATCGACCACCGGCGTTACCCGCAAATAATTCTTAGCTGCGGCGCGCAGCATACACGGCCCGCCGATATCGATATTCGCTCTGGCTTGCTCCAGCGTGACACCGTCCTGGGCGATGGTAGATTGAAACGGATATAAATTGACAACAACCATATCCAGAGTTGATGCCCCGGTCCGAGCCAGATCAGCTTGATGACTAGGGTTGTACGTTTCAGTTAACAAACCCAGATAGATTTTAAAATCCAGCGTCTTTACCAATCCACCTTGCGTCTCCGGTTGACCGGTATAATCCGACACCCTGGTTAAATACTGCGTTTCTGCTAGCGAGCCTAATATTTGAGCAATCCTGTTATAAGTTCCACCCGTAGAATAGAAATGAATTTTGGGGTTGATCTCAATTAATCCGGGAACCAATACTTCCAATCCGGTTTTGTCGGAAACGCTGACCAATACGCGTTCAATAGCAACACTATCATCACACCGGTCTACAAAGTTGACCATAATTTCTCCTGTTGATTGAGCCAACCGCATACAAATGAGGACATATTTACTATACTTTGGTCAAAGCCAGTGTCAAGCCTTGGGTGTGTTTGGCCGTATTTTAGAATGGGGGCAAATCCTGGATTAGGCGACCGCAGTCTGGCCGTGGCACTGTGAATCGCTCATTCTTAAATACGCCTTGCACTTCTCTGATGAGTGATTAGAATATGCCTTAGGTGCTATTAAACCACTATTTCAGGAGAATGGTTATGATGAATCGTGTCTCAATATTACTGAACACCAAGGACGACGTGGCTACGGCTTTAACTGCGCTTCAGGCTGGACAAACCGTTAAAGTAGACCTGGATGGTAAGACATACATGACTGTCCTTATCGATGATATCGCATTTGGTCACAAGTATGCACTCCGAGACATTGCAAAAGGTGAGGATATTTTGAAATATGGTTTGCCAATCGGGAAGGCACTTGCCGATATCGCTGTTGGTGAATGGGTTCACGTGCATAATTGCCGCAGTGAACATTTTGGCTTCCACCGAGAAAAATATGGGTTGAACGCGTAAACACCTTGTCTCATTGCATTATGCTTACATCCAATCAGCACTTTTAGCAGTCTGTATTATGCTAAATATATTCCCAGGAGGATATTGTGGAATTATCAGGTTACCTCAGACCAGATGGTCAAATTGGCATTCGCAATAAAGTCAGTATTATCTTCAGCGTAGATTGTTCACGCTATGTCGCCCAAAAGCTCAAGCAATTGTTCCCTGAAGGCACACAGATCTTCGGGAACCCCGGCGGCTGCGCCTTACGAGAGGGCGCATTCAACAAACTCATTGCCCTGGGCACACATTCCAGTTCGGCTGCTGCGCTGGTTGTCGGTCTGGGATGTGAAGGTAACGACGCCTATATGGTAGCAGACGCTATTGCCAAATCAGGCAGACCAGTAAAAGCGATCAAAATCAATGAAGCAGGCGGTGACCTGCAAACTGTTGAGCAGGCATCGCGCATCATGGTTGAACTACTGCAATATGCCTCTCGTGTCGAGCGTGTCCCTATGAAAGTCGCAGACTTAATTGTCGGAACCGAATGCGGTGGATCGGATGCAACCTCAGGATTGGCATCCAACCCCATCACCGGCGTCGCAGGTGATATGCTGGTCGCTGCCGGCGGTACCTATATGATCAGCGAAGCCAGTGAGTTGATGGGATGCAGCGAGATATTGGCAGCACGGGCAGTTGACGATGAAGCAGCTGCCGATGTCAAGGCGATCATTACTGAAGCTGAAGAGCGCAGTTTCAAAGCAGGACGTTTTGCCTGGGGATTTGGCAATATCAATGGAGGCCTGACCAGCATAGAAGAAAAGAGCTATGGGGCCCTGGCGAAATCAGGCAAAAGCCCTGTTCAAGGTGTCCTGCGAAACTATGGTCTGCCTCCCCGCAAGGGTTTCTGGCTCCAGGCTGGAGAAGCAGATTCAGGCTGGTTCCATGGTGACCCGGAAGGGATTAACCAATTTGCTGCATGCGGCGCTCATATAGGGCTATTTACCACCGGATGTGGTTCTACGACAGGCGGTTTAGTACCCGTAATCAAAGTCATCGCCAACACGACCAGGATGCAGCTTATCAGAGACAATGCCGATATCGATGCGACCCCTATTATTCGTGGTGAGCAGACTATTCAGGAGATGGGTGAAACTTTATACGCGGAAATATTGGCGGTCGCTGCCGGTAAATTGACAAAATCTGAAATCTACGGGCACTACGAAGTGTAATTGCAAGACATCGACACAATTATACAAATAGAGGCTTCCATTAACTTTACAAATCCCGCATTCAGGAACATAATTTACATACTATCTGAAAGGAGAATAACTCATGACTCAAAAACCCTATAAAGTAGCTATTATCGGCACGGGTATGATTGCCACCACAGCCCATATCCCCTCATGGAGAGCACAGGGAGATAACGTTGAAATCGTTGCTGCGGCTGATATTTTGCCGGACCGCGTAAAGCAGGTTGGCAAAATTTTCGGAATACCAAAGGTCTATAGCGATTGGCAGAAAATGCTGGATGAGGTCAAACCGGATATTGTTTCTGTGTGCACGCCAAATGTGTATCACAAAGCCCCAGCCATTGCGGCTTTGAAATCAGGGGCTCATGTCCTCTGTGAAAAACCCATAACCATTAGCGCAGCTGACGCTGAAGAGATGTATGATACGGCAGAAGCTGTGGGCAAAGAATTATTCATCACCCAGACGACCCGATTCACGAATGATGCACATGCGGCTAAAATCCTGGCAGAATCGGGTCGGCTTGGCGATATGTACTATGGCGAAACGGCTTGGTTCCGCCGGCGCGGCGTACCCACGTGGGGTGTGTTTCATATTAAAGAACATAATGCCGGCGGTCCGATTTATGATCTTGGTGTTCACATGCTCGATCTGGTCATCTGGATTATGGGGAATCCAAAGGTCGTGGCAGTCAGTGGAACTGCAGTTCTGAAATTAGCGAACAAAAATGAAAAACTGGCTACATCAATGGCTGAAAGCGGTGCGCCAGAGGGAGCGATCACGCCCCGACCTTACGATTACCGCGAATTTGATGTAGAAGATTTCGCTGCTGGTTTCTTTCGCCTTGAAAATGGCGCCACAATCGTGCTCCGGACTTCCTGGGCAGCAAATATGCCCGAAAACGCCAATAACACCTTCATTATGGGTACAGAGGGCGGTCTGCAACTTCGTCCCGACTTTGAATTAATAACGAACATTGACGCATATCAATCCAACACAAATATGAAGGTGCCTGCTGATCCACGCGTTTCCTTCCCCGGGCACCTGGCCTATATGGGCCATGCGATACGGGTGATCCGCGGTGAAGAGGAGAAAATCGTCAAACGCGCTGAAGTTGTGAATGTGATGCGCGCGCTCGATGCTTTATACCAATCTTCTGAAGAAGGTCGAGAGATACGCATAGCATAGCCTAGTCTATTGTCGACGCTGAGGAGGTGTTCAGGTTGGCGTCACCAACCTGAACATCTCTGTACAATTAGCCGCACTGAAGGACCAAATGCTACCGAACCTATTGACTTGGTGTTTTTTAAGTATATAATGTGGATATGTCCACTTGTCCACTTATCCAATCATTAAGCTGTTGACTATGGAAAGATACAAAGTCGATTTGCGAGATCCACTTCCCCGTTACTATCAAGTTTATGTATCGCTGAAAGGCCGCATAAATGAGGGACATTTTATCCCTGGTGATGCATTACCCTCTGAAAGACAGTTAGCTATTGATTACGGCGTCAGCCGCATCACGATTGTTAAAGCGCTGGACCTTTTAGTTGATGATGCGCTGATTAATAGACAACATGGACGTGGGAATTTCGTCCAAAGCTGCGCTGCATCAGTGCTAGATATCCAAGACTGTACTATCGCAATTTGCGCTCCCACACCCTCGGAAACCTACATATTTTCAATAATATTGGGCGCTACGAAAGTTGCTACATCCAGGCAAGTTCAAATGCAAATTGCAGAAGTGGGCGTGGGTGAAGTAGAAATCGAACAAATCAGAGGGCTGCTGAGTCAGGGTATTGACGGATTGATCCTTTTCTCCCAATCCACGCAATATAATGCAGCTTTTTACCGGGAACTCATGGATAAAAAGATTCCCTTTGTGATGATGGATCGCTATTGCCCGGAAACACCCACAGACTGCGTAGTTTTTGATGATGAAAATGTCGGTTATGCCTTAACGGAAAAGCTTATAAACGCTGGACACAGGCGGATTGCTTTCTTACGCAGTTCGGAAACGACTGTGACGGCAGTCAAAAATCGATTAATTGGCTACTGTAAAGCTTTAGAGGCCTATGATATTGCATATAATCCACAGTGGGTAGGCAATAGCATTTATGAAGTATTGAATCTCGATCTTAATGGTCTTGACCCCATTAAAATAACATGCACTGCGCTCTTTGAATATCTTCATCGCCAGGTACCGACGGCTGTCGTCTCTGTCAATGGCAATGTTGCAGCGCAGGTGGAAAATGATTTGGCCAAAATAAAATTAAGATTGCTGCAATGTATAATCGACACTGATATAAAAGACTTTGACTATAAACAGATTAACCAGAATGTAACCATATCTCAAGTTACAGTCGACAACAAACAATTGCAGCTTACCCTGGCACCTTTAGTCGCAGTGGCGAAAATATCGGGTGCAAGTCTGGGGGCAAAAGCAATGGAGTTGCTACTGGACCGCATTTATCATCGGCTTCCAGATACACCCCAGAGAATAGTGTTACCGATGCAGATCCAAACTATGCAATAACTGAAATTTGAATAGAATATGAAATATACGCCGGTATCTGGTGTCTTCCGTAATCCGTGCTTTATTATTGCATTATATGAGCACCAGGTAGATATATTCAAATTGACCTTTTATTTTGCGTCATAGTTTTACAAAGGAGGTGAAATCATACCTATATATAATTTGTTTTGTCAATGTTCTGTTCAGTAAATTCCTACAAATCTAAAGGAGGAAATACAATATGTCACGCAAATTTTGGTACACACTTGCTGCAGTCTATGCTGATTGCGGTGATGGTGGCAGGTTGCGGGGGCGGGGCAGCACCTGCAGACCCCACTTCGACACCTGTTATCGTCAACCCACCGGTGATCAAGGAAGACCAACCAACGTCAACACCGCGACCCACAGCAGTTCCTGAACCGGAAGAAACAGATGAACCGGATCTCCCGGTTACAGAAGAATTCCAGATCAACGGTGTGACGATGCCCTTCAATCGCTGACGAGGTCATCATCAACAACCAGGTTGACTTCTCGATCTTCGACAGCTTCAACCCCATGATCCCCAACGGCTGGCACTATCAGAACGGTGCTCAGCAGATCGTGGTCGAGTTCCTCTGGTACGTCAACTACGCCACCGGCGAGTTGATCCCACGGTTGGGCGAGAGCTGGGAGTACAACGACGACTATACCGAGCTCACGATCTACCTCCGCAAGGGTGTGACGTGGAACGACGGCGAGGCCTTCACGGCTGATGACGTGGTCTGGACGCTGCAGATGGCTATGGACCCGCAGTACGACGACCTCGGTGGTCTGCCGCACGGCGACGCGGAGTACTTCTCCGATGTCTACGCCGCAGATGACTTCACCGTCGTCATCGAAATGACGGAGCCCCGCCCGCGCCAGCACCAGATGTTCTGGTGCAAGATCGTGGGTGGCGCGGTCATCTACCCGGAGCACATCTGGGCGAACGTCGATCCCTACACCTACAAGAACGACCCGCCCGTCTGGACAGGCCCTTACGAGCTCTTCAAGGTCTATCCTGAGAACAAGGTCTTCACGTGGATACGGAACGAGGATTACTGGGGCAAGTCCATTGGTCTCTTCCCCGATGCCAAGTACGCCATCTGGCGCACCGGCCCTGCCGCCGAGCAGGCACTCGCCGAGGCCAAGGAAGGATTGCCCGATATCGGCGGTATCGGCTACGATACCTACGCAGCAGAACAAGGCTGACCTGCCTGAGTTGGACATGGTCACCTACGTCGATCCGTGCCCGCGTGCTGCGTGGTTCAACGAGACCAACAAGTACCTGGAGGCACCTGAGTTCCGCCGCGCGATGTCGATGCTGATGAACCGCGAGAAGTGGGGCGCCAACATCTGGTCGCCGCCCTCCAAGCCCGCGCAGGGCCTGTGGGCTGACTACCGCAACCTGGACAAGTACATCAACCAGGAAGCCAAGGATACGTGGGGCACGCTGGAGTACAACCCTGACAAAGCGCTGGAGCTGCTTGAGAGCATCGGCTACACGCAGGAAGGTGGCAAGCTGATTCGATCCTGACGGCGAGCAGGTCAAGCTTGCTGTGACCACGCCGGTCGGCGTGGGTGGCAACGAGTACCTGATGGGCCAGGACTTCACCGAGGAGATCAAGGCCTTCGGTATCGACGCGACCTTCGAGTACGTCGAGGGCGTCTTCTGGGACAGACGTCGATCAAGGTGAGTTCGAGATCGGCTTCTGGTGGTTCTGCGGCGCAACCGTGGATCCGGTCGAGTTGTACGACGAGTTCATCTGCGACAATGCCGTGCCCGTCGGTGAGGTCTCCCAGAAGGGCAATCACCATGCGTCACTGCAATGAGGAGTTCGACGCGACGTTGCTGGCCCTGCAGGCGATCGACCCGGATCATCCGGCCGCGCAGGCCCTCTACGATAAGTTGTTCGATCTCTGGATGGAGGATCCGCCCGGTGTCCCGCTCATCGAGACCTACTACTCCATCAGCTATAACCAGGAGTACTGGGACAATATGCTGTCCACGGACAACGTCTACACCGTGCCCTTCAACTGGTGGGGCCAGATCATCGAGGTTTTCTTCAACTCCAAGACCAAGTAGGCCAAAGAACTCTTGACCTTTAGTTTCAGCTGGTTCCCGCACCCCGCGCGGGGTGCGGGAACCAAGTTGTTTGAGGTATTCAGCGATCGTCCTGGATAGAGGAAGGTCTTAGAGAAAGGTCCGCAAAAGATCTTCCTTTGCACCAGGTCGGGATGACTGTGCAATAATGAATCAGATTCACTCGGTGCATCCGATAGCGTGCCATTCGGTAATAGTGCGTGCCATACGGAAATGGCCGGTAATCTAGATGTGGGAGGTAAAGAATGAGAAAGCTACTCCGGAAATACCCTATCCTGGGTTATTATTTCAACAAGCTTTTTACCTATTTCATTACGATCTTTGGGGCGTTGACGATCACATTTTTTATGTTCCGCCTGATCCCCACCAACCCCATTCAGAACTGGGTCATGTCGTTGGAGCGGCAGTACTCGGTGACCATCGAGGGCGGCGACGCGATGGTCAACCGCTATAAGGAGCAGTTCGGCTTGACCGGCACCTTGTGGGAGCAGTACGTCCGCTATATGTACCAGCTCATCGTCAAGGGCGATCTTGGGCCCTCCTTTATCGCTTTTCCCACGCCGGTGGCGGACCTGATGGTGCGTGCCATCCCGTGGACTCTGGCGCTATTGAGTGTTTCGATCGCTATCTCCTGGGTGTTGGGGTTGCTGATCGGCTCAATGGCGGCATGGTTCCGCGATTCGCCGGTCAGCGATATTATCACCAACGTTTCTATCGGTCTATCGCAGGTCCCCTCCTACCTGATTGCCCTCTTTCTGGTGCTCTTCATAGGCTATCAGTGGAAGTTGTTGCCGACCCGTGGAGCGTTTGATGGGCAGTACGCGATCGGATGGAACTGGGACTTTATCAAGAGTGTAATCTCCCACAGTATATTGCCTGCGTTGGCGATTGTAATGGTGTCGCTCTCCAGTTGGATTCTTTCCACCCGTTCGCTCGTGATCAGCAACATCGGTGAGGATTACCTCCTCTACGCCGAGGCCAAAGGCCTTAAGCCCTGGGACATCATGGTGAAGTACGCGCTGCGCAACACGATGCTGCCGCAGGCGACGGGATTGGCGCTGACGATGGGCGCGATGATGAACGGGCAGTTGCTGATCGAGAATATGTTCGTCTATCCAGGGTTGGGGCAGGTGATGGGGCGTGCGGTCGCCATCTTTGACTACAACACGATGATGGGCATCATCATTCTCTCGGTCGTCAGCGTGATGACGGCAAGTCTGGTGGTCGACCTGCTGTTACCCGCGATTGATCCGCGCATTCGGACCGCCATCAAGGCCTAGGAGGGTAAGATATGCTTGAGCTTTCTCAGGAAGTTGTTGGCGTACAAGCGGTAAGTTCAAGTTCGGGGTGATCGTACTCACCTTCTTTATTGTGGCGGCTCTGATTGCTCCATTGATCTACCGGCCCATCATCGGGGACGAAAGCCCCGCCCGGCCAGGAGGGTTCGCCCGTTGGGTGCCGCCGAATCCTAAAAATCCTCTGGGCACCGATGGCCATGGTCGCGATCTCCTGACGGATTATCTGGCGGGTTTGCGGACGACGCTGTTCATCGGCTTCCTGGCCGGTATCATTGCTTCGGCTGTGGGCATTATGGTAGGGTTCTTGTCGGCTTACAAGGGGGGGTGGATTGATTCGGTACTGCTCACGATCACCAACATGCTGATCGTGATCCCGTCCTATCCGATCCTGGTGGCCATTGCGATGGTCACGCCCGAGTTGGGCATTACGTCGATGTCCGTTATCCTGGCGCTTTTCAGCTGGCCCTATTCAGCCCGGACGATCCGCGCGCAGGTGATGACGATGAAAGAGCGCCCCTACGTGGAGTTGGCCAAGGTGTCGGGTCAGGGCGACTGGGCGATCATTTTTACCGAGATCCTGCCCAACCTGACACCTTATCTGTTGATGGGATTCGCTTTCAGCGTCGTGGGGGCGATGGTCGCCGAGGTCGGTATTGAGGCCATCGGTCTTGGGCCATCCAACATCATCACGCTGGGCCTGATGATCAACTTCGCCAATGGTTGGGGTGTGTACAGTATGGGACGGCTGGAAGTCCTGCTGATTCCTGTCAGCGCCCTGGTCCTGATCTTTATGGCGATCACGATGATCAACCGTGGTATGGAAGAGTATCTCAACCCACGCCTGCAGAAAGTGACCACGGAGAAGTGATGATGAATACACAAACTATGTCACAAGGTAAGCGCCAGGGAACTGGCGATGCACAAACGTTGATGGAAATCAAGGACCTGCGCATCTGGTATCGCACCACGCGCGGGAATGCTCAAGCCGTGGATGGTGTGGATCTGACCATCAAGCGCAATGAAGTCTTTGGTCTGGCGGGTGAGTCGGGGTGTGGCAAGACGACGTTGGCCCGCGGAATTCTGGGGATTGACGAAACTGCCAGGCTTCGTCGAGAGCGGTGAGGCGATCTACTATCGCCGAGTCTCTGATGCGAGTTCTGTGGGGAGTGATCTGCTGACCATGCCTGCTCGGGAGATGCGCCAGATGCGCTGGCGGCACATTGCTTACATTCCGCAGGGTGCGATGAACGTGCTCAGCCCTGTGACGCGGATCGAGAAGCAGATCCTGGATGCGATGTTCGAGCACAGCGACATGTCCAAGGAGGAGGCCCGGACCAGGATGTTTGAGTGTCTGGAGATGGTGGGGCTGGAATCCACCGTCGCGCGGATGTACCCGCACGAGCTGAGCGGCGGGATGAAGCAGCGCGTGACGATCGCCGCGGCTATCTCCCTGAAGCCCGGACTCATCATCGCTGATGAGCCCACGACGGCATTGGACGTCAATGTCCAGCAGGTCATCCTGCAGGAGCTGATGGACATCGCCAAGAGTATGGGGCTGACGCTCATCTATGTGACCCACGATATGGCCGTGCACGCAGAGATGGCGGACCGGATGGGCATTATGTATTCCGGGTTGATCGTTGAGGTCGCACCGGTTATCGACACTTTCAAGGAACCGCTCCATCCCTACACTCTAGGGATTGATCTCTTCCATTCCCGTCATTGGTGGAGATCGCACACGTATGGTGGGGATTCCCGGCAATGCCCCGAGCCCGCTGGATTGGCCGTCGGGCTGCCGGTTCCATCCGCGCTGTCCCAAGGTGATGGAAATATGCCGTACGAGATGTACCTCCGATGTTGGAGGTAGCTCCGGAACGGTTTGTGGCCTGTCACCTGTACCCCACTCCGCTATCTGGTGCGGTGTCTGCTTCTGAGGAGCTGGAAAAATGACCAATCCAAAGGACAACACACCTGTTCTCGATGTTCGCAATGTGTCGAAGATCTTCAATATCCCCACGCCGGGTTTCGAACGCGAGTATATCGCGGCCGTGGACCAGGTCTCTCTTGCTCTGCACCAGAAACCGGCCCAGATCGTGTCGCTGGTCGGCGAGAGCGGCAGCGGAAAAACGACGTTGGCCCGGATGATGCTGGGGTTGACCCCGCCGACCCGCGGCGAGATTCTGTACCGGGGCAAGCAGGTGTCAGAGTTGAAAAAGGACGAGTGGTGGGACTTCCGCCGCAACGTCCAGCCGATCTTCCAGGACCCTTTCGGGATTTACAATCCCTTTTACCGTGTCGATCGGGCGCTGGATATGACGATCAAGAACTTCAACCTGGCTTCTTCGCAAGGATGAAGCACTCGAGCTCAAATCAGAAGCACTGCGCGCCGTGGATCTGCGCCCTGACGATGTCGTCGGGCGATATCCACACCAGCTCAGCGGTGGCCAGTGCCAGCGCGTGATGCTGGCACGCACCCTCCTTCTGCAGCCCAAGATCATCATCGCCGATGAGCCGGTCTCGATGATCGATGTTGCTGTTCGGATGCTCTTTCTGAACACCCTGCTGGATTTCCGGGACAAGTATGATATCTCATCGCTGATGATCACCCACGACCTGGCGACCGCCTACTACATGGGTGGACCAATGCTGGTGTTGTGTTTTGGGCGCGTCGTGGAATCGGGGGATATCGAGCAATTGCTCGACAAGCCCTCGCATCCCTACACCCAGCAGTTGCTGAAGGCCATTCCCTCACCCGATCCGACGCGAGCGGTGGGAGACACGGGCGAACGTGAAGATCACGGATCGGCCGCTGACCCACGAGGGCAACAAGTGCGTCTATGTCGAACGGTGCCCGTATGCGATGGACATCTGTTCTAAGAAGCGACCGCCGCAATATTTGATCGAAGAAGGGCCATTAGCGTACGTGCTTCTTGCATCAGGATCAAGCCCGTGCAGAGAGACTGTGTTGCGGAAAAGAGCAAGAAACAGCGTGACATGCATAGGCCCACAATGACGTGATCGTACGTTATTGTGGGCTCTAGTGTCATAAAATGCTGTGCAACCTGAGAGGTGATACGATCTCAAGTGGCTAAAGTGCTATTTACCGCAACATGTGCAAAAAGTCTGGTTCTGAGTCTGTATTTTTCGAACTATCGTGAAATACCAAAGGAAGGTATTTGAATTTAATGAAACCATTGAAGATAGGTTTAATTGGAACGGGTGGTATTGCGCAGATGCATATGCGCGCACTTGCCAAGACGGAGGACATCGAGGTTGTCGCAGTCTGCGATATCGTTGAGGAAAAGGCGATCAAGACCGCCGAGAAGTTATGGTGTCCCGAACGTCTTCGTGGATTACCACGATCTCCTCGAGATGGATGAGATTGAAGCTGTCAGTATTTGTACCTGGAACCAGGCGCACTGCGCCCCGTCGGTGGACGCGCTCCACGCTGGCAAGCACGTGTTGGTGTGAGAAGCCGATGGCTGCCACACTCGTCGACGCGACAGCGATGACGAAGGCGGCGCACGAGACCGGCTTGATCTCTGATGGTCGGTGTTCAGCCCCGCTTCGGTTTTGCACGGAAGACCGCGAAAGCCATCGTCGATGCCGGCACGCTCGGCGATATCTACTATGCGGAGGCCGTGGCCTGCCGTCGCTGCGGTATTCCGGGCGGCAGCTTTATCAAGATCGGCTACCGCTGGAATCGGCACGGTGGCCGATATCGGCGTCTACGCGCTGGATGAAGTGCTGCATCTGATGGGACATCCCAAACCGGTTGCCGTCTCGGGCATCGCCAATAACATCCTCGGCAAGTCGCATCAGCCTGTCGAGGGTGTCTGGCAATGGGTACCGGAGGATCTGGAAGTCGAGGACTTCGGTGTCGCGACGGTGCGTTTCGAGAACGGTGCGTTGATGGTCTTCAAGACGTCATGGATTATGCATATGGATTCCCTGGGCAGCAACCTTGTCCTCGGGACCAAGGCAGGCATGAAGATGCATCCGTTGACGCTCTTCACCCACGACTACAACCGGCTCGTCGATATCTCACCTCAGCCTGGAAGCAAGGATGGGGATCTGTTCCTGGCGAAGAATATGGCTTTCGCGGAAGCTATTTGGGAGGGAAAGCCCTCGCCGATACCTGCGGATGAGATGCTCATCACCAACGTGATCATCCAGGGTTTGATCGATTCCGCCAAGGCAGGTCGAGAAGTTGCGGTAAGTGTACCTGAAGTCTAGGTTAGTTCGTTCAAAAAAGATTCGCAAATCTCACAAATTTCAAAAATAGATAAAGGAGTTCTTTAATGTTAAAAATAGCAATGCTCAGTTTTGCTCATGTTCACGCGAATGGCTATGCCCGGCAGGTTAATGAAAATCCGGATACCGAAATTCAGTGTATCTGGGATGATGATCCGGTTCGGGGACAGATAGCCTCAGAGCAATATGGTGTACCTTACATTGCTGACCTGGAAGCAGTAGTCAGCAGCCCCGATGTGGATGGTGTGGTTATCAACGCCTACACATCGCAGCATCCATGGGTCATGAAAGCCGCTCTCAAGCACAAGAAGCACATCTTCACCGAGAAGGCACTCACCGTTGCTACCAAAGACGCTGATGAAATCGTGAAGTTGGTCAATCAAAGCGGTATAAAATTCATGATTTCCCTCCCCAGCCGAACCAGACCGGAAACCCTGTTTATGAAAGAAGTACTTGACAAGGGTTGGCTGGGCAAGATCACGATGATGCGTGCGCGGGTAGCCCACAGTGCTGCGCTGGATGTCTGGTTCACGGAAGAGAAGCACAACGACTGGTTCGGCAATGCAGAACTGGCTGGTGGTGGCGCGCTCTTTGACCTTGGCTGCCACACCGTCGATGTTATGCGCTGGTTTATGGGTAAACCGAAGCGTATGGCTTCCATTATCAACAACTTCTCGGGAGTTTATAACGTCGATGACAACTCGGTAATCACGGTGGAATTCGAGAGTGGCGCTCTGGGCATTCTGGACACCTCCTGGAATCATCGAGCAGGCCCAAATCCGACGGAAATCTACGGTACCGACGGCTATATCGGACGCGATCCCTATGGGGGTTTGCTGCTCAACAGCACCCAACTGCAAGCAGAGGGCATCGCCGGTTACATCAAACCGTCAAGAATGCCTGATGCGTTGCCAATGCCCATGCAGCAGTGGGTCGACGCAATCCTGCGCGATACGCCCATGACCATCACAGTCGAGGACGGTCGCAATTTGACAGAGATGCTCGAAGGCGCTTACAAGGCTGCTCGCGAGGGGCACGAAGTTACATTCTAGCCTAACAACGTGCCGGGGCGTCATAGACACCGCCCCGGCATGCTTGAAAGAATAAATGGAGGTCACCTTATGGATACTTTAAAACTGGCCATTGTCGGTGCTGGAGCCATATCAGGCGCGCATCTCAGAGCTCTTAAATTAATCGATGAGATTGAGGTCTTAGCCATTGCGGATATCGACCCTGAACGTGCAGAGAATCGCGCGCAGGAATTCAATATTCCCCACACTTACGTGGATTACAAGGAAATGATTGACAAGGAGGACGTTGAAGCCGTCTCCGTTCTCACCTGGAATCAAGCCCATGCCGCACCCACCATTTATGCACTGGAAGCCGGCAAGCATGTCCTGGTCGAGAAGCCGATGTCCGCAACCCTTGATGATGCGGTGGCAATATCCAAGGCTGCAAAGGCTACGGATAAGCTGCTCATGGTGGGGCTCAAAGCCCGATATGACGATACCCGGATTGCAGCACAAACCATTGTCGACTCAGGTGTCCTGGGCGATATTTACTACGCCGAAAGCGGTGGATTCGGTCGTCTGGGCTTGCCCGGTGGCAGTTTTATTGTCAAAGAGACAGCCGGTATCGGCGTGGTGGGCGACTGGGGCGTTTACAGCTTGGATGCCACTCTTTGCCTGATGAAGCATCCGAAACCCGTTGCTGTGTCGGGCATCGCCAATAACTTCCTTGGCAAGAGTTATACCCCGATTTTCGGTGCGCGGCACCACGGCGGTGATTTCAATCCCAAACTGCTGAGTGTTGAGGATTTTGGTGCAGCCTGGGTTCGGTTCGAGAACGGCGCAGTGGTCACCTTTAAAGCAGCATGGATTTCGCATCTTACTGGCGGAGGCAGCCCATTCTTGCTGGGTACAGATGCCGGGCTGAAGCTGCATCCACTGACGCTTTATCGTTGGGAGTTCGGCATGCTGACGGATACAGAACCAATGAATGTCAATGGAACAGAAGGCTCCGAGCAGTTTCGGCGTGAACTTGTCGCTTTTGCCGATGCCATCAAGAATGGCAAGCCTTCTCCTATTCCCGCGGAAGAGCTTTTGCTGACCAATGTGATTATGCAAGGATTGGTCGACTCGACAGCTGTGGGGCATGAAATCGAAGTCAGTGTTCCTGAGATTTAATCTGAGGGCTTGAAAGTGACATGGTAAAAATTGGGACGGTAACAGCGAGTTATATGTGGGAAGGCGTCAACTATCAGGTTGACGCCAGCTGGGATGTTCTGATGACAGGTTTCAAGGAGCGGTGGACGCCACCAAGGCTTGACGCGCTTCTGGGACGTATCGCAGCCATCCCACTGCCTTACGTAGAACTATGGAAAGTCCATACGCAGAACAGCACGTGGGACCCGGGCATGGTTGGTGCACTACTGGATAAGCACGGTCTCACCATCGCCAGTTATTGCGTCGGTGGTGTTTCCAGTGAGGAGGGCCTTGAACGTGACTACCAATTCGCAAAGGTTTTGGGCGCGCCACTTTTGAGCGGTTCCCTGGGGAGTCACGATACGGGCAATCTGCTCGATGCCCTGGAGAAATATGGCGAGAAATACGGAATCGGTTATGCCATCGAACCCCATGGTACTTCTTATTCTTTGGCAGATCCGGCGCAATTGCGAGAGGTCGTAGATCAACGATCTCACTGGATTGGCATCTGCCCTGATCCTGGCTGGTGGACCGGGCAGGGCTTCGACGCCATTGAGGCTGTCAAACTCCTTAAGGATCGTGTCTATCACACACATCTCCGCTGTGCGTTGCAATCATCAGGTGAACGCGTGGCTGGTGCCGAGGAAATCCTGAACGTGCTAAAGAACAGCGGGTATCCAGGCGTTTACTCCATCGAACACGAACCAAAGCACGATCCTACCCCGGAGTTAGCGGAGGCGCGTGATTTTATTCTGAAGGTTGTGATCTAGGGAAATCTCAGGCTAAAAGTACGGGGAACGAAGTTACCATAGGAGGATGTCCCGTGGATGGTTATATCAATGCTCACGACTATGGTGTCATGGGTGACGGCAAAACAGACGATACATCGGCCCTGCAGGCGGCGCTATGTGCTGCGGAAGCCGAAGTGCCTGTTTGCTACCTTCCACCGGGAAAATATCGGGTTGACGGAGCATTGATTGTCCCACCCGGCGTCACGTTGTGTGGTGCATCGGGCGGGGTCCCCCATTCGGAGCACCCGATCGGCACAGTGCTTCTGGCTTACGGTGGTCGCAATCAGCCGGACAGTGACCCCCTGATCACCCTCAAACCCAATGCTGTTGTCCGCAATCTCATTATTCACTATCCAGAACAATCGGTGCCCGAAGTTGCGGCTTATCCCTGGAGTATCCGGGTGGATGGTGAACTGTGTCAGATTACGGATGTGACACTCACCAACCCCTATCAAGGGCTTGATCTTGGGACATGCTGGAATGAGCTGCACACTGTACGAAATGTATTTGCTTGTCCGCTCAAAACTGGAGTCTATATCGACCGGTGCACTGATATCGGGCGCATTGAAAATGTACATTTCAACCCTAACTTTTGGACCCGGATGGCGCCGGAACTCGGTGCTGCGGGTAATACTGCAGCCATAAAACCTTATCTGGAGCAGAATTTCACCGGCTTCAAGATCGGCAAGACTGACTGGGAGTTTATCACCAACAGCTTCGTCATCTTCCCCAAGATCGGCTTTCATTTCGATGATTTTGGGTACGGACCCGGGAATGCAGTGATTACCCAGTCAGGGAGCGATATCTGCCCGGTGGCGGTTCGCGTTGATCGTGTCCAATCCCATGCCGGTGTGCAATTTGTCAATGGTCAGTTCATGGCTACGATTGAGGTGGGAGAAACGAACGAAGGACCTGTCAAGTTTGGGAACTGCGGTTTTTGGGGAACCGCGGAAACACAATCCCACGTCATCAAACATGGTCCCAGTACCCTGATCATGAATGGCTGTCACTTCACCCGCTGGGACGCCAATGGCGTTGGTTCACCATGTGTAACGGCGGACGGAGGGCGCCTGATTATCAACGGTTGTGACTTTATGGACGCTGACAAGCAGAAGATACTCCTGGAGAACGGATTGATTGCAGCATCAATTGTCGGTAACACCTTCCGTGGGGTCCCGGGAGTCGTGAATCACAGTACTGCGGAGGTTCAATCAGGACTTAATACGGTACAATGACAGAAATATGATGACACATTCATAAGATGTTGTATCAAATCACAAGCAGATGAGATCAAGTGCATTAAAGATTTCAGAATCGCAGTTTGCACAAGAAAACACAGTATATCACAAGGAGTAAAAGATGAGTAAAAAATTTCGCGTTGCGATTATCGGCACAGGTATGATTGGAAGTACGGCCCATGCACCGTCCTGGAAGGCGATGCCTAACGATGTCGAGGTGGTTGCCACCGCCGATATCCTGCCCGAACGGGCGGCGCAGGTTGCCGCCGGTTTCGATATCCCCAACCACTATAGCGATCCGCAGAAGATGCTGGATGAGATGCAACCGGACATCGTGTCGGTCTGTACACCCAACTGCGCCCACAAACCGCTGACCATTGCCGCGCTGAAGGCTGGCGCCCACGTGCTCTGCGAGAAGCCGATTGCGCCTGGCTACGCGGATGCCAAGGAAATGTTTGACGTTGCCGAGAGTGTGGGACGTGAGCTTTTTATCACGCAGACCGCGCGCTTCAACGGCAACGCGTTTGCCGCCAAGGAGTACGCTTCCAAAGGGATGTTGGGCGACATGTACTATGCTGAGACAGCCACCATCCGTCGTCGGGGGATTCCCAAATGGGGTGTCTTCCACATCAAAGCGCTGAATGCCGGTGGTCCGGTCTACGATATCGGTGTGCACGCCCTGGATATGATTCTCTGGGTGATGGGGAATCCCAAGGTTACAGCGGTAAGTGGGCAGACGGTACTCAAGTTCGGGAATAAGGATGAGAACCTGGCGACCTCGCTGTTCGACAGCGGCGCAGATGCGGGCCTTTTGTTCGAACCGCGCCCCTACGACTACCACGAATTCGACGTCGAAGACTTCGCATCCGGGTATATGCGCCTTGAAAACGGCGGTTCGCTGGTGCTGCGCACCTCCTGGGCAGCCAATGTTGAGCAAGGCGCTGGCAGCACCTTCATTCTGGGTACCGAAGGCGGTCTGATGTTCGACCCGCTGCGCTACATTTCCAATCAGGGGCGCTATATGGCTGACTCTACGCCGCAGGTTCCCTCTGGTCCTCGCAAGGCTTTCTCCGGACACTTTATGTATACCACTCACGCAGTCCGCGTTCTGCGCGGTGAGGAAGAGAAGATCGTGAAGCGCGCAGAGGTGCTCAACGTCATCCGCGCTCTGGATGCGCTCTACGAGTCTGCCGAGGTTGGACACGAAGTTCAGATTGACTGACCTTTAGCCAGTTCATGTCAGAGACAGGGAGTCGGGTGACAATTCAGCGGATGCGGACGCGAGCGCTGAATTGTCACCTCTCCCTGGTTTTTATCTATTAAGGAGTATAGCTAAGATGAAAACTTATCGTTTAGGCATTATCGGATTTGGGCATATGCATGTCAACAATGTCGCTGCGCTGTATGCCAAGCACCCCCAGGTGGTGATGGCTGCCTGCGCGGACACCGTTCCCGCCACGCCGGAACTCCGGACTGCCCCCTACACCCGGGAGTGGAACAAAGCACATGCGCTGACGAAGCTCGGGGTAGCGAAAGCTTACGATGACTATAAAGAGATGCTTGCCAAAGAAGCGCTGGACATCGTCATCGTCACCTCAGAAAATGCCCGTCATGCTGACATTGTTGAAGCATGCGCAGCAGCGGGAGCTAACGTCTGTATTGAGAAACCATTGGCGCCGTCATTGTCCGATGCATTACGTATGGCACGGGCCTGCGAAGCGGCGGGTACCACACTGCTGGTTAACTGGCCTTTGACGTGGTCCCCGGCGGCGCGCGAGGCGAAAGCCTTGATCGATGCGGGTACCATCGGACGTGTGATTGAAGTGAAGTGGCGCGCTGGTCATACCGGTCCTCTTGGTCCGTCTGCTGCCCACGCCGGGGTGAGTGAGACTGCGGAAGGGGTGACCGGACCGGAGCGGGGCGCGACCTGGTGGCATCAATCGGCAACAGGTGGCGGAGCGATGCTCGATTTCTGCTGCTACGGCGCCATGCTTTCACGGTGGGTCATAGGTGAACAAGCTGTTGCCGCGTTGGGTATGAAGGCCAACCTGGCAAGCCATTGGGGAAATGCTGAGGACAACGGCGTGATCGTCGTCCGCTTCCCCCAGGCTATGGCGCTGCTGGAAGGTTCGTGGACGACGTTCGACCACGGTGTGCCCACCGGTCCCATATTCTACGGCACAACAGGCACGCTGGTGGTAGATCAGCGCGACGGCGAACCAGTCGTCCGTCTTGAGCGGGGGCACGGTCAGACCACCATCTACGCTTGCCCACCACTCCCCGAAGGGCGGACGGATGTGGCAGAGGAGTATATTCATCACCTGGAAACGGGTGAAGCTTTGCATCCGACGCTGGAAATGAACCTTAACATGGAAATAATGGCGATCCTGGACGCCGGCGTGCGCTCCGCAGCCAGCAACAAACTGGAAGTGGTGAACAACTCGACCTGGTGTATTGGGTAATTACGGGTCAGGTTGCACATCACACTTCTTGTCGTTAATAACCTGATGAACAGATAGCGTTGTTGTTATTCTTCAGTTCTATGAAAAGGAGTTTACAAGATGGAGATCGGCGTTATATCCTACCTGCTGCGGCAGCACGGCACTGCTGATGCTATGGACTTTTTGAGCAACATTGGCTACAAGGTCACCGAGTTAGACTACCGCCATGCCGATGGACTCACCGACTTCCACCGGGTGGATGCCCGTGGGGCTGCTGAGGCGCGCAATCTGTGCCAGGCTCACGGGATCACCCCGATGGCTTATTGTGTAGGTGGATTGTCTAAGAGCCGGGACGCAGAATTCTTGCGCAACGTCTTTGAGTTCGCCAAAGGCCTGGAGGTTCCGGTCATCACAGGTGTGCTGGACCCGGATCTCCTGCCGCAATTGGACGTGCTCTGCGAGGAGTATAAGATCTATTACGCGATCGAAAATCACCGTGGCAACGTCTTCGAGGCTGCGGACACCATCCTGAAGGCGCTCGAAGGCCATTCGATGTATATCGGCGCAAATCCGGATACCGGGCACTTCGCCGCAGCTGGTGTGGATCCGCTGGAACAGGTCAAGAAGCTGGCAGGGCGCATCTACCATGTTCACTTCAAGGACTCCGATCAACACTTGCCCCTCGGTGGTGGGACAGTCGATCTGCCAGGAATCTACAAGGAACTGAAGCAGCAGGGCTTTGACCGACTGCTCTCGATAGAGCATAACGAATATAGTGGTATCTCAGACGATGATCTGCGCATAGCGCTGGCGCATGATCTCGGCTACGTGCAAGGACTGATACAGGCGGGATAGGTTCATCAAATTGAGAGAACAGATGTTTCACCCTGAATAAGAGGAAAAGATGCGAATACACGATAAGGATGAAGAAAGAACCTCATTTCAAGAGGCTGCACCCTACGCTGTTGAAGTGGACAACCGTGCCGATGTGGCGATGGTCTACGGCTTGAATGATTCCTTTGAGGAACGCCTGGAACACTGGCGAAAGGCAGGTTACCGTATCCACGTTATGACAGGTGTCGCGTGGGGTAGTTACCAGGATTACGTGCGCGGTGAATGGGATGGCGTTCAGCATTATGATGACGCCCAGGCTTCTGAAGGGGGATTCAAGTTGGAACACGGGATCTCCCAGGGGCATGATAATTTTTATATGATGCCCAGTGAAGTTTATGCCCGTTACCTTGCTGAAAAGCTGCGCCGCGTAGTAGAGGCAGGAGCGCAAGCCATCCACCTGGAGGAACCGGAATTCTGGGTGCGTGGGGGCTATGGTGAGGGCTTCCAACGGGAGTGGGCTGCTTTCTACGACGAACCCTGGCAGGATCCCGCCTCATCACCGGACGCGCGTTATCGTGCCGCTAAATTGAAACAATACCTTTACACACGGACATTGGACACTCTCTTCACAGGTTTGAAACAGTATGCAGCTGAAAAAGGCATCCCCGATTTCAAGTGTTATGTTCCAACACACAGTCTCATTAATTATGCGCATTGGCGCATAGTGAGCCCGGAGAGCCAGCTGCTGACCATCCCGGCGTTTGACGGTTTGATTGGGCAAGTGTGGACAGGGACATCGCGCACGGCGAATGTTTATCGCGGTGTGCGCAAGCAGCGCACTTTAGAAGCCGGATATTGTGAATATGCCTCATGCGCCGCTATCGTACGGGGGACAGATAAACGCCTGTGGCAATTAGCCGATCCCATCGAGGATAATCCCAGTTACTGCTGGGATGATTACCGGCATGAATTGGGAATGTACGGTCGCCGGCTCACTGCTTGTTGACGAAAGTGAGAGATTCGAGATTATGCCATGGCCGCGGCGTATTTTTATGCGAAGTTATCCTGCAGTCAACTTGATGACGCTGCCTTTTGCGCCAATGCTGGATAGCTACCTGGCACACCTTACGGCTGAAGGCAATACCGAACTGCTTGCAGATACTCGCCGTGTTTTCCAATTGTTTCTGGATTTTTACCAGGAATATGGTGAGGAAAGCCGGAAAGAAACCCTGGGCTTTGCTGATTTAGCTGACCGCACAGCGGAGATGCGCTTTGGTGATGTTTGGGGTGCTGTCCGGGGTTTTTATAAACACCTTGCCTCGTGGGAAGATCAGGAAGATGCTCAGAAAATGCGCAGTGCAATTGCCAGATTCTACCATAATCCCACTGACCAGCGCGTCAGCATACCCCAGGCGTACGCTACAGAATTGCAGATTGTCTACAACGCCTTATGCGATATGCACTGGCCCGATGACACGGAGTGGCTCTACGGGCAGTCGGGAACTGGTTTGGCAATCTCTGACACGTTAATGTATCAACGCGGTGATCCAGAGCCCAGTGACGCTGATATGTCGTCAGTCTATGGGTTGGCGATGCCATTGGTCAAACACGGTGTTGCACTGACAATGGTACAGTTGGAGCGTGTGGTGGATCCAGGTTATCTGGATAATGTCAGCGTCTTACTGCTGACATACGAGGGCCAGAAACCACCTTCTCCAGAGATTCATATTGCGTTGGCAGAATGGCTGCGTAATAAGCATTCAGGGGGCCCTAACATCCTTTTACTTTTCGGTACGGGCGATGTTTATAACGGTGTCCGCGAGTGGTGGAACCAGGGCGGGATGAATTATGAACGCCCGCAGGATCACCTGACTGAGCTCCTGGATTTAGGTCGTATGCCGGAATCAGGAACATATGCATGCGGTGAGGGATGGCTGGTTTTCGCGCCGGACTCACCAGCAGCGTTAGCCCACGATAAACTGGGAGCAACCATTGTTCTGGACCTGGTTAAACAGGCACATGAGAAATTGGGAGTCGCCTGGACACAACGTAATGTGCTGGCACTCCGTCGCGGACCTTACGTCGTGGCTGCCGGGATGGATGAATCGACCAGTGAAACCACGACTGTGCTGCCGGGTACCTTCATTAATCTCTTCGATGCGACCTTAGCGGTAGTGAAAAATCCAGGTATCGCTCCTGACACACGCTGGTTGCTTTACGACCTGGCACGGTGTCCCGATTATCCCTGGGTTATCGCAGCTGCAGGTCGCGTGCTCGATGAAGTGTACGATGACAACACACTCTCTTTCACCATTGAGGGAATGGCGGGAACAACATGCATTGTCCGTGCATGGGTACCGAATGCGCCGACAACGGTGGTGGCACAGGATAGAGATGTCGCGATTTTATGGGATGCAGACTCTAGTACAGCGAGTGTGAGTTTTGCTAACGACCCGGCCGGTGTAAGCGTTCGAATCAAGTGGTAAGGGAATAATTAATGACCCAAAGTGCTACCTGCAGGTAATCGAATTTAAAAGAATATACTAGTAAAAATTCAAAAACACGGTATACTTGTTTCGATACAGTATATTAATGTGGGGGAGGCTAGCAATGGCGACAATGATTGAAATCGAACAGTTAACATATACCAAACGCATCCAAGCGCTGCGCAAGGCTAAACTGGCGCAAACGCAAGAAAAGCAGGAAATCATCGGTTCAATGAATCACGATGACTGGGCACTCGTCCTGCCACCGCAAGACCGGCGCAAGATTGTGCAGGCGATGAGCACATCCGGGATGCCTATTACAGATTGCCTGATAGATGGTTATGACCCCGAAAGCAATCACCCCAGCGGTGGCTTTTTCGGACCTAAAGCTGTTGGTCTGAATTACCGGCGCCTGCTGGAAGCACATCCTGTGTATATAGACCCTATGAGTTCACTTGCCGGCGGTTATATGGCAAATTTCTCCTCTTACCGCAAACCTGGCTGGAATCCCGACTTTGCTGTTTCTGATATGCACCCGGAACTGGCAGCTACGATACAACAGTATCAGCTTGGTTCCGGTATTGGGGCGACGCAACACTTCTGCCAGGAGCTCCAGATAGGGCTGGATCTGGGTTGGGGTGGGATCCTGGAAAATATTCACCGCTACCGGGAAGTTCACAGCACAAAAACAGTCCCAGATCAGACACCTGCCGGTTTTGCTCCGGTCACAAAACAAGAGGTGGCTGACTTTTATGATGGATTGGAACATGTCGTTCTCGGGACACAAAACTGGATTCAACGGCATGCGGATGCTGCCCGGGAATTAGCCCGTGATGAAATCAATCCGCAAATCAGGCAGAATTTACTGACAATAGCAGAAATGAACGAACGATTGGTCACAGAACCACCAGCAACGTTCCAGGAAGCCTGTCAGTGGATGCTGTGGTATCAGATGCTGGCCCGGATGTATAACGGCAGCGGGTCGATGGGACGGCTCGATGTTCTGCTCACACCGTATTATGAACGTGAAATTGAAGCTGGAACGTTGAGTGACGAAGAAGCTACATTCCATATTGCATGCCTGTTATTGCGTGATACCGCATATCTGCAGATCGGTGGACCTGATGCCAGTGGTAAAGACGTCACGAATCGTGTTTCCTACCTGGTCTTGGAAGCGGCACACCAACTGAAGATCCCCGTCAACCTTGGCGTAGCTGTAGGAGATAGTGTAGACCCAGAATTACTCAGGCGCAGTGTTGAGGTCATGTTTGAAGATAAGCAGGGTGTACCGAAGTTTTTGGGCGTCGATCGCACGGCAGAAGGTTTTGCGCGCAATGGTTATCCAATTGGTCTGGGATACGACAGAGCTTATTCAGGATGCCACTGGTCAGCGATTCCCGGACGCGAGTATACGCTTAACGACTGTGTGAAAATCAATTTCGCCCGAGTCTTTGAAATCGCCTGGGATGAAATGATGCTTACGCCGGAATCCAACAGAAGTGTCGCAGGTCTTTGGGATCGATTCGTGAAACATTTACAGATTGGCGTGCAAGGCATTGCCTCCAGCCTGGATTTCCATCTTGATCACATGTACAAAGTATTCCCTGAACTGGTCATGGACCTGCTGTGCTTTGGTCCCATTGAAAAGGGACTTGATGCCTCCCATGGAGGTGTAGAATTCTACAACTTGTGTTTAGATGGCGCTGCTTTAGCTACCGTGGCAGACTCGTTTGCCGCACTCAAACAACGCATCGAGGTAGATGGACGTCTCAGCTGGGAAGCAATCCAGCAGAACATTGCATCAAACTGGGAAGGACCTGATGGGACACGAACCCGGATGATGATGCGCACTATTCCGCGTTACGGGACCGGCGGTTCTGAAGCCGATGCTTATGCCCAACAGATCGCACAAGTCTTCACAAAAATCGTGAAAGAAACGCCCACGCCTAATGGGTTCAAAATGATACCGGGATTGTTCTCGTGGGCAAATACCATACCCATGGGCAAAGCGATAGGGGCAACACCCAATGGACGTAAACAAGGAGATCCCATATCCCATGGATCCAATCCTGACCCCGGATTCAGAAAAGACGCCGCACCTACAGCGATGGCGGTTGCCATTGCCTCTGTACAACCCGGTTACGGCAATACGGCGCCAATGCAAATGGAACTTGACCCAGCTTTGTCAAAAGACGAAGGTGGTATTGACTACGTAGCAAATCTGATAAAGACGCATTTCGATCTCGGCGGAACGCAGATAAACCTGAATATTATGGATGCAAAAGCAGTACTGGAGGCGCATAAAGATCCCAGTAAGTACCCGGACCTTGTCGTCCGCGTGACGGGATTCAGCGCTTATTTTGCCAGTTTATCACAGGAATTCAGGCAACTCGTCGTCGATAGAATAATTTCGGAAAATTAATCAGCACACATCAATCGCGATTGGGTAACATCGAAGTAAACGGGTGGACTGCTCAGGCTCCGTATTGTGTGACAATAGGTGTGTTGCACAATACGGAGTCGCTATGTGAATCACCCATATCCATCGCGCAGGAGAAATAATCGCTATGACACATGGCATAGTTACTAACATTCAACGCTTTTCCATTCACGACGGTCCAGGAATTCGCACAACTGTGTTCCTTAAAGGATGTAACCTGCGCTGTTTCTGGTGCCACAATCCAGAAACGTGGAAGCCACAGCCCGAATTACAGCTGTTCCTCAACAAATGTATCAGCTGCGGGGAATGCTTTGAGAAATGTCCCAATGATGCGCACGAAATGATCGACGGTGTCCGCCATTTTCACCGGTCACGCTGCGTAGGTTGCGGAACATGCACCGATACTTGTTACGCGGAAGCCCTGGTCCTGGTCGGGGATGACATGACGGTGGATGATGTGATGCAGGAAGTTCTCGCTGACCGGGCGTTCTATGAAAGTTCCAATGGCGGAATCACATTATCGGGGGGCGAACCCGCCCTGCAGGCAGATTTTTCCTACGCCCTGTTGGAACGCAGCAAAGCAGAAGGTTTGCATACCGCTATTGAGACTGACGCAAATTACAGTTGGCAAACACTGGAACGATTGCTTGAAGTCACTGACCTGGTGATGTCAGATATAAAACACATGAACCCGGAGATTCACAAAGCAAGCACAGGCGTTACCAATACGCGGATTATCGACAACCACCGCCGGTTGATGAAGACGGACAAACCGCTTATCCTGCGCACACCGGTGGTTCCGACCGTTAATGCGAATCCTGATGATATTGCTGCCATCGCAGCTTATGTTCGGGATTTGTGTATTTTGAAAAAAGAGAGCAACAGTCTGGGACCCTGCCCCAGCCTCGAACTGCTGCCCTTCCACCGCCTGGCAGCGGATAAATATCGCAGCCTGGACCTTGAGTATAAAGCCGTGGATCTGACCAGCCCGACCAGGGAGCAGATGCATGAATTCGAACAGATTGCAGCAGCTTTCGGGATTGATGTCAAAGCCAGGTAGATGATTACCATCTTGCTGTGATAATAGCGGGTGGATGCGGAAATACTGATTGGATTATGATGGGTGCGTTCCATCTAGTTTCGTGAAAACTGGATGGAACGCTGCGTAATAATGTTGGTGTGAATCTACCTCTTGAGAATCTTAATTTGAAATGATTGATGGAGCGCTTTGATTAATGACAAAAACACCACAAGAATTACATGATCTCGCTTATAAAATACGCCAGCGCAGTTTACGGATGGTTTATACGTCAGGTATGGGACACACAGGCGGGGATTTTTCCGCTGCCGATATTTATACTGTATTATACTTTGGCGATGTCCTGCAAATCAATCCAGCCCAACCGGATACCCCACTTCGTGATCGCTTTTTTCTCAGCAAGGGGCATTCCTGTGGAACGCTCTATACCACACTCGCTTTCGCCGGATTCTTCCCCGAAGCCGAATTGGACACCTTTATGCAGCCCCTATCCCGGTTAAACGGGCACCCGAACCGCACTTATGTGCCCGGGATTGAAGCCAACACAGGTCCACTGGGCCATGGGCTGCCCATTGCATGTGGGGCTGCTCTGGCATCTAAACTGGATGGATTGATGTGGCGTTCATTCGTCCTCACCGGAGATGGTGAATTGCAGGAAGGCAGCAACTGGGAAGCAGCGATGGCTTCTGCACAGTTCAAACTTGATAATTTGGTCCTTATCGTGGACAGGAACATGCTCCAGCAGGGAGACTCCACGGAATCCACCATTGCCCTGGAACCCCTTATCGAGAAATGGCAGGCTTTTGGTTGGGTTGTCCGCGAGGTCAATGGTCATGACCACGCCGATTTGCTCAATATATTCAACCAACTCCCTTTTGAAAAAGACAAACCGAATTGCATCATCGCGCATACCCATAAAGGAAAAGGGTTATCGGCGATTCAGGACAAACCCGGTTCGCATCACTATGTCCCTGCCAGCGAAAAAGAATTGCAGCAAGGGTTAAAAGAGCTTCAGGAGCACATTGATGACCAAGCTTTATGATTGCCGGACAGCGTTTGCCCAAGCTATGGAGCATCTGGCGGCAACTGACCAGCGGATTGTAGCAGTCACAAATGATGCTACAAGTTCCAGCAAATTAAGTGATTTTGCCTTGAAGTATCCCCGCCAGTTTGTCAATGTCGGCATCGCAGAACAGAACATGATTGGAATAGCTGCCGGATTGGCTAATGGCGGTAAAATACCATTTGTCAGTGGGGCTGCATGTTTTTTGACCGGCAGAGCATTGGAACAAATCAAAGCTGATCTGGCATACAGCAAAGCCAATGTCAAACTATGCGGAATGAGCAGCGGTGTTGCCTATGGTCCATTAGGACCCACCCACCATTCCATCGAAGATATCGCATGGCTCAGAGCAATTGACGGCATGACTATCCTGGTTCCGGCAGATCCAGTCGAAACCGAACAGGCTGTCCTGAGTGCGGCTGCGTTTCCAGGTCCCGTATACATCCGGGTAAGTCGGATGGGGGTTCCAGCACTGCTGCCGGATGATTATCAGTTTACGATTGGAAAATCAGTGCTTATGCGTGAGGGAACCGATGTCACCATCATAGCCAACGGCACGTTGGTGTGGACCGCGCTGAAGGCAGCGAACGCATTAGCCCAGCAGGGCATTAAAGCACGCGTCATCAACATGGCAACGGTGAAACCCCTGGACTGTGAAGCGGTCATCGATGCAGCACTTGAAACTTCCGGAATCGTCACCATCGAGGAAGCGACAGTGGCAGGCGGGATGGGCAGCGCTGTAGCCGAAATTGTTGTACAGACCCACCCTGTGCCGATGCGTATCCTGGGAATATCATCTTTCGCGCCCACAGGCCCCACCGAATTCATATTTCAGTATTTTCATCTGAATTCCGAAGCCATCACTGCGGCTTGTATGGATGTCATTCACGCTCAAGGGCGGTAAAACTTTGGCTAAGGTCATACTGAGCATTGATCAGGGCACCACCAATACCAAAGCCATCCTCGTCGACAGCCGGGGCAATATCCTGACCAGAGTTTCCAGTCCGGTGCATGTCCACTACCCGCAACCTGCATGGGTCGAACAGGATCCCTATGAAATCTGGAACAGCACCCTGCAAGTGATGGGTTCATGTTTGCAGAATCATCAAGCAACAGACGTCGCAGCCATAGCGATCACCAACCAGCGCGAATCGGTTGTGGTGTGGGAAAGGGCGACCGGCAGACCAGTGGGACCCTCCGTCACCTGGCAATGCCGCCGTTCTGCGCCTCTTTGCGCATCACTGGCAGCACAGAATCTGGGGGATGATATCCATACCCGCTCAGGTTTGCAATTGGATCCGGGATTCACTGCCGGTAAAATCAATTGGCTATTAAATGCAACACCCAACGGATATGCCCGAGCCGCGTCAGGTGAGTTATGCGCCGGTACCATCGATAGCTGGCTACTCTGGAACCTTACCGGTGGAAAAGTCCATGCATGTGATGTCACCAATGCATCCCGGACGCAGTTGTTTAATATCCACACCTTACAATGGGATGCTACTTTACTCGATTATTTTGGCGTACCTGAAGCCGTTATGCCAAAAGTTTACCCCTCAAGTCATATATATGGGCATACAGTTACTGACGGCACATTACCCGGCAATATAGCGGTCGCCAGCATGATAGGGGATTCCCATGCCGCGCTTTACGGGCATGCAGGTTTTATGTCCGGTAGTGTCAAAGCTACTTACGGCACGGGCTCATCGCTGATGACAGCCATCGAAACCCCCACAATTTCCGCATACGGCATATCAACAACCGTGGCATGGGGACGAAACACCTCGACCACATATGCCCTTGAAGGGAATATATCTGTCACCGGTGCCGGCGTACAATGGTTTGGAGAATTACTCGGCTTTAGCCAAAGCGGGCCTGAAACTGAGCACCTGGCGAAGACCGTCAAGGATAACGGCGGTGTCTATTTTGTTCCAGCATTTGTCGGTCTTGGAGCCCCCCACTGGGACGCAGATGCACGGGGTATGATATCGGGTTTAACCCGAGGAAGCACTGCCGGTCACCTGGCAAGGGCAACCCTGGAATCCATCGCCTACCAGGTGCGCGATGTGTTCGATGTGATCCAGCTTGAAACCCCCGCACCTTTGCAAGTTCTCCTCGCAGATGGTGGCGCCAGCGCTAATGACACACTGATGCAGTTTCAAGCTGATATGCTGGGTTGTCCTGTATTGCGCAGCGCATCCAGCGACGTCTCCGCATTAGGGGCTGCCTACCTTGCAGGTTTGGAAGTCGGCATCTGGGCTGCAGAAGATGATATCCTCAGGCTGCCCAGAAAGCAGGATCGTTTCGATCCACAAATGCCCGAGGAACAAAGGAAAAATCTATATCACGACTGGCAGGAAGCAGTGATTCGTGCTATGCTTAAGCCCAATCCATAACCTCATCATCACAAGGTTTCACAATTGCCTTCATAAGGAGAGATAAATGGTTGAATATACAGATGGTCCAGCATCTCCTCACTTCAGACCCGTCCCGGTTAAGGGAACCGTAAGTTTTGCGGAACTCATTTATGCCCCTATTTCTGAAAATCTCAAAAAAGCCCTGTCCTATGCACCTCAGGTTTCACTCACAGCCTGGGGCGTTCCGTTTACCATTGGTGACGCTTTACTCCTCACTGACGAATCTGTGTATGTAGCGATAGATCCGCTAACAACACAATGGTTAGTCTTCCTGCATACTTCAGATGAACGCCCCCCGCTCATCAACAAAGATGGTTTTATCTCTCCCATGCGCGGCGCAGGACAACTGGGAGAACACGCTGCGGACTACGTAATTTGTTACACGGATGGTACGGAAGAGCGTCTGCCCATCCGCCGGCGTTATGAAATCGGCGCCTTTCAACGCGGTTGGGGTGAGAATTGCTTTTTAGCTGTGGCGGCGCACAAACCCCATCCAATCCGTGCCCACCATGAACAGGTGAATCCGGCGTGGGGAAGATCGCAAACCCGCGCCGCATCCGCTGATTCGTTGGCATGGACCAATTGGTTGTGGGCATGGCACAATCCCTATCCAGAAAAAGCCATCGTGGGCATCAGATTAGAGCATGTATCGGGTTCCATTGTGCTATCTGCCATTTCTGCCGGCTCTGTAAGTGAAGAACCTTTCCGCTGGAAAAGCCGGCAAAAAGCCCTGCTGCGTTTGCCAGAGGACGAGAAATTTGCGCCGGACCTCGACCAGGATGGGCTTTTATCTCAGATTCAACTCGATATGGGGCAAATTATCTCGGCGACACCCAGGTTAGCTTATCCCAATGCCCGGTGGGCAGAAACTTATAATAATGCGGTACCTGTGCAAACGGACAGGGAAGTCCTTGTGGAATACACTGCACATCCCGACGCGCAGTTTCACCTTTCATTGGGAACTTCGCATATTCAACTACCTGTCACCGCAGTAGCACAAAGCATGGCACACACTGATCACTCTCTCCCGGATGGTTGCGAACTCACTGCGATCGCGCCAGCCAAACAACGTGTCATCCTGAAAGTCGTCGACCGGCAAAACGGAAAACCGGTTGCGGTTAAACTCCATATTCACGGTTCTGCGGATGAATACCTGGCCCCCGTTGACCGGCACCGTATCGTGAATCCGGCGTGGTTCGAAGATTACAGTACAGACTTTGTACATCTCGGTGCCCACCAATGCACTTATATTCCTGGGGAAACCGCTGTTGATTTACCTTTGGGCAAAGTCTACATCGAGGTGTCGAAAGGGTTTGAGATACGCCCCGTTCGGCAGGTCGTACAAGTCAGCCCTGAAACTGAAGAAATCCGTATTGAGATAGACAAGGTCCTGCACTGGCGGGAAAAAGGATGGGTCACTGCGGATACCCACGTGCACTTCCTCTCCCCGATGACGGCGCTGTTGGAAGGGGCGGCAGAAGGTGTCAACATTGTGAACTTGCTGGCAAGTCAGTGGGGTGAGTTGATGACCAATGTCGGTGACTTCGACGGCACGAATACCTGGGGAACACCCCAAACCGGTGGAGAAGGCGAATATCTCGTGCGTGTCGGCACCGAGAACCGGCAGCACATCCTGGGTCACATATCTTTGTTGGGATATAGCGGTAGAATCATTGCCCCGATGACCACCGGCGGACCCGATGAATCCGCGCTGGGTGATCCGATTGAAATCCTGTTGACGGAATGGGCCCGGCAGTGTAAAAAGCAAGGAGGGCTGGTTGTACTCCCACACTTCCCCAACCCCAGGGCTGAACACGCTGCCAGCATTATCAGTGGTGATATTGATGCGCTGGAAATGACATCCTGGGGCAATCTTTACAGTGGAATAAGCCCATACAGCCTTTCGGATTGGTACCGGTACCTCAACTGCGGTTATTTGGTTGCGGCAGTCGGTGGAACAGATAAAATGACCGCGAATACGGCGGTGGGAACGGTGCGCACCTACGCTAATATCAGCGCGGATAAAACTTTCACCTATGAAACCTGGATGCAAGCGGTGCGGCGCGCTGAAACTTTCGTGACGTATGGGCCCCTTCTGGAATTTTCCGTAGACGGGCAACCGATGGGCAGCAGGATTAAGATGGGTTCCAACGGCGGGACCGTCGACATTACCTGGCAAGTTGCCAGTACCACCGTTCCAATGACACGGGTAGAGTTGATCGTCAACGGAGAAATTCGCGAAAGTGTCACAGTCGATCCTGAGTCAGCCAGTGGTTCCTGGTCATTCAGGATCGAAAAGAGCGCATGGTTAGCTTTGTTGGTGAGAGGTGGCTACACCGACAAGCCAGAAATTATCGCAGCGCACAGTTCACCGGTTATGGTCGAGGTCAGCGGTAGCCAGATGCTGGCAGCTGCCGACGCTTTAACCATCCTCGAGCAAATAGAAGGAGCACTGGCTTACATCAACACGATTGGCACCAGAGCTGAAACGATTGCCTTCAAGCGGATGCAGATGGTTATGGAATCTGCCCATCGCAGTTTACACAACCGGATGCACCAGCACGGTTATTTCCACAATCATTCTGCCGTTACCGACCACCCGGAGCATCATGGGTAGTTTCTTTCACGAACACAATGTCTAAGAACTTCATGCATAAAGGATAAAGACGCAATGTATGACGTCAGTTTGCTGGAATCCATTGCTTCATCCGCCGGAAAAATTGCGATGAAGTACTACATGCACGTCAAACCATCCTGGAAGGAGAACCAGACTTACGTCACTGATGCCGACATTGCCGTTCAGGAGTATTTACTTAAAGCGCTGGATCAATACTTTCCGGAAGATGGTGTCATTGGGGAAGAAGACAACCTGCGGAAACAGCCAAAATCAGGCGATCGTTATTGGATTCTTGACCCCATAGATGGTACGGCAGCCTTCACATCCGGTTTCCCGGTCTGGGGCATAGCGATGGGATTAATCGAGAATGCGCACCCTATTGGCGGGTGTTTCTATATGCCTGCAACCGACGATTTATTTATGACAACTCCGGACGGTCAGGTGTTACGGAATGGGGAACCGACGCGCATCAAACAACCAGAAACTCTGCATCGCGAGTCTGTCCTTTTAACTATCTCCAGGTTCCATCACGAATTCACACTCGATAACGCCTATCCAGGGAAAGTGCGCTGTCTGGGTTCAGCCATCGCCCACCTCTGCTACGCGGCAACAGGCAGCGCGGATGCAGCGCTTGCCGGACCGGCAGGCTACCTATGGGATATTGCTGCGGCATTGCCCATGCTCAGCCTGAACGGCGGGGAGTGGATCTATCTCAATGGCGACCCCATTGACCTCAGCACGCTCCTTTCGGGAAAAGCCATGGATCGTCCCATGCTGGGCGGTCATCCGGATACCATTGCAGCTTATCAAAAAGTGCTCCACCACCGTGCATGCGTATAAAGAAAGGAGAATATCATGGAAAGTCCAATCACAACCACCCTGATAGATCAAATGAACCACGTCTGGCGCGAACTGCGACAAGTTATCCAGAGGACACCGCCAGAACAGTGGACTCTGGGCAACAGCGACTACTTGATTCCTGCCCGCCTTGCCTACCATATCGTGTTTGCTGCTGATCTGTACGCTACCCATATGGGCTATGAAGAATACAAGCCACATCGCAAATACAAATTAGACTGGGAAGCAGCGACCGTTGATCAACTCCCAACGCAGGATCAGATCATGACCTATATCGATGAGACCACGCAAACTGTTGAGCAATGGTTAACAGACCTGGGCGATGCAGGATTACTGGAAAAGGAAGCAGACTATCCCTGGACCGGTACGATAAAATTGGGACGGGCAATTTTCCTGAAAAGCCACTGCCAGTGGCATACTGCTGAAATGTTTACACTGATGCGAGAACGCGGGATCGACCCCGGGGATTGGTAGGATGCGTCGATTGCATACGCTTACAGCGAAAAAAAGCCGCATCATCCACGAAGAACGGGATGCTGAAACTGCTCTTATGATGCAAGATGTATGCAGCAAAACCAACGACCTCCTCTTGAAACGGTGGAATTTATCAATCCCTTCCGGCACTCAGGTGCATATTATGCGTTCATGGCTTCGTTTTCCTTTTGACGCTTCTCCTTTGTACAGGAAGATGTTATTGGCACTAGCCTTTCCCCTGTGGGCTTTCCATGCAAAAAAGTTATGGGCATACAGCGGAGGATGGAGCATGCCCTACCCGCAACATCCCGCTATCGGTGTAAAACCACCTGAAATATTACAGAAATCGGACCGTTCGATGGGGCAGCGCATATTTGTCGAAGGCATGGACAGCTGGATGAAAGTCCAGTTGATCACCTGTCATGAATTGACCCATGCCAGCACCAACCATCTCAAACTACCGGCTTGGCTTAATGAAGGTCTGGCGATGACCGCGGTTGACGCGTACTTCGGATATAATACGGTGCAACCCCAAACCTTATTCAACCTTGAAAACACTATACCCAAAACTAATCCGAAAGGTTATCGGCAGCTAAGCCGCGCCGACAAAGATACACTCATATATTTGTATGTTCGCGGTTATTGGATTACACGCTATTTTGATAGTCTGCATCCTGATGTCTTACGTGTTATACTATCAAAGCGCCATCGTTCATCAACCATCCTTGCATTACTGGCAAAGCGTCTTGGTGTAAAGCCAGCGGATTTCTGGTTGTTAATTGATGATATTGTTGTCACACATTTCTCATAAGGAGTAAAACCGATGGAATTTCCAACCCTCACTGAAAGTTTTCGCATCAAACGATTGGAACCACCCGATAGTGCTTTACATATGGTTCTTGACACCGATACCTACAATGAAGTTGATGACCAATTCGCTGTCGTGTATGCGATGTTCTCACCGGAAAAGCTGAAAGTCGATGCAATTTACGCCGCTCCTTTTCACAACACCCGTTCTTCAGGACCGGCGGACGGCATGGAAAAAAGTTATCAGGAAATTCTGCGCTTACTGGACCGCATTGATGTGCCCGACCAAGGTTTTGTGTTCCGAGGGTCAACACAATATCTCACAGATTGGCAGCATCCTGTCGAAAGTGACGCCGCTCACGACTTGATTGCCAAAGCGATGGAACGGGACGAAGGAGATGAACCCCTGTACGTCGTTCCCATCGGCGCAATAACCAACGTCGCTTCAGCAATTCTGATGGAACCGGAAATTATCACGCGCATCGTCATCGTTTGGTTGGGCGGGAATGCCCTGCATTGGCCCAATACCCGCGAGTTTAATTTATGGCAAGACCCACAAGCATCGCGGGTGATCCTGGACAGCGGGGTGCCTCTGGTGCAGCTGCCCTGTATGAATGTCGTCTCACACTTGCACACAACCATTCCGGAAATTGAACGCTACGTGCAGGGGCAAGGGGCAATCGGCGATTATCTGGCAGACACGGTAAAATCCTACCACCAGGATCACTTTGGCTGGTCCAAAGTCATCTGGGATATATCGGCAATAGCCTTTTTACTGGATGAAACAATGACGCCTTCCAACCTGGTTCACAGCCCAATCCTCACAGATCAGGGCACCTGGAGTTTTGACGATTCCCGTCATTTCATACGGAGTGCATACCAGGTTAACCGTGACGCTATTTTCCGGGACGTTTTCAGCAAGCTGGCAGCGAGAGCCTAGTGCCTGATAAACATAGATCCCCAGGGAATTGAAAACCACTATGAACTACCATGAATTAGCCCAACATTACCGTTCAGCGCTGTTGGAGGATGTCATCCCTTTTTGGGAAGCACACAGCATCGATTTTGAATACGGCGGCTATTTTACTTGCCTGGATCGAACAGGACAGGTCTATGACACCGATAAATTTATGTGGTTACAAGCCCGTCAAGTATGGACTTTTGCGATGCTTTACAATCGAGTGGAAAAGCGCCAGAGCTGGCTTGATATCGCTGCCCACGGTGCTAGATTTCTCCGCGCGCACGGCATGGACGATCGAGGAAACTGGTACTTTTCCCTGAACCGGTCAGGGGAACCCCTTGTCCAGCCCTATAACATTTTCTCTGACTGTTTTGCCGCGATGGCATTCGGACAATTTGCACTCGCTACGGAGAGTTCTGAAGCTGCCGACCTGGCACTACGCACTTACCACAACATCCTGAAACGCAAAGACCATCCTAAGGGGCGATACGAAAAGACCGTTCCGGGCACGCGTCCCATGAAAAGCTTCGCTCTGCCCATGATTCTATGCAATTTGTCATTAGAGCTGGAAGCGCTGCTCCCTTCATTAGAAATCGAAAAAACCGTCGATGTTGTGCTCGATGAAGTCATGCACTATTTCCGCGACCCAGAACAAAATTTGATATATGAAAATGTCGCGCCGGATGGCAGCCACATTGATAGTTTCGAAGGGCGGCTCATCAATCCGGGGCACGGCATCGAAGCTATGTGGTTTGTGATCGATATCGCTCTCCGGCGTAAGGATCAGGTCCTGATTAACCAGGCTGTGAATACGATACTCAGTATTCTGGATTTCGGATGGGATCCTGATTACAATGGATTATATTATTTCATGGACGTCCATGGTCACCCACCCCAGCAATTGGAATGGGATCAGAAATTATGGTGGGTACACCTGGAAGCCCTGGTGGCTTTGAGTATGGCTTATCGCGTCACCGGACTTGAGCTATGTTGGGCATGGTACCAAAGAGTTCATGACTACGCCTGGCAGCACTTTCCTGACCCCACCTATGGGGAATGGTACGGTTATCTGAATCGTAAGGGTGATATCTTGTTACCGCTTAAAGGTGGTAAATGGAAAGGATGTTTTCACGTACCGCGGGCTCTTTACCGCTGTTGGACTGAATTTGAGCTCTTGAGCAAAATTGGCCTAATAAATTCCATGGACGGAAACAGGTGAGAATGGATCAAGTTCAAACTGCACAAACTATCGCTGATGATTTAGAAACCCTGGGTTTACCGCAAGGTAGCGCGGTATTAGTGCACAGCTCACTCAGCGCGCTGGGCTATGTTGAAGGGGGTCCCGAGACGGTAATCCAGGGACTCCTTACTGCGCTGGGACCGGAAGGGACCTTGTTGATGCCGGCGCTGAGCTACGAGATTGTGACGCCCAAGAATCCAGTCTTTGATGTGCGGTCAACACCATCGAATATCGGCGTCATTCCCGAATATTTTCGGAAACGGTACGGGACACGCCGGAGCATCCACCCCACGCATTCCGTATGTGCTACAGGCCCGCTGACCAGTGCTTTCCTTGACCAGCATGACAAAGACACCACGCCCTGTGGCGCACACTCTCCTTTCAGAGCTTTACGCGATTTAAACGGATATATCCTCATGTTGGGCTGCGGTTTAAAACCTGACACCTCGATGCATGCCATCGAGGAGCTCTCGCAGCCACCTTATTTGTTCGGAACACCCTTTGTCTATATGCTCACGCTGCCTGACGGCGCTCAAAAAACGAAACTATATACACCCCATAACTTCTCCGGGTGGGAACAAAGATATGACAGGGTCGCCCAATATATGTCAACACCGGGACTCCTGGAGGGCAAAGTACTGGACGCCCGTACCTATCTGATCCATGCCCCGACCCTGTGGGAAGTCGTTTACGAGGTAATGCAGAAAGATCCATTAGCATTCGTCGCCCGGGTTAGCAACCTGTAGAAACTGTATTCGATCCTGATTCAAAGCGCGACAGTTACCACAGAACGGTCGTGTTTAACACAAAAAATAAGGAGATATCATATGGCAAAACGCGTTCGAATGGCAATCATCGGTTGCGGTGGGATGGGACGAAACCACCTGCGGAATTTGTTAAAACAAACAGACACCACAGAAATTGTGGCGGTTTGTGATATTTCACCCGAATCACTGGCTGAGACAGCGAAGGTATTTGAACAGGCTGATATATCGATGCCTGCGAATGAAGAAAATTTAGATACCTTGCTGAGTACTTACCATCCAGATGCCGTGTTTATTGTTACACCCCACAATATTCACTACAATCAGGCTCAAAAATGCCTGAGGGCTGGCGTGGACGTCCTTCTCGAAAAGCCAATGGTGATGAATGCGGATGAAGCCAGAAAGCTGATCAAGACCCGGGATGAGACAGGACGTTTGCTGGTTGTTGCTTTTAACGGCAGCCTGTCACCGGAGATCCGCGAATCGGTACGGTTACTGCAATCTGGTGAATTGGGTAAACTGCTGAGTATCAGCGGAACGGTATGGCAAAGCTGGGGACCTGGTACAACCGGAAAATGGCGGCAGGTTCCTGAAATATCCGGCGGTGGTTTTATGTTTGATACGGGCGCGCACTTGCTGAATACCGTGGCGGACCTGGCAGGTGAAGAATTTGTCGATGTAGCCGCGTGGGTTGATAATAATGGTCGTCCTGTAGAGACCCTGGCAGCTGTTATTGCCCGTCTGGCATCGGGGGCTCTCGTATCTCTGCATGGCTGTGGTGAGACTATCCGCACCTGCAAATCCGATATTCGAGTCTTTTGCACGGATGCTATCCTCCGGACAGGCGCCTGGGGCCGGTGGCTGGAGGTGCAGCGCCAGGGTGAAGAAGATTTTTCCCCTATTGAACTCCCGCCCTCCCTGGGGGTCTGGGAACAATTCCTGGCGGTCCGCAGGGGTGAGATAAAAAATCCCAGTCCACCAGAAGTCGGCTTGCGGATGGCACGGCTCTATGATGCCATCCGGGCTTCAGCAGCGCAGAACGGCATCCCTGTCAAATGCACATGAGGTGATTTGTAGAATCACAAAAGTGATATAGGCTTAAAACTGGTGGGCGTAACACATATCAGTAATTCAAAAATAAAACTTAAGGAGAAATCATGAGTGACAAATCAACACAAAAAAAAGCCCTGATGGTATGGGGAGGATGGATGGGGCACGAACCGGATCAATGCGTTGCCATTTACAAGCCATTCCTCGAGTCTAAAGGTTACAGCGTCCGTGTATCTGATAATCTGGATGTATATCTGGACGCAGATATGATGATGGGATTGGACTTAATCGTGCCGGTATGGACCATGGGAACCATCACCAATGAGCAGGAAAAAGGACTGCTGGATGCCGTAAAAAGTGGCGTTGGGATTGCCGGTTGGCATGGTGGCATGGGAGATTCCTTCCGCAATAACGTTAACTATCAATTCATGGTCGGCGGTCAGTGGGTCGCGCATCCGGGTGGTGTTATTGATTATGAAGTCAATATCACGAAGAAAGATGATCCCATTGTCCAGGGCTTGAGTGACTTCAAAATGCATTCCGAACAATACTATATGCACACAGATCCCTCCAATGAGGTTCTGGCAACGACAACCTTTAATGGCGACCACGCCTATTGGATTGATGGCACCGTGATGCCTGTAGCGTGGAAACGCATGTACGGCAAAGCCCGGGTGTTCTACACGTCACTGGGTCATGTTGCAATTGACTTCCAGGTGCCTGAAGCTTTAGAAATCGTAAAACGCGGACTGCTCTGGGCAAGTCTGTAGGCTAAAGGATTAATGGAGAAAATAATGAGAAAAACAAAGATTGGCGTTATCGGTTGCGGTAACATAAGTAGCATCTATATGCAATCTCCCCAAACTTTTGAGATCCTGGATATTGTGGCATGTTCTGATTTGATCATGGAACGCACACATGGACAGGCGAAAAAATTTAATATTCCACAATCAGGTACCAATGCAGAATTATTATCTGACCCAGAAATAGAAATCGTGGTGAATATCACCACACCCCAATCCCACTACGAAGTCTCGATGGAGGCTCTGGAAGCCGGGAAATCAGTCCATACCGAAAAACCATTTACACTGACACGGGAACAGGGAAAAGAGGTTTTAGCTTTAGCCAAAGCCAAGGGCTTGCGTGCCGGTGGTGCACCTGATACCTTTATGGGTGGCGGTATCCAGACCTGCCGGAAACTTATTGATGACGGTTGGATTGGCGAACCTGTTGCAGCAACAGCATTTATGCTCTGCCACGGTCATGAAAGCTGGCACCCCGATCCTGCTTTTTACTATGAACTGGGTGGCGGACCTATGCTGGACATGGGACCCTATTACCTGACAGCTCTTGTCAACTTGATGGGTCCCGTAAAGAGAGTCTCCGGTGAGGCACGTATAACTTTCCCGGAGCGCAGAATCACCAGCCAACCGCACTACGGCACGAAAATCGAGGTAGAAACACCCACACACGTATCCAGCACCCTGAAATTCGCCAGTGGTGCGATTGGCAACATCATCACCAGTTTCGATGTCTGGTCGCACGAACTTCCGCGCATTGAAATTTACGGCACCGAAGGCACCTTAAGTGTTCCGGATCCCAATACGTTCGGCGGTCCGGTGCGTATAAGGCGCGCAGGTGACGCTGAATGGCAAAATGTGCCAATCCCCTTTGGTTATACACAAAACAGCCGGGGTCTGGCTGTTGCTGATATGGCATATGCTTTGCGTTCAGGCAGGCAGCATAGAGCCAGTGGGGAAATGGCATATCACGTTCTCGACGTTATGCTTGCTACCCTGGATGCAGCCCGGGAAGGCACATATGTGGACATCGAGAGCACGTGCGAACGTCCCGCACCCTTACCTTTGGGACTCCAGCACGGTTTGCTGGATGACTAAATTTACTTGATTTAATAAGACAATGTCCAGGTTGGCAGCATAACCTGGACATTGTCTGTTAGATAATCATCCCTGGCACCGCTTCAGGATTTCATTGCAGTCTTGAAACTGACCATCCGACCCGCCTGTTCATCAATTAAGTTCATCCACAGGGATTCAAGACTGGGTTTTATAGTAATCGGCGGAACTTTCTGCACCGCTGGAACCGCCAGATAACAGCGCTCCAGGTTGTAATTGGGAATCCCAGCGCGCAAGTGATGAATGTGATGGAACCCGATACTACCGGTGAACCACTGCAGCACTTTGGGCAGTTTATAGTAAGAGGCGCCTTCAAACGCCGCTCGAATTCTGTCCCACTCATTATCATGAGCCCAATACACCGTTGCATACTGGTGCTGGACATAAAACATCCACAATCCGATCATCCCCGCAAAGTAGATAATGGGCAACTGCACCATAATATACGTCCCCAGCCCAATCGTAAAATGCGCAACAATCAGGATCGCAACCAGCGCCACATTGGTGATAAGCACACTTTGCTTTTCGCGTTTTTTCTCACCTTTCCCGGCAAAACGATGCACGATAAGGAACATAACAACAGGTCCCAATCCAAACATGACCAGGGGATGGCGGATAAAACGATACAGGAAGCGATGGAGCTTGTCAGCCTCTTTGTATTCCTGCACGGTCATGGTCCAGACATCGCCGGTTCCCCTTTTGTCTAAATTACCTGCTGTAGAATGATGGCCAGCATGGCTGCGCCGCCACTGGAAATACGGAGTAAAGGTTAGAATACCGGTGATGTACCCGATAATAGTATTTGCGGTGCGGGAAGAGAAAAAAGAACCGTGACACGCATCGTGGAAAAATATAAAGATGCGGATCAAGAATAACGCGGCGATGATGGAAAGTAAAAGCGTTATCCAATAGGGAATGTTATTGCGCACCAGGATAATCATCAGCGTCACCAGTACGGCATAGGGAATCATTGTGTTCACAAGCTGCCAAATCGCGACGGAATCATTGGCTTTACTATAGGGGGTTAACGCCTTAATCAGGGACGAACGATCAACAACAGGACTCACAGTCTGGTTCATTTTGCACCTCCCATGCAATTGGTTCTGGCAGGAAAACTCATAAATAATAACCGACCAGCTCACATACCCAATAAATGCAAAATGATTCCAAAAAAAACAGGTTGACTGCTAACTGATATAGAAAAATATACTTTTATTCTACCACCGTTTATGCTATGTAAAGGTGCTTAATGTCACCGGTCATACTTTTCCAGGTGACTTCAGTCATAATTGACCGCTGTCATCAATGACGATAACAATGCGCCTGTCCAGGTAACGATCAGGTTGGATAGCAGACAGCACCCTATGATTTCTAACGAAATACCACGTCGTGAAGTCGGGTAAGTTTCAGAATAGGCCATTAAAGGTGCATTGAATTGCACGTTGTCTCTCGATTTTGTATGTCGCCACTATTCTGAAACGACCTGTGAAATTTCAAGATTTGTGCCAATCCCCTGTCGGAGATTATCCTTCAAGCATTTGGTTTAGTGACCTTCCATTTTTTTGGACGCCAGGTTTTATCTGTAGATACGCTCAGCAATTCACATTGTCTTCACGCAGCTGGTGAATAAGTGCGGAGGGTGCCAAAGCAGTTGGTAAAATACCGGCAGATACGCTGAGGGCTGCCGCCGTGCCGGCAGCTTGCCCCATTGCCACACAATCTCCTGTGACACGATAGGATCCGTGCGCGGTAGAGGAACCGGATATACAACGTCCAGCCATAAGCAGCGCCTCCCGGTTCACCGGAAGCAGGCAGCGATAAGGAATCTGATAGGGCGACACCTGCCGCCCCTTAATATCGACGACCCCATTAGCAGGCGCACCGTGTATATCAATATTGAACCGGGTCCAGCATATGCCATCCTCAAAACTGCGCCCGTTCAGCAAATCCTCTTCCTCAAGCCGGTACCGTCCCTCCATATGGCGAGTCTCGCGTATCCCAATGTGGGGTCCGGACGTGACCAGAGCTACCCCCGCAAATTCAGGAACAAGCTGCATCACCTCCAGCACATCCTGAATCTGCTGCCGGGCTGCAATTTCAGCGCGAGAAAGGTCATCGGCATGAGTGCCGTCAATGCCATGAAGGTGTGCGATTTGTACAATGGTGTGGTAGGGTAATGAAAGGTGGAAGAATGAAGGCGTTTGGTAGGGTACGATATAACTCAAGTTGTGTTCTTGAGCAGCTTTCATCAGTTTGTCATATATCTCTCTGCCATGTTTTTCCTGGCGGTAGTGAACATTCGCCAACATAAAGAACAGGGTCGCAGACTGCATTTCACCATCAATCTCATTGCCTTTCTGGAAAGGGACACCAGCCCAGGTGCTGACGTCGCCATCGCCGGTGCAATCAATGACGATGTCAGCCAACATCGCTTCCCTTCCCGATTTACTCTCGGTGACAATGCCTGCCACACGATTCCCTACCAGAATCGTCTCCACAGCAGAACGATGCAAACGTATGTCGACCCCCGCGTCCAACAGCAGGCGGTCCAGCATAAATTTCATATATTCGTTGTCAAAGTTTGCCCGTGAACCATCCGCCATCTTTCCAGCGGCGCTTAGACGGTGCAGCAATTCACTGACGATCCCCCCTTTCTCCTCATAATCAAGGATAGGATTCAACAGACCGGCAGTCCACATCCCACCCAGAAACCCATAATGCTCAACTATCGTGGTTTTTGCACCACACCGGGCTGCAGCAAGCGCAGCACCAATACCGGCAGGACCGCCGCCGACTACCAGCACTTCCGTCTTCGCTGCAACGGGTGTATCCCGCGATGGTTCTCGAATGACTTTGTTCGCTTATCGTTTGTGGTTTCATATTCCTGATCTCCAAAATAATAGATGATCCAACACTGTATCTATGCTTATCAGGTCTTGTTATCGCGGTGGCAATCCTCTTGGATCCTCATGCATCGGCGTGACATCAGCAGTGCTGGATAGCCCAATCCAGCATCATGTTTTCCAGTTTGTTCTGCAGGGCGCTATAATCGGCATGATTATAAATATTTTCCAATTCAAAGGGGTCGTGGCGCAAATCATACAACTCATTGACCCCTTCGGGTCTGCGGACGAGTTTCGCCCCCAGCGTACGCAGCATAGTTGCCCGGCACACGCTTTCAGGATGTTCTCTTTGCTGCAAACCCTTGGGATAATAAATATGGCTGGTATCCGTAAAGATGCTGGCATTGGGACGCCCTTCAAAGCAGTGGGGTTCATGGGGATCATAACCACCTTCAGCAAACACGGCGCGATCCGGATCTCCCGGGCTTCCGTACAATTGAGGGACCAGGGATTGAGCAAAATGGGTGTGGCGCGTCTTTACACCTGCCAATGCCATCACTGTTGCCATAATATCAAAGAATTCGACCTGTTCGCGAATCACATGACCGGAGGTGTTACCCGGCGCGCGGATGATTAACGGAACGCGTGTGAGTGTGTCATCCAGCGCACTGGGCCATTTCTCAACCAGTCCATAATCACCAGCCCAATCCCCATGATCTGAAGAAACAATGACGACCGTATCCTCCGCCAATCCGGTGGCATCCAGGGTATCCAGTAATTGCCCCAGCATCCAATCGACATAGCTGTTACATCCCAGATATACCGCTCTGATCCTGGCGAATATTTCATCCGGGCATAGATCCAGATTTCGATACCGGCGGATTAACGCGTAGTAGTCGGGCTTGTTGGGAAGGTTAGGCTGTCTCAAAGGCGGGATATCCTCCGGATTGACCAGATCGTGGAAAGGCTGCGGGCAGGCATAGGGAGGGTGCGGCATGGATAACGGCAAATATAACACAAAGGGCTGTGTAGTCTGGTCCACGATGGCGCAGAAAATCAATCCCTGCCTGTACGCGCTGCATGTCACCAGTTTCCTCTATCCGTCCTGCGAAAGGTTCGTAAAGGAAACTAAAGTAGCCTTCTTCACCAGGCTGAAAGGCATTGGGGCCAGCGTGCCCACCACCAGGATCGGCATAGCGGTCAACCACACCTTCAAAGTACTCCGCAGCATACAGGTCGTTCTTTCCATACCATTCAATGTGGTATCCTGCTTCTTTAAGATATCTGAAAAGACTTGGTTCATGCGGACGCAGAAGATGCCACAAGGTACGGTGTCCTGATACGTGAGGATACCAGCCCGTCATCAGACTGCAGCGTGACGGCGTGCAAACTGTGTGCTGTACAAAGGTCTGGTCAAATCTTACGCCCTGTTCAGCGATACGGTCGTAATTGGGCATTAACGCAAGAGGATTGCCATAGCAGGAAACGCTGTCCGCGCGCATTTCATCGGGCAAGAAAAAAACGAAATTCATTGCAACTCTCCATTTACAGGATGATGGCAGATTACAAATCCAATCATAACGTTTTAATGAGACTCCGGTTTTACGCTATCCCACACCCAATGAAAGGAGGACATCGCGTAATGCCAGCGTTTCTTTGAAATCCCTGTCAAAACCCGAAAAATACTCGATGGACACAGCATCCTGGTATCCATGTTTTTCCAGTGCTCTGACCAGCCATTCGAAATCCACCTTCCCCTGTGCCATCCCTGCCTGCATTTTATCCGTTGTGGCGTTACGCATATGAACGTGGTATAAGACGTCGAGAAGAGGTTCCGTGGCAGGCAGAGGGATATCCTGCATAGTCCAATGGCTGGGGTCATAAGTAAATCCGACTGCAGGCCACAAGGATTCTATAAAATGATAGGCAACGTCCGGATCCTCCAGGATTGAACCCTGATGACCTTCAAGGCTAAGTGTGATGCCCTTCTCCTGACTGATAGACGCCAACGCCCGCACATTTTCTGCCGCAATAGCTAACAAGGTATCAGGTGCGATACCGTCAACGGGGTTACCCGGTTGCACCGTGATATTCGGGCAACCCACACTTTCTGCCAGGTTGACCAGCGAGCGGTATTCCCGCTCAATCTGTGTGAAATGCTGTCTCTGTAGGCTATTGAGTGGGATGCTTAACCCGCAATTAAAGGAACTGACTTTGAGACCTGTAAGCTCGATAGCCCGTAAGAACTCTGCAGACCACGTTTCTCCGGATTGCGCCAGCACTGAGGGATTGATATTCTGCCAGTTTTCAAATGCAGCAAGGTCGATCGTATGGAAACCCAAGGCCTTTATTTTTACCAGTGTTCCCTCTATGTGAGGGTAGGCATCCAGGGTGCAGCACAAAGTCGAACAACTCAGGATCATCTTGTCCTCCTTAAAGGGGTCGTTTTGTCCCCACGATAATGACGTGGTCGCTGTAAAATTCCGCTTCAGGCGTCCCCATAAAACGCGGTTGCATCCACGATTGGACAGCAGGTGGCGCAGATAACGCCAGCGCAATCAGGCACGCGATTGTACTCGGTGTGACGCCCTGCCTGCCAGTCCATTGTGCAAATGCGTGATGGCGTCGTATTTTTTCGATATGGTCAACACTAAATCCTGATGCCGATAGCATATCCGTCCACTCCGTCAGGCTAAAAGCCCGGTTGTGGCTGGGGTCCCGTAATTTCTCAAAAGCCTCAAAATAACGCGCAGCCAAAGCATCCTCGGACATGGCTTGATCCTGCACCAACAGAATGCCACCAGGTTTTAACACGCGATTCGCTTCCTGAACAAACAAGACCGCATCCGAAAAATGATGCGCAGCGATGCGACAGGTCACCAGATCAAATGTACCCGCATCAAACGGCATTTGCATCGCGTCCACTATTTCATAACGCACGTTCGAAATGCCCTGTCCATTGATATAGCTCTTGGCTTGTGCCAGCATCTGGGGCGTGACATCACTGGCGATCACGGATGATACATAGGGCGCAAAAGCCAGGGCTGTGTGACCGCCCCCGGTTGCCACATCCAGCATAGACCAGGTCTCTTCTGGCTGCACCAGCGAGACAAGATACCCTAATTCATCCGCATTAGCATGATCTGTGCTTTGCACATAGCCTGCGGCATAGCGTCCAAAACGCTCCTGCGACAGATTTTTAATATTCTCTTCCATCCCGGATTCCTTTATCATAGTTGCTCCCATAAATGTAGAGTTGAGCCATCGCCCCTTGTAGTAAGGACAATAGCTGTGTACAAATCTCGGTAGCTTGATCATCCATATTCTTTGTATGGATTAACAAATAGTGTACCGCATTAACACTACTTTTACCAATATGTAACGACATTTCGATCAGAAACAAGTTATAATTATACTATAAATGCGTGCATCATCTGTCATTGATCACCACACTTCAGAACACAGTAAAGGAGTAAAATCTGATTCAAATACTTGATTTTACCTAGAATTTTATTTATAATACATTGAATTTTGCAGATTGACAGTTCTTTACAAAAGTGTATACTGACCACTTGAGGCTCAGTTTTCTAACACTTTTTTTACAGATTAAGTATGTATTTTAATTGTTTAAGTATCTGTACGTTAAGAGTCATTAAATGGATCACAAACTTAGACCAATACGAGATGGTGAACTTTTACAACGAGGACAACAACTCGTAGAATTTGCGCTGCTTTTACCGTTGCTATTGCTTCTGCTCATGGGAATAATTGAATTCGGGATAGCTGTATTCAGGTACGATACCATTGCGAATGCGTCTCGGGAAATCGCACGTTACGGAATTGTGCACCCCAAAGTCGATGAGAACGAGCAAGAAGAAATCATGAAGCAGTTTGTCATCGATGAAATGCCGCGTTGGACTACTGGTTTAATTTCAGAAAGCCTGGTGATTACACCGACTGTTATCGACAGTGTATGGCGAAAAACCGTTTTCGTCACCGTGACCTATGAACACCAGTTTCTAACTGGTCCGGTGATTGCTTCCCTTGGGGGAAATCCGAATATCCAATTACGAGCAATCTCCACGATGTATTCTGAATGAGGAGGGGTTTATGGGGCGTTTACGGGGGTACTTATGGCTCATCGCAGGTGTTGTTGTCGCCGCCATCGCTGCAGGCATTGCCTTTATTACACTTTCCAATGCGACTGCTGACCGCGCCGTCAGAGAGGAATTGAACGCTCCAGAGCAAAGTGTGGTCGTCGCCACGCATGCAATTGATCTCAGTACCCTGATTACGACAGAAGATGTGAAAATCGTAAAAGTACCGGTTGAAATCGCACCCGAATTCGCCTCAACCGAGGTCGATCAGGTCATTGGCAAGCTCTCATTGACGGAGCTCCAGCCTGGAGAAATAATATTGGGGAACCGCATACTCGACCCCAATGTCATTGGCAACGACGGGCGGTTGGCGCTGGTCCTCTCTGAAGACAAAGTCTTGATGGCCTATCCTGCCGGTGATCTATTAAGCAGCCTGGATGTCCTCAAAGCCGGGGATCATGTCGATTTCCTATATACTATGCCGCTGCCCACCAATCGCGACACCGGTTTCTTACCTGGTGCTAAAGAAACCAGCCCTTTCATCGTCGGTGTAGCTGAAGCAGAGCAGGTTGAAAGTGTAACGTTTAACCTGTTACAAAACGTGACGATCGCAGCCGTTGTTCATAACCGCGATGAGGACGGTGCACCAACGGGAGCCCCCAGGGCTTTTCTACTGACGGTCAACCCGCAGGATGCACTGGTCCTGAAATATATGAAAGATGCCGGCGCAGTGGTGGACCTGGTGCTCCGCGCACCACAGGCGGAAGGACAATTCACTGTCGAACCGGTTGACCTTGATTATGTCATCAACGGCTACATCATCCCTAACCAAATTTCACCCTGAAAATTTAATGGATTTGTGTAAATCACCTATATAACCTTGGATTGTCGAATATTGTGACTTGGGAGGAACTCGTGGCTGAACTCATGCAAGGACAAATACTACGCGTCTTACTTGTAACGACACAGCAAGACACGGAAGCTCATATCAGTAAGATTTTAGCTAATAGCAGGTTTATGGATCACCGTCTGCATTGGGTCGCCCAGCCAAATCTCGCCCAGGTACGAGCGCGCGACCTGTTACCCCATATCATCCTTGTGGATGATAACCTGGATGGGATGGATGCTATCCCCATCATCCGCCAGCTAGCCACATCGGTCTCTAACGCCGCCATCCTCTTTATGGTAGAAAAGGAGAACACCAGCGAAGCCAGTCAGGCGGTACTGGTGGGGGCTCGCAGTTTTATTATCAAACCCTTTGAGGCAGATGATCTACTATTGACCCTTAATCAAATTCTGGCATGGCAGCGCGTGCCCACTGTTTCCCGCGAATCGGTAGTAGGCATTGCCGGAAAAATCATCGTTTTTTGCGCGCCAAAGGGCGGCACTGGACGGACGACCATCGCCATCAACACAGCTATCAGCCTATATCAAAAGAGCGGGCAACCCGTTGTCCTCGTTGATGCCGACTATGCTGCCCCAGCCCTGGATGTCGCGCTCAACCTGCACCAACAGCGTGATGTTGCCGATTTGCTGCCCAGGTTATCCCGCCTGGACGAGTTGCTGATTCAAAGTGTGATCGCAGATCATGTGTCAGGGATAAAGGTGCTATTAGCACCACCTCCTGCGGATTTGACCGAGTCACTCACCCTCCCGCAAATCCAGCATATACTCGTTATGCTCAAACGGATGTTCCCATGGGTCATCGTTGACCTTGGATTACCATTAGACGACACGGCATTTGCCTACCTTGACGGCGCCGAACAGATCATCATGACGGTTCTACCGGAAATGATCGGGTTGCGAAACAGCCAATTGATGCTGGATTACTTTCAGATGGAAGGTTATCCAACCGAAAAAATCTGGGTAGTCCTGAACCGGTCTTCTATCAGAGGAGGAGTAGGTATTGATGATATTGAAAATCGGCTCGGGATGCCGGTCAAGTTCACTGTGCCCGATGACCAACCGCTGGTGACACATACGGTGAACCGGGGAGTTCCATTGATGTTGAGTCACAAGCGGAGTGCGGTCGCACGCGGCATCCGGAAAATTGCTGCACAACTCATTGACGATCTATCCATAGGAACCCTGGCAGAGAGCCCCAGGATTAGCACTTCCAGGACACAAAGGCGCGGGACCAAACCAGCGCTTGTTAAGCCAAAAACAGAACCGGACACCCCTCCGGATATTGAAATAGCAGTGCGTGGCAAGCCCCAGAAGAACGATCTCGAGAGAAAATCCCGCGATAGGACGTGGTTCTGGCAGAGAAAAAGCGCAGTCGATACGCTATTGGACAGTAGTATTCAGGATAATCAGAAATAAAGAAGGTAAACCATGCAAGTGAGTGCCCCAATCTTGATTGCATCGCTCATCGCATTAGCGATATGTCTTCTATTTATGGCGCTATGGTTAATCTTTCAGAAGCGTGATCCGGTTGATCAACGGTTGATACAATATGGGGTTGAGAGTCCCGAAATCGTAAGTCAAAACGGACGGGCTGTAGGCCTTGCGTATAGAACCGCTGCAGGGCGAAAACCATTTGGGATGCGCCTGGCGTTTGAACTCAAACGCGCGGATATCCCCATGACAGCTGCAGAATATACGCTCATTATGATCGGATTAGCCCTGGTGGGGTTTTCCCTTGGTATATGGCGTTTAAGCGTTATCCTGGGCATCGTCCTGGCAGCTATCTTTGGCTTCGTCCCGGTACTCATTATGAGATCCAGGCAAAGACGCAGGTTGCGGCTTTTCACAAACCAAATTGCCGACATGCTGACGCTATTGGTGGGTGGGCTGCGGGCTGGTTACGGTCTGGCGCAAGCAATCGAGGTTCTAATCGAACGACTGGGTCCCCCCGCGTCAACGGAGATGGCTAACGTGATGAGAGCAGTTGGTTTAGGACAACCTATCCGTTATGCGTTACAGGATGCCGCGGATAGAATAGGCTCAGACGACTTCAACCTGGTCGTCATCGCGATCAATGTGCAATATGAGACCGGCGGCAACCTTGCAGAAAGCCTGGAAACAATTGCATCCACCGTCCGCCACCGCCTGCACATTCTTCAGGAAATCCGCGTCTTAACAGCCCAGCAGCGTTTGACAGGTTATATATTGGCCTTATTACCTTTTGGTCTGGCATTAGTGATGTTTATCATCAACCCTGACTATATCAGCCAGCTATTCGCACCAGGTTGGGTACGGTTACTCCCTATCATCGCAATAGTTTTACAGGTGATTGGCTTTCTGTTTATACGGCGCATCGTCGATATCAAGGTGTAATCATGAATATCAATGATATATTATCCAATGCCAGCTTTTTGTGGTCTCCAGGCGTTTTTGCCATCGTTGCTGCCCTGGCAGTTTTGCTTGTTTGGATCTCCCTCGCACCGTCCAGCGCCAAACGCGATCAGGATGGAAGGTTAAACCGTTACCGGCAAAACCGGGACATTGTCGAAGAGACAGAATTTTCACGTTCATTCTGGGCTCGAGCAGTCGCCCCGTTTATGCGAAAATCGCTGAAAGCATTAGCCAGATTGACGCCACGTCATAATATCGATAGATTGCAGACGAACCTTATGCACGCAGGGGAACCTGGTGGATTGACACCGACGGATGTTTTAGGGTTACAGATTCTATGCGCCATCATCCCAGCTGCGCTGTATCTTTTCGCCCTGCGTTCGACCGCACGACTACCACTCACCCCTTTATTAACCCTTGCCCGGAATTGTGCGGGGTTGGCAGCCCTGGGGTACCTGACACCGCGGATATGGTTGCGTATGCGCGTGGACCAGCAGCGGAACGAGATTATTTCGACGTTTTCTGATGCATTGGACCTGCTGAGCATCAGTGTGGAAGCCGGGCTGGGGTTTGATTCGGCTTTGGTCAAAGTGTGTGAGCAATGGCGCAATGCCTTAACGCGTGAATTTAACCGTGCCGTCCGCGAAATGCGGGTTGGAACACCCCGCAACCAGGCTCTGGAGCGTATGGCTGAACGGACTGGCGTCCAGGAAATCAAAACCTTCATCGGTGTCCTCATCCAGTCCAATGAGTTGGGGGTGAGTATCGCTGAAGTATTGCACGTCCAGGCAGAGGAGGTGCGCTTACGCCGGCGGATGCGGGCGCAAGAATTGGGACAGCAAGCTAGTATCAAAATGATCTTTGCCCTTGTGTTTTTGATCTTCCCCGCCCTGCTCGTTGTTTTGCTGGGACCAGGGATACCCAGGATTTTTGAAGCGCTGAACATAATGTCGGGTGGGTAGTGAAATACCTGAGGAGAGAAAAATAACGTGAGTCCATTTGAGAATACCGTGTCATCCGTTCGAGATGATCCCTTATACAAAAGTGGCATGTCCCACATGCAAAACGGCAAGTGGGAACTAGCCATCAAACAGCTGCAAGACTTGCTGGAAAAGTATCCTGAAAACAAGGATGCTAAAAAGGCGTTGGACGAAGCCATGTTCCATGCCAACCTTGACGCTTCTGGGCGAAAGATCCGGGGGAAAAGGTGGACCTTACGTCTCGGACCAATACTGCTTGGCATAGTCCTAGTCGGGATGGTGAGTTACCTGATAGTTCTGGGCATTGTGGCGGTCACCGATTTTGTCGAACCCATCATCGTGGATGCTCAAGAAAATCGGCGCATCGCACAATTGCTTCTAGAAGCTGATGCTTATCGGGAAGCTGGTGATGTTGACCTGGCAGAGGAACGTTACCAGGAAGTGCTGCGCAGCCAACCTGATGACGAACATGCCATGCAAAGCCTTGAAGAAATTACTAATCAACGTGAAATAGAAGCTTTGTATCAGAAGGCAGTAGCTCTTGACGAAGCTGGCGATTACAACGCCGCTCTTGATGCTTACCATGAACTCTCCGCCTCAGCACCCCGCTATCGCGATGTAGAGCGCCGGATCAAAGATATCGAAGATAGATTTTCCATTAAAGAACTTTTTCTGTCTGCTGAGTCGGAATTCGTAGCCGGTAATACAGAACAAGCAATCGAGAAATATGAGAGCGTTCAAGCGCTCAATCAAGCTTATGAACACGACCAGGTTGTCAGACACCTTTACGAACTATACCTAGCATCGGGACAGGAAATTATCAATCTGAAACCGGCGAACCTGGAACTGCTTCCCCAGGCATTAACCTATTTTACCAAAGCCCTCGCGCTGCAACCTCGCAACGCGGTAGCGGGTCGGGAGCAGCAACTGGCTAAACTCTTCCTTGAAGGACAGAGCTTATTCTATCAGGATGAATGGGATGCTGCCATCAGCGCCCTGCAGATTGTTTATGACACACGTCCGGGATATCTTGATAATACGGTGGTCAAACTGCTCTATGATGCCTATGTCCGTAGCGGAGATGAACATAAAGGATTAGGGGATGCCTACCTGGCATACGAACTATACCGCAAGGCTTCAGAATTACCCCTGGGGGATGTCGCATGGGCTAAAGGAAGAATGCTCTATATTGAACCCTTCCTTACGCCGACCCCCACACCAACCATCACACCGACGCCCAGACCCATCGTTAGTGGTGGGGGAGGCGGTGGGGGTGCAGTCGAACCCACCCCGCTTGTGCTTTCCCTTTACAGGGGGAAGATCCTCTTTTTCTCCGATCAACGCTATCGCGGTGAACTATGGGTGATGAACCCGGATGGATCTGACCGCCAAGCTCTGGGACGAGAAGCAATTTTAAGAGAACAATTTGAAGCCTTGGAGGAACAGGAGCGATTTTCGCCAGACGGCTTGCGGTTCACCTTCAATCAGATAGAAGGTGATGATCCAAACCCGCAAATATATCTGACGCTTCCTCCTAGCAATCGTCCCGGTGGTCAATGGTACGCAAAATTGACAGAATTGCCAGGAATGAATTATGACCCGGTCTGGTCACCAGATGGAACCCGCATCGCATTTGTAAGTCAGGCACTTGGTGGTGATGATATCTGGGTCGTTAATCTGGATGCTACATACCCCCACCCATTATCCCCCAACACATGGGAGTGGGACAAACACCCCAGTTGGTCAGCAGACAGCAAGCATATCGTCTTCTGGTCCAACCGATCCGGCTTGATGCAAATTTATATCATGCGCTCCGACCAGGATAACGACAAACTCGAAGTCACCAATATAAGCAATACCCAATGGGATGAATACGATCCGATATGGGTCAAGTAGAGGTGAAGTATGCGTAGAAACCAGCGACCGGTGACCGATATATTGGCAACCCGTGGATCACAGTTGACAAGGCAAGATACTAATCAGATCAAAGATTATGCCCGTATACGGGAACGCGTGCAGCGCCGCCTGCTTGCCGAACTCAGTCCGGTAGTGGACATAAACAACACCACTAACGTACGGCGCGCGCTGGAGCAAATCTTTGTCGAGACATTGAATGAAGAACATATCCCCATGAGCCGGGCGGATCGCGATATCCTTTTTGAACAAATCGTTTCCGACGTGTTGGGCTTAGGTCCGATTCAAGTTTTGATTGATGACGACACCATCACCGAGGTTCTGGTCAATGGACCTGATCAGGTCTACATCGAACGCAACGGTATCCTCGAGGAGACCGACACCCACTTCCGTGACACGGAAGAAGTCATGCACATCATTGACCGCATCGTCAGCCCTCTGGGACGCCGAGTGGATGAGAGCAGCCCGATGGTCGATGGACGCTTGGCGGACGGCTCGCGTGTCAATATTATCATCCCACCCCTCGCCCTGGACGGTCCGACCATCAGTATCCGGAAATTCTCCAAAGCGGTGCTGACTACCGAGGATTTGATTGCCAACGACACTGCCACACCCTCCATGATGACGTTTTTGCAGGCTTGCGTCAAAGCCCGGCTCAACATTATTGTCTCCGGTGGGACGTCAACCGGCAAAACCACCATCCTCAACGTCCTGTCGAGTTACTTGCCCCTTAAGGAACGCATCGTCACAATTGAGGACAGCGCGGAGTTGCTTCTTAACCAACGCCATGTGGTCCGCCTGGAAGCCCGCCCTCCCAACGTGGAAGGCACCGGGGAAATAACCATCCGCCAGTTGGTGATTAACGCCCTGCGCATGCGCCCGGACCGCATTATCGTCGGCGAGGTGCGCGGTGGTGAAGCCCTGGACATGCTGCAGGCGATGAACACCGGTCACGATGGTTCCCTGACCACAGCCCATTCAAACACCCCCCGCGATACCCTGGCGCGCATCGAAACGATGACACTGATGGCGGGGATGGATCTGCCGCTCCGGGCTATCCGCGAACAGATTGCTTCCGCTATCCATGTCATTGTGCATCTCGACCGGTTGGCAGATGGTAAACGCAAAATCACGCAGGTTACGGAAGTGCAAGGGATGGAAGGGGATGTTGTCGTCATGCAGGATATTTTCCGCTTTGTCCAGACAGGCTTTCAAAATGGACGCATTGAGGGCTATTTTACCGCGATGGGTATACGCCCGACATTTATGGAGAAAATCGAAACGGCAGGGATCAATCTTCCACCCAATTTATTCAACCCAACCCGGGAAACAAACTCTCGGCGGCGGTAGGCGAAGGCGCCGCACTGTCGATATGGAATATGCCCTGGATGCCGCGCACTTCCGTATCCTACCCAAGGGCGATTTCGTCCGCGAACGCTTGGTGGACGAGAAAGCCGTCAAGGAGTAGACAGGCTAAAGATGATAGACCATACTATGAAGAAGCAAAACAGACATCATGAGCAAGGCTCCAATCTGGTGGAGATGGCGCTGGTCATCTTTGTACTGGTGTTCCTGCTGATCGGTATCGCTGATTTTGGACGGGCTTTCAACAACTATATAATCATCATCAATGCGTCGCGCGAGGGTGCGCGGTTCGCCTCGCATTTTCCTCAAACTGAAGCAGAGGATGACGTTAAAGCCGCCGTGGTTCAGGAAGCAGCCAACAATGGGCTGGATCTATCGGATACCACGATTGCAGAAATCCTTATCACACCAGAGATAGCGGACCGCGATTCGGGAAGCCCCATCACCGTCACAGTGAATTATACATTTACGACCTTTATCGCCGCTATGGTGGGGCTTGACGAAATCCCGTTGCATGCCAAAACCGGCATGATTATATTTGGACAGGATGAATAGGTCATCCGGTGACAGTTCACGTAGTGTGCAGGAGAAAAAATTGGAAGGGTATAGAAAACGTAAACCAGAGGGGCAGGTTCTGGTTATTGTTGCCTTATCACTGGTAGCCCTCGTAGCTGTTGTAGCCTTGGCAGTGGATGTAGGCAACATATATGCTGAACGGCGCAAGATGCAGAACGCTGCCGATGCCGGGGCACTCGCAGGAGCTTACGAGATTTGCCATGGAGATGATAGTGAGTCGGCAATTATTGCGAAAGCTCAGCAATATACTGTGGATCAAAATGGCGCAATGGGCGCGGACATTACGGTACATGTCCTTGATTCAGGCGATCCTATCTCGGTCACTGTCGTGGCGACTGAAACGGCTAAAACGTTCTTTGCAGGTTTAATCGGCTGGCGTGAGGTGGATATTTCAGCGGAGGCAGCTGCTGTGTGTGGGAAGGCAAAGAGTTCTGGTCTTGTTTGGCCGATCGGATATAGCGAACCGAAATGGCCCGGATACGTATCATGCGATAATGACCCGGGAGATCCCCCCGAATACGTGATCCTGTGGGTAGATGGTGAATCGGAGTGCGGACCCGGTGAATTTAACTGCTGTAATCTATACAAAAAGAAGAATGATGCTGTTCCGGAAATATTCCTCCCCAATTGTTCTAACGGACAACCAGATAATCCTCCACTAGATGCTCGCACGTGGATTGATTTTTCAGCAGGCATCATCCTGGATGATCCATGCGATCAACCCGGTTGTGGTGACAGTGAATTGCGCGATAGGATAGTAGGTCAAGATAATAAAGGTAACGCCTGTCAATCATGGCTTGAAATTCCTACTTGCATAGCTGGCGATATGGGTGTAAAAACTGACTCTTGGAAAGCAGCAGAAGAAGCAATCGATAAAATAGTCGTTATCCCGTTATTTGACCCGGCGCAGTCCGGCGCTAACGGTGACCCAGGTGTCTGCACATTAAAAACAGAGGCGGGGACCAGTTGTACCAATTTACGATTCAAGATTATCAGCCTGGGCTGTATCCAGATAGATGGACCATATTACCTGAGGGATTTTGATAAAGGTACTCCTGGCCCCAGAATTATCCTCGTACACATCCCTTGCCTTGATGGTAAACCTCATCCGGATTGTGCGAGATTACTGGGTTCCTCTGATGGCACCATCCCCGAGCCCGGGGATATCCGCGCGGTAAGTTTGATTCAATAACACATTTCTACTGTAGTAAGTATGAGAGCCAGGTAACAAGATACCTGGCTCCTTTTTATTCCCTACCCGATGCCCACATCCAAACCAATCTCAATCTTACATTTACCCGATAAGGTTAGCAGCGAATTGGACAGTATGGCAGAATGCCTCAAAGAATTCCAGCAGCCTTCACTTAATCCGGGCAGCACGCATGAGTAAATGAATTATCAAGAATTAGTTTTAGCCTTTGGGAAACGGCGGATGGACTCCCGTTTCCCGGGAATATCCTTCACTTTCTCCCGACCGCCAGAAGATGCGAGCCGGCGCCCAGCATGGAGGGTTCCGCTTCCAACTGCCGGAGTATATCCAGAAGATGCTTTCGATAGCCTTCATCTGCCCATCGCGCATCAAAATCGTCCAGCAGGCAGGCAACACCCTCGACGGCGAGGGTGTACTTGTGGTGCAAGCCCGCCTCTGCCATCTCCGCCTGCAGTTCAAGTGGATGGTGGAAGTACGCTGTCGTGAAGTAGCCCGGATGCCCGGTGGGGTTGCGGTGCTGACCCGATGCCAAATCCCGGGCAACGATGCTCCGGAAATCGGGGTCTTTCATATATCCGCTGAAAATCCCATCTATGGCGCTGGCAAAACGCGAAATGGCTGCGGTGAAGACGACACCGCCGGAGCGCAGCACTCGCGCAGCTTCGCTGAGCGCTCGCACGCGATCTGCCTTTTCGGTCAGATGGTATAAAGGCCCCAGCAGCAGAACACAATCAACGCTGCCGTCGCTCCAATCCAGCGTACGGGCATCACCCAAATTAATGCTGGCGAGAGGTTGGCTGGTGGATTCTGACGCTTTCCGCGCCTGATCGCAGTGTTTCGGCACCGGGTCAATGAGGTGCACCTCGTAGCCCTTCTGGGCAAGCGGAAGGGCATAAATGCCGGCGCCTCCTCCGACATCCAGGACTACCGCCGGCGGTGGCGGGGCGTAGCGGTCAATAATCTCCAGGGTGCGCGCGTATTCCAGTTTCCCGGTACCATGCTGCAGCCGACCGGCTTCATCAGCACCGGTGTAATGAGCCACAACTGTTCTATGGGAAGTAACGGCGTCACCCGGCATATTTCCTCCCTCTCAAATGGTATTCCATTTTATCAATGTAGATGAGGCGCGCGTATTCCATGCCGACTCATGCTGCGCCCCGATCACAAAACGTGACACGGCACACGGTATCCCTATATTATTTCCTTTACTACCGCGACATCATGCGGTTGCATATACAAACGGGTAATAGGCAAGCCGGTCAGCAAACTCACACCCTTAGGTAAACTCAGCACGCTTTTCATCATTTCCGTGGTATTGACAAAGAACCAGATCCGCTTCTCATCATTTTCCCGCAGGACCACCTGCACACCTGCCGGCGCGTCAGGCCAAAGTTGTGATAAACCACGTTCCTCTAAAGCCGGCAGCAAAGCTTCAATAATTGGGGATGTCAGGATTGTTCCAACGTAAATTACCGCCCCTTGCCCCACTTTTTTCATGGTGATGGCAGGTTTTTTACTGATATGACGTTCATCCCACCGAGCCAAAGTCCCAGCGCCCGGATAAATCTCCAGGACTTCATACCAATCTTCCGTTCCGACCCTTCCCTTGGGAAAGCGGATCGGCAAACGGCGCTTGTCCCCGGCATTTTGACGCCCATATTCGATAACCTTTATCCCGGCAAGTTTCGACAGAATTCCCGGTGGTGTTTCTGCGACAACATTGTTGTTCCAATCTTTCGTAGCGGTTCGCGCGCCAATAACCAGTGTTCCACCGTTTTCAACCCATGCCTGCAGGTTGGGCAACCATGCCGGATTGAACAACGCCCAGTGCGGGATAATATAGACTTTAAGATCAGACAAATCGTCCGCAGGATGCACGCAGCCTACCGCATAGCCCTTTTTTGTTAAGAAATGGTGCACGCGCTCTGCCACGTGCTTTGGCGAGGGTAAACCCAGCGAGAGGGTTTCATGCGCGTCATACACATCGACATCCGCAGCAGCGATGCCTACATCTACACGCACGCTGGTCCCCAGAATTTCGGGACCGACATTCTTGAGTTCCGCTCCTAACTGCTGCACTTCCTCATAACGCCGGCGCGGGACATTATCGTGGTCCAGAATACCACACCAATATTCCTCAGCGCCAAAACGGCACGTCCGCCAGCGGAAGAACATCAAGCCGTCTGCCCCTCGGGCGATAGATGTGTAAGCCATGCGCCGCAGTTCGCGTGGTTCAGGATTATCGTGGAAGTAAGGTCCCTGCCCACCCGGACCCGATTGCTGCTCGGGGATGAAAAAGTTACCGCTCCACGCCCGACCATGGTCAAGATTAAATGCCTGGCTGTAAGGACGGTTGTCCGGGTCATTATCCGAAAACGGATAGACATCATAACCCTGGAAATCCAGGTCATCGCCAAATGCACTGCGATAATCGATGTGGCTGAAAAAGCCGTTATGCATGACAAACCATTGGGGATTGGCATCCCGCAGAATGACCACTTGCTCATGCTGGAAACGCGCGGTATTCCACGAAATAAAGCGGTAGTAATCCAGGAGATGCGCCGGATTAGCGTAAGCAGGTTTGCCATGGCGCGGCGTCTGGATTTCACTAAAATCGCTGTATGTCAGCGCCCAGAAAGCGTTACCCCAGGCAGTATTCAGCGCAGCGATATCGCCCGTATATTTCTCGCGGAGGAAATCGCGGAAACTTACCTGGCAGTTGGGGCAGTGGCACTCGGAAAAGTGGCAGTTAAACTCGTTATCGGTCTGCCACCCAACCACATGGGGGTTATCCGCAAAATGTTGCGCCATCGCTGCTGTGATTTTCTGTGAGTACGTGCGAAACGTCTCCCCGCTGGGGCACACATGCTGGCGCGAACCGTGCTGCAAAAGGATATCATTTTGATCGACACGCAGGACATCCGGATGCGCGTAGGTCAGCCATCGCGGAGGTGTGGGAGTCGGTGTGCACATCAACGTTTTGATGCCTTTTTCGCCAAGGTTAGCAATGGTTTCATCAAATAAATCAAAGCGAAAGCTGCCCTCGGCGGGTTCGAAGTAATCCCAGGCAAATTCTCCCATGCGAACAATATTGAAGCTTGCAGCAGCCATCCGCTCCGCATCCGAAGCACGGACGGCAGCATCCCAGTGCTCGGGATAATAAGGTGCTCCGTAATAAAAAGTTTGTAATTGCGTGGGTTGCTTGTATGAATGTTTTTTATGATTCATCGGTTCCTCCATTGTGTCGATTTTCTCCGCTTTATACTAGAATTGTAAATAGAAAGTTTGTCACAGCAATGACACAAAACGTCGTTTCCAGTTGTATTCCGGCAGGGATCCTTACCCCACCTTAATCGCTGACGTCCCACGCGAAAACGCGCACAAGTTCAGCTCCCCACGTGGACTCCGGAATAAAGCGCAACGCGCGGGTGACGACATCCACATTTAGCCGAACCAACCGCTGGTAGTTATTCTCTACCTGGACCAGCGTCTCCCATTCTCCCTGTGTCGTGAGATTCTCCACCCGAAACGCCCTGACCATCGTCGCGGGAACCCCCACCGGCTCAATATGCAACCGGTAATTGGCGTGCGAATTATGCTCAGGTCGGTTAAGGTCGCTGTCAAATACAAAACGCATCTGTCTGATTCGTTCCGGTTCATCAAAGGCGTAAATGACCCCGTCACCGGGTTCGCCAACCCATGCGTTTACATGCCCATCGATAGAGCGGTCAATGCCGCTGCGCAAGTTCTCAGGGTGTCCCGCCGTCGCATTAAGACTTGCCCACGCCGAAAGGTCTGGCACAGCGCGTTTGTTCCACGGCAAATAGGCGTCATCATCCATGAGGGTTTGTTTGAGCTCCTGGAGAGATTCTTCATACACGCCGCGAGGGGTCAATTGCCCCTTAAAGGCGATTGCTGCCGCGGTTCCCACCGCTTGCCCGACCAGGGAACACGTTGCCATGACCCGTGTCGCACTCATCGCAGCGTGGGTCACGCTGATATTACGCCCGGCGCAAAATAAGTTCTCAATATTCCTTGAATACAGGCAGCGGTAAGGAATACCAAACGGTGAAGGCGCAGGATGAAATTGGGTGGGTTCACCGCTCCAGTTCATTCCCCCGGGATGGTGATCATCCATCGTCCACCCGCCGTAAGCAACAAGGTCCTCAAAGCGCCCTTCTGCACGCACGTCGTTTTGAGTGAGGACATAATCACCAACGTAACGGCGGCTCTCACGCTTCCCCGGCAAAAATCCAATCCATTCCAGAACCCAGTTCTCCGCGCTATGATCTCCCCGGTTTTTGATATGGTCCCAAACGCCAAAGGCAACTTTCAGCAGTTCATCACGGATATCTTCCGTATCATGGATAGAATCCTGCTCACCCCCAAGCTCAATCCACCAAAAATTGGTGCTTAACACATCATGGCCGCGAAACGGCAAGTCATCACACGTCTCATACACATGCGCCCATTGTGGGGGAATAAAGTTCTGAGGGCTGTCAGTCTCGCGAGCCTGAATCAAACAGCTCATCCCCATCGTCTTCTTATCCGCTTGTTCAGGTTCAATATCCTCACCAAACTCAGCCCGGGCTTCACGTCCCACCCGGAACTCCGCCCCGGTAAGAGGCGCCAGGATACTGTCACCCGAACAATCGGCAAACAGGTCAGCCTTCACGATATGCCAGGTCTCCGTGGTCAGCTGCCAGCCTTTAACAGCCTTGATACGGTTGCCATCCATAGTGACTGCGTTGCACGTGCAGTTGAGCAGGAGCGTGATATTAGGCTCCAATCGCACTTTTTCATATAAGACGCTATCCCACAGCGAATAATTGCGCAAAGGGTTGCGATACATATTCTCCAAGGCTATTTCTTCCACAATGCCCGTCTCGCGATTGTTATCACCGTGCGCGCCACATACCCACATCCGGACTTCAGAGGAAGCGTTCCCGCCCAAAACCGGGCGGTCTTGCATCAGAACCACGCGCGCACCGTGCCGGGCAGCACTAATGGCGGCGCTCATGCCTGCCAATCCTCCCCCAATCACGCAAAAATCCACCACGTGTTCACGGTTTTGCATAGACAATCTCCTCAAGAACAGCATTCCATTGACATAAAACGAACCAAAGCAGGTTCACAGCGCGCAAAGTCTCTACTTCGCACCTTTTTCCCAGATGCCACCGGCAAAAAACATCTGTTTGTCCTTCCGGTTACCGTCTTCATCAATATACCACCAATCTTTTTCGTATGCTTTGCGACCTTTACCGCTAACACCCGCCAGATCGACCTGTCCTTTTCCGCTAACCGGCTCTTTACTCCCATCCAGGTCCGGATTAACATAACGCACAAACCAGGCTTCCAAATGCGCCTTCAAGTCTGTAATTCGCTGCTGCTGCTCCGGTGCATCGATGAGATTATGGTCCTCATTCACATCTTCAACCAGGTTATAAAGTTCATGAGGTCCATAGGGATAGCGGTGCACGTACTTCCATTCGCGGGTCCGGATCATGCGCACAGGACCGTATTCATCATACACCACAATATTTTCGCGATCCGGCAGCGCTGTGCCTTTCAACAAAGCCGCGAAACTTCTGCCGGGCAGCGCGTCAGCATCCCGGTTTTCACAACCCACATATTCCAGCAGCGTCGGCATCAGGTCATAATGGCTGAGAAGATGGTCATCTACCCCACCTTCCGGCACATATCCTGGACGCGCGATGAGCATCGGGACCTTGACAGACGTGTCATACATATTCTGCGGGAAAGTGCCGTTACCTTTGCCCCATATCCCATGATGCCCCATATTCATGCCGTTGTCACTGCTGAATAATATCAGTGTATTTTCCAGAATCCCCATGGTTTCCAAACGGTCCAGCAAAGCGCCAACGCCACAGTCCAGCCCGGTGATGGCGGCAAAGTACCCGCTTAATAGTTCATGGCGTTTGGCTCCTTTACCCCGCGGAGCGCTGTTAATTTGCCAAGGATGTCCCCCGGGCACTTCAGGGCACGTTTCGAATGTGCAGTCTTTGTACAAAGCAACGAGGTCTTCAGGATGCTGCCCTTGTTCCCAGGGTGAGTGCGGAGCAGTGTAATGCACGCCCAGGTAAAACGGCGTATCGACATCCTGCTGGGTATCGAGGAATTTCAATCCCCCCTCCGTGATAATATCGGTGAGGTACCGGGTGTCGTGTTCCAGATTGCCATCGCGCACGAAATATGAATTATTATAATTCCCACCCCCGTAGGGGAACAGGTGCCAGTAGGAAAAACTTTTTTGAGGCTGCAGGCTGTCACCCAGATGCCATTTACCACTGATCCCGCACGTGTAACCCGCTTCAGCCAATACTTCGGTATAGCCCCGCATCCCATTCAGATATTCAATGGATCTGTCATCACCCCAGCCCACACCGGGAGTCAGTTGAGCGTCCATACTCCCTTTTCGAATCCAGTCGTGTACACCATGCTGGGAAGGAATACGTCCGGTTAATATCGAAGCCCGGGCTGGTGAACATACCGGCGAAGCGCAGAAGAAGTTCTCGAAACGCATACCCATCGCCGCGATGCGGTCCAGATTCGGGGTATGGATTTCATGGTTGCCGGCGCATCCCATAGCCCAGTAACCCTGATCATCTGTTAAAATGAACAGAATATTAGGTCGCGTTGGATTTTTACTTGCCATGTATAATCAATCCTTTCATGAATATAATAAACGCTTTGCTGATAGCCATCCATTACCACGTTGCCGCTTTGAATGCCCATTCATGATACGCATCTAACATCGCCATAAAGTTATCATATTTTGTGCCCACTGCCACCGAATGCGTAGTTCCAAAGATATAACCCCCACCCGGCGCACCAGCATGCATTACATCCCTTACATTGTCGCGCACCGCTGCGGGTGTTCCTGACACCAGGTTTTCCACGCGCGCCCCACCCCACAACACCAGCGCGTCACCAACCTGCGCTTTTACTTTATCCATTTCCATGCTGGCAGAAGCCTGAATCGACTGGTAGGCATCGTAACCCGCTTCGACAAACATATCCAGTAATTTCCAGTTATTACCGCAGGCGTGTTTGAAGACCGCCAGACCCTGTGCCTTAACAGCCTTAACCCGTTCTTTGATTGAGGCTAAACAAAACTCGCGGAACATGCGGGGTGACATAAACGGTCCGGTTGTCGCGGCGAAATCTGTACCCCACAGCACACCATCCGTACCGGGGCGGATCGCATGGCTGTCCCGAAGATTTGCCATCCGTGTGGCGGAAGCTATTGCTTGTCGCACAACATCAGGTTGCAGTGCATAAGTCATCAAACCGCGTTCCATGTCTCCCAATAGTACCATTCCTGCTTCTCCGCCATCAGGACCCAATATATAACGTGTCTCTCCAAGGTCGGCTATGATCGCATCGACCGCTTCATAGACGGAGGGGTCTGGCTCTTGAGGGATCGCGTCCAGGGGGAAATCTGCTACGGTGTAATGGGGTTCCGGGCTGTATACCACCGTGAGGTCCGCGGTTATATCGGAGTACTTCCATACCCGCCCATCTTCAGCTTCCCAGGTATTGGCGTCAATCCGGCGCACCTTTTCTGGTGTGTAACCTTTGGGCGGTGCGACGCCACTCGCCATCGCGCCAACGTTAATGATGTCGATAAAGTCGAGTTTCCGGTAAAGGTCAATGGTGTCCTCCCGCCAGCTTTGCACCACCTCATCGCGCCGCCCTTCCCAAAACGCAATCTGTGTTTTGGCTTTTGCCCGAAGATAAGTTTCGTGCCCCAGAATTTTTTCCACCGTATCGAAGTCAATGGCAAAAAATCCAATGGGGATGCGATCCACCGGCTTGCGTGCCAACACGGCTTTAATGCGTTCTTTACCATTCATACCATCACTCCGTTCTGTATTTCACTCACCCCATAGTCATTAAGATAAGGAAGTATGAGAGCAGCATCTTGTAGGAACATCTCATTGAGATGTGTCTTTTCATCAGATATCCCCAGGTAGGGACGGTTCGGCGGACCGTCCCATGCGCATCAATTTAAGAAAAACGAGGCGTCATTCCCGCGCACGCGGGAATCCATCTGGGTTTATGCGTAAATGACAGAGCCGGTACAGCAAAATCTCACCCTAAGAATCACTATTTGACCTCTCCCTAAACGCAGTCTGCTGCGTCTCCCTCCCCTAAAAGGATCTCCCGTATTTTGGGAGGGATGCCTGTTTTGGATCTGATTACCCTTAACAGCGCCTTAAGTTGATACCAATGGGACGGTTCGGCGAACCGTCCCTACCCATTGTTTGTTAAATATCGTTGCGTAAATTCATACTGATAAACCTGTATTTCTCCTGACTTACAATTATGCCAGGTGAAGACGAAGCGTCTTTACCTCAAACGGCGCAAATTGAAGCGGGATTTCACCATCCAGCACCAGAACTTCATCCGCGATAGGATCTTCCAGCATATCTGTCAACACAGACGATGCGACAGGTAGTGAGGTTGATAACACAGTCCGAGTCGTCATACGCTTGGCTTCATACAGGCGCACCACAATATCCCCGGAGCCGTCCTCCGCTGGTTTTACAGTCTCAAGCACCACATTGGCGGTATCAACAGAAAACAAAGTCGCTGTCCCGGAGTCACCCAGGACCGACATCACAGGGCAGTTGAGCTCATAACCCTCCCGTACCAGGTCGCTGTCATCAAAACTGCCGTTCCAGGCATAAAAAGCATAGGTAAATTCCTGCATGCCCAAATCTGCATGCATATCAGGCGCTATGGCAGATTTCAACAAGGTCAGGTTTATGCTGTTGCCCAGTACATTGACCCCATATTTGCAGTCGTTGAGGACAGCAAAACCCTGATTCCCCTGTGTGAGAGCCGTCCATTTCTGGTTAGCGAACCTCAAAACGGTCAGCGTCAAAGGGACGTGAACGGTGGGTAGGGCGCATGATATGACCAAACTGGATTTCATGCACCGCTTCATGATTGTGGATATTGACCGGGAAATTAACCTTCAACAACTTGTGCCGTTCCTGCCAATCAATTGTGGTTTTAAATTCTACCCGCCGGCTGCCGCGCCGCAAACTGACTTCCTGCGTCATCCACGAGTTGTGTCAATTGCCGGGATATACGGATTGTGCCCACCAGCGGTCCCGCAGCAAGGACCTCAAATGTTGCAGGCGCATCGAGGGTCACCGGCAGTTTTTCATACATACTGTCGATATCCCAGGCATCAAAGCGCGTCGGCACGTCCTTGTATAAAGCAAAGCTGTTGCACAAACCAGCCGCCAGTTCCGACTGTGAAGCCTGCTTATCCACCAGACTGCTTATCTCGCCCTTTGCATTAAACTCAACCCGCAGAAACGCGTTTTCCAGAATCCTGTCTGTCACTGTAAGTGCTGAAGGCAGCTCCTGTCCTTCCCCTTTATGCACACTGGTCCACCCACAGGATGGTACAACCACCTCTGCCTGTATCTGGTCCCCATTGTGCTGGACAGGTAACGCGCGCCCGTTCGTATCCACAGCCCCATCGAAACCAGCAGGGAGGGTAACCAGAGCGCGGCGCGACCATGACAGGTCGTTAAAGACCGTCATCGCCTCCACCGTTTCACCGGTCAATGTCAAAGCCGCTTGCTCAGCGATCCCGTCTGCTGCAGCGATCACTTCCGCATAGGCAGCTTCAGCTTCTTCATACACCCGGGCAATCGAAGAACCGGGGAGAATATCATGAAACTGATTCAACAGCACCGCTTTCCACAACGTGTCCAATATACCAGTTGGTATCACATAGTCGCGCAAAGCCTGTGCAGCAACAGCCCACATTTCTGCCCGGCGCAAAGCCAACTCACTTTTACGGTTGCCTTTTTTAGTCTTTGCCTGCGAGGTATATACGCCCCGGTGGCACTGGAAGTAAAGCTCTCCTACGTACCGGACATCAGGCCATCCTGCAGCATCCTGATCTTTGAAATAGTCCAGTGGCGAAGTCATGCGGAATTTTGGAGCACCCTCCAGATTCTGCAAACGCCGTGCAAACTCCAGGTGGTTGCGCGTAGGTCCCCCACCCCCGTCACCGAAGCCAAAGGGATATAAACGTGTGGCAAATCCGTCCTTCTGTACGCGGTCATTCCAGCGGTGGATAACGTTGTGAGGATCTACCCGGGCATTGTAATCATTATGCAAATGCACATAAACTTCTGAACCATCAATACCTTCCCAGATAAACGTGTTGTGGGGGAACGGGTCTCCACCATGATATGCCCAGAAGATCTTTTGGGTCGAAAAGTATTTGACACCGCAGCCACGCATAATTTGCGGTAATGCGCCGGAATAACCAAAAACATCCGGCAGCCACAACATCTCACATTCCACGCCAAACTCATCGTTGAAATACCGCTTACCGTGGATAAACTGGCGGATCAGACTTTCACCGCTGGTAATATTGGTGTCAGGTTCAACCCAGGTGCCACCTTCAGGGATGAGCTGCCCGGATTCAGCAGCAGCTTTAACCCGGGCAAAGATGTCAGGATAGCGTTGGCTGAGCATCCAGTACAGGTGGGGCTGGCTCTGAAGAAAAACATATTCAGGATATTGTTCCATCAACGCCAGTTGCGTTGAAAGTGTGCGCCCCTCTTTACGTTCTGTCTCCTGCAAAGGCCAAAGCCACGCCACATCAATGTGCGAATGTCCAAACCCATACATCACTGGTGCGGTTGATCCATTCACACAGTCAAGCAGGGGTTGTAAGCGTTTCCGTGCAGCCTGAACTGTAGCCACCATTTCATTGAGTGGGAGTTCAAAATCAACGATGAGGGTGAAGTCCCGCAAACCCGCATCAATTTCCATGACGCGCAAGGCGTTCTCGTCCAGGTTTTCGCGAAGCTGCCATAATGTCTCAACGTCCAGCCAGAGTTGGTAAACAGCCTCATGCCAGACGCCAACAGTTGTCTCACCTACGACAGCCTGTGCTGCAGGCGGTTCCGGCACTGACTCGCGCCAGAGAGGTGTAGGTCCGACAGAACTATTGCGCGGACCATGACCCGCATAACATTCAATCAGCAGGTCATAACGAGTACCCGGGACAGCGCTCTCTGCTAATAGTATCTCAGCATGCTGGCGGTCACGGGCGCCGGCGGCGACACCGTTGATATAGACAATACTCTCACCACCAACGTCTACAGCTAGAACGATATGTTGTCCAGCAGCAGTATCAGGCAGGGTGACGGTGCCCTTGAACCACGCGTATTCCCATTTAGCGCCCCAGTGTGTGCCGGGCGGCATGAGCGTGAAATCCGCCTGTCGTGCCTGTTCCGGCGTCAGCTGATCAAAGGTAGTAAAACCTTCAAGGTCTATCGCAGCCAACGCATTGTAAAAATGCCTTGGGATTTCCGCGCGCCAACTGTCCAACCGGTGCCGCCATTCTAAAGTCAATGCCATAATATTCTCCTTAAATTGTTAGCGAAACTATCTGTTGATGATCCATCCACGATCATTCAAGGTAAAATGATTGTCTTCAGCGAGCTTTGAGTGTCCAATGCTCCGGCTTCTGCAGCAAATACACCGGCAATCTCATCCAGTTTGTGGGTCACAGAATTCTCAAGGATGATATCCAGGTTGAAGACACCCCGCCGAACCGCTGTATAGGCTTCGCGCATGTTCTCGATTGAACGAAGTTGTGTGTAGTGCACTCCATTGAGATTACGTACTTCCAATCCATCTTCATGGAAACGATGGAAACAAAAAGATGGTACGGGAGCATAACTATCACCATAAAGGGCAAGAATGCCGTTGTGCCGTGCCATATTCAAGGCTTGCACAATACCTATACCTGTCCCACCAATAGCCTCGACAGCCACATCCACACCAACGCCGTGGGTTAAATCATTGATCGCTTCCAGGGGATCAACTTCATTGGCGTTAATGGTATGATGCGCACCCAACGCCTTTGCGATATCAAGCTTTGATTGTACCACATCGATCGCCACCACCAGCGACGCTCCGGATTTAAGCGCGCCTTGCAGCATAATATTCCCGGCGAAACCAACCCCGTTCACAGCTACGGTATCTCCTAGCTGCACGCCCATATGCCGCGCAGCCCAAGCAGCACAGCCCAGAGGTTCGTATAAACACCCGACTTCAAAAGAGACGTCGTCAGGTATGGGCTGCACGTGCAGGATATCCGTCAGCCAATAATCAGTATACGTAGGGTAAATCAAACTGCCCACCCTGTCGCCAATCGCAACTGCGCCGCCACCAACGTAGGCTTTCACACCTGTGCCCATCGCGACTATGGTACCCCCCCCTTCATGACCCAAAGGCCCCATGGGGAACGCATGTTTAGGGCGTCCGTCCCCATGGGACGCACCTAATTGGGTGCCCGGTCCGCTGCGCGCCTCATCCTCTGCCCTCACAGAAATACCCCGGTAATAATACCGTTCCGATCCGCAGACAGAAGCCTGATGCGCTTTAACCAGCACTTCAGTTGGACCCGGGTCGGGGAGATCGACCCTATCAATGGTGATGTTTCCAGGTTCAAGATAGACGACGCGTGTTTCGACCATATTCCCTCTTTTTTCAGCTTGGGATGTCCTGGTTCATATCGCATAAATTCATGTGCACACCAGGTTTACAGCGTTATTGTACCCTCGGATAAGTAAATTGCCAGAGTACCAGGAAGTCCGTTTGACAGCTACTGAAACGGACTTCTCAAGCGCCTTATTCCAGGTCTTAACAAATCATTAACAATTAAAAAGAAAAAATGGTGTATAATGATCTTGTCTGTACATAGGGTACAGAATACATTAACAAGTGTATAAGCGTGTCGCCAAATATTGTGCGGAAACCATCATATGATGGTGTACAATAACGGGGGAACCAAAAGTGGGGCGAGTTACACATCCGAACAAAATCGCGATGTTGTAAAGGGATAGCTTCTTATCCCCAGCCCGTCAGCTAACCTCGTAGGCGTAAAGAAGGTCACCTTGATATGCAGGTGCCTTTTTTTTTGCATGTAAAAGGGCAACCTGCAGATCCAAAAAAGGAGTTAACAATGGATCCCTGGTTTGATACCAACTATGCGGCACGCGTCATCACAGAGGAAAAGCTCTATGAGGCATTCAAAAGAAGGGTCGATGTGGATGGACGTAAAACACTACCGACGCTTCTGGAATCTTTACTGGGCGTTTTTAAATAAGACATCCTTTGTGTTGTAAACCCATTCAGGCGCCCATCCGGGCGTCGGTCCGGGTCCACGCCTTAACCGGCGTTCATAGAAATGAAAGGCTGTCCTGACAGGACAGCCTTTTTTATGCCCACGCAGCCCGAATATCCATAATCTCTTTTCTGATATCTGCCGGCAATCCGGTACCATTCGAGGCACTGGCATTCTCTTCTACCTGCTCTAGCGTCCGCGCTCCAGGAATGATCGCGCTTATCGCCGTAGGGGTCAAACTGAAATGATGCGCAATCCGGGTCATACCCCCTGGATAGTGCTGTGCAATTGGGCGGAGCTGGTCCGCTTTGCCAACATTGTTCCACATTTCGTCGCCATCCAGAAGCGCGCGGTGACCCAGCGCCACATCCTGTCCAAGATGAAACTTCCCGGTCAGGACGCCACGCGCTAATGGCATGCGGCATAGTAGTCCCACACCGGCTTTTTCAGCAAGCGGCAGCAATTTGTTTTCTACTTCTATATCAAAGATATTGTAGGTAATCTGCAAGACATCCACCAAATCCTGTTCCACCAACCATATACCATCTGCAGCACTATTGACAGCAACCGCACTTAACCGGATCTTCCCCTGCGCTTTTAACTGTGCCATACCTTCAGCCCAATTGTCGCGCTCCATGGATGCCCGCCGGGGGCTGTGCAGTTGGTAGATATCGATAACATCTCGCCGCAAGCGCCGCAAGCTGCCTTCCGCCGTCTTCATCATCCGTTCTGCGGAATAATCCTGCTCGCCTGTTTCCCGGACCCGGCACATCTTGGTGGCAACCACGACATCATCACGGTTTCCCAGTGCAAGTCCCAGCATCTCTTCACTGCGCCCCCACTCGTAGGCTTCAGCCGTATCAAACACTGTGACGCCCAATCCCACCGCATGGTGTATAAGATCTCGCCAAAAGTCGTCTGAAGCATAGGGTTGACCCAAACGATTGCCGCCCAATCCCACCTCAGATACCTTAATGCCACTTTTTCCAAGTTCACGATAATGCATTCTACTCACGCTCCTCCGTTATTATTCTCACCTCAGCCAAAACACGATCATATTCTGCTTCCAGCCAAGGATTCGTTCCTCTGATCTGGAAAACCACAGCTTCAGACCAGTCCAGATAAGCAATAATTCGCGCACGCGACCAACCCGCAGGCGGTTCGTGACTCAAATCATACACATTGCTGATTTTATCCGCAAGTTTTATCAATTTTGCCTGTGGGGATGCATGCGCAGCGTGTGCTATTTGGCGCTGTTTTCGCTCTTGCTTTGGAAGGGATTTATCATCAGTGACTTCCATGACCAGCGCCAGGACTTTATCTCCTCCGAGCGCCCTGACCTCATCGGGGGTTGCATCGGTGTCCTCCAATGTATCGTGTAAAAGTGCCGCAGTTAATACGTCGAGGTCACGGACGCGTCCTACATTGTACAGCGTATAGGCAACCTGGATTGGATGGTTGATATAGGGAATTTGTTTCACACCCTTGCGCCGTTGATATTGATGCTTGTCTGCCGCAAAAGACAACGCCCTCAAGAGCACACCTGGATTTTCATCGTTATCATACACAGGCGCATTCCTGTTTGGCACTGTTGAAAATCAAGAACAAGAATTACCATCATAAACGTCTCATTATAACGCCTCATCGCGTGACTTCAGCGCATTTTGCACGCGCCGCCATATCCGAGCATCCTCACGATAAATTTTTACAACCTCCATCGCATCCAGATGCATGCAACTTTGGACCTTCACGGATTAGAGATTCCAAAAATATTAAAGCCACTTCCTGTCGGAGCAGGGCAATGGCAGTCAAAAATGTTTTACGCAACTCGCGGTCAAAGGTATCTTCCCACGCTGCTTCAAGAAAGGGGAATGCCTGGGGTAACTGTGATTCCCCTATTGCCAATGCAGCGGCTTCAACAACAGCCACATCCTCATTTTTCATAAAACCAGCAACAAATGACAGCGAGGCATCAGGCGCAAGTTGAATGAGCGCGCCAAAACAATCGCACATGACCTGAGGGTGAGAGTCTCCTGTTAGAATCTTAAACCGCAGCAGCGGAATTCCCTCTGGCAATCTGGCATAGCCAATCGCCTTTGCAGCAGCCATACGCGCGTCGGATTCCGGATCGGCAAGCAGATGCGCCAGGGGAATCATCACACTGGCTGTAATTCATACGCACCAATCCGAGTGCGCATGTCCCCCGCAATTTCGCTGCAGTATCCACCTGCCCGCCCCAGACCGGTTCCATTTGCACATGACTTATCCCTTTGAGAAATAGATCTTCCTGGTAGGTCTCCAGGCGGTAAAGGGTTTCAGCAATTGCAGTTTTTGCACTGCATCCCGGATCTGTTTTAGTAGGATTGACCATAAAGCGGTCAAAAGCACGGACCAGCTCCGCCTCAAGGGTCTCCAGGTAGAATTCACCAGCCATTTCCGCAGCCCGAGTCACAATGAAATTGTCCTTATCCAGGAGTGCGTTGTGCAATTCAGACAACGCTAGTTCTGATACCGGGTCGTTTCTCAGGTTATTAAGTTCAACCAGACGGTCTTCAAGTCGCCTCGATTTTGCCATATCGCCACATCCACATAAAAAGTGAGATAAATGATATTCAACTGTCAGAATTAAAGCACGTTTAGTTTCTCGCCCCGAATTTTTGCCAATGACAATTTTGTTTTCCGAGCCACATCAATGGCATACGGGCATTGAACTCCAGCAGCTTCTGCGTATAACAGACCGGTATCCCAACCGGCTTGGGCAAAACGTTCCCGTGCGGAATCCCCCAGGTTAAACCAGCCCGATAACCGCAGGCGAAGGGCATAATTTGCCGGGTCATGGGGTAGATAATCAATCATCTGCCGGTCCATGTAGCCTTCCAGGCGGAACAATTCCATCAATTCCGGGGAACATACGCCGCATTGACGACACACATAGTTTCCCAATTCTGGCGCCTCTCGCAGGATTTCTGCTCTTTCAGCATTGCTTGCCGGTCCTTGTGCCAGAGCTTCAGCAGCCTGCAGCACGTGCTGAACACTGTTCATACCGCAGATCAGTACATCTGAACCTGAACCCAACGCATAACGCAAAGCGTTTACGGGAGACTGATACAGGAACCCATCCGCCAGGGGTTTCATCGCCGTGATACCCACACCATACTCGCGAGCCAATGGATAAACCTGCTGCTGGATTTCTGGCACATAGTGCTCTTCAAGGTAATTATCCCAGATGAGGATGACAGACAGAGGAAGGCGCTGGATGGCTTCCAGGTACAGCAGTGGCGGGCGATGGCTGCTAAACCCCATCCCGCTTATCATCCCTGCTTCCTGGGCTTTAAGCAAAGCCTCAAGGGCTCCATCTGGACCTGTTATCTGATCCAGTTCAGCAAGGGTGTTAACACCATGGAAAAAATAAAAATCAATATGATCTGTCCGCAGTAATTTGAGCGACATTTCTAAATCGCGGCGCATCCCTTCTGCGTCGCGCGCCCCGCTTTTACTGGCAAGGATAACCTTGTCCCGCCGCCCGTCCAATGCCCGTCCAATTTTATCCTCAGACGCGCCGTTTCCATATCCCCGGGCTGTCTCAATATACGTTCCACCCACATCAAGAAAGGCAGAAATCACTTCATCGACAATCTCTGATGATATTTCAAGTTGGTGAAAGCCTCCCAGGCCTAACCGGCTTATCTGCAAACCCGTATTCCCCAGCATAATTTTCGGCAGTTGTGTTATAGCCACCATGTCTATCTCCTTTCTTGTCGTTAATATTGTGCTTTTAACCCTTAGAAGTCAAAATTATTTCGATTCGCTGTGATCAGACCGCACACCCAAAAGTGTGACGGATGAAAATAAAAACAGCATCGCGTAAAGCGCGAATATGACCAGGTAGCCCAATCCGGGCCTGATACTGTTAAAAAAATCAGCCATTGGTCCACCAATCCCCGCACCAACAATCCCGGCACCTGCCCCTGCCAGATTTGATATGCCCAGATAGCGACCTGCATCCTCAGGTGGAACCAGATCTGTGCCCAATGCCCAATTCGTCGCCATAAAGGTCCCGGTGCCAAGTCCAATGATGCACCCGCTGACGATGACTAACGGCATACCGCTTGAAATGAGCAGCAATCCGGCGCCTGCTGCAGCAATCAAACCTGCCATGGCGACCAGTTTTTTCCGTCCGATCCTGTCAGCTAAAGCCCCCCCGAACAATGCGGAAGGCATCAGAAACAATGCCACAACCCCCAGGAGTACCGTCGTCATCGTCGCGGCATTGGGTATATGCAGGACATCTGCCAGATAGTACTGGGCGAATCCCTGGATGGATCCGACAGCTGCCAAAAACAACAAACGGTTCACCACCCACCAAATGAAACTCTGGTGCTTGCGTGCGTCCTGTCCAATCCCCACCGATGCGCCAGCATAGACCCCGATAAAAATGGAACCGGTCATACCCAGCAAACCCGCGCCTCCCACGATGATGATCTGTACGGCTTCAGGCAATCCCTGTTTCAGCACATAGGCACCACTGGCAGTGACCAGCCATACGGCAAGGCGTGTCACCCCCACAAAAATTACCGTCAGCAGCACCAAACGCAAGACAGATTGTCCTTGCAGCTCTGCGCCTGACCCGGACCAGGGCTGCTCGTGGACGAAGAAAACGGTAATTAACCCGGAAAGGACAAAGCCGAAAATGATGATCCCCACCGTAAGTCCAATCTTTCCCGCATCAACGAGGGGTCCCACGAACAATACCAGGAAAACAGGAAGCAGCTCAAATACTGCCTTGACACCTGACGCGCGCCCTCGCTGATCCTCCGGCACAATATCAGGTATTAACCCCTGCAACGCCCCATGGGAGATATTTGAGGAAATCTGGAGGACCACGATACCCACCAATAGAACAGCATAAGCCGTGGTGACGCCAAAAACCATCAGAAAAAATGTATCGGAGGATGCGCCGACAAAACCCGGCGAAGAACCCACGATGATGAGGAAAAGCACATTAAAGACGGTTCCCAGGATGATAAACGGTCGGCGTCGCCCCCAACGGTGCGTGCCCAGCCATTTTGCGCCATTATCACTGAGCATCCCCGCCAGAGGCTGGACCAGCATCGCGACTGCCAATCCGACCACACGCACCATTGCCAGGTATGTGTTTTTCTGCTCGGGAGGCATAAACTGCAGGACCAAATAGGGCAATAGGATGGGCGTGATAATACCTGAAGCCATATTAATTCCAAGCCAATAAATATTGACAAAGATAAAATCATACCAACGCAACTGGCGTTCCATCCTCCCTCCTTTTCATACTGCCGGTGTGGCTACGATGCATCTGAACAATACGGATTATCAACCAACGTATTCAGGACGCAATTGACGAATGACGTCCAGCGATGCCATCGCTTGCTGCACGGATAACTCCAGAATAATTGGTCCCTTATATTCAGCGGATGCCAGCACGTCAAGAAAACGACCCGTATCCAGGTCGCGGGTGCCCAGAGTTTGGTGATCTTGCCCATAAATTACCTGACCTTTGGCAGCGGCGTCAAGTGCGTCATGGAGGTGGACTTCTGCCAAGCGTGGGAGCATTTTTTCAAGCACATCAAATAAATCCACTGGACCGGAGAAACCGGAGAGAATATGCCCCACATCGAGACAGAGTGAAAGATCAAGTTGTTCGGCGATTTCAAATGTCAGTTCAAATGGAAATTCAATTGTTTCTATAGCCAGTTTACGGCTGGAGAGCCCGGTTTCTTGCAGGATTGTCTTCACGCTTTCCAGCGCGCCTTGTTGAAATTGTCGCAGAAGGTAAGCATGGGCAATATCAGGCAGCTGCATCTGATAGAACTCCGCTGCCAACGCACCGGTCGCGTGCAAAACGTAGACTTCAGGGTCCAGCGGTTGTGTCGCGAGGATCATGTCGATGACAGCACGCACAGATCCATGACGCACCGGGGTTAAAGGCGTCGATGTTTCCACAGACCACAATGGGCAATGCACTGTATAATCAACCGCACTTTCTGTTTTTAAAACAGCCATGGCATTTATCTCGGAGGGGGCAAAGGCCTGCGGTAAAAACATCCCCAGGTCTCCGCTGAGCTCAATGGGATTGAAACCCAGTCCTCTTAACTTCCTGACCAGAGCCGCATGGCTGAATCCACCCAGCGCTGCCCGCATCTGATCAGGATTAGCACCTTGTGGCAGCAATTCAGATAATTGGATCGTCTCAATACCAAAGCGCATGGCTAACTCCTTGTTTAAAAAGCCTTAATCAACAATGACAGTTTCCCTTCTTATATCTTTGTCTGTGAAAACATCGGTGATATCGACTGCACGGGTGGAGAAACTCCATACCACTGCACCTTCCTGCCCGCCCTGGAACCAATGCAGCGTATTCGGGTTGAGCGTTATCTGATCGCCCGGATTGAGCACGACCTCATGCCAGACGGTGTAAGTGTGCAGGCGGTTTTCAGGTGGGTGTCCGGCAGGCGCCGGGCAAGCGGGTCCTTCAGTATAAAGGTACAGCACACCCCAGGCACAACGCAGCGTTTCAGCTTTGCCCGGATAATTGCCCAGCGGAGGATGCCGGTGCTCGGGAAGCACCTGACCAGGAAACATCGCGATAAGCTTCACAGCGATCTCCCGCGTATCAACAAGCGTGAGGATTTGACCGCCGGTGTGCTCCAGATCACTGAGCCCAAAGTCAGCAACAGCGATGCGCGTTATTTCGTCCGTTTTAAAAGCAATACCCGTCCTGTTTAACAGGGAAATCGCGCGTTTCTGTGCTGCGGCGTAGATTGCCCTCGTAATCATAAAAGAGACTTGACCAGATATGCAAACGCACGGGCGGGAATACCTTCATCAATAAAAGATTGGATTTGATCTCTGCCCAGTTTATCCAGGAGCGCCATAGCGGACTCCACGATGGAAATGGTTGCCGACATCTGCTCCACCTGGTTGCCGTCACGGGTCGCGACATCATACGACAGCCACCCATCCCAGCCAAAGCGTTCCATATAGTAGAGCATCTCAACCAAATCCCACAGATTCACGCTTCCGGGCAGCATATCCCAATCCCACTCCCGCGCATTATCATTGAAATGGACATAGAACAACCGCTTCGCCTGGGCAGCAATCGTCAGCACTTCTGCCGGTGCTTCTTTGGCAATCAGGGCATGTCCGACATCCATCGTGACGCCCACATGCGGGAAGCCTAATCGCTCACACAAAAACAGCGTGCGCCCCATATCCCCCAGGATGCAGTAATTCCGGGATTCGTTGAGTTTGTATTCCAGGCTGATGCGAATATCATCCCGGTGCCGGGCTGCCGCGGCAATCCCTTCTTCCAACCAAGCCCATTGTTTGAGATAATCGACCTGGAAGTTATAGTTATGCCCATCAATTAATGGGCAACAGGTAATCATTGTCGTATCCAATTCGGCAGCAAGGTCCATCGCAAACACCATATCGGCGACCGCCTGCTTGCGAAGCTCAGGATCGGGCGCGGTGAAAGAACCTGTCTGCCATTTTTTCTGTGATTTCACATTCAGATTGACAGCCGATACAGCCAGACCAGAATCTCTGACCATCGCAATTGTTTCTTGCACATTCACAAAATCGCCGGGATACACAATTTCAATGCCATTTACGCCTTGCACCTGTTTGGTCATTGCCAGACTTTCTGCCAGCGTTTGGCGGGGTTGGTATTCGTGAAACCTGTCGGAGATTTTACTCATCATCCCCAGCATAATCGAATGTCTAAGTTTCATCGGTTGCTCCTTTGTGTAACGTGATGATTATTATCATTTTGAAGTGCTTTAAGGCATTATGTGTTTAACGCTTTGAGCCGTGCTAATTCCTCCGGCGTCAAGACCTCCATGGGATCCGGCTTTGTTTCAGAAAGCAGAACAACCGGGAGTGGTCGGGTCGTTAACCACTCATCTCCGGGCTGCATGGTTGTCCTGGGATGCGGTTTGACGTCCTCAGGCATGACAGGTTCTGCAATTTCATACAGATAGCCTGGTAAAGTGCCATTATGCATAATACGCCCATCATCATCGATCGAAACCACGGACGGTTTGTGCGAAAATACGCGCGCCAGGTCACGCTTTTGGGTTATAGTGCTGCCCTTAAGCAATACCTTCAACTTCAGGGGAGAGCCATGATACCATTTTCCGCCGGCATCATAGGTCGTCATCGTCACCTGCTGTAAATTCCAGAGCGATGACTTCGTGGTCATGAATTTCCGGGACTGTGATCGTGATGCTGCCGGATTCTCCATGCCATTCAGGTGTGACACCCGCTTTCAACAGCTGAACGCCGCTGATTTGGGATTCATCGGGAAGCAACACGGTTACCACCTGCGGTCCAACAGGTAGAATGTCTCTAAACGCACCCCGCATCATCATCGGATTGGTCAAGTTCACCAGGTGCACCGTCATGGAGTGCTTTTGCCGCCACAATGTCACATCGAGCATACCCGGTCCTTTGACAAAGACCGGCAGCGCCTCATCCAGAGCCCAGAGCACCGCGTTTCTCAATAAAAGCGCGTGATCTGCATTCAGTACCTCCCAAAAAGTCCGGGCTATATCCCACGGGAAATAGACACAGCGCCCTGCCCCCACCTGGCGGCAGATCACAGCGGGAATACCTGTATGCGTCTGACGCGGGTAAACTTCCTCCATGGGCAAGTCAGGATAGGAGGGAATAAGTGTTAAGGGCGCAATAGCGTCTGTTGCTATATTCCTGATGTGCACCCGGTAAGGTCCGTGAATGATACGACCGGCATTCTCAAAGCCATCCAGCAAACTTTGTGCTGAGGTGTGTGAAACAAGTTCACAGTAAGAGTTTTTCAGGGGACCTTCCACATTTCCGGCAAAATCAGCACCGAACAGGTCAGTCAGTCCAAAGTTTTCCCGGGGTTCACCATCAGCGTTGTAAAGCGATGTCTCGTATGTAGCCACCAGACTCCCGCCGTTTGCCACAAAATCGCGGAGCGCCGCGCATTGCACATCCGATAGCGCTGCAATATTGGGCAGAATAAGCAGCTTGAAGGGAGCTAGGTGCGCTTTGTCCAGCAGGCGGTCGTGAACCATTTCAAAGGGGATGCGTGCTTCAAATAAGGCCTGGCAAGTACCCAGAATAGGATCTTCTACCTTTGCTTGAGCCTGTTGCCCCCCATAATATGCGGCAGTTTGTTGTGAGTAAACAACTGCTATCCGCGCCAGGTTTTTTTCGTTCCGCAGAAACCGTTCGTTACTTGCGTGCCATTGATAAATATCCTCCACAACAGGCAGCCACCGGTGATCGTAGAGCACGGCACTGAATTTCGTGAACCACGGGCGCATGCCGTTTGCGATGGCGCTGGCAGCCCAGATTCGCAGTTCAGCTTCACTCTGGACGGAGTCCTTCCAACGGTGTTTTTCCTCCAAACCGACACTGAAGATGCCACCTATGGGTTTTTTCCCGAATGCCGCGCGGAACTCTTTGGCGTTCTTCCCATTCGCCCACGGCGGTGTGACGCCGTTACGTGCCTGCTTATCCGCAAAGAGCAGCGGTACCATGTCACCCAGGGCTGCCATATCCAGGGAACTCAATGCGCCGCCCCCTGAATTAGGGATATAGCGCGCCGGCGGATGGCTATCACGAATGACCGTGTCCCACAGCTGGATCAGGCTGAAAAGACGTTTTTCGCGCCATTGTAAATAGTCCTTCCATGAAGGATCCGCTAATTCCGGTGTATCCGGCAGGTGCATCCCGGTCGCGTCGTAAAAATTGCGCTGGCAGTGCTCGCAGTAACAAACACCGTGACCTGCCCAGCGATTGCTGAATATGCCATCCACTTTGTAACGCGACACAATTTCCCGGTGCACATCGGTCATGAAACTCAAAATTATAGGGACCCAGCGCACAGGTTACCCACACTTCTGGCATAGACCAATGCTTTCGTGGATTCCCCTCTCTATCGACGGCGATCCAATCAGGACGGGCTGTTGCTGCATCCTGGTGAATCGCGTGCGGGTCCGTCCGGGCTAGTATTGCCATCCCCAACGCACGGCATCCTTTGACCATCTCGCCGAATAAATCACCATTCCCCAGCCACTGGCTGCGGTGGTGCAAGGCAATATCGGTCGGATAGTAAGCCACGTATCCGCCCGCGCTTAAACAGGCGCCGTCAGCGTGGATACGCCTGAAATAATCCAGCCACATGGCTGTATCGCATCCCGCAGGATCAGTCTCCACAAAAGCCAGCTGAGCCCAACGCATGGGGCGGTCAAACCAATTCAAATCGTAAATTCTATTCATAACTGGCACAATAGGGGACAAATATCTCACGCGCGTCCCGGTCATCATTGTAACCCTCAATCCAGGTGGGAACGAGACCGCAATCGGTTAATGCGTATTCCACTACTCGTTTATTAAAAACACCTACCGACTCAAGGTTAAGATATTCATTGACAGGCATCCACATACATTCTTCAATTTCGCTTTCCTGCATAATAATTTCATAGCTGAGGGGCTGTAAACGGCAGATAAAATAGATGTCAGATTTGCCATAGCGGTACCCATGCCAGTGCCTGAAACACATCAGGGATTGAAAACGGGTCTGTATCCCGGTCTCCTCCATCACCTCGCGGATAACGCCGTCCACCAGGTGCTCCCGGGGCAATAGCGCCCCTCCGGGAAGTTTATAATAGTGTGGACGGTTGTGACTGTGTGCTTTTTCACATATAACCAGGAGCTCGCGTGCTTCTGTTAACACAACACCACCCGCGCCAATATAATGCGTAGCGAAATTGGGAATAAAGGCATCGGATTCCAGACGTAAGGTCAGCATCAGGTTGTTACCTTCCGTGTGGTGGAAACTGAATCCCGCTGCCAATGCCGCAGGAATCAGAATCGCCTTCTGATCTGGTATCTCCAGCCACACCAATTTACCGCCTGCTGTTTTCCAGTCACGGATGGATTCAGCTAACAATGTAGCGAAGTGCCCGGAATCTTCTGGCAGATCATCAGGATCAACGGTGTAGCCTGCAAATACGTTCCGGTCAGCCTTTAAAGTCTTCAATGTTCACATCCAGGTCAGTGGAACTTGACAATCCGTATCGCTGTCTGATCCGTGTCCCCCTTTCAACCGGGTCGTCGGATCATCAACGATATCATGCTGTCCATGGTCAGCCAGAATGATGACGCCGTAACCCAGGGGTACAAGCGACCTCTACCAGGTGCTGTAGATTTTGGTCGGTATCGCGCAGCATGGGTATTACCATCGGGGAAGAAGGTCCGTATTGGTGAAAGACATCATCCACTTTCCCTAATTGCGCAATGATAAATTGCGGTTGGTGCTGATTTGCTATCGAATTCACTTTATCCACGATATAGGCATCAAGACCTCGCTGCGTCGTGCCGTCGATATCGGCGTATCGCGCCAGCAATTCGCTGCCCGTATAGCCTTCAAATCCCACCCCAGCGCTTTTCCCACCCCCCTCACGGACAATATCAAACAGGGTCTCACATATAAAATCGTGCCGGTAAGTTTTAACACCGTGACCGTCCAATCCGGTGCCGGTGACCATAGCGGAAAAATTAACCGGCGTAATAGAGGGCAGCACAGACCGCAAGATCAGGCTGTGCTTTTCATGCGCAGCACTTAGAAAGGGCATTTCGGTGCGCCACAAACCCCAAGCGTACCAGCCAAAAGCATCCGGTGCTAACAGGGCAACTTTATGGCTTATGCGCCAGGTCACCTGCAATCTCGGGGATGGGAGTCCCAACACTCGATGCCGGTGCTCTTAACCCGAGGATAGCACTCACTGTCGGAGCAATGTCTGTCATTGAATATTCTTTTGGATTCATTTATAACCTCTTTGTCAACAGCATCATGCGTCAATTTTAATCGCTTCAAATAAACCCAATTCCGGTACATGAACAGAAAGTTTTCCACGCGATCTCGTAAAGGGTAAGGACGCACCACTTCGCAATCCGGTCACAGCACTGGGCGTCCCAGGATAATCGATCTGAATCTGGCAATTCTCGATAGGTACCGGTGGATAAAAAGTGTTGCCAAAATGCCCCGTGCCATTAACCAGATGAATGAGTTGGTAAGTACCATCATCACTCTCAAAGTGCGTCACCTCGATCATAGGTGAAAGATTACATGCAACAGGCTCTAGACCAGCCACCCGTTGCAATAAATCGAGACAGAAATCCGCGGTATTTACATGACCCTGACGGTGGAACAATGCGCCGGGCGACCAGGGAACGTACAATCCTGAGCCTTCACCGAATGGATGGACAACAAATCCGGGAAAATCGGTGGTCAGGTCATAATAACAGCGCTCTGGAGGACCATAATTGTGGGGAGGAATTAACCGCATGTGCTGCTTTGTCCCCTCAGCATAACGGGCATAGATGTACGGGCTGTCCATGTAAACTAAATCTGTTACCTCAAATCTGTTAAGTTCCGATTTATTGGTCCACTTAAAGTATGAGGAGCGCATATCGGTTCTGACATCCAGAACTTCATTTATACCAAGGCATGCCAGGGCAGGTTTCGGGCGCGTATCATAAAACTCATCGCGGAATCCACTCTGTCCCACAGCGATAACGGTGCCACCAGCTTCGGCAAATTGATCCAAGCGTGCAGCAAGGTCATCTCTGATTGCGGTAATCTCGGGCACTATAATAGCTTTATAACGGTCCCAGGCAACGTCCAACGCAGCGTCAAGCCGGACAACATCAAAAAGGAAATGTCCTTCCACCAGAACACGAAACCAACCCCGGTATTCTGAGACGTTTTCAGAGGCCTTCAATAAAAGGATATCTGCTTTTGAATGCGTATGGGTATACGCAGCTTCATGTTTCGCATGGTAGTGGAATAAATCCTTAACCGCTGCATATCCAGATCGATCCTCATGGTTATCCAGGCGTCCAATCAGATAATAATCCAGCGCACCGCCGTTCGCCAGATTCTGTGCCAGGCGCAGGCTTTGCTGGTCCGGGGCAACTGTGACATGCCGGTATGGAAAATCTATAAAATCCACTGTCGTGTTGCTGGAAACCATCCTGGGGAAGCTCGAAACCGCCCACTTCGTATTATCTGAGGCATTGTACTGCCAATGCGGAAGGGGGCGCTCGATTCCGGTATTGGATTCCTGGCGAATAAATCCGCGACCAAAGTCTGTATGATTGGCTATACAAATGTGTGGCCAGCGTTCTGTTATAAAACTGTAAACTTTAGTATGATGCTGGTGCAAGGTCTTGTTTTTAAACTGCACGTATTTACGATAATGCGGGTCACCCATATCTTCCCGTTCCGGTAAAGGCAGATCAAACATCTCACCAAAACGTTTTTGACAATGCTGGCAGTGGCAAATTCCGTAGTAATTCCCACTGTAATCTCGCGTTTGGTACCCCCCCATATTGAAGAATATCCCATCGAAATCATGGCTGTTAAGTAATTCTTCCATAATGCGCAGGGCATAATCCTGCTGGTATGGCCCGTTAATGCAGACATGGATATCACCATTATAATCAACCACCGTACCCTGGGGACTGATATATGCCCAATCCGGATGGCTTTCATATATGGGACGGCGTACTTTTGAAAAATCCGTACGGGCAAACACGCGAATATCCGCGGCATGGCACGCATCTAGGATATCGTGCAGGCTGTCACCGGTCAAATATGGACTCTGAAAGTGGAAGGGCAAGCTGGTTGGATAACTTGCGATGATACCTGCCGCGTTGATCATCAACACATTAGCCCGGAATGCCTCCATATCGGCAACAATCTGCTGAGCGCTGATATCGCGCATATCAATTTCCCGCAGATTTGTCTGAATCAAACGCCATTGTTTCGTGTGCCACCAATCAGTCATTGTCTTCTCCATCGCAAGCAGAATAGGTCGATTGTACACCAACCAGCGGTTTGTTACAAAAAGAAACCACCGGATGTCACAACCGGCGGTTTCTTTTTGACTATAAAGATTTTATCTAACACTGCAACAGGCTTCTGCACATGCCAGCCTATCCTGAAAGCAGAGCTTAATCAGGTGCAGGATTAAGCAATCACCCAATAAGGCTAAATACCCCCTGTGGAGTCAGTCATCGGGTTGGCGTTATGACTTGGGGCAGCCCCTTGCTGCACAACGTGGGTTAACTCATGCGCCAACAAGTTTTGTCCTTTTGTCGAGGAAGGATCATAACGTCCACTGCGGAAGAAAATATCATTATTCAATGTAAACGCTTCGGCGCTTAACTGGCGGGAAAGATTGTCAGACGCAGAATCGTTATGAATATGCACATTTTGGAAATCATAGCCAAATCCACTCTCCATCTGTGACCGGATTGTGGTATTTAATCCATCTCCTCCTTGCTGGGCTTGTTCGACCTGATGCTCCAGTGCATGAGGAACAGGACCTTCTACCAGGCTACCCGATCGATCCTCTGATTCGCGGGGCATAGCCAGTTCCTCTTCTTCCTGCCGTTGAATCGTGTCCAATCGACGCGTTTGTAGCTCCTCTTCTTGCTCTTCTTGCCGTTGGATAATCTCAGTCCGGCGCGGTTGAATCATTTCCTCCTCTTCTTCTTCTTCGAGAGGCTGCAGCTGAATCGCCTCTGATCGCCGGGGCATTGCCAGCTCTTCTTCTTCCTGCCGCTGAACCTGATGGCTGACCTCAGCACCTGCATCTGGAGTGCTCTGATCCACTTTCGACATTTGATTCACAATCTGACTGGCGACTGTGTCAGCCTCCTGCTCATAAAGGTCGTTGGGTTGACCAAGGCTGAGTTTAGTTTGCAGGACACCTAAACTGCGCCGCAGACGCAGACACGCTTTATTGCCTAAGGACTGTTGTATGGAAAGGAGGGGATGCATAGGTGCTGGGCGCTTGGTTGCAAGCCCGTGCAGACTTTTAGGTGGCTTGGACGCATGTTTTTTTTCACGCATTTGTTCTGGCATATCTTCTCCTATATTATGATCCCTGCCGTCGGGCTGAATCTTATTAATCTAACCCGCTTCGTCATATTTAGTATCGAACATTATCGTCCTACCTATATTATATAATAAAACTCCCTTTGATACTTGTCAATATTTTTTATTGGGATGGGGTGCCCGTCACATTTTTGAATAATACATATCAGGTCGAGAATGAACACCCTCCATCCTTCAAATGCGGCGCGGAATGCATGCTTTTTGCACCCCAAACTGTCTCCCGCCCCGCCACTGAACTGCGAAACTGATTATTACACAAATTGTTAGCAAACTGGTGCATGTGCAGTTATTGCGCTGTCTGCCCACTGCGGGTTTGTGCCAGCGAACGGGGAGAGCTTAACTACGCTGTTTTGCGCTGAATATCAAGATTATCAGAAGCTTGAGGAATATTTCACCCATGCTCCCGCCATGCGTGCAGACGGTTAGCCCTTACCTTCCAAAACAAAAAGGTCCAATGAAAATTCATTGGACCTTTTATGTGTAGCGCTTGTTTATCAATCTGCGCAGCGCATAAAGGCAGGTAGATGCTGCTCCAGCGATGCACGCTGTAATGAAGTGTATACATCCAGTATGTCGCTCCGTTCAGTGCTGGATAATAGTGTATCATACAGACCACCATTCGCGATTTCCGCCTGAACCCCTGCCGCACAAGCGGCACCCAGACTGTCAAATCCTGCCAGTTGCCCAATCCATGTATTTTCGGGCAACGCCAGTCCATAGGCATCAAATAACCTTGTCAAAGCAGCAATGTGATTTGCTTCAGCATTTTGGATGCTGCTGAAAGGTCTTACAGATCCAAAGTCACTGATAACCTGCTCATAGACTGCCCAGGCGTGGTACTCGTCATTCAGCGACAGATACAGGGCATTGACTTCCCCTGCGGTCAAGGGCCCAACATAGGTTTCAGCGACGTCACATATGGGGCATGCTAAAGGTTCGCTATCGACGGTTTCCGGAATAATATAGCTCCCATCATCACCCCCGTTTCCCTGACTCTGTCCGCGTCCGTTCCCGCTGCCGTAACCCCCACCGTTGGCGGAGTTTTCAGATTGTCCGGTCCCTCCGGTGTTTCGCGCACTTTGCCCAGACCACATCGGGCGTCCGGTTGCATCACGCAACACAATACTTGTTCCCAGCGACAGGTTTTCAACCATTGCTGCCTTAAATTCGCCATCCTCTTCATAACCTTCGATGCGGACTTCGTCCCCAACTTTAACGACAAACCCCTGTTCATCACGATACCATGATTGTCCAAGACCCACGAGTAACTCGGTCGCTCCGGTATCCACGGTCAATTCGCTATCTGAGATCAGAACGATACCCGTGATCGTCTCCCAATTCAGGGGGGTCGCCGTGTTCGCATTGCCCAGTCCTCTATCGCCGTTTCCACCACCACCGCTGCCAGAATTCTGATTTCCTCCGTTTGTTCCTTCCCCTTGATCCTGTCCTTGACCTTGACCTTGACCTTGTCCCTGTCCCTGTCCCTGTCCTTGTCCCTGACTATTCCCGGATCCGCGGATTTCGCTTTCCAGATTCATACCACCCCGACCCCCATAGGCTTCAACATCATTCGGTTGAACAAGGATCGCAATTGTACCCCCGATAAGAGCTAAACCCAGAACGGCTATAATACTATATGTGAGAATTCTTTTAAACATTATATTTATCCTTTTATATATTTTATGTAAGTCTTCAAAACCACGTCTCAGGCGATAACTTCACACATTTCCTCTTTTTTGCCTGGCATTTTTGGCGTTAATTGCTTTGTGATGCAGCTGATCCATTTCCAGTGCAGCACCAGGTGCAAACCTACCCCGGCAATCATGACCAGGCTGGTCAGTAAATGCAGGTCACTCCACGTGGAACGAGCAATGCCGAGGAAGGCGGTGGCAAAAGCTGCGTTGTGCCCACCCTGATATCCGCCGTTTCCCATGACGATAAATGCCAACCCGCTCGCAGCCGAAGCCAGAAAAGCCAGACCTATCACCACATCCAGAAAGTAATTTGTTTTTACCGTTTTCATCGCTATCTCCTCAAGCATCGTTGTGCTTTATGATTTATTCAACAAGCTAAGCATAACCGGGTTATGTGAAGGAATGATGAAGAAACGATGTAAAAGTGATGGGGAAATTTAACAGAAGATCAGAGGGTGAAATAGAAAAAGAACAGGCTTAATTAAGCTTTTGGCAACCAGAATTTAAGCGTGAGACCGCCACCCGGTGTAGATTCTGCCCAGATGCGTCCCTTTTGCGCCTGGATGATGCGCCGGGCAATGGTCAAACCCAGTCCTGAACCACCCGTTTCCCGGCTGCGTGAGGGGTCACCGCGCCAAAAACGCTCAAAAAGCCGTGATAAATCTGAAGGTGGGACACCGGGGCCATTATCCACCACGGATACGATAACACCGCCACTATCTTCGCCTGCACTGAGGTAAACGGTACCACCCTCAGGCACATACCGTAATGCGTTGCCCAGGATGTTATTGATAACCTGCGTAAGTCGGTCATAATCTGCTTCAACAGGCAGGTCCACAGCCGGGATTGCATAATCAAAGCGAATTCCTCGCCCTTCAAAGCTTTCTCGGTGCGCATCGGCAACGCGTGGCAGGAAAGCCGACAGGTTGATATTTTGTGGCGTTAGCTGGAGCTCACCCGAATCCACCATAGCCAGAGTCCGCAGGTCTTCCACCAACCTGTTAAGCGTTCTGACCTGATCCAGGGCTGGTTCAATATTGTCCGGTGTGGGTGTATAGATGCCATCGGCAAGTGCCTCCAGAGATCCCTGAAGGACTGCCAGCGGATTGCGCAGCTCATGCGCAATATCCGCTGTTTGCGCCTGACGGGCTTGATCCGCTTTTTGCAGGCTGGCAGCCATAATGTTAAATGTCTGTGCCAATTGTGCTATTTCATCCTTACCGGATACAGGCGCTCTGCTATCCAGGGCACCGGCAGCAATACCTTCCGCTGCGTTCGTAAGTTTGCGAACCGGAGCGGTAATACCTTGCGCCAATAACCCGGCAGCCAGCAGCGCCGCTATAAACGCGATGCCAATGCCAAACCACACCGCATTACGCAAACCATTGAGATATACCTCGGCGGGTCCATCAAGCGGTGTCTCATCTTTAAATGTCAGGTACCCGACCAGCACACCATCGCTCTGCAGTGGAAGGGCACTCCGTTTCTCTGTGTTACTGAGAGAACCGGCAGCGTCTCCGGAATAATCGGCGACGATACGCCCACTTGCGTCAGCCACACGGTAGGACCAACTCGCATCAGCTGGTGGGCCAGCCTGCTGTCCTTGCCCGAAACCTCTGCTTCCGGGTGTCAAAACAGCTAGTTGGTCCTGCACACCATCCCAACTGTTATACCTTGTGTAATAATCCATAAGGGCAACTTCTGTTCTTTGGGCGCGATTGCTGTAGAGCGCGTTATACGAACGAAACTCACTCTCAGCCAAACGCCCGACCGCTAACGCAACAGCGGACACAGCAATCGCAATCACTGCCGTAAAAGCCAGGATCATTTTCAGCGTGAGTTTCAACAGGGACACCTAAGCCTCAAACCGGTAGCCAACGCCCCGGACCGTTGTGATAAAATGTGGGGAACCAGGATCGGTTTCTATCTTACGCCGGATGTTCTTGATATGGGCATCGATCGTCCGTTCATAGGCTTCGAACGCTACACCCTGGAGGGATTCCAGTAAATCCGCACGGGAAAAAGCACGTCCCGGTGATCCCATCAACGTGCCTAGCAGGTCAAATTCTGTGGGTGTTAACTCGACCGTTACACCGTCAAGGGTAGCTTCACGGCGGACTTTATCCAGGATCAAAACGCCGGCACGGATGATATCCTCATCAATTGCTGGTATCTGTCCGCGGCGTAAAACGGCACGCACTCTCGACACCAGTTCTCGGGGACTGAACGGTTTTGTCATATAATCATCAGCGCCTAATTCCAATCCCAGAATGCGATCCATTTCCTCAACGCGCGCGGTAAGCATAATGATGGCGATACCCGGCAATTCAGACCGGACTATACGGGTGAATTCCAATCCGTCCATTTTGGGCATCGACAAATCCAGAACCACCAGATTCGGTTTCTCATCCCTGGCAAGAAAGAGCGCATCCTGACCGTTGCTTGCCGTAATAACCGCATAATTCGCCTGTTCCAGATAGCTGCGCACAACCCGCACAATCTGCACTTCATCATCCACAACCAATATTTTCTGACTCATTCCGCTCCTCGCCCATAATCTGTTTGGCAATAGTATACAGCACAATTGTGAACAAATGATGAACACGTGATGGTTTTATGATGAACACAGGACATCGATGGAATCCTGCCAGAAAATCAGGGTGTGTTTAACACTGGGGAAAAAGAAGAATGTTGTCTTTTTTATATGCCCTTGCATCCAGTTGAGGATTTGTCGGGGCGGAACAGCTTGTTTTTGCTCTGAACGGTGATTCCCGCCCCGACGCAGTTAATTGGGGGTGTTGCAGTTGGCAGACCAACCGCAACACCCCTTTAGAAAATAGCGGCGCGAGAGCCAAGACTGATCAATGACAGGGACTATTACGCGCTGCTTTTGGAATTCACCCACCTATCCAGGGGCTCATTTGTAAAACGCACCCGATAATCACCTGTACTTGCCGGTAGGTGGACATACTATTATCATGAAGCGCAAGGCAAATTAATAATAACCAAACAGAAATCACATACAGTTATGAAGGAGTCCAAACGATGGCATCCCATAAATTTGAATATCAGGATATGGCAGAATCTGAATTTATCAGCGTCAACCTGTACAAGGCGCGATTCGATGACATCAATATGGCAGAAACCACAATCAACAACGCGAATTTACAGGACGTGACCATTACCGATGCCAATATTCGCGGATTGACCATATTTGGCTTTCGCGTGGACGAACTCATCGAGGTAGAATTGGACCGGCGCGATCCGCAGCGTGTAAAACTGCGGATGGAAGATGTTCATAATCTCCACGATGTCCGTAAGGTCATGGGAGCGTTGAATAGCCTTCGTACAGCATTTGTCCAGCACCTGAGATTGCAATCAACAGAGGTTTTGAATAACCATCCGGGTCCAGATCGATGGTCCGCCCTCGAACACGTCCGGCACCTGGTCTTTGCCGAAGATTTATACTTAAACCGGTGGATACTTCGTAATAGCCGACCATGGGTTAAATTAGGATTTCTACCGCCATTCCTGTATGACAATCCGGCGTACGCAGATGTCGGTACCGAACCCACCCAAGATTTAGAACATGTTCTGGACGTGTGGCAAAAGCTGCACGCTGTACTCCTCGCATGGTTGGCTAAGGCAGAAGCTGAAGATTTACACGCCGATACAAGCCAAATCGCATTTGGGCAGCAAACGGTCGGTGATGTCTTGCAAACCTTATCGCAGCATGATCTGCAACACACTCGCATGGCAGAAGCAGCGATTGCCGATAGCGTTTCATAGTAATTACGCTACCCCGGCGCAGTGTAAATTATATAAGCTGGAATGTCATCGCGCGTACCTGACAGCAGGTTCGCTATAAAATCGGAAAGAACTACGGTGACAGTCACTTAACTCATAGCCTTTGATGGCTACTGGAATGCTAAAAAGTGACTGTCACCTATAAATCGTTTGTGCTGTGTAATAAACCGGTTCGTTTTATGAAGCAGTACCGAAAGTTACCCGGACTCACAGATTCCGAAGGACTGGCTTGAGTAAGGTCTTGATCCCCGCCAGGCTCAGGATACCCAGGATGACCACGACTACAGTAAGTGCAGTGTAGGTGTTGAGCACAAAGCCCAAAGCCAAACCGGCAGCAGGGGGATGTTCTGTGTCCGTCACCACCATCAGGAAAATAGCCAGCCCAACGGCGACCGCTCCAAACACAATATTGGGATCTTGCCCCACCCACGGAATCTGCTCCCAGAACGACAGCATGGACAAGCTGTGGCACACGGTTCCAGACAGCGTCCCCATCAAATACCCGCCGATCAGAAACCTTGGGTTGGAAGCCGGTTTATGAGGCATCGTGAACGCGATAAAAGTGCTGGCGCCCAGTGCGGCAATAATCGTCGTATTATTGATCGCGTCAAGAACAGCCAGGATAACCATGACCGACAACGTCGCCAGGCCACACTGCAGGATGTACCGGGCAGCGTTGTCTTTGAAGTTTTTATCAATAAGCTTCATTAATTGACCTTTAAGCCAGTGAGATGCGGTAAAGCGCTGCTCAGGAAGAAATTACCCTTTATCAGGCTAGTGGGATTTAAAGGCACCTTGCACCATAGCGGCGTCGAAAAAGCCGTCTGTTTCACCTTCAGCAGCGTAGCGGTAGACAGCAGCGACGTAGATACTGCTCAGCGTTGAGTTAATCAACCCGAGAATAACAAAGACCAAAATAAACAGCAACACAGTCAGCGCGATGAGGACGACCGATTCGGTCATGACAACCAGGTACAAGACCGGGATGGCGATCAGGATGACAAGGAAGAAGATCAGACCAAAAATGATCCCGACGCCGAAGTTACCGGCAATCTGTTCACCCCACGTCTTCTTAAGGTAAGTGGCGCTGCGCTTGACAGCCTCCAGCGGTCCCACATTTTCGACGACGAGGACCGGGACAACCAGGTAGGTCGCCAGATTCCACGCCAAACCGCCCAGCGATGCGATGATTTGCCCCAGCTTTTTGCCCCTCTCTGACAGGAAGCGCAAAATCATCCCGACCGTCGCCGAAAAAACAGCATAGAGAAAAATCGTCCCAATCCTTTCAAACGCAATGCGGAACCCATCCCGCACCGTTGGATCTCCCCCGCGCAAACGGATCATTGCCGCACCCACCAGAGCGGAGTTCGCGAAGATGATGACAAAATACTGGGCAACGTAAAAGAAAAAGCCTATGATATAGCCCAGTATCTGCGAATTACCTTTGATGAGTGAATCGACAAACCCGGCGAAGAGCATGGGTAGAGCAAAGGTGGCAGTGACAATTAAGACAGCAATGGTCGACACAATGGGAAAAACAATCAGTTCTTTATCCGCACGTAATACGGCGGCACTCGCCTTAAGCAAAGCCCAGCTGTTTGATATTTTTTTAAACATGGAGTCCTCCTATAGGAACAATTGAAACCTAATGACAGTTTATGCGTAAGGTAACGCACTGCAACGGGATACACCTATGTTAACATAATTAACAATATTTGAATACCACCCTCAGGGTGAAGAGGTGCCCGTCATATTTTGCATCCATACATCGTATATACTCTTAGTGCGGCGCGAGTGTGTGGAAAGAAAACCCCTTTCCACACCTGGCAGAAACGGCAAATACACCCGTTTCTGCTCTTATTTGGACATGATCAGGACAAATTCGACGCGCCGCACTGCCTTCATAGGGGTGTGTCGGTTGCCCAGGGCAACCGACACACCCCTTAAACCAGGAATCGGGACGGAGGTCTCCCTTGCATGAAGAAGCACCGTGTTCCGCCCCGCCACAGTATCCTGTTCAAGGCAAATCATTATATTATTTGCGAAGTGCGAAGGATGCAAACTTATTACCGTTGCGGAAAAGTGACGGACGCCCAGGGTGAAGAGGTGCAGCTCTTTTAACCTATGGGGTACATCGCATGAGTGTAACCACAGAAAGCTATACGTTGTGCATACATTCAGCACCGGCGCCTTCGGAGAAGTTCACCTGGCAGTTTGCGCGATGTAAATCATTGCCGGTGAGATAGATACCCGTACTGCTCGTGCCCTGCACCTGGATAAACGTGTTGATATCGCTGGTGGGACGGCAGCCATGAATAAAAGCATCACGGGTGTTGTACAAACGTATCAACGCATCTGCATCGGCGTGCCCCTGGGCACGAACACTGTCCAATTCCAAATTGGCGACATCATCACAAATGATTGCCGGGCGCAAATCACCGTGCTGAAAATCCAGGGTGACGTTGCGCAGGACGATATCATCGGCATGGCGGATATAGAATCCGTAGGCAGGCAGTGTGCCAAACATATGGTATTCGGGATAGTAGTCTTTCATCTCAGGTATATCGGTGCGTGCAGCTTCTTCCACGGTGCCTCCACCATAGTAAGTGATGTGCACATTCTCAAAAGTGATACCTTCAATGGGATGCCCTGGCAGTCCGGTGATGTTAAGGCACTGCCGCAGTTCGCCCGGTGTGCTGGGTACTTCGTAGTCGCGCGGTTGCGAGTTCTCCGGGACGCGGGCCCGGATATTGCTGAAGATGACGTTGCGGAATTTACCATACGGTGGAAGGCTATCGCTCAAGGTTGCCCAACCACGCCACAAAGCCAAGCGCAGGGAGATAGGCCCGGTGACATTATCCATCACCAGGTTGTTAAAATTGATGTCCTCAAAGGTCCCGCCATCGACCTGCTGCATTTTTATGCCACAACCGAAGGTGTCGTGGATCACACAGTTGGAGACGGTGATGTTGTGCATACGCCCCTTGCTGCCAGGCCCAAAACGCAAAGCCGCCCAACGGCTGCTGAAGATACAGTTGGTCACCACAACATTTTCCGCAGCATAAACAAAGGGCAGGCAATCGTCAGAGCAGTCCAATTGACAATCGCTGATAAAGACGTTGCGGCAGTTGTGCATTTGAAAACCGTCACCGTTTTGGTTAGCCCGGGCTTCCCCCTTGACGTTGTGGGCATGAAAGCCATCAACGTTACTGAGCACAGCGATGAAATGTGCAGGATTCTGGAGTGTAACATCGGTGAAAGTAATAGCCTTGCAGTTGATGAACCGCATCAAAATAGGGCGCACAAAAGCCTGGGGGCTGGCAGAGAGGGTATCGCGGTCTTCTACGTTGATACCTTCAATGCCGTGCGGGAATGCTGCTCCCTGACCATCAATGGTTCCTGGACCAGCAAGGGTGACCTTTTCCGCGTCCTCGCAGTAGAGCAAGCATTGCGTGTACATTGGGTTAGCGCCTTCCAGGACCGGTACAGTGTAGTCCTCCAGGTTAGAACTGCCCAGGAGCACAGCTTGCGCATCCAGGTAGAGGGTCACGTTGGACTTCAGGGTCAGGGTGCCGGTTAACCAGGTGCCGGATGGGATATGGACGGTACCACCATTGGCGGCATATGCAGCGTCGATAGCTGTTTGGATAGCTGTGGTATTTAGTGTAGTTGCATCGGGTAAAGCGCCAAAATCAGTAATATTATAGACGTTTTGAAAAAGCATCGTATTCTCCTGTTATAGGCTTACCTTCATTATGTTTATTATAGTCATATATCGAATTTGTAATAAAGGACCGTCACCGAAGGTGTAGTCTGATTATACAGCTTTCCATCTTGTTTATGCTGCAAAGTTGGCATTGTATCCCTGTATGCGGATGATAGCGCTATCGCGTTTAGAAGTGGCATACCCAATATATGTCATGCTGAGCGGAGTAACGGGAGCGCCAGCGACTGGAACGGAGTCGAACCATCTGCTTTTATGCTTAAGTATACATGTCTGAGGTCATTTTAGATCCCTCGACTGCGCTACTAATTAACAACATTTATAATGAGCATAATACAATATATAAACAAGTAAAAATGCAGACGTGTCAGTGTAAAATGCTCAGAGTTAATTCGCGTTTTAACGGCGGCCCCGCCGCCGTCGGTTACTCGGGATGACACGATATTTGCGTGATGCGTCTAAATGCGATAGCCCTGATGCGGTTGATTTGACCTTTTTAGAACATATGTTATAATAGTGTTTGTAAAAGGTCACTTACTGATTCATCCGGTTTTTACTAGCAGCTGCGTTTTTTGCTTCTTGTCGTACCCACTAGCACGTCAAGTATTTGGTCTTCCTGACATAGGGTAACGGTAATCAACCTTCAGAAGTCCATATGGACATCTATATCATTACATCTTACTCTGGAGGATTATTACAGATATTGCCCCAAAGTAAGGGCTAATATCGATTAGGATTGCTTGCTTAATCTGTCGGAGTATGCATAGATCAATCCCAAAAAGCAACTTGCAGTAAAACACAACTTAACAAATCTTATACAATACGTTGTATGAAAACCTGGTGCATCGTCCTGTAAGGACATAGCTGCCAGGTTTTTTATTGTCAACCTTAAGAGACCCTGTCAAGTGTATTTAAATGTTTAATAATACGAGGAGATTCTTATGTTTATTCCAGGAGATGCTGTTGTACATCCAGATTTTGGCGCTGGTTTTATTACAGGTCAGACAAAAATGAATTTACTCGATAAGAATCTTGAATATTTCGAGATAAAAATATTAGGGAGAATCGAAACCAAAGTCTTGATTCCTGTCGAAAATGCTGCATCCATGGGTTTGCGCTACGCCATTTCTGATGATGAATTGGATGAGCTATGGCAGATTTTGTCCTCAACTGCAGAAGAATTACCGGACGACAACAAGGAAAGGAAGGAAGTATTAAAGCAGCGTTTCGAGACGCATGAAATATGTCAGATTGCCGAACTGATACGCGACATGGAATGGCGCAAGGCACAGGGAAAGCGCTTTAATATGAACGGAAAGAAAATGTATGATAAGGCGATGGATTTCATGGTAAGAGAAATCGCAGTTTCCCAGGACGGCCAGATGCAGTCTGCCCAGTCTAAAGTTCAAGAAGCCCTTGCGCATAGTGCGCCGGGTATTGTAAATTAATCCTAAAAAGGGAGTGGATACTAAATGGCGAAAGAAGAAAAAATTGAAATGATGGGTACCGTTGTTGAAGCTTTGAAAGGCACAAAATTCCGAATCAATTTGGAAACGGATCATGAAATAATCGGCTATCTGAGCGGCAAAATGCGCCGCTACTATATTCGCCTGTTGCTGGGTGATCGCGTCAAAGTAGAATTATCCCCCTATGATTTAGAGCGTGGGCGAATCACCTTCCGGTATAAGCGTGATTATGTCAGAGCATAAACGCAGATGAGGTTGTTGTGGTAGATATCAGGTATGGGATCAGAGGTATTTATGGATGACACCATAAACGTTGGCAACATCTATGTAGAGGAGTTAATCCAGTTACCAGTTGACCCTGGATCATATACTTATTACCTTGTGGACAAAAACAAAGTCGCCCTCAAGTCTGTACGTGAATCGATGGCAGCGCATTTCAATGTTACCCCAAGTGCGGTCGTATTCCCTTCTCAGCGTAATTTTGCAACGCGATCTCGACGTTATGCGAGTATACCCAAGCAGGGTCCTGAAATCGTAAATGAAGAAAATTATACTGCAAGGCGTATAAGGCATGGTTCACGAAAATTGCGTCTACAGGATTTATCAGGTAACCGCTACACTGTAAAACTTAACCATATACCAAAAAACAAGGTAAACAAACTCATAACTATTCTGAAAAAGATTGAACGCTATGGCTTAACCAATTATTTTGGATCCCAACGGTTCAATACTATGACAAAAGGTGGATTTATCGGCAAAGCCATAATCAAACGCCAAGGGAAAAAAGCCTTACAACTTTATCTAACTGAACCACAACTTAAAGATACGGAGAGTTTGCGCGAGTACAAAGCACTGGTCAAAAGCCACTGGGGGCAGTGGGGTTTTTTGCTGCACAAGGCCCCAAGACCATCAAATTACAGAAGCGTTATCACTTACTTAAAAGATCACCCTAATAATTTTGATGCAGCGATAAATTTGATCCATGACAAACGTCTTAAAGTTTATCTCGCCAGTTATCAGTCCTGGATTTGGAATCAGATTCTCGCAGAATACTTGAGAGAAACGGGGAAAAAAACAACATCGGTCCTAATCGCTGGTTCATCCTTCCCATTACTTGACCTAAAAACGCAAAACGTCCTGCTACACCATCTGTTACTGGATTTACCCAGACTCACTTCATATTATCAGGATGATTTCCACAACGCAGTAAACACCGTCATGGCTAGAGAAAACCTGGAAATCGATGAATTCGACATCAGATTGTTGCGCCGAGTATGCCTGGTGAAGAATAAGCGTCCAGCCTGGTTTGCACCGACAGAGTTGAGAATAGATGAACAAAGTGTTGATGAAGAAGCTCAAGATAAAACAACCTTAAGCATTACCTTCGATCTTGAAATCCAACAATATGCAACACTGGTCATTAATGCAGCCCTTGCTTATGCAATAAATACATAATTTGCGCAATCTCAAAAGCATAAACAAAGGCATGGATAATTTATTGACTGCTGTACACAGCAGATCTATTCATCCAATAAGCATAATAAGCTGTTTTGAGATGGATTCAGTCATAATTCACCGAAATTCTTCAAGGAGAATATAATATGCCAAATAATAAAAGAAAAGACCTTCGCCGTAAACAACGCCACCAGCGTAAACTACATTTCTTACGTAATCGATTAATAATGTCAAAGGATTTAGCAGAAAGAGAAACCATCATCGAAAAAATCCGCAAGCTCAGCCCGCAAGCGCCAATTGCAGATTATCTTGCCGCCAGTAAATAGATTCTGGATATCATGATTAATTCACAGTAGAACAAATGCCGCGTAGCTCGCAGTATATGGAACGATACGAGTAAAAGCGTAAAGCTTTGCAGTATGATTACCGTTTTAGCCCACATAAGTTAAAATGAGTTAATACGCGATATAACGCATAATGTATAAGCCCATCCAAGCGAAGGTTTTGTTGAGCCACACCAAACAGCCGGATACCTATTTCGGGCTGAAGTACAACATGAACCTTTACAGAGGCTGCCAGCACAGATGTATATATTGCGACAGCCGTTCCGAGTGCTACCAGATCGAGGATTTCGACGGTGAAGTGCTGGTTAAGGAGAATGCCATCGAGCTGTTGCGCAAGGAGCTCGCTAGCAAGCGCGTCAAGGGTGTCATCGGTCTGGGCTCCATGAACGATCCCTACATGCCTTTAGAACGCAAGATAAACCTGGTGGGACGCGCACTCGAAGTCATCGCGGAGTTCGGTTTCCCTATCCACATCATTACCAAGAGCGACCTCGTCCTCAAGGACCTGGAGACTATCAAACGTATTAACGCGGTTTACGCGACCATCAGCTTTACCATCACCACGGCAGATGACGACTTAGCAGCAAAGGTCGAACCCTATGCCCCCCGCCCTTCTGCGCGGCTGAAAGCCATGCGCACGCTGGCGGATAACGGTATCCAGACCGGCGTCACCATGATGCCCATCTTGCCCTTCATCGAGGATACGGAGGAAAACGTCACCGCTATAGTGGAAAAAGCTGCCGAAGCAGGAGCGACGTACATACTCCCCTGGATGGGGATGACCTGCCGGGATAGGCAAAGAGATTACTTTTTCAATAAGCTAGACGAACACTTCCCCGGTACCCGGCAGAAGTACCAGCGCGCTTTTGGCGACCGCTACGAATGCAACGCACCCAATGCCAAACACCTGTATGATGTGGTGAATCATCTCTGCGAAAAGCACGGCATCGTCACGCAACTACCGCTCTACCAACCGCAATATGTGAAACAGATGAAGTTGTTTTGATTTTGCTTCGAAACAACGACATCGTCACTAAAGCCCCCTCTACAAGTCTCATCATGTTAAGCAGATAAGTTTATTCTGAACTCAGATCCGGCACTATACTCACAGTGTAGGTTCCGTTTGTGTCTACGTTTTCCTGTGCATCCACACGGGTAATGATCAACGCCAACCTGTCAAATTCTAGGTCATCCTGACTTGGTAATACAATTCTGTAGCCACCATCTGGATTAACAGGTAAGCTTTCCGGATACGGTGTAATCGCGCGCTGTTTGGGACTTGCCCGTCTCACTTGCCAGAGTTGTACATTGAATCGTGTCTCATCGCTTTTACCTTCAAAAGAGATGATGACAGGTTGACTGAAGGATCTTCTCGCCAGTGTAATCTCCAGGAAATCCATTCCATAACTCGCTGGAATCACACCTTTATAGGTGAGTGGTGTTTCATCGTAATCAAGTTCAGCTTCTAAAGGTGGTTCTGCATAGGTCCTGCTAGGATCATAATACAACCCACCGCACTTACTTAAAGAGGCATCCTTGCACCGTCCATTGTGAAGACGCAAGGCATAATTCGCTCGTGCAAAAGCTACCAAACTCTCTTCAAAATTATCAAAAGGACCACCCGATTGCTGGAAGGTATGGTTCATTGTCAGTGCAATTGCGCGCACTGGATCCTTTTGATAATGTTGCGTCATCACTTCCAGAGCAGTTTTGACGAACTCCATATCTCCCAACTGCTCGTAAAGGAATCGCCAATAAAGAGCAAAATCATAACGGTGCGTGCGGTCAGCTTCCAACTCTTTGTATGAGTTATTTAAGCTTTGGGATAACATCCGATTAGCCGCTAAAAGGTACTCACTCTGATGCATCGATCGTACATTGTATCTACGTATCTCCATATCGGGATAATGGACAGATGGTGCGAATTTCCCCTGCCCTTCAATGAAGAGGTTCATCCATCTATGGTCAGGGTGTTCGGTGAAGAGCAGAATATTGCGCTGCACCAGGTGAAAGAATTCGTGAGAGTATACTGCTTTATATGCGTTCTCGAGGGTGTCATATGCCTGGAACGAGTTGCTGCTTGATTCCCACCAGAGTCGGCATTCCTTCGTGGGTTGATTGTTTCTATCTATGAATTGCGATGCTATTCCGATATCATCAAATAATGCAAATGGTGCAGCTGTGATGATGATTTCGTAGTCTTTATCTGCGTCCCAGGCAGGATGTATGGGATTTCCCAATTCCCATTCATAAAACTGCGTGCGCCAGGTTTCGGTGATGATGGGTACGAACTGATGCTCTATAAAATCACTGACAGCATCGGGGGTCAACCGGTTCTCGTATTCGTTCTGTCCCCTGGCAAATGGGAAGAGTGTGGCGTACAAAATGCGTGCTGTGTAATCATCAAGGTTTATATCCCAAGTATCGAGCATCACAAAATCAGGTCTGTCTTGATACGGATTTTGCCATAGTATCTGTCCGTTTTTGTCGCGCACACGCAGTGTATAGAAATCACTCGGTGTTGTTTCAGGGTTAATCGTCCATCGCACCATACAAGGACGATCTATATCACAGCTGCGGTCAGGCAACATAACTGGATTTGTTGCAGTATACGCTTTGCCAGAAGATATATCGACGTGGAGTGATTTTATCTCAATGAATATCTCTTGAGGACCCGTTATACCTGTGAGATGGATCTCAAGCGTTCGTATTGAAGGTTCTGTGATTTTTCGTTCTCCACGCAGATAGAGAACAGGGAGTTGAAACTTCTCTCGCGTAGGATCACGACTCTCCCACGATGTTGTGCTATTTACTGCTATGAGTTTTACCCCCAGAATGTCTTCGTCAGCTATCACATTAGCTTTTACCACACTGTACCCTTGGTAAGCATTATTGATTCTGGTTATTATCCACACAAAACTGATGACAGTAATGATGAGTACTATGCTGAATCGTGACTTGTGCATTGACCTATCCCTACTGTTGGTTTAGCGTCACGTTCAGCATATAAATTGAACGCACCAACAGTGTTGCAGGGAGTATCAATAAAGGTCACATCAACATGACATTAACGTGACAGTTGTCATTTTTCGTCTAGTGGTGTACATTTAAAGTGCAAAGTCGCCTCAACACCTCTATCTATATTAGTTTATTCACAACCACGAACTTCTATACGGCCTGTAAATGTAGTTTTTTTGGAGGAACGGGCAATGTCTCGCCTGACACTATATCTGCTTGGTCTGCCACGTGTGGAAATGGGTGATAGGGAAGTCCACATCACACGCCGCAAGGCAATGGCTTTGCTAGCTTACGTTGCTCTGACAAAGCTGACGCACAGCCGTGAGGAACTGGCAACATTCTTCTGGCCTGATTACACTCAGTCTCAATCACTGGCTTATTTACGACGCGTTTTATCTGATCTCAACACATCCCTTGATGGGGCAGGATTGATCATTGACCGGACTACTGTAAGAATGGATGCTGCATCAATATGGGTCGATGTCGATGCATTTCATCAGCAGCTGGCTGTCTGCAAATCCCATAATCACCCTATGAAAGAAGTGTGCAGAGATTGTGTGTCGCAGCTAGAAAAGGCTGTTTCACTGTATAAAGATAACTTTATGAAGGGATTCAGCTTGCGTGACAGCGTTGCCTTTGATGAGTGGCAGTTATTCCAGGCAGAAGAACTGCAGCGGGTATTCGCGTTCACACTGGAAAGACTGGTGCACTGGTATCACAGTCAGAAAACATACGAATCTGCCGTGGCTTATGCGAACCGCTGGTTGGCAATGGATCCACTGCAAGAACCCGCGCACCGTGCTTTGATTCAGATATTCAGCGATATGGGGCAAAGGACCGCAGCACTGCAGCAGTACCAGTTGTGTGCGAATACTTTGCGGGAGGAACTGGGCACCATACCGTCCAATGAGACAGCAACACTCTATGAACAAATCCGTGACAGCGCGGGAGAAAGGGTTGACCAGCACATCTTACCTTCTACCTTCACCCCGCCGCTTTCTCAAGACCAGACACCCTTACATAACCTTCCAGCGCAGCTAACCTCCTTCATTGGTCGTGAGAAAGAAATCAGCCAGATCCAGGAAAAGATGCTGCATCCTGACATCCGGTTGCTGACGCTGACCGGACCTGGTGGCTCCGGTAAAACCCGCCTCAGTTTAGCCGTTGCGGAGCAGGTACTCAGCGAATTCCCCGATGGAGTGTTCTTCGTATCGCTGGCTTCACTCCGTGATCCAGCTCTGGTGCTGGATGCTATCGCCCAAACCTTTGGGTTGCGTAATGCAGGTGACATGCCGTTATCAGAAATTATTACACGCTTCCTGACAGATAAACGTATACTGTTGGTCCTCGATAACTTCGAGCACCTAATACAGGCTGCGCCTTGTATTACATCATTATTGAAAGCTTTACCACATTTATCAATGTTGGTGACCAGCCGGTCACTGCTGCACGTGACCGGTGAACACCAATTTCCAGTATTACCTTTGGACCTGCCGGACTCGAAAACAACTAACCTCCAACCCTTGGCACAAAACGAGGCAGTGCAGTTATTCGTGGATCGTGCCAAAGCTGTAAAACCGGGATTCACACTCACTGACCAGAACACCCAGGTGGTGTCGGATATCTGCACCCGTCTTGACGGGCTACCACTGGCGATCGAGCTTGCGGCTGCTCGCGTGCGCTTGTTATCGCTTCCCAATTTGCAATCCCAGCTGCAGAACCGCCTGCGTTTCCTGACCGGGGGTGCTTTAGACCTGCCTGCCCATCAGCGAACATTGCGCAGCACTATTGAGTGGAGTTATGCTTTGCTGAGTGAAGATGAGCAGGTGCTGTACCGCCGGTTAGCTGTTTTCGCTGGTGGTTGCACTCTGCAGGCAGCAGAAACTGTATGCAATTCGTCGAGCGGTAGATCTCTTCAGGTAGGACTGTGCCTGGATGTGCTGAACTGCTTGGAGAAGTTAATGGATCAGAGTTTACTTCAGCAATCTGTAGTCCAGGGAACAGCACGCTTCACGATATTGGAGACAATCCGAGAATATGCCCTAGAGAAATTGGCTGAGAGTGGTGAAATTGCATGGTTGCGGCAAGCCCATGCATACTTTTTTCTCGAACTTGCAGAAAAAGCTGAATCGAATTTATTTGGTCCAGAACCTGGATCGTGGATGGATAAACTGAACAGGGAGTTGGACAACCTGCGAGTGGCACTGGCGTGGGCAATGGAGAATGATAGTGCTTGCGGATTGCGCCTGACAGCTGCCTTAACGTGGTTTTGGATATCTGATGCCAGACTCACAGAGGGACGTGATTGGCTTACACAGGCAATAGAGCAACCACAGGCGAAGGATGCACCACATAGAACTCAATATGCCTGCGCTTTGAAATCCGCCTGTGTAATCGCTTGGTTCCAGGGAGACAGTTTCAAAGGGCTACAAATGGGAGAACAAAGCGTCGCTATCTTCAGATCACTGGGAGATACGCGCAAGCTTGCAGATGCATTGTATGCAACAGCACTAGCAACATTTTCCTCCCCTGATTCTGTAAGAACCCTACCGCTTTTAGATGAAAGTATAACACTGTATAAACAAATTAATGATCCCAGTGAATTAGCAAAGTCATTATTGTTATACGGAGCAAAATTATATCAAAGGGGTGAACATAAGCTTGCGTTATCACAAATTGAGGAGTCTCATGACCTCGCTGTGAAACATGGTCGGTTGCCATTGGTAGCAGAAATTGAAAACTATTATGGTCAGATAGCCTTCTCTGATAATGATTTTGCAGCAGCATGGTCACACTTTGAGAAACAAGTTCAACTTGAACAGAAGATGGGGAGAAAAATCTGGATTCCCGGGATATTTTGGGCATTAGGTGATATACTCTTTCACCAAGGGGAGTATGAACAAGCCAGAACCTATTATCAAAAAAGTTTAGCTATGTTCCTGAAAATGGGGAACACTGCGAATGCCGCAGAATCGATTGAAAGACTTGGGAAATTAGCCTTGCGTCAGGGGCAAATACCAAAGGCAAAGGCACTCTATTTTGAAAGCTTGGTACTGTTACAAAACGTAGAAAGACGTGCCTGGAAGGTCGCCAAGTGTTTATTTGGACTGGCACAAATAGCAGATATCGAAGACCAACCTGAACGATTTGTAACGTTGGTTGGTGCCGTAGAAACACACCGTAGCAAAATCCCATCGATATATCACTGGGTAGAGTTAGAACCCGTCACAGATAAATTGCAGACCTACCTTGATAAACCTTACCTTAAACAAGCTTACAACCGCGGTTTGTCTATGAGCAAGGAACAAGCCATCGATTATGCTTTATCTGACGAAAATATTCAACAACGTGAATAAATTCAACAACAGATCGCGATGATACTCATCTTAACAGATTATATGTCTTTAGTCTCATTCATAATCCTTCGCCCAGGAAGTACAACCTTGGTCGAAAGTGCGAAACTCATCGATGCTGCATTGCGTCCACCAGTCCTGCATCTATTGCGATTCACGCCGTTCCGAGTGCTACCAGATTGAGGATTTCGACGGTGAGGTGCTGGTTAAGGAAAACGCCATCGAACTGCTGCGCAAGGAACTCGCCAGCAAACGGGTGAAGGGTGTTATCGTGTCAGGCTCGATGAACAACCCCTATATGCCCCTGGAGCGCACAATCAACCTGGTGGGCTGCGCGCTCGCATTGCAGTGTTACATTCCCCAATAAATGCCGCACGATGTCCATCTGACCGCAATCCAGCGGTTTTTCCCTTTGCAGGAATGACTTCAGCTTTATCCAGGCAAATAGGGATGACCCATGACTTACAAACTTTATTTATCGATCCAAATATGCTATGCTAGAGACATATTATGAAATTGGGGGCATAATGGATAAAAAAGTCCTGATATACGGTGGATCTGGCGGTATTGGTGCTGCGACAGCCCGAATTCTTAAATCAAATGGCTTCGCACTCCACCTTGTTGGACGGACCGAAGCTAAATTATCAGCACTGGCTGACGAACTGAGTGCAGGTTATACTGTTGGGGATGTCCGGGATGATAACCTTTATAGCCGCGTTGCAGAGGAGGTAGGTTCACCTTTGGATGGGCTGATTTACGCTGTTGGAACGCTGAATCTGGGGAGTCTTCGTCGCCTTTCCGCTGATAACTTTCTGGATGATTTGCACGTCAATGCTGTTGGTGCAGCATTAGCTGTGCAGTCATCTCTACCTGCCCTGAAGAAGAGTAAAGACATTGCATCCGTGGTCTTGTTTTCCAGTGTCGCAGCCTTGCAAGGCTTTGCATTGCACGCATCGATGGGTATGGCAAAAGGCGCCGTTGGCGGACTTACCCTTTCGCTTGCGGCTGAACTCGCGCCGAAGGTGCGTGTCAATGCTATCGCCCCAGGACTCACCCAGACACCGCTAGCCGGATCTATCTTGCGCAACGAAAAAATCACCGAAGGCATTGCCAGCATGCATGCACTACCCAGATTAGGAACACCCGAAGATATGGCTGCACTCGCTGTTTTTTTTGATATCCGCCGAAGCTGATTGGATCACTGGACAGATCATCAGTGTTGATGGTGGACGCTCAACGCTGCGGATTAAAGGATAAATCCCCGCCATTATCGAGACAAAAGACATTTTGCAGGGTACATACAGTCAAAAGTATGAATTCCCGCGAATGTGTACGCAATTTTACAGCAGATGGAGGTAGTATGAACGACTATTCGCAATCGAAGCACTGGAAACTGCTGGGTATAGCTGTGATGTTTGTGTTACTTGGAACCGGTTGTGCTTTATCAAGGTTTGTATCGGACGGAACACCAGTACCTCCTGAACCAGAACCAATCACACCGTTGGAGGATGAAGGCGCGGCTGCATTTGCTCTGCAAACGCAGGTGATTACTGTGCACCAGAACAGTGCCCCATCGGTGGTCAACATCACAAACCGCAGCATCACCTACGGCATGAACATGCAGCCTATGCCGCAAGAAGGAAGTGGTACGGGCTTTGTATACGACGATCAAGGACACATTGTAACCAATTTTCATGTCATTGAGGGGGCTGATCAGCTTATTGTAACGCTTGCCGACGGTCGAACTTATGAAGCTGAGTTAATCGGACAGGACCCGACGGATGACCTGGCAGTCATTCGCATCACCGCGGGTGAAGATCTGCCGCCCGCCCTGCCCCTGGCTGATTCTGCTCTCGTACAGGTTGGTCAGTTCGTGATCGCAATCGGCAACCCCTTTGGCCTCGAACAAACGCTCACCGTGGGTGTCGTCAGCGCACTGGGACGGATCATCCAGAGCCCGGAAGAAAACCGTTTCATCGGCGAGGCAATCCAAACCGATGCGGCAATCAATCCTGGGAACTCAGGGGGTCCACTCATCGATTTGCAGGGACGGGTGATTGGCGTTAACTCGCAGATACTCAGCCCCAGCCGGGCGAATGCAGGTATCGGATTTGCCGTTTCATCCAATACTGTGCAGCGCGCTGTCCCAGAGCTGATCGAGCGAGGATTCGTTTCCCACCCCTGGCTGGGTGTCGATGCTCTACCACTCTCGCCCATGGCATCAGACATCTTGCGCGAGGGTGGCGTGGATATCTCTGTCGACAGCGGACTTTTGGTTATCGAGGTTGTATCGGGCGGTCCGGCAGACCTGGTTGGCGTCCTTGGCGGTGATCGTGTGGTAGAGTTTGATAGATTCAGCTTACCGGTCGGGGGAGATGTATTGATCGCCATAGACGAGCAGCTGCTTCGCACTAACCGCGATCTGGTTATGTACCTTGATACCCAGACTGAGGTGGGGCAGCAGGTTGCGTTAACCCTCGTCCGCAACGGTGAACAAGTCGTGATCGAAGCCACATTGGGAGAACGGCCTCAAGATTAGGGTTCCGTCGATGTATAAATCAATCCAGGCAAAGGTATTATTAAGCCATACCAAACAACCCGATACCTACTTCGGGCTGAAATATAACATGAACCTTACAGAGGGTGTATGCATCGGTGCATCTACTGCGATAGCCGTTCGGAGTGCTACCAGATTGAGGACTTCGACGGTGAGGTGCTGGTCAAGGAGAATGCTATCGAGCTGCTGCGCAAGGAACTTGCCAGCAAACGGGTCAAAGGTGTGATTGGTCTGGGTTCCATGAACGATCCCTACATGCCCCTGGAGCGTAAGATCAACCTTGTCGGTCGTGCGCTGGATGTGATCGCTGAATTCGGCTTTCCTATTCACATTATAACCAAGAGCGACCTCGTCCTCAAAGACCTGGAGACTATCAAGCACATCAATCAAGTCTACGCCACCATCAGCTTCACGATCACGACAACTGATGACAACCTGGCAGCTAAAGTTGAACCCTACGCCCCCCGCCCTTCCGCACGGCTGAAGGCGATGCGCGTCCTGGCGGACAACGGCATCCAGACCGGTGTCACCATGATGCCTGGCACATTAGGGTCATCTGGTTAAAAACGTACCAGATGACCCTATGTACCTTGGCAGTTTTGGCCCCTAAGTATTAGATCAGAGAATATATGTTGGGGCCAAAACTGCTGAAAATTGGGGAGCACATACATTGATTTGTGGAGAAAGCTGCGGATGCCGGCGCCACCTACATCCTCCCCTGGATGGGGATGACCTGTCGTGATCGCCAGAGGGAGTACTACTACAACCAACTGGATCAGCACTTCCCTGGTCTACGGCAAAAGTATGAACACACCTTCGGCGACCGTTACGGCTGCGATTCCCCTGATGCGAAACACCTCTACGGCCTCGTCAACCGCTATTGCACCCAGCATGGCATTGTCACCCAGCTACCGCTCTATGCACCCCAGGCGGTGAAGCAGTTGAATTTGTTTGCTAATTAGTTATCAAGTAGTCAGAGCTAACTAACCTTCATCATCGACATATCGGAGCGTCTTGACGATTTCAGCGCCTTGACTCCATTCTTTCATTAACTTTGCTACTTCTTCAGATCGTTCAGCTTGGGAGAAAGCGTCAGCATCTTTTTGACTCGGCCACAATGCTTCGTTCATATACATCGCAGACTCTGCATCCTGCCCCCCGGCATGTGCATCGAGCAGTTTCCAGGTTTTACGCCCCAGGCAGCCGAAGCTTTTAGCATAGTTTGCGAACTCTACGTCCATCAAATATAAGATACGTTTTTCAGCAGCACCGGGCTTCAAATTAAAAAAATGTATGTTCCGCAACATCGTGGTATCCTCCAAAAGTTTTCAAAAAGAATCTGAGTTATGATTGAGAATAGGGATATACGTAGGTTATACAAAATTAAGTGATAACCTGCGTGTATCCCTTTGCTTATTTATCGTATTTCATTGGCGGAAAATCTACTTCTGGTTTCCAGCCCAAAAACGGGATTTTATAACGTCGCATTTCCGTAAAACTCAATCCGTTCTCCAGACTTGCCCGATGGCAACGGGACGATAATGCCGCTTAGGAGGGAAACACGCCAGGCATTCATCAAGTGCTTTATATTTCATCTTTAGGGACCAATACTTCTCCCAAGCGTCCTTTACTAATGTCTGGATACGACTTTCCATATCTTCCATAGATATCTCCTTACAATACCAGTATGCACTGCATCATGCAGACAGGTGGATTTATCATCCCATCGGCGGTATGACACCGAGTTGGATCAACATACTTAACATGCCTGTGTGTGCCCAACATTCAGCTATCTTATCACCTTCAATGCGGAAGACGTTGCATCCAGTGACCACAATCTCCTTACCCGTGGGAGGTATACCCATAAACTCACCTTTGTGGGTACCTTTAACACTCCACCTTTTGACAACCATATCACCTTCAGCAATCAGAGGGGCGGCGGTCAATACCATATCAGGGAAGGCTAGGAAGGTCGCTCTCGCAGATTCGGTGATTTGTGCAAGCGAGCCATCATGGATACCACCAGGTTCGTGACCGGCATAATCTTCTGCGTAAACCTCACCGGCTTTGTCAGCATCGTGTCCGTTCCAAAAAGCAATTTCCCGTTGGATAACAGCTTTGTTTTTTTCTAACGACATCTCAATTTCTCCTTTCTGTTTCTTATAAGGTGACTGCTACAAAACATACTCGCTAAATGATCATCCACTATAACCACCTCCCCATTAACTGAACAAGATTCGCTATCGTTGCCTGTAGATATGCGGGTTTTCCTCAAGTATCTTGTTAGCTGCTCCCATCATGTCAGGTATGTATTGTCGAAGCATGTTGCTTCTACGAGTAATTTCACCATCATCTGTAATGCCCAATTGAGTAAGCATGCCATCAAACGCACTTCGAAACTGTGATTTCTCCGGTTCCCTCCCATCATTTTCGATGGCATTCTGTACCCAATCCCGCATCCCTGCGATCCACAAAAGAGCCTCCTGATAAAGATTTACATCGATGAGCTCCTGCGATCCATCAAAGATTAGTGGTTCTAGTATTTCCTGTAAGTGGTGATCCCCGTAGTAACGGGTTTTGTGTATAGAACGGGCATAATGGAGCGCATTTGATAGTTCATCCAGGCTATCTTCGACATCGGATTTCGTATAGTTGACCAATCCCAGGATATTAAGGATACCGTCATACAGGTCATCAAATCCATACTTTGTAAGTGTATTTCGGCTTTTCACCAGGCAGGTTCGGAAAGTCATACCACGCAGATCCGCGACACATGGGATTTGTGAAACAGCAGGTGCTGCTCCAAGGTAAAGCCAGGAAAAGTCCAGAATGCGCTTTACGTTCCACCCATATTCGTTTATATTGCTATTGGCGGCTTGAATAAACCAGGACTGTGCGCTTTTTTCACCGCTTTTACATCTTTGACGAACCCACGCTATGTCTCGATAGGTTATGCGTGTCCTTTGATATAAACGATCAAGTGTGCCATCGGAGTCATATATGGCATTGGATTTATAAAAATCAACCGCTATTAGTTCACCCGGAAAAGCCGCAATTTGCTTATTCAGGTTTTCTAAAGTCATATAGGTGGTATCCAATATCACGCCGTCAATCTTATAGTATTTCTGGGCGAAGGGACCTGTTAGCGTAGTAAACATTGGCGGAACATCCTGATCAACAACAATCCGAATATCGACATCTGAAGTAGCCGGTAAGTTTTCGTCCTCATCTTTGATCATCACCGATCCCTGAAGGAAAGCATGAGTAACGTTCGGCAATTCAGAGATTCTGTTTTTAACCCATTCTCCGGCTACCGCTTTAGCTGTTGATACTTTCATAGGTTGTTTCCCTAATATGTGAACGGTTTCATAGCCAAAATGAACTATGTGACACTATTCGTTTGGTCCATTAGTGAGATCCAGTGCCCCTGCTCGTGTGACTGAATTGCTGCTTGAATGACTTGCTGAATCTTAAGACCATCAGTGAAATTCGGTGCGACGTCTCTGTCCTCTATGATTGCGTCGATAAACAACCTCGGACCAGCGGATTGCCCATTGAAGACGGACCATGAATTAGTTGGATCCGCGTTATCCCAGAGACGTTCGGGAATGGTGATATCCTTAAAGCTACTGTCTTTAAGCTGTGCGCCACGCAATCCGATGACTGTCTTCGCCGTCATTGTGGACCAATCTGTACCTTCCATCGTGTGGTCTACTTCCAGGGTTCCTTCTGATCCGTGCACTCTGATGTGGTGCTCATTGAAGCGGTTAGCCGTGTATGCAACCGCACTGGTCTGGATGACGCCGTGCACGCCGTTTTCGAATTCGAGAAGAAGCATAGCTGAATCGTTCGCGGGATTCTGTTCTTCTCCATTCGGATCAAGCCGTTTTACGAAACTGCCCAGAAGAGCACTGACTTTAGCAATGTCACCCATGTACCATCGTGCGAGGTCGATTAAATGGGAACCGAGATCACCAAGGATGCCGTTGGCCCGTTTAGTATCAAAGCGCCACTTATATACTGGTTCGCAACCGTACCCACCCAGGAAGTTTAAATATATGTGATATGGATGACCAATGAATTCCTGATCCAGGAGTTCCTTCAAGTAGCGACAATGTGGTCGCCATCGATTAGTACAAAATATCATATTCTTCAAGCCTGTGACAGTCGCTTTCTCAGCCATTTCACCCGCTTCTGCAACAGTGAGTGCCAGGGGTTTCTCACAAAGAACGTGCAACCCAGCATCCAGGGCAGCCATGGTCATTGGATAGTGCAGGTCGTCTGGGGTAGCAATAACGATCGCATCAAGGTTCGCTTCCTTAATCATGACCCGGTAGTCTGTATATACATCTGGGATATTGTGTTTCTTGGCCACACTACTGGCATGTTTTTGTGTGCGACTGCAGATTGCTGAAACTAGAGCAGCTGGATGGCTTTTTAGGCTGGGTACATGTAGTGCGTCTACTATCAATCCTGCACCGACGACACCAACACGAATCTGATTATCCATGGTTAACTCCTTCTATGTCAATTGAGCACATGATATTAGCTATTATGAATGATATCAGGATGTTGATCGATGATTTTATACGCCGTGGACATGATTTCCGGCATAATCTGCTTTAGAGCTTTGGCTTTGGTTGCAACATCTTGAGTATCTCTTATGCCAATCGCCGACAGCAAGTGGTTGTAAGCTATCCTGAATTGCGTCTTTTCCGGTTCTGTACCGTCATTTTCTATAGCATTTTGGACTAAAGCGTACGTACAGGCTATCCAGTACATCGACTTCTCGTGAAAACCTGCATCAAGGAGTTCACGAGATCCGTCGATGAGAATGGATTTGGAGATCGGATTGACGTCAAAATCTCCGTAAAAACGGGTTTTTATCACACGCAGTGCGTAGGTATACGCGCTGGTCAGTTGTGTAATAAAATCATGTACTTCGCCCTCAGTTACAGCTTGCACGCCTGCAATTTTAAGGATTGCTTCGTAGAGTTCAGAATTGCCGGTATCCAACAAAGTATCTCTGGAGTTGACTAAACCCTTACGCATGGTCATGGCCTTGAGGTTGGCCAAACACGGAATCTGTGCAGCGGTGTTGATTGCGACAAAATAAAAAAACGTAAAATGTTCAATGAAACTCGAACTATATCCGGGCAAATGGGTCTGACCATCTGTAATTCCCGCAAGCTCATTTAATACATTTTCTTTGGCTATCGCGCAGCGTTTTCTAACCCAGATTTCATCGGCATATAAAGCGGAAACCTGTCTATGTAGTTTGGATAAATACCCCGTTGGATCCACAATGATGTTAGCCTGATTAAAACAAGAGGCTAAAAACGGATTACTGAGTAATGATTCTGCATCGCCCAGGTTATCTTTGGACCTATATAATGGTTCAAGAATAGCGTTGTGATAAAGTAATTTTCGCTGAGCAAATTCACCATCTAACGTGTAATACACGTGTGGTATATCCCGATCTAATATAATTCGGATATCAATATCGGAATTTGCTGGGAAATCTTCATCGTCACACATATTAACAATTGAACCGACAAAGTATGCACCGGAAAAGTCAGGTAATTCTTTCGCTCTATTTTCCACCCAATTCCGGGCAATCTCTTTGGCTTTATATACTTCCATTGGTCTTGTTTTCCTTGATGATATTTTTATCCACATCTGTCAGTTCAGCACGTAGAAATGCTACGAGCTCATCGAGATCACTAAATCCCCATCGCTGCTTATCGTGCAGAACTTCCTCCACTGTAAATCGCCAATGGTGAGGTGCTGCTACATGGCTATCTTGCCAACAACGTATGAGATAAGTGCGAGTTTTCACTGTTTCTTTTGCCATGAATAAAGAATCCTGATATAGTTATCTATAGAATACTCCCTTACTCTTGGCATACTCTTTGTTCGCAGGAAGAATGACCAATGAACATGCGCTTATCTTTGTTAGGCCCTGTTCAGATTGAGCAAGAGGAAGTGTCAGTGTCTAACCTGTCACCGGGCAAACCACTGGCTTTACTGGGATACATTGCTGCACACATCAAACCACTCCCCCGTGAACATCTTGCTGATCTGTTTTGGCCAAATTTACCGGCACAGCGTGGGCGTGCCAATCTGAGTTGGATGCTGCATAAAATTACCTCGATCCTGCCCCAGTGCTTACATTCGAACCGGCACAGCGTGCAATTTAAACGCGATAACGCGTGTTGGCTTGATATTGATACTTTCCAGGCTCTGGTCACTCAGGATGATATTCACTCCCATACACAAGCTGTATTACTATATCGTGGTGATTTCATGGAAGGTTTATGCCTTGACGATTGCGCTGACTTCGAGCTGTGGTTATTAACTGAGCGCGAGCGATGGCGCCAACGCACGGAGGGTGTACTGGACACGTTAGTCAGACACCATGCCGGTAATAAAAACTACGATGAAGCATTACGCTACTGTCGAAGGTTGCTGACACTGGCTCCGTGGCGCGAGGAGACGCACCAGCAGATTATGCGGTTGTTGGCTAATCAGGGACAGCGCGGCAGGGCTCTAGCACAATATGAAGTGTGCTGTCAGAGGATGGAGAGTGAACTAGGTGTTTTACCCTCTGCAGAGACAGTAAAATTGTATGAAGAATACGAGATAACATCGTCCAAAAGCAAAACGCAACTGAAGGAACATCTATACCCAGAGTATCAGAGCACAATTTACCAGCCCCATTGACAGCCTTCGTGGGTCGTGAAGCGTTATTATTAACGGTGAAACAAGCACTTCAGGATTCTACGTGTCGTTTAATCACTTTACTTGGTCCGGGTGGCAGTGGTAAAACCCGATTGGCCCTGGAATCCGCTGCAAAGCACCTATCTATGTTCAAGGACGGTGTGTATTTTGTTGCATTGACACCACTTCGTAATGGACAATCGATTATCACAGCCATCGCACAAGCCATTGGTTTCACTTTTTCAGGAGGAGGTTTACCAAAAGAACAATTACTCAACTATTTGAAAAACAAACATCTGCTTCTCATTCTGGATAATTACGAACATCTTCTCTCACTGCCTATGAACCAGGGAGGGGAGAAGATCGTCATTGATATCCTTACCGCAGCACCAAATACTAAAGTCCTGGTTACTTCACGAATTCACCTTAATATCGCCGGTGAAAATCTTGTCCGAATTGGCGGTATGTGCGTACCAACAGATAGTGATGGACCTGATGGTTCCAGGTTTGGCGCAGTTCAACTTTTTCTCCAGAGTGCCCGACGCGGATTTCCGGGTTATGCACCCACACCAAATGAACTGGTGCATATTGGTCAGATATGTCGCCTGGTCGAGGGATTGCCATTGGGCATCTTACTGGCAGCCAGCTGGATGCCGGTTCTTTCTCCATCCGAAATTGCGCAAGAGCTTGCCACAGGGCAAGAGGTCAGCCTGGATTTTCTGGAGACCGATTGGTGCGACATCCCCAAACGTCACCGGAGTATACGGGCTGTATTTGAATATTCCTGGGATCAGCTTGACGGTGAGGAGCAACAGATTCTGGAGGCATTTTCCATATTCCGTGGCGGGGCAACGCGTGATGCAATCCAACACATAACAGGCGCTAGTTTGCGTAACTTGAGGAAACTGGTTAACTGCTCTCTGATCGAACGTTCGTCTGCAGGCCGTTATGAAATGCATGAGCTTCTTCGTCAGTATGCTGCGGAAAAACTACTTAAGACGCCCGATGCTGGGAACACGGTCCGTGACAAGCATGCCCGGTTTTACATTCATGCTTTAAATCACTGGGCAGGGGCTTCGAAAGGACCGGACCAACTGGAGGTGTTATCAGGGGTTGACTCTGATCTTGATAACATCAGGGCTGCATGGGATTGGGCGATTTCGAAGAGAGACGTGACCTGGCTGATATCAGGGCTGGATGGATATTGTTCCTACCTTCAGTGGCGCAGTTTCTTTGGTGAAGGTGAAGCAGTATGTCAAAAAACTGTGGAATGTTTACTCGATAGCACATCTGATGCTGTGAGTGAGAAGAACTCATCAGCACAAAAATTGCTGGGCATGCGTGGATTGGTGATGGGTTGGGCATGGTATGGTTACTATGCGTACACGCAAGGTAAGATCAGTCTGGCGAACAATCGATTTCAGCAAGGCATGAATATTATTGAGAAATACCCAGACTTCAGTGATGAATTATGCGCTGAACATGCTTTTCTATTACGCAGTATGGCGGAACCAGCGTTAGATACCAATCTGGCTTACGCTCAACAGCTTGCGCAACAGAGTCTTTCACTCTACAGAATTACGGATGATCCCTGGGGTCAAGCGCGAGCATTATACATCCTTGCCCACACAGCATGGAGATACGGTCACATAGATAAATCAACGCGATTGAACGCACAAGGGCTGGATATATTCCGAAGATTGGGTGATCACCGTGAAATCGCATTTGGACTGATGTCCTGTGCTATGCTGGATACAAATCTGGGGAAACCTGAAAAGGCGGAAAAAAATATCCGTGAAGGTTTCGCTATTGCCCAGGAGATAGGTGATGCGAATTTGATTGGTATGTCCCACATAGTTTTATGCTGTACTTTATGCGACCAGGGTCGTTTCACAGAAGCCAGACAACATCGCGAACATAACCTTATTTATCAACGGGAGAGGGGAAACACACATGCCGTTATGGGTTGTATGGTGTTTTTAGGAAAGTTGATTATTCATTTGGGTGAGTACGAAAAAGCAAAGAACCTGGCTGAGGAAGCTATGGTTTTATGTGAAGAATTCGATAATCAGCGTAATCTGGGGGATGCATACCAATTAATGGGAATGATTGCATTGGCTGAAGAAAAACATGAAAAAGCACAGGATTGGCTCCAAAAAAGTCTGTCAATACACCGTTCTTTTGGAGCCAGGACGAACTACGCATTAACGTTGAGTGGATTAGGCCTCGTGGAGCTGGAATTTGGAAACAAGAGTCAAGCTCTGAAACATTTGTATGAAGCAATCGGCATTGCGAATCAGTGTAAATACCAGAATATCACTTTGCTGGCAATTGCAGCGTATGCCAGGTTACTTTTAAGTGAAGGTGAAGTGGCTAAAGCAGTAAAACTTTATACACTTATATACCGGTATCCCTATGTCGCCAACTCTCGCTGGTTTGAGGATATTGGGGGAGCATACATATGGTCGGCTCCAAATGAACTGTCATCAAACGCAGTAGCTAGGACCAAAGCTGGTGGTCAGACGGGGTCATTGTGGTCCATACTTGATGAATTACTCGCAGAATTAGGTGAACGGGTGCCAGTTTCTCATTCAAATCTATAAATTGTATGGTGCGAGCAGTTCTGCCTCCTCAGCTTGTACCAGTTTAGCAAACACCTCATAACCCCTGTAGGGATTGCCACCCAGGGCTTGGAACATGGCTTGTGTGCTATATTCCATTATGGGTGCGTGATATAAGACGCCATCCTTGCTTAATACTATGGCTTGATCAAGGTATTGCTTGACAAAGTGATCGCGTTCCTCAAAGAACTTCTGCGCCAGACGACACACATCACGCCGTCCCTTCTCAGCCAAATCAAAAGTCTTTGACTCGGTTGCGCCTTCGATAGTAAAGGGTTTTCTTCCAGATGGCATTTCACCAATAAGGTTGATATCCGCACACTTGATGGATCCCAGTCCAAGTTCTGAGGCCAGCCTGATGTGGTTGTCAGTGCGAAGGAATGGGGGTGTCCCGCGTTGAGCTTCCGGATCAACGCCCATAAATCGTGCCCCTGTGGCGTCCGTAGCGACTGGATTATCTCCTGCAATCAGGATTCCCGGAGAAACTGGATCTCCGCCCCATTCCATATAATTGGCGCCTACGATGCCGTCGATGACGCAAATTTCAGATTTGAACGCCCTGTTCAAGTCTGCCAGGATCCTGGGCAACCGGATTGCCGAGTGCAGCGATGCGAATCTTGGTGATCCATAGATAGGACCGGGGGGAAGTCCAAACAGGTTTTTCATGGTTAACGTGACCCCGCACAGGTGATGTGATTTCATTTTCGCGATGGAGATGAATAAATCCACATCATTTAGTGTGGCAGAGAGATCGTACCATCGGAACATTGCCGGTTTGGAAATCGCAAAGCGTTTAAAAGGGGGCAGGTGAAGGTTAACGAATTGGTGATTGTACTTCTCGGCTACTTCCATATGTCCACGCTGCCGCGCTGCTTCCGTGGGTGTGTTGCCGTCGGTGCCATCACCAGCCAAGATGGTGGCATTTGTTTTGCCCTCCAGAAACGCTGCAACACCTTCATAGACTGCAGGGTCAGTATAGTCGATAGGTCTGTTCCTGTATGTCTTACAGCCGGGTATCCCCAGATTAAGTTTGATAAATATACGTTTGGCTTGTTTCAGACGGCCGCTTATACTCGGTAGTTGACTGAGCATTTCACAGACTTTGGTAATGACTTCTTCATTAAGTGTCTCAGCTTTACATCGCTCGATGACCACTGTGGCTTTCTTCATGTGACCCTCCCTCGATTAGCGTCATACCCAAAGTATAAAACCTTTGTCTTTGCATACTCTTGGTTACATATATTTTATCTGGCAAGGTAAATAAACAAGTTCAAATAGCCAAAGTGAAGTGCACAACCTTTCAGCTTCTCCCATTTATCGCGATTAATCAAACGCGATACTATACCTCGTTTTTATCTCTCCCCAGCCAGCACCACCTTCATCGACATCGCAAAGAAAGTCGATGCGCTATTGAGTCCAACAGTCCTGTATATGATGGTAGTGGATTAGTCACTATTCCGGCTCTGTACGCCACCCAGATAGGAACACCCATCCGGTCGGTTCGAGGTTGGCAATAACGCATCTCGTTATTGCTTAAACGAATTCACCTTGTGCATACGACAGCGTCCTCGTGGAAACAGATTGTTTACCCGCTTAATGCCCCTTGTGAAGGCACATCCCGAACAATTAAGCTGCGTGCATAACCTATTCCTTCATAGATGATGAAATGATTAGGCTAATTTCCCCACAGTGCCCAGAGAACCCTTGCCCAATTTTAGTTGGCAAAACTTGGGAGGTAGGATTCAATATACACAGCAGCATAAATGGGTTATTCATCCCTTGATGCGTGTCCTGGATTGAATCGTTTGACAGATCTGACAGGCAAAGTAATATGATATTATATTCGGCTTTCTCGAACCCATTCAAAGACAGAAAGAATGGAGTGAAGTCGACCTTTTTAACTGCTCAAATTTGTTTTCGACTTCACATTGCACATTATCATCAATGTCTATTCTGGGACACATACCTTGGAATTCTAACAATGCGCAATTGCTGTTGTTGGAGAGAGCATTCATTAATTGTGAGATTAACAGGTAGAATAATTGGGGAAGATGAGTTTATTCAAAAGGAGTAAGGAATCATGCTCAAATTTATACAGAGGGGACTTATGTTTGGGTTGGGGACTCTGACAGTAACCCGTAAACTTACCGCGAAATTCGTGGATATGTTGCTTGAAGAATATCAGGTTAAGCTTGATGAACGACCGAATCTAGTCAATCATCTGGTAAAACAAGGCACAGAAGAAAGAAAGATGCTGCACCGACTTGTTCGCTGGAAGCTTGAAAATACTAGAGCGCGGTTACTCCCAGTCACGAGAAGAAGATTCGCGGAACTCGAGTGGAAAGTGGATGAACTGACCGACAAATTGGAAATCCTCCAGGTAGAATAGCCCATCGGGAAATGAAAACTCTGGTGAATCTCCGACCGATCGCCGGAACGTAATCAACTTTCTCCTTCTAGTAGTGATTGTATTATTTACAAGTTTGTTGGTTTTATCATTCAAAACGCTGGTCCTGTGGGATTAACACAACACATATACATTTTGTCTTCAATATGTAGTCAAAATATGTCAATGTATGAGTGTAAAAGAGCGAGTAGATTTGTTTGTCCTAAAAGGGCATGTGGGGAGTAGGTTCATCTTACAGTGTGCTAAAACTTCTTCCATATCGTGCATTAATCTCGTAATTTATGGAGAAGACCGCTGAAGCTGGCGCGGCCATCCGTCTATCCTGGATGGTGCCGTAAAACTGGCAAGCCAGTTTACATTTGGACATGCCGCGACCGGCAAAGGGAATACTTCTACAAAGAACTGGATAAGCACTTCCCCGGCACCCGGCAGAAGTACCAGCGAGTCTTCGGTGATCGACACGAATGCAACTCCCCCAATGCAAAACACCTCTACGATGTCGTCAACCGCCTTTGCACCCAGCACGGTATCGTTACGAAGCTGCCACTTTATGCGCCTCAGACAGTGAAACAACACTCGTTATTCTCCTGAACGTCTAGCTTTCCTTGGTAGTTATCGTCCCTCAGTCCTAAAAGGATTATTTGGCGTTTCATGAAAAATCGGGAAACCACTGTCATCTTGTAGCGCGCTACACCCTCACATACTTGAGTAACTGGCATATCCCTGAAATTCATAAGGTAAACACGTATCTTTTTGTGATTTTATACGTCTTAAATATAACAAGACTTTGCTTTTTTGTGTACATGCCTTCCCAGCGAGAGGCATCCGCAAACCCAAGGTGCACAGTGCAAAGCAATAGCCCATCGTACTATTATAAAAAGGAGATCAGTTATGAAGAAGCTTCGAGTTCTCGTATTGTTGACCCTTATCATCGCAGTTTTTATTGTACCCTCAGTTGCTGCGAAACCAGGTGACGGACAAGAACGTGTTATCATTCACTTCCAACCCGGGAAAATTAACGAGGCGCGTGGTGCGCTGCTCAACGCGAAGGGAGAAATCCACTTTACATTCGAAAAGTACAATGCTTTCGCGGTTACACTGCCCGTCAGCGCACTCAACAACCTCGCCCACAATCCCAATATCACACTGATCGAACTTGACGCTGTACGTAAACCCAGTTCCACAGCAATAGGATCTGTCATTGAACCTCAAACTATACCTTACGGTGTGCCGATGGTGGAAGCCCCCGAAATGTGGGGGGAGGGATATACGGGTCAAGATGTTGTCGTCTGTATCATCGATACCGGTTTATACGAGGATCATGAGGATCTAGCTGCCGCGAACGTCCTTGGTGGACAATCCATCGAAGGATTCGACTGGAGGTACGATGGTGACGGACACGGTACGCACGTTGCCGGTACCATTGCTGCGCAGGATAACGGATTCGGTGTTGTCGGTGTATCTCCGGACGCCAGCTTGTATATCTACAAGATTTTTGGAGACGACGGTCTTTGGGTGAATGGTCCGAAAACCACCGCGTCGAACTTGATTTTTGCAGCCGATACGTGTGCCGAAAATGGAGCAAATATCATCAGTATGAGCCTGGGGGGTGCCCGACCGACCAAGCTGGAGGAACGCGCTTTTGAAGGTTATTACGCTGCCGGTATCCTGAGTGTCGCAGCTGCCGGTAATGATAATGATCCTGCAGATCCCACAACCTGGGGCGTCCTTCACTATCCTGCTTCTTACCCGTCGGTTGTTTCTGTTGCAGCAGTTGATGAGAATGGAGTCGTTGCGGATTTCTCACAGCGCAATGACACCCTGGAACTCTCCGCACCAGGCGTCGGCGTATGGAGCACCATATCCTATATCGAGACCAATCTCGTGTTAGTAGACGGGGTCAACTATGTTGCGAATCACATCGAATACACGCCATATGGAACCACAAGCGGCATTCTAATCGATGGTGGTAAATGTTTAACCACAGGAGCGTGGGACGGATTGGTTGTATTGTGCGAGCGCGGTGATGCCACCTTCGCTGACAAAGTCATAAACGTCGAAAACAGCGGTGGTGTTGCTGCAGTGATCTATAATAACGAGTCCGGCAATTTCCTCGGTACAATGGGTGAAGACGGATTAACCGGCATAATCGCCGTATCCCTCAGTCAGGAAGATGGACAGGTCCTGGTTGCAAACAAAATCGGGCAAAATGCCTCAGTTGATAGCCAGATCGAGCAACCCGCCAGCGGTTACGAACCGTGGGGCGGTACATCTATGGCAACCCCGCACGTTTCTGCGGTTGCGGCGCTCCTGTGGGACTATTGCCCGAGTGCAACCAACGAGGAAATTCGGCAAGCGATGATAAACAGTGCGCTTGATCTGGGTGCCACAGGCTTTGACACAGACTATGGTTACGGATTGGTGCAAGCCTACGAGGCAATGGAATTACTCAATTGCGGTAGTAGTGGTGACCTAACACCACCGGTGATTAGCAATGTGAATGCAGCATTGAAGGGTAAATCGAAGTGGACAATTACCTATGCGACCGATGAGTTGGCGCAGTGTACGGTCACACTGGCAAGCACAGACTATCGTGAAATTGGATTCTTATTGATTCACGAGCTCACAGTCAAAACATCTGAAACACTGGTGTTCTCCATCATTTGTGAAGATAAAGCGGGTAACGAATCTGATCAGTATTTTTACCCATAGATAGCATAACTTTCTCTTGAATGGGCGAGGTTTTCACCTCGCCCATTTTTTGTACTTGCTCTATGTCAATCATACTTTTGTAATACACTCAACCCGGTGGAACGCGTTGGAAGTGATCGCCGAGTGCGAAGCTAGCAGAATAAACATGCACCAGGTGACAGAAACTGTGCGTCCAGAAAATGCCTTGAAACAACTACCAACTTTTAGTATGAGTAATGCCTGACTTCAATTTCCATCGCCGTGATCCAAGGTCACCGTGTAAACTCCGTTCGGGTCGTAACTGTTCAGAGATTAAGTACCAGGAAATGCATTCTTTACTTATTCTGCGCGACGGCAAACTCGTCTTTGAAAAGTATTTTATGGGTCATGATTTCCAGTGGGATGCTCCCTATTATCACGGTAAGGTTGTAATGCATATTATGTATTCGACACAAACGGTTATGTCGCTAGGTAAAAGTTTTACTTCAGCTTATATCTGTTAAGCGAATGGATATATTTTACGCTGAAGGTGGGGGTGGGCATAAAATATAATCAAGATACTAGCCTATAATGGAAAGAGAAGTGTTTGTTTGTCTAACCACAGTGTAATACAATACTGCCAGTTGTATCTCTAGAGAAGGAGGAAACATCATGCGTGTCTCCGCTGTTGAACTAACCGTCCTCGAAAAGCTCGTGGTGGTGACGGTAAAAACCGACGAGGGATTGGAAGGACACGGATTTGCCCAGAAGGGCCTCTCGGTGGCGCAAGCCCTGGCGGATATCGTCCGTCCTCAGGTCCTGGGGCAGGATCCCTTTGAGTACGAGAAGCTCTGGCACAAAATGCTGGACCGGGACCGCTGGGGTGGAGGGCTGCCCTTTAATGCCTATGGCGCCATAGACGTCGCGCTATGGGACATCGTGGGCCAGGCGGTCGGTCAACCGCTATATAGGCTACTCGGTGGATATCGGGACAGCGTACGGGCTTACTATACGACGGGGGGTATCGCTGAACCCGAGGAACAGGTCAAGATCGCACTTGCGGCGAAGGAGGCAGGATTCACAGGATACAAGCTCCATCCCAAGGGTGGTTATGACCGTGACCTGGCTTCCTGTAAAGCTGTGCGGGAGGCACTCGGCGAGGGATTCACCATCATGTCGGACCCGGTGGCTGCCTACAACCACCAGGAGGCCTTCAGGATGGGTCGCGAGTTGGAAAAACTCGATTACTACTGGTTCGAGGAACCGTTGATGGACCCGGATATCGAGGGATATGCTGAACTCTGCCGGTCCCTGGACATCCCTATCGCGGGGACAGAATGGGCACACGGCGGTCTTTGGGGATTCTACACAACGCCCCAGTACATCGTGCGCAAAGCTGTGGACATTGTGCGCAGCGATGTATCGTGGAAGGGTGGCATCACCGGTCTGCTCAAGACCTTCCACCTTTGCGAGGCATTTGGTCTGAACTGCGAGGTCCACACAGCTATGATGTCACTGATGGACGTAGCCAATCTCCATGTCATCTGCGCCAAGAAGAAATGTAGAGTTCTTTGAGTACGCCGGACCGTTCGACGGGATCGGTTTCGGCTTGAAAGAGCCCATAACACTGGACGCCGACGGCTATGTCCATCCCCCTGACAAGCCGGGCTTGGGCGTGGAACTGGACTGGGATGTGCTGGACAACCACACGGTGAGTACAGTTTAGGGTGTATGTCCGCAGGTTGTTTCGTTAGTGAATAGGTATTCCTGCCATCGATAACCTGTCGATCATGAACACAATAAGTTCCTGGCACGTATGATGTGCCAGGAACTTATGTAAATATGACTTAAGGACCTATGTTTTTGGTTCTTGGAGCTTGAAGCCGATCAGTGCGCCAAGAAAACCAGGCACGGCAAAGAACAGAAACGCAGACTGGTATGCGCTCAAAGGTGACTGACCCTGCTTCAAAAAGGTCGTCAGCAAGACACCAGCTAACGCGGTGCCGATCGCACTGCCAAGAAAACGAAACATGCTATATAATCCAGCCGCACTTCCCATCTGAACCTCTGGAACATGCGACAAAGCTGCATGGTGTAAGGCAGCAAGGGCGAATCCTAACCCCAGGCCATAAAGAATCTGAATAACCGCGACGATCCACAGCGGGGTTGTCTCTGGAAGCAGGTACATGACGATCGCCATCACCCCCTGGATTCCCAAACCCACGACAGTAGGTAGCCGGCTGCCCCACCGGTCAGACAGGCGCCCACCTACCGAGACCATGATAATCATTGCCCCTATCGGTAGCATTATGAAAAAACCAATGAGCGCTGGGCTGAGGTCGCGTACATCGGTCAGATACAGCGGCATTAAAAAACTAAGGCCCTGCAGGACTACCAAACGCAAAGAGGCGCACAAAGTAGCCAGGTTGAATGACCGGATACGAAACAACCTGAAATCAATTAATGCCTCTCTGGGTGCTGTTTCCTTAAAAGGCATAGGATCAGGTGGTACATGGATTAACTATCACAGCATTGCGATGCGCTTCCCACCAAACCAGGAGGGCAGCCAACAGCAAGGTAACACCCAGCAAACGCCAATCCTGAAAGGGGGCGACGCCTGTGATTGGCCGACTGGATAGATAGAACAAAAAGCTGGTCATCCAGGCCGCGAGCAGTCCCACACCCCGCCAATCAAAGGAACGCACAAACCCAGGTCGTCTTGCACTTAAACCGGCAGGTAGTTTGGTATAAATGACAAAAAAAGCCAGGCAGCCAAGAAAGAGCGGAGGGACCAATGCACCACGCCATCCCCAGTTCTCGACTATAAATCCGGAAACCAATACCGATATCGAAGCCGACGCAGGTCCGGTGATCGCCCACGTACCCAAGACTTTACCTCTCCTGGCAGGATTAACGATTTCTGAGATAAGGGCCATAGCCATCGGCATCATCCCCCCAGTTCCCACCCCCTGGAGTGCCCGGCCTGCCATCAGCCAGGTCAGATTAGTGGAAAACACCGAGATCGTTGTACCCATGACAAATAGAAGACTTCCTATCAGGATGAGTCTTCGCTTTCCCAACCCATCACTCAAACGACCATATACCGGTGTCAGAATGGTATAGGGCAAAGAAAAGGCAGTGACAACCCATGCAGCCATATCCGGTTGGATGTTAAAGGAATCGCGGATGATGGGTAAAGCGACACGGTCTATCCCATTGTTAAAGGGCATCAGCATAGTCGGAAATACAAGGCTGATAATAATCCAACGGGTGACTTGTGGAGAGAGTGTATTCTTACTGTTAACGTTAGTTGATGTATGCATCGATGGATCCCGTAAAAGTTTAGTTTAGAGAGACGGATGGTCGACTTTGGTGCCACAGGCCATATGCCTGGGCCATATCATGCACACCTGAGTCCTTTCTGTCCTTCGTTCTGATTTTCGTCTATGCTGCAAAACTGAGACTTCTTCAGAAGACCGTCACCAGGTGCGCTTGGTCAGAAAATCCTGGATCGTCTCCTTGGGTACAGGCAGTTCGTCCATATGGTCCTGGAGCCAATTGGCAAAGTCAACCTCAATATGCTCTTCCCACTTGCGGTCAATCTCACCCGGTGTGTATCTGCCCTCCCGCAAGCACATTTTACCAAAGGTGTCCCGGAGACGGATGATCTCGGATGTGACCACGACCTCTTTAGCCAGGTGTGGTGGAATAAAAATCACACTGTCACCCTTGCCCAGGACCACGTCACCCGGCATCACGGTGACACCGCCGATGCGTACCGGGCAGTTTATGCCTGTCAGCATAACTGTCCGAGTCGCCGCCGTGGGATGGAAGCCCCGGCAAAAGGTCACGAACCCTTCGAGTTCTTGGATGCCCTCGATATCCCGTACCGCGGCATCATGGACCACGCCCTTGCCTGTCTTGGCATATATGGATGTGGAAAGGTTGTCGCCGATGACCGGACCACCATCAATCTTGCCCATCACATCAGCCACATAGATGTCGCCTGGCACCAGCGTGTCAATCGGCCAGGACACCTGGTCGCCGATGCAACCAGAAGCTTGAGCCCGGTCATAGATGGTGGGGCGGACATCCGGACGCCTGGGCATATAGACCGCTGTCACAGCCCGTCCGACAAGAACCTTACCAGGTTGCGTGCACATCCAGTTGCCTTCGAACTGCCAATGATACTCTTTTCCGCGCAGGACGCCCCAGGCTTGTGTCAGGGTCACCTGCTCCATCCGCTCCAGGATGTCGTCCGGCACCCTGGGGCGACCATCTTCAAATCGTTCGCCAGTCCATTCGGGTGTGAAGGTAATTATATCCTCTGTGCTCAGGTTAAGGGGTGCGAATTTATCCATGTCTTGTCTCCTTTTGATATTGTTGATACGACCCTGGTGTACAACGCCGGGATCGTGATTTCAGTGCTGGTCGTGACCGGAGATGGGTACTGGATCGCTAACTGGTAGCCCGGGTAACTTCCTCCCTTGCGATCTGCGTCCAACGGTCAAAACGTTCAGGGTGAAACTCGCAGGTATGAGTATCCTTGAGAATCATCTCAAGCACACAACCATTCTCCAGCGCTACATTGATGGTGTGCCGGATATAGCTCCGGATCCGCTCCTCGTCAAAGTCACCGACCAGATATGCCGGATGCGGCTTCCAGGAAAAGATATAGTCTCCTTTAAGCTGGAGGGCGCACAGGTTGACATCGGCAAACGGCGAGATCGAGATCCGCCGCATGTTGGGAATTGTGAACACATCCTTGAGCTTTTTAGTCAGGTCCTCGCAGCAACCGTACCCGTTCAAGCCAAAGGGTTCAAGCAGCCTTTTCTCGTACTGGAGCGAGAATTCTGCATGCTGTTTCGGACCTACCAAGGCCAACGACTGCGATTCGGCACAAGCCCACATATCGCACGGGCGGACGCGCTCGGGATCAAATCCCGGTGCGGGCAGTTCGTCTGTGTAGCTGTTACCGCCAGAATTGTTGTATGTGCTGTCATTGTTCAGCGAGAGCAGGTTCTGGTCAATCCACTGTTCCCGTATCTTGTGATGACCTTCCTCCAGAAAGGCCATGGTATCGTGCAGCATCTGTGGTTCGAGGTACATGTCCATCATAGCCTCTTCCAAACCACGCCAGTCCGCGTATTGACCGATGAGGTGGTAAGAAATGTAATCGATACCCTTGAGTTTGACGTCCAGGATGTCGCCGAAAAGGTCCTGCATCTGCTCCAACTCGCGTATAGACGCTATCTCATCGAAGGTAATCTCGGGCACGCGCAGTTTTTTCAGATCCGAAGGATCATGGATCACTGGATCGTATTTCCAGGCACCTCGCTGGTCGGTGCTGGGAATGTGCTTGCTCTGCAGTCCCCATCCCGAGCTATGGATTGTCTTGCGTACGATCCACGCCTTCTCGATCACAGTGTCGTCCTGGAAATGCTCGTGATAATATATCTGGCTGCGCAGCGTCCACTCGATGCGCTTTGCCTCAAATCCCTCGCAGGTGAGGTTATCAACGGGTAAGAGTTCAAATTCCCAGGCCCCCTCGGGAAAGAGGAGGATCAGGGGCCGGACAGGCTGCAGGCTGTTGTGCTTTTTCCACAGGTCACGTCGTTCTGCCTGGATAGGCAGGGAGGCAATGTCAGCGACCCGTTTGGCTAGCTCCCGGATCATACTGCGGTCTTGCGGTGAGATCCTTTCGTTCATTCCAAAGTGGTAGTCAGAATGACCATAGTAAGGTAGGGATAGCGGTCCCCCGAGATCGTTGACGTTTTGTTTCCTTGGGCTGCTCATCTCTAAATCTTCCTCCGCAAAGTTGTTGAGCTAATCTCAGACGTCAGTAGCTGGGACACGCATCACACGCTATTTCGCCCAGCCACAGCGGGGTCGGGATGCCAGAATAAGATATGCCCCTGATGATATCCTTTGATCCTATGTAACCTTATCCTGAAAAAACTCGATCACTTCACCGCCAGATCCCGTACAAAACGCAACACGTACTGGCGTTGGTGGATCACTGGAAAGGACGACACCCTTGGGCTCCGAAGTCACCTCGGCTCCAGCTACGCGCGACCTCGATAGCCCTGTCGCAGTCGTCGGTGCGGAAGGCGAAATCACCTCGAGAAGCATATGGGTGTGATCTGACAGGTGTTGTGCTGCAGCGCCACAAGCCAAACGGAAAATAAACCCAGAAAAAAAGTATAGCTGATTTTTGCCAAAGATAAACACAAGCCGACTTATTAGTTGTCGAAATTTACCCTATGACCACCACGAATAAACACCGGCAGCGAAGATGGCTCCTACTGCTCCTCCAAGCGATTAAAGGTGATGGGTATCCTGGCAGACCGCGATACACAGACTTCTGCTAAACACGCTATCGTGACTGTGCTAAAACTTTATGTTCTGCAGGCAGTAAAGCCGTTGTTCTTGTGGTCCTTTTATCAGTTCGTATAAAGACCATCCACTATCACAGTGTAAAGGCCACTTGAATCGCTACTTTCAGCCGTATCCAGTCGTGTAATAATGAGTGCCAGTTTTAATCCTGTTACGACATCAAGATTATCCATGACATAAGAATACACACCATGCTCATCCCGCACCATGTCGACCGGATTATCTGTCAGCACATAATCAAAGGGAATGGCTTTCGCAATGGGCCATACTTGAACACTAAACTGTGATACCTCACGCATGCCTTCCAGTGTTATCTGTATAGATTGACGCATCTCATCGCCATCAAGGTTAATTTCTATAAAATCCATCCCGAAACTTGCGGGGACTGCACCTTCATAACTCAGGCGGGTACCATCATAGTCCAATTCAGCTTCCAGGGCTGGCGCCACATACATGCTGCTGGGATCATAATAACGTCCGCCGCATTGTGTGAAATCTTCTTCTTTGCATCGACCGTCGTGCATCCTCAATGCGTAATTTGCCCGTGCAAAGGCAATCAAACTGTCGTCGAACGACGCAAAAGGGCTATCGGTCTGTGCAAATGTCTGGTTCATCACTGCCTCCAACGCAGAGACGATATCGTCATCATAGCCACTGGTCATTGCAACCAGAGCAGTTTCTATGAATCGCATATCACCATACTGTTCATACAGGAAACGCCAATAGAGCGCGGCATCGAACTTGTTTATAGGATCCGCTTCCATAACGGCGTAAGAGGTGTTCAGGCGCTGTGCTAAAAATCGGTTTGCACTGTCAAGATATTCGCTGCTGAGGTGCGGTTGCACGCCATACCTGCGCAGTTCCATTTCCGGGTACTGCACCGAAGGTGCAAATTTCCCCTGGGCTTCGATAAAGACCTTCATCCAGCGCTGATCCGGATGCTCCGTGAAGAGCAGGACGTTGCGCTGTACAAGGTGAAAGAATTCATGCGCATACACAGCTTTAACTCCGTCTTCCAGAGTTCTGTATGCCTGAAAAGAATTATTGCTGGAACTCCACCAGATGCGGCATTCTTTAGTGGGCTGGTTGTCAGCCCCGATAAATTGCGACACTGTACCAATGTTATCCCATAGCGCAAAAGGACCATCGGTAATGATGATATCCATTATGGTGTCAGCATCCCACTCAGGATGTATGGGGTTGCCCAACCCCCAGGTAATGAATTGTGTCTCCCAGGTATCGATAATGATAGGGACAAACTGCTGCTCAATAAAGTCTGCTACTGCACCAGGAGCTAAGCGCTTATCCAAATCGTTCTGCCCCCTGGCAAACGGGAAGAGTGTGGCATAAATGATGCGCACCGTGTAATCATCGAGACCCACATCCCACCTGTCCAGCATCACAAAATCCGGACGGTCACCATACGGGTTCTGCCAGAGCACACGCCCCATGCTGTCTAAAACCCGCAGCGTGTAGAAATCACCGGGTGTTGTTTGCGGGTCGATTGTCCAGCGCAGCACACACGGATCGTCTGGCGTACACTCGCGATCAGGTAAAGTAACCTGCCGTGCTTGCGTATGCTGTATGCCGGTGGAAATATCAATGTGCTGTGACATAATCTCAAATGCTATCTCCTCACCACCCTTGAAACCAGTGAGCGAAAGGGTCAACGTTCTTTCTAACTCAGCTGTGTCGTTTCTCTCCTGACGGAGGTACAACACCGGCAGTTCAAACCTGGTCCGGAAGGGATCGCGCGCGTCCCAGGATATTGTATTTTGACCTGTGAATAAATTCACCTCTGGTCCCTCACTAATATTTTTCCGGGCTGCCAGTGCAGTATCCTGCACAGATCCCAAAGTATCCCTTGATGTGTATAGACTTGCGATGAAAATGATTAGGAAGATGAAACCTATCAGTGATCGTGACTTGCGCATAATGCCCCTCCTCTGTTGCGCTTCGCGTCACGATCAGCATATAAAACGAACGCACCAACAGAGTTGCAGGGAGCATCACAACACCATCACAAAAACGTCCCGTTAACGTCACAATTGCTTTTCTCACCAATTTGTAGTACATTGTAATTGTACTGATGTCTCACCGCATCAACCATCGATGCCCACACCGCAAACCCACGTTCCCGGATGATCGCAGCACCAGCGCTTGAATGGGAGGATTATGACTATGTCCTACCTGGCACTCTATTTGCTGGGGCAACCACATGTAGAACTCCTAGCCGAGGAGCTCCACATCGGTCGCCGCAAGGCGACTGCCTTGCTGGCGTACCTGGCTGTGACCACAGGGATCGCACAGTCGCGATGCACTGGCAACCCTCCTCTGGCCTGATTACAATCAGCCGGATGCTCTGGCGTATCTGCGGCGTGTGCTGTCAGAGCTCAAAAAATGCCTGGGGGAATCGATACTGGATGTTGATCGCGAATCCGTAAACTTAATTCAGACAGTCATTCACGCTGGATGTGACAGAATTTCGCCGGCACCTGGCAGCGTGCCAAAACCACGATCACGCGGTGATGGAGGTGTGCGAAGCATGTGGTCGAGGGGCTGCAGCAAGCGGTCGCCCTCTACCGGGGTGAGTTTATGGAGGGGTTCACGCTCCCCGACAGTGCCGCTTTCGACGAATGGCAGTTTTTCCAGGCGGAAGCACTGCGTGGAGACCTGGCTTCTGCTCTCGAACGTCTCGTGAACTGGCATTCCAGCCACGAAGCCTTTGAGACAGCGATGCCCTATGCGCGGCGTTGGCTGGCATTGGACACTTTACATGAACCGGCGCACCGCAGTCTGATGACACTCTATGCAGATTCAGGGCAAAAGTCCGCTGCACTGCGCCAGTACCAGCTCTGCGCGCAGACTTTGATGGAAAAACTGGCGCTTGCCCCCTCTGCGGATACTATCGCGCTCTATGAATACATCCGCTCCGGCGTGGAATCAGATCCGGATACATTGATAATGCATCACACCGAGTACCGTTCTGCTGTCGAGCACGCATTCCCCAATAACCTGCCCGCGCAGCTTAATGCTTTCATCGGACGTGAGAAAGAGGTCCGGGATGTGCAGTCCATGCTGCTGCGCTCTGATATCCGGCTGCTAACCCTGACCGGACCGGGCGGCACAGGAAAAACGCGACTCGCTTTAGCCGTTGCCAGTCAGGTTTTGGATGCATTTCCGGATGGCGTGTTCTTCGTTCAACTGGCTTCACTCCGTGATCCTACCCTCGTCCTGGATACCGTCGCCCAAACCTTCGGTTTGCGGGACGCCGGGGATATGTCCCTCTCAGAGATTCTTGAGCGTCACCTCAAGGATAAAAAACTATTATTGGTGCTGGACAACTTTGAGCACGTTCTGCAAGCCGCACTCGACGTAAAAGACTTGTTATCGGCATTACCCGGGCTGAAGATACTGGTGACCAGCCGGGCTATATTACGGGTGACCGGTGAACACATCTATCGTGTGCTGCCTATGAACTTGCCGGATGCAGAAGCTATTGGAAAACCCCTACAATTGGCTCAAAATGAAGCCGTGCACTTATTCGTTGATCGCGCCGCAGCGGTCAAACCGGGTTTCACGCTGACAGATCAAAACGCCAAAACGATAGTGGGAATCTGCACGCGCCTGGATGGGCTGCCTCTGATGATTGAGTTAGCGGCAGCGCGTATCCGGATATTGCCCCTTCAGGAATTACTGCTGCAAATGGAAAACCGCCTGCCCTACCTGAAAGGAGGCGCTAAAGATCTGCCAGACCGGCAGCGCGCGCTGCGCAGCACCATTGCGTGGAGTTACAATCTGCTGGGAACCGAGGAGCAGATGCTCTTCCGACGTTTGGCTGTCTTCGCAGGGGGCTGTACGTGGCAAGCGGCTGAAGCCGTATGCAGTGCGATTGACGATGGCTACCCTCAATCCGGGCAATGCCCTGATGTATTGACCAGCCTGGGGAAGCTGGTGGATCAGAGCCTGCTCCTACAATCTGAAGCCAATGGTACCGCGCGGTTCGCGATGCTGGAGACCATTCGGGAGTATGCACTGGAAAGGTTGGCAGAATATGATGAAGCCGAATCCGTGCAGCAAGCGCACGCGTCCTTTTTCCTGGACCTGGCGGAAAGGGCTGAACCTGAATTTGACAGACCTGAACCTGCCTTGTGGCTGGAACGCCTGGATCAAGAGCTGGACAATCTGCGCGCAGCACTCACATGGGCACTTGGAAATGACCTTGCAGTGGGATTGCGCCTGGCAAGCGCGCTGGAGAACTATTGGATTTTCCAGGCAAGGCTCACGGAAGGACGCACTTGGCTGGCGCAGGTGCTGGTTAAGAGTGATGCATTAGGACCTGATCGCAAACCTTTACAAGGCAGGGCATTAGCCGCAGCGTGTGCCCTTGCATGGTATCAAGGGGACAGTGGCGTCGGGATTGACCTTGGAGAACAAAGTGTCGCAATCTACAGGGCGTTGGGTGACCGGCGGGGTCTCGCCCATGCACTACAGGCGTTGGGACAAGCGAGCCTATCCTTCCCGGATTCTGCTATAACAATCCCGTGTCTGGAAGAGAGTATCGCCCTGTGCCGTGAGATCCGATGACACGCTGGGTTTGACAAAGGCGCTCAGTTTTTATGGATGGAAATGGTGTCTTGTGGGTGATTTTACACGGGCGCGTTCAGCGGTGGAAGAAGGCTATCGTCTGGCGCAGGACATTGGTGCTTTGAATGTAATGGCTGTCTTCACAGGTCTTGTGAAATGGGTATCGTATAACCTGGGTGATTTGACGATACCTGCAGAATCTTACGAAAAAGGCCTTTTCTTATTCCAGCAAGCAGGGAATCAGTTAGGTGAACTGATGGCACTTCAAGTATTGGGAATGCTTTTCATATACAGGGCCAATACGACCAGGCAAAAAGATATTTCCAGAAAATTCTGCCATTGTGGTTGAAATATGGCAACAAAGCGAATGCTGGCTCTACACTCTGTAATATGGGGGAATCAGCATTGCACCAGGGCCTATTGTCAGAAGCAAAGTCACGTTTTTGGGAGAGTATGGAAATGCTGCGAGAAGTAAATATCCATGATGATGTTATTTCCACTTGCTTATGCGGGCTAGCCCAGGTGATCAAAGTTGAAGATCACCCGGAAAGGGTTGCCATATTCCTTGGCGCTGCGGAGGCGTTCCGACCCAAGACAGTTGTATTCTATTCCGACACTTATCATGAGTTTAACTCCATAAGGGATGCGGTGCATCAATATCTGGATGATGTATCTTTCGACACAGCCTTTTCTAAAGGACTCGCGATGACCAAGGAGGAAGCTATCGCCTTCGCCCTGGCAGAAGAAACGTTGGAATGATGGTGGTCTGGCAGCCACATCGCCTGCTACGTGATCAAGTTATAGGACATCCTTAGCTATGCTATGTAGGGCTCGAGGAAAACCTCGATTTGAGCGTGATACCGCGCCCAGTTCCCATCTGAATTGCCAATAACCAGCTTGCCCCAGGGCAGGTCGGCGATGATCTCGTCCTCCAGTGATTGCATCGCTTCATAAAATGTGATGACACCCTCCAATCCCTGGAGTTTGTGCGCTGAACCATAACCCTGATGGGTAACATAGTCGATCACCAGATCAATCCACTCCCGGGGCCTGGTGGCGATAACGCGTTCCAAGGTATCCCTCACGCTTTTTCCGCGCAAATGGATCACCACCGGATTCAATGCCCGCACGCATTCCGCCAATGCATACACGCTGGATTTCACATCCGCAGGACTGATATTATGCTTGCCCAGAAAGACGGTCAACGGATTCTGCAGCAAACTGCACTCCAGGATGGTGATATCATCCTGACTCCGGGTGCATTCCGCGAAGCGCTCCCACCTTGCCCGCAAGCACGCAAGATAACGGTCCGGCGCCAGGGTATCGTGGGCGTTATGCTGCATCAAGGCATCCAGAAGGTCCCTGGGGATATCACCATCGTGCCGATCATACCAGCGCAGGTAATGCAGGAAGAAGCCATTTCCCCCGGGTTCAGCGATCTTCGTAAGGTAGGGGTGATAGAGCTCAAAATGCGCAAGGAGCTGCTGGTATTGCTGCGCGTTGACCACCGATAAATTATCGATATCCACAGGATGATAGGCAGCATTCTCCAGGTAAAGGCGGGGGGATGAACCTTTATTCTCCAGCCAATCGTTGATGTACCGGGCGGTCGATGTCTTGCCTGATCCAGGTATGCCTTCAATAAGGATAAGTTTGGTGCGCATTGCCATCTGCTTTGTAGCCGTAGCCGCCATACTATTATTTCTTGAAACCGCCAACCACCCGCGGGCGAATGCGCTCCGGTCCGGGCGCTGCAAAGGGCGTCCCATATTTTCCGTGATGCACCAGCTCCCCCAGGGGTTTCCGGGCTTCCGGCGCATACGGCAGCATCTCAGTCAGACTTTGACCCGTAGACGTGAACCTGGCATCGTTGGAACGTTCCTCATCCGCGACGCCCAGCGCGACGAGCACCTGTATCCGCACGTTCTTTGGAATATCCAGCAGCTTTTTGGTTTTCTCCTGATCAAAAGCCCCGATCATACAGCTGCCATAACCCAAGCCATAGGCTGCCAGCACCAGGTTTTCCGCTGCCAGAAAGCACTGCGCGCTCCCCAGGAAAAAGACCAGCATGGATGCAGCTTCAAACCGGCAGACGTTAAAGCCTCCTCCATATACAGTCCAACCGTAGTTATAAATCTGGGCGATAGCCTCCCGGTCATCCACGACCAGGAACTCCCACGGTTGCCGGTTTCCGCCGGAGGGGGCGTATCGCGTGCATTCCAGCAGAAGTCTCACGTCTTCCTCAGGGATAGTATAGGGCTTGAAATACCGTATGCTCTTCCTGTTCAGAATCGCTTCAATGACATCCAGACGTTCGTTTTTTTCATTTTTCATAATATTTCCTTTCGACAAAAGAATGTATAAGGGTTAATCACTTGTTGTGATCCTTCCTGCTACATAGCCATTCTATCCATAATGTATGCAGATGTAAAATCCGGGTGCGTTTTAAGAAAGAGCTCCTGGAAGGGGGGCAAGTTCTTGGAACGGCGCGGGAAAAAACTATCAACATTGACCAATCCAGACTTCCGCGCCTCTTTTTGTCATGGGGTGTTCCGGTTGGCGGCTAACCGTTGGTTAGCTTAGCCAACCGGAACACCCCTTAATAATGTGTGGCGGTGCAGGAATCATCATTTATTACACAATCAAGATGTTCTGCACCGCCACACGCTTTACTGGATGCTTATCCAGATTAAAAAGGTAAATATCTTGTTTTTGCTCCCAAAATAAATCTCACCCAAAAATCCAGAAACGGGAATAAATTCTAACCATTTTATGCCCTCGACTTGAGCTTGTCCAATTTTATGTTGTAATATACAGCATCTTTCCATTCAGACAGGCTAATTATCTTATGAAAAAACATCGTAGATTACTGTGGCTGTGTTTGATATTCAGCGTGCTGGTGATCCATCCAGCGTCCGCGCAGGAAGGTCCGCAGGATGACTTCGGCGCCGGCATCATCGTCCCCCCGATGGATCTGACGACTGACGAGGAACGCGCCCTCATCGATGCGGAGGTGGCGAAAAACATCGCCCGGCTTACGGCAGAGGGCAACCTGCCGGCAGCGGTCCAGGCTGAAGTTCGATTTTCCTTTCCTTTGCGTGCAGCAGCCAACCTCCATGACTACAGTTTTTACGGCGTCTCCGGCTTTATGGACCATAATCCAAACTATAACGCTCTGCTCGATTATATGTGCGGGGATCGTACGTACGACATAAGCGGGTATAACCATTCAGGCGTAGATTTTTTTACCTATCCTTTCCCCTGGTACAAAATGGATAACAAGGAAGTCGAAATCATCGCGGCAGCTGCCGGAACAATTGTGTTCAAGCGCGACGGGCAGTTTGACCGTCGGTGTGCATTAACTTCCGGGGCTCTCTCCAACGCCATCGTCCTCCGCCACGCGGACGGGACGATGACCCACTACCTGCACATGAAAAATGGCTCCCAAACCACAAAAGCGGTGGGGGCAAGCATCGCAGCAGGTGAATATCTGGGTGTCGTCGGCAGCTCCGGCAGCTCTACCGGACCCCACCTGCACTTTGAGGTTCGTTCCACCTCCAACGACGCGATCGATCCATACGAGGGTCCCTGCAACGCGCGCGCTTCGATGTGGGAATCACAACCAGATTATTACGATCCTGCCGTCATCGCCGTGCACACGGGAATAAACCGCCCGTATTACCCGTCCACGTCATGCGGCGTACAGGAAAACACTAATATACAAACCACCTTTAACCCTGAAGACACGGTTTATTTCATCACATACTTCCGCGACCTGCTTGCGGGGCAGCAAAGCACCTTTCGTATCAAAAAACCCGATGGATCCCAGTACCGGACCTGGACCTACACCGGAACTCGCGATCACGCCTCTGTCACCTACACGTATTCGGCAAAGTCCCTGAGCGGTGATGGACCTCCCCCACTCGGAAACTGGAAGTTTGAGGTGGATTTTGAGGGGCAGACCTACGAGACACCATTTTACGTCGGCGGACCTATCACCATCACCGTAAAAACGCCCCACGGCGGTGAAGCGTGGAAACCAAGCACTTTTCACGGCATCGCGTGGGACACCAATCTTGAAGAGGACACGTCACGGTTCTGGATAGACCTGTACAAAGAGGGCGTCTTTCACACCCGCATTTATACAGCCACACCCAGTGCCGGTTTTTATTATTGGGGAATTCCCACAGATCTTCCACCAGGTGAAGATTATAAAGTCCGGATTACGGACACAGAAAAACCAGGCGTCTATGGCATCAGCGGCGCACCATTTACGATTGCTCCAATGCCCAGAGCCCGGTTTCTCTACAGCCCTGTCACGGGTTCTATACCTCTGACGGTGACTTTTACCGATACTTCCACATCGCTTATCGACACCTGGCTCTGGCATTTTGGTGACGGTACAACAACAACCCAGCAGAACCCCACCCATATTTACAGCAACACCGGACTCTTCACCGTCACGTTGGCGGTGACCGGTCCCACTGGCAGCCATACGTTGACCCACACCCATGCCATTACTGTCACCCCACCGCCTTTAGCTGCCGATTTAACCGCAAAACCCCGACTGGGCACCTCACCGCTTATGGTAACCTTCACGGATGCCTCAAGCGGTCCACCCATCGACCATTGGCTGTGGTCATTTGGTGATGGGGTTACATCCACCTTGCAGAATCCCACACATATGTACACGCAGACCGGCACATATTCTGTAACGCTGCACCTTTCGGCAATAGAAGAGGAATCCATAGTAACAAAATCGGACTATGTTAAAGTGGTGGATCAATTGTGGCTTGCCTATATGCCACGAATCATGCGGTAACCCCCGTCAACACCGAAATATCGAACTAACTATGGAATCAGGCACGTCAAATATGTTCGACGTTATTATCATTGGTTCCGGACCCGCCGGTATATCAACTGCCCTGCATCTCAACCAGCATGACCCGGATTGGTCAGAGCGCATCCTCATCCTGGAAAAGTCCGTACATCCGCGCGAGAAACCTTGCGGTGGCGGCATCAGCCGATTTGGGGAGGAAGGGCTGAATGCACTCGGTTTGTCAATAGATGTGCCATTTTTCCCCATCCGCGAACTGCGCTTCTGCTTCGAAAGCCATATTTACGCATTGAGGGCAGACCCCATCCTCCGTATCGTTAACCGCAGCGAATTTGACCATTGGCTGGTGCGTGTAGCGGAGCGCGCTGGCATATCCATCCATCAAGGTGATGCGGTCGTCAATATCGAACCGCACACGGATTTTATCAAAGTTATGACAGGCGCCAGGACCTATTATGCAAAAACCATCGTCGCTGCTGATGGTGCGACTAGCCTGGTCAGAAGAAAATTACACTGTCACGCAAACGTTCATGCAGCCCGTCTGCTCGAAATATTGACCCCTGAAAATCCCGAAACGACCGGGGAATTCCAGGAACATACTGCAATTTTCGATTTCTCACCGATGCTATCCGGACTCCAGGGTTATTATTGGGATATACCTGTTTTGATGAACCAGCAAGCGCTAATGAATCGCGGCATCTATGACAGTCGCATACGTAAGGAACGCCCACGGGCTGCCCTAAAAAGTTTGTTTGAGAAGCAATTGGAAAAACACCACCACGATATGTCCGCTGCGCAACTTAAAAGCCACCCCATCACACTCTATGACAGGCATACCACCTTATCAAAAAATCGCGTATTATTCGTGGGGGATGCTGCCGGGACGGACCCGCTTTTTGGCGAAGGCATACCGTTTGCCCTGGCTTATGGCGAGGTCGCTGCAGAGGAGATTGTTGAGGCATTCAACACACAGCAATTCCATTTTCGAGATTATAAAACCCGGATTTCACATCATCGTTTGCTGAACCAACTACCCTCCCGCGCGCTTGCTGCTCGTTTCCTTTACAAACTACCACAATTCCCCTGGATCCTGCGCCCTCTCTCCGCTGCTGCGCCTATAATCTTCCGCCTCCTCGCAGTGATGCAACCGCGCTACATCCCGATGACCGATCCCCACATGGACAGAATTACATAACAAGAAACCGGATGCTTTTAGCAGCCCAATAGCATATAATGAAAGCATAAAAGATAATTTAGAAACACGGAGAAAATGGGTATGGTCACATATGGAACTGATGAAGCACGTTGGGCAGCGGTCGCACAGCGGGATCACCATGCTGATGGACAATTCGTTTATGCCGTCAAGACAACCCGTATCTATTGCCGTCCCGGATGCGCGTCAAAGCAACCCAAACGCGAAAATGTTCTTTTTTTCGACACTTCAATACAAGCGGAAACCGCCGGATATCGTCCCTGTAAGCGCTGCCGTCCACAGGATATCAGCAAAGAAAACACCCACCAGCACATCATCATCGCAGCATGCCGGCGCATTGCAGACTCACCAGTTCCCCCTACGTTGAAAGAGTTGTCTGGGGATGCGGGATACAGCCCAACATATTTCCACCGGTTGTTTAAGAAAATTGCCGGCGTGACACCCAAACAGTATGCAGCAACGGTTCGTGAGAATCGCGTCAGGTCCAACCTGCAATCCACGTCCAACATAACCGAAGCGATCTACGAGGCGGGTTTCAACTCCAGCAGTCGATTCTATGATACTTCTGCGGACACGCTGGGCATGCAGCCATCCAGCTACCGTCAGGGCGGGACAGGCACCCACATACGCTACACAGTCGCCCCTTGCTATCTTGGTTGGGTACTCATCGCAGCGACCGTGAAGGGCATATGCGCCATTGAGTTTGCAGGTGATGCGCAGACACTGGAGCGAAGCCTGCACGCCAAATTTCCGCAGGCACAAATTGTCGACAACGATAAGCCCTTTGAGAGCATGGTGCATCAGGTACTCACCTATCTGGACAACCCACGCGACAACCTGGACCTGCCCTTGGATATCAGGGGAACGGTATTTCAGCAGCGTGTCTGGCAAGCACTACGGCAAATCCCGCCAGGGGGCCCAGTGAGTTACAGCCACATAGCAGAAAATCTCAATCAACCGACTGCCGCGCGTGCCGTCGCCCAGGCGTGTGCCGCGAATAAAATCGCGGTCGCTATCCCGTGCCACCGCGTTGTCAGAAGTGATGGCAGCTTGGGCGGTTACCGCTGGGGCATTGAGCGCAAACGCGCACTGCTTGATAAAGAAGCAGAAGAACACACAGTGTCTGAATAATACTGGCTCTCCTATTGGTGAATCACCATGCCCGGTGTATACTCCTGTACGATCACAAGCTTCTAACAGGAACAAAGGAGCGAAAATGTCATCGCGAGTCATCGCTTTGCTGCATGTATTGATGACGGGGCAATTTCCAAGTATTCGCCGGCGAACGCAGCGTGCGCCGTACAGAAACACCGCTGTGTTCTTCCTGTCTTTAAAGCGCTCCTGCTGTCAGGTATTCAGGAGCTGGTAAATGGATTACGATGCATTATGGGATGCGTTCGAAACACTGCTTTCGGATTCCGCCCTCAATGAGCCATCAAATATCTATGGTCGCGCCGAAGCGCTGGACTCACTGAAGTTCATCGAGGATGATGCGCGCAACAGACCTGGTTCACCAGAGGTGGACGCACGCATCACATCGGTCATCCAACTTCAAACGCATCTCGAATCCATCAATAAACTGTTATTTGATGAGGTGTGGGAAAGTTTGCGAGCCCACACCTTGCCACCATCATCGCTGCGAGGGTTGCTCAACAGGTTTACCCATTACAATCCGGGCGAGTGTGGTTACAGCCATTTCGATTACGAAGCTCTGGACGTGTTAATCAGTGGTACTTTTTTTTCCGATAAAGTGCCTGACCCACGAAAAGCGCTCAACGCCGATATGCTGCCCTGGGAAGCCTCACCTGGTAGTGTTATTCTCGACCTGGTTGACCATCTTCCCTGCCAAAATGATGACGTGTTTTACGATTTAGGATCCGGACTCGGCAGTATAACGCTCCTGGTGAACTTACTCACCCGTATCCAAACTGTTGGGGTTGAACGTGAACCGGTCTATTGTGATTACGCTCTTAATCTTGCTGAAGCATTATCCCTGGACAGGGTGACCTTCATCAATGCAGATGCTCGCGATGTCGATTTCAGTGCAGGTACTATATTTTACCTTTTTACACCCTTTGTATCATCGATCCTGAATTTTGTGATGGCTAAATTATACAACGTAGCCCAGCACCATCCCATCCACATCTGCAGTTTTGGTCCCTGCACGCCGGCAGTCGCACAGATCCCCTGGTTGGATATTATCTACGGAGATGGTCATCATGAATTCAAGTTGGCTATTTTCAAAGCTGACGAACGCATCTTCTGATAAGACCTCCAAGAATTAATTTACCTGAATAGCGGGTGCATTTTCGATATTCTGATAACGTGTAGCAATGGATTGTGCAGTTTCCCTTATGCGGGTTACCAATTCAGGGGGTTCCAGTACCAGGGCATGCGAGCCATAACTCAGTACCCACCCCGTAACCCAATCCAGACCTGACGTGCCAAACGTAACAGTCACAGAACCATCTGCATGGTCCTCAAGTTTAGCCCAGTGACCATGATTCTCGCGAACGTAGGGGGCAATTTCCCCATCCATCTATCACCCTGATTTTGTAGTTATCGTCGAATTGCATCGTGCGTTCAAGATAGTCACGCGCAGAAAAATCTCCAGGTATCGTATACGTTGTTGCACTGCTTTCAACGTTTTGAATCCGGTCCACCCGGAAAGTCCGCAATGCGTCACGCAGATGGCAGTATCCTATCAGGTACCACAACCCACCGCGAAAGGTTAAAGCATACGGATCGACCTCACGGCAAGTTTCCTGTAAATTGAAACCCGTGGTAAGTAAGGAGCACGGTTTGTCGCCTGGTTATGTTTTGCCGCAGTGTATGAATAATCGGCTCCCATGGTCTGTAATCTTTCGCTCGTAATCCGCTGAAAACAAAACTGTCCTGAGCGCGATTAACTTCTTTCTTCAGGTCATCCGGCAGGACATTATCAAGTTTCGCCACAACCGAAGTGACTGCATCCCGGTATATCTGCCCCCAGATGTCTTCAACCAGGTTCGCACCCATGTAAAGAACTGTCGCTTCCTCAGCAGTAAAAATCAATGGTGGAAGTTTATAACCGCGCATAAGAGAAAATCCACCATACGGTCCACGCTCAGAATAAATCGGTATGCCCATTTCCTCCAGCATTAGGATGTAGCGGTGGATAGTGCGTTCAGAAACATCCAATTCATCCGCCAGATCACTGGCTTTCCATGTTTGGCGAGATTGCAATAACAATATCATTGAAATCAGGCGCGTCGCGACATTTGCCATACGCACATCCTTTTATGCACTACACGGTGATCACGCATCAAGTACGACATTATTATAGGCCAAATATGACATTAATCGTCATCAATCACCGGTAATGAACAAAAAAAGCAGAGCAGGTTGTGACCAACCTGCTCTGCTTGAAATCACAGCCAATAGCGCCGGTCGAGAGAACTATTTTTGCAGGTATCCCATCGCTGCAGCTACCCCTACCCCACTTTGAAAACCATAACCGCTTGCGGCTAAACCCGCCTCAATTGCCCCAATCGTCGCCAGCAGATCTCCCTGGTTCACCGGTCCCATATGACCAATCCGGAAATATTCGCTCTTGATCTGTGGGTGCAGCCCACCCGCCAAAATAACGCCGGCTTGACTGGCTTTCGCTAAAAAGTCCGCCCCGGCAACGCCTTGAGGGTAACGCGGCGCTGTCATTGTATTCGCGGCAAGCTCTGCTGACAACGGCACCTGTCCCAGACCCAGCGCTGCAATCGCTGCTTTGCAAGCATGACCAATCCGCTGGTGCCGTGCGAAACGCTGCTCCATACCCTCGTTTAACAGCATTCCAAGGCTTACATTCAGGGCTGCCACCAGGTTAACTGCCGGCGTGCCGAAGTATCCAACACGGCGCCCTTCGTATGCCTCCATTATGGGTAGCCAATTTGTCCAGTCTGCATAATAATTCAAAACCGGTGTTTTCCGGGCTTTGAAGGCTGCCATCGCACGGGGACCCGCTACCACTAACGCCAACCCGGGAGGAACGCTGATAGCTTTTTGTGAAGCGGTCAGAGCGACATCGACACCCCATTCCGTCATACGCAATTCCTCGCCGGCAACTGCACATACACCATCAACAATAATAAGGGTCTCATACGCTCGCGCCAGCGCCGCCAAGCCTTTGATATCCGTCAACACCCCGGTGGAAGTGTCGACATGCGTCACCGTCATCAATTTATAACCGCCACTTTTTAACGCGGACTCAACTTCTGCCAGCGCGGGAGCCCCCCCAATAGGCGCACGCAGATGGTGCACGTCCGCCCCATAGCGTTCCAACAGCGTGCCATAGCGGTCACCGAAATAACCCGTATTGACAACCAGGACTTTATCCCCGGGTTCAACAAGGTTCGCTCCCGCTAAATCCATTGCCAGTGTGCCCGAACCCGCGACCACAAAAGGCTGCCCATCCGGACAGAGGAATACTTCGCGCATTCGCTCCAGCGCCTGACCAAAAGCCTCAATAAAATCCGGAGCTATATGGCTGGTCGTTGGTGCGCCCATCGCAGCCAGGACGGCAGGTTCAAATTCGATAGGGCCTGGAATCATCAACAACTTACGATCTTTCATGATAATTACTCCTTAATTAGTACGCAGTGTCATTGATCATACTGTACCCCTAAAATGATAAAATACCAGGAACCCTCACCACCCCACTAAAGTAAAGCTTTTATATCCTGACGGAGTCGAGATATAAAAGCTTTACTTTAAAATGCGCCATAGGGGTGCAGAAACCAGGCAAAAGGGATCAGCTTTGTGCTTTTCTACGCTGCATACGCCAGATCAACAAAGCAATGACTGCCGGTGGGAGCACAAAAGGTCCAACGACAATCCCTAACCATAAAAAGATCTCAACTAGCGTTTGTAAAGCTGAAACCAGCGTCCTGGAAGCACTTGTGGTCACTTTGGTCACACTCCACGGTTGGGGCAGAGGCGTTGGGGTCGGTGTCGGGGCAGGCGGATGCGCCGGACTTAACTGCACAGAGATTGTGGAGTAGGCGGCACGGTCAAACAGGTAATTCATCCGACCTTGCACAGTCTCAATATCGGATTCAACCGCAGCCAGTTCAGAATTGACTTTCAGCGCCTGTTCAACATCCTTTGCTTGATCCAGAAATTCCCGGATACGGTCGCGAGTCGCACGCAAATTCACCAGGCGAGATTCAAGATCTACATATTCATCGGTGACATCCTGCCCGGCAGCGGATTCGTCGATGACCTGCACAGCTGTACCTCGCAGGCGGCGCATTGCCGTTTCAAAGTGGACAACGGGAACACCCAGGGTCAGGGAGGCATATTTATAGCTCTCATCCTGCCATGTTTCATACCATACCCTTGAACTGACAATATAACCGTCAACATCTGAAACAATCTGTGTCACCAGGTCCATGGCAGAATCTGTGTCCGACACCAGCAGGTCGAGTTCTGCATTTTTAATGATGAGCCGGTTGCTTCGTTGATAGTCAGCGGGCAAGGCGTGACCACCTGATGTCTGGGGAGCGGGAGCCTGGGTGGGTGCAGGTGTTGCCTGCACCTCAACCTCTTTTTCAAACAGGGCGGTCATAGCGACCGTCGTAGCGTCCGGCTTGGCTGGGCTGCATGCCGATATTACAATGACTAAAACTATGACAAACGGGATGGTCCAATAACGCTGATTCATAATTTACCTCCTGTGGAAAAGGGACAGAATAGATGACCGGGCATACAGCATCCCTAATCACCTTAACTATCTGATTCCATGCAGGAAGATAGAAAAAGGTTCACTAAATACCTTCCCGGAAGGTAAAATAAACTCCTACGGAGCGGGGACTTCCAGTTTTATTAAGACAGCATCCACCATGCTATTGCCTATGGCTCTAACTTTCAGCTCAAGGCTGCCGGAGCGCTCCGGAATGAGGATGAAAGTAGTGCTGGCAGCGGAGTTGGCGTCCACCGTCAGATTCTGCGGGGGTGTTTCAATCCGGTAATCAGCGGAGGGCGCAATGTCCCAGCGCACCTCCTGGGGTGTATCCAGGTAGTTGTAGACCGTCAAAGTAACACTTGCCGTTTGCTCCAACGGCAGTGACACCGGGGTTTCCACATCAATAAAGAAATCCTGAAAGACACGCAAATCAACCACTGCTGCGCCAATATCACCCTCCCGCGTGGACCCCAAAGCTGTTAAGCGCCAGGTGGTCAGCGAATCCGCCATCGTGATATTCATCTCGAGCGCACCGTCAACACTGGTCTGGACTTCAGGCGCCCAGTACAGTGTCTCCGGGAAAATCTGGCGGAAGGGATAAGGTTCCAACGGTATCGACAGCGGGGTTGCCGTGCCCTGTGGTTGAGCCATCGCTGTGGGCATAGGGGATGGTGTCGGAGCAGGCATCATGGTCGCTTCGGTTTCTTTCTCAGCCGCCGGCGCTTCTGTTTGTACAGGCTCATATGTAGCAGCTGAACATCCCGTCAACCACCCCACGGGTCCTGTGTAGAGGAACGGATTGCTTATCGCACGGCTCAGATTGGAACGAAGCTGCGGGACACCTGGCAGGGAAACAGCCAACAGGATCAGCACAATCACCAGGATAGATAACAGCCATCCATCCAGACGCCGTCCCTCCAGAACCAGACCCTGCCCCATCACAAAGACGCTTGCCAATAACAGCAGGAATGCCGCGGTGGTGACGACAATCCACCCACCGGACGGACCGGCAGACATGGCAGCAAGAAGTAACGTAAACAACGCAATGACCACATAGATGACAAGCATCCCGGTGACCAGTTGCATCCGCGTATCGTGGAGCACCCAGCTTAATATCAGGATAAAAAACATCAACACGACCGCTATAAACAGCAATCCTGCCGTCAAAGCGGCGCCGATCCATGGCAACAGTATCTCCAGGAACACGCCGACCAGCATTGCAGGTGAAAGCGCTGCTAACGCCGCCAATCCCCAGCCCAACCTTTTGGATGCCCTGCCTAACACACCCGTGGGTTGTAATCCCCGGATGACGGTCAGACTGATACCCACAGGCAGAATGATAAGCATCCAGGGAAGATAAGCAGCAAACTGCGTGCGCAACACCGCATTTTGGTCCACACCCTCCATTCGGACAGTGGCTGGGGCAGTGTATGCGACCGTCTGTAAACCTGCCCATGCAGCCTGCGCCATTACGTCCTGAGCCTGACGAAGGGTAACCTCACCCTCCAGCAGCCGTGCCGGGTCAAACCCCGGGGTCACCGCCCGGCGGTCTATCAGCGCATTGTCCATCAAAAAATATGTGCGTGCAAAACCTGGAGGCAGCATATCCAAAGCTAATACGGATGTATCGACCACCGCGATGCCCAGTGCGCTTTGGGCTGGAATCTGTGTCCCAGCCTTATCCTCCAAAGTTGTTGTAAACTTGAGGTGCGCGGACGCACCAGGTTGGTAGGATTCCTGATCAGCATTCACCCTTACCGCTAAACTGCCGGCGGGATCAACGACGACGTTCCGGGTATCTTCCGCGATCACCTTGCCATCCCTCAAAGCATAAGCCCGGAGATTCAGAGCGCCGGTCAAATTGGCATCCAGATCCAGAGCGAAAACAGCGCGGTTATCCACGACCGGGGCGGACAGCACCGCTGCTATCTGTCCGCTGCGGATAACATCCATATAGACAACGCCGACATTGTCAGCAGCGACCAGCGCTTCCAATGCCATCGTCTCGCCCACAGTATACGCGGCTTTATTCGCCCTTAACAAAAGTGTGTTCGCACCCGGGTCTGCCGTCAAACGAATCGTTGCGTCCACCGTGAGTCCAACAGAATCTTTTGCTACCACATGAACATCGGTCGAACCATCGGGTACAAAATGAAAAACCGCCATCCCATACGCGTCAGTTAGCAATAGCGATTGGCTTCCATCAATCGTCAGCATCATCTCGGTCTGTGCAGGAAGACCATCCGGATAAACAGTCGTCACATAAATGGCATTATCCACACCTGGTTTCAGGCGTCCGCTTTCAGGAATCGCATGAATATGTATAGGGGCCGCGCTCAAGGGCAGGTCCCGCTGGATACCTTCGATTTGTCCTGCCGGATCCAACACACTAGCCACAATCGAGACCGCGTTATCCTGGATGCCCTCCGGCACATTAATCTGGTATACAAAAACACCATCCGCATCCAACGCTCCGGTTTGTTCCGCGATGAGCATGCCGTCACCGGCGAATACTGTGATTCTGACCGAACCCTGAACCGGTTTGCCAAAGAAATATGAACACACAACCGATCCATGAATACTCTCACCGGGCATTACAAATGTTTTATCGGTCTCCAGCGCAACCTGGAAAGCTGGTGGTGGATAAAGGTTGACATCCATCAACCGCTCTACCCAGAAATCGCCGATACCAGCCCGGATGGTGTAAGGACCAAGGGGTAGACTTTCGGGTATCACGAATTCCGTATATCCAATACCATAAGGAGACACTTCCACCCCAGCGTCGAAGATTGAGGAACCATCGTCATTCACCACCTGAAAAGCCAGCTTGTCTCCGGCAGGGGGCTGTCCTGTCACAGCATCCAGTACGAGAGCGCGCAGATATACGGTTTGACCTGGACGATAAGCGGGTTTGTCACTGCCGAGGAATATTTTATGGGATCGCTCAATGTGAATCGGACGGACAATACGTTCAGTACCGGCAGATGAACGCGTCTCTACAATAAGGTCTCCCTGTCCATCCAGCATATCGGGGACAGTAAAGTTCACCTTTGCGGAACCGGTGGCATCCGTTTGACCGGAATACAAGCGATTCACCACACCGGAATCCATCACCAGATTAACAACAACCTCAGCCCCTTGGAACGGCAGCGCCGTCCCAAGAGACTGCACCACCACCCGTAAAGCACCCTGACTTCCAGGAGCATAGCGTTCCTGCCCCAACACAATGGTTTCTAACATCGGCTCGGGGACTGCAGGTGTCATAACGCGCAGCGCCGCCGCTGAGAGAATGACCGCGAAAACTGCCATTAGCGCTTGTGTGATCAGACCCCGGCGCTGCCACAACGCCTGCCACCAGCCTGGGCGTGGTTCAAGTCGCGTCTGAATAGCGTGCCTGATGCGCGCATCAGCCTGATAGGAAAGCCGGATAGGGGTCAGAGCCTGGTCCAACGTTCCATCTATATTCTGCTGAAGCAAGCGCAGTTCATCCAGTGCGGTCCGGCATTGACCGCACTGCATCAGATGTGCTTCGATGCGACTCTTATCGGCAGCTGATACTTCGCCGTCCAGATAATCTAGCAGCTCCGCTTCGACGTGTTTCTCTGTACTCATGATTGGGTAATCCTATGGATCCTGCTGCATGACCTGTTTCAATTTGGCATGCGCATTAAATAAACGCGACCTGACAGTCCCCAAGTTAATCCCCAGCACATCCGCGATTTCCGCATAGGATAAGTTTTGCTGGTAACGTAAAAGCACAGCGATACGGTGCGATTCCGGTAAGCTGTCCACAGCACGCCACAAACTGCGCAACCGGTCTCGTTCCACATACAGTTCCTCAGGTTGCATTTTATCGGGCACCGGCAACCGCTCCAGGCGCTCCTCAACATCGTCCCATTCTGCCGAAGGGGGTGTTTTACGTCGCAGGCGCATCCGGGAGCGATTAACAGTCACGCGATACAGCCAGGTTTCAAAGCGCGCTGTCCCGTGGATGTCATAATTGGGCAGGGCTTTCAACAGATCCAGAAAAGTCTCCTGGACGGCATCCTCCGCTTCCTGTTGGTTCCGTAAAACAAAAAAAGCTACGCGATAAATATAATCCTTAAACCGGTCATAGATAGCTTCAAAAGCACGTGGCTGCCCACGTTGAAAACGAGCGATCAGGTCTTCTGTGGGAATACCGCCAATCTCAGCCGCCTGAGAACTGCCCGTGACAACATAAAGCCACCGCGCGACCTGACGCACGGTAGCCAGGACAGCCACATGCAGCGCATTCCCGGCATCATTCCCTAAAAAACCTGTCCAAGCAGCCACAAACATCACCTATATAATCAGTAACATGCCACGACGGAGCAATAAGTTCAAATGCCTACTGCCACTATTGTTCCATTCTATACTTTTAAGATATTCAACCACACTGCGACGGTGATAAAACTCACGAGGGTTGTCACCAGAATCGTGAGTGTGGCAAATGGAATATCGGTCTCATATTCTGTTGCCAGAACCATCGACATAACCGCAGTTGGTGTCGCTGTTTCAAGGATGACAACCTTCTGCAGCATACCCTCCATACCCAGCAAACCACTGACGAATATCGCAATAAGCGGAGCTGCGATCAAACGCCCAATGACGGCAATGCCCAGGGCAGGTTTTTGAGATACCTGATGACGTTCGCGGAAGGTGGCGACAATTTGTGCCCCTAAAACCACCAGGGATGCGGGTACCAAACCCTGCCCCAGGATATGCGCGGATTTCACAATAGGATCGGGCAAGGTCAAGCCCGTCAGATTGAGTATCAAGCCGACAGCAGCCGCATAAATCACCGGGACAGAAAATACCTGGCGTAATGGATTTGCCCGGGCTGCTGTCGATCCCCTGGCTGACAGGTAAACGCCAAAACTTGAACGCAACAGCGAATTGACCGTCACATACAGCGCAGCCCGGGCTAAACCAGCTTCACCCAGGGCGAATAAAATGACGGGAAGCCCATAATTAGCAGAATTCGGGCTTGTTATAGAGACCAAAAATGCGGCTCTTGTTTCAGGGCTTAAATGTAATAACTTAACAACACACTCACCCAGTCCCCAGAGAATAAGCGTGATGAGTATCACGGCTAAAGCAATCCAGCCGAATTCCTCACCACTTACATCAGAATTCACCAGAGAATCCAGCACTAATGCCGGGCTGAAAAGGTAAAAAGCTGTCTTCGAGAATGTTTGGATGTCAAATTTGATCTTTTGATATGCAAAAGACGAAATACCGGCAACAATAAAAACAGGAAGTAGGATATTGATCAGGACTGCCATGAAGTCTCCGGATATAAAGTTAGCCGGATGGTGAGAAAGCAACGCCATCCGGCAAGTAAAGTGTATTATTCGATAACCACACTATCCAGTCCCGCTTCTGCTTCTGGATACTGCATCCCAAAACCCTGGAGCGTTTGCACCATGACCGTACCAATAACCAGATTGCGGTACCATTTGCGGTTAGCAGGAACGACATACCATGGAGCCCATTCCGTACTAGTTTTACTTAAGGCTACCTCATATGCCTGCATATAATCCCCCCATAGAGCGCGTTCTTTCAGGTCTCCTATGGCAAATTTCCATTGTTTGTCTGGTGTATCCAAACGGGCTTGCAGCCTTTCCTTTTGTTCATCCTTACTGATATGCAGGAAGAATTTCACGATTTTGGTTCCTTCATCCGTCAACATCCGCTCAAAAGCATTTATATGGTCATAGCGCTTTTGCCATACTTCCGGTGGAACAAGATTATGTACACGCACGACTAACACATCTTCATAATGGCTGCGATTAAATATCACAATTTCACCTTTCCCTGGTGTGTTCTGGTGAACGCGCCACAGATAATCATGCGAAAGCTCTATAGGTGTTGGCTTTTTAAAACTCGCCACCTTGACGCCCTGAGGATTAACACCATCAAATACATGCCGGATAACGCCATCTTTTCCACCTGTGTCCATAGCCTGCAGCACGACCATCAGTTTATGTTTCCCTTCAGCATACAAAAGCTCCTGCAAAGCTTCCAAGCGGTCATTGAGCATATCCAGAACATATTTACCAGCTTCTTTATCCCCATCAAATCCAGACCTTTCAGCTGGGTCCCACTGGCTGAGATCCACCTGGCTACCTGGTTTTATCCGATACCGATCCATTAATTTTCCTCCTTTTTGACCACAAATGATGTATTTTGTGAATAATGCATTGATAACAAGCTAGTGCTCAGTAAACTAAAAGATTGCACAATATTCGTACTTCATTCAACGCCCACAAGGGGCTATACTACATTTTAACTGCTGTAGTATAGGGCCTTGTGCCCGTTCTGGGACTGTACAAAATGCAATATGGCATCAACAATAACTTAGGTTACAAGGCACTAGTGCCCGATATATCATGAAAACAAATCAGAATTCTCACGGACCAAGGGCAATAGTTGCTGTTAGCAGGATTTGCGCACTATGATAAGCGATGATGACAACAACGTCTCTTCGATGCGTATGCTTTACAAATCGATTCCATGCTAACAACAAGTCAGAAATATAAAATAAGCTGCTGCCCAAAACAACGATCATTTTCGACAATGCAGGCCATTCCGGTCGCCATAATACAGCCCAGGCTGAACCCAGCATCAAACTTAACACCACTCCGTAAAGTGCGGCAGGAATGCGCAACTGCATCTCACCCTTGTGCCTTAGAGCCCGGTCGATACGTGGGTAAACCAGCATGTAGAGCAGAAGCACACCAATAAAGACAACGCCGGCGTCACCACCTGGAAGAGTAGGATTTAAGCCAATAATGTAACAAATATGTGCCAGTAAAAAGGCTAGCAATCCCGCTATAAAATAGCCATTTCCTTTAAACATCAGTGCAATGTCACCACACCATGAAAAGAATAACGCGGGGATAAACCACACTTGTATATAAGCGCTGTGCTGGCTCGTTCCCAGGAGCAAAGCCATTAACAGCAGCAACGCCAGGGTTAACGGCTTGAAGATATATTCCGTCTTTTTGTCACGATTAGCTACAGCTAACCCATTGATAATAGCGCTGATGACCGCCAGCAACAACAACCAGCCCCACGTTTGCAGAAAAGGATATAGTGTCATATTTCGCGCACAGTTTTCCTATTTATCATTGCCTAAATTGAAACGCCAGGAGCGCAAAATCGGGACCAATGCACCAACTCCCACACATACAGAGAGCACGATGCCCAGAATACTAAAAATTATAATCGGGGGGAACATTACACCCAACCCACCCAATATAAGACTGAGCAAAAAAATGACCAGGGCAATTCCAGCCAGGATTAGTGACAGTCGCTGTGCGCTCTTCATGGATGATCGCCGTGAACCGTCCACCTGACCTGACAGAGCATGAATCAGAACAGGTTGCGGTGTGTTATTATCGTCGGTGTAAAAAGAGGCATAGACAGGGACTAAAAGCAAAGTCCAGTTTTTATCTCTATATTCAGGTGACCATCTGAAGTTGCGGATATGCTCAGCAGAGGCAGCGGTCTTTACCTCATTACCGGCTTTTTTGACCAGCAAAGGCACCACCGCTGACCATGAAGTTTCAGGGCTGAGATCCGGCAGGCGAATCAAACCTCCTGCTAGCATTTCCGGTGAATACGGTCTGGCTTGACTTATCGAGTAACCTCCCAAACGCTGCCACAAATCCGCATGCGCCTCTAAAGCTGGTGCGGTAACATTGTGATAGGGACGCTGCAAACGACCTAAACGCGTTTCCCAACGAATGTGGGTCTCCTCGACCTGTTGCGTCGTCCACCCGCGATTCGAGAAATGCTCCTGATGACTTAGCACCGTATAATCAAAACCAGATTCCGCTTGCCATACTGCTGAGACATTGCAGTCAACCAACCATATGGGAAACCATATTAGATTAAGACGCTGTTGCAGGATATCGGGGCGCAAATCACCGGGCGGAAAGGGGATATTACCGGCGAATTCGTCAATCTTTCCCTGCATGCCCTCTGCAGTTACAGAGGGTACGATAATCAATTCCGGAATATACTGGATGGCTAACTGTGATAACGCCATGTCCGCAGAATCCAGATCGCCCTTAAAACAATGGGGGCAGCGTTTGATTGTGTCCATAGCCTCATCAGATGCCAGAAAAGACCAATCGCACACTTTACAGACCAGAACTGTTAACGGCAGGTCCCAGGAAGTTTGATTTTCAGCATTATCTACCGCAACCATCACCTAACCCCTTAGACATCATCCATCCTCCCGGCTTTTATTATAGTCAACACAGCAAATATTATGCCCACAATGAAGAAAATAAAGGCGATAACCAGGACAACCCCTCCCGCGATGAGCGATGGCGGGACCACAGTTCCTACAGCTGATGCCAGTAAACCAAACAAACCAAGGAGAACGCCTGGTGCAAGCATACCGGTGACCGCCAGCCATACCTTGGGCCAATCCACCGGACGCTGACCTGCGATGGTGCCTGTCTGTCCATTCACCATCACTTGAAAAACCTGGTTTTCATAGCGGTAAACAGCAACATAAACCGGCAGCAGAACATAACGCCAACTTTCATCGTTGAAATCCAGTGACATTGTAAACTGCCGTATCTGCGTTGTGGTCGCCTGGTCCCTGCACTTGAGGCGCGTCTCTTCCCGCATCCTGTCACGCACTGTTTTCCACGCACTATCGAGTTGAATGTCATATGCCTGTGCCAGAAAACCTGCCAAATATACCGCTTCATAAGGTACAAATTGGCTGGTGCCAAAGTCCTGCAACTGCTCCAGCAAAACAAGACTGAGACTATTTGTACCGGGGATCAGGACATCATCAAAGATCTGCCTGACTTGCCCGGACTCCCAGCGCCAGACTGTCTTCGTGCGCGTCTTCCACGATTTGGAGGAAGAATCATAGTAGCTATCCGAGACCTGATGTCCCACTTCCGCGCGCCAATGGGCTGAAGATACCGCATCAAACGTCCAATAGGGCAGAAAAATACCGGTGAAACTCGCCACGCTGGCTAACGATTTCAACGATTTAGGCGTCATCCAGCTGCTGCCCAACCACGTACGTGCAATCTTCTGGCAAGCATCAGCATCCACCTTAAAAGGAATCAGGAACCTGGGGCGCAGCATATCCTGTGCAGCATCCTGCTGCAAGACTTGCGTCGATCCGCAAAACGGGCAGGTGTGCGTCAGGTGACCCTGCGGTAAAGAAGTTTTCGCCTGGCAGCTTTGGCATTTCAATTCTTTCCGGACTGTCCCCCATCCTTGTGCTAATCCAGCCGCCGTCATCGTTTCAAGCGTAAACTCAAATTCTTCAGCTGCCTTCCCCACCACAGGTTGGCTTGGTGCTTCATAATAGCCGCAGTGCGTGCACCGCAAACCCCCGTCCGGAACGCTGTAAGCTGTGGTAGCAAAGCATTGGGGGCATTTAAAATCTATCACAGCTGGACCGGCAATATCAGTTTTATCGACAAGCTTATAAACCTCAATCCCATCCACTGTTGATTTGACAGCCACATATCCCGGGGGTGGAAACTCATTCACTACTTTTAGCTGATCATCCATACATACCTCACGAAAAAGCCACACAAAGGTTAAAACTTTCACCGGATTATACGGTGCAAATCCAGGCTTGACAATCACATAGCATATTCACAGCATCCAGAATGGCATTTTCGAGTTGAGTTGTGCATACCCTCATCTATAGAGTATAATATTTCAAGTCTGCAAGTCAGTGCGTATCTTAGTCTGATAAAAAATGGAGGAATACCATGATAAAAATTGCCGAAGTACTACCCCCAAGACCTACACCCCTCTGGAAAATGGTAAAACAATGTGGTGTTGATTATGTTGTTGGTTCAATGGATTTCAGCCGCGGATTAGAGGTCAGTCGCGACCGCCTTCCATGGAGTTATATGTCTTTGGTACGCATGAAGACTGCCTACGAAGACGGTGGATTTATCCTGGACACCATTGAAAGCCGCCCGCCAATGAACAGCATAAAACTGGGGTTGCCTGACAGGGATAAAGAAATCGAATATGTCATCGACTTAATACAGAATATGGGCGCACTGGGTATTCCGGTGTGGTGTTACGAATGGATGCCGGTGTTAAACTGGACACGAACATCCACGACGATACCTGGTCGCGGTGGCGCTCTGGCAACTGGTTTCGACAACGAGTTGATGAAGAACGCCCCATTGACCGAATATGGCGTGGTAACTGACGATACACTTTGGAAAAATCTCAAGTATTTTCTCGAAATCATTGTCCCCATCGCAGAAAAAGCGAATGTGAAACTGGCTATGCATCCTGACGATCCCCCTCTCTCACCTATCCGGGGTATGGCGCGCATCATGCGCAGTCTCGAAAACTATCAACGGCTTCTTGATCTCGTCCCAAGCCCGGTCAATGGGATTGCTTTGTGCCAGGGAAACTTCACTTTAATGACCGATGATTTACCCTCAGCTATCCGCCACTTCGGTAAACAGAAAAAAATATTCTTTGTGCACTTCAGAGATGTACGAGGTACGCCTGAAAAATTTATCGAGGTCTTCCACGATGAGGGCAAAACAGATATGGCAGCATGCATCAGAGCATACCGTGATGTCGGTTTTGAGGGTGTTTTGCGACCCGATCACGTTCCAACGATGGAAGGGGACAGCAATCAGGCTCCAGGCTATTCGTCCATTGGGCGTCTGTTTGCCATTGGTTACGTGAAGGGATTGCGCGAAGCTATTTATTCGGAATAGACTAATATAAATCATTTTATATGCGTCAATGCAATTAAGACCCGATGCAAAGGAGGACCAAATGGAATTTCAAAAACTCATACAAGAACGCTACAGCGTACGCGCCTATCATAAAAAAGAAATCGAGGACACCAAGCTGCACCAGGTTCTCAATGCAGCGAGAATGGCGCCTACAGGTGGCAACCGGCAAGCCTTTCAGTTAGTTGTCGTGCATACAGCAGACCGGGAAGATGAAATGCGGCAGATGTATAATAAGGATTGGTTTGTGGATGCACCCATCGTCATTGTAGCCTGTGCGGCGCCAGATTATAAACTCAACATCGGCATTGTTATGGATCATCTGATTCTTGCCGCGACGGAACTGGGGTTGGGCACTTGCTGGATTGGGGCTTTCAATCGTGATGCCGCACGAGATATTCTGGGAATTCCGGATGATATGGAACCCATAATCTGCGCCACTCTGGGCTACCCAGTGGATGAAACACGACCTAAGAAACGCAAAGCGCTGGACGAGCTCGTGCGCTACGATCACTGGTAAAATAAGGTGAAACACGAAATCCAGGAAACAAAAATTGTAATATTTAGTAGTTTCCCATGAAAGCAACGCGGGGCGTTGCACCATAGCATTTAATTAGGCATCAACGTAGAGGAGAGAAAATTTCATGAATGGTTATACTGGAAAAATTTTAAAGGTTGATCTCACCACAGGTATTCTAGAAATTGAAGAACCTGATGCGATGTTTTACCGCACATATCTGGGTGGAGCTGGCTTTGTGGGCTATTACTTGCTGAAAGAAATGCCCGTTGGCGCGGATCCACTTGGTCCAGACAACTTATTGATATTTGCTGCCGGTCCTGTCACTGGTGTGCCAATTGCCGGATCAGGACGGAGTGCTGTGGGAGGGAAATCACCGTTAACTGGCGGTTACGGCGAGTCCGATGTCGGCGGTTTCTTCGGTGCAGAAATGCGCCGGGCAGGCTATGATGCCGTCGTCATAAAAGGGCAATCAGAGACACCTGTGTATCTGTGGCTGCACGATGGGCAAGCAGAACTGCGCCCCGCTGACCACCTCTGGGGGATGACCACCGGTGATTGTCAGGTTGCCGTCAGAGAAGAATTGGGGGAGCGCACTGCCCGTCTTGCTCTGATAGGACCTGGTGGAGAAAACCAGGTCCGTTACGCGTGTGTCATCAACGATCTCAAGCATGCTGCCGGTAGAACAGGTATGGGAGCGGTTATGGGCTCCAAAAAACTTAAGTGTGTTGCCGCCAAGGGCAAGACAGCCATTCCACTTGCGGATACCGAAGCCGTTATGGGTATGAGCAAATTTATGCGCGATACCTGGAAAGAAAAATCATGGGGTATGCATGAATTGGGAACACCTGGTGGCGTGAATGGGCTCAATGCGCGCGGCGTCCTGCCCACACGGAACTTCCAGGACGGACAATTTGAAGGCGCTTCAAAAATCAGCGGTGAAGCCCTTCGCGACTCCATATTGATTGACCGGGGTGGTTGTTACGCATGCCCAATCCAGTGCAAGCGTGTCGTTGAAGTCAATGATGACGATTATACTGTCAACCCCATGTATGGCGGTCCGGAATATGAGACCATTGGATCCTTTGGATCAGTGTGTGGGGTTGATGACCTGCGGGCTATCTCCAAAGCCAATGAAATCTGCAATGCCAACAGCCTCGATACTATCGACACAGGTATGGCTGTCGCATTCGCCATGGAATGCTTCGAGAACGAACTGCTCAACCGGGAAGAAACCGGGGGATTGGATCTGCACTTCGGGAATGGCAAAGCCATGGTCGCGCTGGTGCAGCAAATTGCAGAACGCAAGGGATTGGGGAATTTACTGGCGGATGGCACCGTCCCGGCAGCTGCAAAAATTGGTAATGGAGCGGAAGCCTTTGTAGTCGGTGTTAAAGGGCAATCTTTCCCGATGCATGAGTGCCGTTCGCGTCACGGGCAAGCCCTGGGCTATGCAGTCTCACCCACCGGTGCGGACCATATGCACAATATCTGGGATGAGGGGCTGAATCGCAGTCCGTTGGGTGAAGGCTGGCTCAGTCTGGGTGTTTATACGCCGGCAAAGCCTACGGAAATGAATGCCGCGAAAGTTCACGCATACAAAGCTGGATCTACGAATACCTGGTTGGGCAACCATCTTGGCATGTGCGCGTTCATTCCGTGGAGCACAGATGAATTGGTATCCATTGTACGGGGTATTACCGGATGGGAAACGAATATTCTGGAATTACTGCAAACCGCCGAAAGAGGCGTGACGATGGCGCGTCTGATAAATCTACGGGAAGGTAAAACCCGCAGTGATGACGCGTTACCCGTTAGGATGACAAAACACCATGTAAGTGGCAGCGTTACGGAGGAACCTGTGACTCCCGAGGAATTGCAGCAGGGGATCACCCTCTTCTACGAAATGATGGGATGGAATCCGGAAACCGGCGTTCCCACCACTGCGAAGCTGGCAGAATTGGAACTTGCCTGGGTAAAATAACAGGGACGATAAAAAAACCCGCCGGTCAGGTATACCGGCGGGTTTTTATTAAGTCACCCACCGGGATATATACACCCAGACCCACAACCCAGAAGAATTGACACAAGGAAATAGAATATTGCCCAAGACTATGACTTCCAAAGAGCGATTGTGGGCAGCGTTAAATGGTGAGCAACCCGACAGAGTTCCAATCTGGATGCTCTATCCCCGGGAAAAGTTAAGTTATTACGTTGATGTACACCGTTTGCCCAGCTATCAGCGCGTTATGCCAGCTATATGGGAAAAAACCGACTGGCTTGACCGGCGTGGTATCCCGGCACCAATGTTCCATACAGCAGCGGTGAAGATAGATACCAAGGTTACACAACATAAGAATTGGACAATCACCAGGCGCTGCCTGCACACACCGATGGGTGACCTTACATCGGAACACCGTCAGGATACACTTAACGCTGCCGGAGCTACGACCGAATATTTTTGCAAAGATATCTCGGATCTGGAGAAAATTCTATCGATTCCTTACGAACCGGTCGAACCAGATGTCAGTGACTTCCAAAGCGCTGCCCAAAAACTGGGGGATGCCGGTCTCATGATGGTCGACCTTGGCATGCCCGTTGGGGTTGCCTATCACTGCGCGCATCCAGAGACTTTCGCCATCTGGACCCTGACGAACAGGGACTTTCTGGTCCATTTTATAGGTATTATGTTTGAACGACTCTATACATTTCTTCACAAAGCACTCCAGGCAGGTGCAGGCCCAGTATTCTTCAGTGTGGGCACTGAATTTGTCGCTCCACCACTGTGCTCTCCGGCAGCTTTTGATACGCTGATCACCCCGTTTGACACCCCCATAATCGATTTAATTCACAGATTTGGGGGTAAAGTCATTGTACACCATCACGGAAATATATACGGCATATTGGAACGTATCGCGAATTTAGGCGCTGACGGTATCCAGCCCATTGAAGAACCTCCGGTAGGTGACTGCACATTAAAGAACGCCCGAGAGCGTCTGGGCAACCGTGTTTGTATCGTAGGCAGTGTACAATATGACGACTTTGCCAGATTAACACCTGAAGCTATGGAAGCACTGGTTAAGCGCCAAATCCAGGATGCGGGAGAAGAAGGGGCGATGATCCTGGCACCCACGGCAGGACCTTATGCCGCAATCCTGACAGAGCGGCAACAGAATAACACCTTGCGGTTTATTGAAGCTGGCTTGAAATGGGGGAAGTATACGGTATAAAACACGCCCTATTTATCACCAATTAAGAACAAAACCACAACTCTTTTACCGTATATGTGTTATTAACTATGACTTGTCACACGACGAGGCACTAACAAAAAAGCACCGATTCCATACAAAGGAAAAACGTGATGGCGCAACACCAGGAAGCTAATGAAGACCGGGAAGGACGGCGCACGTACTTGAACCTGATGTTCAAAGGCTTTCTCTCAGTTGGCAAATTGCTGATTACCGACTTCAATGAGGTAAAAAAATTACGAAAAACCAGTCCGCTGGAACAGCACTACACGCGTCCACCAAGACGGTATAAACTGCCAGCTTATACACCCGATATGCCATATTGCCGGTCCAGGGAAAAATATCTCCGCCCCACCCGCTACTGCAACTCAAGAGCGCCTGTTGTCATCGCATTAGCAAATGAACTTGGCGCTTACAAAAAATCCGACCGCGATTTTGCACAAGCCGCCTTTGAATTCGCCAAAGAAAAAATGACACTGGAAATAGCGCCCATTGTAAGTGTTGAAGAAACGCTCCATCGTGGGACAGGCACCTGCTTTCAACTTATCTCGGTGTTTATCGCTCTCTGTCGCGCTGCCGGGATTAAAGCCCGTTACAAGATATTTGCGACCCACATGATACAGGCATGGCGCGAAGGCACCATTGATGCTGATCCCTTGCTCAATAAATGGTACGATTCCCTGGGCTATTTCTTGCTTGAAGGTGAAGGAGAAGCCTTTATTGACGGAAAATGGGTGGTCGCGCACGTAGGGCCTACCGCAGAAAGACAGGCATCCGCCGGAATTCCCATAACCAGGTTGGGAGAAGACTCCCTGGGTATCTGGTTTACCGCAAAACCCGGCTCCATCATGCTTCTCGAATCACAACCTGCCGGTTTAGCCACCGGCAGCAGAATTCTACACAGAATATCACCCGGTACAATGGAACGTGTCAATGTCAGCGTCATAAATGAAAATGAGAAAGGACGGGAAATCATTCGAAACGCTGGTGGCGTGCACGCCTATGATATGCGGGCACGATCGATGAGTGATAACACTCACGAAGGGTAAACCTTCATCATATGGTCAAAATGGGGTAAAACTATGAGCACTTCTGCTGTCACTGCAGTTACTGAAAGTGGTTTCCAGGCACGACCCAAGAAGTATATGGTCACACTCATCATCCTTATGGGCCTCGTTGCGCTCTTGGACCAATATATATCCATGATTAAAACTACAGCGATACCCTACGCAATTGAAGAATATGGACTCACTGCCTCAGAATTCTCCTGGTATGAAGCCTTATATCTGGCTGCAACTTTTCTCATTTTTCTGCTCAATGGTCTCAACGACATTATCGGGCGAAAACTCTCGATTCTGGTCCTGACCTTAATGATGGGACTCAGCTCCCTGGCAATTGTCCTTTTTACACCACGTTTTCATCTGTTTATGATCTTTTACACATTGGCAATGTTTACCACGGTCTCAAATATGTGGTCTATCCCAATCAGTGAAGAATCTCCGGCAGCAAAAAGAGCAAAATATGTGTCGCTTGTGTATGTGATTGGTTTGATCCCTCTCCAGGCAATCTTGCCGCCCCTCATCCTCAATGTCCTCGGATTGGGCTGGCGATGGATGTATGGCGCAGCCTTTATCATGATGATCCCGACCCTGATCCTGTGGCTGTCTATGAAAGAGACGCAAAGATATACAGCGATTCAGGAAGAACGGCGCACAGGAGAACGCAAGCACCATTTCTACGGTTTGGGTGTGATTAACAAGCAGGACATGCGCTATATTGCCATCGCTTCATCAATCTGGTTATGCTGGTTGGTGTACTCTATGCTCTATTTTTGGGCTGGGTATTATTTTATGACAGTCAAGGGATACAGCCTTAACCAGTGGTCAATGACGCTGTTGGGAACATTAGTTATGGCGATTATAGGTGGTATTACATCAGGTTCTATTATGGATCGTGTCGGTAGAAAACCTGCTTTCGTCGTCGGTTGCATCAGTTTGTCTTTAGTTTTACTGGTGTTGGGATTCGCTAATGGTTGGTTATTACCTGTCGCAGCCATAGTCACCGGTTATTTCACGTCCTTTACATACACCTGGGTTGTGGTGTATGTTCCAGAAGTATTCCCCACAGAACGCCGGGGGGCATGCATGGGCTGGACCACAACAATTGCCCGGGTATCCTACGTGGTCGGACCCGCATTGGCAGCAGTGATGCTCAAAGTCTCACCCACAATGGAATGGTTCTGGGTCGTCGCCGCAGCGATCGTGCTGATCCCCATCGGTATCATCCTGACGGTGAACCCTTACGAGACAAAAACAAAAGAGCTGGAGGAGATTGAAACAAAACGTTAAACTCAAATAATTAAGGAAAAACATACACCCTCCCGATTTATTTTTCCTCAATACATACACAATGCCCATCATACTACGCAATGCCGGTCTTTCTCGCGCCGGTACCCCACGCGGTGTTATTGGGGGTGTTGTGGTTGGCAGACCAACCACAACACCCCTTAGAAAAAACGGTTCGAGAGCCTTGACTGGATAAAGACGGCGATCTATTTCGCTCCGCTTCAGGAACTCTCCCCACTTCCTGGGACACGTATCTGGGACACCTGCCCGGGGCTCTTTCCAAAACGCACCTGCGCTGCGCCGTTCTTGGTTTTACATATTGAACACTGTATAATCGAGATATAGAAAGCCGTTCACCCTACGATTTTGAAACTACCTGTATCCGAAAAGGCTTTGGACACCGCTTTTGGGGTCAATATTCAGTGGGAGTTGGATAGTGGCAAAGAAAAAAAAGCAGAAAAAAACTGGAACCGAACAGCAGCAAACGATACTGGTTGTTGAAGATGACCGGACGTTGCTGGAAACACTGGAATACAACCTTGCTGGCGAAGGCTACGAGGTACTTACAGCAGATGACGGTTTGAAAGCACTTGACGTCGCGCGTGACGCGCAGCCTGACTTGATTGTACTGGATTTGATGCTCCCCAAGCTGGATGGTTTTGAAGTATGCCGGATTTTGCGTCAGGAAATGAACGTTCCCATCATTATGCTCACTGCCCGGACCGGTGAGGTGGACCGCGTTGTCGGTCTCGAAGTGGGCGCCGATGACTACCTGAGCAAACCTTTCTCGATGCGCGAACTGCTTGCCCGGGTCAAAGCTTTATTGCGTCGGGTACGACTTATACGCGAGGAAGTAGCTGGCGAAAATGTTGTTGCTGATTCTGAGCCATGGGCCTTAGGCGACATCGTGATCAACATTGACCGCCATGAAGTCATGGCAAGGGGTGAATCAGTACGGCTGAAACCCAAAGAGTTCGATTTACTGGTCTTCCTGGCCCGGCACCCGGGTGTGGCTATGTCGCGTGAGTTATTGCTGGAACGGGTATGGGGATGGGACTTCGGCGGGGGCAGCCGTACGGTTGACGTCCATATCCGGTGGCTTAGAGAAAAGATCGAAGTTGACCCGGCAAAACCCGAACACCTTGTGACTGTCAGAGGTGTCGGGTACAGTTTTGAGAGCTAACCTCATGATGAAACACTTGCGCTGGCGCATAGCTCTGCCCTCTGTGATTTTAATCCTTGCAGCGACCCTGGGATTAACAATTTACATATCGGATCAGGTGCGCCAGGTGCGGTTGGCTGACCTGGAACAGCAGCTTCTGGCAGACGCCCGGTTGCTGGCTGATAACACGTCTCATTTACTCGAGGCAAACACAAATCCAGAGATTTTTGACCAACTTGCCCATACCTGGGCAAATCCCCTGCGAGCACGGATAACAATCATCGACGCTGATGGATTAGTCATTGGCGAATCCCACGATGATCGAACACAAATGGATAACCACTTGCGGCGCCCTGAGGTGCAACTTGCGATCAAGACAGAGCAGGGCATCAGTATGCGGTACAGTGCTACACTGGGTTACGAAATGATGTATGGTGCTGTCCCAATCCGGAACAGCACGGGAGAAATTATTGGTATTATGCGCGTGGCTCTGCCTTTAGATGAAATCGAAGCCAATGTCAGCCTTTTGCGTCAAAACATCGTTTTCACCGGCTTTGGGATCAGCCTTGTCGCTGGATTATTAGCCATTTTCATTGCGTGGCGCATCACACAGCCAATCCTCCAATTGACCGCAGTCGCAAAACGCATGGCAGGCGGAGACCTTAATGCCCGTCTCTTTCGATCCAGTCGTGATGAGGTTGGAAAACTCACCCAAACCTTCAATACTATGGCGGACAGAATCCGGGAACAGGTATCAAACCTGGATGATAAACAGAGCCGGTTGACCGCCGTGCTGGAACATATGGCAGATGGGGTATTGATGACCGATGCGGATGGGCATGTGCAACTTGTGAACGCTGCTGCGATCCGAATGCTGAACACAAGTGAAGAACAGGCGCTGGGACACTCATTTGCGCAGGTAGCAGCCTATTATCCGCTTATCCAATTATGGAATACGTGCCGGGAACAGAATATAGAACAGTCTGCGATGGTGGAGCTAAGCCAGCACGAGCTATTTTTGTATGCCAGTGCCACCCCGTTTGAACAGTCTGGTAATACAGGCATCCTGGTTATCCTGCAGGATTTGACCCGCATTCAGCGGCTTGAGACCATCCGCCGCGATTTCATCAGCAATATATCCCATGAGTTACGCACGCCCCTGGCTGGGCTTAAAGCTTTGGTGGAAACGCTGCGGGGCGCAGCGATAAAAGATCGATCGGCTACCAAACGCTTCCTGAAGCGCATGGACATTGAGGTGGATACCATGACGCAGATGGTGGAGGAGCTGTTGGCGTTATCCCGGATCGAATCGGGACAAGCACCTCTTAACCTGGTACCAACAACAGTAGCGGAGCTCTTGATTCCACCAATTGACCGCCTGCGTCCTCAGGCTGAGAGAGCTGCGGTAAAACTCGATGTCATAATACCGCCTGATGCATGGCTTGCCATGGCGGATGTCGACCGCGTGCAGATCGCCCTCACCAATCTGGTGCACAACGCCATTAAATTCACATTGCCGGGAGGGAGAATTTTTGTGACCGCCCAACACACCGGCAATGAACTCACGATCTCCGTTAACGATACAGGTGTGGGCATTCCGGCAGAGGATCTTGAGCGCATCTTTGAGCGTTTTTATAAGGCTGACCGTGCGCGGAGCGGTGGTGGGACCGGTTTAGGACTGGCGATCGCGAAGCACATTATCCAGGGTCACGGCGGTCGCATCTGGGCGGAAAGCGTTGAAGGTAAAGGCAGCACATTCTTTTTCACCTTGCCGTTGGTGAACAACTCCTAATCCTATTAAGTCATTCCCGGCTCTTCAATATGATGACAAAATCGAATAAACTCAGGCGTCTCCGTGTTATATAAGTATATCACTCTACGCTTTATCAACACAAGGAGCCTATATGATGGATTTACACTCCGATCCTGTCTCCACCTTGCTGGTCAATAAAAATAAATTCTCTCTCCTGACAATCGCCACACGCATTTTAACGGCAATAATGACTGGAATCTCCCTGGCGGGGCTTTTTATTCCTGCAATCCTATATCCCACACAGGCATTACGCGAGTCGTTCCAAACAAATGACCTGGTTAACCTGGTCATTGGTATACCGATTCTCCTGATACCTCTCTGGTTAACACGGCGCGGACACCTTGTTGGGCTGCTTTTCTGGCTCGGGGCACTGATGTATGTTTTTTACAACACCATTGCCTATCTGGTGGCATTGCCGTTGAATTTGTTTTATGCTTTGTATGCTATCCTTCTTCTCGGTAGTTTATATATTTTCTCTTATCTTGTGACACAAATCGATAGTGACCCAATCCAGCAGCGCCTTTCAGGTAGAGTCCATGAAAGATTAGCGGGTGGCTTTCTCATTGGCTTTGGTGCTGCATTTTTAATTCGTGCTATGAGCATGCTATATGGTCCCGTCATTCACGGGGCGACCCTCCTGAAAACCGATTTATCCGTACTCATGGCTGACATTGTCCTGTCCATCGCCTGGGTCATAAGCGGAGTGCTTTTGTGGAAGCGGAAAGCCCTGGGGTACATAATCGGGGGTGCCATGCTTTTCCAAGGTGTGACTCTGTTCCTCGGGTTAGTCCTTTTCCTTATTGTGAATCCTCTGCTTACCTTGGCGCTTTTCGATCTCGGAGCGGTGCTATCGATTGTTCTGATGAGTGTAATTTGCTGCATCCCTTTTGGCCTCTTTGTTCGCGGTGCAGTTTCCACCATGTCAAGCTAAAAACTTATCCGCTACCGCAGCTGCATACTTTATATTTAACTCACGTAATCTATATTTTCACTAAAGGCTATCATAATGCGAGTGAGTACATATAAACACAATAAACAAGAACCTAAACGTGACTGCGCCCTCATTGGAAACAAGCCTCTCTATATCGCCGGCGCTTTTGCCGCGTTGATTGCTGTGATCGCATTACGCAGAAATCTGGGCGTTGAGTATATGACCTTTCATGGGTTCGGGCTTTTTGAGAAGCCTTCGATCATGCCTGTTAGTGCAATGGATTGGTTTTTCTTATTGAACAGGAATATGAACCCTTTACATCATTAGCAATATCGCTGCGCTACTGACTGTATTGGCTGGAATGTATCGATATTACTGTTTTACTAACCAGTATTTATGTACTTGTGAAACCTGATTCTGCTTTTCCCGTAACATATGATATATGAAAAACGGAGCGTTTCATGGCGATAGACAAAAGAATTCTCACCGTAGTTATTCTCTTTATATTAAAGTTTATATTCGGTTTCTGGCTTTTACGAGCGGGTCGTCCCTACAATTCCCTGCTGCTAACAGTTCACAAACTTATCGCACTGGGCACAATGGTTTATATCATTTTCATTGCGAATCGCGTTCGCCTGCAGACAGGATTAACCACGCAAGCCCTGACCTCTACCATTGTGACTGTGGTGCTGTTTATGATTGGTATTATCTCCGGAGGTCTGGTAAGTTTAGACAAAATCGCCCCCGTTAGCATCTCAATTATCCATAAAGTCACACCTTTTCTTTCAGCCATTGCTACAGCCATAACCGTTTATCTTGTCATCATCGTGCCTTAACACATATAAAATGATGACTCACCAACTTCCTGATCTCTGAATTCTGGTAATTGTTTCTGTTCCGGGCAAATCGATATATTGAGCACAACCATGGTGAATTGTGTTTTTCCTGTTATCCGCTCTCGGGCTGCCAGTATTGGTAGTTTTGAGCGCTAACGCATATGATTCTATTAAAAATGGAGGTTTCTCGCAATGAAAGCATTAGTGGTTTATGATTCGGTATTCGGTAACACGGAGAAAGTTGCCCAGGCAATGGGTGAAGCCCTGGCTGCCCATGCAGACGTCACGACTTGCCGCGTCGGCGATGTCACGCCAGAGCAGTTAACAGGGATCGATATCCTGGTTGTCGGATCCCCAACCCGCGCATTCAATGCGACACCCGCCACTACAAAATGGCTGAGGAGCCTGGTAAAAAACAGCCTTCAAGGTGTGAAGGTTGCAGCCTTTGATACCAGATTTAATCCTGAAGAGGTCAACTCCAAAGTCTTGAACGTCATGGTTAAAGTCTTTGGGTATGCTGCCAAACCTATCGGCGATAAACTCAGCAAAAAAGGGGGCGATTTACACCTGGCGCCGGAGGGATTCTTCGTCCTGGGTACGGAGGGACCACTCAAGGAAGGTGAACTGGAACGAGCTGCAGCGTGGGCGCAAAAGCTCTTAGCATAAGCCGCCCGTCATATAGGGAGATTTTACGATGGGACCTGGACACTTGGGCCTAGGCTTCGCGGCAAAAACTGTTGCCCCTGAAGTGCCGCTGTGGGCGCTTTTGATGTCAACCGAGGTACTTGATCTTTTATTCTTCGGTTTCAAAACAGCTGGTATGGAGTATGAAGCAGTGAGTACCACTGACATCACGCATGGCCTTCAGATAGTAAGTCCCGGATGGACACCCTGGTCTCACGGTCTGTTTATGTCTCTCGTCTGGTCAGTCCTGGCATTTGTCGTTACCTACTTCTTCTCCAGGAACCACCGTGCAAGTATCGTCATTGGGCTACTTGTATTCAGCCATTGGGTATTGGATTTCATGGTTCATCTGCCGGATCTTCCCATGTTTTTTACCGGTTCACCGTTATTAGGGCTTGGTTTATGGGGATCAGGACCTGGTCTGGTCATCTCGGGGATCCTGGAAATTGTATTACTTGCTGGCGGTTTTCTCATATTTTGGCGGTGGAAGAAGCTTACAAAAAAACGATCGCATCCCGACCAATACAACAAGGGCATAAGAAAACATATCTTTCTGGCAACTGCTGACAAACAATAGCATTATTTCAAGCTCAGTTAATCCCGAACCGGCTCCGTCAACATGCCTTGATCTGGTAGCCACTGAACAGGCATCGTACGACCCTCAACCTTGTTCCGGAAATGCATTGCCGGATAACCAAGGAAGAGCGCGCCGAATATACGATCCCTCCTTGCCAAACCCAGTAGCTTCCTGGCTTTCGGGCTGCGGTCCATAAAAATCGGACCGTTTCCCCACAGGCAACTGGCTATTCCCTGCACTTGCGCATAAAACATCATGTTAGACAGCGCATACTGAGCGCTGTCCACAGAAAGCGGTATTTTCCGGTCACCAACGATGAATATAATCGCCGCCGGATAATTAAAGGCTTTACCCTTCTGGACCACACCGTCAATTTTGGGTTTACTTAACAGATACTCTTCTTGCATCCCTATCAAACGCGCCAACAACCCGACGATTTTAGGCCGGTATGCGATGTTATGGACAATGGTCACGAAACCCACCAATATCCTGTCGAATGCCTGGATTGTTGCGTCATCTTCAACAATGATGGACCTTAAACCATAATTATGCATAGGGGCATATTTACCATAATTTACGATTGCGGTCAGCAAAGAACGGTCAATTTTGTCTTTCCTGTATCTCCTGATAGATCGCCGCTGTTTGAATAGCTCATCCAACTGTTCTGCAGTAGGCAACCGATCGTTAACATAGCCGGCTGGTTCTGTATTATCCCAGGACAATGCCCGGGTTGGGCATATTGCCACACATTGCGCACACGTGCTGCAGTATTTCGTATTGATTTCTGGCAGGATGTCCACTATGTGTATGCAGCTCTCATGACAGATATTGACGCAGGCACCACAACCTGTGCATTTTTCCGGAGTTAGTGTGATCACAATTTTCCTCTGCTTGTAAATCTTTCCTCGATCTCGTGAGCCCAATCTTGTGCCCGAGCCATTTCACCATCCTCCAGCATATCCAGCTCACCAGTACCGGACGGTACTTCCATACTTTTCACGATAAAAGTCATTGGGTTTATGAGTTTCTTACCGCCCAGCTTCTTCAAACGTGACATAATGCCGTGTGCAGCCGTCATGAGCATAATGGGTCCCCACATGCGTAGTGATGTGTCAAAAGACGCGACCCATCTCCCTTTCAGACTTTGTTTGGGAATCGTTTTGAGGATAACTCGTACAGCTTTCGGCACAGCTTGATAATATGTGGGGCTGCCGACAATCACCAGATCGGCATCCTGTAAATCGCCAGTTGAAAACTGGTCGAAGCTGGTCGTACGTGCGAGACCGGTTGTGTTGAGTATTCCGGCAACAGTTTCTGCAATCCGCCGGGTATTACCGTATTTTGAATTATAAAGAACCAATGTGTGCATATCCAGAGTGCCCTCCCCTGCTTTTCAACCTAGTTTCAGGTGATTAATGAGGATCTCAGTTTCCATATCGTAAACCTCACCATTACCAAATAACATAGTGGGTAAATGCCCGTGCAGTTCCTGCCACACCAACCCCTCAGCACGGATCCACGTGGTCAACGCGATAGCCAGGATACCAACAGGGACAGATGGATCAGGTAATGTCTCCTGCATCCACTTAAGCGCACTGCGTAAACCAGAAGGCGGATTTAGATAGGCTTCAGGGATTAGCAGATGACCCGTTTTATATGCAGCATATAGAACCCGTACCATGACTCCCATACTGCGCAGTACAACGCGTTGGAAAACTGCAATCTGTTCCTGAGACATCGCCACATCTCCCGTAGGAATGCCATACATGAGCGCATAATCCTCGGGAGATTGGACTGCCCACTGGCGATACGCCCGCATCAACGCATGAAATTGACCCTCATAATCATCAGCTGGCAGTCCGTCAGCAGCGTGTTCCATCACTTCCCCCATCGAGTCATAAGTGTCGATGATAAGTGCAGTGATTAACGCATCCCGGTTATCAAAATACCGGTATAAAGCTGGAGTTGTCATCCCTAACACGCGTGCTATTGCGCCCAATGATAGATTCCCCGCTCCGTTTTCAGCAATCTGCTTCCGTGCTGCTTGTTTAATCTCGTTGATGGCTTCCTGGCGTCTGCGCTTCCGCCAATCCATATTTCTTTTCAATTGTTACTCCACATCACTTTAGTAAATACTATTAACATTTATTACTATTATAAGCATTTTGTAGTGTGGTGTCAAGTACCTTGAGGCAAAAGGTTAGAAGTGATAACCACATTGAGTCATTGTGACACACGGACCAGACCACCCGCACGATCAGATACCACAGGCAGTCCAGAAACACCTGCTTCGGTAACCACATTATGCCTTAACACGCTGTTTCAAAATCTAAACTACCCATTCTTCAAATCGTTAAACAATTGTTAACAATTCATTCATCATCTGTTAATAGTAGTAGATTATGATGCTGAAGGTAAAACAGTGCACAAAGCATAATGGGGCTTTATCACGCAAACATCTATATGAGGAGAGAATACTATGCATAAATTGTTATTTGTAAGTCTGGTTATTGTGGTCATGCTAACAGCATGCGGTACGCCGCAGTCAACACCCACCCCTGAGGTTATCGTCACACAAGAAGCAGAAAAACAAGTTGAGGTAGTTGAAGAGAATCCAGTTCTGACTTTGCCCGATGTCAACCCCCTCGAAGTCACCGGCGATATCGTCTCCGCCGGCAGCTCCACCGTCTTCCCCCTCTCGGAAGCCATGGCAGAACGTTTCCAGGATGAAGGCTATGCCGACAACATCACCATTGACTCCATCGGTTCTGGCGCGGGTTTTGAGCGCTTTTGCGTCCAGGGTGAAACAGATATCTCCAATGCAAGTCGTGGTATCAAGGATTCCGAGGTTGAATCCTGCCGCAGTATTGGTCGCGAACCCATCGAGTTCCGTGTCGGTACGGATGCCCTGGCAGTTGTGGTAAGTAAGGAAAATGATTTCATCACGAATGCTACTTTTGAGGAATTGGCTCTGATCTTCTCAACGGCTGAAACCTGGGCCGACGTCAATCCTGATTGGCCCGTTGAACCTATCCAGCGCTTCATCCCCGGCACAGACAGCGGTACCTTCGATTATTTCGTGGAAGCAGTCTTCGATGAAGATGAAGCTCCGATCCTCAACGCTTCGAATACCCAATTGAGTGAGGATGATAACATCCTGGTCCAGGGCGTGCTGGGCAGTCCCTATGCCATCGGTTTCTTCGGCTATGCCTACTACTATGAGAACCAGGACACGCTGAATATCCTCAGTATCGAAGGTGTGACTCCTACCGCTGAAGCCGTGGATATGGGTGAATATCCCTTGGCACGCCCCTTGTTCATCTACTCCACTGCCAGCATTATGCAGGAAAAACCGCAGGTCGCAGCGTTCGTCAATTTCTATCTGACCTACGTCAATGAAGAAATTGTTGATGTGGGTTATTTCCCAGCCAACCCGGACGTTCTGGACGCGGCGAAACAAGCCTGGTTGGAAGCAAATAATTAGCAGGATACATAGTATCGAATTCTGTGGTAACTATATTGATTGTTCTTCGGGGAAAGGTTTTGATACCTTTCCCCTGAACAGTCTCACTGATAAATACACAAGGAACTGAAATGGAAAAAGGAATTATTATGACAGGAAAATCTGTTCCGTTTTCAGCAGCTAATACCGATATACAAGCAGCTTTGCTTAAGCGTAAACGTCCGCTTGAATCGATAATTCAAACAATTCTGTTTTTATGTGGTGCGGTTTCGATTTTAACGACTTTGGGTATTGCCTACGGTTTGACCACAGAGTCGTTACATTTTTTCACAACAGAATTGTGGGAGGATGTTAACAAACGGATAGTTTCCGAACTGGATGCCCAATCAGACACCATACAACTCAGCAGCGGTGGCCTTTCACTGGAAGCGGGTAGAACTCTCAAAATCGACGAAGAGAAAATTCTTGTTCAACAAATCCGGGAAAATACTTTAGTCGTTGAACGGGGGTACGATGGAACAGACGTGGTGTCGCATAAAGCAGGAACCGATCTATTTGCCTCAACACGGGTTTCTCTCATTGAGTTTTTCACTGGTACCAAGTGGAATCCGCAAATCAGTCAATTCGGCATCCTCCCACTTTTAACGTCTACATTACGAACCAGTATTCTTGCCGTACTCGTCGCGATGCCTTTAGGTCTGAGTGTCGCAATCTACCTGAGTGAATATGCCACACCGCGCTGCGCGCAGCATTCTGAAACCAATTCTGGAAGTGCTCTCTGGGATTCCAACAGTCGTATACGGCTATTTTGCCTTGATGTTTATGACCCAACTCTTACGCCAGATTTTTGGCACAGATACAGTCCAAATCTATAACACCGCCTCCGCTGGTATCGTCATTGGCATCCTTATTCTACCTCTGGTCAGTTCAATGAGTGAGGATGCGTTAAGTGCAGTACCAAGGTCACTGCGTGAAGCAGCCTATGCTATGGGTGCGACGAAATGGGAAACAGCTATCAAAGTCGTTGTACCGGCTGCACTCTCCGGCATATCAGCAGCGTTTATGGTATCCATCTCACGGGCTATCGGTGAAACTATGGTCGTCGCCATCGCAGCGGGTGCCGGTCCAAATTTTACAATGAATCCTTTCGATTCTGCAGAGACCATGACAGGTCACATTGTACGTATCAGCGGTGGGGATCTGAGCTATGATTCTATTGACTACAACAGCATCTTTGCTATCGGATTGATGCTATTCCTGATGACACTGGGATTGAACATACTCAGTCAAAGGATAGTCCGTAAATTCCGGGAGGTGTATGAATAATGAACAATAACAATATATTCACGCATCAAGACCAGAACTTCTCTGATAACTTGCCCAAACGGCATCGGATTGCCAGTTATTGGCACATCGTCCTTCAAGCCAGCACGATTGTCGGAATCGTAGTTCTGCTGGCACTGCTTTTAAATATTATCGACGGCGCATTTGGGTACATTGCGATAGAGAATGCTATAGACCCAGATACACTGAAAGTCGGCGATGTTGCTCTTGAAGATTTACCAAAAGAAACTTTGGTAGAGATATTACAGGCAAACATATCTGCAGGATTATTCCGTCGATTCGACAGTGAGAGTCCATTCACCGAACGTAGTAAAGAAGATGTAGTCAATCTGGTTTACGAACGTGTGGTCAATCCGGAAATTGTCCAGACCTGGCGGTTATTCGACTCGGTTTTTAATCGTTCTGGCGTCTTAGCGGAAGCAGCAGAAAAATATCCCGACGCCGAAATTCAGTTTGTTTCCTGGATTAATCCGAAATTCATCAGTAACCCGCAATCTTCCGATCCTGAAAAAGCCGGTGTGAGGACAGCCATCTACGGCTCTCTCTGGACAATTGCCATTACTGTCTTATTCGCATTTCCGTTAGGGGTTGGCTCAGCAATATACCTTGAAGAATATGCAACAGATTCCTGGATACATCGCTTAATTCAGACAAACATTAACAATCTTGCTGGCGTACCGTCAATCATCTATGGTATGCTGGGTCTGGCAGTCTTTGTCCGGTTGCTGGAACCCCTTACAAGCGGGCGCATATTCGGTTTGGTCGACCCATCAACTGCCAATGGGCGCACGATTGTTTCTGCAGGCATGACGTTAGGACTCCTCGTTCTCCCACTGATCATCATTAACTCACAGGAAGCCATTAAGGCCGTACCGCTTTCACTTCGTCAAGCCAGTTTTGGTCTCGGAGCCACACAATGGCAAACAGTCTGGCACCATGTGCTCCCGAATGCCATGCCCGGTATCTTAACAGGCACGATCCTGGCTATCTCAAGAGCAATAGGCGAAACCGCACCACTGGTTGTCGTTGGAGCATCAACTTTTATCACTGTCGACCCGTCAGGGCCATTTTCCAAGTTTACAACGCTTCCTATACAAATATACCAGTGGACAGCCAGACCCCAGGCCGAATTTCGAAACATAGCAGCTGCTGCAATACTGGTTTTACTGGCGCTGCTTCTCACTTTAAATGCATCCGCTGTGTTACTCCGTAACAGATTCAGTCAGAGGAGGATGATGTGACAGGGAATCTGAAAAATTTGGCTTCTGATGATAAATTCGCTATTGAAGCTCGTAACCTGAGTGTCTTCTATGGTGATTTTCAGGCGATCAAAGATGTCAATCTTGAAATTAAACGTCAGAAAATTACTGCAATTATCGGACCCTCTGGTTGTGGTAAAAGCACAATGCTCCGTTCATTCAATCGTATGAACGAACTTGTTCCTACTGCATGGGCAAAAGGTGAAGTTTTATTCCACGGCTATAATATCTATCAGGATGATGTTGATCCTGTGCAAGTCAGGCGGCATATTGGTATGGTCTTTCAAAAACCAAACCCCTTCCCAAAAACCATTTATGAAAACGTCGCCTGGGGAGCAAGAATTAACGGCTTCAAGGGTAATTTGGATGAATTGGTTGAACAGTCTCTGCAACAAGCTGCCCTGTGGGATGAAGTAAAAGACAAACTTGATCAAAGCGGGTTTTCGCTGTCAGGCGGACAGCAGCAGCGTTTATGTATTGCGCGAGCTATCGCTGTTAGGCCTGAAATCATCCTGATGGACGAGCCGGCTTCAGCTCTGGATCCGATTGCGACGCTAAAAATCGAAGATCTTATGCGTGAACTGGCAGAGAATTATACAATCATTGTTGTCACACATAACATGCAGCAAGCTGCTCGTGTATCAGATTTTACGGCGTTTTTTATGATGCATGAGGACAGATCGGGCTACCTGGTCGAACATGGCCCAACTAAAAATGTGTTTACCAAGCCCAAGGACCCTCGTACCGAGGATTACATAACAGGTCGGTTTGGTTAATGATGGGTTGCGAATTTATTGGGTCGTTCAGCCGATTTGCCTGTTCAACAATGACTCTTTCAATTAGGCGACAGGCAGAAGCTTTGAGGAGCAAATATGAATAATCATATTAAAAAAATACGACGCGTTTTGTTTTTATGCACAGGTAATTCATGCCGGAGTCAAATGGCGGAAGGGCTGGTCAATCACTATCTGAGTGACACCTGGGAGGCGTATTCTGCCGGGACAAAACCATCGGGGTATGTGCACCCTATGGCGATAAAAGCTATGGCAGAACTGGGGATTGATATCGCTGAAACGCGATCCAAATCCACCGAAGAATTCCGTGACGTTGAGTTTGACCGGGTGGTCACTGTGTGCGATCAGGCTGCACAAAACTGCCCGGCATGGTTGGGCAAGGGCATCGTAACCCATATAGGATTCCCTGACCCGGCTAAAGCCGAGGGGACAGATGCAGAACGGATGGCTATGTTTCGCCAGGTCCGTGATGGCTTGCATGATAAAGTATTGGATTATTTAACTCGCGATACCGGTGCATTGGAGGTACACATACATGCCACGTGAAACCTTTAAAAATGATATGGAATCTCTGAAAGACAGAATTCTTGCCATGGGCAACCGTGTTGAATGCACACTACTCGAAGCCGTAAGTGCGCTGAAAAAACGCGACCTTAGTACCTCCCGGCGCTTAATCGAGCAGGACGCTCTCATCAACGAAGAACGCTATCATATTGAGTCCGATACATTAACGCTGATTGCGACACAAGCGCCTATGGCAGGCGATTTACGCACCCTGGCAGCTGTGCTGGAGATTGCAGGTGAATTGGAACGTATTGGTGATTATGCCAAGGGTATTGCCAATATCAGCCTGATGATTGGCAATGAGCCTTTCATCAAACCACTGGTCGATATCCCAGTGATGGCAAAAAAAGCGACGGATATGCTGCAGCGTGCATTGGCAGCTTTTGTGAACCGCGACGTTGATGTGGCTTCGAAAATTCCGCAGGAAGACGATGTAGTCGATGCTTTGTACAATCAAGTTTATCGTGAATTAATCACCTATGTGATAGAGGATCCCCAGGTCATCGAACAGGCGAATCTGTTATTGTGGGCAGCGCACAATCTTGAGCGTGCCGCAGATCGCGTGACCAATATCTGCGAACGTGTCATTTTTACAGTGACCGGTCAGTTGCTTGATGTCGGATCAGAGCATGAAGGTTTAGAAAGCTTCTAATTTGCGGATATTAACGGTCGTTTTAGTCAGGTAATTTGTCAGCTTTCCCCTCTTGATATAGTATTCAATTATCCCGTTACCCCAGAATACAATCAAGAGGTGGTGTATGGCAAAAAACGAAGTTCCTCAGCATTTGAAGGTGGGAATCGCCCGGGCGGATATCACGCCCCCGGTTGGCACTAAATCCGCGGGTTTCGCCGGACGCGGACCCCTATCCAAACTGCATGATCCCCTTTATGCGACTGCAGCAGTCTTTGAGCTGGGAGCTCAAAAAATCGCGCTTATCAGTTGTGATCTCCTTGGATTGGACGATGAAACTGTTGGAGCAATCCGGCATGAGATCCTCAACCGGACAAATAAAGCCATTCAGACAGTCACGGTCGCCTGTACGCACACCCATTATGGGCCCGATCCATACCGCGACATGGAAGATCCGATGGTCAATGCCTATCGCGCGAATCTCATTCACACGCTGGCGGGTGTCGTTGAAGCTGCACACAAAGCAAAGCAACCAGCCGTGCTGGCTGTAGGTTGGGGAGAATCCGATATCGGCATCAACCGCCGCGAAAAATTACCGGATGGACGCATCATCCTGGGACAAAACCCAACCGGAGCTATCGACCGCACGGTAGGCGTGTTGCGAATTGATGGACTCGATGGCACACCCCTGGCGTCCATCGTCAACTTCCAGACACACCCTGTCTCGCAAACAGGTCAGGTGGATCATATTTCAGCTGATTATCCCGGTAAAATGCGGGAAGTCGTCGAGAAACTGACAGGAGCTCCATGCCTTTTTCTGCAAGGGGCTGCCGGCAATATTAATGCAGTGCGCATGGAACCGTGTTATGAACCTGCCCGTTCCCTGGGCGTCCGTTTGGGTTGTGAGGTTGTCCGCCTAGTGGGAGATATGCGGACATCCTGCTCCAGATGCCATGTCCGCAGAAAAGATACAAGTTTTATCTCAGGTAGTCAACTTACCACGAACGCGTTATGGCTCGCAAGAAAACGCGCAGGAATTGGTTGCGTCGTTGGAAAAGGAGCTTGAAGAACTCAACGCAAATGGTGGGAATGAAGGTCGTTTGCGGTGGGTGCAGATCCGGCTTAAACGCGCCAAAGAGGCCCTGGACAGTTGGACAACACAAGTGCCGCCAGAACCGGTACGAGCTGAAATTCAGGCCTGGAGCATGGGGGATTTAGCCATCGTCACCGCGCCTGGTGAGATTTTTAATCAAATTGGGGTTCAAATTAAAAAGGATTCACCCTTCAAGCATACATGGTTTGTGAGCTGTGCAAATGGCTCGATTGGCTATGTGCCCATCCCGGAAGCCTATGCAGAGGGTGGATATGAAGTCACCCATGCCAGTCAGGTTGCACCGGAAGCGGCGGGGATTCTTACAGCGTCCTGCCTCTCGCTGTTAAAAACAATACATAAGGGCAATTAATCCTAGTGGTGTGGGTTATCCCGCAGAAAATCGACCCTGAAAATACTGAAAAGTAACCTACAGTCGGGTGGTCCAGGCAGGATTACCGTATTTTTCGGCTTTTAATTCCATGATCCTGGCGTGTTCATCTGGCTGCAATGGATCGGCAGAAAAGTCCAGATTCAGAACGGTCCGGAATCCCTGCACAAGAGCTTGCGCCACTTCCATGTAGGATTGGGGCTGACCCAGGGCTTCACGCAGCGTCACTGTCTTTGACCGGATGCGATTGGGATCAGGATGGGAGGACAAAAAGCTGCTTATCTCCGCAATATCACCATCCAAATACAGTGTTCCGTGCTGCAAGATCCCACCTCGGCTCCGCATCTGTGAGCTGCCAACCAGTTTCCGCCCATCTACTGTGACTTCATAAAAGGATGGAATCTCAAAACATACGGGAGAACGATACTCTCGGGCTTGTGCAGCCATTTCCGGTGCCATTGTTTTTGCCTCCACCGTTTGCAGTCCAAGAAGTTTCAATCCTGAGATAAGCGCCTGACTCACACCGCGGTAGCTTTCTGCTATTGTGCCCGTAAATCTTGGGTCGCTATCTTTGGTTGCTACCGTATAAGAAATGACATTTTCTGTATTAAGCACTGCAGTGCCCCCGGTCATTCTGCGGAGCAGTATGATTTCTGACTTGCTCAAACTCTCTTCATCAACATCAATAAGCCGTTGACCGCGACCCAGCGTCAAACTCTTTGGATACCATTGATACAGGCGCAGCGTGGGAGGGCTTTGACCGCTGGCGGCACTGCGGAGCAGGACTTCATCAACAGCCATGTTGAGCGCACCGGGATACGGGTGTGATTCTAATAACAAACGCCAAGTGGCGTGAGCATACTTCGTTTCATTCATACAAACAGTCAAGGTGCTAAACTTATGATGCGCCGGGGCACCCTTTAGACCTCAACAACGTCCCCTCTTTGCGGAATAACAACCTGCTTATACCCAATATCCTGCATACCGGAAGCTAATGCGCTGGATTGTTCCGGGTCCCCATGGACGACGAATGCTGTCTTTACAGTTGAGGCGCGGGGCTGGCTCCAATTCAGTAAGTCATCCCTGTCTGCATGAGCGCTATACCCATAGAGCGTATGGACTTCAGCCCGTAAAGGGTAAGATTCGCCATAAATGTTGACATATTCATCTTTATCGGCGATATGCCGTCCTAAAGTATTAGGGGCTTGCCAACCGGTAATAAGCACTGCATTACGAGGATCGGCAACTGCCTGCTTCAAATGATGCTGCACCCGTCCCGCTTCTGCCATTCCTGAGGCGCTGATGATCATAATAGGATTCGGTGTTGTATTGAGCTGCTTCGATTCAGCCACCGAACGCACATATTTCAATCGATAGAAACCAAATGGATCTTTCTGTCCGCTATCCAGGATAAAGGAACGGGTTTCTGCATCATAACAATCTGGATGAAGTCGGAAAACTTCTGTAACATTTAAAGCTAATGGACTGTCCACATAAATTGACAGATCCGGAATTCGTTCAGTGTAGATCAATTGATGCAAGTCATAGACAATCTCTTGTGTTCGTCCTACAGCAAATGCGGGAATGATGATGCGTCCGCCACGCGCAACCACGCTTTTTACGATTTCTTCAAGCTGGCTTTGGATGGCTTCTACGGGTGGATGCAGGCGGTCGCCATATGTGCTTTCAATCATTAAATAGTCAGCTTCAGGCATCGGTGTGGGGTCACGGACGATGGGTAAATTGGGTTGGCCCAGGTCTCCTGTAAAAAGCAGGCGTTTTTTCACACCTTCTTCATCGACCTCCAGCAAAACAAGGGCGGAACCGAGAATATGTCCCGCATCCAGAAATGTCACCCACACACCCCGCGCGATCCTGCGCGGGTGGTTATAACCCACCCCCACAAAGTAGGAGAGGCTGCGTAGCGCATCTTCTTCTGTGTACAGGGGTTCCATCATGCTTTGACCCTTGCGTTGTCTTTTTTTATTGACATATTGGATATCAGACTCGTGGATTCTTCCTGAATCGGGCAGCATTGCACCACACAAGTCCCGAGTGGCATGGGTAGCAAAGATAGGACCTTCAAACCCCTGCTTAACCAGGTTAGGTAAATTCCCCGAGTGGTCAATATGCGCATGGGAAAGGACAACAGCATCTAACCGGCGGATATCCACAGGTATATTTTTATTGCGTGTATACGATTCCGCCCGTTTTCCCTGGTATAAGCCACAGTCCATCATAATCGAATGACGATTGGTTCGAATCAGGTACATAGATCCCGTAACTGTGCCGACTCCGCCTAAAAATGTAATCTTCACCTGTTCACCTCACATTACTCAAGAGTTCTATGATAGCAGGACCATACGCGGCACAGCGCCACGGACCAATGCCCACAACAGATTGTATATCTTCAAGCGTATGCGGTGGATTTTCAGCCAGCGCCCACAGGACAGCATTAGGCAGAATAACATCTGAATCAACGCTACGATTTTCGGCAAGACCCTTTCGCCAAAATCGCAGCTTCTTAAAACGATTTATAACATCATAGGGGACACGCTTCTGTTCGGGTTGCGGTGGTAATTGCGGACTGTTGTGACTTCGAATAGCGCCTAATATCCCCCGTCCAAATTGTTGGGCTTGCCGGTTTGTCAAACCCGCAGCAACCAATTCATCCATATTTCGAGGGTGTGCTTCCGCCAGACGTACAAGCCTCTGGCTGGAGATCACCTTCATCGTAGGCCTGTCCCTCCGCTCAGCCTCATGCTCGCGCCATAAATACAATTGGTAGAGCAATTGCTGCTCGTGCTGGTTCATATCATAGATGCCTTTAATTCTCCAAAAATGCGTGTCGATCAGATTCTCCGGCAAATGAACCGTTTCTAAAAGGTAGAAAAATATCTCCTGCGCCTCTTCCCAACGTCCTTTGGATTTTAATTCAGTGATTTGCAGGTCTCGCAGAGACAACAAATAATGACTGTCCATCCAGGCATAGGTTAAAGCTGCCGGAGCTAAAGGTCTTTTACCCCAGTTATACCGCTGGTAACTCTTGTTAACAGACAACCCATAAAACTTCTCAAGAATATCCCCCAGACCAACTTTGGGCCACCCTAAAACGCGCGCAGCCCACATCGTATCGTATAGCGAGGAACACACAAAGCCAAAATCCCGTAACAAAACAATCAAATCATAATCGGCAGCATGAAAGACTTTTTCAATATGCGGTGCTGAAAAAACAATTCCCAGAGGTGACATATCTTCGATGGCTAATGGATCAACCAGATAGTTTATGCCGGGGATTGAAATCTGAATCAGACACACTCTTTCCCGGTACGCATAGAGGCTGTTGGCTTCCGTATCAACGGCGACTACCGGATGCTGCATAACCTGCGAAATCATCTTGTGGAGTGCGGGTAGAGTATCCACAACCCTTGGCGGGTCCACGGCTGACTGTGACTGGGTTGCTGTATTTAGTGTCATGGTTCAAATATTATCACCGTTACAGAACTTATGTCAATGAATAGATTTCTTTATCTTGATTTGTGCTGGAACTCATCTGATGTAAACTGATAAACACGCCGGTTACCGACACAACTTCCTAGCAAGCCGTCAAAATATTCACAATCAAAGTGTGGCAGGCTTCCCAGCGTATTTTAATAAGATACCTAAACGGGAGTAATATATGTCAAACGACAACATCGACCTATCTGTAATCATCCCATGTTATAACGAACTCAAGAATCTTGAGTCGGGCGTCCTGGACGAAGTGCAAACCTATATGGTCCAGCAGGATTACAAGTGGGAAGTTATTGTATCGAATGACGCATCGACCGATGGAAGCCGTGATTTCATTGCGTCCTATGTGGAAGATAAGGGCAATTGGTCGCTCATCGATATTCCGCACGGCGGAAAACCAGCTGCAGTATGGGCAGGCATACAAGCGGCGCGGGGTGATATTATGCTATTTACCGATATGGACCAATCAACGCCGATTGGTGAACTGGACAAATTACTGCCGTGGTATAAACAAGGCTATGATGTGGTTATCGGCTCGCGGGGTATGGGTAGAGAAGGAACATCTTTCTTCCGTCAATTGGGCAGCATTATTTTCCTGACGCTGCGCCAACTCATCCTTTTACGTGATATTCGGGATACGCAATGTGGATTCAAGTCATGCCGGCGTCAAGCTGCCCTGGACACATTCCCCAAACTGCAATTCTTCAAAGAGCGTGAAAACCCGACCGGATGGAAAGTATCGGCATATGATGTGGAATTATTATTCCTGGCACAGCAAATGGGATACCGTTTGAAAGATGTCGAAGTCAAATGGCGGAATCGCGACCTGAGCGACTCGAAAAGTCCGGAAGGTGCTATGAAACGCTATATTCGGGAGTCAACAGAAATGGCTCGCGAGGTAATACGTGTAAAACGGAATCAGATGAAGGGCGTTTATGACCTATAATGTGCCGGCGCCTTCCACTTTGACGATGATTTGCCCATCGTGGAACTGAATATCCAGTTGCTGATCTGGCTTTGCCAGGACCGTTGAAGTTACAAGTTCAGCACTGTTATGCTGACGCACAATTGCATAACCTCTCGCCAACACCGCTTCTGGATCTAAAGCTGATAACCGCGCCAGGAAACCATCCACACGCTGCCTTTCAAATTTCAGGTTATATATTGTAAGTGCATCCAACCTTCCGCTCAAATCGTCAATCCGTTGGCGTAGATTACTGATGCGAACCTTTGGTGACAAACGGCGCAGCATCACCGCTAAATTGGACAGGCTCTCCTGACGGTTTAAACGGCATTGACCAACGCCACGTCCCAACCGGCTTTCAAGCTGATTGAGTTTAGCCCGTAATTCAATTATATCGGGAGTCGCAATTTCTGCAGCAGCAGAAGGTGTCGGTGCGCGTATATCGGCGGCAAAATCCGCCAGCGAGAAGTCGGTTTCATGACCAATCCCGGAAATGATAGGCAACCGGGAATCTGCGACAGCGCGTGCGACAGCTTCATCATTAAATGCCCACAGATCTTCAAGCGATCCCCCACCCCTCACCAGGAGAATCACGTCGATTTCGTCCCGGGCGTTGAGCGCGTTGATAGCTTGGACAATATTCCGGGGAGCCATTTCTCCCTGAACGAGTGTAGGGGAGAGTAAAACCCTGGCTAAAGGATAGCGTCGTTCAAGGACATGCAGGACATCATGCAATGCAGCTGCGTTAGGTGATGTCACAACACCTATCCACTTCGGATACTGCGGGATAGGTTTTTTTAAAGATTGTGCAAATAACCCTTCCGCTTCCAAACGTGCTTTCAGACGCTCAAATTCTTCATACAGCGAACCGCGACCGGCAGGACGCATAACATCGATATATAACTGATACCGTCCGGACTGTTCGTAGACGCTGATCCTGCCGTGAACTTCAACCTGATCGCCGGTACGGGGATTATAAGACATTTCTCTAACCTGACTGCGCCATATAACACCGTTAATCTGCGCGCCGGCGTCTTTAAGGGTTAAATACACATGACCGGAAGAAGCGCGTGAAAAATTCGAGATTTCGCCCTTAACCCACAAATCCTGGAAAACAGGTTCCTGCTCCAACAGCGCACGAATTCTGCTGGTAACTTCACTTACCGTATACGGGCGGTCAGGTTGAACAAATAAACTCAGTTGGTCCCACATAAAGTGTCCCTCTTCGTATCTAGAATAAAATCGACAAACTGACGATGAGCAGCAACCCACCGCCCACGACTAACAGGATAATCGCGGTGTTTACTGGAATGGATATCAGTTGCAGACCGCCAAAAGCACCAAGAATATAGATTGTTACTCCCACGATAAAGAGGATGCGTTCTGCCCCCCGTAAGCGCATTGTATTCCTGGGCTGGTATGATTTTCTCCGCCCCATCTATCCTCCCGTCCTCATCAAGTCGCTTAGTAGTTATAATAAACAATATGGTACTTCAGATCATTCGTTTTGGGAAATGGGGGGCATCTCAGAATGGGTATATCTTTATTAATCAACGCCAGGCAGATGATCGAGCACGCTTTCGCCCATTCTGAGATGCCCCCTGGCAGTTTTGCACTCAACGGGCTGAGACTCAGTCCGCTGAGTTAAGAAGCTTTCGGCTCGAATCCCTGAGCCGAAAACTTCAATGCTTGCCTGTTTTCAGACAAAGCGCAACTGCTTTTCGTAAATGTGCTGCGCAATCTATAATCTTCTTGCTGCCCCGAAGGTGACATGCACCAAGAGCACCTGCCATTTCAATAAAGTGTGATGAAACACTATGTCGTGATATAATCAAGCTGTAAGTACAAACAACAAGGTGCAGAAGCATGTGTTATGCGCTTTCAAGACCATAGCGATTTTACTTCTGGCGCCTGAATAAATGCACTAAGTATTCCCATACATTGCGAAGTGAAATGCAAGTCATCCTAACGCACGAAAATGCCGATTTCGACGCGATTGCCAGCCTGCTTGCTGCGCATAAACTCTACCCGAATGCGAAACCCGTGCTGCCGCATCGTGTTAATCGAAATGTACAGGCTTTCCTGGGCTTATATGGTTCAGGACTGCCCTTTTTGACCCCGGAAACACTTTCACGTGGACAACATGTCAAACGCGTTATTCTGGTAGATACACAAAAAATTACCCATGTAAGAGGGATGGGGAAACGGATTAATGATGTATTGATCATCGATCACCACGCCCCGCCAGATGATCTGCAAGAGGGATGGGAATTTCGGGGAGATACCATTGGCGCTACAACGAGCCTGCTTGTAGAAGCGCTTAACGCGCGATTGGTGCCAATTTCAGCAGTAGAAGCCACCCTGATGCTCACCGGCATTTATGAGGACACAGGCAGTCTCACGTTTGCATCCACAACACCACGCGACCTGCGTGCCGCTGCATGGCTGATAGACCAGGGTGGAAATTTGAGTATGGCTTCCGAATTTCTTGACCACCCGCTGTCTGAGAATCAACAACTGATCTACAGCAACCTTCTCCAACATGCTGAGACGACTGAGATAAATGGACACCCCATAGTGACCAGCTGGGCAATTTCGCCCCCAGGAACGGAAGAGGAAATTTCCACTCTGGCGCACAAGCTGCGCAACCTGCTCGAACCAAGTGCATTATTCGTCCTCGTGGAAATTGCAGGTAACACACAGCTTGTTGCACGCAGCACAACAGACGATATCAATGTTGCCGCCCTCGTAGAACATTTTGATGGAGGTGGACACAACCGCGCTGCAGCAGCCTTAATCCGGCAGCGGCCTGTAAATGATGTGTATGATGAGTTACGTGATTTGTTGGATGAATATGTGCAGCCCCACATCAAAGTACGGGATATTATGTCGATGGGTGTACGCACTGTTTCTCCCAATGAAACCGTCAAAAGCGTCGCACAACATATGCTGCGCACAGGTCATGAAGGCTTCCCTGTCGTCGATAGCGAAAATAAGGTTGTTGGGCTTGTGACCCGAAACGCTGTGGACCGGGCTATGCAGCACAAATGGGACCTGCAACCGATTCACCGTATTATGCAAGCCGGGTCTGTTTCAGCTTCACCGGAGGATTCTGCAGAACGGTTGCGCTCAATGATGATCCACAGCGGGTGGGGGCAGATACCGGTTGTGGATAATGAGCACTTGATTGGCGTGGTCACACGAACCGATATGATACGCATGCCTAATTCCATCTACGTAAGTCAGCGGGATAAAATGGCGCAGCTGATGGAACAAGCGTTTCCAGCCCCCTTACTCACCCTGATCCACGAAATTGGCGCAGAAGCCGCCGCAATGAATTCCATTATATATTTTGTCGGCGGTATCGTGCGCGATTTGCTTCTGGGTTTACCGATTGTTGATGTAGACATTGTGGTTGAAGGCGAGGCAATCACCCTTTCCAATGCAATGGCGCGCAAACTTGGTGGTAAAATACGAACACACAGCAGGTTCGGTACGGTGAAATGGATTCTTCCGGATACGATATGGGTTAGAATGAAGTCGGACGGATATACATCCGCAAACGGGTTAACCTCAAAATCTCACCATGAAATTCCGCATGCCCTCAATCCCAATGAGAACCTACCAGATTTTATCGACCTTGTCACAGCACGCACAGAATTCTACGAACATCCAACCGCTTTACCTACCGTTCAACGCAGCTCTATAAAACAAGATTTGCATCGCCGGGATTTCACAATTAACACGTTAGCAATACGCCTTGATCCACAACGATGGGGAGAATTGCTTGATTTTTACGGTGGGCAGGCTGACCTTACAGATCGCGTCATCCGGGTTTTACACAGTTTGAGTTTCATTGATGACCCCACACGCATCCTGAGAGCGGCGCGGTTCGAAACCAGATTAGGATTCCACATTGATAAACGTAGTGAAGCCCTGATTGATGAAGCTGTCCCTTACTTACACCGGGTCTCAGGTGGGCGCATTCGTCATGAGTTGGACCTCATTTTGAAAGAAAGCCAGCCCGAAGCAGTGCTGGATCGCTTGCAGGATTTTGGTGTCTTAAAACAAATTGATCCGGAATTGATCTGCGATGATTGGTTGCATACCCGCTTTGAAAGGTTGCGGATGAATTTTAAACCTGAGTTTTGGGATATGAATTTAACCGTAGAAGATAATCTGTTTTTGCATTGGGCAGTGTTATTATATCGTGTATCAAAGCCTGCATTCGCGCGAATTTCCACGAGATTACCTTTACCACGGCGTGTCGTGAAGTCTGTACAGGATTTTGCCCGCTTTAAAGAACATCTGCCAAAGTTATCTGAAGAAATCATAGTCAGTGAAGCTGTTTCACTGCTCGATTCCATTCACCTCGACCTCCTGGCAGTTGTCTGGTTATGTACAGAATCAAAATCGGCTGCTGATATTCTATTGGAGTATGCCCGTAAATGGCGTCACGTTCAGCCTATTTTGGGTGGTGATGACCTTAAAGCCATGGGGTTTAAGCCTGGACCCCTTTACCGCGACATACTGGTTGCGCTCAAGGTCGCGCACCTGGAAGGTAACATCACGACAGAAGCAGAAGAACGTGCTCTGGTTCGCCAGAATTTCAATACCATTTCATAAAGGATAGAGTTCATCATGGTTAATTATTACCCCTCGCACAAAGCTCTTCAACTTGCCGGACAAATAATGGATACAGTGGGAGAGCGCACCGGGGGTTATCAGGGATGCATTGGCATCAGTTGGTACTGGAACCTAAATGGAGGAATCATCGTTACTGCCAAACTCGATTTTTCCATCACCCAACAAAGATGGGATATGGTGCGTGCACAAGCTGTGACACCTAATGTCGGAGTTTTTAACAGTGCGGATTTCCCATTTGCCATTTATGGAACGTTAACAAATTCCCCGCCATTTATTCATGACCTGGACGGTGATGCGGATTGGTCCAACCGCTTATATTTTCAAATGGGGCATCTGGTAAATGACATGGTCTTATGGATGAACACCTTGCTGGCATCTGTGCTGGATCCACAAATTCGCCCGCCGTCTGCTTTCCCTGCACCAACCCCACTTGAATGTGATATGGTAAAATACGCTGTAGAATACCTGAATGGTCATTTCCAAATCAGCCGGCTATACGAAAAGTATGGTGACCGCATATCACGCCGGGGATTATCTCAGACAGCACAACGCTGGGAAGATATAGGACTTTTAACAGAACGCCCACGGCGTATCACCATCGCATTGCGCGCTCTGGTAGATCTATAACGACCCACAAACGAAAAACAATAATACACAGAATTTTATTAAGGCACTATGCCGCAATACGCTACGGGAAAAAGATTCCTTCTCACCTTAGAAAAGCATGTTAGACTGAACGTAAAAATGTAAGATCACATATCCTTTACACCTATATTCGGAGGTTTTTATGCCACAAACACAACTTGATGAACGTTGCAGCAACGCATTGCGTGTCCTCGCCATGGATGGTGTCCAAAAAGCAAATTCGGGACATCCTGGCATGCCAATGGGGATGGCGGATGTCGCTTATACACTCTGGACCCGGCATCTTAACCATAATCCCGGCAATCCAACTTGGCCAAATCGGGATCGCTTTATCCTCTCAGCAGGACATGGCTCGATGTTGCTTTACAGCCTGCTCCACCTGACCGGTTATCCGCTGTCACTGGACGATTTAAAACAATTCCGGCAGTGGGAAAGCAAAACACCCGGGCATCCCGAATATGATCTGGCCATGGGGGTGGAGACAACAACCGGACCATTGGGACAGGGATTTTCGACCGGCGTTGGTATGGCAGTTGCGCAAAAGCATATGGCAGCAGTTTTCAATAAGCCTGATTTCCCAATATTTAATAATCGTATTTATGCCATCGTTTCTGATGGGGATATGATGGAAGGTATTACCCACGAAGCTGCATCAATCGCCGGTCATTTGCAGCTTGACAATCTTATCTATCTCTACGACGACAATGAAATTTCTATTGAAGGCTCGACGGATATCACTTTCACTGAAAATGTACCGGATCGGTTTATTGCTTACGGGTGGCATGTTCAGGTAATTGACGGGCACGACATAGACGCAATTGATGCAGCAATCCGCACAGCACAAATCGTGCCGGGAAAACCGCATTTGATTGTCTGCCACACGCATATTGCATACGGCAGCCCCAACTTGCAAGACAGCCATAACGCGCACGGTGCACCTTTAGGTGAAGAGGAAATCAGATTAACAAAAGAAGCCATGAAGTGGCCTTCAATGGAGCCCTTTTTTGTGCCAGATGATGTGCTCGCATATTACAGGTTAGCAGTACCGCAGGGTGAGCAGGCAGAAGCAAAATGGCGTGAATTATTAACGCAATACGGAGAAAATTATCCAGTTGCATTGAAAGAACTTAAGAGAAGGTTGGCTGGAATTACTCCCCGCTCAATGGATTGATGCATTACCGGTATTTTCACCGGAAGGCAAAGCCATTGCGACCAGATCGGCTTCTGGCGCCGTCTTATCGAAACTAGCTCCTGTCATTCCAGAACTTGTGGGGGGATCGGCTGACCTGGAACCCTCGAATAAAACCTATTTGCCACAACAAGGTGATTATCAACCGGGTACGCCAGCGGGAAGGAACTTCCATTTCGGCGTCCGTGAGCACATTATGGGCGCAATGCTGAACGGGATAACCTTATTTGGTGGGCTGCGCGCTTTTGGTGGCACATTTATGGTTTTTTCGGATTATATGCGCCCTGCAGTTCGACTTGCCGCATTAATGAAATTGCCAGTTACGTATGTTTGGACACACGATTCGTTTTTTGTGGGTGAGGATGGCCCTACCCACGAACCGATTGAACATATCATGGCATTACGCACTATTCCAGGGCTGACTGTGATACGTCCAGCAGATGCCAATGAAACTGCAGCGAGTTGGAAAGTCGCGTTGGAGAAAAAGGATGGACCGGTTGCCCTGGCACTCTCACGTCAAAACCTACCAGTACTTCCTCAAGCCGTTGACAAAGCCATGGAAGGGGTCAGTCGCGGCGCCTATGTTATCAATGACTCACCGCTTAACCGCATCGATATTATCCTGATCGCTACCGGTTCTGAAGTAGCCGACGCACTTGAAGCTCAAAAAATCCTGGTTGAACAAAGGATTGGTGCTCGGGTTGTCAGTATGCCATCGTGGGAGTTATTTGAAAAGCAGCCCCTATTTTATAAACTCAGCGTTCTTCCAGATAATGTCACCCGGCGTTTGTCAATTGAGGCTGGGGTTAGCTTGGGATGGGAAAGGTACGTCGGCAATTATGGCGCTATCATCGCCATCGATCACTTTGGGGCTTCCGCACCTGCATCTATTCTCAAGGAAGCTTTTGGTTTTACGCCAAAACAAATTGCCGAACGCGCACAACATCTGATGGCGGAGTAGAATTTATCGGGAGAAGGTTTGGAGATGGTTTGTTAAGTAAGACAAACCCCGGAGCCAACTGGGCAAATCTAATTCTTGGCAGATTTGCCCAGTTTGGCGTGAAAGAGACAGCCATCCTATGGCTTGCTTTCTTCTTGTTCTATGCCGCGACTGCCGGACAGGATATCCTCCCTGCGGACAGTGGTGAATTTCAACTCATCACAGCCAAATGGGGCATCGCACACCCTCCCGGTTATCCCCTTTACACACTGATTGGTGCTTTATGGTCGCATCTGATCAGCCATTGGAAGTTTTCCATACAGGATAAATCTGTTTGAGTGCAGTTTTAGCCGCCACGACCCTGTTATTGACATTTATTGCCGTTGTCACGTGGGCTACTAAAATGGGGATCGGCCAACGGGCTGCAAGGATTGGTGGTTTTTCAGCGCTGTTACTGCTTGGATCAGCAGGGACTTTTTGGGCGCAAGCAACCATCGCCAATATCCGTATGCCCAGCCTGCTTTTTACGGTATGGGGATTTGTAGTCCTGGCACAGTATCAAAGAGATTCACCAGTCGCACAACGTGACAAAATCCTGTGTCAATTGGCATTGGTTATCGGACTTGGTGTCGGACATCATCCATCGCTGATTTTTGTAGTGATGGGTTGGCTCATCCTATATCCTGCTGTGTGATAGTGCGCTGCTATGGACACCGGGTCGATGGCCCAAAATCATTGCGGTTGCGTTGTGCGCATGGGGCATTCCACAGCTTTATCTGCCAATACGGGATATGCTGCCCAATGCTGTCTTGAGTCCCGGCAACCTGGCTACCTGGCATGGATTTTGGAATCATGTTCTCGCCCGTGGCTTCAGCGGTGATATGTTTGCCTATGCCACTGCGAGTTGATTTATCACTGCGCCTCCTCTATCTACCCAGCTTATTCCGTTTTCAATTCCCCACCTGTGTATGGTTGTCATGATCATGGGTTGGCTATGTTTATTAATCCGGCAGACCAAATTCGCGATTGCATGCCTCCTCTCCTGGCTCATACACACTTTCGTTACCATAACTTACCGGGCACCACAAACAATTGAGTATCTTATGCCGGCTTATATACCCGATGGTTCTGGTATTTGGGATCAGCATCGCTGACACTTTGGCGGTTCGGGGCTTCACTCCCAAAACCAAAACGGCATTTCATATACACTGCAATTAGCAGTGGCCGTTATTCTCTTGTCACTGCGGATGATCGTGCAGAGACACCTGATTTTGCATTCCTTGCTGCAAACCACGAAATCAGGGATAGAACAGAACCCCTACTCAATATGGCACCGGAAAACGCTCTTATTCTTGCCGATTGGCGATGGGTTACACCCTTATGGGTAATGCAAGAAGCTTGAGAATCGCGCACCTTCCGCACAAATATTCATATGTGTATCCCGAAGAACCCAAGACGTACAATCAAGTGTGGTTGGATAGAGTAGAACAAACATGAAGGACAGCCTGTTTTTGTCACCCATAAATATGATTGGGCGGACTGGAATTTCGTCCCTGTGGGTGGTGGCTACCGTCTGTTTCGACGCCCTCTAACACAGATGCCTGACAGACCTGGGTTACATCGAACACCCGGGGAAACTGGGCAGCATTACGTCTGCTGGGTTACCGAATCAACGGCACCATTCAGCCCGGGGAAACTATAGAATTACAGCTTGCCTGGGAAGCTGCACTGCGACTCAAGATCCCCCACCCTCATTTACGGCACGTGTATGGGATGCTGAGGGAAACCTGCTGGCGGCTTCCGACCGTTTTTTGGGCAGTGATACACTATTAAATGAAATCCGTTTTTCGCAGATAATTCTGCAACTCCCCTAGACCGCTGTTCAGAGGTTATTCAAGTGACAGTTGGCGTATATACGGTAATTGACGGTGAATTTCGTCGATCTTGGCACCGAAGTACTGGCATCACTTGCCAGATGGTCATGTCGCTATCCGAACATGCCCGTTGTCCGTACCTGGCTAGGGTATATCGCCAACCAGGGACCCATCGTTCGCGGAATCGATTATGACACTGGGAGTGAATCCACTGGAGTCGCGTATCTGCATTTGCGTGGACCAGGTGCACCTGTTAACATCCAATCCGATTCAGCCCAAGTGCGTGTGCCGGCACTGGGCGTTGGTGAGAATTTCACTGCGTTATTAAAATATAATCAGTCACCGGTAAGCCTGAATTACACCCGCACAGACGGCAGCCATGCAAAATTTCTCGGCTTGCCATTCCCTGACCCGGCACCAGGCGAACGTTACACACTATATGGGAACAAAATGGTGTTAATCGGAAGCAATTTGACTCAGCTCCAAAATCAAACAGTTCTCACATTAAAGTGGATTGACGGCACAACCCATAGCAGATGACTACATCATCAGCACACGCCTTCATCCAAATGACGATAGCTGGCAGCTAAGTCACGACATGCAACCTGGTTTAGGCGCTATACCAACCTTAAAATGGGTCACAAGAGATAGCCAATTTATTGATCCCCACCCATTTGGCAGATCTACCATCCATACCGAGTCGCTTTGAAGTAACTGTCTACGAACCGTTTCGTATGTCACCGCTTACCCTCACCCTACGGAGAGATTGTAAGCTATACTTTGCCCTGAATGAATATAAGTGCTACAATCTAAATGGTATTCAAACAATTAGCTGGAGAAATTACGTGAGTTATAAATCTTTAACTCAAGACACCATTGCTGAACAACTCAACTGCCAAATACGAGGTAAATTAAGCGGTTGGGCTTATCTTATTATTCCAGTCATTTTTTTCTGTGTAATTATCCTGCTTTGGATATTGATGCTGATTTTTGGTGGTGAACTTGCACCAAAACCGCATGCCACTCCTTTTAAGTGCAGCGATATTAACCACTGGGTTTCTTAATTGGGATTAATGCATACAGGCAGTTTATATCCATAGCATTCGCAAGACATCCACTCATGCAGCAAGTCCCTCTTGCCCTTGACAACATACAACACATCGTTGTTACTTCTTCAGAACGAAGCCAAATTCTCAATGTTGTTCATTGAGCACATCCAAAACCTACTGAATCCTACTTTTCTGGATTCTGCGTTGTTAAACCGGCACAAAAACGCCTATACATTTGGAGAAAAGTGGAATGTCTTTAAGCGTGGATGATGCTTTTATCATGTGGCTCAGATGTCAACCTGCCAGTATACCCATTCACCTCCCTGTAAGTGGTTTGGTATTGGAAGCACAGGAGGCACAAAAACAATTGATTGATCAGGATATACAGATCATCCTGCCATTGGGAAATCAGGCATGGCTTTGTATTGGCGAACCCGAAGGTAAACAAACATATAGCAGTGCGCAATTTTCTGTGATGCAATATCTCAGCCAACCAGTCGGGGTAGGTTTGGAACGTACAGCTCTGTTAGAAATTCAAAAAGAACGTGCGGAAGAACTGCAGGCTATCTATTGGATAACACAGGCTGCAAATTTCAGTGTCGAATTAGACGACTTGCTTGAGTTGATCTATACCCAACTAAAACGGGTTATGCAACTGCCTAATTTTTATATCGCACTCATCAATCAGGATACCGGTGAACCTGTCACCAGCCTTCATAATAAAAGATGATGCACGCCTGTATCCTGATGAAAACGGAGCGAAACCTTCAGGGCTTAATGCCATTTTACTAAAACACAAAATGACTATCAACACCCACGATTACTTCAGTGAGTGTGAGCGCAGAGGCATAGAATGCGAAGAAAGTGAACAAAATAGCCATGCCTGGATGGGCACGGCATTAACGACCGGCGAGAAAAACATTGGTGTTATGGTGGCATTTCATTCTGATCCTGATAAGGTGTTTTCAGAAGAAGACCAGAACCTATTTGTAACGATTGCATCCTACACATCATCTGTTCTGGATCGAAAAAAACTGCATGAACAGCTGCAATCCAGGGCGCATCAGCTCAATTCATTAGTCGGCATCGGAAGACTTCTCGCTTCCAGTCTCGACCTGAGTGTGGTTTTGGATCTGGTTGTCGAAAATGCTGCCCATCTACTGAATTCTGAAGCTGGATCACTGCTGCTCCTGGATGAAAAAAGTGGTGATCTGATCTTTCGCAGCTCAAGTGGACCTTCCAGAGAAAACCTGGTGGGGATGCGCATTCCTGCCGGCAGAGGAATCGCAGGGGCAGCCTTTACAGAAAACCGCCCAATTATCAGCCAGGACACCCATACAGACGGACGCTGGTATGGTAATTTCGACGAAAGGTCAGAATTTACGACACAATCCATCATTGCCGTGCCACTCAATAGCAGAGGACGGTCAATTGGCGTTCTGGAAGTAATCAACCGCAAGGATGCACGTCCCTTTGATGCTGAAGATAGCGACTTGTTACTCACCTTTGCCTCCCAGGCTGGCATAACCATCGAAAATGCGCGCTTATTTACAACGACAGATCGCGCCCTTCAAGCTCGTCTTGAGGAACTCATGACTATTCAGTACATTGACCGGCAGCTCAACGCCACGCTGGATTATCGCAAAGTCATGGACCAAACGTTCGAATGGGCGATCCGTATCACGCACGCTACGATTGGGCTTATATGTGCGCTCAATGAAACTGATGATGACCTCCCGGGCTTACGCTTCCTGGCGCATCACGGCTATACAGATGAGGTTTTTGAGCTTTACAGTCAAAAGCAATTATGGCCTTTGAATAAGGGGCTGTTAGGACAAACAGTAACATTGGGAGAAACATTGCTTGAAAAAGCAGTCCAAGTCTAACCCATATTACGCAGAGCTTGTACCGGGCATGACGGCACAACTCTCAGTGCCTATTAAACGTGAAGGACGTGTAATTGGTGCTATCGCCATGGAATCTGAAGAACCAGAGTGTTTTACAGAAGAAAATGTTGCTTTCATCCAACGCTTGGCTGACCATGCAGCAATTGCCATCGACAACGCGCGTTTGTTTCAACAAGTGCAACAAGCCAACGAAGCAAAAACGCAATTTGTGTCTTTTGTTTCCCATGAACTGAAACAGCCTATGACATCTATACAAGGGTATTGCGAATTGCTGAATAAGCAGACAGCGGGTCCATTAAATGCTCAGCAGACCCAATTTTTTCAGATCATACGCAGCAGCGTGAATCACATGAATCGCCTTGTGCAAGACTTAATGGATATCTCACGTATTGAGACTGGGAAAATGCGGTTGGATATGGGTCCAGTTGTACCGGAGGATATCGTCAAAGAAGTTGTCCAATCTCATCAAAATGAAATAGATAGCAAAAAACAGACACTACATATGGATATCACACCAGATTTGCCGGTGATAATGGGAGATCGCGGAAGATTAACGCAGGTTCTGACAAATCTGCTGAGTAATGCACATAAATACACACCAGAAGGCAGAGATATCACCGTTCGCGTCACCAATCTTTCAGCTCAGAGTCGTGAATATATCTGTTGGAGTGTTGAAGATTCAGGTATAGGATTGTCCAGCGATGAACTTGATAGAATATTCACAAAATACTACCGCGCCGACAGAACGGTAGTCCGAAACACACCGGGGACAGGGTTAGGGTTGGTTATTTCGCGGAGTATCATCGAATTGCATGGCGGATCAATCAACGTTGAGAGTACCTACCAACAAGGCAGCACGTTTAGTTTCACCGTTCCCATCATCCAGCACGAGTAGTTTCGCTGCTTTAGAGCATATCAATTTAAAGGTCAGATCATCGCGAAATGAGATAAATATCCGGATGCGTTTATGAATGGGATAATACTGTTGCACTGAATATAACGCTATCTTTCGTTCTGGTAAGTTGCCCTAATTATGAAATGAGCCAATTGCCCATGAGCGTTGACAATGCTATAATATGTGAATTGTAGAAAACAAGCAGTAAAGTTATCAACATGTGCTTTATTACACTTTACGCAAGTGTATCCTTACACCCTATGAGGAGTTCCATCCATGCCAAAAACACGCATATTGGTGATCGAAGATGATGACGATGCACGCATGATGTATGCCATTATGCTGCGAAGCTGGGGATACGATGTCGTCGAAGCGACCACTGGCAGGGAAGGGGTAGGAACCGCACAAAACAGCATACCTGATTTAATCCTGCTGGATATAATGATGCCTGATATGGATGGCTATGAAGTGTGCCGGCAGTTACGAACTGATCCGCGCTTCCATATTGTCCCCATTATGTTTTTGAGTGCATTGGATACAATTGATGATCGTATAAAAGGTTATACACTTGGTGGTGATGATTTTATTACCAAGGGTCAGATTGATTATAAGGAATTGGGAGTACGAATCAAAGCTGCGCTCAACCGCACAGAGAGATACCGTGAACCAATAATAACTACGGACCATGGGTCTGGCAGTGTTTTGGGCTTTCTTTCTTTACGCGGGGGAGTAGGTGTCAGTACACTTGCGCTTAATTTTGCGCAGTTTGTATCGGCAACCGGCAAACAACCAGCGATTTTAATTGACTTATCACTACCCGTTGGAAGCATCAGTCTATGGAGTGGTATCACAGGTCCTCGCCATACCATTTCACTACTCAGTCGTCAACCCTCAGAAATAGATATTCACTTGATTAACAATTTTTCGCTTCAGAATGTGAATGGGTCTTTCTTTATTCCCGGTCCCCCCACCTTGATTGATTTCAGTGGGGTACGTATTGAAGCGGTCGAGCGCTTGTTCACGGTGTTGAAAAAAGAAGGATATTTCGTTATTGTTGATATGGGACGTGGCACCCTACCACTTATGTGGAAAGTGCCCTCCCTATGCAATTGGTTGGCTGTCATTACCACTTCTGATACAACAGCGCGCTCCCTGGCCAATATTACAATGGAGTCACTTGCTGGCGAAGGTGTTGATCCAAGAACTCTGCTTTTGATCTATAATGATATCAATAACGCAAAACCATCAGAAATAGCCCTTGGCTTGCCTCGGAGTCCTGATGTTTTCGTGCCCTATACCGAGTCATTTGATGACTTGCCAAATCCATCACCATTTGAGCATTTATGGTCCCTGGTAAGTAATAAAATTTGAAAGGCTTCTGTCCCACTATAGCAATTTTACACCCATACTGGGGTGTATTGTGAAAAATTTTAACTTAATACTAACTTTGTTTGGAGGTTAAAAATGGAATTCAAATCTGATGTACGTTATCAAAGAACTCACGAATGGGCAAAGAAAAAAACAGACGAAATCATTGTTGGAATATCTGATTATGCGCAAAACACATTATCAGACATCGTTTATGTAGAGTTACCGGAAGTTGGTGAAGTGTTCGAAAAAGGCGATCAATTGTGTGTTGTGGAATCTGTTAAAGCTGCTGGTGACGTGTATGCACCGGTAAGTGGTGAGGTGGTCGCCGTTAACACTTTGCTTGATGACGAACCCGAAATCGTGAATGCAGAACCATTTGAGAAAGGGTGGTTGGTAAGAATCAAACCCAGCAATCCTGCCGAATGGGATATGCTGATGGATGTGGAAGAATATAAAATGGTAGTTGAAGAAGAAAAAGAAGAATAGGGCAGAATCAAGCAATAAAATAGCCCGCCATAATCAGCGGGCTTTTTTCTTCCACTAAGGAGAAAGCACTGTGGATTATATACCACATACGGATCTCGAAAGAAAAGCTATGTTGCAAGCCATTGGGATAAACGAAATGAGAGATCTATTCTCGGATATCCCTGAAAAATTTCTTTACCCGACACTTGATCTTGCACCAGGTCAATCTGAAGTTGAAGTGCTGAAGGAATTACAGGATCTGGCAGATAAAAACACAACAGTGTCCTCAATCCCTTCCTTTTTAGGAGCGGGAGCCTACCATCACTGGGTTCCCAGCGTCGTTGATTATGTGATCAGTCGTGGTGAATTCGCAACAGCATATACGCCGTATCAAGCTGAGGTCAGTCAGGGTACATTACAAGCAATCTTCGAATACCAAAGCCTCATCTGTGATCTGACAGGTATGGACGTTGCCAACGCCAGCCACTATGACGGGGCAACCAGCACGGCAGAGGCAGTTATCCAGGCATACAACGTCTTCAGGAAAAAGCGCCGTCGCGTGTTGGTGGCTCCCACCGTAAACCCCCAATACAGAAACGTCATAGAAACCTATACACAAGGTCTGGATATCGACATCATCACGGATGCTGACCCCTTGACACCCATCAATGGGCTCATCAATCAGGTAGACGAAAATACAGCTTGCGTCATTCTGCAATCACCGGATTTTCTGGGCAGGATTGCCCCGCTGGATACCCTTGTTACCGCGATTCGTCAGCGTGACCCCCAGACCCTCATCATCGTTATCAGCAACCCCATCAGCCTGGGCTTGCTCAAACCACCTGGCGATTATGGAGTCGATGTCGTCGTCGGTGATGGACAACCCCTGGGTTTAGGTTTAAATTTCGGCGGACCTTATCTTGGCTTTTTTGCCACCCAATCAAAGTACGTACGGCAGATGGCTGGTCGCCTAATAGGTAGAGCAAAAGATATCGAAGGGCGTGATGCATTTGTGATGACTTTAACAACCCGGGAGCAGCATATCCGCCGTGACCGTGCGACATCCAATATTTGCTCGAATCAAGGATTGATGGCATTGGCAGCCACGGTCTACATTTCAGTTGTTGGTAAGCAAGGATTGCGCAGCATCGCCGAACTAAATTATCACAAAGCCCACTATGCAGCTGGATTGATAAATGCACTTCCGGGATTCACAGTTGATATGGAACAGCTTTTCTTTAATGAATTTGTAGTTTCCTGCCCTCATCCGGTTGCTGAAATAAACAGCGCCCTGATAAGTGGAGACACTGGCAAGAAATTCATGGGCGGTTTCGACCTCAGTGAAACATTTGCCTCATGGGATGGAAAAATGCTGGTTGCTGTGACTGAGATGAATACACGAGCTGATATTGAAGCCTTTGTCAAAGCATTGGCAACATTCTCCCCAAAGGCAAAGGAGTAAATGATGACTGAACCGCTTATCTACGAACTATCATCGCCTGGAAGAAAAGGAGCGTCTCCACCACGCCTTGATGTGCCGGTCAGTCCCTTACCTGATGACCTGGTCCGAAAATCACTCCCCATACCGGAGGTGAGTGAAATAGACGTTGTTCGTCATTTTTTGCGGCTTTCTCAACGCAATTACGCGATTGATAAAGGTATGTATCCATTAGGTTCTTGTACAATGAAATACAACCCCAAAATCAACGAGGTAAGTGCCAGATACAAAGGATTCACCGATTTACATCCCCTACAGGATCCGGCAACTGCGCAAGGCGCTATGGAGCTTATTTTTAACCTGCAGGAAGCGCTCAAACAGATCAGTGGATTCAGCGGGATAACGCTGCAACCTGCGGCAGGCGCCCACGGAGAACTCACAGGTGTGCTGATGATGCGCAAATACCACCTGATGCGCGGGGAAACGCAAAGAGATACTATCCTCGTTCCAGATTCAGCCCACGGCACCAATCCTGCATCTATAGCCATGAGTGGGTTGCGTGTGATTGAAATTCCATCAGATGCACATGGCAACGTTAATTTGGACGCGTTGCGTTCCCAAATTTGCGAGCGTATTGTAGGCTTAATGATCACCAACCCTAATACGCTGGGGCTATTTGAAGAACATATTGTCGAAGTTTGTGACCTGATACACAGTTGTGGTGGGCTGGTATATGGGGATGGTGCAAATATGAATGCCATGGTTGGGGTGATGCGCCCCGCCGATGTCGGGATTGATGTCATGCACTTCAACTTGCACAAGACCTTCAGCACACCCCATGGAGGGGGTGGACCTGGAGCTGGACCTGTTGGCGTGGTCGATAAATTGTTGGATTATTTACCCGGTCCTTTAGTCCACTATGATGAAGAAACGTCCAGTTATGCATTCTACGAACCGCCGGCAACCATCGGACAGGTGAAAGCTTTTTGGGGTCACTTCGGAATTCTAATTCGAGCTTACACCTATATATTGATGCTGGGAAGTGATGGACTGCGCCGCGTCGCAGAGCATGCAGTTTTGAATGCCAATTACCTGCGGTGCAAAATCAAGGACGATTACCCATCGGCGATAAACCGTTTGTGCAAACATGAGTTTGTCGTTGAGGGGCACTTCCCGGATGTGCCCGATATTCATGCCCTTGATATTGCCAAACGGTTGCTTGACTACGGGGTCCATGCGCCAACCAATTATTTCCCATTAATTGTCCCGGAAGCCTTGATGATTGAGCCAACAGAAACAGAAAGCAAACAGTCGCTTGACGATTATGCAGAGGTTTTACGAAAAATCGCGGTTGAGGCACGAACAGAGCCATCGCTACTCCACGAAGCACCCCATAATACACCTGTACGAAGACTGGATGAAGTCGCTGCAGCCCGAAAACCTGTACTTCGTTACGAACACCCTTCACCAGATTCAACTGGAGAGTAATACTACAAGATTGTGTCGGAGCGCGATACTATTACTGAAGTATTGCGCTCCGACACAGCAGCATCCCACACATATAAGCGGTGCTGGGACCATTACAGGTCAACGACAGTAGTCTATTCCACGCCGCTTCAGGGACTACACATCCGAAAAGGCTCCCCATCATGCGACGCAGTCCTAAAACGTCCTCTCCCCTTTTCCATTCTAACGTTTTAATTTTAGGAGCCTTGCAGCCACACTTTATTATGGGGTGTTCTGGTTGGCAAGGCCAACCAGAACGCCCCATGACAAAAGCGGCGGGTCGAATTTATCCTGATCATGGCTAAACAAGAGCAGAAACGGGCGTATTTGCCGTTTCTGCATGTGTGGAAGGTAGCTTTTCCTTCCACACGCTGTGGTTGGTGGTTTTCCTTCCACACACCCGTGCCACTCCAAGAAGTCGCCCCCCTTTATCCATCATTGGACACAGATGCCGCCAATGGTATAATCTTCGATTAGATTGCTACCGCGAGAAACAATGCACAACATGGTTAGTGAAGGAACACATTCTTGGGTAATGAAATAGGTATCGGCATAGCTTTCTTGGCAGGACTGGCATCTTTCCTCGCTCCCTGCGTATTACCCCTTGTCCCAGCCTATATCAGCTACTTGACCGGCTTCACAGTGACGGATACAACCTATGACAGTAAAGAACGCATGACGATCGTCACACATGCCATTTTTTTCGTCCTTGGGTTTAGCATAATATTTATCATTTTAGGCGTCGCCGCGAATACTTTCGGCCGTTTTATCCGCGGAGACATCCTGCGTTATATCGGGGGTGTGTTGATTATCATCTTCGGATTGAATCTGATGCAGATACTGCATCTTTCCTTCCTGGATCAGGACGCGAGATTACAGTGGCAAACCCGGCATAAGTGGGGATTTGCTTCTTCAATACTTGTTGGTATGGTTTTTGCAGCGGGATGGACGCCGTGTGTGGGACCGGTATTATCCACCATTTTAATTCTTAGTGCTGAACAGGACAGTATATTGCATGGGACAGTTCTGTTGATCGCCTACAGTGCTGGTGTGGGATTACCATTTATAGCAGCAGGTTTTCTGCTGGACCGGTTCCGCAGTGTTATGAAAAAATTGAATCCGTATCTGGTGAAAATCCAGAAAATCGTAGGTGTCATCATCGTAATTGTCGGCATTATCGTTATTACAGATAGCTTCACAGTGATTGGAGCGTGGTTGGAACAACGGGGGATTGGATGGGATCTGGGCATATAGACAAAGAGCAGGACGCTGCTGCCGCTGAAATACTTCAGGAAGCCCAACGAAGGATTGACGCGCGCAAGCAAAAAAGCATTCCACCCCGGAAACGCAAAACTATCGTTGATGCGAACCACGTTATATTCTGGTTAAGCAGTCATTGGGTAGCGTTATTCAATGTCCTGATCGGTTTATTCTTTGGCGGAGCCATCATCGCACCAGTCTTCATGCACTTTGGGTTATCCCGCATCGCCAATCTTTTTTATGCATTCTATGATCCCTTTTGTCACCAGTACACGTTCCGGTCATGGTTTTTATTCGGTGACGCATTTGCCCATCCCCTGACCGAACCCACCTCAATATTAAAAATGGCTGAACAAACCCATATCATCGGGGATGCGCAAATGGGGTATAAAATGGCTCTATGCCAACGTGACATGGCTATCTACGGTATTATGCTGCTTTCTGGCATCTTATTTGGGTTAATCCGTAAAAAAAGGACTATTGCACCACTACCTCTATGGCTTTACTTCATTTTCGGTATTTTGCCTATGATGCTTGATGGTGGCATTCAGTGGATATCGTATTTTGTGTGGGCTATTTTCCCCGGGTATTTATCGCAACCTTTCGAGACAATCCCATTAATGCGCGCACTCACCGGGGGATTGTTTGGTTGGGGTGTGGTTGCTGTGACGTATTCACACATTGATGAATACTTCCAGGAAATTCATCAGACTCTAAAAACTAAATTCGGATGGTAACATATCCTGATAATTTCACGCGAATAAGGAGACTGTCCTATGAACCCACCTATTGACCCAATTCTGCTTCAGATCGGCAGCATAACGATACACTGGTATGGTGTTCTTGTTGTTACCGGTATCCTTCTGGGCACGCAGGTTGCCACATACCTGGCTAAGCGGTCTGGAGAAGATCCTGAACGCGTGTGGGATTTATTACTTATCGCTGTCGTATTTGGTATTATTGGCGCTCGTTTGGAATATGTTTTGGTTAAACCGCATTGGGCTTATTTTCAGGACAACCTCGCTGAAGCGTTTTATATCTGGAAAGGGGGCTTGCGCATTTACGGAGCTATATTGGGTGGGGCTTTGGGCATTGTAGTCTACGCATATTTTGCGCATGTCAATCCACTGCTGTTTATGGATTTTTCTACACCAGGTATGGCTTTGGGGCACGCAATAGGGCGTTGGGGTAATTTCATCAACCACGAACTTTATGGTCCACCCACGAATTTACCCTGGGGTCTGGATATTCCTGCGGAGTTTCGCATCGGTGCATTTCGCGATTTAACCCAGTATCCATTGGAAACGCGCTTCCACCCAGCCTTCCTTTATGAGTCCATAGCAAACCTCGTCCTTTGCATCGGTCTCATTATTATCACAGACCGGTTCCGGGGAAAATTACGCCCAGGCACAATCACGATCGGTTATCTGATCGGTTATTCTGTCATTCGCTTTTTCATGGATTATATGCGGACAGATGGCACCTCAGCCCAAACCCTCGCATTAATCTTTATAGTCGTCAGCTCCGCGTTACTCGTCGCCTGGTACGCACTTGGGAAGAAAGAAAGCAAGGTTACTTAATGACCAAACTAAACCGGCAGGACGTCCGTCCTGATATCGTTATCATACTTCTGGACACGTTAAGAGCTGACCGGCTCTCCTGCTATGGTTTTGACCAGGAAACTACCCCCAATCTGGATGCCTTTGCCGCTGAAAGCGTCCTCTTTGAACACGCCGTTTCTCCTGCCCAGTGGACTATCCCTTCACACGGCTCTTTATTCACCGGTGAATACCCGTCGACGCACGGCACAACCCAGATCTTCGACCGGCACAGCGCAAGCCAGACAACTATGGCTGAGTATCTGAATAACGCGGGTTACCTGACCGTAGGTTTTTGCAATAATCCGCTACTTGGTGTTGTTGAAAATGATCTTGACCGCGGTTTTGAGGCATTTTACAATTATGGCGGAATACTTGCCGACCGTCCCAGGTTCCTGGAACGGCGCCCGCACCCTTTTGAGCAGTTGTATCACTGGCTCATCAAACAGGTCACCCGGTTAAACCAACCCATCCAGGATTTATTTACACACAATGATTTTCTGTTAGGGATTGCCCTGCATCCCTGGTTGGTCCCCCTCTGGGAACGCAACATCAACTTCAAGGGCAATACACGCCAATCCATCAAAGACTTTGTCGCTTATCTGCGCACGTATCAGGCAAAACGCGAGCGGCGTCCCATATTTACTTATCTCAACCTGATGGAAACGCACCTACCCTATGCGACCCCGACCCATTTCTCGCGAAAATTTTCTCCCACTTTTACCAAAGATGCTGAAGCAAGTGCGTTTATGCGCGATTACAATCATAAGACATTCGACTGGATCGCTCCCATTTACCAACCATTTACGGTGAAAGAGCACCGCGTCCTGAATGAAATGTATAATGCGGAAGTCGCTTACGAGGATTTCCTGTTGGCGCCACTTTATGAATATCTTAACCAGACCGAAATCCGAGACAATACATTGGTCATTATCCTCGCCGACCATGGTGAAGGCGTAGATCACCACAATTATGTAGGGCATTCGCTGGTAACTTATGAGGATCTGACCCATGTACCGTTAATCTTACGATTCCCCGATCAGTCACAGCAAGCACAGCGTATCGCCACCCCGGTATCATCCCGCCGTATCTTTCACACCGTATTGGAGGCTGCGAAAATCAGTCGTTCACCGGAAAATGACCTGTCCGACATCAACAGGCTGAGTCTGAAACGCAGTTTGAACGGCAGTGATCCCGAAGATGGGAATGTCTTCAGTGAAGCCTATTCGCCATTAACCCTGGTTAAACTCATCGAAAACAGGAATCCCCAACTTATCCCGCAATTTCGCTGCCTATCTACGCGCAGGGCAATTTATCAGGGTACTAAGAAACTTATCACTGTTGACGATAAAGCTGAAGAGTTATATGATATTGCCCAGGATCCTGACGAGTTAGAAAATCGGATTGCGGATTTTCCGATCCTTGTTTCGGAGCTTGAGGCGCGCCTTCGTGCTAACGTCGATGCAGCCCGGGCGCACCATCCCAGTAACGGGCACACCGCCCCTCAGGTTAAAATCGAAGCAAACACTGAGGTGGCTGAACGATTAAGGCAGTTGGGTTACATCGAGTAAGTGTCTTGATTAAAACATTACCAGTCAAGCTTGTAAAATACTGAATTTAGCCAAGCACCAAATACTGACCAGGAGAACACGCTATGACACCACCTTTTGGCCCTATGATTTTTGCCATCGGTAACTACGGCATCCATTGGTACGGCTTAATCATAGTCGTTGGCATATTGCTGGGCGCTCGTGTGGCAACATACCAGGCAAAATCAGCCGGACTCTCCCCTGATATCATCTGGGATATGCTGTTGATTGTAGTTGTTACCGCTGTCATCGGTGCCCGGGTTTACCATGTATTCTCCTCCCCCAGCAACGGCCTGATCGGGTGGGAATATTACAAGCAGCACCCAATAGAAGCCTTGTATATCTGGCAAGGCGGATTAGGTATTTATGGTGCTATCATTGGTGGAGCGATAGGTGTAGGGTTGTTTTGCTGGAGGCGCAAACTCAACCCGCTTCAATGGCTTGACATACTAGCTCCCGGAATGGCATTAGGTCAAGCGATTGGACGTTGGGGCAATTATATGAATCAGGAGCTCTACGGACCGCCGACCACGTTACCATGGGGATTGCGGATCACCCCGGAGAACCGCATCCTGGCTTATGCCGACCTTAACCAATACCCTGTCACAACACTCTTTCACCCCACGTTTTTATATGAATCTTTGGGAGCTTTGTTGGTCTGCCTGGTTCTGATCTGGATTGCCGACCGGTTCCGCAGCAACTTATTGCATGGAGATATGCTCTTATTATATCTTGCCGGTTACAGCACCGTCCGTTTTTTCACCGAGTTTTTACGTCCTGATGCCTGGATGGCTGGCGCGCTTGCTGCAGCGCAAGTTTTCGCATTGGTCTCTATCGGCTTCAGCCTGCTGGCGCTGCTCATGCACCACACCCTTCACCGCAAAACCGTAAAAGGTCACTCGGGAGAAGACACTGTATAAACTTTAGCTATAGGAGATCAACAATGGCCTGGACTAACGCGATTGTGCAACTACAGGACACAGATTTGGAGCTGCTGAGTAATCAGAAACGCCTGGTGGAACTCGCCCCTATGCTCAAAGATTCATCCGCAGTGCTTGACGCCGAAGAGCGCCTCGATGCAGCAAAAATTGAAGCGAAGCAGGCACGGATAAATCAGGAAACCCTTGAATTTGAGGTTGGTAAGGTGCAGAGCAAATTGCGTATAGATAGTGATAAACTTTACAGTGGGCGGATTACCAATGCGCGTGAACTACAGGATTTACAGGCAGAAACAGAATCTCTCAAACGCCACATCGCTCAGATGGAGGAAAAACTCCTTGAGGCAATGATGGCGCGGGAAGAAGCAGATGCCCAGGTTTCGGCGGCAACCTCCACATTCGAGGCAATCCGTGAAAAGACAATGGCTTCCCAGAAGCATCTTGTGGCCGAACAGGCAAAGCTGACCACCCGCAATATAGCACTCGCTGCACTTCAGGAAAAATTACGGAAACAGATTCCGGTTTCTATCCTGGACACTTATGAGTACCTGAAAAGCAGAACCGGAAACATACCGGTAGCCCAGTTGAACGGTGAAATCTGCAGCATTTGCGGTATCGAGGTCATCAAACCGGTGCAGCAAAAAGCCCGGCACGATGAGGAAGCCTACTGTGGAGGATGCAACCGCCTGATAGTCATCCTTGATTGAGAAATCCGCGGGATAGCCCACACAGCGAAACACGCTCCCCGAATGAGGAGCGTGTTTCTGCGAAAGGAGGGTAACCAGTGATTGAGAAGAACGGCGGGGTTCCTAACCAATCACTAACCTTATTATAGCCCACTAACCGCTTTCTAACAATAGTACTATAGTACTGTTTTTGAGGTAATTCCATAAAATTACTGTGTTTTATTGTAAACCTGATAGATACCTTTTTCAAACACAAGGTCATATGCATCAGATGCAATCGCCGTATCATACACATGCCACCATGAATTTACCAGACCTACAACGATGTAGTCCGGATCCATTTCGAGTGGGTCGTAGTCAATGACCACATCGTGACCTAAAAACCGCCGTCGATTCGCTGTATGCTGGACGATATCAGGAGGGTAATGATATGTGCCATCCAGCAAGAAAAAAAGTTCACTCTCGTAGGTCTCAATGAGCGCATCTTCTTCTTGGGTTTGGTTCAGATAGCTAGTAACGTCTACGACTGCGTCGCTTGCAGTTGAAGAAGCATAAAGAATTTGCCCAATCGTGGAATATAAAGCAAAAAGAAGAATCCCTGTAAATAATGCAAATACTACCCCTTGATATGGAATCCTTCTAGTTCGCAGATCTGAAGACCCTTTGAGCAACATCTTTTCCAACTTTTGAGGTGTATAAATATTATTTATCAGCAAAGCTGCGTAGATATTACCCAGGAATACACCGGGAAATGCGTACCTCGGCCAGCCTACAGAAAGGAATATATACCACATAATCCAGCTAAAAGACAATGCCCAAAGGGATATGTTAATTACATTGCGAATGCTGTCCTTGGTCTGTGAACGCCGTATTTTGAAAAGATAAAAAGCAAACCACACAACCCCTATAGCAGAAACTAAACCATATCCGGAAAAAAGAACCGCCTTTAACAGATTCAATCTTCCAGGACCAAATAGAACGACAATATAGTAAAGAGCGTTACCTAAGTAGTTTTCCATTTCATAGGAACCAGCTTCATTGAGGCTGGTGAGAGGCAGGCTTTGGATGTATCCTCGCCATCCCCATTTCAGCAGTATATAAACAAGGACTGTAAATATAGAAGATGTGAGCAGCTTACTGAAAATATCTCTTTGCTTAAGATAATAAACGAGTACAAAGACAATAGATATACAAAAAAAGGGGATGACCTGCGGTTTTGTCTCCAATGCCAAAGCCCAAAAAACTGCCGGAACAAGGAGCATTATGAATTTTCTGTTCCATGCAATGTATAAAAAGCCATAACCCAGAATTAAAAACAGGATAGCCAGCATCTCACCTAAAACTTGACGTCCCAGCACAATTGGGTGGAGATCTATTTGCGCCGGTGCTAATATGGATAAAATAATGGCTAGCGTTGCGATCTTTGCATTAAACAGTCTGTTGATCAATAGATATAAAAACAAAAAAACCAGGAGTACAACTATTGTCCAGGGAATCCGTGCTTGCCAAAGTCCAATCCCAAAGAGCTTGAAACTTAAGGTCTGGAGGATCAAAACCGGGAATCCAGTATTAAGCATTGTAATTGGAATCGGTTGACCGCTTAACAACAACCCATAATGACCCATTTCCAGCCAATTGCGAGCGACCGATAAGGCCCACCCTTCATCAAACCACAAAGGGGGCATAGAAGTCAGCTTAAAACACACAAATATAGCCATACAAACATAGAGTGCAATAAAAACGATATGTTTCTTTATGGTATGAGCAAAATCCCTCATCAGAATCCCCGTCTGGCAAAGACACATAAGTTAGAAAGCATGATAGATTCGTAGTGACCCACAATATACCGAGATTCGGTTAAGCATTACTTTTTTTGGCAATTAGCACCTTAAAATCTTGTCTAAACAACACATTTGTATATCAAATTGGCTTTGATTTTAATATCCTGAGCTTTTCGGCAAACACAACACCAACACCCACAATTAAAGTCAGCATAGTTATCAGTGCTCCGGTATATAAAGACTTTGGTACATATTTAAGTTCAATATGATGTTTCCCACCAGGCACTGGAATTGCCATAAATCCGATGTTTGCTTTAAGAACAGGAACCTCTTTACCATCAACCCAGATTCTCCTCTCACTAAAATAGGGTTCACTGATGACCAGAACACCGTTTTTAGCAGTTGTTACTGTCATATCGTATGACCCATTTGATGGTTCATACTGATTAATAACAACATCCGATTGCCCATCTGGCTCTATATCGAATATACCGGTGTTATGGAGGACCACACTTACAGCATAATCAAAAGAAGGATTCAGTAAAATCCTCAAGGCAGCTTCACTCGAATTCACAATGTATGTATCGTAGACCATGTTTGCCCGCGGTATTGCATCCAGGTTGCGATATAAATAATAGGTGTCATCTTTCTTGACTAACTCAAGCATAGCATCATCTAAAGGGAATGGAGAAAATTGGTATTTGACTCCCAAAAAATCCAGGGCGCGAGCATCAACGGTCGTATTATATTCAAGTAAGCTGGTCATATTGGTTCCAGTATCTTTTGAAACTCCTGATATAAAAGCGCTGTAATCTGCCAACATACCTGGATTATAGCCGTCTACGTTACTAATTCTCTGTAACATAAATCTATTTCGATATTGTGCCGCCAGAATGCGGTCAAACTCACTCAGCTCAGCGTTTTCCAATAGCAACCGTTCGTTTTCATATAAAACAGGCGTAGATTCTATATTAATTAGTCGGTAACTATTCATCGCAAGTTCAAGGCTTTGAGCAATAATCAATAGTAATATCAAGAATTGCTTTTCACGGGTTCGCCCCAGATTTTCCATCAATAAACTAAAAATAAGGAGAAAGAACGCAAACGTAAGCCACATACGAACGACGCCAAAGCGGGATATATATCCATTTGGGAAAATATTATCGGGTATAAATAACACCCTTGTTAATAGGCCCAGAAGAAAAAAACCCAATAATACGGTGATGCCGGTAACTGACCACGGACGACAAGTGCTATGTATCCTGATAAGACTCAGGACAAGGGATATTAAACCGAACAAAGACATTGCCTGTAATACGAGTGCTAAACCGAATTTTTGATTTTGCCATATATAATCCATAGTGGGCAGGCTTATATAGGCAATAGAAAGCCCAATAAGTAGCATAGCAGCAGCAAGTAGTATAGATCGAAATCTTCCTTTCAATAACTTATCAAGCTTTCCATCTTGAAGCATCTGCAATCCCATCCCCCCAATGAGCAGCAGAGATGGGATCCAGAGAAACAGGGATCGTGGTGGTACGCGGGCGATTCTTAATAGAGGAAAAATAAAATAAAGCAGCGTGTAAAAACCGAGTGATGGTCCAAATGCAATCAACAAAGATAAAATGACAATACAGCCCAGAAATAGTATTAAGGATTTTTTTTGATTGGATAGAAAAACTAAAGATCCAAATAGTAAAAAAACAAAACCGATGGAAGGCACGAGTTCCCAGAAAAAGAGTTGTTTGTCTGTATTCACATAAAACTGCGGGAAAAATATCGCCAGTAAATCTGTAATAGATAACGAGAGGAAGTTACTACTTGAAACCGTATAACCCGATGAAATTGCAGTTTGCTGCTGTAAAACTATAGTGGGAACTAATTGAATGGCACAAAGACTCAACCCAAAAGCACATATCAACGTCAGTTTACTGAGCGCGTGCACAACATACGGCAACGATCTTTGTTCTAACCATCCGAGATATACACGATATAACCAGTATAATCCCAGAAAAATCATTGCATAGAGTGGAATAGCAGGATGCCCGGTCAAGATAAGGAGAGCAACACAGAATCCGGCACTAATTTGCGTCCGCCATTTATCAGATTCATAGGCTCGGATAAACATCAGAAAGGTTAACGGGAACCAGGCAATTGCATAGACTAAAAACAGGTGACCTGCATATACACGCTGAAACAAACCACCACTAAGCATATAAGCGACAGCCATGGTTAATGCCGAAAAAAACCGCAATCCTATCTTCTGGCTTAACGCATACATGCTTATACCAGCAATAAATACATGAAAAGCAATTGACCAGGAGAATGACAAATTCAAGGGTAACAAACGAAATAACAGTTGAGGCGGATAGAATACTAAAAGTTGCGGATGCGCGAGTACAGGATAACCACTGAAGATGTATGGATTCCATAAGGGCAGTTTACCTTTCCAAAGGGTGTCTCTTACATAACCCTCAAACATATAGTGCACTTGAGTCACATCTTCCCCTGCAACTAAACAATTGGGATTGAACAGGGCATCGCGGAATAAGAATAGAATGATGGCTAATAGAGTGAAAACCACAATGAGCGTCTCACCTGTGTTACGTTTCACCCCTGGAGATTCGTCAATTATCGTAATAGAACCATATCCGGAAGGCTTAACGCCCAAAGTGTTTCGCAGTTTCAAGAATAAATAAACTCCCGAACATATCAATAAGAGAATAGGTCCATCTCCCCAAAATGAATCTAACTGGCTGGAAGTTCGCAGCAAAAGAAAGCTAAGCACCCATAACAAGCCTGGTGTCACAAATGCCAGATAACGCCATAACGTCTTCTCTCGAACGAGAGTGCTTAGTTTTGCATTTGTACACTCTCCCTTAACCAATATATAATAACCAATAATTAGCCATCCTATCAGCAGAGAAATCAGGAGAAAAACGTACAGGATACGAACCAGTCCATTTTCAGTATCCACATATCCGAAAGGCTCTCGATCAAATATATATGCACCGACGCATGCCCACACCAACATCCATGTCACGATGAAGAATAAGATAAATCGGCTGGTTTTCTGTTTAATCAACGAGTTCACCTATGCTAACTATAGATAAAATGCTTATAAACTCACAAATACTCTGAACATAAAGATAAGATTTTCGGATATGGAAGAGAATCTGCATTCCGCTGTTGAAGAATCTCCCGATACAAATAACCTAACTCAGTACCCGGACCTTTTTAATGCTATTCCATATCAACAATCAAGGTGTATTCGCGAGCCTATCCCATATCTCTGTTTGACCATCATCGTAGACAAGCTCCCATAAAGGATCACTCGCTAAACTTTCTGCAAGATTCTCCTGAATCTCCACATCAAGCACAATTCGCTCGACGCCGTATTTATTCAGGAGTGCATTATTCCGCACGCCATTCATAATATCTCGATAATCTTGCCATTGCTCATACGGATAGAGTTCAACCCGTGGGTCCACAAAAACGCCGACTTCGGGTATTGCCCAGATAAAATAGCTGCCATAACCCATTTCGTTATACATCTTCTTATCTGGGTGCGATTCTATATACCGCGCGGCTTGAATGGGTGTGGATACACTTATGAGCGGTCCCGTCTCGTTCCCCACATACACCAACTCCCAATATTTTTCAGCCAGAGGCAACTGCAGGCGTTCAACTAACCATGGTTGCACAAGCACAACCGGCAAAATGACACACAGTGCAATCACTACATTCAACAGATTCCTGCGCCCGACACGTGTCACGCTGTGAGCGCTCTCACCCAGCAAAAGAATGACAGATTCAGCCAGTACAGGCATACTGATGATGCTAAACCACACAACATAACGCATACCACTCCATGCCAACCATAGAAAACCAGCCACAAGAAACACATCTTCAATATGCGGAGGCGTGCGTGTGTACCAAAACACTACCAGGAAAATCAACACGCTGACGTAAAAAACGATATTGGCAATGCCATTGGGGGTTGGTGATTGCCATTCCACAATAAGATTCTGACTCGGTTGGTCCGTCATCAACTTGACGACATATCCTATGATGCCCGGACCCTGGGGGTTGACCACCACTGCCGCCAGCGTGAACAGAATGATTATGGCAAGCCATTTAGTTTTATGCCACCTTCGTTTTTCGGAATGCATCAATAGCTGCCTTAAAAGCTCAGCAGCGAAAAAAGCACCGAGTAAAACGCCACCCAGCACAAAAGCCCCATGGGCATTAACCCAAAAAACCATAATCAGCGGGCACAGCAGCAACCACTTTGGTTTTAACTGACCAGCTGAATACCGGTTTAACAAAAACAGGTAGAGAGTAAACGGTAACCAGGACCACATCTGCGGACGAACGATAATATTGTTCATTGACATCGCAAAACCGATAACAACAGCCAGTGAAGCAATCCGCCACGATCCACTCCTCCGTTTGGCTTCCCAACCAACAAGTGCGCAGGTCACCCCGAGTAATATAGTCCGTACAAAAACAACCAGTTCCAGCCCACCCAAGCGAAAGAGTAAAAATATCAGGGCTTCTCCAAACCATGCACCGTACACAAAGGGGTGTTCAGCATCCAGCGTCCAGGCAAACATGTTGGTTTGAGGTATTTTACCGGTTTCGACGATAATTTCACCGATCTTCAGATGCCACCAGAAATCATTGGGGGGAAGGGGAACCAGTGACGTCACAATAAGGACACAAGCCAATATGATAATCATCCATAAGTGGTCAATGCGAGGTGTGCCTTTTCTATCTTTAATAAGTATATGGGTGAGTCTCAGCATATTTTTTGGCTTTCTGTGAGATTACGTTTATAGAGCAAACCTTGAAACCGATAACATAGGAAGTGTACCGTTATATGCAATGGCAGACAAGTGTGCGTAAAAAGTAAAAAATTGCTACCTGAATGTTACGGCACCCAGATATGTAAGCTGTAACTGAATATCAATTGAAAGTATCCAATCAGCCCCAGAGCCGTGTACGTTAACCGGCTGGCAGGCGACTTATCTTTTGCTGCTAACCCAATGAAAACAGGAAAACCTAATAGAAGGTGCCTCACAAGCCCCATATACGGATGAATGGGACCTGTATAATATGCAAAGCTTATCAGCGTTGTTGCAAGGCAATAGATTCGGTAACTCTTGCGTAGATGAGACCAGGAAATGCCCAGCAAGCAGATATAATAAATCCCCCAAAACACATTCACAATGATATCATAGTCCGGATCCAGCCACAATTTAGAAACAGCTAACCACAGGGCCTTCCAGGGCCATAAAAACGATTGAACAGGAACTACACGCGCAGCATCCGGAGATAAAAGCAGCGAATATATGAAATTATTGACAGTGCTGAAATCTATAGAGATCCTATCGATTGAAACTGAGCGATAAATAATCCATGCGGTATAGGCAAGTGGCGCCAAGAGTAATGACCAGCCATTAAAAGACACCTTGCCTGAATAATCTTTTTTTGCAGATGCGGCTCTCTTAGTTGCGCGGAAACCCAACTGTGAAAGGACTCCTCTCCAGGAATGACTGCAACTTTCCCAGAATTCCCAAAGAAACGGTAAGAGCAATAAAATGCCCTGCTGCCGCGTTAGCGTGGCAAGAGCAGCACTTAATCCCGCCAGCCACCATTTGTGTAACCGGCTCCAATACAAGGTAAGAGCTGCGAAACACAGGAACAGCGCTTCGGAATAAGGGATAAAGAGTGCAAACGCATACGGTGAACAGAGCAAGAACAACAAAGCATATGTTGATTTTTGAGAATTGAGATCCAAACGCACTAATTTATTGAGCACAAACAGGAGCGCAGCTGATGTAAGCGTACTGAATAGCACGAGCGATACTAAGGGTGAAATGCCAAATTTAACCAAGGGAGCTGCCATGAGCGGAAAGAGTGGATGAAATTGTGCCGAACCATCTTTTGCACTATAGCCTGTGCTGGCGATTGAAATATAGTACTGCGTGTCCCAACGCTCTAACGGCGCAAATAAAACTCTCTCTATCCACTCCCCCAACGGGCTTTGGGGAGGCCAGCTGCGTATGACACCTTCGCGCACGGTAATTGGATGAATTGTTGATGCATACCATACCGATAAGCGCGACAGCAGCAACTGCATCAGCCAAAAATACCCCACCATTGAGGGAAATGAGTGCCCTTTTTGCGAGTGCTTTTTTGAGGAAGTCATATGGCAATTTTTATATTCTGAAATAGAGAATCATTGCATAAAAAAGCCCCGCTTTGCAGCGGGGCATTTACTACATCTTAAAACACAACCGGAATTAGCCGCCCAACCCGCTAACAATATTGCTGAATACGGTCCGGACTGTACCACCCAGGGTGGTCAAAATGACGATTACAACGATGGCGATCAACACCAGAATTAAAGCATACTCCACCAAACCCTGACCTTCTTCGCGCGGTAAATACAACATTTCACTACCTCCTAATTTTGATTATATGTTATGTTAATTGTTTTGGTCTGCTTATTCAAATCTATCCATATTCTACCCGAATACTTACCATTCCACAATAGGAATAAAGTACTATTTCCGAAATTTCACAGAAAAACAAACCAAAAATACATCAAAAATCAGAAAATAACCTTAGCAGAAGCTAATAAAGGCGCTATTTCACCTGCCAAATTTTTTATCGTATACCATATTTTAACTATAGCGAATCTTTCAATTCTATCTACTTTCTTACTTTATATTAACGTAGCCGTAATATTCTACACGTGAGTAAATACCCTTGCATTACGAAAACGTTAATTTATTATCTATGCGTGGCGTTATAGTTGGGAGGAGAATGAAACGCGGCTCAACTGCTAGCGATTATTTATTAATACAGGATATATTTCAGCTTTCTGGTAAAGGCGATAAATGACCGAATTAACATCGGAATGGATAGCAGTTTTGGATCAACCATTACCCAAATTATATACCCATACGGACCAAAACAGTATACTGAGCTTTTTACAGCCGGGGCTTTCATATCTCTGGCGAAATGGAAGAAAGGAGAAATTCGCTAGAATTATGAAACGCACCCTATAATACTGAAATTAAGTATTTTTGCATAAAAAAGCCCCGCTTTGCAGCGGGGCATTTATTACATCTGAAAACACAACTGGAATTAGCCGCCCAACCCGCTAACAATATTGCTGAATACGGTCCGGACTGTGCCACCCAGGGTGGTCAAAATGACGATTACAACGATGGCGATCAACACCAGAATTAAAGCATACTCCACCAAACCCTGACCTTCTTCGCGCGGTAAATACAACATTTCACTACCTCCTAATTTTGATTATATGTTATGTTAATTGTTTTGGTCTGCTTATTCAAATCTGTCTATATTCTATCCGTATACTAACCAAAACACAATAGGAATAAAGTACTATTTCCAGAAATTCATAAGAAAACAAACCATATATACATCTATTATCAGGAGGAGAGCCTAAAATAATGCTTTCCAAAGCGTTGCCTAGGCATTACTCATATTGCTTTCAATCCGTATTCAAACTTTTTTCGAATTGCGCATTCTATCTTTTTTCATACCAAAGGACAACACATTCGCAGCACCTCCGTATAAACAAATGCCACAATATTTCAAAAATGCCCATCATTGCCTCACTGGGCGAGACCACAGCTTGAGGCGAAACAGGAATATATGCTTTAATACTATCCTGAAAAACCGCCAGGCATGCTCCGGTCTGGGGGCCGTTTCATTTTGGTGAAAAATGCAAGATATCACCCATGAATCATGACAATACAAATGGCAAGATAAGTGACGGTGCGGTGCAACTTTTGTTTTGATGTCCGCGTAGCTTCCCGCCCCCCGGTCTGTGAGTTGATTTCACCAGTGTAACTTGTGCGGTATAATGTCTAAAGTGTATAGGATCACAATTTGATTAACCAAATTGTGAGCACGATCTTTTTTGGCATATCTTATTGGATCACAGCTTATCGGACCACAGCTTATTGGATCATTATCTATGGAATCTCTAAAACAAGTTCTGCTGGCATCCGAATCACCCAGACGCCGGGAAATGATGACCTGGCTTGAGGTACCGCTTCTAATCTCCAGGGCGGATGTGGATGAAAATCCACGCGGTGATGAAAATCCCCGGGGGTTGGCTTCCAGGCTTGCGATCGCGAAAGCCAGAGCAGTGAACCCCGAGGACAAAGCAGTTTGGGTTCTGGCAGCCGATACAATCGTAGATTATAATGCGGTTGCTTTGGGTAAACCCGTGAATAGGACACAGGCGATTGCGATGCTGCAGCAATTACGCACCGGTGTACATCACGTCCACACCGGTGTTGCCCTACTCCACCCAGGTACAACGATGCTGTCCGCCCGTCAAGTTACCACTTCTGTCTGGATGCGGTCATACACAGACGATGAGATTAATGCATATGTTAGCAGTGGAGATCCAATGGACAAGGCGGGTGCCTATGCTGTGCAGCATGCTGGATTCCATCCTGTTGAGCGATTGGATCGCTGCTACGCAAACGTTGTCGGATTACCTCTGTGTGCGGTTACAAAACTGTTGAAAACTGCGGGTTTTAGCATAGCGCTCGATATACCCAATTTGTGCTTAATGCATTTCGGTTATCACTGCCCCAAACCGGACGAAGGATCGCAGCTATGAATAAACGACTGGTAGGTTTGATCCTGGTATTGTTTTTAACTATGGTTATTAGCAACAGTTGCAAACCGAACAACACCGCGATACCAACAATTGCTCCGGTTGCCTCAACGCCAAGAGATCCTCTGCCAATCGTCGATCCGGTCACACCGGAATCCGTTGGACGGCGTTTTCTGGAAGCCTGGGAAGATAGCAACTATAGTGTTATGTATACGTTAATCACACCGGAACTTCAGGCAGGAATGACCCCCGATGGCTTTAACAGTCTTTATCAGGATACGCTTAACGCAGCAACCGCTATCAGCGTCACTGTTATCCCGAATGCACTCACCTATGATAGTAACCGAGCGACAATTGCATTTCAGCTAACATTGCATACCGGCTTATTCGGAGAACTTCACAGCAACAATGAGCTGGCGCTGATCAAGGAAAACGACAATTGGTGGGTTGATTGGGACCGGCGTGCTATATGGCCTGACTTAGCGGATGGGAAAAAACTAGTTGTGGAATATCAAATTCCGCCCAGAGCTAACATTTACGGAAAGAATAATGCGGGTCTCGCTACATTGGAAATGATTGTGACGGTGGGTATCGTACCAGAACGGATCGAAAATGAACCCAATGTTCTGGCAACCCTGGCGCCTATTTTAGGTATGTCTATGGATGAGATTCGCGCTAAATATGCAGGTCAACCTGCAAGTTGGTTTATCCCTATTCGTGATATCACCGGTGACGTAAGCATCGCAAATGACGAGTATTTAAATCTACCTGGGATCGAGCGACGCGAGCGTCCAGGGCGGGTGTACTGGGAAGGCGGCGTGGGTGCGCATATGATAGGTTGGGTGTCTTTGATCCCGGCAGAGACCTATCAGGAATATCGCCAGCGAGGATACCGTGGTGATGAATACGTTGGCATTACAGGATTGGAAGCTTGGGGAGAGTCTATACTTGCAGGGGAAAATGGTGGTCAGCTTTACCTGGTTGCTTCAGATGGGAGTTATGTTAGCGGCATAACCGAAAAAAAAGCTGCAAGAGGGCGCGATATACACACAACCATTGACCGCGATCTTCAAGCTGCAGCAGAGACTGTGTTGGGCAATCGGATTGGCGCTGTGGTTGCGCTAGATGTGCATACCGGCGCTGTCCTCGCCATGACCAGCGGTCCGGGATTTGACAACAATGTCTTTGTGCGTCCCTCCGACGATTGGGCGCGGCAGGCTGTCCTGGCAGATCCAAACCACCCCCTTCTCAACAGGGCTATTCAGGGTCAATATCCAGCGGGATCAGTTTTCAAAATAGTCACCCTTTCCGCTGCCCTGGAAGCCGGTGAGATGGAACCGGGTAAGGAGTATAATTGCCCCGGTTATTGGGATGGTTTGGGTACAGCAAACCGAAAATTCTGTTGGAACGATGCTGGACATGGTATTATATCTCTCCAAAACGGCCTAACGGCGTCATGTAATGTCGTCTTCTATGAGGTAGGTAAACAACTCAACCAAAGGGATCCATCCATCCTGCCCACTTTCGGGAAAGCCTTTGGATTTGGAGCAGCAACAGGACTGCGTGAATTAGTAGAAGTTGAAGGCCTCATGCCTGATCCCGTCTGGAAACTGGACGTCTACCAGGAGGAGTGGGGAACCGGTGACACAGTCAACCTGGCGATTGGACAGGGTTATCTCCTGGTCACACCACTGCAAATTGCCCGTATGACTGCGGCTGTGGCGAATGGCGGTGTGCTTTATGAACCCTATCTCGTAGATAAAATCGAAGCTAGTTTAACCCAATCAGAAATCAATATGCAACCACAGGCAACGGGACGCTTGCCAATTTCCGATGAACACTTAAAAATCATTACAGATGCAATGTTGGGCGTAACAACCAATGCTGAAATCGGGACAGCGACACACCGTTTCCAGGGTTTGAACCTTAAAATTGCAGGGAAGACCGGTACGGCGGAAACGGCGCAGGAAACAGATTTACCGCATTCATGGTTTACCGGATATTGGCCTGCAGATAATCCTGAAATCGCGATGGTTGTTCTGGCTGAAAATGCGGGTGAAGGCTCAACCGTTGCAGCACCTATGTTCCGGCAAATTATCGAACATTACTTTGGTTTAGCAATCACCCCGCTGCCCGAACCGCCTTCACCATAAAAGTTCGAAATGCAATATCAACTGTTTGATATTGCACGGTTTTGCACGAAATACCTGCTCCGTATTGTGATTTCGTGCATTTTCTGCTATAGTAAGTTAGGTATGTGCGTATAATGCTGAAAAATGAACGGCACAAGTTCATACAAGAACTATTACAGAAAAACGGGGTTGTTCGCGTCACAGAACTTGCTCAAAGTATCAATGTTGACGCTGTTACTATTCGCCGTGACCTTTCGAAATTAGAACAGGAAGGTAAATTACACCGGGTTCATGGTGGGGCGGTCATTCAGGAACTTGTAAAATCGGTCAGTGAGTCCGGCAATCCTGAACGGCGTATTGCAGAGGCAGCAGCTAAATTTATCCCTGATGGCAGCGTGTTGTTTTTAGGTCCGGGCACATTAACAACAGCAATAATACCTTTTTTACAACAGCACGAACACCTTACTATTGTAACCAACGCTCTTGATGCAGCTTGGGGACTTTCACACCCTCTCAAGCACACACTGCACATCATTGGTGGTCAGGTTGATAGCGACCACGGCATTTACGGTGATGTTGAAGCCCTGAGAAGCATGCGCATTGATTGGTTGATTCTGGAAGTTGAAGGGCTTGATGCTGAAAAAGGGCTTACAGATGGGCACCGCGGGTATGCTGTGATCGCAAGAGAACTATTCAAGCTGGGTGCACAATCTATTATCGTCATTCCTCCATCTCGCATCGGTCGTGCGGGTGCGCTGTTTATCGCACCGTCCAGCGAAGTGGACATCGTTATCACGGGTCGGGAAGCCCCTAATCCACCTTTGTGGGATTTAAGTGAATTGGGCATACGCATTGTTTTAACATAGGATTCACCTCAGCATGTGCTGAGTTAGCTTGTACTTCAGATGTATCATCACATAATAAAAGAAAGGAGCACACTATGGCTAGCGTAACTTACAAAAATGTTACCAAAAGATTTGGCGATGTTGCTGCAGTATCTGACCTCAGCATTGAAATTGCTGACAAAGAATTCCTGGTTTTCGTTGGTCCATCAGGCTGTGGTAAAAGCACCAGCCTGCGCTTACTGGCTGGATTAGAGGAAATCAACGAGGGCGAGATCTATATTGGCGACCGGTTGGTCAACGATGTTCCCCCTAAAGACCGCGATATCGCGATGGTTTTCCAATCCTATGCTCTTTACCCGCATATGACCGTGTATGACAATATGGCTTTCGGTCTAAAATTGCGCAAAGTTCCCAAGCAGGAAATTGACCGCCGGGTAAAAGAAGCCGCCGGGATGTTAGGTATCGAGCACCTGTTAGACCGCAAACCAAAACAACTCTCTGGTGGTCAGCGGCAACGTGTTGCAGTAGGACGCGCCATTGTACGTGAACCCAACGTCTTCCTTATGGATGAGCCACTATCCAACCTGGATGCTAAACTGCGTGTTCAGGCTCGGGCAGAAATTTCCAAGCTGCATCAACGACTTGGTACGACCTTCATTTATGTTACTCACGACCAAACAGAAGCTATGACGATGGGAACCCGTATTGCGGTGCTGAACGACGGTGTCTTGCAGCAAATTGATACACCGCAGCACTTATACGATTTACCCGCTAACATCTTCGTAGCTGGATTTATCGGCAGCCCGGCAATGAACTTCTTTGAAGCTACGCTCATAGAAGAGAATGGCGCTATGATCGCAGATTGTAAAGATTTCAGGGTAACCGTTCCGGAAGGCCAAAAAGCAACCTACAAAGCATACCTGGGCAAAGAGGTCGTGATGGGTTTGCGCCCTGAGCACATCCACGACCCGGAATTCCCGCCTCCAGGCATCCTGCCTTCGTTAGTTGAAGCTCAAATCGAGATTACCGAATTAATGGGTAATGAGGTTAATGCTTTCTTTACCGGGAAAACCGTCAACTTTATGGGACGATTTGACCCACGCACCAAGATCACGGTCGGGATGATGAAGACAGCAGCATTTGATATGAGCCGAATTCACATCTTCGATAAACAAACTGAAAAAGCCGTCCGCTAATATCCATATGCACACAACAGCCGGCGTATCAACGCCGGCTGTTGTTATGTTTCAGATAGACAAGCAAAGCAATAGATAAAGGTTAAATCTTTTGTGGCTGTGGAGTTTTTACACCAACCAGAGCGATGACCGACAGCAAAAACAGCAATCCGTAAATAGCAAAAACCAAAACGTAACCAATCCCCGGTATATGGGGAACATGAACTGTGAAAAAATCCGCCATCGGACCGCCAATATATGCACCAATAGCACCAGCGCCGGCACCAGCCAGATTAGACACACCCAAATAACGTCCGGCTTCCTCATGGGGTACAAGGGTAGTGCCCAAAGCCCAACTAGCCGTATAAAATAAACCTGCGGCGATACCAAGGATACTTCCCCCAATGTACACCATTTTCAGATTGGAAGCGGTCAGCATCACCAAAGTCCCCGACGCAGCAATTATACCACTGGCGGTAGCCATGACCTTATGCCCAAAGCGATCTGTCAGCCAACCACTTGGCAAAGCTGAGATAAGCAAAAATACGCCAACCAGCATCATCATCTGACTCGCCGGACCTGCAGCAGCGTCTCCGACGTAACCCAGACGCGTTTGTATAAAATACAGCGCAAAACTGGCAAGATTGGTTGTACCCACCAGAAAAGCAAGTCGACTCGTCACCCACCAGGTAAAAGAACGTATTTGCGGGCTTCTCCCATTTCCAATGGAAATTCGCACACTGCTATACACGCCCAGGATAATGGCAATGACCATACTCAATAACGCCAAACCACCCATCACTAACAGCAAAAACACATGGGAATCCACACCAGCCAAACTGCGGCTAACTATCCTCAACACAGCACCCAAAATGAGGATAAATGCCGCAAAAACTCCGGTCATCAAAAACAAACGTAATATCGGGGCCCAATTAATGGGTAGCTGATCTGTGTTACGATCCGGAGCTTCTTCTTTCACTGTCATGGTTATCAACAATACAAACGACAAGATCGCCATCAACGCGATGAGTGCACCCCAGATGTTTCCAACCTTGACAAAAGCGCCTACGGATAAAGTTACCACAATCACCGCTACAGGCACCTCCAATACTGCCTTGACCCCCGCCATCATCCCATGTTTGCCTTGATGCACAAGATCCGGGATCAGGCATTGCAGACCTCCCTGTGACGTATTCGCACCAAATTGCAAAATGATGTACAGCACAAACAGGAGCCAATAGCCTTCCATACCAGTAACCGATGAGGAAAAACCAATCGCACATAGTGTGAAAATATTTAACAGCCCACCCGCCAGGATAAATGGCTTCCGTTTGCCCCAGGAAAATGTGCTGTGATCGCTCAACAAACCCATGGCAGCCTGGGAAAGCAGCGCGGTTAGTAGCCCCCAGAAGCGGATAAGCCCAATATAAGTTCCCTGCCTGCTCACACCGACAAAATCCTGAACAAACAAAGGGAGCAGCAGACCGACCATGGATTGCGAGATAGCAGTCAATCCCAGGTAGTAAATATTGATGCTGATGGCATCATACCAACGCAAATCGCGTTTCATAAATCCTCAAAAATGGGAAAAATAAAATATGGTTTCTAAAAACAAAAATGCGGGTTTTGCCCCGCATTTAATAACATAACAATGAACTCACAGAAAATAATATACCACTGACATTGGAAGAATAATCAATTCATCAGGATGCGTTCATAAGCTTCAGGAACTGAAGGCGGCATTGTTGCTGCGCGTTCAGCAAGTGGTACATATAGCCGCAAATGCTTTAACACGCCCAGCAACAGGTCATAAGTCGAGTTTAACTCTAACAATCGCTGCCTTTCGTTTTCTGGCAGTTGAAGTATTGCTGCAGATAATGAACCCAGCGTAGCAGCAGAGGGTTCAAGGATCTCGGGCATCAAAACCGGAGGCAGCAAATCTGACATCGCCTTTGTGTACCGGCGCAAGTAAGATCCGACATTCTCAATCAGATCCCATGGTGGTGCAGGTGTTTGTTCCCAGGGATATACCGCGACTGTTGCCTCCAGGTATTTGTGGTCATGGTGAATCTGTAACATCCTGAAACGCGCACTGCCAACCACAACAGGATAACCATCTGCCTGAAACGATGTTTCACTCGCATCAACTATATGCGCTATCGTCCCTATGCGCGCCAATGCATAACCACGCTTGTCAGGAATGAACACTATGCCTAAAGGGCGATGCTGGGTGCGGCAATGGTGCATCATCTGTTTTAAAGCTTCTGGTTCACCATACCCATAGGTTCCTACCTCGTCGTAGAGCGGAAAGACCTGACCAGGGAAAATGACCTGATCACTAGGATAAATGGCGATGCGCGTTACCTCGGGTTCGGATGTCATAGATGTATTGTACTCAATGCTTTTTGTTTGACAACTGCACAACGTTGCGTATAATATGGCTTATCAATCATGCCTCAGTGGCGGAATAGGCATACGCGGCAGCTTGAGGAGCTGTGCTCTAACGGGCGTGGAGGTTCGAGTCCTCTCTGGGGCATCACCACAAATAAAATCACCGACGAGGTATCGCCGGTGATTTTATTTTAGTCGCGGATAATGCGCTGCGAAGTAATGAGAATATCTTATCCGAATGCGCCGGCAGTTTCAAAAGCGTCAATTTCTTCCTCTGTATAACCTAATTCACGCACTACCTCCAATGTATGAGCACCCAGTTCTGACGGTGAAATTCGCAGAGAGGACGGCGTACCGTACAGTCTTATAGGTGTTCCAAGCATATTGAGTGGACCTGCGTTTTTCACTTCCATCTGCACAATCATATCGTTCGCCAGCAACTGCGGATCTTCAGCAGCTTCGGCATAGGTCTTTATTTCTGTACATAATATACGCTGCGGTTCCAATATGCTTATCCATTCTGCGGTCGTTTTATCGCGGAAACGTTCTGAAAAAATAGCATTGATTTCATCTGCCAAAGCGGGGCGATCTTCTTTATTTACAAAACGTGGATCCTTTGACATATCTTCCATACCCAGTGCCAGTGATATGTCGCGCAATGCATCATCCGAAAAAACTGGTGAGACTTCAATAAAGCCGTCTTTCGTCGCAAATGAACTCTGAATAGCCTTTTCTGAAGCTCCCACGCCCCCTGTCGAATCTATTCTTTCCTGGTTCAGCACTTCAGCAGCTTGCCATGTATTGGTGTGAAACGCGGCGCTGAGTAGATCAGTAGTGACCAATTGCCCCTTTCCCGTGCGTTGGCGCGACTGCAAAGCTATTAGGATACCAATCACCAGCAGCATCCCGGCGGGATAATCCGCTGAAATCCCTGCAGGTACAGGCAAGCCATCAGGTCCCAGTGGCACGAACAAACCTGCCCCAGCCCTTGCCATAAGATCATGACCTCCTCGTCCGCTGTCCACATATGGGCCTTTATCACCCCAACCGCTTGAACTTGCATAAATAAGGCGCGGATTAAGCTCTGCCAATGTTTCATAACCAAAGCCCAAACGCTCCATAACACCTGGCCTGAAGTTGTGAACCAGAACATCCGCTGTTTTCACCAAATTAACTAGAATATCTCGTGCCGCCTGTACCTTGAGATCTAAAGTCACACAGCGCTTATTGCGATTTAAACTAACATAAGGCAGGCTTGTATCGCCGATATAAGGTCCCCAACTCCTGCTCCAATCACCTGAACCAGGTCTTTCTATTTTGATAATATCAGCGCCAAAATCTCCCAGGAGCTGCATGCCAACAGGTCCCTGAAACACATGACTGAAATCGATAATTCGCAGTCCCTCTAATGCCAATTTTTCATCACGCACGTAAGATACCTCCCCCATCTAAGTTATTTTACCTCACACATATTTTCTCAAATTCGGAAAAGCCCACCTGAAAACACCACCTTACTTCAGGTCTCCAGTACCCAGCACATCAACGATAAAATCATCTGTCAACTTCGGGTAAAAGCTCTGAATCGTCGTGCCAACCGCTTCCGCTGATTGAAAAGGTTTATCACCATAGCCTACATTGTTTGCCACAACAGTCTCTATCCCCTCTGACAAGACATCCGTCATCTCGTAGTAATTGATGTTATTTCCCACGATATTGTTCTTGAAACACTTCTCGTCCAAACGGATTCCTGCATGCATTTTGGGACAGACTGGCCAGTTGAATATCGCATTGCCGTTAACAGTGAAACCCTGGCAGTTCTCCAGCGAGATGCCATCAAAAAGCGGTATATCAATTTTAATATCGCTAAACTTGGTTGTGGTATCTCTGGTGCCCGGATTATAACTCCCGGTATCGATGACCTCGTTGCCACTTATCGTTCCCCAGTTGCAATTCTTCAAACGCACGCCCTCTTCCGTATGCCAGCAGAACACATTACTTGAAAGATTGAACTCATGCGTATCTTCGACCGCAACCGCAGGTCCGGTAATCTGGAAGGAGCGGCACCCGGAAATCAAAACACTGTTACTGGTATTGCGCACATGATAAGCAATATCACCGGTTTGATAGACGACACATCCCACGACATTGAGGACAATTGAGCGCGTAATATCAATACCTTTACCCCCACCATAAATCATGCAATGACTCGCCAGATTGGGGATGAAGTCACCGTGATCCCCTCGCTCCAGATGATCAAAATGCAGATTAGCCAGGCGATTACCCGCCAGACTGCATCCCTGAACACTGCAAAGTATTGAGTTATTTCTTACCCATATGCCGTATCCGGAGAACCCTGCAGCTAAAACATCCCGAATTTTACTGTCCACACTCGCATCCAGTACAATCCCGGCTTGCGCTTTTTCATCAGCAGCAATAACCCCCAGATTGGATATTTCTACGCCCTTAACGCCTTTTGCTAACAATCCCGTCACACTATTTATGAGTAGTTTCGTGCCACGTCCACTTCCTGTGATCCAAACGTTATCACCCAGACATACCATTTCATCAAGGACAAATCGTCCTCGATTGATTTTTATCTCTCCACCATCTCCAGCCAATGTGTCGTTTGCCCACTGGATGACTGCACTGGCAGATGTTGATTGGTAAATCACCTCGTGGGTTATATCCGTAATCGCCTTAGTCATTGGCATGTCGCCTTGTACACTATCATCTTGGACAACACATATATTCTGAATCATATTTCACCTTATTGCTTTTTCTTCATGGCTAAGACAACATAACTTTTATATGGATTCTCATCCATAAATATCCGGTTCGGATCCTCAATGATAGAGGAAAATCGGGTATCACCAAAAACTCTCAGACGTTTAAAACCGCTTAGTTCCAATAGCAGATCCAATTCGTGCAATGAGAAAATTCGCAGGTCAACGTCCTCGCTTTTGGGTTCCAACTCAATCCCATTCCGCCAGTACTGCTTCTCATAGTGCATGCGATAAATGTTATTGTAGGGTCCAATAATCATTTGCATTCGCAATTGGCGTTTTACACCCTCATTCTCATCCTCGCTTTCATAAACGCTGTTTGTAAAATTACCCTCTGCAATATAGGACCAGAGATTGCCTACCTGGAAAACAAATAAACCGTTGGGATGCAGAGCTTCACAGGTACAGCGCAAGAAAGCCAGCACGTCTTCATTGCTGGTCAACAACCCCATCGTATTAAAGAGGATATAGGCAATATCAAATTGGTCGTGATAATCCAATACCCGCATATCTTGTACCTCAAATCGAACATCCTGACCCTCTGCTTCAGCATTTTTCCTGGCAGCACCGACCATGTCTTCTGATATGTCAACGCCTGTCACATCATATCCGCGGCGAGATAACTCCAGAGCATGCCTGCCTATCCCACAAGCAATATCCAGCAGCGCGGGTGTTGCGCAGTTCGCAGCTTTAACGATACCTTCCAGAAAATCACAGTCCTGCTGTGTCGTTTGCGGGTAACCAAACAGGGCGTATTCTTCCGCTTCACTTAGGCTCTCACGCTGATTTTTATGCATAAAGCATATCTCCAACTACCGAATTTCATCGATTTCAACCGGACTCAGGCCTTTCGAATCACGGAATCCGTCATTGTTAATCCAAACACACTACGGCATATAAACGGGATCTCCGCGCTCATCCACGGCATATCCAGCCTGCCTGATGAGTTCATGACCGGAGAGGAAAAGGTCTCCCCTTGCATCGAGACGGTGCCGCAACGCTTGGTCCAACTCAGCCAGCAGTGGTGCATATTGCGGAGACCCAACCAGATTCTCCATTTGATAGGGGTCACTGGCATTGTCAAATAAAAACCACGGTCCTTCACGATGAATGACGTAGGTATAGCGGGAAGTGCGCAAACCGCGCCACTCCTTTCCGCCCCGATAATACGCGTATTGATGAAAACATGCAGGTAACTCAATGAGCGCGGCATCCTCTGGTGCCGGACCTTCCCCACGCAGGAAAGATGAAAAATCGAAGCCTTCCACCGTGTCCGGAACATCCAATCCTGCCAATCCTAATAACGTCGGCATTAGATGCGGTGTATTAAAGGGCGTATTCACCAGGCGTTCCTGTCTACCAAACTCTTTTGGATAGCGCAGCAGCATAGGCACAAGGATTGATTCATCCCAGGGACGCTGCTTATTCCGGGCTCCCATCGAGCCCAGCATATCACCATGGTCCGAGGTAAATATCACCAGGGTGTCCTCCACGATCCCCACCTTGTCCAATGCCTGCAGCAGACGTCCGAAACACGCGTCAAGGGCACTGCAGTGCGCGTAATAACCGGCTAACCACTCCCGAGCCTCTACTGCAACATCCTCTGGCACATTGGGACGTAAAATTAGGTTGTCCGGGTTATACAAAGCCTTGAAGGCTTCGGGCGCAGTATCATAGGGATCATGCGGAGGTCCCCAGGAGAGCACCAACATAAAGGGCTTCTCTTTCTCCCGCCCTTCGATATAGTTGACCGCGTCAAGAGTCTGGGCTCCAGCGTCATAACCTTCCCACCATTGTTTCTCATCCGTGTCAGCATAATAAAAGGAGTGATTATAGTCGTGCGTACACTCACGCACTTTCCAATAATCGAAACCTTTACGCCTCTCCGGTGGAATATACGCACTGCGACCTTGCCCATCGATGTGCCATTTCCCTATGTAGGCTGTATCATAACCTGCTGCTTGAAAACATTCCGCTAAATATACTGGCTGACTGGATATGGGCACGTCATTGACAAAAACGCCATGGGTTAACGGATATTGGCCCGTCATCAACGTCGCCCGCCATGGGCTGCACACCGGACAGTTCGAGACTGCTGTCGTGAAGTTAAGACTTTCTGCGGCGAAGGCATCCAGATTCGGCGTCTGCACATTTGGGTCGCCGGCGTATCCGGTCGCTTGCGCGCGCCACTGATCTGCAAATACAAAGACTATATTGGGGAGCTTTTGAGTATCCATATCACCTCTTTTTCAGGAATAATCCAACCCTAAACGCTGATATTGCCAGGCGGGTGCATCCATAGCTTTCATTGTGCGTAATAACAGCGTGATATATGCCTGTTCATCTTTGGTGCCTGCTAGTGTTAACCAGTTGGGCATAATCCTGTTCCAGATTGTACAACATCGTATCCGACCAATCCGGGCTGCGCTCCTTGTGTGCCCGAGCACGAATAACCGGATAATCAGTGTACGGAAGGAAAGCGCCCAATTCAGCCTCATCATAAAAGGATTTGGCACAAACATCACGCATGCTGAACGTCCCAGGTGTAAGGAAATACCTGTACAGAGGAGTGTTCTCATCCATTTCCGGTGCGCGGAAATAAGTATAACGCCCGTCGGTCACATTGACCGTCTGCCCAAACCAACCATACAGCGCCGCTTCGCGTTGTGAAGGTCCATCGTTATTGAGTATATCTGTCCAGGATTTCCCGTGAATAGCGTGGGATATGGGAACATTGTGATGATCACAGACGGTCGGCATGATATCGATATTTTGCGTCAATTGACTCCGTCGTTCACCCGCATGAGCGCCACCAGGCAGGTGCACGATCAGCGGAATATGGGCGAGTTCATTCCAACACTGCCAGTTATTCTTACCCGTCAAACCGCGCTCGCCCAACAGGTGACCATGGTCTGTCGTGAGGATGATAAGCGTATCCTCAAACGCATTCTGCCTTTCCAATTCGTCCAACAACTTTCCGAACCAGGCATCCATCATCGTCAGTGTCGCGGCATATTGTTTTCGTAAATGCTTTGTTGCCGTGCTCTCTTCAACCACCTTCTCATATCCGCTCCAATTGTAGAGCGGACCGTCCCAATCGTCGCCGTACATGTCCAGATATTCCTGCGGGCAGTCAAAGGGTTCATGCGGATCAAAGACTTCAACCCAGAGAAAATAATCGTCTGCGTCCTCATTGGCATGCAGCCAATCGATAGCCCCCTGGAATGTGCGCTGTGTTGGATAATCCGCTTCAGTTTTGTAACTTGTCTGATTCAAAGCGTATTGGTCACTCCATTTACCAAGGTGTTCCGGTTCTGCCGGCGCATCCACCCTGGATATATACGTGTCCGATTCCTGACCTCGATGAAAAGACCAAGTGTTGAAGGGCATATGGTAATTCTCACCCCCCACGTGGAAATAATGGTAGTGGTCAGTTTCCATATGGCAGAATACACTCCCTTCATCGCGCAGGAGATGCGGAAACGGAATATCAAAGGGCTCCAAACCTCCCCAATCTCTTTCCAGGAAATTCAGCCTGCCGGTGAGCATGTCGCGCCGTGCGGGCATACAAGGCGCTGAACCAATCCAGTGATTGTCAAACACAATCCCGCGTTCCGCGAACCGGGTTATATTGGGAGCGATAACCCAGTCATTGCCGTATATGGGCAGATAATGCCTGTTCAATGAATCGGACAAAATAACAATAGTTTTCATATGTGCCCTCCTTACACGTGATTTATTTACACGAATCCACCTGGGTTCACCTGTTTTTAAACAACCAGTACGTTATAACACCATATCAATAAATTGATCCATCAAATTTGTTTGAAAACTTTGATGATAAATCTCATCCGGATTCCCATCATGGGGATTGTCAGCGTCAATCGTGTTATTGAGGATCGTTGGCTCATTGCCCAAAGATTCTATGGCAGCTTTATCGAAATAATTGATGCTGTTATTGCTAAAACTATTCTTGCGGCTGGTGCTGTCCTCAAAAATCCCCACATGCAGCTTGCGCGCCTGGGGCCAATTGAAAATGGTATTACCCGTCACATTAAATCCACGCACATTGGTAAAATGAATCCCATCATGTAGCGGAACTCCCGAAGGAACATCACTGATTCTGGTACTGAAATCTTTCACACCCGCATTATAGGACCCGCTGTCAATAATCTCGTTGCCCACAACCGCGCCCCAACCGCTGTTATTAACAACAAGTCCGTGCCCAGTATGCCAGCACAGGATGTTGCTGGTAAGGTTAAACTCTCCAGTATTTTCCACGACAACAGCATGGCTACCGATTTGAAATGTGCGGCATGCGGATACCAGCACGCTGTAACTCACATCGCGAATGTGGATTGCCACATCATGTGTCTGATAAATGATGCACGCTACAATGTTGAGAACGGTCGTTTCCAGACAATCGATGCCCTTCCCTCCCCCATATATCTTACAATTTGTAATCAGATTGGGAATAAAATCCCCATATTTGCCTCTTCTGTGCTTATCGAAAAAGATGTTGGCTTTCGCATTCCCCGCCAGGCTGCAGCCTCTGATTTCACTCATCATGGTTTCGTTCCGGACCCAGATGCCATAACCCATGAACCCACCGCAGAACACGTCGTGGATTGTGCTATCACCGCAGCCATCCAGGACAATACCCGCTATCGCTTGAGCATTATCTTTCCCGGTGACCGCCAGATTGGATATCTCGATACCAAACAGGCTTTGACATATAATTCCAAAACCCTCTGTATTATCTGAGCTAACGCGCAACCTTGTACCGCGACCGCTGCCATGCAGCCAGACGTTATTGGCTAGGTGCAGAGGGGCATCAATAATATATTCGCCAGCTCCCAGCGAAATCTCACCGCCACTATCTTTCAAACATGAAACAGCGAATGCCACAGCTTCAGAAGCTGAGCGGGTAGAAAAACGCAGATGTTGAGGGACAGCGCAGTACACCTGGTACAGATCATCCTGCTTTACAATGATGTAATTTGAAAAAGAAGCATCCGTCATATAAAATATTCTCCTGTTTTTAACCACAATTTGCAGCGTTAAGCAATCTTAGCTGCTTCAAAATCCGGTACTGCGATAATTGCCCATAAAAGTATTCTCATTTGCGACTGGCGAGATATCGCGATACGCGTTCCACAGTTGCAGCGTCCGCCATACACAGCTGGGAAGCCCGTGCTTCCGCTTCCCCGTTAAGAGCGAGATTGATATGAGGGCTGGCATTGATTAAGGCTTTCATTTGACGGACTGCCAATGCCCCACTTCTCCGGATGCCTGCCAGCAATCCAAGGAGATGCGCATCCAAACGCGTTTTTTCACCTACGAAATCGACCAAACCGGCAGCAAAGGCTGCGTCTGCATCTAATATGGCTGCAGTGAAAAACATCTCTTTAGCCTTCGACAACCCCACACGCAGCGGTAATCTGTAACTCCCCCCCCAGCCTGACACCACACCTAAATTCGCTTCAGGTTGCCCGAATTTAGCCGTGTCCGCTGCCAGGATCATGTCGCACGCCATTGCCAGTTCCAACCCACCACCCAAAGCGTAACCTTCAACAATAGCAATCACCGGCAGGGGAAGCGCTTCAAGTCGATTGAAAACTTCATGGCCTTTTTTCACCCAGGGCACAATAGTGTCAGCGTTCAAGGTTTTCAAAGCATTGATATTCGCACCGACAATGAAATATTTGGGGTAAGCGCTTTCCACGAGAACCGCACGCAGCCTATCACTGTGAGACTCAATCGTCGACAGGTGGGCATCCAGTTCATCCAATACTCGGAGATCCAATGTCGTTGGCTTACCGGTTTCATCACACACAAAAGTGAGTGTGCCGATATCAGCATCCATAGATAGCTTGACAGTTGTTTGCATGAGTCCCCCATCGTAGAAAGGTTTGGAAATAGATCTAACAAAAAAAATGCTGTCCACCAAGCACAAAGTTTTTAGGTGACAGTCACTTTATAGAATGTCAATGGCCTCTATGTTAACAGCTATGTGACTGTCACCCGTCTTCTGTTTGATGTTGTTAATAACATAAACCCAACCGGAAGGTCGCACCTACACGGTCAGCGTTTATTATCCGATCGAGATTGTCAATATGATTCAGCGACCCATCCCAAACCAAGTTCATACAGCTTCGCTTTGGTTGGCATACCGCGCTTATCCCAACCAGACATTTGATAATATTGCTGCAGCGCTGTTTCGGCTTCCTCAAGTTTGATCGCCACACCGTCACTGCTGCCACCCGTCAGGGGGACCAGCATTTTCGGGGGAACGGTATCCGCTTCCGAACCAACACCTTCTCGCGCATTATACGCGCGCAGCAAATTTAAGCGCCTCTCACCCACCTTCATCAGCTCCCACAAACTGAAATTCCATCCCGTCACGGCGCGCACCCCTTCGACAATCTGATTGGGTCCGTAAAGTTGCCAGGCGCCTCCCCAAACAAACCAGCACAAACTCAGACTGTCCACAGCACTGACAAGGCGGTGAGTATAAAGAGCAAAGCGCACCTTTTCAGGATTCATCACCTCTGATTCCTGTGGATTGAGCAAACCCAGTTCCGATATGTGATCCGGGCTGCCGAAGTAGTCCGGATCGTGCTCAACGACGGTATGATCAGCACCGCCGGGGTTGACAGCATAAATTAATTCAAGTGAGCGCTTTACCTGGGGCATATGGGCAGGAAATTCACGCCCTTTAACCGCTACTACCAATTCCTCTCCCAGTTCAAGCCGCTTTGCCGCCCGGACTGAGCCCTCACCCAGAACGCGACCAAAACCTTCACGTTTCCCAATCATCTCAACGAGGTTGACCATGGCTTCAGCATTGCCGAATCTCAAATCAAGTCCACCAGTATCCTCCAGAGTTAAATAACCATGCTCGAAACAGTCCATAGCCCAGGCAACCGTCGCACCGCAGGATACCGTATCCATACCATACATATTGCACAATTGATTGGCTTTTGCTATAGCCGCCAGATTATCCACACCGCAGTAAGAACCCAAGGTCGCCAGTGTTTCATATTCAGGTCCCCCATAACGTCTGTCAACCAAATAGGGTCCTGTCGTAACCTCAACCACCTGTTTACATCGCACCGCGCAGCCATAACACGTATCCTGCGCGACACGGATCGTCTCAGCCATCGTTTCACCGGTAATAGCTTCTGCACCTTCAAAAGTACCGCTGCTCCAGTTTCGTGTGGGTAATCCACCCGATATGGATTGTCCAAGGGTAATACCGGCAGTCCCGGTGGTATGAATCCCATTAACCCCTGAGGTCTTGATATTGCTTACCCCCCATTTCGCCATACCGCGCAATGTCTCTGCATCTGCAATGGAGGGTCGCTGCGTACCGCGCACCACCACAGCCTTAACATTTTTTGATGCCATCACGGTGCCCATGCCGCTCCGCCCGTTGGCTCGATTCGCGTTGCTGATCAGAGCGCTGTACAGGATGCCGCTTTCTGCAGCAGGACCGCATTGCAAAACCTGAATATGAGCATCACCCAATTCCTCCCGTAGTCGGTCTTCCACATCGGCGGTATAGAGCCCTCCCAGGTGTCGGGCATCGCGCAGTTCGACTTCCCCATCATGCACCCATAGGTAAATTGGTTTTTTAGCTTTTCCGTGGAGAATAATTCCGTCGAATCCGGCAAATTTCAGTTCGGCAGGCCAAAAGCCACCACCGGTGGATTCAGATGCAAGACCACTTAATGGGGACACAGCAGTCGCCGAAACTCTGGACTGCCCAGAGATCCCGGCGCCGGTCATCGGACCCAATGTAAGGCACAACGTGTTGGCTGGATCCAGCGCATGGGTTCCGGCAGGCGTATTTTTAAACAGATAATAGGCCCCCATCGCACTCCCGCCCAAATACGTCCGGTAAAAGACTTCATCCGGTTCCTCAATCTTTATAGTGCCTTCGGTTAAATCAACATGCATAATTTTTCCAGTGTATCCGTATAGCATCATAACCTCCTTGGTTTTAGAAGACTTACCGAGAAACAGAATTGTGAATAAGCCGCAACCACAACTTCAGAGCACAGTCTGAAATTACCATTTTTATGCAGACGCTCGTACAATTAACTCCGGTGACAAGATAACCTGTTTAGGCGGTCTATCCGGATGCTCCATCTGATCCAGCAGCAGCTGCGCAGCCTGGGTGCCGATATCCATGGGCGAAATCGCAATAGTTGTCAAAGGCGGGTGCCATAAAGCAGCCTCTTCAATATCATCGAAGCCCACCACAGCAAAATCTCGCCCCGGCAGGAGATTCTGAGACTGCAGTCCCAACATAACGCCGAAAGCAATGATGTCGTTATAACACAACGCTGCCGTTGGCGGGTCAGCAAGGCGCAATAGTTTGTTGATACTCTCCAAACCTCCATTCCGGGTTACAGGGCTTGTGGCAGACAAAGAGGCATCAAATCCAACCCCCTGATGTTTCAGCACCTGATGTAATCCATTAAGCCGGTCATGTCGCGCAGAAGAGCCCTCCGGTCCTCCGATAAAGGCTATCCGGCGGTGCCCTTGACCTAATAGATACGATGCAGCCAACTTTGCGCCATGAAGGTTATCAGCGCCCACATAATCCAATGCGATATCGGATAAATACCGCACAACAAGAACAACAGGGACATGCCAATTCAACAACCGCCGGATCTGTTCAGGTGAAGTGCCTTTAGCGGGACATAGAATGAGACCGTCGACGCGATGCGCAACCATTGTTTCTAACAACCGTTCCTGTTTCGCCACATTATCGGAGGAATTCGCCAGCAATACGGCATAGTTCTCAGTGTTAAAAATTTCCTCGCTGCCCAACGTCATTTGGGCGAAAAAAGGATTGGTGATATCCGTAACAACCTGCCCGATCGTATAGGACTGATGGGATCGTAAACTGGCAGCAGCTCGATTTTGAACGTATCCCAGTTGATGCATGATTTTCAGCACGCGTTGCCGTGTGCTGACAGCAACAAGTGGGCTATTGCGGACAACCAGGGAAGCTGTCGAGCGTGAGACGCCTGCGGCTTCAGCGACATCCAGCAGGGTTACAGCTTTGCTATCCTGTTTCTTGTTTGAGGTCATAGATATGGACTATGCTTGATTTAGATCGATCCAAATAAATCATAAAGTAAAACTGCATATTGTCAAAATGCTTCTGTATCCGCCAGTCCTTCACTAAAAAGTACGGGAAGAGAATGACCCCTCAGATACCATAGAGATATTCTGTATAGGGCTTTACGCCCGTCTTCGCGGGTAACATAACTGCGTTTATATCGTCCCTGTTACAGATTCTCGATCAGGAAACGAATCCCACCATCCCCTTTATCCAACTCGTGAACGCCAGGATGCTCATAATACACGCAACGTTCCGGGATGCCCAGTTTCTGATAAACATCAAGCACTTTCTGAGCCACAGGACGCGCAGAGTTGACATCAAGCAACGCATCATGCAGTCCAACCTCAATATACAATGCCCTGGGACAAATCAAACCCGCAACCTCAGCATCAAAAAACAGATTGGCGGCATTAAACCACCCCCAGTCTCCCCGCCCATAGCGCCGGCGGTCATTGACGAAGCAAGATGAGACAGCCACTTTGATTCGGGGCTCCGCTGCTGTCGTGTAAAGTGTATGAAAACCACCGTACGAAAGGCCAATCATTCCGACCCGCTCCGGATCTATCTCATCTCTTTTTATCAGATAATCCAGTGCCCGCTGAAGCATGTGTATCTCTAACGCCGCCAGCGACCCACCTAACTGCTTGCATTCCTGGTCCAATCGCCCAGGATCAGGTTGACGCCCATACTGCTCATCCCAGCGGAACAGCTGAGGAGCGAACACAGCGACACCGTGCCGCAGAACACGGCGGGTCATATTGTTATAATTTGCCGAACCAAAAAAATTAGAGCACAGTTCAGGTGTGCCTAACCCCCCGTGTTGTGATAGAACCAGGGGCACCGGATCAACACTTTGTGGCAGGAACAAAATACCGTACAACTCCAAACCCGGCATGACTTCAATCCACAACCGGGTGATACTGCCCAGATTATCCGTTGCGACATGCACCTCGCGCGCAACCGGAACATCCTCAGACCACGGTAACGTTAAAGGCCACCCCAGCATAGTGCGAAAGGCTTTTCTATATGGCACTAAACTGGACCCATAAGCGGATATCGATGCCATGTCAGGCGCAAAACTACCAGCCCGACGGGTTTCAGCCATCGCATATTCTCTATCAAGGAGCGTCTCAACTTGGTCCAGAAATGCTTCACGAAAGGAGTTACCAACCTCAGGTGCTTCTTTGTATAATTTCATAGGTTCACCTCCTGCTATCCGGTATGCTGCGCGATGACCAGAATGCATTTCAACTTTAGCTTAGGACCAGGATTGGTATAACACCCTGACCCACTTCTAAAGCGCCTCCAACAACCGGTTGATTTCATCCAGATCATCCGGCTCCAGTACAAGGTCACCGCCAGGTCCTGTTTCCGCAATCTGGGAAGGACGCCGTGCGCCGACAATCACAGCAGTGATTTCCGGACGCACCAATGCCCAGGCGATCGCAATCTGTCCCATCGGTTTGTCAAGTCTCTCAGCCATCACTCGCAGTTCTTCAACGAATGCAAGGTTGGCAGTCAGCGCAGGTTCGCGGAATTGCCTTGTATGCAAACGCCAATCCGTTTCAGGCAGGCTTTCAATATGCTCTCTCCCAAACTTGCCAGTGAGGAGACCCGACTGCATAGGACTGTACGGGATAACGCCTATTTGATTTTCTTTACAATAAGGCAGTATCTCAGCTTCAATATCACGATTTACCATGCTGTAAGAAGGTTGTATCGAAGCTACAGGATGGATAGCTTGTACCAGCTTTATCTGCGCAAGTGTAAAATTAGAAACGCCCCCATAGCGAATCTTACCCTCCTGAATCAAATCAGCAATAGCGCCCCAGCCCTCTTCTAACTCTTCTTCAGGGCGCGGCGAATGTATTTGATAAAGGTCAATAACTTCGCGGTCCAACCTTCGCAAGCTGAGTTCAACTTCCTCCCGAATACTTTCCGCGCGTAAAGATGCATAACCCTTGCCGTCCTCGTCCCAACGCCGTCCGCACTTCGTCGCCACAATAACGTCAGTGTGAATCCCATCCAGTGCGCGGGCTACCATTTCCTCGCCATGCCCCTGACCATAGAGCGGGGCCACATCAATCCAGTTAATCCCTAAATCCAGTGCGCAATGCACCGTCGCGATCGATTCTTCATCGTCACGTTCTGCATAGCCATAGGCTCTGCCTGCCCCAATCGAGGCAGCGCCAAATCCAACGGTCGTAAGATACAGGTCAGAATAACCCAATTTTCGTTTTTCCACAGTCCGATAATCCTTTATGTATAATGATAGCGAATCTTAAATAGTCATTGCGAAGGAGAAATCAAAAAGTGATTTCATCTTCGCAATGACACACCACTGTATTCTTTTTGAGTTTACATCGCAACCGCTTTCAACTACTCAGGATGACAAATTACACACAATTTGCTTAAAACACTCTCATATACTGCTGCGATTTTCTCTAGACATCAGCGGAGAATGTATACGTCGGTTGGTTGACATAGCGTTCCATACCCAGCTGCAGTTTCACCTGAGTCCATGGTCCCAGGCTGACATGCAGATACCGGCCGTTCACTTCAGAGGGAATGTCCTCACCCTTAGTATTAAGAACTTTGGCAGTGCTAAAGTTATGCTCGCCAAACCCACCTGCCTGGACGATAACCTCGTGCCCGCCCAGGGGATCAATGTTGACCAGATTGAGGACAATACCTTCAGGTGTGATAGATTCAACCAGGGCTGCGACATGGTCCGGCAAACCAGGGCGGTCAGCCTCCGGGTCAAAATAACGCACGCTCGCGTGCAGCAAACCACCGTGATAAACCGCCGCCGGGGTACCCATCGCCATTTGTATTAAACCTTCAGGCACCACAGGATTAAGGTCCTGCCAGTGATGGACATCCCAATCTTCCATGTTCTCCCAATCATCATTATCGATCTTATCCAGTCTTTGCTGCATACAGGTATAGGTATCTTCCAGAATTTGATTGGGGAAATCAGGGTTTTCGCCGGCAATATAACCAAACCAGCGTTCGGGTCCAAAATGTCCTGACTTTCCAAATCTGGGTGTTTGGGTATACCATGACTTCCGGTTCGGGAAGCGTTCTTGCAACCGGGCTAAATCTTCCGGGCTCTGGCTCAGGTAATAGGTGTGGATGTAATGCTCTGCGCGGAGCGGACGATAATCAAACCAACCCACATCACCATACCGGTGAGGAACTTTGACCTGCCCGTCCTCATCCCGCCGTCGTGCCCACAGCACATCACATTGGCTGCGGTGTAAATCCAACCACGACGAATCACCGGTCAGCAGTAATGCATTAGAGCCAGAAATCAAAGTCGACTCCAGCAGATTCATGGCACCGTGGGGCCAACGCCAACCGTAATATCCGCCCCACCACTTGCCATGCATCCTCTCACCAATAACCCCGCTGGGACCTACATTGTCGGGCATGATACCGTCGTTCTCTTTGGTTCGCTCTTTCCAGGCGCCGAGATAATCCAGCACCCACTGTTTGTATTTTACATCGCCTGAATACATAAAAGCGCTGGTAATCAGACTGGTTGAGGTCAGGTTCAAGGGCACGTCGCCGGGCACCATCCTTTCATTCATCAGCTTGAGGATTTTACCAAAGATTTCATCGTTGTTCCAATCCAGTTTGGTGAACGGATCCGTAATCTCATAACCCGGCACATCTTCGTAGGGCGACAGATAATTTGCCAGAACAGCGCGATGCGTTACCCAATCCACTGCGGTCATTTCCAGGCAAGGGCCTTTGCTGCCGTTAATGGGAGAACGGATCATCTTCAAATCGGCATCCCAGTTGGGTGCTTCTGGATCCTCACCCATATACATGGCGGCAAATCGCAATGCCCGGGTGCGGTCCACAAAATGGTCAGGGTTTGCCATGCCCAGGTAGTAGATGATGGTTGAACTTTCACCGTGATGCATCCAATCGTAATAGGCATCGTACTCCCGCGATACCTGACCGTAACCGGTGAATTGCCAGGTCACAGCATTCCATTCCTGACGCGCGAGATCATGGAGATGTTCTCCCCCGCCGAGGATATAGAAGAGCGGGAATGATAGGAAACTTTCATACCCATCATCTGAACCGTCCATACCGGGCCATTCTTCACGCCAAATGAGGGTGCCGTCAGGTCTTGTATACCGTTCAACATAATCCACACCAGCGTCATTCATCAGGTCCATGAGATAACGCTGCTTGACCGCCCAGTCCGGTGGGTGGCTGCGACCTGAGACCTGTATCGATGGGATGCCTGCATCCATTTCTTTCATCTTGTGCTCCTTTACCTTAAATTTAGTTGGTCTGAACCTGATCTGTCATTGGAATCCAATCATACACCAATACAACATTCCTGAGAATATTTCAACGCTCACGCACCGGTTTGGTTAACGCGCTGAGCTCCCGGCAAGGCTATATCAAGTCCAATCAATTATGTCTAACTTATATTGGGCGTATGCTTGCACGAGGTGTCACTTTCAATACAGAACCTGTAATGGATTGCTGTAATCATCGGTCCACAACCTGACATTAGCGGGTGCGGGGTCGAGGGGTTTGCTGAACGCCGCCATGCCAGGCAAAGCCAGCATACCCGAGCTCCTGGACATAATAACCCATCGTGAAGAACAACAGGGATACCCCGCTGCGTCATCCTCAATGAGGATCCCCTGTAAATCAAATGCCTCCGATACCCGCGACAGCAAAGGGGTCAGGTTGATATGCGACGTGCTGACGTTCGCCGCGATCACACCATCCGGTGCCAGGTGTTCCAGATAAAGTGAGAAACATTCCGCAGTAAGTAAATGCACGGGTGGGGCATCACCGCTGAAGACATCCAGGATCAGAACGTCATAAGCTTGCGCTTGACCTGCCTGCAGTTCTCTTTCCAGGGATAACCGGGCATCACCCAGGATAATATCTATGTCCGCCAATGAACTTGATAAATAAGTAAAGTAACCTTCTTTGCCTTCGGCAAGATCGACGACTTCCGGATTGATTTCATAAAAACGATAAACGTCCTGGTCGCGTCCATAAGCGGCTAAGGTCCCCACCCCTAACCCCAAAACGCCCACCTTTTTACCTTGCGCATCACCGTTAATCCCAGACAGCAATCTTCCCACACCACTGCTGGGTGTAAAATACGCAATCGGCTCTTTACGTAGTTCCGAAGGTTTAAATTGCAGTCCGTGAATTGTTGTCCCATGCGACAGGACATAAAAGGGTTCCCATCCTGCGAGGTTTGATTGTTCCTGTAACCGTAAAGTACCGTAAAAATTCCGACTGGCTGTAATCGTTGTCCTTTGAAAAGTCTGGATATACTGCCCGGTGAAAAACAGTAAAGACACCGGCGGGATAAGCAATGCATACAAAGCCATGCCCTTTTTCTGCTTATGAAGAATGGATTTCTGGTCGAAGTACAATACACCAATGAGAACCGCCCAGCACAACAGGAAACCCAGGTGGAACTCCCAGTAATAGTTAAAAACCAATGGGGCTACCAGACTCACCACAACAGTGCCCAAGACACTGCCCAGGGCAATAATTAAATAATACGCAGTTAACAATTTCGGTTCAGGCTGCAAACGGGTAAGTTCACCATGGCATGCCAAACATCCCAGAAAAAGCGCTGTTGCATAGATGCCAATCTGGAGTGGAATATTTAACGCATTGCCCTGCGCAAGCGCATAAATCATCGCCAACGTGGCAAAACCCAACAGAGGAATTGAGAGCCGCGTAGTGGCAGCTTTGATGCTGAAACTGACGACAAATGATAATAGATACAGCCCGAGGGGCAATACCCACAACAGCGGGATGGGCGCAACATCCTGGGTGATCTGGTTCGTCACAGCTGCCAACAGGATTGCGGTACACATCGCGAGTAACAACCATTGCGCTGCGGCGCCCATACGCCGCAGATACTCGCGATCTTCCGCGCTCAGCGGCGGTCTTTGCCCTTTCTTCCCCCTTGTTTTCCCCCGTGCTTGCCGCGTTTTGTCGCGCATGAAAAGTGAAAATCCCCGTTGTCGTACTGCAGGGAGATGCGCCGTACCGGTCGTTTGTGTCTCTTCTTTATTAGTGGCAGATACAGCAAGGAACGTTTTATTAGTCCACACTCGCCGTACAAAGAAACCCACACTCAACACGAAGATGAAATATGCCAAACTCCATAACCGGGCTTGCGTGGTAACGGTGAGTATAGGCTCGATTATAAATGGATAGCTGACCAGAGCAACAAACGATCCTCCGTTGGACAGCGCGTACAACCAGTAAGGTGTCTTTTCAGGCAACTCAACAGCGTACCACGATTGTAACAGAGGGCTGGTCGTTGAGAGCACAAAATATGGAATACCAACACTGCTCCCCAGAATAAGCAGAATCCGTATAATAGGATAGGTGTCGGCAGCAGGTTTCAATTGCACAGATGGCAATAACGGTATCCAGTCACCCCACATTCCCAGCATTAACAGCACAAAGGAAAATGCCACGACAGCACTGTGCACAAGGATTTGCTTGCTGCGGTCCAGATAGGTAGAAATCAGAAAACTATATGTATATCCCAACAACAGCATAAACTGGAAAAACAGCAGGACAGCAGACCACACCCCGGCAGAACCGCCAAACCATGGAAGAATGACTTTGCCAATCAGGGGTTGGACCATAAAGAGCAGGAAAGCGGACAAGACGACTGTAATTAAATAATTAATCATTCGGGATTAAACTCCAACAGGATTCAATCATTGTAAGTCAGATTTCCTAATTTGGAAGACCAGGAAATACATTACATTCACTATTATGGCGTCACTGACCTAATGTGTGCTAATAATCATTCTGTATGCGTTGATCTTTGCGCCTCTGCATTTAAATATAATTCATCATTAACTTCCGAATAAATCCGGAGCCGTTTGTGTTATATAAGTAGGAAGGGAAAAAACTGAATGGAACTGACACCAGCACATCTTGATTCAGCTCAAGATAACCATGAGCTTGACCTGATCACCCAGGCAAAACTGGGAGACAGGTGGGCATTTGGTGAATTGGTGAGACGACACCGGGATGGTGTAACGAATCTCGTCTACAGGATGTGCGGGGATGCTCATTTGTCTGAAGATGCAGCACAGGAAGCCTTCATACGTGCCTGGCGGTACCTTGACAAGTATCAACCGAAATCAAATTTTCGTAATTGGATATACAAAATTGCTATGAATTCTGCCTACAATTTACTGCGGTCCGAAAAACAAACTATCGATATCGATAACACGGTGCTGGCAGAGAAAAGGAAAGGGCCCGAGCAGTCGATGGTAGATCAAGAACGTTCTCACCGCATACAACACGCAATCCTGTCTTTGCCGGAAGCGAGCCGCAGTGTTCTGGTTCTGCGGGAGTATGAGGATATGTCTTACCGCGATATCGCTGAAACGCTGGACATTCCCATTGGGACGGTTATGTCGCGTTTGAATTATGCCCGCCAACTTTTACGTGCATCACTGGCGGATTTATTGGAGGTTGGATAATGGATCACATCACTGAATTCATAGGTGCCTATCTGGATGGTGAGTTGAGAGCATCACAGGTCGCAAGCATAGAGAAACATATGGAAACTTGTGAATTATGCCGTCAGGAATTAGCAGAACTCACCGCACTCAGCCATATGTTGCGTGACACAGCGCCAGTCCGTACATTGAAAGCTGAGGATCAGTTTGTCGCAGAAGTCGGCTTGTTATTGCCTCGCAAAGCTGAAGTTTCAGCTTTGGAGCGGACCCTGACCACAGGCTGGAAGGCAATTCCTGTAGGTTTAGCAGCTACATGGATTTTCGTGCAAACTTCCCTGATTGTTATGACCTGTGTCTACATCATCTCACTTGTGGCTCCCGGAACGGGCGCGATTGATCTGATTCTGACTTCACCCGCACCGTCCGCCTGGGCTAACTCTCTGGGATGGGTTACCCAGCCATTCTTGATACAGATTCTGGAAGTTTTACTGCAATCCTTGCGCCTGGATGGACAAATTTATTGGCAGATACTCAGCGTCTTAATCGTACCACTTGTCCTCGGTGTACTTTTCGTGTGCTGGTTAGCCAGTTGGTGGGTTGTTAGAGAACGCTCAATGAATACCAAATCGGTATAAAGCGCTCTATAAATAAAGTTATAAGGAGAAAAAAATGTCTGCATTACACAGTTTTATTGAGGAAGCAAAATCGAAACGTCTTTACATCACCGCAACTAAGGGGAAGTTCGAGCTGGATTTCAGTCTGCTGGTTGCAATCATACTGGCTCTGATTCTACCGCAGCTGACCGTCATCATCGTTGTGTGCATTTTGGCGGGTTGGTTGCAGGTTGAAGTTCAACCGGCAACCGATACGCCAACAGAATAAAGAAACTTAAAAGGAGAAAATATCATGGATCATACTAAAATTCTAAAAAGGGCTTGGGCTATCTTGTGGCAGTATCGCGTCCTGTGGATCTTCGGGATCATCCTGGCAATCACCGCATCTTCATCATCGCCAGCGAACAGCTCTCGTTATACTTTCAATCGGAACGATTTCAATAACGGGCAATTCAGTACGCCGCCGGGTGAAATCGGGCAGCAGTTGGAAGACTTGTTTAAAGAATTTGAGGGCATGCCAAGTTGGCAGCTCGAAGAAAAAATCGTTGGCCCGATCATCGCCATCGTGATCGGGTTAGGATGTGTCATTTTACTGCTGGTTGTGATTGGTGCTATTGCCCGATACATCTCAGAAGCTGCACTCATCCGTCTTGTGGATGATTACGAGGTTACCGGCGTGAAAAAGACTTTCCGCGAGGGCTTCAAGTTAGGATGGTCGAGAACAGCGGTACGTCTATTCCTGATCAACTTGACCGTCGCCATCCCGCTCATCGTGGCGGTCGTCATCCTTGGCCTCATTGCGGCGGCGCCGTTGATGCTGTGGTTTTCCGGCAACACGGTCAGCGGTATATTCGGCACAATCTCCACCATCGGATTAGGTTTCCTGTTTATATTCCTGACCATCATTGTGGCGGTTGCCGGCGGGATGATCTTGCATTTAATCCGCAGGGCCAGTGCGCTTGAGAACCTGGGCGTCATTGATGCTTTTAAAAGGGGATTCGGTCTTTTCCGCGAGAACCTGATGCCTGTCGTCCTGATGTGGCTCATTCTGTTAGGTGTAAAATTGGGATCCGTCCTGATCATCATACCCGTTTTCCTGGTATCCCTGATCGTCAGCGGTATTTTCAGCGGGTTGCTTTTCCTTGCAGTTTCAGGAATCGCTGGATTGTTCGTGAGCGGTGCGGTCATGTGGATTATTGCCGGTATCGTGAGCGCCCCAATATTTATTGTGTTGCTGGCAGCACCCTTGACATTTGTCGGGGGGCTCCTCAAAGTCTATGAGTCCACTGTCTGGACACTGAGTTTCCGGGAGTTAACGACGGTGAAAACAAAAGAAGCAATAGATGTTGAACCAGAAGCAGTCGGGGAAGCCGTTGTCGATACCATGAGTAACCCTTCTGAATTAACCGATGATACCGGACTTGAGGATGTTGTTGACTCAGTTGATGGGGAAATAATAGACTTATCCGAATAAGAAGTCTGCCTTTAGTGCAAAGACCTGCAGCGTTCGCTTGTTGATTTCACGCAAGCGAACGCTTTTTTGATAGTCGTAGAGCGACCTCCTAAAAAAAAGAATATGTTTTAACGCAGAGTCGCAAAGTCGCAGAGAAAAATTAAAATAAGGCTTCATATAATTGATTGTACGCTATGATTAATGTTAGAAAATTCAGTTTTATTAAAAACTCTGCGTCTCTCCGGCTCTGCGTTGATTTTCTGGTTATTTCAGGTGAGTTGTAGAGCGTGTTGTGTTGCTGAACTAGATGCTGGTAGCGCAGAAGAAGTCGGACCCCATGGACCGCCACCTTGTCAAAGGCAAAAGATTCGCTATAAATGACACATATTCGTTGCCCCCTTTTTACCGGATGAGGGAGAATAACCATGACCAGGCAGCTGCGTCTGAGAATCTTAAAGATTTTATGCAGTCTTGCGATGTTACTTTTGGCGTCTTCAACTGTTCAAGCGCAGAATGCTGACATGCCAGGTTTCTACGTGCAAGGACGCCATCTCTATGATCGCTTTGGTACAAAAGTGGTCCTGGTCGGGGTCAACAAAATGGTGATCTATACCGACCGGGATGGCATGCCGTCTTTTGTCGAAATTGCTAAAACCGGCGCGAATGTTGTCCGCATCGTCTGGTTGACAGAAGGTTCGGCTGAAGAACTGGACATTGCGATTACGAATGCCATCAACCATAAACTGATCCCCTTGGTGGACTGCCACGACAGCACAGGCAAATGGGATTTATTACCACGCTGCGTGGATTATTGGGTACGTCCTGATATCCTGGAGGTTCTGAAAAAGCACGAAAAATATCTGCTCATTAACATTGCCAACGAAGCCGGTGAAGGTGTGGTCCCGGAATGGGAATTCCGGGCAGCCTATGAACTGGCGATAAACCGGATGCGCCATGCAGAGCTCCACGTTCCTTTAATTATCGATGCGCAGGGTTTCGGACAGAACATCAATGACCTGCAGAAAAACGGACCGTATTTAATTGGGGCTGATCCCGACCACAATCTCATGTTTTCGATTCATATGTGGTGGCCCACAGTATGGCGCGGTGCAGGTGTGAAACAAATGGTCATTAATGAAATCGCCCAATCTGTGGAAATGGAACTGCCCTTAATCGTTGCCGAATTCGCTAATAAAGGTCCCGGATGTTCCTGCTGCATTCCCTACGAGACCATTATCGAGCAGTGTCATATTCACGAAATTGGTTACCTTCCGTGGTCGTGGGGACCAGGTAATGGTGACTGCGTTGAAATGGATATGACGGAAGACGGCACATATGAAACTCTTCACGGTTGGGGACTTGAAGTCGCTGTCACCAGCACGCACAGCATCCAGGCGATCGCGGTCCGTCCGGATTGGATCGTCGATGCAACGCCGTTACCCTTACCAACGCCTGTCCCCACAGCTACCCCTAATCCAGCGCCGGCAGGCTTGATTTCACAGGGGAAGCCTGTCTCAGCATCTTCTTCGGAGGCGCAAGGCATGGAGGAAGCTGCCGTGGTTGATGGGCGCCTGAATACACGTTGGTCCTCTGCCTGGAGTGACCCGCAGGACATCACCATCGATCTTGGTGAAAGTATGGATATTGGTCGGATTGTCCTCGAGTGGGAGACCGCTTACGGCAAAGAATACATTATCGAGGTATCCGATGATGGAGGAGCCTGGACCGAGGTCGTGCATGAAACAAATGGGGATGGAGGGCAAGACAATTTCGTGGTGAATGCCAAAGGACGTTTTGTCCGGTTGCATGGCCTAAAACGCGCTACGGAATGGGGTTATTCCCTGTGGGAGTTCTGGGTATTCGATAGTGCCGATGCTCCCCTGCCAGAAATCTCTCAGATTCAGGAAATCGTGAATACCCCCGACATGCGTCCGGACCTGGTTATCACTGGTATCTCATGGCTGCCGGAAACCCTGACACCGGGTACCCCCGTAATCCTGCGTGCTGAGGTGGAAAATCAAGGCTATACGACAGCCCTGGAAGGCATCAACGTTACATTTACGGTAGGTAACGAAGTCATCGGACAGGGACACAGTGCGCAGCCCCTTACGTCTGCCACATCCGTCATCATTGAAGCACAAGAACCATGGCAGCGGGACGAACCCGGTGGTTTTGTCATATTGGCATGGGTTGATCGTGCCAATGACTCTTACACTGGCGTGGTCGATGAACAGGACGAGGCCAATAACCTGCAGTCAACCTATGGCATTCTTAAAACAGAGAGTGTACCAACACTTGCGACCACAAAGATTCTGGAAAACACTGCTGAAACCATGGATACTCCGCAACCTGTAACATCGACATCGGAACCAACCACAGACAAAGCACTCCAGCCAACGCCAACACCATTTCCCTGGGCGTGGATAGGTCTAGTGATGATACTGGTGACGTGCGCACTGATCCTGGGCTTCGGTGCACTTAAACGGAACCGTTAGCTACCTCGCCTACGCACTATAAAAAAGCAGTTCGTAGGCACGGACCGCATAAGGAGCGGCTTCACTGCGCCTTCCCCGCTCTATTAAATCCAGGGCATGGGCAAAGGCAGCTTTAGCCTCTTCATGAGCAGCTTTATCACCAGGTGCGGCAGCGATAAGCTGCCTGGCTAACATCACAAATTCATCTACGGGATCACAATTCATATATGGGAGCGTCGCATAATGCGCAAGGATATGGGCCCAGCGGTCTTCCCGTCCCTTTCCCGGAAACTCTACCCGGTTGGCTGCCATCGCAACCAACTTACCTGCGCTTATTTCCAGAGACTTTTCAGCGAGTTCCAGATTAAAACGACTCACCGGTGTTGGATCTACAGCCCGCAGCTGCCGGTGATAAAACCAGTGGTAAATACTTTGCACGCCAGACAACAAACCTTTCCCTGACCCACCCGCAATCGCATAACCCAGCGCCGGTTTGCCGTTGGCAGCGAGTAAACCCACACTGTCCATAAAATCTTTTGTTAAGCCGTTGATATCGCCATAATAGACCGGTGCACCGAGTATATAAGCATCAGCTTTTTCACAGAGCGCTGAAACTTCCTCCGGGCAAAAAGTCGTTGCTGCCGCGCCAACATCCGTCAGCGGTTTGATAGCATGGTCGACCAGGAAAAGTGATGCGACTTCCGCACCATTAGCGCGCGCACTTGCCAGGGTGGTTTCCATCAAGGCTGCTGTCTTGCCACTCTTTCTTGGACTGCCGATAATACCCAGGACTAACATCATTTACCTCCTTCTTGAATTAACTCGGTTTCCATCCAGTATCTGACGATGACATCCAACAATACAACCGGTTCAAAAACATAATGCGTCGCACCGATTAAGACTATCTTCGTACTTCTCCCCATAAAAGTTATCTTACACTGCGTCTAAACCCGATCCTCTCAATACGCCTCTGGGTTAATAGATGTAAAGCAGTGGGATCGTCTGCCGTCATTAAGCAGTATCAACTGTGACAAGGGCTTTGCGCAAATCATTGCACGCCAGCAGTGTCTCCTCCACACTTACCTGATCTTCCGCGCGCAAAAAAGCGCCTGCCGTACTCAGCGGACGACTGCCGTGGATAAATGCGCCCTGGACATTGCTGAACCTTATCAAAGGCGCTTCAATATTTCCCACTGCGCGGAAATCAGATAATTCAACATCCTGGACGGATTTGCAGAACAGGGCAGGTCGCAGGTCGTCCTCTGCCAGCTCAAAACACACATTATTGAACGTTATCCCTCTGGTATAACGGATCACAGCGCCGTACGCCGGCAATTTCCCAAAGAAAAATTGCTCCGGATACATTTTTTCGTCCTCCGGAACAACAATCGCGGCTTCATCCCGGGTTCCACCTCCCGGAAATGTAATGTGGATATCGCGCAAAGTGATGTTCTCGATATATTGCCCCTGCAGTCCGGTTATGAAAATTCCCTGTTTGGTTTTAGGATCAACATCCACCCGCAGCATCGGATCCGTCACTTCTACCGCACGCACGCTTGCCTCGATATTGCTGATCGTCACGTTACGCAGCACACTCACGGTTGGTTCTCCATTCTGTGCGTCTCCGTCATCGGAAAAACCGGGAATCTTGAATCGCGATCCGCGATTGCCTAAACGCATAAAGATCGGACCTTCCACATGATCCATCGAAATATTCGTTATCGTGACGTTCTCCAGCGTCCCGCCATCAACCGACAATAATTTGATCGCGCCCATACCGCAGTTATAGAACGCGCAGTTAGAGATAACGATGTTACGAAATCCACCACGTGATGGGGTGCCAAATTTAACAGCAGCAGTGTTACTGCTGATAATACAATTGGTGATTACAAAGTTTTCGCAGGGGCGCTCCGCGATACTGCTCTTCAGGCAAATGCCGTCATCATCACAATCAATATTACAATTGGAAATAAACACATGACGGCAGCTCTCCAGGTCCAACCCGTCACCATTTGGTCGCGCACGATTCTGTACCCGTATACCCTCGAGCCAGACATGATCACAGGCGACCAGGTGGACACCCCAACTGGCAGAATTTTTGACCAGTATCTCCCGCACGGATATATTCTGGCAATTGAGAAATATTATCAACATCGGTCGCTCATAAGGTCGCGCCTTCTTTTCGGTTATGGGAACATAGCGGGTTTGCTGCTTCACTTTTCCTTGAAAAGCAGGAATAGAGTCCTGCCTCGATACACATGGAAATGCCGCACCCTGACCGTCGACTGTGCCTTGACCTTTAATCGCAATATTCCGGGCATCTCTCGCGTACAGAATACAATGCCGGAAGTGAAAATCGTCCCCAGGATCGCCGGGTGCATAATCTGCAATATCGGTGCTGCCTAACAGCGTGGCATCCACAGATAAATAAAGGGTGACATTATCCCGCAAGACTAAAGTGCCTGTCAGATATATGCCACTGGGCACAAACACGGTCCCACCCCGTTGTGCAGCGCAGGCGTCAATAGCAGCCTGAAGTGCCGAAGTATCCAGCGTTAGCCCATCGCCCGTAGCTCCATATTCCATCACATCATAAATAGCGGGTGCCTGCATAATCACTCCCTTAACTTCCACCAAAGAACGATGACAACCTAAAGATGAACGCCCATCTCGATCAAAATATTCTGCAGTTTTGAAACATCCAAAACGCGGGGTGTCACGTTTTGTGCGGAGCACAATGCTGCCGCAACCCCTGCAGCCTGACCAAGTTCCATCATATTTCCCATGCTTTTTCCCGCAGCGTGCCCCAGGAATGTCGCCGATGCGCAGCGTCCTGCCACCAGTAAGTTTTCAATACTGCGCGGTAATAAACTGCGGTACGGATAGCCAAAACCGGAATGCATTGGACCGATAAAGAGCTGGTTGGCATCGATCGCGCCAAATTTTCGCGCCACAATATCCGGGAAATCCGGGGCATGCAGTGCATCATCCAGAGTAAGGATGTATTCACCAACTAATCGCCGCGTGTCCCGGACCCCGACATGAGCGCCGACGCGCATCAGATGGCATGTTTCCAAACCTGGAATATTCTTTTCACGCGCAAACGTGACAAAATCGTGAGCGACCTGAATCCCGGCGCGTTCGGCGATCGTCAAGTCACTGGCTTTCGTCCCGTCAATGTTCCCGATATCATGAAGTGCGCCATTGTTCACGTTTACCACACCTGGAATCGTCGTCCGGTCAAATGCGTACCAGGCGGCAACAGCATAGCCTTCCGATTTTGCCTCCTCCAGGATACCTTTATACGTGGCATTGTCGTTCTCTACAAATGCTATCAGGCGCTCAACATCCGCATTTGCCAGCGCAAATACCAGAGAAACGGGCATCGACCGTCCATCTTCTTCCCGCCCCATCACCATTTCTGCGCCTGCAAAGTATGCGACATCGCCATCCCCGGTCGCATCAACGATGACATCCGCCCCAAAGGTTTGCTTGCCATCTTTTGTCGTTGTGACCACACCGGTAACTTTATTATCGTCCATGGTGACGCCGGTAACGGGACTGTACAGACGGTAATTGCAGTGCTGCGCTTCCAACAACTCGAAACAGGCAAGGCGAAGATATTCCGGGTGAATATTCAAGCCATCACCGTTAATCATATCACTGCGCCCTGCGAACCATGCATCCTGACCATAGCCTTTTATTTTTTCGACGACCAGGTCGTGCACACCGCCCCGTTTTCCACCCTCGAACATCAAGCGGTTCACCGGCATCCACATCGCAATCGCAGCCACACCGCCGAAGAAACTGCTGGCTTCCAGCAATAAGGTTCTGGCGCCGCTAAGCGATGCGCCCAATGCTGCGCCTATGCCGGCAGGACCTCCTCCGGCAACGATGACGTCATAGCTCTCACCTGCAATGGGAATAGTTTGGACTAATTCTGTTCTGTTAAGTGTTGTCATAATAAAGTCTCCTCAGCATTAAGATACTCACGAATTCCAGGAAGGGATGGGATACAACGGCGTGTGCTGGCTGTAGCTGTCGAGTAACGCCGCTATCAAATCTCCCCTGATCTGGCGATAAGCTTCCCTGTACCAGAGATTGTGCAGTTCCCACGGATCCACCCGGTAATCAAATAATTCTCCATCCTGCGTGCCTGGATAAAGCGTGAGTCGATAACGATCTGTCACCAGGCAGCGCACGCGGTATCCCGTTGTGGGATCATCATTCTCGATGACCACAGCATCCCGTATATGGGAACTTTCACCCTTGACCAGGGAAAGCCAACTGGCTCCAGGATAGGGGTGCAAGCGCATCGCGCTGCCGCGTTCAAATGGTGTTGGATTGTTATCCCACCCGCTGCCGGGCATGGGCACCCCACAATATGCAAGCACACTGGGTAATAAATCAATCTGCGCGATCAACGCCTCGCTGACCTGTCCTGCAGGCGCGCCAGGAGCTGCTACGATCGTGGGGATGTTGATGCATCCGCGGAAAGTATAAGGACCTTTCCAAATCAAACCGTGATCACCCAGCATATCTCCATGGTCACCCAGGAAAATGACCAGTGTATTTTCCCAGAGATTGTGCCGATCCAGCACATTGAACACACGCCCTATTTCGGCATCGACGTGTGTGACCATACCATAGGTCATCGCGATCATCTCACGCCAATGCGCATCTGTTATACCGGTGTTATTGCTGCCGTTAGGTCGCAAGTTGCCGTTGAGCACCTGCGCATAATAGGGCGGTAAATCCCGGATCTCATCCTCGCGCCTCCTGGGCAGCGCGACATCTTCCGGCGCATACATATCACAATAAGGTCGGGGAGGTGCAATAGGAGCATGGGGATCGGGATATGAACACCAGGTAAAAAAAGGCTTACCTGTACGCACGCCTTGTTCTATGGATGCGATCGTGGAATCCGAGATATAACGGTTATAATGCAGCGCTACCGGCATCGCGCACGCATAGGTTTCCGGTGCACCCGACAGCGGACGCAGCGCATGGTCGGGTGCTAATAAGCGCCGGATCACCACCCCTTTCCATCAACCAGGGTGTATAGGCGCCATACGCATACGAGACATGACCACCGACAAAATCAACACTTTGAAATCCATAATAAGGAACCGGGAAATCGTGCAGCACGCCATCGCGCCACGCCGCCAAGCATTCCGGATAACGTTCCAGGTCGGTAGGGATCGCCTGTTGTGTTTTGCCGTTAACCGCGCTTACCGCGGGTACCCACGGCGTCAGGTGCAGTTTTCCGGCAGCATGGGTTTCATAACCCGCGCTGGCGAGAACCCCCGGCAGTGTGGGCAGGTCGGTTCGTAAAGCCTGCCCATTGACCCGCACGCCGTGATCCCTGGGCAGCAGTCCCGTAAACATCGAAGCGCGCGCGGGCATACAGATGGGATTATTGCAGTAGGAACGCCGGAAAAGCGTGCCCTGCGCGGCAAGCCTGTCCAGGTTAGGGGTTTGCACAACAGGATTTCCTGAGCAACCCAGATGATCAGCCCGCATCTCATCGACACAGAAAATTAAAACATTGGGCTGCTTTATATCAGGCATGATCCCTCCGTAATAAACTGCGTAATGCCCTTACCAATCCGCTACACTGCCGTCCTCGTCATAGTAGAACTCACCACCCAACTCCTCCGTATAAACGATGTCCTGTTGGGCTTCCTGTTCATTGATTTCGAAACCAAGGCCCGGTTTGGTGGGTAGTTCGATGTAGCCACCCACGACATGCCAGTCCTCCAACAGCAGCCCATTGCCCAGACTGTCATCAATTTGCTCCTGGATCAGGAAGTTTGGCACGACGGCATCCACCTGGAGGGCGGCAGCCAGGGCTACAGGACCGATGGCACAGTGCGGCATAATATGCATATAATACACTTCAGCCATATTTGCCACTTTCTTTAATTCCGTAATCCCGCCCACATGAGAGACGTCGGGTTGGATCAAGCTTACAGCTTGTTTCTCAAATATTTCACGGTATTCCCAACGGGTCAGCAAGCGTTCGCCGGTCGCGATGGGGAACGTCACCTGGTCCGAAACCAGCTTCAATGCATCCACATTTTCCTGTGGAACCGGTTCCTCGACAAACAACGGGCGCATACCTTTGAGTTCCTGACAAATCTCAACCGCCAATCCGGGTGTAAATTTTCCGTGGAAATCAAAAGCTATTTCCACATCAGGTCCCACCCACTCCCGCATCATATAGGCGCGTTTGACAAAGCTGTCGATAACTGCCGGCGGTTCGTGCGCGCGCCATTTCCCACCAGGACCTGATTTGAAGGCAGTGTATCCCATGGTCTGCAGCCACGTTAATCGTTGTTTCGATCGATCCAGCGCTTCATCAGATAAATCCCCGATACCCCAATGGGCGTAAACACGGATGCGATCCCGGACATGGCCCCCCAGGAGTTTATAAGCAGGCACACCGTAGTGTTTCCCTGCAATGTCCCAAAGCGCCTGGTCAATGCCCGATAACGCCGTCATAACCACCGGACCCCCACGGAAAAAGGCGGAACGGTAGATATGCTGCCAATGATGCTCCATCCGCAAAGGGTCTTTGCCCACCAGGTATTCAGCCAACTCTTCAACAACACCGACGACCCCCCTGGGTCTGCCCTCCAGCGTGGTTTCTCCCCAGCCCACAATACCGTCATCCGTGGTAATTTTCACCAACCGGGTCCGTTTGCGGGGAAAGAATTGTTCAATCTTCGCGATTCTCATTCCTCTCTCCTTATCATAGCTATACTGGTAAAACGTCAGTCCAGGTGGAACACCTCTTCCATATCTGCCCACCAGACCCCTGGCGCATTGGTTTCCAGGGGTTCCTGCATCGCGCTCATGATCCGTCCCCATTCTTTGACCTTAGGATCCGGTGCAGCACGCTTCATATCAGCAGCCACATCCTCACCGGTATGTTCGTAGTATGAGAACAGATAGCCATCGTGATAATAAATCGAATAATTATGGATATTGTGCGCGTGTAACCTTTCTCGCACTTCAGGCCAAAGATTGGCATGGTACTCCTTGTATTCCTCAAGACACTCGGGTTTCAAACGAATAACTTTCCCAAAACGCTTCAAATCACACCTCCGGATTGATAGGGTAAACACCATACTTTTTTATTGCCTGAACCATCGCCAGGACGTTTTCAGCCCGGGCGTAGTAGGGAATACTGTTTGCGCTGCCGGCAATATAGCCACCGTCAGGGGCTGCCGTACGAATGGCTTGCTTCACCAATGCGTCCACTTCTTGAGGGGTGCCGCGACTGAGCGTATCAACACTGATGTTTCCGCAGAAACACACCTCTCCCCCATAGCGCCTCTGCAGCTCATCCAGATCCATCGCCTCCGGTTCTATCGGGTGCAAACCAGCCATGCCCAAAGCCAGCAGATCGTCCATCACCGGCAGCAAATTTCCGTCTGAATGGAATATCCACGGCTTGGTGATGTTGTCCACCACCCGGCGGTAATGCGGTACAAACAACTCACGGAATATCCGTGGAGATACATAAGGCCCATTTTTAAACGCAATGTCATCACCAAACCACAGAAAATCAAAGTCAAGTTCACACATATGCTTGACGACGCGGGCGTACCAATCCGTATAGAGCGTAAAAAGGTCCTCAACCAACGCGCGGTCATCATAAAGTGCATAACTGAAGGACTCAAACCCCATCCCCAGAATGGCGGGGTCAGAACCTAAATTGAGAAAACAATAAAGCGCTTTCCCGGAATCCTGGTATTCTTGTATAAATTGCCGGTATGGCTCGTAGAGCGATTCATCATCCGGATCAGGTAGCTGAAGCCGGTTGAGGTCGGAGCGGTTTTTTATCCGTCCTCCATGAACCATATAATGTCCGCCCGTCTGCTCCTGAATGCCCTCATGACGCACAAACAAATACATGCCGAAGCCGTCCAGATTCAGCAGCTTCACTAATTCCATGACATCATAATTCTCGCTGCCCATCAACATGCCCCGGAAGACGGGCTCATCACCAGTGCCCAATTCAGCCGTTAAGCCCCCAGGCGGTAGAGCCCTTCCCAACAAAGGCAGCGCAACGGCTTCATCGATAACCGATTCCAGAAAGGGCACCCGATCTGGCTCTTCACAGCGCAGCGCAGTCAGCACCCTTTCACGGGAAGACATGCCTTGTATAACCATACCTAAAAACCCATCCAGTCCAATTTTAGCGCCGATTTTTGCCGGTGGGATTCCGCCATCATCTCTATCATATAATCCACATTAAATCCATCCACGACGTCGGGGCGGACTTGCTCTCGCCGGCTCAATTTTTCTGAGAAAAACGCTATCTCAATGTCAAAGGGGTTCACGGCAGGGAAGCGGTACTCGGTCGATGTCTCTGTTTCGTTATCATAATGGACCAGCAATGCAGGATTCTCTTCCGGGTGATCCCACTCCACAGTGTAGATATCCAGTCTGCCGTTGACGCCGTTGATCTGGATGTGCTCATCCCATGCGTTGCGCTCATACCCGATGCGTTGAAGGGGGTGAACTGCGGCTTCGAAACTGGCAACCAATCCCCCGGAGTATTCAAACAGCGCGGTTACTTTTCGGTCAAAATTGGAGGCTGGGATGTAATCGACATTCGCATACAAGCTTTCCGGGCGTCCCAGCAAGCTGAAGGTCAAGTCAATCAGATGGCTGGCTGCGCACTTCATAACCGCACCGCCATATTTATCGAAAACCCAGCTTGGAACGTCCGCAGCATCCATCTCGTAATAATTCCCCCAGGGTTGGTAGGTGCGAACTTGCGCGCTGAACAGGCGTCCTAACGCAGGTAATAATTCCCGGGCTTTTTGAGATGCGGGGAAAAATCTTTTCATAAAAGCGGTGAAAAACAGGCTGTCGCTGCATTGCACGGCACGCACAACTGCCGCCGCTTCGGCTGCATTCTCGGTCATCGTCTTTTCACATATGACGTCTTTACCGGCTTGTAATGCCGCCAGACATATCTCGCGGTGATATTTGCTGTTGGTCAATACACTCACCACAGTGACCTCCGGATCAGCCAGGAGGTCCTGATAATCCGTGGTAAATTTCGCCCCAAATTTATGGACATACGGCGCAGCGGCATCGCTGTCGAGGTCCGCGATGTAGTGCACGTCCGCGCCGACCTTTTCCAGACCCGCGAAATGGAAGCGAGAGATTCCACCACAACCGATAATTCCCCATTTTGGTTTCATTTCATGATCTCCTCTGTTACGAATATTCTTAAACTTTCTTTGCCGCCAGGGTGCGGACGCTCTGAATATAGTACGTGAAGTTTTGTAAGCTGACGTTGGGAGGTGCAGTATGGTCCAGACATGGAATATACCCCCCGCCAGCCAACATCGGCAGCATATGGCGTTTCAGCTCTTCATCAATTGCTGCATTGCCCAACGGCAGGGCGCGCTTATCCAATCCCCCGATTATTGCCAGATTATGCCCATAACGTTTTCGGAACTCGCGTACATCCATACCCGACTGCACCTCGAAGGGCAGCATCGCATTGACACCGGCATCGAGAAACTCCGGAACCAGGAGCGATACATCACCATCTGAATCAACAATAATGACATCGCAACCCAGATTCCGGGTATGACCGATCACCTGACGGTAGTACGGCAGCATAAAAGTCCGTACCATGCGTGGGGAAATGAGAGGTCCGTTCTTATAAGCCATGTCCTCCCATATCAGGAGGAAATCAAAGTGCACACCCTTCCACACGCGGTCAATCAAAGCGCAGTAGAATTCCACCCAATGTTCCATTATTGCGTGAATCAACGCGGGTTGATCGTAATAGGCAACACAAAGCGCTTCGACACCGAGTAGATTCCGCGGATGTCCAAAAGCGCCGCAGATCGTGAGTCCCACAGGGAACGACCGATCAGCATAAAACGCACTGACCTCATTCCAGTCCTGCGCAAAGCGTCCGGGATCATCAGGATTAAGCCGTGGCACTAAGGCACGCCAGTCCTTCAGGGACGAGACGGGATAGCGCAGAAATTGCGGCATTGAGCTTGAATGATACCGGGTGAACTCGCGCTTCACGATGCCATCCACATCACGGATCGTTTGTGTGTTGCCTTCTTCCGCTAAGACTTGCCGGTCAAATGCCGGATAGAAGGGTGTATCGGTATAACCGCTGATAACGCTGTGACGCAAATATTCTAACCTATCCAGTCCAAAACCATACACCAGCACCCGTTCATATGCGTCATGAGCAATCTCACCCATATCGGCGTCACGCGGTTGCTTCAAGCCCGGGTCCAAACCTTCAGCATACCAGCGGTCCAATGTTTCGGGCCACATGCCCAAGGTCTCCCAACGAAAGGGACGGTCGGTAGGTTCAAAACGCATCGCGGCTAAAAACCGTTCGCGTGCATTCATTGTCCCTCCAGATCCCATGTGCGTACCGCATCGATCATTGCATAGATGTTTTCATCCGGGGTTTCAGCGCCGACCTGATCTCCGGTTCCGACAATGAACCTGGGGCTTCCCTTGAAAGCGGTCAGGATATCGCATCACCTCACGGCGCACATCATCCGGTGTTCCCCGAATCAACGTATCAACAGTGTGGACATTGCCGTTAAAAGTCGTTTGTCCGGCTAACGCCTGCCGGACCATGGACAAATTCGTGATATCTCCTCCTGGAGGACGTTCGAATGGGCAGATACAATCCAGTCCCAATGCTGCCAGCTCAGGTAAAATCTTCAGGCAGCGTCCGTGAAAATGATGGTGAACCAGACCGCCGCAAGCGTGCGCGGTTTCTACAGCAGCTTCTAATACCGGTTTCTCCCACCGGCGCCAAATCGCCGGGCTGAGTAAGGATAGACTGGACCACGAACTCGCTATAAAAATCGAGCGCGCCGTGGTTTGGCTGAACGCCGTCTCGATCATACTTCGCATATAGGCGATATAACGCTCCTGGAGAGCTTCCATTTCTGGTTCATGGTCATAAAGGTCCATGATAACCTGCTCCAGCCCACCCTGACGGGGTTCTCCCGCAAAATCAATAAAGGGGAAACCGACAAAAACCTCCAGTAAATAATCTTCACCCACGGCATCCAGGGCAGCCTGGACGCTTTTCCAATCCAGGAATTCAGGCGGAACCAGTGTCATGCGTTCAAACATGGGCCAGTCTTTGGCAAAGTCTTTGATGGGTCGCTCTGTTATCCAACTGGGCTCCGTGTCTGTGTAGACTTTGCGCGAGACAAGCGTCTGACCTCCGGAAACCATCTCAGATGTCGCTTCTAACCGTTCCGGACTCACCCGGCGTATGACAGTTCTGCGAACGCCTCCATAATCGTTGGGGGTTCCCGGCGCAACAATCCCCCACCCTTCACATGCATAATGATTAAAGGTTGTTTGCAGGGCTTGCCAGTGCGGAATTTCGATTTCCAGCGACCACATCGGCACACCCAGGACACGTGCAGGAATATAATACCAAAATTCCGGCGCCACCGGCACGCAGTCCGAGAACCTGCCTTCGTAAGCTGCCAGCATACGCTCTCTTGGTGTGACATGCGAGTCTGTCATGGTCTGTCAATCACATATGTGTAGGTTTCTAAAAATATGACCACACCGTAGATCCATTTTTATCAGAACAAAGATTTTTAAGTGTATTTAATCCCTGAACAGGCATCGCTCCCAAAATACGGGAGATTCCCCTTCAGGGGAGGGACCGAGGAGAGGTCCAAAAAAGTACCTCACGGATCGAATTTCGCCAAATTATTAGCATTGTTAAGCACGCTGGAAACCAGAATAGATTCCCGCTTTCGCGGGAATGACACAAGTTTTTTATACCTAGAAGATGAACGACATTTAATCCTTATAGTGTGACCATCACTTTCACAGTCTGTGCCCGTGCTTGAGCAGCAAATTTGACCGCTTCAGGAACTTCCTCAAAGGGGTACGTATGAGAGATGAACAAATCCGGGTCGATGACGCGGTCTTTGAGTAAGGTTACTGCCTGGGGCCAACCCAGATTGGGTATGGAATGTACGCCCCTTAATTGCAGCCGTTTGAAGTGGAAAGCATTGGCATCCAATTTTATAATTTCATCACCCCCGAACTTTATCCCGTCGTAGGTAATGATACCCCCAAATCGCACAATCTCCATGGCTTCAGATATCGTCTTGGGTGGTGCCGTAATCAGAACACGGTCCAGTCCTTGTGGTTCTTTATCCCTAAAATAAGAGACCACATCCTGCCTGTCAACAAACACACAATCCGTCACCCCGATTTTTTCTGCAACCTTCCAGCGGCTTTTCGATCGTTCGTGCCCTGTCAGATACACACGGGATGCACCCTTGAATAGCGCTAACCTGGCAATCATCAAACCTATCGGTCCTGGACCAAAAACAGCGACGCGACCCGGCAAGGGGAATTTCGGCTGACTCCACCATATCAATCGCCACCGTCAGGGGTTCAGCCAGTGCGCCGGCGGTATAATCCAGATCACCCATGGGGTAAACCGAAGTATAGCGCACTTTGATATACTCCGCGAAACCACTTCCCTGCCGGTGGTGGTCCAGATTCACACAGTGAGCGACATTGCCACGTTTGCACTGCTCGCACACACCGCAATAAGTGGAATTCTCCACCACAACCCGATCACCCAATGCCAGGTGGGACGGAACCGCACTACCCAATCTCAACGATATCCCCCGACAGCTCATGACCAATGGGAGACCAATCTTTTGCGACCTCGCTGGCGACAAGGACATCCCACCCGCAGACCCCACAAGCCCTGACTTTGACCAAGACCTCATCAGGCGCCAACGGTGTTAATTCAACATCGCGCAGTTCAAACTTCATCGAAGCCCTGGCAAAGTATGCTTTCATCAAGTCCTCCTCACATATAGTTACGCAGTGGCAGCGGTTTTTGGGTTAACGCCCGTAAACGATCAGGATGGAATTTACCGTCAGCATTGACCGAACAATGATATCGTGTTGTAAGTTGGTCGCTGTCGGCATCGTAGAAGGCGCCACTGAAACTGGTCACCATAGCATCCCCGGGTGGCACATCCAATCCCAGCGAAGTTTTTGGCCTTGTCGTGGTGATCAGCCATTCAAGTAAATCACCTTGCATTTCCCGAAGCAGAGGGGCATATGCAGGATCAAAATAGAGATTGACCATTTCCCAGGGGTCATTCGCCAGGTCATACAACTCACCGAATCCATCGGGGTAGACATCGGCAAACATAGCCTTTGGGTAATAGACAAACCGGAACTGCCCTTTTCGTACGCTCTTGCTCCATGAGAACTCAGTTACCGCGATTGTGTGCGCAGCACCGGAGTTCGCCATACAGCATATGCGATATATCTTTGCCATCCACAGTTTGCATCAAATCCAGTCCTGCCAGGGCGCAAAGCGTATTTGCGACATCCACCGTTTCCATAAGTTCCTCAGCGACATATCCGGCAGCGAAATGACCAGACCACCGCCACAGGGAAGGAATATGGGTGATCGCATCCGAGCATATGCCGGGGGCTTTTTCCATGATGCTGTGCTCGCAGGCATAATCACCGTGGTCGGTTGTATAGATAACGATTGTATTTTCATCCAACCCGTTTTCATGCAGCCAATCCAGCATTTCACCCACCGCGTAATCTACCTGAGTCACACAACCCAGATAACCGTGCAATTTGCGCATCCTGCCCGCTTCATAGGTCCGGGGTTCGAATAAAGTCCATTCTCCCTGTTTCGCCACTTCAGCCATAGCGCGCAGATGTGGAGCTTTATGGGCAGCTTCCATATCGTATGCAATATTAGGGGGTAATGTCAGGCTTTCTTCATCATACATGGACCAGAAGGGTTCGCTGGGCGCATATATTTGATGCGGTTTGGGCAAACTGGCTTCGACAAGAAAGGGACGTCCCTCTGCCACACTGCGCTGCATAAAACCGATGGTTTCCCGGGCAATCCAGCCCTCCGGCGAATCTTCATACTTCAAACGCGAGACACGTCCATCCCAACTTTGCCCTCCCCCTGGGGGTTGCTCCTGGAAACGCCCAAAATCCGCATCCTGGAGGACGCCCTTTTCATGTAGATAGCGGGTGTACTGGGGAGTGCCCAGAACGCTGCAAGCCGTTGCCGCGAAAAAGTCGCAGTCATCTTCTACCCAGTATTCCGGACAATGAATCTTGCCCAGCGCCGCAGTGCGGTAACCCGCCTTTCGGAAATGGCCAAATATTGTGGGGAGTCCGCCCGGATTTGGACCATCCAGACCATAATAGCCGTGGTTGTGCGCATACTGCCCGGAATGATAACACATGCGGCTGGGCGTGCATATGGGGTTTTGCGTGATCGCATTCTCAAATCGCACACCTTCTGCCGCCATGCGGTCCAGATTGGGCGTTTTTACATCAGGATGCCCCTTATGACCCATCACTTTAGCATTGTGCTGGTCGCTGATAATAAACAGGATATTTGGGGGTTTATTCATCGGATCCCTCCTTCAAGTGGTAGAGATTGTGGTAAGTGTCAAACCTGGTTAACGGAATTACAAGCAGGAAAACTAAACGCCAATCTGGAAATCATTGTTATTTAGAGCTGAATTGTTCGTTGTCGCCTGCACAGTTTGCTGTGCCTTAATCGCTATCCGGATGACCCGCTACCCGGTCTCACCCAGTTTGATCGCCTGGAATATCTTCATCCGCAACAAAAGCCATACCAGTGCACCAAGGGCCGTGATAAACAACACACCAAAAAGAATGTAAATCTGGAATACCGCAGGCCATGATATCTGCACAACAAAAGGTGGAATCTGCGATGAAGCAGCGGTACCAACCTGCAGATAGGGGATAAATAAATTACTGACCAGGATTCCAAGTCCTGTACCGGCGATCAAACCTACCGACATCAAGAAAACCAGTTCCCAACCCAGGAAAGCAGTCATCTGCCGGGCTGAAAGCCCGACTGCCCGTAGAACACCCAATTCAATAAATCGCCTGCGGAATGAAAAGAACGCATAGAGCATAAATCCAAGCACGGTTAAAAGTGCCGCAGCAATAAACCCCACGGACAATAACCCGAATAGCCCCTGGCGCTGTGGACGTTGCAGTTCTTCGGTGATAAAAGTCACCGAATCCTGCCAGGATTGCACCCGCAGACCCTGGTCCCGAACACCATCAATGATTTGTTGTGAGGGAATATCCGGATCAATTCTGAGCCAAACATTATAAGGATACTGCCCTCCGGCTTCCTGGAAGATATAGTCGAGGTTAGCCACGAAAAGTGGACCGCTGCTTTCATCATTAGGATACCACGTGGGAAACATATCAAAAACACCGACAATTTCAAAATCAACAGGCATTCTGCTGCCACCAATATCGATGGATATTCGAATCAGATCGTTGAGTGTCAAAGATTGTTCGCGGAGGAAACTATAAGGGACCAGCACACCGTTATAGGTACCTGCCAGCGCATTCATCATCGATCCCAGGCTGGCTGGAGCAAAATCACTGCGCCAGAAGACCACATTACCAAAATCTACGCGGTCTATCCCCAGAATCGTACCGCTTTCCCGACCGCTGCTGATGGATGCAAACGCCCTGAAACGACCCACGCGCGCCGCCGCCTGTACACCAGCCACCTGCAGATGTTCCGAAACCGGCAGGAAATAATATGCAGCCCCGGCTGACTCAGATTCTACTAAATTGCTCGATAGCGCTTTCGCCCGATTCGACAATGCGTAAATCAGCACCGGTGCGATAATAGGTCTGGTCGATCAGATTGTTGTCCATGGTCTGAGCGAGAGATGCGGTGAAGGCGGATAAACTCAGGGTCAGCACCAACAGCATCAGCGGTGCAGCATAACTGCTGGTTGATCGTGAAAGGTGCCGGGCAGCCAGTAAGGCGCCCACCCCGGGCAGGCGCGCGGTTATGCAGGCGATCAGCGACATCACGGCAGGAAGGAGTCGCAAGATAAATAACGTCAAAGAAAAGATTAACAGTGCCGGCACCAGGAATAACAGGGGATTCTGGAATGGGTCATTCACGGTTCCGCCGGTCACGTTGGTGATCAGCAGGCTTCCCTGTTCCCGCAGTGTATACCAGCCATAGGCAGCTGGAATAAACAACCACACATCCACCCATGCCCTTTGCCACCAGGGCGGACGTAGAGACCGGGCACGCTGCTGCTTATAGGTCACGATGGTATGTCTGGCTGCTGCCGTTGTCGGCACGACCTGGGCCATAATCGCCAACCCGATAGCAACCAAACCATAACGTACCATTTTGAAGGTGACATTCACCAGCACAGAAAAATCACCCGAAAAATCGAGAAAGCTTCTTGCCGATCCGACAATTCCGGCTATAAATTCAGCAGCAGGAATACTCAGAGCTAATGCTATACCTCCCAGGATGACCGCTTCGATTAATGAAATACCCAGCACCTGCGGCATCGCCGCACCCCGGCTGCGGAGCACAGCGATTTCATTGCGCCGCTGGTCCACCGATAAACCCGCGACCAGAGAGATGAAAGCCAGGACAAGACCCAGAATAGGGACACTGAAAGCATAAAGCAGCACCACCAGCAAGTTGACCGCGCGCCGGTAGGTTTCCATGGCTTGTAATGGGGAAAGATCCAAACGCCCACCCGGGATAAGGCTTCCCATTTGCTGGCGGATTCTGCCTATTCTGTTCAGTAAAAAACCGATATCATCGGTATGCACATTGGATCCATCGACAACCAGGTACCAGACAGCGAAAAGCAACATCTTCCTCTTTATAGGCATTAATGCGTCCCGCTAAAGTCTGCTCAGGGACGATGAATACGTTTTGTCAGAGATTTGGGGCTGGCAAACCAGTAATCTTCATCCGGATGCTTTTGCCTGCCAGATGCCGGCGATTTTTACCGGAATTTCTACATACTCTCGGTCGCCACCGCCACTGCCTCCCTGATCAACATAGGCAAGTATTCCTCACCCACCTGCAATCCAAGTTCCGCTGCCAGGTAGTCACTGACCAGGACTTCAACAGGTTCCTCCGGATTTAATACGGCAACTTCAGGTTCTGCACCCTCAATAATGACGTGATCATAGAGATCACTGACAAAACCAAAACTCACATAAGGATAAGGAATAAATATTCTGGTTATCGTTATCATATGCACTTTCTGCATCCCGTTCAGGAATCAAGTGATAATTATCTGTTTTAAAGTGACGAACCAGGAATTTTTCAGGTAATCCAAAGAGCTTAACTGCTGTATCGCTAAAGTATTGATCAGCGGGTACAACTTTTTCCCAGGGTAGTGATTGAAAGGATCCCCCGATAAATCTGAACATAAGCGCAAAAGGAGGATATGGGCGTAAGCCCAGCGAGGGTTCGCCGGTCATCTTGTCCTGCAAAATGCGTTGGTAGACGCCTTCAGCATAAATTGGGATGCTGAGAACCAGCGCCACACTCACAACCAAACCCAGAGCTGTGGCGATTGCCAGCCATTTTTGCGCCAGGATACGTTTAAAAGCGACGGCGAAGATGGAAAAGACACGAAAAAATAGTCATGCGAAGTATTAAGTAACCTGATATTTATCCAATGACATGCCTAGTATACCATCAAGCCTGATACAGTCAATAGTAAGAGTATTCAGTACAAAGTATAGAATTATTCACGACTAAAAGAAAATGTCTTGAATTAACCGCCGACCACTAGTCCCACACCAGCTGAAACTAGCGTCATATTGCCACCGTAGTTATGGATACTTTGTTGTGCAGATTTACCGCGCTATACGTTGTATTAGCCTAGATCATTCGCTGCTGAACGTTAAAGCTGCGCAAGAAGTACACAATAGCGTATCTCTTGCGCGACTGCTATCACTTCTGGATCCATAAGTGCAGCGAAGCATATGCCGGATTAGCCCTTCACAGAACCAACTGTCGCACCACCGCGGACAATCAATCTTTGCGCAACAAGGAAGATGACCAATACCGGGAACAGCGCAATCAAACCCGCCAGTGCCGCTTCAGCTTTGCCGATTTTGATAATGGGATATTCGAATGAATAGGGTTGAATCGCCTGTGCCTGTGTGATCAGCATACCAATGCCGGCCGGAAGCGTGCGCAATTTGTCCTGACACGATCAATACATTCGCTGCGAAGAAGTTATTCCACAATCGAGCCAAAACGTGTAAAAAGCAGCAGAGCGATAATGGTCTTGGCTAAAGGCAAACCGATATGCCAGAACATGGTCCAGTTCGAACATCCATCCACCCGGGCAGCATCGATTAGGTCCCGCGGCATCGCGCCTTTGTAAAATACAAAGGTCAAATATACTGCAGCCGCACTGAATCCCGCCGGCAGGATCAGTGCCCATGGCGTGTTATACAAACCCATCGCGTGCAGTTCCAGGAACATGGGAAGCACCAGCACATCTCCAGGCAGCATCATCAGGAGCAGTGTAATCCACATCAGAATTTTGCGCCCGGGAAAGTTTATGACCGCCAGGACATAACCAGCAGGCACAGTAATAATAAGCACCAACAGCAAACCCGTAAACACATACCAGACAGAGTTAAAAAGCCAGGTCATCAGATATGTGGTTATTGTAGGAATATAAATGATCCCAAGCTACCGCTATATATTCAAACGCGCCAATGGCCAAGGAGGTCTCGTGAAGAATTCCTCTGGTTCTTGGTTGGTGATACAAGGAGCCAATAACATCGGCAGGATGAATAGAATGCCGCAATACCGACGAGGATCGACCCAACGCCCAATATAGGTTCCTATCCCAATGGAAAATGAACGCTGCAGATCCGAATACCAGCGTTGAAAACCAGTTTTGGGTTCGTGTGATTATGCTTGTACTTGTCATATTCACCCTCACAGTATGTACTGGCTATTGCACAGCTTCTGTCTGGTAGAAACCCGTCTTGGTGACCAGGAAATACGCTGCTACGAAACCAATAGTCACCTGCAAAAGTGAAATCGGTGCAGCCAGACCGAAATTACCGGAATATAGCAGGAGTCTGCGCGCCCAACTGGTTGAGCGACCAATAGGCGTTGACAGGTGCCAACCCTTCCATGGCAGCATTGAGCAGCGCAGGTTCGGTGTAAATCTGCATGTTAAACACCAGCGAGTTGATAATGTAGTTGATGACCCACGCTTGCAACATCGGCAGCTTGATAAAGCGCGCCATGCCGGATCCCATCGCAACCGTCGATCATCGCAGCTTCAATCACTTCCGGCGTAATCCCTTCCAGTGCGCCATAGAAAATGGCGATATTCCCACCCACCGTCCAGAACAACCGCAAGAGGACAAACAGAAAGGTGACCGTGCTGGGTGTAATGATATCTGCCGCTTGCGTCCAGCCAAACGGTTTCATCAACAAACCATAGGGACTGAGTTTGGGGTCAAAAGCGATCGCGAAAATCATGACCAGAACAGGTCCGGTCAGCGCGCCGGGAATAAAGAAGATCGTGCGCAAACCTATGGCAGCTTTATCGCGGACAAGGTGCAATAAAAGGGCTAAAAACAATCCGGTAACTAATCCGATGGGAACAGCCATCGCAGCAAAACCCATCGTGTTTTTCAAGGCAGTGGACAAAACGGAAATCCGTGAAAGCCCCGATAAAGTTAGCGAATCCAGCCTGGAACAAGTAACGGTTTTCCCTTTTCGAATTTCGAAAAGCTGAAGACCAGAGCACTTATGACCTGGACCCAGCCCAAAGACCACCATCCACACCACATAGGGAATAATAAGTAACATACCTGCATCCAACCAGAACTTGCGTTGAAATTTCTTGCTCTTTTTGTGGTGCTGGTTTCGTTTATGGAACGACTGGCTGCTGTCATAGGAACTCCTTGTGAATCATAGATTTGAAGCAGGAGGACACGGACGACTGTCTTTCGTGTCCTCCTCTTTGTATTTATGAAAGGATTCTGAAGATTGTAATTATTTGTTACGGATCTACAACTTCAAAACCAGCGGTCCTGCCAGATCAACAAGACGCTCTCGCGAAGATGGGCAAAGCCTCAACAGTCGTGGTTTCTCCCGCGATCATCGGGTTAGTCACCAATTCAGTGAATGCAGTCCACGAAGGATTATAGATCCGACCCTTGCTTACATCGGTCGAGATCAATGGGTGCCATCTCTACCATATTGGGGAATGGATCCTCAACGTAGAAGGGATCACTGGCCAGTGCCTCACCCCAGATCTTGTTCTCCGGGGGATAGGCCGGGAAGGTCGTGGCATCCGTGCCGTGCCAGGGACCTGTCGCCATCCAGATCAGAACCTCAGCAGCCAACTGCGGGTTCTTGGTGTGCCTGGACATTGACCAAGCGCTACCACCCCACGCACCCGTCCAGTTTTTATCAACATCCTCAAATTTGGGCAATTTTGCATAGCCAACCTGTCCTGCAGCCTGCAGTTCCTCAGGATAGTTGGGGTACATCACGTGCTGCCCGTACCAGGAAGCGTGCGGAACAAAGGCCACTTTTGTACCAAAGCTTTCATACATCGCACCACCGAACGAGCTGGGCAAGAACAGACCGGTTGCCCACAGTTCATCCATCATCTCAGCAGCACGGACACAGTTGGGATCTCGCTGGATCAAAGATCTGGATGTGACCCAGGTCAACCTCATATTGGATTGGGCACTGGCTGGCTCGGAAAAGCACTTTCAGACGTGCATCGACGGCACCAAAAACGTATCCCTCACCAGGATGTTCTGCAGCAACCTGCTGCGCCAGGGCAAGGTATTCTTCCATCGTTTCGGGAATGCCAATACCCAGTTCATCCAGGACAACCTGGTCGTACCAGAGCCTCATTTGCGCCAGGTCGTGGCGCAAGCACGTCAGACGTCCATCATATTAACATTGATTCAGGTTTTCGCCGTAGTTATCGATGATCTCCTGCGGAATCCATGGGGTCAGGTCTGCAGCCCAGTCGTGCGCGGCATCAGCCCATAGAGCAACAAAGCGTCGGTTCACCAAAGACGACATCGGGCCAACCCTCGCCGATATTGTTCCACAGCAGGATCTGATTGGCCATCTGCCCACGGTCTGCCTGGGTGATGTTGACCAGATCTGCTTTATCAGGATGTGCTGCAACCCAGGCCTCAGCTTCTGGCATCCGGGCAGCATCCACCCAGACCTCAATGGTGGCGTTCTCATCATACGGGGATGCCGTGGGTTCAGGGGTCGCGGTGACGACGGTTTCCACTGTCTCAACGACGGTGACCGTCTCGCCCTCTTCTTCGACGATCTTCTCGACTGTCTCGATGATGGTGATGATCTCGGGGGTTGGTGTAGCCTGGTTGCATGCTGAAAGGGCTATAACGCCACAAGCAAAACTGATAGACTAATCCAAAGTACGCGTTTCATCTGTTTTCCTCCTAATGATTTTGTATTTAACCACATGAACACAGTATCCTGGGTTAAGATATCGCTGTGAGTTCACCTCCTGATTAAGCAAAAGTTAAAAATATGCCTATGATAGTATCAATCTCCGTGACAGCAAACTTATGGTACACGTGAATAAGCTTGAAATTATTCGCAAGAGATCACAATAACTGAGCAACTAAACATCCTGAACATCACGCTAAACACATGATGTACCATTATCAGCCTTTCACAGAACCAACGGTTGCTCCACCGCGCACAATCATTCGCTGCGCCACCAGGAATATGATCAGAACAGGCGTCAAGGCGATAATACCGGCAACCGCCGCCTCTGCTTTGGCGATATGTATCTGTGCATAGGCGGTCGAGTACTGCTGCACCGCACCAGCCTGCGTAATTAACAAACCGATCCCTGCGGGCAAAGTGCGAAGTTTATCCGTCACAATCAACACATTGGCAGCAAAGAAGTTGTTCCACAGAGCACCAAAGCGTGTGAATAAAAGCAGTGCAATGATGGTCTTGGCGAGTGGAAGACCGATATTCCAGAACATGGACCAGTTGGAGCAACCATCCACCCGGGCGGCATCAATCAGGTCACGCGGCATCGCCCTCTTGTAAAACACAAAGGTCAAATAAACAGCAGCGGCGCTGAATCCTGCGGGTAAAATCAAGTGCCCATGGCGTGTTATACAAGCCCATAGCGTGCAGCTCCAGGAACAAGGGCAAGCACCAGGATGTCGCCAGGCAGCATCATCAGCAGCAGCGTGATCCACATCACAATCTTCCGGCCGGGGAAATTCACAATCGCCAGCACATATCCGGCTGGTACAGTAATAAATAATAACCAGCATCAAACCTGTGATGACGTACCAGATTGAATTGAAGATCCATGATTTCACAATACCGCTGTTATAGTCAAAAAGATGTCTCCCAGGCTGTAGCGTACATACGAAATTTCACCGATTTCCAGGGGTTTCCAGTCATAGAAGTGATCGCGTTCTTTTGTTGGTGTAATCACGAGCCATAACATCGGCAGGATAAAGAGTAACCCAATAAAGGACAGGAGAAGTATACGAAATATATAAATACCAATGCCAATGGAGAATGATCGTTGAAGGTCAGAATACCAGCGTTGGAAACCAGTCTTTTCATTTTGCCGTATTGTTGTGCTTGCCATACTTTCCTTTGCAAACAGTTTTTGTTCAGTGCGTCGAACCACAGCTATTGATCTCGCATATCGTCGGGTAGATGAGTTTGTGAGTCTATAGCAACGCGATACACGAATCGGATTGCGTCAAAATGTGATACAGTCACAAATATGCAGCATGAGGTAGCTGTTATATCATTCTAACAGAAAGGCTTAACGTTATGGTATAATTTGTGTCATTCACACGACATACAGGCGACATATGGAAGAAGATTCGGCAAAAACTTGGCTTGAAGACCAACTACGCAAGGTACTGAACGGTCTCTATGACCCGGTCGTCTTGTCAAGCCCGCCCTTGCCCCAACTGTTCAACCTGGACAAACGGCACGATACAACATCGGCATTGCAGCGCCTTCTCATCAATGCTATTGAATCCTTACGTCCCACCGCCTCAACACCGCTCGATTCGCAAATCTGGCGCGTTTATCAAATCCTGCGCCGGCGCTACACCGAGCAACTGACCCAGCAGCAGGTCGCCTGCAATTTAGGACTTAAGCGTGCGGCAGTTACAGCGCAACGAAAAACTTGCCCGTCAGGTTCTAACCGACTATCTGTGGTCGACGTATAAACTGGCGGAACCCGTCACGCAGATCATGCAGGCACACCCGATACAGGCAGCGTGGATCAAGGATCCGCCCAGTATGGCACAGGAACTTGAATGGCTCCAGGAAACTGTGCCCGTACAACATGTAAATTTAAAAGATGTTCTCACAGAAATAACAGATGTTCTGGCGCCTTTAATGCAAAAACTGGGCATTTCAGTTGTTTTAAAAACAGCAGGACATTTACCGCTGGTCAATGTAAAACCCCCTTTGCTGCGGCAAGCGCTGCTCAATATCCTCAACGCAGCCACGCAATACAGTTCCCCAAACACCCAGGTCAAAATCACAGTGGCAACCGAAGCAAGTCAGCTGGTCACGCGTATTGAAATGATGATTATGGAATGTGCCGACCAGGTATCAATGGATATGGCAGAGAGCATTCTGATGGCACAGAAATTGGTCGAACTCTGTCAGGGCACCCTGGTCATACTGGACACACCTGAGACCGGAAACCTCAATAATGGAGACAGATTTACTGTCGCATTATCTCTACCCATTCAGGAAAGTATTCAGGTTCTGGTCGTGGATGATAATGCCGATGTTTTGCAATTATACCAGCGTTACCTGACCGGAAGCCGGTACCGTTTTCGCGGTACACAAAACCCGCAGGAAGGTTTTGAATTAGCACTGGAGCTGAAACCGGGTGTCATTATGCTGGATGTGATGATGCCTGGACAGGATGGCTGGACATTGCTTGGTCAATTGCGCGAACATCCGGAAACCCAATCTATCCCCGTGATTGTCTGTTCGATTCTCTCCCAGGAACAGTTTGCCATGGCTCTGGGGGCTGCGGACTTTATCCGCAAGCCTGTCAACCGGCAGATGTTTCTTGAGGTGCTGGACCGGCAGCTTGCCCTGCCGCCGAAAGAATCCGGCTGACCGCCTGGATATGCAGCAGCAGTTGCCGCGTTGATAATCCACCGTCCAAAGTTACCGCAAGCGCCTGACTTAAGATGGGTTGCCCGGCAGGGTCCTGTGCAGAGGCGACCACAACGGGAATATCACGCCAGAGACCGTTTTCAGCTTTGTGGGCCAGGAATTCAAAACCATCCATATTGGGCATCACCAGGTCCAGCAGAATAATATCCGGACAGTGTTCTTCCATAATACTTACCGCTTCCTGTCCATCCCGGGCAAGCAATACCCGATAATCACGTTCAGAATTTGCCAGCATACGCCCAAAAAGTTGAAGCGCATCAGGTTCATCATCCACAATCAAAACAGTTCCAGAGCCGACCCCCAATAACTGAAAAGTTCCCAGCAACTTATCGCTGGTAATCGGCTTGACCAACCGTTCTTCTACGCCCAATTTTGCTGATGCGTCCAGGGATCCGGGGATAGAGAAAAGCATAACCGGTGTACCTGGAGGTAGTTTGAAAGTGTGCAATTCCTCCAGCATCCTGCTGATGGAAACAGTATTGATGAGCAAAGCCTGGGCAGGTATGTTCGCTAAAGCCACCAAAGCGTCATCCATCGATGTCACAGACTCAACCTCGACTTCAGACATATACCGCGTTAACAAATCCTGTAAAACCGCTCCCTGGTCCAGGACAATGAAATGAGGCACAACTTTTCCGGGAAGTAGTGTGATTGGTCTTGTTCGTTGCAGGAACTCCCATTCCGGTGTGTTCCAGCGCGAAAAATCGCCCGTCAATGGAACCAGGGGCTTTACCGGTATCCTGAACGTAAAGACTGTTCCCACGCCGGATTGGCTTTCCACCCATATCCGTCCACCGTGCAGCTCAATAAACCGTTTGCTGATGCTCAACCCCAATCCGGTGCCACCATAACGCCTGCGGATTGTCCCGTCCACCTGCTGGAAAGGTTGGAATAATTTGCTTAAATCTTCTGCGGCGATGCCTAAACCTGTATCCGTCACCGACACCAGCAGATCGTTATTATCCATATTGACCCGCAGATTAACACCGCCAATATCCGTAAATCGTCCGGCATTACTCAGAAGATTCAGGATCACTTCGCGAATGCGTGTCCGGTCGCAGAAAATGGCAGGAAGTTCCTCCTGCAATATCGACCTTCAGATATAAACCCTTTGAGGTATAGAGCGGTCGCACTGCCGTGACCGCCAGATCCACGACCTCGTGTGAAGTCTATATATTCCTTGGTTAGAGCCATCTGATCTGCGTCAACCTGACTGAGGTCCAGGACGTCATTGATTAAATCACCCAGGTGCTCGGCATTCCTTTGGATAACCGATAAATCAGCAAGCAGAGCTGGCGATAAACTACCGCCGTACGTTTCTGGTGACTGGAGGATCATTTCACTGAAACCGGTTATCATATTCAAGGGCGTGCGCAGCTCATGGCTGACATTAGCCACAAATTGGGCTTTTGCTGTCCGGGCGTCATCCGCCTCCTGTCGCAGGCCTTGCGCCAGCAAATTGAGCCGGGTAAGTTGCTGGTTAGCATCAGCCAGATCGTCGTTGGCTTGTTCCAGTTCCATACGCCGGTTACGGGCTTCCTCGAGAAGATTTTGTGCCCTTTGGAAATACTCCCAGGCCCATTTCGCCACACGGTTTACCGGATAATAAACGGCAAATAGAACACCTACTGTCCCCCATAAGGAAAACACAGCCGACCAGAGAACCGGCTCTTCGAGATTCTGGTAACCCAAACCGGGGACGTAGAGTATGATGACTAGTTTGTATAGCGGCAATCACCACGGAAGCTGGGACACTGATTGTAGCGCCGGCGAGTGCTACCGGCAATGTATTCAACAGCATTGTCCCGCCGGCGCTTAACCAATAGGCACTCATGTGAATTTCCAGAGCGATGACTGCCACCGAAGACCACTGCCCCGCCCATCCACGCCACCGGTATAAGGTCAAAACCGCTACGGCAAGTACCAGGGCAATTCCGGCAGATAACATCAACCGCAGTCTTTCTTCCAGCGACTTCGGTATCCCGCTTATGGTGAAAATGACAACAGCGGCTAAAAATAGAATGACAATCGCTGGAATTGGGGACAGACGTAATTCTGAACGAAAATCTGTAACATCTTCGATATTGGATTCAGCCATGACGTCCTTTACGCAGAACACGCCCCATCTGATGCAGTGCCATCAGTCCTGGAAGTGAAGGGGCTCTCAGGGAGTCAAACTCGCCAGATCATAGACCATGATTTGCCCGGTTGTAGCATCCACAACGGATAACATTCCATCCTGATACCGCGAGCCCACCCGGTAGAATGATATTTTCACTGTCTCGCAGCGCCCATAAATACGTGCCATCTGCTGAAAAAGCTAATATCCTTTGCGCCAGCGGATCATCGGCATAGATAACACCGCTCATCCTCAGCCAGAAAAGGTTTGGCGTCCGGATGTTCTGTTTCCCAACTTGGTATCTCCCACAGGCGTAGAAAGATACCATTTAATCCAAAAACCTGTATACGGTGATTCCAACTGTCGGCGACAAATACTTCACCCGCTGCATTAATCGTTATGCCCACAGGTTCACTTAAAAAGCCTTGCTCTTCGCCGGTACCGCCAAACTCACTGATATATTGCCCATCTTCGGTGAAAACCTGAACGCGATTATTCCCCGTATCCGTCACATAGATGCGGTTGTCGGGACCAACAGCAATGCCGCGTGGACCAAAAAACACGCCCTGCCCGGTTATATTATAGACAGGGGATTGTCCATAATGTCCCCAGGTCAGTAAGTGCTGTCCATTAGCATCAAACTTCTGAATACGATGATTCCATGTGTCTGCGACGTAAACATCACCTTGTTGATCCACAGCGACTCCCCAGGGCGCATTAAACTGTCCGGGACCAACACCATAGCCGCCAAAAGTATGCAAAATCAATCCATCTCCGGAAAGGTGCAGAACCTGGTGATTATCGCTATCGACCACATAAAATGTCTGGTCATTCGCCGCAGCAAGACCACGCCCGGAAAACTGCGGCAGGGTCATATGCCTCAAGGGGGGAAGAGAAACTTCTCCGGCTGCAAATGCATCATCAGCGTCCAGAATATAAGCATCAGGACCAGCTTCACCCAACCTGTAACCCCATACTTGACGGGCGAGGTCTTTGCGAATATATAACCGGAATTCCAGCCGGTTAGGCCATGTTTTTAATGTAAAGGGATTTTCAGGATTTATCAATTGAGCATAGTGGGTGTAATCACGATCAACAACAATATCAACCAGTGCAGAGCGCATTTCGGGGTCAGTTAAGGCGTTTGATATACGTTCCCATGTCAGGTCTTTATAATCTTCGATAGGCCACCATATATGTTTATAATCAAAATGCACATAGTCCAAACCGGTGATTTCTGACACGTCAGCCCATTCCTGACTCGCCGCGACAATAATGGGACATTCTAGCAGTTTATCCGGCTCAGGTTTCGCTTCATAATAATAATTGTTAGGGTATCGTGTATCCATATACCAGTAAAAAGGCCAGGCAACCTCTTTACCATATGCGACTTTGATTTCATTCGCTGTGCCTGTCAATCGCCAGGAGAGTTCTTCTATTTCATCCAGAGCTAAACTGACATCCGGGGTGGCATGCGCGTAAACCAGAAATTCTTTTGCCAATTCTGAATTGATGTAATTAAGCATAATCATAGTGCGCACAGTCAGTCCGCCTGTGATGATGAATAAAGAAAGCAGCACAAGTTTAAGCGCGCGTTTTATACCCGCCCTGTCAAGCGCCCACACCAGCAGCATGGTACATAACAAGACACCCCCTATGCCGCCAATAAAACGGGCTAATGGATCAAGCTGGGCGAGCAATTGGCCCAGTTCATCACTGGCGCCACTGGACGCCAGCGTTTGTTGGATTGTCTGCAGCGCACCGGAGGATTTTCGGAAAGCACGGGCAGCCATCCACAGAAAGAAGAGACTCACCGGGACAAGCCAGCCAAATTGCTGCGTAAAATCTTCCCAGGTTAAATCCTTGAGCCAACGCCCCAAACCCCATGCCGCTAGCAAAATATGGGGAAATGCAATATGCACAAATAACCAGGGCATCTTCTCCCCGGCGATAGCATAGGCAACCCATGATAGCAAAGCCCATACGAGTAGAAAAATTGGCGTATAACGTTGAGATAAATCCTGGCTAAAGTCGAGATTTCTCTCTCCGGGTCTGATATCTTTTGACAAAGTCTCCGCGTTTGTACCCGGTCTGAAGAGCCAGCCAATGGCAGGTATAGCTGCCAGAAGGCTGAAGAGAAGAGGCAGATATTCGTACATCGGTCCGACAATGCCGTAATAATACCAGGGCTGACTTCCGCGTTGCACATCTTGCTGTGCGATCCAATAAGCCAGACCACCAACCAACCCGGTTATCATCCCCCATCCCCAGGTAAAGATTGAGCTGTACAGTATAAAAAAAATGGTGTAAAACACAATCGCAATACCGGGCCAGCGGCGACGGTCCCACCACAAACCCAAAAATATCGATAAAGCTATCATAATAAAAAGCATCGCAAACGCGCCAATGACGGATCCGATTGCCATTGCGTTAAAATTCAAAGCCATCATACCGGAATAAAACTGTGTCATATCGACACCGGCAATGAATTTCATCATCAAAGCTGAACCTAATGGCAATGTCAATGTCCCAACCACCATCAACACATCAAAAAGCCGCATATTGATAAAGTTATCCCGCCCCACACCCTGAACAACAACCAGCAGGCTGCCAGTCATGCTCGTACAAGCCAGTAAAAGCGCCAACCGTCCCCATCCCGGTACGATAACCCCACCAATGTCGTTGTTGCCTTCTCCGGCTTCAACAACCTGCGAATTTCCCAAAGACAGAACAAACAAACCACCGGCGATCAAGGCAATGAGCAGAAGAGGGATCAGAAATTTGAGAACATTGGGATTGGACCATGGTGTGGTTAGAAGCCACTTCAAAAATGGAAGTGCCAGCAGAAACAGGAAAATGGCTGTATAAATGTATGCATTCTCTTTGGATGCATACATGAGGGCAAAGCATCCTGCCATTATAGTGAGCCAGCGTGTTTTACCGTCTTCGAGATAACTGAACACCGACCACAGGAACAAAATCACCATCAGCATTATAGGAATATCATGACGGGTATATCGCGAATAATAGGTGATTGCCGGTGAGATGAGCAGTAAAAGGGAAGCGATTAACGCCCCCCATTGTCCGAGCCACTTGCGCAACAGGACAGGGGATACAACAAGAGCGATCCCGGCTAACGCTGTATACAAGCGGGCTGTAAAATCACTGACGCCAAACAGGAAATAGAATAGACTGGTCGCCTCGAAGAGCAGGGGACCGTGCATTAACGGATCGTGTCTGAACCCCCTGCCCGAATACAAGTTCCACGAGTACTTTGCATGCGTCGTTTCATCGTGGCTTACAGCGCGGTCTCCTAACCAGATTAACCTGGTAAAGACCGCTAAAATCAGAATAATGATATAAACAGCTTTCCAGACATCTATGGAACGCCTGGTCATTTTTCCCGATGCTTCCGCAGATGCAGACATAAAACCTCACACGTATAATTTCTGTCCTCAACACTTGAGGGTAACAGAACGCAAAGCAATCAGTCGTTCGTTATGACACACAATTTCAAAATACAGAAGAGCTATCAATACAGTGAACCAAAATCCTCCAAAGGCCACACACGAAACCATGCTCTGGCTAGTATATCATCAATGGGGATTGTGCCTATAGATCTAGAGTCACGAGAAAAACGTCTATTATCACCCATGACAAAAATATTGTCATCCGGTATCATAACCGGACCAAAATCCCCCTGCATCACTTCTGAAATGTACGTTTCAGACAGTACCATACCATCAATATAAACCCGATTATTTTTTACTTCCAGTACTTCGCCTGGTAATCCAATCACGCGTTTGATGTAGGGAATATCCGAATTGATGACATCGACAACTACAATATCGCCACGATGAGGATTATGAAAACGATAACTCAGCTTGTCGATAATCAATTGCTGATTCTGATACAGATTAGGTTCCATACTCTGTCCCAAAACCACAGTGCGTTCACCCAAAAAATGCGTGACCAAAAATGCAATGAGCAACGCGGGAAGTATCGTCTCTACAGCTTCCTTCACTAAGCGGATAAAAAAATTTACCAGGGATCGAAACCCGGATGGACGGGCGTAGTTTCCCTCAGTCTCCCCGTTATTTGTCATATTATGGTTCTCTGGACCAATGTGCAATTCCATATCGTTACCTTATACACCAGGATATTGGATCATGACTTACAAACCCATTTTACCACGCCTCACATAATTTTCAGTGTCAAGACAGGTATTTTCTAAATTAGGAATAGAAACAATGGTGTTTTTATTTTACTGTGCGATGACATCGCGTATGGTAAGTTGCGGCGCTGAATAGGCCTCTCTTGCCTCCAAAGTTGATTCCTGCACCGCCACACATTACACCCCAGTATAAAATGCGGCGCGCCGAATTTAACCTTGTCCTATTCTAATAAAAGCAGAAACGGGTGTATGTGCCGTTTCTGCCAGGTGTGGCGGAAAACCTCCTTCCACACACCTGCGCCGCTCAAAGTACTCGCCCCCCTTCCTGGGGCTCTTTCTTAGAACGCACCCCAGTCACAACACGATGTTGGCTACATTTCACGACTATGATACACTTTATGAACGATGGCGAAACGCAATCACATGACTAACCAGAGAAACTCAAAAAGAACAGCACAACAACAGACATGGTTGCGGCGCTTGAGATTGGATTTGCGGGTCTTTGTACACCTTTTCCCATGGCGAGTTGCTGCCCTATTCGCAGCAGCTTTTCTCCTTATGACCTTCATTTTTCAACGGTCTTACTTACAGACTTACCATACCGAAGCGGAAGCCTTCAGCTATATTAAAGCCCTTTATGCCGTTATGAATATGGCAACTTTGCAGATTGCATTCACCGATATTCCACCCGGACCAGGACTAGATAGTTTCTTTATTCTGGTTCCGCTGATAAGTGTGCCCTTTCTTCTGATGTTTGGTGCAAATCTGATTAGAATACTACGTGTTTTTTTTGTCCGTCAGGAGCGGGGACAAATATGGCAACAAGCCCTGGCAGAAACGACGCCTGAACCGTTGGTCATCTGCGGTTTAGGACGTGTTGGCTACCGTATTGCTGCCAAATTACTGTCTGAGGGCTATCCTGTCATCGGTGTTGAAGCTGTCCGTACCCCACTCGTTGAGTCATTAATAGACAGTGATATGCCCATCATACTTGGTGATATCAGAAATATTGATGTTTTACAAAATGCCTCAATTCCCCGTGCGCAGCAGGTTATTATATGCACGCACGATGACCTGACCAACATAATGGCTGCAAACCATATTCGGGAAATGAACCCACATACCGAAATTATTATGCGCCTTTTCGATGATGACATAGCGGAAGAGATAAAAAAAACTTTTCACATCAAAACTGTTTTAAGTCGTTCTGCAGTAGCAGCGAAGGCATTTGCATTTGCCGCCTTAGGGTTGGAGGTGATGGAAACTTTCCACGTGGCAGATAAAATCTATGTACTGGCGGAAATTCCGCTGCAAAAATTATCCCATGGCATAGAAACGCTGGCAGATTTCACTGAAAACACCGCTATGACCGTTGTGTGCCATTACCACCAGGGACAATTTCATCCTGAACCATCCATGGATTCGGTACTATATGCAGAGGACACCCTCGTCGTCTTCACTGAACTTACCCACCTGGCGCAGCTGAACCAGCTGACCAATGTCCCACAATCGCATATTATTGTATGTGGCATAGGGCACACAGGATATAGGGTCGCCAATACGCTACTGGAGTTAGGGCAGAAAGTCTGTGCCCTGGAATTCGAAGCCAATGAACTGACCGAACGCTTGCGAGAGCGTGGCGCACAGGTAATATATGGAAATTACCAACAAAAACCGTCTTTGAGTCAAGCCGGAATTCTCGAAGCCAGTGCCATTGTCACATGTGCTGAAAGCGATATGATAAATGTGCAAACAGTTATAAATATCCGGGATTTAGCGCCATCCCTGCGTATTATTACGAGAGTTTTCGAGGATTCCCTTGGGAACCGTCTGCAACAGGCATTTAATATAGAAGCGGTCTACAGCACATCAGCACTTGCCGCACCGGCTTTCATTTCTGCGGCAACCAATTTGCACTTGACACAGCCTGTCAATCTGGGAAATCAAGAATCAGTCATCGCCCGTTTGACCATCGACCAGTCGTCGACGCTGAGCCACCTGGTAATTCAAAAACTAAACCAGCATACTGATACAACCGTCTTACTTCACCAGAGAGGGGATACTGTCCATATCCCTCCACAAAATAACACCGTTTTGCAATTGGGCGATGAAATCGTGGTGTTGACCTCCAGGAAAGAACTCACCGTCATAAGCACCTGATATATTTAACCAGATGATCAAAGTCAAGGGGTTAATATGAAAAAAAATTGGGGAATGCAAACTAAAGCCATCCATGCGGGACTGGACTCAGCGCCAAGAGATGTGTCCCCACCGCTCCATATGGCTAACACGTATCTGTTCGAAAGCGCTAAGGAAGCCGCCCACGCTTTTGAGACAGAAGACCTGCCGATATATACACGGTGGGGGAATCCAACTATCGCTATATTGGAAACAAAAGTCGCCATACTGGAAGGCGCAGAATCGGCAGTAGCGACAGCTTCAGGAATGGCGGCAGTTAGTGCTGCTTTGTTTACAGTATTAAAGGCAGGCGACCATCTGATTACGACCAGTGGGATATACAGTGGAACTTACCATCTGGTACAAGAAGACTTCGCGCACCTTGGCATTGAGACCACCCAGGTCAATGCGGCAGACCCGATGGCTTTTGCTGCAGCCATCCGTCCAAACACGCGCGCCATCTATATGGAATCACCGGGAAATCCCACGCTGGTGCTCAATGATATCAGCGCTTTAGTTGAGATTGCCCGGACACACGGCTTGACCACAATCATTGATAACACCTTCGCGACGCCTTTCAATCAGACGCCAATCCAATTGGGGGTCGATGTGGTCCTCCATTCTTTGACCAAGTTTTTGGGAGGGCACGGCGATGCTATGGGGGGTACTGTGATTGGTTCGCAAGAATTCATTCAACGTGTCCTCAGGGGACCCATCCGCCGCATGGGTGGTATTATCAGCCCTTTCAATGCCTGGCTCATCGCCCGTGGAATCAGCACCTTTCCTTTGCGCATGAAAAGGCATAATGAAAACGCCTTCGCGGTTGCCGATCATCTTGCACAACATCCCGCCGTCGCCTGGGTCAGGTATCCGTGGCATCCCTCACATCCTCAATATGCGTTGGCGCAAAGGCAAATGCCCGGTGGTGGAGGTGGCGTAGTTGTGTTCGAATTGAAGGGTGGTTTAGACGCCGGTGAAAAGTTGCTGAACCAGGTCCAGCTGTGTGCCAACACGGTCAGCCTGGGTGATGTTCGATCTTTGATGACACATCCTGCCAGCACAACACATCACAGCCTGCATCCGGCAGCACGGCGTGCGGCGGGCATCAGTGACGGACTCGTGCGCCTGGCAGTCGGATTGGAAGACGTCAGCGATATTATTGAAGATCTGGATCAAGCTCTGGCTTAATTAAATAGGGCTTAACTCACCCTTCATGGACTGTTTTAAGATGGGTCAGCGCGCTAACGATTAACTCGCTGGCATCCTCAAGCTCCCACCATCCGGTATTGATAATCAGGTGGTATTGCAAAGGGTTTTCCCAGTGGATCCCAAAAAATCGCTGCAGATAATCAGTCGCCGCTTGATCTTTGCTGCGCACCAACTCGGTAGCCTGGCTCAACGGGATATTGTCACGCTCTTTAACGCGTAAAGCACGCGCTCCCTGTGGGGCGGTGATTCTGACATGCAGCACACCAGGCTTGTCGCGCAAAACCGCTTGCCCACCCCGCCCAACAATCACGACGTTATCTCGTTCAAAGGCAGCAACGATTGTGTCTTTAACCAGGTTAATACTCGCAGCTTCGTCAAGGGCTTCAACCCGCAGGTCACCCGGACTGGTTGGGCCAGTAAGCGCTGTTGTGCTGGAGCGTCTTCTCCCAAATAACCGCTCCGTGAAGCTGCGCATTTTATAGTTGTCAACAGATAAATCAACGACTTCTTTCTCTGAAATACCAACTTCAGAGGCTACGCGAATCATAAGGTTTTTATCAAAATAACTATAACCTAAAATCTCACACAGTCGCCGGGCAACCTCCATACCACCACTGCCATATTCGCGGGAAATCGTAATAACGGGCATCGCCTTTCTCCTTTGTAAATATTAGGAATGACACACCGGATTGTGCGCCAAGGATTTGCCTGACGGGCATATCCCCGTACAGGCGTTACGAAATCACCACACCTGAATTATGTTTGTGCGAGGAACGATAGAGTTACAACCGTGAACGTGGAACGTTGTGTTGTATAAATACTATAGCAGAAACTGTTAATTCAGGCAATGTTATCTATCCCCCGCAGACAACGTGACCGTCACTTTTTTGATACAGCGAAACAGAGATACCCGGATGTCTGCTTTGACCGTCCACCATCGTTAGAAAGGCCTCGTGCACATCCCCCCCCATAAAACAACGAGGCATCTTTATTAAGCAAGACGCCTCGTTGTGTTGCATAAATATCGCTAATGGTTACGCGCAACCAGGGGCAGGTACATGAATACCTTTTCTGTTTTTACGGTGACGATGCCCAGGGCTCTGATGCTGTAGCCGCAGGTATCAGTCGCAGCAAAGGTAGCTGTAAATGTACCTTCGGTCGTAAAGGTCCGATTTGCATATCCCCCATTGACGATCTCAGGTGGATCACTGAAGGTCCAGGCATAGTCGGTGAAGCCCGTGCCATTGGTGGTAGCTGTCGCGCTGAAGTACACAGTGGTATTGGGTTCTACAGTACTGGCACTTTGCGAAAAACTTCCACCTAGGGTAGGCGCAACGACATCAAAAGTGACCGTCGGACCCGCAGCACTGACAGCCCCCTGATCGCTGCCGGACACGGCATAATCATCATTCGTGATGCTATTGACTGAACACGGCAGCGTCGCGTTAAACCAACCTGAAGCTGTACCTCCCGAAGCTGCAATATTACCCAGGTTCCACGTTACTGCCCCGGAACCATACGTCCCATCACCACCGCCATAGGTCAAACCAGTGGGCAAGGTATCCCGGAGTATGACACCCGATCCTTCCTCGTTACCCGTATTGGTAACATGGAGAGTGTAAGTAACCAGCGTGCCGGCAACCATCGAGGTTTCAAAGTCCTTCGATACTGTAAAGGCTGGGTTATAGACGGTTACCGCAGCAGAAGCGGTGTTATTCCTGTAATCACCTTCCGGATCATCCACCGGGTTACTGACTGGAAATTTCCACCAGGTTACCGAAAGCATCCCCGGGCTGCGCTTGGTCATCCACCTGGACGATAAGGTAGATTTCGTTCCAGCAATTGGCACACATTCCACCCACATCAAAAACCAGTTTATTCCCCTGGATATCTGGCACAAAATAGGGACATCCCTCGCCACCACACCAACGGATAGTCGATGTCACATAATTCATCCCAGCGGGGAGCGTATCGGTAACCAGCACATTTGCCTGCGTGTAGTCTTCACCACGCCGGGCTTGATTCCCGAAACGAAGCGTGAAGGTCACCAGGTCACCTGCTTCCACCCATTGGGAAGGCGTGGATTTCGCCACATATAAGTCTGGACCGGTGGTCAGAACCTCAACATCTGTGTTATCCGGAACGTAAATATCACCCGCAGTCGGCATAATTTTTATGGTATTCGTAAAAATCGAACCGCGATTCTCGTCCGGGTCCAGGTCCACCGTCACGTGCCCGCCCAAGCTATTTCCGGGCCAAAGGGTTTCATTGATCGTCCAGGTTGCCCGATGCAATCCCGCATTGTGTACGAACTGGATATCCCCACCCCACCACAGATCCGCATAGTTGAAGGTGGTGACATCCGGATAGGTATCGATGACCTGCAGATTAGCTACCGGTATGGTGCCGATATTATAGACCTCGAAATCATAGCGTATCGTCAGCGGTGGATCTCCTTCCCAACGGCTGCGATCGTGCTTGATAATCATGAGGTTTGCCCCAGCTCCCCGCACAGTGATCGATGCGCTGTCACTATTGTCCTCAAAGTAATCTTCGTCATAATCGTTAGGCCCTAGGGAGCCGATTTCCGCCTTGTTGGTTAACACTGTTCCCACAGCGACAGACGAATCGATGTGGACCTTCACGTATATATTACCCTCGGTGGCAGGTTCCATCGTTCCCAAATCAAAAACGATAGCATCCCCGATAACCTGTACAGGTGGGAACGGTACTTCTTCCCAGTTCTCGCCGTTCCATACTTGTAAGGTTGAGGTGACGAATGTTGTGTCTGACGGCAGCGTGTCGGTTATGCGCACGTTATGCGCAGGCACGTTATCGTGGTTGCGATAATCAATGCGGAAGGTAATGTCATAGTCCGCAACCGTTGTGCCATAGGCAAAGTTTTTATTGAGCCCAAGGTTCATGTGCGGATCTCTAACCGTTGCAATGTGTTCAGTGACATTATCATCACTGCTCTCTGTTTCATTTGTCGTCGCTATCCTGGCGGTATTCGTGAATTGATCGCCAACATTGATTGTGTCACTGAGGTGCAGTGTCAGTTCAATCTGGTCTCCGGAGTTACCTGGCAAGCCAGGATGCGCAAACACCACCTCTACACCATCGTTATTCACCAGATACCAGAGCGAATCCTGCGCGTAAAAATCAACATATGCGGTTGGAATCGGTAGAGTGTCCGTCAGGGTGACAGGTCCCGAACCGGTTGACCCGTTGTTGCCATATTGGAGGATGTATTTAAAGTTGTAACCAGGTGCCGGTTCACTGCCGTGAATCCATTTACTCACCCACAGGTCGACATTTGTGGTTTGGATATCAATACTATGATCATACTGGTTATTATCTGGGTTCTGATCATCCAATGTGAAGATTTCAATGTGATTGTCCAGCGTCCCAGTCGCCGCAGTATCGATGTCAACCACGAGCTGAAAACGCCCATTGCTGTGTGGCGCTAGCGTACCCAGATCCCAGATCACCTCATTCACAGTGGTCATAACGCCAACTGGCGCCGTATCCACCACATAGGTGGTATTTGTAGGCAATGTATCGGTCATCACCACATTAAAAGCTTCCGCTTCTCCGTGGTTCCAGTATTCAATCCAATACGTTAATCGCCCGCCAGCTGCCGGGTCACCCTGTGTCCATTTTGTGACTTCAAGATCGGGTGCGGGTTCTTGGAACACATTGATGACATAATCCCCGTCATCGGGTTCCACATACATCACCGCCACGGACCAGCCTTTCTGAATGTCCACCATCCCACCAAAATCGCACTCATAGGCGCCGTTGACGGCAGAGATATCCTGCTCAATATTCGGCTGCGGTCCAGCCCAAACCTCGCAGAGCAAGTGCAGCGGAGACGGATCAAACCACGGGGCATTGACGGTGCCGGAAATATAATCCGTTAAGCTATCAAGGAATCCGGTAATCTCACCGGCAGTCACCGTATTGGTGTATCCATCATCGCTGGTAAAAATGATAGCGTCACCCGCTGCAAGATCAGGCCTGGCGGGTGTCCAATCCTCATCCCTGGTCTCAAACCCAGCACCACCCCAACCTCCGTTGATAACACTATCAACCGTCGCGTAGGCCTTTGCCTCCCCGCCCTGCGTCTGGGTAATCCAGAAGGTATGCCCCTCCGGATAACTTCCCCCCACCCAGTCATTCCCATAATTGACGCGCATCCAGGGTGCGCGCATGACATTGATGATCGAATCACCGTCGGGTTCCTGGTATCGCAAGGCCACATCATCCGCAGGCTGCAGGTCCCATCCCTGCGCCCCAAAATCACAGATAAACCCACCACCATCGGCATCAACCCCCTCAATTTCGAAGCCAATGCCGAACTCCACCCATACCTCACAAACCACAGTCAACGTCATGGGAGAGAACCAGGGTGCGTTGAGAGTACCGGTAACAACATCCATGGTGAGATCCAGATCTCCATCAATGGCACCGATAGGATTCACGGTTCCCATTATATCCGCGACGGTAACAGTCACACGATCGCCAGGTTGGATTACGGGCTGTTCCGGGTCCCAATTTTGTTCCCAATCATAACTGCGGAAAATCCCTCCGCCATCCGAATCACCAAAGAGTGTAGCCTTCACCACCCCAAGATTATCAGTCAAGGTTAAATAAACAGTTTCGTCAGGAACAGTCTGGATTTCAAACCACTGGTGCGCGTAATTCACATCGATGTGGACCGCTGGCCAGCTGAAAGAGTAGCATACCTGGTTGCCCTCCAGGACCAGGTAGCAGACCATAACATTCTGCCCTTCACGGAAATCACCGTCACCGTCAAATTGCTGCAGCTGTCCTACCTGGATAAGAAAGTCCCCGTTGCCATCGGTGGGCACATACCCGCGCCCTTGCCCATCGACATCCAGATAGAGCAGCATATTAGCAGGTCCGTTCCCGCTAATCTCATCCGCATCAGCATCGAAGGCAGCATGCATACTATCCGGGATATGGAGCGTCTGGCTCAGTCCATTCGCGGCTCGAATCTCCAGGTAATCTCCGGGCTGCATTTGCTCACCCTGATTCCAGAAATCCATATAACCCGTATCGCCGACTGGTCCTCCTGAGGCACCTATTATCTCCGCCTTGTATGTCCCGTCACCCATCCGCAATGTTATGGTATATGCGGTGCCCTCTGGAGGGAACGTAGCAAATAACCCATTGTATTGTGCCCAGATGCGGATATTATCGGTCTTTGCCGATAGTTTATCGATTAACTCGTCGGGGGTACGGTGCTCCACGGCGAATTCCACGCCATTTCGCAAATCAAAACCGTTAGTTCCGGCTGTGAAGGGGCTGTTCGCGGTCACCCTGGTTTCGAAACTTCCTCCAACAGGATACAAATCCCTGGATAGCAATCGATCCCAATACTGTCCATTTAACTCCACACGATCGCTCGGTGATTCCACCTCACCCGTAAGGAGGTCATTTTCCACTTCATATTCTACGCTGATTTCGTCGATATTGACCACACCCTGCCAGCTGTAGCCTTCGCTTTCGACAGTAATGGTATCACCCGGTTGGATACAGGGCAGTCCGTCATCAGCAGTAAAGCTATAATTTCCCCACCATTCCATTGGTTTGCTCATTGAGGCGATACCGCCACATACCTGGCTGTGCACGGTCAAGGTCACCAGCCTGCCTTCTGCCAAAGGACCGGGTGGCGAGGGCGCCATTCCGTAAACCTCATCATAGGTCTGGTCAACAATGACGGAACCCTGGGCTGGTGCCCATCGGACCTGGTCGTCACCCTCAGTGTCATGCACATAACATCCGCTCCAATATCCCGGCATGATGTCTGTCATGCTGGATAGTTCAACCGTATACATCCCACTCGCGTCAGCGGTCGTCTCGACACTTAATTGTGTCATAGCATATGCCGTGAGCAGGTTCGCCCTGCACGTTATGTCCGCCAAAGGCGTGGTCACACCTGTCAACCGGTCGTTATTTGCATCGACATAAATGTCCAGGGGATCCACCGTCCGGCTTAACACAGTACCACCTTCCATACCGACGACGACGATATCGCCCACTTCCATGAGAACATCGTTGAATCGATAGGCAGCACCCTCTTCTGGAGCAGCGCTTCCAAATTCCTGTTGCTTCACAGTAACACCATCGGATTCATATAACGTCATCGTAATTGCCGCACCAGGAATGCCGTTGCCTGCAACCACATTGTGGGGAAAATTTAACACCGCCATGCGTGTCGCGTAAGCACTTTGGTGAACTTCAATGTTGTTCTCGGTATAGGCGACAATTGCGCGATCATCCGCAATAAGTTCCCATTTTCCCGTAAAATTAACGGTATAGTTTCCGCTGCCGTCCGTCGTTACTGTTTGGCTGTAAGCTGCTATATGGGGTTCATTATTCCAACCCGGATAAACAGTGACGTCCATGGATGACGCACCGTTGATATTGCCGGTCACTTCATCCGCCACGACATCAATACTCCCGGTAACAAGCCGCAAAGTTGTACTGGCAAGGAGTGATCCATCGTGGTAAATAGCGATGGCTTCGCCCCCGTCCAGATCTGGCTTTTGACCGCTGCTGTTATAGAGGGTCGTCCAGAAGAAGCCGTTGTTGTCCGTCAATGCGGCGCCCATCTGCGCGCCGTCCACCGTGACGGTCACCGTTTCTCCGGCGCCAGTGATGCCCCACACGCGGTCAGAATCCATGCTGACGACGAGATTCTCACCACCCGGTATCGGGGCAGATAAAGGCGATAGAACATCTGTATCATATCCAGAAAAAGGAACGGTGGACATAGCTTTGCCAGGTACGCTTCTACTGGAAACATCTACGGTAAAAGCGTTGCGTTTGGTAAGGAGAATAGCATCGACGACCGCAGGATCTGGTTTGGATGCCGTAAGTACTGAACTGACTTCGTATGGATTGTTTAAAACTATGGGATCCTGGGCTTGCACCAGGTTGCTGCTGTTTAACAAGAAAAGAAAAGCACTGATGAAAAACACACTTAATGCCAATGTCCAGAATACATGTGCCACACGGATTTTGCTTCGAGGATTCATCTTTTACTCCTTCCGCTAAAAATACGCACTTAAAGGGAAAAACACTTGCTCATAGACACAGAAGAAAAAACTTGAATAACCAAGGCTTGAGATTAAACCGGAGTCACACTATATACACAACCTGCATTGAGTATCGACAATAGGGTCTGGATTCATTATATAACACATATGATCGATTTGCGCAATCTCTTGCCCGTATTTCAGTGGCTAACTGAATTTTTGGTTTTGATTGGGATGTCTTCTCATATCGGACAGTGCTGTTGATTCAGACACTTATGCCCTTTCGACCATATCACTCAGGAACGCCTTCAAGTTGTTGGAAACATAGGTGCTTTCCAAAAATACATATATCGCTATAATCCCAACGAACCCTAGACATAACGCAAAAGGTGTGGAATGAAGATACGCTCTATTACATTATTCGCTGACATTAATGTCCCATTTGATCGCGCTTATATTGCTGCGTTAAGCCATTTCGCTGGACGTGCAAAGGTCGCTTTTGAAGATGCAGGTTTCGAGGTCCAGACACTCCGTTTGGCAACCCAAATATTCCCCGCGCTCTCTGCATCTGAATGGCAAAAAAGACCTGCTGACTTTGTCAAAACACTGGAAACAGTGTGCAATGAATTGGGTTTTTCTTACATTGCGCTGGGTCCGGCAGGGTTGGATATGCTGCCCTATTTGTTCGATATCATATCCACAACATCTACAATATTTGCTACCTCTCACATCGTGCAGCCCGGGACAGGTATCATTTCTCTGCAAAACATCACCGCAGCAGCGCGGTTCATACGCGAAGCATCCGCTATTGAAAATGGGTTTGGTAATCTAAGATTTTCTGCATTAGCCAATGTTCAACCCGGTACGCCTTTCTTTCCAGGCGCCTATAACGGCGAAAGAGAACCGTCTTATGCCATCGCGACAGAATCTGCCGACCTGGCGGTTAAAGCCTGCCGGCAGGGTCGTGATGCCGCCGAAGTCTTTATGCTGCTTACAAGAATGATTGAAGATAATGGGAACCGCATCGTCAATGTAGCCTCACAATTAGCGTCAGGAGATACGCCGAGATTCACAGGCATAGATTTCTCTTTGGCACCCTATCCTGATCCCGCCATTAGTATCGGAAGCGCCATGGAAATGCTGAGTGGGCAAACCCTCGGTGTAGCGGGTTCATTAAGCGCTGCCGCAATTCTGGCGACCGCCATTCAGGAAGCAGATTTCCCTCATACTGGATTTTGCGGAATGATGATGCCTGTATTGGAGGATGTAATCCTTGCCCGACGCGCTGCCGAAGGGCAGTTGCGGATAGGCGACCTTCTCCAGTGGTCAGCGGTTTGTGGTACAGGATTGGATACAGTACCTTTGCCGGGAGACGTCAGCGAACAGGCTCTCACCCATCTGCTCTTTGATGTTGCGGCTTTATCCGCGCGCCTGAATAAACCTCTTACAGCCCGGTTAATGCCGCTGCCAGGTAAAAGCGCTGGCGATCCTGTTCATTTTGACTTTCCTTATTTTGCGGATGGGGGCGTTCTGGCTATCGACCAGGGAAACCCCGGACCTCTCGATAGAATCCATCAACTGCGCTTATCTTCCAGGATAAATAAAACTAAGGCATCATAAGTGTAGGAGAGTGTGTTTTGTATTAGGGGTCAATAAGATCTGATACTGTGATACAAGAAAAAAAATAGGGAGTCTGGCAGGCTGAAACTGCCAAACTCCCCTAAAAATAGAAATCGCTTATGGTGCAAATAAATCAGCAGTGTCGCTGTTGAGCAATGATACAAAAGTATAGACAGCCAGAATTGAACCGAATGGGAAATTCAACACATTCAACATCGCCAGAATCAAAGCTAATACTCTTGCCCAGGGTCGAAAATTCATCAGGCCAACACCCGTGATGATACCGGGCAGTGAGATAATGGATAAGACCATCGCAATGATCAAGCCGACAAGTGTTAAGATAGACATGGCTTCCCGATCGCCCGTGATTAAGCCCGTACCTAACAGGATAAATAGGACTACGGCGCCAATGATAGCACCGATAATGCCTAAAACAATGTGTAACCATGCTAATATTTTTATATTCGTTTCCATACGTACCTCCCAACTATCTATATATACGCTCAAAAGATCATGCCAGTTGCACAGTCTATGATAGACAGCATGTTTTCCCTTATGCAGTGGAGCTGGAACTAAATTTTACAGGAATATTTACCTCAAACGCGATTCCCCGACCCTCAAACATAGTTAAACTGGCACCCATATCGCTGCAAAATCGCCAGCATATTGCCAGGCTGACATCGCGATTAATGAAGTCGTTACTGGCAATTTCTTTTAGCGTGGTGTCCGGCAATTCCTTAAATTCCGCAACCTCGCCATGCACTTGAAATTTCATTTCTGCCGGTTCAGACTTAGTGTGTCGAATTGCCCGTAGAGAAATCTGCCATTCTGGTCCTTGATGTGTCAAATACAGGATCAAACACAATAAAATCCATTGTAATTTTGATACGTCTCCTTCCATTGCCCCTAAATCGCGTTCAAGCGTAAATATTAACGTATCGCCTTTTGCTGCGCAGTAAGGTTGGATATTCGCCATCACTTGGGCTAAAAGGTCAGACACCCGAAATGGTGAATCGTAAATTCCAGTACGGCTTTTATCCTGTTTCATTATTGAAGAAAGATCGTTAATCATCGTCACCAATTTTCTGCCGGCTTCATGGATTGATGTCAGGTCCTGCCTTTGAAATTCTGTTATTGGACCATCGATTCCTTTAAGAATGACATGGGAAAATCCTGTAATGGCATTGATTGGGGTTTTTAAATCATGTCCCATTTGTGATACCGCTGACAGATTGATGGCAGCGGTCCGCCCGGCTTTCCCAACATAAAAACCACTTATCACTGCGCTAAACGCTGGTAATAAAGCCTGGTAAATTGCTAACTGGGCTTCAGCGGATAATTCATGCAAGAGGATGCCTTGCATGAGATGTTGTACCTTAAGTAAATCAGTAGGTTGTAAACTGACCAGCATCTCCAATTCTTTACCAAGGTTAAGCGCATACTGTAAATCCAATGGGTCTGTCATAATTAACCTGACGAAATCTTTGATCCAGTTATGCAAATTGGATATTTCGGAATTCTCTGCTAGCAGTGGATTGACGGTATAGATGAACTCAGCCAAAGCATCAGCATTTTCACGCAGGTTGTTCAGGAATTTCTGTTGATCGGATACAGATAAATCAAGCATAATGGGTCTCCTACACTTTTAATTCTCATAATTTACGCATAAACATGCTGAATCCCTGAAAAAACAATGGTAATCCAGGTATATCGATTGAACTTGCAGCCCAATACACCTGAAGTGCCGCTCTAAATAAGAGTAAACCTGGTTTTTCAGTCAAGGGATAAGACCATTAGCGTATATAAATAAATCACGCAAACATTGGGACTATATCACGCTCAGTGTTTTTATACAATGCGGCGCCAGGAAACCCGGCTTAAACATTGAGTTAGGTTTTTATAACCTTTTCCGGGACGTGGTATAATGGCTCAAGTTATTAAAAGTCCTAGACAAAATTTATCTTTTCGAAACAACAAAGGGTTTTACTCGCACTTCATACATCAGTTTCGCCATCATTGTTTATAGACTAAAACGCAATTGGAGGACACGTGCATATAGATACCGGCAGTGGTAATATTGAAACCCTTGCGACCCAGACGCTTGTCATCAGCCTGTTTGAGGACACTGAACTCAGTGGTTTAGCAGCAACAGTTAATCAAGTAATGGACGGGCAAATCCAGGCTGTAGTCGATGCGCATGATTTTCGTGCTAAGCGTAACGAAGTCACCGTACTGTACAACAATAAACCAGACTTCGCCCAACGCGTCATACTGGTTGGCTTGGGTAAAAAAGAGCAGTTTACCCTTGATACCGTGCGCCAGGTTGCCTCTTCCGCCGTGTTAAAAGCCCGGGATTTAGGCGTCAAGCAATTGCATTCTGTCATCCATGGGCATGGTATTGGCGGTATAGATCTTCAGCGTTGCGCCGAAGCTGCAGTTGAAGGCACTCTGTTAGGTTTATATCGCTTCCATGAATTAAAAACACAACTGGACAATATCCGGGAAGACCCAACATCGCTGACCCTTTTTGTTGAAGACCCACAAAACATAGAGCAGGTCAACAATGGGGTGACTAATGGCAGGATTATTGCGGAATCCACAATGCTTGCCCGTAATCTGGTAAACCGCCCCGCCAATATCGCCACGCCCAGTCACTTTGCTGAGACTGCAAAGGAGCTGACCCAGTTTACGAGTTTGAAGTGCACTATTATAGAAAAACCGGAACTGGAGCTCATAGGAATGCACACCTTTCTCAGTGTCAATCAGGGTGGTGCACAACCTGCAAAACTGATCATCCTGGAATATATTCCAGAACTCGCAGATGCTCCCACGATCGTCCTTGCGGGAAAAGGCATAACCTTCGATACAGGTGGTATTTCTCTCAAACCCAGCCTGAATATGGAGAAAATGAAAGGTGATTTAGGGGGCGCCGCAGCAGTCATTGGCGCGATGCAAGCCGTATCCCAGATGCAACTGCCGGTGCATGTCATCGGACTTATGCCGGTGACGGAGAATATGCCCGATGCGCTGGCAACTAAACCCGGTGATGTGGTAACATCACTGAAAGGTTTGACGGTTGAAATCATCAATACCGATGCTGAAGGAAGATTAATCCTGGCAGACACGCTCACATATGCTGGTGAATATAAACCTGATGCGATTTTTGACGTTGCAACACTAACCGGGGGACGCATCATCGCATTGGGGGATGAAGCTGCTGCCGTATTGGGGGATGCAGTGCTTATCAGCAAACTGCAAACTGCGGGTGAAAATGTGGGAGAACGTGTTTGGCCCTTGCCCCTTTTTGAAGAATACAGCGACAGCTTAAATAGTGACGTTGCTGATTTACGAAACATTGGAAGAGGGCGTGGAGCCAGCACAATCATGGGTGGGATGTTCCTGAAAAAATTCGTTCCGGATGCTATTCCCTGGGTTCATATTGATATTGCCGGTTTAGGGATAATCGACACTGATCGTAATTATACGCCCAAAGGTGGAACCGGGTTCGGTGTGCGCTTGCTGGTGGAACTTTTGCGAAATTGGAAATAATTAATTATGGACGTTAAAGAACTGACAGATGCGATGAATTCTTTTGTCGCGGCAATGGGGTGGTACGAAAAAAATTCTAAATTTCAGCAAAACCCGCGAAACATTGCCATCTCTTTAAGTCTTGAAGCCTCTGAGATATTGGAACATTATCAATGGCATGAAAACGCAGATCCACAGGCATTAGCCGAAGAATTAGCGGATGTGGCTTTGTACCTTTTGCAATTGGCCTATTTAACAGGCATCGATCTGGAACAAGCCATTGTGGAAAAACTGGCAATGAATTACAAGCGCTTTGGAAAACAAGGTCATGGGACATAGGGAACGTAAGAAGGAGTATAATGGCTGATTTTTTGACAACACAAAATGAAGACTTCTCGAAATGGTATAACGAAATCGTTTTAAAAGCAGACTTAGCGGATTATTCCCCGGTCCGGGGATGTATGGTGATTAAACCTTATGGATATACACTCTGGGAAAACATCCGTGACGCTTTAGATTCCCGGTTCAAGAACACCGGTCACGTCAATGCATATTTTCCGCTTTTTATACCCATGAGCTTCCTGCAAAAAGAAGCGGAACACGTTGAAGGGTTTTCACCTGAGCTTGCAGTGGTCACACACGGGGGCGGAAATGAACTCGAAGAACCGCTGGTTGTGCGTCCCACATCCGAAACCATTATTGGTCATATGTATGCAAAATGGATACAATCCTATCGAGATTTACCTCTCCTTATCAACCAATGGGCAAATGTCGTTCGCTGGGAACTGCGGACACGTTTATTCCTGAGAACCACAGAATTCTTATGGCAAGAAGGCCACACTGCCCACGCAACCGAAGATGAAGCGCTGGCAGAAACGCAGCAAATGCTGGATGTGTATACCGATTTTGCGATCAATGAAGCAGCCATACCTGTCATTCCTGGTAGAAAAAGTGATAGTGAAAAATTCGCCGGTGCTGTTGCCAGCTATCACAATTGAGGCAATGATGAAAGACGGCAAAGCCCTGCAATCTGGTACCAGTCATTTTCTGGGTCAGAACTTCTCGAAAGCATTTGACATCAAATTTCTTGATGAAAATAATGAACAACAATTCGCATGGACGACATCCTGGGGCCTGAGTACGCGCATGGTGGGGGCAGTTGTTATGACCCACGGTGACGATCAAGGTCTGGTTTTACCACCCCGGTTGGCCCCTATACAGGTTGTTATTGTACCCATTTGGCGACAGGACAAGGATCGCGAGAGTGTGCTACAGGCAGCAAGAAAAATTAAAGCCCAGCTTCAGGATAGTGTACGTGTAAAACTGGATGAGAGAGAGGGTTTGTCAGCTGGTTGGAAATTTAATGACTGGGAAATGCGCGGTGTACCTTTACGCATTGAAATTGGTCCTCGTGATATTGCCAATCACCAGGTTATGCTTGCAAGGCGCGACCAACCCGGACGTGAAGGGAAAATTATTGCACCCATTGTTGAACTCCCAACCATAATTCCTGCTAAACTGGCTGAGATACAGCAGGCTATCTACAAAAAAGCGCTGGATTTTCGCCTTAGCCATACCTGGGACGTAACCTCATACGCGGAATTGAATGAGGCAGTGCAAACTGGCTTTGCGCGCGCATGGTGGGCTGGTAACGCTGAAGATGAAAATGTTATTAAGAATGAGACGAAAGCAACAGTGCGGTGTATACCCGATGATCAACCGGGTGGTAGCGGTAAATGTATTTACACTGGGAAAGACACAACCGAGATCGCCATTTTCGGTAAAGCTTATTAATGTAATATTGAAGGAAACCGGGTGAATCATCACCCGGTTTCCTTCCGTTCAACACGTAAGTCCAGTTTATTTTTAACTACCGCAAACCGGGCAAGTTGGGTCCCGGTCAAAACTGATCAAATCAAAGTCTCCACGCAACCCATCAAAGAGCAGCATTTTGTTAAGCAATGGACTGCCAATATGCAGTATGACCTTCAATACTTCAAGCGCTTCCAGCGAGCCCATTACCCCTGCTGCAGCACCTACAATCCCTAACGCAGCGGGACTCGGGTAGGTGCCTGGTTCAGGATTTCGGGGGAACACACAAGCCCGGCATGCGTGATCCGGCATGAAAGTTCCCAATTGACCTTCAAACCGCGATACCGCAGACCAAACCAGAGGTGTCTGGTTTGCGACACACCACGCGTTGAGTAAACTTTTTGTTTCCAGGTTATCGCTGGCATCCACAACAACATCATAGTCTGAGAAATCGAGGGGATTATTCAATTGTATGCGCGATGTAAATGGGGTAGCAGTAACCCCGGGATTAAGCTGACGGATACGTTGTGCCGCTATTTCAGCTTTACTGAAACCAAGGTCATCGACAGTGTATAAAACCTGCCGGTTTAAATTCGAAAGCGTAATAATGTCATCATCAGCTATATCCAGACTGCCAACACCTGCGGCAGCCAGATAAAGCAATAGGGGTGAACCCAAACCACCCGCGCCAACGACAACTACATGGGACGCTCCCAATTTCTTTTGACCTTCCGGTCCAATTTCTGGCATAACAAGTTGACGGTTATAACGTTCACTCATAGATAATCCTGATACTACCCTGATGCATATGAGACTTGAAATAAGTGCACCGATCAATCACAATCAGACTGATGAACCATTATTATTGCTTCCAGATCTACCTGTCAAACAAGCGTAATAGCAACGGACCAAAAACAACAACAATACAGCACACAAATAACACTGCAGCTGCAATGGCAACTGCTACAATAACACCTTTGGACATGCCTTTTGTTTCTTCGATTTGTGCTGCAGGAAACACCTCACTAAACCGTCCCTCCTGCGCAGATGGGATGCCCTTTAAATCCACGTTTATCGTAGCACCGGATGCAGTTTCCACTTTCACCAAATTATATGTTGTTACGTTGTTCCGCACGCTTTTCTTGACATAAACCTTGGTCACATCTGTGTTTTGGATATTATGTGACCCTTGAGGTGTCTTTTCATCATCAATTATTATTCTGTGGGTGGTGACTGCAACAGTTCGGCTTCTTGACTTGGAGGCACTCCCCTGCGCTCCATCTGTTCCACCGCTCACACTGGTCGTTTTGGTCGATGTGACAGGACCGAATATGTATGTTTCTCCTGCTTCCAGCATATCGTTAAGAGCCATTTCTTTCCTCCGTTTATGACTTGAAACACCTTATAGAACATGGATTTCAATATTTTAAGATGTTAAACAGCAAACGTCAAATGCCCGCTTAAGAGGGGGGTCTTTGAAAAGTGGCGAATGCCAGAAGCGGCGCGGGAATCTAATCGGACAGCAAAACCATGGCTTTACCGCACCGCTACCAAATTTGTTGTTTGCCTAGAGGCTTGGAAATCTGATTGGATATGCTGTGGGTCTGCGTATAACCATGCATCAAAAAACCCCGAAGGAAAATAAATCCCTCGGGGTCTTGCGATTACACCTTTACCCCTTTATTCTTCCAATCCTTCATCCTCTTGAGGCTTTTCGTCGACCTTTTCGGGTTCAACAATAATCTCATCGTCCAGATCGACAACTTGCGTTGAACCGGTTGCAGGTACAGCGCTATCCTGGTTTGTCTCATTAAATTCACCCGGTAGCGGAGCAACTTTCAACATTTGGGGTGGGTTATTTGGTCCGATATTCACGTTCCCCCCCCGTGTTGCATATGGCATAGTGCCAAACCGCGACAGAATGACCGCCCCAACTGCGGGAGGAACCAGGAGAAAAATCAACAAAGTATGCAGGAAGCCTGAAACCTGAGACATGACCAGTAATAATGTGAGAAGCCCGGTACCGACCACCGCAGCCAAAACGGTTTGGGGTTGTGTTTGGTTAAACAGACCGGACAGTATCTTGCGTCCCAGAACAAGTCCAAGAGCAATCCATCCCAGTAGAGCACACAGGCTAAGCACAATCAATCCTATGATGGCGAAAGGACTGAGGCATATGGTAATTATTAGCAAAATAGCAGCCAGACTCACCAAAATAAGCGTCAATAACCCGGTACCAAAAGAGATTAAGGCTGCTTCTTCAATTGTGCGCCCCACTCTTTCAATGTGCTGAGGCCAAAGGCTAGCTGCCACCAGGGATAATAACGTAAGTATCACCACGGTCGCGACTGCCCTGGCAATTGTAGTTATGGCCTTAATCCAAAATGGCACCCGGACTGTTTCTACCGCAGGCGTTATTGGAACCACAACTGGATCCGGTATACCAATATTGATAGGTAAGTCCCAACTATCCTTATCAATCGGGATAATTTCACCCACCACAATAGCGCCCTCATCCTGTGAAACATCTCCCACAACCGACAAATCACCATCAATGTAGGCTGTTTCACCCAGAAAGACTGGTCCGGCGACAAAGACATTACCATCCACCAAACCTGATACACGGGCATCTCCCAGGACAACGAGTTGCCCATCCAATGTAACCCCACTTTTCATGACAAAAACACCGAATACTGTCAGATCGCCGTCAAAATACGATTCCTCTTCAAGGGTTACAGGACCACCGAATACCACCATGTCACCGGAAGTAGTGTTGCCCGTCTCCAAAGTAAAAGCACCGAAACGGACGCCTCCCCCGCCTTGCGCATCCGTAGATACCGCCAATACCGGCACGGTAAACAGGGCACACAACACGACAGCTAAACATGCAATCCATATTTTTTTATACATAATCTCCTCCAAAAAATGTTGCGATCAAGAGTTATACACGAAATTTTCACACTTGTGTGCGTGAAAATTTCGTCACAGTTTTGATCGTTAATTTGTATTTAGGTTAAATAGCCACTGCGTTCTTTTGCTGCCGGCGTGAATACCAGACAAGGGCAAATGTTACCAAAGCGCTATTTGGCATTAACAACATAAATATCAGAATGGTGGAACCCACAAAGAATGGGAGTAACATTCGCCACTCCTCGATTAAGCCTAAAACAATCTGCACCGTTGAAGATATGAGGATATACCGGGCTGAAAAGATTACCCGCAGATATTGATCCGCAATTGAGTAGAAATTTTGCAATAAAACATAAAATCCCAGAGAAACCGCTGCAACTATGACGGAACCAGCAATAAAACTTAGGATCCGCCGCAAACGTTGTTGTTTACTGATTTGAGTCAGTGTCCTGGAGGCAAAATCTGGTGAGAGGCTGGGAAGTGCCGGTGGAGACTGCAGCAAAAGATCAAGTCTTTGGATGGCTGCCCACTCCAGCCTGCAGTTCTCGCAGTTACTCAGGTGCTGTTCCCACAGGTATTCTTCCTCAGGTGTCAGCGCTTCATCACAAACGTGCATCCACCACCCATCACTATGCCAATCCAATAATATTTTTTTCTCAGGCATAAGTGCCCTCCTTAACCAACAGTTCCGCCAACTCTCTGCGTGCCCGAAAAAGCCGTGATTTGATCGCCGAAACACTGACTCCGGTGACCTCACTGATCTCGGTATAAGCCAATCCATCCCAGTAGAACAATGTGACGATCAACTTGTCTAGTGGAGCAAGGTTGTCAAGCAATGCATTCACAAAGGCTTGCTCTTCATGTTTCATAAAAGATGATTCCGGATTTGGGCTGTTGCCAGCTTGCCATTCCCAGGCACCATCTTCTCCCATCCCATCCAATGACACAGCATCCTTGCGTCGCCGTATTCGATCGATGCATTCATTCGATGCGATGCGTAAAACCCAGGGTTTAAATGGCCGGTCGGCATCATATGAATGCAATTTCATCACAGCCTTGACCATTGCTTCCTGTGCTGCATCTTCTGCTTCTGTACGTTCCTGTAACATCCGGTAACATAAACTGAATACAGGTTGCTGGTACGTAACGATTAACTCTTCGAGCGCATCCTTATCTCCACGCTGCGCCAGACGCAATTGTTCCTGTTCCATCTGCCCTCACCTAATGTTAATACGTATATTTGGCCCAGTAGTTGCACAAAAAAAGGGCGACTTTCGTCGCCCTTAATAGTGTGTTTCCCATAGTGAAACTACATGTTGAGTGGTTGTTGCAGATCCGTCAGGAGCAATGATTCTGGCTCCTCATCGATATCACTTAAAAGCGTGCCTTTGGGAAGTTCTTTTTCCACTGATACACCTTCATAAAAAGTGATGGGGCCATCAGATCCCTCAATATCACCCCGGTATCCGGTACCCGCCGGAATCAGTTTCCCGATGATGACATTTTCTTTCAAGCCATACAAGTAATCTTCATCCGATCGCACGGCGGCGTTGGATAAAATCTTAATGGTGTGCTGGAATGAAGCAGCTGACAGGAAGGAATCCGTAGCCAGAGCAGCCTTCGTCAATCCCAACAGAACCTGCCGGGCTCGCGCAGGTGGACGTCCATCAGCGACCAGCTTCCGGTTAACATGCTCAAAAATGACACGATCTATCAAATCTCCAGGCAAGAACTCGGTCTCACCGGATTCGGTTACTAAAACCCTGCTGAGCATTTTACGAATGATGATCTCAAAGTGCTTATCAGCGATATTAACACCTTGGGATCTGTACACTTGTTGTACTTCACTGAGCAGATGCAACTGTACAGCTTCACGTCCCTGAACCTGGAGGATGCGATGGGGGTTCGGAACACCCTCATAAAGTTGTACCCCAGATTGGATTTCTTGACCTTCAGCAACTAACAAACGTGAAGAAGGTGGTACATGATAACTATGCTCTTCGCGTATTTCGTAAATGAGTGTGACATCGCGTTCTTCACGGCTTATACGACCCTTGGCCTTTGCACGTAGTTCTTGTGGTCCACTTTCTGTATCACCCCGTGCAATCAGCTCATTCAGGTTGATTTCATCGCCGTCGTTGACAAACAATTCCCATTCCTCGGGAATATCGTAACTGGTTTTCTTGACCTGGCTATCAACAATCGTCACTGTTGCCATATCACCATCGCGGGTAATGTGGGCAACACCACTGATATCGGCAATTTCAGCCTCACCTTTGGGCGATTGTCGTGCCTCTAACAATTCTTCTACACGTGGCAGACCGCTCGTGATATCACCGCTTGCGGAAGCGGTACCCCCGGTATGGAAAGTCCGCAAAGTGAGTTGTGTACCTGGCTCACCGATGGATTGCGCAGCGATAATACCCACCGACGTGGCAATCTCAACAGGTTTACCCCGTCCCAGGTCTCGACCGTAGCACAAAATACAGATTCCATGCTCCAACTCACACGTCATGGGAGAGCGCAAGAAAATGGCCTCAATCTCTAATTGTTCGATTCGCTGAGCGAGATCCTCTTTTATTTCCTCGTTGCGGTCCACAATAACTTCACCGGTCTTGGTATCCACAACAGGTGCCGCAGCGATGCGTCCTAACAAACGTGTTGATATCGGTTGCCCGCCTATATTGTCAGAACGTCGTATCCATATACCTGCCCTGGTACCGCAATCAGCGGCATTGATGATAACATCCTGGGCTGTATCGACCAAACGACGCGTTAAATATCCGGCATCTGCTGTACGCAATGCTGTATCAGCTAAACCTTTCCGAGAACCATGCGTTGAAATGAAGTACTCCAATGCTGTCAACCCTTCACGCAGGTTAGATCGAATCGGCAGCGGGATAACGCGTCCCGAAGGATCTGCCATCAAACCACGCATACCTGAAAGCTGGGAAATTGGTCCAAACTTACCTTTCGATGCGCCCGATTTTGCCATAATTGATACCGGACCATCGGGATCAAGGTGCAGAGCGACTGCTTTAGATACGTTATCACGCGCGCGTTCCCAAATCTCAATGGTGCGCACGTATTTTTCTTCCTCCGTTAACAAACCACGGCGATACTGACGTTCAATTTCTGTGATTTCCCCCGCAGCAAGTCCAAGGTACTCGCCTTTTTCTGGAGGAATGGTCAGATCGTAAACCGAAATGGTCACACCAGACACAGTTGCATATTGGAAGCCCATTTCCTTGATGGCATCAGCAAATTCCACTGTTGCCTTGAGACCCACCGCACGATGACAAAGGGCAATTAAATCCTGCAACCCGTCCTTGTCCAGAGGGTAATTGATAAATCGTAGTACGTCGGGCACAATTCGATTAAAGAGCGCACGTCCCACCGTTGTTTCAATCAATTTCTCGGGTGCGGGATAATCATCGTAAATCTGGGCAATTTTTATCTTGGCATGAAGTCCCACATAGTTGAGCGCATACGCCATCTCAACTTCATCCAGGTTGGTGAACACCTTGCCATCGCCCTTATCCGACTTTGCATCCATGGTCATATAATAGATGCCCATACACATATCTTTAGAGGGACCGATGACAGGCATACCATCTGCTGGTTTCAGCAGGTTACCCGATGCCAGCATGAGTTTACGTGCTTCCTCGACCGCCTTGCGGGAAAGCGGTACGTGGACAGCCATTTGGTCACCGTCAAAGTCAGCATTAAAAGCCGAACAAACCAGAGGATGTAAATGGATGGCTTTGCCTTCCACCAGAATTGGCTCAAAGGCTTGGATACCCAGACGGTGCAAGGTAGGCGCGCGATTGAGCATCACGGGACGGTCGCCAATCACTTCTTCCAACACTTCCCAAACTTCAGGGCGCTGCCGTTCAATAAGTCGTTTCGCTGCTTTAACGTTTGTTGCATAATTATATTCGACGAGTCGCTGAATGATAAATGGACGATATAATTCCAACGCCATCGTCTTGGGTAAACCACACTGATGAAGCAGGAGCTTTGGACCAACAACAATTACGGACCGTCCGGAATAATCCACGCGCTTACCTAAAAGGTTACGGCGGAAACGACCTTTCTTACCCTTCAGCATATCGCTCAATGATTTAAGCTGCCGGCGTCCACGCCTGCTCATCGCTTTTCCACGCTGACTGTTGTCAATCAAACTGTCAACTGCTTCCTGAAGCATGCGCTTTTCATTATTAATAATGACTTCCGGTGCCCCCAACTCCAGCAATCGCTTGAGTCGGTTGTTGCGGTTGATGACACGGCGATAGAGATCATTAAGATCGGAAGTCGCAAATCGACCGCCGTCAAGTTGAACCATGGGACGCAGCTCTGGCGGTAAAACCGGCAACACCGTCATAATCATCCATTCTGGCTTGTTTCGGCTTTCGCGCAGCGCTTCCACAACCCGCAAGCGTCGCGTCGCTTTCTTGCGTCGTTGTGCTGAACGCCCAAAACGAACTTCACGCCACAACACTTCAGATAAGCTATCCAACTCCAGACGAGTCAATAATTCGTAAATCGCCTCAGCCCCCATCCCGGCTTTGAATACCTGTCCCCAACGCTGCCGCAACTCGCGATATCGCTGTTCATTGAAAAACTGCAATTCGCCCAAACTTTGAAGTTCCTCACGAAGCACATCATAATGATTGCGAATAATCGTGTTTTTCTGTTGGAGCTCGTCATTAACACGTTGGACTTCATCATGAATTCCACCTGTTTGCGATGCATCTGCTTCTTCATCAGGCGTGGACACACCTTTCTTGCGCGCCGTCAATTCTTTTTCCAGGGCGTCAAGTGCATCCTGTGCAACAGTGTTGAGTACCGCGTAATGGTCGCGATTGACAATCACATCCGCTTCAACAATAACCGTTTCCGTTGGTGCGAAACTGATGGGTTCAGAGGTTTGGAATCCCATCATCCCATCCAAACGATCCTGGAGACGCCGTGCTTCTGAAAGAATGTGTTCAGTGCGGGAGTTCAATTCATCTTCCAGGCTGGTTTTCGCAAGATCTTCAGCTTCTTCCCGTTTTTGAATTTCATCAGCAAAAATTTCGTCTATCGTAGTTAGACGATCATTTGCTGCTTCAGACATAATCGTCAGACGTGAATTTTCCTCTTCATCAATGCGTTTTAACGCACGCTGTCGTGCCTCTTCGTCAACAGAGGTCACGATATACTGAGCAAAATACAGGACGCGATCGAGGTTCCTCTTACTGATATCCAAAAGAATGCTGAGATGGCTGGGGATACGGCGCGTATACCAGATGTGGGCAACTGGTGCTGCGAGAGTTATATGCCCCATCCGTTCGCGTCTTACAGATGAGCGCGTTATTTCCACACCGCATTTATCGCAAATAATACCACGATAACGGATGCCTTTGTATTTACCGCAATAGCATTGATAATCGCGACTTGGACCGAAAATAGCCTCACAGAAAAGTCCATCCTTCTCAGGACGGAGGCGGCGGTAGTTAATCGTTTCAGGCTTTGTAACTTCACCGTAAGACCATGACAGAATGTCGTCCGGTGAAGCCAAGCTAATACGAAGGACCTTAAAAGTACGTGCTTCCGTTATACGTTCGTCACGATTCATCCTTCCTCCTAGCAATGTGTCCCCAGAAATAAAACGAGCAGCTAAGGTATGACCGCCTTAGTGCTCTTGTCGTATAATATTGATCTTGTGACATAATTGTCCGCATTATAATGGAAATGGTTATATTGTCAACCACGAACCTTCATTATATATGCATTTTTGAAAAAAGCGACCATGAAATTGAAAATAATTTCAATGAATTTTCTTGATATCGGTTTGCCACGCCATTGGGTGTGTTCGCTGTTTAACTGTCCCGACACCCAATAAGAATGAGTCTGTATTAATTTTGGGGCAAAAACAAGATAGTTGCCTATTTAATCCGGATGAGTATCCAGGTGAGGTTGTGGCGGTGCAGAACATCTTGATTGTGTTATTATTGATGATTCCTGCGCCGCTTTTGACATTCGCCACTTTTTTAAAACCCACCCATAAGAATAGCAGTGTTGCTCAAGTTGATGAATCTGGTATGATGACAGAAGCAGGAGAAACTATATAATGAAACAACTTATCTATTTAGTAGAAACAATGCGCCCCAAACAATGGACAAAAAACGTTATTATTTTTGCCGCACTTATTTTCGATAACAAACTCCTGAACCCAACGCTCTTTTTACATACACTAGCGGGATTTTTACTTTTCTGTTTAATCTCTGGAGTCGTCTACATTCTAAACGACCTTGTGGATGTGGATAAAGATCGCACGCACCCCCACAAGCTTCACCGTCCCCTGCCATCAGGACGCCTTTCAAAAAGGACCGCCCTCCTGGGTATTTTCACTTTAACGCTATTTTCGTTAGGAATGGCAGCCTGGGTAGATTGGGTATTCTTTTACATCCTGTTTGGCTATTTATTGTTGCAACTTTTATACTCTTTATATCTTAAAAACATTGTGCTTTTGGATGTTATGGCAATAGCTGCCGGTTTCGTTTTGAGAGTTTCGGCTGGCGCAGCCCTGGTCACTGCAGAAAGATTCTCGCCCTGGTTATATATCTGCACGACTTTACTTGCTCTGTTTCTTGGTTTGAGCAAACGACGGGGTGAAATAATCTTGCTGGATACGGAGGCAGGAAATCACCGCACAACTCTCAAACATTACAATATCTATTTACTCGATCAACTCATTAATATGGTTACCGCCTCAACTATTGTCGCATATGCACTGTACACCTTTTCAGCGCCGAATCTGCCGGCGAATTACTCCATGATGCTCACGATACCCTTTGTCATTTATGGTCTCTTTCGCTATATGTACCTTATCCATGCCGAAGGTTGTACATTACCCCCGGATGAAGTCCTCTTAACTGACAGACCCTTTCTGATAAATATTGTGCTGTGGGGCCTGTCTGCAATGCTCGTGATGTATTTGGGATAACCTACACGATGGAAATTGAACGCTCAGCTCCGGGAAAAGTTATCCTTTGTGGTGAACACAGCGTCGTCTATGGATACCCAGCAATCGCGGTTCCTGTGATTGGCGTGCGAACGTCGGTATATATCAAGCCAAATCCGGAAAAATCAGGACTACAGATTGTCGCATCCGATACAGGCGAGTGTATTATTTTCAAAGATGCGCAAGAGCAGCAGTCTCTGGCGATGGCAGCCCGTTTGGTGCTCAACCACATGGAACGGTCCGAACCTGACGCTGAAATGACAATAAAATCTCAGCTTCCGATTGCAGCTGGTATGGGAAGTGGGGCAGCAGTCACCGTGGGTATAATTCGAGCCTTGAGTGCTTTTTTGGGAAAAGAACTGGATAATTACACAATCAATAATATGACATTCGAGATTGAAAAAATATATCATGGCTCACCCAGCGGCATTGATAATACTGTGATAACATGGGAACGTCCTGTCTATTTTGTAAAAGGATACCCACCTGATTTCTGCGAAATCGGCGCACCGCTTCATATCCTCATCGCCAGCAGCGGAATCGCTGCGTCCACGCGTAAAGCCGTTAATGATATAAAGGACAGGTGGTATGCAAACCCACACTATTATGAAGTTCTTTTCAACCGCATTGGTGAACTGACAAATACAGCACGCCAAGCCCTGAAACAAGGCGACCTTCAGGCTTTAGGTGTTGTTATAACTGCGAACCACGCGCTTTTGGTAGAATTGGGTGTATCCATTCCCAAATTGGACAGAATGGTTGATGCTGCGCTCCATGCAGGGGCTTTAGGCGCTAAATTGACCGGCTCAGGGCAGGGCGGCAACATCATCGCATTGGTTGGAGAAGATAACCTTAAACGCGTGGAAAACGCGCTTTATACGGCGGGGAGTACCCAGGTCTGGCAAACCCGTATCTCAGCAGAAATGAAGTCAGCAGTTTACAATCGCGGAAATTAGGTTCAATTCATGGAAAAAGAAATCATTTTCATCAAACTCGGGGGATCACTGATAACAGACAAGCGCAAACAAGAAACGCCCCGACTGCACATAATCCGCTCCATCGCGCTGGAAATAAAAACGTTCCTGAACAGCACTTCAGATGTCGCTCTCCTTTTAGGTCATGGGTCAGGTTCATATGGACATTGGGAAGCCACCAACTATAACACACGTACCCATGTCGAGACGGTCCGTGAATGGCAGGGCTTTACCCGAGTTAGTGCCGCAGCACAACGTCTGAACCGGCTTGTAGTGGACACATTTCTGGAAGCGGATGTGCCGGTTATTAGCTTACAGCCCTCTGCTTCGATAGAATCGGAGTCCGGTGTGATACGGGAATACAACACTCGACACATCCAATCATGTTTTACGCACGGATTGGTTCCTTTCATATTCGGAGATGTCGCCTTTGATAGATCACGGGGAGGGACCATCTTATCCACTGAAGATCTCTTTGTTTACCTTACGCCTATTTTCCGACCCACACGCATCATTCTTCTGGGAAATGCACCGGGCGTTTACGATAATCAGGGACAACGCATACCCAAAATAACCCCGGAGAATTACCGGGAAATGGTAAAGTACCTTCATGGTTCGAAATTTACTGACGTCACCGGGGGTATGGCAGATAAGGTGAAACTTATGGTTGATCTGGTGGGATCAAATCCTGAACTCAAAGTCAGAATTTTATCCGGGGTCAAATCAGGCATTCTCCAACATATCCTGGAAGACTCCGCATATGATGAAGGTACATTAATCAGCAATGCATAAACAACGCTTTTCAACCCATTATGCGCTTGACAATCTTGTGACATACAGGATTGGATGATGGAAAAACGTCTGAACCAGAACGCGGAAAGGCTGATAATTCTGTTTTTGCTCCTCTTTGGAGCTGCTGTAAGATTAGTGGGTATCGGTCAGGTTCCGCCGGGATTATACCATGACGAAGCACAAAACGGTTTGGATGCTTTGCGAGTGGTCGAAGGTAAGTTTCCCTTGTACTTCGAGGCAAACAACGGTCGCGAACCCTTATTCATCTACCTGATCGGCTTAAGTGTAGGCATTCTGGGACGCTCTCCTGTTGCCGTCAGGTTGCCGTCGTTTTACATTGGGTTTTTAACGCTGGCAGCCACATATAACCTGGCGCGCGCACTCTTCGACCGCCGCACTAGCACGATATGCGCTTGCCGTATTGGCGATTACCTTCTGGCACATTCACTTAAGCCGGGTAGCGTTCCGGGCGGTTCTCTTACCTTTGCTTTCAGCACTGTATCTTGCTGCACTTGTTCGCGCTGTCAGATCCAATAAAAACAGCTATTGGATAATTGGAGGCGCTCTGTATGGATTGAGTTGGTATACCTATATGGCAGCCAGATTCACGCCTGTAGCTATCGCCGTCGTTATTATTTATTTCCTGAGCTCCCGAAGATTGTGGATTCAGCGCTTTAGCAAAAACTATTTGTGGGGCGCTGTTTCACGCTTCACTATTACAGCTTTCCTCGTTCTGTTGCCTCTGGGACTCTACACAATTGCGCACCCAGATATCGTCCTCAACCGCAGTGGGCAGGTTTCAATCTGGAATACTGAAATTAATGGGGGCGATTTTGTGGGTACTTTTATTCGCCACACCCTCCGTTCTGTTGGTATGTTCATCGTCCGCGGTGACCGCATCTGGCGACACAATCTTGCTTATCGCCCAGTGTGGGGAACCGGTTTAGGTGTGGCATTTTTGATTGGTGTGGGTCTCTCATTGGCTAGTCTTCGCAAACAACCTGCCGTTGCTGTGGTTTTGCTTTGGACAGCAGTTATGTTGATTCCCACCCTGTTGGCAGAGGATGCACCGCACTATCTCCGGGCAGTGGGTGTGCTGCCCACAGCTGCTTTACTGCCGGCGCTTGGTTTGCGATGGGCGGATGATCGTCTTGCGCAATGGTTTCGACCGTCTCCAAATCATAAGAGTACACGCTTCCCACGCCGTCTGCTCGCATATGGAATACCCTGGTTTATCCTTTGCAGCAGCGCTTATTTTAGCCTCTATGATTATTTTGTGATTTATGCGCAATCCCCTTTCACTTACCACTGGTTTGAGGCTGGTCCGGTTGAAATGGCAGAGAAAATAAATGCTCTAAGTGAGGTGGGATGGGATGGGCATCGCATATTGAAAGGCAATGGAAAAAACAGAACGGTGTGTATAAACCAGCAGCTCTGGGCGGCTTGGACTGCGGTCCCTTTCCTGGTTCCAGAAAGCACTATCTGCAAGTTACCTTTGCAGAACACACCTGCCAAACCGGGTACGGTGTTCGTGGTTTGGCCTTATGACGATTGGCACTCATCTGTAATCCCGAATCTCCCGCACCCTTCGTACATCACTGTCGATCAAGGACCTTACGCACAAGGAGATCGGGATCCTGAACCCTTTAAAATCGCTTTGTATATTTACGCCGATCCCCTTCCCCCGGTTCCGCCCCACATAACGCAATTCGAAAACACTATGGGTTTGCGTGCAGCATTAGTTGAGCCTCTGGACAACGGGATAGTTGTCGATTTGTGGTGGGACATTGCTGAAGCGCAAACAAACCCCACTACAGTCTATGTACATTATTTGCGCAATGGGGAGCGTATATCGCAGCACGACGGGCAACCGGTAAACAACCAGCTCCCCACAACGCTTTGGGTACCTGGAGATTTGATTTTGGACCGGCATTTTCTGCCAAACACCATCGTGGATGAAAACCTGGACCGGCTTCGAATTGGTTTATATTACAGCAGCACGGGTGAAAACATTACCCGAGTTGGTGAAAATGGGTCTACAGAACAGTGGTTTGACACTGGTATCATCCTGAAACCTTAATATGGATAATCGCTTTCAATGCTTAAGTTACAACACTTGCTGAAAAGTAAATTTAAAAAAATACGGGTATGGCAGTGGAAACCCAATGCTTTGCATTTGGTTTTTCTTGGTTGTTTGATCATCGCCCTGAGTGCAGCGGTTCCCATATGGGGACCGGGCATCATCAATACACGCGGGGGTGGTGACAGCCCGTTTCTATTGCAACGCACGCTTGAAATGGCAGAAAATATAAAACATGGGGGATTCCCCCCCAGATGGATGGCTCATGCCGCGTATGATTATGGCTATCCGTTTTTCAATCATTATGGGGCTTTCCCGTATTACATCAGCGGGGGGTTAACCGTTTTGGGTTTCCCGGTGACCGTGGCAATCCAAAGCACACAAACCCTGGGTTTTGTTTTGGCGGCGTATGCCATGGCAATTATGGGCAAACCTGCTTTTCAAGAACCATTGGTCAACCCTGTTGGCTGTTGCCGCGTATACCTATGCGCCTTTTCATCTGGTCAACGTGTATGTCCGTGGTGATTCTCTATCAGAATTCTACGCATTTATCTGGTTCCCGCTTATCCTTTGGGCTCTACAGCGATTCATCAAGCACCAGACATGGACCAGGTTGCTCGTTGCTTCCATTTGTTACGGCGGACTGATCCTGACACACAACACATCAGCAGTCGCGTTCTCCCCGTTCGCGCTGTTGTATGCGCTGGTAATCACCGTAATGTCTCGCGGCATACCGCGGAAAATGCAATTTAAAAAACTACTCATAAATTATGCCGTTCCCATCATACCCCCATTTCTGCTGGGTCTCGTGCTGACTATGTGGTTCTGGTTACCCGCTCTGGTAGAAACAAGATACGCTCAATTAGGTGCTGACTTTACAGCGGGATATTTCCATCATAGCCAACACTATCGTGGATTGAATTTAGTACAACTTTCACCAGCATTCAACTACAGCATCGCACTGCATACCGGTGATGCTGGACCGTTTTCGATGGGCTTCATACAAACTGTCCTGGCAATCTGCGGAATATTAATGATGTGGCAGTCCAGACAAAAAGATATATGGCTAAAGATCACCCTGTTCATTTCTCTGGTGATAGCAACTTTTATCATGACACCTGTTTCTTCTTTCTTGTGGGATAACATCCCTCTGCTGAGTATCATGCAATTTCCATGGCGGTTCCTATCTGTCCAGGCAGTATTCACTGCGGCTATCACGGCAGCCATACCCATCAATATAGCAGGACGCATCGGCACAAAATCTTACTTAACCGGGTCAATGCGCATTATTCGCGGCATTACCGCTATTGCTGCCATACTACTCCTGGCTGGCGGTGCGTTCATGGGATTGCGCCCTGACAGATTACGCATCGATAGTGATGACGTAACCTGGGACAATCTCCTTTTTTACGAAACCTTCACGGGCAACATTGGCACAACAATCCGGTACGAATATCTCCCCAACGACGTCGTGCCACGACCATACATCACACAGGCAATCATTGACGAGAGAATACTGCCCGTTGTGGAAGGCAACGGTAGAATTCTTGCGCGATTACTAGAACGCAGCCCAATCAAACAAAGCTGGAAAATCCAGGTGGATGCTAATCCGCTTCACCCCCAAAACCTCACAACCACCATATTCCCGCTTAATTGGTGGCCCGGTTGGCAGGCAATCGTGGATGGCAAACGTATGCCATCCTATGCATTCATTGGCTCAGGACAACTCGCTTTGGATTTAGCAGAAGGCACACACGAGATCATCCTCAACCTTCGAAATACAACATTGCAATCGATCGCTATAATATGCTCCAGTGCTGCAATACTAGGGCTGATTCTGCGCGTATACCTGGAAAACAAAGCATCTCCCCACATAATTTCGTGGACGCGGTTAAGGTTAATTACCATAGCACTGACAATCACGATCCCACTCTTATTACCCTTTTTAGGTTATCGTTCGTTACCGGAGAAGAGCAGGTTTTTCGATTTCGTTCAAATGCCGTTTCCCCATGCCGGTCCAATTGATTTTAACGTGGCAACCCTCACTCACGTTGGATATCTCAACGGACACAGCCTCTCCCGGTGAAATGCTAAGTATCAAAATGGAGTGGTCGCTGGAAACAACGGATCCCTTAACCGCGACTATGCGTCTTGTCTCACCAGCCCAACATCGTCAGAATGTGCCTTATACTTTGGTGGAAACAGAGGTGGCTCTGGCCTCCTCTGTCTCCGTTGAAATGGCGTTGCCCGGGGATTTAAGTCGTGGTCTTTATCTGCTGCAGTTGCAGGTTTTCAAGCCCCCTATCGAGCTGAACGCTATAACCCCACAGGGAAGGCGTATGGGTACATTATTCATAGGATCCATTCGTGTCCCGGAGGGACCCACATTCTCACCGGTACTCACAAAACCATCGCAAACTCCCCTGCTGCAATTCAAAGACTTGAACCTGTATACTATGGAAGCCCACCAAACCGAAGCAGCCATTCTGAACCTGAAAATGCTATGGATGACACCCGGTACACCACGCAATTGGAGTTTATCTGTGCGCTTACTGGATATGTCGGGTCAGCAGATAACGCAGCGCGATACCCAACCGGGTTACGGGTTTCTACCGACCAGCATGTGGCACGCAGGAGAATTCATCTCTGACTATCTACAGCTGGACATACCGGAAGGAATTGCCCCGGGCGATTATCAAGTGCGCATCATTGCTTATTTACAGGCCACGATGGAAATCGGAGGAGAAGGTGATATTCCAATTCGCTTAGATAAACCCACCCTTTACGATTTACGCGATGCGTGCTGTGAGCAAACACGAAAAGGGGCAACCATACTTTGTCAAAACGGTGGTGTTGCTCTGCTGGGCATAGACAGCCCGAGCACGATCACATCTGGAGAGAATCTCTCTTTTACAGCAGAATGGAATGCGTTACAACCACCCGCGCCCGGTATCATTGCCCAATGGTCTTTCGTAAGCTCGGATAATATACTTGCGTACAGTATTAATGAACCGCTTGCTGTCGGGTCAGACACAGCCCTTTGGCCTATCCACACCTGGGTATTGAATCCGGTCAGGCTGGATTTAAACCCGTTATTGGAACCGGGAATCTACCAATTGCGGGTCAAAATGATCGATGGTGTCACAGAGAAAGACGAATGCAACGTAAGGGAAATCGTCGTTTTACCGCGCCTTCGGGTATACACGATACCTGCCCCTCCAAATGCACAACAAGCGAACTTCAGCGATGAGATCAAACTTCTAGGTTACGACACAACAACACATAAAGCACAAAACAGCCTCGAAATTACACTGTGGTGGCAGGCAGAAAGAATACCAACTGCCGATTATAAACGCTTTATTCATCTATATGATTCTGTCGAAAACAAAGTTATCGCCCAGGATGACGCAATACCACGGGGTTGGACCTATCCCACAACATGGTGGGACAAAAACGAGATAGTAAGTGAAACTATCACAATTTCTCTGAACAATATTCCAGGAGGAACTTACTATCTGGGCGTGGGATGGTATGATCCTGATACACTCACCCGTCTTTCTGCTCAAAGTATTGAAGGCACACCCCCTGTGGACGACCGTGTGACACTGACAACCCCTATCAAGATTCGCTGAAAAATGTTGTGCCAACCCTCATTTAGTTTATAATCCTAGTTGTCCCGGCATACGCCGGGACCTTGTGTGTATGAGGAGATGTAATGCCAGATGCAACATATCACTTCCCACCTGATTTTAAATGGGGCGTAGCGACAGCGAGTCATCAGGTAGAGGGAGATAATAGAAACAATCAATGGTGGGCTTGGGAGCATCAAGCCGGGCGCATTGTGCATGACGATAAATCTGGCTTAGCATGTAATTGGTGGCATGATGCTGAAAGTGATTTCAACTTAGCAGCTGAAATGGGCATGAATGCGTTACGGCTTTCTGTTGAATGGAGCCGAATAGAAATTTCACCCGGTCAAATTGATACGAAAGCATTAGATCGCTACCGTGAGATGTTAGAAGGACTCATATCGCGCGGGATAGAGCCAATGGTGACATTGCATCATTTTTCAAATCCCATTTGGTTTGAAAATGAAGGTGGGTGGTTGAGCCACAAAGCTGTTGCCTACTTCGCCCGTTTTGTTGAACAAGTTGTCACGGCGCTTGGTGAGTACACAACCTTATGGTGTACCATTAATGAACCTAACGTTTACGCGTACCAGGGCTTTTTCAAAGGAGATTTTCCGCCTGGCGCACACGACTTCAGAGCAGCTTTTCGCGTTCAACGAAACTTGCTGAAAGCCCATGGCGCAGCTTACAAGATAATCCACAAAATTCAGGAGGACGCTAGGGTTGGTTTATCCCACAACATGCGGATCTTTGAACCTGCGAACCCCAAACGTATGCTTGATCGGTTCGTAGCCTGGTTTCAGGATTTCAGTTTCAATCAGGGAACGCTTAAAGCTGTGGGGGATGGGTGGTGGCTGCCGCCAATGGGTATCGGTCCCGCTTTTGCGACCCGTAACACATTGGACTGGATAGGTTTGAACTATTACACCAGGGACCTGGTTGCCTTTGATCGCAGCGCTGCGGATTCGGGTTTTGGCAAAGCTTTACATCCTGAAGATGCAGAACTCCTGGAGGGTGGGTATGGAGAACTATATCCGGAAGGGATGCGGAAATCGCTCAAAAGATTGGCCCCCTTGCATAAACCAATCTATATTACGGAAAATGGTATACCTGATAGCGATGATAGGCAACGTCCCCGCGCCCTGATTTTGCATCTTCATAAAGCATGGCAGATGCTACAAAACAATCTCCCCCTGAAAGGCTATTATCATTGGACCCTCACTGATAATTTTGAATGGGCAGAAGGCTGGTCGTTACGCTTTGGACTGATCGCTTTGAATCCGGAGACCCAGCAGCGGTTGCGCCGTCCCAGCGCGGATTTGTACGCCGTCATCGCAAAAGGGAATGCAATCACACCTGAACTTATCAATGCCTATGCCCCGGAATTAAAAAAAGTGCTGTTTCCTGAATAGAGGTAATAGAATGGACCTGAAAGACCTGGATTATGATTTGCCGGAAAGCCTGATCGCACAAACGCCTGCGGAAAACCGTGACGGTTCAAGACTCCTGGTGCTTAACCGTGAAACTGGCACGATCAATCATAGAATCTTTGCCGATATCGTGGATTATCTGCAACCGGGTGACCTGTTGATTGCCAACGAAAGTCGGGTATTACCCGCGCGTCTGTTTGGATTCAAACAAGATAGCGGTGGGAAAGTAGAAATACTACTGTTACACAAAATATCTGAACATCGTTGGAAAGCACTGGTAGGAGGCGCACGCACCAGATTACAGACAGTAATTAGGTTATATGCCGGGAAACTAAACCCCAGTACACCTTCAGCATTAACGTGCCGTGTCATTGAATGTGGGCAAAAAGGTGAAAGGGTACTGGAGTTTTCTGAACCTATTGAAAACTACCTCGACCATCTGGGAACTATGCCACTCCCGCCTTATATTCACCAGAATTTAGAAGATCAGGAACGCTACCAAACCGTATATGCCAAAACACTGGGCAGTGCTGCGGCCCCGACTGCCGGACTGCATTTTACCCCTGATTTGTTATTAAAGCTCCGTCAGCGGAATATCAATCTGGGTTTTGTTACCCTCCATATTGGACTTGACACTTTTCGCCCCATATCAGAAACTGTTATCGAGGACCATCTCATCCACCAGGAATGGTGCTCATTAGAGTGCGTGGGTGGCAGAGCAAATCAATCGCACGAAACTGGAGGGAGGGAGAGTCATCGCAGTAGGAACCACAAGTGTGCGCGTATTGGAAACAGCGGCCCGGCATGGCATGCTTCAAACACCTGACGGACAATGTCCCTGGCGCACTATTTCGCCCTTCGAAGGTTATACGGATCTTTATATTACACCAGGTTTTCAATTTCGGGTTGTTGATGCATTAATTACCAATTTCCATCTACCCAAGAGTTCCCTGCTGGCTCTGGTCATGGCTTTTGCCGGTCAAGATAATATAAACAAAGCCTACGCCGTTGCGATCAAGGATAAATACCGTTTTTACTCTTTCGGTGACGCAATGTTAATTCTATGAGAGTGTAATCAATGAAAATCCCACCCAAATATTGGGAATTTCTCACCAGACTGGTTGCCAGCAGTGAGATCGTCATTGACCGCCCAAAAGGATCAAAGCACCCTCGTTATCCGGATCTTGTTTATCCACTGGATTATGGTTATCTGAATAACACGCGCTCAAGTGATAGTGACGGTGTGGATATCTGGTTGGGAAGTCTGGATAACAAAAATATCAGCGGTATTATTTGCACTGTCGATATCGAAGACCGTGACGTCGAAATTAAACTTCTTTTAGGATGTACAGCAGAAGAAATACATATGATAGTAGATATACACAATCAAGGGACACAAGCCGCCTTTTTTATTGTGCAGTAGAACAATCAAAGATCCTATAATCATAATTTTATTAAAATAGAGTATGGATACTTATCGAGAATACGTTGGTAATTTGCATCTGCACACCCGTTATTCGGATGGGCATGGGACACATCGTCAAATTGCCGAAGCGGCAGCTTCAGCCGACCTGAATTTCATCATAGCGACAGATCACAATGTCCGTCCCACTGGCTTGGAAGGTTACTACGGGCGTGTATTGCTTTTAATAGGCGAGGAAATCCACAATATACGCCGTCAACCTCAAGTGAGTCACCTTCTGGTCTATGGTACGGATAAAGAAATGGCGCCCTATAGTTTCAACAGTATGCAAACACTCGTTGACCAATCCCTGGACAGGGATGGCATCTGTTACATCGCGCATCCTCTGGAAAAGCGCAGCCCTATTGATCCTGACTTTATGCCGATCCCATGGATTGATTGGCCTATTAAAGGTATCCAGGGTATCGAGATATGGAATTATATGTCGGAATTTAAAGGATTGCTGTGGAGTAAACCCATAGCATTTTTCCGAGCGTTATTTCCTGAATGGGGGATTCGAGGACCCTATAGGGCAACCTTGAATTTATGGGATGAGCTACTCAGTAAGGGACACCGTCTAGCAGCACTGGGTAACTCGGATGCCCACGCTACACCCTACACTATGGGACCAATCAAACGTGTTATCTTCCCGTACGAGTATCTGTTCCGCTGTGTGAATACCCACATTCTTACCCGTAAATCCCTGTCAGGTATTTTAGAAGAGGACAAAAACATTATTTACGAAGCACTCCGCAGTGGGCGGACATGGGTGGGGTATGATTTACCACATTCAACCCGTGGATTCCGTTTTGAAGCGCGCAGCGGTTCCAGCCTGGCTGTTTCTGGCGAGGAACTGCGGAGGTTGGGGGCAACAGTCATCGACATTCAAACTCCGGCACCCGGTGAGATTCACCTGCTGAGAAATGGAAAACGCATCCTGCAAAGCAGTAGCGCCACACTCAAACACACGACAGAAGTTCCAGGAATCTATCGTGTGGAAGTATACAAACGCTTTCGAGGAAGGAAGGTAGGGTGGATTTTCAGCAGTCCAATTTATATCGACTGATCTTCTAAGTACGACGTGACCACAAAAATCACAGAGGGCGAATATATTCGCCCTCTGTGATTATAAGAAAGCTATACCAGATCCTTGCCGGGTCCTGAAGTATAAAAATCAGCGTTCTTTTGAGTGAAAGCCTCTTGCGCACTTGGCACGTCAAAATCACCAAAGATAGCTTCATTGGGGCACTCAGCTGCACAAGCGCCGCAATCAATACAAGTGTCAGGATTGATATAGTAAATTGGCCACTCAGAGTCACCTTCTACCGCATGGATAGAATCAGTGGGACAAACATCCTGGCAAAGCCCGGCCCTCTCACATAACCCGGTTATTACGTATGCCATATGGAACCTCCTGTAAATAAATAATGTTAGAACTACGGGTAAAACTACGCTTATTTCCAGTTCATTGTACATCAGCCCAATGACCTGTCAAGAATAAATTACGTTAGCTTTTTGATCTGGGCATGAAATTCAGGCGCTCCAATGCTGTCGACACATCTGCCAGCAATTGCTTCTGATCAAACAACCCTTTCTGAAGCAGTGCCTGTACGCGTTGATTTAACCGTTCCTGATCCACTAAAGATAATTCTTTGGCGGTTACAACAACTACAGGGATATTACGCGTTGCTTTATTCCCTTTCAGTGTCTCCAGAACACCAAATCCATCAATGTCAGGCATCATCAAATCCAGAATCACCAGATTTGGTGGTTTTTCTGTTATCTTCTGTATTGCCGCTGCCCCACCTTCCGCGCTTTGCACGTGGTAACCAGCGTTCTCCAGAATTCGATGTAATAATTTCCTGTCATCCGGATTGTCATCCACAACCAAAACATATCCACCAGCGTCTGGTTTTTCTATACGCGTTAATACCTCAAGTAAAGCCTGTTCAGAGATTGGTTTTAATAGATAGTTAGCCACACCCATACTTAAAGCCTTGTCGGTCTCACCAATAATCGAACACACGATAATAGGGATTTGACGCGTCTCCGGATCTGACTGTAGCTCCTGAATGACCGTCCAGCCATCCTTTCCGGGCATAATCACATCCAGTGTAATGGCATACGGCTTAAGACGTTTTGCTTCTGCTACAACACGCTCTCCACTGGTCAGGCCAAATACGCGATAACCTCTTTTTTCCAGATATCGTCGCAGCAAGGTAATGACGCTATCATCATCATCAACAGCAAGTATCACGCGGGAAATAGTTGTATCTTCGCGTTCCGGGGTTTCGGGTTCGTCGAGAGATGAATCGGGTCCATGAATAGGAATGGAAAAAGCAAATATGGTGCCCTGCCCCACGATACTTTCCTGAATCCACATATCGCCGCCATGAAGACGTACAAATTCCCGGCTTAACGGGACACCAAGTCCTGTGCCACCGTATTTCCTGGTTGATGATGAATCAACTTGCTCAAACTGCTCAAAAACAGCGTGAATACGGTCTGCGGGTATGCCTATACCCGTATCTTGCACGGTAAGGATAACCTGATGGTCATCAAAGGTTGCTCCAACTTCAATATAACCTTCTTCCGTAAATTTTCCGGCATTGCCCAGCAAGTTAGTCAGAACCTGCCTGATTCGACGTCCGTCAGCAACAATCGTAGGCATATCTTCAGGCACATCCGTCCGCAACGCAATCGATTTCCCTTTAATAAATCCCATGGCCGTAGACATAACGCTTTGTATTAAAGCCTTGAGGTCAACCGGTTCATAGATAATTTCCATTTTGCCGGAATTTATTTTGGAAATATCCAGGATATCATTGATGAGCTCCAGCAGATGGCGACCGCTCTCATAAATAGCTGTTAGATCTGTTTCCTGCATCTCGGTCAATGGTCCATCAATACCTTTAATCATCACCCGTGAAAAACCAATAATTGAGTTCAGAGGTGTTCTTAACTCGTGAGACATATTCGCCATAAACTGGTTTTTCAAAAGGTCGACTTCCTTTAATTTCTCCGCTGTCTCTTGAGCTTCGTGGTACAAAGAAGCTGTTTCCAGAGCAACGCTGACATTCGCAGCGGCAGTCCGCATAAATTCAGTCTCCATTGGTGTAATGGGTTCATGTCCTTGCTGACGACCTAGAACCATAACACCATAAACAGTGTCACGTGCTTTCAGAGGCACAGCAAATCCTTCTTCCAGCAACTTACCAAAATTAATGTGAACACCCTCAAACAAATTGCTCTCACCACCACTGAAAGTAAAATGAGCGGCTTCACCCGTTTCAATCACACTGTAAATCTGAAGCATATCATTCGCAGAAAGGCGGGGAGCATCGCGGTCGCCAATCAACAACTTTCCCCCGGCATCGTGGACCGATACCGCATTGACAGCGATGTTATCCCATACCCACATCATGGTAGGCATATCCAATCGCTTCGCGATCACCTCACCCACATCACGTAAGATGACGGACGGGTCAAGAGAACTGGATGCTGTTTGTAATACCTGATTGAGAATATCGCGACGTTCAGCTTGTTCTCGCGTCGTATCCATCAGGCTGATATTCTCCAGAGCAACAAACGCTTGCCGGGCAACATTCTCATAAAAATTCAGTTCAGCAGTGGTGAATTCCCGCGCCTTGCGGCTGTGAATCATGATTGTGCCATACTGAGCTCCACGAACATGGAGTTGAAATGCAGCAGTTGCCCGGAATCCTAATTCCACATAAATTCCACGCAAGAAAGTATCAACCATTGGATCCTGGGTGGCATCGGGCGTGACAAAACGATCATCCGTGCGCAGGACATCATAGAGCCGCCGGATCTGCTTCAAAGGAAAACTTTTAATAGGGGGTGGCGTGCCGTCACGGCTCCATGATGCAGCGATCCTCAAATCTATTGGGTTGTCTTGAGGTTCTAACAAACCAGCGCTAATCCAATCTGGTTCAGCGCGCTGAGATAGACCGTCCACAGCTGCCTTGAGTACAGATTCCGCATCTCGGGCGTCTGTAATCTGCTGGGCAATGCGGTATAACATCCGGGTTTCAGCCAATGAACTTTGAGAACGCTCATAGAGCGTGGTGCTTTCAAGAACATTAGCCAACTGATTTACCATCAGTTCCAGCGTAGCAACATCCTCTTGCGTAAAAGCAAAACGACGTGTGCTATGCAGGATAATGGCTCCATTGGTCTGTCCACGACTGATAAGAGGAAAAACCAGCATCGATCGCGTTTCCGGCAGTAATGGATTTTCGTTTAACGCCATATCAGCATCAACATCAAGAGCCACAATACGACGCCCTTCTCTAACACACTGGGCAATCACAGACTGACCATCAACCTTGTTTCGATATCCCATCAGCAGCAATCGATCTCCGGTTTCCCCCGTTCCCGATTGCAGCACAGCCCATTGCCCTAATTCATCCAGCATAAAAATTCCGGCAAAGTACAAATCAAAGCGCTGTTGAATAAAGCTGACAGATTCGTCTAGCAAGGCATTACGATCTGAAAGAGCTGTGGTCAGGTTAGCTAGATCGACCGCCGTGGATTGTCTTTTCACACGTGATTCGGCTTCCTGGAATAACTGACGGTTAGAGAGCACGACTGCCGCCTGATCTGCGATTGTCGTGTATAATCTGATGTCCTGATCTGAAGGCGAATAAGGGCTTGAAAACTTGATAAGTAAAAGACCAATCCGCTCACTTGTAGCTACACCAGTAGCGAGCTCCAGCACAATAAAAGATCGTATATTTTGCTCAGCAAAGGCTATCTGCATCCCATGGTCAATGCGCGTATCGTTTTCAATGTCCTCGCAAACAAGATGATGCTGTGTGCCTAGCAACTTAAGCTCTGGCACCTCTGTGACACGCATCCTGAGGTCCGGTTCCAGCGGTTTGAATCCATTTATATTATCTAAACTCGCCGCGGTTTCCAGCCAGCTTTGAGCCACACCCGTCTCAGGATCTGTCACGAAGATGCCGATTTCTACCAGTGCATTGATATCAGGAAATGCATGGGTATATATGGCGCTCAATATCTCTTGAGCGTCAGTAGCTTCAGCAAGTTGCCGTGTTATCTCATATAAGGTTTGTGATTCCTCAGCATTGGATTGTGCTACACTCAGCAAATGACCACGTTCCATTGCTGAAGCTGCCTGAGCACTCACTTGCTGCAGGATTGGCAGCACGCCCGGACGTGAAAAAGCCCCCACTTGAGCACTTCCCAGTTCTAGTACGCCCATGGTTCTACCGCCAAGTTTTAGTGGGAGTAATATCCGGGCAAGAATACCTTGAACAGCTAAAGGCGTATCTTCCAAAAAACGGGGGGTAATACGAATATCATCTTCGATGACAACCGCACTGTGCTGCACAACCCAACCAAATCCAGAGTCATTGAATGTAGTGGAATCTGACCACGCCTCGTATACACCCGTGCCCTTTCCCTGACCTGCTAGCAATGTCAAGGTGTCTGTTTGTCCATCATATGCAACCATTGTAAGTTGGTTTATCGGCGTAAAAGCCCATATACTCGTCATCAACTCTCCGCAAGAATCAGCAACATCATTAGTCGCATTTAACAGAGCTGATATTTCTTGCAGAAATTCAAGTTCTGACTCACGTTGTTGGGCTTCCTGCAGAGCACGTTGGGATCGATCAATAAGCAACCGGTTTTCCAGTGCCAACTCTAATTGGGTCCGCACAGCATCCAAAACAACAACCTGATCTTCAGACCATTCCACAACCATGGCTGGCTCTTCAAAACTCATCATTCCCACAGGTTTACCCCGTATGTTGAGAGAATGTCTGAGTATTGCACCGTCCCCGCCCTCAACACCGCGATTCATCATTATCCCGGTATCGTCCATGAATTCATCGCTATCTAATTGCTCAAAAGGCATTAAGGGCGATACCTGATTGAGATCATAATTGAATCCAATAACATTCTTCTCACCGACATAATCACGCCAACTATCCAGCGCAAAATTCTGCTGCAAACGCTGTAATTCATGGATGCTTTCCTGACTTGTCGCATACAAGCGCGCATTTTGGATCGCATTGGCTAATTGGTCTGCCATAGTTTGCAGTGTAGTAATATCCTCTCGCGTAAATGCAGCGACATCATCGGATTGTATGGTCATCGCACCAATCACGACACCACGACTGACTAATGGGAGAGCCATTTCAGATCGTGTTTTTGGTAATAAGGGATTTTCAAAACGTTTAGTCTCCTCGATGACATCCAGCGCGATACGCGGTGCGGCGCTCTTTACACACAAACCGATCATCGAATCACTATCGCTGTGCAATTTGTGCTCGTTTGCCAACATCCTGCGACCCGGTTCACCTGTACCTGCACGCAATACTGCCCACTCATTGGCATCATCCATCAGGAATATGCCGACATAATAATAATGGAAACGATCCCTGATCAATTCAACAGATCGGGGTAACAATTCATCTAATCCCAACATAGAGGTCGTAGCTCTGGCAACTTCAGCAGCAGTTTCCATTCTGACGGATCGCAGTTGCATATCATCAAACAATCGTTTGTGATAAATGACGCTCGCAATTTGGTGGGTTAAAGACACGACAAAATCAACACTTTCCTCCCCAAAACCGGTAATTTTACCATCGCCCTCCACAACCATGACACCCAGCAATTCATCACCATATTGGACTGGTACGGCTAAACGGAGGGCTTCTTCGTCATAAATAACGACCTTACGCTCCGTTAAAGCCTGCCCGCAAGGTCCGTCCCATAAATCTTGATAGGTGATAGGTTGGCTTGGTGTCGTTCCATAAACACTGGTGATAAAACTGATAATGCTCTTCCGGCTAATATCTATAGATGCAAACCAGACAGATTCTGGATTTACCACATCAGCGATACTGTCTACAGCAATTTGCAGCGCATACCCCATCTGCTGACCCTGCGCGACAGCACGACTGACGCGATACACAGCCTGTTGTGCGCGCTGCATAAATGCTAAGGGAGATGCTTCCCAATGCCTTTCCTGCTGATCAGTTTGGCGCCTTGCGCTTTTCTCCATAACCATATCCTCATTCACTCTGAAACTTCATCCGCGATATCTGCGCCTTGGGTTGGACGCTGGAATTGTATCCTGTTGCGTGAGGTACTGAAAGCACGTCCCAGTTCTCTAATCGCGGTTTGGAGTACCCCTTCAACATCAGGCGCTTCTTGAATACGGCTTGTAATCTGGCGAATTAGTTGCTCCCGATGAACACGCGCTTCGGTTGCGCTCAACTGAAGAATATTCAGCACCGCGATTGCGGCTTGCTGTGCCAGATTCCCGAGTTGTCGCCGTGACTTCTCGGTAAAAGTTTGCCGTTCCAGGTAAGTAGCGTGGATGTAGCCAATCCGTTGCCCACCGACAACCAGGGGCAGCAAAATCAAACTTGCAGCACCTAGCGCCCTGCTAAACATTGCCCTTGCCCTTCGATCCAGAATTGGATCCCGCGCAACGTCCTCAATGAATACTGGCGCGCCTTCACGGATAATCGGAACAGAAGAGGGGAATTCTTGAACGTAATAGCGTTCTCTAATATGCTGACGATCCTCACGCGCCCAGTAGGCAACCACTTCGGCATATTCCGGTATTTGAGTTTCTGACCACGTACTGCTAAACAACTGGAGCGTTACGTCGCCCGAATTCTCTCCCAGCACGGTATGATTCAGCAAAACGTCGAGAATCGCTTGATATGTATTAGCTTCACTCAATGCCGCGCTACTACGATATAAGGCTTCTGTCTCACTGAGAGTTTGCTGCACTTGTTCAAACAATCGTTCGCGCGCCATTGTGTTAGAAAGTGCAGCAGCAGCGGTTTGCAGCGCTACCACCTCCTGATCGCTCCAAAGCATGTCCGCTGTGCGAAGTAATGCGATAAATCCTGGACAATCGACCTCACCTTGAACTGCCAACGCCATCAGCATATTACCGCCGTATGACTGGAAGAGCGCGCTGATACCTTCCGGCAAGTCACCGACGTGCCCGGTGATCGAAATGCGGGTGCGTAACATTTCCGCCCATGCAGGATTATCCGCAACTTCCATGTGTTGAAGTTTCGGATCAGCTGTAAATTCAGAAGGTGATTCCGGTGTAATCCAAGTGGAATGCAATTCCCAGTTTAGCCCTTTTCCCCAGTCTGAAGCGTCGAAATACAGCGCGACTGCAGCCTGAGCAGCTTCGGCCATAAGTTGTAAGACTTTCTGGATAGAGTCCGTTCCCCGTTCAGTTAACAAGGCAACAGCTTGTGAGACATTGGATTGATAGAGAGCTTGCCGTCCTACAACTGCCAAGGCACGTTCTGTCTGCTGAAACTGTATCGAATTCTGTAGCGCGGAGCTGACCTGGGTTGCGAGGAATTCTAATAAGCCCAGATCACGGTCTCTATAATGATTTAATTCCACACTATTAATAAACATAGCACCAAGAACATCATCACCAATCTGTAACGGCACCCCGGCGAGAGATAGTAAGCCTTGTGAGACTAAATGACTTGTTTTCAACAGTTTGTGCTCGCGACTATCACTTATCAATAAACTTTCTCTCGACGCAACAACGATTTCTGTCAGTTCATCGCGTGTCTCTTCATCTTGTTCTTCATTAAGATAATAAGTAACCGAGATAGCACTTTGACCACGTAATAACGTATCACTTGCTGCGTCGCGCAAGTAGAGGACAGCACGTTCTGCAGAAAAAACACGCTTCGCCCATTCTGCAGCTCGATTTAACAGGTCCTCAGCATCTAGAATAGTAATAAGGTCAATACCAGCCTCATACAATTGTGAAAATTCTTCAGCACGCCTTTGCGTATCCTGGTTAAGCTGCGCATTCTCCAAAGCCGCTGCTGCCTGGGCAGAGAACAGGTCAGCCAAGCTTATCTCGCCTTCACCAAACACGCCTGCTTTCCTGGCAAGGAAGACGATGACACCTAAAGGTCCTACGCGCCCAATAAGAGGAACAGCAAGAGCTGCATGATATTCAAAAGAAACTAAATTCTCTATATGCCCATCCCAGGCGTTATAATCACGTACACTCAGTGTTTTTTGTTCAGCAAGACATTGCCCTACCAGGCCTTCACCGGCGTGCAATCGCGTACCTACACGTCCCGGGGAATTGCTTAGATGATCATAGCTAAAGGTCAGGTCATTGGTCTCCGGTTGGAAAAGCCACAGGTTGCTGGCGTCTGCGTCCAATAATTGTGCGCCTTCCTCAGCAATGGCTCGCAAGACATCAGCTGGCTCTAATAATTCACTCAGTATCAGGCTGCTTTGGTACAGAAGGCGGAGATCCTCTGTACGTTGTTGCGTTTCAGCACTTAAATTCAGGTTATCCATCACGACAGCTATCTGGGTTGCCAGATTCTGCGCTAATTCCCGCGTATCGCGGTCAAGCATCGGATTATTGGATAACGGTATCAAACCAATGAATCTTCTCTCATTACGCCCGCCGGTTAAGGGTACGCAGTAAGTATGATCCAGATCGTATGCAGTCAGGCTATTATCCGATTCTGAATCCAGTGATGTTGCCCTGACCTTGTCTTGCTGATTTATTGTAAAGGGTTGCAGAGACAACATTGTGGGCTGAGACATGTTTTTCAGCGAATCAGAATAAGGCACATCAAGTGCGACGTCCTCCTGGAAAAACCGCAATTGCTGCCCTTCCGGACCGACAGCGGCATGCGTATGGATAATTGGGAGATCAGCAAGCGGGAGTGCAGCAATAACAACTCCCATATCCAGACTTTGAGAAAGGATCGAGGCAATCTGTTTCAAGATGTCTGTTGGCACGATGTCAGGGGTAGATGCAGTCTGCAGGATCTGACTGATGAGCAATTGTTGGCGTTCATTGCGCTGTGTATCCTCAATGAGCCTGGCATTATCCAACGCAGAAGCGATCTGATCACCCACACTGCGGACAAGAGATAGTTCGTCTTCTGTCCAAACACGGTTTGGATCAGAGAGACCTAAATATCCCAGAACACGATCACCAGTCCTCAATGCTTCCATCACCACCGGTGTTTCACCATCCATTACAATTTGGTGTCCTGGATGACCAATCACAGGGTCAATATGGATAGGGATCGGTGATACGGGTGTTGTAACGGCACGATCATATTCGTATGCCATTGGTCGATCGTGCTGTGCTAACCGGGCCCACCCGCGTCGACCATAATCAATTTGCAGATTTCGTAACTCTTCGAGGGTTAGTTGCATAACCTCGAAACTACGTACATTGGACAACGCGATAGCCAGTTGGTTCGTTAGTAGCTGCAGAACACTAATGTCTTCAGTAGAAAATGCAGCGGGTTCTTCGCTTTGAACATCCAGGACAGCGATGACCTCGTCTTCAAAAAATAAAGGCAGCGCCATTTCTGATCGCGTTGTCTGCAAATCAGGATTTCGGAAGAAAACTGCGTCCTCTCCGACATCAAGTGCAATCCGTGGTTTGCCCGTTAATGCCACATTGCCAACGATCCCCTCCTGCCCCACCCGCAGGCGGTGTCCGCGCTGCAGCATTCGCAAACCACCTTCGGAAGAGACCGCGCGCAGAATTGCCCATGTCTTTTCATCGTCCAGAATAAAAATAGCGGTGTGAAAAAACCCGAACTTTTCGCTGATAGTTTTGACTGCGGTATCCAACAATGACGTCACATCACGTTGCTGCACAGCTTCCTGCCCAACCAGGGTTACGGCTTCCAACTGCCGGTTGCGTCTCTCCAGAATAGCGGTCCTGGTTTTTACAGTCGATTCCAAACCTGTAACGAGGCCAAGTAATTTACCAGACATAGCATTAAAAGAATCTGCAACATAACCCAATTCATCGTCATATCGCACGACGATACGGTATTCAAGATCACCAGCACCAATGACTGCAGCTCCCTCGGTGATTATTCTCAATGGGGTGAGAATTATCCGGTTGAGGAATATTTGTATGAGAACGGACGCGATAATAATCATGATTAAGACTGAAACCAACAGCACTGTCATTGGTCGATCCACCAAAGCAGCGTTTTCAGCTATCACGACAAATAGCCGGGTGTTATCAGCGCTTAAGTGCTGTATGGGGCGGGTAATGAAATAGAATTTATCAGATGCAAATCGCGACTGCGTTACCAATATAACATCCGAAGCGTCTTTCGGGTTCTGTCGCGTATATACTGGACTCATATCCAGATTAGGTAATCTTTGACTTATAACATCACCACGTCCAGAATCAGAATGTACAAGAACAGAGCCGTTGGCATCAACCAGGGCGATAAATTCATATTCACGCTCTCCGGTATATCCGGAAGCTTGCAGTAACTCAAGGAAAGCGGTGTGCAAGTCCTCTTCATCCTCTGTCGAGGGCACAGAAAACTGGGAATTCTCCATCATAATGACTAACTGTTTTGAAATATAGCCGGCTCTATCCCAGGAAAATTCACGGCATGCAGCCGTATAGCTACGACCTAATAGAAACAGAACAGGAAGCAGTAATATCAGCGGTATACCTCCGAATAGAAGGCCCATTCGCCAGCGCAAGCTTAAACCCATTCGCTTCACCCGTCACCTTCCTGAGAGGTCGGAAGCAGAAAATCTGCATCCACCATCATGGCTAATACAAAACAGGCATCGACAATATCACAAGCTGCACAAAAAAATATCACTGTAATTGTCCTATATCTGAAAATACGGCAACAGCTAGCTCAGGATTCATCTTCAAATCGCACCAATTGTATTCGACTGCGTTCCACACCCAGTGCCCGACCCAACTCTTCAGCAGCGTTGCGCATAATGGCATCGGTACTAGTCAAAGCGCCAACGCGTTCGACTATCTCACTTCGTACAGCCTCGTACCTGGCGCGTAACCTTGTTTCATCGAGTAATCGGGCGTTATTGAGAGCCAGGTCTAGTTGTGTCACGACAGACTCAACCAGCTGAATCGTTTCGTCACTCCAGACTGTTGAGCGGTCAAATACAAGGTGACCGGCAGGACGTCCTCCGACAGAGACGACAGCAGTAAGTCGATGCATCCCCGCTTCAGTTACACTGACCGCAACCCCGTCCTGCAGTTCCGGGCTTTCAGACAAATCAAAACTTCGGCTCTGAAGCTGGACAATCCCTGATTCATAGGTATAGCTGACAGGTAATTTCCTGCGTGCTAGCGCTTTTTGCCAGGCTCGCACCGCATCTTGTTCCTGATAGAGTTCCAATCGGCTCAATGCAGTCCGCATTTCACTGAGCAGACGGGCATTCTCTATAGCGATAGCTATGTTATCAGCCAATACCTTCAAAACCTCAACATCCTGGGCATCAAAAGCTTCAATCTCCCGTGTCTGTATATCCAGCACACCAAAAACTCCGCTAATCGAAGTCAGGGGCAGTGCTATTTCGGATTTTGTTTCTGGTAAATCAGGATTGTTGAACCATATGGCATCTTCACCGACGTCAAAGGCATATCGTGGTAAACCGGTGCTTGAGACATAGCCTACCACGCCTTGTTGCCCTACGCGCAAACGATGCCCTCTCTCCATCATACGCTTGCCCCCCACTGAGTTAGCTTGTTTCAGAATTGCCCACTCACTTTTTGGGTCCAGGAGAAAAACTGAGACATGATAAAATCCCATGCGCTCTGAAATCAAATTGACTATTGTTTCAAGCAATGGCTGTTCTTCGTGTACGGTGGAAGTAACTCTTGCTAATTCAGCAATAGTTTGAAATTGCCCTGCACGGTGAGACAATGATTTTGTGCGTGCAACGACACGTTCCTCCAATTCTACTTGTGCTTCAGTTGCCAATTTTGATGCTTCACTTGATGAGCTTAAAGCTTTGCGCAAACTCGAAACATTAAGAAAGCTGACAAATCCACCAACTGTGAGCAATATTATCCATAAGAAGGACATAGTTAAAAACAGCGTTGCTTCTGGCGTTAATGCCAATGGGCGGTATGTACCTCCCAGTGCCTTGTACCCAGGCGACAGTGATGTAAAAAAAGACTGATATAAGACCATAACGAAATGTGTCTCCGGATTTCATCAACGTACCAGCCAGCGTTATCGGCCAAAAGAGCATAATCCATCCCACAGAGGAAGACCCACCGACTAATATCCCGGTCGCTAAAATCACGAGCAAGTTAATCCGGACATAATACGGGATCGTCTGTCGAAGATACCCCCGCTTCACAAAAACATATGCAAAAAATGAGGCAGGCAGAAAACCAAATAGCGACAGTGCTGAAAAGGCCAACAATGTCTCATCGGCTAAATATCCCCTGCGCCAAGCTGCAATCAGAGATATCCCCAGGGCTAAACCCTGTATCATCGCCACAACCATAAGTGTATTAAACAAAACGCCAACGCGTCTGTATTCTTCGTCCTCACTTGCAGCATTCACACGGACGACGCGATCCCATAACCTGGCAATCCTGCCCCTGAATACATGTGGCTTCTCGGTCATGCTATGTCCTCCTGCCCTTCTGCAAGCGTAAGGTGCGCATAACCATGTTCAGCCTGCAAAGCCTCTCCAAGTTCTGCTAACGCGCGCTCCAGTACAGCCTCAATATCAACTTCAGTCCGGATACTGGCTGTGACCTTGCTCCCCATGGTTTCTATAGCAGCTCTCCGGCTGATATCGTCAATTAATCGTAATCTTTCTATGGTTTGTGTCAGTTGATCAACAATATCACGTACCATTGAAACTTCATCCTCGGACCAGGCTGATCGGTCTTTTCTCGTTAAGCCCAAGGCACCGATCCACGCGCCACTCAGTCCAAGTCCGACACCCAGGTCCGCGCCCTCTACGGCAATGCCTTTCTTTTCTATTGCCTCACGCATCGCCGGCAGCCAGATGTCATGTGTGATTCTGATCCGCTTTTCTTGATCATCAAATATATAACCCGAAGGTGTGTAACGCTGTTGTACAAAAGATTCCCAGGCCTGTTGAATGTACATCATTTGAGCTGTTTCAGCTTCCTCGAGCCTGGAAACCAGGTATCCTACTGTATCCCGTAATCCCTGACCTAAATGGACGAGTTCTGGGATTTCAGTATTTTCCTGCTCAAGAATGTTTAACGAGGCAGAATAATCGCCTTCTCCGATTTTCTCCAGGTAATTCGCATAAGTCTGTACGACTTTCTGCAGTTGTACAATGAATAAATGTTCTCGCTGTCGAGCTTCGCTCTCCGTTTTTAAGGCTAGTTCCGTATTGCGAACAGCAGCGGATAACTCCATATCTCGCTTTCGCAGTATTTTTTCAACAGCCTCGCTATTTGAAACAACACGTGTCGTTAAAGCCAACGTCACAATCAGTGCTAACAGCAGCACAACATTGTCCAATATAATCAACGTACTCCCCTGAATAGACGGAGGTAACAAAAATCCCCTGATGGTTAGCATTGACAGCGCGCCGATGACGCATACGATACCGGCAAAAAACCACACTGCTGATTTTCGCCTACCCAACAGTCCGGCAAACAGGATGACAATAATAAAGGCCTTGGAAAGTGGATTCTGCGTACCTCCCAGGTAATAAAGAGATGCAACCAGAGTGAGTAATACAGCGCCAAGATATATGGCAACAGCCCGGGGAAATGGACCGCGTAAATGCACCCATAAACTGATAATCACCCCAATAAACGAAACCAGGTTAACGATGACCATCGGCGCCCAGGGATATGCAGGCTCAGACCGGCCAAGTATGGTGTGCACAATCACCAGCAGAAGTAAACCCACCGATGAAATGCGTCCAATCGTTCGGAACAGGGCGCCATTTCGCTGCTCTACACTCTCATAATCACTCTGAAAATTCTGTTTTACCTCACGCATCGTCTTCTCCTGGTAATGGCGGTACTCCCTGAGCGACATTAAACTGCACTGCCACCTGTGATGCCTCTACCACTTCAGCCAACTCAGTCACAGCTCGTCGAATAGCATCCTCAACACTGGTCGCCGATCGTATGCTGTCGGAAATACGACGTGTCATCTGCTCGCGAGCTGCACGCCGTTGTGTGTTTTGAAAAAGGCGGGCGTTTTCAAGAGTTTGTTCCACTTGCTCAATTAATGACTCTAACAGTGTTATTTCTTCAGTCGTCCACCTATGCGTTTGATGAGCCGTGATTTTGCCCAGAATTTCTCCCTGCACAGTCTTCAAAGGGAGTGCATATTCTGTACGATCCGGCACCAAACCTGAGTTCACGGCAGCATCAACTGCAGCAGCCTGTGTATACCCATCCCTGACGTAACTATAAGTAGGATTAGGATTGGTCTGTATCCACTCCCGCCACGAGGTCAGGTTTGCTTCACGAGACACCCGCAACGCGCCTTCCAGGCGCCTGTTGATATCCTCATAACGAAACGCAGCTTCTAGGGCTAACGATAACTGTTCTCCCAACATTTGCAGCAGCAATAGCTGATCATCTTGAAACATGCCCTCATCCCTGTCTTGTATATCCAACACACCAGCGACGCCTACCTGCGTTATTCGGAGAGGAATAGTCACTCTTGATTTTGTTTGTTTTATATGTGATTCTGAACGGTCATCTTCACCATTCAAAACAGATCTTCCCAAACGCGCTACCTCTGCAATGGGATCCTGTGCATCCAACATCACTTGAAATCCCACCGCCTTAACTTCAGCAGCTTCACCACCGGCAGCATCCAGCAACACGGCAGGGGATAACGGTCCGGTAACCTCATAATACGCAACATGGTAAAAGCCAAATACTTCCTGAATGCTGTTAACAATCAATGTAACCATATGGCTAAACTGCTGCAGACTGCCAAGTTGCTGAACTACCTCCATTATTTTGACCAGGAAATCTGTTCTGCGCTGGAGAATCACTGTTTGTTTTTCCAAAATCGTTGTTTGCGACTCAAGCTGGTCCGCAGTTGCCCCGGATTGTTCTAGCAGCTCTTCCTGACGTTTATCCTGGATGTCCAATATATAAGCAACAACAAATAATCCGGATATTGTATAACCTATCCACAACAGAATCTGCACCAGAGATGGATTGGTGTATTTCGTAATGGGACCATAATAAGTCAGCATAATTTGGGCTATAATACCAGCTGTCGTGGCAATGATCACGATCCAGTTCTGACTGCGCCCAGTAAATAACCGTGCGCATGCAATGCCCACGTAAGCCAGTAATATACTCATTGCAAACCAGCCCTCAAGCGCTAACGCTCCTCCAGCGCCCAGCAAATTCAGCGCAATGACGACGATATAAACTGAGATGTCGGTATAGCCTCCACGAGCAAACACATAGGCGATACTGAACAATAAAAATGTAAGTCCCATCGCCCCCAGCATAACCAGCCATTGCGGTGGCTTTCCCAATAGAAAATATACAGCAAGGAAAAATCCGGCAAAAAGTATCGCAAGGCTCATCAGGACAGGGATTACCCGGACTGTGAGACCTGACCTTTCGATAAATAATGCGGATCGATACCGGTTCCGTCTGTCACGACTCAGTAATTCCATACAACACCCTCATACATCAGCAGCACAGGATAGTGGCTATTCATTGGCTTTTGCTGACACATCGTGCAACGCAATAGTTAAATCATCCAACCCCATAACTTCACCAATTTCACGAACTGCTGTTTCCAGAATAGTATTTACATCCAGAGTAGAACGGATGCGTTCAGTCACTTCAATCGTAACTTGCTCGCGATGGCTTCTGCGTTGACTATCTTCATAAAGTCGAGCGGAATCCAGCGCTAAACCAAGTTGTTCGACAACAACCTCAACAAGAGTTAATTCTTCTTCAGACCATTCATGATCCGTGCCTGCTCCTTGAATATCAACCACACCCAGAACTTCGTCTCTGATTTTTATCGGCACAGCCAGGCTGCTTTTTTTGTCATCAGATCCCGGTTCAGTTACCATAACCTTATCCAGTAAAGCTTGGTTTGCGGTATCAGATAAGACTCTATCAGGCGCAGCTACTGTAGAATAAATAGTGCCTTGCTCAAAACTATCTTGCCAATAGTCTTGTGCCTGCTTTTCAACGCTGCGTAAAACTTCGTTTACTTCACGGTGTGCTTCATGGAGCATATTTGATTGCTGAATAGCAATCGCAAGATGCTCTCCCACGGTGTCCCATACGACAGGATCAACATCTACCAGATTTTTTAATTTATCGAAAAGTAAGTATAAAACATAGATTCTCCCTTCAACGTGCTCATGGATTCGTTGTTGAATCTGAATGGGCAAAGCGATTTCTACGCTGCTAACCTCTCCAGTTTTCTGATTGGTGTAATCGCTAAATGCGACGATACCAGATCGAAAAGCTGAATAAATAATCTCAGGTATCACCGTGGTATTTTTATCTATGGCATTTTTTTCACCCGCATTTGCAACGAAGGTGATAGGTATGGATGGCACACCAACGGACCTGTAAAATGCCGGAGCCCTGCCAGTTTCTCTTGCGACTGAGTAGATACTGGCACAAAGCAAGCCACTGCTTGCTAACCGTTCATAATACGCATGCATTCCAGTTCGCAGCAATGTCGTCACATCATCAATTCCAACCAAATCTCGCAATACTTGCATAGAAACAGTGACAATTCGCGATTGAAGTTGTAGTAACGCGACAGTATGTTGTAGATCCTGGTGCTGAATCTGCAACTGGTTTTGTGCATCCGATAGGCTTTCGTTAAGTTCATAGACAGATTGCAAAGTCCGGTTTTGATTACGATTAAACATACCTTGACCGATGCCAATAAGAATGAGCACCATCGCATACGTCACAGAGTAATTGAATAACTGATAAGGAACTCTGGGATCAGGTAACGATTGAATATCTAACCAGCCCTGCAAATGCGCGAACGCTGTCCCAACATAGATTGCAGCGCTCAAAACTAAGGTTAAAAAACCAGCTACCCAGCCAGCAAGGGGGAAAACCAGCAACGGGGCTAAAAATAAATACCATAAACCATGTCCAACAACGCCATCCCGCAATAAAACAACGATGCCAACAACATAAATACCCAATATAGGCAGTGCAAGTCGGATCCGGTAATCCAGTGTTTTCCAAGAGAATACCAGAACAATCAATGCGTAAGGAACAAGGTATTGGAGTTCATCTGTCCACTGGCGTGGGTCCTGAAAAATACGCAATAAGGACTGCAGAATCACAAAAAAGCCCGCTACTGTTCCTGTTCCCAGTATAACAGTCAATATTTGGGACCGTTGAGAATATCGGGCTTGCAGCCAATGCTCTTTTGAATTCTGCTCAGCCATCTGTACCTTCCTCTTCACCTGATTGCATTGAGCGCAATTGTTCGGTCGTTCCCAAACGCACCGTCACAGCACCAGCATCCAGAGCCTGACGCAGAGCCTGAGCTGCCTCCTGAGCGACTGAATTGACATCCAATCGCTGTCGAAGCTGGGCTGTTATTTCCCGCGTCAATTGCTCATGGGCTGCGCGCTGCTGCGACGTATCGAGTAAGCGCCGGTTTTCTGCGGTTACACCTAATTGTTCGGAGAGATCACGTAATAACGCAATTTGTTCCTCACTCCAAACTGAGCTGCTACCATCACCTTCAAAACCCAGCACCCCTACGACTTGACCCGATTGCATGATAGGCACAAGGAGCATGCCATCTTCGTTCAAAATACCGCCTGAGGCAATAGAGGATTTGACCTCTGGCAGCAGCTCATGCCCTAACGGAGAGAGCTTATCATCACGCTGTTCGTAACCTTGAACATTATGTGCCTGAAGATACTCACGCCATGCCTGCCCTTGATAACGCTGTTGAATGAATCGCATACGCTCGAGAGCGATTTGCGTCTCAGTAAATAGACGGGCATTTTCAATCGCTATCGTCACCTGATCTGCGATATTCCGAAAAAGTGCAATGATTGTTTCGTCAAAAGCTGCATTGTAGTCGCTCTGGATAGTCATTGCGCCGATGACATGCGAACCATAATGCAATGGTAAAGCTAATTCAGATTGAGTGTCCGGAAGGTAGGTGTTAGCGAACCTTGGGATAATATCGAGTTCTGTCTGTTTAACACGCACTAGACCTGTTGAAATACATTGACCAATCATCGACTCGCCGCCTACAGGTAAATGCCATCCCTCTGCCAGCATTTGTCGCCCAGCATCGCCCGTACCAGCATGCAAGACAGCAAAACGACCTGCTTCGGTATCCTCGACAAGGAAAAGACCCACGTAATACAGGTAAAATTGTTCTTTTACAAAATTGACAACCTGCTCTATCATTCTTTCCTGATCAAGTTCTGTAGTTGTAATCCGTGATACCTCCGCGACTGCCAGCAATGTGCGTGTGTGCTCTACCAAGCGCTGTTCAAGATTGCCTACCAATGTTTTTGTTTGCACAGACATACTGGTGAACGCTTGGGCAAATTCGCTGATTTCATCTTCCTGGGTAGACGAAAAGGCTAACCCAACTTCACCTTCTGCGATCCTTCCCGCTATCACTGAAAGCGCTTTTAAACGCCTGCTAATACCGCGAGAGACCCACATAACCAGCAGCACACTGACCATCGTCGTCGCTATAGATACACCGCCGTATGTTGCAATGGTCGACCATAAAAATTGCGGGATATCCTGGTTCTGAGCAATGATGGTACCTGCAATGGTCGCTGAAAATACCGCTGTCGCAGCAGCAAATAAGCCACCGATCCCCAGCGTCACACCCAGGCGCAGCCCAATCGATTTTATTCCCTGATAGGCAACGACCAGGTGCCATAGGGTAAGAATCAGCCCCCCTGCCAGCACCGAATACACAAAAAGACTGGTAAATATCCACTGCGTCACATCATAGCGCAGCCACGGCAATGGAATTGCATCAAAGAACGCGGGCAGTGCTGCGGTTACCAAACTGAACGAAAATGCCCATAGGCGTTCCTCCCGTAAGAGAACAAATTGAGCTAATGCGTTCACAAAAATAAAAATACCCAATGTATACGCCAATGTAGAACCGCTCCAGAAAAGGGTGCTCAAAGGTAAATAAATCCCTACAATACCTATTGTGATATAGGCAGCAAGGCTTAACTTTTGATTCATAGCGGTGTGTAAAGCATAAAGTGACACAAAACCGCAAAGTAACAACAACCCCATCATTGCCAAATGCTGCCAGGCATGGTCCGTAAAGTAGAATATCAGCGTCGCGACCATCATCACGACACTGGCAATCGGTACCGCCGCAGCAACTCTCGTAACCGTATCCGGTTGCCGGCGTATCACCTCATCTGATTTCTCAGCTATTGACACATTATTCATTGTGTTAACTGCATCTTTGTCTATCATATTCATCCAAAACATTCCCGTTAAAGTCGGGGGTTATAATGTATCCTCATCTTCCTGTTGTCACATTGCATCCTGTTCTTCGTTATGCATCGTCGCAGGTTGTGGATCTGCAGGCAACCATTGAACAAAAGCACGTGAAACGCCCATCACCTCGGAAATTTCACGCAAGGCTGTTCTGAGTAAGTCATCCCAGCTAACTGTATTGCGCATTTTATCCGTAACTTCCCTGGTAAGTGTTTCACGCACTACTTGAAGCTGGGTTTCGTTGTAAAGATGCGCAACTTCCAGTGCAGTACCCAACTGTTGGGTAATCGAATATAGAAGTGCTACCTGTTCATCCGTCCACGAACCTTCTGTTGTTGGCAATAACGCATCTATAACACCAATAGTTTCTCCATGGGCTTTGATGGGCAGGGAGATGGTTGAATGCTGTTCATCGGGAACCGCTTCACCAGTCTGAATGGCTTTAATCATTTCCGGGCTCCATTCAACAGCCCTGGCAGCAGTTCCATCTCTATCACTGATAATCGTATTCGCCTGAAAACCTGATTTATGTAACCATACCTCTTGTGCTAAACCACGAAAACTGTCCTGTTGCACGGTAGCAGACAACTGTAATCGATTAACCAATCGGGCATTATCTACCACTAAAGCTACTTGATTGACAATTCCCTGCAGTAACTCAATCTCAGAATCTGGAAACGATTCTGCACGTGAACTCTGTATATCCAGGACACCGATGACCAAACCGCGCACCATCAGTGGAAAGGCTATTTCTGAGACCGTTTCTCGTAATTCGGAGGTATCCACATAGGTAACCTCCTGCTGAACATCGCGTACAATGCGCCTTTTCCCATTCTCGGCAACATTCCCGACAATACCTTCTCCCGCCCAACCAGCGCCAATACGTAACCTGTAATTCCGTTCTATTAACTTTAGTCCATCCTCACTTGACGCGGCTCTCAGTTCAGCCCATTCACCTGCCTCGTCTGTCAGAAAAATGCTGACGAGATAATAATCAAATGCATTTGCGATAATATCAACAACACGAAGCATCATTGCCCGGGGAGTATTCAGTAGCTCAGCAGCGTCGCGAGCAACACGTGCTGTTGTTGCAAGATAATGTGCCCGTTGCTGCAGTTCCGCAGCTTGAGCTTCTACTGTCAGTCGAATGGTATCCAATTCCTGGTTGCCCAATTGTAGCGCTTCAGCATTTTGGCGGACACGTTCATATGCCAGGTTCAAACGTTGTACAGCGTACCACAACATTAATGCTGTAGAACCCAACATCAACAGGACCAGGATCAAATCGTCTATTTTGGATGGCAATGGAACCACAGCGATTAAGTAGCCTGTTTGTTCTGCATAATAGGCTGCAACCAATGCTGCAGTGGTCAATCCACTAAAAAACACAAGAGAGCGCCAACCGGCAACAACCCCAACTAGAGCGATAACAAAGAAATAACCGGTAATTGCAGAGTCATGGATACCAGCAAAGTTAAACATCGGGATCGTAAAACCAACCCACAAGGTGAACGCCAGGATAATTCCGACAGACATAACGTAACCAAGTCTTAAAAGAACAAACATAACAACAGTGACAATACCCAGAATAGCAGCAATGGTCATCACCAGTGGTTCCATTTCATTTTGCAAAGTAAAGAATACGCTGCCGGCAAAGAAAATGACACCCACCAGAACTAGCCATAATAACCCGTTCAATAATTGCGCAGAACGTGTTTTATCTTCATCTCCATTGAAAACTGGAGAAGCAAATATCCGTTTTATTACAGTCCACATAAAACTATCTTCTCCTTGGTCATACTTGTGGATCGTTATCCCCTGGCGCACCTAAACGCACGACGATACGCTCTAGCCCCATCGCTTTTCTTATTTCTGTTGCTGCGACTTCAAGGATGGTCTCCGTATCAAGGGACTCGCGCACGCGACTGGTAATAGCGCCTATTGTATGTTCCCGAGACGCTAACTTCTGGGCGTCCCGATATAACCTTGCACTTTCTAGCGATAATTCCAATTGTTCCACTAATGCTTTTAATAAAGATAGCTCATCATCAGACCATGACGGATCACCTGTTGTCGTTTGATCAGTTTTCCGTCCGCCCACTACGCCAACGATTTGACCACGAACATGAATTGGGACTGCCGCTGCGGATGTGGAAGTCGCACTTTTTTCCGCAATGACTACCTCATCACTTTGAAAAGCCCTTTCCATCTCAGGTCGCCATACATCGCCAGCCTGCGAAGTTGCCTTCTCATCACTGACAAACGCCAAATTACGCTCAGTATGCAAAAGGTCCCGCCAGGCGAGTCGACTCATATCGCCCACCACCTGTCTCTCCAGATTTATCATTTGTTGTTGTTGTTGAAATAATCGTACATTGTCCACTGCCACAGCGACCTGATCTGCCAGCACTTGCAGAGTCACCACACCCTCACTATCAAAAGCTGCTGACTCGCGGCTCTGCACATCAAGGACGCCAATCAAATCGTCACGCACTATTAAAGGTAAGGCAATCTCTGAGCGCGTCTCCGGCAAATCAACATTATTAAAAAACACAGCGTCGACGCCCACATCCAATGCAATCCGGTTAATTTTCTTCTCGGCAACGAATCCAACGATACCTTGCTCGCCAACCCGCAAACGGTGGTTGCGCGCCAGCATCCGTTGCCCTCCCTCACTTGATGCCGCGCGCAGAATTGCCCACTCACCGTTTGGGTCAATCAAGAATAATCCAGTATGATAAAAACCCAGCTGCCTGCTGATTAACCGGGTAATAAGTGAAAACATTTGGTCAGGATTGCTTAACATCCCGGCAGTTTCGCGCGCTATGTTCGCAGTAACTTCCAGGTATTGCGCGCGCCGTGCCAGTACAGCCGTTCTTTCTGCTACAATTTTTTCCAACTGTAAACTTTGCGCCTCAAACCTTTTTGTATTTGCTCGAGACTTGTCCAATGCCTGTTCTAAGCCGGATGACTGCAAATAGAGCAAAAGACTGCCTGCCAATACACTCATAATCGCACCGACAAGCTCCGCATTCCGGGGCATTCTGGCAGGATTTAAAAGCATTCCATTGTTATCAAAATACAGCACGACAAGGCTTATCCCGATACTCAACACCATAAATCCCAGGCCCCACCATCGACTCAAAAGCACATAAGCAAGGGTCACCGACATAAAAAGGCTAAAAAAGAAAATACCGGATGCGCCCAGAACTGAAAAACCCAGTAGACTAGACAGCGTCCAAGCCAAAAATGTCAACAAAAAAGAAACATGTTGCACATAACCACGCCGTAAAGCATAGTACCGCATACCAAGAATCAGGAAAAAGAGAATAACTGTAAAGAATAGTAAAGGCTGTGTCTGAACAGCAACAAGTGGACCAGCGATAACCACAAAACCTAATAGAATTAAAAGAACTGTATTCAAAATTCTGGTAACACGTGTTTTGTCTTCATCTCCAGCGAAGACCGGGGGCTCGAGCCAAATTCGTAATCGCTGCAGAATCTTCATAGCTCTACCCCATTTTCATCCAGCGTGAGTTTCGCTTGATCAGAGTCCGTCACCGGTTGTGCAAGCCGGATTTCGACATCACTGAGATTCATTGCCTTTCGAATTTCGTTCGCAGCCGATTGCAGCATCGTTTCCATATGAAGTGAAGCCCTCAATCGCGACCCAACACCAGCAATCGTTCTTTGACGCGAAGCTGTGTGTTGAGCCTGGCGGTACAATCGGGCTCGTTCGATGGCTGCGTTGAGTTGTTCAGTTAACGAATCCATCAATTTGATTTCAGAAGAAGACCAGCGTCCTGCAGAAGGTGATTTACGCGCCGCCACTACGCCAACTGTGTGCCCGCCAACACGAATGGGTATAGCAATACGTTTTTGCGTCTCACTGTCGAGTACAGGTTCGGTTTCATTCAAAGCGGCTCCCATCTCCGGATACCACACCTCACCCGTAGAAAAGGTCCCCTCGGGTCTGCTTCTTGCACTTAATTCCCGTTCAGTCTGAAGTAACTTCCGCCACCCATCCAGAGATAGGTCACCTCGCATCCGTCGTTCAGTCTCAACACTTTTCTGAGCCAGGGCGAATAAACGTGCATTGCTTATCGCTAATGCAACCTGATCTGCCAACGATTGTAGTACGGCACTATCAACCTCGTTAAAAGCTTGTTTCTCTGTGCTCTGCACATCCAGAACGCCGATAACCTGACCACGAACCTGAAGTGGTAAAGCAATCTCGGATCGCGTCTCAGGCAAATAAGGGTTATCAAAGAAAACTGCGTCCTCACCGACATTGAGAGCGATCCGTGGTTGCCCATGCTGGGCAACGTATCCAACGATTCCCTGGACACCGATTAACAGGCGGTGCCCCTTGGCTAACATCTGTTGCCCACCTTCGCTGGAGGCTGCTTTCAATATCTGCCCACTCACCACCCGCATCATTGAGAAAAAGGCCCGAATGGTAAAAACCAAATCTCTCACTGATGACTTGCACAACGCGCTGTAACAGGGCATCAGGATCATCGATGATACCGGAGGCTTCTCGCGCTACAATTGCCGAAGCTTCCAGATATCGGGCACGCCGAGACAGGACTTCGGTGCGCTCTGCAATCCGTTTTTCCCAACTGGCACGCTCATGGTTGAACGCGCTTGTTAATTGGTTCTCCTGTACCAACGCTGCGAATAGAGGTTGCAAGATTGCATACTGGGGCACAGTCATCAATACCACAAGAAAAATAAATATTGCTCCGGTTGGTATCCAGGAGGCAACTTCATCCAACCCGCGATATGTCTCTGGGAGCACATGAATAACGCCGGTAATGAAAAGAATTGCTAAAATCATGACTGTGATAACAACCCAAATTATGGATAGAATCCCTGCCCGTTGATCAAAGAACAATGTTGCCAGCACAGGGACTGTCAGGAGGAAGAGCAAACCATTACCTGCTGGTCCGGCAGAGGACACGTTTATAACACCTATTCCGTATATTAGCAATAGAAGAACCCCAGCCTTTATGCCGTAGGTTATACCGGGCACAAAAGTCACAAAAAGGAGTGTCAGGCATACAATCCCTATGACAAAAAGTCGCAGCGATTCACCAGTTGTGGAGAAGTCGTAAAATCCTGCGGCTAATGCAAATATCCCGAGAACCAAAACCACCCTTAAAAAACGGGAAATTAACGTGCTTTGCCCGTTGCGCAACAGAGCTTTTATGTGCCCTTCAGGGGGATCTGTATCACGTTCGGTTTGATCGGGTTCTAATAAGTTACTATCCCGCATACACCAACTCCTATATCATCCTATGTCTATTTGCGCATCTATTGATATGATTTATCTGATTCTGGGAGTGTCAGGTGAATGACAACATCATCAAGGTCCAATATACGCCGCATCTCGTATGCAGCTACATCCAGGACATCTTCTAATTCCACAGGTTCGCGCATATGTTCCAGAGCTTCACGCGTCAGCTGTTCCTCCAACGCATGGCTCTCTGTTGCCCGTACTAAGCGGATATGCGCTAAGGCTTGCGAAAGTGGATGAGCAAAATGACTGTATAGGCGTATCTGCCGTCCAGTAAATGTAAAAGGTGCCTGCAGCGTGCCGATTAGTAACCAACCGGTTATTTCCTCACCAATTTTCAGCGGGACAACCATCAAAGCACGCAATCCTGTAGTAAGGAGATTTAATTTCGATATTGCGTACAGATCAGCGGAAGATGCAATATCAGGAATCACACAGACATCGGCAGAGATAAAAGGCAACTGCCGCATATCCCAAACCTGACCTGCCATCAAAGAAGTTTCCGTAGAGGCCTCCCAGGCAGCGTCAATTTTCGCAAACCGTTTTCCAGCATCCCCATTTTCCCCCATATTCATCAGTAGCATGCAACGATCAATACCGGGCTCGATCAAATTGCTGACGAAGGCATTTAATGCCTCTTCTGTTGTTTCAGCAGCCACAACTGCTTGAATAGCCAGGCATAATTGACTTTCATCCTGGGATGCCGCTTGGGCTGCAGTGTACAGCCTAGCGCTTTCTAGTGCTTGCCCCGCTTCGAGCGCAATTTCGCGTGCCAAATGGATATCTTCATCAATGAGAACCTGGTTTTCTGGCATTTTAAATTTTATATTGCCGAATTCTGACCGTGCGCTTTTTAAAGGTATGACCAAATCAACGTCAGCATCAAGTATGCTTTGAGGTTGTGGCGATTGGATATGCAATCCATCGTAAACATAACCCCGGTCTTGATGCTGCAAAACCAGGTCTCGCAACTCCGTTTCGCCCTCTACCATTTTAGATATTGGACTATTTTCTTGAACGAATAAATCAACAACCGTCAATTCAGCTCCCAGGAGCTGTCCCAATGTCTGGATGGTCATCCGGAGAATAGCATCAGGATCCAATGACAACCTGAGCTGACTCCTGATTCGCCCCAGGACACGTTCGTGATCAATGCTTTTTATCACATCTCCAAGCAACGCGTTGCGCTCAATTGCCAATGCGCTTAATGCCGTTACCAAACGGCATAATCGCATCTCTACCGGGCTGAAGCAATGTGGTCTATCAAATAAGACGATAAGAATACCAGTTAAACTTTCGCTAGCCCGAGCTGGAATTATTGCCACGCTTTCAATGTTATGGCTTCTAAGGGCAATCTGGTTGAGTTCCTCTGGTAATTCTATTGCTTCCAGTTTCTGTCCATCCAACCATGCTGGTTTCTCCAGATGACTGCCATATTGGGCGATCACATTCAATAATTCAAAATCAAGAGCCCCTACCGATTGGCATGTGAAGGATATTTTTTCATCGACGATATCAAAGGCAGTATAGAAAGCATCAGAGTCGCTGTATTGACGAACAAAGGTCATTCGACTTGCATCGTATCCATTCAGGGCTTCCACCACTGCTTCGTAAATGGCATTATCAGTTCGCGCTGAAATAATCCGCTGACTGGCATGGTAAAATGGTTGCGCAATATCCTCCACGGGTAATCCATCTATCCGGCGGATCGCACTCATAACCAGAGACAATTCTAGGGTTAGGTTTTGCAATGCATTTATTGCATATTCGTCGAATACCGCTGGTCCTGACGTTTGAAGGTCCAGCACACCCACCATTTCATCATCAATCAGAAGGGGAAATGCCGCTTCTGCTTGCAGCGCCGTAAATCCTGAAACCGTTTGAATCTCTCTTGATTCTCCGGCGAAGTCACCATACTTTCTCTGACGATTACAGGCTACCCACCCCACGACACTCATTTCATCAATAGGCATACGAAAGCCTTGTGCAAGTAATTTTTTTCCTGATTCTGAAGATGCAGCTTGGAGAACCAACCACGATTCAGTTTCATCCAGAAGATAGATAGCGATAAATTCAAATCCATAATATTTCGCAAGGCTATCCACTGTTAACGCGAGTAAAGAACGTAATGGTTGAATGGCTGTAATAGAGCCCGAGACGAATGCATTGGCGTTAAGAATTGATTCCTTTTTATGAAGGTTTTCAGCCAGCTCCTCAAGTTCTGTTGTGCGGGCATTCACGGACTCACGCTCTTCCCGTATTTCATCAAAAATGGCTTTCAGCACTTGGAATGCATGGAAGAACCTGGACAATCCATAATTGATGGCTGCGGTAAGTCCACCACTTACGCAGAGGAAAAGGAACCATCCACGCAGCATGCGCGTAGTAAAAATATCCACGGACAGACCTGGTAAAGTGATGGACCATCCGGCATAAGAAACGACTACATAACCTAAAGTTAATACGTTTGCCCCACCCCAGAAACCGTATCCGGCACGTTTGTGAATGAGCAAGGATGCAACAACAATACTGAGCAGTAAAAACAGCCGCGCATCTGACATCCAGCCTAAAAACAATAGGTCCACAGTCCCCGAGCCAAACAGCAGCCAGGATATAATCCAGGGCCTGATAATGTGACCTTTAAACCGCTTTCCAGCACCTATTCCCAATATGATGAGTGCCAGGACCGGGAGCGAAATCAGTCCATACATTTCCGTACGATATAAGACAAGACCGCCATAAACCAGATACGGCACAAAAAACACCAGTCCTGATTGATAGATGCGCAGCATCCAGTTCTGCTGAATATCACTGGCGAGATCCAGCCTGGTCATATTATTCATCTTTTCACTGCGCTCTTTCCTCAAAGCGTCCTCCGGTTAAGTTTTGATCTGCTGCTTTTAAGCATGGATCGTCAGCTTATCACACACTTGCGTGTAGACTGGGATAGAAAAAGTGAATGTACTGCCCCCATTGACTTCGCTGTCTACCCAGATTCTCCCGCCATGCAACTCAACAAACTCCTTACATAATGCCAGTCCTAAACCAGCACCTTTCTCCTCACCTGAGTCCTGCGTGCCCTTTTCGAATCGTGTGAAAATCCGTTCCCTGTCTTTTACAGGAATCCCAATCCCGGTATCCATAATACTCACATAGACAAAAGTATCGTGCTCCCAGGCTCGTAAGTTAATCCGCCCACGATGCGTGTATTTTGCTGCGTTGTTAAGAAGGTGGATTATTATTTGGCGCAGCCGGTTGGGGTCCGCGCAGAGAGGCGGTAAATCATCCGCGATTTGCTGGTGAAGTTCGACATCCTTCCCTCGGACGAGCGCACTGGCGGTCGGCATCACACCATCTAGAATCTCAGATAATATCACTGGCTGTAGCTTGAGCTCCATCAAACCCGCTTGTATCTGTGATATTGCCAGAATATCGTTGATCAGGAGCAATAGATGTTGGCTGTCAGCATATATGTGCTCAATATCCTGGTGCTGTTGCGCATTGAGTGGTCCCTCGACTCCTTTCATCAACAATCGCGAAAACCCGATAACCGTATTCAAAGGTTCACGCAACTCATGCGACATATTTCCAAGAAAACGTGACTTGAATGCTTCTGCCGATTCAAGCTGCTCAATCGCCAGTCTTTCTCGCTCATACACCCGTGCGTTCTCCAAAGCGATTGTGACCTGATTACCCAGCAACTCCAAAACTTCCAGTTCGTCTTCCTGTATACCGTCCAGTGCTGACGTATCCACCCCAATAATACCTATCAGGTGAATCTTCCATCTTCAAAGGTATAGCAACCCGGCACGATATACGCTGGTACCAGCCCACTGGTTCAGGAGATACTTTCCGCTCAATTTGAATTTCACCTGTATGCATAGCCAGATCAACCAGCGACCCATCGCCACGGTGAAAGTCCTCAGGCCATACACTATTGCTCTCTGCATCCGTTGTTCGCTGATAACTGGGACTGGGGTTGACTGCACTTAACTGTGCGATTCCACCCGCTGGAGGTATGATGTAAATCGCTACAGCAGAATACACAAAACGGTCACGTATGACATCGACAATCCGTGTAAGAAGCTGCTCAGGATCCCTAACCGACGTGATCGCTTGACTTACTTCCTGACTTGCTTGCAGATGAATCGCGCGGCGCTGAATCTGGTAGTTTGCCTGCTGCAACCGGTGTGTACGTTCAACGACTTTGGCTTCCAGATCTTCATATAAAGATTTCAGATCTACTGCCATTTCATTAAAGACGTAAGTTAAAATTCCAATTTCATCGCGCGATTTCACTTCCAGGCGTTGATCGAGATCACCCCCAGCCATCGCTAATGCGGATTCGGTAAGGTTAATTACCGGACGCGTTATTTTCCGAATGACAAAAGCTGCAATTACGGTCGTTCCCAGCGCAACACTCAGAATCAGGGCAATGAGCGTTGCTGTAATCCTGTCTGTACTTTGAATAGCTTCGCCTGCCGCTTGCTCCACCTGAATCCCAACCCCATCCCAGGGTGACGGGTAATATGCCGCAATAAAGAATTGCCCTGCTTCATTCCCATATAGTCCACTGAAGCCTTTTTCTAAAGGTTCCGTCATAGGGCCAGCCAAACTTTGCTGACCAGAGGGCCACAGCATTGAATCAACAACAAGAGATATAGTACCGGTCTCGCCGATATCTGCCTGAGATTGCAGGAGTAAGGTCACAATGGATTCATCGAAACAAAGTGTGACGGATCTGCCCGGAGTATGTTGTTGAAACAAGACCGAATGGTTGATCCGGGTGGAAAATCAGTTGCAGATTAGTGAGGGTTCCTTGGGCGACGTGTGGCAGTATAGGTGATTCGGGTTGACACTCGCCTGTGGACCAAAGAATATTATGCGCCGAATCCGTAACAACAGCCCCCTGTAAATACGGCATCCGATTGATGAGCGTTAACCACCATGTTTCGTAGGGTTCCAAAACCTCTATATCACCTTTAACTGGTGAGATAGGATAAGTCATGAGTGTTTCAAGTTCTTGAGTTGTTCTCATGAGCATTTCAACCTTGAGGGTCGCAATGGCTAAAAGCTTGGCGGCAGCCTCTTTTTCGATATTATTTTTTGTTTTGCTGCGTTGCATAACCGCCAATGAGGGCCAACGGTAAAATAGTCAGTAATAAAAACGCTGTCAACAATGATCGACCCAACCCACCGCGCATCCCAACCGTTGGAATGCTGCGTGTGGTTTTATGGGTCTCTTCGTGAGAGATCACTCCCGCTCCCATACCTCCTCGCCTTGGAGAACACGCCGCACTTGATCCGGAAAGCGGTCCGGATCCAGAGGTTTACCTATAAAACCGTTAAAACCGGCTTCCCGCGCTCGATTAATATTCTCCACAGATACATCAGCGGTCACGGCAATGATGGGCACATTGACAAAACGATCATCAGTCCGCAGCGATTCAAGTGATTGATAACCATCCGCATCAGGTAACGCTATATCCATCAGGATTAAATCTATTGTGCCCAGAGTCTCAGCAAACTCCAACACTTTCCAACCTGATGCTTTCCATTCACATTTTTTTACACCAAGAAACGCAAGCAGTCGCGTCATTAGAATAAAATTGTTGAGATTATCCTCCACAATCAATATGACCGCATCTGCAGGAGAGGTAAGTTTCCATTTCATCCTTAAATTCCTCGCACGCAAGCCTAACCGATAATTTTCAAAAGCTCTTCGAATGCCAAGAGTTAATTGTTACGCTTAACTTTGGACACTTAAAGGTTTATTCACTTCTTCAAGAAACCCGCGATTAACCTTGGCAATGCATCCACATCAATCGGTTTAGGAATATAACCGATACATCCTGCTTTAATCGTTTTCTCACGGTCTCCCTCCATAACATTTGCTGTCATAGCCACAATGGGGATAGCTGCTAACTCAGGTGTTTCGTGGATACGTCTCGTCACTTCATAACCATCAACATCAGGCAAATTCATATCCATCAGAATTAAATCTGGAAGCTCTTGTATGGCTATCTCAAGACCAACATGTCCATCTTCAGCTTCCAACACCTCATAATCCTCAAAAGATAGAATACGCCGGACCAGAAGCCTGTTAGAAGGACTGTCTTCGATATACAGGATCTTTCCGCCCATAACCCACCTCACACATGATATGACGTGTTAATTATATCATGTATCTGTCATATGATTAAAACCATTTTGTAACCATTTGGTTAAGGTTTGGATACAGATTGTGCAAAAAGAATCCGAAATTAGGTTGTTTCATATATCTAAAAACAGACATTTCATTATGCACTTTGCCAACGCCTGGAGAAATAAACAAACAGAGCTATTCCGGCAAGGCTCAAAACACCTCCGGTAAATAGATATGTCGAATGGTATGTCATGGTCATACGCCAATGCCCTTCAGGAATAGGTATGGCGCGAAACATCAGATTACCACGTAATACAGGAACTGACTGTACAGTACCGCTGCCATCCATGGAAATCAAGCTGGCATGCCACCCCGGATACCACGCTTCTGACAGGAGGATTAAACCGGGTGTTGGTGCATACACATCAATCTTCATCGCGGTGTCCTCATAATCCAATATGCGCACAACCGGACTGTCTGCCGCCGAAGACACAGATTCAGTGTTCTCACTCGTTTCGCAGCCTGCGGGTACCGGGTTGTCCGCAAGTAGGGTCACAGTGCTGATTGGATTATAAGAGTTATTTGCCATCAGGGATATTGCCTGTGATATCGTGGTAGCAGTCACGCAACGCGTAACAAAAACAGCACGCTGTGCAGGATCTATGTCCTGGTAGATTTTTACATCTCCCGAATGAACCAGGCGGTAGCTATCTGATAATGTCAAAGGGTAAAAAGATCCGGTAACCTCATTAATCAGGCTGATACCTGTAAGTGTTATAGTCTGGGTTTCCGCAGATATCGATATGCCGGTTACTGTACCATTTTTTCCTAATCGGATTCTAGTCGGACCATCTGCTGTCATACCCGGCAAAAGGGTACTATGCTGGAAGCCATCGTCAAATTCTACTGTGACTTGACCCTCTTTTCCCGTATACATGAGCCCTATACCATCCGCTTCGTATGATTCTGGCAGCCACGCCAGGCTTATTGTTCCTCCGGGATGCAAAACTATGTTGAACTGGCGATCATACAAAATGTCATCAACCCACATATCCCCTGTTTTATCAGTAATAACATAGCGTACGTCCATCGATTGCAGCCACCTTTTTTCGGGTATAGAGTCCAGGTTTTCCCGCAAACGTCCATCCTGCGTGCCTCCCTCGATAAGCAAACGGGAAAATGCAATGTAGGATGCCATAGGCAATAATCCGCCATCGTATCCATCAGCGGCAAAAACACGAAAGGATAAAGGTAGATTGGGAGTCAGGACTTCCCGTTGTTTTTCTGAAATTAAGTATGACCACAATGCATCAGGGGAGACAATATCGCCATAGACGCTTTCGATTTCCGGTTTATCACCAATCTCAAATGTTATTTGAGATAAACTCAAAAATCGACCGGGCACATTCCCTGCAAGCCATGCATGGTTCGCATCCGCCACCAGATGTGCCGTCGCCGGACGCAGATCGGTATAAGCGCGAGGAATTGTCGCATCCGCATGGGGCAAGTAATCTGCACAGACCACCATTTCGACACTGACGAGGAATGCCAAGAGCACAGCCATCACCATTGAATAGCTTGTTTGCCTTGAAGGCAAACGGGCAGCGAGACTTTTCAACAAATAATCATACCCCAACCCTGCCAGGAGGCCTGCAGAAAGCACATAGAGGGCTAGAAACCTGACGGGTGCCCTGAAGTGCGTCAAGCCAGGTATCCCTATGCGTACGGCGAATAAATATAATGGGTTGTAACCTCCCAGTGCCAGGAATGCACCAGCGATCGCCAGATACAAAAGTGGTAAATACCGGAATCGCCGTTTTCGATAAATCGCCCATATGCCACAACCCACCAGGAGCAGTCCGCAACTTCCGATATACGCCACACTCTCCGGAAAAACTGGCGCAGAGATGTAAGGTGGTAGAAACGCCCCGGCAAAATCCCAGGGAGGCAACGAGAAACTCACCGCTTCCCTCCAGTCCAATCCGCCCTGACGCGCGGAGAGATTGACAAGTTCCAGTGTCGGCAGCAGTTGTACAGACGCCAGACACGCTGAGATAATAAACGGCAAGAAAAAGAGGCACCAGCGCTTGACAAACACAAACAGAATGCCGGAAACATGCTTCAATTCTTTTCTGTTTGAAAAAAGTTGTTTCAGTCTGGAAAACCTGAAGCTAACAACATAACCTGTATGCCAAATGACAACGGCTACGCTGGTAATAAATGCCATCTGCGTATGTCCGGCGAGTAAGATCATCGCCATGGCGATCACTGAAATAGGGGATGGAAAGCGAAGGTTGGTTGATTTTTTCCCGGTCACTAAAAAAACAAAGGGCATCCAGGCTAAAGCCTGAAGTTGATTGAGATGCTCAATATGGATGCCAATGAATCCCCCACCAGCGTAGATTAGTCCGGCTATTGCTGCCGCCCACGGACTGAACTGCAAACTACGACCCAGGCAATAGGCACTGAATCCTGCCAAACAGACATGCAACAGAACGCTGCTGTGAATTGCCGAAACAACGCTGATTAAAGTACTACCACCCAGTATCCAGAATGGCCAATTAAGTGGATAAAACACACCGGCTTGTGAGTTCGCCAGGAGTGGCACCCCGGCAAATAAATAGGGATTCCACAGAGGGAGCTGCCCTGAACGTAAAGAACGGGACACCGCGACCCAGTAGGGGTAAAAGTACGTTGCCAAATCACCGTCAGCTATGACCCAACCGGCGATTAATCGCCGGTAAATGAAAAGCACAGACACAAGGACCAGGACAGGGGCTAACCAAGGACTCTCCAATATAGTCCTGGAGAGTGCGTGGCTCTTTTTATGCGTTGGTGTCATTATCTGCGCAGGTTGGGGAGGGCGGTTTCTCACCGGCATAACTCCAATGTCTTCAGAGTATTCTCATCAGCTGGGTCAATGTCCAGTGCGATATTAATAAATGGCATAGCCTTATCACATTCGTCCAGAAAATAATACGACAAAGCGAGGATGTAATAGGTCTCTATAGGTTGAGCTTTAACAGTCCCGGTTAAACCTTCAGCTTCCAATCTTCCACCCGGTGTTGGGTATAAGGGGTCCGTATGTACAGTCTTGCCGTTTGGTGCAGCAAGGGGAATAAACCATCCGATATAGATATTGCCGGCGGGCACAGGTGGAATTCCATTCAGGTTAAGGGCATAGCGCCCGGAAAGTACATCCAATCGCATAGTGCCTTCCAGTTTCCGGTCATCGATGACAGCATAGAAATCCCCGCGCAAGGGTCGGTCAAAACCATTGGGATGAACAAAGTCCACATACGCTATTCCAGGTCCTGATGGTTGATCTCCTATTCGTGAAGGCTCTTCGACCGTTATGAGAAATCGAACTGTTCTCCTCCGGGATAAGGCTTCCCCGTTAGCGATGGCTGGCTCAAGATTCGCGATCGCATCCTCATAATTGACCTGCTGAAAATAGAGTGTTCCAAGATGCCCATAGGCATCTCCAAAGAACGGATCAATTTCCAGAGCCGTGCTTAGATTTATTTTAGCCTTATCGTATTCGCCCAATAATAATTCTGTCCAACCCTGTTGATCATAGGCTATAGCACTTTTCGGGTCGGCATTCGTTGCATCCCCATAGGCTTCAAGGGCCATTGTGAAATTACCAAGGACGCTGGCATTTCTCCCAACCGCCATATACAGATAGGCTAGTTTATCATGCACTTCCAATGCTTGTTGATAAGCCTGTATTGCACCACTATAATTTCCCTGATTCTCCAAAACATAGCCATGACCACGAAGAACATCAACGTTTTGATTGTCCAATTCCAGAGCCGTAGCGATCGCGCCATTTGCTGCAAACCACTGCCCGTTATCCATATAAGCTTCAGCGAGATAGGCGTAAGCCTCAGGGAGGGTGGGATCAAGGGCTACAGCTTTCTCACAGTAAGTTACTGCTTCATCCTGCATATTCAGCCAGTCATAAGCTAATCCCAGAACAGCCCATGCTCCCGCGTTTTCAGGTTGGCGTTTGACAGCCTCTCGCGCCATTTCCAAACCGCGTTCTGCCTGTCCATTCAGAACGAGTAATCTTGCTAACGCGACATACATACCGGTTTGATTGGGTTCGAGCGTCAGGGCTTGCTCATAGGCATGAATCGCATCAACCAGGTGTCCATCCCAATAAGCGCCTTCTGCTTCTGCGATATAAAATCCCGGGGAAGGTGTCGCCGTTGGTAGAGGTGTGGGTTTATTCACCTGCATAGGATCTTGATTTATAAAACCAACGGCCCGAAAGCCGACAAAAATGCCAGCGCCAATCATCAGTAATATCATGATCAGACGACCGATTTTAAATCGACTTGAATTGTAGAGTTCTTTATCCGTTTTCAGATACATTAGTCTATGCACTTAGCACGAATTATAGTCGTGCCGGGTTGCTTGTACCTTGGACTTATAACATGCACTGCTGTTTATACCAGCGGACTGCTTCATGCACTGCGTGACGAGCAGAGTGTGGTCTGAATCCAAGCTCAGCTGCAGCTTTAGAGGCATCAAAATACATATAAAAAGTACTCAAGAATAATTGGATAGGATCAAATGCCGGAAACTTGATTCCGATACGGGTCAGGTTGTGCAGCAAATGGGCAGTACCGCGCATCAGCACTTGCGGAATCACAAACCGAGGGACGGCTGAGCCAGTAGCTGATGCCACTATTTTCAGCAATTTAAGATGGGGTATATTCTCTCCGTTGAGGATATAACGGGCACCGGTTTTCCCGGATTCCGCAGCCAGCACATGCCCTGTTCCAACATCTTTGGCGGAAACAATGCCCATTCCACCTGAGGGAGCCGCGATAGCCCACCCCTTTACCGCAGCAGATATCAATTCGCCACCGATATAGTTTACATCTCTTTTTCCAATAACCGAAGCAGGATTAACCACAACCACATCCAGCCCATTTTTAACATGCTGCTGAACTTCAGCTTCAGCCAGAACTTTACTATGCCCGTAATGAAAAGGGATTGGATAATGACTGAATTGGCTTGCCTCGTTAAGCACTTCACCAGGAAAAGTAGGTTTGCCCAAAACGGCGACCGAACTGGTGAAAACCACCCGCTCAACGCGACATTGCATCGCAGCTTCAAGAACACGACGCGTGCCGGTAACATTTACATGATAAATTTGTTCCGGAGAACTGCGCCAGTATTCAGAAATCGCAGCAACGTGAAATACAAGATTGCAGTGCGCCATTGCCTGCACAAGGGACACCTTATCCAATACATTTCCGGTGACAATTTCCGGTTCGAGCCCGGCGAGGGCATCAAGCTGAGAGGAGGAGCGGCGCATAGCGCGTACTGTGTACCCGCGCTCCAGGAGTGCCTCAACCACGTTGGCGCCGACACAACCGGTGGCTCCAGTTACCAAGGCGCGCATAAAGTGTATTTCTCCTTGCCTGGTTATGAATTCATATGAAGTCAGAACACTAAAACGTTATCTAGTGTCGATGTGCTGCTGGTACCAGGTCCAGAAACGTTCCATGCCCTCATCAACGTTGAGACATGGGTTATAGCCTAATAAATCCCTGGCTTTCGTGATATCCGCATATGTGATAAGCGGTTCGCTGGCTGGCGCGGGCGGGGTCTCCATCCTAGCAGTTTTACCCACAAGCCCCTCAATCAACTCCACAAAATCAGCCATTCTTACCGGTTGTCCCCGTCCAAGGTTGATACGCTCATAACCCAGAGGGTGATCTATTGCCAGCATCACACCCTGGATGATATCACCAACGTAAGTCCAATCCCGGGACATTTCGCCGGCATTGTACAGTTTGAATACTTTTTGGTGCACAATACTGTCCGTGATAATATAAGGCATCATATCCGGTCGACCACGTTCACCATACACGCTGAAAAATCGCACAGCTGTAAACGACATATTAAACAAGTTGTGATACGTATAACCCATCAATTCACCAGCGATTTTCGTCGCTGGGTACGGCGCTAACGGTTGTCCCAGCGGATCATTCTCCTGGAAGGGGAGTTGCTGGGTATTGCCATATACTGATGATGTGGAAGCAAACACAACATGCGGTGTGCCTGCCAGGCGCATAGCTTCCAGGATGTTGACCGTCCCGCGAATATTGACGTCTGAGTATAAAGGCGCTCTGGGAATAGAGTAACGGACATTCGCCATCGCTGCCAAATGTGCCACCGCGTCAAAACTGCCATTCTGGATGATCTTGTAGACAGCTTGCTCATTGAGCAGGTCAACTTCATGCATCAGAAAGCGTGGATATTTCGCAAGCTCAGCAGCGTTAGCGCGTTTGCGTGCCGGACTGTAATAAGCATTAAAATTATCCAGGCCCTCAACAGTATCACCGCGTTGTAACAATGCTTCTGCAAGATTACTTCCGATAAAACCTGCAGCGCCCGTCACCAATACTTTCATATCTGCCTCCTCCTGCAAAATGAGGACTCCCTTTAACCAGGCTGCGGGTGTGCTGGATGCGAGTATCTGTCGTTTAGGTTTGAGGATTACCTGTTTCCTTCAGCTGTTATCCCGTAAAGTGTATATCTTTAACATTAAGCTGTAAGCTGACATTACCATACCAGACGTTGCGTTCCAACACATAAGCGATATCCACATAAGACGGGACGCGTCCTTCCCAATAACCCAGATGAAAAGCGATCGCATCCCACTGCGTACCAAGGCTGTCCTCAACGCTAAACTTCAGGTGCTGCCCCTCTTTACCTACAGCTCTGGGATTACATACATGGACCTTTCGGCTGGCAAACACAGGCAGTGGATTGCCAAAACCATACGGCTCCAGGCGCTCCAGTTCATAATACAAGTCCCATGATAAATCGGTCAGAGGAATCTCAACATCAATGGCAAATACCGGCGTCAAATTCAAACCCTCAAGCTGCTGCTGTGCCAAACCATAAAATCGACTTTCGAGCTCGGGAATGAATTCTGTCTTTATTGTAAAACCGGCGGCGGCTGGATGACCACCATGACGGACCAACAATAAATCTGGCATTGAGTCCAACGCTTCGGTAATGTGGAATTCCGGGATGGATCGCGCCGAACCTTTGCTGTATTCCCCTTCTATCGATATAACCACGGCGGGTCTATTGAATTCATCAACCAGGCGGTTAGCGGCTAATCCCACAACGCCTGAAACAAATTTATCCGACGCTGCAAAAATCAGCGACTGGGACTTGTCTTTTTGCAGTACCATAGCCCGTGCTTCATCACGAACACGCTGCGTTAATTCCCTTCTTTCCGAATTCAGGACATCCAGTTCTTTCGCTAGTGGCAAAGCGCGCTCCATATCCTCGGCTAATAACAAATACAAAGCCTTCTTGGCGTCGCTGATGCGCCCGGCAGCATTAAGTCGTGGAGAGAAATTATAACCAATAGTTTTAGCCGTTATTTCGCCAGGTTTCACGCCGGCAACCTGCATCAAGGCACTTAATCCTGGGTGGTCACCCACGTTGATGCGTTCAAGACCCGCAGCAACAAGGTAATGATTTTCTCCCAGGAGAGGAACCATATCTGCGACAGTACCCAGAGCCACCATGTCCAGTAATGCAGTTTCTTCAAGTTCCTTACGTGTTGTGCGGAGTGCGTTAAACTTGTTTTTACGAATTAAGGCTTGAGCCAATTTATACGCGACACCCACACCCGCAAAATCCTTAAATGGATATTGACATTCAGGTTGCTTTGGATTGATAATAGCGTCAGCTGGGGGCAACGTACCATTAGCATCATGGTGGTCTGTAATTATCACCATCATCCCCAATTGTTTAGCCAGCTGCACTTCAGCAATTGAGCGTACCCCGCAGTCAACAGTTATCATCATCCGGACGCCTGCTTCAGCCAGAGATGCAATAGCCTCTTTATTTAAACCATATCCTTCATCAACACGGTTGGGGACGTAGACGTTGACTACGGCGCCAAAGGCCTCCAGCGTGCGCATCAAGACAGCTGTAGCCGTTATGCCATCCACATCATAATCACCGTAGATCACAATGGAGTCTTTAGCCATAACAACTTCACGGATGAGGTCGACCGCTTTGTCAACATCGCGCATAAGAGAGGGGTCGTCCTGAGCTGGTTTACTGCCTTTCAGCATCTCCTGGGCTGCGTGCGTACTTAACCCTCGGTTGTACAGGATTTGAGCAAGAATTGGTCGGACAGACGGCAAATCTACGACGTATTCCGGAGGTGCAGCAGGGCGCACTTCCCAGAACTTGCCATCCAATAAATCCATTTATTCCTCCCTATATAACACGATGCATAAACTTTTCAGGGCTTTTGTATTCAAGTCTGTCATCAATATTAAAATGTGTTCAAATGCCTGGTTAGACCCGTCAGTATACCACACGGGCATATCGCGGCAAAAAAAACGGTTTCCCCGGAGAGAAACCGTTTCATAATTTAACTGTTATACCAGCACAAACCGAACCCGCTTATGAGTCAAGTAAAGGTTTTAAGTTCAGGCTCCAGCTTGTGAAATACCCGGATTCCACAGTTTTACTGCGAACTAATCAATCCATCCCTGGTTTTTGCAGAAATCGGTCAATACTGGGACAGTCACCCATTTCCCATTGTAGGACTGCACCGCCAGATAAATCATATAAGCAAAAACAGCCACGCCAATGAAACACCCGATAACAACAGCGCCTAAAATGCCCGATACAACCATATTGACGACCCCCAAAATCAACGCCTGCATCGCGTTGTATTTAATAAATGGGCGGCTTTTCTTGTCCTCCAGTAGCAGAACAATAATGGGCACCAAGGGGGAGAAAATCCAGCTCAACAACGACCAAAGCTTATCGTCATCGGTGATATCAACTGCGGGTTGTGGGTTAACTTCTGCCATAATATCCTCCTAGCTCAAAGTGAATGATGTATAAATCGACCACGAATGGTACTATCGTTTATTGTAGAAGCGAATAATAAAAAAGTCAAGTATGATGTATAATTTATGCGGAAGTTTATTAAGCACATAGGTCGGTATTCTTTGGAAGGCTAAGTGGAACGCATTATAGTTGGGCTCAGTGGGGGTGTTGATAGTGCGGTTACAGCTGCATTATTATTGCACCGCGGTTATGAAGTGCACGGTGTTACCTTAAAATTGTGGAAAATGCCGCAGGAACAGGCTGTAGTCGATAATGTTTCAGCCGGAACGATTGCTACCGCATTAGGTATCCCTCTTCTTGAACTTGATCTGGAAAAGAAATTCTACACGGATATTGTTCAGTCCTTTGCTGTATCATATATCGCGGGCGTAACGCCAAACCCATGCGTTATCTGCAATCCCATCCTGAAGTTCCAGGCTTTACTTGAAGTTGCCGATGCGCTGCACGCGCGGTGGATCGCCACCGGGCATTATGCCCGAGTCATCCACGAGGCTGACATAACACACCTTCTCCGGGGATGTGCCAGCCATAAAGACCAATCCTATGCGCTTTACCGTCTGAACCAGCAGCAGCTCCACCGGCTTCAACTGCCTCTCGGTGAGATGGAAAATAAAACACAGGTTCGGGAGCTTGCCAGACGATGGAAACTGCCCAGTGCAGACAAAACCGACAGTCAGGACCTGTGTTTTATGGGTGGTGGAGACTATCGCACGCTCATGCATCTGGTAAAACCCGGTCATACCAAACCGGGACCGTTTATAGATGAAACAGGGAACGTCCTGGGAGAGCACCAGGGACTTGCCTTTTACACTATTGGTCAAAGAAGTGGTCTGGGAATAGCCAGTTCGCAGCGGCTTTATGTATTGAGGATGGATGCCATACTGAACAACATCGTGGTTGGTCCACGTTCGAGCCTGGATCAAAGCCAGTGCCAGATTGAATCCGTGACTTTTACTTCGGGTCACAGTCCCGGAGATGCTTTTACCGTTATGGGGCGTTTCAGGTACCGGTCTCCAGAGGTACCCATTGACGTTACATTAACAGATGGTAATAAAGCTTCGATCCGTTTCCATACACCCCAACAAATGATTGCACCGGGACAGTCTCTGGTCTTCTATCAGGACGATGAAGTTTTAGGCGGTGGATTTATTACGAAACAAACGTTAAAGACAGAAACCTAAGGAGGATATATGCCTGTATTTTTCGATATTGAAACGCAAAACACCTTTCAGGAAGTAGGAGGTCGCTACCCGGAAAAGCTGGATATCTCTGTAGCTGTGACTTTCGACAGTCGCGACCAGGCATTTCACCGTTATACCGAAGCAGATGCGGAACAGTTAGCCCTGGACCTGAGCCAAACTGACCTCGTCGTTGGTTATAATTTATATGGTTTTGATTATCCTGTATTGCAGCGTTATACAGAGAAAGTGGAATTGGTGAAGTTACCCACCGTGGATATGATGCTGGAAATACAAAACAAACTGGGTTTCCGTCTTAAACTGGATTCGGTGGCTTCTGCGACATTACAGGTGGGCAAAAGTGCAGACGGGCTGCAAGCTGTCCAATGGTGGCGAGAAGGCAGAATTGAGGAAATATTTACCTATTGCGAGCAGGACGTGGCTGTCACCCGTGATGTATATCTGTTTGGCAAACAGTACCGTTACGTGCAGTATTTCGACCGGCAGTATAAAATACAAAAAGTCCTCGTCAATTGGTAGTGATATCAAAATCAGCAAGCCTGAGATCCATTTCGAGGTCCAGTGTATAACCCAGCACTGTAGAGATCTTCCTGCCGGATTCAACTGCAAGAGAGGCAGTGTATCCCTCCTCCGGCTTAATATCGATATCGAGCAATTCCCAAACCTGAGCGGCGCACGGATCCGTCCGGTCGGCAAGAAGGGCGGGTGATTCACCGGGAGCCACCGTAACATCAAAAGCGTTCAGGGGGATCGAAAACCCCTTCCCCCTGCCTTTTATATAAGCTTCTTTTCGCGTCCAGCCATTAAAAAAAGCCTGCTGCTGCATCGCATCTGGAATCTGCCTGAAAGCCAGATTCTCACATTTTGAGAAGGAACGGGCTACCAGTAATCCTATATTTGCTATGGCATGCACGCGCTCCACATCGATGCCCACGGCATTGTGCAACGAAAAGGCGAAAAGTGCGATATCCTCTGAATGGGCTACGTTAAATTCTATATGTGCGTCCATAGGTTCTGAGAGCAGAGGTTTACCCCAGGGGTTGGTGTCCAATACAATATGATCTGGCGGAAAGTGCGTATAACGACCGAGTAATTGGCGCAGAATGCCACGCGCGACAATAAACCGATTTCTGGGTTCAGCGAACCGGTACCGGTCTGCGCGCTGGCGTTCTTCTGTGTTTAACAACCGGTATAACAACGTCAAGTGACTGCTGAAGGCTCTGATATTCACTTTCCAGATATGGATTGTATCATCCAGCAAATCTAGCTGTGTAGGCGGGTGTGTCCAGATTATTTTTCCCACTGTATAGCCAACTCCATCAACACGTACTCCCTTTTTGAATTACTCCAGCACATCTTACCTTCATCTCAAAGTCATTTATTTCGTAGTCAAGCCTCAGTATAAGTCATCCCAGGTGGCTCAGCAAGTCTTTCACAATTCCAGGGTGTGCGTCACATTTTTGCATCCTATGCTCTTTAGGCGGCGCGGAATAGTCCTCTCGTGCATCCAAAGTTGATTCCCGCGCCGCACTTCCTTCATAGGGGTGTGTCGGTTGCCCAGGGCAACCGACACACCCCTTTAAACCAGGTGGCGGGGCGGAATACGGAGCTTCTGCATGCAAGGGAGACCTCCGCCCCGCCACAGCATCCTGCTCAAGGCAAACCATAATATGTTAAGCAAAGTGCTGAGTATGCTCACTTATTACCGTTGCGGAAAAGTGACGGACACCCACAATTCCAGGGTGTCCATCATATTTTTGCATCCATACATCGCATATGGCATAGTGCGGCGCGGGTGTGTGGAAGGGAAATCACCCACCCGGTTGAAGACCCTCGCTAACCATAAAGAATACTGCTTAAAGGTGACAGTCACTGGGCGAAAGTACTCGCCTTGCAGTGACTGTCACCTGATTCCGCCCGTGTCCGTATTAACCCGGTACGCCTTCAGCGATCGGCAAGTAAATATCCATTACGATTTCTTCAAATGGCGTACCCACCGGGGAAAGGCCCTCCTCCAGCCACTGATGATGCGCATGGTCATAGGCACTGTTTTCACACCAGTCGTATAAAGCATGCCAGGTCTCACCTATTTGTGGTAAATAACACCGGGTGACTCCATACAACCCGCCATCAAAATTAAACACTTTGATCTCGCCTGCGACCTCCGTGTCTGGTCCAATAGTCATCCATTGTTCGTAGCCATAATTCGGACTGCCCGTTGATGGGCTCGGATTATTGAATCCAAAAAAACGCACCTCTTCATTCCCCAACAACTGATTCTCCCGTGCCCATCGCAGCAGTTTATCCCAGGCCATTTCCTCCGGGGAAACACCAAAGCCATACGCGGAAGCCACCCGCATTGCCGGTAAACGGACAATTCTGACATCAAGAGCATCCATTCTTTCCTCCTCACAATGTATATTCTCTGGATTTAAGCTTCACCAGGTAAGACATCGCTTCATATAACAGCTGCAACATCTCTTACTGTAAAAACTTCGTGTATGTTCTTCGAAGAACATCTGTATTATTGCGTATAATACCTGACATCTGCTGTCAGGTATTATCGATAGAATATATAAAACGAAAATGTGGAGACTTCGTTTAGACTATGGAGGTTCAATGCGCGCGGATAGATTATTAGCAATGCTCCTGATATTGCAGGACAGCGGACGAATGGCTGCGCAGACCCTGGCGCAAGAGCTCGAGGTATCCGTCAGAACCATCTACCGTGATGTCGAGGCCTTAAGTATGGCGGGCGTGCCCCTATACACCGAACGGGGACCAGGAGGTGGGATTGCTCTGCTTGGTAGTTACCGGACAAACTTGACGGGTTTATCAGAAGATGAACTGCGCGCCTTGCATCTGTTAAACATACCCACCCCACTGGCTGAGCTTGGTATAAGCCAGAAAATTCAAAGTGCCTTATTGAAACTTCAGGCGGCGCTGCCGGATGCCTATCGACGGGATGCTTTAGGTACCCGGCAACGTCTGCACCTGGATTGGGTCAGTTGGCATCAATCTGAAGAGTCGGTTCCGCACCTGCGTGCCCTTCAGGAAGCCACAGTGCAAAACCACATGGTTGTTATCAAAGTCCGCTCAACTGTTCGTGATCAGATAATTGAACACACCATCGCCCCATATAGTCTGGTAGCGAAAGCCGGAACCTGGTATCTCGTGGGGTCCATTGCCGGTCATAAACGAGTTTACCGCGTTTCGCGCATCGTGGACGTGACACAATTAACTGAGCAGTTCGAACGAACACCATCATTCAATTTGAGAAGTTTTTGGCAGAACTGGTGTGAGAAATATGAAGAACGGCGTAATTATTTTCCCGTTATCGTCCGCATTGATCCACAAGGGATCCCCTATCTCAACTATTTCCTGGGGGACCAGCTCAAAGAAAGTGTCAAACAAGCCCAACCGCCTGATAAAGACGGTTGGCTGACCGTGGCGTTGACTTTTGAATCATTCGAGGTTGCCCGTAGTAATATTCTAAGCTGCGGACGCTCTGTTGAAATACTGGAACCCCGGGCTTTACGGGTTAGTGTCATAGATTATGCCGAACAAATAATTACCTTGTATTCCCGCGTCCCTTAACGGTGCCCCAAAAAGCGTTGGTAAGACTTCGCCAGCTCTTGCGGCTGGTTGACATAGAGCTGCGTATAACCGCATTCCGTACACACCCAGGCTTTCAATGGATAATGCCGCACACTTTTTAGTTTAATATCTGGTTGTTCATAGATTCGGATCGCCAGATTGTCCGTCTCCACAGCATCCGCGTTGGGGATGATGCGCACCGATTGACAATTCGGGCACGTTTTTTTCATCGTATTGATTTCCATGCTTTTCTCCCTGTCTTGCTTGCAGCATATCTCTTGCTTATATAACACCGCAAAGCTGAAAAACGTTACTAAAATTCGTTAAGAAAGTGTCTCTGGTTTATAGTGCGCTAGGGATACCGGAATATGGACCCCTTGCATTTGCAGGTTCTGAATGCGGTAATGGTAGGCGGCGCCCTGCATGATGTGGTAACCAACTTCAGCAACGCTCCGGTTCTCAGGCTTTTCAAATTGCGTACCGCGCGCCCAATCATTGAAAGCCCCCATCGCAGGACCGCACCATATTTGGTAATCCAACTCCCGTCCCTTCTCACCTGCAATACCCCACCGTGTGGCTAAACCCAGATACCAGCGAAATACGAGAGCCATTTTGCGCTTCGGGTTGCCTGCGGCTTTCTCAATTTGTGTGGGATCGCGTTTATTAAAGAAACTTACACATTCATCCCAAACAGAATCCAGACTCCGCTTGAATATCTGCCGTTCCAATTTATCCCTTTCGGATATTGGGATAGCATCCAGCGAATCGTAGGCTTCATAGAGTTCGTAAAGCTTTCTTGCGCGTAAAGCGAACATCGTCCCGCGTTTCAAGACTTGCAGCTTTACCCCCATTTCAAACATATCTGCTGCCGGAGCCATCATGACATCCGTTGCTTCTGCTTGAGAAAGCAGCGCTTTAACATGATCCGACGTACCCGCTTCAAAACAGCTGTGATTAATCGAACCTGTCACAATATAAGCAGCCCCCATCATAAAGGCGCCCAAAGCTGCGATGGGTGTGCCGATCCCGCCAGCCGCGCCGACTCTGACAGGATTATTAAATTGGTGTCGCGCCTGTAACGCATCGCGTAACTCAATGATCGACGGCATCAAGCATACCAGGGGGCGATTATCCGTATGTCCCCCTGAGTCAGCTTCAACCGTAACATCATCCGCCATAGGCACCTTTTCTGCCAATCGCGCCTGTTCCTGTGTGATTAATCCCTGCCCCAGTAATTCGCTGAGTACTTTTTCCGGCGCAGGCTGCATAAACTGTTCTGCCACCTCACGGCGGGAGAGTTTCGCGATAATGTGGTTGTTTATCTGTACGCTGCCATCCTGCCCAGTTGCCAAACCAGCCACACGATACCGGACGACATGCGAGGTGAGTTTTATATATGCAGAAGCTTCAACAACATGAACCCCATACTTTAAAAATAAATCAACAGCGCCCCGTTCCAGTGCGGGTTCAACAGGGCTGTGGATGAGGTTAAACGCGTAAGGTCCTTCCGGCAAAGCCTGTTGGATATGCTGTATGGCTGCTTCCAGTCTGTCTGGCACCAGCCCTCCGGCACCAAAAGCGCCCAACATCCCCTTCTGCCCTAAGGCAATCACCATAGCTTCACTGGATATGGCATTCGCCATCGAACCTGTCATATATGCATAGCGCAAACCATACGTCCCCAGGAACGCTGGGTCTCCCAAATACTCGGGGTTCACAGGCAGGGAAACAGCTATGATCTCACCAACACCTCTCCGCAAAAACAGCAGACGGCGCACCGCAGGCTGTGCCTATACCCTGGGGTGTTCTTACGACATAACAGGCTTGATCCAGTCTTTTCAAGTGCGTGTGCATACCCGCTTCATCATAAACGATGGCATCCGGTATAGCATCCCCACTGGAAAAAAGCCTGGCTCGCTGCCCTGTAATCCTCAATCCCATAACGCTTCACCTTCGATTAATAATATAGTTTAACTCACGTTGTCCCCAGGCGTACCTCAAGATCCTTGACTTCATAAATGCGCAGGGCATCAACCCAAAGGCTTGCCTCAATGACCGCTGTGATACCATGAGTATTTGTGCTCAGTTTCTTTATATGCAGCGCAATTGCTATATGCGCATTATCGCGACGTACTTGACCTCTGTATGCCCATGACAGCTCATGCTCTGAACCATAAAACAACTGCAAATTGTGCCCGGAATGTCCTGCAGATTGCCATATGTTTCGCAAGCTGAGTTCCAGAGCTTGATATATCATATCGATCCCCAGGGAACCGGGCATCACAGGATCCTGGTAGAAATGGCGATGGAAAAACCATGCATCCGGATCAATGTTTGATTCGCCATAGATATACCCCTTGCCGTAACGCCCGTTCTGCGGGCTGAAAACACAATAATCAAGCCCGTGGAGTTGGTCTTTTTGCGGGACTGGCAAAACGATCATAGCCTGGCTATTTTGCCGGGAATTCGGGGAAACAGATTGACCTTTATCTAAACCCACTTGAGCTGCCAAAGCATCAGCGGTGAAATAACCAAAGGTAGCTTCACCTTTATAGAAACATGATACCTTCACACTCCAGATCAAACTGATAGCGCTGCATAATGATCCCGCGAAGGGATATCGAAGACAATAGCTTAACCCTGTTAACGGATTGTTTTACCTCTCACATCGCAATCAACCAAAAATTGACCACGCCCATCTAGATTCCGAAAGTAATAATCCACACTGGCAGTTGCCAGCGTAGAACCGAGGAATGCTGACAAAAAACCGCATGGCTGGAGAGCTATTTCCATCAGCACAGCATAAGGTGGCATATTCTGGTTCAGGTTATCACCGTAATACCATGCGTCCATAGGCGTATCGTATTCGGCAACAAGCTGCGGCTCGTTGTCAAACACACCCCGGGTTCCGCTAACGCTGACAATGCGGCTCATCAGCAGCAGGTCGCCGTTGGGTATGCGGGGCAACCGCCGTCCACGATAGACAGCATAATCCTCGCCAAAACATAATTCCACGTTACCCGATGCAAATTCCTCCAATTGATCCTTGGTAAACATGACATTGTTACTGAGCATTGTGCTGTCTGTCTTCAGATTTTTACTTACGGTTGACATACGGGGTGTTTTCTCTCGCAATAGGGGTCTATCTCCATTGCGCTTCTTACCCAACATTTTCTCCGCGATCTGCATTTGCATCGCTATCACGGTGCTGGTATTCTGGAGAGCATGATGACGTGTATTAATAAAAGCCAGATGAGTTTTCGCCATCTGCGACTGTTGCGGCAAGACTATCTTTTGATACACATCGCCAGGTGACCCCGGCTTAAATCCATCCAGTTTTGAATCAGAAGGATTGATAATTCGTTCGTGCTTGGTTTGCACCTGAACAGATTGCGCCACATCTTCTATGATGTAATCACCGGAATCAGCATGGGTCGTAAAATTCACCGAGGGTGCATTTTGCGGTAAAACCACGCGGCGTGGTGGGTCCTGTTGGTATAAGTGTGTCAAAGGCAATAGATTCACATGAATGCGGTTCGTTATCAATTGCGCAAGGATGGTTAATACGCCATGGAAATCGCCCATTCCCGAGCGGTTTATAGGTACAGCTACATGCGGCTTAGTGCTCAAGATGCGATCAATCCATCGGCTGCAGGTAGCTTGAGGACCTAACTCAATAAAGATTCGGGCACCGCTATCATACACAGTTTCCACCAGCCTGGGTAAGTCAACAGGCTTGCACGTCATATCCGCAATAGCATGCGCCAGTGCATCAGCCTCTATCGTCAGGGGAGCATATTCCGCTGCAGAATAAAATGTGACATCCGGTTTATGGTGGATAGGGTGTCGGTACAGCTGTACAAACGTGTTATATTCTGAACGCACCACTTCATTGTGTATGACGGAATCGAACGGGACTCTTATAGCATGGCAGCCCAGAGATTGGATGATCCTCTGACATCCTGGACCTTCACCGGCAATAACAACCTCTCCCGGTAAATTTACAATGGTCAGATAAACACGAGGTTCGTGATCCACAAGTGCTCTCACCTGCGCTTCTGGTGCTTTCAGCAAGTAGGTGGACCAGAAATCATCACCCTTAGGTTGAATTCCCCACGCCTCGCGCACAGCATCTTTCGGGCCAAATAAACGGGTTTTAAATAATGGTGATGCGTGCCATGCATCACTTCCGGCATCGCCTGTATTCCAAACACCCGCTGACCATAACATACTGATCTCACCCAGGCTGTAGCCCATGGCAGACTTGGGACGGATTTCAAATATCTCGCGCAATATCATGGTGTACGCAATTGAAAATGTTGTTCCCGACTCAATCATCGCTATCGGATTGCGTCCTAACCGCAAAGCCCACGCCTCTTTTTCATCCTCAGTCATGCGCTCAAGACAGCGGGGGTACAGAGTCCGTTCAGCCAGTGACCTGCCCACATTAGATATCAAGTCTGTTAATCGCTCGTGCAACAAGGGAAAATGCAGTAGAAGTTCACGACCAAACCCAACGTATGAATTAAACGCGCCGGGATATACATAGGCTATCTCACCATCACGCAATGGTTCAGAGCTAAAGACACTCCCCCTCGGTGTCCGATAAGTCGTATGATTTGCAAACGCTTTATCTATTCCCGTACACGCCAGGGCTATCTCATTGCGCATTTCGTCCCGATTACGCCCTATCAGGGCTAGAGCATAAGGTGCATCGCGATGTTCCTGATATTCTGTGATGAGATCGAGACTTATCTCATCCAGGGATTCACCGTGATCGCATCGTTCCCCTAACTTCACGAGTGCTTGCTGCAGATTAGTTTGATTTTGGGCTATAACAGGCAATAACCATACGCCTTTCTCACCGAATCGGGATTTGACAGGTGAGAGCGTGCGTCCGATCCTTGATTCAGAAAACACTAAATGCGCACTATACTGTGGTCCCGTATCAAGCCATGCTGCGTAGCGTTTTTGTTTTCCTGGTTCAATGAACCACGATCTGGCTTCTGGTACAATGTAAAAAGGCGTGTGTTCCCAGCGGTTTCGGTCGCCTACCGGTTCCCTACCTTGAAGGATGGAAGTGTACGGTGATACAGGGCATAGAGCAGTTTTATCAGGCTGCAGATACCTGCCCATGGCTGGTGACCATCAATACTGGAAATTGGGTAATCTCCAGCCAAACTGCTCCAAGCGCATGTTAAATCGTACCCGGCTTCGCGATAAGCAGTCAGCGTGCCATCATCCAGATCCGGTACAGTGGATTCCAAATAGCCGATATCTCCCGGGGTAATACCTGCTGATGCTAGAGCATCGTGACATAGAGCCTTTGTATTTCCATCACGGCTTAGACTAATACTTTCAAATATGCCATAACTGTCGCCCGATGTCACAAGGCTATCATGGACAAGAACAATCGCCCCAATGCCCATAGCATCATCCGCGACTACGATGCCAATACTGTACTTTTTATGCGTCAAATCATAAAAGGCTTCCTGCAAGCCAGCTGTCAGGGTCAATACAGACGGCATCACATGGACCATGTAACCGTTTTGGGCAAGGTGTTCAGCCAGACTATTTTTTGTTAAGTCCCCGCAAACCCAAACAGGAATTGCAGTTTCCGATGTGACGCCGGCATCCCACAAAGCTTGGAGCACTGCATCTGCGGCATCCGATTCACGAGCCTCAAATAAAGTATTGAGGGTGTGTTGTGTGTCTTCATATAAGACCCGTGAAAATACATCCAGGTTATCACCTATGGAGCTAATCACGCTCATCCCGGCAATGGCTATTTTTGGTCCAGCTTTCAAATGTTCCACCTTAAAATCGATAATTACGAAGCATTAATCGAGACAGTTCTGTTGAAAAAGTATGTTCAAACGTTCGCTCAATGTGATTTCAGCCCCGGTTACCTTGCTGTAAACAACACCCTCTCGGTCATGGACGATCACATCGGCAACCAATCTGCGCTTACTCGCTATTTTCACTTCCAACGATACGTGCGTTTCCTCTCCACTTGGGATGGCACGGTACTGAATCCCCTGAGCGATCCGCAACGGTAAACCACCGTATCCATACGTATGTTTTGCCCAGACCAGAAGGCTTTGAAGCTGGACATCGGTCACGAACGGGTTGAGAGATTGTATTTGGAATTGCCCCTGGTCTGACCATGAAACTTCCGGCGGCACACAAATCATCGTCAACTTCTCAGGTGAAAGGTTGATAATGCGCTTGATCCCGCGAAACCTGGGGCCATGGAACAGGGTGTTATCCTGATAAAGTGTTGCGCCGTCAATGGGCTCTTTTTCACTCAGATCAAATCCTGCGTATAAGGGGGCTTGCGGTATATCTTTCCGGATCGTCACCTGCATTTTGTAATGAAAACGCGGTTTGCCGTTGTGTGCTTCACTGGAGATCATCGCGTCGATGATGATACCATCCTGATCTGATTTTTGGATTTCCTGCAAAGTCAGGTCATAGCCATCGGCAAGCGTGTCATCAAAAACAATTCCCTTTAAGGCTCTGTAGTCATCAACCGCGTAAAAGGTGTAACCGGGATAAAGCTGTTCACATAGATTGGCTACCCAGGCGACAGCACAGACTGTCGGAAGTACAGCGTTCCCGCCAATAACGTGATCACGCAGGAATGGGTTATTCTGCAGGCTTAAAGTCCTATGTATGCGATAGTGCTGTAAAGACTCTGAAAGAGCTGCTTGTGCAGGCGCCATTTCTTGCCCCACGATCCATTGGGGAGCCGGAGATTCCGTGGTAAGGGCATCGACAAGAATATCTGTGCCTGTTTCTACAGGTATGATAGCGATATTTTTCTCTGCTAACATCGCCTTGAGCGCGGGAGTCACCATACCCCCATCCCAGGGACCCCAATCCAACGCAACAACTCGGCAGTGGGGATGCCGGAAATGGACTTGATGCGCAACCTTGTTAAGAATCTCATTTGCCGCGGCATAGTCCGATTGTCCCACATTGCCGTAGAAACCTGCCACGGACGAAAAAAGCACCAGATAATCCAGGCCTTCTGCCGGTGCCACATCCAGCATATTTATTAAACCCTGCAGTTTGACGCCAATTACCCGCTCAATATCCCGGGCAGTCTTTTGTTGGATGAGCTTGTCAGCTAAAACACCTGCGCCATGGATACAACCGGTGATTCTGCCAAATTGGGACTCCGCCTTTTTAACCGCCTCTGTTAATGCTGTTCTGTCTGTTACATCAACCGCGATATAATGGGCTAGCCCACCGGCAGCCTGGACATCCTTCAGTGTGTTTCGAATTTCGCGCGCGGAAGTCACTTCGCTGACTATTTGCTGCACGCGTTTTGGTGTCGCATTTTCACCGCTGCCTTTGAGGTAATTCAATGCTGACCTTTTTAGCGCAATGTCATCATCAGCACCGATTGCCCAATCAGGTTCCGGCATATTGGGAGATCGTCCAAGAAGTATGAATTTGCAGTGGAAAACTGAGGCAAGCTTTTTCACGCACATGGAGGTTATGCCTTTTGCGCCTCCGCTGACCAAAAAAACAGTCTGGGCATCCGGCTGTTTCATTGACAGGCTCTCCGTCATAAGCGCACTTCAGGTGTCCAGCGTCCCATCTTGTTCCACCCTACCTCAACAATTCGCCGGTTAGGATCGTTCAGTTCTGCCAGAATATAAGGCACTGCATCCATATGCATATCAGGATTCAAGTCGACCGCACGACAAAAAACGGTAGGCCACTCAAGCGCTAGCGTCTTGGTCAAACCCGAGAGACCACCCGCGATAACATCAATATCGCGCTCTCCAAGCAAACCACAACCACCATCTGTTTGAGTTACCGTCATAAAACACGCACGTGTCCCAGGCTCCTGAGGTTGCACTGCAGTAGTAATCACCGGCTGCAGGTATTTGGCAGTCAGGAACACCTGACGGAGAACACTCTCAGAATTTTCATCGAACATTACTGGTGATTCAGCCAGGGGTGCAAAAGATGGGTGTATATGGATGAATGCGCCAATGGGTCCGTAATGCGCTGTGATAAATTCAATTTGCTCCCGAATGGTATCCTCGTCATCCCGGGTTAGAGTCACTATATTCACCGCGTTAAATCTCACCCTATCTGTATCCGCTGTATCTGCGCCATGTCTCAAGGCACTATAGTAGCGCAGAACCACCACTCGCCAGCCTCGAGTCTGAAGGTGCGTGACCAAGGCTTCACTGAGTTGCGAACCATCATCAGTGACAATACAGATATGCTTATCCGGTAGACTAAACTCTAAAATATCGGGTGCGGCTAAAGGTTTTAACCAGACCTCATGAGAGGGTGTCAGAAGTCCCTCTTGACGCACCCTCTTTATACTTTTTTTTCTGCGTGCTCCCGAACATCAATATAGCCGATAATCTGCTGCAATGTTCGCAGGGTGCCCAGGGTATCTGCATCGATCTCCGGCATGGTGGGATAGACATCCTGTAGCGCGCCTAATATTTCAACGCGCTTGATAGAATCAATGCCCAGATCAGCCTCCATATCCATATCAAGCTCCAGCATTTCTGCGGGATAGCCTGTTTTTTCACTAACAATTTCCAGCAGTGCAGTTTTAAGTTCTTGCGCATCCAGGGCAATTGACGGGTTCACAAGAATGGTTTCAGGCGTCATGGCGGTTGCTTCTGAACTATCATTTTGCACGCTAACGTCGTGAGTTCCGCTTTTTTCTTCTTGCTGTTCAACGTAACTGATGATCTGTGCAAGGGTCCGCAGCCCGGCAAGCACATCTGTGTCAATCTCGGGCATATCCGGGACGTTGTCCTGCAAAGCTCCCATGATTTCCACCCTCTTGATGGAATCAATGCCCAGATCAGCCTCCATATCCATATCGAGTTCCAGCATCTCGGCAGGATAGCCTGTTTTTTCGCTGACAATTGACAGCAGCATCTGTGTTAAAACACCATTATCAAATGTGTTTGTATGGGACAGATGAGCAGCAGGTGCAGCTTCTGCGCTAGAAAGTTCGTTGGTTATCACTGCAGTTTCAACAGATGCGGTCAATTCTGGGACAGCAGGAGCAACCCGCTCCCGCACATCTTGAGACCTCACAGGCAGTGTCTGCACCACCTGTAATCTTTCAGATTCAAACCGCTCCAGGGCAGGTTTTTCAGGTGTTTCATATCGGGTTGGTTGAACAGCGGGTTGATTATGTTTACTTCCATCGCTATCACCGTTTGAACCGTTATATTGTTGCCGGAGAAGTTGTACAAATTCCTGCGCGTATTGCGATTGTTGGTTCAAAAACTGGTTGTGAACATTGAGCGTCTCTGTCTGATGCTGGTGGAATTGCTCAATGCTTTTTGCCAGGCTTTTTAACACCACCAAAGTGACTTCTGCCTGTTCCGGTGAGGTAACGTTGTTTGAGAACAAGGTGCCCTGCTGCTGCATCAACTGAGAAAAAATCGCGGCATATTCAGCTTGATTGTGCAAATACTGTTGGTGAACCTGCAATGTTTCTGATTGGTGACCATAAGACTGCGTAAGGCCCAACTCTAGAGATTCGAACATCCGTGAGTAATCGTGGTTTGTTTGCGGCAGGGGGGGGGCGGTATTTTCCACTGGATAAGCGTGGGCATCGCGCATGAGTGTCTGCGGTGTAGGGCTAACCGGTTTCTGCCCGTTACCCCCGGGTTTCACCTTCTTGTCATCTTCCAGCGCCGTCTGAAATGCTTTTTTCCGTTTATCGCTAATATAGTTATTACCGTTTAGACTCACTGTGAAAGCCATAATACCCTCCAGTTCCCAATAATTTCGAACATAAAAGAGAAAACTACATGAAAAGTTTTCCCACTTAGCTGCTTGCTATGCTGCAGAAGGCATAGGGATCAATATTGCCCAGAGCTATCCCTGCTACCCGTAACTTGACAACTGCTTCGCGGAACTGCCGGTCCGCCGGTTTTGTGCGGCTTGAGTTTAATGCCACAGCAACATGGGGTTTGCCGGCAAGAATGTCTTCTACAAAACTCGTTGTAATCCGTCTCGGACCACATTCTACAAAAATCCGACCACCTGCTGCATATATATTTTCGATCTGTCGTTTATAATAAACCGGGTTGAGGATATGGTTTGCTAACAGTGTTTTCGCGTGTTCCGCCGTGTCCGGATAAGGTTCACCCGTAGTATTGGAATAAACGGGAATTTGCGAATCTTGAAATTCGGTTGCTGCGACAGCTTCCGCGAAAGGTCCTGATGCATGACCAACCAGGGGCGTGTGGAAGGCGGCAGAGACCGGTAGCAAGGTCACCTTGTAGCCTTTGTCACCCAGAACCTGGTGCGCATGGTTCACCGCTGCCGTTGGCCCTGCCAGGACAACCTGCGTATTTGAATTTAGATTGGCGATCACAATGTCATCCAGGTTGTGAACTTCTTTTTCGATATCGCTTAATGCCCCCGCCACTGCCAGCATGCTGCCGGCGTCAAAATGTATGTCCGGAGGTGGGGCCATTGCTTTGCCCCGGGCTTTCACAAGCCGCAGGAAATCAGCTTCAGTCAGGACACCTCCCGCCCATAACGCAGAAAGCTCACCAAAACTATGCCCCGCTGTAAAGTCCGGCTTAAATCCGGCTTGTGCCAGTATCCTGAATAACCCGGCACTGAAAACACCTATGGCAGCCTGTGCATAATCGGTAGCCTGCAATCTTAGCAATTGCTTCTGGCTATCACCTTCATTGAAGGCCGGAGGCGGAAACACAACCGAAGATAAAGGTGCCAGATTATCTTCAAGGAAGAGCGCATCCATTTTACTGTACATGGTGCGCAAAGGTGGGAAATTAGCGGTAAGGTCACAACCCATATTAACATATTGTGAACCCTGCCCGGGGAAAAGGACCACCAAACTCCCCACCGGATCATTAACAGACTTCTGATAGGTGATGCCCTTGGGGTGCTCCCAGCTCTCAGAATCCAGTCTTGACTGTAATGTAGCAGCTGTGGTTTTGAGGTAATCTTGTGCCTCGGACAGCGTCATATAAACAAAACCGAACCGGGCAGAAGTATGGGGTATGCGCGGGACTATACTCTCTGTACGCAGCCTGCTCAGGGCTGGAGCACCTTCGTCATTTAATTGTTGGATGGCAGTCTGGCATTTCTCAAGGAGAAGTTCAGGTGTATCGGCATACAGGATCATGGGTTGTGCCACGGCATTCAAGCGATATGCTGCTTGATGTTCAGACTGGTATTCCTCCAAAACAACATGGAAGTTCGTTCCACCAAAGCCAAATGCGCTGACACCTGCCCGGCGTGGTTCTGCACCTTCTGCAATTATCCAGGGTCTGGTTTCAGTGTTGATATAAAAAGGTGTTGCTTCTATCTCAAATGCAGGATTAGGTTCATCCACATGGAGCGTAGGGGGAAGGATCTTCTGGTCAAGAGCCAGCGCCGCTTTAATTATCCCAGCTGCACCCGCAGCCGCTTTTGTATGCCCAATTTGCGACTTGACACTTCCCAGTGCGATATGTTGGCTTTCGCCATCGACTTTGTGAAAGACTTGCGATAAACCTGAAAATTCAGCCGGGTCACCCGCTTTTGTCCCGGTTCCATGAGCCTCGATTAAACCAATACTTTCCGGTTTGAAACCAGCATCCGCATAGGCACGCTCCACTGCTAGAGCTTGTCCTTCAGGTCTTGGTGCATAGATGCTTTTGTACCGTCCGTCACTCGACGCGCCAATGCCCCGAATTACTGCGTAAATTTTATCACCATCACTTTCCGCATCGGACAAACGCTTCAGCATAACCATCCCAATGCCTTCACCCACCATCATACCATCAGCCTGGGCATCGAAAGGACGCGGGGTTTCACCTTGGGAAAAAGCTGGCGTCTTGCTGAAACACATAAATGTAAAAGGTGAATTATCAGTATCCACACCGCCGGCAATCATCATGTCTACCGATCCCTCCTGAAGTTGGTTGACCGCCATTTTTATCGCGCTCAAACTGCTTGCGCAAGCTGCATCAACAACGCAATTGATGCCCCCCAGGTCAAAGCGGTTGGCGATACGTCCGGAAATAACGTTGCCCAATAATCCTGGAAATGAGTTTTCGTTCCATTCCACATAAGCCATCTTGATTTTATCAACAATCCGCTGCCGTATCCGTATCTGACAACCCGGCACTCTTGAGCACTCTTTCCCACACCGGGTACTGCAAGCGTGAAGTTAACGGTGTTATCAACTTCAAACCACCCGCAACGCCCAGGATAACGCCCATTCTTTCTCGGTTAAATGTTGTTGCAGCTCCATAACCCGCATCCTCCAGCAGGTCACGGGCAACGACCAAACCAAGCAATTGAGAACTGTCTGTCACTTCAAGTATGTTGGGAGGAAGCCCAAATTCAATGGGATCAAATTCGATATCCGGTATAAAACCCCCGCGCTTACAATAAACTTTGTCAGGAGTTTTAGGATCAGGATCATAATAATCATCAATATTCCACCGCGAGGCAGGAACATCGGTAATGCAATCTGTTTTCTCAACAATATTGTTCCAGTATTCTCTGGCATTGGAGGCTTTGGCAAAAATACCTGCTTTGCCGATAATGGCTATCGGCTCTTTCCGCACATTCTCCATATTCCTCTTCTCTCCCTAAATTAAATGTGTAAGTATCTTGTCTAACGTGCCGGAAGTTCAACCAATCCCAGGTTGAGAATATAATGCACGCAATGATGCCGAAGGCGCAGGCAAGTTTCAATAAATCCCCCACAATGAATGGGAAAAATCCTGACGACCACACCAGGTGCCAACCCACAAATGAGGCTAACCATGGGATGCCAAACAAATATATGATGCTATTGCCGGCAACCAGGATGATTAGTGTTGACCACCAGTTTTGTGCCCAACCCAGCGAAGTGACCTTTCCCACAAAATAAGCTGCCGCTATAAAGCCAAATAAATATCCACCGGTCGGTCCAGAAAGAGAACCGCCCGCAAATGACACCAAACCGAATATCCCCATGACCAGGTACGCGGTCACTGCTAATGCGCTGCGCTTCGCCCCCAACAGAACCCCCGATAGCAGCACCGCTAATGTTTGAGCGGTGATAGGCACCGGGCTGAAAGGCAGATACACGCGAAATTGGGCGCTTAATGCAATAAGGAAACCGCTACCGCAAATAAGTATTCCATCCACAAGCCACCCGAAAACGCGGGGTTGGTCCGCTTGTCTCAATGTTGTCATGTTATTTAGCCTCCACGCAACCACCGCTGTATATCATCAGTATTAACACGTTTTTGGTGGTTTAGTTACGCCATTAGCTGCCAATGAGGTCTGGACTACAGTTCCGTCATCCTCAAAATAAGTGCATCCTTGCCAATCTGGGTACCTGCACTTACCGCGATATGATCTACGCGACCCGCAAATGGCGCCTTTAGTTGCATCTGCATTTTCATCGCCTCTTGCACTGCCAGCACTTGCCCTTCCGTAACGAACTCACCTTCTGTCACCATTATCTCGACCACTAATCCTGGCATAGGCGCGAGAATATGTCCGGCAACCTGTTTTTCCAGGATATGCCTTGGACGCCGGTTTGCCTGATTTACCCGCGCGATCACCCGCCGTCCATATGCGATAACCTCATAAACACCTGAAGTGTGTGTGCCAAGGTACACTTCCCGGCTCTGGTTACCCTCACGCACGAGGTGCAGTCCATTGCCATTCAGAGAAACCATATCAAAGTTCACGGGTTCCCCGTTGAGTAAAACCTGCTTGTCCAGAACTTGCACATTGTATTCACGTTCACCTATTGAAACATAATAACTTGGCATATTTACCTCCCCTAATCACCCATCTGTTCACGCCATGCAGATAAACGCCAGTTGTTCTCCGCCAACTTTGTTTCACCGGCAGTTCTGCGCTGCTGGTGCGCCATCAGAGCGGCAACCAAAGCAGCACTCCGTTCCATTGTGATTGTTTCCTCATTGGGAGCCGGACAAAAGGTATCCAAATACGTTGTGTCAAAATTACCTGCAATAAATGGTGGGCTGTCTACCACCTGAAACAAGAATTCAAGATCAGTCACTACGCCGGCAATCTGAAATTCACGCAAAGCACGCCGCAGCCTTAAAATTGCCACACCTCGACTTTCCCCATAAGCAATGACCTTAGCTAACAACGAATCATAATCTGCGGTCACCCGCATACCCTGATAAAGCGCGCTGTCAATGCGGATACCGGGTCCCCCGGGTTCCTTCAAATAAGTGATCTCGCCTGTAGATGGCATAAAATCCCGTTCAGGTTCTTCTGCCAGAACGCGGGCTTCTATTGCGGCGCCTGTCATTTTGATTTGATCCTGGCAAAACCGCAGAGGTCTGCCAGCAGCCAAGCGCAATTGCTCTTTAACCAAATCCATACCCGTGACCATTTCTGTCACGGGATGTTCCACCTGAATTCTGGGATTGATTTCGATGAAGTGAAAATTTTGGTCGGCATCAAGTAAAAATTCAACCGTTCCCAGGCTGCGGTAGTTCAGTGCCTGCCCTAAGCGAATGGCTGCATTGTGAATCATCTGGCGCTGTACTTCATTCAGCCCATATGCCGGGGATTCTTCTATCAGCTTTTGACGACGCCTTTGAATTGAGCATTCACGCTCACCCAGACACAGAACAGTGCCTTTGCCATCGCCAAGGATTTGCACTTCGATATGACGCGCGCGTTGGACCAGGGGTTCCAAATATACCGCATCATCACCAAATGCAGCTTCTGCCTCACGGCGGGCCATCTGAATCATTCTTTCCAACTCGTCAGGTGTCCGGGCTAAGCGGATACCTCTGCCACCACCGCCTGCCGTAGCTTTGACGAGTACGGGATACTTCACTTGACCTGCCATGGCTACATCAATAGTATGAGGTAGTGGGGTATCAGGTCCTGGTAGCACGGGCAAACCTGCTTCACGCGCGATACGTCGTGCGGCGAGTTTGTCACCTGTCAATGCCAAAACATCAGATCGTGGTCCAATAAAAATTAATCCCGCATCTTCCACGGCTTGCGCAAATTCCGCATTCTCCGACAAAAAACCATAACCGGGATGGACCGCATCTGCACCGCTTTCTTGTGCAGCTTTGATCAGTGCCGGTATGTTCAGGTAACTGTGAGCTGCTGGCGTCGGACCTATAAACACGGCTTCATCAGCATATCGCGTGTGCAGAGCACCTCGGTCAGCTTCCGAATAGACAGCGATACTCGCAATTCCCAGGTCTCGGCATGTGCGTAATATCCGCACTGCGATTTCACCCCGATTCGCGACCAGGACTTTCATCGTGCCTCTGCTCATGTTTCCATTTTTCATAGGGGGATATTCCCATGCTTGCGTTTGACAACCACCTGCCGTTTATCCCGTAGGATTTCCAGGGCAGTGATCAAGCGATCGCGGCTTTCTGCATAGTCGATAACATCATCAAGGTAACCACGCGATGCAGCGACATACGGATTGGCTAACGCTTCACGATAATGCTGGATTAAGTCGGTTTGCGCAGCTTTTGGATCCTCAGCGTCCGAGATCACCTGCCGGAAAACCACGTTTACAGCCCCCTCAGGTCCCATCACAGCAATCTCCGCAGAGGGCCATGCGAAATTGAAGTCTCCACCCAAATGTTTTGAGCTCATCACAATATAAGCGCCGCCGTAGGCTTTACGCATAATCAGGGAAGTTTTCGGGACAGAAGCTTCTGCATAGGCATAGAGCAATTTCGCTCCATGACGTATAATGCCTTCGTACTCTTGATCCAAACCTGGTAAAAAACCCGGTGTATCCACCAGCGTCACCAAAGGGATATGGAATGCATCACAAAAACGAATAAACCGGGCGCCTTTGTCTGATGCGTCAATATCAATCACCCCGGCTAAAATTTCAGGTTGGTTGGCGACAATGCCCACTGGATAGCCATCCATACGCGCGAAGCCAATGACTATGTTTTGCGCAAAAGCAGATTGTATTTCCAGGAACTCACCATTATCCACCAACACTTCTATCACACGCCTGACATCATAGGGTAGCTGCGGATTCTCCGGCACGATATCTTTCAATTCAGGTGTGACGCGTTGGGGGTCATCACCTTGCGGCAGATATGGTGGAGGTTCCAGATTGTTAGGCGGTAGATAAGACAATAACCAGCGCACCATAGTAAAAACAGCCTCTTCATCTGGTGCCACTAAATGCGCTACGCCACTGCGTGATTTATGGATATCAGGTCCCCCAAGGGTTTCTACATCGACATCCTCATGAGTCACAGCTTTAATGACCTGGGGACCGGTGATAAACATATAAGATGTTTTTTCTACCATAAAAATAAAATCGGTGATTGCCGGCGAATAAACTGCGCCCCCCGCACATGGACCGAGAATCACAGATAGTTGGGGAACTACGCCCGATGCCTGCACATTGCGCAAAAATACGTCACCGTAGGCAGCAAGTGCATCCACACCCTCCTGGATGCGCGCGCCTCCCGAATCATTCAACCCTATGATGGGGACACCATTCTGCATCGCCAGATCCATAATCCTGGCAATCTTTTTACCGTGAGCTTCGCCAAGCGAACCACCGAGGACAGTGAAGTCCTGAGCGTAGATATAAACACTCCGGTCCTCAATCTTACCAAATCCGGTAATCACACCATCCCCTAATGGATGGGATCCTTCCATATCAAAACCGGAAGTTCGATGGGTAACAAACATTCCGATCTCAGTGAAACTCCCGGGGTCAAGTAAAGCTAACAAGCGTTCTCTGGCTGTACGCTTCCCTTTAGCATGTTGTCTATCAATACGCGAGCTACCGCCAGCCATAACAGCTTGCTCCCGCATATCATTGAGAGATGCAACATTATCTGTTTCCATATCCGTATTAACCTTATCCATGGTTAGGCCTAAACCTGTTATTCATATTCGGATGACCAACGTTATATCAGTACTAGTATGTATACACTTCCAAAGAACCAAAGTTACGATATACGATCTCCCTACACGTTAATTTGCAGGATAATCTCGTTCCGATGGTGGGAATCATAGACCCCGACCTCAATGAACCGGAACTATATGACACACCCTGAATATGAGTTAAAATACTCCTGTGTAAGTGTGTCATAAAAGCCCTGATCTATTGATAACATGTGAGTCAAATGAACCTTAGCCACGACAGCATCCAGCAACTTAATGAAGCCTACGGCATCCATCTGCAGTTAGCGCAGTATCCTGTTTTAGGGGGTAAAATCAGGCAACTGATGCGCAGTGCTTTGTTCACCCGCGGCATCATTACCCTGGAGACCTTCGAAGCCGAAGTCCGGGAAAAAGCCATTATGTCGCAATACCGTGAAGGGTTACGCGATCCTTTCGGGCAGGAACCCGAGTACATCTGGTATCAACGTCTGGCGATCATCCGCGACCAACTTACTGATTTTTATTTCGCCTATAACTTCCCTCCTGAAACACTGGAGGAGATCATCCAAATCGTATTAGTGGGACATAGTGCATCCAAGCTCGATCACGAACTTTCGTTGACCTTTAATCCTGAGCTCGCGCCTTGGGACCTGTTATTCGCACAAGCCCAGGCCTACGAAGCGCTGCCCCATGAGCAGCGGAGTGTGGTCCAGCACCACTTACGCGAGATTATCGTGGTATTGATCAAAGGTATGCTCAGTGATCAGTTGGAATTTGTCGGTATTGCGAAAGAATTGTTTACGATAAAGGACCTTATCGATGTTCGCAGGCGTTGCATTGGACGTGGTAAAATTGGCGGAAAAGCTGCGGGAATATTACTGGCGCGCAAGATATTGGAAATTGAGGACCAGGAAGACATTCCGGATCTGCACAAACAAGTCACCATCCCTGAATCATATTATATTGGCGCAGATGTTTTCTATGACTTCTTGCTTATTAACGATTTTACGCGTTATATGAACCAGAAATACCGTACTGCCGAAGAAATCGAAAAGGATTACCCCATTATCCAACAATCTTATGTACAGGGTCATTTCCCAAGCGATATCATATACAGTTTACGGCAATTACTCGAAGAAATGGAGAAAACACCTCTTATTGTGCGTTCATCCAGCTTGCTGGAAGTGCATTTTGGCGCTGCCCTGGCAGGTAAATATAAAAGTGTATTTTGTCCCAATCAGGGCACACTTGAGGAAAATCTTGCCGAACTGCAAAAAGCAATTGCCGTCGTCTATGCCAGCACCCTGAGCCCGGATGCTCTGTTGTACCGCAAAAACATGGGATTGGTAGATTATGATGAGCGGATGGCGGTCCTCATTCAAAAAGTGCAGGGCACCCATTACCACCAGTACTTTTTCCCACCGGTCGCCGGCGTCGGTTACAGTCTCAACCCATTTCGCTGGAACCCAAAAATCAAACGGGAAGCAGGATTTTTAAGGCTTGTGTCCGGTTTCGGAACACGTGCAGTTGACCGTGTATCCAACGATTACCCGCGTATCATCGCGCTAAGCCACCCGCAATTACGCCCTTATGTGGGTGTAGCAAAAATGCGTAAATACTCACAACATTTTATTGATGTTGTTGACATGAATTCCAATACGATGAAAACACTGCCGGTTCCCGAAGTAATCAAAGGAGATTTTCCGTCACTGCGTTATCTGGCATCCATCGATATGGGAGACTACATGTCCCCCATCATTACACGTATATCTCAGATGCATTCGGATGACCTGGTGTTGACCTTTGACCAATTAACCCAGGACAGAAACTTTATCTCCCTTATGCAAGCTATTCTGCAAAAGTTGCAACGCTACCACCACAGCCCTATTGACATAGAGTTCGCGGTCAGTATCAAATCACAATATCCACAAACCGAATATACAATTCATCTCCTGCAATGTCGCCCTCTTGTCAGTAAGAAACTGATTAAGAATGTGGAGATACCGGACACAATTTCTGAATCAGACCTCATCTTCCAGGCGACTAAACTCGTTCCCCAGGGGATTGTGTATGGTGTGCGGTATATCGTGCATGTGCCATCTGAGGAATATAGTCAAACACCGGATTACGAGACGAAAACTGAAATAGCCCGTATAATCAGCCAGCTCAATAAAAAGCTGGAAGGTGAAGATTACATACTGATTGGTCCGGGTCGCTGGGGTAGTTCAGAAGCAGATCTGGGCGTCCGTGTGACATATGCCGATATTTTCAATACCAGGGTCCTCATTGAAGTTCCTCTTAAACATAAAGGCAGCACCGCGGAACCCTCATATGGCACGCACTTTTTCCAGGATCTGGTCGAAACAGGGATATTCCCTTTACCCATCAATCCGGGCGAGGATCATGCTACGCTCAACACGAAGTTTCTGAAAGCCTCGCCTAACATTCTGCCAGAACTACTGCCCAAAGCCGCCCCGTATGCGCAATATGTCAAAGTGATTGACGTGCCAGCAGTTACGGGTGGGCGGTATCTCGATATTATTATGAATGACGAAGAGGAACGCGCGGTAGGCTATTTAAAGGCGCGGAAATAAAAGCAGTTCCACCGACTCCGGTGGAACTGCTTCTCAGTAAAGTGTTCGTGCATGCGTTATGTATCACCTAACATATAACCACAACCGATTATACCCAACCCCGTAATTTACAAGCTTCCGCAACACGCCCTACCGCCACAACATAGGCAGCAATCCGGTTATTGATCTTGTATTCATCAGCAATTTGAGCGACAGAGTTGAAAGCCACTGTCATCTTTTCATCCAATAGTTCGTGGACATAATCTTCTTTCCAATAGAAACCATAAGAATTCTGGACTTGCTCAAAATAAGATACGGTTACACCACCGGCATTGCACAGGAAATCTGGAATGACATAGACTCCCTTTTCATACAGGATCTTGTCAGCATCCAGCGTCGTTGGACCATTCGCCAACTCAGCCGAAATTTTAGCTTTGACCCTGTCCGCATTCTCTCCCGTTATCTGGTTCTCCAGCGCTGCCGGCACCAGAATATCAACATCTAGTTCCAGGAGTGCTTCATTGGTGATTTCTTCAGCACCGGGGAAACCTACAACAGAGCCGGTTTCCATTTTATGCGCAATCAGCGCATCTGGATCAAGCCCTTTGGGATTATATACACCACCTCTTGAATCCGATGCGGCTACAACAACACAACCCAACAGCTCCGGACCTAATGTCGCAGCATATTGACCAGCGTTACCAAAACCCTGAATCGCCATCGTTGCACCCTTGGTGTCAAGACCAAGTTTTTTAGCAGCTTCGCGAATGCAATACATACCACCGCGTGCAGTGGCGTCGCCTCTCCCTGCTGATCCCCCCAGTTGGAGTGGTTTCCCGGTAATCATTCCGGGTACATTGTATCCGCGCATAAACGAATACTCGTCCATCATCCATGCCATAATCTGCGGTGTTGTATACACATCGGGCGCCGGCACATCCATATCCTCACCCAAAATGCGACCCACCTGCCGGATATAAGCACGACTCAGGCGTTCAAGCTCACCCGGTGACATAACCTTTGGATTGCAGATAATGCCCCCCTTCCCTCCTCCCAGGGGGATATCCATAACCGAGGTTTTCCACGTCATCCAGGCTGCAAGTGCACGTACAGTATCTATGGTTTCATGGGGGTGAAACCGTAGTCCACCCTTGGTTGGTCCACGGGAATCATTGTATTGAACCCGGAAACCATGAAATATCTCTGTAGAGCCGTCATCCATCTTCACGGCTAACGTAACATGCAGTTCGCGTAAAGGCCAGCGTAGAAATTCATGTACAGCCGGTTCCAGTTGCATGACTTCAGCAGCCATATCCAGTTGTGTTTGCGCAATCGCAAACGGGTTTAATTCCTCTCCTGCCATACCCCTCTCCTTTGACTGATATTCTTATATCCAAAGAATGATACATCAACTACGCACGTAATCGATAATTATATCCCCAGATCTCCAAATTACAATCGAGCTTTTTGCTGGGGTGTGTTTTAAAAGTGGCGAATGTCGAAGGCGGTGCAGGAATCATCATTTATAACACAATCAAGATGTTCTGCACCGCCACAACCTCACCTGGATGCTAATCCAGATTAAATAAGCAACTATCTTGTTTTTGCCCCAAAATTAAAACACACGCGTTATGCTGAATGCATTTCAGATAAGTGGCCAATGCCAGATGCTACGCAAGATAATCCGGCTTTTCCCATGAAAACTTCCCCGCTGCCACCCATCCTGTCGTTCGTATTGTAATTAGTTTAGGTAGATATCTTGCATTTTCCATCGCATTAAAACGGACTCGTTTAGCTTATATAGTCATCTTCCCCGTCAAAACAATGCTGTTCTTTTAGATTTTGTGTTTAGCTATTGACATTATTAATACATATGTTATAATTCTTAATGTAAAACTAAATAATATCAAGGAGATAGCAATGAATACGATCCCATCTGAATGCCCGGTGTGTCACGACGATTTAATCGTCACCCGTTTGGTATGTCGAAGTTGCGGTACCCAGATCCGTGGTCAGTTTGAAATGGATCGGCTTTCCCTTCTTCTGCCTGAACAGCGTTATTTTGTTGAGGTCTTTCTGAAGTGTGAGGGGAAACTCAACTGTGTGCAGGATGAGTTGGGGATATCCTATCCCACCGTTCGGAGCCGGCTCGACGAAATCATTACATCTTTCGAACAACCTGTAGATAATACGATGGCTCCCCCAGTAATCATGGAGGTTGAGGCTTCCAACAGCAGGCAGGATATCCTTGATCGGCTTGCAAACAAGACGCTTTCTGCAGAAGAAGCGCTTGAACTCCTGGATGGTTTGACGTGATCTCCCGGTAGCAGCGCTCGAAACTTGTTCAGCCCAAATAAATCCCTGTATAACTCAAAAATATACATTAACATAAGGAGAATAAGGAGAATACGATGAATGAGAAAACGTTTGAGGTAATCGAAAACCCACGGATCACCATTGAGGATTGCGTGGGAGACCTGAATATCAAGAGCGGCGATACCAACCAGGTCACCGTGCGCATATCGGATATTGAGGAATCCCTGGTTTTTGACCAGGATGGCGATGTCATTATCCTGACCCTTAAAGACGATTGCCGCATCACATGTCCACCCGCCAGCACATTTCATCTCGTTAATACGCGAGGAGACCTTAAAATCAGAGATATATCCGGCGCATTAAAAATAGGCGCCGTCAATGGTGACGCTAATCTGCAAGGTGTTGGTGCCGTGACCATCGATTCGGTCAGCGGTGACCTTCGGGTAAAAACTGGAGCCGGTGGCGTGGAAGTGAACAGGATAGCAGGTGATGCACGGATACAGGATATTACCGGTCCTGCAAAACTGGGAAATGTTGGCTCAGATTTGCGAGCAAGCAACCTGATGCAGGGATTGGTTGCCCAGGCGGTAGGCTCGGATACGCGGTTGGAGCCACCTTTCACACCAGGAGAGACCTATAAAGTAACAGCAGGAAGTGATCTGATTGTGATCCTGCCGGAGGAACCAAATCTGCAGTTTGCCATCACAGCCGGGGGCCACGTGAAAAGCAATTTACCCGAGGTTGAGTTTATCGAAGACGGGGGAACTGTTACGGCCGTTCTGGGCGAAGGTGCTGCAAGCATTGAAGCTACGGTTGGGGGCAGTGTGCAGATCCGGTCTGCGTCTGAACCGAACACAGGTTTTGGCGGTGACTTCGATTTCGACTTCGATCCTGGTACATTTGCCTTCCTGGAAGACCTCGGTCCGATGATTAGAGGCATCTGTTGCCCAGGCTATGAGCCAGGTGGACATGCATTTGCAGGAAGGCATGAAATATTTTGACAGCGAAGAATTCAAGGCCAAGATGGACAAAGTTGGCGAAAAAGCCAGACGCGTGGCTGAAAAAGTTGAACTCAAAGCAGAAGGTATTGCTGAACGCGCTAGGCAGCAAGCCGAACGTAATGCAGAAAGAGCCCGGATGCGGGCAGACCAGGCTGAACGCCGGTGGCAGCGCGCCAGCGGTCAACGCAGCACACCCTCGCCTGCACCCGCACCCACCCCGACACCTGGTGATGATAAGCGTGAGGAACGCCTTAGCATCCTCCGTATGGTTGAGGAAGGGAAAATTACGGCTGATGAGGCAGCCAAATTGCTTTCAGCCCTGCGCTAAATTACACCTTGCTGAATAAGGGATTGACTGGGTGCGGTAATACCGCACCCAGCTTCTATTTGCTGAATTGTAAAATTTTGTAGAAACCACACGGTCGCGAGACTTACATCATTGACCATTATCGATAGATAATGTCATCTCCGTTTTGGACACACATTTATCCACGTACGAAGAGCGCAATGGTAAAAGGTGAAAGTCACCGGCGTTCTAACCGATTTACCGTCGACCCCCCACCATCTGTTATTCAGAAGAACGACGTGGTGTATTCAACCCTATACTGGATTATTGGAAGGCATCATGGATGATGGGCGGGACGGTCCCGCTGAAATGCGCCAGGTGTAACCCCAACTTCCTGGCGGAATACCCGGCTAAAATAAGGTTGGCTGGAGAATCCCACATCCAGTGCCACCTGGGTGATACTCAGGTCTCCCCGCTCCAGCAATGACTTCGCCTGTAGTACGCGATAACGGTTGATATAAGATACAAGTGTTATGCCGATCTCTTGATGGAAACAGTTAGACAGGTATTCTTCGCTAACCGACGCATATTGAGCAATTTCTTTACGTGATATTGACCGCGCATAATTCTCATGGATATATGACATTGCCCTGCGTACCAATCGTTGAGTCTCGCTTCCTAAACGCTTTTCCCGTGAGAGTGCGATCTCCACTTGCGCCAGTGTTTCTTCAGGAGAGAGCATCCCTTTCATCAAAACCGCGGAAACCCCATATCGCAGGCGTTCCATAGCTTCTGGCAGCAGGTCGTGGGCTGTCATCACAATCACCGGGACATCTCGCAGTTCTTGAATTTTTTGCATAGCCTCCAGAACAGCGAATCCGTCCATCTCAGGCATCATCAAATCGAGGAGCACAAGGTCAGGGCGTTCCTGTGCCATGACTGCCAGGGCTTCTCTGCCGTTCTGTGCTGATTGCACGCGGCACTGTGGCAATCTCTGACGAATGATTTGCGTATGCCAGTCGACGATCAATGGGGTATCGTCGACAATCAGAACTGTACATGCTTTCGATGCGTCCGTAGAAAGTCCCTGGCGTTCGAGTGCCCGGACCAGGTTCTCTGCCGCAACAGGTTTAGCCAGATAATCCAGAGCGAGTACAGAGCCACTTGCCTGCTTCTCAATCAGCGCATAAAACACGACTGGCACATCACGTGTAAGTGGATGCGCCTTGATTGCCCGCATCAACTCCCAGCCTTGCTCAACACCAGGTTCGATATCCAGTACAACGGCTCCCGGCGCTGCTTCGATGACATGTTCCAAGCTGTCCTCCAACTCCTCGAGCCTCAACTCTTGTACGATAAACCCTCGCCCTTCGAGATAGAGGCGCACACGCTGCCCTTTCCCGGTCTGCTCTGTAACCAGTAATACGGGTGAATCACGGTCGGGGTCAGACAGAGCTTGTTTGGGCTCTGATCGTATCGGTAGTGTAAAGTAAAAGATCGTCCCGCATCCTTTTTTACCTTGAGATTCAGCCCAGATTCGCCCCTCGTGCAACTCAACCAGCCGCCGTGAAATTGCCAGACCCAGCCCTATACCGCCGTACGCGCGCTTGCCTGCGGTACGCGATGATTGGCGAAATTCATCAAAAATTTGCTCGCACTCTCCAGGTGGAATGCCCAATCCCGTATCCCGTACGCCGATCACAACCTCGCCGGATTTGAGAGCAACGCTTAATACAATTTCGCCGTGATCTGTGAATTTAACGGCGTTGGAAATAAGGTTCAGCACAACCTGGCGCAACCGCGCCCCATCACCGTTTACCCAGGGAAGCCGGTCTGGCATCTCGGTTCGCCATGATAAGCCTTTGTCACTGGACATCCTCTCGCCAGCAATCACCGCTTGCTCAAGCACCTGATCCAAAGGAAGAGGAATCTTTGTAATAGACAATTTCCCCACTTGCCCGCGCCCCAGATCCAGGACGTCCCCAAGCAAGTGATCAAGTTGCCGTGATGTCATGCCGATGATATCAAGTTCATTGTAGATTGATTCGGGGAGCGCAGGCTGATAGCTTGCCAGCGCCTGCTTAAGCATCTCAGTCCGTGCCACGATAATACTCAGCGGTGTACGCAGCTCGTGGCTGACATTGGACAGAAACATGCTCTTGAGATGGTTTGCATCCTCAGCCTCTACCCGGGCTTCAGCCGCTTGCTGGTAGAGTATCGCCCCCTTGAGACTTGATGAAATTTGTACCCGCAAGGCTTCATAATTAGCAAGCAGTTGCGCATGTGCATCAAAGAGGACAAAGCCCAGCTGCTCATCAGCCCCAAAGTAAAGTGGACTGGCGATCAGGCTGAATCTCGAATGTGGAAATAGATCGTCTGGTATTAGGTGTCTGGAAGAAAACAACTGCACCCCATTGCCGAATGTTACCCATTCCCCATTGTCATATACGAAACGTAGTTGAGATAATGCCGACGGGGAGTTTGGGTCGACATAGGTCGAGAGATAACACCAGTGAATACCCAGTTGGGGTAACCATTTGACCAATACCGCTACTACATCATCCTCAGTTGTGGTTGCTGCTAAGGCTGCACCTGCTTGTCTTATTGTTTCTGCTTCCCTTTCTGCCTGCAGACGTTGGCGTATTTGGATTCGCAGTGCGGCTTCTCCGATTGCAGTCCGTGCCGCCTGAAATAAGTTCTCTGATTTCTGTAACAGGAAGGTATCGCCATCCAACAAAGACAACACCTTCTTGCGCAGCACAGAAAGCATCTGATGCCAAACACTGACATCATACAACGGCACAATTTCGGGTTGAAGAGCACGCTCTAGTGCATGCAAAAAGGCATCCTCAGCCAACCCGGATCCATATAGCGCAGCGCTTAACGCATTAATAAAAGCATCCAATACCCGATCAACCCGCTCCGTAGCTTCCAAGGCAGCAACTCCACGATCCTCCAGGGTGTGTGTCATCTCAGAGAGAATCTGCAGCCTGTTCTTGGATAGGAGCGCGATTACATCCTGTGTGGTGCGATTTACGTGAACTGCCGGGGTCACCACCTCGACCTGCTTGACAAGCGGTGCGATGCACCCACACGACTGGCGCACAACCATTTCACAGGCGACCATGGCGTGATCCTCTGTTGCTGCACCTAAAGCCAGGTCGAGTGCCATCTCAACAACCTTGTTTCCCACCTCCTCCCACGGTGTTCGAACCACCGTCAATGGAGGGTCCACAGCCTTTGTTGCTTCTGTATCGGTGAATCCAACGACCGATACCTCACCGGGCACATCCACACCTCTTCCTTGCAGCGTCTGCAATACCGTAATGGATGCAGAGGCACACACCGCAATTACAGCATCGAAATCCACACCAGGGATTAGTTTCCGCTCGTCAAGCAGCATATCCATTGCATTAAGGTTGTACATGGATGCGTCATAACGGCGATTGTGGTCATGCGAACCCAGATCAGTCAGTTGATCACTTCGGGCTAATACATCCTCCAGAAACATGATATGCTCTGGATTGAGCGCGAGACCTCGCTCAACTAATAAGTTAGCAAGTATCCGGCACGCTATCTCACTGGGTTCATGCACCTTATGTGGACCGACAAAAAGAAAACGACGGCGACCGTGAACATCGATCAGATGATCAACCAGGTCTCGCATACGCTGCCATTGATCCACCTCAACATAAGGGATGTCGGGTACCGGGAGTCTCAAACTGACCATCGGCAATGGAGCGTAGTGGGAACGCAGAGCAGCAACAGACTCTGACCCAACCTCTGCACCCAAAAGGTCATTCCAAATGACCAGGCAATCTAATGCTTCGCGCCCTACCAAATCATAGATCACATTTGCTGGATGCGGAGGTTCACGCAGGCGGTCACCTACAAAACAAACCAGGTTTGCACCGCGCTTGCGAGCCGATTCCTCAGCGCCAATCCATAACCGCCGGGTGATCCACTCGTATGTATCAGGTATTAACAAGCCTACTGTAAGTCGTTTTTGGCGATTGTTAGGAACCATACTCGCGACACTCCAGAAAATACAAACCATATGAAAGGTCATCTACGCATATACTCAATTCTACTCTGTATCTTAGCCTATGGAAATCTATGTTAGATTTCAGAAACTCAAGCTGTGTTTTAACAACCGAAGTCAGAGCCATAAGGTTACCGTACCCTGACCCGTTATTCTGGGAAATCACACAGGGGAAGAGCACATAGACTCCTCCCCTGTCAGGTTAAAAACTTAACAGAACCCGCTATATCGCAAACACCTTGACTTACATATGACTTTGCCGATCAGCCATGCTGAAAACTTCCAGCATGTCCTGACGGCGCCCCCCAATGTCAGCCCACGCCTCCAGCACCATTTCACGCCAGGTTTCATCACTTGGGAGAAAGACCTTTCCTTCTGTTTCTATGACATCTGCCATTTCATGGAGAATAGCCGCTCTGTCATCCTCCGTATAACCATTCATCCAGCGGGGAAACTGCTTCCAATTAAAGGGCCAGGGGACCTTGCTCCGGTTCACCATCTCGCTGTCCACCACAACTTCAGCAGGAACGCCAAAAGCATCCTTTCGAGATGGCATCAGCCGCCCCATATTTCATCTCAAACTCGACGCATGCCTGGCTCAGTTTCGCCGCAATCCCCTTGTTTTCCACCTCGTTAATCAGGTTTTTCTGCTCCCATGGGTCAGTTTGCAGGTCGTAGAGTTCTTCCTGTCCCGGTCCGTAACGATGGGTAAACTTCCAGCGAGGGGACACCGCGGTGATCCATCGTCTGCTACCCTGAAAAAGATGAGAGATCACCACGCGCTCATTGTCTTCTCTATCTAATTTTAACAAACTCGTGCCGATCATAGGGTGACCAACTGGGACAGGAATATGGGCAGCATCCAGGATCGTCGCTGCCACATCCCAAGTATTGACAGCTACCTCTGCGCGCGTATCAGCCGCGATATCTGGACCGCAAAGAATAAGGGGGACATGGTTCGAACCCTCATAGGGTACAGTTTTGCTGAAGAGGCGGCGATCCCCAAGCATTTCCCCATGGTCCGATGTAAAAATAACCAGCGTGTTCTCACGCAAGCCCGTCTCCTCAAGCGTTGCCAAAATTCGCCCCAGGTGTGTATCAATCAGTGAAATCCGCGCGAAGTAGCCTTCCTTAAAGCGCTGTACCCAACGATGATCAATATCCTTTTCTGGACTGATAACCCTGTTTTTTTCCTCTTCTGGTGCCAGCGCACATGGCGGGAACTCAGCTCCCTCATACATATCGAGATAGCGCTTGGGCGCGTAGAATGGTGGATGAGGACCGACCCAACTTGCCCAGATAAAAAACGGTTGGTCCCGTTTCGCCCTTAGGAGCTCGTTGGTTTTGGTCGCTATCCAAGCCGCCCCGTGATGCTCTTCTGGGACACGCGAAACCTGTGGCGTATGGTAAAATACCGGGCGTACACCGTGTTCGCACCGGACATCGCCATACCCATTTTCCTGCAGGTACTGAACGTAGGCGTCGTTCTCCCAGGTGGAAGGGATCTCTTCCATCAAGTAGAGATGGTTAAAACCGTGATGCTCGCTCTCCGGATGAAAGTGCATTTTGCCCACGGCGATAGTCTGGTAACCATTTGCGGTCAGCAAACGGGGTAATGTGTCCAATCCATAACCCTGGATTGGCAGGCCCTGGTTCTGATAATAACCGTGGTACCGGGCACTCGTGCCGGTCAGCAAATCGTGTCGGGCAGGCATGCAGAATGGACTGGAACTGTAAGCGTGGGTGAACGTCACACCGCGCTTTACAAGACTGTCCAGATTGGGTGTGAAAACATGCGCTGCCCCCAGAGCGGCGATTGAGTTGAATCGCTGTTGGTCTGTATGCAAGAGCAGTATATTCGGTCGTGAGTTTTCCATCGGCATTCTCCTTCACCTCTTCTGACTTCGGTTCAGGTCTACGGACATAGCAGGATACTATGGTGTGCTCTAGTCAGAGACCTTGTGGTTTCCCATTACGTGGTATAGATAAGCCACTTTTGGATCAAGCGTATAGGTTGCCTCGTGTTTCACAGAGCCTGCTTGAGATTCAAACTTGACGAGAAACACGGTTCTGGCGGGATCGAAAGCACTGACCGGATAGGTAAACAGACAAGAGGCATCATCGGCAGCAATCTCGACAGTCTCTTTAATTAACTCGATCTCAGCGACTGTTGTACCCTGTGTATCAATAGTCAGCGCATAGAGAGCAACCTCACCAGTAATTGGTTCATAAAAATCGTTGACCAGCCAAACCTCCAGGTCGGCGTATGCATCGGCAAAGTGCTGGGTGATAGATATCGCCACCGGTGCGTAGGCTTGTTTGCTCCAGGCATAAACGGTCCGGGGATGCCCGTAATAGTCAAAGAAACCGTGGTCCAGGCAGGGCCATTGGTCGGCATTTTTCCAAACCAATATACCGCCGCATGCGCCCTTTTGCTGGCGGCAGCGCTCGATCAACAGTTTCACCCCCCACGCGTTGGCAAACTGGGACGTCTCGACTTCCTCTTCCAGAGACTGCGGCTCCGGAAAGAAACGCATGCATTCGGCAAATTTTAGATAATCGCCTCGGACATGGTGATCCAGGTCCCCGGCGTGCAGTTTCCAGGTGAGGGTATTCAAAGACCACAGCCTGTCTACGGGCATGGAACGTTGAACTGTCTCCACTGAAGGCAAAGCCTTGGAACCTGATTCGCTGATGACCCGGGCTGATTCCTGACGGATGTGCCGGTAATTGTTGTGGGGGAACCATGGCCCCCAGTTTCGCTTGTCGCCCCCCCAGTCGCTGCGCGGATATGGTCCACCGCTGGGAGAACTAACGTGATAATAACGGTTCTGGACATCATTGTTGACAACAGCATTTCGCAGGACCACCTTATTGAGAGAGTACGCGTCAGGGTCCAACCCCCGATCATACAGGCTCATATCGCTTTCGTTGTCACCGCACCACATAGCGAGACAGGTATGGTTGCGCAACCTTTTGACGATGTCTTCTGCTTCAAAGCTGATCCGCTCCAGGAACGCTTCGTCGCGGGGATAGAGCGCGCATGCAAAAAAGAAATCCTGCCAGACCATGATCCCTCGCTGGGAGCAATGGTCATAGAACTCCTGTAACTCTACCGCCCCCCCTCCCCATGTGCGAAGCATATTCATGTGCGCATCTGCCGCAGCATCAACCAATTGCCGCACTTTATTTGGCGTTTCATTGCCGACTAGTACATCTGGATTCTGCCAATCAAGACCTTTGATAAAAACCCTTCGCCCGTTTACCTCAAGCCGGAAAGGGCGTACCATCACCTCAACAGGTTTATCCAAAGGGATACGTCGCCAGGGACCGATGTCAGCCCCATCCATAATCATCTCACCTGTCGTGCTTTCCGGCCGACCAATGCGGTAATCCACCTGACGCTGCTCAGCAGGTTCGGTGATTACCTTGAATTCGCGCAGCCCGATCTGTAGCGATTCCTCGTCCAGTATCCTATCCTGCGCTGTCAACGTGACGGTCACGGCATAAAGGTAGGGTTCTCCCACCCCATTTGGCCACCAGAGCTTAGCGCCTTCGACTCGGGCTTCCACACACCATGTGCCGTCTGTTTGAACTGATCCCTGGGCTTTAAAGGTATGATCACCGCACGATGCACAGACATGTATTTCAGCAGCATCGAGAGAACCATCGATGCTGCCTGTCAAGATAAGGTTGGCTGTTTTAGCCTCTTCGTTGACCTCGGTCACTTTCCACGCTACATTCTCCAAACAAGCATCCTGGCGTGATTCCAGCCAGACCGGGCGCGGAATCCCTCCTGAAACCAGATAGGGGCAGTTGTCCCAGCCAAAGGTCATCTGAGCCTTGCGTATATACGGACGATCGGCGTCAAATAGCGAGGTAACATCGGTAGAATCAAACATACCCTCGCGCATCATAGCCTGGACTGTTTGTTTTGGTGGATCAATCCTGACAATGATCTCGTTAACATCATCCCAACGTATGATAGGACGCACATCAAAGTTGTATCTGAGAAACATATTACTGGTACACCCGAGTGAATAACCATTCAGGAACACCTCTCCATAGGTATCGATAGTCTCAAAATGCAGAATAAGGCGTTCCACTTCTTTTGAAAATACTAAACGTTGATCTACTGTAAACCGGGTGCGGTACCAGAAGGTCCACTCCCCCGCCCATGCGCAGGCTCTGAAATTCTCGCCAAAATATGGATCTGGTGCCAGTTGTGCCCGGTACAGATCCATCAACAGGCTGCCTGGCACTTGCGCTGGAATCGCGTCCTCCCAATCCGGACCATTCTCACGTGCGGGGCTGCGTGCTAATTCCCACACTAATTCATCCAGTGAGCGTCTTATTTTCACATGACCGCCTAAAGGACGCCGCGCAGATTGAGCTCATCTGCGCGATGGCAGGCGACATAGTGCTCCTCTCCCACCTCGCGCAGGATTGGACGTTCTACACGACAACGATCCACGGCATATGAACAGCGGGGATTAAACAGGCAGCCCTCAGGTGCGTGGGCGGGATCGGCAACTTCACCTTCCAATCGGATGCGGTCTTTCCGGCTCCGTAAACGCGGGTCTGCTTTGGGCACCGATGAGAGCAGCGCCTCGGTATACGGGTGTTTGGGCGCGCTGTAAATTTCTTCCTTTTTCGCTTCCTCTGCCAGCATGCCCACGTACATGACCGCGACCCGGTCACTCACGGCTTCTACAACACTCAAATCGTGCGCAATAAAGATGTAAGTGAGATCAAATTCCTCCTGCAGATCCCGTAGCAGATTGATAATTTGAGCCTGAACTGATACATCCAATGCCGAAACCGCTTCGTCAGCGATGACCAGACGTGGATTAAGGGCAAGTGCGCGCGCAATGCCTATCCGCTGCCGCTCGCCACCGCTGAAAGCGTGAGGATAGCGCTGTGCATATTCGGGTCGCAATCCAACGCGCCTTAGGAGCTCGATCACGCGATCCTGGAGCTCGCTGCCAGTAGCCACATCTGGTGGTTGCGGAGCGGTTCACCAACAATATCCTGGACTGTCATCCGCGGATTTAGCGAGGCATACGGATCCTGGAATATCATACGGATGTCCTGATGGTACTGCCTTACCTCTTTTCTGGGCAATGCTGCCAGATCGACGACCTCGTTTTCCCGGGTGCGGTACAGGATCTGTCCCTCTGTGGAGTCATAGATACGAATCAAACAGCGTCCCAGGGTCGTCTTACCGCATCCTGACTCACCGACCAGACCCAACGTTTCACCCGTGTGCACGAAAAGATCCACGCCATCCACAGCCTTAGACGTGTCCCACGTGTCCTTCGCAAAATACCTCGTCGAATTGGAAAATATTTTTTCAGTCCGCGGGCTTCCATCAGCCTGTTGTTGGCTGTTCGTATCGGGCTGTTCTCAGGTCTCATTTGTGCTTCGATTTCGTTAGTTGTTGATTGAGGAACCATTATATACGACTCCTTAAGCTTCTGTACTGGGCTGCTTTATTGAGCCAGCAGCGCACGAGATGACCTGGTGCTACCTCCTGCACAACAGGGGGTGTGAGACTGTCGCACGTGCCATTGATGAAGCTCTCGCAGCGTGGGTGAAACTGGCAACCCTGTGGTCTCGCAAACGGGTGCGGAACCATACCACTGATCGAATACATCCGGTCCGTCTTCCTTCATACCTTGCAAGCGCAGGCGCGTGCTTTCACCCAGTACCGGGATCGAGCGTAGCAAAGCACGGGCATAGGGGTGTCTTGTATCGTGAAATACCTCGTCCACAGCTCCCCTGCTCGACCATTTGCCCCAGATACATAACCACGACCTCGATCAGCAATTTCGGCGACAACACCCTGGTTGTGTGTGATAAAGAGCACAGCCATACCAAATTCGTTTTGGAGTTCGAGGATTAAGATCCAGGATATTGGCTTGGGTGGTCACATCCAGAGCTGTTGTCGGTTCATCTGCGATCAGCAAACTCGGTCCGCAGGATAGCGCCATTGCGATCATCGCCCGTTGCCGCATACCCCCTGAGAGCTCAAAGGGATACGCATCCACCCGGTCTTCAGGTTTGGGAATCCCGACGCGGCGCAGCATATCAATCGCTCGATTTCTGGCTTCCTGTTTACTCACTTGGAAGTGCAGGATGATGGACTCCATAATCTGGTTGCCGATGGTGTAGACCGCACTCAGGGATGTCATTGGCTCCTGAAAGATCATCGAAATCTCTTTGCCTCGGATCTTCCGTGATTTCCTTTCCGCGCGGGTTTAGTTTTGCCAGATCGACAACCTCACCACCCTCTGAATCTGGTCGGTGAATAAGAATTGATCCATCCACGATTCGCCCTGGCGCTCCGACAAGTTGCAGGATTGAAAGGGCTGTCACCGATTTACCGCAACCCGATTCGCCAACCAGGCAGACCGTCTGACCCCGATTCACATTAAAATCGACCCCATTGACAGCTTTGACCACACCTTCATCAGTGAAAAAGTGTGTCTTGAGGTCTCTTGACTTCCAACAAAATATCCCCATTATCCGCCATCGGTACCCCCTTATCCATAGGGATCTGCCGCATCGCGCAGCCCGTCACCTAAAAAGTTTAGCGCCAGAACCGTCACCATAATCGCCAGTGCCGGGACCAGCAGCCAGGGGGCCATGGATACGGTGCGCACGCTTTGCGCTTCCTTGAGCAGGACACCCCAACTGATAATCGGTGGGCGCAGCCCCAGTCCCAGAAAACTCAAAGCTGTTTCAGACAGAATGGTGCTCGGAATAGAGAGCGTGACCACGGCAATAATATAGCTGTAGATCGCCGGCAGGATGTGGCGCAGAATGATGCGTATCTGACTCGCCCCATCCAGCCAGGCCGAAATGACATAGTCATCCGTCTTCAGCGCCATAAACCAACCCCGTACCACGCGTGCCAGTCCAGCCCAATTCAGAAACGAAAGAATGACTGTAATCCCAAAGTAGACGGCTAAGGGATCCCATGTCAGGGGAATCGCAGCGACCAGTCCCATCCACAGCGGAACACGCGGGATAACACGGATAAATTCGACCGTTCGCATCACAATGGCGTCGGCAATACCCCCAAAATAGCCGGCAACTCCCCCCAGCAGAATGCCCAGGAACAGGGTCAGAAACACGCTGATTAATCCGATGGATAACGAAATGCGCGTCCCATAGACAAGCCGGCTGTACAGGTCTCGTCCCAGGCGGTCTGCGCCCAGCAGGAAAAAGACGTCCTCTGAGTTCTTGGGACCAAATAGCCGAAGCTCGTGTCAAAAAGCCCCAGAAACTTGTAGGGTGTACCCTTGGTAAAGAAGCTCAGCGGGATCTTGTTCTGCTCGCAGTTGGGTGTAAACACCCGTTTATAAAGCTTCTGATCTACCGTCGACGTCGTAGCCGCACACATAGGGTGCAAACCGGCCTTCGTCGAACAGGCGCAGCCCCTGCGGCGGTGCAAAGGTAAAAGTGCTGTTAAACGCCTCAGGATCAAAAGGGGCAAGAAACTCGCCCAGAAACACGACACAGTAAAGCAGGATGACCACGATTGCACTGGCCAGGGCGACCTTGTGACGACGAAACTTCCACCACATAAGCAGCCACTGGCCGGCGACTTCGACGCGCGTTTCGCCCAGAGGTGTGGCAGCGACACGCTCATCGTTTAGAAGCTAGATTCGTGTAGAGCTTCCGGATCATTCCCTGTTTGCTCTCTGGTTTCATGTTCGCTCATTTTTATACCTCACGCTCCCACGCGGATGCGTGGATCAACCAAGGCCAACAGGATGTCCGAGATCAGCGTCCCGATCAACGTCAACGTGCTTAATAGAAGGACAAATGAACCGGCCAGGTAGCTGTCCTGCTGCTGCAATGCGGCCAGGTACATCGGCCCGGTGGTCGGCAGGCTGAGCACGTTGGCCACGATCGTCCCGCTGGAGATCAGGTTGGGCAGAAGAAAGGCCAGGCTGCTGACAAACGGGTTAAGGATAATCCGTACCGGGTATTTCAGGATGACGCGGCTTTCAGAAAGGCCCTTGGAGCGCGCCGTCACCACGTAGGGGCGGTGCAGTTCGTCCAGCATGTTAGCCCGGGTGGTGCGGATCGTCCCGGCCACACCGCTCAAGGCCAACGATCACGGCCGGCACCCACAGGCGCTTCAACAGATCCAGCGACTTTCCCAGACTCCAGGGAGCTTGCGCAGTACTCGGGCGAAAACAACCCACCAACGACATACCCGGTCCATTTGAAAGCCAGGTACATCACAATCAACGCGATCAGAAAACCCGGTACAGCGACGCCGATAAAGCCCAGGAACGACGCGACATAGTCCCCCACCGAGTACTGCTTGACTGCGGAATAGATACCAATCGGCAGCCCCACGATCCAGGTGAGCAGCGACCGAAGCCAAGCGCGAGCACAACTGGTCAGCACCATCCGTCTCACCGATCAATTCCGAGACTGGCTTGGAGTAGGCAAACGAGTGGCCCCAATCGTTCCGCAGCACGATACCGCTGATCCATTTGAAATAGCGAACAGGCAAGGGCTGGTCCAGCCCATAGCGATGGCGCAGCGACTCGATAGTCTCCTGGGTGACATCTGCGCCCGCACTGCCGAAACCGGTGACATACGAATCGATATAGTCACCTTCTGGCAAATCGATAACGACAAAGGAGATCATCGAGACGACGATCAAGCGTCGGGAACAATCAACAGGATACGCCGAATAATATAACTTAACATAGCAAACACCTCTTGAGCCTACAATGTGTCAGACGTGGTCGGAGTGCTGAGGCAGCGCCCCGACCACGTCTATTTACACACCCTTACGGGTGGTTACTCTACAAACAACTTGACACTCTCAATTGCTACTGAAGATAGACACCATACCCTCTGAGGAGCGTACGTTCCCTCCGTGTGGCCAGTCCAGGTAACAGGGGCGTTGGGACGTTCCGGACGTTGTTCTTGACGATCATGAAACCTGGCTGCGATGAAGCTGATACCGATCAGCCAGAATTGCTCCTTGGTGATCTCAAGAATCTGTTTCCAGATTGCGATACGATCTTCAGACGCTGGTCGTCTGTATCAGCCTGGCGTACCAGATCAATCTGCTGCATGACCACTGGCGGGGGTTCCATCGCTGTAGGCGAATTGGGATTCCGGTACCACTCGGCCCAATACTCGGCGTAGAACTCATCGCCGGTGGTCTTTGTCGCAGGTGTGTAAGCTGCATGCTGAAGCGGAACATCAATGCCGGGACCACCACCCCAGATTGTTATGTCCCATGTCCCGTCATCTTCCATCATCTGGTGTGTAGCCTCGCGCGGACCGGGACGTACCTCGACTTGCAATCCCACAGCATCCCAGTACCTGGCAAGCATTTCTGCTGCGTCGAGATCTTGTCCTATCTTCGGCAACAGGGAACGTCAGAATAAAGCGCTCGCCATCCGGACCAAGACGATAACCGTCGGCATCTTTATCAGGAAGCACCTTGTCCAGGTACTCGTTCGCCAGATCAACATCGTATTCGACGTACTGGTTCGCCATTTCATCGCCGATGTAATACGGAGACTCAGGCAATGGTGCCATCTGGCGCGGGGTGCCGATACCCAGCCACAGGGTGTCGATCATCTCCTGCCGGTTGATGGCATAGGAAAGGCCAATGCGGAAGTCTTTATTCTGTAGGATCGGTGCGTGCATCTCGTCGCGAGAAGTCTGGGCGACATGGATCAGACATGGTGTTGCCGCCTGTAGACGGGATATCTACGAACTGGTATCCACCCGCCTCAGCGTTCTCCAGATAGAACGCTTTGAAGTCGTTGGAGTTGATCCTTGCCCACTGATAGGTGAGCTCATCCTGCGGCAACACGCAGGCTGGCTGCATCCGTATCGGCCATGCGTGTGATATTGGACGCGGTCAACATAGGGAAGTTGCTGACCTGCTTGATCCACAGCCCAGAAGTAGGGGTTGCGCACGTATTCATAAGTCTGTGGTCGCGCCCGTGACGTCCTGGGTTAACATCCAGGCCCCAGCGTAGGCAGCGCGGCATTGTCTGCATATGCAGTCCGGCCGCACTTGGCATCAAAGTTCTGCACCCAGGTATCAAAATCTGCTTCCTCAGCCAGTGTTTGAGCGTCCTCGTTGTAGGAAGCATGGAACTGGGAGCAGTAGTGCTTGGGATACCAGGCATAGGTTCGCACCGTTCGGATGGGCGAGCAGGCTTAAGAGGATCGCATTAGGCGTATCGGAAACCATCTTGACTGTATAGTCATCGACTTTCAGCAAAACTTACAGCTTGCCCCAGGTAGTTGGCAAATGCAACATCAGGATCCTGACACCATCTTCCCAATAGAACAGGATGTCATCAGCCGTAAATGGTTCGTCCGTCGGACCACTTGACACCTTTACGCAGGTAGATGGTATACTCTGTGGCGTCGTCGTTGACATCTACATTTTCAGCAAGGTGCGGGACAATGTCCGACTGGTCCTCGGTGTAGACCATGAAATAGGCAGGGTTAATAAACATAGCCCCATGAACCACATTCGCGCCAATGACCTCGATTCTCTCCAATGTTCCGCCGTAGACACCCGGGCTGTCCGGACCCTCGTAGACATACGGATTTCCAGGTAATCGCTCATCTACGGGCGGTAAATCCATCCCATCCAACATAGGGGCTTGTTTGTACTGGGAAACAGGTTCTGCGGGTGCTTCGGTAGGTTTTGCTGGTTCTTCTGTTGGGACTACCGTAGCAGGTTCCGGGGTCGCTGTTTTGCAGCTCACGATGCTCATAGTGAGCAATAGTGCCATAGCAACGAGCAGTATCCATCTTCGATTTTTAAACATTTCTTTTCCTCCTGGGTTTAGTATATTAAATAGTCACTGGATTCATATATACTTGGGATGTTGTTTTGCTGTTTACCTCCTTTCCGCGGTATCGCTCTGGTGTTTCTTTCCAGTACCTGGATCACCCGGTGACTGAACGTGGATGCCAACTTGTTCAAGCGCTGGGGCAATCTCAAAGCATAAACGGTGGGGACGCACATAGGCATCCGCCAGTTCAAGGCAAGCCCATTCAAACCAGGGGCGCTCTTCTTCAGACACATACCATGGAAAATCGAGGTCGGCATAAGCAATGACCGGAATATGACTCGTCTCCACGTCAGCTTTAAGTGCCATCAGCGCTTGCCAACCCCGCACTTTGCCCGAAATCTCAACGTCCATAATGATGACATCAGGTTGTAGTTCACGAGCTTTATCCAGCAGGTCCTCGCCCCGGATGATATGTGCCACAATGGTCAGACCGGCCTGTTCTACGTCGGCTTCCAAAGATCGAAATACTCCGGACCTCAATTCTGCTAAAACACAAGTCGCCCGCAAAGCCTAACCTCCCATAAACTGGCACCGACGTAGCCCCTATAAATACAATAGCATTGCTAAAAATATATGTCATGTACTTTTGTATCAGGTTTATGCACTTTTGTGAGATATAAAGCTGCAACTGTTTTTCAGCATAGGCTGTGCAATAATTTTACAGAAGCTCTACTGAAGGCTTGAACTTTTCACCTTTATAATGTCCGATTTTGTTTTTTAAATAACACAATGAAGGCAAACTTATTGACAGTTCAGCCAGGTTATTGTATAATGCTGTTTAATCCAAATATAAGGTCATTAGATAAAGATGCGTACCGGAAAACTGGTCATTGTTTTGCTAAATGTGCTGTTAGTCCTACTTTTGGGCTAGAGAGCTTACTACTTTTGGGCAAAACATACCAGGTCAAAAAATATCCAGAGCCGCCCAATAGGGCGGCTCAAATTTTATAACGCCGTTGATAGCTGGATCCATGCACATAACGTATCGCGTATAAAAGGTAAAATCTAAATGGAACCCGATTCTAAGTCGCAATATCATAATCCTGACCTGAACACCCGCGGTAAGCGTGTGCATGCAATCGCCATCCCTTTCAATAACTTGATCTCAGACCGCATTATTGCCGGTTTATTGATTAACGTTGTTCTGATTATCGTCCTCTTGCTTAGTCGCAAGAGTTGGGGCGGTTAGGATAAAAATCTAATATCCAGACATAGCAAAAAAACCGCCTACAAAAGGGCGGTTTCTTTTTGTCACAGCCAAAGGAAAAGAGATTTGTAATAACGCGGAAAATACTTTAAAGATTATTTTCTGCGGTCAACATTAGGTAACTGCATAGAGTGGTCAAATTGGATCAGGAGGAGTAAGAAACCTATGAAAAAATCAGGTGCAGAAATCGTATGGGAAATGCTGAAAAGGGAAAATGTGGATGTCACATTTGGAATTCCCGGTGGCACTATTATGCATATGTATCATCCGCGTCAGGAATATGGTGTCCATCATGTCCTTGTGCGCCATGAGCAATGTGCAGCCCACGCTGCCGATGCGTATGCGCGTATCTCTGGAAAAGTAGGGGTCGCAATAGCGACCTCCGGCCCAGGAGCAACCAATCTGGTAACCGGTATCGCGACGGCAGCCATGGACTCCTCTCCTATAGTCTGTATCACCGGGCAAGTGCAGACATATCTGATCGGCACCGATGCTTTTCAGGAGTGCGATATCACTGGCATCACCCTGCCGATTACCAAACACAACTATTTGGTAACAGATGTCGATGACCTCGCAGACATTATCCATGAAGCGTTCTACATCGCCAAAAGCGGACGTCCGGGTCCCGTTCTCATCGACTTACCCAAAGATGTACAACAGGCGTACACAGAATTTGTACCCCCAGGAGACGACATACAATTACCCGGTTACCACCCCAGCGGTCCTGGAGATATTGATCTTGTAAAAAAAGCTGCAGATCTGATTAACGCAGCGCAGCGCCCTGTTATTCTGGCGGGGCAAGGCGTGCTGATGTCCCACGCGATGGACCAATTAATGGCTTTCGTGGATAAAACGCAAACCCCGGTTGGACTCACGCTGCTGGGTAAAGGCGGATTCCCCGAATCCCATCCCCGGGCTTTGGGTATGATGGGCATGCACGGCGAAGCATGTGTTAACCAGGCAATCCAGGAAGCGGATCTATTGCTTGCCTTTGGAATGCGTTTTGACGACCGCGTAACCGGTACACTTGCCACCTATTCGCCCAAGGCAAAGCGTATCCACATTGATATGGACGCAGCCGAACTTAACAAAATTGTCCAGGTTGATGTGGCTATCCTGGGCGACCTGAAACAGGTGCTGGAACAGTTGTTGCCCTTGGTCAATCCGGAAGCGCACTCAGAGTGGCTGTCAGAGATAGAACGGTGGCAAATGGACAACCGGCGCCGTGATATCATCAATCGCCCGGAAAATGGGCAACTGGTAGCCCCCCATTTTATCAATGATATCTGGGAAGCCACCAACGGCAAAGCAATTGTCGCCACTGACGTGGGTCAGCACCAGATGTGGGCAGCGCAATATTACCCCAATGACTATCCTTATTCAGTGATCACTTCCGGCGGATTGGGTACCATGGGTTTCGGGTTGCCTGCAGCAATTGGCGCGAAATTTGCCGCGCCGGAGCGTGAAGTTTGGGCTATTGTCGGTGATGGTGGTTTTCAAATGACGATGCATGAATTAGGCACGATCATTCAGGAAAACTTGCCGATCCGTATCGCGCTGTCTAACAATGGCTATCTGGGTATGGTCCGCCAATGGCAGGAGATGTTCTACGATAAACGCTACGAAGCCACCCGGTTAATAAATCCGGATTTTGTGAAATTAGTTGAAGCCTATGGCATCAAATCCTGGCGTGCCACAAACCGCACAGAAGCCCGGCAAGCCATCGCTGAAGCCCGTGCCCATGATGGACCCACATTTATTGACTTCCAAATCGCTGAAGAGGGTGAAGATGCCAATGTATACCCGATGGTGCCATCCGGCGCTGCATTGGACGATATGATCCGGCGCCCCCTGCCCACGCCCAAGGAGAAATAAGATGAAAAGCACCTTAATTGCATTGGTTGAGGATAAGCCTGGAGTGTTAACCCGCGTTGCGAGTTTGTTCCGGAGACGGGCATTCAATATTGAGAGTTTAACGGTGGGTCACACCGAAAAACAAGGCGTCTCGCGCATGACCATTGTCGTTGACAGCACAAACACTGACGCCGAAAAGGTCGCGCAGAACCTGATGAAATTAGTCAATGTCATCACCGTGGAAAATATAACCGCCGCTCCGGCTGTCACACGCGAGTTGGCATTAATCAAAGTTCACACAGAAAACAGCACATTGCGCGGTGAGGTTATGCAGCTTGTAGAAACATTCCGGGGACGTGTTGTGGATGTAGGGCGTGATGCATTGATGATTGAAGTCACAGGAACAGGTGATAAAATCGAAAGTTTGGTCGAAGTGATGCGCCCCTATGGCATTAAAGAGATGGTCCGGACCGGGCGAGTCGCTATGGTGCGGGGTAATGGTCTGGCATAGCTGGTTTCGCACATAGAAATTTCCTTTCATTATTCAACTAAATAAACATTATCACTTTTAAGGAGAACAGACGTGGCAAAGATAGATTTTGGTGGCGTGGTTGAAGAAGTTGTTATGCGGGACGAATTCCCGCTTGAGAAAGCCCGTGAGGTACTTAAGGATGAAGTTATCGCCATTTTGGGTTATGGTGTGCAAGGCCCTGCCCAGGGTTTGAACCTGAAAGATAACGGCATGAATGTCATAGTCGGGCAATGGAAAGGCGACCAGGCAGCATGGGACAAAGCGGTCAATGACGGATGGGTCCCAGGAGAAACACTTTTCACGCTCGAGGAAGCCACAGACCGTGGTACCATTATTCAGTACCTGGTTTCAGATGCCGCGCAGAAAATGACCTGGCCGCAGATTAAACCGCACCTGAAGAAAGGTGATGCGTTATATTTCTCGCACGGTTTTTCTATCGTCTATGGTGATCAGACGGGGGTTGTGCCCCCACCTTATGTTGATGTGATTATGGCAGCCCCAAAAGGGTCGGGCACCAGCGTTCGCGCGAATTTCCTCGCCGGAAGCGGTATCAACAGCAGTTTCGCCGTCTATCAGGATTACACCGGTCGGGCTACTGAGCGGGTGATGGCACTCGGTATTGGTATCGGTTCCGGTTACCTGTTCCCCACCACGTTTGAAATGGAAGTCCATAGCGACCTGACCGGCGAGCGTGGCATATTAATGGGTGCGCTGGCTGGCGTGATGGAAGCACAATACAACGTCCTGCGCAAAAATGGACATTCTCCCAGTGAAGCTTTCAACGAGACGGTTGAAGAATTGACCCAAAGCCTCATCCGGTTGGTTGACAAAAACGGGATGGACTGGATGTATGCTAACTGCAGCACCACCGCCCAGCGCGGAGCACTGGATTGGCGTGTTCCCTTCCGAGATGCTGTAGCGCCGGTCTTTGATAAGTTATACGAGAGTGTGGTTTCTGGTGAGGAAACACGCATCACACTGGCTGCCAACAGTGCCCCGGATTACCGTGTTAAACTCGAGGCAGAACTCCGCGAAATGCGAGAATCCGAAATGTGGCGGGCTGGTGCCGCAGTCAGGTCCCTGCGTCCTGATAACTGGAAAAAGTAGAAAGCGCTTAACTGGTCGGTGAGATTCAATAAAAGCGGTGGGAGGCGGTATGGACGATTCTGGGGTTAGTAGCAAGGCAAAGGTCAATGACAGGGTAATTATTTTCGATACAACACTGCGCGATGGTGAACAATCACCGGGCGCAGCCCTTAATGTTGATGAAAAACTGGAAATAGCGCGCGTCCTTGAATCCATGGGTATTGATGTTATCGAAGCGGGTTTTCCTATTTCCTCACCGGGTGACTTCGAAGCCGTCCGTCGCATTTCACAGGAGATACGCAACTGCACAATCTGCGGCTTAACCAGAGCACGCCAGGGTGATATCGACGCAGCAGTTGAGGCGCTAAAAGGTGCTGCTTATCCCCGCATCCATACCGGTCTTGGGGTCTCCGATGTCCATATCCAACACAAATTGCACACCACGCGCGAAGCTGCGCTTGAGATGGGCATAAATGCGGTTAAATATGCCAAGAAATTTGTCGATGATATCCAATACTACACCGAAGATGCCGGGCGAGCAGATCCACCATATCTCTATCATGTCATCGAATCTATCATCACTGCCGGCGCGACTGTGGTCAACATCCCCGACACGACCGGGTACACAACCCCGGACGAATTCGGGATCTTAATCCGCGGAATTATGGATAATGTGCCCAATATCCATAAAGCAGTCATCTCGGTGCACTGCCATAATGACCTTGGTATGGCAACCGCGAACTCCTTGGCCGGGGTGCGCAATGGTGCGCGCCAGGTCGAAGTCACCATCAACGGTATCGGTGAACGTGCTGGGAATGCTTCACTTGAGGAAGTCGTGATGGCGCTAAAAACACGTCGCGATCAATTCAACATAGATACCCGTGTCGATTCCTCCCGCTTGTATCCCGTCAGTCGGATGGTCAGCCATCTCACTGGCATTCTAGTGCAGCCCAATAAAGCCATCGTCGGATCCAACGCTTTTGCGCACTCGTCCGGTATTCACCAGGATGGTGTGCTCAAAGAACGGACCACTTACGAGATCATCAATCCGCGTGACGTAGGCGTGCCTGATTCAGAAATCATCCTCTCTGCCCGTTCTGGACGTCACGGTTTACGCCATCGTTTGAATGAGTTGGGGTACGAACTGGATGCGGATAAATTTGAGAAGGTCTATCTGCGCTTCCTGGAAGTTGCGGACAAAAAGAAAACTGTCGAAACAAAAGATCTCGAGGCAATCGTTTCTGATGAAGCGGAAATGTTCTTCCAGGAAACATATCACCTGGAGCAAGTGCAGGTATCTTGCGGTGATCACAGCATTCCCACAGCCACCGTCCGCATCAAAGGTCCTGATGGCATCGTTTATTGTGATGCGGATCACGGCACCGGTCCGGTTGACGCGGTGTACAAAGCCATCAACCGGGTGATCGGTGAGCCCAATGAATTAATCGAATTCTCCGTGCAAGCTATCACTGAGGGAATTGACGCGGTGGGACGCGTGACGATTCGTATTCAGGCTGACAAACCGGTCAATGGTGACACGCGCACTGTTTTCAGCGGACATGGATCGGATAACGATATCGTGGTCGCCAGCGCGAAAGCCTATATGTTTGCATTGAACCGCTTAATTGCCACACGTCTTGATGCTGCCAGAGTTAAAGTCAAGACCGTCTGATGATATAATTTTGTATTATCATTTTTGTCTGGCAATGTTTTAATTAACCAATGTTTTGATAAACCAATGTTTTGATAAACCAATGCTGTAAATAACCAGAGCTTGACTTAGCCATTGCTTTTTACACGAGGAGGGAAAGTGATGAACGCTGAAGAAGAGGGGAAAATAAAAGCCAGCCAGCTTGAAGCCATGCAAAACCGGAACGGAATTGACGATTGGCCCTTCCCCCAACCACGTGGTTGGGTAGCGCAATGGGACCCGGAAGGACTTTCCCATGCAATGCTTAAAAATGAAATAGCAAGTACTGTGGTATTACCCGGCGATAGCGTCACACAGAATGGTGCGCTTTCACCTGATCTTTGTGATAATTCGGATCATTAGAGGAGGACACGTTGCGTGGTCATACTTTAGCTGAAAAGCTTATTGGTTCACATTGCGTTGGTATAGAAAAAGACCGGGACCTTTGGCCCGGGGACCTGGTCGAAGTAAACGTCGATGTCGTGCTTGCCAATGATATTACAGCCCCTATTTCTCTCCGCGAATTCGAGAAACTGGGCGTCGACAAAGTCTTCGACCGGGATAAGGTTGTCCTGGTTGCCGATCACTTCGTCCCTAACAAAGACATCAAATCTGCCGAACAATGCTTGATCATGCGGGAATTCGCCCAGCAGCAAGAAATCCCCAACCATTATGACGTCGGCAGAATGGGGATCGAACATGTTATTTTGCCTGAAAAAGGGTTGGTCCTTCCGGGAGACCTTGTGGTTGGGGCTGATTCCCACACCTGTACCTACGGGGCTCTGGGTGCATTTGCCACCGGAATGGGATCGACCGACATTGCTGTAGCGATGGCGACAGGCAGCATCTGGATGCGCGTTCCTTCAACAATCAAGTTTGTATACAACGGCGAACTTCAACCCTGGGTTGGCGGGAAAGACCTGATCCTCTACACAATCGGGCAAATTGGTGTCAGCGGTGCGCTTTACAAATCGATGGAATTTACCGGTCCTGTTATTGATGCGCTGCCGATGTCCGGCAGATTAACCATGGCGAATATGGCGATTGAAGCCGGTGGTAAAGCCGGTCTGTTTACGCCTGATAACACAACACTCGCTTATGTGCAGGAACGTGCTCAACGCCCATACCAGGTTGTTTCCCCTGATGGCGATGCCTCCTACGAAGCTGTCATCGAATTTGATGTCAGCCAGATGCAGCCTCAGGTCTCATTCCCGCATCTCCCTGAAAACGCGCGACCGGTGAGTGATGCGCGCGATATTCGTGTCGACCAGTCTGTGATTGGGTCGTGCACCAACGGGCGTCTCGATGACCTGCGTGTCGCTGCGCAAATATTGAAGGGGCGTAAGGTGAACCGTAATGTGCGCACGATAGTTCTGCCCGGTTCGCAGCAAGTATACCTGGATGCGTTACGGGAGGGCCTTATCGAGATCTTTATTGAAGCCGGCGCCGCAGTCAGCACCCCCACCTGTGGTCCATGCCTGGGCGGATATATGGGAATTCTTGCCGCTGGCGAACGCAGCATCAGCACCACAAACCGTAATTTCCGCGGTCGGATGGGCCATCCTGACAGCGAAGTTTATCTGAGTAATCCCGCTGTGGCTGCTGCGACCGCTATCACCGGGTACATTGTCTCGCCCCAGGAGGTGCTGTCATGAAACTTACCGGCAAAGTATGGAAATATGGCGACAATATCGACACCGATGCCATAATCCCCGCTCGATATCTCAATATGTCGTTACCTGAGGAACTCGCTCAACATTGTATGGAAGATCTGGACACGACATTCGCAAGTGGAGTGCAAAAGGGCGACATCATCGTAGGTGGTGAAAATTTCGGCTGCGGTTCATCCCGTGAGCACGCGCCCCTGGCAATTAAAGGCGCTGGTGTATCTTGCGTCGTCGCTGAAAGTTTTGCACGAATTTTCTATCGAAACGCCATCAACATCGGGCTGCCCATTCTCGCCTGCCCGGAGGCTGTTGCAGACATCCAGAATGGCGATCAGCTTATCGTCGATCTGACAGCAGGCTCCATTACCAATACCCGCACCGGTACTGTATATATGACATCGCCATTCCCCGGATTTATTATGGAAATCATCGAAGCTGGTGGTTTGGTACCCTTTACACGCAAGCGGTTGAAAGCAAACACGTAAACAAAATACAATATTCCCGGTTAACAAAAGGACAGGCGCGATGGAACAGGGTAAAGTGAAACTCTACGACACGACACTGCGTGATGGGACTCAGGCTGAGGGCATATCACTTTCGGTCGAGGACAAACTAAAAATCACAAAGTTGTTGGACAATCTGGGTGTCGATTATATCGAAGGTGGATGGCCCGGTTCCAATCCCAAAGATGTGGAATATTTTGAGCGCGTTCAAGGTCTGGAACTTAAACAGGCTAAAATAGTGGCATTTGGCAGCACCTGCCGCGTGAATACCGAACCGGCATGTGATGAAAACATCCTGGCAATGGTCAATGCCCAAACACCGGTGGTTGCCGTCGTGGGCAAAAGCTGGATGCTGCATGTCACAGATGTGCTCCGCACGACACCTGAAGAAAATTTACGCATCATCCGCGAAACAGTAGCTTACGTAAAATCCCAGGGAAAAGAAATCGTTTATGACGCGGAACATTTTTTTGATGGCTACAAAGATGACCCGATCTATACCCTGAGCACACTGCAAGCTGCGGTGGACGGGGGAGCTGACCTCCTGGTGCTTTGTGATACCAATGGAGGCTCCATGCCGTGGGAGGTTGAGACTATCGTTGCCGAAATCCTAGCAGCTTTCCCGGACAGCACTATCGGTATCCATGCCCATAATGATGGTGGGGTCGCGGTCGCTAATTCCCTGGCAGCTGTAAGATGCGGAGCTGCCCATGTGCAGGGGACAGCCAATGGGTATGGAGAACGTTGTGGGAATGCAGACCTTTGCACGATTATCGCCAACCTGGAACTGAAGTTGGATTTGGCAGTCTTGCCGACCGGAAATCTTACACAGTTGACGCATACGGCGCGCTCCATTGCCATTGTCGCAAATCAATCCCCCTATCGCCATGCACCATATGTTGGACGCAGTGCGTTTGCGCACAAAGGTGGAATCCATGTTGCCGCGCTGCGGCGCAATATTCTCAGTTACCAGCACATCGACCCCGCCCTCGTTGGCAATGAAGCGCGGGTGGTCGTGTCAGAACTCTCAGGCAAGGGTAATCTCTTGAGCAAAGCTGAGGATATGGGAATTACCCACACAGAATTGCAGGATTTACCCGAAGTCCTGCAAAAGATTAAGGAACTGGAACATCGGGGGTTCACCTTTGAGGGCGCGGATGCCTCCGTAGAGATGATTCTGCAGCGTTCACGGGCAAATTATGAGCCACCCTTTGAACTGCTGGACTTCATGGCAGTGGTTGAACACCGTGAAGGACGGGGGCTTTTTGCCGAAGCCACGGTGAAAATCCGCGTGGGCGATCAAATATATCACACTGCGGCAGGTGGAAATGGTCCGGTTAACGCGCTCGATGCTGCCTTACGAAAAGCACTGGTGCCCACCTACCCGCATCTTGCGGATTTTGATCTGGTGGATTATAAAGTTCACATCCTGGATAGCGATACCGGCACAGCGGCAACGACCCGGGTGCTTATCGACGTACAAAACGGCACCCACAGGTGGAGCACCGTCGGAGCTTCAGCCAATATCATTGAAGCCAGCTGGATTGCTCTTCTGGATGCTGTTGAATATGGACTGACCTTCAATCAGGATAGCAAATAGATCTGGTAAATCAGGGGATTCTGAAAAGATGATAACCGTCACGCAACGCTGGATAGATTCCTACCCGGAAGCCCATATCGGTATCCTGGAAATGCACAAAACTGCCAACCCGGCGTCTTGTCCCGCTCTGGATGCCCAAAAAGCCATTATAGAAACATCCCTGCGGCAGCAGTTTTCCACAGGTGGCAAAACTGAAATCAGAGCCTTGCCGGTGATGCAAGCATACAAAGCCTACTATAAACAGTTCAACAAATCATATCATGTCCAGCAGCAGGTAGAATCTATGGTCCTGAAAGGCAGGTCGATCCCCGGTGTCGCGGCTCTGGTTGAAGCCATGTTTATGGCGGAATTAAAGCATATGCTGCTTACAGCGGGTCACGACCTGGACAAAATACAGCCCCCCATCAGAATTGATGTTGCTGAAGGGCGTGAGATCTATACGCGTATCAACGGTCAGGAACAGGAATTAAAAGCCCGTGATATGTTTATCGCTGATGCAGCTGGGGTGATATCTGCCATTATTTACGGACCTGACCAACGCACCCAAATCAGCCCGGAAACGCGCAATGTGCTCTATACGGTCTATGCTCCGTCCGGTATTCCTGCCGCCGACATTTTTTCCCATCTTCAGGAACTGCGCGATAATGTCTTACGTATCACACCGGATGCGGAAACCATAGAACTGAAAGTATATGGTTCAAAGTAACGGATAATATTTGAACAGAGGATAATAATGCAAAAAAACATCGTCACTTTACCCGGAGACGGCATCGGTGTTGAAGTTGTCGCCGAAGGCGTCAAAGTTCTTAAAGCTGTTGCACAGACTTACGGGCACACCTTCACCTTCGAGCAGCACCTGATGGGTGGCTGCGCAATTGATGCCACTGGCAATCCATTACCCGAATCAACCCTTTCAGCATGCCGCGAAGCGGATGCTGTACTGCTGGGCGCCGTTGGGGGTCCAAAATGGTCCGACCCGACTGCCAGAGTACGCCCCGAGCAAGGATTATTGGGGTTGCGTAAAGGATTGGGGCTTTTTGCCAACCTGCGCCCGGTACGCATCTACCCGATGCTGCAGGATGCATCACCCTTGCGCAGTGAAAGATTGGCAGGCGTTGACCTGTTGGTCGTCCGTGAACTCACGGGTGGTATATACTTCGGACCTCGAAAGGAAGCTACCCCCGATGACCTGACGGCTTACGATACTATGCTCTATACAGCGCCTGAAGTAGAACGAATCGTGCGCAAAGCCTTTGAACTGGCTCGCCTGCGGCGCCGTAAAGTGACCTCCGTGGATAAGGCTAATGTGCTGGCAAATTCACGCTTGTGGCGGCAAACGGTTGTCAAGATCGCCCCGGAATACCCGGATATCGTATTGGACCATATGCTGGTCGATGCTGCCGCGATGCACCTGTTGCGCCGTCCGTCTGATTTTGACGTTATTGTTACCGGTAATATGTTTGGTGACATCCTCACCGATGAAGCCTCTATGCTGGCGGGCTCTATGGGGATGTTGGCTTCAGCTTCATTAGGACAGGGCAGCAGCGGTGTCTATGAACCCATCCACGGCAGTGCCCCTGATATAGCGGGGCAAGGGATAGCCAATCCGTTGGCAACAATCCTCAGCGTGGCTATGCTTCTGCGTTACTCACTGGGTTTGGACATAGAAGCGGATGCTGTAGAAAAAGCTGTCAACACTGTTCTTGAGCAGGGTCTGCGCACAAAAGATATTGCTGCTACCGGTGATCCTGTTGTCAATACCGTTGAAATGGGGGATGCAGTCGTCAGCGCTTTAAGTTCAGCACTCCGCTAATCGGTAGCAAGATGCGGTCAATGAACCGCCATAGTTAATAATGGGGTGTGGGATTTTTATGAAACATGTTGGTGAAGATTCCGCGCCGCAGACCGATGGACTTGTGAATAAATAAAAGGTTTCTGTGCTAAACTATTGTCGGATTAATTACTGTCGAAACAAGGTAACGGTCAAATATAGCGAATAAAGGAGACTATCATGCGCAGTGACGCAACAAAAAAAGGCTTTGAACGGGCGCCGCACCGCAGTTTGTTCTATGCCACTGGACTTACCCCGGAGGAACTGGAACGCCCCATCATCGGCATAGTCAACTCATTTAATGAGATTGTCCCCGGTCATGCCCATTTGGGCACCATCAGTGCCGCGGTAAAAGCCGGGGTCCGCCATGCCGGCGGGACCCCCCTGGAATTCAATGTCATCGGCGTCTGTGATGGCATTGCCATGGGACACAAAGGCATGCACTTTTCTCTGCCCAGCCGCGAGTTGATTGCCGACTCCGTCGAATCCATGGTTATTGGGCACAGTTTTGACGGTTTGGTTTTTATTCCCAATTGTGACAAAATCGTGCCCGGTATGTTGATGGCAGCCGGACGCATCAATATCCCCTCCATCTTCGTGAGCGGAGGTCCCATGATGGCTGGGCGTTTCCAGGGCGAGGACATTGACCTGAAGACCCTGTTTGAGGCTGTGGGAAAATACCAGGCAGGCAAGATGGATGGTGATGAACTTCGCGAAATGGAGTTCGCGGCTTGCCCCGGTTGCGGTTCTTGTGCGGGTTTGTTTACCGCCAACTCTATGAACTGCCTCACCGAAGCTCTGGGGATGGGGTTACCGGGGAATGGGACCATTCCCGCCATGACCGGCGCCCGTATCCGCCTGGCAAAACATGCCGGTATGCAAGTGATGCACCTGGTCGACATCGATCTGAAACCACGCGATATAATGACCCAGGCAGCCTTCGAAAATGCCATTGCCACCGATATGGCGATTGGCGGTTCCACAAACACCGTCCTCCATTTACCGGCAGTGGCTAACGATGCCGGACTCAAGCTTTCGCTGGAAACCTTTGACGCCATCAGCCAACGCACCCCCTATATGGTGAAGTTGAGTCCCTCCGGGGATCACCATATGCAGGATCTGGAAGAAGCAGGTGGCATACCCGCAGTGTTGGCCCTCTTACACCAAAAAGGTGTCATTCACGGAGAACCTGAAACAGTGACCGGCAAAACCGTTGCCGAAAATGTGAGAAATGCCCGGCGTTACACCGATGTCATCCGTCCCTTGGATAATCCATACAGTGTTGACGGGGGCATCGCCATACTGCGTGGAAACCTTGCGCCGGATGGCGCTGTCGTGAAAGCAGCTGCAGTTGCTCCGGAAATGGCGCACCATCATGGTCCGGCGCGTGTCTTTGATGGAGAAGAACCCGCCCTGGCAGCAATACTTGGGGGCGAAATCAAACCAGGCGACGTTATCGTCATCCGCTACGAAGGCCCACGGGGCGGTCCCGGTATGCGCGAGATGTTGATGCCCACCTCATCGCTGGCAGGGATGGGATTGGCGCACCAGGTTGCACTGCTGACTGACGGGCGATTCTCTGGAGCGACCCGTGGCTCTGCTGTCGGGCATGTCTCGCCTGAGGCTGCTGCGGGTGGTTTGATCGGTTTGGTAGAAGAAGGAGATGAAATTGAGGTCAACATTGCTGACCGTCTGCTGGTACTCCATGTGCCCGAAGAAGAAATCGCCCGGCGCCGGGTGAATTGGACACCACTCCCACCTAAAATCAAAACCGGATACCTTTCGCGCTATGCCCGGATGGTCACATCCGCCAGCGAAGGGGCTATCCTGAAATAGCTTCAACCGCACAACTATGGGCGCACTCACGCATTGAGAACGGTACGTGAGTGCGCCCACAGACAGTAAGGTAACCAGTTTATTACGCAATACGCCACACGACTCTACTGAAAGAACTAGAAAATATCACAGAGGCGAACCCAGCGGACTGGGTTTAAGCACAGAGATATATTTTATAACTATGTCTCTCCGGCTCAGTGTTAAAAATAGTCCATTTTCAGGGGAGTCGCAACAAAGACAACTTTCTAAAGGAGAAATAATGCCACTTGATCCCACCGACTATATCTGGATGGATGGTGAAATGATTCCCTGGGACAGTGCGAATGTCCACGTCTCTGTCCATGCGCTGCACTACGGTTCCAGTGTCTTCGAGGGTATCCGTGCTTATGATGTCAAGGGAAAACCAGGCATCTTCTGCCTTGATGCCCACATCCGGCGCCTTTATGATTCGTGCAAGGTCTACCGGATGGATATTCCGTATACGCCGGAAGAGATCAAACAGGCATGCATCAACACCGTCAAGGTCAATAAACTGCCCTCTGCCTACATCCGCCCCCTGGTTTTCCGCGGAAGTGGCACCATCGGTGTTGATCCCCGCCCGTGCCCAGTGCATACCATCGTAATGAATATCGTCCTGGGGAAGTACCTGGGTGCCGAAGCAATTGAGAAAGGTGTTGATGTCTGCGTCAGCTCCTGGGGGCGTATGGCACACAACACCTTCCCGGCGAATGCCAAAATCGGGGGACAATATATCAACTCGCAGCTGATCAAAATGGAAGCCCTGGTCAATGGCTATACGGAAGGTATTGCTCTCGATGCAAACGGATTCGTCAGCGAGGGCAGCGGTGAGAATATCTTTGTAATCCGGGATGGAATCATCACCACCCCACCCCTGGCATCATCCATCTTGCGCGGTATCACACGGGAAGCCATCATGATCCTGGCGAAAGACCTGGGTTATCCTATCCAGGAAGCGTTTATCACCCGTGAAGCATTGTATATGGCGGACGAGATTTTCTTTAGTGGGACCGCTGCCGAGGTTTCCCCGATCCGCTCTATTGATCGCATTCCTATTGGTCGCGGATATCGCGGACCAATCACAGAACACTTGCAGAAAGAATTCTTCGACATCGTCGCCGGACAAATTCCTGATCGCCACAACTGGATCACCTTAGTAGATTAAGTTGAATCACTCAGATATTTGTTTATTGTGACGACTGAAGGCGTTATCCGGGGTTTTTAAACGCAAGGTCCTTGCACTACGTTTTGTGCAAGGACCTTTGTTTATCATGTTTCTCTTTCAGCATTGCGGAATTAAAATCCCATCTTACCCAGCCAAGTACCTGACCCTGCGCCTAAATATGCGATCACCAGGAACTTCACTATCTTACCCGCGCAGACCACAAGCAAGTAGGTCGACACCTTTATCCGGCTAAGTCCGGCGATTATTCCCGCCACATCAAAAAGCGGGTTGGGAATCGCTGCCAGGACGAAAAGTGCAAGCAGTCCGTGGCGGTTCATCCAGCGTTCAAAACGGTCATATACCTCCTGATTTTCCACAATCGCCGTACCGCTTCTGCCTGCGATATAACCTGTTAATTCTCCAATCGTCGCCCCGGCAGCAGAAATCACCCCCACAGCGAGGGGATTGAACACGCTGCCCCCGGCGAACGCGGTCACAATTGTAGGAACCGGCAGGATAATCGTCGCATTCCCGATGAGCGCAATAAAAAATATGCCCAGATATCCGTAGTTACCGACCGCCCTTAACTGGTCACGGAACACAAAAACGGCAATGGAAATCGCCACAGCCAGAATAATACCTGCAAATCGCCACCACGGCTGCGTGGCATTCTTGTTTTTCTCATCTGCTCCGGGCTGGGCAGCAACCGCATTCACGTTGTTTTCTTCCATATCTGCATCCTGTAGATCAGTAGTGACAACACGGATATTGTACAGAACTTCGTATATTTGTCATTGCAAGGGACGCTGACAGACCAACCGACTATAACGAGTACCAGTAGAAATCGACCCGGTGGCTGCAAGTTCTGGACCCTGCCTTAGTCTGGTCACTCGCCTACTGATTAATCCGTATCAAACCTGGTCAGATGACCGGTTTTCTACATACAACTGTGTTTTTCCACATAAATAGCTTGACATTCGATATATCGTATGGTAATATATCGATATACGATATATCGAGCAACGACACACACAAACACGACATTCAAGGGAGTCATGTAATGGCGAAAGATAATGAAATTAAAAAGCACCTGCCTCTTAGTGAAGCCACCTATTATATTATGCTGATGTTGGTGGAACCTCGGCATGGCTACAGTGTGATGCAGAAGGTGGTAGAGATAACAGAAGGTCTGATTACAATCGGACCAGGAACAATCTACGGGGCCTTTTCCACGCTGGAGAAAGATGGATTGATCGAGATGACGCGTAAAGAGAACCGGCGCAAGGTCTATGCTCTGACGGCAAAAGGCGAAAACGTTCTGCACGCTCAAATCGAACGCCTGGTGTTGATGACCCGTAGCGGACAGCAAGTTATGAAAGAAATGAAAGAATCAAAGGGAGTAAGATGAAAGAGATAAAAAAGGAATTCAAATGGTTCTGGGCCTGGAATGACGAGAAAGAAGAGCAATGGTTGACGGCAATGGCGCAACAAGGCTGGCATTTACAATCACCCGGTTTTTTGGGTATATTATACCTTTGAGCGGGGCACACCGCGCAATGTTGTTTATCGTTTGGATTTTAAGACTGCCGGTAAAGATACAGAAGAATATCTGCAACTCTTCACCGATGGTGGATGGGAACATCTGGGAACAATGGGAGGTTGGCAGTATTTCCGCAAGGAATGCATCGAGGGTGAGACGGCCGATATCTATACCGATAACGCCTCAAAGATCCAGAAGTACCAGCGGGTATTCTTTTTCCTTGTTGCCTTCTTACCCATCTACATTTTCTCACTCAACAATCTGCGGACAACCGGTTATTTGGATGCATCATTGTCCGGATTAATTAAAGGTCTGAGCATGATTGCGTCTCTTTTTATGTTGTTTTACGTGTATGCACTTATACGCATCTTTAGGCGGATACTAGAACTTAAAAAGTAGGCTTATCTTTGCTGAAAACATAACTATCCTGGATACTGATAAAATCAACATCCAGGATTATTCAATAGTCAATCCGATTAGTTTATATACCAGCACCGCGATAAACGCGCTCAAGGACCACACTAACCCAGACCATGGCGCAGCGCCATGAGTGCAGCCTGCGTCCGGTCGGTGACATCCAGCTTGGTCAGGATGGCGCTGATGTAGTTGCGGACCGTACCTGGAGAAAGATACAGGTCCTTCGCAATTTCAGCATTGCTCTTGCCCTGCGCCAGCAAAGCCAGCACTTCACGTTCCCGCTCTGTCAGCGTATCCAGAAGCGTGGAATCTGCATCAGGCGCGCCCTGTACCGCGAAGTGGGTTAAAAGCCGCCCCGCAACCTTGGGATCGACAAAAGACTCCCCGGCAGCTGTGCCTTTAACAGCAGCTACCAGCTGCGCGCGCGGTGTCCCCTTGAGTAAATATCCGGCAGCGCCGTTACGCACAGCATCAAACACCCATTCATCGTCGCCGTACGTCGTCAAAATCAGAACCTTGACCGCGGGATACAGCGCTTTGATCTTGCGCGTTGCCTGTACACCATTCATCACCGGCATTTTCAGGTCCATCAACACCACGTCAGGGTGCAATTGTGGGATTTTCGTCAGGGCTTCAACACCATCCTGCGCCAGGCCCACGACATCGATATCAGGTTCGGCGTTAAGGATAGCCTCCAGGCCTTCGCAAACAATCCATTGGTCGTCGCAGATCAACACACGTATCATGGGCTATCTCCATTGGATCAGGTAACGAGTTTCACATTATTCGAGAGTAGCACAACGGTGGTTCCTTTTTCGGGCGAGGTTTCAAGCAGCAAGGTTCCACCGATTAAAGCGGCACGTTCCTCCATACCTTGAATTCCGAATTTAGTTTGGGCATCCTCATCAGTCATGGGAAGTCCCCTTCCATCATCCGCGACAGTCAGTCGTAATTGTGACCCTGTCAGTGCTAAGCTAACAACGATCGCTCGGGCTTCAGCGTGACGGATGACGTTATCCAGGGCTTCCTGTGCCACGCGATAATACGCCTGCTCCACTTCCGGAGCAAATGTTGGTAAATCAAGAGGGATATCCATATTCAACTTTAGCGTGCCCCGTTCCGCCGCCGTACTTGCCAGATTCCGCAATGCCAGCCCAAATCCCAGGTCATCCAGAGGCGACGCGCGCAAATCCCGGAGGGCACGGCGGGTTTCATCCAACCCTTCCCGCGTCGTGGTCAGGGCATGTTCCAGAATGCGTTGCGCAGCGGGAATTTCTGGTTGCCACACTGCTGTGAGTGCGTCCAACTGCACCGCTAACCCGCTAAGCGTATGTGCTAACGTGTCGTGCAACTCGCGTGCCAGCCTGTTTCGCTCCCGGGTTATGGTCAGTTGCTCCAAAGTAGCGCTATAACGTATCAATTTGCGGTTTGCCTCTGCCAATTCGGCGCGCTGCCGGCGCTGCGCATCCATAAGTGTGGAGACAATATAGCCGATCACCATGAAAAACAGGGTGCGGGTGAAAACACTCCCCCCGCTGAAATATGTGTGGAACGATCCCGCTCCGGGATGCGATAAGAGCACCAGACTCAAGGTCAAGAAATGCCGTGAACACACAAAACAGCGTCACCTCCCGAAAACCGTATTGCCACGCGGTTAAAATCAGAGGCACCGTCAGAAAAGGGAATATTAGCCAGAACTCGCCGATATAGTCAATGGGGGCAACAGAAAATACGTAACGCATTTCAAGAATTGGTCCCACAGTTGCTGCCAGGAGTGCGATGGGTAAATAGGCTGCACCCAACCTGCGCCGCATCCAGGGCGAGTAGAGATAAAAGATTAAAAAAACCATCTCGATAGTAAATAATGCAGCTGTGGGAATAAATTCCACCTTAAATGGCACACCAAAACCACCGAGGAACACTGTGGCGATCAGGACCATCGCCCCAATGCGTAAAAAAAGGTAAATTCTGAATATTGGCAGCAGCCCGGGTTCCAGCGGATGGCTTCTCATTACCCCTATAATAGCATGAGTTTTGCACCAATCCACAATGATGACCCGTCAGGCATAAAAAAGATGACAGGAGTCATAATCCACTTGATGCATCGTGACCTCAAACACTCTCATTTTAAGACGTGAACTGGTACACTTCTAAGTTAGAAAACGGTCACAATAAGGATATCGACACATGGAGCAGTTTACATGAACCACAACCCCTGGTACACCTCAGGCATGTGCAAAAAACATACAGGAATGGGGCAGATACTTATACCGCCCTGAAAGACATTGACCTGGAACTGAATCCAGGTGAGTTAATCACGATTGTCGGAAAATCAGGTGCTGGAAAGTCAACGCTGGTCAACATGATTACCGGCGTTGATCATCTCACATCCGGTGAGATATGGGTGGATGGCACCGCGTTGCATAACCTTGATGAAAACCAGATTGCGATTTGGCGGGGACAGACCCTGGGTGTTATCTACCAATCTTTTGAATTGATGCCCCAGCTATCTTTGCTGGACAATGTTTTGCTGCCGATGGATATGTGCGGTAATTTCGCACCGAGGGAAAGCGCGCTACGCGCTGCGGCATTATTAGACCGTGTCGGGCTGGCAGATCATATGTACAAAACCCCCAGTCGTATCTCAGGTGGACAGCAGCAGCGCGTGGCAATCGCCCGAGCCCTCGCCAACGATCCTGCTATCATCATCGCAGACGAACCAACAGGCAGTCTGGATTCTGCCACAGCTGAAAGTATCTTTGAATTATTTGAAAGCCTTGTTGCGGATGGAAAAACCATCCTGATGGTCACCCATGACCGCAGCCTCTCCGAGCGTGCTTCGCGAGTTTTTCAACTGACCGATGGCATATTAACCATCAGTACAACCTTATAAGACCTTTGGAGGTCCTTTAAGTGACTATGACACTGCAATCAGGCACAACCCCGCTGATTATCTTGCAGCAGGTGACCAAAACTTATCATACCCCTACCGGTGATTTCGATGCTCTTAAAAATATCAGCTTAGATTTTATGTGCAGTGAGTTTATCAGCGTTGTAGGAAAATCCGGCAGCGGTAAATCCACGCTCCTCAACATGCTGACAGGTATTGACCGTCCCACCAGAGGTACAGTTATGGTGGACAGAACCGATATCCACCAACTTACTGAGAGTAAAATTGCCCGTTGGCGAGGGAAAAATATGGGTATCGTGTTCCAGTTTTACCAGTTGCTCCCCATGCTGTCCTTACTGGAAAATGTGATGCTCCCCATGGATTTTTTTGATAGCATACCTGATGGTGAACGTGAACCCCGCGCCCTTGAGTTATTGGCAATGGTGGGGCTTTCGGAACTGGCACACGCATTACCAGCAGCTATGTCTGGTGGTCAGCAGCAGAGCGCGGCAATTGCACGGGCTCTCGCCAATGACCCGCCGATTATTGTCGCTGATGAACCGACCGGTAACCTGGATTCGAACGCAGCTGAAACCATTTTCGAAATATTCGACGCCCTGGCACTCCAGGGAAAAACAATCATTATGGTCACCCACGATGATGCTCTTGCAGAACGTGCGTCGCGCCTGGTCAGGTTGGTCGATGGAGAAATCGCTGAGATTGTCAGCATGCGAAAAATGTTGAACCGGCAGCCAACACCCTCTGCGGTTGCTATATCCATACCGCTAACGACCCCGGCGTATGCTCTGGGTAATCCCTGATGCGCGTCACTATGATTAATACCGCACTCGGCACTCGGTAAGATAGGCAGATGTTGAGACCTCGCTGGCGAAAGGTGCTTGCAGACCTTTGGGGTAATAAAGCCCGTACATTACTTGTCGTGGCTTCGATTGCTGTGGGTGTCTTTGCCATCGGCGTTATTACCGGTACCTACGTAATCCTGTCTGAAGACCTCAATGTCAGTTATAGTGCCAGTAACCCGGCAAATATCACGATCACAATGGATCCCTTTGACCCCGAATTTGCGGACGTTATCAGCCGCGTTGACGGTGTGGCGCAAGCCGAAGGACGGCGCGAAGTGACCGTCCGCGTCAGAACCGGGACAGATACATGGGACACTTTACACCTCATTGCGATTCCACACTTCGCATCAGCCCAAATCCATCGCGCTTTCCCCAGATCTGGTGCTGCTGTACCCGGTGACGATGCGGTGATCCTTGAACATCTGACCCTGGACGCGCTGGACCTCAATCCGGGCGACACGCTTGAAATAGAACTCGAAGACGGCACGCGGCGTAAACTGCCTATTGCCGGCACATCTCTGGATCAGACCAATATCGAAGCGCTGATCCTGGGAGAATACCGGGGATTTGTCACTTATGATACACTAGCCTGGCTTCATGCTTCAGAGAGCCTGAACAAACTCTATGTCACCGTCAAACAAAACCCAAATGACGAGGTTTTAATCCGCCAGGTGGCAGCCCGGGTTACCGACCGCCTGGAAAAAAGCGGGCGGGTGGCGTACCAGACTGAATTGGCGCTGCAGAATAAACACCCCTTAAGTTCTATCATTGAAGCTCTGCTTCTGGTGCTTATTATGATGGGAGTGATGATTGTCTTCCTCAGCGGTTCGTTAATCTTTAACACCATGTCAGCCCTGTTGGGACAGCACCTGCGTCAAATTGGTGTGATAAAGTTGGTTGGCGGGCGCCGCTACCAGGTCATTGGGATGTACATTGTGCTTATTATGACATTTGGTGTGATCGCATTAGCGATCTCAATTCCGTTGGGTGCGGTGGGCGCGTACCAATTGGCGGGATTCGCAGCGGGTATTGTTAATTTCGAGGTGCAACCCTTCCACCTGATTCCCGCTGCTGTGATCGTACAAGTGGTGATTGCGCTGCTGGTTCCTCCCATCGCCGGTCTGCTGCCGGTGTTAAAAGGTTCCACGATCACTGTGCGCCAGGCACTGAATAACAATGGGTTGTCCGGCGGTACAACCGCCAAAGGGTGGTTGGACCGGAGCCTGATGCGCATCCGTCAATTACCCAGACCTTTGTTAATTTCACTTCGGAATACCTTCCGGCGCAAAGGGCGATTAGCCCTGACTCTGGCGACACTCACCCTGGGTGGAGCAGTCTTTATCGCGGTATTCAATACGCAGGCATCCCTTGATAAGACAACAGCACAGTCCGTCCGCTATTTCGGTGCCGACATAAGCGTCGATTTTGCTTTTCCCTACCGAATAAACGCGGTCACCCGGGAAATGCTGGGGGTGTCAGGTGTGCAGGGCGTTGAAATTTGGACTGCCTCCGGCGGTGAGTTACAAAGGAATGACGAAGGACCTGGTGAAACAGTCGCCATTATCGCCCCACCGGCATCCAGTAAATTGGTGGAGCCCAAACTGCTCCGGGGACGCTGGCTTCTTCCCGGCGATGAAACTGCCGTTGCGGTGAACGAAGTATTTTGGCAGCGCTTCCCAGACCTTGTTCCGGGCGATCAACTCTTGATGAAGGTGGGTGGACAGGAGGATCTGTGGACCGTGGTGGGCATCTTCAGGTATACCGGTGTCGATAGTCTTATTGCATATGCCAATTACGATTATATCGCTCCAATATTGGGCAATGCCCACCGGGCAACAATGTTTCGGGTGAAGACCGAGGAACACACATTGCAGGCACAACAAGATGTTGCCCGGGCACTGGAGGCACGTTTTCGCAGCTTGGGATACACCATTAATAATATTGAAGCGGGAAAAGACTTTGCCGCTTCCCTTGCCAACATCCTGAAGGTTCTCACAATTGTGCTTTTGGTGATGGCGCTGATGACCGCCCTGGTCGGCAGCATCGGACTGGCAGGCACAATGACGATGAATGTGATGGAGCGCACGCGCGAAATCGGCGTCATGCGTGCAATTGGAGGGCATAATCAGGTCATCTCGCAAATGGTGATCGTGGAGGGGCTGATTATTGGCCTTTTAAGCTATGCGATGGGCGCGATACTCTCTTTGCCTATCAGCTATTTGCTGTCCAATATCATCAGCCAAACCATATTCAGTGCGCCGGCGGAGATTGCCTTTACATCAATCGGGTTTCTCACATGGCTGGGTGCGGTCGTCGTTTTATCGGTGCTGGCAAGTTTATTGCCGGCGCGGAATGCTACCCGCCTGACCATTCGTGAAGTTCTGGCGTATGAATAAACAGGCATAACTATGCAGATAGTCAGAATAAAACGTTATTTAAGAAGGAGCAACACATCCATGAGGCGATTTGTAGGATTGGGATTGTTATTGACCATTATCGTAAGCCTTTCAGCGTGCACGCCTGTGGCACAGACAAACCCCGGAGAAACGGACATACCGGTTGTAACAAAAACCGATGAGAATCTTATCCTGGCGGAAGCGGTTCTTCAGTCAGTTGAACGGCGAACGCTCAGTTTTCAGAGCAATGGTGTTCTGGACCGGGTCCTGGTAGATGAAGGCAGTGAGATTGCCGAAGGGGATCTTTTAGCGACCCTTGATCCGGCAGATGCCCAACTGGCTGTCCGCCAGGCTGAAGCTGCCCTGCAGCAGGCTGAAGCGCAGCTCCAGCGACTGCGTGCCGGTCCCCGTGAGACTGACCTTGCGGTCCTCCAGGCTCAGATACAATCGGCGCGAGCTGTCATTACACAGACCGTCACCCAGCGCGACCAATTATTCAGCGGAGCCTCCGCAGCGCAGATTGCTGCCGCCGAAGCCAACCTGGCAGCGGCGATAGCAGAGCGGGTAGTGGCACTGAAACGCCATGATGACACCATGAAATGCTATGACATCCCGGGATCCACAGAAAAAACCTGTCCGGCTTTGGGTGATCCCGAAGAACAAGCCAGATACGCGCTGGAGGCTGCTGATAAAGGGGTGACTGCGGCAGAAGCTTATCTTGCATCCCTGGCGCCCGGATTCAGGGCTCAAACCAGAACCGCGAATGCAGGCATTACCATAGCGCAGGCGCAGGAAGCGTTGGCTGCGTCACACCTAGCACAATTGGTTGCCGGCGCCTCTCCCGGCGAAATCGGCGCGGCAGAGGCTGCGGTAACGCAAGCGCAGGTTGTCCTGGATATGGCGCAGCTTGCACTGGACAGGACCGCACTCTACGCACCAATTTCCGGCAAGGTCACCAACGTGGCAGGCGATCCGGGAGACCTGGTTGCATACGGGCAAGGCTTCATAAGCATCGCGGCAACAGCATCCTTGCAGGTCCGCACCGTAGATTTGACTGAACTGGATGTCGTGGCACTGGAGATTGGGCAGATCGTGGATGTGGTGATGGATGCTCTGCCTGACCTGGTCCTTTCAGGGCACATCAGCGAGATCAGCCTGGAAGCTGTCGATTATCGCGGTGATGTAACCTACCCGGTGCTCATCATCCTGGATGAGACAGATCCCCGCCTGCGTCTGGGCATGACCGCTGAAGTCGGCATCCAGATACCATAATACACCAATACTTGATGAGGGGATGTTCCGGTTGGCGGACGAACACAACAAGAAGTCATTTATCTGCTCATGCACACAAGAGAGACGGGCGGTGCCGAATTTATCCATGTATAACATGACATTCAAGATCGCAGACACAGTGGTTGTGATTTGTACCGTTTGGCATCTGCCAAACGGTGATTTTCCTTACACACTGTGGTTGGTGATTTTCCTTCCACACACTGTGGTTGGTGATTTTCCTTCCACCAACCCGCGCCGCTCCAAGAAGTCGCCCCCCCTTCCAGCGGCTCTTTCTTAAAACGCACCCCCTCCAACTGTCCCCTTGAAATTTATTAATACCGTTCTATTATAAAGAAAACAATACATCCGTAAATGTCACACACCTGGGAACACTCAAAATGATTCACAACGCACCTGTATCAGTAATTCAAAACGACAAACAACACCCGACTATTGTTTCTTACGCATAAAAAATCAATAGTCCCTGAAAACAATAGTCCGTAAGTTTTACGGATGATCCCATAGGAGGTTCCAATGCGTATCCTGGTTTACGGTGCCGGTCCCTTGGGCAGCCTCTTCACTGCCAGACTACATGCCGGTGGGCATCAGGTGACAATCCTGGCTCGCGGACAAAGACTGTTGGATATTAAAAAACATGGGATTGTCTTCCATGACGTCCTGACCGACAAAGTCGAGACCGTCCCTGTGCCTGTTGTGGAAAAGCTCCGACCCGAACATACTTACGACCTGATTATTGTCATCATGCGCAAGAATAACGCGCTGGCTATCCTGCCTGAGCTGGCGGAAAACAGCACCGCTGATGTCCTGTTCTTGATGAATAACGCGGCAGGTCCCGGAGAACTCATTGCCTCATTGGGCAAAAAACGGGTGCTTATCGGTTTCCCCGCAGCTGCAGGCTATCGTGATGGTTATATTGTCCATGGCGTAGCAGGCACAGAAGAGGAAAAATCCCCCATCCCCTTTGGTGAAGTTGATGGCGCTATCACGACCCGTACGCGCAGGATAGCCAGGATATTGGATAGCATGCCCGGATTTGAAGCCGAAATCCGCACGGATATGGATGTATGGTCAAAATACCATGTCGCGCTGCTTATGCCGTCCCTGGCGCCGGCACTCTATATGTGCAATACCGACAATGTCCGTCTGGCGCACACCCGCGATGCTGTCGTACTCGCCATCCGCGCGATACGTGAAGGATTTACAGTCCTGTACAAAATGGGCTACCGCATAACGCCGGCTAGATTGCGTATGTTCGCATGGATACCGGAACCCATCCTGGTCGCCGGCTTTCAAAAGAAATTGGCAGACCCCTTGATGGAAATCGCGTTGGTGAAGCATGCCAATGCCGCCCGGGATGAAATGAAACACCTTGCGGATGAATTCAATGTGCTGGCACAATCAACCGGCGTTCCCACACCCAATAGTGACCGTTTGTATCCCCATTTTGATGCGGATGCTCCGCTTATGCCGGAAGGAAGCCACGCTATAGCACTGGATTGGCGGCAAATCCACGCCATAGGGTTAGGTGTGTTAACCGGATTGGTCATATTTACGGGCTGGTGCATCCATCGGAAAAAAGAGCGTTCATGAAAAACAAGTGGCAGCACCACGTACGCCAGTTGAAGACTGACGTATTAGCCCTTTACCTGGCGTATCGCGACCCCCGCACCCCGTGGTACGCCCGGATCTTCACCGCCATCGTCGTCAGCTACGCCCTCAGCCCCATCGACCTGATTCCCGATTTTATCCCTGTCATCGGTTATCTGGATGATCTGGTGCTGGTGCCCATCGGGTTGGCGCTGGCGCTAAGAATGATCCCTGCCTGCGTTATGGTGGAAAGCCGGGAAAAAGCCGCTATGTTGGCTGACGGCAGCAAGCCTATCAGCCGCAGCGCTGCCGCAGTCATCATCACATTGTGGCTCCTCATAACGTTTTTATGCGTCCTATACGGGCTGCGTTTATATCACAGTTTACGCTAATTAAGAATCGGTTATCTAACACAAGGGTTTAGATAATTTGGGGTATGGACTTACCGTAGGCATATATCGGATGCATTTCAACAATGGAGCAGTCAATCGCCCAAACACCCACATGGAACCTGAAACATATGATGAAAATGCCATGGAGATGCTATGAATGACACTCGGGAACCCCTTACAGAGCCAACCACAGGAAAAACGCCGATCCTCAATGCCCGTCAGGTTATAAGATTTCTATTTCTGGTTTTCCTTACGCCATGTGCAGCGCTGATCGCTGCCTGGGATGCAAAATGGGGGATGGGCTGGTGGCTGGTGTGCATGATTGGCATCCCTGCAGTCGTCAGCAGAATAATCGTTTTCAAAAAAAATCCGGACTTATTAGTGGAACGTGGTAACTTTAGCCAGCAGTCGAATGTAAAAAGCTGGGACAGGCTTTTGGCACCTATTGTCGGATTATTCGGACCATTGGCTTCCTGGATTATCGCCGGTTTGGACCGCAACTTTGGGTGGTCCGATATATCTCCCGCAGTGCAGTGGGGATCGGCGGGGTTATTACTGTTGAGTGTCATCTTTGCCAATTGGGCATTGGTGGAGAATAAATATTTCTCCGCTGTCGTCCGTATACAGGCTGATCGAGAGCAAACAGTCATCACAGGGGGACCCTATCACTTCGTCCGGCATCCGGGCTACGCCGGTGGGGTCGTGGCTGACCTCGTGATCCCCCTGATGTTAGGCAGCCTTTGGGCGCTCATACCCGCAATTTTGACGGTTATAACCATCATCATCCGGACGGCAAAGGAAGATAGAGCTTTGATCGAAGAACTCCCTGGATATACGACATACGCCCAACACACGCGCTATCGGTTGTTCCCCGGCATCTGGTAAGTTCAGGCATGTCAGCTCCACCTTAAACCCCGCATTGATTCCTCTCTAAACCGGGGTAGAATAGATGTTTGTGTCCCTGTCATATTCTGCCGTAAAATGTCATGTATCCATGGTTCAATAGCCTGGCACACAGTCGGGACTGACCCAAGCACCAAAAGTACCGAATCCGTAATCTAGTCTCTAGCAGAGGAAACAGCTGAATGAAAATACCACTAAAAGATTATTGGGATTTACTGGCGAAGCACGTCAGCCCGCAAAAACTCAAGTTTGCTATCCTGACCGTTTTTTTACTGACCAGCATCGGCTTGCAGGTCTTTAACCCGCAGATTATGCGGAATTTTATTGATGCCGCGGAGCAGAACGCAGGTACAGCGGTGCTCTTGCAATCAGCTATTTTATTCATCATTCTGGCACTCACCCAACAGGTCGTCACCATTGGCGCTTCCTACTTTGGTGAAACCGTTGCATGGACCGCGACCAACGCACTTCGGGCTGAAATTGCACGGCACTGTATTTCCCTGGATATGAGTTTTCATAACAACACAAGTCCAGGCAAACTCATCGAGCGGATCGATGGCGATGTCGCCGAATTATCCAATTTCTTCTCCCAATTGGTGATCCGCGTCATCGGTAATTTGCTGCTCCTGGTGGGTGTACTCGTAGCGCTGTTCCTGGAGGATTGGCGGCTTGGATTAGCTTTTGCATTGTTCTCTATTTTAACACTCGTTGCGCTCAACAGAGTACGCGGTCTCGCGGTGCCCCACCAAAAAGCTTTCCGTGAATCCACCTCCGAGTTGTTTGGGTTCCTGGAGGAACGCCTGGCGGGTACAGAAGATATCCGCTCCAGCGGGGCAGTCAATTTCGTAGTACGCGGGTTATATGAACTCTCACATATGAACTTGCAGAACTGGCAGAAGGCGTGGCGCATGTTTTTCGTTGTGCGGACGGTGGGCGGTACCATGATGCTGCTGGCAAATATGATGGCTTTATTGGCGAGTTATTGGCTGATAAAGGCGAATTTAATTACGATCGGCACTGTGTTCCTTATCGTTTATTATGTCAACCTGCTGGGTCGCCCGATCCGTGAACTCACACAGCAAGCCGAGAACATCCAGAACATCGGCGCCGCCACTGAGCGTTTGGCTGAATTGCGCGCAATTGAAAGCAAACTTGCGGACGGTCCCGGCGCAGAAATACCACACGGAGATCTGGCATTGTCTTTTGAGAACGTCGATTTTTCCTATGTGGAGGAAGAGCCCGTCCTGCAGAACATTCATTTCCAGCTCCAACCCGGTAAAGTCATTGGACTCCTGGGTCGGACGGGAAGTGGGAAAACAACCCTGGCGCGTCTGGTCTTTCGGTTATGGGATCCCACAGCAGGCGTCATCAGGCTGGATGGGATCGACATCAGCCAGTCGAAATTGCGGGACTTGCGCCAGAAAGTGGCGATGGTCACCCAGGACGTACAGCTCTTCCAGGCGACTGTCCGGGAAAACCTGACTTTCTTTGACCGCACGATCCCTGATGAGCAAATCCAAAAAGTTATCGAGGAACTGGAATTGGCGGATTGGTACAATTCCTTACCGCAAGGTCTGGAAACAAGGTTGGAAACAGGGGGACGCGGTCTTTCAGCGGGAGAAGCGCAACTGCTTGCTTTCACCCGTATCTTCCTTCGTGACCCCGGTCTGGTGATTCTTGACGAAGCCTCATCACGCCTGGACCCGGCAACCGAACAACTGATTGAACGCGCTGTTGATAAACTGCTTAAAAACCGCACGGCGATTATCATTGCCCATCGTCTGGGTACCGTGGAACGGGCGGATGAAATCATGATTTTACAGGATGGGCGCACTGTCGAGCATGGGGATCGCGAATGTCTTGCGGCAGATCCCGACTCACATTTCTACCATTTGCTGCAAACGGGCATGGAGGAAGTGCTTGCTTAATCTGTAAACCTGTTGTTTGCATAGCACTGGGCAATCAACTTTTAGCGTTCACGGCTTTTAGCCGGAGGATATTTTTATGAAAATAGAGAAAGAAAAACCGGAAGCCGAGATAAAGGTTCCCACCCTTCCAACATGGCGCGTGATTTTGGACATGATCCGCTACAAATGGAAACTGTGGGCCATTAATCTCATCGCAATGCTGCTGTTAATCGCTTTCTGGCAAATTCCCGGTTTTATCATGCGTGATTTCTTCAATCTCTTAACCGGCGACATCTCAGCAGGATGGAATATCCAAACCCTCATCGCATTCCTTGTCGCCTGTGAACTCGGAAGAGTGCTGGGAATATTTGGTTTAATAAACACCAATGTCCCTTTCTTTATGAATACGATGACACTCTTGCGGAAAAACTTGTTGATGCACATCCTCAATCGCCCGGGAGCTTCCGCGCTCCCTGATTCCCCTGGGGAAGCCATCAGTCGTTTTCGCGGTGATGTCTTTGAGATATCCCTGTTCGCGCTGTGGGTGAATGATATTCTGGGTATGGTAGTTTTCGGTGTTGTGGCGATCATAGCGATGCTCACGATTAACCCTAACATTACCGGCATTGCGTTCATTCCCTTTATCATCGTGGGGATTATCGCTAACAGCGCCACCGAACGCATCGAAAGATACCGGCGCGCCAGTCGTAAAGCTTCAGGTATCGTAACGGGATTTATTGGAGAGTTCTTTGGCGCGGTACAGGCGGTTAAAGTCGCCACAGCTGAGGAAAGTGTTCTCGATCACTTCAATGAAATAAACGAAGATCGAAAAAAGCTGGTGATTAAAGACCGGTTATTTCAGACCATTCTGGGTTCACTATTCCACAACGCCGTTGACCTGGGTACGGGTGTTCTGCTGGTCCTGGTGGGCAGCTTTTTGGGCGACAGCAACTTCACAGTCGGTGATTTTTCACTCTTTATTTTCCTCCTGGGAGGAATCAGCGAGTTAACAACGTTCTCCGGTCTGCTGGTGGCGCGTTACAAACAAATTGGTGTGTCGGTAGAGCGTATGGGACGCCTGATGGAGGGTGCTCCCCCTGAAGCACTCACGGCTTTCAGTCCGGTCTATATGGATGGCAACTTCCCTGACGTCGTTTATCCGGAGAAGACAGCTGCCGACCACCTCACCAGCCTGGATGTGAAGAACCTGTCCTTTCGTTATCCGGATTCCAGCCATGGCATTGAAAACATTAACCTGCATCTGGAACCCGGTAAACTGACTATTATCACGGGTCGTATCGGTTCAGGGAAAACCACCCTATTACGTTCTCTCCTGGGTTTACTACCGCGTGATTCAGGCGAGATATTCTGGAATGACAAGCCTGTTGAAAAACCAGGGACATGGTTCACCCCCCCGCGTTGTTCATATACAGCCCAGGTCCCACGCCTGTTCAGCTCACCCCTGCGCGATAATATCCTGATGGGGCTGAAACGCGATGATGATAAAGTCATGCAGGCACTCAGATTAGCCGTTATGGAATATGATATATCCGAATTTGAAGAAGGTCTGGACACCAAAGTCGGTCCAAAAGGCGTTAAGCTCTCTGGAGGTCAAATCCAGCGGACGGCTGCCGCACGGATGTTTGTGCGCGAACCTGAACTTCTGGTGTTCGACGATTTGTCCAGCGCGCTGGATGTGGAGACCGAGCGTACGCTCTGGGAACGCATCTACGAACGACCCGACACCACCTGTCTGGCGGTATCCCACCGCCGCGTTGCGCTGCGCAGAGCCGACCATATTATCGTCCTGAAAGATGGGCGCATTGAAGCCCAGGGACAACTGGATGATCTGTTAGAAACCTGTGAGGAAATGCAGCACTTATGGCATGGCGAACTTGCACCGGAACAACCCGTTCCGGCAGGCGCGGCACCAGCTGATTTACAATGTGGTGCTTAAACCCTCCTTTGAAACTTTCAGCGTGTATGTTCAGGGCAGAATCTACATCCTGAACATACACGCGGATTACATTCGGCTGCTAGGAGAGTCCGTATTTTCCGGAAAGTGAACCCGTGAATATTCCCCTGCGCGCATATTGGCAGTTGTTAGCCACGTATATACAATCGCAGAAAATGCGATTTCTTCTTTTGGTTGTCCTGCTCCTGAGCGGGATTGCCTTGCAGGTGATCAACCCCCAGATTGTCCGCACGTTTATTGACGCCGTAACTGCCGGTGAAGGGAGAAAGATTTTAAGCCGCAATGCTTTAATTTTTATCGCCATCGCCCTTGTGCAGCAAGCTGTCGCCGTCACGACAACATATGTGGGAGAAAACGTTGGCTGGACCGCCACCAATGCGCTTCGAGTTCACCTGGTGCGCCATTGTCTGGATCTGGATATGGGCTTTCACAACGAAATACGACCCGGTGAACTCATCCAGAGAATTGATGGTGATGTAAGCCAACTGTCAAAATTCTTCTCGCAGCTTGTGATTCTCGTTGTAGGAAACCTGCTGCTCCTCGCCGGCATCCTGATCGCTCTATGGCTTGAAGATTGGCGCTTAAGTATCTTGTTCGCTTGCTTTTCGGCTGTAACGTTGTGGGCATTATACCGTTTACGCAGCATAACTGTACCCTTTCAAAAAGCTCTCAGGCAGGCTGAGGCTGATCTATATGGCTACATCGAAGAACAACTTAATGGAACAGAAGATATCCGTACCTCCGGTGCCATCCCCTATGTGATCAACGGTTTATACAGGCTTCAAGCGAAAATATTAAAACATGATAATACATCATCCCGCAAAAACTGGTGGATTGGCTCTATATCCAGCACGCTCTTGATGTTGGCAAATATTACCGCGATGGCTGCAGGCTATTACCTGTATACAACGGGTGTCATGTCAGTAGGCACGGTATACCTCTTAATCCAATATGGCAATTTACTTGCGGGTCCCATTGAACAACTCACCTGGCACGTTGAGAGTTTGCAGACAGTTGGCGCCAGCATTGAACGGTTGACTGAACTGACCCAACACGTCACCACTGTTGTTGATGGACCCGGCACAGTTGATCTGCAAGGACCCTTCTCACTCACTTTTGAAGATGTGTCATTTGCATACACAGCGCAGGAGCCAGTCCTTGACCATGTAAGTTTCCAACTGAATTCCAGGATTGTACTCGGGTTACTCGGACGGACAGGCAGCGGTAAAACAACTGTCGCACGCTTGGTCTTCAGGTTTTATGATCCGACATCGGGTCAGATTTGCTTCAACGGACTGGACATAAAGCAGTTTGAGCGCCGTGCAATCCGCAGTCACATTGGGCTTGTAACGCAGGATGTCCAACTCTTCAGAGGGACCCTGCGTGAAAATATCACGCTCTTTGATAAAAGCATTTCTGACAGCCAGATTTATGAGGCGATTGATGAACTGGAACTCACGAGTTGGTATAAAACCAGGAAGGATGGCTTGGACACCTTGATTGATGCAGATGGGAAAAATTTATCTGCAGGAGAAGCGCAATTACTCGCGTTTACGCGTGTCTTCCTCCATGACCCGGGACTCATTATCCTGGATGAAGCAAGTTCCAGGCTGGATCCAGCTACCGAACAGCAAATGGAACGCGCTGTAAGTCATTTACTTCATAACCGCACAGCGATTATCATTGCCCACCGTTTAAGTACATTGCACCGTACCAACGAGATCATGATTCTGGATAATGGTCAGATCACCGAACACGGGAGTCGAGCAGAACTGGCTGCGGATGAACAGTCACAGTATTACCGCATCCTTCAAACAGGACAGACAGAGATTTTGGCATGAATGAAAAGACCAGGACAGGGTCACAAGGCAATAACCGGCGTCTCCCCACGTGGCGAATCGTCCTGCATGCTGTCCGGTTCACACCATGGTTGTGGCTGATAGATTTTTTGTCTGCTGTGATATTTCGCGTTTGTTGGCAAATTGTTCCTGGTTTATTATTACGTTCCTTTTTTAATCTCATCACCGGTGAAACAGCGGCAGGTCTGAACATATATTCGATCATAGCTTTGTTCATCGCGATTGAAGCCGGCAGGCAAATCGGCAGAATAGGATTCGCCGTGGTAGACCCACCTTTATTTGCTATGAATGCCACCAGATTGCGAAGAAACCTGTTGCAACACATCCTAAATCGCCCTAGTGCCAGCAACCTGCCAGATTCTCCAGGTGAAGCTGTCAGTCGTTTCCGCGAAGATGTTGAGGAAATACCGTTGTTTGTTCTTTGGTTTAATGATAGCGTTATTGGGTTATGTATGGTATTGTTTGCTGTCTGGACAATGCTCAGGATTAACGTCTCCATTACCCTTATAGCACTTGGTCCTTTTATCCTGGTTGGATTAGCCGCGAGTATAGCAGCCAAACAGATTGATAAATACCAAAAAGCGAGTCGGGCTGCAAGTGGGGTTGTCACCGGTTTTATTGGTGAGGCTTTTGGAGCGGTTCAAGCGGTGAAAGTCGCCGCAGCGGAGTCTTCTGTCAGTCTTCAATTTGAGATGTTAAGTGACAAACGACGTTTTGCATCGCTGCAAGCCAGCCTGTTCTACGCGATGTTAAACTCACTTTACGCGAATGCAGCAAGTTTAGGTACCGGCGTCATATTAATCCTGGCGGGCGAGCTTATGCATCAAGGCACTTTTACAATTGGTGATTTCGCGCTGTTCGTTTCGTTTCTGGGTAATATCAGCAACCTTACGACCTTTTTCGGTATGGTCACTGCCCGGTACAGACAACTTGGAGTCTCAATAGATCGCATGCAGGATCTGATGACAGGCGGATCAGTTGACGCATTGGACACGGCAAGCCCTGTTTATATCAAAAAAGAACCCCCTCCTGTCCCTCAATATCATAAAATACCCTCAGATATTCTACACACGCTCACTCTCAACGACCTATCCTATCACTATCCGGATACCTTGAAAGGGATCAGAAATATTAACATGCACATTAAACAGGGAACTATGACTGTGATTACCGGACGTATAGGTTCCGGAAAAACGACGTTGCTGCGGGTCATGGTGGGATTATTACCGATGGACGCTGGTGAAATTCTCTGGAATGACACCGTAGTCCTGGACCCCCATGAGTTCTTTCTCCCGCCACGATGCGCCTATACAGCGCAAGTCCCGACTTTGTTCAGCCAGACCTTGAATGAAAACATCCTGATGGGTTTGGAACGGGATGAGAATGCTATAAAGCAGGCTGTTCATCAAGCCGTATTGGAAAAAGACCTGGCAGAATTTGAATCCGGTCTCAATACACGTGTTGGTCCTAAAGGCGTCAAACTGTCTGGTGGGCAAGTTCAGCGTGTAGCTGCAGCACGAATGTTTGTGCGGGATGCAGAATTACTTGTTTTCGATGATTTATCAAGCGCGCTGGACGTTGACACGGAGCAGTTGCTGTGGGAGCGATTCTTCAGCATGAAAAAACCTGCCACGTGTATGGCTGTTTCACATCGCCACCTGACGCTCAAGCAGGCTGACCAGATTATTGTTATGAAGGATGGCTGCATTGAAGCCCAGGGAAAGCTCGAGGACTTACTCACCACGAGTGTAGAATTCCAGCGTCTATGGTCAGGAGAAGTATGATAAAACTTTTCACGCGTTAACCATGCACTGATCAGATTACTGAAGCTCCCCCGGGTTCATTTATTCATGTCCCAAAAGTAAAGTCGTGATATAATTTTGGACATGTCCAAACAAGATAAAATGTCCCCAATTATGCTTGGTATCGCGGCAGCATTTGGGCTTATAACTCTTATGACAGCATTGGGCGCCACACCTTCACAATCCGCTTACCTTTCTCTCAACGCTTCTGGTCCATATTCGGATATGCGAAAAATTACTGGAGCGGAAACAGTCAGCGAAACACTGGATTCATATATCTTTTTACCCTTGAACCTTCACCGTTTCCCTCCACCGCCGGTGCCCACGGATCTGCTGCTCAACAGTGGATTTGAAGAAGGCTACACGGACGACACGTATAATGGGACACCGATGCCTGGAGTCCTTACACCAAAGCATTGGATCACCTGGTGGGAGGACGAACCAAGTAGTGTTATGTACCCTATGCACGTACCAGAGGTACGCCCAATACCCAACGAAGGCATTTACTACAGCCCGGTCCCACGGATACGCAGTGGATACTATGCTATTCAGGCATGGCGTGCCTGGGGCAGATATCGGGCTGGTTTCTATCAGTCTGTTGATAATCTTGTCCCGGGTACACCAGTCCATTTTTCGTTCCACGCCCATGCCTGGTCATGTAATGTCGACCCACCTCCGGCTCTTTCTTGCGGCGATCCCTACGCTTTTTATTTTCAGGCCGGTATCGACCCTTCCGGTGGGACAGATCCATGGTCAGAATCAATCGTATGGAGCGAAAAGTTCTATATTTATGATACGTATGCTGAAGTTGGTCCGGTACAGGCACCCGTCGGGCAGGAGGGGAAAGTGACTGTCTATATATTGGCACACGCACTCTATGCTGTAAGGTATAATGATTCATACTACGATGACGCCGTGCTGGCACTGCAGCAACCATAAAAGCAAGCAACTTCCGACAGAGTCATCTGGTTCGCAATTTTTCACATCATGAAAGTCAATTGAGAGAGAATACGCCATAACCTAGTTATCAGCAATGAAAGGATCAATATGAACTGCAATTTATCGCCCATCAATCTAACATGTGAATATATGGAAAATCCGGTTGGTCTGACAATCTCAAAACCCAGACTCTTTTGGACGGTGCACGCTGCGTGCCGCGGTCAGGTTCAGAGCGCCTACCAAATCCTGGCAGCCTCTTCCCCTGAGGATTTAGCAGACAACCGTGGGACTATCTGGAACAGTGGGATTGTAGAATCCGATCAAAGCACCCACATTGCATACACCGGCAGAGCACTGAAATCCGGGGAACGCTGCTATTGGAAAGTGCGTGTGTGGGACGGTGACAATAATCCGTCAGCATATTCCACGCCGGCTTTCTGGCAAATGGGTTTAATGAACAGTGAAGAATGGGTTGCCAACTGGATTGGAATCGAAACAGAACCGGTATCAGATTTACATATCACACCTGGTATTTATCTCCGCCGGGCGTTCTCCGTCGAGAAGCCCATCGCGCAAGCCACGCTCTACGCCACAGCAAAAGGCGTTTATATTCCCTCACTCAATGGCACCCGTGTCGGCGATGCGGAATTGGCGCCCGGGTGGACGGACTACAGTCGCCGATTGCACGTGCAAAGTTACGACGTGACATCGATGTTAAAGCAAAGCAGCAACGTCCTCGGAATCACTTTGTCTGACGGATGGTACAGCGGATACCTGGGCTACGAGGGAACACACAGATATTATGGGCATGCGCCACAGGCGCTCATGCAGCTTGTTATTCAGTTTCAGGATGACTCTTTTATGGTGATAGCGACAGATAATACGTGGAAAGCATCCCTTGGTCCCATCGTGTTCAGCGACATTCAGATGGGCGAGACCTATGATGCCCGAAGGGAAATGCCCGGTTGGGATGCACCTGACTTCAACGATGACGCATGGTTGCCCGTTCAGGTGGATGCACGCGACACCAACGTCGCCCTGATCGGACAGCCCAATCAACCCATTCGGGTGACAGAAGATATCCACCCGGTCAACTTAACAGAGCAATCCCAGGGTGTCTTTATCTTTGATATGGGACAAAATTTCGCCGGACGCCTGAAACTGCGCGTGGCAGGCCCATCAGGCACACAAGTGCAAATGCGGTTTGGCGAAATGCTCGAACCGGATGGAAGATTGCACACCGCCAATCTGCGCAGTGCTCGCGCAACAGATATTTACATCCTGAAGGGTACGGGCGAGGAAGAATACGAAGCTTTTTTCACATATCACGGGTACCGTTACGTCGAAATCACCGGGTTTCCTGGCACACCAGCCCTGAATACTATCACCGGACGCGTCATGCATAATGATATGCCTTACAAAGGGGAATTCTCCTGCTCGCAGCCCCTTGTCAACCAGTTATGGCGAAATATCGTTTGGGGACAGCGCAGCAACTTTATCAGCATTCCAACAGATTGCCCACAACGTGATGAACGCCTTGGGTGGACCGGCGATGCGCAAATATTCTTCCGGACAGCCAGTTTTAATATGGATGTATCCGCGTTTTTCAGCAAATGGCTGGATGATATGGTTGACGCTCAAACACCTGATGGAGCTTTCCCAGATGTCGTTCCGCAAATAAAGGGGATGCCGCCTGGAGCACCCGCATGGGGTGACGCGGGCATCATCATTCCGTGGACGATGTATCGTGTTTACGGTGATGTTGATCTGATCAATAAGCATTATGCTGCGATGACACGTTGGATGGATTATATCGCTGCTGTGAACCCCTTCTATCTGCGTACACGCCGTCTCAACACCAACTATAATGATTGGGTTGCCCTGGAACGCGGCAGTTCGCCGGAACAGATTTCCACGGCATATTGGGCTAAAATCGCACGTATGATGGCGGAGATGTCACAAGCTACCGGTCGAAATGCTGAAGCCGAATACTACACCGGTTTGTATCAAGAAATTAAGCAAGCTTACAACATTGCCTACATTGCACCCGACGGAACCATCGAAACAAACACCCAGGCAGCTTATGTTCTGGCATTGGATAACGACCTTGTTCCCGGTTCATTGCGCGACAACGCTGCTTCCAGATTGGTGGATAATTTAAACAGCGCTGCAAACATGGGGCACCTTGCCACCGGCTTTTTGGGTACCCCACCACTCTGTTTTGTGTTAGCGGAAGAAGGTTATCTGGATACAGCCTACCAGTTGCTCAACGCAGAAACTTACCCTTCATGGTTATATATGATTCGCAACGGCGCGACGACGATGTGGGAACGTTGGGATGCATACACAATTGAACAGGGAATCCATGACCCAGGTATGAACTCATTCAATCACTATGCCTATGGGGCCATTGCGGAATGGATGTATAGGGTTATCGCCGGTATAGATGCGCTTGAACCGGGATACAAACGCATCGCACTCCGTCCGCGCCCTGGCGGAGGGTACACGTATGCAACAGCAACTTTCAATTCAATAATGGGAAAAATTGTCAGTAGCTGGCGCACAACAAACGAAGGAATTACGTATGAATTCACTATCCCTGCCAATACGTCAGCATTGCTCTCGATACCGACAATAAATCCTTATGCAGTGCTTGAAGGCAATGTCAGTGCAACTGCAGCAGAAGGTGTTCAGTTTGTCAAATATGAAAATGGTTTCGCAGTTTTTGATTTAACCTCGGGAAAATATCAATTCTGGGCGCCGTAACAGAGTGCTCGATACATCAATGTGCAGGGAGACACTAATGAAATCTCGTGAGATTGTTCAACGAACGCTGGAATACACTGGACCGGAACGTGTAGCGCGCACTTTCCCCAATGGTGACCTGGGGGGATCGGATTTTGTCAGCAGTTCTTGCACGGCAACAACCTATGCGACACTCTGGGACTATCTGGGCGAGGGACGTTGGGAACGCCTTGATGAATGGGGAAATACCTGGGGACGCATTGATACCACATCCAAAGGGGAAGTAACCAAAGGTGTCCTGGCAGATTGGGACGATCTTAAAAACTATAGCTTCCCGGATTTCAGTAAGGTAACTGATTACGACAGTGTTCGCAAACAGCGCGAAGCGGAGCCTGATAAATGGCTTATCGGAAATTTACCTGGTTTCACTTTCAATATCGCGCGTAAAATGCGTAAATTTGACCAGTACTTGATGGACATACTACTTGAGCCTGAGCGGATTGCCATATTACACGATCGTGTGGACGAAGTTATTGAGACGATGATTGTCAATTACGCGAAAGCAGGTGTGGATAGTGTAATGTTCCCGGAGGATTGGGGAACGCAGAATACCACTTTAATCAACCCCAAACTTTGGTACACTATGTTCTTCCCAAGATTCCAGAAGTTGTGCGCTACAGCGCATGCGTCCGGGATTAAGGTATTTATGCACTCGTGCGGTCAGATTGAACCCATCGTACCCGGATTGATTGAAGCGGGTATTGACCTGCTGCAATTTGACCAACCGGATTTGCACGGCATCGATGTCCTTGCAGGACATCAGCAAAATGCACACATCACATTCTGGTGCCCGGTGGATATCCAGATCACCCTGCAGAAGCGTGACAAGATTATTATCCAGAACAAAGCCCGGGAAATGCTGGACAAGCTGTGGCACGGGCAGGGAGGCTTTATTGCTGGCTATTACAGCGACAATCCCTCCATCGGATTGGACCCCCAATGGCAGCAATATGCTTGTGAAGCCTTCACTTCAAGTGGTAAGAGAGTCAATTATTTGTAGTGCATTTTGATCCCAATGTGACAAGCCCTATCACAGCTGAAATCGGCAATTCACGAAGCATTGGAAACTATACGATTTATAATCTGTTTGTCTTTGGCAAATACGCAGCTATCGCATGGGTAGAGCGCAAGGCAACAACAACGAACCACACATTTTCAGGGTTTGGGACACGATCGCCACTTCGATACGCAGTAAACTGAATATGTCGTGGCAGATCTTAAACACTCGCTATCACTGTTGTTTGTCCTTACACTCCGGCAAGTGTATACTACCTTTCAGTCAACTTCGTTGAGGAATACCTGATGACTTTACCTGTCACTATATTATTATGCGTGATTTTTATTGCTGTAGTGCTTTTCTCGATGGAACGGTTCCCAGCCGATGTCATCGCACTTGGTATCGTACTGCTCCTTGTGCTCTTCCGTCTGCTGCCCCCGGACATTGCCTTTGCCGGGTTTGGCAGCGACACAGTCGTTATGATATTTGGATTACTCGTCCTGAGTGCTGCGTTAACGAGGACGGGTGTTGTGGATTACGCAGAACGCTTATTGCTCCACATGCTGGACACCAGGCGCGATAAGATTCTGGTGATTTTAATGATGACTACGGCAATTTTGAGCGCTTTTATCAGCAACACGGCAACCGCAGCGCTGTTTGTTCCCATCATCCTCAGCTTATCCCGCCGCTTGCATCTTTCATCCACAAAATTACTTATGCCAATGGCATTTGCATCTATCCTTGCCAGCTCTGTTACATTGGTCGCATCCTCCACGAATATCGTCGTCAGCGGTTTATTAACGCGCTACGACCTTGAACCACTCGGAATGTTTGAGTTAACACCGGTAGGTATACCAATCGCTGTGATAGGTGTCCTTTACATGGTTATTCTCGGACAACGCCTGATTCCTGACCGCAGTGATGAATCTGAAACTGAAGAATCTTTTGGCATAAGACCTTATCTGGCTGAGGTTGTGGTCTTACCGGATTCATCACTTGCCGGAAAAACACTGATGGAAGCAGCCTTGGGTCGTGACCTTGACCTTACTGTGCTGCGCGTGGTACGGGATGGAAATCGGTACCTGGTACCGAATGCCCAACTCAAACTCAAAGCGCAGGATGAACTACTGGTTAAAGGACAGCGAAGTGATGTATTGAAAATTCGTGATACGGCAGATCTGGCATTCAAAGCCGATGTCAAGCTTTCAGACCCGCGATTGCAAACGGCAGACACGCAATTAGTCGAGGTTATTCTCTTGCCGCGATCACCACTCACCGGACGCACGCTTAAAACGCTGGGATTCAGAGAGCGATACGGTTTACAGGTTCTGGGTGTGAACCGGCGCGGTAAATCCATTTTCCGGAAACTGAGCCAGACCCGGTTGCGCACCGGTGACCAATTGTTGATTCAAGGTCCCAGCGCCAACATAGCAGCCCTGGACGAGGATAATTTCCATGTTCTGGGCACCGTAGAACACCAGCGTCCCAACCGCAAACGTGCGCCCATAGCAATAGCGATATTTGTCGGTGTCCTGCTAGTGGCTGCTCTTAATATCGTCAGTTTACCCATTGCGGTACTCGCCGGAACCCTTGCTGTATTCCTGACACGGTGTATCACGCCCGATGAAGCCTATCGCGAGGTAGAATGGAAAGCCTTGATCGTCATTGGCAGCATGCTGGCACTTGGCGCAGCCATGGAATATACCGGCACCGCTGATTTTATTGCTGGCATTAATTACCAAATCCACGCAAGGACTTGGCCCTATGGGTATGCTGACAATCTTTTTTGTTTTAACTTTGCTTTTAACCCAGCCATTATCTAATCAGGCAGCAGCAGTTTTGATACTGCCCATTGCGATGCAAAGCGCAGTGCAACTCGGGCTAAATCCCCGATCATTTGCGGTCATGATTGCCCTGGGAGCAAGCTGCTCATTTATCACCCCCCTCGAACCTGCATGCCTTATCGTGTATGGTCCGGGGCATTACCGGTTCCTGGACTTTGTAAAAGTTGGCTCAATTCTCACTTTCCTGGTATATCTCGTAGCGATCACCCTTGTCCCATGGCTATGGCCTTTAAACATGTAATATTTGAATGTAGCAATGAATTTACTGCAGTATTTACCTATAGTTATCGATTATCTGCACACTGTGAATCTTGATTGCGTCCCCGGTTGGAAAACAGAAGGTAGTTTCAACGTAACCCCACTTGCCCAGGGTGAATACAACATGAACTACACGGTGCACAAAAGCCAAAAGACGTGGGTATTTCGCGTCAATATTGGTACGCAAATTCAGCGTGATGACCAGATCATGTATGAGTACAAAGCTCTCCAACTATTAGAAAAATCGGGGGTAACACCCAAGCCCTACTTTGTTGACGACAACCGCAACCTTATCGACCATGGTGTTTTGATAATGGAATATCTTCCAGGTGGGAAACTAAATTATACACGAGACCTCGAGAGCGTAGCACGGCTATTTGCCCGTATCCATTCCACACCTGTACCGCAGGAACAAAACCATCTTATTCCTGAGCAGCACCCCTTAAGTATGACCTTTGAGGAATGTGCGCGTTTGTTGCCGGTATATTTATCCTCGGACCTAGCAGACCCGGAGTTGCGAGACTACTTAAGCGATGTACTGGACTGGGCAGAACAAGCGAGGCATCAGGAGCATTATTTCATCGCAGATCCTGTGCCGTGTATCATCAATACCGAAGTCAATTCAGGTAACTTCATTGCCAATCGCGAACAAAACACCCTATATCTGGTTGATTGGGAAAAACCTTTATACGGGGATCCATCTCAGGATATATCCCATTTCTGCGCTCCGATGACGACTCTGTGGAAAACAAATTTCCGGATGTCTGCTGATACAAAAAAACGATTTATTATGTGCTATCAGAATGCCCTTACGGACAAGCATGTGGCGGATACGATATTTGATCGTGTAAAACTCCGCGACCCCTTTAACTACTTGCGCGGTATAAGTTGGTCTGCTATGGCGTGGGTAACCTACCAAACCGACGACCATGCCTTAAAAAATCAGGACACATTCGAGAAAATCAGTTCGTATCTCGATATTAACTTCCTGCGCGCGTTGTTTGATCCATACTTAAAACAAGGCACACGATAATATAGGCTACAATCAACGTTTGCTGTAACGCATGAAACGAGGATAACAGGGGGAATCCGTTATGCCATTAGTTTCCGTCATCGTCCCGGCTTTAAATGAAGCCGAAAACATCGTAGCCACCATCAATGCAGCGCGGCGCGCATATACAACTGAAGAAATAGAAATAATCGTTGTTGACGGTGGCAGTCATGATGGCACAGTCGATCTCATACCGCCCGATATACAGGTTATCCAGGCGCCAAGGGGGCGGGCAGTACAGATGAATCTGGGTGCAGCAGCATCCAAAGGAGATCTCCTCGTATTCTGCCATGCTGACTCACAATTGCCGTCTGGTTGGCGTGAAGTTGTCATTGATGCATTAAAGGATTCTGGCGTCAGCGGTGGAACGTTTCAAACAAAAATACTCCCGGCAACCGGTTTTTTCAGATGGCGCAACACATGGGTAATGCCTGTAAACTGGAAAATCATGTACGGCGATCAAGCCCAATTTATGCGGCGTGAAGCCTATGACCAAGTCGGTGGTTTTCCAACCATACCTTTGATGGAAGATGTCGAGATGTCAAGGGCTTTAAATCAAATTGGCAATCTTGTCCGTATTGATCCCAGTATCCGAGTTATTACATCAAGCAGGCGTTTTCAGGAACATGGGGCGATCCGCCAATCGTTGCAAAATGCCGTGAATATGATCCGCTATCTTTATTTGGGTGCAACTCCGGAGGACATAGCCCATAGTTATCGTTCCAGTCGTGAAAAAGAATAAAAACATAAGGAGTGAGTATGCGTAACCATCTCATCATCTACGCCAAACGCCCCTTGCCTGGATATGCCAAAACGCGTCTCGGCGCTGGGATTGGCATAGAAAGCTCTGCCGGTGTCTATGCCCGTCTGCTCTACAGCTATCTCAATGATATCTTGCATCAGCATTCACCACCTTTGAGTATTGAGTTATCCGTAGCCTCTCCTGATGACGCAGCCTATTTCGAATTTGCATTTCCAGAATTCTCCGTTGTACCCCAGGTAGAGGGTGATTTGGGTTGCAGGATGGCTTTATCCTTCCAGCAAGCGTTTCGAAAAGGAGCTCAAGCCGTAGTCTTGACCGGCAGTGACATCCCAGGACTGAACAATTCCATAATCAAACGTGCTTTCTCAATACTTGAAAAACATATGGGCGTCATCGGACCCGCATCTGATGGCGGTTATTACCTCATCGGTATGCGGTCGCCGGGATTCAATCTCTTTACTAATATAACCTGGAGCACACAAGACGTGCTGTTGCAAACCGAAAAGCTGGCTCACGAACAGAACCTTAACCTGATCCGCCTTCCCACACTCAAGGATATGGATGACAGTGATGAATACTGGATCTGGAGAGATAAAATTGTCCTAAAAAATATATAATTTCGCAAGTAAGAACCAGGTGTACCGCAGCGTCTATGTCTTTATGGGATAAGGTGATGCTTTGTGTTACAAACTCCCAAATCTTGTAGAGAACAGGAAATAATATGAAACGGTTTACCTGGATCGTTCTTGTAGTGTTGGTATTAGCTGGGTGCAATAGAGCAACACAACAGGCATCCCCCTTGCCCCTTGTTGATTTTGAGGGTGATGTACAAGGTCCTTTCGTCAGTAATATCACGGGTGAATCTGCTCTCATCGAACTTACCTCCAGCATACCGACAAATTGTAAGGTGGATTACGGACCTGACCAACAATATGGATCAACGGCAACTAATATGATGTCCGGATCACGATCGCTCAACCATGCCATCACCCTTAAAGGATTGCATCCCGCAACAACATATCATTATCGGCTGAACTTGACCGATGCGCAGGGCAGGTTGTATCTTTCTAATGATCTTACTTTTACCACCCAACCTTGAGACCAGAGGCATAGTGCGGATTCACCAGGACAACAACATCCAGGTATCGGTCTTAGCAAGGTGAAAACTAAACACAGGCAATATTGCTGATGATGAACAAAAAATATACGGAATGTCTACCGCAAATGACAAAATCGCGAGAGGGTAAAATTGGGTAACCAAAAATTCGACCAGGTCCACGAAATCGTACGGCAAATACCAGCGGGAAAAGTCGTCACTTACGGGCAAATTGCCTTCTGGTTAGGCTGGATCCATGGAGCGCGCACAGTAGGTTGGGCTATGCGCGTAGCGCCTGCCGGTGCGCCGATTCCTTGGCATCGGGTCGTCAATGCTAAAGGTCGAATAAGCATTGCTGAAGACGATGAACAGCGCGTAAGACTCGAAGCTGAAGGGGTGATTTTTGACCCAACCGGGAGAATTGATCTTAAAAATTTCCAATGGGAAGGTCCACCTCAGGTATCAGAAATTTAGAATTATGTTTCAAAGACACAAAGCAGCCAAAGAAATAGTGCTATACAAATAAGGAGCAAGATGGAAAATAAGCCGTATCAGAAAATCATTACCGTTGCCCAAGTTATCTTTGTCATCGCAGCCCTTGTTGGCATCGGTTTTTATTATTTCTCAAAGTACGACGCTGTGAGCAGAGAAAATATCGAAGCGTTCGTCAATGAATTTGGTATATGGGCACCGTTAGCTTATGCTGTCCTCTATATCGCTTGTTCACCAATCCCGCTACTCGCACCCACGTTTTCGGCAGTTGGCGGGTTAATCTTCGGAGCTGTGCGAGGCACCTTTATTATCATGATAGTAGCTACGATATCCGCCCTCGTTCCATACTCACTTTCACGGCGTTTAGGTCGTGATTGGGTGGAATCAAAACTAAAAGGTAAAAAACTCGACAACATCTATCAGCAATCCGAAGGAAGTAAAGCTTTTACATTTATCGTCCTGATGCGATTGATACCGGTCCTGCCCTGGGAAATCCAGAATTATGTGGCGGGGCTGACCAAAGTAAAAATCCCCACCTTTATGTTAGGAACGATCCTTGGCATCATTCCAGGTTCTTTCTCTCTTGCTTTCCTGGGAGCAGCAGCTGCGGATCCTGGTTCATGGCAGTTTGGCGCTGCAATAGCGCTGAAAATCGCCACAGCTCTTATACCTGTCGTGTATTTGGCAGTGCAAAGCAGAAAACAAAAAAAAGGAAAGAAACTTTCAGAAGTATCATAAACCGTATGAATATCGGTATGATGCTGTCAAAGACAGTTAAAGGAGAATGGAATGGAAAAAACGTATGACCTGGTTGTAATCGGTGGGGGTTCAGGTGGCTTATCTGCCGTCGGTTTCGGTGTTGAAACTCACGCAAGCGTTGCCTTGATAGAAAAAAATCGTATTGGCGGTGATTGCACATGGAGTGGTTGTGTACCCAGCAAATCACTGTTGAAAGCTGCGAAAATTGCACACCACATGCGGACCGCTGGACAATATGGCATCACTGCCCATGAACCTGATGTCGATATGCAAGCGGTGATGGGACGCGTACATGGCATTATTGACGAAACCTACCAGGAAGAGACACCAGAAGTCCTGCGTAATAAAGGTGTCGATGTTTATCTGGGTGAAGCCCACTTTGTGGATGCGCACACGCTGCAAGTCGGTGAGGAACAAATCCAGGCACGGAATGTCGTGATTGCGACAGGTGCTCAACCTTTTGTGCCACCTATTGCAGGCATTGAAAATATTGACTTTCTGACCTATGAATCAATCTGGCACATCAAAGAACTCCCAAAACAGCTTGTTGTTTTGGGAGGCGGTCCCATTGGGAGCGAAATGGCACAGGCTTTTGCCAGATTAGGATCCAATGTCATCCAGATAGAAGCCTATGGATCACTCTTAAGTCGGGATGAACCCATTGCTGGTAGAATCTTGATGGACACCTTCAGGCAAGAAGGCATTAATATTCATTGTCATGCCAAGGCTGAACGGGTGTGGCAGGATGCAGATGGAATACATGTCCAGGCTGGAGCAGATGAAATCGTTGGCGATGCTTTATTAGTGGCAGTGGGACGGCGTCCTAACGTAGCTGGACTGGATCTGGAGAAAGCTGGAGTAGAATATAGTGCTAAAGGTATCAAGGTAGATAATTACTTGCGAACCACACAACGTCACATATATGCAGCAGGTGATTGTTTGGGTGGCTACCAATTCACGCACTACGCCGGTTGGCAAGCAACAATGGCTGCTCGCAACGCATTGCTGCCGGGGAAATCAAAAGGTATACGCCAGACAGTCCCGTGGACTACATTTACCGACCCGGAGATTGCCCATGTTGGAATGACTGAAGCTGTCGCAAGAGAAAAATACGGCAATGCCGTTGAAGTCACAGAATGGCCCTTAACGAAGGTTGACCGTGCACGTGCTGAAAATGACACAAAAGGTCTGGCACTACTCGTGCACAAAAAGGGGCAGGTCCTTGGAGCAACAATTATTGCTGAACGGGCTGGTGAATTGATACATGAGTGGTTATACGTGGTGGATGGAAAGTTGAAACTCCGTGATGTAACCACCGCTATGCATATCTACCCCACATACTCACGCGTCAACGTCAAGGTCGGGGGCGCGCTCATGAGCAAACTATATTTGGGGGGCAAAATGGGGAAACTGGTGGCTGACGCCAGCCGTTTTATGCTAAAATGGATGCGCGTTCAGCGGGGTTTTTAAGATCAAGCTATACATACCCAGGCGGTGCGGGTCACCTGCGTTATATGGTGGAGATCCCGCACCGCATTATTGTTTTTGAAAAAGAGACCCACCCTTTTTTAATCATATCCTTCTTGTTACCCAAGTGTTGCCTAACCATATTTAAACGTTATAATAATTTATATGCGTTGCAGCGTGAAAAAACACAATATGACCACCATCAATATGATGGATCAGTGCATACGTATGCCGATTGATCATTTTGGACTAAATACCAGGATTATCATAATTTCGTAAAACCTTATCAACTGATCGACGAAGGCGAACTGAACTTACTGAAGTGCGGTTTAGTTTTTGGCATATTTCTGATAAGCTACTACTTAATACTGGAAGTTGACAAACAGGAAAAGATATGGCATCTATCCGCTTGGAGCAGGTCACAAAAGCCTTTAACTCAAACTCAATTACAAATAAGGTATTGGGACGCAAGGTTATTTCATCAGAGATGATGCCACTTCCTGTACGCGATAACGCGATGGGTGATCAGGATAGTATCCTGGCTCTGAATAAACTGGATTTCTATGTCCCGGATGGGCAAACCACCGTTGTTGTTGGACCTTCCGGATGTGGGAAGAGCACATTATTGCGCGTTATTGCCGGTCTACTTGACTACCAGGGTGGTGTTTATTACGATGATCGCAATATGCAGGATATTTCAGTCAAAGAACGGCATATTGGTATGGTATTTCAGAATTATGCGCTCTACCCTCATTTTTTTGGGCATGGAAACCTGAGTTTTTTCTTCAAGATTAATAATGCACCTGATGTCGAAACAGAGGAACGGATCCGTGCTACGTCAGATATTATGGGAATCGGATTTTCCGAACTGCTGAAACGAAAACCAGGCACACTATCTGGCGGACAACAACAACGCGTCGCCATTGGACGAGCGATTGTTCGTCAACCCGAGTTATTACTATTTGATGAACCTCTGTCCAGCCTTGATGCCAAATTACGCACCCGCACCCGGGTCGAAATTAAACGCTTGCTTCATCGTTTCAACATCACTGCAGTCTATGTCACGCATGATCAGACAGAAGCTGTGGCGTTGGGGGACGAGATTGCCGTCATGCGCGATGGACGCATTGAACAGGTCGGATCTTACCACCAAATTACAACTAATCCGGTAAATCAATTTGTCGCGGGATTTCTTGGACTTCCTCCCATGAACTTGCTTGAGGGGCACATAGAAAACGGTGAAATTTTTCTGGATAGTACCAAGATACCGTTGCCACAGGCTATCAAAGAACTGGTGTATAATGGTCAAACCGTCAACTTAGGGATACGCCCAGAAGAGATTATTATCGAAGCTTTGCCCAATGAGAAAAATTGTTCAGATTTTATCGATTTGCCCAGTATAGTAGAAGTTATCGAACCTGATTTTGGGCGCCAAAGGCACATCATTTATCTGAGGTACAACAATCTGACTTTTCACGCAGCTTCATCTCTGAACGCATCAATACACGCCGGATACACCGTGCATGCTTACCTGCCCACGTCATCTATTTATTTTTTTGACCAGAAGAGTGGCTCCCGCATTGGCAACGATGATTGATAGTTCCTTGCGTAGTTAACCATATTCCACAGGTACGCTCTAGAACAATTATAGAATATGCAACTTGATCCTAACAGCAGTGATATCCACATCATTGAGCAACAAGGATTGAAAACCCGTGCTGCAATAATCCAGCGGGTTAGTCATGCAATTCTTATATCATTGCTGTTATCTTCACTGGCGTTCATTACATTAAGTATCATTGAGCACAACTGGCAATATCTGATTGGTGCAGTGTCTCTCTGCATTAGCGGGCTTTTGACTTACCCCATACACCAGGCAAAAAAATCAAACAACTTTGATGCTGTCGCTACATGGATGGTATTCGGAATCGGATTAAGTTTCTGCATCGCGGAGTTGTTCTGGAAAGGTGCGACAAACCAGATTGTCGCTGGTTGCCTTATGCTTATTATCCTTGTTGGCAAACTTTCATTTTCCCACAAATGGCACATTTGGTTTATTGCTTGTGTGGCTGCCTCTACAATATTCGCCGCGATCAATATCTGGGAACCTGTTCACCGCTATCATATCGGTGAAACTTTCATACCAACTGCCATTTTAAGTGGTTCGATGTTTGCCATATTGACCGTCTTATGGCAAGTGATGCGCATCAATCGTCAAGTCAATACACTCCAGGAACGTGTTAACAACTTACAAGACCGCGATGTGGCGCTGCAAAGAGAACTGAAAGAGTTGAGCATCCTGCATTCTGTTGCTGTGGCTGCAACAGAAGCAACTAGTGAAGACGAGTTAATCACGCTGGCTACTGAACTCATCGGGGCAACACTTTATCCTGATAGTTTTGGCATCATGCTTCTCGATCCATCAAAACTCCTTTTAAACCCTCACCCTTCATATTCTGTCGAACCTCACTTGAAACCCATAGCACCAATTGCGATCGGAAAAGGAGTCATTGGCACTGTTGCAAGCGATGGAAACCCACGACGCGTTGCTGATGTCAGACAATTCACGGGGTACATCGAAGCTGATTCTCGCGTCCGGTCTGAACTTTGCGTCCCACTCCATGTTGGCGGTGAAACGATCGGCATTGTCAACGCAGAAAGCTTTAACAGTAATGCGTTCGATGAAAATGATGAACGCTTTCTTGTCATCTTTGCTGGGCAATTGGCGACTGCAATAGACCGCTTACGCGGTATGGAAGCCACCAATGAACAGGCGCAGCTAATCGCTACAATCTATGACGTTGGCAGGCAGGTAACGTCTATTCTATCTTTGGAAGAAATGCTACCTGAAGTTGCACGTCTGATCCAGGAAACGCTTAATGTATATAACGTCGAAATAGGACTGCTGGAAAATGATGCGCTGGTGTTTCGAGCCGGTCGTGGGGGTTATGCCTACAACGTCGAAGGTCCGCTCTATGGTCCCAGTGTCAAACTTGGCGAGGGTATAACGGGAACAGTAGCAGCGACAGGAGAATTGATCTTAGCCACCGATGTCACGCAAAATCAATATTACGCCTATTTTGACGCACTGCCCCACGTCAAAGCTGAGCTCTGTGTTCCGTTAACAGTTCGCGACAAGGTCATTGGAATCATCGACGTTAAAAGTGACCAGGTAAATGGGGTGGGACTGAAAGATGCCGAATTCCTGAAAATATTAGCTGCTCAGGTTTCTGTTGCAGTTCAAAACGCCCAACATTTTAGTGTATTACAGGATCGGACACGTGAATTAGTAGGACTCTATGAAATGGCACTTGCCACCACCAGCGTTCTTGAACCAGAACAACTTTTCCAGCGCCTTTACGAACAGATACGACGCCTGCTGCACCCGGACGTCTGCATCACCGCTCTGACGGTGGGAAACAGTGATAATCTTACACTGGCACTTGCCATAGAAAACGACAAACCCATACAACTGCAATCTGATGGAGTCATCCCAATTCATGAAAGCGGTCTATTGGGTTGGGTCCTGGAAACCCAGGAAATGTTGAGTATAAATGACATACAAGCTGACACGGTACCGACCGCGCCACGATTATCCCCTAAAGCACGAAGTTGGATTGGCGTACCTTTGCTTGCCCGAGACCGCGCCATAGGCGTGCTATGTGTGCAATCTTACACTCCGAATGCTTTTTCACAGGATCAGCATCGTTTTTTGCAGTCTGCAGCACGCCAGGTAACCATTGCTGTAGAAAATTCCCGATTATATAGGGCTGCTTTGGACACTGCAGACCGTTTCGAAATCCTCAGGCAAGCCAGTCAGGAAATCTTAAGTGCTGGATTGAATCCAACCAGCGTATACAAAGCGATCCACAAAGCAACACAGAAGCTGATGCCCAGTGAAGCTTTTGTAATTACAAAGCTTGATGAAATAACCCAGCAAATATTCCTTGTTTATGCCGTCGATAATTCGGGTCTACAGGGACACAACCCGGTACCCTTAGGTGAAGGGCTGAGCAGCCATGTCATTTTGACGGGATCACCTGTGTTAGCTTCAGATATCTCACAGCTGAACAAATTGGATGCCATACATTTTGGCGATCCGGAAACCGTAAAATCCGTTCTGGCAGTCCCCTTACGCATCGGCGGTAAAATTTTCGGGATGCTCTCCGCCCAGACTTATACGACGTATGCCCATACGCAGCAAGATCAGTCGATGCTCGAAATGTTGGGGGCATACGCAGCCGCAGCTCTGGAAAATGCGCGTTTATTTGATGCTGAACACCAACGTAACATTGAATTAGAAACCATACGCCAGGCAAGTTTGAACTTGACATCCAGTTTAGAGGCTAAGGAAGTCCTTCAACTGATCCTGCAAAGTACGTTATCAATGATCAAAGCAGATGATGCCCACATATTCCTGTACGATGGTGAAAGTTTGAGTTTTGGGTCCGCACGTTATCGCAATCGAGCTCAGGCGGAACCATTTGCACATCCCCGCCCTCAGGGTGCTACTTATACTGTCGCTCGCAGTGGTAAAGCTTTGATTATCCCGGCAACCAAGGGACATCCGATGTTTATTGATACACCCTGGGACAGCGCAATCGCCAGTCTTCCTTTGTTGATTGGCGAGTTAGTTGTCGGTGTGATGAACGTCGCCTATCATCAACCCCACAATTTTGACGAGAACGAGCTGCGCTCGCTTAGATTATTAGCCGACCAGGCTGCAATTGCGATTCGAAATGCCGAGTTATTTGAATCGACACAACGACAACTCCAGGAGCTGAAACTGCTATACAGCCTGGCCCTCTCAGGGGCAGAAGCAACGGATGAAAACCAGTTAATAAAGCACGCAACTGAACTTATTGCTAAGACACTTTATCCTGATAATTTCGGGGTGCTGTTGATAGACGATACTCAAAACACACTGTCGGCGCATGGCTCTTATCAATCCCAAATTTCAGGCGTGGAAGCGTACCGCATTCCGGTTGGGAGCGGAATAACTGGGAAAGTCGCACAAAGTGGCATGCCAATATGCATCCCGGATATAAAAAATGAGCCTTCAGCACTTCAGTTGGAAAAAGATATGCAGGCAGAGCTTTGCGTCCCCATTAAAGTGGGACAACGGATCATAGGTGTCATTAACGCAGAAAGCCATATATTGGGCAATTTTACCGAGGATGATGAACGTTTATTAATGACTGTCGCGAATCAACTTGCTACAGGCATAGAAAAAGCCCGGCTATTTGCAGAAATAACCCGCGCACTAGATCGGGAACAAAGGCTGAATGAGATTGCGCGCACGATCAGCGGGGCACTCGATATGGCTACAATATTAAACAATGTATTACGTTTGGCAACGGAGCTTGTCGGTGCTGATAGCGCTGTTTTGTTTATGCTATCGGAAGACAATAACGACTTACCTCACCCTTACGTATATAATAATCCCGGCGTCAGCGGTAACCAGCTATTTACTGAAGAGACAGGTCTTGCATGGCACATAATTGAGTCCGGTACTTCTGTTACCTTGTCAAATAAAATGGAATATCCCACAACTCCTGAAAATCTCAAAGATATCGGAGTGCATGCCTACATTGGAGTTCCCGTAGCAGTCGGGGGCAAAACCATAGGTGCCCTTCAATTATTCAGTACCGCGGATAACGTTCGCTTTACCCAAGGTGACCTCGGTCTAATCGAGTCAATCGGCTTGCAGACAGGTATCGCGATCCAGAACGCACGACACTTTGCCCAAGCCTCTCAACATGCTGCCGAATTAGCGTCAGCGCTTACACGCCTTGAAGAATTGGATCAGCTTAAAAGTGAATTCATACAAAACGTATCCCATGAATTACGTACACCGCTGGCTATTGTGCGCGGGTACATTGAACTCTTGACTGACGGTACACTCGGTGATATCAATCCTGAGCAAATAGATCCAATCAACATTATTTCACGTCGCGTAGAAATGTTGACGCATATCGTTGAAGATCTTACGATCATCCTCGAAGTAGAAGGTGACCGTATGCGCTGGGAGAAAATCGATATCCAGGCATTGACATTAGCATCCGTATCTGATTTCCAAATAAGTATGGAAACTGCTGGTCTGCATTTAATCTCGGATATAGAACCAGACACCCAACCTATATACGGCGATTCAGTAAAACTGCGGCGAACACTTGACAATCTTATTGGCAACGCCTTGAAATTTACGCCTGCAGGTGGGAGTATAACAGTTAAGTTAACAGAATTGGGCGATAGTATCCTGATTCAAGTTTCTGATACAGGTATTGGCATCCCCCAGGATAAACTTGAGCGAATATTCGAACGCTTTTATCAGGTAGATGGCAGTTCGCGTCGACGATATGGGGGGACCGGTTTGGGATTATCTTTGGTCGAAGAAATAACTTTAGCGCATAACGGGAATATCAGTGTAAAGAGTCAAGAAAACATAGGCACAACTTTTTCCGTCGAAATACCGCATGGCACGCCAGAATACAAGCGACTAAAGAAGAAGCAGGAGCGCATTACCCTAAGTCCGCCACCAGGTTAACGCCTGCATTTTTATGTCAGGGATGTTTAAATCTGATATTAATCCCCAAAACTGGTCCCGACCATACGCGCAGCTTGTATCCAGGGATGGTCCTTGGGAACCAAACGGCGTTTACCAGCAACTTCTTCCAACGGTACAGCGACACATTGATCACCTCGAGAGGCAACCATCACCCCATATTGTCCTTTTGAAATCAGTTCTGCGCATGCAGTGCCCAGGCGGGTCGCAAGTAGACGGTCAGACGGGCTGGGAGAACCGCCGCGCTGCAGATGCCCCAGTGCCGTCACCCTTGATTCAAGCCCTGTTAATTCCTGTAAACGCCGGGCAAGATTTAAACTGACGCTTTCCACGGGCTGGACGGGTATGCCCGTGATGTCTTTCTCCAATTGCATCTTAATTCTTAGTTTCTTATGCGCTTTTTTCTTTTTCCGAGGTAATTCGTTGTCTATTTCAGAATCCGTGACCTCACCAGCGTCCATATCTGGTTCTATGGTTCTGGCTCCCTCTGCCATTGCGATGATACTGAACCTTTTACCAATATGACTGCGGGAAAGCACAGATTCTGCAACAAGATCAATATCGTAGCGAATTTCAGGGATTAAGATAACATCAGCCCCTCCGGCAATACCCGCACCCAGCGTCAACCATCCGGCAGTATGCCCCATAACCTCGACTACAATCACGCGATGATGACTTTCTGCTGTGGAATGCAAGCGGTCTATCGCCTCTGTCGCAATACTCATAGCGGTGTCAAAGCCAAATGTCACGTCAGTAGCCACAACGTCATTATCGATCGTTTTTGGAAGTGTGATGATATTTAAGCCTTCTTTTGCCAGATATAGTGCATTCTTCTGAGTACCATCACCTCCCAGACACACCAAACCATCGAGGTGTTGCTGATAATAGTTTTGCACTGCAATCGGGGTCATATCCATCGTGCCCAAATTACCTACCGGCATACGATAGGGTTTATCACGGCTTGTACCAAGAATAGTGCCACCTGTCGTGAGAATACCGGAAAGTTCACTTGGACCTAAACGGATAAATCGGTTCTCCACCAACCCATGAAAACCGTCATAATATCCGATAACTTGCATGTCAAGAGATAGTGCCGCTTTACCCACACCGCGAATAGCAGCATTCAAGCCGGGGCAATCACCACCTGCTGTTAAAATCCCAATCACTTTATTTGCCATGCGTCCTCCTGCATCAAATCACTATCAAAGCAGTGCTATATCCAGCGCACGCACTGTATTATCATTATGACGCATGGTTGCCAATTTGCCAAGTAGTTCCCTTGTTAGAATGCGGTCAGGTAAAAATTTAGGATTTCATTATAATAGAAGCACATTAATTTTTCAGGGTTACTCAAGATAAATATTAAAATAGAATGGATACAAAAGGTGAAATAGCTCATGCGCAATTACCTGCAAAGCATCTTACACCCGGAAGGTTACCATGGATACCCTGCGCAAACACCCTTTTTTGAAGGATGGTACTTTAAACTTGTAGACAGCTCAGAGCATAATCGTTATGCTGTTATACCCGGCGTTTCTTTGAGTCAAGGGGGTGATGGACCGCACAGCTTCATACAAATCCTCAACGGGAGCACAGGAGAAACCGCGTATCACATCTATCCTCTGGAAGAATTTGCTGCTGCGCGTGGCAAACTGGAGATCAAGATCGGTCCTAATATATTTAATTCCCAGGGCATGGCATTGCAATTACCGGAAACTGCCCTGCATATAAAGGGACATCTGAGTTTTTCCTCGTTGCAGCCATGGCCTGTCAAGTGGTACTCGCCCGGTATTATGGGTTGGTACGCCTGGGTGCCTTTTATGGAATGCTATCACGGTGTCCTGAGTTTTGACCATGCGCTTCAAGGTGTGCTGCAAATCAACGACAAGGACGTTGATTTCACCGGGGGGCGCGGATATATTGAAAAAGATTGGGGGAAATCCTTCCCCTCAAGCTGGGTTTGGATGCAAAGCAATCATTTTGATACGGCAGGAACCTGCTTGACAGCGTCGGTCGCCATGATCCCCTGGATTGGCAAAACCTTCCGCGGATTTATTATCGGTTTGCTCAACGAAGGTAAGCTGTATAGATTTGCCACCTATACCGGTGCAGTGACCGAAATATTGGAAATACAAGCTGACAGAGTCGTCTGGTCGGTTCGCGACCGGCATCACAGATTGGAAATCTATGCACAACGCGCCACAACGGGTAATTTGCGGGGACCCAGTCGTATTGATATGGCCCGCCGGGTTCCGGAAACACTGCAAGCAACCATTTCGCTTAAACTTGCCACATACCCAGATAATCAGACTATTTTTGAAAGTACGGGTTACCATGGGGGGCTGGAAATAGCTGGCGATATCCATACCTTGATAGATGGGTAATATTTGGAGATACTCCTGCCGGATACCTCTTTTGTTTTCTCTTGACGCTGTATGACTAAGCTTTACACTAGCGCGCACGGAGCAATGCATGCAAAATCGCATACAGTTTAACGATCTTACTCTGCGTGATGGACAACAGAGCTTGGCAGCCACGCGGATGACAACGAAACAAATGCTGCGGGTTCTCAAAATGATTGGGGATGCCGGTTATGCTGCTATAGAGCTTTGGGGCGGGGCGACTTTGGACGCTTGCGTCCGATACCTTCATGAAGATCCATGGCAGCGTCTCGACAGTTTCCGTAAAACGTTAGGAGCATCGGATCGGATACGGGCACTGCTGCGGGGTCAGAACTTATTCGCCTATCAACCTTTCCCGGACGATCTGGTCATCGCATTCATCAAAGAGGCAACGCAATCAGGCGTGGGCATAATGCGCATTTTTGACGCCCTTAATGATTGGCGAAACCTGCAAATAGCATTGTTAGCCACCCGTGCCTACGGTGGTAAAGTGGAAGCCGCTATCAGTTATACAGTAAGTCCAGTCCACACCATTGAATATTTCGTAGACCTGGCGTTGAAACTGGAGAGTGAGGGAGCGGATCAGATTGCCATAAAAGATATGGCGGGTTTGCTCTATCCTTCAGAAGCATCCAAACTCTTTAAAGCTCTCAAAAACAAGCTCCGGGTACCTCTTTCCTTTCACAGCCACACGTCCACCGGTGTAGCGACATTGAATGCGGTGCTGGCAATGCAGCTTGGTGTCGACGCGATTGACACTGCGATAACCCCTTTTGCAGGCGGTACCTCTCATCCACCCATAGAAGTTCTCGTTGCATTCGCTGAGGTTATGGGCATTGACCATGGTATGGACAAACGCCTCTTACGCCGCATCCAGAAAGAATTGTTTAAGATCTATGAAGAGTTAAAAGCCCATATTCCTCTCTACGGAAAAGCATATCAACCCGTCAAATTTGATGACATTAATGTCAACACACTATCTCAAATCGTAAAACTGGTAAAAAGGGGCAATGATCATCAACTTGATCAGGCGTTAGCCTTAACCCGTGGTTTACTGTCATCACTTAAATATCCGGCGTATGATGACGCGATCTTTACGTCGCAAGTACCGGGTGGGATGATATCGAATCTGCAAAGTCAACTGCAGCAAATGGGGCAATTAGATCAATTAGAAGCTATATTGGCGGAAATACCCTCTGTCCGCGCCGATGTGGGATACGTACCGCTGGTCACGCCGACCAGTCAGATTGTTGGATCCCAGGCAACTTTTAATGTCATGTTTGGACGTTACCAAATGATTTCAAATGAATTCAAAATGCTGCTTCGCGGAGAATTTGGGAAAACACCCGCGCCACCCAATCCCGATATCATGCGACTGGTGGTAGGTTCAGAAATCCCCCCACACCGGTACCGTCCCGCGTCATATTTGAGTCCGGTCCTGGAAGATGAACCCGTTATTCCATATATCCAATCCCATCGCGACCGGCTATTGCACCTGATGTTAAAACAGTCTGCGGATACGTTTTTGAAAGAAAAATACGGACTTATCTAAACCATTACCCAAGCCACGACATACATTAATCTCGTGGTGTCCCAAAATCCGCAATAAAATAATACCCGTGGCCATTCCCGGGAACCACACCGACGCCGACTTCTGTCAGATACGCATTCAGAATTGTCCGGCGGTGGGGGTCATTGGGCGGGGCTTCATCCATCCACATTGAGACGGCTAAGGTAGGCGTTGCATACCATGCCCAGCACTCTGACCAACGAACAGGATCATAACCTGCGCGAATCATCCGCGTTTTATAATTTGAACCGTCTGAGCCGGTATGTCCGCACCACCCCCGTTGATAGCAGTCCTCGGCGTGATTCTGCGCTGCACCCGCCAGAACATCATTCCACACCAGTGGCGCCAAATCATAAATCGCCCGTTGCTCATTCAGCAGACGGAAGATTTCCATCCGCATCGCTGCGGTGTCGCCGGACAAATCCGGGGCAGGTTGTGGAACAGCCGTATCTATAGGGTCAGGCACAGGCGGTTCAGGCTCAAGCACCGGCTCACTTGCGATCTCCAGCGCAGGTTCCGACGTGGGGGGTACTGCCGTAGCAGTGGGAGAGTCTGGTGCCGGCAGCGGCGCTTGATAAACCGCGGCAATCTCAGCCGGTCCATCCAGAGGTAAAATAATGCTTTGCCCCACCGAAATCTTGTTCGCTTCCATATAAGCATTCGCTTCGATAACCCGCGCCAATGCCAGACCATAGGCTGCGGCAATCTCGCTGACGGTTTCCCCTGCGCGTACGATGTAAACGACCCAATAGGGTGCCGCGTCCTCCCAACCAGCAGTATGGGGTATAGTTAAAACCTGCCCTACGTGCAGGATAGTATCGGATCCCAAATCGTTAGCTAATTGCAGCGCCGCTATCGGCACGTCGTAGTCCAAAGCCAGATTAATAAGCGTATCACCAGCAACCACAGTATAATTTATCTGAGTATCAGGTAAGCTTTCGGGAACATCAACGTTAATGTCAGTTGCAGCTGAAGAAGTTGCCGTCGGGGATACGGTGGGTGTAGAATCCACAGACATGAGAGTCGGTTGTTCGGGTGGCGCTGGCGTAAAAGTCGCGGCGACAATCACTTCAGTACGCAGCGCCTCTGTAGGTGTAACCGGAACAGATATGGTCGATGCAGTGCATGCTGAAGCCAAAACTGCAAGCAAAGCCAATCCGCAGCTGAGATACATCTTGTATGCCCTGCTATATTGCATGATCTTATAACGATCAATAATCATACTATGCACTATACCCAACATACACCAAACAGCAACAACGGATGAAATGCTTTGACTGTGGTGGAGGGTAGTTTATACTTTCATTTCACAATACAAGACTCAAATGAGAGAATTATGGTCCAAACCAATCCCATTATTATTTATACAGACGGCAGCGCATTGGGCAATCCAGGCCCCGGCGGTTATGGTGTCGTCTTAAGGCATGCGGAGCACGTCAAAGAACTGTCAGGTGGTTTTCGCCGGACGACCAACAATCGCATGGAGATCTTGGCCGCGATTGTGGCCTTAAAAGCGTTGAAGCGCCCATCCAGGGTAAAGCTTTACACAGATTCCCAATACCTGGTGAATGCTGTCAATAAAGGTTGGGTGAATAAATGGCGCGCCAAAGGATGGATGCGCAATAAAACGGAACCGGCGTTAAACGCAGACCTCTGGACGGAGCTTCTGCCCCTGTTAAGCAGCCATGAAGTCGAGTTTGTGTGGCTGAGAGGGCATAGCGGGAATGCAGATAATGAACGCTGCGATCAATTGGCAAAGCATGCTGCGCAGCAAGCCAACCTGCCGCCTGACAGTGCTTATGAAAATCCGGGTCAAATGCAGCCCGGGATATTTAAATAATGCGTCCATTGTAAAGGAGATTATGATGCCAGAACCAAAAGATTATCGTAAATTCATGAAGAATATCGCATGGCTGGAGATGCAAGGCACCCCCACTGACCAGCAAAAACGCTTTCAGCCCCCACCCCTGCAAAAACCTTACCCCGAAGATGCAGTTCTCGTTGATCTTGTTCCACCTGAAACCCTAACCCTGCAAACGCTTTCAACGCTGGAAGCCATAAACAAACGGCGCAGTCAAAGAACCTATACTGATGCACCATTGACACTGGAAGAACTCTCTTACCTGCTTTGGGCTACACAGGGTGTGCACGAAGTGTGGCGGGAGGGTGTTGCAGTGCGGAGAACCGTACCTTCGGCTGGCGCCCGGCATGCTTTCGAAACCTATGTGGTCATCAATCGCGTGACCGATTTGGAACCCGGATTGTACAGATACCTATCAATGGAACATAAATTGTGCAAACTTTCTGCAGATCCCGCGCTGGCGAGTAAAACTGCTGCTGCCTGTCACGGGCAGGTTTTTATCAGCCGGAGTGCAGTGACTTTCATCTGGACCGCAGTTCCATACCGTACAGAATGGCGCTATGCCCTCATGGCGCCTAAACTTATCAATCTGGATGCGGGGCATGTGTGCCAGAACCTGTATATCGCGGCGACCTCGATTAACGCCGGAACATGTGCCGTCGCAGCTTATAACCAGAAGGAACTGGATGCTCTGCTGGATGTGGATGGCGAGGACGAGTTTGCGATATACGTTGCGCCGGTAGGGAAACTTTAAAGAAAAACACAAACCTTCCCGGAAGGTAATCAATTACCTTCCGGGAAATTAAACTTCAAAAAGAAACCGGTTGCATCATCCCGGTGGTCAACGTCAGGCGATGGTCACCTCTTTACACAAATAGACATCCTGTATGGCATTCAGAATCTCAACACCATCAGCCATTGGTTTCTGGAAGGCTTTCCGACCGCTGATTAAACCCATCCCGCCGGCGCGCTTGTTGATGACCGCAGTTCGTACAGCCTGGGCAAGGTCATCCTTCCCTGATGCACCACCCGAATTGATCAGACCCGCCCGTCCCATATAGTTGTTGATGACCTGATACCGGCATAAATCAATGGGATGGTCGCTGCTCAGTTGTGTATACATACCCTCATCAAGCTTGCCATAGCTGGAGGATCCCATATTCATCGCCTTATATCCACCATTTACAAGGGGCAGCTTTTGCTTGATGATATCAGCCTCAATGGTCACCCCTAAATGATTGGCTTGCCCGGTCATATCTGCGCTTTCATGGTAATCCACGCCATCCCGCTTGAAGGCATTGTTGCGTAAATAGCACCAGAGAATCGTTGCCATACCCATGTCATGCGCAGCCTTGAAAGCCTGGCTGACCTCGACGATCTGGCGTCTGGATTCTTCAGAGCCGTAATATATCGTCGCTCCGACAGCCACAGCCCCCATATCATAAGCCTGCTTGATTTGCGCAAAGAATACCTGATCATAACTGTTGGGGTAGGTCAGCAACTCGTTGTGATTAAATTTCATGATAAAGGGGATTTTATGGGCATATTTTCGGGAAACAGAACCGAGGACACCCAGGGTGGATGCGACCGCATTGCACCCGCCTTCTAAGGCTAACTTAACAATGTTTTCCGGGTCAAAATACAGCGGATTGGGCGCAAAACTGGCCCCTGCTGAATGCTCTATGCCTTGATCCACCGGCAAGATAGAAACATAACCGGTGCCAGATAAACGCCCGTGGCTGAAAAGTGTCTGCAGGCTGCCTAAAACACGGTTGGACCTGTCGCTGAACATAGAAATACGGTCCACAAAATCAGGACCTGGTAAGTGCAGGAGATCCCTGGAAACCGTCTTACTCTGGTGTGCCAGTAAATACTCAGCATCACCCGCCAATAATGTCGTAATTTTTTCAATACTCATTTTATCCTCCTATGGTCAGTGAGTTTCAAAAGCCTTTGCTTTGCTTTAAATAGTTAAACACGTATACACCTTATATTATAGCCCACAATATTAGCTTGACACGTACTGGCTTATTATGCGCATTCGGTTAAACTGGATTTTCATAGCAGGGCGCCCTGGAACCGGCAAGAGTCTCTACCATGGTAACGCAGCTGGCGACGATCTCAATAAACAGGAGCTTCAGCTTGGCTTTTATTAAATCACCTACAACCACCAGGCATCATCCACAAGTTACCCTTCAGGCGATTGCCGGAATATGGTGGCCCTTAGCCTTAAGTTGGCTGCTTATGAGTGTGGAAGGACCCGCTCACAGCGCGGTCGTGACGCGCCTTAGCCACCCCGAAATCAATCTGGCAGCCTGGGGCGGCATCGTCTTCCCTATATCTCTTTTAATTGAATCGCCTATCGTGATGATGCTCTCTGCATCAACCGCTCTGAGTAAAGATTGGGATTCATACCGAAAACTGCGTCGTTTTGTGATGGTCCTGGGCGCGACACTAACGTTAATCCATATAAGTATCGCCTTCACACCGCTTTACTATGTGGTTTCACGGGTCATCATCGGCGCTCCCGAAGCCATTATTGAGCCAGGGCGGATTGGGTTGATGATTATGACGCCCTGGGCGTGGTCTATCGGGTATCGCCGCCTGCAGCAAGGGGTGATGATCCGTTATGGATATTCACGGGCTGTGGGCACAGGGACTACCATTCGCCTGTTGTCTAACGCGGTGGTCCTTGTCATTGGTTATCTGCTGCGTATTGTTCCAGGTATTGTGGTGGCATCATCCGCGGTGGCGACAGGCGTTGTTGCTGAAGCGCTATACGCCGGGTTACGGGTGCGCCCGCTTATCCGGCAGCACATTCAAAACGCTCCCAGCCACCAACCCGTCCTCACCCTCGCCGGTTTTATCAAATTCTACATACCACTCGCTATCACCACAATGCTGACCTTCTTCGTATCCCCTTTGGGCAGCGCAGCGATGAGCCGCATGCCCAATGCGCTGCCCTCGTTGGCGGCTTGGCCCGTCATTTATGGATTGATATTCATGTTACGCAGCCCGTGCATGGCCTATAACGAGGTGGTCATTGCGGTTCTTGACCGTCCCCTTGCATTCCAAAACCTCCGCCGTTTTGCGCTTCTTATCGCAGTGGGGTCCACCATTTTGACACTGCTGATCGCTGCCACTCCATTGGCTGATCTGTGGTTGGGGCGCGTGATGGCACTGCCGTCCGATCTTATGCACATCAACCGCGTTGGACTGTGGTTGGCACTGTTCATCCCATTATTCGCGCTGCTGCAGAGCTGGTTTCAAGGGTTGATCGTCAGCAGCCAGCAGACACGGGGTGTCACGGAAGCTGTCTTCCTCTATATGGCGACTTTCGGGTTGTTGTTGGCTGTAGGCATCATCATCCAATCTTTCACAGGGCTGTTTGTCGTTGTTGCAACCTATGAAATTGCCGGATTGGTGCAAAGCCTCTGGTTATGGCTGCGCAGCCGACCAGCTGTAAAATCGGCGGTTGTGCGCGATGATGAAGAATTGCACATGCTGGTGAATTCAGGCGCTGGTTAATGGATCCTTCACTGTACCATGCGTTTTTCCGCTTTACACCTTACGAGTCTACTGAAGAAACATTAAAATTAACGCAGAGGCGGACCCAGCGGACTGGGTTTAGGCGCAGAGAAATATATATGGCTTCATATTATTGAATTTGCGATTTGATTTTTGTTAGAAAATTAAGTTTTATCTTGAAAACTCTGCGTCTCTCCGGCTCTGCGTTAAAAAATAGTCCTTTTTTCAGGGGAGTCGCATTATTTTATATAGATTTATGCTAAAATTATACCGTTTTCGCCGCCTTTTCGGCTGGAACCGCATCAGCTATGCTGTCCTGAGCCTTTTCCTCCTGGTTGTCGGACTCATTGTGGTCGTGTGGTGGCCCCTTGCGGAAGAAGTACTCAGCTACTGGCACCCGGACATTCCCTGGTGGCAGCAGATGGACTGGCTGCTGGTGGGCGATTTCCTGGTGATGTCGGTGCTGATCATGGCTGGCGCCGACTTCAAGAGCGATATCTGGATTGCTGTAGTTGGTCTGGCAGGTGGTCTGGCAATTGAAGGCTGGGGGACGCAGACCGGGTTAAACGAGTGTTATCCAAAATCTTCGCGAACCAAATTTTATGACCAAAATAGAATCAAACCCACAACCGGTCGGTTCCATGTTCGAATCCTGACGGGCTTATACTTTTTCTACTTATCTCTGGTACTATTATAGGGGATGCTTACCGATCGTGTTGCATTACATTGGAGTACGGGGGTTGAAGAAGTAGCCCGTAAACTAGAACATGCAATAGAGGCCAACTGAACAAATAACAATGCTACTTCAGCCGACGTAAAAAGCCGCGCGGCTGGATTAGCGGCGTTGTGTGTATAAGAAAGGATAAATCTCAGTCATGAACACAATGCCACCTGCAGATTTCTTGTCAGATGAACAATCCAACGATATCTCTGGATATCTATATTATGCAGGATACAGATACTGGACGGCTTCGATACTCCCGGCATTGGTTGGAACAACATTGCCATTCTGGCTCCGTCCTTCAGGTTTTTCATTCAAATGGATTGCGGCAATTGAATTCCTAATCGCTACTGTTTTTTTTCATGCAGGATTCTCTTTCCTACTGGCTAGGGTTCAAAATAAGAATACACCTTCTTGGCCTAAAACCCGGCTTATAAAGTATGCATGTATATGCATTGTTATCGCATGTTCTCTGGGTCTCCACCTAAACAATAATTTGATTCTGCTGTTAGGTGTTCCAAAATATATTTTTATTGTATATGGACTAACTACGTTATTTGTGGGTGTGCTCTATGTTCTGCCGCCTGTCAATTTTTACCAACGAGTTGGTGGTGAAATCATCATCGCAGAAGGCCTTGGTATGATTCCTCTACTTGGGGCATATCTTATTCAGGTTGGTGATCTCACGCGTACAGTGTATCTTGCATCGCTACCATTAGTTGTCGCGACTGGCTTATGGGTTTGGATGGATGAACTAGCCAGCAGAATTGATGATGAGAAAATTGGACGTAACACAATGGTTATTGAATTTGGCTTCCATTTCTCTGGCCGTTATGGTGTCAGCGCGCTCTCTTTTTTATTTATTTCGACAATATTATTATCTGTTTTCTCAGGTTCGGTAAACTCGGTGACACTGATTTCGCTGGTCATTAGTCGGACTCGTATGGAAAGTCGTGACTGTATCCTGGAACGAATACTCATTCCCAGAGCGTATGGTCGAAATGGGTAAATATACATCCATGTTACATTTTGCAATTGGAAGTATTCTTGCTGTGTCATCATTGGTAACAATACTCATAGACAATGGGCGAATATAAAGGTATGTACACATAACAATTGGCTCAACCTGACCGCAGGGGCTGTGCGGTTTTTCAAGTTTTGCTGTCCGAATAAAGTTATTTGGTTAATCAAAGTCAGGTGCCCCGCAGACCTGCGGCAGGTTAGCCAAACCGTTAAGTGCATGAAAGATTTGATCATAGGAGAAAGTCAAGGAGCGTTTGAGAAATGATTTCTAAACAATCTTTTGGGCGCACAGGTCATTCCAGCACTCGGATTATTTTTGGTGCATACGCTCTAAGCCAAGCAACACAAGCTGAGGCCGATGATATTCTTGAATTATTGCTGAAATATGGAATAAACCATATTGATACAGCCCCAATGTACGGAAATGCTGAAAAATGTATTGGGCCTTGGATGGAGAAGTATCGCGACAAATTCTTTCTCGCAACAAAATCTCGAAGTCGGACATATGAAGGGGCATGGAAGAATCTTCGGCGATCTTTGGAACGATTAAGAGTTGACCGTGTAGATTTGTGGCAAATGCATGGTTTGACTAACCCATCAGAGTTGGGAAAAAGTGATGGGACCGGGGGGAGCCTTGGAGGCTGTCATCAAAGCGCGAGATAAAGGCTTAGTCCGGTTCTTGGGCGTAACAGGCCATGGAAGTAAGGTGGCAGCCATGCACAAACGAAGTCTGGAGCGCTTTGATTTTGATACAGTTTTGATGCCATACAGTTATTGGCAAATGCAGAATTCCCGCTATGCAACAGATTTTAGCGAACTGATTGAAATGTGTCGGAAGCGTAATGTAGCAGTACAAACCATCAAGTCGTTAGCTCGGAGGCCATGGAGAGATCGGCCCAAAACATATAATACGTATTTCTATGAACCGCTAGATAGTCAAGATGCTATTAAAAAGTCGGTACATTGGGCACAGGGTTTGCCGGAAAGTTTTGTGATTACGGCGGGAGATATGCAACTTCTACCAAAAATGTTAGAAGCCGCGCATCTTTATGAAAAGCGACCATCTGATGTAGAAATGGAAGCTATTATGGATGAATTTGATATTCAACCGATATTTTCGTACTGAAACTGAATAGGAAGGAAATACACCTAACAAATCGTTTCACCTGACATTTTCCCCTTCGCTCCAAAATGCATGTGAACTCAACCGTTAGGCTGCATACAACAAGAAGGACATTGTTTATTTCGAAAAACGATTCCGACAATTAATACACATCTTTTTTATGGTCCACTATTGAAGCTATCAACCTACTTCAATCCGCACCGATAACCTGTAGGATGACTGTGTATTGTGTCCAAGACCACTTATGGAAATATTACACTGGCGAAGCACCCCCGCTGTGGATCATCCCGGGCATGGCCCATTGCGCAACTCTCCATCAACCGGATCGTGCGCTTTCTGCGCATCATGCTGCCCAAGCATACCGCGCAAGCTGTGGATCGTGTGCTACTGGATCATCTTCTCCGTGTTCCTGGTGACCAAGCTGGCCTTCGTGTGGCCTACGATGGATCAACCATTGACCATCCTGGCGACACTGGCGTGCATCCTGATTATCATCAGTCCCACGAGTCACCGAACCGCGGTGCTGACATTTGTGGGAGCCATCGGTCTGGGATACTTCCTGGAGCTGTGGGGCACCACCAGGCTCTGCTGGACCTATTACACAGACACAACCACCCCACTCTTCACCGTCCTCGCTCACGGGCATGGCCGCCGTCTCGGTGTGGAGGGTGGCAGAGATGGCGAAATGGTATGCGAGGATGTGGGGGAAAGACAGACAACGCCTTTAACATCCTCACCGAATTCAAACTCCAGCTATTAATTTTCCAACGCGTTATTCAACTTTTCCGCTGCGGTGTGTATCTAACACTTTAATTTGTGCAGGTTGTATGTTTAGGTGTAAAATATCTGTATACTCGTCTTTATTGCAGAATTTTAACTTGCAGTGCGCCTTAATTTCCAGATATCTGGAATTCAACTTGCCTAATTTAATACATTTTTGTAGATCCCTTAGTTCAACTCGAATTGATGTGACGGAGAGTGCCAATGTCGAAGCACGGTGCAATGTATCGCCACATCAATCTGTAATTCGCTAGGAAGCTAAATGGCAGAAATCAAGGTGCTCACAGACGATGAAATATAAACAAAAGAACTCGACCGCTGAAGCCACCGCTGCAATTCGGGCGGTGCACTTTCTATACCATCAACCAGTGGTCTTCAATGATCCATATGCTCTTCAATTAACCAGTCCTGCTTTGCGTCGAGTTTGCCAAAACCGATTCTTTGGATGGCTATTAAGAAGGAAATTCATTTCTGAAAGCTCTTCGACCTATTACCGCTCAGGTTGTATCTCGGGCGAAATATGCCGAGGAAAAGCTTGAGCAGGCGGTGTCAAAAGGAATTTCTCAGTATGTTATCATCGGCGCGGGATTCGATTCATTTTGTCTTCGTCGTCCAGATTTCTCAGCAGGTCTTCAGATTTACGAGATAGACCATCCCGCTACTCAGCGGATTAAACAAAAACGTATTATGGAGATTTTAGATTCTTCTCCAAAAGGAGTTGAGTTCCTTGCCGTAGACCTTGAAAAGCGGACAATCAGCCGATGCTCTCTCTGACTCCTCTTTCTCGAAAGATGAGAGAGCATTTTTTTCCTGGCTTGGAACAGTCCCGTATCTTTCAGAAGACGCAGTTTTCAATGTATTACGCGATCTTGCTTGCTTTTGCGGCTCGGGGAAGTGAAATTGTTTGTGGCAATACTACACTGGCGAAGCCCCCCCACTCTGGATCCTCCCCGCGTGGCCCGTCGCGCAGTCTCGCCATCAACCGCATTGTGCGCTTCCTGCGCATCACGCTGCCCAAGCACCCGCGCAAGCTGTGGATCGTGCTGTACTGGATTATCTTCCCCGTTTTCCTGGCTACTGATGCTGCCCTTCGTCTGGCCGACAATACACCAACCGCTGACCATCCTGGCGACCCTGGCGTGCTTCCTGATTATCATCAGCCCCACCAATCACAGAACAGCGGTGCTGACTTTCGTAGGCGCCATCAGCCTGGGTTACTTCCTCGAGCTCTGGGGCACCACGCGGGAATGCTGGGCCTACTACACCGAGACCACCACCCCGCTCTTCACCATCCTCGCCCACGGCATGGCGGCCACCGCGGTGTGGCGAGTCGACGGAGATGGCGACGCGGTATGCCAGGTTATGGGGGAAACGTAAAAAGCTACGTTAACACCCCCACCGACATCAAACGCCAACCGCTGCTTTTTCAACGCGTTATACAACTTTTCCGCCTGGGTGTGTATCGTACACTTTCATTTGTGCTGGATGGGTGTTTAGGTGTAATATAGCTGTATAATCGTTCGCAATGCTGTATTTTTACTTGGCAGTCCACCTTATATTCTAATATGGTGGAATTCGGCTTGTTCAATGCAATCCATTTCCGTAGACGGTTTAGTTCAACTCGGATTGATGTGGCGGCGTATTGAATCAGGTTTTGGCATTGGCACTCTCCGCCACGTCAATCCTGAAATTCGTTAGGGCTGAAGCACTAGCACCTGTTGCATTTTTTTCTAGTACGCAATTGCTCTAAAAGAATTCATCATTTGTGCCAACTACCGTATCTTAAATGATGGATTGTTATTATCATCTTACCCACAGTATATATTCTTATATCTCTTATAATGCAATGTAAACTAACCAAATTGACAGATATACTTGACAAAATGTAAATAATATCGTATACTGTTATATATGAAAGCACCAGCGAGAATGAACCTAAAACTTGCAAGAGTTGAGAAAAATCTCTCTCAGCAAGAACTTGCTAACATTGTGAACGCGAGTAGACAAACTATCGGGCTTATTGAAAAGGGAGGGTATAACCCTACGCTTGACTTGTGTATAAGAATTGCGAAAGCATTAGATAAGACTCTTGACCACCTTTTTGTGGAGGACAGTGAAAATGAGTAAACGAATTTTAAAATAGGATGAGCGGGAAAATCGCATCGTTCGTCAAATATCTTCCATCTTGTACATCGTTACCCTTTATTCATTGATCGGATTTCAGCTATACCGACAGTTTGTACTCAATCAGCCATCTGAAGAGTGGAATGACATCGCTATCCTCATCTCGATTAATGTCATTGTTTGGATTGGCTCAATGTTGTACTTGAGCGGTGTTGTCAATCCCAAGGTTGTAAGAATTCGCTACCTAATTGTCGGTTTCACTGGCTTTGTACTACTTGGATTGGCTTTTACGATCTTTAAATACTCAATTCTCTTGGAACAGACACTGAGCGTGAGGCAGTTATTGGATAATTTCTTCACAGTATTAAAGATTAGCGCACTTCTGATCGGTTTTTGGGGACTCCTGGCATATCTTGGAAACAAAAGAATGGAGAAACGAATTAGGTAAATGGATCATCTATCTCGTTTTTCTTGCCCTAATACTGCACTTCGTCTGACCTACGATACACCACCACCAGACAATCTTGGCAATCCTGGAGTGCTTCCTGCTCATCATCAGCCCCACGAGTCCTCGGACAGCGGTACTCACCTTTGTCGGCGCTAACAGCTTGGGCTACTTCCTTGAACTCTGGGGAACAACACGATATGCAAACTATCGCGGTTGCCAAGTTTTCGAAAGCTCAGTCCTCTGAGCCGAAAACTTCTAAACACAGTCTTCTGGGTAACCCTCCTCGCTCAAGGCATGGCCGCCGTCTCTGTTTGGAGAGTAATTGTACTTATACAGCGATTCCTGTTATGTGATGAACTGGGGGAAACAAGCAAGGTATGCATAGTTTGCACTTCGTGCAAACTTCCAAACCCAGTCTTCTGGGTCGCATTCGCAGTGTGGCGGGTAACGGAGATGGGGAAACGGTATGCGAGGGCGTGGAGGAAAAATCGGCTGAAGTAACGAATCATTGTTTTTTAGAATATCAAATCATTGACAACTCAAAAACTTCATATAAAATATGTACATAAAAACGTATGTATTTTATTATAAATTATGTACAAATTTACGCACAAGGTGAAAATTATGTTTAGGACTACATCTGTATCGCAATTAAGAGCTGATCTTTCTTCACTTCTATCAAATCTTGGAGAAGGACCCCTCGTTGTCCTCTCGCACAGCAAACCCAAGGCCATATTGATTGATCCAGAGCTGTTTGATAATCTGGTTGAGAGAGTTGAGCTGCTGGAAGATTTATTGGATGGGCGTCAGGCTGTTACTGAATATCTTAGCTGATTCCGACATTGCGGTAGATGCTGAAGAAGTATTTGAGCGAATCGGTCAAATGAGCCCCTCATATAAACTAAAAATCCATCGCGATGTAGAAAAGCAGCTTCAACGCATACCCAGGAACCAGAGGAATCGCCTGGTAGAAAGTATGCGTGCTCTCCGCCATACCCCCAGACCACCTGGCTGCGTAAAACTTGATAATGTACTTATACAGAATCAGACAGGGTCAATACCGTATCATCTACGCCGTATTTGATAACGAAGTGGTTATCGTCATCTGTAAAGTTGCCAGAAGATCAGAAGACACTTATAAAAACCTTCAGAACCTGCTGGATCGAGCAGAGAATTTACTTGAGCCAAGAGTAATGAAATTATGACTTGGCAGTGCGCCTTAAATTCCAAATAGCTGGAATTCGGCTGGTTCAATTCAATACGTTTCCTAAGACGGCTTAGGCGGGCAAACACCGCCCGTTCAACTCGGATTGATGTGGCGGTGCGTTGCACCGTGCTTCGAAGCATGGTGCAACGTCTCCGCCACATCAATCCTTAATTCGTTAGGCAGCTACTAATAGAAAGGATGAAAGCATATGACAATCTGATTGAGTATCTCAAACGTCATCAGTTGATAGCGTACTTTGTTCTGACCTATGTATTCATCGTGGGCGCTATTGATACCCTTTCAACCACTTTATCTTGAAGGGCAAAGATACTTTGGCGCCTTTAATCAGTCTGGGAGTCTTTGCGCCGGCACTGGTAAGCATCGGGCTGTCAGCTATCCTCAAGCCGCGTCCCAGACAGGGCAGTCGCAAACCCGCAGTGATTGCATTTATCGTGGTGTGGATTCTTGCCAGCGTGATCATCATTCTGCATCTAATCGTTAATGAACAGATGGACTGTCCACACCTTTAGTGATCGTAAGTGTTATAACCGGATTACTGCCGGCTTTTGTTGCTTCTTCTGTCTTTTCCACAATACCGGGGGTAAGAGCTCAGCTTTGCACGTATATAAAGCCAAGGGGTACCCCTGGTTACTATCTCCTGGCGCTTGTTCTATTCCCCGCGATTTGGCTCCTGGGAAATGTCCTGAGTCGTGCCTGGGAATGGATGTCCCATTTTCCAGCTATCCTGCGGTGGATGTCAAGCTCCTGGGGATGGTGATCCTCTTCTTCCTCTATAGCATCATCTATGGTGGACTTTCTGAGGAACCCGGTTGGCGGGGATTTGCCTTGCCGAGACTTCAGGCAAAGTTCAGCCCGCTCGTTTCCAGTCTGATCCTCGGGGTTTTTTGGGCAGTTTGGCATGCGCCGGCGAGATTCGGCGGAATCGAAGCCAAGAGTCTTTCTGATACACTCGTTGAGTGGGTTCTGATTGTATTGGTCACTGTAATATTCACGTGGTTCTTTAACCGCACAAAGGGAAGTATTTTGGTAACAGCGCTGGTTCATCCAGCCATGAACACAGCAACAAGTTTTCTCACAGGGTCATTAGGTGCCCTCATACTTCTCTTTGTTTTCATGCTATTTGTTATCGTACTCGATAGAATGTGGAGAAGACTACCTGCTGATAATCCTGCAATCTATCGGATGAGGACACAGGAGGTTGCCTAACATCAGTCCCACCGATCGCTTCACGCCGGTGAGTCCATACATTAGGCAGTTGAGGTTACGGCCAAGACATAAAGGAATGCCAATCATGGATAAATGGCTCGCTTTCTACAACCCCCATTTCGAAAGCCAAGATGAGGCACGTAGATTTATTGAAGGCTGCGAAAAGCAAACTCCACCAGACAATATTGCCAAAATCCTAATGCACCAAACCCAGAGACTTGTATCCTTGTCTGTTGACATTCAGAAGATTCGCCCCAATGACGAACCTCTTCAGTTGCTGTTTTTAGTCATGTGCGCCGAGAATGTGGCAAAACTGCATGATGGTTACACTGGTGAATCGAAATCGAAATTTTATGTCAGGAAGTTCTTCAACGACTTTTTGTCCGATGCTGACAAATCTTCTCTAGCGAATAGTTTCATTGACAACAATGATAAATGGCTACGTTCATTGAGTCTTGAAAATGTTGTCGATATGTTTTATAGGATTCGATGTGATGTAGTTCACGAAGGAAATTATATAGACTTTGCGTTTTCCAATGGGAATATGGCATTACTAAACACTGACCCCAACGTGACAGCACATCTTCCTCTAAAAGATGTTCGCGAGATTATAATTCGTGGTTGTATAAGCGCAGCCCAGAGAAGATTGTAAATACGCCCAACCCTCGTTGGAGCCTACAGCACCTTCGGCGCTCGTTGTATCGCGTTTTTTTTGTTTTTGCTGACAAACTTGGCCAGAATGTTGGTTGTGCAAACCCGGTACCGCGGCTCAGCTAGTTTTGTACATTACTACTGAACCTAAAATCCAATTCACTTTTATTACCCAATAGGAACGCCTATCACATCCGGCTGGTTGAAGGGTTACTATTTCTGTAAACCCCTAGCACAAACCGGGTTGATAACATGTAACATAACTGTGTATTGCGTCCAAACCCACTTGTGGACCTATTACACCGGCGAAGCGCCCCCACTCTGGATCCTTCCGGCATGGCCCATTGCCAACCTCGCTATCAACCGGATCGTGCGCTTCCTCCGCATCACGCTGCCGAAACATCCGGGCCAGCTCTGGGTCGATCTATACTGGATCATCTTCGCCATTTTTCTCGCCACCATGCTGCCCTTCGTCTGGCCTACAATCCATAAACCCCTGACAATCCTGGCAACACTGGCTTGCATCCTGATTATCATCAGCCCAACCAGCCACCGCACCACCGGCCTGACCTTTGTCGGCGCTAACAGCCTGGACTACTTCCTTGAACTGTGGGGAACAACACGATATGCAAACCACGCGATGAAGTTTTCGAAAGCTCAGTCCTCTGAGCCGAAAACTTCTAAACACAGTCCGCTGTGTACCGCTCTTCACCGTATCCGCCCACGGTATGGCTGCTGTGGCTATATGGAGAGTCATTGCGATTATATTGAGCGCATCCAGATATACTTTGCAGACAAGTGGCGGACACCCCAAGCGAATCCGTTAATTGGCAATAAAACGACTCCTCTTGTATACTATCATCAGTAGGGCGATTGATGGAACAGCCTTTACCAAATGACCATGCATTTTCAAGACGGGTTTCCGTTATGTGTCAGAGTGTTGTTTCCACAACATTCTTGACACTCTCCCCAAAAAGGTAAATAATGAAAAACAAACAATTTCTCCAGGGCATCCTTTGGGCTTCGATCTACGTGATATTAGTTTTAGCCCCGTTGTTCCTTATGCTCATTGGTCCTAGCCCACCAGGACGTGAGTTCTGGCGCGAGTTATCCGTCAGCCTGGGTTTCGTCGGGCTGGTGATGATGATGCTTCAGTACGTCCTCACAGCGCGCTTCCAATGGCTCAAAGCCCCCTACGGAAGCGATCTCGTTTATCACTTCCACTGCCAGACTGCCCGATTATCATTCATTCTTATATTAATTCATCCCATATTGTTATTTGTATTCTCACCAAAAACGATGCGCCTACTCAATATATTAATTAGCCCTTGGTTTGGACGGACAGGCGTCATAGCAGTGTTGTGCCTGATTGGACTCGTTGCGTTCTCTATCTGGCGTCGACCCCTAAAAATAGAATACACGACATGGCGCATCTGGCATGGAATCCTTGCCCTTTCTACCGTGTCGCTGGCAATAGGCCATATTTTATTAGTTGGCCATTATGTCAACCGACCCTGGAAAAGAATCCTTTGGGTCGGGTATGGAATCTTTTGGGTCTGTTTACTCTTGTATACCCGGCTGGTCAAACCGCTGCTAGCACTATACAGATCCTTCGAGGTTGTAGCCATCAAACCAGAACGCGGTACCGCATGGACCGTTGAGGTCAAGCCACAGGGCCGTCATCGCATGAAGTTTATCCCTGGTCAGTTCGCCTGGTTCACCGCTTGGGATTCGCCATTTAGAGCTTCTGAGCATCCTTTCTCTATCGCATCCAGCGCAGAAAACAGCGATAGCCTGTCCTTTACCATCAAGGAACTTGGTGATTTCACCCGCCGGATCAAAGACTTACGTATTGGGCAAAAGATATACCTGGATGGCCCTTATGGTTCGTTCAGCACAGACAGGTACCCTCGAGCGCAGGGATTTGTGTTCATTGCCGGCGGTATCGGCATTGTTCCAGTGATGAGCATGATGCGCACGTTGGCTGATCGTGGGGACTCACGCCCATTGATTTTATTCTACGCCAATAACACCTGGGAGGACGTGACCCACCGGGAGGAAATCGAAGAGCTTCAGAAATCGCTAAACCTGCAAGTGAAACACGTTTTACTCACCCCACCCCCCGACTGGCAAGGTGAGACGGGATTCGTCACTGGTGAAATTCTGGAACGCTATCTCCCTGAAAAATGGGAGAACCACCATCAGGAGATCTTTATCTGTGGTCCACAGCCGATGATGGATGCAGTGGAGCAAGCACTGGCTCAGTTGGGAATCTGGTATGGTGATTACCACTCCGAGCGATTCGATATGGTATAACAAGTAAAAACGAGCATAAGGAAGGTTACAGATGAGGCAGAAATTCTCGACCTTATTTACCCTGTTGGTTGGTTGTCTGATTCTGCTATTTTCCGTGCAATTTGCGCTAAGCCAGAGCTCAAGTGATGCCATTCTGACGCATAGCCGGACTGCCTTTCCACTCACTGGCGCACATGTTCTGGTAGAATGCACGAAATGCCACGTGGACTATGTCTTTAAGGGAATACGCACAGACTGTATCATCTGCCACCAAGATAACGAGATTCATGAAGGTCAACTTGGCTCTGATTGTGCGACATGCCATACGGCTGATAGTTGGAAGCTGGTCACCTTCGACCATAACCAGACAGACTACGCCCTTACAGGAGCGCACATCACCGCAAGTTGTGATCAGTGTCATGAGAATAACAACTACAAGGGCACAGCGACCAGGTGTATCGCCTGCCACTGGAATGATACCGCTCACGACGGTAACCTTGGCACAGACTGCGCAGCTTGTCACTCCCCTGGCTTGAAGGAAGCCACTTTCAATCACTCACAATCCTCCTTTCCACTCACTGGTGTGCACGCTTCGGCTGGCTGTGTCGATTGCCACGTAGACAACATCTATAAAGGCACACCGCAGGAGTGTGTTGCATGTCATCAAAAAGAAGATGCACACGACGGTCAGTTAGGCGCGGATTGCGGGGCATGCCACACGCCAGGTTGGCGACAGGCGTTTTTTGACCATACCCAGACCGGGTATACGCTCATTGGCGCCCACTCTCTGGTGCGCTGCACTCAGTGCCACGTTGACAACGTTTACAAGAACACCCCACAAGATTGCGTCTTATGCCACCTGGATGATGATGCTCATGATGGACAGTTCGGCACAAATTGTGGAGCTTGTCACTCACCAGGCTGGCAGCAGGCGACTATTGATCATTCCGTAACCGACTTCCCACTCAACGGCGCGCACGCCGCAGTGGGATGCAACCAGTGTCACCCGAACAGCGTCTACACAAACACCCCGCAGGATTGCTTCGCATGCCATCAGGACAATGATGCCCACGATGGTGCACGAGGGACAAACTGCGCCATATGCCACACACCAGATGGCTGGAAGTAAATGACCTTAACCATATGCTGAATTCGGATAAGTCACATAAAATAAAATTATCTGACACTTGAACCAACATAGGTTCGTGTTTTCGTAGCATTGCTGTGTTGCTTCAGACGGAAATGGAAAAACACCACATCCCCAGCAGTTGAGTCCCCTGGGCGACCAACTCAGGAAGTGGCGACGCGTTTTTGGGTTTTTGCAGAAAGAAGTTGCTAAGATAATTTGTGCTAGTTGGCTGTTTAGGTATAAAATATCTGTATACGCTTCTATATATCAGAATATTGTCTTGGAAGTGTGCCTTAAATTCCAACGAGCTGGTATTCAGCTTTTCAATTCAATACGTTTCCTTAGACTGTTTAATTCAACTCGGATAAATGTGGCGGATCATTGAACCGGATTTCGGTAATGAAAAGCTCCTCCACATCAAACTTAATTCGTTGGGTGCTGTTTTACTCGTGAAGGGTTGGAAATCCGCCTTTGGCTTTGTTACCGATTTGTGCTTTGGGCTCCACCGCTTGCAGAAACCAAATATGCCGGTCAAGGTAGGTGTACAATGGCAATCATAGATCCGCGGACAGAAGAAAAACTTCGCCAAGGGTTCAAGAGATATTTGAATCCCCTTATGCTTACCATGTGGCGGTTGGGTTTGGGTAAATGGTTCAAAATCTGGCCAGAAATTAGCGGAAGCGTTATGGTACTCATTCAGACTGGTCGAAAGACCGGCATCAAGCGCTATCAACCCTTAAACTATGCCATAATTGATGATGATATCCACTGCGTAGCTGCATTCGGTAGCGTGTCGGATTGGTATCGCAACATCAGAGCTAATCCCTGCGTCGAAGTGTGGCTCCCAGACGGGTGGTGGGCAGGAGTTGCTGAAGACATCAGTGACTCACCAGCGCGGATACAGCTCATTAGACAAGTATTGATTGCCAGCGGTTTTGCGACTTACCTGGCCGGGTTGAATCCGCTCAAAATGACAGACGATGAATTAGCTACCGAGAGTAAGAAATACCGCTTGCTTCGCATCCATCGTAGCACAGCTCGCAGCGGTCCCGGTGGTCCCGGCGAACTCGAGTGGGTGTGGCAGCTAGCAACGATGGTCTTACTCGTAGTGCTCTTCTTTCGGCGAAGGCGAAGGACTATTATGGGTACCAATCACCGCTCAACAAATCACTGAAGCTTGCCTGACCTGCAGGCGGGTTTTTGGTAATGTCCTGACTTGAGAGAATCCGGAAACGTGTGGGAACCGGAGCCTGAGTCGACAAGGCATCTAAGCCACGGTATGAGCAGGAACACCACATTAACAGCCTTTTCGCCCATTCGAAAAATCGCTTCACCAATTCACGATGTATGCGCAAATAGAGAATGCCCCCATTAAACCAGGTGGCGGGACGGAGTTCTTCCTTGCATTCACTGGCTAAGTGTTCCGCCCCGCCACAGCCTTCGGCTATTCGGATACTTGGATAGCATTCATCTATCTCGCGATCGTCGCCACAGTTGGCCTGTACTATCTCTATCTGTTCGTGCTGAGCCGGTGGCCAGCATCGGTAACTAACTATTCGTTCCTACGCTTTCGAAACTCAACTGTTGTTCTTGCGGCATGGCTCTTAAGCGAGAGCATCACGCTCTCTTTCATTATTGGCAGCGGTCTGGTTCTCATAGGGGTGTGGCTGGGAGCTAAGGCTTTGAATTTTGCACTTTGTGCAAAATTCTCTAACGCCCTTTCCGACACAAATTCCAAACGCTACTTTTTTCAATGCGTTACTCCTCCAAACCGGGTTTTCCGTTCTGGACATTGTCCACCGTGAGCCATGTTGTTGACGCACTTCTGATTTTCACTGGATGCTCGATTTCTGTCTGGCACCTACGCTGCAATTCTCTTCTGTCTACAATAATCTCCCAAAACCACTTTTTAACCTGATATTTGGCTTGTGCTGTTGACTTTTTAGGTGTAAATTATCTTTAGACTCGTCTGCATATCAGAATTATGATTAGGGTCTGTGCCTTAATTTCCAGTTAGCCCGTTTGTTTGAAAGCGTGAGGAAGAATGAAATCCTACGTAATAACAATCTTTCTTGTCATCCTTTCGTTGACTGCATGCAATCCCACCAAACCACCACGCCAGATGCAAAGCCCCCCAACGCAACGCAGACGGATACACCTGTACCCGAAAAACCACTCACCCCAACTGCGGCAGATATGGGGCTTTTCAAAATCACTGAAGATTACATGACCATCCAGCAAGGTAACGATGCGCTTGCTTTCTTGCTGGTGACAGCGCCTTCGCAAGCTTTGGGGGACAACCATATCGGTATTTGGTACGAAACCTATGACCGCTACTATGATTCAGACTTCGTTTATACAAACGGCTTTAAACATATGCGCATTGGGGCACTGTTTGGTAGAGAAATACAGAAAGAATGGCCGATCCGCGAGGAGACCCTTATGGCGGAGGTTGACGATATTATTACCGAATATGCTGAGAATGGCGTAACGATTGTACTCGCTACCCAAAGTGGGTCAGGGTTGCCGTTTGTCACCACAGAGTTCAAAACGCAGGAAGAGATTGACATTTTCCTGGAGTACATTACTTTTCTGGCCACGCATTTCAAGGGACGGATTGCATATTACGAAATATGGAATGAATATGGCAACGTTGGTACAGTTCCCTACTATACCGCTATTGTGGAGAAGTCAGTTGAGGTCATCAAGAAGATCGATCCTGATGCGAAAGTCATCATGGGCGGTGTGCCTGGCGACTGGTTAGAGGGAGAACCTGGCTATGGCGAGCATGAGCGTTTTATTGTCAGCAGAGAATTTATGGAGAAAATGATCCGCCTGACAGATTTTGAAAAGGTCGCTGTCGATGGCATTTCCTGGCACCCGTTGTATGGCAATATCCCGGAAGACCCGTACTACCAGGCGTATCCTGAGATGGTGCGAGAATTCCAGGCGATGGCTGAATCGCGGGGGTTTAACGGCGAGTATTTTGCCGACGAAATCCTTTGGCATACCGTGAACGAAGCGGGATTCACGCATGGCCCACCGGTTAGCAAATTAATCGCAGAGAAGTACTATAGTCGCACGATCGCCGAACATAGAGGATTGGGGGTAAATGTGACGATCAACACCTTTTTCCAGGTGCCAGAACTCACAGCCATTAAAAACATGAATAACGTCATGGTTGGGGCAGAGCCAACTGAAACGATCAACGCAACATTAGAAAGCGCTGAAGATGTTGAATACCTGCGGCAGTATGCCTTTACGCTGGCGGATGGTGGTATATTGTTAGCGGTGTGGACAAATGGCCCAGCTGTGGAAGAAGATGATGGTGTGAATTTCACGCTTACGATCATCGATCTCTCAGCGGATAGCGTGACAGGGATTGACATATTCCACGGTTTCGAACAAGAACTGGTTACTGAGATCGCTGGTAATGGCTTGGTAATCCGTGACTTACAAGTAAAGGACTACCCGATCTTCATCAAGTTGACTGGCGGTACTCCATAGGCACAATTTCCAGTCGATGTTACCAAGATAACTTAGAAATCATCCCACAAAAAACAAGAATACAGATGATCGAAGTATCTTTATGATCGTGGCTTCCAGAAGAAAGGAGCATTATATGTCAAACTATGACAATGAAATCTTTGAACTGAGGCAGAGAGTAGCAAAACTGGAGAAACAAATAGCATTCATTCTCCAGCAGCAAGATCTCACTTATCGTGAGGAACAAAATATTAGTGTGTCTCCTGAAATCATAAATCTGATTAGACAAGGAAAAAAGATTCAAGCCATCAGACTATACCGACAAGAGACTGGTGCAGGACTAAAACAAGCCAAAGACTTTATTGACGCATTTGAAATATAGCTGTCAAAGTATTATCAGGTCAGAATTCGTATACTCTTATTTATATAAAGAAAGGTTGTATTATCGCGGTATCCCATTGCGTTACAAGATATCCCAAACTTCTACATAACAGTCTAAAATGGAGGTTATCTGCGGAGAGATTCTGTACATCTACATCTTATGTCGCGGATTATTTAAAGATTACTGATGCCAACGCCAAAACTCTTACTTTTCCTGTTCTGGGTAACTGCGCTTGCCGGTGGTTTTCGTACAGTGCGCCGGCTTATAACCTCTCGTAGATCAGACACACCTTTGAATGCCATGCACGCGTGGACGGAGGTATCACTCCCTTCCTGGAAATATGAGCCTTTTTCAGTTGCCGCAATTCTCATCCATTTACTCGCAATCTCGGTTCTGAGTTTCACAGCCCTTAATGCGACTACGAATCCGTCTGATTTCAATGATACAGGCGTCCTGAGCAGTACAAACATCGTTATCATGGTTTGGATAGCTGAAGGTGGTAGCATCTCACTCGTTGGCTACATGCTCGGTTCACTGGCAGCATTTCCGGTAGCATCACTGATAAAGATCCCTGTTATCAATGCAATCACCAGGGATGGCGTGGTTCATGGACGCACCTTGATGCCGTGGGTCTGGTTCAGCCATTTCTCAATCGATCGAAATAGCGGATTACTCCGCCTGTATTCCGCCTACACTCCGGACATGCCATGCTTTGTGTCAAACCCAAGTGAGTCGGTGCCGTTGGATGCGCTCAAGAAAACGCTTCAGGAGTATCTCCCAGCCAATTCGGCGAATGGAAACCGCCCTTGGTACCGGACGAAGCATCTACTCATACCAACAATGATCCTGGTATGCCTACCATTTGTGGCTGCAGGTTGTCTGGCCTCTCGCCTTTCTCGAGAGTTGGCGTTGTTTGCCATCACTCTGTTGACGGCTATCCTGGCTCTTTTAGGAGGGCAAATTATTACGTTATCTGCCTTTGGTATACGCAGAATAGAGAACCAAACATCACTTTAACCACCTGCGGCTATACATCACCCTGGAGGCGATTGGTCCATCGCTAATGGAATCAAGAACTATTGGGCTGACCATTGTGCCTTAAAATCCGGATCAGGTTCGCGAGTAGCGCACGCAGCGCTTTTATCTCAGCGTAGCATAGCTGAACTTGTATGTTTAATATAAGGAACTAGAGTATGACCTACTGTGAAACTCATGGAAACCAGTTTTGCGAGAGCGCGGGAATCCGTTATCCACAAGCAAGGAGATACGATGACGACGCTTTTTAGCTTCAAACCTGCTACGACCCCTGGACAGGCAACGTTGACCGTTGCGGTAGCACAACGTTCTCAGCATCCCGTCAATCCGTTGCTTTTCGGAAAGTTTTGCGAACACCTGGGTGCCAACATCTACCACGGGATGGAAGCCCAAATCCTTCTGAATTGCACATTTGCCAAGTGGCGCTTCAGTGCAGGAGATAACCACCCGGACGGCGGTGTGCGCGAGGAAAGCGATCGCGAGAAAATTTCACAGCGAATTACCGCGACGGCGCGACGCAATGCCTGGCCCGATCCGCGACCGGTTCTCGATGCGTACTTCGATGGCGGAGCCTACGGTTGGTTTCGCATCGGTGACCGTGAGGATGTGCGTCTCAGCCCCGATGTCAACCCTCACGGTGATCGGGCACAGCGGGTTGAAATCTGGTGCGCGTCAGAAGCAGGTCGCGGAATTGGCCAATGGACTTACTTACCACTGCACCGCACCCGGATGTATCCCTTCCGTGTCGTAGCGCGCGCGGTAGAGCCGTGCACGCTGACACTGAGCCTCGCTCCGGTTACCGAGGACACTGCGGCAGTGCAGAACGTGGTCGCCTGTACTCAGATCACAGTCGGGCAGGACTGGCAGACACTCACGGGAACACTCCACCTGCCGTATGACGCCCCTGATGCAGCGCTCTATCAATTTGCCATCACCGGCGTTGATCCTTCCCAGGTGATTCTCGACCGCGTGTTGCTCTATCCCGCCGACCACGTCAATGGCGCAGATCCGGATGTGATCCAGAAGCTCAAGGCTGTTCAGTTGCCCTTGTTACGTTGGCCTGGCGGGAACTTCGTTTCCGGCTACCATTGGCGCGATGGCATCGGTCCGGTGGACACGCGCCCCACACGCCCGAATCCTGCGTGGGAAGGTTTGGAGTTTAATCTGTTTGGCACGGATGAGTTCCTGAACTTCTGCCGCGCGGTGGGTTGTGAGCCAATGATCTGCGTGAACGCCGGCAACGGCACAGCGGAAGAAGCCGCCGCGTGGGTAGAGTACTGTAACGGCGCGCCGGATACTCCAATGGGTAAACTCCGCGCGGCTAACGGGCATCCCGAACCCTACGGCATCAGGTATTGGGAGGTTGGCAACGAAATCTACGGTCACTGGCAGGTCGGCTGGACGACCCCGGCGGGAAACGTTGATCGCTACCGCCGTTTCAGCGCGGCGATGCTGGCTGTAGATCCCACGCTGTACTTACTTGGTTGCGGGTATGGAAACGAGCCGGATTCGGAATGGAACCGCCGGTTAATATCAGATGCAGGTCAGAATTTACGCTGCATCACCGATCACATTCTCACGGGTGGCAACGTCGGTGCGGACACCGATCCGGTGGAGCTGTACCATGCTTTTATGGGTTACCCGGCGATTCTACAAAGGCGGTACCGGAACATGCAGACGCGGATGCGCGCGGCAGGCAATCCGTCACCGCGCCTGGCGATCACGGAGCTCCAACTCTTCGCGCACTTCCAGGGCGAAATCAAAGCAGAAGGACCATTCACCCCGGCGTTACTCCCCCGCCCGGATACCATCGCGGAGGCATTATCGCTGGCGCTGATCATCAATACGTGCATCCGGTTGGGCGATTTTGTCCAAATGGTGACACATTCGGCGACGGTCAACCACGGTGGGGGTCTACGTAAAGAGCGCGAGCGCGTATACGCCAATCCCGTGCATTACGCCCACGCCCTCGGGGCTGCGTTAGCCGGGGGAACGCCGGTAGCTGTCCACCTGGCTTGCGAAACCTTCGCGACACAGCATGCCTTTGCCCACATCCCACCGCAAACGGATGTCCCGGTCGTGGACGCATTGGCAGTAATCACGGAAACTGCCGACCTGGTGCTGTGGCTGGTCCACCGGAGTGCGACCTGCGGCCCTGTGGACCTGGCGATCAAGTTGGCGGATTTCCATGGTCGCGCGTACGCTGACGTCGTCACGCTGGCCGGTGAATTATGGAACGACCGGAATACCCTGGACAATCCAGAAAATGTGATGCCAAGTGCTGGACAGATACCTGTGCAAGATGGTCAGACCATGAACTTGCGTTTAGCTCCATTTTCCTTGACCCGGGTGCAACTCAGGTCTAGCTGATTGGATGAGTTTCAGAATCTGGGGAGAATAATAGTGCACCTTCACTTCCAAATAGCTGAAATTCGGCTTGATCATTTATTTACGTTTCCTGAGGTGACTTAGAGTATCTCGGCATGATGTGCCGGTGCGTATTAATGCCATAGCACGGTGAAACGCACTGCAAGATCAAGCCTTATTTCGCTAGCCCGTTGCCATACGTTGCAGAGAGTCGTTTATGGAACACAGAATTAGAGCTGCCGGACTCGTACTTGATCCTGATCAGAGAATTTTACTTGTCCGCGAAACCGATCCAGAAACAGGGAACGAGTTCTGGGTGCCCCCTGGGGGCGGTTTAGAGTCACAAGACTCCTCGGTCATCGCATGCCTGCAACGGGAAATTCAAGAAGAAACAGGTTTGACTGTCCAGGTTGGCCGATTGGTCTATTTGAGAGAGTTCGCCCAAACGTCAAAACAAGTACACCACATCGAGTTATTCTTTGAAGTGCGAGATTATCAGGGTCATATCAACAACGGCGGTTCGGCTAATGGAAGGCAAGCCGCCGATTTGACACGGCACGCTCAGTGGTTTCATCAAGATGATTTGGCAAGTCTTCACGTCTATCCAGAGCAATTAAAAAAGGAATTCTGGCTGGACTGCTTGGCTGGTGTGAAATACACTCAACACCTTGAAGTATAGGGCGTTTCTGTGCACCATAGGTATATTTAGCGTGATCTGCTCATCACAGCAAGAAAATAAGACAGGGAAGTAAATCTGATGAGTATAGAGGATATAGAAAAACCCGAAACTATGGCTGCTTTTTTTGATAACAGAACCGAAGGCTACGATGAGTATATTCGAGACTACATTTTTTCGGACACAACATACAGTCAATTTTATCAGGCTGTGTCCTCGTCAGGCTGGAACATTTCATGAACTACGTTATCAGCAATAAATACCCACTCGAATAATTCTGCCAATCCTACTTGGGGTGTGGTGAGGGAACCGTCTTAATGAATATCAATATCATTGCATTTTTATCATTCGTTTTTGTCACAACCTTTACACCCGGTCCAAATAATATCTCCAGCGCTTCAATGGGGGTGTTACACGGCTATAAAAAAACCTTGAAATACCTGCTGGGTATCTCCACAGGCTTCTTTTTCATAATGCTCATGTGTGGGTTGATTTCCACAGCTATTCTGAAAGTCTTTCCTTCTTTTGAAATCATACTTCGTATTTTTGGTGCAGCGTACATAATATGGTTGGCGATAGAGACCCTGAAAGCCACCTACACATTTACCGACAATAATCAGTCATTGTTGGGGTTCAACAGGGGTCTATTGCTGCAAGTCCTTAATCCAAAGGGTATTGTGTATGGATTGACCCTTTATTCTACATTCCTGGCAGTGATAACGACCAACCCACTATATTTGGCATTGTCAGCGCTGTTTTTAGCAGTCATAGCTTTCTGCTCTATCTCGATATGGGCACTCTTTGGATCAGCTATTAAAATATACCTGCGTCAGGAAAAAATACGGCGTTTTGTAAACCTTGGATTATCATTGCTATTAATCTATACAGCCATAGAACTCTCCGGTTTTTTGACATCCTTTCAGTAATAACCAAAGAGATAAGGTGATTGTACGTCTACGGGCTATATTGGGCGTTGATATATAATTGTTCAATAACGCACGGGAGAGTCAATTCCCCGTCTTTGAGATAATTCACGAGGAGATCATACACAATGGCTGATTTATCTGTAAAATCATTGGGCTTGAGTAACCCTTTTGTAATCGCGGCTAGTCCAGCCACGCAAGGCGCAAATTCCGCACTTAAAAGTGCCCGCAGCCACCCCGGGGCAGTCACAATGCGCAATTTCGGACATGGTGCAGGTGACGGATCACTCGTCCTGCCCGATACACAAGCGATGCGCAGTGGAAAAGATGCGATGCAAAGCCACGCTTTGGGCGTAAACCTTCCAGATCCTATCACCTCGCAAGAAGCTTTTTGCGAGGTGATAGCCCGGGTGCGTCGAGAAATGCCGGAAGACGTCAAACTATGGGTCTCGATCGGGCATTTCTACGATCTCCTCACGCCAGGTAAAGATTGGCAGGCAGCCTGGATTCACGAAGCGGTTGAAGTCGAACGGGCAGGCGCCGATGCGTTGGAGTTGCATTTCAACACGCCAGGCATCGCTACCGCTGGGAATCGCGTCTTTGACTATTGCCGCCTGGTGTATACGGCAACCCGGATAATAAAACAGGCTGTGCGCATTCCGGTTATGGTCAAACTGCCGGTAGAATCCTGCGATCCGCTGCGAGCTATGGAAGCCGCGCTCCACGGTGGTGCAGATGCTATCGGTCCGACAGCACGCTGGCGAGGGTTTGTCTTTGACCTGGACTGGCGGCGATCACCGGCAACCCCCGGTGGGGATATGGAGGCAGCCAGGCTTTGCCCGTGATCAGCCATGTGGTAGCGGAGGCACGTCAGAACGGCGTCAACGCGCCGATGTACGCGGGTGGCGGTGTATTCAGTTGGGAGTCTGCTGCCAAGTTGATTATGGCTGGCAGTCAATCCGTGCAGCTAGGGTCATTCGCCTGCTGCCTGGGACCGAAAGCCGTATCGCGAATGATAGCTGACTTTGATAACTGGATGGACAGAGCTGGATATCCAAACATAAATGCACTTTGCGGGGATGCATTGGGCTTGTTCAACATGTCTCCCCAAGTGATGGAGGAACGCCGTAGCCGTTTGTCAGCAGCATATCGGGCAGCACAACCGGATGCTGATCTGTGTTCACGATGCGGGCAGTGCCTGGATGTGTGTTGGCATGATGCAATTGCTATGCACGACAACCTGCCCGTCAAGAGTGAGGACTGTGTCGGGTGTGGATTCTGCTTCCAGGTTTGCCCCACAGGCGCATTGCACGTACCGGTGGGGGATATCCTGTCCCAGGTATTTTAGAAAGGTCAATAGGAGACTATTCGCGATGTCAAAAGACAAGAATGTGACGCCATCTATCATTGCCCACGGGGATCGCGTCATCCTGCGTCGTTACCTTGCAAGTGACATTGATGATTACGTGCGTTGGATTTCACATGGGGAATGGCGATTTTTTAGTGCGCCATGGTACGGATACAGAACCACGACCACGGTAAAACAAGAAAAAAAAGACCGGGAATGGTTTTTGCAGGAGCTCAATGGTGACGACGAATCCTATCTCAACAGGCGCGCAGTCATCACTACATCGAAACATATCCCTATTGGTGATGTCAGTCGCTACAGCAACAAAGATAATCCATATGTCTGGTATGTTGGGATTGGCATTTGTGAAGATGATTACCTCAACCGTGGGTTAGGTACCGCAGCGCTGCGGTTGTGGATAGACTACCTGTTTACAATCTCTGATGTACACAAGCTCTGCCTCGAAACCTGGTCATTCAATCCCCGGATGATCCGCGCGGCTGAAAAGGCTGGTTTCGTGCTGGAGGGTAGGCATCGCGAGATGCGGTTATGGCAAGATGCATGGCAGGATTTCATGTTTTTTGGCATACTGCGGGAGGAATGGCAAGCTAAACACAGTTGTCCTGCATAAAATAGAGTTCCAGCAAATTGAGTGTTTGGCCACAACAAGTACGAGCACACTAACCTGTATTGTGTTCATTGACACGTCTTTTGTAACGAATTCTCATTTGTTGCGATGCATTCCGAACAGAAATCGCAAGGCATTGACGCGTCTAATTACGACTTCATATAAGGCAACAATCACAGTAAATGACACGGTGCTCAGTATAATATATTTCACAAAAACGCTTATTGTCCAATTCGAGATCAAGAAACCCATGATGACGATGACCGTTTGATGGAGTATATAAAACGGCAATACAGCTTCACGCGCATATTTCAATAAAGCATTATTAGTATTAAGGTATTGACTCCCAAATCCAAGGATCGCTACAAGCCAGCACCAAGTATTAACAGATCGGGTAAAAATCATCAAGCTGTATGCACCTGTTTCTCCCAGTGCTGTTAAATCTACACGGAAGAAAAACATCAAACTGGTGGTCAAGAGTGCAAAAGCTAATGCAATAAAACGATTCTTTTGCATTGCCGCACGGTACCTTAAATCACCTGCTATCAGGAATCCCATAAAGAATAAAATGAGATATGAAAACAGGCTCCACCCACCGAAATTCCGCATCCCGACACCATCCGGTTGCAGATTGACAAGCCATTCCATTACAAAAAGGGGTAAACCAAGGAGGAAAATCGCTCCGGACCTTTCAAAAAACGCGGTTGCATTGGAAATTAGTTTTTGGCTTTTGGCTTTCAGGAGCACTTGAAAAATGGGTAGCATGAGCAGGGTGAAAATAAACAGCACCTCAAGGTACCATAGGTGGAGGCCCATCCAGGCAAAATTCCCCCCAAAAGCATAAAAACCCTTGAAATATAGGGGGTAAAACGCTAGAAAAGATCCATCAAATTCACCAGTGCTAACGCGTTCAATCCATACCTGGACCGGTACGAGGAAAATAAACATGCCAAATAAAAGAGGAATGACGAGTCTCATGAATCTGTTGCGGATAAATTGCCCGTTTGTCCGTGAACGCAATGCGTAGTAGGAGCTGAATCCCGATAGCAGGAAGAACAAAGGCATGATCCATTGGGCTGTCACAGCGACAAAGAGCGTCAAGCTCTGACTTATCTGGTTGTTCTTCACATGCCACCCTTCATCATTGAAGAATCTGGCACAATGAAAGAAAAATATTGTCAGCATTCCCAGCACAGTTAACCAGTCATTGTCGTAACGTCTGGTTTTTGTTCCGGGTTTTGGTAAATGTGATGTTTCCATTAGATAACCTATCTGCATATTAGATATTAGGAATATGTTTATTGATTATAAGTCAAATGGATTGCGTTAGCAACTGCCACGTGCACGTGGGGAGTTTCAGAAAAGTGACCAATGCCAGATGCGGTGCGGGTGTGTGGAAGAAAAACCACCAACCACAGTGTGTGGAAGAAAAACCACCTTCCACACATGCAGAAACGGCAGATACACCCGTTTCTGCTCTTATTTAGATAGGATCAGGATAAATTCGACACACTGCTTGTTTCTTTGGGGTATCCAGTTTGTAATATAAGTATATATGGTAGATATCTTGCATTTTCCACCAAACTAAAACTGACCCGTGCGTGTGTGGGCGTATAATGTATGTAATTATCTACCGGACACCCTCTGCGACTAAGGCAATGACTGCGTCTACATTTACCTTTGTTATCAGCGAGGCACCAGCGTCTATATTTGATGGTCGGATGCCAAAGCGGCAGTAGTGCGCCAACTGCACAACAGGATAGAAACCCTGCATATAGGGTTGTTGGTCGATGGTAAAATCGATATATCCGGCTTTGATGAGGCGTAATATATCCGGCGAGAGATCAAAACCTGCCACATGATATCCTTTCCTTGCAAAGTATTTTTCAACAGCAAGCCCCGCGCCTTCAGTATCTGCCTGACCTGTACAGAGCACCGTATGAATGTCGGGGTTCGTTTGCAGCACTGAAGCAATAATCTCCGCCGCGTTCGCTGGCTCTATCCCGGTTGTAATCACCTTATGGGTGATGCCCTGATGCGAAAGAATATCCAGAATACCTCGAAGGCGGTCTTCAAGAGCAGATATACCCTCCGAATGGAGTGTCATCAGTATTTCACTATGTGTCAGGGATGAAAACTCGGGCTTCTCTGCCCAGAGTGCGTCCAGCCTCATAGAGGTTCTGGCAGACGGCACTCAACCGCCGGTTCGGCGTCTTGTCGTCGTCAACGTTGAAAGCAACCACGGGGATACCGGCATCCATAGCTTCAGCAATGGCTTCATCAAAGGCATCAGGATGAATGATGTTCAGTGCAATACCATCGACACCCTCAGCAACTGCTCTCCGAACCATCGCGACCTGAGCAGCAATATCCACTTCCGGTGTGCCGATGAACCGGCACACGACGCCCAGCATTTCAGCAGCATCAAGCATACCGCGCTTTACAGGCTTGAAAAAGTCTTCGCCGGCACAGGTGGTGATGAAAACAAAGCGCAACGGTAATTCGGTTGAATGAGATCCAGTGATCAAACAGTCACCTCCGGGAAAGGATACTGACAGGACCTCGAAGTCATACAGTTTCTCCAAGTTTGATAACCTGGAAAAGCTTCATCTTCAACATCAATCGCACCAGCACAGCCAACACTATTATAAATAATAGCGCAAATAGGGTATAGATTCGGAACAAATCACCCCAGGCTATTTCAACTGCAAAAGGCGGGACACTCGCCATCGTCCCCGTCCCAAGTTGCATATAAGGAACAAAAGTATGACTCGCCCAGATGCCCAATCCCGTTCCCGCGGCGCTGCCGATAATGAGCAAGAAAGCTAATTCCCAGGCGACATAACTCGCCAGATGGCGGGAAGAGAGGCCCGCTGCACGGAGTACGCCCAATTCAATAGACCTGCGCCGGAAGGAGAATAGAGCATAGATAAGAAAACCCAATGCGGTTAAAACAGCCGCTGCACTGAACCCGACCGAGAGCAGACCCAGCAGGCCTTGTCGCTCTGGTTTCCGCTGCTCGGATAAAATACGTTGGGATGTCGACAGGACCCCCTCAGCCCCAAGGTTCATCTCCCAGACATCATTTGAGATTTGATTGAAGTCTGCATCGGATGCGACATTGAACCAGACACGATAGGGGAATTGTCCTTGTGCTTCCTGGAAAAAATATTCCAGATTTCCTACGATAAGCGGTCCGGATTCAGGATACCAAGTGGGAAAATATTCAAATTCTCCCACAATCACAACGCGTACGGTGGTATTTTGCCCATACGAAATGACAGCCACATTTATGCTATCACCAATATTCAAGTAATGCTGTTCCATAAACGCTCTGGGAAGCAGTACGCCATTATATGTCAGGGCAAGGTCATTCATTAATTCACCCAGGGATTTTCCGGCAAAATCGCTGCGCCAGAATGCTATCCCTCCAAACTCATTCCGGTCAACACCGATAAAGGTTCCGGATTCAAATCCCTCAGAGGTTTGCACTAAACCCTTGTAAACGCCCACGCGAGTTGCGGCGTCAATCCCTGCTACCTTGGTATATTCATTGGCAGGTATAAATTGCCATTGCAGGATGACGTCTTCTGGCACACTGCCCCCCCCGCTGCTGCCTCCCCCAAGTTGTTCTCCTGTATCGACAAGGCTCATATCAGCGCCTGTCCGATAACCCTGTTGGTCAAACAGATGGCTGTCGAGTGTCGCAGCGAGGGATGCGGAATATGTCGAAAGGCCCAGCGTGAGGACAAGCAGAGCAAGCGGGGCAGCGTACAAACCCGGTGCGCGGGAAAGCTGGCGAGCTGCCAGCAAGAAACCGACACTCCTTGTCAATTGGCCTAACCATGCCAGTAAACGCATCAACAACGGCAAAATGCGCAAAACAACCAGCGCCAGAGCCACCAGGCTCAATGCCGGGACAAGGAAAAGCAACGGATCATTAAGCACGCCTTCCACACCGTTTTCTGTTGCCTGGAGAAGTGTACCCCGTTGATTCAGGACATACATACCATAGCCAGCTGGAATCAGAAGCCACAAATCCAGACCCACTCTTTGCCACCAGGGAGGGCGCATGCGACGGGCACGCTCCATTTTATACGTAACGATGGTATGGCGCGCGGAACCCAGCGATGGCAACACCTGGGCAATGACCGTCACAATGAGCGCCAAAACGCCAAATCGCGCAGTCGCCCAGGTCATACCAATGCGCAAATCCGTTGCCAGTGAAAAATCCAGAAAACTGCGCGTTTGCCCAATTGTATAAGCCACCAGCATACTCAAGGGCAACGCCACAAGAAATGCGGCAAGCCCTAACAGCGTGCTCTCAACTGCCGAGATCCCCGTCACCTGTGACACGGCTGCCCCCCGACTGCGTAAAGCGGCGACCTGGTTGCGTTGAGATTCCATCGTCAGTGAAACAACCAGTGAGACAAAAGTAACAACAAGGCTGATGACCGGGATACTGAAAGTAAAGAGCAGGACATTTAATAGAGCCGCAGCTTCCTGATAATTTTTCAAAATCTTTACCGGTGAAATATACAGCGTAGTCCCAGGAAGCAGATTGGTAACACGTTTGTCGAGCGCAATGAATCGTAATAATAAAGGTGAGACGTCACTTACGTAGATTTCGTCAGCATTCATGGGCATATACCACAAAGCTTGATAGATTTCATCAGAAAGCATCGGACTGATACGCCGGGCAAAAGTTTGCTCGTCAACAAATAGCATATTATCTGCAGGAAGTTGGCTTTGTTCCCAAAATTCTGCTTTCACATCTGCCGGTTCCCAGACTCCCACGATCCGCATCATGATGCGCGCAGGATTATCTTCATAGCGGTGCATAGCCCTTAAATCATAGGCTATCGTGATTTCCCCTGTCTGCAATCCCATTTTTTCAGCTATACGACGGCTGACCATAATCTCAATGGGGGCATCCGTATCGTCGGTAATATTGCGGGAAACTGCCGTCAATCACAGCAAGATGTTGTTCCGGGTTACCAATCGTCCCTAACCCAACCTGAAATTCCGGCGCTTTATCGGTAACCACATCGGCATCTTTCTCCTGGTAAAATCCAAAGATGCCGGTATTAAACATGCGAATACCGGGGGTTTCCGGGGATGGGTTAAGTTTCAGGTCGCGGTAAATTTCTGCGCTAAAATAAGTATCCAGAGGCTGCACGCTATCCCACTGCACTGGACCGGTGAAAGAACCTGTATACTTGAAGAGCAAAGCGACCGGGGGGCGTAACACTTTACCCCGGTAAGAGGGCGCATCAGAGAAAAGGCCCTCGCTCAAAACGCGGTAGTACACCGCCTCCGAATATAGGGGGATGCTGAGTACCAGAGCAATCGTTACGATCAACCCCAACAACGTCGCCAAAGCTAACCCTTGCTGGGCGAGTGTCCGTTTGATGGCAATAATCAGAATAGACCAGGTGCGCAGAACAATATGCCAAAGAGTCATCATTGTGTTATTATACACCGCGTTATGCGTAAGATAAGTTCATATATAGCAATAGTATTTCGCTATAAAAATGATATTCTAAAAAAACACACAGGACAGAACTGTCCTGTGTGTTTTTTTTCGTCAGGCAAGTTGCTTGCGTTATTTACTCGCCATAAACTCGTCAACCTGGCGTTGGCCTTCAGCGACGAGGGCATCAATACCGGCATCCTTCATTTTATCCAGGCAGGTTTGATAGTTTCCTTCAAACTCCACCAAACCGTTGAGTACTGGAGCGCAGAATTCTGCAACGACCGCGTTCACCTGAGCCGCTTCGTTCTCGACAGGTTTCACATCGAACGTCAAACCCAGGAGAATATGCGGAACTGCGGTGTTATTCAATCGGCGGGTTTGTTCCCAGGCATCGATCTTTGCCGTTTCAATGTCACGATAAGGAGCGTTGAACTGGTTTCCGAACATCCAGTCGGTGTTGGGCCAGTACCCCAATTCAGATGCGGTCTTTCCACCTGCAGTACTGACAACATCCAGGTCTTTGTCAATCCACTCCCAGTGTAACCCTTCAATACCGTAGGAAAGAAGACGATAAACCTCTTTGTTGGTGTTCAGCATCTCCAGAACTTTCATAGCGGCTTCGGGGTTTTTGGACGTAGCGCAAATAGCGTTCATGGTCGCTGTCGCGCCACCGGTATCCAGGATCAAGGGTTCAGTCAGGCTCTTGAAAATCCAATCCTGCCCATAACGTGCCTTGAGATCGGTTCCCTGGTTAGGTTTTTCAACATGGGAGTCCCAGGCGCACAGGTTAGCTTTGATGGTCTCATCCAGATTGGGCACATCATCCTGGAACATGTAACCTGCCAGATACCACTTGCGGTTGAGTTTCGCCAGGTCCTGGTATTGTTGCGAGGCAACGACATTAACCACGGTGGTATCATCATATTGCGTACTGATATTCGGTCCGAATTCTGCAAAACCAGCATACTGCATATAGAAGGGGATCGCGCGCTTGCAGTATGGTGTGACTTCTCCACCCTCACCCGCCAGGATCGCATCCATAAAGGGTTCCATATCTTCCCACTTCTGAATGTCGTTCAAATCCAGGTTGTACTTGTCAGCAAATTCTTTGATAACATGCACACCCCATGGTTTGGGCCAAATCTGCTGGTTGATGACGCCATAAATGTATCCCTTGACACGGGCTGCCTCCCACGTGCTGGGAGCGATACTCGCCCATAGACCTGGGGCATATTCGGGCAGCAGATCATCCAGAGGATACAGAGCACCATTGATGACATTGAGGGAGTAGTTGTTAATCCACGGCGCTGTGAAGACGATATCGCATTCCTCACCGGCAGCCATCTTGAGCTGCATCCGTTCACCAAATGTCCCGTAGTCCATTGGGTTTAGGATTAGCTTTACATTGATCTTGGGGATAAGGATTTCATTGATCGCATCCTGTACCATCTGCAAGTCATTGGGAACACCAGAACCACCATAGGTATATTCAATCTCGACTGGGGCACTGGGGGTAGCGGTCACCACCACCTCGACTTCAACTTCTTTGACAACAGATGTCCCTTCGACCATAACGGTAACCTGCTCTGTGACGATCTGTGTGACGACCTTCTCCTCTACAATCGTCTCAGGCGTACAACTGACGATGATGAACAACAGTGCCAATGCGGCGAGGACGCCGATAAACAACGAACGTTTCTTATTCATGCTAGACTCCTTCTGAAGTTTAGTATTATTAACCCTGCAGGTTGATCCTGAGGGTGTTGACAAAAACGCATCTGATTTGGAACAGTTATGTTATGTTAAATAATCGGTATCAACCTCCTTTCTCGATTTTAATGTGGTTGGGTGATAGTATGCTGCTTTGAATGATGAAACATTAACCCTTAACCGCACCGGATGTCAGACCGCGGACAAAATACTTTTGCAGGAACATAAACACAAACATCGCCGGACCCGCAGCGATCACAACCATGGACATTTGCAGTGAAAGCCCTGGAATTTTGACCTGTGTCGTCATAGCATCTGCAACGGAGCGCAAAAACTGCGCGTTGCGCACAATCGCCTGCAGGAGGTACTGGAGTGGGAAGAGATCGGGGTTTTCAATATACATCATCGCCGGCACCCACTCATTCCAGTATTTCAGAATATACATCAGGCCAATTGTTGCGATCCAGGGTCTCGATAAAGGAAAAGCAATCTGGAAAAACAAACGCCATTCACCCGCGCCGTCAATTTTCGCCGATTCCATAATTTCATTGGGCAGGCTGGCAAAATTGGAACGGAACATCATGATATAAAAGGGGATAATCATTGTGGGTAAAATCAGCGCCCAGATATTATCAAAAAGGCCCAGCGTTCCACGTACAATCAAATAGGTTGGCACCATCCCCCCGTTAAAGAGCATGGTAAAGACGACAATAAATACAAAGAAACCGCGGAGTTTGAATGCTTTATGCGCCAGCGCGTAACCTAAGAGCGAAGAAATGAGGATTCCACCCGCCGTTCCCACAATAGTCACAAACATCGTCACAAAATAGCTGCGCAGCAGCTGTTTTGGATTGTTCAACAAAAACTTGTAGGTATAGGTCGTAAACGATTGCGGTAAAAGCGATAACCCATTCTTGGCAACGACGATATCGTCAGAAACTGATGTTGAAATAACCAGCAGCATAGGCATCACACACAAAAACGCTATGATAATCAGGACACCGTGTAAAAATGCCTTGCCCATAAAGGTAGAGAATTTGTTGACGCTCTTCAATCTGTCTTTTTGTTTCATAATCTACACTCCGCCGCTGCGTACAAAGATATAAGCCGATGGTTAATAAAGCGCACGTTCACGGTTGACGGTCCTGACCAGCCAGTTTGTCGCCATAATCATCAACAATCCCACGATCGATTGGAAGAATCCTGCCGCGGATGCCATCCCCAGGCTGCCCAGCGATAACAAGGACCGGAAGACAAAAGTATCAATAATGTCAGTCGTACTAAAAAGAAGTGGATTAGTTCCTACCATCATCTGGAACATTTCCAGGTTACCACGGAAAATACCGCCCAGAGAGAGCAGAGTGATAGTGACAATCAATGGAATCAGCAACGGGAGAGTGATAAACCAGATTTGCTGCCAGCGGTTAGCCCCATCTATCTGCGCAGCTTCGTAATATTCATCATTAATACCCAGCATTCCAGCAAGATAAGTGATACTGCCAAAGCCAACGCCTTTCCACAGGTTCACCGCAGCCAGAATGTAAGGCCAGTATTGGGGTTCCTGGTAAAATCGGAGGGGTTCCATATTCAAAGCCAAGAGCAGTTTATTGACCAACCCGCCGTCGTACCGTAGAAATCCGTTGGCGAAAATACCCACAACCACCCATGAGACAAAGTGCGGTAAGAACGACATTGCCTGATAAACACGCGACATGCGGCTGGTATGCACTTCATTCACCAGGAAAGCCAGTCCTAATGAGCCAACTAAACCTGTGAAAAGAAAGATGAGATTGTACATGACGGTGTGCCATACAATCCGCCATCCCTGACCCGCACCACCAAAAATAAACTGGAAGTTTCGCAAACCCACCCAATCACTGCCAAAAATACCCCGGGCAAAGCGGTAATCCTTGAAGGCGATGACCAATCCAAACATCGGCAGGTAGTTAAAGATGATGAGCATCGCCAATCCGGGCAAACACATCAGGGCCAGATTGGTGTTGGTGATGACTCTATCTTTTTTGCCCTCTGACAATTGCGCAAACAAACCAGGTTTTTGTTTTTTTGTTTTCAGTGATGTTGCCATAACACGTCCTTTCAAGAATTTTACTTAGCAACAACAAACCCATAAGGTTATAAGCGAGTTGTTTAGCTATCGATGCATTGCTTTTGTCGTTCCACGCACCACAAGTTCCATGGGTACAGAAATGTGTTGACCGGGTTCAGCAGTATTGTCTATCAAATCTACCAACTTGGCAAATGCGGCGGCACCGATCTCTGCTATAGGTTGCCGAATAGTCGTCAGACCGAGTGAAGGTATATATTGGCTGTTGGGAATATCATCAAACCCCACAACCGAGATTTGCTCAGGGACTCCAACGCCGGATGCATTTAAGCTCATGGATCAAACCGTAAGCAACCAGATCATTAAAACACACGACAGCCGTCAGGTCAATACCGCCCGATAACCACTTTTGCGCAGCAGACCGTCCTGATTCAGGAAAACCCGTATACCCTTTCAAGATCAAATCGTCGTCAATCTCCAAACCTGCTTCTTCAAGGGCGGTAACGTAACCAGCGAGTCGTCCGGGACCTGCCCCCCATGCATCACTCTCAATGACGATGCCAATCTTGCGATGCCCGAGTTCTATCAGGTGGCGGGTCGCAATGATTGCGCCTTTGTAGTCATCAGGCTCTATACTGGTCAGCCCGTCCAATAATACTGGAGGGTGGATCACAACAATGGGAAAACCAGCCTGCTGTAAAGCCAGTAATCCCGGCATTTCTTCCGCTACCGGGCTAAAAACCAGCGCCCCGTCTGCCACTCCACGCCGGTAGACAGAGGTACAGGTTGCAAGAGTCTTCTCCCTGGATTGCGTAAAGGTAAATAGCAGTTCCTGGTGATACTTCCGGGCAGCACGGTTAAATCCCCTTAAAAGTTGTAGATGGTAATCGTTGTCGAAATCATAGATCACGACGGCGACCAGACCTGATTTTCCGCTGATTAAACTATGCGCGAACGGATTGCGCTCATAACCTAATTCATGTGCAACATGAGATAATGCGTTTGCGTGTTTCTTCTGATACATCGGGATGGTTATTGAGCGCGCGGGAAACAGTGGAAACCGATATCTGCGCTGCCGCAGCAACATCTTTGATATTTACACGTTCCAGATTATCTCTACGCGTCAACAATAGGTCTCCACAGTGACACATATATATTACTTTACATAAATGACGACTGTAAAGCTGATAGGGCCAACACAGTAAATAAAGCGCTGTCTATCTTGTTCAAAGAGAATAGGGGTGAACCAGGATTGGCTCAACAGAAATGACCGGAAACCATTCCGGTAACGTTTCCAGCTTTATAATAAGGTATATTTTTACCATTGTCAAGGCATGCCACAACAGAACTGCAGCGGTTACCTTTCTCTCGGGCTGTGAAATCCAGAAAGCCTATTTCAGCGACCGTGATAAAATACAATATGCACCGCACAATACAGCAGTAATCGATTATTCTTATGTTCGACATAGAGCCAGGATTCGAAATACTCAGGTAAAGGAGAATATCATGTCCGTCAAAATAGCAATTGTCGGCACAGGTAAAGTTGCCCGAAACAATTACCTGCCCTATCTTGCGCAGCAGCCGGATGTCACCTTAACCTACTATTCACGTACGCAATCCAGGGCGGAAGCTTGCGCTGCCGAATTTGGCGGGCGTGTCACCGGTTCAGTCCACGAGCTCCTAGCAGACCAGCCTGATGCTGTTCTGGTACTGACGAGAGAAGAACAAAGGTTTGATGTGACCCTGGAACTTCTCCAGGGGCAGTCCCAAACGCCTTTTCTTCGAAAAACCTCTGGTAGCGCAAAACGGACAGGCAAATGTCTGCGAGGATGATTTCTTTAAGGCTAAAGAACTGCTCGATACAAGCACAGACTGTCGGCACCGAGACAGCGATGGTCTTCAACTACCGCTTCTTCGACCAGACCCAACGGGCACTCAGCATTGTCCGTGAGCGTGGCTTTGGGCACGATGACGCAGGCTTCATTATTCGTAAATTATGCCTGCTGGAGCCACTGCATTGACTTGCTGCATCTCTTTGGTGGAAAGGCTGCGCGCATTACTGCTTTATCCGGGGACGTCCCTACGCTGACGCGGTCGATGTAGCAGCCTCATTTCTGCTTATGAACGGCGCGACCGGAGTGATCCTTGGGACAAGCGGCAGCCAATTCAGTTTTCCACTTTATGATATGCAGTTCAACTACAAACATGCAAGCCTGCGCTTTACCGATCTGGATGGGTCGCTCAGCGTTCAGGATGCAACGACACGCTATGCTGAATCGCACACAATCAGCGCGAATCATTCACGCTGGGACCAGTACAAAGCATCTTTCGAAAAATCTCTTGCAGCATACCTGGATTCCATCCGGCAGGGAGCACCCCCACCCGTACCAGGGATGGCAGGACTGGAAGAACTGCAGTTTGAGGCTGCCGTGCGTCGGTCCATTTCACAGAAACGCCCGGTAGATGTTCAACAAGAATTCTCTCTGGAATCATAAAAGGAGTACTATGCGTCTTATAAAATATGAAGGAAAGGTGCTATCAGTATCGGTAGAAGCCCCCGACCCCATGCCTGCAGCAGGTGAGGTGGTGATAAAAACTGCATTTTCAGCGATATGCGGCAGCGAACTGCATACATATCGTGGAGAGGGTTCACCGCAAGGGAACAGCGGTCACGAAGCCGTGGGCACAGTTGCCGAACTCGGTGAGGGTGTCTCAAACCTGGCAGTCGGACAGCGCGTGGGGGTAAGTGCAATTGCCGGATGTGGAACATGTCGCTTATTGTATGCAGGGACAATACACGTGTTGCCGTCATCATCCGGTTCTATGGCAGTATGCATGCGGAGCGATTTTTGGCAGCAGCCAATGCCTGTCACCCCCTGCCTGATGATATCTCATGGGAGGCTGGCGTTCTGCTGACGGGTGACGGGATGGGTGTGCCCTACCATACATCCAGGAAAATAACCGCACCAGATATCCAGACGATCGCTGTTTTTGGCGTTGGACCGATTGGATTGGGCAGTGTTCTCCTGCAATCTTACCTGGGCAGGCGTATAATCGCAATTGACCTGTCAGAAACGCGGTTGGATATCGCGGAAAGTTTCGGGGCAGCAAACACAGTGAATGCTTCAACAGAAAATACGGTCGAAAGGGTGCTAGCCCTCACTGACGGAGCAGGTGCGGATGTCTGCATTGAAGCTGCCGGACAGCCGGAAACGGCGCTGGGTTGTTTTGCAGCGGTGCGCACCGCTGGCACTGTTGTCTTCAATGGCGAACAACCCGCAGTACCCCTTTCACCCAGCGACCACTTTATACGTCGTGATATCACCGCGGTTGGTTCATGGTTTTATCACTTCTCAGAATTCCAGAATATGTTAGATCTCTACCGCAAAGGTTTACGCTTTGATAAGTTAATCACGCACACGTATCCTTTTATGGAAGCGTCAACCGCCTATGCCAATTTCGCTGCAGCAAAAACCGGCAAGGTGCTATTGGATTACCGATAAAACAAAGTAATTTCTCAGAAACTCACCTTCCGAGCTTGGAGGTAGTATGAAAATCACCGTTTTAGGCGCGGGCTTAATTGGTAGCGCTATCGTTAAAGACCTGGCAAAAGATCGCCAACACAGCGTAACCGCTGTTGATATCGATGAAAAACATCTTGCACATCTGGACGAAGATGCCACCGTCAGTACGATCATGGCTGATCTTCAAGACAAATCAACGATTGGCAGTCTCGTTGCGGAAACAGACTTGGTCATCTGTGCTGTGCCCGGGTATATGGGTTTCACCACCCTGAAGTCCATCATCGAAGCCGGCAAAAACGTCGTGGATATTTCGTTCTTCCCCGAAGATCCTATGGAACTCGATGATCTGGCAAAATCCAGAAACGTGACCGCTGTGGTTGACTGTGGGGTTGCACCGGGGTTAAGCAATATAATCGCGGGTTACGTCGATGCACAACTGGATCACACGGAGCGTTACTGTTGTTACGTAGGGGGATTGCCCAGGATACGGAAATGGCCCTATGAATATAAGGCGGTTTTCTCCCCCATCGATGTTCTGGAAGAATACACACGCCCGGCGCGTTTCGTGGAATATGGACAAGAGGTTATTCGCCCGGCGCTGACAGATATTGAATTACGCGATTTTCCAGGTGTCGGAACACTTGAAGCCTTCAACACCGACGGATTGCGCACGCTCCGACACACGCTTCAGGCGCCCTTTATGATTGAAAAAACCCTGCGTTATCCGGGACATGCCAATCTCATGCGGGTATTTCGTGATAGTGGTTTTTTCAATACCGGACAAGTTAAAGTCGAGGGGCAGATGATCCGCCCGATTGCCCTAACTTCACGTCTTCTGTTCGATCAATGGCGTTCAGAAAGCGGTGAGGAAGATTTTACAGTTATGCAAGTGATCGTGGAAGGTATGAAAGACGGTCGTTATTTGACGTACACCTACAACTTGCTGGACCGGTTTGACAGGGAAACAGAAACCACATCTATGGCACGCACCACTGGCTACACATGCACCCTGATAGCCCGGCAGTTACTGAAAAAATTATTCACACGCAAAGGTATCTGCCCTCCTGAATGGATAGGAAGTACACCTGGATGTTTTGAAAACCTGTTACATTGGTTATCAAAAACGGAATATAGCCCTGAATGAAACCATCGCGGAAACACCATTGAACACTTGATGCTTTACCTCATTCTGGCGATTCTTTGCTCTTTCAGCAACAGCCTCCTCATCAAACAGAATGAGGCAGAAGGACTGGATACGCGCGTCGTCCTGGCAAGTAATTACCTGACTGCGATAATCCTGGGTTGGATTTTTGTTCTGGCAAACGGGGTTGGCGGTTTGAGCAGGCAAACGCTGATTCTAGGTCTTGCCGGTGGCATATTGTGGCCCATCTCTTTTTACATGCTGATGTGGGGCATCCGGCATTACGGTCTTGCGTTAGCGGGTTCTATATCGAGGTTATCATTAAGCGTTCCGATCCTCTTTGCCCTGATCTTCCTTCACGAAAAAATAACCATCGAAGCAGCATTGGGCATAACAGGCACTTTTTTCGCGTTTTTATTATTAAGTCCGATCAAACCCGGAAAGAATTTACCTTTGGATAGCCGTGCTGCCTGGTATTTCCCCCTCCTTGTGCTGACGTTCGGTCTGGTTGATGGCTGGGTTAACCTTTTCAACGCAATCGCACCCCAAGCAGAGAAATACCTGTTCATGGTCCTCATATTCACATTCTCGGGTGCGATCGCCTGGATCAGTCTGCGCATTCAACGCATTCGTATTGAGCGCAAAGCACTGCTGCGCGGATTGCTTTTAGGCGGTCCAAATTTTTTATCGACCTATTTCTTGCTGGAAAGCCTGCAGACGCCGGCATTGAGTGCTCGTTCAGCAGTGGTGTATACGCTCTTTTCCGTTGCCGGCGTTATCCTGGCATTCAGTTCGGGTGTCGTGGTCTGGCGGGAGAAGATGACGCGAGGTAACATTCTGGGATTAATATTCGCCGTTGGCTCGATCATTTTGCTCAATCTTAAAGGTTAAGCCGTTCACGTCCTGATGCCCCCAGGGGCATAATCGTATCATCGTCAGTTTGCACGATTTCCGCTTGCAGGCGCCCGGAGGATCTTTCACTGAGCACATCCTGAAAATCATTCAGGTGTTCTGCGGCGAAACGGGCGGTGACCGTAACATCAGCACCGAAATCTTCATCGATAACCTCGCCATGCGCATCAGCTATCCAGAGACGTATACGCTCAAACCAGCCATAGGGCAAAGCGATCATCACGGTTGCAGTAGGCACCTTCTCGGCAAGAGGCAGTTCTCGTAGAACCTGACGAACCGCTTCGCTGTAAGCCCGCACCAAACCACCAGTTCCGAGTTTTGTGCCTCCAAAGTACCTGGTGACAACAACTGCCGTATCCCCCAGGTCAGTGCCTTGCAGCACCGCGAGTGCAGGGCGTCCTGCAGTACCCGAAGGCTCTCCATCATCACTGCTGTGCGCGATAACACTGCTTCCGTACCCGACCACAAAGATGGGAACATTGTGTGAAGCATCATCAAATTCAGAGCGGATGCGTTTGATAAATTCCCGGGCTTGTTCGACGGTGAAAACGGGGGCTGCCGTGGCGATAAACCGTGAGTTCACCACCATGATCTCAGTTCGCACCTCACTTGCAGGTATCAGATAACGAACCATTCCCGCCATTCCGTCAGCATAATGTCAAAACTCGAGATCATTGACCTCGACCACCGCTTCATTATACCAATATGGATCGGTGAACGACTGTAAGTAAGCCATCAGGTCAAATTTTCCGCTGACCACCAGCTTGCTGCAGTGGGTGCTGCTGGTCTGTAAAAAGCTCCCGGCGTAGATAAGTCGTTTTTGCAGGGCTTTTTTGGGGATATCAAATGCGTAGCCATCCTCTGTCCGCCGCAGATTGACAGGCACATATTGGTCCTGTAAGTAGCGTCGCAATTGCTGTCCGGCATCAGGGAAATGCGTTGTCGGCAGGGTTATGGACAACCCGGCGCGCTGAAAAGTGCCAGGTTCAAATCCGTTCACCCACCGCAAGAAACGAATACCATGCATATCACTGACTGTTGATGCCAATTCTGCAGTCACAGCCTCCACATCCCACGATTTAATGGCAAACACTGTTTCCCCATACAGACCCGCGTAACGGCGTTGGTTCTCACGGGTACTGAACAGTCTTTCCTTGACAAGCGTGATGTTTTCCAACTGGTTGGGCATAGCCTGCAATAAAACCCGCATCACCCATGCATTAAGCCATGCGGGTGATTTTCCAACAGTCTCGGGAGGTAACCACAGGAGAGCATAGAGTGGTTTCATACGTTGTTTTTGGACCATTATCTTGGACAATTCAGCCATAAAAGTTGGTTCTGGTGGCTGCATCCTGTGCTGTGTTAGCGCAGCACGTTCTTCAGAACTTGTACACGCACCGCATCCCAGGCAACGGGCATCTTCTGTATCTCCAGGGGGTTGCCCTATTTCTCCAAGGCAGTAACCGTCATCCACGCCCGTTTTAGCGTTTTCGAATAACTGGTAGAGAAAGGAACTCGAAATACGCTGCTCTAAAAACTCCAGGGGAAATGTTGCGTTATCGCTCTTTTCTCCCAAAAAACTATCTGACCAATACCCGTTTTTCTGCATCCACGACTTCAAGGCTGCCCAGTACACCTCCGCAAGTTCGGTATCATAGCAATAACCCTCTTCTGCCAGTGACAGTAGTGGGTCGCACAACCAGTGCCCCCCCAGCGCGAGAACTTGCGACGTTGCATAATCCGCCCATGGGGTCGCCAGGCGGAATTCGAAGCCATTAGTCTCGCAGGCAGACTTGACCTGACCGGTGATATCACGCCATTCCTGTTCTTCTAAAAACAGCTTGTCGTAACGCAGAGGTGTGAACGGCATCCGGATTAGCAGCCCAAAGCTGAATACAATTCGCACACCTCGTTGTGTTCCACTGCGTTTGTGTTTTAAGTCGCGGAGGAAGTTTCGGAATTCTCCGATATCAGACGGTGTTTCATGCCCCGTCAGGATGTAAAACATTTTAATCTCTCTGACTTTATGATGGAGCAAGCGGTTGATGACGTTATCGATCTCAACATTACCAAGGCTTTTATGCAGGAACGCCCGCATCCGCCGGCTGATTCCCTCCACCCCAATCGTATAACTCCGTTTTCCGGCAGTCAATTCTGCATCCAGCAAACCCGGCATAGCAGCCAGAATGTCCACCCGCTGGCTTTTAAAACTCACCCGGTCAAATAAATGGGATAGCTTCATCAACAGAGGTAAAATAGCGGCATAGGTGTTGAAATTAAAACTCACCAGATCCAATGTTGCCGGACCCATTTGTTTTTTAAGCGTCAAAGCCGTCGACCATACATCATCAAGCGATAACTCGCGATAAGGCTTGCGGTCAAACCCCTCAAAGCAAAAAGAGCAAAATGCCGGACAGCCAAAGGTAATCTGCATCCTGGCGATATCGGATTCCTCTCCGCTGAGAAGAGGGTATTGGGTCAATAAATCTGTGGTCTGTGGCGCTGTACAATGCGCTTTTTTCACTGATTTTCCCGGAGACTGGTTCGCCACCCAAAGACCTGTAACCGCTTGCGCCGCTCTCTGCAGGCGTTCACCTTTAGGCAATACCTTGGCATCAGCCAGATTGCGAATTAAAGATTCAACCTCCCGTTCACCCTCACCGAAGAAAATTCCATCGACAAGACTGTCTCCATTATGCGTGATGATAGATTGTGTCGCAAGAGCATTTGAGCCCCCCAGGATAATAAGGGGGTGGTTTTCACTACGATCACTTGCCATAACCGGCAATCCTGAGTGCAAAAACAGATAGGGCAAGTTGATCAATTCAAGCGTGTACGCATTGGAGATGAGAATTGCATCAAAATCCTCAGGTCCATTCCACGATTGGTTGCCAACCAGTAATGGAATACGGTCTGTAAGGAACCTTTCTCGGTCATACTGGGGAGGAAAAAACGCCATATCAATATACGCATCTGGCAAGGCTCGCCTGACTGCCTGGAAAAGAAAAAGATGCGGTGTGGACCGTTCCACATCCCGAAATGGCGAGAGCCTCACAATCAGAACCCGGAAACTCGCCAGCGCAAATTCAGGGTTACCAAAAGTGTCATTACCGCTGGGGTGAAAAAGCGCGGCTTGCTGCAACCGCGCCCAATTTTGTGTCAGGTAATCTCTTATGAATGTCATCACCTCAATTCTACTTGATCCGGACCCATTGTCCATTTGATGGATGCGTTGTGTACGTTTCAAAAAAGTGGCGAATGTCAAAAGCGGTGCGGGTTTGTGGAAGGAAAATCATCAACCACAGTGTGTGGAAGAAAAATCACCTTCCACACATGCAGAAACGGCAAATACACCCGTTTCTGCTCTTATTTATAGAGGATCAGGATAAATTCAACACACTGCTCTTTTCTTTGGGGTATCCAGTTTGGCTCCGCCAAACTGGATACCCCATTAATAACATGGCGGTGCGGGAAGCTACGCGGACAGCAAAACCAAAGTTGTGCCGCACCGCCACCTACCTTGCTGTTTGTATTGTAGCTATTTATGATAGATATCTTGTATTTTACACCAAACTAAATTGGCTCCATTTGATTCAGAATGGATTTTGTTCTATACTATATATAACAATGAAGAATAATCTTGCGATTAGCCTGAAAAGGCTTTATCAAGCACTTGGTGACGGGCAGCCCGGTGCTTTAATCTGCCCGAGATTTGGAAAACTATCATTTGGCACACCTTGAAGCTGAGCTGGCGCGGATAGATATCCTCCTAGACCGTGAGGTTCAACGCTGGAAGCTGGCTGGTCAGGACGCCAATGATGCCTTTCGTGGACTCTATGTTTCAGATGCTGAAGCAGAAAGGTTGCTCCAGCTACCCCTGGGCACAAGTTGGGGACAGTCAGCGCCACTTCCACCAGAACAGGAGAATCTGTTCAAGCAGGCATTGACCCAGGCGGAAGATCGCATTGACACATACCTTCAACAAGCCCGGGAATTGAATCAAAACCTTCCTCTGGTGCGGTTAGCCACTATCTTTAATCTGTCGCGGTTCGAACTCGACGCGCTTTTAATCTGCCTTGCGCCTATGCTTGACTTGCGTTACGAAAAGCTGTACGGATATCTGCAGGATGATGTTACAAAGAAGCTGCCGACCCTGAACTTAATACTGAATTTGCTTTGCAACCCCGGTATAAATCGTATGGAACGCCTTCCGTATTTCAGCGATCAAGCTGCGCTGTTTCGATATCAGTTAATCAAAAAAAGTAGCAGCACTGTTGAAAAATCCGCATCACCCCTGGCGCAAGCGATGCAAGTTGATACGACAATTATCTCCTGGCTCCTGGGGAAATATCAAACACCCGCCCACTTTGGGGAACACGCCAGGATGCGTATCATCGGACAAAGTGAAGAGGACTTGCTTCTGGCGAACCAGGCTTTATCCTCTCTGCACCTGGAATTGCAACCCGCGCCGGTCCTCATTCTCTACGGATCAGACACCACCAGTCAGGATGCCACGGCACGTGTCATTGCTGCAAAAACAGGCAGACCGTTACTGACCATCAATTTACAGGCTATTGTCGCCCAGGATGAACCCCCGATTCAGTCGCTGCGTCTCTGTATGCGCGATAGTCGGTTGACGAATGCTATCCCGTATATTTCCGGTTGGGATGCAAGTATTACCGACGGAACTGTAGCGCCCGAGATACTCGCGGAGATAGTTGAACACCCTGGTCTGATTGTCGTCGGCGGTAAACAATCCTGGCAAGCCCGGGGGATTGACCGGCAGCGCCAGTTATTTTGGATTCAATACGATGGTCCTGATTACGCACAACGTTTAGCCCTGTGGTCCCACTACAGCGGTGTAAGTTCAGCGCAAGAGCTTGCAGAAAAAGGTGTTCAGGAACTTGCCGGACAATTTGCCTTGAGTAGCGGTCATATTCGAGACGCGGTCGCCACAGCAAAAGATACTGCAGCGCAACGTGGTGGAAAACTGGAACGCAGGGATCTGTTTGCTGCTGCACGCGCACACTCCAATCCGCGCTTATCCACACTGGCGCGTAAAATCGAACCGCGTTACGGGTGGAATGATATCATTCTGCCTGTCGATCAACTTGCGCAATTGAGGGAAATGATTTCCACCGTACAGGCGCGACCTGTCGTCCTGGACACATGGGGGGTGGGTCAGAAACTGGTTGCCAGTCGGGGTGTGACAGCGCTTTTCAGCGGACCGCCAGGTACAGGGAAAACTATGGCAGCCGAAATCATTTCCAGCGGATTAGGGCTTGACCTGTACAAGATTGACTTATCCACAGTGGTCAGCAAATACATTGGTGAGACAGAAAAGAACATTGAACGGATCTTTATTGAGGCTGAACAGAGTAATGCCATTCTGTTTTTTGATGAAGCGGATGCGCTTTTTGGCAAACGATCCGAGGTTAAAGATTCTCACGACCGTTATGCCAATATCGAGATCAGTTATTTGTTACAACGTATGGAAGGTTACGACGGCGTGACCATCCTGGCAACCAACTTACGTGCGAACCTGGATGAGGCTTTCACACGCCGTCTGCAATTCTCCATCAACTTTCCATTTCCGGAAGTTGCAGACCGGTTGCGGATCTGGAATACCCTTATTCCCGCAGATGTACCAGTGGATTCAGATATTGACTTTGGCTACCTGGCTGAAAAATTCAGATTCAGCGGTGGAAATATTCGCAATGTCATCGTCAGCGCGGCGTATCTTGCCGCAGCCGACGGGGGTAAGGTAAAAATGACCCATTTCTTGCACGGCACCCGGCGAGAATTACAAAAAATGGGGCGCCTAGTTCGCGACGAAGATTTAAACCTGGATGAATAGTGGAGAGGATTTATCAAGTACCATCTTAACAAAGTATAGACATTTTCCCTAAACCTTATAGGAAAACAACTATTTATGTTAGCAGACCTGGATGAAACACTTCGAAAACTACTGATGGCTGAAATTCCCATCAAAAATGGTGATGTGGATATCAGTTTCGACCAGCCAAAACGGGAATGGAGCGCTCGCCTGTCCAAACCCGCGATTAATTTGTTTCTATATGATATACGCGAAAACAACGTCCTTCGCCAGCATCAGTGGGAGCGGCTTGATAATAATGGCAGGGCACTCAACGACCTGGCAACCCGCAAACGGACGGCCTTTCGTGTGGATTGCTCCTATGTGATCACCAGCTGGGCTGCTGACCCGGAAGACGAACACAGGCTGCTGACTCGCGCGCTGCTGGCGCTATTCCGCTTCCCTGTGTTGCCTGTTAAATATTTGACCGGCTCAGTACAAAACCCGCCCTACGATATACAGGCGCGTTTAGCCAGCCATGACAAATTAACCGATCCCACGGATTTATGGAATGTTTTGGACAATGAAATGCACCCTGGCGCAAGCTACGTGGTTACACTCGCGTTGGATCCCTGGACAGAAATTACCGGTGCATTGGTCCGCACACGCATTTTGCGTTTTGGTCTATCCAACACGCTGCCTGATTATCCGGTTCTATCAAAGGACGCAGGTTGGGTAGATATGGTCACTATCGGTGGAACCGTGCAATCCAAAACCGGAAATGATCCACTGGTGGGCATTGAGGTCGCAATTAAAGGAACGGGGCTTTTTGCTACCACCGATAATCAAGGGCATTATTCATTGGGGAGTGTACCGCCAGGGGATTACACTTTGGTTGTATGGAAACCTGACGGCAAAATTGTTCAGAAAAAGGTTACCATCCCGGTCTTAGATGGGAATTATGATATGGAGGTATAAGAAAAAAAATAGAGGATATATGCGAGTTTGGAAAATCGTTAATTCAGTCTCACGACCGGTAACGTGCCGGTCTTCAACAAGAAAGGAGTGCTAAGCGATGCCTGAATACAAATCACCCGGAGTGTATATTGAGGAGGTAGATCGCGGGACAAAACCCATCGAAGCTGCCGGAACCTCTATGACCGCCTTCGTCGGCATTACGGCGGAGGCCAGCATAAAACAACTTGATCCGGCAACCGGTGAGCGTGTACCGGTCCAGTCCGTGCTCAACAAAGCAACGCTGGTCACCAGTTGGACGCAGTTCACCAGCATCTTTGGTGACTTCACACCCGGGGCATATTTACCCGATGCAGTTTATGGCTATTTTGCCAATGGTGGAGGTGCGTGCTATGTTGTGAGTTTACGGGCGCTTAAAGAAGGTGGGAAAGAGGGGAAAGCCGCCGCTTCTGTTGTGCCTGGCGGTGGAAAAACCAGTGCGTTTACGGCGACTGCTAAAGCCGCTGGACCATCGAATCTCGTGGTTAATGTTAAAAGCGGAGAGGAAGGGACTTTCTCCGTAAGTGTAGGCGGAGAGGTAAAATCCGGTCTTTCCATGAAAAAAGGCGAGAACTATATAGGTGATGCTCAGTTCGCTGCTGTAACCCTGTCTGACATTGGTGCAGCCTCAGTTACGCCTCAAGATGGAGCTTATGCGCTTGAAGGTGGTGGCATACCGCCGTTGACCGCTGGTGACTTCGTTGGTGATGTGGCCGATCGGACAGGTATATCAGGATTGGAAGCTGTCGATGAAGTCCGGCTCCTTGTCTGCCCTGATGTAATGGCAGGTTACGATGGATCTGATGCCGCAAAAGAACGCGTAAAGATGATCCAGGAGGCCATGGTCACCCACTGTGAATCGATGAAATATCGGTTTGCCATCTTGGATGCCCCTCCAGGACTCAATGCGCAACAAGCCCAGGAATGGCGAAACAATATCAATTTCGATACCTCTTACGCTGCGCTGTATTACCCATGGATTAAAGTCGCGGACTTTAGTGGCGGCGGCAGCACCAGCAAGATGGTTCCGCCCAGTGGTCATATGGCAGGTATTTATAATCGCACAGATGCCGAACGCGGCGTGCACAAAGCGCCTGCAAATGAAGTCGTACGGGGTGCCATTGATTTGGAACTGATGCTCAGTAAGAAAGAGCAGGACACGCTCAATCCCATCGGTGTTAACTGTATCCGTTCATTCCCGGGACGCGGAATCCGCGTTTGGGGTGGTCGTACGCTTAGCAGTGATGGCTCGTGGCGATATATCAACGTCCGGCGGCTCTTTGTTATGACTGAAGCCTCAATGGATGTAGGCCTTCAATGGGTCGTATTTGAACCCAATGACCGTATGTTGTGGGCAAGAGTCCGGCGCGATGTGAGTTCGTTCCTGCGAACACTGTGGCTCAGTGGAGCGCTGTTTGGCAGCACGCCCGAAGAGGCGTTCTATGTCAAATGCGATGATGAGTTGAACCCCCCTGAAATACGGGACCTGGGGCAGTTAATCATTGAAGTTGGTATGGCGCCCGTTAAACCGGCGGAGTTCGTGATCTTCCGCATCAGTCAGTGGGCTGGAGCAAACGCTGAGGGTTAAACACCTTATGAGTCTGTGTCATATTTTTTGTACAGGCGTCATAAATACAGACAAGTAAAAGGAGCATATAATGGCAGATCATGAAGACCCCCTAGTTGGTTTTCATTTCGCGGTAGAAGTTCAGAATGTGGTGACCGGTTACTTTACTGAATGCACGGGTTTGGGTTCAGAGAACGATGTCATCGAACACAAGGTTGTCACCGAAAAGGGTCAGGAAGTTGTAATGAAGATACCTGGACGCCTTAAGTGGGAAAACATCGTGCTGAAACGCGGTATCACCAGTAACATGGATATATGGGATTGGCGCAAAGAAATCGAGGACGGCAAAGTAGATGAAGCCCGTCATGATGGTTCCATTACCATGTTTGACCAGGAACTGAATCCTGTTGCACGTTGGGAATTCAAGCGCGGTTGGCCCTTAAAGGTAACCGGACCCCAACCAAAGTCAGACAGCAACGAAATAGGCGTTGAAGAACTGACTATCGCTCACGAATACATCGCACGCGTATCTGTATAAACCATACACGGGCAGCGGCACACAGGAATCGATAGCACCAGGCATCCAAACGGGATAGGGATTGAGTTCGCAAGCGCTCTTCCCTATCCGCTGAATAATGCTAAGTCAGCGTAATGTTGAAGTGTGATGTGCACTTACTGGGCGTTTGTGAGCTGCCGCTGCATGCCTGCCTGGGTGTATGGATAATGGTGAAAGCCTATGAATAAAGAGACGTTTTTTAGGTTCACCCTACCGCATGGTTATATGGATGCCGGAGGGAGAGTGCACACGGAAGGCATCATGCGCCTTGCTACTGCATTGGATGAGATTGAGTCGGTTGCGCATCCGCTTGTGGAAGCTAATGAGGCGTACCTGCCTGTGGTCCTGATAAGCCGTGTTGTCACGCAACTGAGCGATTTGCCCGAAGTGACACCGCAGATTATTGAAAATCTCTTTGCGGTAGACCTGGCTTATCTGGAAGATCTCTACCTCCGGCTTAATAGCTATGAAAGTGTCGTCGTCGGAGCGATGTGTCCGCACTGCGATCAACAATTTCAGTTGCGTGTCGCACCGCTATTCCAAAACACATGAGGAGGTATTCTATGCCTGATAACAACAATCCAACCAGGGATCCACCCCGGAACGCGCCACAATCCGGTGATGATCTGGTCCAACAAGTGAGTGATAAGGTCTATGCGATGTTGCTGCAGGATTTAACCATTGAATTGGAGCGCAATAGACCCAGTTCTATCCACAGCCTTCTTAACCATGGGGGGTGGTAGTGGCAGAAGAGCAAAAAATCCGGGATATTGCGAATGCCGCATTTCGTTTCGTCGTGTCTGTTGATGGACAGGGACAGGCGGCTTTCACAGAATGCACCTTGCCGGTTGTGGAATGGGATATAGAACGCCTGAAAGAAGGCGGTACGAATAACTATGTCCACCAACTGGTCGGGCAGCGTAAACCAGCATCCGTTACTCTTAAAAATGGTGTTGGAAAAAGCGAGTTAATGGACTGGTATCTGGCATCCATGGAAGGTACGATCACCAGAAAAACGGTCACGATTACATTGTTAAATTCAGAAAAGAAAGCGGTAATGGTTTGGAATATTAACAGTGCTTTTCCCACAAAGTGGACCGGACCGCAGATGCAATCCGATAGTAAAACCCTTGCCATCCAAAGCCTGGAACTCGCTTGCGGAGAGGTTACAGCTTCCTATGAATAGATGCTGGCATCAGGACTTATAAGATGAATTTTCAACAGGATCGTAGATTCCGCAATCATCTAATGCAGCGTGTGCGCCGGCACAGTACGGTTGCCACACTCTTCCGCGCACCTTCAAATCCGGAATCTGTAAACCTGATGAACACGAATCAACAAACATTTCAAACTTTGACGGCATCTGATGCACCGCAAAACTTTGTACAGGCGACGTGGGGTGGTGTAGAGCGCAATGAAGCAGTACAGCCTATGCCGTTACCGACACCACCTTTACCTGCGGGGTCAATGCCAGCTGGGCAGTTACCTTCGCCTCCAACCAGAGCCCGGACTGGCAATAGGGATCCTGGGAATCGTCAGGGGGCTCAAACCCGCCCGGACGTTGCCGGATTGTCTGCGGATGCACAACCAACTGCAGTCACACCTGGACGCGTTCAACCCGCAAGGCCTGCCGGCACTCCTGATAATCCTTTACCTGGTTTACCACCTCTCGAACCTGTTCCTGCTGTGCCTGCAGAACCAGGCGTTGTTCCCGCGCTTCGACCGCCTCAGACAAGCACCGAATCAAGTCTTCCGGATTCCGTATGGCGACGTTTGCAGACAATATTTAAGCGGCATCAAAATCCACCGAATGCGCCACGCCAGGATGAAAACGCGGGGCAGGTATCATCGCCGGCGCAAGCTGGTGCAAATCCCGCAGAATCATGGCCCACACAGCAAAATTCGGTGATAGCAGTGTCAGAAAATGCTGTTCGGGATGAAACACCCACTCCAGCACGAACAACCTCCATCACAAACAACACACCAGACCCACCGGCAGGGATTCAGCGTTCACCCCATATCGAACAAGGACCGGTTCCGCAACAAGCATCCAGCGAACCCATAATCCAAACCGGGGAAGAAGCATATAACCAAATTCCTGCCCTCTCTGGACGGGCTGCCACACCCGCAGGTTTACGCACAAGCGAGTCAGATCAGGCAACCGCTTCTCCAGCTGAACAGACAAACCGTGAACCCTTTGTATCTCAACCAGGCGACGTAGAAGCCATCAGAAATGATGTCACAGATGCAGGGGTGGAATCACCTTCACCTGCGTCTGACGCCGGATTGAACGTGACGCCGTCGGGTCGCGGACTGGATACTCAAACTACCGCGGTTGAACAGGTAGTGACAACATCGCCTGATCGTGGTGCGCGAACACCATTCCGCGAATCAACACCAGTACAACAAACAGCAACACCAGCCCTGGTCAATTTTACAACCACGCCGGTCGATGCGCAGCCCCCACCCCGCTCTCAAATACAAAGGGTGACTGCACCTTTGGACAGTCCGGATGCTCCGCCATCCCCACAAGAGGGCGTGCGGGATGCCCTGTCGCCTGAGATACAATTCAGGGCTGATGACATCCCGATCGATGGGGAAACTGGCGGTGAAGATTCCATGGTAGAACCGCAACCTGTTCCTTTGCAGGACGCCTGGCATGTGGAGCGGTTGGCTGCCCGAACAGCGGCACCGGAACCAGAAAGGGCGCAAAGTTTTGTGCGTCACAGTGAAAGTCCATATGCTGGCGCCATACAGGATCGTGTATCACGCGTATTAAATTCTGTGGCTGCCCAAAAACCAACATCTTCTTCCATAGAGGTTGTCGCTCCACGCCGCCCGCGCCCGGTGCCTTTGCATGGATCAGGACGTATACAAAGGGCAGCGGCGAATCGTGATTCGGCGCCTGCGCAGGATCAGCGGCACATAGCCGTCAGCACGCAGGAAAACAGCTTGAACGATAGTGATGGCATCGTTGATACTGCCATCGGGCCACTCCCGGCTGATTTATGGACGCTGATTGATGAACCTGTTCCACCCACGGTCAGAAGACAATCGAACTTACCACGCGACACAGCCATGTCCAGCCCGGGGTCCGCGGGTCCGGTGCCAACTGTTACCCAAATGCACACGACCAACCCGAGCGCCACTGAAACAGATAATTTCTCTCGACCTTTTTCAGATACTGGCGAGCGAATCAATACCCTTCAAAAACCGGGAAGGGCACCTTCATCTCGGAGTCCTGAACCGGTGCACCCTGTCATTACGCCGGCAACGGCGTCGGTTCCGCAACAACCAGCCCATATCCAACGCGTTGCAGTGCCAGAGCGTAGTGAGGACCAGACCAGCAGCGTGGAACAGAGCCAGAGCAGGAATTCAACCGGGACGGAAACCGGGCAGGAACAGGAACAAACACGAACGGATAGCGGTGTTGACATTGATGACCTGGCTCAAAAGGTTTATGCAGAAGTTAAGCGCAAACTTACTGTGGAATGGGAGCGCTTGCGCACGCGATTTTAGAGAAGCGAACGGAGTTTGAAAACATGCCAAATACACGGGGCAACTTACAAGCAGCTCGTATTTATGAGGTTACCGAATCCGGAGATGAAAAATCCGGTGGTATTTCTGTTGCCTGTATGTTTAATCCATTTGAGTACACAGTAACCAAAACGAATACATATAAAGAAGAACGAAGCAATCGTTCAGATGTACCCGGATTTGAGTTTGAGAAAGCAGGACCGCAAGCGTTAAAACTTAGCCTGGTCTTTGACACATTCGAGGAAGGTGAGGATGTCAGCCGGGAAACCAACAAATTATGGAAGCTTATGGAATCGAAAACCCGTCAGGAGGGTAACCGGAACAGAAAAGTTCCGCCGCCAGAGGTCGCTTTTGAATGGGGTGTTTTCCGATTCGTTGCCGTGATTACAACCATGATGCAGAAATTTTCATTATTTAAACCTGATGGCACCCCGGTGCGTGCCAATGTGCAGGTCACATTTACCCAACACAAAGATTTGGAAGATTATCCCAATCAAAATCCGACGTCGGGTGGCGGAGATATACAACGTGTTTGGCGTATTATCGCCGGCGACAGATTGGATACGATCGCATATGCAGTATACGGTGATGCAACCAAGTGGCGGCAGATCGCAACATATAACGGCATCGTCAACCCTTTAAAACTACGGGCTGGGCAGCAATTAATTATCCCTGAAAAATAGCGCGTATTGTTATCTATCAGTACATATTGTTCTCGAGAGGAAAGTCATAACCTATGCCCGAGTCATCAGAATTAGCCAGTCAGGTAAAGATTAAAATCGATGGCGCCGAAGTTCAACCGGATGTAATGGCGAACGTCTTGAACCTTGTGGTCGACCAGCATGTTTATCTTCCGGATATGTTCACGATTCGCTTGCAGGATCCTGAATTCGAACTCATTGACAATGGTCCCTTTGACCTGACTAAAACGATAGAAATCTCAGCAGAGACACAGGAAGGAGAGTCTTACGCGTTAATAAAAGGCGAAATCACCGCCATCGAACCCGATTTTCAGGAAGGTATGCTGGCACGGCTCGTTGTCAGGGGTTACGATAAATCACACCGCCTTTACCGTGAGACAAAAAGCAAAGCCCATATTAACAAAAAAGACAGCGACCTGGCACAAGAGATCGCCCAGGCAGCAGGCTTGCAAGCCGAGGTCGAATCCACATCTCAGGTCTATGACCATATCTATCAGGATAACCAAACTGATCTGACCTTTTTAAGGCAGCGCGCATGGCGGATTGGCTACGAGTGCTTTGTTACCGATGATAAATTGTACTTCCGCAAACCCACCTCGGAGAGTTCGCAGTTAACTTTGACGTGGGGGCAGGACCTTTTGTCCTTTCATCCCCGTATGACTCTGGCAGAACAGGTTGATGAAGTTGTGGTCAAGGGTTGGGATGTAGACAAACAAACAGCTATTGTCGGTCGCGCGCAACAGGGCCACTTATATCCCGATATAGAAGAATCTAAAGATGGAGCCCGGTGGGCAAGCCAGTTTGGCACTGGCAAGATGGTGATTGTCAACCAACCGGTCGCGTCACAGTCTGAAGCCGATGCGCTTGCGGCAGCCCGACTGGATGAAATCAGCGGGGCTTTTGTTCAGGCAGAAGGCGTTGCCCTCCGCCACCCGGACATAAAAGCCGGTCGCAAACTCACCCTCAATGCTCTGGGGAATCGCTTTAGTGGGACATACCTGGTCACCCATGCGAACCATGTTTACTCAGCCGAAGGGTTCAAAACGACCTTTGGTGTAAGAGGCGCGCGGAAAGGCCTGCTTACTGAACAAATGGGCCACCTGCAACCTGACAACCGTTGGATCGGTGTGGTGACTGCCGTGGTCACCAATACAGATGATCCCAGTGATTGGGGACGGGTAAAAGTCAAATATCCGTGGGTGACAGAGGATGCCGAAAGTTATTGGGCGCGCGTGGTTGGGATGGGCGCTGGTCCCGATGCCGGGATCTTCATTATGCCTGAAGTAGGCGATGAGGTACTGGTTGCTTTTGAACATGGTGAATTTAGTCGCCCTTGTATCATCGGCGGATTATGGAATGGTCAGGCACAACTGCCCCCCGAAGCGCTTAATGCTTCTTCAGGGGAAAAACCACTGGTCCGCACATGGCATTCACGAACAGGACATTGGATAGCCATGTATGATAATGCGGACAATAAAGTAGAGATTATCACACAAGGTGGGCATCAGGTAATTTTGGATGACGCAAGCCAACAGATCCTCATAAAAAGCAGTGGTGGCTTGACCTTAACCCTGGATGACGGTGGAAGCAAAATCACCCTTGAGAGTGGGAATTCAGTTGAAATTATATCAAGCGGGAATATGAAACTTCAGGCTGGCGGGAATATGGATTTACAGGCGTCTGGACAGGTCAACGTTAAAGGCGCTATGATTAACTTGAATTAGGAGTGAAGGCCATATGGGAATTGCTGCAAAACAAGGGGATCAGGTGACCGCGGTCGATATGCACATGGTGCTTGTGCCTTCACCAGGTGGTCCCGTTCCAACCCCACTACCGCACCCTTTTATGGGCGTTCTTGATGGAAACCTGAGCACAGACGTGAAGATTATGGGGATGCCGGCAGCAACTTTAGGCAGCACGGCTTCAAATATGCCTGCACACCTTCCCACACCCCCTGGCACGTCATTTGTGATACCACCCATGAATAAAGCGACAATAATGATGGGCAGCGCTACAGTTATGATCAATAAAAAACCTGCTGCCAGAATGGGAGATACGACACAGTCTTGTGCTGATCCTGTGCCCAATATGGCAGCCCAGATTATTGCGGTGGGCACCGTGATGATTGGAGGTTGAGAAAAGTGGCAAACGAAATTATAGGGCGGGGATGGGTTTTTCCACCTCAAATCGGTGCGCAAGGGGGCATTGCCCTCACGCAGAAACGCAATGAAATTGAACAAGCTATCCATATCATCCTGAGTACTTCTCCCGGTGAAAGGGTGATGAGACCAACTTTTGGGTGCCGCTTGCACGATATTGTATTTGCGCCCAATAACAGCCACACGGCAGCCCAGGCACAGCGATTCGTGCAGGAAGCCCTGGGGATGTGGGAACCGCGCATCAATGTAATCAATGTCAATGTCCGGCAGGACAATGAACAGGCTAATTTTTTACTCATCGAAATTGAATATGAGATAAAGGCCAGTCATGACCAGCGCAGCCTGGTCTATCCATTCTATCTGATTCCTGAGGAATAACTGGACAACGGAGGCCGTTATGGCGTTACCTAAACCAAAACTGGATGATCGCCAGTTCCAAGATATCGTCGACGAAGCAAAAAAGCGCATTCCACATTTCAGCAAAGAGTGGACAGATCACAATGTCAGCGACCCTGGCGTGACGTTGATCGAACTGTTTGCCTGGATGACGGACATCATCCTCTACCGGCTCAACCAGGTTCCGGACCTGCATTTTATCTCATTTATGGATATGCTGGGCATAAAACTGCGCGAACCAGTTCCGGCAAAAGCGCCCGTTACGTTCTGGCTCTCTCAACCCCAACCAACTTTCGTGGTGATACCTGCTGGAACTGAAGTTGCCAGCACCCAGACAGAGACCGAACGCTCGATAGTTTTTACCACAGACAAAGACTTGCGGATAGAACCGCCGGAATGGGTCAGTGTTAATTCGCGCGCTCTGGGATCAGATGGTAAAAACCGGCAGTATCGCGAGCAAAGTACCCGGCGCCTGGAAGCTGGATTCGGTGGTTTTGAAATCTTTTCAAGCGTACCCCAAATAGATGACGCACTCTACTTCGGTTTCGCCAATGACTTAAGCCATCACATTCTGGGATTGGACATGGATTTCGACCCTGCCGGTGGCGCTGGGATTGATCCCACTATGCCGCCATATATCTGGGAAGCATCATCAGGGCGTTCAGACAATCGATGGAACACTTGTGATATGGAACTCGATACAACTAAGGGTATGAATACTGCTGGAAGAGTGCTGATTCATATCCCGGAAATGGGAAAATATGAATTTGGCAAGGGGAATCAGTACTGGATAAGAGCGCGTATTCGGGAGATTGCAGATCACGAAAAACGCGACGGTATGCGCCCCTATGAAAAAACGCCCTGGTTGCGCAAGGCGGTTCTGGCAACCTGGGGTGGTGCGGTCAATGCTACCCACGCGCAGAAAGTATCCAATGAATTTCTGGGACAAAGTGACGGTACGCCTGGGCAAACATTTACGTTACAATTCTCACCGGTACTCAAACGCACAGCAAAAGAAACATTGGTGGTGCAGGTTGAGAACGAGCCAATTCAAATCTGGACTGAAGCCACGGATTTTGCAGACGCTGATGCGCATGCCCGTCAGTATGTTCTTGACGGCAATTCGGGGGTATTACGTCTGGGTCCTGCTGTAAGGCAGCAGGACGGGACAATCAAATTGTATGGCGCCATACCGCCCCGCTATGCCAACCTCGTCTTCCAGCAATACCACTATGGCGGTGGGCAGGAAGGCAATGTGCAAACAGGTATACTCAATACCCTGAAAACCGGTATCCCTTTTGTGGCAAAGGTTAATAATCGGGAACCTGCTTGGGGTGGTCTGGATGCTGAGACACTGGAATCTGCTATGATGCGGGTTCCTGCCCTGCTGCGGTCAAGAGAACGCGCGGTCACGGAATCAGATTTTGAGTTTTTAGCCATGCAAGCCCTGCCGGCGGCAATAGGACGCGTTAAGTGTCTGCAGCCCAAGCCATCAGAAACGGGAAGGGTTGCTGCTGGACAGGTTTTCGTGCTGGTAATTCCACGCGTCGCCAATCCACAGAGATATGTGTCCCCTGAACAGCTTGAACTCAATGCGGTGGATGTCCAGCGCCTTCAAGCGTATCTGGATGAAAGAAGACTCATAACCACACGGCTCGATATCCGACCCCCTGCCTATTACTGGGTCGCGTGCAAAGTGCAACTTAGAGCCAATCCAGGTGTGGACCAGGCTGAAGTTGAAGCAGAAGCACTCACCCGGCTTTATCGATTTCTGAACCCCTTAACCGGAGGACCGGATGGCAAAGGTTGGCCCTTTGGTCGTGATCTTTTCACCTCAGATGTATACCAGTGTTTGCAGGGCATGGGCAATGTACAATTTATTCGTGGGGTAGAGATGTTTAAAGCGCAGCCCGGTGGATCCGCGCAGGGTTCACCTGTCGAATCAATGGAAGTTATCACGCACGGTGTTATCGCGTCGGGTATTCATGAGATCGAATTTGTGTAGTACAGGATAAAATGGCAGAACAACTTACATTTCAATTGACGATAGAAGGACCGCAAGGAACCCAGGTCATCACCCTGCGTCAAGGTCAAACAACGGTTGGACGGCAGGCGGGGAATGATTTGCTGCTGGATGACCAGAAGATTTCCCGCCAGCATGCCATCATTCTTTGTATAGAAAATGGCTGCCAAATCACTGACCTCGACAGCTCCAACGGCACCTACGTCGATGGGGAGAAACTCCTTCCCAATATCGCATCGGCGCTTATTCCCGGCAGTGTGGTAAAAATGGGCTCGCATACGATCGTATTTAAGCAGGTCGCGGCGCAGGAACCGGAAGTTATCCCTCCCCCCGTGGTGACACCCGTTATTGAAGAACCGGCTCTGATCGCACCGGAATCACCAGCACAGATTCAAGAAGTACATGTTGCGCGTCCGCCCTCATCCGGGTCAGGTAAACCGCCAGCACCTCCCATTCCCCCTTCTGAAACACCTGAGCAACCGGATTTTTTACCTCCAGGTTTGACAATACAAAGTCAAAAACTCATACAATATCTGCCTGGAATTTATCATACTGAATTTATGGCACGCTTTTTAGGCCTGTTTGAATCCATCCTTACACCCATTGAATGGAATGTGGATAATTTCTATCTTTTCCTTAATCCCGGTACGGCGCCCACAGGATTTATCCCCTGGCTTGCACAATGGTTTGATATCGTTTTTGAATCCGTATGGACAGAGAGACAACGCCGGACCCTGCTAAAGGACGCGCATCTGATCTATGCACGCCGGGGTACGCACTGGGCATTGAGCCGTGTTATAGAAATCCTCACAGGATACAAACCGGCAATTGTTGATGAAGGTAACGATTTACCTGATTTCACCTTCAAAGTTATCCTGCCTCTTTCGGCAAGTCATATCAACCGCGAGATGATAGAGCGCCTGATTGACGCCAATAAGCCTGCCCACACCATGTACATCCTTGATTTTCAACCCTAACCTGTATTCTTACTGAAATAATATTCGATTTCTAACTTAATCATTGTTATAGCCCGATCTATATTTCGCCTTGAGACTCGGTTACCGTGATAGGAAGAGAGGCACGACCTCGCAGACAGCAGCATAACAGAGCCTGTATCGGTCATACTGTGGATCACTCGCTTCCGGTCAGAACGCGAGCACGGCGATCAACTGAGGAGATTCTCAATGGAAAGACTCATAGGTCAATCATTAGGTCGCTACAAAATCACCAAACTCCTGGGTGAAGGGGGCATGGGCGCTGTCTTTTTGGGCACTGACGTGACCCTGCAGCGCGAAGTCGCCATCAAAATCATGCACCCCCATATGGCGCAGGATGCCAGCTTCCGCGAACGCTTCCTCCAGGAAGCCCGCACCGCTGCCCGTCTCGATCATCCCAGTATCGTCCAGGTCCACGACTTCGGTCAGGAAGGCTCCCTGCTCTACATCGTCATGAATTTCATCCAGGGTGCGAATCTGCGCGATATGCTCGACGACCTGAAAGCCCAGAACACCTGGATTCCTCTGCCCGAAGCCGTGGAGATTGTCCGCCAGGTTTCCCTGGCAATCGACTACGCCCATCACCAGGGAGTCCTCCATCGCGACCTCAAACCCAGCAATATTATGATCGAACCCGAAGCCACCGAGGGCTTGCCCTACCGCCCCGTTCTCACCGATTTGGGTCTGGCCCGTTTGATGCAGGGTCAGCGCATCACCCAGGCCGGTCTCTCCATGGGCACCCCGACCTATATGTCGCCCGAACAGGCGTCAGGACAGCCCACCGATGCCCGCAGTGACGTCTATTCGCTCGGGATCATGCTCTACGAATTGTCCGTAGGCCAACCCCCTTTTGCCGTCAGCAGTATCACCGAAGCCATTCGTTTCCATACCCAGGAACCCCCGCCCCCGCCGCGTTCCATCCGCCCTGATCTCCCGGTCCGTCTGGAGCAGGTTATCCTGAAAGCCCTGGTCAAGGACCCCAATCAACGCTGGGCTTCTGCCGGAGCGCTGGCGCAAGCCATCGCCGCTCTGGCCCTCTCGGGCGCGCAGGATGGCGCTGCCCCTGCCGTCCCATCTATCCAGGCTGGTCCGGCTGCCCCGGCTGCCACCGCAGTCCAGGCCGGGCAGGGGGTCAGTCTGTTAACCCAATATCAACAAACCGTGGACCAGCCCCGCGGCACCTCTGTCCTCCAGGATTTTGCCCAGGGACCGGTCAGTCGGGATACGCTCCAAATCCGCTTGCCCGACGGCGCAACGCAGGATATCCCTTTCGCCGGTCAGAGCATGACCATCGGGCGGGTCGCCGGGAATGCCGTCGTCCTCAATACTTCGATGGTCTCCCGCCAGCATGCCCGGATTGACTTCGACGGCGCCAACTATACCGTCACCGATTTGAACAGCACCAACCATACTTTCATCGGCAACACCCAACTGCTGCCCGGCGTTCCGGAAAGATGGTTACCCAACCAGCCTTTGCGCGTCGGGGATGTCTGGCTGCGCCTGGCGCGTCCTTCAGACGCGCCTTCCGGCACCGCCGTCGGTGGCAATGTCCCCACCGGTGTCGTGGGTGGCACGCGCGTGGCGCCTGCCTCGGGAGCCCCCTTCCTGCGTTCCAGCGCAGGGGGTGGCGAACTGGGCGTGTCTATGGACGAGAGTGTGCTCTCCGTTGAACCCGGCAGTCTGGTCACCACCGGGGTGATGCTCCTCAATCAGGGCAGCGTCGTCGATCACTTTCAAACCATCGTCGAAGGCCTGCCTGCCCAATGGCTCGATTTGCCCCCGCTGGTGCAGTTGATGCCCGGTCAGCAGCAAATGGTCACCCTTTCGATTCATCCGCCCAAAACCTTCCAGAGCCGGGCTGGTCGTTACCCTTTCACGCTGCGCGTCATGAGTCAGAACAATCCCAACCAGCGCGTCGATGTCCGGGGGACGTTGACCGTCCTCCCCTTCTCGCTGTTCCAGAGCCAGGTCCATCCCCAGAAAATCGCTGCCGGCAAAACGGTCACCGTGACCGTCAACAACCAGGGCAATGTGCGCGAAGCTTTCGTCATCAGCGGGGAGGACCGCGAGAACGCTCTGACTTTTGAGCCCCCGCAAGCCCGGGTCGGCGCGGCGGAAGGCCAGACGGCTTCTGCCGAAATGCGTATTTCCGCCGGTAAACGCCCCTTGTTGGGCCGTACCCAGACCTTCCCCTTTACCATGCAGGTTTCACAGGGCAAAACCCAACCCCAGCTGCACGCCGGTGAGTTGGTCAGTAAACCCATCATCCCGCCCTGGGTGCCGCCGCTGGTCATCATGCTGGCGCTGCTCTTCTGCGCCGTTCTGGCGATGCTCCTCACCCGTCCCCCGGTGATTGAGATGGCGGAGGTGATACCCCCCAATCCGGTTGCCGGTGAAGCGGTCACCATCCGCTGGCGCGTCAAGAACACGCGCACGATTGAGCTGCGCCCCCGCGGCATTGAGCTCTCCGCTTCCGGCGAGGGTGAATACACGTTCAATGAAGGCTTCGATGAGTCGGTGGTGATCACGCTGGTCGCTTTCAACATGTTCCGCAACACCCAGGAAGTCCTCAATATTGGTGTCGGCGCGCTGGTCATCGAGCCGGTGGTCGAGGAATGGTCGGTCTTCCCCACCGAAATCACCCAGGGGCAGGAGGTCACGATCAAGTGGAGCGTGGTCAATGCCGAAAGTGTCAAGGTCCAGCCCTTTGGCAATGTGGACAGCAGTGGGGAACGGAAAGAATCGCCACAGCAATCCCGCACCTACACATTGATTGCGACCAATCAGGGCCAGAATGTGGAGCTATCCCAGGAAGTGATTGTCAATATTCCTGCCCCCGACGCCCCGAAAGTGACCTTCAGTGTCGACCCAACGACCATCGTCAGCAGTGCCGGGGCAACAGTCCGGTTGACGTGGCAAACAGAGAAGGCGGATACGGTCACCATTGAACCGGGTTTGGGGGTGGTCGGCTTATCCGGTAGCCGGGATGTACCGGCGCCTGACCAGGACACCGTCTATATCCTGGTCGCCAAAGGGGCTGGGGGCGATACGCAAGGGCAGGTGCAGGTCTCGGTCCAGAAACCCAAATGCTTTATATCTTCCAATGTTAACTTGCGCAGTGGTCCGGGCACTGCCTATGAACCCCCGGTCAAAGTCTTGAATACCGGTACAGAACTTCAACCCTTGTCCTACAGCGCGACAGGCTTCCCCGATGGGCAGTGGGTGGAAGTGAAAGTGGTACCCAGCGGTGAAACCGGGTGGGTTAGCACCGGAAATATATCCAACTGTAACTTAATTCTTACAGAACTTCCTGCCGGTACAATCCCGCCGACGCCTACTTCCTCACCAACCCCTACGCCTACAACGACGACAACGCCCACGCAGACACCAACGCCCACGCCAACCGGGTTAATCCTTATCCCGATTTACCTGCCTATCGCAAATTACCCCTTTAACGGTAATGCGAATGATACGACAGGAAATTACGGCGCTGCCACACTCAACAATACGACGTACCAGGATGGAGGTGTCTATTGTAATGGTGTAGCCTATGATGTTGCGACGACACCTGCCCTTGGCGGGCTCAACTTCAGCGCTATTACCCTACAGGCTGAATTCAAAGTCGGTGAGTTCAAGCGGATGCCGGTCTTTGTCGGCGGCACATCCTATCGCTGGCTAGGGTTCTATCTAGATACAGACGGCGGGATAGAACTGAAATACAACAACAGTTCATATGCAGAATGCACGGTCAATTACCAGCTCAACACATGGCATCAGGCAGTCATAACTTACGATGGCAGCGTGGGGAAGCTATACCTGGACGGCAATTTGGGATGCACAGTTCCATTTGCCATCGTCGACGGAAACGACAGGCAGATTTCAACCGGGGATTACTCTAATGGAGTAACCTTCAAAGGCGTCCTGAAAAACCTGCGGATCTATGATATAGTGCTTGTTCCCTAGCTGATTTATCGCTTCACCACACGTAAAAGAGATGTGCCCTGGTTGCTAAAATCAACCAGGGCACATCTGCTTATAACAGCGGAAACGCATTATTGAAGGTGTGTACGATAACCTTTGCTCAATTATGTTGCATCGGTTCGACATCAGACCAAATCCAACCGGAACGTCCCATAAATAACGGTGAAGCGGAACCATGGCAGGCAAAACCGGTTGTCTATTCCGCGACGATTTAGAAATTAACAACTTTTTACACGAAAAGTAAGCGGAGATACACTTGTATTTTTATGATAAATTTAGTATATTAATATAAGGATATTAAGATTAATTATTTCGCCTTGAGACTCGGTTACCGTGATAGGAAGAGAGGCACGACCTCGCAGACAGCAGCATAACAGAGCCTGTATCGGTCATACTGTGAATTCACCCGCTTCCGGTCAGAACGCGAGCACGGCGATCAACTGAGGAGATTCTCAATGGAAAGACTCATAGGTCAATCATTAGGCCGCTACAAAATCACCAAACTCCTGGGTGAAGGGGGCATGGGCGCTGTCTTTTTGGGCACTGACGTGACCCTGCAGCGCGAAGTCGCCATCAAAATCATGCACCCCCATATGGCGCAGGATGCCAGCTTCCGCGAACGCTTCCTCCAGGAAGCCCGCACCGCTGCCCGTCTCGATCATCCCAGTATCGTCCAGGTCCACGACTTCGGTCAGGAAGGCTCCCTGCTCTACATCGTCATGAATTTCATCCAGGGTGCGAATCTGCGCGATATGCTCGATGACCTGAAAGCCCAGAACACCTGGATTCCTCTGCCTGAAGCCGTGGAGATTGTCCGCCAGGTTTCCCTGGCAATCGACTACGCCCATCACCAGGGAGTCCTCCATCGCGACCTCAAACCCAGCAATATTATGATCGAACCCGAAGCTACCGGGGGCTTGCCCTACCGCCCCGTTCTCACCGATTTGGGTCTGGCCCGTTTGATGCAGGGTCAGCGCATCACCCAGGCCGGTCTCTCCATGGGCACCCCGACCTATATGTCGCCCGAACAGGCGTCAGGACAGCCCACCGATGCCCGCAGTGACGTCTATTCGCTCGGGATCATGCTCTACGAATTGTCCGTAGGCCAACCCCCTTTTGCCGTCAGCAGTATCACCGAAGCCATTCGTTTCCATACCCAGGAACCCCCGCCCCCGCCGCGTTCCATCCGCCCTGATCTCCCGGTCCGTCTGGAGCAGGTTATCCTGAAAGCCCTGGTCAAGGACCCCAATCAACGCTGGGCTTCTGCCGGAGCGCTGGCGCAAGCCATCGCCGCTCTGGCCCTCTCGGGCGCGCAGGATGGCGCTGCCCCTGCCGTCCCATCTATCCAGGCTGGTCCGGCTGCCCCAGCTGCCACCGCAGTCCAGGCCGGGCAGGGGGTCAGTCTGTTAACCCAATATCAACAAACCGTGGACCAGCCCCGCGGCACCTCTGTCCTCCAGGATTTTGCCCAGGGACCGGTCAGTCGGGATACGCTCCAGATCCGCTTGCCCGACGGCGCAACGCAGGATATCCCTTTCGCCGGTCAGAGCATGACCATCGGGCGGGTCGCCGGGAATGCCGTCGTCCTCAATACTTCGATGGTCTCCCGCCAGCATGCCCGGATTGACTTCGACGGCGCCAACTATACCGTCACCGATTTGAACAGCACCAACCATACTTTCATCGGCAACACCCAACTGCTGCCCGGCGTTCCGGAAAGATGGTTACCCAACCAGCCCTTGCGCGTCGGGGATGTCTGGCTGCGCCTGGCGCGTCCTTCAGACGCGCCTTCCGGCACCGCCGTCGGTGGCAATGTCCCCACCGGTGTCGTGGGTGGCACGCGCGTGGCGCCTGCCTCGGGAGCCCCCTTCCTGCGTTCCAGCGCAGGGGGTGGCGAACTGGGCGTGTCTATGGACGAGAGTGTGCTCTCCGTTGAACCCGGCAGTCTGGTCACCACCGGGGTGATGCTTCTCAATCAGGGCAGCGTCGTCGATCACTTTCAAACCATCGTCGAAGGCCTGCCTGCCCAATGGCTCGATTTGCCCCCACTGGTGCAGTTGATGCCCGGTCAGCAGCAAATGGTCACCCTTTCGATTCATCCGCCCAAAACCTTCCAGAGCCGGGCTGGTCGTTACCCTTTCACGCTGCGCGTCATGAGTCAGAACAATCCCAACCAGCGCGTCGATGTCCGGGGGACGTTGACCGTCCTCCCCTTCTCGCTGTTCCAGAGCCAGGTCCATCCCCAGAAAATCGCTGCCGGCAAAACGGTCACCGTGACCGTCAACAACCAGGGCAATGTGCGCGAAGCTTTCGTCATCAGCGGGGAGGACCGCGAGAACGCTCTGACTTTTGAGCCCCCGCAAGCCCGGGTCGGCGCGGCGGAAGGCCAGACGGCTTCTGCCGAAATGCGTATTTCCGCCGGTAAACGCCCCTTGTTGGGCCGTACCCAGACCTTCCCCTTTACCATGCAGGTTTCACAGGGCAAAACCCAACCCCAGCTGCACGCCGGTGAGTTGGTCAGTAAACCCATCATCCCGCCCTGGGTGCCGCCGCTGGTCATCATGCTGGCGCTGCTCTTCTGCGCCGTTCTGGCGATGCTCCTCACCCGTCCCCCGGTGATTGAGATGGCGGAGGTGATACCCCCCAATCCGGTTGCCGGTGAAGCGGTCACCATCCGCTGGCGCGTCAAGAACACGCGCACGATTGAGCTGCGCCCCCGCGGCATTGAGCTCTCCGCTTCCGGCGAGGGTGAATACACGTTCAATGAAGGCTTCGATGAGTCGGTGGTGATCACGCTGGTCGCTTTCAACATGTTCCGCAACACCCAGGAAGTCCTCAATATTGGTGTGGGCGCGCTGGTCATCGAGCCGGTGGTCGAGGAATGGTCGGTCTTCCCCACCGAAATCACCCAGGGGCAGGAGGTCACGATCAAGTGGAGCGTGGTCAATGCCGAAAGTGTCAAGGTCCAGCCCTTTGGCAATGTGGACAGCAGTGGGGAACGGAAAGAATCGCCACAGCAAACCCGTATCTATACCCTCATCGCGGATAATCAGGGCCAGAATGTGGAGCTTTCCCAGGAAGTGATCGTCAATATTCCTGCCCCCGACGCCCCGAAAGTGACCACCTTTAGCATCGATCCCACCACGCTGGTCATCGGTCAAAGTACGACAGTCCGGTTGACGTGGCAAACAGAGAAGGCGGATACGGTCACCATTGAACCGGGTTTGGGGGTGGTCGGACTCGCAGGCAGTCGGGACGTCCCGGCGCCCGCCCAGGACACCGTCTTCACCCTCGTCGCGAAAGGGGCTGGGGGCGATACGCAAGGGCAGGTGCAGGTCTCGGTCCAGGAACCCAAATGCCTGGTAAAATCGAATGTCAATCTGCGCAGCGGTCCTGGGACCGTCTATGAACCCCCGGTCAAAGTCTTGAATACCGGTACAGAACTTCAACCCTTGTCCTATAGCGCGACAGGCTTCCCCGATGGGCAGTGGGTGGAAGTGAAAGTGGTACCCAGCGGTGAAACCGGGTGGGTTAGCACTTCATTCGTGGTAAATTGCAACGTTCAGGTCACCGAACTGCCCCCGGGTACCATTCCATCCACACCCACACCTGACTTTGCCGTGTCCGATGTCACGGTGAGTGTGAATCCCTCCGCTTCTGTCGGCTCATGCCCAGTGGGTTTTCAATTCACCGCACAGGTGACCGCCAACCAACCGGGCACGGTAACCTACCGGTGGGAGCGCAGTGATGGAGCAACGACCGGTGAGGAGAACCTTAACTTCGCCGGACCCGGCACCCAGGCAGTCAATAAGACCTGGAATATGGGCACTGAGGGCAATCATTGGGGACGCATCCACATCCTGAGTCCCAACGACCTGCCCTCTGATTCTGTGTCCTTCTCGTTGAATTGTGATACCAAAGTGGCGATCATCTACCAGGTGAATCAGGCAGTGGCACAGGATTACCGGAGTATGCTGCAGGCTAATGGTTACAGCGTCGACCTGGTTTCCCAGGGCAACATTCTTTCGACAGACTTTGCGCCTTATGATCTGGTGTTGATTGGCTATGATACCGGAACCGGTCGGGACATGGGGCGACAATGGCGGTCAACAGGCAAATCGTATCAACACATCCGGCAAACCAATTCTTGGCATAGGAGAAGGGGGCTACGCCTTCTTTGGCAAATTAAGCCTGGATATCGGATGGGGTAACGGCGCGCACGGCACCAGCACATCCATTTACCAGGTTGATCCCGGTCATGAAATATGGGATTCCTCCACACCCGTCAGCAGTGCGGGTGCGGTCAAGGTGCTGGCAGCAGAACCGCAGGTTCCGCTCCTTGCAACGCCGGTTCCCATCGGGCCTATCAAATTACTGCCCACCTTGCAGCCCATGCCGTTCAAGACCCTTTTACCACCGCAAACAGCAGTCCTGTTCTCCAGTGCTGTCGAGTATGTGGGCATTTACTATCCTGCATCAATTGCCGGTGTTGAAGGAATTGGACGCACCGACAGTTCCAGTTCCCACTATCCAATCATTATGGAAGACTCGCGCTACCTGCTGTGGGGATGGGATGCCCAGCCTTCCGGTATGACCCAGCGAGGCAAGCAAATCTTCCTCAATGCGCTCAACCTTTTGCTGCAGTAAGAGCGCTCGAAAACAATCTTGCAGAAAGAGGTGGGGCGTGACAAACGCCCCACCTCTTACGTATCAAGTTAAGATGTAAGAATGCCAATCGCAAGAGCGCAGATTATCGTAAAGGCAAGCGCATTCCGCTGCCCAGCGCAGGGTGTCCGTCACTTTTCCGCAAAGGCAAAACAGGCATGATTACACCTGTTTGACTCCAATTTCATAGTATACCGCTGGCGGAGTTCTGTGGCGGGGCGGGGATCTGCTGTGGATTCACAAGCACGATGTCCCGCCCCGCCACCTGGTTTAAGGGGTGTGTCGGCTGCCTAAGGCAACCGACACACCCCAATGAAGAAAGAGCGGCGCGTCGAATTTGTCCTGATCATGTCCAAATAAGAGCAGAAACGGGCGTATTTGCCGTTTCTGCCAGGTGTGGAAAGTGGTTTTCTTTCCACACACCCGCGCCGCACTAAGAGCATTTCTGCTACCCTTATTTTGCGTATACGATATATATATAGCAAAAATGTGACAGGCGTCCTCCAGCAAAAGCTGAATAAACATGAATTCCAATTTATGGTATACTTTCAAGTATCAGGAGTAAAAAATGATCACGCTTAAAGCAGGACAATCTATCATCACCATCCCTGGTGTCACTTCGTTCAGGGAAGCGCACCTGTAAAACGGTGCGCCCCGAAACGTGTTGGTCTTAACAATCTGTGGAAATTTCGAGCCGTGGGCGCGCTCGCGCCTGCGGTTTTTGCTTAATAAATCTCTCCTTTGATGCCGTGGGTGCGGGAATCCACGGCATTTTTTATAGGAATCGGAGGGACTCATGAGTGCTATCGTCATTAACATCGACCGCGTCACTTTTTATCACGCTGCCGAACTCATACTGGAAAACCTGGCATGGGAAATTCAAGACGGACAGAAAATCGGTCTGGTTGGTCCCAACGGCGCCGGTAAATCCACACTGCTCAAACTCATTATGGGCGAATTGATCCCGGACAGCGGGTTCATCGTCCGTCATGATGTCCGCATTGGTTATCTGGCGCAGGAACCGCTGTTCACCCCGGGTGCCACGGTCTGGGGATCTGTTCTGGAGACGAACCAGCAACTGCGCGATATAGAGGCGACCATGCGCCGGCTTGAAGTGCAGATGGGCGATCCTGCCATCTACAAAGATGCGCCGACTTTTGAGCGCGTCCTGGAGCGCCACGCCCAGGCGCAATCCGCCTTCGAAAAGCTGGGCGGCTACCGTTACGAAAGCCGGTGCCGGCAAGCCCTGCAATCCGTAGGTTTCGAAGAAACCGATGACAAGCTCCCCATTGAAGTCCTGTCCGGCGGGCAGAAAAAGATGCTGGGGCTGGCAAAGCTGCTCGCGATCCAATGTGATGTCCTGCTGCTTGATGAACCGGACAATCATCTGGACCTCAAAGGGAAAATCCGGCTTGAGCAGTTTATTGCGCAATTTCCCGGGACGATTATCATCGTCTCTCATGACCGCTATTTGCTGGATGAGACCGTCAGCACCATTGCTGAACTGGAAGACCATCACCTGACCCTTTACCTCGGAAACTACGCGGCTTATGCGACGGAAAAGCAGTTGCGCCTGCTCAAGCAGCAGCAAGCCTTTACCGCACAGCAGAAAGAAATCGCGCGCATTGAAGCCGCGATTGCCCGTTTTGAGTATTGGGCAAGTATCGTCGTTAACGAACGCCATATCCGGCAAGCCCGTTCCCGGCAAAAAATGCTGGAGCGTATGGATAAGGTTGAAAAACCCATCCTGGAAAGAGAAAAAATGGGCCTTGAACTCAGCGGTTGGCGGGGATCCAACAAAGTCCTGGAAATTGTAGATCTGGATAAAACCTTTGATGACAAAATTGTGTTGATGGGATTGGACCTTCTCATCTGGCGCGGGGAACGCGTGGGCATGATTGGCGGAAATGGCAGCGGTAAGAGCGTGTTGTTCCGCTGCATCCTGGATGAGTTAGCCCCCACGGCCGGCATCATCAAGATTGGCCCCAGTATCAGCATCGGTTATTACGCCCAGGAGCACCAGACACTGCATCCCGACATGACCCTTATCGAGGAAATTTGGGACGCGAAGTCAATGTCGGAGCACGCAGCGGTGAATTTCCTCCGGCGTTTCCTGTTCCCTTACCGCCGCACGCGTGATACCGTCAGCACGCTTTCGGGTGGGGAACGCAGCCGCATGCAGTTGGCGAAATTGATGCTGTCGGAGGCAAACTTCTTGCTGCTCGATGAACCGACTAATAACCTTGACCTTCCCTCATGCGAGGTGCTGGAGCAGGTAATGGAGGAATTTGAGGGCACCATCCTGGTGATCTCGCATGACCGTTATTTTCTGAACCGTATCGTGGACCGCATCGTAGAGATTGAGGACGGCGCATTGACCGAGTACAACGGTGATTATACCTACTACGCGGAACAGCAAGCTAAAATGGCATAATAAGCCGATAGGGCTAATGCGAGCCTGCCCCAAACGCATCAAGTTTAGCAAAAACGCTCATTTACGCTTTTGGTTTTGTTTGTAGTAGAGACTTCAGTCTGTATCTTGCTCTATTTTCGGGCGGATAGAAACTGAAGTTTCTACTACAAGCGGGTCAGTTAGTTAATCAAGGTGCCTTAATGAGCCTAAAAATCTTTAGGGTGTTACCTGTGAGTCACGGCAACTCAAGAATTATTAGACGTAAAAAGCAACACGTTAAGGTAAATATTGCGTTTCTCTTACCTTATCCCTGATTTGTCATCCGCAGCGGGTCCAGCAGCAGCGCCAGTTGGTCTTCCGGAAGCACCTGCCATGCCCGGGCAACCTCCCGGACAGTCATGCCGGTGCGCTGTGCCTCTTTCGCTATTTCAGCCGCCCGGTCATAACCCAGTACTGGCGCAAGGGCGGTTGCCAAAGCCAGATTCCGCTCCACCGTTGCCTCGCAACCGGACAGGTTCGCCTCTAAGCCCGCCAGACAGCGTTCGGTAAACAGGGTCAGGGCATTCGTTAATAACTTGATACCCATCAGCAGGTTGTGTGCCAGCAAAGGCATCATCATGTTAAGCTCGAAGACGCCCCCTAATCCACCCAAAGTGTTTGCCGTATCATAGCCTATAACCTGCGCGCAAACCATAATCAGCGCCTCAGCCATCACGGGATTGACCTTACCCGGCATAATAGAAGAACCCGGTTGCACCGCGGGCAACTGGAGTTCGCCTATACCGTTGCGCGGTCCTGACGCCATCCAGCGGATATCATTCGCGATTTTGTGCAAACTGACAGCAATGGTGCGCAAATGACCGGATACCTCCACAAGGGCATCGCGTGACGCGTTCGCTTCCACGTGATTGGGGGCTTCATAAAAATCCGCATCCAATGCGATATTCACATGCGAAATCGCTTTTTGCGGGAAACCCACCGGACAATTCAAACCCGTACCAACTGCAGTTCCACCCAGGGGCAGTGCTCGGAGTGCGTTGATACCCGCATGCGCCCGTTCAATGCTGTGCCGTATCTGGCTCTCATACCCGCTAAAAACCTGCCCCAGGCGAATCGGGGTTGCGTCCTGTAAATGCGTTCTGCCAGTCTTGACTATTTCATCAAAAACCTGCGCCTTAACGCCTAGCTGAGAAGCCATCGTGTCCAGAGCTGGAATGAGTTGTTCACGTAAAGCCAGCGTAACCGCCACATGGATTGCCGTCGGAATGACGTCATTGCTGGATTGGCTCATATTCACGTGATCGTTTGGGTGCACGCAGGATGGTTGATGGCAAAGTTGGTTAGCGCGGTTGGCAATCACCTCATTTGCATTCATATTGGTTGAGGTGCCGGACCCCGTTTGGAATACGTCAACAGGGAAGTGTGCGTCCAATTGACCCGCGGTCATAGCGTCGCACGCCTGGATGATTGCATCTCCGATGTGAACAGGCAAATTGCCCATTTCAACATTCGCCTGGGCGCATGCCCTTTTAATCGCGCCCAGAACCCGAATAAAAACGGAACTCATCCGGAATCCTGAAATTGGGAAATTGGCAATCGCGCGCTGTGTCTGGGCTCCCCAAAGTGCATCAACCGGCACCTGGACCTCTCCCAATGTATCGCGCTCAATCCGGACACGATCTTTCATAGACACCGCCCCTGAATTAGTCTAGTAACCATGTGAAGTGCGTTCCGGGTCAATCGTTCTGACAAGCGTTGTGCCAGGTGCTATCCTGACTGGCAATCATTGCCGCAGAAGCTGCCGGTCCCCACGTCCCCACCGGATAAGAATACAGATTTTCAGGTGGGTTTGCTGTAAGTTGGTCAATAAAACTCCATGCCAATTCAATCTCATCAGCGCGTGTAAAAAGTGCGGCATCGCCCTGCAACGCATCCAACAAAAGCCGTTCATACGCCTCCGGCAAAGCCGTTTGGCCAAAATGACTGGCGTAATAGAATTCCATATCCACCGGCGACGTCTGCATGCCCCCTCCAGGCTGTTTAGTCGCGAAATTCAGATGCACACCCTCATTGGGTTGGATGCAAAGCGAAAGATGATTGCGCGACAACCCCTCCTTTTGCGGAAAAAGGAGGTGCGGGACGTGCTTGAATTGCATAGTTACCTCTGAGACCTTTTGAGGTAATCCCTTGCCGGATCGAATGTAAAACGGCACCCCCTGCCAGCGCCAGTTATCAATGTGCAGACGCAAAGCTGCATAGGTGGGCGTGCGGGAATCCACAGCAACGCCCTCTTCCTTGAGATAGCCATCATATTGCCCAAAGACAGTGTCACCAGACGCGGGTGACCGCAGCGCCTGTAATACTTTGACTTTCTCATCCCGCAGGGCGCGTGCGTTAAATGCCGCCGGTGGTTCCATCGCGATCAGCGTCAGCAACTGTAGCAAATGATTTTGAAACATATCCCGCAATACGCCGGATTTATCATAATATCCGGCACGACTGCCAACAAGCACATCTTCGGCAACCGTAATTTGCACATGGTCGATGTAATTGCGGTTCCACAAAGGTTCAAAAATGGCGTTCGCAAAGCGGAATGTCAGGATATTCTGCACCGTCTCTTTCCCCAAATAATGGTCAATACGGTAAACTTGTGACTCGTCAAAGACTTCGTGCACGTGCTGGTTCAATTGGTGCGCGCTTTCCCTATCATGTCCAAACGGTTTTTCGATGATAATCCGCGTCCAGCCTGAAACGCTGCGATTTAATCCAGCCTGTCCCAGTTGCGTAACGATAATTGGATAGAGTAAAGGGGGAGTTGATAAATAAAACAGGCGGTTAGCTGATCCTTTCATGGATCCGTCAATCTCGTCCAAATGCTCAGCCAGTCGGCGGTAAGTTTCAGCGTCATCATACCCACCGGCAATATATGTGTGCCTGCCGCTGAAACCTGACCATTGCGAGCAAACGTCGGGTTTGAAACGCGCGTAGGCTTCCACCCCGGTGTAGAGTCGTTCGCGAAACGCATCATCGGTGAGTTGTGTTCGGGCGACGCCCACGACTCGCGTCTCCTGAGGGAGCAAACCTTCACAAGCCATACTGTGAAGGGCTGGAATTAACTTCCGCTGCGTTAAATCACCTGAAGCGCCAAAAATAACAATAACCGCATGTTCCGTTGCCTTTTTCATCCTACCCTCGCTAAATTATGTACCACATTATATTCAGTTTATTATACAAGTGTTTTGTTAAATAGTGATAATTGCCCTTTACCTTTATATTACCAACGATCCGAGATATTCACGATTGATCCGGCAACATTCAGGAAACACATATCAGGGTGAGGATGCTCTCCCAACAAGTGTTCCACCGCCTCTATGTACCGCCGCATTTGTTCAACGTAGTCCGTGTCCAGTAACAGGGCGCGCAGCGCATCCGCATCACGGACGTAATCCGTTTTATATTCCACCAGATGCCATTGATCACCCCATTTATAAAGCAGGTCAATGGTGCCGTACTCGATTTGTCCTGCACTATTCATTACTGTATATGGAACTTCATATAATCTTGTCTGAGCAGACATAATTTGGTCATATAAGTTCGAGGATTGAAAACGCAGCAGAATCCTTGCCCCATTCCGGACGCCGTAGCTCAGAGAGGCTTCATCCGTAACCCCATAACTTCGTAACAGCGCTTCCGCCCAGTCATAAAATCCCGCATCGTCCGGGAAAAGCCATCGTTCTAAAGATTTGTGAACCAATGATCCCGCGACCCATCCCGGCACCCGAGGGGTTTTATCGACGGGTACCACGCGCCATACGCTGCGCTGTGGCTCTCGTTCCGCAACTTGTGTGTCTGCATCGGTAACAACACCTGCGGGGATCAAAGGTGCAAGTAACGGATAAGGTGGTTTTGCACTTTGGGTTGTACCCGTAATGGACGGAGTGACGTGTGGTGGTGTTTTATAGGCGGGTTCATAGATATAGCATCCCACAGCATGCATTTCACCTGCATCAGACCTGAGGCTTATGGAACAGTCATGCATCGCATCACCCTCAGCATTGTATGGGATAGATATGCTGCTAAGATTGAGACCGTGCTCGCCAGCCACTCTCTCCAACCAACCGGACAGGGACAGTGTGCCCTGTTGGCTGATCCGGACATTGCCACTCAACAACAGCTTCTCTTTCGCTCTTGTAGCTGCCACGTATAACATACGGTCTGATTCTGCGAGTGATTTCGCCTTTTCCTGTGCTTTTGCAATTTCATAGACCGCTGGCAGCATTTTCACACGCGAATCCACCTCACGACTCGACAATGCGGGTAAAACGCCAAACAACTCATGGATTATCAATCCATCCCGATTCAGTTCGCCGCGCCCGGCATCGCCGATGACCACGATGCCAAACTCCAAACCCTTTGCCGCATGGACCGTCATGATACGCACCGCACCTTCGCTCAATACTGCTGCCTCCCCTTCGCGACCACCACTGTCTTTGATACCCGCTATATAATTGAGGAATTCGCTTATTGCAACAATACCGCTTCCGTGTGCGTCGGCGAGTAACTTGGTGATATTGTGCATACTGCGGGAACTCCCAGCTCGCATCAGTGCCGCGCGGTAGTCTGTGATTTCCAGGAATCTTCGCAATAAATCAGAAACGGTCATCCGTCCCACGATGCTGTGGAAGGATTGGATCAGGTCACGGGCTTTTTCTGCCCTGAGTGCGTCTTCAAACAGGTTAGCGCCAATCAGGAAAGCAAAGTCTGTATGGCACATTAATGCCCACAGGCAGTCTTCGCTATTTGCCCGGGCAAAGCTGGTTATGTGATAGAGGGCAATATCTGAAAGTCCGCATGCCGGTGAGCGTAATAGCCCAACCAATGCGCAATCATCGGTAGGGTCTGCCAGGGCTTTCAAGACATTAAGTACATCGCGTATTTCCGGTCTGTCATAGAAACCACGCCCTGACACAGTAATATACGGGATACCGGATCGATCAAAGGCATCCTCATAAGCGTTGAAAGACGTTGATGCCCGGCATAGGACCGCAACATCATCGTACGTTAAATCCCCGCTGGCGTTTTCAATGATTTCTGCCAACCGCTTCGCCAGGATATCCGCTGCCGCCTGCATAGCCCCATCAGATTTGCTCCCGACTGTCAGGTGAAACTCAACAAAGGGGCTTTCACAACCTTCAGGCGCTTCACGCACATAGCTGAGAGGCGCAAATGGTTCTATCCACGGAGCTTCCTCGACCTCAGACTCCCCAAGGACAGGTTTCAGACATGCATTCAACACACCTATCAACGCGCGATGCGCCCGATACGACTCTGTTAACGCATAATGCTTTCCCGATTGTTGAATCCGGGCTTTTTCATCTCGAAATACGACCACATCTGCACCGCGGAAACCGTATATCGACTGTTTACCATCTCCAACAATAAACAGTTTATGTTCTGCCCCATTGAGTTGGTCGAGTAAATCACGTTGACGGGCATTGGTATCCTGAAATTCATCAACCAGAATCGCGCGGATTTCACGCTGCCAGCACTCACGTACCAGCGGGTGCGTGTCAAGCAGATTAAGAGCTGTGATCTCCAAATCGTCGAAATCCAGCGCATTGTGCTGCTTCTTCAGCAGCGTGTAATGGGCTAACGCAGCAAAAAAGACCTGCCATCAGTTTGGGGCGTGTCTCCACCAGTGCTGCATCCAGATCATTGAAAGACCGCAGAATTTCGGGTTCATGGTCACGCCAGAGATCACGAAGAGAACGCAAAGCCGCTTTGACCGCATCGCGTTGGGTGGCTCCTCCGGGCCAGGCCTGTGCCTTTCCTCCCCTCAAATTGATTCCATCTATTCCCTGCAGAGCGTTGGGATCTTTTGTTGCATCAAACACGTCCAGTACATCAACAATACGTTGGCGCTGCACCTCTGCGTGATCCGTTGGATCAGAGGCCTCATCTGTATAAAGGATTTCCACAGCCTGTTTCCATGCAGGCAAATTTACCAGATGTGATAAAACCCTGTCGCATTGTTCCTGAATCCATACCCGCCAATCATCTTCGGTGTTCACAGGCTCCTGAATGAAGGCGCGTTCCGCGTCCAAACGCTGCCCCAGTAAATCGGACAGGATTTGCTGCAGGTTTCTCACACCATAAACCGCGAACAATCCTGCCAGATCATCCTGGCTGGCTGCCAACGCCAATCCTGCATTAAGGGCTTGCTGTTGAAACAAACCCGCCAGGCCTTCATCAAGCACGGTAAATGCCGGATCAAGGTTCGCTTCTGCCGGATGCATGCGCAAAATATCGCCGCACAGACTGTGAATCGTATCAATTCGGGCGGAATCCATCGCCAGGTATATTTGCTGCCAGCGGTGGCGCTCAATCACTGTTCAGGCTGGGCTGGGCTTGATACGCACGGACTGCCTGACGAATCCGGCTGCGCATCTCACGTGCAGCTTTTGTCGTGAAAGTTATCGCAACAATGGACCGTAATGGATAGCCATCCACCAATAACGATAAATACCGCCCGACCAAAGCCCTTGTTTTTCCAGCGCCTGCGCCGGCGGTCACCACCACGTCCGCGCCCCGGCTCATCACCGCAGGGCGCTGTTCTGTGCTTGGTGTTACTTCATCTAAATCCAGAATAGGATGCGGTCGCGTCACATTATTCTCCGGGCACTAGTTAACCTTAACCAAAACCAGCTTGATACTGCCAGCACATGGTTCTGGCAGGACAATAGGATGGGCACCCACCCTTCGGCGGTTTCGGCGTAAATTCCCCATTGCGAACAGCGCGGATTATTTTCCACGCAGTTTCACCAGCGGTCTCCATCGCTGCTTTTGGTCCACATTTCGCCAAAGTGAAGCTGCTGGCTGGGCGTCCCGGACGTGCCAGTAGAAGCCGTCGACTGGATTCCCCAGACCTAATGCATCACGAGCAGCCAGAGCATACAACGGTAATTGCAGTTTTTTCCCTTGCCGGACAGCAGCAAGTGTAAAATCACCTGGACCACTGGTTTTATAGTCAATAATTCTGATCGTGCCATCTGGCGCTTGATCCACCCGGTCAATATAACCACGCAGCTTGAAGCTGTCATCACCGTCCGTGACGACCAAGGGTGGCGTATGGTCAATTCCAAACTGCTGCTCAAAGCCATATGGGATGAAGCGTCCCATAATCAGATGCAGCGCATCCAGCGATTTACGGACGTTTTCGATAATTTCCTGCCGGCTGTGCATCCACCATGCGGTAACACGAAATTGTTCCTTTTCCGGTGCTGCGTCCAGAATAGTTTTCGCTATCGAGGGCAGCCTATCAAGCAGTTGCTCTAAATCAGCAGGATCATCAACAGCTTTATACAATGCCTCGAAAATATGATGGTAGATATTGCCCAGTTGACGGGCGTCATAACCTTCCTCGGGTTCTTCACGTGGTTCAAGATCAAGGATACTGCCGGTAAAGAACATAAATGGACAGGTGCGGTAGGATTCCAGTCGGCTCGCGCTCCATACATGTTGCGGACCATATAACACATAGAAAAGCGAGGCAAAAGCTGTAAGATTTCCTTCGTAGACACCGCTCTCGATAAGAGAAGCGTGCAATCGCATGTTCATAAGTCGACCTGCATGTTCCAGCGCTGCCCAACGTGCAGGTATGGTGTCTATCACCCATGAGACAAGATCCTGATTCATCAGTGCTGCGCAATGAAAAATGCTCTCCGACTGCGAAGCCAAACGGGAAATATCGGGAATACTGTCACTCAATATGGATTGAGGTTCCACGCGCAGCAGGTTTTGTACTTCAAGCCAGAATGGGGAGGGCTGCCAGGCGGCGCCGTCCTCTGTAAGATGCGGTCTGGTCAATAGCAAGTACTCGGACGGTCGCGTGATGGCATCATAAAAATAGCCCACTTCGTTGCTTTCTGTGGACAGGTTGATGCTCAATCCAGACAGATCCTGTAACTTATTACGATCTGCGTCTGTTAAGAACGGGTCCTCACGATGACTCAGTGGGAATTCACCTTCCGCCAGTCCCATGACTCCTACAGCAGCAAAACCTATGCCCCGCACCTGGGTGACACTCGCCACAATGACAGACTCGCGATCTGCAGGCAGGGGCAGATGATAAACTTCGCCGGACACGGCACTTTTGAGATCTTCCAGGAAAGTGTGGTAATCGACATCTTTGCGCGCGATGGTCTCTTCAGCCCGCATAAATCCCCGCAAAACATCTTTGAATACCCGTAGAGCTGCCTGATCTCTCTGTTTAAGTTCGGGGGGTCCACCATTTACGTTTTCAATAACACCCAGACTCGGTGCTTGCGGCAAGCTGTCCGGATCGCCGGCAGGGTCTTCCTCAACATCATCACCCAGCTTATTCTCCAGCCAATAAACATAATCGCGATAAGGATGCTTTCCCTCCGGTGGTTTTAAGTACGCGGCGAATAGTGTGAATTGCGACAGCAGTTCTTGTGCTTGGCCTCCTACAGGCGTGTTTACGGGAACTGGCTCCTCTTCGTAAGAGTGTCGCTCTCCTCCAGAGAAGCCAGACAAATCCACAAGCGCTGACATCCACTGGCTGAATCCGCCAATGACCTTGCCCCATACTGCAGCAGAATTGAACTGGCGTGATTGAGTAATCCGATCATAGGTTGCAGCATCAAGCAACAATGCCTGCGCCCAATTAAAATAGGGGGAGAACCATACCTCAATAGTGCTTTGCCGGGGAAAATCATCCTCAGGCAAAGAAAGCATATCCATCACTGCGGCGACACAGGGGTTTTCAGCCAGGGGGTCATCGTGCAGCATAGTGACAGGGATACCGAACTCGTCAGCGGTTTGACGGATGTACTGGCGGTATGGCTCAATATTCCGGGCAAGCAGAGCCGTTTTGCCCACAGCGATTCGATCATGGATGACCCGTTCCTTAAGCCAGCGCAGCGCCGCACGCACCTCATCTTCCCGATTGGGGGCAGACACCATTTCGACGGTGTTGCCAGACGCGTGAGGGTAGACTTTTTCGGTGAGGAAAGAAGACTCCAGAAAAGTGAGAACGGGGTTCCGGAAATCCTGATCAGGCGCAAATCCATTTTCCACAGATAAGTCTTCAATGGCGGATTCCAGACGAGATCGTGTCCGGTTATAGCGGTGGTGGACCATTCTGGGTTTCTCAAGCTCACCGGTCAAAGTAATGACCATCTCCGGCATACGGGTTGCCATGTGTTTTAGAACGTCGACCTGCACGGGTGTAAGGTCGTCAAACCCATCCACATAGAGAACAGGCCAATCGAGGCATAAATCTGCATTTCCCTCAAGCACCTCAGCGGATAGCCAGCCCATACCCGCCCGATCGGCCCAATTTTTCTCCTGCAGGCGGTGTTGATAGGCTGTGTAGATTGCACCTAATTCCATAAGCCGGGGTTCCGCACCCATTGTGCCAACAGCATCGGCGAATGCTTCAGGCCAAATGCGTCCAGCCTTCAACTCCGCAATTTCATCAAGCAAGCTGTACACAAAACCTGGTTTATCCCGCAGCGAAGCATAATGATCCAATGGAATAGCATCAATGATGGACTGCAGCAACCGGATTTGTACGGGGATACTTAATGGGTTATAAACATGACCGGCAGCATCAAGAATAAGTTGATAGAGCTGGGTGAAAGTAAAAACATGAACGCCCAAAGCGCCGCCGTGTTCCGCCAATAACCGGCGCCAGGCTCTGACCTGAGGGTGACCCGGGACAACAACCCGGACAGTCGTTGACAATTCACGCGCCAGCACGCGCGCACGTTGAACCAATACTGTCGTTTTGCCGGTCGCTGCTGGTGAAATCCGTAGAATAGCCGGCACACACACCTCATTGTGATTGTCTTCGAAGAGATGATCCTATTGTAGAGCGAAATGCACATCATGAAAAGGTGGAGCTATAGGAAGGTGCTACGAATGAAGGACTACAGGGATGATGTTTAGCTGTTGTTCACCTTCCCGGAAGGTTTGTGATTTAACGGGCAAGCACAAATATTCATTTGTAGATCGTCAATCACCTTCCGGGAAGGTTTGTGTTTCCCCTTAAATTGAACCGGCATGGGATGTTACGATTGGCAAACAAACCGCCACCCCAATGAAAACTGCATTGTACTACCTCACAGAATATGGTCAGGCACAACCCATCGAGATTTAGCGCCTATGAGGGATAATCAGCCACAGGATTATGTATGGGACTAATCCCGGCAATCCGCCCGGAACCAAAAGAATCAGAAACAGCAACCGGAACCAGAATGGAGCAATTCCGTAGAATTCTCCCAATCCACCACACACACCGGCAACTATGCCATTTTGACGCCGCAACAAATTTCTAGTAGTCATTCTCATTCACCTCTTGTAAGTTAATTACATATACGCCAAAAACATCCATTAGTTGCATGTCCTCTCACATAAACGGGTGTTCGTCGTATACCGCTGGCGGAGTTCTGTGGCGGGGCGGAACATCGTGCTAGTGAATCCAGAACAGATCCCCGCCCTGCCACAGGTTGCCCTTCCGCGCCGCACTAAGTGCATTTCGGCTACCCTGATATTGCGTATACGATAGATGATGCCAAAACCTGCCGGCACCCTATCCTCTCTGAAAGCTTGCACTCTATGCCATTCATGTTAGACTCACCTATTGAAAATGGCACAGGTTATACATTAAAATCAAAGAAAGGGACAGGTGCATATGGTATACTGACTGTCCCAAGCACATCACATTTGAGGAGTTATTATGCGATCTTCCATAGTCATACGATATGGTTTGATCCTGTCGTTGATTCTCCTGGCTTTCACATCAGGGAAAAGCGCTGCCGCACCAAACTTGCAGGACGCAATTTGGATCATCACCGGTCCCGCTGAAGGCAGTACAGTCAGTGGTGAGATAGCGATTGTCGGCACAGCCACACACCCGAATTTCGAATCCTATAAGGTATTATACGCTCCCGGACCTCGTGCGGTAGGCGATTCAGCGTGGGTTTTTCTAACAGCAGCAGAAGGCGTGAAAAACATGGTCATCAACGGCACGCTGACGACTTGGGATACCACAACAGTTCCCAATGGCGTATACACGCTGGCACTTGCATTGTATGAAGTGGGCAATACGGAACCCAAGTTGCATTTCACTAACAATATCAATGTCTTTAATGAAGCAACAACGCCAACGCCCGAACCCACGCCGACCCCTTCTGATCTTGAGACGCCTACGCCTGGGAATACATTGGAACCTATTGAAGCGCCGACCATCGAGCAGCCACCGACCGCAACACCGCAACCAACGCCAACTTTAGCCCCCATAAGTAACGACAACGGTTCTGATTCTGGGGATGATGGCGCGTTCGACCCCGCACAATTTCTATCCATCGATGCTATTAAAGAAGCAGGGAAGACCGGTATACAATTAGCCTTTCTCCTTTATGCGGTAGCCTTGCTGTATACAGCTGCCAAAGCTGTGATCCGATATTACTTACGGCAGATGCGGAAAAGGTCAGGTTCGTGACTGAATTCTCGCTCATTGTTGGTCTGGGCAACCCCGGAACGCGGCATCGTCTTAACCGGCACAATATAGGATTTCAAACCATTGATGCCTTTGCCCATACGCACCAGTTAGCCTTTACGCGGTCCGAGTCTTCTGCTGAAACAGCCCATGGCACGGTAAAGGAATACCGTATTATCCTGGCAAAACCGCAAACCTGGATGAATGACAGTGGTAAAGGTGTCGCCCCATTGGCACGGTTTTATAAGGTTGCGCCTGAGCGCATCCTGGTTGTGTATGATGACCTGGACATCCCTCTGGGAACCATTCGCTTCCGCCCAGATGGCTCAAGCGGCGGACATCGCGGTGTGCAATCCATCATCCAGCATCTGGGCACTGCATCATTTCCCAGGCTCCGCCTGGGCATTGGCAGGCCTCCGGGACAGATGGATCCGGCAGCTTATGTCCTGCAGGATTATAGCGATGAAGAGCAAACGGAAGTCTGGGAAATTCAACGCAAAGCCTGTGATTTGATCAGCGATTGGCTGGTGGGGAAACGCAGTTTTTTAGATAGTGGCATGACCTGGCGAATACAATCACCCAGCGAAAATAAATGACAGCATCACTCCAAGGGCTCCTGAGTTGGGTTCAAGCGCATCCCGTCTATCAAGAGATACGGGAAAAACTTCAAGCTGGATTGCAGCTTCCAGCTTATGTGACGATGGCGCGCGCCAGAACTGCCATCATTGCTGCGCTCATCAGCGATCTTGACCTTCCGGTGCTGATCCTGACGCCGACCGCCGAAGAGAGCCAGCATACTATAGAAGCGTTGCAGCTTTGGATGCCCCAGTCTTCACGGCTTATGCAGCTCCCGGAACCCCCGCTGCTTTTTTACGAGCGCGTGCCCTGGCCGCCAGAAACGATCACAGACCGGCTGGATGTTATATCCAATCTGTATATGCACCGCATCGGTAAAGGCGATCCCAACGATAAACCCATTGTCGTCAGCTCCAGCAGAGCGCTGATGCAGCGCACCCTCCCGTATCGCCAATTCCACCGGGCAGCACGGCATCTTGCCATCAATTCACACATGTCGATGACCGAACTCACCCGGCATGCAGTTGGGATCGGATACGAAGCTGTCAGCGTTGTTCAGGTACCGGGGCAACTCAGCCGCCGCGGGGGGCTTTTTGATATCTACCCACCCCAATCCCCTTATCCGTACCGTTTGGAATTTTTCGGTGACGTGATTGACACGATCCGCACATTTGAACCCGAGACGCAGCGCTCTACGGGCCGCGCAGAGGCTTTTTGGCTCACGCCAGTTCGTGAGGCGCTGCCGCAGGACAGCGAACGGGCGCGTGATGCCCTCCGTCTGTTCCTGGACAGCAATCCACCCACGGAAGTCTCTGAAGCTGTGCAGCCCGATTTAGAGATGCTGGAAACCCACATGCCGTTTCCGGGCATGGAATTCTACCTGCCCTACCTTTATCAGGAAAAGGGATCGATCCTGCACTATTGCCCGGAGAATACCCTGGTTATCCTGAACGACGCAGAGCAAATAGAAATCCGCTGGCATGATCTGGAGGAAGAAGCCGGTGAACAACGGATTACAGCCATTGCGGACAAAATCCTGCTCAATGACGCACCGCAGCCCATCCTCGATTGGCAAACATCGAGATCCATCATCGACCGCTTCACAAGTTTCCAGTTGAATATTGGAGAGGAAGGCCCGTTAGCAGAGGCGTTCACACCGGAAGCTCATTTTGCCGGACGCCTGTCTGAAGCCCTGGGGCGCTTCCGGCAGTGGTTGAACCTGGGCGATCAAGTGGTTGTCGTCAGCCGCCAGGCGAGCCGGATGGCAGAATTATGGCAGGATTTTAACCCTCCCCCGGTCTATGATTCACTGCCCCAACCACCTGACAGTTCACTTACCTTTGTCCAGGGCGCGGTGCCGGGCGGATGGCAGTGGAATGGCCCTGACGGGATCAGACACCTCATTACCGATGAAGAGCTATTCGGGTGGCGCCCCCCGGAACCACGCCGAAAAACACGCCGCCGAGCTATCGCGCCGGAATATGACTTCGCAGATTTGAATCCCGGCGATTATGTCGTGCACGAAGATTACGGTATTGGCGTCTACAAAGGTTTAGTCACGCTGAGTGTGGATGATATTGACAGGGAATATCTGCTGCTGGAGTATTCAGCTCCGGCGGATCGCGATAAACCTGAAAATGACCAAAGCACCAGCAAAGAAAAATATGAAGTCCGGCATGACAAGCTCTACGTCCCTATTTACCAGGCGGACCGGCTCACGCGTTATATCGGTGCAGAAGGTTATGCCCCGCACTTAAGCCGGTTGGGCGGTGGATCATGGGAAAAAACCAAGGAACGGATCGAGGATGCCGCGGATGGATTGGCTTCGGAGCTGCTTGACCTTTACGCATCACGCCAGGTTGTGCCCGGTTACGCTTTCGCCCCTGACTCGCCCTGGCAGAAAGAACTGGAAGCTGCTTTCCCTTATACGGAGACACAGGATCAGATTGATGCTATTCAGGCGGTCAAAGCCGATATGGAAAAAGACCTGCCTATGGACCGCCTTATTTGCGGCGATGCCGGTTATGGTAAAACGGAGGTTGCCCTGCGGGCTGCTTTCAAAGCTGTCGTCGAAGGCAAACAAGTCGCCATGCTGGTGCCGACCACCGTCCTTGCCCAACAGCATTATCAAACTTTTAACCAGAGGTTGGCGTCTTTTCCAGTTGTTGTCGAACTTTTATCGCGTTTTCGAACCGACTCCGAGCAGCGAGATGTTTTATTGAATCTGCGCGAAGGCAAAGTTGATATTGTTATCGGCACCCACCGCTTGCTCCAAAAAGACGTGGCTTTTAAGGATTTAGGACTGGTCATCATTGATGAAGAGCAGCGCTTTGGTGTCGCCCACAAAGAACGGCTAAAGCAGATGCGCACGGAAGTCGATGTCCTGACCCTGACTGCCACACCGATCCCGCGCACACTTTATATGGCGCTGTCCGGCGTGCGCGATATCAGCATCATCGAAACCCCACCCCAGGACCGCATGCCCATCGCATCCTATATCGGCATGTATGACCCTGACATAGCACGGCGGTCGATCACGCGCGAGTTAAAACGCGGCGGGCAGGTTTTCTACGTACACAATCGCGTTGAATCCATCCACAGCGTTGCCTTGCGCTTACGCCATCTTATCCCCGAAGCCCGCATTGAGGTTGGTCACGGCAAAATGCACGAGCGCGAACTGAGCCAGGTGATGCAGCGTTTCAGCGACGGCGAAGTCGATGTTTTGCTTGCCACGACGATTATTGAAAGCGGTCTGGATTTTCCGAATGCCAATACCCTGATCGTTGAACGCGCAGACCGTTTTGGTTTGGCACAACTTTACCAGCTCCGCGGTAGAGTCGGCAGAGGCACACGACGGGGTTATGCCTATTTCTTCCACAAACGGCGGATGACACCAGAGGCAGAAGAACGCCTCTACGCCCTGCGTGAAACTAACAGCCAGGGTGGAGGTTTCTCCATTGCCCTGCGCGATCTGGAAATCCGGGGCGCCGGTGAACTGCTGGGGAAACGCCAACACGGGCAGATCGCTGCAGTAGGGTTCACGCTTTATACACGCATTCTTAGCCGCGCGGTCGGACGGTTAAAAGCTGACCGCGCCGGAGAACCCCCGCCACCCGAGACCATCGGATCTATCACCATCGAACTCCCTCTCGCTGTCGGCTTACCCCCCGAATACGTTCCCGACGATAACCTGCGCCTGCAGTTGTACAGGCGGCTTGCCGAGATGAGCAGCGAAAATGAAATCGCCATGCTGAAGGAGGAATTGGAGGACCGGTTTGGCCCCTTGCCAGCAACTGCCACCAATTTGCTTTACCAGCTCCAGCTCAAAGTACTCGCCCGGGATGCACGAATAAGCGCCATCGCGATTGAAAACGGGCAAATTGTGCTGCGCCCACCCTGGCTGCTTGGGCTCGATCCGAATAAGGTCGCCCATTTGCGCCGCATGCTGCATGAGTACGGCAGGGTCGGACGCCGCGAGATTTGGCTGCCTTTACCGTGGCAGCAAGACCAATGGCATAAGAATCTGCGGCAGGTCCTGACCATCATCATAGAGTGGTGGCAACAAGCAAAATGAGGAATTTCCCTGAACGGGAAGCCATCGATGTCTTTCTATCTTTTCGTTTAAAATGCGGGCCAGGCAGAATTAACAGCACTGAAGAGCGCCGCTACTTTAGCACCAAAGATAGCCACTATCGCAATGAGTACAATGGCTATTAACATCAGCAAGAGCGCGTATTCCGCCAATCCCTGCCCATCTTCAACCTGATAAAGGCACACACTTACCCCCGAATGCGTCAATCTTGCTTTATCATACTAAAAACTAACCAAGTCCGCAATAGGAAATAAGTACGGGGTGTGTTTCAGAATTTCGCACCCTAAGACCAGGGCAAGGATAAAAACATGCTCAAACCCGTTTCAAATATTGCTCACGTACGATCTTTGGATCATTCGCACTCACGGTATCCAAACCCATGGCGATGGCTTCGGGGTAATCCCACACAAACCCACCACTGCTGACCGGCATTCCCGCATCATGCGCGGCATCAACCAGAATCCGGGTCACCATGGCAATATTAGGTCCCACCATATCGCAACCCGCAGACATAGTCACAGCCAAGGGGCGCAATAACACGCGCTGCATCCACGCAAAGCGCTGAAGAAAAGGGAAGCGCCTGACCAACCAGACCCCGGCGGTGAGGACTTTGTCGCGCGGCGGCATCAAGCCCACCTGGATATCCGGCAGCAAACCCTTCACCTGCTGCAAACCTTTGGGCTGGAAAGAGATAAACACCACCTGGTCGACAATATCCCGCTTCTTAATCAGGTCCAGCACCGGGGGAACCAGGTCCGGGCTGAAAGAACCGAAGGGATCATACTTCAACTCAATCATCAAACCAATTTTTCCCTTTGCCCAATCCAGCACCTCATCCAACAGAGGAATCGGCTCGCCCGTGTAGGCGGCATCAAACCATGTGCCCGCATCCAGGCGCTTGAGTTCAGCCAAAGTCATCTGCGAAACGGGCCCCGTTCCGTTGGTCGTACGGTCCAGCAACGCATCATGGATGACCACCACCTGCCCATCCGCGGTCATACGCACGTCCATCTCGACCACATCGGCGCCATCCTGATAGGCGCGCTTGAACGATGCCAGCGTGTTCTCCGGCGCTACCGCGCAAGCGCCGCGGTGCCCAACCAGCCTGGGCAGTTCACCCGGTTTTCTCAGCAAATTATATGGCATCGAATGTCTCCAGGACAAAAATTTATAAAGCGTAAGGCCCAGCGGACTGGGTTAAGTAAAGCGAAATGCGTGATGCGTAATGGTCGTTGCGCAGCCAGACGTTAATCAGTTGCGCTTTTCTTTAGTTCAGCCAGGCTGGTTTCAAAGGGCGGGTACGCGATCCCCTTCTCGGTGATGATGGCGGTGATAAAGGCTGCCGGCGTTACATCAAAAGCCGGGTTGGCGGCGCGCGCGCCCTCCGGGGCAATCCGGCAATCCAGCACCTGCGTCACTTCGCGCTCCGGACGGGATTCAATTGGGATAGCATCGCCGTGGGTGATGTCCATATCAATGGTGCTGGTCGGTCCCACCACGTAGAAAGGCACCCCATGCGCACGGGCAGCCAATGCCAGGTGATAAGTCCCAATCTTGTTCGCGGTATCTCCGTTCGCAACCACCCGGTCGCATCCCACCACAACCAGATCAATGCCCACCGTCCGCATGATATGCGCTGCGGCGCCGTCGACAATGACCGTATAAGGGACACCCATCTGCTGCAATTCCCACGCCGTGAGGCGCGCGCCCTGCAAGCGGGGGCGGGTCTCATCCACATATGCGTGGACATGTTTGCCAGCCTCGTGCGCGGCAGTGATCACGCGCAAAGCGGTGCCGTACTCCCCGGTTGCCAGCGGTCCCGTATTGCAGTGGTGCATTATTTTGGCGCCCTCCGGGACCAGCGGGAGCGCATTCAACCCGATCTGGTAATTTGACTGCTTCTCAAAGGCGTAAATGGCATGGGCTTCATCCAGCACCGCTTCCCGCAACGCAGCGGTTGAGGTCAAGGCGGGATCTTCAGCACGTTTCATGATGCGGTTCAATGCCCAGAACAGGTTCACCGCGGTGGGACGGGCTTCCGCCAGAACGCCGGAGGCTGCCTGCAAATCCTGCAGGAGGGTTGGAACATCCCCCGCCCGGCTCTGCTGCGCAGCAAGCACCATCCCATAGGCGGCAGTGATGCCGATCGCCGGCGCTCCTCGCACGACCATGACACGGATGGCTTCCGCCACCTGGTGATAATCCGCATAATCCACATATTCCACGGCAAACGGCAGTTCCCGCTGGTCCAGCAGACGCAGCTTGCCATCAACCCACTGGATAGGATAGTAAGCGACCATATTGACTCCTCAGCTAAAAGTAGGGGCTAACGCCTGTTGTAGGGTGCATTTCAGAAATCTGGCGAATTTCACTACTCATCGATTTCGCCAGATTTCTGAAAGCACCTTGGCAGTTTTGGTCCGAAAGTAGCCTTAATTTGTGTCATGATTGATCCAAAACTGCTATCGATTCCAATGTCAATTTGGCCAATAATCGCCTATAGCAGAAAAATGAAACGCACCCTTGTTGTATAACACAGGTCAGCCCGGATGTCAACCAAATGGGGGTACTATTGTTTCAACCAACTATTGATTTTTTACATTGAAACAATAGTCCCCCTGAGTACGGGATTGCAAGTTTTCACCGTTACAAAACCACGGTTGAATACTCCTATCATCGGCAAAGTCCAAATTTACGTATATTGATGGCTTATACCCTCATGATAGAACATATTTTCCAGGTTTCAATTGATCAGAAGGTGCAATTTAAGCCCGTCATGCTATAATGGGGGTATGCCCCTGTGGTTCAAGCGGATAGAACGCGAACCTCCTAAGTTCGCTATCCCAGTTCGAGTCTGGGCGGGGGTACAAGGATGACGAGTCCAGGACATTTGAGGCAGGTTCGTTATCACATCGCCCTGGACTCGTTCCCGACATGGGTATCCAGCAGGCGCCCCCCACAGGTATCAAGTTAAACCAACACATGAGGCACATAACAGGGTAGGGACGGTTCGCTGAACCGTCCGCCATCATTTTCGGACACCTCGGCGAGGTATCCCTACCCATGCTAAAATCTGTAAGTTGACGTGTATGGGAGCAACAAGCAGGCGATACCCACGCACAGAGTTGCTTTTCACACGAGAAGAGATCAAAGCCCTTCTCGCGCATTGCGGTAAATCGGCACCAACCTCACGACCGGATAAACGCGTTTGTGTGCATAACTTGCCTGAGTAAACGACAAGCGCTTTATCCTTCCCCCAGAAACTCTTTGGCATCGGCGAGGCTCATATAAGACAACTGGTCGATCGCTTCCGCATAAGAGCAGTCAGCAAGATTGGCATAAGCCCAAATAACATGGTTTATCACCTCCGGCGATACGTCCCAGTCAATGCCGGGATTCTCCGGGGGTGGCGCAGGATTCAGGAAATCTTCAACCGCTTTAAGTACCTTGTGCATAATTAAAGTATAGCACATATGTTCTACAAATGGAAGATGCATCCCACATAAACAGCCCGGTAATCCCCTACCCCAACTCATGCCCACCCGATGCACACCGCATATAAGTAAATTGCAGTATTCCACTAAACCAAAAGGGCAGCCCCTGCAATGGAACCGCCCTTGAATTACTCCCTGTATTCAACTACGAACCAGGTAACTATCAATATCGTGAACTCAAATCCACATGGGTTCTGGAAAGTAATACCTGACACCATACACGATCGACCAGATGGTCATTATGATTTGCACAACATATTGCACGGATATACAATCAAAGAAAAGATGCAGAAAGTGAGGTATTTATGGATTTTACAGTGGTTTCCTGGAATATGGCAGGTGGGAATTGGCATTATAAAGATGATTTCTTAAAAAATGTGAAAGGGTTTTTTAACCATGTTAATCATGAAAATGTATCGATTGACATCATTTGTAGTCAAGAAGTTATTGTGGACCCAGGATTATGGGATGACGTAAACGATCAGTGGACTCGCCCATGGAGCGACTTCCCCGGGTATCACCCCGGTGGCTTGATGAAGGGTGTGGAAAAACAATTTAGAAAAGAAGGGTATGACTATAATTATACCGCGCATCAAATAAAACCTCAGACGGGGATACCGAATGAATATGAGGCAAAAGTTATCTGGTCCAGGAAAAAAATCAACACCTATGGCTATAAAACAATAGTGGAGGGAACTAATCCATTATCAGAAAGGTCTACGTGGTCAAGGACGGTGGCATACGTTGAAGTTAATGTGGAAGGACAAAAGGTCTATGTCTTTAACTACCATGGTCCAAATGAAGGCAGTAAAGAGACGCGAGTTGCGTGTGCTGAGACCGTTGAGAACTATGTAAAAGATGTTACAAACGGGTTTAGTGAGCATTTCATCATTACCGGAGATTTCAATCTTCGAGCGGTTGAGTATGCCCCATTCAGCCAATTTCCCAACCACAAGCACCTGAAAACAAGAGAAAATTCCTGGCTTGACTGGCAGTTGTCTGACTTACCGTCAACCCGGGAAGAGATAACCATCATCCCACCGATTACAGATCACAATAAGTTATTCAAATGTAAATACACTTTATGATACTTCGGATTGTAGTCTGTGTTTGTGAAACCCGGCAGTTATCTCCAGGCAGGCGATGATCGTTTCGCTCATATGCCAGCATCTGTTGCATGGGACAGTTCAGCGATATGGGCTTTCAGCTTCGTTGACAATTCCTGTGACGAATAAGGAGAACTTGATGAACGAAGTCAAAAAGTATCAACAGCAACTGGTTGACCAGCTTAAGGCGCAAAACTGCATCACCACCCCTCAGATAGAGCAGGCTTTCCTCACGGTGCCCCGCCACCTTTTCTTGCCTGCTGGAGAAGGCGACACAGACGGCGCTGGAGCAAGCAGAGGGGCTGTGCCAGGAGCGGGCGGAGGAGTAACAGGAGGAGAACAATTAGTTGATAAGTACCTATGGAGCTAAAGATGCTAAACTGGTTAATACGGAAGAAACGAAGAAAAGATGACGAAAGCAGGTGGATGATTGCTGAAGGAGAAGATGCCGGTTTTCCACTAATTTACCGGATAAGAACAACCTTCCCTCCTGGTATAGACACATCGAAATATCCAACACTTCTGGCTATACACTGGGATATCCAGACTTTGACGGACAGGAGGATGCCTTCACCTAAGGAACAAGCAAGGATGGAACAACTTGAAGATCTCCTGACAGAGGGACTTGGATCCATTGGTCAAAGTTACTTAACGGCAGTGGTAACCGGTAATGGCGTGAGAGAGTGGCAATGGTATACCAGAGACCCTCAGGAAGCTCTGTCACGCATCAACGCTACACTTTCCGGAAAAGAACCATTCCCTATAAAGATAATTGCTGATGAAGATACTGAGTGGTCAGCTTATCATGATATGGTCAGTTTGTTGCAATAATATTGTGACTCGAGAATATGGCATTTTCAGAATGCAGACGTAAGGCACATAGCCGAATTGTATGATGCTTTTGGATATGCTGAACAGGAAGATGTAATGGTAGCTATTCAAGAAGTCACCGGATATGAGTGGTTTCAATCCGTCTTCTTGGCAACTTCATTCAAACAGAGAAAATATATCCAATCCCGATGAATCCGGAAGAGCAGCTGTCTTCCTCATCTGCCACACCGTTGCTGGAATGGCATAAGTTCAGTATAACCGTATTCTCTTACAGCTTCCTCCTATCAGTTGGACGTGTCCGGGATGCCTTGCGCCAGATGCTGTCGTCGTTCAGGGTTGCCAGGTACTTGTGCGTCGATTTCAGGCACATGTGTATTTCAAGAGGGTATACTACCACTGTCGCTTTGATTTCAGCTTAAAGTATACTTTACCTTGTATCAATTTGTTTCTCAGCCTATAATTCCTATCAAGACTCAAACCCACACTGACGAAAGAACCCCCAGCCTATCGCCGGGTCATCGCAACTACCTGGTCATCGCCGTAATTACAATATGTGGATGTTTATCCATCACTCTGGTACTAGTCTAAAAAGGAGCGTGTTATGAAAATCTTCGCGTTGGGCGGTTACGGTAAAACAGCATTACCAGCAATCAAGCTGCTTGCACAAAGTAATCTGGTTACAGAGATCGCCGTGGCTGGGAGAAATCTGGAGCGCGCAGAAAATGCTGCTGCTGAGATCGGTGAGAAGGCCATACCCGTCCATGCTGACGGAACTGATGAAATAAAGCTAACGCCACTGTTAGCCGGTTACGACATCCTCATGAATGCTGCGTATAACGATACCGTTATCTCTGCCATACGGGCTGCAACACGTGCCGGGATTGATTACTGCGATGTCGCCTGGGGAGATGTCCTTGAACAGGCGGTATCGCTGGATTCCAACGCCAAAACTGCCGGCATTACTGCGATCGTCGCTACCGGTATCTCCCCTTGTATCAGCAATCTGATGTGCGTGCATGTGGCAAGTCAACTGGATGAAGTAGAGCAATTGCAGTTCGGGAGAGCCGATATTATGAGCTTTGAAAATGGGAGAGAGTCAACACCCGAACAGTGGTTGAAAAACCCAAAAGAAAGCCTAGCCGCATTGCCAGAGTTCAAGCCGTACTTGACGATGACGATGCAAAGACTGGAGAATAACGGAAACAGGACAATACGCTGTTATCAAAAGGGTCAGTGGATGGATATGGATCCAATCAGGGACGGTATGGAAGTTCCTTTATCGCAGGGAGGTACGACCACCGCTTACCCCTATGTATGTGCGGGCGATTACTGGGGTGTACTCCCCCATGATCTCGCCAAACAGTCACCAGTAGAAATTGTCTTCAGTCCGTTTCCACCCCAGATTCACAACATGCTTCGCGAGCAGGCTTTCCACGTGATCGAGGGAGACATCAATGCTGCCACTGCTGTAAATGCTTTCTACGAAGCTATTAGGCTTGAGCCTCAACGCTGGTTGCCACTCTCAGATGACTTTATCCCTACCGCCAAAATGTTTGCACGCGCTGTGGGCTGGAAAAATGGTCGTCCGGCAAAGGTCGACTGCTGGTTCACCGCGCCACTATGGGAGGTGAGTGGATACACCATGACAAGCGTAGCTCTGGCGGCTGCGGTGCGCATAATCCTGCGCGGTGAGATGCAAAAGCGTGGTGTTATAACCGCAGAGAAGGCTTTTGACCCCCTTCCCTTCCTGGATGAAGTGGCGTCCCTGATGCCTGACGCTCTCCCAGATGGGAAAATGATCGGCGAATCATTTGAGTGGCTGGCGTGATGGCGTCTGCACAATTACGGATCCTCACTGAAGAATGCATGAAGCGCAAGTACGGCAGTCCAGGTTATGCCATGCTTCTGGAGAACGGATCTGTACAGGCAGACAGTTCGCAAAGCTGTAGTGTATCCTGTAAGCTGTGGGCGCTCGGGGATTGGAGCCTGATACCGATAAGATGGGACGCCGGTCGGAACGGGCACAAGGCCCTAGACTACAGGAGGCCAGGGCTACTGTGCGATGTCATCTCTACCTGGCTGAAATGCCTTGTGCAAAATGTGACGGACACCGCCCAAAGACAAAACCGGAACTCCGCCAACTCGGGAGTAATGCACTTTGGGGGCAAACTCCAGAACAAGTAACCTTGCTCAGATGATGGTGCCCCCTATTGCCCATTCTGCACTCCTCGCCACTCCAATGTTACCTTGCAGGAGTTTGGTTCCTGTCCTATAATCCATCCCAAGGGACAAAGACGACCAAATCCGACCTGCCGCCGGATCACCGCAACAATCTGCACACTACCTTATGGACGGTTACTTTATATCAACTGTTAGCAGGACAAGGAGGGTGTCATGAAAGTCTTTGCGTTGGGAGGTTATGGCAAAGTAGGATTTCCAGCAATCAAGTTACTCGCCCAATGTGACCTGGTCACCGAGATTGCGATTGCTGGGAGGAATCCAGAACGCGCAGAAAAGGCAGCCGCAGAAGCCGGCGAAAAGGCGACCGCAGTCCGTGCAGACGGCACTAATGAACAGGAACTGACTTCGCTTTTAGCAGGCTACGACATCATTATGAATGCTGCGTATGACGGAACCGTCCTTCCCGCCATACGGGCTGCGATACACACCGGGGCGCATTACTGCGATGCAAATGGCGTTAACGAACAGGCGCTGCAGATGACATCCGAAGCCAGGGGCGCCGGCATTACCGCGATTATCTGCAATGGTATCCACCCCAGCATCAGCAATCTGATGGGCGTCCATGCGGCGCGGCAGCTGGATGAGGTAGAACAACTACAGCTCTGGGATGCCAGTGTTTACAACTTCCAAAAGGGAGTGGAACTGACACCCGGACAATGGCTGGAGGATTCACGCCAAAGCCTGATCGTTGTGCACGGATACAGGTCGTACATTGCCTGGATGTTGCAGATGTTACAGAGAGACGGCATCCGGACCGTGCTTGATTTCCAGGATGGACAGTGGGTTGAGGTGAATGCTGTCAAAAGCGGTTTGGAAGTTCCTCAATCACAAGGCGGTACGATCACCTTATACCCGTATTTCAGTGCCAATCCGCTCTTTGGATCACTTCCACGTGGACTCTCCAATATATCGCCGGTGGAAATGTTTTTCAGCCCGTTTCCACCGCAGCTTCATGACGTCCTTAGAAAGCAAGCACTGCGCGTGTTGGAAGAAAACATCGACGCCGACGCTGCCACCAACGCTTTCTACGATACAGTTGAGAGCGATCCTCAACGCTGGCTATCACTCCCGGACAACTATGTCCCTATCCCAAAGTTGTGGGCTCGTGCGGTTGGGCGCAAAGATGGGCATCCCGCACGCCATAGCTGCTGGTTCACGACTCCCATTTGGAATGCCGGGGGCTGGTTTCTAACAAGTGTGGCTTTGACGGTTGCCGTCCGTAAGATACTCCGCGGTGAGATACTAAAACGCGGAGTTATGCACGCGGAGACTGCCTTTGATCCGCAATCCTTCTTTGATGAAACAGCTTCCCTTATACCTGACCTGCTTCCAGATGGAAAACTGATAGAAGAAGCCTTCGAACAGTTGGCGTGACGGCGTCTGTACAATCCCGGATCCTCACTGAAGAATGTATGAAGCGCAAGTACGGTTGTCCAGGTCATGTTATGCTTCTGGAGTACGGATCTGTACAGGCAGACAGTTCGCAAAGCTGTAGTGTATCCTGTAAGCTGTGGGCGCTCGGGGATTGGAGCCTGATACCGATAAGATGGGACGCCGGTCGGAATGGGCACGAAGTCCCTGAGCACAGGGGGCTGGACTACAGGAGGCTTGTTGGACTTCAATGTTCGCATCCGGTTATGTTTTGCGAAAAAGTGACGAACACCCTGATTTTTCATTCATACATACTGCAATTGACAGTTATGATATACTGATTTATAGAGCAAGCTGGTCAAGGGCACGCTGCAGGAGGATTGGCAATGGCAAAGGTACAATCTCAAGGCAAAGCACCTTCGGAAGAAAAAAAGAATATCCCAGGCAAAGCCCAAAAACCTCTGGAGCAGAGTCTGCAACCAGAAACACCATCACTCCAGAATGCCGTCAATTCCCTAGATCACCCCACGCCTTCGGGCATGCACACGTTGCAGCGAACAATCGGGAACCGGGCGGTCCAAAACCTGGTTGAGAATAAGCAACACGGGACAAGTGAAAGCACAGTTATACAAAGGCACGTCGGTTCATTTGCTGAACCAGCAAGTATGGCAACAGACTCATTGTTAAACGCCAGTGCTGAAAGCATGCAACAAGGCTTAGGGGCTGTGGTAGGAGCACAAGGTATGTTTCAATCATACCGGGCTATGGCTGCGTCAACGCCCCTTCCCGGATCGGAAGAGTCCACCTCTGGCCCTCGAGGAACGGTGACGATGGGTCCAATCACAATAACGGATGGGGAAGGTAACCCAATTAACTGAACAGCACAATATCAAGTCATATTGTGCCTGAAGGCGTTCGGGGTAACGCATATGCTGAATCGCCTGCGTTCCTCACCAGTGGTTCTAGGGGACAGAACACGAACCTCCATTACAAAAAGAAGATAAAACAATGCATCTGATATCCGAGTTGATTTCATCCTTCAATCCCGCAAAACCAAACTTCCGTCCCACAGAAATCTATAACGAGAACTGGCTGGTGAAGATAGTGATGCACCAGGCATCAACTATAAATGATGCGAACTACATTCTTGGTTTCCTGCCAGGTAGCACATGGTACTCTGAGGGCCTTCTGCCCACTGCTTTTAAGCCCAGATTTCGCGGGGACCCGTTGGGTGAAAGCCGTACCCACGCGGATTGCGTCATTGGACACATCAGCATCGGCAATAAAGCCAAAGCGGACCTTGCGCTAACTCAAGGCGCAAAGCAGTTTACAGTGGTCGAAGCCAAGGTCAGCGCACCGCTTTCTTCCGGCACAAGCCACGCGAAATATTATGACCAGGCTGCCCGCAATGTCGCCTGTATGGCGAAGGTTCTGAATGAAGCTGATATCCATCCTGCTTCCCTCCACAAGCTGGATTTCATTGTGCTGGCGCCACAATATGCCATAGATAATGGGACATTCGCTACAGAAATGACCGAAGCTTCTATACAAACAAAAGTCAAAAGGCGGGTTGAAGCATATAAGGGTCAGTTGGACAGCTGGTATACAAACCATTTTGTGCCCACATTGGACAATATCCGTTTGCATTCCCTTAGCTGGGAATCCGCCCTGGAATGGATATGCGATAACAGACCCGATGTTGCAGATGCGTTACGTGAATACTACGCCTTGTGCCTGCGATTCAAATGACTTGCGTACCTGTGCTTTCCCAGAAAAGGTGGACGGAGATACTAACCACAGCGTTGTATTTCCATCCCCTTTTCACTATCGCCAGGCGTGTTTAATCTGCGCAGAAATCCTGTGGAAATTAAGGTTCAGCACGTAGTTTGCCAGACTTTAACCATTGTATCCGGGCAGAATAACGGCTAAAGGTCGCCATTCCATGGCGCGGTTATTACGAACGCAGAGCTCGCATTTCCGACTGAATTGGACAAATGACCAATTCAGTCTGCTGCACCTCAGTCTCTATCTTCGAGCGGATAGAGACTAATGGAGATTAAAAAAATAGATCGGTAATATGATAAAATAGTGATGAGGTGGAAAGAAATGGTCAAATCACTACAATTCGAATTGAATGCGGAGCAGCGCTAAGAGTTTTCGTCTGAGTGTTGCACGCTTATGGGGAACGTTGCTACTGGCTGCTCTGATGCTGGCGCGGCATAATCTGACTCGGTCAAGAAAAAACTCAGAAGTATACAAAATGTTTTGGGTTTGAACGCGATTTGCTAAACCGCGATTCTGGACACATTACCGTGAAACTACAATGCGAAACTTGACAAAAACTTGACCTCGCTTATCTTTATCCGGTGAAGCCTCTCATACCGTGATCTCGTAATGCCCTTCACACTGAAGTTCATGCTGCTTCGGTTTCCAGTATTGTTGCGTAAGGAGGTATAAATGAACAGCCAGAAGCTTCTGAGAGCGGTCATTGTGTTGGCAGCAGGATTATGCTCATTAATATTTGGTACGGGTATACAGGCAGGCTACAACACTTCCACTGTTACTCTTTTCAGCGAACCGGCGTCACCCCCTCCATTGTCCGCGGTGGGCAGCACCGCCAACGAACCTATCATCATTGACCATACCACTACTGACCTGAGTCAGATTCCCGCATACTGGTTGGAGGAAGCCAAAAAACTTACCTTCCACTTCGCCCACACATCTCACGGTGAGCAAATCATCGAGGGCATCCTGAAGCTGGAGCAGGTCGACCCGACCTATGGCTTCGCTATTCTCGTAAGCGGAGACGTGGGCTTGCCCAGCGAGTCGGGTGTCTTGCGAATCTATGATGGCAACAACCTTGGTGGGGGCAACACCTACATCACACCAGAATTGTACTGGGAAACACCCGCCGGGCTTTCGGCGACGCAGTCCGTGGCTGACTGGGACGGGGGCAGGTTCAATTACTCGATGTGGTCGTGGTGTGGACAGCAGTCCTATTATTCCGAGGCACAGGTCCAACAGTATCTCGACACCATCACAGCGCTTGAGACACAGTACCCCGGCATGCGTTTCATCCTGATGACCGGTCACACCGACGGTGGTGGCGCGACGCTTGAACGCAACAACAATATGGTAAGACAATACGCACTCGACCACAATATGGTGCTGTTCGACTTCGCCGACATCGAGACCTACGACCCGCTGGGAGGAGGACCTTACGCAAATAACTACGAGGCTTCGTGCAGTTGGTGCTACGACTTCTGTCAGGCACACCCCGAATACTGTACGGACCTTCCAGGCTACTGCGCCCATACAAATACTCCCGCCGAAGCAAGACTTTTCTGCAAGCTCAAAGGGAATGCTTACTGGTGGATGATGGCGCGCCTCGCAGGATGGGAACCGAATCCAACTGCTACAGAACTGCACACGTTCTCTGCCTCTCCCCCTGGAAATACCAGGTACCTGATTTCCATATGTGTCGTACTTGGATGGGTTGGCGTGATCCTGGTTATAAAAAAGAGAAGGTAAAATTCCCTTCTCCTGTGTCCCATCATCACACGCTACGCTCCTACCAAAAATCCAGACGTCAAAATTCATCGCTAGGAACGATTGTGATCACTTTGGTGGGATGATATTCAGAATGACACGATGGGATTGCTACGCATGGAATGCGTAATGCAGTCTGCTGTGTGCCAGCTATGTCTACTTGGGCTATAGAAGCACGTTCTCCTTGATTTTACAGCCATACCGCTGTCAGATAACTCCCGATGACATCTTTGCGTTTGAGTCATTATCTTTATGGTTTTTCAGGTCTTGGTTTCAATTACGATAGACCTGTATCGATCGTGCGTGTCCAGCAAAATGGAAATCAAAGTGAAGGAACAGTGTTCCTCCCACTTTGATTTCCATTTTGTGGAACGATACCACTTCACTTTGATTTTAGCTTAATGAATACGATTCCTTGCGATGGGCGAAATGCGCGCTATAATCAATCAACCCGAGAAACACCAAACTTTACACAACTTTAGGAGGAAGACATGTCGTTTAAGAATGCGCGTTGGCTTATAGGTTTAATCATGATCCTGACGCTGGTTTTGAGTGCTTGCGGCTCAGGTGAAACGGTAGAAGGCGGTTTCACCATCCCGGCAGCGAAGAATAACATGTTCAACGTTGCGATGGTGCTCATCGGCCCGCACGATGACGGCGGATGGAGCCAGGCCCACTACGAAGGGCTGGAATACATCGCAGAGAATGTCCCAGACGTCCACATCGCCTACATCGAAAATGTCCCCGAAGGCTCCGAATCCGAGCAGGTTTTCCGCAGCCTCTCCCGCAAAGGCTTCGACCTGATCTTCGGCACGTCCTTTGGCTTTAGGGATCCGATGGAAATCGTGGCTGAAGAGTTCCCCGACATTATGTACATCCACCTCACCGGCATCAAGTCCAACATGACCAACTTCGGTAACCTGATGGGCGCGATGGAAAATATGAAGTACCTGGCCGGAATGCTGGCCGGGGCGCGAGCCAAGATGGATGGCAACCCCAAGCTGGGTTATATGGCCACCTTCCCCATCCCCGAAGAGATTCGGTTGGGCAACGCGATTGCCTTGGGTATGAAGCAAGACCTGCCCCGAATGCACAATGGACGTGCGCTGGATCAACACCTGGCACGACCCCATCATCGAGAAAGAAGCCGCCGCATCCCTCTTCGACGCCGGCGCGCAGGTGGTCTTCACCGGGGCTGACACGCCAGCCGTCGCCGACGTCGCCCAGGAAAAGGGCAAGTGGGGCGTCACCTACGACTGGTACGGCTCATGCAAAGTGGATGCCTGCCTCACCGCCCCTTACTGGGTCTGGGGACCGATCTATGCCGATATCGCCGAGCGTGTCATCGCACGGCACGTATACACCGGGATGGGATTATTTTGACGCCGATACCGGCGCGTCTGGGCCTCTACGGCTTTATGGAGGGCGAGGAACTCACGCCCGGTGTCGCCGAATTACCCGCCGAGGTCATTCAAGAAGTGCGCGACCTGATGGCGCACAACACTCGCCGGTGACTTCACCCGCTTCGACGTCTTCTCCGGCCCCATCTACCGACAATCAGGGCAACGTGGTTGTTCCCGAGGGCGAAGCGCTGGAGCAAATCGATCTGGATGCCTTCCCCGAATACGGTCTGGGCTGTAAATACTGTATGAAGTGGTGGGCCGACGGCATCACCGCCGAATTGCCTGAATAACCAGTGCATTCAGGAGCCTTGCGAGGGTTACCTTCGCAAGGCTCCTTTTATAGATGGATGCAGATCTCACGTAAGGTCGCCATGGACACCAGGTGTTCTGCAAACATCGTTGTTGTTGATACGATAATGCCGGGAATGCTGACCCGGAACTGGCACAAGGCCCTAGACTACCTCATTGCGGTATGCAGTACAGCCCTCTCTGTACGCATAGGCTTAGTGAGGGTTGATTGGAAGACATTTCAGTGAAACTGTAAAGCTCTTGTTTTCCAGGCTTTGCATCCTTAGGGTCTTTGCGCGAGTCTCATTCAGAAGGAGCCAGATATGGTCAACGCCGTCGAGATGCGGGGCATCGTCAAGCGCTTTCCCGGCGTGCTTGCCAACGACCGGGTGGACTTCGACCTGCACAAAGGCGAAATCCATGCGCTGCTGGGTGAAAACGGAGCCGGCAAGAGCACGCTGATGAACATCCTGACCGGACTCTACAGGCAGGATGCGGGGACCATCAGCGTTGACGGGGAGATGGTCGATTTCCGCTCCCCACGCGACGCCATCACACACGGCATCGGCATGGTACACCAGCACTTTATGCTGGTACCCTCGCTCACCGTCACAGAAAACATCCTGCTGGGGCTGGACACACCGCGTTTCCTGATGCGCTTGCCCGACTACCACCGAAAGATTGCCATCCTGGCGGAGCAATTCGGCCTGCGCGTTGCGCCCGAAGCAAAGATCTGGCAGCTTTCCGTGGGGGAGCAGCAGCGGGTTGAAATACTCAAGATGCTCTATCGCGGTGCAAAAGTGCTTATTATGGATGAGCCGACCGCCGTCCTGGCGCCGCAGGAGATTGATGATCTCTTCGTGACGCTGCGTTCGATGACCGCTGAGGGCAAAGCGATCGTTTTTATCAGCCACAAACTGCACGAAGTGATGACCATTTCAGATCGCGTCACTGTGCTGCGCAAAGGGCAGTATGGCTGCCGAACCGCTGCAAACCACGACAACGAACGAAGCAGAACTGGCAGAATTGATGGTCGGACGCAAGGTGCTGTTCACCCTGAACAAGGAGCCCCGCGAACCCGGAGAAGTCCGCCTCGCGGTTCTGAACGTCAGCGCAAACAACGACAAAGCCCTCCAGGCGCTCAAAAACGTATCGTTCCAGGTGCGCTCCGGCGAAATTCTGGGGATCGCAGGCGTTGCCGGCAACGGTCAGACCGAGTTGGCAGAAGTCATCGGCGGGTTACGGGAATGTACAGAAGGAACAGTGTCCGTCAGCGATGAAATCGTCAGCAACTGCTCTCCCAAAGCCGCCATCGATGCCCGTGTAGCCCACATCCCGATGGACCGGACCGGCATGGGGTCCGCCCCCAACCTGAGCATCACCGACAATATGATTATGAAAACCTACGACCGCGCACCCATTGCGAATGGATGGGTTATTGATGATCAGATTGCCCGGGAATATACCACAGAACGCAAAGACGCCTACGCCATCCTCGCACCGTCCATTGACACCCAGGCGCGCTTACTTTCCGGCGGCAATCTGCAGCGCGTCATCCTGGCGCGGGAATTCTCCAACGCTCCCAGGGTTATTCTGGCAGTCCAACCCACACGGGGACTGGACGTCGGCGCAATCGAGGGTGTGCGGCGCTTGCTCCTGGAACAACGCGAAGCGGGCGCAGCGATCCTGCTGGTTTCAGAAGAGCTGGAAGAACTCTTTTCACTCAGCGACCGGATAGCCGTAATGTACGAGGGGGAGATCATGGGCATTTTCACAGAGCCGGACCAGGAAACTATCGGTCTGATGATGGCAGGGCAGAAAGGGGAGAAGCGCAATGGCAGATTAAGCAACCTGACGCCAGAAAGCGGTTTGCGCTACCGTTCAGAGTCAGAATCGAGCCGCGACTGGATACGCCACGCTGGCTGCCGACCGCGGTGTCGCTTGGCGCCATTGTTCTCGGTCTCCTGCTTCGGCGCCGTGACGCTCCGCTTAGCCGGACAAACCCACCCCTTAAGAGCCTTTGGCAGCATCGCCCAGGTGTTATTCGGCAGCTGGGGGGTATTTCGGACGTACTCGTCCAGGCGACGCCTTTAATCCTGGTTGGACTGGCATGTTCGGTCGCCTTCAGCATGAAATTGTGGAACATTGGCGCCGAGGGCCAGTTTTTTATCGGCGCATTTGCCGCCAGCGCCATCGTATTGACACCGATATTGCCCGCAGAAACACCAGGCTGGATTTTCATCCCGGTGATGATGGTCGCCGGTCTTGTCGGCGGCGCTTTATGGGGCCTGGTGTCCGGCTATCTCAAAGCCAAGTTCAACGTCAACGAGATCATCACCACCCTGATGATGAACTATATCGCGATCGAGTGGAATAATTTTTTCATCTTCGGCGTGTGGAGCGAAGGCGGTTTCCAGATGAGCCCCCGATTTCCCAGAACTGCCTGGCTGCCCCGATTGGCCGATTACGCCAAAGAAATCCCGGGATTTGGGGGATTGACGCTGCATTTGGGGCTGCTCTTCGGACCTATCGCTGCCGTAATCGTCTGGTTCATCCTCTACCGCAGCAAATGGGGCTACGAGATCCGGTTGACCGGCGACAATCCGCAATGCAGCGCGCTACGCCGGGATCAATATCGCACGGAACACCATGCTCGTGATGATGCTTTCCGGCGCGCTGGCGGGTCTGGCAGGCATGGCCCAGATCAGCGGCGTGGTTCGCCGTTTGCAAGGCGCGATATCGCCCGGATACGGCTTCACAGGGATCATCATCGCCTGGCTGTCGAAGCTTAACCCGCTCGTCGTCACTATCGTCTCGATCTTTTTTGGCGCGCTGGTCCTTGCCGGGCGCGAAATGGGACGTTCGGACATCTCGATGCTCATCCAGGGTATCATATTATTTGTGCTTATTGCCAGTGAGTTTTTGCTGCGCAACCAGGTCCGGATTGTTCGCGCGCAGGAGGACTGATTATGAATTGGACGATCATTTTGCAAGCCGGGATCGCCAGCGGGACAGTGCTGCTCTTTGCCACGATCGGCGAGATCTTTGCTGAGCGCTCAGGCATCCTGAACCTGGGTGTTGAAGGGATGATGCTCATTGGCGCGATGTCTGCCTACAGCGTGGCGGTCAATATCGGCAACCCATGGCTCGGGCTGCTGGTCGCCATGTCAACTGCCGGACTTCTCGCTCTCGTCCACGGTTTTGTCACCATTCAACTCCACGCCGATCAGGTGGTCAGCGGTCTCTCGCTGACATTTTTGGGAACCGGTCTCAGCCTGGTTTTTGGCGAGGGTTTGAGTAAAGCGGGCGCAGTCGCACTCCTGCCAAACTTTACGATTCCCGTTCTCTCTTCAATTCCCTTCCTGGGTGACATATTGTTCACCAAACAGAACATTATGGTCTACATCGGCTATCTTTTGGCCCCGGCAGCCTGGTATTACATCAATTACACCCGTCCGGGGCTGCACTTGCGGGCTACGGGTGAGTATCCGGCGGCAGCGGATACAATGGGCGTCAACGTCTATCGCGTGCGCTATTTGTACACCTTCGTCGGCGGGATGCTGGCAGGCTTGAGCGGCGCCACGATCAGTCTCGCGATCTCGCCCGGCTGGTTCAGCCACATGACAACCTCCGGTCAGGGATGGATCGCCGTCGGATTGACCATCTTCGCCCAGTGGAACCCGCTGCGGGCAGCTGCCGGCGCCTACGCTTTCGGCGCGCTGCGACGCCTGATCCTGGATCTCCAGGCGCCCACCATGCTGCTGTTCTGGGATAATCCGTTTTACTACAATCCGTATTGGGGCTTTTTCCTCAAGATGATCCCCTATGCTTTCACCATCGTCGTGCTGGTGATCGGTTCACGCGAAGCGATGCGCAAACGCCTTGGGGCTCCGGCAGCGTTAGGCACACCGTACGTCCGGGGCGAACGAGGCGTTTAGCATAGAAAGGTAACCTTCCGGGAAGGTTTGCCCTTCAACGGGTAAGCATTTGTTATCCACAGGAGATTTTCAATAACCTTCCCGGAAGGTAAATAGCCGTGATGCCTGGGCTTGTAGTTCCGACTTCCACACTGAGTACAGCGGGGCACTGTACTCAGCGCATCTATCCACCTGAAAATAACGACTAAAGTCACTACTACAAACGGGCTGGCTTGCTTAACTTTGTGCTTTTTATAGCTTAAAAATCCGTAAGTTGACATGCATGTTACCCTTAACTTGATGCCCCTACAATACAGTATATCGTCGTAAGTGGAAAGATGCTTCGACTTCTTACCGGGCGCTGACGCGCCCGATACTCCGCTCAACATGACAATTACATTTTTTGATTGATCCAAAACCATTTGCCTAGATACACGCGTCACCCAACCATATCAGCAAAATATCTGTACACTTCACCATTCGCCGGAAAACCCCGGATAAAAGCAAGCATGACTATCCCATATTCCCACTGATCGAATTGTTTTTTTTGCATAAATTAAAAAAAGCCCATATAATAAAAGTATCACACACTGCACTCTGCATTGCACGCCTTCGATAGTGGTCATCGTGACCATGCCTTATGGCTCATCGTTATGCTACCCAAACGGGAGGAGGCTATAAATGGTTGTAAAATCTGCTTCGTTGATAAATCTGCTGGTCAGTCTTTGTTTACTTTTGACTATGTTTTCATCTTCTGTATTTATCCCACCGAATCAAGCTGCTGCTGCAGAGGGGCAACCGGATCAACCCCCACCCCAGGAAAGTGAATTATCTTCAACGGAAGAAATGCCTGCGGCTGCAGAGGACTATTCTGCATCCAAGCCAGTTCAGCACACAGTCTACCTGAAATCGCGGGAATTTGTCCCCGAGACAACCGACCTGGACACCGTGCAAAGGCTGGCTATCACCGGTGAAGATCGCATGCACGTTTTGCTACAACTGGATTTCATCCCGCGTGCAGCAGCCAAAGCTGAATTCGAAGCGCGCGGTATTCAACTCCTGACTTATGTCCCGGATTATGCCTGGATTGCATCGGTCCCGGCTAAAAATCCAGCCATGGCATTACAACAACCGGGTGTAACTTGGGTTGGCGCATTGGCGGTCGAGGACAAACTGGACCCGGCAATCATCCAAGATGTTTGGGGAAGCTACAACCTTGCCAAGGACGGAACTGCCGCAGTCAACGTCGCGCTGCATCCCGATGTCAGCCTGGACGCGGGACGCGCTGCCGCGACTGCCTATGGCGGTCGTATCACCGGCGAGGTTGCCGGCATCCATCTGCTGGTGGTGGAGATGCCGCGCAGCAACATCCGGGCTTTAGCTGCCGAAGATATTGTCCAATGGATTGAGCAAGCCGCGCCGCCGTTGACGGAAACCAATGACGGCATCCGCCCGCAAATCGGCGTCAATGTGCTGCAAGCATCCCCTTATAACCTGGACGGCACCGGAATTGACGCGCTGGTTTACGACAGCGGTCAGGTTGGTAATCACGTTGACTTCGGCACGCGCCTGATCCACGGGGACGCTGACACAGTCAGCGACCACAGCACCCACGTCGCCGGAATCCTCGGCGGAAGCGGAGCAAACAGCGCAACCATGGGCGGCTCCGCCCTGCAATGGCGGGGCATGGCGCCTAACGTCGACCTGATCTCGTACGGCACTTTTTACGGCGGTACAGGTCCCATTTTCTATGAAAATGTGCCCGACATAGAGCAAGACTTTGCTGCGGCACAAAACAGCTACGGCGCGGATCTGGCGAATGCCAGCCTGGGCAGCAACATCTATCTCAACGGCTATTCGTGCACCATTATGGGTAATTACGGCGCTGCTTCGGTCTTGATCGACCAAATCGTACGCGGCGGGAACAGTGTGGTAGGCATCGGTGACAAGTACATCACCACCTGGGCGCAGGGCAACGAACGCCCCAGCACGTGCAGTGCAACCGGCTACAACACCACCGCGCCACCCGCTGCCGCCAAGAACCCTATCCACGTGGGCGCATCCAACACCAACAATAACACGATGACAAGTTTCAGCTCGTGGGGACCCACCGATGACGGACGGATCAAACCGATTGTGACCGCCGGCGGGTGCCAAACCACCGGCGACTTCGGCATCACTTCGACGGACAACTTCCCGGTCAACGACTATACTGTCAAATGCGGCACCTCGATGGCATCACCGGCCGTTGCCGGCGGCATCGCGCTGATGCTGCAGCACTACCGCGACATTTACAATACGACCGGCAATTTCTGGCCTTCGACGGCGAAAGCGATTCTGATGCAGACAGCGGATGATTTCGGCAATGCCGGTCCGGATTACCAATGGGGATACGGGCAGGTGGATATCCAGGCAGCGGTGGATCTGATCTCGCGCAAGGCATTCCGCCAGGACAGCATCGCCAGCGGAGAAGTTGACGTCTATTATTTCATCGTTCCCGATGACGCAAACCCGGCGACGGTCAGCCTGGCATGGGACGATTATCAGGCCACATTCAACGCTAATCCGACGTTGATCAACAATCTGGACCTGGAATTGATCGCACCCAGCGGCACGCTCTGGCGCCCGTGGGTACTCAACCCCGCCAGCCCGACGACTATCGCCACGCGAGGCGTGGACAACCGTAACAACCAGGAGCAGGTACAGGTTCCTACACCTGAAGTTGGCACGTGGCTGGTGCGGGTGAAGGGAACAACCGTACCGCAAGGCCCGCAAGACTACTCGCTGGTCATGTGAAGGGTGCAAACCACTCAACCTGGGTGTGTGCCAGAGCACAGTTGACGGTACCACGATGATGGCAAGCTCCGAAGTTGGCACCGCGAAACACCTGTAACAGAGGCCATCACTGAGGATACCACCATGGAGTCATTGATTCCAGAGCAACCCAGCGCAGGTGAGTTATGGCAGCGCTCACTGGAGTCTGTCCCGAGTGAAGGTACCCTCAGCGAAACAGAAATCATGCTGCAGCAATTGAACGCAGCGCGCGAACAAGGACCGGAAGCCATCCTGGCTCTGGCGGAAACGCTGACGGGCGAAGCGCGCGACCTGGCGATGGAGGAGATCGTCCGGGCAAAGGAAGAAGTATTCAATGCTGCACCCGCTCCGCCCACCACGCAGGCTGTGAGTGCAGCGGAGGAGGCAACCGCACTTGACACGCAAGCGGTAATAGCGGTCGAAAATCGCGAACAGGCCCTGACCAACGTGACCGATCCAGCAGAAGGGAAGCAGAATACACGCACATCCATGCCCGGGGTCCACGCTCCCACCACCCCGGCAGCAGTCAGGACGGTCGGTAACGGCTGCACCTACGCCACAATCGCCGCCGCTATCACGGCAGCAAATCCTGGTGACGTCCTCCGGATTGAGGGCGGGCGCACGTTTACCGAGAATATCACGATCCCCATTACCCTGACGGTGAGCGGCGGTTACAATGGCTGCGCCAGCGGCAGCACAGCACGCACCACGGTGAATGGTAATGCCAGCGGTCCAGTGGTCGTTGTTAACCGTGCCATCGCCGTTAGTTTGGAAAACTTAAACATCACCAATGGTTCCACAGGGGGTGAGGGCGGTGGTATTCGATTCGCATTGGGCACCGGCACCGGCTCGCTGCACCTCACCAATATCGACATTTATGCCAACCAGGGGTACTGGGGCGGCGGGTTGTGGGTCGGCCCGGATGCAGAAGTCACCGGCGAAAACGTCGATATCTACAATAACATCGCTACTACTTACGGCGGCGGCGTGCGGCTGTATGGAGGGCGCGCAAACTTCAGCAATAGCAATATCCACGACAACACCGCACTCTACGGCGGCGGGATTTATGCGACCAGAGAAAACAGTTTCGCGCCCGTCATCGATCTGCCGACCTCTGCCGACGTTTATCTGAACACGGCGACCACCGGCGATGGTCTGGGCGGCGGCATCTACCTGCGCGAGGGGACGGTCTACGCTGGCTGACTGCTCAGATATTTATCAGAATGACGCTCTCCAGGGCGGCGGGGTGTATATGATCACCAGCACGCTGACGATCGGGGGCAGCTGCTCAGAGATACAATACAATACGGCAACGAACAACGGAGGCGGTATCTATGCCCAGGGCAGCACAGTCAACCTGGATGACGACGCGGAGATCTACGACAACGATACCACGACCGGCAACGGCGGCGGTGCATACCTGGATGACAGCGACCTCTGGAGCGATAGAGCCAGCATCAGGTATAACACTGCAGCCAATTACGGCGGTGGTGTCTACGCGATAAATAATTCTACGGTGGATATGGATATTGATACCTATACGTGCCTATCCGTCCGCTGCAGCCGGCTCTATGCCAACACCGCTTCCGGCGCTTATGGCGGTGGTATCTACAGCTCCGGGAGCACAGTAGATTTGCGCAATACGTTCATTGAGGCGAACACCGCGACCCTGGGCGGCGGCATCTATACCAGCGGCAGCGCAACATACCTCTACAACGACGTTTTCGCCGGGAACAACGCAACAAGTGGCACCGGAGACGGCATACGCCTGTACTCGGGAAGCACACTCAACGGGATCAACAACACCCTGGCGTATAACGACGCCAGCTATGGCAGCACCGGGCGCGCGATCGATGCCTCGACCAGCACTATGAACCTGGCGTGCTCTATCATCTGGGGGCATGCCACCAGCATCAACACAACCGGCCTATCGGTCACCTATTCCGATATCCAGGGCGGTTATGCAGGCGATGGCAATCTTGCCCTGAATCCGCTGTTTGTCTCCACCGGCTCCCGCGACTACCACTTACAGAGCACCAGCCCGGTGATTGACCGCTGCCTGAGCGGCGTCACACCCGATTTCGAGAACGAGCGCGCCCCATCGTGCTCATTACCGCCGCGTCACCTTACGATATGGGCGCCGATGAAGCCAGCGGTGCCGCCCGGGTGGGCCTCAATGGCGGCTGCCTGTTCGTATCCTACCATCCAGCAAGCCATCAACGCCGCAGCGGATGGCGACACACTGCAAGTCGCTGAAGGTGTGTACTTTGAAAACCTTTCTGTCATGCAACAAAACCCTTACCCTTGCCGGAGGCTTTAACAGTGCCTGCACGGCGGCAGGCACGAGCCCAACCCGCATTGAAGGCAGCGCGACGACCAACCGTGTTCTATACGTTTATAACAGCACACTCACGCTCCGCGACCTGGAACTTGCCTGGGGCAGCGGTAGCGGTGCAGGTTTGTACGCAACCACCAACAGCCATGTGACACTGGACAATGCCGACATCACCGATAACCACGGCAGCAGCGGAGGAGGCCTATACATCAGCAGCAACAGTAGTGTGGCGACTTCCAATGGCTCAGTCATCAACTGGAACACCGCCACATCCTCCGGCGGCGCCGCTTACGTTGCCGGGCTTTTCAGCGGGACGAACAATGCTTCAGACATACATAACAACTGCGCACCTAACGGCGGTGGCTTTATGGTACCGGGCGGGCATTTGTCCCTCAACGCGGCAGATACTTACCTCAACAATGCCGCCGCTGCGGATGGCAAAGGGGGCGGCATTTACGTCACATCGGGTGGCTATGTCACGTTGACGAACGCAGCGTACGTCTACTTACTTCAACCGGGCTTACGACGGAGGCGGTATCTACGCCGATAATTCCAGTGTGTACCTGCAAGGCTCCAACACAGTCCTGAGAGACAACGTCGCAACCAATAACGGCGGCGGACTGTACCTGGGCAACAACAGCACCCTGCTCTCAGCTGGAGCGCGCATCGGACAAGTCGGCAGCGCGAGTATCGCCAACGAGGCAGCTTACGGCGCGGGGATGTACGTAAGCAACAGCACCGTCGATTTCAGCGGTTATATTCAGAATAATATCGCGTCGGCTGATGGGGGAGGCATTTACGCCACCGGCAGCACGCTGCGTCTGGACAATGCATTTGTGGGCGGTGCAGGAACCGGTGAAGCTAACCAACTCGGTACGAGCGGACACTATGGCGCCGGACTATACTTGCGAAACACGCAGGCGGCGCTGTCTAACACGGTCGTGGACAGCAACAGCTTTCCAAACAACCGGCTTTACTTACGGCGGTGGTGCATACGTGAACAACGGCAGCGTGTTGACCCTGACAAACAGCTGTGATCGAACGCCACCTGGCGCCTTCAGCATCTGACGGACGCGGGGCAGGGCTCTACATCAACGGCAGCACCGTGACCCTCGATAACAGCCAGGTCATCAGCAATACAGCAGGCGCTGTTGGCGGCGGTGTGCGGATGTTGGGCACAAGCACACTCAACGTAATCAACGGCAGTTTCATCCGCAACAACGAAAGCCTTAACTTCGAAGGGGGCGGTATCGCCGCAGGCGGTACGCCGGACATCAACATCGGCGAATGCGACTCTGCAGTCGAACCGCGCAGGAACGGATGGCGGTGCGGTTTATCTGAATAGCGGCTCCCTGGACTTCACGGGCGGTTGGACGCTGCGCAGTAACGAAGCGGACGGCAACGGCGGCGCAGTGGCTGTCGTGGGTTCAGCAGACGCGGACTTCATCGCTCAGGCGTACAGCCTTATTTACGATAACGAAGCAAAGGGCGGGAACGGCGGTGCGATCTATCTCAACAACAGCGATACGGTGCAGCTGCATGCCACCAGCGGGCCCCAGCTCTACATCTACGCGAACGCAGCCAGAACGAACGGCGGCGCGCTCTACGCGGACAATGGCGGTTATTTCGATATCTACGGTCTCGTGAACTTTGACCACAACTGGGCGACCAACGGTCACGGCGGTGCCATTTACCTGAGCAACGGTTCGAAGGTGTGGCTGGATGACTACAATGCAGTTGGACCAGACCTGTGGGACAACCGGGCGTACCTTGGCAATGGTGGCGCGATTTACGCTTCCAACAGCCCGTCGGTACGTCTCGACGGCGTAACTGTGGGGCGTTCCGGGGAGGGGAACTATGCGACTGTGGGCAGCGGTGGCGCAATCTATTTGAGTGGAAGTCCACTCCGGGCTGAAAACTGCACTTTCCTGGATAACCGGGCTGGGATACACGGCGGCGCCATCGCGGCGTATACGTCCACTGTCGCACTGCAAGCGAATTACGTTCCGCCAGCAGGTACTGCAGCCATCAAACCTGAACAACACGATAGTTTTGGTCCCACATCCCTCACAGCAACAGCGTGCGACCCGAGCCTGGGAGCGTGCAGCGCGCTGTATAACAACGTTGCGGACAGTGATAGCAATACTTCCGGCGATGGCGGAAGTATTTACGTCAACGACGGTACACTGGATGTCTCACATACAACCTTCAATCAAAATTCAGCCGTTCGGGGCGGTGCAATCTACCAAACAGGAAGTAATGCCCTGGCTGAGATCAAAAATACACTCATTTACAGCAACACATCCACCACCGGTCTTGGGGCTGGCATCCGTTCAGAGAACGGCGCATTTACGGTTACCCACGTGACCCTGGCGCATAATTCCGGGGGCGCGGGTTATTCGCAATCCAACACCATTGGACTGGCTGTTAATAGTATTGCCTGGGGCAACACTAACGGTGGTTTCTGGGTTACCAGCGGTACGCTGAACGGAACGTGCAGCCTTGACCAAAGCAGCAACGCAGGTCCGGCAGAGAATCCAAAATTTATTGCTCCCGGAGCGGGTGAAGACTATCACCTGAACAGAGATTCACCAGCAATTGATGCCTGCCCATCCGGACTAACACCTGATCTCAATAACATTGCGCGCCCTAAAGGCGTTAATTACGATATGGGTGCGTATGAGTACGCGGACGACGCAGAATATATCTTCCTGCCGATGGTGGTACGGAATCACTAACGTGATGGTTTTGAGAATAGCTTTGAGAAAGGAACTTAATATCGCGTAACCCAGAGGTAGAGGCGCGGGGCCCAGAATGCCCTAGTATCAACTAAAGGGGTAATATAACCTTCCCGGAAGGATTGTTCTTTAACGGGTAAGTATTTGTTATCCTCAGAAGATCATTAATCACCTTCCGGGAAGGCAGACTATAGTACATCATAAACCTTCCCGGAAGGGTTGTTCTTCAACGGGTAAGTATTTGTTATCCCCAGAAGATCATCAATCACCTTCCGGGAAGGGAGCAAACGAGGCTCGCTCTTCAAACCTTTCCTCGTTCCCTCCCCTAAAGAGGGAGGAATGCATGCATAGGCAGTTATTGCGCTAAATAAATCTTTTACTTGATGCCCATGGGCGCCGGGTGTAGAAGACCAGAGACATCACATATCAAGTTTAGCCAGGAAAATCCTAAACCTGATCGCATGCCCCCATCTCCGAGAACCCTTACCGGTCTGAACGGCGCACCTTCCACACGACGACGACATAGAGCGGCAGGGAAACCGCCAGGACAATGCCCATATTGGCCAAAATCCGCGGGATATCCACAGTTTTCGAGAAGGCAGCGTGGCAGATTTCAGACAGGGCGACGGACGGCACCCAGTAGAGGATCTTTCGCACCAGGACCGGCACTTCCAGTTCAAATGTCGTGATAAATATGGCGCTTATGAGGAGGAGGAAGAGGGTAGTCATCCAACCAACCATATCCTGCTGCTTCTCGAAAAAACTACCCAGCAGCAGCCCGACCGCAACCGAGAAGACCCCACCGCCGATCACAAACAACATAACCAGATCCCAATGGATCACCTCCACCCACGAAATGGCAAATAAAAGCACCGCGGTCACCAGGATATAGAAGGCTCCCGCCAGGGCTTTTCCCAGCACCACCTGACCGATGCTGGCAGGAGATACCAGCAGAGCCTGCATCGTCCTGGTTTCTTTCTCATCCAGGAGTAAACTTGGCACCAGGATGATCCCCATCATCAGAATCATGAGCACCGAATTGGTCGTAGCCATGTTGAGAGTCAGCAAATCCGCCGAGGGTGGATAAGCGTAATTCCCCTCGAGCTTGATCGTTAGCGGTTGGCCCAGCGCCTTTGAGAGCATTTCTTCCAGCCGGACGCGCAGCGCTAAAACCTGATGGCGTTTGCTCCAGCACACATAACCCGGGAGGGCAACCTGTCCACCTGCCGTCAGCAACGCATCAAAATTCTCAGGAATACGCAGCCCAATCTGCGGATACACCCCGTCGCACAGGACGGTTGCCAATTCCTGCTCTGACCGCATGCTCTGCACCGAGATACCGGTGACATTCTGCAGGTCAACCACCAGGCTGGCGCTGCCCGTATCATAGACCGGCAGCACAAGCTGCGGTTGTTCGAAGATCAAAGGCAGCATCTTCGGCATTAGCAGTATAACGCTTAACATGATAATCATGGTGACAACGGTCCGGTTCTTTAGCGCGTCAACAATATCTTTGGAAGCGATCGTCCAGATGATGTTCAGGTTGTCCAGAAAGTTACTTGCGTGTATTTTCGACATTTTCATTCCCTTTAATGACAACGGTCAATACAACCCGCTACCGGTCGGACCCCTTTACTTTCCAGATAACCAGACCAAAGACCACCCCAATACTCACCGCAGCAATGGCCAGGTTGGGCAGAAGCAGGGTCAGCGTCACGCCGGTTGAGCACGCAAAGCGGAAAAGGCTGGACAATGCGGTAGCCGGCAACCAGGTCAGAATCATCCGGATATTGTCTTTCAGATTTGGCGCAGTATAAAAGAGCGGTGGGACAACCATGAAGAGAATAAGCAACAATGACCAGATTTTGATTTGCTGCGCAGACCCGATATAACCACCCAGGGCTAGCCCCAGCCCAACTGCCAACAGACCATATCCCAGGAACGCTACCAGTGCCAACCCCCAATTCACAATATAAGCCCAGTTAAGGGCAATGGATAATCCACCAATAATCACGACATAGAAAAATCCGGCCAGTGCCTTACCCAATACAACCTGCCCCGGGCTGGCGGGTGAAGTCAAGAGGGCATCCAGTGTTCTGGTCTGTTTTTCCTCCAGCATCAGGTACGGGATCAAGGCCAACGCAGTCCAGAAAACAAAGTAAACCAGTTGGGCAGCTATCGTAGACTGCATGCCGTCTCCATCCTCTCCCGGGATAATTATATTCTGACCAATCACCACCCGCACAGGTTGATCAAGAATTGCGCTGAAATCCCGGTTGTACTTTGCCTCCAGTTCGGTCACTTGCATCCGGTTTCCCCAGAAGATGTAGCCATCCAGGGTTAGCGCAGCACCGGACTCGCGGATTCGGTCAAAATCGGCAGGGAGCACCAGTCCCAGGTTCTGGTTGGCCATCTTCCGCACCATATCATCCATGGAAACTGCCTCCCGGAAGGTGTATGCTGCCCCATCCTCCAGCGTGACAGATTCCATTGCCAGGTTGGTATTACCCGCATCGACTACAACAACACTGACATTTTTGTCGAAGGGACGCAGGGTGCCGAGCCAGTAGAAAAACACCACCATGCCAACCATGATGACGATGTTCACCCGGAGACTCTTGTTTTTCAAAGCATCCAGGATGTCTTTCGTGCCAATAATCCAGGCCATATATAGCGTGTCCGTCAAAGATTTCATAGGTCCTCACTTCCCAGTCTTAAATCACTTCCGGTGAGATGGATGAAGATATCCTCCAGGGTTGCTTTTTCGTCAATGCTGTATACAGTTTTTAACTTTTCCGGGGCATCCAGGGCAACGATACCCCCCCGGTCAAGGAATGCAACCCGCTGGCAAAGCTGGTCAGCCTCCTCCATGTAATGGGTAGTCAGAAAAACTGTCATACCGTCTTTCGCCAATCGATTAACAAGGCTCCGGATGTCACGGGCAATATGCGGGTCCAGACCGCGTGTTGGTTCATCAAGGAACAGCACTTCCGGTTTATGCAGCAAAGCCCGGGCAATCAGCACCCGCTGCTTCATACCGTTTGAGTATTTCTGAATCTTATCACCCGACCGTTCAGTCAGCCCGACCTGAGCCAGCACTTCATCCACCCGGGATTTCCTGACGCGGTACAAACGGGCAGAAAAAACCAGGTTCTCACGCGCCGACATCCGCTCGTAAAGGTTCTGACAGTCAAACACCACACCAATCCTGGGTTTGAGCTGCTGGCGCTCGCTGACCACATCGTAACCGGCAACTTTCGCCGTCCCCGATGACGGCAGTAACTGACCGGTCAGCATGCGGATGGTTGTCGTCTTTCCGGCACCGTTGGGACCCAGGAAACCAAAGATCTCACCCGGCTCGACGCTGAAGCTGATCCCATCCACGGCGCGGAGACCATTATAGGTACGGGTCAGATTTTGAACCTCGATTGCTTTCATACTATCACTCCCCATGGTGTTTTGCGTCACACTTGTGTGTCACATTTCTGCTATCAGTATATTAAAAAGAAAAACACCGCGCAATAGAAAACCGGTAAACGGCTCATGAAGGCGGTCAACGGCGTTTTATGGGGGGCCAATGGCACGATTTTTGGGCTGACGCACGTGAAAACAAAGGGATTTTTTAACGCTGGGGCGCAAAGCCGTAAAGTAGACTAAGGAGTCTTAAATAACATAACAGAAAACATGGTGTTATCTGAAGCATCTCGACTATAATTTTAGCAATTCCTGGCAGCTCTGTGCTGGATTCCAGGTTTTATGAAAACTATGCGCTGGTCAGCGAAAGCAGCAGGTGAGTGGGATTAATATCCCAAAAGCTGGCGCAGTTCACGTTCGGAAGCCTTGCTCAAGGGAATTTCCGTCCCATCCTTATCCTTCAACCTCAGGATAAAACTGTCGCGGGTATAGGGAATCACTTCCTTAACCTGCTGCAGGTTGACCAGGTAGGCGCGGTGTGCGCGGAAAAATCCGCTGCGCGACAAACGCTTTTCCATTTCCGCCAGGGTAAAGCGGGTTGGCAGACTGCCACTGTTCGTTTGCAGATAAGCGCGGTCATCCAGGGCATAAACGTAAAGGATGTCTGCCGGGTCAATCAGGACGATCTTTTCCTCTCCGCGTGCCGGAACCAGGAACGGTTGGAGAGGCTGTAGATCCTCCCGGGGATCATAGGTATCGACAATACGTCCCTGGCTCAGACTGTAAACGATATCACAGACCATTTCCAGATCCGCAGCATCCTGGGTGAAAATTATGACTGCAGTACCGGAATCCGCCATCTTGCGCACAACCTGGGAAATCACAGTGATTGATGCGAGATCACAACCTGTCAATGGATCCGCAAGCAGCAATACCTGGGGTTGGTTGAGAATAGCTCGTCCCAATCCAAGCCTTCGAGCCAATCCAGGGGAAAGATCCTCTGTGCTAACATCAGCTTGATCCGCCAGACCAACCTGCGCCAATACCTCAACAGCCCGTTTTTTTGGCAAGCGGTACAAGCGGCAATAGAAATGCATATTGCCAAGGACAGACAGGCGTTTGTACAGATTGTCTTCTGCAAATAGGACACCCACCTGACGGCTAAAGGCATCCCTATCGTGATACGGCTCCGCGCCGCAGAGGCGCACGCTTCCGCTTGTTGGGTGAAGTTCGCCCGTCAGGAGTTGGAACAGGACATCTCGACCGCTGTCCGCCTTTCCAAGCAGTGCGGCGACCTCTCCTGCTTTCACTTCCAGCAAGGGGATGTCGATCATTGTCCGTCCATCAATGATTTTTTGCAGGTCTGTCAGTACAATCATAAAAGTTCTATCGTCACTAAAAGTACCGGGATATTACAACTGATAATACACAATACGGTGTGCCAGTCGCGCCATTTTGAAGGTTCCGGCCAACTTATACGCCAACCGATAACCCAGGCTGACGCGTTCCAGCGCGGGGTCCTGGGAGAAGTACCATTCCTCCAAAAGCCTGATACCTTCAGCCCAGTCCTCAATTTCAAGGGCATCATCGATGCCCCACCCAAGCGCCGCACCCGTCTGTTTGAGCGACGCATGTCTGGTCGCCACACGCGCTGTCATCCGGCTGAAAACATCCGCAGCCAGGCAGCAGCCCGGGAAAACCTCCCGCAGCTTGAGCAGCAAGCGCTTTACGTCTTCCTCGCCCAGATACATCAGCAACCCTTCCGCGACTACCAGCACGCGTTGATCGGTGGCGGGAATGAGCGAAATCCAATCAAGATCGGTGACGGATGCAGCCACCAGGTGATAACGCTCATGATCCGGATAAAATCTCTGGCGGAGTTCGATGACCGGCAGCATATCCAGGTCGTACCATTCCGCTTTGCCGTTGTCGACGCGCCAAAATCGGGCGTCCAACCCACATCCCAGGTGCAGGACAAACCCGTTAGGGTTTGCAGCCAGGAATTCACGGGTGACAGCGTCCAGTTTATTGGCCCGCTGGCAAACAAGGATAACAGTTTTGTATGGCACGCGCAGTTGGGTGAAGTCATAGTCCACCTGGTCCAGGATCTCCCGGGCTTTGGGATCGAACAGCAGCGGGTTCCCGGGTTGGGCTTTGGCATAGAGTGTGATGAGCAATGTCTCCTGTTCCGGGGTCAGGGTGATTTTCGTCTTTTCGTTCATTGGCAATCCTTTTTATTATGTGAAGGCAGATGAACGGTGATAGAAGTCATGATACAGCGAATTTCTTGAGAAGACAATGTTGATATACAGATGGCGGGTGGCTGGGCGGAACAGCCTGGTTTTGTACCTGAGGTTGATTCCCGCCCAGCCCCTTCTTTTTTAATCCATTAGAGGTCGGCTTTTTCGACCTCTAATGAACATTTTCGAGGTTATGACGATTGGCCAATACCTTGTATAGAAAATGAGATCCTGTAAAAAGCAGACACAGGTTTACCGCTGATAGTTTGTCGCATATAATACGTCTCAACCTGGAAACACAGGCAAGGAAACCCTATCGTTTCAGGAGCCAACTATGCCCCCGAATATTTTGATGATTACGTGCGACCAGTTACGCAAAGATGCGCTGGGCTGCTACGGCAATCCCATCGTCCAGACACCGCATATCGACCGCATCGCCGCAGAAGGCGTCCGCTATGACACGCACTTTCACCGCATACCCGGTGTGCGCGCCCAACCGGGGCAGCCTGGCGACGGGGCGCTATCCCACGGTGCACGGGCTGCGCAATAACGGCATCATTTTGCCCAACACCGAATTGACGCTGATGGAGGTGCTGCGCCAGCGCGGTTATGCCACTTACGGCGTGGGAAAGATGCACTTTGGACCCCAGTGGCAGTTTCCACCCGACGGCAGCCCGCTGAAGGACCCCAAACCGGCATGGGCGGTCAACCCGCAACCGCAAGACTGGGACATGCCCTGGTACGGCTTTGAGCATGTGCAAATGACTGAGGATCACCGCGTGGGACCCTATGCCGATTATCTTACCGAACACGGGTACGATGTGTGGTCTGATCCTCACAGCTTCACGTACCCGCAGCATATCTGCGTGCGATCTGCTTATCCGCAAGAGCACCACCAGACCGCGTGGATTGGCGACCGCTCCCTGGAATTCCTTAACGCACATCCAGCCACCCAACCCTTCTTCCTGTGGACCAGCTTCGTGCACCCCCACCACCCCTTTAACCCGCCGGCGCCCTATGACACGCAATACGATCCCGCTGCGATGCCCCCACCCCTGTGGCGTGAGGGTGAGGTTGATTTATGGCCCGACAGCTACCGGTCCAAATATTTCAACAGCACCGGCAGTCACGAGGCGATCGGGATGCATCAAATCCCGGACAGCGAATGGCAGCGCGTGAAAGCCTTTTATTACGGGATGATCAGCTTTATCGATAATCAAGTGGGGCGCTTGTTGGACGCCCTTTCAGCACGAGGCATGTTGAATAACACGATTGTATTATTTACCAGCGATCACGGCGAGATGCTGGGGGACCATCACCTGGTATTCAAAGGAACGACCTTCGACGAGGTCACCAATGTCCCGCTCATCATCCGCCACCCCGGGCAGGTTAACGCCGGCGAAGTCAGATCGACCATGACGAACAGCATTGATGTGATGCCCACGCTGCTGGATTGCGCCGGACTACCGGTACCGGCAAGCGTCCAAGGCGTATCGCTGGCAGCATCTATGCGTGATCCGGAGATCACGGTACGTGATGCGGTGCTCATTGAAAATCAGGGGATCCGCCGGTCGGTGAGGACCGACGATGCATTGTTAACATGGCACGGCGCGGGTAAACGGGGAGAGTTGTATGACTTACGCACCGATCCGCACTGCCAGCATAATTTATGGGATGATCCAGCAGCGGTGCAATTGCAAAATCGGTTGACACAAATGCTGGTCCAGTTGATGGCGGAGAATACCGATCCACTGCCACCGCGCGTCGGGGCGTGTTGAGGACAGAACCATCGGAGAGGTAAATTTAACGTCGCAGCGTTTTACACTACAGACAGGGAGAGGCGCAGAGCACCAGGTTAAAATCTATATTGAAAGGTATTGGACCACCGCAGTTAGTGGTAAAATAGGCTCTTATTAAGCTGACATTATAAACTTTGCCCATACGCATCGCCTGGTTTGGGCACGATTGGAAAAGGAGATTTAGATGGCCAATGATCAAGACCTGATGAGCAAACTTATGTCGTTATGCAAGCGACGCGGATTCATCTTTCAATCCAGCGAGATTTACGGCGGGATCGGGGGATTTTGGGATTACGGACCTCTCGGTGTCGAATTAAAACGCAATGTCAAAAATGCGTGGTGGCAGGATATGGTCACCGGGCATGATGATACCACGGCAGAAGAAAATGCCCCATCGACCTATGAGATGACAGGGCTGGACAGCAGTATCATTATGCACCCCCAGGTATGGAAAGTCGTCGGACATTACGATCTCTTCCATGATATGCTGGTAGACTGCCGGACATGCAAAGCCAGGTTCCGAGTCGATCAAATCGGTGCCAGTGAATGCCCTCACAAACCCAGCAAACATCCCGGCGAACATCACGACTGCGACCTGACGGAACCACGCGAGTTTAACCTGATGTTCAAAACGCATGTGGGCGCGCTCTATGATCCCACTGCAGAAGTTTTTTTGCGCCCGGAGACAGCCCAGGGCATCTTTGTGAATTTCAAGAATGTGCTGGATACGTCACGCGTTAAAGTGCCGTTTGGCATTGCGCAGATCGGCAAGAGTTTTCGCAATGAAATCACCCCCAGGAATTACACTTTCAGATCGCGTGAATTCGAACAGATGGAGATCGAATTTTTCTGCCACCCGGATCAGAGCCGGCAGTGGTACACCTATTGGCGGGACCGGCGGTTTGCGTGGTATACGTCCCTGGGCTTGCAGAGTGAAAAGCTGCGGCTGCGCGACCACACACCGGACGAACTCAGCCATTACAGCTGCGGAACGGCAGACGTGGAATATGCTTATCCCTTCCTGGCAGAAGGCGAATTTGGCGAGCTGGAGGGTGTGGCACATCGCGGTGATTTTGACCTGCGCAGCCATATGGAGGGCAAACTCATTCGAGATGGTGACGGTTTCAAGGTTGAATTGGACGCAGAGGGCAAGCCCCGTTATACCGGCAGCGGAAAAGATCTGAGCTACTTTGATCAACAGAGTCGGGAGCGCTTTGTCCCCAACGTCATCGAACCCTCGGCTGGAGCTGATCGCGCCACACTGGCATTTTTATGCGAGGCGTATACCGAAGATGCCATCCCAGATAATAATGGAAAGCTCCAGGAGCGTGTGGTCATGAAATTCCATCCTCGTTTAGCACCGGTTAAAGCCGCTGTCTTCCCGCTGGTAAAACGGGATGGCATGCCGGAAATCGCTAAAGATATCTATCGGGAGCTCAAACGCCGGTGGAATGTCTTTTATGATGAAGGCGGGTCAGTGGGACGTCGTTACAGGCGGCAAGACGAATCCGGCACACCTTTTTGCATCACCGTTGACAGCCAGACGATCGAGGATCAGACTGTGACGGTGCGGGACCGCGACACTACCGAACAGATCAGAATGCCCATCATGGAATTGGTTGACTATATCGGTGGGAAAATAAATTCGATTTAGGCAGAATCTGGCGCGTATCATAGCAACGAAATCCCCCCTGTTTATACAAAACAGGGGGGATTCTTTATGGGTAAAAGGTGTGATTGCACCAGACATTAATGAAATTTACTATTAATACGGAAATTTTATTATTTGGGTATTGACAATACTGTGTAATATATAGTATAATGTAATAAACAGCAAAAGGAGGTATATATGGAACATTCGATAGAGAGCCTGATTTCTGAATTAAGAAGGGGCACACTTGTTCTGAGCGCACTCAGCCAACTCCAAACCAAACAGTATGGCTATTCGCTAAGGCAAAATCTTGCGGATAATGGTCTCGATATTGAACAGGGCACCCTATACCCGTTACTCCGGCGTCTGGAAGAGCAAGGTTTGTTGGACAGCGAATGGGACACTTCCTCTTCCCGACCGCGGCGTTATTATGTGATGAATGCACAAGGTATGGAAGTCCTGGCTCAATTAACCCATGAGTGGCGGTTTCTGGTACAAGTCATGGATGGTCTTTTGAACAGCAATGCAACAACATGATCGTAAAAGCATCCAATAGAGAAATTGTTGTACGATTACTTTAGTATTTGAATGGTTTATAAAGAAGGAGAAATATTATGGAATTGATCAATCGCTACATCAATGAAGTTGGACGTCGTCTTCCAAAAAGAATGCGCGCCGATGTTGAAACCGAACTCCACAGCCTGCTCCTGGACAGTCTGGAAGAACAGATGGAAGAAGGTTCTCCGGATACGGGTGAAGTGCCCGAGGATATCGTGGTTGCGGTGCTGAAAGAATTCGGTTCTCCACAGCAAGTGGCAGAACAATACAATCCGCAAGTCAACTATATCATCGGACCGCGGTTGTTTGAGCCCTATCTGACGACCGTCGCCGTTGTTCTGGGCATCACCTTTCTAGCCCATTTAATAGGCATCCTTTCGCTGGTAACATATCCTGCTTCAGGCGCTGACGCGCTTGGGAATGCTTTTGCCGGTCTATACCAGAGCCTCCAAGGAGGACTGGGGGCCATTACCCTTGTTTTTGCCCTTGTTGAACGCGCTATCGCCAGTTCCGGAAATACACAGGAGGATTCTTCGTCATGGGATCCCAGAAAAATGCCTAAAATCGCAGATTATGACCGTATCAAAGTAAGTGGTCTGATCATCGAAACGATTTTTCTGGTGTTTTTCCTGGTGATCATCAATTTTTACCCGGAGCGGATTGGCATCAGTTTTGTAAAAGTAGGCGCCGAATTCAAGATGACATCCTGGCTCGCACCTGAATTTTTTACAACCTACGGACCGTGGCTGAGCGCCTGGTGGTTCCTGTCGATTGTACTCAACATCGGTGTGCTGGTTCAAGGCAGGTGGCAGCGGGTTACACACCTGTTGAATGCAGGCCTGACCTTATGCGGTGCTTTCCTTTTTTTCCGCATGGCGACCGGACCGGAGTTTATCAGCACAGCGCCTGGTGGATTTTGGGGTGAGATTGCCAATATACCGGGTATCCTCGATATCATAATGAGCCAGACAATGCGCGGTGTTTTGGGTATCCTGGCTGTAGTAGAAGCATTTTCCGCAGCGAAAATCCTGTACCGCACCTTGCAGATGAAGCCCATTACAATCACTCTTCAGACAAATTCGAAATAAGTGCGCATGAGCGAGGTCACACAAAAGTAATGTAGTCTAATAAAAAGGCTGTGCGGGAATCATCAACAACACATTCGAAATATACCGCACAGCATTATCTTGAAGGGTATAGGATTTCAACTGCGCAGTCGTATCTTATATCCTTCATTTTCTTGCAGGGCAGAAGTGACAAATCATACTCTCAATATGGTACCCCTATCCTTGGGCGCTGTGTCAAATCAATAAAGTTACTCAAGGGGGCGCGTGACTTGATGACAGTTTTCTCATATAATAAGGGTGTACACAACGTCTGGGAAGGAGAAGGAAATAATGACTATGCGCCTGGTTAATACGACCCACTCCGCAAATAACCCCCTTTACAAGCTATGCATCGTCCTACTGCTGATAACCTTCCTGCCCCCGCACAGTGTACGCGCAGATATCGGACCTAAACCTACGGCGGCATTTACCTTTACATGGGAGACAGAAGACCAACCCACCATCGTCGAAGGTCAATTACTGCAGTGTGAAGACGCAGGCTGTATCGACAGCACCCCTCTAGAAGCATTGGGACCGCAGCACTTCACCTGCAGCGCGACAGCTTGCGACTCCATGTCTTACGGCTATACTCCATACGCTAAACTCGTGCTAATCTTCTCGGACGGCGTCACACGAGAGAGTAACATCTTTGAGAAACCCGCTTTTAAAAGTCAATACACGGTGGTCGTGCGTTCATCCGATCTGATGGTCAATGAAGCACAGCGGTTAAATCTGCCTTTTCAAAATCTTGACCCAATCAGCGCCTTCTTGAGTTGGTTAGGAATACTTTTCGGATTAGGCATACTTGCGGTACTTCTGTTACTCGGTATTCTCTTGATTTTGAAAACCAGGAGAGAACCGCTGCTGTTTGTAAGAGCAAAGGGCACCTGTATCAGCGTCTGGGTAATCACGCTGCCGGCTTTTATTCTGGGCGTAATCTTTGCTCCCACCCTCCCCCTCACTATAGCCATTGAAGGGATCCTCATTTCCCTCTTTACCCTCATAAGAAAGCAACAGTGGTTTCCATGGGTGACCGTCGTGACACTGGGGAATTTATTCACTCAGGTGCTGATGTTAACTGCTATAACTTTGATGGGTACATATGGGACACATCTTTTATTCACCGTGGTCGGCGAAATCTTTATATGGCTTTTGGAAGCTGTCCTGATACATTTAACACTTCGCAGGCAGGAATCTGTCCTCCCAAGCCTGGGAATCAGCCTGGTGCTCAATGCAGTGAGTCTGGGCATCGGTCTGCTGCTGCCCATATGAATCAATTAGCGGTCAAATACTAGAGGAGAAATTATGCGCAACCTGAATGTCGACCTTGATGCCTTAATGGCTGCCTTCGAATATACGGACATCCCCACCGACCGCTATTTAGACCTGGAAACCGGGCATGTTGTTATGGTGAGTGACCATACACGCATTGAGCTCGAAGCCCTTTACGAGGAATATTGGGACCTGGACAGCGACGAAGATTTTGACCTTGACGCAGTTTTCGAAGAACGCAATATACCGGACTGGCATCGCGAAGCCTTAAAAAAAGCGGATGAAGTGGAAGAATATTACATCCACCGCTATATACGCATCCCTATGGCAACATCCGGGGACGGGTACCGCGACATGCAAACTTTCATTCAAGAGTTAAATAATAAGGACCTGCAGACACGCTTATGGCAAGCGATTAACGGTCGCGGTGCTTTCCAGAATTTCAGGGTAGTCCTGTATGACCACACGCTTGAACAGGCACAATGGTACGCTTTCCGTGAAAAACAATTGCGGCAACGGGTTCTGGATTGGCTCGCTTCTGTAGAAATAACCCCAACGCAAACCTTCGAACCTACACAACCCAGCCCCCCTGAGCCCTTGAGGAACAAACTCATCGCGGAAGCTTTAACCTTTGTCAGAGCGGCGCGGCAAGTACCAGGTATATTACGGATTGCTCTGATCGGTTCATTAACCACCGTCAAACCCTATCCGCATGATGTGGACATCCTGGTGACGATAATGGATGATGCAGACCTTGATGAACTGGCAGGTTTGGCACGCAAAATGCAGGGGCATACTCTGAGTTTTACAAGTGATGCGGATGTGTTCCTGGCTAACCCGCATGAAGAATACCTGGGACGCATTTGCCGCTGGCGAGAATGCGGACCGGGACTACACAAAAAATGCGATGCCTTGCATTGCGGGAAACGGCGATACCTGCATGATGACCTGGAAAAAATTCGCCTGTCCAGCACGCTCATTGCCCGACCGCCAATCGAGCTGTGGCCTGAAATTGTGACGCGCGTCCAGGTACCAAAGGATGTGGAATTGGAACTCATTGCGCCACTCAAACTCGAGGGTTGAAAAAGAATTCTTCACACCCTGTGCCAGAAGGTGGATTTTTACGAGAAATACCAGCGCACTATCACCACGCCCCAAAGCATGCAGACCGTTGCACCCAGCGCAATGAAGGGTCCGTAAGGTATAGCGCTTTTCAGCGACCCGCGCCTGGCAATCAAGACGGCAACTGCGCCTATGCCCCCCATCAATATCGTCAGGAGAAGCGATTCCACAATAATTGGAAATCCGACTACAGCACCGACATAAGTTGCCAGGGTCATATCCCCCTCGCCTAAAGCCCCTTCCCCAAAAACAGCAACACCAATCCAGATCAATATTCGCAGGCTGATGAAGCCCACAAACGCTCCGGCAAACACATCCCACCAATGCCAACTCACCAGACTGGGCAGCGCCGGACCAAACACAGCACCCAGCACCAGCATAACGGCAATTGAGGGCAAAATAATGAGATTAGGAATCAATTTCGCTTCCAAATCCGTCACCACCACCATTGCCAGCGGTAGTGTAGCCAGCAAAGACAGCCACAAACGGGGGGATCCCATGAAAATATAACTCAACAAAGCCCAGCTGAAGCCCACATACAATTCACCAATAACCCGTGCCAGACGAACCGGCTTTTCACACTGCCAGCAGCGATGCTGTCCTGATACCCAAGCCAAAAGTGCCATCCATTGGGTTGGACGGTATGGCGATTTACAATAAGGACATCTGGGCGCTGTTATCCGACGATGTGCCATCGCTGTTTCCGCGATATTGGCGCTTACTGCACCTACGATCAATCCGCATATTCCTAATAGGATACTAATCAACTGTTTGTCCTTGATATTAAATTTTGACCGATGATTGCTGTTTTTTCCCGAGATACAGGTGACCGCACTTAACCAGGGGCCAACCTTTCCGCCCATATCCCGGGAATGGAAATCACCTGCATCGCCGCATCCACACACAAATGTGTGCTGCGCGCGCGCAATAAAGACACCCCGGTTTCCGCATTCTCTATTACATATGAGACGTCAATCATGCGACTGCGTACCGCAGTGATCCAGGTCCGCACCCGCACGCTGTCCCCATATCGCGCAGAAGCCAGGAAGCGCATATTCAATTCGGTGACCGCGAGCGCATAACCATCCGCTTCCATCAAAGCATAACCCCGGGCGTCCTGCAAACGTTCCCGAAACCAGGCACTCCGACCCTCTTCAAGCCAAACCACATAGGCACTGTGGTGGACAATACCCATCGCATCCGTTTCAGCATAACGCACGTTAAAGATTGTCTCAACAATAAAAGGGGAGGGATCAACTTGTGTTTCGGACAATCGCATCATTTTACCTCAATCCCATGCTGCCACATAATCATCCGGCTTGATTATTCCCCCATCCACACGCTGCAAGCTGACTATATCCATGGACGGAAACATACACCGGATTTCGCGCGCGTACAAGCCCGGATTTAACTCGCCAATGACGATGCGCTTGACGCCTTGCGCCGCACGACTTAATGCCAAATCAGGAACGGGCCAGAGGCTGTGCAGTGTGAGCCCGGTAACGCGCCTGCCCCTTTGCCGGCACATAGGCAGCGCTGCCTCCATCGAACGCGCTGTGATGCCATACGCGATAAAAAGGGTATCTGCAGCATCCTGATAATGAACCGTTACCCGCTCAATTTCTTCCTTATGGTCCATGATTTTATGCCATAATTGGCTGTTCATCGCCTGGACTATATCCTGATCCTTGGTGATACGCCCGTTTTCGTCATGGGTAGATCCAGTCCCGTGACGAACAACGCCTGCGCCAAAAGCGGGTGGAACCGGTACCACAGGTTGGAGGGTGCCCTGATAAGGTGTATTTTCCAAAACAGTCGTCGTCGTTGTCAGATTGATTTCTTTGTCTGTCAAAAGGATTACAGGGCATTGAAAACGGACTGCCATAGAAAATGCCTCCCGCGTAAGTGTGAAGCATTCAGCGGCAGTTGAAGGCGCCAGGACAATAATGGGGTACCCCCCACTTGTGCCCCACCGCGCCATCTGAACATCGCCCTGCCCCACGGTAGTCGCACCACCCGTGGAAGGTCCCAACCTTTGTACATCCACAATAACCAGTGGGATCTCAGCCATCAAAGCTAAGCCGATACTTTCGCTGTAAAGACTCATTCCCGGTCCGCTGGTTGCCGTCATGGGCAAACATCCGGCGAGTCCGGCGCCAATACACATACCGATGCTGGATATCTCATCTTCACCCTGTATGGCGGTACCACCTGTACCCGGCATATATTGGATCATCTGCAATAGAATGGGTGTCGCCGGTGTAATAGGGTAACCCGCGAAAAAATTACAACCTGCAGATAATGCACCCCGGACAATAGCCGTTGCACCAGTTATGAATTCACGCATGCAAGGTCCTCCAATGCAATCCTGAGAACTGTGATTGGCCCTCGCCAATGGGTGGAGAAATGCAGATGATCTGATGTAATCAGGCACTTTGCTTCACCACAGGTGTATTCTAACATAGACGCAGGTAATACTCAACAAGACCGGTTATTCGAGATGTGCGTCACATTTCTCCATCCATCTATGATACTTTACAACAGGTAGTTGAAACCCTCAAATTGCGGGGCGGGAATCTTCATTGCATTCAGATGCTTGGTATTCCGCCCGTCACAGCACTCAGTGAGTAGTAAACTATGAAATTGGAGTCAAACAGGTGTGATCACGCCTGCTTTGCCTTTGTGGAAAAGTGACGTGCACCCCGGTTATTCGTTTTTGCGGGGGTGCGTTTCAAAAAAAGACCCCAGGACGGGACCTCAGGATGGAAGTCGTAGATAAAGGGCTTCTTTGTGGTGCCGGTGGAGACTCTTTTTGGACATCCCTGATGTTCCGTATATCATAGAACCAGAGCAGGCGTGAATAGGTTCTTTACACACAATGTAATGTATCCGCACGACGGCAACTTTGGGCATTTTTACCGGATAGCAGGGGGTAATGATATGGGTACACACAGTCAACGCAGGCTAAAGGGCTTAATCATCTGGGTCGATATGCCTTTCACCCTCCCAGAGTTTTCTGACGTATTGGATAGCCAGATCATACCACAATGGAAAATGCAAGCTTCCGCATTGCCGGCACTAGCCTGGGACATCACAGCACTGCCAGTGCTGCCACTATTCTGCATAGATCCAAGCACACGTATCGAAACCGCTTTGCCCGATGCAGAAATCTGGCTGAATCCGCAGCCAAAACTCGATACCAGCCATTACACTGTGTTCAAGTTTGCCGGGGACCTGCAAACAGCGGAAGGTTTGTGGCTGAATTGGGACGAGGTATTTTCATCCCACCACAATCGCAATAAACGCTTTATGCTGGAAGCAGGCACATACCTGGCAAGCGAGGGCATCGTCATCCTTCTCGTACCCAATCCTGACGATAACTTTTTACGCCTTTGGCAGCAGTACCTTTCAAGCATCATTTATGCTGCACGCGCTGTCTACGCGATCGGTCCAGGTGATTTTGACTGGCCGGCACCCGCGCAGTGGCTGGCAGATTCCGTGGAAGGAGCGGAAGCTCAAATCAAGGCCATAACAGATGATCAAAGTCTGGAAACTGCAGAGCCCATAGTAAGCCTGGAAATGTTTGAAGAACCCCAGATGGCCATGATGGGCGGTCACGAATCCATCCAGCCCTATGATTTTGAACTCGAAGAAACATCGCCGTTAGCGGATGATGGATCAGAAACAGAGGACAGCACGCTGCGGCCTGGATACAGCAGTACCTGAAAAGGTCTTCCTGGGAGAGGTTTTCGATCTTGCCGTATCGGTACGCCAGATGATTTCCCCCAAGTTGATCGAACAGGATCTAACGCATACCGAATCTGGTGACGTCCATGTGACATGGCCCGTTGGGCAGGATACCATTCATCTGCGAATTGAGGTCAGCGCTGCAACGTGTGAAATCGTGGGAGAAGCCCAGGTCAAGTTTCGGCTGAAGTATAAGGAGGATTCGCCTGTCTTCTACTTTCAGCTGGCGCCCAAGCGCCTTGGATCACTGAGCATCATCGTAAAGGTCACACAGGAGGATGACTGCCTTGGCAGCGCGCGCGTCCGCACGCAAGTCACCGATGAAGCGGTTGGAATTGTGGAAACCACCGTAACCAGCCACAAACTGGCTTTGACACACACCGACCTCGAAATCCGCATCGGCGGTTTTTCACAAAACATAGCAGGTTATCCTGTGGAAGCGCAGCTGAGCAACGGAAGTCATTACGACGGTGGGGTGCTGGTCATTGATGAGAACCTATTACCAACCATCAGCCATCCGATGGATTACGGCGATTATCTGTGGGAAGTCCTGTTTTCTGATCCCATTTATAACGCCTACGTGGCTGCTTCGGCAGTCGCCAGCACGGCAACCGCAGAGCGGCTCAGGCTGCGCCTGTGGATTGATACTGAAGCGCCGTCACTCCACGCCATCATCTGGGAACGCCTGCTGAATCGCGAATTAGCACCTCCACAACCCATGGCTATATCAGCTAAACGCCCGTTTTCACGCTATATTGGCATCAGCCAAAGCATCCCGGACCCTATCCAACTGGGACCCATCCGGATGCTGTTTGTCGTATCAAATCCAACAGACAGGGACGATCTGGATGCTCTGGATATCAACTCTGAACTATCGCATTTGCTGGATTCTCTCAAAGAGCAACCCGGGTTGCGCATAACAATCCTCGGGGAGGGAAATGCCCTGACACCGGAATTAATAACCCGGCTTCAAGCTTCCGGTCATGAAATTCTGATGGATCACCCAAGCCTTGAGAATATCATGCGAACACTCAGCGATGGAGACCATTACCACATCCTGCACATCCTCGCCCACGGGCGCTATAACCGGTTGAACAGCGAATCGGATCTTTATTTAAAGGACAATAATGGGCTGACAAAAAGCGTCAGAGACAGCGATATCACACTTCGCCTGGGAGCACTCGCAAACCTGCCGCATCTTGTGTTTCTTGCCGCCTGCGAAAGCGCGCGCCGTGATGCTGGTGACCAGAACGCATTTGTAGGATTGGCTTCAAAACTGGTTGCCTGTGGCGTACCGGCAGTGGTGGCGATGCAGGACATGCTCCCCATAGACGCCTCCCAAAAGTTAACCGGTGATTTTTATACCTACCTCATGCTCCACGGGGTGGTTGACCGGGCTCTGGCTCAATCCCGTTTATTACTATTTGATCCAAACGCAAAAACCTGGGCAACGCCGGTCCTCTATATGCGCTTAAAAGACGGGCTGTTGTTTGATCTGGAGGAGTAGAGCACGATGCCTCCCAATACACATTCAGGGAAGCTGGGAGCTTCCCTGAATGTAAATATCATCATGCACCACTCGCCATCTCAATAAGCATATAAACGCCCATACGGGCGCAGTGACAGGGGCTGTAACTTGATAAAAGGCTGGCTTAGAATTGCATCCGCATTATAGCCAAAATAGGCTGAATACTGGTTGGCAACCTGTCTGAGTAACGTGTGGTCAGCCTCATCCAACGCGACCTGTCCGACGCCCTTCCCGATCTGATAATCATCCAACACACCCCTGATATACATCGTTCCACCGTGCATGCCGGTTCCGATATAATTCGTGACATGGCGTTCTCCGGGCTCCAGGTTAAGGCCCAGTACAATCAGAACCCCACCCGCCATATACTCACCCAGGAAATGCTGCGCAGTACCGCCAATAACAATCATAGGCACCTGCGATTCAAAAGCCTTCATATGGATTCCCACACGATAACCCACGTTATCCCGCACCCAGATCGTACCCCCACGCATGGAGTGTCCGGTAACATCACCGGCGTTGCCATGGATTATAACCTCACCGTTATTCATGGTATTCCCGCAGCCATCCTGTGCATTCCCGTGCACAACGATGCGGGGCCCATCCATAAACGATGCCAAATCATTTCCCGGCGTGCCGTATATCTGAATCTCAACAGGTTGGTGCAAATCAGTTCCCAGATAGCGTTGGCCAAAAACATTGTGAATTTCAATATATTCCGTATGCAGCGTGTTGACGGCTTCGCGCAATTGGGTATTCAACTCCCGATAAAGCAACCCTGTCGCGTCAATCGTGTGTGTCAGTTGGCTAACCTCCATTTCTAACCTCCCCTCATGCAACAGGAATATGCACTGCAGGTTTACCCTGCGTTTGATTCACAACTGAACGCCCTTGCCGTAAAGGCAATTCTCCCATACGTCCGATAATCGGCTCACCACCTACCGGTGTCCATACCCTATCCAGCTGCGGTGCGATAAGACGGATGGAAGCTTCCTCAGACGATAAATAAAGGCGATCGCCTTGCGTAGCAGCAACCATAGGACGCAGACGAATCCGGTCCGTCAAGCCCACCATCTCACCCTGGCGCGCGACGATAATCGTAAATGGACCGTTGATGAGCAGACCGCTGTATACCTGGCGTAAAGTGCGGGATAATGCCTGCTCCTCGGGGGGCATCCGGGCTATTTCTTCCCACAATGGCGCCGATAATACCCTGGAAGCTATTTCGACAGGGAGTTCATGACGCCTGATAAGAAAGTCAACAGCATAAGCCATGACCTCGGTATCGGTACTCATTGTGCAGTGGTAACCTTGCATCTCCAAAAAGCGCCGGTTTGTCCCATAAGAGGATATTTCACCATTGTGCACCACTGTCCAATCCAGAAGCCCAAAGGGATGCGCCCCACCCCACCATCCCGGTGTATTGGTCGGAAACCGGTTGTGCGCCGTCCACAGATAACCGTTATACTCCTCAATACCAAAATACTCACCGATCTGATCCGGCAAGCCCACGCCCTTAAAGGCCCCCATGTTTTTCCCACTGCTATATATATAGGCGCCCAACCCGGCGATATTGATCTCCATAACCTTGGCAACCACATACTCAGAAGGATCCTGCGCCATACACTCGGCATTGTTTTCATCCAGGCGCAGGAAATAGCGCCAAATCAAGGGTGCGTTACTCAATCCCAGGGATGAAATTATGCGGGACCTCTTCCTGGTGAACGAGGACGAATTCCTGCTGCAAGCGCGTTTCGATGATCCCGCGGTTATCCGGGTTGGTGTACATCACATGAAAAGCATAGCAGTCCGCGTATTCCGGGTAACAACCGTAAACAGCATAACCGGATCCCAGACCATTTCCGCGTTCATTCATATTGGTGATGCCTGTGTAAATATCATGACCGGAAAAGCATTTGCCGGTTGTATCCATAATGCCGATCAACCCGCATGCATCAAAAACCTTATCGTCACCGTACCGGTTTTCTAAACTGAATCTTTGCATAATCCTCGTCCCCTTGACCTAAACTTCGATACCGCTGCCCACCACAAGGTGTTTGCGATATTCCATCGGCAGTGAAATCAAGCCGAAATTCCCGGAGAGCAAATGCTCCCGAAAAGGATTGACGTTCGTCTGATCCCTGATGAGTCCGGTGTAGATACCGGCACGGTCGATTTCACCGACAAATATCGCACCTACTAACCGGTCATCCTGGAGCACGAGTTTTTTATAAGTCGGTTTGCTGCGGTCGTAGCGCTCCAAAATTTCAAAGCCCTCTTTATCCTTGGGATCGGTCAATCCTACGGAAATAGTCGGGACCCCGCAGATTTCGATTGAATTCATCGCCATGCTGCCATCGTAGATCCTCTCTCTGACCCGCCATATTGTAGCCTGCCACACTCCCCTGACGGTAAGCGTTGGGCCAAATAGCCATCGGACGGCTGATTCCCAACAGAAGATCTTCAGTTTCCACACAATCACCCGCGGCATAGACATTGGGCTTTGTCGTCCGCATGCGCGAATTGACGAGGATACCGCGATCAATGCGGATACCTGCATCCTGGGGAATCAGGCTGGTGTTAGGGCGCACACCAATGGCGAAGACCACGATATCGCAATTGACCCGTTCTCCATCCCGCAGCACGGCATGGTCCACCTGCCCGTTGCGACCAACAATTTCTTCAACGGTATTGTTCATGCGAATTTCAACGTGTTCACGCCGCAAGATCGTCTCAGCTATCTTGGACGCTGTGCGGTCGAAGGTCGCGCTGAGAATGCGGTCCGCTAACTCAACCATCGTAATCGGCATTTCACGCGCCAACAAGGCTTCTGTGGTTTTCAGTCCAATCAATCCACCGCCAATCACCAGGGCGGATTCAACGCGATGGCTATCGATATAGCGTGCCATCCGCTGCGCGTCCTCCCAGGTCGTGAACGTAAAGATGCCATCAAGGTCTGAACCCGGTAATGGTGGGACAAAGGGTTTTCCCCCGGTAGCAATCAACAAACGGTCGTAGCCCAGGTTCCCACCGCCCTGCAGGATGATCCGTTGCGCTTCGGTATCAATTCGCACCACTTCCACACCCAGCATGGTCTGGACATTATGGCGGTCGTAGAAATCTTCTGAGCGATAATACATCTGGCTTTCATCGACCAACCCGCCCAGCAGATACGAGATTAACGGTCGCGAATAAACGTGAGACGATTCGTGACTCACAATGGTAATGGGATTTTCCTGATCGCAGTGGCGGATAGCTTCCACAGCACCAACGGCAGCAGCTGAGTTACCAATAATGACGTATCTCATTTCACCGGCTCCTCTATCAATTCACCCTTTTCAATAAGCGTAAGTGCTGCATTGGGACAATGCGCAACACATGCGGGTTCGTCTTCGGTATAACACAGATCGCATTTTGAAGCTGCTTTGTTACCCACCAGATTGTGCTGAATTGCACCAAACGGGCAGACCATAATACACATCCAGCATCCAACGCAGCGGTCCTCATCACATTGGACCGTGCCTGTTTCTTCGTCGCGGTGCATTGCTCCGGTCATACAAGCTTCAATACACAGCGCGTCTTCACAATGCCGGCACTGCATGGCAAAGGAGAGCGGTCCTTCCTCTTCCACCACCAGACGGGCCATAGCTCGGGGCGCCTCTTCCTTGAAAGCTTTGATAATCTTCTTGGATTGCGAGTGCTGCACCAAACAATGGATTTCACACAACCGGCAACCTATGCAATATTCCTCATTCACGTATATTTGTTTCATCGTTTCTCTCCAATCACAGGCAGAATGGTGACTTCATGCCACCACATCAGGCCATACCTGCTGATTTAATACCCAGCGTATCCAACTCAACCTGGTTGAGCCCCACCCCACGCAGATGGTCGCGGTTGCCCCGCAGGCTTTCGATCGCATTAACCCCCATCCCACCCAGCATCTCTTTAATTTCCAGAGACCATGCGCGGATCAGGTTTGCCAGTCGTTCGCTTCCGATATTGGGATTAAGCCTTTTTGTCAGGTAAGGGTCCTGTGTAGCAATACCCCAGTTGCATTTGCCGGTATAACATTTCTGGCAAAGATGGCAGCCCATCGCCACCAACGCCGAGGTACCGATATAGACCGCATCAGCACCCAGGGCAATGATTTTGATGACATCACCGCTGTTGCGGATGGACCCGGCAGCGATCAGCGACACCTGGTTGCGGATGCCCTCCTCGCGAAGACGGGTGTCAATGGCGGCAATCGCCAACTCGATTGGGATTCCCACATTATTGCGGATGATCGTCGGCGCCGCGCCGGTACCACCGCGAATGCCGTCCACGGCAATGTAGTCAGCACCAGCTCTGGCGATACCGCTGGCGATAGGCGCGACATTGTGGACCGCTGCAATTTTCACGCCCACCGGCTTTTTGTAGTCCGTGGCTTCCTTGAGCGCATAAATCAGCTGGCGCAAATCCTCGATGGAATATATATCGTGGTGGGGTGCGGGTGACAGGGCATCCGTGCCTTCGGGAATCATGCGGGTTCTGGAAACATCCGCCGAAACCTTTTCACCGGGCAAGTGCCCGCCAATACCGGGTTTTGCACCCTGACCAATTTTAATTTCCAGAGCAGCGGCGGTATCCAGGTACTTGCTGTGCACACCAAAACGTCCGGAGGCTACCTGGGCAATGGTGTAGGGTCCATACTCATACAAGTTGGGGTGCAGCCCACCCTCACCGGTGTTGTACATGATATTGCATGCCTTTGCTGCACGAGCCAGCGATTGGCAGGCGTTGTAGCTGATGGAGCCGTAGGACATCGCCGAAAACATAATTGGCGTATCCAGCGTAATCTGCGGCGCCATCTGCGTTTTAAGCGACACACCACTGCCATCCCGCGTAACTTCGACCCGGTCAGGCTTGCGACCGATAAATGTCTTCAATTCCATCGGCTCACGCAGCGGGTCGATGGGCGGGTTGGTGACCTGTGAGGCATTCAACAGCATGTGGTCAAAATAGATGGGATACGGGACGTCACAACCCATACCGGTCAACAATATACCACCGGTCTCAGCCTGCTTATAGATATTGGTCAGGCGCTCAGCGGTCCAGTTGGCATTGGTCCGGAATTCACGCGGGTTTTTGCGTATCGTCAGCGCGTGGGTCGGGCACAGCGTCATACAGCGGTGGCAGCCCACACAATTGGCCTCGTCGCTGAAGACCGAATCTTCCTCAGAATCATAAACATGGATATCATTGGCACATTGCCGTACGCAAACCTGGCACGCAATACAACGTGCGGGATCGCGCTCAATACGAAATTCTGGTGTCAGCATTGTCAGGTTCATAATTTATCGGTCACAGGCGCCATTTATAACGGCGCCCGGCAAAAATCCCCCCAGATTTCTGCCGGGACCTATCTCCTTTCCTTAGATTGGAACTACCGAATTGAATTCACCACATTATCCACGGGCATAACAACAATAAAAAACGTTTGCTTATCCGAACTATTCCGTGATTTGCAAACGTGTTTCCAAAATGGCAAAGTGATCCACCAGCACCTGCTGGCTCTGCTGGTAATCACCCTCTTGCAACAACTGCACGATTTTTTTATGGTAAGTCCACATACCTTCGTAATAACTCAAATCAAAATAACGGTGCAGTTCCACCGCTTCATAACCGTCCCAATACGCCTTCAGCAAACCCAGAACAAAGGGATTATTCAACCTGGAAAACAGCAGCATATGGAAAACACGGTGCTCGCGATGGGGTATTTCAATGGGCGTGCTGTTTAAACGCACCTCGGCGCGTTGTATGATTCTTTCCAGTTTAGAAAAATCCTCAGGCAGTAGTTTGCGGGTTGCCTCTCCCCAAAAGCCAACCTCAATCTGGGCACGCAGTCGATAGAATTTATCAAAGTTATGCTTGTCGCACGCAATAGCATAAATGACGGCGGGACGGATGGCAGAATAGAAATCAAAAGGGCGGATATAGGTCCCATCGCCGGGGCGCATCTCCACCATCCCGTAAGCCTGGGCTGCAATCAGATCCTCGCGAAGTTTGCCGTGGCTGATACCCAGCTCTTTTGCCAGGGTGCCAATAGGAGGAAGCTTCGATACTTCATCCTCATCACACAGCATTTGCTCGTTGACAACATAATCGAGAATAGACCGGAAAAAAAAGTCTTGTGCCACCTGCAACTCCTAAGTTATGATCGTTAGCATATATCACATCGATGTGATATATCCATCTATACCATCGATTGTAACTTCATGTTGTATTTTGTCAAGAGGGTTTATGCCCAAATCGAGGGTTAATCAGGAATGCATTTTTCCGTCAGAGCGGTACACCCTGGTTGTGGTCGTTCTGGTAATTCCAGGACTGGGCATATGTCCAGTAAAATACCCCACCTTTTCACAGGGCGGGGTATTTTGGTGATATATCTTGAAGTTTTTATTGGCTATCTTTATTTATATGTGCTTTATAGCCACATCGGTTGATTTGCCGGGATATATTCTGCTATAGATTCTTCGTCAAGTTAAATACCTAACCCGGGTTCATCCGGAACTGAAATATATCCGTTCTGGATAGGGTACTTATAATTCAACATCGTATCCCATAAGGGGATATTATGGGAATGATATTCAAGAGCCAGGAAATTGGGAATCGTTGCACACGTATGAGCTGTTGCAATGCAGTAATCGGGCTGCTCATATTATCGGGCGCAATGGACATAAAATGCATTTCAGCAAATTCGGCAATCCGGCGCAATTCAATGGGTCCACCACTGCGTGGAAAATCCGGTTCCATCAAGCCACAAGCTTGCTTGACGACCAATTCTCTGTGCATTGTGGCACCGTAGATAATCTCTCCCATACAAATTGGAGTCTCAGTTTTCATACAATTTTTTACAGTGCATCACCATTTCCCCATTCCCATCGAATGGGATCAGCCAACATGCATTATGCTTCAAATCACTCTACAACACTAAATCTGTGAACGTTACTCATCGCTCAATCATCAATACCACTGATTCAATTCACGGTCACGGTGTATATACCGTTTGGGTCAGTTGCTTCTCCGGCATCCAGGCGCGTGATGATGAGCGCCAGCTTCGTGCCTTGTGTTGTATCTGATGCATCGAATATATAACTGGAAGTCCCATCTGTGTGTCGTTGCATGATGAAAGGATCAACTGTCATAAAGTAATCATTCGGGAGAGCTTTTTTGATGGGCCATACCTGCACATTAAACCGAGATTCATCATTATTTCCCTTCACGATGATTTGTATCGTATCAAGTTGGTCACCATTATCCAGGTTGATTTCGATAAAGTCCATCCCATAACTGGCGGGGATAGTCCCTTCATAACTGAGATGGGATCCGTTGAAATCCAATTCGGCTTCAAGAGCTGGCGTAACGTATAAACGACTGGGATCATAATAGTTCCCGCTACATTGCGTGCGGTCATCCTCTGCACAACGTCCATCGGGCAACCGCAAAGCGTAGTTCGCTCGGGCAAATGAAATCAGGCTGTCCTCAAAGGACGTAAATGGACCAGCATACTGGGAGAAAGTCCGGTCCATAACCCGCTTTATGGCAGGGACGATAGCGTCGTCATAGCTCCTGGTCATCTCAACCAGAGCCGTCTGGACGATTTCCATATCGCCGTACTGTTCATAAAGAAATCGCCAGTATAAAGCGGCGTCATATTTATAGACAGGATCATCCTCCATATCCTGATAGGAGCTGTTAAGGCGTAGTGAAAGAAAACGATTCGCAGCAACAAGGTATTCGCTGAGTTCGACAGGCCGCACACGAGGCCAGACAACCTCGATTTCAGGATATTGGACAGAGGGGGCGAACTTCCCTTGCGCCTCGATGAAAACATTTGACCACCTGTGCTCGAGATGTTCAGTCGTGAGCAGGATGTTGCGCTGGACAAGGTGGAAGAACTCATGGGCATAGACAGCTCGTGTCGCTTCAACCAGGGATTTGTATGCCTGGAAAGAGTTATTGCTGGATGACCACCATAGTTGGCATTCTTTAGTGGGCTGATTATCCATCTCAATAAAACGCGACCGGGTGCCATGGCCGTCAAAAAGCGCAAAAGGGGCATCGGTGATGATAATCTCCATAATCTTATCAGCATCCCAGGCTGGATCGATGGATCTTCCAAGCCCCCAATTGGTAAATTGGGTACGCCAGGTTTCGGTGATGATGGGTACAAATTGCTCTTCGATGAAATCTGTCACCGCTGCGGGAGCCAGACGGTTTGCCATATCAATATGCCCCTTGGCGAAAGGAAATAGCGTGGCATAGAGTATACGCACGGTGTATGCATCCAGAAGTACATCCCAGGTATCCAGCACAACAAAATCAGGACGGTCGGGATACGGATTCTGCCATAGGATATCTCCAGCAGCATCTTTCACACGCAACGTGTAGAAATCACCGGGTGTTGTCTGGGGGTTCATCGTCCACTGGATGACACATGGATTCTCAGCAGTACAGCGTCGGGTCCGGCAAGGTAAATGGATGTGTCTCAGTATAGACCATGCCTGTTGAGATATCTTCATGACGGGATAAGATCTCAGCTTCTATCTCTATCCCACCGTCAAGGCCTGTGAGATTGATGTCGAGTGTCCGATCAATATCCCCGGTGTTTTGTCTGTTTTGATGGAGATACAGTACAGGAAGGACAAAACGAACCTGCGCTGCATCACGCGCGTCCCAGGATGTAGTTTGGTTAGTTGCCATCAGCTTTACGCCTACCGCAGGTTCTCCAGCTGCCTGGATAACCTGTACATTCCCATATGAGAAGCCTGATGGTTCAGTGGCTACCAGAATACTTACCAGAGATGTAACCAAAAACAACAGTGTGACAAAAGTTCGTGTCTTGTGCATCGGTCGCCTCCCTGACTGAGTTATGTTTCACACTCAGCATAGCCAGCGACCGCACCGTAAAAGTTCCCGGATGCATTCCCAAAAATGTCCCATAAAGCGTTCCACAGAATTTCCAGGCATTACGGCAAGAAAGTGTTGAAATCATTGGGGCGGTTTACCAGCACAACCAAAAACCTGGTAAATATTGCTTTTTTCGTGTCTTTGTGTACATTGATGGTGTATTATCGTTGTTCATCGCAGCTTCCAATGCCTTCAACATGCCTTTGATGCGTTTTTTGCGGGATGTAAGTGTAGAGAAGGAAGATGCCTATGTCCGGTCTGGCTCTTTATTTACTCGGTTCACCGCGGTTGGAACTGGATGGCGATGAGATCCGCGTCAGCCGCCGGAAGGTTGTTGCGCTGCTATCGTACCTGGCTGTGACCAGGCGCACTCATAGCCGTGATGTGTTGGCGACACTCTTCTGGCCTGAATATGATCAATCCCATGCCCTGGCTTATATGCGCCGGACATTATCCGAACTCAACAATCTACTGGTCAGAGGAGATTGGAGGTTGATCGGGAGACCGTGACCCTGAACCAGTCTGATTACTGGTTGGACGTAAGTGCGTTTCGTCAACACATTGCTGCGTGCAAAACCCACGATCATCCCGCGATGGAGGTTTGCGAAGTATGCGTACCGCTCCTGGAGCAGGCGGTCACGCTCTACAAGGCTGACTTCATGGAGGGCTTCAGGCTGCCTGACAGTTCGACCTTCGATGAGTGGCAGTTTTTCCTGGCTGAAGAACTGCGCCGTGAACAAACCTTTGCTCTGGAACACCTTGTGAAATGGTATGCTGACCATGCTTTCTATGAGCGTGCTATCTCATTTGCACGGCGCTGGCTGGCATTGGACGTGCTGCATGAACCGGCGCATCGCAGCCTGATGCAGTTATACGCAGTATCAGGCCAGAAGTCGGCTGCACTGCGCCAGTATCAACTGTGCATTCATACATTGAAAGAGGAACTTAACATCGCGCCTACCGCAGAGACGACCGCACTCTACAACCACATTCGTTATGGTATTGCAGCGGAGCGGAACGTCATCATTTCTACTCCGGAGGCAGAACTTGCGCAGCCTAATGCGCCTGCACCCTTGAACAACCTGCCAGCTCAGCTCAACTCTTTCATCGGACGTAAGAAAGAAATTAGGGAAATCCTGGCTCTGCTGCTACGCCCTGATATCCGTCTGCTGACCCTTACCGGATCGGGTGGCACTGGCAAAACGCGTCTGAGTTTGGTTGTAGCCGGCCAGGTATTATCTGCCTTTAAGGACGGCGTGTTTTTTATTCAACTGGCTTCACTTCGCGATTCTTCCTTGGTCCTGGATGCAATAGCCCAGACCTTTGGTTTGCGAAGTACCGCTGACACAAAACTTTCTGAAGTTTTGGAGCGCCACCTGCGGGATAAACATCTTTTGCTCGTCCTGGATAACTTTGAACACGTCATCCATGCAGCTCCGGTGGTCAGCGCATTGTTAACCGACCTGCCTAAATTAAAAGTGCTGGTGACCAGCCGGTCGTTACTGCACGTGACCGGAGAACACACTTATCCTGTGCTGCCCATGCATTTACCGGATGCGGAGGCAACCCTCAATCTTCAAACATTAGCACAAAACGAGGTTGTACATTTATTTGTTGACCGCGCCGCTGGGGTTAAACCGGATTTCACACTCACGGATGAGAATGCCCATTGGGTGGTGGAAATATGCACTCGTCTGGATGGACTGCCCCTCGCGATTGAATTAGCGGCAGTGCGCCTCCGTTTGCTACCTCTGGAGGGTATGCTAACGCAGTTAGAGCATCGCCTGCCCTTCCTGAAAGGGGGTCCTAAAGACCTGCCGGACCGGCAGCGCGCGCTGCGCAGCACCATCGCGTGGAGCTATACACTCCTGGAAGCTGACGAACAAAAGCTCTTCCGGCGGTTGGCTGTTTTCGCCGGGGGATGTACCTGGGAAGCCGCAAAGGCAGTCTCGCAACTTCCTGGTGATCCTGTATTGCGCCGGGAGTTGGAGGTTGACGTGTTGGATAGCCTGGAGAAACTGGTGGATCAGAGCTTGCTTCAGCAATCCGATGTGCAAGGGACTGCACGCTTCACGATGTTAGAGACCATCCGCGAGTATGCTTTAGAGCACCTTTACGCGAGTGCTGAAGCTGATTCCGTGCAGCAGGCGCACGCGCTCTTTTACCTTGAACTGGCAGAGGCGTCTGAATACCAGCTGGACGGACCGGAACCTGAACTGTGGATGGAACGTCTGGATTGGGAACTGGATAATCTCCGCGCAGCCCTTACGTGGGCGCTGGAACACGATCATGAGATGAGTCTGCGCATGGCGAGTGCGTTAACGCGCTACTGGATCTTGCAGGCCAGACTCATGGAAGGCCATGATTGGCTGGCGCAGGTGCTGGCAAAGAGCAGCACACCTGATTTTAATCTCAACCCATTACGTGCCTGGGTCTTGCGTGCTGCATGCGAACTCGCTTGGCATCAGGGGGACAGCAGAACAGGGATCAAGTATGGTGAAGAAAGTGTCCACATTTTCCAGTCTCTGGGTAACCGGCATGGTCTGGCGTATGCGTTGATGACATTGGCGCAAGCGACCTTCTCCTTTCCAGATTCCAATGAAACACTTCCGCTTTTAGAAGAAAGCCTGGTCCTGTGCCGCAAGCTCAATGATGCATTAGTTTTAATGAAGGCGCTCTATATTTATGGATGGAAACTAGATAATCTGGGTAAATTTGAGCTTGCGCATGCTGCGGCTGAAGAATGCTACCACCTCGCTGAGGATACAGGGGCTAAGGATAGTCTGGCTGCGGCATTGTGGATACTCGGTACGATTGAATATAGTCAATATCACCATACAGCAGCCATGTTATTCTGCGAAAAAAGCTTGAGATTGTACCAGCAGATAGGAAATAAGACAGGAGAACGATTTGCCCTTAGTAGGATTTCTGTTGTTCTTTGTAGCCAGGGGCATTATAATCGGGCAAGGCAGTATGCTAGAAAAACACTGGCACTATCGTTGAAAACGGCCAATAAAAACTGTATCGCTGAAACAGTCTATCTTATCGGTTACATTGCATTGCTCCAGGGTCAACTACCAGAGGCGAAAACTCGTTTTAAAGAAAGTTTGGCTTTACTGCGGGAAACAGATCTTATTGACTTTACCATTTCTGGAGATTTATGGGGGCTGGTCCAGCTGGCTGATATCGCAGACCAGCCAGAGCGCGTGGCTGTCCTCCTGGGTGCTGTGGAGAAGCTGCGCTGCAAAACTTTTTTTTGGAGTTCGGAATTCAGACAGGATATAGACCGGTTATCAGGAGCGCTGTGCCAATACCTGGATGAGGTGTCATTCAATACCGCTTATAACCGGGGACTGGCGATGACCTTGGAGGAAGCTATTACGTTTGGTTTATCAGAAGGTGGACCGGAGTGATAAAACTCACATTCCTTTGAGGTAAACAACACAGGCTTTTTTAAGCGTTGCGCATAATACAAAAATGCGCGATTATACCAGGTGGTTTTGAATCGCTAACGCCACGGCCTCTGTGTGGCTCTCAGCCCTAGGTTTGGAAAGTATATTACTGACGTGAAATTTGACGGTAAACCGGCTCGATAGATTTATTTTCTTTGTAACCATTAGTCACCTCCATATATGGCATTTTAAGAACCATATTTACTTGCTGATTGTTTACCATTACATTGGAGTTCGAAACAATTGCACCTTGCTAAATAAGCCACCTCCTTATTCCTTATCTAAATAAAGAAAACATTTGACTGTCTTGTGTGATGACAGATGCCTGAAGTCATCATCTCAGGGTAGCAAAAGACTCGTATGCAAGGGTAAAACAGAGCGATCTATTGATTTTGGCAGTTCCAATATAACTATATTGACAGCAACAACCAGGCAGGGACCAAAGGTTTGCTGTACACGGCATCCAAAGGTCTGGGGGTGGTGGTGAGCGAGTGGATGGTCCACCTGGACGATATCCTGGGGCAGGGCATAGATTTTGATGCGTACGTGATGGTGGATGCCTGAAGTCACCGTGTTAGAAAAGATGGTATTTCATAGATCGCCTTGTGCTGAAAAGGCAATATTTTTAGCACATTTATTAATCATGAATGTTTCCAAGTAGCCCCTTGGTTTCAGGAATTCATTATACATATCCCACTCCAGATTAAGAGTGACGATATCTTCTCTAATCATAACCATAAGTCGTGAAATATTACCTTTTGTGATTTACGTAGCATCAAAGAGCAGGTTAGCCAGGTGTACAACGGTAGTTAGCCAGAACACTCCATCATCCCACGCCATAATCAGGCGCGGGATGATGGGGTCTTGCGAAAGACAAATTATCTTGCGTTTCTCTAATGCGATAGAGATATTTTGTACATGATCTTCCAATGATGAAAGTACTATTACTTGCTCGAAAGAGCTGATTGTAAATGATAACTCTTTACCAATTGATTACTATGTCATTGCTGTAACCCGATGCTGGCGCTGAGGCCGACTCTTTCTCAGTAAAAGGGCTTTGTATAATTCAGCCATGAAAGCAGGGATCAGCATTAGTGGGATTACAATCACCCAGTCAGTTATGGTCAGCGGGACGTTCCCGAAGATTATATTGTTGAGACCGGGCAAGTATACTGTCGCCAGGAGCACAAGGAAAGACCCGGCTACTGCCCACTGCATCCACCGATTACCAAACAATTTGAGGCGCAATATCGGGTATCGCTCTGATCGCGCCGTGTATGCACGGAGCAGCTCAGATGTGGTGAGGGTAACAAATGCGAGTGTTTGCGCGTGACGTAGATCATCGAATCGGTTCAAGCCAATTAAAAAAGCTGCTAGAACAACCCCGGCAATGCTGAATGCCTGGATCACCGTACCCCATATCATCACTCCATTGATTATTGGCTCGTTCACTGGACGGGGTTTCAATTCCATGATGTCGGGATCACCTTTTTCCAACCCCAGAGCCAGCGCTGGGGCACCGTCCGTTACCAGGTTCAACACGAGGAGATGCAACGCAGTCAGGGGTAAGGGCAGTCCTGCGATCATGGCTACGAATAAAGTCAGGATTTCTCCCATGTTGCAGGAAAGCAAAAAGTAGACAAATTTACGAATGTTGGAAAAGATGATCCGACCCTGCTCCACCGCAGAGACTATCGAAGCAAAGTTATCATCTGTAAGCACCATGTCAGCTGTTTCTTTCGCGACATCTGTACCGGTGATGCCCATCGATACCCCAATACTCGCCCGTTTGAGCGCAGGAGCGTCGTTGACTCCATCGCCGGTCATAGCCACAATGTGACCTCGCTGCTTATGTGCATCGACGATGCGTACCTTGTGCTCCGGCGAGACACGAGCATAGACGATGACATCGTCGACCTTTTCCACCAGTTCCTGGTCCGACATTTCGTCCAATTCTTTGCCAGAAAGGACACGTCCTTCTATGTTATCCGCCTGTTGCAACAGGTTAAGGTCCAGGGCAATCGCTACAGCGGTATCCAAGTAATCTCCAGTGACCATTGCTGTTTTTATCCCAGCACTGTTTGCCATTGCGATGGCTTTTCGCACCTCTGGACGAGCCGGGTCGATCATACCCACCAATCCAACAAAAGTCAGATCGTGCTCAAGCTCTTCAGCGGATGGGTTTTCCGGGAGTAGCTGAATCGTGCGATAGGCAACACCCAGAACGCGCAAGGCGTTCTTCGCTAAGTCACGGTTAACATCCAGAATTGTAATACGCTCTTCATCTGTCATTGGACGCACTTCACCTTGGGCGTACACACTTTCACATAAAGGTAGTAATAAATCAGGAGCGCCCTTGACGAACGCTTCGAATCCGCCCTCAGGTGTACGGTGGATAGTCGTCATGCGTTTGCGTTTTGAATCAAAGGGAACCTCGGCAACACGGGGATAATGTTTTTCCATCTCGTCACGCCAAAAGATGGCCTTGGCTGCCATCACCACCAGTGCTCCCTCTGTTGGGTCACCAATCATGCGCCATTCCTCAGTATCCCCATCTTGACTGTTCCTGCGCTCGAGCCTGGCATCGTTACACAAAAGTGACGCCAAGGTTAGTTTTTCCAATCCCGGATAAGCTTTGAGCTGAATTGCTTCATTGTTTTTGCTGAATTGGCCCTCTGGCTTGTATCCCCGCCCAGAGATTTCAATCAAATTGTCATCCGCATAGGCAGTGATGACGGTCATCTCGTTTTGGGTCAAAGTTCCTGTCTTGTCGGAACAGATAGCTGTCGTAGAACCGAGTGTTTCCACTGCGGGTAACCTTCGGATCAGTGCGTTTCGTTTGACCATTTCTTGCATACCCAAGGCCAGACAGATGGTGACTACAGCCGGGAGACCCTCCGGCACAGCAGCTATAGCCAGGCTGACAGCAAGCATAAACATCTCGACCAGCACATGGCTTGACTGAGTAAAATAAACGCTCAACCCATATGTCGCGATCATGCCAAGATCAGTATCTCGAATGACACCGATGACACCAACGATGGCGCAGATAATCAAAGCAGCTATGCCTAACCATTTGCCCAACTGCTCCAACTTGAGCTGTAACGGCGTCGGGTCCTCCCCAGTAGCTTGGATCATCTCGGCTATTTTCCCGATTTCAGTTTTCATCCCCGTTTCAACGACGATCCCCTTGCCACGACCATATGTTACAGTCGTGCTCATATACGCGCAGTTCCGGCGATCTCCCAGTCCTGCTTCCTGATCTATCTCTAGCACAGCTGTCTTTTCTACCGGCACTGATTCCCCAGTTAGCGATGCCTCCTCGATGCGAAGGTTAACACTCTCAACGAGACGGACATCAGCGGGTACATAGTTACCTGTCTCCAAGACAATTAGGTCACCGGGTACGAGTTGTGCAGCAGGAACGACTTGCTGCTGACCCTCGCGTATCACAGTGGCGTTAGGTGCGGCCATCTTTTTCAACGCTGCCAGGGCTTGCTCGGATTTACCCTCCTGTACTAATCCAAGGATCGCGTTCAGAACGACGATAGCTATAATGGCTGCTGGTTCTATAAACTCGATTATCTCACCACTCTTGCTATATTCGTTCAAGCTTATTCCGGCTGAAACGACCGCAGAGGTGATAAGGATTAGCACCAGAAACTGATTGAGTTGGTTCCACAAACGGATTAAGAAACCCTGTCGGGGTCGCTCAGCCAACTCATTCAGTCCAAAACGTGCTTTTCTATCATCGACCTCCAAAGTGGATAGACCTGCCACCAGGTCGGTCTTCAGATCCCTAGCCGTACCTTCTATCGAGAGGGTGTACCATTCTGTATTTGTCTTCATTTCTAGCATTCTCATTGATATCTCCAATTTATTAGTTTGTACGTCATTCTGATTTATGCCAGCATCCTGCTTTGCGTTCATAAGCACGGATTCTGGTTGGTCGGGATGCATTTTACCCGTGATGAATATAAGTTATCTAACGCATACCTGCTCAACCTTAACTGTCAACCCGGGACAGGGTTCGTCGCCGGATCGCTTTGCGTAATTCATCTGCAACGAAGATAGAGCTGGAGACTAGTAGAATCAAACCCCAATCTGTCAAACTCAGTGGGACAGTTCCCAGCGCCTTTTGCATAAACGGTACATTTTGAACAGCCACTTGCAGCACAATGGAAAGAGCAATCGCGCCAATCAAATAACGGTTTTTGAAAAAACCCAATTGGAAGACAGATTTATCCCGCGAACGACAGTTTAGCGCAGTTAAAAACCTGGAACATCGCCAGGGTTGTGAAGGCCAACGTTTGCGCTCGTACCAGGTTGCCCGTCAGGATTGCGCGAGGTTAAACATCCATAACGTGCCCACTGCCATAAACAGGGCTACAAAAACGATGTTTTGCAGTATCTCGCGATTGATGATGCGTGCGTCTGGTTTACGAGGTGGATCATCCATTACATCACCTTCTTTTGGCTCCATGGCCAGGGTAATATCCAGATATCCCGTCGGTTACCAGGTTTACCCATAAAATCTGCACTGGAGTGACGATCATACCCTTTCGACGCGAATAAAATCAGCGACGCAAGTAGTGTCAAATCCTCACCGACGTTGGTAGCGAGCAGGAATTTTACGACTTTACGCACGTTCTGGAAGATAACGCGCCCTTCTTCCACCGCGTTGACGATACTGGCAAAGTTATCATCGGTGAGTACCATTTCCGCTGTCTCTTTGGTCACGTCCGTACCTGTGACACCCATCGCCACGCCGATCTGGGCTGCTTGCATCGCTGGTGCATCATTCACGCCGTCGCCGGTCATCGCGACCACGTGCCCCAGTCGTTGCAGGGATTCGACAATGCGGTGCTTGTGCTCCGGCGAGACACGAGCGAAAACTGCTGTCTTCTCGATAATCAGATCCAACTCATCATCGCTCATCTGTCGCAACTCCGGTCCGGTCAATACCCTTTCATCCCCATCGAGGATCCCCACCTGCCTCGCGATAGCCTCGCCTGTGACTTTATGATCGCCGGTTGCCATTATTACGCGGATACCAGCTCGTTTGCATCGGGCTACGGCTTCGGGCACTTCGGGACGGGGCGGATCCATCATCCCCACCAGGCCGACGAAAATCAGATCGGCTGGGTGTCCATATTCCAGCGCCTCTTTGAATGCCTCAACTTCATCTGGCGCGATGACCTGGTAGGCCAGCCCGAGGACTCGCAAAGCCTCACTCGCCATGCGATGGTTTTCCGCCAGGATCAACTCATGGTCAGCGGCCTCCAACGCCCGTACTTTGGCGTTCTCACGGATTTGTGGGCAGTGTTCCAATACCTTCTCCGGTGCGCCTTTGACGAAGACCCAAACCTCCCCTTCCTGCCCCTTGTGGAAAGTTGCCATAAACTTGGTTGTGGAATTAAACGGCAACTCGTCTATCCGGTGTAATTGCGCGTCCAAAAACTCTTTGTGATGACCGGCCTTCGCTGCAGCAACGACTAACGCGCCTTCTGTGGGATCGCCACGTATTTCCCAGGCGTAGTTTTCCCCGGATTGGTGCCGTATGAGCCGCGCGTCGTTGCACAGCGCACCAATGTGCAATGCCAGGCGCAGGTCAGGGGTGGCGGTGGGATCGTAGGGCTTGCCATCACGCAAAAATCTTCCTGTTGGCGCAAAGCCAACGCCAGTGACGTGCATAGTCTTGGCATCGGCCATAACCTGCTGCACGGTCATCTGATTGGTCGTGAGTGTCCCGGTCTTGTCAGTGCAGATGACACTCGCTGCGCCAAGAGTATCTACGGCCGGCAAGCGGCGAATGATGGCGTTGCGTCTTGCCATGCGATTGACCCCCACAGCCAGTGTAATACTCATGACTGCCGGTAAGCCTTCAGGAATCGAGGATACCGCGGAGGCTAACGCAAACAGAAACATCTCCTGGAAGGGTAATCCCTGCAATAGTCCCAGAATTAGCGTCAAAGTTGAGACGCCGACAGCTAAAAATCCCAACTTCATACCCAGGTCAAGTGTCTGCTTTTGCAAGGGTGAATCAGCTTTCTCAGTCTCCTGGATCAGCTTGGCAATCTTGCCCATCTCTGTGCGTCCACCGGTGGCGTAGACCACAGCCCTTCCGCGACCATTGGTGACGATGGTCCCGCCGTAGATAAGGTTGGTGCGATCTGCGATGGACATATCCGCTCCGATCAACGGAAATACCGTTTTCCGCGAGGAGAGCGACTCACCGGTGAGCATCGCCTCATCCACTTCCAGGTTCGCTGCTTCAATGAGCCGCGCGTCGGCAGGCACTTTGCTACCCGCGTCGAGAAGTATGATATCCCCGGGCACGACCTCCGCCGTGGGGATGCGCATTTCCACGCACTCGCCGACGTCCTGCGCAGTCGCGTACCACTTCAGCTTCCAGAGCGGACTGGGCTTTCAAGGCAGCCAGCGCTTCTTCAGCCCGGTATTCCTGGAAGAACCCAATGAGGGAGTTTACGACAATGACCACGCCAATCACTATTGCATCCAGATTTTTGCCAGCTAGTATTGAAATGCCTGCCGCTGCCAACAGCACGAAAACCAACGGATTCTTGATCTGCGCCCACAGAATGACGAGTTTGCTGACCTTGTGTGCGCTCTCAATCTCATTCGGACCGAACTCCACCAGACGGCGCTCGACAGCAACCACGCTTAACCCACTGGGACTGGCGTCGAGTATGTTGAATATCTCTTCATGGTCAAGGGTGTGCCACAAACGTTGTTCGATCTGCAATTTCAACCTCCTAACAAGTAATTAAGAAATAACTGGGTGAGTCAGGGAAGGGACATACTCTACTTCCCACTGTTGCGCTGATAAGGTGATTCGAAGAGCTATGATAACGTAACTATAAATATCTCGATCATTTTATCCGCACTTATGCGCTTTAATACCGACAAACCAAAACTGGTTGTAGATGAACTGTTAGAAAAGCGTGAGACTGGTCACTCTAGCCGAAAGAATGCCAGAACACTGCCATTTGCCACATCCGGTCGGACCTGGACCTGAATGCATTCCTGATCTATAACTCCTTCTACCAACTGCTTGAGGTAGGGCTTAGCCTGATCTAAGAGGAGCTTTTCAAGCTCCTCCAGCATAGTAGAGCCTGCCAGGGTACTAGCCATCTGCCACTCGGCGGGAGAAAGAACACCTTCCAAGCACATGGCGATCATATCCTTGTCAGCGACTACCCAGACATGGGAAGGACGGATTCCTGCGTAGTCTTCCCAGAATTCTTGCAATGCCTGTGCCAAGTCAACGAACAAGCTGTTTCTATTAACTGCCGTCATTATGTTATATCTCTTCTCATCCACGCATGAAAACAAAAAAAGGCCAACATTAAAACATCCCTATGGGTGTTCTAATGTTGGCCTACTCTATGGCTGGTCTGCTCTTATATCAAGAACATGCCCTCCATCTTGTCAACCATGTTGAACTCTATTTCACTGCGAAAAAGTATAGCACAGCTTTATTAAATCGTCAAACGCACCCAGTCTATGATCACACCTCAATCTGATTTGGCACGATAGTGTAATCTACGCTACCATCTGAACTTCGCCTCCAGGTCTTCCGACAAAGTAAAGACAAAGATACGTTCGCCTATCTCGACATTTATATCACTGTGCAAACTAACTACCTGCACCCCGATGAGATCCAGGATCATCTTGTCAAGCATAGCACGAGATCCTTCGATCAGCTGCCTGCGTACCTCCTCGACAAGACGGTGTCCCTCTGGATCTCGGGCTAGTTTCTCCTCAGCTGGCGTAAGGACTCCCTTAAGACGTATCAGGATCAGGTCCTGGATGATCCAAGTTCGAACCTCTTGAGGACCACGTCCCAAATGCTCCCGCTCAAATTGGGTGATAGCGGCAGTAACTTTGGCCTCTAGCTGACCTTTGGTCATTGAAGGGGACATATCCACCACCTCGATCAAGGGATTATCAGGCATCCTATTTAAGTAAAACGCCACGATTTTACTACACCCGAATTAAAGGTCAAGGCAGCTCTCTCGTTCTAGTGTAAAATGCTACTGGATAAATTGTGGTTCGTTTGATTAATTTTTCATTGATTTCGACACGATATTACCAGGTAATATTTGCAGTGATAGAAAGTGATTGAGTCAACCCGGTCATTTAGTAACTGCAACGCGTTTGAGCATTCTACTCTGAAGGTACATCTTCTCTATTGTTTGGAGATCTTCTTAATAGGTTGTTTTAGGCAATTATTTACTCGTTGCGGACCTTGTGGAAATTATGCCCGTGACAGCGATCACTATCCTCATAAGTGCCAGGCATATGAAAGCAAATTGCATTTCAAAACAAATGCTTGCAGTCGATACCCATCAGTAAATGGATGGTGCACCTGGACGAGATACTGGAGCAGGATATGGACTTTGATGCCGGAGGCCACCGTGTCAGGTAGCAAATAAAGAATGATCTATTGATTTTAGTAGTACCAAGGCAACCGCATAGCCACAGCCTGCCAACCGCTTGTGCCTCCACGCAACTGGACATAAAATCCGACCTGGATACACTAAACCCAATTCAATATTGTCCAAGGAGTTACTCAATGCTGGAAAAGATCACCATATTTGAAGCGCGCAAAGACGGGTACCGGACTTACCGCGTTCCCGGAATCCTCGCCACCCCCAATGGCACAGTTCTGGTGACTGCGGAAGCCCGTCCGGAAGGGGGAGATTGGGGCAATAACGACATTGTGATGCGCAGAAGCACAGATGGCGGAGCCACCTGGGACGAAACCGTCGGGTTAATACGGCGCCAGGACTACGGACCCGGACCGCTCAGTAACTTTGTCATGATCTATGACATAAATGAAAAATGCATTCAAGCTCTGTACTGCCACAACTATGAACGGCTCTTTAAGATGCACAGCACTGATGAAGGCGCTACGTTCTCTGAACCTGTAGAGATCACTGAAATGCTGCTGCCTTTCCGTGAGACTTACCCATGGCGCGTGATTGCTACCGGTCCGGGTCACGGCATCCAGTTGACCAACAGCAGGCTGGTGGTGCCGGTGTGGATGTCCGACGGCAGCGGGTCCGAATTCGGACCCGGACACCTGGGGCACCGCCCTTCTGAAGTGGCTGTGATTTACAGTGATAATCACGGCGCAGCGTGGCAGTGCGGCGACTTTGTCGCCCACACCACAGACCGGATCATTTACCCGAGTGAAACCCTCCCGGTGCAGCTCAACGACGGGCGGGTGCTGCTGAACATCCGCAGCGAATCAAAGGAAAATCGCCGGTTGATCTCAACCAGCAAGGACGGCGCAACCGGATGGACCGATCCGGTCTTTGATCCTGCGCTCCTGGAGCCGGTCTGTATGGCAAGCCTTCTCAAACTGGAGCGCACTGGACTGGACCCCAAACCTATCCTCTTCGCCAATCCTGACAACCTGGAAAATGAATTGATACCGAAAGGCAACAACCTGGCGCACGACCGCAAACGCCTGACGGTGAAACTAAGCCTCGATGACTGCCGGACCTGGACTGCGTCACGGGTCCTGGAGCCGGGACCATCAGGCTATTCCGACCTGACCGAGACCCCGGACGGTACAATCTGCTGTGTCTATGAGGATGGGATGCTGGACCATATGACCGATACCAAAGCCATTACCGTCGCGCGCTTTGATCTGGCGTGGGTGAGTGAAACGGCTTAGCTATGCACAAGGGAAACAACAAGAGGGAAGTTGTATCGTAATCGAACGCACTCGAAGGATACCTATAGCCAAGACATGAACCACTACGACAGGAACCCTATCCAACTCGAAATCGATGCCAGGCGAGAGGTGCTTGTACGGGATTACGCCGAACTCTGGCACACAATGGTCCGCGCGTGGCAGGCACCGCGCCACGACGATGCGGTGTGGCTTATGTATTCAGCAAACTACCTTTTCAATACGCAAGGGTTAAAGTGGGCGGTGGACCCCGTCCTCCTGAATAACCGGGTCCCGGAGGCGCCTCTGCTGGACGTGCGTCAGGATCTAAAAGACCTGGATTTTGTTCTGCTGACCCACACCCACATGGATCACACAGACCCACTGCTCTGGTCGCAACTCACAGACGCACGCTGCCATTGGATCGTTCCCGAGCCCATGGTTACTTTTTTCAGGCAAAAAACAGTGCTGCCCGCCTCCAGATTCTCCGTCGCCATACCGGGCAAAGCAATCACCATTGCCGATGCCACAATTACGCCGTTTGCAGCCCCCCATTTTGAACATCTCAGCACAGGGGAAGTCAACCATGTCCAAGAAACGGGTTATCTGGTTACAACGCCGGGTGGTTCATACTTGCTGCCGGGGGACATTCGCACCTACGACACTGCAACTCTAACTCCATTTGCAGGTGTAACTGCGATCTTTGCCCATGTGTTCCTCGGACGTTCAGCAGCACTTGCCTGGAACCCACCGCTCCTGGATGCATTTGTCGATTTCACCCTCAGCTTCCGTCCGCAAAAGGTGTTACTCACCCATCTGTATGAGTTTGGGCGTGAGCCTGAAGACTGCTGGCGCACCTGGCATGCCAAGACTGCAGCAAAGAGGCTTCACACAGCAGAGAGCAGCCTGGAAATTACAATCCCTGAATGGTTTGAGGAGATACGACTGTGAGTATTGGCCTTTCTCTGCCCTTCGATTATCTGAACGGCACAAACAAGACTGCCAGCGGTGCATGTTTCGCTGATGCCCTTGGCAAACCGGGGGACGCCCTGCACGACCTCAAACAAAACGGCGTCAGCGCCATCGAACTCCAGCAATTTGGCCCTCATGCTCCAGACGGCGAACTGCTAGATGTGGCGCAGCGTATCCTCGATTCTGGCTTGAGACTCACTTTGCACGGCTATCTGACCGGTCACGCGACAAGCCACCTTATCAGCGATAACTATCCACATCTCCTTCCCTTGATGGAATATCTTAGGGAACAACACCTGGAGACAATTATGGTTGTGCATGCCCATGCCAATCCCGGTGCTGCTTACCAGGTGTTAATGGACACTACGATACGCGCACTCCAGCAAATAACCGGAGACATCCATACCGCCAATTATCCCATCAGAATAAGCCTTGAAATCAATCGCTATCATGGTGTTGAAAACCCCGGCACAACCTACGCCGGGCTCCTGGCAATGGCACAGCAACTGAACAGCGCAGAAACAGGATTTTGTTGGGATATGGGGCACACACAATCATCCGTTCAACAACACAGGTTATCCGCAAACCCTCCCCCGGCGTTTGTCAGAAAGGTGATTCACACGCACATTCACGGGCTGTCACCTGACGGGGATACACACAGACCGTTGACCGGATCCAATGCACACATTGTTTCCGGGGTTAACATGCTGAGGTCTTCCGGGTACAAAGGACTCTATAACCTGGAACTGTATCCTGTGCGTTGGGGGTCAAATAAAACAGTGCGCGCCGAGATTATGGACAGTATTCGCTGTCTGCACGAGATTCTGAGTTAATCAAGGAGGTCGTTTATGAACACACTCGCAACATTTGGACTTGGGGGACTGCCGTTACTCGGTGGAGCGCGCACGCGCTCCGTATGCCCGGAGAACCCGACCGGTGAGAAGGGCAAGGGCGGGATGGCGGTGCCTGCGGAGGATCTGCCCTTCAGCGCTGCCGCCAGCGACCTGGGGCAGGGCTGGAAGGTCAATCCCTTTGTCAAGGTCAAATCCGGAGAAACGCTGACGCTGATGGACGTCGACGGTCCCGGCGTGATCCAGCATATCTGGCTGGTGGCTGACCCGGCGAAAGGACGCTCGCACATCATAAGATTCTATTGGGACGGCGAAGAAACGCCGTCGATTGAGGTGCCCGTATCGGACTTTTTCGCCGTGGGGCACAACTTGTTCGCGCCGGTCAACTCCCTCGCCGTCGTCGTCAACCCCAAATCGGCATTTAACTGCTACTGGCCCATGCCATTCCACAGCCACTGCAGGATCACCTTCACCAATGAAGACCCGGAGGAGCTTTTCCTGTTGACCTACCAGATCACGTATATGGAGACAGAAATACCGGAGAATGCCGGAACCTTTCACGCCCAGTGGCGGAGGGCGGTGACCGACCGCGCAAACCCCGACTACGTCATCGTTGATAATATCACGGGGATGGGCAAGTACGCCGGCACATTCCTGGCATGGACCCAGCTCTCCGATGGCTGGTTCGGGGAAGGGGAGGTCAAATTCTACATTGACGGGGATACCGCGTTCCCAACCATCTGCGGGACCGGGACCGAGGACTACCTGTGCGGAAGTTACGGGTTCCCTGAACTTTACAGCACGGCGTACGTGGGCAATGTGCTCAAACATGCCGGGAATGAAGGACCGCCCAAGTGGAGCCTGTACCGCTGGCACATTATGGACCCCATCTACTTCGATCACGATCTGCGGGTGACGATTCAAGCCCTTGGGTGGTGGCCCAACCGTAAATACCAGCCCCTGGCGGACGATATCGCTTCAGTAGCTTATTGGTATCAGAGCGAACCCCATGCCGCATTCCCGCAGCTTCCGGCGGTTGAGAAACGCTGGCCGCGGTGAAAAAATAGAGATTTGCGACAGCCAGCGTATCACTGTAAAATGACCGGGATAAGGAGGATACTATGGAGCAAACAACAGTTCAGACAATCACAGGTCAATGCCACTGCGGCGCCATCAAATATGAGGCGCAGGGTCCCATCCTGCGGCAGGGCAGCTGCAACTGCCGGGCTTGCCAAAAGGCAACCGCCACCCTGACCTCCCCCAATGTAGGCGTCGCGATGGACACGTTCAAAATCACGGAAGGCACGCCTGCGGTGTATCGTGCAGCATCAGGCACAGACTGTGACTCAGGTGTTTGGCATTTCTGCAATCAGTGCGGTTCCCAGTTGTATTGGATGGATGCCGCCGGTACTGAGATCGCCATCTTCGCAGGCACCCTCGACGACATTAGCCTTTTCCAGGAAGAGGCATAATACAGGATTGTGCCAAATTTAACCTCTTTATCTATGAGATACATAATCCAGGCAATCAGGAGTCTGGGGAGTATTTCACTTTAGCGGTAAAACAAAACGGAGAGCAGCATAAGCGCAAAGCAAGAAGCAGTTTTGGCTCAGACATAATGCTTGACCAGCCACCCTATGGACCAAAACTGCAAGCTGTGCATTTTACAGCCGCTGTGCATTTTACAGCCGCTGTGCATTTTACAGCCGGAGTCTGAAGGGATCATAAATTTTTAACTGCAATTAAAGGAGGTTGGTCATGCTGCGTGGATTTGTGCGTTTTTCTCTCGCTTTCACATGTGCGGTACTTTCCCTGATAATGGGACCCGTCCATCTTCCAGTTCAATCACTATCAGCTAACCAGCGCGCTCTCGCCTTGCAGGTCCCTCGGGTAAACGCTCCCCTTATGAATGACACCGGCGCCCCACCCACACTCACGGGTCGCGCGCCCAGCGTAACCTCGTCCAGATCAGAATCCGGCGTTTCAACCCAGACCGCATCGGTGATGAGCGCAGCTTATACAGTGGAGCTTCACCCAAACGAAAGAATGCGCTACATTCCTGACGCCAGCGCCCCGGATGAGTGGCTGTATGCTGGTAATGTTGCCGGTACAACATATTTTGCCGGCGACTTTGTGGGGCGCGACTACAGCCGCCTGTATGTCCTCGATTTGACGCTCGAAGAACTCCACACGCTGGCTACCGATGACGGCACCGATACCACAATTGGCGCATGCCATCCCCTTTCCGGACAAGTATGGTCAGGCGCAACCGGCACGGCAGACGGTATCCTGTACGCCTCTTCTACAGATGGAGCTACCTCCTACCTTTACACGATTAATACCACTACCGGGGCGGCAACCATGGTCGGACAAATCACCAACGCGCCCGCTATCATCGATATCGCCATCAATGCCAACGGCATAATGTATGGGTTGGATGTCGGCATAGACGCCCTGGTACGCATCAACAAATCAACCGGGGCCGGTACCGTGATTGGACCCATAGGTTTCGATGCAAATTACCCACAGGGGATGGACTTCGAGGAGGAATCCGGCGTTTTATACCTGGCAGCCTACAACGATGACAGTAACCAGGGTGAATTGCGCATCGCCAACACCAGTACAGGAAACACAACGCTGGTGGGAGCGTTCCCGGAAGGCGCCGAGACTGACGCGCTGGCTTTCACCCCCCAGCCCGTGCAACGCCTGTCAAATCCGGGTTTTGAGAGCGGTTGGCTTCATTGGTACACACAAAGCGGTCCTATCCTGTCGGGTACAAGTCACAGCGGATCATACTCGGTTATGATGACCGGTGAAGAAACGTGGGTGTGGCAGACTCTCACTATTCCTGCGGACGCTCTGGAAGTCATCCTGAGTTATTGGGTAACGGGAATCAGCTCGGATGCCTGATGCTGATAACGACATCGTGTGCGGAATGATCTGGGACCTAACCTGGCAGACAGAATACGCGGATGCATGTTATGGCATGTTTTATTTTTACCATTATCCAATGACATGGAGACACAGAATCTACAGGTTGACGGCAGCAGAACTGGCAAATGTTGCCGGCAAAACTGTAAAGGTAGCGTTCCGGCTTGCACAGGACTGGTTTCCGGGATATCCCAAGACAAGTACGGCGTACATAGACGACACCGTTCTCACGGTGACCAGACCAATCTATGATTACGCTACTTACCTGCCGGTGGCGCTGAGATAAAGGCTAGCGGTGAAAGGGGCAGGTTGAAGGGAGCCCCACAGGCATCAACTTAATGAAAACGAGGCGTCATTCCCGCTTTCGCGGAAATCCATCCGGGGTTTCTGGATAAATGACAACGCCAATTCAGCAAAATTTCAGCCTAAGAATCGCTTTCTGACCTAACCCTAAACGCAGTCCACTGCGTACCCTTCCCTAGAGGGAATCTCCCGTAATTTGGGAGCGATGCCTGTTTTAGCTCTGATTATGCTATACAACTCCTTAATTGATACCTATGGAGCAGGTTGAAGGGAGCTCATTGCACTTCGGGGTATAATCAAGATAGAAAACCAGGCTGTGTTTTGGAGTTGATTCAGAATGCCAACTGAAAAACAAAGATGCAAGCAGTGCGGTAACCCGGTACCGGCAGGCGCTAACTACTGCAAAGTGTGCGGGACACCCACCGGCGCAATAAACGCACCGCAGGCGGAGACGGTCATCGGTCACCTGCCGGTGCAAAGGCTGGAAGCGGGTATGGGGTTGTTCGGACGGACCAGGAAGACCCAAATGAATATCGTCATCACCACATCGCGCCTGCTCTACCTCCACGCGAGCGATGCAATGAATGACAGGTGGCTGGGTGAAACCGAACGCATATTCCAGGAAGAACAAGCCAGCGGTCTACCCTGGCGAGCCCTGATCGACAGCTATGACTGGCGCAATCCGCTGTGGGCAGATTTCTATGACACGCCGCCCGAAGCTCTGTTGACCGCCCACCGGGATAACGAAGCCCTCCCCCTGGCGAACATCACCTTAGCTGAGATCACGCTGGACGAGGTATGGGACAAACTGGACATCCTGATTGCCAGCGGTGAGATGGACCACTTTTTGCTCTTCAACCAGGTGGGGCAGGCTGCCTCGCGGTTCCTTAGCCAGGCTCTGGGCGCCGGACGGGTACGGCTCACACCGCTGGAGACTTATTAGGCGAAAAGGAGCCCATAGAGAAACCAGCGCAAGGACAATATGTTCGTCTGGCGACGTGTCAGAACTGTGCTTGTATCACCGGCAAAACTATCGTCGTACTCCCGGTCAGACATTACCATTGGACACAGGCAACCTGAATGATGATGAGGTAAGTGCATGGTGAAGGGACGAGAATGTCAAACGACCTAGGAAGAGATGACGTGGCCTTTGCTTGCATTCAGGCTAATCCCCACTCCTATCACCCAATGTTGACCTCCACGACTCGCCTTTCAGCAGCTGAACGATAGGCTGCTTCGGTCAATTCAACTGCGTACGCTCCATCTCTGCCTGGCGAAAGGTTAGGCGCTCCTTCAACGACCGTATCGACGAAAGCTGCTGTTGGCGTGGTATCGGGAATATCCACCAGAAGGTTCTCGCGTCCTTGTATGCGGTCAACAACGATATCCGGAGTTTGCTCTCCCGGCCAATCAGCTGTCAATGCCCCCAGATCACCATAGACGGTCAAGTGACTGGTGCCGGCAGACACACCATCCGCTGCAGAAAGAGAAAACAGCACCTTGTTGGCCAATCGGGCTGTAAGACCCACATATGATTCGACAGGAAGTCCTGCCGACTCGGTCATCGCCACGACCTCAACCGGTGGTGCTCCTCCCAACCAGAGTCCCAGATCCACAAAGTGCGATCCTATATCAGCAAACATTCCACCACCCATTTGTGCTGGTTCGCGACGCCAGAAACCCTCAAGGCTATCACCGAAAAAACTCCGTGGGATACCTTCTCTATCAAGCATTTTTTGTACCCACAGGGGCCAGCGTTTCTCTTCCCAGAACAAGTGCCAATTATAGCAAATGGAAATGTTCACCTGACGGACGGTACCCAGCATACCTTCCTGCAGTGCTTGCACCGCAGCCTGCCAGCAACCTGCGCACCGCCGGTCGTACCCGACCATCAACACCCGATTAGTCCTTTCTGCCCCCTCGACCATCGCCCACGCATCCTGACTGGTCAGGGCCATAGGCTTCTCAACAAGCACATGGAGTCCGCTTTCCAATGCCGCCAGCGTTGGTTCTACATGCGCATGGTGCGGCGTGCTGACAATCACGGCTTCCAGGTCAGGATGCTTGAGAAGGTCACGCCAGTCGGTGTACGCTCCCTCCACACCGAGACTCAACTTTGCGTCGGTCAGTGCCTGGGCATTGCGCCGCGAGATAGCCACAATCTCGACCTTGCCCGTCTCCCTAAGGCGAGGCGCATGGCGCGTCAGTGCCCACCTACCAATACCAATGATCCCAACCTTGAGTGATTGACTCGTCATGGAATTTCCTCCTTCATGTTAATTCTCCTGTGCGCAACCGCAGCGTGTACAGCTGCTTTTCCTGTATATCTTCCGCACGCTGTACCATATCTTCAACATTATCAATCACGTCAATGTAACACCCAGAAAGGGTATCCGCTCTCCCCGATCCCAGGAAGAGTACCAATTTTGCTGCACGCTCAGGAGGTATATCGTGACCAGCTTCAATAGATTTACTAAACAAGCCACCTAGCCACTCTTTATCTTCTGGCGAGTTCGCTATGGCTTCTGGCATTGCAGTACGTACGAATCCTGGATTGATAGAGAATGCACAGATACCATGCTTTTTACCTTCAGCAGCCAATGATTCACTGAATCGTATGGCCGCACACTTGCTTATGGAGTATGCAGAAGTAAATGGTAAAGGCCAGACACCCAATCCACTAGCAACAGTGATAATCCGACCACTTTGACGCTTGACCATACCAGGCAATACAATTCTTGAGCACAGATATGGACCACGCAGGTTAACATCCATACACTGCCACCATTGTTCTGGGTCGACTTCCCAAATCGGACCGATTGGCCCCCCGAGACCAGCGTTGTTGACCAGCAGATCGATTGGACCGAATTGCTCCTCCGTCGTTTGCACCATCTTCTCCACACTCTGTTGGTCCGTTACGTCCGTGGTGATCGCCAACCCATGTCCCCTCGCCTCTTCGATGAGGGTGACCGTTTCTGCCAGCTGGTCCGCAGAACGCGCTGCAACAGCTACCTTTGCCCCTGCCTTTGCCAATGCCAATGCGATGGCGCGTCCGATCCCACGCCCACCACCGGTGACGATCGATACCTGTCCGGTCAAATCGACAAGACCATGAGTTATAGTGTCATTCATTGTGTCTTCTCCCTTTCTGTACACAAACAACCAGTCACCTTGATGGCCCTGTTAAGATCAAAATTGAGTCACTATGTTAAATCGAGATAGTATCACGACTTGTTTGCTAGCTCCACCTTTTCCAAAAACCGCTGAATATGCGGGACGACCAGATCAGACCGACCATGAGCTTGCATATGGGCGAGACCTGGTAATGGGATGAAAACTGCATCAGGGATAACCTGACTGGCTTGTAGGGCTTTAGGATATGCATCATCCCTCTCACCAGCATAAATCATACAGGGTGTTCTCATCTTTGCCAGAACATCGTTATGACTAATGCCTTCCCAATTTGAGGCCAAAGCATCGAGTGCATGTAAATCACTGGACAGCATCCGGGTTTTCCACTTGGGCTGCCAGAATTCACCACATACCATCTCAAAGATACTGACCCATGTGTCAAGTCCCTGTCGTACGGATTGCTGTAATAAATTCGGACCCGATATAGCTTCGTCAAATGTCTCCTCACTCGCTCCACTACCGCCAATAATCAAAGAACGAAACCGCTCAGGAGCATACTTGGCAATACCCCACCCAATGTACCCACCCATCGAGTAACCGTGATAGTGAACTGTATTTATATTCAGGTGATCCAATACAGCGACAACATCTGCTACGCGTAGAGCAAGGCTGTATGCTTCTCGATCATGCGGTTTCTCACTGGCACCGTGTCCTCTCACATCAATCATGATCAAATGGAAGTCATCCTTCAAGGCATCTACATACCCCAAGTCGTCCCATATCTCAAGAAAAGCACCAAAGCCGTGCTCCATCACCAGCGGTGGTCCCTTGCCATCCAATTCGTAATGAATCTTGATTCCATTACTGTCTGCGTATGGCATTTCTCGATCCTTTTTCAGCGTTTTATATGTGCAACCGCAACGTATACAACTGCTTCTCCTGTATCTCTTCCGCACGCTGTACCATCTCTTCCACGTCATCATCTATGGTGATGTAGCACCCGGAGAGAGCATCCGCTTTGCCTGAAGCTAATAACACAACCAGGTTGGCGGCACGCTCTGGCGGTTGTCCAGGTTTATCCTTAGACGCAATATCGTAAATCATAGGAAACCACTTCCGCGCAGACTCTGACAGGAATTGTGTTTTCGTCATTTCTGTTTTCACGCCCCCAGGATGAATGGCGAAGATGCTGATCCCATGTTCCTTCGTTTCAGCCGCGATATTTTCACTGAACCGAATAAGTGCAGCTTTACTGACGGAATAATCTGAACAATGCGCCCATTGTATTGTACCGGTGTGACTGGCAGTGTTGATTATTCTCCCACTATGGCGTGCAATCATACCTGTAACGACAGCTCGTGCGCAAAGGTAGGGCCCACGCAGGTTGACACCTATGCATCGCCACCATGTGTCCGGATCAACTTCCCAGAAAGGACCAATTTGTCCCTCATGACCCGCATTGTTGACCAGCAGGTCGATTGGACCGAATTGCTCTTCAACCTGACTCACCATTCTCTCTACAGCCTTCTGATCGGTCACATCTGTAGGCATAGCCAATCCACGTCCACCAGCCTCTTCAATGAGCGCAACTGTCTCTGCCAACTGCTCCGTGGTGCGAGCCGAGACAGCCACCTTTGCCCCCGCTTTCGCCAATGCCAATGCGACGGCGCGTCCGATCCCACGCCCACCACCGGTGACGATGGCGACCTGTCCGGTCAGGTCAATGTTTTCGTTCGTAATATTCTCATTCATACGTGTCCTCCTTTCATTACACACAAACAGCCGGTCGCTCTGAAACGCATTTCAGGGCGACCGGCTGTTATCATATATTCCCTCCACATGGCTCAATGCTGTGATGAGGGCTGTTATGCTGTGGTTAACCTTAACACCATAGTATCAAAAAAAACAAAGCGCGTCAATAGCACGTAGCATCTTGCAGCAACCTTGTCTCTACGGGAACCATGCATAAAAAGGAGCCTGTAGAGCAATTAGCGCAAACTTGCGCTGGTTGCTCTACAGGCTCCTCTTTTTCAAGTTCAGCCGTTATCCTCTGAGAGAGGCTTTCATGCAATGGGCGGTATAGGACTCGAACCTACGGCCTCCTCCGTGTAAAGGAGGCGCTCTAACCAACTGAGCTAACCACCCGTGGCATCATCATAGCAGATTTTATTGACTAGTCAATTCAATATTGAACTTGGACTTCCAGCAAAATCAGCTAGACTTTCTGCATGCACCAACATCACTTCATCTATCACCCACAAACTGCTGGCTGTTCTTCTCTGGGTGAGTATCGCCGGCGTCCTGAGCACATGCGGGCAGGCAACTTCCATACCCGAAAGCGCCAGCACAATACCGGTGCAAACAACCAACCCGGACCCCACGGCGACATATACGCTATCCCCCACACCCACGACCCCTGCCAGCACCCGTACCCCGCTCCCGACCATCTCTATACCGATGCTGACGCGCACTCCATTCCCGGTCATCACCATGACGACCGGCTCTGCCGATCCTGTTTGGACCCTCCCCGAACGTGTCGTCCCGGAACCATTCGGCGTCGAAATTCACTTCACCGATGCCACCGCGTGGGAGCTGGATCTGCTGGCAAATGGGGGCATAAAGTGGGTACGGATGGATATGGATTGGGCGAAGGTAGAACCGCAGCAAAACCATTTTGACTTTTCTGCCTTCGACCGGTTGGTCGCCTCGATGAGCAAACGCGGGGTACGCATTGTCTTTATCCTGGATTACGGCAATCCCAATTATGATTACTGGCGACCGCCCGAAAACCCGGAAACACGCGCAGCTTTTGCCAGATTCGCCGCCCGGGCAGCGTATCGCTACCGGGGCAAGGGCATCATCTGGGACATCTGGAACGAACCCAATCTGCTGCAGTTCTGGCACAGCGGTCCCAACGCGGAGCATTACGGGCTGCTGGTCCTGGAAACAATTGCCGCGATAAGGAGTGCAGACCCCAGCGCACTCATCACCGCCCCGGCACTCTCCGGGTTTGAATGGCCCTTTTGGCGCACGCTGGGACAGATGGGGATCTTTGAAAAGCTGGATGCGGTGACGGTGCACGCGTATGGGCTTGCCAGCCCGGAAGCGGTGCTACCTTACTATCTGCAGCTCAGAGCCCTGATTAATGCCTATGCGCCGGCGTATAAAGTGCCCATCCTGTCGGGAGAATGGGGCTATCCGGCGCCAAGGCTGGGTGTATCCGAAGGACGGCAAGCGGAATACATCGTCCGGCACTATTTGTTTAACGTGGCGCACGATATTGACCTGAACATATGGTACGACTGGCATAATGATGGACCCGATCCCGACAATGCTGAACACAATTTTGGGATGATCAGGTTCAATTATGCCCTCAAAGACGGTTACCGGGCTGTACAAACGATGACAAATCTGCTGGACGGCTTCCGCTTTATGCGCAGCATCCCGCTGGACAGCAAAGCTGAATACCTGCTCCTGTTTCAAAAAGAGACATCGTTGGTGATGGTGCTGTGGACGACTTCGGACACGCATCTCACAACCCTGCCGCTACCGGTCAACAGCATAAGGTCGATAGATTTAATGGGCGGGGAAAAGATACTGGAGGGCAGCGGATTTGATTTGACCCTGGATACGGGTCAATCCCCCCAATATCTCATGCTGCCGGATGTTCCTGTGATACGGGGGTTAGGCGGATGGCGCCCCAAAGACACCATCCATTGTTTCAATGATATCGACGAAGGTATGCTGCCGGTAGTTTTTGAGACCGGGCCCTCACAAACCCATGCGGGTGAACTGCAAGTGATCATCAACGGCATCATACGTGGGTCGGAGCGCGTCCTTGTCCCGCCGGGGACACAACAAATCACCTATATCCCTGTGGACCTTTACGGATTAGAAGGCACGTTTGAAGGCGAGGTCCGCTGGTTCCCCCAGAGTAATCCGGCGCCGGCATTACAGCGCGCGGCAATCTGGGTGCAGGTCTCAAGGCCTTAGGTCACCATACTGCCATATGGGTCGGCGGCAGCAAATTCCACCGCTTGCCATGGGTATGCACTTCACGCGTGGGCGCGCCGGACAATGTTGTAAATTCACCATTGTGAAATGCCCAATCAATAACCCCACCCCACAGGTTGTAGACTTCGACCCCTTGCTCCTGAAGGATCTGCGCCTGTCCCGCGCTGCGGCACCCCACAGTGCAATACACCAGAACTGGCTGTCCGTCGAAATCTTCGTGTAACGCTCGATATGTTTCCAGCGATAAAGCGCCAGGAATGATAGAAACGGCGCGTTCGGCATCCGTGCGCACATCTACGATGTGCCACTGGCGCTCGTTACGTAGCTTCATGAATTCACTGGTGGAAATCCAGCGGATACCGGTATAGAATTCCTGGCATGAACTAACTAAAGTCTTATAGTCAGCAGTGCTTCCTGTTGACATAAAACACCCCCTGGGTGCAGTTACGCTTTATCCTTGGGCACAAAGTCCAGCGATATCGAGTTCAGACAATATCGCAACCCGGTTGGCTCGGGGCCATCATTGAAGACATGTCCAAGGTGCGATCCGCAGCGACTGCAGGTTACCTCCGTGCGGGTCATAAAGAAACTGTGGTCTTTCTTGTTGTCAATGCTCGATGGGTCTACCGGCGCGTAAAAGCTGGGCCAACCCGTTCCGGAGTGATACTTGGTTTCACTGGGGAACAAGGGCTGCCCGCAAGCAGCGCAGCGATACATGCCATCTGCATCGAGATCATAATATTTACCCGTAAAAGCCGCTTCTGTGCCTTTTTTGCGCAGCACACGGTACTGCTCGGGTGTGAGTGCTGTTTTCCATTCATCTTCTGTTTTATTAATTTTATCGGTCATTTCACGCACCTTTATTGTCAATTTTGCTGTTTATCTGCGATTCCTTGCAGTGTTAACCGGAAATAGATTTCATTTTAAGCAAAAGAATGCAGGCCTATTTTATTACCCTCTGTATCTTCAAAATATGCCGCGAAACCGTGCTCTCCAATATTTTCCTTGGGTAAAAGGACTTTGCCTCCGGCACCCGGGACACGATTCAATATGCCATTCAAATTGGGCGAAGCATCCAGATAGATCACCACACCCTTAGGGCTGGGAAAATAATCCTCACCTTGCACCAGAGCACCATCCATATCCGGCAGCATTGCTAGCTGTGTACCCATGCCCGGTTGAGCCTTGAGATCCACACCTAAAACAGTGCTGTAAAAGCGCATCGCACGTGTCAAATCAATGACAGGTATCTCAAAATAGAATACTCCGCTCATCCAAACCTCCGATATAATCTACACTAAAATTGCTGAGAACTTTTTCTTGAACTTCCGCATTTTAGGCGCAATCACTGCCATACAATACGGCTGAAATTTGTTATTGGCGAAGTATTCCTGATGGTAATCCTCTGCCTCATAAAACACTTCAAATGGCACTACCTGCGTAACAACGGCATCATGCCATTCTCCGGACTGGTTTAGTTCCTGCACTTTCTGCTGGGCTGCCACTTTCTGAGCTTCGTCGTGATAGAAAATAACCGATCTGTATTGCGTGCCCACATCCGCGCCCTGGCGATTGAGGGTCGTTGGATCATGAACACTGAAAAATACATCCAGAATTTCGCCATAAGAGATGATATCCGGATCAAATGTAACCTGCACAACTTCAGCGTGTCCGGTTGTCCCTGTACACACCTGCTGATATGTCGGATTCATCACGCTGCCGCCGGCATATCCCGATTCTACATGGTCAACACCCGCTATAGTGTCGTAAACAGCTTCCAAACACCAGAAACACCCACCACCCAATGTCGCAACTTGCATCATAGCACCTCCGGACGTACTTCACACATGACAGCTAACGCATTGCCATCAGGATCATGGAAGAATGCCATCCATAAATCATGGTCGTCCATTTTGGCAATGCGGTGCGGTTTATCCAAAAACTCAACACCCCGGTTCCCTAACGTCTGATATGCCGCTTCGATATCAGCTACCTTGAAATAAATGACAGAATTAACAGGTTTAGCCTCTTCCGTTTCCGGCAGCGCCAACATCAATCGCGTGCCATCACAATCAAAAAACGCCAGATTGGGTACTTTAAATAGAAAGGGTACTTTTAGCCAGTCGCGGTAAAAAATAACCGCGCGATCAAGATCATGAACCGTTAACGCAATCTGACCGATGGTACTCAAGCTGATATCTGCTGCATCACCCATTTATTACTCCTCAATATGCTATTCAAAACCTATTCACTATCTAATAATATTATAGATGACTATCTGCTAAATGTCAATTTTATGTGGACTTTTTATTGTCATCTTTAACCTATTAGACGAGGATACCTTCCGGAATCTTACAGCAAAATATTATCAGCATAACGAAGCCCTGCGCATCCCATAGAGCTTCATACTTCTCGTCAAAAAAATACCATCCTCCGAAACAGGATGGTATTAACCTGACGTGTTGAAGCCCAAAACCTCACAACGCCGTTAGCTCATGGGGTTCCGAGTCACCCGCTCATCACATATCGCCGCTGCCAGTTGCATGTCTGCCCGGGTTTAAGGTCAATATCCATAAACACCTCAGCACTGACCACATGTTCGACGCCCCACACCGCGACCCGTCCGGGCGCGAAATCATCATACTCCTGTATCTGCACCCCACTTGGTTCGTGCAGCAGTGTCCACTGTGGTTGATCTGTTTTGACATAACCCTGCAAACGGGAATAGAAAGCTCTTTCCGGGGTTCTGGTCCAGCGAATCTCATTCCCGGAGATGGCGAAAATATCCATCATTCTGTTCACCATCAGAGCGACCAGTTTCTTCAACCAGGGTCGTGGAATAAGCGTGCGCATCCAGCGCGGCAACATTCCGTCGAACTGCCCGTCAAGCCGCTCCAGTATAACGGGATAAGGCATGCGCAAGACATATTCCGGTCCTATCT
>CAVOYE010000007.1:0-398412 GCA_963700595.1 uncultured Chloroflexia bacterium
CTGGTGACCTTTGACCCCTTTCTCAGCCTTCCCAAAGCCGTGGGGATCTATTACGGGATAATCCTATATTTTGCGCTCATCAACAACCTGACCGGGAGCATCACCCGACGCATCGCCCTGCCAGGAATACTCGTCAGCGGATTTGTGATTGCCGGGCTCAGTTTGTTCGGGATGCGGTGGCCTAAGGCCAAACTCCCCTTGATCGGCGGGCAACTGGCGCAGATAAGTGCACGTATTCCACGCTTGTTGGCGGACATCCCCAGGGCAGCAAAGGGAATCAGTACCAACCAGTTAGGGGGTGCGCTAATCCTCCTGATTCCTATGCAGGCAACTTTCTTCATTACGACTTTTACTGCGTTGAGAGGGCAGCCATGGGCATGGATTCGTAAACTGGGCCTGGGAAGCGGGTTGTGCTTGAGCTTATTCGTCTTGCTGCTGACTCAATCCCGGGGCGCGATCGCTGCTGCGCTCGTGATCCTCAGTTTTTTGTTCTTCTTTATGCTTCGACGTAGACGTTGGCTCATTCTATTGCTTTTAAGCCTGAGTCTTGTAACTGGGGGTTGGTTAGTCACCAGTGTAGAACCAGATGTGGAGTTTGCAGAATCAGTCGAAACTGCAGGCAGCTTTTCTCTCGAAACCCGCCCGGAAATCTGGTCACGTGCTTACCGTATGCTGCAAGACCACCCTTTCACAGGTATTGGGCTTGACACTTTCCCGAAAGTTCTGTCGGCGCGATATCCGACATTTGAAATACCAGCATACAGGTCCCAGGTTCTTCCGCACGCCCACAACCTTTACCTGCAAACAGCCCTGGACCTGGGTGTCCCCGGTTTGACAGCTTTCCTGGCTTTGCACCTGATTGTGGGATGGATGCTCATACAGACCTGGCAGTTCGCAAGCGATCCGTTCGGGAAAGCAGCTGTCCTGGGACTCTTTTTCGGTTTAGCTGCCCAGTTGTTGTACGGTTGGATTGACTGTATCGCCCTTGGACAAAAACCAAGCATCTTCTTCTGGGTAACTCTTGCGCTAAGCACGATCCTATTCAAAACCATCCATGACACCCAGTCCTTATAGTTTCGGTCATCAAAGCTCAAAGCGCATCCTTGAGCTTCTCATAGGCTATGTTACAATACGGCTTAGTTGTTCATTTGATGACACGGATTCGGGTGTGGCACTACAAGCGTAATAACTGTAGCACATGATCGAATCACCTAACAATGACACCTCCTGTGTCTATCTCACGTGGAATGGTAAGCACACCTAACTATGTACATTCGAAGCCTTAGCCTGCGACAATTTCGCACTTTCAACCGTTTGGAGCTGGACTTATCTCCCGGATCGATACTGCTCCTAGGAGCCAATGCTCAGGGGAAGACCAGTCTTTTAGAATCCATTGCTTATATGGCGACAGGGCAAAGTCCGATAACCAATGTGGATCAGCACCTTATCCATTGGCACGCGATGGAAGCGGATATGCCGTTTGCCCACCTCAAGGCGGAAATAGTCGGACGCAACCGCACAGAGCAATTGGAAATAGCTCTGGAGCGGCACAACACCTCCAATGGACAAACGCGCCTGGCAAAGCGCTTCAAAATCGACCAGCGGAAGGTCAGACGCGCGGATATCGCAGGACATTTCAACGTTGTGCTTTTTTTACCTGAAGACCTTGCGCTTGTAGGCGGGGCACCGGAGGGACGACGCAGGCATTTAGATGATCTCCTATCCCAGGTGTCTGCGGATTATGTACGAGCGACGAATGTTTATCAGACGGCATTGTCACGCCGCAACGCAGTCTTGCGCCATCTGCGCGAATACGGTGGTGACTCGCGGCAATTGGATCCCCTGGAAGGAACACTCGCGCGGAACGGGGTGTTCATCACCCACGCGCGCTGGCGTCTGGTGGATGCTTTGACCCTCTATGCCGATAGCGTGCATCAAGACCTGACAGGCGGAAAAGCATGGCTGCAACTTAAATACTCCCCCAACATAGACTGTTTGCTACTGCCAGCAGAAAGCCATCAAGTCGATCTTGCGGAGGAACCCGTAGATAGTGTCAATGATGATATCCAGCGTTATCGCGCACTGTTTGAAAAATTCAGGGCAAAGGAAATGGCCCGGGGGATAACAATCATTGGACCACATCGGGACGAATTGCGCTTTATCTGCAACAGTGTGGACCTGGGTACTTATGGTTCACGGGGGCAACAACGTACAGCTGTTTTGGCTTTGCGATTTGCAGCTATGCGGTGGCTGGAGCACAAAACGGAAGAATCACCCGTTCTTCTTCTGGACGAGGTCCTGGCAGAGTTGGATCAGGAACGCCGCAACTATCTGCTTGATCAATTAGGGCAGATTCAACAGACGATATTAGCCACCACAGATGCCGAAATGTTTCCGGAAAGTTTTCGCAAACAGGCAGCAATTTACAGAGTATCGCAAGGGATAATAACACCAGTGAACAGCAAATAACATCATTGCGCTACCGGCTCATGTCCAGGATTTCATGCCAGTGTTAGCCTGGCTACGGGAAGCAGCGCACGTGGATGAACCGGGATATCAGGGGCATCACCGGACAGTAAGGTCCAACTTCCGGCGATATTCAACGCCCGCATCGCCAGCGAGATATTAGCCATGCACGTCCCCGCATCGAAGAAACGATAATTCTGATACAGTGCCTTATGACCGTAACGTGGATTTTCCGCACGAATGAAGAGAAACAGCGCCTGCTTATGCCATAAGAAGCGCCAGGGTTGTGCATTGTTGGCAGAGGGCGCGAGGCGTCCAGCTTCAATCAATGGCAAAAGGGGTTGGGGTGGCGTTTGCAAATGCTCAAATGAATCGCTATAAAAAAGCCTATCAGCAGCAAGTTTGTGATTTGAGTTTTGACTGCGTCTGAGTACCGCGTTGATTGTGCGTCCTGCCATTGTTTCAGCAGGATAACCAAAAATTAGGAAAGCGGCTGTGCGTGAGTCCCGCAACAGCCGGAAGCGGATACGTACATCATTCTCCCGCCCAAGACTACCAATGAAGCAAACACTGACTCCAATCTGTATCATCTGGATGGCGATTTGCTCCATACGATACCCTAAATCCACCAGAGGTACCTGCTCACCGCTGATGTACGCTGTCATGAAGTGGGGTGGACTTAAAATGCGTCCGTACCCTCCCATCGCAGCGATGAGATCCTCACCGGAGAGAACATCCCGGCGCATGACGACGAATCGATTTTTAGGAACTAGCGGGGTGACTTGAGTGGCGATTTCATCAATTTGGGTGAGAATTTTGTGGCTCAAGGGAATATTCCGATAACGCCGCACTGAACGCCGAGAGAGAATAGCTTGATATAAATCCATGAGGTTAACCGCGTGTTCCAACCAATGATATCAATAAAAACGCCGGCCTGAAAAGGTCGGCGTCAATCCCAGTAACGGTTTATTCTTCTGACTCCTGAGAGCCGGAACGCTTCTTAAAGCGATAAACAATGCGCCCGCGGGTCAGATCATACGGCGAAAGTTCAACCCGAACACGATCACCTAACAAAATGCGGATATAGTATTTTCGCATTTTACCCGAGAGATAAGCCAACACCTGGTGACCCGTGTCAAGTTGAACGTAGAATTGTGTACTTGGCAGAGCTTCTGTAACTGTACCTTCTACTGTAATTTTCTCTTCTTTACTACTCATTCAGTTCAGATTACTCCTCTTCAGCAATGACAGTTTCGTCGATTGCATCACTCACATCCGTATCATCTTCAAAATCAACACTGATCTCGGCAGCTTCATCATCCTCTTCAGCTTCTACATCTTCCTGCTCTATGACGGGATTCTCTTGATCCTCATTCTCAACTTGAGGGTATAATCCACCGTCTTCCATATCGTCATCAAGGTCATCGTCTTCGTCTTCTTCAACGTCCTTAGCTTCAGCTGCAACTCTGGCAGCCTCTGCTTCTGCTGCTGCGGTTGCCTCAGCTTGCGCAATGACCCAATCTTCCCATTCTTCCGGACGGACTTGACGTACACTTAAGCCAATACGTCGCCGTTCAGGTTCAACCCGGATGATTTTAACGAGAAGTGGTTCATTAGCATTGAGTTCTTCACGCTGTTCGAAGTCTCTTAACTCTGAATTATGCAACAAGCCTTCAACCCCTGGTTCAAGTTCGATAAATGAACCGAAATCCACAACCTGAGACACTTTGCCCATTGTCAGACTGCCAACAGGATAACGCTCAGGTGCGATTTCCCATGGATCTGGCGTCAAAGCTTTGATGCTCAGGGCAATACGCTGTCGTTCACGGTCAACATTCAATATCTTGACTTTTACACGCTGTCCCGGGCGGAATACTTCAGTGGGATTTTCGATACGCCCCCACGAAAGCTCTGAAATATGAACTAAACCATCCAAACCGCCAAGGTTTATAAACAGACCAAAATCTGTAATCTGACTGATGCGACCACGCCGGATTTGGCCTTCTTCAAGTTCTTCCAGCAGTGCAGCACGACGGGAAGCGCGCCACTCTTTCGCCGCAGCTTGCTGCGAGAGGATAAGTCTGCGCCGTCGACGATTGACTTCAATAACCTTGAGGACTATCTTTTGTCCCACCATTGCGCGTAAGCGGCGATGCCGCTCAGAAGCCTGACGGATTCTGGTGAATCCGATGAGTTGCGACATAGGAATGAACCCACGTAGAGCGCCAAATTCTATTGTCAGACCACCACGATTGGCTGCCAGAACGGTGCCTTCGTATACTGTCTGTGCCTCCATCAGTTTCTCAGCAGTAAGCCAGTCTTCCTGGAGTAATGCCTGGGAGATAGATAATTCTATGTTGCCGTCTGTATCCCTGAAACTAGCAATAACAACGGGTACTTCCTCGCCGACTGAAAATGTGCGGCCCTCAAGATTTTCGAGATCCTGAACTGGTACAAATCCGTCGCGTTTCGCGCCAATGCCAACAACGTAACCATCTTCTCTACATTCAATGATGACACCCTGGCGTAACTCACCATGTTTAAGGGTGCTACCCGCCAATGATTCCTCTAATTGATCCTCCCATGATACGGCATCATTGACAATGCCGTTCTGCTCCTCCGGGGGTTTGGGGGTAGTAGCAGTAATATTTAGTTCTTCCACATCCGACTCCTGTTCCACACAGTATTGTGCGCATACCATGCACACAACTTGGGCGGTTTAATAGACTCCGAACATTGTAGCATACCCGAAGATAATGTCAAACCTTCGCATTCTAGGGGTGCGTTCTAAGAAAGAGCCCCAGGAAGGGGGGCGAGTTCTTTGAGCGGCGTGGGTGTGTGGAAAGAAAACCACTTTCCACACATCGCAGAAACGGTAAATACACCCGTTTCTGCTTTGATTAGAATCGGACAAGGTTAAATGCGGCGGTGCAGACCAGAATGATCGTGCTATACATTATGATTCCTGCACTGCCACACGTCCTCCTGGATGCAAAAGCAGATTAAAAAGAAAACTATCTTGTTTTTGCCTCAAAATTAAAATACATTCCATTCTAGGGGTGCATTCGGAATTAGCGGCAAATGTCTATAGCTGCGCGGAAGAGACTACCCGCGTTGACCCGCCATGCCTTCCGCTTCGCTTTTTTTAGTGGGTTGGTGCGCGTATTAGGACTCGCCATTTGAATTTTCTTGTCTTTTTGCTCGTTTATGATACAAAAGCACCGGTGATGGGGCATGATTGCTCCACAACACGCTGCGAGAGGCTATAAGGAGGTGTTGATAACGTTATGCCCGATTCATCGTTTGATTATTTAACGCAACTATTGCATAAGTATTGGTTCGCCCCTCCGGTGGCTTTATGGCGCGCAATTGAATTACGAGTTCTCGCGGATGAACTTTTCCCGCGACCAGCCCTGGATCTGGGATGCGGGGATGGACTGATTGCCCAGGTTCTTTTCTCCGAGGATCAACCTGTCGAGATGGGTTTCGATCCCTGGTTTAACCAGGTGTGCAAAGCACCTGATGTGCATACCTATCTCGCCGTGCAGCAGGCACGGGGTAATGCGATGCCCTATTCAAGCGATCATTTCGCCACAGTTTTCAGCAATTCTGTACTCGAACATATCCCGGATTTGAAACCCGTCTTACATGAAGTAAGACGGGTTCTGAAGCCTGGTGGACGATTTATAGCAACTGTACCCAGTGATGTTTTTCGCCATTTGTTAGCCGGGTACCGGGACCGGGCAGCAGTTGGTGATCTTGATGGTGCTGAAGCTTATGCAAGTCGCGTTGATCACAGGCTGGAACATCACCGGTATCTCTCCCCCAATGACTGGCATGATCTACTGGGCAGTGTAGGTCTACGATTGATACGGAGTCAATACTATATCCCGGCTGAAGTAGCAGCATTATGGGACCGTGCGAACAGGTCTTATGGCATTCACGAACATAGCCTGCCATTCTACCGCTGGGTGGCTTCGCCCCGTTTACGCAAATTTGGTTATCAAAAATGGATAAGGGGCGCTATCGTGCGCAGATTATGTGTACAGTGGCGTGCTTTTTATGAAATGGACGTTGAACCCAATGCGACAGGCGCAGGATTACTCGTCGTTGCCGAAAAGGTGTATGGTTAATGCCTTCTATTATAGAAAATAACTGGGATCAAATCGTTGCAGCACATCCTGCAGGCACTATCCTACAAACGAGTTTATGGGGACGTTTGAAGGCAGAATTTGGCTGGAGTTGGGAAATTATTGATCAGACCCCATCAACCACAGTCAATGGAGGCGCGCTGATTTTGTATAAAAGTCTACCTCTTAAAATGGGCAGTATTGCATATGTACCGCGCGGTCCATTGGTAAACTGGGGTAATGTTGAAGAAATCGAAGCAACACTCCTGGCAATAGAAACCGCTGCACGGAGAAAGAGAGCATGGGCTGTTTGGATAGAACCGGAAATCCCAAAAAAGTTTAATGCAAGTGAAACCCTCTTGAAAAACGGATATAAGCACAGTGCACGTACTATTCAACCCCCAAGTACCATTGTTATCGACATATCCGGGGATGAAGATGAAATCCTCGCCCGTATGAAATCGAAAACTCGCTATAATATCCGGTTGGCAGAACGTAAAGGTGTGACAGTTCGGGAGGGTGGACTTGACGACCTGGATACCTTTTATACGCTCATGCAGGAAACGGGCGAGCGTGACAACTTTGGAATTCACACTAAAAGGTATTACCAACGACTGTTAGAACTTTTCACACCAGTTGGACAGGCTGGATTGATTTTTGCGATGGTGGGAGATAAACCATCTGCTGCACTTTTACTTTTAGCCCTCGGTCATAGTGCCTGGTATATCGCAGGAGCCTCTTCCAACCAATACAGGCAACTTATGCCCACTTATGCAGCCCAATGGGCAGCGATTCACTGGGCAAAAGCACAGGGATGTTTAACTTACGATCTGTGGGGCGTGCCTGATGCTGAAGAGGATATCCTGGAGGCACAATTTTCAGAACGTAGTGACGGTTTATGGGGAGTGTACAGGTTCAAACGCGGATTTGGCGGAAAACTTGTACGATACACCGGTCTGTGGGAAAAGGCGCTTCATCCGCTTTACCGCCTGGGAACATTGTTATATAACGCAATTAACACGTAGTTGACACTCATTCATAACGTATTACCGGAGGTTCCATGCCATTTCGCTTCGAGCACCTTAGTATCCCGGATGTCATACTCGTTGAACCACGGGTTTTTAACGATCCACGCGGTTTTTTCCTGGAGTTATATAAAAGTTCCGATTTTGCCCCTTTGATACCCATGACTATTGTCCAGCTTAACCAGTCACAATCCACGAAGGGGGTTCTGCGGGGATTGCACTATCAAAAACAACCGATGGCACAAGCGAAACTATTCACAGTTATCCGTGGTGAAGTATACGATGTCGCGGTAGATATCCGCAGGGGGTCACCTTCATTTGGCAGATGGGTAGGTGCACACCTCAGCGCAAATAATCATAATTTGCTTTATATACCACCAGGATTTGCCCATGGATTCTGCGTCCTCAGCGATATCGTGGATGTGTTGTATTATACAAGTGCTGAATATTCCCCGGATCATGAGCGCGGTATCCTCTGGAACGATCCAGAAATTGGTGTGGAATGGCCCACAACAACTCCAACAGTCTCAGCCAAAGACGCGAATAATCCATTGTTAAAAGATGCTGATAACAACTTTATATACGCCCCATAACCTACTTAAAAAGGTATAAAGGTTGAATTATCTTGGAATGGTTATGGGGGACACTGGCGGTTTTCTGTATAGTCATAGCTTTGTGTTGGCGACTTACTACCGTCATTTTGTATCCCGCAACGCATACCCCCGAGGAAACCTTCGATTACGAGGTTGCATCTGGTCAATTAGACCCTGAAGTCTATCAAAACTTACCCAAAGAAGTCATAACTATCCTATCTCCATTGGGATATGATTTATATGGTTTATACATTCCTAACGAAGGCGCAGAAAAAACTGTTATTTTCTCGCATGGCATTACCCAAAATGCCATCAGATCGCTGCGTTACCTGGATACATTTTTCCAACGAGGTTTTAATGCTCTGCTTATTGAGCACCGCAACCATGGGCGAAGCGGAGGAACCAATACCAGCTTTGGGTATTATGAAAAGCATGACTTGAAGGCTTGGGTTGATTGGGTGTTCCGCTATAACGGAGCGGGATGCGCAGTGGGTGTTCATGGAGAATCGATGGGGGCAGCAATTGCCATCCAGCATGCAGCAATTGACTCACGGACCGCATTTATTGTCTCCGACTGCTCCTTCGCTCGGGCTGCTGACGAATTTGCCTACCGTCTTAAGGTAGATTATCATCTCCCACGATTCCCTTTTATCCCGTTAGCCAGCTTGATCAGCAAATTAAGGACCGGCTTTGCATTCGGCAGCGCAGCTCCACTTGAGGTGATCCCCACACTCCAGTTGCCCATCTTTTTTATTCACGGTGCGGAGGACACATACATTCCCCCAATAGACAGTTATAAGATGTATTCGGCAAAATCAGGTGAGAAAGAACTATGGCTGGCACCAGGATCTGAGCACGCAGTGTCTCAGCCTGATCACCCTGAAGAATATGACCAACGTATTGCAGAATTTCTGCAGCGTATAGGGATGCTTTAAAACATACACTTTAGCAAGAAATGCAAAAAATGTTATGGAAAGAACGTTGCTTTGGATTCCTCAAGCATTTCTGCCGTAGATGCCAGCAGGCGCCAACCTTGCTCGGTTTTAACAGTGTCCCACTCTACATTCCACAAACGCTTGATGATCGTACCGCCTTCGTTGTCATATGCAGTCACCATCGCAGCAACACGTGCACGATCTGCGCTCACGCTGGCAGGAATGTTATGTGCCCCTCCAACGTCAATGCGCACTGTGGTAGCGAAACCGACCGCCCAGGTTTCATAACTTGCCCTTGACTGGGGCAGCAATAGCTCATAAGCACCAGGTAGATCGCGGTCATCCAACGCCAGGTAAAAAGCAATGACAGCAAAGTCGGGACCGTGGGTTGGGTATCCGCGAGGACGCTCTTGAAAATACCAATCGAACCGGTCGGACGTCCACCCATATGTTTCATCCTGCCAGGTATGGATAACATACCAGGTTAGCGTCGGCGCTTCATGGATGCGATACCCTTCCCATATCTCATAAGCTAGGTCACCATCTGCCTCAACAAACATAACGCCTGCATCGCCGGTAAAGTAGCCCAGTCGTTCATATTGCCCATTAGCTGCATCCCAATTGAATATGTTGAGCAAGGTTTCGTTGTTTTGGGCATGCCCGAAGATGGAGATGTCAGGTCGTCCATCAAGGTTGATGTCGCGTATATCGATCTCGCACATGGCGTATTGCCCGAAACCGACGTCCGGAGCTCCGGGTTTGGGTAGTGCTGGTTCAAGCGTATAGCTGGTTTTTGCATCTAAAATGAATGCCCTGAGGTTGGAAGGTGTCTCCTGTTGGTAAGTTAAAGCCAACCACTCCGGAATGCCGTCTGCGTTTAAATCCTCGTATCGCAAGCAAACCAAGGTTCTCCCCTCAGCTGTGGCCAGTATGCGGTCCATCCCAGTTGATGCCACAGCAAGAAGTTCAGGTGGCGAAAAAGTAGGGACAGGGCTTGGAGATGGTGGTATCGTAGCTTCGGGTGTGCGGGTAGGTGTCGGTGTTTCAACGCGCGGTGTAAAAGTAACTGAAGGCGAGGTGGTAATAGTAGAAATCGGCGGTTGCGATCCAGAGGGTTGCGGTGGTACACCGCATGCATACAGTAAAAGTAAAATAAGGTGTAAAATTGCAATCCGTCCAACTCTACTCATAGCACTCCCCTAAATGTACATTTATCCAGAAAGGGGCACTGAGCCAACGGCTCAGTGCCCCTTTGCCTTTGGTTATTTACCGGCTATACGTTTCGCAAACGCCGGGCAAAGAAAGCTAAACCAATGAGTGCTATCGCGCCTACTATGAGTAAAACTTCACCGAGTCCGGTTTGTGAAAGCGACTCAGTACTTGAACCTGCGGGAGGGCGCGCCGTCGGTTGCGGCGCCGTGACAGATTGCCTCGTCGGAGAAGGTGTAGGTGTTCGCCGAGGAACACTCGTCGGTGTGGGTTCTGCAGTAGCTTCTGCATCCCCTTCACCCCCAGTTGCAGCTTCAACTTCAGGCGTAGGTGTCCGCGTAGGGCCAACAACAGGTGTCGCCGTGGGTTCTGGTGTATTTGTCGGCATTTCTTCAGCGACAATCACACCTTCATCCATCTCTCCACCATCCACACCCAAAGATTCACCGCCAGCATCAACATTTTCGGGAGTTTCCTCAACAATGACGACGGCTTCAGTTGGCTGCAAATTAGCCTGCATCCGTGGGTTAATGACAAATGCCCAAACGCCAAACAATATCAAGGCGATGACCAGTAATCCTCCCAAGGCTGCGACAGCAATGATAAAAATATTGTTTTGCCCTTCACCTTCCGGTTTTTTTTCGATCTCTTCTTCGAAGAGATCATCACTACCGAGAGAATCAAACAAATTGTCCGACATAAAGCCTCCTCCCCGAACCTGTCTGGAAATCCCAAGTCACTCAAGTGCATAACTGCTGAAATGAAAGTTTAAGTTAAAATAATTATAATCTTATTGTATACAAAAGACTTAAAAAAGGCAAATACCTATCAAATATAGTTAAAAATAGGTAAAGGTCCATTTCTGGATAAAACCGCTGCTATTTCCTAATCATCTACCAAGCTAATAGGTGAAACTCGGGACGAATTTACAGGGATTTTTGTTTTGGACCCACTTGATTCAACACCATAATCCTCTGTTAAAAAACGCGTGATCATGTGCAATGCAGATTTTAAGATGGCTTCCCCAAGTGGCACCATTTTGATATCGATGAAAAGGCGCTCTTCTGGCAATTCCATATCCAATTGCTGCATTTCTTCGCGAAATAATGCCAGTAGTTGGTCTTCATGATCGCGGAGAAAAAACGCAAGGTCATGACGCGCAATACGGAAAGCGCTTTCCCTGATTCTTTGTCTGACTTTCATACTCATTATTCCAGTAATGGACTATTCAATTCAGTCACGCTATTACAGCAACCTTTCCAGGTTAGCGCAAGGGACAATTACGGACTTGTTTCCACCTAAATTTATCTCCAACCCGGATAAACGCGCACCTGTTTCCAATTGAATCCTATTAGCGGAAAGGCTGGCAATGGTGCCGGACATACCGTTATATTGCCCCCGTAACACGCGCACACGGTTGCCTACTGCCAGCGGGGCTTCAGTGTCGATTGAACGACTGGCTTGTGTCGGCATCGGAACGGCAATAAATGGGCGCTGCAATTTCCAGAGTTGCATCATTACCCCACTGAGAGCCGCTCCACGACCGTCCAGCGATTGAAGTAATTCAAATATAGCGTTGCACATTGGAATTTCACCAATTCCTTCTGTAACTACGACTGCAAGATCAAGCTTATTCAATACTGGTATCAAATGCTGTTTGATGCTGCCCACAATTATTCCGCGCACTTGCATCTCCACCGCATGGGCTAAAGTTTCTTCATTTACCGACGATCCACCGACAAGGATTGTGCCTTGAGCAGAGGTATTGATATGTTTAATCTGGAGTGGGACCTTGGGTGTGCGCACAACCACGCGCAGTGGACCATAAGCCTCCTTGCCATTTCCCCAGATTGCTTGAATCATAGCCCCCACAGTTTCTATGAGCACACCCTCGGTTGCCCAAGTCTCCACGACCATACCAGGTACAAGGGCGTTGATTTGTATAAATTTTTGATCAGCCTCAATAAGCAAACGACCACGTCCACTCCCGATGACAGTGCCTGAAATAGGTGACCGGCAGACGCGTCCACCAAATCCACCGCGGGAGGCTAAAGCATCACCTTCTGAGATGCTGTCACCTCGCGCTATTTTCAGATAAGATTGGATTTTCTTGATGGGAATATCTAATTCACGTGCTACATCGACGATGCGGAAATCTGCCGGGTCAACAGCTTGAGCAACGATATGCATGGGTTCAACAGCATCACCGTTACGAGCCAGGACTTCTCCTATCCGCGGTAGGCGACGCGCAATCCGGATAGTGGTGAGAGGATTAACAACTGAATAAGGTATCAACATTTTAACCCCCAACATCCCACAACCAGCTATTGAGTAATCTGCGGCGTGCCTCTGGATCTTGGGGAAGTTGTAAAGGGCGACCGCGCGCATCGACGATCAAACCAACCAGGCCTCCACTTGCTTTGACCTTTCCCGCATGCCCCAAGCCAAACCCCACATCCATGCGCCGGTTGGGATGCAAGTCAATGGTCGCTTTCTGTCCTGGTATGAGTGGCCAAATTTCAATTTCACCGTAGTGCGCGTCCACATCAAGTTCACCCCCATTTTCATAGGCTATGTGCATGCGCAATATTGTATCCCCCAACCTGGCTTTTCCGACAGGCGATATGACTGTTCCTAATGAAATAAGTGTTCCAGCATCCAAAGCAGAAGCTGCTGCCAGAGGTTTTACCCCAGCAATTGCCCCAATAGCAGGGGCTGACCGATTCACGTCCAGTAGTATGGTTGAAATTCCGGTCGGTTGAAGTCCATCCAAAATGGCGAGAAGCGCTTGCCCGAATCGTTGTGTATGGACAATTCCCCCACCCGATATTAGAATTGGATCCAGAGATGGCATTATCCTGCTGTCTGGGTGAAGTGATAACCCATGACCCCAGGCAGGATAAGCAATATCAAGTGCGGCACGCATCATTTCTCTCGCGACCGCTAACTCAATCCACAACTCTTTTTGGTCCTGCGGGACAGTATAGGGATGCAATTGGCGGTTATGAAGTATCGTAAGTAATTCTTCCGCATCTATGTCTTCAGGAATCCAGCGCAGAAGCTGTTCTACACCCTGGGCTTCAACCCATTCAACCAACCGACGGGCAACACCGTAATGATTAATGGTGGTGTAGGAGTTTCCGTCAAATGTAGCGCTGATTGTGGTGTTAGCGGCGCCAACGTCAACGCCTAAAACACCACGACCAGTTTTGCCCTCACGATGCCATAAGTAACGAATTACTCTGGCGAACGCTGTTGCCGTGGGTAATAGCGGAGATCGGCTCCATCCGAGCAGACTATCGACACCATTGACAGTTCCCAAACGTTCTTCTATATAGTAGTGTTCCAATGTTTCTTGTACGGGGCTTATATGTTCTGTTTCGACTGTTGGATGTACGTTATCGGCTATCTCGACCCTGGTGATATCACCTAATAGCTGTGTTACAAAGGACCGCAAGGATGTATTACCAGCATAAAGCACAATAGGGCGAGTGTCTTTTTCCAACATTGAAGCCGCCAGTGCGACCGCCTCTGCAAGTTCCATAACCGGGAGTCTGGCGCCACCATCGACACCGCCAACCAACAAAACCACATCTGGAGATAAATCGCGGACCGTGCGGGACCATGTTTCCTGGGGTGAGTGAAGATTACCTTCACGTGATAGTACAGCCTGTATATGTGTATAGGTTGACATAGCAGCCCGTTTTGCACTTTCCAGGCTGACTTCACGAACAAGCCCCGCTAAAACAATATGCAAAGGTTCAGGCGCACTGATAGTTGTCACAAAGGCATCTACACCTACCAGGCGCTCACGGGGTGTAACAATTCGTCCATGGTGGTAAAAGATGCGTCCGGTAGTTTTTTCTAGCTCCTGAACCGCGTTAATGACGCCGATACTTATATCCTCCCAAGGTGAATCGATAGTGGTCCTCACTTCTGCCTGGGCAATAAAGCGATATCCGTCTTCAACACGGTCCAATAACAGCAATTTGGTGGCTACAGTTCCGCAGTCTGCGACCAAAATAGATTCGATGGTGCGCTCTTCAACCATGGATTATCCCCCACCAAAAGAAAAAAGTTGACTAAACAACTCCGTTAGATTCCATAACCGTATAATCAGCACCGTCAATGCAGAGGTGACCGCGCTGGAAAAAGTGAAACCCAAAGCAATAACAATAAAACCTTGCCCGATTCGGGTAATCCATTTCAACACTGGATTCCCCTCTCCATTTTTTACCTGCCTCATAACTGAAGATGAGAACACCAACAGCGATGTAACAGTACCGATTAGAATAATAAGGCCCTGGACAAAGGCAAAAGCACCATTCGCCATGGTCACAGCGTCACCTGTTGCAATGATCTGTGGGATCAGCGTCCCGACGAGTGCGCCTGAGACTGCGGTTGCCGTTCCTACGCCTACCAATAAAGCTAGTGGAATATTTCCCAAACCAGCCAAGCGCCCTAAAGCTTTATTAGGCGAAAAACCTTTAAATAGCAATAACGCTCCCAAAATGAGAGGCATAAGCAAAGAGAGACCTGATCCTAACTGAGACACTACCAGGGTATGCGAAATCCACTCTCTTAGGATATAATGCCACGCCATTCCAAGCCCGTATCCTATACCGCACCCCACCAAGAGCGCCAGCGCCCACCTATATAAAATGGTATCCTTCAGCATATAGCTGAAGATCAGCAACGTGATGATAGCACCAATGATCAATCCCAGGGTTTCCATAATATCCTCTAGGTAATCCTTGTCTTGCCCTTGATCAGGGAATACAGGAAGCCGACTAAGAGTAAGATAACAGCAAGCCAATGCATGACCATCAGAGCATCACGTATGCGCGACTGTGCAGGATTCTGGATGCCACGCTGTTCTTGATAGTGTACAGAATCCCGAATACCAACCAGCCAACCTTGTGAATTGCGCGCTGTTAAGTATGGGGCAGCGAGAGGACCAGTCGATGCACTTAGCCCCACATTGACCGGCAAAGGCATGTTTCCAGTCGCATTACCCGCCACCTGATTCTGTTCTAGCCACCAGCGTAATTTTTCGTAATTCGAACTAAAAACAATGAGCATACTGGCGGATTGGGCTTCCGGCTCTTCCAAAAATCGCGCGATTCCTGAAGCTGAACCAGATAGATAAGCAGCACTGCCCACTATGACATTGCTCATCTCATTACTCTTCAGAAGATCTGGGATCACAGCGACACCTTCTGGCATCGTGCTCACAGCAATAACATTTACTTCCTGGTCTGACAAATGATTCATAACAGCTCGTGCTATAGTTGTCATTTCGTCAGCTTGCGCCCAACCATACTCTATTGCCACAATTACTGTCTCGCCAGATTGCAAAGCGTCAACACCAGCGACAAATTTTTGCACTTCCTGGGGGGAAAGCGTTAACGCAGTGACGGCAAGATTACTGACCGGCAGCAACAATAAAGCAGCAAGTGAACCCAGAATGAATGCGGCGGTAATGACCAAACGCATAAGCGGAAAATTAAAGTCTCTCCGAGTTTCTGAATGCACAACCTTGCGCAGGGTACTTTGCGGTTGTCCTAACAACTCCTGCCATAGTTTGGCTTGCTGAACCACATTCTCCGGTATCTTTACAAGGTTAACCTCATAATTTTCAGGCATATCCACAAAGGTCGAAGTTGGCAGGATGCCAACCAGAGAAGCCAGCGGACCTTCGGTTTCAGCAGGTTCTGGCGCTAAATTGCCATCCGAAGATGATTCCCTTTGCTCTCCTGGTTTGGGTCGCAGTGTTTGCACCCATTCAGGAACTTCTGCTGGTGATAGATTTCCCGCATCTACCGCTTCCATTGTGGTCAAATCAGTAAGGGGAGTCCATGCACTGCCCTCAGGTGGTTTAAGGTCATGCAACCATTCCGGAAGATCTGCACGGACAAGCTCATCCGTATCAGCTGCGGGTAATCCTCCAACTAAACTATGGGAAACACCTTGTGACGCGATAGAATCCGCACTCCTGTTTGTGTAACCAGTAACCGTACCTGGCTCAGCAATCCTTAATTCGTTTAACCAACTCGGGAATGCTTCGTCATTGGGCAGCTCCTGATCCAGATTCTGCTCCACCTGGTCAGTGGAAGGTTCCTCCGGCATAATAAAAGCTGGAGAGGTGGGTTGTATAGCCACTGTTTCCGATGGGGGCGTCACTTCATCAAGCCAAGCGGGTATATCCTGTTTTTGATTTTCAACTGTTAGCGAATCAGCACTTTCCGATGTAAAGACAGCTTGTGAATCTTCTTCTCCGCTATGTAATACATTGAGGTTTGACAGCCACTCAGGTAATCCCTCTTTAGAAACAACAGGCTGCATAGACGCTGGGGATGTTTCTGGTTTTTCAGCTTTAAAAGATTCCTTCCCTAACTCCTCTAACCAATCTGGTACACCCGTACCGGACAGCGTGTCATCCTCACTTGTTGGGCTATCATCAACCTCTACATCGCTAATATCAATCGACATCCAATCGGGTGTTAGTTCGATATCATCCTCAAATTGGTCAGCGCTTTGTGACTCAAGAACACCTGTCTCCGGTGTCCCCGAGTCTGCAGCTGAAGGCTTCAGTTTCTTGGAATCCAAAATCCACCGCGGCTTAAAGGTATCTTCGGTGTTATCCGACAACCAATCCGGCTCTTTACTTGTCTGCTCTTCACCTGCCGGTGCTTCTGTATCCTTGATAACTGAAAGAGAAATTTCATCTGGCTCAACATCAAGCGCCGATTTTTCCCAATCCATCAGCGGTTCGTCTGATTGCATATCGGATGTGTCAACTTCCTCTACAAGAGCAGAGAGCCAATCTGCAGCCCCGGATGTTGTCGGATCCGTTTTGTCGCTCTCATCAGCAATACCTGACAACCAGTCTGGTAAATCCCGCTCAGATATGTTACTTGCCTGTAACTGATCAGATGCGTCTGCTATAGCCCCATCCGGTTTTGCGTTAGGCGGTAATACACTATCTTGCCCAGCCAACAGCCAATCCGGTAAATCCTGTTGCTCCAGGATTGTGTCCGCTTGAGATTCTATTACTTCCGCGTTTCCTGCTAAAAACTCTTCCTCTGGTTCCGCCAGATCCGTAAGCCAGTCGGGGAGTTCCGGATTATCTTGATTGTCAATAGAGAAGGTAGTTTTTTCATCTTCGGAAACCTCCTCAAAGCTCTCTGTTTGGACATTATCTGTAAGTTGTTGCAACCAATCGGGCATAACGGGCACTTCGTCGGTACTCGTACGTGTAGGAAGAGATATACCTTTGACCGTCGCAACAGACTTATCATTTTCCTCGGGAGGAACTACCGCATCAGGTGAAATAAGTTTAGTTTGACACTTGTCACAGAAGATATTTCCGACGCGATTCGATGCTCCACACTTTGGGCACCGAATTGATGTTGGAGTCAGCTTCATCCCACAACTACTGCAGAAGCGATTTCCATCCACATTTAGAGTTCCACACCGTGAACAACGCAGCATAATCTATAACTCACTCATTACTGTGCGGACGATCAATACCAAAGATAATCCTGAGTCCCGTTAATGTAGTGCCCAGAACAACACCTAGTAAAAGCCCACGCATACCAGCAATAGCAGCACTGTTTAACAGATTCAGCGCCGTGTCAATGAACACATTGTAGAAGAATGGTATAGCACCCAAAAGTGCCATTACAACAATAAAAAAGAAAAGTGTGCCGAAAATATCATGTCGCGTGCGGAATGCACGCATTCCAGCCAAGATTAGCGTGAAGGCTGTGAGTGCCAATAATGCAGATTCTCCCGGTATAAGAATATATTGCACCACATACTGCGAGATACTGCCGTCTGGTCCCTGGATAATGACGATGATAAGTGTGCAGACAGCACCAAATAACAGAATTATACTGGCGATACGATCTTTGCGCTGGTTTATAATTCGCGTGATATGAACTTTCAGAATACTACTGTAGGCTAAAATAAAAGCAAAAACTGTAATCACAGCAGCCCACCGAACCAAAATTGTGCGCATATCGGAAAACACAGGCACAGGTAATAACGCACCCAGCAATGTCAGTAGGCCACTTATCACTGCGACGACTGTTGGAATAAACCACTTGAACATAGATTATCTTCCACCCATCAGTGAGGATATGAAGGTAATAATCGCTGTTCCGGCTATACCAGCGATAACCAACCACCTAAGAATATCTTGCGCCCATAAACTTGCATCCAATGCGGAGCGCCGCGCATCATTGGCACCAGCAAATAACTGCTCACCCACGATTAATGCGTCAGCGTTTAACGTCGGGTATAAAGCAGCCAATCCATGGGGTGAAGTGGAACCACCTAATGACTTTATCCGTAAGCGTTCAGCTGCATCCGATACCAAACTAATTTCCTGACCATAGGCCCCTAACATAATATTCGTCCCTGTCTTATTTATAGACAATTGCTGTGCAGCTGTAGCAGCATAGCCGGCAGCAGTCGCAGCCGTAAATTGAACATGCGTAGACCGGTAAAGTGCCAAATTACCCAACCGTGCGTAGGCTTTGCGTAACCTGTTGTCCGCGAGTAAATACAAAGTGGGGTCGCCGGTGGTTATAAAAGGAGGTGTATCATAAGTAGCAGCCAGATCAATCAAAACATTCAAACCCTGCAACGCGGCAATAGAAGTCAATGCGTTATCACTGGTGATACCGCCATTGCCTAACGCGATGTGAATTGCTGTGCCCTCTTCGGCAACACGCCCTACTTCATTTGATAAATCATCAAACATTGAGACGTGGCTGATATCTGCTGATTCTCTACGCCTGAAAGCGCTTTTACTTATGATGCCGTAGACAGAGAGTGCAACACCACCGATGAGTGCAAAACTTAGCGCAATGAGTTGAACCCACATAACAAATAAGGCCTTTCACCTGACCAAGTAATCTCGAAGCTCTTGCACTGCTTCGGGGTTTTCTAATAACTCCGCCAGCTGTTTAAGCGTTGATCCGCCAAAAAATGGCGACAGCATCCATAGAATTTGCCCGCCAACAAATCCCCAAGAACCAGCAGAATCAAGTAGAAACGATGTTAAATCCACAAGGTTATGCGCTTGTAGAAATTCAGCCCAATGCTCTATTTTATCTATTGACAGATCCTGTTGTTCCACAGTAATTTCCTTGGGTGTTGGGCCAAAAGTATGGGTCTTCCATTGCGATTTTCTACAATACAAGTATGTATATTTTGACTTTTTTAGTATAACATGGTTTGGAAAGGGTGTAAAGCATAATAAACAACGATTGTGTTTCTGGATAGAGGCAAAAGTGCAACAAAGCGGAATCCAGACACTTATTTTACCACCCCGCTTGCTGCATTTGCCGTAATTAAATGCATTTCAGAGCTGCTGTTTGCGTTTTTTCATATGTAATGTGATAGAATCTTACCTGATATGTTTTCTCATTCAGGGCTTAGATGTGAAGTTTCTCAAACTTTCATCTTGGCTGGATTTTTTATACCGTTGGGGTACAATTATTTTCTAACTGAAATTTGATGTCGGGTATGTATATTAGTTTTGAGAACTGAATAAACGGTTGAAATACAAAGCCGTATGTGCGCTGGCAAGGAGGAGCAGGATGTCTGAACTCTATAATCCACAGGAAATCGAGCCTAAGTGGCAAAAACAATGGGATGCAGATGATCTGTATAAAGCAATCATTGATCATAAGAAACCCAAGTTCTATGCCCTGACAATGCTCCCATATCCCAGCGGTGATATTCACATTGGACACTGGTATGCGATGGCGCCCAGTGATGTGCGCGCTCGATTCAAACGTATGCAAGGGTACAACGTCATGTTCCCAATGGGATTTGATGCATTTGGTTTACCCGCAGAGAACGCTGCAATTCAACGCGGTATCCACCCCAAGACCTGGACACTCAACAACATTGAAAGAGAGCGACAGCAATTGCGTACAATGGGGGCGATGTTCGACTGGGATCGAGAAGCTGTCTCATGCCTGCCCGGTTACTATCTTTGGAGTGAATGGTTCTTTCTTAAATTGTATGAGATGGGATTGGCTTATCGCAAAGAAGCTCCGGTAGATTATTGCCCGGCTTGCAAGACCACGTTGGCACGTGAACAGGTGATCGGCGAGGAGCGGATATGCGAACGTTGTGGCGCGCAGGTTGAAAAGAAGGATTTGGTACAGTGGTTTTGGAAAATTACGGACTACGCTGACGAGTTGCTGGATTTCTCAAAAATTGACTGGCCAGAAAAAATCCGCCTAGCCCAAACAAATTGGGTGGGACGGAGTGAGGGTGCAGAAGTTACCTTCAAGGTTGCTCCAGAAGATATGGCCAGTGACGCCGAAGATGGAGAGGGAGATTTAGTTGTATTTACAACCCGTCCTGACACGCTTTGGGGGGCAACTTTTATGGTTCTGGCGCCAGAACATCCCCTGGTTGATCGTATTACGAAAGCAGAAAAACAATCAGCGCTCTCAATATATAAATGGAACGCTGCGCGGCAAAGTGAAATAGAACGCATGAGCACAGACAAAGAAAAAACCGGGCTTTTCACCGGCGCTTATGCAATCAACCCAGTCAATGATGAGCGGATTCCTATATGGGTTTCTGATTATGTCCTGGTAACTTACGGAACCGGGGCAATTATGGCAGTTCCAGCGCATGATGAGCGTGATTTTGCTTTCGCTAAAAAATTCGGATTGTCTATTCCAGTCGTCATTGAGACTCAGGAGTGGGTTGAAGATGGTTGCCCTTTGCCGTTGCCCAAAGCTTATCATGGTGATGGCATAATGATCAACTCCGGTGTATTTGACGGCACACCAGCACCGTATCCCGCAGCTGAAAAAGTAACCACATGGCTTGCATCACAGGGACGCGCGAAAGCTGCCGTAAACTACCGGTTGCGCGACTGGCTTATCAGCCGGCAACGTTATTGGGGAGCCCCAATCCCAATCATCTACTGCGATAGCTGTGGTGTCGTGCCTTTACCCTATGAGGAATTGCCCGTCTTATTACCCGACGATGTTAATTTTATGCCTACCGGTGAAAGTCCACTAAAGTACCATGAAAAGTTCTTGAATACTACATGTCCCAAGTGTGGCTCTCCAGCAACACGCGAAACGGACACAATGGATACATTTGTCTGCTCATCCTGGTACCAATATGCATATCTCAGCCCATACTTCAATGAAGGCAATACTGTTACAGGTACATCATCTCCCTGGGACAAGGATGAAGCCGCTTATTGGCTGCCGGTAGACACCTATACCGGCGGCGCTGAACATGCAGTTATGCACCTGTTATATACACGCTTTTTTACCAAAGCCCTCAGAGATGCCGGCGTACTGAATTTTGATGAACCCATGCTGCAGTTGCGCAACCAGGGTGTTATCCTGGGAGAACCCCGTTGGGGGGATTGTGTTGAAGTCACTGGATTATGGGAAGAATCAGCGTTTAGAGCAGAAAGTATAAAAGTCACCAGTTTCGAGCAGCGTGATGCATGGCCAGATGCTGGCAGGAGTGAGAGCCGCATCTGCGGCGAGGTTATCGACCGTGATGATATCAGCCTGAAAGTCCGCACTTCGGATGATGGTGAGTTGACCGTGGTTCTGGTCGATGAAGATATGCCTGTAAATATACCGGGACGCGAAGGTGCCGGTACTATCGCTGATGTTTTATACCATCTGGATGTCGAGAAAATGTCCAAAAGCAAGAAAAATGTTGTTGCCCCTGACACTCTGGTAAGCTTATACGGTGCAGACACCATTCGGGCGTATCTGATGTTTGGCTGGCGTTGGGAACAGGGAGGCCCCTGGGACAGCAAAGGGATGGAAGGGATTACACGATGGTTAAACCGCGTTTGGCATCTCGCAGATGATGAACCGCGGGATATGTTACAGGTTGCTTCACCAGAAAGTGAAAAAGCTCTGCTAAAAGCTACACACTACGCTATCAAGGCGGTGACAGAAGACCTGGAAAACTTCAGTTTTAACACCGCAATCGCCCGTCTGATGGAACTGACTAACGCATTAAACAAAGCCAAATCCGTCCATTTTGGGGATGACGTGTGGCATAGCGGGATCACATCTTTGTTACTGCTCCTGGCACCTATTACACCGCATTTAGCCGAAGAACTGTGGGAAAAACTCGGTCAACCTTACAGCATCCACCAACAAGCCTGGCCTGACTGGGATGAGGCGATGTTAGTTGAGGAAACAGTGGAGATACCCGTGCAGATAAACGGAAAAGTACGGGGACGTATTAGTATGCCCATCGATGCTGATGAAGAGGTGATCAAGACAGCTGCTCTGGCAGACCCCACTATTCAACGTTACATCGAAGGGAAACAGATATTCAAGATTATTGTTCCCAGAGGACGACTAGTCAGCATAGTCATCAAAGGCTAATTCCTTTATGAATAGGACGGACCGGTAAATGAAACCGCCGGTCCGTTAGGTGTTTTTTAATATGGGCATGCATCCTGTTGAGGATGTGTCGGGGCGGAACAGCTTGATTTTACTCTGAATGGTGATTCCCGCCCCGACACGCGTTATTGGGGGTGTTGCGGTTGGTCTGCCAACCGCAACACCCCATTAGAAAAAAGCGGTGCGGGAGCCAAGACTGGCCAACGATGGTAGCCTATTCCGCACCGCTTCAGGAACTCCCCCCTTTTTCGAAAGCAACCGGTCCGTTTTGTTTGTTGGACATTGTTTTGTGTCGTGCGATAATGCTTGTGGAAATTGCATAGTGTTTATGGAATTCACAAAAAGGAAGGCAAAAAAAAGCCAACGTATTATCCGGTAAAATGTGAAAACAACAATCACCTTAATCTATTTTCAATGAGGTCTCGACAATGCAGCCAATACCGGAACAAAAATCAAACCGTTTCAAGACTCTGCTTGCATTATCCTTTGGATACTTTATTGACCAGGGTGAAGGACAAGCGCTATCGGTCCTTTTTCCAACAATTAAAGCCTTATGGGGGTTAGATTACACTGCTTTAGGTCTCATCGGCACAATCCGCAACCTTTTACAGTCCATCAGCGCCCCATTCTGGGGTTATGCAGCTGACAGGTTTTCTCGAAAACGTGTTATCGTGATCGGTACCGGCATTTGGGGTCTTTGGACCTTAGTATGCGGCTTAACGCAAAATTTCGGGCAATTATTGGCTATCCGGGCGATTTCTGGTATAGGGTTAGGCTGTTTGATGCCCGCGACCTTTTCTCTAATGTCCGATACCTTTCCACCGCGGCAGCGCGGACGTGCACTCGGTGCCCTGGAAGCGATTGGTGTATCCGGCATCATTATCGGCACCCTGGGATTGGGCATGCTCGCAACACCAACGCTTTGGCGTTGGGGATTTTTTATTTTAGGATTATTCAGCGCTGTCTCCGGGATCGTGGTCGCGTTGTTCGTTGAAGAACCCACTCGCGGTGCAGCTGAGCCTGAATTAGCAGGAAAAATCACCGCGGAGCAGGCTTCCCAATACACGATTAACTTTTCGGACATACCCAATGTGCTGGCGATACCTACCATATGGGTGGCTATTTTGCAGGGTTTAGCCGGCAGCATGCCATGGGTCGTTATGGGTTTGTACATGATTACCTGGTTAGTTGACGTGCGCGGTATGACGGAAGCTATTTCGCTCGATCATCCCCGGGGTAGCGCGACACTGGCATTCGCAGGTATTGTTGTGGGAACAGCTCTGAGCAATATCATTGGCGGTATCTTAGGGGATTGGGCAGAAACCCGCAGCCCCAAGTTCGGACGTACTATCGTGGGTCAAATTTCCATTTTCTGTGGTATTCCATTGAGTTTCATACTCTTCACTCAAACAGAGAATTGGGGATTTTGGGCATTCTTTACTCTCTGCTTCTTTACCGCGTTGATGATCAGTTGGCCCGGCAAAGGGGCAAAAGAGCCTATGATGCAGGGCGCTGTGCCACCGGAATTACGTGCTACAGCTTTTGCGATGACAACATTTATTGAGAGCGGGTTCGCAGCTGCAGCAGCATGGATTGCCGGCAATCTAGCGGATAGTATCGGTTTAACAAAAGCACTGCTCTGGACAATCCCGTTTCCATGGGTTATATGTTTAGTCTTATATACAGGATTCTACTGGGCTTACCCACGTGACACACAGCGATTACGGGCTTTGATGTCAGAACGCGCACAGGAAATAGCAGGGAAAGATCCCACAGGTTAAAGGGGATGGGAGGTGTTATGCAGGTTGACCTTATCGCTATCACACAATATCTGGGCAGGAAGGGCACTCCAGAGGAACTTATCGAACATGCTGGGCGCGTATGCTATCGCAGTCAAAGCCGCAGCAATCCAGCTGCTTTTCTACGGGCAAGGTTGAGGGACGGGCATGAAAGCATCATCGAACACGCAAGTGCGACTTTTGAGATCAGCGGAATAAGCAGGGCGTGTTCACATCAACTTGTCCGCCACCGCCTGGCTTCATACAGCCAGGAGAGCCAACGCTATGTGGATATGTCAAACCCGGAACTGGTCGTGCCCCCCACAGTTGCTGATAATCCTGAGGCATTGGAACTATGGGATACCTTAATGGGCAATATCCAAGCTGCATACCGAGATTTACGGGAAGCAGGTGTGCGCAAGGAAGATGCACGTTTTGTACTGCCCAATGCCGCTGCGACCCGCATTGTGGTTACGATGAACTTCCGCGAATACCTGCACTTTTTCCGCATACGGATAACACCGGAAGCACAGTGGGAAATCCGCCAGATGGCTTTGATCATGCTAAAAAATCTGGTGCCTCACGCGCCTACAATTTTTGGAGATATGCTGGAACACCTTCAACAATTACACCCGGAATTCTTTCCTGCTGAACCCCCAGCATAAACTACAAAACGCTATCTAGGACCCGATATCTACACAGATTTCATTCTTCAAAGCCAATTCCGCGTTCGCGCAGACTAACATAACGGTTCTGACCCACCACCAGGTGATCCAGAACTGATATTTCCAGCAGTTTTCCCGCTTCAATTAGCCGTCTTGTGAGCGCGACATCCTCCGGTGAGGGAGAGGGATCACCAGAAGGATGATTGTGTGCCACAATAACAGACAGGCAGTTACGCCGCACCGCACCCCGAAAGACTTCGGCAATCCGCACCAGCGACGTATTAAGGCTGCCTTTGTAAAGGGTTTCCTGGTCGATGACCCGGTTGCGCGTATCAAGATACAAAACGACAAAATGCTCCTGGACCTGATGACCGAGCATGGGCAAGAGAAGAATGCCTGCGTCACCCGGCGCCCTGATTTGCAGATGCTCGTCCGGGGGTTCTGCCATCAACCGGCGCCCGAGTTCCAGTGCGGCGAGGACTTGGGCGGTTTTAGCCGGTCCCATCCCATGTTCTGCAGCAAGTTGTGAAAACTCAGCGCGGGACAACCCGCTTAAACCTTTATAGGTGGAAAGCAAACGCGTTGCCATAGAAATCACACTTTCTCCAGTCACACCAACACGCAGGATGATAGCGAGTAACTCGGAGGTAGAAAGCGCGGCAGGCCCTACATAGCGCATGCGTTCTCTGGGGCGCTCGGCTTCCGGGATATCTTTGACCGTTATATAAGCCATTTCCTTGCCTCCCTTTTGGTGAATGGTATAATGCCCAAGTTTGATAGATAATAAATGCTTAGCGTGAAAGCACGCCAGCTATTAATAAGGAGTTTACATTTATGATTGACCAGCTCCTGGAGATATTACCACAGGTTGTAACAGCCCTAACACTGGTGACCGCGGTTTTTTTGACCAGCTTGTGGTTAGGTATGGTATTGTGGACTTTCCGCGATATACGCTCGCGCAGTCGGGATTTAGTTGCACAACTTTTGGCAACCTTAATGGTCGGCATCCTCACCCTCCCCGGGTTACTCGTCTATTTTCTTACACGTCCGCGTGAAACACTGGCTGAAGCCTATGAACATGCTCTTGAACAAGAAGCACTGCTTCAGGCAATTGAGGAACCCGAAGTTTGTCCGGGTTGTGGAACTAAAGTCAATGCCGAATTTCGTTATTGTCCTTACTGCCATACACAACTGAAAAAAATTTGCATTGCTTGTGATAAAATTCTCGACTTGGAATGGAATATGTGCCCCTATTGCGGTACCTCCCAAGGGAGCAAAATTATCGAACCTGTGCTGGACAGGGAAGTTGAACCACCTGTACCTTTTCCGCAAGAAAATCCACCGGAAACCGTTTAGTAGACTCGAACTGGAAGCTGCGCTAGCTTCCAGTTTTTATTCCTCGGCGATATCTGTCGCCCGTATCGTGTGGACCTTTACCATATTTGTGACGCCATGAACATCCAACGGTATTCCCGCGGTGAGAATAACGTTGCTCCCAACAGAAGCATACCCTTGACTAACTGCCGTCCGTACCACAGTCTTTATCATTGCATCAGTGTCATAAAATGGAATAACAACCGTAGGAACAACCCCCCAAATCATTTGCATCCGGCGCGCGGTTGTGTGAAAGGGCGTGATCCCCAATAATGGTGTGCTGGGTCGGTGGCGTGCGACCATCCGGGTGGTGCGCCCTGACTCTGTTGAAGACAGGATAGCACTCGTATGCGCCTTCGCAGCCAGACTCACAGTTGCCTGACTGATGGCATGCGATATTAGGGCTTGTTCTGTCAAACCTTTCTCCGGTTCGACATCCAATAACTGATTGTAGGGAAATGCGGTGGATTTTTCAACAGTTACAGCAATCCTGGCCATCATACGGACTGCTTCCACAGGATATTGTCCAATTGAAGTCTCTCCAGACAACATCACGGCGTCGCTGCCATCCAGGATGGCATTAGCAACATCTGATGCCTCCGCCCGGGTTGGACGAGGCGCACCAATCATGGATTGCAGCATTTGCGTGGCGGTGATGACGGGTTTTCCCAGCCTGTTGCACAAATGGATGATTGTTTTTTGTACCAATGGCACACGTTCCGGTGCTGTTTCTACACCCAGGTCACCACGGGCGACCATCACAGCATCAGAGGCCCTTACAATGGCGTCGAGATCATCCAGAGCCTCAGGTTTTTCAATCTTTGAGACCAGCCCAGGTATAAAATTGGGGTCCTGCCCCACCGCACGCTTTTGCGAAATTGATGCCTGTTCAGTTAAAAACCTGCGCAGTTCCGCCACATCGTCAGCACGTCTAACAAAAGATAATGCGAGATAGTCCAAAGCCAGTTCCAGGGCCAGTTGAGCATCAACAAAATCCTTTTCTGTCAGAGCAGGTATACGCAATTTTACACCGGGCAGATTAACACCTTTGTGAGAACTGAGCGTTCCTCCGGTAAGGACCTGGCAGAATATTCTCGGTGGAGTTACTTTAATCACAGATAATTCCAGAGCACCATCATCCAGCAGCAGGTGGTCGCCATTATTTATATCTTGTATGATTTCCGGGTGAGGAAACGGGATTTCATTGATCGGATCTGTTATCTCACCCGCTGTAAGTACGATTTCTGTGCCTTCGATCAGGAGAATGCCATTTACGGGCAGTTGTCCGACACGAATTTTGGGTCCCTGCAGGTCACCCATCAGCGCAATATGAAGTTTTTCCTCGGCGGCGATGCGGCGGACGAGGGCAGCAGTTCTACGCTTTTCTTCTGCGTTCCCATGAGAAAAATTCAATCGGGCAACCGTCATGCCAGCCAGAAGCATTGCGCGAAGCGTTTCTGAATCATCGGTCGCAGGACCGAGTGTGCATACAATTTTGGTTAAAGGCATATTCACCTCACATTAGATGAAACACAGACTTGCATCAGGGAAATTGTACTCGCAAGCACATAGTTGTCCATTTGTGTTATGAATCGGGTGCGCCTCTGTATCAGGACGCGTACAGGTTCAGCACACTTTGTCACATTCAGACCTTGTTCGGATTGCGAGACATGGTATAATGCCGTTTGTGAGACGTGAGGATCCAATCCTCTTGTTGGGGCGTGGCCAAGATGGTAAGGCAATGGACTTTGACTCCATGTATCGCACGTTCGAGTCGTGCCGCCCCAGCCTCCAAAAAATAGCCCGGTTAATCAGCCGGGCTATTTTTCGTCTTGTGCACCCAACCCATACATCATGCTGGGTTTGTAGTATAACCCCTGCATGCTATGATTAATGCGCAAAACCCATGAATTCTTCAGTCTTTCAGGAGGTAATAGCGTGAAAGTTGCAGTTATAGGCGGGGGTTCAACGTATACACCAGAACTCATTAATGGATTTGTGGAGCGCGCTGATAGTTTATCTCTGGATGAATTGTGGTTGATGGATATAGACCAGGGGCGATTGAACGTTGTGGGAGGTTTTGCCCAACGTATGGTCAAAGCTAAAGACGCACGGTTTTCCGTTCACCTGACAGCGGACCGCCAAGTGGCAGTGCGGGATGCAAACTATGTCATCACGCAGCTACGTGTGGGCGGTATGCAAGCCCGTAGAGAGGATGAATATCTGGGTCGCCGGCATCACCTCATTGGGCAGGAGACCACAGGGATAGGCGGTATGGCGAAAGCCTTGAGGACAATTCCGGTTGTCCTGGATATCGCCGAAGATATGCGTAAGTATGCCCCAGGCGCCTTATTGGTGAACTTCACCAATCCCTCGGGTTTAGTTACAGAAGCTTTATCCCGTTATGCCACGGATGTACCCTCTGTCGGTGTATGCAATGTCGCTATAAACACCAAAATTGACATGCTTAAAGCCTTGAAACCAGACAATTGGGAAGCATATTCTCCTGACGAGGCAATTCTGAATACATTGGGGTTGAATCATCTCTCATGGCATCGCGGTCTCATCGTCCAAGGGGAGGACATGTGGCCAAAGATCATGGCTGGCTATCTCGAACAACTACGGGCAGAAGAAGATCCGGAATGGGACGTGAACCTCATCGAAACCTTGCAGATGCTGCCCAATTATTACCTGCAATACTATTACTATACAGAGCACAAACTGCACCAGCAAAACGCATGGCCTCCCTCAAGAGCTGAACAAGTCATGAGAATTGAGGAAAAACTCCTGGCACAATACGCAGAACCTGACCGCACAGAACCGCCCGAGGATCTTATGCAGCGCGGTGGCGCCTATTACTCAACGGTGGCAACCCAATTATTGAACGCACACTATAACGACCTGGGCGAAGTGCATGTCGTCAATGTCCCCCACGGCGGTGCAGTACCAGGTTGGCCTGCAGATTGGGTGTTGGAATTGCCTTGCAGAATTGGGCATAAGGGTATCACGCCTCTTCCTACCCCACCATTACCCCTGGCATGTTTTGGCTTGCTGGCGCATGTCAAAGCGTTTGAGCTACTCACTGTGGAAGCCGCAGTCCACGGCAACCGCACCGCCGCATTTCAGGCTCTCCTGGCACACCCACTCGGTCCGCCGGCTGACAAGATCCAGGCAGTACTGGATGATATGCTGGCGATAAATGCACCATATTTACCACAATTTACACGATAAGGGAACAAGGATGAACAAGTCATATTACCTCGGTGTGGATGTCGGCGGTTCGAAATGCGATGCGGTCATTGCGGATAACAAGGGACAAGCCATTGGATTTGGACGTTATGGGGCAGGCAATTACGAAGTTGTGGGCTGGGATGGTCTGCGGCAAGCCTTACATGCCGTCACGGAACAAGCTCTGAACAGTGCCGGTATTACCGGTCAACAGTTGGCGGGCGCAGGTTTTGGCATCGCGGGTTATGATTGGCCCGGCGAAAGGGTACCCCATATTGAAGCGATTGCATCACTGGATCTTTCTATGCCTTATATCCTGGTCAATGACACCCTTATTGGATTGGTAGCAGGGACTACCGAAGGCTGGGGAATTGGCGTTGTCTCCGGTACCGGCGCCAATTGCTGGGGACGGGATAAACAAGGTCGGGAAGGTCAAATGACCGGTGGTGGTGACAATTTTGCTGAGTATGGCGGAGGCGGGGACCTGGTACACAAAGCTATACAAGCAGTTTCACTCGCCTGGTCAAAACGGGGACCGGAAACAAAGCTGGCGGATGCATTGCTAACGTTAACCGGCGCGCCGGATGTCACCCAGTTACTGGAAGGTTTAATGTTGGGACGCTATACGGTAGGCGCCTCCGCCGCCCCAATGGTTTTCCAGGTTGCCGCTGAAGGCGATGCAGTTGCCCGGGAAGCTATCTGTTGGGCAGGACGCGAGCTGGGCAGCCTTGGTATCGGTGTCATACGCCAATTATCACTCGAAGCGCTCTCGTTTGAGGTTGTACAAATCGGCAGTCTGTATAAAGGCAGCCCGCTGCTGGGTAAAACAATGATGGATACGATCCATGAAGTCGCGCCGCAAGCACGGGCAGTGCGTTTGCATGTTGCCCCCGTTATCGGCGCCGTGCTTCTGGGAATGGAGTCAGCGGGGATCAAGTTTGCTCCGCTGCGAGAGAACTTGATTCAAACAACCCGCAATATGCTGCAAGACACTTAAGCCCAGCAGGAAATCATAGTGTGAGATCACCATACTAAAAATATAACCTGCTTCTATCGATAGCTTCTTTTACGCTGGAATTGCCCCAAAAAGCATATTGACAAACATGATGGATTATGATATGATATCGATATCATATGGAACCGATATCATACACTAAACTATGACAACTATACATGATGTAGCCAGGGTTGCCGGGGTTGCTTCCGTCACCGTTTCGCGGGTCATCAATAATTCGGGTTATGTAAGCCCGGAAACCCGAGCCCGGGTGGAGAAAACAATTGCGGATCTGGGTTATGTTCCCAACCGCCTCGCACAAGGTCTGCGCTCCAAACAGACCTACACCCTGGGGCTGGTGATTACCGACATAACCAATCCGTTCTGGACCACGGTTGCGCGGGGTGTAGAAGATGCAACTCACGCTGCAGGTTTTAACGTTATCCTGTGCAACACAGACGAATCCGAGGAAAAGCAGGATAAATATGTAAGGGTTCTTCTGCAGAAACAGGTTGATGGCTTTGTTATTGTACCGGCGCGCAGTTCAGACGAGGCAGTTGCGTTAATCCAGAGCCACAGTGTACCTTTGGTTGTGATGGATCGTAAAGTCGGCATCCCGGTTGATACGGTACGCTGTGATTCTGAGGGTGGCGCCTATGAACTTGTGAAATACCTGATAAGTTTGGGGCATAAGAGAATCGCCGTGCTGAGCGGCTCACAAAACGTCTCCACGGCAGTAGACCGCGTCCTGGGCTACCAACGAGCACTAAAAGAAGCTGGACTGCCCTCCGACGAAACGTTAATCCTGCGGCGTGAGTTCACCCAGGCTGCGGGTTATGCAATGGCAAAGCATCTCTTATCATCAGAGCCACGCCCCACCGCGCTTTTTGCAGTCAATAACTTTATCGCGATTGGCGCATTCAAAGCCCTCACTGAAATGGGGTACCATGTACCGGATGACATATCGATGGTAGCCTTCGATGACCTGCCACCAACCCTGGTGATGGAGCCTTTCCTGACCGTCGCCTCGCAACCTGCGTATCAAATGGGGCGCCGGGCGACTGAATTGTTACTCGATCGCCTGAGCGGTAAGTTACCGGCAGAATATCAGAGTATCATACTGCCCACTGAGCTCATCATACGCTCATCAACAAGTTCTGCAGGTTAATTCTAAAAGAAACTCATCAATTTCGTAAAAAACAGGCCATAAGATTAGCGTTAGCAGATTCCCGCTACATGTTTGTATGTTGTATCCAGTTTTATTTAAGTCAAAATATCAAATAATTTCAGGGAGTAAAAATGACCAGGAATCCGACAGCAGCAACCTTGTTAAACAAAGATGATTTGATTGTTATTGCCGGCGCCGGCGGTTTTATTGCCGGTGCGCTGACGCGTTATTTCCACAATCAGGGATTCACACGCATCCGCGCTATAGATAAAAAACCACTTCCCGAATGGTACCAGCGCGTGCCTGGTGTCGAAAGTCTATCGATGGATTTAAGCCTTGTTGATAACTGCGAGCGCGCGGTGGAAGGTGCTGCCGAGGTCTACAACCTGGCAGCAGATATGGGGGGGATGGGGTTCATTGAGCGTTTCCGCGTCGAGTGCCTGCGCAGCGTCTTGATCAACACCAATCTGATCGAAGCTGCCTATCGCGCCGGAACTGAACGCTATTTCTTCAGCTCCTCCGCTTGCGCCTACAATACGGACCTGCAGCAAGATCCCAATGTACGGGCTTTGAAAGAGTCCGATGCATACCCCGCAATGGCGGAAAGAGGTTATGGTTGGGAAAAGCTGATTTCCGAAATGTTCTGTCAGGAATACTGGGCAGAGCGCCAAATGAAAACCGCCATCGCCCGTTTCCATAATGTTTATGGGCCAAATGGCACCTGGGATGGAGGTCGTGAAAAAGCCCCCGCTGCCTTAAGCCGCAAGGTCATTGAAGCTAAGGAATCGGGTGATCTGAATATCACAATTTGGGGAGACGGCAGTCAAACACGCAGTTTCATGTATATCGATGACTGCGTCAAGGGCATTGATATGATTATGCACTTTGATGGCTTGATTGCTACCCCTATCAATCTGGGTTCCAGTTTTCTGGTGTCGATCAACGACCTGGTGAGTATGATTGAAGACATTGCCGGCGTCAAACTAGAACGGCACTATGATCTTTCAGCCCCGAAGGGTGTTGCCGGGCGGAACAGTGACAACACTTTCATCAAGGAAGTGCTGGGGTGGGAACCAAGCCTGCCTTTGCGGGACGGCATGGAGAAGACCTATAAATGGATTGAAGAACAATACGCCTACCGCCAAGCTGGCAACTATACACCCGCCGGTGGTTCGACGGCTTTACCCGGATCACATTAAAACAAACGATGACTGATAAGTGCGCAGAGAAATTCTGCGCACTTCGTTTGTGTTATCAAAACATTTAAGGAGAACGTATGAAAACCGACACAGGGGGCATTACCTCAGTCATCGGCAGCCTCCCTTACCGCATGGCATTTGCTGGTGGCTGGATTGACCAGCCTTTTGTTTCCCGTTATAACCCTGATCCATCTGGTTCGATGGTCGTCGTAGCGCTAGAGCCCACTTGCCGTTTTATGAATCGCTGCGGTATGGGCACCAGCACCCGGGTTGTCGCCGACAAATTGTGGGGCAGTCAAATGCCGGATGGTGATCCAGCAGCCCTTGTAGAAAAGTTGTACGTGGAAGAGAATAGAGGACGTCTTGAACCTTCCGGATCGCAGGACATGATCGGCATGCTCTACCCAGGCGTCAACCGGCTGGATTATACTTATGACCATGCCGGTGGAATATTCCCTGCACATATTGAATCGAACACTGAATCAAAAGTTGCTTCCTGGTTAGAAACTGTGATTTCAATGGTGCCTGTGGCGCCACGCCCCGATGGATACAATCCATTAGGCGTTAAAAATCTGGACAAGGGATGGATACAACGGCTTGGACAATCGGGCAAAGATTGTTTTGACGCTATTCTTGCACAAGACACCCGAGCGTTGGGAGCATCCATGAACGCGTCGATGCTTTGCTGGGAAGCAATCTTACCGCATACGGTCAGACACACCACCCTGACCGTCGACTTGATGGCGATATGGAACTATTATCGCACTGCTTATGATGGCGCAATGTATTCAGGGTGTGGGGGCGGTTATCTTTACGTGGTTTCTGATAAACCGGTACCCGGCGGATTCCATATTAAAGTTCGAACAGGAGTCAGCTAGAAGCCAGCATAATGCCAAAAGCCAAACAGCGCTACACTGTGCTTCTGATTATCCTTGCGTGCATATTGACTGGCAGTACTATTGCTTTATGGCCCTTCAAACGTATGATACAACAGGAGCGAGAAAAGATGACGAACCTGCCTGAACCCCCGTCCGGGTATAAATGGACCGCTGTACCAGAATTATCGGATGAATTTGATGGGGAATACCTGAACCGTGATAAGTGGCTCGATTACCACCCATATTGGGGTGGCAGAAATCCCAGCCAGTTTGATCCACAGAATGTATGGGTAAAGGACGGCACTTTGCATCTGCAATCCACCACCGACATAATGGCCCTATCGGAAGTCGACAATCCGTCTCAAGACGTTTGGGTGCGGTCTGCGTGTGTAAGTTCGAAAGAACCCATTGCATACTACGGCTACTATGAAACCAGAATGAAAGCCTCCCAACTCTCTATGACTTCGTCTTTCTGGCTCCAGGGGAAGTACAGTGAAATCGATGTTGTTGAACAACTGGGCGCGCCCAAAGATCAACCAAGCCGCAGTAAATCTATGCTGATGAACACACATTATTATCCGGATGGGTGGGAATCCGATAAAAAGACGCCTGCCACAAGCCGCATGGATACCGGGGCGGCGGATTCTTACCACATTTACGGTGTTTGGTGGATAGATGAATCCACTATATGGTTTTACCACAATGGGGAAAAGGTGGCAGATATCACAACCGGGGGAGCGTTCCTGGAGCCGATGTATATGTTTTTTGATACCGAGGTGTTTATCTGGGAAGGTTTGCCGGATATTGGCGCGCTTAAAAACCCCGCTAAAAACAGGATGACAGTGGACTGGGTACGTTCCTGGGAACTGGTCGAGAAGTGACAGAGGAGATTTATATGAAAACTATGACAGAGAAAAGCATCGTCGTTTCGGGTAGTTTTGACGATCTCCGTTCCCCACACTTGCGCTTCCTTGAGGAGGCAGCAAAGCTGGGTGCCGTGACGGTGCTGCTGTGGTCAGATGAAACAGTTGCGATGGTTGAAGGTCACACTCCCAAGTTTTCACTGGCTGAACGCGAATACATTGTACAGGCGGTGCGGTATGTTTCAGAAATTCAAATTGTTACGGGGCAGATAAATCCGGACGCGCTCCCTGTTTTGGATGCCCGTCACTGGGATGGATGGGTTGTCTCTGAAAAAGATGCCAACGTGCAAAAAAGCGCATTCTGTAAAAATCACGGGCTGGCTTACTATGTGTTAACGAAAGATGCAATTTCCGGTTTTCCCCAACCGCAGGATACTATCCTGCAACCCTCACCAGGGAAAAAGAAAGTTATTGTAACCGGTTGCTACGATTGGCTGCATTCGGGTCATATTCGTTTTTTTGAAGAGGCATCTGCCTTTGGTGACCTTTATGTGGCAGTCGGCAATGATGCCAATGTCACGCATCTGAAAGGCGAAGGGCACCCGCTATTCAGCCAGGAGGAACGGCGCTATGTCGTACAGGGTATCCGCTATGTAAAGCAAGCAGTCATTACCCTGGGCATGGGCTGGATGGATGCCGAACCCAACATCGCAATCATTAAACCCGATATCTATCTGGTCAATGAAGATGGAGACAAACCAGAAAAGGCACAATTCAGCACTGAGCACAATCTGGAATATGTTGTCCTCAAACGGACACCGAAAGAGGGATTAACGGCGCGCTCAAGCACTAACTTACGCGGTTATTAATACCTCATAAGCCACAGATATACTGAAATATTGCTCTGCATATGAAAAGAGTTATGGCTTACTTGCGCCAGACAAGGTAAGGTAATGAAAATAACGGCTATCATCTTAACCAAGAATGAAGCAAAAAAAATCGAGTCATGTATCCGCAGCCTGGATTGGTGTGATGCAGTCGTCATCTTTGACAGCTATTCTACGGATGGCACCCAGGCACTCGCCCGTCAGCTGGGAGCACGTGTTATCGAAAACCCTTTTGTAAATTTCGCCCAACAGCGCAACGCGGCGCTGGATTTGGTGGCGTCAGATTGGACCTTCTTTGTAGACGCTGACGAAGTTGCTGAATCTGCGCTAGCCCAGGAAATCCCCGAGGCAATTCAGAATAATGCTGTTGATGTTTGGTGGGTGCCGCGCCACAATTATATCTTCGGTAAACTGACCCGCGGCGCCGGATATTACCCCGATTACCAATTGCGTTTACTGCGGCAAGGCAGCGGCGCTTACGAAAGGGAAGCTTCAGAAATCTTTGTGCATCAAGGTAAAGAAGGTTATCTTAAGGGGCACTTGCTGCATTATAACTATGAGAATGTGGCACAATTCCATGGAAAACAAAGGACGCGGGAGGTTTTCGAAGCTAAAACCTTGTACGATCAAGGGGTGCGCATGAGTTATAAAACGTTACTTGTGCAACCCTTCCGGCATTTTTGGTGGCGTTATATCACCCTGAAAGGCTATCAGGATGGCTGGCATGGGTTCCGTTTAAGCTTCTTATTGGCGTATTATTTTGGATTCCGCAATTATGTGCGTTTAGGACAAATGCAGCGTGCCGGGCAATTACCCCCCGCCCAGGACGCCTAATCAAGAGCCATCTGCGCCACTGCCAGACTCGCCATATCCCCAACGCTATCACCCAAACCGGAAGGCACAACTTCACAGACTGCCATTGCTAGTGGCAGCGCTTCTTCACGCAGAACACGCATGACAACCGGTTCCAAGAGATCCCTTTGCCGGTTGTAAATGCTGCCAATGATAATCCGTTCTGGATTCAATATATCAACCAGTACAGCTAAACCCCGACCAAGGAATTCCCCTACGGATTCATAAATACCCGCTGCCAGAGGATCTCCCTGCTGTGCAGCAAGACCTACTTTTTCTGCGGTGACCAAGGGCAACACATCGATTGAGGAGCAAAATGCGGGAGGGGAGCCAGCCTGAATAGCTGCCAGCGCACGCGCCTGCGCCAAACGGGCGATCCCTCCACCGCTGCAAAAGCCTTCAAACGAACCTTCTTTACCATAGCCTAATGGACCATTTTCTGCCAGACGGATGTGACCCACCTCCCCACCCAGGTCATTCGTACCGCTGTACAGCATCCCATTGAGAATTAAACCCGCTCCCATGCCTGTGCCAAAGGTCAAAAAGACAATATTGCGGTAACCCCGCCCCGCTCCCCAACGCCACTCAGCTAAAGCGCAGGCGTTAGCGTCATTTTGCAGCGCAACAGCGACGCCAAACCGTTTTTGAAGCGGTGCGATAACATTCACACGGTCCCACCCAGGTAAATTAGGTGGAGAGAGGATTACACCTTGAGCACTATCAAGCGGACCACCGCAACTGATACCAATGGCAGAGATAAATTTTTCCGGTGTGCGCGCTGCCAATGCCCATAAAGTATCGGCGCACGCGGTCAGGGTTTCTTCAGGTGTGTCCGGTGTGGGAAAGCGCTGTTTTTCCAATATGGCAACCCCGTCTTCAGTAAGGCGCCCCACGCACACGGCACATTTTGTACCACCAATATCAATTCCGGCTAATTGTGTCATGTTTATGCTCTTAATTTTTAGGTTATCCGCGTTCTAATAGAATGGCGGCTTGTTAGTTTGCACCCACACTCTGGCGCAGCATGCCAATAATATCCGCCAGCGCACTCACTTCGCCAACATTGCCTGGGAATACCACATAAGATAATCCAGGCCAACGACTTTCTTTTCCAGTGCGCCATACAGGTATCCCCGGAAGTACTTGTCCCAAAACATAAGCCTGACGCATATGAAGTCCCCGGGTGGCGATATCAGAAGCGGTGATACCTCCCTTAGCAATAACCCAGGCTGGCTGGCTTGCAATCGCGGACACAATAGTCACCAGGGCGCCTGATATTATCTGTCCAATTTCAAGTGCAGTCATGGCAGCTGAAGGCTTTATGATATCCCGACTGGTGTAGAGCATAACATCATCACCGGCTTTCAGCGCGGCTTCTGTCTCGCAAATCGCGTGTTGTAATTCAGCAGAACGCAGCGTGGAATCGAGTATGGACGAAACAGACAGGATAACGCTGGTCAGGTGCGGCACAGCCTGTGCAGCGCTGAGTTGACGGGTTGTCTTGTCGACATAGGATCCGGCGACAACCAACCCACCACCTGCCGGGATATCCAGATCGGCAGCAGTCAGTAAGGGTCGCTGCCGAATACCACCCCGAACCCGCACAAAAGAAGCAGCGGTACGGTATATAAAACGTTTCCCGACCGCTTCAGCCCGCAGCAAACCCAGAACAAATACTTCAAGATCACGATAAGTCACAGCATTGACAATACATACGCGACCATCAGCGATAGTCATCAGTTTACGCGATACTGTTTCTGGTCCTCCCGCACGGATGTCTTCCAATGTGATACTTGCTACATCAGCGGGATCAATCAGCCCGGCATTTTTCTCAGCAACCCAGCCTTGTAAATCAGAGTTCTGGTAGCCAAAAACCGGGTCCCGGGCATATTCCGTCTCAGCGGTTGGGATAAGGGTATCCCCGTTCGTGACATAGTGTGTATTCGCAACCGTGAGGCGCCCCCCTTCGATGAAGGCAGGAATGATGAGCACACCGTCGATGGATTCATAGAGTTCAGCGTTCAGGGCATTGAGCTCGCCGGGATAATGCCCGCGCAAGGTAGAATCACTGCGGCTGATCACCACAAAACTCCGACCTGTTATTAATCTGGCAGCCAGCAAATTCCGGGCAATTTCACGATTGAGCGCTTGCGCCTGCGGTAGGGGCAAGCTTCGTGTATTGGTGAGAATATAGACAACAGGCGCAGGTTCGGCAAAAACCGCACACAAGGACGGGATTGACCATTCAGTCAAAACAACGACATTATAAACTGTTTGCGTGCCGGTTGGGTCGTCGTCAAGCACGATAATTTTAGTGTGAGATAGGCGGACCAACTTTTCAATGTCCGGCATAACATCCACAGGCCATTCATGCGGCAGTCTCGCTAATATATCGGCTTTATTCATCGTACTTTTAGGAACAGCATAATGGGTGCATATGGAATAAAAGTAACAACAGTTTAGTTTTTATGGTTGCGCTGCGATGCGCTTGACTTCTTCCCCACTGATGATTTCTTTATCCAGCAAGATTTCCGCAATTTTATGTAATGCCTCGATATTCTGTTCCAGCAAATCTACAGCATGGGCTTCCGCGGATTCAATAATACGACGGGTTTCCTGATCTATGAGTTTGGCGGTTTCAGGACTAATGTCCTGGCGTAATCCAGTGACCTGCCCAAGGTAATTCATTCCTGCTGAACTCGCATAGCGAACAGGACCCAGGGCGTCCGTCATACCAAATTCAGTAACCATACGTCTGGCTATATCCGTCGCCCGTTCCAGATCATTGGCTGCCCCGGTCGACACTTCATTAAAAACCAGTCGTTCAGCTGCACGACCCGCTAACATGACAGACAAACGCTCTTCGAGTTCACGTTTACTCAACAGATAAGTATCCTCGTCAGGCATCTGGAGCGTGTAACCCAAAGCCCCTTTAGCCGTGGGGATAATGCTGACCTTATGCACCGGGTCTAGACCCGGTTGTAATTGCGCAACCAATGCATGACCGCCTTCATGATATGCAACCCGGCGTTTGGTGGCAGGTTTCAGGGTCATTTTCCGCTGCAAGCCAGCGACCACACGTTCTATTGCCAGATCAAAATCTACCATTGTGACAGAGTCACGTTCGCTGCGAACTGCCAGCAAGGCTGCTTCGTTGACAATGTTAGCCAGGTCCGCCCCGGAAAATCCCGCGGTGATCTGAGCAATTCGTTTGAGATCAATATCCTCCGACAGAGAAACATGACGCGTATGGATATCGAGAATTTGCCGCCGTCCAATATCGGTGGGCAAACCAACTTGAATCTGGCGGTCGAAACGTCCCGGTCGCAATAAAGCCGTATCCAGCACTTCAGGTCGATTCGTGGCAGCCATAATGATGACCCCCTGGTTAGGGGCAAAACCATCCATCTCACCCAGAAGCTGGTTCAAAGTCTGTTCTCTTTCGTCATTCGTCCCAATATTACTGATGCTGGCACGAGATTGCCCAATAGCATCAATTTCGTCAATAAAAACGATGCATGGGGCTTTCGCTTTTGCCTGCACGAACAGATCGCGCACGCGCGAAGCTCCCACGCCGACAAACATTTCGACAAAGTCAGAGCCGCTGATTGAGAAGAAAGGGACATCCGCTTCTCCGGCAGTTGCTTTTGCCAGCAGCGTTTTTCCGGTACCCGGCGGACCAACAAGCAGGACCCCTTTCGGCAGTTTAGCTCCCAGGCGTGTAAAACGGTCAGGCTCTTTGAGAAATTCGATGATCTCGACCAGTTCCACTATGACTTCATCTGCACCGCCAACATCCACAAATTTGACACCCGTTTTTTCGCCTTCTATTTCCTTAGCGCGGCTCTTACCAATGGACATAACACTTGAACCGCCTTGATTCATACGGCGCATCAAAAAAAACCAGATTAAAGCCAGTGGTCCCAGCGTGATAATCCAACCTAAAATAGATGTTACAGCCGAATTTGGGGCTGCTTCAGCGGAAAACGTAACCCCGGCGTCAGCCAGGCGCTGGATGATATCAGGATCGTCCACACGCACAACATTATAAACCTTGTCGGTCACTTCTTCGTTACTGCAGCAGGTGTAAACAATGCGATCATTATTTAACTGTACATCAACAATCCCACCATCTTTTAATTGCGTCAGAAATTGGCTGTAAGGTACTTCGCTCCAGCGTATGACCAAAGGCTGGAAAATCAGATTTTGAAAAAGCCAAGCGACTGCAAGTGCAATAACCAAATAGACCACGGAATAACCCATTTGCTTTCGTTTACGGTCATCCATACTTTGTTACCTCCAACTCATGTCCGTAAATAAACATCATACGAACCCGTTTTCTCTTCAATGTAATTCTCTCATTGTACAAGTATGCAATAGAACCATTGGATATACATTGACGAAGTATTAGAAAACAATCAGAAAGTGATGGGAGATTCCTGAAACTGCAATCCGTTAACACTAATATCAAATACGGTTGAAGCGGAAAAGTGAACCCGCCTATTCGTTGGGACTAAATTCTGCGGTTTTCATCAATTCATGCAGCAGCAGCGTAGCAAATGATCCCTTCGGCGCAGTGAAAGCGACTGCCAATGCATCGTCGCCATCCTGAAACCATGTCAGATCCCCGGGCCTATAGCGGAGTGGGCGCCGCGATCCCTTAGCTTTTACCGCCCGAAATGACTGTAAATCCAAGCCTTTGTCCGCTAATAAGCTGGCTTCGAGTTCACCGGCGTGATCCACCGCTTGCATCATTTTGTAACCATAGATGGGGCCCGTTGGTGAAATTTCCCATGCTTTAACTCTCAGTCGATCACCCGCAGTATCCTCCACAGAAAACAAGCCCCCGGTATCTTCTTTGCGTGCGATGTCACCCTTCAAAACATCATCCATCGAATGACTATCCATACGCAGCAGCAAATACTGGTTAAAAAGGGAGGATTGGAACGCACTGATGAAAAAACCCTTCATCTGGTAGCTGGGACGGCGTACGCCATGGGCAATCAAATTTTTGCGATCATTTCGTAAGAGGTATTCCCCAATCAGATGATTATCGCCACGATTCCCAAAACGTTGTTCGCCGTACGCGTTGGGCACGCCACGACTCGCCAGCATCTCCAGAATCGGCGCCGCAATTGCTGCAGCGGAGGGTCCAACCCGGCGGATGCGAATCGTAAAACGATTGCCCTTCAGATGACCCGTCCGCAGCTTGTTCGTGTGCCGCGATACCCACAAGATTTGCGCAGCATTAAGTGACAAGCCCTCAATGATTTCAGGTGAAACATTGTGGACACTCAGTGTTTGACGGGCAACAGCGAATGTATCCTTCAGTCCCGCACTGCTGATATTATCGACCGATACATTCAACTTTTGGGCAATTTCTTTCATCAGCAATGGGGTCGAAATACCTCGCTTTTCCACCCGAAAGAACGTGTGTTCGCCCTCACCACAAGGTTCATAAGCCGGTATCTCATCAACAATAAAATCAGTTAGCTCAGCACGAATTACGCCGCCGATCCCAGCCATATCGCGTGTCAGGTAGGGAAAGGTCCAAGCTCCGCTTTCTGTAGTTTCCATAGTTATTAGGTTAAAAGTCACACAGATATGCCATAATGAGCTGTATCGTCGCGACGAGGGAGTTCGTGTGCGTGCGTTCGTATGCATGCGATGCATCCACGCCAGGCCCTATCAAAGCGACCCGAAGATCAGCACCAGCACGCCATGCGGCTTCGCCATCCGAGCCATAAAAGGGATAGATATCAACGTGATAAGGGATGCCGTTCGTTTGCGCCAGGTGTTCCAGGTGTTTACGCAAGCCAAGATGATAAGGTCCACCAGAATCTTTCGCGCATATCCCGACGCTATATTCATCGGAATTCTGTTCCTCACCAGCTGCCGCCATATCAATGACGACTAATTCCTCAGTATCGTTCGGTATGCCATGCGCGCCCCCATGTCCGACCTCTTCATAGTTTGAGATCAGGATATCTGTGCGCCAGCGAGGGGCGAGTCCCGCTCGATGCAACGCCAGTAAAGCACCATAGATCGCAGCCACGCCCGCTTTGTCATCAAGGTGCCGCGAGCGAATAAATCCACGACTTTGTTCCACATGCGGGTCCAGGTAGATAAAATCGCCCACATTGATGCCCAGTGCACGTGTCTCTTCATCCGTATCTGTGAAAGCATCCAGACGAATTTCATAATTTTCTGTGACACGCGGTAACTCACGCGCTTCGGCGCCATAAATATGGACGGACGCTTTGTTGGGTAAGATGGTGCCACGAAATGCTTCACCGGATGCGGTTATTACTGTGCATGTTTCTCCCTCAATAGCATGAGGATCATAACCCCCTAACTGCGTCATCAAAAGTCGCCCATTGTCCTTGATCCGGCGAACCATAGCTCCCAACGTATCCACATGCGCAGTCAGAGCTTTGGGGTGGCTGTTAGCACCAGACCAGCAAAGGCGTAATCCTCCTTTGCGTGTGAAACTGGCGGATATTGGCAAAGGGTTAATGGTTTGGGCAATGAAAGCCAGCGCAGCCTCTGTATCTCCTGTAGGACTGGGGATATTTAGTAAATCCACCAAAAATACAAGCACTTCTTCCATCGGTATATCGGGTAGCTTCATCTGCAGTTTACTCCTCATACACTTTGCTGAATTGAAGTGCTTAAGCAAAACCATGGATGTCAATTCTCATTATAAGCCAATTGCATCACATTGCCTCGAGTATAATGGGTTAGTTGGTAGTGACAAGTCAGCAGGTCGGTTTCAGGGCTTGTTCATTACCGTCCCTAAACAGGCATAATACTCGCCACTTTCCTTTAAGTTTCTGGCACAATTATGGGACAATGGTAAGATTACACAACATTTATTAACAAACTCAGTACCATCCTGTCATGGATGTGGAGAAGAATAATGACGGCAAATTGGTCACCCCCGAATTGGTTGTGGGGTTTTTTTATCCCCATTGGATTGCTTTTTTTAACATGGGGTGGGTTAAATCCGCGGAAGGCACGTCGTGTTACGTATTTGGCAGGATATTCACTGGCAATCACAGCCCTGTGCTATTGGGCTGTTGGTTTTGCTTTTCATATGGGAGGCGCTCAGGCTGTTTATCCTGATAACCCCATTCTCAAAGGTTTGAGCAGGCTCTATACTCTTATCCCGGATCATCCCGGTTGGGGTTTCATAGGACTTAATGCTTTCTTCCTGTCTGGAAACGCAATCGGTCCTGAAATTTATGGTTTTTTCCTGTCTTACCTCCCGCTGGTCGCAACTGCGGTTTTATTAGTCTCGCTGGCTTTGGTCGAGATGGATAGGTGGTTGGGACTTTTAGCCAGTGTTTTGGCAGCTGCAGTGGTTATACCGGTACCGTTGTGCTGGGTATGGGGCAGCGGTTGGCTGGCGCATTTAGGTGAGACAATGGGGTTTGGTCACGGTTATGTAGATTTTGGTGGCGGCAGTTTGATTTTATGGGTACCAGGTCTACTGGCACTGGGTATACTATTCGTTCAGAAACGCCACACCGCGCAGAGAGACCAAACGGTGACACCTCCGACGACGTACGCGCCTCTCGCATCCAATTTCGGAGCTCTGCTTATGGGTATTGGCTGGATGGGATGGACACTATCCAATCCTTTCCACGTCGCGGGTGCTAATCTGGATTGGGGGCGAACGGCTCTGAGTTTGGTTCTGGGGATGTCCGGCGCAGCTCTGACATCCCAGCTCTATGCATGGTTAATCGTGGGTGCCCCTGAAGTATTGATTGCTGCCCGAGGCTTAACTGCAGGATGGGCGGTTATCCTGATAGGCGCGCCTTTTATAACGCCCTGGCTATCTTTGATTCTGGGACTGCTGTCCGGGATTATCTTTCCTTTTATCCATTACGCCATCGAATCCAATGTACGCTTGCATAGCGCAGCTGCATCTCTGGCTATCGGGTTAACCGCCGGACCGGTGGGTGCATTAAGTGTGGCACTTTTTGCTGATGGACGTTGGGGGCAAGGTTGGAACAGCTTCGGGAAAGGGACAGAGGCTGCGTTGGCAAATACCGCGCAAACCCAATTGGGTATAGCGGGATTTTTTGTGACAAAAGGCACAGGCCAATTCAAAGCCCAGATTATTGGACTCGCGGTATTAGGTTTGTGGGGGTTGTTTTGGGGTGTCATTGTTGGTTTATTTGCCAGAGTGATTTCATCGCAAAGACTGCGGACAACAGGGGAATCCGTTATTAACAGACCATCTGTTGAAGCACCCGAGACACAACCAGCATTTTACGGGATAGCGCAAGGGGAAGCGCCGGACGCCTCTGATGCGGTGGTATTCAATGCGCCTATAGATGTTCCGGGAACAACCCCGGAGATGACTAGGACCTCAACAGAACATGTCGTTGTTGATGTAGCAGAAACTGAAGCCTAAGGCATATAACCTGGATTCTGTGTCGCTCCCAACAATGCTCAATGCGTATGTTTAAAATATGATGGTGAAAAATGCGGGTTATCGCCGGTAAAGCAAAAGGTCGAAAATTAACTGATGTCAAAGGGCCTGGGACGCGCCCTATCACAGACCGTGCCAAATCAGCACTCTTCAGTATCTTGAGTTATGATGTGCAAGATGCACAATTCCTCGACCTTTTTGCAGGTACCGGTCAGGTGGGCATTGAAGCCATAAGCCGCGGTGCAGCCCATGCTGTCTTTGTAGAGCACGGTCCGGAAGCAATCCGTACAATTTACGCCAACCTTCGGCTGACCAAACTTGAAGGAAACGCCAGTGTGGAACGGGCTGATGTCTTTCGATTTCTCACGGGTCCACCTCAAAATTTCAACTTTATCTATATCGCACCACCCCAATACCACCAATTATGGATCAAGACTTTACATCAGATAGATAATATACCGGCATGGTTAACTGAGGATGGTTGGGCAATTGTCCAAATTAATCCCGTAGAATATGAACCCGTGGAACTTATCAATCTACAGCTCTTTGATCAACGAACATATGGTGGCGTTATGTTGTGTTTCTATTCACTTTTGAATACGGCAGAGGATCAGGAGATTCTTGACAACTCCGTCCCATAACGCCATCGCACTATGTCCCCAATTCATATAGAATACAGAGTGAAACCGATTTTCATTTGCTCATCTTATAGTAACACTTATAATACTCAAACAGCTATGCATAGTGGTAAACGCTTTAGGTTTCGCTATTCCCGATGGGAAAAGTTTCGAGCTATCCGCAATATTGTCGTATTGACATTCCCATGGGTGTTATTTATGGGGAGGGACCCCGGATGCAACAGCAAATACTTTTCATTGTCTATAATCGCGCTGTAGAGAGAAGCCTCCTTACCGGGCTTTTACAACAGTACAGCGTTAGCATTGCCAACCTTAGACGCGAAGCCCTTAAATTCTTAACGGAAAACGAAGTAGATTTAATACTCATCGATGTACCTTCGATTCGTTTTGATTTAACCCGGTTTATTGAAAGTATGAAGGAGATAGATGCTGTAACCCCAACCTTTCTTTTGCTGGGCAAAGGCGACCGGTTTGATCAAGCCCCGCATGCGGATGGTTACCTGCGCCATCCGGTGACAACCCGCCAACTCTTACGCAGATTGGGACGTGTATTGCCGGCTCAGACAGGAGAACTCGTCACCTGGCACGGATTAAGTCTTGATACAGGCGCCCAGTTATTGATATGGCAGGGTCAGAGAGTTCCACTTACGCCCAAACAAGCGCTGCTGGCCCTTACATTTTTAAGAAAGCCTGATAAATTACTGACACGTGCGACCCTTATGCAGGATATATGGGGCACCAGTTTTCTGGGGGACACCCGCACCATGGACGTGCATGTACATTGGTTCCGTAAAGCACTGAAGACTCTCGGTGCGCCTTTTGCTCTGGTCACGCAACGCCGCAAAGGATATTATCTTCAGTATTTACCTCCTCAAAATACACCTGATTCAACCCCTTGATGACTAAGAAAGCAAGCTTAATGCGCCTGTTTTCACGGGCTGCCCTTTTTGCGTTATTTGCATGCGCTTTAACTCTTGGTATATCCAGGAACGCTTGGGGAATAACACAACCAGAAGTTGATTCGGAAGTTGTGTGGATTTTCTTCGATTCAGAGGCTGGCTTAGCAGACCTGGCTAACCGTGTCGATATATGGGAGGTACAGTATGATCGCAGCGCCGTCGTTGCCTTCATATCCCCCTCAGAGGCGAAGTGGTTAACCGGCGCCGGATACTCCTACACCGCGAACCCGGCGTCGATTCAACACCCCGAAACGATTCCCGATTATCCTTGTTATCATACAATTGATGAGCAGTACGCACGTCTCGACAGTTGGGAGCAGCTTTTCCCCCAACTGGCACAAACCGCCACCATTGGAATGAGTTACGAAGGACGAGAGATGCGCGTTCTGAAAATTACAAACGCGCTGACCGGTGGCGTAAAACCCGTGTTTTACCTTATGGCAAATATCCATGGACGGGAGTTGATAACAAATGAAGCTGCCCTTGAATTCGCAGAGCATCTTCTGCTGAACTACAACATCGATCCGGACATCACGTGGCTTTTGGACCAGCAAGTCATCTATATTCTGGTGAGTGCGAACCCTGACGGTCATGTTAAAAATGAAGCGGGTGCGCCCTGGGTGTACTGGCGAAAAAACACACAACCTTACGGCAATTGCGACCAACGCAGCTATGGTGTGGACCTCAACCGCAACGCAGCATTTATGTGGGGTAATGACTCATCAGACCCTTGCGCCACAACATACCAGGGACCAGAACCTGTCTCTGAACCTGAAAGTGCTGCCCTTGCTGACTTTATTCGTTCACTGTTCTCAGACCAGCGCGGTCCTGGCTTTACCGATCCTGCGCCTTTGGATGCGAATGGCATTTTTATCACGCTGCACAGCTATGGCAACCTGGTGCTTTGGCCCTGGTCAAGCACCTATGCTGAATCCCCTAATGTGGCACAATTCACGATGTTGGGGAGCAAATTAGCCTCTTACAATGGCTATATATCGAAAGCCGCCAGCAGATTGTATCCAGCTTCCGGTACGACGCTGGATTTTGTATATGGTGAATTAGGCATTGCTTCTTTTTTATTCGAAATGGGCAGTAACGCCGATGAATTCTACCCGCTTTGCTCGCGTTACGAAGCCATCATAGAACCCAACATCCAGGCTTTTTTGTATGCTGCCAAGATAGCCAGATCCCCTTACACGACAGCTTTTGGTCCCGACAGCCTAAATTTAACACCTGTATCACCCCCCATCGAAGCAGGAACCAGTGTCGTGGTCAGCGCAACTATCAATGATAGCCATAACGGCAATAATCCTATCAGCGCAGCCGAATTAAGTATTGATGTCCCCCCCTGGAATGGGGGTATTCCAGTGAAACTGAATGCAACCGATACTGTCTTTGACTCGCCCATTGAAAACGTTACGGTTAGCCTGGACACAAAACAGTTATCCACCGGAAGGCACATTGTGTTCCTGCGGGGACAGGATAATGCCGGATATTGGGGACCTGTCTCAGCTGCTTTTCTTGATATCGTGCCACCAACCTTTGAGCTGGAGCCCAAACTCGCCCGTGGTTATGGTTTCCCGGGGCAAATAGTGACCTATACCCTGGCCTTAACCAATACCAGTTATTTAACGCAGACCTACTGGATTTCAGACAGCACCACTGCCTGGAATACGCAATTCACACCCTCTCCTCTGACGCTCTCTTCCATGCATCAAAAAGCTGTTACAGTGACGGTTGCCATTCCCACGTTAAATGCCCTCCCGCTTTCGCAATATGAGGATCAGATTACACTCACAGTAACGATGGCGATGACACCAACACTTTCACATTCGGCACACATTATGACCCGTGTTTTACGTGACAAAGCCTATCTGCCATTTATCTTGCATAATAATGAGTGAGTTTTTGGAGACGAAAAACGTAGCACTATCATATTGGAGACATAAGCATGAGTGAAAATGAACAGGAACGCATACGCGCCCAACGCCGCAGACGTTCAGGACCTACAGATTCCGGTGAGCGTCAACGCGCGGAAGCCCCAAAGCGCGAGGAAAGCAACAAACCGCGCCGGACATCGACGGATTCCCGTACCTCTACCGGTTCTGGTAAATCCGTTTTACCCCCCCAGCAGAAAACGCAACCCAGTCGACCAACAGGTTCTGCACAGCTACCGGTACCGTCACTTGGACAAGTTAAACTCAATGGGCGCACACTACTTGTCCTGCTATTTTTGTTCCTGGCTGCGGTTTGCTGTATTATTGCTTTTCTGTCATTTGGTCCGGAATTAGGTTTGGGAGACTTAGGTGTCATGTTGACACCTATACCGGGAGCAGACAGCGAAGCGTATAACCCGCCTGATGAACCAATTGCCCCAAAACCCCCCGCGCCCCTTGATGCTTTTGTACCACCATCTGAAACAGGGGATGGACAAACCTGGTTGGTCATGCTTTATCAGGACGCCGATGATAAAATCCTGGAACAAGATATCTATGTCGACTTGAATGAGGCTGAGCGGGTTGGCTCCAGTGACCGTGTTCATATCGTAACGCAAATTGATCGCTTCCGGGAGGGATTCCAAGGGGATGGTGATTGGTACTCAACAAAACGTTTGTATGTGACGCGTGATAATGACTTACAACACGTCAATTCTCAACTGATAGCCGACCTGGGTGAGGTCAATATGGCTGATGGTGAAACCCTGGTGGATTTTGTCACCTGGGCTGTTGAAACCCTACCCGCGGACAAATATGTACTTATCATGTCTGACCACGGCATGGGGTGGCCAGGTGGGTGGAGTGACCCATCGCCAGGCGGTCGGGGTGACCCCAGCATCCCGTTAGCAGAACGATTGGGGGATGAATTATATCTTATGGAACTGGATGCAGCCCTGGAGAAAATACGCGCGCAAACAGCCCTGGATAAATTCGAGCTGATCGGTATGGATGCCTGTTTAATGGCGCATTTGGAAGTATTCAGTGCACTTGCACCACATGCGCGATACGCAGTCGCTTCGCAGGAAACTGAACCCGCTCTGGGTTGGGCTTATGCAAGTTTTCTGCAATCACTCGTCGATAATCCGGATATGGATGGTGCACAATTGGGGCGTTTAATTGTCGACAGTTATATCCATGAGGATGAACGCATCGTTGATCCTGAAGCGCGTGCAGAGTTATTGCGGCAGGGATCTCCACTGGGTAGTCTTTTTAGCGCCAACCAGATCAGTGCCGAACAACTTACGCAGCAGATGACGAGAGATATTACACTGACAGCTATCGACCTTACCCGTATCCCGGAATTGATGGGCAGTCTGAACAAGCTTTTTTATACGCTTCAGGATGAAAACCAAAAGAACATTGCACGCGCGCGGACCTATGCCCAATCTTTCACCAGTATATTTGGCAGCAGCGTACCTCCCTCTTACGTTGACCTTGGAAATTTCATAGATTTACTGGTGCAACAGGGCTTAGGCTCCCAGGCTGACAGCGCGGTGAATCAAGCCCGGTCCGCGTTGGATAACGCCGTCATAGCTGAGAAACACGGTCCGAACAAACCAGGCGCTACCGGCATTTCTCTCTATTTTCCAAATTCCCAGTTATATCAATCGCCATTGACAGGACCACAATCCTATACTGCAATTGCGGCGCGTTTTGCTTATGATTCACTCTGGGATGAATTCCTGGCTTACCATTATTTGGGACGCAGTTTTGATTTGGGGACAAATAATGTTATTGTACCAGGAGCAGATGAAACAGTCAGCGGTCCAGGCTCAGGACCTATACAAGTATCCGAGCTGAGTTATTCAGACAATGTTGCTGCACCGGACCGCCCAGTTTTATTAAGTGTGGACATAAGCGGTCAAAATATAGGCTATATTTACCTGTATGTCGGTTATCATGACCCTTCCGCGAACTCTCTCTTTGTTGCTGATATGGATTACCTGGAGAGCCCCAGCATTCAGGAGATTGATGGTGTCTATTACCCGGTCTGGGGTGACAGCGGTACCTTTACAATGGAGTTCGAGTGGGAACCTGTTGTATTTGCCATCAACGATGGGGTGGACACAGTTGCTGCGTTGTTCAGCCCATTAAGGTATGGCGCAGCACCTGAAGACGCAGTTTACACTGTAGAGGGGATTTATTATTTTGTAAACAGCACCGAATCCCGTTATGCCAGATTGTACTTTCGCGATGGTTATCTCCGACAGGTGTTTGGTTTCACCGGACAGGATGGCACAGGAGCTCCCCGGGAAATTATTCCGCAAACCGGAGATCAGTTTACGGTTTTAGAGCGCTGGATTGACCTGGATCGACAAGGTCGGGCAACAGAAGCCGCAATGCAGGAAGGTGGAACACTGACATTTAGCGATCAAATGTTCACATGGGAGACATTGGATGCAGCAGCCGGCAACTATGTGGTTGGCTTCATTGTTGAGGATCTGGATGGGAACCGCTATCCGGTCTATGAGACGCTGCGCGTGGAATAATCACGCATCATTGTCTTATGTTAGCAGCCAAGGGTTATTAGGTTTTATCAGGTTGTCGCACTTTATATCGAACGATTGTGCGCAGCGATTCAAGGGCAGGCGGATAGAATATGTTAGAAAAACTACGTTTACGGCGTCATAGACGGGCTAAATTCAGCAGCAGCACCGGATTTTTGTCCATTATAGGGCTCATTTTCATGAGCTTGTTCGTATTTCAGCAACCACGCTGGTCATCATCAGCAGTTATTCCGGCTAAAATAGCGGAGAGTGCATGGAATTCAGCACAAGGTGGTCTTGCTGTAGATGTCATTGTTTTGCTGGAACAACAGGCAGACTTGCATGAAGCCAGTCTTTTATCAACAAAAAAGGCGAAGCAAGCCTTCGTCTATGCCAAGCTCTATCAAACCGCGGAAGCCAGCCAGGTTGATATTCGTGACTGGTTGACCCAAAAAGGCATCCCTTACCGGTCATTTTATATTGTTAATGCCCTGCAACTCAATGCCGATGCTGATCTGATGGCAGCGCTTGCTAAGCGACACGATGTAAATCGCGTTATATCTAATCCTCAAATCGCCTTAGCACCCGATCTTCTCACCGCAATCAACGAACATTGAGAGCCAGCAAGCTGTTGATGGCATTGAATGGGGCATTGAGAAAGATTCAAGCCCCCCAGGTGTGGGATCTGGGTTTTCGCGGGGCTGGCGTCGTCGTTGCGGGTCAAGACACCGGATACGATTGGGATCATCCGGCGTTACAAGCAAGTTATCAGGGATGGAATGGGACTACAGTCAATCATGATTACGCATGGCACGATGCTATCCACAGTGGCGGTGGCGTATGCGGCGTGGATTCACCTGTTCCCTGTGACGACTATGGGCATGGGACACACACAATGGGCACAATCGTTGGCGAACACAGAGACGATGCACATTGGCGTAGCCCCTGATGCCAGGTGGATTGGCTGCCGGAATATGTCGGTAGGCTATGGTACCCCAGCTTCATACGCGGAATGCTTTGAGTTCTTTCATGGCACCCTATCCGGTATCCGGCACACCTGCGCAGGGAATTCCCGCGATGGCTCCGGATGTGGTCAATAACTCCTGGGGATGCCCACCCAGTGAGGGCTGCGACCTTGAGCATGTTTCTTTTCTTAATCAGGTTGTGGATAACGTCCGCGCCGCCGGGATTATGGTTGTCGCATCCGCAGGTAACCGCGGCAGCGCGTGCGGTACGGTGAACGAACCACCAGGGATGTATGACGCAACATACACAGTGGGTGCGAGTAACACACTGGATTCCATTGCCGGCTTCAGCAGTAGGGGCACAGGGACAGGATTGATAAAACCCGATATCGTCGCGCCGGGTGTAAGTGTGCTATCCAGTGTTCCAGGTACCGGATACGCCATAAGCTCAGGGTACTTCGATGGCAAGCCCGCATGTGGTGGGCGCGATTGCCCTTTTATGGTCAGCACGTCCCGACCTTCGCGGACAAATTCAAACTTACGGAAGATATTCTCAACCAATCTGCTGTTCCACGTTACAGCACGCAATGCGGTGATGCTCCACTGGCTGTACCCAACAACGTTTACGGGTGGGGACGGATCGATGCTTACGCTGCTGTGCAATCAGGTACTCTGTCCGGTAGTATTCGTGAGCAGACAGGTGAGGATATCAGTGGTGTCAAGTGTCGTGGCAGAACTTAATCCGGGTGTCACATGGAAGACAATCTCTGACGCACAGGGATTCTACACTCTCTATCCGATGACGGGAACATACACGGTAACTGTATCAAAATCGGCATATGTTTCTCAGGTTTTCACCGATGTTGTGGTAACATCTGCACAAACAACAACGCTCGCAGTGACACTGACACAGCAGTGTGTCCCTTTGATGAATGTATCCTTTATGTCCACACCCCAATTCCCACAGACAGACCGACCCGCTTTGTTTACTGGCTCAGTTGTAACGGGGAGCACCCCAATAACCTTTACATGGAATTATGGCGATGGCACGGCGATTCAGGCAGGTAATCCCATCTCTCACGTGTTCATAGTATCCCCTCCTGATTATGCCCAAACCTATCAGGGGGTTTTGACGGTAACGAATGCATGCAGCTCTGACGATACCCGACAGTGGATAACGGTGCACACAGTATTTTCGTTTCTCCCCAACGTGCTACGTGGACCATAGTGAGATTCGACTATTTAAGTACTCAATTGGGGCAGCACATACATTACGACATTGGGCTGGTGGGTCACTGGTTATTTCTGTTCAAGAGGACACAAAAAAGGAACCTCTCGAGGATTGTGTGTTTACGGATAAATCCGCCTGTTTAGCAGTATGCGCCGGTGGCGTTCTGCCCTTTTTTACAATCCCCGAGAGGAACACTATTACTTCCATTATAAAAAGGCAGAAAGTCCGTGTCAATAGAACATTAGTTTCCGGGTGAAATTTTAAGATTGGTAGAGGTAAACAAATCAAAAAATGTTCTGCCTCTTGTAGCCGGTGGCTTACAGTGTATTATAGAACCTGGAGGTGGTATGGTATCAGGGAAAGCGTTGCGCCAACGATTAGAGGAGTTTGAACCCTTGACTTTGGGGCAAACCCCGACGCCAATTGAACCACTGCGCCGACTTACGACGTTTCTGGACGGACCGGAGTTATGGATAAAACGTGATGACCAGACAGGTATTGCTACAGGTGGCAATAAAGTCCGGAAGCTGCGCTTCCTTTTAGCGGATGCTATCCGCGCAGAAGCCGATGTGATATTGACCGCCGGGGCTATACAATCGAATCATGTACGGCAAACCGCCGCTATGGCGGCACATTTGGGGTTATCATGCATCCTTATTCTCAAAGGCAATCCCCCTAAAAAATTAAAACAGGGGAATTATTTACTCGACCACATTCTTGGTGCGGAAATACACTGGTCAGGTGAGAAAACCCTGACAGATACTATGGATGAAAAGGCAAAAGAACTGCAGACAATGGGACGAAAACCCTACATTGTGCCTTTTGGGGGCAGTAATGCATTAGGTGTCTGTGGCTATGTTTCCGCTATGGCTGAATTATACCAACAAATACCTACCACAGACAAATATTTTGACGTCATTGTGATAGCGAGTGGCAGCGGTGGCACGCAAGCAGGTCTGATCGTGGGGGCACATGCACTTGGATGCAGCAGCATCATTCAAGGAATCAGCATTTTCGAACCAGCTGCTACACTCAGGAAAAGTATCGCCCATTTAGCAACGGACTGCGCCAGCTTATTGGAAATTGATTTCACCTGCACAGAAGAAAACGTGGTACTCAATGATACCTACCTGGGAGGCGGATACGGCGTAGTTGGAGATTTGGAACGGGAGGCAATCGCTCTCGCGGGACAAACCGAAGGCTTGTTAGTTGATCCGGTCTACACAGGACGTGCGCTGGGAGGGATGATCGATATGATCAGAAAGGCAGTTTTATCGAAAGGGCAACGGGTCCTATTCTGGCACACTGGCGGAATTCCTGCGCTTTTTGCTTATGGAGAGGAAATCCTGAAATGAAACGTCTGGGCGTTTTCTTTGGAGGTGTTGTTTTGGGTGCGGGTTTGGCGCTGCTGATTGGTTGGGTGCTTTTTCCAATTGTGCGTTATGACGCGTCACCGGCTTCAATGCGGAGAGATTATCGGGATGAACATATCAGATTAACCGCCCTTGCCTACCAATTCGACGGGGACATCAAGATGGCTGAAAAACGCTTAAGCGCTTTGATGGCACCTTCGCCTACAGAACCCCTTCTGGAGTTGATCACACGGTGGATAGATGAAGGGCGAAGCAAAGCGTTGATCACACCGCTGGCAATTCTGGCGCGTGACCTGGATGCATACACGCCGGCAATGGCTCCTTATCTGGATTGAGGTTACCCTTGAAATTGTTACCCGTTCTTATTGTAGGATTGGTTTTAGGTTTAGCCGGAGGATTGGTTTACACCTGGGTCATAGCACCGGTAGAATATATCAATACCTACCCGCCTTTCATGAATACGGTTTACCGGAAAGACTGGATTCGCATGTCGGCAATGGCTTATGGTGTAGAGGGCAATCTGGATCGTACGCAATTGCGGTTGGATGGATTACCTGAGGAAGAGATACGTTTTACCTTGCTCGAAACGTTGGAGGAGGTAGTGGCGGCAAATTACGCGATAGAGTCGCTCAAACCCCTGGCGGAACTGGCTGCGGAGTATGGGGTTGATAGTCCGGTAGTTCGGGTTTATACACAACAGGAAATCATAACGCCAGAAGTAGAACAAACCGGAAGACCGCCAACACTGACTGCCAGACCACCGGTTGCAACCCCAACCCTCATGCTTACCACGTCACCAACCCCTGTATCAGATGCATCAACATCGCCGGTATTGCCGGCAGCGTTTACCATCATATCCCAAACTTTGATATGTTCAGATGTACCCACGATTGCTATCTCGTTGGAGCTAACGAGTACTTTAGGGATTGCGTATTCTATGGACTTATCGCGAACTATGACAATATCCCCTACGGCAGATCTCACTTCAACGCTAGATTTAACATCTACATTGGATATAACATCGACCTTGAATCTGTCACGCACACTGGAATTGACGAATACGTTGGTGGTGGGGAGTGAGAAACCACCAGTTCATGCCACAAATAGGGGACGCGAGATCTGGTTGATGTGGGATGATGGCGCTGATCGCGCATTTACCGGTTTTCGACCAGAATTCGGATTTGGTTACGCCGATTTCGTTGTGGTGCCGGGGAAGATTTACAATCTATATATTGACAACCCCTGGGGCGTTCCTCTGCTAGTACTGCAGGTTGAACCCTGCACGCCCGAGGAAGGGGAAGGTTGGATATCGAGAAAGTTAATCGTTGTTGAAGGGCTAAAATAATAGCTGTTTATTATTTAAGCAGGTTATTGCACCTTAGCGCGCATCGCATATAATAGATACAGGATCGATAAAAACCTTGGGGATCATGCAGGGAAAATTATGCTGGGTGTAGCCATACGAATCAACGATAGGATTCACCTTGGCAGTGCATCATCTCTAAGGACATAAGTCATAGCTTAAGGAGGTGTGTAATGCGCAAGTTCTTGGTATTTCTTGCAGGATTTTTGGTGGGTCTTTGGGCTGGAGGCGTCCTTTCAATTCTTTTTGCCCCAGAGGCTGGCAAAGAGTTACAGCATCGCATTCGCGATGGCGTTGAAAAGCTTGTAGAAGAAGGGAAATCTGCAGCGGAAGTCAGACGCCATGAACTGGAGGAGCAGCTGGAATCTTTCAGGCAAGGGCGTCCCATAACACTTCAACCGGCAGAACCGAAAGCCGAATGATCCGAGTTGGAGAATCAAAAGACGGCGGGGTAAGTTATCCCCGCCGTCTTTTACATATCCACAACCTGTTCTAATATAGCTTAGCACGCCTGAACAAAAGCTGAGAACAACGGCAGCATAGTTTCTGACACTTTAACCATCGCTTCAGGATGCCACTGTACGCCTATACAAAAGTGATATTGTGGTAATTCTATCGCTTCGATCACACCATCTGGCGCATACGCCACGACCCTGACACCAGCCCCTGGTGCATGGATGGCTTGGTGATGGGCACTGTTTACGTCAATGGTTATTCCACCCATGATGGTTGCCAGTTGACTTTGCAATTCTATTTTAACGGGGTGAACGGTGATTTCCATTGGTCGGGCAGGAACATAGGCATGATCCAATGCGTCAGGCAGACTTTTAGAAATATCCTGAAATAACGTTCCACCCAGAGCAACATTCAGAACCTGGTGACCGCGACAGATTGCCAATAAAGGTTTACCCATCGCCAACCATGCTTTTATAAGCCCCAATTCTGACATATCCCGCACTTCGTCAACTCGCCCCATCCACGCTTCACTTTTTTGCCCATAATGCCGGGGAGCAATATCTTCACCACCAGAAAGCAACAAACCATCCAGATTTGACAACAAGGATGGTATATCCGGTGACTGGAGGGTAGGGGGAATGATGATGGGTGTAGCGCCAACACGATGAATTGCACGTATATAGCTCTCACCCAAAGCAATCATTGGGGCATTAGATAACCGGGCAGAAACGTCGTTCCGCCCGGTTATACCAATTATTGGCTTATCCAGCTCAGACAGATAGGTAACCTTTACTTACGAAGTTCCTTCAAACGAGCAGCCTTACCACGTAGCTCACGCAAGTAATAAAGCTGAGCACGGCGAACCTTTGCTCTACGCATAACTTCAACACGCTCAAGGCGTGGTGAATTAAGCAAGAACGTACGCTCTACGCCGATACCATGAGAAGCGATGCGCCTGACGGTGAAGGTAGCATTCACACCACCCTTATGCATGCTAATAATGGTTCCCTGAAAAGGTTGTACACGTTCGCGGTCTCCCTCAACGATACGCACCATAACTCGCACGGTATCGCCGGTGTGCAACTCAGGCACATTAGGATTAGGTTTTACCATCTGGCGTTCTAACGATTCTACCAGGTTCATTGTATCATCTCCCTAAAAATCTGCTGCCAGAAGTGGCAGCAAGAAAGAATTATACCATAGTCTGAAAAAGTGGCAACGTCTGGCGAGGTACGTTTTTACTAACAAGGGATGCATTTATTTAACCCGCATCCGCCAACCTTCCTGCATATAATCCGGGTCGCGGGGAAGTCCGCGGTCCTCCCAAAGGTGCGCATTCCACGTCCAAAACTGCTCTTTGGTTAATCCGTGCCGAGTAATAATACCCCAAACTGTATCACTGGTTTTACTGACAATATAAACCGGCTGCGGATGCGTGCCCAATTTTTGGTTTCCTAGTTGCGCAGAGGGAACTTCCTTGCGGCAAGTGAGTTCAACGGCATTAATCATCGACCAAAGGGCTTTTTGTGTATTTGCAGCGTGATAGATACTGAAAAAATCAACACCGTGCTGGGCTATACTATCAACCCAGCGGGAAAACTCCTCAGCTAAATACGTAATTTCAGAAGTACCGTATGAGGATGAAAGAACAGGATAGACATCCGGTGTTTTGCCCCACACCAAACTCAGGTCACCCAAAGCCTGATAGATTTCCCGGTCTATGAGATCCCGGGCGCTTTCACCCTCATTTCCAAAAGCTAATGGCATCCAACCACCCTGACAAAAGGGCACCAGGACATTCATCCCCTGGGTGTCCACCATAGCTTTAAGCGGGGGAGAGGCGATATAGAGTCGATCTCGAGGAATCTCAACATTATCCAGGGCTTTCGCAAGTGGTTTTGCCTGTTCACCACTCAAGCCAGCTTTTCCCAGGCGCAATATCACAACTTCATAACCTATTTCTAAAGATTCCACAATAGCTTTGAGCGCCTGTTCAGGTGTGTGATTGGTGATGGAGAGCCATGCGGCAGGATGAAATCCCAACGTGCGAATACGTGTTATCATATTTCGGGCTATTTCCGGGAAGTAAATAGGACCGTGACCAACCTTGACCAGGAGATGCGTACCGTCAATTTGGGTTGCCATCTCTACTGCCCGTTGCAGGTCATGGGAGTGCGCTAACCAAATGCCCTTCCCGCATAAAAAAGCCATATAGTCTCCAGTATCCTCAGACTGTGTTGTTGTTCAACGGCAGCCGATACCACCGCGAAATAAAATATAAAGCTGCTTCCACTGCCAGTTAAAACGTCATTATAGCCAGCCTGTTGAAAACAGCAAGTATTCTTTTCTCTATATGGAGAGACAATTTAAGAAAGAGCCCCAGGATGGAGCTCAAGGTGGGGGGCAAATTCCTGAAGCGGCGCGGTACAGATCCCCTTCAATGACCTTTCATGGCTCCCGCGTCGCTTTTATGTAATGAGGTGCTGCGTATCAAGACCGGTAAATCCGTGTCCCCGGATTTTCGCCATTCAAAGCCCGTGTTAAATTGCCCGGCTCCCGTCCGTTGACCAGCAGTACTTCTCGAACGCTGCGGGCCCTCGATAGAGCGAGGAGCATAGCACGCTCCACCGCCAGATCCTCAAAATCAAGGGACAGTAACTCGGTGACCTCAATCTCGGGGATAAAATCCGCTGTCGGGTGTTTCTTGGGGTCAGCGGTATATAATCCGCGCTCATCTTTGACCAGAATGCACCGACGAGCACCGGTAACCTCAGCGGTAAGGAAAGCCCCACTATCGGTGCGGTGAGGTGGAATGCGCCCGTGTTCTGCTGGCTCTTCCCAGAGGCTGTAGGGTGGCATGGCATGCATCACCGGAATAACCCCCATCAATAAATAGGCAGGCAGCTTGAGCAAATCATCAGCACTGATCTTGATCCCACCATGAGGTGCAAGCAGCAGAGAAATCATCAGCGCATTTTGTTCGCTGATACTCGATCCCAACTTAGCCAGCACACCTGTGGGCATGTCCAAGTCCAGAGCTATTGCGTAAGCGTGACGGCTGCGGGTTCCCCCACCGGTCATCACCAAGAGGGGATAATCTGCCCGGGCGGTTACGATCTCATCCAACAAGGGCAGCACCACACTTCGTCCCCTGTCTATGATGCTCTGACCGCCCAGTTTTATAACATTGAGTTCAGGCAGTGGACGAAAAACTGATTCTGTCTCGGTACCTTGCAGCAGTGTCCTGTCCATCAGGGACTCCGCCATCAGTGGTGTGTCGATGTGCAGTCGCCCGCTCTCATCGCGTTTAAGGCTCATTGCTTTCTCCTTCCTTTTCCTAATATCGCACCAGTGCGGTGCTGTCCTATTATTGTATCCGAAAACGCATCAGGAAACCAAACCCGAGAGGTCTCGCATTTCCTGCCGGGCTGCGTTACTTATTTAACTTGAATCTCGATCACACCCTTGACCTGAGCATTGCCTGGAAAACCGGGGGCAACGATACTGAAACCACCCTGATTGCGGAAAGAAATGATGCAGTCCGCGCATGCTTCAATGTCAGCCAGGGGAACTTCAGCCGTACTACCATCGTCAGCCACGAACAGTAACGTTGTCGCGCCGTCCTTGGGACCAGCTTCAGACAACAGGGCACTGATAAGTACGCCGGTATAAGTGCTGGTCTCCCCATTTTTGTTGGTCGATTCGGCTTCGATTGTGTCCATAGCGCGGACTGCATCTTCAGCCCATCCCACCTCTGTATCCACTTTACCGGTGATCTTAAGCGCTACATCACCTGCTGGTTGCACATTACTGCCCTGGGCTTCACGCCAGATGGATGAATCAGGTGTAAACAGCGGCGCACCGAACTCAGCCACACCATACTCGGCGATCATTTCCTGGGTTGGAAGGGAAATTAGCCAGTCGATGAACTGGTTGGCTAACGCATTGTTGATTTGTGCATTTTTGTCCGGGTTAACGGCGATAACTCCGTAAGGATTAAAGAGAATGGGATCGCCTGAGACCAGGATGACCAACTCGGTGCCCTCCAGGGTGCGCGCCAGATAGGTTGCTCTATCGCTGAGCGTATAGGCTTGCTGCTCGTCAGCCATGGTCAGCACCGCGCCCATACCCTGTCCAGCGGAGATATACCAATCCCCCGCGGGTTCAATCTCAGCCGCTGCCCAGATGGCCTTCTCTTTGGTGTGCGTCCCTGAGTCATCGCCACGCGAGATAAATGGCGCTGCATTCTCAGCGATTCTTGCCAGGGCTTTGGGGGCTTGTTTCATATCCTGAATCCCAGCAGGATCACTGGCAGGACCGACAATGACAAAGTCATTGTACATGACATCTTCACGCCGTACACCATGTCCAGCATCCATAAAGGCATCTTCTCTTGATCTGGCATGAACCAGCAGGACGTCGGCATTACCGTCCTCGCCCAAAGTGATCGCCTGTCCTGTACCCACAGCAATGACTTCAACCTGCACATTGTATGTATCCTGGAAGTTTGGTAAGATGTAGTCCAGCAAGCCCGAGTCCTGTGTACTGGTCGTGGTTGCCAGGATCAGTTTCGCGGGTTCTGCAATCTCCACAGCTTCTGCTGGTGGTGTGGTGGATTCCGGTGTCTGCGTTGGTGCCGGCGTGCTCCCACATCCCATCAGGATGACAGTTAGCAGCACGAAAAGACTTGATAAATTCCAAATTTTCTTCGACATTTTTTTCTCCTCCTCTGATAAACTTTGTTACTGTTAACTGCTAATACACCATTTCACCACGCACAAATGCGGCAGTGCGCGGATCATGCGGTGTTTCGAAAAAGGCCTTGACACCAGCCTGCTCGACAATCTGACCCTCCAGCATCAAAGCTACACGATGCGCCAGTCTTTTGGCCTGAAAGATGTTATGCGTCACCAGAACCACGGTGGTGCCAAATTCCTGATTGAGATGGGTAATGATATCCTCAATCAAACTTACATTATATGGATCCAGGTTCGCTGTCGGCTCATCCAGCAGCAGCACATCCGGTCGCAGCACCATAGCGCGTGCCAGAGCAACCCGCTGCGCTTCACCACCCGAAAGAGTTCGAGCACGCTGATGTGCAAGGCCGTACAATCCAACCCGTTTCAGTGCAGCGACGATCTCACCGTCCGAACCACGAATGCCCCGCAGGCTCAAACCATAACCGACGTTAGCCCGCACACTGCGGTTAAGCAGAATGGGCCTCTGAAAGACAGCTGTCACGCGGCGGCGAGATGCCAAAGGGACAGAATCGTGTGGGCTATAGTCGGTATCAAGGAAGCGAATATGACCGGTGGATGGGACTTCCAGGAAGTTGAGCAAACGCAGCAGGGTGCTTTTACCGGTACCGCTGGGACCGACAAGGCCAAAGACTTCTCCCCGTTCAATTTTGAGCGTTTCGACCTGTACCACGCACCTGCCATCGTACCTTTTACTTACATTCTGTAGATAATAAATAGTTTCATTCACGCGTCGAATGTCCTCCCTTGCAAACGCAGCATGGTCAGGTTGGTCAGGAACGATATACCCAACAGGACAACCCCAATAGCCATGGCAAGATCGAAATTACCTTTTCGCGTTTCCAGTACGATGGCTGTCGTCAACATCCTGGTGCTGTGTTCGATGTTACCACCGACCAGCATGACTGCCCCAACTTCGGAGATGATGCTGCCAAAGCCGGCGATGACAGACACGATAACGCCTATCTTTGCCTCGGAAAGGATAGCCATAACCGTCTGCAAACGGGTAGCGCCTAAACTCTGCACCTGCTGTCGTAGCCCGGGTTCCACGCTCATAACCGCGGTCATCGTGAATCCAGCCACTAACGGGAATGAGATAATAGTCTGTGCCACAACCATAGCCGCCGGGGTAAATAAAGTGGGGATTAGCGATGAGTTCAGCATCCCCAGTGGCCCACTGCGAGACAGCATCAGGTAGACAAATAAACCGATGACTACCGGTGGAAAACCCATGCCGGTATAGAGCAGCGCAATGACCAGCTTCCGCCCGATAAAACGGGTCAAGCCCATAAAAGCACCCAGCGGAATGCCAATTAAGGTGCTGAACAGCAGCGCTATACCTGACACCCGCAGCGAAAGGACGATGATCTCCATCAAATCCGCATCAAGGGTTATGATGAGCCGGATGGCTTCTATGAAACCCCTCAGTATTTCGTCGATGTTGTCCCCCTATTTGACCTGGATTACAATCACACCCTTAACCTGAGCATTGCCCGGGAAACCAGGTGCAACGATACTGAAACCACCCTGATTACGGAAGGAAACGATACAATCGGCACCTGCCTGAATGTCAGCGAGGGGGAGTTCAGCCGTATAGCCATCGTCAGCTACAAATACCACCGTCGTTGTACCCTCTTTGGGATCAGCCTTGGACAACAGATCGCTGATACGAATACCCGTATAGGTGCTGGTTTCTCCATCTATATTGGTCGATTCGGCTTCGATGGTATCCATTGAGCGAATTTTATCCTCCGTCCAACCCCCCGTGCTGCTGACAACACCGCCCAGAGCTGCCAGAGTTGCCATCATCAACAGGTCCCGCGTGGTGAAATAAGAGTGACGGTGATTCACTTCGCTTCCTCCAGAAAAACAAAAACGGCACCTCGCAAAAGAGGCGCCGCGGCAGAAAAGCAAAGCCCCTGAGCACCCATAAGGGTGTCCCAAGGAAACGCAGCTTTATTGCTATAGACGGCGCATCCCCTTTCCAAAGTTGGGAGGCATGACCGTTTCCAATCATACCCTACCGGCCTGGTCTCATAGGCATTTCATCTCTTTTCAATCCAGAGATGGCCCTTAGATAACGCGGCTCGGAGATGCTATATGCAGAATGTTTACAGAACGATAAAGATTCTAGCACACGTATTTTATATGTCAATTTAACACAATTGAAGGGGTGTGTTTCAGAAAGTTAAAGAGTTGCCAGTGGGGTGGTATGATGTTATTGTATGCAAGCTGAACTATGGCTGAACGGCATTGACGCGAGCCAAATCTGTTTTACCGGTTTATCCAGGAAGGAATTTTAACTCTCAATCTTTCAGTCACATCTATACCAAGAATGATTAAGCAGGAGCGTACCAGATGACTCTAGCTTCCACAGAACACCGCAGTGAATGCAAATATTCAAGCACTGACCTCTGGAAAAACGGCATCAGTCTGATTCCCTATCCACAGCATGTGGCCATCGGGGGAGAAGATTTCAGGATTTATGAAAACCTTCAACTGGTGCTGGATGTGAATGCGTCTGAAGAAACCAGGTTTGCCGCTATTGATTTAGGACAACGCTTGCATGAAAAGGGCATCGTCGTCGAGATGCAAAACACAGCCTCTGCTGATCATCCCTGTGTTATCCTGACAATACACCCCGGCGCAGTATCGGAAAACCTTGACCGGCAAAGTTATGTGCTTAGCACATCCACCCAAACACTCTCCATCACGGCGAACGGCGAAGCAGGTTTATTCTACGGAACGCGGACGCTACTGCAACTGATCCAGCAAGATCAGAGTTCCATGTTTGTCAAAGGGGTGGTCATCCGGGACTGGCCAGATATTGCCTACAGAGCTGTCCACTATGACACGAAACACCACCAGGACAAAGCAACCTATGTTAAACGCTTTATTCGCCAGTTGGCGGAATATAAAATCAATATGTTGATTTGGGAGTGGGAAGATAAATTCGCTTATCAACGCCATCCTGAAATTGGAGCGTCCGGGGCATTTACAAAAGCAGAAATGCAGGAATTCACCCGTTATGCAAAACAATACCATATCCAACTTGTTCCCCTGGTACAGGGCTTGGGGCATGCAAGTTACATCCTCAAATGGCCCCAGCATGCACACCTCAGGGAGATACCGGCATCCAATTGGGAATTCTGCCCCCTCAAAGAAGGACCCTACGCCCTGCTTTATGATTTGTGGGTTGAAGCCATTGAAGCCACTCCGGGTAGTGAATTTTTGCATATTGGCACGGATGAAACTTACGAACTGGGACTGGGGGAAGATTGCGGTTGCAGTCGAAAAGCTTCAGAAAATGGTCCCCGCAGTTTACTCCTGGAATTTATCAACCGCTGCGTGGAAATGCTGCAGCCACATCAACGCAGAATTATCACCTGGGGCGGTGAGTACCAACCCGGGGAGGCACGCCAACCGGTGAAGGGGTTGATCGTCGCCGAGTTCAGTGATGATACCGACCTTGCACAGCAATCTCGTGACGCCGGTTATCCTGCCTGGGTATATGATCCCAATCCGGGCATTGAACATCTGTTCCTTCCCTATCTTTACAAAATGGTAAAAGATAAGGCGGCAGAAAGCTGCCTGCTGGCTTCCTACCAGCGTTTGACCAAAGCTGCTGCTTCAGGTTATTACGAGGGCATGGTCAGCACCAGTTGGGATGACAGTGGTCTTCATAACCAAATATGGATGATGCGCTTTGTCAACGCTGCAGAATGGTCCTGGAGCGGGGCTAATCCAGAAATAGATGAGTTTATTGACAAATTTTTTGTGAATTATTATGGTCCTGGCGCCCAGGATATGGTTGAATTATGGATGTTGCTGAATATCGGCAGTTACTATTATATGGATACGTTTGAACGCAAGGTGTGGCATTGGGGTTCAGTGGGAAAGACACATCTCCCTGACATGCCGCGCGGCGATGCCGTGGAATACGATCCGTACTGGAATGCGGAATATGCTCAGATGGTGGAGCGATCGCGGGACCAGATCCTACAGATGGCCCGCGCGACAGCCATTTGCCATACTAACCTGAAAGCCGAGACCCGTAACCAGGATGATTTTAAGGTTTTTATCTCAATTGCTGATCTGATAACGCATACAGCGCGCACTTATCTGATGCTTTCAGAGCTTGAACATACCATTACAAAAGCACATCAACAACACTTTGTGAGCCATAAAGCAGCATGGCGGGCACTGGAAGAAGCTGCCAAGCTGATTGAAAAAAATTTATCTGAACGCGAGGTAGTTTTTAATCGATTGGTTAAAGTCTGGGGGAAAACACGCCTGCCCAAAGGGCTTTCTCTGCCCGACAACCCCTATTTTCACAGACAAGACCGCGCCCGTCATTACGCTAACCGAAGGGCAGATATGTCATACCTGATTTATGATGAAGTGTTATTGGGTTTGGAAGAGACCTTGAGTAAATTACAGGATTATATAAACTGGTATAAGAGTTTGTATTTCGATGAATGTAGCGTCTAGCGTTAAGGCAATCCTTTATCTTTAATTGAGTATCGTCCTATTCATTCGAATATGGCAATTGGTTCATATCTATAGGAGGTGTGTCTTATGCCTGGTGATCCGGAATTTCGCATGGCGATTGAGGACATATTTTTTATCCGTGGCCGCGGCACCATAGTCACCGGGGTCATTTCACAGGGAACTTTGAGCGTCGGCGATTTTCTTACCCTTAATGGGTGTGAAGGTGAAAACCAAATTGAAGTTGCCGGAATCGAAATTTTCCGCAGGCGCACGCATACAGCCCATGCCGGAGAAAGAGTGGGGGTTGTGCTCCGGGGCATCAGTAAGGACGAGGTCTCGCGGGGTGATATGTTAGCATGCAGCTATTCATATTAAGTGTTGAAGAGAGGTTGAATGAAGTCAGTAAACGCAGATAACCACCATTCTGTCTTTGTGATGACAGTCAACAACAGTCACGAACTAGAACAAACACGATTGCTCATCCAGAGCTTACGCACCTTTGGAGGACATCTGCGTCATTGCCCGGTATGGGTTTTTGTGTCCGGCGAAGCGGCAACTTCTGCGTATGATTTGGAAACCCTGAAAACCAAGGTTCATCCCTTAATAATCCCCGATCAGGTGCAGCGCTATTGGTTTGCCCGGAAAGTCTGCGCATGCGCGCAAGCGGAGGCTGCTGTAACACCGGAAATTACATCACTCGTATGGTCCAGTTGTGACTGCCTCATCATTCAACCCCCTGAATTATTGCCGGTTAATGCCCAATATGATGCAGCATTTCGTCCTGTTCATCAATCCAATATTGGACTTCCAATCAGTAAACCGTTAGATTACTTTTGGCAGACAATTTTTAGAATGGTCAATCTCGATGAGAGTCATTTAGCTGTTGAATCCTATGTCGATCAACAGTACCTTCGCGCATATTTCAACAGTCATATCTTTTCATGGAATCCACTGACCGGTATGGGACAGCGTTGGTTAGAGCTATTCACAACGCTGGTATGTGATCGTAATTTTCAGTCGAAAGGCTGTCAGGACATACTTCATCAGATCTTTTTACATCAAGCTGTTTTGAGCGCCCTTGCAGAAAGTATGTTCACCCCAGAGCGCATACGCCTCCTGCCACCGGACTATAGCTACCCCTATAATTTACAATCCGATATCCCGCCTGACCGGCGCGCGCTAGCCTTAAACGACCTGAATTGTATCGCCTATGAGGATCGCCCTTTACATCCGACTGCTGTGCATGACATTCTCATCAAAGAGCCGCTGCATGGGTGGCTCACCTCACATTTGCACGCTCCACAATCATAGGAGTTTGTCCTGCAGCGTTGAGAAGGCTGTTAGTTGCTGCTGTGTTGTGTTATTATTTCACAATATTACCTAGGACTTGCCGGAGAATTTGTTTGGTTTCCCGAGCATTGGTTCCTTTCAATTGAAATGTCATCTTTGATGTCGCGTGGATCTGCAACCGGTCGATCATGTTGCTCTGGTCCGTAGAATTTGCGGTCAGAATCCGAACCCGCCTGACCTGCTGCGGATAAACCACAAAGTTGTCCGGGGTTTCCTGCAGGATCATGTCGATGGGCATGTGGTAGTAGCGTTCGCATATTATTGCATTCGCTTTGAACATCGCCCCCCACTGTCCAAAAAATCCTTTACCCTCGGCTTTAGCATCTTGTTTTGATTGTTCTGTAGCAGCCTTCAGCATTTGATCGGTAAGCCGGGCGAAGACAAGGCGCTGCTGCGTCACGACCAGATTATAGGCTCTGCCTGACAGGCCTTTTTGTTGCCCCAGACCGCTAATGATACCAATCACCGGTTCAGAAGCGGACCCATATGCAGCCACGGGAGCGGCTACCGGCCCGTAGGGCTGTCCGACTGGCTGCTTCTGAGGTGCCGGAGCTGCGACTTGCGGTATGGAATAAGCAGAATTTTGCAGTGGTTGGGGAGATGGTGCGGAAACCAGCGATGCACCACAGTGATTGCAAAATTTCGCCCGGGCACTGACACTTTCGCCACAATTTGGACAATGCGAAAACACTTGCGGGGCGGAACCAACAGCTGTTGGGGACACCATAGAAAGCGGCGGTGCCATAGATGGTGGCGTCGCAGTAGATGACGATTGCACCTCAAAGGATGGTTTTTTCCTGGAACGACGGAGCAGCAAAACTACAACCACCACGCCAATAAGCAAAGCTCCACCACAAACCGGTATGAGGACAAGCAGAATCAGTAATGAATTTTCTGGAACATCAATCGATTGGAAAACCCTGATTGCAGGATAAAATCCGTCCAATATTTGTGCAGACGGCTCAGAACGTTGAGGGCTGAGTTGTGGGGCAGCCCAAGCAGATTGGAAACTGCCCAGCATAAATAGCGATAACAAGAATAACTTTAAGATTGGTTTCATTATTTGTAGTGCCTCTTATCGTAATTTTTTTGTAGAAACTGCACAAACCAAATGATAATCACAATAGTATACCTGCCAAATGCTTGCTGCCAATATCGAAAGCAGCAATTCCAAATATGATCCAAAACGGGTAATATAGATCAAACGAAAGGACATAAAGCTCCGGAACAGGTTGATGAATATGGAGCACGACAAGTTAAGAACAAGCATGAAAGCCGAAAGGCATCAACAGCTCGCCGTAGCGCGAATGACAGCTATCCAAGCCAGCACTCAGGCAAACACATAGAGTCCAACTCTAGGGGTGCACTTCAGATACTTTGTTCGTCTGCCCATCTTTTCTCACCTATTGCTTCTGCTCTTCTGATTCTACTCCTTCTGTTTCATATTTGGAATTGCTGGTTCATGACTGAAATTGTATATCATCTCATTCGCGCTATAGTATGGGGAAGCAAGTTATTGAAACAATAACAATGTATCATTGGAGGAAAGGATGCAATTGAAATCCGTTCTCCGCAAGATGACTTTATGCTTTTTCGGCATGGGTTTACTGGCGGGTTTTGTTGTGGTTGCGCCAATATCACCGGTACAAGGCTTCAAACAAACAGCAATCAACACAACGTATCAAAATCAGAATTCATCATCCTTTTTTCCTGCATATCTCCTGCTGGAAGGGATAACAGAAACGCTGCCGACGACACCAAGTGAAACAGTATCTGAATCATCTGTAATCACAGCAACGGCAGCGCCGACATCAACAGTCGGAATGTCCCCTCCAGAAACCGGACAAGCTGGGACTATTACGGCCTTCACTAGACTCGTACAAACGAAACCATGGATACCTCTCGGATTTTTACTTGTCATCCTGTTGACAACCTTGACAATGCTATTGGTCAATGCGCGGAGAAAGACCACAGGAGTCGCGTCCACACCCAGGGCGAGTGGGGTTACGGCACAACTACCACCCACGCCCACACCAGCACAGGATATGGCCTTTTTACAATTAAAACTTCAACCTGAAATCACCTTTCCACTTCTTGTCGATGATCTCACAATTGGACGCGCCTCCGACAACAGCATTGTTATCCTTCCACACATGCCTGGCGCCGAAACTGTGTCACATTACCACACAAGACTTTATCACATTGAAAGATGGATACTTGAGGACCTGGACTCTACGAATGGCACCTATGTTAACGGTCAGCGTACAGGTCGGAACTACTTGCGGAACGGATGGGAAATCGGTATAGGTGGCGTTATCTTTGTCTTTCACACAGGCAAGGTGGAGGCGTAATAATGGAATGTCCAACCTGCCATGCCCAAAATCGCCCGGAAGCCAAATTCTGCCAAACATGCGGGGTTACATTGCGCGTGAACGCAACGGTCACGCCACCAGACAACGGGCAAGCGGTAATACCTGACTCGGAAAACAAAAACATGACCCAGGATAGTCTTCCAGTTACTGCGCCCTTATCGACCCGCATCGATAGTTTCAGCCCTTTGCCTGAAGGTGCTTTACTGGATAGGGGGAGATACGTTATTTGGGAAACACGAACAGCCAATGAAAATGCTAACACCTATCTTGTAGAAGACTTAATCCCACTTCGCCAGTGCACAAACTGTGGTCATTTAGAAAAATCGGCAAGCGCTCTGGTTTGTGCAGTGTGTCGCGTTGACTTAAGCATCGCTCAACCGGTCACATTGCGCTATATTGCAGAAGAATGGTTGCTCAATCCAGCCCTTGATGCAGAAAAGCACCTGATGGAAATGCATATGCAGCATCCCGGATTGTATTTACCACTTGCAACATTTACAGAGAAACCCTATGTCCAGGACAGGCACTATCGGATTACTTCTGAGCTATCACCGATGTTAGCCAGTTCCTTATCAGGCATACAGGAGCTTCCAACCGTATTAGCGTGGGGTGAGATGTTAGCCGAAGCTCTTGATATTCTGCACAGTCAATTTATCATCCCTTCACGAATTTCATTGGAAGATATAGTCGTTGAAACAAATCGTATAGCATGGACAAATCTTAATCAAGCCACCATGTTATCTCAGGAAGCACGGTCATCAGCACGCAGAATATTTCAAAAAAATGTCCGCGAACTGGGGGGAATCCTATGGCACCTAGCAACCGGGCAAAGCACAATATCCCCAACACCTTCCATCCCTGATGCTGTTTACAACCTTTTTGCCAAGGCAAACAAAGGATCGGTCACCGCTAAAACCCTGGCGATCGAATTTCATAAGGAATTTGAAGAATTGCGTCATCCTGAAAGCGTTACCCTATCCATTGGTCGACGTACAGATGTCGGTCAAACGCGCTCGCTCAATGAAGATAGCTTGACCACATTGGATTATTGCGCAGTTTACCGTTCTGCCAGTATACCCGCAGGCGTTTTTGTCGTCGCAGATGGAATGGGAGGGCATGCGGCGGGTGATGTTGCCAGCCGAATTACATGCCAGGTACTGGCCAAACGTACTGCAAATGACTTTATGGTACCTGCGACTCAGGGCACATTGCCGACGGATACCGCCATATGGTTAACAGGTGCTGTACAAGATGCGAATCAAGCTGTGTTTGATGAAAGGCAAGCACTTCACAGCGATATGGGAAATACACTCGTTGCAGCAATGCTGATTGGAAATGTGGCAACCATTGCTAATATCGGTGATAGCCGCTGTTATTATTTACAACAGGATAGTATTAAACAAATCACAACCGACCACTCCCTTGTCCAGCGACTGGTCGAAACAGGGCAAATAACGCAAGAGGAGGCTGCTGTACATCCTCAAAAAAATGTCATATATCGTGTGGTTGGCGATAAATCTAAAATCGATGTGGATATTTTTAAACAAAAAATGAATATAGGTGAAGCCCTTTTGTTGTGTTCTGATGGATTGAGCGGAGAAGTAAAAGACACGGATATTCTTAAGTTATGGCAATCGTCAAAATCTCCTCAAGAAGCGTGCGATAGACTTGTGGAAGCAGCAAATAAAGCCGGTGGCGAGGATAACATCACCGTTGTAATAATACAATTACTGCCCTGAGTATGGTGCTAATGGTGGAGGTGTAATATGAAGAATCGGACAATTTTACACGCTGTGTTTTATTTTATTCTGGTGGTTAACTGGTTACCCTGGGCTTCTACTACCATGGCACAGGTTTCAGGTCCTGTTGTGGACATCCTGGGAATTCCAGACACTGTATCCAATCCACCCAATGCTCATGCATACATCTCGGTCGTCAATCCAGAAACCGGGCAAACGATTGAGGATCTATCGCCAGACAACTTCAAAGTACAAGTTTCTGGCAGCGATTCTTCACCCATTGTCAGCTCTGAAGAAAAAGGTATCGCAGTGATTATGGTTGTAGATCGCGGAGGGATTGGACAGACAAGCCAAATGAACCGCATCAATTGGGCGGTTGACCTGATGGAAGCTTTTATCAGCAAGCTTAAGGTTGATGGAAGCGTTTCAGCAGATATGGTTGGCCTTATCAGCATACGGGAGCGTGAGTGGGTGGGTGGACCATTGACGCCTACGGCGCAACTTACCGATTGGGATCCGGTTTCTGTAAGAAATCAGTTTAACACTTTACGCACAGAAGCAGTTGACACGGTCACGCCATTATTCGATGGTTTAGACCAGGCGATTGAATGGTTAACAGATAACCCAGATCCTGAGATTCAGGAAAAACTCGAAAATCGGCGCCGTATTATTATCGTTTTTTCAGATGGTATTGATAACAAGTTCAGCAATCGTTCTCATGAAGCAATCATTACAACTAAAAGCACGGAACATAAAATTCAAATCTATACCATAAGAATCGGAGGAGGCAGCGGTGATGCAAACAATATGCAGACCCTTGCCAGCCAGACAAATGGACGCAATGTCACGCATAATGGACCCGAAGATACTGCTGCCAGCGAGATGTTTGATGATATCATCACCCAACGTCGTGTATACAAGCTGACCTTTGATCTCAGCGAACCAAAGGGAGATTATAATGTCCGTATCCAGGTCAATAACACCCCAGTGGGTAGTGGGTATGACGTAACCACAGTTTCCTCACACCTGGAACCTCCAAAGATTACGATGCAACCCCTGGACACCACCCAATATACTGTCGTTTATTCGAAAACTTTGGCGGCTTACATACCCTTAACTATCACATTGAAAGTCGATATCAACGCAGTGGACAACATCCAACACCCGCTAAGCCGTGTCTCCTATTATGCAAATGATGGCCTTATCGGCACCAGTGATGCTTCACCGAATTATGCGCTTGAGTGGATTGTCAGCGAAGCATATACCCCGACAAAGGAAATTATCACCGAGAAATTCACAATCAGAGCTGAAGCCCTTGATCAATATTTAGATACCAAAATCAGCACAGACACACCAGCGCTGATGACAGTCGAATGGGAAGCCAAACAGATCGATATTATCGAAGCGACGACAGAAGAAGTGAAGCAGAACTGGTGGTTGATTATTGTCCTGGGTGGTCTGGCTTTTGGAATGGTCATTCTACTTTTCATGTTAATCAGAACCCGTGGTGAAATCGCCCGGAAAGTTGTAACGCGTGCAACGAATACCTTGAAAGGTATGACCCAACGCTTGGGTGCGGGTGGAAGCGGTCCAGCATCTGCCAAGTTAGTTGTTATTAAGGGATCAACCTCAGGCAGTGAATACAAATTGAGCACGCCGCAGTGCAAAGTAGGACGCGATCCACAATCATGTGATTTCGCCCTTTACGACCAGTTCACCTCCAACCCCCACTTCTCCATTATCAACCAAGGACCACAGTTTTTCATTGTCGATGAAAATAGCACCAACGGCACTTTGCTCAATGGCAGCCGGCTTGTCCCGGGGCAGCAGTATGCACTACCTGTGGATTCACTCATCGAAGTTGGAAATGTACAATTGCAGTTCAAGCGACTCGGCGGTGAGACACGCCGGTTGGCAGATAATGAATTTGCAGTTGGGACTCCCGGGGGATCCAATGCATTTTTCCAAAGCCCTGGTGGTCAGCCATCCTCCAGTCAATCCGGTTCCCAGGAAGGCTATCAAGGACCCACACAGCAATACCCAATGAATACTGATCCATCCAAAAGGCATTAACCGGGGAAAAAGGAGCAAATGACACAAGCAAACCCACAAGAATCTGCTGGAAGCCATATCCGGCAACTGACTCCCGATCAGAAACCTGTCATCTGGGGTGGAACCAACGTGGGACGGGAGCGCGAAGGCAATGAAGACGCTATCTTCCCGCAATCCGATGGGCATGGATTAAAATATAGACCAAATGAAGAGACATTAACCCGCAAGGGTTATTTACTTGTCGTTGCTGACGGCATAGGCGGTGCCCAGGCCGGCAGTGAAGCCAGTCAATGGGCTATCCGCAGAGTCGTGGAAAACTATTACGAACTCCCCGGTGGCGACCTGGGAGAGGATTTACGCACTGCTATAGCCCATGCGAATTCATCCCTGAATCAATACATGGCCAGCACCAATACACCGGATGCCGGTTGCACAATGTCAGCGTCCGTCATCCATAATAACCACCTTTATGTAGCAAATGTGGGTGATAGCCGGGTATACCTCATAAGGCAAGGACAAATCTACCAGTTGACCCGGGATCACACATTAACACAACAAAAAATCGATCAGGGGCTTATTGATCCTGCAATGGCTGACTCTGACGCAAGCCGCAGTGTCCTAACCCGCTCATTAGGTGCTTCACAAACAGTACAAGTCGACCTGTTCTCACCTACATCTTTGCAACCCGGTGACCGTGTCTTACTCTGTTCCGACGGGCTATACGACATGGTGGAAAATGAACAAATAGCATACCTGGCGCAAGGCGGCGCACCCCAAAAAGTAGTACAACGCTTGATAAAAACTGCAAATCGCCAGGGTGGATTAGATAACATATCCGTTATCATCGCTCAAATACCCGGAAGAGCTTCACCTTCAACAGGAGGTGATAATAAATTCAGAGTACTAATCAGCAAACTGGCAGTGTGGCAGCGCGTCACAGTGCTGTTGCTTGCTCTACTTACTTTTATTGTCTGCGGACTAATAGGATGGACCCTGAGTCAATCCGTGTTATCTCGAAACAAAGACCAAGATCCTGGTCAAGCGGTCACCGCAACAGTCACTATGGTTGAAAAGCAAACTGCAGAGGCGACTTCTACGGCAACCCCACAAATTCAACCAACTATGAAAGCGACCTCAACTGCACAGCCCACTCAGGATATAGCATCCACACCAGAGCCTACCATGACCTTGCAAGCAGCGATTTCTTCGGGGGGAGACCGCGACAATGACCAGGTTCTGGACATAAAGGACGCCTGCCCTGACGTTGCGGGACTTGCTGCGTTCGACGGTTGTCCCGACAGCGATGGTGATGGTGTACCAGATCCTGATGATGAATGCCCCACAGAAGGTCTTGCGTCAAAAGCAGAAGACCAGGACAAACCCTTTATCCGTGGCTGTTTGGATACGGATCAGGATGGTTTTCCCAATACTTCTGATGCATGCCCATCAACATGGGCTGCAGCGAACACCGATGGTTGTCCGGTTGCCGAGGAAGGTGAATCTGGTGACGAATAGCCGGGAAATGTGCGTCCATGTGAGGAAATCCTCATATGGACAAATGCGAATGGAAACCCTGATTGTTAATGAATAGCACACTGCCAGGTGAATAAGGTTACCATAAAATTCATGCACACATCGTTATCGAATATAATAGGCTATATAATGGAATGTGCAGCAACTTGTTAGTAAAATGGCAAAGGGGGTTAAGCGATGATAATCTGTCCAACATGCGGTGCTCGAAATCCTGACAACGCAGTTTTCTGCGATGAATGCGGTGCATCACTGAAAAGTCCCAATATGCAAACAGTGATTCAATCACCAGCAAACCCGGTACGACCGGCGCCATCTGCAGTTCCCATAAACAATGCAAAGAACTGCCCTGTATGCGGCACACCTACACTTACAGGTGGATTATTCTGTGAAAATTGCGGCGCTTCATTGGCAGCACATATACCCCAACCCTCAGTTTCTGCTGGAAATTTACCACCGACAGTCGTTATCCCTGGAGCACAATCGCCAGTTATAGCTGCATCAGTACATGTCACTGCATCAACACCAACGCCTGCCCCGGCATCTGTACCTAATACCAGCCCCACCTGCGCAAAATGTGGAGCGATCCTGGAGTTGGACAGTGCATTTTGCGATATGTGCGGTGCGCCAGTCAGCGCAACAAGTCAAACCATCAACCCGGGTGTATCAGCACCTGACCAACCAGAATTTCCTGAATCTGCTCCTGAAGCGAAAGCCGGGTTCGAGCCAACATGGGTCGGGGGAAATGCGGTTCCACAAAGTGCTTTACCGCCTCAGCTCAATGATGCAGGTACCCAGCAGCAATTTGCACCTACACAAATCGGGGATTTCAGCGCCCCCCAAACACTGGACGCAACGCAAGGGACGGTTGTTGAAAATCAGCAGCCTTTGAGCCAGTCGCCAACAGTCAGTTATGGCGTGCAACAAAGTTACGGACAAATGCAGGTCGGCTCCAGAGCACCGGTGAGTGTGCAAGCCTGGCTTGCTATTCCGGGTGCCAATGTTTCACTGAAATTGTCGCCAGGAAAACACGAGTTCATTGTTGGGCGTGAGGATCCAATTAACAATATTTTCCCGGATATTGACCTTACAGATTATGGTGGAGATGAGGGAGGTGTTTCGCGGCAGCACGCCCGGATCACATTACAGGGTAGTCAATACTATCTAGCTGATCTGCAAAGCACTAATTCTACCTACATAAATCAAAAAAGACTGCAGCCCAATCTGCCCACCCTGTTACACAATGGTGACAGGATACGATTTGGCAGAACGACACTTATTTTTAATCAATAACGTGGGTGATGTTAAAGGGTGTCAAGAGGGAGAGGCTGAAATAAGTAACCTCCCTGATTTTTTCTGAGAAATGATTTGATCTGCAAGGGAAGACAACTGCATATTCGACAGAAGGTTGGTGACAAAAGCTTAGAAGAAGATGCAGGTAAATGCTGTCGACCGACGGCATAAGCCCAATTTTGCAGTTTGGTTACATAGGATTGGTGCCGCAAGTGTTGATAATGAGTGTGGGAGGAGAGCATATGCCACATGACGACCAGGAGTTTACGGGCAACCGCCACAGTGGCAATCCCGGAACCACGGCGGTACGCAATCCGATCATGCACCTCACGCCAGTGTGGATCCCAGCGGACAGCAGCTTGAGCGGCTTCTACCATGAGCCAGCGGAGTAAGGGGCTCCCTGATTTGGTGATGTGACCAAAGTAACCCCGTTGCCCGGATTGTTGTTGGCGCGGGACCAGACCAACGTAGCCGGAAAGGTGACTGGCCGTCGGGAAACGCTCAATGTCGCCAATAATGGCCAGGAAGGTAAAGGCGGTATATAAACCAATGCCGCTCAACTGCATCAGCCGTGCCACCCGTGAATCCTGGGTAGCCAGACGGGCGATCAGCTGATCAACTTCTTTGAGTTGACTTTCCAGAAAGGTCAGCTGTGCCAAATCCTGCTCTACCGCCAAGGCTTCTACTTCAGGCCACGGCTGCGCGCTTAGCCACTGTCTTCCCGCCCGACTAAACAAGTCTTTGGTCGGATGCTCCCAGTTGTGCCGGTGGCGCATACTATGCAAGCGATTCTTGACTTGTGTACACTGCGTCCTCAGGACTGCCCGGTGTTCGGCCAGAATCCGCCATTGACGCACTTGAGGATTGGGAACCCATACCTCGCAGATGAATCCCGCTGCCAGCAACTTGGCTAAGGCTAACGCATCCACTTTGTCATTTTTGATTTGGGCGGCGGCGATTAAGCGGGTCTTATATGGATTCACCACCGCTACCTGCCCCGCATACGTACCCAATACATCCACCACATGCCACGCATTGGTGGTCACTTCGATCACCACCGCATCGCTGTCCGTTAACTCCTGGGCTGCCCAACTTTCCAAGTCCTGCATAGGCACCTTACGCACTGGGTAGACGATCTGCTGTCGACTATCCACCGCAACTATCATCGCAAACCCCTGATGAATATCCATTCCGAAAAATCGTGTTATCATATCTCTGTTCCTTTTTTTTAGGTTTGAGGCGGGTGAGTGGAGAGCTCCTGATTGCATGCGCCTATTCGTGGTTCTAGCCACAACTGGGCAAGTCGTCGACCGGGCAAACGTTTCATCGAGCTCGTAGCTCAGCACCCATCGCGACCGGCTCTCCTTCCGCCAGTGTGGGTTAGCCCAGTGCCTTCAGTGTAGCGCTTTCTCTCCCCGCCTCAAGCTGCGCCTCTTTCCCTTTTCCATTCTAACGTTTCAACTTTGGCGCAGAAACTAGATATCAATCAGTGTATAATGTCAACAAGTGGATTTGGACACAATACACCGTCAATTTTCAAGGAGCATCCCAGTCATTCCGCCGATTGTAACGCCGTCAAGCCCTCATCGGTAATCTTGTAACCCCCACCAGCGCGCTTGACCAACAGCCTTCTTAAGAAGATACAGATCGAGTCGATGCTTTCGTAGATGGTCGCCCAAGGTTATCAATTTCTTGGGATGGAAGGGTGGTATTAGTTTGTGGTTTGCTAGCTGGATATGACATAATGGCACCACTATTCATATTCTCACTCATCCGGAAATATAATGAAGCATGAGACAAACCGCCACCTGAATACCTTACGGCATAGTGAGGTGCAGTGCAGCGATTCCATACTGAGAAACCACGCATTAGATCCGACAAGATCTAACGCGATATATCGAAAAAACTTGTCCTCCAGCTAAGTTGATTTCCTTTTTTAGGTTTTTTTACCTCAGAAATTGGCTGATCGTAATATTCACAAATGCGTCTGGTGTATCCCATAGAATTAGACCTGCAAACACGTATACTGCTTATACAGGCATTAGAAACTCATTCGCCATCTACCACAACGTCGACACGCCCCTCACTGGGGAACAATGTCGCGGTTCTCATCAAACGCTGGTAGGAGCCTGTCACACCCGTTTAGTCTGGAGTCGCAACAATCGTATCGCTAATGTATCGCTGGCTGTACTGACTCTCTGAATTGCGTCGATATTGATCATGGTGCCGTCACAGGCGGCGGGCGAATACACACCCGGCATGGGCTCGTTGGGAAAGGCAATCGCCACATAGCCTCCCTTGGCAGTTGTGGTCCGAAGGTAAATCTAAATTGGATGATGAATAATCCAAAACGGCTATCGATTCCAATGATCATACGGCTATTTATCTTTTTTGCCAGAAAACTGAAACACATCCAACGCGAGAATCGAAATCTTGGTTTTCATCGCGCGCCTTATTATGAACAGGTAGAGCCATCGGTGCTGAAGTTTATGCCCCGGGTAACCACCACGCAAGTCACAGTGCCATCCACCTTGCCGATGATTTTTTCTAGTCAAGCCACAAAGTAAATTGTGCCATCATAATCTATGATGCCATGATCAGTTGGCTTATCTGGAATCCAACCTGGCCCCCACCAGCTTCCGTGTCCATGGAGGTTACTCAGATTCCCGGTACCGCTAAGAATCATCCACTCACCCTGCTACTCGTCGCCAGCTCTAGCGCCTTTTCTACCGGAAACCGACATTTCGAGGGTGCCTTCTCCCAGAAGTGTACCGGTCGCCTCATCCAATACCTTGCCTTCAAACAAGACACTGCCTTCGTATTTTGCAGAGCCTGAGGCATAAAATACCGCTGGTCCAATGTCCCTCGATGATCCGAGGAAACCTCCAGTCCATACCCCCGCGTCTGTTACGGTAACGTGTAAGTTGCCGTCGGTCACCTTCTCATCACCAAATGGAAGTTCTGGCAGGTATAACCATTTTCCCTCCACGGTAATAAGTAATCTTTTCATCGCAATTTCTCCTTTTGTTGATATGAGCCCCACCATATGGGTGAAGCTCGTCGTCCAGATATAATCGATCTCTGAAAAACCGTTTCTTTTGAGCTGAGTTTATAAATCGCCAACAAACCCTCCACCGATCCGGTTCAACGCCACCCGCTATTGGGTATAGACATCACCTACGCGTCGACTCATCCCTGTGGGCCTTGCTTCGTAAATGGGCAACGCCTGCCAAGAATGCTGGCTCCAACGCGAGACATGAGTGATGAGAGGCGAGAATGGACAATCGGGGATGAGCCATCCATCTCGCTGAAACTTATTTCTATTCAGGGCTTAAAGTGTACCTCGCCTCCATAAACAAACGGCGTTGTAGGATGGTCTGGGTTTGGCTCAAGTCGCCAGGTTCCTTGCCCATGGACACCTGCCAGACCACCGGTACCTTGCTTTATCGACCATGTTCCATACCACGGAACACCTTCTTTCTGATGACCGGTCAATTTGATTACCGCTGTGCCCTCACCACTGCCCAGGATGGTACCTTGGAATACACCTTTACTATTGAATTGGCCAGGATCCGCGTAGGGATCGAGCCGTGGAGGATCAAGATATATTCTGTTTCCGCGTCACCATCTATGTCGCCCTCCCACCATTCAGTGTCTGTAGAGGTCCAGAACTGGTTGGGACCCGCGTACCGAATGTCGAGAAGTGTAGGTAGTAGCCGAATCTACCTTCCACATCAATGGGTTTTCCACCCAAGACCGGCAACGCTGCTACCGGCAGAATTAAACACACCAGGAACAAAGCTGTGAGTATCTTCTTCATCTCATTTTCTCCTTTTAATCCCCAATTCATTAAAGAACATTGATTTATGTAATGCCATAACTGACTAATAGACTTTTATTTTTTTTGACGCACTCTCTTGTAAATCAAATGTTTACATCACCTCCTTGTCGATTTATCCAGTGGCTTTGCTTGGTAAACCGGCATTCTATACTATTCCTTTATCGTCGGCGGTTGAGAACTTTCCTCATCGCCGTGCTCTAAACCTGGAGAACTCGACCTGGTCTCTTTTACCAGAAAAGCAAACAACTGATTCAAACTCGCAAAACCAAGGCGGTCACCGTCTTGCGGCTTTTCGAGAGAGGCTCGCCACAACTGCTGATCTCCGTCTGGTAGATCACCAACATTTACCTGCCACAGGCGCAGCAGATAGGACAGGTACCGCTTTTGCTGGTTCATTGGCTTCTCAGCCAACCTGGTGTGTTTGTATTGTCATCATAGAAACAGCGTAGCAGACCACCGCAAAGAAAACGCAAAGCCTTGACGGTTGACCAGCCCATATTCAAGATGTATGATGGTGACAAGGTTGGGTTTCACTCAAGGAACAGGGAGGCATGGCGCATCTGTCCAGTCGCGTGTTGGGGCCATTCCAGGTCAGCCTCGACGGAGATCCTGTGTCCGGCTTTACCTCCGACAAGGTCCGGGCTTTGCTGGCTTATCTGGTCCTGTCGCCTGATAGCCCGCACCGTCGTGAGATGCTTGCCGGACTGCTGTGGCCTGACTTCCCGGAACGTGCTGCCCGGAGCAGCTTGCGCAATGCCTTGGCTAACCTCAGACAGGTCATTGGTGATAGAACAATCTCCTCCCCCTTTCTGCACATCACCCACCAGACTATCCAATTCAAGGGCGAAAGTGACTATTGGCTGGACGCAGATGCTTTTAAGGCGCTGTTGAATGCGGTTCCACTCACGGATAACCGGTTGGAGCAGGCTGTAAACCTGGTGCAGGGTCTGTTACTCGAGGGTTTTTCCCTCGCCGACGCTGCGCCCTTCGAAGAATGGTTGCTGCTCCGTCGAGAGTACTATGGACGTCAGATGGTAAAAGCCTTGAGTAACCTTGCTTCCCTCTACGAGGAGCAGGATGCCTACGAGCAAGCCCTGACTCACACTCGGCACCTGGTGGATATTGAACCATGGGAAGAAGAGGGTCAGAGGCAGTTGCTGCGCCTGCTGGCCCGTTGTGGACAACGCGATGAGGCTCTGGTCCGGTATGTGACGTTCTGTCAGGTGCTGGTCGACGAGTTGGGGGTAGAGCCGGAGCTGGCGACCATAGCCCTATAGGAGCAAATCCGCGCGGGTATGATAATGGCGTTTCCGCGTCATACATCGGTTCGCGCGTCGGTGCAGGAACCTGATGCGGATAGCGGTTTTAGGCTGTCTTCCCCCCAAGCAGCAGCCAGCGCACAACCCGTGGCGGGCACAGCTCTACTACCCACACTCCCAGAAACCGTTTCTCTCGACGCTGAGCGGAGGATGGTCTCCGTCGTACGGGCTAACGTCCACGGATCGGCAGAACTTTTGGCTCGTGTGGGTACCGAAGACTGGGCTGTGATCATGAGCCAGGCGCTGCACGCGCTGGGAATACAGGTGGTACGCTTTGGGGGGAAGGTAGACCGGCACTCCGGGGATAGTCTGGTGGCATGCCTGGGAGCCATAACCGCGCACGAGGATGACCCGGAGCGAGCTGTATTGACAGCACTGGCGATGCAGGACGCGTTTGCTGCACTCCTGGTCGAGTTGGCCGAGAATGAGGATGACGACGGGTTTATGCATGATCTGAATCTAAACGTCTCAGTTCACACGGGGCCGGTGGTGGTCGCGGTTGCCGGGGAGAATGGCCTTGGACCGGGTACGGCGATGGGAGAGGCCCTTGCATACACAGCACGGATGCAAGCCACCGCTGAACCAGGCGAGGTGTTGGTCAGTGAAGTCACACAACGCCTGGTTGAACCGCTCTTTGAATGGCTGGCGCGGGGCGAGATAAAAGAGGGAAAAGCTGGGCATGTATTGAAAGTCGTACCGCGCACTCGGACGCAAGACACTCACCGGGAAGATGCGTGGCATCGCCGGGCTATCGTCACCGCTGATTGGCCGCGATGATGAATTTTGTGCTCCTGCAAGGGGCGATCGAACGCCTCCGAGACGGCGTGGGCGGGATAGTGACCGTGATCGGAGAAGCCGGAATCGGCAAGTCGCGGCTGGTAGCGGAGTTACGGCGGACAGCTGACCGGCGACCTAAGTTGGCGAACAGCGATTTAGCCTGGATTGAGGGACGTTGTCTCTCCTACACAACTGGGGTTACCTACTCTCTGTGGGTGGGCGTTTTGCGGAGTCTGTTGAACCTGGACGCCGACACGGTCCCGGCTGTTACTGCCGATGCGTTGCGCGAAAGGATGCGGAGATTCTGCTCCGACTGTACGGACGAGGTCTATCCTTTCCTGGCTCAGATGATGTCTTTACCTTTATCGCGTGGCACCGAGGTTAGGTTGCGGGGTATTGAGGGTGCGGGACTTCGGGTACTCACCTTTCACGCCATAGAGCTGCTCCTCGCGCGTGTGGCAGAGCATGCTCCTTTGGTCGTGGTCTGCGAAGACCTGCACTGGGCAGATGCTACGTCTCTGGAATTACTTGAGCATCTAATCACTCTTACAGACCGCGTGCCCATCCTCTGGATATGCGTCTTTAGATCTGAAACAGAATGCGGTTGTTGGCAGATCAAGGAGACCGCCGCTCAGCATTATGCCCACAGCCACATTGACGTGCGACTCGATCGGCTCTCTGCCGGCGAGAGCGCGCGAATTGGTCGCCAGCTTGCTCCCCATAGAGGATCTGCAAGGTGTGCTGCAATCACGCATCCTTGATCGCGCCGAGGGCAACCCGTTCTTTTTGGAAGAAATCCTGCGCTCGCTGATCGACAGCGGGGTTATCGCTTACGACGAGTCGGGTGGGCGATGGCATACAGTACGAGAACTCAGCGCATTTACTCTTCCTACCACACTGCGCGGATTACTGGCAGCGCGCATCGACCGCTTGCCGCGAGAGGTCAGGCAGGTTCTGCAGCTAGCTTCTGTAGTCGGGCGGAGCTTTACCCGGCGCGTGTTGGAGGACATCTCCTCCCCCCTGCGTAGACAAGGGGAGGAGAATGTACCAGGCAAGAGAGTGACGGAGCCAGCCGTGAGGGGAGACCTCGATGCGCACCTTGTCGTCCTACTACGCGCACAGATGGTCCGCGAATGGAGCAGAATGCCTGAAGTAACGTACGTATTCAAGCATCAATTGATCCTGGAGGCTGCCTATGATAGCCTGTTGCTTCGCAAGCGGTGCTTCCTGCACCGCCGCATAGCTGAGATGTTGGAGCAGTTCTACCCGGAGCGCGTCGAGGAGCAGCCTGGTCTGATGGCCCATCATTGGGAACAGGCTGGAAAGGCCGAACGGGCGATCCCCTACTTGCGCCAGGCTGGGAAGCGTGCGGCAACCCAGTTTGCGAACGCAGATGCGGTCGTCTATTTCAGCCGCGCACTTGACCTGGCACCGCAAGAGAGCGCAGACCGGATTGGCCTCTTGCTAGCCCGTGAGCGGGTTTACGCATCCCAACTCAACCGGGAGGCACAGGGTCGGGACCTGGGGACTCTGGATGGGTTGGTCGAAATCCTGGGCGACAACACAGACCGGGCTGAGTTGGCTGTGCGTCAGGCGCGCTACTGTTATAAGATAAACGATAGGACTCAGGCTATCGCTGCGGCCCAGAAGGCAGTTCGGCTGTCCCAGAGCGCGCGCGACGAAGGTCGTGAAGCTATGGCCCAGCTGGAATGGGGTAGATTACTCTATGCCCAGAGAAAGGAAAAGGCAGCCCGTTCTCACCTCGAACGGGCGCTATCCCTGGCACGGGATGCAGGACTGTGCCAGATTGAAGCAGAAATCCTTCACATCCTCGGCGGTGTCTTCCACAATATGGGGAACAGTGAAAGGGGGACAACCTGCTATGAACAAGCGTTGCGCATCTGCCGAGAGATAGGCGACCAGCGACGCGAAGGCGAAGCGCTTCGCCAGGTTGGTTGGGCTTTGCTTTTCCATCTCAAGTGGAGCGAGAGTGAGAAGTATCTACGGCAGTCGCTTAACGTCAGTCGCGAGATGGGTAGCCGGGGGGACGAAGCTGGGCGCTCCTGCGCCTTGGTATAATCTCGTACCATCAGGGCCACTAGACCCGGGCACGGGACAGCTTCGAACAGAGCCTGGGCATTTGTCGCAAGGTCCGCGACCTGTATTTCGAAGCAGAGGCGCTCTCGCAGACCTTGGTATCATGGCCACTGACCTGGTTGACTGATGCCGCGGCAAGGGACTATCTCGAGGAGAGCTTGCGTGTGAACCGCAGAGATAGGCCTCCAGTTATTCGAAGGATGGGCATTCGTCTCCCTTGGGTGTGGCTTTCACCTTCAGGGAGACTATACCTCTGCCGGGAACTACTATGATCAAGCGCTGCACATCGGTCGCGAGTTAGATGATTGGCAGGTCGAAGCAAAGGCATTGATGTACATGGGCTTGCTGTCTCATCATATGGGCGATGATCGACGCTGCTCTGAAGTACGGCCAACAGGCAATAGATGTCTTGCCCAATCCTGGACCTGGGTTGGGCAGTGGACCTGCAATACGTGTTTGCAGTTATGGGCCACGCTCTGACGGATCTGGGGACAGCCGGCAAAAGCCGCCGATGCTTTCCAGCAAACCCTCATCCTGCGGAGAGCGAGGGAGCAGCCCCACCTGGCAGTAGAACCCCTGGCTGGGTTAGCCCGTGTGGCTCTGGTGCAGGGGAACCTGGCGGGGGCACTGGTTCACGTAGGTGAGATACTGGACTACCTCTGCGATCATCCTGCGTTGGAGGGTACATTAGAACCGCTTCGGATCTATCTAACTTGCTATCGCGTCTTGCATGCCAATCAGAACCCGGGTGCCGGCGAGATCCTGGATGCCGCTTATCACCTGCTACAGGAACGTGCGGCTTCGATCGAGGACCAGGACCTGCGGTGCTCATACATCGAGAACGTGGCCGTGCACCGCGAGATTATCGCCATTTGGAAAGACAGTGGACGCCCTTCAACCGAATGCAAGTGATACCTGACAACTAGACTATTATGACATCAAAATACCCTATCGAGATACAATGCGATTCTGGTGCAGCGATTGGTTAGCGCGCCAGTGTCGCCAAGATGGCCAGCGGTTTATGGGCTAAACAAAGGGCATCATAGTGGCGAGATAAATGAATAAGATAACCCAGTACACTCACGACTCACAGCTTTCGACAATGCTTCGCCGGGGTAATATTGCCACAAATAGCAGTCTTGTACCCAGCGGACTGGGTTTGCTAAAACTGCATGCTGCGTTTTTATACAGCTGCGATTTCAGAATGGGGATTGACTGTTCCATTGCTTGATAACGGTTAATTTTCTTGTGTTTACCCTTATTCTGAAAATCATCCAATAACTTGACATCGGTAAACACACTGGTATAATGTTCACCAGCAGGAAAAATAATGATAAAAATATCTTTTGTCTCGTACATCAAGAAGCCGGACCTCTAGGTCCGGATGTATTTGTTGATTGAACATCTACCGGTCCTAGCCCATAATAGCTAGGATCGGTTTTTTTTATCAAAAACAAGGGCAGGCGAATTCATGAACAGAACCAGTAATTGTGTAGCACTGAAGACCAAGCGCATCAAGCCAGACGTCGAGTCAGGATAGCTGCGCATACCTAAACATTCCAAAAACAGCTTCCGGACTCATAATAACCGGAAGCTGTTTTTATTTTATATAAAGAGGATGATATGCCATTAGACAATGTAAAAATTATCGAGTCAACACTACGTGAAGGGGAACAGTTTGTTGGAGCCAGTTTTAGCACCAGAGAAAAGGTGGAAATCGCACAACTGCTTGACGATTTTGGGGTTGAATGTATTGAGCTTACATCTCCCCTCGCGTCGCCGCAGAGCTTCGAAGATGCGCGAACTATAGCCGGTTTGGGACTTAACGCGAAGACACTCACCCACACCCGCTGTCGTATTGAAGACGCAAAGGTTGCTGTGGATACCGGGGTCGATGGAGTCGATGTCGTTATCGGCACTTCATCTATCTTGCGCGACTTCAGTCACGGCAAGGAAATAGCTGAAATCATCGACATGGCTTTAGATGTTGTCACGTATTTGCGTGGTCAAGGGGTTGAAGTGCGGTTCAGTACTGAGGATTCATTCCGCAGCAAACCCGCTGATATTTTCAAAGTCTATGAAGCCGTTGACGCTATCGGTGTCAATCGCGTGGGTATCGCGGACACAGTGGGGGTTGCCACTCCCCGGCAAGTTTATGAATTAGTCAGCGAGTTACGCCGTCGTGTAAGCTGCGACATAGAGTTCCATGGTCACAATGATTCCGGATGTGCCATAGCCAATGCATACGAAGCATTGGATGCAGGAGCTACCCATGTGGACACCTCCGTCCTTGGCATTGGTGAACGAAACGGGATTACACCCCTGGGTGGCTTGATCGCGCGTCTATATGCGACAAACCCGTTATGGGTCAGCAGGTATAATCTACCTCTCCTGCGACAGATTGATAGTACAGTCGCCGAGATGGTAGGCGTTGATATCCCGTTTAATAATTACATTACCGGTATCACAGCATTCACCCATAAAGCGGGGATCCATGCCAAAGCCATTCTCAATAATCCTGAAACCTATGAAATACTCAATCCCCAGGCATTTGGATTAACCCGTTATATCAGTATCGCTCACCGGTTAACCGGTTGGAATGCTTTGAAAAACCGCGCCGAACAACTGAACATACAGTTAAGCGATGATGAAATCAAGGAGATCACCACCCACGTCAAATCCCTGGCGGATGAAAAACAGCTTTCTTTAGGTGATGTTGACGCTATCCTGCATCGTTGGGCTGAAGAAGGTGTATGCAAAAATAATCAAACTGAATCCGAAAATATAACCCAACCCATCAACATTTCCATCACATCATAAAAACAAATCCATTGAATGAGTAAAGGAGAAACCATGGCACAAACATTAAGCGAACAAATACTCTCTCAGGCCGCCGGACATCAAGTCAACGCAGGTGAACTCGCAGTAGTTGAGTTAGGCCACGTTATGACCATCGATTCCATTGCACCAGAAGTTATTGAAGTCTTGGAGAACCAACTTCATGTTCACCAAATACCTTACCCTGAACGCTGCACCATTTTTATTGATCATGTGGCGCCAGCTTCGAACTTAGCGACCGCGGAAGGGCAGGTCAAAACACGGAAATTTGCCCGGGCGCAGGGCATTCACTCTTTTTACGATTCAGGGTCCGGGATTTGCCATCAACTGATGATCGAGAAACAATTAGTGCAACCAGGTATGGTTGCTATTGGCTCCGATTCTCACAGCACGACATATGGAGCGATGGCGGCGTTTGGTACGGGGATGGGAACCACAGATATTGCTCTGGCATTTGCCACCGGACGCACGTGGTTGCGTGTGCCTGAGACCATTCGCATTGACCTGGTTGGTGATTTGCCCCGTTGGGTGGATGCCAAAGACATCGTCCTGTATTTGTTAAATCGTAATCGCGCGGATGGCTTTACATATAAAGCTGTTGAGTTCCATGGCGCTGAAAATCTGAGCCTGAGTTCACGCATGACATTGTGCAGTATGACCACAGAAATGGGAGCAAAAGCCGGTATCATACCCCCTGACGCGCTAACAAGAAGCCTTGCATCAGTGCCCGACTGGCTCACCGTTCAGGATAATGCGCAGTATATTGATCGGTTTACGGTCAATCTGACAGATCTTAAACCACTGGTTGCGCTGCCCCCGCATGTCGATGACGTTGCCCCGGCATCCACACTCGATCGCATTACGATTGACCAGGTTTACCTGGGGACCTGCACCAATGGGCGATTACAGGATCTGCACGTTGCCGCGGAAATATTGAAGGGTAAACATATCGCCCCTGGGGTCCGTATGATTGTTGTACCCGCATCTCACCAGATACTTCAGGAAGCCGTTACTGATGGAACATTAAGTATTCTGCTCGAAGCCGGCGCCACGGTTGGCACTCCAGGCTGTGGGGCATGCATTGGACGGCATATGGGGGTCCTGGGTTCCGGTGAAGCTTGCCTGACCACTGGCAATCGTAATTTTTCCGGTAGAATGGGTTCACCCGATGCCAAAATCTACCTGGGTTCTCCGCAGGTCGCTGCGGCTACCGCTCTGCGGGGTGTGATAACCGATCCACAAGAATTATAATGCTGCAACCTTCTAATTTAACTTTTCAAAATAACAAAGGAGCGATTATGAACCGCATATGGCTTTTTGGTGATGACATTGATACTGACCAGATAATTCCTGGACGCTACTCGCCCTACATGACTTCTGAAGACGCTCTCGTAGAATATGCCTTCATAGAAAACAGGCCTGAATTCGCACCAAATGTACAAATTGGTGATATTCTCATCGCCGGCACAAATTTTGGCTGCGGTTCTTCACGGGAATATGCACCGCGAGCGCTGCAGAAATGTGGTATTGTCGCGATTATTGCGCCAAGTTTTGCGCGTATTTTTTTCAGAAACGCCATCAATTTGGGCTTAGCGCTGTTCCAGACTGACCTGACAGACAGTGTTTATGATGGTGAAACCGCGTCCCTCAATCTGGAAAAGGGCGAACTTACAACCGCGCACAAGGTATTCCAGCTGCCGCGTCCCCCAGCTTTTATTGAGGACATCCAGGCTGAGGGGGGGATTGTGGAATACTACCAGCGTTATCATCATTTTCCGGGTGAGAACGGTGGCTGACAAACCCAAAACCATGATCCCTACCGAGGCTGAAACAAGTAACACTCCCGCTGGAAAGAAATCTTCAAAATTCCAGTTATGTGTCATTGAGGGAGATGGCATAGGTCATGAAGTCATCCCGGCAGCTGTTGAAGTTCTGGCGTCCACGGGATTCATGTTCGACATTAATCCTGCATCTGCCGGTTGGGATACGTTTACGCAACGGGGTACAGCATTACCAGATCAAACACTTGATCTTGCCCGTGCTAGTGACGCTGTGCTCTTTGGTGCGGTCTCGTCCCCCTCACACAAAGTTGCAGGATACACGAGTCCCATTGTGGAAATGCGCCGGCGCTTGCATCTGTTTGCTAACCTGCGCCCCAACCATTCCTGGCCCATTGCCAGCTCGCGACCAGGCATAGATTTGCTCATAGTACGAGAAAATAGCGAAGGCTTGTATGTGCGCCGCGAGTCCAGTGATGGAGTAACGGCTGTTGCAGAACGAATTATCACTAAAGCAGCCTCAGAAAGAATTGCACATGTGGCTTTTAATTGGGCGCAACGCCGTCAACGGCATTTGACTGTAGTCCATAAAGCAAATGTTCTGCCAGAAACCTGCGGTCTATTCAGAAGTAGCGTAATGGGTATTGCTGTGAACTATCCTGATGTTACTGTTGACGAAATGCTCGTGGATGCAATGGCTTTAAGATTAGTCACCAATCCGGAACGTTTTGATGTCATCGTTACTACAAATTTATTCGGTGATATTCTTTCAGATGAAGCCGCAGGTCTTGTAGGTGGTTTGGGGTTAGCTCCCTCAGCCAATCTTGGCGCAGAGCTCTCGCCGGCTCTCTTCGAGCCGGTCCACGGTTCCGCGCCGGATATTGCCGGTAAGGGTATAGCCAACCCCATTGCTGCCATATTGGCAATCGCAATGCTTTTAGATCACAATACAGAACCCGAACGGGCAGCACGCGTGCGCACCGCCGTAACTGAAATATTGCAGAATGGTCCGCACAGCCCAGATTTAGGCGGAACCGCTACCACACAGGAAATAACGACAGAAATTATAAACATGGTAAAATCGATGGGCATTTAAACTTGGGGGCATAAACAAGGTTGAACACATCATAACGGTAATACACAAAGCAGTTTTGGCTCAGGTATACTACAATATCAGCCATCGTACGGACCAAAACTGTCAAGGTATATTTCAGAATCCCCAATCTGGCAAAGTTATGGTGGACATATAAAATTGACTTGCGTGATGTTAACAAAAGGTATTAAACTTTCTAAGGAGAATATGATGAGCACAAATGAAGAAAGCACTGCGATGGAAGCAACAACCGATCTTGTCGCTGAATGCCCCGAATGTGGGTGTGAAGTCGATTTACCAACGGGCACTATCATCCAGGAGATCGTTGTGTGCCCTGATTGCGGAATGGAATTAGAAGTGATATCCATCGAACCGCCAACGCTGGAACAGGCGCCGGAAGAAGAAGAGGACTGGGGGGAATAGATATATTATGGCTAAAGTTGGGGTCCTCTGCTCTCGCATCCGTACTGAAGAAAAATTACTTATTCAGGAATTGCAGCATCGCAAGGTTGACTTCACTTTGCTTGATGACCGCCAGTTAGTCTTCGATCTCCAGAAAAAAGACTATGTACATGACGTCATTATGGAGCGATGTATCAGCCATTCAAGGGCTTTATACGCCTTATTGATTTTTCATGACTGGGGTGTACCCACCGTCAATACATATGAGGTTGCCAATACTTGCGGTAATAAACTGTTAACTTCCAGCGCTCTGGTACACGCCGGTATACCTACACCCCGCACAATGGTTGCCTTCACCCCGGAATCTGCTTTGGAAGCAATCGAATCAATGGGCTACCCGGTGGTATTGAAGCCCGGTGTAGGTTCCTGGGGCAGGCTATTATCCAAAATCAATGACCGTGAAGCTGCAGAGACAGTTCTGGAACACAAGCAAGTTCTGGGATCATACCATCATTCCATCTATTACATTCAGGAATATGTCGCCAAGCCAGGACGTGATATACGCGCTTTTGTAGTAGGTGGTGAAACTATTTGTGCTATTTATCGCGCGTCACCGCACTGGATCACCAACACGGCGCGTGGTGGTGTCGCCACCAATTGCCCGGTCACCCCGGAACTGAACGCTCTGTGCGTTGCTGCTGCAGAAGCTGTTGGTGGTGGCGTGGTAGCGCTTGATATTTTTGAAGATCCTGATAACGGTCTGCTGGTCAACGAAATTAATTACACAATGGAATTCCGCAACAGTATTGACACGACAGGCGTAAATATCCCGGCAAAAGTTGTCGACTATGTCCTATCCGTAGCCGAAGGATAACAACGGGCATGGTCGATGACCCACAAGCAGATGCGCTACTTATCGGGTTAGTCCAAAACTATAGCCCTTCGAGAGAGGAGCAACCCGCTGTCCAATACCTCGTTGACGCGATGGCAGGTATGGGCTATAACGCTCATGTGGACAGTGCCGGGAATGCCGTGGGCGAGATGGGGTGTGGTGCGAACACCCTCATTCTCCTGGGGCACATTGATACCGTTCCCGGCAACATACCGGTCCGGAGCGAGGGGTCTTTTCTCTACGGGCGCGGGACAGTCGATGCAAAAGGTCCGTTGGCGACTTTTGTTTGCGCAGCCGCAAGGACGGGTGTGTTACCTGGATGGCGCGTCGTTGTCGTCGGTGCTGTAGAGGAGGAATCTGCCACATCTAAAGGCGCCCGGCACATCCTTAATACGTACAAACCGGATGCGGTTGTCATCGGAGAACCGAGTCAATGGGATCGGGTCACGGTAGGCTACAAGGGACGCCTGCTGGTCGATTATGAGTTAGCGCGTGAAATAGGGCACACCGCAGGTCCCGATGTTGGGGTGTGTGAGGATGCCTTTCACTTTTGGCACGCAACTTCTCAATACGCACTGGCATATAACGCGCACAATGAACGCGTATTTAATCAATTGTCCCCTTCCTTGCGGTCAATGCATTCTGAGAGTGATGGCTTTGTACAAAAGGCAGCACTATCCATAGGTTTTCGAATGCCGCCTGATATAGATGCCGCAGCGCTGCAGCGCGCTTTGCATGAATTGGCGGGTGATGCAGTGTTGAGTTTCCGAGGGCACGAGATCGCTTTCCGGGCACCAAAGAACACAGCTTTGGCACGCGCGTTCATTAAAGCTATCCAAACCGAAGGGAGTCGCCTGCTGTTCATAGTGAAGAGTGGAACATCCGATATGAACGTGGTTGGACCGGTATGGCAATGTCCGATTGTGGCCTATGGTCCAGGGAACTCTGCGCTGGACCACACACCTGATGAACACATCGATTTAAGGGAATATCATCAGGCTATCCAGGTGTTATCCCGTGTCTTGCGGACACTTGCGGATTCCTGAAAGCCTATACTCCATTTCAAAATTCTTCAGTAAATAATAAAAAGCTGCCTCCACGAGTGAAGGCAGCTTAAGGCTGGGGGCGGAAGAGTCGAACTCCCACATACGGATTCAGAGTCCGCTGTCCTACCATTAGACGAGCCCCCAATGTTCCTAACCGCCGCAAATTATACTATAAAGATAAAAATCAGCAAACACTAGTGAAAAGCTCCCTCAAAATGGTCGAGGGAGCTTTATGAACGATAACTGAAACAGCTGCTTTACACCGAATCCTTATGCGGGTTCTTCTGCACTTTCCTCAGCTGCTTCGGCAACTTCTTCTTTAGCGACCTCTTCAACTTCTTCTTCAATCTCTTCAGCTTTCTTGGTCATTTCCTGGAGCTGTTTCTGCTTTTCCTCAACCAGGGTTTTGGCTTGCTCTTGCAGGTCCTTTGCCCGTTCCTGCAAGTCTTTAGACGCTTCTTCAATTTTCTCACGCGCTTCGGCAAGCAGTTCTTCTGCTTTTGCGCGTGCTTCCTCAGCCTTCTGTGAGGCTTGCTCACCAATTTCAATACCCTTCTGTTTAATCTGCTCGCGTGTTTCCTCACCAGCTTGTGGGGCAAACAACAAACCCACACCAGCACCAATTAGACCACCAAGAAACAAACCAATTAAGAAAGTCCCGAACTCGCCATCCTGCTTAGACATGTAAAACCTCCTTATTTATCTTCTGATTGATGAGAACGTGCTGCCTTGATTACGGAAACCGCATCGGAAACAACCTGCCGCATCCCCGCAGAGAATCCTGCCCACTTGATGATGGGTGAGACCATGTTATGACTTACAAATTCCGTCGTCCCTCGGACCGTGGAAGCTGTATCATTCACCGACCTTAAGAGCGGTTGAATCTCATCCCTTAGAACTTGTATCAACACCTGGAGCTGGAAGATCAGGAGAATCATAGCCAACCCCATTAAGAATGTCGTAACTGCGACAAAAACGATGGCGATGTCCCTGACAACAACAGTGGCTGCAGGGAATTTTGCCATCAGGACAATAACAACCACTAAAAACACAACAAAAAACACGGCGCCCGCAATCATATAGAATTGCGTACGTTTCGATGCCTTCTCCTCCGCCGTAACAGGGGGAACAGGCTTATCTGTGACTTTCTCTTCACCGGATGGAACTGGGAGAGTTGGGGATGGTTCAGATTCCATAACCGCCTCCTTCTTTATCCTTGCACCATAATTGTACCATGCACCATCCAAGCCAGCAAGTGAGCGTATCAAAAAATCAGGCGAGTTTCACTTTTCTTCGATTTCGTCAAATATCTAATGTGCACCCCAGTAAGCCCCTATCACTTTACATCAGGGTGATCTCCGGAAGATATCAACACTTCAGAATATTCCATAATGGTCACGTTCAGCAGTTGTTCCTTATCGAGAAACTTCCCTCTAACCAAAACGCTGGTGTTGCGCAGCACGTTGGTTCAGAATATCTTCCAACATCTTCGGGGAGTCGGCAAAAATCGGGTCATACGTCACGCCTGGATAATGATCATCAAAAAACGTTTTTAAGTTGCTGGGCCACCAATCCGGATTCACTGCGGTTACAGCCCGCTGTGTCAAGCCAGGACCGTATCCTGCATCATCCGCACTTCCGCCGATCGTGACCTTAAACGTCTCCCAATAACGCTCGCATGCGCCAATCCAACGCCAATCTGTACCGGGTGGCAGCAAGAGATAATGCCTGCCATAAGACAAACGCGGATTGCACGGTCCGGTCGGGGGGCTTGTGGGTGGGTCGACACCCGGTTCAACAGGGGGTGGCGGAGTGGGCTGTGGTCCTGGACCTCCCGGTAGTGTAGGCCACACTGGGTCAGTCGTTTGTTTGATCGAAACCATATGAGCAATCATTTCAGGTAAAAATCTGGCAAATTCAAACTGGGGCCATGAACCGGCGCTTCCCAAAGTGAACAGATGCGCGCCGACGACATAATAGTCCTTGCGAAGCTCCGAGTCGTACCATGCTATCCCATCAATCCACTCCTGAGCTGTGACAGACGGCATGCTCCAGTTTAAGTTGGCTTCAGTAATATACAACGGGACAACTTCATTCCGCGGGATGAGAAAATCTTCATACCACCAACGGTACCTGCATGCTAATGGTCCACGATCAGCATAGGTAGGTCGCCCAGGAAGGGGTTCACCGTACCATTTTTTCATTGGGTAAGCATATTCATGAAGCGATAGCACGTGCCCCCCGGATTTCGCTTTGCCAAATATACCGGTGCTGGTTATGGCTTCCATTTCTTCCCATTCGGGCACACCCATGCTGTAGGAAAACAGTGCGAGTTTATAGCCTTCCTGTTCAGCTATATCAATGCAATACAGCATAAATTCCGTCAACCTCAGGTGCCCATCTATACCGGACGGATCCTGTTCGTTGATAATCTCCCAGTAATCGACATAAGAACGGTGGGGTTCCCATTTCGGCAGAATACTATCCATCACCTGGCGCGCACTCTTCGCGATATCACCGTATAACTGGGGACCTTCGACATCAATGTCATGGGATACGCCTTCCAGGAAGCGCCCCATTGTTTTTACCTTGGGATCTGCTGCCTTAACCTCTCTGAGCCAACCCACGTCAGCCACTGCCTTGACTGTCGCCATCCGCGTGCCAGCTGCCTCAAGTTGCCGCATTATCTGGAACGTCTCACCTGGTAGAATGCCATGAATGCCGAGTTTACTGGGCATCGTGCCCCCCTTGTGGTGTTTTTTTACAGTATTATTGTAGAAGAAATTCTACAAAAGACCACACGTCATCAAACCAAATCCTCTGCCCAATAATACTGATCAAATAAATGGATCAGGTTCTTCGGATTATCTTCCAGGAATTTCTGGAATGGCAGAGCGATAACCTCGCGCCGCGGACCCGGTGCATTCTCAAGATATGCCGCGTTAACAGCATCACGTTCAGAAGAAAATGCGATGAGTTGTCCCAGGTCATCCCGAAAAGCATAGACGGTACCTGTGGTGATTGCGGGTGCGCCAACGTGACCCTGGACAAAGGGCCGTATGCGTTCGGCAGATGCACCGTGTTCCTCAAGAAACGCCAGCCAAACGTCCCGCATGCGACGGGCTACTTCAGGGTAGATATCGATCACATTGTGCAATTGTTCAGGATCCTCAACAATATTGTAGAGTTCAGATGGCAAGCCCTGTGGGGCATTGATCATCGTCCAGGTATCATCGGTGACAGTTCCTGGCTCTACGACGCGGTCTGTTCCTACCCAACCGTCAAATGCAGCACCATCTGCACCACCTACCTGTTGGGGATACCGGTTGGAAAATGCATACCGGCGCCCCTTTTGTATGTCGCCGTCTACCAACGGCCAGAATGAACGACCGTCCAGATTGTCCGGAGCCTCCATGCCCATGAAGTCCAAAATCGACGGCATGATATCAGCAGGCTGCACGATACCTTGGATATGGCGACCTGCTCCTGCTCCATCCGGGTGACGAACAAGCAACGGGATACGTGTCGTTATTTCATACAACTTACCCATCTCGGCACCTGGTTTTCCGTGCAAATCGTGCTCTCCGAACAAGTGTCCATGATCTGTTGTCCATAGGATCAGGGTGTCTTTAAACAAGCCCAATCGCTCCGCCAGATCCAGGAAACGTCCCACCCATCGATCGACAAATGTGACACCGCCCGCATAGAGGGCTTTCACATCATTATGTTCTTCCGATGTCATATAGGTGTAACGTCCGTATTGTGGGTAATCAATCCGATCCCCACGATAGGCCAGATCCGCATAGCGGTCGTAATCATACCACGGGCTGTCAAATGGCTCGTGGGGATCCCACATATCCACATACAAAAAGAAAGAATCCTGTTTGTAATTTGTCTCCAGCCAATCCATCGCCCCCGTAATCGTCCGCGCCGTGCAGTACTCACGCTCATAACGGCGTCCATAATGGTTGCGCAGGTAAGATTCCAGACTGCGCGCGTTCTTGATTTTATGGGGTTGCGCCGGCAGAAGGATAGGCAAATCATTGCTTGTTATCCAGGGGTCGCCCTTCTGGCTGTGAATGAACTCGATACCCTTAAACCCCCGCGTATAGTTATAATCATGCATCGCCAGCATCGGCGTGTCCCAGATCATCTGCGTATGCACACCCTGCCGCCCCAGGACTTGCGCCAATGTCGTATCCTGACGCCGCAGGGGCTCCCAGCCAACCGTCGGGAAGCCGTATCGCCCCACCGCCATATCCCAACGATTGGGAACCGTCGGATAGGAACCGATATAGTATTGGTCGAAAACTGCCGACTGACGGGCGAATTCGTCCAGGTAGGGTGTATGAATCCATGGGTTGCCATAACAGCCCAAATGATCGCGGCGGAATGTATCATTAACGAGCAAAATGACATTCATCGAAAACCTCCCATTTGAGCGTTATGCCAACCAGGACCGCATCCTTTCCACATATTGCGGGAAGGCTATCTCCGGTTCCGGCAAATCAGGAATCCAGCGCTTTTCCCATTCCAGAATCGCGTAACCATTGTACCCACCTGAAACCAGCAAATCCAGCATCTCGGGCAGCGGCACATCACCTTCTCCTAACAACACGTACCGGTGTCCACCGTCCGCAGTGGGCACAGAATCCTTCACATGAATACTGGCTGTATACGATCCGATGTTCGCATAGGTCATTTGCGGCAGCTCTCCGTTCGTCCGGAATGGATGGTGCAAATCCCACAAGACACGCACCCTGGGATGGTTAACTTCGCGCATCAACCTGCCAAAAACCGCAGAATCTGTCCAGTCATCATGGGTTTCCAGCACCAGCGTTACATCATATTGAGCAGCTTCATCACCAATGCGACGCAGGTTATCGATAAGTGTGGGCAGGATACTATCCACAGTGTGCCCATCCGGAACGCGTCCGCCATAAACACGCAGAAACTTTACGCCCAACTTTGCCGCCAGATCCATGTTCCGCCGCGTTTCATCATAGTTTGCCTGCAGTTCGGTAGCATCTACGACCGCATATCTCGCCGATGTCGCAATGCCGGAGATTGCCAATCCTGCGTCCGCAAACATACGTTGGGTAGCCTCTATACCCGTTGTGAAAGCGGGCGTAGTTGAAATATCGAGATTTTCCTGCAAGCCCCGGAAATCAACAGCATCATAACCCATCCGGACAGCATTCCCGACAATTTGTTGCAACGTCCAGTCCGGACATCCCAAAGTTGTAAAAGAGAGTTTAAGCATTTTCGTCCTCCGTAGCCGGTACTTCTGAAAAGCCAATGCCGTTAGTGATATAAACTGACATAGCTAGGAATCCTGTCATCAGTTGCTGAAAAAAACAAAAAGCTTACTTTAAACAAAAGGCAACAGCGCTTCCTCAGGCGCATCCATGTCACGCAGCCACTGCACCAGACTTTTATGCAAAGTTTCAATTACATCCGGATAATCTACCGCCAAGTTTATCTCTGCATAAGGATCAGAGCGAAGATCATATAGTTCAGGCTGGCTGTCAGGGCCAATCGGCACATAAGCCCATCTGTCTGTATACAATACCGGTGTCACCGCCGTTTCAGGCACTGTGCCATCACGCTGCCGCAAAAAACATCCGCAAATGGCAAATTCGTGCAGCGGGTTTTGTTTTTCACCCCACAAGGCATGGGCAAAAGATTTGCCGTGGAACGGATCTGGCGGGGTAACCTCCAACCCATTCAACGCCAACAGAGTTGGCAATATGTCAGCCGGTTGTGCCAGAAGATCGATGGTGATTCCACCTTGCACACCTGGAACCGCAATGAGAAACGGGATATGGGCAATCTCAGGATATAGCGGCCATCGGCGCTGGTCCTTCTCATTTATATTGCTTTTGCCGGTCCGATTGTGTTCTCCCAGGCTCATACCATGATCTGTAGTGAAAATAACAATAGTGTTTTGCCACAAATCAAGGTCATCCAGCTTCTGGAAGATGCGCCCAACCCAACGGTCGACTAATTCCGCCTCTGCACAATAGTGCGCGCGCAAGTTTCGCAGTTCTGCCGACGTATAATCAGTGGCTTTCCCATAGTTGGGGTGCATCATCGGAGTGCCGTCGTAATCTGGATCGTATTTTCTTACCATATACTCCGGTGGATCCCAGGGTTCGTGCGGGTCAAAGAAATCCACCCACAACAGGAAAGGCTGCTGTTGGTCGTTTTCCTCCAGCCAACGTACCGCATAACCGGCAGTTCGGGGTGGGAAACATTGATCTTCACATTTATAATAACGGTTGGTCCAACGGTGCAAATCAACCAGGTTCTTATCCTGGAAGTGGTGCCCGGAGCGCGTCTTTTCCCTGGGCATCATTTCCTGTATGGGGTCATTCATATGCAAAAAAGGGATATCGCCTTCCTGCCCGCGCACCTGATAAGCACCGTTAAAAAATCTTTGGAAACCGGTATTGAAAAGGTGAGGGCAATCACACAATAATTGGGTGATATAACCGTGCTGATTGAGCAGTAATGGCATCAGGTTCTTTTCCGCCAACATTTGCCACGGGTACCAAGGCCACGCATAACGACCCGAAATCAGGTCTGTGCGCTCTGGAATTGTGGGAAAACTGCCTGTATAAAAATGCGAGAAACTGACTGCCCGTTTAGAAAATTTATCAAAATTCGGCGTCCGGACGGGCATAGCAGCGCGGTCAAAGAGATTGTCATACCGGTAAGTGTCCGAATTGATAATGATAATGTTATATGGAACCTCTGGCTTTGACAGGCGTTTTACTTCCTTTTCAGACGCATCTTCATATTCCGGTCCGGTTAGTTTTTGGGTTACCATAACGTACTTCCTCCAAAATATTGATTTATGAATACCTCACAAGGAACGGCTTTGCTTCTTTATCCTCTCGCGTTGTTAATCATACCCCCGGCATTGCACGACTGGTAATTACATCTATGCCTGTACCAAGCGCATCAGCCAGAATTACCTGCGCCATTGCCACCGGAGCTTCTATTTCCAGATTCGCGAAGCGCCTGCAACAGGTCAAATATCTTCGGCTTTGGGAAAGGTTGCACAGTGTAGACCGGCACCAGGTTATGCATGCCGTGCCTAACCCGCACTGTAGTGGCAACCATCCGCCTGGGGTCCTTTAATTCAGATTCAACATATTTTACACCTCGGGCGCATGTATTGCCGTCCACATGGAGCAAGGTATCGCCATCATGTGTGACTTTAACCGTACAACCCATCGGGCACGTAATACAAATCATCTCATCGGTTACTTCCATTCCATTACCCTCCTTGTTAACTGATACCGGATGCACGTTGATCGTGAAAAACTGAGGTGTTAGTCACTGTATTGAGCCTCCAACCACCACCGTAAGTTATCCGCAAAGTGACTTTCACGATATATCACAGGTTCAACGTGGTAAAATGCTGACGCGGAGTTCGCCTGCTGCTCTGACCTGGTCATAGTGCTTGCCTTGCAGTGTGATACTGACCATCTCACCTGGACGCGCGTAGCGCAAAACCTTGCGCGTTATCATCGTGTTCCCGTCAAGGACTTCCACCCGCACCGGTTCTTCCATTGGCTGCGTAACCCGCATCTGCAGCATCACGCTGCTTTCGATCAGCATTTCAGGATTAACCTTGTGCGGCACCACATAACGCACATTTTCACCGGCAGACGTGGGCACGCACTTCGGACACTCCGGTTTGCGTTGTTGTGTTTCTAAAGCGTACAGAGCGGCGCGTTTCCCGGCAACCAGACCGGCTTCTGTGACCCAATCCACCAGGTCATAGACATGGACAACATTCCCTGCCGCAAAGTAACCCGGCACATTCGTCTGGTAACCGTCATCGACGTAAGGTCCGCCGGTAACCGGGTCCAGCGCTACACCAGCTTTCAGCGACAGTTCGTTTTCCGGTATTAAACCTACCGAAAGCAGCAACGTATCACATGGGATGATTTCTTCTGTACCCGGGATAAACTGCCACCGGTCATCCACTGCCACCGCTTCGATCGCCTGGACGCGGTCCTTCCCAATGACCCGTTTGACCGTGTGTCTGAGTTGCAATGGGATATCAAAATCCAGTAAGCACTGTACGTAATTGCGGCTTAACCCTGTCAGGTAGGGCATAACTTCCAAAACTCGGGCAACCTTTGCACCTTCAAATGTCAACCGCCGCGCCATTATCATCCCGATATCACCGGAGCCCAGGATCACAAAATCCTTACCCGGCATATAACCCTCGACATTCACCCAACGCTGCGCTGTTCCTGCCGTATAGACACCTGCCGGACGCGGACCGGGCAATCGAATTTGTGCACGGGTACGTTCTCTACAACCCATCGCCAGCACAATCGCCCGGGCTTGCAGGTCCATAAAGCCTTGCCGTGAACTTGTTGCAAAGACATGATGATCGGGTGTCAGATCCAAAACCATTGTATCAACCAAAATTTCGACCCCTGCGAAATACACCTCATCAATATAGTGCTGTGCGTAACTGGGACCCGGCATATCCTGTTTCAAAGTTTCCAATCCAAACCCGTTGTGGATACACTGCAGCAATATTCCCCCAGGTTCAACATCACGCTCAATCATGAGGACGTGGTCAGCACCATTTTGCCTGGCAGCTAATGCTGCCGCAAGACCACCTGGTCCGGAGCCAATCACGATAACATCATAGAGTTTTTTTAGCTTTCCATTCATCCGAACATCCCCTGGGTGTGCTTCGAAGAATAACAAAATTCGGAGAAAGCGCCTATGGATATAGCCGTCAACCCACACCTTCTTTCGTTCTGCGCGTGAGTAATTCAGAACCCGCGCCTTTTTTAGTGACCGCCAGCACATCCTGTCCTAACTCACGTGCCAGTATCTCTACCACGCGCGGCATATCGAATCCTCCCAAACAGCGCCCGGTGCCCAACCAGGTCCGGCGTTTGATGGCATCATAAGTTCGTGCCGGGATAGGCGCATGAATCTCCGCAATAATCTCGCCCTCAGTGACGTTCTCGCAACGGCAGATTACCCGCCCGTACCTGGAATCTTTTTCAATGAGCGCAGCTTGCTCAGCGTGCGTCAGATGACGGAAAACCGGGCGCGCCGGACGGATAGGATTCCAGTCGTTTTTCTCAATAAGATGCTCACCCGCTTCTTCCAGGAGTTCTATCACCCGCACCGCAATCGCCGGCGCGGCGGTTAAACCTGGTGATTCTATCCCACCGAGATTGACAAAACCCCTAACCTGCGATGGGATTTCGATGATAAAATCTTTGTGGTAATCCACTGCGGGGTTCGCGCACAGCGCATTTCCACCCGGACGCAAACCGGCAAAGGTCGCAATCACATCACGCTGGGATAATCCGGGTATGAGTTTTTGCACCCCCTCCCAGACCTCTGCCATACCCTCAGGTGTGACCGCCGCATCATCCTTATCATCTATCTCCTGCGCATTGGGTCCCAGCAGCGCATTCCCGTGCATCGTTGTGGCGACCACAATCCCTTTACTAATGCGGCTGGGAACCGGGAAAAGCACATTGTTGACCTGAACGCGTGTACGATCCAACACAAAATACTCGCCACGACGGGGTGTGATCTTAAATTCAGAACGCAGCCCAGCTTTATGCATGACTTCATCAGCATACAAACCCGCGGCATTGACTACCCACTTGCAGCTCAGGTTACCCCGATTGGTCTTGATGCCGATGATGCTGCTGGATGCATCAGGCGCAAAGATAAAATCCATAAATTCTGTGTCACTGCGAAATTCCACACCGTTCACGACAGCATTTTCCGCAGCCGCAATGGTCACAGCCCAGGGGTCGCAAATGCCACCACTCGGGCAGAATAACGCACCGCTGACTTCCGGATTGATCCCCGGTTCCGCTTCGCGCATCGCTTGCGCAGAAACAAGTTCCACCGGGACTTTATTGACTTCAGCACGTGTTATGAGCGTCTGTAATGCATCCAATTCATCCGCACCCATCGCGACCACATAGGTCCCGCACCGCTTGAAACCAAAATTTAATTCGGCAGCCAGCTTATCCCACATGGGATTTCCCCGGGTATTCATCTCTGCTTTGAGTGTGCCAGGTATTGCGTCGTATCCCCCATGAATCAGCGCAGAATTCGCAGATGTCGCGCCAGTACACAGGTCAGATGCTTTCTCTATGAGCAGTATGCGCAGGTTGTAGCGGGATAAGAAACGGGCAATCATTGAGCCCACGATGCCCGCCCCCACTATGATAATGTCGTAGTCTTCCTGCATGTCTGCCTCCAATATAAAGATGGTCTATTTAGTGCATATATAAGTCAGTACTTCATGACCAGCCGCGAACATGCGCCAGCTTATCAGTCTTCAATCCAGTTAAATGTTCTGGTGACTGCTTTTTTCCAACCATGGGTCAGGCTTTCCCGGCTTTCAGGATCCATTGCCGGCTTAAAAATCCGGTTAACGCCCCATTGGCTGCGCAGGTCATCCATATCATGCCAGAATCCCACCGCCAGACCAGCAGCATATGCTGCCCCCAGCGCTGTTGTTTCGGTCACTGTGGGGCGCACAACCGGAACATCCAGTATATCAGCCTGAAATTGCATTAACAGGTCATTGGCAACCATCCCACCGTCCACCTTGAGCGCGGTAAGGGCTACGCCGGAATCGGTATTCATCGCTTCCAATACATCCCGTGTTTGATAAGCTGTAGACTCCAAAGCAGCGCGGCAGATATGTTTTTTTGTGATATAACGCGTCAAGCCTACCATCACACCGCGCGCATCACTGCGCCAATAGGGGGCATACAAGCCCGAAAACGCCGGCACAATATACATACCACCTGAATCTTCGACTTCACGCGCCAGTTGCTCGATCTGAGGGGCGCTGTCGAAGAATCCAAGGTTGTCGCGCAGCCACTGCACCAATGCCCCTGTGATGGCAATAGAGCCTTCAAGGGCATAAACCGCAGGCTTATCGCCAAATTTGTACGCCAATGTTGTCAGCAGGCCACTTTGAGAGGGTACAATTTCATGACCGGTGTTAAGCAGCATAAAGCAGCCTGTTCCATAGGTATTTTTGGCTTCACCCGGCGAGAAACACGTCTGCCCAACCAAAGCAGCTTGCTGGTCTCCCAGGATCCCGGTCACCGGCAGGATTTCTCCAAATGGTCCATCCGCGCTGGTCAGACCATACGGATTGGGCGAACTGGAGGGCCCTATAGCAGGCAGGCTTGAACGAGGAATGCCGAAAGCTCCCAATATGCTAACATCCCAGTTCAGGCTTTTTAGATCCATCAGCATCGTTCGGCTGGCATTGGTCACATCGGTTATATAGGCGCCCCCCTGCGTTCCCCCGGTAAGACACCAGATAAGCCATGTATCAATGGTGCCAAACATCGCCCTTTCCTGTTGCGCGGCTTCACGCACCGCCGGTACGTTATCAAACAGCCATTTCATTTTTGGCCCGGCGAAATAGGTTGCCAGCGGTAAACCCACCCTGGCGCGGAACCGGTCCGGTCCGGCGTCCACCGCCAGCTGGTCATTGATCGCTTTGGTGCGTGTATCTTGCCAAACAATCGCGTTGTATAAGGGCTGCCCTGTTTCACGATCCCAGACAAGCGTGGTCTCGCGTTGGTTAGTCATGCCTACAGCGGCAATGTCACCTCGTTCCACATGACCTGTGTGCAGTGTTTGCCTGATAACCTTTTGCGTATTTCTCCAAATTTCCAGCGGATCATGCTCAACCCAACCGGGCTGGGGATACAACTGTCGATGTTCCATATAAGATGCGGTGACAGGATGTCCGCTCCTGTCAAACAGGATACACCGGGTACCTGTTGTGCCTTGATCAAGGGCAGCAATATATTTTTTCATCGGACCTCCCTATCTTTTCATATCGAGGTCATTCATCGGGATTGGCTGGCATTGCAGAAACCATTTTTTTGGGCGCGTGGGGTGCCGGCTCTATTGGGTCACCTATTGTCGATGCAGATCCAACCGGTGATGACTGGAAGGTTATATCGTCAACAAAATAATTGCTGTTCAGCGTATAATTGGTTGACACACCCAGCACAAGCGTGGCTTCGCCGCCGGTGTATGCCTGCAGGTCTACGCTGTATTTGATCCATCCCCCGGTATTGTTAATCTGACACAGATTTAAAGTATCTACTGTTGATGCATTGACAATCACCCGCATAGTATCTGCACCGCAAACAGTTTCCAGGGATTCAATCCAATGCCAGTAAGTCAAGTAGGGTGCGGTGTCATAGATTTGCACATCCTGTTCAATATATGCGACTTCCCCTAAAGCACCGCCCATCCATACTGCCCAATCCCCCCCGTGAGGTTCCTTCATAGATGGATATGTCCTGTCGACAATCAATGGATACTGCTGCAGAGAATATTGTATCCATCCGGCAGGCCCGGCTTCGAAATTGCCGTTCGACAAGGTGCTGGGGGGCAGAGGGGCAGTATACTGCCGGAAAATCGATGGTGCAAAAACCTGGAATACTACCACTGCATTCTGTGCAGCACTCCACGGACTTGAAGTTGATGCGTTATGCCCCCGCACGCGATAATACCAGGAACCGCCAGCTTGTTCGGTAACGGTATAAGTAGTTAAAGGTCCGGTGTATACTTCCGCCGGTGTGTCAAAAAATTCGGAAGCGCTTTCTTCCAGTGTATAATGTGTGGTGGAGGGCGCTGTAGTCCAATTTACAAAATAGCTCCCATCGTTATCGTTGTTGCTGATTGCCAGCAAGTTCGGCGCGGCAAGCGCTGACGCTGTCACAGAAATAGACCGGACATTACTCCACGCCCCAGATCCTGCGGCATTAAAGGCTCCCACGCGATAAAACCATACCCCGCCGGCTTGACCCGTAACGTCATACTGCAAGGCCTCTCCCTGATAGCGTGTAACCGTCTGTGTAAATGCTGCAGTTGAGGCTTGTTGCAGACGATAACCCTGTGCTCCTGTGACTGCGGACCAGATCAAGCTGTAGGCATCTTGCTCAATGCCGGTAGAAATTGGCATAAGCACCGGCGGATCCGGGATTACGTCGGTTTGCACAATATTACTCCACGGGCTTACCCCACTGTTATTGAATGCCAACACTCTGTAATACCAGGTACCGGCAGCCTGTCCCAGGACTTGATACTGGAGATTGGGACCGTTATACACAGGCGTCGCAGTCCCGAAACCGGCACTCTCAGAGACTTCAAGACGGTAATTCGTAGCCTGTGGAACTGCGCCCCACTGCACCAGATAATCACCATCCTTGTCCGCATTAGCGATGGTCTGCAATAATGGCGCCGTGCTGGGAGCATTGACCATATCCAACGCGGCTTTGGCGTCGGCAAGCCCGAAACCATAATACTGATCCCACCCCTGACTTCCCAGGTCAAAAGCTGTTGATTCAATGATATTCGCCACAGCGTCCGGAGACAGGTTGGCATCCAAACTCAGGATCAAAGCAGCCAGGCCTGATATATAGGGCGCAGCCTGTGAAGTCCCTTGAAGTCTATCATAATTCGAACTGTAACCTTCTACTGTGCTGAGGTGCACGGGGTAAGTGGGCATTGTGCTGTAAATCCCATTGGGGTCGTGTAAATACGTCATTTCTCCCCCCGGAGCAGCTATATCCACATGCGCGCCATAGTTTGAATAATAAGACCGGTCATTATTTTTGTCTGTCGCGGCAACCGCAAGGACATGGTTATAAGCAGCAGGATAAAATGGAGAACTTGAAGCCTCATTCCCCATCGCAGCAACAATCAGCACCCCCGCGTTGTGTGCAGCAGTGACCGCATCCTGCATCGCGGAAGATTGCGAAGACCCCCCCAGGCTCAAGTTGATGATATCCGCTCCATTGTGCGCGCCCAGTTTATACCCGCCGTTATATCAGAGTTCCACCCTGAGCCTTCCGCATCAAGCACACGCACCGCTATAATTCGGGCGCCCCATGACATCCCGGCAACGCCCGTAGTATTGTTCGAAATTGCCGCAGCAATGCCCGCAACATGGGTGCCGTGCCCGTTCAAGTCAACAGGGTTATCATCCTGTTGACCCTGATACAGGAAACTGTGACCGGGTAAAATTTTGGATGCCAGGTCTGGATGTGTGGCATCAATACCGGTATCAATCACTGCGATGTTGACGCCATTACTCCCAGTAGTGATATCCCATGCCTGGGTTGAATGCAGTTTTGTGTGCGCCCATTGAGAGCTGAAGTATGGATCATCTGGCGCTAATGTAATCGCGTACCGGTAATCGGGTTCCGCATAGAGAACGCCAGGTTGCGCAGATAAATAGGAACTGACCTCTAATTCACGCCCATCACCGACCTTGAGGATAAGCACATCGCTGCCGTAAATGATCCCGATCTGCTCAGCTTTCACGTCGTCCAGCAGTGTATCGATGGCATGCCGTTCCGTTTGTTCCTTAAAACGAACCAGCACAGCTCCGGATTTGTACAGAGATTCGGATTCGGATATCACACTTCGCGTGTTTGAGGCACTTAGAAAAGCCCCGGATGGGGAGAGGAATAATCCAGCTAAAATAACAATGCTGACCAGAAAACGTAACCATTGACGTGAATGACACATTTTTTTACCTCGCTTTATGCTCCTGAAATGGCACTTCAAAGATAAACCAAGATCAGCTTACAAATCGTATTTCAATGATGAACCGTAAAAACATACCTATTTTAGCCGATGATGTTGAGTATAGTCTTTCTCATTCCCAGTGCAAACATGAACCCGCCCCGTTGCTTAAACGCATTCCAACTTATTAGTATGAATAAGATAGAAAACCATAAATCTGCAATACACGCAGCAGTTTTGGCTCAGGTATGCTTCTATATGAGCCACCATACGGACCAGAACTGCCAGGGGAGATTTCAGAATGTGCGAATTAATGCTACATCATCTCACAACAGCTCTGTTTTCTACGATTTACCCCCAACCTGAAATCTCCCTCTTTGCTTTTACGGCTCTCAGGGTAAAATGTTCATTACGGCATGGCGACCAGTACCGGACAACATCCGGCTTGACAACATCATATTAAACCTGATTCACCAGCATAAACAGTGCATCAAGCAATATGAATATACCTATAATAATCTGGACTATGAGGAGTGAGGGATGAAAGATTTTCTCTTCCACCAACAACTATCATTACTGGACCCTGAAATTGCAGAACTTATCAACCTGGAAACAGAACGGCAGGGCAGAAAACTGATTATGATCCCTTCTGAATCTATCGCACCGGCGGCAGTTCATGAAGCCCTGGCATCTTCTTTTTCACATCTCTACGCTGAGGGATATCCTGACGAACGAACCAGAAGAATGACGACCCGTAAACTACTGGATTATGAATCAGAGTTGGGTCATTACCGCCGTTACGCAGATCCCCGGTATTACAAGGGGGTGGAATATGCCGACATCCTGGAGGCGTTAACGCGCAGGCGTATCGCAGAATTATTCGCTACCCCGGACGTACCCGCGAAAAATCTATATGTTAACGTGCAAACTTTATCGGGCGCACCTGCTAACACAGCGGTCGAAACTGCCTTGATGAAACCGGGGGACACCTTACTTTCCATGGCGCTGCACGTCGGTGGACATCTGAGCCACGGCAGTAAGGTTGCCTATTCAGGCAAGACATTTAACGTGGTGCATTATGGTGTCGATGGAAAAACAGAGCGCCTGGATTACGATGCGATTCGTAACCTGGCGCTTCAATCACGCCCAAAAGTGATCATTGGCGGGTACACATCGTATCCCTGGGCACCAGACTGGGAGAAGTTCCGCCAAATCGCCGATGAGGTGGATGCCTATCTGCTTGCGGATATTGCGCACGTTGCCGGCTTGACCATTGCCGGGGCATACCCCAGTCCGGTAGGGATCGCTGACGCCGTCACATTTACCACACACAAAACTTTCAATGGTCCGCGTGGTGCGGCGATCATCACGCATAAAGCAGAATTAGGCAGCGCCTTCGATCGCGCCGTTTTCCCGGGTTTTCAGGGTGGCCCACACCTGGAAAACATCGCCGGTATCGCGGTTGCCGCCCATTTAGCCCGTACAGAACAGTTTAAAGAACTCCAGCACAAAACCGTGGCTAACGCCGTCGCTTTAGCGGAAGCCCTAAGTGCTGCCGGAATCCGTGTTGCTTACGGTGGCACCGATACACACCTGCTGCTCATCGACTGTAAAACGGTCAAAGGTCCCGATGGAACCTACTTGATGGGTGACCCGGCAGCACGCATCCTGGACATTGCCGGGATCGTCGCTAACCGCAACACCATCCCTGGCGATAGAACAGCCCTGTATCCTTCTGGCGTGCGGCTGGGAACACCGTGGGTCACACAACGCGGGCTTGATGAAAAGGATATGGTGCGGATAGCAGAGGCAATCGCGAAGCTTTTGAACGCCACGCAACCGTATGTCATAAACCAGAGAAGCCCGCGCTATGACTATCGGGCGCGGGTCGATTTTGACGTCCTGGAAAAGGTTAAATATGAAATCGCAGCTTTGGCTGAAAAAGCTCACGATCCGTATTCACACAGCACAACCAGCGGGTACCCACATTTTTATGCCCTTGCAGATAAACCCATTGGTGATGGACAGTATGAACGTCTGGAACTGGAAGGACGCAGTGTTCACGATTTTGTTGACTGGCTCTGCCCTTCTCCAACAAAGGGGATGACAGCGGGTGAACGGCGCCCAATAACCTTGCTGGAAGCCAACGGCACGCTTATGTCACCCGCACTGCTGACGCGGGTAAGCGACACAGTATACCATCTGGATGTGCCCACACCAAAAGCATCACGGGTCATAACGTGGCTCCGGGCTCTGGTTGATGGCTATGTTACTACTGATGATGTTTACGGGAGACTGCCGTTTTTGAACGCAGTCCGTGACCTCGGCACTACGCCCGATAGTGAAATAGAAACTGCGCCGGAAGCGGTATCCGAACCCTTCAGCAAACCATACTTCATAGGCGCCTGGTCATGCCGGGAATCCGAAGGACAGGATCTACCCGGATTTGTTTGGCAAACACCGGATTCAGAAGAAATGCGGAAAACCCTATTGCACACAGTGCACCGTGAAATAGGCGCGCGTATGGTGCCTTTTGGCGGATGGGATATGCCCGTTTGGTACACCAGCAACTCAGATGAACATCGTGCTGTTCGACAGGCTGCTGGTTTATTTGATGTCAGTCATATGGGCTGCTGGGATGTGCGGGGACCTGAAGCTGCCGCCTTCCTCAATATGGTGATGGTGAATGATATCAGTTTGCTGTCTGTGGGACAATCCCAGTACAGCGCGCTATTTGATGTGGATGGTATCCCACTGGATGACCTCATTGTTTATTATTTGGCGCAAGATCAATATCTTGTGGTGGTGAACGCTGCCAATAACGACAAAGACTGGGCATGGGTTAACGCCGTGCTCAAAGGTGAAACAATGATCGACACTCACCGTCCCTGGGTTAAATGGGATGGTACAGATGGCAACGTCATCCTGCGCGATCTGCGCGATCCGGCAGCGGGTGATGATATGCGAATGGAACTGGCCCTACAGGGACCCAAGGCACGCGACGTGCTTTTAGCCCTTGGCGGTAAAGCCGCTGCATTGTCGACGGTGAAAACACTGCCTTGGGCAGGTATCGCAAGCGTTAAGCTTGGCGGATATGACATCATCGTCAGCCGAACTGGTTATACCGGGGAACGGGTAGCCTATGAACTTTTTGTCCATCCTGATCAACTCGTACCCTTTTGGAAATCGCTGCTGGAAGTGGGTCGTGATTTTGGACTGCAACCCTGCGGCTTGGCCGCACGCGACAGTTTACGCACCGAAGCTGGTTTACCACTCTATGGTCACGAAATGCAAGGTCCACTGAACCTGACAATGGCGGACGCAGGTTTTGACACCTATGTGAAACTGTATAAACCTTTCTTTGTTGGCAGAGAAGCCTACATTATGCGGGAATCCCGGCGTGATTCTGCCATTGTCCGCTTCAGAGTAAAGGACAAAGGTCAGCCAATGCCCCAACAACTTGATCCTGTGGTTGACGCGCGGGGAAAGGTTGTTGGCAAAGTGACAAGTTGCGCACTTGACAGCGAGGGGTATCTGCTGGGACAAGCTTATGTCAAAAAAACCTATACCAAATCTGGTACTGCTTTAGCTGTTTTGGTAACACCGCTCCGCAAACCTAAATCACAAGATGAACTTGATATTGGGGACCGCGTTCCGCTCCCTGTTCCGATCAATATACTCACCAGATTTCCCAAATAGGGGCTTGTGCTACTGCATATCGACAAATTCAGACCGGGCACAGGTGACAGTCACTTAATAGATTTTCAGTCGAACTATAAGTTATCATCAAAGTGACTGTCACCTTAAACAGTTAGTCCTTAGTAGTGGCTCAATAAATCCGTTCCACTACAAAACGTGTTTGTCAAAGTATTTTGTTCTTGTGTATACAGAAATCTGCGATTTTGCGATGCCGACATCGCGAAACAGAATCGGGGTAGCTCCTGATAATTTCGACCATGCAAATCTTTCTATGTTAAAATGACTTGGGATGGCGATACACTGTGCCCGATTGGTCATATGTGATCGCGTTTCGACAATCATGGTGGGGAATAAAACATGGCAGAATACTTGGTCAGTATCAGAAAATGACTTATATGGGGGAAGTTATGAACATTTTCGTTGCGGGCGGAGCCGGTTACATTGGCAGCGTCGTATCCAATGAACTGATAAAATCAGGGTATAGTGTCACAGTCTTCGATAGCCTGATTAAGGGCTATCGACAATCCGTCCCAGAGAAAGCGACATTTATCCAGGGTGATATTTTAGACCGGGCAGCACTAGACAAAGCTTTCAGCGAAAATACCTACGAGAGCATTATACTCCTCGCCGGATATATTGAAGCGGGAAGATCAATGCGCGAACCTGGTTCATTTTATCGCAACAACGTGATGGGCAGTATGACCCTCATCGAAGCCGCGATTACCAATGGTATCAAGAAAATAGTCTTCTCATCCACGGCTGGTGTTTATGCCAGCAAAGATACGCCCCTTATTGAATCGGATGCTATCGGACCCGTCAGTGTTTATGGTCATTCTAAAAGGATGATAGAAGAAACATTAGCCTGGTATCACAAAATTCACGGCTTACGTTATGCAGCCCTACGCTACTTTAACGCTGCCGGTGCTACACCACCAGCCCGGGGAGAAGCCCACCGCCCCGAAACACACCTGATCCCTCTGGTCCTTCAGGTGGCTCTGGGACAGCGAAAACACGTCAAGATCAACGGTATTGACTATCCCACCCCCGATGGCACTTGCATCAGAGATTATATCCACGTCCTTGATCTGGCTTCGGCGCATATCCTAGCCGTAGAAGCGCTTGATGCACACAGCAAACTGGTGTGCAATCTGGGAAATGGTGAGGGCTATTCGGTTCAACAAATCATTGAGACTTCACGCGAAATTACCGGGCACCCCATACCCGCAGTAATTTCACCAAGACGTCCGGGGGATGGCGCAATACTGGTTGCTGATGCTTCACGGGCACAACAATTCTTGGGCTGGAAACCTGCCATCCCTGGAATTGAAGATATTATTCGCAGCGCTTGGGAGTGGCATCAAAACCATCCCAATGGGTATGGTGAATAATGGATCACCCGGATTATGGACATTAAATTGATGTTTGAGCAACCCCTTACCCAGAACAAGTAATGAACATCTTACTTCGCATTTTCCTGCTTTTTAGCATAAGCGTTGGAGCATTATGCAATATCCAGTCCGCTTTTGCTAAAGAGGCTCCTGCGAATATCACATCTTATAGCATTTCTGCGGAATATTCCCCCGAAACTTTTACAATCCTGGCGCACGAAACTGCAACCTACCGGAATACCGGCACCACAGCCATCTTGGATGTTGTACTCCATCTTTATCTGAATGCGTTCCGTGATGCAAATACTTTATGGATGCGTGAATCAAGTTCAGGACTTCGTGGGTTTCAATATAATCCCGCTTATCCTGGCTGGATCCGGATTGATACGATTCAACTCACTGACGGCACAGTGCTAGAAAGTGAAGCCGCTGATGCTGATGAAACTTTAGTCCGTATCGCGTTGCCAGAACCAATTGCACCTGGCGAAGAAGTGTCTCTTGACATTGTTTTCACAGCCTTACTGCCGCGTGTTTTTGCCCGTACCGGTTGGGCGGATGATGGTGATTTCGTACTTGCCGGACAATGGTTTCCGAAATTTGGCGTTTGGCAAAATGGATCCTGGAATGCCTATCCTTTCCATGCCAACAGCGAATTCTTTGCAGATTTTGGTACTTATAACGTCAGCCTGACACTCCCGGAAACCTGGCTTGTCGGCGCGAGTGCTGCCGAAGAAAGGAGCACAAACACCCAGGGGAATGGCACGGTGACCCACAACTTTTACGCCGAAAATATCATCGATTTTGTATGGACCGCTTCACCCCATTATCGAGAGCTAATCCGCTTACATAATGGAATTAATGTGCGCATCCTGTTCTATCCCCAGCAGCGCAAAATGGCACAGAGGTCGTTCAATGCTGCCTTGCATGCTCTGGATCTCTATAGCCAGTGGTACGGTCCATACAGCAATGGACTTTACAAGAATCTCACAATAGTTATTGTACCTCCCGATGCGGGCGGGGCTGGTGGAATGGAATATCCATCCCTGTTTACGGTTGGTGCATCAGCAAGCAGCAGCAGCCCCAAGTGCCTGAAACTCATCGAAGTGGAAACGGTACACGAATTGGCACATCAGTGGTTTCAATCCGTCATAGCCACCAACGAAGCCGAAGAACCCTGGTTGGACGAGGGGTTCGCCGATTATAGTACAACCCGCGCTATGAACGTCATGTATGACGGAGCTGTCTCAACCTGTGGTAATTGGAAACTGACGTATTTAGGATTGCAGCGTTCGACCTATCTGATTGCTCCCCAAACCACGATGACAGGGAAAGCATGGGATTTTGGACTGGAATACAGTATTGCGACTTACGCCAAACCTGTTGTGAGTCTATCTATGTTGGAACGTATCGTAGGTGAAGATGCCATGGTAAAATTTCTCCAGGCATATTATCAGGAATATGCATTTACCCATCCCACGGCAAAGGATGTGCAGCTAATTATGGCTGAGACTCTGGGTCAAGAAACATCTTCATGGTTCTTTGACCAGCTTGTGGATGGGGATGGCACGCTGGATGCTTTTGTGGCAGAATTCGAACCCGACCATGTCACGCTGGAACGTCAGGGCGATTTGTGTTTCCCCACAGATGTCAGATTGACCTATCTGTCAGAAGGGCTGCAAAAACCACTTACAGAAGAGGTAGCGTGGTTGTGCAATACATCAACTCTGAGGATTGAGGGCGCGTTTAAGATGGTAGAAATTGATCCACAGAACGCCATCGTTATTGATCAAAACTTAACGAATAACAGTGCCTTCTACCGGCGCAGCCTGAAGGAATGGCTTCAGTTAACCACGAGCGCCATACAAAGTCTGGAGAGTTTGTACTGGGGTGGCGTTCCGTGGTAAACAGGACAACCAGATTGTTCAAACTTGCAGCAGTCCGTGTTATGGCGCACCCGCGTCTCTGGGTTATACGGTATCTTTTAAGCTTTATTCCAGCTGCACTTTTCTCTACAGCAATCACGCTGCCATTATGGCAAAACTTACCCTATTCCGTAACCCGGAGCCTGGCAGAACAACGCGATCTCGATGTGCTTCTCGATACTTTCATGCACATTCAGGACAGTCAGATCAATTTGTTGGTCCCTCTACTTGCGGTATTTGCGGCATGCCTTGCATGGCTGCCGGTGCAACTCACAGCCATATGGCTTGAAGGGGGTATACTTTTCAGCTACACATCAGAAAAACCTGTTGTCTGGAAAAGTTTCCATCAGGCCTGTAACCGGTGGTTTGGTTTTATGTTCCTGTCCCAAATATCAGGTAATCTTATATTAGGGGTTATTCTGATTGTGACGGCAGGTATAAGTGTCGCAGTTCGCGCGATTCTGTCACCTCTGATGTGGTTTGTTCTCGGCAGCGGATTGATACTCTTAGTGCTTCTCGATTTTTGGTTTGAGACAGCCCGTGCCATAGCGGTCACGCGCAATGATAAGCATCTCGGTCACGCCCTCAGCCACAGCGCCAGACTTTTCATCCAGGAACCCATCACACTGCCAGCCTTCGGTATTGGCGCCGTTGTCTGTATGGCTGCTCTGCTCCTGATGGGACGTTGGCTCAATGCAATCATACCAGGCTCATGGTGGTTACTCAGTTTATTTGTTTCCCAGCTTGTGCAATTCATCCGTCACGGTATGCGGTTGTTTCGCCGCGGTGGTGAAGTCATCTCCGCGAATACTTATACTACGGGTATAGCGTCATCCTCAAGCGGTATTTCGTAGGGGGGCGTCATCAACCGAAATAAATAATCGAGACTAACCACGCGCTGAGACTGAATCACCCTGCCTTTTTCTGCGCATTTTTGCTGTTCCGAGTAAGCCAGCCATCATACCCCGTAAGGTTGCCCGAGCTTCTGGTCCTCGCCACAAACGCAGAGCTGCGAAAAAAGCACGGAATTGCGCTTTAATGACTGTATGTCCATAAAGTTTCCACAGATCGCGTGGATAATTCTTCACAATTGTATAAAGCCTGTTGCGTCCATCAAAATATGAAGCCGTGACCCCCCCACCAGAGGCTTTAAGTTTGTGATAAACAACACCCTGAGGAACGTAAAGACACCGCCAGCCCATCAAACACGCGCGCCATGCCAGGTCAACATCCTCAAATGAAAAGAAAAAATCATTATCAAGCAAACCCACATCATTAAGCATCGTTCGCCGGTAGGCGGCGCTGCCCCCACATGCGCTGAAAACATAAGCAGGATGATCATACTGCCCTGTATCTTCCTGCCAAACACCACGGTTATGCGCCAGACCATCGAGAGTCACATAGTCACCGGCAGTATGGAATATGTTCACGCCGGTCATAGAGCAGCATTTTTGACGCGACAAGACCGACATCCGGGAAGCGTTCAAATGCCGTGACAATCGCCTGGATCCACCCCATGTCAACAATCGTATCGTTGTTGAGCAGCACCAGAATTTCACCGTTCGCATTTTGGAGGCCAATATTACATGCTCCCGTGAAACCCAGATTACTCTCCTGTGGAAGAACTGTAACCTGCGGGACCATGTTCAATAACGAAAGCGAGTTATCGGTTGAGGCATTATCCACGACGATAATCTCTAGCCTTGTATAAGTCTGCTGTAGCAAGCTGTCCAGGCATTCCTGCAAATGATGCGCGCCATTCCAATTAGGAATGATGATGGACACACTCAAAGGATTTACACCCGGCAGGCTCATAAGCTGTAGCCTGTTTCTTTGAGGAATTCGGCGAGAGCTACATTCCATGGTCGGAGTCGGATGCCCATGACAGACCCGGCGTTGTTACGACAGAGGTGCAAATAAAGGGGGTGTACTCGCCCTTTGCCATTCTGTGGATTTAATAGGTGTGATAGAGATATGGTTCCGTCCTGATAAAGACAAAATTTCTTTCGCAAATGCATAGCGTGAGACGGCACCCTCATTAACAAAATGATAGAATCCATAAGCATGGGTATCAATCAATTTCAATATTGCTTCAGCCAAATCAAACACATAAGTCGGACTTCCAATTTCATCCTCGACAACACGCAGGCTTCCCCGTTCATCGGCAAGTTCGATAATCCGGTGTGGGAAGTTTCGCCCGCCAGAAGCATATAGCCATTGTGTTCTCACAATATAAAATCGGTTCAACAGCGTCTCTACATACCTTTCCCCGGCTAATTTAGAGCGTCCATATGGGTTTATCGCTTTCCGGGGAGCCCACTCATCGTAAGGTTCAGTAGTCTGACCGTCAAAAACCTCATTTGTACTCACCTGCAGCATCGCTGCGCCGACGTCTGCTGCCGCCAGAGCTAAATTTTGCGTTCCTATACCATTCACTTCATAAGCTAAGGACGGGTTCTGTGCGCAGGCATCGACGTTAGTCATCGCTGCCGAATTTATGATCAGGTCCGGGAGTGTTTCACGCACTAAAGTCATGACTACCCTACGATCAGTGATATCATATTCGGGTAAATCTATCCCGCATGTGATATGTGCACCCAGCAGCTGCATTAACGTTCTACCAAGTTGCCCTTTATGCCCAGTAAGTAAAATCCGCATAATGCCTCCCTGATATCAGTCGGGTGTTCGGATTCATACATCCACCGCACCCGGTACATTTTCAGTAAATTATAACTCAAGGATTGCTGATATCATTGACTTTACCACACCTTAAATCTTTGACCACTAACAATAAAATCCATTCGCGGAACGAAAGCACCGCTGTTTGGCGTGAATTTCTACGGTTTACCACCATCTGAAACACCCCCCTTTATGTCAAAATGGTTGACAAATCCATCGACTTGTGTATACTATCCCCTGCTGCGGTAGGAGTATCCTTGACCCAATTGGCTCGTATGTTATAATTTGTTTTCGCCGACGTAGCTCAAACGGCGGAGCATCCGCCTTGTAAGCGGAGGGTTGTGGGTTCAATTCCCACCGTCGGCTATCGCGGGCAGTTGTTCCGAGCGGCAAAGGAGGCGGACTGTAAATCCGCTGGTGTACACCTTCGGGGGTTCGAGTCCCTCACTGCCCATTTTACTGCGCCCATGTAGCTCAGTCGGTAGAGCACTTTCTTGGTAAGAAAGGGGTCATCAGTTCAAATCTGATCATGGGCTCAAGGGGGTACGCCCCAAGTAGTCAGGCAGTAAGCGATGGGGAAGTTTGCTCTCGATGCAGTAGAACTTAGGCGAGTAGCTCAATTGGCAGAGCAACGGTCTCCAAAACCGTAGGTTGCGGGTTCAATTCCTGCCTCGCCTGCCTACTAAAGACACCGCCTAGTTAGGCGGTGTCTTAAAGTGTTAGCAGTATACGGAGGAGTTTGTGGCTGACGCGAAACAGAATAAAGTCAAGAAAGATAATGCAATAGTGGCCTATTTCCGTTCAACACGGGCTGAACTTCGCCGTGTGCGATGGCCTACCCTGGAACAGGGGTGGACGATGACAAAGATCGTATTAGCAGTCACCTTTGGTATGGCAATATTTCTTGGAATCCTGGATTTCTTTTTTGGCTGGTTGCTTGGGAATATTATTTCCGGGAATGCGATTTACTTTGTGTTAGGCGCTGTCGTGGCTGTCGCCATTATTGTTGCCGTTTATATGATTGGTAAGGGCGATGAGGCTTGATTATTCGATGTCTGAAGACAATCCATTTTTGAACAATGATTTGACCGATTCAATTGAAGACGGCGATCAAACGCCGATCTCCGATGTATCGATGTCGCAGGAAGATATTCTGGAGCGCTTTGGTTTTGAGGCAGAACCCCTGCCAGAAATACCAGAACCCGCAGAGAATATTCCTATGGTTGGCGAAGAACCCATTGATGAAGTTGGGGTATTACCTGATCCATTTGAAGAGGGTGAAGCTCTGGGCTTGGAGGAAGAACGAGCCTGGTTCATCATCCATTGTTATTCCGGATACGAGAAAAAAGTTCAACACAACCTGGAACTCCGTATCGAATCGATGGGACATGCAGGATTTCATCTTTCAGGTCGTGGTCCCCACTGTAGAGGAAATCGAGATACGTGATGGGAAACGCCGCACAATTGAACGGTGCCTGTATCCAGGTTACATTATGGTACAGATGTTGTTAAGCGATGACTCCTGGTATGTTGTCCGAAATACACCTGGTGTTACCGGTTTTGTTGGTATGGGAAACACGCCAACACCGCTGCGCACGGAAGCAGTTCAGGGAATTTTGCGCCGGATGGAAGCTTCAGCACCACAAGTACGTGCTACCTTCAAACAGGGGCAAAAAGTTCGCATTATTGAAGGACCTTTTGCCGATTTCATTGGCGTAGTTGATAGTATCGATGAAGCGCGCACCAAAGTACGCGTGCTCGTGTCTTTCTTTGGGCGAGAAACACCGGTAGAACTGGATTTCCTGCAAGTAGAAAAGACCTAAGCACAAATTAAGCACCTGGGTATTAAATCCATCCCAGAATGAGGGGTATAAACAGAATGGCAAAAAAGAAAATTAAAGCAATCGTCAAGTTGCAGATTCCTGCCGGCAAAGCCAATCCAGCACCACCCATTGGTCCGGCTTTGGCGCAACACGGCATCAATTTAATGGGCTTCTGCAAAGATTATAACGCAAAAACATCGCATTTGATGGGTAATATTATCCCGGCGGAGATAACGATCTTCCAGGATTCCACTTATAGATTTGAGTTAAAGACCCCACCGACGGCTGACTTGCTGCGTAAAGCAGCAGGTGTTAATCGTGGTTCGGCTGAACCCAATCGTGATAAAGTTGGCACCATCAATCAAAGCCAATTGCGTGAAATCGCCGAAACCAAAATGAAAGACCTCAACGCTAACAATATTGAAGGTGCTGAGCGTATGATCGCCGGAACAGCCCGTAGTATGGGCATCTCAATTAAAAAATAACCTGTACTTCTATACAGGACGCTATTCACAGTGGGAGGGTTAAAACCCGACAGACCACAAGGAGTCATTACAAATGCCTAAACATGGTAAAAAATATTTAGAAGCAGCACAAAAAGTCGATCAAGACCGGATATATCGTCCGGAGGATGCCATCAATCTGGCTAAAGAAGTCAGCTATAGTTCTTTTGATGGAACTATTGAGCTTCACATGCGGATGGGCCTTGATCCCCGCCGTTCAGATCAGCAAATCCGTGGTGTCGTTCGTCTGCCCCATGGTCTGGGCAAGACCGTTCGGGTCCTGGTTTTCGCCACAGGTGAAGCTGCGCAGATCGCCGAACAAGCGGGAGCAGATTATATTATTGGTGATGATGAAGGTATTGCCAGAATCATGGATGGTTGGACAGACTTTGACGTGACCATCGCGGTCCCGGATATGATGCGGCGCGTTGGACGGTTGGGTCGGGTTTTGGGACGCCGCGGTTTGATGCCGACGCCTAAAACAGGTACTGTAGTACAGGAAGAAGACCTGCCGCGGGTGATTGATGAAGCGAAAGCTGGACGTGTTGAATATCGTCTTGACCGCTCAGGAAATATTCACTGTGTAATCGGCAAGGTCAGTTTTCCTACCGAGCACCTTCTGGACAATATGACCGCGATTATGGATACAATTCGGCGTGTCAAGCCAGCCGGAGCAAAGGGCAACTATCTGCGTCATGCTACGCTTGCGCCTTCTATGGGACCTGGTGTCAAAGTAGATCCTGTTGCGGCATTAGCCCTGGAACCAAAATTCTAACGGTAGAAAAATAGCTGCGTGAAGTCAGGCGTTGTCTTGTGGAAATCAAAGCTTGACTTGATAAGAAATAACATGGTATAAGGTTTAGCCTGTCTTCCGAAGACAGCAGGTGCACTACGGTGCTTAATGGCCTGCCGAGGTAAGACCGGGAAACTTGACAGACTCCCTTGGAGTTCGAAGTTTCTGGTCCTTGCGTCGGTAGCGCAAGGACTTTTTTGTTGGTGTGATTCCGCAATGAGAGAATCACGATTTTGATCCTGAAAGGGAGGTGAAAAAGGTTGGCTATATCACGCGCTCGTAAAGATGAACTGATGGCAGTCTACCGTCAGCAGTTGGCTGAAAGTAACGGTGTCATCATGGCGGATTACAAGGCACTCAATGTGTCCAAAATGCAAACACTCCGCCGTATGTCCCGTGAAAAGAACGGACAGGTTTTCGTTGTCAAAAATACCCTGTTTAAGATGGCAATGGAAGAAAGTGGTGCCACTGTTCCAGATGCTCTTTTAGAAGGACCGACAATTGTCGCTTTCTGTCACGAAGATGTGCCGTCACAGGCCAAAATTTTCCGTGACTTCACTAAAGAAACCGAGGAAGGTCGCTTCACAGTCAAGGGTGGTTATCTGGAAGGACAATTCCTTACAGCTTCTGAGGCTTTATCTGCTGCAGACCTGCCTACTCGTGAAGAAGCATTGGCGATGGTCCTGCGTACAATCAACGCACCCGCCACGCAAGCAGTTGGTGTGGTAGCAAGCGGTATTCGCCAGATAATGAACGTTGTTAAGGCGTATGCAGACAAATTGGAAGAAGCTGCTGGTACGCCAGCAGAAGCCGCAGCCTGAAAACTGTAACTGGTAAAATGGTTAAACAATGCTGGTCTAAACAATGTCGGTCTATGAACCCAAAATAGGCATTGGATATTTTTAAACACAAAATGGAGGTTTATTAACAATGGCAGATTTGAATAAACTGGTAGAGGAAGTCAGCGCTCTGACGCTGATGGAAGCTTCACAACTCGTCAAGTTGCTGGAAGAGAAACTCGGTGTAAGTGCTGCAGCACCTGTCGCGATGGTGGCTGGAGCTGCGCAGGTCGCCGAAGCTGAGCCGGAAGAAGAGCAAACTGAATTCAACGTTGTACTTAAAGATTTCGGTCCCAAAAAGATTGAAGTCATCAAAGTCGTTCGTCAACTCACCAGCCTGGGCTTACGTGAAGCCAAAGAAATGGTCGAAGGCGCACCCTCCAACGTTATGGAATCTGTTGGCAAAGAAGCCGCTGAAGACGCCAAAGGCAAACTGGAAGCCGTCGGTGCAGTTGTTGAATTGAAGTAACATTCAGTAGTGACAGTGCTAAACCAATTCAAGGGCTCCTGGAAATCAGGAGCCCTTTTTTATTAGCATTTTTGTTTTTTGACCCTCGCTGTGTTATACTTCAACCCATTATGAACATCGGTTTCGGGTGGATAGCAGGCTACGCTGTAAGAGTGGGCTTGGGTATCTGTTTGGGCCTAATATGGTTATGGTATGCAGCTCCCTTGTTTCATATCAAGCGGCAGTATCTGGCAAAATGGTGCTGGCTACTGGCTTTGATTGCATTAGTGACCGGGCGTTTCGCTTATGGATTTATGCATAAAGCGTATTTCCTGCAAAATCCTCTCCATCTTTTTCAACTGCACCGCTACGGCGGTATTCATGGGGAAAGTGCGCTGATTGGCGCATTAGCAGGTTTATGCATTTGGGCAAAACTCTGGGATAAAAGAAAGAGCCATGAGAAAACAGAACACAGCACCTACACTGCGCAATCCATCACCCAATTACTGGCACTTTTTACACCGGCAATTCTTTGCGTCATTGCTGGCGCATGGTGGGGTTGTATACAAACCGGATGCGCATGGGGAATGGTGGTTGACCAGTCCAACCCACCTGCACGCTGGTTGCTAACTAACGGACCCGACCTATATCACACTATAGAGAGGCGGTATCCTGTCCAGTTGATGGGAAGCATGTGGGCATTCACACTGGCTTTGATTAGCACAATTCGCGCACCGAAAATCAACCACGGTTGGCGCATCCTGACAATCTATTGTCTGGGCGCTGGTGCTCTTACACTATTACGTGGTGACACTGTCCCAACTCTCGGAGGCTTACGAATTGACACAGTGGAAAACCTGGGTATCGCTTTTGCCCTGGGGCTAACACCGGTGTGGCAAATTCTGCGCTCCAATCTGGTTTACTGAAATATAAGAGGCAATATGACGATCAAGATTGATGATAATTCAAGCCAGGTAAATATAGTTCCGGCTCTGCAAACTGCGCTCCAGGACCTTATCACCATTGACGATGTCACAATCCTGGATAACAATCCGCAGCCGCGCGTGCGGTTCCGTGGACAACTGATCGAACCTGACCAGGAAGCACGTTTTGAAAAGGTAGTGCAACGTTTCGCAGTGCTGGGATATACCCCGCTGCTGACCGAAGAACCTGCTTATCAGGAAGTGCATGCCATACCCGCAGTTATCAACGGAAAAACTGGTAAGCCGTGGGTGAATGTTGTCCTTTTTTTGTTAACTTGTTTATCAGTGCTGGCATTAGGGGCTACGCATGAGAATATCGATATCTTTGCCCAGCCCGGGGAAATATGGCGCGGTTGGCCCTTTGCTGTGACCATCATGGGTATCCTGACCGCTCACGAATTCAGTCATTATTTTGTCGGACGTCGTTATGGATCGCCGACAAGTTTGCCTTATTTCATCCCCATTCCCCTGAGCATCCTGGGCACAATGGGTGCTGTCATATTCCAGCGCGGACCGATGCACAGCCGCAAAGCGCTTTTCGATATAGGCGCAGCAGGACCAATTGGGGGCTTGGTGATTGCTATCCCGCTCCTCATCCTGGGATTGATGACTTCCCAGGTTGGCAATCCCCGTGATTTCTTAGATATCCCACCCGGAGAACCATTACCCCTTATGCAAGAAGGTAACTCGCTTTTGTACCTTAGCGCGAAATTCGCTGTCTTTGGACGCGTTTTACCTGATCCTGCGACCGGTGAAGATGTCTGGCTTTCCCCACCCAGTCAAGGGGGCTCAATGGCTTTCGCCGCATGGGCGGGCTTGCTCGTTACAGCGCTCAACCTGTTCCCAATTGGGCAGTTTGATGGGGGGCATATTGCGTATGCCTTGTGGGGGAAACGGGCGTGGGTCATTGCCAGAATATTTATTTTCATTATCTTTGGCTGGGGCGTCTTCCTGACCCTGGTTGGGAATCCTGCTGGAGGAACATGGTTGTTATGGGGAGGTATTGGGCTGTTAATGCGACCAAGTCATCCACCGCCTTTAAACGATGTAACTCCCCTGGATTCCAAAAGAAAAGTGATGGGGTGGATCATCGTCGGTATTTTCGCCCTGATATTGATCCCAATCCCATTGATCCAAATTATGCTGTAGCCCTGCGAGAAACATATGGGTTCTTCCCATTTAACACTTACGCGTATCGGCATCGATGCAAGCCGGGCAATCAGTACGGCACCTACAGGAACAGAGGGCTATTCATTTCACCTGATCCGTGCGCTGCTGCCAAAATTGAGAAAACGCTATGCAGTACAGCTCTATTTTCGTCAACCACCTCATCTGGAAGATTTCCCGGGCGCAGCACTCAGCGTGATGCCGTTTGCACACCTTTGGACACATGTCCGGCTTTCATGGGAAATGCTGGTCAATGCGCCCGACTTGCTGTTTGTACCTGCCCATGTTTTGCCTCTTATACACCCCCGAAGAAGCCTTGTGACCATCCATGACCTGGGGTATCGCTACTTCCCCAAAGCACATCCAGCGAAACAACGCCTGTATCTTGACTTGAGCACACGTTGGAATGTGCACACGGCAGCACATGTCTTCGCAGATTCATATGCCACACGGGATTCCATCATGGAAAACTACCATGTCTCGTCTGAAAAAATTACTGTGGCATACCCGGGCTATGACAGTGAACTATCTCACCAGGATGATACTGTGCGGCTATCCTCCGTCAAAGCCCGGTATGGGATACAAGGAGACTATATCCTCCACATCGGACGTGTACAACCCCGGAAAAACTTACAACGATTGATCAACGCTTTCAAAGCTCTCTTGGCTCATCATCCACACTTAAAATTGGTTCTGGCAGGTCCTATGGGCTGGTTATCTGAACCAATACGCGAACACGTCCGGCAATTGGCAATGGACGAGCATGTGTTATTTCCAGGCTATATTGCTCAGGAAGATAAAGCCGCCCTCATCTCTGGCGCACGGGTCTTTGCTTACCCTTCATTATATGAAGGTTTTGGCTTTCCCGTTCTGGAAGCTCAGGCGTGTGGCACCCCTCTACTAACCAGCACAACATCCAGCTTGCCTGAAGTCGCGGCGGATGGTGCAGTTCTTGTTGATCCGAAGGATGAAAAAGCAATTGCCGCAAATTTGCGGCAATTGCTTGAAGACGAATCTTTAAGGCAGAACTGCATTATCCGGGGTTACCAGAATCTACAGCGATTTACCTGGAACAATACAGCAGAAACAGTGCTGCAAGTCATCGAAAAAACTTTATCTAACGCTTAGCGCGGGCTCAGTTCCTCATACACCTGCTGATAATACAGCACATTGTCCACAGGTGTATTTGCAGGAATATGATTGCCAACCGCCAAGAAAAAGCCGGGACAGTTTTTACCTATATCCATACAGCGTTCCATTTCAGCCCGAATGGCTTTATGGCTTCCACTCAGAAGGACCCGGGTATCAGCATTTCCGATGAAGGCATGGGTTTTGCCATATTTTTCAGCAATATACTGCATATCGGTTAATGGTTCCATCACAAAGCCATGGACACCACAATCTACAATATCATCGACAAAACATGTGTAATCGCCATCGGAGGTATACATAATCTTTTTGCCGGATTCGTGCAATGGTGCGAACAGTTTTTTATAATTCGGGAATACATAATTGCGATACCACTGTGGCGATATAAAAGGTCCGGAACTCCACACGATATCATCATGTACCATAACAACCGGCACATCAGCTTCCCCCAGAGCATCAAAATACTGTTGAATCCACGATGCGTAGCGATTGGTCATTTCGCCAAAGCGCTGCCGATCTGTACCAGCAGCCAAAAGCAACATATCCCATCCAAAGATAGCGATCAAACCAGACACAATCGATATATAGATGCCTGTCATATTGACCTGATCAGGTGTTTGATCGTGTTGTTGGTTGTAATGGTCTTCGAACCTCTGCCTTAATATCGTTAGGTCACGCGGACCATAGGCTTCCCAGGGATCAAAAGCCAGAACTTGCTCGGGAGTTTCAAAGGGGCAGAATATGGTATCCCGCCTGTCCACGCCACCGGCAGCATATTCAGCGTGCCCCATATCTGTTGCATAAGCTGCCACCTCGTCATTTCCAATCAACGTTGACCAGCGAAAGTCAAAATTCCATGCTTCCATTAAAGCAAAGCCTGCCCGTTGTTTCAAGTCGCCGGGGCTGTTGGGGGTGACTTCAATGCCTGTTACAGCTTTTATCACGTCCCAATGTTCCGTTACCGAATATTCCGTGTGCGGAACGCGTGGGGGCATTTCTAAATTGATTGCTGCCCAACCATGTTCAAATGACATAAATTTCCTCCAATGGTGACTATTTGCCAGAGCTGACCTCAAAATAAGTTATGGCAACCGCTCAACATAGACATAATACGCGCCGGTGGCTTGTCCGGCTTCATCATAAAGAAAAGTCTGCAAAAGCGTTTCGCCAGCTTCTATATTAACATCAAACACAATGCTGTGATCTGAGGGTAGAATAGCTCGTGTATAGTCATTATTCCCTATGTTTAACCGCGCGGAGGTCAGGTGCAGTGCGCGCCCTCCACCATATCCGTATTTTATATCGTTATACGCTACCAATTCCCCGGGAATCCCTGCAGTGAGTGCCCGTTCTTCCTCCCGGGGCCAGCGGCGTAACTCGACGCGATAACGGGCAGAAACACGGACATCAATTTCCCAATAGCCATTACACAAAAGTCCCTCACGAACCAACGATTGATTCCAGGCACACAGCACCGGATCATTGCGCCAGTCATGAGAGTTAAGGACGACTGTCTCATGCGCGTCTTCCCCAATAGGAATGGGAATAGTGCCGTCAAATTGCCGGGAAACCTTAGACCACCATTCCTCATAACCTTGACGCAGCCATTCCACGACACCAGCATGCTTTGCAGCAACATCGTCGCGCTGTTCGGGATCAAGCTGAATGTCATAAAGCTCAACGCCGTTAATCAGACGCCAGCGTTGCGTCATAGTCGCACTTTTACGCCACTTGACCGGGTTTGTTAATCTCTGGGAATCGGTAACCAGAATGCGGTCACGCCAGCTATCGAGGCTGGCATACAGCAGCGGAACCAGGCTCTTACCGTCAAAAACGTGATCACCTGGATCAATCCCGCACAACTCAAGCAATGTTGGCATGATATCAACATTTGCTGTCAATTCTGTTACAGCGTATCCCGAACTGAGGTTTCCAGACGGCCAATACAGAAATAAAGGCACCCTGTGTCCACCCTCATATTCTGAATTCTTCAACCCACGCATCCCGGCATTGTACCCTTGAATAACATACTGATTTCGATCCAGGCTGGCACCACCGGATGAACCATTATCCGTCATAAAAATCAGGATTGTGTTTTCTTCAAGATCTAATGCCTTTAACGTATCCCGTAAAACACCCAGATTCTCATCAATTTTAGTAATCATACCATAGAAATTAGCGCGTTCCTGATGCTCAACCTTGCCCACGTAGGGATCACTGTAAACGTCATCGACGATATAAGGAGAATGCGGGGCATTGGTGGTGATAAAACAGAAGAATGGCCGGTCCTTGTTACGCTTGATAAAATCCAGAGCTGCGTTGAACCATACATCTGTGCAATAACCTGTGAACGGCGTCCATTTACCGTTGACATTATAAGTGTCGTTATTATAGTTATTGCCCCAATAATCGGGGGTATTGCCGACTCCACCACCACCATGAGTAACCACCTCTTGAAAGCCACGGTCCTGAGGACGGTAAGGTTTGTTGTCACCCAAATGCCACTTGCCAAACAATCCAGTGCTGTAACCATTCTTCAGAAAATGCCTGGGCAATGCTGAATTCATCTTTTCGCAAAAGAGACCGTCCGCCAATCGTGTGCCAGACACCGGTGCTGTTGTGATAATGCCCGGTCATCAACCCAGCACGCGTCGGTGCGCACGTTGGACCCACATGATAGTTTTCCAACCTGATGCTTTCCTGACTGAGTGCGTCCATATGCGGGGTTTGAATAATAGGGTTACCATAGCAGCCCAGGTCGCCATATCCCTGATCGTCTGTTAAAACGAATACAATGTTTGGTTTCGCCATTATATAGCTCCTTCAGAATCAACGCTTTGTGTATCGGCAGTCGAGTTTCTCATGTTACTTATTCCCTGAATCATACATCAGGACCTGCCTGATTCAAGCGTTTTTTGTCGTGTTTTGAAAAGAAGATTGGTAACTTTTTCATACATCACTATGGCACCAACCTAAGCCTACGCCCCAGACACCCATTAGAAAAATGGCAGCGCGGAATAGCCCCCCCGTCATTGACCAGTCATGACTCCCAAGCCGCTTCAGGAGCTCGCGCCCCCTTCCTGAGACGCTTTCCTAAAAACCCCCTTGTTTTTGTGTTTGTTTTGACAAGCAAAGTGATCATGGTAGAATCATAATCGACGTATTTTAGGAAAAGCAATTTACTTAATGCTTGGATCTTTATGCTGCCAATATATTTCTCCGATGGATTGAACGGAGAAAAGCTCCATTAACAGAACAGATAACACTTAAAACAGGTTGTACATAGGGCTTTGCCCTATTTTGCGTTTACATAATCCCAATTTACACGTAGTTTATCATATTTTAGGAGGAATTGCAGATGTCAGAGAAAAAGACTGGAGCGGATTCTCAGGTTGATTTAGGGAAAAAATTTCCCCCACCCGCAGAATTTAGCGCGAATGCTCTCATCAAATCCGTGGAACAGTACAAGGAAATGTATGCCGAGTCCGTTAACGATCCGGATACGTTCTGGCTCAAACAAGCCAAGCTCCTGGACTGGTACAAGGAACCCACCAAAGCCAGTGAATCCGTATGGGATACACAGGGTCGAAATGTCGTCAATAAGTGGTATGCAGATGGACAACTCAACTTGTCCTATAACTGCCTCGATCGCCACCTCACGACCTGGCGCAAGAATAAAGCGGCCATCATTTGGCAAGGTGAAGAAGAAGATGATACACGGATCTATACCTATCAGGATCTTCACCGGGAAGTAAGCAAGTTCGCGAACGTGCTCAAGAGCAAAGGAATCCAGAAAGGCGACCGTGTAGCATTATACATGCCGATGATCCCCGAACTGGCCATCGCAATGTTAGCCTGCACGCGCATTGGCGCTATTCACTCTATCGTATTCGGTGGATTTAGCGCTTCCTCATTAGCTGGTCGTATTCAGGACTCGGAATGTAAAATGCTGATCACCAGCAACGTATCCTTACGCGCGGGTAAAAGCATCCGCCTCAAGGACACCGCGGATGCTGCACTTGAAACCTGCCCCAGCGTCGAAAGCCAGATCGTTGTCCAACGTACAGACGAAGTCGTGGATATGGTTGAGGGTCGGGACACCTGGTGGCACGACGAGATGGCGGAAGTCTCATTCGTCAATGAGCCAGAAGTGATGGATGCAGAAGATCCCCTCTTCATCCTCTACACCTCCGGTTCCACGGGCAAGCCCAAGGGTGTCTTGCACACCACCGGCGGTTATCTCACCTACGTGACCATGACGCACAAGTACATCTTCGACATCCATGATGACGACACATACTGGTGCACCGCTGATATTGGCTGGATCACCGGTCACAGCTACATTGTATACGGACCGTTGTCCAATGGCGCGACCTCACTTATGTTCGAAGGTGTGCCCACATATCCGGATGCCAGCCGATTCTGGCAGATTGTGGACAAATATCCAGGTCATCATCTTCTACACCGCACCAACAGCAATCCGCGCGCTGGCCCGTCTTGGTGAAGAGTGGATTCAAAAATGCGATCTTTCCAGCCTGCGCCTCCTGGGCAGTGTGGGTGAACCCATTAACCCTGAAGCATGGCTCTGGTACCACAAGTATGTTGGGCACGGCAACTGCCCCATCGTCGACACCTGGTGGCAGACCGAGACAGGCGGCATTCTCATTACCCCGCTGCCCGGAGCGCATACACTCAAACCCGGGAGTGCGTCACAGCCCTTCTTTGGCGTTCAGCCTGTTATCCTGCGCGATGATAGCAGCGAATGTGATGTCAACGAAGGTGGCAAGTTGTGCATCAAGCACCTCATGGCCGGCAATGATGCGCACCATGTGGGGCGATCACGACCGCTTCATCGACACCTACTTCACGATGTACAATGACAAGTACTTCACGGGTGACGGTTGCCGCAAGGATGAGGACGGCGACTACTGGCTGGATGGGACGCATTGATGACGTGGTCAACGTCTCTGGTCACCGCATCGGCACCGCAGAGGTCGAAAGCGCGCTCGTGAGTCACGAATCCGTAGTCGCTGAGGCCGCCGTGGTGGGCATCCCGCACGATATCAAGGGCCAGGCCTTATACGCTTACGTCACCGTGCGTCAGGGTGTGGAAAAGAACGATGCGCTCATCAAAGAATTGATGAATCACGTCCGCAGCGAAATTGGCCCGATTTCACGACCCGATTTCATCCAGTTCACCGAGTCACTGCCCAAGACCCGCAGTGGCAAGATTATGCGCCGTATCCTGCGCAAAATCGCCGAAGGAACCGCTGACACATTGGGTGATGTATCCACGCTGGCTGACCCAACCGTTGTTGACAGCTTGATCGCTGGGGCCAAGAAGTAGTCTATAAATAGAAATCACGCTCGCATCTCTTTCGCGGTTGAAGTCGCCGGGTATTAGAAAAGCCGCGGAACTGTTAACTGGGAATTGATGCGAGCGTGTTTGGTTATGTCATTATTCACATAATAATTAAGAGAAGGATAACAATGTCTACGTCAAAAGACCGAATTTTAGATCGTCGCTTGGTCGTCGTTGCCGCAATACTTATTCAACTGTGTCTGGGTTCGATATACGCCTGGAGTGTCTTTACCCCTTATCTCACAGAAGCGCCGCTATAATTTTTCAAGTACGCAGACCCAGATTATTTTCTCGGTCAGCTCTGGCAGTTTTCGCTGTCGTGATGGTGTTGGCCGGGCGTTGGCAAGCGAAAGCCGGACCGCACATCGTCGCTCTCACCGGAGGGATTGTGCTGGGTGCTGGATACATTCTGGCGGGGTTACTCGGTAAGAGTTTCATTACCCAGTTACTTTTCATCGGTGTGATTGGTGGTGCGGGTATTGGTCTTGCATACGTGTGCCCCATTGCCGTCAGCATGAAGTGGTTCCCGGATAAAAAAGGCTTGATTTCCGGTTTGGCAGTTGCCGGATTTGGATTTGGCGCCACTGATCTGGGTAAAACTCGCCGATAACTGGGGAAATTTGCTGGCGAATATGGGCGTCAACAATGTTTTTCTGCTCTATGGTGTTATATTTGCCGTGGTTGTCATCGGCAGTTCCTTCTGGATGGTCAATCCTCCGGAAGGTTGGAAACCCGCAGGTTGGAAACCCGCAGCCGCTCAAAAGAAAGTCTGGAAAAACCTCCGGCACAGGTATGGACAATTATGACAGCCAATCAATGCTCCGCAGCGGGCAGTTCAAAAGCCTCTGGGTGATGTTCTTGTTTTCCAGCATGGCAGGCTTGCTGGTCATCGGCAATATTAAGCTGTTCGGTATAGACGAGTTGCAGGCTCGGGACGGCTTGACCGCCGCGGAAGCCAGCACAATTGCCGGCACCGCGATGGGAGTCTTCTACTCGCTGGCTAATGGCTTGGGACGCATTGTCTGGGGTTCGATTTCCGATAAAATTGGACCCAAAATCGCACTGGTCATGATGTGCGCATTCCAAAGCCTGATAATGCTCAGCTTGTATTGGATGGCAGGAAGTACAGTTCTCCTGTACATTGTAGCCACCCTGATTGGCTTCAATTTTGGCGGTAACTTCTCACTGTTTCCGACAATGACCGCTGACCTGTTCGGCGCCAAGAATGTCGGTGTGAACTACGGCTGGGTTTTCACCGCCTATGGGATGGGTGGAATTGTTGGCCCTATCCTGGCTGGTGTAGTGAGAGACAATGGCTTGAACTGGTTGGTGGCCTTCGTCGTCTGCAGTATAGCATGTCTCATTGCCGCGGGCATAGGCCTGCAGCTTAAACCGCTGCAAACCAGACCGGCTGCGAGTCGCTGACACTCTCAATCGAGAAGCTCACAGACTGAGCTTCTCGATTTTTTTTATCAAGCTTTAGGAGTATGAAGTGCCGATTATGAATAACTGGAAGGAACGCTACACCGCAAAGCTGATGACAGCGCAACAAGCATTATCCAGAATCCGTAGTGGTAATCGCGTTTTTCTCAGCCCCGCCTGCGGGGAACCCCAGCATCTCCTGGATGAACTCGTCAAACAGGGCGGTGTCGCGGATAAACTAAGTGATGTCGAAATTGTGCATATGCTCACGGTGGGCGCACCCCGGCATGCACAAAAGCGTTATGACCGTCATTTCCGGCACAATTCACTTTTTGTGGGTCCTGGTGTGCGCTCCGCTGTGGCACAGGGTGTTGCTGACTATACTCCCATCTTCCTTTCAGAAATTCCTGCATTATTTTCAAGTGGCCGTATGCCGTTGGATGTAGCGCTGATTCAGGTCACCCCTCCCGATAGTTTTGGTTTTTGTTCTCTGGGAATTTCGGTAGAAGCGGTTAAAGCAGCTGCCGCAGCGGCAAATCTTGTGATTGCTCAAGTCAATCCGCGAATGCCCCGCACATTGGGAGACAGTTTTCTGCATGTGGATGATTTGGATATCATCGTGGAATATGAACAACCCCTGCTGGAAGTTGAACCATCCGAACCGGATGCGATTGCCAAGGCTATTGCACGGCATGCCATCCGTTTGGTAGAGAATGGCTCCACCATCCAGGTAGGGATCGGGGGAATCCCCAATGCGGTTCTTTATGGGTTATTTGACAAAAAAGACCTGGGCGTGCATACAGAAATGTTTTCTGATGGGCTCATCGATTTGATTGAAGCCGGAGTCGTCAATAACTCCAAAAAATCCTTTCATCCAGGCAAGATTTTAGCCACGTTCTGTATTGGCACAAAGCGTCTTTATGACTATGTCGATAACAACCCTATGTTTGAGTTTCGTCCGGTAGACTACACTTCTTCACCCATTAATATCGCCAAAAACGAAAAAATGGTCGCCATAAACACCGCGCTGCAAGTGGATATCACCGGGCAGGTTTGCGCCGACTCATTAGGATATGAGATTTACAGTGGTATTGGTGGACAGGCTGACTTCATCCGCGGGGCTGCCCTTGCCCCGCAGGGAAAGCCCATTATCGCATTACCCTCAACCGCCAGAGACGGAACGGTCTCCCGTATTGTAGCCCACCTGGATGAGGGTGCCGGTGTCGTGACGACGCGCGGTGATGTCCATTATGTTATCACCGAATATGGCGTCGCTTATCTCCATGGTAAAAGCTTGCGCGAGCGCGCAGTCGCATTAATCCAAATCGCACATCCCCGCTTCCGTGAGGAACTTGAAGCTGCAGCCAAGGCCAACAAAATACTTTTTTCCGATCAAATCATTCCTGAAGGCGCTATTTATCCTGTCGAGATAGAGCACATCCATGAAGTGCATGGTAATGAACTTTTCGTCCGTCCTGTTAAAGCCAGCGACGAACGACTTTTCCAGGAATATTTATACAAGTTATCGGAGCGCTCAGTTTACTTGCGCTTTTTCTCGGTAAGAAAAGATTTCCCCCACGAGATTGCACAGGAAATGGTCGCCGTCGATTACGAGGCAAATTTAGGCGTCGTCTGCACGCTCGGAACATCCGACACATCCCCCATTGTAGCAGCAGGTCACTGGATGCTGGATTACAACGATAATTTGGCTGAAGTTGCCTTTTCTGTATCAGACGAATACCAACATCAGGGCATCGGAACATATTTATTGCGTTTTTTGATGCGGTTGGCTAGAGAACGCGGTATCCGCGGTTTCCGCGCAAACGTTCTGGCGAACAATTCCGGGATGTTGAAGGTGTTCCAGAAAAGCAATTGTGTTTTACACACGGAATATGACACCGGAGAAGTTGAACTGTCGTTCCTTTTCGACGATCAGGTTAAGGCACCCAGTAGCGACCAAAGCTGATAAATTTCACCGTATAGCTACGCAGGACTAAGAAAATACGCTGTCCCGGCGTGTTAAAAATACGTTGGAGGTAAAAATGGAGATTAAGGGCATCATCCCGGCAATGGTAACACCCCTGGATAAAGATGAACAGCTGAATGAAGCAGCGTTGCGCCAGCTTGTGAATTATTTAATCAAGGGAGGCGTTCATGGTTTGTTCCCAACCGGAAGTCAGGGTGAATTCTATGCCCTGAGCGAGGGTGAGAAGCGGCGGGTCTGGGAAATAGTCGTTGATGAAACCCATGGGCGGGTGCCTGTTTATGCGGGTACCGGGGCAATCACCACGCGCGATGTTATCAAGCTGAACAAGCAAGCTGAGCAAGCAGGTGTCAACGCAGTTTCTGTCCTCACACCGTATTTTATCACGCCAACTGAAGAAGAGCTCTACCGCCACTATACAGCTATTGCCGATGCTACCAGCTTGCCCATCCTCCTCTACAACAATCCCGGCAGAACGGCAGTCAACCTGTCCGCAGGTCTGGTTTCACGCCTTGCAGCCCACCCCAATATAGTGGGGGTCAAAGATTCAAGCGGCGATCTTTCTTTAACTCTGGCTTATCTGCAGCAGACCGATGAATCCTTCTCCATTCTCCTGGGACGGGACACGCTCATTTATGGAGGTTTATTGCACGGCGCGAAAGGTTCTATCACAGCGACAGCCAATGTCGCACCCGCGCTGGTCGTCGAAATCTACGAGGCGTTTGTTGCCGGAGATTTACCGCGATCCTTAAAGGCGCAGCATAACCTGGCGCCTTTGCGCTACGCATTCTCTCTGGGAACCTTCCCTGTGGTGATAAAAATAGCGTTGAATCTCATTGGCATCGACGCCGGACCCGCTCGCAGCCCTGTGGGAGAGCTGTCTGATAAGAATTTGGCGCAACTGAAAAGTATTATTGATGGGTTGGAGATAGCCGTTTAATCCGCGCCACCCACAATCTTGAACTCACGCGCAGCAGGCGCCATCTGCCATTGCGCTGGAATCCCAGGAGATGTGGATTGATTATAACCCTGTCCGTAACCCGGCAGCGCCTGCGGGGCGACAACGATGACCTGCGGTTGTCCAAACGCCTGGGGCTGCCCCGCAACCTCACGCTCTACACCCCGCTGCCCGATTTCGCGCTTCATCCATAGTCCACCTAACACCACCGTGGGCAGCATCGCCGCGACCCCGCAGCCCAATCCCAGCAGCAGTGCCAGCGTGTCATCACTTAACCGCTGCGTCACTACCACGCCTGCGCTGATGGAGAATACCAACCCCATCATGATCAGAAATCGCCCAATCCGCTTCCCCATTGGTTCGTCTCTGTCACGTCTTTCCTCACGCACCTCTACCCTTTCATCCCATGCATCCCTTCGCCTTCTACCCATCACACTATCTCCCTCATACCTGGGTGCATCCCATTTTGGCGGTAAAACGACTCTATCACCAAAGCAACCTTATAATGGCTGTGACTTATACAACCGCGCGCTTCAGTTCTGTCATGTTTTGTTTATCTCCACAAGACTGAAGCACGCACTCACACCTGCGGCAACGCCTTCAATAATGGCAAGCGCTGCTCCACGATTCCTTTCCGTATCTCTTTAGCGCTGATCTCCGCTGCCTGAAATCGTAACGGGTTTTCCCCACCGTTCACTGCCAGGAAATCCCCGCGCCCACTCAGCAGGTGCGCTCCGGTTCCAGCGCGCCCGCTTGCCACCCGCGCATCCTGCGCCGAGGTCACTTTCCCCACAAGGCGGAGTGGGAAGTTAGCCCGCATCACACTACTCAGGATAGCACTGGAGGGGTGCTGGGTCGCTGCCACAATATGAATTCCCGCTTCCCTCCCCCGCTGCACCAACCGTGTCAACTGCCCCGCGACGTCCTGCCCTCCAGCCATCACCAGCTCCGCCAATTCGTCGATCAGCACGACAATCCGCGGGGTGCCCTGACTGCCGTCCGCGCTTTCCCCGCGCCGGTCTCTGACTTCCATTGTTCGTACCAGGGACCGCAGCACTTCCTGCGCTTCCCCCATACCTGTCACCGGTTTTCGCTGCAGATGCCGCGCACCGTCAAACTCACGAAACGTCCGCCCCTTGGGGTCGATGCATACCATCCGCAGCGCTCTTGCCCGATGTGTCAGCATCAAAGATGCTGCCATCGTGCGCAAAAGCACCGATTTCCCTGATCCAGTCGTTCCGGCAATGAGAATGTGTGCCACATCAGGCGATGCCAACCGTGCTAACAGGGGCGCGCCATCTTCCGTGATCCCCAGCACGGCGGTACTCACCGGCACCGGTACAACTTCCTCCACCAGATCCAGCAGCTGTACTCTTCGGGGTTGGGGGTTTTCAAACGCCAGCACGATCCCCTCTACCCCGCGGTCCACGCGTAATTGCGGCACGCGCAGCGCAAGCGCCAGGTCTTCCGCCAGGCGTTTCACCGCGCTGACCTTGACCTGCGGTGCAGGGGCCAAATTGAAGAGAATCTGCCGCGGTCCGACTGTCCCGCCGGTCACCCGCCCCGGCACCCGATGTGCAGCGAGAACAGTTTCCACCCGATCTGCCTGATAATCCAGGTATGGACCCAACTTAGGTTGCTTTTTCTGCTGGTTCATAGAACTTCACCTTATCACATTATAGAACTTATGTTCTATTTTTATTATAACGTGTTCTATAAGGTTGTCAATAGGATTTTGAGCGAGCATTTTCCGAAATATACTTTGATTTTTATTTCAATGTGATATACTGGGTGAACCTGGTTACGCGCCAGGGCAATCATAAACAAAAGGTGAACAAGTTGACTTTAACGACCGCGCCGTCAGAGGTAAGTGACGACGTTCAGCGCGCTCTAGATAACCTGGAAAGCCTGAACCCCAGACTCCGCTCGCAAGCCGTTGAGGATTTGGGGAAATTGCGTGTCAAACACGCTGCCCCGATCCTGATTGATTTGCTGAACACTGATGTCAACACGTTTGTGCGCAGCGCCTGCGCAGAAGCTCTGGGACATATTGGGGATCGCCAGGCAGTTTTCCCCCTTATGGATGCTTTGCGAGACAACTGTTCATTTGTACGCCGTGCCGTCACAATTGCCCTGGGTCAGATGCAGGCTAAAGAAGCCCAGGGCGCACTCATCCAGGCTCTCGAAGACCCCAATTTTTACGTGCGCCGCGCCGCGATCAATGCCATCGGCAAAATGGGGCTGCCGGAACTCAGTTCCATGCTGGTGCCATTCCTTGACACAAACGATCCGCGCCTTCAACGCACAACCATCATTGCCCTCCGCCGGTTGCAGGCAAACGAAACGATCCCACCCATGATCGAAATGCTGAAAGCCTATTTGCGCTCCCCCAACCAACGCGACCTTCCAGTCGTAAAAACCCTGGTCATCGCCCTGGGTGAGCTCAACGCCACCGAAGCTGTACCTATCCTGATTGATGTCATGCGGGGTTACGTTGGAGTGCGGTCTATGGCTGCCGCAGCACTGGCGCAAATTGGTGATCCACAAGCAATTCCCGCCCTGAAAGAAGCCCTGGCAGACAAGAGCATTAACCTGCAATTGGCAGCCTTGAAGAGTCTGGGAGATTTGGAAGGCACACAAGCTTTGCCCGTCATTGCTGAATTTCTTGAGGCTAACGACCCCCGTGTGCGAAGAGTCGCAGCATTAACGATCGGTATGTTAAAAGGCAGCGCATCTGCACCTCAGTTGTTAAATATGGCCCGAAACGATTCCAGCGCACTGGTGCGTCCGGCAGCGGTTGAAGCGATTGGGATGCTGGGTGATGCGGATATGATTCGCTATCTGCTGCCGATGGCAGATGACAGTAATGCTTATTTGCGCGCCGCGCTGACACACGCCTTGAGCAACCTGGACGGCGAATCAGCGGAAGTTCAAAAGATTTTAGTCAAGCTGACAGATGATCAGGTTGAACATGTTGCGATAGCTGCGCAGCGCGCCCTGGAAAAATGTGAACAACGCGCTGGCGAACGCAACGCAATACCCGCTTCATGCCCCGAACCCGAACAAAAACACATTTCCTGGTTACGCCGGTTCCTGGGACGCACGTAGACACGGCACCTTTATATTATGTGGCCTGCAAAAACAAGTTTTACGCCTCGAAGAGAATAAAATCGACATGTCCCATGTTCAGTTCACCTGTCCGGTCTGCACCATGACGTTGCCCTCCGCATCCAGCAGGCTCAAACCGACACGTTTCCCCGGCACCGGACGCCCACGTGGTGTTAAATGTCTGACCCGGACGAAGCGCCAATTCCCATGTCTGTACCGGGGAATGATTTTGCCACAGAATTAACGAACGGGCTTCGCCCTTTATCACCGCAGCGCCTATCGTCAGATTCTCCCCGCCTGCTGCTAAGTAAAGCGCACCCACCGCGTTGGCTGTGCTGATGCTCCCCAGATCGTGCACCGGGTACCAGGATTCGGTCCAACCGACCGTTTGACCGGGTTGCAGCGTGGCGTAATCCGCAAACGTCGCGGTTGCCCCGCTCCAGAATTCGACATAGTTGGAATCATCATCGGTCCACAACCATGCGGGTAAAGTTCCAGGACCAAAGATTTTGGTGCCGGCGGGCCAGCCCGGGGTGATGATCCGCACAACACCCTGCTGCACATCCCGATCATAGACCGCTGTAAAACCGGCAGCAAGATTGGGCGCAAAGAAGCCCAGCCATCCCTGCCAGGCTCCATAAAGGCTGAGGTTGATGCCGTTGTATTCAGGCCATGAGATCCACTGCCACTCACCCGGTAGCCGTTCATCACCCGTCGAGTGAACCTGCACTTGCGCCGCGGGGATGATAAATTCGGTATTATCGGAAACCTTATTCCCATTGAATGCCAGCATAGCGTTGATCCAATACTGGTAGTCATGGGCAGCGGTGGTCGTATTCTTTGCCCAGGGCTGCAGGACCAGCACAGGAGATGCGCTGTCTAAAGATATCGTCACCCCGACTTCCATACCGGTCCGGTCTTCTGTATCGCTGACCGTTATGGATGCCTCGCTGCCTGTTTTCAGGACGCTGTACGCCCAGGGACGCCATTCATTAAGCCCATGCTCCTCAACCGGGAAAGCCCACTCGATGCCACCTGCCGCCAGCCACCATCCGCGATAACCCCACTGGGTGGGTTTGATAACAGGATTTTCATAAAGCAATCGCCGACCGCTTATTTTATCCACCCAGCGATAAATCCGCCCGCCCAATTCAGGCAGGATGGTCACGGCAACATAATCGTTCTCCATGACCAGGGCTTTGTACACCCGGGGCTGCGCAGTCGCTACCAGCGCGGTATCCAGGCGAGGATAGGGGTAAATGGCGTCCTCAGGAGTCGTCGGTTGAAAAGCGTTTTCGTAGCCGTAGGTTTGAATGGTCAGGGTCGACTCATAAACAATCACAGGATTAGCTGCTGCCGGAGGTTTTGTCGGTGCGGGTAGATCAGAGGCGGTAGGCGTCAAGGAGGGTGTTGGTGTAGGCGCAGGGGACAGCGGGGTCAGCGTCGCAATAGACGTTGACGCTGGCACTACAGACGTTGAAGAGGGTCTCGCATTGACTGTCCGGGTTGGGGACGGTTTCAGGGTGCTGGTGGGCGGACGGAACGCTATCGACGCCGTCGTAGGGGATGGTGATATGAGCCTTTCTGCCGTGGGAGAAGGCTTCGGAATATCCGCTGTACCGTCCGGTGTGCTGGTTGCACCGCACGCGACCAGGAACATGCTCATCATAAGACACAGCCACAGTTTTATTCTGCGTCGCATAACCGCCACCTCCATGGTCGCGTTGATTCCAGAAATTACGCAAGTTGACCTCATCCCTTTTGTCCTCGAGTTTGATTTTATAGGGCTATCGCATTTGGACTAGTCAAGTAAGTATAGTGTCATCACGAACGCAGTCGAGGGATCTAATATAGCCCCATACACGCATACTTCATCCCAAAAGCAGATGCTTCGACTCCGTTCCGGTCGCTGGCGCTCCCGTTACTCCGCTCAGCATGACATATATTGGGCATGCCACTTCTAAATGCAATAGCCCTGTTCGATTTTATCGCCGGTGCCAGTTATTGACAATTATACTATTCAGGCAGGAATACGAACGCGACCAATAACAGTTATTTGATGCTATTTAACACATGGGGATTTATGTACAATGGGTTATAATAAATATTGGTAACGGCGCTGCATGGGGGTGTGTGCGTTTACCCAATCAAACCATCTTTTGTGCTGTGAACGCAAAACAAGCCCAGTAGTTCGGAAATGTAACCTGTGATCGCGCCGGGATGGAATGTGTATACAACCTGTGGTGTCTAACCACCAGTCTTGAGCACTGTAAGCGCCATATTTACGACGCTAATCCACACTGAGGAGGGTACCATGACAGTAACGGCTGTCGTTGGTGGACAATGGGGTGATGAGGGAAAGGGGCGCATCGTCGACTATCTTGCCCAAAGAGCAGATCTGGTCATTCGTTTTCAGGGGGGCGACAATGCGGGGCATACGGTCATCAATGATTACGGGAAATTTGCGCTGCACCTGGTGCCTTCGGGTATATTCAATCCCCAAACGGTGTGCCTGATCGGCGCTGGAACCGCTGTCAATCCCAGCACCTTAGCCGATGAGCTGACCACCCTGCAGAAAGCGGGGGTCAACGTTGACAACCTGCGCATCAGCATCCGCGCGCATCTCATTCTACCGGTAAACAGATTATTGGATGGCGCAGAAGAAGCGGCACGAAAAGAAGGTTGGGCTGTCGGTACCACGAAACGCGGGATTGGCCCCACTTACGCAGACAAAGCAGCCCGTCAGGGTATCCGGGCTGGCGATATTCTTGATCCACAGCGCCTGCGGACGCGTTTGGAGATGCTGCTCCCCAGAAAGAACCGGGATTTGAGCTTTTTCGGTTTACCCGAGGTCAGCGTCGAGGCGATGATGGAACTGTGCGCCGAATGGAACGCACTCCTGGGGTACCGCATTATCGATGACGTGCCCCTGGTGCGAAACGCGGTGCAGGGCAAAAAGAACGTTGTCCTGGAAGGCCAATTGGGCGTCATGCGTGATCTGGATTGGGGTATATACCCGTACACAACTTCATCCTCGCCAACGTCCGGCGGCGCCTGTGTAGGCGCGGGCATTCCTCCCAGAGCCCTGGATGAGGTTTTAGGTATCGTCAAAGTGTATTCCACATCGGTAGGTGGCGGTCCCTTTCCAACCGAACTCACAGGCCCGACCGGCGAAAAATTACGCGCCATTGGAGAGGAATTCGGTGCCACGACCGGACGCCCCCGACGCTGCGGATGGTTTGACGGCGTAGCCATAGCCTACGCCAGTTGGCTCAACGGTTTTACCGGCATTGCGGTGACAAAACTCGATATCCTGGATAGCTTTGAGACCCTGAAGATTTGTACCGGTTACCGCCTGGACAATGAAATCCTTGATCATGTCCCGGATACTGCGATGCAGGAACGGGTCGAACCGATTTATGAAACCTGGCAGGGATGGCAGTGTGATACAAGCCATGCCCGTGCATGGACAGACCTGCCGGAAAAAGCGCAAGCCTATCTGCGCCGTATCGAAGAATTAGCCGGCGCAGAAATCCGCTTCATCTCGGTGGGCCCTGAGAGAAGCCAAATTATCATTATGTGAAATGACGACTATAAATTTTGACCATACAACCTACATTTCTCCCTTCACCTGGCGTTATGGCAGTGAGGAGATGCGCACCATCTGGTCCGAAGTTCACAAACGGCAGTTGCTACGCAAGGTCTGGGTTGCATTGGCGAGCGCGCAGCAGCAAGCCGGATTGGTGACCGCGGAACAAGTGGCGGACCTGCGCGCGCACCAGGATGACGTGGATATCTCACGTGCAGCCGAAATCGAAGCTGTCATTCACCACGACCTGATGGCAGAATTAAAAACATTTGCAGAGCAATGCCCCACCGGCGGTGGAATCATCCATCTGGGGGCCACAAGCATGGATATAAGCGACAACGTGGAGGTGCTGCGCATCCGCGAATCGCTGGACCTGCTGTTGAACAATCTAAGGGCTTTATTGACGCACCTGGCAGAGAATATTGATGCGTATGCCGACCTGGTTTGTATGGCGTTCACCCATATCCAACCGGCAGAACCCACCACAGTCGGATATCGTCTGGCGCAGTACGCCCAGGACTTGCTATTCGATTTATCCGAACTCCAACGGGTGCGGGACAATCTGCGCGGAAAGGGCATTAAAGGGGCTGTAGGCACAAGCGCGGCTTACGCATCGCTCCTGGAAGGCTCGCTGCTCTCTCCAGCAGAGATGGAGTCGGCGGTCATGGCAGAGCTTGAACTGGAGGCGTTCCCGGTCGCGACGCAGACCTATCCCCGCAAACAGGACTGGCTGGTACTCAACGCCCTCGCCGGTATCTCCGGCTCGCTGTATAAATTCGCTTTTGATCTGCGCTTGCTGCAATCACCACCTGTTGGTGAGTGGAGTGAACCCTTTGGCGAGAAACAGGTCGGATCAAGCGCGATGCCTTTTAAGCGAAACCCCATTCGTTCGGAAAACATCAACTCCCTGGCGCGATTTGTGGCGACTTTACCACGGGTTGCATGGGACAATGCTGCGCACTCATTGCTGGAACGAACGCTGGATGATTCCGGCAACCGGCGCGAGATGCTGCCGTCAGCCTGCCTGGCGGTCGATGAACTTCTCATCACTGCGGATTTTATCCTGGCAGACTTACGCCTGTATAAGGGCGCGATTGACCGGAACCTGGATACTTACGGCGTTTTTGCCGCCACCGAACGCATACTGATGGCTGTGGTTCGCCGGGGTGCTGATCGCCAGAAAATGCATGAAATCATCCGCGAACACGCTATGACTGCGTGGGCAGCCGTTCACCAAAATGGGGCACAGGATAATCCGCTGCCCGGTTTGTTGTGCGAGGATCCTGACATACGGCGGTTTTTAAGCCCCGATGAAGTCGTAACGCTGCTCGATGCCCGGACGCATATCGGAGATGCCTCGCAACGCGCACGGGCGATGGCCAATGAAATACGCGCCAGCGTGTAGCCATATATGGCGTTATGAAAGATACTCAAAATACACCGGCGCGTTACGCTCTCATTTATGGGCTGTCGGCAAATCCGGTCCATCAGGGGCACGTCGACCTGCTGATCGGGACACTCCTAAATCTCCGTAATCTGGGATACGGTGTTGCTCAAACGCTGATTATCCCCGTATACCGCCGCAACCCCACCGGTAAACACAAAGATGTGCTTCCAAAAACATTCGAACAGCGGGTGAAAATGTGTGAATTTGCAGCCCAGGATGTACGCGCCGCGCTGCCGCATATAGCCATCAGTGTCAGTCGGGTTGAAGCTCAGCTTGCGGTGGGCAATGATAAGCCGAATTACACAGCAGATACTTTAACTTATCTAAAAACCCACGATTTACCCACGCACGAACTCATTTTTGTCATCAGCAGTGAGATCGTATCCGGACCTGCTCCTGAATTCAGCCATTGGTATCAAACTGAGATCATCCTCAAAACAGCTATTCTCGCTGTTGGTCCGCGCCCGGGTTTCCCGCTTAACCAAGCGTATATTGACAGCCTTTCGGCTCAAGGTGGGCGAATTATATTGCTGGACAGTGTCAAAACACCGGACATTTCGTCAACAACGCTGCGCCACCGCCTGGAAAAAGGAGAAAGCCCTCTTGCATTGGCACAAGAGGGCTTTTTACCGCTTTCAATTGCCCATTATCTACAAGCACACAATTACTATCAAAGCAACGCGACCAGCTTCAAAAAAGCAGCCTTTCACCACAGCACCAACGAATAAATCTAAGCTACCGAATTGGGCAAAGGGCCTTCCGTATCAAACCGGCTGGCAAATTCGGATATTTGCGCATCTTCACGATAATGCGCCCCGCGGGATTCCCGGTTGTGCCACGCTGCCAGCGTCACTATCCAGGCGGCTTGCGCCAAATTCCGCAGCCCGATTAAGCGGTCATTAAGCCGTGTAGACCGGTAGAATTCATCGATGACACCCCACAAATGATTCAGGTCTTTCAGTGCCCGGGTTAACCGGTGTGTGCTGCGGGCAAGTCCAACATAAAACCACATAATGTTCTGAATGGTCCTCGAGTCACGATAAACCAGCACGGGGTCCGCACCCGCACCCTCACTGACATCACGCCATGGTGGAATATCTTCACCGGATATACGCACCAGATCGTCGCGGTGCGCGATATCATCTCCCGCGCGATGCCCCCACACTAATCCTTCTAACAGAGACGTGCTTGCCAGCCGATTTGCACCATGGACACCGGTACAACTCACCTCGCCGATGGCATACAAACCATCCAGCGTCGATCGCCCACGGTTGTCAACCTTAACTCCGCCGCAGAAATAATGCGCGGCAGGCACAACAGGAACAGGCTCATGCGCAATATCCACGCCGGCGGTCAGGCATGCATCGTAAATGGTGGGGAAACGATTGCGTATCCGTCCGGCGTCCATCACAGACGCCAGATCAAGCAGCACATAAGGATAACCGTGCTCCAGCATCTCGTGGTGAATCGCCCGGGAGACAACATCCCGCGGCGCCAGATCTCCCCAGCGCGGGGCATAGTCATCCATAAAGTGCCGTCCATCCGGCGTATACAATCGCGCCCCTTCACCACGCACAGATTCCGAGATCAAAAAATTGTCCGCTCCGGGCACCGCCAGGGTTGTTGGATGAAATTGTATATATTCCGCGTTAATAACCTGGGCACCCGCCCTGTATGCCATCGCCAGCCCGTCACCGCGCGCGCCGGGAGGATTTGTCGTGTGCCGGTAGATGCGCCCGATTCCGCCGGTCGCCAGAATAGTGGCTTTAGCCAGAACCCGGTCAACTTTGTTCTCAGCCCTGTTCAGAGCGTAAACACCATGGCATGTCGTTCGTTCATAAATATCCAATGGGTTTTTACTGTGATGGGAGTTCGTAATCAGGTCAACAGCGGTATAACCCTTAACCAGGATGACATTAGGTTGCGCTTCCAGCTGCTTCAACAAAGCAACCTCAATCGCGTGACCGGTGGCATCGCCCACATGGAGGATCCGCGAAAGGGTATGTCCCCCTTCGCGCGTAAACGACAGCGAACCTGTTTCGTCAAGATCGAATTGGACGCCGACAGCTTCGATAAGAAACTTCGTAACCAGGTAAGGTCCCATATCAGCCAGCATTTTTGCCGCGCCGGGCAAACTCAGTCCTGCGCCGGCACGCAGGATGTCATCGACCAGCATTTCCGGCGTATCATCTTTACCCCGCGCCACAATACCACCTTGCGCATAACGCGTATTACAATCCTCGGGATCATAAGCGCGCGTTATAACCATAATCTGCCGCTGGCGGTCTTCAGCCAGACGTAACGCAGCACTGGCGCCAGCAATTCCACACCCAATCACCAGGACATCCGTTTCTATTGGCATACTATTTCCTGTCAGCTACGATAATGTTTGTTGTACGTTCTTTTTGTCTGCAAAAACCCCGGTTTTATGAGGTGGAAGCGTTCATCGATAATTGAAAGTTTGCATCTGTCGCTCTTGATCTTACAAGGCCAACATGCGCTGCAATGCGGTCATCGCCCATCGGGCTGATTGCGCATCCACGGTCACCTCATTATACAGGTCACCTTTTTGCAGGGACTCCAACGTTTCAGCTAAATTCTGCAGTGTAATCTGGCTCATATTGGCGCAATAGGGTGGAACATCAGAAAGAGAAGTAATAAACTGATCTGGATGTTCCGCCTGCAAACGGTAAACCAACCGGCTTTCAGTGCCCACAGCCCAGCGTGTTCCCGCAGGGGCTTTCTCAATTTGCTGAATAATATAGGCTGTTGATCCGGCATCATCTGCCAGAGCAACGATTTCAGCCTTGCTCTCCGGATGCACAATTACCCGGATGCCCGGGTACCGCTTCCGCATCGCATGAACTTGTTCAGGGCGGAACCTTTGATGTACATTGCACACACCGGGCCATAAGATGACCCGCGCGCGCCGGATCTGCGCTGCATCGGGTGGTGTGCGTAAATTCCACAAGAGGATATCCTCACCATCCAGCCCCATTTGCAGCGCTGTATTGCGTCCCAGATGCTGGTCAGGAAAGAAAAATACGCGGGACCGCTGCTCAAATGCCCACTGCAAGACCTTGTCAGCATTACTGGACGTGCACACACTGCCCCCATGTTCACCACAGAAAGCTTTTAACGCATTGGTCGAATTCACATAGGTAATAGGCGTCACTTCAGCATCTGCGTTTCCCAGCGCGGTATCAAGCGCATCCCATGCCGCCTGGACGCCACCCAGAGATGCCGTCTCCGCCAGATAACAACCCGCGTTCATATCGGGAATCAGCACATGCTGTCCGGGTTTTGCGAGCGTCGCGGCAGTCTCAGCCATAAAATGCACGCCGCAGAATACGATAAAATCAGCATCCGTCTGTGACGCCGTTCGCGATAATTGTAAGGAATCCCCGCGATAATCAGCCAGATTAATAATTTCATCCCGCTGGTAATGGTGTCCCAGAATAACCAGCTTATCACCAAATGCCGCTTTAATTTCTTTGATACGCGCTGTTAATGCCGGTAAATCCGTATCATTCGCTACCTGAACCTTCATACTGAGGTCCAGAGCCTGTACGGAATGGGTTAAGGCGCCAACGGAGATAAAATCAACGCCTGTCGCCGCAATATCAGCAGCACTCGCCAGCGTGACGTTACCTGACGCCTCTAAATCCGTTATTCCCGCCGTCAGTTTCACAGCTTCGCGCATTTGATCCAGCGTCATATTATCCAGCAGGATCCGGTCCAGCACCGGTGTGACCGCCAGGGCTTCGGTCAATTCATCCATATTGCGCACTTCAACCTCAACAGGCAAAGCTGGATATGCGATTCTCGCCTGGTTGACTGCCGCCGTGATTCCAGCGGCGCCGTCAATGTGGTTATCTTTAATCAGCACCATATCATAAAGCGACATCCGGTGGTTTTGCCCACCCCCCATACGAACTGCATATTTATCCAGGACACGATAACCAGGCAGCGTCTTGCGGGTGTCCAGAATTGCAGCTTTATACGTAGCAACAGCAGCCACAAAGGAACGTGTTTTTGTAGCAATCCCGGAAAGCCTCTGTAAAAAATTAAGCGCAGTGCGTTCTGCGGCTAAGAGCGATATGCCAGGACCTGAGACCTCAGCAACAAGTTCACCCGGGACAACAGCTTGCCCTTCTCGCACAACTGCTGTGAAGGTTATTTCCGGATCCACTGTGCAGAAAACAGCTTCCGCCACCGGCAAACCGGCGATGACACCTCGAGACTTGGCGACGATCCGCCCATGCAGCAGAACGTCAGGCCCCAGCGTAGAAAGGCTGGTCGCATCACCCGGTCCAATATCCTCTGCGAGTGCCAGATCAATCAGCGGTTTAGCGGCAAGCAATAAAGCATCGCGTTCTGTAGATTCCATGACAACTCCTTGTTAAGTCCACGTGCGAATATCTTACCATAGAGCTATTCCATTGCTAGCATAATTGAAGATACAGGGGCGCGTCCATATCACAAACGCATAGGCATCTGGCAGCATCCTACTATAAATTGTAGCGCGGGAGTCAAAGTGGTTGATTCTAAATCTCAGGCGTGACGCGGTTGTTCCTGGTCAAAACCAGCCATACAAATTGCGGTAAAGCCAGCTGCCGGCGCCAGCGCCAGGGTTCACGAATCAGACGGTACAACCACTCCAAGCCGATGCGCTGCACCCAGCGGGGCGCTCTGGTCTGAACGCCGGCAATGAAATCAAACGAGCCGCCCACACCCATACCGACACTTGCACCCGTGCGTTCCAGGTTGCGTTGCAACCACAGATCCTGTTTGGGCGCGCCGTAAGCGACAAAAAGCAGATCAGCGTGCGAAGCCTGGATACGGGAAACGATGGCATCCTCCTCATCCTGTGCAGGAGAGCCTGAATATGTTCCTGCCACCCGCAGGTCGGGAAAGCGTATGGATAATCTGCGGGAGGTTTCTTCTGCCACGCCTGGGGCTGCTCCCAGGAAATACACACGCCATCCGCGAACAGCAGCTTCTTCAGAAAGGCGGGTAACCAAATCTGATCCGGCAACCCGCTCGCGCAGCTTTTGTACGCTGCCGGCGCGCTGCCCACAGCACCCCTATGCCATCCGGAATGCAAAGAGCAGCCCCTTGCAGGGCTGCTCTAAACTGTGGATTATCGCGCGAAAGTACGAGAAACTCAGGATTGACTGTCGCAATTTGTGCAATGTGTCTGTGCGTGATCCAGCGACCGATGTGCGCGACCGTCTCTTCAACGGTCACATCATGAATAGGGACCTGGAAGATTTCGCAGCCCACACGGGGCACATTTTTATCTAAATCAGATTGAGCGCCCAATCGCCAATCAGCCAATAACGGAAGTCCTCCCCATTTGAAGAATGGATGCTGCCGATCACGCCGTAGACCAGCGCGACAACGGGCATAACCAGGAAAATCAATGTCAGCACCACGGCAAACGGGATGAGCAATATGCCGATCAATATCGCGCTTAATGCGCCAACGATTGCCCACATAGCTCCAATTAACAAGCCACCCCCTGCCCAGAACACGAGCTGAAACAGGAACGCCTGCATCGCCTGGTAGGCAACATACTTTGAACGCTCTTTATATATCAAATAGATCAAAAGCGCGGCGCCAACCCCCAGGAATCCTGTCACCAGGTTAAGCAGCACGCTCAGATGGGCTAACATCGCCCAGGTGCGCTCATCTGCCGGTGAGAGCGGTGCCACAGTTGTTGTCTGTGGTACCGGATTGGGTACTGGACTAACATCTTATTCTTTCTTCTTCTGTATTCATTTTTCCTCCCGTATTGGATATCTACTTTTATTACGCAGTTAGTGCAGATGGGTTGCACACATTCCCATAAATCTGTTGGGAGGACATTGGTACAAAAACGCCGGTTAAACCGGCTCCGTGAATTCTTCAACCTGATAGGTCGATATCTTCACACCTGCATAACGCCATGCATCACCCGGAATGCCTGCTTTATAGCACAAATTGCTCAAAAACTCGACAGGCAACGGCAGCTGTTCCCACACTTGCGGCAGAAAAGTCGCCCGGTGCCAACCGCTTTCAAGAACCACGCCATCAATATGCGGGCGGAGTTTGTGCAGCAGGTCTTCAGCGTCTTCGTAAGCCAAAGGTTGGGGAGACGAGAGAACTGAAATCTCAATGTTGATACCCGGCAGTTCAGACTCGGTAACAGCGGGGAAACGCGGATCCTCGAATGCCGCAGCAAGTGCGTTATTTCGCACATCCTCGATTAAAGGATTGCGCGCCTGCAAGGATCCAATACACCCCCGGAGTGCGCCGCTGCGTGTGTGAAGCGTCACGAAGGTGGCGCCGGGAGCCTGAAGCTGCGGAGTAAAATCTTTCAGATCCATGGGATCCTGATGGATGCCCTGCAGGGCATGTAGAATCGTATGGCGCGCCAGTTCAAGCAGCAACGCGCGTTCTTCTCGACTAAGAGATTGGCTCATATCAATTCCCCTCAGTGTAGGCAATCGCGGCATATCCCACAACCTGGCTGCGGTCCCCCATAATATCACCGGAAGTTCTGTAATCCAGCAAATGAGGCTTCCAACCGCGAGCCGCTGCAATCGTCATTAAGGACATCGTTGGGACCTGCCCACAGGCTTCGCCTTGTGCAACACCGGTAACTTGACCCTCTAGCACGGCATTGATGAACTGCCCATCAAGGGCGTGCGCTGTCGTGTTAGGGTGATAATGGCTGAGATCAGAACTCACGATAATGATGTCGCCAGGTGCTATTACAGCCAACAACACTTCGCCAATTTCCAGTGGATCAAGATGACCAAACAACAAGGGGACAAGCGGCACACCGGGATAAATCATCTGAATGAAAGGGACCTGAACTTCCAAACAATGCTCCATTTCGTGTGGTCCATTTGATGCACTGAACTGCGGGTAATTCCTGACCAGGTCAACGATATAATCGCGATCAACAGGCTGGTTGCCCAATGGCGTCCGGAAGGCATCCACATCGGCGGCAGCAATCCCTTGAAACCAGGCCCGGTGGGAAGGCCCCATAAGGATGATCCGCTTTGGTGTGGGCTCTCTTTGCAGCAGTTTATACGCGTAGGCTGCCACGGGACCAGAAAAAATATATCCGGCGTGCGGGACAATGACAGCGCGCACAGGGGAGTGGTCCGTGACTCTGTTTTCTGCATTCTCCAGATAGCGTTGAATTTCCGACCGTAAGTTCTGGGGATCGGAAGGGTAAAACGTTCCCGCCACTGCCGGCGGTCGAATGTTTTCAGTCATAGTATCCTCCTCACAGGGAGTATGCCTTGCGTTACAAAATGCTTCTAGGTATTATGCCCAAACACCAGCGATCCCCTTGCCACAGGACGGACAGGTACCTGGTTTTGACCACAGGGTATGGATGCTGTAACCAGTGCGCTGAACAAGCCGGGTACCGCATACCGGACAATAGGTGCTTTCTTTACCCGGGTCACGGACATTACCCACGTAGACGTGCTTTATACCGGCATCCTTTCCAATTTTATAGGCGCGTTCCAGGGTTTCCACCGGAGTTCTGACCCTGTCCAGCATCTTATAGCTGGGGTGGAAAGCAGAGATATGCCACGGCATATCCGGATCTACGCTTGCCAACCATTCAGCCGCAGCCCGAAGTTCTTCGTCAGCGTCGTTTAATCCGGGGATAACGAGGGTCGTCACTTCAATCCAAATATCTGTTTCCTGCGCGATAAACGCGATGTTGCGTTTTACAGGCTCAAGGTGTGCCCCCGTATATCGGGTGTATAGCGCGTCTGTATAACCCTTTAAGTCCACGTTGATGGCATCCAAATAAGGTGTTATCATTTCCAAACATTCAAGGCTCATATAGCCGTTAGACACATAGACGTTCCGGATATCGTGTTCCTTTGCCAGACGTGCCACATCATAGGTGTACTCAAAAAAAACAGTAGGCTCATTATAAGTGTAAGCAATGGATTGGCTGCGCCGTTGCCGGGCAATTGCCACCAATTCCTCAGGTGCGTAGTGGAGGTTGTGCACATCCGCAAGTTGAGCCGGATTACGAACCTGAGACAAATCCCAATTCTGGCACCAACTGCACCGTAAATTACAGCCGAAAGTGCCAATAGACAGAACGTCACTTCCGGGCAGAAAATGGAAAAGCGGCTTTTTTTCGATAGGGTCGATGTGCGTCGCTACAGCATCCCCGTATACGACGAGATAAAGTACGCCGTCCCGGTTTGCGCGGACGCCGCAAATACCAGAGGCACCCGGATGCAGCACACACGCATGCTCGCAAGCCCGGCATTGCACAATTTGATCATCCAACTGACGGAACAACATCGCTTCTTTCAACATAACATCCCTATTCCTGGGGGTTATTGATCACCAATGGATCACAACAACTACCGTCGAACGCTTCAGAACAGGAGTGAATAGAAGCGATGGGGATACTGTGGCAGAACCTGTACTGAACCATCACATAAAGATAATTTCAAGCACCATCACCTTCGGGCAAAGATTCATGTTGGGGCGGTTGCACAGCCTTGATACTGAACGCAATCCGGCGATCTTCAGGGCGCAAGGATATAATTTGTACCGTATACTGTTCCCCCACATTCACGACCTCGCCTGGGTGCTCGATCTGCTCATGACTAAGTTCTGATATGTGTATCAAACCCTCTATCTCGGGGTACTCAACAAGTGCAGCAAAAGCTCCAAATGCTGTGAGATTAACGATTTTCACATCGACTTGCTGCTGCTCAGAACAAGCATCGGCAATTGTGCTCCATGGATCAGGCACCAGCCTTTTCATACTTAATCCCAAGCGTTCCTGTTCAAGATCTATGTCAAGGATATAAACATCTATAGTCTGTCCCACATTGAGGACATCACGCGGATTATCTATTCGGCGCCAGGAAAGCTCAGACACGTGCAACAACCCGTCCACACCCTGAATATTCACAAACGCACCAAAGGGAACAACATTGCTTACTGTACCATGTTCTACAGTACCCACTTCCAGATTCTCAAGGATCTTTCGCTTGGACTTTCGTCGATCAGAAGTACCTTTTTCTGACAGGATCAAACGATTATTTTCAGGCGTGACTTCAATAACCGTTAATGCCAGATCTTTCCCAATCAGCGCATTCCACCGTCCTTCAGGGTCGTTAGTTTTCTGGTACGAGCGCCAGGTAGATGAAAGTTGTGAGCCTGGAACAAAACCACGCAGTTTTCCCATACGCACAATCACCCCGCCTTTGTTAGTCTCAATGACGGTCAGTTTAACCGTTTCCTTGGACTTCATGGATTTACGGGCAATTTCCCAATCACTCTCCTGTGCTGCACGCGCCAGGGATACAACCACTGTGCCATCGTCCTGCTCTGTGTCCAGAACAAAGGCGTTCACCTCCTGTCCAGGCTTTAGTGCACTGAGGTTACTATCAGCCATCCGCTCTACCTCATGGGGTTGAACTATCGCGTCACATTTACCGCCTATGTCGATGAGTATTGACTTTGATGTGACAGAAACAATTACACCATTGACAATATCTCCATGCCGGCATTTCTTCGTGTCGAGATAATGGTCAAGGAGCTTGCCCATTGTGTCGGAATCGGGGTTCGGGATTGGGGCCATTGACTCCATCTGCGATTCTCCTGGGAATATGTGTTAACCTTATTATAGGCATGTTTTTTTTCCGGGCAACAACTAATCATAGAAAATGAAAAAATTGCGATTATCTTTAGCCCGGTTATACTACATCGCATCGTAACCTAGCAAAGGCAGGTGTCGGGTGCAGGACACAAAACATCGTATCAATATAACTATAGTGCTGCTTATTATAATGACAATGGCATGCCGCCTGGTTCCAACCTCCAAGCCAACACCGCAAGTTTCAACTCAAATCCCACCTGAGGAACCGGCAACCAGCACACCGCTGCCAGATACACCGGTACCGACCGCTATCCCAAACCCATGTCCTGTACAACAGACGCTTCCCCCGCCTGAAAAGCAGGCATTAACGCTCTATCCTGAGGCTGTTAAAGCGTACCTGGCACAAGGCGGACAAGCGGAAGATATTCCCCTGGTTGATTGGGAAGCCTATCTAAATATCGATTTGACCGGTGATCTGATCCCAGAATATGTTTTTATTTTTGTTGATCCTGCCTCAGAGTTTTATCCACCATTAAGTGTGATGGTCATCTACCAGTGCAGTCGTGGCACAGTCGATATCCTTCAACTCCATCGACCTGAAGAGTGGATGGGACTCCAGATCATTGGCGCCGTTGACCTGACCCAGGACAATCAAATTGATTTCAGTTTCGCTGATGTGAATTGCGGTGCGCACACATGCTGGCACACACTCCATGTTTGGTCGTGGTCAGGCACAGAATTTACAGACACTGCAGGCGCAGATTTATCATTCCCATTCCCTGAATATCTCCTGGAAAAAGAACAACTGTTAATCACCAGTGCTGGTATTGGTTCTGTAGGCGCAGGTCCACAGCGCCTCACCCACACTACGATTGCCTGGAACGGCGCCGTTGTCACAGCGACCCATACAACTGTTGACCCGGCAGTGTACCGCTACCATGCGTTTATAGATGGTGATACTGCGCTATACGCAGGTGATTATGACATCGCGACGCGTCATTATAACCAGGTCATCCAGGAACCCGATCTTTCAGCCTGGGGGGCATTGTATTCTGCCGATGAAGAAATGCAGTGGCTCACAGCCCTCGCCCATTGGCGACTGCTGAACCTGAGCGTCATTCAGAACTCTTTGGATGCAGCCACACAACATTTCACCGCCTTGAGGGATAACTATCCACCCGGTTCAGCTGGTTATCCCATTGTCATCATCAGTGAGCAATTTTGGCAAAAGATTACAGCAGGGGAAAATCTCCAGCAGGCTTGCAATGCTGTCCAATCCTTACCGGAGATGCTGCCAATTATAGATTTCATTAACAGTTTTGGTTACGCTAATCCCTTTTACGAAGTTAATCAACTTTGTTTCAGCCCGTCGAACTAAAACTACTGGAGCATTTATGTCTGGTCTTCCCGCAAATCCCCCCAAGATCACCAAAAACATTGACGGTTTCCGCCGGCAACTCACAGAGTTACCGGCATTCAGGGCTTTATTGCGCGCAGTAGAAGCTGATTTTTATACGGATTTGCCAATGCCCTCCCCTGTGCTTGATTTGGGGTGTGGAGATGGACACTTTGCTTCAGTTGCATTTACACGCAAACTCACCACAGGCCTGGACCCCTGGTGGGGACCCCTTTGTGAAGCTCAACTCCGCGATCGTTATCAAGGGTTGACTCACGCAAGTGGCGCAAACGCACCTTTTGCGTCAGCAAGTTTTGCCACCATCATCAGCAATTCCGTCCTGGAACATATCCCAGATTTAGATCCTGTGTTACACGAAGTATCCCGAATCCTCAAACCAGGGGGATGGTTTTATTTTTGCGTGCCCAGTACCCACTTTCGCCAGTACTTATCAGTAGCGCGCGCATTGGACAGGATAAAGGCAAACAGATTGGCTGAATTCTATCGCCGATTTTTTGACCGCATTTCACGGCATCAAGCTTATCAAACACCTGCGGAATGGATGTCTCAACTGTCAGATGCGGGTTTAGTTGTTCAACGCTGGTGGGCTTACTTCTCACCTGCAGCACTCACCGCGCTGGAATGGGGACACCCCTTTGGCTTGCCCACTGTTGTTGTGAAAAAACTCACCCACCGCTGGTTACTGGCACCCAAACGATGGAATCTATTTCTTACCGAGAAAATACTTCGTCCATATTACCTCGAACAACCCTCTGATGAAGGGGCGTATCTTTTTTTTGTTGCACAAAAACCACCTCGAACTGACCAAAGCACATAGAACTGAAATTTTTTGTATAAAATCCAGGTTGGACATAAATCTATACTTTCTGCCATTCCTGGGGTAAAATGCATATGTGATTAAACGTTGGCTTTTATCCGTGTTGTTGACAATCCTTGGCCTGGCAAACCTTGTCCGAGCCAGGACATCATTTACCATGAGTTCCCAAATGGCAAAACTCGATTTAACGATGTTCCCAATGCTAGGCGTATTCTATGCCGTATTGAGCATCCTTTTATTGGGTCTGGTTGTTGTGTGCTGGCGCACAAAATGGCACTGCCCTGCGTTCTTCGTTGTCCTGGGATATGTAATCAGTATCTGGATTATGCGAATTTTTACACAGCGCTCAACGTATGCAACCAGTTTGTGGGTGCGTGATGCGATTGTTTCGCTTGTGTTCCTGGGACTCGTTTTCTGGTTGGCTTATAAACCCATATCCACATTAAAATCGAAACATAGCCGTAAAACATGACACTAACGGGTATAAATACAGCACAAGAATTGAGCCGTTAAGAAGTTAACGCGCTATCACATTAAATATATGGAGGATGTATGATTACAGCAGAACGTTGGGAATTAACAGATTTGCTGCCTGAAGTTGGATCACCAGAAGCAGAAGCTTTTGTTAATGCGGTGAAAGACCGTCTGGAAACCTTCACAAAATTGCGGAACAGTCTTTCTGAGCAGATCACGGCAGAAGATTTTTTATCGGCACTGAAACTCTATGAAAAACTATACGCTGACGCTTCAGCACTCATGGCGTACTGTTATTTATGGTTCTCGGAGGACACATCGAACCAGCAGGCAGTGACGTTCAGGTCAAAAATACAGACTTTCACGGCGGAGATCGAGAACAACACGCTGTTTTTCACACTGTGGTGGAAAAATCTGGATGACACCACCGTAGAACGCTTGATCTCTGTTTCGGGTGATGTAGGTTACTTCCTGGAAAATCTACGGCGATATAAACCCCACACACTCAGTGAAGTGGAAGAACGCATCATCAACGTCAAAGACGTCAATGGTATGAACGCCGTGCTGACCATCTATGATCTCATTACGACCGCCTATAAATTTCATCTGACCGTGGATGGGGAAGAACAAACGCTTACCAGAGGGCAGTTGATGTCATACGCATCGCAACCGTCCGCCGAATTAAGAGCGGGGGCTTATCGAGAGCTTTACCGTGTATACGGTGAAGATACCGATGTGCTGGCGCAAATTTATGCTGCACGTGTCAGAGATTGGACTGAAGAACAGGTTAAAATACGCAAATTTTCCAGCCCCATCAGTGTCAGAAATCTGCAAAATGATATTCCTGATCCGGTTGTGACTACACTCCTGACCGTAATCCGTAAGAATGCGCCGTTATTTCAACGGTTTTTCCGTTTCAAGGCAAAGGTGCTGGGAGCCAAGAAACTACGCCGTTACGACCTCTACGCACCGCTTTCGGAAACTGAAAAAACCTATACCTTTGCTGAAGCTGTACGTATGGTCGATGAAAGTTACCGGGCGTTTTCTCCCGAACTGGCTGACAAGGCTATGCAAGTCGTCAAACAACATCATCTGGATGCTGAAATTCGCCCTCAAAAAATGGACGGTGCGTTTTGCTACGGACCGTTGCCCGAATTAACACCCTGGGTACAGATGAATTTTGACGGTAAAGTTCGTGATGTTTCAACATTAGCCCACGAACTGGGACACGCAGTGCACGCCATGATGGCAAAAGATCATTCAGCCTTGACGTTTCATTCCTCACTGCCTATGGCAGAGACGGCGTCGGTCTTTGGAGAAATGCTCCTTACGGATAAACTGCTGGCAGAAGAAAGTGATCCATTGGTGCGCCGTACTCTGTTGAGCACTTTCCTGGATGACGCTTATGCCACCATCATTCGTCAGGGATATTTCGTTATCTTTGAACAGACCGCGCATAAACTCATTATGGAGGGGGCAACGCCTGATCAACTCCATGAGGCCTACCTGGATACCCTCGGCGAGCAATTTGGTGACGCGTTGGACATCAGCGACGACTTCCAACTTGAGTGGACCGTCATTCCCCACATCTACCACACCCCATTTTATTGTTATGCCTACGCTTTTGGCAACCTGCTTGTGCTGGCATTGTACCGGAAATATAAAGAGGCAGGCAATTCCTTCGCACCTGATTACTTGCGCATCCTATCTTACGGCGGATCGGCAAGCCCGGACCACATTATTCGCGAGGCAGGATTTGATATGGCATCCCCGGATTTTTGGCAAGGAGGTTTTGACCTGCTCTCCGAGATGCTGGATCAGCTAGAAAACCTGGCTTGATGAAAGCCTGTCACACAATGTCAAGGCTGTGAAAATTCAGGCAGACACAATTGACGATAAAGGGGAAAGCAATGCAACCTGAAGAAGATCAGATTTTAAAGGAAAAAGCACGCTGGCATAAATACACTTACCAAAAAATTACGCAGCGCTTTCCGGAACGACGCTCACATTTCGAAACGCCATCCGACATCCCGTTAGAACCCTTTCTGACGCCACCTGATGTAGACCTGGATTATTTGGATGACCTTGGATTCCCCGGAGAGTATCCCTATACCCGCGGTGTACAGCCCACAATGTATCGCGGGCGCATGTGGACCATGCGGCAGTACGCAGGTTACGCATCCGCACAAGCTTCCAATGCCAGGAATCTTTATTTACTGGATCAGGGACAAACAGGCTTATCGGTTGCCTTTGATCTGCCCACCCAATTAGGGTATGACGCCGACGATGAGATGTCGATTGGTGAGGTGGGTAAGGTGGGCGTCTCGGTCAGTTGTATTGATGATATGCGTATTTTGTTTAAGGACATCCCACTGGATAAAGTCAGCACTTCCATGACCATCAATGCACCAGCAGCTATCCTGTGGGCGATGTATATCGGAATCGCCCAGGAACAGGGCGTCGGCGCACATGAACTTCAGGGGACCATTCAAAACGATATTCTCAAGGAGTATGTCGCCCGAGGCACATACATCTTCCCACCTCGACCTTCTATGCGATTGATTACCGACACCTTCACATACGGCGCTAAACACGCTCAGCAGTGGAATCCCATCAGCATCAGTGGCTATCACATCAGAGAGGCTGGCAGCACCGCTGTTCAGGAGATTGCCTTTACCCTTGCCAACGGGATTGCCTATGTTGAAGCTGCTATTGAAGGGGGATTAGATGTGGATGAATTTGCACCGCGCCTTTCATTTTTCTTCAATGCACACAACAACTTCCTGGAGGAAGTTGCGAAATACCGTGCAGCAAGGCGTATGTGGGCAAGGATTATGCGCCAACGCTTCGGAGCAAAGAATCCACGGTCCTGGTGTCTGCGCTTCCACACACAAACGGCGGGATCCACACTAACAGCACAGCAGCCAATGAATAACGTGATTCGCGTAACACTGCAAGCCCTGGCGGCGGTTCTGGGGGGTACCCAATCCCTCCACACCAATTCAATGGATGAAGCCTTATGGTTACCCACCGAAGAAAGCGTACGGGTTGCCCTTCGCACGCAGCAAATCATCGCTTATGAATCTGGTGTTGCCGATGTGATCGACCCTTTAGCCGGTTCATATCTTATAGAACAATTGACACAGCAGATGGAGAATCAAGCCAACGCCTATATCAGGATCATAGATGAACAAGGTGGCGCAACAGCATCCATCGAACAGGGTTATATGCAAGCGGAGATAGCTGAAGCTGCTTATCAAACGCAGATTAAAATAGAGCAGCAAGATCAGGTGATTGTCGGTGTAAATATGTTCCAGGATGAAGAAAGCACAGTCAAATTGACGCAGCTTAAAGTGGATCCCGCCATTGAACAGGAACAACGCAGGCATCTGGCAATGGTTCGAAGCCAACGGGATCCAAACCGGGTTTCAGAAAGCCTGACTTTAATAGATCAAGCCGCGCGTTCTGCCAGTACCCTTATGATGCCCCTGTTTATTCAGGCAGTGACAGCAAACTGTACGCTGGGTGAAATCTGCAGTGTATTGCGAAACAGATGGGGTGAATACCAGGCCAGGGTGATTATTTAATTCCAGACCCTTGCCTTTAAAATAAATTTAAAAACCACCAGCCGATAAAGCTGGTGGTTTTATGAATGCTATGGGTTGCGAATTAAGCGATTTCTACACTAACCTTCTTTTCTGCTTTCGCACCCAAAATCCGGGCAAGAGATCGAATTGCATTGATTGTTCGACCTTTGCGACCGATGATACGTCCCATATCGTCAGGGGCAACACTCAATTCAATCATAACGACGGATTCACCAAGTGACTCGGATACGCTGACTGACTCCGGATCGTCGGCAAGTGCCTTAACAACGTATTCCACCATATCCTTGATCGTGGACATCATGACCTCCTGGTTCACGTACATGAAAGCTAGTGATGTTAAAGGAACGTCTATAATCGTGAGTGTCTCTAGTGATTTGTCAGCGCAATCAAACGACATTGCACAATTATGTGTACACCTTCATATTACGTGAGTCTGGCAACATTGTCAAGTTTGATGGGGGGGTAATTATTTAGGGTGCACAACCAATACTGAACAAGGCGTATATTCAATAACCCTTTCAGTCAGGCTCCCTGTAACGAGATGTCTTTCATTCCACACACGTCCATCACCCAACACAATCAGGTCAATGCCGGTATCCCGCGTGACATCAGCGATTTGAATATGCGGTATGCCCCTTCTTACCAGCTTTTTACAAATTACACCTTGACGATTAGCTAGTTGATCTGCATATTCGAGATAATTCCGATTTTTAATTTCCATTTGCCGGCGCACAGATTCCTGCGTTTCGTGCGAAATCGCTGCGACTTCCGCAACCACCTTTTCCTCTATCACGCTCAGCGCAGTAACAGGTATACGATGTGTACTGGCTATCCGGATACCCACTCTCAACGCTTCCATCGACGCTTCTGAGCCATCAACATAGATGAGAATACTGGAAAACGGACTTTGTGTTGTATTTTCTTCCTGGCTCTCTACATTTTGGTCAAATTGACGGGCCAGCGATTCTGGATTTTCCATGGTCTGCCTCTTCCCCAACTCGATTGGCACCTGAAAACAAGAACTTATTTTGAGTTCCCGGATTCGGATTGGTAACCGGATCCGTGCAGCTCCTTAACCCGCTTTAATCTGAAAAGCTCCTCTCGCTCACGTTCTTCCAAAGCGCTTTCGATAAAAGCCACTGTCTCTTCGTATTGCGGAATAAAGACATACTCCAGCGCATTCACACGGCGCTGCGTCTTCCGCAATTCACGTGCTAAACGCCAAACTTTGGTCATAACCTCTGCCAATTCCGGGATTCTTTCCAGAACTACCCGAAAACGCAATGCCGCCTCATCCAAAGCTACTGTCGTATTACCCAAACCATACGGTGTCTCTGGGGGTGCGCCGGCGCTGGTCACGCGGGGAATCACAACACCCATAATGCTCCTGGGCTGAATATCGACCTCTATTGTGCTGTTCACCGATAGCGCTGCCCACTCAAGATGCTCACGTCCAACTTCAAGCCGCGCAATCTCCAACGCAGCATAGGCTTCCTGGAGAAGTTTTTGCACATCTGTCTGTACCTGAACCGAGTCATGGAAAATGTGCATGAGTTCGTTGGTTAAAACCTCTCGCTTACGGTCAAGGATTTCATACCCTTCCCGCGCCCGTTGCAGCGTTTCGCGCGTACTCATCAAGTTACTGCGCGTGGGAGCAATGTTGTTACGCCTGGTCAAACACGCCTCCTATACTGCATCACATTCTACTTTTTGATCGAGGATTGGCTCTTATAGTGGGCGTCAAGTTCTTCATCGCGCACCCGGGTTAATTCACTGCGCGGGAGTACTGAGAGAACATCCCATCCGATATCCAAAGTTTCTTCTATGGCGCGCATTTCTGTTTTTCCCTGCGTGATAAACCGCTGTTCAAAATCCCTTCCAAAATGGAGATATGCCTGGTCAACCGCACTCAGTTCTTCCTCACCAATAACAGAAGAAAGAGAGCGAACTTCTTGCGCGCCGGCATAGGCAGCGTAAAGCTGAGAAGCAAGGTGGGGATGGTCACTACGTGTGAATCCCTCCCCGATGCTATCCTTCATCAGGCGCGACAGCGACGGTAAAATGCTGACTGGCGGGTAGATGCCCTGTTGATGAAGGCTGCGACTGAGCACAATCTGACCTTCAGTGATATACCCGGTCAGATCAGGTACCGGATGGGTAATATCGTCGTTCGGCATCGTCAATATAGGAATCTGCGTGATGCTGCCAGGTTTGCCTTGAATGCGCCCGGTGCGTTCGTAGAGACCTGCCAGATCGCTGTAAAGGTAACCCGGATATCCTTTACGACTGGGGATTTCACCACGCGCGCTGGAAATTTGGCGCAAAGCTTCACAATAATTCGTCATGTCAGTCATAACGACAAGGACATCCATGCCGCGTTCAAAAGCCAGGAATTCAGCCAAGGTTAAGGCGACACGAGGTGTGACAACACGCTCCACAGCGGGGTCATCTGCCAGATTGAGAAACATAGCCACACGGGAGAGAGCACCACTACTGGAGAAAACGTCGGTAAAAAAGTTCGCCACATCGTGTTTTACACCCAGGGCGGTAAAAATCATCGCAAACTCAGTATGGTCATTGCCTGTGGATTTGGCTGCGGCAGATTGAAGAACGTGCGCCTGGCGCACAATTTGTGCTGCTATCAGATCATGAGGCATTCCGCTGCCTGAAAATATTGGAACCTTCTGTCCGAGTATCAGGGTATTCATCCCGTCAATCGCCGATATCCCTGTGCAAATAACATCCTGGGGATAAGTACGTGCGGTCGGGTTTATCGGCTTGCCATTGATATCAGCCCAAAGTTCAGGGAGTGGGTCAGGTTGACCATCAATGGGTTTACCCAAGTCCATCAAAAACACGCCCCAGCATTTCCTCAGCAACAGGAATCCGCATTGGACTCCCACTGAATACGACACGCGAGGCTGCAGGTGTTAATCCGTCAGTTCCCGAAAAGACCTGGACAACAGCAATCCCCTCACCAACTTCCAGAACGCGCCCCTGACGCTCTTCACCGTCAGCACCGATCACTACCACAACTTCATCGTAACCGGCATCTATCGCTCCCTCGACAACCACAATGGGACCGTTGATCTGGGATAAACCTTTTATGATATGCCCGCCAGGTGATAGTTTACTGCTCATATATACTTCTGCTCCAGTTCATGAATCTGCGCCACTAAATGATCGCGCAGCGCATCAATTTGTGTTAATGCGTCATTCGACACTGTGTCCTTGAGCCGGATAATTCGACCAACGGCAGGAAGATCACGGATGATCACAATCGGGCACCCCAAACCTATTAAACGTGTTGCCATAGTGTGAAATTCAAGGATGAGCTTTAATAAGACGCATTTGTTTATCAATGCTGGCAAACGTGTCTATTTCATCTATAGCACTCTGCTGTAAAAAGCCCAAGCGCAGCAATCGGGCTGTTTCAAGAATCAAACGTTGTTCATCAGGCAGGGCATCGGCACCGATGAGCTGGGTAATCTGCTGCAGATGACTTTCACGTTGCAGCAAATCCAGCGCACGCTCCCGCAGCTCCGACCAATCAGGATAACCCTTCTCAATCCACCATTGCCCTATCTCGTCGACATACTGGCTGTAACTTTCCAGCCAGTTTACTGATGGGAAATGCCGCTCCGCTGCCAGCGTCTTGTCCAGCGCCCAGAAACAGCGCACAAAACGCCGTGTGTGCTGTGTCACAGGTTCCGAGAAATCACCGCCGGGAGGGCTGACCGCTCCAATCAAAGTCACCGAACCCTTATCGCCATTAAGTGTAATAAAACTCCCGGCACGCTCGTAAAACTCAGCCAAACGCGCCGGTAGATAAGCGGGGAACCCCTCCTCCGCAGGCATTTCTTCCAATCGTCCGGATATCTCGCGCAAAGCTTCTGCCCAGCGCGAAGTTGAATCCGCCATGAGCGCAACATCGTAACCCATGTCACGATAGTATTCAGCTAATGTAACGCCCGTATAGATACTCGCTTCACGCGCCGCCACCGGCATGTTGGATGTGTTTGCGATCAGAATTGTGCGCTCCATGAGCGGATGTCCGGAACGCGGATCGAGTAATTCAGGGAACTGCCGCAGAACATCAGCCATCTCATTACCGCGTTCACCGCAACCTACGTAGATGATGACATCCGCATCGCTCCACTTCGCGACCTGGTGCTGGAGCACAGTCTTGCCTGCACCAAAGCCACCCGGTATCGCAGCCGTTCCACCTTTCGGCAGTGGGAAAAACGTGTCCAGGACACGCTGCCCCGTTATCAGCACCTCAACCGGTCGCAAACGTTTCAGGTGAGGTCGTGGTTTACGGACGGGCCATTGTTGAAGCATGGTCACAGATTCCTCGCCGGCGAGTGTTTGCACACGCGCGATTTCATCCTCAAGCGTATAACCCCCTGGTGGGGCGATCCACGTCAATTGTCCGGAAAGCCCATGGGGCAGCATAACACGATGTTCAATAAGCGCGGTCTCCGGCACCACACCCAGGACAATCCCCCCCCGGACTGGCTTGCCAACCTCAACTGTGGGGGTAAATTCCCATACCTGCTTGCGGTAAAGCGGGGTGAGTTGAATACCACGCGGGATGAAATTACCGCTGAGCGCATGCATAACCGGCAGAGGGCGTTGAATTCCGTCAAATATCCCGGACATCAATCCAGGTCCAAGTTCCAGAGATAACGGCGCACCGGTCGTATAGAGTGCTGTCCCAGGTTTAAGACCGGAGGTTTCTTCGTAGACCTGCAAGGTGACCAGATCACCACTCAAGCTGATAACTTCACCCACCAGGTGTTCAGGACCGACCTGCAGCACCTCATGCATACCAATGTCCCGGGAAGCACGAGCGCGCACAACAGGGCCATTGATCCATGTAATGACCCCAACCTGGTTCGGCTGCACTAAAGTACCCATCATAAACCATGCCCTCGGAGCGTTTGAAATACCGGTGACCGTAATTCGGGTTTTAACCGTGTCAACCGTGCCTGAAACGTATTGTCATAGATAAAACGACCATCATGGCTGCGTACAATGACGCCATTCCGCTCTTTCAATACGTCACCCAGCAGAAGGCGGCATCCCCAATCATTCCCCAACTTAATGAGCACGTCCTGATCCAAAAACTCCATAGTTACAGCATCCGCGTCTACGACAAGCGAATGCACATTCTCCATACGGGTTACGGCATCCTCAATCAACGCATAAACTGCAACCTGATAATCTTCCGATTGATGCAGACCCGCCAGCCGTTCTTCCGCCCGGTCAAACACATGGTTAATCATCGCTTCCCGCTTCTCAAGTTTCATGGATTGCGCCTCAAGTTGCGCAGTAGCCCGTGCTTCTACGAGAAGAAGTGCAGCCTGATCTTCAGCTTTCTGCAAGATTATCTGCTGTTCAGACGCAGCTTCCGCGCTCGCGCGTTCACTGATACTCCGTGCTTCAGAGCTGGCATGATTCAAGATTCGCTCGCGATCCCTTTCCGCTTCCGATTTAACGGCATCAACCAATGCCTTCATTTCAGCTATACTCATAATCGCACCCCAATCGTACGCCGCAGCATCTCGTTAATCGAAGGACGATTTGCTGAAGGTCCCTCTGGTCCCATAATCTCCACAATCAGCGGTAACTCACTGCGTGACATCAGGCTACTGACCCGTTCCCGCGCCAAGTCAGCGACTTGACTCGTAATGAGGATAATGCCGATATCCGGGTCATTCAGCGCGCCATCCAAAGCCGCTGATAATTCATTCTCGGATGTCACGACCTGACCGTCAATACCCGCCAGGGAGAAACCCCAAACAGCCAGAGATGCGCCGATAACGAGAAGTTTCATCGCATCAACTTAAGATAATAAAGGCAATGATCAAGCCATAAATAGCCACACCTTCAGCCAGACCCACAAAAATCAAAGCACGACCAAAGGATTCTGGCTTTTCGGCTATCGCTCCCACCGCAGCAGATCCCACATTGCCGACCGCATACCCAGCTCCGATAGCGCCTAAACCAACAGCGATACCGGCGCCAATAAAGGCTAATGGGTCACGGGCTGGTGGCGCTGTCTGCTGAGGATTACCCGCCTCGACCGCACCAGGCAAGACAAGGCTGACCAAACCCAATCCAATAACAACCAGAGCGATGACTATATTGAAAGCACTCAGTCCGAGGACCGTTCTGCGTGTCATACGCTCTCGGGAATGGCGCCGTTTGAAGAACAGTACGAAAGCCGGCACCAAAGGAATCATCCCAGCCAATAATGCAAATAGATACTTCATCTTTTCCCCCAGTTCTGTTTATTGATCAAGAAATTTAGTCAGCAGCCAGCATGCCTAACGGTTTGTAACGAATCCCACCGCCGGTAAAAAACTTGCTGAAGAATTCGTAGTATTCCAACCTCAATGTCTGTATTGCCACAATCATGCCTTCAAACCCTATGACGAACATATTCCCCAGAACGACAACCACCCAATATCCCAAGCCATGTCCTGGACTAACCAAATCAGCCATAATAAAGACAACCAAACTTAATGCGATATGCGCAACGGCAAATGCTCCCATACGCACATATGAAAGGGTATTGCTCAATAAACCGATAACCGATTCGAAAAGTTCAAATAAGCCCATCGTCAAAGTCATTCCCAGAGAAGACCGCTCTATGGGACGACCATCCACAAGGGGTTCCAAAATTCCAGCCAGGGTAATCGATAAAGCAGAAACCACTAAAAGTGGGAGGAGTATATCGTTGCTTATATACGCTTTAGCCGACAGCAAACCTGCACCCATCCCCACTAACGACCAGTAAAAGAGCAACCCAGCCAACCCGGCATTGCTGAACAGAGCCCGACCCCATTCCCTTTTTTGAACAGATCCCAATATACTGAACAGCATAGCTACAGAAAGCGTGATGATGCCGAAAATTACCGTTGCCACAAGGATATCCTGTGTACGCTCTAAAGGACGTAACCATAGTGCAGGAAGAAGATTCTCATAACCAAACACACTGCCGTATAATACACCAAAGAGCATTGAGGCTGCACCGCATATGGAGACAATACCTCCAAGCTGCGCCATGCCTGCCAATGCCTTAACCTTGCGACTGAGCACGAGCAAACCCAGCAACAACAGCACCAACCCATGTCCAACGTCACCAAACATCACCCCAAAAATCAACGGGAATGTCAATGCCAACAACGGGGTTGGGTCAAGTTCATTATAGGACGGCAAGCTATAAGTCGTGACCAACTGCTCGAACTGATTAATAATGGGTGGATTATGAAAGTTAAACGGCGCTGAAAGACGTTCCTCCAGACGCAACGCACTCACTTTCACCACCGCATGATTTGAACTCGCATTCACGCATTGCTTTACCGTGTCACCCTTTGCACTTGGCACCCAACCCGATATCAGGTATGTAACTTTGAATTTGCGGAACCCGGCAATAGTCCGGCTAATATGACGACTAGTTCGCAAACGCCAGAGCAAATGCTGCATTCTACGAATGCGTGTCTCCTGCAGGACGTGCAGTTCACTCTGATAAGCGGTAATACGTTCCCGCGTCCGTTGGATGCTGGCATCCAACGCAACCACGATCTCGCGGGGAGGCCCCCTGTATTCCTCCGGTACGGCGATAGCATTGAGATAGGCGCTTCTACCTGCGCGCCGCAGCACTTCAGTGTCCCGCATCAAACCGAAAAGCCCAACCGCCGCCAGGTGCTCTTTCTCCCCAAAAACGACCAGCGTGGACGGGATTTGATCGAGGCTTGTCCGCAGGCGATCAACGTTATCCACCGGCACAAAACCAAACATAGAGAAAATGTAATGCGCATCTCTGAATATTTGAAGATCGATATCCAACGAGGTGAAGGGTGTAAGCTGATAACGCACCGTCTCCAATTCAGATAATTTATCGTGTGCTGCATGAAGCCGCTTAACCGGTTCACTGGCTTCTCTTTCCATGCTCGCGATATCGCGCTCTGCCAGATCCAGATTGATCCAATGTAAAGACTCGTCCGGTACGCGTTCTTCACTTACATCCAGGGATGCCATCAAACTGCGCAACCGCTGCTCCAGTGCTGCGTAATTGTGCTCAATTTCCTGCCAATGACCGGTTTGAGACAGATCGACATCACCGGCTAAATCAGGCAATCCGCCTAAGTGTACTATATTTGCCTGTGCCAACGCCTCAGTCACGGGGATAATATCGCTCTCCGGCACAACTATATCGACTTTACACATGGATTGAGAACGGAACATCAAGTCCTCCTGAGCCGTTTAGGTAAAACCCAAAAGTATCTTTTATAACGATAGATAAGACCCAACGATTGCATCACATTACACCGTATAACCCATAACCAGCATCGGTATAAATACATCCGGTGCGGTTCCAGTCGATTTTGCTTCAACAATGACCGTTAGATCACGGATTTCATATTCGTTCAACCACACATAACCGAGCGGAATTCCGATATGAAATGGGTAGCCGATAAAAGCATTTCGGCAGCGCGCGAGTGCCAGCTTGTTTAAGGCACGCTCCAACTGACCTAAACCACCACCAGAATCAAGAATAACGCCTGAAAGTTCGGATTCCAATTCGGGATAAATCTTAAAAACCACATCAGCGATACTGGCGCCGCGCGCGATCGCTCTGATATCATCATCAAAAACCTTATAACCCACAGGGAGTGTATAGTTCACAATCTCTTCTTCGGACAGGTGATGATAAACGCGATACCGGATTGCCCACAACAGGTTATCAGAATCCAGCACAGTGCCTATCGTGCGTAACGCCATGGCGCGGTCCTTCCCCTTGAGCGCAAAGATGCTTTCCCATAAAAGCCTGCGGTATCCCAAATCCAACGCCACTTCCAGCGGAAATAAGTTTTGTTCCTCGTGATAGCGTGTCAGCGCATGCACTAAGACCGGATGGTAAGACAAGCCGTTCAGCACATCCACCGCATGCTCCATATCCGGCGCTTCTACCATTTGTCTGAGCAAGCCAACACCGACAATCGTATCATGTCCCATAGGATACAGAAGGTGCAGCACCTGATCCCAGGAGGCGCCAGCTTCAAAGCCGCGCAATGCAGCTTTGATGTTATCGACTTCATAATGGTGCCAGAGTGTCTGCAGGACTTTAGCGGTTGCGGGAGGGGCAAAACGTATCAACTTGGCATAGACATCAATAAGGTGCTGCCGGATTTGATAGACCGTCCGCCGCGGTGATAACAGCGCCCGGTCTATATCCAAATATGGCCCGTATGTTGACCTGGAAAGCATGTCCAACACAGCATCGTAATCCGGTGTCTGAACCAGTGCCTGCCATTCATAAATGGAGAGCAAACCAGCATACAGCGAACGCGTCACAGAATGAACAACCGAATACTTTTCAACCACTGCGCCCTACCTCGCCCTATACCTGGCCAAGAATCTGGCGCACGACGTAGGCTACGGCAGCCTCTACATTGGTGGCGATTTCAGTTTCTAACGCTGCATTTTCCTGTTGTGCTGCAGCGATAATTTGAGTTCGCGCATCTTCAGCGGTATGTTTTCCCTGTTCTATGATTCCCTGGGCTTTCTTTTGAGCCTCAGCCCGAGCAGCTTCACGCATCGAAATTGCTTCCTTCTTTGCGGCAGCAATAATGCCATCAGCTTTAGCTTGCGCTTCAGCCTGTATCCTGGCAGTTGTCTGCTCTGCCTGCATAATTTCGCTAACTATATCGTCACCCATATACGCACCCTTTATCACGACCGGATAAGGTCGCAATCAAAATCATTATAGTACCGATGATAGAATCCACAATGAAACGGCGGGAACGGGTGCACAGTTCCTGATCTAATTTCTACCTCTAAGTTGAACTGCTCCTCATATTTATGCTATATTATTCTGAAATATCTTTGAAAGACTATAGTTTTTAAATACCTTCACGATTTTGAGATTGAAACAATAGTCCGTTTTACGCCTGAGCCAGACTATTGTTTCGACTATTGTTTTAATCATTTTCTAGCCACTGGTTTCAACAACCTGTTTTTACCTTCATATTTCTATTATGGAACATGTATTCTATCCATCAAGAGGACAGATGCTTCACACCCCATTCTGTCAGCGCCGCAGCGTACGTAGGGTCCGTTGTCCAGGCGGGTGCAACAGCAGGTAAATGATAAACCCGCAACGCAAGTATCAAGTTACTGGCTTTGGACCTAATCCAAAACGCAGTCTTCTGCGTCTCACTTCCCTAAAGGGATCTCCCGTATTTGGGAAGCGATGCCTAACTGCGGAAGAGGTTGCGGATCTGGAGATATCCTGTAGAGGTAACTTCCTGTGGATATCTAAATGCGTTATGTTAAGGAATTTTGATCCAACCCCCTGACTTCCTTCGAGCTCAGAGGTTTGAGCTTGAAGGAAGTGGGAATTGCTCGCGGTCCGGTTTTGCTCTGCTGAAAAAAGACAGTCACCCGAAATCCTGCTGAGTATTGCTCATTTTCTGCTCTTGCACTATACTTAAATCAATACAAAACTTATTGCTCTATGGTGCAAGCAGCACCGCAAGGGTTTTCCAAGAAGGGACGATCAGGATGTCTGAAGCCGATACCTGTCGCGCGTATATCACACCGGCGCTACGATCCGCCGGCTGGGAAGAACCACCGCATTACATCCGCGAGGAAGAATTCTTCACCGATGGGCGGCTGCTGCCCGTTGGCGATGGCGAAGTGGCCGTCCGCGGGCAGCGCAAATTCGCGGACTACATCCTCTACTACCAGCGCGACTTCAAACTGGCTGTCGTCGAAGCCAAGGAAGAGAACTTACCCGCCGAAACCGGGATGCAACAGGCGATGGAATACGCGCAAATTCTCGGCTTGCATTTCGCCTACGCCACCAATGGACAGCGCATTCTGGAGCATGACTTCACCACCGGCGTCGAACGCGAGATCGCCCGTTATCCCACACCCGTCGAACTTTTTGCCCGTTGGCGCAAGGCGGAAAACCTCACCGACGATGCCCTGGCAGCCAAACTGCTCCAACCCTCTTACGCGGTTCCCAACAAACCGCCCCGTTACTACCAGGAGATCGCCATCAACCGCGCAGTACGCAGCGATTCTGCAGGGCAATCACCGCGTGCTTGCTGACCATGGCGACCGGCACCGGCAAAACTTTCGTGGCCTTTCAGATCGCCTGGAAGCTGTGGAACGCCGGGTGGAACGCTACCGGACGCTACGGCAAGCCGAAAATCCTGTTCCTCTCAGATCGCAGCGTGCTGGTGGACCGTCCCAAAGACGGCATGTTCGCGCCATTCGATGACGCCCGGCGCAAAATCCAGGGCGAAGCCTTCAAAAGCCGCGATATGTACTTCGCCCTCTACCAGTCGCTTGCCGCAGGACGAAAATCGCCCCGGGCTCTACAAGGACTATGCCCCGGATTTCTTCGATTTGATCATCGTCGATGAGTGCCACCGGGGCAGCGCCCGGGATGACAGCAACTGGCGCGAAATCCTCGAATACTTCACACCCAGCCTACCAGCTGGGGATGACGGCGACCCCGCTGCGCGAGGACAACCGCGATACCTATGACTATTTTGGCGATCCCATCTACACCTACAGCCTGGCGCAGGGCATCGAGGACGGCTTTCTCGCGCCCTATCGCGTCCACGATACGCGCACCAACGTGGATATCTACGGCTGGCGCCCCAGGACGGGGCCAGATCGCCCGGGATGGCGCGGCGATCCCCGACCAACTCTACAGCACCAAGGATTACGAAACCACCCTGGTGCTCAAAGAACGCACCGCAACCATCGCCGAACACCTGAGTGACTATCTCAAAAGCACCAACCGCTTCGCCAAAACCATCATCTTCTGCGTGGATCAGGAGCACGCTGCCCGGATGCGCAGCGCGCTCTACGAACTCAATACCGACCTCACCCAACGCCACCCTGATTACATCGTGCGGATCACGTCGGATGAAGGGGACGTGGGCGCCACACACCTGGATGACTTTATGGACCCCGAAAATCCGATGCCGGTGATTGCCACGACCTCCAAACTGCTCACGACCGGCGTGGATGTGCCGACCTGCAAGAACATCGTCCTGGCCCGAGTCATCAACTCGATGACCGAATTCAAGCAGATCATTGGACGGGGCACGCGGGTGGACACCGACCACGACAAATTCTTCTTCAACATCCTGGATTTCACCGGCAGCGCGATGGCGCGCTTTGCCGATCCGGAATTTGACGGTGAGCCGCTGCCTCCACCTGGTGATAACGGTAAAAAGCCGGACGCGGAGGAAAGAGCGGTGAAGATGGATCTTCACACCCCAAATACTACGTGGATGGTGTGCCGGTTGAGATTGTCGCCTCGATGGTCTATGAACTGGACCCCAACGGACGGCGCCTCAACGTGACCCGCTACGTGGATTACGCCGGCGACCAGGTCCGCACGCTCTACACCGATTACGACACGCTGCGCGCAAGCTGGGCAGAACCGATTCTGCGCAGCGAAGTCATCGACAGGCTGGCAAACCGGGGCATCGACCTCGACCAGCTGCGCCGCATTGCCAATCAGCCCGATGCCGATCCCTTTGATTTGCTCTGCCACCTGGCATTCCAGCTGCCGGTGCATTCCCGCCGCGAGCGCGCGACCCGCTTCCGGCAGCGCCAAGCCGCCTTCCTGGCGCAGTACCAGGTCGAAGCCCGGGTAATTCTCGACGAACTGCTGGAAAGCTACGCCGAACACGGCCTGTCGCAGTTCAAACTGCCGGACGCCCTCCAGATTGCGCCCATCTCCAATCACGGCAACCTGCTGGAAATTGCCGGTTTCTTTGGCGGCCCTGAACCGTTGAAACAGGCGCTGGAGCAATTACAGAGCCTGCTCTACGCGGCATGATATGCGTACCATGATGTATGATATAATATAAATATACATCATACAGGGAGGGGACAATGGCGACCATGATTCGCAAACAGGTTTATCTCGAACCCGGACAGGATGTGGCTGTCAAAAAGCTGGCGGCGGCGCTGGGCACGACTGAAGCCGATATCATCCGCAAGGCGGTCGACCTTCTGCTGTCGGAGACAGAACGCCAGCACCGGGCGGAAGCAGCCTGGGAAGGGGCACAAGCGCTCATGGAAGCCCGTGCCGCACAGGTCATGCCCAATACGGCAGCCGGGGAACGGGCATGGATCCGGGAGGAACTTTACACGGAGCGGCTGGAGCGCAATGGATAGCGTTCTGATTGACACCAATATCCTGATCCACGCTTACGACCCGCGCGCGCCGGTCAAGCAGCGCCGGGCGATGGAGGTTATCCGATCAATTACGGGCAGCGCAGACCGGCGTCATCACCGCGCAGGTGCTGGCGGAGTTCTACGCGGCTGCCACGCGAAAACTCGTCCCACCTTTGACGCCGGCAGCAGGCAGAAGCCCAACTCCAGGCTTTCGCGGCGCAGTGGCCCGTCCTGCCGGTCACGGAAACGGTGGTTCTGCTGGCAGCGCGCGGGACACAGCACCACCAGATGCACTTCCGGGACGCGCAAATCTGGGCGTCCGCTTATTTGCACGGCATCACGGTGGTTTACAGCGAGGACTTCAACCACGGGGCGGTTATTGACGGCGTGCGGTTTGTGAATCCGCTTGCGGAAAGCTAATACGACCCATACAAGCGGTATCTGGCGGTGGGGATCACGGAAGCAATGGAAAGATAGGAACATGCCGGCAGGATGCCGGCAGTCCGGGTTAACCAGCCGGGATTCTGTATGCACACTTCCAGGGGAAAGAATCCGGATATATCCACCAGCTATCGCCAATCGTTCAGCCAACGCACCTGACCGGTCCAGTCTTCCGCTTCTGTTGCGGACAGTGCGCGATCCAGCGCCCCTATCAAATCAGAGAGTGTCCAGCTTGCCTGCGCTGCGAGGATGATTCCGCTGTGGTGAGGGTAACGCGCTGCCAGTGCCATAAAATCGCGGATGTTGAAGGTGAAGATCACCCTTCTTTGCGCTGCTGCACCCAGGAGCTGCAAATCGTCGGTGGCATCCATGGGCATCCAGATTTCCGGGGTACGGGTAACATCGTGCCCCAGTTCTACAAGAGCTGCGTGCAGCGCTTTACTCGAAGCATCAGCATCGAGGTGGAGCCGCGGTTCAGGCATCGCCAGGTTCCAGCGCCCCTTCGACGGCTATTGCCTGGTCAATCTCAGCGGGGTAAGTCTCATAAAAAGCCAGTGCTTCTTTTACCTGAGATGCGTTGAGCACGTACTGCTCGGCTATCTGTGGTGGTGTCAACGCCCAGTGACGGGATGCAATCACCACAGTCTGGACGCGAATTCCTGTCCCCCGTACCACGGGTGTGGGGATGCCTGCTGCGCCCCGCCTGTAAGAGATATGCGGGAAATTGGGGTCATCCAGCCGCTGGCGAAGCGCGCCGACTTTTTCAGCTACCGCCCACATGATGAACTGGTTGAGCGATACACCCTGTTCGGCGGCGTACGATTCAGCTTCCTGCTTCAGTTCAACCGGTAAATTCAATGGATACCTGGGCATAGGTCCTCCTGCTCTATTGACTATATACATCATATACGATATCTTCAGAGATGTCAATATTTTAATCACTCAGAAAATTGGTAGTTTTTGAGCAGGGCACTCCGTAGCGGTTCTGAAAGCGGAGCATGGAATGTGCGGATTTTTTAGTCTATAGCACAAACACAACCACACGTTTTTTCTCTAACCTTCCCGGAAGGGGATTGACAATCTTCCCGGGATAATGAAGGCATGCCGTTGAAGGGCAGACCTTCCGGGAAGGTAACGGATGGCATGGGTAGAGGCTTATGGGGCGAACACAGAAGCCCCGGATGGATTCCCGCTTTCGCGGGAATGACCCCTCGTTTTCTTAACTTGATGCGCATGGGCGAACACACAGGTTCACCCCTATACCGAAACGCATTCGGAGATAGAAAGGCAACCCGAAACCTTCCCGGAAGGGGATTGACAATCTTCCCGGGATAATGAAGGCATGCCGTTGAAGGGCAGACCTTCCGGGAAGGTAACGAATGGCATGGGTAGAGGCTTATGGGGCGAACACAGAAGCCCCGGATGGATTCCCGCGAAAGCGGGAATGACCCCTCGTTTTTCTTAACTTGATGTGCAAGGGCGAACACACAGGTTCGCCCCTACAGCAAACACATTCGGGAATGGGAACGTTTACAAAGCTCCTGTGTACAGGACCTCCAGATTGCATTCTGTTTGACCGGTTGGCCTGCGTTTATAGACTGTCAAATATAAAACACGCGGTGGGCTGCTTCCAACCCACCGCGTGTTCTATTTACACGTCTTGCTTATTTCTACTCGCCGATGGTCAGCAAGCGCCCGTCACTGCGCCCGAAGACTTCGGGGAAGTAGAACTCCTGCACCAATGTGGGGATGACGTGATAGTCACCCGGCAGCGTCGCCCGGAACGTGTAGCTGTACTCGTAGGTTCCTGCCGACAGGTAGTCGGCAAAGAGCACGACTTTCTCATCGCGCAACTCACTGCGGCTGTACCAGTTCCACCACCACCACCAGCGGGATTCCTCCGGGCGCAGTCCAGGCGACATTGCCAGCAGGCTGGTGGTCGCCAGACCCGTGTCTATGGCTTCCGCCCCGGCAGGCAGGGGATCTTCCAGGACCACGTAATAGCGGTCATGCGGCGTGATGAGCGTGATATCGACCCGCACCACATCGCCAAGGTTGATCTCGTTCACCTCCGGGCAGTTCACCCGGTTGTCCTCAGCACAGTTCGCCAGCGTGTAACGGCGCTGCACCATGAAGCCCCTATCGGCAGGTTCGATTTCTTCTACCGGCAGATAGACCTCAAGGTGCGCGGTGTAGTACAACCGCCCATTGCCGTCTGAACGGGCGATTGCCAGCGTGTTGGTGGCATCGCGCAACAGATCGGTGATGACGATCACTTCGGTCACCCCGTCCTGCACAGTTGCAGGCGTGACAGAAGCATTGACTCTTTCCTTATCATTCAGGAACAGAGCGAAGTCATAGTTGGCGTCCAACTCACCGGTCACTACCATCCAGTCAGTCAAAGAGATCAACGCCCAAGCGGTCTCCTGCGTGGTCTCCCAGATACCACCCTGCCGTGCAACCATCAGCCACCGGACGATATTGGGGATCAGGGCATTTTCCGGATCCAATTTCGCCAGGGTATCCAGGATGATCGCCGTTGAACGGGTATCGGTATTCATCGCCCACCAGTCATAACCCAGTTCCTCCCAATGCGCGCCTGTGGCGCTGAGGATTGCGGTGTTGTTAAGATCGGACAGCAGGGTTGCCAATCGATTGTCGCTGCGGTTATTCAACCACAGCGCCTGCGCCAGATAAGCCCGCGCGTAATGGCTGAGCTTCTCACGATTCTCATACAGTGTATCCAGTTTGTCCTGCGGGGCAGCATTGCCCTCTGCCAGCACGTAGAGCAACCAGGCTTGCAGGTTCGCGTCGTAGACATCCTTGAACGATCGCTCAGAAACTAGTTGCGCATTGATATAGGCTATGCCGTTGCTGACGACGTTTCTGTCCACAGCAATGTTCATCTTTTGGGCTTTCAGCAGTCCAAAAACCACGTAACCGCTGATATAGGGGTTGCTGTGCGGGTTCTGCGTGTTATGCCACCAACCCCATCCCCCATCCGGGTTTTGCTGCATCGCCAACCTGTCAATGCCGGTCCTGATAAGATCCGGCAAGCGCGCCTCCAATTCGGGGTCGCTGATGCCTAAAGAACGCAAGGCGTTGTAAGTCAGCAGATTGGGCAGGAAGCGACTGACGGTCTGTTCGGTACATTCATATTCGTAGTGTTCGAGGTAGTCCAGTCCCTCCCGCATACCGGCGGCAAGGCTGGGATCCAGGTGGACCGTGACCTGACCACGCCGGTCATCCAGGTTGGGCGGCAGCGCGATGGCTTCGGTTACAGAACCGCCTTCGAGAATCTGACCGGCAGTGCCCACGATGTCCGGTGCGGTGTAGCGCAGCACCAGCAATGAACCATCCGGACCTGTGGTCAAACGCGGCTTACTGGCATCGGTAAACGTCCCGGAAACCGCGCCAAAGACCAATTTTGCCTGGACGACATCATCAACGGTAACCCACCAGGTCACCTTGCGCTCGCTGTTCGCCGGGATGGTGACCGACTGCAGCGGCGGGGTATCAGCAGAAATGCCTATGCCTTCCGCGCTCAAACTGACATCAACGGTCAACGTTCTGGCGGTGTTATTGGAAACATTGGCAGCTAACTGCGCGCGGTCATCTACCACGAAAAACCGGGGCGCAACCGGGCGGATCAACAGGGGTTTTGTAGCGATGAGATCGCTGGTGCCTTCGCCGACGATCGTATCAGCTGTTAACCCCACACCACGGGCAACCCATGTGGTCAGGTTGTCGGGCAGCGTGACGTTGACAGCCACCTTGCCCTGCGCATCCGTGAGTAACTGGGGCGCCCAGAAAGCGGTATCGGCAAATTCCTCCCGAATTTCCACACCGGCAGGCGGCGCGATATTCTCTGCTTCGACAGATTTCATGACTTGCTCAGACGGCGCTGCCATCGGCATCTCTGCGCCGTCAAACTCAGCGTAAGCCAAATCACCCATCTCGTCGTTACCACCCCCCATACCTCTCACCCCCTGCGCTTCAACCTGCAAGGCAAGGTCTTCGGTTATTTGCTGCATATAGCGGTTTATCGAGAGGGTCAAACCGCTTGCGGTGCCCACCTGTAAAGCCCGGCGCGCATAAAGCGTATCCAGGATATTCGCCGTTCGCGGTCGCAAACTGAGGACGGCTTTGTCCACTATATCGAAGCTCAGTTCCGCGCCGGTTGCCGGTTGCCCGTCAGGTCTGGTCGCGATCAGGGTATAGACCACGTCCTGCCCCGGTTCAGCTGTTTCCGTACCGGGCACAATTTCGACGTGCAGAGTTTTAGGCGCCAGATCAACATCCATGGGCAGCAGTCCCATTTTGTAACTGGCGGGGTCGGTACCGGTCCGGGCTTTGACCAGCACAACACTTACGAAGATATTGGGAATGTCTCCCTCCTCAATCAACAAGCGGTAGATGGTGCTATTATTCACAAGGCGAATCACCTCATGGCGGCGTATCCCTTCCCGTTCCACGGTGACCAACGCCATGTGCGGTCCCTCAAACGGTGAAGGGATGAGGATTTCAGCAATATCGCCAACCTGATAGGTTGTTTTATCCGATACCAGCGTGATCCGGTCGTTATTCTCCCGCCGCCAACTCACCTGGTCTTTGCCAGCCACCCAGATGAAGATAGACGTCCGAATGGCCTCTGTTTCAGAGGTCAGGTTTGCCGGTTGGGCAACGACGTGATAGGACCCGCCTTTGGGCGGTATAAAAGTGGCAACAGCTTCACCAAGGTTATCGGTGGTGACAAGCACTTCCTCAACCAGGGTTTCTTTGGTCTCCCAATCCCAACGCCCGCCGCCATTTTCATTCTCAATAAAAGTGTTTTCCCAGGTAAAGTGATAGAAAGAAACCTTGATCTCCCGGTCCGGCAAGCGCTGCCCCGCCCAGTCGACGACCACGACATCGATGTCGCTCTCTTCGCCGGCGTTACCGACATATTGGCGTGCACTGAGTCCCGTATAGAACGCCCCGGGGTGAACCACCAATGGACTGCGCCCCGCGATCTCCTGATTATCAGGTCCGGTGGCAACGGCTTCCAGGGTGATCCGGCGCGCGCCTTTCTCTAAAGCCTCAGATAGGGTGCGACCGTCAAGGTTAATTTCCAGGTTTCCATTCGCGTCAGTGGTTCCGGTGCCTTCTAAAATGGGTGACGTATCCACCCTGTCAGGCCACCACCACCACCAGCAGCGGTAACAGACATAGGGATCATCCACATCATCGAAACTGTACCGGCCGCCCCATGGCGTGGTAAAGCTGTAGCGTTCAGCCGTTACATTCCAGCGCACGGCAGTATCGCCCAGACCGCCACCGAAGTAATAGGCAGCAGATATCGTCGCCTTGATATCATCGCCGCGCTGCACCTCTGCTTCATCCAATGCAACCACAATCTCGAATTCAGGAGGACGGTAGGCAGCGACCTGGAAAGGGGTTTCGGCATAATTATCTGCAATGTTGACTGTAATAAAATACTGGCCCAAACTCGCTCCATTTTCCAGAAGCAGCTTACCCTCGAAAGAGCCCATGCTGTTGACTGTGAGATCCTCATTGTAGATTTCTTCGTAAGCCGCATCCCGGATCATGACCGTCACCTTGCGGATTCCTGACGGGGCAAACGCCGCGTCATCCTCTGCGCGGATGATACCTTTAAAGTTCACTTCCTGTCCCGGGCGATAGATGGGGCGATCTGTCGTGATATAGGTGCGATAGTCCTGTCCATAGACACCATCACCGACGTTAAAGTCCCACGGGCTTATCCCCATACTCCATTGATCCGACACAGCAGCAAAAGGCGCTGCAGCGGTTACCAGGAGGGTGTTATGGTTTACAGGAACCTGGAAACGGGCGATACCTTGCCGGTCCGTGGTTATGGCAGCGGTGAAGCTGCCGTATAGTTCTAACACATTCAGATCCAGATTGGGTAGAGGTTCGCCAGTATCCAATCGTGTTGCCCATACCAACCCTTCATCAGGTCCAACCTTGAGCGTCAGATTGATATCGGACACCACCATCACATGCTGCTGATTTGCGCGGTAATCATCCCGGGGCAAACCAGGCGCGTTGACATCCAGGTAATAAACGCCTGGTGTCAGGCGTTCATCTGCCGCAGCAGTCAAATTGACGACTGTGTAGGTTGCGGTATCGAGAGGGGATTCCAGGGTTTCCTGCCAGGTGCGCAGTAAAGCTGCGCCTTCGGGCATTTTTTCCCGCCAGTCCCAATAGGAGCTTCCCAAGGATCTATCGGGCACACGGTATAAACGCAGATTCAGGCGATCGATATTAATGGACTCGATGACCAACTGCGGAGGCATACCTGCATCGTATGTACCCACAATGTCCGGGACATGTAAAATGTAGTTTGGATCCAGAGGCGCGGTGCGAAATTCCACAACCTGCCCTCTGGGGATCGTATTGCCGTACGGGTCGGCGATGCCAGCGGAGATGGTGACTTTATACTCACTGGAAGGTTTTGCGCCAAAGCTGAACGAGAATGTATTGTTATACGATGAATAGTAAGAGTACACCAGCGTGGGTGAAAGCGGCGGCGTCATCTGGATGTTGGGCATCACTGTTGCCGGATCGATGGGGGCGTTAAACGTGATGCTGAAATCCGTATACGGCGAAGCGCTGCGATCCCGGTCCGCCGGATTCGTGGAAACGATACGCGGTAAGGGCACGGTTGTAAACTCCCATGTGTAATTCTTCACCATACCACTGCCACCCGCGGTGGAGGTTACGCCAGCCTCTATCATGACCTGATAACGCGTGTCAAAAGCCAAATCCCGCGCCGGTTTGAAGACGACCGTATTTCCATCAAGGGTAAATTCACCACCAACCTTTGCGTTTAACAGCCCTCCGGATGTCAGGCTGAATGCGCGTTTCAGAGAATCCAGATCGACGGGCTGGTTAAATTGTATTCTGATGGACGTACGGATATCCACTAAAGACGCATCACCATCAGGCGTATGCCAGACAACATCTGGCGGTGCGGTTGTAAAGTTCCATGTATAATCCTCTGCCAGAAGCGAGCCAGCTGTATCCTGCAAACCCGCCATAACTGAAGCGCGGTAGGTTATACCTCCGGCAAGCGGTTCATCCGGCGTAAAAATATAAATAGATGTATTAAGCCATTCGCCATGCCCCTTGATTGCCGGTGCAAAAACCAAGGGATGTGGTAAATCTTCCATTTGCTGCAGTGATGTTAAAGGAACAACCGGGCGATTAAAGATAACGGTTACGACCGCGTTCGTTTCGACGTCCTGCGTGTCCGGCGCCGGCATCACCTGAGAGACTTCCAAATACCCCACCGTGCTGAATCGGAATGTGAAGGGTTCGCGCAGCAACTCACCCCCCGCAGACACAGCATCCTGTGTCAGGACCACATCATAGACGCTGTCCCGGGCAAGGGATTGGGCGGGTTGGAAAAACAGCGTGCGGGTGTCTTTCCAGATAAATTCACCGGGAACAGCCTTTGTCTCACCGGCAAGCTGCACCTGGAAAGCTTTTGCGACGGCTTTTTGGTCCATAGGTTTGTCAAAAGCAATCTCAATCGCGTCATCCAGTTGCAGCGACTCACCCCGCTGCGGGCTGCGATATACCACAATAGGGGAAAGCATTTCCGCCGGAACCGGTGTATAGGGCACCACAGGTTTGGGTGGTAAAGCCGTGGCTGTGGGGCGTGGTGTTTGCGTCAAAGGTATATCTGTCGTTGGCGTGCCGGGTACGGCAGGTTTGCACGCCGCCAATATGATCAGGATGAGCGCAGCGATCACGCCTATCCCAAAAATTTTCCTTTTCATGGTTCCTCCTCATCTCAAACACTATGATCTTGCGCCGGACACAGGCACATAAAGCACACCTTATACCTGGCGCGACATATATCAGACGTTTTTCACCCGCGTATTGTTCCATGCTCTTATGATGTGATTTTATCCTACTCTTATAAACATACGAGGAAAATACCCATTTCACAACTATCCATACTGCACATATAATATCTGTAATTCACAGGAGGTGTTCGAAATGGTCAGCAGAAAAAACGCATTCTTTGGCATACATTTTGACCTTCACGCCGGCGCGCGCGATACGGAGCTGGGCGCCGATCTCACTGAAGCTATGATTGAACGACTTCTGGACCGCGTCAAACCCGACTATGTACAGCAAGACTGTAAAGGGCATCCGGGCTACACCAGCTATCCCACCAAAGTGGGTTGGGCTTCACCCGGCATCCAGAAGGACGCCCTTGCCCTTTGGCGCAAGGTCACAAAGGCCCATGGTGTGGGCCTTTTTATCCATTATTCCGGGGTCATCGACCAGGTTGCGGTCCAACATCATCCGGAATGGGCGGCTTTAAGCCCTAGCGGTGAAGTCTATGACAACGGCGCGACCAGCACATTCGGCGCATACGTGGACGACTTACTGATTCCGCAGCTCAAAGAAGTATTTCACGCTTACGATCTGGACGGCGCCTGGATTGACGGGGAATGCTGGGGCACGCTCCCGGATTACAGCTCCCGGGCTATGGCAGCATGGAAAGACGCCACCGGCTTCGACACCGCTCCGTACAGTCCAGATCAGGCGCACTGGAGGGAATGGCTGGAGTTCAACCGTTCGCAATTCGAACGCTATCTCACTCACTATCTGGATGCGCTCCATGCCGACAAGCCCGGTGTCGAGATCACCAGCAACTGGATGTATACCGGTTTTGCACCCCGTCCTGTAAAAGCCCCTATTGACTTCATATCGGGTGATTACAGCGCCCTGGACTCTGTCAACACCGCACGCTTTGAAGCCCGGTACATCAGCAATGCCCAGATGCCGTGGGACCTGATGGCATGGGGATTTTCGTGGACTGGAGGACCGCAGGGCGGACGCCAACGGGCCTTTAAACCCGCCATTCAACTTCAACAGGAGGCTTCCATCGTCCTTTCCCAGGGCGGTGGTTTCCAGGTGTATTACCAACCAACACGCGCCGGATGGTTTGACGACTCCCTCACCGAGGTCGTCGGACAATTAAGCGATTTCTGCCGCGCCCGGCAAGCGGTCTCGCATAAAACCGCATCCGTCCCCCAGGTTGCACTGCTGCTCTCGTCCTACGCGTTCTATGATAAAACCAACGGGGTTTTCCGCGCCTGGGAAGGGGAACATAATGCCCTTCATGGGGTGCTCCATGCTCTCCTGGAAAGCGGTTATTCAGTAGACGTCCTCGCTGAACACCAGATCGCCGACATATTGGCACACTATCCTGTGGTTATCCTGCCGGAAGTCCATATCCTGGAACCGAGTTTCCGGCAAGCGCTGCTGGATTACGTCGCCGCCGGCGGTAATCTCGTGTGTATCGGCGCGGAGACAGCCCAACTCTTCGCAGCAGAACTCGGTGTAACCCTGGAAGGCGCACCGGAAGACAGCACCGATTTTGTGGCTCCGGACGGACTCCCCGGACGCTGTCCCGGACTTTGGCAGGCAGTCAGTGCCAATAAAGCTACTGTCCTCGCATCGCGATACCCAACCGCCGATTTGCGCAAACCCGGATTGCCCGCAGCAACCGTTAACCCATTCAAAGAATGGCAAAATAGCCGCCATTTACGGACCTCTGGGCACATGCACATCTTGCCTATCACACGCCGCAACTGCGCGGATTGCTGCGGAAGGTGGTCGCTGAGGTATTCCCTGAACCGCTGGTGGAACTGGAAGCACCGCCGTTTGTCGACATGGCATGTCGGCGTGACGGCGATAAGCTCCTGGTGCATCTCACGAACACCACCGGAATGCAAACTGCAGAGCATTACACCATTATCGACACCATTCCAGCCATTGGACCCATAAAATTGAAGATTCGCGTGGATAAAACCCCTTCCTCGGTATCGCTTGTGCCTGCTGACAGCCCCATTGAGGTTGTAGAAATGGCAGACGGCATACAAGTGACCATTGCCTCTATAGCAATCCACAATGTACTCGTGATCCAGTAAAGGAGGAACGTTATGCCGGACAACACTGATTTAACCTATAAACTGGAAACTGACCAGGCGCGATTTACCCTCTCACCAGCGACCAACGCCTGGTCGCTCAACGACAAAAAGGGCAATGTCAACTGGGGAAGCAGCGGAGCAGCAACCCCATGGGTGATCCTGCACCAGACTCAGGGTGACAAGAAGATCGCCACACCGCTGGTGCTCAATACGGTCGATGTCCTCTCACCCACGGGCCCGGCGGCACCGCAAGGTATGACAGATGATAAACTACAATGCCGCTTTACCGCGCAGCGACGGTCAGGATGCAGGACTCTCGCTGGTTTTCAGGCTGCATGGGCACGTCTTACAGGTTTATCTCATCCCCGACAACGCAGTTTATGGCGCCGTAGAACTATTCGCATCCGGATTGGAAGTCAATGCCGCGGAGGACGGCGAGGTTCTGCTGCCTATTCGCATGGGGTTGCTGCTGCAGGCATCACAAGGGCGATGCCTTTACAAAACGTCTGGGAACCTATGATTATGAAGAGGGCGTGCATATGGCTATGGCGGGACTGCTCAAAACCGGCAGCGCGCTGCTGGTCACCTGGGGAGATCCCTATGCAGCTCTCAACGTATCGCACACCGCCCCCGCACAGGGCGGTACGCTGCGACTGAGCCTGCTCCTCACAAAATCCGCGCGCGCGTGTGAATTGCACTGTCTGGGACAGGGAGGGCTCCCTGTCCTGGCATCCGCTTACCGGCAACGCGCCGCAGACCTGGGTTACAGAGTGCCGTGGGAGGAGAAACTGAAAACCCGTCCGCAAGCCGCCAAACTCTTTGGCGCGTGCAACGTCAAGTTGTGGACAGCCCTCGCCCGGCGCATCGACAAAGATATGGTCGAACAATCGGTGGATGTGAAATGGACTTTTGACGAAGCAGCCCAAATCGCCGAACACCTCAAGCACGACCTGGCGCTCGACGATGTCCTGTTTCATCTCGGCGGTTGGACACGTTACGGTTATGACTGCAAACATCCCGACAATATGCCCGCGAACCCGGAATGCGGCGGGAATGCAGGGCTTGGCAGATTGCGCCCGCCGTGTTCAGGACTGCGGTTATCTCTTCTGTTTGCACGATAATTATCAGGATATGTACCGCGACGCCCCCTCATGGGACGAGGTTTATCTGCAGAAAAATGCAGATGGTTCGCCGACGATGGGTGGGGTATGGTTGGGCGGGCAAGCCTACTACACCTGCGCCCGGGAGGCGGTTAAATTGGCACAGCGCCCGGAAAACCTGCCGATGATCCGCGAGGTAGCGAATCCTGACCTTTACTTTATTGACACAACCTACGCTGTGGGTCCTCAGGAATGCTTTGACCCGCGCCATCCCCTGACCAAACAGGACGACATCCAATGGAAAATTACGCTTTCAGATTACGCGCGTGACCTATTCGGCATGTTTGGCTCTGAGTGCGGGCGCGAATGGGCGGTACCCCATGCCGATTTCTTCGAAGGGCTGGCATCGGTCGCCGGAAATTATTACCACCGGCTTGACCCCCCGGCTATGGGCGGACGTGTGGTCCCATTCTTTGATATGGTTTTCCGGGATTGCATCGTCATTCACGGAAAATACGGCTATAAACCGGAGGAAATGGCGGAACAGGTGATCCACCATATTGCTACAGGGCACACGCTGTACTACCACGCTTTGGGCCAGCACCTGTATTGGCGCGACCCGGAAGGGCTCAAACCCATCCCGCCATCGGCATCGCCGCTTGATGCAGCTTTATTCACCCGGGCTGACAATGGTTGGGCAGAAGGCATGTGCACCTGGGATCGATTTATGAAAAATACCCAATCGGTATTGGGACCTCTCAATAAGCGCACCAGCCAGACCCTGATATCCGATTACATATTTCTGGACGAAGCCCGTCTGATTCGCAAAACCACCTTTGGCGATGGCACAACCACCATCGTCAATGGCACCGACAGTGATTGCGCGGTCGTTTCACCCAATTGGGGAGAGGTTATCCTGCCCCCTTATGGTTTCCTGGTGGATGCCGGGGATTTCGTCGCGTTCCACGCATCCAGCTGGCAGGGGCATAGCTTATGGCAATCCGCCGTTATTCACCCTGGAAAGCCTTGACGGGCAGCCGGTGATGCATTCCCGGCGATTGAAAGTTATCCATGGATTCGGTGATGCGGTGCTTGCCGCTGTGGGGAACGGCGCACGAAGTGCAACGCGAGGCTATATTGGAACGATAGGGCTCTGTTAGATGGTTCTGAAAAAACCAAGTAACAGTCTGTCATCGATTCCTGGATGGAATCAGCCGTATGGAAAGCGGTAATCCATTCTCACTCAACATTGCGACAAAAATCAAGTCACAGGAGGAATATTATGTTGCTGGGTATATCACCTTTAATGAGTCCGGAGCTGCTGGCAATACTTTACCGTATGGGGCACGGGGATGAAATCGTCCTCGCCGATGCGCATTTCCCAGGTGAAAGCTGTAACGACCTGGTGGTTCGCGCTGATGGGCTCAAGGTTGCGGATTTATTGGATGCCATCTTACCGTTATTCGCGCTGGACACTTACGTCGACAGCCCCGTGGTGATGATGGCGCCTGTACCAGGTGACGCGCTCGATCCCGAAGTGGAAGCACGTTACCGCGCCGCCGTCGACAAGGTCTGGCCGGAAACCGCGCCAATTGCCCAAATTGAACGTTTTGCGTTCTACGAACGCACCAGGAAAGCCTTCTGCGTTGTCATGACCGGCGAAACCGCAAAATACGGTAACATCATTCTCAAGAAAGGCGTCACACCCATCGGGTAAGGGGTTCGTTTCTAGACGGACTGCCCTATAAAGGTAAATACACCTATGCAAGCATGGGTATCAGGCGACACACCAGAATTCAGAACCGACTATCAGGTTCCCCAGCCAACGCCAGGGGAAGCCTTGATCCGTGTGCATTTGGCGGGTATCTGTAACACCGACCTCGAACTGCACAGGGGTTATATGAACTTTAGCGGTGTGCCCGGGCACGAGTTTGTAGGTACCGTCATCAGCGCTAACGAAGCTCCGGAATGGGAGGGACGCCGTGTGGTGGGTGATATTAACGCTGCATGCCGGCGCTGCCCAACATGCCTGTCCGGACGTCCCATGCACTGCCCTAACCGCACAACGTTGGGCATCCAGGGGCGGGATGGAGCCTTTGCCGAATACCTTGTATTGCCCATTGCCAATCTCTACGAAGTCCCTGACAGCCTGTCTGACGACGTCGCCGTTTTTACCGAACCCCTGGCTGCCGCATGCGAAATTCCGGAGCAAGTCCATGTGCATCCCACCGACCGGGTGATCGTTATCGGAGACGGTAAATTGGGCATACTCTGTGCCCAGGTTCTGGCGCTGACAGGATGCAACCTCACTGTTCTCGGACGGCATCCCCACAAGCTGGATATCCTGAAACAGATGGGGGTCAAGGTTTCGCGAGATCCCGCCAGCATTCCGCACAATGCTGATATCGTCGTTGAAGCCACCGGCAATCCCGGTGGCTATGCCGTTGCATGTGACCTCGTACGCCCCCGCGGGACCATCGTCCTGAAATCAACGTATCAGGGTAGTACCCATGTCAATCTCAGCGTGCAGGTCGTGGATGAAATTACCGTGATCGGCTCCCGCTGCGGACCTTTCGCACCAGCCCTGCGCCTTCTGGAAGCACAACGCGTCAAGGTCACCTCGCTGATCAACGCGCGCTACTCGCTCTCGGAAGCCGCAACAGCCTTTGAACACGCGGCGCAACCGGGAATTCTAAAGGTTCTCCTTGATGTGCCGGGCATATGAAGACGTCCTCAACACTTAGAAAAATGCGTAACATAGGTATGTAGAGACACTTCGAGGCGGAGGAGAACGAAGATTGCATGCACTGCAACACTCATATCATTAGCAGTTTTGGTGCAGACTTGTGACTTTTCCAGCCACCATGCGGACCAAAACTGCCGGTGGTAATTCAGAATGGGCGAAAGATTGTTACTTCAACTGACAACAGCTCTATATTCTACAGCTTGCCCGTTATCGAGCTTATGTTAAAATAAGTGCCATGGAACCACGCATAATCTTTATGGGTACGCCCGAATTCGCGATTCCCGCCTTAGAGCGTCTTTTAGCGCGTTATGATGTTGTGGGAATCGTGACACAGCCTGACAGCCCGGCAGGGCGAGGTCAGCGTCTTGTTGCGCCACCGGTTAAGGAGATGGCGCTTGCTGAAGGCATTCCAGTCTATCAACCCAAAAGCCTGCGAAATCCCGAATCGTTAGCCCAAATTCAGGCGTGGGCACCCGATATTGCCGTGGTTGCGGCATTCGGTCAAATTTTACGACAGAATGTGTTGGAGATACCCAAGTTTGGTATACTCAATATCCACGCATCACTGCTGCCCAGATGGCGCGGCGCATCCCCCATTCAGGGTGCGATCCTTGCCGGTGATACAGTAACCGGCATTACCATCATGAAAATAGATGAGGGCATGGATACCGGGGATATTTTAGCTGCCCGTAAAACCGAGATACTGCCCAATGAAACGGCAGGCGAGCTGGAAAATCGATTGGCAACGCTGGGCGCTGAATTACTTATTGAAATCTTACCCGACTACCTGTCTGGCGCGTTAGTGCCGGTTCCACAGCCGGATGAAGGTATCACGATGACCCGGCGCATCAAGAAAAACGCCGAAGCCATCGATTGGACGTTACCTGCCGGTGTTTTACACAATCACATACGGGCTTATGCCCCCAAGCCAGGCGCTTACACGCTCTGGAACGGTACACGGTTCAAGGTGCTGCAGAGCTCCATTGTCCATCCGGAAGAAAAACCCGCCGGAGTTCCCGGCACCGTTTTCTTATGGGAGAAGAAACCCGTCGTTATCACCAGCGACGGTTATCTGGGATTAATGCAGGTACAGATGGCCGGAAAGCGTCCAATGGACGGCGGTGCATTTGCGCGTGGAAAAAAGGATTTTGTGGGGACAACATTTGAGTCCCCGTAACCGGGCGGATTATTAATCGCCCGGTTCATCGTCTCTGGTTGGGAGCGATGTTAGAAGAAGCCAACCCGGTACATATTACATTAAATTCAAGTCAAATTACAACAAGTAAGAGGAGGTTCTATGTCTGGTCATAGTCATTGGCAAACCATTCGACGAAAGAAAGAATCGAATGATGCAAAAAAAGGGGCAGTATTCACCAAAGTGGCGCGTGAAATCGTCATTGCGGTGCGGGAAGGTGGTGGTGGTGACGTCGACACCAATATCCGCCTGCGCATGGTGCTGGAGAAAGCACGGGCTATGGCGATGCCCGGTAATAACATTGAGCGCGCCATTAAACGCGGCACTGGTGAGGATAAAGACGGGGCTGAAATTACCGAAATGGTCTACGAGGGTTATGGACCTAATGGTGTAGCCATGATGATCGATGTTGTTACCGATAACCGCAACCGCTCAGTCGCAGCCTTGCGACACGCCCTGACCCGCGCGGGGGGCTCATTGGCAAATCCAGGCGCTGTTGCCTGGCAATTTGACCGCAAAGGCACCATCTCGGTCCCGTCAGATATTGATTTTGACACGCTATTTGAAGCCGCAGTCGAAGCCGGCGCCGAGGATGTCGTTGAGGGTGAGGGTGACTCAGACCACGAGATCTACACCGAAGCCACCGCATTGCATGAGGTCAGTACCAGCTTGAAAAATCTGGAGATTCCTGTTACGAATGCGGAACTCATTATGGTCCCCCAGAACGAAGTTTCCCTGGATCAAAAAGAGGCCATACAAATCCTGAAGCTCATCGCCGATATCGAAGAGCTGGAAGATGTAAGCCGTGTTTTTTCCAATCTGGAGATGACGGAAGACACCGTCTCTGCATTTGCTGCGATGGTTTAAATAACGCATGCGCGTTTTGGGGATTGATCCGGGTACTGCCATTACCGGATATGCGGTTGTCGAAGAAGATAAGGGGGGCGCGTTGAGCCTGGTTACCCTAGGCGTCATCAGAACATTAGCTCATACTCCGCTCCCCTCAAGACTGCAATCGATCTATGATGCGTTGCGAGAGATTGTAAGTACACACCAACCTGAGGCTTCAGCCGTCGAGCAGTTATTTTTCAGCAAAAACGCCCGAACAGCGATGTCGGTGGGGCATGCGCGTGGAGTTACATTATTAGCTCTGGCAAATGCCGGGCTGCCGATTTCTGAGTATACGCCGATGCAGATCAAACAAGCAGTTACCGGATATGGCGGCGCCGGCAAGAAACAAATTCAGGAGATGGTCCGGATGCTGCTGCATTTATCCACTCTTCCTGAACCGGATGACGCAGCTGATGCTGCAGCAGTGGCGATCTGTTATCTACACCGCTCAAAAATGGATGCTCTGCTCAACGCGTAGCGTGATATGGCAAAAATGGACAATGCCTATGCGGCGCTACTTGTGAAAATCATCGCCACGCCATGGGGTGTAACATTATGATTGCGTTAATTAAAGGTATCGTCATCAGCCTTGAAGACGGTTTGGTCATCGTCGATGTGGGTGGGGTCGGTTTTGCCGTGTTTGTTCCCGCAAATATCACCCTGAAGATTGGAAAGCAGTATGGGCTTTACACGCACCTGCACGTCAGAGAAAATGAATTAGCGCTGTACGGATTCCTCGACCCCGATGAAAAACAATTATTTGAAAACTTGCTGGGCGTCTCGGGGGTCGGGCCCAAAGCTGCGCTAAGTGTGCTGAGCACACTTTCTGTCGATACATTACGCCGTGCCGTCCTCAATGACCAATCCGAGGTCTTATCACGGGCACCCGGTGTTGGAAAAAAGACAGCGCAGTCTATCGTTTTGCACCTTAAAGATAAGATATCACGTCAGGGGGTCTCCGGTGTCCAGGTTGATGAGGATGACACGGATGTGATTGCAGCCTTAACAGCACTGGGCTTCAGCATTGTAGAAGCCCAACGCGCCCTCCAGCAACTCCCCCGCGATATTGAACTGAGCCTGGATGAGAAAATTCGACGTACGCTGACAATGTTGGGTAAGTAACTGTTGGGTAAGTAACTGTTGGGTAAATAACTGTTGGGTAACCTGAACATTGTGTCCATACATGGCACATAAAGCTGCAAAGCAGCTTCACCAAGCATACCAATTAAAATGCATACCCTATCTTCCAGGCATACACCAACCAAATTATTCAAAAGCTTCCGCATGGTTGGTGTGTTTTTTCTGCTATTTCTTACGCTGGGCAGTTGTACGCCACTGCAGGCTCCCGAAATCGTAAAAATCGGACTGGTCGCACCTTTTGAAGGGGCATACCGCGCCTACGGCTATGATGCGATCTACGCAGCGCGTATGGCTGTACGTGAGATCAACAGTTCAAGCGTGTCCGAAGGCTGGGCTGTAGAACTGGTTGCGTATGATGACCGTGACGAACCGGATATGGCTCGAACTGCTGCCCGAAACCTGGTGACCGACGCCGATGTGCTGGCTGTAATAGGCCATTTTACCAGCGATAGCACAACTGCAGCCAGTGATATCTATACAGAAGCAGGCTTGCCGTTACTGGTCATTGGTGAAGGACCTGAATCGCCAGCCCTCTGGCATCTTGCGCCATCTCCCCAACGGCAAGCGGAAGCGCTCCTTCAAACCATTACCCTTCCTTCCTATAGCGCCACAGTATGGGGTGAAGACTGGATAGCAGCAGAGCTCTCCCGCCAACTCGCTGCCCAGAACATGCGCCTGATCAGTACCAGTCCAGAAACTGTTTCGACCACCCCGGAGTTTATTTTCAGCACGCTCCCCGCACTACAGACAGGTGCATATCTTCGAATCTGGTCAGAGGAGGGCTGGCAAGGGCGTCTAATTGGCACCTCTGACCTTCACACACCGGTCTTTGCTAACGTCAGTGGTAAATGGCGTACCCGTGCTTGCTTCGTGACACCTTACCCGCAACCCAACGATGTGCCAGACATTGCGCGGTGGAAAAACACCTATGCACAGATTGGACCGCACGTCCCCGAACCCGCTGCTTTCGCAATTCCCACTTACGAGGCGGTTCGCGCGCTGGCACAAGTCATCGCCGAACTCCAGCAAGCCAACTCACCGGTGACACGCCAACAACTCAAAGCGGCACTCGCCCAAACCAGCTACGTCAGTAAACTGGGGGTCATAACCTGGGATACCCATAGTTATTGGAATGATGCAGCTCTGTACAACTACTGTTGGGAGGAGACACCGCGGTTGGTTCAGGTTTTGCCTTAAAACGCAAGAAAATACAGCTTGAATAACAGGTCCATACTGGTCATCTGACCAGGTCACTCGCTATCCGGTTGACCGGTTCCCGATACCCAATGAGAGCAACAAGATTCCCTCTCGTCCTTCTGTGATACAATGATACAGAGCAAAAGCCATCAGACCAATCATGGAGTCAGGATATGGTTCGTTACATCATTCAGCGTCTGCTCATCATTCCTGTAGCGTTGGTTATTGTCATTCTATTAACCTATGCTTACGCGCACACCGTACAGTGGGATTATGCCAGCAGGTATACGCAGCTCTACAACCAGCTAAAAAACATCCAGCACCGCCCGGAATCCCTGATGGATGCTTATCACGAATATCTCCCGGGATTGTTAAAACTTGACCTCGGTGTACTGCGTAACGGACAGGCTATTGCCCCGGTAATCGGCGATGCATTTGTTGCCAGTATGGGGTTGCTTATACTCGCACTGGCTTTGAGCACCCCCATTGGCATTGGACTCGGTATCCTGGCTGGGCGCTGGAACAGCCGCCGTCCAGCAGGTTGGCTGGCAGGTGTATCGACAGCTGGAATGGCGATGCCCAGTTTTTATGTGGGCAGCCTGCTCATCCTGGCATCTGTCGCCTATGCCTTGTGGCGCAAGGGCGATGCAGGACTGCCATTCCCATTGGCGGGGTTTGGGTGGGACCGCCACATGGTCTTCCCCACGCTGGCCCTTATGGTCCGTCCTACAGTGCAAATCGCCCATGTCACCGGAACACTACTGACCGGAGAACTTGGTAAACAATATACTGTCGCCGCACGCAGTTTCGGGCATAAATGGACCACGATAAAATATCGTCTGGCATTTCGCAATATCATGGCTCCCGTCGTTTTGACCATTGCAGGATCTATACGATCCCTGATGACCAGCCTGATCCTGGTAGAATGGATGTTTTTCTGGCCCGGTTTGGGCCGTCTCCTGGCAACAGCCTTGATTCCCGCAGAACGCACGAATGTGGCAAACTCTCCCTATTTGCTGGATCCGGCTTTAACCACAGCCCTGCTGGCTTCGATTACCGCAGTTTTCCTAATTGCAGATTTTGTCGCATCAATCGTCGTTCGTATTTTCGATCCCCGACTGCGCGTTCCGACAACAGAAGAGGCAGCGGATGTCTAATCCAGTTACTCCATCTAAAAAACCACCCAACAGCCTTCCGAAAACGCGCGTCAACTGGTCACTGATTACCGGCATTATGCTGGTCATCATTATTATTATCCTGGCTATTTATGGCCCCAGTATGGCGCCAAATGATCCCCGTGAACACAAACTTATTATCCAGGTCGACGGAAAGTGGTTAACGCCACCATATCCTGCGTTTACACCCGGGTACCCGCTGGGCTCAGATAACCTGGGACGCGACCTATACAGCTGGCTTTTGTGGTCCATCCGCCCGACGATGATTCTGGTCATCATCGTTGCCGGTACCCGGATGCTATTGGGGGTACTCATCGGCGTGATTGCCGGATGGTCTGACCGGACCGTTGGACGGATTTTTGACTGGCTGATCGCGGGTGCGCTGGCAGTGCCCACACTGATCGCCGCCCTGATCATCATTACCGCCGTAGGTTTCAAGCTGGGTGTATGGGCTTTTGTGGTGGGCATGTCTGTCACCGGATGGGCAGAAACTGCCCAACTGGTACGCGAACGCACACGAACGATTAAAGGACAGGAATCCATTGAAGCCGCCATTGCGCTGGGCGCCTCCAATTCCCAGACCTTCTTCCTGCACATCCTGCCGCAAGTTATGCCCATGATATGGATGCTGCTTGCCTTTGAAGTCGCAAACAGCCTGGTAACCTCAGCCGGTCTGGGTTTCCTGGGATATTATCTGGGAGGCGCGGTCTTCACTGAAGTGGACGATTTCGTCTATCAGCGTATCTCAGAAATGCCAGAATTGGGGCAGATGCTGGCGACCGCGTGGATGGTCCTGGATGAACCCTGGGCAATGGTCGCCGCCGGATCCGTTGTTTTTGCCGTCGTTTTGGCATTTAACCTGTTAGGGGATGGCTTACAGGCGCGCCTTACAAGAAAATTAGGCGGGATGCGGAGCCTTTACAGCTTTGTCGCGGGCGAGGTGATACCCTGGCTGAACCGGTACATCAGCGAGCCGATACAAAACATCATCCATCGCCGGGCTTTCCGTTATACAGCTGGCGTGATTCTAGTGGTGGTAGTTGTGACATCAATCCTGTGGATGCTTGACCAAAGGGCAAGTAAAATGGCAGACATTCCCCAACAAACAACCGCTGCGAATCCTGACGCAACCGCGACAAAAGACGTGTTGGCTGACACAAGTGGGACATCCGAAGGCACACCTGGTTCTGGTGGCGGCAGCTTGGAAGGCGGTGGAGAAACACCTTCCTCTCCTCTGCAAGTAGCGGGTGATCACATCTGGGCTTCCGAGGGCCATGATCCATGGTTTACACGCTGGGTGGATTTCTCGGGACCGTTGACCACAACCATCCAATGGACGCTCGAACGGGAAGGTGGGTTCGTCGGGGGACCTGCCATTGACGCTAAAGGCATTTTGTACATCGCCGCCCGGGAAGTTAGAGATGACGGCGTGGAATCCGGCAACCTTATTGCGTTGGATCGTGAGGGTGCCGTAATTTGGGAAACAGCCTTTGACAGGGAACCCGTGGGATCCCCAACCCTGGCTGCTGACGGCACAATTTATGTGGCAGACAAGCTGGGGCTTAACGCATTTTCAACAGCAGGCACCCTATTATGGCAATATACTTCGCCGGAGGGCGACCCAACAGCCGACGGTCCTATAGTCGATGCAGATGGGAATCTATACTTCAAATCTTACGGCGCAATGAGCGCGCTGGCACCAGATGGAAACCTGCGGTGGCGCACGACTATCACCGAAAGCGCCGCATCCCTGCCGCCGCACCTCAGTGTAGATGAGCAAGCTATCTTCTGGAGAAATCTTGGATTCAATACAGAAGATGGATCACCCTTTGATTGGTCGACCCTGACGCCACTGGTTTTTCCACCAGCTCAGGTGGTGATTGGCGCTGATGGGCAAACCTATCTGCGGTATGCAGAACGCCTTATCCATTCCACCACAGATGAAACAGCACTGCGTGAAGGTCTGGTTTTCGACGGTTCTGCGATTACCTGGGGTGGCGTGGATGCCGGCGTAACTCCCGGGGGACGGACGTGGCTCAGTGCGAGACCTGGGACCAGCCAGTGGGGGCTGGGACTGTATTGGGCTACACCGGAAGGCGATTTAAGTTCAAAAACAGCCATATTCGGGCAGGACAATGTGCAAATCATCGGTGTGGATGTCAACGATATCACCTTCAGCTGTATGGATTCCTATGACTCCGGATCCAGCTGCGTGGCTGCAAGCCCAACGAAAAACGGACTTGTTTGGAAATTACGTCTGCCGCGTATAAAAGTTGTAGCAGGTGCGGCACTGGCTCCGGAAAGGCTGTACGTTGCCACCCGCGATGGTACGCTTTTTGCGGTCGGTTCTGCCGTATCTTCAGCAGAGGGCACACCCGAAGACATCCCAGCTTTAGCGGACCCCGGACCAGCCTGGTCGCAACCTGAGGTTCCTGGTAATCACATTTGGCCCATGGCAGGGCACGACGCCTGGGGGACGCTTTGGACTGAAAAGATCGGTCCTCAGACCGCCGATATCCAATGGACCTTCGACACCCCATTGGGATTTAACGGCGCGCCGGTGATCGCTGCGGATGGCACTCTTTATGCCTGTACCAAGGGCGCTGAGTTACTCGCGCTGAGTCCAGCAGGTGAAGTGTTATGGCGCATCTCGACCCCACACGCGCTGATTGGCGCGCCTGCCCTTGGCGCGGACGGGACTATTTATGTGACAGACGCCGGCGGTTATCTCAACGCCTATAACCCTGATGGGGATCAGCTGTGGCGCTACCATCCCACCGGGATTGTCAACAACCCCACTTACAGCAATTCCGGACGTATCATACGCGAAGAGCCCATACCGATAGACGCTTTAGGGCCTGCCGGCGCAGGTCCGATTGTCGCTCCGGATGGCACGCTTTATTACAGTCTTGGGATAGAAACCAGGGAATTTAACCGGGACATTTATTTCCGCTCTGAATTGATGGTTGTGGTGTCGCCGGACGGACATGGCGTGAATGGTCCGCCAAGATTCATCGGTTCAAACCGGCTTCCGGCGCGTTTATATCCCAGCGGGGCGTACATTTTCTGGGGAGATATTGGCCTTTATCCCCTGTATGGTGTCGGAGAAGGAGATACATCTAGCCCATACGACGACTATATTGGTAACTTCCTTGAAGAACAGGGCAATATCCAGTTATATACCGGTGTAGGTGCAGATGGGCGCGCATACTTCGCTTACAAACGCACGATTGTTACGTGGTTCCTCACGGACGCCGGCGTCGGGGAAGTGCAAAACTTTACGTGGGAACCCGAAACCTCACCCGGCAGCGCCCGGATCGTTGGCGCGACACCCAGCGGGTTAAGATGGTTATTCTTCGGTGGTGGGAAATTCATCTGGATTACAGAGGATGATGAGGTCATCGGACCGGTAAGGTTTCCCCTGGAGGCTATGGTTTTAGCCGTCGACAGCGAAGATACTGTTTATGGCTGCGGGAGTTCTATGGGGAAAGCGCCGGAATGCATGGCTTACGGACCGGACAGCGTGGATGCGCGCTGGCAGGTCACGCTGGGCGAAGGTGAAACTGTCATCGGGGGGGCACTTGCCCCGGACGCCTTTTACGTTGCCACAAAAAGTGGACGTATTTACGCCCTGGGTGATTAGTCAAAGTTAATAGACCGGAAGTTAGTTTTAAATATATTCTTTTATGCCACTTTACTTATAAGCCAGCCCCCTGTACTCCAGGGCCTTGCCTTGTGGGCGCCCAGGGATTTGGATCCTGATACCGCTAAGATGGCACGCCGGTCGGAACGGGCACGAGGCCCTATACTACAATTGTTCGCATTTGGTTGAATTATGCAAAAATATGACGGACACCCCTATTGACCGCACTTCTGGACAGCCCAATGAAAATAGTTATACTGAAGAGCAATCGCATACTTATGAGGGTGGGGAGAGACGGCATGGGCTGTCCATTCACTTAGAAAATATCGGAGGTCCTTTTTTATGACCGAAAACGCATTCCCAGGACGCGGAAAAGTCGCCATCGTCCGCACTACGCCAGAGACGGTACTCGACGACTATGCCCGGTTGCTGGAATTGGTTGATTACGCTGCAGTGCTGCCCAAGGCAAACAAAACACTGCTCAAGATCAATATCTTCGTGGCAAACGTGGTATCCCGCCTGTTCCACGACCCCCTGGCAGTTGGAGGGGGTCATCAAAGTGCTGCAGGGCGCCGGTTATGATTTAGCCGGGGTGCACAACGACACGGTTGTCGTTGATACCAGTGATGGTGAATTTAATAACAAACAACGCTACGTCACCGACAAATATAACGTCCCCTGCATCTATATCTACGAACCTGAGGAAAAATGGGTGCCGTATACGCCCAAAAAACCCTTGCTGGTCCTGAATGACGTGTACCCGGACGGCGTCTATATACCTGAATCCCTGATTGGAAACAACATCGTGCAGTTGCCCACGGTAAAAACGCACGTCTTTACCACCATAACCGGGGCGATGAAAAACGCGTTTGGCGGTTTGCTGGGGCGCCAGCGCCACTGGACGCACAGCGTGATTAATGAAACCGTCGTCGACCTGTTAACTATCCAGCAGGAAATTCATCCCGGGCTGCTCGCTGTGATGGACGGCACCTTTGCCGGTGACGGTCCCGGACCCCGCGCGATGCACTGGCATGAAAAGAATATTCTGCTGGCATCCACAGACCAGGTCGCCATCGACGCTACCTCAGCAATGCTGCAAGGCTTTAACCCCCGCGACATCCCCTTCCTGCGCATCGCGCACGAATTGGACCTGGGCGTGGGAGATCCCCGTGACATGAATATGCCGGCGATGTAGACGCCACCGAAGAGCGCTGGTCTTTTGTCCAGGAAGACACCTTCGCGAGCCAGGGGCAAAAAATGATTTATCATGGGATGCTCAAGCCGTTTGAAGCGCTGTTATTGCGCAGCCCCATCGTGCCGTGGTCGTACTTTGCCAGCAATTTCTATCACAACGTTTACTGGTATCCGGTCGTGGGACGCAAACGCGTTGAAGCCGCGTTAAAAACCCCCTGGGGCCAACTTTTCAGCGATTACGGCGCCGATGCCGGTCTGCAGGGTGCGGTGCTCCCCTCAGTCGAACGCAAAACCGTCCTGCAAGGCGCGGCGCTGCTGGCGGGTGGGGCAGCGATTGCAGGTTCTGCAGCAGCCCTGATGAGCCGCACACGGCGCAAACGCAAGGGTTAATTCAACATCCATAGCACTTAACACCAGGGGGTTCCTATGCTGGACATACTGCTGATTCTGTTTCTGAGCTTCGCCCCGATGATCCTTTATGCCGTCGTGTTATGGTGGTTTGACCGTTATGAGAAGGAACCGCTGGGTTTACTGGTGACCGCCTTCCTGTGGGGCGCTATACCCTCAATCATCCTGGCGCTCATCATGCAGATCATCCTGGATATTCCCATCGTCGCCATCAGCTCCAACCAATTGATGTATGACCTGCTGGGCGCATCGGTGATTGCCCCCATCACCGAAGAGGGGGTGAAAGCCCTGGCGCTGCTGCTGCTTTTACTCGTTATTCGGCGTGAGATCGACAGCCCCATTGACGGCTTGATCTACGGCGGTGTGGTGGGCTTTGGATTTGCCGCGGTTGAGAACGTGCTTTATCTCTATGGCGCGTACGCCGAAGGCGGTATTGGTGATGTATGGTCTCTGGCGTTTTTGCGCGCCGGCATATTCGGCTTGAACCACGCCATGTACACCGGTTTCGCCGGATTAGGCGTGGCACTCTCGCTGGAATTAAAACAAAAGTGGTTGAAACCGCTGCCCATTGTCGCTGGCATCGTGGTGGCGATGCTGACCCACGCCATGCACAACACATTGGCAACCCTCACCGAACAGACCTCATCCTTCATGCTCATTCTGGCGATCCTCGCGGATTGGGGCGGTGTGTTTATTCTCCTGGGTGTGGCACTGGCAGCGTTCGTTATTGAACGCAAGCGCATTGTCACCTACAGCTCACAAGCTGGCGTCGAACCGGATTATCCCGCTTGAGGAAGTCGACGTCCTGAAATCCGTCCTGCGCCGCCGCAAATTGTATCTCCAGGCGCTCTTCAAGGGTGATTTCAACCGCTGGTGGACCCTCAAACGCTACCATCAAAAGATGACCGAAGCGGCATTCGCCAGCCACCGCGCTGCATTGGGTGATGCCAACGCCCCGAGAAACCTGGCACGTCTGGAACAGGAATACCAATCGCTAAGGCAAGCGTCTGCACTGAGATTGTCACTAATCCGGAAAAGCGAGTGAGTACGGTATCAACCGATCGCGCCTACGACCTGCCGGTCGCGTAGGTGTGCTGGTTGCTGAAACCCAGCGCGACAGGTAACACGCATCAGTCGCGGACACTAGAAGGTGCAGTCGAGCATAAAAGCAGATGGAGGGCATGGCGGTTCTGAGGATACGCACTTGTGCTGATGTCAAATCTAGATCTACCAGAGCGCACTTTAGTATACCACTATTGTTAGACGTAATATTGGGTGTTTGTATAAGAAACGACGAAAAATAATGATCCTGATATTAAAATGATCTATATCTTATTCAGCAAAGACAGAGAACAGGACAAGTTACGAGTTAACCCCAAACAAAAATGATGAACAAAACGGAAATCAAAACTTTACGGGACGAAGCTTTTCAACATTTAACCACTGAACTTTTACCGTTCTGGACTACCAGAATGAAAGATGAAGTTAACGGCGGGTTTATTACCCATTTCGATGAAAAAGGAAACGACACAGGCGAAAATGAAAAATCGCTGATTGCCCAGACCCGTTGTCTGTATACGATGGCCTCGGCACATCGCGCCGGTTACGGAAACGGCGAACTGGCAGAACTGGCCAAACATGGTGTGAATTTCCTGCTGGATAAAATGTGGGATGAAAAATTCGGTGGTTTCTACTGGATGGTAGACCGGAAAGGAAATGTAAAAATTGATGAGAAAATTATATACGGACACAGTTTTGCCATTTATGCGCTAAGTGAGTATACGCTGGCTACAGGCGATAAAAGAGGCATTGCGTATGCAGAAAAAGTGTTTGATCTGTTACAGAAATATTGTGTGGACAGTCGCTACGGTGGTTACTGGGAAATGTTTCATCGTGACTGGACACTCAAAGGACCGGGCAGTAAGGGCGGCGACCGGAAAACCCTGGATGTTCACATGCATTTGATGGAGGCATTCACGACGCTATATGAATGTTCAGGGAAAGAAGTTCATCGCCGGAAACTGCTGGAAGATATCGATTTGTTGCTGAATGTGATCAATCATCCGGTCTACAAAACAGGGATTCCACAGTTTTATAAAGATTGGACCATTGCTCCGCAAATTAAGTTTGACATTATCTGGGGATGGGACCGTTTTTCAGAAGAAGGACAAAAAGGAAATGCTACTGACAACACCTGCTACGGGCACAATGCTGAATTTGCATGGCTGCTGATTCATGCGCTGGAAATCCTGAAAATTGATCCGGCAACGTATGCTGAAACCTTTAAAATTATTTTCGACCACACGGTTGACAATGGCGTGGACACTGAATTTGGCGGTGTGTACGTGGAAGGTCCGCACTCAGGCGGTGTGTACGACAGGGAAAAAGAGTTTTGGCAACAAGCCGAGGTACTGATTGGCATGCTCGACGGTGTAATTTATTTTAACGATGAAAAATATTGGGAAGCCTACAAGAATGTACACCGTTTTGTGTTCGACAAAGTTATCAATAAAGACGTTGGTGAATGGTATCCGTTGCTTTCAAGAAAAGGCGATCCCATCTGGACACACATGGGCCACTCATGGAAAATCAATTACCATACCGTCCGCTCCATGATTCAAAGTATTCAACGGTTAGATAAATTAAGGGCTAAACAGGATTAAATCAACAAACATGAAGAATGATCTCACTTCACTTTGAATTTACCTAAATGACTACGCCCCATTGACAACTTTGTCTATAACGCTAAGATGACCCTGTCTCAGTACATGCAAATGGTTAACTCACCCAAGGAGCCAATATGCTCGCGAAGATTCACAGCGCTGCGGTTGTCGGTCTGGACGCCCAACCCGTGGATGTTGAGGTGGATACCGGTAAAGGGATGGCTTCCCTCACCCTGGTGGGACTGCCGGATGCTGCGGTGCGCGAGAGCAGCGAACGCATGCAGACCGCCATCCGCAACAGCGGATTGACGTTTCCCTGGAATAAGCACATCACCATCAACCTCGCTCCCGCAGACCTGCGCAAGGAAGGCCCCGCCTACGACCTGCCCATCGCCGTCGGCGTGCTGGTTGCCGATGCCCAACTCCCACCCGATGCCCTCGAAGGCTGCCTGGTCATCGGCGAGCTCTCCCTCGACGGTTCCTTGCGGCATATGCGGGGCACGCTGTCGGTGGCGGATATGGCCCGGCGGTTGGGTTTCCACACGCTCTATCTGCCGGCGGGGGACGCACCCGAAGCGGCGTTGATCCCCGAAGTCACCGTCTATCCCGTTACGTCTCTGCAGGAACTGGTCGCCCATTTGCGCGGATTGGAGCTGATGATCCCGCTCTCACCGACCGCCATGTTTACGGATAAAGCCCCGCCGCCGGTTACCGACTTCGCCGAGATCCAGGGACAGGAGCACGCCAAACGCGCCCTGGAAGTCACCGCTGCCGGGGGACATAACCTTCTGATGATCGGTCCGCCCGGCGCCGGCAAAACGCTGATGGCGCGCGCCGTTCCCGGCATCCTGCCCAGCCTGTCGCTGGAGGAAGCCCTGGACGTGACCCGCATCTACAGCGTCGCCGACCGGTTGAGCACGGACACCCCGCTGATCCAGCGCCGTCCCTTCCGCGCGCCGCACCACACCATCAGCAATGCAGGACTGGTCGGCGGCGGGCAGTGGCCCAGACCCGGTGAAATCAGCCTCGCCCACCGCGGCGTGCTGTTCCTGGACGAGATGCCCGAGTTCAACAGCCGCGTGCTGGAAGTGCTGCGCCAGCCCCTGGAGGACAAGATCGTCACCATCAGCCGCGCGCAGGGCAGCCAGACGTTCCCGGCGAATTTCGTGCTTATTGCCGCCATGAATCCCTGTCCCTGCGGGTATTTTGGGGATGCTGAGCGCCAATGCACCTGCTCCACTGGCATGATCCAGCGCTACCGCAAGCGCATCAGTGGTCCACTTCTGGACCGGATCGACCTGCATATTGAGGTGCCCCGCGTGGACTACGACAAACTCACCAACGCCGTCGCGGGAGAACCCTCCTCCGCCATCCGCGCCCGGGTGGAAGCCGCGCGGGTGCGCCAGCGGGAACGGCTGGAGCCTCTGGGCATGAACTGCAATGCCGACATGGGAGCGGGAGAAATCCGCAAGCTGTGCGTTCTGCGCGACAACGCGCAGGCCCTCATGCGCACCGCTATGCGCCAGATGCACCTCAGCGCCCGTGCCTACCACCGGGTGCTCAAAGTCAGCCGCACCATCGCTGACCTGGAGGGGACGCCGGATATCCAGATCCACCACCTGGCGGAGGCGTTGCAGTACCGGACAAGGGTGCTGGAGCTGTAAAGGGAATTTCACCAAAAACAACATCTTTGTTCTGTTCATTTGTTTCATTCCGAGTATAAAGTACTCGATTCACCAAAAACTGCATTAGTGTTTCTATGTAGGATACAGGGAGATATTCTGTGAATGTTGATAATCCATTAATCAATGAATATAACAAGATATATATTGGTCTTGTTGATCTTTCGCGCGCGGTTAAAGTTTATGCCACGTCGATATACCAAAAATTGCGTGCAATGGAGAAAATCTACCTAGAGAGGAATCCATCATATACAGATATTGAAATAAAAAAGATTAAATACTTCGGAGAAGCGTTTGCCTACAAATTCCATTTAGCAAATATGTACTTAGAACAATTGTGGTCACTAACTCATTTGGATAATCACCCCCCTGCACTTAGAGATGTTTTGGCCAATATCTTCGATTCCCACCAATTCAATGAGAATAAGCAACTTTTACCATCTATTGTTTTTGAGGGATTCATTATCCAAGGTAAAGCATTCCTGGATTTTTATATGCTCTACATTTGTTCTATCTTCAAGATTCATGAAACGAATCATCTATCTGGAAAAAAATTAATAAAGGCACTCGAATATGATGTGAAAGAACCATACAAGTCGACAGCCAAACAAGTAAAACTATACTTTGAAAAAAATGTATTTTCCGGCACAGACAATGGAGCATTTTTGACGAATAATTGGGGGGAATTACTGAAGAAGCTCCGCGATAGTTTGGTACATCGAGATATACTCTATCCTAATTTCGACAATGATGTGGCGTTGTTAGAGATAATCATTGGTAAATGGCCTACTAAAGAAATAGACTTAACATGTTCAAGATTTTGCCAAGATATTCATAACGTAATGTTCTGTCTAGTAGAAGAACTAGCCGCGACAGTATATGGGCTTGAATGGATACCGGGTCCTTACAAACAGGGAATGTGGTGAGGTTGTATAAATAGCTTGAAAAATAGATAAAGGAGCCCGTTATAGGAGACGAGATTATGCAAATAGAAATAGATTGGAAACATGCGGTATTAGGAGCAATAGTTATTGCTATTATTTTGCTTATCGTGTTGGGTACATTGCTACTGTTAGGGTATTCTATAACACAAATCGAAATATGGCCACCGAAAATTATTTTTATCCCACCGTCCACATCAATACCCCAGACTACCCATTCAGAACCGTACGCTAGCATTACTGCTGAACATGCAATAAGAAATTATTATTTGCTCATACAACAAAAACAATACTTAGCTGCTTGGGAAATGTCAAAAGACTATTGCGTCAATCGAGGATTATCATATGATGAATTCGTAAACGAGTGGGAAAAATCAGGACCTGCCTACATCATCGAGCCAATCAAAGCAGAAGAGGAAAATAGTAAAGCATATATAACAATAAGCCTAAACTATAACAAAGTTAACACAACTCATACACTGTATTATGAACTCATACGCGAACCAACAAAAGGAAGTCAAAGATTTGATTATTGGATATTTACGACAGGAAGCGTTATACAGTGAATATCATGGATCCCGCAACTTATTTGGGGAAAAGTTCAGGATCAAAAAACACGCCAAAGATTTGATCTAGAGTGCGTCAATTATATTTTTCTCAAAATCTCAATTACCTTCTACCGCCTTAATGCAAAAGTGCGCTTGGTTATTGTCCACATCGTGATGATGGTAGGCTAACCAGGCACCGGCAAGACCCTGATGGCGCGCGCCGTGCCAGGCATTCTGCCCAGTATGTTAATAGAGGAAGCACTGGACGTGATCCGCATCTACAGCGTCGCCGACCGGCTGAGCGTGGACACCCCCTTGATCCAGCGGTGTCCCTTCCGCGCGCCGCACCACACCATCAGCCGCGCGCAGGGCAGCCAGACCTTTCCTGCCAATTTTGTCTTGATCACCTCGCTTAATCCGTGTCCGTTCGAATATTTTAGTGATTCTTAGCGCGCATGTACCTGCTCCACCTGCACGATCCAGCGCACCCTAGCTGGACCGCATTGGCAACGCATAAAATGCGCCACATCGAAGTGCCCCACGTGGAATACGACATACTCACCAACGCCACCCCGGGCGAACCTTCCCATGCGATTCGCGCCTGGATGGAAGCCACGCGAATGCGCCAGCGGGAACGCCTGGAGCCACTGGGGATGAACTGCAATGCTGACATGGGCGCCGGAGAGATCCACAAACTGTGCACCTTGCGCGTGAACGCCCAAGCCCTGATGCGCACCGCCATGCGCCTGATGCAGTGAGTATAAAACACCCTAAGCGCGAGGGCGTACCATAGGGTGCTCAAAGTGAGCCGCACCATCGCCGATCCAGTTCCGCCCAGCAGTTTTGGCACATCCAGCAGAGTGGGCGTGCCGAAACTGCCAAAGTGCGTATTTTGCACTCGATATCTAGATTCACCACCTGGCGGAGGCGCTGCAATACAGGACGCGAGTACTGGAGTTGTGAAGGAATAAAAAGTAAAGGGCGGTTCAGAATGCGCAGTAATACGTAAAACCTCATAATGCAAAATGCTGCGTTTATACTAACGAGGTGCGTCCTGAGTCCTGCGGATTCAGCTTCGGGAGCGGCATCGCGTAGTGCAAGAACAGTGGGGATTGCGGGTATTTGTACGACGGTGTGGGAACGCGGATTTCGGGGTATTGTTATTGAAAGCTGATAGGCTTAAATACTTCTCATTGACATTATCTGTCAATTGTGGTTGAATAGTATTAAGAAATAATCACCGATCATAGTAGCCCTCATCACTGCAACAAACAGTTTAGAGAGCAATACATAAAATAAACAGCCGGCATTTCCATTTATCTCTACGGATAATTCCTGGCTGTTTTTGTTTTAGATGGAGTACTTCTTGCTATACGGTTCAGGCACTTTTTCATAATCAAGATAGGGAGGCTAAAAATATGTCGAAAGAAGCCATTCAAAAAGTGGTTGCTGAGTATTTCGCAGCCATTCGAGCTATGGATGTAGAAGACGTTGTCGCCACCTTTGCGGAAAATGCGGTCAGCCACGACCCGGTAGGTGGCCCAGCAATTGAAGGACACGCAGGTATACGTCAGTTCTTTCAAGGCATGGTTTCTGCCTTCGAGAAAGCAGGACTAACAGAGAACCATGTCTTCGTCTCGGGCAGTGGTGCCGCAGTCAAATGGACAGGTCACGGTGTAGGGAAAAATGGTCGTGAAGTGCATTTTGAAGGGATCGACGTTTTCGAAGTCAATGAAGAAGGAAAAATACAAAAATTGTGGGCTTTCTGGGATGCTGCGGCGATGATGGCTAAACTGCAGGGTTAGCTGAAAAAAGATAATGTGGGTGAGTGTCGCAACCAATGCTGTGTTATTGACAACAGGACCTGAACTCTACTTAAGGATTGCTGCACTAACCTATTTGCTGTTCTCGCTCTAATTTCATCGCTACGTTCACCAGGATCCGGATTAGCTCAGGAAGGCTTTCCAGTCCGTTTGCTGTGAGTGCTTCCAATATTTCGGTGGGCAATGGTCAATCTTCTAGATAGATCACGGTGTTCTCCTTTTTAGTCTTGAGGTACTAAATGGATACCTTGACCTATCTCTTTCGTGAAATTACAGAATTTTTGTTACAACAACTTAATCCCTGGAGTATTATGCCAAAAACTACATTAGGTAAATGGTCGGTCGGGCTTATCATCGCAATGCCTCTATTGTTTACCATAGGCACATCATTCACAAACTCGTTATATAAATCGGTCCCAGCAGGCGGTACGATTTGGGCAGATATTTTAGCAAGACCAGCCCTGGCTCTTACAATGCTTGCTGGAATGATTGCCGGAATTGCGGCTTTTATCACGGGTCTCCTGGCAATTATCAGACATAAAGAACATGCGCTGCTGGTTTATATCTCCAGCTCAATCGGAGCGCTTCTTGTATTATTTCTCGCCGGCGAAATACTGTTTCCCCATTAAGAATTTGCCTCAATAACTGCGAGAATGGTGCAAAACTAGCCTTTTAGTGGCAGAGTAGTTCTTGTGGGATAATTTTAACGCAGAGCCGGAGAGACGCAGAGTTTTTGATTTTCTATCAAAAGGTAAAGCTATAATCCAATAAACTATATATTTCTATACACCTTTACCCAGCCCCCTGGGTCCGCCTCAGCTTTAATTTTCCAGTTATCTCAGTAGAGCCGTATAGCTTAATGAAGCTAATGAAATCGCGGACACGCAAAGCTCCCAAAATGGCACCCGTTGAAAGTGAACACACAAGGTAAGAATCCCAATAGCATTATAGGCGCTGGAAGTTTAAACCTAACTTCTCTCTATCATTTCACCTTTACTCAGGTTCCCCGGGCCAATTACGGATACCGTCCTGGGGGACAAAACCGATGATATCCCGGGCGTGCGCGACATCGCGGAAGCGGGTCCGGTTATCGGATATACCGTAGAAAATATCGTACATCAGATCTTCCGGCGCTTCGACACATTTCTCGATAATTTGTATCGTGTCATTATGGCTGAGATAGACGGCGGCGTGACGCGCGTCGCGCGGTTTATCCTCCTGCACTACCCGACCGAGACGAATGCACAACACCGATATGCCGTACTCTTCTGCGTAAAAGCGTCCCAGAGCCTCGCCCCACAGCTTGGCGCAGCCGTAAAGACTGTTGGGACGGGTGGGCGATAGATGCGTCAGCATTGGAATTGACTCGGGAATGTCCTGGTAACGCGCCTCAACCATCGCCTTGTACGGTTCATCTCTTTCGTAATTGTGCAGGACTGCGCCAGAGCTGCCAAACACAATACGCTTAACACCAGCCTCTCGCGCTGCTTCGAAAACATTATACGTGCCCTCGACATTGACTGATAGTTGCTGTGCTGCATCAGCATTGCCGAGATAGGCTGCCATATGCACCACAATGTCAACGCCTTCAAAGGCTGGACGGATAGCCTCCAAATCAGTGATGTCTGCCTGGAAGGTTTCGACGCATTCCACAGCGCGACGGTTCAATGCCCGTACCTCATACTTTTCAGCCAGCTTTCGCCCTGCCATCCCGCCAATCAAGCCACTCATACCCGTAACAAGAATTCTTTTCCCTTTTGCCATAATACCCTCACTTATTTCATTTGTGTGAAACCCAATCAACCCCTATGCTTATCAAGCTGCCTGGTACACAGAGTTGTGGTTATTTGTTTAGTCACTCAAAAAGCAGCGGCTGATCTTGTATGCCTTCCCTTACATTATACTTATCCAATTTGATTACATCAAGCACAATAATAGCGTGGGGTGCGTTTCAGAAATCTGGCGAGATCGAAGAAAGGAGAGATTAGCCAGATTTCTGAAATTCCCCTGGCAGTTTTGGTCCGAAGGTAGATCTAAATGGGATGATGAATAATCTAAAACTGCTATCGATTCCACTGTTCATACAGCTATTTATCGATTTTGCCAGAAAACTGAAACACACTCAATAGCGTGGCGCATTGCACATTCGGGGCAAGGATAGAGTTGCGGTGTAACACCTTGCGGATACGCTGCGGGTGCTGGCATTGTAAAGTATAATGCATAAAAGCGCATCAGAATGCGCAGTCATGCGTGGTGACGATTGCGGATACCTGTAAATCGCCGAAGGAAATTGTTTATCCATTTGGATAAGATACCCCTTCTAGAATATGGTGTTATCGCCCTGGGCGCAATCGTTATGTATACGCCCTGGTTTCAACTGTCAAAAAGTCAGAGCGTAACCGGAAAAAGGCTGGGGCAACAGCAGACAGGGGGAGGCATCATATGGCAGAAACGACGACAACTCGATTCATTAAGGCGACGCGATCGAGAATCTATCATGCACTTATCGATGGTCAAGCGCTTTCAGAATGGCTTCATCCTGCGGGCACGACTTCCAAACTATATGTGTGCGACCCGAAAGTCGGCGGGCATCTCCGCATGTCAATTACCCACGGACCTGGAACAGAAGGCACACGTCTGTTTGACCTGATTTTTGCGGAATTGCGACCCGATGAGGCTGTGGTGTTCAAAGGGTCATTCGTCAGCGACGACCCGGCTATGGCGAGTGTGATGCAGCTGACCTTCACGCTCAAAGATGAAACGGCGGCACAAGAATCACACTGCGTCACGAGGGCATCCCGGACAACATATCGGTTAAAGACAATGAGCGTGGCTCCGAATCGTCCCTTGATAATCTGGCGCGCCTTGTAGAGGATCACACGAAAGCCTGACGCGCCAATAGAGTTGTGTGACACCTGAACAATAGTGTATTACGACGCTGTAAACGCAGTCCAATGTATAAACCAATATCGCCTTCCCGGAAAATGGGATTACAATTACCCCACACTCGAAAGCAAAGGAAAAGGCATATTATGAAGATTACACGGATTCGCATATACCGTCCTCAAAAACTCAACCGCACCTTTAACCAGAGCAACTACGTCGTCACCGTGGAGACCGACGCCGGCATCACCGGCATCGGAGAAGGCGGCACACCTGACACACTGACGCAGTGCGCTCAGATGCTCATCGGCGATGACCCGCGCCGCAGCCAGCACTTATGGCAGATGATGTATCGCGGCTGGTTTTACACCGCCGGGCGTGAGAAACTGCATGCCCTCGGCGCCCTGGACCTGGCGCTCTGGGATATCAAAGGCAAAGCGCTCAACACGCCTGTCTACGACCTGCTGGGCGGACTGACCCGCGACTATATGGAATGTTACGCCACCGGTTTCCGCCACCCCGGCACACTGGCTGAAAAGGCCAAAGCCTGCATTGACGCGGGTTTCCGCGCCTTCCGCACCGGGCTGGGTGATGGACAAAATCCCTTCGATGCGCGCAAACAGGTCTCCCGAGCCTATGAGCATTGCAAGATCGTCAGTGAAGCTGTAGGGGATGGCGACTGGGCTATAGACTTCCACACGCGCCTGGATCTCGCCGACGCGGTACGGTTGGCCAACCTGCTGGAACCCCTCAACCCGTTATTCTGCGAGGATCCGCTGCGCAGCGAGAACCCCGCCGTTCTGGCAGCCTTCCGGCAGCAGACCAAAGTGCCTGTGGCTGTAGGTGAACATTTTGGCGACCGGTGGGATGTCAACGAGCTGATTGAAAAACACCTTATCGACTACACGCGTGTCACCCTGCCAAACGTGGGCGGTATTACGGAGATGGTCAAGATCGCCGCGTTGTGCGAGACACACTACATTGGCATGATCCCGCACTTCACCGGGCACATCAGTGTAGCTGCCCTGGTGCACGTCTTCGCTTCACAGCCGGTGCCAGCAGTGATGGAGCTGGGCGGTGGCGTGTACGATCTTCCCGTGCACCTCAAGCAGGCGGCCGACTTCCACGATGGCAAACTCTGGCCGGTGGACCGCCCCGGTCTGGGCGTGGAATTTGATCCCGCAGGTGCTGAACTGGTTTGCGAGATTACAGAGAAGGATGCGCCTATACCCGATGCTGCGCCGTCCGGATGGCTCAATCACGAATTGGTAGCAAAGACAAAACCAGGCCCAGACCGATCGCTGAATCTGGTTTTGTGATGATATATCCGGGAAAGGATGCGCATCATGATTGATTTTATAAATGAAACCTTAAAAGGACCTGCCTTTGCAGATGATGAGCGGAACAATAAAGTCTATCTGCTCAGGATCTCCCTGCTAACTGTTTTTACGGGATCCATTGTGGGTCTGATAATAGGTTTACTTACAAGTCACTGGTCGCTGTCCTTGATGTTCGGCGTCATGATAACAGGAACGGTAATTTCATTCTTTCTTTTAAAAACCGGCAAGCTAAGATTTGCCAGCCTGACTATGTTATTATGTCTCCTCGCTCCGTTGCTGTTGTATCTCAGTATTACAGATGGAATACATGACTCCATCTCAAGCATATTCCCTATTTTAATTCTGATTTCCAGTATGCTGCTTGAAAAACGTGACTATATTGCCTATGCCTCAATTCTATTCCTGTCTATGCAAGGCTTAATCTTATGTGAGTTTACCGGGATTATCAGTAATAAAATGAGTCATTTCATCTCACCAATAGATATAATTGCATGGGGAGGACTCACCATCGTTCTAATTGGGTTAGGCAACAAGTTCTCAGATAGCATCAGGCGAAGCTTAAACCGGGTCAATCAGAGCAACCACAGTTTACAAAACGAGATAAAACAGCGCAAGCAAGCTGAGGATGCGCTCCGAGAATATTCAGAACAACTGGAAGCTATCGTCGCGGAGCGCACCCGTGAACTTCAGGATGCGCAGGAGAAACTCTTGCGCCAGGAACGGCTAGCAGCGTTGGGTGAACTGGCAGGCAGTGTGGGGCATGAGCTGCGCAACCCGCTGGGCGTCATCTCGAACGCCCTATACCTGCTCAGATTAACACTATCCGGCATAGACGAGAAAACGCATGAGCTTCTGGATATCATCGCCGATGCCATCAATAAATCGTCGAAAATCATCTCCGCCCTGCTCGATTTCGCTCGTATCAAACCGGTGGACCGTCAGGCTATCATAGTAGCGAATCTGGTGCAGCGGACGCTAGCAACCTCGACAATCCCGGATAATGTGAGCGTACAGATCATTTCACCCACCGATTTACCGCTGCTCTATGTCGATGCGCAACAAATTGAGCAGGTCCTTGTTAATCTGGTGACGAATGCCTGCCAAGCTATGGCAGAAGGAGGGCAATTGACCATCGCCAGTGATCTGTATCCCAGTTCTCGTGTGGATGCATCCGATAAGTCAGCAGAAACCGGTCACTGGATCCAAATAACCGTCACAGATACTGGCTCCGGTATACCAACGGAAAACTTGCAGAAAATATTCGAACCACTCTTTACCACCAAATCACTGGGTATCGGTTTGGGGCTGGCAATTTCAAAGAAGCTGGTGGAAGCCAACGATGGTTATATTGAGGTTAATAGCCAACCCGGTCAAGGCACGATTTTTACAGTAAGTTTACCGGTTTATAAGTCCGGGTTATGAGTTGGTATCCTTATGATTGTCTTCACGGATATGAACCTGACATCACCTTACATTTATGACATGCCAAGAAATAGGCAGGCTGTACGCCTGCCTATTTCTTGGATTCGGTAAAAATTGATCCTTACGGTTGTCCGTAGAGGCAATCGGCGTTGAGCATTGGTCGATCCGTGCGTCCGCTGCCCCGCATTCCCTGACTGCCGCGGTAACCGCTGCCATCCTGGGATTGCGCATTTTCGAATTGTGTACCGTTACCGGAGCCTTGCGCCGTCCACGGCGTGTTGAGCTGCTCAAGCAGATCTGTTGCCATTTGCGCCAGCATCGTGTCTGCCTGCTCCTGCGTGAAGCGCCCGTCAGCCACAGCCTGCGCCAGAGCCGCGGATCGCACGTCCATGATTTCATCCACGATCGCGTCCAGAGGCGCCAGATCTGCATACACGGCTCCGGCTTGCAGAGCAGCAACAACATCGACTGTCTCCAACCCTGCGGCTGCAGCGGTGGCGTCCACCAATGAAAGCCCGCCGTTAAGCCAACTACCGCGCTGCGCATCCTGCTGAGTTGCACCGCCATTCAACATCGCGGTCTCACTTGCCCGTGGCGCTTGGGCCGGTGGCTGACCCCCTTTTGCGGAAACCATCACGGGCACTGCCAAACTCAGTAAACCGACTGCCAGAACCAAAAGTAATCCTTTCTTTTTCATCTTAAACCTCCATAAGGTTGTATTTATTTGATGCTTTGAGTATAACAGCCCTCTGTGAAGGTTTGATGAAGGAATGATGTGCGTTTGAAGTGTCCTCAATAATCAAAAAGGGCATTAAAATCAGCCAGAAAGCAGCATCGTCTTCTTTTACCAACCAACAACGGGCAGATTTATGCGATGTGACATTTCAGAACCTTCTGTGTATAACTAAGTGACCAATGAGTAAAACAGGAGACAGTATGCAAAATCCGTGCGAGTGTTCCCGTATTGAACTGCCGGTTGTGACGCACTGGAGCGCTACCACGCAATCTTTTAAGTATCTGGCAGCGGATATCCCGGTTATCGGCGGTTCTGCAACTGCACCATTCACCCCGGGTGAGTGCGTCTACGAATACAATGCAGACTTCCTGCCCGATTACAATACTTATATTGCTGACGTGTATGCCCAGACCGGAATTACAGACCAGGCTGCCCGGGATTTTATTAAGGAAGCGTGTGCGGATACGGGCGTACGTATCGACTTGCTCAGGCCTGACGCGTTCACCAGGAAAGGAGATGGACTGGGACGTCTGGCAGACCGGACCGGCGCTGTGCAAATCCTCCATGCCAAGGTGATCGATGGATCACTCGCCACAATTATCCTCCCACCGAACTGGTCGGCTGGCGCGGCAGAGGCCACATACCCCATTGTTTTTAATGGTTTCTATGATATCAATGCCAATCTCTTCACGCAGGAAGGCCCGCAATGGGTCCGCATTATCGCCAGAAGCGGGCTTGAAGGGCGAACGGGCGCCATCGGTGTGCTCTGGAATGGCGGAGGCGCCACCGCAGGACGCACCACAAATGAAGCAGCCTTCCGGCAGTTCAACGCAGTGCTCGATTATGTAGCGCAGAATTTCGGTGGTGATAAGCATAAAGTGCTTATAGCAGGTGGTTCGCGGGGTGGGTTGACAGCTGTCAACATGGCTTCAAATCCATACAAGTACGATTACACTGTTATATTTGCCGCAGCTACCGCTACTCCAACACTATTGGGCGAACACGCCGCATTGACCAGCACAACCTATCCACCCTTGCTACCCTCAACTGCCTGGAGCGTGGGCTTATCTGATGCCTGGCGCACGGGCTGGACTTATCCCGCATGTGCAGGGCGCCCGCACCTCACGGGCCTTTCCGGACCAGAAGCGCATCTCTACGTTTTGACAGGCACATCGAATTCCGATGAAGTAGACTCGTTGCACAGTCCCATGTCGGAACGGTTCATTCAAGGGCTCAAAGCCGCCGGTACCCGGGTTTTCCTAACCGTCACTGAAAAAGACAACATTGTCCCTTACAACACCCAATTCAAGTATGCCAGAAGGCTGATGGCAGAAGGCATTCCACTGCAGGTCGAAGTCTTGTTGAGAGGGGGGCACACAGAGAGATATGCAGATACAGCCTTAGGTAAGGCCTATGCCCGTACAGACAAGTTGCTGGCGCACGTCATGGCCCTTGTTGAAGATGACAGCGTACCAGAATTTCCAAACACGCTCACTTACTTCGCGGTCAACCGGGCTACCGGTGCTCTGGACAACCTCACACCGGCAGATGACTTTTATCCATTCTCTGTCGATGGGCCCTACATCACCGCCCGTGGAATGCGTTTTCCCATTGTATTCGTGGGACATCCGGGAACTGCATATACGCTGAAGATCGAAACCCCATCTGGTCGACACATGAGCACACTCACCGGTGTCATTCCCGCTGCATTTACAGCCACGCATTGGCTTGAAGTTCCCATGGATTGCCCAACGGGCGAATATATATACATCCTGCGGATAAAAAAACCCGGGCAAGATTGGAAAAATATTCCTGACACAATGACCCCATCGGGGGGCGTCGCAACATTGACGGTTGAAGCGGAGGAACCCAATATTGGACCCTGGCAAGCATGGGAATGGTGCGCTGCGCCCAAACTGGACGTCGAAGAGGTGCCCAGAGCAGGCACAAATTGGGGGCTGTCCGAATACTAAGGTCGCTCCATCAGCATTGGTCAACATGAGTTTTAGGAGGGAGAAAATGCATAGTCAGAGGGCTTTGATAACTACCCTTGGTGTTGTGATTGTATGTTTGTTTCTTATGGGTTGCACACCGACTGCACCAGCAGAACCCTGTATGCTGACGGCAAATTTGGCAGTCACGGCATATCGCTTGCCGGACGGCGCCTCAGACATCTTTGGGACGGTGTCAACGGGAGACACATTCGAAGTTTTAGCCCGGACAACGGGCGGTTGGTTAGGGTTCGATCCGGGCATAGCGCAGGCAGCTAATATTGGACTTGCGCGGCATCGCTGGGTCCAGCTCAACATCACCCTTGACCCATCATGCCTGCCCATGGTCGACCTTGTGACCCTTGCTGATGTCGAAGCTGACCTGGCGGCGTCCGGGCAATAGCTGTATGCTTGCTAATGAACAGCACGTTAAGAGACAATGGACTGGAAGGCATACTCTTCCCCATAATGGCTCAAGTACAAATCAACAAGGACATATAATAATGCCGGAAAATCAAAAAGTTAAGATCTATGAAAGAAAAATAACACCGCTTGAACGCCTTTTTTCACGGTCACCATTTTCAATCGTCACCGTCGTCGCCAGGATAAAAGGTTATGTATCCGAAAAAATGCTCCAGGACGCCGTTTCCAAAGTTCAGCGGAGACATACCAACCTCAGAGTGCGAATCACAGAGGATGCTAATCATGATATATGGTTTACATCGGAAGGGGTTAAAGATATCCCGGTAGAAATCGTCCCCAGAGAATCTGATGATCAATGGATACAAGTTTTTCACAAGGCGTGTCACGATATTTATGAATTTGAGGAGCGTCCGCCTATCCGGTTCATTTTAGTCCAATCTCCTACGCAATCGGAGTTAATCATATTATGCCACCACATTATTTGTGATGGTTTGTCATTGGCATATCTTGCCCGGGACATCATGGTTTACCTCGGAGACCCTGCGCGGGAAGTGAAAGTGCTACCCGATCCAGTACCTATTGACATCTATACAATACCCAAAAAGGTAACACTTAACGACATTGTAAAATTCTTTATCAACCGGATCAACAAGCAATGGGACAGAGAGGCAGTATACTTCGACCAGGAAGATTACAGAATTCTGCATGAGGCCTATTGGCTGTATGCTAAACATCAAATGATTACTCTCGAACTCTCCCGGGCAGAAACTTCGGCTCTGGTTGATCGCTGTAGAAAACACAGCGTCACCGTAAATTCAGCCCTTACGACGGCTATGGCAGGCGCACAAGCTATCGTTCAAGGATATAAGCCCAATCATCCCAGTATCGGCGTTGCCGGCAGTTTGAGGGATCGCTTGCACCCTCCTGTTGGTGAGGTTATGGGATTCTATGCCGGCTTAATCACACTGGACTTTAAATACAATCCGGCTTCAGGATTCTGGGACAATACTCGCCGGTTTCACCATAAAGTAACCCCTCTTTTCACAGATAAAAAATGGTTCGCAGAACCTTTGCTTTGGTGCTATCTTAAATCCGCTATCATGGAATCTCTGAATTTTAAAATGCTGGGGGTGCTAATCCCCCCGGAGTCAACCCGGTATTACAAAATTTCTGAATTCGCCAAACGCAACGATGTCGTTCTGTCATTATTGAAAAGAAAAAAGATGGACTCGCTTGACAGGATATTTATGGGAACTGCCGTGACGAATCTGACCCGCATGGATTTTCCGGAAAAATACGGTTCCTTAACATTGGAGCGTTTGATCATGAATCCCGGCGGAGCCTTCCCTTTGACCATGGTGAATATAGTCCTCGGCGCAGTGACTTGCGCCGGCAAACTCAGCCTGGTTATCGAATATGCGGAACAGAATATGGATGCCAGAAAAGCTGAAAAAATAAAAGAGCAAGTCATAGAATTCCTGCTTGAAGCCGAAGGAGGCAGCGACCGTGACTGAAGAACTCAGAAATTTTCACACACACCCTTATCTGCAAACCCGTTGGGAGCAGGTCGGCAGAAAGCTGGCGTTCGCGTGCGAAAACCGGAGCGAGGTTACCCGGTGGCATGGCAAAACCATTCGCAAGCTTAAGCAGCTGACAGGTTACGACACGATGCTGCCGGCAGATCTGGCACCGAAAATCACCAATGAAACCGTTTTCGAGGACTATGTGCGTCAGCGTGTAGAGATTCAAACAGAACCAGGGGTTATCATGCCTTTATTTGTCCTTATCCCCAGACATCTCACCCCACCCTATCCAGCAGTCCTGGCGCCCCACGGACATTCCAGCGGTGGCAAACTCGCAATCGCCGGTTGCCGTGAGATTCCAGAAATTGCTGAGACCATCGCACAACACAATTACGACTACGGTGTGCAGTTTGTGCGCGCAGGTTTTATCACTTTTTGCCCGGACGCCCGCGGATTTGGCGAACGTCAGGAAAAAGCAGCTGAAGATAATATCTTGAATTCCTCTTGCCAATGGATCAACAACATGGGCTTCCCTTTAGGTCAGACTGTAACAGGGATGTGGGCATGGGATTTGCACCGATTGCTTGACTATGTGCAGACTCGCGACGACTGTATTCCCAACCGCATTGGCTGTGCAGGTTTGTCAGGGGGTGGGTTACAAACGCTGTGGGCATCCGCCCTGGATAGGCGGATCAAGTGCGCTGTTATCAGCGGTTATCTCTACGGTTACAAAGAATCTCTCCTTGATTTGCACACCAACTGCTCGTGCAACTACGTGCCGCACTTGTACGAGTACGTCGATATTGGCGATATCGCGGCACTGATTGCTCCACGCCCTTTGCTGGTAGAGACCGGCACCCAAGATGCGCTGAACGGCGCCAGCGGACTCGCTAATGTCAACGCGCAGATGCGCACGATTCGCAAAGCATATCGTCTGCTGGATGCCGAGGACAAACTCGCACACGATATCTTTGAAGGGCGACCACAGGTGGAACGGTATCGAGGCAATTCCCTGGATGGTCCGCCATCTGGCTGAATAAATATTGCACAGCATATAACAAAGGAGTTATACCATGAAAGAACTTACACAATGGTTTGCCAACTGTGGTTGGGGCGTATTCTGCCACTATCTTGGAGCGCCACCGAGTTCAGATGGCGGCGCTGAATTAACGGCAGAAATATGGAATCAACAAGTGGATGCATTCGATGTGGAAGGCCTTGCCAAACAACTTGAGACAATCGGCGCGCCATACTTTTTTATCACTATCGGACAGAACTCCGGGCATTTTCTCGCACCAAACGCAACATATGATAAATTCGTGGGCATTGAGCCCAGCAAATGCTCACGAAGGGACCTTGTAGCCGATCTATACGAAGCCCTCCATCCACGTGGCATCCAACTGCTGGTCTACCTACCCAGCGGAGCTCCGGCAGCGGAGCCTGTCGCGGTGGAACGCCTGGGATGGGAATGGGGATTCGAGGGTAGTTGGCCTAACAGTTGGGGGACACAGCGTACCGCCAAGCGTCTGGCTGAATTCCAGGAGAAATGGGAAGCCGTCATCCGCGAGTGGTCAAAACGCTGGGGCTCCCGGGTACGCGGGTGGTGGATTGATGGCTGCTATTTTGCCGATGAAATGTACCGCCATAATGAATCCCCGAACTTCCAAAGCCTTGCTGCCGCACTCAAGGCGGGGAACCCCGACAGCCTGGTCGCCTTCAATCCCGGTGTGCTGACACCGGTCATCTGCCATACAGAGTATGAGGATTACACTGCGGGTGAGATTGCCACAATCGCTCCCGGAATGCCCGGGACCATGGGTGGAACGTAATGGGAAAAAGGTCAGATATCATATCCTGAGCTATCTCGGTGAATCCTGGTGCAGGGGAATGCCTCGTTTTCCCGACGATACTGGTAAGCGCGTATACAAAATATATCATAGGCAAAGGGGGCGTGATCACCTGGGATGTTCCAATCCAGATAAACGGGTTGATTCCTGATCCATTTGTCCAGCAACTGGGATGCATCGGGGAAGTCACGTCAGAAATCGTGATGCGACACGTCTTACAAAGCGAGGTAAGAAAATGCAATTTCCTTGTACACACCATGTCAATACACCCGCCGATGCAGTGGGACGGCACCTTGAGCACCTCAGCAGTCCGGCGGATAAATGCGCCCTCCTGCTGGTCAATGTTTATGGTCTGCTGCTGCCCGAGGAGCACCCGGCACGCCAGTCACTGGTGGCAATATACGGGGAAGAAGAAGTCAGCCACCGCGAGTCACTGGTCCGTACGAACCTGCTGCCGGTCATTGGCGCAGCCCGTGAGGCGGGCATGCCGGTGATCTATGTGGCAGACAGCGCTCCGAATATAGGATTGGACGAACGCATATTCGGGAATTGATGGTCCGGCACCTGAATATAGACCCGGTGACACGCTACACGGAGGACTGTAATGATCCACTCGAATACCTTCCGGGTTCCGACAGAGCTTATCACGCTATTCGCCAGAGCTGGCGCCACAGGAAAAAGACTTCTATATTCGGAAGTGGGTCTACAGCGGTTTCCACGCAACCTGGCTCAATCGATTGCTGCGTAACCTGGGTGTCGAAATGCTTTTCTGCGCCGGTTTCAACGGCGACAGCGATCTCTTCTGCACCATGCAGGAAGGACATTGGGCAGGATATCGCATGGTGCTCCTGCGGGGGTGCCACGCCGCCGTGCATGTGCCCTCAGCAGAACCAGAGATAGGATTTACGCAGCGGTTGGAGATGTATGCTGAAGCCAGCCTGGGTTTCACGATCACCCCGGAGGATTTCTGCGCCGCATGCGGTGTGCCGGTTGTCCCGCTAAACGCACCGAGCAGAGCCAAGCACACTTGCCAACGCCCAGTCCAGAACCATTGTTTGCAGACGCTGAAATCAGGGAGAATACTGCAATTGATGCATCCGGTTTGCACCTTCCAGTCCGTTATTTCCGTCGATATCCCGCCGGCAGTATGCTGGGCTATGCGGAAGAGATGCTGACCCTCGATCCTGCACGCACGGCTTTCCTGGTGGTCGATGTCTACGGTGAGACGCCGAACCCGATTGTGGTCGAGCGCATTGCACCAGCTCTTCAAGCCGCGCGGGATGCCGGGCTGCCCGTTATCTATGCCGGTAACTCTGCACCCCGGATAGATCTGGATCATTACGAGTTTACCGTCCAGCGCAACCGCAATGCCCGGCACTATTTCCCCGAGGTGAGTGCGGAATTGAACGGTGGATCCCCGAGAGTATCATTACGGCGATGGTCCATGGGGACGTTACCCGGACTGCGTGGCGCCTCGCGACTGGTGATATCTTTGTGCGCAAGATCGCCTACAGCGGATTCTACGAAACACGGTTGGACAGCGTACTGCGTCATCTGGGTATCGAGAACCTGGTTGCGGTCGGCTTTTCAGCCAGCGAATGCCTGTTAGGGACCCTGATTGAGGCTTCAATCGCAACTACCGCGTGGTTTTGCTTCGCGACTGCACCCAGGGCGGGGCAATGACCGATTTCGAGCGCCGGACGGATGCGTTCACCCAACGGATGATCCTGTGGATGGAGACTTATGTCGCGGTCAGTACGACATCCGATGACTTCATCACTGCCTGCTGATGCAGTTGAGTCCAGCCTGACGGAGAATGAGATAAGCACGCATTTGCCTAATCCGCGCCCAACGACTACAATGAAATACTAAGAACCCATGGTTAGCAGCGCATCACTTCAAACATCACATAAAAAGGTATGAAGCCTATGGAAAGCAGAGAAATTGTCCGCAGAGCCATTGAATTTGATACCCCACCGCGCCTGCCGTTTTTCCTTGGCGGTTCGTGGAGCGACAAGTTGTCCAGCTGTGATCGCAAATTTCCCAAATGACGTCTGTGACTGCTGGGAGATGGACCGGCAGGAGAACGGTTGGTTTTTTGATAATCCACAACCGGATGATTGGGGATGCCGGTGGAAAAGAACAGAGATCGTGAATATGGGGCAGGTTGTGGGTCATCCGCTTGCGGACTGGGATGCGCTGTCCTCATACCATCCACCAAACCCCCGAATCCGTTTCTATTTCGAGAGAATTGAGGATGAAATAAAGGACGCCGGAGACCGGTACGTCGTCCTTACAAGCCATTTCAACCTTTTCGAGCGCCTGCATATGCTCCATGGCTTTGCCAAGACCCTGGAAGATTTTTACTTTGAACCGGAAAAGATACACAAGCTCCTGGATATCATTCTCGAATACAAAATCGCACATATTGCTGAAGCAGCAAAACTGTTTGGCGACCGGGTGAACGGCATTTTCCTGACAGATGACTGGGGCACACAAAACAACACCTTTATTTCGACAGCCATGTTTCAATGAATTTTTCTTTGACCGCTACCAGCAGCTCTTCGACGCGATTCACGGTCACGGATGGCACGTCATGCTGCACAGCTGCGGACAGGTCACGGATTTTGTCCCACTGTTCATTGAAACCGGCGCCGATGTCCTCAATATGCAGCAGCCCCAGGCTTACGGCATTGACGGAACTTGGGAAAAAATTTGCGGGCGAAGACCTGTTTTTTGACAACGGTGGATATTCAGGCGACTTTACCCAAAGAAAATCACGAAGCTGTCCGGGCTGAAGCCCAGAGCGCTTGTTGAAAACTGGTCAACACCGGCAGGCGGCTTTATTGTGTTTAACTATGGTGATTCCGAGGGCATTGGCGTGACAGATACGATCGCCGAAGTGATGTTCAAAGAGTTTTACGATCTGCAGAGAGTACTGGCAGCATTAGCGTTAAACGCTGATGGTTGATATCATTTTTCTTATCAGTTTATCGGCTGAAGTGCTGACCACGATTGCGCTAGCTGTCAGTATAGCTATTCCGCACTGCCGTATCTGGCCCCCAAAACGGCGAAATTCATGGGAGCAGTATTTTATGCTGTTGTTATTTAATATCTCGGCGGTTGGTGTTATTATTCTTGGGATTATAGACTGGGGATCCGGTACTATACCTTTTGGGATGCGCATTGTTGGCCTGGTTAGCTGGTTAGCGGGCAATGGCATGGCATTCTGGGCGGTCATTACCCTCGGATTGGCATCAACTGCCGGGAATCAAGGAGCGTTCGTTAACCGAGGACCGTATCGTCTATCTCGAAATCCGCAGTATGTGGGTTTTATGACAGGTTTGATTGGGTGGGGTTTGATGACCAACTCTTTTTTAACGCTAGGGGTGGCACTCACTGCTCTTCTCCCGTTAGCAATCGTACCTGTGGCGGAAGAATCCTGGTTGCGGACACGATATGGCGCAACGTACGATGCGTATGAACAGGAAGTCCCACGTTTCATCGCATGGCAAAAAAAACATTAAATCACCCGGTAGGAAAAATTTGATTAGCTGTGAAGGGAGCATAAAGAAAATGACAATTCATAAAAACGATATGGCAGTTATTCGTGAACTCGCCGGACGCGTGGCGGAAATCGCCGCGTTACCGGTACAGGAAGAGAAACGGGAATTATGGCGTAAAATAAACGCACTCGAACCTGAACGACCGATGGTGATGATCGACCAGGTCTGCTGGAACGAGATGAACATTGACGATAAATTGACCCTGCGATGTACTGATGCGGAACTCCGCGCTTACGAAGAGAGGCTCCGGCGCACACTCTTCCAATGGGAGTATTTCCCTGTGGACATGGTGGTCGAACCATTTTTTCTGGTGCCCAAAGCGATCCACAACACCGTATTCGGCATGAGCGTACACGAAGAAATTGTTACAAGCGATCCGACCAATGACGTTGTAAGTCACTTTTATGAAAATCAATTCCAGACCGAAGAGGATTTAGAAAAGATTAAAGTTCCTCACGTCACGCACGATGCAAATGAGACGGAACGGCGGATGCAGGTCGCTCATGAACTCTTCGACGGAGTATTGGAGATTCGGGCGTGGGGCGCGGATCCCTACCTCTCCCTGTGGGATCCAATATCCACATGGATGGGCGTGGAGGGTGCCCTCTATGCCTTGATCGATAAACCCGATTATATGCACCGCTTATTAACACGTATGACAAAGGGCTATTTAAGCATGCTCGATCAATTGGAAGAACAGGGGCTGCTGTGCCAGCCCCAGAGCCTGATCCACTGCACAGGGGCATATACGGATGAGCTGCCCGCACCCGGATACAATCCGGATGCACCGCGCACCAAAGATGTCTGGATGTTTGGGCTGGCGCAAATGTTCTCTACTGTTTCACCTGCCATGTTCAAGGAATTCGAGGTGGACTATGCCAGCCAGATTTGCGAACGTTTCGGACTTGTATATTACGGTTGTTGCGATCCGCTGGACGGCAAAATGGATGAAGTGCGTATGATTCCCCACGTGCGCAAGATTTCCATGAGCCCGTGGGCGAAACAGGCGCGGGGGGCAGCAGAAATAGCCGGTGATTTTGTTTTTTCCCGCAAACCCAATCCGGCTTTTGTTGCGATGGACAGTTTCCACCCGGACCTGGTCAGAGAAGACCTGGAAGCCACCCGGAAGGTATGCAAGGATAACGGGTGCCCGTTGGAATTCATCCTGAAAGATATCAGCACAGTGCGCTATCACCCGGAACGCCTTATAGATTGGGCAGATATCGCTATGGAAGTTGCGCGCATGTAAAAGCGGCATGACTGTCAATGTATTGCATTTAGAGGCTGGAGGTCATTAAAATGGGATCACAGGCAAGACTCACACTTGTTCAATTTGAGGCAAAACAGGGGTCACCCAATCTTCTCAAACGTATGGTTGAATATTTTGAGCAGGCTAAAGAACAGAATTCCGATTTGATCGCCTTCCCCGAATACAGTTTGGGCTCGAGGATTACTTTTTCTCATGAGAATGTCCAGGGTTTTATAAAACTGGCTAAAGCGTATGGAATTTACGCAGTCGCTGGTTTCGTCGAAACACATGGCGAACGCTGGGCAACCACGGCACTGATGGTCGACAGATCCGGTAATCTCCTGGGCAGGTACCTTAAAACGCATCCGGCATCCGGACCTGCACCGCACTATTGGCCACCGCTAGAGGGGCACGACGCGGAAGCGCGCGGAATATTGGGCAACGCTTTTAGAGTCTTTGATCTGGATTTTGGGCGTGTGGGCATTCTTCAGTGTTACGATGGTTATTTTCCGGAAGCCTGGGCATGCACAGCCTATGCAGGTGCTGAGGTCATCCTCTGGATCAATGGAAGAAACGGTATGATTGAGGATTATTATTGTATGGCGGCAGCCCATGCCCATGGATGCGTCGTTGCGGCGAACATCAGCAACGGAAAGAATACAGGTTTTGCCGCGCCAACGACGCAATGCCTGCACGCAGCAGGAGAACAGGAAGAGGCAAGGCTCTTCCCAAGAATCAGAGAGCCCGGTGATGGCTGCGTGCACGCCACACTGGATATGGATGTGCTGCGCTGGCACCGCAAACATCTACGCACAATGCACCAGCGCCGTCCGGAACTCTATCACCCCATTATCCGGGATGTCCGGCTGTGGGAAAATTATCCTGACATCCCCTGGGATTATCCGGAATGCGAAGCGTTGGTCAATAAGTCTCAGCTTTAGGATCGCGTGTTAATCACACAAGCGGACCGCCGTGAATAGAAATTAAAGCATATCCGATAAACACTCTCAGTCTTGATTCTTTTTGGTTTTCGGGGATGCCTTTCGACCCTTTTGGGCCGATCGCGGTATACTGGGCTCGACCGGTTCGGTCACAGCATGATCTCGCTCCCATCCCTCATGCTGCAGCGTCAGGCTTTCAATAGCGACCGCACATCCGTTGGCGTCCAGTTCGGGCAGCGCCTGATACTCAGAAACCCAGCAGCGGAACACCCTGTAGGCGATCACCAGCTGACCGGCTTCGTTGTAAAGTTCGATGATGATGTCCTTGCGGAAATCCTGCAGCGATACCTCAGCACCCAGTCCGGCACCAAATTTCCACACCTTATTCGCCCATGACTCGAATTCGAGGTCGTGCGTGACGCCCCGCTCCAGCGTGATCGGTTCGTAGTCGGTTGTTCCCGGAGATTTGCGCACGGCGCTGGGATCACCCCCCTCGCGGTGCTCAACCACCTCTGTTATGCGTCGCAAAGCACTCACCTTGCTGATACCGGCGACGTATCGCCCGTCCCATTTCACGCGAAACTTATAGTTCTTATACGGATCAAAGCGGTATGGGTTAACACTAAACTGCGGCATCTTAAACCTCCTTATGTAAATATATCTCCGACTGGATACCATCCGGTCCCTTAACCGGATACAATCTCAACTACCGATAGGAACAGGCATCATGATTCAAGCCCCAATAAGCGCAGGGAATCACGGTAGATAATCTCTTCCAAAGCCGTCTCTGATAATCTCGGCAGGTTTGTCCCCTCGACAATATTGTTGGGATGACGCAAAGCGTCGATATTTTCCTGCGGTGTGGATACCAGGTAATCGGTGCCAAAGAGCAGCTTGTGCAGCACCCCCCACTCCTGTGCCAGCAGCATGCAGTTGTAAAAAGACCACGGACGGTAGAAGAGCGCAGAGATATCGGCATAAACGTGGGGATGTTTCCGGATGACAGCAATTGTGCTTATTTGCCACGGGTGCGCCATGTGCGCCAGAACCATGTGCAAATTGGGAAAGGCAATAGCAATCCGGTCAAAGTGGCGAGGATGGGCGTAGTCGAGGTCTGCTGTTCGCACCGGTGAGGTGCCGGTGTGGAACACGATAGGCAATGCCAGAGATTCGGCACGCTTATAAACCCGGAATGCATCCTCACCGAGGGGATCAAAATTCTGGTAATTCGGACCGAGTTTTATGCCTCTTAAACCCAGGTCCGTCACGCCTCTTTCGATCTCTTCAAGGCAACCTGGCTCGTTCGGGTTAACGGAAAGAAATCCAATGAGTTTCTCCGGATAAGCTCGCACAAACGCTGCGGTTGCATCGTTGGGGTTGTAGCCTTCCCGTGCGATACCAAAGACGATCGCTTTATCCACAGGCGCCATCGCCTCCATATACTCAGCCCAGTTGACCGGTCGCTTGACAGCTCTGTCTGGACGGGCAACCGTATCGTAGACCACCTCTTCTTCCGGGACAACATCTTTATACTGCGGCGTGTGCGTATGTGCATCAATAATCATAGTACCTCCTGTTTTATCGATGACTCGAAGCGTCCTTATTCCCTGTTACCTATGTCAATGATGTGCAGGCTGAAAGCGCTATTGCGTGCTTCTATAAACTTTTACATGATACGCTTGCAATAACTGAGCCATTTTTATATTAAAGATGTTACAAAAAGTATACTCTGAATCAGTAAAATAAATATTGGTTTGCCAGTACGACTTATACAGTATAAAATTATACCGGTTCTTGATACATTCCTTGCTTCGATGTAATAGGTTCATTTCTGAGGCGAATCAATATAGGGGGAATCTTGCTTTTGCTTCTCTTCCCGGACCTTTTTATAGAAATGCCCCCTAACGTCCCCAGGCAGTATGAATATAGTTTATAGATAAGGTTTCAGTTATGGAGTATACCGAGATGACATGGGAGCTTTATAAACCAGAACAGCCCCCTATTGATCCCTCACAATTGACGCGGTTAACCAATGACCTCGCAGTGTGGCTTCCCAGCAACCATAGCGCAGATTTTATGAAAAACTGGGATGACAACCTCTGGAAAGCAGCAACTTGGGTTACCTATTGGCAGTGTGCATTACCCTGGTTCGTTGATCGTCTTCGTGCGACAGACGCGCCAGTTCCACCGGCAATATGGAAAACTCTACAGAATATCGCCACTGAGAGTAGAGAGCGAACAAAGCTCATGTTGGATGCGAGTGTCGAACTACTGACAGCTCTGGACATTGAAGGAATCGCTGCATTACCGCTAAAAGGTGCAACACTTGCCCCCGTTTATTATAACGATCCATTGCGTCGTCCACTGGGTGACCTGGATATTTTAGTGCATAAAACAGATTTGACAGGGGGTATTGCAGTTTTGCAACGATTGGGTTATCGATATTTCTCTGAGTCAGCTGAGGATGTTGTTTACCTTCGCGGGGAACGAAAATCCAATATGTGGGCGCCCGATAATGTACACCCGGTGGAATTACATTTTACACTGCGAGAAGAGTACGCCGGTTTGCATTACAATCTGGCAGATATTATGTGGGAAAATGCAAGCCGACAACTCTATTGGCAAGGGAGTGAAGTTTGGTTGCCCGATACAATATCCCTGCTCCAGCATATTTGCGCCCATGCTACGAGTGATTGGCTTATACACCGTGGAAGGTTAATGCACCTCGATGATATTCTTACCATATCAGCAAAATTGTCCCCTGCCGATTGGGATACATTTCTCATGCGGATAGGTAACACCAATGCACGATTCATTTACCCGATCTTCGCTTTCGCAAAACGCTATGCCAATCCACCCATCCCAGATTCCGTACTGGAAACTTTGCAGAAACACATCCCGGAGGCATTATGCCACTGGTGCACATATACTGAACTCGCTGATACTTCATTGTCAAATCCATCATCGCGTAGCGGATTAGGGCTTGATATGGCGGATTTGTTGGCATTAAATACACGAGAACACTTAAAAATGTGGCTGCGTTCAGTTTTCCCACTACGTTGGAATCTGATGAAACGCTATCCGCGTTTGGCCAAATCCCCCTTCTGGTTACTATGCTATGTGCTGCTCAATCTCGATCGCATAAAACATATGGCGTATAAAATGCTACAGCGGGAATAATATTTTGCCCAAACCACTCATCGTCGCAGACAATTTAAGTAAGACATATCACATCCGTGATACAGAAGTTTGCGCAGTTCGGAATGTATTCCTGGAAATTTATACTGGCGAGTTATTTGGACTTTTTGGTCCAAATGGGGCAGGGAAAAGCACTCTGGTAAGGATGTTAGCGACCCTGTTACAACCCTCGACAGGCTTCGCAACTGTCAACGGATTTGATGTCGTGCGTGATAGTCAAAAGGTCCGGTCCCTCCTTGGCTTCGTAGCAGCTGATGAGCGTTCTTTTTATGGGCGGTTAACACCAAGACAGAACCTTGCATTTTACGCTGCTATGCAAAACGTGAAGCATGTGCGCGTTCATGATGAGGTCGACCGTGTTCTGAAACTGTTCGACTTACAATCCAAAGCAGATGTCGCATTTCAATCGCTTTCCACAGGGCAGAAACAACGCCTTAATATGGCACGGGCGCTGGTGCACGATCCCCCTCTGTTGATTCTTGATGAACCAACGAAAAGTATGGATGTACAGACCAGCGACATCGTGAAAAACTTGATAAAACACGATCTAGTTGAGCGTCAGGGAAAAACTGTTATTTTTATCAGTCATGAATTGTACGAGATGGATGCGTTTTGTGATCGTGTCGCCATATTGGCTGATGGATCCATACAGGCTTTGGGCACCCCAAGTGCACTATCGGATAGTTTACCACGACGTGCAATTTACAGAGTAACTGTAGTGGGAAATATTTCATGTATCCTTCCGCAACTGCAACTCGTAAGTGACATTGAAGCTATAACAATTTTCTCACAAGGCATGACATTAACTGCGCTGGATATCACCTTATCCAATGAAACCTCAGCTGTCTGGTTTACTATTATGAAAACTGTACAAAATTGCCACGGGCGGGTTGAGGGTTACCAACGCTTGGATAATAGTTCTCTCCGTGAAATTGTAGCTTATTTTTCCACAGATAAGGGAGTCAACACGTGAAGTTACTAGCTTTTGTCTCCCATGGATTTCGAAATGCGATATCTTACCGCCTTAACTTTATCGCGCATTACATCTCCGTCTTCGTGTCAGTTCTATTCTTCTATTTCCTCGACCGCTTGATTTCGAGCACAGGCACGTCAGTCGTAGATGGAAGCTACTTTACATTTTTACTCGTCGGATCGACTGTCTCACGTTATCTATCTTTAACCATTAGATCATTCGCCGAAAACATCAGAGACGATATGCTCAAAGGTACGTTGGAACCCTTACTCACTACGGCAACGCCTACAGCATTCGTTTTGCTGGGACCGTCGACGTGGATGTTATTAGAAGGTACGCTGATGGTTGGTTTGCAGTTAGGTATAGGGGTACTGCTGGGAGCAGATTTTACGCAAGCAAACTGGTTAACATCGGGTTGCGTCATTATATTAAGTTTGATTCCATTTTTATCCTACGGTGTACTTTCTGCAGCGTTTACATTGGTCTTCAAGCGCAGCGATCCTGCAAACTGGTTTATTGGCGCAGTGTCCTATCTTTTTTCCGGGGTATATTTTCCTGTTACGATTTTACCGCCGATCCTGCGAATTATTTCCTATGCATTACCATTTACTTATGCCATTAATGGTCTGAGGTCGGCACTGCTAAAGGGGGCATCGCTTAGGGTAATCTGGCGTGATTGCGCGGCATTATTAGGCTTTACTGTGGTACTTCTACCGCTATCCTTATGGGCGTTACGTACTGCGATTAAACATCTCAAACAATCCGGAGAACTCATGCATTATTAAGTTTCCCCGGTCATAATGCATCGACCACTCTGACAATATCTTCCTGCTGGTTTCCAATCACCAACCTGTAACACTGCGCATGTTTGAGCATGATCCGGAGTGTCCGCAGGTTCTCAGATAATACTTCAATATCATCATAGTGCGCAGCATCTTGCCATAGACCCTCCAAAGCTGCCTCAATTGTTAGAGGATAGACCCGCGTTGTTTTGCTCTGAGTTCTCTCCAGAAGACACAATTTGATTTCCCTGGGATAAATCATTTGGTCTATGACACTATCGGGTATCGCATGACGAAGGTTATATACCATTTTGGTTGCTTCCCGCACAAGCATGGACTCGCCAAAATCGTTGAGTTCTGATAATCCTTCAACAACGTCCATACGGAGTTTTATTTCGCCCACTGGATAACCCATCAACCCAATTCCCTGGTTGGTCACTTTCACATATGACATACCGTCGGAGACAAGTTGATAGCCATGACGTACCAGTCCAAAAGCCGTAGTAGATTTCCCTGTATTATGCGGCGCACTAAGCAGCACTGCCCGACCATCGCGAAATAAACAGGAAGCATGAAGTTGCCCCACACCCGTGTGGATAAGCATATTCAAGGTAATGGTATCAAGGACAAATCGGCTAAGGTAAACTGGTGAATGGGCTAACGTGGAAGAGACAACCGCTACTGCTGTGCGGGCATTCAGGTCTGCTGATGCGTAAACCCAAGGCATGCCCCAGAAAAGAATCGAAGTATTGACTGCCTGGTAATGCAACTGTGCGGGGAAATTCTCAGGCACATCAACCTCTGCCAGTTGAGGGTCTTGAATAACAGTGATATGGATATCCCAATCCGGGATTTGCGGCGCCTGGCTATAACGCCTTGCAGAAAGGTTTGCACTTTCCAAAAGCTCATGAACATTGCCTGTAAAGTGCACAGCATGTCCATAGGCGTTATAATGCATGCTGAAAGCGTCTTGTGTCACTCTGCGTTTCCAGAAATCCTCCATCCGGTCAATGCGCATAAGCAAAAATGGATCAATCATCTCGCTCTCCGTAATCCATGTTCTTTAGACTGTTCGAGAGCAAAACCAATCAGCACGAGGCTTATCACCGATAGGGTAATCATAAAACCCGCAGGAAAAACCCACCATCGCCACGCTTTACCTAGAAATGCCCCACTAACACGAGCAAAGAATAGCATAAATCCCCAACTTTTCGCGGATGGATTACCCAAACCGAGAAAACTGAGACTTGCTTCCGCCAGGATACCTGCACTGGTAACCAACACAAATTGCACACTCGTGATTCCGCGAACACCGGGCCATAAGTGGTGCTTCAGAATATCCCAATTGGAACTCCCCAATGCCTGCGCAGCTTCAATGTAAGGTTCCCCCATAAGCATCAAAACACGTGCTCTAACCAAACGGGCGGTACCAGGCCACATAACCAGACTCAGTATCAAAACAATGTTGCGTTGACTTGCACCCACATAGGCACTTAACAGGATTACCAAAGGGAGAAATGGCAGCACCAGTGTGAGATCTGCTAAACGCATAATCATTCTACTAATCAGACCTTCGGTTATTCCACTAATCAACCCGGTAAGTACGCCGATGACAACAGTAACCGCCCCAACCATCATTCCTGTCGACAGCGAAATACGTGTCCCCCATATCAATTCACTGAGGATATCTTGCCCGATATCATTTGTGCCCAATTTATACATTTTGCCCGGGGGTTCTAATGGGCGACCGACACGCTCGGTCGGTGAGTATGGGGCAATGACAGCGGGAAATAAAGCGAGAATCAGTAACATCACGAATATCACCATCCCACTAATTCCGGCAGCATAGATCAAACGTTGGTCAACCTGTGCGTAGGGGCGCATGCGCATAAACTGCATAAGAAACTGCCGCAACTGACGTGGTTTAGTTATGTTGTACCCACCATCTCGCGTTTTTATCATAAGGCGCGCCTGCGGATGCGTGGGTCAAGATAGGGATATAAACTATCAGCAAGCATATTACTCACGAGAATACCCAAAGTAAATATAAGGAATCCACCTTGCAGTAGAGGGTAGTCACGGCTTTTTACAGCTTCATACATCATATTCCCCAACCCGCGATAATTAAACACTGTTTCAATCAAAGTAACCCCACCAAGCATTTGACCAAAATCGAGGATAAATGCAGAAACAGCCGGCAGCATCGCATTCCGCAAAACATGTTTATAAATAACAACAAATTCACGAACTCCTTTTGCCCGGGCTGTCGTGATGTAAGCGGCCCTTATCTCACTTAAAGTCGCCGCCCGCATAAGGGCAAAAGCTATCGGAATGTAGCTCATTGTAAGGATCATCACCGGTTGCGCTGCATGGTAAGCAATATCTGCCAATCCAAAAATGCCCTTGAGGCGTGGGATGCTATAGCTATCGCCGCTAGGGAAAATGTGAAGGCTTACAGAAAAAATCGGAATCATTAACATCGCTATCCAAAAAGGCGGAACCGCCCGTAATGTGAAGAGACCGAGTAATAATCCAAGGTCCGTGGATTCACCATGATGCCAGGCAGCCCATACACCCAGCAAACTTCCGGAAATGACAGCTAATGTTATGCTGATGGCGACAAGAAACAACGTCCAGGCAAAACGATCAAGCAAAACCTGTGCGACAGAGCGCCCACCACTGTATCGATAGGACTGACCCAGATCACCCCGTAATAAGCGTCCCAGATACTTGAAGTATTGTATGCTCAAAGATTCATCCAAACCATAAGCAGCACGTAATTCAGTTTTTTTATCAGGTGACATTTGCCGTACGGCATCACCTGCAATCAGGGCAAGTGGATCACCAGGCATAATACGGGGAAGAAAAAAATTTAAGGTCAAAGCAATAAGAAGTGTCAACATGTACTCCAATCCACGTTCCAAAAAGGACGCTCTTTTCACAGGACGGGCTCCATACATAATGAACCCATAGTGTATTCCTCAGATACCAATTCCCCCAACTTTTCATGTAATACTTCAAACATTGCATGCCAATAAGCTTGTGGAGCGCTGGTTTCAGGATATGGATTGCACGCTACTCGATGCGCAACTGATACAATGGCTAATGCCAAAACAGCATCAGCGTGGTGTTGCCGGCAGGCGCGCACTTTCCTTGTTGGAATGGAATCCCCTAAATCGCGCCTGCACTCCCAGTAATAGTCCAAAGCCATTTTTCGATCTATCATTCGTGCACTGCGGTAAGGTTGCATAAATAAATAAGACAAATCCAATTCTGGCTGCCCCCAGCTCGCCATTCCCCAATCAATGAGAATGGCTTCCTCATCAAGATTAACAGGCAGGGCCACATTCGGAGGATATGCATCATTATGGAGGAAAGTAGGACTGCATTGCGAATAATAAAGTATACGCGCTATCGTCGCTTCTATTAAATGATCGGTGCCAGGTATCGAAGGCCATATGTTCCACCCAACCAAATCCTTAATCATCATGGGTAATTTGGCCTCGTCTATTTTCTTTTCCCAAGGTTTATAAATCCATTGTGCACGCCTAACTGCAGAGGGTAAGTTTTGCCCACCTGTGTGAAGGCGCGCATAAGCGCGCAACAAGCAACACATCTCTGACCATGACCATACATGTTGAGGTGCGGGAAAACTATAGTGGGGCTCAAGATCTTGCATCACCAGGATTGTTTCATCAGAATCTTTATCATGCCTAAAATACAAGAGCTCTGGTGCTGGTACCTTTATCTCCGGCAGGATTTCAGTGTAAACCATGAATTCACGAGTGGATCCATACGGATCATGAATCGCGTTGGGTGCAATCAATTTGACGATGACAGATGATGGACCGGATAGGTCATCAACGTAGTGAAGGTCAATTCTATAAATATAGGATGGGTGCGCACCTTCCTGCAAAAGCTTGACGCTGTATGCCTGGATATCAAGTGAAACAGCTTCACGCAGGAATTCAAGAGATGGCATAAACATATCTGCCATCTCTGTACGCAAATGAGCAATTCTGATAATATAACATCAGGGGGTGGTTAACGTGCATCCCCGGGTAAAAAGGACCATACGGTCATTATGCCCGTTCCCTTCATATAAGCCCAATCATTATAAACTTCAGGACGGTAAGCGAAATTACCGCCAGGGGACATCAAGGGGATGAATGGCAGGATCTCAGCAAAACGTTCCTGGATCGACCGGCTTAATATATCCTGACGTGCCAAATCAGGATTAGAAACATATTCATTCTCCATATTATCCAATTCTTCATCATACATCCCGGTCAGGTTAGCCCAGCCAATCGTCTCAGGATTCCCGATCAAAAAACGTAAAAAACCACGTTGGAATTGTGGACCACTGGACCATCCCCAAACAGCAAAATCGTAATCAGGTTCAGGTACCGCCACGAAATTGGGCCAGATAAAACTCACTGCCGTATCAATGTCAATACAGTTCTGATGGGCACCGATGCCCACATCATTGAGCCATTCGACTATAATTTCAGAAGTGCGAACTTCAATAACATTGTTAACATCACACAACATTTCCAGGTCCAATTCCTCGTCTTTCCATTCGCGGATACCATTCCCATTACTGTCCACAATACCAAGTAGATCCAGCTGCTCCATAGCTGCGTCAGGATCAAAAGTCTGTGGCATGTTAATCGCCCATGGTAAATCCGGGTGATAATAACTGGCAGGTAGAACAATTCCACGTCCTAATAGCACAGTATCCAACAGAGCCTGTCTGTCAATAGATAAAGCCATGGCATGACGAAAGGCGGTCTCAGACATCGGTCCGCGTGAGGCGTTGGTATGTATGACATAATTAAAAAAATCTGAACCCTCAAGGATGTTGATTTCATCGCTTCCTTCCAATTCTTTTACAAGTGCAGGGGGTACTGAACTCAGCACCGCTGCTGCAACATTGCTGCGCAATTGATTAAACTGCTGCGTGCGGTCCTTGACAACCTTAGCCACAATCGAATCAGCCAGCGGTACACCTCGATAGTAATCACGGTTTGCCTCAAAAGTATAGGATTCTCCCGGAACTATCTCCACAAGCTTATAGGCACCCGTCCCGATTTTTCCCTGATATTGATTCAATTCTCCACTCACCGGTTCCTGGTCTTTCCAAATATGTTCTGGCATGATGTAGTAACCGGCAAGGCCTTCACTAATGAAAAATGGTGATGGTTCCTTAAGATGCAGCGTTAGTGCATAGTCACCTTGAGCTTCCATTGTATCGATCACAGCCAGATTAGGCGCTCGACCGGCCTCAACAAGGAATTCATAGCTAAACATAACGTCTTCAGCTGTAAAGGGTTCCCCATCATGCCATTTGACATCATCTCTTAATTGCACATCCCAGGTTAACCCATCTACGCTGGATGTTGCTTCCTTAGCTAACGCTGGAACAGGTTCCAGGTCAAGATTGCGAACAAAAAGCGGGTCATAAACCCAACCAATCATCCAGAAACCAATAAATGTATTGAAATTCACCGGTGTGATAGGCCCTTCGTCGTTATCTATCAAGACAACAAGGGGTTCAGCGGGGTTTTGTGACTTACAGGCCATGAGTATACTGCTCAAGATGAAGATTGATACTATTACAACTGCCCAACGTTTACGCATCGCTAAGCTCCTTATAGTATAATATTTGCATTAAGTGAGATTAATGTATTATATTTTGGAAATAGACACTCGTCAATTTAAATTATCTAATGGGATACGTTTCGGAATGTGGTGACATAAAAAGTCGAGAGATAAAACTGTATTCACCGTGCCAGTACCCCCAATTTTGAAAAGCACCGGTTGTAAAAACACAGCATATAGCATTGACATGCGGTATTTTATCTCATTTTTCACCCAATCAGAAACGCTCCGACCAGATGCACATTGAGACAATGCCTGCCAATATCAAATTTCTTTTGTAATTCACCGGCTACAAATCCGTTTAAGATGCAATCTCCAACGCGAGTTCAGCCATCTGTGGAAAATGCCTTTCGCGCTGTTCGGCGGTTGCTTCTTCGCCGGTAACCAGGCTGTCGCTGACAGTCAGGATTGAAAGCGCGGAAACGCCATATTTCGCCGCAAGTGTATATAAACCGGTTGTCTCCATTTCACAAACCAGCACACCAAAGGCAGCCCATTTATGCCACCAATTCGGGTCGTCATCATAAAAACTGTCCGACGAATAAATCCCGCCCACCTGCACCGGCATATTGCGTTTTTGAGCCGCCTCATAGGCTTTCAGCAATAAGGGAAAGCTGGCTGCCGGTGCAAAATCCATTCCAGCAAAACGCAGTTTGTTAATTGCTGAATTGGTCGAAGACGTCATCGCCAGGACGATATCCCCTATCTTCAAATGTGGCTGAAGCGCTCCGCAGGTTCCGACGCGGATCAAGGTTTTCACTTGATAATCCTGGATTAATTCATTAACGTAGATGGATAAAGTAGGAATGCCCATCCCGGAGCCCATAACAGATACCCGTTTATCGCCGTACAATCCTGTAAATCCAAGCATCCCACGGACTTTGTTGAAACATACAATATCCTCAAGCATAGTCTCCGCAATAAATTTGGCGCGCAGCGGGTCGCCCGGCAGCAAAACACTCGCGGCAATTTCACCTTCTTTCGCTCCTATATGTACGCTCATTTCATACCTCCCTTCAGGTAACCAAACACATCATCGATTCAACACCTTTATGATTGGATTATATAAGAAGAATGTAATAAGCTCAAAATATATAAAACATCTATTTTCCTATCCGGAATTCGAGGCTATACTGGCACCCATCATCTTTGATAACGTAGTGCCAATGTATGATCGGCTCAGGATATAAACAATGAAAAAACTTGACCTAGCTAAAATCAAGACTTACCCAATAGCACAACGGAAGAACCTGGTGACTTTAAGTAACCTTATCAACCCGGATGAACAACCACCAGTGTTTGATTCCAATGATTTGGCACGCGTTGCTGACGCCGTTATCGCTGCACGGCAGCTTAGTCGTCCTGTGATCTGGATGATGGGCGCGCATGTCATTAAGTCGGGGTTATCCCTGGTACTCATTGACTTGCTGCATCACGGTATAGTCACCCACATCGCAGGTAATGGTGCTGTTTCCATTCACGATTTTGAATTAGCCTTGATTGGTGAGACCAGCGAGGATGTCGCCTCCAGTCTCGAGGATGGCTCCTTCGGGATGGCGCATGAAACCGGCGCCTTGATGCACCAGGCAATCCGTGAAGGTGTCCGCGATGGGCTGGGTTATGGGGAAGCAGTCGGGCGATTTATGGACCAACACCCGAAGCTTTTCCCCTTCCGTGAGTTCAGTGTTTTATTCCAGGCTTATAAATGCACTATACCAGTAACCATCCACGTCACGATCGGTGCAGATATCATCCACCAGCATCCTGACGCGAATTTTACTGCCATAGGCGCAGCCAGCGGTCGCGATTTCACCCGCTTCATAAACTCGGTCTGTGATTTGGAAGGCGGGGTATTCCTCAATTTCGGCTCCGCAGTGACCGGACCGGAGGTGTTCCTCAAATCACTGACCATCGCCCGGAATCTGGGCTACCCAACCGCCAACATCACGACTGCAAACTTCGACCTGCTGCCCCTGGGTGATCTCAAACAGCCAATGGGGTACGACGAACCCCTTTACTATTATCGACCGCGCAAAAACATCGTTTTACGCCCTGTCTCGCTGGGAGGACAAGGGTATCACATCACCGGCGATCATCAAGTGACCATACCGAACCTGCATCACCGGGTCATATCAACTATCAAAATCCCTCCAAAGGTTTCGTCTCGCGCACCCGTCCAACCACCTGCTGCTGAGGAGATAATGCGCATCACAGCCGATTTTCTCTCTCGCCAACCGGCACTGGAGCCAGTTGTTCCGGACCTGCTGCGCGCCTTTCACGAATTGTCGCGGTGTTTCCTAACCGGTGGAACCCTCTTCCTGTGCGGAAACGGTGGCAGCATGAGCGATGCCCTCCATATCTCGGGGGAGCTTTTAAAATCCTACGCCCGGCACCGCAACCTTACAGATCCTGCTAAAAAAAATCTGTTAATGCAACCGGATGGGGAAATACTGGCTCGCAACCTGGAGCCAGGACTGCGTGCTGTGGTGCTGGGCGGAAACACCGCTTTGAGCAGCGCCGTTGCTAACGATATGCCAGATCGGGATATGGGCTTTGCTCAAGAGCTTATCGCTCTCGGCAGACCAGGTGATACGTTGCTGGGTATCAGCACCAGTGGTCAGGCGCGCAGCGTCAACTATGCTGCCCAAACGGCGCGTGCGTTGGGACTTACGGTTATATGTTTAACAGGCGATTCGGGCGGTAAGCTCGCAAACCTTTCTGATATTGCCCTACGCATGCCAGCTTCCCGTACCGACCGGGTTCAGGAATACCATGTTTTATGTTACCATGCCCTTTGTGAGATGCTTGAAGAACATTTCTTTTACGAAAATGCATCATGAATAACAGCGTCGACGTTACATTTACATACTAACCCTTAGTGATTGCTTTTATTAAAATTATACAGGCTCAAAAAATGCTCGAACTTACAAAATCACGTTTAGCCGATATTCTTTCAAATTTTCCCAGCTTACACGTGGGGGTGATTGGCGATCTTGCCCTGGATGCCTACTGGCACGCCGATATGACACGCGCACTTCTCTCACGCGAAACCCCCCATTTCCCCCGACCGGTCGTTCGCGAAACCTATTCCTGCGGGGCAGGAGCTAATGTCGCCGATAATCTTAAAGCGTTGGGGGTAGGTCATGTCAGCGTCTTTTCTGTACTCGGAGATGACTGGCGCGGTGCATTGTTGCAGCACGTTATGGCAGAAAAAGGTATCGACGGCTCGCAGCTTCGCATTGCCACACAGCGCTGTACCACAGCGTATATCAAACCGGTCCTGATGGGTTATGAATCTCAGCAGGAGGACGCTCGAATCGATTTTGAAAACAGCGCGGCATTGCCAGAACAGTATGAAAATGCAATGCTGGATGTGATTAAGCAGCAAATGCCAACACTTGATGCACTATTGATTGCCGACCAGTTGGAAAATTACGGCATTGTCACCGACCGCGTGCGAGAGGGATTGAATACCATTGCCGCCCTCAATCCACACAAGATATTTGTCGTGGATTCCCGTCTACATATCGGCGCTTACAACCATATGGTCCTCAAACCGAACAAACTGGAGGCAATCAACGCGGTCGATGATGTTGACGCAAACACGACATCTTATGATGTTCTGGTTAAAACCGTTGAAACACTCAGCCTCCGAACAGGTCGTCCCATTTTCCTCACTCTGGGCGATCAAGGTGTGCTTGTCTATTCGGATGGATATGCGCATCTTCTCCCAGCCGGTCCAACCCACCCGCCCCTGGACCCGGTTGGGGCAGGTGACACATTTATCGCCACTATGGCATGCGCACTGGCGGCTGGGGCGTCATCATGGGAGGCAGGCATGATTGCGAATTTAGCGGCTGCAGTCACCGTCGAAAAGTTAAACCAAACCGGCACCGCATCACCCTCTGAAATTCTGGCACGTTATGATCTTGCCGCGGAAGCCTGGTACACCCAATGATACATAAACCACTCTTTACGGCTCTGGATCTTCCAGAATACTCGTGGTTAAAAATCATCAATCCATCTGCAATCCTGCGAAATGTGCGACACGCCTTATTCGATTTTGACGGCACAATTTCTCTGATACGCCGGGGTTGGGAAAAAATTATGATACCGATGATGGTAGAAATGATCTGTGGTGAACATGATCGATCTCCGGAGATTATAAGCGCGGTCGAAGATTACGTCGACCAATCTACGGGCATCTTAACCATCAAGCAAATGCAGTGGTTGGTTCAGACCGTTGAGCACTATGGTTACGTCCGGCAACCTCTGACAGCTCATGCCTACAAAAAAATATATAATGAACGATTGCTCCTGCCCGTGAAGGAACGGATGAGTCAGATGGATGGAAGTCAATCTGCCTGTGACCAATTGATGGTATCCGGCGCCAGAATATTTCTGCAGTCTCTTCAGGAGCAGGGTATTAAGCTCTACCTTGCCAGCGGAACGGATCATGAGTACGTTATTGAAGAAGCCCAGATACTGGGGGTCAGTGACTACTTTACACCCCATATTTACGGAGCACTCGACGACACGCCAGCATTTACAAAAGAACGTATCATCCAGGATATTATCCACACACATGACCTGCATGGAGAACAACTTATGGTTGTTGGGGATGGTCCAGTTGAAATCCGTCATGCTAAAACCCATGGGGCTCTCGCATTAGGTGTAGCTGCAAACGAAAATAAAAAACGAGGATTTAATCTCAAAAAGGTGCAGCGCCTGAAACAGGCGGGGGTAGATCTCATCATCGCCGATTTCAAACAACGCAAAGAACTTCTGGACTTTCTTTGTTTCACAGACGCTCAACCATAAGAGGTGTGATATAATTTCAAAATGAAATCGTGTAGATTAATCATTAAAGCATCGTATGAAGTCAATTCATTGAAACACGTTAACACAGAAGAGATCCACCCTTATCTATGACATTTTCTTGTCCAAACTACGACCTGCGTACTGAAACCTGCCAGCGGCTTAACACAATTTGTGTCGCCGGCAGACCTGGTTGCGTTTTGGAAGGCAAAGTGGATTTCGGCGAAGATATTGCTTTCCGCATAAAACGCGCAGAGGACAGAGCCGAGATGAAGCGCCAACGCGATAAACTTTCTAACACAAACCCGTATTAATGAAGATACCTTTGATGGCACACAAGCCAGTGACGCCAGCCACCTGCCAGCCCCTGGTATTTATAACCTTCATGTGTGCTCAAGATCCTTTAATGAATCTGAAATGACGCCCCTCATACATTTCAAGATTTATACGCTAGGTCAGGTGAGCCATTGAATATCCCGGCCTGGTTGGCAAATCTGTAAGTACAACTAAAATACCCCACATTAATAAATCCGATCTTATCGAGGAAACCCATGACATCATCGAAAATCATTATCAAACCGGTGTCCACCCGCAGAGATCGGCGAATTTTTCTTTTGTTTCCCTGGCGTCTATATCGCAATGACCCCATGTGGGTGCCCCCGGTTCGGTCAGAGCGCTCAGCAATCATCAATCCACAGCGTAATGCCCTGTTTCAAACCGGTGAGGTGGCTCTTTTTATCGCACGCCAAGACGGACATCCGGTGGGTACAATCGGGCTTGCAGTCGATGCCATCGGGAACAAAAACCGCATTGAACCCATCGCTGTCTTTGGGTTCTTTGAATGCATCAATGATCGGGTGGTCTCGGATGCGTTGCTTGATCACGCCGTCGAATGGACCCGCCAGAGAAATATTAACATACTCCAGGGTCCGCAGTCGTTTAGCGCTTCAGAGGACCCCGGCGTGCTGATCGAAGGTCGTGAGACACCGCGCGGTTTACTGATGAATTGGACCATGCCCTACTATCAGGATATGCTGGAAGATTACGGTTTTATAACCTTTGAGGATTCCCTGGCGTACCGTGTTTATCTGAAAGACTACGTGGATAAACAGGGCAACCTGGTTCTTCCCGGCGGTATACAACGTATAAACAGGTACTTACGCCGGCGTTATGAAGAGACCGTTTGCCGTGTGCGCCAGGGAGACCTGAACAACTGGGATGCGGAGCTGGAAACCGCGAGAACCATCTATAACCGCGCATTAGAGAGTTTGCCGGGTTTTGTGCCCATGAATAAACAGGACTGGAAACGCATTGCCGAAAGCATTAATCCGCTGCTCTCAGCGGAATTTGCCCTGTTTGTTGAAATGAATGGCGAACCGGTCGCTTTTGCCCTGGCACTGCCGGATATCAATATGGCACTATGGCACTGCAACGGATTACGTTTCCCCTGGAACTATGCGCAGCTATGGTGGCACAGTCGAAAACTTCCCGGGTTAAGTTTCAAGATTTTAGCCATGCTGCCTGAATATCACGGCCTGGGACTGGATTCTCTTGTTTACGAACACCTGGCAATCGCCAGTTATCGACACGGTTATGAATGGGTTGATATGTCACTGACCGGTGCCGATAATCCAACTACAAATAAACTGGCTTCACGGGTTGGCGCCAAAATAGACAAGCGCTACCGTATGTATGCGTATCCTATCAAAGAAGAAAGACCAGGAGCCACCAGATGACAGACCAACAAGATATACTCACTTTCTGGCAAAAAGCAGCCTATGCGATCGGAGATTTCGGAAATTCTGTGGGCGCAGGCACAATCATCCCCTTTTGGTACAGCATCTTTCTGACAGACATCGTGCGGTTGGATCTCAGTCTGGTCAGCCTCTTCTGGCTTGTTGTGACGCTCTGGGATGCGGTCAATGATCCGATTTTTGGTTTCCTCTCAGACCATACGCGAACACGGTGGGGACGCCGACGCCCTTATCTGCTATTTGGTGCCGTACCTTTCGGTTTGGCCTTCGCTGCGCTGTGGTTTATTCCAGCAGCGGACAATCAGTGGATGCTATTTGCCTACTACACCTTAGTCTACATTCTCTACGAAGCAGCTTTTACTGCCGTAAGCTGTCCTTATTATGCACTTACCCCTGAACTGACCCAGGACCATGACGAACGTACATCCCTGGTCACATATCGCATGGCGGTATCCATAGGTGGTGGATTACTCGCTCCTCTTATTTTGGGATTGGTTATATTCCCTATGTTTCCACCACGCAGCCCCCAGGCTTACCAGACTATAGGCTATGCCAGCGGACTGGCTTTTATCCCCCCGTTGCTCATAACATTTCTGGGAACGCGTGAACGCGTCGAATTCCAGCGCGATAAACCCCTTCCCATTCGCACCGCAGTTAGTTACGTCATTCGTAATCGCACTTTTCATAATATTATCGGCTTGCATTTGTTAAGCTGGATTCCTGTAGTCATCGTACAAGCTGTCTTTGCCTACTATCTGATCTATTGGGTGGGGATGACGGAAGACGAAACCTCTATCGTACAGGGAATTATCCTGGCAGCAGCCCTGTTCTTACTTCCGGTGATACTTTTCCTTTCAGATCGATTTGAAAAGAAAAAAGCTTATATCATCGCTGCTGGCACATGGGTTTTCGTCATGATTGCTTTGTTCTTTATCCCGCAAGGCATCAAAATGCCCATCTACATCATTGCTGCAGCTGCTGGATTCGGTGTTTCCGCCGCGCATGTGATCCCCACAGCCATGAGCCCGGATGCTCTAGAGGTTGACGAGTTGATGAGTGGACACCGGCAGGAGGGTGCGTATGCAGGTATTGAAGTTTTCATCACCAAATTAGCCCGAATGGTTGTACTGGCTATCCTGCCTATCATCCTCAAATGGGCTAAGTACAGTCAGCCTACCGCTAATAATCCATTCCCGCAACAACCGCAATCTGCACTCTTCGCTCTAAGAATCTTTGTCTCTATTGTACCGGCGATCCTGCTGATTTTCTCACTTATCGTAGCCAATCGATACACCATCACCCGCGCACGTTACGCTGAAATCGAAAAGGAACTTAAGCGCAAACGTCAAGGACAGCTCTATGATGCGCAAAATTAATATCCTGAAGCCTCCAGCTTTTTATATCCAAGCTTAATTACTGAAACCAATTTATAACGGGAGTGTCTCAGTTTCGGGATGAAATAGAATCGTCACGAAACTGAAACACTCCGCTTTATAACCATATCTTGACAATGCATCATTCCTATGGTAACCTTTTATTGAAAAATGGTTAGAGATTTATATCACATAGATCAATAATCTTTTCTGATTATCTGTAATCTGATTTGCGGATGATGTTTCAAAATAGGGTAAAGACGGGGTGATCACTACTTTTCGTACTTACCTTTTAGTTTTATAAGCTTCCTAAGATCGGAGTAAAAAAGATGGCTAGTAGATCTCGAAATGAAAGAATGATTGAGCGATTACGTGAACTCCAGGTAAGCAGCCCCGATGTTGAGGCCGCTGCGATCATCAGTGTAGATGGCCTACCGATTGCCACATCACTACCCCAAAACGTCGAGGAAGATCGTGTGTCAGCTATGTCGGCGGCAATGCTTTCATTGGGAGAGCGTATTGCTGGTGAACTTGGGCGAGGTATGCTTGACGAAGTCTACGTCAAGGGAGAAAAAGGCTACGTCATCCTGCGAGCTGTGGGCGAGGAAGCAGTACTAACAGTTCTGGCGCGGCAACAAGCTAAATTAGGTTTGTTATTCCTTGATATGCGTCGCGCTGCTGAGGAGTTCTCGAAAATCCTTTAATATTTAGGAGGTTGCCGTGGTTACTGCCCCCGAGCCCAGTGGTTTGTTTTATCCAAATCGATTCCGCCTTATTGTATTCAATGCACTTGAAGAGATAATGGGGCGTAATGGTCTCAATGCCATCCTGAATATGGCTGGACTTTCCCAATTTATCGATGCTCCACTCGCAGATAATATGGAGAAGGGCTTTGATTTTGCCCATATTTCGGCATTAAATCGCGCATTAGAAGAGATGTACGGAGCCCGTGGTGGGCGCGGATTACAACTCAGACTTGGTCGTGTTCTTTTCGTTCAAGGTTTGGCCAATTTCGGCGCACTAGTTGGCGCCAGTGATCTAGCCTTCAAAATACTGCCATTACAAGCCAAGGTCAAAGCCGGACTCCCCGCTGTCGCCAAAGTCTTTGATTCCCTGAGTGATCAGACTTCCTATGTCCGCGATCCCGGAACCAATCAGTATCAATATATCATTGAATGTTGTTCGATGTGTTGGGGTCGCAGTGTTGAACGTCCCGGAGGTTTCATTGCAGCTGGCATTATCGAGGAGGCACTTCGCTGGTTGAGCGGTGGGCGCACCTTCCGCGTTGACCAGACAACTTGTATGGGGATGGGACACGAAAACTGCACATTTGCGGTATATAAGGAACCGATTGGCTAAGGAGTCAATACGTGGCTTTGGCAAACGACATCCCACCACACATCTTGATTGTTGAAGACGATGAAAACACAGCAGAGATGTTGTCTGCTTATTTTTCATCCCTGGATTATCGTGTAACCCACACGGCCTGGGGACAGGATGCGATAAAAATCGCGACTGAGGTATTGCCAGACTTAGTTGTGTTGGATATTCATCTCCCGGATATTGACGGGTATGAAGTTTGTCGCAGACTCCGTAATCAACGACGTACTGGACATACACCAATTATCTTCCTGACTGAGCGAAGAGAACGGCTCGATCGATTGACCGGATTAGAACTAGGCGCCGTCGACTACATCACAAAACCGTTCGATGTCCAGGAATTGCGCTATCGTGTACGAAATATTCTCCGACGCAGCAACCTGGATAGTTTACTGCATCCGGTGTCCAGCCTGCCGACATCAGATCTCATTGACGAGCAAATAGAACGCGTGCGCGGCAACCAAAACCTTTCGATGATCTCAGTTAATATTCAAGGTATGAAGGCGTTTAGCGATGCATATGGTTTTGTAACCAGAGATGATGTGCTGCGTGCAGTCGCACTCATCCTTCGTAACACGGCAGCAGAATCTATAGAAACAGAACCTTTTGTGGGACAATTGGATGACCAGCGTTACCTTATCGTCACACCCAAAGGTGAAAAAGGGCACCACATCACAGAAAGATTGAATCAGCGCCTGACTGAAGCAATATCTTTCTTTTACCCCTATCAGGATTGGGAAAACAGAGCGCGAAGCGATGGTTCACCGCTTCCACTCATCACATTTCATGTTACCCAAATTACAGATTCACAAATCACCCAGGCAAGTTCTCTCTCACTTCTGCGCACAATCCTGAACCAAACATCTACCGCGGAATAATCTATTTCTGCTGTCCATGCCCAAAACGTCAGCGTGTGATATCCCCGTTAATTAATAAATTTCGCAAAAGCCAATCCCCAATCCTCCATAATGGCAGAGATCCTCGTAGTTATGTCGTCTTTCTTCTGAAATTGGGTGGAGAAATTGCGAAATGGACATTGCATGATACGATTGCGGCGGATGCAGAGATCCGCAGAATGACTGTGGTTATCGTTTTTGATATCATGAATGTATAGACGGACTATACCCAACCGTCATGGAGCCCCTAAATGCGACGTTATTGGCGTGACCTGGTATTTCTCATCCTACTATCAGTCATACCATTATTTCTCTTTGCCCCTGTAAGCCTGGGAAATAAAACCCTTTTACCGGTTGATGCGCTCTACCAATTCGAACCTTACCGGAGTGGCGCATCCCTCTTTGACAACCCGGAACCCCACAATTCGCTACTGCTTGACCTGGTACTGGAAAATTTAGTATGGAAACAGTTCCTGGTCGAATCAATCAATGCCAGAAGTTTACCGTTATGGAATCCTTACTTGTTTTCCGGGCAGTCTTTTCTTGCCAACGGGCAGCACTCTGCCTTATATCCTCTCACATGGCTGTTTTTCCTGATTCCCATACCGCGTGCGTTTGGTGTTTTTATAGTCCTGCAATTAGGTATAGCAGGGCTGTCAATGTACATATTTGGACGCACGCTCCACGCTACCCGGCTTGGATCCTTCATTTCTGGTTGTGTTTTTCAGTTAAGCGGTTTCCTGATTGTTTCCATCGTTCATCCAATGATCGTGGCTGCCGCATCATGGCTACCGCTTTTATTAGCACTGATAGATCTTACGGTGCGCCGAGTCCGATTCTTTCGGCGAGACCGGGCGATGTTACCCTGGGCAATTTTAGGCGCAATCGTGCTTGGGATTCAGATTCTGGCCGGGCATCCTGAAATCACATACTTTACACTATTAGTTAGCGGGAGTTTTGGCGGGTGGCGATTGCTTTATACGGCTATCCATCACCCTAGAAATGAATGGCGCACGGAAGTGTTGAGCCCTGTTGTAGGCCTCATATTGTTGTTGACACTGGGATTGTGTCTTGGTGCAGTACAGCTTCTACCTTTATACGAAGTTGTGACGACCAGCTTTCGCCAGGGGGCGGTTAGCCTGCAAGATGTTTTGGGATGGGCTTACCCGAAGCGCCGGCTAATCACATTCATAATTCCGAATTTCTTTGGTAACCCTACACATCATGATTTTCGAAGTATTTTTAACGGTGAATTGGTCAGCGCTGTTCAAAATGCTTTCGGTGAGCGCATCTCAGCCTTCGATTGGGGAATCAAAAACTACGTCGAGGGAGGCGCATATCTTGGTATTCTGCCCCTGTTGCTGGCGTTGATAGCCATCTGTCAGCCCTCCAGTGGTGCATAACCTTGAAAACATTGAGGCTGGTAGAAATCAAGGCAGACAATCCTGGTTTAGCGCGCTCTGAAGTGGCTTAACCAACCCTATATTCCCTTTCTCACTCTGCTTTCGATATTCTCACTGGGATGCATTTTCGGCACACCTTTATATGCCATCATCTACGCACTCCCGTTTTTCAACCAATCGCACTCGCCTTTCCGCTGGGTTTTCCCACTCACTGTTGCCCTCAGCGCTATGGCAGGTTTAGGGGTGACCCGTGTGACACAATTACGTTCAACCCCGGGTAAACGACGAGGCAACCGTCCATTACTCCCGCGATTGCTCCGTTAGACACGCCCTCGCTCTCAGTCACGTTATCGCGGCATTTGCGTTCTGGAGTGGTGTAATCCTGCTGGCTGGAATATGGCTTGTTCGCTTACGCTTCAACAGTTTCGCACCGCTCATCGAACGGGTTTTCTGGTCTTTGGCGCTAGCGCCCAATAGTTTCCCGATTATCGAACGTTTTTTGCCTACCTGTGGCCCTGGATAAATATTGCCGGCACCTTACTTATCGCCAGTGGTATTGTGCTGCGCATTTCCCGCTGTCCAATTTTTACCCCACACTGGTTAAATCATCGTCCGGTGTGGGAAGGGATTTCTCATCCTCGTTGTGTTGATAGACCTGTTTGACTTTTGGCGCGGATTTCAATCCTGCGAGTTGACCCGCGGTTGCTCTCGTACACCTCTCCCGCCGTCCAGTTTTTACAATCGGATGCAGGTTTGTGGCGTATGTCCACATTTGATCCGCATGGAAAGAGAACCTTCAACAGCAATGTGAGTATGTATTTTGGTTTCCAGGATGTGCGTGGCTATGACAGCTTGTTTTCCGCGCAATATGCCCGTTATATGGGATGGATAGAATCTCAAAACGAACTACCCTATAATCGCATTGCACCTTTTACAAGCTATTCGAGCCTTGACAGCCCATTGACCGATCTCCTCAACGTTAAATATATTGTGACTGAAGAGGAGATTCCATTACCCAAATATACACTGGTTTATTCGGATGCGTCACTCCGCATCTATGAAAATCTGGGGAATGTCGCACGGGCGTTCTCCTTACCTGCGACATCCACACTTGTGGTGCCCGATGTTGAAGCAGTCGGTACGGCAATCCTCACCTACGATCCCCGTTTTTATACCATCATTGAACAATCTGCTGACGGTTGGTATGGACCACACGCTGAGCCCTGGTCACCACCGCCGAGTACCTGAAGCTGCTGTGATGCAATCACAGACTATAACCCGATACAGCCCCAACGAAGTCATCATCGACGTTGAAATAGATTCACCATCGTGGTTGGTTCTGACGGATGCTTTTTATCCGGGCTGGAAGGTATTTACACGTCCGTTGGGGGCATCCGAAGACCAGGAAACCGAAATAGGTATCGCGCGTGTAGCCGGTAACTTTCGCGGCGTCCAGCTTGAAAGCAATGCCACTGTGCGTTTTAAATACAGCCCTAATAGTGTGAAGATTGGCGCTTTTGTCTCTTTCCTATCGGGCATGATCATCATCTTTCTTATCGTCATCTGGTTATGGCGACTTATCTATCGTGAAAAAGATGAAAGTTCACCTGCGCAACGTCTTGCTAAAAACAGCATCGCCCCTATCTTGCTGACGTTATTCAACCGTGTATTGGACTTTGCGATTGCGGCACTTTCCATGCGCATTCTGGGACCCAAAAATGCAGGGGATTTCTATGTGGCTGCCAGCACATTTGTCTGGTTTGATATCATCACAAACTTTGGCCTTAATACCTACCTGACCCGTGAGGTATCCCGGAATCGGGACCAGGCTGGACGTTACTTGATGAACACAACTATGATTCGCCTGGTTCTTGGTGTATTGGCGGTGCCATTATTAGGGACTTACATTGGACTACGGCAGACAGTTATTGCCGGAATCGACGGTCCGGCATCCGCCCAGATGATAATCAGTATGCTTGTGCTTTATGTTGGCCTTTTACCAAACTCAATTTCAACGGGTCTATCAGCACTATTCTACGCCTACGAAAAAGCAGAATATCCCGCAGTAACGACAAGCATCTCTACCATTATTAAAGTTACGCTGCAAGTCATCATCCTTGTGTCGGGATTTGGTGTCATTGGTTTGGCAGGGACATCCATCATCGTTAACATTATCACCCTGGGTATTCTAGCCTTGTTAGCCTGGCAGCACATACCGGCACTCCATGATCGGTTACACCCAGGAACCCGCCTGAATGGGGCAAGCGAGCGTGCATTGCGCAAAGGCATGATAAAAGAATCATGGCCTTTGATGATCAATCACCTTCTGGCGAACTTGTTTTACAAGGTTGATGTCCCATTGATGGAAATTATCCTGGGAAGTGGCGCCCTGGGTTTGTACAGTATCGGATATAAACTCCTTGATTCGCTGGTTGTGATTCCTTCCATGTTTACGCTAGCCCTCTTTCCCATCATTTCACAACAAGCGCAAAATGATCAACAGCGGTTCCTGCGTTTTTACCGTTTAGGCACTAAAATACTAATAATCCTTGCCCTGCCAGCAGCCATTACCACAACCCTGCTGGCGAAAGAGATGGTGCTTATACTTGGAGGACAAGAATATCTCCCGGGAGCTGCCACAGTTTTGCAGTTTATCGCCTGGTCTATGCCTTTAAGCTGGTTTAATGGTCTGACGCAATATGTGCTCATAGCACTCAACAAACAACGATTTCTGACCCGTGCATACATCGCAGGCTTTTGCTTCAGCTTTCTGGCTAACCTGGTCCTTATGCGGCGCTTCGGGTACACAATAGCTGCAATCTTACATATCGTATCTGAATTTATTCTCATGATCGCTTTTTTACTCGGAATAAGGAAAAATCTGGGGAAAATCGGATGGTGGCAGATCGTGGGCAAGCCTATAATTGCGACAGCAATATCGGCGCTGCTCTGTTTAGCGCTGCTAATGGCAGGACGTTGGGTTGCATTCGCAGGATTCCTCATCACCTATCCGATCTTGCTTTGGCGACTCAAGGTACTCACACCGGAAGAACAAGCGCTCCTTGCCCCACGCTTCCGCAGATAAAAACTATCCTGAAATCCAGCTTAGATGTGGTGTTATTTTCAGAAAAATGCGTTAGGATGCATGATCGCAAGCAACTCATAACTTTGTACGCATACAGACCGCCTGTATAATCCATGTAGAGAAACAGTAAATTCAGACACGTTTTAAAGCATAAAGACGGAAACATTACGTGCTTTTAATATAAAAAAAAGTGATGCACAGAAGTTTCCGGGGGTCGCGAGAAAACAGCGGGTTCCGATAATGGCAACTATATGGGCTGATGTTAATCATATAACGGAGGATAAAGCCGATGGAAGTATCCCAGCTTGAACAAATGATCCGTTGGTTAGATGAGGAACGCAAGCGTGACAAAACTTTAATCGTCACGCTGCAGGAAAAATTCGAGCAGCAATCCCAGCTGATCCAGGCGCAGAGCAAAGAAATTACCAGTGCACAACAAAAAATCGCCAGTCTCCAAACTGACATCCGCAGAACGGATGACTACTCTGGGATGATTGAAAAAACAAACCGTGACCTGACCGCAGTATTGGATGAATTACGCGCGCAGGTACGTCGGGAACGGCTCGAAAATGAACAGGTTCGGCATGGCGAAATTGAGGTGCTTAACACCCTAATTGCCGAACTCGATAAAAAAATCCGCCCATTCGCTCGTTATGAAGAGCTGCTTGTTGCCCGTGCAGCTGGTGAACAACGCCTGCAGGGACAGGTGCAGACCATCTCCAATGACCTGGCAGATCTTGGTAAACGTACTGAAGACCGCCTGCAATCCATCATCTATTTGGAAGAGCAGCGGCGTGCTGATGCGCGCAGAATCATCGCGGTCGAAGGCGATCTTCCGCCACTACGAAAAGGCATCGAGGATATCGGCGCGAAACTTACCCGCCTGGAGGACAACATCCGGAAAATACCTACCCGTGTTGATGAAGCGATTGTCATCGCCCGTTCGTATGAACCGCGAATTGAAGAATTACGCATTGCAGATTTTCAACGAGAGCAAAAAGTCAAACAATACCTTGACCAGGCAGAGAAAGTTGATGCCGAAGTTGTGCTCCTGGTTGAACAAACTCAGAAATATGCCTTGCTGTACAATCAAAACAAACAAGCCCTGGACGGGTTACAGGCATTCCAATCCCGTCTCGAAAAACGCCAAAACGAAATCGCAGAAATGCAGCGCCTGACCGAAGAAAGGTTGCGCCGGCAGTGGGAAGAATGGCAAACTGTCTTTGCACGCGATTGGCAAAAGCGAATGGTTAATGATGAAGACCGCTGGCGGCGGCAGGATATTGCCAATCAAGGTACAACAGAGCGTTTTACAGAGCTGAACGAGCAGGAAGAGCTTTTTTTACTGGAATTAATTGCGCTCTGGGAAGAAGTACAAGCCTCTTCCAGTCGTTTAGGACTCGCCATCCAGGAAGCTACGCGGGGCGATATCCCCGTACCGACTGAGCATATCCGCGATTTGCACCGTTTTGTCGAGGAGAAACACAAACAGTTACTGTGATGCAACGAAACCAACAGCGGGACGGAGGATATGCCGTCCCACTGTTCCAACTAAATCACTCCAAAAGCTCCCATTGACCTGATACCATCACGCGGCTGACGCTAACTTCCAGTAAACTCTCTTCAGGAAGCTCGAAAATATCCCGGTCCAGCACAACCATATCCGCATAGTAACCCGGCGCAAGTTTACCCAGGCGATCCTCCATACCTCCTGCGTAGGCTCCCCCCCATGTATAAGCCCGTACCGCTTCACTCAGCGTAAGACGCTGTTCAGGATACCATACAACTCCACCCGGTACACGATTAACCTCCGTGCGTCTCGCAACCGCAGAAAAAAGAGCTAGAAATGGGTCAAAAACCTCTATGGGTGCATCCGAGCCAAATGCAAGAGGCACACCCAAATCAAGCAAAGATCGAAAAACATACGCATTTTCCCCGCGCGTCCCCCAATAGCGGTCGACCATTGCCGCGTCATGAATGAGCATGAATAGGCTGCATGGAGGCAATAATCCCCAAATTCGCTAATCGGGCCTGATCCGGAGGTGTGATAAGTTGAACGTGCTCGATTCGGTGCCTCAGGTGCGGATTTATATGCTGCGCTGCCGTCATGATGTCCAGAACCACACTATTGGTCCGGTCTCCAATCGCATGAACTGCCAGTGCCACCCCACCGAACGCAGCCTTTAAGGCTAACTCCCGCAAAAGCTCCGGTTCTAATGTGAATATACCGTTATTTTCGGGTTCACCTTCATAGGGCTCATAAAGCGCAGCTGTGCGCGATCCCAATGCGCCATCGGCAAAAAGTTTCAATCCACCAAATCGCAACCAGTCATCGCCAAATCCGGTCCGCACATTCGCCGCCAATACACCATCCAGCATATCGCGCCGGATATATTTAACGATACGGACGCGCAACTGATTCTGCCGGCGCAACTCCTGAAATGCAGTGAATGCCAGACCGCCATCCACATCATGCACGCTCGTGATGCCTTTCTTCAAAAGGTCGATTTGTGCCAGCTTGATAAGCGTCATGACTTCATCAAGCTCCGCTTCAGGGATAAAAGACTTTATCATCTGCGTGGCATCTTCGAAAAACATACCCGTGGGATGACCGAGAGTGTCACGGGTAATAATTCCATGGACCGGATCCTGTGTATCAAGCGTTATGCCTGCTACTGCCATAGCGGCAGAATTTGCTACCATCGCATGTGCACTTTTCGCGATTAAAGCTACGGGGTGTAAGGGAGCAACGGCATCCAATTCTGCCGCTGTGGGGAATTGGTGATCCGACCATATATTTTGATCCCATCCGCGTCCCAGAATCCATTGACCAGGAGGCGTTACCAGAACACGCTCCCTAACCAATGCCAGCATGCCCTCCCGCGTGGTATCGCGCAGATTTATCTCACGCAAACTAAGCGCATACCACATGAGGTGAATATGCGCATCGCATATTCCTGGAATAATGAGCGCACCAGAAAGATCCTCGATAATCGCACCGGGTGCGCCTTCCCAATAAGCAGTGGCTGCGCCCAATGCAACAATACGCTCCCCGACCATTGCCAGCGCATCAACCCAGGGCAGCCGCGCGTCACCTGTATATATTTTTGCGTTCTTTATCACCCGAATCTGCATGATCGGAATGTCTCCCCGGCTTCCTATATGATAAAATTAACGGCAGAAGCGGGGCATTTTCATTGTCCCGACATCCGCCGTTTGAGTCATAACTTCACTGCTACGTGTGCGCTAATAGCGCGGATAAGTACCGAAAATGGAACCACAGGATATTTAGTAACTCAGCCAGCCTCAATGAACACGGCGCGTGAGGACTGCGAGTTTAGTTTCAACCTCATACCAACTAATTTGTGACAACCCCAACTTACTGCGAAGTTTTTGCGGGTCCATGCCTTCAGCATAATCCCGTACTGCGCACGTCCAGCGCAGCATCTCGAAACTCATATGCTCCAAACCAGCTTCGCGTCCCACATTCGTTAAGACGTATTCGAGATTACGGTCTGTCCATGGAAACAGCTTCTCATCAGGTCTGTACTGATCCAAATACTCCTCTAAAACCGGGACCATCATGGGTGGCAATTGGATGCAGCGTTCTTTATGCCGCCGCTGCGGATTACGATAGCGAATCCACAACTCAGGTCTTTCGGGATTCGTCATATCGAGATGATTGAGGTTGATATCAACACATTCATTTTTCTTGATGCCTGAATTCAAGATCAGGACAAATAATAAATGCGGACGTGCATCAGGTTTGCGCCCCTCAATACCCAGGCGCATTGCCTGGGTGATTTCCATAACTTTTGCTATATCGTCATCGTTCAAAATGTCCGGTAAAGCACCTGTGGCTTCGCGGTGGATTAAAGGGGCAGCAACATCCCGCGTAAGGTACCCCTCTTCTGCTAACCAACCAAAAAAAACTTTCAGCGTTGTGATGCGCCTTTCCATTGTTTTGGGACGGCATGGCACACCACGTTCACGATCCATCCATTTCAAAAATGCATTTAGAGTTCCGGTACTGATATCACCAATGCTTTTAGCCGGTTCCAAATACTCCCTGAGTAATAACATGTCGCGATAGAATGCCTTACGCGTATGTTCTGTAAACCCGCGCGCTCCCATATAGCGCGTAAATGCTCCCAAAGCCGAATCCAGCGATGAGTCATGGGTTAGCACTACACTGGCCTTTGGCGCCGCAGGAAGTGGTTTTCGTATTTCACCTATTCCCACGTCATCGAAAAAGGTCAACTGCTCAGCATCCGACTTATATTGCTCTTCCATAATATCTATATTATAGACCAAACATCAAACAAAGAAAACTCCTGAATTTATGCTATACTTATCTAACAAAATTTACGCTATGCACCCCGGCGCACCAACGCCTGGTGATAGCGCTGGATGATAGATATTCCTGGAGGAGGATTTATGACTTTTGATGTGTCCGCTATTCGAGCGGAGTTTCCAATACTACAGAGAAAAATTCATGGCAATCGTTTGGTTTTTCTCGACAGTGCTGCAAGTTCACAAAAACCGCGTGCCGTCATCGAGGCAATGACCCATATCTACACCACATCCTACGCCAATGTGCATCGGGGCCTTTACTCACTCGCAGAAGAAGCCACTGAAGCCTATGAACTGGCACGTACCAAAATTGCCCGGTTTATAAACGCTTACGATACCGTCGAAGTTATCAACGTTCGTAACGCAACTGAAGGTCTCAATCTGGTCGCTTACAGTTGGGGTGAAGCCAATATCCATGCCGGCGACCGGATTGTGATTACAGAATTAGAGCACCATGCAAATTTGGTTCCCTGGCAGCAATTGGCTCTGCGCAAAGGAGCAGAACTAGCCTATATACCTGTCAGTGATGAAGGCCTATTGGATATCGACGCCCTCCCGGCATTGTTGGAGGACGGGCGCACAAAAATAGTTGCCTGTTCTGTGATGTCGAACGTTCTGGGCACAATCCCACCCGTTCAAAAGATTGCCGAAATGGCCCATGCCTATGGTGCACTGATGGTTATGGATGGCTCCCAGGCAGTCCCTCATCGCCCTATCGATGTACAGGAACTGGGCGCTGATTTTATGGCATTTTCCGGGCACAAGATGTGCGGACCGGGCGTTGGTGTCCTGTGGGGGCGCGCTGAATTGCTGGATGCTATGCCGCCATTTTTATACGGCGGAGACATGATTCGCACCGTCAAACGTGAATACTCAAAATGGAACGACTTACCCTACAAATTCGAGGCAGGCACACCGGCTATTGCTGAAGTTGTGGGCCTGGGTGCTGCAGTAGATTTTCTAAGCGCAATTGGTATGGAAGCTATCCACAATCATGAACAGGCAACCGTCGCCTATGCCCTGGAGCGATTGCACGAAGTGCCGGGCTTGCGGGTTATAGGTCCTGGTTTAGCGCATCGGGGAGGTGTCATCTCATTTGTGATGGATGTGGCGCATCCCCATGATATCTCTGCCATTCTGGATACCCACGGCGTGTGTGTCCGTGCCGGACACCACTGCGCGCAACCGTTGCATGAACGGTTCCACATCCCCGCGACGGCAAGAGCCAGTTTCTATATCTACAACGATAGAGACGATGTCGACGCGCTCGTGACCGCCCTTCATGACGTAATCGCCATCCTGGGCAGACATTAATTTATATAAAAAATACCGTCAGGTTAAAGCTATGTGTAAGAGGAGAAAATAACGATGAGCGACCTATATCGTGAGCAATTGCTGGATCACTACCACAACCCGGAAAACTTTGGTATCCTGGAAGATGCGGATATTGATATTGAAATGGATAATCCCACGTGCGGTGATATGATCCATATGACAGCCCGTCTGGACGCGGAAGGACGCATAACCCAGGTCATGTTCGAGGGCCATGGATGTGTCATCAGTATGGCATCATCTTCAATGTTCACAGCAGAAATTATTGGGAAAAAGCCGGAAGAAATTGTTGAGATGGGATTGGGAGAAATAGAGGAAATGATGGGAGGATTGAAATTGAGTATGGGACGCGTCAAATGCGCGTTACTACCCCTGAACGCAATAAAACTCGGATTTAAAGAAGCCGGGATTCCCTAAGTTCCCCTAGAACACCTTTCATATTTTACCCCCGGCATAGTTCTATGCCGGGGGTAATTTTTCGGGCTGAAGAACAATCAATTAAAACGCTGTTCCTGCGCATTAATAACTTCTATTTTAATCGGGACCGCTTCCGGTATGATGTTCTCTATAACAACTTCATCAGGTACGGTGACGACAGGTACAATCGTATAATCGCCGGGTGTAAGGTTGACCAGGTTAAGGACCAGACTTACGGCATTGACATCAAGGTTTTCCATAACATTCAGCGGACCACTGAGAATTACGACCACAGTCTCGACACCAACGGCAGTCGTTAAATCATTCCTGAGCCCACGGATCGTCGGCGTTACAGCCAAAGTGAGCCCGCTGCGGATGATTTCCACCGTCAATGTCGCCGTCACTTCAGGACGGGAAGGATAAAATATCGAAAGTCCCTCGGGCATTTGCAGAGCCACTTTGGTTGTCAGACTCTGCGTTATGGCTTCGAGGTTAATAGGCTGCGTTTGTAAAAAACCCGGAGCCTGGCGCACCGTGTTAATTTCGCCAAAAACTTTAACCACCGGCGGATCAACCACCAAATTTGCGATACGATACCCCGATGCAGGTTGCCCTTCCAAAGAAACGGTGACTGCCATATCCCGAACATACCCCAACTGCAAGACCGAAACATTGACCGTCACGTTTTTGGGGATGATATCAATCTCAGACACAGCATTCTCATTTTCATCCACGGGCAAAGGCTCAAAATCACTTCGAACATTTTCCTGTTTATCAGCAATTGAGATAAAAACCTGTGCCTTGCTAACTTTTCTGACCAGCGACTCCGGACCCTGTATCCTTACCACTTGCGGTACTACAGAAGGTGTGTCAGCCTGAAACCCAATGGCCGGTGAACCCTGGACAATGACTTCAACCGGCACCTCTTTCTCTGCCAATTGTTCAATATTGATCGCAATTTCAGGCGGATTAACCACCGTAACTTCCGCGGGTTGCTGGGACAGCTCAACTTCTACCGGCAAGCTCAACGTCCCGGTCCCTACTTCTGAAACATCGATGTATGCATGAAAATCTTCAGTCCGTAAATTTTGCCAAACCGAATCCGGCGCCTTTATTTCCACACGCACCCGGATGCCGTCTCCCCCAAAAGCAATCATCCCATCACGCAAGCCGATAACCTCGACCGGTATCTGTGCCGCAAAAGTACCCGTGCGCGTTGGGTCTTCCGCTTCTGTAGCTGCCGCCCAAAAGAAAAAAGCCAGCAGCAATGAAACGAGAAACAGGCTGATATTCTGGCTAATCGAGCGACTCACAGCACGACCTCTTTCTGACTATCAGAGCCTGATGCATCAACTTTCCTGGTTCGGTTTGAGGGCGTCCCGCGCCGGCGTCGTGGAACCAGAAAAGCTCTCAGGATGGATTCCAGGCGTTTGGTATCAATATCGCGGATAATACGCCCACTGTGTGTCAAAGAAATAGCCCCCCTTTCCTCAGAAACAACAACAGCAATCGCATCCGCATCTTCAGTAATGCCAATCGCAGCCCGGTGGCGCAATCCCAACTCCCTGTCCGCCAAAAAAGCCGCCGTCAAAGGCATCACACACGACGCTGCCACCAACCGCCCGTCACGAAATATCACCGCTCCATCATGCAAAATTGTGTGGTGGTCAAAAATGGTGGTCAGCAATTCCGTTGTCACCTGGGCATCCAAGATAACGCCGGTTTCAACATATTCCTGCAACCCGGTCTGGCGCTCGAAAACCATCAGCGCGCCTATATTGCGTTCTGCCATATACCCTGCAGCCTCAACGACACTCTCGATCGTGTGCAAGTGACGTTCGCTATCCTTTTCCGTCAACATGAGCACACGTCCACGCCCTAAATGTTCCAATGCACGCCGCAACTCAGGTTGAAAAAGGACGGGGATGCCCACCAGAAACGCTGGCAGCAATTGCGCCACCAACCAGGAAAAAGCACGGAGATCAAACAACCGCGTTAACAAAACCAGAAGTATAATCAGAGCAGTGATACCGCGCACCAGCGGGACAGCACGGGTGCCTCTGATCGCATAAAAAACCCAGAAGAAAAACAGCGCCACCATAGCGATGTCCAGACCATCTGTCCATGCTACACGCTTGAAGAGCCAGTCAATATTCCACATAAATGCACTTTTATTTTTGCCGAGGGGGCGGAGGTTCCAGTATTCGTCATCTCACGATAAAGGTCGGCATAAGCCGCGCGATTGGGAGGATCAAGAGCCAAGATAGCCTCGATCGTTTTCACCGCAGCATCTCTCTGTCCAATTTCCAGTTGTAAATCACCCAGAACGTCCAAATGTTCCAACGCATTTTCTCTGCGTCCAAGGTTTAAATATAATTGCGCGATTCGTGCCCGTAAGGGAATACTTTCGGGTTCACTTTTGACCAAATCCTCGAGCACTGTTATCGCATTGCCCACCTTATTCTGCGTCAGATAACGCTTGATTAAACTGTCCAGAATATTAATAGCCAGGTGCATACGTCCAGTTCGCGGATAAAGCCGGTATAAAGTGAGATAAGCCCGTTCATCATCGGGTGATATGCGCAGAATCTCTTCGTTATCCTTGATGGCAACTTGCCAATCAAGGCGCTGCAGGTCCAGGTCAGCCATTTGATGCAGGATACGCACTTCCCAGTTACGCTCCGCGGATCCCCGTGGGGCAAGGCGCAAAGCCTCTGAATAGACCTCACGGGCTCTTTCAGGTTGGGCTAATTGATAGTATGCATCCGATATTTGCATATATTGCGCTAACGCATCATCAATGCGTCCGAACTGAATGAGCATTTCAGCAACCCGGCGATGCACCGGTATGTCAAGCGGCGCCAACTGTAATATGTATTGGAATGTCGCCAAAGCCTGGGGAGGTTGGTTGCGCACTTCATAAGTCCGGGCGATTATATGCAGCTTTTGAATGGCAGCTTCCGCATCGTTGTTTTCCCAAAGCAAGGTGGCAAGGAGATGATGCAGGGGTAAATAATCCGGGACTTCACTCAGCGTATTCATGATCTCTTCGAGGGCGCTGTAAATCATAGCCCGGCGCTGGTATTCCTGCGCAAGCGCAATCGAACGCAGGATTTTTTCAGAATCCGGGAGACTGACCAATTCAACCAAACTCAACACCGCACCAGACCGCGCGAGTTCATCCAGACGTCCACGGGCTCGCATCGCTGCATCTCCCCAACCACGCTGCCCCAGAAACTCCACTAATGATTCGCTGACTTTTTTTGCGCCCTCAGCCTCACCCGTATTCATCAGGTTTTGTGCCAAACCCTCATAAACGCGAATTAAATCGTCGACATGTTCCCGCTCAATCGTGGCGATATCCACTATTTTAACGGCTTCCAGAAAATGACTCGCCGCATCCTTAAATTCACCTTTAGCCTGATAACATTGTCCCAATGAATAATGACTGCCCAGGACATACTCCGGGTCGGTACACGAGCGGTTGAACTGCACGATGGCTTTATCAAACTGCATCTGTTCTTTGTAAAGCAGTCCAATATTGAAATGAATAGAAGGCATTGAGATCCCGGCATTTAACAACACTTCATAGGACTTTAACGCCTTAACCAGCTCGCCCCGCGTTTGAGCATCGACTGCCTGACCAATAAGCAAGCCAACTTCCATGGACTGCATGCCCTGCACCGGCGGGCGGTCGTCAGAAAAAATGGATTCCGCGAGTTTGGTGAGTGCGCGCTGCCGGGCTATCTCGACCGGTGAACCCTCACCCTCAACATCCGGCTCCAGGTCAGCCACTTCAGGCAGACGCGCTTCAGAACCGATCTGCGGTGGTTGGGGAATCGTCCGGCTGCTTTGCAGAAGCATCATGGCTTGTCCGATACTGGGCTCATGGGGGCTAAAAGTTTCCGCATCACGGCAAATCTGTATCGCGCGTTCCCGATTCGCCGTCTGATTCAGGTAAGCAAGCCACAGCGCCGCCAGGGTTGCCTTATTGATATCGCGTTGTGACTGATAAATCTTCAGCAGTTCGTTCCACGGGCGTATATTATTGGGACGGAGACGGACCGCGGCTTCCAATGCCGAAGTGCGTTTGCTTGCCAGTTGCTGGTCCCCGTATCTTTGCGCAGCTCCCAGGTAAAAACCAGCCGCATAATCGGGTTCCCCGGTCCTTTCCATAATTTCAGCCAAACGTTCATAGGGACCCGGATCCGTTGGCGCTAACTCCGTCAACCTGCGGTAGGCGACAATGGCTTCACTCAGATTCTTATTGTTGAGCAAAGCCCATGCATAGCCCATCAACGCGGATACATCATCAGGAAATTCGGCAAGCGCACGGCGATAGGAGGATACAGCCGGTTCCCATGCTTCTGCCCACACACTATCATTCGCTTTTTGAATCGCTTCCTCAAATAGGTAACGGTTGCCTGCCAATCCTCACCCCCGACACTCTAAGACCTTTACAAGATTATACTTCGATCGGTATTTTGTTAAATATTCCCAGCTTCCAATGCCCAGACCAGAATCGCCTTTTGCGCGTGCAGACGGTTTTCCGCCTGATCAAAGAGCACAGAATGGGGTCCATCCGCGACCGCATCCGTAATCTCCTCACCCCGATGCGCCGGCAGGCAGTGCATAACAATCACATCGTCTTCAGCACAGGACAACAAGCTTTCATTCACCTGGTACGGCGGGAAAACCTTACGGCGCGCTTCTGCCTCTTCCTCCTGCCCCATAGAAGTCCAGGTGTCCGTGTAAATGACATCGGCACCGGACGCTGCCTCAAAGGGATCATAGGTTGCCAGCATAGAAGCCCCAGTATCACCGGCTAATTTTGCGCCCAATGCCCACACGGCAGCGGGTAATTCATAGCCTTTTGGGGTGGCAATCGTGAAATCCACACCCAACAAAGCCGCACCAAACAGCAGCGACGTCGCGACGTTATTCCCGTCACCCAGATAAGCCAGCTTCAAGCCGGCAAAAGAGCCTTTATGCTCCAGAATCGTCAGGAAATCCGCCATCCCCTGGCAGGGATGCGCGAAATCCGATAACGCGTTGATAACCGGAACGGTCGCGTATTTGGCGAGTTCAACGATATCGTTATGCCCGAACACGCGCGCGATCACAATATTGACATAGCGGGATATCACACGCGCCACATCCGCGACGCTCTCACGCTTGCCAAGCTGAATTTCGTCAGGGGAGATATACAGCGCATTGCCGCCCAACTGCAGCATCCCTACATCAAAAGAAACCCGGGTGCGCAAGCTGGGTTTCTGGAAAATCATCCCCAATACTTTGTTTTGGAGATAGGGCGTGCTTTCTCCAGCTTTCCACTGTTGTTTGATGCGCACTGCCAGGTCCAACAGGCTGTGCATTTCTGCTGCGTCAAGGTCTGCGATTGTGAGGAAATCCTTCATGGGATAGCGCTCCTGTCATGATTTTTTACCGGTCAGTATAAACATCCTGGATGTCCATACACCCCTATTCTGAAGTACACCACAAGTATACCACGAAGGCATTTTCCAGAAAACTATTTTAATTGATTCTCGGACTATTGTTTCCAGGGACTATTGTTTTTTACATGAAACAATAGTGACGCAGTGGTCGGGGCCCAGACCTCTGCGTTTGAAGTTTTCAAAGAGCGAAAACTTCTATAGAATAGTCGCGTAAGAAAGACAAAATTTTTACAGCCATACTATGTAAAAGTGCTCTGACCAGGTTCCGATGGTGCGCTCTCCCGGATTCATTGTTACAGTTGAATGCCCAGTATATCGCTCAGTTGGTCAAAGGCTCTGTTTATCGCATCCTGCAAAGATGCTTCAGGGCTAGCTCCGAGGGTGCGTTTGGTCACGCAACAGACGACTAATCCGCGTGGCAATCTGACCTTGCTGGTTTAGAGAATGTAGCAGCGCCGGCAAGGACAGTTCTGCCTGATGCCGGTCGATGTAGCCGGACAGGATTCTATATTTATTCAACATATCCCGTATGATGTAAAGTCCATGATCCGGGCGGGATCTACGTCGCCTGCATTCGGCGGCAGAATGCGAAAGCGGTGAACATCGGTGCGACCGACACCTCGACCTCAGGCATCGAGCGGATTGGCGCGCTGCCGGATTCCATTCCGGGCAGGCGCGCCCCCATTGTTTGGCATACATGCCATGAGTACAGGCGTTCTGGTTGCCCTCCGGCGCGCCGGGTCTGGCAGCGACGCCGCCATGGGGCGCGCAGCGCGGCGGGTCCGTGCCGGGAACCGCCCATCCCCGGCAGGGCTGCCCACCGCGGGTGGTGGCGGTACAGCGCGTAGCCTGACTTTTGGGTTGGTTGGACATTTAAGTTCCTCCTTACCCTCATGATAGAACGTATTTTCTATGCTTCAAGGGGGGAGGTGGGGGGAAATCAACAGGAGGAAGTCGGAAGTTGACGCTGAGTACAGCGTTTGAAGTCGGAAGTCGGAGTCGGAGTAAGTCGGAGGTTTACGGTGAGTACAGCGTTTGAAGTTGGACCTCTCCCTGAACGCAGTCTGCTGCGTCTCCCTCCCCTAAAGCGGGACCTCCCGTATTTTGGGAGCGATGCCTGTTTTGGTTGTGATTACGCTTAACAATCTTTAGTTGAAGTGCATGGGGCACGATATTGCATGCCGCATAGACGTCAGGTTAGGAAATCGATGTGTCATTCCCGTCCCCGCATTCGCGAGGATAAACTTGTGCGGGAATCCATCCCGGGTTGTGGCTATATATTAGCGTGATGTGACAGCATAATTATTGTCATGGTTGCCGGTTGACCTCTCCCTCGTTCCCTCCCCTAAAAGGGAGGGATGCCTGTTTTGGCTGTGATCACGCTAAACAACGCCTTGAGTTGATAGCGCATGGGGCACGATATTGCACGCCGGATAGACGTCAGGTTAGGAAATCGATGTGTCATTCCCGTCCCCGCATTCGCGAGGATAAACTTGCTGCGGGAATCCATCCGGGGTTGTGGCTATATATCAGCGTGATGTGACAGCATAATTATTGTCATGGTTGCCGGTTGACCTCTCCCTCGTTCCCTCCCCTAAAAGGGAGGGATGCCTGTTTTGGCTCTGATCACGCTAAACAACGCCTTGAGTTGATGTGCATGGGGCACGATAATGCACGCCGCATAGACGTCAGGTTAGGAAATCGATGTGTCATTCCCGTCCCCGCATTCGCGAGGATAAACTTGTGCGGGAATCCATCCGGGGTTGTGGCTATATATTAGCGTGATGTGACAGCATAATTATTGTCATGGTTGCCGGTTGACCTCTCCCTCGTTCCCTCCCCTAAAAGGGAGGGATGCCTGTTTAGGTTGTGATTACGCTTAACAACGCCTTAGTTGAAGTGCATGGGGCACGATATTGCACGCCGCAAAGACGTCAGGTTAGGAAATCGATGTGTCATTCCCGTCCCCGCATTCGCGAGGATAAACTTGGCGGGAATCCATCCGGGGTTATAGATTACATACTAATGCATTAATCTGGTGTCTCGACTTTGAAGTAAACTTTCTGACCTCTCCCTCGTTCCCTCCCCTAAAAGGGAGGGATGCCTGTTTTGGCTCTGATCACGCTAAACAACGCCTTGAGTTGATGCGCATGGGGCACGATAATGCACGCCGCATAGACGTCAGGTTAGGAAATCGATGTGTCATTCCCGTCCCCGCATTCGCGAGGATAAACTTGCGCGGGAATCCATCCGGGGTTTTCGGTTACGTAACAATGTTCAAATGGTAGTGCCCCATCTATGAGTAGCATTTACGGACGGTTCGGCAAGCTGTATTCTGTACAATCGACGCCGCTATCCAATTTGTGCTTCCCGCGGTGGCTTAATTTGATACATACGGGCGATGGGTATATACACTACAAACAGTGTGATGATATATTGTGTGGCAGCATTTCTTAATGTGGAGCTAGATAAATTAAAAAAGGAGCAACACCATGAAATATGAAGAATTCCGACGAATAATAATGGAAAAACTCCCTGTTAACACCATACTGCCCAACCCAGGAGGCGGGAACTCAATAATTCTCTCATATACCTCGAGCAATATTGCATACCAAAGGGGGAAGTCCACTATTCGCGTGGCATTCGAGCATCTGTACAATGTATATATGATGTTTCAGGGTGACATAATAGATTCCACGCAATTAAAACGGTACAATCCAAAAGTCTTTGATTCTACAAAAAGTGGGCATTCCTGCAACTGCACTTTCCTCTATATGGTATTGAAGGCGATAGCTGTCGTTGATAGGATAGAAGGTGCAGGTAAAAAGGGGAGTCCCTTTCGAGTGAGAATTCCGACAGAAATCAGCTTTACTACTCTTAATAGAAACTAGACTATTCGTTGCCATCCTTCGTTAATTTTAGTGGGAATACACAAACCGTTCTCGAAAATCCCTGCATATCAGGTTGTGTTTCAAAATACGGCCTCGCAGCGAGTTTGACTTTACCTCTATAAGTATATTCATTCTTAAAGTGCACCTCAAAAAGGTGCATCTGTACGCCATTAGAATCAGATTCATATACTGTTCTATTCTGTGCGAAATTAAAACTTTGATCTCCTTTCAATCCCATGCCGGTATAATGCAACACATCTTTATTCCATCTGTCGTTATAGATAGATTCAACTTGATTGGAAATGATAACTAATGTTCCAGTTCTAAGTGATCGCCGCATACCACCCTGCGGGCTGCATTTGAATATTTCACACAATTCTGCGTTATCAACTACATTACCGGGTTGAAGTTTCAGATCAAATTTCATTGTGGTCCTCCTGTAATTTTTTTGCCAATGGAATATCTGCTGGTGCGAGATTGAATGATAGAAGTTTCTCAATCGGTGCCCAGATTACTTCGTCATGGACGGATAACTCTATCGCATTAGAGAGTAAGTCTGCATACACACCGATCAATCTAATCGTACCGTTTACATATTCATAAACGGATTCAGCAAATACGTGTTTTGCTACCGCTTGAACTCCAAATTCCTCGAATAACTCACGTTCCAAGCATTCTTGGATAGATTCGTTATCTTTCAGTTTTCCGCCGGGAAATTCCCAAAAACCTTCAAGTGATTCACCAGGTGCACGTTTAGCAATAAGCACGGAATCATTTACCTGTATTATTGCTGCTGAAACTGTTTTCATTTATTCTCCACAAGAAATAACGCGAAAATGACTCCCAGTTCAAGGCTGTCCCTGCGCTCCCGCGCCTTCCCCTGCCCCCTCATACGTCAACCAGAAGACGGTATCCGACAGCCACTTTTTGAAACTGTCATTATCACTGTACTGCTTAAACAACTCCGTCTGGTCTGCGAGCAATCCAACCATCACGCGTCCCAGCGCTTTCTCGAATTCAACCCGGGCGTTCTGCTTATCGGAGTTCCGCATCGCGTTCTGGTAGGCTGTGTCTGCAGAAACCTGGGTGGGGATTTCCTCAGCGATGATCTTCTCAATGCGGTCGCTATCCATCCACGCAATCCCCCCAAATAAATCATTGAATGCGCGGATGATATTGCTCAAGCGGTCGAGTTCGGGTTCGGGTTTCCAGCCACCTTCACCGACGGGCACCGGGTCGATGATACCATCCGCTTCCGTCAGGCTGATATTGAGCGACGCCTGCACCTCGGCGCGGTAGCTATCCATATCAATGGCTTCCAGGATTCCGCGTGCCAGGTCAGGATCCTGTGGCGCGGGGAGTTTGGGGATGTGGAAATTAGGAAGATGGAGAGCTTCTCCCAATACACATTGTTGTAAGGTAAAATGGCGGACAGGAAGCTATAGGTGCGCACGTAGACATCGCGCAGCACGTCACAGACAATGCCCCAGATAAAATTCGCGATCCAATTCAGGTGCGATTGTTCCATAGCGCTCCTTCATAAAGGCTTATGAAAAAAATATAGGCGGAATTAGAAATAAAGCAAGAAAACGGAAGCACAATCACGGACGCCTCGCCGAGGCGTCCCTACCCAGCTAAAATGTACAATGGTAGATTTCGAATCCTGTTTTTGTATCCTTTTCGAGTTGGGCGTAGAATATGCTTAATTCCCGGAGGGCGAGGCATTCTGCGAAGAGGACCTGTCACGCAGGTACGTATGCGTCAATCAACTTTCCGGGAAGGTAATGACGACGGGAATGCCCCGCCCCTACGAGGGGTTGCGTTGGGCTAGTGTTCCGTAAACAATTTTGTTCAACGGCGCGTTCGGCGAACGCGCCCTATCTTGATAATACATCCCGGTGATGCGGGGGTGACGAATCTAAAGCCAGTGTATGCAAGATGTGGTTCGAGTTTATTCTAAGATGTATCCCTAAAAGGAGCGTGACGATGGAAGAAAAGCTGCGTTGGATGGCGGAGGAGATGGATGCGCTGAAGGCGCAGGGGTTGTTTATCAATCTGCGGACGATTGATTCAGCCCCCGGGGCATGGATGGTGGTGGACGGGCAGCGGGTGCTGAATTTATGCACGAACAATTATCTGGGCCTGGCCGGGCACCCGGCGCTGATCAAGGCGGCGCAGGATGCGGTCGGCCCGTTACGGCGCGGGACCGACGGCGGTGCGCTCGATCGCGGGGACGTTGAGCATCCACGTGGAACTGGAGAAGGCGATCGCGGAGTTCAAAAATGTGGAGGACGCCCTGTATGTGCAGGGCGGATTTATGGCGAACCAGGCGGCGATCGCGCCGCTGGTGGGACGCGAGGATGTGATTTTCTCCGACCGGCTGAATCACGCCAGCATTATCGACGGCGCACGGTTGAGCCGCGCCAAGATCATCGTGTATGAGCACACGGACGCCGCCGACCTGGAGGCAAAGGTCCAGGAGAACCTCTCCGCAATACCGGCGCGGTCTGGTGGTGACGGACGGTGTTTTCTCGATGGACGGCGATATCCCGCCCCTGGACAAGATTTATGAGATTGCCGAACGCTACGGCTTGATGACGATGGTGGATGACGCGCACGGGGAAGGGGTGCTGGGACACGGTGGACGCGGGATTGTGGACCATTTCGGGCTGCACGGAAAGTTTGATGTGGAGGTGGGCACGTTCTCCAAGGCTTTCGGGGCGGTGGGCGGGGCGATTGCCGGCAAGAAGGTGATCGTGGATTATGTCCGGCAGAAGGCGCGCCCGTTCCTGTTCTCCAACGCGGTGACCGCTGCCGACACCGCAGCCTGCCTGGCAGCGATCCATCTGCTGTCGGATTCCACGGAACTGGTGGACCAGTTGTGGGCTAACACCACCATCTTCAAGAAGGAGATGGCGGCGCTGGGCTTTGACACCGGGGCAAGTGTGACGCCCATCACGCCGGTGATGCTGGGCGATGTCAAGCTGGCGAAAGCCTTCAGCCAGCGGCTATTTGAGGAAGGGGTGTTCGCGATGGCGCTGGGATTCCCGACGGTGCCGGCGGGGAAGGCCCGGATCCGGGTGATGGTGTCCGCGGGGTTATCGCGGGAGGATCTGGATTACGGGTTGGAGAAGTTTGCGAAGGTGGGGAAGGAGATTAAAGGTTATTAGTTAGTCGGGAGTCAGAAGTTGACGCTGAGTACAGCGTTTGAAGTCGGATGTCGGAGGTTGGATGTCAGAAGTTTCGTATTGCGTGTTGCGTGTTACGAGTCTATTGAAAAAACAAGGAAATAAACGCTGAGGCGCAAAGACGCAGAGAAATACTTGTACATGGCTATATTATTGAATTTGCTATTTGCTTTTTGTTAGAAATTCAAGAAATACTTTAACAACTCTGCGTCTCTCCGGCTCTGCGTTAAAAAATTTACCTTATTGCATGGAGTCGTGTTACGTATTACGTTTTACTAAATGTCTTGTCGATGGCGCGCTGGACGGCGTCGTAGTCCGCGGGGAGTTCAACCGGCGGGTTGGCGTGCCGTGAGATGACGTCCTGCAGCGCGCTGTTGTGATAGCCCACCTTGAAATCCGTAAATTTGAGCCCGTGGGCGGTGGAGATGACGACCACCCGGTCATCGCTCTGAATATCGCCCCGTTTGATGAGCTTGAACAGGACGGCGAGGGCGACGCCGGTGTGGGGGCAGCAGTACATGCCCGTCCGGTCGGCAAGCACGGCGGCGTTGGCTAATTCGTCCTCGGTCGCCTGTTCGACGATGCCGTCCATTTTTGACAGGACTTTGACCGCCCGTTCGTAACTCACCGGGTCGCCAATCTGGATGGCGCTGGCTAGGGTCTTCTGCGCGTGCACCGGGGTGTAGGTCTTAAAACCGGTGAGGTAGCTCAGATAGAGCGGATTCGCCCGGGCGGATTGCGCGCAGACCAGGCGCGGCAGTTTGTCGATGAGGCCCAGGTCTTTCATCATCGAGAAAGCCTTTGCCCAGGGCACTGACGTTGCCCAGGTTCCCGACAGGGATGACGATCCAGTCCGGCACCTGCCAGTCAAACTGCTGGACCAGTTCGAAGGCGACCGTTTTCTGACCCTCCATACGCAGCGCGTTCATGGAGTTCGCCAGGTAGACCGTGGGGTCCTGGGTGATGCGCCGGACCACCTGCATGCAACCGTCAAAGTCGGTATCCAGCGCCAGGACCAGCGCGCCGTTGGCGATGGGTTGGATAAGCTGGGCGGTGCTGACCTTGCCCTTGGGCAGCAGCACCACGGTGGGAATGCCCGCTGCCGCACCGTACGCGGCTAACGCGGCGGAGGTATCGCCGGTGGAGGCGCATGCCACCGCGCGAATGGGCTGCCCATTGGCGATCATCTGCTTGACCACCGAGATCAAAACGGTCATACCCAGGTCCTTAAAGGAGCCGGTATGGCTGTTGCCGCACAGTTTGACCCACAGCTCAGAGAGCCCCAACTGCTTGCCCAACCGGTCAGCCCAATAGCAGTTGGTATGCCCCTCATACATGGAGACCACATTGTCATTGTCCAGCTGCGGGCACACCCATTCTTTTTTGCCCCAGACGCCGCTGCCGTAGGGCCATTCGGTGGTGCGGGTGCGCCCCTCAAAAAGGTCCTTCCACTGCGCCGCGCTGCGCGTCCTGAGCGCGTCGATGTCATGTTCAACATCCAGCAAGCCCCCGCAGTCTTCACAGCGGTAGATCACATCAAAGATGGAATAACGCCGTCCACAGCCCCGGACGCATTCAAACCAGCTATTATATTGCAGCGATTGTTCCATGACATACTCCTTGATGGAGAAGGCTTTACGTTAAGGCGTAAAGCGTAATGCGTAATGCGTGTTGCGTATTGCGTAAAAAACAATAATGCGTAAAGCGACTCTACTGAAATAGCAGAAAATAAACGCTGCGTCTCTCCGGCTCTGCGTTAAAAAATATACCTTTTTCAGGGGAGTCGCAATACGAAACTTCAGACTTCAGATCTCCGACTTCCGACTGCTAACTCACAAATCCCTCAACCACGAGGAGTTCGGCGTTTAATATCGCACCGCTGGCAGCGCCGCGCAGTGTGTTGTGCGTCACGGTGGTCATGCGCAGGTCAAGGATCGGGCACGGGCGCACACGCCCCACCGAAACTGCCATTCCGCCTTCCGCATCACGGTCACGGCGGGGCTGCGGACGGTCGGGGAGCATGGTGATGACCAGCGGACGCGGCGGCGCGGAGGGCAGCTGCGCGCACACCGGAGCGCCCCGGTAATCGCGCATCACAGACAGCGCTTCTTCTACCGAAGGTTTTACACGAAAGCCCACGGACAGGCTGACGGTGTGCCCATCCAGAACCGGCACGCGGTTAGCATGCGCGCTCAACACCAGGTCCGCATAGGTGCAGACGCCATCCTCAACCGACCCCAGCATCTTGCCCAATTCCTGCGGGAACTTTTCCTCCTCACCGGGAATGTAGGGGATGACATTATCCAGGATATCCAATGAAGACACGCCGGGATAACCGGCGCCGGACACAGCCTGCATCGAAGCCATAAACGCTTTTTGCACGCCATAAACCTCATGCAAAGGTTTGAGCGCCATCACAACGCCGGTGATCGTGCAGTTCGGACTGGTGACGATCAATCCGGACCATTGACGGTTGGCACGCTGCCGGGCAATCATTCCCAGGTGGCTGGCATTGACCTCGGGAATGAGGAGCGGGACATCTTCCACCGCCCGGAAAGCCGACGCATTCGAGACCACAGCATATCCGGCGCGCGCAAACTGCGGTTCAATATCCACAGCGACGTCCGACGGCAGCGCTGAAAACACCAGCTTCGCCGGCAGGTCCGGCGTCAGGGGCTGGACAATCATGTCGCCCACGTTATCCGGCGGGTCACCGGGGATAACCCAGCGCGCCACATCTTTGTAAGGTTTTCCGGCACTGCGCTCAGAAGCTGCCAAAACCCTGACTTCAAACCAGGGATGCCCGGACAGCAACTGCACAAAGCGCTGACCCACTGCGCCCGTTGCCCCCAGAACCGCAACCGGTATTTTTTTATTCTGCATCTTTCACTCCTTTCTGCCAGAGCCGTTGACAACCTCACGGTGTATCTGCCGCACCGCTTCGGCAGCCTGATCCGCAGATACCGCAATGGATATGCTGCACTCAGATGAGCCCTGGGCAATGGCAATTGCGTTTATCGATTGGCTGGCTAAAGCCACAAAAAGGCGCGCGGCGACACCCGGCGTACCCCGCATTCCCGCACCGACTGCGGTGACGACGACAATGTCATCCATCGCCCAGACCCGGTCAATATCGCGGCGCGCCAGCTCAAGGGCTAACGCGCTCTCCAGCGCGTCAATGACCGGCGGAACGTCGTCGGTGGGAATAATAAAACAAATGGACTGCTCTGAGGAAGCCTGCGATATCATCAACACACTGGCACCCTGACTGGCAACCGCGGCAAAGGTGCGCGCCGCTATACCCGGCACGCCCATCATCCCCCGCCCTTCAACGGTCACCATGCTCAAGCCGTGAATCGCCGTAACCGCTTTAACGGTGCCGGCGGTGCTTTCCGGCTCGCGCACAATCTGCGTGCCAGGATGCGCCGGATTAAATGTGTTCTTGACCCACAGCGGGATACCGCGCTCAACAACCGGGCTGATGGTCTTGGGATGCAGGACCTTGGCGCCAAAATAGGCCAATTCCCCAACCTCGCTGTATGAGAGCACCGGAATAACCCGCGCATCGGGCGCGATGCGGGGATCGGTCGTCATCACGCCGTCCACATCGGTCCACGTCCATACCTCATCGGCATCCAGGGCGGCGCCGAGAATCGCAGCGCTGTAATCACTGCCGCCACGTCCCAAAGTCGTTGTAATCCCGCTCTCGGTCGCAGCGATGAAACCCGTGACCACCGGGACCATACCCTCCGCCATAAGCGGGAGGAGAACTTTCTGCGCTCTGGCACGCGTCAGGTCCATCAGAGGCACAGCCTGTTGATAGCGGTTGTCGGTCACGATCAGTTCCGTGGCATCCACAGCTTGACCGGCGATGCCCATCTGCCGCAGGCACGCGGCGACAATCCGGGCGTTGATCCGCTCGCCCAATGAGCTGATCGCGTCCATCGCGCGGGGAGTCAACTCACCCAACACACCCACACTATGGCACAATGTGGCGAATTCGTCCAGGTACGTATCCATGATCTTGAGCAGTCCGGAGCGTTCTTTGCCTTCTTCCACCAGCGCGGCAATCGCCAGCGTATGGCGCACGCGCAAGTCAGAGACGATGCCGGGGTAGGTGTTGATGTCGCCGGCGGCAGCAGTCCGCGCTCCTTTGACCAGCGCATCGGTCACGCCGCTCATGGCAGAGACCACCACAACGATATTGTCCCACTGCGGGGCATAGGACTGGACAATGGAAGCCGCCTGGGTAATAGCCTGGGCATTACCCACAGATGTTCCACCGAATTTCATAACGAGTGTTGTCATACGTTTTCCTCGGGCAGATATTGGGTGTAAACTGCACACCTGAGTGTCAAATACACACCGGGTGTAAAATACACACCGTGGATGTAATTCACATCCTGGCATTATACCTGTTTCATATGTATTGAAAATACAAGGTTTTATTAGCGTGGGGTTTTGAAGCGGCGCGGAATAGACCACCGTCGTTGAGCTGTCATGGCTCCCGCGCCGCTTTTTTTTGTGGGATGTTGCGGTTTGCCCTGCAAACCGCAACATCCCGAATAACGTGTGGTCGTGCGACACATCATGATTGTATTGTTCCTGAAAATTCCTCCACAGCATAAGAGCAGATGCTTTGACTCCATTCCGGTCGCTGGCGCTCCCCGAATTCCGCTCAGCATGACACTATTAATCATGATGATACAATCAGCAAGGTAGGTGGCGGTTCAGCTTTAGCGTTACTGTCCGCGTAGATTCCCGCACCGCCACGTTAATCATGGGGTATACAGTTTGGACGCGCCAAACTGTATACCCCAAAGAAAAAAACGGCGCGGAATAGACCACCGTCGTTGACCTGTCTTGGCTCCCACGCCGCTTTACTCAGCGTATCTATCTTCGGGCAGATAGAGGTTAAAACCTCTACTACAAACGGATCGGTTGACTTTCCAAGGCGCTTTTTATGCCTAAAATTTCTTAAGTTAGTGTGCATAGGATTGTGAAAAATGAAGCGCTTTTCTGACATACAAACTAATGTTGAGAGGGCACACAACACAGAAGAGAAAACAATGCTATAATGTGATTAGCAGTACATTGACATTTACAGTGCCAGGGGAGCCCGTAAACGGGTTGAGAGGGTGTTGACAAACACCGACCCTTGAACCTGATCTGGATTACGCCAGCGGAGGAAGGCTTCTTGATACGTCCTCTCAAGCCTACCCGGTTGATGAGGATTTTTTGTTTTCAGGGATTGTACGCGCACCATTGAAGCATGGGAGGGACAGCATTATGCGCATTGTCATTTTCGCTAACGGGATCATAGAAGATCCGGAAGCGGAAATCGCTCGCTGGGTGGAAAAAGAGGACATCGTCGTCTGCAGCAAATGGGGGGTCCAGCCATTTGCTGAAATGCGGGCTATATCCGCAGCATATCGTCGGGGACCTGGACTCCATAAGCTTTGACACTACGGGAAGATCTGGAAGCCCACCGTACAATATTCCACAGCTACCCACCGCAAAAGGATGAAACAGATTTGGAACTCGCCCTGCTATGGGCAGCCAACCAGAATCCCGCGGCACAAATCGTCATCCTGGGTGCAATGGGGGGGCGCCCGGACCAAGCCCTCGCCAATCTACTGCTGTTAGCACTGCCAGAACTCAGAGACAGGGATGTCTGTATCGCCGGAGATGCCTGGGTCATCCGGGTTATTCACTGGGGTGAAACCCGCACAATAAACGGCGCTATGGGGGATACGCTGTCTTTGATCCCGCTTGGCGGTGCGGTCAGCGGCATCAGGACTTCAGGATTGGGCTATCCATTACACAACGAAACATTAACCTTTGGACCGGCAAGAGGCGTGAGCAACGTGTTCGCGGCGCCTGATGCCACCATCAGCGTAGAATCCGGCACCCTATGGTGCTTTCACCAGCACACTGTCAAGCCGTGAAAAGGAGATAGAAGCATGCGACGTTGGATAACTCTTATCGTGGGTATCGCAGTACTCAGCAGTATGCCGATCCTATTCACAGCCTGCCAGAACCCAACAGCATCCCCACCTGACGATCAGGGCACACGCATCCTGCGCGTCATGACCTACAGCAGTTTTGATATGCGTGAAGAAGTGCTGCAGGAATTCATGACCGCTTACAATGCAGAAGTACAGTTTCTCGATGCGGGCGATACCGGCGTGATGTTGAACCAGGCTATCCTGAGCAAATCGAACCCGCAGGCGGATGTGATGTATGGATTGGATAACACATTCCTGAGCCGCGCTATCGAGGCGGACATCTTTGAACCTTATCGCGCACAGGGCCTGGATGCCATCCCGGAAAGCTTTCTGACCGCAACCAACGGCAAGGTCACCCCAGTCGATTACGGCGACGTGTGCCTGAATTACGACCGCGCATACTTCGAGGAACACAACCTGGCCATACCGCAAAAATTAGCCGACCTGACATTACCAGAATACAAAGGCCTGCTCGTGGTGGAAAATCCCGCTTCTTCCTCTCCCGGTTTGGCGTTCCTGATGGCGACCATTGGGACTTTTGGCGAGGATGGGTATGAAGATTTCTGGCGCGCCCTGCGACTTAACGATGTTCTGGTGGTGGAGGATTGGGATACAGCCTATTGGGGAGAGTTCAGCGGAGGCGTGTCCAGCGAGGGGCAGTACCCGCTGGTCGTGAGCTATGCCACCAGTCCTGCCGCAGAAGTCGCCTTCAGTGAGGAGACATTGACAGAATCGCCAACCGGCGCCATCACCGCACCGGGAACATGCTTCCGGCAAATCGAATATGCGGGAATTCTAAAGAACGGTCAAAACCGCGATTTAGCCGAAGCCTTTATTAATTTTGTTCTCGAGGACAGTTTTCAAAACGCGATCCCGCTCCATATGTGGGTCTTCCCAGTCAGCACTCGCGCAGAACTGCCGCAGGTCTTTGTCGACTTTGCCAGCGAAGCCCAGAATCCAGCCACAGTCACACCGGCGCAGATTGAAGAGAATCGCGAAAAATGGATCGAGGCATGGACTGCCATCGTGCTGCAGTGAATACAGTCAGGTGCTGAAGCGCATGGCTTTGATACAAAGAGAATCGCTTTACAATGTCCATGTTGCGTGTTGCGTATTGCGTAATATGCAACACGCAATACGAAATATGATTGTAACCTATGTATAAAACAGCCTTAACGAAATCCCAGATGGCTCTGCTGCTGGTTTTACCGCTGGCGTTTTTGCTCATCACTTATTTTTATCCCATCAGCGAAATCGCAAAAATCAGTTTCACAGGGGGGGGCAAACTGGCCGCGGGGGAAGTGGCACAGCGCATCCTCAGCCAGAACACCCTGCGGATCATCGGTTTCACATTCGGGCAGGCTTTACTCTCCACAGCCCTGGCTCTCGCGCTGGGACTGCCGGGGGCGTTTATCTTTGCCCGTTACACCTTTCGCGGAAAAACCCTGTATAACGCCCTGATCACCGTTCCTTTTGTGTTACCGACGGTAGTTGTCGCTGCGGCATTCAGCGTCACCCTGGGGGCAAAGTCGTGGCTCAGCACCGCGGTTGGAGGCGGGGTGAATTTACGATATACCTTAGCCGGAATCTTAATCGCCCATGTTTTTTACAATTACGCTGTGGTGGTGCGATTGGTTGGCAGCTTTTGGAGCACCCTTGATCCGAATATCACAAAAGCCGCGCGAGTTCTGGGCGCTTCTCCATTGCGCGCGTTCACCACGATTACATTTCCGCTTTTGCGTCCAGCGCTGAGTGCTGCCGGACTCCTGGTCTTTATCTTCTGCTTCACAAGTTTTGGCGTGATATTGATCCTGGGCGGGCCCCGGTTCACAACCCTGGAGGTCGCCATTTACCGGCAAACCATCACGTTTGCAAACCTCCCACTGGCAGCCGCACTCTCGGTCATCCAGACAGCTTTTATGCTCATCCTGACCATCTTTTACACGCGCCTGCAGGCGCGCATGTCGCGCCCGATGGATCTAAAACCAGCCAGTATCGTACGGACGCGCCCGTCAAAACCGGTTGAAAGCGCCGCACTTGCACTGCACAATGGCCTTGTGGTATTTCTATTGGGCTTCCCCCTTATCACGCTGGTACGGCGGTCTTTTGATGCGGGGTGGCGTTACTATCAAGCCCTGTTTGAGAATCCCAGAAATGCTATTTTCTACGTGCCGCCGTTTACTGCTGTGGGCAATTCGCTGAAATTCGCCATCGCGACAACCGGACTGGCACTCTTATTGGGGCTTGTTAACCTCCGTCGCCCTTTACAATCGCAAATCCGGTTGGGTCATTGACACACTTTTTATGCTGCCGCTGGGGACATCAGCGGTTACCATGGGATTGGGATTCCTCGTCGCGATGGATGCGCCCCCCCTCAATCTGCGCGGTTCGCCGGTCTTGATTGTTATGGCACACACGCTGGTGGCGCTGCCCTTTGTCGTTCGCAACCTGCTGCCCGCCCTGCAAGCCATCCAACCCAACTTAAGAGAGACCGCCGCTGTTCTGGGCGCTGCACCATGGCGCATCTTTACCGAAGTTGATTTGCCTATCGTGTGGCGCGCACTGGCAGTTGGCGCAGTTTTTGCGTTCACCATTTCCATGGGCGAATTCGGGGCGACATCCATGATCGCCCGCCCTGAATTACCCACCATTCCTACCGCTATCTATCGTTTTCTTTCAAAACCGGGCGCTATGAACTACGGACAGGCACTGGCGATGTCCACCATCCTGATGACCGTTTGTGTTGCAGGATTCCTGTTGATCGAACGATTGCGATTGCCAGGCACCCAACCTTTTTAATGTTATGCAGGCTGTTGGCAGGGAAGAAACCAAATAAAGGTGTGACTATAGAACCAGGTAGAGGATACCAGCGATGCCTTTTCTTGAAGTTGAAAATATTTATAAAACATATAATAAAGCCCTTCTGCTCAACGGCGTGACTTTCGACGTAGCCCAAGGCGAAATCGCCTGTCTCCTTGGCGCATCCGGGAGCGGTAAAACAACCCTTTTGCGGATTATCGCCGGACTGGAACGCCCGGAATCCGGCATGATACGCCTGAATAACATGGATTTAACCCGGACACCTGTACACCACCGCGGGATTGTTCTGATGTTTCAGGATTATGCCCTGTTCCCGCACCGCACCGTTGGGGAAAATGTGGCTTTTGGTTTGCAGATGAAGAAACAATTGAACCGGACAGCTATTCAGGCGCGTGTTACTGCTATGCTGACCCTGGTCGGTCTGGAAGATTTCGCGGACAGGAACGTTATCGAGCTCTCAGGTGGTGAACGCCAGCGCGTCGCATTGGCGCGGAGCCTGGCACCAAAACCACAGCTACTGCTGCTCGATGAACCTTTGGGCGCACTGGACCGCAACCTGCGGGAACGCCTGCTGCGCGAGCTGCCCGGCATATTGCGCCAGGTCGATGTGACCACCATCACAGTGACCCACGACCAGGAAGAAGCCTTTGCTCTGGCAGATCAGGTCATCATTCTGCATGAGGGGAAAGTCGCCCAGCAGGGACCACCGGAGCTTGTATACCGGGCACCGGCAAATACCATGGGTGGCTGATTTTCTAGGACTGGACAACCTTGTACCGGCAACGGTAATCAGTGAACACAGCGTTAAAACTGCCATCGGGACATTGGTTCTGGCATCCAAGCTGCCCCCAACCGGGACCACAGGCACCGTTTTAGTTTATCCCGCAGCGATACATCTTGAAGGCGCAAGCCATGACCAGGTCAACATTTTTACCGGACACATTCAGCAAAAAAGTTTCCATGGCCATACTTACACCATAACCCTGAATATCCATGGGGTCGAATTACAAACCTTAATATCCGGCCCATGCTGCCGGTCAGACAGCGAAGAAGTCACCGGATGGCTTGACCCCGGGTATCTGTATTGGCTGCCCGAAGATAAACCGCAACACAAATAATAATGATGTACAGGAGGATCAGAACAGTCTATAAACTCGCTCTTTATCTTGCGCAAGGTTTTCAGATTTGACAACGCATGTCAGTATGCTAAAATACCAGCGTGTTCATATTTTGGTTTTAGTTTATAATTTAAGCCGCCGGCACCCGAACACGGTTATGATGCTGGCGGTTAATTGTTGTAATACATATCACAACGAAAGAAAATAATCTGTGCACACAAAGATTGTGCACGAAAAAGATCAAGGAGGCACAGGTCATGAAACGCAACACGCTTAAAACTGCGGTAATCCTGTTGGTTTGTGCGTTTACCCTATTCGCGCTGTTCCCGCTCTCGACCGTCTTAGCTGAAAAAAGCGCAAGCCCAGTTCGACAGGACATTGGAACCAATCTACTGGTAAACCCGGGCTTTGAGGGGATTGGCAAGTCACAGGACAGTTCTGTCGTCAATCCCGGAAACTGGACCCGCGAGACATTCAATGGCGAACAACGCGGCGAAATCTTTACACCTGAAGGCTGGGTTACATGGTGGCAGGGTGGTGATTTCAAGATCCCGGAATGCAAAGTCATTCCCAATGAACATCCGTTTAACTCTGACCCATCCCGTATATTCCAGGGATATTACAGCACGATGTGCTTCGCGTTTTTCGGAAAGATGAATGCCGGTTACTACCAGGTTGTGCGCAACCTGCAGCCCGGCGCAGTGGTAGAAGGAAGTTTTTACGGCCATGCCTGGTCATGCTCAGAGGATAATCCCCCCCTGTCATGCGGCGACCCCTCATCCTTTTATTTCCGTGTGGGCATTGACCCGAACGGCGGTACCGATCCTTTCTCCGGCAACATTATCTGGAGTAATGCGGCTTTCCACTATGATACCTACGGTCTGGTAGGCCCGGTTCAAGCCACAGTGGGTGGATCGGGGGCGGTCACGATCTTCACACAAGCTTACGGCAAATGGGCAGTAAAACATAACGACGCTTATGTCGATAGCCCCACCTTGAAATTGGTCTCACAAGGGGAAACACCCACCGAAACCCCGCCACCACCGCCGCCGACTTCTGATGCGCCAGAAACGCCTGAAGTCCCACCGACGCCGCAGTATACGCCTACACCACGACCTGACGGCGCGGTTGTACACGTCGTTGTCTCGGGTGATACGCTCTTTGGCATAGCGCTGACTTACGATGTTCCGGTCGACGATATCTACGAACTCAATAACCTCGATTCCTCTTCGCTTTTGCAAATTGGGCAAGAGATCGTTATCGCAACATCCGGCGGTTCGCTTCCAACAGCCACACCACAAGCCGCAGCTACCCCAGAAAGCACACCGGAAGTGACGCCCACACCCTCAGCAGGTACGCAACCAGCAGAAATTGTGCCAGCGGCAGGCAAAGCATCACTCTGCATCCTGGCTTTCTTTGATTCCAATAGTGATATGTTCCGCCAATCAGAAAACAACGAGATGCTGCTCCCCAACGTACAGTTAAGTTTACTGGACAGGAGTGGACCCGTTGACAGCCACAAGACCGACGGCATCAGCGAACCATGGTGTTTTGAAAACCTGGAACCAGGAAATTATGTCCTTCGCCATACGCCACCGGCTGGATACAAATCCATTGATGGGGGGCAACTGAGTTTTATTCTCAGCGCCGGACAAGCCTTTAATGTTGAACTGGCTTACGCCCGTGACGAAAATGCACCGGCAGGCGATAACACAGATCCGGCGGCTACACCGGGGGCAGAAGCAACCGAGGTGGTCAATGGTGAGGAAACTGGCGGGATGACAAATGTCCTGAACACAGTCCTGCGGGTCAGCGGCATTATTGTGTTAATCCTGGCAATTGCTGTTGCGGTGTTATTTGTACTCTCGCGACGAGCGGTTTAAAACCTTACGATAGCGCGCAGTGTAGTAAAGCACTACGACCATACAACAAGAAAATTACAAAGCTATCAGGATGAACCCGAACGAGATAAGCCAGCGGGGTTCTAAGCCCCGCTGGCTTGTTTATCACGAATTCATAGTGTGATTACCACTCATCCTCTTCATCGTCATCCTCTTCTTCCTCTTCGTCGTCTTCTTCGTCGTCGTCTTCATCTTCGTCGTTATCAATAATGATTAAGCCTTCCGGGATATCCTCTTCATCATCATCATCGTCGTCGTCGTCATCCAAACCATAAAGAATGTCATCGTCGTCGTCGTCATAGACCGTTTCCAATTCAAGCGGACTCAGATTCAATACCTCAAGCTTCGTACCACATGATTCACAGAACAAATGAGACCATTGACCAATTCCATCGGGAAGCGTAATTCTTGTATTACATTCGGGGCATCTTGCCATAATCACCTCACCTTGTTTTGCTTGTTGGGTAAGTCCATGTATCCAGCAAGTGGCTGTTTTATGGTTTTTTATCAGTCCTCACTATAACGAAATTGCGCGAAAAGTCAATATTTTGACTTTCTTAATGAGTATGTTAAGATTTCATCAATGCAAGTTGTATCATCGTTTATCGTGAATATGGCCTTATTTTTTATTCTCTCGCGGTAGCATCCATTTGGATGCCGGACTTTTATAGGAGCAATTATAATGCAACAGAATCATGCAAAACTTATCTTTCGTATTATCGGTTTACTTGTCCTTTCATCCGTCGGTATTGCTTTAGGCAGACAAATATCACAAATACCAGCCATTCCTGAATCCATCAATATCTATATCACGATCCTGACAGGCATTGTGGGCGCAATTCTGGGTTTTATTTTCACGCCCAGTCTGGTGCTAAAACCGGCAAACCGACTGCGTCACGCGATACAACAGGTTTCATCATCTGTTATTGTTTCGGCAACCATCGGGTTATTTGTCGGTTTGGCTTTTGGCGCTATAGCAGCCTATCCCCTGTCGCTATTGCCCGAACCACTCGGGCAATTTCTGCCTTTTCTGATGGCTGCCGCCTTCGGGTACGCGGGTCTGGCAATAACTATTTCGCGTCCGGATCTCTTGCAGGACATCCGTGTTCGCCTGTTCCCCAAGGAAACCGGTGACGCGACACCTGCAAAAAGCATGGTGGCAGAATCTAAAAACCTGGTACTTCTGGATACCAGCGTCATTATCGACGGACGGATTGCGGATATTTGCCGCACCGGATTCATCCAAGGTGAATTGGTGGTACCGCTTTTTGTCTTGAATGAACTACAGCATGTCGCGGATTCAGCTGACGCGCTCCGCCGTAATCGCGGACGCCGCGGTTTAGAAATACTCAAGCAATTACAGGAAGATTCGCCAATTCCCGTTCGACTGACAGATGCGGATATACCCTCTGTGCGCGAGGTGGATGACAAGCTCATCTCGCTTGCCCAAAAGTTGGGGGGGGCGATTCTAACCAACGATTATAATTTAAACCGCGTTGCTGAACTCCAGTCGGTGCAGGTGCTCAATGTCAACGAGTTAGCCAATGCCGTAAAAACAGTACTGCTGCCCGGTGAGAGCTTTACGATCCACGTGCTTCAAGAGGGTAAAGAATACAATCAGGGTGTTGGCTACCTCGATGACGGTACGATGGTGGTGGTGGAGGAGGGTATGAATAACATTGGCAATACCATTGAAGTCAATGTCAGCAAAGTATTGCAAACAGCGGCAGGCAGGATGATATTTGCCCGTCCCAGCAGTGCGGATTCGACAGAATTAGGAGGATAGATAATGGCCCTCAGAATCTATAATTATCTGACACGCAAGCAGGAACGTTTTCGCCCTATCAACCGTGAAAGCGTCAGTATGTATGTTTGCGGACCAACTGTATATGACCATTCACACCTTGGGCATGCCAAAACATACCTCGCTTTTGATGTCATCGTGCGGTATTTAAGATATGAAGGCTACAAAGTGCGGTATGTACGCAATCTCACAGATGTGGGTCACATCCTCAGCTCAGGAGAGGATCGCATCGATTACGGCGCACGGCGCGAAAACAAGGACCCGTATGAACTGGTAGAAACTTACATCAGAAGTTTCGAACAAGACATGAGCGCACTGGGCGCATTGCTGCCCAATATTTCTCCCCGCGCAGCCTGCCACGTTCCTGAAATTATCAACTGGGTGCAGGATTTGATCACACGCGGTTATGCATACGAAGTCAACGGGAGTGTTTATTTTTCTGTCAATAAATTTCCTGAATACGGCAAACTCGCTCATCGCAAGATTGACGAGTTAGAAGCTGGAGCACGCATCGAAGTTCGCGATGAAAAACAAAATCCGGCTGACTTTGCGTTATGGAAACGGGCTGAACCTGAACACATTATGCGCTGGTCAAGCCCGTGGGGTGATGGCTACCCAGGCTGGCATATCGAATGTTCCGTCATGTCGACCAAATATCTGGGGAATACATTTGATATTCACGGCGGCGGTCTGGAAAATATCTTTCCGCACAATGACTGCGAAATCGCCCAAGCTGAGGCGCATAATGATGTCCGTTTTGCCAATTATTGGGTTTTGGTAGGCTCACTGACGGTAGACGGTGTTAAAATGAGTAAAAGCCTGGGCAATTATATGACTGTCAAAGATGCCCTTAAGTTGTATTCGCCGGAAGCCATTCGCTATTTCATCCTGAGCAGCCATTATCGCGGACCGGTTGACTTCAGCGAGCAGGCACTGCAGGCAGCCCAAACCGGAATCAACCGGTTTTACAACACTGTTCGTAATTTGCGCAGGCGGATGAAAGATGTTGTACCGTTCACCGGCGCCGGAACTGCAGCTTTAGCCAATGTCTCCGCACTGGAAGATTATCGCGATGACTTCAAATCCGCTATGGATGACGACTTTAACACGCCGCAAGCCCTGGCAACGCTGTTTGAGCTGGTGAAGGAGGTCAATCGGACGCTGGATGATGATCACAGCCCAGATCTGGGCACGCTATCGACCATGAATAAAATCATCAATGATCTTGCGGGTGACGTGTTGGGAATCCTGCCCGATACGCTTGTAACGCAACCAGGAGATAACCTTGTTGACGACCTTATAGAATCCCTGCTGGCACTCCGGCAAGAATACCGCGCAGAGAATAATTGGCAAAAAGCGGACGAAATACGCCAGCGTTTAAGTGATATGGGTATAGCTATCGAAGACAGCTCTGACAGCACGACATGGCGTTTGCAGTAGAGGAATAACGCTTCATGCGCGAAACGCTCTATGGAAGACAACCTGTCCGTGAATCCTTGCGAGCCGATCGCCGCATACCTTTTCGGCTGCTGATGGCAAAAGGCATTGTCAGCACGCCCATCATCGATGAAATCATAACCCTGGCAAACCTGAAACATGTGCAAATCTCCGAAGTATCCCGTAATGAGATGACCGCACACACCGGAACTGCAGATCATCAGGGCATTGCCCTGGAGACCTCCGGTTATCCTTACACTGATGTTGCAGCTATGCTTTCCCTGGCTGAAGAACGGGCAGAAGCGCCGCTGCTGCTGCTGCTGGACTTAATCCAGGATGTCCATAATCTTGGCAGCCTGATCCGCACAGCAGAAGCTACAGGCGTTCACGGGATCATCATCCCGGACCGCCGCGCAGCGGGTGTGAATCCCGCCGCTGTTAATGCCTCCTCGGGGGCATTTGAGCACCTGCTGGTCAGCAGCGTAACCAACCTGGCTCAAGAGATCGAGCAATTACGGCGCGCCGATGTCTGGATCGCCGGATTAGAAGACAGCCCCGAGGCACAACCGTATACGGACATCGATATGACAGTTCCGCTGGCTATTGTCGTTGGAAGTGAAGGGAGCGGACTACGAAGGCTGGTGCGCGAACGCTGTGATTGGTTAATAGCTATCCCGATGCGGGGTAAGATTAATTCGTTAAACGCCGCGATTGCCGGTTCTGTCGCCCTATATGAAGCGTTAAAACAACGGGCTACCCCCTTCTCATAAAAAAATGTTCTGTAAACACTATGCTTTGTAAACACTATGCTCTATATTTTTGATTTAGACGGCACCTTAGTCAAAACATACGGCAGAGAACCACTGCCCAATGTCCACGCCCAGCTGGAACAGATAGCGCGCGACGGACATTCCATAGCCGTGGCAACCAATCAAGCCGGACTTGCGTGGCGAATTTGGACACATGACACCAAATTCCCAGATGTTCCATCGATGGCAAACCGATTCGAAAATATCGCGCTTGACCTTCCAACCTTACAACACGCTCCATGGTTTGTATCCTTGTTTGACAGCCGTATAGCACTCACCCCATTACAATATCAAAATCTCAGCTTCGAACTGGAAAATGCTTGCCGCACCCTCAAAGTGCAGGCACGGGCAATTCCCGAGTGGCGGAAACCTCAACCAGGTATGCTTGTGGCAGCAGGACAATATTTCAATCATCGTCCGGACGAGACCGTATTTATTGGTGATCATAAAACAGATGCTGAGGCAGCTGCATCGGCTAATATGCAGTTTCAGTGGGCAGCCGATTTCTTTAACTTTAAATCGCCTGCGTAGTTTTTTGCCCTGCAAACGGGTTTGGAAAGAGGGTGAATTTCTGCGTGGGACAAACCCGAGCACAAGTGATCTTTGTGAAGCAAACTATAATTCAAGCATCATCTGCAGCAATGTGCGGTGCACATCGAAACCGTCGCGCAGCATAGCACCAACCAGAGGTTTTTGATCCGCTACCAGCGCGATGACGGGCCAGGGTGGAAAACGGTTTGTCAAAGAGAATGCCTTCGCCACCAATTGACCAGCACTCTCATCATCTTCACCGTCTTGCATCAACATGTCCCATGTGTGAAAGCGATAACGCCGGTCGGTCTTCACGCATACCGCCATTCGAGGCCCGTCGGTATCTTGCAACCATGCGCTCTCACGTTCTGCTTTAAGCCACAGATACAGCCAGCGCTGGAAACCCCCCATAGACAAACTGATAATCACGAACTTCCAGTATCTTTTTTTGATCATGCCCATAGATTGTGTCAGCTAACGAAAGCCAGCGGTTCTTATCATAGGGTTGCGATTTTCTCCACGGCACAGTGAAAACCAAATTTTCAGGCCAGGGTAAATCCGCACGGCGGAGCAGGTGAACAATACTGCCCACATTGCGAAATCCGAGGCTTTGATACAAACCACAAGCCACTGCGTTCTGTTCGCGTACCTCCAGACCTATCCACCGGGAGCCTTCACGCCGCGCTGTCTTGATCGCCGCTTCCAGCAAGGCACGGGCTATTCCGCGTCCCCGGTAATCCGGGTGAACAACGACGTTCCCAATTAAACGTCCCCGGCTTGTACCCGGTAAAGCTGTGCGCAAAGACAGATTTGCCACGACATGGCCCTCGTCCTCCCAGACAAAACCTGTGGATTCATATTGGAAGGTGCTTTGCACACGCAAAACACCAGATTGTTGCGCGATGTTCCGCATCTGGGCAAGCAACTTCCAGCCTTGCGGATCCAACTCTTTTTCAAAACCAATTTCGATGAGATCCAGTACGGTAGGCATATCACGCGCCGCAGACACAGGTCGCAGATGTGTTAACTCCGTTTCATCGAATTCTATGGGTGTATATGACATTTCAGCCGGTCCCTTGAACAATTATTACAGCAGCATGCTTCGCATATGATGACGCATTGGTATGTTTTCAGAATGGGAGCAAATCATAAATAGGTAGCACAGGCAATTGTGCCTATTCTAAAATGCTCCCGCGCATTGTAACGAAAAACCCGGCAAGATCAAGACCGTGATGATTTGCGTTCAATACGAATGACCCTGTCCATACCGGCTAAATCTTGCAGGATCTGAACAGATGCGGTGGGGAATGCGGCTTTTGCCCTAGCCAGAGCTGCGTCCCCCTGTCGAGCGCCAATTTCTACCAGCATCAACCCAGCGACACTCAGTTTAGTCCGAGCCTGGCAGAGCAATCGCGCTACAATTCCCAGACCATCGTGATCCGCCAATAAGGCTAAACGCGGTTCACGGCGGACAGACTGTTGTAACGCTCCCCACTCATATTCCGCGATGTACGGTGGATTACTCACAATGACATCCACCGTTCCATAAATTGGCGATCCAAGATCGCAGTTTACAAATGCGATTTTGCCCAGGACAGAATGTCTTGCCGCATTTTGCCGGGCTATCCGCAGAGCGTCGAATGAGATATCGGTTGCGATGACATGGCGGCACTGAGTATGCCGGGCTAAAGCAACCGCAATACAACCGGACCCGGTGCCCACATCCAGTACGACAGCGTTTTCGTGCCGGGCTAACCACTCAGACGCGAGTTCAACCAGCATTTCTGTTTCCGGGCGAGGTATCAAGACAGCGGGATTAACCCCAAATTGCATGCCGTAAAATTCCATCGCGCCGGTGATATAGGGCAGTGGTTCACCCTGCGCGCGGCGCTCAACAGTCGCCCAGTAGCGCTCAGCCTCCGCCACAGAGAGCCGTTGTTCAGGATGGGATAGAAGATGCACACGCGAACATTGCAGGACATTGGCGAGCAGCATTTCCGATTCCAGGCGCGGGTTGTCTGTGATTGCCGACAATAGCGCTGATGCGGCGGCAAGAGCCTGCGAAATATCCCTAGCGTAACACATCAAAATGCCGCAAATCTTCCAATAAAAGCCGTCGCAAAGGTAAATCCGTCCGCAGCAACACGTACCGTCCACCATGCTTAGCGCAATTCGTCCGCAAATTACGACACCATTGTTCTAACTTCTGCTGATAAACCGCCAATGCCACAGCGTCAATCGTTATCTCCTGCCGTTTTCCTGTCTCAGTATCTATTAAGCGCAAATCCCCCCGGAGCGCGGGTGTCAATTCATCCGGCGTCAGAATGTGTATAACAACGACTTCGTGTCCGTGGGCTGTCAGGGCGGCAATGCCAGAAGCTATCCCATCACTATCATAGCCATCTGTCAGAAGTAAAACAAGGGCGGGGCGTGTTGCGCGAACTGCAAAAGTTCCCAGCGCACCGGCAATCGTGACACTGCCCCGCGGGGCTAACGACTTGACCCACTTTTGCCACTGGACAAAATATCCACGCCCGCGGTTGGATCCCCATACCACAGGGGCATCGCCTGATTGCAGCAAACTGCCCTGAAGGGCATCACCATGCAAAAGTGCTATTCCCCCAAATGCCACCGCCAGGTGCTGGACTGCGGACCACTTGCTAAAGGCGTTACCTTCCCAGTCCATGGAGCCACTACCATCAATCAGCACGGCAGTCGCCAGTTCTTCTTCTTCTTCATACAACCGGACATAAGGGCGGTCCAAACGCGCATAGAGATTCCAATCCACGCTGCGTGGATCATCCCCAGGAGAGTAATCCCGGTAATCCGTAAATTCCAATCCCTCACCCCGGTGCGTTGAACGCCGTTCGCCCCAGTGTCCTGTGCGCCGGCGTTTATGCGCCACGAAGTGGAGGTGACTCAAAAGCTCCAGGTCGTAATCTTCAATCATGTTTGAAAAACCATCTTTGATTTTGTATGTGCCGATAACGGGCTAAACCGGCACCACAGTTAAAACTTCCTCGATAATCCTGTCTGCTGTCAAGCCTTCCGCCTGGGCTTCGTAGTTTAGGATCATACGGTGGCGCAGTGCGGCAAGGGCTACTTCGCGAATGTCACTCATTGCGGCATTGTAACGCCCGTTAAGAAGCGCCAATGTTTTGGCGCCCAACATAAGCGCCTGCGCACCTCGCGGGCTTGCCCCGTACCGAACAGCATGCTTCACAATTTCCGGAGCGGATGGGGCATCGGGGTGGGTAGCTACCGTCAGGTTTGCAGCGTATTGGCGCACCGGGGTCGCGACCGGCACAGACCGGACAAGTGTTTGCATAGCCACTATATCGGCTTGATTCGCAACGGGTGTGACCAAAGGCGTTTCTAATCCTGTGGTACGATTAAGTATTTCCACCAGGTCACCCGCAGACGGGTAGGAGATATTAATTTTAAACAGAAAGCGGTCTAACTGCGCTTCCGGCAAAGGATATGTGCCTTCGAGCTCAATTGGGTTTTGCGTGGCAAGGACCAGGAATGGACGCGGAAGCGGGTAGGTCGTTCCCCCCACAGTCACCTGATGTTCCTGCATAGCTTCAAGCAACGCTGACTGCGTTTTGGGCGTCGCACGATTAATCTCATCTGCCAACAAAAGTCCCGTAAAAACCGGACCTTGATGAAAGCGGAATCGCCGGTTCCCGGTATCGGTGATTTCCAACATGTCGGTGCCGACGATATCTGCCGGCATTAAATCCGGGGTAAACTGCACGCGTTTGAAGTCAAGCTGCAATGCCTCCCCGAGGGTTCGCACCAGCATGGTCTTACCCAATCCCGGCACACCTTCCAAAAGCAGGTGCCCATCGGCTAAAAGGGCGATCAGGCTGTAACGCACCACGCTGACCTGTCCCACGATCACGTGCGACACCTCATCCATAATACGCGCTGCCAATTCACGGAATTCCTGTGGGGCTATTGTATAGGTCATTCTGGCACCTCCGCATTTACACCACTGTCCCACAAACGACAGAAAGCGCATAAGTCATCTGCTGTGGTGGTTTGCCCGCAGCGGGGACAAACCCGCATCGCTTGCAGTGTGACCGGCGTATCCCTGAATAAACCCGCTTCCTTAGCCTTCAAAAAGTTTGTATAGAAGTGCATTTTGGTACCGGGAGCGTCGTGCTCCATCTGTGTCAAAGTGTCCTTGTTCCGCAGACTTGTGGCACCGTAAGCGAAAGGACATTCTTCGTAGATATAGTCAATACCCCGGAGCAGCGTGTAGGCGGCGGTCTCACGCTCGTAGAATCGGCAGAAGGGCTTAACCTTACGGCTCAGCCCCTCTTCATCTGCTTCTAACACAGGACTTTGCCGGAGTAAATACCCCATCTGCCAATGCAGCACGTTGCCGAACAGCACAGCAACTTCATCATCGAGATTATGTCCGGTGGCAAGCACATCATAACCCTGTTCCAGGGCAATCCGATTCATTTCATGGCGCTTAATCAATCCGCAGGTAGAACATATCCGGTCACGACGCTGTTTGCGGTACGCAACCGCATTCACACTCTCCCCATATAACTGCGGGATGCTGACAATGATTAAACGGGCTTCGGGATATTGGACAGCAAAAGCTTCCACTTTCTCGCGGGAACGTGCCGAATAACCGAAACCCCCGTCGATGCCCAGATCTATATACAAACCATCTGCCTGATAACCCTGGCGGCGTAACACATCCCATAACGCCAGGCTGTCCTTTCCGCCGGAAACAGCCACCAATATGCGATCTTCCTTTGTAAACATACGGTATTTGTGAATAGTATGCTCAGACTGTTTGATAAACCACGTCTGAAAGTGCTCTCCACATAAGGACAATTTGTGCTCGCGCATATTGATTACAGCCGTCGCACCACACGTTCTGCACCGCATCCTTAACCTCCAGATATGACGGCGACAATTTTCACCACATCACCCGGCTTCAGGTGTTGATCTTCTGTAACCAGTGTGCCATTGCGAACAACAAGCACATTTTCAGGCAGCAAGTCAACACGTTTAAGCATCTGCAAAACAGTGAATGGCTCATTAAAGGTCCATGACTTATCACGGTACGTTATCTGCATCACCTATGTCCTCTGATTTTTAATATCCCAACATCCCAAAATTCCTGTGATTCTGTAAACCATTTTGACACCATATCTTTGTAAAAAACAGAAAACGGGGGTCAATGGACCCCCGTCATAGATTATGTCATTCTCATTCCTGGGTAAACCGCGCCTCAAGTTTTTCCAGTAAATCAGCTGCCTCGACAAGTTTGTCCAGGGGATTTTGCGCTCCTGTGAAATATCGATAATCACACGGCATGACATCCAGCGTTTCCACCAGGGTCCGATAATGCTTGCGCAAGGTTTCGGTAGAAACACCGTAGAACTCAGAAAGCCTCCCCAGCGGAACATCACGCAGATTCACCTTGCGCACAGTATAATCCAGTGCGGCAGCCCAGGCTTCAGGTTTGGGTATATTGAGCACTTCCTCACCCAATGCAACCCGAAATTCAACCCACATCTGTATCGCAGCCCCAATGATATCAATTTGCATCTGGGCAGCAGTCATGCGCTCAGTGAGTGGTTCCTCTACTTCATCCATACCGCTGGCAAATAATTGCTGAATGCGATCTGATACTTTTGAATCCGGCGCCAACCTCAGGTAGTTAGCCAAAGCACGCAGCGCTCTGTCAAAGTCGCCAGCACGCGACAATATCTGAGCCAGGCTCATATGGTATTGGGGATTTTCAGGAGCGATTTGCAAGGCTTGCTCAAGTTTATCAACCGCTTCTGCGACCTCCCAACGGTTGTATGCAGCCATTGCTTCTTCGTAGAGTTTTTCAGCAATTCTCCGCTGTGCGGCACTGGGTTGCGCTGAGCTCATACTGCCTCCAAGGTGAGACTTTGTATAATAACCATTATTTGACCTGCTCAATCAACTGTAATTATTATAACATTGATAGTAAGCATGCCAACTGACTATATTTCAAAAAGGGGGCAAAAACGCACGGAATCACCAGCCAACGTACCCCTTATCCGCCCTGCCCATTATCGCATCACTATGTTTTTTGCGTACCTACGTATCATACGCATCGTTTACCAAACTGCAAGCCCCCTACCACCATACCTCATCTTTTATAAGGATTCCATAGGAAGACAATAAAGCCAGTGTTTCCTCCCAGTGCGTCTCCTTAACAACTGCCAGAGCTTCTGAATGTGGAAGTGGTTTCAACCACCGGCTAAGATTACGGTCTTTCGAACGCAATTCATGCAAAGTTTGTTTGCTACTCAGGCGAACCAAACGTACCTGCGCTGTATTACCGTCACCGTAATATTTGCCCCACGCTTTGAGCTTCTTTTCCCACTCTTGAGATAAGGACTGCCCGGTCATGGTCTCAACTGTCTTGAGAATATCGACCAGTTTCCAACCACTGGTCACAGCATCCCTGACGCTTTCCGGAGTTAAAGCCCAGTTAAAGAAGGATTGGTGCGCCTTTGCTGTTTCAGCGATAAGCTGCATCGTCCCAATGACATAGAGACTGGGCAATGGTGTCCGTGAGACAAGGTATTCCCCATCCCAACGCAGGCTATTGACCAAATCTTTCGCGTGATCCATTGAGTGCGAAGGTAAAATTTCGAGGGCGCGCAAGCGCTCTTCCACTATTGGCGAATCTTTCATTTTGATCCAGGCAGTTTTTTCATCCAAACGATGCAAATAACGCGCAACTACGGGATCGTCCAAAAGGCGTCCCAATGTTTCACTGGATGCCACCTGCAGTATCTGGATATCACGCCGGACAAGAATGCGCTGATGCTGGTCTGTCCATTCCTCAAGTGAACGGGCGATATTCTGCGGCAGGGGTTGACCGGTGGCATCTTCCAAATATCCCTTGATTTCAGCAAGGGTCTCCCCGTGTTGAAATGCCTGATATATGCTCTCACGTGTGATCCGGTATGTAATAACGCCCTGGTCCTGTTTTTCCCGCACCGCCACCCGCTCGAGGTTCGCCAAAACACGCAGGGGAACCGGACCAATCGCTAATAACTGAGCGTCCGGTTGCAGCACAACCTGTCCCTGCACCTGCGGTTGCGTCCAGGGTTGTTGCGTTAAATGCGCATGAAGCAATTCTGAAATTCGCACCGCCTCCGGCGGCGCGTTAGGCTGCTGCCCGTAGCCAATATCCACAAATCCCAACATCAGCATTTCCTTTAGAACGGATCTAACAATTTCCTTTTCTACAAGATAAAATTGAGATTGCAATTCTTCTGTCCGGTTTAAGCCATACCACCGCATATTGTTAAATAACAACTGCAATGCAGGTGATGAAAGCGCAAGATACCCGGATACGCCGCTGGTTGCAAAAGCGTAGAATAAGGGATATGGAATCCAGAGCGCGGATGACAGTTGTGGAAGTACTGAAAGAATTGCCCTGCGAATTTCAGCGTCAGGTTGTGTCTGAAGACCTCCATAATATGAAAATTCGGAAAGGGGATGGATATTATAGGTGACCGGTAAATCAAGCTGTGGATACGCGTTGATTAATTCACGCATCTGACCTACAGGGGATGTGTTCCAGAATAACGTCACAGCGTGAGAATCCGCGGCTTCCACCCTTCCCTCACTTGTTGTCACCAGGTTCAGCGCTTTCAGAGCCGCATACAACAATTTCACACGGGGCAGGTCCTTTTCTTCCGACAATCCCAGACCCTCTGTCATCCGGCGTTGATCGCGTTTGCCAATATCGCCTGATTTAAGTAAGCGCGCAGGTTTACGCCGGAATTCTGACCATGTGAAGAAAAGCTGCCGCAGGAATTCTTCCAGGTTTCCAGTGTTGACATAGGCAGGTGCAGCGTCCGCGCCAAACTTATCAGGTAATTGGATGTCTTCTGCAGGCGGTAATATTCTTACTAATTTCACCCGTACTTCAGGCGTAACGGCAAATTTGAGCAGAGGTTCAAATTGCCGCCTGTCACTGGAATGGGCAAGTGGGGTTGCATTTACAATCAACCCTTTGCTTAACAGGGAGAACAAAACTGCGTCAATGGAAGGTAGCGCTTTCGTAGAAGCCAAACCCCTGACACTGACCATACCCTTGTTTAATCAAAGGCAGAGCGATATCACGGTGATCACAGACCCTGTTCAGTTTGATTATCTGCTTCAATACTTCCCGTTCCGCATGACTCAGCATTTTAATATATTCCGAGTTAGCGGTAAGCTCCGGAATCTTCTGGCACAGGTCGCTGACCAATTTTTGTTTACGCGCGGGTTTAGACTGTTCTATCCCCAAAGTATCCGCGATGAACTTCAGCGAATCGATATGATAGGATTCCAGCGCAGGTTGGAGCCGTTCCACCTCATTATTCATCTTTAGGCATATATCCTTGCCGGATGAGGTCTGCCAGGACCTGGTCGGCATCCTCAGATTTTATGAGCGCGGTTCTGGGTGTCACAACACCCAGGATGGAATCCATCAAGCGGGGAAGTGCCACCTGCAGTTCTTTCATTGTAAATTCGTCAGCAGTCATCAGAGCGGTTTGCATGGGATACAATCGCACATGCCCATAATTCTGCCACCAATGGCTCCACCATTGATCAAGGCTTTCCGGCACCGCAAAACCGGCGCATGCTTCCCATGCCGCACGCAAATCGACAGGGGAATTGCCATGCTCGAAAGCTTGATGCAGGCGTTCAACATCCAGGTGGAAAAGCATGGTTTTCTCGTTAATGCCGCCCGGTTTGGACCACAGCTGAATCATCGATAGAAAATCAGGGGGAACAGGCAGGGCGACTGTCAAAATTTGTGTTTCCGCGTCAATGTGCAATGCGCTGTCTTCAACCGCCCCCAGAATACCGATATCCAGCTTTGTGACCCGTTTCCAATGTACGTCCTGCAAATGATGCAGGCGGAATACCTCCACATGCTCAAGTGATGGCGCAAAATCTGTAAAACCCATGTCATGCAGCGGTCCAGTGAGGATGCTCTTCAGGACAAGTTTTAGCCAACCCTTCCACCCGCCCGGTACCCCATTCATTGTGAGTCCGCGACTATATCGCTGGGAGGCGGCATTAGGGAAAATCACATAAATCCAATCAACAATAGTATCAACATCCAGCCATGTTTCCTGGGGAAGGAAAGAGAGAATGTCCAGAATAACAAGCCGTAGATTAAGATCAATGGATAGCACGGTCCCATCAATATATATCAGCGCCCAATAACCCTGCGAAGCCCATTTCAGTTCAAACTGTCCATTACGCCAATTGGGCCACCATTCTGCCCAAAGGCTGATTGATGTGTAGAGTTGATATAATATGACAATTTGGCGACTTGGCGACAGCGCCAGCCATTTCTGGACCAGGGTCTGATTGATGCGCACCGGGCTTCCGGCATGAAGTATTGCGCTCAGTGTCAGTGTATGATACAGGAATTCAACCCTATCCGTCGAAAGATGCAAAGACTCTGCCCAGAATTGAAGAGGCTGGTCTGCTAACTGGGGTTCAGGGGGCAAAAGTGTCACTTTTCCATTCTGGGTCCTGTCTGTAATCAGTCTTTTTGCATCATCAGGATGCGGCGGCCAGCATTGAATTTTGTTATACATCCCTTGATCGGGCGCATTCCACCTGAGGCGATCACGAAGCGTGTACGTTTTCCCGGTAAATAAGCCCATAAGTTGTTGTATCTGTAAAAGCAGTTCTTGAGGGGCTTTCGCCGGAACGAATTCGGCAGGTTCCGGCGCCACAGGAAACGCGATACTGCACGGCGGAAGTGATTTCAGGACAGCTTCAGGGATATAAATATATCCAGACTCCGAACGCAGCGCCAATCCGGCATCCAGGATTCGCCGGGTAAACAAGGTGGATGGGAAATGCGATGGACAAAGCGTATCCAAATCCGCGGGTGTCGTGAACCGGGTTTCCAACCGCAGACTGAGCAGCAAATGCAGGTAAACCTTATATGTATCGTCCGAAAGCGTTGCCAACAATGGCGCCAAACGATCCGGATTCACGAATTCGGTGAGTAATTGAGAAGCAAGAGCCTGCTTGGAGCGTCCCTGGGGCTGCAGATTCAACCGAGCCAATTCAGTCCGGATATGCGAGGCGCGCCACTCATCTTCAAACATATCATCAACCCAATCATCGCCATCCGTATCCGTCTGCAACCAGGTGGGTACAGCGTCGGTATATTTCATTGCCGAAGGATTGATGCGCTCATAACGCAAATTTTCTGTCAATTCGTTGGTCGGGTCTCGCCTGTTCATCTTAGCTTTCCGCCTAATATGATTTAGTTGCGATGCCACGAATGCCGGCACTCAAACACTATGCTGGGTGTGGGGAAGCGCACCCGGAATTTCATCATCATAGAGTATAAGATAACGGTAGCCCTGTTCGGTTAAAAAACGCTGGCGATTGGCACTGTAATCCTGATCCAGGGTTTCTCTGGTCACCAGGCTGTAAAAATATGCCTGCCTGCCATCTGTTTTCGGGCGTAGAATACGTCCCAGCCTTTGCGCTTCTTCCTGGCGCGATCCAAAGGTGCCGGAGATTTGTATTGCTACGCTCGCATCGGGTAAGTCTATGGAAAAGTTGGCAACCTTGGAAACCACGAGTGTCGTGATCTCACCCGTGCGAAACTGCTGGTACAAAGCTTCCCGCTCCGCAACTTTTGTCTTCCCGGTAATCAGCGGATAATCATATTTCCTGGCGATATTTTCCAACTGATCCAGATACATGCCGATGATCAGGATGCGGTCTCCTTTATGATACGTTAGCAATCGATCAAGCATTTCGAGCTTGCGCGTATTGTCGGCAGCCAACCGGTATTTCTGACGCTGCTCAGCCATCACATAAGACAAACGCTCCTCATCGGGAAATGAAGTCCGAATCTCATAACATATCGCGGGTGCAATCCATCCTTGCCTTTCCAGGTCATGCCATGGGACATCGTACTTTTTGGGCCCGATCAACGAGAACACGTCTTCTTCCTGCCCATCCTCGCGGACAAGCGTCGCCGTCAATCCAAGGCGGCGGCGCGCCTGCAGCTCAGCTGTAATGCGAAACACAGGCGCCGGCAACAGATGTACTTCGTCATAAATGACCAGCCCCCAATTTCCGCCATCAAACAACGCGAAATGCGGGAATTCTGCTTCAAGGGGCAGGTTCTTGCCCTTGGTTCCGCGCTTGCGGTGGGTCAGAATCTGGTACGTTGTCACCGTAATCGGGCGAATCTCTTTCTTATGTCCGGTATATTCCCCAATCATCTCGGGTGAAATTGTCGTTTTATCAAGTAATTCCTCACGCCACTGCCGCGCCGAGACCGTGCTGGGCGTCAGAATCAGCGTATTCGCCTGAATTTTAGCCATTGCCGCCATACCCACCACGGTCTTCCCCGCACCGCAGGGCAAGACAATCGTTCCGGCGCCTCCAGCTTCCGAACCATCCGCCCAGAACACTTCTACTGCGTCCCGCTGATAGGCTCGGATCACAAATTCACCACCCTGGAGCATTGTGTCGCGCAATTCCATAGACAGGGGCGTGCCTGTCACATAACCTACCAAATCTTCAGCCGGATACCCGGCTTTCACCAGCGCCTGTTTGATATGCCCGCGCCGGGATGCCGGCACCGATAAGGTGTGGGATCCCAGGCGGTTGAGGATGTAGGGTTTGACGTATCTGTTGCGCTCCAGTTCGAGCAGCAAAAGCGGGTCATCCGATGTCAGGCGCAACCGGGCCGGGTCATAAGGGTCCCGGGTGAGCCGCACTCTGCCATAACGGCGGATGGCTTCCCTTATCTCAAAGGTGACATTATCCGGCAGGGGATACTTGGCATGCTGGTTCAATCCATCAAGGATGGTTTCCGCGTTCGTTCCTGCGGCAGCGGCATTCCACAAAGACAGCGAGGTAATCCGGTAGGTATGGATATACTCAGGGCTTTTTTCCAGCTCAGCAAAACGCGCCAGAAGGTCGCGCGCCGCCTCATACTGCGGGTTGTTCACCTCCAGGAGAACGGTCCGATCCCCTTGGACGATAAGCGGAGCATCAGCGTTGAAGTTCATATCCGATACATTCTACCTGAAGGACAGGATGCGTCAATGGGGCGAAGGTGCTGCTTATGGACCTACCCCCTGACCCCCTCCCTAAAGGGAAGGGGAACTGGAGTTCGACTGCGCGCTGCTCGCTGGCGCCCGCAGCACTCCGCTCGAGCATGACAGAAGTCATGCCTTTCGACGCTGTGCTGAATTATGTTTCTACGGCGGGCTTTAGCTGCTTCTGGACCTACCCCCGACCCCCTCCCTAAAGGGAAGGGGAACCGGAGTTCGACTGCGCGCTACTCGCTGGCGCTCGCAGCACTCCGCTCAGCATGACAAGTCATGCCTTTCGACGCTGTGCTGAATTATGTTTCTACGGCGGGCTTTAGCTGCTTCTGGACTTACCCCCTGCCCCCCTCCCTAAAGGGAAGGGGAACCGGAGTTCACTGCGCGCTACTCGCTGGCGCTCGCAGCGCTCCGCTCAGCATGACAAATCATCCCTTTCGATGCTGTGCTGGATTATGTTTCTACGATGGGCTTTAGCTGCCCGGAGACCTATCCCCTGCCGCCCTCTCCTGAAGGGAAGGGGAAGCGGAGTTTGCGTATCAATGCACCGATCTACCCACACCGAATGTACTTATAACAGGATCGGGTGAGATGCTTCGACTGCGCGCTGCTCGCTGGCGCCCGCAGCGCTCCGCTCAGCATGACAAATCATGCCTTTCGACGCTGAATTGGATTATGTTTCAACGGTGGGCTTTAGCTGCCGGAGACCTACCCCCTGCCCCCCTCCCTAAAGGGAAGGGGAACCGGAATTTGCGTATAGATGCACCGAAATGTCCATGCATCTATACCACACTTTTCACTAAACGCAGGGCAGTTGCGGTGCTTTTCCGCAACTGCGTAGCGCTGTACTCAGCGCCAATGCCCTTTCGAGCTTTAGGGCGTAAAAAACACGCCTTGCAGTTTCAGAAATACACTGAAACTGCCTGAGTTTTATATCCAATGTTGATAGCCACATGCAATTACGGTGCTTTTCCGTAATTGCCAAGCGCTGTACTCAGCGCCAATGCCCTTCCGGGCTTTCGCGGGTGGCAGACCACCCCCCGACATTTCGGAAATGCACCGAAATGTCCCAGCTTTATTATCACACTTTATTCCGTAAACGACCGCTTTTTCCCAAATTTCCACGGGGCTTTTATGACAGTATTCGTCATAATTTAACCTACTCCTGAAACTTGTTTATAGTTTACCACCACACCCATCCTGGGGCAAGTGGCTACCGCCTCTTGGCGCGCCTATGTTAAAAGGTGTCAAGAGGGAGACGCTGAAATAAGTAAGCTCCCTGATTTCTTCTGAGTAGTTTTATTTCCTCACGTTTAACACACGATAGACACGCATTAAACCACGCGACCTCCCGCCGTTCTCCACGCTCCTGATTGATAGGCTGTAGCCAATCCATCAGGAGGTGCAGGATGCACGGAAAAATTTTCAGCAAAGTCGCCGTTTTAGTGCTATTCATTCTCTCCATACTGCGAACAATCTCTTATTCAGAGTCAATCTCTACTCGCGCAGTGTCAGCCGGAGAAATCAACCTACCAGAAAACAAGACCATTAACCTGCCAGTTTTTGCCGATCTTGGCTTAAAGACCAATGATTTTGATACACAAGTATCAGACGCCAGCAATAACCCAATTCTATTCACAGATGCGACGGGGTATTGGGAATGCACGGGCGCGGAATGTGAGGCCTATATCCAATGGATCATGGACACGATGCGTCTTATGGGTCCCACCAGCCAGGAACTGCGTATTGAATTTCGTCAATACAGTGAAGAAAGACTCAACCGTAAATTCCGATTTAACTTTGGTGTTGCCATGCAAGGTAATACGCGGTGCGGAGCATCCAGTGGAAGGGATCAGCTGCAGATTCAGTCCTGTAGATATGCCACAAGAGCAAGCCATCCCTTTTCTGGCCCATGAAATTCGTCATGTTTTAGATGGTATCAATCCATCAATACAGAGCGAAACACGCGCAATGCAAACGCAATTTCAGGTAGCCAATGAATATATGGCGTGGGCTGAGCTGGAGAATGAGGAAAAATCCAAGTATCTGCGTGAAACACAGAACAGCTGGCTCTATCCTGGCGGATTCAAGAATGGTCCCAATACGGATTTTATGACTCTGGATCCAGATTCACACAGAGACTTAGAAACAGCACGAGCAATGATGTTATCCTGGGTACCAGAAGCAAGTTATGGTGATGATACATATTACCCGCTTTTCCCCCGGTCTTACATTGAGTGGCAATTCATGTTGATTCCGAGAGAGATTGGTAAGTTTTTACAGAATTTGTCAGGTGATCTATAAACGGAACACATTACAGCAGATAGTTTACCGATAACCGGGCAGCGGTGGCGGGGCGGAACACCCAGTTTTTCTATGCAGAGAAGATCACCGCCCCGCCACAAAGTTATTGGGCTTCGGCGACAGTAATAATGCTGCCACATCACACTAATCTATAGCCAGGAACCCGGATGGATTTAGCCGCATGGAAAGCGGCGCTTTCGCGGGAATGACATATTGTCATCGCTTACGTTCATGTCTATGAGGTGATTGAGCAACATGCCCATTGGTATCAATTTAGTCAGAAGAAACATTAGCATGAGCTTAGTGGTTGTATCCGAGCAGAATAACGGCTAATGGTCGCCAGTCTGCTGACGCTGTCACTAGAAACCTATATTCGTTTTAATATGATGTTGTATACGCCTAAAATTCTTTGAGTTGATGCAGATGGGGTGATTGAGCAGCGTGTCCTTCACCTCAATCACGTGTAGATTCATATTAAAAATCGCGGTGCTGAAACAGCCATAACGCCAGGAGCAACACAAGCACCGCGTAGACACACGCATAAACAACCATTAACGGGCTGGGGATACTGGCTGAGGTAAAAGGTGAGAAGCCGAAAGCATCCACCAGCACTTCGCGCATCTCGAAAGCTGCCCGTTTCCAGAGCGTTTCACCGGGCATTAACAGACCGGAGATAATGCCGATGTTGATCGCCTGTGTGTTATCCAAAAACGACCCAATCTGTTCTATCCACCCACCGATAAATGCTATCCCATACAGTGCAAAGATAAAAACGCCGTTCGCTAAAGTCGACAGGCGTGTACCCCCAAGTAGGGTCAGGTTAAGCAGCAAAATGCCGTTGACCCATATGAAGACCAGTCCAGCAAGACTATTATTGGCGCGATACCCGGTGATTTGATTGACCAGGACCAAAACGCCACCCGCCATGAAGACCAGGTAAAGGGTCAGCGTAGCAGCATAGCCTAACCATTTGCCCATCAGGATTTCCCAACGGTGGACAGGTTTCACCGCCAATGCGAGGATGGTGCCCGTGTTTATTTCACCGGAGAGCGTATCCACCGAAGTAAGAACGGTAATTATGCCATAAAGGAAGTTGACAACGTAAAGTCCACTCAGCAACAGGAAATTATTAATCTGGTTGATCACCAGGGTCTTTCCCATTTGACCAGTACGTTCCAGATCCAGGGTGATAGCGTATAAACCTGCACCATAGATAGCCAGGAAGATGCAGCCCAACAAAAATGCCACCAGCAGAATCTTCCGGCGTATAACCTCGCGGAACGTTAAACCGGCAATGACGAAGATGGCGCGTGGAGGCTGTGCCTGACGCATTATATAGTTCCTTCCTGCTCGATGATCTGCATAAAAAGGTCCTCCAGCGACACTTTTTGAGGTGCTATAGCCAACACATCTACCTGCTTGGCGACCAGGTACCGGTTGATTTCCGGTACAACGGAAACATCTTTGACCGTTAGGGTAATGTCTTCACCCTTGAGGTGGATTTGTGTTCCCCACTGCTGCAAGCCGGCAATCACTGCTGCCCAGCGAGACCGGGATTCCGGGTTGATGCCTTCAACAGGTCGGGCATGAATGTGTATGGTTGACGCCCCATCCACAAGTTCTTGCATTGTGCTTTCGTACACAATCGCACCCTGCTTGATAAATGCGACACGGTCACACGTTATTTCTACCTCACTCAGGAAGTGTGAATTCAGAAACACAGTTGTCCCTTGATCTTTCAGGCTGCGAATAATATCGCGGACGAGGCGGCGTCCCATTGGGTCAAGCCCTGAAGTGGGCTCATCCAGGAATACAAGCGCCGGGTCATTGAGTAAAGCTTGTGCTAAACCAATACGCTGCAGCATGCCTTTCGAGAAGGTTCGCAGCTTTTTACCCCGATATTCCGTGAGGTTGACCAGGTCAAGGAGTTCAGGGATGCGCTTCCGGCTTATCTCTGACGGCACTTTGCTTAGATTCGCGTGCAAGTACAGGAACTCTTCAGCTTTCAGCCACTCATGGAAACGGAAGTGTTCAGGTAAAAAGCCCACATGCGCCCGCCCTTCCGGGTTTCCCAGAGGGACGCCAAACAAGCTGCCCGTGCCTGATGTAGGGGTAACCAGTCCCAGGAACATTTTTACTGCTGTCGTCTTGCCTGCGCCATTAGGACCCAGGAAACCAAAAACTTCACCCCGGTTAACCTTCAGGCTGAGATCAGCAATGGCTGTCTTTTCATCAAAGACTTTGCGCAGGTGGTGCGTTTCTATTGCATATTCCATTGTCATAAAGAAGAAATCGCGGGTTTATTTAACAGGAAATACGGCTTCACAATAAGCAGCAAGCCGACCGTCGCCAACAACGGCAGATCCAGAAAGAGCGCGATATGCCAGCCCCGCAACGGCACGTTCTGGAGAGCATCGCTGACTCAACAGCAGGCAGGATGTTGCAGACAGCAATAGTCCTGGAAGCTGAGCGGGGCAAGTGTCAGCGCGATCGCGGCAGCCAAAGCGCACAATAGAAGCAATGTCCCCCACCATGCCCACGTTTTTAAGCGCGCCACACCCCAGATCATCACCCCAAAGCTCATCAGGACAGCGGTCGTCACCTCTATTCCGGGCAGCCCGGTAAGCCATCGTCCAAAGAAAGGAAAAGCCCCATTGAAGAATATGGGGATATGGGCAATCAACCAATAAAAGAGCAGCAGCATGGCGAGGCTCAGGACCGGCAGCGGGAATTTCTCAGTCCAATCCGGACCGGGATCAATGGTCTCAAAGGTCGCCTGTACATCGCGGTTTCTATAAAACCGGAGCAGGACAACGGGGATACCCGGGTAGAGCAGGAGCCCCATCCCCAGAGTAAAGACCAGACTGACCCTATTCATGGGTTTGTAGGTCAATAAAAGCCCCAAAGTGACGAGGGTGAGTGGGATACCGACGACTAACCAGGCACTGATCCCTGCCTGCGACACTGTCTTTGCCCAGCGGCGCGGATTTAGATGTCCCAGACCCAATGGAATACAGACCGCCGCGATGCAGTAATAACCGATAATCTGCCAGGCAATACTGGCAAATACCAGAGAACCAAATCCGAATCCTTCGAAATGAAATCGCCCCCCGTCAGAGAAAAGATAGAAACAATACATTTCAACCGGTCCCAACACTGCAGCGCCCAGACCGGTGACGAGAAGAACAACACCGATCCATCCTATGATCCGGCGCCGGTCCCTATATGGCATAATCCCTCCAGGACAATGGGAGTAAAATCCACACCTTGCAGTTCAGATAAATCCGGTCTGCCGGCTTTTTCACTCCAGCGTACCGGCGATGGCTAAGAAAGTCTCGACGTCACCTGTCCCGATCAAAGCATACACGATATTGTTCTTGACCCACATGAGCACCACTTCGTTGTGCTGCAAGCCTTCAACCAGCGTGCCTTCAACACCATCAATCTGTACATCTTTATACGTCGCATCTGTACTGGGTATGGGAACGACCAGCGTCGTTGTCCAATCCACATTGCGGCTGAAACGGGCTGCCTGCGCCGGCTTCATACCCAATAACTGCAGGTAGAGCTGCCCGATTTGCTGCAGGTCCAGTTCCGGCGGTGCGGTAACGTTGGGGCTTTGTGTTTGAATGAATACAGTACAATCCGCCCCAGGATCATTTTCAGTACAGGATCCAAATGCCGTGATTACCGACTTATCAAATGCAGCTTGAACCTCAGCACCGTCCAGATTATCGGGCAGGTCGATGCCGCCATAGCCCAGGGCTTCCAGGAGCGTGCGGATTTCGGTCAGATTAAGCTGCAACGTCATATCAAATCCTGGTTGCACAGTGATACGCGAAGCGCTGTCTTTTATATCGGGGAAACGCACGGGATAAGGCATCAAGGCTTGCACTGCAGCCTGCTCCACGATTTGCGGTTCACCGTGCAAGGTGATAGCAATCTCTTCCTTTGCCATGCGCTCAATTTCCATAGCCGCAGTTCGCAGCGTATCTTCACGGTTGGGCAGGTTCAACGGATTAAACTCGACAAACGCAATTTTCTGGATGCGAAACAGCGCCAGAAAATCATTGGCTAATGCGCGAACCGGAGCCAATGTCACCATGAAGCCAACCACCAGGATTACCATTATAGCAACCCACACCGGACGGTAGCGATGGTTTATGTTAATCCCATGCTTTTCAGTCGTGTGTGTGCGCGTCTTGCTGAGGTAACCTGCCAGGCGCTGTTGCGCTGCTGCAGTTTTCAGGGGTTCATGGTTGTTCAAAGTTTGCAGCTTCGACCTGGCATAAACACCCCGCGATTGAACCACTCTGGCTTTCTTCTCACAAACCGGACAATGAGCAAGATGCTTTTCTACACGGTCATGTTCCCCGGCGCTTAACTCACTATCAAAATAGGCGCGGATTTCGCCCTGTTTAATGTGTTTCATCAGATCTCCTCCTCCAATGCGCGGTAACGCTGCTCAAACACCCTCTGTGCGCGCGCCAGAAGGGTGCCCACCGAACCGGGTGCGACATTAACAGCGGCAGCAATTTGCGCATAAGACAAGCCCATCATACGGTATACAAGAAGTTGAGCCCCTCTGCGATTCATCCCTGCCAGCACTTGCCGAACATTACGGCGCGTCTCGCGTTGTTCGACTTCGATGGCGGGATCACATTGAGCGGTTTGCTGTAACCTGACCATACCGGCAGCCTGTTCGTAACGCTGCCGGCGCTGGCGAGATCGCAAGGCATTGTAACCGGTATTCATCGCCACGCGGTGAAGCCAGCTGCCTACTTCCTGGACATCATCCGGAAGCTTCTGATGTAACTGCACAAATACCTGCAACGCCAGATCTTCCGCTTCATCCCAGTCCCCGACCAGGTAGTGCAGCGTCCGGCACACCCACGACCAGTGTTCACCGAAAGCCTCCTCAAGAAGTCTTTCGGCGGACTGGCTAGCTGTGTCTGGTGATTGGGCTTTTGCGTTAGATCCTGTCAAAATTGTCGCCATCTTCCCTTTGCCTCTCATAGTATAAACACCGGTCAGTTACAATTTGTGACAAGATCGCATACGGTTAAAAATCAAGATCAAGGACGGGGATGTCTTCGACGATCCCACGGCGCATCGCTGCCACCCAGCGACGCTGCCATGCGTTAGCATGAGCCGCACTCCTGGGATCAGAAAAAACAGTAAACGAAAGCAGTTGGCGGTATTTGAGGAAATGGGGCAGGCGCTCCCGCCACTGCGCATCGAGACGGTTTTCTGTGGCGTAACCTTCCATAAAATTATCGTAAAACTTCTGGTTGCGGTCATTCATCGCCGGCAGGTCGTGCCACGAATTAACCCACAATCCGTGGAACAAAGCGATGCCGATGTCCGTTAAAAACCAGTGGTGTCCGCATACATCAAAATCAAACAGGATGATTTCGCCCTGGTCAAGCATGTAATTCCATTGATGCAGGTCATTATGGATGAGTCCATAAGCCTCCTGCGGGCGGGACAGTGTCTTCAAATAACTTTCCATTCTGCCCCAATACTCTTTGACCACCGGATCGCTGCACCAGTTGGTAAAGAATACGACCTCATCGTGCCAGTGTCCGATCAGCGTGCCGCCTGTATACTGCTGGGTGAGGTGGTGCATCCGTCCCATAACCTGCCCCCACTGCCTGAAGAGGGCTGCATTCCACACCTGGGGGTCTCCCATGTTGGGGTGGTTTCCGGCGATCTTCTCTAATTTAGTGACGGTGATGAGCCCCTCGTCCGTCCTGATAGCCTCTACCAGGCGGTCGTGAATCGACGGCAACCAGCGTGCTATCCTGACACCGTGATCGCTCAAAAAGTGGGCGAAAGCGATTTTTTCCGAGAGGACAGGGATACCCTCTTCAGTCGTTGGCACCAGTTTCAGGATAAAGGCGCTATCCCCCCGGCGCGTTTCGTAGACGTCCCCATCATCTCCACCGAGGTAATGGAGGGCGCCTGCGTCGAGGTTAAACAAGTTTGCTGCTTTGTTGATTATTTCTTCGTTTTTTATTTTCATTGGCGTAGTTTCCTATGTAAAAAGATTACCCTTCGGGGATATTCGTAGACCTAACCCTCGGTCCCTGAAGGGAAGGGATGCCTGTTTTGGCTCTGATTACGCTTAACAGCGCCTTAAGTTGGTGCGCATACGCCCAAAGATAGATGCGCTGAGTACAGCGCCAAAGTCACTACTACAAACGGGTTGGTTAGCTTTGCGAGATGCTTTTTACTGCCTAAAGCTTCTTAAATTGATGCCTGTGGGGCGAATGATTATTCGCCCTCAACGCACTTTGCGGTTGATATTGCAGCCAACACCAGGCGAGTTCGACCATCATCGCCCGCACCCAGCGATTTCCGGCTTTCGTGATGCCTTGTTCGTGTCGGCTGTCTCCGCTGGCATAGGGTGTGGGAACCAGCCCCGCTAATCCCCCCACTTCGCGGCGATTCTTGAAATTCCGCCAGCCGAAGAACTCCATCACCAGCAGCCACGCCCCATTGTCCCCGACACCCCGTAGTGTCTGCAACTGCCGCACCTGGGTGATGGCTGGCGTGTCGCCCGTCGTGATCTGTTCTTTACGCGCTTTTTCCAGGGCTTTGATCTGGGCTTCCACCGTTTGCAGTTGCGCATACTCCCGCCGCAGGCGGTCCTGTAGCCCCGGCGGCAGCGGGTTCCCATTCCACAGACGGACGGCTTCCATTTCTTCCAGGAAATTGGCTCTCACCGCCAGCTCCACGCCCTGGGTTTTCAGCAGGCCATAGATCCGATTCTGATGCTTGCACCCGGTCCGCTTTGAAGCTCAACAGCTGGCGGTGTAAATGCCGCTGGTCTTCCGCCTCCTCACTGGGCACATGCACCACTTTCCATACGTCCTGCTCGCCTGCGGCATAGCGCATCAACTGCCGCAGCAACTTCTCCACGTCCAACCGATCGGTTTTCCGTTGTTTCGCCCGGCGCGTCACCTCGATACTCGCCGAGTCCACTACCACGTTCGTGACCCCGATCGCCGTCAGCCACCGGTGGATCCAGAATCCATCCAATCCCGCTTCATAACAACACACCACCTCTGCGTTTTCACTTATCTTATACTTCGCCCGTGCCAGTCGGACCTCTTCGATGAATGTCGCCTTATCTTTCGCGGTTATCGTCCGGATCCGCACACCTTGTCCGATTCCGGTGCCCATGCCTAATTTCCAATGGCTTTGGCTCAACTCGAGCGCTATGTATAATTTCCCTTCTGTGCTATATTCGGTTTCCTTGGGCGTTTCCATCATTTCCTCCTTTAGGTTTGATTGTGTGGCTGGAGTGTACTGGAAACGCCCTCCTTTTTCAATTCATAGTATCTACAATGTTTTAACAAACTATGTCTTAACAAACTATGTCTTAACAATATCCAGAATCTGCACGAGGTTCTGTATCTCATAAACGACGTGGTCGGATGGATCGCGCAGCTTTCCATGGGGGTTAAACCAGCAGGTATCAATACCATAATCACGTCCCCCTTGCATATCTGAGCTTAAGCTGTCGCCGATGATCAGGACCCGGTCCTTGCCGGGGTTCCCCATCGCAGCAAACACCGCATCAAATATCCCTGCGTCGGGTTTCGCCACACCCAATTCACCAGAAATCGCGACGGCTTCAAAATAACCGCCAATTGTGGATCGTGCCAGTCGTGAGCGCTGCACTTCCTTGATGCCATTCGTGATCAGCGCCAGGTGTATGCTGCCATACAGGGTTTGGAGGATGCGTTCCGCATCCGGAATAAGGTCAGCGCACTTGCCCAGGTTTTCAAGATAGCACTGGCTGAACGCGCTTGCAGTCGGTGCACCATCTGCTCCAACGGCATCAAGCAGGCGTTGGAAGCGTTCTATTTTCAGGTCCTGCTGTGTAATCGTGCCTGCCTCGAAAGCCCGCCACATTTGATCATTAATCTCACGATAAATCGGAAGAACATCTCCGGAATACGGCAAGTAGAACGTGGAAAATGCAGATGCCAGTGCAGATTTTTCCGCTTCATCATAATCAAAGAGCGTACCATCCGCATCAAAGAGCAGCCATTCATATTTCATCATATTTTCACCCAATCGTTGTGCGCCTGAGCCCAATCCCTGCACATTTCCAATAACGCATTAAGCCTGTCCTGATGCGTTGCATCGCCTGCACAATTAACCATCTCCAACGGATCCGCTTCCAAATCATATAGCTCCGCGTCATCTAAGGGGTCAAAAACTGCCTTGTAGCGGCGCGTGATGACAGCCCGGCGGATATCCCCGATTTTAGGATTTCCTGAATATTGCGAGAAAATCGGACGCTCTGCCGGTGGGGCGCTGCCCGTGGTTAAGACTTCGGTGAGGGCATACCCATCAGCATCCGGTGGGATCGCCAAACCTAAAAGCACCAGCAGCGTGGGCAGCACATCGAGGTGCGATACCGGGGTATCGATAGTTTGTGCGCGGATGTTTACCCCCTTCATCACCCATGGAATTCGGATAGCCGGCTCATACATCTCCATCTTCTGATACATGGCGTGCTGACCAAGCTGCTCACCATTATCCACTGTAAAACAGACCACGGTCCGTCCGGCGTATCCCCCTGCATTCAGAGCAGAAAGCACGCGTCCAATCCCGTCGTCGGCGAGATTGACCAATCCGAGGTGAGCTGCCCAAACGCTGCGCCAAGTATCCACGGATACACCCTCGGCAAGTTGCGCGGCGATGCCCTGACGCCGTCCAGGCGGTTCGCCATGCGCCCGTAATCCTACATTCGAGGGTAGAACCAATTTCGCAGGATCAAAACGTGACGCATAGGGTTCCGGAACACGCAGTGGAGGATGCGGCGCCCACAAATACAAAAACAGGGCAAACGGTTCGTTATGGGGTTGTTCGAGGAAGTTAACAGCCTGCCGGCAAAAGTAGGAATCCAGGAAGCATTCAGCAGGATGAGGCCAAACGGCGGATTCCGTGTTCGAATAAGACATCGGCACCCGCCGCCCTTCCTGGTTTTCTGTTATGGCACGTTTGAAGGTTGACAGATCTTCGCCAGCATCCAACCCTGCTTCGGCACGATATTGATCATACTCACGCAGTCCTATCCAGGTGGAGAACGGCACTCTATCCCTGAGTGACGGCGCGACACGAATGTGATCCACACCGATGTGCCCGACTTCATACCCAGCCTCTAAAAGAATTTGATGGATGGGCTTATGGTCGCCTGCCCGTATACCACGCCAATCGTTAAACACCACCCCGTTTTTTGTGGGGTATTTCCCCGTTGCCAATGCGGTACGGGCCGGCACGCATAATGGACAGGTGCTGTAGGCTCTGCTGAAAACAGTGCTGGCACCCGCAAGGCGGTTGAGATTAGGTGTCACCTCAACACCCGATTGGACCATCCCGAGGCTGTCCGCCCTTTGGTGATCCGTCATGATGAAAAGAAGATTAGGGCGCGCTTCGGAAATCATAACTTTGTTTCTAATTTATCCTGTTTCGCAATACCATCCACGACTTTGCCCAATCCCTTAAACATTGCAATACCTCCTATTTTTCAGAAAAAAGACACCGCCTGTTTACCAACAGGTGTTGATAAGCAGACCATCGATTAAAATGCCCGCGCAAATATTGGGGGCAAGAGTTCACCCAAACTGTGGAGAGCGTCAACAACGGCAAAGGTCTCTGCATCCTTCCTTTCTCCCTCTCCCCAGGAACCATCTGTATTCTGGTTTTGTACAATCCAGGGCAAGGCACGCAGAATGATGACTTTGGCAACAGGATGGTCATAACGGGCAACCGCCTGCAGAATGCCGGCTTGCTGGAATCCTGTGCCATAACGCTCTGCTGGGAAGGTGCCGTCCACCGCAAATTGCCGACTGGCAAAGCGCCATAGATGCGCTTCAGCAAACCGGCGTGCTCTGGGATCCCGCACCCGACTTAGTGATCGCGTCGTGATAAATTCACAACCCTGGACATGGTCCGGCGTTCCCAGGGCATAGACCGTCTCTCCACCGGGTGCGCTTTCAGCAGGAATCTGCGCTGCGCGCAGCGCGAATGTGCGGTGTGCCATATCCGCCTGTTCAAGCTCTTTGACATCCGATAAACCACTATAAATGTACTGCGAAATACACAACGCTTCAAAAGCGGCTAACTGGTCCCCGGTCAGGGGCCTTCTCCCCACACCAGCGCCAGCGCCATTCTGGTAGCCGCATTCACACCAATCCTGCGAAGTCAAAGTCTCCAGCAGTGTTTGCATCCGCTCATGATTTTCATAGCCCAGTGCCAGTAAGGCTTCCATTGCCAAGCCATTGGGCCACATGATCCGGGGTCCGCATGGCGCATAAATCAAAGCATCTCCCGCCATCACACGCTTCTTCTCGGATGTCTTGATTTGCCGGAAACGGGGTCGAGTCCCATGTTTTTGCGCATTCCGCTGCGCTACAACCTCAGCCTGTTCGTTTACGAGGGCGTCCGCAGCGAAAAACATGCCCGGATTATGCGCAGACCGGGGTCGATCCAACAACCATCCGGCGGCTTTATGAATGCCCTCATGTTTTTTATCCACACCTAATTCTGCCAACTCCCGCAAATTGCGGGCAGTCAGCAGCACATTATCAGACCACGAACCGTTCTCTGCCTGGGCAGCGAAACGTACTGCCATCATCTGCTGGCGCAAATCCGCATCTGATGGGTCAGCACTGCCCAATATCTGCCGGGCCTTCCATGCAGCAAGATTCGTCCTGTCTTTGACAAAATTCTTGACATCATAGCGCAGATGCAATCCTGCATGCGCAGCCTGTAATTTAGGGATAAGGGCATCCGGCATCGGGGCCACTTCAACCCGCCGCACAATTCTGAACGGCGTTTCAATGTCCACAAGGCGGGGATTATCGCCGGTAAGTTCATTCGATCTCAACCACTTTGACGGCTACCGCATCAGGTCGCTGCACAAGTCCCACCAGGGATGGTGCGGACACTCCCAATCGGTGTACCGCGGTTTCAGGCAGAACCAGGCTTCCCCCTCGATCTACAGCTATTCGTGTTTTGTGACTGGAATCTGTGCTCAGCAAAATCTCATCCTGCATATCAAGATACAGGGATTGTTCCGGCACTAACCCAAGATAATCCTTGACCGATTTAACCAATCGCAATTTTCCATCACTTTTGACCGGAAGAATGGCGACAATTTGCGGGTATCTTGCCCAATAATGATTTTTTCATCGTTTCACCTCATGATGTGCCAGCGCACGGCAAGCCACCATCACAGCGGTCACCTTCTCAACGCCATATGGATTACCAAATGTCCCGGTCTTTTTCTGTTTCGACGCCAGTTTATCCAGTTCTTCGCGTAGAATGACACGAGCGACCGGCAGATCGAATGCCGCCACAGCCTGTAGCATCGCAAACAGTGTATTTCCCCTGAGTTTGCCACGAATAAAATCCAATGCGCGTTGGGCGCTACTGCTTGCCCTTAAGGAAGGATGCGCCCCAAGAGCCCGAATGGCATGGGGAGAGCACATCGGATGCCCCCCCAGGTTACGGCACCATCCCCCGCTCTGGCGTTGAGCGCCCAGGAGCGCGTTGATTGCCGGACGCAGGCGCGCGTCCTCCGCATAACCCGCCCGGCACAGCGTTTCAATCGTGTAACTCAACGGAATCAACCCCCATGCATAACAAGAACTGGGACCTGCCCGGTCAAGACTTGATCTGGGCGCTGCCCGTACCGGGGATTGCGGTCCCATCAACGGCTCATATTCCCGATAATCATTCATTTCTGCAGCACCTGACGCCATCACAGCCGGCTCGCTGCGCGCGGCATAGGGTCCGAAAAAACCGCATAAATCACAGGGCGTGTCCAGGCTTCCAGGTGTTACTTCACGGGCGCGTTCATAACCTGATTGCGATTGAAGAACGGAGAAAAGGTAAGTGGAACCGGCAGAGATGGTGTCGTTTGCGGATGCGGCGTTCAGGTCGCTTAATAAATTAAGAATGCCGGCAGTTTTCATCAGGCTGCCGTCAAAGCTGCCATCCGCATTTTGAACAGCGGCATACGCATCAATCAGGGCGTGAATGGCCTTTTCATCATCCTCATGACTTAAATCCAGGATACGCCGCGCCCGGACTGCAGGCAGCCCTTCCTGTTCCAATAGCCATGGCACTGGATCATAAGGCAGCATCAGACTTCCTTTATTATCAATGACGCCACTGAAAAAAGGTGTATTTTTAACGCAGAGCCGGAGAGACGCAGAGTTTTAAGAATAAATTTAATTTTCTAACAAAAGTCAAAGCGTAAATTCAATAATATGAAGACATATTTTAATAATTCTCTGCGCATAGACCCAGTCTGCTGGGTACGCCTCTGCGATGATTCACTAATTATTTCAGTAGATGCAATTTATTAACTATGTTACCGTATTCAAGGTAATTTTGCAATACACCCCGTATCCAGGTCAATTTCAAGGTATACTGCGCCCGGGGATCCATCCTCAGTCGCGAACACGCGCCTACCATCCGGCGCAAAGACAAAAGCACCGCCCGGAAAATCCTCGTCCACCGTACGCCCAGCCTGGGTAGCAACAGCTGCCCAGTACCGGTGCTTTTGGGCATAATGCGCCATCGCTTTGCACACATCGCCTTCCCACCAGTTATAACCCGCTGACCAGTTCCGCGTCGCTTGTTCGCCGTACAGCCCCGGGGCGGCGAGTTCAAAGACCATGCTTGCACCCAGTCGCGCGTGTTCAGCGAAGACAGCGGCATTATCGATGTCAGCACAGATGGCAATCCCGAAAGTGATCCCATTGTGCGTAAAGACATTGACCTGATTGCCAACAGCGTGCCAGTCTTCCAATTGCCCACTTTGCGCTTCCCCGGACGTCATCTTTCGCTGCAAGCCCACCATGGATCCATCCCGGGCAACGATTTGGGTGATGTAGGGTTTGCCATATGGATTCTTCTCCAGAATACCCGCGAGCACGGTCATCGCTTTCCCGCGTGTCATTGCCAGGAGCTGCACCACTTCGGGACTATCCAATCCGATGACAGCATCCGGGTAAAGCTGCGGGTCCGCATAACCGCTCAAACTCGTCTCAGGGAAAGCGACGATATCGACGCCCGACGCAGCGGCTTCAGCGATATAGCGCGCGGTTGCCTCCAGGTTTAGCTGAAGCGCGCCCTTTTCACAGACCATCTGTATCAAGGCAATTTTCATCCAATCCTCTCAGATATCAATGCGAGATGATGAACCTTGCTAATCGCCTGTAAACCAACTATATGTAAAAAAGTCATCGCGCGTACCTGGCAAAGGGATCGCTGTAAAATCAAAACGACACATTTCGGTTGGATATGAACTTATTTACAGTGCGCTAAAGGCATGCCAGAGCGCCTTTAAGGGCAGCGATACCGGCACTCTCATGCGCCAACCAGCACCTGACAAGTTCCGCACCGGCCTGGCGACGTGCCGGTACAGCACGCACGTCATCCGGCACACGGTGCCCCAGCAGTGTATAGAAAGCCTTCCAGGCTGTGAATGCGCCGTGATATTGCTGTGCCGCAACCTGCAGGTGCGCATTGACTTCATCAGAAAACAGCGCTGATTCGATAACCCCGTCCAGGAAAAGCGCCGTTGAATGCCGAAGCGTCCATTGTGGATTGATGCCGTGGCAAGCTACAAAATTGGGGAAATTGTCCGTGTCTTCCACCTCATATGCAAATTTCTCTATCCCGTTGAGACCAAAAGTTGCGTCAGGATAACGTTCTTGAATATCTCCTGGAACTTGATCGCTCCACGCAACCAGATCACTCAGCACGCGCAAGGCTATCTCTTTCTGAGGTTTAGCTGGCATTCGCTCTGTAAACACCCCGTATACGCCCGATCTCCAGTTGAGTATACGCTGAACCCACGCATCAAACTCCTCCCAGGTCAGCCACCTGGCATAGGTGCCCGGTCCATCCGCCATCGCGAAAACTCTACGGTCTTCAACCTCAGGAGGATCTTCGTAGCCTGCGAAAAGGATATTTTCCCAATCCCAGCCCTTTGCAGTGTGCCCAGCGTCAATCGTTTTTTTGAGAAGCTGCCAGGCTTCATCAAGATCGTTGAAATTATTCCATGTATAACCAAAACCCGTCGCATCGGCGATGCGCTGGTCGGGTGACAGTTGAAGATGGGCGTATTTCGGCATAAACTCATTGGGCTGGTAACCGAATAATGCTGATGCCCCCGAGACTGCAGCCAGCCCGTCGAAATCCACATCGGTCCACCCCTCCAGGTGCATTTGTATGAGATGCAGCGAGAGATCCACATACGGCTGAACATAAACCTCATCACTGCTGGCAACCACATGCTCGCCATATTGCCCGATATAGGTTTCAAACAGGTCAGCAGCTTGTTGGATCCATACCCTTTTTCTGTCGTCTTTCATAAATAACTCCTTTCTTAACCTCCACGCCAAAATCCGACTTTTTTACACCAACTTGCACCAGCGATAAGGCCCTACGGAGTATTAAGAAACTAAACGGGCAAAACACAGCAACTCAGGTCATTCAATGCACTACCGACACCACCAATCAAGTGATGAGGGATTCTCAATACTGCCCCAATGATCCTTGATTTTTTGCAATACGTTCACATGTGCTAAAAATCACCCAACCCACACAAAAATACAGGGAGGAATGCACGATCAGCCAAATCAAACTTGTGTCCTGCCAGAGGCTCATGAGGGATGCGCCATCCAACAAAAGACGTTGCAATGCACCAACACCTAAAGTCGTCGGCATTGTCCGTGATATAGCAGCTAACCAACCAGGCATCGCACTCAGCGGTAATAGCATCCCATTAAAAAACATAAGCACATTTTGGAACAGGTTCGCAAGGGATTCAATTTGCTTGAAAACCAGGGTGGCGCCTGCCAGCATAAAACCAAAACCGAAAACCCCAACCAATGTGATGCCCATGATCGGTATGGCTTCCCAGCGCATCGGAAGGCGAATGCCAAGTAAATATGCCAGGACGGTCCCCTGTATAAGCAGTTGGACAGTGCTGATAATAAAATTGGCAAAAACCCGACCCAGTAAGATGATGCCAATTGGAGTAGGGCTCATAGCAAGTTGTTCAAGGGTACCCGCATTTATTTCACTTCGCATTCCCCACGATAGATCACTGATGGCCCCCATCGCGTAGAACCAAGCCAGGTAACCAACAAACATTGGACCAATCTCTTCCGGGGTCATTGTTCCATCACTCATTAGAAAACCAATCGCAATAAACACAAAACCAATCGTAAACATAGCCATCAATGTATTAACGCGGTAAGTCCATGCGCATGAGTAACTGCTTCCGGATTTCACCCATCAAGGTAATGATCGCGGTTTTCATGCCGGCACCTCCAACTTACCGGTTGTGTCCCTATCGAGCAGGCGCATAAATACTTCTTCCAAATCCGGTTCGATTTTGCTTGCGGAGATCAATGTAAGGTCCAGTGCATGAATCTTGTTAAGTAGCGCATAAAGATCATCCTGACCGGTGATGGAACCTGTGAGTACAGTATTACCACTCTCCCGGGTGCGGTCCATTCCAGGAAATTCGGCGCTGACTTCACGATTTCCCTGGAGGATTATCTGATAGTAATTTTCTTCAAATAAGTCCAAAAGTTCTTCAACGGGTTGATCCGCGATAATCCGTCCTTTACTGATGATAGCGATCTGTTGGCACAACTCCTGAGCCATATCCAATTGGTGGGTGGTCAACACCACCGTTTTACCTTTATCCTGTGCCAGCCCCTTTACTAACGCCTTGACCGTCCTGGCAGCCTGAATATCCAGGCCCAATGTTGGTTCATCCAACAAAATGATCGGTGGGTCATTAATGAGGGCGCACCCGATGGCAACTTTTTGCTGCATCCCGCGCGAGAACGTCCGCACCAGATCTTTACGCCGATCCCACAAATCAAGCTCTTTCAGAAGAAACTCGGCTCTAGCACGCAAAGCACTGCCCATCAATCCTTTCAAATGCCCAAAGTAGAGCAAATTGTCCCATGCCGAAAGCGCCCAGTGGACATTGCGTGTACCTTCCAGGACAGCACCTGTCATCGCTAATGCCGACCGACGGTGCTGCGCAATATCAAAACCGTTCAAGGTCACACTGCCCGACGTAGGATTGATTAAGCTGCACATCATCTTGATGGTTGTTGTTTTTCCAGCACCGTTAGGTCCGAGGAAACCGAAAACTTGTCCTGACTGTATGGTCAAGTTAACATTCCGCACAGCCTCCACAACCTTGCCTTTACCTTTCCGATACGTTTTGCTCAGGTTAACTACATGAATTGTGATTCTATCTGTCATTAAGATATTCTCCTTGCAGGAAATAGGGAATGTCCATAGGTGTTAATGCATGACAGATATTCTAGTACCAATCAACGAATAAACGCACTCATCACCCCTTCGTAGTACACAGTATTTACGTCGGTTGTGGCAATCTCCAAGACACCTATCACCGGTCGTGCAAAAGTCTATTAAACTGCCCATATCTGATCATGCTCTGGTTCTCTTACCATCTCCCACATTGGAAGATGTATGATTGGCAAGGCAATCTCTTTGATAACTTCAAAACCAAATCTCTGGTACATGTTCACATTTCGTTCGGTTTCAGTCTCCAAATAGACAGGTAATCCATCTCCATCACTTTTTTCAATGAGCGCCCGTAACAACATGCCCCCATAGCCTTGCCCCTGATACACCGTTGCCACACCGATGATCTGGAGATAACGATAGGCTCTGCCCTGCATGATTTCACGCCTGTCTTTTTCGCGCTGGCGCAGGGCTGCATACATCATTAACGCCTGTTTTGGCCCTATTTTCATGCCCGGAATAAGTGCCCCGCTGCGGAGCAAGCGCCAGACAGTCATATCAGCAGATGCTCCCATTACCCACGCAGCAAGCCCTTCCAGTTTTTCAGAAGTGGCGTAGACCTCGCCAAATTTCAGACAGTGTCTGAGCGGTATCTCATATATGGCGTTTATTTTGTGTGCCAGCCCAGGTATCCGCTCTGATACAGCGTTCAAGATAGGATCGTGTTGAAATGCATCTGCCAGGACAGCACACGCACGGGGAATGTCCTGCTTCTGCACCCTATATAAGCCGGCGATTTGTACTGGTATTATACCCACTTGTCCCAATCCACCGGGGGAATTTCCAGAATTTCCGCGAGGGCTGCCAGGGATCCCTGGTGGTGGTCGGTATGGCGCAGGTCATAAAGATAATCTTCAATGCGGGTCCATTCAGAGCCATACGGAGAAGGTTCAAGTAACATTGCATCGTCGAGGGCGTCAAAGTGGGCAAAGATGCGTTCTGCGACCTCATCCAGGTAGGCGAGTAATTCAGCCTGTGTCGGTTGTTCCGCGATAGACAACTCCCAATAGGGTTTCCCGAAACGGTGTCCCCATACAAATTCCTCCATTGCATCCGGTCGGAAATAGAAATCAAGACATTCGATATTGTGATAGGCAATGATCGCCGGGACCATAAAATCAGTATATCCCTTCCGCCATTTCTCATCATCGGTGTTGTTGATGGTATCGCGTATCAGTCCCATCGTGTTCTTGAATGATTTTTTCAGTGCATTGACGATTACCTTGCTCATAAGGAACCTCCCTGATCGGGTATATTACGGAGAAGTTATGCGAATTGGTTACTATGGATACCATACAAATTTAAGAGGAATTGTCAAACAGGTGGAATTATCAGGTGCGTTTTAAGAAAAAGCCCCAGGATGGGGAAGAATTTTAGAAGCGGCGCGGAACAATCAACAATCCATGACCTATCTTGACTCCCGCGCCGCTTTTTTAAATGGGGTGTTGCTGTTGGTCCTCCAACAGCAACACCCCTAATAATGCGTAAGGTTGCGACGCGGGAGTCTTTACATATTATTAATGGTAGATTGTTCCGCGCCGCAGAAATTGATTTGCCCATCCATACGCCGGGTTTCTACTTGATCTGGTTAACGCTCAAACTGCAAAGTGGGTTATTTAATCCGTACCACCGACGATTTTGAAATCCCTTTCGGGCGCAGCGGTCTGCCATTGCGACGGCAGCGCGTTTTGCATGCCATTGGGGTAGCCCTGCCCGTAGCCCGGAAGGGCCTGGGGCGCGACGATGATCACCTGCGGTTGTGTCTGGGGAATGGATTGCTGGTGCGTTTCTTTCCGCCGATTATCCTCGCGCCGCATCCAAAGCACAAACACCCCCACTGTGGGCAGCATCGCGGCGACACCACAGCTCAAACCAATCAGCAGCGCCAGCGAGTCCTGACTCAGGCGCTGCGTCACAATCACCCCGGCGCTGATCGCAAAAACTACCCCCAATAATAAAAGAAAACGCCCGATGCGTTTTCCCAATGGTTCAGGGCGCTCATACATCTCAGGCCTCAATCGGGTGCTTCTCTTTTATGGCAGATAACACAGGGGTATGTGTGCGTTCCGCCTGCCTGACCGTTCTCTGCAAGTCCTCGCGGGTTATATTGGGCACCTGAAAACGCAAGGATTCATCACCACCGGAGACGGCGATAAAGTCACCGCGCCCCCCCAGGCTGTGGGCGTTCGTCCCAGCCCTGCCGCTGGCAATCCTGGCGTCCTGCGCCGATGTTACCTTACCCACCAATCGTAGTGGAAAATTCGCGCGCATGACACTGCTCAGAATAGCACTGGAAGGGTGCTGGGTGGCAGCTACCAGATGAATACCTGCCTCCCTCCCGCGCTGCGCCAGGCGGGTGAGTAAATTGACTGTAGACTTGCTGCCCTGCATAATCAAATCCGCCAATTCATCGATGAGAACGACGATCCGGGGTATGCCGGGGCGTTCGCCGGGATATTCACCACGCTGGTCGCGCAGCTCCATCATACGGCATAAGGATTGCATAGCTTCCTGCGCCTCCTCAATATTGGAGATGGGGTGGCGCGTCATATGCGGGGCGTTCGCCAGCGCAGAGAACGTGTGCCCTTTGGGGTCGATGCAGAGCAGACGAATTACAGACGGGCTGTGCGTTTGGATGAGCGAGGCAGCGATACACTGTAACAGCACGGATTTGCCGGAGCCCGTTGTACCGGCGACCAGGATATGGGCTACATCAGGTGAAGCCAGGCGTGCCAGCAAGGGCACCCCATTGTCCGCCAAACCCAATACAACCGTGGAAACCGGAACGGGCACCACTTCATCAATCAGAGCTTTTAAAGTGACTTTTTGCGGATTCGGGTTGTTAAAAGCCAGCACGATACCTTCGGTGCTCCGGTCAACTGTAAGATTTGGAACCCGAAGCGCCAGGGCCAAATCCTCTGCCAGGCGCTTGATCGAAGTGTAACGGATATGCGGTGCGGGATTGAGGTAAAAGCGGATGTGACGCGGACCTACCGTACCCCCGGTGATTCTGCCCGGAGCACGGTGGGCGCTCAAGACCGCTTCCAGGCGGTCCGCCTGCAAATTTAGATAAGGTTGCAATTGTAAATTAGCTGCCATGACGCTTCTGTCCCCCTTCTCAGACGACAGCTAAATTTCTGTACCTGTCGTGTATTTTATAGAACATATAGAACTAATGTTCTATATTTATTATACGGGGATTTTGCAGCTTGTCAATCATGAACTATTTAATGAGGGGGTGTTGCGGGTGACGGTCCGTCACCCGCAACACCCCCAAAACGGCAAGGTAGCGCTTCACAGAATGTTGGGGAACACTGCCATTCTATATTTTTATGTAACAGTGGACGCCCTCAATTTTTTGATCGCGCTCTCGATCGAACGACGATCTGCGGCACTTAAAGCGGGATCCTCTGACCACAACTCGTATGCGCCCAGGAGCGATGCAAATTCAGGCAGCAGTTTGGTCGCCATACTGCGGATAGCATCACAAAGCACCCAGGTCGCCCCATCCTTCTCCGGCGGAACATGCCGCACCAAAAACTCACGCACCAACACCAGGTCTCCCCGAGCGGCAAGACGCAGGGCAAAGCTGACCGCCCGCCGGACATCCGTTTCGGCATCGTACATCAACCGTTCCGTTAATTCGAGGCAGCGGGATGTTTGCGCGGGTTCCTTCATCGCCAGGCGCCCTGTGACCGTGACGCCTGCGCGGCGCACCCACTTGTTGGCATCCGCAAGCCACGGTTCCATGGATCTGAGCCATTTATCCGGATTTTTGCGCACAATGGGCTCCACAGCGTACATTGCCAGCTGGTCGGCATCCTCCCACGTAAGACAAGCACGGCACAATTCCAATAAAATGGGCAGCATTAGATCCGGCGCTTCAAGCTCCATCGCGCCCAGAGGGTAGACCGCCACCACGCGCCCTTCCCGACCATAGCGCTCCCATAACGCCCATGCCAGGGGCATGTAAGCCTTGACATGCTTGCGCGCCTCCCGTGCCACTGCTTTCCCGATCTCTTTTAACACGGGCACAGGAATACCCACGGTCTCCTGTTGGGAGCGCTGTTCCGCCTTGATCCCCGCCATGCTTTTGGGCTCAAACTGGAGCCATAAAGCCTGCAGGGCAGCTGCCGTTGTGTCCGGGATAGCAGGATCGTAGATTTTTAAAATTTCACCTACTTTGACTTTCAGATCAGGTTCCATCATACACCTCCAGCAGAAAAATATGCGTACCAGGAGAAGGTCAACCTATTCGATAAACTGTAAAGGCTCTATCAGGCACTGCCGGCGCACCGTTCTGCCAATATCGTTTTTTTGTCCATTTTATGGATCCCCTGTAAGGAATTTAATCAACAGCGGATTGATCAAATCCGGTTGCTCATAATGCGGTATATGTCCTGCGCCATCTATCGCATGGAAGTCAGCATTGGGAAGCGCGGCGCGCACCCTGTCGCTGACTTCAAACGGTACCGTGCGGTCTTCCTTACCCCAGATCAAGAGTAAAGGGCGCGGGTGTTCCCCGACACGGGCATAAGCCTCAGCCATTGTCGTGAGAGGTCCATAACGCAGCGTTGAAATTAAGGCTCGTTTGAAGCCGCGATACTGCATCTGCTCGCGGTACCGCGCCTCTAACTCCTGCACTTTATCGAGCGTATGAAAATCTTTCGCCAAACTGGAAACCAACAGCTTTTCAGCAAAGGTGTCAAACAGCCACTCGCCAAGATAAGGGATGCGAATCAGATTCATGACCGGGGATTGCTTCATGGGCATCCCTGCCGGATCGATGAGCACGAGTTTGCGGATGCGCTCCGGGTGCCGGTCCGCGAACCCTACCGCGACAGCGCCACCCATAGAAAGCCCAACCAGATGAATAGGCTTGTCAATATTCAGAGCATTGAGCAGGTCAAAGAGCTGCCGATCATAACATGCCAGATTGTAAACCAGATCCGGGCGGTCCGAATACCCGCGTCCCATCAGGTCGTAGCGCAGAACGCGCAGCCCCGCGGACACCAATCCCGTGAAGGTGGGATCCCAGATATAATTGGGGACAGAAAAACCGTGCACCAGCACGGTGATCACCGGGTCCGGTGGACCGGCTATTTCATAATGCGTGCAACCATCCCGCAAAGCAGCGAACTGCCCAGGCGCCTTTGCACGTGCCTTATCATCGAGAACCTCAGTTTCTCCCCGGAAACGGTATTCTTTCATAGCGCACCTCGCTAATGCTCTGTAAAACAGATTATCGTTAATACCCTATTGCGCCTGGTACAACCTTGAAACAGGCACAACGTCTCTGAGTACAGGGGGCCCTGGACTACCGCGTAGAACTTGTGAACAGATGCAATTCACTTTATCCCCCGCTCTCACACAACTTCAGAATACTGAGCATGCGGAAGGTCGATTCCAGGGCCAATGACAGACCTGACCGGCGATTCTCTTCCAGGCGCGCATACGCGCCGGTTACCCAATAACCCTGCTGCTGTTCGCGCAAATACCGCGCCGGGAAGCGGTAGGCACAGTCCGGTTGCTGGAAACTTGCCAGGTGCGCCAAACTTTCTTTGAACCAACGGTGAGGGCAGGTAATGGGGAAGTGCGCCATCATTTCCACACGCTGTACGAAATATTTCGCTCTGCCGTCGGACATCGCTTCGAACCCCCCATATCCCGGCAGATGCACGCTCCAGCCAATAGACCAGTAACGGCGGGGACCGTCGCGCATCACGCCGTAACCGTCATCCAAAGCCTGATATGCCGGGTCCAGCACATACTCCACAATCGTGTCTATCTTGCCCTGGATTTCTGTTGTTTTCAGCGATGGGGGCCAATAGGCTAACGCCAGCATATCATAGATGCTGGGGAGCATGCCGTTATAATCCGGGTTAAGAAGCGGGCGCTTACGGAAAGCAGCGGGAAAATCAGAGAAGGTATCCTGATCCACATAAATGTCGTAGTTTTTGGCCTGCGTCATTTGATACAGGTTTTCCAGGCGATCGAGCAGGAAGTCGTAAAGAGCAGGTTCAGCCCCATAACCTGCCCGGGTCAGAGCGCCGGCGACGATAAACTTGCCGGTAAAATCACCACGTTCCGCAAAATCACGACGGAAATCCGCTGTCTTCTCATCAAATGCAGGTGTGCCAGCCTGCAAACCCAACTCGCTGAGTTTTATACAGCTGTTTTCAAAAGCCTCCGGTGGGGAACCATGAAAACTGCCAAGACCTCCTTGCTGACCGATGCGCGCCAGCCAGAGCTGTGCCACCGCGCTGTTGATGAGGTCAGTCTTGAGGTCGTCGACCACGGCATCGACTTCACCCTTTAGTAATTCTGTTGCCGTGCGGTATCGAATCGCCGGACCGCCCTTCTCCAGCAACCAGTTTCTCAGCTGTTGTTCATCCATCCCCCATCCTCCGCGAACTGATAGACATACGAAATAGCTTTGGCACAAACAGAGCATAATACGAGACCCTTCGACTACGTCCCGCAAAAACGGCGGGACTCCACTCAGGGTGACAGGTATCTAGGGCATTGTGCCAGATTTAACCGGTTTCTCTATTAGCTTTCCCGTCAGTTACGCCTCTATATCGCTTTATACAACCCATGAAGGATCAACATTGATACCGGTGCGAGCCTGAGTCTCACGCGCGATCTGCTTCAGCACATACGGAAGAATTCGCGTCACACTCGGCACGGGCACCGGGTAGTCACAGCTGTAAAGCTGCACCTTTGCCGGTCTGATTTCCGCAAGCGCAGCCTGCCAGTTTTGGATGGCACGCGCGTCGCTGTTGTTGACCGGTCCACCCACCAGCAAACTCTGGACAATCAAATTGGGGACGCTTTTCATAGCGGTGATCATCTGTTCCAGCCTGACAGCCCCAATTGGGCAGTTGACCGCTTCAAATGTCTGCTGATCCCCAACATCCAGTTTAAGAATCGGCTTGTCAAAATAGCGCAGCACTTCACGGATGCAAGGGTGCGTTACAGTTGACGCGTTCGAATACAGGGATAACGCTACCCCGGGACGCAGTTGGTCGCGCAACTGCCGGACACGGACCACAATAGTGCCGAAATCGGGGTGCAGGGTCGGCTCCCCGTTCCCGGAAAACGTCAGGGTATCGAAGTGCTCCTCGCTACGCAGCGCCTGCTCTACAGCCTCGGCTATCCTGTCGGGCGCCGGGAAGTCTTCTGGACACGCTATCGCTGCCCTATCCGTTCGCCCGTAGTGGCAGTATATGCAATCGAAGGTACAAACCTTAGAGGATGCTGGCAGCACATTGACACCCAGGGAAAGCCCCAGGCGCCTGGAGAAGAGCGGTCCGTAGAGAATGCCGGTTTCCAAAGGTAACGTCACGTTTCCTCCCGCAATGCCACCAGGTCTTATGCGTTTGTGAGGACGGCATCCATCCACGTGCGCACGCTAATGCCGTTTTGCGCTGCACGCGTCATAAGTTCTTTATGCCGGTGCCCCCACTTGTATAAACTAGCCGGCGGCATTAAAGCAAGTGTGTACCACAGGCACGCTGCCAGCCACACCTTTACTGTAGTGCGATTCTCTCCCAGATTAGCATAGACACGCAGAATCTCATTCTTCGGGTTGAAGCCCAAATCGATATGCCCGAGGTCAAGCAGCAAAAACTGCTGGGGGACGCCTTGCATCCAGCGGTCCAGGCCCAGCGCATAGCCGAACAACAATCTGCCCAAACGGGTGCTTTCAGCATGCGGTTGGCGTGTGGGGATATCCCAGGTCAGCGTCCCAACAGCATGGATCCAGCGCTCAATAAAGCGGAAGGTATTGTGATGGCAATCCGAGAGCTCTGAGACGCCATTCGCAATATGGCCCACAATCCTATAAATTGTTTTCTTATCCGGGTCTTCAATGCTGTCCAGGTGCATGCGATATTCTTTGGTGTAATTGGGATAGATGTCCGGAATGCCGGCAAGCGCAGATATTTCAGCGTCCAGGGTTTTACCGTGTCCTCCCGGTTTGAAACAATCCGCGAAAACCACATTTCTATCCGGATTCCGCTTGGTGAAAAACGCGAAAGGGAGCAGCATGCGCTCCAGCATCAACCTTTGCAAGGGGGTAGAATCTGCATGTGGTCCAAGCCATGCAAAACTCCGTTCGATAAATCCCCGGGCATACGGGTAGCGCTCCAGCAGCGCATCTGCAGATTGCCCATCCAGGATATCCGGTGAGGATGGCTTCGATAGCGCGCATGCTCTCTATCTGCTGGGGTTGGGTGCCGCGTGTGCCGTTGGACATCCAGCATCCGGGGTGAAAGGCTGGTTCCGGAAGTTTGCCGGTGCCGATGGCGTTGAGTATTTCGTCGATGGTCACCGGCACGCCGTTGTCACACGGCACAAGGCTGGCGATGTGCGCCCGTATTCTCCGCACAGCGTCGCTCAGGGGTCCGAGGTCTGCTTGCATCCTGTTGATTGCACGGATTTCATCATTCCATTTTTCTGGTGTCGTGTGGAAACATCCCCATAGAGAGTATTTCATGGTGACATAACCCTGCGCATCCTGACTGAAGACGAGATCCAGGTCGTCAAGGTCCGTATCCGCCAGCGTGTTTTCACCGGTATACCGCGATTCAAAACCAATCGGCACCGTTTCATAAGGCGCCAGGTCTCCGGCTCTTGGTATCCCAATCTCTGTCATCTTATACCTCCCCGGGTAAAATTCGCACAAAGCGCGTCTACCAGACAGCTTCACTTTTTGAAATCCGATTTACGTATTCTCGATACTTGTAGGTGGAAATCGTGCCGCATCGAATATGGACCGGCAGCGGTTCAAAATGGGATGGATTCCCGCGAAAGCGGGAATGACAATACGATTTAAGAGTTACGTTTATTTGAATCATCCAGGGCTTGATAGACAAGCACCCGGAACTGCTCATTGACCGGATGCACACCGCCGGGCAGGCACTGCAGCATCAATATTGCCACCATATCCTCCTGCGGATCGACCCAGAAGTGTGTGTTTGCCGCTCCGCCCCAACCGAAGTTCCCAGGCGAGTTTAAGATGCGCGATTGCGGTGGATCGACGATGACGCCAAAACCCAGTCCAAAGCCCATAGTGGGATCGTTCACCGGAGACATCCGGGGAGTCAGGTGATTTATGGTCATATAATCCAGCGTCCGGGACCCCAACAGGCGAGTGCCGTTATACGCACCACGCTGCCGGAGCATTTCCGCAAAATGCAGGTAATCCTCTGTGGTGGAGACCAATCCTCCGCCCCCGGACGAGAACTTCGGTTCAACGTCCTTGCTGATATGGTCATCACTCAAGGCTTCTTTCGTGGCTTCCGCACCCAACCGAACCAACCCCCCGTTTGGAAGGGAGCTGTAAACCGCAGCCAGGCGGTCAAGCTTTTCCGGCGGGACATAAAATGCCGTATCAACCATACCCAGCGGCGCGAAAATGCGTTCCTGCAAGAAAGTCTCAAAAGGCATGCCTGCCATGAGCTGCACCAAATAACCCAGCACATCTGTGGCAACGCTGTAATGCCACACTGTGTTGGGTTGGTACTGCAGGGGTAACTCTACCAGGCGGGTGATTTTTTCTTCCAGCGTTTCATCAATACGCAGGATCCTGTGCTTGCGGTATAGGGCATCCACGGGGTTATCCTCAAATCCATAGGACAGCCCGGCGGTATGCGTCATCAGGTTCCAAATCGTCGCCGGGCGCTCAAGGTCAGTCACCTTAAGCCCTTTTTCCGTCTGTTTCTTAAAGACCTTGAGTTTTGCGAATCCAGGGATGTATTTCGTGACCGGATCGTTGAGTTGAAAAAGCCCTTCTTCATAGAGCATCATCATTGCCACACTGGTGATGGGCTTGGACATGGAAAAGATACGGAAGATAGCGTCCGATGACATCGGTTTCGCTGCTTCCACATCCATCCAGCCAAAGCGTTTGCAATATGCGATTTGCCCATGCCGGGCGACTAAAGCGATGATCCCGGCAAGTTTCGACTGGTCCACATAATCCTGCATCAGACTGTCAATCCGCGCCAAACGCGGGGCGATAAAACCTGTTTTCTCCGGTGCAACGGTGTTTTCAATCATGCCTTAACCTCTCCTCCCAAAGATAATTCATCCAGGTATTGTTGATAACGGATTCCATCCGCGCAGAAATCAAGCCCGGTTTGATCCAGCTTTGCCTCGAATGCGCGTATCAAATCCAGACCTATCACCATATTCCCCAGCGGGTTCACATGCAGCGCGTCGGTCATCAGTGCATGATAAAGAACGGGTTGTGTTAAGCGCAGCAGTTCCCAACGCTTGTGATGGTCGACCAACGGCGTGCGTGTTTCTGCAGCGGTCGAACGGATAATGTCCATAAAATGCAAAAACTGCCTGCCGTGCTGCTCTCCCAACTCGGGGATGTCCGCCGCATAATAGGTTTGTAAAATGGGGATCGCACCGAGGTCGCGAACCCTAACGATCAAGCGCTGCAGATTGGCATAATAAGCTGCCGCACTGATGTCTTTTTCAGGATTTGCATCATTACCGCCTATTGTGATAAAGACAACATGGGGCTGGTAAAGGGCAACATCCTCATCAAAACGCGACAGCAGCCCCCGGGTGGTGTCCCCTCCCAATCCCGCGTTGATGCAATGATGGACACGTCCATAGGTCTGCTTCAACCCCAGATCGAGCCAGTCAAACCAATGCAGCCCGTGAATGAATCGTTCGGTGTTGGATGAACCAAAAGCGACGATGCGTGTTTTAGGTTCGGTTTTCAACCTGTTTACTATCGTCTTAATATCCATACTCTCACGCCAAGCCTATGTCAGCTAACCACTGCGCATCCCACTCCATACCTAAACCCGGCGCTTCCGGGCAGTGGACACAGCCCTCCGCGTCCAGGGGAACCACGTTCTTGAATCCCACCTGGAATCCGGCAGGCTGCCAAAATTCCCCATCGTCCATATATTCCAGCCATGGGGATTGGCCAAAAGCGGTGCTCAGATGCAGCCCGATCATAAAACCGTATCCACTTTTACCATGGTGGTAGATAACCGGCAGTTGGGCGCCTTCTGCCATCGCCCGGATTTTCAACATATCGGTGGGCGTACCGCTGACAATCGGGTCGGGTTGCAGGATGTCATAAATATCGTTGTGGATAAGGGTGCTGAACGCTTGAATCCCATGCTTGCCCTCTCCACCGGCAATGGGCACAGGCGAGTTTTCCTTCAGGCGTGCCCCATCTTCCTCCAGCACATAGGCTAAAGGTTCCTCCAGATAGGCGACACCATAGTCACCAAGATAGCGTGCCGTCTCTATCGCGCGAGTATAATCCCAATGCGCGCCGGGTTCTTTCGATCCCGGTCCTTTACCGGCTTGATTGGCATCCACCATGATGTCCATTTGATCGCCAATAGCTTGCCTGCAGGCAGCAACCAGCGCGATATCATCAGCAATAGTGTCGGCGGACAGTCGCAGTTTCACCGCTTTGTAGCCCTGATCCAGGTAGCGCCGGCAATCATCCGCCCTTTCCGCCGGTGAACGTCCATGCTGCACCGTGCTGGCATAGACCGGCACGCGCGTCCGCTGCCCGCCCCAAAGCTGGTATAACGGCATCCCTGCGGCTTTGCCCACAATATCCCACAATGCCACGCCGATAAAGAAAAATCGCCCCTTGTTGCGCGCTGTGTGAAGGAACGCCGTGTGCGTTTCCATGTCCATCACCCGTTTGCCCACCATGGCAGGCTTAATCAGCGTCTCAATGTCACAAGCACGGGCGGGTAAATTCGGAGTGTAATCTCCATCCATGGCAATGGCTGTCAGCCCCGCATTGGTGTCAATCCGGACGACAAGGTAATCACGGGTGGTGATGACCTGTGTGGGATTCCACGGGGGTATTAATCCGGTGCTGAACGGGACTTTCCGCACCTCAACAGCCTTTATATCCGTTATGATTAAATCGCTGAGATCATTCATAGGTTCCATCCTTTGTTTTTGTAGATCATACTCCAATATTATATTTAGGCCTACCCCAAGCGGATACATTCTCTGACAGGGACAAATCCCTCAATACGGCGTTGCGCAAATCCTGCCCTGTACCTAATTCGTATAACGCCTCATCTGAAAAAGGTATATTTTTAACGCAGAGACGGAGAGACGCAGAGTTATTAAGATAAAATTTAATTTTCTTGTTTTTTTCAGTGGACTCGTATAACCCAATACGTGCGGCACTGGACCGCGTATTAATTCGTTGGCTGTGGTGTATCCAATAACGCGTCTATTGCCGTTTTAGTTTTCTCAAAGTGCTTTTTAAACTCACCGGTAAAATCCGAGCCATCCAGGTCAGTTTCCGGTAAAATCATAATGCCATTCGTCCAGCCTTTGTGCGTAATCTGTAAACGAATCCGTTTCTGCTGGATATGCGGGTTGATGCAGCGCATGCCGCGGTACAGCACCTGGAAATCATTAAAATAACGCGGACGGTAAATAAACTCACATTCTGTCGGCAGAGACTTCTGCAACCAGGTGATAAGTTCGCGAACTTTCGGACGAATCACTTTATGCGTTTGTGAAACCACCCAGTCCGCATCATATACGATAGGTGCTTCCTCCTTACCGGTCCGTTCGTAAAGCGCCAGAAGTTCCGGTTGCGCGGACGCGCTTGTGGAAGGCTCCGGATGGTTTATGCCGTCATAGACAAAACGTTTGTGAGGATTGCTGACCTCGTAAAACCCAAGACTGAGCAGCAGATAGCGCGCCGGACTGATATGGGTGGGATGATAATTCCACTGCCGGACACATATTTCGTCCCGCGGCAGGGGACCCTTTGCATCGTCTACCAACCCCATCAAAAGTTGAAGTGCGGCTGTAATGGTTTCCAGGGGCAAATCCTCCAGGAGTGTCACCCGCTCTTCATAAATGACAACAGGCTGACCGCGCTGTACTATCAAATATTTGGTGGGGGTATTCAGAATTTTGACGGGTTTGCCCGCAGCATCGGTGATCGGAAACAAGGTGCCAAACGGATTGGCTGGATCTGTCAGGTTTATCAACACCAGATCCAACGACCGATTTTTCTCTTTTTCATCGTCGGATTGACGGAGTTTCGCAGCACGCAGCGCCTCCACAGCTTCAGGATAGGCATACTGCTCACCGGACAGCCCCTCCACAAAAAAGCCGCGGCGTACCTCACCCAGCAATTCCAATTTGATAAAAGCGCGGCGAAGGTTAGCCCATAGCGGCGCACATACCTCGCGTTTCAACGACTCCCGACTGACAATCCCGCAGCGTTCCAGCAGCAGCTTTGCCCAATGGGCAGTTATCGCCTCTTCATCGCGTGATTCTGCCGGTGCAATAAGGCGTTCCGTAGGCGCCCAGCGACCCAACCGCGGATCAAGCTTGCGGCTTTCCATGTGGCGCACAATAAAATCCTGCGTCACACCCTTTTTCCCGGGATGCGTACCCAGATCGTAGCATGCCGATAATCCACTGGCAACTTTCGCATATCGGATACTCTCAAAACTGTCATTGGTGGCTTCACCCGTCCAAACCAGGCGCCAGATAGCGCGCATCACCAACCGCCAATCCAACCCTGTACCGGCAACAATATCATCGAAAAAACATGCCCCATTTTCTCTGACATAGTTCCGGACCAGATCAACTTCGGCTGCAATATCATCCTGCCACCAATTATGAACCTGCATATCAAAAGTCGCTGGGTCAGATGCGACCCAGGTCTGGTCACGCCGGAAGCAGAAACCAATTTGACCGCGCTTCAGGTTTTTAGCATCAAAGCGGCGCCACAGCACTTCCCCACTGTAGCATAAGCGGTCAAGAAAAACCGGTTGGTAATCCTCAATCCGGGCGGGAAAAACATCGCGCTCATAGATAATCTGATAGTTTTCCTGCCCTTGAATCATATGCAAAACCGATCGCAAACCATCAATGCCTTTCAGGCGCGTATCAGGATGCACGTGCTGCCAACGCAGAAGAAAATCAGCGAACACTTCAGGGGATGCAGGTTCCATCTCCTTCCGCAGATTTGCCAATGTCCGGCGGTGGATTTCTTCCAGATTGGACCGGTAACACCATTGAGGGAATGATTTGGTGGGCACATAGTTTCCCTTTGCCAGCACCCCCTGGGCATAGAGGGTTTCCAACGCTCCTTCTACTTCACTGCCGGGCTGACCATAACGCTCCATCACTTCATATTTCGTCACCGGACCATGCCAGCGCGTGAATTTCTGCACCAGCATCTGCCGCGCTTCAGACCGGGTAAAGGGGGTGTGCAAGATATGCTCAGGAATCCATGCCTCGGTCGTAATATAGGATACGCGCCAATCCCTTACCACGCGCAATACCCGGTATGCCATCACCAACCGGTCCAGATGCGGTGACAGATCCCCGGATAAGGGGATATCGGTGATTGCCAGCGGTTCGTCACGGGTCAATAAAGCAAGCAGCTGCCGGTCGATTTCCTCTAAGTGCTGCGAGGATGCAAAAGCTGCCCTGTAGAGTGGGAAATTCTCTGTTGCAATCCAACGATCACGATTTGTTTCCGCTGTGGTTATAGGCACCAGCACGGCACGCCGCGCATCAGCGAGTTCATACAGCATCGCTTCAACAGATCCATCCACACGATCCAGCATCGATATGGCGTTATCAGGCGTGGACACCAGATCTCCAAGGTCAAGTAAAAGGCGTCCCAGCTCATTGACAGTACGCGCGCGTTTGGGCTCCCGGCGCTGCAGGCGCAGTTCCATATCCCTGACCACATTTTCATCCAACAGATGGCGCAATGTCTCTTCATCAAGAATCTGGCGCAGTAATTCCTGGTGCAGGTGCATCAACCGCCCGCGGCGTTCCTGCGTGGGAATGGAACCCAACTCGCCGTATTGCCCAAGCAAGAGCAAGGCATGGCTAAAGGGAGACGGGATGCGGGTCGCGATTGTTTTCACCGTGATATCCCCAGCCCACAGCCCGTCCATAACGCGGCGCAGATCAGGCACATCGAGCGCTTCATGCGTGCATTCGCGGAACGTTTCCAGCATCAATGGGAACCCGGGTATTTCCTGGCAGGCTTCCAGCAAACCTGCCGACCTTAATCCCTGCAACCAGACCGGGGTCCGGCGCCCCTTGTACTCACGCAGGATCATCATCGAGCGCACGGCATTGTGGCGGAAACGCGACTTAAAGATCGGGGAATCCAGAACAGCCTGGTATATCAGCGTGTCAAAATTGTCGGGTGTTATCCATGCGGTCAGCCAATTCCGGACCCCGTCTAAATCAGAAATAAAGTTAATCTCAGCTTCCGCCGGGATGGAAAGCAGGATACCGTCATCGACGGTCGCGCTGACAGGTCTGAAGCCATAAATCTGCTCTATGGATTGGCAGAGCACCATAGCCCAGGGATCGTTGACACGTATGCCAAATGGGCTGTGAATGACAATTTGCTGCTGCCCAAGTTCATCCGCAAAACATTCGATGAGAATCTCCGTGTCCGATGGAATGATTCCCGTGACAAGCTGCTGTTCACGCAGATATTCCGTGATGGCGATGGCGCCTTCCCGGTTGACGCGGTAGGTTTGCTGCAACCATTCGATCACGCCATCCTCAACCAGTTGGGCATCAGGATTTTGCGCCGTAAGCGCTAAGGAACCTGGGCAGGTAAGCTTGAGCCGCTTGCCTACTTCTTCACGGAATTGACCCACCAACTTTCCCAGATCATAAGTCCGCGATGCCCGGTCACCGAACCAGAAGGGAATGGTCGGGGCTTTGCCATACACGTCTTCAACGGTGACCCGGTTGCGCGCAATGCCCAACACCCGCCAGGATGAGCTGCCCAGGATAAAGATATCGCCGGTATGCAGTTCTTCCACAAAGCCTTCTCCCAATTTACCGACCACAGTTTTACGCGCCAGGAAATAGACATCGTATTCGGAAATATCCGGAATCGTTCCCCCCGAACGGAAAGCGATCATTCGCGCTGCCGGTTCCGGATAGAGCATGTTGTTGACCTTATCCCAGGATATTTTCGGATATGGCGCATAATCCATCTTCAGTTCATAATTTCCCGAGAGCATGTCCAGCACTCGTTCGTAATCCTGCCGGTCCAAGTCCAGGTAGCAGTAGGAACGCCGGCACAAGCTAAATAAGTCTTCAGCATTCCACGGGTCTGCAGCGACAGCGCCAACAATCTGTTGCGCCAGAACGTCCAGGCAGTTCACAGGGATGCGGGTCGTATCTATTTGACCATCCAGTATTGCCCGCACCAGGACTGCCGACTCGACCAGGTCATCGCGGTCCATCACCAACAACCTGCCTTTGCTGGTCGCATCCAGCAGGTGCCCGGCGCGCCCAATGCGCTGCATACCGGTTGAAACGGACTTGGGGGACTGGATTTGACAGACCAGGTCAATGCTGCCCACATCAATCCCCAACTCCAGTGACGAAGTGGCGACTAACGCATCCAACTGTCCCTGTTTTAGTTTGTTTTCCATGGAAAGGCGCACGCGTTTTGACATGCTGCCGTGATGGGATCCCACCGTGATGGCGTCATCTGCGGCGAGTTCGTTCAAGCGTAGAGCCGTGCGTTCAGTCTTATAGCGACTGTTGGTGAAGATGAGGGTTGTTTCATGCTCACGCACCATGGACAGCATCCGGTCGTAGCTTGACCCCCAGATAGCATCAAAGTGCGCTTCCAGTAAATTGTCAACGGGTGAAATAACCTCAATATCCAGGTTTTTGCGCCCCCCTACATCCACGATGTTGCAATGCCGGGGATTCCCATCCTCATCGACACCGACCAGGAAGTTCGCGATTTCATCAAGCGGTTTCTGGGTCGCCGAAAGTCCAATCCGCACTAACGGGTGCCCCACGAAGTGCTGTAAACGCTCCAGGGAAAGCGAAAGATGCACACCGCGTTTGTTATCTGACATGGCATGGATTTCATCCACAATGACATAGCGCACAGCGGAAAGGGCTTCGCGGAATCTCTCGGTCGCCAGGATGATATACAGTGATTCAGGGGTAGTGATGAGAATATGGGGTGGGCGGCGGACCATAGCAGCGCGCTGTTTCTGCGGGGTATCCCCGGTCCGCACAGCAGAACGGACCTCAGGAACATCCAATCCGGCGCGTTCAGCTGCCGCATGGATGCCCTGCAATGGCTGTTCCAGGTTTTTCTGGATATCGTTGTTGAGCGCCTTGAGGGGCGAAATATACAGAACGTAAATTTGATCTTCGAGCGCTTGCTCCTGACCCAAACGGAACAGGTCATTGATACACCATAAAAACGCGGCAAGGGTTTTACCGGAACCGGTAGGTGAGAATATCAAGGTATTTTGCCCGTTAGCGATAATGGGCCAACTGGCAGCTTGCGGCGGACTGGGTTCCGTGAATGTTTCGGAAAACCAAGTCCAGATATAAGGCTCAAAAAGAGCGGAAAGTTTCTCGTTATCCATAGTGTATTTCAGGGTCAATGGGGGCTATGGTGAATCATTTAAACTATGTCTAATAATAGACCATAAGTTCTAATTCCGCAAATCAACAATTGTTCAAAATTCTGTTATTCTGCAGCATGGTATGATCAATCAACATTTTCTTTGTGGGCTTCCGTGCCGCAGGATTTTTTTGTGTTACGGTTGGTCTGCCAACCGTAACACACTCTTTTTCTGGGGAGAGGCAGTCTGGCAAAGGCAAGTGGCTCAATGTCTGATGCGATGCATACCTATTTTATTCTTTCTCCAGGAGCGCAACCTTCCCGTCATACAGAGCTACCAACCGGGCACCGTCATCCGCGGCGCCGATCCCCGCACCGTAGTGCATCGGGACCACGATTATGGGCGCCAGCTCCCGCGCTGCCCCGGCAGCTTCCTCTGCGGTCATCACATAGGTGCCGCTCACAGGCAAGAGGGCAATATCACAGGCGATGTCTTTCATCTCAGGGATGTGATCGGTATCCCCTGCGAAATAGACACGCACCCCCTGCATCGTGACAATAAAGCCGGTGTGTTTCTCCGACCTGGGATGAAAGGGAACGCCAGGAGCGCGAAATTTGTTGACGTTATAGGCGGGGACAGCCTCAATCTCGATACCCTTGAGCGACAGTTTGTCCCCGGGCGCCATCACCCGGGCTCCGGGAAGCTGTGAAGCTGCCGATGAACTCGCTACAACTACTGTGTCCGGACCACTGACTTTCAGGATGTCCTGGGGTGAACAGTGATCGCCGTGCTGATGGCTGACCAGCACGATATCAGCGGCAGGCATGTTGCCGCTAAGCTGCCATGGGTCAAAATATACAACGGGTGGGCCATCCAAACGGAAACTGTCATGCCCCAACCAGTGCAATAATTTTAATACGTTCTCAGCCTTCATACATCCTCCTTATGCATTCATGCAAGCCAATCAAGATTCCCCTGAAAAAAGAATACTTTTATGTTGTTTCAGTAGAGTCAATCAAGTTAAACGTTTATTTGTCTCTAAAACTCCTGGACAAGCATCGGGTGCGTTCAGGGATAGGTGAAAAATCCAACCTTATAAACCGGCGGCACGGTCTTCCTCGCGCGCGACGCGTATACCTTCCTTGATATCAACCCGCTGCAAAACGATGATGCCGACCACGAAAAACAGAATCAGGGACAGAATTGCCGGACGGCTGCTGCCAAATATCTGCGCAGCTGCCGCAAATATCAGAGGCCCGGCGATAGCGGAGAATTTCTCCATAACGCCAAACAAGCCGAAGAATTCCCCACTTTTTACAGCGGGAGAAAGGCTGGCATACAAGCTGCGGCTCAACGCCTGGCTCCCGCCCTGTACAGTAGCGACCATAAGCGCCAGGAACCAGAATTCAATCACGGAGTTCAGGAAAAAGCCCCAGACCGCCACCACAGCGTACATGATCAACGCGATAATAATTCCCCGCCGGGTATCAATGCTTTCGACAAAACCTGCGAAAAGTTTACGACCTGTCAAAAGGGCAAAGAGCAAACCGGCGCCTTCCACCAGCACAATCATTCCCATAATCACACCCAGGTTCCCGGCACGTTTCGGGGGCAGCACTTCAAACTGATGCACTGCCATAAACGTTCCACTGCTGTCAGGGTTGCGTTCACCCGTGTTGACGAGGGTCAATGTATGCACACCCGGCGTCACCGCATCCAGCTGAAGGGATACATTATACCGTGGGGTGGCATTGTAACCGTCCACAAATACGGCATCCCCGGTTTCAACGTCCAGCAGCGGTGCTCCGTCTACCTCAACCGCCCAAAGTCCACCCGCGGGACCCACGCTGTACTGCAACACAACCTCCTGCCCGTTAAAGGGTAATGCAATCTGCGCTTCGGGTGCTGCCGCGGTGAGATACAGCACATCAGTTTTCGTCCGCAGGATATCCGCAGATATCGTTATCTCGTTCCAGGGTCCCGTTAATTCCAGCGCGTCATCTCCTGCAGAATACAGTCCTTCACCCACTGCATTCCCGATTTTGGCGTAGGGCGGAAGAGGAGCACCGGTAATCGCTGAGGGTAGAAGGCGCGCGCCCACAATTCCCGTCAGCGGAACCATCACCAGGTTAAAGACAATAAAAGCCATATAGAACGGTCGCCGCGCCTCTGCTTTGCTGGGCAAACGACCAAATATCAAACTGAAGGGGATACCCACGAACTGCACCAGCAACAAGGCTAAAATGAGCTGGATGCTGCCAAATCCCAGTTCCGCGCCATAAATGCCTGCCACGCCGATGATCGTCCCAATCGCGTCATTATAGATGAGAAAAGCTATGAGAAATTTAAACAGCTCGCGATAGTGCCGGATATCTTTCAACACTTCATACAAACGGCGAAAACTGACGGATATCACATTTGCGCGCGGCGTAAGGGTGGCTGTCGCCGCTGGTGGTTCGGGAACGCGGCGGAGGATCGGAATCGAAAACAGCGCCCACCAGACAGCAACGCTGGCAAAGCTCAGGCGCACGCCCCAGTTTCCGGGCAGGAGCTGGATCATCACGACATTGATAGCCAGAAGCACACCGCCCCCCAGATATCCGAGAGCATAACCGCGGGAGGACACCTGGTCCTGTTCATCGGATTCAGCGATATGCGGCAGGAGCGAATCGTAAAAAACATTAGCGCCGGAGAATCCAATACGGGCAACCACGAACAGCAGCGAAGCCAGGAGCCAGTCACCGGTATCAACCAGAATGAGCAAGCCTGTTCCCACAATGCCCAGCGCTGCAAAAGCGGTTAAAAATGGCTTTTTACCGCGGACAACATCACTGATCGTCCCCAGAATCGGGGAAAGCACAGCCACAATGAGCAGGGACACACTGAGTCCCAGGCTCCAATACGCGGTTGCAGCTGCCTCACTGGGCAGGGTCGCGCCGGCCACCTGGCTGTAGTAAATCGGCAAAACGGCTGCCATAATGGTCGTCGCGAATGCGGAGTTCGCCCAGTCGTACATACACCATGCGTTGATGATCTGTAAATGTGAGAATTGGCGTTTTTCTGGCAAGTCCGGCCCCCTTTTACCTCTGTTTTATAAAGTGTACTATGACTCCCCTGAAAAAGGAACTATTTTTAACGCAGAGCCGGCGAGTCACAACACATCGACAGGATCAATATCCACCAACCAGTCAGCGGGCAGCGGCAGGTTCCGCAGGAAATCAGCGGGTGACACGTGGCGGAGCAGGATTTGCCACCGGTATCGCCCCCGCACCCGCGCGAAAAAAGCCGGAGCGGGACCAATCAAATCACTGTCGGGCAAACCTTCCTCCCGGAGCATGATCCGGAGAAGTCCGGCTAAACGCTCAGCAGCTTGCTGCGCCTTATCCGCGTTGACATCTGAATAGACGAAGCGCGCCAGGCGTGTGGCGGGAGGGTACCCGGCGCTGCGGCGAAACGCCATCTCGTACCGGGCAAAACCCTCATAGTCATGAACCGCCGCATAACGTACCGCGTAGTGATCCGGATGGTAGGTCTGGAAAATGACCTGCCCCCCCAACAACCCGCGTCCCGACCTGCCTGCCACCTGTGAAAGCAGTTGATATCCCCGCTCTGCAGCCCGGAAGTCAGGCAGCTTCAAGGCTGTATCCGCCGAAATCACGCCCACGACGGTCACTTGGGGTATATCCAGACCGCGCGCGACCATCTGCGTGCCTACCAGGATATCCGCCCTGCCCATCACAAAGCGCCCCATAATCGCCTCGTGCGCGGCGTGCGAACGCGCCATATCCCTGTCCCAACGCAGGATACGCGCGTTTGCCCATTGTTCTGCCACCCGCGATTGCAGCCCTTCCGTTCCCAAGCCGAAGGCGCGAACGCGATGGGAACCGCACTCCGGGCAGATTTGTTTTGACTTTTTGCGATAGTTGCAGCGGTGGCAGATCAGGACATCGGATTTTGCGTGTAGTGTCAACGGGATATCGCAGCGCGGGCAGGTCGCGGTCCAGCCGCAATCCCGGCAAAACACAAAAGTTGATGTACCGCGCCGGTTGAGGAAGAAAATCACCTGCTCCTTACGGGCAAGGGCCTGATCCACAGCTTCGACAAGGGCTCTGCTGAAAACCGAACGGTTGCCCGATTTGAGTTCCGCCCGCATATCCACGACGCGCACCAGGGGCAAAGGTATGGTCGCTGCTTGCGGGGCATCAGCAACAGGTCGGTACAGGTTCCTGGGGACGTGAAGAACGCGCTGCCAATCTGCCAGGCGCTGCTGGTGCCCCATCGCACGCTGCGGGAGCCGGTACATCTGGTAGGCGCCGGCAAGCGCCCGGTTATAAGATTCCAGGCTGGGCGCCGCGCTGCCCATGATCAGCAGGGCTCCCGATAAACGCGCCAACTGCGCCGCGGTTTCGCGGGTATGATAATACGGTATCCGCCCCTGCTTGTAGCTTGTATCTTCCTCCTCATCCATCACGATTAACCCCAGGTCAGCGAAACGGCGCAAACAAAGCGGAACGCGCGCCAACGATGATGGAAATCTCACCGTCGCGCATGCGCTGCCAGGTGTCATAACGTTCACCCGGGCTCATACCGCTGTGCCACAGCCCCACCTTTCCCGGAAACCGTACCGCAAAACGACGCACGGTTTGCGGCGTGAGGCTAATTTCAGGGACCAGAATAATCGCCTGCCGCCCCTGCGCCAGCACTTCGGCGGTGGCGCGCATATAGATTTCAGTTTTCCCGGAACCGGTCACCCCTAAAAGCAGCACCGGATTCGGCTGATCCTGCGCCAGGCGCGAGCATAGGTTTTACACCTTCCCACACCAGCGCCTGCCCAGGCGTCAAAACCGGCGGTGTATCCGGGGTAAATACGCTGTCCGCCAGCGGATCGCGGGTGATTTCTTTGCGGCTGAAGGCAATCAAACCGCGCTTTTCCAGCGTGTTGATATGATTCAGCTGCGCATCCGTTTCAGCATAGACAACGTCAAGTTCGACAGGTTTGCCTTCGCGTTCCAGGAACTCCAGAACTGCGGTATACAGATCAAGACGGCGCAGGCGGGTCAAGCCCGTCTCCCAATTTTCACGCGGCGCACGCAATTCTACCAGGCGTACGGTGCGCGGATTGATGCGCGGCATGCGCAGCAAACGCTCCACCGAAATATAACCGCGTCCCTGTAAATATCGCCGCGCGCGGGGCAAATCTATGGTCTTCAACGCGGATTTTAATTGTGAGTTTTTCAGGGGTCCGCGCTTGATGAGATATCGCAACAACGTCTCCGCAGGGGCAGGCAGACCCGGCGGGACGGCGTTGACCTGGGGCGTCACCAACTGGTAGGCTTGAGGGCGCAAGCCCGGGGGCAGCATCATTTGCACGCACTTGTGCAGGGGCGACAGGGTTTCCCGGGCTATCCAGCGCGCCAATTCCAAAAGTGCCCCGCGCAGCGCGGGTTTGGGGTCCAGCACGCTCTGGATGGGCAGCACATAAGGGGCAGACAGCTTATCGGTGCAGGCGATCACAATCCCCGGCAGCGACCGGTTCCGTACCGGGACGACCACCAGCACGCCCGGTTTCACGGTTTCTTTCAGCGCCTCCGGGATGCTGTAGTCCAGGAAAGGCGAGGTTCTTGTCTTGACGGGCAGGAAAACCAGCACCTGTGCATACATGCTTTCACCTTTTCTTCCACTGTTCCTGATAAATGCGCATCAGGGCGCTGCCGGTGCCTTCCCACGAGAAGTGCTGCCGGGCGCGCTCGCGCAGTTTGCTGCCCAGCTGCCGCGCCGCATCAGGATCATCCAGCAGCGTGCGCAGCGCCTGCACCAGCGCCTCAACGTCTCCCAGGGGGGACGCATACGTCCCCAGATCACCGAGGTACTCGCGACTGACGTTGGTATCATAAGCCACCACAGGCAAGAGCGGTTGCCATATAATTCAAGATCTTGCCGCTGCCCTCAGTCGCCGATATTTTTGGGGCAATCGAAAGGTCCCCCAGCGCCAGATAATGCGGTGCCTGTTCATAGGGTATTTTCCCGGTAAAGACCACATCCTGCGGCGTCAAGCCGAGATGGGATGCGCGTTCCCGGTAATGGTCAACGGCAGGAAAGCCCATCACCAGGAATGACACCGGAACGTCCTGCGCCCGCAACCTGGCGGCAGCTTCCAGCAGCTGGGGGATGCCCTGATAATCCGCCAATAATCCCAGATAAACAACGAGTTGGCGGTCTGACGGGATACCCAGTTCGGCGCGCCGCTGCAGTCCTGACTGCGGGTGCGATACAATCCGGTCTGAAAAAATCGAGGTTAACGCTGTCCGGCAGAGAGTAGACCGCCTTTTCCCGCAGAAAATCCCGCGCCAGTATATCGACGCTTTGCGTTGTGCTGGCGATCACCGCATCCGGCATCTCGACGATGCGCTCTTCCAGGCGCAGCCACCAATAGTAACCGGGGGTGTCCTTCGTGATGAAATGATGATCCAGCATTTCGGCTGTCAAGCTGCCCTGGAAATCAAAAACGACCGGAATCCGCGCCATATGCCCCAGGATACTCCCGATCAAGGCTCCTTCATGGAGATGCCCATGGATAATATCCGGCTTCCAACGCAGCATTTCCACCAGCGCTCGCCAGGTTAAAAGCACATCAAAGATTATTTTATGGCGGGAGGACCCGACCTCATAATCCGCGTGCCAGGGGTTGAGCGGGAGCGCACAATAGCCAGTCCGGGCCAATCCCGTCCCATATAATACGTCACGATACGCACTTCCTGCCCAAGAGACTGTAAAGCGCGCGCTTCTTCAAGAATTCTTACATGGCACCCATAATCCAGGAAAAACGATGTGGGTGCGATCATCATCACGCGATGCCCGTCGGTCATAGGGGGTTGTTTGCTCCATTCACAAGCCAATCCTTTACCTTTATGCTACCTACCCGGTCAGCATCCAGCTCACGTCTTACCGGCAAGACCCTCACCTAAAAGCGCGCGCATGGTTCGTCCAAACAGGGTGTCGTGTTCGCGTGGTACTCGGGTTGCGTTTGCCACGCACGCTGCAGGCTTTCAGCGATCCAGGTTTCACGTGTTTGTGAAACCGCGGTTAATACCATCTCCAGCGCATCGATATCACCCTCTTTCAGGTGCGTGTGAAGCGCTGTCAAACGGTCAAGAACAGCTTCAACACCCCGCAGCGCCGTCTCACGCCCCAATTGCATCAGCATGCGTCTGGATGCCGCATCCCCAGCAGCTGCCGCTGTCGCCGTTGCAAAAGACCGTCCAGCCGCCCGACGCGCCTCCCCCCATCCCGGAGACTCAGATAGAGATGCAAACAAAGCCGTTGCCATCAGGTCGGGCACGGCATCGGTCAAGACCCGGACAGCATCGTGTTCAGCAGGGTCCATATAATAGGGCGATGCGCCCAGGACCATCGCCAGATTGCTGACAGTCCGTACCGCACCAGGATGTTCCTCCCCTTGCGCTGTTATGGCATAGACCGCGCCTTTGAATAAGTCCGCTTTCGCGTCAACTATACCCTGCAGCGGTTCCCAACCGCCCATACCCGGCGCCAAAAAGGGATCCGCGGCAACAAAATGGTTGCCGGGTGGAAGCAGGTCCAATGCCCATTCCAACACCGGCACAGCCAGGGGGGCTGTGTCGGTAATCACAGTACCGGCATCCGGCTCAAGCAGGCGACCGACATCAGATAATGTTTGGCGCAATTCTGCCAGGGGAACGGAGAGGATCACTAACCGCGCGCCATCAAGCGCTAAATCCAGATTCAGGACAGCGCGATCAAAAGCACCCGATCTTTTGGCCCATGCGCGCGTGTCCGTGCTCGCGGTCATGACCCACGATTTCCAGGTGATCAGCATCCCGGGATTGGTGGAGCGCCAAGCCGATGGACGCTCCGATACAGCCCGTGCCTATAATGGTTATGCGTTGGCGATTGGAATCCATATTGTCCTATCTTTAGTTCAATTATCATCGACGGCTTGCAGAGCGGTCAACTCCGCCATCATCATCCGCCGGCATGGTATGGTGCGCTTGTATCAGAACCAATGTACGGGAAGAAGCACCCGCCTTCCGGGCTAAATCGGCGCCCCAGTCCGCATGGAAACGGCGGACCACAAATCCGCGTCTTATACCTTTTGCGGAACCCTGTGTCATGCGCTGCGCGAGCTTTGGAGCGCTATGTTCAACAAGGACGGTGAAAACCCGTTCCCACAATCCGGGATAAAATTTAATCTTCCCCACATCGTGCAGCAGCGCCGCAGCTAAAAGGTCTGGCGAATTCAACCCACGCGCTTCCAGGGCTTTGCAGACAGCAATGCCGTGATTCTGCTCCGTACGCGGCATACGCGAAAATAACGCTAGCAGCCTGGCATCCGGCAGCCTTGTTTCCACATACAGCCTGGTCCACCGGACGGAAACTGCCCCAAAACATTGAGAAAAATTGCCGGAACCGGTAAAGTGCCCGGTGCGCCACCATCACCAGAAAAGCATTCGCATGAGAAATTGCTGAAGCGGGTAGACCATCGCACTGACAATATTGAATCCCATCCGCGGTAAAATGAAGAGCACAAAAATGAAAATGTAAGATGCATAAGGCTCAAGGCTTTCCAGGAAATCGGCGACAGGGGGTGGAGCGACGCCTGCCAAAATCTTGGAGCCGTCCAAAGGTGGAATAGGAAGTAAGTTAAAAGCAGCTAATCCGATGTTGACCCCAATCACCGCAAATAACACCTGTCCCAAACGGTCTGCCTGGGTTGTGGAAAATAACGACAGCAAGCCCAAACGAATCGGAATTGCAAACACCATAGCTTGAATAATATTGGAGAGCGGACCGGCTAATGCAGACAGCGCCATACCCACCCGCGGGTTTTTCACCCTGGACATGCGATAGGGGTTAACGCGTGCTGCCCGTCCCCACCCAAAACCGGTCAGGAGGATCATAATTGTGCCTATGGGATCCAGATGGGTCAGGGGATTCAGCGTCAATCTGCCTTCCAATTCCGGTGTTTCATCACCCAGCAGATGCGCAACCCACCCATGCGCCCACTCGTGAATAGGTATTCCCAGTAATATGACCAACAAACGTCCCAATAAAATGTCAGGTGTCATTCCGAACATAAAACCCTCGCTTACACAGTCTTCAAAGCATTCAAAGCACACTAAAGTTACAAAACATTATAGCATAGTAAAGGAATTGATAAATTTCAATGTCCCCAGGTTGTCTTGGTGTCCGCCACTTTTCCGCAACGGTAATAAGTGTACATCCTTCGCACTTCGCAAATAATATATTGATTTGCCTTGAACAGGATGCTGTGGCGGGGCGGAACACGGTGCTTCTGCATGCAAGGGAGACCTCCGCCCCGCCACCTGGTTTAAGGGGTGTGTCGGTTGCCCTGGGCAACCGACACACCCCTGGAAGGAAGTGCGGCGCGGGAATCAACTTTGGAGGCAAGAGAGGACTATTCCGCGCCGCACTAAGAGCATAGACGATGTATGGATGGAAAAATATGACGGGTACCCAGGTTGTCTCTACTGATTGGAATGTTATAATCCACGTACATTCCTGGTGCGTTTAAGCCAGGCATAAACTCAAAGGGGCTTGCTTCGGCACCGGTCATAAGGAGTTCAGCTATGAAACTTGTTATCCCAATGGCAGGATTTGGTACACGGATGCGACCGCACACATGGGCACGCCCTAAACCTCTGCTGCCCCTGGCTGGTCGCCCCATTCTCGACCATGTCCTGGACCGGTTTACGAATCCACCCTAGCGGAATACGTCTTTATTGTGGGTTGGCTGGGGGATCAGGTCAAAGATCATATCACTGCTACGCGTGATATTCCTGCGCATTTTGTCGAACAGAAGCAATTGCTTGGACAAGCCCATGCGATCTGGTTAGCCCGTGAACATTTGCAGGGACCTCTTTTCCTCACGTGGGTTGATACGCTATTTGATGACACGGATTTCTCGGGTTTGGACAAAGCCGGGCTTGATGGCGTCATTTACACGCAGGAAGTTGAAGACCCGCGGCGCTTCGGTGTCGTTGAAACGGATGATTCCGGTCGTGCGACCAGGCTCATAGAAAAACCCGCCGCAATGGATAACAAAAACGTCCTCATTGGACTGTATTACTTCCGGGACGGCGCCTGGCTCGCCCGGGCTTGCGCAGAACTGATGGAACGGCAAATCCAGACTAAAGGTGAATACTACCTTGCTGATGCTATTACTTTGATGATCGAACAGGGTGCGAATTTTACGGTCAGGCCTGTGGGGGTTTGGCAGGATACGGGTAAACCTGAGACAACCCTCATTACCCATCGCTATTTGCTGGACAACGGCAGTGATAACAGTTACGGCACACCGCGCCCGGGTGTGGTCATTGTGCCGCCGGTCTTTATCCACCCGACAGCTATCGTCGAAAGTTCTGTCGATTGGCCCTTATGTCTCCATCGGCAAGAACGCGCAAGTGCGCAATTCGATCCTGCGAGACAGCATTCTTGACGAAGGCGTTGAGGTAGAATCTGAATTATTGGAAGAATCACTTATTGGACGGTGGGTGCGCTTAACCGGTCGTTTTCGAAGCCTCAACATCGGCGATTCCTCAGTGGAACTGTAGCCGCGACAATATTGTTTTTACAGGTGTATAAAATGCATACAAACGATTTTTCATCCGCAACAGTCAATAGCTATCAAACCTTCCGGCATCCGCCGCTTCTTCGATATTGCCGCCACAATGAAGGACGTCATCAGTCTGGGGATTGGCGAACCGGACTTCATTACCCCGGCACCGATTGTCGAGGCAGGCATCGCAGCCCTGAAGAGAGGAGAAACACACTACACCTCAAACTCCGGGATTATCGCGTTACGCGAAGCCATCGCTTCTCAACTCCAGCAGCGTTATGGACCTGTCTATGAGGCAGAAAATGAAATCCTCATTACAGTGGGCGTTTCAGAAGCGCTTTACCTGGCCTTAGCCGCCGTACTGGACCCCGGCGATGAAATGATATACGCAGAGCCGTGCTTTGTCGCCTACGAAGCGACCGCCAGAATGGTGGGCGCAACGCCGGTCAAAATACCGACCTCGGCATCAGACGGTTTTCAACTCACGGCGGAAGCTATTGAAAAAGCGGTCACACCAAGGACCAAAGTACTCCTCCTGGGTTCACCCAACAACCCCACCGGCACCGTGATTACGCATGAAAACTTACTGAAAATTGCTCAATTGGCGGAGCGGCATAACCTTGTTGTCGTGTCCGATGAAATATACGACCGGTTGGTCTACGGCGTGCAGCATACGTGCTTCGCCACGCTGCCAGGAATGTTCCACCGGTCGATTATATTGCAGGGATTCTCAAAATCGTATGCGATGACCGGATGGCGCGTTGGTTACGCCGCCGGACCGGCGCCTCTGATTGGCGCGATGCGGAAACTCCACCAATACCTTATTATGTCCGCGCCGACAGCCTCGCAATGGGCGGCGCTCAAAGCGATCGAGGTGGGGGATCCTTATGTCGATGAAATGCGCGCTGAATACAATCGCCGCCGCCGGCTCATCGTTGACGGTCTGAATGCTTTAGGATTAACGTGCATTGAACCACAAGGGGCTTTTTACGCATTCCCATCCATCCAAAGCACGGGGATGGACGACAGCGCATTTGCGGAGCGACTTTTAGAAGAAGAGCATGTCGCTGTAATACCCGGTCGGGCCTTCGGCGAGTCCGGAGAAGGCTATGTCCGGATGTCCTACGCAACCGCATATGACAAAATAGAGAGTGCATTGGAACATCTGGCAGCATTTACCAGACGGTATCAGAAGTAAAGGGCTGTACAAAACCACAGCTAGGGCTGTACAAAACCACAGCTAGGGCTGTACAAAAATACATCATGATAAATGAGCTGCGTCGGCACTGCGCAGCTCATTTATCATCCTGATCTGCTTTATCCCGTGTTAAACGTTCCAATCCCTTCAGCAGCAACCACACCAGTACGAATACACCCACACCCGGCAGCAGGACGAGCACAGCTGTGAATAAGGACATCCAACCATATATCAATCCAATAATAAGGCTGCCAAAAATCAATAACGATACGACCACGGCAATCACAAGGTTGCGTTCACTTCGCCGGCGGTAGGCTCGCATATCTGTCGGTTTATACTGATCTTTTTTTGTGGGTTGCTTTTTCATATCGTCCCAGGCTTTAACGCATCATCATCTATCAAGGTCCAGCCGGTTTCCAGATTGTGCTTCGATATCTGTTCAGATATACCCAAGTATCCGTAAAACCGGCTGGAGATTGAAAAAGTGTTCTATACAAAACATGCCAGCAGGCATTAGCCCATCAATACCGTAAAAGGGCTCCTATCTGCATCTGGTCCATTTGCTCGTCATCAAGAATCTCCGCCGTTCCGCCTTTTTCGACTACCTGCGCGACCACGGCTTCAACTGCATCGGGTATTTCTTCGAATTGCCCGCCACAAAATAAACATTTCTCCAGTTGTTGTGTCGTCAAGTAACCGCATCCCTTACAGCGGAAACCCGGCGCATGATAATCGCGTGCCGTGATTAACACCTGCACGCGTCCTTCATTGGCGATGGTCAATGTGTTGTCAAGGCCCACGACGCCATTCATACCCTTAGCGGCAGAAGTCCGTACTGTATTCACGAGCTCCTTATGACGATTGGCTCCGATTTCCTGAATCATCGCAAATGACTGCTCCCGAATTTGCGTCTCAGTCGCATCCATATCTGAAGAGAACGTTCCAACGACCATGCTGCCCAGCTTGGAAGTTATCAAATCCTGGAACTGAGCTAAGGTCCGGTCAGACCCAGCCAGTAAAACCTGCCTTGGATGGTGTTTTTCACAGAATTCACTGAACGCATTAGCCGTGTCTTTGATGTTCCGTTGAACAACCTCAGCTTCCTTACGTCCCGAGAATCCTGCACCGCCACGCATACCAACTACGGAAGAACCGCGCCCTTTCCGAGTATGGCGGACCAATTCCCCTGTAGCTGCCTCCTCAATAACTAACTCCCCCATCTCGAACAGAAAAAACCTTCCGCCCTGGCGGTCCACGAGAGCTACAGCATAGTGTCCATAAAGCCCGTTTAACTCAATTAACGGGGAAATATACGGCTTATTCGCTACCAAAACTGACGAACGTACAGGGACAACTAATGGAAACGCATACCATATATCCTCATGCCTGGCGCGAAAAAAGAACCAGGCTTCGTCCAGACCAGTCATAGGCATAGTCAATATAATGCCTGACAGCATCAACATCAGCGCTATCTGCGGTCTCTTCGACCTGTTTCAACATTTCCCGCAGTTTTAGTTTATAGGCTTCTGAAGCTTGCTGTACGGGATCCACATCAAGGTAAACGCTCAAGATTGGACCGTTGGTCTGTATTGAAGCCAATTCTCTCAGCATTTTTTCGTCAAACATTGTCTATCCTCCATAGTCCCAGCCTCCATTTCGTCGTTCTCACGAAGATTGGTTTTGAATATTAAGAGGTAAGCTGGTGTTGCCCAGGTCATTGATACATTTGTCTTAGTTGAACAAATCTTTTTACTAAAAATAGCCGGTAAATTATGTTGTTGAACCTCCTTTTAAAATTTTTCTGACCCTAAATAACACAACTGCGGGTCACATAAAATGACCCGCAGTTATAAGTCTTGATATTCCTGAAATTCGCTCGATATGTTCTTGGACATATTAGCATAGTCTATTCTCGATTCAGCATTCTACTTTCATTGTAGATGGGTTCATTGACCATGTCAAGCCAAGTTTTCTATCTGGGTGCCCGTCACCTTTCCGCATAGGAAAAACAGATGCACATACACCGGTTTCTTAACAACTTATACTATAACCAGTTTCGCACTTCTGTGGCGGGTCGGAACACCCTGCTTTTGTATGCAAAGATGATTCCCGACCCGCCACAGAATTATTGTGATTTGGCAGCAGGTTATTTAATTATCCGATGCACCTTTTGGCTCGCGTGTGGCACGTTCCAGCAGGGACTGGATGCGCGGTACCATTTGCACCGGATTGGGAAGCAACCCCTCCACAAGCAGTAAATTGTCAAATAGTTGCTCGATGGATAAATCAATCAACGGGTTTGCGAAGTCAGTCTGCACCAACGCGGACAGGTTTTGGATAAGCGGGTGACCGCGATTGACCTCCATTATCCGGGCTGGTATTTCATAGTCGGATTCCAGCAGACGCCGCACGCGCTGCATCTCCCGCTCGGGCCCGCTTTCTGGTGAAACCAGACGGGCAGGACTGTCTTTCAGCACTTTCGCTTCCCGGACCTCTACAACACGCTCCCCCAATACCTCCTTGATACGCAGGATCAGCTTCGCAAAATCCTCGGCACTGAGTTCCGCAGTTGATTCTTTTTCAGCGGCATCTTTCTGCGTCAGGTGCCAGCTCCAAATCCGGATCATCGACATTCTTTAAGCGATTTGCCTATCATACTCACGCAAGTTTTGAATCATAAACGCGTCAAGCGGGTCAATCATCATCAGGACTTCCAAATCATGATCCTTGAAGTAATCCAAATGCGGGCTGCGCTCCACAGATTCCAGGTTATCGCCCAGAATATAGTACATATCGGTCTGCGCCTCTGCCATGCGCTCCACATATTGTTCCAGAGAAACAAGTTCTCCATGCGATTTAGAGGTTTGGAAACGCAGCAAGGGCAAAAGGTCATCCCGTCCGGAATAATCTGTTGCCACCCCTTCTTTAATCAACATACCCCACGCAGTCCAGAATTTTTTATAATCCTCAGGTTGCTCTTCACCCATCGTTCGCAAGGTCTTTGATTAAACGACCGCGCAGCGCTCTTTTTATGTGCCCAATGGTCCGGTTGCTCTGTACCGTCTCACGCGCGACATTCAGCGGTATATCAGCAGAGTCCACGACACCCTCTACAAAACGCAGATACTCGGGCAACAAATCCTTGTTGTTTTCCTGGATCAGAATTTTGCGCGAGTAGAGTTTGAGCCCGTAATCTGTCCGCCGTCCCAACATCGCGCGGTCGCTGCTTTGCGGAATATAAAGGATACTTCGGATATCCACCGGAACATCGGCCGTCACATGGATGTGGAATAGCGGGTCCTGAAAATCCAGAGTGAGTTGACGATAAAACTCGTTGTAGGCATCTTCCTCTATCTCACTTGCCGGCATTCTCCACAAGGCAGTCTGTTGGTTGGCAACTTTTTCACCCACATAGATGGGGAAGCTGACGTAGTTCGAGTGTTTCTTGATAATCTGTTCCAGACGCCAGGCAGAAGCAAATTCAACCGCATCTTCCTTCAATTGTACTTCGACAACGGTACCCCGGTCAGTTTTTTCCGCAGGTGTCAGCGTATAAGAACTGTCACCTTTTGAAGTCCACAACCAGCTTTCAGCATCGGGCTGATAGGACCGTGAGGTAACCCGCACTTCCTCTGCAACCATAAAAACAGCATAAAAACCGACCCCGAATTGACCAATGATATCGTCCAGCTTTTGACCTTCTGCCAAATTCTTCATAAATGACATCGCACCTGAATGGGCAATGGTACCCAGGTTCTGAATCATTTCCTCACTTGTCATCCCGATCCCGGTATCCGAGATGGTCAGCGTTTGCGCTTCTTCATCAAAATCCACATGAATCGCCAATTCAACTTCAGGATCCAGGACATTCTGGTTTGTCAGCATCTCAAACTGCAGTCGGTGCAAAGCATCAGAGGCATTTGAGATAAGTTCCCGCAGAAAAATATCCCTCTCCTTATAAAGTGAATGGGATAAAATATTGAGAAGCTGCTGAACTTCAGCCTTAAATTCCAAGATTTTGCATTTTGTTTTCCTCTGACCATAGTCACCCCCAACCTCATAAGTTAATATTTTTGCTACCGCCAACCCGGCGTTGTTTGACGATCAGAGCGCCTTGACACATTCGCACCTCAAATCAGTCATGCGGTACATTATTCCTATGATAATCTGATTTCATTAGAATGAGATTAGATGAGGCGTATTTCAAATTGGGGCAACATACTAAACAATGAGGAACCAGTTTTTTCAGCCAGATAACCTCACATCATATATATGTTTTTCTGATGTTTTGTTTATCTTTCTCTAATGCTTTCCAGCTACAATAAAAGTGTAACATTAATCAAACATACGGATGTTACGATAAAAATATATAAAAATAAGGAGGTACGCGTATGTTACGAGATCCATTTGACCTATGGTCATCTTCGCGCGAGTTGGAGCGACTGCGCCGGGAGATGAACCGACTTTTTGATCGTCCGGGAGGCAGTATGCCAAGCGCAGCAGCCGGTTATCCGGCAATGAATGTATGGGCGAATGACGCAGGCCTCATTGTCACTGCAGAATTACCGGGCATTAACCCGGAGGAGCTTGATATATCGGTGCGTGAAAATGTGCTGACTCTTACTGGCGTTCGCAATGCACCTGAATTAGCAGGAAGGCGATGCTTATCACCGGCGCGAACGCGGTTATGGGAAATTCCAGCGCGCATTCCAACTTCCCTTCCAGGTCGATGCCGAAGGTGTTGAAGCGACCTATGAAAAGGGTGTGCTCCGCATTGTCCTTCCCCGCGCTGCAGCAGATCAACCGCGGAAAATCTCCGTCTCCGCTGCGTAAGCAACCGGGAAAGGGCATCAATAACAAACTAAGTTATGGAGAAAATATAATGGCAAGCCAAAATGATGAACTGCAAGTTCAGGAAACACAAAAGCAGGAGATTGTAGAAAACGGTCCAGAGCGCACCCGCTCACGGTTAGCATTTGTACCGCGCACCGATATCTATGAAACCAATGACAATATTGTCGTGATCGCAGATATGCCGGGTGTCGGGGAAGATTCGGTAGATATCACACTCGAACAGAAAGTGTTAACCATTATGGGCTATGTGAACGATGCGCAGCCAGAGGGTTACACACCAGCGTATACTGAATACCGGGTTGGTGACTATCACCGCAGTTTCACCCTGTCCGACACCATCGATCAGGACCGTATTGAAGCATCGGTGCGCGATGGCATATTGCGGTTGACTTTGCCGAAGGTTGTACCGACAACCAAAAAGATTACAGTTAAAGCTGGCTGAAACAGATCAGACAATGTTCGAAAATAATAACACAAATATCTAACTGGTATATTCGCCAGCCAGCAAGGTAAGGAGGTGTGTTATGCCTAAGTAAATCTGCTCCCTTGGAAAAAAGAGGAAGCAAAAGTTCAGGTTAAACAAACAGAGAGATCCAATTGTCTCATTGCAGCAGGATATGAACCGGATGTTCGACGATTTCTTTACACGGGGTTTTGGGATGCGTCCCTTCGACTTCGATCAAAGCCTGCGCGAATTCCAACCACGTGTTGATGTCGTGGACGGGGAGGATGCAGTCGAAGTGACTGCTGAGCTGCCGGGTTTGGAAGAGGATCAAATCAACCTTACATTACACCACAACACGCTGCAGATCAGCGGCGAAAAAGTCGCCGAATCCGAGGATAAGGGTAGGAATTACTATAAGATGGAACGCTCCTATGGTTCGTTCAGAAGGTCCATTCCACTGCCTTGCAAGGTTGATGGCGATAGAATCGAGGCGTCCTTTAAAAAAGGCGTGCTCACAGTTGTGCTCCCTAAAGTTATAGAAGCAGGGCAAAGCAAACGTATCAGCATCAAACACTGATTATAACAAGACAGTCCTGAACTGTTTTCCACCGGTCAAAACGGTGTGCGGATAACCTGCACACCGTTATTTTTGTCCTCTTATGCTCAAAAGCCCAAATCTGTTGCAATCTTTATACCTGAGTCCCCAACCGCCTACCACAAGGGACTATCGCATTTAACCTGCCCTATCCCAATATTAGAATTCATTATCTTGTATAATAGAACGAGGATGGGTGATCCCACCTTACTAAAATTTGGTAATGCACAAGACTATCTGAAAATCAGGATTGGAACATCGAGGATAAAATGATTAACGAAGAAAATTCCTTTTTTCTGCACAGGAAATCGATTCGCCTGGTCATAGTCATGGCGCTGTCACTGGCATTATTCTTTTCCGTGCAAGTTGCACTCAGTGAAAAACCAACCCCCGGAACAGATAACACAGAGGAACTCCAGGATCGCGTACTCTTTGGCAGCAGCCCCGGGCGGTTTGGCTTAGCCACTTTGCCACAATTACCGGTACCCGCGACACCCTTCCCACTGCCGGAAACAACCTGGCGGATTGGAATAATCACCGACGGGCTCTATATCCTTGACTACACGAGTCTGGCAAACGCGGGGGTGCCAGTGACCACCAGCGCGGCAGACGATTTTCACGTGCTCTGGCGCGGAGAAGAGGTCGCTCTGGAGGGGATGGGGCTTAACGATGCGACATTCGATCCCGGCGATGCACTGCTCTTTTACGGTGAAAAGTTTCATGGCAGCCCACAAAACGAGAAATATACGGATGAAAATGTTTACTGGTTAACGGTTAGTTCAGCATCCTCCGGACTGCGGATGTCCGAGCGTGATGTGAACCCTGTTGAAATGCTCCCCGCAGCGACAATGTGCACCGGCACGACAGCGATTGAAGAAAATTATCTTTACTGGGCTCGGTTCAGCACCAATCCTGGAACAGACACGACCTGGTTTTGGGAAAAAATCCCAACAGCGACGGGCGTCACCGATACCTACGAGATTACGCTTAACAATCCCATCCCAACCGAAACCGCTTTGCTAGAGGTTGAAGTGGCTGCTGCAAGTACAGCCAGCCACCTTGTACGGCTGGCTGTGAATGGTACCAACCTTGGTGAATGGACATGGTCGGGTAAACTGGGCAAAATCATCCAAGCTGTGATTCCACAAAATGTTCTCAGCGATGGCAGTAATATTTTGCACATCTATACCGATGAATTGAGACAAACCCTCTACTTTGACAGGGCAGAAATAACCTATAATCGGAAACCTGTCGCCAGCCCGGACGGTCTGCTATGTGATGGAAATATCGATGTCGCATCAACTTATACGTTAACCGGTGTGCCCGACAACACGCGTCTATACGACGTCAGCGACGCATTGCACCCTGTTTCCCTGACCGACTTTGCCACCAATGGTCAAAACCTGATCTTCCGTGAAACACTCACCGGGGAAATTCGCTATCTTGCACAGTTCCCCAGCGGGGTGACGGTCACCCAATACAACCCGGACCTCAATTTAATCACACCGGCAGAAGGCGCGGATGAAATTATCATCGCCCCCCGGCAATTCCTCTCTGCGTTAAGCCCGTTGATTAACCACCGGGAAAGTCAGGGATTGCGGATCACCGCGGTCGCCGTTGAGGATATCTACCCGTTGTTTAACGGGGGTATATTCCATCCGGAAGCTATACGGGCTTTTGTTGCACACGCCTATGCAAACTGGCCCGGGGATGCTCCGCAATACCTTTTCCTGGTGGGAGACGGTAACTTTAATTTCAAGGGCTATAATCCTGCGGATTATGGGACTTACACCCCGTCATGGATTCCACCTTATCTGGCGTTCGATGACCCCAACCAGGGAGAAGTTCCGCTGGATGTTTTATTCGGTGACGTGGACGGCAACGGCGCACCTGAAGTTATGGTAGGGCGCATTCCGGCACAAACAATGGCAGAAGTGACAGCTTATGTCAATAAAATTCTGAAATATGAAGCGCAACCTACGGCGGATTGGCAGTCACAAGCTCTTTTAGTTGCCGACAACGGTTCCACTTACGACGAGGGCTTCGACAGCCTGCTGACACGCCTTGAAGCCTATATCCCATCGAATATCGCAACAACCCGGATTTTTATGGAAGATTACTGTGCGCCTTCCCTGACAACCAGCTGCCCAACTGCCACACAGGCTGTCCTGCAAAGCTGGAATGCCGGAGCATCGCTCCTGATCTACTCGGGTCACGGGTCGATTCACCGTTGGGCGCATGAACCGCTGCTGTTCAACGTGGACCTGAGCGCACTCACCGAAACTAACAAGCTGCCTTTCCTCCTTTCCCTCGACTGCTGGGATGGTTATTGGATGTTCCCGCCGACATATCCAGCATTGCAGGGACGGGATGTCCGTTCGATCGGCGAGTGGGCGACAACTGTCTTAACCCAAAGCGGAGCCATCGCCAACTTTGGTCCGGCAGGATTAGCCTATGCATTTGAGCAGGAAAAAATGACAGAAGCTATGCTTGATCTTCTGTTTGTGGGGAAGGAACTTCGTCTGGGACAACTCACCCAGGCGGGACGGACAGTGATTCAATACTCCTATCTTTCCCGGATTATGACGCTGTTGGGTGACCCTGCAATGCCACTGAATATTCAACTGCCCAGCGAAGTCTACACTGTTTCCGGATGGGTCAGGGACACGGATAGTATAGGCATTGAGGGTGTTCTGGTTGATGCAGGAACTTACAGTGGAAGCACCTCTGTCACGGGTCAATACACCATCACCGATTTGATTTCCGGTACCTATACAGTATCGGCATCAAAAGCGGGTTATACTTTTACACCGGCATCGCGTGTTGTGATGGTACCGCCGGATGCAACAGGTATCGATTTTGTGGGTGCCATTATGCCTGATTTCCGACTATTTCTTCCATTTATCACCCGTAATGGAAATTAACCTGGGGTAGACTGCTGAAAATACAAAAACCTGCTAAACAGGATTTGCCATTTTCTGTTGTGGAATGTTATTTGCGGCGCGGAATACTCCAACAGCGTTTCCTACCTTGACTCCCACGCCGCCACACGGTATTACGGGGTATTTCGGTTGGCATATCAACCGAAACACCCCGTTTGAAATATCACTGGACAAAAAACGAATATACGGTATACTGCGTGTTCGATATCGGAACACAGAAGTTTGGAGGAGCAAGCGTGGCAAATACTCAATCAGCGAAAAAGCAGATTCGGAATTCATATCGTAAATGGTTACGCAACCGTTACGTCAAGGGGCAAATGCGTGGTGCGGTGCGGATGGTAAGACTAGCCATCGAAAACGGCAACTACAGCGAAGCTGCCGGCTTGATGCCGGAAGCCGCGAGCCAGTTGGACAAGGCAGCGCGCAAACATACAATACACCCCAACGCCGCGGCAAGACTGAAATCGCGCCTTATGCGCCAGATCAACGACCTTCGCGAGTAATCAATATCCGTTTTACTGTGACCCTACACCGGAATCAACACGATCCGGCATAGGTCAACCGATAATATTACCAGCAATTATAAACACCGGGACAAAGCACGTCCCGGTGTTGCCTTGTTTTCAAAAAAATCCCACCCGCAACTTTGACTCAGGCTTATCCTGTACCGCCAACTTACAAACCCAAACTGACATCTGCAATCTCTCAATCGCCGTCTTCCTGTCCAAACTGGGTAGAACGCATGTAGGCTGCCCAGATAGCGCGGGACAGGACAGTTCGAAATCCCCCTTTATCAAGATGGTACAGCGCTTCCGCTGTTGTACCACCCGGCGATGTCACCTGATTCCGCAGCGCAGCAAGGTGTAATTCAGACTGCGCTGCATAGTTCGCTGACCCGATAACTGTTTGGAAGACCAATTGCTCTGCAATGTGCCTGGAAAAACCCAGATGCACGCCGGCATCGACCATAGCCTCCATAAACAGATAAACGTATGCCGGACCGGTCCCTGATAGCGCCGTCGTCATATCGAGATAGTGTTCGTCGGTGACATACACTTCTTTCCCCATAGCCGTTAATATGATCTGAGCATACGAACGCTGCTGATCGGTGACACTGGGCGTCGTTGTCCACACGGTAATCCCTTGCCCAATTTGCGCCGGTGTATTTGGCATGGCGCGAATCACACTTGCAACATCCAGGCCCAACCGGATCGTCTTGACCCGCACACCGGCAGCTATCGAAAACACCAATGCCGCGGGTGAAACGTACCCCTTCAATTCCGTCAGGACGTCGTTCATAACCTGGGGTTTAACAGCCAGCAGCACAATCTCTGCCCCATTGACCGCGTCCACGTTGTTATCCGCACTATCGATGCCGTAAATATTCACCAGGCTTTCGACACGCTCTTTCCAGGGATCTGAAGCGACAATGTCACGCGGCGCAATACGTGATTCGCGCAGCAAACCTTTAATGATTGCCTCACCCATCGTTCCCGTCCCAATAATTGCTGTCTTTGGTAGCATCTTCTCTCCTCCCTCCAGTTAATAATCACCCATCAAGACCGCCAGCGCCGTTTTCAACTGCATATCATCTTCTTCACGAATATCCTCCCAGCGTCCCGGGACGTGAATGTCCGGCAGCACACCGGTAACCTCCCAACCAGACCCACCCGAAACTGCGAATGTCTCCTCAGCTATCCACAATCGCGAACCATCCTCAAAGTCGTAAGGGTACACGGTTTCCACATTCCCTGCTGTGTGTTCCCCGATAAGCGTGGCGCGACCCTGGGCTTGCAGCACACCTGAAAAAACTTCGGCATAACTCTCAGTCTCTTCCCCCACCAATATTACCATAGGAATTATCTGACTGTTGGCAATCGGGTCAGCTGTGATGACCAGGATATCGTCGACCTGCCGGCGACGGGTAAACGCGCCGGCATTCCCGTGCGTGAACAAAGACAACAGATCATATAACTCTGTATAAGCGCCACCACCGTTAATGCGCATATCCACAATCAAACCTGTAATTTCAGATGTAGTGAACATGCCGGTAAGAACCTCACGCGTCCTTTCAGCAACCGTCTCGTCCAACAGTGTCGGGATAAGGACATAGCCAATATGCTGATCGCTGTGCTGCGTCGATGTAATTACACGGGACAGAATAGGCAATTGTGTTTGGATACGCTCGCGTTTCACAATTACATCCCGTTCAGATTCGCCGGGATATTGTAATGTCAGCGTGAGTGCGCTGCCTTCCGCACCCAGTATCGCATCCAGATAGTCGTTGCCCTGCATATCGCAGCAGACCTGAAATCCATCAATCCTGAGGATGCGGTCGTGGGAACGCACCCCTGCCGATTCCGCCGGACTTTCTGGAAATGGAAAAAGAACCACACCATATACGGCATCCTCAGGCACGGTGACAAGGATGCCAATCCCTACATAGTCCAGGTCACCGCGCATCGCCTCATCTTCAGCCTGCACTTCATCAGGGCTAAGATAAGCCGAATGATCGTCCTGCAATCGTTCTATCATCACCCGCATAAGCTGCCAGAAGTGTTCGTCGTCCGGCGCTGCTGCAACCAGTGGCTCAAATTCTTCGCGAACAGCGCCCCAATCTGCACCGTTATAATCAGGATAAACATACTGCCGATTTACCGTCTTCCAGACGTCCCGGAAAATACGCACATAGCGGTCCCGGTCTGCCTGCGCTACAGGTTCCAGCGTCACGGTAGCCGCCGGCGTGTCTGTACTTGAGACTATCGCTGGCGGAGTTAGTGTTTGCGTTGCGGACAACGGCGTTGTACTCAACGCTGTTGCGGTGCGTGCTGGTGTAATTTCTGCAGCCGGTGGCGTATAGGAAAACGGACCCAGGCGGCACGCTAACAACGCCAGAAATAAAAACGAGGCGGTCATCCTGTTGATATTGGTTTTCATTTTAATACATTTAACACCCAACATCACGAAACAAACAGCGTCGATTCGCTTTATATGGTGTTTTATACGCCTGGAACTCCTTAAGTTGACGGGCATGGGACTCTTTCAATTACACCCCTACTGCGGGCGCAGATCAAAGATCATAGTAAGGAATTTCGCGCGATCCGCTTCCGGAAACGGGTCTCCAACGGTCATCGGGCGGGGGCGTCCGAACTCCTCCAGAATAGCTGTCCGCAAATCAATATTGAGCAAACGACCATTATAGAAAGTGAGCCTGTCTACAAACTCCTGGCGTGTCCCATCGCTCCACATCTGGTCAAAGAAGAAGTTCCCCAATCCGAAGTGCACAAAGGTTTCGCCATGGAATTCCATGGTTTGAGCCTGGTGCGCCTGGCTACCCTGTACCATTACCGCCCCAGCTTCAGCCAGACGGCGAAAATCGCGCATTTGGGGATCGGAAGGCGCATACTCATAGGCTTCCAGGTATTGCACCGTGACAATGGGGAGATAACCCTGGTCTCGCAAACTGCGGATATCGGCGGTCATTTGCTCAAAATCACACCGGGCAGCTCCACCGGAATCTTCATCAGCGAATGGCCCAACTGTGTTGCAACCAATGAAAGCCAGGTTATTCACGCCGTGCGTGACCGTCAAAGGTCGCGCGCCTTCGGCTTGATTAGCCCCACCGCCAAACCACTTCCACCCCCGTTCACGGTACATTTCCAGGGAGTGGTCCATCCACTGGGCACCCTTATCTTCAAGGTGATTGCCTGTTAATTCCACGATATTGGTCCCAATCTCTTCCAGTAAACCGATGTAGGCATCGTTTGAGCAGAATGACATGGTACCGCTGCCTTCAGCGACGCAGTCTGGTGTAAAGGAGACTTCGTTACTGACGTGGACAAAATCCGCATCGCTGAACCACTGTTTAATATCTTTCGCCGGATACGTTACACCTTGAATATCCATCAGGCGCGCGGTTGCCCGGGTCATGGCAGTCACCCCGGTCATCACCACCCGGGTCATCCCCGCTTCATCGCGGTTTACAAAGGTGACGGCGGTTCTCGGCAATAGTTGCAGCGTTTCCGGGCGCCCCGGGCTGGACAGATACAGAGGGCGCGATAGGGCCGAGAGTTCCGGTTGCCAACCTTTTTCCAGCGGTGTGTGCCCGTCAAGGTAAAACACTTTGTACTCAGGTTGCAGCGCGTCGAAAGGCAGGAGCACCCAGGCGTCAATCTGCTGTGCCGTCGCCAATAAATCGGCAGCCTCCACAACCATAATCCCATTACCTTGCGCAGCCCCCCACCACGCGCTGAACACCTGGTTGGTATCGGGGGACACCAGCAGCGCATGCTCAACAAACGGACCCGTTGAACCTGTTTGCCATGTCGCCATCAGGTCGGCGCTGGTGACGTCATCCGCCACCGTAAAAAACGGAGCAGCCACAACATAAGTCCACGCACCGGCGGGGATCCCCTGGCCGTCATCCAGACTCGTCAGCACAACATCAGCACTGACCCCATCGTCGGTCCATGTGAACCGCTCTGCTTCCGCAGCAGCTTGTTCCTGCAAACGCGCGCAGGCGGCTGCCGGCACACCCTGTGCGCACCCAATCGTAACCGGGAATGCCGGGGTCGGGGTGGGTGTCGGGGTCAGGGTCGGGGTGGGCGGTAAGGGTGTATAGGTTGCCGTGGGGTGTGGCGTCCGTGTCGGGGTAGGTGTGGGTTGCGGTGTTCCTGGCGTGCAGCCAGCGCTCAACCCAAACAAGCCTAAAAGAACGACAGCGACCAACACCATAGTCCCCCGCTGTTTATAGATTTTCGTCATCATAATATGTCTCATCCTCATCCATGCCTTTATCAGCGCTCAGGCCTTTCCAATCAAAGTATCACCAAAACATTGTCACGGTATGCGCCTGATTGTCAAGCAAACAGCATATGCAGTCTCTCTGCGATAACCCATAAACCTTTTCGCCCAAGACGCACATGCTATAATCCAATCATGGTGAAAAACATTGACCTGTTGCCCTCACCGCGCCAGCGGTTTCTGGACTATGTGCGCCGCAAACCCGGAGCGAGGTCCATTGTATCCCCGTTCCTGCCCAAGCCTGGTTTGATCGCCAGCACCCTGAGTTATCTGGGGATGGAAGCCGGGAAGGATCCTGTAGAAAACGAAATCTCGCTTTCCCGGGCACTGGATTACGAGCCTATGTTTTATGCGGGATGTTCGCAGTTCTTCTTCCCATGGCAGGAAGATGCGCACCGTTCTGACGCAACGACGCGCGTCTGGGTTCTGCCGACAGCGGCAGGCGAATGGATGCGCAGGATTCCCCGCGGGCGTGAGCTCTACGGCGATGAAGCCCATTTCCCACTCAAGACAAAGGAAGATCACGAGAAACTAATCGCCGCTTGCGAAGGGATTGAGGATCGAAAACCAGCTATGCGCGCGTATTTCAGGGAATGGCGCGCGCGGGTCGGCGAGGACGGTGTCATTATCATTGGGCACCCGCACATTCCATGGTTAGGGGATCAAATCGGTCCGCAGACCATGATTTACCATGCCACAGATTACCCGGAGACTTTCAAAAGCAGTATGGATGCAATTTTCAGCGCCGCATGTGTTGTCTTCAAGATCGCCCTGGAAGAGGGCATTGATTTTATGAGCGAAGCCAGCTATGGACTGGAGATGATCTCGCCGCGGCAGTTCGAAGCGCAGGATGTGCAATACACCGCCCAGTTAGCGGGGTGGACACACAACCACGGCGGTTTGTTTTGGTACCACAACTGCGGGAAAACACGTACCTTGATCCGTTCCGGCGCATTTAACCGTTTGGGCGCAGATGTGATCGAAACCATCGCACCGAGACCTGAAGGAGACAACGACCTGGCAGAATCCCGGCGCTGGCTTGATCCCGCGATCTGTTCAAAAGGCAACCTGAGCCTCGGTTTGCTGCGGGATGGCACGCCTGGAGCAGTTTCGCAAGCCACACAAAAAATGATACACGATGTTGAAGGTTATGCACACATTTTCTCTACCGCCGATGCAGTCTACGCGGAAACACCACCGGAAAACTTTATCGCTTTCTTACAAACGGCACGTGGAGAACATTGAGGTGAAAATCTCTATGAACAAACCCAGCATTCTGCACCTTATACAGACTATTTTAGGTGGCAGTCACCTGAGTTTATTCTGATTTTAGGACGCTCCCACTGTCAGTTAATCATGATGACCCATTGTAGAGGCTGTGGCTTTAAATGCGATAGCCCAAGCAGAGCTTGCCATATGACTTATTCTATGTTATAATTTCGCACTAAAGCAGCACTATTGCCATCATCATCTGAGAAGTGGGGGACCCCCCCACTTTTCTTTATAATGGTGGCTTCTATAAAAAGTGTGCTTTTAGAAATTTTCGGGAGGCAGATACTTTATGAAAAGCGAGTTCTCCCTGGCGTTCAACCAGATTTGTGCAGAATACAGTTTGCCAAGAGAGATCGTCCTAGAGGCTGTCAGGGCAGCCTTGGCTACCGCTTACCGCCGGGACTGGAAAGTGCCGGCGACACAGGGCGTGTCAGCTGAGATTAACCTGGATACCGGGTTGGCACGTATTTTCACAGAATTCAATGTCGTGGATGTAGTGGAAGATCCGGAAACACAGATGACGGTGGATGACGCATTAAAAATCCGTCCGAATGTGGATGTCGATGATATTGTGTTGGTTGAAGTGACACCGAACAACTTCGGGCGTATTGCAGCTCAAACCGCAAAGCAGGTTATCATGCAACGCTTGCGAGAAGCAGAGCGTGAAAGCCAGTTCCATCGTTTCAGCCGCCAGGAAAATGAAATCATCATCGGAACGATTCAATCCATCGCTCCGCACGGGGTCACACTTCACCTGGAACGCACTGAAGAAGCCCATATGCCGCGGCGCGAGCAGATTCCTGGTGAACGCTATGCGCTCCATAATAAAATCCGGGTTTACGTCCTGGAAGTGCGCCGTACAAATCGCGGTCCAGAGATTGTAGTTACCCGCAGCCATCCCAAGATGCTACGCCGCTTGCTTGAACTTGAAGTGCCCGAGATTCGCAGTGGGCAGGTTGAGGTTAACGCAGTCGCACGGGAAGCTGGCGCACGGGCGAAAGTCGCCGTGTCAGCACGGCAGGTTGGACTTGATCCGGTCGGTGCATGCGTAGGCATGCGCGGGATGCGGATTCAGACTATCTCGCGTGAATTGCACGGAGAACGGATCGATGTGGTGCTCTATGATAAGGACCCGGCGACATTCATTGTGAATGCGTTGAGTGTGCCGCAGATTCTCAGCGTCACACTGGATGAAAGCAGCCCCACAACACGAACGGCTTCCGTCGTTGTGATGGATGATCATCTATCCCTGGCAATCGGTCGTTCCGGGCAAAATGCGCGTCTGGCTGCAAAACTCACCAGTTGGCGGATTGATATTCAGGGGGCGACAGAGGCTGCCAAGTGGGCACTCGATAGAGTCAATCAAAACCCAGCACTGTTGGACGACTTACACAACAACTCCCAACTCATCCCGCGTCTGGCAGGTATTATGCGTATGCATGAAACGGATCGCTACCCTTACACGGATGAGGAATGTTCTACCATTGGGACCGTTGTGCACGCGGTGCGGCAGTCTTTGATTGATCGCCGGAATGCCGAAAGACCCGGCGCGCAACAAGCACGAGAACGACGTTCTGCCCAGCGTCAGGTTGAGGCTGAGCGTACAAAGGCTAAAGAAGAAGCCCGTATGCGTGTTCCGTCGCAGGCATATGCTGTTGAGCTATCAGAATTGAATGTCTCAACGAAGGTCAATACAAATCTCATTAACAACAACCTGCATAATGTGGGTGAGATAATGGAGCGATTGTCCGTCAGCGATGAAGAATTGTTGGTGCTGCACGGTATTGGTGTCAAAGCTTTGCGTGACATAAAAACCGCTGTTAAAGAATTGGGACTGGAGCTTGTGAATCCGGATGCTGATGAGGTCTCCGAAGTTGTAGAGGAAGAAGCGGTTACGGCACCCGTTGAAGAATTGCAGGCAAGCACTGAGGTGGAAGAGCTCGAAGGTGAAGCTGTAGAGATCCCTGAACAAGAAGCCGAAGCCCATATTGAGGACACTATCGAAGTCAAAGTTGAGGATCAGGGTGTGCCGGAGCCGGAAGCTCAGCAAAAAACTGAGCCAACTGCAGATATCCAGCAGGAGCCGGAACCCGTTATTCCAGAAGTCTTTGATGCCAAAACTTTCACCGAAGTTGTGGAAAATTTCAGCGCATTCGAAGAGGAACAAGAACTTGTGCCCGAGGGAGATGCATTTGACGATTCTTCGGGTAAAGACAATAAAGGCAAGCGCAGAAAATCGCGCGCTGTGTTCTATGATGATGCTACGGGTGAAACTTATGTAAGGCGCCGGCGTCGCAGTGGAAATGACGCCTGGAAAGATTATGGTGATGATTTCTAGTAGTGCTGGACACTTAATGTTGGAGATTTCCCAACTCAATTACCCAGAGGTTTTCAAAATACTGTGTGTGTTACCTGTGAAGCGTAACTTTGTGGTCTGTGAACCTATGAGCGGGTCTTGTGACTGGCTTAAACTATGGCAGTTTGCATAGCAATGTGATCTCATGTAGGATTAAAATTATTATCAAAACGTGAGTTCAAGCCAACAGGGACGCTCTTAACAACACAGCGTCCCTGTTTTTTGTGATACCTTTTTTATAATAACTATGGTCAAGAAAAAAACTCGGTCAGGAAGAAAACATATCCCGCAACGCACGTGCGTTGCATGCCGGACTGTGCATGCGAAGTATGAGATGATAAGGGTCGTCAATCTCACCGACGGTACTGTTGCAATCGATGAAAACGGAAAACGTAATGGGCGGGGCGCTTATTTGTGCCGTAATCAGATTTGCTGGGAGCAAGCTTTGAAAACGGGGGCATTGAGCCGGGCTTTGGGTATAGTACTTAAACCCGAGGATGTTGATGTGATACGGGCGTATGCAGATACGCTCCCCAATTTGGCGGAATAGTTTTGGCGTCGAGTCTGCTTCAAGCAGACCTTTGACAAGGAGGGTAAGTATGGAAGAAAAAGAACTGACAATTCCAGAGATTATTACAGTGCGTGATTTAGCGACGCTTTTAGGTGAAACACCGATTATGGTCATCAAGACATTGATGAGCAACGGCATGTTAGCCAGTATCAATCAGCAGATCGATTTTGATACGGCAGCTATCATTTCAGCAGAATTTGGCTATGAAGCAAAACAGCCTTACTCGGAACTGGAGGAAGAAGCAGTCTCTGAATTATCCGCGTGGCAAGTGCTCCTGGCGAATGAGAAACCGGAAGACTTGAGCCCACGTCCACCGGTTGTGACGATTCTCGGTCATGTAGATCATGGTAAAACATCCCTATTAGATGCGATACGTCATACGAATGTGGTGGAAAAAGAGAGTGGCGGAATCACCCAGCATATTGGCGCCTATCAGATAAAACACAACGACCGGCGTATCACATTCCTGGACACACCCGGTCACGAAGCTTTTACAGCCATGCGGGCACGTGGTGCCAATACAACCGATATTGCGGTTCTGGTTGTTGCCGCCGATGATGGCGTTAAGCCCCAAACGATCGAGGCAATCAACCACGCCCGTGCTGCCCATGTACCAATAATTGTCGCGCTTAATAAAATGGATAAACCAAACGCCCGTCCAGAAGTCACCAAACAAGGCCTCTCGAACCTGGGTTTGATGCCCGATGATTGGGGTGGAGCAACGATGGTTATCCCCGTATCGGCAAAAATGCAGAACCGGATTGGACGACTTGCTTGAGGCTATCATCCTGGTTGCCGATGAAGTAGGCGTTATGGCAAACCCGGACTGCCCCGCAGTGGGCACTGTGCTGGAGGGTCGCGTGGATAAACGCCGCGGTCCGTTGGCTACTGTCCTGGTACAAAACGGAACTCTGCATACCGGCGACGTTGTTGTAGTCGGTAATACGTGGGGAAAGATCCGCGCACTGGAAGATGAGAATGATGTGCGGCACCGGACAGCACCACCTGCCACGCCGACAGTGGTCGTTGGACTTCATGACGTTCCGGATGCCGGGGACCGGCTGGAAGTCATGCCGGATGAACGCACGGCACGCGCGATATCTGAGAAACGACAGGAAGAGACCCGGGCTAAAGATTTGGCGGTGCAAGGCCCGATGCTTTCCCTGGACAATTTTTCTTCGCGCATCCGCGAAGGACAAATCAAAGCCCTGAATGTTGTACTGAAAACAGATGTGCAAGGGTCCATTGAACCCATTGTGGACAGCATTGAGCGCCTGAGTTCCGATGAAATTAAAGTCAATGTAATTCATTCCGCCGCCGGAAATATCAACGAGTCTGATATAAATCTGGCATTGGCTTCAGAAGCCATTGTGATTGGATTTCGCGTCAATCCCGATACTTCTGCCCGCCGGTCAGCCGATATGGAAGGTCTGGAGATTAAGACATACGACATCATTTATGAAATCGTGGATGATGTGGACAAAGCATTGAAAGGGTTACTTGATCCAACCTATGAAGAGCGTGTATTGGGTGAAGCAGAAGTACGACAGGTCTTTGATATCCCCAGGGCTGGCAAGATTGCTGGGTGTACGGTGCGATCAGGTGTTGTTCGCCGGAATGCCAAGGTGCGTGTCATGCGTGGTGATGAAGAAATACATCAGGGTTATGTGGAATCATTGAAACGCTTCACCAAGGATGTGCGTGAGGTTAAACAAAGCTTCGAGTGTGGGATTGGCGTGGGGGGATTTGATGCATTCCAGGCGGGTGATCGTCTCCAGGTTTATATTATGCAACGTGTAGAAGCCAGTTGATAATAAACGGTGATCTGCAACGTATTTTATGGGTGATATGAATGGGAAAGAAATATTTAAACCGTGTAAATGAATTGGTGCGCCGTAAAGTGACGCAGTTGTTGGTAGAACACAGCAATGACCCGCGTCTTCACGAAGTCACCATCACTGATGTCAGTACAAACCGCGATACAACACGCGCAGAAATTTTCTACAGCATTATCGGGACGCCGGAGGATATAGATGCTATCCAAACCGTGTTGGAGAATGCTGCAGGTTGGATGCGCAGCCAACTGGCTCCGTCGTTGCGCTTGCGTAATGTGCCACAGTTAGTTTTTATTTATGACCCTTCTCTGGAAACTGGTGACCGCATTGATGCTTTATTGCAGGACCTGGTCCACCAAGAGAAAAATGAGAGCATACCTGGTGATTGATCCAGAGGCTTTGCACGAGGCTACAACTTTACTTGAAAGAAGTAGCCGGCCATTGCTTATCTCGCACCCACGACCAGATGGTGACACAATCGGATCGGCATTGGCGCTGCGGTTGGCGTTGTTGGAAATGGGAAAAACGCCCATAATTGCGTGTGAGCATGCATTGAGTCCCAATTTGGCTTATCTTCCAGGGGCCAAATACTTTGTGGATGATGTGCATGAAAGCGTGGACATTGATCTGGTTGTTGCGGTTGACATGAGTGACCTTTCGCGTACCGGGTCAATTTATAAAGACGCATGGCGCAACAAACTGCCGCTCCTTGTTATCGATCACCATATGACAAATAACGCATTTGGTGATGTCAATCTGGTGGATCAGCATGCTGCAGCTACGGCAGTCCTGGTCTTTGATCTTATTGTATCGTTAGGGGTGAAGGTCAAAGATGATATTGCTACGTGCCTTTTAGTCGCTCTGCTCACGGATACACGAGGCTTGCGTACGAGCTCCACGACACCCAGCGTTCTACGCCTGGTCAGTGAACTCATTGAAGCCGGGGGAAATTATATCGGCGTTATGCAAAAGACACTGGATTCCGTACCCTATCTGCAAATGCGCGCGTGGGGCATAGCACTGGACCGCCTGGAACTCGACAAAGGTCTTGCATGGACGACCTTCCCTGTGCAGGTAAAGGATAAACTGGATATCGATGATTATTATGACCTGGACCTGGCAAACTTACTCAGCCGGGTTGCTGAAGCAAATTTAGTAGCAGCCTTTATCGAAATGCGCGGCGGCAGCATCAAGATCAGCATGCGCGCCCGTCCAGGCTATAATGTTTCCCATCTGGCGATGAAGATGGGCGGGGGAGGGCACGACCTGGCTGCCGGTTTTACGATGCAAGGTCCCTTGGAAACTGTGGTGAAACAGGTGCTGCCCCAGCTCCTGGCGGAAGCCGCGCGTTAAAGCCGCAGACCAGAAAAGCAGTGCAGGGAATTTGTGAACGGTATTCTAGTTGTCAATAAACCATCCGGAATGACGTCGCACGATGTAGTTAATATCGTGCGGCGTCTTTTTGGACTACGTCGCGTGGGTCATACCGGCACGCTGGATCCTATGGCGACTGGTGTGCTGGTGTTGCTATTAGGTCCAGCAACACGACTTGCTCAATTCATGGCGCATAATGAAAAACGCTATCTGGGGACAATCAGGCTGGGGATCGCAACATCGACCTACGATGCTGATGGGGAGGTCGTCGCGGTCAATCCCGTTGCGGTGGAAGTGGAAGAAATTCAGGCTGCTGTTGCCAGGTTTCAGGGTGATATCCAGCAAATTCCCCCTATGTATTCTGCATTGAAGGTACATGGGCAGAAATTATATGATTTAGCCCGGCAAGGCATACAGATTGAACGCGAACCACGCGCTGTTACCATCTACCATAGTGAATTGGTGGCGTGGCAACCACCAGACCTGGTTCTTGATGTTCAGTGTTCTGCCGGAACCTACATACGCAGCCTGGCGTATGACATCGGTGAGGATCTTGGATGCGGGGCACATTTACACGCTTTGACGCGTACTGAAAGTCATGGGTTCCCGCTGGCAGAGAGCTATACGATAGAGGCTCTCAATAGATTGGCCGAACAGGGCAAGTTGCACAGCGCCCTCCTTGCTCCGCAGGCAGCTCTTAAGCAAGCGCCAGCAGTGGTCTTGAAACCCGCCCAGGTGACGTCTGTACGGCAGGGACAAAGCCTGATCCTGGCTGAGCTGGAAGAGGCGCCGGTGATTCAGGCATTGGATCTGCAGGGGGATTTGGTTGCAGTGATGATTCCAACGGGTAACGGCGAATGGCGACCGAAGGTCGTTATGCCTGCCGGAGACCATGAATAAACGAGCGGATAACCTGACGCCGTATAAACTAAGTTTTAACACTATCTGAATTTGGCATTATTCCTGGAGAAATCAAAAAGACACTCGTTTTCCCGCGATGCCATTCTGACTATCAATAAGTTAACAGAAATAAAGCAGGTGCCAATTTGGGCGAAAAAGATCTCTATTATAAAAAAGACCTCGATTTATGGACAGGAGAAACATCGCTGAAATTCCGTGTGTCTCAGGCATTATTCAGCAGTCACCAGATTGATACGGGGACACAGCGTCTGCTGAAAACTGTTCTTGATTTTCCGTTCGATGAAGGTGGAAAAATCCTGGATTTGGGTTGCGGCTACGGTCCAATTGGGCTGACATTGGCGAAGCGCAATCCCGGCAGCTTTGTCCATATGGTAGATAGAGATATCCTGGCGGTGGATTATGCGCGACAAAATGGAATTTTGAATGGGCTTGATAATTGCATAGCTTACGGTAGTTTGGGCTATGATGATGTGACTGAACACGATTTCGACCTTATCATTTCCAATATTCCCGGCAAAGCAGGGGAGACCGTTATCACTGCGCTGCTTGAGGATGCACGCTACTCATCTAAAAACCGGTGGTATAGTTGCCATCGTGGTCGTCACACCGCTGGAAGAATTTGTTTCCACAGTATTGAACCAACCCGATATCGAGGTGCTGCATCACAGCGTTTATGCAGGGCATGTTGTCTTTCATTATTGTTTCAAATCGACACCGACCACTCATGCCTCAGGAGCAAGTTTCGCGAATGGGGTTTATGAACGGGCAAACGTGGAACTCAGCCTTAACGATGTCGATATCACCATGTTAACCGTTTACGGATTGCCCGAATTTGATTCTTTAGATTATCAAACAGACCTTGTTATCAAAGTACTGGTAGGAATGGATTCCGTAACGGCACAGCATGTCATTGTATATAACCCGGGTCAAGGTTACCTGCCTGTGATCTTGTGGCAGTTGTTCAAACCTGAAAAAATAACTCTTGTAAGCCGTGACCTGCTCAGCTTGAAAGTGACGCGGGTGAACCTGTCAGAAAACGGTTGCCCTGACGAACGCATACTGATGCTTTCGCAAACAGAATGGGATTACCCTCAAACAAGCCCCGAATCTGCTGATGGCAAGCGGCAGATTTTATTGTTGGGGTACTGAGCAACGATGATGGGCAGGAAGTCTCCGCAGCGAAGGTCAAACAAGCGGTTGGCAACCTGACGGTTGGAGGAACTATCCTCGTGGCAGGTGGATCAACGCCTATAACACGCTTGCTAAAAGATCTGCAAAATGACAAAAGCGTGGTGCTTAAGAAACGCCGGAAACATCAGGGAAGAAGCCTGGCGATTCTAGAACGACGGTAAATCGTCCCCCTATAAGCAGCAAGTTAAGGGGAAAATATAAACTTCGGAAGTATTTTGTCTCCGGGAAATGTTCCGTTAACCTCACCTTCCGGAAGGTACCGCAGCATACGTTGCCCGGAAACTTAGAGCTACGGGGCTACAACGAAAGTGCCACTGCCCTCTACCAGCCACCGGTATGTTTTTTCAATACGATCCCAGTTCTCTTCCCGGTCAAGGCTCCAGAAACGCCCGATTATGGAGACCTGTTTCCCAGTATCCAACCGCTCCATTTCCTTTTCAACACCTTCAATGTAATGCGCACCGCTTCCAAGGTGCTCCCCGCGCCTGCCCAGCATGGCATGATGGTAGACTTCAGGCACACCTTCACGCCGTGCCATTTCCAGAAGCGCGTTGAGGTGTTCAACCGAACCATGTGAGCTGTAGAAGGAAACGATTCCGAGCAAGTGCAACCGCGTACCGTCTCGTATTGCGCCTTGCATAGCCCACCGGAATGCCTCATTATCAAAGAAAGTTCCGTCTTCTATGGCTTCACCGATGCGCACACGATCAGCGAGAATGCGGCGTCCTGCGCCAATGTGCGAATGCCCGGATTCCGAATTGCCGACTGTCCCTTCAGGCATTCCAACAGCAACCCCAGACGCTTTAAGTTTGGTGTTGGGCCAGTTCGCCAATAAAGTATCCATATTTGGCGTATGCGCTTCCCTGATAATATTGCCGTAATCTTCATCACGCAACCCCCAACCATCGGCAATCACTAAAAGCATGCGGCGCTCTTTGAGCGCAACGGTGTCAGGGACAAGGCAATGACCGGTCATTTCTCCAGGAATTGGCAAGTTCATCAGTCGCAGCAGGGTGGGAGCAACATCCGTCAACGCATTACCCGGGTGAAGGGTCGTATTTTGGAGTTCCGGGTCAACCAGAATGAATGGCACAAGGCTGTCTGAATGCCCGGTATCCACCGTGCCATCAGGGTAAAGCCATTTCTCAACAGTTCCGTGATCCGCCGTGACAACAGCGGTTACCCCTTGTGTCTGAGCTGCCGCAACAACTTTACCAACACAGCGATCGACTTCCTGCACAGCCCGTATCACAGCCTGCTTATCTTCGATATGACCGACAACATCGGTATTCACAAAATTGACCACAATAAGCGCATATTCCGGATCTGCCAGCGCCTCAAGCACGGCATCAGCGACTTTGCCTGCATGCATTTCCGGGATTTCAGCATAATTGGTCACTTCAGGCGAAGGGATCGAGATTCGGACCTCGCCTGGAAGCGTCTCTTCCAGCTTGCCATTAAGAAAATAACTCACATGGATCGATTTTTCTGTTTCGGTAATTTTGGCTTGTTTGAGGTTGTGGTTGCTGACAACTTCACTTAAGGTATTACGCACCTTGCCCAACGGGGGGAAACCTACCTTCACCGGTAAATCGTGTGCATATTCAATCATCGTTGCGAATTGCACATTCATGGCTTTGCGTGGGAAGTGGGGAAAGTCTGGCGACACAAAAGCGCTGGTCAACTCAATCTCGCGCTCACCGCGGATATCGTAGAAGATCACATAATCACCATCCTGGATACGCCCCAAAGGTTTTCCATTTTCATTGACACGCGTGATGGGTTCCAGGGCTTCGTCTTCTTCGCCTGCTTCGTAAGCAGCCCTTACCGCATCAGCCATAGGATAACGTGTGTTTTCGGTCATGTCTCGCTCCCAATATACTGAGTATTATGTTTCTGGTTTTTTACATAAGAAAAGCTGCCAGTTTAAAACCAGCAGCTCCAAGTCGTTTATCGCTTTTGAATTATCCGCACCCAGGGAAATTTCTTTCGCAATGACTACTCCAGATATTATAAGCAACTGTAGACTTGCGTCAAGTTTTGGATAACGGGTGTACAAATCACACCATGCAGTTTTGGTCCGTATGTGCTACTGACTTGGGCAATGATTGATCCAAAACTGCTATCAATTCCTTTGATTATCCCGCTATCTATATGTACTTGCCAGATAATTGAAACGCACCACGCATAAAATGGAAATGCCACTATGTATGCGGTATAATGGGATTTATGCAGGTAGAATATGGACTATCTCATCTCAAATTCCTCTCACCACAAGCCCTGACTATCGGGGCTTTCGACGGCGTGCATTTAGGGCATCAAGCCCTCATTCGCTCCCTGGTCGAAACCGCCGAATCCCGGAACATTGGCTCTGTGGTCCTGACATTTGACCCTCTGCCCCGCCAAATTTTACAGAACGATCGCCATAACTTACTGTCAACTTTGGAAGAGCGGCTGGAGTTCATTGCTGCCATGCATGTGAAGGGCGCTGTCGTGGTTCCTTTTAATAGCGACTTCATGAAGTTGACTGCCCATGAATTTATAGCACAGCTTGTAGAGCATCTTCACCCGGGCGTAATTTGGGTGGGTCCTGATTTTCGCTTTGGCAGGAACCGGGAAGGTGACATGCTGTACCTCAAAAGCGCCGGTAAGCAGTATGGTTTTGACGTTCATGTCTTTCAAGAAGCTGTCTGTTGGAAGGGTCAACCTGTACGCAGCAGTCGCATCCGCCGCGCATTGCTCAAAGGGGCAATGGACGAGGTTAATGGGTGTTTGGGACGCCCATATGTTCTATCCGGTGTGGTAGGGCACGGTGAAAAACGAGGACGAACATTAGGATTCCCGACCGCAAACCTCGTATATCCTGAAGAGCGCCAGCTGCCGGCAAACGGCGTTTATATTGCGCAAGCGTGGTTGGGGTCACAAAGCAATATGACGTTGGTAAATGTGGGCACACGCCCCACCTTCGACCATCACCCCATCACCATTGAGGCTTATTTACTCGATTTTTCCGGGGATATATATGGTGACGTGCTGCGATTGGAATTCCTGCACCGGTTGCGTCCGGAGTTGAAGTTTTCATCAGCAGATGCTTTGATAAAGCAGATGCATGACGATGAAAGCAAAGCCAGACTATGGTTTCAGGAACACTAGACTTTTCAGGTATTTCAGGATGGCTTTCCCCCCGTTTTCAGGGCGTATACATCACGGCGTGACCACCCTGATTCTTGTGCCACTTTCCGCGCCGCCTGAGAGCGGGTTAATCCCTCCGCCATCCCTTCTTCCAAAGCGTTGACCACCATCTCCAGCGCCCATTTCTCTATGGTTGAGGCTGCTCCGGCGATCACCAGTGTATATTCACCCCTGGGCGCCTGGTCCTGCACATGTTTAATAGCTGCGTCCAGATCACCACGCCATACATCCTCAAACATTTTTGTCAACTCGCGGCATAAGGCAATTGCGCGGTTCCCCAAAACATCACGGATGCTGATTAATGACGCCAGCAAGCGGTGGGGAGCTTCATAGATAATTAAGGAAGCACTTATATGGGTCAAGGTTTGTAAAACCGCGTTGCGTTCCATCGCCTTCCGTGGCAGAAATCCCATAAACATAAACCGATCTGTAGGAAGTCCGGATACGACTAAAGCCGTTGTGTGCGCAGAAGGACCCGGAATTACGGTGACCGGATAACCCTTCTCAATAGCTGCCTGGACCAGAGGGAAACCAGGATCAGAGATACCTGGCATACCCGCTTCTGATATCAACCCGACGTCCCCTTTTTCCAAAGCATCCAGAATAGTAAAGAGCTTACGGTGTTCATTACCCTCAAAATAAGAGGTCAATGGGGTAGAGATGTCATAATGCTGGAGTAAAATGCGCGCCTTGCGTGTGTCCTCCGCAGCGATTAAACTCACCTCACGCAGCGTTCTCAAAGCGCGCATTGAGATATCTTCGAGATTGCCTATGGGCGTTCCAACGATATAAAGTTTAGCCACGCTTTGGTCCGTTTCCTTTCTGTTTAGAATTGCGGCGCAGGACTCAATCTGGCATGTGCAAATCAGATCATTCCGCGCCGCAATAGACAAACACTCAAATCCAAACTGCTTAATGATTCTTAATCAGCGTGACCCGGGCTAAAGATTGCGAGCAATATCCCGGGAAGTTCAGGATGATCTCGCCTGAAATAGGCGGGTGATTCGGGTTGTCTTTTGAGTGAATCTGTACCCGGAAAACACCATTGACGGCGGTAGGGCGATCCAGGAAATATTGTTCCCAACCGGAATCACCGTACATTTGATCGTCACCCGAGTTGATTACCACATCGAGACCACCTCCCCAGATATGGATCGGATAACCTTTCAGGGGGTTGCCATCTAAATCCTCAACTGTCCCGGCGACACCCATCCAGGCACAGCCATGCAGGGGTGTTTCATATTCGACCTTCGAAGTGAAAGGCCAGGGCGATATCGTCACTCTGGGTGTTGGCGTGGGGGTAGCCGTTCGTGTAGGCGTGGCTTGCAAGGGTTCAGGTGTCGCCGTGATCGTTGGTGTGAATGAAGGGGGCGGTGTAGGGGATGCGGTTGGCGTTGGGGTCGGGGTCCATGTGGCTGCCAGCGTGCGCGAGATAGTTGCCAATGGCGTTATGCTCGCAACGACAAATCGATTACGATCCGGAGGAAAGGGGTTGATCGCAAGGAATGGATTTACGGCAATCAGAATGTAACATACAACCGTGATGATGGTCAAACCCAACATCACGACACTGACAAGGTTAAAAAGCCGGCTCCGTTCGCGCATTGCACCTGCCTCCTATGGCGTATCAAGGCTGAATATTTGTAACAAAAATTTGTACATCGCCTGACAATTTCAGATTATCCAGCCATTCGCGTACAGCTGTATCGCGCAAAAGCCGCAGGCTTTCCGGGTCAATTTCTCTTTCGGGCTCGATGGAAACAACCTGTACGACATGATAACCCAAATTACTGGTAATAACTTCACTGACCTGACCGGGTTCCAGGGCAAAAGCCGCCTGTTCAACTTCAGTTGAAGTGAGAATCCCCGCCGGGAAAAATCCCAGGTTACCACCGACATCACGGGTGCTGATATCCTGAGAATAAGTGCGCGCCAGCGATTCAAAATCACCACCTGCCAGTATTTGATTGCGTATCCGCTGTGCTTCTTCCAACGTATCGACCAGAATATGTCGGGCATGGACATGCTTGGCAACAACAGATACACTCTCCGCAACTTGATTAGCCATTTGTGTGGCGGTCATATCACTTCGCAAGCGCTCGCGCATCTCATCCAGTGTCATACCCTCTTTTTCTAACCATTCATTAAAAGATTCATCACCAATTTCACTCCGCAACCCGGCAATTGTTGTATCTAAAGTCTCATCACTGATGACGATGCCCTGCGCTACCGCAGATTGTTCGATTAAAGTTTGCTCAATCATCAAATCCAGAACCCACTGTCGACCCTGAGCAAGGGCCTGTTTGCCCTCCTCTGTGCTGAGGTCCTGTCCGGCAGTCACCATAGAGGCTTCATAACGTGCAACCTGCTGTTCATATTCTGCCATAGAGATGGGTTGCCCATTCACGACGGCAGCCTGCGGTTCAAGGGTCGCCGTGGGTGGGGGCTCAGGCGTGGGGGTGTTGGCTTCCGGTTCCTGGGTTGCATCTGCAGTGCTGGGAGCGACAAGCGTAACGTCAGGTACCGGGTCCGCGCAAGAAGTCAGGCTAGCCAGGGCAACCAGGATCAGCAGAATCAGGATTGGGATTTTTCGCATTAAAATGCTTTCAGGCATCAAAGTCCTCCTCAAGGTCGATTATCTCATACCATATTATATCCTGATGAGGGTAAGTGCGCAATAGAGATAAAGTTTCAGGTGTATTTCGGAATAGGGTCAAAATGTAGAAAACAGAGCTGTTGTCAGGTGATTTGGCAATCTTTCGCGCATTCTGACATACCCCCGGCAGTTTTCGGACCTTGTCATGGCTGGATTAGCGAGAATAACGTCTAGATTGAGGAACTTCATGTTTGAATTGGGGCGAATCATGTCTTAATGGTGACTCGAGTGCCCTGGTTTACACTCTCAAATTCCATGCTATAATTTAACCTAATTATACGTTGCATCTTTGCGCGCAGCAGAATCCTGAGGGGGAGAGAATCTTTTGACAGACCTGAACATAAAGTATACCCATGCCTCCAACATTGTTTCGCGCGAAATCGCCGGCGAGGTCATCCTGGTTCCCATCCGGGACAATGTCGGTGACCTGGAGAGCATCTATACCCTAAATGAAACCGCTGCGACCATATGGACTTTGTTGGATGGCCAGCATACGCTGGCGCAAGTCCGCGATGCTGTCGTGGTTGAATTCGAGACAACTGCCGCAGAGGCGGAGGAAGATTTGCTGGAATTAATCGCGCAGTTGGAACACGTGGGCGCGGTGCAGCAGACTAGCTGATGGATTGTCAGACACTTCCTGAGTTGAGCTACAGTGAGTTCGGACAACGACTCGCTGCTGGTATGAAAGATAAGCGCGTGCCTTTGATGGGCTCGTTTGAACTCACCTATCGCTGCAACGTGCGATGCGTGCACTGTTATCTGGAAGACCAGCATGAAGGCGTCACAAATTTGCAGGAGTTGACCTTAACAGAAACCCGAAGTATTCTGGATCAAATCGCTGATGCGGGGTGTCTATGGTTGCTGTTGACAGGGGGAGAACCCCTGGTACGGCCCGACTTTTTGGATATTTACACTTATGCTAAACGCAAAGGCTTCCTGATCACGCTCTTTACCAATGGCACGCTGCTGACGCCCAAAATTTCGGATGTGCTGGCAGAATATAAACCGTTCAAGGTCGAGATCACGCTTTACGGCCGGACGCAGGAAACTTACGAGCGCATCACCGGTATTCCAGGCTCTCACGCACACTGTATGCGCGGTATCGAGCTCCTGGTAGAGCGGGGAATAAGACTCAGGCTCAAGACGATGCTGATGACCCTGAACCAGCATGAATTAGCAGATATGGAAACCTTTGCCGAAAGCCTGGGCGCCGATTTCCGCTTTGATCCGATGATGAACCCGGGGTTGGCTGGAGCACAGGACCCGCTCAGCTACCGTCTTTCACCGGAGGAGGTCCTGCAATCCGATCTGTCGCACCCCCAGAAGATCCAGAGCATGGCGGCAATTCTGTGAACATTATGAGACAGTCGAGATGGATCCAAATCGGGTCTACCAATGCGGAGCAGGGCTGAATAGTTTTCACATCGATCCATATGGACAATTGAGCGTGTGTCTGCTCTCGCGGGAGCCCGAATATAACCTGAGGGCAGGTTCTTTTAAAGAGGGGTGGTCCGGTCCACTGCGGGATGTTCGCTTTCGGATCATAGAGTCGAACTCCAAATGCCGAGAGTGCGCGCTATTCCCAATATGCGGGCAATGCCCGGGTTGGAGCAGGTTGGAGCACAGCGCGTCTGATTATGTGCCGGTGCAGTTTTTGTGCGATATTGCGAAGTTGCGTGCCAGGGAGTTCGGTTACCGTACCGGCGAGTGGGACTGACAGCCAACCACATTGGCTGTGGACTATTGATTCTTGCAGGACATGTAGATATATATTGAAATATTAAGAGGAGGAAATTATGTCAGAGATGATTCGTAAACCCTATACAAAGCCAACCGTTGAGGTGGTGAGTCTTGTACCCGATGAAGCAGTCTTAGGAGGATGCAAAACCGATACTGGCGGCGGTCTTGGTTATACCGGTTCTACGTGCGCGAACCTTGACGCACCTTGCTCCACAGAGTTTACATCCTAGCCAATCTGCCAATCGATAATGGACGCATTTTTGGAGTCAGTGGATCCCTTGAATAAACAGCTTGCTTTGGGTGGTATGACCATGTCTTTCAGTATGCAGGACAACACACCACTGGGATTCTGCTTTGACGAGAAATATGCACCTTTCTTCAGCACTGCCCCGGCAGATGCGGCCTACACGATAAGTCATCAGGCGTCCTACACAGGGCAATTGGGGACACCGGTGTTCGACTCAGGTGGAAATTGGCGTATGTACACTCTGGGACAGGAAACGCTTATCAGAATAGCCACCCCGTTTTACCAACCCCACCAGATCGTTAAGTTAGCGCCGGATATATTGACTGGCGATATCGTCTGTGTTGGCGAGCAATGGATGCAAAGTGCAATACACCCATTAGGCTACCCGTTGGAAGAACTTCTGACCGTGCTGCTGTTAGCACAGGGTCGCGGGGTGCTGCTGCACGCGTCCGCCGTCAAACTTGATAACCATGGCATACTTTTCTGCGGTATATCGGGCGCGGGTAAGTCCACGATGGCTGCATTGTGGGACAATCTGGAGAATACGACCGTATTGAGCGATGATCGCGTGGTTGTCCGGGAACATGACGGGCGACTCTGGGCTTACGGGACGCCGTGGCACGGCAGCGCGCGAATCAGCTCACCCGTAGCTATGCCGCTGGACCGGATTTTCGTCCTCCACCATGCAGAGCAGAATGAGACGGCAGCGTTAGTGCCATCTCAAGCCGTTTCGAAGCTGCTGGCAAGAAGTTTCACCCCCCTCTGGGACAAAGCAGGGATGGATTTCACGCTGTCTTTCCTGGACAGGCTGGTGAAAGAGGTGCCCTGCGCAGCGTTGGGTTTTGTGCCCAATGAGACAGCAGTGGAGTACGTGCGATGGTTGTGCTCGAAATAAACCACCAGATCCTTTCCTCGCTGGCAGAGGAAGTCCTTGACCGCGGGTGTATGTTCCTTTTTCCGGGCGCGTGGGGCCAGTATGAATCCTACTATCCGGGACGGCGACATACTGGAAATTGCCCCGCTGTATGGATCAGATGTTTGTGTTGGAGAGGTTGTGTTGCTGATTGATGAATCAGGAACACCTCTGGTACATAGAGTTCTGTCTGGTTCGGGCAGACAACATTGCGTCGCCCGTCGTCGTAACCAAGGGAGATGGACTGGAACACCCCGATAGACCTATCCTTTTAAAAGCAATAAGGGGCAGGGTTACCGGTGTCCAACGTTCACATACCCATTTTCTACCTTGGGCGAAGGCTAGCAGGCCGATAAATTTGGGGCATATTTTCACAAGTATTTGGGAAAGGATAACTCGGAACCGACTATATTAGCTTTGTACATACATAGAACAGGTCACTTATAGATCCAGAGGAGGAAATTGTAATGAAAAACACAGGGAAAAGACGAATCGGACTACGTGCTGTTATTATAGCCAGCTTGGCATTGGTGGCCGTGGTCGCTGCGGTCTACGCGGCAACTACAATCGATTCATTCACCTATCCGGTAGGTGGGGGGGGCACCTATGCTTCTATGAGTAGCACCCAAAATTCAAACGTATATATTGACGCCTCCATACTCGGTGGTTACCGGCATGTCACTGCCAAGTGGTTAAGCGGCACTTCTTCGGACAACGATACAGTCAAAATATTTATTAATGATACTGAAGGGAAAATAGCCTTCTCTTCCGATGATTCGACCGTTGGTACGGGTGAGGTCCGGTGGAATGGCAGCAATTCACCGACTGCTTATGCACTTCCTGACGACGCTTTGACCGCTGCCGGTAACACCGGCTTTCGCCTCCGGGTCCTCTCCGCCGATATCGCAACCAGTCTAACGATCTATGGCTACACAGACGCAGCCAACTATGCATCTTTTACGCAATATGTGAGACCGGGTATTGTGGCAGGGGCTTTAGATGTTGAGTACTTCATCCCCTTCTCAGCATTCACAGAAAATGGATCCTTTGACAACGATACTGATTGGTCAACAGTGAGAGCTCTTGTGGTGACTTTCAACGACATTAGCAGGGCAGAAGCGCAGGATTTCAGCATCGTACTCTTTCAAAGCAGTGAGGAGGTTCGTGAGTACGGCGACCTGCCGCTTAACAAATACGGCGCGGCTGTTCTGGGCGCTTATCACCAACAGCCTTCATCGGTGAGATTAGGCAGTAAACTCGACCTTGAGTCATCTTACCAAACCACTGCGGGTGCTTCAGGTGACGATGTGGCGGTTGTTGACGATGAGGACGGTATCTTTTATATTCAACAATTCGGAAATCAGTATCAAATGCATATTACCATCAGTGGGTGCCCAAACCTATATTGTCAAGTTAATGGGTGGATTGACTTGAATCAAGACGGCAGTTTTGGAGGACCTGGAGAACAAATATATGATATCAACTTATTTGGAACAGGTAACAACAACAATCTTTCAAGCACCCCATTTCAGATAGACTCTGCCAATACACTTCACTATTACTTTGTTCGATTGCGGGTATGCCAACAGGGGTCTGTGTGCAATTCCCCTACCGGGAATTCCGCTACCGGGGAGGTCGAAGATCACCGCCTATGGCTGGACCCAACCGCCGTTGAACTTGCCGCGTTTTCTGCGGCATGGAACGTCAGTGAAGTTCAGGTCGACTGGGTCACCACGCTGGAAGTCGACACCGCCGGCTTTAACGTCTGGCGCAGCGAAACCGAGGACGGCAAGTATGTCCAGGCTAACGACAGCTTAATCCCCACGGCAGCACCGGGCAGCACCTCGGGTGGAACGTATACCTTCACCGACAGCGGTGTGGTACCGGGAACAACCTACTTCTACAAACTTGAGGAAATCGAAACAGGTGCCGTGCACAATTGGTACGGTCCGGTGGAGGCTGCGGCGAGTACCCCATCCCAAGTCACATTATCCGGTCTCACAGGACGCGGCGCTTCGTTGAGCCTGGCAGCTCTGGCGCTGCTCATCGGGTCAACAGGTGGCTTCGTACTGCTCCGCCGGCGCCGCTGAGCCATTCTTCAATTCATAACGTTCACTTCACGGGTCGTTTGCCTGGGCAAACGACCCGTTTGTATTCAATAAAACGTCAACGCGTTCAGCTCTGATATCTGGAGGACAAATGTTGAGATCGATCAAGCCCTGGGTCATTGGAATATGGATTTTGAGTATGGTTTGTGCGCTTGGTCCAGAACCCGGTGTCAATGCGCATGCGTTGGACAGCAAAGAAATGACTCAGCCAGCTATTAAGGTGATCTCAGCACCGGAACCGGGATTTCATCTGGTGTCCAGCACAGCAGAAGGCTTTGTGCTGGATTTCGTGCCCGGAACGCTGAAAGTTATGACGCGATCCCTGGACGGAGAGACCTGCAGCGCACTCACCATGGATGAATTTTCCACACTATCGGAAAGCGGCGCGCCGGTACTGCCGGTAAGCGGGGCTATGCTGGGAATACCTCCAGATGTGGATGTCACACTGGAAATCCTGGCGATGAATACCACCTCCCAGATTCTGCCCAAAAATCCATGTGCGGTCACCTCTCCGGTGGTTATGCAAATGCCGGATGGGCAGTTCGAATATCTAGGGGACACTTCCACGCCCGATACGGAAATCTACAACCTAGATGCACCTTATCCCGCACACGTAGCCGGTATCACAGCAGTGGGCTGGTTGCGCGACCAGCGATTCGCCCAAATCCAGGTACACCCCGTCCGGGTTAATCCCGTCACCGGTGAATTGACGGTGATACGAACCTTGCGTATTATGCTGCACTTTACAGGTGCGGGTAAGAACGAGGTTGGCGATCTGAGAAAAGGTCCGGCACCTGATGGCGCGTTTGAAGATGTGTTTGCCCGTACGCTGCTCAACGCTACCGAAGCGCAGTCCTGGCGGGTGGAAAGGCAGTTGCCCGTGGAGGAGCTTTCCCCCCAAGCCCTGACCGTGGATCCCCCGGCCTATAAGGTGATGGTCGACCGTGAGGGGATTGTCCAACTCGACTATACAACACTGCAAAGCGCAGGCGTGCCGGTGGACAACCTTGATCCCCGTACCTTCAAACTCACCAACCAGGGGACAGAAATCGCCGTTGAAATCCCCGGCGAGGGTGACGGGTTGTTTGAAAGTGGCGACACGGTGCGCTTCTACGGGCAGAAAATGGATACACGCTTCACCGATACCAATGTCTACTGGCTGACATGGGGCGGGACCGCCGGTCTGCGTATGACTGCCCGTGATGGGTCACCGGGGAGTGCCCCAAACCCCACCTCGTTTGAGACAACCGTCCATATCGAGGAAGACCACAGCTACCAGGCCCACATTCCCAGCGGAACAGCAAACGGCGATCACTGGTTCTGGAAGTACCTGCAAGCCACCTCTATGCCTGTGTCACATACATTCACCATGACCCTTGACTATCCGGTGTCGGAACCTTACAGCGCAACGGTACGCGGTTTTCTGTACGGTTACTCGTACTTCGGCCCTACCCCTGACCACCATACGCGTGTTTATCTCAACGGTCATATCGTGGATGATGTGACGTGGGATGGATGGCGGGAGTACAGCTTTGAACATGATATACCCAGCGCCTATCTATTAGAAGGTGAGAACAAACTCACCCTCACGCTGCCATTTGACCTTGGTCCCGATGTAATCAATGACATCGTCTTTGCCAACTGGTTCGAAGTGACCTATCGCCAAGCCTATACGGCGACGAACGACCTGCTGGATTTTACTGTTCAGGCTTTGGGCACCCGGGAACTGCAAGCCGGGGGGTACAGCACGCAGACCCTGAAGGTGTTCGATATCACGACACCCACTCTTCCGGTGCGCATCCTCAGTTCTACAGTGGCCTTCACCGGCAGCAACTACACCCTGAGCTTCCAGGATGTAATCACTGCACCACAACGTTACTTAGCCCTCGCCCCGTCAGCCTTTGTGACACCCACCGCGGTTATCGAGGATAACCCCTCGACGCTTCAGAATCTCTCCAATGGCGCCGACTATCTCATCATCACCCACGGCGATTTTTATACCGATGTTTTAGCGCTGGCGGATTATCGCGCCGCGCAGGGGCTGCGTGTGCAGGTCGTTGATGTCCAGGATATTTACGATGAATTCAACGATGGGGTCTTTGACCCCCAGGCCATCCACGATTTTCTGACCTATGCCTACGAAAAATGGATACTGCCTGCCCCCACATACGTGCTGCTGGTGGGCGACGGCCACTACGATTTCAAGAACTTCTTTGGTCGTGGGGAACCAACCTACATTCCTCCCTTCCTGGCCTATGTGGATCCATGGATTGGCGAAGTCGCTGCAGACAACCGCTATATAACGGTAGCAGGCACTGATACTATGCCCGACATGCACCTGGGTCGACTGCCGGTGAAGTCTCCGGCAGAAGCTGCCGCGATGGTAGCCAAGATCATCGCGTATGAGCAAACCCAAGCCCCCGGTGACTGGAATCAGGCACTGACCTTTGTGGCAGATAACCCCGACACCGCCGGCGAATTCTATGATCTTTCGGATGCAATTGCGGACAAACTTGTCCCAACACCTTATATAACCGACACGATCTACTACAAACAGACTCACATGACAGGCACAGAGGTCAAAACAGCCCTGATTGCAGCCATCAACGAGGGACGCCTGATGGTCAACTACGTTGGCCATGCAACGATCCAGTTCTGGGGATTCGAACACTTCATAGATTTGGCAAACATCGCCGATCTCAGTAACGGGGGGAGACAGCCCTTTGTGACGCCTATGACTTGCCTGGACGGCTACTATATTCACCCCAGTTCCCCAACTTACGACTATTCTTCGATTGGTGAAGCTTTTGCCCGCGTGCCTGGCAAAGGTGCCATCGCCAGCTGGTCTCCCACGGGTTTGGGGATCGCGACAGGTCATGATTATCTGAACCAAGGCTTATTCGCAGCGATCTTCCAGGATGATGTCACCCAGCTGGGTCCGGCAACGACACTGGGCAAGGCTTATCTCTTTGCTAACACGGGTGGCTATCGCGAGCTTATCGACAGCTACATCCTCTTCGGTGATCCCGCAACCGAGCTTAACGTGCTGCCTGCAGATGTACAACTCACCAAAGCCTCCCCAATCAAGACAGAATTGAGCCCAGGCGATACCATCACCTATACCTTGTCGTACACTAACACCGGTCCAGCCACGGCGCACCATGTGGTGGTCACCGATATGCTGCCGGCAGCACTGATCTCCCCCACGGTTACATTGAACGGGTTCACCCTCCCTTTGCAGGCTGGCAATAAACTGGTCTGGAATGTCGCGGATCTGGCGATTAATGAAGGGGGCACCATCACAGTCACCGCCACCCTCAGCCCCACTTTCACCGGCATCCTGACCAACACAGCCTCGATAACCACAACCGCCAGGGAGACAAACACCGCCAACAACACCGGCAGCGTAGCGCATAGGATCACCCCATACAGAATTTATCTGCCGGTGATGATCCGAAGGTGATGCGCAGGATATATTCCAAAACAGCCAACATTACACCATTACAAAACCCCCCAGGGTTTCCCTCGGGGGTTTTGTAATACATAATATTTCAGGCTGTTAATCCTATCATCTCACACCACAGGAAGTTGAATCTGCTACTCAGTGACAGTGAACGAAAAATCCTGCACGTTATTATTTTCATTTATCTCCACCACCGAATTCGCGCTATCAACAATAGCCCGTAGCGTGTGCCCACCGGGAGCCAGATTTGACCACTGGATATCAACGGTGAAAAAAGCGCTGTAGGCGACATGAAAGATCAAGGCGTTGATTTATGCCGCGCCGTTTCATGACCTCGTTACTTTTCCAGGGGCTCTACTCTAAAACGCCCAGAAAGCTGACACGCTACGCTTGCAACATAGAGACAATATGATACTATGAATTTTTTTAATGATCGGCATCATATAACTCCGACTACTTCACATAATAGAGAAAATACTGCAATATTCACATGCTGTAAAGTCTTTACAAAAAAACATCTTAGTTACACGATACCATGTAAATTTTATATTTGGATTAAACAGAATAAGAAGGTGATATTATGGTTCCCATAGGCGTGATTCATGGACGTTTCCAACCACTCCACATCGATCACGTGAAATATATCAAGGCTGGTATGGCGGAATGCGAATTCATGTTCGTAGGCATCACCAACCCTGACCCGGGAATGACACGGGAGGATAGCGCAGATGATCACCGCGCTTCAGCCTTCGCGAATCCCTGTACATATTACGAGCGGGAGCTTATGGTGCGGAAAGCTCTTTGGGACGAAGGCTACCCTCCTGAAACGTTCTGCGTTGTCCCATTCCCGATCAACTATCCCGAACTCTGGCGCTATTACGTACCGCAGGATGCGACTTACTTTCTGACCATCTATGATGCCTGGGGGGAACGAAAACAGGAATTACTCGAAACTGCGGGCTTAAGAACCCGCATCCTGTGGCGCAAACCGGCAGCAGAAAAAGGTATTATCGCTTCACAGGTGCGGCAGAAAATTGTGGATAATCAAGCATGGCACTATCTTGTGCCAGCGGCAACGCGCGCAGTGATTGAACGCTTCGATATTGAGACACGCCTCAAGCAGTTGGCACTGATAGAAGATGATAAGCCATATGTGTAAAAGACAACTAGAATATAATGTTGGAATAAAGGGGTAATGTAAAGAATGATACCGCTAACAATGCTATCATCCCAAGGTGGCTGCGCTGCTAAGGTAGGACCGCGCGAGCTCAATCTTATCCTGGGAGGTATCGAATGTGCTGAAGAAGAAGTGGGTATCTCCAAGCTCAATATGGGTGATGCAGGTTACATTCAGGTCACAGAGCACATAGCCCTAGTCCAGAGCATCGATATGATCACACCTATTTCAGATGATCCCACCGTGTTTGGTGCTATTGCTGTTGAGCATGCGCTTAGTGACATCTATGCTGTCGGCGCCAGTCCGGTCTCCGGTATGTTTGTCCTCGTATTCCCGGCCCTGGGCTTACCTTACGAGATAGCGCAGAAAATCCTCAACGGCGCCCTGGAACGCCTGAACGCAAGTGGCGCTAAACTACTCAAAGGTCATACGATCACCGGTAAAGAACTCCAGTTCGGCGTCGGTGTCACCGGTATAGCAGATCCGAACCTGGTCATCCTGCCCGGTTGTCAGTTAGGAGATGCTCTGATCCTGACCAAGCCCCTGGGCAACGGCATCATTTCCACCGCATTGAAGATGGTGAATGCCGGCGTGCCTGTTACAGATTTTTCGCATACGATGGTCCAGGAATCTGAGCGAGTCATGCTTTTATCGAATGCTGGCGCAGCCCAAACCATCACCGAGATGGGCGTGCATGCCTGCACGGATGTGACCGGCTTCGGTCTTATCGGTCACCTTATGGAGATGGTGAACGGGGGCGGCACATCCGCTGAGTTGCACATGGACGCCATTCCCATCTTACCCGGCGTCGATATCCTTGCCGAGAATAATATTGTTCCCAGCGGCAGCGAGCGAAATATGGCCTATTGGTGGAAACAGTGCCAGTTTGCCGATGATGTGCGTTACGCTGAACGGATTGTACTCTTTGACGCGCAAACATCAGGTGGACTGTTGATAAGCGTTCGTGATGACAAGGCAGTTGCGTTATTGGAAAATCTCAATGCCAATGGGATCAGTGACGCCGCCGTGATCGGGCACATCTGTCACCGGGAACTGCCCGTTTGTATTAAGCGGTGATTCAGGTTACGGAATGCTTGAGAATATTTTCCTGGTAGAAAACCTTGCTGATGCGTCCGGGCTTTTAGAATTCCTAAAATCGAAACCCATTGACGAAATTTCCCGCAAGGTTATCGCGCTGGATATAAGGGCGCGCTTCTTCCTGAAGCGCAACGGCATTGAAACTGCCGATACCGTGCCCTACTTCGGGAGTGATGTCCAAAAGCGCGCGCTGCTCAGGATTTCAGAGATAGAGGCAGCCATCCTGGCACAATGGCACTTTGATTACGACGAGGGATTGGCTGAGTTCTACTGCGCTCAAATCAGCAAGCTGGTCGTTGATCGATTACTCGACATCGCCACATCTATCGAGGTTATCGGTAAGGTTCATGAACTCCACCCTCAAACCACAATTTGGGTCGCGATGCCGGTCTGGTCAATTTTCCACGCTTGGTCAATTGGGGATGGAGCTGAGCCGCATGTTGGGATTCACGCTGCAGAAATTTCCTGTGAAGCTGAAGCAAAACGGAAAAAGGAACCCCAAGTATAAACGATCACCTTTCAGGCATATTCTGAAGCAAATCAGTTATAGGCTGATTGCATGGCTGTACTTGAAAGCCCTGAACTTCATACGCCGCACGGATAAACCTCGTGTACTGCTCGCAAAACAGATTATGTTCATGAGCAGATTATCCGGCGAATTGCACAGCCAATGGCCAGATGCCTATATAGTTGCCTGCGAGGAAAACAATCTTACAGTGTTCAAGGAGTTACTTCAGGCGCTGCACTGGTTTATCGTCACCGCCTTAAGCCTTTCCAGTACGCAGCAAATCTTTATGCCCCGAAAACATATGCAATTATTGCTGGGCGATGTCAAGGATCGGAGCCAGTTTGATCACGCTGTGCGGGAGGCGCTGCAACAAGCCTTGCAGGCAGCCGGGGATGAACTGGAATATGCCGGGATACGGATTGCCACGCAGCTCGCTGCAGATCAGATGCCATGGTTGGAATCTTTCAACCACGATCATATATGCACAGAAAGCGCAATATTGGAGAGCCTGCGCCCCCAACTGCTCCTGACACCACAAGGTGGACCTTTGCAATATTCGCGCATTGGGTATCTTGCCAATCAATTAGATATTCCATCTATGGTCATCCCCTTCAAAAACCTGGTACCAGCCCATGATCCGGTCAGTGCGGCAGGTCAAAGGTTGATTGGGCGGCATTTTGTCACAGATGCCTACCGGTATGCCGCCGTCCAAACACCCCTGGCCATGCGCTATCTCAATCAGTCAGGCTACAGTGGACAAATCCTTGTCGGAGGACCGCTCCTGCGAACACGACTGCCTGTTCAACGCGATCAGTTATGGGCAGAAAACCCGGCTGATTCAGCAACAAATGATTGTCTTGTTGTGTACGCTCCTTCGATGCGGTATGCACTGCAGCCCATTTATATCACCCAAACTATGGACGAAGTGTGCCGCAGCTTCAAAGATGTGGTCGATGCGCTCAGCACTATACCCGGCATCCATCTGGTCCTCCGCTTGCACCCTATCGCCGCTGATCTTGAAAAAGTAATCGTCGATGGTCTGGATCTTAATGGAAAAATAACCGTAAGTCAGGGTGCCAGGCGGGACCAGCTTGAAGATATACTGGCTCAAGCCAGCTTGTGGATCTCTGATGTGTCAACATCTGCTGAAGAGGCCATACAGAACCGTGTGCCTGTTATCCTTTATGATCGCTGGCAACGGCACAATCACTTTGATGCCCCCCGATTTGAGGAAGGTGTGGAACCGGACATACAACCTGCTTACTATGTCACAGGTCCGGAAGAACTGCGGAAAGTTGCAACATGGATCCTGGATAACCTTTCGCAAGGGGCGGTTGTGTCTGACCAGGAACGCTCGCACTATGTCTATGAGGAATCTGCATGTGAACAATTCTACCAGTATCTTGAACGCTGGTTGGGTTCGCGCGGCTCAAGTGACCCACTGGTGACTGATTAAATATTCTGCTAACATGCCTGATCAACGAAGGATCCTTTCAGACAGGGTATACATTGAAGGTAAATTTAAATTGGCTACAGAACCACTCACATTTACGGATAACGAGGTCCTGCGGACGCTTCTGCGAAGCCGTTGGGACGCGGCGAGTGTTGCCTGGATCGACAGCGATTTACGGACTGCCGTTGATTTTGACTGGGACGCACTCCTTTTAGCTGCCAGAAAGGCGCGCGTCACTCCTTTACTGCACCTGGTGCTTCACGACCGCGCATGGGTACCGGCTTATGTACGCAGTGCGTTGCGGATGGATCTCTTCGGTGTGGCACGCAAAAATCTCATCAGCATGAACGCCCTGACTGCCATCCTCGGCGCGCTCAATGACACCGGCATTCGCCATATCCTGCTCAAAGGCGCCGCGTTGGCACTCACACTGTACAAAAGTGAAGGCCTTCGTCCTATGAGTGACATCGACCTGCTCGTACCACGTGAGGACGTACCTCAAACGCTCAGCGTCCTGAAAAGCCTAGGATATACCACCTGGTCACCAGAGATCTATCCTGGCGCAAATCAAATCATTTACAGTGAGTTATCCCTGCAAGCGGTTGATCGTGAGTATCCCAACCTTGATTTGCACTGGTGTTTGATCAACACGCCGCATTATCATCATAAAATATCACTCTCTATTATTTGGGAAACGGCCCAACCCTTGCCGGTCGTTGACATTCCCAGCCAAATACTGGCAGCCGAAACGCTGCTGCTGCATCTGTCCGGACACCTGGTCCTGCAGCATCATAGTCTCGATGATGCAAACCTGCTCTGGTTTCACGATATTGCCCTTTTAATTATGGAGACCGCACCCATGATGCAATGGGACACTGTCATGGCGCTGGCTCAAGCATGGGACCTGGTAATCCCTTTGCAGCACATCCTCCCCACCATGGCAGACGATTGGTGCGTCCCGCTGCCTGTTGACCTATTGCATGCGGTGGCAACCCTGCAACCATCGCGCGCGGAGCGTCGTATCATACGCTGGCGCACCTCAGACCGCAAGCGCACCGGGATATGGGCTGTCATCAACAACACCGGTGAAATTCCGCTGTCCTCGCGCTTACGCTACCTGGCTGCGCAAGCATTCCCCTCAGTAAGCTTTATGCGCGAGAATTACAGGATGGCGCATTCTGTGCTGCTGCCCCTGTATTACTGCTATCGGTGGCTGCGTGGTTTGGGAATAATACATTAACACAATCCTACAGGTTATAATCCTATGAATAATGAACGTCAGACAAAAACATCCAATCCCGAAGTAGCCAACGATGCAGACAACCAGACCAGGCGCTGTATCATGCACCTGCAGAAAACCGCAGGCTGCGCGCTGAACAAGATCCGCGTCATCCGCGCTCCGCTGCGCATCTCACCTCTCGGCGCCCATGTCGACCACCAGGACGGTCTGGTTACCGGCATGACGCTTGATCGCGGCATTGATCTCGCTTTCGCGCCGCGCGCTGACCGTCAGGTCGTGGTGCACAGCCTCAATTTTTCCAAAACAGTTCACTTTGATCTGGATTCCGTACCAGCCAAAATTTCCGGCGACTGGGGTAACTACGTCCGCGGGGCGGCACAAGCACTGAGTGCATCGCACAACCTCAACCGTGGTATGGATGCGGTGGTCAGCGGTGGGATGCCTATCGGGGGGCTCAGTTCATCTGCGGCGGTCGGGGTCGCCTATCTGCTTGCCCTGGAACATGCCAACGAACTGGATATCTCCCCCCAGGAAAACATCCAACTGGATCGCGCTATCGAGAACACTTATCTGGGCTTGCAAAACGGCGTGCTGGACCAGTCCATCATCCTGCTCAGCCAGCGTGACCACCTGACCTTCCTCGACTGCCAGTCCATGCAAGTGGAACAGGTGCCTCTCGATACGCCCCATCCGGATGTAGAATTCCTGGTGGTGTATTCCGGCGTCGCCCAGGCTCTGACGGGCACTGATTACAATCTGCGGGTATCGCAATGCACGGAAGCTGCGCGCGAACTACTGCTGGCGTCCGGAGAGCCCGTACCCGCTTTGCCCCACCTGCGCATGGTACCAGAAAGCGTCTATGACAAATACAAGCGCACACTGCCAGAAATTCTGGAGAAGCGTGCCCGACACTTCTTTACAGAAATCCGCCGCGTGCGCCAGGGCGTTGAAGCCTGGCGGTCCGGCGATATCGCCCGATTTGGTAACCTGATGAAAGAATCGGGTGCCAGCTCGATTCATAATTATGAATCCGGTTGCGCGCAACTAAAAACACTCTATGATATTCTCTATGATTGTCCAGGGGTTTACGGCGCGCGTTTCAGCGGCGGGGGATTTCGTGGTTCGTGCATCGGATTGAGCGATCCCGCCCAGCGCGAAACAATCCAGACAGCTATCAATGCAACTTACCCACAGGCACATCCCGATATGGCAGCACGCTACAGCGTGCACTTTTGTCATTCTGACGGACCTGCCCGCATTTTACCAGCATTGCTGGTAAAATTTTAACCTAATGATGGGAGCATCCTGTCATTTTAATACCAATATAATTATAAATAGAATTGATACGCAAGGGGGCACAGCACGCCGCACCTTACATAAGGTAGGTAAAATATGATACGACAACATATATTGATTACCGGCGGCGCCGGCTTTATTGGCTCGCACCTGGCAGAGACACTCCTCGCAGAAGGACACTGCGTCACCGTCATTGACGACCTGTCAACCGGACAAATGCGCAATGTGGCGCACTTGCGTGATAACCCATCCTTCACGCTGGTCATCGATACCATCACCCACGCGATGGTGATGGACCGCCTGGTGAGTGCGTGTGACACGCTTTATCACCTTGCGGCTGCCGTCGGAGTCCTAAGAATAGTACAGGACCCGGTCCGCACCATCGAGACCAATATATTGGGAACCCATGCGGTTCTCCAGGCTGCCGCCCGTTACCGCAAAAAAGTGCTGCTCATCTCCACGTCAGAGGTTTACGGCAAAGGTACAAAGGTACCTTTCGCCGAGGACGATGACCGCCTCCTGGGTCCCACCACCCGGTCGCGCTGGAGTTATGCGGATTCCAAAGCCATTGACGAATTCCTGGGCTTTGCCTACCATAAGCAGTATGATCTGCCAGTCGTCATTGCGCGGCTTTTCAACACTGTCGGTCCTCGCCAGACAGGGCAATATGGTATGGTCGTCCCGCGCTTTGTGGCGCAAGCCCTTCGGGGAGAAGCTCTCGCCGTTTACGGAGACGGTACCCAAAGCCGCTGCTTCTGTAATGTCCGCGATGCCGTCCGCGCCCTTATCACGCTCAGCAACGCTGAGAACGCGATCGGCGAAGTTTTCAACGTGGGCAGCACTGAAGAAATCACTATCCTCGACTTAGCCCGGCAAGTGCTCATCCACAGTGGGGGGGATCCGTCACGCATCCAACGCATTCCCTACGACCAGGCTTATGAACCGGGCTTTGAAGACATGCAGCGCCGCGTACCCGATATTCGGAAGATCCGGGAAGCCGTAGGCTGGATGCCCGTGATTCCATTGGCAGAAACCCTGGATGAGATCATCTTTTACGAGCAAAATCAAAAAACACAGGAGTAAAAATGGGTCTTAAGCAGGTAATCGAAAAACGCGAAGCCGTGGTCGGCATCATCGGTCTGGGTTACGTGGGCTTACCGCTGGCTGTCGTCTTCGCTCAAGCAGGATTCCAGGTGTGGGGTTTTGATATTGACGCCAACAAAGTCGATGCGGTCAATCGCCAGGAATCCTATATTGAGGATATACACTCAGAGACGCTTGCTGCTCTGAGTATCCCCATCCAGGCGACGACAGACTTCGCGGCACTTGCCCTGTGCGATACGGTCTCTGTCTGCGTGCCTACCCCCCTGGCAAAAAGCGGGGATCCCGACGTTTCCTACATCATCAGCGCCGCCGACCAGATCGCCCAGTATTTGCATCCGGGCATGCTGGTTGTTCTGGAAAGCACCACCTATCCCGGCACCACGACCGAGATTGTACTACCGCGTCTGATGGGCAACGGCGCGGATTTAAAAGTCGGTGAAGATTTCTACCTCTGCTTCTCACCGGAACGGGTCGATCCTGGTCGCCTGGACTGGACCACCAAAACAACCCCCAAAGTCATCGGCGGGACCACCCCCCGCTGCCTGGAAATGGGGCAGGCGCTCTATGGGGCAGCATTGGATACTCTTGTGCCCGTCTCCTCTACAGAAGCAGCGGAGCTCGTGAAAATCATAGAAAACGCCTTCCGCTCCATCAACATCGCGATGGCTAACGAGACACTCCTGATTTGCGAGAAGCTGGGGCTGGACGTCTGGGAAGTCATCGATGCGGCGGCCACCAAGCCCTTCGGCTTTATGAAGTTCACGCCGGGTCCCGGTATTGGCGGGCACTGCATCCCCATCGACCCGCTTTACCTTAGCTGGAAACTTAAATCGCTGCATTTCACCGCCCGTTTCATCGAGTTGGCGGACGAGGTCAACACCGCCATGCCTGCCTATTGGGTCGGCAAGACGCAGGATGCCCTCAACGAAGTGGAGAAACCCCTGAAAGGCAGTTGTGTTCTTGTCCTGGGCGTGGCTTACAAGAAAGACGTCAGCGATATGCGCGAGTCCCCCGCCCTGGAGATTATTAGGCTGCTTCAGCAGAAAGGCGCGCTGGTGAGTTATCACGATCCCCACGTGCCGGCGTTTGACCACGACGGTCTCGCTATGGCCTCCGTGAATGACCTGGATCTGGCGTTGAAGCAAGCCGACTGCGCCGTCATCGTCACGGATCACACATGGTATAATTGGGACTGCGTCCGCAGTAAGGTCCAGGTCATTGTGGATACACGGCATGCTTTGGGGAAGTTATCTACGCAAGAGTAACGTAATAATTGACGGTAGCAGGAGGACAGCTTGAGTATACGCATAACGGATCCGCTTGTCCAATTGGCAAAATCCCTCATCATTTTTACAGCGATGAGGTTGAAGAATTAACACAGAAAATATCAAAACAAAGGCGCATTTTGATATTTTACTACACAAATTATAAACGCTTTAAGGGACATATGTGAAACGGATACTGTATGTGGTCGGCGCAAGACCTAACTTTATGAAGATCGCACCCATCATGCGTGAAATTGCACGCTATCAAAACACGATTGAGCAAATGCTGGTGCACACAGGACAACATTACGACAGAAATATGTCTCAAGTATTCTTCGAAGAGTTGGATCTGCCACTTCCGGATGTCAACCTGGAGGTGGGCTCGGCTTCTCATGCACAGCAGACCGCCCTCATTATGCAACGTTTTGAACCGGTGTTATTGGACTATCAGCCAGATTGGGTGCTAGTACCTGGCGATGTGAATTCAACCGTCGCCTGTGCATTGGTGGCGAGTAAATTAAACATTAAGGTTGCCCATGTCGAGGCTGGTTTACGGGCTTTTGATCGTTCCATGCCCGAGGAGATCAACCGCATCCTGACCGATCATTTGGCGGACCTGCTCTTTACAACAGAGCCAAGTGGCAACGAAAACTTGCTGCGTGAGGGTATCGCTGAAGAAAAAATCTCTTTTGTAGGCAACACAATGATCGATACGCTGGTGCATCTACTACCCAGTGCAGAGGTACGCTGGTCAACCTGGAAAAAGCGAATACCAGCGGAACGCTATATATTAGTGACACTCCACCGCCCTTCTAACGTTGATGATCCAATGGTTCTAAAAGAAATTTTGACTGCTTTAGAACACATCAGCCAACAGATACCTGTTGTGTTTCCTGTGCATCCCCGCACCCGGCAGCGGATCACAACCATGAATCCAAACCTGATTAATGCAATATGGCTCCTTGAACCGCAGGGCTACCTAGATTTCCTTGCGCTTCAAACCCATGCCGCTCTGGTCCTCACGGATTCAGGTGGTGTGCAGGAGGAAACAACCTACCTGGGCATACCATGTTTAACAGCTAGACCCAATACAGAACGTCCGGTAACGATTACCCACGGCACGAACCATTTGGTGGCAAGCCAAACGCAAGAAATTTTATCTGAGGTCAATAAAGCACTTGAACACCCAACAAGTAAAAAACCGCCTGTTCTTATGTGGGATGGTCTGGCCAGCCAGCGGATCTTCCAGGCTCTTATTGAAACACTTTGACAAATGCTGAGACTTAAGGTGGACACTTGACCACAATGATAGAACCCTATAGCAACAAGACTGACGTACCGGTCACAATCATCAAACCCAGTTCCGGATGGCAGTTACTTGACCTGCGCGAACTCTGGCAGTACAGGGACCTGCTCTGGTATCTCGTGTGGCGCGATGTAAAGATCCGTTATGCACAGAGCGTCCTCGGGATAGGATGGGCGATTATCCAACCGGTGATGAATATGATCATCTTTACCGTCATTTTTGGTAATATGGCTAAACTTGCCTCCGACGGCGTGCCCTATGCCATTTTCAGCTACGCAGCGCTTGTGCCATGGACATACTTTTCTTCTGCGCTGACAGGCGCTGGAGTCAGTCTGGTTTCTTCATCGGATTTATTGACAAAAATCTACTTTCCGCGACTCATCATGCCTCTAACGCCAGTCATATCAAAGCTGCTTGATTTCGGCATCGCCATGCTTTTACTGTTTGGTATGATGGTCTACTTCAAAGCAGCGCCCACAATCTCGGTGCTGATGCTGCCGCTCCTGGTATTGCTGATGATGCTGACCGCGTCCGGCGCCGGGATGTGGCTTACGGCTTTGTCCATCCAATATCGCGACGTCAAATATGCCCTGGGTTTTATCGTGCAACTGCTGATGTACGCCTCACCGGTTGTTTATCCGGTCAGCCTCGTTCCGGCAAGGTTCCGTCTGCTTTACGCCATCAACCCAATGACCGGGGTCATTGAAGGCTTTCGCTCCGCCTTGCTGGGTACGGTTGCCATGCCCTGGGATTTGGTAGGGATAGGCACAGGAGTCGCGGCACTGCTTTTTGTAAGCGGTGCCCTTTACTTCCGGCGCTTGGAGCGCACCTTTGCAGATGTCGTTTAAGGGGCATTGTTTATAGTGCATTGTTTAAAGTCCATTTAATAAAAAAGCGTGGCTTTAAAAGGATTTATTCTGCTACAAAGAAACCATGTGGATAACAATAAAATTGTGGCAGTCTTTTGAAAACAGCATAGAAAGGCGCATTTTGACCATGAATCGGGGAGTCTCTATGTTCTACAGCCTGAAACGAAAAACTGTTCCCTTAAGAAAAGCTATTAAATCTTTTATACAACCTTTGAATCAAACGACGGTGAAAAGGCATTATCGAACCGAAATCGCTATAATCAATGGGAAAGATAAGAGCCGCAGCCCGCATCAGAGCATACTTCACTATTCAATGAACAAAGCAGCCACCCAATATGTAAAGTCCATTCTCTCCCGCTGCGCGGTTGATGCCGGCATGTGCCCGGTTCACTTCAGTGGTTATGCATTCCACTCGGATTTCCCATATCTCGAAAATCTATCAGCAGATGAGATGAAAAAATACCAGTACCTATTCAAGCCAGTAGGCTATTTGTACAGCGTTTTTGGAAGCATGATCGAGGATATACCCCACCTGGAAGATTTTTATATCGTCCTGATGATCAGAGATCCCCGTGACATCCTGGTTTCCAAATACTATTCCAATGCCATCAGCCATCCTTTACCCGATAGGAAAAGTGACAAATACGACAGCTGGACAGAACGGAGGGCTTTTGCACAGAGGGCTTCGATCAACGAATTCGTCATTGCCGAAAGCGATAAGGTGTTATCCATCTATGAACGGTATATCGATCTTTTAGTTAATCGCAATATCATCCATTATCTTGCCACTTATGAGACTATGACATCCGATTTTGAAGGATGGCTGAAGTCGCTGCTTGCGTACTGCGAACTCAACCCATCAGATCGATTGTTCAATCGGCTGCTCAAAGAACAAAAAGAAATGGCGTCCCAAAAAGAAAACCAGCAAAGCCACAACCGCAAGGGCGTTGCCGGAGATTTTCGGAATAGACTGGACGAGATAACTGTGAAAACGCTCAATGCGCGCTTTGCACACGTCTTAACGACCTTTAATTATGAGATATAACCCATACCCGGCAACCAATAATTCTGAGTCCTGGACTAGCCAATATGCCTGAACCTGTCATTCAAGTCCAAAATTTATCGAAACGTTATCGCATCGGCCTAAGAGAGCGACGTGCCGAGACGCTTGTCGCTGCATTGAGTGATGCTGTACGCCGTCCCCTTCAAAACCTGCGTAACCTGCGCCGGTTGTCGCATTTCCGAGATAACGAGAAAGACGACGTCATCTGGGCGCTGCGCGACGTCAGCTTCAACGTCGGTCAGGGAGAAGTGGTCGGCATCATAGGGCGAAACGGAGCCGGCAAAAGCACACTCCTCAAAATACTGACCCGGATCACCGAACCGACCTCGGGACAGGCTGTTATTCACGGGCGGGTGGGCTCACTGCTTGAGGTAGGCACCGGTTTTCACCCAGATTTAACAGGGCGCGACAACACCTATCTCAACGGTACCATTCTGGGTATGACCCGTAAAGAAATTGACCGCAAATTCGACGAGATCGTCGAATTTTCCGGCGTGGAGAAGTTTATTGACACGCCGGTGAAGCGATATTCCAGCGGGATGCGGGTACGCCTGGCGTTTGCGGTTGCCGCACATCTGGAACCCGAGGTATTACTGGTGGATGAGGTACTGGCAGTAGGGGATGCAGAATTTCAGGAGAAATGCCTGGGCAAGATGGAAAGCGTGGCAGAGAAGGGTCGAACTGTATTACTGGTAAGTCACCAGATGCCTGCAATCCTGCACTTGTGCCATAATGCCATCTTGATCGATCAGGGTCAAGTGAAATTATACGGCCGGGCAAACGAAGTAGTGCAAACTTATCTGAGCAACGCGCATAAGCATGCGGAGGATGACAGTCATTTCCCCATCATGAGCACCCAATATCAGGTTGGATTCACGCACTGTTATGTGGATGTTTCACCCCAAATCGAAAGAAACTCGATTGATCTGGAAGTCAGGTTCGGGGTTATTGCGGATGCTGCATGGGAAAATGTCGGGGTGGGGATTGGCCTCTCGACAACTTTTGGCGCAAAGGTTACCCAATTTGGTCCCAGATTTACAGATAGTTACAGTTATGTCATCGACAAAGGTACCAACAATTTTGTTATTGAATGCAAAGATATCGGCAGATTATTGACGCCTGGTATCTATGTTATGCGATTATGGCTGGTTACGGCAGGCAAGGGCATGTTAATCGACGTGGAAAGTATTGCCGTTGTAAATATCCCGGATATCAATTTCTATGGCACCGGAAAATCACCCTCTCTAAAAGGCATGGCCCCCTTATGCTTCCGATGACCATACAAAAAAAGGGTGACGCAGACAATGAGCCCTATGCATCCGACTGATCTGTCCACCGTTTTCCCATGCTACACCCGGTATAACCCAACCGTTCCAGTTTGGTGCGTCACACCGGAAATTGGCGGTGTGATCCACCGTTTTTTCGACACGTCTCCATTCAGCCCCTCCGGGCGGTACATAGCCTTAACCCGACTTCCCTATGAAAATCGCTTACCGCAAGCCGGGGACGTGGCGGAGGTTATCCTGGTTGACCTGGAGACCGGCGAAACACGCGTCATCAGCGAAACCCGCGCCTGGGATACCCAGCTCGGAGCCCAGGTGCAATGGGGGGCAAACGACAACCAGTTATTCTTTAATGATGTGGATACGCTGACCTGGCGCCCTTTCGGGATCAAGCTGGACCCATTTTCCGGCACGACAGTAAAACTGGATGGCACGGTGTATACGATCTCACCGGACGGTCATTGGGCAGCCAGTCCCTGCTTATTAAGGACCGGTTTAACACAGGCAGGATACGGCGTTATTGTGCCACCTGATAGCACCCCTATGAATCAGGGCGCTTCAACCGAAGATGGCGATGATTCTATCACCAATACAGCGACCGGTGAATGCAAAATGATCGTTTCCATATATGAAATCGTGGAAACACTGAACTCTTTTCCCCGGACGTGCCTATAAAAATGGGGATTTCTACGGATTTCACGTTAAATGGAACGCGCAAGGGAATCGTTTGATGTTCGTCTTGCGGTGGATTCCACGTCCGAAAAAGACCATACGATGGACTCTTTGGCGCAAAAAGACACTCAAAAGACAAAACAATTTGATTACGATGGATACCACAGGTTCAGATATTCACCTGGCTATCAGCGCGGCACAATGGTCCCGGGGAGGGCATCACCCCAGTTGGTGCCCCGATGGTGAGACGCTCCTGATGAATCTCAATGCCCTCGGTGAGGGCATGCGTTTTATCAGAGCGCACTATGATGGCAGCCATCTTCAAACATTGTCGGATTCTATACGCGGTTCAGGGCACCCATCCCTGCATCCGGGTGAGCGGTATATTGTCACCGATGCTTATCCCTGGGAAAAGGTCGCTTACGGCGATGGCACGGTGCCCATCCGATTGATCGATCTGCAGAATAATCAGGAAGAGACCTTGGTGGAGAATGCAGACCAAACCGCACTTTGAAGGCCCAAAACGGGAACTCCGTGTTGCACCCGCATCCTGCCTGGGATTATCAGTTTCAGCGGATTGCCTTTAACGGCTATGCAGACGGCACACGCAAAGTCTATGTCGCAGATTTAACCCGTGTATTAAAAGTTGATTAAAACCAGCGCATTCAACACAAACACGTAAAATTCACAATGAAGACATATCATAAATTATTAACTAAAAAATATGGCCCGAAAATCCGGCAGGACAAGAAGAATAGATGAATTCAATTAAAAGCATCATGAAACGTATTCAAAAATCGGTTAGACGAAAGGTAGCCTATGCTGTTTTCGATGATTTAGAATTCGTGCGTGCTAAGAAAGCGTTAGAGGCAGCCAAACGCACCCTCCACCAACTGCAGTCCTGTGGTGAAAACGTCACAACAGAGGGGGTATTGACGATTACCGATCCAAAGAGTGCTGCTATCGGGCATCACGTCCGCATTGGTGAGAATGTCTGTACTTTGAAACGGAAGGCGGTCTGGTCATCGGTGAAAATACCGATATCGACCGCAACGTATCCATCTCTACGCTGCACACAAACACTTTGAGCCACTCCGATGCATCGAGAGAAACCCTACCAGTGGAACCTGTACTCATCGGCTGTAATGTAAGGATAGGCATGAACGTCACTATTTTGCCAGGTTCGAGTATTGGTGACGGCGCAATTATCAAAAGTGGTTCGGTCATTTCCCATCACATTCCGGCGTTTAGCGTAACCAGCGCATCAACCATAACTATAAGGGAAAACCCCAATGCGGAACTCATGCATGACAACACAAATACAAGCCCTGAAATTTTCTTTGTGGTCACAACAGGGAGATCCGGCAGTAAAGCCATTGCGGATTTATTATCTCAGCATCCTGAAATTACATGTCCTTCATGAACCAAGAACCCAACTCATCCGGCTTTCAACAGAATTTGCACACGGGTTAAAAAATACCCAACAAGTTAAAGATGAATTGCATGCGATTTACTGTAACAGCAGTGCATACCCAACCGGAGTTTATGGCGAAGCGGATCAGAAATTTTGGAATTTGATCAGCTTTTTGGCTGAATTATTACCAAACAGCAAATATATCTGGCTGATTCGTGACGGACGGGATGTGGTTGCATCTTCCTACGGCAGAGGATGGTTTGATTCAGAAGAAATTTCTAAGGGTAATCCAGTTAGCAGGAAACTGGTTGATCGTTGGAAACACTACCGGCTCAACGGTGCGCAGTGCGGTTGTTTCACTGAAACGGAATGGGAGCGCTTAACCGCATTCGAACGCAACTGCTGGTACTGGTCCTATGTCAACACCCGGATCGAAACGCAACTCCAGGCACTACCGCGGGACAGATGGACAATGGTTAAACTGGAAGACATGGAAGCCAGAACCGGCGACCTGTTAACGTGGCTTGGATTGGAAAATGAAAAGGTGCAGTTGAAGTTAGTCAACGCAGCCAGATACCCGATCAAAAAATGGGATCAGTGGAGCGATAAGGAGAGAGCCGTATTCGATCAATGGTGCGGACCTGAAATGCGGCGTTGGTATCCAACTCAGTATCAGGAATTTTTTAGTTTGGACAATCAATTTTGAAAAACTATGATAATTTCCAGAAAACGTAAATTTATTTTTATCCACATCTATAAGAACGCCGGTACTAGCATAAAAAACGCGTTGCTTCCGTTTGCCACAGACAAATACCAGCGTTTTGCGAATCGCCTGCTGAAGCGGGTCGGGATTTCATATTACGATCCTCACTTATATAAGACTCATATTGCAGCTGCTGAGTTAGCCAAACAGATGGGCATGCGGACATATCAGAGATATTTTTCCTTTGCCTTTGTGCGCAACCCCTGGGATTGGCAAGTGTCGCATTACACATTTGTTACAAGCAGACCACAGCACCGCCAGCATGCGCTGTTTGCGCAATTTGGCAGTTTTGAAAACTACCTGTATTGGCGGTGTGCCGGTGAGATAAAATACCAAAAAGACTTTGTTTACTCCCAGGACGGCGAATTTACTTGTTGATTTCGTAGGAAAGCTGGAAAATCTCGAAAGTGATTTCGAAAACATCTGCACACGTATAGGTATTTTTACCCGACCAGCACCCAGATTAAATGTTTCCAACAAAACACCCTATCAGCAATTCTATAATGAAGAGACCAGGGAACTTGTGCGCAGGGCATTTAAACCTGATATTTCATTATTTGGATATGATTTCTAACAAGATCATCTTGTGCGGTTGCTGAAAAATTCTTAGTAAACGACAGGTTTTTGCAATAAAATGCTGATTTCAAGAAAACATAAATTTATCTTTATCCATATATATAAAACCGCCGGCACAAGCATCACGCAAGCGCTTTTACCTTATATCACTACCAAATGGAAGCGCTATGCAAATAATAAGCTGAAAAGAATTGGGATCACCTACTTTGATCCACAACCCTATTTTAAGCATATAAAAACAGTCGAACTGATCGAAATTATCGGAGAAAAAAAATTTTCGAGGTATTTTTCCTTTGCGTTTGTGCGCAATCCTTGGGATTTGCAGGTTTCACTTTACAAATACATTTTAATGACCGTACAGGACCCACGACAGATGTGGTAAGTCAGTTTGGCAGCTTTGACGCATATATTCACTGGCGATGTGCTGAAGATGTTACATATCAGAAAGATTTTATCTATTCCGAGGATGACCGCGTACTGGTGGATTTTGTAGGCAAATATGAAAACCTGGTCATTATTTTCAGACAGTCTGTGCCAGGATTTGCGTTTCCACCGAGTTACCGCAATTAAATGTCTCCAATTCAATTCCTTACCAGCAATATTATACTGAGGAAACACGGGAAGTCGTTAGGATAGCCTGAGCCGGATATATCTTTATTTGGATATGATTTTTAATGTCCCGCGCGTTGTTACTGCCGGTGTTTTACTGTTATCCTATAAATACCTTATAGCGTTCATGGAGATATGATGCAGATCGCACCCATTGTGCTCTTTGTTTATAACCGTCCGGACCATACGCGCCGGACGCTGGAGGCACTGGCAACCAATGATCTGGCAGACCAATCGACGCTCTATATTTATGCCGATGGTCCGAAGTATGGTGAGTCGCCGGAGAAACTGGCGCAGATTAAAGCTGTGCGCGACGTTATCCACAGCCGGCAGTGGTGCAAAGAAGTCACCATCATTGAGTCAAACCACAACAAAGGACTGGCGGATTCCATCGTCGCCGGCATCACCGAGGTGGTAAACCTCCTCGGGCGCGTGATCGTGCTGGAGGACGATATCGTCACTCGTAAAGGTTTTCTCCGGTATATGAATGACGCGCTGGAACTCTATGCGGATGACGAGATTGTGATGCATATCAGCGGGATGATTTACGGCACACCAAAATCTGTTAATTCGGACGGCACATCGTTCCTCAGAATACTTTCCTGCCACGGTTGGGCGACCTGGCAGCGTGCGTGGGATCACTATTGCCATGACGAAAATGTGCTGTTTGACAGACTCATCAGCCAGGGCATACCAAAAAACAAATTTGATATCGAAGGCAGCGCCCACTTCTACAAACAGCTTCAGGCTAATATCCGTGGTGAAAGTTACATGGGCAGTCCGTTGGTACGCTTGCATGGTTGACGGTGGGTGGACACACGTTGTTCCCCACCGTTCCCTCGTGACCAACATCGGGCAGGATGGTAGTGGCGTCCACGGGGTGTTCGTTTTCAATGGTGAGACAGTTGACTTTATCGATGTGAAACGGCAGCCTGTTGAGGAAAATATACGGTTACGGCAGGAAATGGATGCGATTTGGCGCGAAGGCAGAGGACGCAAATAAGCACCTGTTCCCGCCTTGTCGCCGTCAGGCTCGACACCGGTTAAACAACCCCACGCCAAAATCCCCGATCACGGCGGCCACCCCTGTCCGACGAGGCCCACCCTCGTCCAAAATCAGCCTTCGGCGCGAAAGCCGGCCTTGCCGTTGTCCGCGCAAAGCCAAACCGACAAACTTCAACTCCAAAATCACCCTTCACAATACACAACGCGTCACAAAACCGATCCCAAAACACGTTCATGAAATATCCGGGTTAGATCGCGGGTGAACAGGCGGGCGCGAACTCAGGCTTTGGCCGGTCTGGGTCTTGGCCGTGTGAAAACGATCTATCGCGTCGTTGGGCCGCAAGATCGACTGCTCTCAACGTCCCGGTTGCGCACGAAAACCTCTCTGAACCAGCACAGCGCGGCCATGTCCACACCCACCCGTAATTCCCGTAATTAAGGTATTCCGACGGATGAATACCGCCCGAACACATGCGGCGGATTACGCTCCGCTATTCCTCCCCGCGCGAGCCCGGAAACACCGCCGTAAACCGCATTTGGCGGCAGATTTTCGTCCAAAACGACCGCGAAATGACGGCATAAAAAGCGGACCGGACCGGGATCGAAACGGACTTTTCCGTTTAATATCAATTAGTTATGGTGCGCGCGGAGAAATAAGAATCCGCTAATATTGTTGTATTTTCAATGTGTTATAGAGTGCGCTCTACTGTGCATGGGGTTGTATTGCAAAAAAGCGTTTACCCCCCCCCCCGCAACGCGCGGCGTCACGTTTCGCGCTTCCCTGGGGCCAATGTCCAGAACACCGGGAAACCGCCCGGCGACGCGCCGGCGGGTCGCGGCGGTTCCGGCGG
>CAVOYE010000008.1:0-158159 GCA_963700595.1 uncultured Chloroflexia bacterium
CCGTCTGGTTTCACGGTCATGTGTCCTGAATCGCGGTTGGCCAAAAACTGGTAACACACCTTCCAACTATTTACCTTGCCTGCGCACCTATGCGGCCTGGTGTGAGATCTTCCTCTTTGGAGCGGAGTCTATCTCAGGACTAAGGGTAAATACTGGCGATACCAGCTTATGCGTAGCATCGCAGTACGGGTGATGGGACCATAATCCAGCGCGCTGATATTGGCTGTGTTGGTTAAGGTGCCTATGACACTGAGCGTCACCTCGGTCGAATATGTGATGGTGACGGGCGCTGATGGTAACACCTCGCCCGACCACTGAAGCATCGGGGCTTGCGTATCATCCGGCGTACCACTTGTAGCGGATAGCGAACCGGGCAGATACAGCAGTCCGCTTGGAAGCATGTCGGTGAACCTTATGATGTCGGTTGGCGGGTAGGTGTGCCCGCGCAGGCTGACTGTGTATGTGACAAGGTCACCGGTGTTGGCAAAGGCCGGCGAGACTGTCTTTTTGGATTCGGATAAGTCTGTAGGAACGAGTGGTGGTCCATCCGGATCCCATCCTGCGAGACGCGCCATCATCCACCAGAAAGCATTCCCTTTGAGCTTGCAGAAAAGTTTTGCTTCCGGGGGACTATCGGAATGGGCGCAGAAATCGGGCAGGTCGGTGCAGTATTCGGGGTGTGCCTGACAGAAGTCGTAGCACCATGTGCACGAAGCCTCGTAGTCGTTTACGTAAGGTCCTCCACCCAGCGGGTCGTAGGTCTCGATGTCGGCGAAGTCGAAGAGCACCATATTGTGGTCGAGTGCGTATTGCCTCACCATATTGTTGTTGCGTTCAAGCGTTGCGCTACCACCGTCGGTGTGCCCGGTCATCAGGATGAAACGCATGCCGGGGTACTGTGTCTCAAGCGCTGTGATGGTGTCGAGATACTGTTGGACCTGTGCCTCGGAATAAGAGGACTGCTGCCCGCACCACGACCACATCGAGTAATTGAACCTGCCCCCGTCCCAGTCGGCCACGGACTGCGTCGCCAAAAGCCCAGCGGGTGTTGCCCAATACAAGCTCTGGTGTGATGTAGGTGTTGCCCCCACCAATGTTATTGCCATCGTAGATACGCAGGACACCAGACTCGCTGGGCAATCCCACGTCACCGCTTACGAGAACAGCAACGCCATAGGTCGGGTCGACCTGCTCCAGCTTCAGTGATGCCCGCGATGATCTGCTCACCGTGAGATGTGTGGGCGAAGTGGAAGGTGAATTTTTTGGCTTCCTCCAACCAGGATGCGGGAATCTGACTCAGGTCGGTAGAGGTGTGGTCAATGATGATAGGTCCGTTGGAGGTGCTGCCCTCAGCGGAGAAGGGAGGAGGTGACGAAGGTTCGCTGAAAAGAGTAACAGTGGAAGTGTTGTAGGCTGCCTGTATAACCTTACCAAATATTAATGAGAATAATCCTGCTGCCAACACAATGACCGCTCTCAGAAGCTTCTGGCTGTTCATTTATACCTCCTTACGCAACAATACTGGAAACCGAAGCAGCACAAACTTCAGTGTGTGAAGGGCTATACGTGATCACGGTATGAGATGCTTCATCGGATAAAGATAAGCGAGTTCAAGTTTTTGTCAAGTTTCGCAATGTAGATTCACGGTAATGTGTCCAGAATCGCGTTTTGGCAAATCGGGTTCAAACCCAACGCATTTTGTATACTTTTGAGTTTTTTCTTGACCGAGTAAGATTGTGCCGCGCCAGCATCAGAGCAGTCAGTAGCAACGTTCCCCAAAGCGTGCAACACTCAGACGCGAACTCTTAGCGCTAAACTGCGGTAGCCTTTTCATTATTCTTTCCCTCATATGATTACGCTGCCTACCGAACCTTCTCTCTATTTCCTCTTCAACTTATTTGCTACTCATTTGGATTGAGGTAGATATAAATGCTCTGACAGGAAAAATAAAACGCACAGCGCCTCTATCATTTATTCTGAAAAAGTACCATTGCATAACAATGGTTTATGATGTAATATGTCTGAATTAAGCTCTATATTTAATTGGAATGAACTACGCATAATTATGAAAATGTGAAATTATTGCATTTGTTATCAAGTCAAAGATAAAGAATCTATTAACTTAATGTTTAGATAAATCGTGTATTGCCTGCGTGATGGAGTAGAATAAAATGTCCGGTGAAAATGACGCATTGAGGAGCTCGTTGATGCAACGAAATAAACTTGAGAGGGGTATCCTATTATTAGTTCTTTGTTTGTCACTCGCCATGCCGGTGGTTGTGTCTGCGCAGGGACAGATAACGCATACCGTGCAGCCCGGTGAAAATCTGTTCCGGATTGCGCTGTATTACGGCACGTCGGTAGATGCCATTATCCAGGCAAATGGCCTGAGTTCGGTCTATATTTATGTGGGACAGAAACTTGTCTATTCCGGGTGCGACACAATTAGCGCCGCCTGATAAACCCTTAACTCCGCCGACTGCGGTGCCGCCTGAAGAGCCCACACCCGTGCCGACCCCCGGTTCTCCAGCTATGGATGCGCGGACTTATATCATTCAGTGGGGGGACACGTTAAGCAGTATTGCCATCCGGTTTGGCGTTTCTATCTGGGATCTGATGGAGCTCAATGGGCTGAGCAGCTGGAGCTTGATTTTTGCCGGACAGGAGCTGATCATCTCCGGCGAAGCCGGCAATGTAGTGGATCCTGAACCTGACCCGAAACCAGCACCGGAAGCCACGCCAACCCCGGTACCGCCTGCTGATGCGCAGACATATACCGTGCAGCGCGGGGACACCCTCAGCTCGATTGCTGTCCGTTTTGGCACCACGATTTATGAAATAGCCCGGTTGAACGGCATAGCCAATCCGTCTCTCATCTATGTGGGACAAAAATTAAGACTCACCGGTTCTGCCCCTGCTCCCACGGGGGGCGCAAAACTCATTGTCGTCAACCTCTCTGAACAGCACATGTACGTCTATCAGGGCGACCAGCTTGTTTATTCGTTCATCATTTCCTCGGGGAGAGCCGGAAGTTACACGGTTCCGGGTGAATACCGGGTGCAAAGCAAAATACCCAATGCTTATGCCGCGACCTGGAATCTCTGGATGCCGCATTGGCTGGGTATTTATTGGGCAGGTTCCCTTGAGAACGGCATCCATGCTTTACCTCTGCAAAACGGGGTTTTGACGTGGGCGGGCTGGTTGGGCACGCCAATCTCGTATGGTTGTATTATTCTGGGCACCGATGAAGCTGCGCTGCTCTATAACTGGGCGGAGATAGGAACGCCGGTTTCGATCCGGTATTAGGATAGAATCCACGCGACGGATCATCCGTCGCGTGCGTCGCGCAGGCTGATCCAATCCAGGGTTGCCCCCTTCTTTTTAATACGGCTCTACGCGGAATTCCTTTAGCACAGCCTCATTCAACTGAAAACCCAGTCCCGGACGGGAAGGCACTGTGATGCATCCATCAGCTTCAGGTTGCAGCGTTGGTTCCAGCAGCTCTGAAATAATGGGTGAATCAGGGATGGCGATAGGGTATTCAATGTAGGGCATATTCGGTACAACGGCAGCCAAGTGGACCTCTGCAGCCACACCGACCATATGGCACCACGCATGGGGGATACACAGCAACCCACGCCGGTAGGCACTTTCAGCGATGCGCAAGATTTCACTCATGCCCCCGGACCGGACTGAGGAAGGTTGCACAACGTCAACGCGCCCCCGGGTCATAATGTCGTCAAATTCAAAGCGGGTAGCGCAGCCCCAGTCGCCCATCGCGATTCGTGTATCGACAGCGTCTGCCAACCGGGCATAAGCCTCCAGATTGTCAGGAGGGAAGGGCGCCTCGATGAAAAAGACGTTATAGGGTTCAATCGCGCGCACTGTGCGCAGCGCACGCCCTCCCTCTTGCCAAAGGTTTTGCACGTCAATCATCAGGTCTCGTTCATCACCGATGACTGAACGGGCTAATTGCACAATCTCCACATCCTGGGCAATGCTGCCATGCGCAAAGCCACCGGGCCATTCTTCCAGCTTTACGGCGCGAAAGCCCCGGTCCACAGCCAATCCCAGGCGCTCGCGCATTTCTTCAGCGTTTTCGCCTGGCGGGTATACCGTCGCATAAGGTGTGACCTGACTTTTGATGCCGGTAACAGATTTGGTTGTGGCAAACGCGCGCCACAATAATTCACAAACCGGTCGCCCCGCAGCCTGCCCCGTTATGTCCCACAGTGCAGTCTCAACCGCTCCAATGGCGGCAATGGTTACGCCGCGCCGTCCAAAAAGACCGGTACGGTCATACATCTTTTGCCATAATCTTTCAACCTGCGTGGGGTCTTCCCCTTGCAACAGGTCCTGCAACCCACCGCTGCAGCGGATGACCGCATCGATTACCAACGAAGGGGATTCAGCCTGTCCGATACCGCTTATTCCTGCATCAGTGTGCACGCGCACGATCGTTTCGTGGTGTTTTCCAGGGTCCATAAGCGCAATTGTTTCGATAAGTGTGATTTTCATATTTGCCTCTATTGATCCCGTTATCTGAGGTGGGAACATCCATTATCGATACGGGTTGGGATGGTGTTTACGGGTAAGTATTTGCATTTATAATCGGGCTGCCATGCCGGTGAATATGTGGTTAGCCATGTTCCTGATAGTCTTGGTCGGAATAGGCTGTGCCAATCTGAAGCAGTGCCCAGGTGCCGTTCCAAAACGATACCATAAACCGCATCTGTTCCAACGCGTTCACGGCTTCGGGCGTGACCTGGCCAAAGTAACATTCTAACATGTAGTTTTTCTGTTCCGGGGGAAGCATATGGGCGACCGATGCCAAATCATAAAATCTGTCACCCATCCCGGCGAACTCCCAGTCCAGCAAGCGCACCGAGCCGTCATCAAGAAAGTTGTTGTGGAAAGGATCATTGTGACACAGGACCAGATGCCCATCAATTTGCGCAGCACGGCTTGCTTCAATTTGATACATACATTCCAGAAAGAGGTCAAGCTGTTCCGGCAGCGCCACTGGCCTGGTTTTTGCTATCGTCAGTCGTTTTTCTACATCACGATAAGGTGAAAATACGCCTTCAATAGGGGATAAGGCATGGACGCGCTTCATAGTCTCAGCCACGCGACGAATAATCTTGGGTTGCTGAAACTCCTCCACGCTCCATGCGTGACCATCGATAAAGCGGGTGATGAGGTGGCCTTCGGGCATAATGAACGCTACGACTTCCGGGGCAATCCCAATCCGGGATGCAGCCAATAACGCGGCATATTCTGTGCTGCGGTTGATGGCCTGGCTATCGGTGTTTTCACCGCTGAGGCGCAGGATAAAACGCTCACCATCTATAATGATAGAATAGTTTTCGTTGGTCAGGCCACCATCCTGCAGTTCAATATGAATGGTTTGGGCATTTTGCCAGCTTGGCACCTGAGCGATGATTTTTTGGATATGTGAATTCATAAGCTTTGCACTCTTTCGTTAAGCGGGATAATTGCCGCACGGTTTCTGTTCCCAAATGTTTTTCTGTGTTTTATCCTCTCTAATATGAGCTCATCTGTAGTTTTCCAAGGGCTACTATGCCCATGCCTCTGTTTATATCATCCGTTGCAGTAATAGCAATTCAGGAAACTATAAAGATAATCAGGGTGTTGTTATATTTGGTATCTATGCTAAAACTACGCTTATATTCAGTATCGCCGGATGACTCAATCATTCATTAAGGAAGGTCTATCACATCATGGAGAAAAAGACAGAAGGTCCAAAACTCGATTATCGTAAAACGCTCTTGATAGGGTTTGGTTTCTTTGGGATCAGCGTGTTGTGGACGCTCTATAACGCTTATGTGCCGATTTTTCTGCAAGCGGGCAACCCAAAATTTGATGCTGGTGGTGAAGTCGGATTTGGTTTTAAGGCAGGCTTCACCGGCGTCATTATGACGCTGGACAATATCGCGGCATTCTTTCTCATTCCTATTATAGGTGTGTGGTCCGACCGGGTATGGACGCGCTTTGGCAGGCGGATGCCATTTGTTCTGGCATTGGCGCCAGTATCTATTATTGCCTTTATACTGATTCCGGCAGCGGTCGGGATGATCGCTCCTGAATACAACGGGCAAATCGACAAACTCGGCACACCCCTGGCGTTTTTTATGCTGGCTATCGGGGTTTTTTTGACGGCGATGGCGGCTTTCCGGACGCCAGTTATCACGTTGATGCCCGATCTGACACCCAGTCCGCTGCGTTCCCAGGCAAATGGGATCATCAACCTGATGGGAGGTGTGGGAACCCTTGTGGCAACTCTAGCAAGTGGATTTCTTTATGCCATGGGTCGAATGGTACCTTTTGTATTTGGCGCCGTGCTGATGGTGGCTGCGGTGGTGTTGCTCTTCCTGTTTGTCAAAGAGAAACGGGAATTTGAGGTAGCAGGAAGTGAAGAAGAGGGGTTCGGGGTTCTACGCGGCATTAAGCGGGTTTCAAAGGACGCCCGGCGCAGCCTATACTTTCTGATGGGAGCCATATTTTGTTGGTTTGTCGGTTATAATGCCGTCGAAACATTTTTGAGCTCGTATGCTGTCAGTGAATTAGGTATGTCGCTGGGAAGCGCCCCCTTGCTTATGGGCGTTGCAAGTCTGACATTTCTGGCTTTTGCAGTTCCGGCAGGATATATCGCAGCCCGTTTTGGCAGGCGTAAGACTATTATTACAGGACTGGCGATATTCGGGCTCCTTTTGCTGGCAAATTTCTTCCTGCAGAATGCTTCTGTAATTTGGATTGTGATGGCAATCGGTGGATTGGGATGGGCACTGGTCAATATCAATTCGCTGCCAATGGTGATAGATACTGCGGCATCGAACGCAGATGTGGGAACCTATACAGGCTTATATTACATTGCTTCCCAATTGGCGGCAGTCGCTGGTCCGACGATCAATGGTTATATCGTTGAGTGGGGAGGTGGCAATTACAACCTGATCTTCATCGTGACGCCTATATTTTTCCTGTTTGCCATTCTCTGCATGCTTCAGGTGACAAAAGGCGAAGCGCACTGATATAATTATCGATAATAAAGCACCGGTAGCAAGTTCTGCCGGTGCTTTTCATTGAAATGGTGTTGTGTATCGTCCCTAAACTGCCGGTACTACGTTAAATCGCATTCACCTTTACCGAGGATGCTAATATGCAAGTTTTCCATTGTTTTGATTGTGGCATGGACAGGGCAGTGCTCTGCGACACGTTGGATAGCTTTGATGCGTTGCGCACAATCCCCCTTGGGCAGATTGACTGTGGCTTGCAGATTGATTAACCGCGTTGGATCATTTGCTTTTTCGAAAGTGAGATCGACTGTCATGCCGTCATTATCTACGCCGTTCTTTTCACAGTATTGCGCCACAAATGCGCCAATACAGCTTCCCAGAGATGCGATAAACAGATCGGGTGGGGTTGATCCCCGGTCACTGCCCCCCATACTCGCCGGTACGTCTATAACCACTGTATGATTGCCAATTTTCGATTCGAATAGCATATTTCCTTTGTAGTGCGTCGTGATTGATGCCATGGATGCTCCTTTATGATGATCAAATGCTTGCCAGTTTACTAAATTCTTATCGCATAGGTAAGTGACGAATGTCATCTAGTAGTTATATATTGTCTATTGATATTATGTCATTAGCAAGATATACTATAATTACGCATATGTTTGCGAAAAAATATTAAGAAGGTGAAGCACATGCCGAGATTCGATAAGACAGGCCCTGAAGGCTCCGGGTCCCAGACAGGATGGGGAGATGGTAATTGTACAGATGCACAGGCAGAAAACACGACACTGAACGCCGATGCAGGGATGGGGTGGAGGGTACTGTGGCATATGCCATATTATTTCCGGCGGCGCTGGTCGCTTTTTGGCAGGCGCGGAAGCGGTGGCAGGGGCATAGGCACAAGACGGCGAGGCAATCGCTAAATTGATTTCAAAAGTGGTGCACGCGTTCTATGTCAGGGCTGGAAGATGTGAGTTTGCAGTTGCTTCCATGCTGTTTTTAGTGCAGCTGTGACCTGATTTTCGATGGAGGTAAAAGGTAATCCGCGCACCATCGTTTCTGTGACCGATGGATCATAGGGTAAGCGACCTACGACTGGAATGTCGTACCCGGCGCATGTAACCGCAATGGTTTCAGCTAGCGCAGGATTCAAGTCAGCTTTGTTGATCAGGACTGCTGCCGGGATGCGAAAATGCGCTGCAACAGCTAAAATGCGATCCATATCGTGCGCACCTGCCACCGAGGGTTCAGTGACAATGAGCACAAGATCCGCTCCCGCTATGGCTGCGATGACCGGGCAACCGATCCCGGGAGGTCCGTCTACAAGCAGCAAGTCTGCTTTGAGGTTAAGTGCGCGTTGTCGCGCCATTCCTTTTACCAGTGTAACCAATTTTCCGGAATTTTCCTGTCCAGCGTAAAGATATGCGTGGAAAAGCGGTCCATACTGCGTTTGGGAGAGTGTCCATGTTCCAGCCTGTTGCGGTTGCATAGTGATTGCGTTTGTAGGACACTGATAGAAACATGCTGCGCATCCCTCACATGCGACCGGATCTACATGGTATGTTGGCTCCTGTATTACGGCATCGAACCGGCAAACTTCATCGCATATCCCGCACGATGTGCATGACGCGGGGTCAATAAAAGCGACTTTACCACCCGTGAAGTCGTGTGTCTCTATGTCAGTGGGGGCTAAGACCAATCCCATATTCGCGGCATCTACATCCGCATCGGCGATGACCACTACGTAAGTTTGCGCAGCAAGGTAGGCGATGCCTGCTGCTACGCTGGTTTTACCTGTTCCACCTTTCCCGCTGACGACGACAAGTTGTTTCATGTATGCATATCCAGTTATTTTTAGTTATCTGCAAAAGCAGTCTTCACCCTCAAATTTGTTCAGAGAAAGACAGGTTTGTAATCTCATTTCTCAACCATCCGATTAAGTTCTTCCCACAATGCCCTGAATTGCGAACGGTAGTTCGGTCGAATATCTGTAAGCGGTAAACCGTTGGTTATGCCCACGGCTATTTCACGATCCAGTGGAATGTGCATCAGGACCGGCAAATGCTCTACCGCGCAATATTCTTCCACACCTCTGTCTCCCACGCCATCGCGGTTGATAACAACCGCAACCGGCAGTCCCAGTTCGTCGCGAGCGACCATCACTGCAGAACGAAGGTCATGAAGGCCAAATGGGGTTGGTTCTGTGACGAGAAGAGCGGCGTCGGCCCCGCGTAGAACCTCTACCACAGGGCATGAAGAACCTGGCGGAGCATCATAAATGATGGGGCGTCCTGTATTGATGGCAGGATTAACCCATTTTTTAAGTTGCCTAATAACAGGTACTGCCATTGCCTCACCAATGTTGAGCGTGCCCTGTGCGAAAGACAGGTTTCCTGCTTTCCCACCTTCTAAAATGCCGATATGATTGGGGACTTCGTGTATCGCGTTAACTGGGCAATTAAGCGTGCAGCTTCCACACCCATGACATAGTTCAGGGAAGACGAGAACTTGTTTTCCAATGACCGCCAGCGCGTGATACTGGCATACCTCCGCACATCGCCCACATTTTGTGCAAATATCCATATCGATCTGGGGAATCATTTGCACAACATCACGTTTTTCAGTGAGTTCCGGATATAAAAAAAGTGCGGCATTGGGTTCTTCTACATCGCAATCCAAAAAGAGGGGGCTTTGTTCGATCAAGCTCAGGGCCAATCCCACCGCAACCATGGTTTTGCCTGTCCCACCTTTTCCGCTGGCAACGGCTATCTTCATATCTGCACCGTCCTGACAGGATAAAGAAAGCAGTTGGTCAATATTCCATGCATTGGAAAGGCTGTTAGTGCCCGTGCTGGGTACTTTCAGCGCAGGCTGCAGCGCCTGTCAGGTCGCCATCAAGGTACAGGTTCAGCGCATCACGGGCAATCCCTGATGCACCTGTCGCAGGCGTTATCCCATAATTCATGAAAAATTCAACAGCACGCCCACCCATGCCACCGCTAAGCATCACATCAGCTCCGAGACTGTGGATAAAGCCAGGTACTTCCCCGGGCTGGTGATTGGAGAAATACGGATTCGTAACGGATTCGACGGAAGTAACTTCACGAGCTTCTATTTCAACGAGTGTGAAATAAGGACAACGTCCGAAATGTGGACTGATTTGGGCGTCTAAACCGGAAGCATCTAAAACGGATATAGCAATTTTTGTCATGATTAAATCTCCTGAACTAAGAATAAAGATTGTGAAAAATTTTTGCCTGGAAAGCATCATACTTTGTGAGTCTACGTTACTTGTCCCACCATCCCCTACTCGCGTGGGAATATGAGGGTCAAAATTTTATTTTGCTTTGCTGTTAATTGTTTCTGCTTCGTCTATGACCCATACCCCGTCCAAGGCCAACATGGTCAGGGCCTGGTATTTCCATTGACTTCAATTTTCCTGATTTGTAGGCATCAATATTCTGCTGTACAGTGCCCGCCAGTAGATAGTAGGCTTGCACACCAGCTGCCTGGATGACGCTAAACGCATTTGGCCCCAGATTTGGGGCGATGACAGCCATTACATTTTTTTGCAGGACTGTCTGCGCTGCTTGCACACCTGCACCGCCAGATGCTCCCAAAGCAGGATTAGATATAGCCTCATATTCAAGTGTTTCTGGATCGACAATGATAAAAGTCTGGCTGCGTCCAAAAACAGAACTCACTGCTGCATCCAGGTTGTTGCCCTCAGACGGTATGACAATACGCATATTAGCCTCCTTAACAGTGTTGTGTTCCGATACTGCATTAAGTTTGTTTTCTGTATCGATTTCGGATGCGATCTCGTTGTGCAGAGCCATGAAATATTCAATGACCTGTCTGGAACCGCGCATTTGCTCAATGCAGCAGCTCAGTACGACACGCCCAATAGAAGTTATTGCGTACACACGTCGTGGCGGTCCCTGCGTCTCTTCATCATCCCAGGAGGAGGAAACCCAGCCCTTGTCCTCCATTTGCCGTAAAGCCCGATAGACAACAGTGGGTGCCAGGAAATTAAGCTGAAACTCAGCCATCCGATTAAGCAAGCGTGTACCCATGCGCTGGAGACTGCTCCAATAGAAGTAATAGGGCGGGATCAAGATAACGTCCCATACGGCGGTTGCAACCGCGTTCTCCACATTGCCGCCATTGATTCTGCATCATTTTTCCTCCGGTTTGTAGTATACCATCTATTGTCGAATTGTCAATAGATACTGGCATGTTCTGACATTGAAGGGTAACTGCATTTATTATAGCATTGTAAGTTGCTTTACCGGTGTGCTTGAATAGCCACCTGTCAAAGCACATGTGGTCAATATCAGGCATGAGATCGGTTTGCCGATCCCATGTTTGCAAAATGTGTATATTATATGTACAATATATTGACATATTATGGACGTGTGATATAATGAACTATGGTTGCTTGAGTAAATGACAGGTAAACGGTATGATGGATAACACAATAACATACAATCGCCTGATCTAAATACTTATCAGGCAATACGCAAATATGAGTGAGGTCAATGAAATGGATAGGAACAGTGAGGTAAGCCAGGGGTTTTATGATGTGTTTCGCAATGATTTACTTGATGTCCCAGAAGCAGCATGTTCTGATGATATAGCATGCGCTGTGGGAATGATCCTTGAGTCTATTGGTGAAGATCCGTCGCGTGAAGGCCTTTTAAGGACACCAGACCGCGTTTCCCGAATGTACAATGAGCTGACAGCTGGTTACACTGTTGATCCGGAACGTCTCATCAACGATGCGATCTTCAATGTGCAGTATGATCAAATGGTCATCGTCAAAGACATCGACTTTTATAGTTTGTGTGAGCACCATATGCTCCCGTTTTTGGGAAAAGCGCACGTCGCTTATGTGCCAAATGGCAAGGTCATAGGATTAAGCAAAATACCGCGCATCGTGGAAATGTATGCCCGGCGATTACAGGTGCAGGAACGTATGACCACACAGATTGCTGAGTTTCTGCAAGAGACGCTGCATCCTCAAGGGGTTGCGGTGGTCGTGGAGGGGCTGCATATGTGTTCAGCCATGCGCGGGGTCAAAAAAGCCAATGCGCGGATGAGCACCAGCGCTATGCTGGGTATATTTAAAGATAATCAGCAAACACGCGATGAGTTTATGAACCACATTGCCCGGCGACCGGTCAATTTTTAATATCCCTGGAATCAGGATACACTATCAGATATCCCCATATTCGAAACTCTGGATGTCTATAGAAAACTTTCGATAAGTTTTTATGGTGGTTATGCCTGACAGCTTGAGAAAAGAGAATGTGTAATATATAAGGGACAAAGTGTGAAATGAATTCTGAAAATAAAAGGGCACTGGTGACCGGTGGTAGTGTGCGCTTGGGAAAAGCAATTGCGATGGGTTTGGCAGAATGGGGTGCCGATATCGCTATTACGTACACGCGATCAAAGGAAAATGCGGAAAAAACAGCAGCGGAAATACGATCTCTTGGGCAGGCAGGCGATTATTATCCAGGCTGATTTCAACGAAAATCCAGCTCAAATGGCATCCGTTGTAAAAAAGGCTGTTGAGGCTTTTGGCGGTATCGACATCCTGGTCAACAACGCCGCCATATTCGAAAGCGGATATTGGGATAACACGACTGAAGAAAACTGGGACCGGCATTTTGCCGTTAACCTGAAGGCTCCCTTCTTTCTGTCACAGGCATTTGCAGAAACGTTTTTGCCTGATCAACGCGGACACATTATAAATATCGCAGACTGGCGGGGTGTGCGCCCAGGTAAAGACCATATTGCTTACACATTGACGAAAGCTGCCGTCATCGCAATGACGAAGAGCCTGGCTCTTGCGTTAGCACCTAATATCCAGGTGAACGCAATTGCGCCAGGTATGATCCTGCCCCCGCCGGGTAAGGATACCATTACTCTGGAGCGTATGGCTTCACAAATACCGGCAGAACGCATGGGCAGCCCCGAAGAGATCGTCCGGACTGTCCTCTATCTTGTTGGATCTGATTTTGTGAGTGGTGACTTGATTTATGTCACAGGCGGGGAGCACTTATGATGCCGTTACCAAAACAAAACCTGGATCAAATTCACATTAAAGAACTACTGTTGCGCACCCTGATCGGGTTTAACGCAGAAGAACGCATCAAACGGCAAGACGTTCTGATAAATGTTACGCTGTATACTGACCTGCGACCAGCGGGTCTTACGGATGCCGTCAATGATTCGGTCAATTATCGCACGATCACTAAACGCATCATTGCAATGGTTGAAGCCTCCAGTTTCAATTTAGTAGAGAGGTTGGCAACAGAAACTGCAGCGATATGTATGGCAGACGCGCGTGTTGCAGCGGTACGTGTGTGCATTGATAAACCAGGTGCTTTGCGTTTTGCGCGATCAGTTGGTGTGGAGGTATACCGCTCGCGTGATGATATTTCAAAAGAGTCCAATCGCGTCTTTATCTCACTGGGATCCAATATCGAACCTGAGAAGAACATACGTCAAGGCGTAGCGCTGCTGGCGACATTGTGCCAGATTGATAAAGTGTCGCCTGTTTATCTCACATCTCCTGTAGGTTTGGCAGAACAACCTGATTTCTATAATGCTGCCGCCATCATCCGGACTCATATGTCTGCGGCGGCGCTGAAGCAAGATGTCCTCAGCTCGATTGAGAGCACGCTCGGACGCACGCGCGTAGAGGATAAAAATGCTCCACGAACCCTTGATCTTGACATTGTCCTGTTCAATTATGAGGTTCTTGACCTCAATGGGAGGCACATTCCAGATCCTGATTTACTTAAGTATGGACATCTTGCCGTCCCAATGGCGGATGTCGCACCCTACTATGTGCACCCGGAAACAGGGCAAACGCTAATGGAAATTGCTGCCGTGTGCGCCAAGAACAACATCAAATTACTGGATACTTTTACCTTGAATGCAGATCTACCATAGCAAGATATCGATAAACGGATGTAAATTCATAGATATGTCATGATTGTTGTGGAAGTGTTAAATGGATTTTAAACAAATTCTGTCTTATTCGAAAAGTCAACAAAGCCCAATGGTGGAGATGTTGGAAACCCTGGTCAATTATGAGTCTCCCAGTCACGACAAGGAACGCCTTGATATCCTGGCATCGGTATTGGCAGAACGGTTTGCTGCAATGGGGGCAGCAACTGAGATACGCAAGGCAGAAAATACTGGCAACCATGTGCGTATCGTCTTTCCCGCTTCTCAACAGAAACCTGCCCTTAAACCAGCACTGATCCTCGGACATTTTGATACAGTGTGGTCTGTTGGCACATTAGCAAAGCGTCCATTTCACATCGATGGCGATACAGCCTGGGGACCCGGCGTATTTGATATGAAGGGGGGCATCGTTATTATAGAATTCGCTCTACGGACGATAAAGGCGTTGAATCTTTCGCTTCCACGACCGGTTGTTGTTTTGTTGAATTCAGATGAAGAAGTAGGCAGTTCTTCCTCCCGGAAGTTGATAAAGTCACAGGCTAAAGAATCGGATTTTGTGCTGGTTATGGAACCGGCATTGCCTGGTGGTGTGTTGAAGACTGCGCGGAAAGGTGTCGGTGCATTTACATTAACCGTCAAGGGACGTGCGGCACACGCCGGTTCCGAACCGGAAAATGGGGTAAACGCCATTGAAGAATTAGCCCGACAGATATTGTACATTCAAACCTTCGCCAATGCAGAATTGGGCACCACGCTGAATGTGGGGGTCATATCCGGGGGAACCCGTTCCAATGTCGTTCCCGCTTACGCAGAAGCGCGTATTGATGGTCGCGTCTGGACAATGGCGGAAGCCCGTCGCGTAGAATTAGCCTTTCGCCAATTAAAAGCATTCAATCCGGAGATCAAGTTGAAAGTTCACGGCAGATTCGGACGCCCTCCCATGGAACGGTTGGCAGGAACGGTTAAGCTTTTCGAAACTGCCGCAAATATTGGGCATGAAATGGAAATGGACCTGCTAGAGGGGCGGACTGGAGGTGCCAGTGATGGCAATTTCACTGCGGCTTTAGGCATACCTACGCTTGATGGATTGGGGGTGGTAGGCGCAGGGGCTCACGCAGTTCATGAACACGTTAATATTTCTTCGATTCCTGAACGGGTGGCTTTACTTGCAGGTCTTTTATGCTCTATGCAATAGAAGATAGTGTGACTATCTTTGGCACAGACAGAATAAAGAGAAGAACAACATGAATAAACCTCACTTGAAAGTTTATTCATGTTGTTAAAGCCTATTTATTCAGCGACAGCGTAACCGGCATCGGCAACCGCTACCTTGAAACCTGCTAACCCTGCGAGTTCGGGATTGTATGTAACCACTGCTGTCCCTGCTTCCAGATCAACAGTAACATCTGAAACCCCGTCCATTCCCTGCAGCGCTTTTGTGACGTGTTTAACGCACATCTGGCAGCTCATTCCGGTGATTTTTAGTGTATCAGTCTTATTCATTTTGTCTCCTTACCACAATAAATATTTGGATGCTATGATGCAACCAATTCTTACTTTCCAGCAACAATATACTTGTGTTTAGTTAAATTAACTTGGAAATTCTTCTAATATTAATGTCTTTCAACAACTCCGTTCGTTTGTCAATATCCAGAACTTAATTATACATCCAAAGATGATTGGCATGTTGGACAGTAATATGTGCTGCGCTGGGCTTGAACGACCCGTTCCAGTTGAAACCCGCACCGTTCACACGTCTCACCCGCACGGTCGTAGACATGCAAATGTAGTTGGTGCAAGCCTGTTTTGCCATCAGGATACACATATTGACGATCGTCCAGGGTTGTTCCGCCATGATTGATCGCCATTTGAAGCACTTCGACGATCGCTTTGTGCAGCCGAAAGACTTCGTCCTGCGTCAGGCTGTTCGCTTTACGATAAGGATTTATCCTGGCATCCCATAAGGCTTCACTTGCGTAGATGTTACCTAAACCGGCAATAAAGCTTTGATTGAGCAGTAAAGTCTTTAACTGTGCGGTTCGTCTTGATAGGTTTTGGTTTAGCCATTCGACAGAAAACTGGTGAGAAAGCGGTTCAGGTCCCAATTTACTTGTTATCGTGTTGGCATCATCCACCAGGTAAAATCGTCCAAATTTACGCTGATCAATATAGTTGAGCAAAAGACCATTGTCCAACAGCATCCGAACTCTGGTGTGTTTGTTTACTTCTAGCTCATCACCGGCAGGATGTATACTGAATTTCCCACTCATCCGTAAATGAATAACTAAATTTTTATCATTGTCCAGATCAAAAATCAAGAATTTACCGCGACGCCCTATGGCGTTGACCGTTGTATCCTGCGTTTTTTGGATGAAATCTACAGGATCTATGTTGGCAATCGTCTTTGCCCACAGAACGGTTATAGCCTCAAAACGCCGGTTTAACAATACGTTGCGTAATTTGCGCGCAATTGTTTCAACTTCAGGTAATTCCGGCATATAAAAGCCTGTCCTGCGTTAGCAGGACAGGCACCTCGTAGCGATGATGTGGCTTGCCTGAAATTTCGACATCAATGGTTCCTTTTGCTTCACTGGTACGGAGTACTAATTATCGCAGGTACCCGAACCGTGATTCGTAGCGTTGCATCAGCACTTCAAAATGTGTTTGCTCAGCGCCGGCAAGTTGCATGAAAAGCTTTTTAGCCGCTGGCTCCTTGGCAATGCCCGCACTGTTGTAGTAGAGTTTGAAACTTTTATCCTCAATCGCGAGTGCGAATAAAATTGCATCCTCCTCACTCGGGTTTGAAGGCAGTTCACTTAAAACTTGTTTTTCAGGTGGGAAAACGACCGAAACAGCATCAATCGCATCTACCAACTGCATTTCTGGGATTGAACTCCAGCCTTTCCCCTCACCCAAGGCATCATATTGCCGTTTAATGAATTTGTAGTGATCCTCTTCATCGGAAGCAAGTTGTGTGAACATAGCCTGGGTTCCGGCATCTGCGATCAACTCTGCCATGCTCAAATAGAACTTTCGCCCGTCCGTTTCTAGTTTCATCCCCTGTAATAATACGTCCTGTAAATCCATATTATACCTCCAGCGTAAAGTGTGTAATAGTCTTTATTGTAGCCAACAAAGCTACTTAATCAAGGGTAGCGGAGACACAGCAACTGTACCTTACTATCCTTAAAACGACCATCAATCGAGAACCAGTTGCCCTGCCGCGACCTTCAAATGAATACGCGTTGAAACTATCTTCACTGCCCATAGCGATAATGAACGGATAAGTTTGACCGGGTTCAAGGACTTTGTCGTAAGCATCACCAGAATCAAGAGGGATTTGGATTTCGAAACGCGTAACACCGTTTTCCTCAACACCAGCTGAAGTGATGATATCAACAGTGCCACCGAGATCCTCATCCGGTGGGTGATTGGGTCCTGTGGGAGCTGTACCATAGGCATCCCATAAGCTGATCCCGTCCTCAGAAATATATCCGAACAGGAAATTTGCCCCCTGCATTCTGCGTTCCGGGTCAAATCCGACGGCGACCCAGCCTGATGTATCGCCTTCGACTGCGAAATACAGGTAAGTTGCATCATTTGTCCACCATAACCGGAGACCGGAGAAATCTTCCTGGTATGTATATTCATTCTCCAGTATGACGCCATCCGCAGCCCATGTGGCTTCTTCTGCAGTCGATGAAGGTTCCGGCATGGGCGTATCCGTCGCTGCCGGTTCAGGTGTGCTCGTAGAAGTTGCTGTCGGTTCGGGAGCGCTTGTATCTGTTGGTTGTGGCTCTTGTGTGATTGTCGGACTTGCCGGGGCAGATGTGGGCACGGTGTTGGTGGAGAGGTCCAAAGTTTCCGGGATCACTGTTGGTGAAGCACAACCGGCGATGACCATCAAGACAAAAACCATACCCGAGACTGCTCTTAAAAATTTGGGTGATGCCAAAATAAGACTCCTTATAATTATGCTATTATAAAGAATATTATAGCATATATTAGTCCCAAATCAAAAGAGCCGGACTAACTCCGGCTCTTAGACATCGGTTAATTGAATCAGATTGCTGCTAAACCCTAAGCGACTTTAACCTCTTTGCTACCTTCCCAGAGCCCATGGATATTGCAGCTGCCGACGGCAACCAGCGTTCCTGACCCCGAAACTTTTACAGGAATCACAGCAGATGGTTGGGTGTAAACTGGTCCGGTGTCAGCGCCCTTTGCGGAGGCACCATGTCCTGTGAAATCAAACCGTCCAACTTCGTACAGGAATTTATCGCCTTCCGGCTTAAAATATAGTTCAATCCAGGCAATATGGTGCGCGGTTGTATTGGGATGTGCGATTTCTTTGCCAACGCTAACGGTAACTGTGAATACCTCATCGGCTTTGACGACATCTGGCGCATCAATCGTGGGGACGTGTTTTTCCATTTTCCAATCTGCAGACTGTATTCCATCACCTAACTTCATATCAAACCTCCTTGAAAATTACATGTCAGAACAATATTTTGGTATGTAACTGCCATACTTCTAGCCCTTAGTCTACTCTTTTTTACATAACTTTGCAAGCATTGGGGTGCATTTGGGTGTCCGTCACTTTTCCGCAACGGTAATAAGTGTGCATACTCCGCACTTTGCCAATAATATAATGGTTTGCCTTGAGCAGGATGCTGTGGCGGGGCGGAACACGGAGCTTCTGCATGAAAGGATACCTCCGCCCCGCCACCTGGTTTAAGGGGTGTGTCGGGTGCCCAAGGCACCCGACACACCCCAATGAAGAAAAAGCGGCGCGGGAGACAGCTTGGGCTGCAAAAGACAGGCATTCCGCGCTGCATAATACGGATAGAAGGTATTCATTCTCGGTATGATTTGTTTTATGCAAAAATGTGACGCGCACCCGGTGCATTTCCATTTCTAAATGGGTAACTTGCATTATTTGCCTAGTTTGCAGACGGCGCCCGAGCGTTTTATGCGCAAAGCTACACTTTCCAGCACGCGGAAAGTGTGGTCCAATCCTTCGTTACCGGCATACGCTGTAATGAGATCCTGTCCAACAACAAGATCCAGGTTATATTCACCCAGTGATACCACCAGCCCCTGATCTTTTGCCAATAACGGCGATTGGAAAAGACCTCCTGCAGCAACGCCTTTTACCATCTTGCTGACTAGCATGCCGGCATTTGCGGACACCCGTTGTGTTTTGGTGTAGAGAGCAGGACTTAGGATGACAGCATAAGGTCCAAAAAAGTTATCCTCAACCAGAGCCTCAACCGCCTGTACGACATTAGTCAAGGGAATTTCATCGCTACCCCAATCTCCAAGAGCGACGGACTTCGTTGCTGCTTTGGAAAGCGCAGCAAAAATCAGTGTGTCCTCCTGTTGAGCGCAAGCCATGGCTGATTTCGCAGCTGGTCCCAGCTCCAATGGATATCCTGAAGTACGGCTGGCTTCAATATCTTTCCATAATAGCGTGAAATCTGATTGGATGATATCCAGGCTGACGAACCTGCGCTCAGCGCCACTTCCCACGGGCACCATCTCTGTGCCTGCGCCCAATGGTCCAACAAGGTTGATGAACTGCCGTCCGACCAGGAATTGGCGTGCAACCTGAACAACAATATTATCAATGGCTGCCCACTCTTCTCCACTTAGTGGTGCAGCTTCACGCATTAAATACTCACTCATAACATTCCTCCTATTGATTTTTAATAAGGCTACCGACTGTGAATTTCGCTGGTTGCTGATTTATCCGTTGTGCCTCGGAGATCTCGCTTTTTTCTATATTTTGCAACATTTCCTCAAGTAAAGCAGCGAGAAAATCGTTGCGCGTTATCATGTTATCCAACTCAATCGTGAGACCGATGTGTTCTTTTAGTTCCGGATCGCCGGCGAGTTCCTTGAATCGCGCTTCAGCAGCCTGGGTCAGTTTCAGATCAGCAAGAAGTGCCCATTTCATGGATTGGCTTTTATCCACACCCGGGTAATCAAAGGCAAAGGACTGCCCTGAATCTGCTAATTCCTCAGTAAAATGTGACAAATGTTTCATGTGGCGCATCGCGGTAAGTTCAAGTTCAGATCCGATTTCACAACTTTCATCTTCAAAAACAAACGCGTGACGCAAATGCTGCAGGACCAGCTTATAGTGACTGCTTGCCTCTTCGCGGAAGCGTTTTAGCATCTCCGGCGAAAAACTGCCTTCTTCGAAAGTAAATGGCTCTTCACCTTCCGGACCGAGTTTTTCCAGCCATTGTTCAAAACGGTGTTTGTGGGCAATGGATTCAATTCCCAACTGCCTTAGGATCCGTTTCAGCTCGCTGCTGTCAACAAGCTCCGCCTGTTGCGCATACAGCGTTATGAGGTTGTCTTCCCATTCGATATATGAACGGAGCAGCGTGGCATTGGAAGTGGGGTCATGAGGGTAGATACCCTGTTCCATCAGGGGTTCAGCTTCCATTTCACCAATTTCATCACCCAACCAATTCATATGCCACATTTCTTCCCGCGCAGTTCCAAGCAGCATAGAGCCGAAGGGTGTAGCCTCACCTACCTGATAAGCATGGACTAAATACCGGATTATGGATGCGTGTTCATCAGCCAGGTCCTTGTTTAACATCGCAATTAATGCATCTTTTTCCATATGTCCTCCTCCATTTTGTTGTGCGTAAACACGGTATGCGCATTTCTGCTATTTACGCATTCAGAAATAACTAAAGTGTTTGCATCTTTTATATTTAATTATAGACAGGTATCTCATTATTTACAACATGGACATCAGGCTGGGTGTGTTTCAGGAAAGGCCCCAGGATAAAATGAAATGGACCCACCATGAAATTACGATGTATTTGGCATGATCAAGATTGAGACTACAATTTTGAATACCCTATAGTCCAAGAAAAGGACCATGGCATTACATCGCATCGTGCTTTACAGTCTTTGAGTAATTTCGTTCCATTATGAAGCAACAAAACTGGATACGAGGAGGGGATTATGTCACGTAAAGTTAATGTCGCGACCGTTTCATATTTATACAAAGGTGGTCCATCTGTAGAGGATAACCGCACTCGCATGGGGGCGTTATTGGATCAGGCGATTGCAGGGCGCCCAGATATCGTCGCTTTACCGGAGACTTTTGTTTCACAAGGTGTGCCCTATACTACACTCCACGAAATTGCGGAAACTGTGCCCGGACCGACTACGGATTTTATAGCCAATTACGCCCGTACATATGGCTGTTACATTATTTGCCCATTAATCACAAAGCATAATAATGTTTATATGAATGACGCCGTATTAATCGACCGTCAGGGGCACATCGTTGGCGCGTATTCGAAAATCCATCCTGTCGTGGAAGGTTCGGAGTTTTCATCGTTGGAGGGGGGGGTGACACCGGGTACGGAGGCTATGGTTTTCGATACGGACTTTGGACGGATTGGCATACAGATATGTTTCGACCTTATGTACCCTGATGGATGGGTGGAGCTAAAACGGAAAGGCGCAGAAATTGTTTTTTGGTGCTCTGCCTATGACGGTGGAAGGCATTTGTCTATCCCTGCCTGGCTCCATCACTACTATATCGTATCGGCAGTTCAATCACGCTTTGCGCGCGTCATTGATATATTGGGGACTACTCTGGCGAAAAGTGGTTGGTATGATCCAGTACTCACACATACGATTGACCTGGATATCGGACTTTTCCACTGTGACTTCAATGCAACAGTAATCCCGGAAATCCGCAAGGATTACGGAACAGACATCACGATCCGGATGCTGCACGAGGAAGGCTTATTCACACTGGTCAGCAATCGCGCGGATTTGTCCGTGGGTGACATTATCACAACTTTTAAACTCGATCCTCTTGATACTTATCTGGCACGCAATGCAAAATTACAGAATGCTGTCCGGAATGGTGAGAAGGTGCCTGACCTGAAGCCTGATTTTGTGGGCAGGACACAGTGGATATAGCGTCTTTTTCGAAAAGATATTGTGTAGGCAAACGTTTGCTTATATAATGATAGAGGAAAACGTTTACCACTGCACAAAGGACTACCATGATGCCAGTGATCCTGACGGATGTTGCACAGGTAGCAGGGGTTTCCGTAGCAACCGCATCACGGGTTTTATCACACAGTGATCATCCTGTGAACTCACAGACCCGCGAGCGCGTTTTGAATGCAGCCAACACACTGGGATATAGACCCAACCTTATTGCCCGCAGCCTGCGCTTGGAACGTACTTTTACTATTGGTGTGGTTTTGCAAAATGTAGCTGAGTTTTTCTCCTCAAACATACTGCGGGGTATTCTGGATCATTTTGATGGTACTGCGTATTCAGTCAATATCATGAATACCTATTATGATGAACAACTTGAACTGGAAACCATAAAGACTTTAATTCAGCGCTCCGCAGAAGGCATCATTTTTATCGACACAGCTCTTCATTCGGCGGATGCCATAGCACTTTCCTCCAACATTCCGGGTGTTTTTGTTAACCGGCGGTACCGGTTCGCTGAACAGCACTGCGTCCTTCCCGATAACCGCCGCAATGCGCAGGTGGCAACGGAGCACCTGGTAAAATTAGGCCATTGCCGTATCGCGTATATTGGCGGACCTGAAGGTTGGGAGGCATCCCATGAACGTCACGCCGGATATCGTGATGTTCTCAGGCAAAGTGGCATCCCTTATCAACCGGCGCTGGTCGCGGAAGGTGACTGGCAGATTGACAGCGGTTACCGGGCTGCGCAATATTTTGCAGCTCTTGCTGAACCTCCAACTGCCATTTTTGCCTCCAGTGACAGAATGGCTCTGGGTGCTATTTATGCGCTGCAGGACAGCGGCAGAAAAGTTCCGGAGGATATGGCTATTGTCGGTTTTGATAATCGGAACTTTACCGAATTAGTGCGTCCATCTATCACGACGGTGAGTTTGCCGGGATATGAGATGGGGCAGACAGCTGCCCGGCTTTTGTTGGAACAAATAGAAGAAAAAAGTTTATCAGGAGGTATGATCCATACTTCCGGGCAGCTATTCATTCGAGAGTCATGTGGGGCACGATAGTGCATTTTTGTTAAGGTATTTCATCATTCTAAAGCAACTTTCATAAGGGTACTATCCTTAACCAAAGGAGGCTTGTTTATGACAAAATAACCAGAATGTTGGTAACTTGGTGCAACATAATTATTTTAGCCCTATACATATCAAGGAGTAGAACGATGAAAAAGATTTCACGAAGGCAATTTCTGAGGATTTCTGCCGTAGTCGGCGCAGGTGCGGTTCTGGCATCATGTAAAACGCCTATGCCAGATGCGACAGCTGTCGTCACGGATGAACCTGTCGCGGAAGCCACGGCAACCCCCAAGCCCATTCCACCCACCGCAACCCCGAAAGCCCAACCGTCCCCGACCCCAGTTGTTGAGAAGGTCTGGCCGCGTGAGAATGTAGCGCGCAACCGCACGATGCAGCTTGTGAGTGGTGAACACCCGGTCGGTATCGGTAACCCCTATGCAGCTGGTTATACCCACCAGAGAGGTGGAGCTGCACAGATGGAGGCGATGTTCTATTTTGCTGCGTTGGCGGATAAAACATATAGCTGGTTGGCAGAGAGCTACGAATACAATAATGACGCCACTGAGTGTACGATTTTCCTGCGCAAAGGCGTAATGTGGAATGACGGTACGCCGTTTACAGCGAAGGATGTTGCTTTTACCTACAACATGCTGATTGAGTTTGCTCCCCTACTGCGAGACTCCGCATCTGTGAAAAGCGCGGTGAAGGGGGTAGAGGCAGTAGATGATTATACCGTGAAATTCACTATGGCTGAAACTAATTATCGGTTCCAGTTTTTTTTCTGCACCTACCGCATGGACCGCGGTATTTACCTGGTGCCTGAACACATCTTCTCAGCGTTTAAAACTGGAGAGGAATTGCAGCAATTTCTACAGTGGGATCCAGATAACGGAGTTTACCCCGTGCACACCGGTCCATACCTGTTAGTTCGCACCGAGGAACAATTCACTGAATTCCACCTGCGGTACGAATGGTGGGCGGTTGACGTTGGACTTGCTGACCGCATGCCCTGGCCTGAAGCTCTCACAGATATTCCACGCCCCGCAGATGACGTTGCAGCGCAGCTGGTTATCAATAATGAGGTGGACGCCACAATGGGTTTATCTCCCCAACTCATCCCAACCATCATTGAGCAGGCGAGTGATCATGTCGTGTTCCACACAGGATTGGAAAAACCTTACGGTTATGTTGACTGGTGGCCTGTATCCATGTACTTCAATACTCTTGAAGCCCCTTATGACGATGTCAGGGTGCGTTGGGCGATGGCGTATGCTATTGATCAGGAGAAATTGGTTGAAATTGCCTGGACAGGTGCTGGAACTGTAACCTACACGCCATTCCCGAATTATCCAGGCTTGACCAAGTATTTTGATGGAGCCAAAGCGATCTTTGACGAGTACAACGTTCTTGAGCAAGACCTGGATAAAGTTGATGCGCTGATGACGGATGCCGGATTCGCCAAGAACGCTGACGGTTTCTGGGCAAAAGATGGGGAGACTTTTGACTGTGATATTTGGGGTAACGTCCCCATCTTTGCTGATCTCGCGCCAATCACGGCGGAAATGTTGATTCTAGCAGGATTCCCCGCTGCCCACGTTTCTCCACCAGATGTCGGGACGGGCATAAGTGACGGTCGTGCTCTGCTGCATTTCTTCGGTCACGGGGGGAGTGTCGCTGACCCATATACCACGCTGCAGATGTATCACAGTCAGTGGCAGAAGCCCACGGGTGAAAACTGCGGGCAGAATCGCCCGAGGTGGGCAAATTCGGAATATGATGCCTTTGTTGATGAGATGAGCCGGACAAGTCCAGATGATACAGCAAAGATGCAGGACCTGTTCAACAAAAGCATGGAAATCTGGTATCGCGAACTGCCGGAAGTACCCCTCGTGCAGTGGTTCCACCGGTTGGCAATGAACACCACGTACTGGACCGGGTGGCCCAACGCTGATAACCCCTACAACACTGCCTACTGGCACCTGACGTTTCCCATCACCCTGTGGAACATTGAGCCCACCACTTAAGAAATTGAAAATTGAAAGTTAGCAATCTGGTAATAAAGCTTGGGGAAGCCTGACCGGCTTCCCCAAGTGTCTTTTGATAGAAAAAGTATAAAATCGGGATTGTCATCTGACATACATTGTGACAATGCCTAAATGACCTATGATTACTTATTAGATTTCATCCATTCTTTTTAAATCAGGAGTAAGATGGTATGGCAAAGCGTAAAAAGAACATCCTTTTCATTCTCACCGACCAGCAGCGTATGGATTCCATTGGCGCCTATGGTGCGCAATTAGCAGAGACCCCGGTGTTGGATAAGCTGGCTGCCAACGGAACGCGGTTTACACAGGCCTATACACCCTGTACCGTGTGCTCGCCAGCCCGGGCAAGTGTCTTCTCAGGCTTGTATCCTTTCCAGCACGGCGTGGTGGCTAACAGCGCGAATTTCCGCCTCGATGTGCCAAACCTGGCAGCCTCTTTACACGCTGCAGGATACAGAATGGGTTACAGTGGAAAATGGCATATTGACGACGTTTACGGTCCGACGCACTTTGGCTTTGAAGCGAAGGATTGGTTGGGATATTCCCATCCGGCAGGCGATCTCTATATGCGTTCGTTTCGAGGCAGCTGCAAATACCCGGTCAATCACTACGCGGAATATCTCCACGATCAGGGCCTTGCCATGCCTACCCTCGAAGATGTGGTTTACTACCCGGCAAACCCGAATTTTGAGATTTACGCGCGCCAGACGGGTCCTGTGGAAGCCAGTTTTGAACATTATGTGACCGAGGAATCCCTGGGGTTAATTGAAACCTTTACCCGCCGGGGCGCCCAGGACGAACGCCCATTCTTTATGTGGATCAACTTCTGGGGTCCACATGATCCCTATATTTTGCCGGAACCGTTCTATTCGATGTTTACGAAGGATGATGTGACGTTATCTCCCAGCCAGATGGAAACATGGGAAAACAAACCATGGGTGCAGCAGCGGATGAGCACGCATTATTGGGGTACGGATGTATTGGATGACGATACATGGAAAGAAGCTGTGGCCAAATATGCCGGGTATTGCGCTTTGTTGGATTGGGAAACCGGGCGTATTCTGGCAAAACTTGAAGAATTGGGTATTCTTGAGGATACGGTCATTGTCTATACGACAGATCACGGTAGTATGGTAGGGCATCATCAATTGATTGATAAGGGACCTTATCCCTACGATGATATCCAGCGCATTCCTATGATTATTTCCGGACCGGATGTCCAGTCGGGACAAGTTCGCGATGATTTCGTCTACCTTCACGATTTGACACCGACGATTCTGGATTTGGCGGAGGCAGACCCTTTTCCATGCTCGAATGCCCAGAGTCTGGTGCCCCTTCTGGCGGGTGGGAATCTTTTACATACCAGGGATGATGTCTATATGGCCCGGCATCACCATCCTTTCACATGCGAGCAACGGTTTCTAAGAACTGAGCGCTATAAATTTGCGTTTAATGTTTTGGATATTGATGAGTTATATGACCTGGAATTGGATCCTGACGAGATGGTCAACCGCATCAATGACCCTGATTACGCCGACGTTAAAGATGATTTACTGAACCGGATGTGGAACCATATTAGGGAATTGCGCGATCCTATAGGCGCTAGTTTTAATATTTTCGCTGTGAATCGCCGATATTCACGGTAGTATTGATGCAATAAAGGAGAGATTAATGGCAGTAAAAATAATAGGCGAACCCTTGCCCAACATACCCTGGGAAGAGAAACCTGCCGGAGCCGGAGTGGTGTGGCGTTATTCCGGGAATCCTGTGATTCCGCGCGATCTGATTCCATGTTCGAACAGTATTTTTAACAGCGCTGTGGTGCCCTTCCAGGGCAACTATGCCGGTGTTTTTCGCGTCGATGATACAAGCAGGCAGATGCAGCTTCACACGGGGCACAGTACGGATGGCATTAACTGGCAATTGGAACCTGAGCGCATATCTTTTATCTGTGACAACAAAGAGATAGCAAATTTTGTCTACGGGTATGATCCCCGTGTGGTATGGATTGACGATCGCTATTATGTGACATGGTGCAATTGGTTTCATGGACCAACGATTGGGGTTGCTTACACTTATGACTTCGAGAAGTATTATCAATTAGAAAACGCATTTTTACCTTTCAATCGCAACGGTGTGCTCTTCCCACGTAAGATCAATGGCAATTTTGCGATGGTGAGTCGTCCCAGCGATAATGGTCACACCCCATTTGGTGACATTTTTTACAGTGAAAGCCCCGATATGGAGTATTGGGGCAAACATCGTTATGTTTTTGGCACCGCCGGCGGTTGGCAGAGCACAAAAGTTGGTGCTGGTCCGATCCCAATCGAGACCTCGGAAGGGTGGCTGCTTATCTACCATGGTGTTTTAACTTCCTGTAACGGATTTGTCTACAGCGCCGGGGCTGCGCTACTCGATCTCGACCAACCCTGGAAGGTGATTGCGCGTTCACGCCGCTATATCCTGTCTCCACAGAAACTTTATGAATGTGTTGGCGATGTCCCCAACGTTGCATTCCCATGCGCTGCCCTTTGCGACGTGGATTCCGGACGTCTGGCTTTGTATTACGGGGCGGCAGATACGGTCGTTTCGCTGGCATTCACGACTGTTGACGCGCTTATTGATTTTATCAAGGAAGATTCGTTGATTTGATACGCGTTTGTAGATACAATATTCTCTCAGGAGCTGTTTATGTTTACACTGAAGCCCGATTATGAAAATGTTTTAGGACGTTATGAGGCCTGGTGGGAATGTGAGATTGTAGACAGGCCTCTTGTATCCATAACTTTCCCCAAACCAGAACGAGAACGCCAGGAACTTCCTGAAAAAGCGCATACCTCATTCCGGGAGCGATGGCTAGACACGCAATATTTTATTGATAGAACCGTTGTTGACCTTAATAACCAGGTGTTTTATGCCGATTCACTTCCAGCGGTTTTCCCCAATCTTGGACCGGAAGTTTTCTCGGCTTTTTACGGTTGCCCTTTGGAATTTGGCGAGACAACATCGTGGAGCGAACCTATCCTGAAAGATTGGCAACCTGAATCGGTGGCGCATCTGCAGCTTGATATTGGGAGTTTTTACTCACGAAAGATTCTGGAGCTGACAGATGCACTTTTGGAGGTTGCCAAAGGGAATTTTATCGTGGGGTATACAGACCTTCATCCTGGTGGGGACGCGATTGCTGCTTTTCGCGATCCACAACAGCTTTGCTTTGATATGGTGGAACAGCCTGAAGCGATCAAGGCTTTGGTTGAGCGTGTCACGGATGATTTCTTGAAGGTCTATGAACTGTATTATGAAAAGCTATCCGCTGCCGGTATGCCCAGCACCACCTGGCTAAAAGCGATCTGTGGCGGCAGATACCATGTTCCTTCCAATGACTTTTCCTGTATGATATCCAATGCGATGTTTGAAGAAACTTTCCTTCCGGGAATCGTGCGCGAATGCCGGCATATGGAAAGGAATATTTACCATTTGGATGGACCGCAAGCGCTGCGCTATCTGGATACACTTCTCTCTATCCCGGAGATTCATGCTATCCAGTGGGTGCCTGGCGCGGGGCATGATTATTGGGCGGACTGGATTAAGGTTTACCAAAGAATCCAGGCTGCACATAAGGCCTTTTGTTTGCAGGTACCCATAGATGATTTGGACCTGCTCTTTGATGTATTGCGACCCGAAGGCGCCTGGGTAAGTGTGGGGGGGATTGGTGATCCGGAAACAGCAGATCGAGTCCTCAACAAACTAGGAAGCTGGGGACGTAAAGCGCATTAGTTCGCCATAGTATCATAAATTTTTAAGGAGTCGCACAAAATGAAAATAACAGATGTTAAGGCTTATCCGGTATGGGTCGGTCATCGAAACCAATGCCTTGTCAAAGTCGAAACTGATGAGGGGCTGTACGGGTGGGGTGAATCCGGTTTATCAGGCAGGGAATTAGCGGTGGATGGTGCGGTCAGGCATTACCGTGAATTCCTTGTCGGCAGGGATCCGATGCAGCGCGGGGCTTTGTGGCAGGAAATGTACCGGAGCCAGTATTTTGAGGGTGGACGCACGCTAACCGCTGCTATCTCGGCAATTGATATTGCCCTGTACGATATCGTGGGCAAAGCACTGGGTGTGCCGGTGTATGAATTATTGGGAGGCAAGCACCGGGATGCCGTGCCATGCTTTGCTACCACGGGCGGGAGATCCTATGAGCAGCTTATCGAGAACGTCCAGCTTTTGCTGGAGAAGGGCTGGAGTATCATCAGAATCGGCGCTGCCCAGGGTCCCAAACGCATCGGCGGTGGGAGTGATTCGAACGCTGATGATTACCGCCTGTATGAGCCGCGGGAATCCATCGGGGTGACGGCCGAATGGCTGCCTAAAGTCCGGGAGGAGATAGGGCTGGCGCCGGTATTGGGCGTCGAATACCATCATCGTTTGAGCGTCGCAGAAGCTGCTTCTTTTTGCCAACGTATGCCGCGGGGCACGCTTGATTTTCTGGAAGAACCGATCCGGGATGAAAGTCCGGAAGCTTACGCGATGTTACGTCAAATGGTGGAAGTGCCGTTCGCTATCGGGGAGGAGTTTGCCAGTAAGTGGCAATTCTTGCCTTATATTGAGCGGGGTTTGACAAATTTTGTACGGGTTGATGTCTGTAACGTCGGTGGTTTAACGGAATCCATGAAAGTGGCGGGATGGGCAGAGGCGCACTACATTGACCTGATGCCGCATAACCCGCTTGGTCCGATTTGTACTGCAGCGACTGTGCACCTGGCAGCTGCCGTTCCCAACTTTGCGTGGATGGAAGTGCGGATTTCGCCCACGGAAAGCAAGGAATATCCCAGCGCAGAGATTTTCCCTTTGCAGCATAAGTTGGATGGATCGAGTTTCCCGGTTCTTGATACACCAGGATTGGGTGTGGACGTGAATGAAGACTATATCAAGGCGCAGTCGTTTCAATTCTGGGAAGCGCCACATCTGCACCGCCGTGATGGTTCATACACGAATTGGTAGGTGAGTAAGGTCTATTAATTTTCAGCGAAGGGCACGTCGTATCGGATTTCCGTGACTGCGTGCCCATTCTGCGAATCACCTGTGTTAAGTTAAGTAACGTTGGTTATTATTCTTGATCGGTGTGTCTTCTGTTCCACGCGTTTTGGAGGATTATCACAATGATGAACAATATACTGCCCAAACCACGGATTAAGGGTCTTATCTTAGCCGCTGGAAGGCACACAATTGCCGATGACGGCGTTCCATTTGTGCTGCAAGCCCTGGACAATAAGCGCGTCATTGATAATGTGGTTGATCGGGCGCTAGAGATTGTCGCGCCAGAGGATCTTATGGTTGTTGTGCCTGATGCTGAGAGCCGTGTACGCACCCATCTGACCCAAACTACTCCAGCTTGTGCTTATCAGTTTGTCATCCAGAACCCGCAATTAGGAACTGGGCATGCTGTTCAACAGGTTCAACCACTTCTCCATGATTATGATGGCGACCTGCTCATTCTGTATGGAGATACCCCACTTTTCCGCACAGCGTCGATTCGCGGTTTATTGAACCGCCACCGGTTGAAAGGCGCGCATTTGACTTTACTTACCGCGGTTGTTCAGCATGTATTACCCTATGGGCGCATTATACGTGATGCCGGTGGGCACATTATTGATATTATTGAGGATATTGAGGCATCGCCGGATGTCCGTGAAATCCAGGAACTCAATGCAGGGGCTTATCTGGTTCGTGCTCCTGCAATCTTTACGATTCTGGATGCATTATCTCAACAAAGTGACCGGGTGCGATTAACAGATTGTGTGCACCGCATGTTGCGGTCCGGCATGCGTGTGGATAGCTACCGCATCTATGATGAAGATGAAGTTCTGGGCATTAATACGCAGGATGACCTGGCACAAGCAGAATTTATCGTGCGGAAGCGCTTGTATCGTCCACACCGTCAGGAAGAAAGGAATATCATCACCTTTGGCACCGGTGGATGGCGGGCAGTGATTGGGGAAGGATTTACACAACATAATGTACGACGGCTCTGTCAGGCTTTAGCCAATGAGGTGACGCGTAGCGGAAATGAGGGGAAGGGGGTATTGGTCGGTTACGACCGGCGATTCCTTTCTGACCGGGCTGCAGAGGCTGCCACCGAAGTTTTTGCTGGTAATAACATTCCGGTCATTCTCCTGCGGGAGGCAGCGCCAACCCCTTTGATTACCTATGCGACAGCGTTAGCCGGAGTAGCCTACGGTCTGGCATTTACTGCAAGCCATAACCCGCCGGAATGGAACGGGCTAAAAGTCTTTCGCAATGATGGTTCATTATTGCTGGATGACGAAACACGCAACATTGAGGTTGAGGTGAATCAGCTTAATCCCGAGGATGTTGTCAAAATTGACCTGGATTTGGCTTTGGAGGCGGGTATCGCGAAGTATCGCGATTATACGAATGAATACGTGGATGCGGTTGAGGCATTTATTGATTTGGATGTCATACGAAATGCTGATTTACGGGTGATTGTGGATCCAATGTATGGGGTGGGGCAACTCACTATGGGTATCATATTGACAGAAGCCCGATGCAGAGTGACATTCATCAATGAACGCCACGATCCCCTTTTCGGGGGGCGTTCGCCAGCGCCAAACCTGGATGCGTTGCGTTTATTGACCACACACATTCGTAATGGGGGATATGATCTCGGTCTCGCGACGGATGGGGATGCGGACCGGATTGCGATTGTTGATGAGAATGGTGAATATGTGACGGTCAATGATATCCTCTTATTGCTGTATTGGTATATGCACGAGGTGCGTGAAGAATCAGGTGGTGTGGTTCGAAATCTGGCGACTACGCACTTATTGGACAGGCTGGCAAGCCACTTTGGTGAACAATCTTACGAAGTACCTGTGGGATTTAAACATATTGCCGCGGCGATGGTACAGCACAATGCCCTGTTGGGTGGGGAATCCAGCGGAGGTCTGACCATTAAAGGCCATATCCTGGGAAAGGATGGGATATTCGCCGCAGCGCTCATGGTGGAAATGCTGGCGCGGACGGGTAAGAAAATCTCAAATCTTTTGGAGTCAATATACGCTATCACCGGGCGTCTTTATTCAATAGAAACGCATGTCGCAGCAACGCCTGAAATGCGGATTGTGATCCCGCAACGTCTCCGGGAAATGGTTGAGGTGTATGATAAGGATCAATTGCCATGTATTGGGTCTTATAAAGTGCTGCGGTTATCAGAACTGGACGGCATGAAGTTTTATATGGAGAATGATAATTGGGTTTTGTTACGTTTTTCCGGTACTGAACCCGTTTTGCGCTTATTTGCAGAAGCGGATACGATGGAGAAAGCTTGGGATCTCGTTAATGCGCTAAAAAAAGTTATGGGCTTGCAATAGGAATTTAATAATCCTCGGGCTCAGGTGAAAAGTCATGTCTTTCCGGGGAGCCATTCCCGTAAAAGAGGATATAATGTGTGTGAGAATTAAATGCCTCACATTTTTGTGTGACAAACAAGGTTTGTGTTTTACTGTGCAACGGATTTTAATTCTGGGAAGCTCTGCCTTGGAATAAAATTACGAGCGAGGTCAACGATGCGCGAAAGAAGAATGAAAAGCCGTTTTCAGCAGAATATATGGGTTCTGGTTGTTATTTTTCTATCGATAGTTTTTGGCGGTGGTTTAGCAATCCTGGTATGCTCGTTGTAATTCTGCGATTGTAGAGCAGATAAGTGCGTTACAGATCCACATGAGTCCGTATCTATAGCGGTGCTTGCCGAAATCGCTTTTATTAGCAGATCTTTTTCTTGTATATTTCAATTCGCGGGCTTTTACTTTTCACCAGGGACAAGCGCACGCAGCAATCCTTCATTCCATTGTTCAATGTCTCTGTTGTAGATCCCAAATCCGGCACCAAACTCCCAGTATGCCCATGGAATATCCCGGGCTTCTGCCTGTTCTCTCATGAAAGCTGTCCAGTTGATTCGCGATTGCATATCGGCTTTTTCATACGCGCCGAACTCACCCAACCACATCGGGCAATCCAACCGCTCCCGCAAGCGTTCTGCCCAGTCAAAAGCTGTTAAAATCGGTTTTGGTCCTGCCGGGTTGGTTTCGTAGGGGAAGACATTATATTGTGAGAACCACGAATAAACCCAGCTTTCCTGTAACGCTTCAGGTACCGGCGTTATCTTAACTGCCGGAGGTCCGGGCCAAACGACACCTAAAGTTCCATAAGCCCCTGAGACCCAATCGGCACCCTGGTGGGTAAATAGCATTGGATCATAGAAATGGAATGTGCAAATGATGTTTTCCTCTTTTTCAGGCAATTTCAGGTTAAGAAGCCCCTGATAACCACCCCAATCAGCGCCCCCGACAATAATGGCGTGCGTGTTATCGATGCGGCGGACGGTGAGGATAGTGTCAGCCATTAAGCTCTGCCATATCTTTTGTGTAAGGTTACCGTGTGGTTCATTGAGTAACTCAAAATACAATTGTACGGGTTGGCTGCTATACCGTTTCGCGATCGCTTCCCAGATTGCGATAAAGCGCTGCCGGTGATTGGCGGGATTTTCGAATAATTCATCGTAATGGTGCATATTGATCACGACGTTGAGTTCATGCCTTAAAGCCTGGTCAATCACCCAATCCACCCGCTCGAAAAACACCGTATCAACCGCATAGGGCGGATCAATTTGAGCGTGTGCTGACCAGCGAATTGGCACACGGACCGTGTCGAATCCGGCATCCTGAATCAATGCAAAATATTCCGCCTTAATTACCATTCCCCATTCACCTTCAATCGGGGCTTCAAGGGCATTACCCAGGTTAACACCACGTCCCAGACGCCGGGCTTGTTCATAACGGTCGGGTGTATCCGGGTTCGGAACCAGTGTCGGCAGTGCCGCAGTGGCGATTGTGGTAGGAGTTAATGTCGGTCGGGCAGTCGGGATGGGTGTAACCGTGAAAGTGGGGGAGGGTGACGGTTCGGTCGCATCAGGTATAGGCAGCGATTGGCAACCAGCGAGTATTAACACAACCAAGAAAATGAGCAGAAGCTTCATAGCAACGCACACTCCATAAGTTAATGTTATTCTAGCTGAGTCCTGGGGGGTGAAAACATATCCCCATACATGTACATCACGCTTGATAGAATCTTCTGCAGCATATATCACTTCACATGGTTACTGTCAAATATCCTGTCCGGGTGGATATAACTGTGCCGTAATTCCACCGTCAACATAGAGTATTTGTCCTGTGATATAACTGGCATCGCCAGAGGCTAAAAAAGCCGCGACAGCACCGATTTCCAAGCCAGTTCCAAATCGCTTCAGGGGGATACGTTGTTCCACCGCTAACATCCGGGGATCATTAGCTGCGGGTCTCCGTTCGGTCATAATCGCCCCAGGGGCAATGGCGTTAACGCGAATATTGTATTCCGCAAGTTCCAAAGCCATCGCGCGGGTCATGGCGTCCAGGGCACCCTTGGTTATATCGTAAGGCAGACCACGCCAATGCGCCCTCAACCCACCGACTGAACTGATGTGGATGATATTTCCACCCTGGTGTGAATCGCGCATGATCTCTGCCGCACGATACGCGCAGAGATAAGGACCGCGAATATTGGCGGCCAACTCACTGTCCAGTAATTCTTCACTCACGTTAAAAAAGACCTCACGCTTTACAATCGCGGCATTATTGACGATCAGGTCGATGTTGCCAAAATGCCGTAGAGTAGCCTCGAAAAGTGTATCAATGTCTTTTGAGTTGCCCACATCGGCAGGTACCGCGAGGATTTCTATACCAAGGTCGCGGAATTCTGTGGCGGTATCATTGACATGGTCTACCGAACGTCCATTGATAACCACAGCCATGCCCTCTTTTGCCAGGCGCAACGCAATGCCTTTGCCAATGCCTCTGCTGGAGCCGGTGACAATCGCGATTTTCCCGTGCAATTCTGGATAACGAGTAGGAATGCGTTCAAATAAAGCTGCTGTACTCTCCATTTTATGATCCTTTTAGTATGTTTTTTCAATTCAGCTGGTGCATTTCAACTTTGGTCGAGTTATAAGATATAAAGTTGTGAAACACCTGAACATTAGCAGTTTTGGTTCAGTTTGGATAGTTTATCTGTCACAATACGGACCAATACGCCCATTCAGCAGATGTGTTGATTTAGTACAATATTTATAGTAATATACATATATATTGTAGTCGCTTGGTGTCATAAAAGCAAATAGTTCCATTTAAACGTTAAATGATTATTCAGCAGTATATGCCTGCACTAAGGAGTATTCTATGGTTATGATAGGAGAACAAGCACCTGATTTTGAGCTTATGTCCGATAAAGAGGAAATGGTTAAGCTCTCTGATTTCAAAGGACGCAATGTGATTTTATATTTTTATCCAAAGGCTGATACGCCTGGTTGTACAAAGCAAGCCTGTGCGCTGCGCGATGTATATTCGCAAGTCGTTGCCGGTGATGCTGTGGTCATTGGTATAAGCCCGGATCAACCAGAAGCCCTGGTACAGTTCAGAGAGAAATATGCGCTGCCCTTTTACCTGCTGTCTGATCCTGACCATCATGTTGCGGAACTATATGGTGCGTGGGGCGAGAAGAAAAACTATGGTAAAACCTATTTCGGCCTTATTCGCAGCCACTTTGCCGTTGATGCGACCGGAAATCTTTCCGAGGTGAAATTGAGTGCACCACCCTTAAGCACGGCTGACCTGGCTTTGAAGGTCATAGCGCTATAAACAGCCATTAAAGCAGAATTCTGATTTGATGGTAATAGAGTTCAGCAGGCGTGATATCCTCCGTCTAGCGGGGAGTATTGTCTTGCCGGTGGTGTTTACCAGCTGTCCGGAAGAAATCTGTGAGGGCAGGTCTGCTGCAGCGATATGGAAGCAACTACACTAGGACGCCACTTGCCTAGTCAACAAACGCGGTCATTTGACACGAAAATCGTCAGTTACTTGCATCTGCTATATTGCTATGTGCAGGAGTAAACGACCCAACACCACAGAATAATTGGCAGAACAGGTTTGCTGACTTACTTTATGTCTGTTATACACTAATCTTAATCTAAGTTATTGTATGGCTTCAGACGGAAATGGAGAAAGTACATAATGAAAAAAGACAAGACTGATCTACCAAATCTCAATATAAAAGAAGCATGACACTCTGTAGGATTCTTTTTGGGAGAATTTTATCATTCCTGTATTCATCGGTATGAGTGTATGGTATCTTATCATGAGGTTGTTCAAATTGTGGCGTGTCAACCAGCTTGTAAACTTAGCGAAGTTTTGAATAGTTGTGCGCGGCGGAAGTACACTTATTGGGGAAGCATAGCGAGCATTCGTGAATTGGTCAAAACAACAATCAAGTAAGGTGTGAAAGAAAAAAAGCCTTTAAGCAAAAGGGAAACGCTTATTCAAATCTGCTTTGGGGGTTGTGGTTGCTATAGCAACTGGTTGGGGGCTACAAATAGTAATACCAGTATCTCCAAGTGGCGATACTTTCCGTCTCAATAGCCTTGCGCTATATAATGTTTCAACAGGAGTATCCTTTTATTTCTACTATTGGTGACACGATAATTTCAGCCGATAGTAACGAAACAAAACTCGGACGGTTTGTATACTCTTATAAATAGACATACACCGTTAACACAGATGAATGGTTTCGCATTTTGTTGTTAATACAGGCTTATAGATCAAAACGTGGACTTTTCCCGATAGCCCTTTACTGTAATACAAACTGATACCAGCATTGACGGCCAGGGTATCTTGAGCAGATCAAAGACGTCGCGCCAGAATGACTCGGGCGCAAACCACAAAAAAATGGCCAGTGCGACGCACGCACAAATCAGAATGACTAAAAGGCCAATAACACCATAAAGCCAACTCGGGCGTTTTTTACTGGCAGTCGGCGTCTTTGCCGGTGCCTGTGGAATTCTGGAAGCTGGGGCAGGCATGTAGGTATTTGGCTGTCTTGACTGGAATTCGGGAGCATAGGTCGCAATTTGCGGCATAGGCGCAGGATTCGTGGGAGCGCTAAAAGCCCCCGGAGCATTCATGATCTGGGTAGATCCTCCTCTGGAAACTGGCGGTTGATTGATGCCCACGCCCATTATGCTTTCAACCACATATTGAAATGTGATGTAGTCTGCTATCCCGATGATATCACCCGAAGAAAGTGTGTACTGGGCTGTGATTTGCTGACCATTTACAAAGGTGCCGTTGGTGCTGCCCGTATCTTCGATCATGACCCCCGTCGGCAAGATGCTGATTTTTACGTGGTAGCGGGATACCCGCGTGCTATCCAGAACGATCGTATTATCAGCTGATCGTCCCATAGTTGAGACGATATCGTTGAGAATGTAAGTCTGTCCCGTGTTGGGTCCGGAATTGACGATCAGAGTGTGCTGACCCTGTTGTGCGCTGACCATAGCTGCCTCCTCAAGATCATTGATCAATTGCCCTTTCTGATTATACTCGGGATGATGTTCATATCAAATCAATTTGGTTTCAACGTAATATGGCTATTGATCACCCTTACCAGAAAACAGAAACGCCAACGTCAAATACAATAATTCTAATAATGGGGGTATAGATGCAAGAGACTGAACCGGTCGGGTACACCTATGAAGGCCTGATTGCCGATGGTCATCTCGATATGGCGTATAACGCGGTTGCGCTGCAGCGCATACTGACGCAGCCTGTCGCCGATATTCGCAGTGCTGAGTCCGTTCATCCATCCCCGGATCCAAACGCAGGCACCTGTACTGTAAGTATTCCCGCGCTGCTATCCGGGCATGTTGCCGTGATTGGAGGCAGCATTTTTGTCGAACCGGCGGTAAAATCGCGCCCTACGATATTGCCGGTTTACAAAACGCCAGATGAGGCGCGCATCCTGGCTATCAGGCAACTTGACTATTATAACCGGCTTGCTGACGATCAGGAAAATGTCCGTTTATTACGCAGCCCTGCTGATTTGGACGATGTTGTGCTCGCTTGGGAACGGGGAAAGCCAACTTTGGGTATTTTCGTCATCATGGAAGGCGCGGAACCCATCTCAAGTCCGGATAGTTTGGAGTGGTGGCTGGAGCGGGGTGTGCGCGGTGTGGGACTCACCTGGGCTCTGGGCACGCGCTATGCTGGTGGGAATGCAGCGCCAGGTCCCTTGACGGACGAAGGCATCGCGCTGCTCAACGCCATGGCTGATTTTGGGATGCTGCTGGATATCAGCCATCTGTGGATCGACGCCGCCTATCAAGCCCTGGACCGTTACCCAGGGATGGTGGTGGCAACACATGCAAATCCGCGCCGTTTTGTTGATGCACCTCGCCAGATACCGGATGATGTGATCCGCTTGATCGCTGAGCGGGATGGTGTTGTGGGCATTGTTGCATACGCGCCAATGTTAAAAGCGGGATGGCGTGTCTCAGACCCGGCACTTCCGTTATCCAGACTGGTGGATGCAATTGACTATGTTTGCCAACTCACCGGAGGCGTTAATAATGTCGCCATCGGGTCGGACCTGGATGGCGGGTTTGGTAGAGAATCTGTGCCGGCAGGATTGGATTCTGTTGCAGATTTAGGCAGGATAGGCGCACTTTTGAAGATGCGCGGATACAGAGAAGCGGATATAGAGGCCATTCTTTACACGAATTGGTTGCGTGTCATACGCGGGGTATTGGAAGGTCATTGATGTCAAATTTGTATGCTGGTGGACAGAATTCATATCTAATCCAGTGCAGCAATACAATGCGTGCCATTGACTTCTATAGTTCCAAGATATCGGGGCCATATTCTGTGTCGTATTTGGTCGGGATCAGAGGCTGCCAATGAAAAGAACACAAGACGAGTTTGATCTGCGTATTTCAGCCCAATGGGCTATAGTCCCGCTAGCCATCGCTGCGGTATGGTTGATGATGGCAAAGGTTGGATCAATTGACACATCGCAATTCATCCAAAACCAACTGGTGGGGGCGCGCCTGATTGCTCTCCTCACGATGTTATGGTTGCTCCTAGTTAACTGGACCGCCGTAGGCCAATGGTTGCTGATTATATCGGCTTCAATTACGGTTGTCCTGGCGCATCAGCACCTGGACCTTCCGGGAACGTTATGTCTGTTGGTGATACCTGTCGGCATGGCAGTGGCATTCATCAGTGTACGTGCGGGAGCAGTGACAGCGACTGCTCAGACATTGCTCGCTTTGAGTCTTCTCCGTGCAGGTCTTGCTGGGGGTGATGAGATTGCGATGTCACTATACGCTATGTGGGTCACATTTGGAATCCTTGGGGCTATTTATTATCCTGTCTATCAGCTTGCGGATTGGTCATTCTCTCGCTACAAGGAGTCACAATGTATTATGGCAGAGGCTCGCGACCGAAGAGCACAGCTTGAGCAGACTCTCCTGGACTTGCGACGTGCGAATCGACAGCTTGCACTCGACAACCAACGTATGTCAGCACTTAGAACTGTTGCTGATGAGGCACAGCGCAACAAGACAGCTTTTGTTTCCCGTGTCAGTCACGAGTTCAGAGCACCGCTCAATATGATCATCGGATTGACCGGTTTGATGGTTGACCGGTCAGATTTATACACTGAGGAACTACCAGATGATCTTGTTACCGACCTTCAGATAATACACCGGAATAGCACGCACCTGGCTGAGATGATCAACGATGTGTTGGACTTGAGCCAGACTGAGATTGGGCATCTCACGCTTCATCGTGAATCTGTTGACTTCGCTGAGATCGTCGATGAAGCATTGCAGGCTGTTTCACCCTTAATTCTCAAAAAGGAACTCTCTCTGGAATGCCATTTGCCATCACGTCCCCTAACCGTTTACTGCGACCGGACGCGCATTCGCCAGGTTCTACTTAACTTACTGAGCAACGCCGCCCGTTTTACTGAGAGCGGGAGCATCACCATCGAGGTGAGTAACGTTTTAAATGAGAGTGTAGTTGCGATCCATGACACGGGTCCGGGGGTTGCAACCAACGCGCTGCCTCACATATTTGAACCGTTCTACCGTGCACCCGCTACGGCTCAGAATGTCAAGGGCAGCGGATTGGGACTCAGCATTAGCCGCGAGATAATCCAACATCACAACGGGCGCATCTGGGTAGAAAGCGAGCCTGGTCATGGAACGAGTTTCTACTTTTCATTACCGACTGCGGTGCCGGTGTCGCCAATTACTCGACCTGGTCATCAGATCGTCCCGGAGTGGGTTTGGCATGAGGATAGCTTCCGTACCGACAGGATCTTTCAGACAGCTGATTTTTCCCGTCCACGTATCATCGTGCTTGACCCAGAAGATACACTTGTTCGCGAACTTCAGACTGAGATGCCGGAAATAGAGTTATTCGTGACACACACTGAGGGTGAAAGTATAGATGTGACGGCTGAGTATTCCGCTCATGCAATCCTAGTCAATACACACACCAGCGGTGCGGAATCTGCATTGTTGCTCAACCGCTTGCGTTCTGCCGCACCTGGTACGTTGGTGCTTGCGTGTGATGTGCGAAATCCATTAGCTCGTGCACTTACTGCTGGCGCAAATGCTTACCTGAATAAACCGGTGACGTGCGATAGCCTATCTACTTCATTGGGTATTCTTGATCGACCCGTAAGTTCTTTACTTGTTGTGGATGACGAGCCGGACGCTGCGCAGCTCATGTGTCGTCTCATCCAGAATCTGGATGCGTCTATTGATGTTCGTATGGCTCATGATGGCGCTTCAGCGTTATCCGCGATGCGATCCCAACGTCCGGATCTGGTCTTACTCGATATGGTGTTGCCTGATGATGATGGCTGGGCAGTTCTGGCGTCTATTCGCAAGGATCCAGATCTATTGGAAGTGCCTGTATTTTTTGTATCAGGGGTAGATCCGAGTGATGCACCGCCCATCAGCGACAGTTTTACAGTTACACTGGACGGTGGGATTCCTATTGGACGGCTCCTTGCGGTATCTCTGGAGCTGTCGAGATTGCTACTTGCCCGTGAGATTTCGTTTTTGAGCGAATAGGTTAAGATTTATTTGTCACGAGTTCGAGTGTGGTGATTAAGTCCTGATGTAATATCGGCTTGGGAAGATACTTTATAGCACCCATGGCGGAAGCCAGAGCTTGTTCGAGCACTATAGAGCAGACCACTACAGGTATAGATGCTGTCGATGCCTCGTGTTGAAGATCCTGCAACAACTCCCAACCATCTACATCGGGCAACATTATATCAAGTAAGATCACATCCGGGTCGGACGCTTGAATTGATGCTGCGGTCCAGTCAGCCGGCTGCAGGATGTGAAACCGAGTTCCCTGAACACAGCGACGGCAGAAGTGGATGAAGTCCTGGTTGTCATCGACAACGACTACATTTACCTTGCCAACCGCAGGAACTTGAAGAACTACCTCAACGATGTTGTCATGCAAATCCATTGCCAGCGATCCCCCCAGTAATTCTAACATTTCCGATGTTAGTTTGTCGTCCATAGGAGACGCACTGTGATCAATCCCTCGCAATCGTAATACAGCAAAGTTAGTTTCCTCACGAGCATCAATGCGGATTTCACGTGGTCGGCTACTGCGGCTGAGCTGGCCGATCGCCATAATGAGGACTTGCAGCAGGGCTGTTGGGTGAACTGCTGCGATGACGTCTGAGATCTCACCTACAACCAGCGCGACGCCATAGCTTTCAACCAGAGTTCGTTCCAGTTCCACTGCGCGGCGGACGATATTACCGACATCAGAGACTGCCGCGGGATTACTTTGACGCAGTGAGGCGAGTTCTTGTCTTGCCTGGGATCGCCAATGGCGCGGTTGTGATTCGTTTGACTCCGGCAGAATACCGGTGGTCGGACTATCAAGGGCTGTGTCCAGGTTGGACAGACCACGGTGCTCCCATAAGAATCTTGCCAGGATATGTGTGGCTACACGCTGCTCTCGTCGAATGTTTCGCACTGTGCTGGCCATCCTGTCTGCAGTTTCGTCCTGTGTCAGTCCCTCGATAAAACGGTGTACGAGCAGGTCATAGCAGCGATGGATGGGTGCAGAAACCAGTGTATCTGGTGGTGGCTTCATATTTCTGATAGCCTGGATGATTGCATATTGTACGGTAGAGGACCTTGCCGCACTGCCACCCGTAATAATTTCAGCCAGGGTGGGATCTGCATGATAGTCTGGATCGTGCAGGTGATTAAGGCCATCCCGCAAATCGTCTCGGAATTTCTCATAGAGATCCATAGCTGGTTCCTGTCAGAAGTCGTCTGGTTTTTGTCCTCAAACCATGATCAATCATGGTATATACTGGAAGGAGACACAAATTCTATATGGCCTAATGCAACTTACAACAAACTATACGGTATAAAACTTGCATCAGTTTCAAGTCAATCATCTCACCGTCGAAGGTCATCTTATCGTAACCAGTCAGGAAGTCAAACCTAAATTCAATTGCCAACCGACGGTGCAGAGTCAAAGGACACGTCATGAATACACAATTGCGGAAGCGAATCACCCGGTATAGGTCTCTGTACCTTTTTCTGTTGCCTGCAGTCGCTCTTGTCATTGTGTTCAGCTACGCGCCGATGGTGGGCTCGATTATAGCCTTCGAAGACTACGATATCGTCAAGGGGATGTTCAGGAGCCCATTTGTTGGCCTTGATAATTTCAAGTCGTTAATTGATAATGACGACTTCTTCCGTGCACTACGTAATACTGTGGCGATCAACGGTCTCTTCATTGTGATTGGTTTCCCGATGCCCATCGCGTTGGCGATTATGATTTTTGCCATGAAGGATACCGTGTTCAAGAGGGTCACGCAGACCATAAGCTACCTGCCCCATTTCGTTTCTTGGGTGGTCATCGCGGGTATTGTGTACAAAATGCTCGATGAGAATACTGGCATTATTAACCTGATGATGGAAAGAATCGGGCAAGAGAGGGTAGCCTTCTTTCGGGAACCGGATCTGTTTTGGTGGATAACGATTATTGTCGCAATCTGGAAAGAGGTAGGCTGGAATACCATTATCTATCTAGCCGCGCTTTCGGGCATCCCGCCTGAGCAGTATGAAGCAGCAACGGTTGATGGGGCTAACGGATTTCAGCAACTGATTTTCATTACAATGCCCAGCATTGCGCCTACGATTGGGCTTATGCTTATCTTCACCGCAGGCAGCATGGTGTCGAGTAATAGCCCTATCTCGTTTGATGCCATCTATAACTTACGTAACGCTTTGGTTTCCTCTCACGCGGACACACTGGATTATTATATCTATGCTCAAGGTGTTTTACGTGTCAAATACGGCCTTGCGACTGCGATGGGCCTGATGCAGGGCGTTACATCACTTTTACTGGTCATGGGGGCTAACGCCCTCAGTCGGCGTATCCGGAAATATGGCGCTTTCTAGAGCAAACTGAAGGCTATTTCAATCTCGACAGACAATATTGAAAGGAAGGTCTAATATGGCAAAATCTCACAGGGGGAAGAGAATATCAGTCAGTCAGATGCTTGCTGGCTTTATAATGCTCATTCTGGCTATCGTGACAATATACCCGTTCTGGTACTGTGTTGCCTATTCCTTCAGTTCGGCAGATAGAGCAGCTATGACGAACGTGGTGCTCTTCCCGGTAGGCTTTACGTTCGAGAATTACAAAGCCATCTTCCGCATCCAGGAGATCTACTCTTCGGCATTAATCAGTGTATACCGGACCGTTGGTGGCGTGCTCTACTCTGTTCTTATCACCGGATTAGCATCCTACGCTATCTCGCACCGTGGTTTGCCAGGTAACCGGCTAATATCCCTCTTTCTGATCATACCCATGTATATTTCCGGGGGGTTGCTCCCGTATTACGTTCTGATCAATAAGCTGGGTTTATTTAACAATTTGCTTGTATATATCCTCCCGCACGGTTTCTGGGCTTTCAACATGCTTCTCATGCGGACCTATTTCGACACCATTCCAGCTGAGATGGCGGAATCCGCCCGTATAGATGGCGCGAATGAGTGGACAATTTTCTTTAAGATTATTTTCCCATTGGCGATGCCAGTCATCGCTGTCATCGCTATGTTTAACGGCGTTTGGCAGTGGAACTCATGGTTCGATGGGCAGTTATTCGTCACGCGTTATCAACTCAGACCACTTCAGAACGTTTTGCTGTCCTTCCTTCGTCAAAGCGCTGCTGAAGTGACGATGTTGATGCAGGGACGCGTACAACAACGGTCTGTATCACCTGAAACGATTCGCATGACCATTCTTGTTGTTACGACACTTCCGATAACATTAATCTATCCGTTCTTTCAGAAACATTTCATCCGTGGGGTTATGATCGGCGCGATCAAAGCTTAGGTTTTCTATTGAGTTAGCGTCAGTATGTCGAATAATCAAGTAGTATGATGTCCCCGTTTGGGTGAAGGAGGTGGCTTTTATCAGACGAAAGACAGCAGTGTGTGATGCCACGTAATCTTATTCGAGATGGCTGATATTTGTATGATATAAAGGAGGTATGATAAATGGCTACGAAACTGACACGCCGTGAGATGCTCAAGTTATCCGCTTCATTTGCGGCCGCGGCATTTATGGCAGGGTGCACACCTAAAGCTACCGAGGTACCACCTGCTGGTGAAACGGCTGAGAAAACGGTAGATGTACCTACCCCAGTCGTTAGAGAACACCTCAATATTGTTGTCACTACGTCTGAATACGGCGAGGCAGCCAGTAAGAATTCGAGTGACATCGTTACCCCATATATTGAGAACATGTTCGATGTCAAGTTTGAGGTGAGTGCTCCACCTCCGGGGCAGACGATGAAAGAGCTGTATGCGCTCATGAAAGCAGCCGGCACAGTACCCGATCTGATGACGGGTGACCGGCGCAGCACACAGGCTATGGCGCTTACCGGCGATTTCGCCGATATGACCGACTATTTGCCGGATATGCCCAACTATACGCGTTGGATACCGGATGAACAATGGCCCCAATTTAAAACAGATGGTCGCGTTTTCGTCCTGACGCAACCTGGCGTTGATGGCAATTCACCGGAGATGAAGGGTAATATCTATTATGAAGGCTTTGCCGTCTGGCCGCTCCTGGCTCGTGAGGATATCCTGGCGAAGTGCGGACACAAATTCACCCCGATGGCGGAGATCGCTAAAGATACCACCGAAAAAGGTATTTGGCCTACGATTGACATGCTGGGCATTGAGCCTGCCATCGATACACCGGAGAAGTTTGAGGAGTTCCTGCGGAAAATCCAGGCACTCGACATCAAGGTTGGAGATAATCCCCTCCTCCCGCTATGCTCAATCTGGTGGTCTGTATTTCACATCAGCAGCATGTATGACAACGGTCACTGGCGCATCAGCGATGAAGGTGAAGTCGACGGATACCTTGGATTGCCCGGTGCCTATCCTTGGTACAAGAAATGGCGGGAGTGGTATCAGGATGGACTGTTGGACAACGATTATGTGATTCAGAAAGACGATCAACTGCAAGAGAAGTGGGCTAGTGGTCGGGTCGCTACTGGACTGATGGTACCGAATCTGAACGCTGCTCGACAGGCGTTGCTTGCGGAGGATCCCACTGCTTACGTCCGACCGATACCCTGGCCAAAGCAGAACGACCGCTACGGCTTCTTCGATGTATTCCAGATTGGTTTCTGGTGTCTAATCATCAATAAAGAGTTCGAGGATATTCCCCGTCTTGTAGAGATGATTGAATATACCAACTCTGATGAAGGCATGGATATCATGATTTGGGGTCCGCCAGACGCTGGACTTTACGTTACCGATGCGGATGGCAAGAAGCAGTGGAAGGATGAAGAGACCCGAACGAATATCATGGAGAACATCACTGGCACCGAAAACGCCGAGTATTATGGCCTTTACAGTCCAGCCAGCAGTGGTTTCACAAGCCGGATCCACTATGCACTGCCGCACTGTACAGCCGCTGCGCATCTCGATCCTCGCCTAAACTATCCACCACAGTTGAAGATTGAGGATGTAGTACCAAGAGTCTACAGCAAGCATTACAACTGCGGATACAACACAGACGGACGCGCAACTTATGGTGACGGCGGTGAAGCCAGTGGCGCAACCGGCGATTATTTCTGGTCTCAGTTCGCCAATGGCGAAATCAGCAAGCTTCTTACAGCCAAAGACGAGGGAGAATATGATGGTGGCTGGGAAGAGATTATGAAGAAGCTGGAGACCGATGGTATGTATCCTGAGGCTAAAGCAGACATGGAGAAGTGGTTCGCTGAGTTCGGCCCTGACGCCTGATATTTCCCAAGGTGTTAGCTTTTAAAAGATTGGGTTAAGCAAAAGCCAATCTATCGGAAAATACTTAAGCGGGTTAAAAGAAAATGGGTGTAGTGTCGAGACCGGGTCTTTGATGCGGTAGCGGTGCTACACCCTTTGTATTGGTATTCTTTCCATTTAATGGAGGACAGAACATGCGAGCAGAATCACGCGATGCTTATTTTATTCAAGAAGATCATACCTTTCGTATAGGAACCAGCATGCTGGAAAAGTCGTTGCAACTCAATCAACAGGGCTGCTTTGGGATGACCAGCTACATCAATAAACGCACGGGAAGCGAGTACGTATCAGATGGTGACCAATCATCGGATGAGTTTTCCATCACTTTTAATGGAAAGGAATATTCAGGAAAAAGTGGAGGATGGCAGCTGATCGATGCATCAACTTGTATACGCTCGCAGGATGAATTGGAAGCTGTAATCACCCTTAAAAACGCTTTTCTGAAGGTGACGCGGCATTATGTGGCTTATCCTGGTGTTGGTGTTATCCAGGAGTGGACGGTCTACGAGAACTGCTCTGGTGAGGATGGCACACTTGATAGACCACGGATATTCGTTCAACGGCTTCTGAACGCTGAGGTTCAAAACACTGACTTTTTGTATATGACGGGGGCAGGGAATTTCAGCGGAAGCTGCATCCTGAAAACGGTCCAGGTGGCTGATGGTTATGTGAAAGATTTCGACTCACAAGGTCCTCCGGAGATGATGGAAGTTGATGGTGTGTTTGTCGATAAAAGGCACCCCAGGTTTAACGGAGCCGGCATCTGGTTCGAATTCTTTGCCCTTCGCAATCGGGAAAAAAGCGAAGGCTGGTATCTGACATTTGATTACCAGGGTTGGTGGAAATCGCAATTTGGCAGTCGTGATGGCAATACGTCGCTTGTAGGATGGTGTGAGTTACTATCGTATCCATTTAAACACAATGCGTCAGTCACGATGCCGATGATGATGACCGGTGTTTTCGTGGGGGATGTTGATGACCTGGGTAATACCATTAATGAGTATATTTACGCTTATAAGTGGGACTACACCCGCGACGCTTATTTCAACCGCAGTAATATCGTTATCTGGCGGGCAGCGCCGTTGGCTGAAAAAGTCTACAAAATGGTTGAAATGGGTCGCTATATTGGCGCGGAACGCTTGTGGGTGGATGATTTCTGGTTTGACGCCAAGGGTAACTGGAACGGTATTTTCGGCGATGACTGGAAACATATGAATGCTTACTTCCGTCGAAACGGTATGGCATTCCGCTTATGGATGCCGCCGTGGCATGCTGATCGGCTATCTGAAGTTTGGCATCAGCATCCGGACTGGATGCTGGATTTTCACGGTAACTGGTACAACTGGACCATCGATATGTCTGACGAACAAGCCTACCAGTGGATCCTGAATATGCTCTGCGGTATGCAAGATAAAATCGGCACCTACGATCTGCGGGTTGATGGCGATCCATGCAATGCCCGGAATGATGGGAGTTTCGACACAGAGCATGGTAATTGGAATCCGAATCTAATGCAGAGCCAGAATTTCTACCGCCTCTACAAAGCATTTAAGGACCGGAACCCAGCTGCTGGGCTGGATGGTTGCTCATCTGGTGGGCACACACTCACGATAGAAGCTGTGCGCTATACAGACCAGCAGCAAATTACAGACGGGGAGTGCAAACACTACGGTGGTTACTGGACGACACTGATTATGCCCATTGACAAACACCAGGGTATGCCTATCGCCCATGCTGATGGTCCGGTAAGTTGGCATGCCTATTCGCCTCAGGAAAGGCAGCTGTTTTCGGCACCCTATTACGGTGCGCAGAATCCTGGAAAAGGCTATTCACTGGATGCGCTTGAGGGCAAACGCAAGGATATGGAGCTGTTTGCCTGGCTGCGGGATCAGGGGGTATACGGGCGATGGATTAAAGTATACCGCCCTACATTGGAGCACGGCGATCCGACGTTTATCATGCAGCGGATGACGTGGGATGGTATGAAAGGGATTGTGATGATCAGCGGTAACAGCCTGAATCCAATCATCGGGAAGTCCGCTGTCATTTACCCCAAAGGTTTGGCAGCTGAAGCCGACTATACCATTGAAGCCCTGGAGGGTGGGATGGAGACCGAGTCCCGGAAAGGTGCTTCCTGGATGGAAAACGGCATTCATCTCGACTGTGTTCACTATGGCGAAAACCTGCTGATCAACTTGCCGGGAAGACCTGGTCAGGGCACTGATACGGAACCGCCAACTCCCCCTGGGAATCCGAAAATGGAATTCGAAATCTGGATCGGTCACGAGGGAATTGGTGTGGGCTGGGATGCCAGCATTGACAATGTGATGGTGTCATATTACGAAGTACACAAGAACGGCGCGTTCTGCACCAAGGTCTCGTCAGGGACTTATTTCTTCGATGATCAGGGTCGTATGTCAGATTCGTATCAGGTTCGTGCTGTTGACGGCGACGGCAATTTTTCTGATTTTGTTACCGCAATACTACTTAATGCTGATGGGGGGAGAACACAATGATTAGCAAAACAGACAAGGGTTTGCGCATCGCGTCGCAAACGACAATTGTGGAGATTTCTGATGGTCGTGTGGTTTCCATCCGCAGCGCCATCACCGGTGAGGAGTTTCTCGACCGAGACAAGCAGGAAGGTGTGCCTGCTTTTGACCTGTTGCACCAGAATGGCAAGATCTCCCCGCTGGGAGTGCATCCCCTGGTCAGTAAATTTCATTACATTCTGCTCTCCGACCATATCGCTGAGATGGTGTTGGATGATTGGGAGTGCGATGTTTCGGTTCGCATCTCTATTGACGAAGAAACGGGTGATATTCTTCTGGAACCTTCATCATGGACCAGGCAGGGGGGAGTGTCCGGTCTGGGCTTTCATATTGCGGGTATCCGCAGCGACTTGGACCTCATAGCACCTTTCCAGCAGGGATTCAGGGGCAGCCTTAGTCATCCCCAGGTTCAGGGATTGCGTGCAACCTGGCCGGACAAGTGGGAGGCGCCCCTGGTCGTTCTGGCTGGAATTTCTTCAGGTTTCTCAGTGGGCGCACACGACGATCACTATATATTTAAGGGTGTGCACATCGGACACGAGACCAGCGCCCAGGTTGTATCATTTGTGACTTATGCTTCCGGGCCTCTTGAGATGAACCAATGCGTTGGAAATCTTAGTTGGCGCATTGCTGCCTATGAAGGAAACTGGCAATCGCCATTTCTGAAGTACCGAGCCTGGTATTGGAAGACTTATAACCTGGACCAAGCCGCCAGGCTGCGTCCGGATTGGCTTGATGAGATCACGCTGGCAGTGTCGTGGTGCCCTACAAACCTTGATCTGCTGGACGCTCTGGCCACCAGGATTAATCCAGATCATGTATTTCTTCATCTTCCCAACTGGCGGTCATCTAAATACGATCAGGATTATCCCACCTTTAAGGCCAGTCCAGAAGGAAGGGCGTTTATCAAAAAGGCGCGAGCATTGGGGTATCATGTGGCGCCGCATACCAACCATTGTCAGATGAGCCCTGATCACCCCTTCTTTGAGGTCGCCCGGGATTTTTCAACACGTTCACCGACCGATATGCGATGGGGTGGTTGGAGCTGGCTGCCGGTTGAAGGATGGCGAAACGCAGGTCCCCCGCAAAGTTATTCCACGATGGCAGCGGTCAAAGAGTGGAATGTCCTGGTGAACGCGCATCTGGCCTGGTCACCGTGGCGACGTCACCTGACACGTGAAATCGCTGGTATCCTCAGAGAGACGGGGATTGACAGCGTGTTTGTAGATGTGGTGCACTGGATCCACAACAGCGATAACGCTACTCTTGAGAATCTCTCTTATGCTGAGGGTTCGTTAAAGTTAGCGCGGGAGATAGCCGAGTTGGCACCCGGTTTCTGTGTCGCAGGTGAGGGACGTAACGAGATGACGACGCAGTATGTGTCCATGGTGCAGTTCCATCTCTATAACTACGCCCACAGCTTGTTGATGGATGGCAAGGACGTCTCCTGGTTGGAGGCGTGCACAGTGCCGGTCAGCGCTCTGATCTTCGACGGCTTATCGCGGGGGATTGGCTACAGTTATGGGAAAGGGGAAATGCGCCGCTTAATGATCGACACCACTTTCAAACAGGGCGCCATTCCAACCATAATCTTCAGCACTGATGACCCGGTATCTGAGCTTTCGGGTGAGGAGTGCCAGTATATTCTTGGGCATGTTGGTTCGGGCTGAGTGATTCGTTTTCTTTTGAAAACTGTACATACATAAAGTTGCTTTCTATTGAAGGTATGGTATTATGACGCTACTCCTGCCGTGTACGTGAAGCCGATAGGGGGTTTTGAGCCAACACTTTATAAAGAGGGAGCCTAAGTCTAAGGGTGAAGACGCGGTAGCTTTCGAGCAAGGCGGAATCATCCGGCAGGTGCCCACCTGCGATAGCAGGGTCAAAACCAACGGTACACGGCACGGCGGGACCTGACTTATTAGAACCACGTTGAAATACAGCGTGGTTCTTTTTTGTTAGGTGTACCAGCCAGGGAGAAATATCATGTTATGTCAAGTAACCTTGACTTTACATGGTGCCTATGTTATGCTCACACTAAATTAACAATGCTGCAATCATACGAAATAATCTATATTTTCACCTGAGGCATTCATGTACTGGGAACGTGTTTCTGAGAAGATTTTTCTATTCACAAGTGACCGATACGCTTTGGTCAATTCTGTCGCCGTTATTACCGAGCGGGGTATTGTCGTCATAGACGCATTACCTTTCCCGGATGAAGCCAAACAGATTGCCCGGTTTTTGGAATTGCGCACACAGATGGACTTCTACCAATTGATTCTGACACATCACCATATGGATCATGTATACGGGCTCTTTGCTTTTCCTGATCACCTGAATGTCATAGGACACAGCCTTTGCCGCGAAAAACTCCTGGAAATAGGAGATGCCTCGCTAGAAGAAGCACGGCGCGCTGATCCGGTGTTTGAGGAGGTACGTATTCGCCCTCCGACCATAACTTTCGACACAGGAGAATTGATCCTGGGTGCCGGAAAGCAGACATTCCGCCTGTTATCGTTGCCCGGTCATACTCCGGACAATATTGGTGTTTTTCTGGAGGAGGAGGAGCTACTCATTGCCGGCGATGCCGTGATGGCGATTCCTATTATTGCAGACGGTGATTGGGCGCAAGCGATCAACACGTTGAAAATCATAAAGGAGATAGCTCCCGATACGCTGGTTCAGGGACACGGTGAAGTGATTCTGCGGGGTGAGATCCAAGTGATGCTTGATAAATACATTCATTACCTTGAATGCGTTTATCAGTATGCTGAAAAGGCTTTAAAACAAGGCTATGACCGCAAGGAAATATGGAATATTCCACTTGAATCATGTGGCTTAGAGCGCGTTCCTCTGGGTGTAGCGAGTCACAGGTTGCATATTGCCAACATCTTGAGTATTTATGAAAAATTAAAGGCTGAAAAGTAAGCCTTCTCCATCCAAAAGTGGACTTGTTTTGTGCTCAACAGTACGTTAAAACGTGAAACTTATACTGAGTTTCACGTTTTCTTTCAACCGGGGTTGTTAAAAGGTATAAGCTGATGTCTTCCCTGCAAGGTTGGCTGGACCGCTACTTGAAATCCCTTGAGGTTGACAACGCCTCGCCGCATACTATCAAGAATTATGGGATAGATATTGGTCAATTTATCACCTATTGTTATGATTCCGGTATCACCGCTGTAGAAAAACTTGATCGCGATATTGTTCGAGATTTTCTAACTGCACTTGATGATCTTGGACACGTGCGCGCCAGCCTTGCCCGACGTGTTTTCGAACTTCATGCATTTGGTGATTATCTTGTGCGCAACAAAGCCTGGGATCAGAACGTTTTTCGCCGAGTTTATGCACCCAGAGTCCCGCGAAAACTCCCGCGTTATCTATCCGTCGAAGATATGAATTTACTATTGCAGGCGTGTGATACGACAACGCCAGCCGGTTTGAGAAATCAAGCAATACTAGAGGTTCTCTATGCTTCAGGTGTTCGCGTGAGTGAGATTGCCGGTTTAAATCTTGACATGGTCGACCTGACGAGTGGTGAATTGCGGGTTGTGGGCAAGGGTAATAAAGAGCGGATAGCTCTGCTTGGTCGCCCGGCGGTAGCAGTGTTAAGGCAATATATAGAAACGGGACGTTCGCAGATGATAGGGAAACACATCACAAATGCGGTATTCCTCAATCGCTTTGGTGGGCGTTTATCTTCACGGTCGGTTGATGAAATTGTACGCAAAGCTGGTGAAATTGCCGGTCTGCAACAAACAGTGACCCCCCACCTGCTGCGACACACATTTGCTACCCATATGCTGAATGGCGGCGCCGACTTACGCGTTTTGCAGGAGCTTTTGGGTCATGAAAATCTTGCAACGACACAGATTTATGCCAGCATTACCCAACGCAGAGTAAGAGAAATATACTTGCACGCGCATCCCCGCTCAAAAACTGACGCGGGAAAGAACTAGACGTTGTTGAGTTCGGGAATCAGTTGTGGCTCTTCCTGAGATCGAATAACGATCGTGTTGTCCTCAATATCGACAATAATAGTCTCGCCAAAATGAAAATCACCAGCTAGTAACGCCTCTGATAACGGTGTTTCAACTTGCTGCTGGATGAGCCGGCGGAGAGGACGGGCGCCATATTCATGACTGAAACCTTGCTGTGCAAGCCAATTATGCGCGCTATCGGTAAGTTGAACATCATAGCCGTTTTCCAGTACGCGGTCGCGCAGTTTTCCCATTTCCAGGCTGACGATGGCTTTGATATTATCATGATTCAGAGCCCTGAATACAACAACCGCATCCACTCTGTTCAGAAATTCCGGACGGAACAGTTTGCGCATACGATTCATGAGTTTTTGGCTCATATCATTGTGCACATAGGCTTCATCGCTCTCGGCACTCTCCAGGGTAAAACCCAGATTTCCATTTCGCAGGATTTCGCCAGCTCCCTCGTTTGAGGTCATGATGATAATCGTATTGCGGAAATCAACTTTTTTCCCCCGGGCGTCACTTAACACACCTTCTTCCATCACTTGCAGAAGCATATTAAACGCATCGGGGTGCGCTTTTTCAATCTCATCGAAGACGACGATCGAATACGGTCTGCGCCGGATAGCTTCTGTCAACTGACCGGCATCATCATAACCCACATAACCTGGAGGTGCACCTACCAGACGTGCCACGGCGTGGCGTTCCATAAATTCTGACATGTCCAATTGGATAAGGGCTTCATCTGAACCAAATAAAAACTTGGCAAGTGCTTTAGATAGCTCTGTTTTGCCAACGCCAGTGGGTCCAAGGAAGATAAATGAGCCAATCGGTCGCCGCGGGTCTTTTAGTCCTGCACGTGCCCGGCGTACGGCTTTGGCGATAGTTTCAATGGCTTCTGGTTGCCCAACGATGGTCTGGCTTATCTCTGTTTCCATCTCCAGCAATCGCTGCGTTTCTTCCTCGGCAAGTTGCGTCATAGGGATGCCGGTCCACATCGAAATGATTTCTGCGATATCGTCGGTGTTTACCACCAAATCTTCATCTGCCTCGGTGCGCTGTTGCCGCAAAGCCTCCATTTGCCCTTCGAGTGTACCTTCTTCTTTCTTTAATTCTACAAGTTCTTCGCGCTTTCCGGCATCCTTGATTTGGGCTTGCCGCAGGCGGACGTTTTGGAGTTTTTCGAAAACCTCACGGAGCTCAATCGAGAGGGGCGATTTGTACATTTTAACACGTGAAGCAGCTTCATCCATCACATCTATCGCTTTGTCTGGAAGATACCGGTCGGGCACGTAGCGTGAGGAAAGACGTGTTGCCGCCTGCAAAGCCTCGTCGCTAATTTTGAGTTTGTGATGCTGCTCGTATGCGTGTTTGATCCCCCGGAGAATTTCGAGCGCTTGATCGGGGGTTGGCTCACTGACCAAAACCGGTTGAAAACGTCTTTCCAGTGCGGCGTCAGATTCGATGTGCTTCCGGTACTCTTCCAGCGTGGTCGCCCCGATGCACTGCAACTCACCTCGTGCTAAGGCGGGTTTGAGAATATTGGCAGCATCCATAGAAGAACCCGCTGATCCGGCACCCACTAACATATGAACTTCGTCGATGAATACGATGGTATTATTATCTTTAAGTTCACGCAGCACCTTTTTAAGGCGTTCTTCAAATTGCCCGCGGTACATTGTGCCTGCGACCAGAGAGCCGATATCCAATTGGACAAGGCGTTTGCCCAGAATAGGTCCAGGCACACCACCTGAGATAATGCGTTGGGCTAATCCCTCAACAATGGCTGTTTTCCCAACGCCTGGTTCACCAATCAGCGCTGGATTATTTTTGGTACGTCTTGCCAGGATCTGGATAACGCGTTCTATTTCTGCTTGTCTGCCGATGACCGGATCAAGTTTATTTTCACGTGCCATACTGGTCAGATCTACAGCAACCTGTTCCAATAGCGATTCCTGGTTTGCCCCGCGACGGCGCTCGCTACGTTGCGCCGTTGATTTGATTCCTTCTTCCTCATCAAGTTGCGGGTGGACGGGTATAAAACGCTCTATCCGCCTGCGTATCGTTTCTGCTGAGAGTCCCGCCTGGGTCAATACAGCAATAATGACACCTTCATGCTGGCGCAATAAAGCCAGCAGCAAGTGCTGCGTATCGACAGCTGGGCTGCTTAAGCGTTTTGCTTCTTCCAGGGACATTTGCAGGAGTATTTCTGTTGTACGGCGCAGTTCCGGTTCGGGAACCGCGAGAGGTTTTGCGCTGGACAGCCTGGCTACGGTTTGCAGCGCTTGCTGCGGTCGCAACCCCATATCGCGCAATACCCGCCCGGCAATGCCTTCTCCTTCTAACATCAAACCCAGGAGGATATGTTCGGGACCAATTGTTGCATGGTGCATCCGCTTAGCTTCGATTTGTGCGAAGCGAAGCACTTCTTGTGCTGAAGGTGTAAACCTTTCTAGGGGGTCAGCCATCTTTTCACCCTTATCTTGTCCAAATTAACGCGTAACAAAACCGTTGACACTTTATAAACCATTCCAATTAAGCACATTATAGCATAAAACAAAAGTGGTATATACTTTTTGTGTGCGTATGACTTTTCTACAAGCCATGTGCGCGCTAAATCATGTGTCACTGAGAGTAGTGGATACTTTTTCTCCAAAAATGTGAGTGCACCAGCACAAAAAAAACATATTGACATACCACAATTATTATCATATACTACTCATATAGTCATCATATGACTATATGAGTAGTTGGTCTTTCACCACAGGAAGGTCTGCATGGTTAATATTGCTAAACCACAACGTGTTGACTTGACACGGCAATGTCTTAACAGCATACAAGACTACATTTCCGCCAACGAGCTAAAAGCTGGTAGTAAACTCCCCTCTTTACAAGAATGGGCAGATATGCTGGAGGTCAGTGTTGTGGTTGTGCGTGAGGCATTCCGCGCTCTGCAAGCACTTGGACTCGTTGACATCCAACATGGACGCGGGATCTATGTTTGTAGTTTGGACGAGATGAATTTTTTGGGCATCCTTTCTTTTCGCTCCTCGCTGGATAAGTTTTCTCTGGAAGAAATTATTGAGGCTCGCGCTATGTTGGAATTAGCGATTCTGGAGACATGCATTGCCCGGGCTACCCCGGTTATGATAGCAGAGCTGGAGGGGATTGTAGATGAACTTCGAAACAATCCACCTTTAGCCGGGATCGATTCAAACCTCCATAAACTATTCCATCAAACGATGCTGAAAGCATCGGGCGACCGGTTATTGGCGAGTCTTGGGATGCCGCTCCTTAACACATTCTGGTCCCTGGGTAACAGTGGGAAGATCCAACTACCTGCTGAGGTCTATGGGATTGATATGATATATATTCACGCAGCCTATGTTGACGCGATCAAGCGCCGCGATTTTTCGCAAACTCGTGACTTGGTGGACCGGCATCTTTTTGGTCTCTGTTCGAGGTATCACGTTTATCCGTTTGCAAGACCAGTCGTGGAGGCAGATGAAGCTGCCAACACATTAAAACATACAATTTCATAAAGGAGGTGGCTATCACTGAATGTTGATCAGGACTCGGTGTATCGATTCATCTATATGTTCAAGCTACAATCAATATCATAAGGAGGTGTCTCGTGAGTAAAAAGGTTTTGTCGCGACGCGCATTTTTGCGGGATGTGGGTATTGCAGCAGCTGGCGCATTTCTGAGTTCCTGCGCCACGCCTGCAACACAGATAATCAAGGAAACTGTCGAAGTTGAAACCATAGTCGAGAAAACTGTCGAAGTTGAGGTTGAAAAGACCGTTGAGAAGATCGTTGAGGTTACACCGACGATGATTCCTGGTGAGATCAACGCGCTAGGTGAAATGCTGCCCGGAAACGCTCTGCCCCTGGTTGATCAGTTTATTTTACTCGGTATCGGCACCACTGGTGGCGCTTATGGTCACATAATGGAATCGCTCTATAATCGCGCATTTGAGCATGCCGGCGGTGCGGAGACATTTACCTCACTCGACACCGATATGAACGTTTACGGCGTCGGGGCGGAGAGTTGGGAACCGTCTGCCGATGGTGCGTATTGGGATTTCAAACTGCGCAAGGAATTGGTATTCAGTGATGGATCGCCCATTACTGCGCAGGACTGGATTTACACAATGCAGTGGTCGCTAAGTAATGGTTATGACTTCGCCTGGTTCTATTTTGACATCAAAAACGCGCAGAAAGTCACTGCTGGTGAGTTACCACCCGAAGAGCTGGGGATGGAAGCGATAGACGACTATACGCTACGGATTTATACCGAAGCTCCAGTACCGTATCTGCCCATGTTGGGCGTCTGGTTCGAGGTGATGAAGGCAAATGCGCAGGACGAACTGGGAGAGAACTGGGCTTTAGATCCTGATCGTTACGTGTCTTCAGGACCCTTCATTCTCACCAAATTTGATCGCAGTATCGGTCATAAGTGGGAGTTAAATACATCGTATAAAGGTATTCGCCGCCCCTATATGACGGAGATCCGCGAGGAAACACTGCCGACGGGTTTACCCGCTTACATTGCCGGTGATATTCAATCTTATGCGGTTGGCGCCAACTCACCAGCAGCCGAAGTCGCGTTAGTCAACTCGAATCCAATCCTGCGTTCGGAGTCACACCCCGGTGTTGCGACTTCTACTGACTATCTGGGTTTCAATACTCTGGGTCTTTACCCGGAACTGGCGAACCCCGATGTGCGGCTGGCATTGTGTAAAGCAATTGACAAAGAAGCTCTGGTAGGTCAGATTTATCAGGGTTTTGCTCATCCGGCATGGGGTATCCTGCCCAAAGGGTTCCCTAACTATAATCCGGCGCTCAAAGACCTGGATGCCAATGTTTATGATCCTGAAAAGGCCAAGGAGTTGATGGCTAAAGCGGGATTCCCCGATGGTGCCGGCTTCCCCAAGTTTGAACTGTATATTCGCCAACCGGACACTAAAATGCTCGCTATATGCGAAGCTATACAGGCACGCTGGAAAGAAAACTTGGGCGTTGAGATCGAATTGCGACCTTCTGACTTCCAGTCATTCACCAGCGCGTCATTTGGTGAGAAAACTGCGCCCATGTATTACGTGGGTTATGCGCAGGACTACAATGACCCGGCTACTTTCCTGAATGTTTTCCGCTCAACGGGACGCCATCCTCACCAGGATGAATCCTGGGATGCTGTCTACAATCCAGCCAATTCCTCCTTTGATCCTGCAGAGCGTTTCGCGGGGATGAAAGAAGCGGAGAAACTGCTGGTTGAGAGTGCCGCCTGGTTCTTTATGGTGCAGCCCTTTGGCACCACATTGTGGCCTTGCACTGCTCAAGGTTGGGCGCTGGAGCCTAATAAGGATGGTTACCAGTTCTGGGGTGGTGGTGGTGTGGGATGTCCACACGCCTACGAAGGTATTTACTGGGCTGACTCGGACTGCCGCAAAGGCTTGTAGCGTAAAAAATCAAAGCAGTTGTAAGGTTATCCCTAATATACCGATCTCTGACAGAAGAAAATTATTTCGAGCGCGCCGCGGCGCGCTCGAAATAATCACCCAAGTATTTTTCAATGTATAACGCACGCATAAAAATGTGAATTGAATCCACGGTTATTATATTAACTACCAATCTTGTAGTACACTCTGGTATTACGACAAATGGCAAATATGAGATCATTTAGATTTCCTGAGGCATTACCTTTAGGAGGTGGTGACAGATGTTAGCATACACCTTGAAACGCCTTGGTGGAATTGGTATGACGCTTTTGTTGTTATCAATTTTCACATTTACGCTTTCACGTACTGTACCAGGTGGACCCTGGATGCAAGGTGCCGAGATTCCCCAATCGGCGGAACAGGTCGCTATTTTTAAGGCAAAATATGGCTTGGATAAACCGGTGTGGCAGCAATACCTCATCTGGCTGAAAAACGCTTTAACCCTGGATTTCGGTGTACCTTTCAGCACACCAGAACGCACGGTAACGCAACTCATCAGGGAGGTCTTGCCGTATAGCGCACTGGTCGGTGGTTTGTCGGCTACATTGGCAATTGTGCTGGGTCTGCTCTTAGGTATTCTTGCTGCAGCCAAACAGGACACCTGGATTGATACCATCGCAACCAGTTATTCGGTGGTTATCAGTACTGTACCCTCGTTTGTGATGGCTTATATCCTGGTCTATTTCTTTGCCGCCAAGTTGCGGTGGTTTCCCTCCGGTTCGTGGGGTAACCCCCAGGATCCCAAAGATGTTGCATGGCATCTGGTATTACCGGTCATCGCTTATGCTTTGCCAGCGACTGGCGGTGTAGCCCGTTGGACACGGCAGTGTATTGCAGAAGCAATGTCATCGGATTATGTACGCACTGCTTACGCCAAGGGTTTGCGCCAGACGGCTGTGCTGATGAAGCATGTACTTCGTAATGCGCTTATCCCCCTGGTCACCAGTTTTCTGCCCATGTTTCCCGGGATGATGACCGGATCTCTGTTCATTGAGAGTGTCTTTGGACTCCCCGGATTGGGTAAGTATTTTGTGATGTCCAGCACGAATCGTGATTATCCCCTGGTTCTTGGCATCACTATGTTCTGGGCTATTCTCATTGCTTTGACCTACTTTTTAACTGATATTCTCTACGGTATTATTGACCCGCGCGTACGTATCACGGAGAAACAATGATGAACGAAGAACCCCTATTCACCCCTGAAGCCTACGACGAAGAAGCCCATTATGCCAGCTTTTGGGTCGGCGCCTGGCGTCGATTCCGGCGCAATAAATTGGCAATGTTTGGTTTGGTTTATGCGACTTTTATTATCCTGGTTGCTATTTTTGCCCCTAAACTGACGCCATATGAGTACGACATTATTGATCCCGCGATTGCTTTGGAGGGTCCAAGCCGCGAACATCCAATGGGGGCTGATGGATTAGGTCGCGATTTGCTGACCCGTATAATATATGGTTCCAGGCCCATGCTGCTTGTGGGCATCCTTACCGGTTTGGCAGGCCTAGCCATTGGTGTGCCGATTGGAATTATGGCTGGATATCTGGGGGGCGTTGTGGATTGGTTGGTCACACGCCTTATCGATATGTTCTCGGCACTGCCCTGGTATCTTATTGTCCTTTATATGGTGATGGTTCTATCGCCCAGTCTGGAGAATCTGATTCTGGCGATGATTATTACAGGTTGGGTAGGTTCGTGCCGGATGATGCGGGGTTTAACTTTTTCTATTCGTGAACAGGATTATATCGAGGCGGCGCGTGCTCTGGGGATTCCGACCTGGCGCATTCTGGTCTTCCACGTGCTGCCGCAGGCAGCTCCATTGCTGTTATGGGGTCTTGCAGCCGGAATTCCGACTGCGGTTTTCGCCGAAGCCGGTTTAAGCTTTTTGGGCATGGGTGTGCGGCCTCCACGTCCCAGTTGGGGGCAGATGCTTGCAGAATCCGGCAGCTACTGGCAGTATTGGCCTCATATGTTTATCTTTCCCTCAATGATGATTACACTGTCTGTCCTGGCTTTCCAGGGTATTGCTGATGGGTTGCGTAAAGCCCTTGACGTAAACGAGAATATTTAGGAGCGCGCTATGGATCCTTTATTGCAAGTGAAAGACCTGGATGTGCGATTTTATACAAAGGATGGCGTTGTTAACGCAGTCAACGGCATTTCATATACCATGGATCAAGGTGATATTCTGGGAATTGTAGGAGAAAGTGGTTCCGGAAAGAGTGTGAGTTCGATGGCGATGCTGCGTTTAATCCCCGAACCGCCGGGTAAGATTGAAGATGGACAAGTGATTTTTGACGGGAATGATCTATTACAGTTGAAGACGGCGCAGATGCATACTGTGCGGGGTAGCCAGATTGCGGTGATTTTCCAGGATCCCATGACGTCACTTAATCCGGTGATGACCATTGGCGACCAGATCGCCGAGGGCATGCAGGTCAATCTGGGCATGGATCGCAGAAAAGCACTGGAAGAAACCGTCGTTGTATTGGAGCGCGTTGGTATCCCACAAGCAGCCAAACGTCTCGGTGACTATCCCCATCAGTTTTCGGGCGGTATGCGCCAGCGGGTGATGATTGCGATTGCGATTTCATGCCGTCCCAAGTTGCTCATCGCTGATGAACCAACGACGGCGCTGGATGTGACGATCCAGGCACAAATAGTGGATTTGATAAAGGGTTTGCAACAGGAACTTGGCATGGCTGTGATTTGGATTACGCATGACCTGGGTGTGATCGCACGATTAGCGAAGCGTGTCAATGTGATGTATGCCGGGACTATAGTGGAAAGTGCCCCTATCAAGCCAATCTTCAAAACTCCAGCCCATCCCTATACACTGGGACTTCTCGGATCGTTACCTGGTATAAATTTATCCTCAGACCAAACCCTGAACTACATCGAAGGCGCACCACCCGATATGATTAATATACCTTCGGGCTGCACATTTTGGCCTCGATGTAGCTACCGCACAGAACAATGTACGCTGGAGCGCCCCAAACTTACAAGGGTTGCACAAGATCACAGCGCAGCTTGTTGGCATCTCGATAAAGTGCGGCAATTACAGGAGGATGCTCATTGAACGACAGCAAGGTTGTCCTAAAAGTTGAACACTTGAAAAAGTACTTTCCTGTCAGACGTGGTTTGCTCCAGAGGGTCACTGGACATGTCAAAGCGGTGGATGATGTTTCATTTGAAATATATGAAGGTGAAACGCTTGGTTTAGTTGGAGAAAGCGGTTGCGGAAAGACGACGACTTCGCGTGCGATATTACAACTCGACGTCCCTACAGCAGGATCGGTACGATTGAAAGAACGAGAGCTAGTGGGGTTGCGCAATCGTTCCCTGCGTCCGCTGCGAACAGAGATGCAAATCATCTTTCAGAACCCTTATTCATCATTAAATCCGCGCATGACTATCGGACGCGCCCTCGTGGAACCGATGCTGGTTCATGGCATTGCCAGCGACCGCAAGGAGGCTGAGGATCGCGTCGCTGATTTACTAAAACGGGTGGGACTTAACCCTTACTTCGTTAACCGTTTCCCTTCGGAATTTTCCGGTGGACAGCGGCAGCGTATCGGCATCGCCCGGGCTCTTGCGCTTAATCCGTATTTTATCATCTGTGACGAACCGATCTCGTCGCTGGATGTCTCCATACAATCACAGATAATCAACTTGTTGCGAGGTTTGCAAAGGGAGTTGAACCTGACCTATCTTTTCATTTCTCATGATCTGTCGATGGTGCGCTACATTAGTAATAGGATGGCAGTCATGTATCTGGGTAAGATTGTCGAGTTGGGTGACAGCAATAGCGTCCTGCAGGATTCGCTGCATCCGTATACGCAGGCTCTATGGTCTGCCGCCCCCATCGCAGATCCCGAGATTGAGGAGACGCGGGAACGTATCATCCTGGAGGGCGATGTGCCAAGCCCTGTCAATCCACCCAGGGGGTGCAACTTCAACACCCGCTGCCCCAAAGCAATGGCAGTGTGCCGTGATGTAGAGCCAGCGTTCCGAGAGTTGTCATCGGGACACTGGACAGCGTGCCATTTGTATTGAGTCGGCTATTATTTTCAAAATATACCAACCAATTCATGAGAAGTCGGGGTTGAACCGCCATCTGACATTATTTGAAGGGCAAGTTAGCTGCTTGCCCTGATTTATGCCACAAAATAGAATGGAGACATATGAAAGAAGTCATAAATATCGGTAACCGGCGAGAATTATTTGTTGACGATTATCTGATTGCGCGGTTTCAAGATACATGGCTTAAACTCCATCAACCAGAACGCCGAGAAGTTGCCTTCTTGTGTGATGCGCGATGGGAGGACAATGTCGCTGGATTTAACAGCCTGGTGCAGGAGAAGGGAAGTGTACGCCTGTATTATCGAGCCAGTATTCCTGACCGGGGTAACGAGGATGAGCAAGCTATTGCCCTGGCAGAAAGCACCGATGGAGGTTTACACTTCGATCGTCCAAACCTGGGGCTTGTCGAATTCGAGGGGCACAAAGACAACAATTTACTACAAATCGGTGGACCGCCGCATGTCCCCCCAGTTTTCCGCGATACCAATCCGCTCTGTGCTTCTGATGCACGTTACAAAGGCTTGAGCAGCGCGTGGAGAAAACTTTATGCGATGGCATCTCCGGATGGTTTGCGCTGGCACGCCATGCAAAAGGAACCGTTGGATATCGAGGGTACATTTGATACGATAAACACTGCCTTTTGGGATCGTAACACCGGCAATTATCGCAGCTTCACACGCTACTTCGAGAATCTGAATACGAATTCTACGGAACAGGATGTCCTTGGTTCAAAACCTACAGTCGTACGCGCTATTCAAAGTTCAACGTCACAGGATTTCATACACTGGACACCGGTGGTTCATCATCAATACGCAGATGGCTATGTCGACACGCAACTTTATACGAATGCCACTGTTCCATGTCCAGGTGCAGAGCATATTTATCTGGCGTTCCCCAATCGTTACGTGCAGGAACGTGTTCCAAATCCCAATCACCTTTATCCGGGTGTGAATGATGCGCTCTTTATGTCCAGTCGCGATTGTGTGCACTGGACACGCTATCTCGACGCCTGGGTGCGACCTGGTAACGATCTCATGAACTGGACGGATCGTAATAACTATCCTACATGGGGGATAGTGCAGACCTCGGATAACGAATGGTCGTTGTATATCAGTGAGCACTATCGTCATGCCTCCGCACGTCCGTGCCTGCGGCGTTTGGCGGTACGACCACACGGTTTTGTCTCACTGCACGCGGATTATGCTGGTGGTCAGTGTATAACTAAACCTTTAATCTTCAACGGGCGGGAATTACACCTTAATTGCGCTACATCTGCCGCAGGATTTATCAAAGTTGAGATACAGGATGAAACAGGCGTCCCACTCAACGGTTTTTCCCTTGACGACGCGGGAATTTACTTCGGTGACAATCTGGATGCTCAGATGGCTTGGCGCGGAAATGCTGACTTGGCACACTTAAGGGGTCGACCGGTACGCTTTCGTTTTGTGATGCGTGATGCTGATATCTTCGCTCTCAGGACGGCACTATGAACCAAACAAGGAGTTACAATGACAGAAACTATTCTAAATGAGGATGTTTTTCCGGTCGTTGGATGGGCGGGACCGCGTGATGCGATGATCCGGGCTGACGTGATGCATGGGATGGCGGATGCCGGATTCACGATAAGTCATTCACAGGTCAGCGGCGGTCTGGATGCTGTGGTACACGCTCTCGATGTGGCTGCAGAGAGTGGTGTGCGGCTGTTGCTGGTGCATCAAACCTGGCATGTTGGTGATGACTACGTTTTCGACGCTGACCGTCAGGCGCAGGTTGCTGGTCTGGTTAATGCGATTAAAGATCACCCGGGTCTATACGGTTATCATTTGCGCGACGAACCCCGTCTTCACCTTATACCTTTGCTGGCAGAGGTGCATGCTTTCATTCACGAACGAGATCCGTACCATTTATGCTATATCAACCATTTCCCGCCCATCGAGGGGTGGGGCGCCCCGACGGCGGAAGCTTTTTGGCGGTGTTACATAGAACAAATAAAACCACAAATGTTAAGCTACGATCACTATCCCATTATGGTCGCCACGAGTGAAGAGATGGAGACCGCTGGCACCAAGCCCAACATCATCCCTCACGAGAAACTTATTATAAAGCCCGATTTCTTCAGCTGCCTGGAGTTGCTGCGCAACCTTTCCAATGCCACCAACTTGCCGTTTTGGGCTTTTGCTTGCAGCGTGCGGCACGGTCCTTATCCCACTACCCACTGAGGGTCACATTCGCTTTCAATTGATGAACGATCTTGCCTATGGCGCAAAGGGTCTGCAGTATTTCACCTATGCCCACGATGCCGCGATGGTGCATGAAGATGGTACGACAACTGAAACTTGGGAAATTGCCCGGCGCGTCAATGCCGATATCCACAAACTGGGCTCAACACTCGGCAATTTGTCCAATATCGGGACTTTTCGCACCGGTCCTCTTTGGAGTGGGACGCAGCACCTGCACCGCAGCCATTTGGCTCCATTAGTTGATTGTGAAGGTGACCCTGTTACAATTGGTTTTTTTCAGGATAAGGATACACGTTTATACTTGATGGTTGTTAACGGCAGCCCGTGTACCTGGGCTAAAATAACATTAAAATTAGGCAATTCATCTGGTGAAAAGTTGCTGGTTTTCGACCTCCATAGTACGCAGTTTCGCGAATTATGGCCTGCGGACCCACATCAGCAACTGGTCACGCTTGCGCCTGGGGAAGGGCGCCTATTCAAAGTAGATAGTACGGGACTGGGTGTAAATTTTTAGCTTGCCGGAGGTTTTGGATGGCTGATTCTCTGGAATCGCTTTTTATGCTGGACCCTGATGTAGTTTATATGAATCACGGCTCGTATGGTGCATGCCCGCGCCCGGTGTTTGAACGCTATCAGGCCTGGCAGCGCGAACTTGAATACAACCCAATGCGCTTCATCAATCAGCGATTGCCGGATTTGATGGCAGAGGCGCGCGGTGCATTAGGAGCATATCTGGGTACCACCGGGGATAATGTCGTCTACTTTGCTAATCCGACGACGGCGGTGCGGATGATATGTCGCTGTTTGCACCTTGAACCTCAGGACGAAATACTTACTACGGACTGGGAATATCCGGCGATGGATGGAACGTGGGATTTGGTCGCCTACCAGACTGGGGCACACTATGTTCACCAACCCGTCCCTGTTCCCCTTACTTCAGCGGAAGAATTCGTTGACGCATTCTGGGAAGGTGTTACAGCGCATACCCGTATTATTTTTCTGAGTCATATTGCCGCATTCTCAGCTTTGATTTTCCCCATCGAGGAAATCTGCCGGCGGGCAAGAGCGGCAGGTATTTTCACCTTTATTGATGGCGCGCACGCACCCAGTCAGATTCCTCTGGATTTGACTCTTTTGGATGCGGATGTATACATCGGTGCGTGTCATAAATGGTTGTGCGCGCCTAAAGGAACGGGTTTTGCCTATGCCCACTCGCGCATCCAATCACAGATTGTTGAGGCTTTGGTAAAAAGCCGCTTTGGAAATAAGGTTCCGCCGGACGGTATCGCGCAATTTGTACCCAATTACCAGCAGCAAGGTACCCGTGACCCATCAGCATTTCTTTCCGTTCCAGCTGCAATTCAGTTCCAGGCTGAACACGACTGGGATTCGCAGCGCCAACGCTGTCACAAACTCGCCAGTCAGACGCGTGAACGGATCAATGCGCTAACGGGAATGGAATCCATCAGCCCTGATTCGGATGCTTTCTTCAGCCAGATGGTAAGTATCCGCATTCCAGAGGAATCTGTTGCCGGGATACGGCGTGAGTTTGATGCATTCAAGATCGAAGGGGTAATATTGAAGGTGCATGAAATGACTTTACTGCGCGTATCTTTCCAGGCATACAATGACCAGGATGATGCGGATGTGCTGGTAAAGGCAGTTACGCGAGGCCTGGCAAGTCTTACAGCCTGAAGGTTCAAGAACGCTTGTCAATGGAATGCAACAGACCTGTCCTTTTCATAGGACAGGTCTGTTGATGTTTTTGATAATCTGATACGCTAAGGTTACCTTAACGTATGGATGCCATCATTACTGCGGCAAATTCCTCCCACTCATCATCAAATAGATGGAGTGTTACATTGCCGAACTCAATGTGATAGACGATACCTTCCGGCTCTGTTTCATGTGTGCGCCAGATGGCATAATTCTCCGATTCGCCAAGCATCTCAACCTTGGGTTCTTTTTCCATATTTACCTCAGATGTAATAGATTGACAGGATTAATTTAGTGCCGTCCGCGATTGTTACGCGACCGGTCATTAGAACGGCGATTGGATGCTCGTGGAGCATCCTGAGCCCGGGCTTCCTCAAGGGTCCAGCCTTCCAGCACGGCGCGCCGTGATAAGCGGACTTTGCCATCTGAACTGACATCGGTGACCATCACCATGATTTCGTCCCCGACATTAGCGACATCGGTAACTTTTTCAACGCGTGAATCAGACAGCTGGGAGATGTGCACCATACCATCCTTGCCCGGTAGAATCTCCACGAACAAACCGAAATCGGCTACACGAACAACTTTGCCCGTGTATACTTTCCCGGTTTCGACGGATTCCATCATCGCATTCACATATGCCATTGCGTCTTGCGCACTGGTGCCACCCGCCGATGAAATGAATACTGTGCCATCTTCTTCAATGTCGATTTTGACATCATATTCCGTTTGCAGTGCGCGGATGTTTTTTCCACCAGGACCGATGAGCGCGCCAATCATTTCCACATCAATCTGCGTTGTCAGCATCTTGGGTGCGTACTTGGATACTTCAGCACGCGGTGCAGGGATGGCGGCTTCGATGACACCAATGATTTGCTCACGGGCGACTTTGGCTTGCGCCAGAGCTTCTGTCAAAATCTCACGGGTAACCCCTTTGATTTTTATATCCATCTGCAGCGCTGTGATGCCTGTTCGCGTTCCGGTAACTTTGAAATCCATATCACCCAGGTGATCTTCCAGACCCTGAATATCCGTCAGGACACGGTAGCGGGTGCCATCACTGACCAATCCCATCGCGATACCACCGACCGGTGCCTTGATGGGTACACCGGCATCCATCAACGCCAGCGTACTGGCGCAGGTCGATGCCATCGAGGTGCTGCCGTTAGACGACATAACTTCACTCACCACACGGATGGTGTAGGGGAAATCAGCCTGAGAAGGGAGGACCGGGATAAGGGCTCGTTCAGCTAATGCGCCGTGCCCAATTTCGCGGCGTTTTGGTCCGCGTAAAGGCCAGGTCTCGCCAGTGGAGAAGGGTGGGAAGTTGTAGTGGTGGATGTAGCGTTTGGTTTCTCCGGGGAAAAGGTCATCCAACTCCTGCCGTTCACCAGGCATTCCCAAAGTCGCAAAACTGAGCGCTTGCGTTTCACCCCGTGTAAACAAACCGGTTCCATGGGGTCTTGGGAATAATCCAACTTCGGCTTCCAGCGGGCGTATTGTCCGTTGGTCACGTCCGTCTGGACGGATATTCTCATCCAGGATACGAAGGCGAACAACTTTTTTCTCCAGATCATGGAATGCTTCAGAAATCTGGGCTTTTTCCCAACCCTTTTCTGCAGCTTCATCAGCCAATGCAAGCTTGAGTTCATCCTGCAAAGCGTTGAGGGCATCAATATGCTCCTCTTTCAGTAAAGTGGTGGACACCAAATTTGTCATACGGGCAGACATCAATTCTTCAACGCGCTGGCTCAAAGCCTGCGGGAGGGTGAATGACTCATAGATGGTCTTGGGTTTGCCAAGGGACGCACGCATTTCGTTCTGAGTGTTGAGGACATTTTGCAGCGACTCGTGCGCCAGCACCATTGCATCGACCATCAGCGATTCATCGATCTCATCCGCGCCAGCTTCAACCATAATGATAGCGTCTGCGCTGCCGGCAACGCGAAGGTTTAGGGTGCTTTCGTTCATCTGGGAAATTGTAGGATTCACCACAAGTTCGCCATTGATATAACCAATACGCACCGCAGCAACAGGTCCATCAAAGGGTATATTCGAGATCGTCAATGCCGCAGAAGCTGCAATGACACCCATGATATCGGCATAGGCTTCGTCACCCATCGAGAGCGGGGTTACGATGACCTGCACGTCATTGCGCATATCTTGCGGAAACAGCGGTCGAATTGGGCGGTCGATCAAGCGCGCCATCAGGATGCCTTCTTCCGAAGGTCGCCCTTCGCGTCTGAAAAAGGAACCGGGAATACGACCCGCAGAAGAAAGACGCTCTTCGAAGTCGACAGTCAGAGGGAAGAAATCAATCCCTTCCCGGGTGGATTTTGACATCGTCGCTGTTGCCAGTAACTCGGTCTCACCACACTTAACAATAACGGACCCACCTGCCAGGCGGGCTAATTTCCCAGTCTTGATTTCAATAGTTTGATCACCAAGTTGGGATGTAAAAGAAAATTCTTGTAACACAATTGCCTCCTAATCCGGTCTCACCATCGGAAGAAGGACAGAAACTGGGAACTGCTGTGCAACCTATTTGCACCCCACTCCCCAATTCCCACCTTCCGGACGGATTGAGTTGCCGGATAATGTTTTTTACTGTCCATAGACAGCTCTCAACTATCATCATTATTTAAACCGCAGATACGCGGCTTGATAGCTGAGAGCTAACCATCGACGATTTGAAAATCTCATCAAATCCAAATAACACAAAAGAGTAGAGAGGGTATTTTTCCTCTCTACTCGTCTGGCATTAATTAAACCAACCGCTTAATTACTTGCGTAGACCAAGTCGCTGAATAAGGCTCCGGTAGCGCTGTGGATTCACCTTTTGCAGGTACGCCAAGTGCCGCCGGCGGTCACCAACCATCATCAATAACCCTCGCCTTGAATGCTCATCGTGTTTATGCGCCTTCAGATGCTCGGTTAAGTCCAAAATACGATGCGTTAACATCGCAACCTGCACTTCAGGAGAGCCCGTATCGCCATCTGTAAGTGCATATTCCTGCATAATTTCCTGTTTCTTTTCTTTTGTAAGCACTATTACACTCCTTAACGTGAACCACCTGGGCGTCATTATCTCGCACCAGCCAGTTGTCATCTGTAAGCAGGAGTATACCACATATGGCAATTTTAGCAATTGGGGGCGTCACCCCAATCCGGGACATCGAGGATCTCGCCATCTCGCATTGCGGATTTGTGCGCCATTGCACCGGCAGCCATATACCGGACAGCCTCCCAAACGTTGATTGCCGGGGTGCGGTTATGGGCAATGGCATCTACAAATTCGTGAACAAGAAAGGCGTGCGATCCGCCATGCCCGCCGTAAAAACTCTTATCTCCCATAACCTCTTCAAAGGCAAACACCACCTCTGCCGGTAACTGATCCCGCATGGCATCGGTGGTCAGGACTGTGCTGCTGCGTTTGTTTACCCAATGGTCATTTTCAAAACTGGCTTGGGTTCCATAGATGCGGAAAATTTCACGTTCTGTGTGACCAATTTCCCGATACTCACAAATGCGCATAGTGGCTCCATTGCTCATCGTAAAAAGGGCTGTTTCGTTGCTGAAAGCATAATCCGCAAAGTAAGGATCGGCTGTGCGGTTAAGATAGCCCCGGGCACTGACCTTTATTGGGTGAGCCCGCATTACACTGATTGGACCGCTGGTGGAGTGGGTCGGGTAGTGCATAGGACCATTTTTTATACCGCGGTCCCGGTATAGCTTTTCCATTGCCAGCCATTCGGCGCCGGCTTGACTTGCCAGGCGGTTCTTGCGCACCTCGCGAAGATTGGAATTGGCGTCCACGTCATGAAGGTACTCGCCCTCCGCATACACGAAACTACCGAAGTCACCCGCCTGAGCCCGGCGGCGGCAGTACATAGCCTGCGGGCGATAATAAGTCGTTTCTCCGAGCATGTAATGCATGCCCGGTGCGTTGCGCGGTACCCACCAATTTATCGCACCACTCCAGGATTTCATCAGCATCCGGGATGCTGATAACCGGCACCGCGCTGTAGACGTGTTTCCCTGCTTCCATAGCCTGGATAGCCTGCGGTGCATGGAGCCAGGGTTGGGTGATGATAACCAGGGCGTCGACATCGCTTTGGCAGATAGCATCCAGCGAGGGATAGATGTCTTTAGGATTGAATTTCACCTGCCAACCTGGTTTTTGTGCGAAAGTCACCATCCTTTCGGGTTCCCGGTCACAGAGCGCGATCCTGTCAACGAGTGGGTGGCTCATAAAAAGATCCGCGAATTGCCGTCCAAACGAACCCAGTCCAACGAGTCCCAGACTGATGCCCATAGCTTTGCTCCTTTTTTATTTTTCGGGAATGACGATCTCGGCTTTATCTCCCACGCATACTGTGCCTGTCTGCAGCACTTTTGCATAAACCCTGGACCATCCAGGATGTTGGCTTTGCGCCATACGGGCGATATCACCCTGAGAAAATGCAGCGGTAATTTTTGGACAGGGTTGGGTGTACTGCGTTATCTCAAGTTTTACACTGTCTCCCAGGGCTATAAGAACACCGGGAATTACGGCGTCCCAATCCAATCCCGCCACAACAAGGTTTTCACCTGTCGCGCCCGGATAGATGGGGTGTCCCTCCTGTTGTAACGCAAGAATGCGCTCCAGCGAATACAGGCAGAGTGCGCGCATGGGACCGCCATGAACTTTTAAATTATTGTGTTCATCACCTTCGATGCCCGATGCGGAGACTTCTCCGCGAGGTATGGGTAGTTTGGGAACACCTCCTTTGGAGACATTAATTTGAAAAATATGCGCATGGGCCATAGTGTTTTCCTTTTTTATGGGGTTACTGAATTATGCCGTTGGCTTCTTCCGCTTTCCGGTCCAGCAGCACACGGCGCACTTTTTTCCAGGCGTTGTGCGGTGTGTATGGGGAACGGTTACCGCGACTGACCACGGTCACCTCGTAACCTGCTTCAACAAGACGCGGTACCAGGTATGTGCCGGCATGACCGGTACCCCCGATGATAATTGTATGCATGGGCAACATCTTTTTATTCTTGAAAGATGATGAAATCGCGGAGCGTAACCCACCGTTCTGCATCAGGCTCACTCCCGTGCGTGAAGACCCCCAGATGGACGTTGTCTTCATTTACCAGCGCGCACTCGCCAATTTTTTCCCAGGAACCCTCACCATCGGGTTGAGCCCATCCCACGACGGTTTGTCCTGACAGGGATAATCGCAACCGCGCGGATTCTGTAACGATTGGAATCCTGGCAACAAGCTTGGGGCTATCATCCTGTTCCCGCCCCAGGACAATCCATTCCGATCCCTCCAGTGATTCTTTGACGAGTTTGATGTAATTCGCCTCATCGTGGAACCAGATCAGACCTGCCTGCTCACCTTGATTTTCTGGATGATTGGTCACAGTGACTTCGCTGGATAATCCGTCTTCAATGGGAAGTGCAGGTCGTAAAAGGATATTCTTTGCCGTATTGTTCGTGCCCCACAGGGTTCCCGGCAGCGTATGCAGGTGGAGCGTGTTGTTCTTCAGTGACCACGCTGATGGTTCTTCTCGCAACCACCACCATGCTGCGTCCAAAGTTTCATTCCGCCAAGCCTCGAAGAGTTTTTTTCCTCGCATATGTTGCTCCTTTAGATTTTTTTCAGGTAGGTTCATTGTCATCATTGTAGCGTCAGGTTAGGACAAATCAATTTTTTATACCGTGGACCTACAAAACTTTAGCCTGTGGATGGTGTCGCGTTTAATTTCTCTTTTTTTACCACACTTTCACGTTTGAGCGTGACAATCATAACGCCCAATATGATTGCTAACCCACCGAGAATTTGCGCTGGACCAGGTTTTGTCCCAAACAATAGGAAGGACCAGGTCATCGAGGCAATCGGGCTCATCGTCAGAGCGATGGTCAGGACACTCATTTTCAACCGACGGAGCGCAGTGTAATACAAAGCCCGACTCAGCGCAACATCAATCGTAGCTGTGAGAATAATATAGAACCAGGCGGTAGGACTGGGCCATGACAGAGCTTGCCTGCTAAGTGCAAAAGTGAAAAGGAATGCCGTTGTGCTTAACAATCTGAAGAAGAAAAAGGTCAGAAAATTAAGGTTTGATCCGTGCCGTTTGGTAATTGCTGCGTGCAAAGCGTACATTCCGGACGATCCAATGACCAGCAATGACCCGAAGCGCAGATAATCACCGGGTTGGAACGAGATGATGAAAACACCAACAAGAGCCAGCATAGCACCCAGGAGTTGGTAAGGGTTGAAGCTGTCTTTGAGCCATAATAATCCAAAACCCAGCCCAAAGATCACTGAGGTTTGGCTGAGTAAGGAAGCTGTACCGGGATCGATAAAGGCTACAGCTTCATAATTGATGTTTGTGCTTGCCGCAATCAGAAAGCCTATCGCCATGAAGAAACCCAGATTCTTTGTAAAAGTATTGAATTTGAGTTCTTTGCGGTACAGGGCTACAATCCCAATTTCGATCGTACTGATGCCTAAAACATACATAACAGAAACGCCCGGTGAGATATGATTCAGCATCAGGCGTGCAAAAACAAAGTGCATGCTGTCAAAAGCTAAAAGGACAGCGATCAATGCGATGTTACCTATTTGATGTGTTTCGGGTTTTTCTTCGGCGATATCAGCAGCAGTTATGGGCATTATTTATCCTGGTGTTGTGCGTTGTTCTGGAGAATTCTTCCTGCTTCACGCAGTGTTTTAACATCATCGGCATGAATGGATCCATCGGGGAGAGGCCCGGTATTGAGAAGCAGGTTGCAGTTTTGTGAAAGGGCATCGGCTACCATGCGCACAACTTCCCCGGGTGTATGGTGCTTGCCGTCATCGTCCTTTGCATACCCCCAGGCTCCAGGCTGCATGGTATCGCATATCTCATTATGTTTGGTTTTATTGCTTTCCCATGCATGGTGTGCTACTGCTGCACCAGAAGGGCCAATTTGCTCACGAACGCGATCCGCCAATGAGTGTCCGTGACGTTCAGGCGAGGCGAAGTCTTCCTTTCCATTCGCACCTTGTTTGAATGCGATTAGCGCCTGAGGTTGCAGCGCTCTGATCATCGCGTAGGTCTCATCAACCGGAAAGAGGTCCGGACGGGCATAATATCCCATAATGGGATCAAACCAGATGCCTGCAATGGGACCGTAGTTGGTGAGGAGTTCTGTGATCTGGGCATGCACAAATTCTATATAGTATCTGAAGTCAGCATCCGCTTGCCATTTATAGCGCGGTTCCGGATGCGGGTAATCCGGACGGGCGATAGGGAAAATACTGCGGGGATAAAAATAGGGATGCCGCCAATCCAGGGCGTAGGAATAGTAAAGAAACAACCCCAATCCTTTCTGCTGGCATTGTCCGGCAAGTTCAGCGATTAAATCCCTTTTTGCGGGGCTGTGGACACTGCTGTACTCCGAAACCTGACTGTCGAACAGACAGAAGCTGTCGTGGTGACGCGATGTGATGTTGACATATTTCATCCCCGCAGCGAGGGCAAGATCGGTGATAAAATCAGCGTCGAAGTTCTCTGCTGTAAAGGCGTCCTTTAATTTTTCATATTCAATAATAGGTATAGCTTCACGGTACATCACCCATTCGTGGCGTCCCAGCAAACTGTAAATTCCATAATGCATAAATAGGCCGAATTGGGCATCGGCAAACCATGCCAGGGCTGCCTGGCGGGGATTTTGCCGGTAAATGGCGCTGTACTCGGAGAGATAAGATGGAACCGGGGTGTTTTGCATCATGACTCCTTAAGTTTAGCTAAAATATAATGCATCGAATAACATTTGCAGGCTCATCGTTCTGCAGCTGGTTCCGTGGGGACAATCGCTTGATGCTGCCGGAGCAATGCGCGGATATCTTGTACCGGGACCTGGCGGGATGGTATACCTTGGCGCACAGCTAAGGCCGCTACCGCTCCGGCAGCCTGTCCCATTGCCATACATGAGGCTTCGACGCGCAGCGCAGAATTCGCCAGACGATCGCTGGAAACCGAGCGCCCTGCCACGAGCAGTCGCTGGCTTCCTTCCGGCACCAAAGCCCCCCGGGGTACCGTTGGAACACGGTGCCCCGGGACAAACTCATGCTCTACACCATCTTCTGTGTGCACATCAATGAAGTACAAGCTGTAGCACAACGCGTCTTCAAAATAACGTCCTGCCATGTAGTCCTGATAAGTGATGGTTTTTTCGCCAACAATACGGTATGTTTCACGGATAGCAGCCTGTGTGCACATGGTTTGTAAACTGGCAGCCTCGCAACCTGGAATGGACTGAATGAATTTCAGCAGCCGCAGAGTCGCTTTGCGCCCTTCGATATTGGCTTGTGTTTGGGTCACGGATGTGGAAGAGTCTGCCTGGAAGATATGTTGCTGGTTGGATCCCCCATTACGCAAGAAATTGATAAAAGGCTGTTTTTTGCCCATCCAAAAGTCGCCGGTTTTGAGAAGTCCGGCGCCCATAGCCTCCTCATACAGTTCCTGCACAACTTCCATATCAAGGCTGTCGATCTCATAACCACCAAAGCGGAAGATGAGGGTACCGGGCTGGCGGACTTCGCTTTTTTGTCGTTGATAACCAGCCATGCCAACGACATCCGCATCGCCTGTGCAATCGATAACTTCCTGCGTCTGAATTGTACGCCGGATACCTTTACCAACCGTTTGCACTTCCCAACCCCGGGCTGTTTCTTTAATGCCGGTCAAAAGTTCATGGTAGTGTAAAACCACGCCGGTATCCAGACATGCCTCCTCGGCAACCAGCGCATAAATTGCCGGATTTATGCCCACGTGGTAACTGGGACGATTTGGATTGGGAACATCAAAATCGGGGAAAGCACTACCGTCAAGTGCTTTCGTTTTACACACAAGTTCCCAGCCTATACCAGCGACGATTTGGCGGTCTCGTCCCCAAAAATACGCGGGGGCGCTGACGCCACCAGTGGTCATTGTTCCCCCTAACTGCCCCTGCATTTCCACTACGGCAGTGTGAACGCCTGCGCGCGACGCTTGTATGGCTGCAATGGTTCCGGCGGTTCCTCCTCCGATGACCAGAACGTCCACTTGCTCGAATAGATTCTCCATGTTGCCTCCGTTTTTTTGCATAATAAGCAGGACAGTATTCTGCTGTTTTCTGCAAATCACAAGCTACTGCGCGATAATTGTATACTGCCGCACGGGAAAACTGCCGCGGAAGGATGGTCATAGTGATTGCTTAAGTAAAACACCACGTCATTCCAGGCGTTGAAGGTTAGGGAATTCCGCGCATCCCGTGGTGTGACATTGGGAGAAAAATGAATGATTTGCCTGCCTTGCCATAATAAAGGTTCGGTGCGCCATTCAATGCTGCGCCGCCCGTATATCATACCTGGTCCATACAGACCATGGTGTCCGCGCCCTTCAGGACTGGCACTTATGATGACTATGATACCATTCTCTTTCACCACGGGTCGGGGATCAGGATTGAGGTTCTCAGAATATAGAACTGTCAGCCCCATCCCGGCTTGCAGGAAGTCAGTGTCTTTGGGATACGCGTTACAGATAGCGATGTCCACCGGTTTTAAGGGCAGGTCAGTGGCAAAAACCTGTTTGGCAAATCTAACCCCTGCGCGATGCGCCTGAATAAAATGACCGGCGAATACTCCGGCAATCTCCCGGCGGGAATTGGGTACTGTGTTAATGATGAAGTTTAATCCGACCTTCTCCAGCCATATCTTCAATATCAGCGCGCAGGTCGTTATGATCTACGTCAAGTAATCCACCCTGATGGCGTCCCGGTTTGTGCATGGATGAAATGGTTTCGAAGCTGGCAACCCCAGGGAAGATGATTTTTGCCCCACCTCCATAACCGGGACCGCCATGGGGTGTAATACAGCCAATTCCAATTTTTAAATCCGCTTCACCAAAAAAACGGGAAACTTTTATGGGTGTTCCGGCATCTGAAACGCCAAAGTCTGCATGGTTTTGATAGGGGTAATTATTATGCACATCAAGACGGTCTGCTGCAATTTTACCAATCTTCTTTTCGATATCGTCCTTGATCATCGAGCGATGCGTCCCCACTGCCATGATCACGTGTACATTGCCTAGATCAATACCCACAGATGCCAGTCGGCGCATCAGAATCTCCATGATCCGCGATGCGGGTGTGGGGCGGGAGATATCATCCACTGCGATACTGACGGTGCATGATCCTTTGGACAGACATTGCTCTGCAAGCGCCTCTATGGGCGGTGAGTCGATGGGATTGTCAAATGCAGATTCTATCGCATCGTTATTTATCCCGAGCGCATCGTCAGGCCAAAAGACCTGAGCTGACCAATCGTCAGGAAAAGTTAGATGCAAGGGTTTATCGCCGTACCATGCATACCAGGGTATAGTTATCATCTAAAGCCCCCTTTTCCAAGCGTTACTGGCGCCACAATATCTGGGTTAAGTCCCCGATCGATCGGATGGTGTTTCTGTCGTGCTCAGGTAGAACATTATCTATGATCTCAGCACCGAATTCATGCAGAAAGGTATAAGCCATCGCACGCATGCAGAAAGCATCATCAAGGGCAATTGCAGGATCATAACTATGCATAAAGGATGCCATGCTTTCGTGATTTCGGTCCAATGCGCCGAACCATAGCGCAACCCATTCATAGCTTGGTGGGCTGATCTTAGCATCCGCGAAATCAAATAGCCCGGATAGTGCCCAGTGTCCTTGTGTATTAACAAGCAACCAGTGATCTTCAGTTAAATCGCCATGGACAAGGGTCATGGGCTCTTTACGTTTAGCGCTTTCGGATGAGACATAAACGGGTATCGCTTCGACAATTGGATCAGGGAGGATATGATTCCGCTGAAGTTTTTTCATAAGTGTTTTTAGCTGCTGCTGGCAATAACGCTGCCACCCATTTTGTGAGCGATCCAGATAAATCAGTGAGGTAATCGGAATTTTGTGCATTGTGCGCACTATTTTCCCCATATGGGCGGTAATTTCCATGAGATTAGCGCGGACTATTTTGTCTCTGACCTCCCGGATAGGCTGACCGGGTAAGTATTCCATAATGATATAAGGCCAGGAGATACTATCCTCCAATATACCTCTGGCAAGGAGTGCCGGCGCGGGTATCAGCGCTTTCTCTCCAAATTTGGTCAATAATTCGCGTTCTAAATGATAATCATCATGGCAGAAGGGTGCATATATTTTCACCACATAACATTGGTTAACGAGAAAAACCGCGTTTGTGCCTGGATATCCTGTTTCAATGCTTTCCAAGGTAATTGACGCACGGCGGCATATTTCCTGAACAGCAGGTTTCCAGAGCGCAACCTTCGTGAAAATACGGGCCCACGCTTCCCATGTCTCGATGACAGGTAATAATCTGGTCTTTCCGTATGTGGTCAACTATTTATCGTTTTACAGAATATGCATTCATGAGAATAATTGACGGGTCAGCGCAGCAATCCGATTACCAAAGGCTTTAGCTTGCTGCAGGTCATTCTCTGTAGGTTCTCCCACGGCGAACGGACCGAAATGGGGTCCTCTGGTTGTGCCTTGAACGACCATCCCTGATACCAGCATAGCAGTAATGATGGACATATTTGTTAATTCGTGACCACATCCTGCACCCCCGGAAGTGGTAAAGGCTGCGCCTACTTTGCCTTCCAGTTGATGGTATATTTTTTCAGTTTTATCGATCATCAGTTTAACCTTCGACGCCATCTGACCGAAGTATGTCGGAGATCCAACGATGATCCCGTCAGCGGCAAGCCAGTCTTCGTTGGTCACTTCTGATACTTTTTTGACCACACATTGCACACCCGGCACGGCAGTTACACCTTCGATGATTGCATTTGCCAATGCTTCAGTGTTTCCTGTCACGCTGAAATAGGTTACCAGTATTTGGGTCATATGTATACCTCCTGATCCTTCACTCGCTGTATTCCAACAGATTAGCCTCTTTTGTTGGGGCGCAACGGTCTGCCGGAATTCGCAAGGTTTTAATTTCACATGGCGCGAAATGCACAACAATGGGTTCTGCCCTGCCATAAATACTGATGCGTGCATCTACCGCGGTGTTTTGCGTTTCATAACAGCGGATGATGAGATCATCATTATCTTCAGCCACTTTGACAGCGCTGATGACAATGTTTTCAGGGCTTACAGAGAGCAACGCTTCGCTTTGGGGGAGATGCGCCCACGGATGATATGTTTCTTTGATAATGAAAGCCGGTTGGTTTAATTCCGCTGCACGCTGTACGGTTTGCGACTCTTTCCATGTTCCGGTGTGAGGCAGCAGTGCATACGTGAAAGATTGCCGTCCCTGATCCATAAACGAGTATATGCCTTCCGGGTCTGGTTCGTATGGCACGTGGTGAGCATATATAGGACTGCGCAGGACAGTCAGACGCATTTCAGCGTCATTAACACTGATGCTGTATTTACCATCATTCAGCAGGCTTAGCCCATACGGCACTCCTAGCTCGGGTTGGGTCCCTGATACATCAAACCAGCTTTGACCTGGTTCTTCGTTGCCGTTGGTTGGACGGACTGTATGCCCATAGGGTATTTCATACGTGGCGACAGGATCGCTGACATTGAGCGGAAAACATAGTTTGAGAATTTTAAAACACTCGTGCCAATCCACGGTCACTTTAACATCAATGCGTGGGATGGCGTTGTACAGTGTAAAATCTTGCGTGAGTCGTGATGCTCCATAGATGCCGGTAATGCGCAGGGTGGTTTTCACGGGTCCCTGTTCCAGCAGTGTGACGCTCTCTCCAGTAAAGTCTCCTGCTTCCTGATCGTAACGTTCGACGCCATGGCTCCACGTATCGCTCGGGTCATTGATAACGACAGCCCGTGCAGCGGGACCATTAAAGACATTGCAACCGTTTTCCTTATCGTAAAGTCCGGTTATGCAACCGCTGCCGGCATCAAAGGTTAACCGGAACCAGCGATTTTCCCATTCTGTTGCCGTATTCCGGGATTTGATGTCCTGGGAGTAATGGTCCGGATCAGCGGAGACAAGGCGATATGTGTGGTAGCCAAGCGGTGGCAGGTTCGCGATAAAGCACAGGCGTATAGACCCAATCAGGGAAGTATGCGGGTGAACTGCCTGGGTCTCCACCTGGGCACCCGATGCATCGACGATGGTGTAAGGTCTATGGTCGAACCATCCCAATTCAATCTCCGCTGGAACTTTGCTAGCCCATGCATGCGGGTTGAAAACGATCAGGGGTATACCATCTTCGTTCGGAGGTGTGGCGATATGCCAGGACAATTTCTGTAAAGCCGCATTACGCACGCGGTCAGCGGTGGTTAAGACACTGCCGTAGGCATGCTGCACGTCATCATAGGCGGATTCGATACTGGAGCCTGCCAGAATATCGTGGAATTGGTTAAAAAGCAGGATTTTCCACGCTTTTGCCAGATCGTCCTTTGGATAAGGTAAACCTGTGATCCAGTTTGCCAGGGCTGCCCATTTTTCTGCGGCAAGCAGTGCATTCTCACCCTGGCGATTCCAGCGTTTTACACCCGAGTGCGCGGCATAACACCCCCTGGCGTGGTGCTGCATTTCGTGATGCACAACCGGGAATAGGGCAGCATTGTGTGTTATGCTGTCGAAGAAGGTTTCAGTCGTACTCATAGTTAATTGCGGCAGGTCCGGTGACTTATGCAGAGCATGGATCCGATCAATATTCTGCCGGGTTGGACCGCCGCCATGATTGCCCACGCCATAAAAACACATAGCGTGATCCATAACCGATGCCATGTCGTCACTACAATGCCGGATGTGAGATTCAAGTTGATCTCCCCACGTCGCATAACTGAAAGGGATGCGATATGTCAGAACCCGGGAACCATCATCCGCTTCCCACCAGAAAACCTGATCGAGTGTGTCGTTCTCGTGAGGTCCCGGACGCATGAAGATGTAATAATCCAGCCCACTGCGTTTAAGGATTTGGGGCAGAGAGCCGTTGTGTCCAAAGCTGTCCGGGTTATAGCCAACATGGGCACGTTTGCCGAATCGAGAAAGGAAATAGCGTTGTCCGTACAAACCCTGCCTCACGAAAGCTTCCCCGCCAGGTATGTTGCAATCAGGCTCAACCCACCAACCCCCGACCAATTCCCAACGCCCTTCAGCGACACGGGCTTGAATTTCAGCAAACATTGCCGGCTCATTCTCTTCTATCCAGGCATAAAATGCGGCTGAGCTGGCAATAAAAATGAAATCTTCATATTCCTGCAGGCGGTCCAGTGCAGAACGGAAAGTCGCTTTGATCTCCTGCATCCCTTCGTGCCAGCGCCACAACCACACAGGATCAATGTGGGCATTCCCGATCATGTGCAGCGTTTTACTTTTCAGGGACTCATGCTTGGTTTCGGTTATTTTACTCACGCCACAAGCCCTCCCGCAAGCTGTTACCGTGCCCGCGATAGAGATTTTTGTGATTCAGCCTGTGCTGGACTTCATGGAGGACAATCTCGGCAGCAGCCTCCATTGTCTGGCGTCCAAACTCCGGGGTCGCATCCTGCGGGGGAATACGCCCGCCGATACCGATCAGGGTTTCTCCTTTTGGCGGAAGCAAGCTTAAGTCAACGGTTTCAGGATGGAGCGCCAGCATATGGGAGGTTTCCCAACCGGCAGCATGATCACCTGCACCTTCAAATTGCTCCATGACCAGCAGATAATCAACAACAGCCCACGCCAGCATCCCATGGCGTTTACTGTACTCGCGCTGGTTAAACTGGAGAACAGCCGCCCGGGCATGGTCAATGAGCGGGTAATGGCCGGCGACAATGACGCCCAATTCAAAACCCAATGTTTCGACTTCAACGAGAATGTGCAGCAGAAGTTTGTGATAATTGATGGCTTGTTCTGTCGCCGAAAATGCCTGGCGTTCGGGTGTGAAGTTGTCGGGTAAAAGCGCCATCTTCTCGGCAATACGGTCACGATCACCGGCATTAGCTTCCATAAGCGCTTCCAGGCGCGTTTCGCCATAATAGAGTGGGGGGAAAACAAGCCCGCCGCCTTTTTGAGCGCACATGATGGCTAAACCTTCCGCTTGCAGCGTGTCGCTTCCCAATGGATTGTGCACGCCATGCCACTCGATGGTTCCAATGGGAATATAAGCCACCGAACAATTTTTACGTCGTTCTACGACCTGCGCCGGACGAAGCATATGATACCGCACCTCTGATTCCATTGGTTGTTCTCCTTGCGTACTTAACTATTCAAACAAGTTTTCTTTAAAAAGATTAAGCCAGAACGCGCTCTGTCAGCAAATTCAGCGCAGCTCTTTTAGAAACTGATCCGGGTTCAGGCTGGCTTGTTTCATGCGCTCGACATAATACAAGTAGTGCTGCAGAGGTACGTCTGGGGGGACGTGGTGATCACACCAGGGGATAAACCCGCCTTCTTTCAATAGAGGCAAGACGTGGACAAGTTCTTTGTCGATCGCTTGCGGTCCGGAAATCATGGCCTTTTTGTCAATGCCTCCTAAGAGCCGCAGCTCGGGACCGAATTGCTGCCGCAGGTCTATTGCATCCATCCCTGCTGCACGCTCGATAGGGTAAAACCCATTGACGCCGCCTTCTATCCACAGCGGGATCAGCGGTCGGGCAAAACCGTCACTATCGACAATGATGAGCTTGATTCCATGGTCCCGTATAAACCCGGTGAGTTTTTTATATGGCTCCAGCATAAATTGCCGGAACATCCGGGGTGAGATCAAAGGTCCGTTTTTATAAGCCATATCTTCCCACAGTAATATATAATCCAGGTCCACATCCTGCAAGGCGCGTTCGCCGCAAGCGCAGCAGAAATCTACCAGCGTATTCATCATTTCCTGAATCCAGGCGGGGTCGTCGTAGAGCGCCACCGACATGGCTTCCAGCCCCATCCAGTTACGAATCCAGCCGTAGATGGATCCCATCCGCATGGTAAGGGGGTAATCCCGCTGATGCCACATACGCACTTTCTCGTCCCAGTATTCCGGGTACCGGGTTGCCGAGAGGGGGTTCAATCGCGGTCTGATTTCTGTCTCCCAATCATGACGGGTTTTAAGAGGGAAATCCAGCCATTGCGGCATATGGTATGATAACTCGCCCTTGAATTCTTTGGCGATAATCCCTGTCTCACGCCGGACGATAATATAACGCTCGGATTCTTCAAGGATTTGCCGCTCAAATGCGGGGACGAAATCCATATTGACCGGTACACCCTCACGTAATCGATCAAACCCGAAGAATTCGTTTAAATACACATCTTCGGGCCAGCCTTCCTTGTGCCAGCGCGCCAATGTCTCGGGCCAGAAACCCATTTCGCCCCATGGGCAGCGGTCACGCGGTTGGTAATACATTGTCGCCAGAAACCGTTCGCGGCTGTTCATAGCTTTTCCTTGAGGGGGAATTGAGGCGCCAGCTTGTTGACAAGATCGACGTTTTCCTGCAGTTGAGAAACACTGCTGGTGCCGATGGTCATCGCATAAACGGTGCCCAGATTGAGAACATAAGCGATCGCTTTGCTGGGGTCGTGGCGCAGGTTTCCACAGCCCAGGACCTTCATACCGTAGACCGCTTTCCCGGATGCATACATCTGCTGGATGATGGGGGTTACCTTTTCCGGTTTATCATCCATATTGGTGCCGGCATAGTTGATGCGTGCTAAAACAACCTCTGCCCAGGGGGTTTCAGCTGCTGTGCGCAATGCGCCTAGCCCATGGCAGGAGACGCCGACCGCGCGTATTTTACCCATTTCCTTCGCACGCGTCAGCATGTCCATCGCATCCGCGTAGCGTTGAGCCCAATTACTCCGGGTCATATAGTGCAAAAGCACGATGTCAATCACATCAGTGTTCAATTCGGTGAGAAACCGGTCGATGTCCTTCTTGACCTGGTTCGGGTTATGGGCGCTCGTTTTGGTAGCGATGACCACTTTCTCACGCGGAACATCACGGAGCGCGCGCGCAATATGCGCATGCGAACCGTATTGATCCGCGGCATCCCAGAAATTCACGCCCAGGTCATACCCTTGCTGCAGAAGATGTGCCAGGCCTTCTACGCCCAGGGCTGTCTGCTCGGAATGATGCGCCCACCCATGCGTACCCGTGCCAATAGATAAGCGTGAAACATGCAAACCTGTGCTGCCAAATTTTACGATTTCCATTTATGATTATTGTCCAATTATTGAGGTAAGTGACTAAATCCCACAACAAGCATTGGCAACGGGTCAGTATATCTGGGATACGGGCCCGTTGCCGTTAAGTATGCGTAGGTGATCTTACACTGATCCAGCCCATTATGGTCAGGATACGTTCAGGATGCTTCGGGTTACCTTATGCGCGTCCCCATTTTTCATAGGCATCTTTGAATGACATACCCTTCGCAAAATCCTCACGCATCCCCTGCTCACGCGCTTCTATTTCCTCCGCGGCTTCCAACACTTCCATTGCGATGTCCTGAGGAACCACAATCACACCGTCTGGTCCACCGACGATCCAATCACCCGGACTGACGCGGACCTGACTCGTGAGTGTGCCTGGCATACCGATAGGAACATTGACAGCGTTTTGACTCCAGCGTTTCGCCGATTCGATGGGTGAGGTGCCTTTGGAGCAGACGGTGTAATCGGGGATCACCTCAAGACCCAGCAGGTCGCGGATGTAACCGTCAATGACGATACCCTTGGCGCCGTGCTGCATCAGGTTCCAACTGGTCATCTCGCCAAACTTGCCGGTCAAGGCTTCTCCACCGCCGTCAACCACAACCACGCAGCCCGGGAAGAGCAGGTCATTGAGCCGCGGTGTGACGGCAATTTCCTTGCCCTCTTCCTCAGCCTTTTCTCTTTCCTCTTTGGCTTTTTTCCATTCCGCCTCTCTTTCCTCACGCGTTCGTGTGTCACGACTACCCCGGACAGTTACAGCGACCCCGGCAAGATGCTGCTTGGGGAACAACGGGCGGATACTGAGGTCGAGACACTGATCCCCATAGCCCATCTTATCCAGCGTATCGTAAAGGTTGGCAATGCGGATTTTGTCCCAGCGGGCCTGCAGTTCCAATATCGTAGGTTCTTGCTTCTCTTCTGCCATAGTTACGCTCCTTTCAAATATATTTTAGATTTACCTTCTATTTATAAAGGCATCTCTAATTTTAAGACTGGTCCTGGAATTCGTCATTTGCGCGTTCCAGCAGCGCTTTCATATAGCCGATGCTGAATGCTGTGCCGACACGATGATCGTGTGCCATCAAGGGGATGTGATCGGCAATGGCGACGCCGTTAAAGTTCACCTCTCGCAGAGCGCGCATGATTTTATACATTTTCATATAGCCATCATCCAGAAACGTCTCCACAAAGTAAGGTAGGGGCTGGTGTACATTGCGGAAATGAATCTTGAATAATTTATTGCGTTCGCCGAAATACTTGATTGTCTCGAACACGTCCTTGCCCATCCAATCGCCGCCTTCCAGCCAGCAACCGACGCATAAACACAGTCCGACGTTGGGGCTGTCTGCCATTTCCATCGCGCGTTTATACCCCTCGAAGTTGCCGAATATGCAGCGAGGAATACCGCCCAGTTCAGGCACCGGGGGATCATCCGGATGAATGCCGATTTTAACGCCGGCTTCTTCTGCGACAGGCACAACCTGTTTGATAAAATACTCGAAATTGTCCCATATTTCTTCCTGGCTGTAAGTGCGCCCGTGGGTTAAAGGCCCATCGTAATGGACGCCACCCCAGTGCCCTTGCCGGGCTGTTGCAAGGTTAAACGCCCGCGCGGATGCACCCCCACGCGTTGTCTCCCGTTCTGTGCTCCAGATGCCATTTGCCATGTGGGCATACGTCGTATAGGGTATCCCCGCCTTGCCCAGGTTACGCAAGTGCTGCTTGTATTCTTCTATCTTGGCATCCCGGTTGGGCAAGCCCAGCGTGATTGCGTCCTGATTATGGACTGCTGAATCACCAAAGCCATACACAATCAACCCGGCATCCTCGAAAAGCTTGCGCCGGCTGGCATAATATTCTGCACTGGCTTTGTCTGCGCCAGTCCAGAGGACAACATATTTGACACCCATCTGCTTGATAAAGGCCAAATCCTCTTCAGTTGGCTCAGGATTGGCTTGTGCGGCGATTTTTATCCCTGGTTCAATATCGGGGCGGTCCATAAACATTTTTTCCTCCATGAAGGTAGATCTTAAGAATTGGCGTGATTACATCTGGTTATTCCGCGTAATTTGTAGAATACACTTGTTTTTATACCTGCCAAATCAAAGGGAAGTGCTACGCTCATCGAAGGGTGAAAGAAGCTCCCACATATCGACCATTTTCATCCAATTACGAAACTCCCGGGGTGCCATTCTCGGGGATGGGCCCTCTGTTGGGCGCAGAACCAGACGGTGTTTTCCTCCTGCAAAGGCTGCGCGCACGGCAGTTTCAACTGTATCCGGGGTTTCATTGCACAGGACACGGCACTCGATATTCCCGCCCAATGTAATCCGACCGGCAGCCAACGCCTGCGCCTCTGCCATCGTGATATCGCCATCGGGCGGTGGTTCAACGGGTTCTGTATAATCTGCGCCGCGTTCGATCGTGCGCTGCAGCGCATGCCGGACATGCCCGTGGCAGTGCACGTGCACGATCACCTCGCCCTGTTTGTGCACATAAGTGATCAAGTCGCGCTCCTGCTCCTGGACCAATGTGTCGTAGGTGCGCGGGGATGCCATCGGCGGTGTCACCCACTCACTGCCCCCAATCCACACATATTCAATACCGGGTTTGGAGAAGAGCACTTCCAGGATAACCAGGGTACGCTGCCGGCAGATACTGGTGAGTTCGGCGATGAGCCCGGATTCGGTCAGTGTGAGTTCCAGGAAAGTCTCGAACTTCATCATCCCGGCAACGCAGACAAAAGGTGACGAAATGCCTGTGTCCAGGATACCGCGCTCTGCAAAATCATCCGGCAGGATGTCGCCGGGTGGTGTTAGCTTCTCAGGTAATTCCCATGGAATGGAGGCGATGCGTTCGATGTCGTCCAGGTTTTTTACCGGATATTCGAGGGTCCAGGTCGTGTCTGAGATGGGATCGTGCTGGGTCGTGAAGGTCAGGTTGCCTCTGGGTGTGTCTATAATCCCGCGGGTTTCCTGGAATCCTCGCGCGATATCGCGCGTCGTGGTGTGAATGCGCTGGGGTGGTGTAATCAGATAACGGTTAATATAGCTGGGCACCTGCACGCGATAGGTCGTGTAGTTAAAGACACGGCGGGCAATTTCACGGCGGAGCGGGTCAGGATGCGCCTCCATGGCATCACGGGAGATGAAGTCAAAACCGGGCAGAACCAGCGGCACACGATCAGCTATCCCGCCTTTTAGCGTGGTGAGCAGTCTTTCACGTGGGGTCATGTTTTACTCCTTAATCCAATGTGAAAAGTGCTATCGTAGTTCGGGGGTATCACACTATAGATTTATGGTGTTTGTGCGTAACGCAAGACTTCAAGGTATGCGGTTCCTTCCTCAAGTGCCGGTTCGATGGACGTGTCTTCGTGCCACTCGTTCCACGAGGTGACCATGATGATGCTTTGCTCACCGGAAGCGAGTTCGATAGCGGTGTTAAGCTGGTTCGTAAACAGGTCTACACTGCGAGGTATCGGAGGGTGACCAGCTTCCGGGCGAACAGCAGTGTCGTCAAAACCGGGCAGGATATCGGGAATGAATGCGATGCCCTGTTGCGCGGTGGCTTTTGCCCACAGGCGGTATTGTTTATCGACATTCTCCGCGAATCCATCCGCTATATTGGGCACTGATGTGTGCATATTATAGGCTGTGACGCCATCAAATAGACGGATGCGTTCTGCGTTTGGGTACTGCCAGTAAACTTCATCGCCGATAATATACGGTTCTGCACTTCCCGCGGCAATTGCCGCGGTTTTTGCTTGCTGCAGCGCTGTTTTTACATCCCCGGTGAAGGTCCGCGTCAGATAAAGGAAAATCACCGGTCGTCCGCCAATCGTCAGTGCATTGGGGTGTTGAAATGTGGTTTTAGCCAGGTAAGTAAAATCGGTCGTGAGTTGCTTCCGGACGGCAGGATCATCCAGATTGATTTTACCCTGATTTAAATTCAACAATCCCGCTGACTCGTATAAGATGGCAAACCGAAAATCGCGCCCTGCTATGGCATCCAGGAAAGGACCGCGCATTACTGTGTCCTCAAAACTGCGCTGCCCCCACCAACTGATGGCAAAAAAATCCACACTATATTCAGTTGCCCAGTCGATATGGCGGTTGATGGTAACCGGATCGGCGGAATCGTATTCACCCAGCACCGGCGTACCGCGATAACCCTCATCCCAATGCCGGTCCGGACTGTACCACGGGTAGTAATAAGCGCCTGTAATGTAGGGTGTTTTCATAGGTGTTGCGTCCTCCGTTATTTTGGCTTGAATCATCTGTGCTGCGGGTTCGGACATGGATGGGGTGGGGCTTTGACAGCCCAGCATAAGGCTTGCCAAAAGAATGAGATGGATCCAGCGCGTTCTGATCATATCATAATGCTCCTGAAGGGTATTATGGCATGCGTGTTGCTTGTCGTCAATCCGTCCTGCTATTTGGGTTGCGTTCGATAAAAGGGCTGATTTCCTGAAGCGGCGCGGGTGTGTGGAAGGAATACCACCAACCACAGTGTGTGGAAGGAATACCACCTTCCACACATGCAGAAAAGGCAAATACGCCTGTTTCTGCTCTTGTTTAGCCATGATCAGGATAAATTCGACGCACCGCTTATTTCTCTGGGTGTTCCGGTTGGCGTCGCCAACCGGAACACCCCTTTTCAAGTGTGGCGGTGCAGAAATTATCATGTATGGCATAATCAAGATGTTCTGCACCGCCACCGGTTCAATTGGATACACACACAGATTAAAAAGGCAATAGTCTTGTTTTTTCCCAAAATAAAAACACATCCTGCTATTTGCGGAAACAGGAAGAACGCATAAACTCAGTCTCATTGCAGCTGAATTCGATGACTAAAAAGGTTTCCAGGCGTGAATAAACAATCCATAGCAATGACGCGACAGGTCAGCTCCAGCATCAACCATTGTGAATTAACCCATCTGAGACGCGAACCTATTGATGTATCCCTGGCACGTTTGCAGCACAAGCAGTACGAGGAAGTTTTATCAACGTTGGGCTGTCAGATTGTCAGAATCACCGCTGCCCCCACCTTACCGGACGCTGTCTTTGTTGAGGATATTGCGATTGTATTGGACGAAATCGCGGTTATCACGCGTCCCGGTGCGGCTTCGCGGCGCGGAGAAACACCTGCTGTAGCAGCGGTTTTGAAGAATTACCGGACTCTTGCTTTCATCGAACCGCCGGGTACGCTGGAAGGCGGTGATGTCCTTCGATTGGGTAAAGCGCTCTATGTTGGCGAATCCGGACGCAGCAATCGCGAGGGCATCAGGCAGCTTCAGGCGCTGACAGCCCAATTCGGGTATGCAGTTCACAGTGTGCCGCTAACCGGTTGTTTGCACTTGAAATCTGCCGTGACCCAGATTCTGGACGAGGTGGTCCTGGTGAACCCCGCATGGGTGAATCCCACTGTATTCGCACCTTATCACAGTTTGGAGGTGGATGACCGTGAACCTTATGGCGCGAACGCCCTGCGCATAGGGGATACGGTGGTCTATCCGGCAGCATATCCCCGGACCCGGGACCGGTTGGTGAGGTCGGGGTTAGCGGTGATGGTTGTCGACGTATCGGAGTTGATCAAAGCGGAAGGCGCGGTGACGTGCTGCAGTGTTTTATTCGAAGAGGTATCCCATTGCTGAAATCCATCCGGCAGCAATTCGCTTTTATGCGGGGTAATGTCCTCGTATTGACCGCTACCGGGATGCTGGGCATGTTTTGCCGCAGCATGGTTTTTCCGTACGCTTCCCTTTACATTTTAGCATTGGGTGGGGAACCGGAGCAAATTGGATTTATAAATTCGTTAAAACCTCTGGCGGGATTGCTCATGTTCCCGATTGCCGGATATTTATCGGATCACATAGGACGTGTCAAGCTCATCGTGGTGGGAGGTTTTTTATCGGGTTTAATCCTGCTCATGTTTGTGTTAGCGCCAGGGTGGCAGATCGTTGCGCTGGCAGGATTCATCCAGGGTTTTATGGTTTTTCAATTTCCGCCCAGCTCTGCCCTGATTGCGGATTCCATCGCGCCCGGAAACCGTGGTAAAGGCACAGCAACTATGAACACACTTTCTGGCGCACTGGCAATCTTTTCCCCATATATAGCAGGTTGGGTGGTCGACATCTATGGAGATAACTATGGGATGCGCATTTTATATGGCGTGATGATGGCTGCTTATCTGCTGGCCGCAGCCATCAACCTGCGTTATCTGAAAGACACAACATCGCTGCCTTCAGCAAGAATAAAACTATCCCAATTACCAGGTGTGTTTAAAAGTGCTTACAGTGGTATTTTTACTATACTTTTTAAGCTTCCCCGTTCGTTATCTTTTTTGTCGATTGTGGTTCTCCTGGGGTTCATGGCAAATGCTGTTGCCAGCCCTTTTTGGGTGGTCTATGTCATTGAGGAAATTGGGCTTTCGACAACGGAATGGGGTCTTATCCTGTTAGTTGAGACGCTGCTGCGGGTGGGTTTGTATATACCGGCAGGGATGGTGATTGATCGTTATGGCAGGACGATATTCATTCGACTATCGCTTGGTCTTGCTTTTGCAGCCACAATGGCCCTCTTTTTCGCCACCAGTTTTGCGCATGTTTTACTCATAAGGATGGTGATTGCTGCCGTCAATGTGCTTTTCTTGCCCGCGAGTGCAGCGCTTATGGCGGACCTTATCCCGCGCGATTTACGGGGACGTGTAATGGCAGCCATAGGAAGGGGAACGGTTTTCCTTGGATCCGCATCTGGCGGCACCGGGGGACCCGGTATGGGTTTTCTGATCACAATACCCGTGATGCTGGGTTCTGTTTTAGGCGGTTACCTGTATGCTATGAATACCAACCTGACATGGTCATTTGCTGCTGGTACTATGTTTTTATCGCTGATTCTGGCGCTGTTCTTTATTAAAGACGCACCTCAAGCTCATACTTAGTTAATTGAACACAAGGAGATACTATGAAAATAACGCAATTAGAAACTATTTATGTCAAACCGAGATGGCTTTTTCTTAAAGTCCACACCGATGCCGGAATCGTAGGATTGGGTGAGCCGGTTGTGGAAGGGCGCAGCCAAACCGTAGCTGCTGCGGTTCACGAGATTGGTCGATATCTTATCGGACAGGACCCGCGCCGTATTGAGCACCACTGGCAGGCTATTTACCGCGGACAGTTTTACCGTGGTGGTCCGGTTTTGTGCAGCGCGCTCTCTGGAATTGAGCAAGCCTTATGGGACATCGTCGGGAAGTGGCTTGGAGTACCGGTATACCAGCTCCTGGGCGGTGCAACACGGGATAGAATGCGGATGTACGGGTGGTTGGGTGGCGAGACGTACGGCGATTACATCGAAAGCGCAAAAGTGAGTGCTACACAGGGCTTTACCGCGCTTAAAATGGGGATACCTGGAGCCTTGAATATCGTGGACCTGCCTGCTGCCGTTGATGCAGTTGTTGAGCAATTTGCGGACGTGCGTTCGGCGGTGGGACAGTCTGTGGACGTCGGTATCGATTTCCACGGCAGGGTAAGTCCAGCCATGGCTGTGCGGTTGGCAAAAGCCCTGGAACCTTATCATCCAATGTTTATTGAAGAACCAGTGCTGCCGGACAACGTCGACGCGATGGTGACTGTGGCGCGGAGCACCAGTATACCCATTGCCACCGGGGAGCGCCTGTTTACCAAATGGGGCTTCCGTGAGGTGCTGGAAAAGCAAGCCGCAGTTATCATGCAGCCTGATCTTTCCCATGCGGGTGGAATTCTGGAAACCAAAAAGATTGCAGCGATGGCAGAGACATATTTCGCCGCTGTCGCCCCGCACTGCCCGTTGGGACCAATTGCCCTGGCGGCATGCCTGCAACTGGATGCCTGTATTCCTAATTTCCTGGCACAGGAGCATGTGACCCTTGGTCAGGGATACCTTAAGGAACCCTTTGTCATCGAGGATGGCTACATCCCCCTGCCGACAAAACCAGGTCTGGGCATTGAACTGGATGAGGAAGCCCTGGCAGATAAAATCTATGACGGTTCGTGGGAGACACCCCGCTTATGGCATAAAGACGGGTCTGTGGCGGATTGGTAAGGTGAGCCTATGATAAAAAAATATTGTGTAAGCCGTGATGATACTGTCTACGAAGCTTTTCCCGACGTCGCCCTGACACCATCTGGGCGCCTGGTGTGTGTGTTCGCCGAATGCACGCACCATGCCGATCGCTCATACACCCGGATTATGATCACAGATTCCACCGACCGGGGTAGAACCTGGTCTGGAAAGCGCGCGCTTACAGAAGCCACGCGAGGTCTGCCCTTTTATAATTGCCCCAGAATCACGCAATTACGTGAAGGCAAGTTGGCTGTCGTGGTGGACAAACTCTTCACTGATGAGCGCAGCGCAGACCCGGAATCCTGCAGAAATTATATCTATTTTAGCGCAGATGAGGGGTTAACGTGGGGTGATGCTGTTCTGACGCCTGTGCTGGGCATTGTGCCGGATAAATTACGTGAGTTAGACGATGGCAGGTGGCTTCTCTCTGCGCACTATCAGGATGTTGATTTCGGCTATTTGACGCAGCGTTTGTGGATATCTGGCGATCAGGGACTGACGTGGTGTGACCCGATTGTGGTGGGTCGCGAAGCTGGTCTCAATTTGTGTGAAGTATCGATATTGCCAGTAGAAGGTAATACACTGGTGGCATTTATGCGCGAGAACAGCGGAAAGGGATGGGACTGTTACAAAGCGCTTTCCACCGACGGGGGTTTGTCATGGGGGAAACCTGTAGCATTTCCTCTGCCAGGTTGCCACCGCCCTGTGGCTGGATGGCTGAACGATGGCAATGTGCTCATCACCCATCGATTTATGCAAGGCGGTTTGGGGTGGACAGGGTGGTGGACGCAGAACTTTTTTGCGGGGTTGACAGATAAAAACTCTATCCTGGCGCCACACCGGCAAGCCGCCCACACCCGGATCCTCCCTGTCGATTTTGACCGTTCACCAGCAAGTGACACCGGATACAGCGGTTGGGTTCAATTTGAGGATGGGGAGATTTATGTCGTGAATTATATCGTGGATGATGCCCCAAAAGGGCAGATACGTGGCTATGCGTTACAGATGGATGATTTTATGATTGCTTTACAGCCAGAGGAGGGTGACAATGCAAAAACCTAATATTCTGTGGATTTGTACCGATCAACAGCGCTATGATACGATCAGTGCCCTGGGTAATACCCATATTTCTACACCGAATATTGACCGTCTGGTGGCGGAAGGTGTGGCTTTTATCCGGGCATATTCCCAGAGTCCAATCTGCACTCCCAGTCGGGCAAGCTTCCTGACAGGACGCTATCCCAATACATTACACGTCAATCGCAACGGGGATGCCTGGTTCCCAGAGCATCCGGGGCTGGTAACACGGACCTTACGAGACATAGGTTATGATTGCGGATTATCGGGCAAGCTGCACCTTACAGCAGCACAAGGGCGTGTGGAAGCTTTTCCGGAAGACCGCTACGGTTACCGGGTGTTGAAATGGAGCCACCATCCCCAACCTGAGGATTATTGGCCCACACCGCAGCACGATTACCAACAGTGGCTGACAGATCAAGGTGTGGTTTGGGAACAGGCTTTCAACGTCGATATGGAATCGGATGCCGGGAAAACCTGGAATGTGCCTGGGGTGTGCCGCCCCGGTATTGCCGCCGAATATCACCAGACCACATGGTGCGCCGACGAGGCGATTGCTTTTATCAATGCACAACGCGATGGACCATGGTTGATGAGCGTCAATCCCTTCGACCCGCATCCTGCCTTTGATCCACCGTTAAGTTATTTGCAGAAAATGGATGTGGATGCGATGCCGATGCCCCTTTTCCGGGACGAAGAGCTGCAAAGCCAGCTGGCTTTTTCCGGCATCGATCATCAAACTGAGGTGCCGGTCTCACCGCATGATTATCAGGCGCAGCGGATGGTTGCCGCATATTATGCGCAGATTCTGTTGATTGATGATCAGGTAGGGCGGATGCTGGAAGCCCTGGAGGCATCGGGTCAGCGCGAGAATACCCTTATTATTTTTACCAGCGATCACGGTGAAATGCTGGGCGACCACGGATTACTGCAAAAGGGCTGCCGTTTTTACGAGGGCGCTGTGCATATTCCCCTGATTCTTTCATGGCCGGGACACTTTCAAGCCGGGTTGCGCAGCACTGCCCTTGTTGAATTGACCGATATCGTTCCCACTTTGTTGGATATCCTGGGATTGCCTATTTCCAGGCATATCCAGGGTAAATCTCTGTTACCCATCCTTTCAGGGCATGCCGATCCCAGCTACCACCACGATTTTGTGCGCTGTGAATATCATGATACCCTGGATCGTCCTTACGCCAGCCATGCCAATATGCTGCGCACGGAGCGCTACAAACTTGTCGTGTATCATGGGCATGAGGTGGGGGAGCTGTACGATCTGGAACAGGACCCGGATGAATTCCACAATCTCTGGCATGAACCAGAAGCGCAGGCTATCAAGCATGGATTAATAAAGCAGGTGTTTGACGCTGTGATGCAGGCGGTCGATGAGGGTGTGGACAGAGTGGGCAGGTTTTAATCCTTGCATCACCGGTAGTTTAGTTTAAAGTTTAAGATACAAAAACTCACTAGAGAATAACTGGAGGGCAGTAATGGCAGAAACGTTAAAATGGGATATCACAAAAGATGATATGCGCATGTTTGATAACACGAAACCGGTCTTTGTAACTTTTGGTGAAGTCATGGTCCGTGATACACCTGCTGATCTTGAACGTCCGGAACGCACGCGGTTGGTCCATCTTTCCATGGCGGGCAGTGAATATACGTTAGCCATGGGATTGGCGCGTTTAGGGGTTTCAACCAGTTTTATCACCCGTGTTCCGGATAATCCGTATGGTCGCGCTGTGGGAAACATTGCCCGTGAAAATGGTATGGCGACCGACCATATCGTTTGGGCGCCAAAGACGGAACCCATCGGACGTTTTATCTACGAGATCGGTCGGACGCCGCGGAAAAACACAGGTGTCTACCAACGTATGTATTCGGCAGCCTCTAAACTGGATGCCGGTATGGTCGATTGGCAATCGGCTTTGCTGAATTGTAAGCTTTTCCATACTTCCGGAATAAGCTTCGGTCTTGCAACCCACAGCGGATATGCACACAATCCTCTCCTGGCTGCATTTCAGGAAGCTATGAGCCAAAAACCACAAGATTGTTTGGTCGGTTTGGATTTTAATTACCGCGGCACTCTTTGGTCGGTGGAACAAGCCCGTGAAGTCATGACGCCACTGCTCGAGGCGCATGTGGATGTGTTGATCACATCCATTGAAGATATGGCAACCCTCTATGGGATGGACTGCGGGCAATACTCAGCCAAACAAATTATGGATGGGGACATCGGGCGCCTGGAAGATGAGGACATTCAAGCTTTTGCAGAAGCCTGTAACCAACGCTTTAATACTAAAATAGTCGCAATTACGATAAGATACCCGGATACTTTCGAAGAGCATCGTTGGGAATCTGCGGCAGCCAATGCTGAAGGCTATTTTTACCGTTCGCCAGCGGTAAAACCCATTACCCTATGGGATCGACTGGGCGGTGGGGACACCTGGAACGCCGGTTTTTACTACGGGCTTCTCACTGAAGGTTTCAATGCCGGTGGGATCGAAAAAGGCGTTCTGGTGGGCGATGCCGCAACCCGCATCAAACAAACCTTGATGTTTGACTTGCCTATCGTAGACAAGGCTGAAGTTCAATCCCTGATGAAAGCGGATGTACTTGGCGGTGGCAAGCGCACGGCACGTTAATAATACTCTTGGGAGTCAGGTATGATTTTGGCTGTTTTACCGGTACCTTTGTATTTTTAAGGAGAATGTTATGAATAAGATGGAGAAGCTTTCATTAATCCGTGAAACGGGTGTGATTGCCATTATGCGCGCGCAAAGTTCATCGCAGCTGATTGCTGCGGCAGATGCGATCAAAATCGGTGGGGTCCGGGTTATCGAAGTGACGATGACCACTCCCGGTGCTTTAGATGTTATTGCGCAAGCCACGCAGCGTTACGGGGATGAAGTGTTGTTTGGCGCCGGCTCTGTGTTGGATCCGGAGACTGCCCGGGCTGCTATTCTTGCCGGTGCTGGATTCATAGTCGCGCCAACATTGAAAGTTGAAGTGGTTGCGCTCTGTAACCGCTACAGCATTCCGGTGATGCCGGGTATTTACACACCGACAGAAGCTTTGACTGCGTGGGAGGCAGGCGCCGACATGGTTAAATTGTTCCCCGCCAGTTTTGGGGGACCCGCTTTAATAAAAGCCATACGCGCCCCGTTACCGCAGCTTGAGATCGTCCCGGTGGGGGGTGTTGATCTCAATACTGCGGCTGATTTTATCCGTTCCGGTGCAGCGGCGCTTGGCGTGGGCAGCAGTCTGGTCAATCAAAAGCTGCTTGATGCGCATGATATGGATGAACTCACACGACGCGCACAGGGCTTTATCGCTGAGGTGATCAAAGGTCGCGCCGGTTAATAAAGTATTTACCACAAATAGCTGTTTGCGCCAGGTTATCTTCGCCATGAAGAGCTTAGCACAAACAGCTATTTTTTTGCCACATGTCTGTCCCTGGAAAATGTCAGGCATCGCGAATTTCTGGATATCTCACTAAAATCCTCACTTGTGCTTTCCTTGTAGCTAGTCATATGACCAGTTGAAATACCCGTCATGCGACCTGTAGCCAGTCTGGTCACTTGCATATCCCCTTGTTGATGACCCTAAGGTATGCTGAAACCAAGGTGCAGGTGACACCCCTGCACCACACATGGCACAAAAAGGGTGTCGCTTTCCTCGATGCGTTTTTGTCAAAACCATCCTATGTGGGTGGATTGAATGATTAATTGAGGTGTGGTATGCCTGGGATATCCATATGGCACGGCGCGGAAACGTATCAACAAGCGGATGACTTATTTGCACTATATTTCAGGCGAATTGCAGATAGTCCCACACCGCATGTATGGCAGCGAGTTGTCAAAAACGCTCTGAAGACCCGGTTAAGAACAACTTTACCGCAAGGGATAAACAGATCGGCAGCGTGCAACTTGCCGGTAACACATTACATCACCGTAGTTTACGAGTTTCGCGCGAGGTTGGGCATTTGAAATGCCGTCTCAAAGCTGATGCGTTTCGGGACAGATATATGTAAGTTAACAGCTCATAAAATTCTCAGGGAGGTGAAAGGAAGCCTATATAAAGATAGCGGTTGTTTTATGTCAAAACTTAATTCTATCTGAGGAGGAGAATGATGTTTAGCAAAAGATTACTGGTCGTAGCTGGTGCTCTGGTGGTGATTAGCCTATTATTTGCTGCCTGCCAGCCTGAGACAATAGAAGTTGTGAGAACTGTCATCGTTACCGAAGAGGTCATGATAGAGGGCACGCCGGTTGTACAGGAGGTCGTGAAGGAAGTCATTGTGACTGCTACTCCGGCACCTGCGGAGGCTGAACCTGATCCCGATGCACCTAAAGAGGGCGGGACGGGAGAAGTGTTCCGTGCCGCCGTGCTTTCAGACCTGACGACAATGAATTTCTGGTCTGCTTTCGGTCCCATAAACTCAAGTTTCTGGAATTACGTAGTTTCCACTACTTATAACCCGGCACCGTATGGTATCACCAACCATCGCTGGGATTACGTCCCGGTGATTGCTGAGGATTATGCATCACCTCTTGAAGAAGAAGGTGACTTCTGGGTCAGCACAGTGCCCTTCCGGAATGATGTGAAGTGGAGTGACGGCAGTGCTTTGACAGCTGCAGATTGGGCATTCACAGCGGATGTCGCCTTGAAGCTGGAATTACAGGGAAACTGGGCGAGTTATGATCCTGCGTACCTTGATCATATTGAAGCGGTCGATGATTATACAGCAAAAGTCTACTATCACACCAAACCCGGTCTGGCGATTCACCAATTCGGTGTCTTGCTTAACCCTATTGTGAGCAAAGCTTTCTGGGAGCCCATGGTCGCCCCTTTGCTGGAGCGTTTCACGACCGAAAGCGACGGATTGGATGTTGAGAGCGATGAATATCTAGCGCTGCAGACTGAAATCGTCCAGGAGCTGGAGACCCTTGATCCAACCGGTGAGCCTGTCGCGGGAGCCTGGACTTTCAGCCAGTGGGAAGAAGGGGCGTATGTCGAGAATGTACGCAATCCCGATTACTTCAATTACATGACAACCGTCACGGAATATACCAGCGGTGGCTATGAAGAGGTACAGGGTGACCGTGAATTCAGCTTTGGTGAAACCGCGGGCGAGGTTTTCGCTGAATACACCGAAGGTCCCTGGTTTGATAAAGTGCTGTTTTCTATCTACAGCACCGATGCGGCAGTGTTGGCGTTGGATGCCGGTGAGGTCGACTTTATCTTAACCCCCAACGGTCTTAGTCGCGGTCAGGCGGAACAGTTGGCTGCTAATCCAAATATTGATACCGCACAAAACCCGGCTAACGGATTCCGCTACCTTGCTTTCAACTTCCGATTGCCGGTGCTTCAGGATAAGGTGCTGCGCCAGGCTATGGCTTGTATGATCGATAAGCAGTTCCTGACGCAGAACTTGCTGCAGGGAGCAGCAATACCAGTCAATACTATCATCCCGGAGGCAAATGGTTTCTGGTACAATCCCGACGTTCCACTCTTCTGCGATGGAATGACAGCCCAGGAACGCATGGAAGAGGCAGTCAGGATGCTGACAGAAGCAGGTTATACATGGGATGAGGAGCCATACTGGCGCGAGGACCGCGGTGGTTCTGTGGAATGGGGTGTTGGCTTAAAGACACCGGATGGCAACTATATGCAGGACTTGCGCCTTTTGGCGCCGAGTGCCGGATACGATCCCTTACGGGCGACAGCAGGTGTCTACATCGAACAGTGGATGAACCAGTTAGGTATTCCCGTCGAAGCCGAATTAACCAACTTCAACCGCATCATGGAAATAAAGAATGATCCGCGGGTGATTGGGATATGTTTATCCTCGGTTGGGGTGTGGGTACAATTCCAGACTACGCTTGCTATTTCTTGCAACCGGGGCAGGGTTGGAACGTCGGATTGTATGATAGTGAAGAATTCGATACGTCTGTGCAATGCAGTTTCTTTGACGAAACCGATATTGAAGCTGCCCGCCAGATTGGTTACGAAATGCAGGACGTTCTGGCAGAGGATTTGCCCTACATCTATCTTTTCACCACGCCGATGTGGGACGCATGGGATGTCAACACGGTGATGTTCCCCTTCACAGATGTGAATGATGGGATCGGCTCCGGTACATACGGTCTGCAAGAATACGTAATGTCTGTACAGTAAGCCTATGATATTGGAGGGGTTGTGGATTTTATACGCCCGACCCCTCCTATATTTTTCTCCAGCGTAACGGTAATTTCTCATGGGCTTAGACCATACAGGATCTGAATAGCATCTTAAGATTCAAGCCCCAAAAGCGTGTGAGCAACTGTCCGAATGTTTGCAGGGGATACCTTACTTTTATATTGATCCATCGACATGTGATGTCATAAGGAAAGGGTGGTGAGAAAAAATGGGTAAATACATTTTACGGCGATTGGCGCAAATTATCGTCACATTGTTTATTTTTCAAACGTTATTGTTTGTCATTTTGACGGCAATGCCTGGTGATGTCACAAATCGTATGTTGACGGACCCTAATATCCCACCTGAAGTTGTCGCGGAAACACGGCGCGGCCTTGGTTTGGATGATCCCGTCCTGGTGCAGTATGGACGCTGGTGGCAGAATTTTATTACAGGCGATATGGGGGTTTCCTTCTCGGAATATCCCGAACCTGTTATTGACATAATAAAGGAACGTATCCCACGGACATTAGCCCTGTTTCTGACAGCAACGGTGGTGCAATTTGCTGTCGGTTTTACTCTGGGTCGCATATTAGCCTGGCAGCGTGGGGGGTTGTTTGAATACGGCTCAACACTTATAGGCGTTATGCTGTATACGGTCTTTACTCCATGGTTTGGTTTGATGATGATCTTCATTTTTGGTGCGCGATTGCGCTGGCTGCCTTTAGGAAAATTCCTGGATCCGGTTCTGTGGAGCAGAACTGATATTGCTGGTTTAGCCAATGGTGTGTCGAAAGGTAATTTTGTTTTTAACAGGATGCTCATCACAGCAACAGTCGTTGTTGTCCTGTGGCTGGTGATTCTTTATTCAATACGCAAACTGGACTTAGTAAGACGCAAAAGGTCGCTGCAAGCTGGGACAATGACCTTACTGGCTGTATCGGTGGGCGTATGGGCGATTTCAGATCTTGGCATTCTGGCTTGGGATATCGCAAAACATATGATTCTCCCGGTGATTACGGTTACTTTGGTTGGATTTGGCAGAACGATGTTAACAACACGGCAGACGATGCTGGAAACATTGGGAGAAGATTATATTCAGACTGCCAGGGCAAAAGGTTTACCCGAGAAAGTCGTACGGGATAAACACGCTGCCCGTAACGCGATGCTGCCGGTTGTCACCGGGTTGATTATCGGACTGCCGTTCACCCTGAGCGGTGGTATCGTGACTGAAACTATATTTTCCTGGCCCGGTATGGGCTTAACGCTGTTGACAGCCACGAACGCCGAAGATGTACCGCTGGTGATGGGTGTTTTCAGTTTTATCGGCGTGCTGTCACTCCTGGCGCACCTGGTAGCCGATATTGCCTACGGTTTCCTGGATCCGCGAATACGTTATGCATAACTGTTTGAAGATCCATACTTATCGCCTTAGAAAGGAAAAATGACAATGCATACAACCGGTTATACTCCAGCATCCAGACATCCGGATCTATGGAAAATCAGGCTCAAACTTACATTTCAATCCCTGAAGAGTAATTGGGCTTTGTTCAGGGAAAATCCTGTCGGTTTGGTGGGTATCGGAATTATTGTTTTCTTCGGTTTAATGGCCCTTATGCACCCGATTTTGATGGCGACTGTATGGCCAAGTTCTGTGTACCATCCCGTCATTGGTTATGATCGTGATATCGTCGTCCACCCATCTCCTCCCACTTGGATTCCAAGCGCCAGCACGGAAATCATTGCTTTAAACCGGATTTCACCTTTCCGGCATATTTTAGGCACAGATCCATTAGGGACGGGATGTTCTAAGCCAGCTGATGTACAGTACGCAATCTGAGTTTGCGCTGGGGATTATGGCGAGTTTGGTGACCGTCTTGATCGCCACATCGATCGGAGCGGTTGCAGCTTACTATGGTGGTTTGGTGGACATGATTTTTATGCGGATCGCAGACGTGATTTTTATGCTACCTTACATCGCTATTCTCATTGTTTTGAGTTCGATGTTTGATTTCCAGATGATTCATCTGGCGATGGTTTATGGTATTCTGGCGGGATTTGGTGGCAATACAATGGTAATGAAGTCGCAGGCATTATCCATAAAGGTGAAGGCTTTTATTGAAGCGGCGCGTATCGCCGGTGGGAATGATGCGCACATCATATTTACCCATCTGATGCCCAATCTGTTGCCCCTTTCCTTCCTTTTTATGATGGTTACGGTAACAGGCGCTATCTTTTCAGAAGCGGTGCTGTCTTTTCTGGGTTTATTGAATATCCGTATGTCCTGGGGAATTATGATTCAGATCACCCAATCTGCGGGTTATTTACTGGTGGCGTGGAAGTACTGGTACCTGATGTTCCCGGCAGGATTGTCAATATCGCTGCTCTGTTCGGCATTTTACCTGGTAGGACGCGCCATGGATGAAGTAATTAATCCCCGTTTACGGAAACGATGAGGTGAGCTATGAATGCACCTGTTCTGTCTGTCTACAATTTGGTGATGCATTATCGAACCCGGACGGGTGAGGTGTCTGCCGTTGACGGTGTGAGTTTTGACCTGGCGCGCGGGCAGTCGCTGGGTTTGGTTGGGGAATCAGGTTGTGGTAAAACGTCCATCGCGTTTTCCCTGATGCGGTTGCTGCCGGACAATGCAGAGATTAAAGACGGTTATATTTTGCTGGGGGGCAAAGATGTGGTTGCCATGAATTATCCGGAGCTCTTAAAAGTCCGTTGGCGGCAGATAGCCATGGTTTTTCAGGCAGCCATGAATGCTCTTAACCCGGTCTACACGGTTGGCGATCAGATTATCGAGGCAATGGACTATCACTATGACAATGTTCCAATACTGCAAGCTCGGGAAAGGGTCGCCAGTTTGTTCGACCTCGTTGGTCTCGACCCGATATTGATGGACCGTTATCCCCATGAATTCAGCGGTGGTATGCGCCAGCGCGCTGTGATTGCTATGGCTCTTTCTTGTGATCCAGATATCATTATCGCCGATGAGCCAACCACTGCCCTGGACGTGATTGTCCAGGACCGCATCCTCAAGCGCATCCGCAGCCTGCAGAAAGAACTGAATATGGCGATGATCTATATATCCCACGATATTGCTGTGATTGCTGAAGTGAGTGACCGCATCGGCGTTATGTACGCCGGCAGGATGGCAGAGCTGGCAGATTCAGTAGAGATATTCAGACGTCCGCTGCACCCCTATACCTATGCGCTTTTATCGGCATTTCCCAGTATAAAGGGACCGCGACAGGTCTTAAAGACGCTGCCCGGTGAACCACCGGATCTATTACATCCGCCTTCAGGTTGCCGCTTTCACCCCAGGTGCCCTTATGTTACTGAACTATGCCGGGAGAACCAGCCTAAATATGAGAATTTAGGCAACGATCATTTCGTTGCATGTTGGCATCCACTTGAGGGGAATTATTGATGAAAACAAATGATGCGCTAGTTGTAGTAGAAGGATTAAGAAAATATTTCCCGATAACACCAGGGCTGTTCCGCCGATCGAGCAGCTTCATTCATGCTGTTGACGGGGTGAGTTTTGCTATTCGAAAAGGGCAGTCACTGGGCTTGGTCGGTGAATCTGGGTGCGGGAAGACGACCACCGGGAAACTGATCACGCGTTTATACGACCCTTCGGGGGGACATATTTTTGTCAACGATTCGGAATTGGGGCAGGTGGATTTGGCTGAAGTATCGGGAAGGAAGTTGAAAATATTCCGGCGCCGTGTGCAAATGATATTTCAGGACCCATATGAATCGCTCAATCCGCGGCGCACAATATTTGATACCGTCGTGGAACCATTACTTGTACAAGGCATCGGCGATATCGTAGAACGGCAGGACCGCGTTTCAAACTTATTGGCATTAGTTGGTTTGACGCCAGCCTCAAGTTTCATGTTCAGATTTCCACACGAACTGTCTGGCGGGCAGCGACAACGTGTTGCTATCGCGCGCGCGCTCATCATTAGCCCGGCATTTATCGTTGCCGACGAACCGACATCCATGTTGGATGTATCCATTCGGATTGGCGTGATGCAGTTGATGGAGGAACTGGCAGACGTATTCGGGGTCAGCTACCTTTATATTACCCATGATCTGGCGGTAGCCCGATATATGTGCCAGGATGTCGCCGTGATGTACCTGGGGAAAGTCGTTGAGAAGGCAGAGACTGAAGAGTTATTAGCGCATCCCCTGCACCCCTACACCCAGGCGCTCATTTCAGCTGTGCCTGTTCCTGATCCGCGGATCTCCAGAGAGACTGTTGAAATAAAGGGTGGGGTGGCGCAACCCATTGACCCGCCAGACCGATGCCGTTTTTATGACCGCTGTCTTCTGGCAGATGCGACATGCCGTGAGAATGTTCATCCTCCTTTGGAGGATAAAGGTGGCGAACACATGGTCGCTTGTTATAAGGTGTGAGATTAGCGATTTTTCCAAAAACGAAACACCCCCCTGGTAACCTCAAGGCTTTTATAACAGACCTGGAACCTCAAGGCTAATTGTGCGCAGAATTTTTTCTAAACGCATAGGTTCATTGCCCATCAACCGGGCTAAATACTTGCCGCATGCCAGGAGGAACTCTGTGCGCGTCTCGGGCAATTGTACACTCACCGCCCGTTGGATGGCAGTGGGGATGAGTTCATCCGCGGGAATATCGTAATTCCCCAGGAGCACCCGCATAAAGTCCGGATGTTTGGTGAAAAGGCGGACCTCTTCCTCTGAGCATACGTTGATACGGCGAAGTATCATCGGGGGTTGTGGTGGAAATCCATAAATATAACGCGGTGCATCGTTCTGAATCTGCTGATACCCGATGGCAACGACAGATATCTCAACAGGAATTACCCTGTTTTCCTGTTGATCGCGGATGACTTCTCTGAATTCCGCGGTGCTTTCATCCATAACCGTGACGGCAAGGTTTTTAAGGAAGGGATCATCCTGTAACCTGATATCATAGACTAAACCTATCACTTCGGCTTGACCGTGTTGAATCGGCGCACGGACAAAAGTGCCAAAAGTAGGAACTGCGGGTTCGGGAATCCGTGAAGCGATGACAAAACCGCGGATGTCTGCACGTAAAACACTGCCGATGGCAAGGGTCATTAATGGTTCATTCACGAGACACTCCTCTATCTATCCTACATCCTACGATTACCTATGTCCCAGATAGGATTTTTGTCGGGCTTTATCTGACATACTGGGCATAATGCCTTTTTCCATGAGTATACGTTGCAGGAGCATATCCAGCGCAGCTTTGTCCTGTGTAGTAACCAGGGCTTGCTCATGCGCTCGAGCTAATACATACGGATAGCCATTGAGCACCTGAGCTTGATGCCGGAGGGCATTGTGCAGCGTTCTGATCCCGCCTTCCTCTTGCGCTACCCAAACAGGCAGCTCGATCCGGGCAATACTTGGTGATTTCTCTTCTCCCAGGTTCATATAACAAAACCATATTTCGTGACCAGCACGCGTGTGTTTTTTCTGTGTTTCACTGCTCCGTTTGTACCAAGTCGTGCGGTCACCCGGCGCCAGGATGATTTCCATCAAGTGTGCATCTGTAAGGGTATGTAATGGGCATTCAAAATTGGTAACAGGTTCTTCATCGGGAAACTGGTTAATCCACAATAAATCCAGAAACCACTTTCCTCCAGGTCGGTCAACATAACCTGCAGGAGTAACTGCATGACGACGGAATTCAGTCAAACTGGATAAATAGGATTCAAACTCAGGTGAGATGTGTTGGCCGCGTTCCTGGTAAGGCCAGAGTAATGGACCATCGATAATAGAGAAAATCTCCGTCCGGGGATAGTTTTTTCGTTCGAGCGCACCAAGATGCGCAGCAAACTGCATCTCTTGAATGGTGCGTTGGATGCCAATTGCGTCATTGCTGATGAGATAACCCCGCCTATCAAAAAGCTGTTCATCCTCATAGTATAGTTGCTCTGTGCTCTGGGGTTCGGGCAAACTACCGTTGTAGCGGAAGATGAGCGCTCCGCATTGAATCAGGTAGTAAAGCACCGCCGCGTGCCGGTCCGGGAATATCTGGGAACCATCCACGCCGATAAGGGTAACGGATTCCTGGCGTGTCGCAGGTACGGCAAAAGTCGCATCAAGTGGATGGTTTGTACAGGGCAGCACACCCTCCCATCCTGCTTCGCTTTCAGTGATGGATTGTAATCTCTGCTGTAAAACTGCGTTTGATAAATTTGATTTTAGCCAGCCCATTGCCACAGAGAGATCGTTCCGCTGATTTACACGCTGATTCAGCATACTTTTTCCCATATCGCCAATTGCTTTTGAAAGACGTTCAATATGCAACATGCTGTCTCCATACCAGTAAGCACCGGTACTGTGTCCGGTATGAAAATGATTATAGCTTAGCTTACGGCGCTATCAAGCCATAGCTTTGGTGGGGATCGTTTAATTTTGGTGGAAAATTCTGGGATAAGCGACCACAGTCAAGCCGTGTAACTGATAATCGCCCAGTCTGAAATAACCCCCCACTTGCAGATGCATACAGAGCGTGTTTTCTGGAAACAGGCTGTTTTTGAAGATAAATCCAGGGAAATGAAACCAAAATCATACTTATTTTCAGGGGATTTTCACGGGTATGGAAGAAGAAATTTTTAGATACAAGATATAGCCTAATTGGCTGGGCAGATTAATGAAAATCGGTGTTCATGTAGAGGAATAATCCTGGATAAAGTGGGTATGCCCATTCGTGTAAAAAAGAAGAAAAACATCTTCGAATTGAAGATGTTTGATTTCGTGAAATCCTTATTCTTACTATGCGAAACAAACAGGCGTAGTGATCATGATGAACCATGATAGAAGTGGGGTTTGGTTTGTGGAATATTATAACTACACGAAAACAAAATATCCCAAATTTCCAGGCGTAATTGGCAATCTTTTTGGGATTTCCTATTGCACCCCTTGGGATTCTAGTGTATAATGTGGTAGTTAGTGGAGGAAAGTGGGGCGAAGTGGGGAATCCGCAACACTTTAACCATTTATATACCCAAAAAAGGTGGGGTACCAACCCGTGTTCTTAGGGCAATACACTTATACACTGGACAGCAAGGGTCGCTTAATTATTCCTGCGCGTTACCGTGAGCACCTCCAAGGTGAGGTTGTCGTTACACGCGGTCTTGACCGCTGTATTACAGTATACCCTATAAACGTGTGGGAGGAAATATCCCAAAAAGTTACTGCCTTGCCCATTACTGATCGGCGGGGTCGTATGTTGCGACGTATTTTCTTTGCTGATGCGAACAAGATAGAGCTGGATCGCCAGGGCCGCATACTGTTACCAGACCGGCTGCGTGAATATGCTGGTTTAGCAACCGGAGCAGAAGTTTCCATTGTGGGGCTGGACCGATTTATTGAAATTTGGGAACCCGAACAATGGCTGAAAAACGAGGAACAGACGGAGTTCATGGCAGGGGATCCAGAAATATGGCAGGATGTGAACCTTTAAAAGCACTAGAAGAACACAAGCATATTCCCGTATTACTAACCGAAGTCATTGAAGGGCTTGCCGTTCATCCTGGTGGACATTATCTGGATGCAACCATTGGCGGCGGTGGACATACCCAGGCAATCTTAAATTCTTGCGAACCGGATGGATGTGTACTTGGTCTCGACCGTGATCCTGAAGCTATAGCACGGGTTCGCCGGCGTTTTGAGAACTATGGTCAGCGGGTGAACTTCGTTCATGCATCGTTTGATCGCCTGACGGAGATTGCTGAAAACGAGAAATTTCTGCCGTTGGATGGTGTGCTATTTGATTTAGGGTTTTCCTCCTGGCAGATTGAGGATCCCAATCGTGGTTTTTCTCACCGACTGGATGGTCCGTTGGATATGCGTTATGACCCAGGCAGTCTAATTCCAACGGCTGAAATGTGGGTGAACATGACACCGGAAACCGAATTGGCGAATGTGATTTGGCGCTACGGTGAAGAAAAACAGAGTCGTAGAATTGCGAGTGCAATCGTTGGGGCACGTCCAATTCGATCAAGTTTACAACTTGCACAAGTCATCGAAGAGGCGACTCACAGAAAAAAACAGCGTCTGCATCCCGCAACACGCACTTTTCAAGCTATTCGAATTGCGGTGAATGATGAATTGGCAATACTGGAAAAGGCACTACCGCAGGCTGTCCAGGCCCTAAATCCTGGTGGGCGGTTGGCAATTATCAGTTTCCACTCTTTGGAAGACCGGATTGTTAAATTGTTTTTTAAACGCGAATCACGGGATTGTATATGCCCGCCGGAGAATCCAGTGTGTACGTGCAATCATAAAAGCAGTTTAAGAATCCTGACACGGAAAGTGGTTCAACCCGGAGAATCTGAGATAAGAGAAAATCCGCGCAGCAGAAGCGCCAAGTTGCGGATTGCAGAAAAAGAACTTTGAGGCACTTTGTGATGGGGATGGCATAACGTTACGATAGATAAAGAAGGATAGACAATGAGCGTAATCTGGCAGCAAACAACCCATGGTGTACCCCGCAGAAGGGGGCAGGCAAATCGCGTTTTAGCAAAGTTATTTATTTCTGTTGCTATTGTGCTGACCGTTTTAGCAGGTGGTTACCTGACACTAATTATGTCTAATGTTCGATTATCGCGTGCGGTTTGGCAAACGTACCAGGATCTGGCGGATGTGCGCAGAGAGAGCGAGTTTATCCGGACAGATATTGCCAGACTGAGTTCTATACCGGTTTTGCAGGAACGTTCTGTGGAACTGGGCTACAGCCCTGCTAATGAAGTTGAATATATGAATGTAGGAAGTCAGTAAAGATGCTGCGCGGACCTGATGCCCGTTTACGTTTGATCACAGCAGTGCTCATTGCACTGCTGTTACCCATTGGCGCTAAGTTATTTATATTGCAGGTTCTGGATCATGGAAGCAACGTGCAGAAAGTAGAGAACATAGTGCGCCGCCAGTATACCATGCCAGCTCCCGCGCCCGGTTTAATACTTGATCGCAACAGCGATTTGTTGGTTGGCAATACACCGGTTTATATCGTCGGGGCAGAGATCAATTCAATTACTGATACGATGATTGCCGCGAATGGGCTGTCACCATTGTTGGGTCTGCCTGCTGAGAAACTGTATGATATGTTAGTCAAGCCCTGGGAAATGGATGTTTATTGGCTACCCCTGAGGAGTGGACGGACAGGGGATGTTATTGAAAGGTTAATTGAATTACAGAATGCAGTTTGGCCCTGGTTGACTATAGAACCTGAAGGCGCTGCAACTCATGACGGTTCCCCGGTTTACCTCATCGGTGCAAAAATTAATTTCGTAACGGATACCGTTGAAGCTGCCCGTGTGCTTGCCCCGATGTTGGATATAGAGGAAGAGACACTGCAGAATATGCTGACCATGCCGACAAAAGATGATATTATCTGGCGCCCTATAGTGGGAGGCGTTGGTGGGGAAGCGGCGGATAAACTTGTTGAATTGGATAGTTATGAGTGGCCCTGGTTGACTCTGCAACCCGCTTGGCAGCGTTTTTATGCTGAAGGTGCGCTGGCAAGTCATCTGCTGGGTTTTGTTAATGACCGCGGCGATGGTTACGGTTTAGAGGCGTTCCAGCAGCGATTTTTACACCCCAAGAGTGTGGGGGTCACCGGCGACATGACTGTGGATAATTGGTTGATGCCCGAGGATATGCAAAACGCAGATTTGATGGCATATCCTGGCACCGATTTACGTCTGACTATTGATCGGACTATCCAGGCATTTATTGAAGGCGAATTGGATAAGGCTCTGGTGGAATATAGTGCAGTAGGCGGAACTATTCTGGTGATGAATCCGCAAACCGGTGAGATTTTGGCGGTCGCCAGTCGTCCCAACTACGAACCCTCCCATTTCGCTGATTATTGGGCGAATGGTGAATGGGAGCTGTTTATTGATCCGGCAATTAGTAAGGGTTATGAACCTGGCTCAGTTTTTAAAGTCATTACAGTGGCAATCGCATTGGATTCCGGTGCGGTTAATTTGAACTGGTCCTACAATGATACCGGTCTGCTAGAATACGGTGGTGTGCGGATTTACAATTGGAATCGCGGCGCTTTCGGACAGCAGAATCTCCAGGGTCTTCTCAATAACTCCTTAAATGTCGGAGCGGCGACACTGACGACTCAGATGATGGATGCAGATACATACTATAAGTATATCCGTTTGTTCGGTTTTGGGCAGACAACCGGCATTGGTGTTCAGGGTGAGGCGAGTGGTCAATGCCATTTCCCGCGTGATTGGAATTGGTCTCCTAGTTTTCTGGCAACCAATTCATTTGGACAGGGTATTGCCGTTACACCGCTGCAGATGGCAACTGCGGTATCAGCCATTGCCAATGAAGGGGTGATGATGGCTCCCTTCGTTGTTGCTGAACGACGGTTTTCCGATGGCAGGATTGTTGCTACACCACCTCGCGTTTTGTCAACGCCGATTCGTCCCGAAACCGCGCATGCAGTTGCTGAATATATGGCAAATTATGTGGATCAGAAACTGACAGCGGCGCAGGTTCCCGGTTACCGTATTGCAGGCAAAACCGGCACGGCTCAGATCCCTGCTGATGGCGGTTACGATCCCAACGAAGTCATTACTTCATTTATCGGTTTTGGTCCTATGCCCGATCCGGAAGTTTTAATCCTAGTGAAATTAGATAAACCGGGCGTTGATCCCAGCGTGCGGTGGGGTACTTCCACTGCAGCGCCCGTGTTTAAGAATGTGGCTGAACGCGTATTTGTCCTGTTGGGCATTCCCCCAACAGAATTAAGAGCTGGTCCCTGAGTCACTGGCAGGCTTTATTGTGAAAAGTTTAACGTTGGGCGATCTTGTTGAAGGTATGGCAGGCTGGCATCCCGAAGGAAATAGGATGCCAGTTCATCCTGTCATAGATTCACGCAAAGCTGCAGAGGGTGCCGTATTCTTTGCATTTCAGGGCGAACATGTGGATGGACATGATTATGTAGAAGATGCTTTCGCCAGAGGTGCAATCGCCGCTGTTGTCGACCGTGAATTGCACACTTCAATGCCGTTCCTGGATCTGACGAAAGAATCAAGCTCTTTGGAAATAGTCACCCCTGTTGTTATCCGAGTTCCGGATGTGCTGGAAACGTTACAGAAAGCAGCCACCTGGTGGCGCCAAGAATTGAATCCGCGTGTCATTGGCGTGACCGGCAGTGTGGGCAAGACAACGACAAAAGAAGTCGTGGCAAAGGTCCTGGAAAGCCGATATCAGGTGCGAAAAAGTATCGGGTCACAGAATAACGAAATTGGGTTACCATTGACAGTTTTATCCCTGGATAGTACGTGCGAGCGTCTGGTCCTGGAATTGGGTATGTATGTTCGTGGCGATATTCGCGCATTGAGCCATATAGCGCGCCCGGATGTGGGAATTATCACAAACGTTGAACCGGTTCATGCTGAGCGTGCTGGAAGTCTGGATGAGATAGCTTTAGGTAAACGCGAACTGATTGAGGATCTGCCGGCGGCTCCAAAGGGTACTGCTATTCTAAACTATGATGATCATAGGGTGCGGTCGATGGGCCCGTTTACGAAAGCCAGTGTCTTTACATACGGATATGCACCGGAAGCAGATCTTTGGGTAGATAATGTACAAGGCCTGGGATTGAATGGCATCCAATTGTACCTGCATTATCGTGAAGAATCTATCAAAGTCACAGCCCCCTTATTGGGCCAGCATAATGTCTATACTGTTTTGCGCGCTGCCGCCGCGGGGGTGGTGGAGGGCTTGAATTGGCAGGAAATTGCAGAGGGCTTAAACGAACCTGGTCCGCAATTGCGATTGGTGACCGTGCGGGGTCCAGAGGATACTTTAATTCTGGATGATACATATAACTCCAGTCCCCCGTCCGCAGTGGCGGCTCTCGATCTGCTGCATGATTTGCCCGGGCGTAAAGTTGCCGTGCTGGGTGATATGTTGGAGTTGGGTGCATATGAAGAAGAGGGGCATTTAAAGGTTGGCTGCCGTGCTGCGGAAGTCGTATCCGAATTGATTGCGGTAGGGTCGTTGGGTGAAATTATCGCACGTGGTGCTGAAATGTGTGGTTTGTCCAGGAACCATATTCATACAGTTGTTGATAGCTCAACTGCTGTGGATGTGCTGTTGGCTGTATTACATCCCCAGGATGTGGTTCTGGTCAAAGGTTCACGGGGCATGAAAATGGAAACAATTGTTAACACTGTGCGTGTGGAGCCGAAGTGAGCTTAGCGTCGTGTGCTGTCATGCAGCCAGAGACATGTTGTTATTTTAGGTCTGGCTCGTCAGGGAAAGGCATTAGCCCGGTTTTACAGCATGAAGGGCGTCCGTGTTACGATTTCTGACACACGTTCCCGGGACGTTTTGGCTCCGGATATTAAAAGCCTGGAAATGTGTGATGTTAACTATGTGCTTGGTGAGCATCCAATGGCGTTACTTGATGATTGTGATTTGCTGTGCCTGAGTGGGGGGGTTCCTTTGGATATACCCATCGTGCTTGAGGCGCGCAGCCGGGGTATCCCTTTAAGTAACGACGCACAAGAGTTTTTAACACGTTGTCCCGCACCTGTTGTGGGGATCACAGGGTCAGCTGGGAAAACGACAACGACAACTTTGGTGGGTGAGATGTTGAAAAGCACTGGTTATACAACGTGGGTTGGAGGCAATATCGGCAACCCACTTATCAATACTTTACCGCAGATTAAAAAGCAGGATCGTGTGGTTATGGAATTATCCAGTTTTCAACTAGAGCTGATGACTACCAGTCCGCATGTTGCGGGGGTGTTGAATATCACGCCTAATCATCTGGACCGGCATAAAACGATGGATGCATATATTGCGGCAAAACGCCATATTGTTGCGTATCAAAGTCCTGATGATTACGCCGTATTGGGGCAAGATGATGAGAATGCATGGGCTTTGCGCTCAACCATTCCGGCTCAGGTTTATGGCTTCAGCAGTGCGGCGATGATTGATCAGGGGAGTTATATGCAGGATGATCAACTCATATTGCGGCGAGATGATATTGAGATTGCAGTATGCGAGCGCAATGACATCCGTTTGCGGGGTGACCACAATGTGCTGAATGTCCTTGCCGCCATCTCTCTTGCTGCCCTGGTTGGTGCGCCGGTAACTGCGATGAGAGAAGCGATTCAAGCGTTTGAAGGTGTGGAACACAGATTAGAAGAGGTGCGTACACTGGATAATGTCATGTGGGTTAACGATTCGATTGCGACCGCGCCAGAACGAGTTCAGGCGGCTTTGGCGTCTTATACGGAGCCTTTAATACTACTGGCGGGTGGGCGAGATAAGGATTTACCTTGGGCAGACTTTGCAGGTCAAGCTATACAACGGGTCAAAGTTATGGTCCTTTTTGGTGAAGCCGCCCCCTTGATATATGGTGTGATTAAACACGCAATGACAAGCGCTCTGAATGCTTCGCTGCCTGTACTGCTGGATGAAGTCCTGGTTGTGAATGATTTGGCAGAAGCGGTTGCGGAGGCGCGATATTTGGCGGTGCCCGGTGACGTGGTTGTGCTCTCCCCTGGTGGGACGAGTTTTGATGCGTATCGTGACTTTGCAGAGAGAGGCATGCACTTCAGGAGCCTGGTGCAAGCGCTTTAACGAAACAGTTTCATTTTTTAGAAATGGAGGCGTTGCAGTGAGCAAACATAAAACAGGAAGTAATATGGATTATATGTTGCTGGCTACGGTTGTCGTACTCCTGGCATTTGGCTTGCTAATGTTGTACAGCGCGACCTTTTATGTTGGCACAGACTTCTGGGTTCGCCAGTTAGGGTGGACTGCCATTGGGTTGGTCGTTATGTTTTTATTCTATTGGGCGCCATATTCGGTTTGGCGTGTTATTGCTTTGCCGATGATGATCGTCACTCTGGTCCTGCTTATTCTTGTTCTGGTTCTCGGCGAAAGGGTATTGGGCGCTCAACGGGCAATCTTTGGTTCTTCGGTGCAGCCTGGTGTCCTGGCGAGACTGGTCGCCGTTATTTATATTGCAGCGTGGTTGGCTTCTAAAGGCGAGCAACTTAATAAAATTGATTATGGTTTGGTGCCCTTTGGCGTCATTATTGGAATTGTTGCCGGATTCGTTGCCTTGCAACCTGATTTGAGCACGGCAGTCCTTATTGCCGTGACTGGTCTTGCCATGTTTTTCTTTGCGGGCGGTGATCCGATACAGATTTTCGCGTCCCTGGTTTTGGGGACTGTCGGATTTTTTATGGCGGCAATGAGATTCAAGTCAAAATACACGTATGCAGCGAATCGCATTACCGATTTTATTGCCAGCTTTAAAGATCCATCAAAGATGCCCTATCACGTCCATAGTGCGATTTTGGCAATCAGTGAAGGCGGCTTAATTGGCACCGGAATTGGGAGTGGACGGCTTAAATTCGGCTACCTGCCAATTCCGCATACAGACAGTATTTTCGCAGTAATTGGGGAGGAAATCGGACTGGTTGGCGCACTTTTAGTCATTGGCTTGTACATATTCCTTGTTTACCGTGGTTTTCGGGTGACTTTGGAGTCACCTGATCCGTTTGGCTCGCTGCTGGCTTTTGGAATAACGATCATGATCGCCAGCGAAGCTCTGATGAATATCCTGGTCATGACCGGACTGATGCCTTTTACCGGGACGGCTTTACCATTCTTCAGTTATGGCGGTACAGAAACTGTTGTGAATATGGCTGCAATGGGATTATTGCTCGGGGTCTCGTGTGGCAGACCCAAAGGAAAATGGGATGCGGTTTTGGTTCGTTGGGGGAGGGACGGGTGGACACGTCTATCCAGCGCTCTCCGTCGCAGAAGCCTTGCAAACCCTCGCGCCTGATGCAGTTTTGACGTGGGTTGGCTCCATCGGCGGAATGGAAGCCGGTTTGGTTGAACGGGAGGGTATCCCGTTCATTGGCATCTCTGCTGGGGGATTGCATGGGGTTGGACTGTTGAATATGGTGCGCAACGGTTGGCGATTGGTACAGGGCACGGTAGAGGTATATCGTCATATGCACCGTGAGCGACCCGCGGTCATACTGACGACAGGTGGTTATGTCAGCGGACCGGTTGCTGTGGTAGCGCGATGGTTGGGTATCCCGCTCCTGGTGTTCTTGCCGGATATTGAACCAGCGCAGTCAGTCAAAGCCGCTGGTCGCCTGGCTACGTGTGTGGCAACGTCGGTAGAAGAATCAAAACAATATTTTCCCCGCACGTGGGTAGAGATGACAGGATACCCGTTGGGGAGTCGAATTACTAAATGGACAAGGGAGACCGGGCGTGAAAAATTCAGCTTTGTCGAGGAAGACAAAGTGCTGCTTGTCTTTGGTGGAAGCAGTGGTGCGCGTTCAATTAACCACGCGCTGCTTCCACATATCGCAGAATTAGTGAAGTTAGCACACGTGGTCCATGTCAGCGGAACATTGGATTGGGCTGAAGTGGAAGAAGTGCGTGATGGACTGCCTGTCGAGGTACAGGCTCGCTATCATGCCTATCCTTATTTACACGATGACATGGGTGCTGCGTTGGCTGCTGCTGATTTGATAGTCTCCCGCGCTGGTGCGGGTGTTCTGGGCGAGTTCACGTTCTACGGGATACCGGCGGTTCTGGTCCCGTATCCATATGCATGGCGTTATCAACGTGTGAATGCGGAATGGCTGACAGAACGCGAGGCTGCAGTGATCGTAAATGACGGGGAATTACCTGATCAAATAGTGCCTGTGGTGACGGATTTGTTGCGTAATGAAGACCGCCTGCACAGGATGGCAAGCGCGTCTCGAAAGTTAGCCCGACCTGAAGCAGCCAAGCGTCTTGCCACGCTGCTGCTATCTTTAGGGCAAGGAGGTTGATTTGGTACCCCTAGAAACGGTCTTTTTAGGCCTGGTCCTATTATTCGGTATCATCGGCGCCTTACGTGGATGGTCAAAGGAATTAATGGTATCCTTTAGCGTTGTCCTGGCGCGTTTCATTGAATATGTGTGCCTGAATTTCGTGCCAATACTCAAGGAATCTTTGCAGACCTTTCGAGTCAATTCCGGTGAAACCTGGTTCTTTCTGCGGCTCATTATTTTCACCATCCTGGTTTCGTTTGGTTATGCTACGACGACGATATCCAAGCATTTGGGTGATCGTGCGCGTAAAGAAAAATTCCAGGATACCCTGCTCGGTGTATTTTTAGGTGCTATAAATGGTTTCCTGGTGGTTGGTGTGGTTTGGGGCTTTCTGGATGAGTTGGGTTATGGGATCTGGAATATCACAGGGCCAGTTAGCGAAGCCGCGAAAAGTATTTTGCCCTATCTACCTCTCGCCTGGCTCGTTGGTCCGACTTTATTGGTCGGTGTCGCGATTGCTTTTGCATTTGTGCTGATCGTTTTTGTCTGATTTTGTGAGGTTAAGGTGGTTGAGTTATCTGAACTTGGACACGTGCACGTGGTAGGTATCGGTGGAGCCGGCATGTCGGCTATTGCGCGTGTTTTGCAGGGGCGGGGGCTCCGGGTGAGTGGTTCTGACCGGCAAGCATCACAAATAACAGAAGCTCTAATGGAAGAAGGTATGGATGTCACAATCGGGCATCAGGCTGAAATTCCAGATGATGTTGATTTAGTTCTGGCGAGTTCCGCCGTGCCGGATGATAACGTGGAGTTGGTCACCGCTCGCATGCGGGATATTCCTGTACAGCGACGTCCGGAATTTTTAGCGGCGTTGACCGCCGGATACGATGTGATTGCTATCGCCGGCGCGCATGGGAAGACAACAGTTACGGGAATGTTGGCATTGATATTATTAGAGGCAGGCTTGGATCCTACGTTTATTGTTGGCGGAGTGGTTGCGGCGCTGAACACAAACGCTCGGTGTGGGGGAAGTTCATATTTTGTGATTGAGGCAGATGAATACAGAAATACCTTTCTTGGGCTTAAACCGAAAATAACAGTGGTCACAAATATCGAGTATGATCATCCGGATTTTTTCCCAAGCCTGCGGCATTTACGCTGGTCCTTTGGTGAGTTTGTGAACAACATTCGCCAGGATGGTCTTTTGGTCGCGTGTCACGATGATGAAGTTGTTCATGCGATTGCGGCGTCATATCATGCCAATGGCGGACAGGTTGTCCTGTACGGCATTGGGGATTGCCTGACCATGAATTGGCAAGCACAGCACATCCGTCCGAATGCTGATGGTGGTGTTAGTTTTACCGTGATACGCGATGGGATAAGTTTGGGTGAAATTTCTTTGAAGATTCCTGGTGATTACAACGCAGCGAATGCACTGGCAGCTTTGGCGGTGGCAACTCACTTGCATATTCCCTGGCAGGATACACGCCAGGCTCTTGAAAAGTTTACGGGGACTGCTCGTCGATTTGAAATATTAGGTGAAGTGAATGCGATAATCGTGGTGGATGATTATGCCCATCACCCAACGCAGATAAGAGGTGTTTTGAAGGCTGCCCGTCAGCGATACCAGGGACAACGCTTGATAGCTGCCTGGGAACCGCATACATTCAGCCGTGTCAGAGCTTTATATGCTGACTTCATGCTGGCATTTGATGCGGCGGACGCAGTCGTCATACTGCCGATATATGCTGCCCGGGAAGAGGATGACGGAACACTCTCGTCTGCTGATTTGGCTGCGACCATGCATCATGACAGTGTTAAATGGACAACAAGCCTGGATAATGCGGTTAGCACCCTTGCTCACATGGCTGTGCCTGGTGACGTTGTAATGCTGATGGGCGCCGGTAATGAAACTGTCGTTGGTAATCGTTTATTGGATGAACTTCATGCGATGTAACTGTTTTTGTGTAATGACCAACCGTGTTATGGACTGTTAGGTGAAGCTTAAAATGGGGTTGACTCGGGTTGCGTTGGCGCAAGCTTTGGGAAGTGGTGCGCAGGTGAATGCAAGCCTGGCGCCTTATGCGGGCGCCGGCGTGGGAGGACCTGCTGACATATTGTATATCGCCAGGTCACGTGAAGATTTGATCCGGGCTGTTAAACTGGCTCAGGCATTCGAGATCCCATGGCGTGTGTATGGCGGATTGACGAATGTATTATTACCGGATTCCGGTTTACGGGGACTGGTGATTTTAAACCATATGCGCGCCTATCAATTTGATGATGGGTATCATCTCAAGGCTGAATCGGGCGTCATTGCGGTAAAAGTAGCACGGGAAGCTGTCGCAAAAGGATATGGCGGATTAACGTGGGCAGTTGGTTTACCGGGTACAATCGGTGGTGCAGTGGTCAATAATGCGGGAGCGTTTGGCGGAGAGACTGCAAGTATTTTGGCCGGTGCAGAGGTTTTTATACCTGAAACGGGTGTGCAAAGTGTGGATAATGCATGGTTTGAATTTCGGTACCGGACCAGCAAACTCAAGGCAAAGGGCGTGGACGCTTTAGTGCTGAGTGTGGACTACCAGTTAAAACCAGATGACCCGGATAGGTTGCGGCAAAAGGCTGAGGAATATACGCAACGCCGGCAACGTACACAGCCACCTGGGAAAACACTGGGGTCGACATTCAAAAATCCTGAAGGAGATTATGCGGGGCGACTTATTGAGGCTGCCGGACTAAAGGGATTTCGGATTGGCGGATTCGTTATTTCTGAGCAGCATGCAAACTTTTTTATCAATGACAGGCACGGATTAGCAGAAGATTATAGAGCCTTAATCAGGTTGGCGCAAAATACTGTCATGGACAAATCCGGGGTGCAGCTGGAACCAGAAATAGAAATTTTAGCAGAGGAAATCAGCATGATTGGTATCTCAATAATGGGTGGGTGTAGATGACTGAAAAATTGAAGGTAGCGGTTATATTTGGTGGACGCTCGGGTGAACATGAGGTAAGTCTGCTTTCCGCCCGTTCGGTGATGGGCGCTCTGGATCCGGGAAAATATGAAATTATCCCGGTAGGGATATCGCGTACCGGTGCGTGGATGGTCGGCGCGGATCCAATGGGCGCACTTGAGGCTGAAGATTACTCGGGCATGAAAACGGCTGCAATATTTGCTGATCCTTCAAAGAAAGGCTTGTGGTCTTCGGATATGAACGGCGTGCCCCAGGATGGAGATGAGGACAATACAGTCATGCAACTGCAATCCAGGTCGGGGATGCATAACCTTTCAGCCCTTTCACGGGTGGATGTTGTTTTTCCTGTATTGCACGGCACCTACGGCGAGGATGGCACTGTACAGGGTCTTCTGGAACTTGCTGGCGTACCGTATGTTGGCGCGGGGGTTCTCAGTTCTGCGCTGGCAATGGATAAGATTACGTTCAAAGATGTGGTGAAATCGCATGGATTGCCGGTGACCAAACATGTCTGGACGACCCGTAAACATTGGCAAGCAGAACCGGAAGCATTTATGAATGAGGTGGAAGAGCATTTGGGTTATCCGGTATTCACGAAACCAGCCAATTTGGGTTCGAGTGTGGGTATAAAGAAATGCCATAATCGTGAGGAGTTAAGGCAAGGCGTTGATGAAACGGCGCTTTATGACCGCAGGCTGCTGGTGGAATGGGCGGTTCCATCCGCCCGGGAAATTGAAGTTAGTGTTCTGGGTAATGAGGAACCCATAGCGTCTGTTCCCGGCGAAATTGTTCCCAAACGTGAATTTTATGATTACATCGCCAAATACCTGGCTGATGGGGAGGAAGTCTCGGATCTGATGATTCCAGCTCCATTAGAAACAGAGGTTGCGGAGAAGATTCAAGCTCTGGCGGTAGCAGCCTACCGGGCGATCGACGGTGCCGGTATGGCCCGTGTGGATTTTCTGATTAACGGCGAGACAGACGATATATATTTGAATGAGATCAATACCATTCCTGGTTTTACAGCGATTAGCATGTATCCGAAGTTGTGGGAAGCATCGGGCATATCTTATGCGCGTTTGTTAGATTGGTTAATTGATTTAGCGTTGGACAGGTATCAGGAAAATGCGAGGTCAGAGCGCGTTTTCAGACCGGGATAAAAAATGAGAGACCAGCTATGAAGAAAAGACCCGCATATTATCGTACTGCAGCACTGCTGGGACAGCAGGCGCCTATGGCAGCAAGGCGCAAAAAACGCGTTGCGCAGCCGTTCCATTTTCCATGGAAGGTGGTCATTATAGGTGTTTTGGTTAATGTCCTGGCGATCTGGGTCTTGTTTGGTGATCCCTGGTACCTGTTGGCAGAAGATGTATCGCTTTACGGGGTATCGACTGTTGAGATGGCGACAGAGGTTGTGGTAGCTTCCGACCTGGTAGGATGGCATGTTTTCCGTCTCCAACCCAAAAAAGCAGCTGAAGGTGTTCTGGCTGCGGTACCCGGGCTGGTTGATGTTGATATAAACTGTACCATTTTCCCGGCAGCTTGTGAGTTTTATATAACGCAGCGCGCACCCATTCTGGCGTGGCACACAGCATCAGCAGTGTATTGGACTGACCAGGAAGGACGTGTGTTCCCGGCAGTGTCCGACAGGCCTGATCTACCTATTGTTACTGGTCCGTTGCCTGCAGAAACAAGCCAGTACACGGCTACGATACGGGCGACACAGCAGGGCGTGGTCTCCCTGATTGCGTTAGGGGTCCCGGCTGATGCATTTGAGTTTAACCAACAGCGTGGATTAATCTGGAATGACCCGGATGGGCGGCGAATCGCTTTCGGCGTCGGACCAGAGATGCAAATGCGTTGGCAAGTTTATCAAGAACTTGTAGAACACCTTGAAGCTGAAGGTATTTTCCCGTATGTCATTGATGTTCGTTTTCCTGGTGGGGTTACTTATTCTTTGGAACGCTCCTGGTGAAGGGGGTGAAGTGTGGAACGATCTGTTGTAGGTATTGATATTGGTACGAGTCGGGTCCTTGTCCTGGTTGGGGAGATTGACGAAAAAGGCGATATGCGCGTTGTCGGCGTGGGTAACGCACCTACTAAAGGAATAAAAAAGGGTGTGATTGTGAATGTCGCCCAGGCAACGTCTTCGATCTCTGACGCCGTCCAACAAGCCGAACAAACGTCCGGGTACCAAATTGAAAGGGCTTATGTCGGCGTAACTGGCGCGCATCTCTCCAGCCGGAACAGCACCGGGGTTGTCGGCGTCTCACGCAGGGATAAGGGCATTATGCCCGACGACGTGGATCGCGTTTTGGAAGCCGCCGGCGCGATTGTGCTTCCTCAGAGCCAGGAATTGATTCACATTTTACCCCGGGCTTATACTGTGGATGGACAGGGTGGTGTGCGCGAGCCTCTGGGTATGCACGGCTTCCGTTTGGAAGTTGAAGCCCATGTTGTGATGGGTGCAAGCACAGCGCTGCAGAACCTGCGGAAATGTGTGCAAGGCGCCGGGATCCAAATCAGTGAGTTGGTTTTGACGAGTCTGGCTGCTGGGCGAGCGGTTTTATCGGATGCTGATAAAGAAATGGGTGTTGTGCTGGTGGATATTGGCGAAGGCACCACTGATATCGCGATTTTCATTGATGGGACAGTCTGGCACACCAAATCCCTTCCAATGGGTGGGGAGTACATTACCAGCGATATAGCGATCGGTCTTCGTTTGCCGTCGGCATCGGCAGAGCAGGTAAAACTCAGGCATGGTCATGCAATCTCCAGCCAGGTGGCAGAAGATGAACGCTTCTCTATTTCGCAATATGGTGAAGGAACCGCAATCGCTTATCCGCGCTGGAAGCTTGCGGAAATTATCCAGGCTCGTTGTGAAGAGATTCTGGAGAATGTGCAGCAAGAAGTGAAACGTTCCGGCTATGATGGGTTGTTACCCGCAGGTATTGTGATCTGCGGTGGAACCGCCAAGCTTCCAGGTTTGCGTGAACTCGCAGGGAGTATATTTGACTTACCGATACAAATCGGGATGCCGGAGGGTATTTCCGGTTTGACTGATAAAGTCAGCGGTCCTGATGCGGCTGTGGGGGTGGGCTTGGTGCGTTGGGCACCGATGTGGGAGGATGGACCCACCAAGTGGCGGGATTCCTCCGGTCCGACCTGGTGGAAGCGTTTTGTTTCCTTTATTAAAAAATTGCTTCCTATACCCTGAAAGGGACTATACCCTGAAAGGGACTATACCCTGAAAGGGGCTTTAAGTTGAATTGCCGGGCATTATTTTGGTGTTGGTGAGCGATTTTTTCGCTTTGAAGTTTTTGGTGTTGAGTCACATTTTGATTTGAGGAGGTACAAGATGGTGGGAATAGGTGAGAATTTTGCCCAGATCCGTGTTGTGGGCGTCGGGGGCGGTGGCAGCAACGCCGTCAACCGAATGATTGAGGAAGGGCTGCAAGGCGTCGAATTCATCGCAGTGAATACCGATGCCCAGGCTCTTATGCTTTCCCAGGCACCCAAGGGGCTGCGAATTGGTGACACTGTCACCCGTGGTCTGGGCGCAGGGGGGAACCCCGAAGAGGGTCATAAAGCCGCTGAAGAATCGCAGGATGAGATTCGGGAAGTCTTGCAGGGTTCTGATATGGTCTTTATTACGGCAGGGATGGGTGGCGGGACAGGCACAGGTGCTGCCCCCGTAATCGCCAGGATTGCCAAAGAAGAAATAAAAGCTTTGACCATCGGTGTCGTGACCAGACCCTTCACTTTTGAAGGCGCAAAACGCTCCCGGGTCGCGGCAGAGGGGATGGAAGCCTTGAAGCAGGTTGTCGACACGCTGATTGTGATCCCCAACGATCGTTTGTTGGAAATCACTGAGAAGCGTGTTAGTTTGACAGATGCTTTCCGGGTTGCAGATGACGTGCTGCGCCAGGGTATTCAGGGTATCACCGAAGTTATTACGGTTCCTGGACTTATAAACCTGGATTTTGCCGATGTACGCGCTATTATGCTTGAAGGTGGCGCTGCGCTGATGGCTGTTGGACGCGCCACAGGCGAGAAGCGGGCTGTTGAAGCTGTACAACAGGCGATCTCCAGCCGTTTGCTGGATATCACCATCGACGGCGCGCGTGGTATTCTCTTTAATATCACCGGTGGATCCAGCCTGACCCTGTTCGAGGTTAACGAGGCGGCATCCATTATTCGTGAATCGGCACACCCGGACGTCAATATGATCTTCGGTGCCGTTATCGACGAATCGATGGGTGAAGAGGTCAGTATTACGGTCATCGCCACCGGCTTTGACGGCGAGGATAAGCCGGAACCGGCGCCTCGCGCAGCAGTACAGCGCCGGACCGAACCACGCACACAAGACCTGTTCGGAAACTCGCTCGCAGATAGAGATAACGTCGAGATACCAGCTTTCCTGCGCCGCCGCGGCTAAATATCGCGGAAGCAGGGGTCATACGCTTGCCCGTTTGAGTAATCCGGGGAAGACAATGTTATGTGGGCTTGATGTGCTCTGAAACTTGCCGTGCTGGCTGAGTTTGCCAGCAGGATAGTTCCACGTGGTATGATGTCGCTGGAGGGCTAATGGAAGTCTTGCTGCGGACAATCGTCGGTTACCTGATTGTCATTGTAGAAGCGTGCGGTGCTTTTGTCCTGACTGTCGGTGTTTTACGGAGTTTTATCGGCTATATACGGAGTTGTGTCTTTCGTCAAGACACAAAGCGTGTGCCTAAACTTCGGATATCCCTTGGACAAAGCATGGTATTGGCTTTGGAATTTCAGGTTGCTGCTGATATTCTAAAGACAGGTCTTTCACCGACGTGGGAAGATATTCTTCTGCTCGGGGCTATTATTGCCCTGCGCACGATTTTGAACTATTTACTGGAACGTGAGTTGGAAATGCTGAACTCAGATAATCGTTTTTGGGACAAGCAAAATATCCCACCATCTAAAGATAATGCTGTGCGATTATAACTGACTTAACTGTTCGGCAGTCATAAAAACATCTGCAATCCGTTCAGATTGCAGATGTTTTTATTTTCTGTTTTTAACTATATTTATCGACTAAAACCTCCCAGAGGATGCTTATTCCTCTTAAACAAACCAGTTAACCTGGGTGGAATGTTTTAGCTTCAGATCCAATTTCTCTAAAGGATCTGATCTCTCTCAGTTATTTCGCACGACGAAGGGTAAGTATATAATTTTGAACTCCGGTGTCACAGTAGTGGTTAACACTGTCAGCTTCGCGGTGTCACTAAATGTTGCACCAGTGGAGTCAGCTGTTGCGCTGAGTTCATATATCCCAGCTTGCTTAACCTGAACAGTCACCGGCAGTTGGGCTGCCGCACCCGGTGGCATAGGTAAGTTTATGAAAGCCAGATTCACATCCGAACTTGGCGTAGCACTGGCTGACAGAGCTATGTTGGCATTGACATTGCTGTTGTTGGTGACCAACAGCTTGAATGTAGCCTGAAGCGTGTCGGTTACCGTCTTCGATGCCGGTAGCCATGTGATTTCGACTTCCTCGTAGCCGGTAAACGAAACTGTTGTTTTGTCCATGTCTTTGATGCGAGAATCCGTTCGTGATACTGCGGCAACGGCGACTGGATAGCTCTGTGGCGTGAGTAAGTCCGGTGTGCCAGACGATAGTTGCACCGTTTGCGATGTGCCGGGATTGAGGGTTACTGCAGCAGTCGAAAAAGTTCCTGCTAGTGCCATGAGTCCTGCTGCTTGCAGATCAAAGGTGTCACCGCTGTTACCAGTATTGGTAACCCTCACATTCCAGGAACCCGATAGACGGGGGTCCAACGTGAGCGGACCGGATATTATCTCTACTTGTACACCTCTATTTATAACCTGAACTGTTCCAGTTGACCTGACAACTGCATCTGGGTTCCCTTGGGTCACAGTGGTGATCGTTACCGGATAATCCCCGGGTGCCGTGCCCACACCTGGTGTGACCAGCAGATTAATGTTGCTGGTGTTGAACAGGTGCGGTGGTAATGCCACGCTGCTTATCTCATACCCGTTGGCTTGCAGCGTGTAACTCCACCCCGTGGGAACCTCAACACTTAAATCAAAGGTACCTGGCAAATAACCAATGTTGGACACTGTCACGGTCATCTCAACCGTGCTGCCGGGACCAGTTACAGCCGGGTTGGGTGCCAGTGAAAGCGATGCGACTGGCGCTCCCCCAGTTGTTTCCAAAATCGCATCAGAACTGGCAGCTGCGCCACCAGTGGCGCTGGCGACAATGGTGAAGGGCTGCGGTCCTGATGCTGTTGATGACACCGTGAACTGGATCACAACCGTACTTCCTGCTTCCACAGTCACCTGTCCAGGGAGATTGACCGTGGTCAACCCCAAAGCGCTGAGCGCATAAGAGCGTTGTTCTCCTTCAAAGTTCTTGATAGTCAGCGTGTAAGTGACAATTTCGCCGGGGGCAGTTGTTTGCATATCAGGTGTGATCGTCACGTCCAAACCTTCCACAACGGTCAACCAGGCTGCAGCCTGGTCAGTCGCGCCAAGACTGTTCCGCACATCCAAGATGACCGGCAGTGTGTCTGGTGGTGTATCTGCCGGGATGGTAAGGTTAAGTGTTGTCGTGACTGTCTCACCTGCACCCATTGGGATTGCAGCCTGGTAATCTGCCCATACGTCAGGTATGCCTGATAGGGATAGAAGGTAGGTGTCAGGCTTGTTTCTGTCCGGATTTAAAAGGATTACATCGAACGCAATCGTGCCACCTGCAGCAACGGTCAACGCAGCAGGCGATATTTGGACTATGTGGGGGGCGCTGACGTACAGGGGGGGTAACTGTATCCGGTTCTGCCCACTCGGCAGGCTGTAGGTCACATAACTTCCTTCTGCCGCGAGGCGCGACTCTCCAGGTCGCATATCCGGTAATTGCACATCGAATGTGCGGGTTACGACGGGATCTGACCAGCTTTGTGTGTAGTTCCAGGTGTATTCCGGATTGTTTGGTACGTCCGGATCGACGTTAAAAGTATCGGTCAAAACGGTCACACCATCGATTCCCACAGTGTGTGTCAGTGTGACTGCATAGACTGGCAGGGGCGTACGCAGTGTCGTCTGGGTACGGTAGGTGTTGTGCGCATCCCAACTATTGAACTCATTGTAGGGCACACTCAAGTCATCATTGACATTGGTGATGTGATAGCTGTGCTGGTTCCACAGAGGACGGGCATCAGACCAGGCTTCGCCGTAGCCAATGATGCGAAGACCTTTGAGCGCAGCGACGACGACTTCCGCATGACTGTCATTATCGACATCAACGATGAGTGGATAATCTGTGCCAGTCACTGAGTTCAGGAGGGGTTCATTAAAAAGCACGGATCCGTCCAAACCACTGAACAGTGTAAATCCCTGTTCCTTGCCGTTCCAGGCGACTTCGTAAATGCCGTCACCGTCCAGGTCGAGGGTGGAAGCATTGTTGGCTGAACTTGAGTCATAAGCAGGCGTCCACCAGAGAATTGATCCATCTGCGTTCAGTGCATAGAGGCGTCCTTGACCGGTTCCATCGTCATATTTCATACCGGTCACGATCTCGACTTCCCCATCACCGTCCAGGTCGGCGATGGAAACACCCCCTGGATTACCTGGGTCGAGTGGCATTTCCCAGACCACGCTGCCATCCTCTCCGTTAAGTACGGTCAGTGCGCCATAGCTAGCCACCGCGATTTCAGGAAGAGCATCGCCCCCAGGTTGCTGCCCATCGATATCAGCAATCGCGGGTGCGCCAAAGGTACCACCAAGGGAAGTGGTCAGAGTGGCTGTCCAGACCAGCTGCGGAGAGCCCAGGTTGAAATCATAGACTTCTACCTGATTATTCCAACCCGTGATAACCAAATCCAGCAATCCGTCACCGGTGAGGTCTGCCAGGAGCGGTGGGTTGACATAGTCTGCGTAGACCTTACTCCATGCCAGAGTTCCATCGTGCTCGCGGATTTCGAGTGTTTTACCCAGGTTAATTACGATTTCCGGTTCAGGATCCAGATCAAGGTTACCGATAGCTGGTGCGGATAACGTCTCAAAAATAGACGCAGTATCCGTCATCCAGTATGTTGTACCGTCACTGTAAAATGCCCAGAGTTCGCTTCCCGCTGCGACGACGATCTCGGAACCTGGTTGCCCGTCCAGATCAGCGATAGCGGGAGAGCCGACCCAAGTGCGGAAAACGCCACCGCCAAAGTCGTGGCTCCACAGGATCGGGGTGCCCGAGCCTGTATCGGCACCATCACCGCGATACACAAATAAAGAACCATAGTTGATCATGTCATCAGCGGTGACAACAATTTCTACATCACCATCGTTATTGATATCGCCCGCTGTCATGCCTGATGCTATGCCCACCGTACCAAAAAGTGGCGCACCGCTTCCGGCAGGGCTGTTATCCCACCATTCCGCGATGGGTTGGTAAGGGTTCAGATCAGGTGGATTGGCGATGAATCCATCGATCCGCATCTTCGATACATTGTGCACCCGGACGACGTGCGGACCATAATCAAAACCCGTGTAGTGAAAAGCGAAAGGCTGCACGCTGAATGGGTAGTCAAAACTCACTGTATCGGTTAAAATACCGTCCACGTATATCTCAGCACTGCCACCATTACTCACCGTTAGACCCAGGAAGGTGAAGGAATCACCAACAAAACTGTACCAGACGTTTGCAAGACTGTTGGGCAAACCAGAAGAAACATAATCACCCTGGATGGCGTTCTCGTGGCTTCCGTCAGATACGGAACTGCTGACGTGCACACGCGCAGATTCTGCACTTCTTCGAGTATTCTGGAAAGTGTCGGTTACAGGGGTTGTATCCCATATCTCGATGTAGTCCAGGTATACAGTGTGGTAGGAACTCGGCGGATCGGATTCGCCCAGTATTGTGAGCGTTACCGTATGCGTTCCTGGCAGGAGGTCATATTGATATGAGACGACATCCTCATACGGTGTGTAGGCATTCACGACTCCGTAACTCACCCCATCGACAGCTACTTCAGCTAAACCGCCACGATTTCGCGTCCTCAAGCCGATGTTCAGCCAACTCCCATCAAACGTGAGACTAACGGTGTCACTGATTGTGGCGGATTGCATATAGGAATAAATGCTGGCTTGACCGGCATTTCCCGTACTCCATGTGGTCGGGCGATGTTGAAGATCATAGCCATTGTAAAGCAGGGCGGGATGGTCTTCTTCATAGCGCACAATCCCGGTATAGTCGGGTGTCTCATAATCAGGACCGTTAGCCGGGGTGACAAAGGCGTCGATGTTGGGTTCACCACGGTGTGCACTGACCAGCATGACATGCGGACCAGGACCGAAACCACTGAATGAATAACTGCGCGAGATGGGTGAACCGCTGTAGATCAGCACATTCCCCTCCCACACACCATCCACCCAAACGCTGACACTCTGGCTGTTGTACGTCGCTAACGCGATGAAACTCGCTGAGTCTCCGGTGAAAGGAAACCAGACTGAACCGTTGTTTGATACACCGCCATCGTTCATATAGCTGCCACCACTGGCTTCGGGTTGAAGGATCTGATTCCAGCTGCTAGTAGCCCAAACCCGCGTATCATCCTGTTCGAATATGCCATCCGTATAGAGTGTTCTATCCCATGTGTCGATATAGTCCAATTTGACTCTGTAATCAATGGCATTGGGGTGGGCTGTGCCGGTTACTTCGATCTCAAGGGTGTGCGGTCCGTCCGATAGGCCGCTGTATGCGGCACTCGCCAGACATTCACTTAAATAACATAACGAAACAGGGCTATAGAGATCCACTGTTCCCTGGCTTGTTCCGTCGATGACGACTTCAACCTCACCGCCCCCCCTGTCCTTTAGAAAGCCAATATGCACCCAGGTACCGGTGAAGACGAAGGTCGCGGTATCCCCCGGGGTGTTGGATGTGTGATAACTGGAATTGTCTGTCTGGCTGGCATAGATGTTGGTCACTGTGGTCCAGGTTCCAGCATAGAGAATGGTGGGAGATGTGTCTTCTGTTCGCGTGATAGCTGACAGCGATGCCGATACCGCTAGAGGATTAAAGGCAGGGTCTGCGCTTTCATTCGGGACACTTGGTTTGGCTTCAGTTGTCGGTTGCTGCCCGCCCAGTCCATTTGCAGTGGCCTGTTCCGCACCCGGGAAGATTGTCGGTGCCAATATTTCTGTGGTGATTTTTGCGGTCACAGTCACCGTACCTGGTGGGACGATGTTTGGCGCAATGCTGTGGCTGGCGCTCAGTGCCTGTCCAACAGCAAAGATACCGTATCCGCTGCCGTCAGGAATAAGGCCATCACCGGAATCCAATAAGTCGACAGTAACGGTGTATACACCTTGACCCCACCCGGAAGTGTCTACGGTTTGCAGGGTGTAGGTGCGTGGGTTGCCTATCAGAACCGTGAGGGGAATGTCAGCCGTCCAACTGATGCCGCCACCGTCAGCCAGTATCGCGGTTCGGGCGTTGGTTTCCCGGGCAACCCCAGCGGTGTTGGCGATCTCAACACTGAGTGTGGTGGAGCTAACACCTGTCTCGACAAAATCCGGGTTAACGTATACGTTCGTGACCTGCACAAACTTATCCACCACATTGAGACGCGCTACCGCCTGGGTGGCGATATCTACAGTGACATCTGGCGCGACTGCCACGATTTCTGCGACGAGGTCGTAGCTTCCCAGTGCATTGGGTGTGGTGTTGACCGCGAGTGTTTCTGTTGCACCGGCGTTTACAGGTGTATTGAATATCTGGTTGCCGCTGGGTGTGGACACGGTGATCGCATAGGTCGTAGCCAACGTACCATGGTTTGTCACTTCCAGGCTAAAATCCGCGGTGTCGCCCAACAGAATGGCATCCAGATAAGGTATAAACCGTGCCGCGGGACGATGCTCTTCGAGCTCGCATAATTCTATAGCCAGTTCATTGACGGTTAATGCCAGATTCGCCAAGTCAGCCTCAATGTCTGCCAGGTCGCTGTGGCTGGCAAGGACGTCAGCAATCGGATTCAGAGCCAGCTGTGGTCGCTGCAGTGTTTTCAGAGGCGCTGTCAGCATAGAGCGTCAAGGTACGAATAGCTTCCACAGTGCGGTCTCGATATGCAATCGAACAGGAACCCTCGGTACAACTGGATTCCAGCTCACTGACGGCAAGGGCAAGGGACTCAAGGGCAGCTGCCAGGCTGTCTGAATCGAGCACACATCCTTGCGCTGCCTGGAAAATGGGTAAACTGTAAGGTTCGGCGATATAAACGTTTATAGCAACTGTTGGTGTGTAGGGAACGGTCGGCGCGGGGCTGCCGATGGAGACGGGGTAATCTACACCTGTATCACCGGTGGTGACGTTCACGGTTACGCTCTGGGTGTCAGATTCACCAGGATTCAAAGAGATTGGATCCTGGAGATTGGTCACTGACCAACCAGGAGCTGGCACTCTGGTGACAAGGTCGAAACTGCCGGCAGCATTACCGGCGTTGGTCAGGGTCACATCAAAGGCGATGCTGCTGTTTTCGCCGGTATAAATACTATCCGGCGCCACGACAAGGATTGGATAGGGTAAGCTGGGCATAGTGAAGGTAGCACTGTCGGCGTCGTTTACCCCGGCATTGTCCGCCGCGGTAACAATCACAGAAAAGGGGTACGTACTACCGGGTGAAGGTAGGCTACTCACTGCTGGTGAGATGTAAAGTCCCAGTTGAACTCTTTCACCCGCTTCAAGGAGCAGCTCCATGTGGGTGCTGCCCGCCTCACCACCCAGGATAGACCAGCCCGCAGGCAATCCACTCACGTCAAGGTTGTAGGTCTGCGCCGTCGAAGATGTGTTGTGTACAGTCAAGGCAAAGGCAGCGTCAGGAATTTGCACCCTGCCCACAGTGTTGTTGAAGTTGATGACATCTGTAACTGGTCCCCACGGAACAGTGTAGATGGGGTCGGGGGCAACAGTTACTGCTACACCGTTCACACCGGTCACTGTGACGTGGTGTACATATGAGACAAACAAATCGGCGTAATCGATCGATTGTGCTGTAACAAGTATTGAATATGTGTCTGCTGATGCACCCGCTGGTGATTGGGCAGTGATGTGGCCATTTTCATCCAAACTCAGATCCCAACCGTCTGGTGCGCTGGCAGTAAGTGTGTATGTGCCGGCAAAGTTAGCAAGCAAACTGGCGTCAAATTCTGTCATTTCGCCAGAAGAGATTGTACTGGTGCCATCACTCAATGCCAGGGTGAAGAAATCGGCGGTGCCGTTAAACGAAAAAGAATCCTGCGGACCCGCTGGGGCGAGAGTGGCGAGACCATTGACGTTGCCCAGGGCAAAGCCGTGACTTGCGTCAACGGTGGATCCACCGACACTGAGGGTGCCCGTCGCATCAGCTACCGTTATGCCGCCTCCGTCAGGCGTAAACGTGGCGCTAGTGGAAAAGTTTGGCACAGCTGCTGCTCCGGAAGCGGTCAGAGTTGTTGCCTGATTGGTGACGACCTGTAGATCGCCGGTGAAAAAGTTACCGTTGACGATGACAGTCGCACCGCTAAGATTCAGCGTGTAATCAGAGGTGGAACTAAGATTAATGCTTTGGGATTGGTATTCGCTTCCGGCACCCAGATCAAACAGGGCGTTGGCATGCATGGATAAAGTGCCTGCCATCAAGCCATCAACAGCGATCGCTGTCCCATCGCTTTGGGCTGTTGCCAGGGCGTCACTAGCAGGTGCCGCCGTGAGGGGACCGCTGTCAAGTAACAAGCTGCCGTCATAGAGTTCAGCGGAGGGAATAGACAGGCTATCAAACGGAAAACTGTTTAGCCCCAACGCAGTCCATGTCTGTGTCGAAGTCCCGTAAAAAGCGGATAAATCCGTTGTCACCGCAGCCGTTACCGCATTCCCACTCAGTGAAGCAGCCTGATTGAGTACGGTGGAAACATGAGAGTTTGTTACCGGCGGATCAAGCGGGAGAACAAATAGGGTGTCCTGTAAGGGGGGATCAGCCTTCGCCAAAATAGCAGCTCCGGCTGCATTCCCAACTGCGATTCCGCGTTTGCACCACTTTTCATCCGCTTTTTCATTGCAGTATTGGTCTGCGCTTGCACCCCAATCGGCAGCAACCTGTTTTGAAGCGCTGATCACCTGGCCAATATCTTGATTTTCCAGAGGCATTTGTTCGAAGAACCCTATCCAAAAACCCATTGTGTGGGCGAAGAATCCGATGCTGAAACCGCCGATGAAACTGCCGGCTTTGACAGAAAATTCAGCGAGAGCGGAGTAACTAAAAGCAGCCATATGCTGGCCGTTTTCCATGGTATCAATCACTTCTAGCGTGTCGTTGTGAATCTCCAGCCAACCCACTGTTGGCTCTACGGCGCCTTCGATGGTCACCATCTGGTCCGGGACTATCACGTATTGATTTGGATCATCGCTCAGTGCTGTCGTGATGCGGGCCTTCGCCTGGTCTGAGAGAGGCAGTCCCTCCAACTTGTCCAGGTTGCCCAGGGTGATCCGCACCAGGGGCACACCATCCGCCAGCGCTTTTTCGAAAACAACGCCAACACTGCTCAGGGGTTCGGGGGCCACCTCAGCGAGGACTTCGTGCTCTATAGCCATATCAAGCAAAGCCCGCCAGAAATTAAAACCTTCCAAACCAATTTCGGTCTGCCCGGGATAAGCCATTGCCCGTACCCGGTTTCGCAGTAGGTCGAAAGTGATGCTATCAGTTTTTTCCTGGTCGTTGCGTTCCCAACCCACGGTGAAAAGACGCGGTGTATCCGGATAAGTTTTAACCAGCAGCGCGTCAGCGACGTAGTCGTGGCCCTGGTGGGATGCGGCAGCAAATTTGTATAAGTGCAAGCGCTGGTTTAACCTAGCCATCTCGCCATAGACGGCAACTGCATCACGGGCGAGGTCAATCTGTTCTTGCGTGGGATTCGGAGTATCTTCCAAGCCAGCCGTCGCGTCGCGTACGTCAATGCCTTCCAGGGAACTATCAACTATCTCCTGGTAAGCATTATTGATGGCTTGCAGGGGCACACGTGAGGGTGCAACGAGTGTCGTCCACGAAGACATAAGACTGACGCGTGCGGTGGCATCGCGTTCCAAAGCGCCAACGGCACCCCCCCCAACGCGCGCCTGGTATCCGATATCATCAAACAGTTCGCGCCGGTAAGTTGTGCTCGAACCTACAGGATCATAGATTGTGAAATCCAACCACTCGGCAGTGACAAAATCCTGTCCCAGGGGAAAGTTACTGATGAGTTCGCTGAAGGCTTCTCCTTCAATTAGGGCTTCTGATGCACCAGCGACGAAATAGGGTGTGTAGGTATGTTGCGTTGTGGCGAAAACCATGCCGGTCTGATCCGTGCTATTGACCAAATGGGCAAAGATTAAAGGTTCGCCTACCAGGTCAACAACGTTGAAGGTCGCAGTCAGAGGCTTCAAGCTATAAAGGTTAATGCCACCAACCGGAAATGCGCTGTATTTTTCAACCTCCAAAGCGACTGTGAGTTTATGCCGAATTGTGTCCGGCAATTCCGCTATTTTGTCGCCATTGGGCGTGCCAAATTGGTCGCCTTTTAGACTGGTGGGAAAGGCAGGATCAAGGATCGTCCAACCAAGACCGGGCAAATAGGCTTCTGCCCAGGCGTGCTCTTGAGCTTCGGAGAGAAGGTCCGGGTCGTTCGCTGGGTCGGCAACTTCAGAGCCAACAGGGATATGACCGCTGGGTGCGGTCACCTCCGGGAACATACTTGCTATGAGTGTCCGGGCATTGGTTTGGTCAAGCGCACCTATGCGGTAGGCAGCTGGATAACCACTTGCGCGCATTAAGGCGATAAGCAGGCTGGCTTGATCGAATCCGTTACCTGCCTCGCTCCATATCGTCCCCCGTGCTCCGCGCAGGCTGCCAGAGTAGCTTTCATAACCCAGGCTGCGAACATACTCAAAAATAGCATCCGGATCGTGCTCCAAAACAGCTGCCTGGCGTATGACATCCGGATTTTCACAATTGGCATCCGGCGTACAAACCAGCCATTGCACAAATCCATCGGGTGCTAACTGCAGGGGCGTGGCTGTTGTGCGCATCGTTCTGCCTTGCCAATTGCCGTAGACGCTGGCGCCACTGTCCAATGGTGTAAAGGCAGCAACGCTTGATGGTGTGGTCAAAGTGAGGACGACGGTAGCTGTGCCCAAAGGTGCTAGATCACCCAGATTGAATGCAAAGACGTCACCATCTCGGTCTGCAGGATGGGAAGCGTCCAATAAATCGACCTGGGGGTGGGTAAGTTGGATGACGAGATGGGCGTCGTGGATGACATTGGGGTCAGCGTTAAAGTCTGTTGCCAGGAGAGCGTCTACGGTATCAGTAACGGATTCACCGGCAATCACTTCTGGTTTTAAAGCTGGTCCCAGGTCATTGCGCGCTGAGTAAGTAACAACCAGGTTGTTGCCAGCCTGGAAGGTGGATTGCGCCCACGCTAAAGAGAGGGCATCCTGCAGAGCATCCGGCTGCGTCGCTGCTGCTGGTCGAGTAAGTCCCTGCGCCTGAACAGTCTGGACAGAGGGTATGGCAGTTAGTATATTCAGGGGAAGCAAAACAATAGCTAAACTCAACCTGAGTATCGCCGTTAAGAGATGATAGTTCCGATTTTCCGCTGGCATTGTGGTTGACCTCCAGTGTGTTTGTGTTGGTGTTTATTATTACCAACGTAATTGAATAGATTAATAATAATTATATATTCTTTATTATAGCATAAAGGTTCTAAAAATGTAAGGTATAGACGGATAGGTAAACATGTTTATGATTACTTCTTGGGCAGGTTGGTGTATAATAGCCTTACAAAGTTAGAGGAGGGTTAGTATGATAGAGATGACAGGCCTGACAAAAACATTTGGCACACTCACCGCCGTTAGTGAGGTGACCCTGAGCGTGAAAGCAGGAGAGGTACTTGCCCTGCTGGGTCCTAACGGCGCCGGTAAAACAACCACGGTCCGCATGCTGTCTTCAATCTTGAAACCGACAGCGGGCAGAGCCACGCTTGCCGGATACGATGTCGCTCAGCAGGGAACCGAGGTACGCCGGCGGGTAGGCGTCCTGACGGAAGCGCCCGGGCTTTATACCCGGATGACGGGTAGAGAATATCTGGATTTTTTCGGCAAGCTACGCGGTATGCCTCCCGGAGAACGCCAGGCGCGCTTATCAGAACTGTCAACACGCTTTCAGATAACCTTTGCATTGGACAGACGGCTGAGTGAGTATTCGAAAGGGATGCGGCAGAAAATATCGCTGGTACGGACCCTGCTTCACAATCCACCGGTCCTTTTGCTGGATGAACCTACCTCAGCAATGGACCCGGAAGGCGCGCGGATCGTCCGGGATGCCATCATCCAGATGCGCCGGGATGACCAACGGGCGATCATGATCTGCACCCACAATTTATCCGAAGCTGAAGAGCTGGCGGATCGCATCGCCATTATCAGTTACGGGAAGATTGTAAAACAGGGTACCCTGAAAGAGTTAAAAAATGACCTGTTGGGACCCCCCTTGATGGAAGTGCGGTTTGCCAATGGGATAAACAGGTCAAAACTTGCTTTCCTGCGCGATATGGTCACGGTTGAGGAAGAAGGCGAGACCTGGGTCCGTTATGCCACGCAGGATGCGGCGCATGTGAATCCTGTGCTGCTCCAGAAATTTTCGGACCAGCACATGCCTGTTGTCACCTTAAGCGAAGTCCCGCAAAGCCTGGAATCCGTCTATCTGCGCGTCCTGGAGGAGGTGCCCGATGAAGTCCGTATCTGATGCAACACACACAGGTCAGGGTTGGAAAGGCTGGCAGTCCAAGGTGCAACCGGCGATGATTATTGCCGGTAGGGAAATAAAAGACACCATGCGCGATTGGCGCATCGTCGTGCCCATCATTATCCTGGTCACGTGTTTTCCGATCCTTGCGAATTTCGTCGCGAAACAGGGGTTACAGTATGTGACCCGCTACGGCGCGGATATTGTTTTTGAGCGATTATTTCCATTTTTAATGCTGGTGGTGGGTTTCTTTCCCAGTACATTTTCCCTCGTCATCGCGTTGGAAACCTTTGTGGGCGAGAAGGAGCGGCGCAGCCTGGAAGCCCTGCTGGCGACACCGGTGACGGATGTGCAGCTCTATATGGGAAAAATGCTGGCAGCGGTTATCCCACCGGTTCTTGCCAGCTACCTGGGGATGACGGTGTACGTCCTTATGCTGGGACTGGGCCTGGGGTGGTGGCCTACGCCGCCGATGCTGCTCCTGGGTTTTGGACTGGCGACGGTTAAGGCGCTGGTCATGGTTTCCAGCGCGGTCATCGTTTCCAGCCAATCGACCAGCGTGCGCGCGGCTAACCTGGTCGCCAGTTTTATCATCGTGCCTATGGCGCTGCTGCTGCAGGCTGAAGCCGGATTGCTGCTTTATGCCAATTATTTTGCGTTGTGGTTGATCGTCCTGGCGTTGCTGATTGTCACCGTTATCCTGATCCGGTTGGGCGTGCGGATTTTCAACCGTGAGCAGTTATTGGGTCGTGACCTTGATCAGATGGACCTGCGCAAAGGTTTGCAGGTATTCTGGCAGGCAGTACTTCCCAGACATGGCCTGGTAAAGTTATATCTTGAGGAGATACCCGCGATTCTGCGCGGCATCAGGGCAGAGATTTCTATTACTTTTGGGGTGATGGTCATTGGCGGGTTGGTTTTGGGGTTATGGGGCGCGCGGAATTTCCCGTTGCCTTCGGCGATGTTTAATTTCGGATCGATTGCTGATCCGGACGCTGTCCGGTCGCTGGCATCGGAGACCGGATTACTGCGGGAATTCAGTACGTGGGCAGTCCTATTCAATAATGTGCGTTCATTATTGCTGTCTTCAATGTTGAGCCTGTTGTCGCTGGGGATTCTCGCCGTTTTATTGCTAATGGCGCCCGGCGCCATCATCGCCTATCTGGCTTTACAGATCGGTAAAGCTGGGCTGGATCCGATGGGCTTCCTGGCGGCGGGTGTGCTGCCGCACGGGATCTTTGAAATACCGGCAGCGGTACTCGCAACGGCGCAAGCCATGCGGATGGGCGATATCATCCTTTCGCCCCCACAAGAAGGGGGAGGCATCTTCGGTATCGTCCGGCAGTTTGGGCACTTCATCAAACTTTTCCTGGCTGTGGTGCTCCCGCTGCTGTTGATTGCGTCGTGGATCGAGGTCAATGTTACGCCGGGACTCTTTGCGCAATTCCTGGTCGGGTCTCCATAACGATACCCACAATGAATAGGCCCAAACTGGCGAATGTGGATTGACAAATTCATCGCCTGTGGTATGATTCCGTCCGTAATGGGGGCGTAGTGTAGTCGGTTTAACATGCCGGCCTGTCAAGCCGGAGACCGCGGGTTCAAGTCCCGTCGCTCCCGCTAGCCTATAGTATTTTACTATAAGACACAAAAGAGATCTCTACCAACAGAGGTCTCTTTTTGTTTTTGATGCGTTTGATGTGAGTCCTCGTTAGACCTATAATATTGATAATCCCGATAATCAATATGAAGTGCAAATTCCCAATGGAGAATCAGATTACCTGCAGGCATTACATATTTGTAATTGTTGATATCCTGTAGGTTTTTTTAACTGCAGATAGTAATCCTCCCGTTTGTCGAATTTGCGTTTTACAACGATTGTGATATTCTATGTCATATAAGTGCTCGATCTATTATAGTTATATGACAATGAATATACTATCACTCAGTTCGCAGGAAGCACAGTTTTTAACACACATGTCAGCTATGGGTCGGGAGGTATTTTCAACAGCGGATGCCCAGACCTATTGGTCATCGCAATCAAAAGCTGCCCAGATGCTTGGTCGCCTGGTGAAAAAGGGTTGGCTGAAGCGTCTCAGTCGGGGTACCTATTTAGTCGTCCCTTTGGCAGCAGGTCCTGACCGGCAATGGACGGAGAGCGCTTTTGTTATTGCATCCCATCTGGTTGCTCCGGCAGCAATCGCTTACTGGTCAGCATTGCATTACTGGAATATGACCGAACAATTACCACACACGGTTTTTGTGCAAACGACAAATCGAAAATTGCCAATGAATATTATGGGCATGCGATTTCAATTTGTAACTGTGCTAGAATCCCGCTTTTTCGGTGTCATCAATCGATCACAGGATGGCAAACTGTTTCAGATCACCAATCGTGAAAAGACACTTCTCGATGCGGCTGCCCGACCTGATTTATCTGGTGGTGTGACGCAATTAATCCAAGCTCTACAAGAAAGCTATCGTGAGATAGATTGGTTACGTTTGGAAGATTATCTGGATGCATGGGGAGGAGGTGTTGTAGTAAAACGTCTTGGCTACCTGCTGGAAATTCTCGCATTGCCTATTCCTGATTTGAATGTCCGATTGGGTAAGTGGCAGGACATGCTTTCCAAGGGGGTTTCGCCGTTGGAACCGGGAGCGGGTGACACCGGGCCTATTGTCACCAGGTGGCGGATACGCGTTAACATGAACCTCAATACCTTAAAGCAACAGAATGATAAGTGAAAATGAGCTTCGACGCCGTGCGGCAGAATGGCATATAGATCCTATGGTTGCAGACCTTGACTACAGCCTTGGATGGTTCTTGACGGGATTCTTCAGAAATGAAACTATTGCCAGGAAGTTGGTGTTTAAGGGTGGGGACATGTCTTCGTAAATGTTATTTTGCCGACTATCGCTTTTCCGAAGATCTTGATTTCACAGCAACTGGTTACTTATCCGCTGACGATCTTGAAACAGCGGTGATGCACGCAACAGAATGGACTCTGGAACAGAATGGCCCTGATTATGCCATTGCGCTACATCGCATTGACGTCGTTAACGATGAATATGGGAATGAATCTTTCCAGGTACGAGTATACTACGAGGGTCCATTACGTTGGGGCGGTTCCCCACGTACTATCCGGTTGGATATTACTCGCCATGAAAGTTTATTGCTCCCGGCAGTTCTCAGGGAGTTGATCCATCCTTATACGGACCAATCGGTTGTGATGGCAAGGCTAATTCCTTGTTATGACCTTGCAGAAGTGTTAGCGGAAAAGTTGAGGGCAGTCGGAGGTCAAAGGCAATTCGCTATCTCTCGTGATATATATGATATCGACCGTTTGATCCAATCCGGTGTAGAACCTGAACGTGCAATAAATATAATACCTGAGAAGTATTCAGCGCGTGAGATAGATATAGCGGGTATGAATGTAGAGCATATATTGCGACGTCGTGCTGAATTTGAAATGGACTGGAAACGCCGGTTAGACTATCTGGTTCCATCTGAGCATGGGGTAACTTTTGATCATGCGTTTAAGACGACGGTAGATTTGGTGCGTTTTGCACAACAACAGTTGCGTGAAGATAAAGGCTAAACGCACGCTTCAGTGGTTTGGTGTTACAGGCGTATACAAATTCGGCAAGATCATAACCACCTGTATACACGCGCGGCATCGAATCCCGTCGCTCCCGCTGGGTACAAAATGTACTCAATAATAAAGCTCATCACACTGTGATGGGCTTTTTTGTTTGTGTGGGGATGCGACTGCGGGAACGACCGGGGATACGCAAGATGTTTCGTGTGAAATCATCCTTACGTTGTGCTTTATGTATATGAGGTAACGCGGTATTGCTAAAGCGTGACATCATTCGGAAGAGATTGCACCAGTTCAAGAACTTGATCCCACACAGCGCGATAGTGAAGGTGCAAGGGGTCACCTGTTTCTCATTCTTGAGGTAGAGAAAGTATTGCCGTAACTCGGCTTCACTGATGCGGTCGGGAGACTTCCCGTAGACTGCGCTAACTGTTGCACCGCGCGGATATAGGCTTGTTGGTTCTTTTCCGCCAAGCCGAGTAGTTGCAGCTCTTCAATTATCCGTTGTCGTAACTCGCTCATGACTATACCTCCAATTCAAGTAATAGGAATACTTGCTCTGAGGTATAGACCACTCTGGACAACTACGAGGAATGACACTGGTGGCCTCCCCGGCGGGCTCTTTTCCTGCGCGAAGCGCTTAGTTCAACGTTACCCCTCAGGTCGCGGTCGTTAGGATGTCGCCTACAAGAGATTGTTCTGTGATCAACCGGTGCCCAGGGAAATCCCTTTTCTATTGTGTGTCTACGTTATATCCGTTCTTCGACCAGACCTTGTTTGCCAGCTCAAGGGCTTCGACAGAAGGTTGGACCTCTCCTGTAATCGATGGAAAGGGCTGCCCCGGTCCGGCACGTTCAGGATCGGGAGACCAGTGATCATTTTCGTATTCTTGACGCTCCGCTTCATTGCGGAAGTCTGGAACTCTCAGGGGAACTCCGTCCTCAAGAGCTGAACGGTAGGCTAAAATACCTACAAGACTCATATCAATGCCCTTATAGACATCGAGGTACGGCTGTTTGTTTTCACGGATAGCTTCACCGAAATAGTAGTTAGTGAAGAAGTCTCCTCCGCCATGGGTTGCCTTTGACGCCATTTCCTTGTGAACAGGGAACTCAGGTACGTATCTGCGCTCGATAAGTTCGCCTTTGTTGTCAAACGCCTCCTTACGGATGCGCAGCTCGTTCGTACCCCGCACAGTCTCCATCAACCCCTGGTTTCCGTGGATACGGTAGTGAGTGCCATGCCCTCTCATAGAGACCTGCGCAAGTTTGATAAGGGCCTGGTTATCCATGCGGCATACAATAATGGAGGCCGGGTCCTGACGGTTGACAGACAGGGCGTACTCTGGATCGTCATGGTCCCGGGGGATGACGAACCCATTGACTGTGACTGGTCGTGTATCGGTGATGTACATGACGGGTGCCAGGGAGTGGGTGCAATAGTATGTTGACGGGATCCAGTTCCGCCAATGCTGCAGCCCGGGGCTTATACTGAGCCGGCCCTCAATGGTTGACGGATGAATATACTCTCCCTCACCATAAGTGAACTTGCCGACGAATCCTTCCCGGTATAATCTGCGCATCTCCTGATTGGCCGCAAAGTAGGGATAGTTTTCAGCAAACATGTATATCTTGCCGCTCTCTTCTACAGCCCGGGCCAATGCCACCCCTTCGGCAAGGGTATGACAGGCGGCACACTCAGACATGATATGCTTCCCTGCCTTTAATGCCTTGATCGCAAATGGCGTGTGCTGATGGAAATAATTGGCCAGGATAACCGCGTCAAGATCGTGTGATAGAAACGAGTCAAAGTCATTGTAGATCGTGACGTTATCTTTACCACCGCACGCCGCCTGTAGTTGCAGAGCGCGCTCCTGCCAGTAATCGCAGACTGCTACTAGCTCCAGACCTGCTGCCGTACCTGAGCTTTGGCTAATCGACATACCCCGTTTCGCGCCAAAGACGCCCACTCTAATCTGTTTGCCCATTTTATCCTCTATGTTGTTATATTGATTTGGGTGTTTCAAATGAGTTGAAAGTCATAGCAAACTTGATAGAGTGAGTTGGGATAAACCACTCTAGGCGGATCACCATGCCGCTCAACTCAGAAACCATTATATACGGAATCCGGCGAGAGTTAGAAATGTTATGGGAGTACGTAACGGGTGCTTCAGCGCGCACGGTCACCGCTGACCCGATCGAACGAGGAATGTTCCGCTGGCTATTGCAGTTAGGCGCACAGTTATTGTTGCTGTTTTTCGTGAGCCGGGCGCAACACAGTACCCGCGAGGCCATCACACGCCCCAACGGTCAAGTGCTACCTTACCACAGTGAGAAGAAGCGGACGTATTACTCGGTGTTTGGAAAACTGCCACTATCTGACACAGATCTCTCAGCGGGGTTAAGTCACCTGGAAAAAACAGCAGAACTTTGATAGTATATGCCAACTATGTCAGTGTTATCAAACAAACAACCTATTTACGCGTCATTTCTTAAAGCGAGGCGGTGGATTTATATGCGGAATGAACACAACTGACTGTATACACGTGATCGAACGAATCCCGTCGCTCCCGCTGGGTACAAAATGTACTCAATATAAAAGCCTATCTTAATATGATAGGCTTTTTTGCTGAGGCTAAGATGCGATAGCGTGCGTAATCGCAGACGAATCAATACCTTACCTTTCCAATTGTCAACTATTGCTTCAGCTATTCTGTCAGCGGGGGATATATGACCAGTATCTCCATCCTATCCTCTGCTACGAAGGTAAGTCCTTGCGTTTTCTGCGGGACAATAAATCGATCCCAGGTCTTTAAAGCATAGTGCTCTGCACCTGAAAAGACTTTGCCTTCCCCTTTTGTGACGATGCCCATATAGAAGGCGTTTGTCTTCATATCGAGCGTTTCATGGGCATCCACTTTATTCACCCGGAAGCATGGTGTTTGCTCCTCGCGGATAAGGCTGATTTCCTGACTGCCATTCTCCAGAGCTCGTATCACCTTTGGTTTGGCGAAGTACCTGGCTTTGACGTCATCCACTGATATTTCCTCGTAGTTAAACATCGAAAGTGCAAAGTCAATCCCTCTGCCCATAAAACGGGCGTTTTCCGGGAGCACATATCCCCCACGTTCGAATTCAATCCTGATTGTCAGGTCGGTGGGTTCCATAATTTCCACCATAAAGATCCCCTCGCCAATCGCATGAGGTAAGCCACCAGGAACTATAAACACGTCACCAGGTTGTACGGGGATTTTCTCGAAACATGAGAGAATCTGCGCCGTATCTTGTTCTTTAATCGCCTTTTTAAAGTCTAGCTTATCCGGGGGATGTTGGAAGCCCAGGATGATATATGGGTCAGTCACTTCCTCACGTATATGCAGGATCACATACGCTTCGGTTTTCCCTGAGGGACTGTCCAGGAATTCCTGCGCAAAGGCTATGGTGGGATGGCATTGAAGGTGCAAGCGGATTGCTGAATCCAGAAACTTCACCAGCACCTGGGTATGGGAGCCGTATTTTTCGTAGTGACTCTTCCCCACCATTTGTTCCGGGAACTGACTGATCAAGTCGATCAGACGAACCTGTTTCCCGTCGAGAGTGACGTTTGAGAAACCTTCTACGATGTGCTCCCTACCCGTGTTGGCCGCGCGAATTGTAGATCCGATCCAGTCCTCAGGGAAGTGGGTATCAGTCGGATCAGGTCTCCCCTCGATCTCATTCAGGGTTTTGCCACCCAAGTAGGTGCGCCATACGCGATTCTCTGAAAAAAACAGAATATCTGGAATCATATCAGCTCCTAGCATTCAAGATGAAGTATTATCTCAAGTGCAATTATTTGCGCATTGCAAGTAAAAAGCTCTTGATCTCATAAGGGGTGACATCAATGCGCAGATGACTTTCCTCGTGGATGTTACCGGTAGCACGTTCCATCAGATCGCATTCCTGCCAGGAATCGATTGTGAAATCACTGGAAATCTCAACAGGTCCTCGTGCACCGGCAAACTCATGAAAGCGCAACACGATCCGGTTAGAATCCTCACACTTTTTCACGGCATCAATCATCACATGATCTGCGGATAGACGGAACAAAGAACACCTCGGTACAGGTGCGTGTTGAGGGACAGCGCGCAATGGATTATTCAGAGCCCAAGCCTCCCTAACAGTGTTACCTTCAAACCAATCTCCTTCATGTGGCAGCAGCGCGTATGTGAATTCATGGTATCCTTGGTCGCCCTCTACATCAGGGAAGATGGGTGATTTCAGGAGGGTCAAACGCATTACATTCTTAAATATATCATATCCATATTTACAATCATTCAAAAGACTCACGCCGTAGGCACGCTCGGATAGATCCGCCCACTGGTGTCCAAGAACTTCAAAACGGGCATAATCCCAACTGGTATTCCAGTGGGTGGGTCGCTTGATGTTTCCGAACTGGATATCATAGGTCGCCTCAGTTGCGCGGATATCCACCGGGAACGCGACTTTCATCATCTGCTGACGTATATTCCAATCTACACGAGTTCGAAAATCGATACGCGGAGAATGGGCATACACAATCAAATCCTGTGTAATCGATGAACCGGCGTAACGCCATTCAAACTGAACCAACAGGTACAATGGGCCATGATCCTTCACTGTCACAGAAACCAGATCATCAACGACCCGCATTTTCTCCTGATAGTAGAGTTCTAACCCCCAACCATCTTTGCCTGACATCGGTTTATCTTCAAATATCTGCAACACGTTGCCGCATTCACCTGCTTCTAATACCTGGCGTTCTGCTGTCAGCGAAAAGATTTCTGTTAATTGCCCCTGTGCATTCCACGCAATACGATAGTATGGCGTGGTGACTGCTGAATCGCGTATGACAAAGGGTGACGGTATGTTTTTGGTCTGGTGACCCGGTTCAAATCGTACACTACCCAACCCCATTGTTGGCAGGTCGGAAACGTATATGATCCAATCGTCGCCAGACCGTTGTGCTGGAAGTTCACGTTCAAACGCATCGAACCAGCCCCCTTGTATCCTGCCAGCACTGGATCGGACGCAAACATAATCATGACGCTCCCACGATGACGGATTAAACACGGTAAAGGTATTTTCCTGAACGCCTGTAAATTCTAACGCTTGCTGCCATGCTTCGGTCACAAGGTTCTCAGCTTGGGTATATTCCACGTGCGAGTCTTCATAAACCTCTCGAATCGAAGATCCTGGTAATATATCGTGGAATTGATGGCGTAATAGAATTTTCCAGGCTTCATTCAATGCAACCTTCGGGTATACCCGCCAGTCTGATTGGTACAGGCTATTGAGTACCCCGAGCCATTCAGTATCTCGAAGCAACAGTTCCAATTTTCGATTGGTGCGTTTACTATATGCCTGACTGGTGTACGTTCCACGATGGATTTCCAGATAGAGTTCACCGTCCCATGTATGCACATATTGATCGGAGGTGGCAATCTTGTCCTTTAAGGCATTAAAATAGTCATCAACGCGTCCCGTTACCACTTTTGGTAGACCGGGCATCGACTCCAATCGACGTCGCATCTCCAGCATCTCTCGATTGGCACCACCACCACCATCACCATAGCCGAATGCCAGAAGTAAATCCTGGTTCAGACCTTTGTCCTGGTAGGCGTCCCAGATTCCCTGTATCGATTTTGGCGTTATCACGCCGTTGTACGTATAGATGTAGGACGCACTCGGTGTGGTAATAAAGTGGACCAGGATTTCTGAACCGTCCATTCCGCGCCAATTGAACGTGTCGTGGGGCATGCGATTATACTGGTTCCAGCTAATCTTGGTGGTCATAAACGCTTCGATACCCGACTTCTTCAAGATTTGCGGGAGTGACCAGCTATACCCAAAAACATCAGGCAACCATAAATAAGTACATTCAATTCCGAATTCCTGACGTAGGAATCGAGTGCCAAACAGCAACTGTCTGACCAGTGATTCTCCAGAAGGGATATTGCAATCAGGCTCCAACCACATCCCACCCCCGATTTCCCATTGTCCTTCCTGCACGCGGGGATGAATCTGTGCATAGATTTCAGGGTAGTCGATTTTAATATAATCATATAGTTGCGGTTGTGTTTGAAGAAAGTGATATTCCGGATATTTTTCCATTAAGCGGAGTGCTGTGGAGAATGTACGGGCTGCTTTTTCGCGAGTGTGCTTTAGTCTCCACAACCAGGCAACGTCAATATGCGCGTGACCGATGCAATGAACTGTGACCGGATACTGGTTTTGAATCTGTACAAGTTGATTATGCAGGAGCTCGTTGGCAGCATATACGGACTCATAAAATTCATGAGAACCGGGATTTGACCAGTCTATTGCCAGAAAAGCACGATTCAGTACAATCAGCAAACGTTCTCGCTCTGGTCGATTCTCGTCTAAAACATTTACAGTTTGCAGCACTGCTTCGCTGGTGTAGTAGAAATCATCAGTGTCTTCATCAAACCAGGTGATTTCAGCACGCCTGAACTTATGCTCCTGAAGCTTTGGTTGCCCCCCGCCTTCAAGTCCGGACCACAATCGGAAACGCAACTTGACTGTCTGACCGATCAACTCTGATGGCAAAAAGACTTCCTGGTGGTTGGCATCCACGCCTTGAAAAACCTGACCGTTGATAAATAGGAGCGATTCGAATCCAGAATTGTGTCCATGCCCGGTGCTGCCAAAATCAAAACAGCCTACCACTGTTTTTCCCCGCCAGTTTTGTGGTATTGAAACATCAATGGCCAGCCAGGCATATAAATCACGACCTTGCCAGTTATCACCGAGTTTGACTATGGACCATTCTGCTTCGTCAGTGGGTCGTTTACCAACCTCGCCTGAATCAAGTGAAAATTTGAATTTAGAAAGCACGATGGCATCGCGATATCGAAAGCCCGATAATTCCCTGATACGCTCAGATAACTTTCTTTCCGTAAAAAACATCTAACACGCTCCTAAAAGGCAATGATTCAACAATAGATATCGCGATAATCTTTGGTGCGGATCACACTCAAGCTGGAATCTTTTCCGAATAATCCCCATCGCATTATTCCGTAATTTACTCCTCAAGGAGGGTGTTATGTGGAATTATTTCCGTATAGTACTCAAGAGTAGGCAGTTTTTCGGAAAACGAAAGTGGGATTAAATATGTAAAAACAAGACTGCCTTTCTAAACATCATTTTAAGAGCAATCGTATGTATGTCAATCACTATTTGAGAGTTAGGAAGTGCTTGATGTCACAATCGCCTAAATTGCTAGACAATGAAAGGTTCGGGAATTATTACACATGGAGTTTCAATAAATAATAGCAAAGTGATAGGATTTACCTATGATTATATGCTACAATGCCATATGGCACAAAGAGCACCACCTGTATACACGCGCGGCATCGAATCCCGTCGCTCCCGCAGCCTATAGTAATCCCTTATGGGACATCAAGAGCTCTCTAGTAATAGAGGGCTCTTTGTGTTTTGGGGCGATTTCTTATCTGTGAACTGTGGGCCTATTGTACATGCGCTTGACGACGAAAGTTACCTGTGACTATCGGATCACGAAATATGCGCCCGCACTATGTGTATGTGTCATCACACTGATGCTGCTCCGCGTTCTATTGCAGTGTTCTCCTCGCCAGGTTTCGGCCCACGCTGTCTTAGCAAAGCGCATCAAGGTCCAGTACTGTAACCTTGGTCTGTTAAGCTGGAACTATCACTTATTTCGACCCTTTTGTGGTCTAACACATGGGGGTCCCCTTACATTCTTGCTTGGGTGGCGTTTTTTGTGAAACAAGATGAACCGCATGAGTCAGGAAATCAAACGGCGCACCCAGGTGATTCGTCTGTTCCCCAACGTGGCATCTTGTTTGCGCTTGGTGAGTGCGGTTTTGATGGAACGTAGTGAGGATTGGGAAACTGGGAGAGCGTATCTGAATCTGGACGCTGTTTGAGTTTTTTACCTTTTTACAGAAATAAAGTTGCACAATCGTATTATATGGTTATAATTCCGTATGAAACCTTCTAGAAAGGTAAATTACGGAAAGACGTGATAGGGGGATTATACGGAATTGTTTCCGTATAATCACATGTTAGATTCAAGAGATTTCATTCGTTTCCGTTGCCTATCAATGGATTTGAAATAACCGATGAGGAGAACGGGTGCAAGAAAATGACAAGATCGAAATCCAGCTACGTCAGTTCCGACTTCAAAGAAGTAGAAAAGCAAATTCTAGTTGAAATAGAGAGCGAAAAGATTCCATCAGCCGCCTTCTCAATTGCCAAAAACGGGAAGATTGTTCATGAGAATGCTTTTGGCTGGGCCGATAGGGAACAAAAGATTGCCAGTACGGTCAGGACGCTCTATCCACTAGCCTCTGCATCTAAACCCATCGTTGCTACTGCAATGATGATGCTCCACGAGCGTGGTATCGTCGATATTCAAGCCCCCGCAAGTCATTACGTGGGTAATTTGTTCTCTCATCAACTGTGCTCTCCAGCGTATCCAAACTACAGTCTAAGACAACTCCTTAACCACACTTCAGGACTTGGTACATATGGTCGTATTTACTGGAATGACCAAGATCTACCTGTTCAGAACCTGGGCATCATTATGCACAAATATGGGTTTTTAGCGCAGCAGCCCGGCACAGTTTTTGAATACTCTAATCTTGGATACGGTCTTATTGGTCACATCATCGAAGAGCAGAGTGGAACTAGCTTAACAGATTTCCTCAAGACTGAAGTATTCGAACCCCTCGGTATGATAGACTCAATGATGGTCGATACTTCCTCATCTCCTGCAAAGGCAGCGAGGAAGTATGACGCAAGTGGGTTGCCTCTTGTTGAGACGTATAATGACACTCCCGGTGCGGGTAATGTGTTTGCAAGCGCTCATGATCTTACTCTATTTGGTCTCTTTCATCTACGCAGTACTGAAGACTCGCAATCTATGCTCAGTCAAGAAAACAAGCTGTTAATGCGGAGTTATGTTGAGCCAAAGGCAAGATACTCGTACTACAACGCATCACACTATGGTCTTGGCTGGTATTTCCGAACCAATTCCGATGGAAACTCTATCGTATGGCACGAAGGGGGCATGCCAGGTGCAAGTGCGATAATCCTTCTTCTTCCCCAGCAAGATATAGTCGTAAGCGTGGTAATTAATGCAACAGATGCAAATTCCCAAGCGCAGGCTATTGCTAGTTCCTTGATTCAAGTACTCGAACCGAGCAACCACTCCATCTCATTCGATGTAACTGAAGGATTCGAAAGATATACTGATCAGACCGAATTGCTTGGGTGCTGGGAGGGAAGAATCGGGCTCGGTGCAAATGATTTGTCTTGGACATTGACTTTTCAAGCTGATGGCTCACTTTCCGCCGAGTTTCCACAGCGCACCTCAAGCGATCTGCTTCCTGAACAGGTGAAATTTCCCGCTCTGGTAAAGGATGATATGCTTGTAGCCACCTTCGCAACCACTTTGCCAGCGCCTGATGTAGTCCAAAAACCCAATGGCTATGTTCTGCTTCGACTTTTGCACCATGGAGATGAATTGTCCGGAGCTGCAATTGCCTACTCATCAGTACACCGGCTTGAGCATCTCTTACCTTTTAGGTGTCATTTGCGACGGAAGACTAATTGACCCACGCAGGTAGGTATAGCAGTTTGTGCTTGAATACTTGCAGGAATTGAGTTGATTCTAGCAATTGGTAAACAATCTAATCTTGATTTTTATCCTTAACGCATGCTAAAATGCCATATGGATAAAACACAATAACCTGTATACACACGCTTGCCCGAGTCCCGTCGCTCCCGCTGAGTACATTTTGTACTCAATGTGAAAGCCCATCGTGATATGGTGGGCTTTTCTGTTTGAGTGGAACTTAGATCGCGGGAGCGATGATGTGATAAGCTGTCCGATTCATCGAGATATAGCGCAAAAACCACATTTATTATTCACTAACTCCGATAGAGATAAACTCGACATTCTAAATAGCCATTGCGGTTCACTGTGTTATTCTGACGGATTTCTATCTAAAATTGTCTTCTGAGTATGTTTCCTTCAAACAAAATTTGTTAATTACCGGAAATATATCGACGCAAGCCAGCCAATGTGGACCGTTTGACACATTCCTCTCCAGCATTGAGGAAAGCGACAGCAACAAATTCACTTCAGAGGCAGAGCAAACGCTCATCCCCCGTCCTATTTCCGCCACCAACCACCTTGAGAGAAAGGTTGAGGCTTTGTCCAGAAGGATGAGGGAGATGTGTGCGAACAGAAATCATATCCCCCTTCCCATCTATCTCTAATTAAATTCTTGCGCCCAAACTGATATGCATCCGGACATGGTCTCCTAATTGTCTAATGAATGTAATGGAATTATACTCAATTCCGTCTTGAAGTTCAGCTTTACCATAACATTCTATTCGGTGCAGAGTGTAATGGATTTCGCGTAATGCACCCAAATGGGAGTGTATGCGGATAGTTTCCGGATAATTACGTGTAGACAGGATATATCACAAATGATTTTTAAATCTCAAATCGTCAGTGCCCAGTGGGATACATGGTGCTATTTCCACGAGGGTACCTACTATCTTTATTATCTGATTTCAGAGAATCGCAATTGGGAAGGGTTCGGTGTGGCAACATCCGATGACGCTGTTCATTGGCATGACCACGGGTGGGCAATTTCCGCATCTGACCAAATGGTCCATTACCTCGGAACCGGATCTGTTTGGCCGGATCCCTGCAATCCAGGTCGCTTCCTTTGTAACTACAGCGAGCACCGTCTCGATGAAGATGGCAAACGTAGGCAGTGCATTTTATTTGCCTGGTCAGATGATCTTATCCATTGGACCAAGTTCGATGATAAGCACATTTTCTGGGTTGATGAACGCTATTATGAGCGTTATGGTCGTTGGGATTGCATCTATGCGATTCCACAGCCTGACGGCAGCTACTTCGGCACCTGGACCGCAAGTCCGAAGGGACGGAAGGACCAGAATGGCGGTATAGGATTCGGTGTGTCCCGCGATGGCATTCATTGGCAGGCATTACCGCCGGCAGATATTTATCCTGACGCCGACGAATCCGGCGCCATGATTGAAATCGAGGGAAAGATCCATGCCATGTTCGGCCACTTCGGCGAAAGACGCCCAGTGGGTATGCATGCCTACGTTGCGGAATCCCAGGAGGGGCCATTTCGATTGTCGGAGAAGAACGCACAGTTGCTAACAGCTTGGCATACATATTTCTCCCGATATTTCGTCGCCCCTGACGGGATTCTTGTCAATCACCATGCCATGGATGGAAAACACGACAAAACTGGCAAGTCGATCACATATCTCGCACCAGTCAAAAAACTGCTTGTTGATGCCGAAGGTGTTCAACGCTGGATATGGTGGGAGGGTAACCAGAATCTCAAAGGCCAGGAACTGCTGGCATCTGATGCCGGTGACTTTCAGGTCGGCATCATTGTAGAGGGATCTCTCCATTTGACCGATCAAGTTCATGCGGAGCTGCATTTCAGCGTCGATGGTGATCCCTATGCCATTCATCTGTTCGACAAGGGCGTCGTTGAGTTTGTGAAATTCGATTCTGAACAGAATTCATGGTCCACGTTAATGCAGGCTGACAGAGAGCTGCCCTCTACCGGGGACAACACGTTCCGACTGTTAGCACGGCGGGGCATGGTCGAATTCTATCTGAACGACCACTTTATGGAGTGCTGTATGTTAGGCTGTCCAGATGGGCGTGTTATACGGAACACATTTTCGGAGCAACTAACCGGCAGTCCCGAATCGTCCCTGAGAGTGTGGGAGATGAGCTTGTAACAGGTAAAGGGCGAACAAGCGTTGGGAAGAGAATGATAGCATCCAAATGACAATATAATCCTCGCACGTTTTGGCCAATGATAGTCGCCGTCAAGAAGAATTCTTTATATTCGATAACAGGAGAGGATAAATGGCAGAACATCATCCAGAGATCTCAGATTTCCGTCTATTACGCTATAACGGGAGTATATGGAACTTTTCCATATGTTTATTGTTGGACCGGAGGAAGAAATGAATCGCAATAAGCCGAATTTGCTTTTTGTGTTTTCTGACCAGCAGTCGTACGACATGCTGGGGAGTGCTGGGAATCCGCAAATCAAGACACCCAACTTCGATGCGTTTGCCGGGGAAGGGCTGCGTTTCGAGCACGCGGTGACGAACTGCCCGGTGTGTACGCCGTACCGGTCGATGATACTCACCGGCAGACATCCCCTCTACAACAACTGCTTCGAAAACGATCGCCGCTTGCTGAACGAAGGCGAAATCGGTCCTGGCTTGGGGCATGTGCTGCGCGATGCCGGGTACCGCATGGGCTATGTCGGAAAATGGCATCTCTATGGCGGTGAACGCAATCGCCCGATTCCTGCCGGCCCTGATCGCCACGGTTTCGATGACCGCTTTCTTTCCAACAACTGCCATGTCAATTATCACCCCGACAGTTCCTATTACTGGACCGAGGATGGCGAGAAAGTGATGTTCGGGAAGTGGGAGGCTGCCGGGCAGACGGATCAGGCCCTGACATTCCTTGATGAGACGTCAGAAGAGCAACCCTTCTGTCTATTTGTGTCCTGGCATCCACCGCACAATCACGGTGGTGGCAATCCGCAGGATTATTGGGGTTTCGACGCACCAGAAGAATTCAAGGCACTTTACCACGAGGACGAGATTGTTCCGCGGGAGCACCTGCCGAACACACCAGAGAACCGTCGAATGACCTTGGGCTACTACGCTATGTGCAGTGAGATAGACCATCACTTCGGACAGCTCCTGAACAAACTGGACGAAATAGGGGTTACGGATAATACCTTGGTCATCTTCTCGTCGGATCACGGTGAGACTTTCGGTGCGCACGCAGCGCAAGCCCACAAAGGAAACCCGGAAGACATCTCGGTGCGGATTCCTCTACTGATGCGGATGCCCGGGGTTCTTCCGGAGGGATATGTCAGTAACCTGCTGATCGGTTCGCTTGATATGCCGTCAACGATGATGGGTTTGATGGGGCAGCGGATCCCTTCGAACTGGCAGGGGTTGGACCTGTCATCGGCAATCCTAAACAAAGATGATGACGCGGTCGACAGCGTGCCCATTTTCAACTTCAAGCCTTCCTGGAGGGGTGTGTACACGCGCAAGTACACCTTCGCGATGGAGAATATCGAACGCACACCGGACATACACACCCGCTTCGGTTCCGATCTGCCAGACCGCCGCAAATACACTCAGAACTTCAACGTTTTTTATGACCGGGACGAAGATCCGTTGCAGCTCAACAATCTGGTCAACTCCACCGGGCATATCGCAATGGCCTTGGAACTGACGCAATTGACACACGATTGGAACAAAGCATTTAACGATCCGTTCCTGTCGTACAAGCGGCTCATCGAAATCGTCGGTGATCGAGACGACATGCCCCCCATCGATCTGATCACGCTAGTCGATGATAGCACGACCCTGTCCGACTAATATACTAACGACGCCCAAAGGCGACTGATCGATGACGTAAGTGACCGAAATGGAGAACCTATGACAGGCAAGGATAATCTTCAGGCAATACTGGACGGGAAGATTCCGGACTCGCCACCTCACTGGGAGTTGGTCTTCCAGATAGAGAAGGAAATGTTCGGAATGGATCGAAGTGTCCTGCCGGAATCAGCTCATCCAGATTTCCAACTGGACGTCTACCATCGCTTGGTTGACCAATACGGTTGGGCAGCCATTCGCGGCGGATACGATCTGGCTGAGATCGAAAGAACGAAAACTGCATTAGGACACAAAGCGCTCATCCCCGCATACGAAGGCGACGGTGTCTTCTGGATGCCGTCCGGAGAGAATATGATGGATTTTGTGGTCAAGTTGTTCGAACATCCGGACGAACTCCATGCGGAAGCCAGACGGAAATGCGATAACGCAAAGGCATTCTTTAAGCAAGCCATCGACGCGGGTGCCGACTTCTTCGTGCTCACCTATGATTTCGGGTGCAAAGACGCGCCATTTGTCTCACCCAAACATTTTGCCGATATTGTCACACCCTATCTGACGGAACTGGTCCAGAGCATCCATGATCTGAAAAAAAGGCCATCCTGCATTCCGACGGGTGTCTTAACCTGATTCTCGACCAGTTGTATTCTACAGGATTGGATGGCTATCAGTCTGTGGATCCCCAGGGGCACATGGACATAAAGAAGGTCAGGGAGCAGTACCCGGATTGGATTCTCATGGGTAATGTGGCTTGCAACATGCTTCAAGACACGGACGAAGATGCAATCAGAGAGTCAGTCCGTTACTGCATGACCCATGGTGGCGTGGGAACACCTTACATCTTCTCCACATCGAATTGCATCTTTAGTGGCATGCCCCCGGAAAGCTACAAGATCATGCACGGCGAGTACCTTCGTATTGTGAATGAAGCTAAATTGTCCAACAAAGACGCTAAGGTAACGCCCTGAAGGCCGCACCTCACAGCGGATGTGATATTGCCAATAACTAAACACCCTAAAATGGGGAGGAAGCGATGGGAAGCACATCTTTGCAGAGGAATGCAACTGAGGAACCGAGTCAGAATGGTGATGGTGACACGAGTCAGGGTGGGGCAATCCAACATGCATGGCCTTGCTGCTGCGACCGAGTTGGAGCCCCCCTACAATGCGAAGCATGACCGTATAAGAATCTGGGCAAATGGCAGGTGGGAAATACTTGGTATCGCGCGTTTACTTTGGTCCGGGCGTATCAATGGCGCATCAGCTCGCTAGACTGTGGCCAGATGACACCATCGGTATCATCAAGATTTCAGATGGTGGAACAGGAATACGCGTATTCGAGAAGAACTGGTCATTTGATGGAATCCACTTCAGTACCGAAGACCAGTTGAGACTGGGAAAGATGACGGCAGCTGCCATAGTAGAATGGTACAAAGTAAAACAATAAAGGCTAACGAAATGATTGACATGAAGAGCAGTCATCTATGTCAAGAACGGGGGAACATGCCCGCAAATCATCAGATTAAAAAGTTCTCCAAGTCACCGGGTTTAATATTTACTGATTTTCTTAAGACTGGCGCTGTACATCTGGGATGTTGTATGAGATTGCCCTTTTATGGTAGACAGAAAGATAAAGTTGCCTGTATGTTCTATGCTTTCCGTGTGGACAAATAACCAGCACTATATTAGTATACGTCGACTATGCTAGCTTTATACAAATCAACTGCGTGTCATTTCTAAAAGCGAGGCAGTGGATTTATATCCGGAATGAAGACGACTGACTGTATACACGCTTGGCATCGAATCCCGTCGCTCCAACTCGGAAAGTATGTACTCAATATAAAAGCCCATCGCAATACGGTGGGCTTTTTTGTTTGTTCGCGGATGCGACTGCGGGAACGACAGAGCATTAGAGATTCTCCTTACGTAGCGAATTGCAGTTGGTGGAGTTGTGTATACAGCCCGTCCTGAGCCAGGAGTTCGGCATGTGAGCCTTGCTCAACGATATGTCCTGCGTCCATCACGTAGATCGTGTCCGCGTGCTCGATGGTCGACAGTCGATGCGCGATAGCTAGTGTGGTGCGCGCGCGCATAAGTGTGTTTAGGGCATCCTGAACAGCCTGTTCCGATTCCGAGTCGAGGGCCGAGGTGGCTTCGTCCAGAAGCAGGATGGGAGCGTTTTTGAGCAAAGCGCGCGCAATGGCGATGCGCTGCCGTTGCCCCCCAGATAGTTTTGCGCCTCGTTCCCCGACACGCGTTTGATAGCCCTCTGGTTGCTCCAGAATAAACGCATGGGCATTGGCCGATTTGGCTGCAGTACGTACATCTTCAAGGGATGCATCAGGGCGTCCCATCTGGATGTTCTCCTCAATGGTACCAGTCGAACAAGTAAGCTTCCTGGGGTACGTACGCCATCATATCGCGCAGGGTCGTGAGAGCGATTTGTTTGGCGGGCTGCCCAGCGATGCGGATTTCTCCGTCTTGCTCTGGATAAAACCCTAGCAACAGCTTGATAAGCGTGCTTTTGCCGCCCCCGCTTGGACCGACCAACGCGGCGGTTTGACCTTTGCCAATCGTCAGATTCACATCCTGTAGCGCCACTGCGGCGGTTGTCTCATCCTGGTTGGCATTGGGTTGATATCGGAAAGTTACCGTATCGAACAACAATTGGGAGTCGGTGTGTTCGGGTTGTGGTCTCGACAGTAGGTCCGTTCGCTGGCGTATCCAATGCATAGGATACCGGCTCAATTTCACGATCAAGCACCTCGAAAACGCGCGTTGCAGCCGCCAGCGAACCCTGTATCCAGAGGATCATACCGCCCACATACTGGAATAGAATATCTGAATTACTGCGCAGTGTTACGATAGCCCAAGCACTGCCTAACGTTATCTCACCACGCGCGTAGAAAAGCATACCCAACCCCAGCAACCCCAGATTTCGAAGCCACTGGAACAATTGATTGATCGTCTCTGACTGTGATCGAACATTGCCGGAAGTTACCTCGGCCGCCACCACGTTAGCATTGGCACGAGTGTATGTTCCATGGATCGTGCGCTCAAGTTGAAACATCTTCACCACGGGGATGCTCTGCAGCAAATCTATCAGGCGTTCTGTCATTGTGCCCGTGTTCGCCTGGACGCGTTCAGATGCCGTGCGCAAAGGTTTAGCAAAGCGCGCGTTGGTGACAATAGTGGCAATGCCCAGCACTAGCACGACCAGACCTAACCTTACATCTATATTGAAGATGGCAACAATGGCAGTTCCCCCCATAAATAGGCTCATCACCAATGCCTGAAGTTGATCGAAATAAATCGGCGTGATCTGAGAAAGGTCATTGGTCACGCGAGATACTAGATCTCCGCTGTGCCCCCCTTCAAACTCCGATAGGGGCAAGTCCGCAATATGTCGGAAAAGCCGTTGTCGAAGGTCCGTGATCGTGCGTTTGATACAGATAGAGCAGATATAGTGCGTCGCCAAGACGACGGGGGTGCCACCGAAGAACGTCACGGCGGCCAAGGTCAACGCCCGAGTTAGCAGGTCCCGATCTGCCGTCATCGCAGCATCGAGGACGTTTTTCATCAGGAACGCAAGGACGATATTGAAGCATACGGCGACAACGGCCGAGAAGACGATTAGGGATATGGCATAAGGCCAAAAACGTTTGCCCATCAGGCGCATCATACGAATCAATGTGCTCGTACGTACTGTAGATATCCAGGTTTTAAATCGTTCTGAAATCGTAGATTTTGTAGTCATGTCGCCTCCTCACTAACTTGCTTCTGAACCAAGCGCCGGTACAGTCCGTCTTGTGCCATTAACGTATTATGCGTGCCCTCTTCACAAACCTGGCCGTTATCCAACACCAAGAATCCGGTCGGCATTGCGGATCGTAGATAGCCGGTGCGCCACGATAAGGGTCGTCCTGCCAGTCATAAAACGATCCAGTGCTTCTTGGACGATAGCCTCCGCTTGCGTATCCAACGCCGAGGTTGGCTCATCCAACAAGAGGATGGGGGCATCCTTAAGTATCGCCCGCGCGAGCGCGATCCGCTGTCTCTGTCCGCCCGAAAGCCGGGCTCCTCGCTCTCCCACCAGAGTTTCGTAGCCATTGGGTTGCTCTAAGATAAACTCATGGGCGTTCGCAGCTTTCGCGGCGGCAGTGATCTCTGCCTCGGTTGCACTGGGTCGCCCAAAGGCGATGTTTTGGCCGATGGACGTTGGGAAGAGATAGGTATCCTGTGCGACTAATGATATTTGGCTACGCATCGCAGCCAAATCCGTTGTCGCCAAATCATTACCCCAAACACGTATGTGACCTTGCTGCGGTCGGTAAAAGCCGCAGAGCAATTTAAATAGTGTACTTTTCCCACATCCACTCGGTCCCACCACAGCGGTAGTCTGATTGGTTAATAGTTGAAGCTCCAGATTTTCGAAAACGGGATCGTTCGCCTTATAACCAAATGAGACGCGTTCAAATTCTACGGGCTTTGCAGCTGGGACAGTGGCGAATGGCTGGGCGTTATCCTGTTCAGAAGGATGGTCCAACAGTGCGAACACCCGCTCCGCGACGGGTACCGTTTCGCGGACTTGGCTTAACATACCCAGCATTCGTTCAACCGGCATAAAGACGGTCCAGATAACCAGGTTTGCCGCCACGAGCTGCCCCACACTAAGCTCTCCGCGATAGGCTAGCCAGCCGCCGTACAGTGGCACGATGAGTTGGGGCAAATAGCGCACGGCCAAGTAGACCACCAACCCAAGTGCGCGCCGCCAATCCAAGCGCAGCGCCTGACGTTCGACAGCTTTGGCCAAGTTCAGGAAACGTTTGCCCAAGAAGGTCTGCAGGTTGAAGGCTTTCACCATCGTGATGCCCGCGATAGCATCTTGCAGTGCAGCGTTTACCTGCCCCTCAGCTTCAGCTTGTTTACGAGCCAGTGCTTCGGTGGGCTTGTTAAATTGATTGTGGATGGCTGTGGCGGCGGGGATGAAGATGCAGGAGACGAGAAGCAGTTTCCAGTTGATGGTGAGCATATAGATGATCCCACCCAGGAAAAGCAGTGGCTGTACAACCATTTCGGGTGCGCTCGTTAACCAGCCCGAAATCTTGCCTACGTCTGCATTCAGTCGTGAGGTGAGGTCGCCGGTGTGGAATGTATCCAAAAACGCCATCGGAAGTTGCTGAACATGGGCTGTAACTCGGTCACGCAAGTCGCGGATGCTGTAACTTATGTATCGTGTTACGGCACGCCGTCCAAAGAACGTGAGGATTACGTCGATAATGACAGCAATACCGGCTAATAGTAGCCCACGCATTAAATCTTCCGTCCGTTGAGCGACAACGCTATCGGTCACGACCTGGATGAGGTAGGGGGTTACAAACTGCATCAGCCACACCCTTAACCGAATTGACCAAGGAGAGTGCCAGCCAAGACCAATGTGGTTTGGTAAAAGACAGTGCCTTTAACAGAATTCGCCAGTTGAGAGAGTCTTTTTTTCGAGACATAGGACCTCCAGAATGGGAGCGGTCATTATACTCGTAGTTATACGCACATCAACCAATTTGGCAACATACTACACTTGATTTCTGAGACTAGACGTTGGAGAAGCCAATTGGAGGATAAAGGTATACCGACCGTATACCCACTATCGAACGAGTCCCGTCGCTCCCGCTAGCCTATAGTATTTTATTACAGGACATAGAGGACTCTCTGATAACAGAGGGTCCTTTTTGTTTTTTAGGTGTGTTTTCTGTTAATCTCCGATTGCCTATAATTAACGTAAATTGTAGAGATTGAATGGCTCAATAGTATTGTTTTATGAAAGTCATTATATTGATTTAACAAGTATTATAAAGGTGTATTTGATGCGCACGTGTATATTCTGCAACGAGAGAGCAAATACTATTGAAGATGCATGGCCAGTATGGCTTATGAACCGTTTCCCTTCCTCTGGGAATGCATCGATGGAGTTTGAACTCCGGGAACGTAGAAATCTGGGGTGTGGCCAGCGAATAATCCGACATTACAGGTGAGACGAGTTTGCTCTTCGTGTAATAATGGATGGATGAGTGAGTTGGAAAATCAGACAAAACCTATCATTGAGTCCATACTTGATGAAAGGTGACATGCATTGATATCTCTACGCAAGATACTCTCGCAAGGTGGTCGGTGAAGACGGTAATGGTGCTTGAAGCTATTGATTCGAATAGACAGCGGTTTTACTCAGAAAGAGATCGAAATGCAATGAAAACATCTCTTGTCATACCTATACATACAACAGTGTGGATTTCTAAGTGTACTAAACAGCCTAATGTCTATTCCAAAGCTAAGGATCTATTTACAGGTGTCCGAGGTAC
>CAVOYE010000009.1:0-372549 GCA_963700595.1 uncultured Chloroflexia bacterium
TATTTAAAAAACAAAATCGGACATTATAAAGGTGAAAAGTGGACAGTATAAGGTTGAAAAGTGGACAGACATCATAACGCATAATCTGGCAGCATGGTATATCCTCCACACAACAAAGGAGGAAGCCATGAAACAGGTACATACGCAATTCACCGATGACCAAGTCAAAGTGCTCTTGCACAGCTACTGTGAGGGAAAATTGAACCGCTATCAAGTCCAGGAAGTACTGCAGATTGGGAAATCGCAATTTTTCCAGCTACTTAAGACCTACCGCCAAGATCCAACGGGCTTTACGGTGGCCTATCAGCGGCAAACAGCCAACCGGTTATCGCCTGAAGTAGAGTCTGAGATCAAGCAGGCCTTGTTGCGGGAGAAAGCGCTCGTTGAAAATCCTGATTTACCGATCTCGGGTTACAACTACACCGCATTGCGGGATCGATTGCGGGAAAAAGGATTCCAGGTATCCGTGCCGACCATCATTAGCAGAGCGAAACAGCTGGATTGCCATCACCCGCGCCGTCGAAGAAAGACGCACGACCGGGAAGTGGTCACGACAGCCGTGGGTGAATTGGTCCAGCATGATGCATCCACACACAAATGGTCACCTTATGCGCCAGAGAAGTGGGCTTTGATCACGACGATTGATGACTACAGCCGTAAGTTGCTATTTGCGGATTTCTTTCTGACAGAAACTACTTGGGCGCATATGCAGGCGGCGCAGGCTGTGATTGAGCACTATGGGTTACCGCTGCGCTACTATGTGGATTCCTTGCGGGTTTTCCGCTTTGTGCAAGGTCGTGACAGTGTGTGGCGCAAGCACGTCCTGGAAACCGATGACGTGGATCCGCAATGGCGAAAGATGCTGCGCCTCCTGGGCGTTGACGTGACCTATGCGCTTTCTCCACAAGCTAAAGGCAAAATTGAACGCCCTTATCGTTGGCTACAAGATCGGATTGTCAGAACGTGTGCGTATGATAACTTGTCCACCTTCGAGGAAGTCCGCAAGGTTTTACATGCTGAAGTTGACCGTTACAATAACCACCGCGTGCACTCTACCACCGGCGAGATACCCAATGTACGTTTTGAAAAAGCTCAACGCGATGGGCATGCCTTATTCCGCCAGTTTGTCGTGCCTGATCCTTTTTCTTCGCCTCAAGACGTCTTCTGTTTGCGTGAAAAACGCATGATAAATGGTTATCGTCGTATATCGCTTTTCAACCACAATATCGAAGTTCCAAATGTTCCCTTGAGAGAAGAAGTTGATATTCATCTCGTGCCTGATTTACCCAAACAGCTCATGCATATTCGTATTTGGTGGGAAAGTCACTTTGTACATTCTGTGGACCTACCGTTGGGTGGCTTTCGTGTCCACTTTTGATTTTTACGACTGTCCACTTTTCAATTTTACCTAACATGGTTCGTATTCAAGGTGTTGTTTACACAAAAGTCTTGACACTACCCCGGAATGCGGTTTGCAACGACCGCTGGGATGAAGCTTGGGGTGAAATTGTTGCTTACTATCAACAGCAGCGTAAGCAACGTTTTCGCGACCGCGCCCAACACCATTCCGTTGCGCCGTTACCCCCACCCTTGATTTTTGCCTCCGACACCCAACCGACACCGCCGGTTGAAATATCTACTCCCAAGCAACCTTGGCGCCCCCCGGCGGACCATCCTTGGAAGCGTTCTCCGAGCTGTACGCCTTCCCGGCGCTCTCGTAATGCAAAAAACTGAACCGCACCCCTTAAGTAATTAGTTGTTGACACTTAAACAGATGTATCTATACTGATATGAGAAAGGTGTGGTCGTTCTTTTCCGTATTTTGTCCTACTTTTATTTTCCGTAAAACTGCCTTCTGTAGAGGTATTATACGGATATTATTCCGCATAATACCTTCTAGAAAGTTAAATTACTGAAAAACGTGACGGGTGATTATACGGAATTTTTTCCGTATAATCACATGATAGCTGGTACTCATTGCATAGAAGATTTAGTTATGAATTTAAAAACCAAGAAGTTGGCTTCTGATCTTCTTTTTATCTTACTTGTTGTTACTGTTTTGGAAGGATGTACTGTCATACCTACTCAAGATATGTCAACAAATGAAACTATTGTTGGCGAGGCCAATCAATTGAACATGACACCCGTACCACCAACCACTACACCATCAAACGAGGTAACAAAATTACCAACTCCAACATTTGACAATTCCGACAATGAGCCGTTCAAAATGGGACAGGAAATAACTATTCAGGGAATTATTATTGAAAACAATCTGGGGTGCAGAGTAGATTTACATTGCTATTTGCGTGTGAGGGTTGGCAATCAGGAAATAAAGGTCATTTATCATTATGGTGAATGGCCTCCTTGTCAAAACGAAAGGACTGCCGATGAAGCCGAAATGTTGAATATTGGACAGGAGGTGAAAGTATACGGAATAATCACTGGGCAGAACGAAATATCTACTTGTGACTCACAAGATTATTATGTTCAAAGATTTCAATAAGGAGGAGTGCTATGAGTCACCGCGTTTTTTATACATTAGTTGTATTTGCTTTAGCTTCAATTGCATTATCAGTTTCAAGCTCTGCTTCAGGACAAGAAGGTGAAAATGATTTGCCTGTTTTGCATATACCAAAAGCAGAAAGTAGTTTAGGCCAAAATCAAGAAACCGCTCGACAGATATTACCTTATTCGGCAACAGTTTTGAACTGGGCTTTAGTAGAGGATGACCCAGGGAAAATCTGCACAACTATTGATTTTGAAGGGGTAGGCAATCTTACCTCAATTCCGGAGTTCGATGGGATTACTTCACCAGGGTGGCTTGGAATTATTGACGCGGATGCTGGTGGCACAGGCAACATCGCCTTTGAACCTTCCCCCTCCACTATCGCTTTTTGGTTAGAAGGAGACCCGACGTCTAGATACATAAACTTTGCGGAGCCTGTTTCCGAGATCAGTTTTTTCTACGCTTCTGCGGTGAACATTCAATTACAAGCCTTTGATGCATCTGGCAATACAGTTGCCACAATATCGGGTAGTGCAAACTGGAACCAGGGACCAGGCGGGGATCCAAATGGCACTTATAATAAGTGGGATCTTTTAACTTTGCAAGTAGATGCAAACGAAATCACCTCAGTCAAAGTGTATGGTAATGAAAACCAAACTGGTATTGATGACCTAAAAGTGTGCAAGAGCTTAAAGATCCATAGTGTTGAGTTTACACAGGCAATTCAGGAATGGCAAACGCTAGAGGATCTACAATCAGATTTATCTGGCGATCAAACACCACCTGTCCCCATTGTGGCCGGGAAGCCAGTAGCACTTCGAGTTTATATGGAAGAAGTCAAAACGGTTACTCAAGTGCGTGTTCAAATAAGTGGCGTGGCTTCCCAAGAAAAGACGATTACACTTCAACCTAACTGCACTCCTGAACAGAGTCGTAGACAGGAAAACAACTGTTCTTCTGCAGACTTCTTCTTCACACCCCCTACAGGAAATTGGACTGTTACGGTTAAAACATTTGATAAAAACAACAATGAAGTTGAAAGCCAGGATTTCTCTCTACGAAGCGAGGAGAGTGATCCACTGATTCTACGGGCAGTGCCAGTTTGCGACGCACAAGACACCAGTAACAATTGGCAGTGTTCTTCAGCAAATGTACTAGGAACATTGATAGGTATCTTACGAAAGATTGCACCCACTCACGATGTTCATGTTACTTACCCTGGACATCAGGTAAGAAGAAATACAAGTGATTATGATGCAGATGGTGATGGTACCGTAAGTTCAACCGAGATGTATGATTGGTGGTCGGATGTGGTTGCTGATATAAGTGGATTAGGCACAGAATTTTACTACTATGGCATGGTGCGGCAAAATGTACCTGGTGGAGTAGGTGGAATGGCAGGCGGTATCCCTAGTAATGCAGCCGCTAGCCGTACCAGTGTAGTACGTCTTGGAACAGAAACAAATGATGAAGTGGTTGCTCACGAGACAGGTCATGCATTGGGGCGAAGACACACAAATACAAATCAGCCCACAGCTAGTTCTAGCCCACCTGGTTGTTATTCGTTTGCTAGAGACGGAAGTACGGATTGGCCTTATGCGGATAACACTATCCAATCAGGACCTGCTACTAGTCCTATCTTGGAAGTAGGATTTGATGTCGCGGAAAGGCGTGCCATCGTTCCCGACAATACTTACGAGATTATGAGTTACTGCGTTCCACGTTGGATATCTCCAATTTCCTACAGAGGTATGTTAGGAATTTTGAATCCACCAACTTCTCGCAATTTGCTAGCAAATGCGACTACCTCGGGCACTTTCTGGTTGATATCTGGAAAGATATTTGACGATCAAATAGACTTTGATCCAATTTTCACTGTGGAAACAATAGGAGATACTGAACCAGGTAGTGGTTCCTATCGCATTGAGATAAGAGACAATAGCGAGATCGTCCTTTTCACGCGTTTCTTTACCCCAACGCTCTTTTCTATTGAGAGCATAACGGATACCGAGATGTCTCCGACGTTCTTTGAAGTAGTCCCGGTTCAAGCGAGTGCAACTCATATTATCTTGTTTGGCCCTACTGGAATAGAATTAGGGCAAATCGCTTTGGGGGGAGCCATCCCAACTGTAGACATAATCTTTCCAGCAGGGGGGGAAACACTGTACAGCTCTCAAGCCATTACTTGGTCTGTGAATGACTCAGATAGTGATAGTCATGTTTTCAAAGTTCAATATTCCACAGACGGGGGGAGCGTTTGGCGCAATCTAGCTTCCCATTTTAATGAGGCGAGTATGGTAATCAACTTTGGAGAAATCCCTGGTTCCGATGGAGATTTTGTGATCAGAGTTCTTGCTTCTGACGGAACCAACACTGGTTTTGCCGAATCCAATCCGTTTACCGTACCTAAAAAGATTCCGACTGCTGGAATATTGTTTCCCACAGAAAATTCAGCTTTTCAATCTGGAGACTTGGTTTGGCTACAGGGGATTGGATTTGATGTGGATGACGGCTCTCTCGAAGACAACTTATTGGAATGGGAATCTAATATAGATGGTTTTCTTGGATATGGTGATGATCTGTCTATAACTAGTCTCTCTGATGGTATACATATCATCACTTTCCGTGTTACCGATAGCGATGGAAATACGGTTTCTGATACAGTAACAATTCTAGTTGACAGTGTGCCACCAACATTGAACCTTTCCGTTGTTCCGGACGGTACTCCTGCATATTGTGTGGATGTTACTATAGAGGCTTTTGACCAGACTGGCGGCAGTGGGTTAGAACTAGTCGAGTATAGTCTGGATGGAGGACAGGTATGGCATCAAATCCTCCTGGATGAATTACCCTATAACTTTGTAGCACCAGGTTGGGGCTACTTCCATTTGGTCGTGCATAGTATTGATAGATCCGGTAATCTAACCGCGTCAGATCAAAAGTTTTTCACAGCTGGACTTTGCCAAGCTATTGTCAAGAGGATTTATTTGCCTCTTGTTGTGAGGAACTTGGGCGATTTGGGCATTGATAAGTATGAACCTGACAAAATACCCTCTCAAGCAAGTCAGATATTTAATAACACACCACAAAATCATAGTATTTTGCCCGAAGATGATGTGGATTGGGTAACATTTTCGTTAGGAACCGCATCACAGATACTTCTTGAAACCTCAGGCCCAAGTGGAGATACTCGAATGTGGTTGTATGACAGTAACTTGAGTAAAGTTGATTTTGATGATGACAGCGGGAGTGGATTGTTCTCTCAAATCAGTAGACAATGTAGCGTAGACTCATTGCCAGCAGGAATATACTATGTGAAGGTCGATGAGTATGGATACAATTCTGAGATACCCAGTTACCAAATCTTATTAACGACCAACAGTTGTCAATAGTTTTGAAAAATACCAGCTAACATTGCATCAAGCCGACCGCGCCTTTGGCGCGTGCCAGCGAAGGTGAAACGCGCTTTGGGGCGTGCCTGCTGGCAAAGGGGCTTTCCACGCAGTCGGCGCGGCGGCTTATGCTTATCGTTAGCCAGATCAACGTTATGGAGCACGGATAAACCGATAACTTAATTGATTAAGGTAATATACGACTACCTCTGGCAGTGGAAACAGTAAAGGTTCTTCCGTTGTAGCGAACACTATTTTCCCACCTGGAAGGTGCGACGCTTTCGGGAGATACACAATGAATCGTTAGTTAATGAGATCGTTAGGAGATCGTTATGGCACTTACAAATGTAACCTGGAAAAGTGACGGATACCCTATTTAAGAGCTAGGGCATTTCACTTCATCACCACGAAAACTGCTCGATCAAGTTCATGAATTGTTGCGTGTTGAGCACTACTTTTGGGAATAAAAATTCAGAGTTAAACGAATGGATTTCCCTGTTACCATATGTTAAAATGTTGTATGGCACGAAGAGGAAACCCTGTATACACACGCGGTATTGAATCCCATCGCTCCCGCTGGCTTAAAATAGTCAGCCAGATGATGGGAAACTGTTAGCTTATTTTCAGGCAACGTTACGCCTATCGGGATAAAATGAAGTCATCGGTAAATCCAACGCTCCGGGAGCGACTATGTCCTACAAAACTGACCAGATTCAGAGATCTTTCTCTTTGCATGAAATTATAGCTAACAGCGCGACCCATGCCGCCGGGGTAGGATTGAGCATCGCGGGTCTCGTCGTATTGATCGTCCAGGCGGGCAAGTCCGGCGATCCCTGGTTTTTGGGTGGGGGCATCACTTACGGCGTCTCGCTGATTTTGCTCTATCTGGCCTCTACAATTTACCACAGCACCCCGAAGGTGCGTGGCAATGCCCTGCTGCAGCGTCTGGATCACGCCGCTATTTTAATCTTGATTGCCGGGACCTATACTCCCTTCCTGCTCACCAGGTTGCGCGGTACCTTAGGTTGGATCACCTTTGGTCTGGTTTGGGGTCTGGCTCTGGTAACTATAATAGCTAAACTGGTATTAACCAGGAAGTTTGCTAAACCGCCCGTCTGGCTGTATGTGCTGATGGGCTGGTTCGCCCTGTTGGTATTCAACCAGGCTGTGCGCGATATTGGCATTGCCAGCCTGATCTTCCTGTTGATCGGGGGCGTTTTCTATACGGTGGGTATTGTTTTCTATAAATGGCGGAAACTGCCCTTCAGCCATGCTATCTGGCATCTGTTTGTGATCGGTGGGAGTATATTTCACTTCTTTTCAGTCATGCAATTAGTGTAACTGTTGGGGTTCACTTCATAATGCTGTGTGTTTTACAGCTGGTACCCTTTGTGCCCATACCCATTGTTATCCGGGTATAGATATTTATTATTGTCAGCGTTCAGAATAACAACGGCACTGCGACCAGCAGAAACACGCCCCATACCAGGTAAGCATTGGTCGCCAGGCTGAACACCGACTGCAGCGAGGCTACCCATTTCTCGCGTTCATCTTTGATCTGCCTGTAAATCAGCCAGAACAGGATGCCGATATTGATGCTGTTCCAGCCGATGATGGTCAACCGGTTGGGAGTCAGGCTGCCCATAACCGTGCGGTAGACGGTCGCGGAAAAAGCATAGACGCTGACCAATTCCGCCAGGATTGCGACAAAGAGGATGCCATTCCGCAGCCACTTTTGAAGTCCCGGAGACAATGCTTCACCCCGGACAGGTGTCGCGCCCAGCAGCTGCCCCAGGATGGCAAAAAGCATCAGATTATAGACGATGAGCACATCCCGGCTTCCATAGGGCGCCAGGAAGTTGAAGGGGATCACGAAAATGTAGATCACCAGGACACCCAGAGTCAGAGGGAGCAGCAGCCGCATCATTGTGGCGATAAACTTGCTCAAGCCCTGTTCGAAATCCTGTTCCTCGGGTGATGTATTGGGATCATAAACGGTAGCTACCGCCAGGATCGGCAGCAGGCCAAATCCGCCGGCAATGATCAACCGTAGCCAGATGTCTGGCAATTCGATGTTTAATGCCGCAAACATGCCTACGGTAATACCGCCAAAGGCCATGCCGGCGATCAGAAATAATCCGGCAGTGATCATGACTTCGATGGATTTGATCAGGAATGCAAAGCGGTCGCTGGTGCTGGATTTGAAACCCAATACTCCAATCCCTATCGCAAGCCAGCACAACAGAGGAATGTGAATAGCTGCCAGGATAGTATACTGGTCGGCTATCCATACGGGCTGGAGTCCTGGTGTTAATAAGGTCGCATAAGCTGCCGCTGCCAGCAAGCCCAAACCCAATGCCAGCGCACGGGTAGCGTTCTTCCTGGATGTGAGTGTCAGAAAGACCAGCGCGCTCATCGCCGCGATGGGGGACCACCACAGAAAAATATGCGGAACCTTGTCGAGTAGGAGAAAATGCTCAACATCTGAGAGCGCCCAGAAGATTAACCCGGTCAGAATGCTGAGTGGTATTGCTGCAACCCAGTTCACGCCCCGACTGGTTTTTGCCGGTTCACGCACAGCCTGTTGGAAACGATGGAACCAGGCTGCATAAAGTAGATTATCAGGCTCTCTTTTATAACATTCTAGCATTGCAGATTGAAAAGCTGCTGCCCGACCTTGTTGCCGTGCAACCTGATAGAGCTGCTCCAGTTTATGCGGGTTTGATGCTGCTGCACGAATTTCCGCATCGATATCCATTTCTGCCTCCGATACGACCTGAGCGTTGAGCCTATCACATTATCTATATTCTACACCCAATATGATGATAGATAGGTCACCTTTTTATCATGTGGCTGTGGGCTGTTACATGGAATCCAGAATTTCCTGCATCGCTATCGCATTCCAATCCTCAAGTTGCCTGGGCGAATTGTCTCCCAATGTACCGCCGATATTCAGGATGATTTCTACAACACAACCCTTGGAGCGCTCCAATACAATTCGTATCTCATTGCGCACTGAATCAGGATTCCAGGGATTGGTGATAAAAGGGACACCCGAGGGCATGTAACCGTAAACATAATCTTTGCCGATATTCTGCACAGCACGTTCCAGGTTTGCCCACTCGCTGGCCGTGATGCGCCGCGCATTGGGAATAGATTTAATAGACTGGATACGGTCTGAAAGTACCTCACAGCACCCGATATTGGCATACTTGAATAAAGGCATGAGCTGCCGGTCATACTGAAAAGCAAATTCTTCGTGCATTTGAGGCGATACCACGGTCAATGCCTCCGCGCATGTGAATGCCCAGGATTCATCCAGTTTCATTTGACCGCGCTGCATAAGTTCTGGATAGTTTGGAATATCGGGATTAAACCGCAAACCTGTTGAACCCAACGGATCAGAAGCATCCCACGGACCCCAAACGCCCAATGCCGCGATTGGATCCGGTTACTAGATACTCCAAAATAGACTCCTTTCGTACATATGTTGCTGGTGAGTCTACCTCAAAACAGAAAAATGTTCGCTCAGGTTTTATTTATTGACATGGTATATACTATAACCATATAGATGTCGTCTTAGTGAAAGGAGTTAACAATGGAACTCGGCGCGTTTTCTGTCAGCTTGGCAGTAAAAGATGTCCTGACATCCCAGGCATTCTATGAGAAACTGGGATTTACGGTTTTTGGAGGCGATGCAAGCGAGAATTGGCTCATCATGAAAAATGGTGACGTTATCATCGGATTGTTCCAGGGCATGTTTGAAAAGAACATCCTGACTTTTAATCCTGGATGGGATAGCAATGCCAGCCCTCTCGAATCATTCACAGATATTCGCGACTTGCAGCGCCAGCTCAAAGAACAGGGGGTGGCACTCGACAGCGAGGTAGATGAAAGTTCGACTGGACCAGGTAGTTTTACCCTGTTGGACCCGGATGGAAATCCAATTTTGTTCGATCAATTCGTTTAGCTTTAACACAACCGGTAACGAGACCGGGTTGGAACAATAATGAAAAAACGGCTGTATGCGGAAACCGGCGGCTGGCTGTTGATGCTGTCGCGTTGGATTTTCTGATCACGAATAAGGAGGTTAGGAAGTGATGCGAAGCAAGAAACTTGGTAAATATGGTCCCGAAGTACCGGTTATCTGTCTGGGTGCATGGCCCCTGGGCGGTGGGATGGGTGAACTGAGTGAGAAACAGGTCATCACGACGGTCCATGCCTCTCTGGACTGCGGGATTACTTTTATTGACACTGCAGAGGGTTACCGGAGCAGCGAGTCGGTTCTGGGCAAGGCGCTGGTTGGGAAAAGAGACAAAGTTTTCCTGGCAACAAAATTATCCGGCGATCATTCTCTGGCGCATATGAATCGCGCCATCGAAAACAGCCTGCGTGCCCTGCAAACGGACTATATCGACCTTTATCAGCTCCATGGTCCCCGACCTGAAACGCCTATTGAGCAGACAATCGGTGGCCTTTTGAGGCTGAAGGAACAGGGGAAGATTCGTTACATCGGCGTATCCAATTTCTCGAAGGAACAGCACGCTCAGGCCCTGCAGTTCAGTCATGTGGACAGTTCGCAGCCCATGTATAGTCTATTTGTTCGAACTGCGGGTGAGGATGTGCTGCCTTTCTGCCTGGAACATAGCATCGGCGTTATCGTTCACTCACCCTTAGCCAAGGGCCTTCTGACAGGCAAATATACACCTGACACGAAATTCCCTCAGGACGATGAGCGAAGCTGGATGGCTGCCTTCCAGGGAGAACGTTTCTCCAGTGCATTAACCGTAGCGGAAAAGCTCAAGGCATGGGCAGATGCGAAAGGGCATAACATGGTTCACCTGGCTATTGCATGGACTCTGGCGAATCCTGCGGTCACATCGTGCATTGTTGGCGCGAAGACGCCGGAGCAGGTCATTCACAATGCTGAAGCAGCTAACTGGATACTTACCCCGGATGAACTCTTGGAAATTGATCAAATCCAGGGCGATTTCCGTATCCTCAATCTTCATCATTAATGCTGTTGGTCCCCTTCCCGGAAGTTATGCTCTTCGACGGGCAATCACGAATTTACCCCTGAAGATTATCAATCAACTTCCGGGAAGGTTGATGTTTTCTCCTTAAGTCGCTATCTATGGCGTGCCAGTATTGTCTGCCTCTATAACAACGTTGCCAGTCGGGTGCTCAGTTCCATACATGCCCTGCTGTTGTGATACGGGCATTTCCAGAAGCTGACTTTGGGTTCATCCCTGTGCTCCGGGTTTTCGCGGTCTCCGTAATAAAACCATCCCCCATTGGTCCGGTCAATCAGGTTGTCTTCGATATAATCCCAGCTTTTCAGCATGGCATCCAGGAAATGCTGCTGCCCGGAGAGCTGGTAGGCATTGAGAAAGCCCACCGCGGCTTCCACCTGGGGCCACCATGATTTGGCGGTATCCATTTCACCGCCGGGTGCGGATTCATAAAAAAGCGACCCATCGGTGTCCAATCCCTGTTCATAAACGGCTTGCGCCATTTTCAAGGCACGGGGTATGACGACCTCCATCAGGTCGTGATCGCCCAGCACCTCTGCGGCTTCAGGAATCAACCAGCTTGCCTCGATATCGTGCCCGTAAGACACATGGTCGGACTTCGGGGTCCAATCCCCGTCCTGAAACAGAATCAGATGATGGGTGAGGGGATTGGTAATTTTGTTGAGCATCACATCAATCAGCGCGGTCTGCTGCTTTTTCAACCGCGCATCGTCCCAGACCCGCATCAGGTTGGTATAGGCTTCCAGGATGTGCAGGTGCGTGTTTTGCGACTTCATTTCGTTCATATCAATGGCGCTTAATCGCAGGTCATCCACCGGTCCCCAGGTGCGGGAAAAAGCTTCAAAGTACCCGCCGTGGATGGGATCGAAGCTGTATTCTTCCATCGCATTGAAGATGGCGACGGCTTTGTCCAGGGCTTGTTGATTCCCTGTCGCAGCGTAATATTCCGACAGCGCGTAGATGCCGAATGCCTGTCCGTAGATCTGTTTGCGGGGTTTGGTCGGTGTGCCGTCCGCGCTGATTTCCCAATACAGACCGCCGTATGCATCATCCCAGAATAGATCGATAAGGGATAGATAGGCATACTGCGCCATGTCCAGGTATGCCGGTGTTTTGTACCGCCGGTAAGCTGCCGCATAGGTCCACAGGATACGGGCGTTAAGCAGCGCTCCCTTGGCGGCACCGGGATTCACGACCAGATCGTTGCTGATCTCCCCGTAAAACCCGCCATTTTCTTTGTCCACCGTGTGATCCATCCAGAACGGCAGGATGTTATTGAGCAACTCATTCTCTATTCTTGTGATATAGCTTTTTAACATTGCGGGATCTGTCATAATGCCTTCTTTGGTGTGAGAGTTGGAGGGATGGCTGTCAGTTTTTACTTAATACATAAAATACGAGGAATACGTATCAGACATCCTTTTTGTGCTGCGCGGAACAGCAGCCATGTGCATTTCTGAATGTTTCCCGCGCAGCATTTTTCAGAAGGGTTTTTCCGGTTGGCCTGGCCAACCGGAAAAACCCTAAAAACAAGTGGCGGGGTGGAAGATGTACCTGGAGAATGCTAGTCAGGTTCCCACCCCGCCACGAGGTCTTGTCAAAGGCATCCTAATTCATTGTACGCACATCCATATGTTAGTATCCATTTCGCCTTAGCAAAAATGCTATGGACACCCGAATTGGGGGTGCTGGTATCCAGGCGTGTGTCCGATACCGCTCGCTAACTAGACTGAAAGTGCGTCGACCGCGTTTTTGACGATGCCCGTGAACGAATCCACTTTGAGACTGGCGCCGCCGACGAGTGCGCCGTCGATTTCCGGCATCACAATGAAAGCCGCCATATTTTCGGGTTTCACGCTGCCCCCGTATTGCACAGGGATAGCCTCGAGCGGTAGCTTCATCGTATAGCTCTGCCAGCACATCGCGGATGGCCGTTTTGATGATGGCGTTGGCGGATTCCGGTGTCGCGGTCAAGTCCGGTGCCGATTGCCCAGATGGGCTCGTACGCCAGGACCACCGTCCGGGCTTGCGCTGCAGGGATGCCCACGAATGCACCGCGTATCTGATTGCCGACAAAACTCACCGTTTCTCCGGCTTTGTTCTGCTCAAGGCTTTCGCCGATGCAGACAATGGGGGATAATCCCGTTCGCTAAAGCCGCCTTCAGTTTTTTGTTGACGGTCTCGTCGGTCTCGCCAAAGAATTGGCGGCGTTCCGAGTGCCCGATGATGACATACCGGGCGAACTCTTTGACCATCGCAGGCGAAATTTCACCGGTAAAAGCGCCACTGGCTTCCCAGTGCATATTTTGCGCGCCGACACCGATGTTTGAACCTTCCAGTACCGCACTGACGGCGCTCAGAACGGATGCGGTGGGGCATACGGCGAGGTCGATGGTGTCCACGCCCTGCAACGCTTCCCGCAATCCTTGGGCAAGTGCCACACCTTCGGCGGCGGTTTTGTTCATTTTCCAGTTTCCAGCAATAAATGGTTTACGCATCATACTTCTCCTTGCTATCCATCCTGGACAGACTGCACGTGTGAAGTCTATTAAACCGGTGTAATCATACATCGCGTTTAATCTTTGTCCTGCAGCGCTTCAACGCCGGGTAGAACTTTGCCTTCCAGGAACTCCAGGCTGGCACCGCCGCCTGTGCTGACGTGGCTGACCTTGTCGGCGACACCGGCTTTGTTGATCGCGGAGGCGGAATCACCACCGCCGATGATGGTGACGGCGTCAGATTCTGCCAGGGCTTCGGCAATCGCGAAGGTGCCCTTGGCGAAGTTGGGCATTTCAAACACACCCATCGGACCATTCCATACCACGGTTTTCGCTGAAGCCAGGATGCTCTTGAAGAGCTGGACCGTCTCCGGACCGATGTCGAGGATACGCCATCCCGGTTCGACTGCATCCACCGCCACGGTCTGGTTGTTGGCGTCATTATCGAATGCATCGGCGATGACTGCATCCACGGGGAGTACGAGTTTGTCCTTGCCCTTCGACAGCAGGTCAAGTGCCGTATGCCACAGCATCATCTTCCACGAGGGAATCGCCCATTTCCAATCCCTGTGCCTTCAGGAAGGTGTTCGCCATACCCCCGCCAATCAGAACTTTGTCGGCTTTGCTCAGCATATTTTCGATCACGGCGATCTTGTCAGAGACTTTGGCCCCACCCAGGATGACGACATAGGGGCGTTCCGCATTGCCGGTTGCCATACCCAGGTAGTCCAATTCTTTGCCGATCAGGAATCCGGCCACACCGGGCAGGTAGTGGGTGATGCCTTCGGTGCTGGCATGTGCGCGGTGCGCCGTGCCGAAGGCGTCGTTGACATAGATTTCGCCCAATGCTGCCAGTTTTTTGGAGAAGGCTTCATCGTTTGCCGATTCTTCGCTGTAGAAGCGGGTGTTTTCCAGCATCAGCACTTCGCCGGGCTGCAGGGCTTTCGCCATCGCTTCAACGGCATCCCCTACAACGTCCGGTGCCATCTTGACTTCTTTGCCCAACAACACGCCCAGATGCTGCGCGACAGGCTTGAGGCTGAATTCAGGGGTGAAACCCTTTGGGTCTGCCCAGGTGCGACATCAGCACCAGAGAAGCGCCCTGGTCCAGGATATATTGGATGGTGGGTAGTGCCGCCTGAATGCGGGTGTCGTCGGTGATGACGCCTTCTTTGAGCGGGACATTAAAATCAACGCGCATGATGACGCGCTTGCCTTTCAGGTCGATATCGCGAACGGTTTTCTTGTTCATATGTTCTCCTGTAAAAGATTGAATTTTAAGTTATGCGCGGGATGTGTGGCTACCTTTTATGAAAAAAGGGATAGGCAAGCATCCCCTATCCCTTTTCCCGTGCATCATACTTCCTTAATTACATTTTGCTGCCGATGATGACCGCCAGATCACCGACGCGGCAGGAGTAACCCCACTCGTTGTCGTACCAGGAAATGACCTTCACAAAATTCGGGCCCATGGATTTGGTCAGTTCGGCGTCCACGATGGAGGAGCGGTTATCACCCTTGTAATCCATCGAGACCAGGGGTTCTTCGCTGTAGCCCAGGATACCCTTCAATTCGCCTTCGGAGGCTGCTTTGAGGGCGGCGTTGACTTCTTCTGCCGTCGCCGGTTTCTTCAGCGTGACGACCAGGTCAACCACTGAGGCGGTGGGGGTGGGAACCCGCATCGCCATACCGTCGACAATGCCCTTGAGTTCCGGGATCACCAGTGAGACGGCAGCTGCGGCACCGGTGGTGGTGGGGATGATGCTCAGGGCAGCAGCGCGTGCGCGGCGCAAATCCTTGTGACCCTGATCCAGGATATTCTGATCGTTGGTGTAGGCGTGAATGGTGGTCATCAAACCGTATTCGATGCCGAAAGTTTCCTGCAGGACTTTGGCGACAGGCGCCAGACAGTTGGTGGTGCAGGATGCGTTGGAAATGATGTTGTGTTTTTCCGGATCGTACTGTCCATCGTTGACGCCAATGACGATGGTGATATCCTCACCCTTGGCTGGTGCGGTGATGATGACCTTCTTGGCGCCGGCTTCGATGTGCTTGGAAGCCCCTGCCCGGTCGCGGAAGAAGCCGGTGGACTCAACGACAATGTCGACACCCAGTTCTGCCCAGGGTAATTCTGCCGGATTGCGAATCGCAAAAACCTTGATCTCCTTGCCGTCGACGATAATCGCGTCATCATCGTAACCGACTTCACCCTTGTAATCGCCAAATGTTGAGTCGTGTTTGAATAAATGCGCGTTAGTCTTGATGTCGAACAGGTCGTTGACAGCCACGACCTCGATCTCGTCGGGGTGGCGCTCCAGTATGGTGCGTAGTACCAATCGTCCAATGCGTCCAAAACCGTTAATTGCAACTTTTGTAGCCATAGTCTACTCCTTTATGTGTAAGTATTCTATTAGAAATCTAGGATTAGCGGTTAGCTCTGTAATGCAGCTAATCACCAATCACACACCTCTAATCTTTCTCTTTGACCAGGCTCATGATTACCTGGGCAAGGTCATCGCTGTGGTGCCGCCAATCTCGTTCCGGATCAACCCCGCTGAGTTTCACTACGGTGAGATTGTCCCCCGATTCCAAATCCGGCATCACCCATTCGCTGCTGCCCCCTGTAGGATGATTGCCACCGGCATTGGTCAGGATAACCGTTGAGATGATATTCTTGCCAAGGTGCTGTTCTACGGCAGCCAGATGTGCTTGTGCAGAATAATCATCGGTCTCTCCTGGTTGGGTGACGACATTACAAATATAGACCTTGGGCGCCAGGGAGGCTTTCAACGCTTCGACAATATCAGGAACTAGCAGATTCGGTATGACGCTGGTATACAGGCTTCCCGGTCCGATAATGATCATGTCGGCATCAAGAATTGCTCTGAGTGTACCGGGATAAGCTTTTGGGCTTTCCGGTTCCAAGTGTTACCCGGAGAATGCGCCGCTTTTCGGTCGGGATTCTTGATTCGCCGCAGATTCTCAACGGAGAACCCGTCTCCTCCTGCACATCCGCACACAAAGTCACGGTTTCCAACGTGCTGGGCAGAACTTGTCCTAGTACTGCAAGCACCCGGCTGGATTCGCGCAAAGCGGATTCAAAAGAACCGGTAATGTCCGCCATCGCGCTGATAAACAGGTTGCCAAAGCTGTGGCCCTCCAAGTCTTTACCGCTGGTAAAACGATATTGAAAAAGACGTGTGACCAGGGACTCATCGTCTGCCAGTGCTGCGATGCAGTTACGGAAATCGCCGGGTGGCAGAATTCCCATTTGCTGTCGTAAGCGTCCGGACGATCCCCCATCATCTGCTACAGTCACGATAGCGGTCAGATTTGACGTGTAAGCCTTTAATCCCCGCAAAACCGTCGCTTGCCCGTGCCCACCGCCAATGATGGTGATTTTTGGACCTCTGCCGCGCCTGCGATAATCATATAATACCGATGAAAGGGGCAGGGATGGTGCTGGTAATGAATGGTTGGAGGATTGCGCGATTAAACCCCCAAAGCCCAAAACCTATGAGACCTATGCCGGTAAAGAGAAAGATAGCAGCGCGTAGTACCTGCGGTAAGAATTGTAATGTAAGATAGTAAAAGTACCGAGGGAGGGGGTACAAGGTCCGTAAAGCAAAAGCACCGCCCAGACTCAGCATACCAACACCCAGGGCAAGAAATATCAACCAACGTTTGATGCCCAGGCCAGGTCTTAACCAGGTAAGGTGGGTGTGCCAGCCCTGTGATCGCGCTTGCTTTACCCTCCGCTTCATCGTAAAAATTATACCCAGTTTATAGGCTCTGTCAATGAAACTCCCAAAAAAGGAAGTGGCGTTTACGCCACTTCCTTTTATTTGTACTGAACCGCTGCTTCTTACTAACGCCGTTTCTATAAAACTACTATTGTATCCGGGCGACGACGCGCGCGTTTTTCCACAAATCTTCTAACTGATAGTAATCACGCATTTCGTGATCAAACAAATGGACGATGACACTGTTAAAATCAACCAGAACCCAACCTGTGTCCGCGACGCCTTCAACACCTTTCGCCACTATGGGTTGCTCAAGTTGCTTCACCCCTTCGCGAATTCGGCTTTGCATTGCGTCCAATTGTCGGTGACTGGATCCGGATGCGATGATAAAGTAATCGGTGAATGTCGTCACATCTTGCAGGTCTAAAACGACAATATCTTCACCTTGTAAATCGACGATAATATCAGTTATCAGATTGGCTAAGTCTGAACTCTCCACTAAACCTCCTAATTTATTTTGTACTATTGAATGACCAGCATTTGCACGCGGGTGGACTTCCGTTAGTTCGTTATCCTGCATACTGATTGTCAGCCTGCTGTCCCCCATTTTTAAATTCAATGTGGCGAGATGTCCCATAATTGTGGGTGCTCCCAGTCTTTCCCACCCTTGGCTTCATGTTCAACCAGCAGATAGTCGGCGGTTTCTTTGACCATCATCGGAACAAAGTAAATATAAGGTCCCGTTGCTTACATTGAAATCTATATCAAAAGCTTCCGGATGCAAAACAAGGGTGTCCGGCAGCATTTCCTCAGGTGTCGGTGTGGGCTCAACTGGCTGTACATCTTCTGAATTCCCGTTTTCTGGTTCTGTTGTACTGCCCCCACTTGCGTTACCTCCGGTGACGTTATCACCAGAACCAGTGTTTCCTCCCTGGCAGGCGGACAATAATAGGACCATGGTCGCGATCAGGATCAGTACTCCGCCTATGCTCAATATTCTTTTCATTGTTCTCCTCCTTTTCTCCAAATCCCGGGACTGGGAATTTATCTTGCCGTATCATAACACAGAAACAGGAAAAATGTAAGGTGTTTTCTGTGATATTTGTCTCTTGTGGAGATTGGGAAGTGGGTAAACGATCTATACGGATGTCGCGTAGGCATCAATTGTAAGTATTTTGGTATGAGTAGGTGATATCGACCACCGAGGTATTCATGAAAATGATATTACGCGGTCGGATAGGCGAACAGTCATCTACCAGAATGGGCACGCAATCGATTTGTTAGTTGTCACACAATAGGATATCAGTACAGATGGTGACTGAACCGGACCTGTCATTAGTGCCTTCAAGCTTCAAGGAGCGTTAGCAGCAGGGTAATCGCGTTTTCAACATCGTCCTGGTCCACCGTTTCTGAGGTGCTGTGGACAAGGCGGCAGGGAATGCTGATGCAACCGCTGGGCACACCCGCCCGGACCAACTGCATCACGGCGGCATCAGTGGTCCCGCCCAGCAGAACCTCCAATTGATAGGGAATACCGGCTTTGTCGGCTGCGTCGATCAACATTTCGCGGACCATAGGGTGGGCAATCATTCCGCCATCCTTGACCTTGACCGCGGGTCCCTTGCCCAGCGAGACGTCCATCGGCAAGGCTTTTGGCGTATCCCCGGTCGTCGTCACATCAACCGAGATCGCAATATCGGGATCAATGCTTGTAGGCGGAGGTACGGGCGCCAGATAGCGTTATTTCTTCCTGGGTGCTGAATACAAAGTGCACTTCATCGCGGGGGTTAACCAACCGGCGCAGCACTTCGATAAGGATGTAACACCCGATGCGGTCATCCATGGCTTTACTCATAACGCGGTTGTTCTGTGTGACCAGTGGTCCATAGAACACCGCGGTGTCTCCAACATGGATGGGACAGTCTTCCCGGCTCGTGGCGCCAACATCGATATACAGTTGGCTGAGTTCCGGCACGGCGCTGCTGGACTCAAGCCGTTCCGTGTAAATTGCGCCGACAGTTCCATCGGCAAACACCGCGCGTCCGCCCAGGCAATTCATCGCCCTTACGCCGCCAATGGAGGTAAATCGTACAAATCCCTTTTCTTCCACATGGGTTGCCATTATCCCGATCTCATCCATATGGGCTGCCAGCAGTATTCTTTTACCGCCTTCGGAACCTTTACGCAGCCCAACAAGGCTACCCAGCGGATCGGTGTGATAGGCATCAATGTGGTTTTAATTAAACCGGTGATAACGCGGCGAATGTTTTCTTCGTAACCTGAAGGACTGTTAGTTTGTGTTAGCTGTTCTAAGAGCTGGATGTCCAATGTTTCTTCTCCCCTTGTTATTCGCGTAATTCAATGATATCTGGTGTTAAGGTCCGCAAGGCTGTATCAGCCAGGTCTTTGGTCGCTATGACGTCGCTTTTGCGTGTGAGTGAAACAGGGCTGTGAATATACCGGCATGGCACTGCGACGGTGATCGTGGGCACACCGTCCCGCGGATTTGTGGATGCTGCCGGCATCGGTTCCGCCGATACCGGGCTGCTTCAGTTGATAAGGTTGCGCCAGGGTTTCTGCCGTTTTGATAAAATGCCTGAGAAGTCGGGGTGGGGTAATATGACTGCGATCCTTAACCGTAATCGCGGGACCTGACCCCTAAATGGGTGGTCGTGCTTGCGTCGGTTTTCCTCACGGGGATATTCATCTGCCAGCGTACCTTCGAGTACCAGCGCAGCATCCGGTTCAATGGCATAAGCGGCGACAGTTGCCCCGCGTAATCCAATCTCTTCCTGCACGGTAAAAACACCGTATACATCAAATGGGAAAGGCATACCTTGCAGCAGTGTAAGCAGGATTGCGCATCCTGCCCGGTCATCAAAAGCTTTGCCGTAGATGGTTTCCCCAAGATCATGAAATTTTGTGGCAAAGGTAATGGATGTACCCAGCGGAGCTATACGTTTAGCTTCGTCTGAGGAAGTGGCGCCCAGATCAACTGCAAGATGCAGATATTTCCGGCGCTTTATTCCTTGCTGAAACTGCAGCACGGTGGATCGCCTTTGATGCCGATAACACCGGGTAGCTGATCCTTACCAATTCTCACATTCAAACCGGCTAACGTTCGTGCGGGGATACCACCGATGGTTTCAATCTGCAGCGTACCGTCACTGTTGTAGCCCACCACCATTAACCCCACCTCATCCATATGGGCGGCGATCATCACCCGGAGCGGGTTTTCGCCAGTTCCCTTTTTGTAGGTGATAAGATTACCCAGGGCATCGATATGCACACTATCGACATGGTCTGTCAAAAGCGGTTTGATGGCTTTTCGGACCTGGGTTTCATCACCACTAACACCGGGGAGATCGGATAGGTGCTGTAATGTGGTTATCAGGTCAGACATTCTTCATCCTCCCAGCTTGGTTTGAAGTCAATATCGAGTTCATTGATGAAATGGCTAACCAGCCGACCGGTACGCTCAATATCCAGTAGCGCTGCGGTCTCGACCGGTTGGTGCATATAGCGCATTGGGATGGATAGGAGACCGGTGGGGATGCCTTCTCGGGCAACTTGAATGCCCCATGCATCCGTACCACTGGAACCCGAAAGAGGTTCGAGCATTACCGGAATTTCATGGGCTTCTGCAACTTGTCTTCAGCTGTTTGACGATGCCGGGATGTAAATTGGGTCCAATCCCAATGGTTGGACCTTTATCAAGTTCAAACGTGCCTTGTCCACTGTCGTTGTATTGTTTGGCAAACGTGCCGTCAATGGCGATGGCGATATCAGGCGCTACACCATATGCGCTGGTTATCGCGCCGAACAGCCCTACTTCTTCCTGGACTGTGGCGACAGCGACCACATCCCAATTGGGTAATTGCTTTTGCAGAAGCTGCAAAGCCAATGTTATCGCCACAACAGATGCCCGGTTGTCCAGGGCTTTTCCGGCGACGCGTCCATTCTTCAACTCTTGCAAGGGTTGTTCAAGGGTTATATGATCCCCCACGCGCACCCATTGTTTGATCTCTTCTTCCGGCATACCCACATCGACGAAAAGTTCATGCCATGGCGGGATTTTATTCCGGTCTTCCTGGGCTAATACATGCGGTGGGCGGCTCCCAATGACGCCGGGCAGCATGCGTCGACCATGCACATTAACCTCAGTGCCGATGAGTACCCGCCGGTCAACGCCACCCAGACTGTGCACGCGCAGGAATTCACCAGCGATCCCGGTAACAATCAAACCGATTTCATCCATATGAGCTGCCAGCATTATCGAACGCCTTTTAGAATGATTGCCACGTTTCCTGGCGATCAGATTACCCATTGCATCTGTAATGACTTCATCAGCACAGGGGTTCCCAATAGGCAGCAATCTTTTGCCGGGTTTCTGATTCACGTCCGGAAGGACCGGCGCTTTGGCTAAAATTTTTGAGCAATTCTAAAGTATTCAAAAGTGTCCTTTCAAGGTGTCGCTTCTGTGGCGGTGAATGTTGGCGTAAATGTAATTTCCGGTGCAGGGGTCAGTGTATTGGTGACGACAGGACTGGGTGTCAAAGTTAGGGTTGGTGTCACTTTTGTGGCTTCGGGGGTTGAAGTCCATGTCGGCGTTGCTGTCGGCGATAGGGTGGGCGTAGGTGTGCTTGTGGCTGTTTCGGTTCCCGTAGGTGTGATAGACGGCGTGATCGTCTCGGTTGGCGTGGCTGTCTCAGTCGGGGTCTCCGTTGGTGTGGGAGACAGCGTCGGGGTTTGTGTGTCGGTTGGTGTGGGCGTTGATGTACGGGTCGGCGGTTGCCACTGTGTGGGTGTGGGCTTCAGCGTTTTTGGCGGGCTATTTGTACCAGGACCTACCAGAATAGGGGTTTGTGTGGGAACGGATGGTGATGCACTGGCTTGTAGTACAGGTATAACCGTTGCTGTGGGTGGGCGTATAGCAAGGGCAACAAATCCCAGGCAGTAGCAGGGAACAGTAGCTACGATAATCGCAATGAGTATCGTGTATATGGGGCGTTGCGTTGGTAACTTTTCCATCACATTATCCCGAAAGAATAAAAATGATGATAACACTCTTCACAATGAAGTCAAAGACACCCCATGTATCCTGGGAGCTTTGAGGATATTATCTCCAGCTATATAATAGCGAAAGTGGTGTGAGGTATTGTCAACATAATATCCGTCCCGCATCCATGGATTTGTTCTGTGGTTGGCACACAAACTGGAGGATTAACGATGAAAAGCGAGGAAGAAGAGGTCCGGAGGCTTCAGCAACTGCGTGAAGCGCAACTGCGAGACCGTGATCCCACTGCAAAAAAAACTGCTCAATATCAACGCGTTGTGGCAAACTACAAAACCCGGCAGAAAAAGATCACAGTGGGTAGCATAATCAGTGATTTACCGGCGAAATTCTGGTATATGATTATTGGTGGGTTGCTGGGAGTGCTGTTTACACTTGCCTTGCTTATCCTCTTTTCTGAGCCCTGGGTAAAACCAGTTGGCTGGATCGTAATCCTTTTCGGATTGATTAGTGGCAGGGTTGTGGGGGCTGCCCATGACTCGGGCAATGAGGATTGGGATTGATTCCATAAAGGCACGCGTTTGCCTGACTTCGTTCCAGGATATCTTCGCCAGGCAAACGCATTGCTGTTTTTATTTTATAAACGCCGTGACCTTAATGCGGGTTTTCCACGGCAAGCCAGGAATTAGTCTTGTAACGTTTGCGCGTCGTCGATAATCTCTCTACCTGCAACAACTTCATCGACAGAGTGTATTGCCCCCCCCATCTCTTCGATCAAAGAAGATACGATCGCATAGCTGATATTCTCGCCTTCAATGGTGATTTTAGCGTTCTCCACCTTTCTATCCATCTCATAGATACTGATGTTGACAGATGAAACACCGGGTTTTTCACTCAACTGCTCAGCCATCTCTATGATACTTGGATCATGCGGTTTGAGGGTGTCCAGTACTAACCGACGAATTTTCCCCATTTCTTCTATTACTCCTTACTGAGTTATTTGTTTCTGACAGTTACGTATGATGATAATACCTTTGTGTGCCATAGCAAGTGCCCAATACTTTTCAGGAGCGTTTCACAAAAGGCCCCAGGATAGGATCTCAATCTCTCTAACAATGGAAAAGCCGACTGGCAGCGCCAATCGGCTTTCTTTTAGTTAATATGACGCAGTGATTAGACTGGGACCACCTCACTGGCCTGGAGTCCCTTATCAGTCTGTTCTAAGGAGAACTCCACTTGCTGACCCTCCACCAGCTTACGAAAGCCATCCGATTGAATTGCGCTGTAATGCACAAACACATCGTCCTGACCCTCACGGGCGATAAAGCCGAAACCTTTTGCAGCATTGAACCATTTGACAACACCAACTTCTCTGTTTTCCATCTGTATATATCCTTTCTACTAATTTCGATAGCATCTTTCAGCACACCAGTTATATTAGCTATCCTTGTTACTGAAGACGTTATCCTGTGTTAGGACCAATGATTTGATTTATGTCAAGATAACACTTAACCTACTTCAGGCAGTGATCTTGACCTTCACTATGTCCCACGCGCGGCATTATAACAGTATCAGCTTGCTTGTCAATAACCTGTAAAATCAGGGATTTTCTACAAAAGTTATTATGCAATACAACAGGCTCCGGCATTGTGCCGGAGCCTGTTGTTGTCAATCGCAGTGAAATTAATCGATTATGGTGTGGCAGGTGTCTCGGTCTGCAGGTGTTGTATCCACCGTCGGCATGATACCGGGACCTGGCAGCACGATAGTCGGAGTGGTGCCTTCCTGTGTGAAGATAATTTTATCCGTGGGTTGCAGCGCGCTGGCGTTCGCCTGGATGATTTGCAGTTGCAGGAAACCCGGGATTCGCGGCATACAGTTCCGCAAGCGCCAGGTCGAATGCCAGGTCTGATTTCGCTTTGGAGATGGCTGCTGCGGCCAGGGCTTCGTTGATTTCCAGGTCGCGTTGTGCAGAAAGCAGTTCATTGGCTTTGGTAGATTGGATGACTACTAATTGCGTTTCCAATTTTGCCAGGTCATTGACCCGTTCCGCCTCGATGATAGCTTTCTGCGCGGACAACCGTTCCTGTTCAAGCTTTGCCAGTGTTGTTTGCTGGCGTGTTTGTTCCTGGATTCGGCTTTGCTCAACGCGGATTTCACCTTCCTGACGGGCCTGCTCTGCCAGAGCTTCAGCCTTGGCTTTCAATTCATCCTGCGCGGCTTTCTCTGTTTGCAGGCGGCTTTGAACAATAGCGTCCAGCATAACCTGTACTTCCGGCGAAAGAACCACATCGGGTACAACCAGGTTTTTGATGTCCAGGCCGAATTGCCCTGCCATCTCGCTGATCTCGTCGTCGATACATGTCCGCAGTTCATCACGGGCTGTTCCGATGATATTGTCGTCAAAGGTCCGGTCACCCACACAGACTTTCATCGCTTGTTTTGTCAGGTCTGATACGCGCGCGATAGCTAATTGGTCATCAAGATAGATACCGCGATATTGCGCCCATGTTTCGCGGATGATGTCAAACTGTGATGGTCCGGGGCGGAAGATGTCCGCACTCACCACGAGTCCGATGCGCTGTTTGTCCTTGGTAATAATTTCTGGGTCGGTAACCTCGTAGGGTAGCGCCTGCCCGGAAATTGTGACCATCGACACAAAAAGCCCGAAATCATTGTAGACACCTGGTCCGACAACGTCGGTGATTCTTCCACTGCGGAATTGCACGCCCACTTCTTGCTGCTCCACCGTCTTGAGCACGTAGAAAAATTGTCCTCCTACGGACACAATGGCGATGAGCACTACAACCAGGATAGCTGCAATGGCGAGTGATTTTGTTCGTAAGCTGCTTGTGTTCATTTTTTCTCCCTGATCTGATGTGTAAATGACCTTAATTCAGGTCCATTATAAGGTATTATACTTGGTCGGTATTAGATATACAATAGATAATACGCTGGTAGATCGTGTTGGTTGTGAAATCGGGAAGACGAAATCTATTTGTATTTGTTCTCAACCTATGGTTTAATGTGAGGCAGGCTGAATAACCACATTATTGTTGCCGAAGGTAAGTACACATACTAAATGATTTTGATCAACATAGAGAGGAAGGATCATGATTCAAGATAATGTTATGAACGGGAAAGCGTTGGTGTTGGCTACACTCAGGCATGAAAAGACAAATGCTGTTCCCTGGGTGCCCTTTGCTGGAGTCCATGCCGGAAAGCTAAAAGGATATGAGCCAAGAGAAGTGTTGACCGATCCGGACAAATTGTTTGATGCTTTGATGGCTGTGCATCAGACATATGATCCGGATGGACAACCGGTTGTCTTTGACTTACAGATTGAGGCAGAAATTTTGGGTTGTGATTTACTTTGGGCTGAAAAAGGACCACCCACGGTATCCTCACACCCTTTAGCCGCAGATATGCGCGTGCCTGACCATCTTCCGGAAGCTGCGGATGGAAGATTGCCCATGGTTTTGGATGTTATGGCGCGGATGAAAACTGCTGTTGGAGATCAGACTGCGTTGTATGGCCTTGTCACCGGACCGTTTACCCTGGCTTCGCACTTGCGAGGAACAGAAATCTTTATGGACATGTTTGACAATCCGGCATTTTTAGAGGAGTTATTGGCATTTTGCCGGGATGTTGTGTTGCGCATGTCTGATTTATATATGGCTGCCGGTATGGACGTGATTGCAGTTGTGGATCCACTGGTCTCTCAAATTTCACCACGTCATTTCACAAAATTACTCAGCGCCCCCTATACCGCTGTATTCGACCACATCCGGGCTCAAGGTATTTATTCCTCTTTCTTTGTGTGTGGCGATGCGACGAAGAATATCGAAGTGATGTGTCAAACTGGTCCGGATTCAATTTCAGTGGATGAGAATATTAATTTACCGGCAGTGAAACCTATTACCGACCGGTACAATATCACCCTTGAGGGTAATATCCCGTTGACCACACGCATGCTCCTGGGCTCTCAACAGGACAATATGAAGTTCGTGGTTGATCTGCTGGAACAGATTGATACCCACAACTTCATTTTATCACCGGGCTGCGATATGCCTTATGATGTGCCAATCGAGAATACTGTGGGCGTGGTGCAGGCGGTTAGGAATCCGGAATCCACGCGTGAGATGCTGGCGAATTACACAGCCGCCACATTTGATGTGGATGCTGTCGTTCTGCCGGATTATGCGCACCTCGTTAAACCGCTCATTGAAGTATTTACGCTTGATTCAGATACATGCGCTGCTTGTGGCTATATGCGCGATGCTGCCTTGCGCGCAGTAGACGAATTGCCGGATCAGGTCGATCTGGTGGAGTATAAATTCACTAAAAAAGAAAATGTAGCCCGGATGATGAAATTGGGTGTGAAGAACCTGCCCAGTATCTACATTAACGGCGAACTGACCTATTCTTCCATCATCCCCAGCAACCGGGAATTGACAGAGAAGATTTCTGAACATGTAAAGCAACAGGATTAGCATAGAAGTATGGATTTCCATATTGTCAGTGGTTTTCTGGGCAGCGGGAAAACAACCGCCATCATCAACGCTTCTAAAACTTTGATGGCTCAGGGGAAACGGGTGGGCGTCGTAACCAATGATCAGGGGAAATATCTGGTCGATACGGCTTTTTTTGAGTTGGCAGCGGTGCCAACCGTTGAAGTTTCCGGGGGATGCTTTTGCTGTCACTATGATGATCTGGATGCGCGCTTGGAGCAGTTAAAACAAACGGCACAACCGGATGTGATTTTTGCCGAATCGGTGGGCTCATGTGCCGATATCGTGGCAACTGTGGTCAAACCCCTCCTGGAACTTCGTGCAGACACCTTTGCCCCCACAAGTTTCTCTGTTTTTGCTGATGCCCGGATGCTGCGCAGAAGATTGCTTGATTTGCCGATGCCTTTCAGTGATGATGTCGTTTACATTTTTGACAAGCAAATTGAAGAAGCAGGTATTCTCGTTATTAACAAACGGGACCTGTTGACAGATGAAGATGCGGTCCAACTTAGCGGTTTGGCTCGAACCGTTTATCCTGATAAAATAGTACGCATGCAGAACTCACTCGATCTTACCAGCGTGAATGCATGGGTGTCACTGCTCTCAAGTTCTGATTCAGGATTGCCTGGTATTTCATTAGACATCGACTATCAACGTTATGGCGCCGGTGAAAATCAACTGGCATGGCTGGATGAGACCTTGACACTGCGCACCCCTGAAGGGCATGGAAGGGAGACGGTGCTGGCGTTCCTGTCTGTTTTGATGGCAGAGCTGGAACGCCGAGTTATCCCGATTGGACATTTGAAGGTGCTGATCAAGGGACAGCGGGAAGATGTGAAGCTCAGCTTTGTCGCAATGACCACACCTGGTTGGCAGGCGGAGCTTCCGGCGCTGACGGGGACCACATTCACAATTTTGCTGAACGCCCGGATAGAGGGCGATCCGGAAACTTTGCACGATCTGGTACACACTGCTATGACACACACGCAGGAGGAGGATGGCGTCAGTATAGAGGAATCGCACATCTCAGCTTTTCATCCTGGTTATCCGAATCCAACACACCGTATTGGCAACGAGAATCCAGCGCTCAATTAAGCTGGAAGATCGCTGTCGGGAATCATTGAGCAGCAAATGGTGCGGGAAAGATAGAAATTCCATAAAAACAGGTTTTGACTCACCGGTTTTTTTGATATAATGGAATGGTACACAAGCTAGCTGCCAATTTATGGCAAAACTCCTAGGAGGAATTGTATGGAAAACATCTTGGAAGTCATCCGTGTAGGCATTATGGAAGGTGATATGCACCTGGTTCAGAACAAAGTCACTGAGGCCCTGGAAGCTGGCATAGGGGCTGGGGATATCCTCAATGATGGGTTGATTGAAGCAATGGCTGAGGTCGGTAAACTCTTTGAGGAAGGGGAGTATTTTGTACCCGAAATGCTCATTGCTGCCCGGGCGATGAAAGCCGGCTTGGCAATATTAAAACCCAAACTGGTTGACGCCGATATCAAACCCATAGGCAAGGTTGCATCCGGCACCGTCAAAGGCGATCTGCACGACATCGGCAAGAACCTGGTTTGCATGATGTTGGAAGGCGCCGGGTTTGAGATCCTCGATCTGGGCACTGACGTGTCACCGGACCAATTCGTTGACGCAGTCAAGAATCAAGGTGCAGGCGTTATCGCTATGTCGGCTTTGCTCACGACAACAATGCCCAATATGAAGAACACGGTGGAAGCCCTTGAAGAAGCCGGAATTCGTGGAAGTGTGAAAGTCATGGTTGGTGGCGCTCCCGTCACGCAAGCATATGCGGATGAGATTGGTGCGGATGGTTATGCTCCCGATGCAAGCCGTGCTGCAAGCCTCGCCAAAGAACTCCTGGGAGTCTAGACGCTTCCAGTGTTTTTTTGTGTTCTTTGAAAGAGCATTCCCTGGACTATATTTTTTAGATTTTTAGCAGCCATAAATATGATCCTCAGCCAGACCCTCAAGGTCTGGCTGGGGTTGTTTTGTTATTACGAAACGCGCCCTTAACTGATCCCCCTTTTTGATATCCTCCATGGCAATATAAAATTCACACGATTACGCGGTGCAGCATTGTTATCGGATGAGTTTTCCCTGCCAGACATAGCACACTCAAAGAGGAGGAAGTGATGCGGCGGGTAAATAGTCGTGTTTTCAGCCTGGTGCTTGTTATTGGTGTGATGATAACTTCCTGGTCCACCCAATAGCAAAAACTTTCCCTGAAGTATATATATTTAGCATGGGGAGGGTTTATAATCCGCCTTCACCTAACGGTTCCTCATACAACTCGAGTAGCACACCGTGTGTGCTTTTGGGATGCACAAAAGCGTAACGCGTGCCGTCGGCATGGCTCCGCACTTCGGTCGCCATCCGCGCCCCCTGATTGACAAGCTGGGTGACCACCGCTTCGACATTATCGACCAACAAACAGATGTGGTGAATACCTTCCCCGCGTTTTTCGATGAATCGCCCAATGCTGTTTCCGGGATCCAGAGGGCGCAGGAGTTCAATCTCCGCTTCCCCCAACGGTAAAAACGCGACTTCTACACCTTCGGCGGGGATCTCACGCCGGTCGTTAACCTCCGCGCCTAGGGCATCCCGGTAGAATGTCAGCGCGCTGTCCAGGTCTTCAACTGCAATGGCGATATGATGTAGATGCATGTGGTCCTCCAAACTTATAGGTGTTGTATACAATGCCAAACAGGAAAACCAATTTTCTTGTATTTCCTGGCATCGGGTATCTTAGCCTGATTGTTGATACATATCCTAGGCAAGTTGCGGATTTGTCAATTCATTTGATATGCATCGAGGACCGTCGTATATAAAATGCATATGTCTTTCCCGCGAAAGCCCCCTTTCTGAAAAACCCGCAACGCGGGGTGCCCGCCACCAGGTTTAAGGGGTGTGCCGGTTGGCTGCTAACCGGCACACCCCAGTACACAATGCGGCGCGCCGAATTTAACCTTGTCCTATTCTAATAAAAGCAGAAACGGGTGTATTTGCCGTTTCTGCATGAGTGGCAGGTGGTTTTCCTGCCACTCACTGTGGTTGGAGGTTTTCCTTCCACACACCCGCGCCGCACGAAGAGCATATACGATGTATGGATGCAAAAATATGACGGACACCCCCCAACGCGCCCTGTATTTTCACTTTTTGCTTAGCGTTGTATACTCACAATAAGGGTGTTATGCTGTAATTTGTAGTACCGGTATCCATCAGAATAATCTAAAACACGTTTGGGAGAAAGAGATGTTTCATGCTGCTGATTGTGTCCTTGTAGGCGTGATGAACAACCCGCGTGATTTTGCTATCGCGCGCGACGCGGGATGGTATCGCATCCCTGAACAGCATGCGCCGGATTGTACAACGGATGCTGCTGTCCTGGCATTTTACTTTACCACTGCCTTTGGTGCTGAACGCTGGGCAATCCGCTGGTATACTGAGATCCGGGGATATGAACTGGTACTCCGCCGTGACCTTTTCCCCGATGATAATGATCACCCGCGTTCTGACGACTGCTATTTCAAAATGCAAATCGGGCCTTTGATTCCCCGCGAACCGCCAATTCCCAGCTTGCGCTGGCGACGTGTCAACTTTATTGCCACAACCTGGGACCGGTTTTCTGCCGCTGAGGAGATCAACGATCTTTATATGTCCGGAGCGGACGGGTTGTTTGTCACGCTCAAAGAAAGTGGCTTCTTCCCTGAGATTGATTACTTCATTCGCGAAGAGCAGCAGGAATATATTGTTGACCTGGCGATTCCTTGCCGTGATGGTGTGGTCTCCATTGTGCAGGGTGATGGACCTGCCCCGCTAACAGCATTGCGCAAACCGGACACAGAAGCGGTCCGTGCCGCGGTCAACCGTTTGGGTGGAGCCTTGCCTCCGGATGCGGGTAAACGTTAAGTCACCTGTCCATGGATTCGGATTTTATACAAATCGCTCCATTTCTCTGGATTAAACAGAATGACCCCTATGCCACCAATACCGGGCTATGCCTTCGGGCTGGTCAGGCTTGTTTAATAGATCCGGGCATCTCATCAGAAAATCTTACTGAAATCAAACACTTTGTCACCTGCCCGGGATGCCCAGGTCAAATCAATCATCCTCACCCATGCGCATTGGGATCATCTGCTGGGTGCTGCCTGGTTCCCCCAGGCGCAGGTCGTAGCGCATCAAGCCTATCTTGATGTTGTCCGGAACCATGAGGTACATTTGGTGCAGCAGATTGCATCCTGGCAGGTCTCAGCGGGATGCACGCCAGCTGAATGGCGTCCGCCCCTGCCTGCAACCGTTTTCTCGCGTAAATTGGACCTGTCCGTTGCCGGTATCGCCCTGCGTCTGATCCATGCCCCTGGGCATACTGCGGACCATACTGCCCTGTATCTGCCGCAGGGAAAAATACTGTGGGCAGGCGATATGCTGAGTGACCTGGAACTCCCCCTGGTGGAAGATGTCCGCGCCTATGAAGCCACGCTGGCAGGGCTCGCGGCATTGGATGTGGATATCCTGGTGCCGGGTCACGGTGCTGTGGTATTTGAGGCAGCTGATATCGTGACCCGCTTTAACCAGGACCGCGTCTACCTGCAGCAGCTCCGCCAGTGCGTACAAGGCGCTTTGGCACAGGGGTGCGATTGCGCACAAACGGTGGAGATCTGTTTTCATGTCCCCTTTTCTCAACCGGATAATTATCCCCAATGCGCATCTCTGGAACATCGAAAGCGCGTATCGCACTTTGGGTGGAACGGTTGAATCGCCAGCAGGATGGGAAAACGAGTGGCAAAGTGGTTTTTAGGACATAGTATTAAAATTGTATTATGATTTTGTTATGTTTTTGTTACTCTATCGTTGGTTTTTGGTTAGATTTTTGTGATATAATCTAACGTAATAGTAATGCTGTCCCGGGTTCCTGATTGCGGTTAAGAAGCGCCGTTATCCCGGCATTACTAAATATCAAAGGTGGAGTCTGTTTTTGATGGATAAAAATTACATTTTCCCGTATCCTTTAGTAAAAGTCCTTATCTTACTCATTGCAATTGTGCTCAACGCCCTGAATCCTGCGATCGTGCTGGCGGATATAGCATATGGGAATGATATCGCGACTGCAATCACAATCGGTAATACGACCAGTCTGCAAATCTCAAAGCCCTCCGGCACTGCGGTTGGAGATTTCCTGCTGGCTGTCATAGCAGTCGATAGGGACGCCGCCCATATCATTAATGCACCCTCAGGGTGGACGCAGGTGGATCATGGTGAGTCAACTGGCCCCAATTCGGTCATGGCTATTTTTTACAAATTTGCCGGCGTATCAGAGTCAGGTTCATATACTTTTACATGGAACAACGCTGACAGAGCTGTAGGCGCGATTTTACGCTATACAGGCGTTGATACTACAGACCCCATTAATATTAAAAATGCGAATACTGGTACTTCAAACGCTGCAGGAGCGCCCAGCGTCGTGACCACCGTTGATGGCGCGCGCATTGTGCGTGTGGCTTGTGCACAAAACGCAACAATGAGTACCACACCTGCAACACAACGCACCAGACTGAGCAATAGTGGTGATGTGTCATTGGGTGTGTCCGATGCCGCACAGGTATCGGCTGGCGCCACCGGAATCGCGAATTTTACGCTTTCCACCTTGCGATCAATGGCGTGCGGTTACAGTCGTGCTTACGCCATTAGCAGAAGTGCCGCAAACCATTCTTGGTACTATTTTCCGTGATTATGATGCCGACGGCACAATGGACACGCTTGAACCGGGGGTAGCTGGCGTAACGGTCACGGCATATGCACCAGACGGGACAGCAGCGACCAGCGTGACGACTGATAGTAATGGGGATTATGCATTAGCCGGTTTGACGGACGGTGTGGAATATCGTATCGAGGTAACAGGATATCCCTCGTACCTGCAACCAGGACCCACCGGACCTGATTGCCACACGACGGTTATGTTTGCGACCAGTCCCGCGGTAGATTACCGCGTGGGTTTGGGCAATCCTGCCGACTATTGCCAGAGTGATCCTGACCTGATTACACCGGTACACGCTAACGGTAATCCATTGGGTGGCGGAACTGCCGGTACACTTAGCGCGTTAACCGCGTTCCCATATAACCCGTCAGCTTCATCGGGTTTAAACGTAGATGTTGCCACAGGTAGTGAGATTGGTGCGATCTATGGTCTCGCTTACCAGCGTTCCTCCCATAAGCTCTTCGCCGGGGCGTTGCTTAAAAGGCACGCCGGTTTGGGATCGCTGGGCACCGGGGGCATTTATTTGATTGATTATGATACGGCGAATCCTGGAAACTCGACTGTCAGTGAGTTTGTTGACCTGGCATCGGACCTGAGCGGAATAGATACCGGAACCGTGACACGGGATTCCACCGATGGCAGCGACCTGCCGGTAAACGCAGCTGATGCCAACTGGGACCAGCATGCTTTTGATGCCGTGGGTAAAGTATCATTGGGGGATATGGATATCTCTGAGGATGAGGAAACACTATGGGTGGTCAATTTATTTGATCGCACACTTATCGAGCTGCCCATTGGCAACCCGGCAGTCAAGCCATCCACCTACACCGCGCACGATATCAATGCCTGGGTTGAAGCGAATATGCCCTGTACAGACGGTGAATTCCGCCCCTGGGCGCTTAAAGTGCACGATGGCCTGGTCTATGTTGGCGGCGTTTGCAGCGCGGAATATGATGTACACGTCATCGGCAGCTCAAATCCTGACTTGGTCGCATACGTCCTCGCGCACGATCCTGATGCCGCAGACGGGAACTTTACGTCTGTCTTCACCTTCGGCTTGAACTACGATCGGGGTATTGTTAGCCATGATGGCACGTTCAACCCCCCTGCTGAATGGCGACCCTGGATTGATCTGTGGTCGGACATGACCGATCCGGTACCACCCGGATCATATTCAAAACAGGCCATGCATCCCCAACCGATTCTGGCGGACATCGAGTTTGACGAATCTGGAGCGATGATCCTGGGCTTGATTGATCGCTTTGGACACCAAAGTGGTAATGCTAACTACAGCACCGATACTTCAGACACTTTTCGCTATGAAGGAACTGCTCCGGGCGATATTCTGCGCGCATGCAAGAGTGGCAGCGCTTATGTTCTTGAAAGCAACGGTTCCTGCGGGGGTGTGACGACCGGTGGCGCCGGTAATGCCCAGGGTCCTTCAGGCGGGGAATATTATTATGAGGATTATTACACCGGAACCCATGACGATGTCGGGACAGGCAGTCTGGCTTTAATTCTGGGTACAGGAGAAGTTGCCTTTACCAGTTGGGATCCGGACGACGAAGTGCGGTCTGCCGGCGTTCGATGGTTCGATCATGCCGATGGGACGATGGATCGGGCTTATGAGATTAACGGTCAAAGTTCGGAAACGGATTCTTCCAGATTTGGCAAGGCTGCCGGTTTGGGTGATCTGGAAGTCTTGTGCGAAGCCGCCCCATTGGAGATCGGGAACCGTGTCTGGCTTGATATCGACGAAGATGGTATCCAGGACCCATCTGAACCGCCGATTGCTAATGTGACGGTCCAACTCTATGCCAGTGATGGCAGTCTGGTGGATTCTGTTGAGACCGCAGCCGATGGCACCTGGTATTTCAACTCTGCGACGACGTCCGGTTTATATGTCAACACGGCATATTATATCGTCATTGCTGTTGCGGAATTCCAGCCCGGTGGTGATTTACGTGGTTATGCGCCGACTGTACTCCACCAGGGTACCGGGTTGCACGATAGCGACGCGACCAGGGTGAATCCCCCGGGTTTGGGCACGCAAGTTGGGACATATTATACAACTGGTGCGCCCGGTCATAATGACCACACGCTGGATTTTGGCCTTGATCCAGCCCCGACCGCAGTCACGCTGACAGCTTTTAACGCAATCAGAAACGGGGCCATGGTTGACGTGACGTGGCAGACTTCGCTGGAAATCGGTACCGCCGGCTTCAATATCTGGCGCAGCACCGGGAGTGACAACGTATTTAAGCAAGTGAATGATGTTATGATTCCGCCCACAGCGCCCGGTAGTGTGACCGGTGGAAGTTATGTCTACACGGATGAGGATGTCGTGCCTGAAGTCACATATTCTTATATGCTGGTCGAGATCGAAACCAGCGGCAGGCAGAACCAATACGGACCGGTTGTGGTGGATGGCGCGCATCCCTCTGTGGTCCAGGTCACGTCATTCCAGCAAGGATATGGTGTGTCCAGACTACAAACCCTCCTTTGTCTGTTGGTTTCCGTGATTGCTCTTGGTCTGTTTTTCCATCGAAAACGTTAAGGATAGCGACAAATTTATAACAATTAAGTTTACAAGACACTATATGCTGAATACATTTTCTGGAAACACATCCTGGTATCTGCCAGGATGTGTTTATATATATCGCGTCATCCTGAATACCTCTATGCTGCTATGTAGGGCGGGAGCCAATATAGGTCATGAGTGGTATATTGTTCCGCGCCGCATGGTGGTCTGACAATAGCAAAGCAGGTAAGTTTCTTTCAAAGAACGCGCGCTACAAATGCGGAAAATTGACGCAGTAACTGCCAAAGTTATAATAGCCACTGTTTCATCATAGAAATGTTTGGTGTTACATGAACAATTATTGTTGGAGGACTGTATCGTGAAGACCCATCAGGTTACACCCGAAAATATTTTTCTTACAAGGCGCCAGGTCATCAAACGCGCCGGTACACTGCTGGCGGGTTTGTTATTGTCCAGCGCGTGCGGCGCCTCTGTGACTGAACAACAGGACGGCACGCGTTTGCCCGGTGATTACACGCAACTTACCGATGAATTCGGAGATCCCCTGACGCCCTTGAGCAAGATACGCGCCTACGGAAACTATTATGAGTTTACCCGGTCAAAGACGGGCATCGGTGAAGCCGCGCGCAACTTTGTACCGGCAAGCTGGCAGGTATCGGTAGGGGGATTGGTGCGCAATCCCCGGACTTATGATCTTGATGACCTGCGCCTGTTGGGTGAGGAAGAATATATCTACCGTATGCGCTGCACCGAAGCCTGGTCCATGGTTATCCCGTGGCTGGGTTTCCCTCTGCGGCGTTTGCTGGAAGCTGCAGAACCTACGTCCCGTGCAAAATATGTGCGTTTTGAATCTTTGTATGACCCCGATGAAATGCCGGGACAGAACAAGGGGGCATTCAGCCAATGGTTGCAGTCTGCGCATGGGAGTGGGGATGGCACAGCCACACCAAAGGCGCAGGGAAATGTGATGGATGATACTGTAGATACCGAAGATACCGCGGACAGCCCCTATAAGTGGCCCTACGCTGAAGGTTTAAGGTTGGATGAGGCGATGCATGATCTGACCACAGTGGCGACCGGATTATACGGCAGCCCCCTGGCGCCGGAGAACGGCGCGCCGGTACGCCTCGTTGTCCCCTGGAAATATGCTTTCAAAAGCATTAAAGCTATCGTGAAAATCGAACTGGTCGAGGAGATGCCGCTGTCGTTTTGGGTGGCGGCGATGCCCAAGGAGTTCGGTTTTTATGCCAATGTCAACCCCGATGTCCCGCACCCGCGCTGGAGTCAAAGCCGCGAGTATCGTTTTTTGGGGGAGAGCCCGGAACCGCTCCTGCCCACGCTGCCCTTTAATGGTTATGCTGAGCAGGTCGCGCACCTTTACACCGGGATGGATTTGAAGGTGAATTATTAGCGTGCACAATCATGAATAGAACTCCTGTGGGTTTGATTGTCCTTGGCTGTTTCTGCCTGTTAATAACGACGGGTTGTGGCGCAACTGTTCCTGCTGAACCCTCCCCGGTTGTCGGGGACCCGCATGCTATCTCAGGTTTTGTGTTCCGTGATTTGAATGGCAACGGTATCCGCGACCTGCGCGAACCTGGTGAACCAGGCGTCGCTGTCTCGGTCTACGATGGAAATCAGAAGCTGATTGCTGCTGCCCGTACGGATGTCAAGGGTGAATATGTGTTAATTTCTGCGGATGCATCGGTTCCGCTGCAGCCTGATGGTGAATATGCGGTGGTTTTCAGCGATTGGTTGGACTTCCTGGCGCCGGCTCCGCACGGGCAAAACTCCGGCACGGAGCAGCAGTTTGCACGGGGTGGGGATACGAACATCAGTTTTGGCCTCTTTAATCCGGATCAGTTTGTCCCTCCCGAGGGTACGGTGATCGCGCTCCTTACACCGCAAGCCAAAGATCAAGCGCTGGTTGATGAAAGCACCCCCACACCTGGCGCCGGAGAGGCAGCAGATGTGAGGGGCGCGCCGGCGCCGGCTTTCCCACCTGGTGTGGAATGGCTCAATACAACACGCCCCTTGACCTGGGATGACCTGCGCGGAAAGGTGGTGTTGCTGGAGTTTTGGACTTACGGTTGCATCAATAGCATGCAGTCTATCCCTAAGTTAGCCCTATTAGAGGAAAAATACAGTGCTGAACTGGTTGTCATCAGCGTCCATTCAGCGAAATTCTCCCATGAAAAAGCGACTGCAAATCTGCGCAACAGTATCCTGCGCCTGGGCGTTACAAACCCGGTCATCAATGATGGCGACTATGCCGTTGCCGGTTTGTATGGGGCGCACATTTGGCCTACCTTCGTATTGGTCGATCCCGCGGGGCACAATATCGGCAGCTACAGTGGACCGCTGCCTTATGCGCAATTCGATCAACGGATTGGCGAAACAATCGCGGCATTTGAAGCGCAGGGGCTGATGGATCGCTTGCCCCTTAATCCGCTGGCGCCGGAACTCATGTCGGATACAGCGTCTTCACCGCTTCTTTTCCCACATGCTGTCCTGGCGGATGAAACCCGAGGTCAGCTTTACATCGTCGATTCCAATCATAATCGCATACTTATCACCGATTTCTCAGGAGTGGTACTCGACGTTATCGGCAGCGGGAACCCGGCATTCATCGATGGGGATTATCCAACTGCCGGTTTCTATCAACCCCAAAATGCTGCTCTGGCGGAAGACGGCACGCTCTATATTGCCGATACCTTCAACCACGCCATCCGGCGTGTCGATCTGGATGCCCGGTTTGTTGAAACGGTCGCGGGGGTGGGTGAGCGTTATCTTTTACAGGCAGATGAGGGACCTGCCCTGGCGTCCCGGCTCAATTCGCCGTGGGCTGTGCAGGCTGTTGGGGGGATGGTCTATATAGCGATGGCGGGTCAGCATGAATTATGGGTGTATGATCCTGTCAAAGCATGGCTTGCGCCCTTCGCCGGGAATGGTACTGAAGAAATGCGAGATGGACCGCTGCTGAAAGCGGGTTTGAACCAACCGACGGCGCTGACCACGGACGGGCAGGCGTTATATATTGCCGATAGCGAAGCCAGCGCCGTCCGCACTGCTGATCTTGATCCGTCAGGAAGTGTACGGACCATCGTTGGATTGGATTTTTATGTTTTCGGTGATGTTGATGGCACAGGCGATGCTGTGCGTTTGCAGCGCCCTGCGGGCATAGCCTATCAGGATGGTTTGCTGTATGTCGCCGATACGTATAACAACAAAATTAAAATTGTAAATCCGTCAACCCGGGAATCGCAGACATGGTTGGGAACGGGTGATGCCGGTTATGTGGATGGGAACGCCCCTCTGTTTGATGAGCCCAACGGCTTGAGCATAACCTCTGACCAGCTCTATATCGCCGACACCAATAATCATGCTGTTCGGGTGGCTAACCTGGCAACCGGGGAAGTGACCACGCTGGACATTGTGGATCCGGACAACCGCTTGCTGAGACCTTAAAGGAGTGCTGTAACGCATGACTTTTTCCCTTGAAACTATCACCGCACTGCGCGAGTTCCGCTACCGGCGCACGCCTGAAAGGGCGGTAGCTACCCCGGAGCAAGCCCTGGATTTCGTCAATGAAGTCGGATTCTGTTTTTTTTGGCCCATCAAGGATATCGAGATGCCCAGCCTGTTTCACGCCATTGCCGGGCGAGTGCGCGACGTGCCCAATGAACACGGTGACCCGGATATCAGCCGTAGTTGGGGCTGGAAAGATGATGCTCTGGATAAACGCCGGTGGTATTACGGCAAATTGCTGCGCCGCCGTGCGACATTGATTTCCCTGGACTTGCTGCCCACCTTTTACGCCGGCAGTGAGAACTTCGGTGATGTGCTGGATTATCTGGACGAATATCGGGATGGGCACCTCACGGCGGAAGCCAAAGATATTTACGAGGCGCTGCTGGAACAAGGTCCCCTGGATACCATCCGCCTCCGCCGCGAATCGCGGATGAGCACTGAGAGCGCCAAGGCGCGTTTTAACCGCGCGCTTGTTGAGCTCCAGGTGGGGCTCAAGGTTATCCCCATTGGCGTTGCCGAGACCGGAGCGTGGCATTACAGCTTTATCTATGAGATTCTTCAGCGGCATTATCCGGATGTTCCGATAAAAGCCCGTGAAATTCGCCGCTCAGACGCGCAAGCTGCCTTGATTCAGCGCTACATCGATAATACCGTGGCGGTGGATCGTAAGATGGTGCACAAAATATTCCACACCCTCAAATGGACCCCGCGCGAAATAGAGCGGATGATTGACCGCTTGTTGGTGGAGGCGCGGATCAGCGAAGTGCCGTTGCCGGGACTGCCCGCGCCGGTCCTCCTGACCCAGAGCCCTTAACAGCAGCGCTACACGTTTTACGTTTTACTCCTTTACACTTCCCCCTATAATACCGCCATGCCATCAACATTCCGCAACCTTATCGATGACGCGCGCCTGTTCCGGCAGCTGGCGAAACTGTCGTTTCAGCGCCAGTTCAGCTACCGTGCGGCAAACCTTGCCGGTTTGGCGACTAATTTTTTCTTCGGTTTGCTGCGCGCCTCCCTGATGGCGGCGCTGTACCGGAACCGGCTTGAGGTGAATGGCATCTCGCTGCAGCAGGCGATTACCTTCACCGGGCTGAGTCAGGCGATCATCGCCTACCTGAGCCTGTTTGGCTGGTGGGATGTGATCAACCAGATACGCACCGGGGATGTCGCCTCTGATCTATTAAAGCCCATCAATTATTTTACCTTTTGGCTGGCGCAGGACGTGGGGCGCGCGGTAGCCCACATCCTGGCGCGGGGGCTGACGCTGATGCTGGCGTATGCGTTATTTTACGATATCAGCCTGCCGTCCTCCTTTGCCCAGGTAGCGGCGCTTGGGGTTTCCCTGGTTTTAGGTTTGCTGGTCAGCTTTGCCTGGCGCTTCCTGGTCAATCTCAGCGCATTCTGGACCACCGATTCGCGCGGTATCGGGCGTCTGGCTTTCAGCCTGTCCTACTTTTTATCCGGTTTCCTGATGCCTATGCGTTTTTTCCCCGGGTGGTTTGCCAGAGCGTGCAGTTTTACGCCTTTCCCGTATATGGTAAACACGGTTATGGAGGTTTACCTGGGCATCATTAGCGGACCGGCATTGTGGTCTGCTCTGCTGCTGCAAGCTGTGTGGGTTTGTATCCTGACCGGCGCCTGCCAGCTGGTGCTGCGCAGCGGGGTGCGCAAACTGGTCATCCAGGGAGGGTAGCATGCGGCGTACCCTGGGGTTATATTGGCGCTTGATCTCGGTCAGCATGCGCGCCCAACTGCAGTACCGCCTTTCGTTTGTGGTTGATCTGCTGGCGGTGGGCATTATCACGTTCGCTTCCTTCGCAACGGTTGCCCTTATCCTGCAGCGTTTTATAGCGATTGATGGGTGGACGCTGGGGGAAATCGCTTTTTTGTATGGCACAGTGGAAACGGCTTTCGGCATCATGGATATGGTCTTTTCAGGCTTTGACCCGGGTACTTTTGGGCAGTTGGTGCGCAAAGGGTCCTTTGACCAGATCCTGCTGCGTCCCATCAGCGCCACCTTGCAGGTTTTAGGTTCCGATGTGTCGCTGCGTCGCCTGGCGCGGATCTTCCAGGGCGCGGTTGTTCTGGGCTTGTCGCTGGCGCTGGTTCAGGTTCAGTGGACGCTGCTCAAGGCGTTGTTTGTGCCGGTGGTCATCGCCAGCCTGGTGTGCTTTTATGGTGCGCTTTTTATCATCGGGGCTACCATCACCTTCTGGACGGTGCAGTCCATTGAAGTGGTTAATATCTTCACGTATGGTGGGGTGGAGATGATGTCGTATCCTATGAGCATCTACGACCGCATGGCTGCGCCGGTTTTTTACTTTTGTTATCCCGGCTATTTTTATGAATTATTATCCCGCCCTGTATATCCTGGGCAAACCGGACCCGCTGGGCATGCCGGCTTTTGCGCCGCTGCTCTCGCCGGTCGTCGGCATGGGGATGCTGGCGCTGGCGCTGGCTTTTTGGCGCTATGGTATCCGCCACTATCAGAGCACAGGGACGTGAATCGTGAACACTGACCCCGATGATTACCGTAAAGAATCTGCACAAACACTTCAAAGTCTTCAAGCACCACCGTGGTGCGTTGGGCGCGCTGCGCAACCTGTTCACCCGGGAGTATGCCTGGGTCAATGCGGTGGACGGCATCAGCTTTGATATCGGCGCCGGTGAGCTGGTTGGCTATATCGGTCCTAACGGTGCGGGGAAATCCACCACTATCAAAATGCTTTCAGGTTTGCTGGTGCCGTCTTCCGGGGAGCTGCGCGTGATGGACCAGTGTGCCCTGGAAATCCCGCCGTGCGTATGTCGCCCATATCGGCGCAGTCTTTGGACAGCGGACGACCTTGTGGTGGGACCTGCCGGTCATCGAATCCCTGGATTTGCTGCAGTATATTTACCGGATTCCATCTGATGTGTACCGGCGGAACCTGGCGGAGTTCCGCGCCTTGCTGGAGCTGGATCCCTTTCTGGATACACCGGTCAGGTCGCTCTCGCTGGGGCAGCGCATGCGCGCCGATATCTGTGCGGCGTTGATTCACAATCCGCCCCTGGTTTTCCTTGACGAACCGACTATTGGACTGGATGTGGTCGCGAAAGCCCGTATCCGCCAGTTTATCCAGACCGTGAATCAGGAGCGGGGCACGACCTTTATCCTCACCACCCACGACTTGAGTGATGTGGAGAAGCTGTGCCGGCGCGTTATGATTATCGACCACGGAAAGCTGCTGTATGACGGCGCGTTGGACAGCCTGCGCGACCGGTTCAGCGCCCATCGGGCGCTGGTGGTGGAGATGGCGGAGCCGTATCCCGACGTGGGTATCGAAGGGGCGCAAGTTATCGCGCGCCAGGACGCGCACGTGACCTATCAATTTGACCGGAATGCCATCACAGCTTCGGCTTTGATCGGTCGGATTTCAGCGCGGTATCGCATCCTCGACCTGACCGTGACCGAACCGGCGATCGAAGATACCATCCGTCGCATCTACGAGGAACGCCTTCTGGAGCAGTAGTGGTAGGGTTTGAGATTGCCCTATGCAAGTCAACTCAAGGCGCTGTTTACGCGAAATTTGAACAGAAACACGCATCCCTTCCCTCCAGGGAAGGATACGCAGCGGACTACGTTGAGGGTTAGGTCAAAGCGTAATTCATAACCGAGACACCCTATTAAAACATCATTTTATCCAGCCTGGATGAGTTCTTGAAAATCTCTCAGGCTCTACGTTTAAAAAAGGTCCCGGTTTTTATCGCATAGTCGTATTACGTTTCCACGCAAAAAATCCCCTGATGCTTATAGCTTCTGCACCAGGGGATTCTCTGCGCCTTAAAGGGCTTCTGTCAATAGCCACCTGCTTATGGATTCAGGAATTGGCAGGGCTTTCCTGTACAGTTATTGCGCATACTCAAGGTACTGCTCCCAACGAAACAGGCTGTCATCACTTTGCCGGGTGGTCAGGGTCGCGAATGCTGCCTCGCTGCTCCTGATCATCTGTTCGATCGCCATAGTGTACTGGTCAAACCTGACCGCGCTGTTGTTTCTGGTGTTAAATGAAGCGAACAATGCCGCATTCAGGTTCTCTTCCATATGCGCAAGAACCGCGTTATATTGGTCGAAGGCAGTCCGACTGCTTCTTTCTACACTCCCTACCGGGATTTCGTGATCGGCTAAGGCGAGTCCTGCTGTCGCGAGACTGGCGATTGCCACCAGTAACATTATCGATGTCCATTTTGTCAATTTTTGCTTGGTGTTCATTATATTCTCCTATTATTATTATTAATGGTTGTTTGTAACTTTGTAACTTGTCTGTAGTATAAGAGAGCGACCGTTACCGGAACGCTTCACAAACGTTACGACTATGATTCAATTCAAAATGGGTGGTTTTGACCGCTGTTTGGTTTTCACCAGTGTGGATAACAGGATGGCAATTTCACAACAGGCTTCTCGTATTTCACACAATGAGTTTCAAACTGAATAAAAAAATCCCCGGTGTACGAATATCTGCACCGGGGAATGACAGAACCTGAAACTGACTAATTACAATCTATTGATCAAAAGGACGGAGTATTAACACTGCGTTGCGGTCCAGCTCCATCTGTTTGAGGAGTTGGAGGTAGCGTATATAATCCTGCGAGCTGTTTAATCCTGTTGCGAATGGTTCTGGTCTGGCTATGTCCTGGCTGTTCTGTATCTTTACATCGATGGCTTCAACAGCCTTTCTCATCTCTTCGAGCGCAATATCATATTGATCAAAGAACCCTCTGCCGGCTGGTTCAACATTGAGTAGTGTCTCGCTGTATCTGAGAGCCTCCTCGGAAGCATAAGTGTACTGCTCAAACCTGACTGCACTGTTGTTTCTGGCAGTAAAGGAAGCGAACAGGAGCTCGTTAAGATTCTTATCCATATGCGCGAGAACCGCGTTATACTGGTCGAAGGCAATCCGGCTGCCTGTTTCTAAACCCGCCACCGGGATTTCGTGATCGGCTAAGACGAGTCCTGCGGTTGCAAGACTGGCGATTGCCACCAGTAACATTATCGATGTCCATTTTGTCAATTTTTGCTTGGCGTTCATTATTTTCTCCTATATATTATTTTTTAATGGTTATTTGTAACTTGTAACTTGTCTGTAGTATAGAAGATGACCGTTACCGGAACGCTGCACAAACGTTATATGGATATTTCACCTTCTACTTCACCTTCCCAGAAGGTTTATGTTACCCTTATCCTGTTCTATCCAGGGATTTTTCCGTTTGTCCGCCAACAGAAAAATCCCTGAAAAAAAGTAAGCGGTGCGGGAATCAACAGCGGTTCTAAAGTGATGATTATTCCGCGCTGCACAATACTATCATCAACGGTATGCCACCATTCTGAACCACCCCCGCCCCAGGTGTGTTTCAGTTTTCTGGCAAAGGAGATAAATAGCCGTATGAACATTGGAGTCGATAGCAGTTTTGGATTATTCATCATCCAATTCAGGTTTACCTTCGGGCCAAAACTGCCAGGGGCATTTCAGAAATCTGGCCAATTTCTCCTTTTTTCGATCTCGCCAGATTTCTGAAATGCACCCCCTGCACAGTATAAAATTTGACGCCCCATCACTATGGTTGCATAATAGTCATAATAGTGTTGTTAATGGGATTAAGGGTTTCAACAGAATAGGAGTTTATACAATATGAATAAGAACGCGAAAGTTGATATATACATGCAAGCGCTAAACAACCCGCTGAAAGAGATCTGGGAACAGATCAGAAATATCATTTTAAGCGTCGATCAGGGAATGGAAGAGGATATCAAATGGGGAGCGCCTACATTTATCTACAAAGGCAATCTGGCGACTTTCAACCCGCGCGCGAAGAAGTTTGTCAATCTCACCTTTCATACCGGCGCCCTGATCAGCGATCCGGATGGTGTGCTGGAGGGGGATGCGAAGGAAGCGCGCGTCTTTCGGGTGGCAAGCAGTGAAGAACTGATGAATAAGCAAGCCGGACTTGAGAAAGTCGTGAAGAATTGGATTCAAGCTAAAGGATCAGTAGGTGCGAACCTGGTGCTCTGTAAACTTAATAAGTGTGTTTTAACGTGTGACCTGGTTATACAAGAATGTCATCCCCGCGAAAGCGGGGATCTATCCGGGTTTCATGGTTGTGCTGTAGGACCATTTAGTCACGAACTATCTTAACAAAGCCCTGGTTGCGCTGGGTGTCAACGGTATTATGCGGAGGTCAGACCATGCAAACAAACCCCTATCTATCAAAACTTGGCTATCCTGATGACGCCCGTCTGGCGATCCTGCACACCGACGACCTGGGCATGTGCGGGGCGTCCATCGCCGCCTATCCCGACCTGCTGGATGCCGGACTCATCACCTCCGCTGCCGCCATGGTGCCCTGCCCGTGGTTTCCGGCGGTTGCGCAATTCTGCCGCGAGTCTGGCAGCACTTTGGACGTTGGCGTTCACCTCACCCTGACCAGCGAGTGGTCGGGCTACCGGTGGTCACCCTTATCGACCGTCGATCCTGCCACGGGCTTGGTGGACGCGGAGGGCAGTCTGCCGCAGACCCGTGAGGCACTCGTCCGCCAGGCGCAGCCCGATGCTGTCCGTGCTGAGATCAGCGCGCAGGTATCGCGCGCGTTGTTGTCCGGTATCGACATCACCCACATTGACACCCATATGGGCACAGCAATTCACCCCGGTTGGGTGCAAGCCTATATCGACACAGCCTTGCAATACGGCGTGCCCATGAATTTACCCCGTCTGGACCTGGAAACCGCGCTGCAGCGTTCGGATATCCGCGAGATGGGCGCGAGCGCGGACGAACTGGAACACCTGCTGATGGGCTTGCAAGCCCTGGAAGCGCGGGGGGTGCCTTTGCTGGACGGCATCTTTGAATTCCCGCTGAACCAGCCCGAAAACCGGGTTGGGCAGCTGCGCAGCGTCCTGCAAAAGCTTCCGCCGGGCATCACCCTCATCATCGACCATGCCGCCATGGATACGCCGGAACTGCGCGCCATCACCCCGGATTGGCGGGGGCGGGTGGCGGATTATGAATGCTTCACCGGTCAGGCTGCGCGCGAGTGCATCAACGAAAGCGGGGTCCAACTGATCGGCTACCGCGCCCTGCGCGACGTCCTGCGCCGGCGATGACCCCTTCCGGGAAGCTTTTTTGTCTTCCCGGAAGGGATGACCTGGTTTCACCTTCCCGGAAAGTATGACCCGGTCCATCGAATCTTATGCAATACGCTATCTATAAATAGTTATATTTAACGGTGAGTCGGACCCAGCGGACTGGGTTTAGGCGCAGAGGAATTTTTACAGCTGAGTTTAGTATTCTTTGATTTGAGATGTATTTTTAATAAGAAAATTAAATGTTACCTTAAAAACTCTGCGTCTCTCCGGCTCTGCGTTATAAAATAGTCCTATTTCAGGGGAGTCGCAATATATAAAAGGAGCCTCTATGTCAGAAGAAGTTCAAAACGAAGCCGAGATCGCTGCCGAAACAGTCGATGAAACCGCAGGCCAAATTGTTGAAACTGAACCCGTCGCACTTCCCGACCCCCTTGCCGAGGATACCGGTCAACAAGCCGGGAGTCAGAAACACCACCGCGGTGGACGATCGCAGCGGATGGATGCCCTCACCTGGTCAGGCATCCTCGTCTGGGCGGGTGTGGTCATGCTGGCGGACAATCTGGGATTCCTGACGCGTCTGGAATTGCGCGCTGCCTGGACGCCGTGGTTCCTGCCTTTCAGCGCCGAAACCTGGACGGTCTTCTTCCTCGGTGTGGGCGTCATCCTGCTGGTGGGTGTCATCCTCCGCCTGCTGATTCCCGCCTTTCGCCACGACGTGCTGGGCAACGCCATCCTCACCATCATCGCCTTCGCCATCGGTCTGGGGCGCGCCGAACTCATCTGGCCCCTCATTCTCATCGCCGTCGGCGTTACGGTGATCATGGGGAAGATCAGATAGGGCCGACCCGTTGGACCGCCGCATGCGCGTCAACGTATAGATTTTTAGGCGATAAAAAGCACCAGTTTAAGCAAACCGACCCGTTCGTAGTAACGACTTTAGTCGTTATTTTAGGGCGGATAGTACCGTTGTACTCAGCGCCGCGTTGTACTCAACGGCGAAGTCTCTACCCCAAACATGGATGTTAGTTTCTTATGATGCCTTTTAACGCCGAAAATTCCTTAAGTCGATGAACATGGGGTAACCATTTGGACCACCGGCACTTTACCGGAATGTATCCTTTGAATCCGGTTTTATGGGTACCTGTGATTTTTACAGGCCCTGTGTATTTTACGGGCCCTGTCCTCTTGAAAAATCGAACATAAGTTCTATAATAAAGAGTGCAAGAAGCTGAAGCATCCCGCGTGTTGCGTGAGGGGGTGCCTTGAGAATGGGACCGGTTGTGGAAAGAAGCATAAAATTGTCCTCACTGTCCTCACTGTCCTCACGAAAAACATAGGGACGCTTTTTCAAAAATCAAATTGCAATTTTTCCGGACGACCAAATGCCATCACCAGCCTGGTTTCAGGGGGAAAAACAGCCAGGCTGTAATGCCCTGTCAGAGAGATAAAAGTGTTTATCTGAAAAACGCAATTGAAATTTATAAAAAGGGGGGCTCTTATTTAAGTGGGGACAGTGAGGACAGTGAGGACAAATCACCGAATGATGATCTCAGTTAGGGACACCCATCGTCTCTAAAGTTTATTTGCCCCCAATTTGAGCTCGAGTTGACGTGTATGAGGTACACTTTTTTGCGTTAGGGCAATTCCCAAAACCTGAGGAAGCGTAACCTTCCGTAGGGGCGAATAACCATTCGCCCCACAGACATCAATGCGCATTGTTTTTGCTTAATCTGGTGCCTATGTGGCGTGACTACGGTGAATCACGGGTACCAACCATCGGAAAACAACGCGGCGTTATCCCATAAAAGGCAGCAGACAGGGAGTGTTTTCTCACCCTGTCTGCTGCTGATTCCCATTATGCCCAGCCGAAAAGTTTTAGGGCAACCGGACCGCCATCGGCAAATACACCAGAAAGTCGGCTGTATAAAGCACGGATAAACCGGTGGTCGTGCCCGTGCTCATCCCGGAGATGGTGTTGTTTTGGGTGGTTGTGCTGGTCGTGCGCAGCCCCTGACTGCTGGTGAGCGCCGTCGCCAGCGTCGCCGTCCAGTTACCGCTGGCATTGGCATTCACGACGGCTAAAGACTGCAGGGCTTCATTGATCGTATCCTTATCTTCCAGGAATAACTCGATGATGCAGTTTGGGCATGGGCTGGCGGCGCCGCTGGTGCCCGCTGATCGTTTTGCCGTTAATGCTTGTCACGGCGGCTGGTTTGAAATTACGGAAAGCAAGGGGAAGATTTACCGACATCTGAATCGCATCTTCCGGACTGGCATTGCCTTGAATCTGACCCCAGGGGGTAGCCTTTCTAATCACATTGCTGCGGAGTGTATTCGCATCAGAGGTTGACACTGTGGGTGAATCATTCAGTGAGATAGCCGAAAGTCCCGGATTGATGATTTTATTGGAGGTGATTTGGTTAAACTCCATGCCTGACTGCAAATAAATACCGCGCCCGCACACGCCAACTGTGGTATTGTTGACGTCCAGGCCAATCCGGTTATTGCGGATTATGTGATTGTCTCCACTCATTCGGATCGCGTCTGCCTGGATGGTGGGAGGTACGACGGCGATGCGCAGTCCGGCAATCACATTGTTCTCAACCGAATTGCGGTTGCCACTGATGCTGATCCCGCTGCCGCCCAGCCAGTCCCACTGCAGGCAGATTAAACTGGGATCTGTCTCCTTATCAGGGACCGTGCCGTTGGCAATCGTGCCGATGTAGTTGTTGCTGAAGGTCGTGTCGTTGCCATTGATCGCTGCTGCCACGCCGGCCAGACCGGTGAAGACGTTGTTTTGTATGACATTGTAAGCGATATTGGCGCCCACCGAGACCCCTGTGTTACCGCTGCCGTCGTCTTCACCGCCTCCGCGCAGGACGATATTTGTCCCGTTATCACTTAACCCAAACCAGTTATTTTCGATGATATTGCTACTGGAGTTGACGTAGATATGGGTTTTGAACATTTGGAAACCCAGCCCGTGGATTTCGTTGGCGTTTTGTGTGCCAGTTTCGCCCAGCTTTATGCCATCATATTGACCGGTGCCGGGAGCAACAAGGATAATCTTGGGCCCGGTTGAACGACCACCGGGCTGCGTGCTGCCGTCGATGATAATGCCCCCATTAAGGTAGCGGAGTGCAGCATTGGCAGCGCTGGATATGCCGCTGAATTGGATTTTCCAGATGCCTAACGCGGAGACGTATCCTGCGTCTGAAGTGGGGATATTGAAAGCGATCAGGACTGGTTTTTGCGCTGCGGATAAACCGCGCGCCTGTATAACAGCCCGGCGAAGCGTGCAGGGGCTGTGCGAGAGGCACGTGCGGCTGTCGCTGGTGTCCGGGTCTGTTGTGCTGTTAACAGTGATTGTGGTAACCGGTGTGGTGCCGGTGGCCGCCAGGGTCGTTTTTTCCCCTCCAAAGGCAGAGAACAAAAGGCTGATAATCATGGCTGCAGCCACGACTGACAGGAACGATGTTTTTGTGTGTTTCATGAGATTTCTCCTTTTCGAATGAATAGGTGCTTCCCCTGGGTGGTTCCCACAGGTGCTATACAACGCTTTCCAAAACAACCGTCTTCTGGGTGATTCCTCTGAGCATACAGAGCACTATGGATTTTTTTTCAATTTCCTCTTTGGAGTAGGATAAATTCAATCTTTAATTATGATATTCAATAAAATAAATGCAAAACTGGGAGAAGTTTATAGGATGTTATTCAGATGCATTGGAACCTTGACATTTCGCTTCCTCTCGCTATAATATTTATCAAGTCGACACCCATAGGGGGCATCATGCTGGTCATCAAGCGACATAAGGGCGATAAGAATCGCAATAATAATCGCGATAATGATAATCCCGGCGTGCGCCTGTGGGAGGGTCGCTAGCTGAGTTAACTTAGCACAGACGATACCAAGCCACGGGCGCACGCTTTAGCCCGTGGCTTTTTGCTGCAACAATCAATTTCACAAAACCTTTCTCTCAAGCAAAAAAGCCACCGGTTATGACCCGGGGCTTTTTTTATATGAGTTTGTGTGCGCGCATCAGGCATAGGTGGGATTATTCAGGTCGCAGGGGGTGGATTATGGACAAGAGGACGCATTCGTGTGGGGCATTGCGCGTGGCGCATGCGCAGCAGCAAGTGGTGTTGATGGGGTGGGTGCGCACGCTGCGCGACCACGGCGGGATCGTGTTCCTGGATCTGTGGGACCGCGAAGGCACAACCCAGATTGTGGTCGATCCACAGGTATCGGAGACGGCGTGTGAAGTTGCCCACAGCCTGCACCATGAGTATGTGGTGGCGGTGCGCGGCACCGTGAAGGCGCGCCCGGAAGAGGCAATCAACCCCAACCTGGTAACGGGTGAGGTGGAGGTGGCAGCGGAGACCATCACGGTGCTCAATACCGCCACCGCGCTGCCTTTTCCGCTGGAAGAGCAGGGACGGCAGGATGAGTTGGGTTTGCGCTACCGCTACCTGGATCTGCGCCGCGACCAGGCACTGGGCAATTTGCGCCTGCGTCACAATGTGGTCAAGACCTTTCGCAGCAGCCTCGATGACGCGGGGTTCCTGGAGATCGAGACGCCCATCCTGGGCGCCAGCACGCCGGAAGGCGCGCGGGATTACCTGGTGCCCAGTCGCGTGCACCCGGGCATGTTCTACGCCCTGCCGCAAAGCCCGCAGCAGCTCAAGCAGCTGCTGATGGTTGCCGGGGTGGACCGCTATTACCAGATCGCGCGCTGTTTCCGTGATGAGGATTTGCGCGCCGACCGGCAGCCTGAGTTCACCCAGTTGGACCTGGAGATGAGCTTTGTGACGCAGGAGGATATCCTGCAGGTCGTGGAATCCGCGATGGTGGGCGTGGTCCGGAAGAACGCGCCGCACATGCGCGTGCAGACGCCGTTCCCGCGGATGACCTACGACCAGGCAATGGCGACGTACGGGAGCGACAAACCCGATATGCGCTACGATCTGGCATTTGTGGACCTCGCGGGGGTCTTTGCCGCCAGCAGTCTGCGCATTTTCCGCCAGGTGCTGGCAGGCGGCGGTTGGATCAGGGGTATCAAAGTACCGGGTAGCGAGGGCAGCAGCGCGCTCTCGCTCAGCGCGCTGGAGAACCTCAAATCAATGGCGACGGAATACGGCGCCGGTGGATTGATCTGGGTTCCGGTGGAGGCTGACGGGCTCCGCGGTCCCATCGTCAAGCACCTCAGCCCTGATGAAAAGGCAGCGTTGTGTGAAGCGTTCGCCGCGGAACCGGGTGACACGCTGCTGATCGTTGCCGGCGAAAAGAAGGTCGTCGCGGATGCCCTGGGCGCTCTGCGGCGAGAGATGGGGCAGCGGCTCGGGCTGGCGGACCCGGACACACTGGCTTTTGCCTGGGTGCTGGATTTCCCCATGTTTAAATATAACGACCTGACCCACAGTTGGGAAGCGGAGCACCACCCTTTTACCAGCCCCAAGGCTGCGGATATGCCCCGCTTGGCAATCGACCCGGCATCCATCCGGGCGGATTGTTACGACCTGGTGTGCAACGGCTGGGAGCTGGGATCTGGCTCTATTCGTATTCACCAGAGCGCCGTCCAGTCGCAGGTGTTTGAGGTGCTGGGATACGGTGAGGAAGAAGCGCATGCGCGCTTTGGACACCTGCTGGAGGCATTCAGTTATGGCGCGCCGCCCCACGGCGGTTTTGCGGTGGGTATTGACCGGCTGGTTGCCATTTTAGCCGGTACGGATACGATACGGGATGTGATCGCGTTCCCCAAGACGGGGACTGCCAAAGATCTGATGATGCAGGCCCCGGCAGCGGTCTCGCAGGGGCAGTTGGATGAGGTGCACATCAGCATTAAGGTGAAAGGTGGACAAAATGACAAAAAGGATAGATGATGCCCAGGTACGGCATATCGCATTCCTGACGCGCCTGGCGCTGGATGATGCGGAAGTGCAGGTGTTCAGCGCGCAGTTGAGTACGATCATCGATTACTTCGATCTGTTAGGTGAAGCCGATATTGAGGGCGTTGCCCCGGCAAGCCAACCGCAGATCGGGCGCGAATTGCTGCGACCGGATGCAGTGACCCCGTCGATGCCAAGAGAGGATTTCCTCGCCAACGCTCCCGCGCAGGAAGATGGCTACGTCCGTGTTCCGGTGGTGATTGAAGCGCCGGAGAAGGGCTGAGATGATGGATTATCCTGCCTTAACTGTACGCGAAGCGCGCGCGCTGCTGGACAGCGGGGACGTGACCGCTGTGGAGCTGGCGCAAGCTGCCCTGGACCGTATCGCAGCGACTGATCCGGCAGTCCGGGCATATATCACCATTACGGGTGAGGAGGCGCTGGCAGAGGCTGCGCAGGCTGATGAACGCTTGCGCGCAGGTGAGGGTGTCACTCCGCTGACCGGTATCCCATACGCTGTCAAGGACTGCATCTCAACCAGGATGGTCCGCACCACGTGCGCTTCCAGAATCCTGGAAAATTATGTCCCGCGCTATGACGCCACCGTTATCGCGCGCCTGCGGCAGGCAGGGGCTGTCCTGGTGGGCAAGCACAATATGGATGAATTTGGCATGGGGTCCTCTTGTGAGAACTCCGCCTTTTTTAACACCCATAATCCCTGGAATCTTGACCGGGTTCCGGGAGGTTCCAGCGGGGGCACAGCGGCAGCAGTGGCTGCCGGTACTGTGCCATTCGCCCTGGGTGAGGACACCGGCGGTTCCATCCGCATGCCGGCGGGATTCTGCGGCGTTGTGGGCTTGAAGCCCACCTATGGGCGGGTTTCGCGCTACGGGCTGATCGCGCTGGTCTCCTCGTTTGACAGCATCGGTCCAATGACCCGTACCGCCGATGATGCCGCGCTGGTGATGCAAACGATCGGCGGGTACGATCCCCACGACAGCACCTCAAGGCGCGAAGCGGTGCCGGACTACACTCAATCTTACACGCCGGACCTCAAGGGTGTGCGTCTGGGCATCCCCCGTGAATACTTCGCTGAAGGTATTGAGCCCGGTGTGACGCAAGCCATTCAGAACTCTGTCGCCACGCTGCAGGAATTGGGCGCTGAGGTGCGGGAGGTATCGCTGCCGCATACCCGCTATGCGATCCCCGTTTATTACCTGGTGCTGTTTGCCGAAGCCAGCTCTAACCTCGCGCGTTTTGACAGCGTGCGATTCGGACTTTCGGTTCCGGACGATGCCACAGATTACCTGGAACGCTATCTGCAAACCCGTGAGCAGGGCTTCGGCGATGAGGTGAAGCGCAGGATTATGCTGGGCACGTATACGCTTTCGGCAGGCTATTATGACGCCTACTACTTGCGGGCGCAAAGGGTACGCTCCCTGATCCGCCAGGATTTTGAACAGGCTTTTGAAAAGGTGGATGCGCTGGTGACGCCGGTTTGCCCGACGACGGCTTTCGGGATCGGCGAGAAGATCGATGATCCCCTCCAGATGTACCTTTCGGATATTCACGTGGTTGCGGCAAATCCGGCAGGGGTGCCGGGATTGGCGCTGCCGTGCGGTTTCTCCGATGGCATGCCTGTCGGGCTGCAGCTGCTGGGGAAACATCTTGATGAGGGTATGCTTTTCAGAATTGCCCACGCTTACCAGCAGGTGACGGATTGGCATACCCGTATGCCGGGCTTGTAAAGAAAGTTTGATTAAGAAAACGTTTTGGCGATAAGGGTGTGAAAAATGGACCTTATGGATCAATATGAAACTGTAATCGGTATGGAAATTCATGCCGAGATGGCGACGCAATCCAAAATGTTCTGCGGATGTCAGGTGGTTGATACCACCACGGCCGAACCCAATACCACCATCTGCCCGGTGTGTACGGGATTGCCGGGGGCGATGCCCGTGCTCAACCGGAAAGCGGTGGAAATGGCGATGCTGGTGGGGTTGGCGCTGCATTGTGATATCAACGCATATTCCAATTTTGCGCGCAAGAATTACTTCTATCCGGATTTGCCCAAGGGCTACCAGATATCCCAGTACGATTTCCCAATTGCCACTGACGGGTGGGTAGATATTGAAGAAGGGACCGGCGAGACTGTCCGTATCCGGGTGCGGCGCGCGCACATGGAAGAAGACACTGCCAAGTTGGATCATTTTAAGGGTGACCTATTCGATCCCGAAGACCACTCGCGCATTGATTTCAACCGCAGCGGTGTACCGCTACTGGAGATTGTGTCGGAGCCGGATATGCATTCGGTGGAACAGGCGCTGGCTTATGCCACCAAAATCCGTGAAATCCTGCGCTATGTGGGCGTCAATGCCGGTGATATGGAGAAGGGAATTCTGCGTTTTGAAGCCAACGTCTCTGTCCGCCTGCGGGGCAGCGAGACATTGGGTACGCGCACGGAGATCAAAAACCTGAACAGCTTCCGGGCATTGACCTCGGCTTCTGCTTATGAAGTCAAGCGGCAAATCCAGGTCCTGGAGGCGGGGGGCACGGTGCAGCAGGAAACCCTGGGCTGGGACGAAGGGCACGGCGTGACCTTCTCCCAGCGCAGCAAGGAGGAGGCGCACGATTACCGTTACTTCCCGGAACCGGACTTGCCGCCGCTTTTTATCGACCGCGCATGGGTGGATGAACTCTCGGCGACACTCCCTGAGTTGCCCGATGCAAAATACGCGCGCTTTATCGATACTTATGAACTTCCTGCAGCGGATGCGCGCATCCTGGTGGGCGAACGCGCGCTGGCGGATTATTTTGAAGCAGTGCTCCAGGTTTATGGCGGCAGCGCGGTTAACGTGAGCAAGTGGATGGTGGGAGAGTTGGCTTATTTGATGAATCGCGATGGCATCAGCCTTTCGGAGATGCGTGTCAAACCTGCAGACCTGGCACAGCTTTTGCGTTTGCTGGATGATAATACCCTGAATCAGAACAGCGCCAAAGAGGTCCTGGGTGAGATGTTCGTAACGGGTAAAGCCCCACGGGCGGTTGTGGCGGAGAAGGGTCTGGTGCAAATCTCCGACGCGGATGCCCTGGCGCAGATTGTGGCGCAGGTCATTGCGGAGAACCCGGAACAGGTGCAAACCTACCTGGAAGGCAAAGAAGGTATTCTGGGGTGGTTAATGGGACAGGTTATGCGATTGACGCGGGGGCGCGCCGCCCCCCAGACTGTGCGCGGATTGTTGGTGGATACGCTGGAAAAGATGCGCGAGGGTTAGACAGGAAGGGGTGTTCTTTACCCGCAGATGGATGTATACTTGGACCTGATAACTTGTCGTGTGTTCCTGAATATAGTCGTGATGGACAATTGGAGTGCGAATGGAAAATTTACCGGATCGTAAACGTGTTGGGATTTTTCTGGGATTTGCCTTCGGCATTGCCTGGACCATTGCTTTGATCATTGCCTTCACCGGCGGACTCGCCAACAGCATCGAAATAATTCCCGATAGCGGTCTTACCCTGGCGCTGGTACTGGTGGCGCTGGGCTACATGTGGGCGCCGGCGCTGGCGCAAGTGCTGACCCGTTGGATCACCAAAGAAGGCTGGCAGCATATGAAATTGAGCCCCAGGTTCAAAGAGGCTTTGCCGTATTGGCTGATTGCCTGGATTGCCCCCGCTGTGCTGACCATTCTGGGTGCTGTTTTATTCTTTGTCCTTTTTCCGGGTTATTTTGATACGGATTTCACCGTCATCAATCAACTGCTGGCGGCGACTGAAAACGCGGAAGAGGCAGAACCCTGGGTCGTTTTTATCATCCAGGTCATTGCCAGCATCCTGACTGCCCCGCTGGTGAACAGTATTTTCACCTTTGGTGAAGAACTTGGATGGCGTGGTTATCTGCAGCAGAAATTGCTGCCGATGGGCACGCGCACTGCGATGGTCTGGATGGGTGTGATCTGGGGTGTGTGGCATTGGCCCTTGATCGCCATGGGGCATAATTACGGTTTGGATTATCTGGGCGCGCCGTGGTTGGGTATGGTGATGATGGTGTGGTTCACCTTCACCATTGGCGTATTTTTGTCTTTTGTGTCACTGCGCAGTAAAAGTGTGTGGCCCGCCGTGATAGGGCATGCCGCGGTCAATGGCATCGCCAACATCGGCGGGCTGTTTCTGCTCAATCAGCCCAATCCACTCCTCGGTCCCCTGCCGGTAGGGCTGATTGGATCTGCGGCGTGGAGCGCCTTCGCAATCTGGTTGATGCTCAATCCCCGGGAGATAACCGGTTCAGAGACATAATTCATTTGGGCGGGAAGTTGCCGGACTGCAATTCCTTTAATGTCTGCTGAATCTCTTCCCGTGTATTCATAACAAAAGGACCGTATCGGGCGATGGGTTCGCCGATGGGGAGTCCGGAAATGAGCAGGAAGCGGACGCCACCCTCTCCGGCGCGCACATGCACGGTGTCGCCGTCATCAAAGATCACCAGCATAGGGGCAGCGCAGTCATGCCCGGTGTCATCCCCGTTGATACCGAAAATGCCTTCCCCTTCGAAGATATAGGCAAAAGCTGCATGTCCGGCGGTCACTGTTTGCCGGAAGGCTGTATGCGATGGAACTGTGACGTCAAGATATATGGGATCGGCGACGATGCCGGTCACCGGACCGGTCATCCCGTCCACTGTGCCGGTTATGACGCGAATGCATGTCCCGTCGGCTCTATGCAGTTCAGGTATGGAACTGGCGGGTACATCCTGATATCTGGGCGGCATCATTTTGTCTCTGGCAGGTAAATTGACCCACAACTGGAATCCTGCCAATCTTCCCTGTTGCCTTTTGGGCATCTCTTCGTGAAGAATGCCCCTGCCGGCAGTCATCCATTGCACATCTCCGGGACCTATGGTTCCGGCATTGCCCATACTGTCGCGATGGCTGACTTCTCCGCTGATCATATAGGTTACGGTCTCGATACCCCGATGCGGGTGCATGGGGAAACCGGCGATATAATCCTCTGGATTATCGGAGCTGAAATCATCAAAAAGCAGGAAAGGATCGACGTTGTCCAGACTGCGGGTTGCAATGCTCCGGCGCAGATGGACGCCTGCACCTTCTATAACTGCCTGCGGTACGACAAGCTGCTGCACTGCGCGTGCGGAGGATTCTGTATTATTTTTGTGTGGCATTGTGCTTTTCCTTTTCAACGATAATGGTGCGTCAAATATTACACACCTTGAATATCACGTTCCTGTTTGCCCAGCATCCGGCATAATTCGCCCAACTGCTGCTGCTCTTCTTGCGTAAGGATGGAAAATTCTCTGACGATATTGGCGACATGCCGGGGGAAAAGACCGGCAATCAACTCGCGTCCTTCTTCGGTGAGTGAAACGGTGACCGCTCTTCGATCTTCCGTGTCACGTGTCCTCAAAACTAAGCCGCTTTTTTCCAGATTATCCACAACCAGCGTGATATTTCCCCCGCTTTTAAGCAGTTTGGCGCTGATTTCACCCTGACGCATGGGTCCCAAATGATAGAGGCTTTCCAGAACCCCAAACTGCCGTACGGTTAGATTGCCCATTGATTTGCGCTGTGTCAGGTGCGCGTAAAGCGTATCTGCAGCACGGGTCAGTTTGATAAAGGCGTTCAATGCGTTGATCTCTTCAGGTGTACCCTCATAATGTGTTGGCATCTGTGATCTCCTTATTTCTGCGCCACATCAGTGGCGTCAGGCAGGTAGCACGCTGTGCCAGCCAAAGGGTAATGGGGATTAACAAGGGCATCTGTAACAGGGGGGTTAATCCGACGCCCAAAATCGGAATAACCGGCATAGAGGGCCCATACGACCAGCGACCAGTACGCAGTGCATACACCTCGCCTATCATTTGACCGATAAGCGCCAATCCCATAATGAATAAGACCATTTTCCCATTCCACGGTCTGTCCCAGTCCCAGCGACCTTTGCGAATGATTGTTATAAGGATGAAGAGTGCCCAGGAAATCACGGCATCGGTAAGTGCGGATATGAAGGTGATAAAAGCGATCGTATAGTAACTATATGTCGTCCAGTTCGTATACAATGCTGACTGTAACAGTTCGTACCAACTGTGAAGGAAGAAGGCAAAGACCAGGATCCATCCCGAGAATCTATAAAACGCATTTAATTCATCGTTGGGAATCAAACTTAAACATACGAGGAATAAAGCAGCAAGAGAGATGATGAATACCGCGTTGAGTGTGCTGCCCATGGCGATGACCACGATGGCGAGGAACGCTACGGCAAAAAGAACCAGTACAAACACTGTTCCTGGATGCCTTAGATTAGTAATGAATTGTTTTTTCCTGTCTATCATATCCCATTTTATTTTAATATTAAATATATTAATAATAAAATAATAGCTTATATTATAACAAATGTCAAGTCTTGGTTGAGGGTGGGCTTTACGCGCACAGGGTCTGGTACAAACCAGGCCCTGTGCTAGGTGAGGTGGGCTTTCGCCCGCGTAGACAAACCAGGTTAAGGGATATTCAGTTTATGGATTTCTTTTATCCTCTGAAACTGAAATGCATCCCATCGACTTAAGCCTTTTGCTTCTTTCTCTTCAGTGCTACGATGAGCACAATGACGACAACACCAGCGATAACACCGGGTAACCACGCCGGGGCTTCAGGAAGCGACTCCGGCAGTTGTTCCGGGGGAACTTTTGCTGCAGCCCAGGTAACACCTTTGGAAGCTGCGCCGGCGGTATCAACGTCCGTAAAGTCAGCGCCGGTAACGTCCACGCGTTTGAGCACAGCGCCGGTCAGGTCAGCGCCTTCGAAGTTCGCGCTGTTGAAATTGCTGCCCACGATTTTCGCTGCGGTCAGGTCTGCTTTACTCAAATCTGCGCCTTCAAAGTTGGTGCCCATCAGTTTGGCATCGGTCAAATCAGCGCCGTGTAAATCGGCATGAGCCAGGTTAACACCCATTATTTTGGCGCCAGTTAAACGGACTTTTTGAAGGATGCTGTGCACCAGATTCACACCCATCAACTTGGCTCCGGTCAGGTCTGCCCTGGATAGCTCAGATTCAGCCATGTCGGCGCCTGCAAAAATGCCTCCGCTGATGTCGGCGCCATTGAGTACGGCTTTGTGCATTTTCAAGCCTGTAAATTTCATCCCCGCCAGATCAGCATCTGCCATATCCATCCCGCTGAGGTCGCGGTTTTGTCATCATCACTTCCTGGATTTCCTCACGTGATGTGAGTTTCTGCGGAAGAGCACTTTTTTCGACAACACTTTCCTCGACAACACCTTCCTCGACAACACTTTCATCTTCGGTCATTCGGAACTCCTTTCAGTTCGCTTATCAGATAATAATAGTGGCATTGAATTGCCTATATATTTTACGCAGTAGAATAATGGAAGTTGCATGGAAAAAATGCATTCATGATATGTTTGCTATGGATGATGCGTGTGCTAAGATAGGGTTTAAAAGTAATGAGGGGTGGCAGCTATGGTAAAACGCCTGTGGATCACCACATTATTTGGGTTTTTCTTGCTTGGGTTGCTGGGCGCTTGCGGAGCCCAGACATCCGGAACACCGTCACCTGAAACACCGCAACCGCAGCCCACCTCCACTGTAAAACCTGAACCAAGCCCAACGTTAACCCCGGTTGCTGAAGGATTGATTGTGGTTGACCCCTCGCGGATTCGGCAGACAGTTAGGGACCTGGGAGGTGGGAACTTCATCCATAAATACTCGGGCAGAGATGAAGTACTGGACCCGGTGGGTGCAATGAATGTCAATAGCCTGGGAACCCGCGTTGCGCGTGTGTGGATGGGGTTAAAGGATTGGGAGCCCATTAACGATAACGAAGATCCGTAACAGATCAAATCCAGCTAATTTCATAGATACAGGTGATACCCACCGGACTTTCCAGTTGATGCAGGATTTCTAAAAGCCGTGATATGGTCGTTATTGCCTCTATATGGCAGGTGCCAGACTGGATGGTCTATGACCCTTCCGTTGACCGCAGTCGCTGGATCCCACCGGAAAAGTATCCGGAAACTGTGGAATGTATCACGCAATGGCTTCTACATGCGCGCGATGTTTATGGCGTCGAGGTAGATTATATATCATTTAATGAACCAATTCTGGGTGTAAGCACCGCCTTGACCAGCCAGGAACAGCGGGAGATGATTTCGCAGACCGGGGCACGTTTTGATGTGCTGGGACTAAAAACAAAATGGCTGTTGGGAGATTGTGCTGGTTTTGGAAGTTGCTTGAATTACGCAAAACTCATCTATGATGACCAAGAACTCAAGCCGCACCTGGGTCCGATGGCGGTGCATTCCTGGGACGCCCTGGATGTTAAGTCATCCGGGATGACAAAGATAGCTGACTTTGTGCAGGCGGAAGGATTGGATCTATGGGTGACAGAGGGAGGGTGGGATCCGTTTTTATATACCCGATCCGAGGAATTCCCATCGTGGAACAATGCATTACGCCTTTCTGCAGTCTATAATCGCGTTTTGCAGCTGAGTCGCGCGTCGGTAGTGATGTATTGGGAATTCCTGGGAGACGACTACAGCACGAATGACGGCGTGCGCCCGTATCCGGTTCTGGATATACTGCAGCAGTTTACGCAGGTGTTTCCACCTGGCACCTCAATCCTGGAAACCGGTGTCAATACGCCGCAGGTGTATGCTGTAGCAGGACAAACACCAGATGGATACGTCCTGCATATCGTTCATACTGGTGATACCGCACAAAGTATTGAAGTTCAGGGCATGCCTCCAGGCATCTATACGCACATCGTGTCCGATGCGGAGCGAATTGGGGAGGATGCCGGTGTACTCACACTATCCGGTGAAAGTTTTCCTTTGGAGCTCTTGCCCAAAAGTGTGCATTTGGCGGTTATGCAATCGCCATAGAAGCTGAAGCAAAGCTGCTTGCGTGCCAGGGCAGGATTAGGACGCAAGCAGCTTGTCAAACTGGCGGTGCAAAAATCTATTGCATAAGTTTTTCCAGGATAGATTTCACGCGGTTTCTGCGCTGTTTACCCTCGAGATCCTCTTCCAGGAGAGCTTCCCGCAGCGCCAATACGCTGGGTTCGCCAATTTGTATCAGGGCTTCGGCAGCAAGACTGCGGATTTTGCTGTCCTTGTCCGTGAGAAGTTGAATAAGGTGCGGAACCGCGCGCGGGTCCCGTGCGGCGCCCAAACCACGTACTGCTCCCCGGCGCGTTAGTCGATATTCGCACACCAGTCCGGAAATGAGTGCGTCCACAGCTTCCGGCGTGCCTATTTCCCCCAACCTTTGGGCATACCACATAACGCGCCAATCCACGACGGTCTGCACATAGTCCGCCAGGAAGCGCACAACGTGGGAATCCGAGAGTTTTGCGAGCAGCTCTATGGCAGCATAACGCGTTTTTTCGTCTTTGGATTCCAGCAGCGCTATCAGAATGTCGCGACCGCGTTGCTTACCATGAACTGCAAGGAAATAAGCTGCAATGGGATTCTGTGTACGGGCAGCCTGCTCTTCCATCGCATGCCAGCCTGTATCACCCAGAGCTGTAAATAGTTTCCATGACGATTTCAGCATGCTCTGGCGGAGCTTGCTGGACAAATTCCAGCAAAAGAGGTAAATCTTCGGGCGTGACCAGGTCCCTTACGGATCGGATTACCCGGCGTTGCACATTCTCATCCTCATCATCCAGAAGGGTCATCAGTTTTTGTTTGGCTTTCGGGTTGTGAATTTGGCCCAGGCATAAGGCAGCATGCCCTCTAATCTGCGCCTGATCACTTCCTAAGGCTTCGATCAAGGCATCAACTGCGGGGGCGCCAATCGACACAAGGGCAGAAATCGCTTTGCGCCTTATTTTGCTGTAGTCATCTCCCAGGGCCTCGACGAGATGTTCTACGCTGCGCGGGTCGGCTAAATCTGCCAGTGCAGAGACAACATCCCGGCGGAACCTTTTATCCGGGCTTCCAGTGCCAAGCAGTAATAAATCTGTGATATCAGGACCCAAAGCAGCCAGTTTGGCAGCCTGTTCTGCGCCTTGTTTCCGGTTCCACCCTCCCAACTCCCGCATGATATCCAGTGCCTTTATTTGGTTTTTTTGCCTGGCTGTAAGGGTGATGGAGTGCATCAGCGGCGCCAGCATGCGGTTAGCGCTTTGCCAATCCCGGGTAATCGATCCGGCAAGGCACGCAGTGATAATCATTGTGTCCACAGATTTCCCAGCGTCAGCTTCGAGTGCATTCAAGACCTTCTGTCGCAGTGAATCACACAATGACAGCAGGTAGGCAGCCCGGGGACCGGTTGTGGATCGATGGTCAAAGCTGCCCATTAACGCGACGAGGTAGGGGCTGATAGCATCCTCATAGTGCAGCAGAACATCCTGCGCAGAGACGCGCGCGTACTCGTCTTCCTCTGCCAGCAGCTGGTCTATTGCTGGTTCGTTAATGTTAGTGCCGTGGTATAAATAGGCTTCCAGCGTTAACCACCGCGTATCTGCATCGGTCGTGCGCAGCCCTGCCAGCATTTCCGTTAAGCGCATAGGTCTTTCTGCAGCCAGGCGCGACCATAGGTGGATTGCGGGATATGCGTCACTTATAAGCTTCAGGCGGTCCATCAAGGCGCTGTCAATGCTTTTCCACCCGGGGGTAAAATACGCGGGATTTGTTGCCGGTTTCCTGGCATCCGTAGCCTCGATAAACGCTGCTGTCGCTTCGGCATCCGCTGCGGTTACAGATTCCTGCCAGGCGTTAAAGTCCGGTTGGACGAGGTGCAGGTTAGCCATCCAGGGACGGAATCCAGGAAGCCCCCCCCGCGGAATGGGCAAGCACGCCATACCCGTATCCTCATTCAGGCTGTAGGGCATGCGTGTGATGTTGGGGAGATGGTGTGCTGCTGAATGACCCCAGCCTACGATTCGCTGTGCAAGTTTATGTGTTCCGTTACCTCGATACCCGCGTGGGATCACCTCTGCCGGAATAACGATGTGCAGGCTGCGGTGTCCGCTGAATTTATGCCGGTAACGGACGCCATACTGGTCCATCAGTGTTATTGCCGCACCCACGTCGCGAAAGCTCTCACGCCATGTCGGTAGATCAGCTTCAAAAACACAGTCCTTTTGTTGAGAAGCGGAAAGTGATCCGGCATTATGCTTCCATACCGATTGGTGAAACGAAGGATAGTAGGGTGGGGGTTCATCATAGGCAAAATTGGGAAAAGCATCTGTGATTTTGTTCTTGATCTTGTCGCGTAAGTCATTTACTGTGGTCCCCGTAATCTCATCGCGTTTCCAGTTGGGTTCCCAGTGCTGCTTTGTCGGGATGACGGTGACGACGTGTGTGATTGCCAGCATATTGAGCAAAAACATGAGGAAATCGTCACGCAAGTAATAATCGACAACTTCACCGAAGGTCGGTCTACGTCCGGGAGTGATACTGTTCATCATAATTCCTTCATGTATGTAAGGTAAATTACCCGGGTTTCGCAGTTTCGTCAAATCTGAAGCCCCACATTTCCCGATAACAGATTAATCCTGACCTGCATAGTGGGCGCTGTAGAGTTGGCTGGAAATTCCTCCCAGCGCCAGAAGCTGCGGGTGCGTGCCGGTTCCGAAAATGCGACCCTTTTCGAAACATTTTGAACGCATCAGAGCCAACCCCCAATAATTCCTGGCGTACCGCAGAAAACGAAAGTATAAATTCATAGCACTGTATGCCTCACTTACTATAAGAAAAGGGCACCTGCATACCGCCAATCATAACGTTTCCGTTCTGAACGGTGGTAAACAGGTGCCCACGGTTGGAAGGGCGCATCCCCGCAATCTATTGCTTTTTGTAGGGCCAACCGTTTTGACTATAGCATAGCAGGGTGATTAGTCAAAATGACAGAGAAATTATTTGACTCTTTTAATGGGCACACTACAATTCTCCTTAACCAACACATACGGAGGCTAATCATGGTTGAACGCAAGGTACTTTTTCTACCTCGTACCGGACTTGCTCAGGATATTCTTTCTGACCGCGCACGCCGGACGCTAGAAAATTTGGGTACTGTAGTCTGGAATCCGCAGGATCGAGATTATAGTGCTGAAGAGCTGGCAGCTTTGCTTCCGGGCACCGATGCGGTCGTTACGTCGTGGGGATCACCAGTCTTCACGCCGGAATTACTGGCAGTGGCTGACAATCTGAAAATCGTAGGACATGCTGCCGGCAGTGTAAAAAACCGGATGCCGAAGGAAGGCTATGATCGTGGCATCGTGGTCTTAAGCGCGGCGGCGGTTATTGCGGATTCGGTGGCAGAATATACATTGTGGGCGATGCTCAGTATGCAGCGTAACCTTTATCCCTACGAGCCGTTAATGAAACAGGAAAAAGGCTGGAAGCGTGATGATATGGGGTTTGCTCACGAACTGTATCACAAAAAGGTGGGCATTGTGGCTGCGAGTATGGTCGGGCGCAGAGTTATCGAGCTGCTGGCGCCTTTTAAATGCGAGGTGCTGCTCTATGATCCGTATGTGACGCCAAAGCAAAGCCAGGAACTGGGTGTAAAGCAAGCGACATTGGAAGAAATTTTCGCTTCGTGTGACATTGTCTCCCTGCACACGCCGGTCACGCCGGAAACCAAAGAAATGATCCAGGCACAGCATTTCCAGGCAATGGGCGAAGGCGCGCTGTTTATCAATACTGCCAGAGCCTGGGTTGTGGATTATGAAGCGATGATGGCAGAACTGCGGACAGGGCGTATCCGCGCCGTCCTTGACGTTTTTGACGTGGAACCGCTGCCTGCGGATGATGAACTCCGTACATTGGGCAATGTCTTTATTTCTCCGCATGTCTCGGGGCATACCACGGAGTCCAGATCCAGGCTGGTGGAAGAAATTGCTGAAGATATGCAGCGGTTTTTCGAGGGAAAAAATTTATCCTATGCGGTTTCATGGGACCGCCTGCAGATTATGGCTTGAAGCCCATAGTTTTTAGGTAGTATGTGATACTGACTATGCGTGTGCTGTAAAATCGTGAAGGACGCAGCTGACAGTCACTGGGCGTGAGGACTCGCCTTAGAGTGAATGTCACCTAAAGACATTAAATTTCTATTTGGAGTTAAGATGGCGAAGTCACTGAACCTCAATTTGCGGCGGCAGACCTTGGAACTCAATGCGGATGGCTACCGGGTTTGGTGTGTTACAGATTTTTCCAGGATGGTGGCGCCGCAAGAGATTGCACTGGTCATATGTGATGTATGGGACAGGCATTGGTGCCGTGGCGCCGCTGAGCGTCTGGAGGTGATGCTCCCCCGGATGAACGCGGTAGCCAGTGCTGCGCGCCATCAAGGCGTCTTGATTGTGCATGCACCCTCAGACACTATGGAATTTTACCGGAACGCACCTGCACGGCAACGTGTTCTGGATATCCCGCTGGTTGAACCGCCGGCAGACCTGGAAATGATTACACCCTTGCTGCCCATCGATGCCTCTGATGGCGGATGCGATACCACCGGTAATATCGCTGGTGTGGATAAAAATGTGTGGACGCGGCAGAATGCAGCGATTGAGATTGATCAGGCTTTGGATTTCATTACGGATAATGGACGTGAGCTCTTCAGCCTGATTAAGCAGCGGCACATCAAGCAGCTGGTTATCTTTGGTGTGCACACCAATATGTGCATTCTCAACCGGTCTTTTGCCATCAAACAGATGATCAGGTGGGGGCAAAACATCGCGTTAATGCGCGATCTCACCGACGCGATGTACAATCCTGCCTCACCGCCTTATGTCGACCACGTTACCGGAACGCAACTTGTTATCGATTTTGTTGAAAAACACTGGTGTCCAACGTTGAGCAGTACAGATTTCCTTCCATATCTGTAAATCACTTCTATATATAAGGAGACGATGATGCCCAAAGAAATTCGTTATGCTGTATTTACGAAACCATGGCCTCAATTATCCCTGCTGGAATTGGGGGAAATGGTCAGCCATTTAGGTTTTGATGGCATAGAGCTTCCAGTGCGCCCCGGGTTCCAGGTAGAGCCTGAAAATGTTACGGATTTGCCCCAAGCGGTAAAGGCCTTAGCCTCTTTTGGGGTGGCAATTACCAGTGTGGCTGGTCCGGCAGATGAAGCGACCATCGCTGCCTGCGCTGAAGCCGGTGTGCCCACGATCCGGGTCATGGCGCCAATTGGGAAAGAAGAACCGTACCAGCAAGCCGAGAGCCGGCATGCGGCAAGAATATGATGCGCTTGTACCGCTGTTGCAAAAATACGGTGTTCAACTCGGCGTACAAAACCACTGCAACCGCTTTGTCATGAACGCCCTTGGCATGCGCGAACTGGTAAAAAATTATGACCCGCAGACCATCGCTATTGTGTGGGATGCGGCGCATGAAGCGTTGAACGGCGGGTTGCCTGAGCTGGCATTGGATGTCGTGTGGCCTCATCTGTGCATGGTGAATTTGAAGAATGCTTACTGGCGGCGGGTCAATGGTCCCGAAGCGGAATCGGTTCAGTGGGATATTTACTGGACAAGCGGCAGGCAAGGTCTTGCGAATTGGCCAAAAGTTGTGGGTGAGTTAAAACAACGGCACTATACAGGTGTGGTATGTTTGACGGCGGAATACAGTGCCCATAATGAAGTGGATCGTCTGATAGCAGAAGATCTGGTTTATGCCCGTAGCTTATTTGACAACTAGGAGCCGGCTATGCCCATACAGAACGACAAAATACGCGTGGCGATGATTGGCGCTGGAGTCATGGCGAACCTTGTCCACTACCCATCGTTGGCCAGCTTCAATGATGTGGAGATTGCCGCAGTGTGCGATATTGACACGCAGCGCCTGCACGCTACAGCGGATAAGTACGGCGTGGAGAAGCGTTATATTGATTATAAAAAGATGGTGGAGGAAATTGCCCCCGACGCGGTCTATGTGATAGGCCAACCGCATATTATGTATGATATCTGGACGTGGTGTTTGGAGAACGGATTAAATCTCTATATAGAAAAGCCGATGGGGATAACACTCCATCACGCCCGTTCCCTGGCACACCTGGCAGAAAAAAACGGCTGCATCACACAGGTCAGCTTTCAACGCCGGGCAGCGCCTATGGTTGTGCAATTGCATGAGAAGTGCCTGGAAAGGGGTCCGATTGTGCATGCGGTTTGCCGCTTCTACAAATGTGCGATATCGCCATTTTTGTCCGCCAGAGATCACATGATGGATGACGGGGTGCACGCTATCGATACACTGCGCTGGATATGCGGGGGTGAGGTAACAGCTATTCACAGTGTGACCAAACGCGTGCTGGTACCGGATATTAATTTCCTCTCCGCGATGTTGGAGTTCGATAACGGCGCCACGGGTCTGATGATCAACAGCTGGACCAGCGGGCGGCGCATCTTTGCAGTTGAGATGCACGCTCCAGGCATCTGCGTGGAAGCCGAACATGAGGACAAAGGCATTCTCTATGCGGATGGGGATACCCATGGGGTCGTTTATGATACCCGTCAAGTTTCAGGCAGCGATAGTTTATATATCTACGGTGGATTCCAGGCAAAGAATCGTGAGTTCATCGACTGCCTGAAGACGGGCAGTCTGCCGGGCTCCCACTTTGGCGACGCGGTAAAAACCATGGAAGTTGCCGAGAAAATCCTGGCGCAAGCCACACTGAATGGTGTATAAAAGCAGGAGTGTATGATGAATAAACCCACCGATGTCCACGTGACCGGCGTTTCCCTCTATTTTTTGCCCGTTACAACGCGGGTTCCATTGAAGTTTGGGACAGAAACCCTGACGTCGGTCACGTGTGCCCGGGTGAGTGTGACTGTGGTCGACGCTCACGGGCACACTGCGGAAGGTTGGGGAGAAACACCCTTGAGTGTCCAGTGGGTTTGGCCCAGCCAGCTCCCGTATGCAACGCGCCATGAGTTATTGAAATCCTTTTGTGTGTCCCTGGCAAATGCCTGGCACACATTTAATATTTCCGGACACCCGATTGAGGTGGGACACGCTTTTATCAGCACTGTGCTTCCCGGTCTTTTGCAGGGAATGAACGAGGAACAGAAACCGGGTCAGGAACCCATGCCGTGGTTGGCTGCGCTGGTCTGTTGCAGCGCCTTTGATATCGCCTTGCACGACGCGTATGGGAAATGTCTGGGACTGCCCGTATATGAGACCTATGGTCCGGCGTATATGAATGCAGATTTAAGCGCATATCTTCAGCCGGCTGCCGAAACGAAAGTTTCCTTCTCCGGTCTGTTTCCCAAACATTTTTTGGCTGACAAGCGACCTGAGCAGTTAACTGCATGGCACCTGGTTGGCGGACGGGACCCGTTGACGGCAGCGGACCTGACCGGCAGTGAACCGGTTGACGGATATCCGGTACTGCTTGCCGATTGGATAAAGCGTGATGGGCTAAAATGCCTGAAAATAAAGTTACGGGGCACCGATGCGGAATGGGATTACTGGCGCCTGGTGCACGTGGGTGAGATTGCCGAAGCGCATGGGGTCCATTGGCTCACGAGTGACTTCAATTGCACAGTTTTAGATCCCGCATATGTCAATGCTATCCTCGACCGGTTGAAAAACCAGCACCCGAGGTTCTATGGCATGCTCCTTTATGTTGAACAGCCTTTCCCGTACGACCTGGATCGCAACCGCATTGATGTGCACAGCGTGTCTGCGCGCAAACCCCTGTTTATGGATGAAAGCGCGCATGATTGGACGCAGGTAAAACTGGGCAGAACATTAGGTTGGACCGGTGTGGCCCTGAAGACGTGCAAAACTCAGACCGGCGCGTTATTAAGCCTGTGTTGGGCGAAAGCCCATGGAATGACACTGATGGTTCAGGACTTAACGAATCCAATGCTGGCGCAGATTCCTCATGTTTTACTGGCTGCCTATGCCGGGACGATCATGGGTGTGGAAACTAACGCCATGCAATTTTATCCTGATGCGAGTGACGCCGAAGCGCAGGTGCATCCTGGCTTATACCGGCGCCGTCAGGGTGTGTTATCCCTGAGTACACTGCTCGGTTCTGGTTTCGGTTACCGGTTGAGTGAGATTAAGCGCAAGCTCCCCGCACCGGTTGCCCGTTTGTAATTATCCATATAAACTAATATTAACAATGCGTGATTGGATAGAAGTACAATAATTATAGATTCCGGAGGTATTGTTTATTTCATTGCAGCAAGGTTAAAGGAGGATCATGATGGCATTTAATGATAAGTCTGGGCTCTTGCGACATGGTGTTCGGCGTCGAGTCTTATCCGTCATTTGTTCGCTGGTGCTCTTAACCAGTCTATTATCCGGTCCGGTCACGCTGGCAGCAGTACCTGCAGAAACCCTGGGCCGTCAAAATTTATCGCTCAGTCCTCCCCAGGACACATCCCTGGAACCTTCAGCCATCCAATCTGCGTCCTCCTCACCCAAAGTTGTCTATGCCTATTCGATTTTCCTGCCTGTCGTCTTGCGTACAGAAGCGCCTTCCCCCGGTGATGACATTATTGTCAGCTGGCTTGACTATACCGAAGGTGGAAATCGAAAGGTCCTCTTGACATGGCGAGAACCTGTCGACACATCCGCGACAGTGCTTAAAGGCTTATCAACCATCCTGGCCATCAATGGTTACGTTGTGGAACGTCAGGTTGGCGGTTCCGGCGCTTGGGAGAAAGTTGGAGAAACAAAGTTTCCGGACAACGCGGCTGAGTTAACGATGATTCTGGGTGCCGATTTGATGGCCCAATTGGGTTATGACTTGCGGGACAACCCAAAGGACCCCCCTTTGACCTCACAAGAAGTCTTTGTCCTTTTAAGAGATGATCCTGCGCTGCAGCAGCTGGTAGCCTCCCAGTATTTCCAGGTAGGTGTGGCAACAGGTACCGGGTTTGTGGATGAGAATGCGCCCAAGGGTATTGGATTGTCGTACCGGGTCACGCCGAAAGGTGGTGTCACTTCATTCCCAACGGCTAAAGTCCCGGCGCAATCTTCTCTACCACCTGCGACTTACGGCTTCGACGAAGTGTGGACCGGTCCAAATGCACTGGGCGTGAGGCCCAGCATCCGTCCGGACAATGCGGAAGAGCGCTATACCTGGCTCGAATCGCAGAAGTACAGATCCTGGGATGGGACTGTCTATTTAATATGGGATGTCCCGGAGAAGGACGATGGGAAATCCCTGCAGTTCGATGATAAAGATTTTACTGCTATGAATTATGTGGGTTACCGTGTCTACCGGGCAGCCCACGGCACGCAGAATTGGCAATCCGTTAATCCAAAGAAAAGCCCTTGCGTATCGCCAGCGTATTGTGAAATGCTCATCACGATATTTAATCAGACCGGTTATAATTTCCCGGTGTATAATTTCAAAGAAGACTTGCGTGCTGTTTATACTGATCCCGCTGATATCTATAAGGTGTGGGATTACAAGGTGTGCAGCGTCAACGCCATGCGTGAGGATATCGTGTGTTCCTCAACGCTGGCGGTCAATGTCCGCGAATTAATGCCACCCACCGCTGCAGATACCATCACCGCTACAGTGAATGCAGAACAGACCCGGGTGACGATAGATTGGGAATACTTTGATGATCTTGAGTTGAGTTCCCCGCTGCGCTTCTACGTCACGCGTAGTCCGACTCTGACCCTCCCGATTGAGCAGTGGATACCCATTTACCCGCCGGAACAGACAGATCCCTATATTGAGGTGAGTACCGCCACAACGGTCACGCTGAGTATTGAGGATAAACCGCCGGTTAATGAGGTGAATTGGTATCGTGTGCAGGTGCGCGACAACGCCGGCAACTGGTCGGCTCCCGGGCAGGCGGTCAAAGGCGCTATCTATGACCGGACCGGACCCACGTTAGGTGCCATACCGCAAAATAAAATATGTGCCGTTAACCGCATGCCCAAGCAAATCACCGGACTCGACCCCTCTATCCTGCAGGTTGCGCTTTACAGAAGCTTCTCCAGCACAGGTCCCTGGCATCTTGTCCGGCGTTTTACTGTGAACAACGGACGGGTCACGATTGAGGATGATTACGTACCACCCAATGACACTGTGGTCTATTACAAGGTGGAAGCTATCGACGGGCACGGAAACGTCAGTAATGCCCGATCTTATTGCGCGCAATTAACTGGCGGTAATATGGACCCCGGTCCCAGCACGGTCACAATGACGTTGGAGATCAGAAAGGATGAAGCCTTCTGGCAGGCGGTCCCGGCGCCGGAGGATCCTGATGCAAATTCGCCGGATACATGGATCAGCGTCACCTATCCTGGGGACGGCGGAGCAGCAACAGATTCTCAAGCATTAACAGAGACACTGACCGGAGATATGACGGATGGCAGCTGGGTTAACATAAGTACATACATTTCCGGCACCGGTTTTACCAGCATACCGCAAACTGCATCCTTCAGGAATACAAACAATTATCTGGATACCGACCGGCACCTGACCGATCTGGGTAATATTATGGGATTGGAGTGGATGACCGATACAGTTCCTGGTGATTACGTCAGGATTCAGATCACCGGTATCGATGATTACCCCACACCCCCGATTGCGGTTTTCCGGAGAATCACCGGTGGCAATTGGATGCAGGTGACGGGTCTTCATAGGGTACAACCGCAGTATATCGAGGATTGGTCTGACCTGAGCATTGACCAGGAATATGAATATGTGGTGATTATGCTCAGCCCTACCTCCAAAGAGATGCTGGGATTCTGGGGACCGAATAAACTGGCGCCGCTGGATGCATCCGGACTGACGATGAACCTTACGATGCCCATTGATCCGGTGCCTGGCTTGCCTGGTGATTGTGGCGTGTACCGTCGCAGGCCATCTGTTGTGGGGATGCCCTTATCCATCGTATTGACGAACGGGTGGATTATCACCAATACGGCTTATTTTGAAACCGAGCCAGGTACGAACTGCCCGGAGGCGATGGATGTTTTTGATTCCAATCATGCCTATGGGGATGGAGACCTGACCAATGGCAGCGACCACTGGCCCGTTAACTTCTATGATATCGGTGTGCACAGCACGACAGGTGTGTTTTTGACCGGAAAAATCGTGGCATCGCTCAACCAGACAATTCCTGCCTCTACCAGCAGATTCGTGACGAAATTCGGTCGGATTGAGTTTTTACCTGCATCGAATCGCGCCGAAGTGACCATTCCACTGCCTGACAATATTCGTGTTGACCCGGGGGAGGGGGATAGGGTTAAAGCCATCTTTGGGGCATTCCCTAATGTGACCACGAGTCTCCGGTTTAATCCACTGACTTTGGATTCCGGATCATCTGTCATTGACGAAAACCTGCCATGGCAGCTACACAATAATACACTGCAAATCAATTGGCATGCCTTGACGTTTGCCGGCACAACGACCACGTCATACAGAATCTATACGCCCCTATCCAACCAACCCGAAAATAACCTCGGGTATATGGGTGTGCAATATACATCGACGGATGTTGTGGTCACCCCGGAAGGTATGGATGGGTCTTTTGTAACTTCAGAACCCATATCGTATACCACCAGTTTCCCATCCTTGATCCAGATTCAAGCTCTCGATGGTGCGCACGTGGTGATCGCAGATAGTACGATCACCGGGGGTGCATTGTATAACTCTTCAGCAAAGCTGACGGCATACGATAGCGGTACCAGTGCTGACTTTGCCAAACAGGGTGTTAGCTGTTCGAGGGTGTTCATAGACCATTATGCTTTGTGTGAAATGCTGATCGGCACACTTCATGAAAGGGAATACACGATAGCTGTTTGGGGCAGTTCTAACCCCATCCACATTGGTCCCGAAGGATACCTTACAGCAACGGTGACACTGGATAAGCACCCAATCTGGCCCAGTTTTGAGGTGGAGACCTACGCTGCAACCCTCTTCGTCGCCGGAGCTGCCTTCGCCGATAATGTAACGGATCCCCTTGGGGTGATGCCAACCGAAAATGCTTGGCGCAGGTTGCCCAATACGGCGACGGGCGGTACCCTGGATCCCGGCATCAATATCAGTAATGATGATCTAACAACGCTTTACACGTTTTATACGCCACCCGAGTTCGATGGTTCAGCGATGGATCTTTACATCCGGCGTGGCGGTGTGAGTGGTCATCTGATTATTCCTGCCGGTGGTGCAACAACGAATAGCTTTGGCTATGAAGATCGGGTTCAGGGCATTGAGTTGATGTTTATCGACAACGGAATTGCAGAAATCCTGCAATTTGATACGGACCTCTACCTTCCCTATCCCTCCGATGTAACCTTGTTATTGTCAGCAGATCAGCCTGATGTCGCTCAAGGCGTTCCTGCTTCTGGCTTTTTCCGGGAAGATATGGATGACACCGTACTGCACAAGTACTGGAATTTCACAGAAACGCTCGGGACATGGCAATATAACGACATTGCTTTGGATTACGAAGGCGCTCTAGGCGCGCGTCAGGACAAGATTTTTGCACTGTTGAACAGCACTGCGTCTATCGACGGACTTGTGCAATTGGATGCCGCACCGCAAAGCGCGCCGGTTGAACTGGGTTTCTGCAGTGAATGGCTGCCCGATGGGGACATTGGCGCCCTGCGCTTGCAATCCATGCCGGAGCTGCAGTACCGGGTCAGCGGTTTCTACTATGTCTTCTCCGGTTTGAAATTGAGCCGCTATTACAGCACGCCCATGAATGGCGCAAGTCTGCCCAGTACAGCAGGTATTAATGTCAATTCTAATATTGATGCGCTGCCTGCGGAGCTACTGACGAATAAAGGATTACTAACCCCACAGTCGTTGAAGGCGTGTTCTACAGGTGATACGGTGGGTTGCGGGTTGGTGCTGATCGATGGCAATGTGGCGGTAGAATACTTCGGGGAGGTGCAAAAAGATACGACCCTTGCACTGCAGGACGTGAGTGCGGTCAACCTGGATGTGGATGACCTGGTAGGCGTATTCCCGCTTGCAGTGAACTGGTTCTATACGGTGACCAAACAGGTCGGCATATTTGCTGGGAGTTTCCCCTGGGCGTGGCCTTTTGTAAACCGTATTCTTGAAGTGAACCTGCCGGTGAAATTCCTGGGGAATACCAATGGCGGTGTGTTTGTGGCGCTCCGTAAACAACAGGATGTTTTCCCGGATGATAAAATTTTCAAGAGCGATATCGCTGCGATTGTGTCGGTGGCCTGGACACCAAATTTAGTCTATGAGGATAAAATTGGTATATTCCTGGGTTACGCAGCAAGCCAGGCAGCGTTCCGCGCGTTGGCAATGAACCGTCCCCGGTTCGCAGGGGATGTGATTCCCTTCGACAGGTGGCAGAATGTGGAATTGGATATCCAGGCATGGGCTGCGAAGTTCGGGTATGCGGAGTTACCCGGGGATGAAAATGATGTGGTTGACCTGGCAAGGGATACGTGGGATTTGTGGTGTGATCACTGGTCCGGTGATACGTGCAACGACACCGAGTCCAAGGACTTCGCAGAGGCTTATTGGGTCGTTCAGCCGACGCTGAAAAGCCTGAAAGGTGAAGAAGCCTATGGTGTGATTGGTGTGGAGCTGGGAGAAGACCTGGCGCCAGTCAACGCTGCGATAAACACAGGCGCGATCGCTGCGGTCATTGTACCGGATGGTTTGGGTTTGCAGGTTGCCAAGCTGGAAGGTGGTTTTCAGATGCAGTATGGTGTGTATACTTATACCCCCCAACTACCCATAACCGTGCCAGTTAATATCATCGATATCTTTGTGCGTGTAGATTGGGTAACGGTTGAGCTTAATCGGGATGGAGAGTTTTTCTTCTATGGGGATAGCTACATTAATCTCTTCAGCGATGTGGGCGTGGATGGAGAATTTTACGGATTTGCTGTCCAGGACAGCCATGGTGACTGGTTGGTGGAAGGCACGGTGGATCTGGAGACCATCGGGATATCAGGTGTAACCGGCTTGGATCTGGCAGGTGAGTTTGGATCCGGCATACGCAATTACCAGGCGGTATCCTATGTCGGCATCAGAGGAGAGGGATACTATCTGGACTACCGCGTGGGAGGTGGTTTCCTTTACGGCAGCATCTATAAGCAAAGCCAAATCCTGCGCGATGTCGGTTACGGAGAACTGCTGGACACGTTGGGGAGTGATGACACATATACCGGATTCTACGCATTCTTAAGCGGTGATTTCCCCATGGCTGAAGGCTTGTCATGTGTTTTCAGCGCCGTGGCTGCCGGAGAGCTGCAGCTCTGGTATTACTGGAGCGATGATGTGTACGGCGGTATTCTATCCGGTTCGGTCTATGCCACCGTTGCCTGTATTATCAGCGGTCGCGGGCAGGTTGATCTTGTTTATGCCCACCTCGATAATGGGGGCAGTGTTAAGGGACGGACGTGCCAGAACTCCTATTGTGATGCTTATGCAGGTGAGTTCTGGATTGCCGTGGGCATAGGGTGGTGTTCGCCCAGCACCTGGGACAGTTGGCGGTTGCGTTGGTGGGGAGACAGTTGGTGCTACACTTTCGGAGTGGAAGTGGATATCAGTTATCTCAGCCCGGGAGGGTGGGATTGGCATACAGACTTTGATTATGAATGATGTTTACCAAAAACTTGCGGAATACTTGAACAACCTTCCCGGCAGCTTTCCGCCTACCGAGGATGGTGTTGAGCTGCGCATCCTGCAGCGGCTCTTCACCCCTGAGCAGGCGGCATTGACGCTGCACCTGACCATGGTGCCGGAACCGGCGCGGATCATTGCACGCCGCGCCGGATTAGCCCTGACCGAAGCTGAACAGCAGCTGAAAGCGATGGGAGAAAAGGGCATCATTTTTTGCCTGCACCGGGAAGGGAAAGAACCGTTGTATATGGCAACCCAATACGTGGTTGGTATCTGGGAATTCCAGGTGAATCACCTTGAGCCGGAACTCGTCCGCGATATGGAAGCCTACATCCCGCATCTTTTTGAGGAGGGCTGGAAAGTTCCCCAACTGCGGACGATTCCGGTCCATCAAAGTCTGGATAATTCCATCAAAGTTATGCCGTATGAGAGCGCTGAAGCGATTGTTCGCGATCAGGATCAGGTCCTGGTTGCCCCGTGTATCTGCCGGCAGGAACGCCATCTTGTAGGTGAAGGCTGTGACCGTCCCATAGAGACCTGTCTGGTGTTTGGTCTGGGTGTTGATTTTTATGAGCACAACGGTTTGGGACGCCGGATTGACACGCATGAAGCTCTGGATATTCTGCAAATCGCGAACGAGGCGGGTTTGGTGCTGCAGCCCGGTAATTCGCGGAACCCCGGTAACATCTGCGCCTGCTGCGGGTGCTGTTGCGGTGTGCTGCGCACGATCAACACGTACCCGCGCCCGGTGGACCTGGTCGCATCGCCGTTCATTGCCCTGGTTGATTCAGAATCATGCGTGGGATGTGGACTCTGTGTGAAGCGCTGCCAGATGGGAGCTATTACGGTAGAGGACAGGAAGGCAGTCATCAATTACGACCGCTGCATCGGCTGTGGGCTGTGCGTTTCAACATGTCCTACCCACGCGATGTCCCTTGAACGCAAGCCGAAATCAGAACAACCTTATGTGCCGCGGGGTATGATTGACCGCACGCTGCGGCAGGTCAGGGCGCGGGGTAAAGGACCGACCAGCGCCCTGGCCCGGATGCTGCTTCGCACCGGTGTGGACCGGTTGATGACGCCAAAGAAATTACCTTGAAGAACATTACCAGCGACGGAATCGCCGGTAGCGCGGTAATGGGCGGGACATCATTCTTAAAGGGCGCCGGGGATACGGTCTCCGCCTGAAGATGCGGCGCGGACGCCAGAATAAAAGACCACCAAAACCGAACACAACGAACAGGAATATCATAAACCAGAACATAGATAGGCTCCTTATCATAAATGGTGTTAACTTACACAAATTGCTATTCTTAACGGTACATATTTTTTCGATTATGCTGTTGACCATTGCGTAAAGTCTAGCAGACCGGTGTAAAATTTATGTTAAGTGGGTGTGAAATAGGTGTACAATCCTGAATTCGCGTTTTTATTTTCAAAGGAGGAAGTCATGGGCAATCATATCTTGGTCGCATATGCGACAGCCAGTGGTTATACGGCAGGAGTGGCTGAAGCCATCGGCAAAGCGATGCGTGAAACGGGGGCAAGTGTGGACGTGCAACCGGCGAGAAAGGTCAGGGATATAAGCGCCTACGATGCCGTGGTCGTGGGCAGCGGGATACGCGCTGGACGGGTTTTCACCGAAGCCGTCAGCTTCCTGAAGCGTCATTATGCAGCACTGCAGGATAAACCTGTAGCATATTTTGTGGTGTGCCTGACGATGAAAGAGGATACCGAGGAAAACCGCTGTACCGTCAGCGCCTACTTTGACGCTGTCAAAGCCAAAGTGCCGGATATAGCACCGGTTGATATGGGGCTCTTTGCGGGTGGGGTGGATATGGACAAACTGGGATTCCCGTTCCGGACCATTCTGAAAGCGATGAAGTCTCCCGAAGGCGATTTCCGCGACTGGGACGCCATCAAGGCGTGGGCAACCGGGGTTCTGCCGAAGCTGACAGGGTAGTGCTGAGTCACTGGTGATATCGCCTCTGTGTTACCCTTCAGCTCAATCTTTCGTTCGTCGTCGATGTTGGCAAGATGGATTCCCGCGTACGCGGGAATGACAACTTTTCAGCGGATATAATTCTTCAAAGAGCGAGTGTGTCATTACCAGGTATGCGCTTCACCAGGTCTGGTCTCCTCGATTTCCGTTAGTTGTCCTATAATGCGGTAACGGCGTGTGGGTTGGATGGCTAACTTGAAATTGTTTGCATCAGTCCACTGCGCCAGTATCTTCAGTTCCTCCAGGCCTTTTTCCATCGCCCGACCCTCGTCAAAGCCGAAACGATACGTGAAGAATCCTGGGTTGCTATGCAGGTATCCCTGGATTAAGCTGATGGCTTGCGCAATGTCTGCAGCTCTGGGTTGGTCCACGATCAACTGCAGCGCGCGCACATCCAGACCAATGTCTTTCTCAAAGATGCGTAAAATAGCAGGGCGGTACCACATTTTACACAAGGCAGTCGTCTGGGTGATGGTTAATCCCGGAGGAACGACGATTTCCTGTCCCTCGCCAGCGAATACCCGAAGATGCAGCTTAAAGGTTTCATCCGTTATATCCCTGGTTTTACCTTGGTACTGCTCAGGAATCAGGGCATTGACTTCATCCATCACGTGCTGCGCGGCATTTTGCAGCGCCAGTTTGCGGGACATCCCTGGAGGTACGGTGACCGCTGGAATCTGAGGTCCAACATGCATGCTTAATGCTGGACGTTTCAATTTCATAGCAGCATTCAAAGCCCCTTCCAGACCACCAAACCCAATAGGGAGTATCGGCGCCCGGGCGTGGTAGCTGAGCCATGCCACACCGCTTTTTGCTGGTTTTTCTCCTGTATCCCAGATACCGCCCTCCGGGAACATGCCCAGCACGCCGCCTTGTTTCAGGATGCCCAGGGCATGGTTTAGAGCCGCACGGTCCATATTGCCGCGGTTAATGGGGATGTAGCCATGCATCCGCGCAATAGCGTCCATCATGGGGGGTGGAGGAATATCACCTGGTCCCAGCAGTTCCATTTGCCAGGGGGCATAGACCACCATCAGCACCACTTCCATCGTGGCGATGTGATTTCCTACGACCAGGAGGGGTCCCCGGGTAGGAAAATTCTGTAATCCGGTCACTTCCGTGCGGGTCAACATGGACAACAGGATACGACCGGACCAGCGCAATAAATTACGCCGCACCCGGCGTCTGGGGTAGGGCACGTTTTCCATAGTGTAGGCCACCGTATGTAAAAGTTGTGTTGCGTGATTTTATGATGAGAGGTTAAAAGGTCAAAAAATATGACATCCAAACGGGGTGATAGTTTGCTGGGACGCCACCCCAACACCAAATAGTCATGCTGAGCGGAGTGCTGGGAGCACCAGCGACCAGAACGTAGTCGAAGCATCTGCTTTTATGGTTAAGTATACATTTCTGAGGTCATTATAGATCCCTCGACTTCGCTGGGGTTGACATATTATTTGAGTGAGGAGTCTAAATGCGATAACCTTATGAGTCTGTTATAGTGCACAACATCTTGATTTTGTTATAAATGACGATAGTTTATTAGGCACCGTTCCAAGAAATCTTTTTAAACGCACCCGAAGGGTTGAGGTTAAGACCGGCTGTGCTAATATACCGCTATGCAGGAACATGAATCTATTATATCATTCCCATCTATTATTTTATGGAGCTATCCATGACCAAAGTCACCCACTGGTACGATATGATTACCATCAATATTTACTGGTTTGCCCTTACGGCACGGTCGCAAGTTCTGACCCCCTTAATCATTCCTCTGTTGGTGCAGCGCTTTGTAGGTGAATCTCTTAAGGGCACTTATGTGGGTCGCATGCGCCTGTGGTCGCTGATGGTGGCCGTGTTGGCACAGGCGTTCATGGGCTTACTCTCCGACCGCTCATCTTTGCGATGGGGCAGGCGGCGACCCTTCATTGTCATTGGAACACTCGGCGAGTTGCTTATGTTGACCCTGATTGGGTTTACAGCTGGATTATCTGGTATGACCGGATATTGGATTCTTTTTATATGCATTATTCTTTCCATGGTGACTTCCAACACTGCCCACGCAGCAACACAGGCTTTGATTCCGGATTTGGCGCCGGAGAATAAGCGCGGGTTGTACTCAGGCATCAAAGCTTTGCTGGAGCTGCCTGTGCCACTGGTATTTGCCAGTTTCGTTGTAGGCAAAATGGTCAGCGCCGGTAATCTGTGGGGAGCCCTTATTGCCTTGATGGTGGTGCTGGTCGTGTGCATGATCCTGACGCTTTTTGTGCGTGAGGAACGGTTAACCACAACCCTGAAACCCTTGGATTGGGAAGCGGTAATAAGATTACTCCTTATGACAGGGGTATTTACCGTTGTCATTCTGGGTACCGGGCAATTGGTCACGCTGGGGTTGGGGATTTTCCAAAAAGCACCTTATTCGGTGATGACCGGGTTAGGGGTAGGTTTTATCGGTTTATCCGGTATGGTGCTGGCTGTATTATTAGGTGTCTGGGCAACGATTGCCGTCAGCATGGGGTCAGAATTCAAAGCCAACCGGTCTTTCACCTGGTGGGTGACGAACCGGCTCTCTTTTTTGGTGGCTTCGACGAACCTGGCGGGTTTTATGCTCTATTTTCTTCAGGAGCGTTTTGTGGACCTGGCAGGCGAAAAAGCCGCGGGACCGGCATCGACGATCATTATGTATGTAGGGGTGTTCATCATCCTGACAGCCCTGCCCAGCGGGTGGTTGTCAGACCGGATTGGCAAGAAGCCGCTGATCATAGTCAGTGGTCTTGTGGCAGCAGTGGGTACAGCAGTTGTGGTGCTTATCCCCAGTTTGCCGGCTATTTATGCGGGTGGCTGTTGCATTGGGGCTGCAATTGGCTTGTTTTATTCCGCAAATTGGGCTTTGGGCACCGGGATTGTTCCTTCCGATCAAGCCGGACGTTACCTTGGGTTATCGAATATCGCCGGTGCCGGCGCAGGCGCTATCGGGGCTTATATTGGCGGTCCCATTGCCGATAGCTACGGATATGGTCTGCTGTTTGGGATTTACGGCGTGATGTTTCTGCTTTCTATTTTGGCCTTATGGGGTGTGAAGGTAGAGTAAGGTATATTTTTTTATCACGAACATAAAATAATCCTCCAGCACAATGGAATGGATAATCGGCTGTGCGGAACACCTTGACTGTGCTGTTGATGAAGATTTCCGCACAGCCATTTACCTTGCAGTTTGTATTGTCATGATTTATGGGTGATACGTCTTGCATTTTCCAACCAAAATGAAACGGACCCCATGTTTTTGCCCACAGCTAACATATGGTGCTAAAGTAACCGTGTTATAATGGAAACAAGCTGTATACGCAGTTAGAATATTGTGCCCACAATATCATAGGAGAATAAAGAATGCAGCAAAATAAACAACACGATCAGGATAAACCGCGCCGGCTTTCACGGCGTTCGTTTCTACAGGCAGCGGGAGCAGCAGCGGCGGGATTCTTGCTGACAAGCTGTGGACCGAGTGCCACGGATCAATTTCTTGTCGTTCCTGCGACGACAGAAACCCAGCCCACGGTGACTGCAATTCCCCCAAAGCCGCAAGCGACGGCACGTTCTGTGACACCAGTAGCCACGAAACCTGTTTCCTCATCCCCCAAGGTGGCTATCGGCAAAGTCCAGTCTTACGACCGCGACCTGATTCGAAGCACGGTGCGTGATATGGTGGACAGCCTGGGAGGATTGAGCGATGTGGTCAGCCCCGGCGACCGGGTTGCGATCAAAACCAATCTTACGGGCGGCACCGGTTCTGCCCGGCAAAGCCGTCTGGATCCCCTGGAATCGTATCTCACACATCCGGACGTCGTGCGCGCGCTGGGCGAGTTGGTGCTGGATGCCGGCGCCAAAGAACTGCTCATCGTGGAAGCCGTTTACGAGTGGGAGTCCTACGTTGAGTGGGGATATGAGGATCTTGCAGCGGATCTGGGCGCGACCCTGATTGATTTAAATGCGACAGATCCCTACGGCGATTATGTGAAAGTGGCCCCACCGGGTGGCGGTGTGATATATCCGGAATACATCTTCAATCCCACGCTGTTTGATGTGGATGTGTTTATGTCGGTCGCCAAAATGAAATGCCACTGGACGGCGGGGGTGACGCACTCGCTCAAGAATTTATTCGGGTTGGTACCGGCGCAGTTTTACCGCTTGCGTGAGCAGGATAACTACCGTTCCGAATTCCATGGTCCCACTGATGAGACAGCGGGTCATCGTGTGCCGCGCATCATCGTCGACATCAATAAGTCGCGTCCCATCAACTTCTCCTTGATCGACGGTATCGTGACGATTGCTGGCGGGGAAGGACCCTGGGTGCAGACCTATGGACCTGAAGCGATGCATGCTGGCGTGCTATTTGCCGGCAAGAATCCGGTATCCACCGACGCAGTGGCAACAGCAGCGCAAGGCTTTGATCCAACAGCACCCGCGATGACGGTGCCCTTTGTGCGCAGCGACAACCACCTGCAACTAGCCTATGAAGCAGGCTTGGGGACCAACCGCCTGGATGAGATCGAGGTCGTCGGCTATGCCATCGACGACGTGAAGATGGATTTCAGACCGTGCGTGGTTTAAAAATATATTGCGTGTTTCGAGTCTACTGAAAAAACAAGAAAATTAACGCAGAGGCGGACCCAGCGGACTGGGTTTAGGCGCAGAGAAATATATATATAGCCTCATATTATTGTATTTAAGATTTTATTTTTGTTAGAAAATTAAGTTTATACTTAAAAACTCTGCGTCTCTCCGACTCTGCGTTAAAAAATATACCTTTTTTCAGGGGAGTCGTGTTTCGTAGTGCGTGATATTTGCGTTATACACGGTTCAACTTTATCAAATCCTTACGCAACACGCAATACGAAATATATTGTTTCATTGCCAAATACCCAACATACGGTAGAATGGTTACCTGCCAGTTGGCGCAGCACATCCACGTGAAGCCCAAACAGCAGGTGGTATTGGCAGTATGGTACCTGCTGAGATACAGAATATACATGAAAAGGACATTCAATGACGGAACGTTCCGATACAACACCTTACCTTGAGTATGAGCTGCAGAACGGCTATATCCACAATTGGCTTGTGATTGGACCCCTGGAAACCCCTGTACAGGGCGCTGAAGACGGCAATGAACATCACCGCAAGGTACAGATTGCGCAAGAAAGAGAAAATACGAACCTGGCAATCCAGGATCCCCCGGTGGACCGTGCTTATGCCACGCTGGAGGATACCGAATTACGCTGGCGTTATGTGCGCTGTCTGGATGATCACTTCGTCGATCTGTCGACATTCCACCATGAATGGCACTATCTGCAGGCTTGGGCGTATACCATCCTCTCAGTCATCGATGCTGTTGATGCGGATTTTATCCTGACGACCAACGGTCCGGCGGATGTGTGGATCAATGGCAACCACGTCCACCGCCAGGCCCATTTCAGCCATCAGGCGCCGCAAAGCGTCGCTTTCAGTGCTGCATTGCAGGCAGGCGCTAACGACATCATCGTGCGCTTTGAAGAGGTTGCTGCCCGTGAGTGCCCCTACGTGATGGCGCTGCACGTGGCAGGTGTGGACGCAGATGACGCCGTCATCAAAGGTTCCGTCCTCAACAGATCGTACCGCCCGGCATTTAATGTTTGAAGGGTGTTTTGAGCAGGCATATCTGGAAAATCTGGTTTATTTTAAGGGACGTCACGTCACACTGCGCTGGTCAGACGTATTGACCAACCGCTTTAATTACGAATATAACGTCCAGGACCCCCAAGACAGGATCCATGTTAATGGTCAAACGATAGCCACGCCGGGTAATGCTGTGGATGTGGGCCATGATTACCGGATCTGGCAGGGTCCTTTCCGCGTGGTTCTCAGGGCGCGGGGCGAGGAGTATTACGATTCGAACCTGCGCTACCAGTGGGATTTGCCCTTTACTATCCTGGACACGGAGTACAGCGCTGAACCTTACGGCACCTATGCTGAAAGGTATACCGAGGCATTAACCTATGCCGCAACCCAGGAAAACGATCTGTATGGACAGATTGCGCGGATGGAACTGGAGAAGTGGAGCGAAGTCAGTCATGACGTCATCCAGAAATGCCATTGAGCGCATCAATCGCCGGGGGGACTGCAGTGATTTTGATATGGTGGGATTGCTGGGTGTTATCGCCCGTTATATGCAAAACGAGGCTTTCCCGGCAGAACTCAAATCACCCCTGATTGAAACCGTCATTAACTTCAAATACTGGTTCGACGAACCAGGTGAGGACGCGATGTGTTACACCACCGAAAATCACAGCATCCTTTTTCACACCTGCGAAATCCTGGCAGGGCAGCTATTCCCATTCGAGACCTTCAGCAATAATGGTCAAACCGGCGCCTGGCACAGGGAGAAGGGTGAAAAATTGGCGCTGGATTGGCTGCGGACGCGCGCGACGACGGGATTCTGGGAATGGGACTCCAACTGTTACTTTGATGAGGATTTGTTAGCCCTTTCGCACCTGCTTCTGGCAGAAAACGAAGAGGTGATGGAGTTGGCAGCGCTGCTCATCGATAAAATGCTGTTCACGATGGCTGTAAATTCTTATAAGGGCGTCTTTGGGTCGACGCACGGACGCACGTATGCATCACAAATTGTGACGCCCCAACTGGAATCCACGTCCGGGATTGGACGCCTGATGTGGGGGATGGGCGTTTACAACAGTTCCTTACGTGGTTTGGTGGGGATGGCGTGTTCCGGTTACGAGTTCCCGCTGTTGATCGGCGATATTGCGGCGGATTTGCCGGATGAACTGTGGAACCGCGAACGTCACGTCATTGACGCTATGGGCAGCGAAATCAATAAAGTGACCTATAAGACACCGGATTATATGCTCAGTTCCGTTCAGGATTACCGTCCGGGTGTGAAGGGCTATCAGGAGCATATCTGGCAGGTGACCTTCGACCAGAATGCTGTCGTTTTTGTGAATCACCCGGCGTGCGTGAGTGAAGACGGCGCGCACCGCCCCGGTTTCTGGAGCGGGAATGCTGTTTTACCTCGGGTCGCACAGTGGAAGGATGTTCTGGTCGCCGTCCACAAGCTGCCCGATGACGACTGGCTGGGATTCACGCACGCGTTTTTCCCGGGCAGCGTTTTTGATGAGATCAGCATACGCGATGGCTGGGTATTCGGGCGCAAGGGCGATGGCTATATCGCTTTGACCGCTTCCACCGGGCTTGAACTCATGAAACGGGGGACAGCGGCATTCAAGGAGCTGCGCTCTTACGGTCAGGAAACGCTATGGTTGTGTCATATGGGACGGGCTGCTCTGGACGGCAGTTTTGAGGAATTCCAGGCAAGTATCCTGGCCCTGTCAATAGAAATGCAGGGGTTGGATGTGCGGATGCAGACGCTCCGGGGCGAATCCCTGGCTTTTGGCTGGCAAGGTCCGCTGACAATCGATGGCGAGGCACAAGCACTGTCAGGGTTCAAACACTATGATAATCCCTATTCCCAAACCGATTTGCACGCTGAACTAATGGATATACAATTTGGCGGTACGTTGATGCGGCTTGCGTTTTAACAAAGGTTGTGTATAGTAAGTTACTGGTTTTGGTAAATTGGCAGCTGTTATATTTCCAGTAAACTGAGATCTTTGGCGTATCTTGCATCGCCATAACAATCGAGTATAATGCATATCAGGCTTGGTACGACAAGCCATGTTCAGGATCTGAAAGTCACCTTCTGACTTTACAGACTTTGGATTAATAACGAATTATCTCTCTACGGAGTTTTTTCTTAATGTAGGAAGGAGGTAAAAGAAAGAAGATCACATATAAATTGATGTTCCTATTCACTTTCGACCATTTCGATTTAAAATTTCCCAAGGAGGAAGAACTATGAAGAAGATTTCACGTCGTCAGTTCCTGACAATCTCGGCAGTTGCCGGCGCAGGTGCTGTACTGGCCGCCTGCAAGACCCCAATGCCGGACGCGACGGCAGTCGCCACGGAAGCAGCAGCAACCGCTACGCCCAAACCCATTCCACCCACCGCGACACCCGCTGCTGTAGAGCAACCGACCGAAGTGATGGAGCAAGTGTGGCCTCGCGAAAACGTCGCCCGTAACCGCACGCTGGCTTTGAATAACGGGGTGGGTACTGTTGGTCAAAATAACCCGTACACCATCACGCACCAGGGTGGTGCGGCTTCTCAGATGGAGGATATGTTCTACTACGCGGCGTTGATCGGCAAGACCACAAACTGGCTAGCCGAGAGTTACGAGTACAACGATGACGCCACCGAGATGACCGTTTTCCTGCGCAAGGGCATCATGTGGAATGACGGCACCCCCTTCACCGCGAACGATATTGCCTTCACCTTCAACACCCTTGTTGCTTTCGCACCCACACTGAGCAACTCCGCTTACGTTAAGAATGCCGTGGAGAAAGCCGAAGCTGTTGACGACTACACCGTGAAGTTCACCCTGACATCGACCAACTGGCGCTTCCACTTCACCCACTGCACGACCCGTATGGACCGCGCAATCAAGATTATGCCAGAAGCACTACTGGTCAAAATACGACAATGCTGAGGATCTTTTGGCTGATATCCATTGGGATCCCGATAACGGCTTATACGGCATCTACACCGGCCCATACCAATTGGTTCGCACCGAGGAAAACTTCATCGAATTCCACCTGCGTTATGAGTGGTGGGCGGTGGACGTTGGTTTGATGGACCGCATGCCCTGGCCCGAAGCCGTCACCGATATCGCCTATCCCAGTGACGAACTGGGCGCGCAGTTGATCATCAATGACGAGGTTGATACCTCGCTGGATATGCGCCCGGCAACGATCAAAGCCATTCTCGACCAGGCGCCTGATCACGTCACCTCTTACTCCGGTCTTAACCCCCCGTACGGTTACGTCGACTGGTGGCCCATTTCTGTGTATCCCAACAACAATGAAGCCCCATACGATGACGTGCGCGTCCGCTGGGCGTTGGCTTATGCTGTCGATCAGCAGGGTGTTGTGGATGTCGGACAGCAGGGTGCGGGTACCAGCACCTTCCGCCCCACGCCTGACTATCCTACGCTGTCCCGATTCTATGAATCCCCCGCTATGAAGGCGACGTTGGCGGAATATAACGTTCTCGAGCACGACCTGGATAAAGTCGACGCGTTGATGACCGAGGCTGGTTTTGAGAAGAATGCCGACGGTTTCTGGGCGAAAGACGGCGAGACCTTCGACTGCGATATCTGGGCAGGCGTCCCGCTTTTCGGTGACATCGCTCCGGTTATCGCGGAGTACCTGCGCCAGGCAGGGTTCCCATCCAACCACGTGACCCCGCCGGATGTCTGGACGGGCAAGGGTGATGGTCGGGCCATGCTGCACCTCTTTGGTCACGGCGGCAGTGTCTGGGATCCATGGACCACGCTGCAGATGTACAAGACCCAGTGGTGGGCAGAAACGGGTACCGACTGCGGTCAGAACCGCCCGCGGTGGAAGAATGCCGACTATGACGTCATCATCGATGAAATGGGCACCACGAGCCCCGATGACTACGAAGCGATGCAGGCTTTGTTCGACAAGGCCATGGCGATCTGGTACAAGGAGTTGCCGGAAATTCCTGTGGTGGAGTGGTATCACCGCACCCCGCAGAACACGACCTATTGGACCAACTGGCCCAATAACGACAACGCCTACAATACCTCCTTCTGGCACGCGACGCTTCCCATCACGTTGTGGAACATTGAGCCAACCACCTAGTCTGACTGGATTAGGTCATACGTTAACATCAGTTACCCCAAGTTGCGGAGAACCCCCGCGGTTCTCCGCAACTTATCAAGATTGAGAACGCTGCCGTTTGAGCGTTCTGCCGGTTGACATTGAGCACATAATGTGAACTTGTCACCCGGAGACATGGAAAGCTCAGAGGTTAAGCATCATCCCCTCCGTGCTCTCTATGTTTCCGGGTCAGCATTTCAATTTTAGGTGGTGCAAAAATGCGAGTACCGTTGAGTTACGTGATAAAGCGCATTGGATTTCTGTTTGCCGTTATGTGGACGGCGGCGACGATCAATTTCATCTTACCGCACTTGAGCCCCAAAGACCCCGTTGCCGAGCAGGTGACGCAGAAAATCGCCATGATGGGGGAAAGTTCACTCGCTGCGGCGGATATGATCGCCTCTTTGAAAACGTTGTATGGGCTGGACCTTCCCCTGTGGCAGCAGTATTTGCGCTATCTGTGGAACACATTCCGTTTTGACCTGGGTTTTTCCATCTTCTCTTATCCCCGCCCGGTTATGGATATCATCGGGCAGACCATCTGGTGGACGATCGGGTTCATGGGCACGGCGACGATTCTCGCCTTTCTCATGGGTACCATCCTGGGCGCCCTGGTGGGCTGGTCTAAAGCGCCCAAGTGGCTGGGCTATCTTATCCCGCCCCTGGCGATGTTCTCTGCGGTGCCGGGATTTATCCTGGCGCTGGTCCTCATTTATTTCTTTGCCTTTAAGATGCAGCAGTGGACCGACGGCAAGTTCTACTTTCCGCTGCGCGGTGGTTACTCCAATGACTACCCTTGTCGACCCGACCAACCTCGATTTCTGGATTGACGTTGCCTGGCACTCCGTGCTGCCGGCGCTTTCGATGCTGCTGGTGACCACAGGCTCCTGGGCTCTGGGGATGCGGGCGATGATGGTCACCGTCGAAGGCGCGGACTACATCACCTTTGCCGAAGCCAAGGGCTTGAAAGGCTCGCGTATTTTCCTGCGTTACGCGATGCGCAACTGTATGCTGCCGCAGACGACGGCGCTGGCGATGCAGTTGGGGGCGATTGTCACCGGCGCTACCCTGGTGGAAGGTATGTTCAGTTACCCGGGCATCGGTTCCAGATTGTCGCTTGCCATTGCGCAGTTTGACTATTACACCATGTACGGGATTATCTTCTTCCTCGTGGTCGGCATCGCGCTGGCAACCTTTATCGTGGACCTGATGTATCCCCTGCTGGATCCACGTATCTCTTACCAGGAGAGTTAATCATGAGCAAGTTAGGTGGATTTATCTCTTATGTACGCCGCAACCCCGCGCTGGGCTTGGGGCTGTTAATCCTGCTTTTCCTGTTTTTATTCACCACGGTGGGCAGGTTGTTCGTTGATAAAGGATGACGCTTACGCGCTGTCTGTGCCCATCAATCTCGCGCCCTCCGCGGAATACCCGTTTGGCACCGACAGCCAGGGCAAGGATATGTTTGCGGGTATGGTGGTGGGCACCGGGATGACATTGACCATCGGCATGATCGCGGGTGGCATCGGTCTGGGGGTTGGCGCGGTGTTGGGCTTTACCACCGGCTATTTCGGTGGAATTTTTGATACCATCATCAAGTTTATCGTCGATGTGCTGATGACCATCCCTGCATTCCTGCTGCTGCTCCTGATTGCGACCACGTTAGCTGACCCTTCGACGCTTAAACCGGTGGAAATGGCAGGTATCCTTGCCATCGTCGCCTGGGTGCGCCCGACGCGGACGATCCGCGCGCAGGTTCTCAGCATGAAAGAGCGCGCCTTTGTCATGATGGCGAAGCTCTCCGGGATGAGCGGTATCGAGATCATCCTAAAAGAGATGATGCCGAACCTGCTGCCCTACCTGGCGATAAGTATGGCGGGTTCTGTATCGGGTTCGGTGTTGGGTTCGCTGGGTCTGGAGAGCCTGGGTATCGGCAACCGCCGCGAACCGACCCTGGGGATGATGATCTTCTGGGTGCGCTATTACGCTTCTTTCCTGCGCGGGCAGTGGTGGCTGATTGCCGAACCCATTATCGCGATTGCCCTGGTTTTTATCTGCTTCCTGCTGATGAGTATCGGTCTGGATGAAGTGGCGAATCCACGGACGCGGAGGAAAGTATGAGCGCGCCATTACTGCAAGTGAAGGATCTCAGAGTCTATTATCACGTTGATGCCGGCGCTGTGAAAGCATGCGATGGCGTGAGTTTTGACATCAATCCCGGTATCAAAATGGGATTGGTGGGTGAATCCGGTTCCGGGAAGTCTACCATGGCCCTGGCATTGATGCGGATGATCAAACCCCCCGGAAAGATTGAGACCGGGCAAATGATTTTAGGCGACACGGATTTGGTGCAGCTGAGTGAAGAAAAGATGCGCCAGACCAAATTGAGCAGGCTGTCAATGATCCCCCAGGGTGCGATGAACTCGCTGAACCCGGTGGTGCGCATTGATACGCAGCTGCTCGACGGGATGATTGATCACGGCATGACGTTCTCCAAAGAGGAGAAAAAAGCCAAGGTCGTTGAATTACTGGATTCCGTCGATCTGGATGCCAAAGTCGGCAAGATGTTCCCTCACGAGTTAAGCGGCGGGATGAAACAGCGTGTTTGTGTCGCGATGTCCATCGCCATGGAACCGGAACTGGTGATCGCCGACGAACCGACAAGTGCGTTGGATGTGGTTATCCAGCGCCGGGTGGTCGCGACCATCAACCGTCTTGCGGAACAACTTGGCTTGACCTTGATTTTGATCGGACACGATATGGGGTTGATGGCGCAGACTGTGGACCGCCTGGCGGTGATGTATGCCGGTAAAATGATGGAGATCGGCGATACACAGGGGATGTTTAAAGAACCTTTGCATCCTTACACACAACTGCTGATCAGCAGTTTGCCGGTCCTTGCGAATAAAGGCATATTCAGCGGTATACCCGGTATACCCCCATCACTTCTGAATCCGCCTACTGGTTGTGTTTTCCACAACCGCTGTCCCAAAGCGTGGGACTTGTGTGAGCAAACGGCGCCTGCGTATACTGAAGTTCAGCCCGGGCGTTTTGTCGCTTGCCATTTAATGACAGCATAGGATTGTGAAATGGAAAACACACCAATTATGCAATTAAAGAACGTCACGAAAATCTTTGGCCATCGTAAAAATCCAACGATCGCCTTGAGAGATATGTCCCTGTCCCTGAACGCCGATACACCCAGCATAATCACCATCGCCGGGGAGAGCGGCAGCGGGAAGACGACCATGGGGATGATGATCCTGGGATTCTATTCTCCGACCTTTGGTAACGTCCTCTTCAACGGCAAAGATTTGAAGGAACTCAACCGGGACGAGATGTGGAATTACCGGCGGCAGATCCAGGCTGTTTTCCAGGATCCGTTCGCCGTTTACAATCCTTTCTACAAGGTTGATAACCTGCTCAGCATCCCGATCAAGAATTTTAAACTGGCAAAATCCAAGGCTGAATCGCGTGAGTTGCAGGAAGAAGCGCTTGAAGCGGTGGGTTTGCGCCCATCGGAGACCCTGGGACGTTTCCCGCACCAGTTGAGCGGTGGGCAGCGCCAGCGCATCGCGGTCGCGCGCGCGCTGCTGCTGAAACCCAAGCTCCTTGTCACCGACGAGCCGGTATCCATGGTGGACGCGTCTCTGCGCTCGACGATCCTGAAGGCTTTGCGCAAGCTCAATCGCGAACAGAGCGTCCCGATCTTCTATATCACCCATGACCTGACCACTGCCTATCACATCAGTGATTACATCATCATCCTTTACCGTGGTTCGGTTATGGAAGCCGGGAGTGTCGATAAAATCATTAAGGAACCCAAGCACCCTTACACGCAACTGCTGGTTGGGTCCATTCCATGGCCCGATCCGAACCTGAAGTGGGGGGAAGCGGAGAAGATAACGGCGCAGACCCAGGCAGCATTTAAAGGTCTTAAGGGATGCCCATTTTCACCGCGCTGCAAGTTCGTGCACGATGTTTGCCATACGACGCCGCCGGAGATGTTCCTTCATGAGGAGGATCGCGCAGTGGCATGTTATCTCTACAAGGATGCGGACGAGTTGAGTCGCGACAATCTTGGAACGCTTTTCAAGGCAGTTGTATAGCCTGAAGCGCTGAACATCGCTGAAGTTAACGATACAGTTATAATGCACCGCAAAGCAGATTGCTGCTTTGCGGTGCATGTTTTTCAGGGATTTATCGCATGGAAAATAGCTCCATGATCTGCACAGACAAAAATTGTAGGGGCAGACCTGTGTGTGCTGCCCATTGCGTCATCAATCGTTAAGGGAAAACGATGTGTCATTCCCGCGCAAGCGGGAATCCATCCGGGGTTATTGGCTATATTAGCGTGATGTGGCAGCAGAATTCACTGTCACGGTTGCCTTAAAACCTCTCCCTCGTTCCCTCCCCTACATGGGGAGGGATGCCTATTTTGGCTCTGATTACGCCAAACAACGCCTTAAGTTGATGAGCATGGGCGCACACACGGGTGCGCCCATGCTACGATGTTGGCTTGATTCGATGTTATAATCAAATCTGGTGATCATAAGCAAAAAAATATTGTTGAAGTAAACAGGGGAGGCAGACACTATGCAGCAAAAAGTCAGGCGCAATGATCCATGCCCATGCGGCAGCGGTAAGAAATACAAACACTGTTGCGGCGCGATCCTCATCACCCCACCGGTTCTCTACATCCATCCTGCCAAACAGGATGTGGATTTTTATGCTGAAAATGTTACCAATCGCCAGGTGCAGATGGGACGTCCTTACGGCTTGTTTCCACTGGGCTTGCCGGCGATTGTCAACGTCCTGCGGGAAAACGACATCGATGTTTTGGGCGTCAACTATCCCCTTGAAAAAATGTACGATGCTGCCTTTGATATGCGCTTGTGGTTAAAACGTCATACGAGCGCACGTGTGATCCTTATTGATATGCACTGGTATGAACATACGTACGGCGCGATCAGTATGGCGCAGGTATGTAAGGAAGTCATGCCCGATGCCTGGATAGTCCTGGGTGGATTGTCAGCATCCGGTTTTGCGAACGACATCCTGGAACAATTTTCCGGCTGTCGATTTCGTGGTGCGGGGCGATGCGGAGAAGCCTTTGCTGCTGCTGGTCCAGCGCTTGTTAGGCATAGGGAGAGGAGAGGCGGTAGAAAATTACGCCGATATCCCCAACCTGACTTATCGCCAGTCCGGTGCCGTGGTGGAAAATCCATTGGCGTATTGTGCTGCAACAGAGGATCTGGATCACTTAAATTATGCGGATATCGATTTTATGCTGCATCCAGAAGAGCATTTTGTGCATGAATATATTGTCACCGATATCGAGAAGGCACGAGCGGCAATGGATCAAAAGATTTTCAAAGGGCGTTGGATCGCGACAGCCCGGGGATGCAAATTTGAGTGCTCTTATTGCGGGGGTTGCCGAACAGCGCATAAAACCCTGGCAGGACGGAATGGTATTGTGCCTCGCTCACCGGAAGCGGTGGTGCGTGAGATAGAGCGTCTCGCTGCCAATCAGGTGTTACAGGTGTCATTGAGTTATGATATCGCCGAAATGGGTGAAAGCTATTGGCGGAAGTTCTTCTCGCTGTTGCGCAAAAGCGGTGTCAAGATCGGGCTGTACAACGAATTCTTCCAGATGCCTCCAGCGGGTTTCCTTAAAGACTTTGCGCGGAGCGCCGATATGGAGCACTCGGTTGTTGCCCTCAGCCCGCTTTCCGGGAACGAACGCGTCCGGCGATTGAACGGCAAACACTATTCCAATGCGGAGCTGTTTAATCTGTTGGATTACCTTAACCTGTATAATTTTTCGATCTTTGTCTATTTCTCACTGAATTTGCCCGGAGAAACTGAGGAGACGATGGCAGAATCGGTAGATCTGGCAAAGCGTATATACAATCACTATCCCGCGCCGATGTTAAAAATCCTGACCTCGTGCCATACACTGGACCCCCTGTCCCCCATACAGCAGCATCCCGAAAAATTCGGTGTTGATGTCTCCATGCATACCTTTATGGATTTTTACGATTACTGTAAGCAAACACAGCTTGCCAACCATGATGCCCGGACCGGCGCCTATCGCGGTTTTACGGTGCCCGAAGACTCAGACTCCGTGAGATCCCTGACGGCGATGGCGGATATGTGGGACGCGGCACGGGAAGGACGGGAATCCAGCTGGTGGCCGGTTCCGCCCAGCTGGTAACCTTTATGCAGCGGATTCCCTTGGGTTATATTGTTAAACGTTTTATTTACCTGATTGCTGTGATATGGGTGGCAGCAACCCTCAATTTTATCCTGCCCCGTATCGTCTCCCATGATCCGATATTGGATTATTTGTCGGAAATTTCTGCAAGCGTGGGGGGAAATCAGGGTGTTGAGGTGCAGCAGACAATAGAGGCTTACCGCGAATGGGCTGGTTTGAATAAGCCTTTGTGGGGCCAGTACGCAACCTATCTGGGTAACCTGCTGCGGATGGATTTCGGTAATTCATTGTCACAGCGCCGTCCAGTTGCGGAAATTGTCGGGTGGGCATTACCATGGACTTTGGGGTTGTTAGGAACAACAACGGTGCTGGCGTTTGTTTTGGGGACGCTGCTGGGTGCGCTGAGTGTCTGGCCTCCGGCCAAACGCGTGTTTGTGTTTGCTGTGCCAGCGCTCATGGTGTTTTCGGTGATTCCCCCGTTTATCGTCGCCTTGATCTTTGCAGATGTACTTGCGTTCCGGCTCAAGTTGTTCCCCATCGCCGGTTTATTTACCCCGGGAATGCGCCTCAATCTCTACGATTCGGCATGGTGGCTGGATGTTTTCCACCACGCCGCTTTACCCAGTCTTTCGCTCCTGGTGACAACGGTTGGCTTGTGGTCCATGGGGATGCGGGGGATGATGATCACGATACTGGGTGAGGATTATATCGCATATGCTGAAGCCAACGGCCTAAAACGCTTGCGCCTGCTGGTCAAATATGCAATTCGTAACGTGATGCTACCGCAAACGACTGCTTTGGCGATGTCACTGGGGACTCTGGTCTCCAGCGTTACCCTGGTGGAGATCATTTATGGTTATCCGGGGGTCGGTACATTACTGGAAAATGCTATTCGTAATTCTGATTACAATTTAATTCAGGGATGTGTTTTTTTCCTCATCCTCGCGATAGCCACCGCTACTTTTGTCCTCGACATGACTTACCCGCTGTTGGACCCGAGAATAAAATATCGATCTAACGAGTAAAGTGCACTGAGTACAGCGCCGTATTGCGTGTTGCGACTCCCCTGAAAAAAGGTATATTTTTTAACGCAGAGCCGGAGAGACGCAGAGTTTTTAAGTTAAAACTTGATTTTCTAACAAAAATCAAATCTAAAATTCAATAATATGAAGCCATGTATAAATATTTCTCTGCGCCTAAACCCAGTCCGCTGGGTCCGCCTCTGCGTTAATTTTCTTGTTTTTTCAGTAGACTCGCAACACGCAGTATTGTTTTTTCATTACGCTTTACGCACTATATGGTGTACAAAGGTCAGTTGATTTATCCCTGTGTTTATGATGTAATGAGAGTGTCCTATATCTCGGATCAGGGAGGGTGTATGGCTAGACTGGGTGTATATGAAAATGTGCTTGCGCAGTTCGATAAAGCCGCGGACTTGATGGGCTTGGATCCGGAAATAAGAAAGATACTTTCTACAACGATGAATGAGGTGGTGGTCAATTTCCCGGTTATTATGGATAACGGGTGTGTACGGATTTTTACCGGGTATCGCGTGCAGCACAGCAATGTACTGGGCCCGTATAAAGGGGGATTGCGCTATCACCCATCGGTGGAGATTGATGAGGTGCGCGCTCTTGCCAGTTGGATGACGTGGAAGACTGCCATTGCCGGCATTCCTTATGGAGGTGCAAAGGGGGGTATTCAAATTGACCCGGCGGAACTCTCTCTGGCAGAACTACAGCGTGTGACCCGGCGCTTTACCTTTGCCCTGGGCAACACGATCGGTCCTGAGTACGATATCCCGGCGCCGGATGTGAATACCAACGCGCAGATTATGGCGTGGATTCTGGACACCTATCTCTCGATGATGCCGCCCCTGGAACGCAACCGCAATGTGCACGTGGTAACCGGAAAGCCGGTGGAGTCTGGCGGAAGTTTGGGACGTGACAAAGCAACTGGGCAGGGTCTGGTCTATGTGTTGCAGGCGTGGGCTAAAGATTATGCATTCGAGCTGAACGGTGCGACCTGTATTGTCCAGGGCTATGGTAATGTTGGGTCGTGGGCTGCCCGTTTGTTGAGTCCATTGGGTGTAAAAGTGATCGCGGTCGAAGATCATACCGGAGCCATATTCGATACTGACGGGATTGACACTGATCAGTTGGCGGAATATGTAGCGATAAACGGCGGGATTAAGGGTTATCCAGATGGCGAGGTGATTGATCATGTGACGTTCATAAGCACTACTGCTGATATCTTTGTCCCGGCAGCGCTCGAGAACCAAATTACCGCAGAGACCGCGCCTCTGCTTAATGTCAGGCTGATTGTGGAGGGCGCCAATGGTCCCACCAACATCGAGGGCGATGCCATCATACAGGAGAAAAACATCTGTTTGCTGCCGGACGTGTTGTGCAATGCCGGGGGTGTGATCGTCAGTTATTTTGAATGGCTGCAGAACAAGCGCAGCGAGTTTTGGGACCTGGATGAAGTGGATGCCAAGTTGTACAAACAGATTGTTAACGCGTACAAGCGCGTACGGGATACAGCCAAAGCATACAAGACCGATTGGCGTACGGCAGCTTATATCGTGGCGCTCACCCGTCTGGAGAAAGTTTATAAAGAACGCGGTATTTTCCCATGATACCGGTGTAAAACATAATAAACTTCACTGCCAATCCATCGGGTACAAATTTGTCAGTTGTTTTTACAACTGTTGTGTTCTAATCAGGAGGAAACAGCGGGGCAGGAGCCATGACAGGTCAGCGACGGGGTTCTGTTCTGCGCCTCTTCACGAAATCTAACCTTTTTTAGAGCGTTACACATTTTGTGTTGTTGCCTTCTACAGAACCTATGCTATAAAAGAGATATATATTGTTGGAACCTTGACCTTTATCAGGCTGGTTCTGAATGACCAGATACGAATATCTGGCTTTTTTATTCAGGCATAGGAGGGAAACCATGCAGAAACGAAGAATGATGTGGCAAGTTCTGGTTGTGTTGGTGATGGCTACATTCGTCATATGGTTGGGCGCGTGCGCAAGCACACCTGAACCCAGTGCACCGGTTATGGAGGAAACTGTCGATGGCGCAGCCATGCTCGAACAGAGCTGTACGAAGTGCCATACATTGGAACGGGTTATGGCTAAACAATGGACCAGCGAAGAGTGGGGAAAGAATGTTGATGCTATGATCGGTAAAGGTGCTGAAGTCTCCGATAAGGCAGCCCTTGTAGCGTATCTGGCGGAAACCTACGGTCCGTAAAAATTTTTCCGGCATTGGGCGACAGGGTGGTGTTTGCATGATACTCACCATCCTGTTTTTATTTCAACATAGGGGCAGAAAAATATACAAAGCTGTGTAACACGTAAACTAACAGCAGTTTTGTGCCTCAGCAGATTCGGCGGATTACATTTTCGGTATTCTTATAACTTACAAGAGGTGACCCTATGCCTAATACAAGAACCTCCGAATATCCTTTTGATTCATTCCGACCAGCACAACCCCTTTGTCACAGGCTGTTATGGCGATCCCCTGGTCCAGACACCGCACCTGGACAACCTGGCGAAAAGCGGGGTGGTGTTCAATGCCTGTTACTGTCCCTCGCCCATATGCGTGCCATCCCGGATGTCGATGCTTTCCTGCCGGCATCCCTATGAAAATGAAGTATGGACCAACCAGCACAGTCTGGATTCCAGTATTCCCACATTTGCGCATGCCATGGGTGCTGCCGGTTACCAGCCAGTATTGATCGGCAGAATGCATGCTCTGGGACCGGATCAATTGCACGGTTACACCCAGCGTCTGGTTGGGGACCACGGTTCAAATTATCTGGGTGGTGGTGGTGTGGACCGGGGTGTGTTAAATGGCACTGCGGGTCCGACGCGGATCAGTCTGACCAACTCCGGTGCGGGTCAAAGCGGGTATCAGGTCCATGATGAAGACGTGACGGCAGCAACGATTCACCTGTTGAATCAACTTGGGGTGCAGAAAAGAGCGGGATTGACGGAAACACCCTTCAGCATTTCGGTGGGTTTTATGCTGCCCCATCCCCCTTATGTGGCACGGGAACAGGATTATGCACACTTTAGCGACAGCATAACTTTACCGGTTAAACCGCTTCCGGCTCCGGCAGATGAACACCCTTTCCTGCGCGCCTGGCGGCAGCATACCGGCATCGTTGAAGCCGTGACCGAAGAAGAAATCCTGCGCGCCCGGGCGAGTTATTGGGCGCTGGTTTCCAGGATGGATGGCATGATTGGGCAAATCCTTGCGGCGCTCAAAGAAAACGGTCTCGATGACAACACGTTGATTATGTATACCTCGGATCATGGGGATATGTTGGGTGAACACGGCTTGTGGTGGAAGCATGTATTTTATGAAGAATCAGTCCGTGTGCCTTTGATTCTCTCCTGGCCCGGCGTTATTCCAGCGGGGCAGCGATGCGACAGGGTTGTCAGTGCCCTGGACGGCACAGCGTCTCTCGTGGACGCTGCCGGCGCGCCGCCTTTACCCAATGCATCGGGCGCCAGTTTGCTGCCGCTTGTGACTGGGACTGAAGGTACTGTGGCGTGGGAAGACGTTGCCTTCAGCGAGTACTGCTCCGATGAGTTTTGCCCCTCAGGCGTCTGCTACCAGCGGATGATCCGCAGTGGCGATTGGAAGTTAATCTATTACCATGATTACCCATCCCAGCTCTTTAACCTTGCCGAGGATCCTGGGGAGTTGGTTGATCGTGCCGCAGACCCAGCTTGCCAGGGGGTGCTGCAGACGTTGACACAGCGCCTGTTGGCAGGATGGGATCCCGAGCAGATAGCGCTGAAAATGGCAGCCAAACGTGCCGATGTTGGCATTTTAGCGCGATTGGGCAAGAAACACCCATCCCAACGATACTTATCGCTGGGGGCTGAAACCTGAGATGAATTATCTGGATGAATAGGTGTTAATCAGCTGATCATAAGAACCTGAATGGCTTCCCGCGTACGCGGGAAGCCATTCAGGTTATCCTTAGAGCAAATAAATACACGTCAGTCCGTTGCCTGTTATCTGTTCAAGACTAAAGATGAAAATATATGTTATCCTACCTTCAGGATGAGTTCGGTCCCATCCAATCCGTCAGCCATGGCCCTGAGGCGAATTTCACCTGGCTCTCCGCAAGATTTGACCACGACCAAACCCGTGCCACGATAAACGCTGCGCCAGTTCCCGGTATACAATTCTGTACTGGTGGGATCGCTGTTACCGACAGCCAGCAGCATTGCCGGGACCTTTCAGCGTATAAAAAATGCGATGGTCAGCCTGGCGATGGAGGTTCCCTGCCGCATCCGTCACTTCAACAGTGATGTAACTCAAGTCACCGCTTCCGGTTTTCAGCGTTTGCCTGTCCGGCGACAATCGGATTTGGGCTGGCGCACCGGTGGTGGTGAGGTCTTTGCTGACCACCGGCATGCCGTCTTTGATGCCGACTGCTTTTAAGGTGCCGGGCGTATAGGGTACGCTAAAGGAAGCTGTAAACCGTTCCTGTTTTGTCGCCGCTTGTCTGCCCATCGAATCATTGTTGAGAAAAAGTTCTACAGCATCAAAATCTCCGTAAACATCAACGGTGAACACCTGTCCTTCGTATCCGGGCCATGTCCAATTCGGTGTCACATCGGGCCAACCCCAATATGTAATGTGCGGTGTTTTACCTTCAGGAACGGGTTCGTGAACGAAGATGCTGATTTTTTCACCGTGCTTGCCAGAGAATATCACGATAATAGGATTGCGGACGTTTGAACCCGCACACATCAAGATCACCGCAGTTGGCCTGATGCCACGGGTATTCGCCCAGGAATGTGCGGTCTGTGTCTTCGAAGTGCACGCGCCCGATGCCGGATTCACCGAGATAATCAAGTGAGGTCCAGACAAAGTCACCGATAATATAGGGATGATCCAGAACTGCCATCCAGTGCTCGAAAGCTTCTCCGGGGGTAGATTCTGTCCCCACCATCACCCGCTGCGGGTCCCGTGCATGGTCCGGAGCATACTGCGCCATCTGGTAATTATAGCCACCTACGTCCAGCGCATTGAACAGCGCATCCGTCCGCTGCCACGCCCATTTACCACCGCTGCCGTTAACCGCGGCGGTGACCGGACGGGTCGGATCGAGCGCTCTGACATATTCCGCCAATCGTGTCAGCAATCGCTGCACCTCCGGAATGCCCGCTGCGTTCGTAAACTTCGTTCCCGATACTCCACATAATGACGCTGGGATGGTTGCGGTCGCGGAGGACCATGCTGTCTATGTCGCGCTGCCACCAATCATCAAAACTGACGTGATAATCGTAAGTGTTTTTTCCCACGCGCCAGCAGTCGAAGGCTTCGTCGATTACCAGCATGCCCAGCCGGTCGCAAGCATCCAGGAAGGATGGTGCGGGTGGATTGTGCGCGCAGCGGATGGCATTGAACCCGCTGGCTTTGAGCACTTCAACTTTGCGCTCCTCAGCGCGGTCATAACTCGCTGCGCCCAGGATGCCGTTATCGTGATGGACGCAACCACCTTTTGAGCAATACAGGACTCACCGTTGAGGAGGAAGCCTTGCTCAGCATCAAAAACCAGGCTGCGTATGCCGAAGTTGGCGGTTGCAGAATCAAGGATTGCATCACCGGAAACGAGGGTGATTTGTGCCTGGTATAGATGCGGATGATCCGGCGACCAGAGGTCCGGTGCGATCAGTGTGATATCCTGGGAAGCTGTGTATTCCTGACCCGCGGCAAGAGATAAGGCGTGGTCGTGACTGCCTACGACAGCACCGTCACGCGCCAGGATACGGGTTAGGATGGTCACATCCCGGGGTATAGCCGATTTGGTTGCACAGGTTCGTCTGCACCTTTACCGTTGCTTCCGCCGGTGATACTTCCGGCGTGGTCACCGCCATCCCCCAGTGGGCAATGGACACCGGCTCTGCTGCCCAAAGCCAAACGTGGCGATATATCCCTGAGCCGGAATACCAGCGGCTGTTGCGCTGTGCTGCGTTATCGACCGAAACATATAACACGTTGTCCTGATCTTCATCATTCAGGTAAGGGGTCAGGTCAAACGTGAAGCTGGTGTATCCATAGGGGTGCCTGCCCAGGAGGTGTTCATTCAGCCATACTTCGGCATTCATATAGACGCCTTCAAATTCAATCAGGATTTGCTTGCCGCGTAAATTATCCGGCAATCTGAATGTCTTGCTATACCATCCCATACCCGTGCAAAGAATCCGCCGTTGGTACCGCTGGGATTATCAGGAGAGCGTTCCAGGGAAATGCTCCAATCATGAGGCAGGTCAATGTGCTGCCAATCTGCGGTATCCAGTGCGTGCCATTCCGGCGTCAGCGGATCACCTTTTTTGAACTGCCAATCCAGGTCGAAATTATGTTTTTGCATGGTGATCTCCCATTATTAGTGATGGATTTTTGCTATATTGGGTAATGACTCCATCATGATACGCTCTGCATGGTGCGAGCGATGATCTCGTCTTTTTCTTTCTCGGATAGATCGATAAACCGGGCACTGAATCCTGCAACCTTGACCAGAAGGTTGGGCCAGCGCTCGGGATGTTCCCGTGCATCCAGCAGCGTTTCCGTATCGACCATGCTGATTTGCATTTGCATCACACCCAGGTTGACGAAACCTTTAAGGAATCCTGCCAGGGTGTCACGTCCCTCGCCAGTGTTAAAGGGTGCTGGATCGAACCGTAAATCGAGCGCACATCCATCCGGGAACTGTGTGAAGTCGATGGCACTCAGCGATTGCAGCACTGCAGTGGGACCTTTATAGTCTGTACCCCATGAGGGATTGAGATTGCGCGTCAGGGATTCACGAGCTAACCGTCCGTCTGCGGATGCGCCCACGACACTGCCCAGGTGATGATTGGCGATAAAGCTGTATAGGGCAGCTTGCCAACGCCCACCGCGTGCATTGTGATGCTGCTGCAAGGTTTGTGTACAGCAAGTCTGTCAGCCAACGGGCAATCTGATCGACCCGGTGTTCGCCGTTACCCCATTTGGGGGCTGCCAGGAGTTTCTGCCGCAGCGCATCCTGATGCTCGAAATTCGAACGTAGGATTTCACGCAGTTCCTTTATGGATAAATATTGTTCCTCGAAGACGCAGTGCTGGATAGCTGCCAGGCTGTTGACAACGTTGGGCAAACCGGCAACGATGCAGCCTGTAAGATTATAACGGGCGCCACCGGCGCATACATCCTTCCCGTTTGCGATACAGTCATCGATGAAGACGGACATCAATGGATAGCGTCGTGAGGTAGCGTGTGCTGCATCTGCCCGATTGACCATCCCGACCATCCCATTGATGACAAATTCAAGCTGCTTGCGGAAGGCTTGGAGTAAGCTATCAAATGTTTCGAAGTCGCTGCTGGGCATCACTGCCAGGGCGAGGGGTTCCCCCGTTAGTTGTGAAATGCCGTTATTCAGGGTAAGTTCCAGGATATACGGCAGGTTGAGGTACGTGCCGTTGGGGTTGAAGGCCTCACGACCGGGAATGGTGTTCTCGTAACAGCAGGAACAAATGTAATCACGGGCATCCCCCAGGGCACGCCCGTGGCGCAGAAATGCCGGGATCAACACCTCATCGTTGACGATGGGGAATCCCAGACCGCCTGCAACATAGGCTGATGCCGCTTGCCAATAGCGCTCGGGTGCATCCTTGTGCAGGCGGAGTGATAGATAGGGCGCCGGCATGGCGATGCGCAGCGAAGCTTCCATTATTAACTCGGTCAGGGTATTGGATGCGTCTATACCGCTGGGTGTAACACCGCCGAGACTGGCCTGGCTGCCTGGCGTATAAACCTGATGATGGGTGTAGTAGTCGACATGGCGGAAACACAGCAAAAAGCGTTCCAGCCACATTAAGGCTTCCTCACGGCTCAGGATTCCATTTTCGATGTCACGCTGAAAGTAAGGGGTGAGATACTGGTCGGGACGCCCCAGGCCCAAACCACCTCCGGGCATGCAACCGCCCATTTCTAGCGTCACAAGGCAGTAAACAATCCAGTAAGACTGCAGAGCTTGAACGAATGTTTGCGCAGGGTGCTCCGGAACAAACCGGAGTAATTCCGCCCCCTCGCGTAAAGCACTTTTCCATTCCTGATCGCTGGTCGCATCTGCCTGAAGTAATGCGGCTTGCCGGTAGCGGTCCGCGTAAATCAGGACTGCATCGCACGCTATGAGTGTGGCATCGTACCAGTGGTTTTTCTCCGCGTGCGTTGTGCCGGAAGTATTCAGAATGCCTTTGGCTTCTGAAATTCTGGCACGCAAACCGTGTATTCCCTGGGCTAGAATATAATCCAATCCGGGTGTGATATGGCCTTCAAAGCAAGGACCATAAAAAACAGAAGCCTGGAGAAGTTTTTCTGCGGCTTTGTCAGTGCCGTGCGATGCGAAGTGTCCATAACGGTCAGCGCGTAATGTATCGTACATCAGATTAAAGAAGAAGGGGTCTTCACCGCCCAGCAGACCGGTGTCTTTTGTCAGGCTGATCGGTGCATTCTCAACGACGACCATCAGGGCTTTAGCGCGTGCCAGGGATGGATCGATGGGCTCGTATTCGAGAAAGACCTGTTTCGTGCTTTCAGCCAATGCCTGGTATTGTGGTGGTATGCTAAGAGTTTCGTAACCCATAGCGAATCGTTTTTCACGTAAACGGGCTGTGCTGGCTGTGCTGCACCGGGGACCTGATCCCGGTGGCTGGTAATAGACGTTTGGACGCTGCATTTCTGCTCCTATACCTGGTTATCGCTACACTTGAGTTAGCGTACAATGTAACGCCATTCTGTCAAGGAATTCTCTTTGAAGGATAAGGCGGCGTGTCCGCCACAATTTTGCATCCATACATCGCATATGCACTTCTTACATAGGGGTGTTGCGGTTGGTCAGCCAACCGCAACACCCCTAATACCAGGGGGCGGGGCGGAGGTTTCCCTTGGATTCACAGGCTAAGTATTCCGCCCCGCCACAGCCTCCGGCTATAGGGAATTATATTGTTAGTAAAGTGCAGTGTTTGCCAACTTCCTGTCAATGCGGAAAAGTGACGACACCCGGTAAGGTGGCGTGTCTTTTATTCGCCACATTTGGTGGTACACTCACATTTGTGCATGAAACATTGACACAACGGGAGACACAAGAGCTCCAGCTAATCAACTTTGTTACACCTCTGCTGGCAAGGAGGGATTATGCAGCGCCCCAATATACTCTATCTGATGAGTGATGAGCACAGCTTTAGATTTATGGGACATATTCCCACCACCGAAGGTGGAGAGCCCATTGACACGCCTGCATTTGACAAACTTGCAGCAAGCGGGATTGTCTTTACGGATGCCTATTGCCAAATGCCTTTGTGTACACCATCACGCATCTGCCAACTTACCGGCAAAGAGGTGCGGAAGTGCGGTGCATGGAACAACAACTCTGTTCTTCGCCCGGAATTGCAGACACTGCCGGGAATCCTGGCAGAAGCAGGCTACAGCACGTGCCTGGTGGGCAAGATGCATTTAGGTGGCAATCGCCAATTTGTGGGTTTCCAGCACAGACCCTACGGAGATTTAACAGGTCATACGGGCCATCAATGGGAACCTATCCACGACGATCGGCGCAGCGATATGCGCATGCGGACATCCCATGTGGGTGTGACCGGAATCCCCGAAAGTTTGCTCCAGGATGTCGTGGTAGCGACAGAAACCACAGCGTGGATTCGGGAACACCAGCATGCCCATCCCTCCCAACCCTGGTTCCTCATGGCTTCTTTCAGCCGTCCGCACTTCCCTCTCACTGCCCCTCGCCGTCACGTTGAGCGTTACCCCATAGACGGGATCTCCGCTCCCAAAGTACCGGCAGGTGGCGACGCTTACGATCATCCTATGAGCACCGGCATGCGGCAGGGATTTCAAGCGGATGCTATTGACGCTTCGGAAATGATGCGTGCTCGGGCGGCTTATTTTGCTAGTGTGAGTTATCTGGATGAGGTGATTGGAGACCTGTTGTTGCGGTTGGAAAATGCTGGTTTGTTGAAAAATACCATCATTGTGTATACGACTGACCATGGTGAGATGGCAGGCGAGCATGGCGTCTGGTGGAAAAACGGATGGTATGAGGCTTGTACGCGCGTTCCACTGATTATTTCATTGCCCGAACACAGATCTGGGGCAAGCCCCGCTGGATTATGCCGGGTGCCCGTGGGCCATTATGACCTGTTTCCTACACTTTGCAGTCTGGCGGGCGTGCACCCGCCGGACGATATGGATGGGGTGGATTTGAGCCAGACCCTGCATGGAACCGGACAACCCGCGGAGCGTCCCATTGTGTGTGATGCTTTGACACCACGCTGGGGCGCGGGTACCGAGTTTCGCAGCATCCGGTGGAAACACTATAAGTATGTCCGTTTTCGCGATGCACCCCCCTTATTCTTTGATCTGGCAAACGACCCTGGAGAACAGCACAATCTTCTCACCAGGATTAACACTGGGGATGACCTGGCAGCCTTGAATCTATTGCGCCGGGTCGCGGAGATAACGATGGACTTCGACGCGGCGGAGAAAGAACGCGTCGACCGCGATGGTGGATTGGATCAGACCTTTGCATTGGATTTGCCATCCGCATCTGGAAATCTATACTTATTTCCGGATGGTTCACTCGTCAATGCAGATGATGCGATGTTGTATAAACCCACTGTATTGACAGATGACTCCGACATTGGTCTTTGATGATTTTGAGTCACAGTAGATAGGCTCCACTAACAACTTACAAGTCACGCTTCATACACGGAAGGAGATAAGCTGGAATGGGAATACGAAAACTTTTAAGCTGTATTGTGGTCTCTGTAATTTTGATGACTTCAGCATGCTCAGCCCCTCTGCCAACGCAAGAACCTGTAACCATTTCCTTTGTCTATCCTGAAGATCCAAGCGGCAGGTATGAAATGTGGGCGCAGCAATTTCAAGAAGCCTACCCATATATTACGTTGGAATTAAAAGATACGACACAAATATCTTATGACATGCGGTTTGCGAAGATGTTTTTATGGCATCCCAATTTGAACTGCCGCAGCTCTTGCAGCAGGGAGCGGTCCTGAACCTTTCGGGCTATTATGATCTGGATCAGGAGCTCAATGTGGAAGACTTTTCTACAGAGGCGGTAGAAACCTTTACCAATCAGGGCAAACGTTGGGCTGTACCTTTCGGTATCAATTTGCTGGTGATGTATTATAACAAGGACCTTTTTGACCGGTTCGGCGTCGAATATCCGGCGATGGATTGGACATGGGCTGATTTTCTGGATATTGCTTTACGCGTCAATGACCCTCTCGATAATATATTTGCGTATGCTGTCCATTACGAGAATGAGCTGGCAGTTTACGAGCCTGTGTTGTATATTTACCAACATGGAGGCAAGCTTTTTGATAATTTTCAGAACCCCACTGATTTCACCTTGGACGCGGAACTTAATGTTGAAGCGATGGAGTTCTATGCCAGCTTGATCCACACGCACAATGTCGCACCGACAGCACAGCAGTCGGCGCTACTTGGGCGTCCCTATCCGTGGCGCTCAATTCTTGAACAGCGGATTGCGATGTGGACTCTGATGCTTTCTGACCGGGGGGGGATAACCTGGCCCATGGGAGTGGGAGATGAACTGGGGCGTCGTTCCCTTACCGCGAGATGCGGCGCCGGCGACAATGGCGTCTGCAGATGGGTTATTTATATCATCAAAAACAGAACACCCCGATGAATGCTGGCTGTGGCTGAACTATCTCAGCCAGCAGATGCCTCCAAACCAGATGCCGGCGCGCCGTTCACTGATGGAATCGAATGCCTGGGAACAGCAAGTGGGTTATGATGTCGCTGTGGCAGCCCGGACTGCCCTCGACGGAGCCATTCTGGTGAACCCCGATTTGTTGGGTTTTGAAACCGCGCTCAATGCTATGATGGAGGCGTTTGCCGCTATCCGAAGTGGTGAGACGGATGCTGACACTGCGCTTCACGATGCCCAGCAAAAATCTGGTTTTTGATAGGTTTACTTTATTTTTAGGGTTGCCCCCATCCTGAAATACTCCCGATGACTTGTGTTTCAGGCAATTAGTCTTACGATTGTGCGGATTGATAGGATAAGGGTTTTCGATACAGGAGAGTGTCGTCTGATATGTTACAGAAACGGTTACTTTATACTTTACTTCTTGGGTGGATTGGTGATTGCGACGCTTGCCGGATGTTTAGATTTGTCCTCTTTAGCGCCCAAAGATCCGGTAACGATCACCTTTTGGACTTTCGGTGATCAATCTTACTTTGATAGTGTGATCGAAGAATTTTCCAAAGAATATCCCTATATCACCATCGAGTTTTTAAGCGGATTTTCCCCATATCGCACGCGGTTTGAGAATGTGGATGTATTCCTGGCTTCCCAGAATCAACTTCCTTTCCTGCTGGAGCAGGATTTCCCTATGAGCCTGAATGCATTAATTTCGGAAGATGACGATTTCGACTTCAATGATTTTTATCGTAGTGGAGTGGATGCACTCAGTATTGAAGGGCAGCGGTGGGGTGTGCCGGTTGCGGCAGATTTGATGATGATGCTTTACAATAAACGCTTGTTCGATGAAAGTAACGTTCCTTACCCCGAAATCGGATGGACGTGGAACGATTTCCTGGAACGCGCGACTGCGCTCAGCGATCCGGATAGAGGGCAGTTTGGCTTTGCATATCAGGAAAGCGGGGGGTTCGGATTATCGGAAACAATGGTGATGATGTATCAATGGGGTGGGGGATTGTTTGATGATTTGCAGGCGCCGTCCAGGATGACCATCAATAACCCGTACAATGTCAGCGCGATGCAGTTTTACGCTGATCTGATACAAAAACATCATGTTGCTCCCCGGATGGGCGAGCGTCCAGCTCCGTATCCCGGTGAAGGCATCGAAACTGAGAAGTACGCAATGTGGACCGGATCCATATCTGATGCATACGCATACGATTTTGAAGTCGGGGTAGTGCCGTTACCTATGGCTGAGAATGCTTATACGATGGGCACAATAATTGGCCTGTTTATCTCCAATGAGGCCTCCAGCCCGGAAGCATGTTGGGAATGGGCGAAATTCCTGAGTCAAAAAGCTATCCCCGGATTGCTGCCGATGCGCCAATCTTTGGCTGAATCTGATCAGGTTGCCCAAAGCCTTGGCTCAGATGTTGTCGCCGCTGGATTGGCCTCTCTGCCCAATTTGATATCACTGTCCATAGACTTCAACAGCACTTTAGGTTCGAAGTGGGGGACAGCGATGGGGGCTTTTAACAGCGGTTTAGCTGCCATTCGTGGTGGCGCGCCTGTACAGGCAACAATGGATGAAGCACAGAAAAAATCTGGTTTCTAGATTACAAAAATACCACACATTATGTTTTAAGGAGGAATTGCCATGCCATTGATGTTTGATTTTCCGTTGGAGAAACTGCAGACCTATCAGGGTATTAATCCTCAGCCTGCAGATATGGACGTATTCTGGGATAACAGCCTTGCTGAGATGCGCGCCCTTGACCCGCAGGTTACGCTGGTACCGGCTGAATTCCAGGCGTCTTTTGCCGATTGTTTCCATATGTATTTTACAGGCGTGGGCGGTGCGCGTGTCCATGCAAAACTTCTTCGTCCAAAGAAACCAGCAGGGCAACATCCCGCCGTGGTTATGTTCCATGGTTATTCTGGAGATTCCGGGGATTGGTTGAGCAAGCTGGGTTATGTTGCTGCCGGATATACAGTTGCCGCACTGGATTGCCGCGGTCAGGGGGGGCTGTCTGAAGATAACGGGCAAGTCACCGGTTGGACGCTGCGTGGTCATATCATCCGTGGATTGGATGATGCCGTTGCCGGCGCACCAGAAAAGCTGCTTGTTCCGCGATATTTTCCTGGACACAGCCCAACTCGCCAAGTTGGTTATTGAGATGCCCGATGTGGACCCGGACCGCGTTGGTGCGACCGGTGGCAGTCAGGGTGGGGCCTTGACTGTGGCGTGTATGTCGCTTGAACCCCGTATTAAACGGGCGGCGCCGGTCTTCCCTTTCCTGAGCGATTACAAGCGCGTTTGGGAGATGGATCAGGACAAAGATGCTTACGCTGAACTGCGTGAATATTTCCGTAAGTTCGATCCCCGCCACGAGCGCGAAGATGCGATATTCACCACCCTGGGATATATCGATATTCACCACCTTTCCAAGCGTACGCAAGCCAATGTGCTGTGGTATACAGGCTTGATGGATACAATTTGTCCACCATCATCACAATTCGCCGCATATAACCAGATCACTTCTAAAAAAGAGATGGTGATTTATCCTGATCACGGTCACGAAGATTTACCCGGGCACAATGATCAGATATTCCAGTATATGATGGGTTTGTAAGATTGTCAGTACTTCAGGTAACCTTGTCGCAAAATGGAGGGTGATATGTCACTGGATGCTAAGGACCGGAAAGAATTACTCGATCTGTTTTCAGATCTGCGCGTCGCTGATGTGCGGGATGGCATGGATTGGATGATGCAGCACCATCAGGGTTCGATGATTCCCGGGATTCGCCCGTTGTGGCGCACGCGCGCTGTGGGGATCGCCAGAACAGCCCGATATTTGCCCTACAAGGGCATAATACCCCAGATGACACCCGAAGAATACACCAAATGGTCAGGATATTATTACGGTCAGGTATGCACCTATCCGTGGGTCGCTGCAATAGAAAAGGGTGATTTTATCGTCATTGACCAGAGCGCTGTGAATGCCGGTCTGATGGGGTCCAACAATACGATGGATGGCATAATCAACGGCGCAGTCGGGTATGTCAGTAACGGCGGGGTGCGTGATACGGATGAAATCATTTTACAGAAAATCCCCTTCTGGTCAGCGATGGTGTCGCAAGGCATGGTTCAGGGAAGATTGCAGTTTGATGCCTGCGATATCCCGGTCGTTGTAGGTGGAGTGCTTGTGCATCCTGGTGATGTTGTGGTTGCGGATGGCGATGGTGTGATTGTCGTCCCGCAAGCCATAGCCCGGGATGTTTCAATTTATGCCCATCAGGAATTGCGGAGCGATAAAGCAACCCGCCGCACCAAATACGATGCCCTGGGATTGACGCCTGATGAAACTGTACTTTAAGTGTTAGTATGACCTGATGCCTGCTGAACAGGGCTTATTTACCTGGCATACCAAGCTTTTTAATGTGCGGAGGTTATTTTGTTTACTAAATCTTGTGATAACGTTACTGAGGTTGTGGTTGTGGGTATAGCGCCAGGTGAGATGCTGCTTGAGACTGTAGAAGTAGCTATAGCGGAACATGATATACAAAATGGGGCTGTAGTCTCGGGTATCGGTACGCTCAAGGCGTGCAACATGCACCATATCGTGCATTCCGGTTTTCCCCCGGAGAATCGGTATTACTCGGTTGATAAACCTTTGGAAGTGTCGAATATCAGCGGGATTATTGCGAATGGTCAAGCCCACCTGCATATGACAGTGGGTTATGCTGATGAATGGGCGTTAGCTGGTCATGTTGAGCCTGGATGTGAAGTCCTGTACCTGGCGGAACTTGTCATTCTCAAGTTCAACAGTTTGCAATTGGACAGGCATTATGACGCCGAACGCCGTATCAGCCTGCTGGGAGAGAAAAAACTGCAATGACCCGCATGATGTCTGATGTGGTGGCGCAGACACTTCGTGAAGAGGGTGTGGAGGTCGTTTTCGGATTACCTGGCGGTGAAAATGTTCCGCTGGTGGCAGCCATGGACCGTGCCGGAATCCGTTTTGTTCTGGTGCGGCATGAATCCCGAGCGGTTTGGGCTGCAGATGCTTACGCCCGGATTGGGAGGCGCGTGGGGGTCTGTCTCTCGACATTAGGCCCGGGTGCCGTGAATCTGGCAGCGGGACTGGCTCACGCTTACCTGGACCGGTCCCCCGTGCTGGCGATTACTGCGCAGTTACCTGAGCATTTACTTGCCATACACTCGCACCAGCGTCTGGATTTACAGCAGGTGTTTTCACCGGTCACCAAAGCATCGCTTGTGCTGGATGGCGAAAGGGACCCGGCAGCGCTTGTACACAGAGCGGTTTCGATTGCCAAAGAAGGGCGCCTTGGACCGGTGCATCTGCAAATGTCTGCACCATTCTCTCTGGAATCCGCAACACGCCCAATGCAGGAATCCGGAGCCGAGTTTACCTCCCCAGAAACCGCCTCCGCAAGCGATGGATACAACACATGTGACCAATTTGTGAAGGTAATAGACCTACTAAACCACGCCAGGCGTCCAGCGGTTCTGATAGGTTTAGCTGTAGAACCCTCTGCGCCCTACAACTTGGTGCGGCAGCTGGTTGATACTTTACAGGCAGCTGCAATCGTTACGCCCAAAGCCAAAGGAGCTGTGCCCGAAAACCACCCCTTGTATGCAGGTGTTCTTGGTTTGGAAAGGCAAGAACCCGCTGCTGATACTTTACACCAGGCTGATTTGATACTGGGGGTGGGATTTGATCCTGTAGAATTAATGGTTCCGTGGTCTTTTAAAGCGCCTTTTATTTATATTGGTTCAGCACCTAATGCAGATCCGGAAATTACTGCCCGGGTGCAATTGATTGGAGATCTGGGACAAACATTATCACGTTTGTTGGAGGTGTTGCAGAGGGAGTCCGGCGCTCATCATGTGCAATGGAACACACCCGCTCTCCCTTCCGGGCTGGCAGATTGCGCAGACACGGTTGGAGGTCGTCCATTTTTGCCTACACAGCTGGTCCGCGCTGCACGTGATCTTTTACCGGATGATGGCATTGCGACCGTTGACGTGGGAGCGCACAAACTGCTCATCAGTAAGTTATGGGATGCCCGGCAACCGAATCATTTTCTACTCAGCAACGGCATATCCACGATGGGATACGCGCTGCCGGCAGCCCTGGGTGCGAAGCTTGCCCGTCCAGATTGCCCTGTTGTTTGTTTTACCGGGGACGGCGGAATGGGGATGGTTTGTTCAGCCCTGGAGACGGCGGTACGCGAGCATTTGCCGATCGTGATCGTCGTTCTCGCAGATGAGGCTATGAGCCTGATCCGGCTTAAACAATTGGCAACCGGCAATAAACCCATCGGCACGTTGATGGGACCGACCGCATGGGCAATGGTTGCCCAGGGATATGGTGTGCACAGCGTGACTACGGAAAACTATGAAGAATTTAAAAACGCTTTCGCAACTGCCCTGAAATCCTGTCAACCGGAGCTTATAGAAGCTCGTATTGATCCCATAGAGTACCAGTCATTCTGAGCACGCTGATGTGCATCTGTCCGGTGAAACATGACTGATATTAAGCTTACAAAACTGGCGGATAGAATATACGCTGCTTTACTTGGCAGTGCTATTGGTGATGCTATGGGTGGTCCGGTGGAGGGATGGTCTTATACGCAAATTCAGCAGAAATACGGTGTTGTGGATCGATTCCTGCCCTACACCGCTGCGCCAGATTATCACAATCACTTTCGCACTGAAGCTGGAGCGGTCACCGATGATACACGCCTGCGGCACCTTATAGCGCGTGCCATTATTCAAAGCGGAGGATATCCCGCGACGCGGCGACATTGCGCAGGTGATTGTGAGCGCTTATCACCACACTAAAAACGATTTAGAACGTGGATTCCTGGAAGAATATGCTCTCGGTGCCCTATATGGAGAGGATAAACTTCTGTGGGGCGGGCAGATGACCAATGGATTTATTATGGCAAACGCGCCGCTTGGTCTGGTCTGCCCATGCGATCCGGAAAAAGCATTCGCTCTTTCTTATGCTGTAGATTTTATCAGTGATGGTTATGCAAAATATACTGCTGCGATGGGGGCAGCTGCTGTTGCCGCGGTGCTTCGCCCCAGCGCAACACCCATTACTGTAGTTGAGGATACCCTTGCTGCATGCAAAAGTCATCGTATTGAAGGTAGGTTGACCCAGCAGTGGCAGTGGTACGATCATGTTTTTAATGTGAATGAGCGTCTCATTAACAAAGCTGTTGAAATAGCGCTTCAATATCATGATATTTTTAAGGTACGTGAACTTTTTTATCAAGCATTACACGTCAGCGATTTAGGTTCTGAGGCTGCGCAAACGCTAGCTGTAGCGTTGGGTATGTGGGTCGCTGCGGACGGTGATTTTGTCCAGGCATTGGTGGGCTGCGTTAACTACGGTCGCGACAATGATAGCTATGCTTCAGTCGTGGGGGCTCTTGCAGGTGCTGGGTTGGGAACAGTTGCCATACCGGAAGACTGGCGCACTATTGTCAGCGCGATAAATCCGGAGCTTCATTTGCATCGCGTTGCCCTGGATCTGGCAGGCGTTGCCTTTAACTTGCATCAGAAGCAATGTAGTGTTATTGACGAAGTTGCGTACTTGTTGTGCTAAGGTTCAGACCCACTAAATACTGAAAAATCACAGTTAAACTCACAGGAGATTACGTCGATGTTCGTCATTGTAACGGGTGGTATTGGTCAAATTGGGCGTACTGCGGTTGCCCAACTGCTGCGACACGGGCACAGTGTTCGCATATTGGATCGGGCTGCAGAAGGCGATATAGATGCTGAAGTGCGCGCAGAAATAGAGGGCGCATCTTATAAACAGGTTGACATCACAGATTTTGCATCCCTGGAGCCACATTTTGCCGGTGCCGATGCTGTGGTCCACCTGGCAGCCCTGGTTTATCCAGGGGCAGGTCCGGAACACATCCTGTTCCAGATCAATGTCAATGGCACGTTTAACGTCTACCGGGCAGCAGCGAACGCCGGTATCCGGCGTGTGGTCAGTGCGAGTTCCATCAACGCTCTGGGATACAATTATGGGATTAAATCATTTGATATTGCGTATTTCCCGATTGACGAGATGCACCCCACATTTACGACGGACCCATACTCGTTTTCCAAGGGCATGGTTGAAGAAATCGCCGGTTATTTCTGGCGGCGGGAAGGTGTCTCCGGTGTCGCGATCCGCTTCCCCGGTGTATACCGGCGCAACCCGCAAGGTGCACGCAGAGGACGTGGGAATTGGCGTAAAATGTTTATGGAGGCTGCAAGAACATTCTTCGCTCTCCCGGAGGAAGAACGGATGGAAAGAATGACAAAAGTGATCGCAGAGATGGATATCAGGCGTGCGGAGCGACCTCATGAACTGCCCCCTGAGGAGCAGCGCCGGCATTGGGAAGCCCGTCGCCAGCAGGGACCACCACCGCCGGAAATGATGCTGGCATGGGGACGCACCGACTTTTGGGCGAGTTTGGATGACCGTGATGCTGCACAAGCCATTGAGAAAGCCCTGACGGTTGATTATGAGGGTGCGCACACTTTATTCGTGAATGACAGCCACAACAGCGTTGGTTTACCGACGCAAGAATTGGCAGCGCTGTGTTTTCCCCTTGTGAAAACGTGGAAACGTCCTGTCGTGGGCACCGAGACACTGGTTAGTATCGATAAAGCCCGGGAACTGCTTGGGTTTGAGCCCGCTTATTCGGTTAGTCAGAATCAGGATGAACCATGACCCAACCGAATATACTGATTTTTATGACCGATCACCAGCGCGCGGATACCGTGCTGCTGGATCACCCATCCGTGACGCCAAATATCGACCGTTTTGCGCAGGAGGGGTTGACATTCACCAACACCTACTGCCCTTCACCCCATTGCTGCCCATCCCGGGCGACGTTTTTCAGCGGATTATATCCCTCGCGCCATGGCGTGTGGAATAATATATGTAACCGTCAGGCTTTGAGCCATGGGTTGAATACAGGCGTACGCTTGTGGAGTGAAGATCTCGCTAGTGCCGGATACGAGCAGCATTTTTCCGGTAAGTGGCATGTGAGTGTTTTGGAAGGTCCTGGGGACCGGGGTTGGACAGAGCATCTGGTGAGTGGGGGGAAGGGCACATTGCATGGTGTGACCTGGGATCATTATCGGGAAATTGCCGCGCTGCCAGATGTTATTGAGCGTGGTGAGGGCGAAATCCTCCGTCCGGGTTACGGCACTTACCAACTCTATGGTCGTGCAGAACGTCACGGTGACCACGATCGTCGCGTCGTGCAGGAAGGTTTGGACCTGATCCCGAAACTGGCACAAAGTGACAATCCCTGGACGCTCTATCTGGGTTTATCAGGACCTCACGATCCCTATATCGTACCGCAGAAGTACCTGGATATGGTTAATCTGGAGGACGTACCTTTACCTTTGAGTTATTCTGATACGATGGCAGATAAACCCGGCGTATACAAAAAGATGCGGGAGATGCGTTTTGGGCAGCTGTCAGATCGTGAAGTACGCGAGGCGATCCGCCATTATTGGGCATACTGCAGCTATCTTGATGATTTGTTTGGTCAGGTGTTGCAGGCGCTCGAACAGAGTGGCACGGCGGAAAATACGCTGGTTCTATACACTTCTGATCATGGTGATTACGCTGGTGAACATGGGTTATTTGCCAAAGGTATCCCCTGTTTCAGCGGTGCGTATCATATTCCGGCTGTGATGCGCTGGCCGGCAGGTATCCGGAATCCCGGGCGATTGGTGGATGCGCTTGTTTCGGAAGCCGACTTTGCCCCCACTTTTCTGGATTTAGCCAGTGTGCAGACGGACCGGTATTTTACAGGAGCCAGTTTGCTGCCTTTCTTGTTGGACGAGACCCCTGATGATTGGCGGACTGCCATCCATACGCAATGTAACGGTGTGGAGTTGTATTATACGCAGCGATCGGTGATGACCAGCGATTATAAATATACCTTTAATGGTTTTGACCGGGATGAACTCTATGACTTGCGTCTGGATCCCCACGAGATGATCAACCGGGCTGATGATCCAGCTTATGACACTATCAAGCGCACGTTGTGTGGGGAAATGTGGCGTTTTGCCTTGAGGGAGGATGATACTGCGATTAATCCATATATAACGGTCAGTCTCGCACCTTATGGTCCGGCTGAAGCATTCCGATAAGTTGGTACCTGGCAAGTCAGGTGCCATATTAATCATTTTCACGGAGGATATAAATGGACAAAATGCGATTGGCTTTAGGGCAATTCAACGAAGTTACGGATGAAAAACTGCAATTTGCCAAACAATTGGGGGTTGAGGATATCCAACTCAACACACCCAAGCTGCCCGGAGAAAAGCAGTGGGAATTCATGGATTTGTTGATGCTGCGGACCCGGATAGAAGACGCCGGATTGCGGCTCATCGCTCTGGAAAATGTTCCGGTCAGTTTTTATGTAAAGGCTATGTTGAATTTACCGGGAGCGCAGGAACAACTGGAACATATGGCGAATACAATCCGCAATATGGGTAAAGCTGGTATACCTATCCTGGGATACCACTGGCTGCCCAACAGCGTATGGCGCACCTCGCGTACAACCCCCATCAGAGGTGGTGCGCAGGTCACCAGTTTTGATATGGCGCTTGTGGAAAATGCCCCGCTTACGCACGGACGCGTCTATACGGCAGATGAGATGTGGGAGAATTGGGAAGTGTATATTAAGACACTTCTCCCGGTTGCTGAAGAATCCGGCGTGACACTGGCCCTGCACCCTGATGATCCGCCTGTACCATCCCTGGGAGGTATCGCGCGTATTTTTGGTAGTTTTGAGGGCTTTAAACGGGCAATGGAAATTGGGGACAGTCCCAACCATGGATTGGATTTTTGCCACGGATGTTGGTCAGAGATGGGACCAGGCGTGCTGGATGCAATCCGCTATTTTGGACCCCGTGGTAAATTGCTGTATATTCACTTCCGCGATGTTCAGGGTACAGTGCCTAAATTCCAGGAGTGTTTCATTGATGAAGGCAATAGTGATATGTTCGAAGTGATGAAGACCCTTAAAGAAGTAGGATTTACCGGCTTTATGCTGACGGATCATGTTCCACATATGGTGGATGATTCGGGATGGGGGCACCGTTCGCGAGCCTATGCTATTGGGTATATGAAGGCGATGCTTGAGATTGTGAATAAATTGTACCCATAGCACGTATACAATCGGTATGAACACTATACAAAATAAAGGACCGGGCAGCAGATTAGTTTCCCGGTCCTTTATGTGAACACTAACGTGTTAATCTAAATCTGGATCGTCATCGTCCATACCGAAATCATCATCGTCCCAGTCATCGTCCTCATCCTCATCATAATCTTCCCAATCCAGTTCAATAGGATCAACTTCGACAATAACGAGATCGACACGGCAGTGCGGGCAACGAACTTTGTCCTCAAGTTGTGGTCTGTCCTTAAAGATGATATATTCTTCGCAGGATGGACAGGGTACGCGTGATTGCACTCTATTTGCCATTGATATAACCTCCTGTTTTGAACTTTACCAGAGGGTAATTCCTCTGGTACTTCACATTATGGACTTGCGTTGTGATAAACGGGTGGAAAAAACCGTGCAAAAAGGTTGTTGGTCACCGAAATGTGTGACATTTTTGTCACGCAGGCAGGATTTTCGGCATCAGCACGTAGCCAATCCCCGGTATGGTGACCAGGTACTGTGGGTTTTTGGGATCGGGTTCCAGCTTCGACCGTAGGCGTCGTACCAAACTACGGGCTAATTCCCGGTCTTTATCACCACTGTAGCCCCAAACTTGTTCTACCAACTGCTCTGCGGATAGAACTTGCCCTTGATGCATCATCAGTGTGTAGAGCAGACGGAATTCCAAATGGGTGAGCCGGCGTGGATCAAGGTTTGTAACCTCAACAGCACGGGTTGATGGATCGAGGGTGATAGGACCGGCGGTTAGGGAAGGGAGTGTTTTCAACGGTATCCCTGATGCTCTGCGCATCAGCGCGCGAACTTGAGCGCGCAGCACACGCGGACTTACGGGTCGGTAGAAAATGATATCTACACCAGCATCTAATAGCGCAACATGCATTGTTTCCGGCAAGTTGTCCAGGATCAGGACAAGGGGTACGTCGGTTAAAGCGCGCAAGCGATTGACTTGTTCCAGTGGTGGGCGTCCCTCATGGGCCAGTGTGATCAGATCCAGCGGAGAGGATCCCCAACGGTCCAGTGCGTTTTCTAAATCAACAGAACGCAGGACATTAAAACCAGCACGCTGCAGTATAAAAGCCAGATATGGCTAATTCCTCACCATCAGGTGCTACGAGCAGTGCCTGTAACAATTAACCCCCGCATCATGAAACAGTCTGAACCTTACGTCCCTGCTATTTTCATTATACAACAATAACTGAATCTGGAAGATTGCTGTTCACCTCGTTCGTCTGAGTTATTTGACAAATTCACATAATGTATTAAAATTTTTATAATTAACTTATAAGGAGGCGCACAATGGTACAAGTGATAAGTGTTCGTTTTGCTAAAAGTGTTGTAGAAGTGCGCCTGTGTGACGACCATTAGTTTTCATCGTTAATTCCAAAAAGCCACGGGCAAACTTCATCCCGTGGCTTTTTTTGTGCTATATGTTTAGCCAGCCGCGGTGGTTTTTCAACTGCGGCTTTTGTTTTTGTCTGGGGGTTAATCGATGAATCTGATGCATACGTATAATTTGACTGATACCTTGTTGGCTGAGGATGCCGGCAATGGACGATATCAGTTCGACTTTGATAGAAGGTGTTGTCGTGCGGAAGCAGCGCGGACAATACCTGGTACAAACTGCTGCAGGCGATGTGCGATGTGTGATCTCGGCGCTGTTACGAAAAAAGCTTATCTATCCTACGGCAGACCCTAATTCAATCGAGCATTTCAACGTCCAACGGGTTGATCATATCGAAATGGTTGATCCGTTAGCTATCGGCGACAGGGTTCGTTTTCTGGATGCGGGTGATGGCACCGGTATGATTAAAGCAGTACTCGCTCGAAAGAATAGTTTATCGCGACGTGATCCAGGACCTGTTCCTCTGGAACAGGTCCTGGTGGCTAATGCGGACCAGATGGTGGCGGTGTTTTCGGCTGCACGACCCACGCTAAGCTGGCGGTTGTTGGATCGCTACCTGGTTCTTTCGGAGATTGCCAACATACCTGCTGTGATTTGCATCACCAAAATGGACCTGGTTAAGCCCGATGACCTGCAAGTACAGCTGGATGCATATCGCGACCTGGGTTATCCTGTGTTATGCACAAGCACTGTCACCGGGCAGGGCATTGCTACACTGCGCGATGTGCTCAATGAGCGCCTGTCGGTATTCACCGGGAAGTCTGGTGTAGGAAAGACAAGCCTGCTCAATGCGCTGCAGCCCGGTTTGGGTCTGCTTGTAAAGGCTGTGGGCAGCGGAAAGATTGGAAAAGGACGTCATACGACAACCCATTTGGAGATGTACACCTTGTCATGGGGTGGATGGGTCGTGGATACACCAGGTATGCGTGAGTTAGGGCTATGGAATATGAACGCCCAGGATGTGGCTTTGTGCTTCCCTGAGCTGCGTCCCTACCTGGGTAAGTGTAAATTTGGAGCAAGCTGCCAGCACAGCAGCGAACCGGGGTGTGCGGTAAAGCAAGCTGTCGACAATGGATTCATAAGCCGGGATCGATATGCTAGTTATCTTTTATTATCTGAGGAGGTAAGTTAATGTCTGTAGCAACGTCTGATGCGTTTATCATTCGAGAAGTGGATATTGCCCAGGATGCGGAGAAACTGGCTGCGATGTGGCGCGCCAGTGATAATCAGTGGCCTGGTACATGGAGCGGTGGGACAGAAATAACACCCCAGATGGTCACAGAATGGTCAGAGCGCGAAGCGTATGCTCAACGTCTTCGTTGTTGAAACCGCTGACCGCGAGAAAATCGTGGGGTACTGCAGCTTCAATGAACGAATGGAAGAGAAGAATGTCGGTTATGTAGCCCTGCTGAATGTGCAGCCGGAATATCAGAAGAAAAGCCTGGCACGTCTTATGCTGCAAAAAAGCATCGAACGCTGCCTGGCGTTGGGGTTCCATATGCTCAGCCTGGGTACCTGGTCAGGAAATCTGAAATCTGTCCCGCTATATAAAAAGACTGGTTTTTACTGGTTACCCGACACATCGGTCTGGATGCTGAACTTTGTTCCCGGTATCCTGTCACTCCCCTGTGCGCAGGCTTATTTCGCGAAGCACAACTGGTATCAGACGATGCAGCGAGAACTCATCCAGGATGAGGATGATATGCGCTGGGAAGGTATGAAGGTATTTGCCTATCATTTCGAAGAGGATGGCGAAATGGTCAAAGTGTGGGCTGACCGGGAAGCCTGGCGCATCACAGCTGTGGAGACGGATGCTTTCTTTGCCGGTGCGATCGCCAGTAACATCGAACCGCCCAGAGGAATGCCGGCGCGCATGCGTTGGCAGCTCAGGAATAAGCAGGATCGTGTGATAGGAATCTCGCTTATTGCATCGGGGACTGAACACATGAAACTGGATTATCGCCAGACGCTGCAGCTGCAACCTGGCGAGGAAGTCACGTTGGAAGCTGATGTTGACATTTCCCTGGATACACCGGATGTCATAGGGAACAAACCTGTACCGGCACTGCGTACGCTGTTAATTATTGATGGTGAGGTGCTCGAATTGGGTACCGGGATGCGCCCGCAACCGGCTGTTTCTGTCAGTACATCACCAACGCATGTGACGCTTTTACCGCATATTGAAAAGACAGTACAGGTTCAACTGCAGAGTTACCTTGCCGAAGACCGTGAAGTGACGGTGCGTTTAACTCCGCCGGATGGACTCAGCACCGACTGGACAGAATCAACACTGGTTCTGCCGGCTAAAAGTTGGGGAGGTGTGCCGGTGAAACTCCGTGCAGATATGGAAGGCGTGTTCCCCGTGCAAGCATCGGTGAGTTTCGAAGGTGGGAAGACTGCACCCCAACCGCTGCCGGTGTTCGCTTTGCCCATGGGGGGTGTGCTGGCGTTCCAGGGAGAGAAAACCGCACGGATAGAGAATTCAGCGCTAAGGTTGTCCATCAATATCCATGGCGGTACTGTAGGCGTCCACACAATCAAGAATAATGCGTGGCTGGGTACACTTTCCGAAAGTGTCGGACCGCCGTTTTGGCCTTCAGAGTTTCGTGAAAAGGACTTTAAGATCTCAATTGAGGAAAAAAAAGGTAGTATTACAGTGACGATGACGGCGGATTCAGATGTGTATCCAGGTGTGTCCTTACACCGGCGGGTCACGATGGGGGCGGGTGGACTTATCGAGGTACACTCAAAGTTGACAAACTATGGATCTGAATCTTACGATCTGCAGATCAGCAGAGATTGCTATCTGGGAAATGGTGAACAGACGACCATTACGGTTCCCCTTACGCAGGGCATTGTACAAGCCCGTAAAAGCGATTTTCCTGATGCAGAGGATGATGTCAGTAAAAAACCCGAGGCCTTTTCGGAACGGTGGATTTCGGTTAGCTCAGGCAAGGGGACATTCGGCGTTTTGTGGGAATCGGGTGTTGAAGAAAACGAAATGGGGTGGCAGCTCAGTTTATTAACCCCGACCATGAACTGTGCACCGCAATCCAGCGCTTATGTCGGGCGTCTTTATGTCTATGCTGGCGCAGGGGATTGGCGTAACGTCCGTGATTATTCACGTTTGCTGTCTGGTACTGATAGCAAACAGGAGGATGTGCCAGTTGAGGTCAGACCTGTGCACAGCGCTAATTTCGAACCTGCGCCTTTGGTCACCTTATCCGATGAAGTGACAACCACTCTGGTGGTGGATAATTTGCGCGGTAAACCCATGAGTGGTTCCTTGCAGATTGAGGTGCCTGATGATGTAAAGGTGGACAGAAGTGCATTTGAGCTGGTAAACCTGACCCGCGACAAGACGCTGCGTGAACCCGTGAAGGTGGAACTGCCAGCCAAGGCAGGTGTTTATCCGGTAAACCTTAACCTGCAAACAGGCATGTTTGATGTTCGGACACCTGTTCCCGTCATCCGTTTGGGTTCTGAAATACCGGTGAAAACCAGCCTCGATGGAGCCATAGTCAGTATAGATAATGGACTCTCGCGCTTTGAGATCGCTCCGGCATTCAGTGGGGCTTTAACGGCGTGGTACATGGGTGGGCACAATCACATCCTCTCACCTTATCCTGCTGTAAAAACTTTCGGGTGGATGAGTCCGTGGTTTGGCGGTGTCACACCATTAGCGTTTACCGCCCCCAATGGTCATGAGGACGATTTCCCGGGCAAGCTGCACCAGGAAACCCTGCAGGTAAAAAGTACGGCTAATACCGATGCTTATGGAATACCATGGCGTGGCGTGCGTCTTGACGCAAAACTCCAGCGGGACAAATTCCTGGGTCTGGATATTGTGCTGGAGTATCTCACAGTAGGCGACAGTAATGTCCTGAAACTTGTTTACCGGGTGATAAACACAACGACAGCAGAGCGTAACATCCAGATGGGTTGGGCTGCCTATTTCCAACCTGATGGCGACGCGCAGTACAATGTGCTGCGGGGAGCGGGCATGCAGCGCAAGCCCAATCCGTGGTACAGTTGGGCGGTAACCGGGCATTCAGCATGGCTGACCAATGCTCAGACCGGACGTACAGTGGCGATGATCAGTCCTTTTCCAGATGTCAGGTTTATGGATTGGGGTGATGCGGGAGGGCAGTTGGGTTGTTATACCGGCGTCAATGTTCCGCCATCTGGCTCACTTCAGAGGACTGTCTACCTTGCTCTTTGCGATGATCTGGAAACAGCGGAACGCTACGCGGCGTTGAAAGATTACAAAGAAGCTTAACCTTACTATACACAATAGTTGTTTCACCATGCCAGGTGCTCTTCAGCACCTGGCATGGTGGTTTTCACTTTGGGGGCATAAAAAAGATGAAAAGCTGCAAAAAAATGAAAGAAACAGCAGTTTTGGTCCGTACGACCGTTGAAAAAATGGAATGTTTGGACCAAAACTGCCAAGGTGTATTTCGAAATTGGCGAATGATTGCTCCACATCCTGCCTTTGGTCGTTTATCTTTGACTTCGCTCCAATTTTGAAATACACCCCACCTGGTATTTTTGTTTCTCATCGATTGTTTGTATAATGTATCGCAGCAGGCTGGTTCAGGGAGAGATCAGAAAACGAAACCAAAGGTTAGAATCACTCATGTTAATATTGTTATGTAGTCAATACCTACAGATGGATTCAACCGAATGGAAAGCGGTGCTTGTGCGGGAATAACACATCGTTTTCCTGGATTAAGGCTATTAAGGGCACGGCGCGCCTTGCCCCCACTCCCAATATTTCCAGCACATTAACGAGGAGCAGGCTGATGAGCGATTCATATAAAAACGCGATTTGGATTTTTGGTGACCAGCACCGCGCCCAGGCTTTAAGCTGCAATGGTGATCCAAATCTCAACACGCCCCATATTGACAGGCTGTCGGCGGAAGGACAGAATTTTGAACGTGCTGTATCAGGTTTTCCGCTTTGTTGTCCTTTTCGCGGTTCATTACTCACCAGCCTTTATCCCCACGAATGTGTGCCCGGACATGAGTACCCTCTCCCTGATGGTGTCCCTACGATTGCAGACGTATTCAATGCCCACGGCTTTGACACTGCTTATTTTGGGAAATGGCACTTGGGTGGTTTTCGGGAGAGTAATGGAAGGGCTGCGATGCACATTATCCCTCCTGACCAGCGCGGTGGTTTTCATACATGGGTGGGCTATGAGAATAATAACAGTCAGTGGGACTGCTGGGTGCATGGTGGGGAAGGTGATAGCGTGTTTCATTATCGCCTCCCGGGTTATGAAACAGACTGCCTGACAGATTTGCTTATTGACTATATTAAAACGCAAGCGGAAGCCCGTGAGGCAGGGCACGCAAAACCATTCTTCGCGGTGCTATCTGTGCAGCCCCCGCATAACCCGTATGTAGCTCCGCCGGAATGGATGGCGCGGCATAATCCGTCAGGACTCACGATGCGTCCCAACGTGCCCGAAGTCGCTCATATACAGGAAACCGCCCGCCGTGACCTTGCCGGGGCTTATGCCATGATCGAAAACCTGGATTGGAATGTGGGTAGGGTGCGCGCAGCTTTGGTTGAGGCTGGACTTGACCTGGATACCCATATTATTTTCTTTTCCGACCACGGTGATATGCACGGTTCGCACGGGCAATTTCTAAAAACGTCTCCCTGGGAAGAATCCATCCGCGTTCCTTTTATCCTGGGAGGGTTGCACCCCCGCTATGAAGGTCGGAACGGGCGTCCGGATTATCCGATCAACCACGTCGATATTGCACCCACGACACTGGGTCTGTGTGGTATCGATGCTCCAGCGTGGATGCGGGGCTTTGATTATTCCGGCGCGCGCCTCCCCTCCCGCACGCTGGGTGACGCACCTGATTCGGCGTTTATTCAAAGCGTGATTCCTACCGGACATGGTAACAGTGTGGACCGTCCATGGCGTGCGGTCGTGACCCGCGAGGGTTGGAAGTACGTTGTCCTTGAGCATCAACCCTGGCTAATGTTCAACTTACAAGACGACCCTTATGAGCAGGTTAATCTCGCCCATAACACCCTGTACCGCACGGAAAGGTGTCAATTGCATGCGCGTTTGGGTCAGTGGATTGCGGATACGGGCGATACCTTTGCACTGCCTGAAGTATAATGCAAGGTTAATTTCGACCCCCATCTATCCCGGTATTCAACACTGTCTTATGGTTTATTAGCTAGCCAGGATACATTAGTGCTGATTATCTGGTCAACATCCACTGGAAGGTGAAGGGAGAGTGAATTATGAGACCTGATTTGCTACAGCAGCAACGTCAGCAGAAGTTACAACGACAACGGGAGCAGCGTCAACAGCAGCTGTTGCACGAGCAAAAGGAGCGAATGCGTAAACAGCAGGGCTCATGGCGCGAGCAGCAGCAAAAAGGTTACTTATGGCAACAACAGCAGTCAAAAAATAATCACCACTATTTTGGAGCGCCAAAGAATAGCAAAAATAAAGAGAAGAGATATGGTTCGCCTTTACAGGGAATCCGGAACCTGCTACAAACAGCAAACGAAATACCCGTCAAAAAGGGTGGGGTTGTGGAAGTGGTGAGTCTGGTGGTCGCGTTGGGGTTCATTGCTTTGGCTATCTATGGTGTGTTGTGGTTGTTGAGTACGTTCTAAACTAATCATAAAGCTTTTACATTCGTAATTTCGGTGTATGATAGAGGGGCTTGGGGTGATGCTGCACGTGCATCACCGGCAATATATTCGATAGAGTGCGGATTCCTCGGCACGGAAATTTCATTGAAGGAGAAGACTACCGGTATGGCGAAAAGCAAGGACAAATGGCAAGCCCCCGCAGTCGTTTTTCAACCTGAAGTTCACCAGGCTTTTCAAAGAGGTTTTGACAAACTGATTAATGCAATTCGACCTACCCTGGGACCTTACCCCCGCTTAACTTTGTATGATCAAACTATCGGCATGACATCGAGACCGCCGCAAATGCTGGATGATGGTGGTACCATTGCACGGCGTATCCTTGAAATTAAAGGGCGTGATGAGGATGTAGGGGCGATGCTCCTGCGCAATGTTTTGTGGCGGATGTATGAGCAGGTGGGCGACGGAACGGCGACGGCAGCAGTAATTTTCCAGACAGCCTATAATGAGGGATTGCGCTATATAGCCGCCGGTGGAAACCCGATGCAATTGCGGACCTATATCCTGGATGGATTGCGTGCGCTTATGGATGCATTGGATCAACAAGCTTTTGAAGTTTCAGGCAAGGATAACTTATCCCGTTTGGCGACAGCCGTATCCCGCGATCCCGAACTCGGTAAAATGCTGGGTGAAATTTTTGATATTATTGGCGCTTACGGGCGCCTGGAAATTCGCGATGGCAATGGACGGCATCATGAACGCGAATACGTCGAGGGTATGTACTGGGCAGGTGGGTTGCTATCGCGGGAAATGATGACGAACATCAGTTTACAACGGGCTGAGATGGAGAATGCCGCGATTTTGATGACCGACGTTGAAATCGAGGACCCTCGCGATTTAATTCCGGTGCTGACCACTTGCATCAAGGCTGGAATTAAAGACCTGGTCATCGTTGCTCACAAACTGTCGGAGTTATGTCTGGGTACAATTGCTGTCAATAAACGCCAGGGGCGAATCGATGTGAACGTGGTCGGATGCAAAACTCCGGGAGTCAGTGCCGATGCGCAGCGTACGGCGCTGTCCGATATGGCTATGTTGACGGGGGGGCAGACCTTTATGAAAGCCGCAGGTGAGTCCATCCGCAATGTGACACTACAGGACCTGGGTCGCGCGCGCCGCGTCCTGATCGACCGCTTCAATATTAATATTATTGGCGGTCAGGGTAATCCGCGCGAAATTCGACATTATATCAGACAATTGCGCGAATCATTTGGGAAATTAAAGAATGCTGATGATCAGGATAAACTACAGGAACGGATTGGTAAGTTACTGGGAGGGTCGGCGACACTGCGTATAGGTGGAATAACCGAAACAGTGTTGAAACAAAATAAGGAAGTTGCGGAACGAACTGCTGGTGCGATGCGTGGGGCTATGCGTGAGGGTGTTTTACCTGGAGGTGGTATAGCTTATCTGGCATGCCGTCCTATGCTGCAAAAGCGCATGGATGAAAGCAAAAATGCGGATGAACGTGCAGCTTATCGTGTTTTATTGCAGGCCATGGATGCGCCACTGAAAACGCTCCTTACCAACACGGGATATGAACCTGGCGAGATCCTGGGGCAGATTAAGAATCTGGAGCCTGGCAATGGCTTTGATGTGGTCACCGGACAAGTAGTCAATATGCGAGAAGCCGGTATTCTTGATATAGCTACTGTCGTGAAAGCTGCAGTTATGAATGGCGTGGGCGGCGCCGCGATGGCACTGACCACCGATGTTGTTATACACCGTCCGAACGCGCCAGAATCGCTAGAAACGTAGAGGTGATTGGAATGGTTGAGAACTCGGAACCGGATAATCTTCAAACGGACTTGGTTTATGCACTGACTTGTACACCGGATTTGGGTGTGTGTTTTGCTGCACGGGGTTCAGGATTGTATCGTTCAGTGGACGGCGGGGTCGTATGGCACTCTGCATACGATTCATTGGGTTTTACCGAACCTATGCCCACGACTTCTATTGTCTTATCGCCTGATGGTGATAACACCGTCTTTTCAGGAGTGCCGGGTGGCGTATTACTTTCGATGGATGCGGGTTTGAATTGGACGCCTACCTGGCTGGCTTCACCACCGCCGATGGTTTCTGCACTGGCAATATCCCCCAATTATAATGAAGATGGTGTCGTATTTGTTGGCACTGCTGAAGACGGGGTTTTCCGATCCGCGGATCGCGGTAGTCATTGGACACGCTGGAATTTTGGTTTATTGGATCTTACTGCATATTGCATGGGTGTCTCTCCGGATTATGCTGTGGATGAAACGCTCTATATCGGTGTGGAAAGTGGCATATTTTATAGTACAAATGGGGGGCGTGCATGGCGTGAGGTAGATTTGTCCGTCGGTTATGATGCCGTATTGAGCCTGGCACTCTCTCCAGATTTTGCAGAGGATGGTGTGATCTTTGCCGGAACAGAATCCAACGGTCTCTTGTATTCTGAAGACAAGGGGCGGACCTGGAGGCAAGTTGCTGCGCATAGTATTGAGATGAGTGTTAACAGCATAGTATTGTCTCCGAATTACCCCCTGCAACCGGAAATAATGATATTACACGAAGATAGTTTGCTGCTTTCGCGGAATAATGGCGAGACGTGGACCCAATTACTATCAGATTGGGAAAATATTACATCGGTATTAGCACCCTTTGGATTTGCTTCTGGTGCCCCGATACTTATTGGATTACTGGATGGCAGTGTGTATAAAATTTCTCTGTGAGCCGGTGAATTGCTGGGATTTTTAGTAAAATTGTGTTTGTGACATAGTAATCTCGGCTTAGCGTGTGTTTTTAGCATCCTCCCAAAACAAGGAGACGGATGAAAAAAGTTGTCCTGATTGGTGATTCGATTCGTATGGGTTATCAATCTCAAGTGCAGACGAACTTGGGTGGCTTGGCGGATGTGTGGGGACCTGAGATGAATGGTGGGGACAGTCGTAATGTTCTCGCGAATTTGGATGCATGGCTCGAAACTTCACAACCGGATGTGGTGCACATTAATTGCGGTCTTCACGACCTGAAGACACCTTTTGATACCGGGGTAGCTACTGTTCCCCTCGCCGAATATCGCCAGAATGTACAGACAATACTAACGCAAATTTCCAGGGTCGTTCCCATTGTGCTGTGGGCAACCACGACACCTGTAAACACAGCCTGGCATCGTGCAGCCAAAGAGTTTGATCGTTTTGAAAACGATATCACCAACTACAATTCAGCTGCTGTAACAGTCGCTCACACACTGGCGGTTCCAGTGAATGACCTTTATAAAACCGTTATGACGGCAGGACGCGACGATCTCTTGTTTACAGATGGGGTGCATTTCACGGCAGAAGGTTACACACTGCTGGCGGAAAAGGTTGCTGCAATCATCTTATCAACCATAGCATAGATACATTAACATTTACTAGCCTGTATCTTGCAGGTTTACCAGGTATAAAAGAATGCATTTTACTTGTAGGTTGACGCTATATTTACCGGCAGCCACCTTTGAGTGTTTATCTTTTTTGGGATTCTGTCATAGAATTGAGAGACTCGACAGTCTGTGACAGTATCCAGCATAGGTTGGTAAACCAGAAATGACGTTCCAGTATATCCTTTACGTTTCTTTAGCACCAGTCGCTATTCTGGTGACAGGTGGCGTGCTGCTTTATGCTTGGCGGCATCGGATTACTGAACGAATTTCAACACTGGTATGGTTGATGACGGTGATCCTGGGCTGGTTGATCTTCAATACCTTTGAGTTAATCTCCCCTACTGAATCTGGCACTTTAATCTGGGCTGAGACTTCTTATATTTTTATAGCCATCACCCCGGTAGCATGGTTGGCTTTTGCATTGCAATATACGGGGCGTACCCGATGGTTGTCGCCGATAAGATTATGGATGTTGTCCATTATTCCGGTCCTAACGACAGCACTTGCTGTAACCAATAAATACCACCATTTACTGTGGGCAGATTACACCTTCGTGCGCGTTAATCAGCTGCTGGCGATGCACGTTGTCCATGGACCATGGTTTTGGGTATATGCTGTTTTTGGTTATGTGATGGTTTTTTTGGGCGCTGCCATTATCAGCCAACAATACTTCAAACCATTTGAAATTTATCGCCAGCAGTCAGTGTGGTTGTTAGTTGGCGCATTGGCGCCGGTGTTAAGCAACCTCATCTATATTTTTCACCTGATCCCAGGACTGCAAAAAGACTTTACCCCACTGAGTTTCGCTATTGCCGGAATTGCTTTTGCCGTGGATGTAAATCAGTATCAGCTCTTTGACTTGCGACCGGTAGCCCGTGACCTGGTCATTGACAGTACAACTGATGCGATGATTACCCTTGACGCACAGGATCGTGTGGTTGACCTCAACCCCGCAGCGGTAGAATTACAGGTTGCGGGAATGCAGTTGAAATTGGGCGACAGCATTGAAAAGCTTTTTGAAATAGAGAATTTATTATACTTGTCAACCGGCGAAACTACTTTTCAGCAAGATATCTCGCTGATGCTTCATGATTCACAGCATTATTTTGATTTGAGAAGTATGCCGATAAAGGACAGGCGTGAGTTCCTTGTTGGAAGGTTGTTTATTCTCAGGGATATAACTGATCGTAAAGGCGTTGAGATGGCTTTGCGCCAGCAAACAGCCGAACTTGAAATCCGCAATCGTGAATTGGACGCATTTGCGCATACCGTTGCCCATGACCTTAAAGGACCGATGGGAACCACTGTTGGATACGCTACGATGCTCCGTTCGATTTATAAAGACCTTCCCGAGGATGAGCTTATTGAGAGCCTGGACGGTATCGTGACCAGCACATACCGGATGTCAGAAATCGTTGATGCGCTGCTATTATTAGCTCAGGTACGTAAACTCGAAGATGTCCCTTGTGATGCAATGGATATTGGCACTGTTGTTGTCAGAGCTCTGGAACGATTGCATGGTTTGATTAAGGAGTCCGGTGCGAAAATTATCTTTCCTCCGAATTGGCCCTTTGCGATGGGTTATGCTCCCTGGGTAGAAGCGGTATGGGTAAACTATATCAGCAATGCTGTCAAATATGGGGGACATCCCGAGAAGGGCGTGAAACCTATTGTCCAGCTGGGCTGGGATTCTAAAATTCCTGATGCAAAGGATGGAAGCCAACCGGACTCCGAAAATGGTCATTCCCTGCGTTTGTGGGTCCGGGATAACGGGGAGTTGTTAACCAGGGAAGCCCGTGAATCCTTGTTTGTTGAATTTACTCGTTTGGATCACACAGCCAGTGAAGGGCATGGATTAGGCTTATCTATTGTTAAACGGATTTTGGATAAACAGGGAGGAAAGGTTGGTGTAGATTCAGTCCCTGGTGAGGGTAATGTCTTCTACTTTACCCTTCCTGCCTGCGAATTTGATTGAGTCAACGATACTCTTGAAAGGACAACCTGTAGAAAGTGATATGGATGAATACCGCTAAGAATTTACCCGGGCGGTTTATATTTATAGTGAGTGTATTGGGATGGATGGTGAGTTGGATGGCAGCTTGCCAACCAACTGAGCCGGTTCCTCCTGTGATTCCAGGATGGGATCTCGTCTGGTATGATGAATTCAGCGGAAAATCCCTGGATCTCAACAAATGGTCTTTTGAGGTTAATGCGCAGGGCGGTGGTAATAACGAGCTACAATATTATACTGACCGCCCTGACAATGCCTTTGTAAAGGATGGTTTATTACATATTCAGGCTTTAGAGGAATCCTACACGGGGACGGAAGGTACCCGTTCATATACATCAGCGCGCGTGCGGACAAAAAACTACGGGGATTGGCTCTACGGACGGTTTGAGATACGGGCAAAGTTGCCCACCGGCAAAGGTATATGGCCGGCTATTTGGATGATGCCAACAGATGACACTTATGGATCGTGGGCAGCCAGTGGCGAAATTGATATTATGGAAATGCTGGGTCACGAACCGTATATGGTCTATGGTACACTGCATTACGGTGGGGAGTGGCCCTATAATACAAGCAGCGGTGATTACTTTTTGTTGAAAGATGGTCAGGTTTTCCCGGACGAATTTCATACATTTGCACTGGAGTGGGATCCCAGGGAAATCCGGTGGTATGTGGATGGTGAATTATATCAGACTCAGTCTGAATGGACCACAGAGAACGGAAATTACCCTGCCCCATTTGACAAACGTTTTTTCATCATTCTAAACGTTGCCGTCGGTGGTAATTGGCCTGGGAATCCCAGCCTGAGCACGCATTTTCCGCAGGTTATGCAGGTAGATTATGTGCGGGTATATCAGAAGCACGAATAGTTGTCTTCGCGCCCTGGGAATCCAGATTGATTTTTGAAAAGTTAGTTTTCCATCGCGTGGCTTGTTTATACACCACGCGATTTTCTATAGATGAACCCTTAACATACACTCACCTTACTTGGCAAGTTATGTGCTCGAGCTTAAAAACATGCATATAGGATGCCATTGATAATGAGGCTGTTACGAAGGATGAAAAAATGAAAATCATACAGGGTAAAGTCATCTACAAATCCACCTCTGCATATGATTTGATGATGCACGTCTTCGAGCCTGCCATACGTACCCAGGAATTAACCGCGGCAATAGTTTTCTTCTTCGGGGGCGGTTGGGTAGGTGGCACCCCAACCCAATTTTTTGAACACTGCCGTTACCTGGCATCGCGCGGCATGGTGACTTTTTCTGCGGAATACAGGGTAAAAAACAGGCATGGTGTTACACCGCGAGAATGTGTCACCGATGGTAAGTCTGCTGTTCGTTGGGTGCGTGCGCACGCAATAGAATTGGGATTAAACCCCCAGCGAATTGCTGCTGGAGGGGGCTCCGCCGGTGGGCATGTGGCTGCGTGCGCTTGTTTGGTGAATGGTTACGAAGAACAGGGAGAGGATCATACAATAAGTTCGGTTCCGAATGCTCTGGTTCTATTTAATCCCGTACTGGACACATCACAGGCGCCCATTGCCGACAGATTTGGCGCCGATGCTGAAGCCCTTTCACCACACCATCACATTCGACCGGGACTTGCGCCGACCATCATCTTCCACGGTAAGGATGATCCAATAGTCCCATACACGCAGATTGAACGATACACTGCAGCAATGGTTGCTGCGGGTAATCGATGTGAATTGCAGGGTTTTGAAGGAAAAACCCACGGTTTCTTTAACTTTGAACGTGATGATGGTTTAGCTTTTGGTGAGACAATAAAGGCAGCTGATGTGTTCCTCAACAGTTTGGGCTATGTTGAAGGTGAACCAACTTTCAAGCAGTAAATTATGTGAAATACTAAGGCTAATTTTTGCATCAAAGGAGAGGGATATGCAGTGGGAAAATTTGACATCACTGGATTTTGAAACAGCAGTGATATCTTGCCAGGGCGTAGGTATCATACCAATAGGGGTCATCGAAGCCCACGGTCCGCACCTACCCCTGGGAACAGATGCTTTTGAAGCGCACTGGACTGCATGTCAGGCAGCAGCAGAGGAACCGAGTATCGTTTTCCCCTTTTATCCCTACGGCATCAATCATGAGTCATCCCATCTTCCGGGGGCAGTTGTTATCAAGCGGGATGTTGTTCTCGCTTTGCTGGAGAACATATGTGATGAGATGGCGCGCCAGGGATTGACTAAAATCATTCTTTTCAGCGGTCACGGGGGAAACCGTTTTGTGCTGCCACTCTTTGTGCAGACATTGGTGGAAAAGGATAAACCTTATGTTGTTTATTACGCTAATGTTCACAGTGAGGAAAAAGACGTGTTGGAAACGATGGAAACCGGGCACGCGTGCGAGTCTGAAACCAGCACATTGCTCCACATCCACGAACCTCTGGTCAGGATGGAACAGGTCCCGCCCCAGACTTTCACAAATCTGAAGCGCAACCAACCCCTTGTTGAAGTTGGCGCTTATTCACCCATGGACTGGTATGCGATGTATCCTTATATGTATGTGGGGGATGCAAGCAAAGCGACACCGGATAAGGGGCGGATATTGGCTGGACGGCGAATTGCTGGGTTGGTCACGTTGATAAAACGTGTGAAAGATGATGCGATTACCCCGGCACTGCTCAAGCAATACATCCAGCAGAAAGCCAAACCCACTGCCCCATCTTTCTGGACGGAACCAGAGGCATGATGCGAATCCACAACTGAAGGGAGAATGTAATGGGTGAATGGATTTGGAAGATATGTGCTGTATGTCTGTCCATTTGTCTGTTCCTCCAAGGGTGTATGCCTGCCGGTTCATTGCCTTCAGTGCCTGATAAACCGCCAGAAATAATAGCTTCAATACCAGGATTGACCGTCGAAGAGGTAACTGCCCTCGCCAGTCTTGTCAGGATCGCTGATTACCCGCTCTATACGATGCATACCTTCGTAGATTATGAGGCATCAGCTTCCGATGCACGATCTTTACCCACAGTCGTGCGCCCTGATGATGTGAACGCATGGGCTTGTTCGCTGTTTGCGGCATTGGGAGATCAGGAGACCGCTGTTTACGGGCGGAATTTTGACTGGAATCACAGCCCCGCACTGCTGCTCTTCACAAATCCTCCCGGTGGATTTGCTTCTGTCTCTATGGTGGATATTGCCTACCTTGTGCCGGAAGAAAAACAGGATCACCTTGCTGATTTGCCCCTGGCAGAACGGGCAGAACTGCTGGCAGCTCCTTATTGGCCTTTTGACGGGATGAACGAACATGGTTTGGTGGTCGGGATGGCGGCGGTACAGGATAGTCAGGTACCTCAAGAGCCGGGGCGCGATTGGATTGGATCACTGGGTATTATCCGTGTGATGCTGGACCATGCGCGAAATGTTGATGAGGCCATTGCGGTGATGGGAAAGTATAATATCAGCATGGAGGGGGGTCCGCACATACACTACCTGCTTGCCGATGCCTCAGGACGCGCTGTGCTGGTGGAGCTATATTCTGGCGAGTTGCGGCAGATAAGTAACAGCGAACCGTGGCATGCCGCGACAAACTTTACGCTGTCTGCAGTTGCCGGTGACCGCAACGGTCACTGCCAGCGCTATGACACACTCACGCAGCGATTAGCAGAAACTCAAGGAAAGCTGACGCAAATCCAGGCGATGGATCTTTTGTCCGCTGTGTCGCAGACGGGCACTCAGTGGTCGGTTGTGTATGGTATTGCATCAGGTTCCATTTCTATTGTTATGGGACGGGAGTACGCAAATCCGCATCTTTTCTGGTTATCCAAATCATATGAATAAGGGCAATACACAAGCAGGATAGCGCAATGACAGCCTATATGATTATAGATATTACAATCATTGATGAAGTGTTGTACACTGCGTATATTGACCGTGTTTATGATGTGGTTGTCCATTATGGTGGGCGTTACCTGGTACGGGGTGGGAATATCACACCGCTGGGTGGTACCTGGAACCCACAAAGGCTGGTCATTATTGCTTTTCCCACTCGCGAAGCAATACGCAAGTGTTTTAGCTCAGAAGCTTATAGCGCGTTGGCGCCTCTCAGGGAAAATTCAACGGTGAGTCATGCCGTTGTAGCTGATGAATACATTGCGTGTAAGGAGACAATATGAGTAAAGTGGACTTTAAGCGGGAATTGAAAACATTGTATAATCCACCGCAAAACGACTTTTCAGTAATTGATGTGCCCCCAATGCAGTTTCTGATGGTGGACGGGCATGGTGACCCCAATACAGCACTGGGGTATCAGGAAGCGCTGGCAGCGTTATATGCGGTGGCGTATAAGGTTAAATTTATCAGTAAAAAAACAGGTCAGGACTATGTTGTTCCGCCTCTGGAAGGGCTGTGGTGGGCAGAGGCGATGGAATTGTTCTCCACGCAGCGGGATAAAGATACGTGGGATTGGACCATGATGATCATGCAACCGGATTGGATAACCGCGGAAATGGTAGACCAGGCGGTCGCACAGGTGCGGGTTAAAGAATTGCCCGCTTTGCCATTGCTGCGTTTAGAACAGTATGATGAAGGCCTCTCAGCGCAGATCATGCACGTCGGTTCTTATGACGATGAAGGACCGGTGTTATCTCGCTTGCACCGCAGCTGGATCCCTGATCACGGCTATGTAGAAAATGGCAAGCACCATGAAATATACCTCTCCGATCCACGTAAGACTCCACCGGATAAATTGAAAACGGTGCTGCGTCAGCCTGTCAAAAAGCGTTTATGAAGGAGGGTCGATGAAATACGGCGCCTGGATACATACCGGGGGTGGAGTGTCCCTGGAAGAACAAGTATGCCTGGCAAAAAGCTGCGGCATTCACAGCATCCGTTCCTATGGTTATGCCTATGCGCTAGCTGCTGCACCGGTACTGCGGGCAGCGGGTATGAGTTTGCTGGCGGGTATGCATTTGGACGCTCATGCTTTGGTGGAGGATTGGCGCACGCAGGTGCATCTGGAAACGTTGGAGCGCTATCACACCCTGGGAATTCCACTGGATGGCATTTGTGTGGGAAATGAACTGCGGGAAGGAGGGGATGATCCGACGGTTAAACGGTTTACGGCGCGCTTGTCTTTTGGTTTGACTCAGTTATTGGGCGTATACAGGAAGTGGCTGGATGATCACGGTTACGAGACTCCGTTGACCTATGCGATGGAAGGGTTGGTGCAGGACGATACCGGGATCTTTCACGAATGGATTTGGCCTCTCATCGATGCTTTGGATGTTGTTGGGCTGAACCTGTATCCTATGGGGCACTGGGAATGGTTTACTACCCGGGCCTTTGAGGAAAGCCGCAAGTTTTTGACCGATCCGCGCACGCGTCATGACCGTCTGGTCGCTTTTGAGTATCGGCTGAGATGCGCGCTGTCGCAATGTCAGGGGCTCAACAAGCCCGTGATACTCACGGAGACCGGGTTCCCCTCTGCTGTTGGATACCATATTGAAGATGAAAAGATGGTCATCCCGGAAAGCGATGGGACGCGTTATGGTGAAGTGATGGCTGATTTCCTTGGACGTATCCGGCAAGCGGGTGAAGATTACCATGGTTTGTTACGGGCGCTGTATTTTTATGAGTGGCGCGACAATCTTTACCACAGCAAGATTTGGAATGTCGAACAGAGCCCAATCCATGTCGCTTTTGGTTTGTGCGACCGGGGTGGTCAGCCGAAGTTTGACATCCGGGCGTTGTTGGGTTACTCTGACTGATATTCAAAAAAGGTGGGTTGGTATGAATACGGCACAAGATTTTCCGGTCCTGATTAGCAGTGAAGCAGAACTGCTTGAGGTGATGACGCGCCCCGATGCGGCGTTGATTGACTATATCGCCACCCTCAGTTCACCACTTATAATCCTGGGGGCAGGTGGTAAGATGGGACCAACACTGGCAGTTTTAGCTCAAAGGGCTGTTCATGCTGCCGGGCATGGACCACAGATTGTGGCGGTCAGCCGTTTTTCAGATCAAAAGAAAAGAGAATGGCTGGAGAGTCAGGGCGTGCGTACCATTGCTGCAGATATGCTGGACCGGTCTGCGGTAGCACAATTACCTGATGCTGAGAATATCATCTACATGATTGGCTGGAAATTTGGCACTACCGGTAATCCAGCCTGGACGTGGGCAGTAAACACACTGATACCCAGTTTTGTTGCAGAGCGTTATCCCTGTGCTCGTTTTGCAGCTCTCTCTTCCGGCAACGTCTACCCGTTAGCGCCGGTGTCAGGCAGCGGGTCGCTGGAAAGTGATCCATTGACACCTTTGGGGGAATACGCCAATAGTTGTGTTGCCCGGGAACGCATTTTTGAGTATCATGCGCAGCAGAATGGTACGCCGATAACGCTGGTGCGTCTGAGTTATGCGTTAGACCTGCGATATGGCGTTTTGGTTGACATCGCCCAGAAAGTTTTTGAAGGCAAGCCTGTGGATGTGCGTATGGGCTACGCCAACGGTATATGGCAAGGGGACGCGAATGCGATGATTATCCGCTCTTTGGCCCTGGCAAACTCCCCGGTAACGGCATTGAATTTAACCGCCCATCGCTTCCAGGTACGTGAGGTGGCACAAACTTTTGGCCATTTACTGGCTAAACATGTCAGCATCATAGGCACCGAACAGCCTACAGCACTGTTAAGTGATTTGACTAAACTGCACGATAACCTGGGTAAACCAGCTATGCCTTTGGAGAGAATTGTGCGCTGGACTGCCCACTGGATACAGCAGCAGGGGCGAATTTTGGGCAAACCAACCCATTATGAAGCGCGAGATGGAGTTTATTGATGACAACACAATATCCACAACCCCTAACTTATATACGCGAGGCGCTTGCTGAGGGTCTGGTCATACCGGCGCACCCGCTGGCGCTGACCCCCAAACGCCGGCTTGATGTTCAACGGCAGCGCGCACTTACCCGTTATTACCACGCCGCCGGAGCCGGTGGGATTGCTGTCGGCGTACACACCACCCAGTTTGAGATACGCCAGCCGGAATTCCAACTTCTGGAGCCGGTGTTGGCGTTGGCTGCGGAAACAATTACTGCCTGCGATGCCGTAACAGGCAGGCAGACAGTGCGGATTGCCGGCATCGTGGGCAAGACGCAGCAGGCAGTCGCCGAAGCTGTCCTTGCCCGGGAGTTAGGTTACCATATCGGTTTACTATCGTTGGCGGCTCTTAAAGAAGCGGGTGATGATACATTGATGGTGCATTGTCATACAGTCGCGCGCGAAATACCCCTGATGGGATTTTACCTGCAACCGGCAGCTGGTGGCAGGATACTGCCCTACTCTTTTTGGCGCCGATTTGTGGAAATTCCCAATGTCGTTGCTATAAAAATTGCCCCTTTCAACCGGTATCAAACACTCGATGTTATTCGTGCCGTTGCAGAATCAGGCAGGGCAGGTGAGATTGCTCTTTATACTGGTAATGATGATCATATCATTCTGGATTTGATAACACCTTATCTTGTACCAACTTCACAAGGGACTGTGACGCTGCGCTTTGTTGGGGGACTTTTGGGACATTGGGCATACTGGACGCGGGAAGCAGTGAAACTGCTGGAGCGTTGTAAGGTTAGTCAATCCGCTGCAGTGACACCAGTCGATTTGCTGGCATTGGCTGGGCAGGTGACGGATGCCAACGCCGCTATTTTTGATGCCTCACACAACTTTGCCGGATGTATTGCCGGGATCCATGAGGTTCTGCGCCGTCAGGGTTTGCTGGCAAACCTTGTCGCACTTAATCCGCGAGAACGTTTGTCACCGGGTCAGGCAGAAGAAATTGACCGTGTCTGGCAAGCATACCCGTATTTGCGTGACGACGCCTTTGTTCTGGAAAACCTTGACCGTTGGTTGCAGTAAATAGATATGGAGGCTGTGATGATTCCCAGTATATGGACAGGATTTTATGCTGAACTGCCATTGCCGCAAGCTTTGGAGACACTAAATACACAGGGTTGGACTGCTTTTGAGATGTCAACCGAGCATTTTGTCCAGATTGCGAATGCCGAGGATCTCACAAAGGCTATTGAAGAAACGCTTGCGTGCCTGGACAGGCTCGCTATCACGATGCCCCAGGGACATGCATACTTGCAGGCGCGGGTTGCTGATTTTGATGCAGAACAGCGTGAGAAGGATATAGCTATTCTGGAGAAACACTTGGAGATAGCAGCGCGTTTGAGAATGGAAGTTGTCGTTATGCATCCCGGAGGGCACCAGGGGTATACGACCAGAGACGACTGGCAGCGTATACAAACCCTGAATTGTCAGGCTTTTCGCCGTTTAGGGGATTATGCCGGGGCACATAATCTGCTTATTGGTCTGGAGAATCTCAAACGTCGGGGTGCGGAGACGGCCGTGGATTTATGGGATTTGTTGACCGCTATCGACCATCCGGCGCTGGGCATCACACTGGATACTTCGCATGCGAACCTTTCCAATCTGGACATTCCTGCGGCGATTATGGAATTATCCCCCCGGTTATACGCGACCCATATCTCGGATAATGATGGTTCAGGTGACCAACACCTGACACCTGGGAACGGAAAGATTGAGTGGGTGAGTATTATGGTAGCGCTCAGTGAAGTTAATTACACGGGTTTGTTTAACCTTGAAATACCCGGGGAACGCCATCCCATATTACAACTGCGTGCATTGAAATCGCGCTATGCACATCAGGTTAGCGTATGGCTTATGAACATGATTTAGGTATGTTTAACGGCGGGTGATTCCGCGCCTCATAGTGACAGGACTGAGACTAACAAGGGATTTTGCTTTTCTGAAACGCACTTCGTGGATTGGTGAGTCCAATGGCACTTAGTTGATGGCGGTGTGGATGTCAACTGGAAGGGATTTGCCTGAAATTAGCAACCCATCACGCTTGACGACGGCAAAATATACCGGATACGCTAGATCGGGAGTATTACACCGCCCAATAAAACCTATGCATAATAGTTGACCCTTTATCATGCAGTCTGTCATGTTGGCCAATTTAGTCTGTAGGTAATGCGCCCTGACCTGCACGACCCGGCGCGTGAACTTCTCGGCAAGCCAGATTGGTTTATGCAGCTGGAGGAATATTACGAGATCATCAATAAGAAATACCTGCTATGGTTCTTGGATGATGGTATAAGAATAGGTGATGTTGACTGTTCCCCGCAGTGTAGCTGCAACAGAGCAATACTTGCTTTCAGATAATTCGATGGCGTCCTGGACCGCTTTGTCTTGTATCCCTTTGCCTCGCACTGTGTAATGCAGAGCCATTGAGCGAAATGCCCAGGGGGGGTCCTTATCCTGTTCAGAGTTGACCGTGACGGTCAGTCCGGTTAACTGCTGCTTTTTCTTGCGCAAAATGCTGACAACGTCATAAGAAGTACAGCCAGCCAGGGATAAAGCCAGGAGCTCTGAGGGGCTGATGCCCGTGCCGTTCTCCTCATCATGTGATGCCATGACGACCGTGTGTTTGCCACTGTCGATGCCAAGGAATTGTTGTTTCTCGATCCACACCACCTGTGATTTCTTTGCCATGTTGTGGTCTCCTCCATGATTTTTTTGGGCGAATGGGGTTCCTACTTATCAGAGGTTAGCCTTTAAGCCCCGTCAGAGTTATGCCCTCAATAAAAGTACGTTGCGCTATAAAGAATAAAAAAATAATGGGCAGCGTGACGGTCAGGGAAGCTGCCATAAGGTAGGCCCAGCGCACGTCATAGTTGCTTCTAAAAAAGCTCAATCCAAGTGAGAGCGTGTATTTGCTCTGGTCATGTAAGTAGATTAGGGGAGCTAAAAAATCATTCCATGTGGACTGAAAAGAAAAGATCCCCACGGTGGCAATGGCTGGCTTGATGACCGGCAGAATGACGTACCAGAGGGTTTGCCAGATATTAGCCCCGTCTATACGCGCAGCATCTTCCAGCTCCGCAGGAATCGTCAGGAAGAATTGGCGCAGTAAGAAAATGTAGAATGCACTGCCAAAAAAGGCAGGGACAATTAATGGACGGAAAGTGTTTACCCAACCGAGTTTATTAAATCCAATGTAGATAGGAATCATTGTCACTGGATACGGCAACATCATGGTTGCCAACAGCAGTAAAAATAAGACATCTTTGCCCGGTGCTTTCAGCCGTGCAAATCCATACGCCACAAGTGTACATGACAGGATATTCCCGGCAGTTGTCATCAAGGTTATATAGAGGGTATTAAGCCCATAACGACCAAATGGTAAATAGGTTAAAGCTTCAGGATAATTCTGCCATTGAACAGGATTGGGAAGCCACCTTGGTGGAAATTCGAGGACCTGGTAGTTTGGTTTCAACGACGAGGACAGCATCCAGAATAACGGCAGTAGAAATAGAAATGCGACGAGTATGGCTATACTGTAACCCAATATCCCGGATAACAGTTTGCCGATTTGCATTCGAACTCGCATGGATGAGGGCGATACTGTACTCATCGGGATGATCCTTCATAGTATACCCATCGATCAGAAGAGCGAACGATAAGCAGGGTAAGTATAAAAATCAATACGAAAAGAATCCAGGCCAGGGCTGATGCATAGCCCATATTAAAGTATTGAAAAGCTTGCCGGAAGATATACAGCACATAGAAAAGCGTGGAATCCAACGGTCCACCGTCTGTGCTGACATAGGCGCTGGTGAATGTTTGAAAGGTACTGATTATACTCAAAACCAGGTTGAAAAAGATGGTGGGCGTCAGCATGGGCAAAGTGATCCGCCAAAACGTATGCCACTTGCTGGCGCCATCTATCGCAGCGGCTTCATAAAGATGCGTGGGCACGCCCTGGAGGCTGGCAAGATAGATAACCATACTCCGACCAAGCCCCCAAGTACTCATTATAAGTAGCGCACTCAAAGCCCAGTTTGGGTCGACTAACCAGCGTGGTCCTTCAATACCGATATAAGATAGGAGCGTATTTATCAGCCCCACATCCGGATGCAAAATCCACATCCAGAGAACGACAAAGGCAACACCTGGCAAAACAGACGGGAGATAATAAATAGTACGGAAAAGACCGATATATTTGAGTTTCTGATTCATAATCAAAGCCAGCATCAGTCCACCTATCAGCTCAAGAGGTACATAAGCAGCTGCGTAGGTGATCGTTACTTTTAACGTTTGCCAGAAAAGTGGGTCGCTGGTAAACATCTTTTGATAATTACGAAATCCAGCATAGTTGGCTGGGCTTAATAAGTCCCAACGGGTGAAGCTGAAGACCAGTGAGGCAATCATTGGGCCCAGGATAAAGAAAAGAAAACCGAGTAACCAGGGTGAGATGCAGATATAGAACAATATGGCTTCACGTCTTGCCAGCCGATTGTTGCGCAAGTCAGAAAATCTAGTTCTTACCATGAGTTACCCACGCATTTGAAATAAGGAGAGTGCGCAAAGCGCACCCTCCTTTGATATACTGGAACAACCTGTTACCAACGGGTCATTCCATGGCTTCTTCAAGGGCAGCCTGCGCTTCTTTGGCTGCTGTTTCCATGAGTGCTGTTATGTTCGCATTTGGATCTGTAAGCACTGTTTCCAGCGCCTTCCGCAGTGCAGGATCGGCGGTTTGGCCCCAATAAGGGGTGAAAATATACGCCCTTGGAACCAGGTAATCTAACTCGCTGATCCAGGTGCTCTCAAGTGGATCGGTAGTTAAGCCAGCTTCTTCTGCGACAGCGGCAACCGGGGGTATTGCCCAGTCCTTCCATACCGCAGCACCACCTTCACCGGTATAAAACCGTAAGAAGCGCCAGGCGGCTTCAGGATGTTTGGTGCCGCTGAAAATACCAAATCCACCCCAGAACAGGATATTCGTTCTTTCTTTGTCGGATGGTACGCCCACGATACCCAGATCAATGTTCGGATTGGTTTTGTACCCAGCAAGAGGCCACCGCCCAAATAGCCGCATTGCGGCTTGACCGTTGTCAAATTCGGTGTTACCACCAGCCCACAACGAGAAGTCCGCTGGGGGCGGTGCAACCTTGTCAACATTATAAAGATCTGAGAAGAACTGGACTGCGCGAATCGATTCTGGCGAGTCCATGTAACCAACAAAATTCATGCCGTCCTCACTGATCAACTTACCACCGGAGGCAGCGATGAAATATTCAAATCCGGTCGTCCAATTCGCCGTAAGTTGAATACCCCAGGTATCAGTCTTGCCATCTCCATTGGTATCCTTGGTCAAAGATTTCGCGGTCTCCACTAAGTCACTCCAGGTCCAGCCGTCCGTGGGATATGCCACATTGTTTTCGTCGAAGATCCTTTTGTTATAATAAACCGCTAAAGGAGAAAAGTCTTTAGGCAGTAACCACTGCTGATCCTTCCATTGCCCTGGACTGAGAACTCCCGGCAGATAGATACCTGTGTCAAGAGGGTAGTCTCCTGTGATATAGGCATCCAATGGAAGGAATGCACCCTTATCCACGAAATTAGGGACGGCATCATCCCCGATTTGCATAATGTCTGGGGCGTCCCCTGCGGCGATCTGAGTTAAAAGCCGCGTATAATAGTCCCGTCCAGCTACTGCTTCAAGTTGTATCAGGATGTCCGGGTTTTCGTCCTCAAAACGTGCGATGATTTCCTGGTGCGGGTTGAGCCCTTCACCGCTATCACCTGTTCCCACACGCAGGATAATCTTGGCGCCTTCAGCCATGGGCTCCGGCGTAGCTGTAACTACAACTTCTACTATTTTCGTTACTTCCTTTTCGACAACTTCTGGTGTTCCACACGATGAAAGCATCACGGCAACTAATATCAATATACTAAATATTTTTGTGTATTTGTTCATGATATGCCCTCCTGACATGACTGATTCGGAAATAAACTTGCACTAAATATTCTGGTATTTATCTTCTAAACTAATACTATCACTTTTTATAAATATCTCAAATCCCATTTGCTGTATATCGCGGGTTGAGTTCTGAGCCCAATCCGCAAGGTTCAGAAGTTCGAGCAGCGCATCCTGGTCCTTTTGGAGGTTCAATCGCGTTGTAAGCGGTGGCTTCAGTGACGCGCATAGCCAAATTGTCCGAATCAGGTAGGGCAATGCCTGTATTTCTTCGCCTGTTAAAATATTGACATCTCCATAAGCGCTCAGAAACAGGTGCGTTTTTTGCAGGTCGAGTGCGCCTGTGTATACGATGTGTTGATAGTGTCCTGCTTGCTCTCTGGCAAAGTATATAATGGCTTCAGCTATTTCCTGAACACGTGCGCAATATTGTGCTTGGTCATAATCGACGACCCCCACAACTTCTTTTCCCCGCATGATTATGTTTTCATCCCAATAATCACCATGGATTACAAGGTGGGGTAAGGTATCGAGTTCTCCAAGATGGTCCAATAAATCCAGACAATGCGATTTCAGTCGCTCCCAAATATGCAACGACTGTCCAGCAAGTTCTTTTTCCCCTTTGCTTCTCAAGCGTTCCAGAATGCGTTTCAGTACTGTCGGACTGTAACGTGTTTGAACGGGAAACAATGGGTGCTTAAAGCCATTGACCAATTTGTGATACTGGCCCAGGGTGTGTGCCGCGGCTTTGATATGGGATGCTTTTGCGCTATCACATATATCTCCCGGGATATATATATATAATTCGTAGATGGTATTATCCCAATTAAGGAAGGTTGCGCCATCTCGCGTGCGCACGATCTCTGGCGCTGGGAACCCCACACGACTCAGGTACTCAAGCAAGGCATGTTGCGCTGTGAACCGTGCAACATTTCTAGGGTCTGCTTGTCTGCGTTTGAGTACATAATGCCCTGTTGGCGTTTTCACGAGCCATGTCTGATTCACAAACCCACGTTCGATTTTATGGAATTCCAGGCATTCACCGACGGGATAGTTCAGGAGAATAACTGGCAATGCTTTGTCAAATGGCATTGATCCCTACAGTTCATATTGGCGTTGATTATCCAAGTATACCATTTATGTGATAAACTTCAAAATTATATTTAAAATTGAGGCGTTTTGCATGCTGAAAAGACATAAAGTTTTCTTTTCAGCATGCGAAGATGAACTGGTCAAAAGAAAACCACATCAATAAGGAAATACCGGAGCTTATGTGTTGGATTTCTAAATCAAGCGTAAACTGACGCCATCAATCTGCAGCAACAGGCAACGTAAAAGAAAACAAGCTGCCTTCTCCGGCAACACCGCTGCTTTCCACACCTACCGTGCCACCCAATCGTTCGACAATGCGTTTGACGATAGATAACCCCAGACCAGACCCGGATTTTGCCGTTTGGTGTATGGTTTCGAAAGCCATGAACAATCGGGATTGATTCTTTTTTGGGATGCCGGGTCCTTTGTCTTTAATCCAGAACTTGACAAAGTCTTCATCAAGAACCGTCCCACCTATTGTCAGTTCCGGTGGTTTCCCGCCATACTTCACCGCATTGATGATGTAATTGCTCCACACCTCAATAATCCAGGGTCCGTACCCCACTGCATTCGGGAACGATTCTGAAACGGTCACCGTTGCTTTGCTGTTTTCAAGCAGCAAGTTTAAACTATCAAGGACTTCGTTAATGATTTTCGCCATATCCAGTGGTTCAGGGGTGATTGCCCGGTCACGGGCTTCTGCCAAAAGCAATAATTCGTTTATGATGTTCTTCATCCGCAGCGAACCGGTCATAATACTCGTCCCGTACTGTCGAGACTTATCAAGGGATAAGATACCATCTTGCTGGTCCATGATGAGGAGTTCTGTGTACCCAATGACTTGCATCAGTGGATTCTTCAAGTCGTGCGCCACTGTGTGGGCGTAAGCCTGGAGTTCTGCATTTAACCGGCGAAGCTTTTGAGCATCTCTATGGCGGGCAATGGCGATGACAATGGCGTGTTCCATATCCGAAGCGTCAGGCGGTTTCATTAAATATCCCATCACCCCGGCGCTTTGTGCGTCATCAATGAGTGTTGGGGTGTCAAAAGCCGTGAGCAGGATTACGGGAATATCGTATTGGGTATAGATGGTTTTCGCAGCCTCAATGCCCCCCATTTGAGGCATCTTGATATCCATCAGGACGATGTCAGGCTGTGTTTTTCGCGCTACATCAATAGCCTGGATACCATTATTAGCGCGCCCAACAACTGTGTAGCGCCGCAGTACAAGCATTTGCGAGATGCTTTCCATTACCATTGCATCATCATCAACTACTACAACGCGGATCTTGTGAGATTTATTCATGTTTGTTCATCTTCCTTGTCATGATCTGGTGGATCACCGTCCAGCATATTTCCCAGTGCCTTGCCCCAGACGTCACTCAATGCTACGAAGGGTTTATCCTCAAATTCCTCTGCAACCTGGGCCATATATTCCTTGACCTCCAGTTGGGGTAATTGTTCTTCAACTTCTTCAATTTTGGCATCCATCGAGAGAATCAACTCATAACTCTGATGCTCCAATTCTGAAAGGTCAATGTCCATATCGACCATATGGTTAAAGCGCCGCAAAATATCATACCATGCCTTGAAATCGTGTTCGATACTGATAGCCTGGACCATGTTGGAGAGCTCTGAGAAATTATACGCCGGGACAAATGCATAAAAAACTAAAAACTCAAGATGAATGCGTTCCGCTGCATCCACAATATAAGTCCCGATGGTCGTCCCACCCTCATAATTGGAGAACCTGACCGCATATCGGGAGAGTTCATCCTTCATATCTGGCATGCTGTAAACGCAGCTGATCTGGCGGTCTTTATCATATGGCATCGCACCGTAAACACCACCCACTGCAACGACACGTTTCACACCCAGGTTTTGCACAGCATCGAGCAGCGCAGCAACATAACGATCTACCTTGAGATGGGGTTCTTCACCCAGGAAAATAACCAGCCCTTTGCCATTGTTTTCGGCATAAAAAATCTCATTTTTCGGTTTATCGAGGGCTTGACGGTAACCGTTTTTAAGATGAATCTCGGGGCGAAGAAAATGATGCGCACCCGGAAGCTGAAACAGATAAAAACCATCGTCGGTTATTTCACCGATCTTTTTTGCATTTAGTTTTTGGATCAGATACAGCGGTAATCCTGAAGAAGTAGATCCTGCATCAGCCCACTGATTCCATCCGGCGATCATATATACAGCTTTCGCTGTAGGTTTTTCCCAAATATTAACCAGGCTATCCATTTATACACTCCAAACAGGATATAATTCCAAAAGTTTAATTATGATATACCATATTATACAACAATCCCTCGTGCTCATGTATAATAAAAGAAGGTGCTTTTCAGAGATATCACGTGAATGCGTTAAAGCACTCCAATACTGAAAGGCTTTTCTTCGCTCATTTCAATCGTGTTTCGCAATGGATGTCCAAAAGATGCAGAGTAGATTTCAACTTCATCACCCTTCTTTAGCTTTATACCGTCAGTGAAGCTCAGGGTCGCAGTGCCGAAGAAGTGAACGTGAACATCTCCAGGACGGCGAAAAGCTGTGTATTTGAAATGATGGTGCTCAAGGTTTGCGATGGTATGCGACATGTTCTGCTCTCCGCTGAGGAAGGGCTTCTCCCAGAATATCTGTTCTCCTCGCGTGATGCGCACGCTGCCCTGAACGTCCTGCGGTAATGCCCCTACCAGGAGTTCAGGGCCAAATGAACAAGGGCGCAGCTTGGAATGTGCCAGATACAAGTAGTTTTGTTTCTCCATCACATGGTCAGAAAACTCGTTACCAAGTGCAAAACCCAACCGGTAGGGTGTGCCTTCTGGACTGATAAGATAGAGTCCGGCGATTTCCGGTTCCTCACCGCCGTCAAGTGCAAATGCCGGATTCATCAGGGGTTGGTAGGGCGGGACAACGCAACTGCCGTCGCCTTTGTAAAACCATTCAGGCTGACTTCCCACACTTCCGGGAGAGGGTTTGCCACCCTCCAAACCGCGTTGAAACATTCTCATGCTGTCGGTCAATGCTTCTGCTTTCCCTTTGTGCATGCGGTCCCGGGCATCAGCGCTGCCCAGATGCGTCAATCCAGTCCCGGTAATCAACATATGTGCGGGATCGGGGTGGGTTATGGGGGGTAGAATTGCCTCGCGTTGCTGCAGTTCGTCGAATGAAATTGTACCGGTGACAACCTGCGTCTTGATAAAATCCTGCAGCGATAACCCGGCATGAATAGCGGATTGGGCAAGGCTATAAGTGCTTTCAAAGCCACCTAATATGTTAACCATAGCACCCTCCACCATACCAACGCGGGGTGGGTAGCTGGATTCCTTGAATTGTATGATTCGCATTATGCTCCTTGGTTTACGTTAATATCCTTTTAGCAGATGTTTATCAGTAAAATTCATAAATTGTTCCCAATCATACGGGGTTACGTTATGTCCACCAGACCGGATGTGATAACCGATCTGCCCCATCACCGGATGGTTGAGGGGTGGGTGTGTGCTGGTGGGTAATCCCTCTGTTCCACATAAAGTATATACCGGATGCGCAGCTTTACCTGCCAGAAATTCTCCATACGGATCTGACCACTGGTCCTCGACCGCACTGGCAATATAGACAGGACGGGGTGCAACCAGCGCGATCAGCTCATGCTGATCTATGGGCAGTGCGTCAACATGGGCATTATACGCTTTGAAATTGGTGCAGAACCAGTGTGGAAACCGTGTATTGATGGTTTCCACGGTCTCACCATACTGCCGTCGCGAAAGTGCCGCGCCACCGCATCCGGATTCATTGGAGATTACGGCAGCAAAACGGGTGTCCAATGCACCCGCCCATAGGGCTGTTTTGCCCAGTCTTGAATGTCCCATAACTGCAACCCGAGCGCTGTCCACAGCGCTGTCAACTTCAAGATAGTCCATAATACGGCTAAGTCCCCACGCCCAGGCACTGATCGTGCCCCATGCATGACCACCCCGGTCATCGCGGGGGTAAAGTCCGTGGACACCATTTTGAAAGTCATCGAAATAGTCAGGATCAAGGTCTCCGCAATGCGCGGTCACCAGCGCGTATCCGCGTGCCAGGATATCGTCTATAGCCCAGCGCGCTGCTGCCCTGCCGCGCGCGTTGTCCTGCGGTTGGTTATAATTGGCTTCACCTGTTTCCTGGTTTTGAATCCATTGCGGGTTCAGATGAATACCCGGATCGGGGTGGATGGAATGGTTACCCTGGAAGTTCAGAACCAGGAACGCCGGCGTCTTCTGTGTCTGAGCGTCATTGGGAAGATACATGAGAACGTGGATTGCCGGATCGCCCTTCTGGTCCGATAGATGGATACATACTTGCCGGCGGGTTGCCGTACCTTCCAGGGCTGCCGGATCTTCAGAGGTAACCTCGAATACCATATTTGGTGGTCTTTCAGGTGCTTTGCCATAGACATGATGTTCGAAAAGTGCCAGGATTTCCGGTCGGCGTCGATTTTGCCAATCTTCTGGGGTGTTGACTGCAGTACCATCTTTATACACCAGTGAATCAGGGAGTGTATAGATAGGGACCAGTGCTTCATTGTAATTGGTTTCCGGCATGTTATTTCCCTCTTTTTCCATAGTTAGGAGGTTAGTTATGATAGGAAGTATAATGCCGTGCGATATATTCCGCAACTGTACAGCGTATCGATGTTACATTTTCCCTTTTAATGTTATCATAGGCTGAGTAAATCCCTGTGCGAAAGCATTGCGCCAGTTCCCGGAGGAAGGCATGGAAATCCACCAGGTATGTACCAAGAACGATATGCGGCGTTTTATTAATTTCCCATACCGTTTTTACCGCAATGACCCGTTCTGGATACCACCACTGCGCAGTGAACAATGGGCTCAATACGACGTGCAGCGTAATCCAATGCTGGAACACTGTGACTATGCGCTTTTCTTGCTGTTGGAAAACAATGAGGTCATAGGTAGGATTTCAGCTTTTATCGATCATTTAGCTGTAAAACATTGGAAGGCATCCATCGGACTTTTTGGCGCGTATGAGTGTATCGATGATACTGCGGCAAGTGCTCTGCTGCTTAACGCGGCGCGGGAATGGCTGCAGGAACAGGGTGTTAATGCGATGCGCGGACCCTGGAGTTTTGCATCTCAGGAGTGGGGATTGGTTATTGAAGGCTTTACCCCTCCGCCGGTAATCCTGGCGCCCTATAACCCACGTTATTATGAAGGGCAACTACAATGTTTTGGGTTGGAAAAAGTCAAAGATCTTCTGGTTTATTACGTGGATTTTGAGGAAGGCTATGATATCCCGGAACGCTACCTGAAGGTAACAGACCGCGTCCAGGAGCGATATGGGATCACAGTCCGACCGGTGGAGATGAAAAATTTTGAGGAAGAGGTAGCGACCATTGTAGATGTCATCAATGTCTCTATCGCTGATAATTGGGGATTCTCACCGGCAACCGAAAAGGAAGCCCATATTATCGCCCGGGATTTGAAGCAGTTGTTGAATCCGGACTCTGTGCTTATTGCGGAAGGTCCTGACGGGGAAGCCATAGGTTTTTCTATTCCCATCCCTGATATCAACGTCCTGCTGCGCGGATTGAATGGGCGCCTTCTGCCTTTTGGCTGGTTGAAGTTGCTGTGGGGATTACCTCGTCTACGGCAGTACAGGCTCTGGGCTTTAGGTGTCCTACCTGAATATCATGGCAAGGGCGTGGATGCTCTGATGTACCGGCGCACTTATGAGGCGCTTGCGCCATTGCACCCGCGGATTGAAATAAATTATGTTCTCGAGGACAATATCCCGATGAATAATGCCTTACGACGACTGGGTGTAAAGGACTTGCGCCGTTACCGCATTTACCAGATGCCAATATAGGCTTGACTCGGATTATCGATGGAAAACTCGATTTTTACTGTGGGTAATTCAATGCTGCAAAAGATGATTCGCTCTATAAGAGATAACCAGTTAGCTACACCGGATACGGTGTGTCTGGAAAGATTGCGCCTGGTTACAGAGGCGTACCAGCTGTATGCTGGCGAACCACCCCCTTTGAAACGTGCCAAAGCCTTTGCTTATATTCTGTCAAAGATGACATTGGATCTGGATACGAATCCGATATTTGGTGGTAATACATCTTCAGCCCCACGGGCGTGGATGCTGGTGCCTGAATATGGCTTCACTGAACCGCTTCAGATTGTGATTGAGCATGACCATCTCAAGGGGATACTTGATGGTGTGATTCCTCAGGCGTTGGTCGATTTCTGGAAACCCCTCAGTTTTGGTGGGAATGCTGGCATTGGGCACCTTGCCGTGGATTATGCTCGCGTTGTCAACGAGGGCCTGGCAGCGATCCTGGATGAATGTGAGAACGCCCAAAATCCGGGTACAGCTGAGGAACAGCAGTATCGCAAGGCGATGGCGATAACCCTGCACGCGGTAATAGACTGGGCGCATCGCTATGCGGTTGCGGCGGATGAAGCGGCGCAGAAATCTGGCGACGCGCTGTTACGAATGTGCCATCGCCGCGTTGCAGATGCCTGCCGCCGTGTGCCAGAGCAACCGGCGCGGACGCTTTTTGAGGCTTTGCAGGCAATAGTCCTTGTCCATCTTGCCATCTATATTGAGGGACAGGGGCTTTCGGTGTCCGTTGGTCTTCTGGATCGCATTCTGGCGCCTTTTATTGACGATGCGTTCGATCCTGAGGTTGCTACAGAATTCCTATCTGCTTTTATCCTGAAAATCAATGCTAATGCGCTATTCGGGAGTGGTTCGAAAACCCAACCCATCACCATTGGTGGATTGGATGCTCTGGGTAACGATCAATGCAACGCCCTAACGCTCTGCATTCTTGATGCGGTGGACCGTGTACGGGTGGGAGATCCGCATCTCTTTTTGCGCTGGCATCAAAAAATTGACCCCCGGGTAAAGGCGCGCGCTATTGAGATGCTGTCTGCCGGGGTGAGTATGCCGCTGCTGATTCATGACATCCCTACAGTTCGGGGATTCATTGAAGGGGGTATTTCAAAAGGTGATGCATGGGGATATTGCGTCATTGGATGCAACGAACTGGGTATTCCCGGCAAGTTATGGGAATCGGCAACTTCTATCAACGGCAATATTGTTTACCTGGATTTGTTAAACAGGGTTTTGCTGGAGCACCCAGACCTGGGAAGTGTCACCAGCGCACAAGCCTTGCTGCCATTGCTGGAACAGGTGATGTTCGAAGCTGCTCTGCGGATGCGTGAGTATGGACAGAACCGGAAAAAGCAAATAGCAGCAGCAGATGCCGTCCCCTTTCACTTCGGCGCTGATGCCGAATTGTGTCCGGTGCGGCATGGATATTATGGTTGGTATGGAATACCATTTACCCGGTATCTACGAGCGAAGTTTTACTAATGCTGTTAATGCGTTGGCGGTTATTGATGACCTGGTTTTTACCCGGCACGTGATAACGTTACCCGAGCTGGTTGATGCGATGCGACGGAATTATCAGGGGGAAAAGGTGCTGTTGGCTCAAATCAAAAGCGCGCCCAAGTGGGGAACAGATGATTCACTAGCAGACCGGTGGGCTTTTGACTTGCTTGCACTCCGCGAGCGTGTTTTGGACTGTGTGGACGCACAATTTGGTAACAGCACCGCATATGGTTTGCCATGTCATCCGTAGCTTGCACCATACCACCGGAATGCGTATTGCCGCATCACCAGATGGCAGATTAGCAGGGACACCGATTGCCGATAGCCTGGGCGCGGAGACCGGGACAGCAACACGGGGACCCACAGGTGTGCTCAACAGTATCGCAAAACTGGATGCGGGGCATTATTACCGGGGAGGTACCAACCTTAACCTGACCTTACCGGCGATGCGCTGGGGTGTGGTGGAGATGCGGGATAATTTGTTGGCGATGATTGAGACGTTTTTTTCGGAGGGTGGGCAGGAGATTCAGGTCGCTTGTTTGAATTCCGCTGTGTTGCGGGATGCTTTGGCACACCCGGAGCAGCATGGGGATTTATTGGTCCGGGTTGCGGGGTTTAACGCACGATTTGTGGATCTTTCAAAGCAAGAGCAGGAAGAGATACTTAGAAGAGCTGAAGTGGCGACAGAATCGTGTTAAGGTAGAGATATGATAAACAAAAGAGTCGAACGTTTAAGGAAACAGAGTATAGAGGCTGTACCTTCCATATCGACAGAACGTGCTGAACTGATAACAGCGTTCTACCGCGACTTTGCGACGCCGGTTTCTGTTCCCGTCCAAAGAGCCCTGGCTTTTCAGTACGTGCTGGCGCATAAATCAATAAATATCAGTTCCGGTGAACTGATTGTCGGGGAAAAAGGACCTTCGCCCAAGGCAACGCCCACTTATCCTGAATTGTGCTGCCATAGTGTGCAGGACCTTGATATTCTGCACAACCGGGAGAAGATACCCTTCACTGTGAGTCCTGAATCGCGTGCCCTCTATATCCACGACATTATCCCTTTCTGGACCGGAAAGACAATGCGTGAGCGGATTTTTAACGCTATGACGCCGGAATGGCAAGCTGCTTATGAAGCAGGAATCTTTACCGAGTTTATGGAACAACGGTCGCCCGGGCATACAGTACTGGACGATAAGATATATCGCAAAGGGATGGTTGATTTCAAGGCAGATATTCAGGATAGCCTGGAGGCTTTGAACTTCTTTGACGACCCGGGAGCGTACCATAAACAGGAAGAGTTGAAAGCGATGGCAATAACCGTTGATGCGTTGGTGATGTTTGCCCAACGGTACGCATCCCTGGCAGAGGAAAAAGCCATGATTGCATCAGACCCGCAGCGGCAATCCGAATTAAACCATATCGCGGATATTTGTAAGCATGTTCCTGCCCATGCACCGCGTGACTTCTGGGAAGCACTGCAGTATTATTGGTTTGTGCATCTGGGCGTGACGACAGAGCTTAATCCCTGGGATTCGTTCACGCCAGGCAAGCTGGATCAACACCTGGCGCCTTTTTACACTCAAGGCTTGCAGGATGGAACGCTGACCCGTGACAAAGCTTCAGAGCTTTTACAATGTTTTTGGATCAAATTCAATAACCAACCTGCGCCCCCAAAAGTAGGTGTCACTGCAGCAGAGAGCGGTACCTATACCGATTTTGCCCAAATCAACACCGGAGGCGTCAAGGCTGATGGTTATGATGCGGTCAATGATGTCACTTATCTGATTCTTGATGTCGTTGAAGAAATGCGATTGCTGCAGCCCAGCTTGTCCATTCAAGTCAGCTGCCAGAATCCTGATACTTTTGTGAAACGGGCGGCACGGATAATCCGGACAGGTTTCGGACAGCCATCGGTGTTTAATACGGATGTGATTATCCAGGAACTGCAGCGGCAGGGAAAATCCATAGCTGATGCTCGGGCTGGTGGTACCAGCGGGTGTGTGGAAACCGGCGCTTTCGGCAAGGAAAACTACAACCTTACCGGATACTTTAATTTGCCTAAGGTGCTGGAAATCACGCTGAACAATGGTGTGGATCCACGGACCGGCAATAAGATAGGTTTGGAAACGGGTGATCCGCAGCTTTTAGACAGCTTTGAAGCGCTGTTCAGCGCTTACAAAAAACAGCTTCAGCATTTTATTGATATAAAAGTGCGGGGTAATAATGTTATTGAACGTTTATACGCACAGTATATGCCGGCTCCGTTTTTATCCCTGCTCATCAGCGACTGTATCCGCAGCGGTAAAGACTACCACGATGGCGGAGCGCGGTACAATACCTCCTATATCCAGGGGGTGGGTATCGGGTCCATCACCGATGCTCTCGCGGCGGTGAAATATGCTGTTTTCGACAACGGGAAGTTGACACTGGCGCAACTGATCCAGGCTTTACGGGTTGATTACGCCGGTCACGAGAATATCCAGCAATTTTTGATTAACAAGCCACCTAAATACGGTAATGATGATGCTTATGCGGACGGCGTCATGCAGCTTGTGTTCGAAGCATATTATAGCGCTGTAGACGGGCGAAAAAACACACGAGGCGGAACTTATCATATTAACCTGCTGCCTACCACATGCCATGTCTATTTCGGTTCTTTAACTGGAGCAACCCCTGAAGGTCGGAAAGCGGGCGAACCGCTGTCAGAGGGCATCAGCCCGGTTCAAGGCGCGGACCGGCGTGGACCTTCAGCAGTGATTAAGTCGGTTGCCAAAATGGACCACAAACGCACCGGTGGCACGCTGCTCAACCAGAAGTTTTTACCAAAAGTGCTGGAGGATGACACAGGTTTGGATGCGCTGGTACAGTTGGTTCGCACTTACTTCAAGCTGGAAGGGCACCATATCCAATTTAATGTGGTGGATGCCGGCACGCTGAGGGATGCGCAGGAATATCCTGACCAATACCGTGACTTGATCGTGCGTGTCGCAGGATACAGCGACTATTTTTGTGACCTCAGTCCGGCTTTGCAGGATGAAATCATTGCCCGTACTGCCCACGATACCTTGAACTGACCTTGACCCTATCAGGAGGAGGGAATTATGAAACTGTACAGATTTTTCATTATATCCTTGTTAGTGTTGCTTCTCACGGCTTGTCAGGAACCGCCAACACCGGTTATCAATACTGTATCCCCGGCAGATGCTTCATCACAACCACCCACGCCAACTAAAGAGAAGCCAACAGCGACAGCTGTTCCACCGACACCGACTGAAGCCGTTATTAATGAACCTGAAACATCACCTACGCCGGAAACCGCTCCGCTGCCAGTCTATGAAGGTTTCCGCTTGGTAGAGGTGGGTTTTGATACCCCGGAATCTGTGTTATACAATGCGGAAGATGATGTTTACCTGGTTGCCAATATCAACGGTTCACCAGGTGCTCAGGATGGTAATGGTTTCATTTCTATGGTGTCCCCAGAAGGCATCCTGATGACGCTGAAATGGATTGATGGTGCTGCAGAGGGTGTGACCCTGAATGCTCCAAAAGGCATGACCTTAGTACCCACGGCTTTATATGTTGCCGATATCGATACCATCAGACTGTTCGATCGGGTCACCGGTGCCCCTCTCGACGATTTCCCGGTGCCTGGCGCGAAATTTCTTAATGATTTGGCTTCTGATACTTCAGGAACCGTCTACGTGAGTGATTCTGGTGCGAATGCTGTCTACAGACTTACGCCGGACGGCATTGTGGAGGATGTGATGCCTGCTGGCAGCATCCAGGGACCGAATGGCCTGGCGATATGGGAAAATAAGGTTTACGTTACCTCTGATAACGGGATTTTTGCCATCGAAGATGGTGTGTTGCAGGAAGTATTCACCGTTCCCCAGGGTTCACTGGATGGGTTAGTCTTTCTGGACAGGGATAATATACTGGTTTCCAGTTGGGCTGCGCAAGCTGTGTACCAGGCTGATGCTGACGGGAGTGTTGTAGTCATCAGTGATGTACCGGGACCCGCAGACATTGGTTTTGATCCTGTTCGGGGATATGTTCTGATCCCACTGTTTAATGATAATATCCTGGAAGCACGTCCTTTACCCTGAGGTTGTACTTAATTCTAATCGAACGCACGGGTTGACAGTCGGATAAATTCTACCCACGGAGGATAATTATGAAAGCAATCATGGTGATGTTTGATTCTCTTAACCGCCGTATGCTGCCCCCATATGGTAACGATTGGGTGCATGCCCCCAATTTCCAGCGTTTGGCGGAGCGCACAGTGATGTTCAACAACAGCTACGTGGGCAGCATGCCTTGTATGCCAGCCCGTCGTGAATTTCATACCGGGCGATATAATTTTTTGCATCGCAGTTGGGGTCCATTGGAACCCTTTGACGATTCTGTACCGGAGATTCTCGAGCAGAATGGTATTTACAGCCACCTGGTCAGCGATCATTATCACTATTGGGAGGAAGGGGGTTGCACCTATCACACCCGTTATTCCAGCTGGGAAATCGCCCGTGGGCACGAAGGTGACCCGTGGAAAGGTGAGGTTACCGACCCGCAGATTCCGGAACATGTAGGTGCGCGGGGTGGGAAGATGTGGCGGCAGGATTGGATAAACCGCAAATATATGCCAAAAGAAGAATTGCAACCTCAAGCCCGTACCTTTGAAATGGGCTTGGAATTTATCCGGACCAATGCAGAAGCAGATAATTGGTTCCTGCATATTGAAACCTTCGACCCGCATGAACCTTATTTCACCCAACAGCATTATAAAGATTTGTATCCGCATGATTATGATGGACCGCACTTCGATTGGCCTCCTTATGCCCCAGTGGTTGAGTCAGAAGCGCAGGTGCAGCATATGGTATATGAAAATGCCGCCTCGGTAAGTATGTGCGATACCTATATGGGTAAGATTCTGGACACGATGGATGCACTGAATCTGTGGGAGGATACTTTGCTGATTGTCTGCACCGATCATGGATTCCTGTTGGGTGAGCATGACTGGTGGGCAAAGTGCGTGCAACCTTTTTATGATGAAGTCGCACACACTCCGCTGTTCCTCTGGGATCCGCGGATGCGAAGGTCTAATATGACATCTGAGGCTATGGTACAGAATATTGACTGGGGACCGACGCTGTTAGAGTACTTTGATATCCCGGCAACTGCCGATATGCAGGGGGTCCCGTTAACATCCGCCGTTAATTCATCTGAGTCTCTGCGTGAAGGTATGCTGTTCGGTGTCCACGGAGGTCACGTCAATGTCACGGATGGGCGGTATGTCTATATGCGAGCACCCGCGGTGCCGGCAAATCAACCGCTCAATGAGTATACATTGATGCCAACCCATATGCGGCATACATTTGATGTGCGTGAGTTGCAGGATATTCATCTGGCGGAACCTTTCAGTTTTACGAAGGGCTGTCGTACGATGAGAATTGACGCCGGCAGAGACGGTTGGCGGGATGTTTTCCGTTTTGGCAGTCTGCTTTTCGATTTGGAGAAAGATCCGGCGCAGGAACATCCTTTGGAAGATCCCGTGATAGAAAAACGGATGACCGAATTGTTGATTAAGTTGATGCGGGAGAATGACGCGCCACCGGAGCAGTTTGAGCGCTTGGGATTGCTTGAGCTTTAACATAATTTAGATGCTTCCATGAGGCGATAACAATGTCACGACCGCTTTGGATTGTTAGTCTTCTTAAAAAAGCCTTTCCCAGCAGATTTTTCCTTGCCAAAGTGATGCGCCGCTTGCCGGTTGTGCGCAAATTGGCGGATTATCTGCTTTTCAGAGGGGATGCCATAGTCTACCTTCCCAAAGACCAGGTCATTCAAGTGAACGAAGCCCTTTCTGAGCCACAGGATATAACACTACCTTCAAAGGTTGTGGAATGGTTTATCGAGCAAGCAGATGATCTCTGGATTATGAATACCTGCATTTGTCGGGAAGCTGCTGGATGCCAGGATTATCCTGTCGATTTGGGCTGCCTTTTTATGGGGGAATCTGTAAGGCATATCAATCCAAAACTGGGATACCGGGCAACCAGAGCACAGGCATTGGCGCATGTGCAGCGTGCTCGAGCTGCCGGTTTGGTTCATATGATTGGGCGCAACAGATTGGATTCCGTTTGGTTAGGTGCCCGTCCATACGATAAACTTCTTACAGTCTGCAACTGCTGCCCGTGCTGTTGCTTGTGGCGTGTGTTGCCCGACCTGCCTGATGAGATCAGCTCAAATGTTTCCCGTATGGATGGTGTGCGGGTCGAAGTCACCGGGCAGTGTGTGGGATGCGGTCTGTGCACGGAGGATATCTGTTTTGTCGATGCTATACGTCTGGAGAACGACAGGGCGGTTATCAGTGATGCCTGCCGGGGATGCGGACGTTGTGTGGAAGTCTGTCCGCAGAATGCAATAACGATAAGTCTGGAGGATCAGGCATTCGTGGAACACACGGTATCGCATTTGTCACAGTTGGTCGATTTAGTATCCGGGACAGGCATGGAATAAGGACGGCATATTCGTTAATTGCGAGTTGAAAGGCGCCGAGGAGGGCTTATGGACCAGGAATCATTTATTTATACAGGCAGTAAAACGGGTGAAATATCATTTCCACTGGGTGGTTTGGGAACGGGGTGCATTGGTTTAGCGGGTAACGGTCGTTTGATTGACTGGGAGATATTTAATAAACCCAACAAGGGCAGCACCAATGGTTTTTCGCATTTTGCCATTAAGGCAGAAGCGAATGGACAGGTTCTGGATACACGCGTTTTGCACGGCGACCTGCACCCTCCCTATACAGGGATTCTCAAACAGGGGCACTTTTCCTCCTTCGGATTTGGTCCACCGCGCGAGTACCTGACCGGTGTGCCACATTTTGATGAGGTAGTTTTCCGCGGTGAGTTTCCTATCGCAGAACTTGATTTTATACGCAAGGATTTTCCTGGAAAAGTGAAAATGCGGGCTTTTAATCCTTTTATCCCGTTAAATGCCCGGGATTCGAGCATCCCGGCAGCGTTTATAGAATTTGAGATCGTAAATACTAACTCTTCTTCTGTGACTTACACTCTGGCGGGGACGCTGCATAATCCACTCCCAGCTAATAACACCAACCGTTATCATAAAAATGCCTCCATGCACTGGATATCGCTTACTTCTGATGCCCTGGCTGAAAGCGACCTCCAATATGGCGAATTGGTGTTGGCTGCAGATGTTGGTTCCGGTGACGGTGTGGACTATTGTGAATACTGGTTCCGTGGACGCTGGTTTGATAATCTTCAGGTGTTCTGGGATGATTTTTCCAAACCAGGTCCGATGAAGAACCGGCGTTATATTGGATCAGAAGCGGGGGAGGGGAATGCAGCCACACTGGCCCCCAGTATCACTGTTGCGCCAGGTGAAACTGGAAAGGTGCGGTTCATCATCGCATGGTATTACCCCAACCGCACAAACGATTGGCATTCTGGCGCGGATGCTTGTGCATGTAAAGTTGGATCTGGAAAATCGCTGGAAAAACTATTATGCTGTTCTTTTCAGTGATGCCGCAGATGCCGCCCGGTATGCTCTGGATCATTGGGATGTTTTGTACGAGAAAACGGCATTGTTTAAAGATGCCCTTTTCAGCTCTGACCTGCCGGCGGCAGTGCTGGATGCTGTTTCGGCTAACCTGGCTGTTCTAAAAAGCCCGACGGTCATGCGCCTGGAAGATGGCACGTTCTACGGTTTTGAAGGTTGTCACACCGACGCTGGTTGTTGTGAGGGTTCCTGCACCCATGTGTGGAATTACGCGCAAGCGCTGCCCTTTCTATTCCCGTCCCTGGAGCGCTCGATGCGTGAAGCCAATTATGCCTATAACGTTCGTCCTGACGGTGGTTTGGCTTTCAGGCTGCAGTTGCCTTTAGGGGTGGAGCCTTCCAGCTTTCGTCCGTGCGTCGATGGGCAGTTTGGGGATGTGCTTAAAGTTTATCGCGAATGGAAGATCAGTGGTGATACAGAATGGCTGCGTAAACTATGGCCCGCGGTCAAGCGATCCATTGCGTTTGCATGGTCCCCGCAGAATGAAGATCGATGGGATCCAGATAAAACAGGTGTTTTGCAGGGACGCCAACACCACACCCTGGATATGGAGCTATTCTCACCGAACGCCTGGTTGACAGGATTCTATCTGGGGGCACTCAAGGCGGGCGCGGAGATGGCGGAGCATCTGGAAGATGTGGCAACGGCAGGTGAATACCGCGAAATTTTCAACCGGGGAAAGCTCTGGGTGGATGTCCATCTCTTTAATGGCGCTTATTATCATCAGATCATTGACCTCAAAGATAAATCGCTCTTGCAGGCTTTTTCGCAATCCAGTGCTTCTATGGTTGGAGATGTGACGGCAGCTTATTGGGATGATGAACATGGAGAGATCAAGTACCAAATTGCTGAAGGGTGCGGGATTGACCAGGTTCTGGCGCAATGGCACGCTGATTTATATGGATTAGGCGAGATTTTCGACCCGGGGCAAACGCGTCAAGCTCTGGCATCAGTTTTTGCCTTTAACTTCAAATCCCGTTTAGGTGATTTTTTCAACCCATGCCGTGTCTTTGCTATGAACGATGAAGCCGGATTGACGATTTGCAGTTGGCCTGAAGATAGTGTAAAACCTGTTATCCCTGTTCCCTATTCTCAGGAGGTAATGACCGGTTTTGAGTATGCTGCTGCTGCACATATGTTACAGGTAGGCTTGATCGAACAGGGGCTAGCCGTGGTAAGGGCTGTACGTGATCGATTCGATGGTGAAAAGCGCAACCCCTGGAATGAGTTTGAATGTGGCAGCAACTATGCGCGCACTATGGCAAGTTATGCTTTGCTGAATGCTTACAGTGGGTTTATGTTTGATATGGTGCGCGGGATGGTGGGCTTTAACCCGCTTGCGTTGGACGGCGATAACTTCCGGAGTTTTTGGTCCCTCAATACAGGTTGGGGTACTGTCCACATCACGAGGCAGGCAGCATCCCTGAACGTAGTCTATGGGGAGTTGACACTCAACCTATTGCGTCTGCCGGGTTTGCCCCAGGGAAGTACCGGTGTGGAGTTTAAGGGTGAAAAAGTGGCACATACCCGAACTGGCGGTGACCTGGTATTTGCATCACCTCTCACGATAAAAGCCGGTGAGTCGATTGTAGTTACGGTCATGGGTTGATAAAGGGACTATTTGTGCTACCATTTTGTTCAAATGCATACTTGACCATTTTATTGCGGAGGAAAGATGCGCATATTATTTATTGATATTGACACTTTACGCGCCGACCACCTGGGTTGCTACGGTTACCATCGTAACACCAGCCCCAATATCGACCGGATTGCCAGAGAAGCTGTGCGTTTTGATAACAATTATGTGAGTGACGCACCATGCTTACCTTCCCGTTCGGCTTTGTGGAGCGGTCGCTGTGGTTTCCGCACCGGAGTGGTGGGTCATATGGGCTCATCGGCAGATCCGTTCAACGATGGTAGTCCCCGCGGATTTCGCGATACATTTGATGCCACATCATGGATGAGTGCGCTGCGGCGTGCAGGATTTTACACAGTCACGGTCAGTCCCTTTGGTGAGAGGCATTCAGCTTACGAATGGTACGCCGGATATCGGGAGATGTATAATCCTGGTAAGGGAGGAAATGAACGTGCTGATGAGGTGATTCCGATTGCCATTGATTGGCTGGAGCGGAATCGCGAACTGGATGACTGGTTTCTTCACGTCAACGTTTGGGATCCGCACACACCCTACCGCACCCCAATGGATTATGGTAATGTTTTTGAGAATGCACCTTTGCCGGATTGGATGACGGAGGAAATGCGACAGGCCTCCTGGGACAGCTTTGGTCCGCACAGTGCGCAGGAACCTTTGGGATATGAGCCACGCCCAGCCTGGATGGAAGGGCAGTACCCGCGAGTCCCCTACCAATTAGACTCGATGGATGCTGTCCGGCAGTGGATTGATGGCTATGATATGGGTATCTGGTATGCTGATCTGTGGATTGGAGAACTTCTGGATACAATGGAAACATTGGGCCTTATGGATGAGACGGTCATCATTGTGAGTTCTGATCATTCTGAGGCCCAAGGGGAGTTTGGTATATGGGGTGACCATCAAACTGCTGATGAATCCGTGTGTAAGGTTCCGTTGCTCATCCGCTGGCCGGGTTTAACGACTTCGGTACAGGATACTAACACGATGCGGGTGGATACTGCACTCCATTACCATTTTGACTGGGCGGCAACCTTGATCGAGATGGTCGGTGGTGATATTCCCGCCAATTGGGATGGACGCTCTTTTGCAGAAGCCTTCAAAACCGGGCAGGCAGAGGGGCGCGATTTCCTGGTCCTGAGTCAGGGCGCGTGGGCTGCCCAGCGCGGGGTGCGGTTCAACTATGAAGGGGAATCCTGGTTGTGTTTGCGTACTTACCACGACGGGCACAAAAACCTCGAATCCGTTATGCTCTTCAATCTGACGCACGACCCCTACGAACAACACGATATCAGCGGAGAGCATCCGGCATTGGTTGACAAGGCCATGGGGATGCTGGCGGAGTGGCAGCACGGGATGATGCTGCGTAGTAAGACGAACATAGATCCTTTGATGACTGTCCTTCGCGAAGGGGGACCTTCGCACACGCGATATGAATTGCCCAAATATATTGAACGACTCAAAAATACTGGCAGAATGCGCCATGCTGAAAGGCTGGCGCGGTTGCATCCTGATGAAATTTAGATCGCATCATAGCCAAATATTAGAAGGAGGTTGACTTTATGCAAGCGCAATTTAGTGGTGCCTGGCCGGCCCTGGTTTCTCCGGTCACCCCTGACGGGGATGTGAATGTCAAAGTCTTGCGGGATCTGGTTGCTTATCTACTGGACAAAGACATCGGTGGATTGTATCTTTGCGGGTCCACGGGTGAAGGCGTCTTTATGTCGGTACCGGAGCGTAAACTGGTGACAGAAGAAGCGATGCGCGAAGTAGCAGGTCGCGTGCCGGTAATTGTGCATGTCGGCAGCGTCGCTACGCGGGACGCTGTATTACTGGCGCAGCACGCGCAAACTCTTGGTGCTGATGGCGTTGCCAGCATTCTGCCGCCGGTCAATCGCAGCATCGAGACCACCTACCTTCATTATGAAGCGATTGCTGCCGCCGTACCTGATTTGCCCTTTCTTCCGTATTTGTTTGGTGGTGAGTTGGATGCTGTCAGCTTGATTTCCGAATTACTGGTCCGGATGCCCAATATCGGTGGAGCGAAATACACCGGACCAAGTATGTATGAATATAAGCAGCTTTTGGATTTGCAGGAGAACAACTGGACCATATTCCTTGGTATGGACCAGCAGTGCGCTTTTGGGGCTATGTTTGGCGGAAAAGCGAATATTGGCACCACACTGAATTATCATCCTGGAATTTACCGTGAGATCCACAAGGCTGTTGCTCAGAATGATTTTGTGCGTGCCAGGGACCTGCAGGTTCGCGCTAATCGTGTGACACTTTTGATTCAACGGTATGGCATGTTTGGTGCTATGCGTGTCGCGATGCAGATGATTGGTTTTGACGTTGGTCCCCCTCGTTTGCCAAATCTCCCACTGCCCGCGGATAAGGAAGCTGAAGTGCGGGAAGCCCTGGAAGCTGTTGATTTTATGGAAATTGCAGCTATGTAATTGAGGTTTACATCAACATCACTGAATTATGAACCTGGCAAGACATCTTGCCAGGTTCATAATTTGCACTTATTGTATCAATCCCTTCTTTAATCCCCTTGACAGCGCTTCATCTCGGTGTAGAATAGTTCGTAACCGAAATATTCGATACCGAATAATCCGCGTCCGAAATATTCGTAACCGAATGATATAGGGTGTCACGTTTTCCGTTATTATTTTTGGGTTTGATTTGTGAGTCACTTAAGTCATCAGAGGGTAATTCAGGATTCTGGTTATGTTTAGCATTTACACACGGGGAGGTTTAGTGTGAGTGAGATTAATAAATCACTGGCTTTTGATACGATTCATAAATTTTTGGAACTCTACCGTTATGTACGCCAATACGGACATCAGGTTCAGATCGCAGGCTTAAGAGGACGGGAGTTCGCCATATTGCGCTTCTTGCTTGAAGGTCCCCTGAATATTGGTGATATTTGTGATTATATGTTTATCAGCGCCAGCTCGACATCGGAGATGATCTCACGGATGGAGACTGCCGGTTATGTCACACGCCGTCGTTGTACAAGCGATAATCGGGTCGTGTTTGTCGAAATAACCCCTGCCGGGCGCGAATTAGCAGAAAATACACCCCTGGGTGGTATTCCTTTGCTGCGTGAAAAGATACGTGGTTTGCCCCTGGAGCGATTGGCGTTGGTTAATGAAGGATTGACAGAATTAATTACTATATTGGGAATGGAGTCAGAAAAAGTATGAAGACAAATAAACAACAGAAAAAGGAACCCTCCAAGGATTGGAAGATTCTCAAGCGTTGTTTCGCTTATTTGAAGCCCTATTGGCGCTATGTTGCAGGCGGATATATCCTCTTGATGGTCATCAATGGACTCACGATGGTTAATCCCCAGCTCATCCGCGGGATTGTTGATCGCGGTATGGACGGTGGCGATTTGACCTATCTTACCTGGGCAGTTATCGCGTTATTAGTGTTGACATTGATCTCCGGCGTGTTGAGTTATTTCCAGGGCAGCTGGTCTGAAACCTGTTCGCAAAGTGTCGCCTATGATTTACGCAACCAGCTCTTTGCTAAATTGTCTGAATTATCATTTGCCTATCATGACCGCACAGAAGCCGGGCAATTGCTGGCGCGCGCGATGCAGGATGTGGACCGCATTCGCTTTTTGGATGGGCGAGCGACGATGCGTTTACTGGAAAGCGTTGTCATGTTGATTGTAACGGTGATTATCCTGATTTCGATGAATGCGCGTTTGGCTTTATTGTCCATTCTCAGCTTGCCGGTGCTAATTTATCAAGCCTATCGTTACTCAAGTGCGCTGCGACCGCTCTGGCGGGCGATCCAGGATCAGATGTCGCTTCTGACAACCCGTGTGGAGCAAAACCTGCGTGGTGCAAGAATCGTCAAGGGTTTTGCTCAGGAAGATGCAGAAATAAAGCGTTTCAAGGAGCAGAATGACGTCTGGTTTAACCTTTCAGCGAAGCAGGCAAAAATTAGCGCGATAAACAATCCACTGGTAACCCTGATTGCCAATATAAGTACTGTGTTCATCATTTGGTATGGGGGACGTCTGGTGGCTGGAGGGGAATTAACACTAGGTGAGTTAGTGGCTTTTACCTCTTATATGGGACAACTGGCTGGACCAGTGCGTATGCTGGGAAGAATGGTGCCGTTTATTGCGCAGGCTATCGCCAGTGGCGAGCGCATCTTTGAAATTCTGGATGTCGAATCCGAGGTGAAAGAAGCACCTGACGCGATATCACTCCCTGCGGTTAAAGGTCATGTGCGCTTCGATAACGTGTCTTTCTCATATTTCGGCAGGCGTAAAGTTTTGCAGAATATTGAGCTTGAAGCAAAACCAGGACAGATTATCGCTTTACTGGGCACAACCGGATCGGGAAAGTCAACGGTGACAAACCTGATACCCCGCTTCTATGACGCCAGCGAGGGTTCGATAACTATTGATGGCTTTAATGTAAAAGATGTGACTCTGAATTCGTTGCGGAAGCAGATTGGTATCGTATTACAGGAAACAACATTGTTCGCTGCCAGTGTTCGTGAGAACATCGCCTTCGGTAAACCTGGCGCAACTGATGAAGAAGTTTTTGCTGCTGCGAAATCGGCTCAAGCTCATGATTTTATTCTTGAAATGCCTCAGGGTTATGATACAGAAGTCGGAGAGCGAGGTTCAACGCTATCCGGCGGGCAAAAACAAAGGGTTGCCATAGCACGCGCACTGTTAAAAAATCCGAGAATTCTGATTCTGGATGATGCGATGTCCAGTGTGGATACGGAAACAGAGCGGTTGATACAGCAGGCTTTGGAACGCTTGATGAAGGGTCGGACTTCTTTCGTCATTGCTCAACGCCTTAGTACGGTTAGAATGGCAGACCAGATTGTCGTCATGGATAAGGGAAGCATCGTAGCCAAGGGTACACACGAAGACCTGCTGCGTACATCAGGTCTGTATGGTGAAATATACCAGCAGCAGCTTCGACCCCAGGAAGTACAATCATATTTTGGCAATAGTGGAAACGATGACGAAGAAAATGATACACAAACACAAAAGATCATGGAACCCGGTTTAATCCGGACGGCTTCCTGATCGAAAGAGGAAAAAGAGATGAGTTTTTCTATAGGTAGAACAAGTGTGGGGCGTGGTCCCCGCGGTGCGCTGCATAGTCTGGGGCAGGAAGCAGAAAAGGGAAAAGTTTTTGATCTCCGTATTGTGCTCCGACTCATGATGATGTTTATTAAGCCACATATGTTGGCTATGACTGCTGCATTTGTATTAATGCTGGGTTCATCTGGTCTGGGTTTGGCAATCCCGTATCTTATCGGCCGGGCGATCGATTCTTACATTACCCCTGGCGACATACTGGGATTAGACCGTATTGCGTTATTGACGGCGGGGGCTTTTGTGGGGTTATATATCACATCAGCGCTGCAGGATTACCTGCTTTCACGCACCGGGCAGAAAGTCCTCGCAACGATGCGCACCAGCTTGGTTGAGCATTTACAGCACATTCACCTGGGTTATCACGACACGCATATCATCGGCGTGACCATATCTCGTGTGTTTAGCGATGTAGGTGTCATCAACGATTTGCTTTCTCAGGGACTCATAACCCTGATTGGCGACATCATCACATTGGTGGGCATTATCACAATTATGCTGGTGCAGAGTACCCGGTTGGCTTTATATAGCTTCAGTGTTCTGCCATTGATGGTCCTGGCGACAATGATTTTTTCGCGTCATGCAAAAGTAGCTTTCAGGGAGACCCGAGCTACAGTTGCCGGTGTGATTGGAGATCTGGCTGAAGACCTTGCCGGGATGCGGGTCATTCAAGCTTTTGCCCAGGAGAATGCAACTTCAGAGCGCTTTGAGGAAGTGAACCGGGCAAACCGGGATGCAAACATTCGGGCGATGAATTTGTCTTTTTATTTCATGCCCGCTGTACAGTTTCTGGGCATCCTGGCAACAGCGATTGTTCTGTATTTTGGCGGAAGGTCGGTTGCCAGCAGTGCGCTAACCCTGGGTGTCGTCGTGTCATTCCTTTCCTATGTCACACGGTTTTTCCAGCCCATCCGCGAACTCAGCCAACTTTACACGACGATGCAGTCGGCAATGGCTGGTGGAGAGCGTGTTTTGGAGTTACTGGATACCCAACCCGCAGTCGATGACAAGCCCGACGCGTTGGACATCCCTTTGATCGAAGGGCATGTAGAATTTCGGGATGTGTGTTTCGAATATCGTGAAAGCGAACCTGTGTTACGAGATATAAACCTGGTGATTGAACCCGGACAAACGGTAGCCCTGGTAGGCCCAACCGGTGCAGGAAAAACATCGATTTCTAACCTGGTCGCGCGTTTTTATGATGTGACTTCTGGTGCGGTGCTGGTGGATGGGCTGGATGTCCGCGATGTGCGCCAGCGTTCTCTGCGGCAACAAATGGGGATTGTTCCGCAAGACCCGTTCCTGTTTTCCGGAAGTCTGGCAGACAACATTCGCTTTGGCGTGCCGGATGCTGACGATACGGTGGTAGAAGTAGCGGCAAAAATGGCAAACGCGCACGAATTTATCGTCAATATGCGGGATGGGTATGCGACTGAAATCCAGGAGGGTGGGGTGAACCTATCTCTGGGACAGCGGCAGCTGTTGTGTATCGCGCGTGCTGTGCTGGCAGACCCGCGCATTTTGATTCTTGATGAGGCGACTTCCAGTGTGGATACCATGACAGAAGTATTGATTCAGGATGCTCTGGACCGGTTATTGAAGGGCCGCACAGCTATCGTTATTGCCCACCGTCTGAGCACCATCCGAAACGCTGATATAATTTGTGTGATCGATGATGGACGCATCGTGGAGAAGGGTAATCACGAGACTTTGCTGAAAGAAGGTGGTATCTATCGTGACTTGTATGAACAGCAATTTCTCTCTTTTGAAGTACAAGAATAATTCCGTATTGTTTCATGTTTACAACATATATCAAACTAGAAATGTAGAGGTGTTATGAAAACGCTAAAATTCTTATTTGGATACGCAAGAAGGTATACTAAAGTGCTGGTTGTAACTATCGTAAGTATGCTACTATTGGTTGGCGTGCAACTGTTAGCCCCCTGGATGATCCGGACAATGATTGCGCTGGTTAAAGAACCTTCGAATTTGGCGAGTTCAATGCAGACGATCCTGCGCCTGGCGATCTATACTTTATTACTTTATATTGCCCGGGGTGGGTTGCAGTTTGTGCGCAGTTATATGGCCCATGTTGCAGGGTGGGGTGTTGTAGCTGACGCTCGCAAACAAATTTACAGCCATTTGCAAAAACTATCACTTCGTTTTTACGAGGATAAGCAGACGGGAGATTTAATGTCCCGGATGATTAACGATTCCGATATGTTTGAGACACTCATCGCCCATGCCATCCCCGATACCGCGGTGAATGCCCTGATGCTGGTGGGTGTTATTCTGATTCTGGTGGGTTTGAATGTCAAACTTATGCTTCTCAGCCTTATACCAATTCCAGCGATTGTATTCGCTGCCCGGGGATTCTCAAAATACGTACGTCCTGCATTCCGCGCACGGCAAAAAGAGTTGGGTGAACTCAATGCGACTTTGAACGATAATTTGTCCGGCATTCGGGAAATTAAGGCTTTTACGCGTGAGGATATTGAAGCTGAACGGATTGGCACTCATATCGTAAATTACCGTGACTCAATGCTCAAAGCCTTGAGATTGATGGCGACCTTCCATCCCTTCGTAGAATTATCCTCATCTTTAGGCACCATTGTCCTCATCTATTTTGGTGGCCAACTGGCGCTTAGAGGAACTTTACCCATCGAAGACCTGGTTGCCTTCTTCCTCTACCTCGACATGTTTTATCAACCCATCCGAGCGCTCAGTGGCGTGTTTGAGAATGTTCAGACTGCTTTAGCTGGCGCCGATCGGGTGGCAGATTTGTTGCTTGAAGAACCCGAGGTGGCTGAAAAACCAGGTTGTATCACACTTACTGAACGCGTCAGGGGAGAACTGGATTTTAATAATGTTTCATTTTCTTATGTAGAAAACAAGCCAGTATTGGAAAACATAACCCTTCACGTTCCTGCCGGGAACGTTGTTGCGTTGGTTGGACCTACCGGTGTGGGCAAAACGACACTTGCCAGTTTAATCCCCCGCTTTTATGATGTGGTTGATGGCTCAATCAGCCTGGATGGCACAGATATCCGCGATTTTGAACTCCAAAGCCTGCGCCAGCAAATCAGCATAGTCCTGCAGGATGTCTTCCTATTCCACGGTACTGCACGGGAGAATATCTTGTTTGGAAGGACCGGAGCGACAGAAGATGAATTAATTGCCGCGGCTAAGATTGCCAATGCGCATGAATTCATTATGGATTTACCTGATGGTTATGAAACTATTATTGGAGAGCGTGGGGTAAAACTTTCGGGTGGACAAAAACAACGCCTGGCAATCGCCCGTGCAGTACTAAAGGATGCACCGATTCTGATCCTCGACGAAGCAACTTCTTCTGTGGATACAGAGACGGAGATGCTGATTCAACAAGCGCTGGAACGATTGCTCGTAGGACGCACGACCATCATCATCGCACATCGTCTTTCCACGATCCGCAGCGCCGATGCGATTGCCGTTCTGGAAGGAAGCCGCATAACTGAGATAGGCACACATGAAGAACTTATGAAGAAAGGTGGATTATACTCCCACCTCAATAAAGTCCAGAGCCAGTTGGAACCGCGTTGGGAAATCGTCCGTGAGCAGCGTAGAATCGCCATGCAGGTCCAAAACTGACTCGGGTGAATTTCGACCTTAGGGCAAAGACAAGATTTCAAGCAGTGTAACACGAAAACTTATAGAGACCCGGTCTGCTGGTAAAATACTGCAAGCTGTGTATTATGCAGTCGGGGAATTTCAGAATGGGACAAATCTTACAATGATACATTGTTGCTTAGTTTTGTAACAGGCAACTACCCATTCTGAAATTCCCCCCTAGACTTTTGGATGTATAAATACGTGGTATGATAAAGCATTAGGGCTTGCCCACTTTTCAGGAGGAATGAGCTTAATGATTCGACAACGCGTAATTTCCCTATTTTCCTTTGTTGTGTTAATGAGTATGGTAATGGGCCTGGGCGCCTGCTCTTTAGGTTCACAAGGTTCAAGCGGTGATTCACAACCCACACCGACCCCAATCCCAACTTCGATTGTTCCGACTAATCCAACATATCAGGTGCAGAGCGGAGAAGTCATTCGCCTGTTGCAATTCTCCGGGCGCGTAGCGCCGGTATTGGAAGAACAGTTGTTTTTCCGTACCAATGGTTACGTTGATAAGGTTTATGTCGGACGTAACGACGAGGTTAAAGCCGGCGATTTGTTGGCTGAGTTGGAAGTGATTGATCTGAAAAATCAGATCACACAGAGCGAAGCGGAATTACAGTCAGTGCAGATGGATTATGACCGTAGAATTTCTGAAGCCCAGAGGAGTGTACGGGCGGCGGAGCTGCAGTTGGCAAAATTACAAGCCAGCTCAAGCAATTCTCAACTGATTGCAGCTCAGATCAGTGTCCAGAGGGCTGAAATGACTCTCGCGGATGCAATTGACAACTATAACAAATCTCTTGACCGTGATTGGGAAAAGGATGAGGTGCGCGAAAATTACGCGAAGGCAGTCCAGAACGCGGAATGGAATTTGGAGATTGAACGGGCACAATATTCAGACGTGGTCCAATCAGCAAGAAGGTTGACTTATGATATTGAACTCTCCACGATGGACCTGGATCAGGCGAACATGCGCATGGCTGAGATCGAAGTCGGGTTAGATGTTACCCGTACACTTCTATCCTTGCAACGTCTCCAGGACCAGCTCAATGACGCGCGAATTGTCGCGCCTTTTGACGGCGTCATTCTCTCTATTACCCTTGTGGAAGGCAAGCAGGTTCAGGCATATAATGAGGTGCTAATCCTGGCGGATCCAACTGATTTGGAAATAAGTGCTGATTTGCAGGATAGTGAAATGAGCGAAATGTCTGAGGGTATGTCGTTGATTGCCGAGTTTATCAATCGACCGGGTGAGCAGTTGAACGGTATTGTCCGGCGTTTACCCTATCCATATAGTGGCGGTGGATTGTCCGATGCAACGGCTACGGATGACGACAAGTCGGTGCGCATTACCCTGGATGATATGGATCCTGAAAAGTATAATTATGATATTGGCGATCGTTTGCGGATTACTATTGAATTAGAACGCGTCGATAACGCCCTGTGGCTTCCGCCACAGGCTGTGCGCACCTTTGAGGGACGTTCTTTTGTGGTTGCACAGGAAAATGGGGCGCAGCGCCGTATCGATGTCCGGTTGGGTATTCGTTCAGATGATCGCGTGGAAATTCTTGATGGATTGACAGACGGACAGATAGTCATAGCTCCGTAACGTGGACCTTTAATGGGTGCTATAAACCGTTTACGGGCTATTGTTATCGTTGTCGCAAAGCGCATAGTATCCCAGCCCTGGTTGATCCTGGCGACCATACTGGGGCTGGTGATATCTATTGCGTTGATGATGAGCATCCCGCTGTACGCTGATGCTGTCTATCATCGTATTTTCCTGGAAAATATTGCTGACGATGACACCCCTGAGGGCGTTGTTCCACCTTTTACCTTTACTTTCCGTTATGATGGTAGTATTTATGGGACGGTGGAATTTGAAGATATTTTACCGGTAGATGCTTATCTCACTGAGCGAGCTGGTAAAGCCGTCGGGTTACCACAGCAATTCGTGGTCAGTTACTTTACAACGGATCCATTTGGCATTTTTGCGGATGAAGCCTCAGCCTTCAATACGACAACAGCACCACTGTTATGGGCAAGCTTTGCATTCCTCAGCGACCTTGAAAACCATGTCACTATGACTGACGGTTCTTTTCCTCAACCCAGCCTGCCTGGGACTGGAGACGCGATTTCTGTCCTTGTCCACGAAGATCAAGCGATCAAATTTGGGTTTCAAGTTGGCGAGGTATATGTTGCATTCCTGAAAGTTCGGTCTGAAAGTGGTTTCATGAAGGACATACAATTCCCTGTCCGTATCGCGGGATTATGGAGACCTACGGATGCCCGGGATGCATATTGGTTCTTTAATCCTGACAAATCTTTTGCGGAAAGAATGCTTATCCCGGAAGAATCCTTCTCCAATTACATCGCGACCCAAATGGATGACGAGATTTACACCGCTATCTGGTATATGGTTTTAGACGGTGCGGAGATCAGTCACTCGGATGCAGATCCTCTAATCAGTCGCACCTTGAGTGTGCAGCAGCAAGCCCGTAACCTGTTAACCAATGTTAATCTCAGCAAATCGCCATTGGAAGCTTTGGTGGATTACAAGCGGTCATCCAATTTACTCACGATCCTTTTATATGCATTCAGTATCCCTATTTTTGGGTTGTTGCTGGCGTTTGTCTTGTTAACTTCCAGTTTGGTCGTCGAGCGACGCCGAAACGAGATTGCTGTCCTGCGCAGTCGCGGGGCGATGGCGCAGCAAATGTTGGGCATTGCAGCGCTGGAAAGCGTATTGCTGGGGGGAATTGCCCTGGCATTGAGCTCACCCTCTGCAATAGGTATTGCCGGGTTGATTGGTCAGGCACGGAGTTTCCTTGATTTTTCCGCGAACAATGCTTCTTTGCGTTTGGTCCTGTCTGCCAACACATTGCGTTTCGGGATCGTTGCTGTTTTCATTGTTGTGTTGGCGCAGGTCATGCCTACGTTTGGCGCATCAGGGCATACTGTTGTCTCTTACAAACGAGAGCAAGCCCGGATGCTGCGGAAACCCTGGTGGCAACGGGCATGGTTAGATATTTTATTGCTTATAGCTGCTGGCTACGGCGCGTACCAGCTTCAACAGCAGGGTAGTATTGTCAGGGCGTTGGATACTTTTGGGAATAGTCCCTATCAAAACCCCCTGCTTTTTCTGGTACCTGCACTAGGCATTTTTGCATTAACACTGTTTTTCTTGCGATTGATGCCTCTGGTGATGAAGGTCATATCATGGTTGGTTTCGCACACAAGGGCAGTTGGTTTGTTAATGGCTGCCCGTCACTTGGCGCGAACCCCTAATTTCTATAACACACCGCTCATACTTTTAGTCTTAACACTGAGTCTCTCCGCGTTTACGGCAAGCCTGGCTTCCACCCTGGATAGCCACTTGGTTGATAACCAGTTTTATCAAAGTGGCGCCGATATTAAGTTCCAGGAGATGGGCGAAGGGAATCAACAAGGAGGTCTGGCTGGTCTCATGGGTGGGGAGCCCAGTGATTCTGAAGAAACCGAGGATGTAGGACCTCGTTGGTATTTTCAACCTGTTTCTGTCTACGAACAGGCCCCAGGTGTTAATGTCTCCTCCCGGGTAGCGCGTTATGAAGCGACGGTCAATGTAAGTGGGGGGAGGCAGACCGGTGTATATCTGGGTGTCGAACGGGCAACTTTCCCTCAGGTCAGCTACTGGCGCGAAGATTTTGCGGATGAAAGTTTGGGCTCTTTGATGAACGCTCTGGCTGCTGATCGTCGCGGTGTTATCGTGACCAGAGATTTCCTGCATGACAATGTCTTGTTGATTGGGGATGACATTAACCTGCAGGTGACTATGTATGGGCAGCGCACAACACTAAAGCTGAAGGTTATCGGCACTGTTGAGTATTTCCCCACATGGTATCCATCTGAGGGACCGCTTTTTGTGGGTGACCTGGATTATTTATTTGAAACGGCGGGAGGACAATTCCCTTATGATGTATGGTTAGCTACAGCGCATGATGCAAACCTCCAGCAATTAGCGGAACATGATCTGAATATAACAAGTTTTGATTGGGAGATACCCGCAGAGGATATTGCTGCCGAACAAGCCTTGCCTGAACGCCAGGGACTTTTTGGTTTGCTTTCAGTTGGTTTTGCTGCTGCTGCCGTGCTGACCGTATTAGGTTTTTTGCTCTATGCTTTGTTTTCATTCCGCCGTCGTTTTATTGAGTTCGGTGTACTCCGGGCAGTGGGCCTTTCCTCTTCGCAGATGACAGCCTTTTTGGGCTGGGAGCTTGCCTTCCTGATCGTGATGGGCGGGGGGTTGGGTACTGCTCTTGGAGGATGGGTGAGTGCATTTTTCATCCCGTTTCTGCAGATAGGTGTGGACGAAGTTTCGCGCATACCACCTTATTCGGTCGCTATTGCCTGGGACGCTATCTTCAGGATTTATTTGCTTTTTGGAGGGCTTTTTGTTGTAGCGCTGGTCGCATTGGTTGTGATGTTACGTCGCATGCGGATATTTGAGGCTGTGAAATTGGGTGAGACTGCTTGAGTGCAATCAGCGTCATTGCAGGATATGGTCTCTATGGCCTCTGCAACCTGAGATGGATGTGATAAACTGGCGCCATACGTTATAATGGTGGCGACGGTCGAGATTTGTCTAGTTTTGTAAGGATAGGGTGATGGCAGAAAGAATAAATTATTTATCGGACACAGATCAAACAACATCTCCGTTTATCGTCTGCGACAATCTTGTAAAGATTTACAAGGTGGCAGAATTGGAGGTTGTGGCGTTACAGGGTTTGGATCTGGTGATACAACAGGGAGAACTCCTTGGTATTGTCGGCGCCAGTGGCAGCGGCAAGTCAACCTTGATGAACGTGTTGGGTGGGTTGGACCGCCCTTCGGCGGGTCGCGCTTGGGTTGATGGCAAGGATTTGCTCAAACTGTCAAATCGCGATCTTAATCAGTATCGCCGCGCTGAAGTGGGCTTTGTTTGGCAGCATGGCGCGCGCAACTTGATCCCATATCTGAATGCGGTTGAAAATGTCAAACTACCAATGACGTTGGCTGGGCAATCTGGAGGAAATGTTAACAGGCGGTCTAAAGAGCTCCTCTCAATCGTGGGTTTGGAAGATCGCATGCATCATAAACTCTCCGAATTATCCGGTGGTGAGCAACAGCGGGTGGCAATTGCTGTGTCGCTGGCGAATAACCCTAAACTTTTGCTGGCTGATGAGCCCACAGGCGAGTTGGACTCTGTTACTGCGCAGACAATTTATGAATTATTCAACCAATTAAACCAGGAGATGGGATTAACCACACTAATCGTCAGCCACGACCCTGGTATTGCGCGTCATGTGCACCGTGTGGTGGCTATTCGGGATGGAAAATTAGCGACCGAGACTGTGCGTTCCAGATCAACCGCTACCGTGGGTTTTGAGGGCGAAGTGGGAGAAGCGATGCAAGCGGATGATGTGTTTGAGGAACTGACTGTGTTGGATTCAGCCGGTCGTTTGCAGATACCCAAAGAATACCTGCAGTCCTTTGGCATTAAGGGACGGGCTCGATTAGAAATAACCGAGGATGGTATACTGATTCTTCCGGCAGATGATGTACATCAGGATCGCGTGCAAAACGCAGAATCCCTGGTGACAGGATTTGAGGAAGCAAAAAAATCACGTGGTTTAAGTGGTTTTGTCAACCGCTTGATACGCGGTGAATTAAAGCGCAAGGGAGAGTGAGCATGGCTAGAGGTGCTGTTCAAAAATCAGATGCCGACTACGTCTATGCTATTGAGACGGTTGATTTATGGCGTGTTTACAAAATTGGCGCGCATATTGAGGTTCCGGCGCTGCGTGGGCTTAACCTGGAAATTGGTCCTGGGCATTTCATTGCGCTGAAAGGACGTTCGGGCAGCGGTAAAACGACGTTGTTAAACTGCTTGAGTGGTCTGGACCGCCCAACATCTGGTGTGGCACGCGTCCTGGGGCATAATCTCGCAGAACTCAATGATCGTGACCTTACGCGGTGGCGCAGGGAGCAACTGGGCTTTGTTTTCCAATCCTTTGGTTTGTTGCCTACCTTGAGCGCATATGAAAACGTGGAGTTGATGCTGCGCATCAAGGGGGTGGGCAGCAAGGAGCGTCACAATCGTTCCATGTATTGTCTTGAGTTGGTTGGGTTGAAAAAGTGGATTGATCACCGACCCTACGAACTTTCAGGTGGTCAACAGCAGCGTGTTGCCATCGCCCGTGCACTAGCGAACCAGCCTAGTTTGATTCTGGCGGATGAACCTACAGGTGAGTTGGATAGTGAGACTGCGCGGGAAATTCTGGGTTTATTCCGGCAGATCGTGATTGATGAACAAATCACCATTCTGATGGCTTCCCATGATGGTTTGGTGGATGGATATGTCGATATGGTTTTGCAGTTGCGCGATGGGCAGGTTGCCGATAATTAAAAATGTTGTGAAAAAAGCACAAAACACGCGGGGAGCATTTACTCCCCGCGTGTTTTTTTGAGTGCGGAAGAGTGTGTCCGTCACTTTTCCGCAACGATAATAAGTGTGTATCCTTCCCACTGTGCTGATCATATAATGGTTTACCTTTAGCCGGATGCTGTGGCGGGGCGGAACACGGAGCTTCTCCATGCAAGGGAGACCTCCGCCCCGCCACCTGGTTTAAGGGGTATGTCGGTTGCCCTGGGCAACCGACACACCCCTATGAAGGAAGTGCGGCGCGTCGAATTTGTCCTGATGTCCAAATAAGAGCAGAAACGGGTGTATTTGCCGTTTCTGCCAGGTGTGGAAAGGGGTTTTCTTTCCACACACTCGCGCCGCACTATACGCAAATACGATGTATGGATGCAAAAATGTGACGCACACCCTGCGGAAGATTGTCTATTGACACCATCGAGAATTTTATATATAATTGAAATATTGATTGAAATTTCAATTATCATCTGAAGATTCCATCGCCGCTTCTCATTACGAGCCATAAAATGCCGAATTCGGTAAAATTACAGGACGTTGCTGATCTTGCGGGCGTGTCTATCGGAACCGCTTCTCAAGCCTTAAACAAGCGACCCACAGTTGCTATTGATACCCGTGCGCGTGTTGTTGATGCTGCTAAGACTTTGGGATATCCTGTCAAGGATATGCCGGATTTTGAACCGTATGCTGATGTCGGTGTGATAGGCATGCTGATAAAACATGATTATGGTAATTTACCTGAAGTCAGCCCTTTTTATTCACACATTCAGGCTGGCATTGAAAGTGAATGCCGTAAGTATAATATTAATTTGATGTTTGCTAACGTAGAAGTCGATCCCTCTAATCATCCTATAGTTTGGCCGGCAATGATCAATGAATCGCACATCGATGGTCTTATCCTGGCGGGAACGTTTATTGAAAATACGATTGGATTACTGGGTCGAAAACTTGATATTCCAATAGTTCTGGTGGATAGCTATGCACCGAACCTGCCCTTCGACAGTGTGTTAATTGATAATATACCCGGTACTGCGATGGCTCTTGAATATCTGGTCGATTTAGGTCACAGCAATATTGGTTTGATCGGCACGCACATGCACTCGCCACCCAGTGTTTTGGAAAGAAGACAGACATTTGAACGGTTTATGAAAAACAAGAAGTTGAGCACGCGTTATATTATTGATTCGGAACTGTCGCAACAAGCTGGATATGTTGGCACAAAAGAACTTCTTGGGCGCGCGCCAGAAGTTACTGCGATCTTTACCGGAGCAGATATTGTCGCTTTTGGTGTGATTCAAGCTATTCACGATATGGGGTTGCGCGTCCCACAGGATGTTTCGGTAATCGGTTTTGATAATATTGATGGCGCAAGTTTTATTACGCCCGGCTTGACGACAGTCCACGTTCATAAAACCTGGATGGGGGCGATCAGCGTGCGGCAACTTCTTGAACGTGCGCGGTATCCCTCTCAACCCAAAGTAACTATCTCTTTGGCAACAGAGCTGGTTGTACGTGGTTCAGCGTGTGCACCCAGAATTATGTGACTGAATTCTGCGTTAGACATAACTCACACCACAAAAGGAGGTTCGACATAAATACTTCATCCTTAGAAAAGCCGGTAACAAAGAAGAAATCAAAGTGGAATAGAGATAAGGTTTACAGCAACCTGTCTTATTTAACCATGGTTTTACCGGGTGCTATATGGCTGCTTTTGTTTTCGTATCTTCCCATGCCCGGTATCGTCATGGCCTTCAAGACATATAAGCTGACAAAACCTCCCGCGGATGCCTTTATCCAGAACAGGTTTATTTATAGTCTCATTAACAGTCCCTGGGTCGGATTGGATAATTTTAAATTCCTGACCCTTCCCACGAATATGACTCAAACGCTGATGTATATTCGTAATACGGTTTTGTATAACCTGCTCTTCATGGTGGTAGGTCTGATACTATCGGTTGCTCTCGCTGTCATCATATTTGAACTGACCAACCGGCTATGGGCAAAGATCTATCACTCCATTTTATTCCTCCCGTTTTTTATTTCGTGGATTGTGGTTGCTTATGTTGTTTATGCAATGGCCAGCTCCGACGGCATTATCAATAGCACGCTGTCTCCTTTTGGTCTGGGTCCGCTGCAAATATATAAAGAGAAGATTTACTGGCCTTTTATATTCCTGATTTCTAATATATGGAAGTATACAGGCAACGGATCGATCATTTACCTGGCGACCATCACCGGCATCGACCGTGAGCTTTATGAAGCCGCGGCGATTGACGGTGCTTCGAAATGGCAGCAATTCCTTTTCATTACCTTACCTCACCTGATTCCGGTCATCGTGCTGCTGCAAATTCTGGCGGTAGGCCGTATCTTTGGTTCGGATTTTGATATGTTCTATACCCTGCCAAGTGGTGCTGGGCTCGTTAAGGATGTCACCTATACCGTGGATGTCTTTGTCTACAATATGCTGAGAGGTAATCTACCGCTGGGCTATCCTGCTGCCGCAGCGTTCCTGCAATCGATTATCGGCTTCATTCTCATAATGGTCACCAACTACATTGTGAAAAAGACCAGACCAGAAATGGCCTTGTTTTAAAAAACAGGCAAAATGGAGGTGAAAAAATGGATCTCAATGTGAAGCCGGACACCAGACAGTTGACCAGTTTTTTCGCGACGAAAAGACAGCGTGACATGCTGGCTCTCTCGTCAACGACAAATACATTGCTGAACGTCTTGATGGTGGTCTGCTGCATTTTAGCACTCTTTCCCCTATATGTGATTGTTATCTCTTCTGTTACCTCAGAAGCTGCCCTGACCGCAAACGGCTATCGCCTGTGGCCCGAGGAGTTTTCGACCCTGGCTTATTCGTTCCTGTTCAGAAAGGGTTCGATCGTCGTCACTGCCTACCGGAACACGATTCTATCCACCGTGGCTGGGACAGCCCTCTCAGTTTTTATGGTTGGATTGTATGCTTACCCGCTGTCCAGGGATAACTTCAAGTTTGGTCGCTTCTTTACCTTCTACGCTTTTTTCACCATGCTGTTCGGCGGGGGGCTGGTTGCATACTACATGGTGATGCGGCAGGTTCTACAAATTCAAAATAGCCTTTGGGCTCTCTTCCTTCCCTCTGCTTTCAGCCCATTCTGGGTGATTGTTATGCGCACCTTCTACAAGACGAATGTGCCCAATGAGATCATTGAGTCAGCCCGTATCGATGGCGCGAGTGAATGGCGTACGCTGTTCGAGATTGTTATGCCACTGGCAATCCCCGGTTTGGCGACGGTGGCTCTATTCAGCGCGATTGGCATCTGGAACAATTTTTTCAACTGCCTGCTCCTCGTGGACGAGGCCCAATACTACAGCTTGCAGTATACCATTTACACAACATTGAACAGCATCCGATTCTTGTTGGAAAACGCGGATAAAATGAGTGGCATTGTTAACGTATCTGACCTTCCCTCGCAGACTTTCCGCATGGCCATGGCGGTAGTCACCATTGGCCCTATTATTTTCGCTTACCCCTTTTTCCAGAGATATTTTATCCGTGGTTTGACCATGGGTGCCGTCAAGGGGTAGAGTTTTAACAGTCACCTACTGGCAGAACCTTTATGAAAGCACCGATCAGATTGATATAGAGAAAGGAGGTGTTGTAAAATGCCCGGCATTCCCGGAAAACAAAGATGCTGATAAACGGGCATAAAGATGACGATTAGTATTGTTGTCGGAAATTAACCAGTCCTATGGAATATAAACATTAGTTACTCAAATAAGGAGGTATCGATAATGTCTACAAAATTATCCCGCCGTCAGTTTTTGAAGGTCGCCGGTGTGACGACACTGGCTGGAGTTCTCGCAGCCTGTGCCAAACCAACAGAAGAAATGACAGACGAACCTATGGCTACGGATGCTCCAGCAGCTACGCCTGTACCGGAAACCGTCACACTCGATTACTTCTGGGTCGCTAACCAGGATACTGATCAGCGCCCGGCGGTGGAAGCTGCCATCAACGAATACATTGAGCCCCTCATCAACGCCAATGTGGTTTTCCACCTCATTGGTTGGGGTGATTGGGCAACCAAGTCTGTGACCGGCCTGCAAGCCGGTGAGAAGATGGACATTTTCTTCACCGCTGACTGGTACTATTACATGCAGCTGGCAAGCGAGGGCCTGTTCCGTCCGTTGAACGACAATGACGGCGAGTACGGCAACCTGCTTGAGGAATATGGTCAGGGCATCCTCGCCAGCTTGAACCCCGCATTCATCACCGGTACACAGATCGACGGGATCAACTACGCAGTGCCCACCAACAAAGAGTTGACCGTTCCCGAGGGTTTCCTCTACAATATCGCAGTGGCTGAAGAGATTGGGATGACGCCCGAAGACGCTGCCAATATCAAGAACTATGATGATATGGAACCATGGCTGGCAAAAGCCAAAACCGCCCGTCCGGATGAGTATCCTTACATCACGAGCGGTAGAGATGGCTTTTCACCCTGGCCCCAGGACTTTGTCAGCGGGTATGGTAACCTGGTGAGTATGAAGATTGCTCCTGATGCCGGCGGTGTCTGGGATGAGACTGTTTACAGCGTTGCAGAAACTGACTGGGCTAAGGCGCACTTCGCCAAGATGCGTGAATACTATGATAAAGGCTATATCCATCCTGATGCCGGTTTGGACACATACGACCCGGGGCAAGCCTTTAACGCAGGCAACTTCTTCATCTACCCGATGCCGCTCAAGGGTAACAATATCAAGGCGCAGGAGATGATCAACGCCTCCGGTAATGATGATCTGGAAGTTGGCGAAATCTACGGCCAACGCAAGGTCAATATCACCGCTCACGCCGGTGGTTCGATGCTCGCCATTCCTACGCTGTCTGACTATCCGATGCAGGCAATGAAATTCATCAACCTGATGCACACAGATTCCAAATTGGTCAATATGATGCTGTTTGGCGTTGAGGGCACCAACTGGGAATTCGAGAGTGATGGTCGCGTCAACCTTGTCGACAGCACCTGGTATGGTTCAATCTCAGGCGCCTGGACGGTTGGTAACATTATGAAGCAGGCGGTGACCAACAAGGAAGATCCCGATAAAAACAGGCTGCTGGTCGAATACTCCTTCGATTCACTTGACCATCCTGCACTCGGCTTCCGGTTCCGCACAGAATCCGTTGCTGCTGAACTGACTGCTCTGGATGCAGTCACTGGCGGTACCAGCCGGGCTCTGTACACCGGTTACGTGGACCCTGAGGAAGTACTCCCCACATACATTTCGGACTTGAAGGCTGCTGGACTCGATACCCTCTTAACCGAGGTTCGGGCACAGTATGACGCCTGGAAAGAAACGAAAGGGTAATTCAGGATAATATCCAGAAAATAGGTAGAGTCGAAAGGGGCTGCCCCCCAAAAGGGCAGCCCCTTTTCGTTTGTTAATCCCTCCCCAATTCATACCAGTTTCTGTCTTAAGCGAAGGGGTGTAAAATAAGATGCAGTCATCACTGTCGTGACATCAGGAGTTGATCGTGGTTAGTGTGCCGGAAATCTTAACCTGGATAATAGGCGTCGTTGTTTTATTGTTTGGTATCGTCCAATATCAGTATGTGCAGCGTCTCCCGGATTATGTCTATCTGGTCGTAAGTTACAGCGCAATGCTGATCGCATGGACTGTGACGATCCTGGAAGGATTTTTCTGGGAAAATTTCTTAAATACTCTTGAGCATGGCTTTCAATTGGTGAGTGTTATCATGCTGTCAGTTTGGTGTTATCGGATAGTACGGCAGGCGAGAGTCGACGCGTGAACTTAATTGCGATCTTCAGTGTATGCGGACTGGGCGTGATCCTCACTTTGGGTTGTGTCCTGTGGGGGAAACGGGAACAGCTGCTGCGCCTGAACCGTGATGTGACCCGGATCATTACCTTCCTGTTTTTAGTGATGGCTTATGTGTTCTTGAGTAATGCATTGGAATGGGTGGGTCTCAGCAATGCACTCGACCCATATGAAGATTATGCTGAAGTGGTATGGCCTCTATTGTGGGGTGCGGCACTATATGTATGGATACAGACCAGCATGGTTAATGCTTTACTTCGCAGTACCACGGCGCTGGAACATGTTCAGCATTTGACAGCGGGTATTATGGATACGAGCCCAACGGGAATTATAGTCGTTGGTAGTGATGGGAACATAAACTTTGCCAATGCATATGCAGGGAATATTATCGGGATATCAAAAGAAAAATTGTTACAGCATTCGTATGATGAACTTGCGCAGCTTTTAATTGGATACCACATAACACCTATATCCCGCGAAGAACTGCCGTTTCATCAGGTGATGATTAAGAAATCAGCCATTCACAGTGTGCGGTTGGCGATAAACTCCAGGGGCGGTGATATCCGGGAATTATCTGTCAACGCTGCCCCGCTGATGGATGAGAATGGCGATATAGAACGGGTGGTCATCGTTCTCAATGACGTCACAGATTTGGTCAAGGCAGAATATCAGGTTACGCACCTGAATGCAGTGCTGCGCGCTACCCGGGCAATGGGTCAACTGGTTGCGCGCGAACGGAATCCAGATCTGCTGTTGGAGCAGGTGTGCCGTGTGCTGGTAGAAGCTCGCGGATATAAGTATGCATGGATTGTGCGCAGCGAACCTCGGGGACAAATCATTGCTGCTGCTGAGTCAGGTCGTGAAATATCCTTAGACGCAATGCAAACAGCCCTATTAAATCATAAGCTGCCGTGTCTCGCAGATACGGAAGTTATGGAAACAGGGACATGCAGCGCACGGATTATTGACTGTAGTGAATGTGCTTTCCAGTATGCTTATATGCCAGGTATTACGCAAGCTATTAGTGTTTGCCTTGAATATAATAAAATAAATTACGGCATATTGGTGGTGGGTGTTACTGCTGGTTTTGAGGTGGATGCCGATGAATCCCTGCTTCTGCAGGAAGCTGCTACCGACCTGGCTTTTGCTCTGTACGGCATTGCACAGGAACATGCCCGCCAGCAAGTGGAGGCAAATCTGGCGCTAAAGGTAGATGCCGAAGCTAACTTTCAAGAGCGCTTACGCGTATTGGTAGAGATTAACAACGAACTCGCTTTATCAGGCTCGGCAGATGAATTATGCCTTAGAGCCGTCGAAATGGGTACGCGGCGCTTGAAGTTTGACCGGATGGGGATTTGGCTGCGAGGTGAGTTGAATCCCCAAATCCTGGTGGGATCATATGGCATCGATGAAGTGGGGAATGTCCGTGATGAACGGCATATTCGGCGTAAGGTGCAAGATGAGTTTGAGCGATTTGCAGACGCCAATGGAGCTGTGGTTACCAGCTATGTCAATGTTGAGCTCCACAATCAATTAGGGGATGTTGTGGGCAAGGGCATGCAGATGTCAGCGGGAATTTGGGATGGTCATCGTTTTATCGGCTTGCTTGATATCGATAATTTATTCGGGCAGCGTAGGCTAGATACGTATGACGGGGAAATACTTGGGCTATTCGCCGCCACTTTGGGACATTTGTACTCCCGTATACGTGCGGAAGAACGACTGCAGAATGCTTTAGCGCTTCATCAGCAAAGAGCTGCCCAGCAGGAAGCACTCAATGCTATTATTGCTAACGCAGCGACTGCCACAGAGTTGGAGGCGTTGGTGGTATTGGTTTTACGACGCACATTATCCGCTCTCAATCTGGATTCCGGTTTCGTGTGGGCATTGGATGTCCAATCCAGCACGGGCACATGTCAAGGTGTAGTACAGCATCTTTTACAGCAGGTGGTTGATAGCGGTGTGGATGCTGACGCGATACTTACTGTAGCCGACGTGAAAGCTATCAACGTTGTGCTTTCGGTGGAAATGTATCCAGGTTGGTTTGCCGATGTAACGGCAGCCCTTCAAGCCCATTCTGTACATAGCTTTCTGGCAGTGCCTGTGATGCGTGGGACCGAAAGGATTGGTGGTTTGGTTTTTACCAGCGACCATCCGGTGGCATGGACGCGTGAGGAGCGCGGGCTCGTAGCAGCGGTTGCTCAGCAATTGGGTAGTACTTCTGAACGCATCAAACTGATGGCAGAGGTGCAAAACCAGGTTTCCAATTTGCAGACGGTCATGGATGCTGTGCCAGAAGGTGTGATATTACTGGAACAATACGGTAAAGTACTTTTGAGCAACGCCCGTGGGTTGGAAGATTTGCTGTTCTTGGCTGATGTTTCAGTAGGTGAAAAGTTGTTGGGATTAGGCAACTATCCATTAGCGGATTTCCTGATAGATAGACCGCGAGTTAAGACGCATGAAGTACATAAAGGCGAGCGAACGTTTGAGGTGATTGCGAAACCAGCTGGTGGCGCAGCTGGCGCGCGGGGATGGGTACTGGTCCTGCGCGATGTGACTGAAGAGCGTGCGATTACGGTGCATCATGAACGCCAGGAGCGTTTGGCTGCCCTGGGCAGGATGGCAGCCGGGATAGCGCATGATTTTAATAATATTATGGCTGTGGTTGTGCTATACACCCAAATGGCAGCCCGTCAGAAGGAACTTTTACCGGTTACCAGAGAAAGACTAAACGTCGTTTCTGAACAGACCCGTCGAGCGACCGACCTGATTCAGCAAATCCTGGATTTCAGCCGTTTATCTACTCTGGAGGTCAGACCTATGAGCCTTGTCTCATTTTTAGAGGATACCTGCGCGATTATCAGACGCACTTTACCGGCAGATATCACACTTGACCTGAAAAGCCACGATTCACTCCATACTATTGAAGCCGATGCGACCCGCTTGCAGCAAGTCCTCATGAACCTGGCAAAAAATTCGCAAGAGGCGATGCCTGAGGGTGGAAATATCGAAATAATTGTCGACAATTATACTGTCATAACGGGTGAAGTCCCGGCGTTACCCACCTTGAGCCCCGGAGATTGGGTAAGGATGCAATTCACTGACTCAGGAATTGGGATTCCCCCGGAGATTCAACCCTATATCTTCGAACCATTTTACAGCACCAAAATGCGTAGTGGTGGTACAGGCTTGGGGTTGGCACAGGTTCATGGCATCGTCAAACAACACAATGGCGAAATTGCTGTTGATAGCCAGGTAAACCACGGAACGACATTTACCCTTTATTTTCCTGCAGTCACTGAGACCGCGATCCACATGCCAGTTGAAAATCCCGTTTCTGCTTTGCAATCGGGTCATGGTGAAACCGTTCTGATTGTCGAAGATAATGAAGATACCCGCGAAGCACTGGCTATTGCGTTGGGATCACTCGCTTATGAAGTGATCAAAGCGAAGAATGGGCTGGAAGCACTGGTATGCCTTGAAAGGACAAATAACATCAAAGTCGTCCTCAGTGATGCTATCATGCCAGAAATGAATGGGGTGGATTTACTCCGCGCTATGCAAAGTCGTGGTTATCGTATCCCGGTTATCATCCTGAGTGGATACTTGGCGCCAGAAATCCGGGCTGAGTTGCCGACTCCCAATAATCTTGTCGCATGGCTCTCAAAGCCTGTAGATTATTTTGTCCTGGCGGAAGCTTTGGCAAAAGCAATTAATGCATTGCTGCCTTCGATAGATATCTATCCAGGAATGTCAGAACCTGTCTAAAAGCACTTTTAACGACGGGTTCATCCATGTTATGGTCAAAACCATGCCCTTGTCCGGGCATCGTAATCAGGGCGTGTGGAATTCTGTATTGGGATAAAGCTTCGTCCATCAGGACGGATTGTTGGTACGGTACATCCGAATCGCGATTTCCATGGAGCAGCAGAGTTGGCGGATAATTGCGTGTTATATTCTGTGTCGGGCAATATGGAGCGAAGAAAGCGGGTTCTTTTTGGGGTCATGTCCACCGACTTCCAGGGGCCATAGGCCATTCTGACGGCAGTAAAGGTAGAAATAATCCATACCGCGACCTTCATAGGGTTCTGAGATAACCGGACCTCTTTCATTTCTAACAATACTCCCTTCAGAAACAGCTGGCTGTTGGCAGTAAAACGGATCAGGTTTGCTGTACCAATCCCCGACAATATCGCCATAACCGTAGAATGATACGATGGCTTTAGGACGAGGAACCACACAGAACCCCGCCATGAGTGCTAAATAACCACCTGCTGAGTGCCCGATAACTGCAATTCTATCCGGTTCAACGGTAAACATACCGGAACCTGAATTGACTATCCATTGAAATGCATCCTGTAGATCTGTGATTATGCCAGGCAGTTTGGTCTCTGGCGCCAGACGGTAATCAATAGAGATGACGGTGTAACCTGCTTTCAGATAGAGTTCTGTTTGCGAGGGATTGATGTCTTTACGGGAGCCGTAGATTAAACACCCTCCGTGGATGTACACAAGGCTTCCCAAGGGTTTTATGTCTTCAGGCGGTTGGTAAACGTCTGCCTTGATCTGGCACTCCCCCGCTGTCTTATATGTAAAGGTCAAGGATGTGATTCTACCCATTTCCAGTTTACCTTACCGTCGCTTTGAGCGAAAAGGTGTAGGGCAGCATCCCTTTGTGTTCCGGGAAGACCCAACCGCCGTTTTCATCTCTCTGTTGTTTTTCGGCGGACAACTGGTAATACAACCAGTCAAACTCGTGAAACCACGTGATGTGTAATCCCGCCTGGCTGAGTGCCGTGACGATTTCACCCACGGTATACATCCAACTATAATTGGTGGCTTGTTTTGACTCGGATGCGTAGCCCCCAATCCACGCATCAGGATCGGCAGATTTCCTGAAATAGGGGTATTTGACAACTAATTCGGGCAGCTTCTCCTCATCCCATGCCATGAAAAAAGGATGGCTGTCCAAAAGGTACAGGAATCCGTCATCCGCCAGCAGATGGCGAACATTGCGCGCCCAAAGGAATAGGTCGGGGAGCCAGCACAGGACGCCCTCAGTTGTAAAAACAATATCGTACTTTTCGTCATGTTTGTCCATGATCTCCAGCACGTTGGATTCGATGAACCTGGCATCATGAACGTCAAAGTCGGCAGCCAGTTTTCTGGCATAGCTGATATTTTCCGGCACCAGGTCCACACCGGTGACTTTGGCGCCCATCCGGGCAAGGGAGATTGTGTCCGCGCCAGTGTTGCATTGAAGGTGTATCAGCTTTTTCCCCCGGATATCGCCGATTTCCCGCTCCTGTGTAGCGCCCAGTGTTGAAGCGTGCTGTGACAGGCGTTTTTTGAATGTGTGGTAGTGATCCTCAGCGATGGTCGCCCAGCTTCGTTTATTTGCTTCGATATATTCGGTCATTGTGATGTTCCTCCTGAGTCTGCAGAACCAGCTCCAGATATATGTCTTCCGGTTCCTTCTCAAATACTGGTGGGTCGATAGGCTCTGCAAATTGACAACCCATGAATGTGTAAAGGCAGATGGTATGTTCTGAAGGTGTTGCGATCCTTATGTTTTCAAGCGGACGCCATTTTCTGTTTCTTCAATCTCGACAAATACCGGGCGTTCCTCGGGACTGTTGTTTGGGCTGTGAAAGGTAAGTATCAGGCGCTCATCGAATGCGCGAAATATCATACCGTGACCACCATCCTCCGCCCATAAGGGTTCAGCAACCTGCCGCCACGGACCGCTGATCGTGCCTGTTTCTGAACGGGCGTAACCCATTGCATAGCCTTTGGTTCCGGTGCTGGACCAGAGCATAATTAAAACACCGCTGGCAGTGCGATAGAGAAAGGGACCATCTGTGACGTAGGTAGGGAAGAGATGCCTTGCATCATCAGGGGGCCAACCTGGCTTCCGCACCCAACCCGCCTCCGATGCATTGAACAGGAAAACGGGGGGCTTACAGATTCTTTGAGGTCCTGCGATAAGGGCATTGCGAATATTGCGCCGTTGTGAACCTGTACCCATTCGTGACAAAAGACAATCCATGGCGTTCCATCAGAAGCCACATAGAGTGTGCCGTCCAGGCATTCCCAGTCAGGTGGGGTGATAGGACTGCTGGTTAAAGGGCTAAAAGGTCCGGATACCTTGTCGGATACGAGAATCTGGGTGCCCCGGTAATGGCAGTCCGCCTTGAACGAGGCGAACATATAATAGCGCCCGTTGTAGAAATGCACTTCGGGAGCCCAGAAATTGCGCGTGCCCCAGAACGCGGGGGGCGGTCGAAACGCGGCAATTGGCCCCTGCCACTCATGCAGGTCGCTGCTTTTATAACAGTTGAAGCCTTCACCAGCGCCTGTCCAGGCATTTATGTCTGTTGTGCCGAAAAGGTAGTATGTGCCGTCCTCTTTATCCGGAAGTACGAAAGGATCGCGAATCTGGATATCACTGGTTTTCATTATACCTCCCTCTCCGGCGCGTTGTCACCGGTTTTTTGTGTTCTCGGAGTCAGACACCAGAAATCATCCTTGATACCAGCGCTTTCCAGCATCTGGCTGGTTTTATCAAAATCAATGGTGTAGTGTTCCGTATGGCAATCTGAACCGATGCTGAGTCGAACGCCCTGCGATTGTAACTCCGCCAGATACTCAAGATATTGGGAAATAAAGCCTTCAGGATAATGCGGGTTCAGGACTATGGCTGCAATATTGATCTCAATGGCAGTGTTATGCGCTTTAGCGGCATCCGCGAACTCCTGGTGCATGGATCCTGGAATCACGGTGAAGTCATCAAACCAGGGTTCGGCGGGAAAATTACCGTCCCTGTCCATCCAGTGCCCCATCCACCACCAGGGATGGGCGACTATATTAACCAGGGGGTGGGTCACCAAAAACATGTTCTGCCGGTGATAGTCACGGATCACAGCCTCGCGTTCCAATGGCACATACATGGGCCAGTGCGTACCCGCAACGACATATTCGATGTGATATTTTTCAAGGTCCTCTGGTGTGATGCCGATCGCCAGATCGCAGCCCGCTTGCCCGCCGGAGCGCAGACCGTAGACCGGGTCAATATAAGTCCCGCCGGCAATTTCATCGAGTTCCCATTGCGAAACGCAACTCACCTCAACTCCGAAATGGAAACGGGGTGAGGGTGCAGTTGACAGGTATTCCTCCCGGGAGCTGGCAATATCCCCCAGGTTATAGGGTGTGTGAACGTGGTCCGTTACGCCAAAATCGCAAATGCCGTTTTCTTCAGCTTCACGGACAAGGTCGGCAATGACCATGCATGCCGAATCACATGAATTCTGTGAATGGATATGCCAGTCGGATGTTATTTTCATTCTTCCTCCAGGAAACGATGGTGAATCTATTTTCAGCGCTTGGCACTGAACTCGGTTACATCCAGCTTGAAGTTTTTCCCATCTGTAATCACACGCCTTCCGTCCTCACTGGTTTTGTATTTCAATTCGTCAATGTCAGTAGTTATCGGGATGATATTGATGATATAACCCGCATCCAGCAATGAAAACACCCGCGTGCGTTCACCCGGACCTCGTAAAAATTCCTGAGACCATTCATCGTACACAAATGCGTAGCCCCTGATCCGGGCAATTGCAGCAGATACCTCTTCAACCACACCTGCGAAGTGCCGCCGTAAATCGGACTCTATTATTTTACGGGTGATGATGTGCACCTTGTCTCCGGGCGCAATGACCATTGGCATAATAACGCTCCTCTATTTCGGGTTTTGGATAATATTAACTTTCAAGATACAGGATTAGTAGGCGAATGAACATTATCAGGCTTTAACACGCACTGACCAAGGTTTTGAATCTATGATTAACGAAGTCATGGTCAGCGAACCGCCGACCGGTTGGTCGTTGAAAAAAGTAACATTTTCACCCTCTCGTTTTAAGGCAAGGGCATAGAGCAGCGGAAGGTAGTGCTCGGGCGTTGGCACCGCAAGCTGGACGGCATGACCCAGTGCCTTGTAATTCATCAACTCTGCATGGCGGTTCTCGATGATCAATTGCTTGAAAAGATCGCTGGCTTCCATCGCCCAGTCCAGTCCGAAAGGTTGGTTGAAATCCCTGATATCATGCCCTCTGAGCACAACGCGCCCCAGATTATGCACCATATTTCCGCTGCCGAGAATGAGAATTCCCTTGTCGCGCAAAGGCGCCAGCGCTTTTGCCAGGGCATAATGTTCTTGCGGGGATTTTTCGAAATCCAGGCTCAGCTGGACCACCGGGATGTCAGCCTCCGGATACATCTGCTTCAAAACGCTCCAACAGCCATGGTCCAGTCCCCATGTTTCGGTCAATCCTACTTCGGTATTCCTGATTGTGTCCTTCGTTTCCTGTGCCAGCCATGGACTGCCTGGCGCCGGATACTGCACTTCATAAAGTGCCCGGGGAAAACCGCCAAAATCGTGAATGGTTTTTGGTGTTTCCATAGACGTAACCTGGGATCCTTGCGTTTCCCAGTGCGCTGAAATGCACAGGATGGCTCTGGGTTTTGGTAAAAGAGCGCCTGCTTCCCGCCAGCCTCTGGTGAAAACGTTATCTTCTATGGCATTCATCGGGCTGCCGTGCCCGATGAATAATACCGGCATCGGTATAGGGCTTTCCAAACCAGAGCCCGGACGCTCGATTCCTGGAGATATGCGGTCCATACTTCACCCCCTACCAGGCAAATACATACGGCAGCATGCTGCCCGTTATGAACCTGCCAGCCTCAGAACACAGGAATGCCACTCCCTCGGCGATGTCCTGCGGGGTGATGTTAGCGCGCGCTGTCCAACTGTCCTTGTGGTCGCAGAGCGCAATGGCGGTTTCCAGGTTGGGCAGGGCGGAAACCGGACCGGGACACATGACATTCACGGTCACCCTGTGCGACCACGCCTGATCATGGGCAAGCAAAAGCGCGTGATTTCGAGCCGCTTTGCTGGCATTGCACGCATACGCGGGTGAATGTAACGTGGGATGCTGCCCGATGCCAATCAGCCTGCCCCACTGCCGTTCATACATCCCGGGCAGCACGAGCGGCATCAGGTTGTACAGCGGCGCCAGTTCTTTAATGGCATCATCAAGCGCTTCGTTTGCGTTGAGAGTGTCAATGCTTTCCGGATTCCATCCCCCGCCTGGACCGATAATGCAGATGTCGACCTGTCCGAATGCTTTTACAGCCGCCTGGACAAGCGCCTGGCACTGTTCCATGCTGGTTGATATCTGCCTGACAGGCGACCGCCTGCCCGCCGCGGCTCTGAATGTGGTTGACAATGGCAGCAGCGCTTTCGGCGCTCTTTCGATAATTGATGACCACACGCGCGCCTTCCCGGGCAAGGGTTAAGGCAATACTCCGCCCCATCCCCTGACCTGCGGCGCCGGTTACGATGGCTGTTTTTCCCTTAAGTGTCATAAACTATATCCTGGTCGCGTGTAAATAGCATACGGATGTTTATTCCTGTTCAATGTGAATCGCGTTACCGCTGGGGTCGGCTAGGTTGAATCCTGTTGCCCCCCAATTCTCTGTTTCAAGTCCGCGCGTGACGGTTATGCCCTGTGCAATAACTTCCGCATACAATGCAGCGGCATCGATGACTTTCAAATAGAGGTAACCGCTGCCGGCTTTAGTCCATGAGGTGTTGTGTGGGGGAGGTTCATCCAGGATCAGGTGGATGTTTATACCGTCCCTCACCAGGATAGCGTAGTTCGTCACCTCACCTTCATGGATGCCTTCGTGCAGATAAACGGTCTTGAGACCGAGGGCTTTTTCGTACCAGGCGCATGAAGCTGCAATGTCGTTCACCGGCAGGACGGTGATTGTGCGGATAAACTGTTTATCGACCATCGGTTATCCCTCTTGTGCTGCAGTGTATGACGGCATAAGACCAACATTGTATTTGTTGTACCAGCATTCACGATTTGCGCAAGGGGGTGGGGCTAAATGACCATCAAAAATACCCCATCCAGGTTCGGAAGGGGTATAAGTGACCCGCACCGGACTCGAACTTGTAACCAAGGGGTGGAAGTATCTTTGACATCGATTGAGCGCGTGTGTTATACTACGCGCATCACAATGAAAGAGCAATTGCCACAGACTCACCCGAACAAGAGCCTTCTCACAATGAAGGTGAATCTCCAAAACCGCTTTTCAGGCCTGGTCAGGTGGTCGGGACACCAAGAGAATTCCAGGCTAAAGACCTGGGCCAGCGGCGCGGCGCAAGCCCCTTCGAGAACCAGTCCCCTTCGCGCGCGTAGCCCCTGCACTGGCCGGCGGTGAAGCCGCGTCCGCTGCAACCGATGTTGGGCAGCATATAGCGATTCAAAGCCCGCCGCCGATCAAATACTCCCTACGCTTCAACCTGCCACGGGACAACCAGTTCCCATTCCTCTATAACCTTGCCGTCCGAATAGTGGTCTATGTACACAATCATGCACATCTGACCTTTGCCAGATGCTGTGTCGGTGAAACTTACCGAGTGGCGTACAACAACCTTGTCTCTTTGCACAATGATGTCTTCAGGGGGGGCGTGATAAAGGTCTGGCATAGCCTTATAGAGGTCACTCACGAACTGCTTGATGTTTTCCCGCCCTACAACATCCGGCATTTCGGGATTGTGATAGACGCAATTAGGAGCAAGGATTTCATCATACCATGACCCAATTACGCTCATGTCTCTTGTGTTATAGATTTCGAATCCGCGTAGAGTATCGTTCAGAGCTTTTTGTTCACTGATCATAAGATCGCCTCCTGGGTCTGTTCCAGGCACGGCATGTAACGAGCCGTACCTATACTTGGTCTTTTATTTGCACACAACTGGTCGTATTCCATACTTTAAAGGTACCTCTTCTTTCTCCTCCAATCCAGAGCTGAAAGTTGGTGTAATGGCTCAAGGGGTTCGCGCGAACCAGTCATGCATGATGAAGCCGCCAACATGTAAATACACAAAATTATTCTATATAGCCCATTTGGCGATTTGTACAGAATGGTTAAATTATTATAAATCTCTCGCAGTAAATCTGAAACATGCGTGCTGAAAAAATTATGTAGCCGCTTATTCCTGCACGCAATATAGATTCTTAAGACGGAAAAAGCCCTATATCTATTACAGACATGGGGCTTTTTCAATAATGAAGATCAGTGAACAAGAAAAAGATTTGGCATGTTTTCAGATGCGACAACTATAAAAGCAACTCGATAATGTTGGAGTGGTTGGTGCACCTCTCTTTGACCGCGGCAATGAAATCGACCACCTCGGTCAAGAGGCCTGTGTCGGCGCCGGTGTCGCCTCCGCTCATGAATGTGCATGGCTCGCGCCACGCGCCCTTGGGGATCATGTAAAAGACCTGCGTCGCCTTGCCACGGTCGTCATTCCCCTGATAAGAGTCGGTGCTATACAGACCGCCTATAGCGTCAGGCCAGAGGTTGTTGGGGGCTGTGCTTTCATCATTATGGCATTAAGTTAGCTTCTCAGCAATTTGAACTGTTTCTTCGTCGTTGCATAAATCCAGGCTAACAATCCATAGTCTTTCTTGCAGTTTTTGGTCAGCTGCATATTCGTCGTGCTTCATCTCGACAAACGCATCATTTTTCCAGGTGATAAATTTTCCGGATTTTTTCAAGCTCTCTTCCCGGCTTTCAGTAAACAAGGGCGCCATGATCTCCCCGCATTCTTCCATCGAAATAAATGTGCCAAAAAGTTTCATCAATGTTGCCATGGACTTCATGAAAAATGGAATGATATTGATCTGGTTGGTCCAAACAGTTTTATCAATTTGAAATCCAATGAAAGACACTTTTGAATTATCTCTTTCCTTGTATAAATTATGCATACGTTCACTAAACATTCTTTTGGCGACCATTGCCTGATGGATGGCATCTTCATAACCCCACTTATTCTTCATTTGGATATCGTCCCAGAATATTTCACCGGTCTCTGTGACATTGAAGACAATCCTGCCGCCATTCTCGGATTTTTCCAGCAAATCCAACAAGTTCAGAGTCAGCATGAACTGGGACAGGTAGTTCACCTGAAAATGCGGATCCATCCCATCTTCGGTTTCTACACGCTTGGCAGCGTAGCCCAAACCGGCATTGATGAATACGCCGTCTAGAAACTCATGGTGACTGCGGATCTCCTTGATGGCATTGCGAACATCACTGAGTTTGGCCAGGTCGCACATAACCATGGATATCTTGTTGTTTTTGGTAGCGGATTCAATTTCTTGGATCGTCGCTTCACCTCGTTCTTTCGATCTGCATAAAATGATGAGCTCATGGGTTTGATCGTCGATGCCAGCTAATATCTGAGCAACCCCTTTCCCCATCCCGTTTGTGCCTCCGGTTACTAATACTTTCATTTTGTAATCTCCTCGATTTATTTCACTTATGGTAAACAGGCTCACAGCTGGCTTCACCCGCGCCGCGGCTCATATTGATGACCTCAAAGCCATCCTCGACAAGCATCGGAACAAGATATGTCGCAACTTTACCTTTTCCTCAATAACCACAGCGCGTTTCATGGAAATCCTCCTTGTGCTTTGCCGTCAATTCAAAGAATGTCTGCGATGTTCTTGCGCTGTTATGAAGCCGTCCAACGGATTGCGTGACCTGCGCGTGGGCAGGCGTGGATAATGTATAGGAGCAGGAGAAACCCACAGCCAGAAAAATGCTGCCAATGATATAAGCGGTGGTTTCATATGGCCTGCCGGCTTACTGCGGCAGAATCTTTTCTATCGCTCTACCTTTTGCGAGTTTATCAATCAGGATGTCCAAATAGCGTATTTTTTGCATCAGCGGATCTTCGATTTCTTCCACGCGAACACCGCATACTACGCCTTTGATCAGCGAACTATGTGGATTCATGGCTGGGGCTTGAGCAAAAAAGGTTTGTAAATCATTTCCCTTTTCGATTTGCTGTTGTAGTCCTTCCTGGTTAAAGCCAGTCAACCAGAAGATAATTTTATCAACTTCTTCTTTCGTGCGATTTTTGCGTTCTGCTTTTTGAATGTATAGTGGATAAATATCTGCAAATTTGTACCCAAAAACCCGATTATTCGATTTGCTGTTCATTTCTGACTCCTCAGCCCGTGACCGCCAATGGGCCTGGTCTCGAATCTTTCACCGAAACCTGTAATGAGCGGTTTGCCGTGCGAAATCGCTTGTTGCACTGAAGGCAGTGACAAAGAAGCCTGATGACTTTCTTGACTGTCCCACACCTCAGTCACCCAGATGGCATCCGGATCAGTCGGGTCTTGCGCGACGATGTAGCTTAAGCAACCCGGCATCCCACTCACACCATCAATCAGAATGGAGATTAACGCGTCGCGTTGCCCCGGCACAACCATCATCTTTCCAATCAAACCATACATGTATATTGCTCCTTTCTGTGCAGCACAAGCGGGAATAATCGAAGCCAGTGTGGACGCCACAGCTATTGTCATAAAATCTTGGCGCGTCACGTGCTACCTTAGCGACCTGACGAATTGAGGATTGCTGTGGCGATACATTGCTCCGTGTTTCGGCATTGAAACGCTCCGACAGTTCAATCCGATTTGTGAGGGCGGTCTTTTCCCGCTGCACCGTCTTTGATAAAGTCTTGAATTTAACAGGCTGATTTCCAGCTATTTGGAATTAAAGGCGCACTGCACATCAGGTGAACGCTCTGTTGGGCAGTTTTTATGATAACAAAGCCATAAAAACTAAAGGTAAATCTATGACCACATGAACGATCATCACGAACATTAAATTTCGTTTCCATAAGTATAGACCAGTAAGGATAATTCCAAGCGGAATGACAACACCAATAATGTGAGCAATATTCCACCCAGTTGCGTGAATGGTCACAAAAAACACCAGACTAACCAATCCGCTTATCCACTTATTTCCTGTAACTATCTGTAGTCGCTCCAGAGCATAGCCGCGAAACAAAATCTCTTCAGTTATACCCGCTGTGAGTACGCTGAGCAGCAATATCCACCAGGAGAAATGTGACACGACTTGCGTTACCGTTCCTGTATCGGATGGCGGAAAAATTGTGCTAACTAATAAAGTAAGCACAGGAACCAACAATGACAACAAAATACCTAATCCAATAGCCGTAAGCGCCAATTTCCAGGATAGAGGTTTCCAGCCAATTGTTGTCAATGGCAGCTTTTCAACGTTTCGCGTAAAAAACAGCACCCCACATGCCAGTCCCCAAAGTACGCCAAAATCAACCAAAGTGGAAACTGGTTCATCCACGTTAGGCTTGAGAATAATAGGGCTGATAAACAATACATAAATTGCAGGAACAGCCAGAGATAAACTCAATCCGAGAATTGTTTTTTTCATATTGAAATTATCTAACCTTTGCAGTGAACGACCCAACGAATTACGGCTTGATGTGGCGATACGCTGCACAGTGCTTCGGCATTGAAACGCTCCGCCAAATCGATCTGAGTTGAACTAAGCCGTCATTGCTCATCTGCATATTCGTGCTGGAATGATTATATCTCCGTTAATCACTGCAGGCAACCTAGATAGAGCATAAAGAATAGAGAATTTCTCCCAAAAACTCCTTAACCAGATGCGTGATGAGATGCGGATCAAGCATTAAGTCCTTAATACCGAACAATCCTGCGTTTTTTGAAAGTAACATATCCTTTTCCACAATAAATGCCATCTCAAAGAAATGGACACAAGCGAAGTCATTCGTAACTCACATTAGCTAGGTAGAACAACTTTTTTTATGTGCCTGTTCTTGACATCAAGGATTTGGTTAATCACATGATGCGATAAGAGTGCTAAGATGCTTTATTTGCCGGAAGAATACTAAGGGCTTACAAGAAGTGGTAAGTGTGGTATCTGCCAGGTAAACTGAAAAACCTGCCAAATTTCGCAAGTCTCTTTGACAGTGGTGGAAATAGTCACTTTGCCAGAAACGCAAAAACGGCCAGGAGAGATAGTGTCTCTTGACCGTTTTCTATGCTTTTATGACCCGCACAGGACTTGAACCTGTAACCAAGGGATTAAGAGTCCCCTGCTCTGCCAATTGAGCTAGCGGGCCGTATCTCCACAAGGACGACAAAGTATTTCTTTACCTCTAAATTGAGTCCTTGTGACGGCAAAAATTATACGATAACCTTTAGTTTTGTCAATCTCGCTGCCGTGCTTCTCACAGGTCGTACGCTTCTTTCGTCGTGTCCTCCTTGATCCTGGACTATGCGGGCGAAAACGCAGGGGGTTCATCGCTGGTATCTGATAGTTGGATCCGCAGCACAATCGGGTAGGAACTAGACAACTGTTTATTGTAGAGCGTGCAGTCTGCTGCGCTTCAGTCTTTCTCCAGATAGAGATTAAAATCTCTACTACAAACTCAAGGTTATCCTTTTATACATAACGCGGGTGACAGTCAGTTGGCTGATAGTACGTAGGGCGACAAAAAGCACAAAAAGTGACTGTCACCCTACGTGCTTATTCCCGGAAGGGATGCCGGATCGGATTATCGATCGTTTAATCCCTTACCATCAAGAATCTGCTGCACATATTTTTCAACCCTGGACTCCCGGGTTTTGGATTGCTTGGGAGTAGAAAAGTAAAATATGTAGGCTCTTTGCCGTCCCGGTGTCAACGCTTCAAAAGCAGTTTTCAAGGCAGGATTTTCATCTAATTTCTTCTGAAATTCTTCGGGATATCCAGGTTCTGTATTCTCTCTCAAAACCACTTTCAAACCGGCTTTCTCCACTTCAATGGCTTCATGAATATAGGCTTTCAAGATGGGTTCCATCTCGTCGATTTCTTGAATAGTGGTGAATCGAATCTGGCGTGCTGATTGCACATTCTTCGTTTGCTGTATGAGGATACCTTCGGGATCCTTTAACAGGGCGCCTTTCATAAACAAAAGCGCACAATATTCATTAAATCCATGGATTAAAACGATGTTTTTTTTCTGAGACGTGTAACAAGGCCAACCCCACTTTATTTCTTCGGTCAGATTGCAGTCCAGGACGATCGTTCTCAATTTCTCGAACTCTTCCATACCACTGCGGGGCTTTTCTAAAAAGTTCATCCAATTCAGTATTCATCTCATTTTCTCCCAAACTGAAACATACCCAGCAAATCCGAAACATGTGTGCTGAGATAATTATATATCCGATTATCCTTGCGTGCAATAAAGACGATTTCTATCGCGCAAAATGTTACAAAGGAGGAACCGTGACAACCGGCGAGAAATTGCGCTCAGCGGAACGCGAAAATAATGACAAGAGATGTAAAAATGCCATTTGCATGCGAAACGAACTGAAAAGACAGCACAGTGGAAGCGTTGATGATCTATACCGGCATACGACGGGCAGCGCAAAAAGGGTAATTATACCGTATGGGCTGTTAACAAAGTTGCCTAACCTAAAGCCCAATTTGTGCTAAAATATATTGGATAATCATCCTCGAGGAGGAATCTTGATCATGGCATTGACGCACCGGACACCGCGAATACTGCTCATCATGCTGATACTTATCCTGACCGTCCGCTGCGGGCAGGTAACACCTGCTGGTGAGTCGTTACCGGTGCTGGAGAATACGATTCTCGCCGATGATTTTACACACCCGGATGTTAATTGGGTGCGTTTTGATACGGATACAGCCTCAGCTTACATGCTTGCCGGTGAATTCTATCTGGAAGATGGCGGGCAGAGAAACGCTGTCTATGCCCCGCTCCTGAGAAACGATTTTGTTGACGTGACCATTGATGTCCGGGTGCGCCACGTCCAGGGTTCTGTTGATAATTGGATGGGCGTCATTTGCCGGCAGTTGGATGAGGATAATTATTATCTGTTTGCCATCAGCGCCGATGGTTTTTATGTGATACTGGAGGTCAGCGACGGCGTTTCCGTCCCTTTATCGGGTCCGGAATTCAGCGAATATCTTAACCGGGGGAAAGCGGAAAACACGCTGCGGGTCCGCTGCTCTGGCACCACCCTCTCCTTCTGGGCCAATGATGCGTTACTGGTCACGCTTGATGCGGAATCGCTGAATAAGGCAGGCGGTGTCGCGCTGTTCGTGGACGCTGTCCGTGCCGGTGAAGTGACCGTAGCGGCTTTTGATGACTTCATCCTGGCATCACCTTAGCTTCTCTGAAGCAGACATAATGATTGTCTGAGCATACGATGATAAACATCGACCACCCAACTGCGAAACAGGTGAAACGCCACTGGTTTCTCCTTTTATGGGTGCTGGCGCTGGTTGGCTACTTTTCCCCGTGGATTTCACGCCAACCCTTCAGCGCAGCGACCAATTGGAACGCTTATGACCTCTATGATGCGGTCCTGCTTCTTCCGGAAATCGAAACCGGTGCGATCAGTGTTAACCTCCAAGCCTTACGCGCCCCGCTGCTGGGACTGGCGGTGTTGGTATCCCTGCATCTTGCCGGATCAAGGCAGATTTTCCGAGTTGGAGGCGCGCTGTTGAGTCTGGTTTTGGCTTTTATCACGCTTCCCCCTTACCCGATCATTCTTACCGCATGGCGAACACCGGGATGGCGTGTGCCGTTCTGGTGGGCTGTCGCCACAGGTGTGTTCTGTATCGCTGCAGTGTGGCTGCTGCCGCGGTTGCAGCCGCGATTGCACCGCGTTGTCCCCTGGTTTGCACTCCCTATCGCGGCTTTAAGTGCCTTGCCTGCCGTATCCACCCTGAACCGCTTATTGCCTGCCCTTTACAACCTTCATGATGCACCGGTGAGGCGGGGATGGGGTTTTTGGATGACGGAAGTGGGGATCCTGGGATATGGCGTGTGTTTTTGGCTCGGAAGTGTCTTAATGCTGAATGCTGATCCTGCCGGAAAGGCTGCACCGGTAAGTGAGGATCAGGTTTTACAGGCAGCACGGGCAGTTAAAGCCCGTTACGAACCCCAGTTGTTAGCAAAACCCAATGTGGTTGCAGTGGGCATTGGCAAGCGAGCAGGGAGTGCTGATCCTGTTATTATTGTAAGTGTGACGCACAAGGTACCGCCGGAAAATTTGCACGCCAATGAGATCGTGCCCCGGACGCTGGACGGTATCGCGGTGCAGGTGGAGGAGATTGGGGAACCCGATTCCCAAAAACCGTTTTAGGATATAGAGGAGAATAGCATGGAGAGCCAGATCCTGAATCAGGCGCGAACAACGCTGAAACATAATCTTCCGGAATTACTCCAGCGGAGCAATGTGCAGGCGTGCGGGTTGGGATATAAGGTCAGCGCCGGCAAACGGACGGATAAACTGAGCCTGGTGGTTTCGGTCACACATAAAGTTCCTGCTGTAGGGCTTAGCCCTGCAGATTTGATACCTTCAGAGATCAGCGGTTTGGAAACTGACGTGGTCGCCACCGGGAAGTTTCATGCCTTTGCGCCTCTGGATCCCACGAGTACGGCACAGACCGGCTCAGCCCGGTATCTCAGTGGGGCACTACAATATCACTGCGGGGACCATCGGTTTAATTGTATTCCGGGATGGCAAGCCGTATATTTTAAGCAATAACCATGTCCTGGCGAACAGCAATGATGCCCAGGTGGGGGATGCCATTTATCAGCCTGGTGCGGCAGATGGTGGTACTGCCAACGATCGCATCGGCACGCTGGTGGACTATGTACCTCTGGATTTTGGCGAAACTGCTTCGCAGTGTACGATTGCCAACACACTGGCGGTGATCCTGAATGGACTGGCACGCCTGACTGGCTCATCACACCGTTTACTTGCTGTGCTGGAAACGCCGGGCGTTAACGCCATGGATGCCGCACTGGCGCTGCCTGACGATCCTGGTTGGGTCAATCCGGAGATCATGGGCGTGGGGATGGTGATGGGGGTGGGGGAGCCTTTATTGGGACAGCGCGTGCAGAAAATGGGGCGCACCACTGGCTTGACCCAGGGTACGATTACGCAGGTCGATGTGACCGTGAAAGTTAACTATAACGGGCGCATCGCTAATTTCAGCGACCAGGTGTTCGCGGATAATATGAGCAGCCCGGGCGATAGCGGTTCCAGCATTCTGGATATGCAGCGCCGGGGCGTAGGATTGTTGTTTGCGGGGTCTGAATCGGTCACGATTCTCACCCCTCTGCAGCGTGTGCTGGATCACTTTGGGGTGTCGGTGTTACCTTCATAGATGGGTGCGCGTCACATTTTTTCATAAACCATATCAGACCGGGAGTGAATACCTTCCATCCTTATTATGTGTCGCGGAATGCCTGCCTTTTGCATCGCAAACTGTTTCCCGCGCCGCATTATTAAAAGAAGGATTTGCCGGTTGTTCCACAACCGGCAAATCCCAATAACTCTGTGGTACGTGCTTAATCCAGTGAACTATCGTCTTCGTCGTCGTCCGTATCCTGCGCCGATTCCGATTTAAATTCCAATGGAATGTGATCCTGATCAAGGGCGCTGAGCTGCTTGCGGATAAGCTGCTCGACATTTGTGGCAAATTCGGGTGTTTCTTTCACATAAGTTTTGGCGTTTTCACGTCCCTGGGCGAAGCGGTCGCTGTCGAAGTAGTAAAAGGACCCCCGTTTTTCGATGACACCCAGGTTCAAACCAACGTCAATCAGATCTCCGGCGCGGCTGATGCCCTCACCGAACATAATGTCAAATTCGGCGACCCGGAAAGGTGCGGCGACTTTGTTCTTGGTCACGCGGACGCGTGTTGCAGATCCGACGACCTCCCCCTGGTCTTTGATGGACTTGATGCGCCGTACATCCAGACGGGTGGAGGCGTAGAATTTAAGGGCACGGCCGCCACTGGTGGTTTCCGGTGAACCAAACATCACACCTATTTTCATCCGTAATTGGTTGGTGAAGATCATGACAGTGTTGCTCTGTTTGATAGCACCCGATAGCTTGCGCAAAGCCTGGCTCATCAATCGGGCCTGCAAACCGGGATGCGAGTCACCCATCTCGCCTTCAATCTCAGCGCGGGGTACCAGCGCAGCGACGGAGTCCACGACAATGACGTCCACGGCGCCGCTGCGAATCAGCGTTTCCGCAATCTCCAGCGCCTGCTCCCCGGTATCGGGTTGTGAGATGTACAGATTGTTGACATCCACGCCACAATGGGCGGCATAAGTGGGATCCAGCGCGTGCTCCATATCAATGAAAGCCGCGACGCCTCCCATTTTTTGACACTCCGCCACGATGTGCTGGCAGAGCGTGGTCTTTCCGGAACCTTCCGGTCCGTAGATTTCGACGATGCGCCCGCGAGGCACGCCTCCGACACCCAGCGCAATATCCAGCGCCAGGGATCCTGTAGGGATCACCTCGACGTTAAGATGCGTGGCGTCTCCCAGACGCATGAGCGCTCCATCACCAAACCTGCGTTTGATCTGGGCAACTGCCTGATCCAATGCTTTTACTCGTCCGTCACTCATAGTTAACCTCCAAAGTTCACGACATAGGGTTAATGTGGGGATACAGTGTATCCCGAATTATTCAGTGAATATATTACCTTATTATAGCACAAAAGTTCTATAATACAATATCGTATCTGCAAAAACTCGATCAACGGCGCCGCTTACTGGATGTACGGGAAGGGCTGTTTAAAGTTGCGCCACTGCCACCCAGGTATGCGCGTGCCGATATGGCAAAAATATCGCAAAGCCGGCTGTCCAGCAGGCGAATATGTATTTTGGGATCCAGGTCCTCGATTGCGCGTGCTGTGGTGATAATGGTGGGCATACGGGCAATATAGCGGTGGTTGAGTAATTGGAACAGTTTTTCCTTTGCCCATGCAGTAGCACTTTCAGTCCCCAGATCATCCAGAACCAGCAGAGGTGCCCTGCGCACTTCGTCGAAACGGCGGTCGTAGGCGACCGGACTTTGCGGATTAAAAGTAGAGCGCAGGTGGTCGAGTAAATCCGGTACCACGATAAATAAAGCGGTACCGCCCAGTCGTACGCGTTCATTGGCAATGGCGGCTGCCAGGTGTGTTTTACCGCAACCGTAAACACCGGTCAACACCAGCCATCCTTCTGGTTTGGCAGCATAGGTGGTTGCCAGATCCAGCGCGCGTTTGAGATTGTCGCTATCCTCCCGTTCCAGCTCGTTGCGGCGGATTTCGAAATTATCCAGACGCATATTGTGATACAAGGGTAGTGTATTGAGATCAGATGTGTCCTGTTGTGTTCCGCTGCCCCTGAAATCCGGCGCCAGGATGGTAACAATATCCACCAATTCACTATCCCCCAGGCGCGATCGCAGCCTGGGATCAAGTAGCTCAAGTTCCTGATTGGTGGTGATAACAGTGGGGAGCCGCATCAGATAGCGGTAATTGAGTAACTGAAAGAGTTTTTCCAACGCCCAGGATGTGGTGTTTTCGGTGCCCAGGTCATCCAGGATGAGCAGCGGGGACGTCCGCACTTGTTCGAAGCGCTCGCTGTAACCTTCCGCAGAGGTGGGTGCGTAAGTGGCGCGCAAGTGATCCAGGAGGTCAGGGACTGTAACAAAGAGTGGTGTAATATCCCGTTTGACAACATAATTAGCGATGGCAGCCGCCAGGTGCGTTTTGCCACAGCCGTATCCTCCAATCAGCACCAACCATCCTTCCGGTTTTTCAGCAAAATCCTGCGCTGTTTCAAAAGCCCAGCGCAGATTACGCTGCCTTTCAGGTGAAATGCCGTGACCCTCAGAGGTAAAGGTGTCAAATGTGTAGCGATCCAATTGTTTGATATTACTCATCAAACGCAGTGTTTCGGTGCGCTGCGCTTCAAGCTCAGGGAGACGGCAGGTGCACGGAAAAAGTCTCCCGAAATTGGGATGCCCTACCGGTACGGTCAAACGCACATAACCTTCGCCGTGGCAGATTGTGCAATCCGGATCGCCCAATGAGGGTCCGGATGTGTCCTCAATGTTTGATGAGGTGTCCGAATTTGCCTTCAGTGTAGCGTCGCGGATCTGTTTCGCGATCTCTTCGATCGACTTCATCTTTCCCCTCTTTTTGCCACCGGTGCAGGATGGCATAAATATATTTCCAGTTGCGCTTATTAGCCTTGACAGCTTCGTGGAAAGCATCCTCGATCCACGCTGCCGGGAATTCGCTCTCAGCTTCCACCAGGTCTTCACTGATCATCGCTGTCAGTGGTCCGACGTTCTGTTCGTAGAGTGTGAATATGTTAGGACGTTCTTCAACCATAATCCGATCTGGCGCTTCTCCCCGCCGCATGGCATTCACCGTTGCCCGGCCCTTTGGACTGTTAGCGAAATAGCGTGTCTCAACGGTTTTGTCTGCCAGCTCCCAAGGATGGCTGAGGAGCGTTCCGCGCGTCACGGCTTTTTCCAGAGCAACGACCAATGCCTGCTCAAAACTCTGGTTGTCCTCCGGACGTAAAGCGGATTGCAGGATTGGGTCTGTTCTCAACTCCTCGCTGGTTATCCAGGGTGCAGCCGTGGATTGCGTCGTAGAAAGACGCCACAGAATCAACAAGGTTACTTTTAACTCGTTCAGATCGTCAATGAGCGGTACCAGTTGGCTGAAGAATAATTCAGGCAGGGTTACCATAGCAATCTTACCTTCTGGAAAACCCGAAAAGTTATGCATCCTGCCTAACCTCGCATTAAAGGTGGCGGGGGTGGATTATAGTTATTGTACTCATCCGGAGGCACTTGCGTGGCAACATCCGCGAATTTCGTAAGTTTTTTGTTAAAGAATAACTGGATAGTCCCCGTAGGTCCAGAGCGATGTTTTGCCACGATTATATCAGTGACGTTGGGTGTTTCGGTTTTCTCATTATATAACTCGTCGCGGTATATAAACATCACAATATCGGCGTCCTGTTCCAACGATCCCGATTCGCGCAGGTCTGACAGGACGGGGTGTTTGTCCTGTCGCTGCTCTACAGCACGGGATAATTGTGATGCAGTCATCAGGGGAATGTTCAGCTCGCGCGCCAGCCCTTTGAGTGAGCGGGAAATATAGGATACCTCCTGCACGCGGTTTTCTGAACGGTTGTCAGAATCCATCAATTGCAGATAGTCAAGAAAAATGATATCCAAACCGCGCTCGGAAGTCAACCGCCGGCACTTTGTGCGCAACTGCATCACCGTAATAGAGGGCGTGTCATCAATGTAAATCGGCAGTTCTGACAGATGCCCAATGGCTTCTGCGAACGCGGGCCATTCATTATCGTGGAGCTGTCCCAAACGGAGCCGCTGCGCATCAATATTGCTGATCTGGGCGACCATGCGCTGCACCAATTGTTCTGCCGACATTTCCAGGCTGAACAGGGCAACGACTTTACCTTTTTCCGCTGCCCGTAGCGAAAAGGTGATCATCAACGAGGTTTTACCCACGCCGGGTCGGGCAGCCAGGATGAGCAGATCGGATTTCTGAAAACCGCCTAAAAGACGGTTCAGATCCTGAAATCCGGTCGGTACCCCCATCAGGTCACCCTGGTGTTCATACAGGTTTTCGATATAGTCGTAATAGCGGGGTACAATTTCCTGGATGGGTTGCAGGTCGCGTGTTGTCCGTTTTTGGGAGACCCCAAACAGAGCTTTCTCAGCCTGATCTACAACAAGATCCAGAGCCATAGCTTCGTTGTATGACAGTCTCGCAATGTCGCTGGCAGCGTCCAGTAAGCGCCGGCGCACCGCAGTCTGTTCTACCAGATGTCCGTAGGACTCGATGTTGATGGCTGAAGGGACCGCACTGATTAATTGTGAAATGAACACACCACCGCCAACGGCTTCCAGGTGTTCTTGCTGCTCTAGCTCTGTTGTCAGGGTAAGGAAATCAATCGGATCCCGGCGTTCGTGGATTTTGATGATCGCTTCGTAAACCCAACGGTGCTTTTGCAGGTAGAAATCCTCGGCGCGCAAAAAGTTCAGGACCCGGAAAATCCCTTCAGGATCAATCATCAACGCCCCGAGAACCGCTTCCTCGGCTTCGATGTTTTGTGGTATTGTTTTGTCAGGAACTGTCATTACGCCTCTTGTCTATGGATTAACTGTTAAGAGTTTCGTCACTTTCGTCCAGAGATTCGAGGAAATCACGAAAAACTTCCAGCGTTTCACCTGGCATCTGTTTGTCCAAATCGATCTCGTTTTCCGGTACCACACCTGCCGCATCCATGACATGTTCCGCAACAAAGATAGGCGCATCAACGCGGACAGCCAAAGCGATGGCATCGCTGGAGCGCGAATCAATTTCTATTTCCTCACCGCTAAGGTTCAGCACCACCCGTGCATGAAATGTGGTTTCGACGAGGTCGTTGATATAGATATAGCTCAGAATTGCACCAAGGACATCAATGATTTGAATAGCCAGGTCGTGTGTCAATGGGCGGGGTGTTTTAATACCATTGACGCACACCGAAATGGATTCGGCTTCGCAGGGCCCGATCCATATCGGGAGATAGCGTTCGGCTTCCAATTCTTTGAGTACAACTATACGATTGGCAGAAACTAAACTCATTTGGATGGTTTCAAGTGTAACTTCTATCATACAACCTCCCGGAAAGCCGGGTTTATAGTATCGGCGTTGGCGTTTATTATACCCATCCGGAATGAATGTCAACTTGATCATCAAGTGTTTTGACGTTTCAGAATAGCGGTGACTGCCAGAAGTGGCGGTGCGGGAAGATACTTGAACAGCAAAACCAAAGTTGCACCGCACCGCCACTTACCTTGCCGTTTGTAGTATTCTCGGATGTTATCCGTCTTGCCCGAATAGTAAAGTGTACCCTCCTGCTGCAAGGGCGCATACGATGGGAACCGCCGGCAGGTAAAATCTGTCATGGGCAATGGGTCCCGGCAAGAACAGAATATAGAGGAGGCTGCCCATGAGGACGGTAAGTATCCATCGGCGCCGGCGTATCCCCCATAAACCGCGGGTAACAAGATACCAGCTTACCAGCCTGGCAAACCACAATCCCCACCACATCAGACCTGCAGAAGTCGGAATGCGCGTGATGCGCTGTGTGATAAAGGTTTGTATCGCATCTCCCACCGCTCTGCGCCGTAGAGACCAGAGCATCCGTGTTCCGATATCGGGTACGACGCCGGTGCTGGTCCACGTCTCACCTGTGAGAATGGGGTACCATAAGCGGTGTCCCGGATCCAGCAAGCTCTTCACGACTCCGGTCATATGGGCTTTAACATAGAAAAAAGGTGATGCTGCCACCAATCGACGGGCTGCCCGGGCTGTCTGCGATTGCTGGTAGGCCAGCCATTGACAACTGAACCGTGGTGTAGAACTTAAAAACCAGCCATTCTGCAGGCTGATTAGCGTTGATTGTGTTGTATAAATATATTCCCATGTTGCGGTCCATGGTTCCGCCTGGATGCCCATCATTTCTGCCTGGGTAGCCACCGCAGCTACGCGCGCTATGTTCTCTTCGAATGCACTGGAGAGTATCCAGCGTGAAGTAAGCCTTTCATTACGGATTAACCACGGGAGCAGCGCAACTATCAAAGCTATCCAGAACCAGATAACGTTATGATAGGACACCCGTTTTTTGGGCCTCCGGTGGAAAACAGCGCTTGTGAGGACCGCCCCTACGAATAGTGCGAGGAACTGAACATTGGGTTTGGTCAGCAGCGCAAGTGCCCAGAATAGACCTGCTGCCATGGCAGTCTGCTTAATGGGACGGCGCAAAAAACGGCAGGACAGGAGTATCGCGGTAGTGAGCAGCGGGAGTAACAACGTTTCGCTGAATAAAAAGCCTGTATAACGCTGCGTGCTTCCATTGACTGCGTAGAGCATGCCTGCCAGCGCGCCGGTCATAAAAATGGAATGTGCGTTTCGGGATATAAGGTTGCCCAGGTCGCATCCCAACCGGATGACGACCGCGCATGTGATAACCTCGAGAAAGAGTTGGAGCCATACGACGCGTTGCGGCACGGGCCCAAAAAGCAGGAAACTAAAAGCCACCGACAGGGGATACAGCGGTGTGCGGACTGTGTTGGGGCAATATGGAGTTTCCCAGGCGATACTAAAACCGTGTCCTTCCAGAAGGTTACGGGCAAGCAGATAATAGCCTTCCCCATCCACGGGTGCTGTTGCCGCTGCCGGGAAGGCGCGCAGCCACCAAACCCGCAGCATAAGCGCCAGGAGGAGCAAGCCTGTGGTGGTCAAAGCCTGTCGAATGCCAGGGGGCGCCTTAGAGGTTTTTCTCAGCAATAAGCCGGATACCATCAAGCGTTAACAGGGGATCAACCAGGGCGAATTTGTGGGTGAGGGGCGCGATAACCGCTGAAAAACCCCCGGTAGCGACAATCCTCCCCGCGAAATCAAACTCCTGCGCGAACCGGTCCAGCATGCCCTCTACCAGGCTGACGTAACCCAGGAGAACCCCGGACTGAATCGCGTGGGTGGTATTGGTGCCAATAGCTTTTTTCGGAGCTGACAACCTGACCAGGGGTAATTGGGCAGTCCCACCCGACAAGGCTGAAGCAGCGAGTTTTACACCGGGAGCGATGGCGACGCCTAAGAATTGCGCCGAAGCTGATATCGCCGTGAAGGTGGTAGCGGTGCCGAAATCCACAACCACGCAGGCGTCGTGAAAGTGATGGTAAGCTGCGACAGCATCCGCCAGGAGATCAGCGCCAACCTCAGCGGGATTATCGACAGCAAAAGTCAATCCGGTTTGTATTGTATGGTTGATGACCATGGGTGTAATGGGCGTATACAGGGCGAACATTTCTTCCATATAGCCCGTCAGAGGAGGGACAACACTGCAGAGCGCGATAGCGTCAAAAGACTGCATGGAGAGTCCCGCTTCACGCAGCAGTGATATCAACATGATGCCGTATTCATCCGGCATTTTGTCGCGTATCGTGCGAATGCGCCAATCGTAAATCCAATGATCCTGGTCGTAGACGCCAAAAACAATATTGGTATTCCCCACATCAACAGCCAGCAGCATCAGCCCTCCTTTGTTGTCACACTGAATATTTGAAGCGCATTTAAGGCAAATTTGCAGATTGAGCTTTCCTTCAGTGTAATGCTTTTTCAGCTCAATCCAAGTGTGTATTGGGCTTTAGATGTCCGTCACTTTTCCGAATCGAAAGGAAGTTGGCAAACACTGTACAATGCTGACAATATAGTGGATTCCTATAGAGGGATGCTGTGGCGGGGCGGAATACGGAGCTTCTGCATGCAATGGAGACCTCCGCCCCGCCACCTGGTATAAAGGGGTGTGTCGGTTGCCCTGGGCAACCGACACACCCCTTTGAAGGAAGTGCGGCGCGGGAATCAACTTTGGATGCACGAGAGGACTATTCCGCACCGCCTTAAGAGCATAGGATGCAAAAATGTGACGCACACTCTTGGGCTTTAGATGTCCGTCACTTTTCCGAATCGAAAGGAAGTTGGCAAACACTGTACAATGCTGACAATATAGTGGATTCCTATAGAGGGATGCTGTGGCGGGGTGGAACATGTAGCCTGTGAATGCTAGGGAGACCTCGGCACACTCCTTAAAATGTGACATTGAATGATCCGTAAAAACCCCGCCTTTGTGCTGCTCAATAAGGTCGTTGTGGTATAATGACCCTTGTGAAAAAACGGACTATCCAGATCATCGTGACACTTATCCTCAGCGCGCTCGCGCTGTATGTCGCGCTCAGAGGCGTGGACTTCGCCACCGTTGGCTATGCTTTAAGTCAGGTGAACTGGGCCTGGTTGCTTCTTACATTTCTTTTAATCCTCGGAACTTTAGCCATTCGCGCCCAGCGCTGGCGCATCCTGTTGGGTAAGAAGTTGGGTTGGCGCGATACCTTCGGTTTAATCAATATTGGATATCTGGTCAGCGGTGTCCTGCCTTTGCGTGCAGGTGATCCAGCCCGTGCGGTCGGCGCCAGTTTGCGGGGTCCGGTCACAACTCTGGCAGCGCTTTCGACGGTTGTTGTGGAGCGCGTGCTGGATTTGTTTATTATGTTTATTCTGCTGCTCAGCACGCTGCCTTTTGTGCCCGGGCTCAGGACTTACCTGACTGCCGGTCAAGCTAACGCCTTTTTCAGCTACCAGCTTTTACTCATCCTCAGCGGTGTGCTGGCGTTAGGGCTGTTAGGTGTCTTTGTCCTGTTAGCCTTGATGCCTGCGCGTATGGAAAAATTCGCAATAAGTATCCTGAAAATGCTTCATATTGCGCATCCTGACCGCTGGCTCAAACCGCTGCGCCATATCCTTGATGGGTTCAGCGCGCTGAGTTCTCCCCGGGCAGGCATGGAGGTCATCCTTTGGTCTCTTGCACTCTGGGTGGTCACAGCATTGTATTTCACCACGGTGATGGTTGCATGCCGGGCTTTTATCCCGGATAGTTCTCTGTTGCGGGGCACCGTGTCCATGTGGGCGAGTGCTTTTGGTATGGTCTTTCCTGCAACCGGCGGTATCGGATCCTTTCATTTTGCTGTCCGGGAAGCCCTGACTTGGGGATTTGGTGTTCCGCGCGATATGGGATTTGCGTATGCTGTCATCGTGCATGCTATCCCTTATCTTTCGGGCATTATTCTGGGAACAGTGAGTTTACTTATTTGGGGCATCTCGCTGCGCAGTCTGGTTGGCGCAGCAGACCAGCCCATTGAACACTAGAACACAGTATATATAGCCAGCATTTAGAGCCTGAATATGGATACAATCACCTGAAGGGGTGTTTCATCGATGCAGAAAGAACGCAATATCCTGATCGTCCTGACCTATTATCGTCCGCATACCAGCGGGTTAACCATTTACGCTGAACACCTGGCGCGGGGTTTGGTCGCCCGGGGGCACCACGTCACCATTCTCACCTCCAGATATGATGCGCACCTGCCTCGTCACGAGAACCTGAACGGTGTGCAGGTTGTTCGCGCCCCGATCCTGTTTCGCATCAGCAAAGGTGTTATCATGCCGACCTTCGGCTTTCTGGCATGGAAATATGTGCGCCAGGCGGATGTGATCAGCCTCCACTTACCGCAGTTTGATGCTGCGGGTGTCGCCCTGCGGGGACGATGGCTGCGCAAACCCACAGTATTGACTTATCATTGCGATCTGCAATTGCCCCCCGGTGCTTTTAATGTCGTGGTCAACAAAGCTGTCCACATGATGAATAACCTTGCGGGACGCTTCTGCCATGCTGTCGTCGCTTATACGCAGGATTTCGCGGAGCACTCGCCGTTCTTTCAACGTTTTGGCGAGAAGCTGCATGTGATTTCCCCGCCGGTGGAGTTGCCGGCAATGACCCGATCCGGCATCGTCGCTTTTGAGAAAATGCACAATCCGGAACATAAAAGCCCGGTGATTGGGATGGCAGCCCGTTTGGCAGCGGAGAAAGGTGTAGAAATCCTTCTGGAAGCCTTCCCCGCTATTCTGGAAAAGTATCCTGATGCCCGGATTCTCTTTGCCGGGCAGTATGTGAATGTGCTGTCGGAACAGGCTTACGCCGACAGGCTCTATCCCATCATCCGCCGTTATGAAGACCAGGGGAAGTGGAAGTTTTTGGGTATCCTTGATCCCGTGCAAATGGCGGCGTTTTATCCCAACCTGGATGTGCTGGTGGTGCCCAGCCTGAATTCGACAGAGTCTTTTGGGCTCGTGCAGGTGGAATCCATGTCGTCTGGTACGCCGTGTGTCGCCAGCAATTTACCCGGTGTCCGGCAGCCTGTCCTCCAGACCGGGATGGGAGAAATTGCCCCCATTGGCGATGCTGCCGGGTTGGCGGATAGCATCCTCAAAGTGCTGGATGGCGGAGAATCCTATCATCATCCTCGCGGCGAAATTGAAGAACGCTTTTCAACAGACAAAACAATAGATGGTTATGAAGCTCTTTTTAATGCACTCTTAGCTGAAATTAAGGAAGCCTGACATGACAGAGCCCTGCCCCCCCTTGTTTTATGAAGATTTTAACTTGAGCGTGAAACTGGTTTCCGGCAAGCGCACGATCACTGCCGCTGATATCGATGCTTTTGCGGCGTTAAGCTGGGATGATAATCCGCTGCACATGGATGAAACTTACGCAGCGACCACGCAATACGGGGAACGCATTGCCCACGGTTTGCTTGGACTGGCTGTCATCAGCGGGTTGGCGTGGCAGTTGGGCTGTCTCAATGACAGTTTGGAAGCTTTTACAGACCTGAAGTGGCGATATCACGCCCCTGTGAAGATCGGTGATACGCTCTATGCGAAGGTTGATTTCCGGCAAAAACGCCCTATGGCTGATTTTGCCGGCGGTTTTGTTGTGCTGGATGTCACCGTCCTCAATCAGCGTGAAGAAATTGTGCAGAAAGGTACCTGGACAACGCTGGTCCGCTCTCGCGAATAAAAAGATACGTTTCAATTCCGGGTAGAAAAGGCGAGCTCCTTTTTTCCATTCATTCACGCACTAACGGCAGCACGCGGCGTGCCAGCACGCTGAGCGCTGCCCCATCGCGCCGGATCACCCCTTCGACAATGACAAACCTTGATTTGGCGGCTTCGTGGTAGGCAGCGGCGACGTCCGGGACAAGGGTGATGTTGGCGATTCCTTCCTCATCCTCCACCGACAGGAACACGGTTCCCGCAGGGGTGGGAGGACGGCGGGAGGTGATAACCCCGCCGACGCGGATCTTTGTGCCGTCAGGCCAGCGGTGCAGATCGCTGGTGGCGGTAGCACCCATCTGCTGCAGCTGCGTGCTGACCAGGGTGGTGATATGCTGCCCGGCGATGATGCCGGTGTGTTGGTATTCCAACCACAACCGCTCGTGCTCGGGAAGGGCAGTGAAGGTGGGTTCCCCGGGTGTGTCCAGGTCCAGGGTTGGACCGGCAAGCGCCGCTATCTTCGCTGCCTGCAAATCCCAGACCAACTGGCGCCGCGGAATCTCCCAGCTGTCAAAAGCTCCGCCCAGGATCAGGGCTTCCACCGAACGCCGGTCCAGGCGTGTCCGGCTGACGAAGTCCTCAAGCGACCGGAACCCCCCTGCCTCCCGCGCGCTTAAAATATGCTCTTTGGCAGTTTTTCCCAGGCCCCGCACGCTGTTCAAACCCAGGCGAATGCCATTTTCGCTGGCGCTGGCGGCTGCCCCGGAATGCTGCACGTCGACGGCGTGGATCGTAATGCCGTGCCGGCGCGCTTCGGCGACGATGGCGTTGGGAGAATAAAAGCCCATGGGCTGGTTGCGCAGCAGAGCGGCGAAAAAAGCCGCCGGGTGGTAGCGCCGCAGCCACGCAGATTTGTAGGTGAGGACGGCAAATGCCGCAGCGTGGCTTTTGGCGAAAGCATATCCGCCAAAAGCCTGCAGTTGGGTGAAAACATCCTCGGCAATGGCTGGGGGAACATTATTTGCCTGCGCGCCTTGCATAAAACGTTCCTTGAACGGCGCTACGGCGGCTTCTCCCTCTTTATGACCCAAAACCCGGCGCAGTTTCTCCCCTTCACCCGGGGTAAATCCGGCTAAATCCCGCGCCACTTTGAGAACCTGTTCCTGGAAAATGACCAGGCCCAGCGTCTCTTTCAACGCGGATTCCAGCAGGGGGTGGGGATAGCGCACCGGTTCAATGCCCCGGCGGCGCTGCAGGTAAGGGCGCACGACATTGGCTTTCAGGGGTCCCGGGCGGATCAGCGCGACCTGGACCGTGAGATCCTCGAACGTCCGCGGTTGAAAGTTGGGAATCAGATTTGCCTGCGCCCGGCTCTCAACCTGGAATACGCCAACTGTTTCGCCCCGCCTCAGCATAGCGTACACTTCCGGATCATCCGGTGTCATTTTGTCCAGGTCAACGCGCTGCCCGGTCAGCTGCTCAATAATGGTGACGGTGTCATCAATGGCGGCGAGCATGCCCAATCCCAGCAAATCCATTTTGATCATGCTGGCATCTTCCAGCGCGTATTTGTCCCACTGCATGACCGTCCGTCCCGGCATTGTCGCTGGCTCCAGCGGGACCAGGGTGCTCAGCAGGGGCCCTGACAGGATCATCCCCCCGCTGTGGATGCCCAGATGCCGCGGCATGTGTTCCAGTTGGGGCGCCAGGCGTAGAAGGTGCTGGAACGGCGCGCCGGCGAAGTCTGCTCCGAAAGCCTCAACCTGACTGTGAAAGTTTTTGATGCTTTCCGGATCGTGCATGTCCAGCGCGCCGGTCAGGCGTTCTATCAGCGCCGGCGGAAATCCCAGGACGCGCGCGACGTCTCTGACGGCGGACCGCATCCGGTAAGTAACCAGGGTGCATGCCATAGCGGCGTGATCGCGCCCGTAGCGTTCGTACACATACTGGATGACCTCTTCGCGCCGGTTCGCCGCGAAGTCCACGTCAATGTCCGGCGGGCGGGGGCGTTCCAGGGAGAGAAAACGCTCGAACACGAGATTTGTCGCGACCGGATCGATGGGCGTGATGCCCAGCAGATATGCCACCAGCGAGTTGGCGGCGCTGCCGCGCCCCTGGCAGCGGATGCCGTGGCTGCGGGCGTAATGGACGATATCGCCCATAATCAGGAAGTAGTTGGCTAAATGGAGTTGAAAGATGATATCCAGCTCCTTGTGCAGCAGCGCCGCGGCTTTGACGTGTTGGGTTTTGGGGTTTTCCGGGGGATAGGCTTCATCCAACGCCTGCTCGCACAGGCGCCGCAGATATGGGTCGGGGGGGCTGCCGTCAGGCGCCTGGAAGTGGGGCAGGGATTGCGCTCCGTCCGGCAGGAATGTGCCGGCATCGGCGCAGCGTTCGGCGATAACCCACGTGTTTTCCAGGGCAGACCGGTTGCCGGCAAAGAGTTTAGCCATCTCTTCTGGATACCGGAAGCGGTACTCATCATTGGCGCGCAGCTTGTCCCCGGCATCCCCCAGGGTGGTGTGCTCGCGCACGCACGTCAGGACATCGTGAATTTCACGCTGTTCCCGCGTCAGATAATGGACGTTGCCGGTGGCGACGATGGGCAGGTCGAGGGCTTCTGCCAGGTTAATCAGGCCCTTCGTCCGTCGCAGTTCACCGGGGAGATAGTGCCGCTGCAGTTCAATGTAGACATGGTGCGGTTCGAAATGATCAATAAGCCACTGCGCGGCTGCGTGAGCTTCGCGGAACTTTCTTTCCGCTACCCATGACGCGACTGCACCTTTGGAGCAACCGCTCAGGGCGATGATCCCCTGACTATGGCGTGCCAGGTCGCGGTACTTCAGACGTGCAGTGCCCTTGGGCTGGTCCAGATGCGCCAGGGTCAAGAGCTGGCACAGGTTGGCGTAGCCTTTTTTGTTTTCCACGAGCAGCGTGAGGTGGCTCTGGTCCGCCATGGTGACCTCGGCGCCCAGGATGGGTTTGATACCGGCGTCTTGCGCTGCCCGGATAAAGGCGACGGCGCCGTAAAGCCCGTCGTGGTCGGTGAGGGCCAGGACCGGCATGTCGCACAAGCTGGCGTGGGTGACCAGGGCTGCCGGGGAGGGCACGCCATCCAGCAGGCTGTGGCTGGAATGGGCGTGAAGCTCGATATAGCTTGGGGCTTTCATGGGCGGGTGGTCCAGGAGCGGCGGTCCAGCCACCAGGTTTCGCCGCGCAGGTCGCGGTATATAACCCTGACCTGTCCTTTGTTATCCTCAATCCGGTAATAGTAGTACTGTACCGGTTGCGCCCACCAGAAACGGCTTTCGCGCCAGTGTTCGTAGATGCTGCGCACCGGCACGATGCGGTCGGGCCATACAAGAGCCCGGGGAATCGCGTCGGGTCCGGTGGTCACCTGTATTTTTTGCGGGCGGGGGGGCCCGATCAGGGAGGCAATCATAATGATGAGCTGCCCAAACCGCTCACGCAGACGCTGCAGAACTTGCTGCAGCTGGCTGTGCTGCTGGTCTTCAACTGCCGTGAACATTGCCAGTTGCGTCGTTGCCAGGTAGGCGGGACGCAGCGGGTAGATGACCAGCGTGAGGCTCTCCACCGCCTCCGCCGGATTAAGGCGTTCCAGCAGCGCCGTTATTCTGCGCTGCAGTTGCGCGCCGTCCGCGGTGGGGGGTTTGATGACACCGGACGCGGTATGCCGTTGGCTGGCTTCGTCTTCGAGCTGCACACGTATGCCCTGCGCCTGGTACGCCTGCTGCTTGAGCGTTTGTGCCAGGGCTTCGCTCATGGCTTTCACCCGGGCGTGCACCCTTGGCAGATCAGCTGTGGCGGGTTCGAAGAGATGGCTCTGACGCAACTCCAGCGGTGGGGCTTCCGGATAGACCGGACGCGGGTCGCGTCCCGCCGCCAGGTCGTGGAGTATGCCGGTAAAGGCGCCAAACTGCCGTATCAGCGCCAGACGGGGTAAATCCGCCAGGGCTCCCAGGCTGTGAATGCCCAGGATATCCAGACGGCGGAGAAGCTCATCATCGCCGGGAAGTGCTGTCAGCGGTAGGGGGGAGAGAAAGGCGCGGTCGTGTTTTGCGGGAACGACGACGCGGTTGTTCGGAGCGGCGGCGCAGGCTGCCTGCTGCGCGGTAAAACGGTGACTTGCCATCCCGAGCTGCAGCTGCAGCCCGCTGTGCTCTCTGGCGGCTTTCAGCATCTGCTGTGCCAGATGCTCATCCTCGGGGAACAGCCGGGTCATATCGCCGGCATCGACAAACCACGCCCCCAGGCCTGCCGTCTCCACACGGTCGGTAAACTGCCGCAGCGCCGCATCGACCTGCTGCTGAACAGCGTGGTAGGCGTCGTTATCGGCGGGGAGGAACTGCGCATCCGGGCAGCGCATCGCCGCCCGCGCCAGCCCCATGCCGGGATAAACCCCGGCAGCTTGTGCCAGGGGGCAGCAATCCAGCACCACGCTGGGGTCCCAGGGGCGCCCCCCGATGATGCACGCGGCTTCGCTGCCGGTGCGGTGGCGCTGCTGTTCCACCTGAACCGGCAGGTGCGGCGCGGTGAGATAAATTATTTTTTCCATGACTCTTGATAGAACATAAGTTCTATATCTATTGTACTGCGTGAATGTATTTTTTCAAGGGGGAATCTTTTGGTGTGTGTCACATTTTTGCATCCTATGCGCATAGTGCGGCGCGGGTGTGTGGAAGGGAAATCACCAACCACAGTGTTTGGCAGGAAAACCACCTGCCAAACATGCAGAAACGGGAAAATACTCCGTTTCTGCTCTGGGCAATTGACACTCGGTATCAAGATAAAGCGGATGCCCCCTTTAAACCAGGTGGCGGGGCGGAGGTCTCCCTTGCATGGAAAAGCTCCGTATTCCGCCCCGCCACAGCATCCTGCTCAAGGCAAATCATAATATGTTTAGCAAAGTGCGGAGTATGCACACTTATTACCGTTGCGGAAAAGTAACGGACACTCTCTTTGGGGTGGATAATTAGCTTTTGCTGGATATAATACTTATAGGATTTGACAATATTTTCGTGGTAAATGACAACGATTGTTGGGAGCAACCTTTGAGCCTGAATATTTCTAACACCATCACTGGATGTTTGCGAACATCCCGGATGTATGAAACCGAATCTGACCTGGTGCAGATGCAGGAAATGCTGATGCAGGCGCGTTCGCGTACCACCGATTGGCGCTACGCGCATGTCGGCGAACTGATGTGGAATTTCTTTCTGGTGACATGCCACTTGAATCCGCAGGAACACATTCGACTCTGGCATGATCGGGAAGGAAAGCTGATCGCCTATGCGATTCTGGGTGAAGATCCATCTTTTGAATGCCATGTATTGCCGGAGTATGATGGTTCCGGTATAGAGGCAGAAGCGCTGACCTGGGCGGAAACGCTGGTCAGCGAGCTCCGCAAACGCGAGGGGCAGAGGTGGAGTGGACCTATGGCTGCCGGCGCCCGGCAGGACGATGCGCAACGGATTGCGTTTCTGGAGCAGCACGGGTTCAAATACAGCGGGGAGTTTGCCGAGGTGAATATGCTGCGCGCGTTGGACGTCGCGATTCCTGAAAGCCTTATACCCCCCGGTTATCATATCCGCGCCGTGGCTGAATCCGGTGAGACTGCAAACCGGGCTGGCGCAGAGCGGGATGTCTGGCTGCCGTGGCCCGTGGGCGATATCAACGGCGAGGATTATGCGCGTTTGATGGAGCTGCCCGGGTATCACCGCGAACTCGATGTGGTTGCCGTTGCTCCGGATGGCGTTATCGCTGCCTATGTGAATGGCTGGATTGATCCGGTCAACCGCATTGGTGATTTTGGTCCGGTAGGCGCGCGTCCACCTTATCGCCGGCAGGGATTGACACGTGCTGTACTGCTCGAAGGCTTGAGAAGGTTGAAAGCGCGCGGGATGGACCGCGTATGCGTCTCAACCGGCATGTCGAATAATCCGGCGCGGCAATTATATGAATCTGTTGGCTTCAGGATTGTGAATCGCTATCTCGATTACGTGAAAGAAGAATAATTATGGAAAAACTAGATGGGAATGAACCTATGAAAAGCGTGAAATTTTCCAGCGACATCCCGATTGTCGACCACGTTGATGTCCTCGTTGTGGGCGGTGGTCCTGCTGGTATTGCCGCTGCTGTAGGCGCGGCACGGGCTGGCGCCCGGACGGCGCTTGTGGAGATCTATGGTTTTCTGGGAGGGATGGCAACAGCGGGACTGGTCGGTCCGTTTATGACGAGTTTCAGCGGTGATGGGCAATCCCAGCTGATTGGCGGGATATTCGACGAACTCGTGCAGCGCATGGTAGAGATCGGCGGGGCAATCCATCCCCGGGATGTCCGCGCCGGAAGCGCTGAAGCCGGATATTATATTTTTGGCCATGATCATGTGACCCCATTTGACCCGGAAGCTCTGAAACGGGTTGCCGATGAAATGGTGCAGGAAAGCGGTATCAGCCTCTACCTGCACACCAGTTTTATCGAGCCGTTGATGGAAGGTAACTGGATCAAGGGAGCGGTGATTCACAACAAATCAGGCCTTCAGGCGGTCACCGCACAGGTGGTCATCGACTGCACAGGGGATGCCGATGTAGCTTACCGAACTGGTGCGCCCACGCTCTTTGGACGCGAACAGGACCATCTTACGCAACCGATGACGATGTTCTTCCGTGTGGCGAATGTCGATGATGCTATCGTCGACACGTATGCACTCGAGCATCCCGAGGAGCGCGGTCGCTTGTTCCATCCTTATGTGGAAGCAGCCAAACTGAACGGGGATTTCCCCATCATGCGCGATAAAGCCGGTATTTACCGGACGCAGGAGAAGGGAGTTTGGCGCGTGAACACCAGCCGCTTGCAAAAGCTGGACGGCACGAACGCGCGTGATCTGGTCAATGCGGAATTAGAGGGCAGGGAGCAGGTGCAGATCCTGATGCGTTTCTTCCGCAAGTATCTGCCGGGATTTGAGAAAGCGGTCCTGCTGGATACAGCTGTCCAGATTGGTGTGCGTGAGACACGCAGGATTGTCGGCGATTACACCCTCACTGCGGACGACCTTGCTACCGGCATAACTTTCGATGATGTGATTGCCTTGGCGTCCTTCCCCGTGGATTTGCATCCGGCAGTGGGAGACGGTGGGGGTACGGACACGGGCTTAGCGATGGGTTATAAGACAGCCCCGGTTTACCAGATTCCTTACCGGTGCCTGGTGCCCAGGGGGGTTGAGCAATTGCTTGTTGCGGGACGATCGGTGTCCGGCACCCGCGAGGCGCTGGCAGCTATCCGGATAATGCCGGTGTGTTTTGCCCTGGGTCAAGCGGCGGGTGTTGCCGGAGCGATGGCGGTGGCAAATGAAACATCCGTGCGGGATATCGAGATTGGCAGATTGCAGGCAGTTCTGGTCAAACAGGGAGCAATATTATCTCTGTAGGGGGCTTCTGGCTTAAACTCTAGGGATTCCGCGATATAGAGACTCGCTAATTCCTTAATGCTATCGGGCTATTGACGTTTGGCTTTTTCAAACGTCAATAGCCCGATAATGAAACATCCGGCGCGGAAGCCTATGTAATTCATTGGTGAGTGGTTATTCCGCACCGCACATCATCCACTGGTACTGAAGTCTTTCAAATTTCGAATGTTACTTTTCATAACCGCCTTCTTTGTACCAATTTACACCTTCGGGTACAATAGGAATATTCCAGGTTATTGCGGTCATCCTGTTATGCCAACCATTAAAGATGTTGCCAAATATGCCGGGGTTGCGCCGATTACCGCTTCGCGGGTGATTAATAATGCCGGTTATGTCAGTGAGAGCACGCGGAAGCGCGTGGAAACTGCCATATCCGAGCTGGGCTATATCCCCAATCGTGTCGCGCGCAGCCTGCGTTCCAAACAGACGCACACGTTAGCCCTGGTCCTGACGGATATCACGAACCCGTTCTGGACGACGGTCGCACGCGGGGTGGAGGATGCTGCCAGTGGGGATGGATTCAGCGTCATTTTATGTAACACGGATGAGTCGGACAGCAAACAGGATGCCTATGTAAGGGTGCTGTTACAGCGCCAGGTGGATGGTTTCTTGTTGGTGCCTTCAGAGAGCTCCGGCCACGCGCTGGCATTGATTCAGAAACAGGATGTGCCCGTGGTCGTCCTTGACCGCAAGGTGTCACAGGCAGTAGATACAGTACGTTCTGATTCTGTGACGGGGGCAGCCCAACTGACGCGCCTGTTATTGGAACTTGGACACCGGCGGATTGCTATCCTCACCGGACCGCAAGACATCTCTACAGCCACGGACCGGGTGAAGGGATACCGCGTGGCTATGGCGGAAGCAAGCGTGCCGGTGGATGAAGCCCTGATTTGTTATGGCGCTTTTACTCAGCAAGGCGGCTATACCATGAGCCAGTTGGTGCTGAATGCTAACCCGCGCCCCACAGCGATATTTGCCGGCAATAACTTTATAGCTGTGGGGGTTTTGCGTGCTTTCAGGGAATATGGTTTGAGCGTGCCGGATGACCTGGCTTTGGTGGCTTTTGATGATTTGCCGCCAACTTATGTGATTGACCCTTTTCTGACTGTCGCTGCGCAAAGCGCGTATGAGATGGGGCAGATAGCCACACGATTGCTCCTACAGCGTATGCGTGGGTTATCCGTTGGAGCCAGTCAGGAGGTTTTACTGCCCACACAGTTGATTATACGGAAATCGAGTGGCTTAGCACTCAAGGGTGCGTTGTAGTGTTCTTATAAGTTTTTAGGGTATCATGATTGAGCTATACTAACTAATGTTAGGAGGATACGATGCTTTATAGAGATTTCGGTAAATTAGGTTGGAAAGTTTCAGCTATCGGTCTGGGTACCTGGAATATCGGCAATCAATGGGGACCTATTGACGATGCTACAGCTTGGGCGACAGTGCGCGGCGCTTTTGACGCTGGGGTGAATCTATTTGATACAGCAGAATCGTATGGTGTGCCCAATGGACTGTCTGAAGAAAGACTTGGTACAGCTTTAGCTGGGATTCGCCATCGGGTAATACTTGTGAGTAAAATCGGGCACTGGGGCGCGCGCACGGGTCAGGGTGTGCCGAAAACGTCAGTTGATATGATCCGTATGTGCGCGCATGCCTCGCTGCACCGCTTGCAGACGGATTGGCTGGACGTTGAGCTGTGCCACGAGGGCAATATCGAAGATCCCAGCATCTATCTCGAAGCCTTCGAAGTGCTGAAGAAGAACGGTCGCATCCGCGCTTATGGTATATCCACCAACAGCCTGGAAGTGCTCCAACGTTTTAACGTAAATGGCACATGCAGTGTCGTGCAGGTGGATTACTCCATGCTGAACCGCGAACCGGAGCAGGCGCTTCTACCTTATTGCCAGGAAAATGGCATTGCGGTCATGGTGCGGGGACCTTTGGCGAAAGGCGTGTTATCGGGTAAATATGATGCCCGGACAACTTTCACCGATGATGTGCGTTCTGGTTGGAATAACAGCGGTCCGCAGCGGGATGCTTTTTTGCGCAACATTGCGGTGGTGGACAAGCTCAAGCAAAAATATCAACCCGGCGATGCGATGGTTGCTGCCGCACTGCGTTATGTGATTTCTAATCCGGCGCATCCCGTGGCCATACCCGGTGCAAAATCCCCGCAGCAAGCCCGAGCCAATGCCGCTGCCGGTGAAAAGGTTTTTTCTGCATCCGAATTAGCCGGAATTGATGCGCTGCTGTCATAATCGCTGAAAGTTAAGCCAGACACATAAGGAAAAGATAACTGTGAGTCATTTAATCACCACACAGGGCAAACTGACGGAAGATCAGTTGGGATTGATCTTACCGCATGAGCATATCTATGTTGATATGCAGGCTTTGGAGCGTTCACCGGATTTTTATGTCGATCCGGCAGATGTTATCGCGCTGATGGGTGTGGAAGTAGAAAAAGCAAAAAACGTCGGGGTGACAGCCCTGGTGGACTGCACGCCGGAAGGTGTCGGGCGGCGCTGTGACCTGGTCCGGGCAGTATCCGCGCACACAGGCTTTCCAATTGTCGTTCCGACGGGTGTCTACCGTGAACCCTGGATTCCAAAGTGGGTACGCGATGCCGGAGAGGATAAGTTGACGGCGTGGATGGTAGGTGAATTGAATGGCGAAATTGGCGCTTGCGGCGTACAAGCGGGTTGGATTAAATTGGGGGCTTCAGACTCTGACCTGAGCGCATGTGAAATGAAAATTTTGCGCGCTGCAGCACGTGCCGGCGCACAGACCAACGCCGTTATTGGCAGCCATACCATCAGCGGTAGAGTGGCGCTTGAGCAGATGGACATCATCGAGGCTGCTGGCTATAACACCGGCAGATTTATCTGGATTCACGCGCAGCAGGAAGCAGATTGGGCGCTGCATGTTGAAGCTGCGCAGCGCGGGGCATGGATTGAATATGATGCCATTGGCAGTAATCCTGATGATGCAGCCTATATCCATCGCATTCAAGGCGCTTTGGACGCCGGATTTGGCGGTCAGGTGCTGCTCAGTCATGACCGTGGGTGGTATGATCCATCTCAACCTGGTGGGGGAACCCCGCGTGATTTCACTTACATAAGCACTGTTTTTATTCCTAAAATGCTGGCAGCTGGCTTACAGCCTGAAGTTGTGAGTAAATTAACGCAGAAGAACCCGTTTCGGGCTTTTGCCCGGTAGGTTAGCGCGCGAAAAAGGAGGTCTTGTGGCTGACAAAAAACCAAAAAAGAAAAACAAAGTCTGGAAGAACGCAATCAAAAAACCTTTGCCCAAGTGGCATGTGAATCAAGGGAGCTCTAATGATTGCGGACCTTTTTGCGCGACAATTGTTGCTAACGGGATCAGGGATGCCGATATTATTAACCCGGAACGCCTTGCGCGTCAAATGGAGGGTGGACCTGACCAGCGCCATTATTTATTACCGCAGCGCATTAAGGGGTGGGCAACCTTCCCCTGGGGGGTGGCGAATGCGCTGCGGAGTATGGGCTTCAAGGCGCGCTGGCGGGTCGGGTCTTCATTCAAACGCCTTCAACAGAATGTGGATGCAGACCGTGCCACCATAGTCTTGATCGGTCAGCCTCTGGCTTTTAAAAAAGGCAAGTATCGGGGATGGTCGCATTACAAAGTTATCTATGCTTATGATGCAGACGAGTTGGCATTTGTAGATCCGATGGCGAAAACCAACGAGGTTTATACCTATCAGGCTACAACGAGTTTCAAAAAAGAATGGACGGCAATGGGCCGGATCATAATCGAGGCATGGGATGAATAAAACTAACGAAAAATTACACCGGGTTCCATTGGTCTTAATGGGTGTTGGCAATATTGGCGGTACCTTGCTGAAGCAGGTGCTGGACAACCGTCAGGTCCTGGCAGATCGTTCAGGTCTGGAGGTTGTTCCGGTTGCCATTGCCGATATCAGTGGTGTCCTTTTTGATATGGATGGGCTGCCGGACACTGCCGTACGGGCAGCTCTGGCGTCGAGTGCTGCCCGGGGCGTACTGGCATCGCGATTGCCGGTACGCCCGTTGGCGGAATTGGCAACGGTTCTGCAGCCTGGCACGATTCTGGCGGATCTGACAGCTTCATCGAAGACCGGTGATCTTTTATCATCCGCACTTGAAGCGGGCTGCGGTGTCGTGCTGGCAAATAAAATACCGCTTGCGGGTCCCTGGGAGAGTGCGCGCGCGCTGCTGACGCACCCGCATTTGCGATACGAGGTCACGGTAGGCGCCGGACTACCCGTTATAGACACCCTGCATTACCTGTTGAATACCGGGGATAAGTTCACGTTGATTGAAGGCTGTTTAAGTGGCACTTTGGGCTATTTATGTTCAGAACTTGAAAATGGTTTACCTTACTCGCAGGCGGTAGCGAATGCGCGTGCTGCCGGGTTTACTGAACCGGATCCGCGGGATGATTTGAGTGGTAAGGATGTGGCGCGGAAAGCTTTAATACTCGCACGGACAGCTGGTTGGGAACTGGAAGCTGCGGACCTGACCGTAGAAGCGCTGTACTCCGCATCCCTGGCAGAACTGGAGGTTGAGGCGTTTATGGCATCGGTCAATGTTATGGACGCTGACTTCGCCGCGCGCATCCAGGAAGCAGCTGCCCAGAATAGCGTCCTGCGCTATGTAGCGCACGTGACGCCGGAAGGTGGTACGGTAGGCTTACGGGCTGTTAGCCGTGAAGGAGCGCTGGGCGCGCTGCGTGGACCGGATAACTATGTCGCTTTCCATACGGCACGTTACAATGCAATCCCTCTGGGCTTATCCGGACCCGGGGCTGGACCTGCGGTCACTGCCGCTGGGGTTTTAGGCGATATTATCAAACTTGCCAAGACTATGCAGGTTAACTGATGCGCCAGGATTATCCAATAAAACCGATACCATTTACCCAGGTGCGCCTGGGCGATACATTCTGGCGTCCGCGCCTGGAAGTGAACCGCGATATCACCATCCCATACGATTTCAAGAAATGCGAAGAGACCGGACGCATCGACAATTTTTCCAGGGCAGCTGGCTGGATGCCCGGCGCTTTCGTCGGTATCCGATTTAATGATTCTGATGTGTACAAAATCATTGAAGGCGCATCTTACTCTCTCAGCCTGCGTCCGGACCCGGAATTGGACAGCTATATGGATGCGGTTATCACCAGAATCGCAGCGGCTCAGGAGGTCGACGGGTATCTTTTTACTACCCGAACGATAGATCCGCAGAATCTTGCTCCGGATTCAGGTGAAACACGGTGGTCTTTTCTTAAATCCAGTCATGAACTCTACAACGTGGGACATTTGTATGAAGCGGCGGTTGCGCACTATCTGGCAACAGGTAAGCGTTCGCTGCTGGACGTAGCTTTGAAAAATGCCGATCTCATTGACAGCGTTTTTGGTCCAGGCAAAATTCGATCTGTTCCGGGACACGAGGAGATAGAAATTGGACTGGTCAAGCTCTCGCTTGTAACCGGAGAGCAACGTTATCTCGACCTGGCAAAATTCTTCGTCGAAGAGCGCGGTCAGGCGCACGGGCGTGAGCTGTACGGCGATTATGCCCAGGACCATCTCCCTGTCCGCGAGCAAACCTATGCCGTGGGACATGCTGTGCGGGCGGGATATTATTACGCTGGTGTCGCGGATGTCGCTGCGTTGACAGGGGATGAAAGTCTGGTTAATGCGATTGACCGCATCTGGGAAGACGTGGTCAGCCATAAACTGTATATCACCGGCGGGATTGGCGCCCGGCATCAGGGAGAGGCATTTGGTGAGGCTTACGAGCTGCCTAATGCTACAGCTTACAATGAGACATGTGCCGCTATCGCGAATGTGATGTGGAATCACCGTTTGTTCCTGCTCCACGGCGATGCCCGATACATGGATGTCCTGGAACGTACGCTATACAACGGATTCCTTGCCGGTGTCGGCTTCAGCGGTACGGAGTTCTTTTACCCTAATCCATTGTCGGCGGATGGTTTGTACGCATTCAACCAGGGATCGATGACCCGCCAACCATGGTTTGATTGTTCGTGCTGTCCTTCCAACGTTGTCCGGTTGCTCCCTTCGCTGCCGGGTTATATCTACGCACAGCGGGATGAAACGGTTTATGTCAACCTGTTTATCAGTGGTTCTGCTGCCTTCGTGGTGCAGGACGTTGCGGTAGCGTTGGAGCAGCATGCCGCGCTGCCGTGGGATGGCGCTGTGACCCTGACGCTGACACCGGAGACACCCGCTGAATTTGTCTTGAAAGTACGAATTCCCGGTTGGGTTCGTGGAGAACCGGTGCCCAGTGACCTGTACCGGTACCAAAACCCGGAGGTAAGTCGTGTGCGTTGGTTTATCAACGGTGATGAAGTGATTCCGGATATCGACAGCGGATATGCCAGCTTCTCCCGGTGCTGGCACCCTGGGGATCAGGTCGCCTTTGAGTTCCCAATGCCTGTCCGGCGCGTCATCAGCCATCCCCTCTTGACGGATAATGCTGGACTGGTGGCTCTGGAAAGGGGTCCGCTGGTCTATTGTGTCGAGGGTGTTGACCACCAGGAAAGTGTTTTTGACCTTGAAGTGCCGGATGACGCGCAATTCGAGACCGAAGTTCGCCCGGATTTGCTGCATGGGATGACGGTGATAACCGGCGAGGTTATCGCTCATGGCGTTCCTGCGCACTTGACCGCAATTCCCTATTACGCCTGGGCGCACCGCGGTGCGGGCGAAATGACGGTGTGGCTGCGCAGATTGTCAGTCTGATAAACAGCATGATCAAAAATTGTAAATTATGGAGGTATATATGTCACAGGAGTCTTTACCCAGACCGGAATACCCGCGCCCGCAGTTTGTCCGTGAACCATGGATCAATCTGAATGGCACATGGACCTATGCGTTTGATTTTGGAAAATCCGGTTGGGAGCGTGGGTTTGCCGAAAGCCCGGGTTTTGCTCAGCCCATTACGGTGCCTTTTTGCCCGGAGAGCGCGCTATCGGGCGTGAAGTACACCGACTTTATTGAGGATATGTGGTATCAACGCTTTATTGATATCCCTGTAGATTGGGCAGAGAAAAACATCATCCTGCATTTTGGGGCGGTGGATTACGAAAGCGAGGTCTACATTGACGGCGCTCTGGTTGGACGCCATTGGGGCGGTACGGTGGCATTTGCCTTTGATATTTCTCCTTACGTCACAAAAGGACAGCGCCATAATCTTGTGGTGCATGTGCGAGATGAGGTGCGTTCCGGCAGCCAACCTGGCGGTAAGCAAAGCCCGCGATATAAGTCTTTCGCGTGTTCCTATACCCGTACCACCGGGATATGGCAGACGGTGTGGATGGAGGCTGTCACACCCCGGGGTTTGCAGAGACGTTGAGATTGTCCCCGATTTGGACGGCAGCAGCTTTGTCATCACCCCCACTTATTTTGCGGTGGCAACCGGTCAGCGTTTGCGGGTGAGTTTAAAGGACAATGACTTAAACGTTAACCAGGTGGAAATCACCGCGGTCAATGGGATACCATTCCAGCTCCCGGTACCGGAAGCCAAAACATGGTCGCCTGACAATCCGTTTCTCTACGATCTCGTTTTTGAGGTTCTGGATGAAGCTGGCAATGTGTTGGATACCGTAACCTGTTATGCCGGATTGCGGAAGGTCCATATTGAAGGCAACCGGATATTTCTCAACAATAAACCATTTTACCTGCGTTTGGTGCTGGATCAGGGTTTTTATCCTGACGGCATCTGGACCGCTCCCAATGATGCGGCATTGAAGCACGATATTGCGCTTTCTATGCAAGCGGGTTTTAACGGGGCGCGGTTGCACCAGAAGGTTTTTGAACCTAGATTCCATTATTGGGCTGACAAATTGGGTTACTTGACCTGGGGGGAATCCTCCAGCTGGGGGATTGATGTGAAGGATGTTGTGAGTGCACGTAATTTCCTGGCGGAATGGCGGGAAATCGTTGTGCGCGACCGCAATCACCCTTCGATCATTGCATGGACGCCGTTTAACGAAACCCACAATACGGGAGATGGGCGTGAGCATAATCGCTTGCACCGCGATGCCGCACAGTTGACCCGTAACCTGGACCCGACGCGCCCGGTCAATGACGCCAGTGGGTATGTTCACGTCGATACAGATATTTGGACGGTGCATACCTACCAGCAGGACCCGGAACTTTTGCGCGAGCAGCTTACACCCACACCAGAAAACGGCGTATTCAGGAATTTTCCTGACCGCGAAGTAGCCTATCAAGGTCAACCGTATGTCGTCGACGAATATGGGGGCATAAAATGGATTCCGTCCGCAGAATTGGTCTTTGCGGATAATTCATGGGGTTATGGCGAAGATCCGAAAACACTGGAAGAGTTCTACACCAGACTTGAGGGGTTAACCCGGGTTGTCTTAAGCCTCGACCATATTGTGGGCTTTTGCTACACCCAGTTGACAGATATCGAGCAGGAACAGAACGGCATTTATAATTATGACCGCTCGGAAAAGTTCGATATGGCACGCGTTGCCAGGATATTAGGTCAAACGAAAGTGTAACCTGAAACAGGAGGGGTCGTATATGGAAGACCAGGTGAATAAAATTATCTACTTTGGGACACCAGGCAAAGAAAATACGGACATCACATTGCAGACGGCGCGTGAACGGGCTGAAATGCTGGATATTAAAACGATTGTTGTGGCTTCATCACACGGTTATACTGCCAAACGCGCACGTATAATCTTCGCGGGTACCGGCATCGATATCATCGCGGTGACGATCTGCGCCGGGTATGATGACCTGGGCTGGACAATGACACCGGCGGAACGTGCTGAACTTCAAGCCCTGGGCATAACAGTTCTGACATCCCTCCACGCTTTGGGCGATGACGTCAGTGACGCATTTGGCAACACTGCACCTAACCGTGTTGTACGTGATACACTTTACACCTTTTGTCAGGGTATGAAGGTTGCAGTAGAAGTCGCGGTTATGGCGGCAGACGCAGGATTGCTGGATATGGAATCTGAGATCATCGCGATTGCCGGAACGGGGGAGGGTGCAGATACAGCTCTTGTGTTGAAACCTGCTGTCGCCCGTAAGTTCAGAAAACTGGAGATACGTGAGATCCTGACGAAACCGCGCAGCAGTCACTAAGTTTAGTTCACAGATTAACACGATAAGCTGGTTTGTATTGGATCGTTCCTCGCTTGCAGATGGGGCAGGTTTACAGTCCTGCCCCGTTTCTTAAACTACTCTTAAGGTTATTCTCAAGCAATCTTAAAGACCTTGCGCCATAATTTTGTTATTGTAAGATGTGGCATTAGTTATGGAATTCGTCAAACCTGAACTTCTAGCGCTGCTATTACTTATTCCGCTGTCAGGCATCCTTTTCGCCTGGTCAAATACCAGGCGAAAGGTTGCCTTGTTCCGCTTTGGCGACCCCCATCTTGTCAAACAACTTGGTGCCAGCGTAAGCGCGCGCAAGCGCCGTTGGAAGTTTGCGCTCTGGGTGGGAGCCTTGTTGAGTTTAATACTGTCCGCTGCTCGTCCGTTATGGGGAACCCAGGTCAGCGTTAAAGTGCAGGAAGGTGTCGAAGTGATGGTTGTCCTTGATGTCTCCTCAAGTATGCTGGCGGAAGATATAAAACCCAACCGTCTGGCGCGAGCCAAACTGACCATCAGCGAATTAATGGATAGATTGGGAGGCAATGAGATTGGCTTGGTGATATTCTCTGGTGCAGCCTTCGTTCAATTTCCAGTAACTGCGGATTATTATACAGCCCGGGCATTTCTTGACAGTGCCGGACCGGCTTCAATATCGCGCCCTGGCACGGTTCTTGAGCAAGCGATCAATGTCGCTCTGGACAGTTTCCCCGATCAAAGAGCGACAAGTAGGGTGATTTTGCTGCTAACAGATGGTGAGGGGCATGAAGGTGACCCCCTTGCTGCTGCCAGGTTGGCTGCTGACCAGGATGTGGTCATTCACGCCATTGGTTTTGGTTCACCGATCGGCGAACCCATTCCTATCCGTGATTCAAGTGGCGCAGTCACCGATTATAAAAAGGACGCCCAGGGAGAAACGGTGCTCTCTCGTCTGGATGAAGTCATCCTTCAACAAGTGGTCCGGGAAACCGGGGGATACTATTTCCGCGCCAATGCCAGCGGTACGGAGGTGGATGCTGTTGTCAACCTGATTGAGGGCATGGCAACCGGTGAAAGTGAAGAGAGTGGGGAGTTTGAGACGTTTGGGGTAGAACGATTCCAATGGTTTGTCGGGATGGCTGCCATTTTGTTATCTGTGGAATTACTTTTGAATGAAAGACAGTCCCCCGCAAGGGTTGTGAGGTAATGGATGTTTTTACGTCATAGAATACCAAATCCAAATCCTGAAATAAGTTATGGGATAGTGTTGCCACACAAGCTACTCACCTTTTCGTTGGTGCTTTTAGTATTGATGGCGGGGTGCGTCCCTGAGGTTGTCAAATATAATGCTGAGGGTAACGCAGAATATGCAGATACCGCCTATGCCGAAGCCCTGGAGTCGTATCGTCTGGCGCAGGTTTCTGAGCCGGATCAACCTGAACCCTATTATAATGCTGCTAATACCTATAACCGGCAGGGAGATGTTGCCGGGACCGCGCTGCAGACAGACCAGGCGTTAAAGGCGTCGGATCCTGACTTGCAAACCCAGGCATGGTACAACCTGGGCAATGCGTATTTTGACGCGCAGCAGTGGCAGGAAGCTGTTGAAGCTTATAAAGCTGCATTACGGTTAAATCCGGACGATCTGGATGCAAAATTTAACCTGGAATTAGCACTGCGCGCTTCGCAGCAGCAGGAACAGCAACAAGAGCAGGAGCAGCAATCGGAAAACCAGGATTCCGGAAATCAGGAAGACGCTGATGATAGTCCTTCATCAGATGAGAAATCGGAGGATGCACAATCCACCCCAACACCGGAAGAAGGAACCCCACAGCAGAGTGAAGACAAGTCAGGTGCGCCCACAGGAGAGCAACAACAGCCCATGACGGCAGAGCAAGCCCAACAGATGCTGGAAGCCCTGTTAGGGAACAGCGAAACACTCCAGGAGCACTTGCAGCAGTATTTCCTGGCGCCCGGCGCCACGCCAAAGGAAGATTGGTAGCATGGTCCACGATTTGCAGTGTTTACGTTGGGCACGGATGCACTCCAACTTCAGAAGGTTTATGGGTATGCTTATGTTGATCTCTTTGGTTGCACTTTCCACTTCACGGACTGTTTTGGCGCAAAGTGACGTTACCTTTACAGCAACCGTCGATAAAACACGCATGAATACCAACGAATATCTTTCCCTTGAACTGACACTGGCTGGATCATTTCGTAATGCGGGTAAGCCTGCTGTGCCGCAGCTGGCGGATTTTTATATTGTGAGCAGTGGTCAATCCAGCCAGTTCAGTATCATCAATGGGAAGATGTCATCGAGCGTAGTATATACATACCGTTTGCAGCCGGTCCGTGCTGGCACGTTAAACATCCCCGGAATTCCTATTGAGGTTGGAAACGAGACGTATACCACAGAACCGGTGAGTGTAGAAGTCACAGCTGGTTCTGCTCCCGCGCCCCAACCGGACGCACCTACAGCGCTTGACGGGACACCTGCAGCAGTCCCGCAGGCGCTGGCAGGGCAGAACTTCTATGTCCAGGCCGAAGTTGATAACGCGGCACCGTATGTGTCCCAGCAAATTATCTATACGTTCCGCCTTTACCAACGGGTCAATTTCTCGCGCCAGGCCAGTCTGGACTGGCCTGAATTTACCGGTTTCCTGGGTTATGATCTTTCACCCAACAACCAATACAACCAAACAGTGGATGGGCAGGAGTATCTGGTAACCGAAGTGCGACGTGCGATTTTCCCCACAGCCACCGGGAAAATTAATCTGGATCCTGCACTTTTGACGGTACCTGGTGATTTCTTTAATCAAGGCATACAACTGCAAACAAACTCTGTCACTTTAGATGTTCGTAACTTACCCGAGAATCCGCCGGCGAACTTCAGTGGTGCAGTTGGGCGTTTTGCGATGCAAGCCTGGGTAGAACCTGAGGCTTCCAGGGTTAATGAACCCGTCAGTTTATATGTGCAGATCCAGGGAACCGGGAACAGTTACACGCTGCCCGATCCAACGGAAGGTCTGCAGGATAATGTAAGTGGATGGCGGGCCTACGATCCTCAAATCACAATGAATATGGAACAGATCGGCGCCGATATCGCAGGCGAGAAACTGATCGAGCGCCTTCTGGTTCCGACGGCACCGGGCGTTCTGCATATTCCGGCGTTTTCACTGGCATATTTTGACCCGATAGCTGAAACGTACCAGGTCGTTGAGACACCACCGCTTGAGGTGGTCGTGGCAGAAGGTGATGCAGAAGCCCCCAGCGCAGTGATCATCGGTGATGGAAAAGAGCTGATCCAGGTGTTGGGTGCAGACATCCGGCATATCAAAGCGGTCCCTCCTGTTTTACAGATAGCACAAAAATCCTTTCTGGTCCAGCCTATTTACTGGGCTGGATGGATTGTGCCTTTGTGCGTTGTAATCGGCGTATACTTCTGGGATAAACATCAGCAAATGCTTGTCCGAGATAGCGCCTTTGCTCGCCAGCAGCGTGCTTATCGTTCAGCATCAAAACGGCTCCATGAAGTACGGAACGCAGAATCAGAGGATGCTGTTTATGCAGCTGTTTCACAGGCTTTGAGGCTTTATATAGGTGACAAACTTACCATGCCTCCAGCTGGACTCACCCGTGATGCCATCCGCAGTTCGCTGCACAGCCAAATATCAGATAAGGTAATTGACCAATTACTCGCTTGTCTGGATTGGGCTGATATGGGACGCTTTGCACCCGCCGCTGAAGGAAGACCTGCCCGGGATTTGATCTCACAGGCGGATAAAGTGTTACGCGCGTTGGAGGATAACCTGCTATGAAAACCCGCTTCTTTTTACCTTCACGTGCAGTATTCATCTGTTTTACGTTGGGCTTGCTCCTTTTGACAGGCTGTTTGTCCAACCAGGATATCCGGAAACACACTGCGTCTGGAACCGACATGGTCGAAGCTAATCGACTTTACGATAACGGTGCGTATGAAGAAGCAGCTCTGCGCTACCAGGCTATCGTTGCGACCGGCGTTGCAGATGGCGTTGTATATTACAATCTGGGCAATGCGTATTTTAAAAATGGCGATTTGGGAAGGGCCATTCTCAATTACCGCCGCGCCCAACACCTGTTGCCTCGGGACACAGATGTTCGGTCGAACTTGCAGTTGGCGCGTGCTCAAACCCGGGACCGTTTAGAGCGTGAATCGAATGGGATTGTATCGTTTTTGACGTATCTCCTGATGGGTTGGAATACTAAGGATGAGGCAGCTTTAATAGCGCTGGTAATCTGGTTGCTGTTGTGTGGCTTTACCGTACTCACGATGCGCTGGCATCAGCAGCGCCGCAATTTACGATGGATTATGGTGATTTTGAGTTTTGGACTTGTTCTGAGTATTTTGTCTCTGGGAATCCGGTTTGTGGAAGCACAGCGACCGCAAGCTGTCGTCGTGGCATCCAGTATTGATGTGCACAGCGGTCCCGGCACAGATTATTTGATAGAGTTCACTTTGCATACGGGTGCTGAAGTAAGTGTCCTTGAGCAGCGTAGTGCCTGGGTCAGGATAGCCTTGCCGGGTAACTTGCAGGGTTGGGTACCTGATGAGGTTGTTGAAGCGATTGAGTGAAGCTGAACCGGACCACTAACTATTACAGGGTGTGCCGGTAAGTAAAGGAGAACTATGGAAAGAACAATACAGGAAATTAACGCAAAGGTCCGAGAGGAAAGTGTTTTTGTCCAGGATGTTCTGGCTGAGGTCAGGAAAATCATTGTGGGGCAGGATTATCTGGTTACCCGTTTGATGGTGGGGCTGCTGGCAAATGGACATATTCTCATTGAAGGGGTGCCAGGATTAGCCAAAACATTGGCAGTGAAGACGCTTTCTGATACTATTGATGCCAACTTCCAACGCATACAATTCACACCTGATTTGCTGCCTGCGGATTTAATAGGCACGCAAATTTACAGTCCCAGGACGGGTGAGTTCAGCCCCAGGCTTGGACCTATTTTCACCAACCTGATCCTGGCAGATGAGATTAATCGTGCTCCCGCCAAAGTTCAAAGTGCGCTGCTGGAGGCTATGCAGGAACGTCAGGTGACGATTGGAAGTACAACCTATCCCCTTCCTGAACCTTTTCTGGTGCTGGCAACGCAGAACCCCATTGAGCAGGAGGGAACATACCCCTTACCCGAAGCACAGGTCGATAGGTTTATGCTGAAAGTCATTATCTCGTATCCAAAACGTGATGAGGAACGGATCGTTTTGCAGCGAATGACCGGGGCTCCTTTGCCGCAGATTAAGCCTGTCGTCAATCCTGAACAGATTATCCACGCCCGTGAAGTTGTTCGCGATATCTATGTTGACAATAAAATTGAAGAGTACGTCCTGGATTTGGTATTTGCGACGCGCGAGCCGGAGAAATTCAACCTGCCTGATCTAACGCCTCTCATTGCATTTGGCGCTTCACCACGGGCAACGATATATCTCATTCTGGCTGCAAAAGCCCATGCCTTTATGCAGGGGCGCGGTTATGTGATCCCGGAAGATATCAAACAGATAGCAGTGGACGTGTTACAGCACCGGACGATTGTGACATACGAAGCTGAAGCAGAGGATATCTCCTCCACTGAAATTGTCCGCCAAATTATAGATCACATAGAGGTTCCATGAAGCCACGCGGGTCACTATGTTAACAACTGAGTTGATAAAAACGATTCGGCGCATCGAAATTCGAACCCGTCACCTGGTTAATGACAGTTTTGCAGGTGAATATCAGGCTATATTTAAAGGACGGGGTATGGAGTTTGATGAAGTCCGTCCCTATCAACCCGGTGATGAAGTGCGCACCATAGATTGGAATGTCACTGCGCGGATGAATGAGCCGTACGTGAAGCGCTATGTAGAAGAACGTGAGTTGACGGTGATGTTAGCGGTAGATGCCAGCGCATCCGGCACTTTTGGTACGCAAGGTCGATTTCGTAGAGAGCTTGCGGCGGAGCTGGGAGCGGTATTGGCATTTTCTGCGATTACTAATAATGATAAAGTGGGCCTCATTGTTTTTACCGATCGTGTCGAGTTGCACATACCCCCGCGCAAAGGACAACGTCACGTCCTGCGCTTGACGCGAGATTTGCTGGCATTCAAACCGGAGGGCAAAGGGACGGATATCACGCAGGTTTTGGACCACCTTAATCATACTCTGAAACACCGGACGATCATATTTTTGATTTCAGATTTCTTACTCCCTTATGAAGACGCCAATTTCCTTGCAGCCTATGAAAAGGCATTGGTTGTGACTAACCGCCGGCACGATTTGGTGAGTGTGATGCTATCAGATGAGCGCGAACAGACCTGGTCCGATGTTGGTTTGGTTGCGCTGGAGGATGCTGAGACCGGGCAGTTGGTATGGGTGGACAGCAGCGACCACTTGTGGCGTGACTATTTCACTGCACGGGCAGCGGATGTCCAGGTTGCCCGTGAGAAAGCAATTAACCGTGCTCAAGTGGACCACATTTTGATCAAGGTCGGGGAGGATTATGTGGAACCCCTGATGACATTCTTCCGCGCACGGGCGAAGAGGAGATTGCGGTGAAGCGTCTTCGCCAAATCATGGTGGGGCTGCTGGCATGCATACTCCTTATCCCGACGGGGCATATGGTTGCCCAGGCACAGGATGTGACCGCGTTTTGGGAAATGGATGTCCCCCCGGAAGAAGGATGGAAGGTTGGCGATCGCATCCCGTTACGATTACGCGTGATATCGCCTGCATCCACAGTGGCGGTGCTGCCGGAGCTGCCTGAACAATGGGGGACATTTGAAGTCCGTGACCAATCCCTTGCACCACTGGAGAAGAAAGGAGATCGCGTCATTGCTGTTCTGGCGATATCGGTCCAGCTGTGGGAAACTGGAATTCATGAAACCCCACCAACCACACTGTGACCCTGCAGATGGAAGGCGCATCACCAACTGTTATAGATGTCAGACAATTACAGGTGGAAGTTGCCAGTGTCTTGCCTGAGGATGGTGATGAAGAAGCACTGGCTAAACGTGATTTAAAACCGCAGGCGGACTTGCCCCGCCCACCTGTATGGCCCTGGGTGTTGGCTGCGCTCGTTGCCGCGCCGCTGCTTTTTATAGCCGGGCGGTGGATCTGGCGCAAAATACCACATCGCAGCGACTTGCTTCCTGCTGAAACTCTTCCTGTTAAAGAGGATACGCGTTTTCCGGAAGAGATTGCCTATGCCTGTCTAAACCAGATTGCGAAAATGGACTTGCCCGGGGTCGGCGCGCTGAAACAGCATTATTCGATGGTAACCGGGTGCGTGCGTGCTTACCTCGAAGGCATCTATGGGTTCCCCGCCATGGATATGACGACGACGGAATTGAGATCGGCGTTGCGCAAGTGCAAAGTTGATGCTGAAGCCTTGAGTTTGTTGTGGGAGGTTATTGAACAAGCGGACATGGTGAAGTTTGCCAAATTGCGCCCGGATGCGGGAAGTGCTTGGGGCATCGTGAATTTAGCCAGGCATTTTGTCGATGTCACAAAACCCCAACGCAATGCGATTGACACGTCAGGTCAGGATGGTGTTGCATAATGTCACTGGCTAACTTGCACTTTGCCCAACCCTGGTTCCTTCTGCTCCTCGGTTTTATCCCGGTATTCATACTATGGCGGTGGAAAAAGGCACGCGTTGTTACCCTTCGATATTCAGATGTGCGATTGGTCGGAGATTTTCAGGCATCCTGGCGCTTGCGCCTGAGGTGGTTTCCTGATGCTTTGCGCCTTCTAATCCTGGTTTTGTTGATTACTGCCCTGACTCGCCCGCAAGCCAGTCGCAATCTGGAAATCGTTCGCGGTCATGGCGTCGATATCGTCCTGGCGCTGGATATCTCGGGAAGTATGGCTGCCCTTGATTTTGAACCGGAAAACCGCCTGCAGGCAGCGAAGCAGGTGATTAATGAGTTTACACAGGATCGACGATATGACCGGATTGGTATTGTTGTATTTGCGCGGGAGGCATTCAGCCAAAGCCCTCCGACATTTGACATTAACATGCTGCAATACCTGCTTTCAAAGGTTGAGCTTGCGCCAGACCTTGGTTTAGAGGACGGAACTGCTGTCGGGATGGGGATTGCCCAGGCTTCTGCAATGCTCCAGGAAAGTGATGCCAAAAGCCGCGTGATTATTTTATTGACAGATGGTGTCAATAATGCTGGTTTACTCGATCCCTTGACCGCTGCACAAGCCGCCGCCGCATTGGATATTAAGGTTTATACCATAGGTATGGGCAAACCGGGGCAAGTTCCATTTCCGGTCGATACAATTTTCGGTCGGAGGACGCAGCTCATCGACAGTGAGATTGATGAGGAAACGCTGCGTCAGATTGCCGAAAATACGGGCGCTTTGTATTTCCGGGCTACAGATACGGAAGGACTGCGCCAAATATACGCGCAGATCAACACGCTTGAGAAATCAGAGATTGAGGTTCAAATGTATACCCGTTATAAGGAACTTGCGGGATGGCTGATGCTCCCAGCACTTGGTTTGATGGTCGCTGAGTTTATCCTGCGCCATACCGTCTATCGATCCCTGCCCTGACGAAAATTTCCCCTTTGCTTTTTTCCCGGGCTGATGTACAACATTCCCCGTGTCTCAGCATAACAACACATAAAGAAAGGTGGAGGAAAATATGAGAATTGACGCGCACCAGCATTACTGGCACTATAGCCCTGCTGGATACAAGTGGATTGGTCATCCTGCCTTGATGCACGATTTTTTACCCGAAGACCTGATCCCTTTACTGGCTGAAAGTGCTTTCGACGGCACTGTCGCCGTGCAAGCCCGTTCAACGCTGCAGGAAACGCAGTGGTTATTGGATCTGGCAAAGCAATATACTTTTATCAAAGGCGTTGTTGGGTGGTTGGATCTATGTGATCCAGGTATCGCAGAACCCCTGACTTCCTGGTCCTCAAATCCGCTTTTCTGCGGTGTGCGTACCGGTATCCGTGTCAATCCTGACGACGCGCAGCAGGTGCACAAAGATTTTATTAAGGGTATGGCGCTGCTGGGAGAGTTTAACACCACCTTTGATATTCTGATCTCACCGGCGCAGCTTCTTTTAGCTGGTAATCTGGTTGAACAGTTCCCCTCCCAGGTGTTTGTCCTTGATCATATTGCCAATCCCCCGATTAAAGAACACCGGGTTGATCCGTGGGAAGCCAACATTCGACATCTCGCTAGTTTCCCCAACGTTTACTGCAAAGTTTCAGGGATGGTTACACGTGCTGACCACGAGCATTGGCAGGTTGATGATTTTCGCCCATATCTTGACATCGTCTTTGAGGCCTTCGGCCCAGACCGTTTAATGATTGGATCGGATTGGCCGGTGTGCACACAGGCGGCAACATATCAGCAGACGATGAATATAGTCGTCGAAGCTGTTTCTAGCTTGACCCAGGCAGAACAGGATGCGGTGTTAGGCGGAACCGCTGTGCGTGCTTATAATATTCAACACTGAGATGAGAAGCCAAAGTCGTGTATAATGCACTGAACAAATAGCATCAGCACTATTCCAAACAACAAGGATGAGAATAATTATGATGACTGAAACGCATCTCCCACCCATGCCCAAAGTCACGCTTGGCAGGTCGGGCATCGTGGGTACAAAACTGGGGTTGGGTACTGCCATCTGGCCACGTCGTGTATCCTACGAAGATACGGTCACTATGTTACAAACCACCCTTGACGCCGGGGTCCGGCATATCGACACAGCTCCGGTTTATCAGACAGAGCACATTATTGGAAAAGCTCTGCAGGAGATAGACTTACCTTCGGATATCGTGTTGGCGACTAAAGCGGGTTCGTATTCTGAACCAAGTCTCGGCGTTGAAGGAAAAGATTACAGCGCCGATACTTTCTACCGGTCTGTTGAGCGCAGTCTTCAACGTCTGGGTGTGGATCACATTCATATTCTTCATATCCATGACCCAAGGCCTGAGCATATGGCGCAGGTCTTAGCCCCTGGCGGGGCTGTCACAGCCCTGCAGAATCTGAAGGATCAAGGGGTGATAGGTGCTATTGGGATGGGAACCGTGGTTCTCAGCTGCCTTCAAATGGCTGCCGAGAGCGGTGCATTCGATATTCTGCAGATATTCCACACTTATACACTGTTAAATCAGTCCGCAGAAGAGACACTATTTCCTGTATGCCGGGAGGCGAACATTTCTATTCTAAACTCAGCGCCATTCGCTGGTTTTATCCTGGCAACCGGCGCTGTGCCAGGCGCACAATACAATTACAGCCCGGCATCAGCTGAAGTCATTGCTGCGACGGAGCGTTTGGAAGCAGTGTGCGCGCAGAAAGGCGTGAGTTTAGCGACAGCTGCTATGGCGTTTTCTTACCGGCACGCAGATGTTGATGTCACGGTGGTTGCATCAGGAAAACCAAAACGTGTACCTGAATGGATCAATGCTATGGCTGCTCCCTTGACAGACCAGGATTTCGAAGAGCTGTTAACGGCAGCGGGTGGTCAATACAGTCTACCACGTGGCTGAAGTATCTGTTTCCTATCAATGCTAAGGATGAGGAATAAATATTATGAAAATTACCAAGCTTGAAACACTGTGCCTTTCCCGGATGCATGAACCCGAACGTCAATGGGTCACTGCCAGGTACCGTACCGTCAAAGCGGATTGTGCTATCGTGGTCATTCACACGGATGAGGGTCTTTCTGGGATCGCAGAAGCGAGTGCGTATGGGGGACCTTTGATGATTCGTGATTGGGTTGACTGGCTTTCCCCGGACCTTGTGGGTAAAGATCCGCAGGACTGGAGCATCGTACCGCATCCCAATGGAAGGCCCGGGTCGCGCGCTTATGATGCTGCAGTGGCTGGGATTGATTGTGCTCTGTGGGATTTGCGCGGGAAAATTGCCGGGAAGCGCGTGAGTGAGTTGCTCCGTCCCGGAGCGCCGGATCGTGTGCGGTTGTACGCATCCAGCGGTTGCCGGTACGATTGGCGGGACCGTCCCGAGCAGCTCATTGACGAAGCTCTGGAATATATCACGATGGGCTTTACTGCGATGAAGTTCCGCATCGGGACCGAATGGTCGTGGGATGGTGTTACCGTTGATCGTTTCCTGGGTTTAGTCCGCGATTTATCTCAGGAAGTTGACGGGCGCATGGAATTAATGCTGGACGGTAACTGCCGTTTGACGGAAGAGCAATCTATGGCGGTTGCCCTGGAATTGGACCGCCTTGGTTTTGTCTGGTTCGAAGAGCCGATGCCGCGTGACAATATCGATGGTTATGCCCGGTTGTGTGCGGCAGTCGATATGGCAATCACCGGAGGCGAACCATTCACAACACTTGAAGAATTCAGACCCTATTTCGACAGGAAAGCCATAGATATCGCCCAACCGGATGCTGCTTTATGCGGCATTACCGAGGCTATGCGTATCGCCGAGATGGCTGCGCGGTATGGCTTGGATACCTGTCCCCACAGTTGGCACAACGGTTTGATGGCAACGGAACACGCGCATTATGTTGCCGCATTGCCCAATCCAAGGGTGCTGGAACTGTGTATGATTCAGGGTCCTTTGCAGTGGGCGATTCTGAAAGATAAACCGGCAATCGTTGATGGGTATCTCCTGTTACCTGATAAACCGGGCTTGGGTGTGACCCTGGACAAGGATTTGGAAGAACGTTTCCCTTACATTGAGGGAAATTACGGTTTGCAAGTGACCCGATAAGCAGGTATCAAACGATCACAACAGCCACAATAAAAGAGGAGAGAAATGAAAGAAAAATTTGCCCCGTTGAATATGTCACCGGAAGAACTCATTGATTATACATATGAATGGCAAGGGGAGCGTTTTGACGATGGTCGCCCCAGGGTACCTGATAACATTCTGGAGCGTATGAAAGACGTAAGCCTCACGCAGGCATGGGGTGTCCTGCATAATGAGGGTTATGAATGGCAGTATGAGGGCGGTTTTTTCTGTACGCATCCCGGAGGGGTTTTGGTCGGACGGGCTTTGACGGCTATGTATATGCCGCGCCGCCCAGCGATGCGCAAATTGATGGAGGAGAAGGGGGATCGCCTGGGGTGCATCGGTGACCAGATATCCTGGCCCATTGATATGCTGGTCAAAGACGATGTTTATATTGCCGATGTATACGGCAAAATCGAACGCGGTCCTATCATCGGCGATAACCTTTCTACGGCAATTTACGCGAAGTCGGGCAAGGGGGTTGTGCATGACGCTGCGGTGCGTGATCTTGATGGTATCCAGGAAATACCGGGCTTCGTGAGTTTTGTGCGTGGTTTTCACCCCACTTATGCTTCTCCTACCATCATGCTTTTAGGTGTGAATTGTCCTGTTCGTATTGGGCACGTGACCGTTATGCCGGGAGATGTTGTGTTGGGTAAAGATGAAAGTGTTATCTTTATTCCAGCACACCTGGCAGAGAAAGTAGTCAAAACGTCAGAGTTGATCCGTTTGCGCGACATTTTCGGGAAGCAGTGTCTGCGTGAGGGAAAGTATACGCCTGGACAGATTGACCGCCGTTGGACCGACGATATCGAAGAGGACTTTTCAAAGTGGTTGGAAAGCCATCTCGATGACCTGCCGGTGTCACCGGACGCTATAAAGGAAATGCTTAAAGAAAGAACCTGGTAACTTTCGCGGGTGAATAGTATTGAAAATGGGCGTGGGGCTCCTCCTGCGCTCATTTTTATTGAGCGTTGATGAGGGGTTTGTCATTGCCGGGAATGATCTGATCTTCCAATCGATTTAATGCCTTATAAATCTTGACGGGACTGTTGAAGTATATTACAATGTTATTTGTAATTACATTACATGTAACTATCGTATTGGAGGATAAATATGGACGAAGAATCAGGTCCCTCTATAGAAACAGCCAACCAGGATGTTGACCAGGATTCAAGGGCATGGACCAGACCATTTTTTACAATATGGAGCGGACAGGCGCTGTCACTGGTGGGCAGCAATGTAGGAGGCTTTGCGCTGGTGTGGTGGTTGACGCAAGCTTCAGGCGGGTCTGCAACGACGCTTGCCATGGCGACATTTATTGCGATGCTCCCCGGTGTGATTCTGGGACCGTTTGTCGGCGCTCTGGTGGACCGTTGGAACCGGCGCCGGGTGATGATTATCGCCGATGGCGTTATCGCCGCGTTTTCGGCGTTGTTGGCAGTGCTGGCTCTGTTGAATATTATCCAGATATGGCATGTTTATGTCTTGATGTTTATCCGGGCGCTGGGTGGTACTTTTCATTGGTCGGCGATGCAGGCATCGACCTCGTTGATGGTACCCAAAGAACAGCTTTCACGGGTTGCTGGTATGAACCAAACTTTACAAGGCACCCTGTCGATTGTTACCCCGCCTTTAGGGGCGCTGCTGATGGAGATTCTCAAACTGCATACCATTATGGGTATTGATGTGGTGACCGCAGCATTCGCCATTGTACCGCTCTTCTTTATCAATATTCCCCAACCTGAACCAGCGCTGAAAGAGGTTAACGAGCCACCCTCGATCCAGACGCTGTTTCGCGATGTGCGGGAGGGATTTGTCTATCTCTCAAAATGGCCCGGGATGCTGTTTATCCTGGGAGTCGCGACCGTGCTGAATGGTTTTGTGAATCCCGGATTTGCTCTTATGCCCATTTTTGTCCGCAATTATTTTGGGGGTGGGGCGCTGGAATTGGGGTGGACTGAATCAGCTTGGGGGTTTGGGATGGTGGCAGGTGGGATAACCTTGAGCGTATGGGGTGGGTTTAAACGGAAAATATTTACATCATTAATGGGATTGGTTGGCATGGGTTTGGGTTTGTCTCTATTGGGATTTGTTCCTTCGAACTTCTTTTGGTTAGCTTTGGTTGCGCTTTTTGTGGGAGGTTATTTTAATCCCATTGTTAATGGACCTTTTTTCGCCATTCTGCAGGAAGTTGTTGACCCCGCTATCCAGGGACGGGTTTTCACAGTCATCAGCAGTATATCGGGTGCCGCTGCCCCACTGGGGATGCTTGTTGCCGGTCCGCTTGCCGATAAATGGGGTGTGCAGTTGTGGTTTCTGCTTGGAGGTATAGTGACGGTAGCATGTGCCGTTGTGATGCGCATATCTCCATCGGTAATGCATATGGAGGATCATAAATATACAATTTAGTGATCGATAACACAGATTCCTGATCCAACCGTTCTGTTGGTCAATTGCTGGTTTAGCTTGTAAAATGGATATGATGGATAAACAACCATTCAAGCACCGGAGGGAGTATGACCTTAAAGGAAGAAATTTTTGAACAACCGCTCAGTTTGCACCGACTGTTGGATAATCAGTCGCGTCAGATACTCGAAATAGCCAGGGAAATTAAAACGCACAAAATGCGGACCGTATTCCTGGCTGCGCGGGGCACCTCAGACCATGCCGGCATCTATGCCAAGTATTTGTGGGGCATGCATAATGCACTCCCCATTGCTTTGGCAGCCCCTTCGATGTTCAGTGTTTACCAAAAACCGCCGGATCTGGAAGGCTGCCTGGTCCTCGCCATCTCACAATCCGGGGAATCCCCGGATATCATCAGTGTGGTGGAAGAGGGAAAGAAACAAGGCGTGCCAACCCTGGCGATTACCAATGAAGCTATGTCTCCGCTTGCGCAAGCCAGTGACATGGTGATTGATTTATGTGCTGGTCCTGAACGCGCAGTGGCTGCCACCAAGACCTATACCGCACAATTGTTAGCTATTGCCATGCTTTCTGCAGCTCTGGCGGGAGAATCTCTGACTGCCCTCGACCAGGTCCCGGCGTGGGTTGAGCAGGTTTTGCAGTTGGACAACACAATTCAGCGCATTGCTGAACGCTACCGGTATATGAACCAGTGCGTCGTCATCGGACGCGGGTACAACTATGCCACAGCCTTTGAATGGGCGCTCAAGCTCAAAGAATTGACATATAGCGTCGCTGCGCCATACTCTTCTGCGGATTTTCGTCACGGTCCAATCGCTATGGTCGGGCAGGGCTTTCCTGTGTTGGCGGTAACACCGGGCGGTGCTGTTTTTCCCGATTTGCTGGAGCTTTTGCAGCGTTTGAAACAAGAGTATCAGGTGGAGTTATTGATTATTTCGGACCAGGACGCAGCATTATCACTGGCAGATTCCGCACTCAGATTGCCTGATGATATTCCCGAGTGGCTGAGCCCCATTGTCAGTATCGTCCCGGCACAACTGTTCTGCTATTATCTTACCCGCGCAAAGGGTTTTGATACAGAAGCCCCGCGTTCGTTGCATAAGGTGACAAAAACAACATGATGACGCAAGAGAACAACCAAAACTTAGCCATGTACGGTGGTATACCGGTGCGCAGTGCGCCCTTTCCGGAACGGGGGCACGTAGGATGTGAGGAAAAAGCCGCGGTGGATGCGCTTTTTGACCTGGCAATTTCCAGCGGTGCTGCGCCGGGATATAACGGTGAGCAGGAATTGGCATACTGCGAGGAATTTTCCACGACTATGGGGGGAGGGTACGCCGATGCAGTGAGTTCCGGGACAGCAGCGCTATATACAGCGCTACGGGCACTGGATTTGGAACCTTTCACCGAGGTTATCGTTGGCGCAGTTACTGACCCGGGAGGAATGATGCCCATCCCCCTCTTGAACCTCATCCCTATGGTTGCGGATACCGCACCGGGTTCATATAATACAGGACCCGAGCAGGTTGCTGAACTGTTATCGCCTCGCACCAGTGCCATTGTTGTCCCGCATATTGCGGGTGAGCCGGCAGATATCGTAGGCATCATGGACCTTGCACGGAAACATCGCATCCCGGTCATTGAGGATTGTGCGCAATCACACGGTGCGAAACTGCGCGGTCAATCCATTGGGATGTATGGAGATCTGGCAGTTTATTCGACCATGTTCGGCAAACACCATAATACCGGTGGTCAGGGAGGGCTGGTGTTTACGCGTGATGAGGGGATGTACCAGCAGGTGCGCCGTGCATCCGATCGTGGTAAACCTTTCTTTTTACCGGCAGGATCGACAAACGCATTTGCCTCGCTCAATCTTAACTTGAATGAAATTTCGGCTGCCATTGGCAGGGCGCAGCTGCGAAAATTACCCGGCAGCGTTACCCGCCGGCAAAAGGTCACAGCGCAGCTCATCGATGCACTTCATGACCTGGATTGTGTGTCGATTCCTGCACCGCTGCCCGGTTCAGAACCAAGCTACTGGTTCTTGCGCTTGCGCTTTAACGGTTCGTCTCTGCATTGTGATAAAGCCACATTTTGCGCAGCGCTTGGTGCGGAAGGTTTGCCACTCGGTATGGATTATCGTAATGCGCTGCCGCATTTGATGGATTGGTACGTCCAACGGCGTGTGTTTGGTCACAGCGGATATCCGTGGACCAGCCCGGAATATAAAGGTGACCCGGACCGCAAGTTCCCCTGCCCCAACGCATTGGCTGCGATGGATACGCATTTCAATCTCAATATCCATGAGGGGTGGGGTGATAAGGAAGTCGCGGATGCTGCGGCGATATTTCACAAAGTTGCAAAAGCATTTCGCCTATAACAGGCATAAAGTCGAGTCAAAATGAAAAGTCGAGAACGCATTCGCACGATTATCGCTGGCGGAAGACCGGACCGGTGCGGTTTCTGGTTGGGGAATCCCTATCCCGACACGTGGCCCATCTATCATGAATATTTTGGGACGTCGACATCTGAAGAATTAAGGCTGCTCCTGGGAGATGACTACCGCTGGATACCGGCGGGAACCTATATCAATCCCCAGGGAAAAGGTTTATTTGTCATCGAGAAAACTTCCCATGGAGCGCCAGGACCGCTGGCTGACTGCACCGACGTTGCGGAGCTGGATGACCTCTATGATTGGCCTGATCCTGATTACCTGGATTTTTCCATCACATTGGAGCAATTACAAAGCACCGGTGAATTCTACCGCGCCAGTGGATTCTGGATGCCTTTTTATCATCATCTTATGGACCTCTTTGGAATGGATAAATATATGATGAATATGTACCTGAATCCTGATTTGGTACAGGCTGTCACGGATCGGGTGTGCTCGTTTTACCTGGAAGCCAGCGAGCGATTCTACGCAGTCGCGGGGGATTTGATGGATGGCTTCTTTTTCGGCAACGATTTTGGCACACAACGCGATTTGATCTGCGGACCAAAACAGTTCGACCAATTTATCATGCCGTGGTTTAGTCGTTTTACGGAACAGGGGCACCACCACGGTTACCAGGTGATTTTGCATTCCTGCGGATCGATTTATCGCGTCATTGACCGGCTTATCAGCGCCGGTGTGGATGCCTTGCACCCGCTGCAGGCGTTAGCGGCTAATATGGATGCCGTCACCCTCGCCCGGAACTTCAAAGGTAGAATCGCGTTTATCGGTGGAATTGATACGCAGCAGTTACTTGTGCATGGCACACCGGATGATGTCAAAGCTGAAGTTCGGCGCGTTAAAGCGCTTTTGGGTCCGAACCTTGTGGTCAGCCCCAGTCACGAAGCTATCCTGCCCAATGTCTCACCGGAGAATATTCTGGCGATGGCAGAGGCTGCCGCGGAACCTTTGTGAATGGCGGAGATTAGATTGGTTTGTAAGGAGGGTTATCGATGAAAGTGATTATGATGACGGATTTGGAAGGTGTTGCCGGAGTTGTTTCTTTCTCAGCCCAATCGTATGAGGATGCTAAATACTATGAATTGGCAAAGAAGCTGTTAACGGCGGAGGTGAATGCCGCAGTGGAGGGTCTGTTAAGTGCTGGTGCCACGGAAGTGCTGGTCAACGATGGGCACGGTCCGGGAGGCATCGCCTTTGAGGATTTGCATCCTGCTGCCAAACTTATGCACGGAAGGCCTCTGGCTCCCGCTGCCGTTCGCAACGCTGTCACTGCTCAATACGATGTCGCTGTGATGGTTGGTCAGCATGCCATGGCGGGTGTTGTAAGTGGGAACCTTGCCCATACCCAGAGCAGCCGGCACGTGGATTATTATGCGTTAAATGGCAAACGCATCGGCGAAATAGCGCAGTGGGTGTTATACTGCGGGGCACTTGGTTTACCAATGATTTTTTTGAGCGGTGATAACGATGCCTGTCGAGAGGTGGAGGATTTAGTCCCCGGCATCACGACGGTGGAAACCAAGCAAAGCCTCAGTCGAAACTACGCCATTTCCCTGTCCGCACAGGAATCCAGACGCCGTATCGGCGAGGGTGCTGCACGGGCACTTGCGTCACATCAGAGGAATCCTGTTGTTCCATTGGAGTGGGAGGGCCCGTTCGTACTGGAAAAAAGATATTTCCATACTGACACCGCTGACGCAGTCGCTGACCAACCTGGCGTGGAGCGGGTTGACAGTCAAACCGTCCGGTTAACCAGCAAGACTTTGCTGGATATCATTTACCGTTAAGGATACGAAATGATTAATACAGCGAAAGGCGGTTGGTCAGAAGTTGACATAACACCCCCTTTGGGTTTGCCGATGGGAGGTCGCGGACCCCGTTATGCCCCGGGAACAGAAGTGCTGGATCCATTGATGGCGCAGGCACTGGTGCTGGAAGATGCTGCAGGAAACCGGACACTATGGATATCGCTGGATCTGATAGGCTTGTCCTTTGCGCGATCTGCTGATCTCAGGTATGCGCTGGCAGCCATCACCGGTATCCCGTATAATGCCGTTGTGCTGAATTATGCACATACCCACAGCGGTCCCATGGTGAATTTCGAGAAATATCCCGGCAGCCTTGAGGAACCCCCGGCATTGGTCGCGTATCATAACGATTTGCGGAGTAAAATTATCCATATTGCGCAGCAGGCTGTCACGTCTCTAAAACCAGTCTCGGTGACCTTACACCAGGGATCTTCAGATTTGGGAATCAATCGGCGCCGTCGATTGGAAACCGGCGTTATAGCGCTGGCGCCGAATCCTGATGGCGCGTATAATCCTGATCTCTGGGTGCTGGACATCCGGGCAACCGATGGCGCTGAACGGTGCATCCTTTTCAGTATAGGCTGCCACCCGGTGATCGTCTATAGTTATGCATGGCAGGGCATTTCCGCGGATTATCCGGGGGCATGCCGGCGTGCGTTGAAAAAGCTCTATGGACCTGAAACAAACTGCCAATTTTTCCAGGGGCTTGCGGGTAATGTACGCCCCCGTATCCTGGCAGATTTCACAACGGGCACTTTCCGTAAATCCAATGCAGACGACCACATTACCGCCGGGAACACGCTGGCTCAGGCAGTCTCCGCAGCCATCTCGACCAACGGTGTCGAATTGGATTTGGACTTACTTTCCATGACTGGCTGGGTGCCGGCGATGCGAGATCCGCAAAAAATACTTCCATTGTCCAATTGGCAGGAGATGGCGGGGAGTGAAGATGAATTGACCCGCAATGTAGGGCAGTATTGGTCTTATCGCATGAACCAGGGACTGCCTCTGGCACAGGCTTCACCCATGGAAGTGGGTGTCTTGCGTTTGGACAAAAAGCATGCTGTTGCCTGGTTATCTGCGGAAGCTGTTGCTGAATGGTTACCGCTTATTCGTGCTGTTAATCCCGCACTTAATGTCACCGTTTGGGGATACAGCCAATTTGTCCCGACCTACTTGCCCACGGATGGGCTGCTTGCAGAAGGGGGCTATGAGGTGGTCAACGCCAATATGTACGAGGTCAATGGTCCCGGACCGTTTGCATCGGGGTTGGACGAGAGTTTTAGACGTGTTTTCAAAGATTTACTGAAATAGAGTCAGGTGTATTACCAATATCAGGTTGCATACACCAAAAGTGGCGACAGACATGTCGCCACTTTTGGTTTGCGTAACTATTTTTATCTTATAGCCTAAATTCTCTTGGAGACAGAAAATTCAGGTTCAAAACCGATAAGCTGCCGGGCTTTGTCGATACTGACCAAAGTCTCGGTGCCCATAATCCGGCGTTTCATGGGGACGTCGGGATAGAACCATGCTGCCAGGGTTTCGGTGGGAATGCCTGCGGAGTTGTGACTGTCATTGACCCACAGAGGATAGCTTCCTTCATAATCTGCAAGGAGACCTTTTTCTATCGCCTGTGCCGAATCTCGCGCGTCGATACTTGCCCAGAAATTACTGTATCCGAACATCACACGCGCGTAAGGAAGGTCGCGCATCTGTCGCCAATTTTCACGGCTCTCAAACGCCCGTTCGGCGCGCAGGCGGTCATGTTGGGTAATGATATCCTGTACGATTTCTCCGCGTTTTGTATCGTCCATATCGATTAAATCCTGATATTGCTGTCGCGCCGCCGCTCGGAATTGCTGCATGCGTTCCATGCGTTCTTCGGTCATTTCATACACACCCGGTAATCGTAAAAACACACTGGATACACCTTCGCGCCGCCAGAAGTATGCACCTATATCCTCCATCACTTGCTTGGAAAAGGAATAGGGATCTGTGGTAAAACTGGCATGGTCCTCATCCATTGGAAAGTAACTGAGTTCGAATCGTTTGATGCCGAAGTTGTAACCGAGTGCGTTAATCGAACTGGCGCTGACTATCCGGCGAATGCCGGCATTGGCTGCTGCCCGGTACACATTGAATGTGCCGGTGCAGTTGGTGTGAAAAATCGCCTGTCCTGTGCCTTGCCCCGGATTCGGTATCGCTGCAAGGTGCACGATCCCTTCGATATCCTTGACATTCTCGGTCAGGCAGTCAAAATCCACAATATCACACTGTTTGTATTGCGCGCCCTCGATATGAATATCAGGACTTCGTCCGATGACAGTGACATCGTGACCGTTTTCTATTAATCGTGCGACAGCCATACGCCCTACAGCGCCGGTGCCTCCAGTGACTAATACTTTCATTTTTTATTCTCCATATTTGATTATGCGTCGTTATTGTATTAGCAATTCTGCACGGATGTATCTTTATCCACCCGCAATAGCGGGAATGAAATGGACAATGCTGTCGTTATTAAGACGTGCTTTCAATCGGCGTCGATTGACTTTCCCATCGACTGCAATATTCAAGGTAAGGATCAGGTCGTCACCTTCGAACAGCCGGTTGCGAAATCCAGGATACAGCACATCTAATCTATCCAGACATTCTCCCACAGTTTGTCCATCCACATCAACACTTTCAACACCATTGGTCAGGTCGCGCATCAGTGATGGAATCCAAAGTCGTGCCATATGTCGCCTCAGGTCATTTACCCGAACCTGGAATTACGCCGGTTGTCTCCAGGATACAGGCGGGTGTCATTGGCAACCGGGTGACGCGCGCACCGGTCGCACGCATAATGGCGTTGCCAATGGCTCCCGGGGGAGGCATGATGGGAACTTCACCGACACCTCGGACACCGTAAGGGTGCCCGGGATAAGGAACTTCAACGATGATGGTTTCGATAGGTGGAATATCCAGGATGGTCGGCAATTTATAATCGAGTAAACTGGCATTCAGCATGTGTCCTGATGCATTATAGGCATAACCTTCGTAGAGCGCCCAACCGATGCCCTGCACTGCACCACCCTGCATTTGTCCTTCAACCTGCGCTGGGTGTACGGCGTGACCCACATCCTGTACCGTCGTATATCGCAGGAGGTTAACCATCCCGGTTTCGGGATCCACTGCCACATCCGCGATGTGCAGACCAAAACTCGCTCCCCAGTCTTCGACGTTAACGTTGCCGACTCCGGTGATAAATCCCTCGGTGCCGGATAGTTCTGCTGCGACCTCAGCAAAAGTCAGATGCTCAACCGGCTCCTGGGTATTCGTGAAGACACCATTTGTATAACTTACCTGTTCTTCACTGACTTCCCATAATAGCGCTGCACGGTTGCGCATCTGCCGGAGGACATCTTTTGCAGCTTTGATCGCTGCAATCCCTGTCGCCATGGTCGTCCGGCTTCCGGCGCTGACATCGGAATAACCCGTGCTGTTGGTGTCACCAACGTTCGAACTGAATAAATCCAGTGGTAACTCCAGAGCCTCGGCTGCCTGCATCGCAATGCTGGTTCTTGTCCCGCTTAAATCCACCGATCCCATGACCAGGCTCAGTGTACCATCACCCTGTACCGTGATCACAACGCTTGACCGCGCGCCCCAGTTCCCCCAATAGGCGAAGGCGATGCCACGTCCGCGGTTTGATCCTTCCAGCGGAGCGTTATAATGCGCGCTTGCCTGAGCGGCTTCAAGCACCTCCATACCGCCAATATTTCCCCGCGTCCATCCCTGGATTGTACGGCTGCCCTCCAACGCACAGTTCTTCATACGGAACTCCAGGGGGTCCATCTTAAGCGCCTGTGCGACATCATCCATCACGCTTTCGGCTGCAAAGTTTGCTGGGGTGCAGCCGGGAGCACGGTACGAGTTTATCTTTGGGCGGTTGACCACAATATCGTAACCATCCAGTTGTCCATTGGCGATATCATATGGGGCAAACAGCACGTTCAATGCTGAACCTACGGGTGAGCCTGGATACGCTCCCGCTTCATAATAGAGTGTTGCTTTGGCAGCTGTAATTTTCCCGGCTTTATTGGCGCCGACTTTAATCTGGAATATGCCACCGGATGAAGGTCCTGTTGCCATCAGCACCTCGGACATAGTCATCACGATGTGGACTGGTTTACCACCGCTTTTATGCGAGAGTAACGCGGCAGCCGTGTCCACATAACTTGAATTTTTACCGCCGAACGCTCCGCCCACCTCTGTAGGAATGACACGGATTTTTGACAATGGTAAATGGAGCAATTGTGCAAGTTGGTCGCGCACGGCAAATGCGCCCTGTGTGGTGGTGTAGACTGTCAGGGAGTCATCTTGCCGCCATACTACTGTCGCAGCGTGCGGTTCCAGGTACCCCTGGTGCACTGTATGCGTGCGGAACTCGCGTTCGATGATTACATCAGCTTCAGCGAATCCCTGGTCTATATCACCGCATTGACTTTGGATGTGTTCGGCGATATTGCTGGGTTTGTCGCTTTGTCCTGCCAGTGACCGGGTGTGGAGATGCTCATGAAGCAGCGGTGCATCCGCTTGCATAGCGTCCATAACATCGACAACCGGCGGGAGTACCTCGTATTCTATGGTAACGAGACGTGCTGCCTGTTCGGCGATGGTTTTTGTGCTGGCAGCGACCGCGGCTACAGCGTGACCCATATATAAGACTTTATCACTCGCAAATGTGTTATCGCACATATATCTATAATTGACGGAACCTTCCCCGAGGCGCTCTGTACGATCCTCTGCGATTCCGAGATCAGCAGCAGTAACGACCGCATATACCCCATCCAGGGCTTGGGCGCGACTGGTGTCGATATTGACAATGCGTGCATGCGCGTGGGGGCTCCGGATAATTTTTCCATAGATCATACCTGGCAGGGTAATATCAGGCGCAAAACGCGCTTGTCCCATCACTTTGTCGATCCCGTCAAGTCGCGCAGGCCTGGTACCAATCACGTTTACGCGCTTATTCATGATTTACCTCCTCACTGCGTGTTTGAAGAGCTATCGCCGCGGATTTCACGGCGCGCACGATCTTGTCATATCCGGTGCAGCGGCATAAATTCCCGGCTAACCACTCGCGGATACGTTCGTCAGTTGGATTCGGTTCGCGGTCCAGCAGCGCTTTGGTGGCAATCAGAAATCCCGGTGTGCAAAAGCCGCACTGCAGCGCATCCTCATCAAGATAGGCTTGCTGGATGGGGTGCAGCCCTTGCCAGTCTGCCAACCCCTCCACAGTTGTGATTTCGCTGCCTTCTACTTCAGCACCCAGGACAAGACATGAATTCACCAGACGTCCATTGAGCAGCACGCTGCACGCGCCGCAGTTGCCGTCGTTGCATCCTTCTTTGGTCCCGGTTAATCCCAGGATGTCACGTAAGCATGTGAGAAGGCTCTGTTGCGGTTCGCAGAGGAATGCAACTTTTTCACCATTGATGGTGGCATTAACCATTATTTTATCTGCCATCACTTTCTCCTTCAGAGGTGTGGCTTTTGGCTCGCTGGATGGCTTGCCGTAAAGCGCGTTGGACTAGAACTTTAACCAGGTGGCTGCGTTGCGCTATCGAACCCCGCATATCCGAAATCGGCCTGGCAGATGCCTGTGCGGCTTCTGCGGCTTTGGTAATGGCTATTTCATCGGGTTCGCAACCAACCAGTGCCGCGCCTGCTTGTTTGACCAGCAGCGGTGTTGGTGCAACAGCAGCCAGGGCGATACGTGCGTCCAATATAGTTTGCCGGTCATTGCTCAGCGCCACCCACGCGCCCGCACCTGCTACAGCAATATCCATTTCACGCCGGGGTGTGAAGCGCAAATAAGCTGCTCCGGTCGTATCTGGCTGTGGCGGGAAGTGGATGCTGACCAATATTTCTCCCTGCTTTAACACTGTTTGCCCGGGATTGGTACAGATAGCCTCTACCGGCAGTGTGCGTGTTCCTTCCGGTCCGGCGATTGTACAGGTTGCGCCCAGCACAATCATCGCCGGGATGGCATCACCACTGGGTGCAGCGTTGCACAGATTACCACCCAGGGTAGCCCGTTCCTGGATGGCACTGCCCCCGATAATTGATGCACCATCCACTAAACCCGGATAGGCGCGTTGAACTTCGGGAGAAGCACATAACCGGGCACAACTTACTGCTGCCCCGACGACAAGACCTGTGGTCGAATCATAAGTTAGCTGGTTGAGTTCAGGTATTCTCTTAATGTCGACAACTGCGTCGGCTTGCCGAAGACCGTGGCGAAGTTGCACCAGCAGATCAGTTCCACCCGCCAGGGGAACGATATTTTTGCCTGTCTGGTTAAGCAGTGACCATGCCTCTTGTATCGATGTTGCTGCGTAATAATCAAATGGTTTCATTGGTCCTCCATGATATCAGAAGTGATCTGCCGAGTACATAAAGGGAATTCCTTTCGGAAAGAGGGTTTGCAGCAGCGGAATCGCGTCGCTGCTGGTCCGTATTTCCTGATCATTGACCACATCCAGCACACTGCGGTAACCGGCTATAAGCTGCATCAATTTTTGCTGTGGCAGTGCCAGCACAAGGGATTGCGCTGGATCTTTGGTTATACGTACATGCCCGTGGTCAATGCTCAGGTGTGTGACATCTAAATCGGTTTCCAGTGTCAAATTTCCGGTATACTCCCGAAGGTTTGATATGCCGATACGGTGATTAAGTTCGGGGAGAATCGCCCTGAAAAACGGTTCCTGGTTGATGATCCGCATCATCCCTGCCCCGGAACGCGGAAAATTGATTTTCCATTTCGCACCGTAGCGTTGCGCATATTCCGCAAACGGGTGGTCAGCAGGTAAATACATCTTGATGGTTTCGCAGCGTTTTTTTACTGCCTGTTCTGCCAGAGCATACAGTAGGGTGGGATATAGGCTGGCATTCACCGCAGCGACTTCTGCTAATCTGACAGCTTTTTCAGTGCGATCCCACACGGCATAGGCTTGCAAAGTCCCCTGTGCATCTTCCCAGAGCATTGCCTCTGGTACGTTTCCCCAGCCTGTGCCTTTGCCAAATTCCTTGAAGCCTTCAACTTTCCTTACCAGGCTCCCGGTGCGTTCGCTGTTACTCTGGTTATAGAGCCTTAGAATATCGGCCATATCCTTCGCTGTGACAGGACGCACGTTATAAGCTTGGACATATTCTTTGGCGGTTTCCGCATCGCGGGTTTTCACCACTGCCGTGTACTCCGCCAGACTGCTTGCATACCCCCATTTGGTATAAAAATTCTCAATACCAAACAGCGCTGATACACAGTAGCCCTGATCAACCATATAGTTGACGGAGTCTTCATAAAGCGCACGCATATAACCTTTCCTGCGGTGTTTGTGATTTGTGCCCACACCGCCGATTCCCGCCATACTCACGGGGGTGCTGCCGATGCGCATTGTGAGATCGCTGATGTACAATCGGCTAACACTGGTGTCATCATCCAGCCATAACTCACGTTTGTGATAGCCTTCCTCGTCGGTAGTTGTAATACGCATACTAGACGCTGTCCTCCAGACCTACCCGGGAACGGAATTCAGGAACACCCCTGATCCCCAGGTTGATGCGGTATAATGCTCCGGCGCCTTGACCTTCCTTCTCTTTGTCACCGCTTGGATTGGCTGTGGTGACGTACATGTCCGTGTAATCTTCCCCGCCAAAGGTGACGCATGAGACTTTATCCGCCGGGAAGAAAACCCGCTGGTCTTCGCTGCCATCGGGAGCATAGCGCACCAGGCATCGTCCACCCCACCGGGCAGACCATACAAATCCGTCTGCATCCACTGTCATCCCATCGGGTCCGCCTTCGTTGGGCTTGTCGGGGACCGTTACAAAGACTCGTTGATCGGTGATGGCGCCGGTATCGCTATCGTAATCGAACAGATAGATGGATTTTGTTCGCGTGTCGGTGTAATAGAGTTGCTTGCGGTCGGGTGTAAATCCCAGCCCGTTGGAGACGCCGATGTTATCCAGGAGTTCAGTCAATATGCCGTCAGGTGCCAGGTAATACAGGTGACCGCGGCGCGTCGGGGTTGCCATTGTACCGCAAAACACGCCTCCCAGGGGATCTGCAATGACATCGTTGAATCTTGCACCGGCTTCACGTTCTGCTGCGATTTCCTTGATAATTGTTTTGGTAATTTTACCATTCTGCAAGACAGCTACAGCGCAATCTGCCATAAACAGCAGGAGCGATCCATCTGATTGAATGGTAAAACCTCCAATCGGTGGACCCTGAAAGGTCAATCCGTGCTGACCTGTAGCAGGATCGTAACGATACAATTTCCCTGCCGGGATATCCACCCAGTACAGACATTTCTCGTCCGGGTGCCACAAAGGGCCCTCGCCGGTGCGGCAATTATAATCAGCGATCAGTTCTGGTTCCATGATACCCTCCATATGCTTGAATGTATGGTCTTATGTTGTTGTTATTTGGTAAATCTGAATAACCATTGCACAGTTTTACTTGCGCTGTGCGCTATGTTCTTGATTATACCTTCTTCAGCGGATACTGCCCCAGTTCCTCAACGGTATCATAGAGCGCCTGGATGTGGGCTTCCGGCCACGGCATCCCCTGATCCGGTCCGCAGAAATATCCCCATGCTGTCCTAGTTGCCACAGCCGTATGGCGATTTCTGCCCGGATGGCTTCTGGGGGACCGTTGACAATGGTGGCAGATTGAATACCGCCCATTAACGCCATTCTGTCCTGTGTGGCAGAGCGTAACGCGTACAAGTCGTTTGCGCTGGCTTGTATGGGGTTCAGGATATCAACGCCCAGATCCATAAACAAATCCAACAGGGGCTGGATGTGTCCGCAACTGTGAAAGTTGATGAGCACAGCGCGGCTTTTGTAAAGATCGAACAACCGTTGGTACTCAGGTACGAGAAAATTATTCAGTATTTCGGGTGAAAGAAGTAAGCCGCGTTGCGTTCCAAGGTCATCACTCATCCCCACCATTTCCACGCCTGCAGATAGATAGTGTTTGGCGATGCCTAATTGGAAATCCATGATGCGATGAAATAACTCGCGTACTGCACCGGGATGTGTATAAAAAGCACACATTAACGTTTCCATCCCCACCAGCATATAAGCTTTTTCCCACAGCGTTTCCCGATGCGAACCTGTGAGGAATGTGCTGTCCACCCTCCAGTTTTCTGCCTGGGTGTAGATACGCTCGTATATCCGCGGATCGTCTGGATCGGGCCATGGGTAGGTTTTTAGCGCGTTTGGGAAATCGCTTAACGGATGGTGGCGGGGAAAGCCCATCACGCCTTCTAATTCCCGATGCCACACCGTCCCCCATACGTCAGTCCACTGCGTACCCACCGGAACATGATGCCCACCGCCGTCGTCACCCTCATGGTTTGCGCCAAAATAAGCGATTGCGTGGGATGGCGGCGCGGGAGTAACGCGATCCGGGGTGCCGAAGTGGATGATGTGGAGGGCGTTCTCCTTGGGGTTCATGGGCTATCTGCCGCGCTTAATCTTTGGATTCCCCAGTTTGTGTGCTAACGCTTTAATACCGGGATTGCATAACGCTGAACCGTCCGCGAAAACAAAAGTAGGCACGACCCAATCAGCGCCACTGATTGCCAGAATGTCAGCCATAGCTTGTCTGTCCAGGTCAATATCGCGATAATCATAAACAATGCCATGGCGATCCAGATAGCGGCGCACAAACGCCACGTCCGGACACCAGGCGGTACCGTATAGTACAATGGCAGGTGTATCGCTCTCTATATTCATAACTCCCCCGAAAGTAAGTATCGTGTGTTAAGTCTACATTGGAAACGCGCTCTTGCAAGGATTACGAGAGTCCGTTCGAAAAAGAAGTGAGTTCCTGAAGCGGTGCTGGAGATAGCCTGGATTGTGTAAGGTAGGCATTCTGTCCCCGGGTTTCATGGTAACCACACCATGTGCGCCAATTGGCGGGGTATAAAAGCCGTTATCCAGCCCTCAACGCGCGTTGTGAATCCTGTACACTACAACCATACGATTCAGGTCAGGAGCATAAAGTGCATAAAAAACGGTTCGCTATTATGTTAATTGGATTGGTCCTTATCCTTCTAACACTTGCAGGATGCAACAAAGATCAGGCCCCGAAAGTTGAATTGAAGATGGCTCCAATGGCAGATATGCCTTCTGCTGTCCGTCAGGCGCCGGTTAATGTGCAGCAGGCTTACCAATTTAATATCGCCAATCCCGACATTATGCAGCAAATTCCATGTTATTGCGGGTGTGGTGCGGTAGGTCACCATTCAAATTTCAACTGTTATGCCAATATCGATGCTGCCGGAAAGATGAGCTTTGATGGGCATGCGCTGGGTTGCTCCATCTGCGTTGATATTACATTAGATACGATGCGATTGCTGCAACAAGGGCAGGATATTCCAGCGATTCAGGTTTATGTAGACAATAAATACGCTCAATACGGTCCACCCACGACGCCCTAACCTGATGCCGACACGAAAATTTACAATAGTTATTTTCATGCTGGTTGCTCTGATTCTTATGTTTGTCCCAGCCCCAGACGTGCGTGCTGAACCCGCTGACCGGTTGATTCAAATCGAAGCCGCACAATTTTCATTCAATCCCGGTCACTTTAAGGTGAATCCTGGTGACCATGTGACGGTAGAACTGACCGCTATCGACGTTGTCCATGGTCTTTACCTGGATAGTTATGGACTTGCCATCACTGCCGACCCTGGACAGACAGCGTATTATGCAGTTTACGGCTGACCGTTCCGGGAGTTTTCGCTTCCGTTGTTCGGTAGCTTGCGGTGATATGCACCCATTTATGATTGGGAAACTGCAGGTAGGGACGAACTGGATGTTGTGGCGTGGTGCTGGTTTGGCAGGATTGGCTGTGCTCGCAGTCCTATTGATAAAGAACCCAAACGAGAAATGGATTTAACACGCATTCCCTGGCTTAAAAAAGTATTACGCAATCGGTGGGTAGTCTTTTTCCCCCGGTCTGTTATGCTGGCAGGTTTTGTGTTTACTATTGTAGCTGGTTTTATAGGCACTGGTGTAGGTGGTAGGAACTTTGCCATCATGTTTGTATGGATTGCATGGTGGACGATCCTTAAATTGGTACTCATTCCGATTGGTGGAAGATCATGGTGCAGCATCTGTCCTATACCTGTGCCCGGTGAGTGGCTCCAGCAACGTTTTCTGGTCAAACCTCAAGGACAATCCCCTGGGAAAAGGTATGCCTGGCCCAAAAAACTGCGCGGAAGCTGGCTGCAGCTCGTTGGTTTCGCTTTTATGGGTTTATTCAGTGCAGTGCTTCTGACGAAGCCGGTAGCGACCTCTTGGATATTACTCTTTTTAGGCATACTGGCTTTTGGCGTGAGCCTGGTCTACGAGCGCCGTTCCTTCTGTCGATACCTATGCCCCATTGGCGGATACATTGGCTGGTATGCCCAACTGGCGCCGATCGAGGTTCGCTCCCGTGACCAAGCAATATGTTCTCAACACACCCCTAAAACTTGTTACACTGGCTGTGCCGAGGGGCCTGGCTGTCCCTGGGGCGTGGTCCCTGCCACAAATCAGCAGAATCTGGATTGTGGGCTGTGTATGGAGTGCCAACGCACTTGCCCTTATGACAATATGGCTGTCAGGCTGCGTCCATTCGGGCACGATTTAGCTGTGGTTAATGCGAACCGTACGCTTGATCGCGCATGGTTTGGGCTGTTCATGCTGGCATGTGTACCTGTTTATTCTGCAGTGATGCTGGGTTATTGGGGCGCGTTAAAGGATGCAGCTTACAGTATCGGATCAATCGCCTGGTTTACCTATGCAGCTGCCTTTTTGTTATTTACATTGGGTTTGCTTCCGGGTGCGTTTGCAGCAGCTGTCTACACTGGGTGGCTCTTGCATGCCAAGGTTGGCACTTTCAGGGGTGCTTTCATCCAGTATGCCTATAGTTTAGCCCCGCTGGGTTTAATGTCATGGATTGCTTTTACCATCGCTTTTGCATTTGGTAAGTTGGCATACGTATGGCCCGTGCTTTCGGATCCATTTGGCTGGGGGTGGGATCTCTTTGGCACAGCACATTGGCCCTGGCGCCCCTATCTTCAGACCATCACCCCCTTATTACAGGTGATTATATTGGGCATTGGATTGTACTGGACTGCAAGGTGGGTCAAAAGATATGCCGGATTCAGGCAGGCTTTGCCTGTCCTTGTTTTCGCTTTGACTTACACAATTCTGGTAATGGGTCTCCTGATATGAACCAGGAAAGGCTCGCTCGTGGAATTGTGGTGGGGATGCTGGCTGTAGTACTGATTGCCTCAGGTACTGCGGTGTGGGATAGGCAGCAAGGTTCATCTAGGGTACAACTGCATGCCGCAATGCCTGAAAATGGAGGGTGGTCTACCGATATTTTATATGCTCAAGTTGGAGAACCTTTAAACCTGCAAATGGTCTCTGATGATGTGGTTCATGGTTTTGTGGTCGGGCGACAGGAAGGCCCCGATATCCCACTCTATCCCGGGATACCCGCATACACCACCTTGACTTTTGATCAACCAGGGACTTATACATTTTACTGTACCCGATGGTGCGGACCTAATCACTGGCGAATGCGGGGCACGATTGAAGTGTCTGGTGTTGCGACAAGGATTGAACAGAGTACACCACGATATGTTCACTTTGATATTGATATCGATACCCCGCATCCTGCAGAAAACCTTCCGGTTGAGATTCCGCAATCCTCGCGCGGAGAACTGTGGGCTTCGCTGCTGCCGGCTTATGCACTGACACCGGATACCTATTGGAGTCACAGCCCGTCGCAATTGTGGACGAGATTACGGGCTGAAAAGGGATTAGCTTTATTAAGCGACAGCGCTTTGTGGGATAGCGTCGCCTGGTTATGGGCGCGACAGGGGACGCAGGAAGCTCTCACCCAGAGCAAGGTTATCTATCGTCAGGAATGTGCTGCCTGCCACGGTGAAACGGGGAAAGGGGATGGTGTAATGGTGCGGGATTTGATGCCTTTCAGTTACTCGCACGGTGATTTCGGTCACGGTTTGATGCAACCCCCTGATTTCTCAGATCCTGCGCATATGCTGGGAGCGCCACCGGCCCTCATCGAGGGTAAGTTATTGCGAGGGGGGATGGGTACCGGCATGCCTCTATATGGTTCCATTTACACACAAAAAGAACTGGAGGCATTGGTCAGCTATGTATACACCTTCATTTTCCCGGTTGACTAAAATAGAGAAACAGTTGTTGTCAAGACCTGGTTATCAGCACTGATTATGGAGTGTGCGAGGTACCATGCTTGGGTACGGCGCCTTTATCGCTGCGGCTGTTGCCACAATCCAAAAGGCTGATTTCCTGGTAACTGGACTATAATATGTCATATCATTTGTTCAGGAGGTAAGGATGCCTGATGGATTGCCGGATGCCATACGTCGATATTCGCGGCAGGTCATACTACCCGATATAGGCGTTGAAGGTCAGTTACGTCTGCAACAGGCTCGTGTGGCTGTTCTCGGTGTGGGTGCCCTGGGGACGAACCTGGCATCTGCCGTGGTTCGTGCCGGTGTAGGATTTGTACGCCTTGTGGATCGCGATTTTATTGAAGAACACAATCTGCAGCGGCAGGTGCTTTTTGATGAGGATGATATCAAAGCTAATTTGCCTAAAGCGGTTGCTGCTGCGGAGAAACTGCGGCGTGTGAATCACCAGGTTGTAGTGGAACCGGTAGTGGCGGATATCAATCCGGATAATATTGAATCCACAATTGCTGATTGTGACCTTGTTCTTGACGGCGCCGATAATTTCGAGCTGCGAATGCTGCTCAATGACGCTTGTATCAAACATCATAAGCCGTGGATTTACGGCGCGGTTATCGGTACCTATGGAATGACGATGCCCATTCTCCCCGGAGACGGACCCTGTTTCCGCTGCTTTATGTCAGAAATGCCTGCCCCGGGCAGTACACCCACATGTGATACAGCAGGTGTGCTGGGAACTATACCCCAAGTCATCGCTGCTTTCCAGGTGACGGAAGCCTTGAAACTTCTGACCGGTAACCGCGACCAACTCTGCCGTGAATTGCGTTATGTGGACGTATGGCATGGTGATTTTGAGCGCTTGCAGGTGATCAAGGCGGAAGGTGAGTGCCCCGCCTGCCAATTGCATCAATTTGAGTTCCTGGAAGGGAAGTACCATACGCGCAGCGAGACCTTGTGCGGGCGCGATGCAGTGCAGGTAAAACCTAAAAGCATCGTACCGCAGGATCTGAATGTATTGGCGCAGCGTTTAGAACAGTTGGGTCAGGTGCAGGTCAATGCGTATTTGCTCCGCCTGACCGTTGGTGAATATGAGATCACCCTTTTCAAAGACGGGCGCGCCATCATCTACGGTACGCACGATGAAGGTGTGGCGCGCTCCTTGTATTCCCGATATTTTGGCCTCTGATATTAACTTGCCTCGATTAGCTCCAGGTTCTGACTAGATTCAGAATGTGAGTGATCCTGCTTTTAACCTGCGTTCGTTTGAATCCCCATTTCGATGTTTTTTTTGAGCGTAACATCTACATTGTTTTGTGTGAAAGTGAGATATTATGAAACTTAATAAGATACAATTAATCCCTATTTTTCTCACTGTGTTTAAACCTAAATGGCTTTAACTGTTAGAATTTCCCGGTTAAAATATAACTTGTACAAATAAAACCGCTTGACATATGAACTTGAATATAGTATGATGTGAGCAACAGGTATTCTAACTATTTATGGTTAAATAACTGTGTGGACATTCTGCGAAAGGGCACAATATTTCCGGCGGGGAATATATGTTCAGGAGAAGAAATGAAGACGCGTAAGTTTTGGATTGGCATCTGTGTTGTTTTTCTGGTTTTGTTTTCTTCAGTAGCAGCGAGTGCTGCGAGTTTAATCCCAGGCGACTGCCTGGACTCGGTGACTGTGGATGGGAGCACTATATGTTTTATGGGTCAGGATAACAATGGTGACGGAACCACGACCTGGACATATGGTGTGCGTAAGGGATCCCGCCGTTACCTCATTGAATGCGGTACAGGGTGGTGCCTTAAGCCATATCACGTTCTCATTATGTGTTGATGATCCCAGTAGTTTGCTTCCGACTGACGGAGATACGTATAATACACCGGCAGGCTATAGCGATTTTATTGGCCGTGCCGGCATTCGAGTATAAAGTTCTTATTGGTGTCGATCCTACAACAACTGTGGGGGGGATCAAATTTGAGGATGGCACACCTGAACAATCCTCAGGAGATGTCGACATTTTCCAGTTTACGCAGCCTACTCAAAAAAATACCGGTACGACCCTGACGGCTGTTGGGTTCAAAAATAGCACAGCACATATTGTCCAAATCCTTGGACCCATCTGTGACTCTAACGCCGTGGAGATAACTTCCTTCAAGGCACAGTCAGCGTCATTCTTCAGTGTGCTTTTACAGTGGCTTGGTCTGCGTTAAGCACCGGATTGTTATCATTTCTTTAGCATAATCAGTCTTTTACTACAATAAGGACATTATAAAATGGACAACAAACCTTACGAAATTCCGCAGATTGTATATGAAGGCGAACTCGAAGTGCAAGCAGGTTCACCCCTGGGTGATTTTGACGACGATATATTGGGTGAGTTAAACTAACAAGCATAGGTCAAAATATTGCCGGCACTGGATATCTGTATCTGGTGCCGGCTTTTGCATGGGAAGATCTACAGTTTTACTGGCAATTTTAATACTTGAAGTCGGTTTTTGTGATGCGTGAGGTAGAGCAAGTATGCTTGATATGCAAATTAACCGTGATGGTCCGGTTGAACCCAATGAAATTGAAGATTTACGTGCCAGTGTGGGTTGGGAGCGGACGGATGGCACGTATACCGAGGTATTACGACATCATTTTACCCATTACACCGTGCGGAATGATATTGGGGATCTCATCGGTTATTTGTCTGTCCTCAGTGATGGGATTGCAGATGCCTTTCTACTTGATCTGATGGTCCATCCACAACATCAGAAATGCGGATTGGGGACACATCTGGTTATGAGGGCTGTTGCCGATATGCAAGCAGCGGGTATCCAATGCGTGCAGGTTACTTTTGACGAGAACCTGGCTCCTTTTTATGCGCAGTGCGGTTTTCATATCTTTGGTGGTGGTATTATCGACTTCAAGAATATGGAGGAAAAACCGCGTTTTTCTTGACAAATCATCACTTTTCGAGTAATATCTACGTTAATTAAATAAGTATCAGCGTTGATCCGGAGAAGTAACGCGAGTTCGAGCGACAGAGATGTGAGTCCAGTGGTGAAAACTCACTCGCACACGATACGCGTGAATGGACCGGTGAGCTGTCAATCCGAACTTGAAGTAGGGTTGACCGGGACTGCCGCCGTTATCAAGGCAAAAGTATCGTCGGTATTTGCATCGACTGTACTAGTAAGTGGAGCTGGCATTTAAGGCGCGTCGACAGGCGCGTTTTTTTGTTTTAAGGCTCAAACAGGGTGGTACCGCGGGAAAGCTTAACGCTTCTCGTCCCTCTAGGGATGAGAAGCGTTTTTTGTTTGGGGAGGAAGGGATGAAAGGTTTAACACGCGAACAGTTTTATGAAAGTGCGGCATTGGGTGTCCTGGTGCCTGTCTACCGCGAGCTGCCGGCAGATTTGGAGACTCCGGTTTCTGTTTATCTGAAGCTCAACGGGAGTGGTCCCAGTTTTTTGCTGGAAAGTGTGGAGAAAGCAGAACAGGTAGGGCGCTATTCTTTCCTGGGTTTTAATCCTCGTCGCCAGATTAAGTCACACGGCAGGGAAGTCACCTTGATGGATAACGGGAACACTGAGATCAGGATTCTCTCTGAAGATGAAGATCCGCTGGATGTGGTTGCGTCAGAATTGGCACGCTACCAACCCGTTGCCCCGGTCCATGAGCTGGCAAAGGGCTTGCCCCGTTTCTTCGGGGGAGCGGTTGGCTACATGAGTTATGATCTGGTGCACTTTTTTGAGCACTTGCCGGACAGCCTTCCTGACGAACTCAATCTGCCTGAGATGCATATGCTCATTACGGATACCCTTGTCGTTTTTGACCATGTGCAACACCGTTTACTGCTCTTCGCTAACGCGCATGTGACGCCGGGCTGCGACCTGGATGCTGTCTACGACGAAGCTATAAACAGGCTGGACGATCTGGAAACCAGGGTGCGGAAACCTTTGCCATATTTTACGGTACCACAGTTGGGGTCAGGGCAGGAACTCACTTCCAATGTCACACCTGGCGAGTATGAGCAGGCTGTACAAAAGGCGAAGAATTACATCTTGGAGGGCGATATATTCCAGGTTGTCCTCTCACAGCGTTTGAGCCGGCGGACTTCAGCGGATCCATTCAGTGTTTACCGGGCGCTGCGTCGGGTGAACCCATCCCCGTACATGTTTTTCCTGAACCTGGGTGGCGATCCACCTTTGTATATCATTGGTAGTTCGCCTGAAGTGCTGGTGCGCTTGCAGGACGGCAAGGCTGAAGTGCGTCCGATTGCCGGCACCCGCCCGCGTGGGGTCACCCGTGAAGAGGATCTGCGGCTCAAGGAAGAATTATTGGCGGACCCTAAAGAAAGGGCGGAGCACGTGATGCTGGTGGATTTGGGACGCAACGACCTGGGGCGGGTGTGTGAATATAACACGGTGAGAGTCCCGGAATTGCTGGTGACTGAGACCTATTCTCACGTGATTCACATTGTCAGTCACGTAGAGGGTAAGCTGCGGAAAGGTTTGGATGGTTTTGATCTGCTGCGGGCAACGTTCCCGGCGGGTACCTTGAGTGGTGCGCCAAAGGTCCGTGCCATGGAGATTATCGACGAGTTGGAAGGTGTTCGACGCGGACCCTATGGCGGTGCGGTGGGATATTTTGGCTTTAACGGTAACCTGGATACCTGCATCACCATCCGCACCATGATTATGCAGGGAAATCAGGTCTATCTGCAAGCCGGAGCTGGTATCGTCGCCGATAGCGATCCTGCGACAGAATATCGCGAGACTTTGCACAAAGCCGGAGCCTTAAGTGAAGCAATTAGGATCGCCGAAAGGGGGGAATTATGATTCTGGTCATCGATAACTACGATTCATTTACGTATAATTTGGTGCAGTATCTGGGGGAACTGGGATGCGACCTGCTGGTCAAGCGCAATGATACACTCACCGTAAACGATGTAAGGGTTTTAGCTCCCAGTCACATCGTCATTTCACCCGGACCCGGCACGCCTGAGGATGGAGGGATATCGCTGGACCTTATTCGTACTTTCTATAAAAGCACCCCCATCCTGGGTGTCTGCCTGGGACACCAGTGCATCGGCAGTGCTTTTGGGGGCGTGGTGGCGCACGCTCCGCGCTTGATGCACGGTAAGACAAGCCCGGTTTTCCACAACGGACATGCGGTGTTTAAGGATGTTCCCTCACCTTTTGAGGCGATGCGCTATCACAGCCTGATTGTGCAGCCCCCTTTACCTGAATGTTTGCACATCCTGGCGCAAACAGAGGAGGGTGAGGTGATGGCGATTCAGTATGAGACTGCACCGGTGATTGGTGTTCAGTTTCATCCGGAGAGCATATTGACTGTGTATGGGAAGGTCATTCTAAAAAATTTTTTGGAGTTAACGGTTTAACCTGCAGGACATGTGTTAGCCATAAAGGAGAGAAAGCGATGATACGTGAAGCGATAGCCCAGTTATTGGAGAAAGAATCTCTGACCAGCGGTCAAGCTGAAGGTGTAATGGACGAGGTGATGACCGGCGCTGCCACACCTGCACAGATTGGCGCTTTCCTGATCGCATTGAGAATGAAGGGCGAGACCGTGGAAGAGATCACCGGGTGTGCGATGGCGATGCGACGCGCTGCATTGCACATCCGTCCGAAAAGTGTCGAAATGATAGACACTTGCGGTACGGGTGGCGATAGGGCTGGAACGTTTAACATTTCAACGACCGCAGCTTTTACGGTTGCCGGGGCAGGTCTGTCTGTTGCCAAACATGGCAATCGCAGTGTCAGCAGTAAATCGGGCAGTGCTGATGTTTTAGAGGCATTGGGCGTAAATCTGAACCTTACGGCGGAGGCGATAGCGCAATGTATCGACGATGTTGGGATTGGGTTCTTGTACGCACCCATGTTGCATCCTGCGATGCGCTATGCTATTGGACCGCGCCGGGAACTGGGCGTCCGTACAATCTTTAATATATTAGGCCCCTTGACCAATCCGGCTGGAGCAGCATCGCAATTACTCGGCGTCTATACCCCGGAACTCACCGAGATTATGGCGCGCGTGCTGCAAAGTCTGGGATCAAGAGCTGCATGCGTGGTGCATGGTTACCATGGCGTGGATGAGCTGACGACGACAGGACCCAATCAGATCAGTTTTTTTGGTCTGGATGCGCTGAACGGCGATGTGAAGACGGAGGTGTTGGATCCGCAGGCTTTGGGATTTGACAGAGCAAAGCGCGTTGATTTGTTGGGCGGTATCCCGATTGAGAATGCCACTATTACACGTGACATATTAGCGGGTAAAGACCGTGGACCGCGCCGCGATGTGGTCCTTTTGAACAGTGGAATGGCGCTCTACGTCGGGGGTAAAGCAGATTCACTGGAAGATGGACTTGGATTAGCAGCGGAAAGCATTGACCAGGGTGCCGCGCTGGAAAAACTTGCAGCTTTGGTTGAATTATCGCAGGCTTTAGCCAGCGCACAGGCTTAAGGACCGGTTATGGAAACCATACCGACGCAGACGATCCTTGATGAAATTGTCCTTCACAAACGAGACGAAGTGGCAAATCTAAAACGGAGAGTGCCTTTGCATCGTGTACTGGAGCAGGCGGAACACGCGCCCTCGCCAAAAGACTTTTATGCAGCTTTGAAGGCGGATGGGGTCAGCCTCATCGCTGAAGTGAAACGCGCATCTCCCAGCAAAGGGCTGCTGAGGGATGAGTTGGATCCTGGTCAATTTGCCGATACCTACGTAAAAAACGGCGCTGCTGCGATCAGCGTCCTCACGGACCAGCACTATTTCCAGGGTTCGCTGGCTGATTTTGTTGCGGTTCGTCGGGTGGTGAAGGTTCCGATGCTCCGTAAAGATTTTATCTTTGACCCTTACCAGGTATACGAAGCGCGTGCTGCCGGAGCTGACGCCGTCCTCCTGATCACCGCCATACTGAATGATGATGCACTAAAAGCTCTATACCACCTTGTGGTCCAACTGGGCATGGAAGCCCTGGTTGAAGTGCACAATACCCGGGAAATGGAGCGTGCCCTGATGATCAAGCCAGATATTATCGGCATTAACAACCGTGACCTGCACACTTTTGAGGTTAACCTGCATACCACAGCAAATCTGATCTCAATGCTGCCGACCGGTGTGGTTATAGTCGCCGAGAGCGGTATTCACACTTTCCATGATGTCGAATACTTGCATCAACTGGGTGCGCATGCGATGCTGGTAGGCGAGGCGCTCGTAACGGCGCCGGACGTGGGATCAAAGGTGCGTGAACTTTGCGGTTTTTCCCCGATGGGAGAGACGGATGACAAGGATTAAAATCTGCGGTATCACCAACCTTGAGGATGCTGCCTTCACCGCCGGGCTGGGTGTGGAATATATTGGCTTTATATTCTACCCGGAGAGTGCCCGGTATATTAGCCCAGAAGATGCTGCCGGCATTGTGCGCGAAATCAGAGGGTTATTCGGCGCGCAGTCCCCTGGCTTTGTGGGCGTCTTCGTTGATGCCTCTGTGCAGGCTGTAAGCCAGATACGGGCACAGGTGGGTTTGGACCTGGTCCAATTGCACGGGGGTGAAACCCCGGATCAAATCGCCATGCTGGGAAGGGGTGTATTTAAAGCCATAAGACCGGCGTCAATAGAGGCGGCGCACGCTTCAGTTGATTATTACGGGATACCTGTGCAGGATGCTGTTCATATGCCGCAGTTTTTGTTGGATAGCTACCATCCAACTGAGAAAGGCGGTACCGGGCAGCTGGCAGATCACGCGATCGCGGTGTGGTTGTCATCCCGGTATCGTGTGCTGCTGGCTGGCGGTCTGGATCCTTTCAATGTCACCGGAATTATCAGTACTGTGCATCCCTGGGGCGTGGACGTCTCCAGTGGCGTGGAGCTGATCTGTGACGGTAAACTTGTAAAGGGCAGAAAGGACGCGGAAAAGGTGCAGGCATTTGTCCGCGCTGTCCGCAGCGCCGATGTCCGCAGCGCCGATGTCCAGGTAATTGTTCATATATTATAGGGTGCGTGTCCCCGCTGCTGGGGAAAGAACCGCCCTGAGAGGTGAGTATGCAAAATAGAACTGAGCAGGCTAGGGAGATTTCAGATATGCCGTTGTCCAATGGACCCTACTATGGGAAATACGGCGGAGCATTTATACCGGAAATTCTCGTACCCGCAGTGCAAGCGCTTGAAGAAGCCTACAACACAGCGATCAATGATCCGGAATTCCATCGCAACCTGGATGATCTGTTGTGCAATTACGCCGGTCGACCCACGGCTTTAACCTTTGCCGCCAGACTCACTCACGCGCTGGGGGGCTGCCGTATCTATTTGAAGCGTGAGGATTTAGCCCACACCGGCGCGCATAAAATCAATAACGCACTGGGACAGGCGCTGCTTGCCCGGCGGATGGGCAAACACCGGATTGTTGCCGAGACAGGGGCTGGACAGCATGGGGTCGCCACCGCAACCGTATGCGCGCTGCTGGGGTTGGAGTGTGTCGTTTATATGGGCACGATCGATATAGAACGCCAGCAGCTCAATGTGCTGCGTATGGAGTTGCTGGGCGCTGAAGTCCGTGCCGTCGATGCCGGCAGTTGTACATTGAAGGACGCCATCAATGAGGCGATCCGGGATTGGGTGACAAACGTTGAAACGACGCACTACCTGCTGGGTTCTGCCCTGGGACCGCATCCATACCCCCGGATTGTCCGTGATTTTCAGCGGGTGATTGGCTGTGAGGCAAGGGAGCAAATCCTCAAAGCTGAAGGGCGGCTTCCGGATATGCTGGTCGCCTGCGTCGGGGGTGGGTCCAATGCAATCGGTTTGTTTCATCCTTTCATCCAGGATGCCGGTGTGCGCTTCGTCGGTGTAGAGGCTGGCGGTACCGGTATCCGGGACGGTAAGCACGCCGCCCGATTTGCCGATCAAACCGTGGGCAGGTTGGGTGTCTTGCACGGCACCCAGACCTTTGTGATGCAGGATCAGGATGGGCAGATTGCGCTTACGCACAGCATCTCCGCCGGTCTGGATTACGCAGCGGTCGGTCCTGAACACGCGTGGATGCGGGATGTGGGGCGCGCCGAATATACCTATGTCACCGACGATGAAGCTATGGATGCGCTGCAGATGCTTGCCCGGTTGGAGGGGATTATCCCGGCACTGGAAAGTGCACACGCCGTTGCCGAAGCCGTCAAACGTGCACCGCTGCTTTCACCGGAACAGGTGATGATCGTCAATATCAGCGGGCGGGGGGACAAGGATATGCACACCGTGGCAGAAGTGCTTGCATCAGGATAAAGATAAAGCCTTTGGCATTTATAACTTTGGCACAATCATTGGGCCGCCTATAGCCACCGCTCTCTTAGCAGTCTATGTACAGGGATGATCTATTACCACAGTTCTACGAGGTAGTCTAGGGCCTTGTGCCCGTTCCGGGTCCACATAAAGAAAAATAACGCACATAGAATGATTAGGTATCTTGTAAAGAAAGTAGCTACATATTTATAGTAGAAAGACAGTCCCTATAAAAGGATGACCCATGAACAGAATCGTAAAAACATTCAGTGCCTTGAAGAAGACTGGACGCACTGCGTTGATGCCCTATATTACCATGGGGTATCCGGAGAAAGACAGCGCCGTAACCCTTATCCCTGCGCTGGAACGGGCTGGGGCAGACCTGGTTGAACTGGGCATACCCTTTAGCGATCCACTGGCGGATGGCGCGACAATTCAGGCTGCTTCCCAGGAAGCGTTGGAAAATGGCATGAATCTGCATCTCTGCCTGGAACAGGCTGCGTCCCTGCGAAAAGACGGTATCACATGCCCGTTTGTGATGATGGGCTATTACAACCCCATATTCCAGTATGGCGTCCAGGCATTTGCCGAGAGTGCATCAGCAGCGGGAGTCGATGGCGTGATTGTGCCGGATTTGCCCCCGGAGGAATCCGCATCGTTACGCGATGCCCTCAGTGCGCGCGACATCTGCCTGATCTTTCTGCTGGCGCCCACCTCGGATGATGCCCGCATCCGGATGGTCGCGCAGCTTTCGGATGGGTTTATTTACCTGGTTTCCCTTGTGGGGGTGACCGGTTCGCGCGCTCAGGTTGCCCCTGAACTGGCTTCTTTTGTGAACCGGGTGCGTCAGGTAACAGATAAACCATTGGCTGTGGGATTCGGTATCAGTACCCCGCAGCAGGCTGCGCACATTGCAGCGTTAGCTGATGGCGTTATTGTGGGCAGCGCTCTGATAAAAGTGATTGGGAGCGCCGGTGCACCGGCGGATGCGGCTTATACCTTTGTAAAAAGCCTGCGGGATGCCATTGACACTGGGGGGTCAGGATAAATTTCCCCATTGGTTTCAACTTAAGCGATAAAAGCGCATGGTTTTTTTGTAGTAGAGACTTCAGTCTCTATCCATTGGCAGTCACAAATAAGTCATGGATCAGGCGACGATGCCGTCCGGATATTTTTCCAGCACGCGCGGATCGTGTCCCGGAATTAATAGATCGCTGCTTTCACGGGCAATTTCGAGCGCGCGCCGGCACTGTTCCTCATCAACCCAGATGCCGATTCCATCATTGTGTTCCAGGTTCCCATATAGCTGGATAGTATCACCGGTAAAAGTTGCCACGCCTCTTTCAGTATTCACATAAACGAATTGGGAGCACGGGGAATGCCCGCCGACCCAACGGACGCCAATCCCTGGAATGACCAGTCCTTCATCAAGAAGTACGAGGCGTCTGTCGCTGTTAAGCTTCTCAAGGTATTGCAGGAATCCTTCGTGCAGGTATATGGCGCCATCCTCTATTGTGTGCCATACTTCCCATGCATAAGCCGGAATCACGACTTTGGCGCGGGGGAAAATCGGGAGTTTGGAGCAGTGATCGTAGTGACAGTGCGTGAGGAAGATATAGTCAACATCATCTGGAACGATCCCGGCTTTTTCCAGAATTGACTCGGTATCCTCGCCAGGTTGCTGTGTGATCAGTTCGCTCAACAGGAATCCGGCGCCGCGGTTCATCTCGTCCACACTTTCCATTCCCACATCCAGGAGCGCTGTGATCCCGTTCCCCCGGATAACGCCGATATAGAGCGTAAAGAGGTGATCGCGGTCCTTGCCATAATTGCGGTAAGCGTACCGTCCCTTGACCCGGCACTCACCGGTGCGGTACATTTGAATCCGATAAGTCAGACCTGCGATCACGTCCTCTGTTTGCATGGTTAACCTCTGAATATCTGAATAGATATGCTTAAATCAGCGCTCAATAGAACATTGGACACATTTCCCACAAAAATTGGTTTTCATTCTTCCACTTCTTGAAGGATACCATTGATTATAATTACTTTATATTGCTGAGTAGGTGGTAATGAATCTGCTGTACCAGAGGTAGGTGTCGTAAACTGCCACTTCTCAGAGTCTTCGCTGTAACCATAATCATTTCTGACTTTTACCCACCACTCGTAAGTGGTCGCAGATTGTAGATTATCGATTTCTGCTTGAGGGTCAATTGTAGTTTGGATGATAGACCAACTTTCTCCCGTTGGTCTATAAGAAACAATATACGCCGCTGCTCCACCAACGGGATTCCATTCCAATGTGGCTGCATTATTGGTAAGAACAGTGCCGTTTGCTGGTGTTTTGAGCGTTGGAGGAGGTAGTATTGTTCCGCCCGAACCGGTGGCGAAACTCCAAATCTCAGAATAGGGACTTTGTATTCCCCCATCGCATTCAAAATATGCTTGCCAATAGTGTGTGGTGCCTGGCGAGAAGTTGCTGGAAAAACTGTAGCTCACTGGTCCAGCAGCAGGATGACTGCCAGAGAATGATTTGACTTTTATACCCATTTGTGGGTCTGCCGCAATCTGGATACGAATTCTATCTGCATTTGGATAGATTCCATTATCCCACCAGAATGTTGGTATTAATGTATCCAGTTGTGCGCCATTAGTGGGGGTCAGCAATGTAGGGCTGGTCAAGCATTTACCATAGTTAGTACTTAATGCTGGTAAATAAGCTTGCACTTCCAGGTCAGACAAGACTGTAATTCCTGTGGGAGCAAGTCCCGATATGAACAAATCATTGATGAAGGCTGGTTTCGTCAATTCAGAAGTATCTGCTGTAACTTGCATCAAACTGAAAACACCGGTCATCAGCAGCAACCCGACCAAGATGGCGAATACTATTCGGAACTGGTGTTTCATAGTTATGCCTCCTTCTGATGCTATGCATTGTGCAATGGTCTGATGGGTTCAGTGGTTCTGCACTTAATTATATTCAGAAGGAGAATATGTACAATAGAAGTAGAATTGCGACTGTATCCTGAGTGCGCCGCAAGATCAAACCTGATCCCAGGGCATGACAAAGGCAGGCACGGGCAATAGGGCTTGTAAACCGACCGGCAGTGCAGCAAACTCCGGAATGGGTAAACCTCCCAGGAACAACCGCGCCGCTGAGAGGGGCGTCAGTTCTACATAAGGATGGTTATTTCCCCCCGGGAGAACATTGAGTTTCCCGTTTTGCACTTCCAGTGTGGTGATCTGGGTGCGGTCGCGTTCCTTGATCCCGATAGAGACGTCAAAATCCAACAGCGCTGCAGCCTTGGGAGCCAGCGCCGGTTTTGCTGCCATCAGCAGTCCGGTGAGGTCATTGATGCGGTACATCCCGCTGTAACCGGTGGTCGCATAGGCTGTTCCCTGCAACAAACGCAGTATTCGCGCTTGATCCCACATCGAAAGGCTCCAATCCGCACGGTCACCGTGGTTCCAGTTCAACAGCGCCTTAATGACTGCTAATTCATTTCCGGATTTCGATACAAGTTCAACGATTCGGATGTGGTGGCGCTCCTGTCCTTCGAGCACGGCATAGCCATCATCTGCGATAAAAAACCGCAGGTCGGTTCTTTGTAGGTGGCGCTCGAGGTGGGGACGTCTGGCGTAGCAGTCCTGTTGCGTGAAATACTGCTTTACGGTGTCCATAGCCTCAACCGGCAGCACTTCCACAATGGGGTAGGGCTCTATACTTTGCCAATCCAGGCTGCGGCGTGTAAACTGCAAGTGATGGACAGGGGATGCCAGGTCCCAGCCAAAGTTATTGTAACGCTGCCGGTCACCGCCCAACCAGGAAACCGGATAGCCAATGCGCCGCATTTCGGTGATGATGTGGTTGAGCAGCCTGGTCATATAGCCTTTCCCACGGGCTTTGAGTGCCGTGGATACACCTCCGATGCCCCCAATGTTAAGCGGTACGCCGGCGACCTTCGTTTCAATCGGGTACAACCCGACGTGCGACATAATCTCACCGTTCTCCAGGATGACATAGGACCAGGAGCATGTTTCTTTAGTAGGTCTGGAAATATGCGGGTAACGGCGCACAAAAAAATCTTTGCTGTGACCGAATGCGCGCTCAAGATAGCGCATAAAGGTGTCAAATTCATCCAGGTGGAGTGTCCGCAGTTCGTAAATCATCAGATCCTCCCTGTTTTATCAAGTGTCGCAACCATAGAAAAATACGGCAGACCATCGTCACCGGTAAATTCTCCAGTTTTGACAAATCCATGTTTCTGGTAGAGCTTCCGGGCAACCGCATTATCCTGCACGACTGTCAAATGGACTTCAGGCAAAGCGCTTTCCACTGCCCATCGCATAACGTGCGTGATAAGAGTATTGCCAATACCCTGCCGGTGATAAGCATCGGCGACAGCCAATCCAAAGGTTGGTTTTCCGCTGCCTAATTCCCACAAAAAGCTCCAACCAATAACTGAACCATTGGAGGTCGCAATTAGATCATATTTGCCCGGTGCGTTAGAACCGGCAGCTTCGTTCTCCGCTGCAATTTCCGCGCATTTTTCCGGGATGGTGATGGGACCTATAGGACGGAAGGTGCGTTTGGATGCCTGGCTCAGGCTGTTGTAGAAATGCGCTAACGCGGCAGCGTCCTCAACCTTCAACCGCCGGATTAAAGGTGATGGTTTGTCACTGGCAGTTTGCGCAGTGTCCTCAAAAGTCTGCGTCGCCGGGCGTCCCACCGCGGTGTAAGTCAACGCAGTCTCCAGGAAAATCATTTGCCCGGTTTGTTCGCGCACCGGTACGGCATGGTCTGACCGGGCTATTTTGACTTCCACGTGTTCAGCTCCCGCCTGATGCGCCAGTTCCACCAGTTGGTCTGGTATGATGGCATTAGCCTGGGTGATACATGCCTCTACATCCTCAAAATCATGTTCAGGCAGCTGCAGAGCCAGGTTGCCACTGATGTGCAACCGGTAGCGTTCGCCAAAGTCAACCGGGCGCACCAGGGCATTAGCCCGCAGGACAACGCTCCCGGCGACCGCACCGAGGGCATTGGCAACACCGGCTTGTTCCGGTATGATGAGCGCCGTATGTAACTGCTCCGCTGTCCTGGGCATATAGGCTTTAACTGGCGCGCCAACCGCAACGATCGGGCGCTGGAGTGTGAATTGGCATCCCAGATCAGAACTGGCATTGAATCCCAAAGCTCTTGTCATAAAAGCAATTGCTGTGGGTTCATGGGACCAATTTGGTGCCTGACCCTCGTCGTGGATGACTTTGGAGATAAGTTCGGCGCTGACATGGTCTGACATTTCCCGGGCAACCATTTCACAAAAATCCGTAGAGGAAATACCTAACTGTGATGCTGCCAACTCAGCGCCCAGGCACGCAGCTTCGCGATCCCACTCTTCAAAGCGTCCCAGCACATGCAGGGCATCCGTGGGTGTAAAAGCTGCCGGCAGCACCAGCTGCTGGCGCACCAACCGGTCAATGCGTTCTTCCAGGAACAGGCGGTAATCGGCGCTGTTGGCAAGATCAAAGAGCGAGACTGGTCCATTTTGTAACCGGTCAAGTAACAGCCGGTCGCTCTCTGCCAAAGTATTGACGGGATTCCTGCGTTTGACGATAAAACGTCCGACAAAGGGCAGCAAAGTCCGTTTTTTAATTTTCAGCTGCCGTTTCAGATCCTCAATAATAGATGGAGATTCGGTTCCGAGGCGGCATAACGGTAATACACGGCGGGGACCAATGGATAGCCCGTGGTAAGTACTGCCATCAGGATGCGGTTGGACATAACTGTCCCCGCCTAAGCCCACAGTGTGAACATCTACTGCTTCCACCATGGTTTGCCATCGACCGACCTGTGCGCCACGGGGGTTCAAACGCGGTTGTCCATCCCTTAATACAGCGATATCGGTGGTGGTTCCTCCGACATCGACGACCCACATATCCCCGCGTCCAGCCAGGTGCCATGCCCCGACAACGCTGGCGGCAGGTCCTGAGAGGATCGTTTCGATGGGACGCTGGATAGCCCAATCAGACCGTACCAGGGAACCGTCCCCTTTGACAACCATCAATGGGGCTGTGATGTGATAGCGGTCCAGCGTGCCGCGCACGGTCACAATCAACTCCCGCAGGACGGCAATCAGGCTGGCATTGAGCGCCACCGTTGTGGCCCTTTTGATGGCGTTTAGTTTCGTCGTTAGCTCATGCCCGCACGTCACCGGCAGGGGATACCCATTGTCCTGCACCGTTAGAGACTCTACAAGGGCTTTCACTTGCAGCTCATGGGCGGGATTGCGGACGCCAAAATAGCCGGAAACGGCGAAGGCAGCCACGCTGTCGCGGTGTGAACGGATTGCATCTCGGGCTGTCGTGATATCCAGGGACGTTATTTCATCACCATCACCATTATGTCCACCTTGCACATAGACTATATCTTCCGTGACCAGGTCATGCTTTAGGTCGCTTGTGCGGATAAAATCGGGGTCGTATCCTATGAGGATCAGGCATATCGGGCTGCCCTGCCCTTCGACAATAGCGTTGGTCGCCAGAGTGGTTGAGAGGCCCACCATCACAATGTCATGAGGTTGGATAATTTCTCCGGTGGAAGCTTTCTGAGAATCCAGTACACCTGCGACGGCTTTTTCGATGCCAATGGCTAGATTGTGATGGGTGGTTAGCGCCTTAAAAGTGTTGAGTACCCGGTCTGCAGTTTGGTCAAACAGAACTGCATCGGTATAGGTCCCGCCGGTATCAATGCCCAGTGCGATCTGCATAAGTCTTTGTTATCCTCGTTTTCTTAAATGATAAAAATGGTATACATTCGTACCCCGGATGCAGGTGACTCACAGCATCCGGGGTATATTAGAAGACATAACTTGCCGGGCTAGGCTGTTTTACGCCCGCCCTTAAGTTCATCCTGCAGCTTTTTCAGGGTGTCCCAATGTCCTTCCACCGCCAATGCGGCTTGCTCAGCCCATGTGCTGGGATCAGCAATACGCATGTCAGCCTCCATTAGGATGACTTGAAGGTTGATTAATGGCGTTGCTGCCAATTGGGCGAAAGTCATGATGCCTGAATCGTGAAGCAATCCCTCTATTTTCGGTCCAATCCCTTCTATGACTTTCAGGTCATCCGGTTCCGGGGGTGGAGCCTTTTCAACCTGTGGCACAACCGGTTCGGGTTTGGCGGCAGCTCTCTTTGGCTCTATGTCAACAGATTCTGTGGTTCCAAGAATTTCTGCTTCCAAATCATCCACTTTTTTTCCCGATCCCAACACCACCGAAAGCAGCCACAAGATACCAACGAGTAGTAAAATAGCAACCACGATAATGATAAAAACTGTCATTAAATCCATAATTTTCTCCTAAAATTTGGTTGCTGAAAACTTGCTGTTTTCAGCTAATCAACGCAATAATTTCATTCTCCAGGTTTGATGCTTGCCGTGCGCTAAGGGCGCCAATCTTGAATTCACAGAAAAATTGCTCGCCAGGTTGCAGCACCATGATTTCCCCTTTGGCTTTTTCTGCCAGGTAGCCTTCGGGTTGATTGGTTCCTGCCTCTACCAATGCGATGGCGTCCTGATCAGCGGTGCGCGATATCCAGCGCGTTGCTTTGGGTAGTTGTTCTGGCTTGAAGGCGATGTAATCTGCGCAGCCTCCGGGGTGGATTTGCATGGAATGCGCCCAACCGTCCTTGTCGGATATGTAATCAATAAAAAAGACCGCTTCCGGATCGAATGCCAATCCGGGTGCGAGAAAGTGGTGTTTTGCGGGATCTTTGCCCAGTTCTTCAATAAACTCCACATAACCCGGACCCGGGTTGATGTGCGAGGGGATGGTGGACCGGACGCGCACGTGGTCCGGCGTGCAGATTGCGCTGTAAACCAGGCGTCCATTGTCGATAGGTTTAAAATTCACGTGAGCAAGGTAGAGCAGCTCTTGCCCGGATTGTTTGAGATTGGTGATGGTCATGCTGACGTGAAATAGCGTTGAACCAGCGTACAGCTTCACCAGCGGTTCCGCCAGGTAGCTGTGCGAAAAGGCGACTGTATACTGGAACTCGCCGGTTAAACCGATATAGTGTCCATTCTCGTCTTCACCCAGGATAAGGGCTGCTGTCTCGTAGGGTGCATTGGGCAGTTCACCGTGCAGCGGGTGGGTATCTTTTGGACCAGGTCCACCAATGCCGGTGATACCGCAGTGCTGCAGCATTCCCCCAAAAGTGTCAAGGAAATTGCGCGTTGGATAGGGTTGGTCGAACATGGATTGCATCGTTAAACAGCGTCCGTTAAACGTTGCTGACCAGACTTGCTGACCCTGATAAGGAAGCAGCACCAATTCTCCAACATCGCTGCTCAGGCGTAGTCCACAGACCCCGCTGTCAAAGCGGAAACTCGTAGCTGTGAGTGGTCCACTCTCGGCAATGAGCTTTTCACGTTCCGTGAAAAATTCGGGCTGTAAATGGATAACAGTCGTGCTCATTTGCATACCTCCAAAACATAATATGGGATTGACGTAGAGAGTAATACTTTTTATTGGGACGTCAAGTCTGGACGCAGACTTAACTCCATAACCTGTCGTGGGAGCGCTCGTTATCCCAGGCTGCTGAAGATTCGAAATAACCCGGTTGATCGGGATCAATGTATTTGCGCAGTTCTTCTTCGTTCACGTCCTCAAATCCCAGACCCGGGCGTTTCCGGAACCTGGATGTAGCCGTCCTGGATGATGGGATTGGGCATGCCTGTTACCAGCGTGTTCCACTGGGGATGGTCAACGGAGTGATTTTCCAGAACCAGGAAGTTTTCGGTTGCGGCGGCACAATGCACCGACGCCATTGCGGTAATGGGCGATCCAGCCATATGCATCGCCATCGCGATGCCGTATTCCTGTGCCAGGTCGCCGATTTTTTTCGTTTCCAGAATTCCACCGGATGATGCCAGGTCGGGGTGGATGATCGATACACCACGCTCGCGGAAAAGGGGCATAAAGCCTTCCTTCAGATAAATGTCCTCACCGGTGCAAATGGGGGTTTTTACCGCGCGGGAAAGGGTGACGTATTGGTCCGTAAACTGCCAGGGAATCATATCCTCATACCACGCGAGTGTGAATTGGTCCAGAGCCTGTCCCAGGCGAATACACGATTCCAGTCCCAGGTGCCCGATGTGGTCAATGGCGAGAGGAATCTCGTAGCCCACGATACTGCGCACATCATCGGTATATTTGCAGAGAACGTTAATGCCTTTCTCGGTAATCTGCGTACCGGTGAAGGGGTGCATGATGGTCCAACTGTTAATGTTGTCCGGGAAACCGATGAGCGTATCTGGAATACCGCGAAGCAATCCGATCCCCAGGTCCATCTTCAGGAATTTGAAGCCCTGGTCCATCCGCTCCTTGAGCCGGTATCCCATCTTTCTGCCGTCAGGAACGCTGTCGGTATCGCTGTAGCACAGGACTTTGTCGCGGAACTTACCGCCTGCCAGCATATACGCCGGCACGCCATAAGCTTTGCCTGCCAGGTCCATCAACGCCATCTCAATCCCGCAGACGCCCCCCGCCTGCCGGGCGTGAAATCCGAATTGCTTGATTTTGCGGAACACTTTGTCAACATTACAGGGATTTTCTCCCAGGATGCGGCTTTTCAGCATCAGCGCAAAGGTTTTGCTTGCGCCGTCGCGCACTTCGCCATATCCGGATATGCCCTGATTTGTATCGATGCGGATCAGGGAGCAGCGCATCGGAATGCCTTTGAGATTGACGACCCGCAGGTCTGTGATCTGTAATTCTGAAGGTCGGGAGTTTTGATTGACGTATTTTTCGCTGAGTTCAGCCATTTTACCTCTCCTGAATGTTTAATTTTTAGCCACGCCAGCATTTACCGGTTGCGTGTTAACTTTTCCCAGAGGAAATCGTATGCCCGGGCACCGCTGATCTGGTGCCGTCCGCTAAAGATATCGATCTCGACAGTTTCCTGATTGCCGAAGATGCTGTAAACTTCCCGGGCGCGCGCAACACTGCTTTTTAACTGCCTCGATAGGGAAGATGTTGTCATATGTACCAGCTTCCACCAGCATAGGGCGCGGCGCAATGAGGCCCACCAGATCATACATTTCACCAAAGTCGTGCAGCCCCGGAACAAAGTTACATGGGCAGTGCTCCATAGCCAGGATGCTGTCCTGGAAGGTGCTGTAATATCCGCTGATAACGGTTGCCCGGATGCGGGTATCGATGCAGGTGGAGAAAAAGGTGTGCATGCCACCGCCTGAAATGCCCATCGCGCCCATACGTGATACGTCAGCGTCCGTCGCGGGTTTCCAGGTAATCCACCAGACGCAGCCCATCGTGCACCCGCAAACCGGCGACCGACTTACCCATGTGGAAAGCCAGCATCGCCGTATGCGTGCAGGTGGAGGGTGCGGTCTGCCCCAATATGCTGTTGAGATATGAGAAGTCGGTCTGGCGCTCCCCAAAACACGATATCTCAGGGGCTGCTACCAGGAATCCACGCCGGCAAAGTGCGACAGCGAAATCTTTGTGATAGCCGTCCGGAACGTCGCGTTCCTCCCCATCTTCCCACAGACCGACGATGTCTTTCACGCCGTACCCGTGTCCGTGGAATGCTAAAACCGTGGGGTGAGGTGCTGTGCCCTGTTTTGGAATGAGAATATAAACCGGCATCACCATCTCTGGACCCGTCTGCAGCAACCATTTTTCGCGCGTGTAATCGCCTTTATCCACAGATTCGATCTGCTGGGGTAAGAGCGGAACCTGGGGAATATCCTGCCAACCGATGCAGTCCCGAAGGGCTTCGCGGGTCGTCTCCTGCCACTTGAGCGCGGCATCCAAATTTGCTGCCTGGAAACGATGCGCCGCATTCTCAGGGTGATAATAATTCTGCCAGAGGCTGGTTGCCGGTTGTAATCCGGGGTATTCTTTATGACTTACTTTTATGGTGCTCATCTTATGCCCTCCATCATTACCCATCGGACTTTATGTGACTGAAACCATAGTATAAAAATGTCATTCCCGCGGAAGCGGGAATCCATCCCGAGTTATTTTGTGCTTCTGCCTGGAGTGATTCCGCAGTATTTTAACGTATCATGCGTGCTGGTTAACCCTGCTTTTTGATACCGGCGACCACTGCGGGGGTTGTTCTGCTCGTTTATTTTTTTACTTCAGATATGGAATTGTGGCATTGGCATACGGCATAATCCCGATACGCGCATCTGCCGGCAGCGGTTCAATCACTGCCTGCATCGCCTCCGGCAGCGTCGCCGGATTGAGCAGAAGGTTCCTGATGTGTTCAGGTGCAATTTCCGAAACGATCCAGATGCCTTTCACCTTCACCGCATCCCGCGCAAAAATGTATGCCTTGTGCGCGCCAATCCGGAAGGGTTCCTGCACGAATGTCTCCATCACTTCTTCGTGCGAACGCAGTCCGCTGCCTACTTTTTCATCCATCCACGCTGCGTAACCTGCGCTGCCGACCCCGTCTTCGCAAGCAGCGACCAGGATAATGCTCCCGCCGGGTTGGGTGACGCGGTTGGCACAGGATACAGCTTTGTGGGCTTGATAAAGATTGATATCCTTGGGATACCCGCCCGGAGATGTGATCATTACATCAAATGGTAGGTCAACCTCAACGCTGTAGATTTTTTTTACGACAGGGAGTCCTGCCTTGACCACTTTTGCCGGCGCGCCGGCAAAAGCCTGCACCACCTGTTTGTGCCGGTTCATGACCAGATTGAGCGCGAAATGAATGTCCATCAGCTTCCCGATTTCTTCAATGTCCTGGCGCAATGGATTTTCGTCAAATATCTGCCAGCGCTGCACGGGCATCCAGCAAATGGCTGTGATTGGCGGTAATGGTCTCCCGGGCTGCCAGTCCGATAGCGGCGCTTTTGACGCCGCCGGAAAAACCGGCGAAGTGATGAGGTTCGATATTACCGACCACAATGCGTAAATCCGCTTCTGCAAAGCGCCGGTTGACCCTGACGCGCGTCCCGCGTGAAGTTGTGCCCTTTTCCACCAGGTCCGGCGCGTCACAGTCGTGTGAAATCACGCGGTATCGCTGGAGAATCTCCGGTGAGACGACCTGATCAAATGTCTCCGGCGGCATTGGGATGTGGGTTCCCGTGGCAATGACCAGTGTAATAGCTTGCGGTGGCAGTCCCAGCGCTTCAAGCCTTTCCAGCAGGGGGGGCAGGAGCAGATCGTGCGGGACGGGTCTGGTTTTATCGTTTATGGCGATGGCTGCGGACTTTACACCGCGGAAATTGGCGAAGGTCAGTCCGTCAATGGGTTTGTCCAGGGCTTCCTGGATCGCGAGGGATGGGTCCTCTGCCCCGGGCGTTTCGGATGGCAGCAGCCATTCGACGTGCCGGTTTTTATCAAGAGTAAATGTTATTTTGCCATGTCCGTAACTCAGCGTGTAATCTGGCATAGGTCCTCTCGTTAGTTGATTAGGTTGAGTTTTATGGTGCAGAGGTTAGGTTTTTATATGGCGTCCCAGAGAATCCGGTAGAATTCCGCCGTTCTCCCGCTTAAAGCTTGCAGTTTGTCCGCTGCGCCTTCTTCATGATTCAGGTAGGCTTCCATAAGCAAGCCCTCTTCATAGCACAGGGCGTTATGTGCGGGTAGAATATCTCGCATAAGAAATTGGGCGTATTTAACCAGCCTGAAGGGACCGTGCGCGACTTCATCCGTGCCCGGTATTGAGACAACCGCGACCGAATACAAATCCATAATTGCTTGTTTCAGGTCTGAAAAGTCAGCGGATGGCGCGAAGACCAGCGTCGTGTACCAGCCAAACAGTTCTCCAGTCTCACAGCCATGGGCGTCACTGACGCCAACGATGGGGATGCGTTTCCCCTGGCTGCGTTCTTCGTGGTAACGCGCCACCTGCAGGTGGTTGGCGACCGTTTCAAAAGGGTGATACCCGCCAATGATTTCGTAAGCATCGTAGGGCTGCCTGTCGAAAATCAGGTTGGTTAATGCCTCGGGAACGTCATAACGGTAACGGGCGATCCAATAGGGATGGCAGAAAATACCCAATCCACCGGCTTCGCGGATTTTATCGAAACTCCACTGGCATTCCGCGTAACTGCGGCGGTCCATCGCCGGGAAGTCATCAAGCGCTGCCATTATCTGTTTAACCTCTGCGTCAAAGGTGGTTTCGTGCTCACGTATCCAGGCATTGATGCTGAATCGCCCGCCAAAATTGATAATGTGAACGGGGGTGCTGCCCTCGCGCACACCTTCACGAATGGGCAGGGCTGGCACGTGGACCTCCTCACCGGGATAGATGCGCAAATCCACCGGGGCATCCGCGAATGCCTGTATGGCTTCCAGGGAAGGGGCGTACTGCCAATGGTCGGTCAACGCCATAAAATCCAGTCCGATACGGCGGCATGCGGCGGCGACATAAGCCGGAGGTTCTTTACCGTCGGAGCGGTTGCTGTGCATGTGAACGTCACCGCGGAACGGGCGGCGATTGTATAAATCGGCTTCCAGCGCGTACAATGCGATGGTTTCCATCCCGTTGGGTGATTCAATCAAGAGCAGATATTCGCCTTCACCTTTGAAATCATAGGTCAGATGGTAGGCGTTATCCGCCGGTTTAAGAGCTGTCGTGTCGGGGAGTTCCCGCATCGTCTGGGTTTGGTGTCCGGATATATTGGAGACCAGCACCGTGTCCGGTGGTGCTATATGGTGGTCGGCAAACCACTGTGCAGCGATACGCACGGTGGCTGTGTGCCCGGCTTTAACGATGCGCGGTGTGACGAAGCGCCAATTAGCATTATCTGTCATCGAAAACCCTTGTCGCGGTGGTGTAACTGCCAATAATAGGGCATAGTGGGCTGCATGCAAATGTGTGTCTACGTGACGGGTGCTGAGATATAGGTATAATAGCAACAGGAATGTGAGGGTCAATGTCCCAGCCCCGCACACCGGTCTGCTTTTCAGCCGAGGAGGACCGAAATGACTTTATTTGAGCCTACAGAACACCCTCATCGCAGGTACAATGCGCTGACCGGTGAGTGGATCACCGTCTCGCCGCATCGCACGCGGCGTCCCTGGAAAGGGCAGGTAGAAAAACCACTCCGTGAGGAACGTCCATCTTACGATCCGAACTGTTACCTGTGTCCGGGTAACGAACGGGCAGCGGGAGAAATCAATCCCGATTACACACACACCTATGTTTTCGTCAATGATTATGCCGCGCTGCTGCCGGACACCCCGCAGGTGGAAATGGATGAAAATCCGCTGCTGCGCTCAGAAACTGAACAGGGAACGTGCCGCGTGATATGTTTTTCTCCCCGCCACGACCTGACACTGGCAGAGATGCCGCTGCCAGAGATCCGTGGTGTGATTGATACCTGGGTGACCCAGGTAGAGGAATTGGGTGAAACTTACCGGTGGGTACAGGTTTTTGAAAACCGGGGGGCTATCATGGGTTCGTCAAATCCACACCCGCATGGTCAGGTCTGGGCAGGCAGCGCACTGCCAAACGAACCCCGGAAAGAAGATGACCGGCAGCGCGATTATTTTCTTGAGCATGCTTCTCCACTGTTGCTGGATTACGCCAGGTCAGAAGTTGCATCGCTGGAACGTGTCTTGGTGATGAATCAGCACTGGGTTGTGGTTATCCCTTATTGGGCTTTATGGCCTTTTGAAACCCTGGTCCTCCCGCGCCGGCACGTGCTGCGCTTGCCCGAATTGCTGGATGATGAGCGTGATGCCCTGGCGGATATCCTGAAGCGTTTGTTGTGCAGATACGATAATCTTTTCGAAACTTCGTTTCCTTATTCCATGGGTTGGCACGGCGCGCCTACAGATAGTGGGCGATTATGATCACTGGCAGCTTCACGCGCACTATTATCCGCCCTTGCTGCGTTCGGCTACGGTCAAGAAATTTATGGTGGGTTATGAGATGCTGGCAGAAGCGCAGCGGGACCTTACTGCGGAACAGGCTGCTGCACGTTTGCGAAGTTTGCCGGAAACGCATTATAAGAACTGGTAAATGGCTTTTTGTGATATCTAACGGAGTGATATGATTGCAGGAGGGGGTGCGTATGAACGATAAAGCACAAAATCATAAAGCGAAAGTGTGGTTGGGACTGGGTCTCGTCGCCGGTTTTGTAACCGGTTTCAAGCTGTGGCGCCAGCATAAAGCCCGTCAAAACTCACCGTTAATAAAGGACGATGAAGTCACTTTGGGCATTGGTGACCGGCGCTTCCAGTGGTATTGGCGCTGCATATGCCCGTAAGCTTGCCAAAATGGGCTATAATCTGGTCCTGGTTGCGCGGCGTAGTGACCGCCTGGAAACCATAGCGGAAGAGCTGGTGACGGCTTTCCGTGTCAAGGTCCGGGTGTTGGCCACCGACCTGTCTACGAATGATGGCATTGAGCAGGTTGAAGCCCTCATCGCAGCTATGGCAAACCTGAATATTCTGGTCAATAATGCTGGATTCGGCAGCAGTGGACCATTCGCGGAAAAAGATATTGACCTGCAGGACAAGATGATTCACCTTCATGTGGTGGCTTCTGTGCGATTGACCCGTGCCGCACTCCCCGTGATGCTGGAGCAAAAGCGGGGGGCTATCGTCAACGTCTCGTCTCTCATGGCGTTCTTCCCTCTCTTCGGTGGGGCGACCTATGGGGCGACCAAAAGTTACTTGAATGCGTTTACCGAGGCATTGCACCAGGAACTTGCCGGCAGCGGTGTGCGCGTACAGGCTCTTTGCCCGGGATTCACGCGCACTGAATTCCAGACAGCGTCCGGGATTGGACACATCGGTGTGCCGGAATCTGCATGGATGACGCCGGAACAGGTTGTTGACCGCTCTCTGCGTGATTTGGAGATTGCCCGTGTGATTTCTGTGCCCGGACTGGGTTACCGTATTCTGAGCTGCTGCGCGCCATTCGTACCGCGCCAATTGATTTATGCATTTGGGAGACGGTTTGCCGCGCTGCGCAGCAAGGTGGATTTGCCTTTTGGTGGATTCCGGAAGAGGACCTGGGGGAGTTTGGCTGAATTTACCGCTGATTTACGCGATATGGTCCGGGACAGGGAAAACCTCAAGCTGACGATGCAGATGCTCGATCGTGGGTTGATGCGCCGCTTGATGCTGGTGGTCACGCACGTCAATGGCTGCCGTTACTGTGCAAATTATCACGCGCAATCCGCTCTGGTGGACGGGTTAACCCAGGCAGAGGTGGACGCCTTGCTGGACGGTGCTGTCGAAAACGCCCCGGCGGCGGAGATCCCTGCCTTGCTCTATGCCCAACAATGGGCTGAGGCGGGTGGACGCGTTGATGCTGCTGCGCGCAGCAAGGTGGTGGAAGAATATGGAGAAGCGATGACCTGCGCCATTGAAGGCGCCATGCGGATGATTCGCATGGGTAATTACGCCGGCAATGCGCTGGATTACCTGCTATTCACCATGTCTGGCGGGCAATGGGGCAATGAAACCCGCTAGGCGCTTTGGTTCTATATTAAATTACTGAATTATAGGAAAGTGTCATTCCCGCGAAAGCTGGAATCCATCCCAAAGTTTTTCGTAGTTACAACAATGTTGTAGGACAGATCATTAACTGGGCACAAGCAGGTCTAAAGATGGACTTACTTTACTCACCTAACAGGAGATACACAATGGGAAAATTACACGAAATAACACCGGGACAATTAAATGAAAACGTATTTGAGCTGATCGGCAAGGAATGGATGCTGATTACCGCGGGGAATGGGGACCAGTTCAACATGATGACCGCGAGTTGGGGGGGATTAGGTTTCCTGTGGGGTTTGCCGGTGAGTTTTGTCTTTATCCGCCCGCAGCGTTACACCCTTGAGTTTATGGAATATTATGACACTTACACCCTGTCGTTTTACGGCTCTGAATACCGTGACGCGTTGAACTTCTGCGGTACAAAATCCGGAAGAGATATTGATAAAGTTGCCGAAACGGGACTCACACCGCTCAACACAGCCACGGGTGCGGTTTATTTTGCTGAAGCGCGCCTGGTAATCGAGTGCCGTAAACTTTACTCAACGAAACTTAAAGGCAAGAAATTTATAGATGAAGCCATTCCTGAACGCATCTATGGGGCAAAAGATTATCACCGGATGTTTGTGGGTGAAATACTGCATTGCCTGAGCCTTTAGGCATCAGCACTTTCTGTTTGCCCGGTCCTGCTGTTTTGGGGCGCAGAATTGTGGTTGTGGGTTCAACATGCTCCGGAAAAACAACACTTGCCGGCAGGTTGGCGAATTGGATGAATTTGCCCCATATTGAACTGGATGCGCTGCATTGGGGTCCAAATTGGACGCCCACGCCGCGAGACGAATTCCGTTTACAGGTCGCGGATGCGGTATCTGCTGAACGGTGGGTCGTCGATGGTAATTATCGATCTGTGCGCGAGGTCATCTGGCCCCGGGTCGACACCTTTGTCTGGCTGGATTATCCGCTCTCTATCATCATAGTGCGCCTGCTGAAGCGGTCCATCCGGCGGATTGTGACGCGGGAAATTTTGTGGAACGATAACCGGGAGACCGTGCGTGGTACATTCTTCAGCAAAGATTCCCTTTTTCTGTGGGCGATATCCTTCTACCGCAGCCATCGTCGTGAATACCGCCAGCTCTTTAGCGGACCTGAGTACCAGCACCTGACCCGGATAGTCCTCCCCAATCCCCGTATCGCAGAACGCTTTTGTGTTGCGGTCAGGGATGGTATGATGCCGGTGTCCTCTGCAGATAGGGGTTAACAAAACAATGGCTAACAAAACTATGAGGAGTAGAGCCTCATGTTATAGCATTACCCCATGCACAGCACCGTCCTGTGCGCTTCCTCCAGCGTCACTGCCCTGAAGCGCACGCTATCACCGGGCAGGCACTGCGCCAGCAGCGGGAGATCCGCCTGGATCACGGTGCCGATTTTGGGATACCCGCCGGTGGTCTGGTGATCGACCATCATCACAATCGGCATCCCGTCGGGGGGAATCTGGATGCTGCCGGTGACCACCCCATCTGAGGTTATGCCCGGTTCCTTCTGATGGGCTATCGGCGGTCCCTGCAAGCGGATGCCCATCCGGTCAGACGCCTGGCTGAGCATGTAAGGTTCGTGTAAAAACATGTCCTGAGTTTGGGCACTGAAGTGATCCAGCTGCGGACCCAGCACCACGCGGATCACCGGGGATGAGCTATACGCCGGACGCTGTACATTCGGTACAGACGCGCCGGCGCGCATGACCAGGTCGCGATGGGCTTTTTGTCCCAGCGGGAGATGGTCACCGGGAAGCAGTGCGCGCCCCTGCCAACCGCCGAATCCACCGTTCAGGTATGTCGCCCTTGATCCCAGGAAAGGCGGTGCGTCTATGCCCCCCGAAACAGCCAGAACCGCGCGCGCCCCGCGCAGCAGGTCGCCAAAGATGATCGGATAACCGTTCCGCACATAGACCGCATGCCACATGGGCGCCGGCAAATTCCCAACCTGGAGAGCGAATTCAGCGCCGCAAACGGCAATCAGGCAATCGCGCGCCGCGATCAGGGTAGGGCCTGTGAGTGTAATTTCAAGGGCTGCGGTATGTTCCGGGTTGCCGACCAGTTGGTTGGCTGCCCGAAAAGCGACCATGTCCATAGGTCCGGAGGCAGGGATACCGTATCGCGCCCATCCGGGACGCCCTCCATCCTGGACTGTCGTTAAAAAACCGGGTTCAATAACGTGGAGCATCGGAACGCCGCGCCTAATCTACCGCTGTGAAACGCACCCGGTCGCCGGCGTGCAGCATAAAAGGGCGTTCCCTGGTCGGATCGAAGAGCGGAAGCTGGGTTCGTCCGATGATACGCCATCCTCCCGGGGTATCCAGAGCGTAAAGCCCTGTTTGGCTGCCGGCGATACCGACGCTGCCCGGGGGAACATGGACACGCGGCGTTGCCAGGCGGGGTGTGGCGAGGGCGTCTGGCAATCCCAGCAGATAGGTGAATCCCGGTGCGAAGCCCAGCATTGCGACCTGATAGGTTATCCCGGTGTGCAATCGGACAACGGCTTCGGGGCTGAGCCTGGTGTGCCCTGCGACATCGACTAAATCCGGACCCCACGCACCGCCGTACTGGACGGGAATTTCTATCAGCTGAGCGTTATGGATGCTGGAATCTGGCTTAACCTGTTCCGCGAAGGCTTGCAAGCGCGCTTTAAGGGCGCCAGGCGCCACAAGGCATGGGTCGTATAGAACGAGGAGAGACCGGTACGTCGGTACCATCTCCATCAGTCCGTTGACCGGGTTTGCCTGCAGAAGGGCGTCCAGCGCATGGACACGTGCGTTAAGGGCTGCATCCACGCTGTCACCGAATTCCACGGTAAAAGCCCTTTCACCCACGGGAAGCACTCGCGGGTAGGGGGATGGGGTAGGCTGCATTAGACGATTTCCCCGGATTAGCGGTTGGCGAAGGCTGCCAGGTGAACCCCCGCTAGCTTCCAGTGCGGTCCGGACCTTGTGGGCAATGGCGGCAGCACCGGGCGTGTCGCCGTGGATGCACAGGGTGTCGATCTGGATGGAGATGATTTCCCCTGACCATGCCTGGATTTCCTGCTGGGCGACCATCCGGACGGCACGCTGCGCGACCTGGTCCGGGTTGTGGATCACAGCGCCCGTTTGGCTGCGCGGTAGAAGGGAACCGTCAGCCTGGTAGGCGCGGTCGGCAAATCCCTCTCGGGCGACAGCTAATCCCCGTCTTTCAGCTGCCGTCTGCAGGATTGAGCCGGGTAAGGTGACGACGATGAGTGTTTGATCGAACGCTGCCACCGCCTCCACCACAGCTTCCGCCGTAGCCTTGTCGCGCGCGGCGACGTTATACAGCGCTCCGTGCGGTTTCACATGCGTCAGGCGCTTGCCTGCTGCCCGGGTAAAGCCCGCCAGCGCGCCAATTTGATACAGGATCGCAGCGGATAATTCCGCAGAAGATAGCCCCATAGCGCGCCTGCCAAAGCCCTGCAGGTCGGGGTATCCGGGATGCGCACCCATTGCGACCCCTTCCTTCACAGCCATTTGTACGGTGTCCGCCATCACCAGAGGGTCTCCGGCGTGGAAACCGCAGGCAATGTTGGCTGAGGTGACGATCTCCAGCAATGCGGCATCCTCACCCAGGATATACCTGCCGAAGCTTTCTCCCATATCACAGTTCAAGTCTATGCGCATCGAATTTACCTTGACCCCGCGAATCAAATATCGTGGACCAAAGCATTGGTTTTGCCATGATCCGTTAAATAATACCCACAGTATATGAACGTCGTGCCTGACGTCAAATCTAAATGAAAACACGTAACACACCTTCCGCTTTTAAACCTTATCCTCCCACCTTTTCTCCCCTGAATGTGGTATAACTGGGAAACTTCATCTTCCCGGGGGAATTGTATGCGACGATGGCGCGCGGATCTGGCTCTGGTTGTGGTGACCATTATTTGGGGCTCCACTTTTGTGATCGTGAAACAAACGCTGGGATTAGCCAGCCCTTTTGTCCTGATTTCATCCCGCTTTTGGGCAGCAGCACTGGCGTTAGGGGTTGCATACTTTGTAAGTCGACCGCAAGCCCGTAATACACCGGTGATTCGCGACGGATTTCTGACCGGCTTGATTCTTGCCGGTGGTTTTATGACCCAGACAATTGGCTTGACGACCACGGAAGCCGGAAAAACCGCATTTATCACCGGCTTAAACGTCGTCATGGTTCCCGTTTTTTCCGTTTTTCTTTTACGGAAGCCTCCGGCGCTTGCGGCTGTACTTGGGGTGTTGCTGGCAACCGTGGGTTTGGGATTCCTGACCCTGGACAAAACCCTGACCTTTGCGCCGGGTGATCTCTGGGTGCTGGTCTGTGCGGTGTTTTTTGCGCTGCACATTATCATCACGGACCGTATCTCACCGCGCCATGAACTGCTGGCTTATACGCTCGTTCAGATGCTGACCGTGGCTGTGATCAGCCTGATTGTCGCGTTGCTCCGGGAACCGGACACACTGCTGCCGCCCCTGAATGCTTTACCCGCGCTCTTTTATCTTGGCGTCATAGCCACTGGTTTGGTGTATGGCTTGCAGACGTGGGCGCAGCGCCATACGACACCCACCCACACAGCCCTGATCTTTATTCTGGAACCGGTCTTCGCCGCGATTTTTGCCGTGATCGTGACCCGGGAAAACCTGACCGGGCAGGAGTGGCTGGGCGGCGGGTTAATCCTGCTGGGGATGCTGGTGGCTGAGATCAAGCTTATGACCTTACCAAAGCCCCAGCTGGAGAACGGGTAATTGGGTGCGGTTTAACTCCAGGATAAAAGATGATAGGCGCATCTCTCCTTTCTCCGTTCTCGCCAGATTTCTGAATTGCACCCCCCATTTGCGCTGATTCAATACTGCCGCATAATGTTTGTATTGAGAACGAACCGGAGTATTTTGCTGCGGCTCTGAAGTGACCGATGGCGTTTGTTAATTGCGCAGTTATTCACTGACTTTGTGTGAAAGGAGCGCCTATGCGTTATGTCAATATCCCCGGAACCAGTCTGAAACCTTCGGTCATTTGCATGGGGGGCGGACCTCTCTGCGCAGAGGATGATGAAGCAGGTGTCTTTGCGCTGCTGGATACGTACTATGCGTTGGGGGGTAATTTCATCGATTCTGCCAATATCTACGGCAAGTGGCTGCCTTCCGGTGAGAACACGTGTGACCGGAATATAGGCGCGTGGATGCGCTCGCGGGGTGTCCGCGACCGGTTGGTGGTCACGTCAAAAGGCGGGCATCCTGAACTTGAGACGATGTCCATCAGCAGGCTTTCCAAAGCTGACGTGGCTGCTGACCTCGACGAAAGCCTTGCCGCGCTGCAGTGTGATACGATTGACCTCTATTATCTGCACCGCGATGATGAGAACGTGCCGGTAACAGCTATCATCGACTATCTCAATGATTTTGTCAGGGCGGGGAAGATACGCTATTTTGGCGCGTCGAACTGGCGCATTGAACGCATCCAGGCTGCACAGCAGTATGCGGAACAATCCGGACAGCAGGGTTTCTCCGCGAATCAGGTGCTGTGGAGTTATCCTGTCTACGATATGTCGCAGTCCACAATCCCCGGGCTGGCATGGCTGGATGGGGTATCCCGGCAGGTTCATCGCGATACTGCAATTGACTGTGGTCGCGTATCAATCACAAGCCCGTGGATTCTTCAACAAGTATGCTGATAAAGACCGGAATCCTGTACCGCCTGCGTTATGGGCGCAATACGGCAGTGCGGAGAACATACAGCGCTATGAGCGTGCGATGAGACTGGCAAAAGAACGCACCGTGAGTTTGACAGCGGTTTCCCTGGCTTATATCCTGAACCAACCGTTTCCCAGCATCGCCATCATCGGCAGCCATACAAAAGCCCAACTCACTGAGAGTATGGCAGCGGGGGATGTCATATTGACATCTGAGCAGGTGCGATACCTGGAAGGAAACACCGAATAGTTCATTGCATAGACAGCGGAGGGCGAATGAAGCGCGGGTTACATAATTTAACTTTGGCTATGTTCCTGGGGATCCTCATCACGGTTAGCCTGCTGGGACTGAAAGGCGGCGCGTCACCAGCGCAACCTGCCGTCGCGGAGGATGAAGCGCGTGCGTTTGAAGCGCTGGCGGGATTGGTAGGACGCTCCGAACTCTATGCCCGTGAACAATCTCCGCTGGGTTTGCGACCGGCAGCAGACTATCCACCTGTCCGGTTGGCGAAATCCCCTTCGCCTGCTTTGACCGATGCTTTGACTTATACCTCTTACTTGCCTCTGAACGCTGTAACCGCCCTGGTTCCCCTGGCGGAAAGGCGGGGACTGTGGGTCACACGCTATGATTGGACTTCTTATAACCAGGCGCCTTCGCCCGCTGATATCAGCGCCGTTGTCAACAACGCTGCCTACGCCGGATTTAACACCCTGTTTTTTCAGATACGCGCCGCCGGGGACAGCTATTACACCCCGGGTCTGGAACCATGGGCTGCGCGTCTGACGACTGGACCGGTTTCGGAGACGCTGGGCGTGGACCCGGGCTGGGACCCATTAGCCGTGATGTTGCAAACGGCGCACGCTGCCGGCATTGAGGTCCACGCGTATATCAATGTCTACACCGCGTGGCTGTCCCCCGCAAATGAAACGCAGGGCGAGTTATGGCCCCCGGCAACGGTACCGCCACAGATGTTCGATACTTTTACATACGGCTCCACCTACACTGACCATCCCGGTATCTATAAACTGGGTTATACCTGGCGGCAGTATGTGTATCCCAGCACACCGATGCCCCTGCAGTGGAACAGTTATTTATGGGCCAGTCCAGGGGTTGATCTGGTTCAGGATCACATTGCCGCGGTGGCAGCAGATATCGTCACGCGTTATGCTGTGGATGGCGTGCATCTGGACCTGGTTCGCTATGCCGGTTCGTCCTACTCTTATGATCCGGACAGCAATGCTGCGGCGGGTTCCACCCGTACTCTTGACCGTGACCAGTGGCAGCGGAGCAGGATCACAACGCTGGTGGCGCGTATTTCCGCCCAAGCCCATGCGCTGCGACCGGATATTCTGGTTTCGGCAGCGGTGTGGCCCGTCTATATCGACAGATGGGGGTGGGGGGATGTGTCGCAGGGGTACAGCGCCTATTTCCAGGACTCCCAGGGCTGGCTCCAAGGTGGTGCGTTGGATGCCATCGCCCCGATGCTCTACGGCGGTAACATCGAAAAATAATCCGGAGCGCTGGCAGATTTTGATGGAAGACTTCCTGGCAGCGTCCCCACCGGGACAGGTTTATCCCGGCATCGGTGTGTATGATGATTTCAGCGTTATTGCGGAGCGGATCACAGCGGCTCGAGACCATGGTGCGCCTGGACACGTGATATTCTCTTATAGCGGACTAGCGCAGCGGGGCTATTGGGATGACTTGCGCGAAGGTCCTTACGCGCTCCCGGCCGTTATCCCTGGTCACTAGTGCTCTATTAACTAAGTTATGTTGATAACATATTGCTCTGAATACGACCCCGGAACGGGCACAAGGCCCTATGCTACCTTGTGAAGCTTGTAGCCTAGCCCCTTGTGGGCGTTGATTGGGAAATAATTAGTTACTAGTTATTTAGTTTACAGAGCACTAGTGGGGCGGTTGACTTGCACATAGCCATACTGAAAGGTTTAGTAAAGGCGATATTCGTGCCAAATGACCCACTAGTGCTGTCGAAAATGCGGGTTCCTACAATTGCCGCGGTTCCCACAGGTCAATGAGCTGCCCTTCGCTGGCGATATTCACTTCTGACCAGGCGCTTATCGGCAGGTCGATGTGCGCCAGCGCACAAGTTGTTAACCGTACAGGATTGCCCGTCAGATCTTCAACCAGCTCCTCCATACAGGGATTGTGCCCCACGATCATCACGCGCTCGATGCTGTCATCCAGATGGTGCAGGATGCGGAGAATGGTTTCCGGTTCAGCGTTGTAGATTGTGGCATCCAGTTTGATTTCCGCTGTAAAATCGCAGGCATCGGCGACCAATTGCGCGGTCTTTCGAGCGCGTGCTGCGGTGGAACTGATGATGCGCTGCGGTGCCAGATCCTTATCGCGGATAAACAGCCCCATCTTTTCAGCATCTTCCTTTCCGCGGCTTTTCAAAGGGCGGTCGTGGTCGGCGAGGTCATCAAATTCCCAGCTGGATTTGGCATGGCGCAAAATTAAAACAGTTTTCATCATCATCCCTCCCGCTCATCCTTGATCTTAGCTGCTGCAAGTAACATATAATTGCTGCAGACAAATCTATGATAATGCATGCAAGCGTTGAATGCAACCTCAGCCTGGTCTGCCGGGATGTCTGTGTATTGAGCATTATGTTAATAACTCTGCGTCTCTCCGGCTCTGCGTTAAAAAATCCCCCTTTTTTCGGGGAGTTGATTTACAGTTTTTGTGCTTCCCGGATTTGAAAATCAGATCTAAATCGTTTATAATATAGGTATAGCAAAAAAGATTCTTAATTCTGCAAACCAGCAACCAGATCGTCCGCACAGATTCTACAGGGAGAAATAACCGTGCCAGGATATGCAAAATGGCTTTTGATTATTGTGAGTGTAATCTTGGGACTTTTCATTTTAGCACGGTTTGGCGTATTTTCAGGTAAACGCCCTGCGAATTTGGGCGTCAGTTCCGGTAAACTCGCAGCTTGTCCCGCCACTCCTAATTGTGTGTCAACCCAGGCCAGTGATCAGGAGCATGCTATTGAACCTCTGCTGATTACAGGCACGGCAAAGCAGGCGCATGATAACTTGATGGCCATCATCGAAGGCATGCCGCGCACTAATATCGTAACCAATGATCCTGGATACATTTATGTTGAATTCAAGACAGCTTGGATGGGGTATACGGATGATGTGGAATTTTGGATTGATGAGCCTGCAGGCGTGATTCACTTCCGTTCGGCTTCGCGCCTGGGTGCCGGGGATCTGGGACTTAACCGGCGCAGAATGGAAGCCATACGTCAGCAGTTCGAAATGAAATAATAAACTATGTTTTTTAAAAGGAGAGGGTAATGGAATTTACATATTTGGGTCGGACAGGATTGAAAGTCAGCCGCTTGTGCCTGGGTACGATGAATTTTGGTCCGCAGACCACTGAGAGTGACAGCTTTGCGATGATGGATAAAGCACTGGAGATGGATATTAATTTCTTCGACACAGCCAATGTGTATGGTCATAAATTTGGTGAGGGTGTGACCGAACAGATTATTGGACGATGGGTGGCACAGGGTGGTGGTCGGCGTGAGAAAATCGTGCTGGCGACGAAAGTTTATAACGGGATGGGTACGGGTGTCAACGATCGCGGTCTTTCGGCTTATCACATCAAGAAAGCCTGTGAGGACAGTTTGAAGCGGTTGCAGACGGATCACATCGACCTGTATCAGATGCACCATGTCCAGCGCGACACGCCCTGGGAAGAAATCTGGCAGGCGATGGAGCAGTTAGTACGTGAAGGTAAGGTGCTCTATGTGGGCAGCAGTAATTTTGCGGGCTGGCATATCGCGAAAGCTCAGGCAGCTGCTGAACGCCGCAATTTTATGGGCCTGGTCTGTGAACAGAGCAAATACAGCCTTAATGCACGGATGGTGGAACTGGAAGTTGGTCCGGTGTGCGCGGATTATGGCCTGGGAATAATTCCCTACAGCCCCCTCGGTGGCGGGTTGTTGGGCGGCGTTTTGAAGAAGCTCAGTGAGGGACGTAGAGCCTCAGAACGTATGCAGCGTACTGTAGAAGAACGTCGTGCACAGTTGGAAGCCTATGAGGATTTGTGTGCCGACATGGGAGAGAATCCGGCGGATGTTGCTCTGGCTTGGTTGTTGCACAACCCGGTTGTGACTGCCCCCATCATTGGACCGCGGACCATGGAGCAATTGGTAGGCAGTGCCCGTGCTCTGGAGATTTCACTGTCTGAAGAAGCACTGGTTAAACTGGATGAAATATGGCCTGGTCCAGGTGGGGCAGCGCCGGAAGCTTACGCCTGGTAGTCGAGTCGGCGGCAATATAGAATAAAAAAATAACAACAATTCAAATGGGTGCTTGATCAGCCCATGTTATGGCATTAAGAAGTCGGGTATGCGGAGCATAGTCTTCAGCATACCCGGTTTTGTGTCTGGTTCACATCTGGTAAAGTGAAATCCAATCCCGCCAAACTTGCAGCATTTATAGCCCATTTTTCTCAGGTTACCCTGTTTTTCGTTCCTATTTAGACCCTGTTTGGCAACGTTTTCGGAACGTACAACTCTCAATCATGCGTTTATAATGATTAAGTGGGATTCGTCCCCGACCCTACGAACCAATAGGTGTCTATGGTCCAACAAGGCTCACAAGTTAAACGTCGGATAAACGAACTAGCGAGGGATACAGCCCTGGAATCTGTATCCTGTGAGCAGATGGATCTTGAATCCAGGATTGATACTGCGCTAAACCAGCTTATGCTTGACTGCCTTCCTCAGACAGCGCTTATTCTCAGCATCCTGTATCTTTTGGTAGCCTGGGGGCAATCGCTTTACCCTCCCTCGATAAGCCGTCCGCTGATGGTAACGGCACTATCTACAGCACTTTTTTTCTTCAGCGCCTGGGGAATAATGGCTAAAGTAAGGATACCCCCAGTCCACGCACAGTGGATAGGGATGATCTTTGCCGGGACTGTCCTGGTTAATACTTTCCTTCATATGGGTTTGACGGGTGATGCGATGCCCGGTATTTTCCTGGTCTTTATTCTGTTAGGTGCGGGTTATTTTTATCTCAGTACGCTGGCGCTCGTTTCTGTGGTTGTTGTGACCGTCGCGGGATGGTTCACTATCTTCATCACATCAGTGGGTCAAAATAGTGCCTGGACATATTTGTCTTTAATGCTGGTCGCGTCTGTCGGTTTTACTTTTCTGATTCATAATGCACGCCGGCGCAGCATCGAACAGTTAGAACGCATCCGCTATCTGGATGCAGATAAAGCTGCCGGTATTCAACGTCGGGCGATGCAATTGCAGACATTGGTGTCCACGGTAAAACGGCTACACGCGACGTTGGATTCAGAAGATTTGCTGCAGTTTCTGGTGGAAAACATACAAACCCGGTTTCAGTATGCCTATGTGGGTGTATTCTTGCTGGATGAAAGCGCAACGACGTTAGTGGAATGTGCAGTAAAAGGGGTGAATGCCTTTTTGGAGGATGCCAAACCTCAGCGTGTTTTGATGGATGGGCGCGGTTTGATCAGTTTGGCTGCCGCAAAACGTGAGACGATCTACAGCGCAGATGTCATCCAGGATGTTGAATATGTGCCCATGGCAGCTTTGCAGGATATACAGTCAGAATTGGTTATACCCTTAGTTGTTGGGGACGACCTGTTGGGAGTCCTGGATATACGAGCGAATAAATACCATAACTTCCAGAGTGGTGATATCGACGTGTTCGAATCACTCGCCGGTTCATTATCTGCTGCGATCCGAAATGCGATGCTCTATGGTGTGGAACATTCCCGCCGCCTTCTCAGCGAGAAGTTGTATGAGATCGGCAGAGCGGTCTCGGGCACACTGGATCTGCATCAGGTCCTTGATCTTATCCTGGACAGCCTGGCATTGATTGTTCATTACGACCGCGCTTCGGTTTTGTTGGAAAGTGGGAATGAGTTGGAGATTGTCGCGGCGCGCGGTTACCCGCCGGAAAGCAATCCCTTGAACATCAGGGTCAAAATCAAGGAAGAAGACGTTTTCCGCACGATATACCGCACGCAAAAACCTTTGAGTGTGCCTGAAATTTTGGATAGACAGGACTGGTACCAGGTTAAAACGCTTCCGCAGGCACGTTCATGGGTTGGTTTGCCTCTGATTAACGCTGAAGAGAAGGTGATTGGTATGCTATCCCTGACACGCGAACTGCCCAACCCTTACACCAAGGATGAAATCGCTCTGGGTGCGGCTTTCGCCGGGCAGGCTGCGGTAGCGCTGCAAAACGCGCAGCTTTACAACAAACTATCCAAAGCCTATGTTGACCTGGAGCATTTGGACCAGGCTAAATCCGACTTCCTTACATTGGTTTCCCATGAGCTGCGCACGCCATTAACATTGTTGATGGGCTATAGCGAGATGCTCAACGATAAAAACGACCTGCTGCTTGATGCCGAAACGCACAATTTGATGAATGGCATAGTTCATGGAGGAAAACGGCTTCACGAAATCGTTGAGCGCATGATTGATGTCGCAGAGATCGATAACGAGACCCTGGATCTTTTGTATACGAGTGTTAATGTTCCCCACCTGGTTTTGCAGGTGGCTGAGGAATTTAAAGACGCTCTGAAAGAACGCCATATCCAGTTCTATACGCGTGGTTTGGAAGGCTTACCCCCTGTTGAAGCTGACCGGTCCCTTCTCAAAAAAGTGTTCTATCATTTGCTGATGAACAGTATCAAATATACACCGGATGATGGGCGTATACAGATACGAGGGAAGCGCATTGAGATGGAAGTGTGTGGCGCTATGGAACCTGGCATAGAAATCATCGTTAAGGATAACGGCGTTGGGGTAGCCACCGAGGTGCAGCACGCCATTTTTGATAAATTCTACCGCGTTGGCGATGTGACGTTGCATTCATCGGGTGACGTGAAGTTTATGGGTGGCGGTCCGGGTTTGGGCCTGGCTATCGTCAAGGGCATTGTGATCGCCCATCACGGTAAAGTTTGGGTGGAGAGTCCCGGTTTTGATATGGAAAAATGTCCCGGCAGTACTTTCCATATCCTTCTCCCGCTGGAAGAACCTTTCATTGATGATGTTGCTGGTCCGGCAGGTAAAACGGCATCCTGACCCACGCTTCCTGCATTGATCTAAAGATAAAGCTCTTGCTTGTGTAAGGAAAGTCGTGCCCGCACGGGCATCTCCTCGCAACTCAGGTGATTCTCCATTTGACCATCCTAATTGCATTCTGTGTGTAACCATCGCGCCTTTAGTGTCTGCTTCCAAATTGTGCATTTCTATATTCAGCCTACCATAATGTCTGTGCAGCTGGTTTTTGTTTCAGTCACGTGATTAACGCCGCGAACGCTCCTGATTAAAAGTAATGTGTACTGGTTGTGGGGAACGTGCTGCGCTTGCTGCACTAATATGTAAAGTCGGCTGTCGGGGACAGCATTATAAAACTTCAAGCATAGGATTATGAAAAAGTAGCAACGGGCATAATGGCTTAAGGAGAGATAAATGAAACTGCGTAAATTAATCAGGAGTAACACGTCGACATTGGGACTCCCACCCGGAACGCTTGTTCATGTTGGCGATCGGAAGATGCAAGAGACCAGGGTCACTGTGATTGAGTATGATGAGACTGAATACAAAGAACACACGGAAGTGAACCTGGATGCCATTAACCTGCCTGAGGGGCGTTCGTCGGTCACATGGGTCAATGTGGATGGCTTGCACGACGTCGATCTTTTGGGAAGGTTTGGTGAGCGATTTGGACTTCACCCTCTGGTTGTGGAAGATATTCTGAATACAGAGCAGCGCCCCAAGATGGATGATTATGGAACGTATATATATGTGGTGCTGAAATCGCTGTACCATGTCGACGAAGAGACTGAGGAACTCCAGATTGAACAAATCAGCCTGGTGTTAGGTCCAAACTTCGTGCTCTCATTTCAGGAACGTGAGGGAGACGAATTTGACCCGGTCCGGGATCGCATACGCGCTAACAAAGGACGTATCCGGAAATTGGGTTCGGATTACCTGGCATATACGCTGATTGACCTGATTGTGGACCGGTATTTTGTGGTTTTGGAGCGTTTCGGTGACTGGATCGAAACGCTGGAAGAAGAATTAGTCGCTGAGCCGACGACCGAGACTTTGCAGCGTATTCATCAGCTGAAGCGGGAGCTGGTATATGTGCGCAAGTCGGTGTGGCCGCTGCGGGAGCTCATCGGCGGCCTTGAGCGCAGCGAATCTGCGCTGTTCCAGGATTCGACGGGTTCATACTTGCGCGACGTCTATGATCATACCATACAGGTCATTGATACTGTTGAGACGTTCCGGGATATACTCTCCGGCATGCTGGATATCTACCTGTCCAGTGTCAGCAACCGGATGAACGAAGTGATGAAAGTGTTGACCATTATAGCGACGATCTTCATCCCCTTGACGTTTATTGTCGGTGTGTATGGCATGAATTTCAAATATATGCCCGAATTGAACTGGCCCTGGGCTTATCCGGTTGTTTGGGTTATCATGGTCGTACTCGCAGCCTTGATGATTGCATACTTCCGCAGGAAACGGTGGCTGTAATGGGGTTCGTTCATGGCAATCGCATGAAGACGCTTCCAGAAAGTATAGGGTGGTCAGCAAGCCACCCGATAGCCAAAGCAGATGTCGGACTTCGCTATCGTGAAATAAATTAACACAAGGAGCATAACTTATGTATATCGTCCATGTATTTGTTCATGTCAAAGAGGAATCCGTCGAAGCCTTCAAAACCGCCACAATAGCTAATGCCCGGCAGAGTATTCAGGAAGCAGGCATAGCCCGTTTTGATCTCGTGCAGCAGCTTGATGACCCCACCCGGTTTGTGCTGGTTGAGGTTTCTACAGGAGAAGTAAAATGAAACAACGTTGGTTACCGCTTGTGTTGATCGTTGGCCTGTTGATCGCCCTTCCCGAAACCGCCCAAGCAGTGACGGGATCGGTGTTGGTACTTGAGGTGGAGGGGGTCATCAATCCCTTTACGGCGCGTTACCTGGAACGTGGTTTGCGTCTAGCCGAGCAACAGGACGCACAGGCACTGGTCATCACGCTCGATACCCCCGGTGGGCTGGAGTTATCAATGCGGGAGATGGTTCAAATGTTGCTGCAAGCATCAGTGCCTACGGTGGTATATGTGACACCAGGCGGCGCGCGGGCAACCTCGGCGGGGATGTTCGTCCTGCTGGCAGCGGATGTGGCAGCAATGGCTCCGGCGACTCACGTGGGCGCGGCCCATCCTGTACCGCTGGGCGCGGAAATCAGCGATGTGATGGAAGAAAAGGTAGTCAGCGACGCCGCAGCGCTGGTGCGCAGCGTGGCGACGACGCGGGGGCGTAATGCCGAATGGGCTGAGCAAGCTGTGCGTGAGAATACCTCCATCACCGCCGCCGAAGCGTTGGATCAGGATGTGATTGACCTGATTGCTGCCGACCTCGGCGATCTGTTGCGGCAACTCGATGGGCGCGAGATCGGTGACTCGATCCTGGAGATGACCGGGGTCATACCTGCAGATTCGTCCGATGAATCTCAGCGAGCGGTTTTTCCAGGTTATCACCGAACCGAACATCGCCTACTCTGCTGCTCTCATTGGGCACGCTGCTGCTTTTAGCCGAGTTGTCCGATCCGGGTCTGAGTATCCCGGGCATCGGCGCGGTTATCGCCTACATCATCGCGTTTATGGCACTCGGCAGCCTTCCTGTGAACTGGGCTGCCATCGCGCTGTTGGCTATCTCGGTTGTCTTCTTCCTCGTGGGACTGCTTACCGATACTGAGGTTATCGTCTCCCTCGCTGGGCTGGTTCCCTTTATCCTCGGTTCGCTGTTGCTTTTCACCCCGTTTACTCCGACCTCACCGGCTGCGCCGACTGCGCGGGTGAGTCTCTGGCTGATTGGTGTATGGCGCTCAGCATCCTCGCTTTTGGCTACCTGGTGCTGCGGGCAATTCTGGTCGCCAGCCGGCGCGCGCCCCAGGCTGGCGCGCAGAAACTTGTCGGTATGCAGGGCGTTGCATTGACCGATCTCAATCCGACCGGGCAAGTGCGCGTAGACTTGCAGGACTGGAGTGCCGTCGTCGTCGCTGGAGAGATTCAAGCGGGTGATCCCGTACGCGTCACTGACATTGCAGGTGTGCGTCTGTACGTCGAGCGGAGCAGCCACGAATAAGAGCACGAAAACACAAATAGGTAATTGCTTTATTCGTGTATTCGTGCCCAATTTGTGTTTAACATTCAATGACTTTTAGGAGGATGATATGGATCTGTTTGTGTTGATATTTCTGTTGGCGTTAGGTTTAGTTGTGCTGGCGATGGCCGTGCGCATCGTGCCGGAGTACCGACGGCTGGTGGTGTTCCGCCTGGGGCGTTGTGTTGGCTCCAAAGGACCGGGCATCATCTTTCTGATCCCCTTCCTGGATCGCGGTGTGTCGGTAGACCTGCGGGAAGTCTACTTCGACGTGCCGCCGCAGACCTGTATCACCGCCGACAACGCATCGCTTTCCATCGACTTCCTGGTCTACGACAAGGTGATTGACCCGGTGCGTAGCGTGTTGGAGGTGGAGAACTTCACAGGCGCGGCACGCGGATTGGCGATCACCACCCTGCGCGCGGTGGTCGGTGCGATGGTGCTGGATGACGTGCTCTCCAAGCGGGACGAGATCAACCGCGTCTTGCACGAGAAGCTGGACGACGTGACCGATCGCTGGGGTATTCGCGTGATGGCGGTGGAGATCCGCGAAGTCGTCCCGCCGCGCGATATCGTCGATGCGATGACGCGCCAGATGGCGGCTGAGCGCAGTCGTCGCGCTACAGTCACCGAGGCCGAAGGCAAACGTGAGGCGGTTGTGACTATAGCTGAAGGCGACAAGAAAGCGACGATTCTCAAGGCGGAAGGGGCACGGCAATCGACGATTCTCCAAGCCGAAGGCGACCGACAGGCTTCTGTGCTGCGCGCCGAAGGCTTCGCGTTGGCGCTCAACGAGATCTACAAAGTAGCCCAAGGTGTTGACAGTAAGACGCTGACGCTGCAATACCTGGAGACGCTCAAAGCACTGGGTCAGGGTGAGGCAACCAAGTTCATCATCCCCACAGAACTATTCAATCTGGTGCAACCACTGACTGCGCTTACCAAGCAGGCGCATACAAAGTAGTGAGTAGGGAGTGGACGAACGGGTTCATAGGGAAGACCTTTTCAGGCTTTCTCTCTTTTATCTTATGTAATTCGTCAGGAGGTATGTTTTGACATCCGAACAACGAATGTGGCACGAGCTTGATCTCAAAGAAACATTTGCTCTGCTCGATTCCGGTCCCAGCGGATTGCGTGATACTGAAGCTGAGCGCCGTCTGGTGGAGTTTGGGCCGAATGAGATTGAAAGTGGACACAAGGTCAGCAAATTTGCTATTCTGTGGGCGCAGATCAAGAATCCATTAGTTTTCGTACTGTTGGTAGCGGCGGTCATTTCGTTACTCGCTGGAAAAACGGCAGATGCGTTAGTGATTGGCGTGGTTATCGTCGTCAACTCGCTCATTGGGTTCTTCCAGGAATACCGGGCTGAGAAAGCGTTGGAAGCCTTGAAAGCCCAGTCCTCTCTGGAAGCTGAAGTGGTACGCGACTGCGAGGACGTGGGCGAGTGCGTGGAAATGCGCATCCCCACGGCGAAGGTTGTGCCTGGAGATATCATACTCCTCGACGCGGGCAGCAAAGTTCCTGCCGACGCGCGGCTGATTGAAGCAGCGAACCTGGAGGTGGATGAGGCGATGCTCACCGGTGAGTCGCTCTCGTCGCGCAAAACGTTATCCCCATTGACCGGCGCGGATCTGCCCATCGCAGATCGCACCAATCTCATCTACGGCGGTACCATCGTCACCAATGGTCGCGGACGGGCTGTGGTCTACGCCACCGGTGCGCGTACGGAGATGGGCAAGATCGCCACGCTGATCCAGGAGACTGAGAAGGCTGAATCACCACTGCAATTGCAGACACTTGACCTGGGCAAGAAGTTAGGTTTTTTGGCTGTCGGCGTCTCATCTTTGACTCTGGTCCTGGGGCTATTACAGAACTTACCCTTCCAGGAGATGTTTCTGTTCGCGCTGGCCTCTGCGGTTTCCTCGATTCCTGAGGGCTTGCCAGCGGTGATGAGTATTACACTGGCTGTGGGGGTCAATCGCATGGCGAAACGCAACGCCATCATTCGCCGTTTGCCAGCCGTGGACACCCTTGGTGCGGCGACAGTCATCTGTACTGACAAGACTGGTACACTCACGACCAACCAGATGACGGTGCAGCAGGTTATGGCCGATGGAAAAGTTATGCACGTCACCGGCGTTGGCTTTGCGCCCACGGGAAGGTTTTTGCGTGATGGCAAACCCTATGATCCGACAGCTACTCCCGGACCTGCGCCTGGCTTTGCACATTGGTGCGCTGTGCAACGATGCGCGACTCATACGGCACCAAACTGGAGAAAACTTCATCTGGGAAATACGTGGCGATCCCACGGAAGGCGCGTTAGTCGTTACCGCAGCGAAGGCCGGTCATCACAAAGAGTTTTTGGACGCGCAATTACACCGGATTGATGAGTTGCCTTTTAATTCTACGACCAAGTTTATGGCGACTTTCCACAAGGGGCAGGAAGGGGAGGTTAGGGTCTTCGTCAAGGGTGCGCCAGAGACAGTGTTAGAACACTGTCCACAAATTCATGAGAACGCCAAAGTACGGGCGTTGGAAACCGCTGAGCCATGAGTTTATCCTGGCGGAGAACCATCGAATGGCGAGTGAGGCTTTGCGAGTGCTGGGGTTGGCTTACCAGATCATCTCGCCAGACGAAGTTGAGAAGTTCAAAGAGGCGCTGGAATATGGACACCCAGCCGATCTGATTTTCGTCGGACTGGTGGGGATGATGGACCCTCCCCGTCCCGAAGTGCCCGAAGCAGTCGCTCGATGCAAACGAGCTGGTATCCGCGTCATTATGGCGACTGGCGATCATAAAGTCACAGGCGAGGCTATCGCGCGGCAGGTAGGCATCCTCGAAGGGGATGAAAGGGTATTGTGTATCGCACACCTGATGACCCGGCAGAGCACAAGAAGACCGCCCACTACCAAACCTGGCGTGAGACCGTCGCGGACATGATGGCAGAAGCGCGCAGCAGTGTGAAGTATGGCAACGTCTTCCCCGATGATGCGGGGTGGGATTAAGATAGTTTGCTATTTAATGCAGGTCATTCAATAGTTCCTGGATTGTTGCATCAAGATCACGTGCCTTTCCGCGAATACGCGCTGCTTTGAGAAGTTTTGGAGTGAGAGAACTGGCTGCTTGTGCAACCCATTTCCCCACAACATCCTCATACCATGGTGAATTTGCATAATATGGCATACTATCAAGGACTGCATAGAGTTCCACCGCGCGTTCGAAAGCACCTTGCCAGAAAAACCACAGTGCTATGCCTGCCAGAGCGTTACAGAGGGTTGGTTGCGACTGCATGGTCATCCCAATGCGCAATGTTTCTATGAAGTTCTCTCGAGCTAAATCTAATTTTCTCAAATGACATTGTGTATATCCAAGGGTTACGATAGCAAATGACAATTCCATTTTTTGCCCAATGGACCTATATATGTGAATGCTTTGCTTAAGCCACGCTTCCGCCTGATCAACGTTATGCTGTCCTAATGCAATGCTGCCCAAAACAAATGTTACCCACCCTTTATTCCGCTGGTTATTCTCGTATGCTTGATTGATTTCAAGAGCATACTGGGCATTTTTTTGCCCAAGTTTATAGTCACCCATCAACATCTGGGCCCATCCCAGCATCGCGTAGGGCAGTTCATAGGTGATGCCATTGTTTTCATAGAGTGCTATACACTCAGTAATTAAATCGACAGCTTGTTTATGTTGGGCTGCGCTGATTTTCCTGATTGCCAAACTGTAAAGCCCGGCGGCAATTTGAATGGCGTTCCCGATTTCTCGGCTGAGTTGTAAACTCTCTTCCGCATATTGTATGCCCAATTGTGTTTGACCCATGGACATGGCCAATCCCCCCAGGCGTTGTTTCACCAGTGCAAGGCCTAATAAATCACCCAACTCAAGGCATATGGAGAGGCTCTGATTGTAGTATTCCGAAGCGTTTTTAAATTCACCACAACACCAGGCATGAAATCCCAGATCCCTGAGAACATGACTTATTTCCCACCTGTCCTGGATATCATCATATACTGCCAGGCTGCGTATGTACCACGTTCTGGATGCTTCAAGATTCGATGACAACAGGTAATTCCCCATCTGGCGGTATACGGCTGCGTGTTCATCACGTGTATCAACAGTTGCGAGTGCAGCATCATCGAGGAGATGTAGACTACGCTCAGCAATCTCTATTCCCTGTTTTTGAGGTAACAGATAACTGTACCATACCAGGATTTTGGAGAGAATACGCAGTCTTTCACCGCTGGTGATGGCAGTGATATATTCATCCTTTTCCAGCGCATTTATAGCGATTTCACATGCTGTTTTGGCTTCATCCAGCCGAACCCGCGAAGTGTAGTAATACCATAATCCTTTTGCAGCTGAATCAATAAGTTCGAATCTTTGATGCGTAGCTGCCCAATCCCATGCAGTTCTTATGTTGTCAATTTCCAGGTCCATCTTGTCAAGAAAATCAAGTTGATCGGGCCCCTTAATATCCTCTGACCAACGCTGGAGATTGTCTAAATAGTATGTACAGTGAAGATTATGGATGGCATCATATGCTGTTGGATCTTGTTCGAGTTTTTCTTCTGCATATTGGCGGACTAATTCATGGACATTATATCGACCGGCAAGGGTGCGTGTGATGAATGCCGTTTCAGTGAGTTTCCGTAGAAACCTGGCGTTTGCCGATGCAATAGCATATGCGGCAGGTGCCGTAAATTCACCACGAAAGACGGATAAAGCTATAAAAACTTGTTGTTCACTTTCAGCCAGTATATTCAAAGAGTTATGGAGCACAGCGCGAATGCTGCGATGTCTGGGTGGCAGGTTGCGCCATTCCGACTCAAGTACATCCATATTGATGCGTTGCGCCGGGGTCTCATCCTGGAGCATCATAGCTATCTCTGCTGATGCGAAAGTACTTGTCCACGAAGCTGCCAATACAATAGCTAAGGGTAAACCCTGGACGGATTGGCAGATTGCGCTGACAGAATGGATGTTATGCTCTGTAAGTATAAAATCTGGCCGGCAACTGCGTGCACTTTGCACGAAAAGCTGGATGGCGTCACTGTGCTTAATTTCTTCAAGTTGGACTGCAGATGGTTCAGGATATGGTAACGCACGGACTGGGTACAGGTATTCTCCCAGGACATTCAATCTGAGGCGTGAGGTGACCAGGATTTTTACTGAAGGGGCGTGTTCAAGAATACTGGTAACAATGTCAGTCAAGGATTCAGTTTTCCCATTCCTGGATATATCAGCTAGGTGCTCTGCATTGTCAAGCATGAGCAGCAATTTTTTGTCTTTTAAAAACGCTATGAGCTGCTGTAATGGTGGGGGACCCTCGTCAGTAAATGAAAGGTTTAGGATTTGTACAATGGTTGGCACAACGGTTTGTACAAATTGTAAGGGTGCAAGGGCTATAAAATATATACCTTGCTTGTATTGCGTTATCACTGGCTTGACTGCTTCCAGGGCAAGCCGGGTTTTACCAATACCGCCAGGTCCAACAAGCGTCAGTAACCGGCACTTTGGGTCGTCCAGGTATGTTCTTACCTTTATTAGATCTGAATCTCTGCCGACGAACGAAGTCAGTTGTGCCGGCAAGTTGTGGGGAGGCCGTGAAGGCTGTCCAGTTTGACTTGTCGATCTATTGGGTGTACTGTGTACGATCTCACCAGCTTTGATGGATTCGTAAAGTGTAAGGGTTTGGACTTCAGGATCAACACCCAAATTCTCTTTTAAGGTGCGTCTGCAGCAATCAAATTGGGCAAGTGCTGCTGTTCGGTTTCCAGTAAGGGCTAATAAACGCATCACCTGACGGTGTGCATCTTCGCGCCACGCATCCATGTCCAATTGCTGCCAGGCGTAATAGAGTGCTTTCTCCAAAAGGTCTTGTTGGTTGCATACGGTCACCAACTTACTGAGCGTATCATATGCAATGCGCTGCATACGTTCGCGGTATAACAGCATCCATTCCTCATATGCCGGGCTGTCCCCTATTGAGAAACCCTGCATGAAGTCTCCCCGGTAGAGTTTGGATATTTCCTCAAGCTGGATGCGTGTAAGGGATGTATCCGCTGTCGGATTCCTGCCAAAATGTTCTACATCAAGCCAGTAATGACTCGTACGATTGAATTGAAGGGATTGCCGGTCTACCAGTAGAAACGGTTCGATCTGGTCCGGATTTCGGTCGCCAATCACCTGTCGGATGTTGGAGAGGGTTTGACTGAGGGTATGCCTGGCTTTTCTTTCAGGATAATCCGGCCATAGCAGACCTACCAGACTTTCACGACGATGTGCGGTCTGTGCTTCAATGACCAGATAGGTTAACAATGCACGCGCTTTATCCGATATAAAGCCCATAAGTGGTGCATCATTCAAGGAGATGTGCAGTGGCCCAAGCGATAAAATGGAAAGTCTCACCTATATCCTCTCTTACTACCTCACATTGTATGTTAAATGCCGGACTCCAGCAAATGGTATCTTTATCTTGATGATTTCTTGACAGTCCTTGTCTATCCTTATTCTAGTCCAACCCGGGTGGAGATTATGGCAAAACATCAAGAGGATTATATCGCTTACTTATTGCGATTATGGCGCACAGAGCATAAGGGTCAATGGAAAGCAAGTCTGGAGGATCCATATGTAGAATCACGGATTGGATTTGGTTCAATACAAGCGCTTTGTGTGTTTTTACTTGAAAGGTTTGTACATTTGACTCAGCACACTGTTAAACAAAAAGGAGTAGATGATGAAAGAAAAGATTAAGGTCACACGTATATTTTGTATCTGGCTTAAGATTTGCGTTTGGTGTTTGTCGTTTTTGACCTTTCTGTTGTTTGTGACTGGTTGCCAAACGGGAGATATGGTAGCAGCACTAACAACAGAAGTCCAATCACCAACGGCAATGGCTGTTCCGCCCACAGCCACGGCAGTCCCTCCTACGGCTACTCCTGAAGTCAATAATAAGTATCCTGTGGTGATTCCGTTTATGGATCTGGAAACCGACAAACTACCGCATTCGATCCCCCAATCAGTGGAAATAAATCGACCAGAAGAAATTTCTGAGCGAACCACGACGGTTTTCATCATGGGAGGTGCTGGCTATCCAGCACAACAATACCGGCATGTTGCACAACTGTTTGTCGATAAGGGATATATAGCCGCTCTGGTTAAATTAGGGAATTCGACTGCAAATCGTGATATTCGCTGTGCGCTTGCCTGGATGGCAGAAGCTGGTGGTGAGTATGGCATTGAACCTGACCGGATTGTTGGTTTCGGCCATACAGCCGGGGGATTGAGGTTGACACAATTGACGTTAAGCCTGACAGATGCCGGTTATACGCAGGATCAGGCTGCTGATTGCCTTTACGCTCTTCCGAATTCCGATGTTTTGAAAGCTGCCGCATCGTACGATCCGTTATTTGCCATGGTGGAGGGTGGCTCGCTGGATACATTCCCGTCTTCTTATGCAAAGGAAATGAAAATTAACGTGCTGGACGTGCAACGTATCACGACAATACTCAATGCGTTGCCGGAAGAAAAATGGTTTGATAATCCAGAATTTGACGAAATGACAAATACATTCGTGTTAAATTTACCCACATACTGGGTATTTGCTCACGATCGGTCAAAATACGTGCCACCTTTCTTTTTTATGGTGAGTGACGGAGATGAGGTATTGGACTTTGAGCATGAGGTGGCAGGCTTCTCAAATCATCTGGATCAACAGGAACTGGATTATGAAATTGAGCACCTTCATGGGATCAAATATGGTGATCTGATGATCAAAGAAAGTGACATTGCTGAAACTATTGTTGATTTGGCGGACAACTTTTATCGTAAGGTGCTGGACTGAGTTTTTACGGCTCTTTTCAAGGACGGTGCAAGTAAATAAGATGCCTATCTAATTTAGTGGTGATGCTTGAACCTGGAACATTTACATCTGATGTTAGTTCAGGGTTGTGGGGGACATCACCGGTGATTCCTGTTCCAATACGGTGAAAAGCGCAAACTAGATTGAGTGAAAGATTACATAACGCTGCATAAGGGTCATATTGCCCCTATGCAGCGTTTAATGTCAGGGTTCGATGGATATGTCTTGTCGTATATCGACATCTGTCCAAGAATTTTCGGTGTCTTTGGGTATGATGATTGCCGTACAGGCATAAAATAACCAGGCCCTTGATGTTTTCATTTATGAAAAGACACATAATTTACTCTCAGCAAACGTGTGCGCAACTCGAGGATCACTGAGAGCAAAATCCTGCCACTTAATATGGATGACGCACCATAGAAAGATTTTGCTGGTTGAAGTTTATCGTGATGAAAAAGCACCCGCGGAGTACAAAAAGACCGCCCATTACCAGACCTGGCGGGATACCGTCGCCGACATGATGGCAGAGCCGCGCAGCAGCGTCAAATATGTTAATTTATTTCCGCATGTGGATGGTTGGGAGGCGCGGGATTAGCATTGCACTCTGTTTTATCCTAACACGGTTGTCCTGTCAGAAATCTCATTCGTAGGAGCGTGCCAAAACACCTTACTGTGGTAAGCTTAGAAAGCATAGTACAATGGACTTTGACTGTATAGGAAAGGTGCGATGGCTACTCCCTTTATGCAAACCAAGCTCTACATTCCTCCTGTTCGACCCGAGTGGATTGTGCGCCCACGCCTGATCGAACACTTAAGCGCGGGCTTACGCAATAAACTCACCCTCATCTCTGCTCCAGCAGGCTTTGGTAAGACGACGCTCTTGAGCAGCTGGCTCGTTCAAAGCGAAATTCCCGTCGGATGGGTTTCGGTGGATGAGGAAGACAATGATCCGGTTCGCTTTTGGACCTATTTCATTGCTGGGTTGACAACCGTTAAAGCGGACCAGAGTGATACGTTGACATCAATGCTTCAATCCCTTCAGTCACCAGCAATTGAATCGATACTGACCCACCTGATCAATGCACTTACCGATATCCCACAGGACTTTGTGCTTGTGCTGGATGATTATCATCTAGTCCGTGCACCTGCTATTCATCAACAACTTACGTTTCTCCTGGAACATCTGCCACCACCACCATCTGGCGGGTTGCACATAGTTCTGACTACCCGCGAAGATCCCCCGCTGCCGCTGGCACGCTGGCGCGCGCAGGGTCATATCAACGAACTCAGGCAAGCTGACCTGGAATTTTCTGAGCAAGAGACGGCTGACCTGTTACGAGGAAGCATGCAGCTTGATCTCTCGCCGGCTGATATCGCTGCTCTACATCGACGCACAGAAGGATGGGTCGCTGGTTTGCACCTGGCAGCCCTGTCATTTCGCGGTCACGACGATGTGCACCAACTGGTGCAATCCTTTACTGGTAGCCATCGTTATATCCTGGACTACCTGATCGAGGAAGTTTTCCAACATCAGACAAGTGAAATACAGGACTTTCTGCTAAAAACAGCCATCCTGGATCGCTTCTGCGCTTCCCTGTGTGATGCCGTGCGGTTTGGCGAAGCCCAAGGCACCAGCAGTTACCGCATTCTGCTTGAGTTGGATCAAGCTAATCTATTTATCGTGCCCCTGGATCAGTCAAGACAATGGTACCGCTATCACCATCTCTTTGCCGATCTCTTGAGACAGCGACTGCGGACTGACGGTGCGTCCGATCTGCCCGCCTTGTTACACAAACGGGCCTGCCAGTGGTACGAGGCGAACGACCTTTCCGCTGACGCTGTGCGTCACGCATTAGGTGGTTCGGACTGGAAACGGGCGTCTGAGCTGATCCTAGATCTCACGCCATTAATGCTTAAACGCGGTGAGGTGACGACTTTACTCGAATGGTTACGTTCGCTACCTGAAGAGGTCGTACAGGCTAACCCGTGGCTTTGTGAAGCCTACAGTTGGCCGTTGATTCTGACCGACCAGATTGAAGCTGCTGAATCCTATCTGGCGCGCGCGGAACAGAGTCTCGAACAGCAAGACCAGGATACGAGGTTGTTGGCTGAGATCGCGATCGCACGTGCCCACATAGCCCGTGGACGCGGTGACGACACTCGTGTGATCGAGCTATCAGCCCGAGCGCTTGAGCTACTGCCGCATGAAAGTGTGTCGGAACGCAGTATCATGGCTATGAACCTGGGTATTGCCCAATGGCATAGGGGTCGTCTACTCGAGGCGGAGCATGCGTTGGACGAAGCGCGGCGCGCGGCAAGTGGGTCTGGGAACGAATACGTCCGCTATACAGCCCTCGTATTTTTGAACCAAGTGCTGCAAGCACGCGGTAATCTGCACCTGGCAGCCTCTGGATATCGTGAGATCGTAGAACAGGGCGGACACATACCGGTCATTGCGCTAGCCCACTACGACTTGTGCAAGTTACACTATGAGTGGAACGATTTGACTACCGCCAGCAGCCACGCAAGGCAGGGCATTGAACTTAGCCGGCGTAGCACAACCATTGAGTTCGAGATCAGGGGTCATGCGTCTGTTAGCCTGGCTCCAAGAGACCCAGGGCCAAGCTGAAGCCGCACAAACCTCGCTCCAGGTTGCCAGTCAACTGATTGAGCGTTCCAACCTCACGCCGGTCACCCATTTGCACTACCTCACTCAACAGATCCTCGTACATCTGGCGCAAGGGCATCTGGATAGGGCGGTGGCTTTAGTTGAACAAGCCCCTCAGTTGGACCAGATCGGATCTTTGTCCGGTGCCCTGAATTTGGCGCTGGCACAGGTGCGCGTGCACTTAGCACAGATGGATCGTGAGTTAGCCTGGGATAAATTGTCTACGCTGTATACGATGGCCTCTATTGCTGGATGGCAGTCTGCAGTTGTCAAGGTACGGGCGTTGCAGGCTGTGGCTGCCCCATCGGTAGAGGAGGCGCAAACGCTATTGCAGGATGCACTCGCCATGGCTGCGCCAGAGGGGTACATTCGTACGTTTGTCGATCTGGGTCAGCCGATGAATGATTTGTTATTAAAGGTGCTCCACGAACAACGGCAAGAACTCCATACCGCGGTACCAACCACCACGCTAGCATATACTCGTAGGCTACTGAACGCCTTTCAAGCAGGAACCGCACCGCTCGATACCCCCATCATCCCGACCTCAATGGCGATGCAACCTTTAGTTGAACCGCTGAGTGAGCGTGAGCTTCAGGTGCTGTCCCTACTCGCTGAAGGCCAGACGCGTCACGAAATCGCCCAAGTGTTGTACGTTTCGGTCAACACGATCAAGGCACACCTCAAAGGCATTTATGGCAAGATGAGCGTGCACAATCGCCGAGAGGCGGTTGCTAAAGCGCGCGAACTCGGTTTACTTTCTTAGCAGAACTATCCTCCTCACCTTACCCGCTTCGTCAACACAGAACTACCCGCGTACTACCCGCTACGGGTGATGACAGCGCTTCCCTCGGCCGGTATACTGATAACCATTAATTTGAGCGAAATCAAAGAGGAAACGCTAAAGCTGACAGAGACATTTCTTATCGAGGAGAGTAATTATGAAAAAACGGGATATTTTGATTATCGTCGGTCTTTTGTTGACAGTAGGGCTCTTCTACGGAGGAAGGTCTGTATATTATGAATTCTACCCCATGCCGAAAGAGCCCAGCGCTGAATGGGAACCCTATTTGAGTACGTTAGATATGCAGCGGGAAGCCTTTTTTATAGATGTTAACGGCGTAAAACTTGAGGCTGAACTGTTCATTCCGAACGGTGGAGCGGAACGGAAACCGGCCGTGGTGTTTTCACCTGGTTCTGGCGATTCGCTGTATCAGAATTACGCCCCGGACTTTATTGAATCCTATATTCTGGATGTTTTCCTCTCCACGGATATGGCGGTCTTGCTGATCAATAAGCGCGGGATGGGGCAGTCTGAAGGTCTTTATACTGCCTCAAGTATTGAAGGACGTGGAGAAGATTTGAATGCAGTTGTCCAGAACCTACAAACGCATCCCAGCATTGATGCAGATAATATTGGTTTGATAGGGCACAGTGAAGGTGGTTGGGCGGTTGCCTATGCTGCTGCTCAAAATCCTGAGATCGCCTTTTTTATCAGCCTGGCTGGTCCAGCGACAACCAGAAGAGAACAGGCGGAAGACATGTACTCGTATGAGGCAATCTGTGCCGGCCTTGAGGGAGAGGAATATGTTGAATATTTGGAAAAGCGCAACAAAACAACCGATCTTGGTGTAAAAATCGGCAAAGTGACGAATTTTGGTTCGCTGGGCTTTGATTACAGGACAATGAGCTTTGACCCAAGAGCCTCTTTGCAAACAGTAGAAAATCCTGGTTTGTACATCTTCGGCGAAAATGACAACCTGGTAATCCCAGCCCCGAATATTGAGCGTATGGAAGAAATCTTTGACGGCGATGTTCCAGATAATCTGAGCATCGCGGTAGTGGAAGGCGCGACACATATCTACCGACTGGTGAATACCCCCTGCGACTCTCTGAACGACCCGACACAATACGAACAGTCTATTGATGTGATTACCATCTTGGATGCTTGGCTGACAGAACTGGGCTACTGATCTTATTAAGCTTCACCTTGTATGCTGCTTAGCAAATCTCCTCGTCCCTCGTCCTTACCCGTTTCCCTGGCTCAAACTACCCGTATACTACCCGCTTCGGGTGATGACAGAGTCTTCCCTGACCGGTATACTGGTAGCCAGAATACGGGTGAATAAAATCCATAGTCACATTCACAATAAAACATTTACACAAAGGAAGGAGACATAAAATGAATACAAAAAATTCGCAATCAACGCGTTGGACCTATCTCTGGCTCACACTCTTCGGGATAACTAACTTATTTGCCAGCGGGAAGTGGACACTGGCTCCAGCAGCATGGTTAACGACGGTCTTTGCGCTGCTCTTTCTGTACACGCACCCTAAAAAAAAGCGATTTCTGCTCTTTTACCTGGTTCTTTGGATTACACTCTCCATTCCCTGGTATGGGGCCACGCCAATTTGGGGCTTCGCCCACTTTATATTTATGGCAGTCAATGCGTTGATCGGCGTGCTGCCATACCTGGTAGACAGGTGGTTAACCCCCCGGTTTCGGCGGAACGGTCACTTGCATTTCATCGGTACTTTCATCTATCCCGCAGCAGGCACGGCTCTCGAGTTCCTGTCCAGCGGTACCAACCCCATCGGTAATTTTGGCGCACTTGGCTACTCCCAATACGCGATCCCGGTGCTGACACAGATAACCGCCGTCACTGGCATGTTGGGACTGACGTTCCTGCTCTCCTGGTTTGCCAGCGTTGTTATCTGGGCCTGGGACAATCAGTTTTCCTGGAAGCGCATTCGTGCTGGCGCGGTTGCCTACGCGGTCGTTCTGGCTGTCGTAGTAGGTTATGGTGCGATCCGCCTGGGGACTGCCCCGAAGAAAGGTAGCCAGGAGACGGTTACAGTGATCTCGTTTACGATGGTTGAGACGCACATGGGCGAACTGAACGAGCTGCTAGCCGAGGATCAGGAAGCATACCGTCAGAAAACACAAGAGGTTCACGCGCAATACCTGGATATGACCGAGACCGCCATCGCCGATGGGGCGCAGATCGTCCTTTGGCCCGAGTTAGCCCTCGTTGGTTTGGAGGAGGACGTGCAGGCTTCAGTTGCCCAGGGGCAAGCCCTGGCACGGCAAGCGGGTATCTATCTGGCGATGCCAACATTTACCCTCTACCCGGATAGCGAGCGACTGTCCGAAAACGTCCTGGTCGTCGTCGATCCTGAGGGTGAGGTAGTTATCGAACACGTCAAGTATGGCGGTAATATCTTTGAGGGAACGTTGAAGGGCAACCAAGAGATTCAAGTCATCGACACACCGTATGGCAGACTGTCAGGCATTATCTGCTGGGACACTAACTTCCCGAACATCGTACGCCAGGTGGGAAAGCAGAATGCCGACATCCTGTTGTCACCCTCCAAGGAATGGTCAGGTATCAACCCGTTGCACGCTGAAATGGCTGTATTCCGTGCTATCGAGAACGGTGTGGCTGTCGTACGCCAAACGGATGAAGGGCTATCTATCGTTGTTGACGGATACGGTCGCACCCTGGGTAAAGGTGAAGGGCTGGCTGCTACGGGTAACTATGTAAAGGCTGAAGTTCCAACGCGCGGTACGGAAACATTCTATACTGTCATCGGCGACGCGGTCGGCTTGCTTTCCACCATCGGACTTGTGATCCTGGTTGTTTATGCGCTGGTTGTTGGGCGACGTGACCGCAAGAATGAGATCACTGTCGCATCAGATACAGTTTCTTAGTACGTAAGCAAAATAGGGGAGAGAGCGTGCAACTCGTCGAGATTCGCGTAAAAGGATTGATTGACCCACAGTGGTCAGAGTGGTTTGGCAACCTGACGATCACATATGTGGGTCAAGACCAGAGCCAATTAACGGGTACAGTGATCGACCAGGCAGCCTTGTACGGTATCCTGACCAAACTGCGTGATCTGAGCCTGGCGCTGATTTCAGTCTCGATCGATGTGGTCGTGATCGAGTGTAAAAACGATTTGTGCTCTGGATACGAGAGTATAGACAATTAAGCCACCAGCACCAAAAAATAAATCCAATCACATATAGATTAAATACAGATTGTACAGAAGGATAAAATCCGATGCAAGAAAAAGAAGATACTCAATCACGTATGACAATAAAAACGCTTATCCCTTTCCTGGTACTTACCTTCGGCTTAACCTGGGGAATAGCTGCCCTCCTTATCCTATTCACTGACCAGATTGTTGCTATCTTTGGTGAAATTAGCAGCAGCAATCCATTATTTATTCTCGCGGTATATTCGCCTGGTATCGTTGGCATATTCCTGGTCTGGCGGTTATACGGACTTAAAGGGTTGGGCAGCTTTTTTCGGCGATTGACGTTATGGCGGATGCCCCTGGTGTGGTGGTTGTTCTTGCTCCTGGGCATTCCTGCCCTCGCTTACCTTGCCGCCGCACTGAAAGGTACCATCAGCGATCCGTTTCCCTTTTCCCCCTGGCAGCAGGTATTTCCAGCGCTGCTGTTGGCCTTCTTTCTTGGTACACTCGAGGAGTTTGGCTGGAGGGGACTCGCCCTGCCTCTGTTGCAGCGCAAGATGTCTCCCTTTTGGGCTGGCTTGACCGTGGGAATCATTTGGGCAGCCTGGCACATCCCTGCATTCCTGTTGAGTGGAACTGCCTTTGATGCCTGGTCCCCCGTGCCATACTTTGGCGGTGTTATCGCACTCTCCATCATCATCACTCCTATGTTCAATAGCGCTCGTGGAAGCCTGTTGATTGCTTACCTGTGGCACTTTCAGATGATGAATCCCATATTTCCCGATTCTCAACCCTGGGACAGCCTTATGTTTGCTATCGCTGCCGTCGCTATAGTCTGGCTGAACCGTCGCACAATGTTCAAACGCGGAACAGGAATTACAGAAGTCCTTATGCTAGAACAGAATTAAGAAAGTGTCGGAGTTTTTTTTATGAACAGAGAGCACGGAATCTACCCAATACGCTTCTGGTCGCTGCTTGTTGTGGCGATGTTTGTCAATATCGTGTCTCAGACTATTCACGAGACAGGACACCACATTGTTTATCAGCTTATGGGGCGTGATCCTGTATGGGGTTTTACCAAGGTGGTTCAGCTTTGGGAGACACCACCCATGCATCCGGATGCATGGGTGGTGGTGACCAGCGGTGTGGGCGAGTACGGTTGGCTAAAATTGAATTCTCCAGTAGCAAGCAGGATGGAGGATGTAGTCTCTACGGCAGCTGGGCCGCTGGCAGGATTGTGAGTGCAGTTCTGGGTCTCGTCCTCGCCCGGTGGAGCAAGAAACGTGCACTCAGGCAATTTGGACTCGCCATAGCTCTGAGTGCTTCACTCGTAGCCGTATTGTATTATCTCCGCAGTCCATTGCGAACGGTTGGAGATGAATACGACATCGCCATACTGTTGGGCGTGACAAAACTGATGGTAGAGATTCCGCTGGCATTGGCATTTACATTATGTTTGGTGTTGTGTTTGCGCGAACTGGAGTCATGGTCTACTCGATTAAAATGGCTTGGAACGGTTTTGCTGGGCAGTGTGGCGACCGGCATTCCAATGGCCTTCGCAGACAACCTGGTTATCTCCCAGGTAGACGCGGGAAATCCATGGTTCCAACCAGTGGTCGGGTATTCTGCGCCAGTTTGTTTATGTAAGTATATTAGACCCATAATATACCCACAATATACCAAAGAAAAGACGTTAATACTGAGCTTTTCATATCAGGCAGCCAAGAAAATTTAAAAGGAGAGTGAAATGTCCACTTCAAAGAGACTGTTCTACATAGACAACCTGCGCACCGTTCTGACGATCCTGGTGATCGTCCTTCATGCTGCCGTGACCTATGGTTCGGAAGGCGGTTGGTATTACGAGGAACCTACGCAGGATATGCTGGCCATTATTCCGTTGACGATGATCGCGGCGATCTTTCAATCCTTTTTTATGGGTCTGTTCTTTTTTATCGGTGGGTATTTTACACCCGGATCTTATGACCGGAAAGGCACTTGGAAGTATCTTCTTGATCGCCTGCTGCGTTTGGGTATCCCTTGCCTGATCTTCTATTTTGGCGTAGGTCCGCTGGCATCGTACATGGCTGTCGTGATGCTCGAGGGGGGCAAGGCGGTCTATGCACCGCATATTGGCACGATGTGGTTTGCCCAGGCGCTGCTGCTGTTCGGTTTCCTCTATGCAATGGGTCGGGTCATCTCGAGAACCAAAGCGGAACAGGATGAAAAATCGAGCTTTCCGGCGGTGTGGCAGTTGGTTCTCGGCGGTACCTTAATGGCCGCTCTTACCTGGCTGGTTCGCTACTTTTACCCCCGGGGAACGGGGATGTACGGTATGATCTTCGGCGACTTTCCACAGTACATCATTATGTTTGTGGTCGGGCTGATCGCTTATCGACAAAACTGGCTTGCCTCGGTAGAGTCTGTTAAGCAAAAGTGGCTTTGGGTAGCTCTCGCAGTGCTGATCTTGCTTCTTCCTTTGATGATGGTCTTGGGAGAAGACCCAGAGCGTGGATTCGACCTCTTTATGGGCGGACTGTATTGGCAAGCAGTGTTCTATGCTACGTGGGAATCGTGCATGTGCATTGTTGTGTGTCTGCTGATCTTGCAGGTCTTTAAAAGGCGGTACAATTTCCATACCAAGCGGTCAGCGGTTATGTCTTCCTCCGCTTACACGGTGTACCTCATTCACCCGATTGTACTTCTCCTGCTGAGTATCCCGTTGCAGGCCTTGCCCACACACCCCTTGATCAAATTCGTTATCCTGGTTGTCCTGGGAACTGTGATCACTTTCCCATTAGCCAGCGTAATCAAGAGACTACCTTTGTTAGGTCACATTTTGTAACCTGATCTCGATAGCGCAGCCTCCCGGATTACATTCGTCCAGGAGGCTGCGCTATCGCCAAGCTATTAATGAAGCCTGTGCGTGTCCCATATCCAAACCAGCTCATCTACGGCAGTACTTTTTTCAATGCCTCCAGTTCGGGTTCACCCGGACCCAGTGGCAGCATAATTTTACCTCACTGAAAGGCTGAACGCACAATGGCCATCGTAATCTCAAAACCCTTGAATGCGCTTTCACCATTGCATGGATGGATTTTTTCATCGTCGTCAAACCAGTCAGCCATTTCCTGGATGTAGGGTGGCATATCGTGCGCGTAATCCATATTCCCTGGTCAGGAGATCACACCGTTTGAGTCGCGGGTAATTGCACGCCATCCCCCGCCTGTGAGTACTTCTGCGAAGCCTTCTGTACCTTGCGCACCCACACGGCATTTTCGCCACCAGTAATCCACTTCTGGTACGTCTGGTGCGCCTTCACCGCACTCAACGAGTCCGCGTACCCCGTTCTCGAATTGCAGGAGCCCGGCGATATAATCAGGAGAAGCGTGTAGATCGGGAAATTTTTCCTTCCCATCAGCCTGACCCATAACCCATGCAACTTCAGTATTGTCGTTGTACCAGCGGATATAATCAACCTGTGGGTCATCATATGCATCATCCACCCAGTAGCATGTCCGTAAATGGCGTGAACACGCCCAATCGCTCCGCTTGAAATAATTTCCATCCTATCCAAACGCGCCTGGTCAATGTCACATAAACCGAAAATATGAAAACGCGGATTCTTTGCATATGCGTCAGCATGGTGTGTGCCGCATTTGCCCAAACCGACGATCGCGACAGTATATGTCCTTTACGAGTTGCTCATTAGCTTCACCCTTTCCAGGCACGGACTGTGTCAATCACGTAATCGATTTCTTCCTGAGTGAGTTCCGGGAACATCGGCAAAGAGATAACGCTGGCAGCCGATTTTTCCGATAATGGCAATGAAACATCTGGATCAGCGGGTTTGTCCCAGGGATAACCTTCCTGCTGATGGATTGCGATGGGATAATGCGTTTTTGCATCGATGCCAGCGTCGTTAAGATAGTTAAGCATCGCGTCCCGGTTGTCGGTTTCAATGATATAGAGGTGATAGACGTGCCGATACCCCGGTTTTTCATACGGAAGTTTGAGACCGGTGTCCTTCAATCCTTCGTTGTATAGGGCTGCAATCTCGCGACGCCGGTCGCTCCACGCGGTAATGTGCTTTAACTTGACACTGAGAATACCGGCGTGCAGGTCATCAAGCCGGCTGTTATATCCCATGCTGTGATACGAGCGTTTTAGGGACCCGTGATTACGCAGGGCATGAATTGTATCAACAATATCGTCACGGTTCGTCAAGACCGCACCGCTGTCGCCAAAAGTCCCCAGGTTTTTCTGAATGATAAAGCTGGTGCAGACAGCATCGCTTAACTCGCCAGATGTGAAATCGGAACCAGCTGCGTCCACAGATTGGGCACTATCCTCAATCACATACAGGTTGTGCTTTTTGGCAATCTCAGCAATAGCTTTCATATCAGCCATTTGACCATAGAGATTCACTGGCACAATGGCTTTGGTCCTTTCAGTAAGTGCAGCCTCTATTTTGGACGGATCAATATTGCACGTATCCGGATCGATCTCAACAAACACTGCTTTTGCACCCACAATCCAGATGGCTTCCGCTGTGGCGAAGAAGGTGTTGGCGACTGTGATAACCTCGTCACCGGGACCTATCCCCAATGCCAGGAAAACTAACCAGAGTGCATCGGTGCCCGAATTGCAGCCAATGGCGTGCTTGGTTCCCCAATAAGATGCCAATTCCTTCTCGAAGCGCTCCAGAGTTGGACCCATCACATATTGACCACTCTCGAGTACATCAAGAATCGCTGTATCTATTTCTTCCTTTAGATCGTGATATTGCCTGACATGTCCATAAAAACCGACTTTCATTGCTCCTCTCCTGTTGTAAATTGGCTTTGTATAAAAGTTTGATTCCCCATGTGAATTATTTAACACATTATAATACCCTATCTGCAATGAAGTAAGTACAATGTATATCTGGAGCGTTTCAAAAAAGCGGCGGTGCGGGAAGCTACGTGAACAGCAATACCAAAGTTGTACCGCACCGCCACTCACCTTGCCGTTTGTGATGGGGGTGGTGAGATCCAGATAGCGAGATGGTGTGTTTGCAGTCTTGAAGCCATGGTTGTACACTCTCCATTACATAGGAGGTGTCTATGCAGCAGAACCCGACAGTGGTGATAGAAAGGTGCCCACCAGAAACCGACCGCGACAATGTAAAATCCAAGGTCATCGCGATGCTCGAGCAGCTGCCGAACCTGGATGCGCGCCTCTCTTCTGCCCAATGCATCCTGATCAAGCCCAACATCGGCAATGAATTCAACGTTCGAATGTATAAGGGTTGGCCTACAACCTTTGTTGACCCGCTCATGCTGGAGGCTGTATCTGACTTCCTCCGTCCGAGGACCGGGGCTACGATTCTGGTTGGTGATGGTGTTGTGGGGGGAACAACGGAGGAAAAAGCGCGGAATCACGGCTATATGGATGTCATCGAGCGCAAAGGTCTCCAATTTATCGATTTCAACGCAGGACCCTATGCGCGTTTTGATGTTCCTGATCCCGTCATGTTTCGCTGGTACAGACTGCCAGCAGCGCTGAAGGATGTGGATTTAACGATCTCGCTGGCGAAGCTCAAGAGTCATGAAACGACCGGCGTGACCCTTACAATGAAGAATCTCTTTGGCATTACCCCCGTGTCCGGTCTACGGTTCACCACGAATTGCCTTGCATTCGCCTGTACGTCTACCCCGTTTCCTTGCGGAGTTGACCAGTCTATTTCCACCAGAGATTGCGCTCATCGACGGGATCACCGGTTGTAACTACTCAGCATGGTTCGGGGATCCGGTCACGACAGGCGTGCTGATTGCGGGTAACAACGCCGTAGCAACCGATGCGGTGGGAGCAAGGGTTATGGGTGTGGATCCCGAGGCTTCTCAAGGTGTAGCGCCATTTATATTTTCTGAAAATCACATCAAAATGGCGTCAATGTTGGGGTTGGGTCCAATTAGAGCTTCGGATATCAACCTTGTCGGTGCGTTGCCTTCTGAACGGCGCCCGTTTTCGGTTGTGGGTGCAGCTGAGCCTGCCACTTTTATCCAACAACAGGCGCAGGTGCGCGAGACCTGCCGGATGGCACGCTGGTATTTCGATGAACGCCAATCGTTTGTGGAGCGGTATCAGGATGAGATGGTCGTGCTGGCTAAAGAGCGTGTAATCTCGCATACGCCGGTCGACAGGATTTCTTTTCCTGAAATCGCCAACCAATTAGCCGGTGAGGGATTGGAGATCATGGCGCCATTTTATAAACTCGTCGAGGCAGAAGAAGCTGAATTACGCACACCGTATGACGCATGCGCCTTTGCGGAAAGATGCTGACCATGGTGCGGGTAGTGCTGTTTTGTTTCTGACCGTCTCTTTTGTCATATTTTTTTGAAATATCACCTGGTTTGACATTGTTGTAAAATTTTCTATACTTATTAATAAGCCTACAATTAATAGAGTTGTAAATAGGATTTCCTCGGTATATATAGTGCATTTAACGGGTCTTGGTGTTCTCTACTGGCAAAAGTTGCTATCTTTAAAACTCAAATGATGCAGTTGATAAGATTTAATAACCTAGGCAGGATAAACAAGTAATATTTCTGAACCTTCGATAACAACTACCTGAATTCTCTGGGTCCTGTCTGGAAAGCATCGGGTTGAGCAATAGTCAAAGGAGGTGATATCAAAAAATTTACGTTGCCTGTCAACCGGGGTTACTTGTAAAAGTCGATAAATAATTTTTCAGAAACGGAGGATGGTCATGAAACCCAAATATGTTTTTCTCTCACTCTTCATAGTTTTTATGCTTCTTGTAGCAGGTTGCCAACAACCTACGCCAGAAGTGATAGAAAAGATCGTTGAGGTCGAAAAGACGGTTGAAGTTGAGAAAATCGTTGAGGTTGAGGTTGAAAAGACGGTTGAAGTTGAGGTTGAGAAGATCGTCGAAGTTGAGGTTGAGAAAGAGCATGTACCACTTTTCTGGGATGTGGATGCCGATAAATGCGAGAAAGAGGTCGTATTGACTGTCGCCACCCACGGAGATTTTTTCTCCCGCAATCAGGACGCGCTTTTTGGTGTTGGTGTTCTGATGAACGAATGGGAACTGCTCCAACCCTGTGTCAAAATGGAGGTGCAGCGTGTACCTCAAGGTCCTTCGCCCAGTATCGCGGTTGAACGCTGGACAGCCGGATCACACGCTGATGTTGTTTTCACATGGGTGAATGCCCAACAAGCCGGCACGGAAAATAAATGGGTGATACCCTTAGAAGAATACTTCGACATGAAGAATCCCTACTCAACGAATGAGACCTGGTATGAAGATTTCCTCTTCCCGGAGAACTTCTACACCCCGCACACTGATGGTCATAACTATTGGGTACGTCCTGGTGTTCGGCCTGGTAGTAATGGCTACGTAGCTTTCTTCTATAATCGTGATTTGCTGGTAGAGGCTGGTGTACCTGAGGATCAGATTATTCCCAAGACCTGGTCTGACTGGTTTGACAATTTCGCGAAGATCAAAGCCCTGGGCAAGACGCCGATCTTCATCCCACTCGCCGGCAACACCAACTGGGAGTGGTCCAACTGGTACGTTGGACACACGGGTGATTTTTTCAGCGGTGACCTGGCTGAGGAAATATACGCCATCATGGAAGATGGCACTGAGAACCCGCAAGGTACGCTCTCAACACAGAAACTGGTGCGCGCCGTCATTGAAGGTAAGTGGACCCTTGAAGATCCGCGCGCGTGGGAGTTCTTCAGAGTCAGCGATGAGTTATTCAATTATCTGCAGCCCGGTTACGCCGCGCCTGCAGAGTTTGTAGCTGAGACGCCCACTGAATTCCTGAATGGTAATATCGGCTACGCTTACGCTGGTGTATGGCGGGTGAGTACCGTATCACGCTATCCTAATCTTCCTTTCACCTGGGGTACAGTCTACTATCCGAAACCCGATCAGGCATTCAGCGAGTACGCGACCGATCACTACAATCCCGATATCGGTGAAAGCCCGGGTACCTGTGAAATGGTGGATCTGGCAATCTCGTCGACCGCAACGGATGATCCTGATAAGGTAACCGCGGCTGTCGACTTCGCTATGTACCTGACCGCGCCAAATTCAAACGAAACCTGGTGCCAATATCAGACGGTACCCTGTACTGAGCCTGGGACCAGCTTTGAAGAGATCGTGGGCGATGACGAGGAAAAACGGGTGCAGATGTACGGCTTCTTTAATCCACCACGCGATGGCAAGTATGTAGGCCGCAACACAATGCGACCTGTACAGTGGTTGCCCGGCGGTACGACAGAGCTTAACCGTCGTTTCACCGAGTTCCACGAGGGCAATATGAGCGAGAGTGAGTTTATTGCATCTATGATGGGGGACATCATCCTGAACGCCAAAGACCAATGTAAACACAATTTGGAAGTTGGTGTGCCGGGATGGGACTTCTGCGAAGAGCTTGACCTGGACTAGCGTTTTGCGGATGATATTACAGCAAGGTGGGCCGGCAACGACCCACCTTGCACGTACTTTGTACTTGGTTCTTATGGAGTCATGAATATGACAGATAACATTGCATTCACTGAAGACATGCGCCGGCGGTTTAGAGTGGGGATGGCGATTTTCTGTATTTTGATGCTTTTCCTGCTATTACTTTTTGTGTCAATGCCTTCGATAAGCCAGGCGCAGGAGATACCATCGCGCAGTTGGACGCCCATAGGCACCAATCGTTTGGCGCTCTGGCGCTTTTCCCCAACCTACGATGAGGATGGTCTGATTTTTGTCGCTACAGCTGCGTCTGAAAAGCAGTCTTTACGTGGAATCTATCGCTCCCCGGACCGTGGAGTGGTGTGGGAGGATTCTTCCGAGGGCTTGATTCCCAAAAAACGGCACTATTATACCGCCTTCGAGTTCTCCCCGGTGTTTGAAGAAGATCAAACCATCTGGCTCTTTGGGCACAAAACGGGTTTGGGACGCACAGAGGCTTTTGGCGGATTCTGGGAGTCAGTTGATGGCGGAGCCACGTGGACAGAAGTTGACTATCAGGGCTTTCCACTGCGGGAACTGGTACAACGTGTTTCACAGGACATAATTGGTGTGGTTATCTCTCCCAAGATTGCTGAAGACGGCACTATGATCGCGGCGGCAGGCGGGGAAGGGGTATATATCAGTAAGGATAGTGGTCGCAACTGGGAGCTCCTTAACCCGATTAAAGATGTCTTTGATATTTTCGCTCCCCCCACGTTTCCGGATGAGTCTTTCTTGGCTCTGGCTACCACCGGGAGTCAGGTGATGATTTCTACCGACGGTGGAGAGACATTTGTGTCCAGCGGTGAGGGTTTACCGGAAAACATGAATGCAGTTCGCCACATTGCTTTTTCTGACAATTTTGCTAATGATCGCAAAATGTTCTGCTTTGGCGCGGCAGGGATCTTTGTATCGGAGGATGCCGGTCAAAATTGGCAGCCGTTAGCTATGGCTGATGAGTTGTCCACGATCAACGCTATGGATATCAGCGGTGACTTTGTCGAGTATGGCGCTATTGTCTACGGTACTGACGATGCAAAAGTCTACTTGAGCGAAGACATGGGTCGAACCTTTGTATCTCTGGAGGCAGAGGCGCTTTTGAGTTACGGTATTGATACGGTTGCTTTTCCTCCAGACTATCAGTTCAGCCAGCAAATATTTATCTCGAGCCAGGATGGTATGTTTCGTTATGGATCAGCTGCGGACCCAGCGGCTGAAGCTACAGCACAAGCCCATATAGTGGACGTCGAATCAACACGCGTAGCCCGGGCTACCGCAGTCGCCGGTATGGAATTTGTTGCTGAGGAAAGTGACCGGGTGGAAGTTGGTTGCATCGCTTACCAGGTTCTACCTATCGCTGCACTCCTGGTGTGGTTTGTGTTCCGTCGCCAGTAGTTCATTATTTTCAGAAAGGGTGAATCGCAAATGACGACATCTGATGTAACAAAAAAGGTTGGCCGAGAAATTGAGAGCAGAGAGAGCAGAAGTGCGATGTGGAAAAAAATCTTCAGAGCTCGCTGGCTGTACCTGATCATCTTTCCATCCTTCGCGCTGGTTATCATTTTCAATTATTTACCTGTGCTGATGGGTTTTTATTATTCATTTACGCGTTTCGATGGTGTTCATGCTTATTGGATTGGTCTGGAAAATTACCGACGTATCTTCCTGGATCCGGCTTTGGTGCAATCCTACAAGAATATCGCACTTATTCTGGTTTTCTCGCTGGCGGTAGGTGTGTCGATGCCCCTGTTTGTGGCGTATCTGATCTATCATCTTAAGAATGCTGACGTACGTTACTGGTTCCGAGTCCTGTTTACCGTCCCTATGGTGGTGCCTGGGATCGTGATGCTCTTAATATGGATATTTATGTATACACCGAGTGGAGGCATCAACATCATTTTAGACTCGATAGGTCTGGAAAAGTTGACCCTGACAGCTGACGGGTTACGGCGCGCCTGGTTGGGCGACCAAAAGACAGCCTTGGGTGCCATTTTGTTTATGGGGTTTCCATGGGTCAGCCCTGTCAATATGCTTATCTTACTCGCCGGATTAGAGGCGATTTCGGTTGAGATCATTGATGCGGCGAAAGTGGATGGTGCTACCGGATGGAAAATGTTCTGGAATATCGAATTGCCGATGGTTATGGGCCAGATCCGTTTGATTGTCGTGACGGCTACTATTGGTGTTATGCAAGGATTTCAGAATATCCTGGTGCTGACGCGGGGTGGACCCGGTTACGCGACAATGGTTCCCGCGATGCGCATGTATGATACTGCACTGCCCGATAACAGTGGGGGGTCGGGTTCAGCCCCACAGATGGGTTTCGGTTCGGCGATTGGCGTCTTTTTATTCGTCGTCATCATGATTATCACTGTGATTAATATGCGTTTGGTTCGCTCAGTGGAACCGGAGATTGATCGATGAAAAGAAAAATGTCGTTGAAGAACAACCTCTATATTGCTATCTTGCTCTCTTTATTTCTGGTCTCTCTTCTTCCGGTGGTCGTCATGTTCATCCGCTCCTGGAAGACTTTGTCACAGATAGGCCGGTCACAGATTTTCCCAACATTACCCCTGCACTATGGTAATTATGTGGAAGCATGGGAGTTGGTCAACCGCTATCTGGTCAACACGATTTTTGTTGTGCTTGCGGAACTGGTGGGTGTGCTCTTGCTGGCATCCGCGACAGCCTATGTTTTTGCCCGATACGACTTCCCAGGCAAGAAGCCCCTTTTTAGTATGCTCATTGCACTCCTGATGATCCCCAGCGTGATTGGTTTTGTGCCGTCCATTATTCTGGTTCTCAAGATTTTCAACCTCAGTAACAACTATCTGGGCGTGTTGCTTCCCGGATGGGCAGGTAGCCAGATTTTTGCTATCTATGTGTTGCGCACCTTTTTCGAAGGCATGCCCGAAGAGATGTTTGAAGCCGCGCGCATAGACGGCGCTAACCATCTGGACTTATATTGGAAAATTACTATACCGTTATCCGGTTCCATTTTGAGCGTCATCACTATTCTTAACATTATTGGCACCTGGAACGCCTATGTCTGGCCCTTGATCGTCCTCGCGGATGAGAAACTGCGTACCATTGCTGTCGCGCTGACATTCCTGCGGGACACCAAACATCCAGACCCGGGCGTCGAGATGGCAAGTTATGTTATCGCGTCAATCCCGATGCTCATCTTGTTTCTGGTAAGTATGAAAACATTTGTACGTGGTATTGCCGCTGGGGCAATTAAAGCCTGATGTGAATGGAGCCGTCTTAACGAAGGCAGGATATTGACATGATATTCGTTTGACCATATCATGGAGATACAAGATAGATAGAGCATAAAAGCTTTTTACTGCGCAGAATATTTGACCTCCGACCCGTAAGGGACCCTCGGGGTTCAACGGGCGATAGGGTGGCGGGAGCAATTCCGTCGCCTGCCGTATTAGCAAAGGAGGCAGCCAACCTGTGACCAACACAGGGAGACTGCCTCTTTGTGTTTTCAGAGGTTGACCCGTCAGCTATTGGGCCATTTATTATCCTGGGGCAGCGGCTGACATGCCCCTCTAAAACTTATTCGCTGCAGGAGGTTACGCTATGTGGATGTTAAGAATAAACATGACCGATCGGACATCGAAGCTGGAAACAATTCCGGAACGTTACAAGAATCTCGGCGGGCGGGGGTTGACTTCAACCCTGATTTACGATGAAGTCGATCCCCAGTGCCATCCGCTGGGACCCAACAATAAGCTGGTTTTTGCCCCCGGTATCATTACCGGCACCGCAGCGCCAACTTCAGCGCGCCTCTCTGTAGGCGCCAAGTCCCCTTTGACCGGTGGTATCAAGGAGGCTAACGCCGGCAGCGGATGGGCTCCGGCAATTGCGAAAATGGGTATCAAAGCCATCGTGGTTGAGGGTAAGCCAGAGGAATCCGGCAAATACTGGATGGTCCACATTGCCATAGTTGATGGCAAGCCAAAGGTCAACTTTGAACCCGCTGATGCTTTCACCGGCAGGAATTTATTCGAAGTTTATCCTGAGATTTATAAGCGCTTTGGCGTCAAGGTGCACGTCGCGGGTATTGGCACCTCAGGGGAGTTCGGTTATCCTGACTCCGGCATTGCATTCAACGATTTGAAACACAACCCCACCCGTTATGCAGGTCGCGGTGGTTTGGGCGCTGTGATGGGCAGCAAGGGCTTGAAATTCATCGTCATCGACCCGACCGGTGGACCGGGTGTGCAGATCGCAGACGAAGTCCTGTTCAAGCAGGGTCAAACCAAGATGCGCGAAGCTCTGATGGCGCATGCCGTCACGAAACCCAAGGGTGGATTGAACACCTACGGAACAGCGATCCTGGTCAATATCCTTAACGAGGCTGGCGGTTTTCCGACTCGCAACTTCCGCAGCGGACGCTTTGAAGGTGCCGCTGAAATTGCCGGCGAGGCTATTTTTGAAACCAATAAGGAACGAACCGGCAAGGAAGTCTACAATCACGCCTGCAGCCCTGGTTGCATTATCCAGTGCTCCAACACGCTAACCGGCAAAAACGGTGGCGCAGATGTCTCATGCCTTGAATATGAGTCAAACTGGGCATTGGGGGCTGATTGTGGCATTGACAACCTCGATGACATTGCCAAGATGGTCGAACTTTGCAACGCCTACGGTCTTGACACGATTGAAGCCGGCGTCACCATCGGTGTGGCGATGGACTCCGGGATGCTCCCATTCGGTGACGCAAAGGGTGCGATTAACCTGCTCGAAGAAATGGGCAAAGGCACCCCGACAGGGCGGCTCCTCGGTTTGGGCGCGGCAGGTGTAGCGCAAGCCTTTGGTAATCCGCGAAGCCCGACGGTCAAGAATCAGGCGATGCCCGCTTACGAACCGAGAGCGGTTAAGGGGATTGGCGTGACCTACGCCACTACCCCGATGGGGGCTGATCACACCGCCGGATACACCATCGCACCGGAGATTCTGAGCGTGGGCGGTACCTCTGACCCGCTCAAGGCTGAGAAATCCAAGGCAGATCTGAGCCGGGCTTTCCAGATGACCACAGCCCTGATTGACACCAGCGGGCACTGCCTCTTCATCGCTTTTGCCATCCTGGATATCCCCAGCGGATTTGAGGGTATGGTTGAGGAGATTAACGCGGTCCTTGGCACGGAAATGACTGGCGACGAGATGGTTGCGTTGGGCGCTGAAATCCTGCGCCGCGAGCGCGCCTTCAACGAGAAGGCTGGCTTTACAAAAGCCGACGATCGTTTGCCGGAGTTTATGCATCACGAACCCCTACCGCCGCACAATGTTGTCGTCGAACTCGCTGACGAGGTTTACGATTCTGTCTTCGGAGAGCTATAAGCAGGGCAGAAGACACTTACGCACATAGGTTAAGGCACGTCGGGAAACAATAATTCCCGACGTGCCACCTTATGCGCTGAAGCTGGTATTATATAGCGTGAAAAAGCTCAACTCCTTGAATCGGAGATTATGATGAACATAACCGTTAAACTATTCGCGATGCTGGACCGTTATGCGCCTGATCAGCAAAAAGCCGGCGAACCGTTCAGCGTTGACATTCCTGAAGGCAGCACGATCAACGATCTTGTCACGCTCCTGGGTATTCCCGACCGGGAGATAAAGGTCGCCTTCGTGGACGGGCGTGCGCGCGCCGGCGTGTTCCGGCTCAATCCCGAGGTTGAAGTGGGTATTTTTCCACCGGTAGGAGGTGGCTGATGCAGATCGATGTCCGGCTATATGGACCCCTCGCGCGATATGGTGGCAGCGATCGCAATATCCACGCCAGGGTGGTTGTGGACCTCACAGAGGGCGGGACTATCGGCGGTCTTTTATCCGCCCTTAACCTGCCGACGGAGGAGCGGGGGATCACCTTCATTAACGGCGACTTGAGCGCCATGCCCGGCTTGCAGCCTGACCTGGATCACGTGCTCCAGGATGGAGACCGTGTCGCTTTTTTCCATACGAAAAGTATGTGGCCTTTTCAGTATCGCCACGATGTCGCTTCCTTAGATGAGTTTAAGGAAGCCCTTACCGAGAGGGAAGACAGTGGTTTGCGCTCGCGTTATGATTGACACAGATCATGCGTTTACCGTAGTATCTTCTTCTGAAGCATAATATTCTCAACCGGTATGATAATCTTCCCCAATAAATCGGGGAGGATTGCCGTGTTGTATAAATCATCCATATAGCCAGTCAAGAGATGTGATGGCGCTTTTTAACGACATCATGTCCCTGCCGAATCTGCCGGGTGGTTCCGGGTCATCCATCCTCGAAGTGAAATACGAAATGATGAGGCGCTCGTTTGAAAGGTGGGTGCAGGCGACGTTGCTGAACTCAAAGCTCGGATCATCTTCAATGTTTTTAATATGCGTCCATGTTACGCCTTCATCGCGCGAGATTGCACAGGTAAGGGGTGTGCGTTTCCCGCTGTGGTCATAAGTATGATCGTAAAGTGCATTGTTCCACACCAGCAGAAGATCCCCTGTTCCTGGTATGCGGGTCAGACTGGGCATCGACTCACTCGCGCTTAATCCGGTTGCCTGCGGATGTGACCAGCTTTCTCCTCTATTGGATGAGCGCGAGAGGAAGATATTCCCCAGTTGGTTCCGCACGGCCATCACCAGTGTCTTCGCGTTGGTCTCCGCAATGTGGTTTTCCATCGTTCCCCGCAGGGGCAGCGTGATAAAGTTGCCGGGTTTCTGCCAGGTTTGCCCCAGGTCATCGCTGATATAGCATCCTGAACTGGACACACACTTTGGATAGGCTCCCCACACTGGAACGTGTTCGCAGCTTTTGAGCAGGCGCCCATCCGTCAATAATGTAAATGTGTGGTTCGCGCATCCATAGGGCGCATGATCCCAGATTGTTATTGGGCTTGTCCAGGTGCGCCCTCCGTCGCTGGAGCGTTTGATGCAGCCTGATGATGCAAGGGCTTCGTTCCACACGAGTTGGTGGTACTTGAGGTAGAAGAAAAGGAGCTCACCATCCGGTAACACAATCAGACTGGGATTGTAAACACTACGGTCACCCTGTTCGGGAGATACCTCGATCCGGTGTTCAGCCCAGGTTCTGCCCCCATCGCAGGAGCGCTTCGATGCGATACTCGACGGCGCCTGGTCGTTGCCTCCCCATTCGCTGGCATGCATCTCTATCCACACCGCGAAGAGTTCCTTAGGGCTGAGTTCGACGATAGAGGCGGAATCGTTGCGGGGGTGCTCCTGGGTAGCTTCAGCGATGGCGATATACTCAATACCCGGGAAGGTCGTTCTTCCATCCATCTTGTGATGGCTCCTTAAGGGAACAGCTTCGAAATTCTGAACGCACAACTTACATATTATATAACGCGCTCAGTTTGTCCCGTACCCTTTTATAATTCTCTTCTGCGTTGACAGCACTGTAATTGATCTCAACCACGAGTTTGAGGCTGGGATCGAACAATTCGTCCAGGATTCGCATCACCTGCGGCATATCCCCGCCAACGCGCACTTTGGTGATGATCCCGCTGTCCTTCATGGCGTCGCGGACTGAAGCCGGGGTGTTAGGTGTGGGATCGACTTCCCGTGAGACGGCGCAATCCACCATCAGCACATTGTGCATCGTCTTGAGCTTCGCCATCGTGTGCGCCCATTTTCCGCAAGAGTGAATCGCCACGCCGTTAAAGGCGTCGGCTAATTTCTGGTTGCTGGGCAGCGAGATGATTTCGTTGATTTTCGGCGATGAAACCGCCAGGTTGTCATCCGAGATGGAGATACCTCTGTAGGATGGGCTGGCAGGCATTATGTGCCCGGGCTTTGCCACCAGCGTATCGCCGATGCGCTCCGACTGGATCTGTGAAAACTCGATGATCAGGTTGGTGATCTTGTCCATGAAATCCAGGGCGATATCCCGGTGCGTATAACACGCTGTGAAGAATTCAGCTGCATCCAGGATAAGGGTCGCGGTGTCAAACGGCGACTGTGTGTCGGTCAAACAAATGGGTACCTGCCCCAGTGTGCGTTCTTTGAGGACGTCAATGCACGCCAGAACCATCCGCATCACCGGACTTTGGCGATAATCTGGATAGGCGAGATCACGCACCTCTTCGATGTGGTGGTAGCGGTAGTGCGCGTCCGGCGCGTTGTCGTCGCGCCAGAGGTAATCGCATCCGAAAGCGTTGGCGTAGACGCCTGTTCCAATCCAAGGTTCAAGATAGGGCAGGTCGTCGCTCCACGCAAAGGCAACCGAGTCCGCGAAATACCGGATGTTATTCTCGTAAATGTCCTCTATTGTATTGCACGCACCCCATAGTTCTCCCGGAACCTTTTGCATCACGATGAAGGGCTGTGCGCCGGTCTCGAAAAACGCCATTAATTTAGCTTCACGTTCTTCTCTGCGTTGTTGGTATAAATCCAGGATAGCTTGCATTTCCATGATTAACTCCGGTTATAGGTGGATTGCGTATTAGCATAAATTATTAACTTACTAACAACTGGAATACGCCATATTATAGTATAAGGAATGACTGAAGTAAATTCTGATAAATCCTGACGTGCGATTCATAATGGGCTTATTCTGATTCGCACCCCGTAACTCGAAGCTCTTACCCATTTGCATCCGGTACAGCTTACCCTATACTTAAAGAGTGGCAGGTTCAGAGCCAGCGCTAGCGATTCACCAATAGATCACACGAAGCATTCCAGGCAGTAGGAGTAACCTGACACGTCTCCCCTCTTTTAGCAGACAAGGAGCGGTAGATGAGAGTCGGAAAACATATCAAACTTCCCACGATACCCACGATATGGCTCGTTATTCTTCTCCTGACAGGCGCAGTGATCTGGACAGGATGCGATTTTATGCCGTGGACCGATAATGGTGGGGAGACACCACCTCAACAACCGCAACCCCCGGATGACAATGCGCAGCCACCCCAACCGGACCCGCTGCCGGATTTGATGATCTCAGCCATTGAGGTATTTCCCGCGCAGCCACAATCGGGCCAACATTTCACCTTGAACGTCTATGTGAGAAATGCGGGTCAGGCACCATCAGGTGCGTATGACCTGGCGATATTCATCAGGGACGTTTCCCGTGGGTCAACTTATCCGGTTGGCACTTTTCGCAAAGATGGCTTGCATCCTGGAGACAACGTCGCAGCTTACGGATCTGCGGATAGGCTGGTCAATGACCCCGGGAGTTATCAGGTACACGTGGAAATCGCGCCCTGGCAGTCAAAGGATGGTAACGAGCAGAATAATGTGACAATCTGGGCTTTTACAGTGAAATAACTCAAGGCGCACTGCGGATAGGAGCTGAACAATGGGAGAATTGGCTGGCACATTGTTGGACCGGTATGAGATCCTGGAACTTCTGGGTGAAGGGGGCATGGGGGCGGTTTATAAAGCCCGGGATGTGACGCTGCAGCGGGATGTCGCAATCAAGGTACTGCACCCCCACATCGCACGGCAGGCTGATTTCAAGGCGCGGTTCCTGCAGGAAGCGCGGACCGCAGCGAAACTGGATCATCCCGGTATCGTTCAGGTGTATGATTTTAATCAAACCCAGGATAGATTGTATATCGTGATGAAACTCATCCCCGGTGCTAATTTGCGCCAGATGCTGGAGGATTTAAAGGCAGCGGGCAAATGGGTTCCCCTGGATGAAGCTGTTCAGTTGGTGCGACAGATCAGTCTGGCTTTGGACTATGCTCACCGGCGCGGGGTGCTGCACCGCGACATCAAACCCAATAATATTATGATAGAACCTGAACCCGGTAATGGTCTAGCCTATCGTCCGGTCATAACAGATTTGGGATTGGCTAAACTTGCGGAGGGTGGCATTGAAACCCGGCAGGGTAGTTCAATGGGAACCCCTGCATACATGTCACCTGAACAGGCTCTGGGACAGAAGACTGACGCACGCAGCGATGTATACGCTCTGGGCATCCTGCTGTATGAACTATCGGTTGGGCGGGTGCCTTTCCCGGCAAAGACGATCACCGAAGCGATTCGCTACCACACCTCAGAGAAACCCCCATCTCCCCTTTCCATCCGTCCCGGTTTGCCGCAAGCCTCTGGAGCGAATCATCCTGCAGGCGTTGGAGAAGGAACCCGCCAAACGGTTTCCGGATGCTGCAGCATTAGCCGATTGCTCTGGAAGGCGTCGCGTCTGTCGTTGCCGGGGATGCGACAGCGTCCACAACACTGGATAGCACGATAAGCCTGATCACCCAGTACCAGCAGAGCCTGGCAAAACCGCGCGGTCCGTCTATTCTCAAGGAGTTCGACACTCCGGTGGATCTCAGCCAGGATACCATTCAGGTTATGGTGCAAGGTAAAACCATGGGTTCTTTGGTGGTCAAGCGTGAAGGTGTCTCCATTGGACGCAGTGACGATAACGACATTGTACTGGAGCGATGTCCGGGCTTCGCGGCACCATGCACGGGTCGTGTTCGACGGCACTGCATACCAGATTTCGGACATGGATAGCAGAAACGGCACCTTTATGGCGAATACCAGACTGCTGCCGGGTGTACCTGAAGTATGGTCGCCGGATAAACCATTGCGCATCGGTGGTACATGGTTGCGACTGGTGCGCGCCCAACGACCTGCCGGCGGTGAAGTATCCCTTGCGGATGGGACGGTGGCTGATACCCGCGATATACGAACCAGTGCAGGTGCTGGCTGGGTTGGCGTTCTCATGGAGACCACGCAGTTCACCGTTAAACCTGGCATGCAATTGCCTTTGACGGTCATCATCCTTAATCAGGGTCCGTTAGTTGACCACTTCCAGGTAGCGGTCGACGGCATTCCTTCCGACTGGGTCTCGATTCCACCCTCGTTTATCCGCCTGATGCCGGGGCAGCAGCAAGCGCTAACAGGGATCATTCAACCCCCATTGTCCCCGCAGAGCCGGGTTGGACAATATCCTCTGACGATCCGCGTGACCAGTCAAAGCGACCCCGGGCAGATAGCCCTGAGTGCTGCGACCCTGACAGTGACGGCGTATTATCAATACAGCATAAATTTGCGTCCTCAAAGACAGAATGGGGTAACCGGGGGTGAGTTCTCCTTGCTGTTTGGCAACCAGTGTAATACTGACCTGACCTTGAAGTATGAAGCGATTGACGTCGAGGATGGATGTCAATTTACCTTTATCCCACCACAAATGGTTTTAGCCGCTGGCGAAGAGCAGCAGGGACAATTAAAGGTCCATCCAAAAGCCCCGTTGCGCACCGAGACAGCTAAACCTTATCCCTTTCACGGTAACAGCCCAGGCCCTGGAAGCACCCGGTCTGCCGCAGCAGGCGCAGGCTATATGGGTGCAAAGTCCTCCGGTCTATGAGATTCGATTGCAACCGCAAACGCAAAGCGGGACAACAAAAGGTGTGTTCACGCTGCAAGTTATCAACCGGGGACAGGCTGATTTCGCGCTGCAATTGGAGGCGATGGATGCCGGAGCAGGGTTGTCTGTACGATTTCAATCCTATCCCGTATTGCCCTGTTGGCGGGTCAGGAGCTCCAGGCGAAACTTGATATTTTACCGAGGACACCCCTGCCCAGCACAGAACCCCGGACATATCCTTTTACCGTGACAGCCCGTCCTGCCGAAGTACCAGGTTTCATCATGCAAGTGCAGGGTGAGTGGGTGCATACACCCCCGGATATTGATTTGACTTTACAACCGCCGGAGCAGAGCGGTGCGTCGGAAGCTGTATTTTATGTGAGCGCCGGCAACCGGAGTGAATCCGAAGTTAATGTGCATTGGGATGTGGCGGGACTGGATACGAATTGCATTGTCACCTGTGAACCTTTACAGAGCACCATCCCGGCAGGTGACACATGTCAGATAAAAGTGAAAATTCGGAGCACCACGCCGTCGTCCAACACAGCCCCCAGCGCCCACGTCTTCTCAGTCATTGCCCGGTTAACCGGTGCGCCTCAGTTGTTCTGGCAAGTGGCAGGGAAATGGAACCAGCTACCACAGCAATCTTCATCACCGCTGCGTCCAGTGACACCCCCCGCAGATAAAATTAAGCTACAACCGGCGCCTCCGACTGTTTCCAAAGCACGTCGCTTCTGGGGCTGTGCAGTCATGCTGTTTGGGGTAGCTGCCACGATTGCGTTTGGAATACTGGTGGGCAATATTGTTTTTGATGTATTCCGTTTAAGCGATAATGAAACATGGGTTGTCGTTGTCATCGCCTGGGTAATCGGTGTTCTCGTGACCAGGGGGATTGCGCGTAAGATTTTGAAGCGTTAGTGTATTTCGCTGAAATTGTGGATGTGTTCCGATATAACATAACCGGTGTAGTTATCAAGGCATCAGTTTTTCTTTGCCGGCAGGGGGTGTCTTTGCTGCCGAAGAAAATACCTTGATTAAGAAAGGTATCGCTGCTGCGCCAAGAACGATTAAAACGGTTGTGACTGTTCGCTGGGCATCACCGGAAGCCATTTCACTCCCAAAATGCGCCAGCAGGAAACTTGCAGGGATGATGCCAGCCAGAGTCGCCAGGGCAAAGCGCCAGAGAACCAGGGGTGTTAAGCCCGCAGCGTAGCTGATGATGTCGAAAGAGATAAAAGGCAGCAAGCGTGACCCGAAAACCAGCGCCATCAGGGCATTCTGTGATCCAAACCACTTCAGCGAGACACGTTCACCAAACCATTTTGTGATAACATCGTGTCCTAACCAGCGCGCTAAGGAGAAGGCAATCAACGCACCTGATTCTGCACCCAGCAGCACATAGAGCGTGCCCCATGTATGCCCATAGGCTGCCCCCGCAGCCATCGCGATGGGAGCGCTGGGAATGGGGCTCCACACAATCGCGCCAGCCATTAACGTAATAATCGCCAGAGGTCCCCATACACCTAACTGTACAACCCATGCACTGGAGTGCGGTTCCATCCATCAGGAGTTCCAGCCATCCGGTTTTTGACAGTAGCCAATAGCTGGTCCCTAATACAACAACCAGCAACATTATGCCAACGGCACTACGTATAATCATCGACTTATTCATGCATGCACTAACCCTCCAATCGTCATTGTGTGTTATCTCCAATGAACAATTTTCGATACTTTCATTATCGCGTACGACACCGGTATCTGTAAGAGGTAAGTGGTGGGTTTGGAACCCCGCTAAATAGCGGTGGGGAAATTGTACGGCGTCATATCAAGAGCCAGATTCACAAACCTTGTTCTTTCCAAATGCGTCCTAAAAGGATAACCTTTGCCAAATGACACCGGTGGTTCATGGGCTTACATTCTCGCTGGATGTCAACGAAAGGCCATCATTGGTCAATGCATAGGTTTGTATAACCTGCTGCGATGGACAGCATAGTGGATCATCTGGACCATGGGTCAGGAATTCCAGTGTGATAACAGCATCGTTTATGGTGAATTCACCGGGTTGTACGCGATCCCCTAACGGTAATATGCCTGCTTGTTGGGGGATTCCATCCTGGTTGCGTACAGCCACCAGATAGAGGAAGGTTCCGCTGCCGCCACTCTGCCACCACAGAATTACCCCGGCATCTAAGTGACCATCGCCATCTAGATCGCCTGTCGCGATGCTGACGATGCCTACCTTATCGACCATTGTAGCGCCGTCGCCGTATTTGTGCTCAAACGCGCCATCCACAAGCCGCACTTCCCCCAGGTCCTCGATGGTATACGACGTGTTTCTTAGGGCGTCACCCGTCAATACTTGTGGTCCTGGGGTAACTTCAGCGTTCTCAACGTTTGTATAAACGAGTACGGATGTACCATTCGTGTTGATGAGATGCAGTTGGTTATCTACGATTGTGTAAGTGGCAGCGCTTTCCAGTGCTTGAAGATAAGCGACTTCTTGCATATCCACAGTATCGCCACACGCCATGCGGGTTGTGCCGATCATACCAAGCCCTATGCTGTTGCCTTCCACATGGGTGTCTGAGAAGTAGCGATTGCAGCCAGCGGTACCGGTAACTTTGCCTGGTGCAAAAGTAATGTCTATGGTGCTATCAGGCAAAACCTTTGTGCTGCTTCCCTGTCCATCGACATAGGACAGCAGGTACCAGGTGGTTCCATCCAAATCAATGGCAGCTTCCGGTTGTGCCGTTGGCGGTAGTGCCGTAGCTGTGGGTGTGAATAGCGGTTCCGCTGTTGGCGTCGGTGTGCCCTCGGTGCAAGCGGAGAGAATAACCCCAAGCAAGGTCATCAGCGTTACGAGTATGCATGTGACCTTTCGGATATGGTTAACAGTGTATCTCATTGTAATTCCTTTATAGCGTTAATCTTGATGAAAGCACCGCTTTATAGGATGCATCCCATATAGGACGTTGGGTGGTTATGGAAAGTTCCATAAATGGGAACAGCTCAGATAAATATGTTTGTGATTGAAGTGTTATGATGCGCTTCATAGACTGAACCACCATGTGCAGGCGAGAAATTCTCAACCACGGTCTTCCAGCGTAGGGCCCTAGTTTAGAATCTTCGGATCGGTGTTGAGTATTGTCGTGCTGTAAAGGAACAACACAGGTTTACCATCCAGGTCAAAATACTGGAAAATCAGTTCTTTCCTGACATACCGCAGGTCGATCATTGTCACCTTTCTGAAATGTTGAGCCATGAAAGGCGCCAAAGCGTGGGAATAGGAATCCTTGAAGATGACTAATTCCTGATTGTTTTGTGCACCCTCATTATTGATGACGATAATCGGGCTTGCCCCTCCCAGAAAAACATCGTAGGGGTCCAGACTGTTTGCCTTTTCTTTGAAATACACGGAATCATAGGTGTCGCAAGCCTCTGCGGTTGTATATCTGCATACCGTCAAGGCGTCTATGGTTGCATTGTGCGCCAAAACTATGCTGTCTTTCTCAACAAACGGCAGAGCAGCCCGTCCATAGTTGCTACCGGCATAGGCATCGGTGACTTCCTCCAGACTGTAATTATCATACGGCGTAAAACCCATTGCTGCGATAATCACCTTGTAAATTTCTATAGCACCTTGCGTTCTCCAATGGTGATCGGTCCTGTAATACAATTCGGGATGATATTGGCTGTAGTCCATGACGTCAATATAGGTAGCTTCGACGGTCAGGCGGAGATCATCAGCAATCGCGCCCTGATCGGAGAGAAGATATGCATTGCTGTGAAGTGTAAAGGCTTTTGAGGGAATGATAGATAGATAAATGCCTTCTGAATCAATGGCATCAATGATAGCGTTCATCAATTCGGCTGCACGGTCAATATAGGATTGGTTGATGCCGTAGAATTTGTCATAAATGCTGCCGTCGACAATGTAGACACCATTGTTCTCCCCTTTACGCAGCAGGTATAATTCTACAAACGCTTTGAGAGCTCTGAAACCATCCCGGCAGATAATCTGGTCTTTCAGGAAAGCCGCGTAGTCAATGGTGAAGCTGCCGTCAATAATGCTTTTAGACGTAAGGTTTGGGAATTCCGCCAGTTTTCGCCTTTCTGACAGGCTGATCGGGCTGGATGGTATGATCAAGTCAGCTGCCGTTAAACCGAAGAGCGCGACGACAAACACGATAAGGGTGACCTGTGCGAGACGATCTTTCGCTTGATATGCCATAGCGTTACCTGTCTCAGAACCTGAAATATAGAAATGGATTAAAAGATGAATCGATAATATAGGCAAGGCTGACAATCAATACACTTATCGTTAATACCGGCATGACCAGTGCCCCGAAGAATTTCTTCTCCGAATACTTGTGATAAATGGCATTCACCAGCGGAACGGCGCCGGCGCAGGCGATAAGGAGCAATACGAAATTGGACCGCAGCATGTAGACAGATTCGAAATTGGTGAGTGCAATTTTGTTAAGTGCGAACATATTGCCCAGATATGCCAGGATATCGTGAACCGACCCCAGTCCGAAAATTGTCCAACCCACAACGATAAGGAGGAGTGCGTACCCATGTCGAAGCAGTTTGGGTAGTTTTACCAGGAGCCTGGTCAGGATTATTTTTTCAACCATGAGCACGACGCCGAAATAGAGCCCCCACAAACAGAAGTTCCAGCTTGCCCCATGCCACAGACCTGTCAGAAACCAGACCAAAAAAATATTCCTGATCCATTTCGCCGCAGACACTCTGTTACCACCGAGTGGAATGTACAGATAATCCCGGAACCATTGCCCCAGCGTGATATGCCATCTGCGCCAGAATTCGGTGATGCTCTGGGAGAAGTATGGGAAATTGAAGTTCTCCGGCAGGTTAAAGCCAAACATACTGCCCAGCCCGATTGCCATATCACTGTAACCCGAAAAATCATAGTAGATTTGCAGCGCATAGGCTGTGATGCCTAACCAACTCATAAGAACAGACGGGTTCGATGTTTTGACCGCAATATCCCATAGTTGTCCAATGCTGTTGCCAATGATGACTTTTTTCCCCAGGCCCAATACGAAACGATGTACCCCTGAGGCGAACTGCGTTGAACTATGCGTTCTGTGAGTGAGATCGTCCGCGAATAATGGGTACCTTACTATGGGCCCGGCAATTAATTGGGGGAAGAACATCATATAGAATATGAAATCGGCGGGGTTCTTTTGTGCCGGCGTGCGTCCCTTGTATACATCAAGGATATAGGAGAGCGCCTGGAATGTATAGAAGCTGATACCCAGGGGCAGCGGCAGGTGTAAAAGCCCGATGTTGGCGCCGCTCAGGCTGTTGATGGTGTTGATCAGGAAGTCAGTGTACTTGAAAAAACCGAGGAGTGTAAGGTTGATGAGGATGGATAAGCACATCGCGAATCTGGCACGTCGCGTGTTTAAGTGGCGGTCGATGCGCAGACCCAACGCGTAGTTGACAGCGCACGAGGCAATGATCAGGGCAAGGTAAACCGGTTCGCCCCAGGCATAAAAGAGCAAGCTGGCTGCCACCAGCACCATATTCCGGAACCTGACTGGGGCTGCAAAATACAGCAGCAGGACCAACGGGAGGAATCGCAGCAGAAATTCCAGGCTGCTGAAGACCATCAATCCACCGTTGTCTCAATCAATGGTCTTGAATGCCTCAACCAACGCAGTTCTTTGCTCAGCGTCCGTGTTGATGGTCAGAAAAACCACATCGCCCCGGCTCTCGATCGCTACATCCTCCATGGTAAAGGTCACGCACACGACGCGGTCAGGATCGATATTTTCTTTCAATTTGGCTGTCAATTCAGGAATGTCGCTCTTCTCAGCAGCTTTAATTACGATCATGACCCTTGTGTCAATATTGATCATCGGCATAACGGCTGTCGCGTCCGTGAATTCGGGGTAGTCTTTCGAACCCAGGAAGAATTCGTAGTCGTCTCCGGTGACCAGGGCTTGCGTCAAGCCGAAGTTTTCAACCTGGGCTTGGGTAAATACCTTGTCAACAATCTCTGCGGTTGTCCCTGTGGGTCCCGACGCACTGCCGGCACACCCACTCACGATTGCGAGTAGTAGCAGACTTACAAGCACGGAACTAACAAAACTTTTCTTCATGGCTCGATCTCCTTTGTTCAGTCTTTACTTTCATTATAGGTGACATCTCCTTGTCCCGCAATACCCGGGGGTGTGTTGGGTGTGCGTCACATTTTTGCATCCTATGCTCTTAAGGCGGCGCGGAATAGTCCTCTCGTGCATCCACAGTTGATTCCCGCGCCGCACTGCCTTCATAGGGGTGTGTCGATTGCCCAGGGCAACCGACACACCCCTTTAAACCAGGTGGCGGGGCGGAGGTCTCCTCTTGCATGGCAGAAGCTCCGTATTCCGCCCCGCCACAGCATCCTGCTCAAGGCAAACCACAATATGTTCAGCAAAGTGCGGAGTATGCACACTTATTACCGTTGCGGAAAAGTGACGGACACCCGGGTGTGTTTCAGAAAAGGCCCCAGGATGGGGGGTGAATGCCAGAAGCGGCGGTGCGGGAAGCTGCGCGGACAGCAAAACCGATGTTGACCCGCACCGCCACCTACCTTGCTGAGTCTATTGAAATTATTTATGGCCGGTATCTTGCATTTTCCAACAAAATGAAACAGATCCATACCCGGAAGCCCCCGAAGTGACATTCATGTCATACTCTCTGATATATTCTGTATATAATTATCCTGATTAAAAAAATTATAGTAGTCCAGTAATGGACCAAACAGAAACTGGAGGAAAACATGACAAAATTGCACGAATTGGCAGAACTGGGACAAGCGATATGGTTCGACTACATCCGGCGGTCTTTTCTCACTTCGGGTGAACTGCAAAAGTATGTTGACCTGGGAGTCCGTGGTGTGACGTCCAACCCGTCAATCTTCGAGAAAGCTATTGCCGGTAGCTCCGATTATGATAGCGACTTAAAACCATTAGTCGAAGCTGGCAAGACAGTCGAAGAGATCTACGAGTCCCTGGCTATGGCTGATATAAGATATGCGGCAGATACTCTCCGCCCTCTTTATGACTTGACTGGTGGCGCTGATGGCTATGTCAGTCTGGAGGTCAGTCCGACGCTGGCCCACGATACGCAGGGTACGATTGCGGATGCGCGCCGGTTATTTGCTGCTTTAAATCGTCCTAATATATGTATCAAAGTTCCTGCTACACCGGCTGGGTTGCCAGCCATAGAAACGCTGATAAGTGATGGGATCAACATCAACGTGACGCTTATCTTTTCCATCGCGCAGTACGAAGCAGTAGCCCGGGCATACATCGCTGGATTGGAAAAATTGGCAGCGCGCGGTGGAGATTTAAAGCGTGTCATTTCCGTGGCTTCTTTATTTGTGAGTCGTATTGATGTTGCCGTGGACAGCGAACTTGAGAAAATCGGTGAACAAGCACTCATGGGGAAGATTGCGATTGCCAATTCGAAAGTCGCTTATGTCCGGTTCCGTCAGATCTTTGCGGGTGATCGATGGGAGAAACTGGCAGCGCAAGGTGCAAGTGTCCAGCGTCCTTTGTGGGCGAGTACCGGTACTAAGAATCCCGCCTATCCCGACACGCTTTATGTCGACAGCCTGATTGGTTCTGATACCGTTAACACCGCTCCTCCCGCTACCCTTGAGGCTTTTCTCCATCATGGTCACGTGGCTGTGACTGTTGATACAGGTGTCGATGAGGCATATGATCAGCTGTCGCGATTGGCTGGGTTGGGGATCGATCTGGAAGAAATCAACCAGGCCCTTCTTGACGCTGGTGTGGCTAGTTTCGCAAAAGCCTTTGCGTCGCTTCTATCAAGTATTGCAGAGAAGCGGCAAAAACTTTTGTCGATCAATTGACAACATGTTAGTTCCAAATTATAATCATTATAATTTGGAACTAATTATAAGTAAGGTGGTTGTATACAAAAAGTCTCAGCCTGAGTGCTTGTGGATTGCTCTGCGACACCAACACAGGCAGCCATCAGCACTTTATAGTGCACGCGTTGTTATGCTTTAATCGATATTGACCATGATTTTGCTGGATTGGATATTACACCAGAACAAGTGGACGGCTTTCGGGTAATCAAACGCCTGGTGATATTTTATGGAATGTGCAATGTGCCAATTTTCTCTGCTGCAAGAATAAGTGATGGATACAACTAAGTTGCGTAAATGGGCGTTGATGACCGCCGGTATACTCTCTATTGGCTTGGCTGTATTCGGTATTTTCATCCCCGTACTGCCCACAACACCATTCTTGTTATTGGCTGCTGCCTGTTTCGTTCGAAGTTCTCCTCGATTGTATACCTGGTTGCTTCGTCATAAATGGTTCGGTGCGTATATCCGTCACTACCGTGAGGAACGTGCGATTACTGTACAAGCCAAAATTGTGACGTTGCTTCTCTTGTGGGGGATGATTGGTTACACTTCAATATGGATAGTCTCTGCTTGGTGGTTACGCGTGCTTTTAGGCATCATCGCCGGGGGTGTGACCTGGCATATACTGGCGATGCGAACATTGACGCGGGATACTCTCAGGGCTGAAGCCGAATTGACGGTCTGACAAAGCAAATGGAACGACGATCAACAATGGCCCTGGATTATGTAAATTAAAAAATAGATCATATCCGGTAGGCTATTCCGCACTGCCCCTGGCATTCTCCTCCATTTTCAAATACACTCACCACCGGTTGCTTTTTTGTCGCCTTTATGAGACAATACTTATTCCGTAAAAGCAGTGGAATAGCAGAGGAGAGCAGTTTTGACCAGTCGTGAATTTACCCTGGAAAATGAGTATATTTATAATCGGCGTAGTGCAGCCCGATGGGTGCTGTCGCATTTGGCGCGTTATCCGGTTTTCCCTGTATTGATGATCCTGGCTGCGATTATCAACAACGTTGCATACAGCAGTATTCAGGTTTTTATAGGGCAGGCTTTCGATCTCATCACCCAACCGGTATGGGCTACCCAAGCCCTGGGTGTTTTGGCTTTGAGCATGGTCGGGACTGCTGCCGCACAGGGTATCACCGGTCTCGTTCGCAATTTCTCCGTATCCTTTATCGCGCAGCGGCTTGAACGCGATTCCCGTGAGGAGTTGTATATCAGCCTCCTGGGGAAAAGCCAGACCTTCCATGGACGCCAGCGCATTGGAGATATCATGGCGCGCGCGACCAATGATGTGCAGATGATTAATGTGATGTTCAGCCCCGGTTTTATGCTCATTACCGACTCACTGATGGGTTTGATTATCCCCATCGTTGTCATTGGTCGTATGGACATCCGTCTGCTTGTTATGCCCCTTATCTTTACGGTAGGACTCGCATTCACAGTCTATGATTACAACCGGCGGTTAAAGCCGGTCAGTACCGCGCAGCGTGATCAGTTCGGGAAGATGAATGCGCAGCTTGCCGAAGCGGTCGCCGGAATAGAGGTGGTCAAGGGCAATACGCAGGAGCAGGCTGAATGGCAGAAATTTGCCACCAGCGCGCGTAAATTCAAGGATTATTTTGTGAAGCAGGGTGCCATTGAAGCCCGTTATTGGCCTATGCTGGTCTTTCGGGTGACATGGGCTTTTGCCTTTTTGCATGCTTTGTTGTTATGGCAGCGTGACATTTTAACCCTTGGTCAGGTGGTTGGTTTTATGGGTTTGTTTGGCGCGCTGCGCTTCCCGACGTTTATCTCGATTTTCTCCTTTAATCTGGTGCAATTAGGTATGGCGAGTGCGGAGCGCATCCTGAACATGATTAACACTGAAACCGCGTTGGATGAAAATGTTGCAGGAATAGAGAAAACGATTCGGGGTGAAGTGGTCTTCGAAAATGTCAGGTTTGGTTATGATGAAAAACCGGTCATTGACGGTATCAGTTTTCAGGTCAATCCCGGTGAAATTGTTGCGATTGTAGGGCAGACGGGATCGGGTAAAACAACACTCACGCGCCTGATAAACCGCATTTTTGATGTCGATCAGGGACGGGTTCTGGTGGATGGCATTGACGTTCGCGATTGGAGCCTGCAATCTTTGCGCTCGCAAATATCCACCATTGAGCAGGATGTTTTTCTTTTCTCACGGACAATCGCCGAGAATATCGCGTTTGGCTGCGCGGACGCAACGCAAGACGAAATCGTTGAAGCCGCCAAAGAAGCGCAGGCGGATGAATTTATCGAGAGTTTTACGGAAGGTTATGAGGCGGAAGTTGGTGAGAGAGGCGTCACCCTGTCAGGCGGGCAGCGCCAGCGGATTGCCATTGCACGGGCTTTTCTCACGGACCCGCGGATCCTTATCCTGGATGATAGTACAAGCGCTATCGACAGCGCGACAGAGGACCGCATTCAAAAGGCGATGCACCGCATCAGCAAAGAGCGGACGACCTTTATCATTACGCACCGCCTGAGCCAGATTCGCTGGGCGGACCGTATTCTTGTTTTACGACAGGGCAAACTGGTGGACCAGGGCAAACACGAAGCCTTAATGGCGCGCAGTGAAGCCTACCGCCGTATTTTTGCCCGTTATGATGCCTGAGTTCGCAGTTACATAGACCTGGAGATTCCGTATGGGATTTATATTAGATGGATTGGATACCGAAAGCTACGATCGCAGTTATAGCGACCGGGCTTTGCTGAAGCGTATCATCGACTATTTCCGCCCGCACGGCGCAAAAATGCTGGCTGTTGCCGGGCTTATTCTGCTGGATTCCCTGACCGGAACCGCCACACCTATTCTGATATCCGCAGTGATTGACAGAATCCGTACACAACCTGGTTCTCAATGGATTGTGCTGTCGGTGATTGGCCTTTTGTTCATGGGCTTGATCTCCTGGCTCGCCAGTTATGTCCGGAGTATGACTTCTGCTAAAGTGATCGGCGCGGTTGTGCTGAAAGTGCGTGAGGATGTATTTGCTGCCACCATTCGCCACGATCTGTCGTTTTATGATGAGCATACCTCCGGCAAGATTGTCAGCCGGGTGACTTCCGACACGCAGGATTTTTCAACGGTTGTCTCATTGGTCATTGACCTTATCAGCCAGGTTCTCCTGGTGGTGATACTGATTGGGTGGCTCTTGCGCATCAATGTGTGGTTGACGATACTCCTCGTCGCAATTACCCCGCTGGCTTTTATCGTTGCCCTGAGTTTCAGGCGTATCGCCCGGGAAGTCACGCGGAAGGCACGCCGGGTCAATGCTGTGATTAACGCTCAGATTCAGGAATCCATCAGCGGTATTGTCGTCGCGAAGGCGTTCCGTCAGGAACACGCGATTTTCGACCTTTTTAAGGCTAATAACAAGCAGTCCTATCGCGTTGGATTGCGCCGGGACATGACGTTTAATGCCATTTTCCCGGTTCTGGCACTGGCTTCCGGTTTGGCAAGCGCCGTATTCCTGTATGCCAGCGGTATAGCAACGCGGACCAATATCTCACCGGGTAATTGGTACCTTTTTATGCAGGCTGTCGGCTATTTCTGGTGGCCCATGACAAGTATTGCCTCGTTCTGGAGCCAGTTTCAGAATGGGCTTTCTGCGGCGGAGCGCGTATTTGCACTGATTGATGCCGATCCCAAAGTCAAGCAGACTGATAACCGCGCCCTTGATGCCATAAAAGGCCGGATAACCTTTGAGAATGTGCGGTTTTCCTATAACACCGGGGAAGTTGTGCTGGATGACTTTTCTCTGGATATCAAGGCGAAAGAGACGGTTGCCCTGGTCGGGCACACGGGCGCCGGCAAAAGCTCAATTGCGCGCCTGATACCCAGATTCTATGAGTTCCAGGAAGGCGCGATGTACGTGGACGGGATTGACGTGCGCACGCTGGATTTGACACCTTACCGGCAGCACATTGGGCTTGTTCCCCAGGATCCGTTTCTGTTTTCCGGGTCAGTCAGGGACAATATCCGCTACAGCAAGCCTGCGGCTACCGATGATGAGGTTACAGCTGCCGCGGTCCATATCAGTCAGGGGGATTGGATCACCGACCTGGCAAATGGGCTGGACACGGAAGTGGGTGAACGCGGCGCGAACCTCTCTATGGGCCAGCGGCAGCTGGTTGCGCTGGCGCGTGTGTTATTAAAAAACCCCGTGATTTTCATTCTGGATGAGGCAACAGCGAGTGTCGATCCCTTTACCGAGACGCAAATTCAGGAAGGTTTGGAGGCGTTGATGCAGGACAGAACCGCGATCATCATTGCCCATCGCCTGACGACCATCAAGAACGCGGACCGGATTATCGTCATGGATCACGGTGCTATCCTCGAAGAGGGGAAGCATGCCGATTTAATGCAATCCTGTGGGCACTATGCCGAACTCTACAATACTTATTTCCGGCACCAATCGCTGGAATATATTGAGGAATACGGGTCACTGGAAGCTGCGTCTGTCTGACGCGCATCAGAAGTGCTGTATAAACAAAAACGGCGCAGAATTTGATTTCTGCGCCGTTTTATATGTACCCCCGACAGGACTTGAACCTGTAACCTTCTGCTCCGCAAGCAGGCGCTCTATCCAATTGAGCTACAGGGGCAAAATGACCACTGCTAATAGCTTAATGATCGGCGTCAACACACTTGCAACCAGTACCCCCGACAGGACTTGAACCTGTAACCTTCTGCTCCGCAAGCAGGCGCTCTATCCAATTGAGCCACAGGGGCATAAAAAACAGCGGAGAGGCAGGGATTCGAACCCTGGAGGGAATTATACAGCCCCCTAACTGCTTAGCAGGCAGCCCCATTCAGCCACTCTGGCACCTCCCCATGATGTTTATTCGCTTGTTAAGTTACCCGTAATCTAATGGCGGAGGGAGTGGGGTTCGAACCCACGGTAACCGTTAGGCTACAACGGTTTTCAAGACCGTCGCCTTCGTCCACTCGGCCATCCCTCCTTTTTCAGTGACGGTTATCCCGTCTTGGGAAAATTGTCACCTGGTGTTTCAGGAGATCCACGTTAAACGAATTATACCACAATCCCTGATTAATCAACTTCACTTTTCTGTGATCAGCACAACATCGAATATCGCAAGCGCCGTTCAGAAAACACTAGATAAAAAGTCTAGGTACCCTTACACTACCTTACTGAGGTGCGTCCGGTATCACAGCAACACGAGATGAATTTTAACTGTTTATCCAGATTAAGGAATCCGCGGTTGTGGATAAGAGCTTCAGCAGGACGTTGATGTCAAGAGGTTTCGTTAAGATCATCTGCACGCCTTCATCCAATCCCTCTTTAATCGTTTCGTCCATCGTCCCTGCCGTCATCAAAAAGGTAATAAGGTTGGGTTGGGTCTGCCTTATTTCCAGGTAAAGCTCAACGCCGTTCATGTCAGGCATTCTGACATCTGTTAGTAATATACCGATCTCATCTTCTCTCATAATGGCTAAGGCTTCTGCTGCCGAAGTTGCAGTATGCACCGCATAGCCGGTAAAAGACAGGATCGTGCCCAGGGTCTCGGTTATAGCCTGGTGATCATCTACAATCAGAATGTGAGTTTTTTCGCGCATTTTCCTCCAACACGATCAACGCCCGGGAATAATAAGGGCTTTTGTATAAAGATTCTGGAATCATACAGATTCCTTACGATTGTCACTGGTGTATGACCCTCAGCTTTGCCCTTTACCTGTGAGAAATGACGTTACGATATCTTATTTTCAAATATATACCGTTATTTCTTCTATTATACAACTTTTTTTCATAACCAAAAACTAACTTCTGGCTTGACACTGTTGTCTTTCATAGTATGCTGAGTGCAGCCAAACACAATTGAGCCCGAACCTTCCTCTTTAATTCATTGCTCATTTCACCTGGTCGTGATTCACGCCATAGAAGGATGGTATTATGAAACACAGACACCTTGCCTATCCCGGAATTTTGTTGTTAGTGGTCGTCACTCTGCTCCTCGGCGGCGCGTCCAGGTTAAATATGCCATCATCACTTGCCCCGAATCAGGCTGTAAACCGTGCCTGGTCGAGGGTGCAGCAGCTTGGCCGGTATAGCTATGCCACGGACATCCTGCAGACCACGACCCCCTTACCTCTGGTTATGAATGCCGGACGCGGCGACGAGGAGAGTGTCTATCGTATCGAGGGTGAGACCGACCTGCGCCACAACAGTATGCAGCTGGCGCTCTGGCAGGAGTCTGCCGGGGTTTCAACCCCGGGACTTGCCACTGACAGGCGCAGCGGGATCGAAATCAAGGTTGCGGATGGCATTGCGTATGGTCGCAGTGTGGGCGCAGCTGATTGGGAGCAGATGGATGGTTTTAGCGATCTCAGCGCGCCTGCCGGCGATGCGCTGGCGTACCTTTCCGGCGCTGCAGAAATACAATTTTTAGGTGAAGAAAACCGCTCGCTGCCAGATGGGGGTACCCTGAGCCTTTCACGCTACGGCTTTGTACTCGATGGTCCTGCCCTTGCCGCATATATCCGTGACCAGCTCGAGACGCAGATGTCAGCTAACGGCAGCCTGCCACTCGGTCTGCACCTGGAAGTTTCCGGTGTATACCGTGAAGCTGCCGGTCAGGGTGAGATTTGGCTGGATGAACAGGGATTTCCTTTGCGCCTGACCCTGGATGTTACGTTCCCACCCGGCGAACGCGACCAGGTCACCGCTTCCATAAAGACGGACTTCTGGGGTTATCGACAGCGCCAACAGCAGCGCGCATCTCTCAGGGTTACTGAGCCTCCTGCGACCTGGTGGTGCGCGTGCTTTCCTCGTTTCGCTGCAAACCTCGGAGACACTGCACCGCGATATCACCAGGGCTGCCTTCGCGTTGGCTGTTATTGCCGTTATTTTCCTTATGGTGGCTTATTCCCGCTTGCGTGTCGTCTATGCTGCTGTCGCTATCAGCGCCGTACTGTCAATGGTCGTGACCCCCATGCTTAACGCTTACCAGGTCATGGCTTTCACGCAAAGGCAGGAAAACAAACGCGCTGCTGACGGGATGCAGAACGACTTGTCTGCCGAAGACACAGGTGTCTCCGCTTATGCTTCTCCCGTTCTGGCAGGTAACGGGGCTGACGAACATCTTGCGTCTCCCTCTTCTGTCCTGCCTGCGCCGTATCAGGTACGCGAGAATGCGGTAGAGGCAGATGCCCCTTGCACAACTTCAGACAACGATGATGATGGTCTCACGTGCGCGCAGGAGGTTGCCCTTGGCACAAATCCTGATGACCCCGACAGTGATGATGACCTGATCCCGGATGGATTGGAGGTCATGGGCTTTGACTACGGCGGACAGACATGGTATACCGACGTCCTGAATCACGACACGAACCACGATGGGCGTTTGGATGGCTTTGAGTGCGCGGACCGCGCCTTTACCGGGGACTGGGATGATTACAGCTATCAACCACTCACCACGCCGTGCCAGGACATCGACGGTGATGGGCTCCCCGATCCCTTTGATGCTGACGACGACGGTGACGGTGTCCCGGACAACGTGGACGAATCTCCCGCGACCTACCGGCAGCTGAACAGCAGCTTTGGTTTGATCATCGATGACCTGCAGCCGAACCAGCCCGTCTTTGTTGATCTGCAGATCAGACCAGCTAAAGAAGAACACCTGTGGTGGGCGATGAATGTCCTGGACTGGCCCAGTGGTGACGAAGCCGGACAGATACAGCGCAAGTCAGGCAATGACAGCACATATGCCGACGTCCACACGGGCGCTGCTGACCCCCGGTTCAGCAACGGTGATATGCGGCTTGTGCCGATGCTAGAAATCTCCATTCCCTGGGACTCCGAGACTCTGGGTAACCTGCCGGTTCGCGCCGATGCGCCTGCCGTCATTACTCCGAGCACCGATCTTGAATCCTGGTTGGACAATGACGTCCTTCAGACGTATGGCATCGCCGTGAAACGTGCTGACGACCTCGGTAATTTAGTTGCCTATCTGCCGCTGAACACCGTTGTGGACCAGACCGGTGGTGCCCGGGTAGCCTTTTCAGCCCGAATCCCCTACCGCCCGGTAGCTGCCCAGTGGGGTGATGCGCACCAACTGCGGGTGGTCTGGCTTGTTCATGCTCTGACCGATTCCTGCACGGCCCAGGACGCTGGCGGTCTTTGCACCACCTGGTCTCTGAACAACGAACAGATTGTGCAGAGCTATTACGAGGATTTCACCATTGCCGGCATCTCTGTGCGTGAGGAGCTGGGGGTTGACCTGGCGATCGTCTATGATAACCCCGGCGCGACATCCATCGCGCTCCAGAATGGCAACCAGCAAAGCGTTGACAGCTACGCGGACGTGGCGCTGTGGGCGTTGGCTGATAAGCTGGAGTCCACCTTCATCAACGCTCGTGACAGTGACGGGGATGGCGTGCGCGATATTACCGTGTCCGAGATCCAACGGCGCTTCGATCACGCCACAAATGGATCCGTTTCTGTAGAAGCGCGGTGGGGTATCAGCAACACATTAAGCGTCGTCACACATCACTATCCCAGCCGTGACGCAATGCTGACAGCACTTATGGGGACCGATACTGAGCAGGTGCTGAGCAGCGCCTTCACATCGGATGATAAGCCCACTTTGCTTTTTGCCAGTGAGGAAACTTACCGCGCGGGAAGCCTGGACCAGCAGACAACCGTTGATCAGGAGAGCATCACCATTGACATGGACACAGCTGTTCCGGAAACATTGGCTGCTGTGCGCTGGCGTCCCTACGCTTTTGTGGGAGGCGCCTGGATTAACCAACCTCTGGACACCTACCTGGACAATTTAAGCCAGAACCTGCGTGCTGTGGATCCCTTCTTCGATCCCAATGCTGCCGGGAATGACGAGGATGGGGTTGCGCTCAGACTAAACCTGCTGCGGAGCACCTATCTGGCGTTGGCGCAGGGTATCTCTTCCGTTGTGCAACGCGGTGACACACCTCTGACCCACGCAGGTCCGGTTGCAGTGGATGACTGGGACCTGATGCAGGAGCAGTTAGCGGTCGGCAAGCAATTCACAGGCTATTCAGGTTATGTTGTCAAGGCAGCCTACATCCTTCGTGAGTGGTACGATAACCGGCAGACCGAGCAGATGATGACCCGCCTTGGGTACCAGACAGTTGGCGATGCTGGTGGTTTGAAAAAAGCCCTCGATAAGCTCTTCCTGGAGGTGAAAGAGCAGTGGGACATGCTCGAAACAGCCGTCCAGATACAATGGGAATCCATGAGTGTCGCGGCACGGACTGGCGCGTTGGTGGGTGCGGGTGTCGTATTGGCTGGCATCGGTGTGGGGCTTTATTTCCTTTTTAGCTCTGACCGCGATGCAGCAAATAAGATTCAGATCATCACTTCCAGCCTGATGTTTGTGATGAGTGCGGTGAGTGCCGTCACGTTGGTGAGTAAGGTGCTGAAAACTGGCGAACAGGTCTCAAGCCTGATGGAAAGACTGGAGTCAGCAAGTGAGGAGATCACCAACGAAGCCAAGACGGGCGCCGTCGTGGGTGCCATCGTCGCTGTCGGTGTTACTGTCGGCTTCTTTATCTACAGTATGGTCAGTGGCGGTGTCACAATTGGCAGCTTACAGTTTGATGCTGCATTGGCGGACACGATCGCCACATCCGTGGCTTTGGTGATAATGATCGCTATCGCCTTTATCCCGGTCGTGGGGCAGATCATCGCCCTTGTGCTGGGACTGATTGATGCCATTATCTCACTCGTTTGTGCAATTGTGGGAGCGAATGCCCAGTCTTCACCGGTTTGTGCCGGGATCACCGGTTGGCTGGCGAAGGGTATCGCGTGGGCAATCTACGGGCAGCATGTGATGATTGACCTGGACGATGACCATCGCCTGAAGACCTTTGCCTTTGGCACGACCTTCGGCGCCGGTAGTAATGGTTTCGCTGAAGGCAGCCAGATCAGCTATCATTTGAGTGTGACTAATACCGTCTCCAAAGCCGGTTTCCCTGCCAGCGCCCTATCGCTACCTTATTTCTGGCAGTGGACGGACGATCGTGCTAAATCTTCAGGCTTCTCCTATAATCTCACGGAAGATGAACAGGATGTGTCCGTCTCCCGCGGGGATACATCCTGGTCGGGAAGCGATCCATGGGTGATGACCAGAGCTGTCAGCAGTCATGGCATCCCGCTGTCTGAGCCGGGAATCAACCAGCATATCAACGGTCTTTATTTGAACGAGGGCTATGCCGTTCCGGTACAGGAGTGTTGGGGGTTGTTGATAGCGTCCGTCTGCTACATAAGGGATGAAAGCGACACGAACAACCTGGAAGTTGGTAAAAACCTTACATTCGACATATTCCCAGCAACGCTGGATGGATTTTATACTTTAGCCGTGAAAGAAAGTGGTTATGCCCTGGCCTGGAGCCAAACCGGTCCCGTGACTTTCCCCAGGCTGCACGATGCTGACGGCGATGGGTTACAGAGTCGGGCTGACGGTGGCGCTGACCCTGATGACAGCCGGTGGGATACCGACGGAGATGGTCTTTCCGATCCCTTTGAACAGCAGAACGGCTTGGATCCTGATAATGCCGATATGGATGGCGACGGTCTGGAAGATCGAGCCGAGTTGATGGCTGGTACGAACGCGCACCTGGCAGACAGCGACGGCGATGGATTGACAGATGGAGAAGAACTCGCAGGTTGGCTTTTCGTTTACGGCTTTGACGGTGAAACCCCTTTGAAGACGCGCGTGTGGTCCGATCCCCTGCATGTGGATGTCGATATGGATGGCTATTCGGACTTCCGCGAGAGTATTTTCGGCTTTCACCCCCGGGTGGCTTCAGCCGGGGATATCCTCACCCTCGATTCAGAAATTCAGGAGTTGACCACAACGGGGATGTATACACCGACTGACGGCTACATACGCCCGGGTGGGCAACTCCATTATCAAGCGACTGTTTCAAACCTTCTGGCTGAAAGATATGCTCAAGGTTTGTTACAGACAGCTTTTCCTCCGGCAGTCCAGAGCACGCTGGCGCCCCAGAGCTTCGTTCTCCATCCGAACGATCAAACGACTTTGTCGGGTGAGATCGCTGTTGCAGCAGATGCCACCAGTGGATTGGTTGACCTTACCCAGGTTGCCCAAGCTCAGATCACGAATCCCCGCGATTTATTGGGTGCAGCCCGAATCTGGCTGCAATTCGACGAAAGCGCCGGTGCGACGAGTTTTTCGGACAACGCCGGCATCACACCAGTGTACAATGCCACTTGTTCGGGTTCGTCATGCCCTGTTGCTGGCAGTCCCGGCGCCCTGGGTAACGCAGTTGATTTTGACGGCAGGGAAGACTTTCTTTCCATCAACGATAATTTCGTCTTTGGCACAGATACCGCAGCCATCTCTGCCTGGGTGAAACCCGATTCCGTCAGTGGCGCGCGCGCCATCCTCACCCGCGGCGATGCCAGCAACACCCACGGTCTCGCCTTTGGTATTGTGGACGGGCAGGTTTGGGTCGGTGGTAATAACGGTTCCGGTTGGGTCGGCAAATTTGCAGGATTGATTCAAGCGGGAGAGTGGACCCAAATTGCTGCTGTCTATCGCCAATACAGCCGCCCTAATTGGGGGAACCTCTATCGCTGTGAGGTTTATGTCAACGGAGAGTACGTCTCTGCTTTCCCGGATTGTGCTTTCCAGTTGGATGGACCTGGTTTTGTTACCCGCATCGGGAAGAACCAGATAGGCAATATGCAATATTTCGATGGCTTGATCGATGACTTGCGAGTCTACACGCACGCACCCGCAGGTTGGCACGTACCGGCGCTTCAGTTGAGTTTCGACCAGATGCCGCCTCATGACGCGTCGGATTACAACAACAGGATTGCGTGCAACCCCAACTGTATAGCGTTGGTAACCGGAGTGTCCGGCTCAGCCGCCAACTTCGACGGGCACCACTACATTGATGCAATCCTGCCGAGTATCAGCTTTGATACATACACTATGGCAGCCTGGGTTTATCCCCAGAACTCCGGTGATGCCACCATCGATGCAACGCTGCAGGGCGTGATCGGTGTAAACATTGCGATGTCAAACGCCAGCCCCTATATCGGGGTGATCGGTAACAGGTTGAGAATAGGCTTTGGTACGTACAACGACCCGATCAAATTCACCACAGGAGATGTCCTTACCCGGAATAGTTGGAACCACGTCGCTGTTACTTTCGGCGAGACCAGCGGGATATTCCATGTTTATGTCAATAGCATGCTAAAGGGGACATATGACGCAGGCGATAAGCGGATACCCCAGAATTCTTACGCCAAAAATTGGACGCAGGTTGGTGGTGGCGGGAACCCTGGAGACTTCAACGGCAGTACGCAGCAGCGTCTTTTTCACGGTAAATTGGACGATGTCATCATATACCGCGAGGCGCTGACTGCTGAAGAGATTGATGCGCTTTATCAGTCCGGCGCTGAAGTTGTTGTCATGAGCCTGGATGATCCTCCGGGAGGCACGAGAACCAGCGATGCACCTGGCAGAATTAACCTTATGAATGGCGCCGATGCGACTGCACTTCACAACGGTAGCTGCGTAGAGCCTGCCTGTCCTACACTCGGTGTGGCAGGGCGTGAATGGCGTGCGGCGCGCTTCGATGGTGTGGATGACGTTGTCACCCTTAATAATTCCAACGGGACCTATCCTGCGGACGCAACTTTCACCTTCAGTGGCTCACCACCTGTGCCTTTCAGCCTTTCTGCATGGGTGTATCCCAACAGGGATGGAAACGGTGGCGCAGTCGTGGGTAAATTCGATACGGGACGCGAAGGCGCGTATTTCCTGGAGATCCTCGCAAACGGTCAGGTGCAGTTTCATCGAGAGGCTGCGCCATGGAACCTGGTGACCGGCGCAGGCATTCCATTCGATCGCTGGTCGCATATCGCTGCCACCTTTGATGGCGGAACAATGCGCGTTTACATCAACGGTGTGCAATCTGGTCAACTCGCGAGTACCGGTTATGTGCCTGCATCACTCAATACACCGGTGACCATAGGAGCCTATTATGTCAACGGGAATCTCACCAATTTCTTTGATGGCACGCTCGATGATGTGCGGATTTACCGCAAAGCACTGAGTGCCGGCGAGGTTGGCGCGCTGGTTGGAAGCGCACCTGCGCTGCAATTGAGCTTCGATGAGGTCACTGGCGCGACAACCTTTGTCGATGCCGCCACAGGGATGGATGGCAGCTGCGCTGGTAATACATGCCCCACTTCAGGTGTCAAAGGGCAGGTTGGTCTTGCCATCGATCTGGACGGAGCCGATGAAAGTATTCACATCACTGACAGTGATGCTCTGGATTTTAGTTCTGCACAAAACTTCGCGGTATCGCTGTGGGTCAAGGTTGGTACCTCACAACCTGATAGCGTTATAGGCGCCAACAGTATCGTCGATAAGGCATCTGGTCCTGGGGCTTACGCGTATGCCATTCGCCTGGTGAATAATGCCAGTGCAGACAACGGTAAAGTGATCGCGACCCGGTCCGATGGCAGCCATATCCCGCAGGTCATCTCCGCTTATGCCATCGACGACGGACTCTTCCACCACGTTTCTTTCGTAAAGTCCGGCACAACGCTCCTGCTTTATATTGATGGCGAGTTGAGCGGTACAACTACGGACAGCACGAGCGGTTCAACAGTTAATACATCTCCTGTTTACGTGGGACGTCGGGGAGATGGCAGCAGCCACTTTGCGGGTACTGTCGATGAACTGCTTATATTCGGGCGTGACCTGACACCCTTTGAGGTACGCGATCTTTTTACCGCGCAGTCTGCGATGGTGGAGGACCGGCAGCACGTCTATATCACGGTAGACGGAGATCCTCCAACTTCCAACCTGGAATCAGACCATACTTATCGCAATATTGAGCGTGGGTTACTCTTTGTAAGTGCAAGTGATGCGAACTCAGGGATTGACCACGTGGATATAGCAGTCAATGGGACGTGGGAGGCAGCGCCGCCTTGCCTTGACGCGATCGACGGTGCCGGATTCTGTCCAGTTTTCGCACCCTCTGGAGAGGGTCGATACCGGTTTCTCACGCGCGCGACCGACCTGGCAGGCAATGTGGAGACCCCGGGCGCCACGACCATGATCTACGTGGATGCGACACCTCCTGAGGTTGCCATCAGTGCGATTGATGGCGCGCGACTGAGTTTGCAGACTGACCCGACCGATGCCACAGCATGGCTGCTGCCGTTTGACGGAACTGTCAGCGACCCGTTCCTCAGCAGCGGTGACCCCGGCAGTGGTGTTGCCCGAGTCGAGATTACGCTGGAGGGCAGTGATGGGTCATCCGTCGTTGCCGGCACCCAGCAAGCCAACCTTTTAAATGGCTCCTGGAGCCACAGCTATGTTTTCCAGGAACCCGAACCTGACGGTGTTTTCACAGTGCGTGTAAGGGCAATAGACACCGTCGGCAATGCCAGCCCCTGGGCCTCTGTGAGTGTACAGATTGATGGCAGTGCCCCGGAGGCAGCCCTCATCTCACCGCGTACCGCAGGCTCCGCCACGCTCCCGGCAACTTTAGCCATCACACAGACTGGATTGATACTCAGCGGTACAGTCAGCGATGTCGTCGGCAGTGTGCGCACCGGCGTCAGCAGCATTGAAATCGCCTTGACACCCAACCTGCCCGGTTCTCCCCTGGTCAATGCGCTTCCACAGGTTGGGCAGGTCCTGCATTGGCCCCTGGATGACGCTCCTAACCAGCATGGGACGCTCAGCTTCGTAGATATCTCCGGACAGGGGAATAATGGTGTGTGTTCTGGCGCTGGTTGTCCAACCTATGGCGTGCCCGGGCATGAAGGGCAGGCGGTTGCCTTCGACGCTGTCGATGATGTGATCGTGCTCAAGGTCCCGCAGAATTTCCCGCAGGACAACAGCCCGTACGCAATTGCCGCGTGGGTAAACCTTTCGGGCGTGAAGAGCCAGCATATCCTGGGCTGGGGTGCGAATAATTTGCGTCTCCAACAGGTCAGGAAATGTATAGACCTGTGGTTGACTAAGTACTGTTACAATGACGGTTTTATCCTGGTCTATGGTGCAGCGAACAGTGAAATCGCCATTTCAGCAGCAGATCTGAAGGGTTGGCATCACGTGATGGTGACTTTCGACGGGAGCGCGTGGTTCCTTTACATCGATGGTGTATTGAAGATCCAAAAGGTATCGGGGGGCAGTCCGCTGACTGGCAATCCCGCGCTATGGTTGGGCGGTTATAGCTTCGATGGTGAGCTTGACGATGTGCGCGTCTTCTCCAGAAGTCTGTCAGCTGTCGAGGTCAATCAGGTATATCTGGGCAGCAGTCCTGTTATAGCACTGGGATTCGAGGATTCACGGGTATGGCAGGACGGATCAACCGTGCTGGACACCTCCGGTTGGCAGCAGGTAGCCCGAGTACACGCCGGTTCGGAATCTATGTTGCGAGCAGCAACCGCTAAAGTCGGCGCCAATGCTCTGTTCCTGGATGGCGTCGATGACTATCTGGTGGCTGATGCTGTGAGTCGAAACCTGGGGCAAACTGCGGAGTTCTCCTTCGGGGCCTGGGTTTATCCGGAGCCCTATGGCACGGAAGACGGAGAGATTGTGGCTTTTAACAGCGCGTCTGGCGGTAACCGCAACATGATCTTCTATGCCGCTGCGGAACAAAGATTCGGCTATTACGACGACGTGGTGCATCACCAGTTGAGTCAAAATATTTTCAAACCTGGAACTTGGTATCACGTGATGATGACCATAGATGCAGATAACCACGCCATCCTTTACGTTAATGGGCTGCCAGAGGTCGAACTCTCAACCTCTGTGCGCCCTGCCTCAGACGGCAGGTTCAGTGTCGGGCAGGAGTGGGATGGCACGGTTAGCAGTAATTTTTTCCGCGGGCTTGTGGATGAAATCCGTGTTTATCCCCGTACTCTGAAGCCTGTAGAGGTCAGCGTTATGGCTGCTGGTGGTTGGGAATCTGCTAACCTGGTTGCCACAGGTCCGGAAACCGCCGATTGGTCCACTGCTGTTCCCGCTGGTCTTGAAGGGCACTACCAGATTGACTTGCGCGGGATCGATGGCGCGGGTAATGTTGGACAACACGATGAGGGTCAATGGAGCGGCAGCATTGACACGCTGGCGCCACGCGTTAACTTCACAGTTCAACCGGTCGCTGACGGGTTCAAGTACACGACCACAGCCCAGGACTTTAACCTGGTGGAGGAAGCCTTTACTTCACCATGCGGCTTGGGCTTAATCACCGAACGTCAGAGCTATGCCTCATCCTGGTATCTTTCGCGCATCGCTCAAAGCAGTGCTACCCACGGCAGACTCTACCAATTGACCTCAACATGTGTACTCCAGCAACCTTCTTCAGAAAAAGCGACAGCGTGCGACGCGTATGGACACTGCGCAACCGTCAGTGCGACAGAAGTCGCTGCATCCACCGGTTTGAGGCTTGATACTGGCTCATCGGATTTAACAGCCCTGATGGCGGAAACACCCATTGAGATCGCTTTCGCCAGTTTCCCGCCTGTACTTTTTTCACTATCACCAATTACACTGACCGGAAGCGTCACGGCGACCGAGTCACTGGAAACGATGACCATCACTGTGGGTAACGACGTGCTTTATACTGCCAGTTGGACTATGGCAGAAGACACAAAGCAGGTCACATGGTCAGCAGAATGGACGCCACCGGCGGAGGGTTTTTACACGCTTCAGGCTTATGTCAGCGATTGGGCAGGTCATACTGTTTCGGCGACGGCAGCTTCACCACTCCTGGTGGATACAACGCCTCCTGTGATCGATGTGACCGGTGTCCTCACCGGTGATGCTTATACCAGTATGGGTTATTTGCTGCTCAGGGGACCTGTTAGTGACACAATAGGTGTCGATAGTGTGTCAGTGACCACTGTGGGAAGCCCTCTTGATAATCCTATTGACGCAGCGGTCTTCGAGCAAAACTGGCAAGCTGCATGGCTGGCGGGATTTGACCGCGACCTGGACGGCGTCACTTATAACGTGGCTGTTCGTGCTGCTGATGTTGCGGGTAGGAGCACCGAAATTACAAAATCGGTTGTCATTGATGTCGTGCCGCCCCCTCCAGCTGACTTAATCCTGCGCGATGCCCAGACGGGTAGTGTGCTCGAACCAGGTGCGCATATCACGTCTTCAAACAGCATTTTAAGGTTGGAATGGACCACCCCTGGTGATGGCAGCGGTTTGGGCGACAGTAGGGTTGTCTGGTCAGTCACCTCGGGTGACGGTGTAACGCAAACAATCACGACACATGTGCCAGGTGGGGGGCGTTTCAGCGAACTACAGGTGCAGGAGCCAGAGCTTATCAGCGTACAGTTAGGCAGGCAGGATGTCTACGGTAACATCCGATGGCAGTCAACTGGTCCTGTCATTATCGACAGTCGTCTCACACCCGATTACATCCGTTTTCCTTCTCTCTTTGGTGATGCACTTTCACAGAAGACTGGGTCAGGTGATGCGTGGCAGGAGAATGGTTGTACGCTTCTGGGTTCTGATGAGCGCAACCAGCGCTATGCCGCGGACAACACATCCGGCGACAACCTGCAGAGCTTCTATACGACCTGGGATGCGGAGGCTCTCCGGTTTTCATGGATCGGTGCTAACTGGGAGAACGACGGAGACCTTTTCATTTACCTTGATGTCTCAGACGCCGTGATGTCACAAAGCAGTGGGAGTGTACGCGCATATGATCCCTATCCCGCAACGATGACCAACACTGCCGTTCTGCTTCCCTACGACAGAATCACCGCCACACCGATGACTGCGGACTTTGTGCTTTGGATCAAAGACAGCAATCATGTTGCCCTGCTGTACTGGGATGGTCAAAGTGAAACCTGGCAGGAGATGCCTGCCGGACCAGGCGGGTTAGCATCTGAAGGTCTGGAATATGCTTTCCGGGCAACAGCTGGCGGGGGTGTTACGGATATACTGCTGCCATTTTCCATGATCGGTATTACCGACCCGGCAAGTGCATCGCTTTCGATGGTCGCGCTGGCCAGCGAGAATGACGCGCTACGTTTATGGTCCACGATGCCACCGCGAAACAGCGTCAACAGTCCTCTTGTTGCCGGCGACCCGTCATCAGACGGTATACAGCAATTTGCCTTGTCGCAGGCTTACAAATGGTCTACGCTGGGTTCGGGGATTTGCCCTAACGGGATATTCGGTGGTGGGCAGGTGCAGCTTCATCGCGCGGACGTGATGTTTGAATTGAGCTCTCAACCGGTAGGCGTCGCTTACCAGCTCTTGCGTGACAGTTTGTACAACATGATGGGTGGGTTAGAGCAGTTTGATGACCACAATTGGAACGCAGTGCGGGTTGAGCTTTGTCAGGCTAACCCGGGCGATCCCCTGTGTGATCGCCCCATCCTGGCGAAATCTGACTTTCAGGCTGGACAACGCCTGTTGCTCAGTAGTCAAGCAATAGTACCACCTCCACCTGGATTCAGCACAGTGCCGGGTCTGGCGGTGGTGACCGGTAGCGATAATCCATCGCTCCTGCCCGTTATGGATACGGATCACCCCGCGGTTGGCGATGGGGATACAATCACCTATACTTTACGTTACGAAAATCTGGGTGACCAGGTCGTCCGGGGATTATCGATGGAGGTTACAACCCGGGGTCCGCTTAACCTTATGGGTGGTCAGACCTTCGCCGGTGTGGATGGTGAGTACGATTGGTTGAAACTCAGCCTGGGTGACCTGGAGCCAGGGCAACATAAGAAAGTCAACTTCGTCGGAAAAGTCAACCTTGACTTTGATACCGCCCATAACACTGGCTGGGCAACCATCAACACCGTCACTTACGATGAGACGGGCACAGCTGACATAAACCAACACGAGTGGCTCTATCTCGATCATGAGGTAGATCAGAACGGACCTGAGTTGGGGATTCAGGTTCTGCCCCCGCTGATCGGCGCTGGGGAAACCGTTGTCGGTGGGTACGCCTTCGACCAATCCCTGGTTCCCACGGTGACCATGCAGATCCGGTTGCCTAATGGCTGGGAGTTCAACCAGACCTGCTTCGATATTCGTCCCGTTTGATGCCGCGTGGTCTTGTTCCTGGAACGCGCCGAAGATGCAGGATGGAGATGTCTTCGAGCTGCGTGCTCGCGGTATTGATGTCCATGGGCAGGTGGGAGCTTGGACCCGCTGGATACAAGTGATACAGGACCTGATGCCACCTGTAGTTACACTGAGCGCGGAAACGGGTGAAGCGCTCTCCGACGGTGTCGTTGGGCTCAATGAGACAGTTTTCAAAGGCGTGCTGGTAGATAATACGCTGGTTGCAGGAGTGGACATTTGCCGGTCCGTAGATGGTGTGGAATCCTGCACTGCGGCGCAATTTAGCCCTGACGGCGAAACGATCCCACAGACGACTTTTGTCTATGACGATGTCCCTTCAGTACCATTGCTGCTGGGTGCTGAAACCCCGTGTGATCCTGGTAGTGCCCTCATACGCACATTCGTAGTAAAAGAGGCTTTCACCATCGCCGGTGTGGATGTTGGCTTATCCATTGCGCATCCCTACCGCGGAGATGTACGGGCTTGGCTGGTAGCACCCTCTGGCAGTTGGGTGAACCTGACCTATTCAGGGACGCCGGCCGATGACATAAATGTGCTCTTTGATGATAGCGGAGTAGTACCGCTGGCACGAGATACTGGGGACCACATAAGCACGGCGCCATTCTATACCCGGATACGCCGCCCTTACCAACCCCTTACGGTACTGGATGGTGAATCTGCTGAAGGGTACTGGCATCTGGTCCTGTGCGATACCTATCCTCAACTGGATAACGGCGCATACCAGCGCAGCCGGTTGATACTTACATCCAACGGCGTCCCACAGCAGACCAGGGCTGTATGGACAAACGCCCTGACGGGACTTGGTGGCAGTGATGGACTCACGCATACAGTTAAGCTTTATGGTATTGACAGCGTGGGTAATCGCACTTCGGTGAAGCAGGCGCTGAATCTTAGTTTTATGGCGGATTTAGTTGCGCCTAAAATAATCGCTGACCAGGTGCTGACCGTAATCCCACATATGGGTTCGCATATCGTACTGACTGGCGCCATCAGCGACGGCACCGGGATTTCGGCATTTCTTTTGCACACTCAGACGCCGGAGGGTGGTGTCACCACCGAACACCTTTCAAGGCAATCCGATGGCACGTGGTCCGCTTTCTTGTCTCCAACAATGGAAGGCACCTACACACTCAATCTGTACGCTGCCGACATCGCAGGTAATGGCAGAACCTTGGGCCCCTTCTACGTAACCTTTTGGCTCAACCAGTTCTACTTACCGTTGGTCTCCAAACCCTGAGTGAAAACGCCTCAGGTCTTTTCACAAGAGAGCGGTGGAGGGACATCCCCACCGCTCTCTTGTCACTTGGGTCAGGGTTAACCTGATAATTAAAAGCCCCGCTGCAAAGCGGGGCTTATACTACATCTGAAAACCGGACCGGAATTAGCCGCCCAATCCGCTGACAATGTTGCTGAATACAGTCCGAACTGTTCCACCAAGGGTGGTCAAAATGACGATAACAACGATGGCGATCAACACCAGAATTAAAGCATACTCCACCAAACCCTGACCTTCCTCACGCGGTAAATACAGCATCTCAATACCTCCATTTAGTTAATCTGTTAAATTTATGATTTAGGACTGCTTTTTCAAACCTGTCTATATTCTAATCTAATACTAACCATAACGCAATAGGAATAAAGTACTATTTCCAGAAAAAACATAGAAAAACATACCAAAAACATATGAAAAATTAAGGAATAAGCCGGAGAAGATGTTCAAATATATGTTATTTGGTCATAATTCAAATTTTAGCAAACCATATTTTAACTATTTTTACTCACCGTATTCTATCTAATTTCTTACTTAAATGATGCATTTACATCGATTTAACTTTTACGTAAAACTGAACCACACTCCTGGTTCCGGGGCCAGTTTTATTATGGTGGAAAATAAAAGACCTATCCCTGAAATTATTACAATGCAAACAGCAAATTAGGTGGCGCTGCGGGAAGTTACGGGATAGCAAATCCAGGGTTGTACCGCACCACCACGCTAAAAATGGGGTATCCAGTTTGCCTGCGCCGAACTGGATACCCCAAAATAAAAAAGCAGCAAGTTGAACTTATCCTAAGCTTATCCAAATACGTCCGGGGTGTGTTTCAGTTTTCTGGCAAAGGAGATAACTAGCCGTATGAACATTGGAGTCGATAGCAGTTTTGGATTATTCATCATCCAATTCAGATTTACCTTCGGACCAAAACTGCCAGGGGCATTTCAGAAATCTGGCGAATTTCTCCTTTTTTCGATCTCGCCAGATTTCTGAAACGCACCCATACGTCCGTTACATGTTGTAATTTATGAATAAACCATGTACAATATGTTGAGAATAGTCAGGAACACGACCCGTTTACCAAGCTCATCCTTGAAAGGAATACAGTATGCCTCAACCAGAAATCGAGCAGGAAGTATCCCGCATTGAAAACGCCATTGACCTGGACGATCCCTCACTCTATTTCAATCGGGAATTGAGCCTGCTTCAGTTTAACTCCCGCGTTTTGGAGGAAGCCCTAAATCCTACACGGCATCCATTGCTTGAACGTGTCAAATTCCTCTCCATATTCCACAACAATATGGACGAATTCTTTATGATCAGGGTATCTGGTTTGCGGCGACAATTGGATCTCGGGGTCGTGGAAGCCCCTCCGGATGGGATGACCCCTGTGGAACAGGTTTCTGCGATTAGAATGGAACTGCTCCCCATCCTGGAAAAGGCAAAAATCTGCTGGCAAAAAGACCTAAAACCAAAGCTGAAGTCTGCCGGAATCCATATCCTTTCTTATTCTGATCTTAAAGGCAAGCAACGCCGGTTGTTAAGAAAATATTTTGAACGCGAAATTTTCCCTGTATTGACACCTTTAGCTTTTGATCCAGGACATCCTTTTCCGCATATTTCAAATTTGAGTATCAATCTGGCTGTCGTCGTGACAGATCCATCGAAGGGTCTTCGCTTTGCTCGTTTGAAGATTCCTGGTTTTTTACCGCGTTTGCTTCGCATACCTGAAGAAGATAAGGCTGAAAACTATGAGATATCATCTCTGAATTTGGTGGATGATACAAACTTCGTATGGATTGAAGAAGTCATCGCCGAGAATCTGGATATGTTATTTCCCGGGATGACTGTTGAGAAGGCTTATCCTTTCCGCGTGACACGCGATGCGGATCTTGAAATTGAGGAGGATGAGGCTTCTGATTTATTAGCTTTTATCCAGGAGAGTGTTGGCATGCGCCAATTCGGTTCTGCCGTTCGGCTAGAAGTGCATACCGATACCCCCCGGGATATACGCGATATCTTGCTGGATAACTTAGGTGTTGCGCCTTATCTGCTGTATGCAGTGGATGGTCCTATGGGATTGTCGGCGTTGATGGAGTTAACATCTGTCCATCGCCCTGACCTTAAAGATGTCCCTTTTGTGCCTTATGTTTCACCGACGATTATGAAATCGGGCAGTATGTTTTCTGCGATAAGGCGGCGGGAAAACATATTATTATACCATCCTTATGATAGTTTTACACCGGTTGTTGATTTCCTGCTCGAAGCAGCCCGTGATCCGCAAGTCCTGGCAATCAAGCAGACCCTGTATCGCGTGGGTCCTAACTCACCTGTGGTTGCTGCGCTGCTGGAAGCCCGTGAGAACGGTAAACAAGTGGCTGTACTTGTAGAGCTTAAAGCCCGTTTTGATGAAGAGAATAATATTGTCTGGGCTAAAGCCCTGGAGCATGCGGGAGTTCATGTAATCTATGGTTTGGTGGGTCTGAAGACCCACGCTAAAATTTGCATGGTAGTCCGACGGGAGCTGGATGGTCTTGTACGGTATGTTCATATCGGTACCGGGAATTATAATGCTGTGACCGCCAGGGTGTATACGGACCTGGGTTTATTTACAATTGATGAAGATATTGGTGCCGATGGTGCTGATCTTTTTAACGCTTTAACGGGCTATTCACGTAAGCAGGGCTACCGTAAACTCCTGGTGGCGCCTGATACGATGCGCGATGCCATGGTTGACAGGATTGATCGTGAGATAGAAATGCAGCATCAATACGGGAATGGGTACCTGGCTTTCAAAATGAACGCTCTTGTGGATCCGGGCTGTATTCAAGCCCTCTACCGTGCATCGCAGGCAGGTGTTAGCATTGATTTGCAGGTTCGCGGTGTCTGCTGTTTGCGTCCAGGTCTTCCCGGAATCAGTGATAATATCAAGGTAACTTCAGTCGTGGGTCGTTTCCTGGAGCACCCGCGTATTTATTATTTTCACAACAATGGTCAAGAAGAGTTATTGATAGGCAGCGCAGATTTGATGCCCAGAAACCTCGACCGTCGGGTTGAGTTTTTAATGCCAGTAGATAATGCTACTATCTTGCACGCTATTAAAAACGATATTCTGGATATTCATCTTCACGACACTGTTCAGTGCTGGCGTTTGCTGAGTGACGGGCGATATGAACGTGTTGTGCCACACAATGGTGCTTCTGCGATGAACTCGCAACTCTGGATGGTTGAGAATCGAGGTAAATGGGATGTGGAAAACTGATCAGCATTGACTATAGAAAAGAGGCGCTGCCAACCAGGCAGCGCCTCTTTTTAATCGATTTACAATTTTTTAATTTCTTCTGTCAGGGCTTCGGTAACTGTATCAATGGATTGATCACCATCAATATCTGTTAATACGCCGTGACTGCGGTAATACGCTATCAACGGGCTTGTCTGATTCCAGTATACAGATAGTCTTGTGCGTGCTGTTTCCTCACTATCGTCATCTCGTTGGTACAATGGACCGCCGTCCAAATCGCATACCCCTTCTTTTTTGGGTAATTTGAACAGGATATGGTAAGGTTCACCGCAGGTGCGGCATAAGCGCCGCCCGGTCACACGTTGGATTAAGACTTCGTCGGGTACGCTGATGTTCAATACAAGGTTAATTTTATGGTCTGAGTCTGCTAGAGCTGCGTCAAGGGCTTCCGCCTGAGCAATCGTCCTGGGAAAGCCATCGAGTAAAGCACCTTCCTGGCAATCGTCCCGGGAGAGCCGGTCCAGTACCATGGCAATCGTGATATCATCGGGGACCAGGTCCCCTTTATCCATGTATGTTTTGGCTTTAAGGCCCAGCGGGGTATTGTTTTTAAGATTGTAACGGAATAGATCGCCGCTGGCGACATGGGGTAGCTGTACCATATCACGCAGTCGGGTGGCTTGTGTTCCTTTTCCTGAGGCTGGTGGTCCCAGCAGAATGATATATTTGGGATCTGAACGCATATTTATCTCCTTCATTATGTCTATTATATGTGCTGATCTGATATGTTTTTATTATAACGTGTTTCGCGGTTTTTAGTATGTTCGTATGATGTATTGTTGATAAAATTGATAGAACCTTGCCCATACCTCCGGGAAGGTGTCAATCATCTGGTCAATGGTTTCCTCTACGTGACGCAGATAGACTTGCACGTCCGGGGTTGGGGCATGGAGACTCGGGTATCAAGGTGTACGGTTGCTGCGGTGCGTGCCACATACCCCAATGCAGCACGGATGTTATTTGCTTGTGAGCAACGACTGCATCTTGCAGGGTGCCAAGATGATCCTGGATGAGTTTCATCTCTGCGATTATTTCTTCGCCCGTTACCCCCAGGATATTTCTGAAGTATTCTACGCAGTACCTGTAATGCTTTAGGTTAATGCGCAACTGGTGAAAATGGTGCAAAGGCAGAGGTGTTTCGTCCTTAATAAGCGCATAATAGTTCATGCACTTCCTCCAGCTGACCGTTTAGTGTGGCTCGAAACTGGTCTGCCACAACGGGGGTAGGTTGGCTTGCATCAACAACACTGTCCGAGGTTGCTGGCAAAGCTGGCTCTGAATTCCAGATAACGTTCGCTGCCAAGTAAACCAAGCAATGTATTCCGCGCCATCGTGTAAGCTGTATTCCATGGCGAGGTGAGTGTGGATGTGTCGTAAGAGATGTTGTTGGCTGCTGGCGTATAATTCGAAATTTTCGCGGAAGACGTCCATATCTCTGACTTCTCCCAATATTTTACCGATTTTTTTCAACACTATCGAGATACGGTTGCGAAGATTCCGGTTGAATATAAGGTGCAAAAACCCTGTAAGCAGATCGCATTCTGCGTACCTCAACGCGCATATCGTGAACGAAGATAGTGTCTTCACCGCGATATGTACCGGCATCATTGCGTTTCATCATCTCGAAATGGAACTCAAAAGTTTTCATCGCAGCGACCGCCATACTGTCACTCAGTTGTGTGTTTGGAAATGGCTCTGCAATCGATTCGACAATCATCACCAATGGGGCTGGAACCTGTGTATAGGCCAGCCCTATTTCATATTTGCTGCGTTTTTCCGGGATAAGCTCAAACGTTTGCTCGAGTGTATTGCGGATAATGGTCAGGTCGTCTTCGGTCCCAGCTGCAGTCAATTCGATTTCCAGTCCTAAATAGAGCAGTTCCCGATCATAAAAACGAAAATGTGCGCGATCAATGCATAATTCAGCAACGATTACTGGCATTGAGGGTGACGTTGCGTATAAATCTTTCCTGCTGTATTTCAAATATCGGTTGGAGGGTTTGTCCATTCGCCATACGCCATACCTGTTCGCGCATAGCATCATCCTGCCAGGTGTCAGGTTGGTCAATCTTGATGTCCGGCGATTGCATTTCGATTTCTTCTCTGATATGTAAATTGCCGACCGGTGGTGTGAGGGATTTCAACGAGACGATAGTATCACTGCCGGAACGCCGTTCTCTGAAGGCGTAACCAGCTGCCGATAAAGAACTGATATTCTGTGTCGTAATAGGTATCCGTGAAAAATGCGTCTGATTCCCGGTGGAAAGAGTGAAGTCTCCCACCTGGGTTAAGGTTTTCAATTCCGCACAGGTCGTTTCGTTGGACAACTGGTATTTAACTTCGATTTCCATGGCATCACCATTGAGGGTCGGATTGGTTGAACAGTATCATTTTTGAAGGATCAATTTCTTGTCTAATTTGCTGGCGCCATTATAATTGACTTGGACTTTACACAACATCCCCATATATAAAAAGCGGAGTCTGGCTGACCAACAACGGGGTAGGTCAGCACGCTTAGGACTAACCTTCTGAAGGCATGACTGTCAAATGTTCGGTTACGGAATACACTGTGGTAAACTTGTCGCGGAAGGAGAATACATAATATGCATGCTTGTTTGGACAAACTCACCCTGGGTTTATCGCAGGGATGTCTCGAGGAAGATGTGACTGCTTTTTTTTGTCATCACGGCAAGCCAAAGACAACCAGCCACAGTGCTGCGGTGGCGGTAAAAGCCTCCAATCTCGCATCCCATTTTGGCCTTGATCCGGTACGAGCGTGGCAGGCGGGTTGGCTGCATGATGTGAGTGCTGTTATCCCAAATGCTGAACGGGTGGCATATGCGCGCGCGTTGGGGTTGGAAGTATTACCGGAGGAGATCGCAGCTGCCTATGATCCTGCATCAAAAACTCTCTCGCATCCTTGCTCTGGAGATATTTTCTATATACGATGCGGAGATTCTCAATGCTGTTGAATGCCATACAACGCTGAAAGGAAATGCTCAACCCCTGGATAAGGTGCTCTTTATCGCCGATAAACTGGCCTGGGATCAGGATGGAATTCCTCCTTATGCAGATGCCATGCACCTGGCACTGGACCGGTCCCTGGATGATGGGGTTTGCGTCTATTCTATCGTATTTGTGGCACCGGCGGGAATCCCTGCCGGTGATTCATCCGTGGCTGATCGATGCCGTTGCAGATTTGTGTCAGGAAAATACTGGAGTGCGGGATGGATAAATATGAAGTGGTTGTTCTCATCAGTGCTGATACAGAATGGCGTGCGGTGCGTGCCCTCTATCCGGATGTAGAGATAAAGATGTCTCCATATGGTGAGTGGTTTACATTGGAGGTTCCGGCGCGTGACGGGGTATTGCGTGTGTGCTTCATGCATGGCGGGTGGGGTAAGGTTGCCGCAGCAGCATCAACACAATATGCCATTGACACCTGGTCTCCTGACCTGGTCGTTAATCTGGGAACATGCGGGGGTTTTCAGGAACATATTGCCCGGGATTCGGTCATGTTGGTCGATAGAACACTGATTTACGATATGATCGAACAAATGGGAGATCAGGCAGCGTGCATCAACCATTATACGACAGCACTGGATCTGTCATGGCTGCAGCGTCCTTATCCCTTTCCAGTCCATACCGGTTTGTTGCTCTCAGGGGACCGGGACCTGGTCCCTGAAGAGGTTGAGGCGTTGCATGACGCTATGGAGCAATCGCCGGTGACTGGGAATCGGGATCGATCGCCTGGGTCGCAACCCGTAATCACGTCCGGTGCTTGATTCTGCGCTGGGTCACCGATCTGGTGGGCAAGGATGGTGGTGAAGCCTACGACGGCACGCTGAACGTCTTCCATGAACGTGCTCAATGTGCTATGGATGCTCTGATGATTAGTTTGCGTGATTGGTTGCGTTGTGCCGGTTTTTAGTATCCCGAGGCTTTGACAGATCCGAATATCAGTATGATGTATACAGCGATACCCATGATGACCAGGAGGACTGTGATGATGCCCGTACCCAGTCCCAACCATGACCAGAGCTGACGCGCGCTGCGGGTTTACAGCATTTTTTGCCATCATGAGTCCGATAACGCCCAGAACAATTGCCGCCACAGGGAGTAGATAGAGTCCAAGACCGCAACTTGCACAAACGAATAAGACGATAACGCCACAAATCAGGGCGATCAGAGCGGATAAGTCATGGGCATTACCTGGAACATAGCTTGCCCGATTGGTTCTTCGGCTGTTGCGGTTGCGTTCATTGTATGCTTGTATCTGTGATCGCTTTCCTCTCGACAGTATCGCCGGTTTCGACACTGATCAATTCTTCTTATTCATCATCAATTGTTTGTTCTGACTTATTTTCCATTGTACCCTCCTGTGGAATTACTGGGGAAATGAAAGCGTTTGTCCTTGCGTGCATCCAACGCCGGTTCTTCTGGGTCAAAAAATTATTCGGTATCTGCCAGGATCAGACGTGTCCGTGAACAACGGCGCAGGCAGTGATCTACACCCAAGGCTTGGATAACTTCATCTGGACGTCCTGTAGCACCATATTGAGCCTTAAGATGCATCCAGACTTCGAGGTAAGGGTCGTTCCCTCCGGTGTGACGCGCATATCCAGGATTAACTGACGCAAATCATACTTCTTGCCGCGATATTTTCTCCCCCGGCGCGGGCGAGGAATGGCATCTGTTGCCAGAAGAGCTTCGATTTTTGTCTTGAGTGTTTCCACAGATATGCCCTGGAGCCAGACGGCGTATTCTGCCGACATCAATTGCTCCGACAGGGTGGGGGCGTCGATGTTAATGGTAGAGATATCGACAATATGCAGATCAACAGGTATCTTTGTTTTGCAATGCGCTGCGTATGACTTCGGATGGAGGGCTTCTTCCAGCCAGATATCCAGAATTCAGCCTCTGAACCACAACCCACCGGCAGGG
>CAVOYE010000010.1:0-388267 GCA_963700595.1 uncultured Chloroflexia bacterium
AGCCTGCACCACACCCGTTCTCTCCGCCCTGACAGACCCCATTCCCACGGCCACTGGCCCAGCGATCAGACTCTGGTTTTTGAGTTACTTAATCGCTCTGACCGGCTTAGTGTTGTCTTGGTGCAAGGTTCCCAATAACTGGATCATATGCTAAGTGACAGTAAATTACATAAATATTAGCTCCCGCTCCAATTTATCTTCTTATGTATACCTCCGATTTGTAACTTTTTAACTTGACATAAATCATAAACGGCACGATCATAATCTGCATCAGACTGGTGGTCGACAATTTTCAATGGCCTATTTTCCTTAAAATCCGCCCATATTTTGGGGGGACTTCATATCGGAAAGGAAATCGTTGGGACTGCATTTCAGATAGGACATCCCTCGCGTCTACCCTATGTGACAATCTTGCATATATTATGAAAGGAACTTTTAGTATGGATCCAGCTATTATCACTGTTCTGATTATCCTCGTCGCTACTGTGGTTATGCTCATTTTTGAGATCGTCCGCATAGACATCGTTGCGCTTGTCTGCATGCTGGCGTTGGGATGGACCGGTGTGCTGACGCCGCAGGAAACGCTCTCCGGTTTTTCGAGCAATGCGGTGATTGCCATGATGGCGGTCATGATTTTGGGACAGGGCATTGCGAAAACCGGCATCATGGATCAGTTTTCCCGAGCTGTCTTGAAAAAAGTGGGGACCAAAAAGTCGAGGTGATTGGGCTGATGTCATTATCGGTTGGGATGCTGTCAGGATTCATTCAGAACATCGGTGCGGCGGCGCTTTTTTTGCCGGGTATTCTTAATATTTCACGCCGGGGGAAAATCCCGGCTTCGGCTTTGATTATGCCAATCGGATTTGCCGCAATTTTGGGTGGAACCTTGAGCATGGTGGGTTCCGGACCACTGATTCTTATCAACGATCTGCTGCGTAATGCTGACTTGAACCTTATGGATTGTTCAGCGTAACTCCGGTGGGAATGCTGTTGCTCCTTTTCGGAATCGGCTTCTTTTTCTTATTTGGCAAATTTGTGTTGCCTCATTCAGAATCTCCGGGCAAATTTGTTTCTGAACAGGAAAAGCTGATAAACGCTTGCATTTGCCTCATAATATCTGGCATTATATCATTCCCCCAGACAGTCCATTGACTGGCAAAACGACCGAACAATCGGGTGTATGGGATACATTCAATCTGAATATTCTCGGTATCTCCCAAGGCAGAGAGGTGGAATATGCACCCTGGCGGGAAACGAAATTCGAAGCTGGACAGGAGCTCGCGCTTTTAGGAAATGAAGAAGATGTAAAAAAATTCGCATCTGAATATAACCTGGAACTTAAAGAACAAGCCGATCGATTTTCCAGTTCAACTGATCCCGATAAAGCCGGTTTTGCCGAAGTGATTATTCCGCCTCGTTCGGAAATGATTGGTCAGACCATTCGCAATTATTCACTGCGCAAACGTTATGCCGTGGAGCCGGTAATGCTTTTCAGCAAAGGAGAGGAGATTCGGGGTGATTTTTCAGACCTCAGATACTTCCCGGCGATACAATTATTGTTTATGGTTTGTGGGATAATATAAACGATCTCAAATCGAACGCTAATTTTGTGGTGGCGACTCCTTTCACCGTCGAAAAGAAAATATCCGTCAAAAACCTGGGTTGCTGTGCTCTGTTTTGTCGCTGCCATTGGGTTGGCCCTGGCAGGCTTTCCCATTTCAATGGCATTTTTCACTGGAGCAATCGCAATGGTGCTGACCCGGGTACTCGATATTCAGGAAGCCTATCAAGCCATCGAGTGGAAGGTTGTTTTTCTGCTTGCCGGGCTCATTCCTTTGGGCGTCGCCATGCAGAAGACCGGAACCGCTGCATTTCTGGCAGAGCAAATGATGACGCTGGTTCAGGGAAAGCATCCGGTGCTTTTGGTTTTGACCGTTGCGGTTTTGTCCACTTTATTTTCACTGTTCATGTCCAATGTGGGCGCTATTGTGGTGTTGGCGCCGCTGGTCATGAGCATGGCACAAATTGGTGGACTTGATCCCCGTCCCCTGGCACTGATGGCAGCGGTATGTGCGGCAAATTCATTTATTTTGCCCACCCACCAGGTCAATGCGTTGCTGATGTCTGCCGGAGGCTATCGTAATGCAGACTATTTTAAAGCCGGCGGCGGAATGACGTTGCTTTTTCTTGTTATTGTTGTGACCGTGTTTTACTTTTTCTATCTATAAACCCAGAAACTAAAGGAGAAATCTCATGCTGCTCAAACATTTTTTCATCGGTAAAATTGCTCACAGCTCTTACATTCTCGCGGGCAAGAATTACTGCGCTGTGATCGATCCCCAGCGGGATGTGGATGTCTACATCACCGAAGCCCGCGCTTTGGGGGTGGATATCACCCACATTCTTCAAACCCATCTTCATGCTGATTTCATTTCCGGCCACATGGATCTGGCGAAAAAAACCGGCGCAAAAATTTATGTGGCAAAATCGGCACAGTGTACCTTCGATCATGTGGCCCTGTCGGAAGGCGATTCCATCGAATTGGAGGATATGGTTCTGAAGGTACTGGAAACACCTGGCCATACCCCGGAACATCTCAGCTATGTCGTGATCGACAAATCCCGATCAGATAGCCCGATCGGTGTGTTTGTGGGCGATACGCTATTTGTCGGCGATGTGGGACGACCTGATCTTTTTCCGGATATGGCTGAGGAACTGGCGGGAAAACTCTATCACAGCCTGCATGACAAATTGTTCAAGCTGCCCGATTATGTCGAAGTCTATCCTGCGCATGGCGCAGGTTCATTGTGCGGTCGTGCAATGGGCGCCAAATGGCGCACCACCATCGGTTATGAACGCAACTTCAATTCTGCTCTTGCAAATTCAAGGAAAAGTCCGCATTTATCAAATCGCTCACACAAGAATATGCCTCCTGCGCCGGATCATTTCAGCCGTTGCAGCGATATCAACCGCCATGGACCGGACTCTGGTTGCCGATCTGCCCACTATGGAGGAATTAGAGCGCAGGCCAATTCAAGCAACGGATACAGCGACTCCAATATTATGGTGCTGGATACCCGCGGTTATCACGCCTTTGCCAGTCAGCACATCCCCGGCGCCTGGCATCTCGATCTCAACGGCAATTTTCCGACATTTGCCGGCTGGGTTTTGCCAACGGATAAGGATATTTTGCTTGTGGCTGATGATTATCAAAAGGCGCTGGAAGCTAATACCTGGGCTCGCCGGGTGGGTGTGGATCGAATTGTGGGTTATCTGGATGGCGGTATGATCGCCTGGGCTGTGGCAGGACTTAAGACCAGTCATATCGAGCTGATTTCAGCCGAAGACTTGCACGACATGATCACCGGTAACGCCAATTTTGTACTGCTGGATGTACGAGCGCCGCTTGGAATATGAGGATAACCATATCAAAGGCGCCATCAATATCCCGGTGTCTGAGCTGCGCACCCGCCATCATGAGCTGAACAAGGACAAAACAACCGTCCTTATCTGCAGCTCGGGAAATCGTTCCAGTCTTGGCGCCAGTATTCTCAAACAGCATGGATTCAAAGATGTGTATAATGTCGCCGGTGGAATGACAGGCTACAGCGCTGCCGGGTACACCCGGGAGTGCCGGGTTTGTGTCAATCCGCATGGATCCAGATTTTTCACGAACTTTAGCGAAGTAAAAAAACACTGGGATACAGAATAAACAATGGAGGGCAATCTGATGGAATTTTTAACAGAAGTACGCTGGTCGCCTTATGCAGTCGGAATTGGCATCGGCATCCTGAGCTGGTTCAGCTTTCTCATTTCCAGAAAACCGATCGCATGTTCCACGACCTTTGCCAGGACCAGCGGGATGATCGAAAAACTGTTTTCGGGGAAAAAGGTTGATCTAAAACCTTACTACCAGAAGATAAAACTGGTCGTGGACTGGCAGTGGATGCTGGTGGTGGGCATTGTCATCGGCTCGCTGATTTCGGCGCTGCTGTCTGGTGATTTTCACTGGCAGTGGGTTCCTTCGCTCTGGGCAAACGCATTTGGCAGCAACCCATTACTGCGCGTCATCGTGGCGCTGGTTGGCGGCGTTTGCATCGGTTTTGGCGCGCGCTGGGCAGATGGATGCACCAGCGGACATGGTATCAGCGGTACCCTGCAGCTTGCTGTTTCAAGCTGGATTTCTGCCATCTGTTTTTTCATCGGCGGCATTCTGATGGCGCATATTATCTTCAAATTAATCGGTTAGCAGGAGGAGAACATGCAGACAAGAAATCCATGGATAAGCGGACGCAGACATCCGAAAAGAAAGACATATCTCCCCTGCTCTGGGGATTGGCGTTCGGTATTGTGTTCGGCTTTTTGCTTCAGAAAGGCGGCGCAACAAAATATGACGTGATTATCGGGCAACTGCTGCTCACCGATTTCACCGTGCTTCAAAATTATGCTTTCCGCTGTTTTGACCGGAATGATCGGTATCTATGTCGATGAAAACCCTGGGATGGGTGGAACTTTATCCCAAATCAGGTTCTGCGGGTATGAATATTATTGGCGGATTGATTTTTGGGATCGGCTTTGCCGTATTGGGCTATTGTCCCGGCACCATTGCGGGCGCTATCGGTAACGGCTCTCTGGATGCCCTGGTCGGCGGACTGGCGGGAATTTTAATCGGTTCCGGTCTTTTTGCCGCACTTTACCCGCGACTCAGTCAGGGCATTCTGATGAAAGGCGATTTTGGCGACCTGACCTTCCCGCGCTTGTTCAAAGTCAATGATTGGGTGATCGTCATTCCCGCAGCAACACTCATTTTTATCGTGCTGTATTGGCTGGAACGGGCCGGTTTGTAACATCTATCAGTGGAAAAACCAATACTCTCGGTGTACTGCATAACAATCGGTTCAAGCTGACGTCGCTGGCGCGCCACGCTGAGCTCAAACATTGGACTCTGCTTGTCAGGAGCATTGCTTTGTTTTCGTGCGTTGTTAGCATTCTGATGCAGTATCAGCGTCAATTGAAAAACATTAACGAATCCCGTCGCTCCCACTTGGAAAGTATGTACTCAATATGAAAACTCATCAATATGTGGTGGGCTTTTTTGTTTGCTCTAAGTTACGATTGCGGGAACGACCGCGGATAAGCAGGATGTCGTGTGTGGGTATCATATTAGCTTTGTGCTCCGCATATTTAAAGGAACGCTGTATCGCTTAACGCGTGACAACATTCGAAGTAGACTGCATCAGTTCAAGAACTCGCTCTTTGTTATTCATCTTTTTCTTCTGATGTGTGTTTCAGCGGACGCGCGAGTGCGTGGCGAGAACCTTAGCCACAAAGAAAACTACAATGCGCGTGAGGTCGTCGATTTGAGCGCGCGTAGCGCGGTCGGGTGCAACCGCTTGTTGGCCGTTCTTTATTGCGCAAGATTTGATGGTAGATTCTTTGCACCCATAATCAGAAGCCACAAAGTAAGCCCAAATTCTGCAATAAATCCAAGCGGATAGCTTACATAGGTTATTGCATTGAAGCCCGGGAAAAGGAAGAACTGAAGAGAAGTCATCAGCCAGGTAACACAATGAACCATCAGCACGATGCCCAAAATTTTGGGAAGGAAGCCCGACTTGAAAACCAAATAACCAAGCGGAAAGAGCCAGGCGCCATAAAATATCTGGGCGATCATGAACCCATTTTTGTATAAATACAGAAATAACATTGCCAGGGCTTGCAGTTGATCGGCCTGGAATACTTTCAAGTAATCAGCACCACTCAAAAGCAGCTGGCTGGCAAACAGAAAAAGATCACTAAAACATTGGATAGCGACACCGCCCAGGTTTAATAACAAGAACAGCAAAGCGAGGTTTTTATTAACCGGTTTTAATAACACGTATAAAGCCCAGGCCGCCAAAAGAAATAACACAGCCGCGAGTAGATCACTCATAAAACCGATACGAAATTGCCACTCAGAAGCCATAATATTTTGGGCTGTTGCTGCGGCATCTCCGAATACAATAATTTTAGAACGACCAAACACATCTGCGAAGATGTGAATTACGAAGTAAATAAAATACAGGAACCCTGCCATTCTTGCGGTCTTTTTGATTGAATTCATTTTTTAATCTCCTTTAAAGAGGGAATATCGCGACAAACCAATGCCACAATGTATAAGGTATTCAGCGGAACCTTCACTTGCCAGCGAACGTTTCCGAGGGGTGCGGAAGCGACAAAGGCAAATATCTCAGCAAAGCCAATCGTGATCAACAACGCCTAAAATGCCTATTTTTGGCCTTTGCTTGGACGTAACCGGATAACGAACCAAACCAGTACTGAGAGGGCAACTGCGTAAGCGTTGTACAGGATTGCCAAACAATTCAGAGCCGAAATGACTCTGGCGTCAAGTCTGGTGATTTTATGTTTTTCATACACCATCCCAAACTTCGAAAGACAGTATCCGCACTTCCGTAAATCTGCCTGCTTATCAGACACCGCTATTACAGCGCCCTATAGACGCTCTTCAGGCGGTAAGTATACAGACTGGATAGGTTCATAAAAGTAGTAGCACAACTTGTCTGGAGGGATCACAAAAAACACTTGCAGCTTCTGACCATCGCGCTCATCGACGCGCCAATTGCCTATTTCTACTCCACTGGATTCAAGCTCTTCCTTCATTCCCAGAATGTTGCTCACGAGGATAGCTGCGCCATCCTGAGAGGCATCACCGCCGTTGATGGAGAAGCCAATTCTGGTGCCGTCTCGCTCAAGAATGACCGTCGGAACTGGATCATTGCGCCGATCAACTTCGACCATGCCGAAATGATTGCAATACCACTCCGATGCGGCATCGAGATCCGTGACGGGTAGGGCCAATACGTCCTGCTGGTAAGGGTAGGCGGCTTTGAATTTTTGCATTTCTTTCATTGGACTATTTCCCTCCGCGTTCGGATGTATCATATGTAATCTTTTCCGTATATCCCCTGTGGAAAGTGTTTTTACGGAAAGCCACAACGGACTCAACTAAAGAAAACGTAGATCCACTTGATTTCCCATCAATATATACATATTCTCGTGAGTGGGAAAGTAGATATGTGAATCGAAAGGTCTATTTATCTAAATGAAGCACAAACACCCATCCTTCACCTTCCGCTGCCGCGCCTTCTTCAATGGGGAAGCTCAGATCAAACTCGTGTGTGCCTGACCATGGAAAATCACCTTGATAACCTTCTGACCTGACCTCAACATATTGCTCTCCACTCACCTCAATGATCATGTGCAATACCCCGATGGGTTGATCCCCCTGGCAATCTCCATTTATGGTAGCATCTTCATCAAGTTCAACAGAAAAAGTACCCCATTCCTCTACCAGTGTTTGTTGATATGCTATTGCCCCACCACCTTCGATAACAAATGCTTCTCCTTCGGATTTTACGGTGAACGGGATGCTGCCAACAGCGTAAGGCTCCAATCCAACTGCTTCGCCTGGACCAACCAGGATTTGCATTTCTATTACTCCGCTTAAACCCTCGCATGGATTTGGGTTGGGCGTAAATGTGGGCGTAGAAATATCACCGATGGTGATCGTTGGTGTTGGTGTTAACGTTGGCGAATCTGCTGTTTTTGGGGTTGGTGTAACAGTTGGCGTAGGTGTCGCTTCGTCACCAGGTAATGGATTACATGCCGTGATGACAATCATCATCCCCAGAGCAATGATAAGTTTGCCAAAAACATATTTATTGGTTTTCATTTTTAATCCTCTCCCAGAGCTAAAATTGACCCTTCAATCCTATTTCAATAGCATCAAGTTTACTAAAAGAATTCATATGGCTAACAACCTATATGGATTATCCGGAAAATTTTCCGTTATATCCCTGATGCGGATTTCCGTGAAGTGATCCCTTAAAGTGTTTTATGTGGAAAGTATTTCGTATCATCATGCTTCATAGAGGTTCCTTCCCGAATTAAAAATCGAGGAAAAATACGGAAAAGCAGGACCATCCTGCAGTAATTATAGTATAGACACTTTTTTTGTGAGTGCCAATATTAAAGCGCCTAAAATTAGGCCCAACGTTTTACTGCCGGTTGACTGGCAACGGCTAAGGTGTGTTTTAGCCTCGACTTCAGCACCATCTATAATGCAAGATACGCCTGCAGCAGTGACGGGCAGCTTGTCGATTGACTAAAACACACCTCACCACTTAATCGAACTTGACGCGGTGCGTTTCGTGTTTATCGATCCAATCCCAATCGAACTCGACACCGAGTCCAGGACCTTCCGGCGCATAGACGTTGCCTTTTGCGTCGATGGCTTCCAGGCTGTCCTGGTAGTTGGTGTAGAGATGGGTGGAGAAGGTGCCTTTGTTGCATGGATGCACCAGCCCCATCTCATAGTAGTTTGTGTTGCGAATCGATGTCATACAGTGCCGCTGAGCCGGACCGGGACCGTGCATCTCGATGTCGATGCCCAGGCCTTCACAGGCGTGGGCCAGCTTCATCACCCCGGTGATGCCGTCGTAACCCACGTCACCGCGAATGAAAGTCGGTGGCGTCAGCCAGGGCGAAGTCGACGTGCGGTTCGAGTGTGCGCACGTGCTCGGTGAGCAGCAGCGGTGTGCGGAGCATCTGGCGCAGTTTGCGGTGGGCGAACTGCGAGATACCGCCGTCTTTGTAGGGGTCCTCCAGCCAGAAGAACTTCTCCTCGTCGCACGCCCAACCGACCTTGAGTGCATCGCCGAAGGTTTCCAGCTCGCATGCGGGATCGATCAACAGGTCCATTTTACCGCCGACGCGCCGGCCCACCTCGTGGATGTTGGCGATCTCAAGTTCGGTTTCCGAATTGCCCCAGCCGTGAATCTTGAACGACGGATAGCCCATCTCCAGGCAGCGTTCGGCAAAGTCGGCGTAAGCCTGCGGGGAGTCGAGGCCGCCGTTGTGGTCGCCGTGCGTGGTGCTGGCATAGCAGGGCAGCGGTTTGATGTGCCCGCCGAGGAGTTCGTAGACAGGCGCGTTGTAGTACTTGCCGGCGAAATCCCACAGCAGGACGTCGATTTGGGCCATCCCCATACGGGCTTGCTGGCGCAGGGCACGCTTCAGGTCCTGATAGATGCGCTCGCGTTCCAGCGGATTCTTGCCCAGCAAGTAGTCGCGGTAGCGCGCCTGGCCCACCAGCCCGGCGCCTGAGGCGATCTCGCCGGTCACGCCGACGTTGGTGTACATCCGCAGCACCGAACCCTGGCGCGGGCGTCGTGCTGCCTTTTTCGTATACCATGTTGAAACCGTTATAGTCGGTGCCCATATCCTCCATGGGCGGTAAGTCGAACTGGATCACCTCAAAGCCTGTAATTCTAGGTTTCTCTGCCATCTTCTTGCTCCTTTTATTGCTGATATAGTTTTACGATGATACGTTCTATGACTATAATTTTCGTTTTAACCTTTCCATCATCTTAATCTTCCGCTTATAATCCTCCTTCGCCAACCGGAATGCTGTATGATTGGCTGGCTGGCGATCCTACACCTGCCAACAAAAGCAGTATATAGCACTTCATTGACGTCGCGAATGCGCCGACAGCACGGGGTGCAAGATAAACCTTAAACCGAACTGATAACCGTGATCGCATGCGCAGGCCATCGCATCTATTGTTTACTGTATGCTAAAATGCCATCACAGTCACCGCGATGTCGTAGGGATACTCGGCTTCGCTGGCGAGGACAGTGAAGGGGATCACATAATCGGTGCGTGCGGGGTCGACGTAGATCAGGCGGTCGCGGATCTCAGGGGCATCCAAGATGCGGTTCGTGATGAGCTGGCGGAGTAGGTCGCTTGCCATGAGTGAATGGGGATCGATTAGTCCGCAGCCGCGGCGGACGGCGATGGTCTGGCAGAGACAGGATTCGAGAAACTTGGATTTGCCTTTGTCCGACGTGCTAATGATGTACATATGGGCAGCTCGTGTAGACGTCGGGATGCGGACTATAGACGCGAGTGCGAGTCCAGTGGAGTGACCTGGGATGAGACGGGCTCTTCGACGCATCCGCCTATCTCGCAAGCGCGCACAAGTACCTTCAGGGACATCAAAGCTTCTGCGAACTCGGAGCGTTCCTGCACTGCCCCGAGTGGGCGAGACGCCCGCGACCCGGGAGAGGTCGGTGCATTTTTTGCCGGTGCTAAAGCCGCGGCAGCGGATAATATATGCACCCCACGTTAGGGTCATCCCACGCCTCTACGGTTGACCTTACACATCCTGACCTTCTGATGATCGGGGAACCAACTGAATGCCATGGGTACCGGGAACGTCTTCTCGGGTACGTTCCCGGTACCAAAGCTGTGACCGCTGCCTCAGTGGGCGTCATGTATACCTAGGCTTCCGGCATCTATTCCCGAAGGGCAAGCGGCAGATAGATCTGGTGACGCGACGGAAGGTGAACCACCACCAGGGGTGTCGCCCCACCGTCGTACTTCACCAGTCCCTGAATGCGGTAGTCCTGGTCGGGCAAACCGGTGGCGTCCCAAGTGGGTGAGAAGATCGCTACTGCGCCCGGCTGCACGTTTGAGAGAACACCGGTCATCTCCGTTGATACTGTGATCGAATCTGCCGGATAGACCTGCACGGCGGCAGTACCGGTGATGGGAACGCTTCCGATGTTCCTGAAGGTAAGGTCGATGTCAAACGCCGGTCCCGAGGCGAAAATAGCCGGATCGACGGTTAAAGCCGTGACCTCGCCTTGCACGCTCCCAAGGCGAAAGCCCACCTCGGCCTTGTCGAGAACCACGCCTTCTGCGTCCCGAAGGACGACGACCACGCGATAATCCCCCGGCGTCGTGCCCGTGCTGTCCCAGCTCGAGGCAAAGGCAACGGGACCCTCAAGATCGTGAAGACTGCGCAAGAGCAGGCCTGAGATCACCGTCCCGTCGGGCGACTGGATATCAGCCTCCATAACCACATCCAGGGCGGGGTCGTCGTTGCGGACCTTCACGTCCACATCTACCCAGTCGCCCGGCTCGTAGATCGACTGCGCGATGGCGAGCTGGGTGAGTCGTCATGGACGTGGTCGTGGTCGTGATGGTGAAGTCGTAGTGGCGATAGTACGTGCTGTCGGTGGAGAGCGGATGGTAGAAGAAAGGATAGACGGCGAGCATGAGCGTGGTCGAGCCATCCGGATTGTCGACGGTCTGCCAGGTGTAGGGCACGTCAGGTGAGGGTACCCACGCATCCTCGGCATCCTCCGTCGCGGCAAGGGGCACGTGGAAGCAGGCTGTCGATTGCGTCGCTGGCAACCGGCAGTAACCAACCGGTGTGCGCCTCGAGCCCGGACCGATCGTCCATCACAACCTTCTGCACCCGCAGGCCTGCGGGATACTCGTACGAGGTCTGCCAGACCGGCACCTGTGCCTGCCCCTCCTCAAGCCACAGGGTTCCGCCCGGGATGGTCACAGTGTCGATACCCTGCGACGTGGTCACGACCAGGTCCGGCAGATCCAGCGTGATGGCGGATGGGGCAGCCACAGCCTGGGCGGTCTCTGCCGATGCGAGACCGGGCTGCAGGACGGCGCCAAACGTGGGATCGCCGTATAGGTTGTATTCGTAGGCCCATTTGAGCCAGCCTCCCGCGTAGGGCCCGTTAGGTAGTGTCGCTCCAGGTCAAGAAACGCCTCGCCGATGGATTCGTCACCCCAATGCTCAAAGAAATACTTGGAAGCTGCCTGGTTTTTGTTGCGGAGGGATTCCTCCGTCGAGCCGACGAAGACAGCGCCGTTCTGGTCGAAAAAGGCTTCCGCAATGCCATTGTCGTTCGAGCCTTCGTAGTTTCCCGACAGACACGTGGCGCCCCAGGCCAACGGGCGCGCATTGCCGAACCCGTTGGGGAACGCCTGCACGCATCCCCAAGCTTCCCGACGAGCCATGCCCACGGTAGACCAGGATATCTGACCCCGGCGTAGCTGCCTGCATGACGGGCAGATAGCGGTCGCAATAGTAGATATCCAGCCACCGGATCAGATTGTCGTCCGGACTCGCGATTACTATTTCATCGCGGCTATCGCCGGTGACGTCGCCCACTGCGAGCAGGTCTGTCATCGTAAGCCCCGGCACGTCCATCCGGTGCACCTCGGAGAGCGTGGCATTTGCCGCATCCACGCTGTATACGTAAATCCAGCCGGGCAGCTTGACGACGATCTCCTCCTTGCCCCCCACCGGCAGCTTGACGTTGCCGACAGCGATCTGGTCGTTGACCAGGTCCGAGTAGGCATACGGCAGCGAGGCAAGCTGGGCGCCCGATTTGCTGAAGACCCGGATCGATCCCAGCGTGACCACACCCTCCTCTACGGCGATGATTTCCGCTTCGGTTCCGCCCGTCACGTCGCCGGCTGCCAGACCTACGGGAAGGAAGCTGACGTCGAACCCGGCACCGGGAACCTCAGACCCATCGCCATTGTAGACGTAGACGTGGGCGCCGCTGAAAGCCGTCATTGCCGATACCACGATCTCATCCAGCCCATCGCCATCGACATCACCAAGCGCCAGGATGCTTGTAGGGCCGAATCCGTAGGGCGCCGGGGAGAAGGAGATGGTAACACCCGTGTTGAAGATGTGAATCTTGGCGCTGCTGATGTCCCCCATCACGATCTCGTCGTCTCCCCAGGCCAGGACGTTTCCCACAGCAAGCTGATCATCTTCGTCGTAGGTCTGCGCGAAGTTGTTGAGAGGCGCAGCGGTGGTGGGGTTGATCACGCGGATCACGTCGTCACTGCGGTCGCCAAAGACGCCGTCGACGACACCCGCGCCGGTGACATACCCGAGGGCGAAACCGTCCGTGATCGACAGCGCGTAGGGAACATCGTCGATCACATGGTAGTCGACAGCCCTGGCTTTGACGTGAGCCGCGATGCCCACGTCGCTGTACAGAATGTCCTGGATGGCGTCGATGTGGTCGGCAGATGTGTCCTGTCCCTCTCCGCCTCCGGAGATCAGCCAGGCCTTACTGCGGTCGAAGGTGGCGTCCTCACGCCATACATCAATACTCGCCTGCAGGGGTTTCATAAGGTCCAGGGCCGTATTCCCGATGATCCTGCCCATCGTGATATCCGGCAGGCCATCGGAGCCCCCAATATCGGAGTAGGGCTGGTCGCTCAGGTCAACACTGACCATGCTGGAACTCCAGGCAGGGACGATCTCCTGCTCTCCGACGATGAGCAAATGACCGCCGCCGACGGTATAGAATGAGGGGTTGAGCCGCTCGGCCCATCCGCCCCACCAGGACACCAGATCATCGAGGACGTCACGCGAGCAATCGCTCTCCAGGTACCCGAGCACGCCGCCCTTCAGACGTGCCAGATCGGCCATCGTCATCAGCAGTCGATCGACCTGGGAGCTGAACCCGTTCACCCACATCAGGTTCGCCGGGTGGGTCACGATCAGGAAGTGCGATGACGCGAATGCCTCACTGGCCTCAAACTGCGGACTCAACTCCTTGCGCACGAATGCGGAGACGTGCTCCTCGCCCGAGGGCTCGCGGTAGGTCACCTCTACATCCTTGTGACCGATCTCGAAAACGGTGTCGTCTTCGTAAAGGATCGGCACCATCCAGTATTCCAGGACCAGGGTCTCACCGGGGTCGAGGTCATAGGTCTGTCCGGAGGCCTGCGGGAAGTCGATCGTAATCGCACTCTCGTGCGCGTCGACGCCGGTCTCCCAGCCATAGGCTGCGAATACCTGGTAGTCGTCAAAGTGATCGGTCGCCACCTGATAGGAGCGTACGAAGTCATCCACCTTCATCAAATATGCCGCGCCTGTAGCCTGCGGCAGGTTCTGTACAGTCAGGCGGACCCGGAAACGGTTCCCGAAGCGGTCCACGTCGCGCGTGAGGCTGAGACTCGGCAGCTGCTGCACGACGTCGATCCACGTCTCCACCTGATACGCCATTCCCTCGGTGTCGAGCGCCCGCACCTTGACGTAGTAGCTGCCGGGTATCCGGTTGCTCAGGTTGAGCGTCGTCTGGTAGTCATAGTCGTGGTCGCCACTCGGCTGGAGCTCAACGATCAGACTACTTCCCAGGTAAACCTGCACCTTATCCACCGAACGCATGACCTCGGAGCACTCGCCGACCAGGTCGTACGCACCATATTCGCAGGCCCAATCGTACTGGACGGCGCGAATGTCCAGATCCACAGTCGTCCCCGAGGGTGTGTGATCCCCGGTGATGTAGATGGTTTCGTCCGGGGGCGGGCTCTGGATGCTCAGGTCCACGTTAAGCGGTTCGCTGGTGCTGGGAGGAATGATATCGACAGACATCTGGGTAACATTCCGGTCCCAGGTATAGACGTTCGCCACGACGTGTTGTGACTGGTTCAGGAACGTCGCCCGGGTGTACCCCGTCTTGTACGGGACAAAAACTGTCCTGAAGGCATCGGTCGGCGGAGGTTGGGTCGCCTGTGGGGCGAGGGTACCTTGCTGGGTGAGTTCTGATGGCGCGGACCGGTTGCCGTAATCGGTCCCGATGGAAATGCCGTTCAGGAGGAACTCGACACGCTCAACATCGGTAGCGTCACTGAAGGTCGCCTCCACCAGGTAGGCGCCGGGATGGTCGGGGTCGCGCCGCAGGCTGATGATCGGCGTTGGCGGCGGTGGGATCACGGGCGATAGTGTCTCGAAAGTCCGCGGTCTGGACTCAGTAATGTTGCCTGCGGCATCGGTCGAGCGCACCTTGTACTCGTAGGTTGTACCGGGTCTCAACCCTACCAGGGTAACGGCGTGCGCGGTAACCAGGGAAGCGGACGACGCGGAGAAGTTGAAAGCACCCTTTCGCGTGCCGTAGAGCACAACGCTGTTTGCGGCCTCATCCGTGTCCCAGTGGACGGTTGCCTCCATCTGGGCAATGGGGAAGACGGCTGGCCCCCTGGTGATCGTGGGCGCCTGCGCATCGCATATAGATGTCTCCCGGCGCTCGTTGTTGAGCTCGTTGCTTTCTGCGATGACGTTGTCGGCATCGATGACGACACGAAGGGCATCGCTCATGCCGGAACACGCGGGCATGTGCGTGAAGGTACGCTTCAATCGCTGACCGGGTGCCAGGACGATGTTGTCGATGAGATCACTGCCCCTGTACACGGTGTCGACCCAGATCGTCGACGTGTGCGCCACGGTGACGGTGAGGTCGCCGGTGTTCATGATCTGATAGGTGACATCATTCCCGTTTTGGGTGATGTCGGTGATCGCCAGGTCCGGCAACGGCGCCGGAACGACCCACACCTTGCGCGCTTGGCTCACGCTCCCCGCTGCGTTCTCAGCGGTCACGGTGATGTAGTGTGTGCCCGTCACAGTCCATGAGATCGAGAGCGTACTCGCGTGCGCGCTCACGACTTGCTGAACGGGATGGCGCGCGTCGACAGCCCACGTAAACGTGAAGGGGCGTGTCGACGACAACGGCGCGACCGTTGTCGTGAAGGGGGCTGATTGGTTGAGCTGAACGGTGCCCGGACCGGCGACATCCACGCTGGTGGGCGGTGTCGCTTCCAGTGCCGGGCTGGCGCTAAGGTCCCACCTAGACCGGTCCTCACTCGTCTCTGGGACGAGTGCAGTCAGGTCCTGCTCGGGCAATGCAGCTGCGCGGAGGGTCAGCGCCCCGCCAGCCAGACCGCCGATCAGGGCCACCAGTGCTGCCAGATGTACCAACACGCGAAGAACTCTTTGATGCGCCATTGTTTCCTCCTTTTGAATCGTGCAACTCATCCTTAGCTCAATTCCATATCGTGCACCATACACCCGAACACCAGATTTTGTGGCTGGTCAGGGTCAATCACAGACCAACTGCCGATGGGCCTGACGTCGAGTGCGGCAGCCAGGATAATGGCTCAAGTCGTTGTGTCAAAAAGGCTTGACGAATGCGGTCATTGGGTGCTTCCATGGGAATTGTCAGAACTCAAAAGTATATTGCTTAAGACGGAAATGGAGTTTTCCCTCCTACGAAAAAGTATAGAGGATGTCGGAAAATATGTCAAGAAAACGTTGGGTGTGCGTCGCATTTTTGCATAAACCAAATCAGACCGAGAATGAATACCTTCCATCCTTATAATGCGGCGCGGAATGTCTGCTTTTTCTATCCCATGTTGTCTCCCGCGCCGCATGTTTAAAAGAGGGCTTTGGCGGTTGGCTGCCAACTGCCAAAGCCCAATAACGCTGTGGCGGGGCGGGGATCTTCTCTGCATGCAAAAGCTGGGTGTTCCGCCCCGCTCAAGGATTGCAGTAAGGGGCAGCGCATAAGTTGGTAACAAACTGGTGTATTTGCGTCCGTTGCACCTTTGCGGAAACGTGGCGGACACCCGAAGCCGTTAAGGTGCCCCCATGTTATGGACTACGAAAGGGGAAAACGGGTAGGTATTCCTGAAAATGCCAGTAATGAGCCGCCTGTGGGTTACCAAGCTCTTGTTGATTTTCCAGGAAGCTGCTCCGGGAGTTACGCGGAGGCATTGCACCCTATGGGAAACGGAGGCGAGTAGCTTATAGATCAGCAGGGCGATGTACCGCTTGGTAGGAACTTCACGGTCCGTATACACGTGCGGCAATGAATCCCGTCGCTCCCGCAAGCCAATAGTATTTCCTTGTGCTAAACCAAAAGCTCTCTAGAAATAGATGGCTCTTTTTGTGTTATGACGTCTCGATGGCATGCACGTCAGGCCTATGAACGGGGTCCCCGCAATCACTGCACGTCGCGACAGTAGGGGCGCCGGAGTGGTTTCTGAACTGCCGAATGAAGTATTTGTAAATTGAGTTCGTTCTTAGCAGGGCATCGCCCACATTATATTACAGGTGACTTGCGGTCATTGAAGGTTGACTTTGACCATTATGTTGCTGCTGGTCAATCTGCGGTTACAATACCTCTGCTTTGGTAATTATACTGATTTTGGGTCGCCAGGCAGCGTACCGTGTGTTCTGCGACCGGTACGTGAGGGGCGACGGGAGGTAGAAGGTTGTTCTGCATATCGTGTGTAAGGCAGTCTTCGTACCGTGTTCATGGCTTTCGCCTGTTGTTCCTGGTGGCACTCAGCGTTCTGATCTTGGGCGCGTGTGTGCCGGGCTGACTGTGCCGCCGGTAGCGACGACGGTGCTCGGGCAGCAGACGGTAGCGACATCCACTCCCGAGCCGACCTCGACTTCGATACCGCTGCCGACCTCGACACCGACCTCCACTCCGACTTCGACCCCGACGCTCGCTGCCGACCTCGACGCCGACCCCGCTCCCAACCACAACACCGCTACCGCCGACTCATCCGGGCACTGTTGTTGAAGGCTCGGCTACCAAGCAGGAGTCGCTGTCAATCGGTCAGGTAGACAGCGTTGTGCACGCCTACATAGCCGGCCGCAAATGTGCCCGATCTCGCAGTATCCCCTTGATGTGTACCGCATCCAGTTCCGGACACGCGATCGCTTGGGGACAGAGATTGTTGTCCAGGCTGATCTGCGTTTTCCCAGGGTAGAGAGCGAGACAGAGTTTCCACTCTTCGTCTACGGCTCGGGTACGACCGGCATCGCCAACGAGTGCGCGACGCTGAATGAGTATGCGGACAGGCGGAGCATGGGGTAACTACCGGGCGCATCTATCAGCCTACGCAACACAGGGATACATCACGGCGATCGCCAACTGGCAAGGATTTGACGATCCGGATCAGACGCACCCTTACTTCGTCGCCGAACTGGAAGGTTATGTGATGCTCGATTTGACCCGAGCGATCTATGACTTCTTCTCCGATCCGCCATCAGCGGACATCCTGGCTCGACCGGCGGACGCTGTCTTCTTCGGTGGATACTCGCAGGGCGGTCACGGCGCTTTCGCGGGTGACGCGATGGCTCCCCGCTACGCGCCGGAACTGAACATCGTGGGCGTTGTCGGTCACGCCATCGCGCCCGATGTGGAGGGGTTGATGAACGATAGCCCCCTCTATGCACCGTATATTGTGTACGCCTATCGTGATTATTACGGCGAACAGATCATCAATCCGTACGATTTCTTCCAGGAGCAATGGATGGCGACCTTTGAGCAGGACGTGAACCAAGTGCATCGACGTACGTCCTGGGTTATTACCCCAACACACACGCAGCGCATGTATACGCCACGGTTTCGGGATGCTCTGCAGAACGACCGGTTGGCGGTGGAGTTCCCCGAGTTCAAGGCTATGTTGGACCTCAACTACATTGGGCGCGAGGTGAATCCATCGACACCGGCGATCATCCTGCACGGTGATGCCGATCCGATCGTGCAATTGCGCACGGTGGAGCCTTTCGTCCGCACGGTTGTGCGAAGAGAACAAGAGCGTGACCTATCGTATCTATCCGGGTGTAAATCACTTTCAGATACGGCAATCCAGCCATCTCGATAGCCTTGCCTGGATGCAGGACATATTGGCCGGTAACGCGCCGGTATCAGACTGTGGACTTCTCGCTCAGCCATGAAAACGCATCCCCTGCTCAAGATTCCAGTCTTCATCGTCCTGCTCGCCGTGGTCCATGGCGGGATCTCGATGCTTTTCCCTCCCTCACTGCCGGCTGAGATCGTCCAGTTTGACCGCTATCTTGCGCAGGGCGTGGATGTGCTGTATCTTGGCGATAGCACGCTTTTGCTGCCCTTCGGAGAGGTGACCACCGGGGAGATCCTGCAAGAGCTTCTGCCTGACCAGCGGGTCGGGCAGATCGCCCATCCCGCCTACGGCCTCGATTTGTTCTACGACTACGCTGCATATGTGGATCGACATGGGGGTTGGTCGCCCACACTTGTACTTCCGATCAACCTTCGTTCGTTCTCCCCTGCGTGGGACATGCGTCCGGCATACCAGTTTGAGAAGGAAAGCAAGATACTCGCTCTGGGACTGCCCTGGGCAAGGCTTCTCTTCAGGCCATTGGAGGTGTTTGGCTTCTTTCGAGCCATCGATCAGCCAGCAGGACTTTCTGGATACGCCGGTCTACGATGGCGACGTGCTCGTCGGGCAAGTCAGGGATTTTGAGACGCTTGCGGCTGACGAGGTCCTGCAGGAAGGTGCCGAGAACAGCTTACCGCGAGGTCAAGCTGGAAGATGAGGAAACAGCACAGGCAGTCATCACCTACCACTATATGTTCAACCTTGCGTCGGATCACCGCAAGCTGGATTCGATGGTCGCGGTGGCGGAACTCGCCGCTGAGCACGGCGTCAACGTGATCTTCTACATCACGCCCGTCAATGTGGAACAGGGCGAACGCTTCCTGGGGCCTGTGTTCGGCGAACGCTTTGCTGACAACGTCCAGGTGGTGCAGTCTACACTTGATGCCGTCTCGCTGGATAACGTGACGCTGCTGAACCTGGCTTTTGACTTGCCGGCCTACGACTTCACTGACCTGGAGCACTTGACCGAGACAGGCAAGGAGTACGTGGCTGAGCAGATCGCGTTGGCGGTCCAGGGAGAGAAGGACTCGTCCACGTCTACCACACCAGTAGTAACGCCAACTGCGACAGCGGTTCCAACGTTGGCCACCGAGACTCCGCTGCCCACTCCGGTGGAAGCCGTTCCGACGCAACGCAACGCCAATTGCCAACGCCAACAGTTACGCAAATGGTCACTGGCGGCGATGTGACGAGACGTCAGTTACATTGCGCGATACCCAGCCGTCAGGCCCCTATCCTGTGGATATGTACCGTATCACGTTCGAGACCGTGGATGAGCTTAACCAGATTGTTGAGACACATGCTGACCTGTACATTCCCTACGTCGAGACCGAGGAAGCTTTTCCTGTCCTGGGCCACGCCGCCGGTACGACCGGCGTCGGCAACGGATGCGCACCACTTGACGAGCTGGCTACTGGACGGAGTTGGGGGAGTTATCACGCCCATTCACTCGCCTATGCCTCGCAAGGCTATATCGTTGTTTTCCCGAACTGGTTACACTTTGAGGATCCGCAACGTATTCACCACTACTTCGTGGCTGAATTACAGGCACATACGCTACTTGATGCAGTTCGGGCTGTCTACCGCTTCTGGGATCGCGATCAAGCGTTGGATACACAGGCAAAGCCGGCTCAGGCAGTCTTTATGATGGGCTACTCCAGCGGCGGACATGCCATCTTCGCGGCAAAAGACCGCGCTCAGGTCTACGCGCCAGAGCTTCCAATCAAGGGTGTGATCGGCTTTGGTCCGGTGACGAATCCAGGGCTCTTGTTACAGGAAGATCCGATATTCGGTCCCTATCTCGTCTACGCCTATCGCGACTTCTATGGAGAGGATATCATTGACCCAGCCGAGGTCTATTTGTCGCCCTGGGTGTCGAACTTCGAGGATGATGTGCTGTCCATTTGTGTGGATGAGATCTTCTACTACTACTCGCACAGCGCGCGGCGCATGTACGTGCCCGAATTCCGCGAGGTGTTGTACGACGACCGGCTGGATGCCGTTTATCCTGAGTTTGCCGAGATACTCGCCGCGAACACCGCCGGACTGGGTGGGGGCACAGACATCCCGGTGCTGATTCTGCAGGGCACAGCCGATACCGTGATTACACCGCCCAGTCAACAGGCTTTCATGGATCAGCTGTGCGCGCTCGGGAACTCGGTGACCTTGATGAAGTACGAAGCCGCAACCCATGCCGATATCCGGTGGCTCAGCTATGCTAACACGTTAGCCTGGATGGAGGACGCTGTTCAGGGAAGCGATCCTCGCTCCGATTGCCCGGTATCGGAGTAATACTATGAACAAGGTGGAAGCCCTATGGCCTTTGATTCTCTTCCTTTCCTGGCTTTTCTACCGATTGTTGTGGTAGCCTACTGGTTGCTTCCCCAGCGCTTCCGATGGGTGCTGCTGCTGACCAGCCAGTTACGTGTTCTGCGCTACCTGGGCACCTTCGTTTATGATCTGGATTGCATTGTCCACGCTGATTGCCTATGCTTTAGCCCTTTTGTTGAGGGTCACATCCGATCCAAACAGGCGCAAAGCCCTGCTAGTATTTGGCGTTGTGAGCAATGTGGGTTTGCACTTTGTCTTAAAGTACCTGGACGTTTGGCGCAGAAACCCTGCAGCACACTTTTCGGCTTCTTTGGCCTCACCTATCAGGTGACAGTGCCCAACTTGTTGTTGCCGGTGGGTATCTCGTTCTACACTCTGCAGGCGATCAGCTACCTGATTGACGTTTATCGTGGCAAGATCGAAGCGGAGACGCACTTAGGGCTATTTGCGCTATATATGGCCTTTTTCCCCAAGCTGGTCGCCGGACCCATCGAGAGAGCTGAGCATCTGATCCCTCAGTTCCGGCAGACCCATAGCCTTGACGCAACACGTCTGTTCAACGGACTGCGACTTGTGCTGTGGGGGATGTTCAAGAAGATTGTGGTTGCCGATCGCCTTGCCGTTTATGTCAATGAAGTCTACGGTAATCCGGGAGGTTACACCGGATGGACGATTCTGATCGCGATACTGTTCTGCACCGCGTATATCTACATTGACTTCTCCGGCTACTCGGATATTGCCGTTGGTGTAGCCCGTCTGTTCGGTCTTGAGCTTATCCCAGAACTTCCGGCAACCCTACCTTGCATCGTCAATCTCGGAATTCTGGCGGCGTTGGCACATCTCGTTCTCCAGCTGGCTGCGCGATTACGTATACATCCCGTTAGGCGGTAACCGCGTTCCACGATGGCGCCGGGACCTGAACGTCCTTTTCGTTTTCCTGATCAGTGGACTGTGGCATGGAGCAGCCTGGACGTTCGTGTTCTGGGGTGCTATGCATGGCGTTTACACTAGTCGTGGAGAATCGGAGCAAGAACGTCCTTGACCGGATTGAGACGGGCTTTACATCTTGAACACACTGCTGTACGAAAGGCAATGGGCACTCTGACGACCATTCTGCTGGTCAGTTTCGCCTGGATTTTTTTCTATACCCGATCTGTCCCGGATGCCGTGCTACTCATCCGCAATCTGGTCCGCTTTGGCAGCGGGACAGATATCTATGCGCCGTGGGCAAGCCTGTCGAATACGCCTGTTGTTGAGATGGCGCTGGCGTGGGGATTGATTGGATTGATGGTTCTCGCTGATCTGGACCGCGACGGACGGACTGCCTCGGATATCCCTTATGACCAGCAAGACCGGCATTCGTTGGGCAGCTTATCTGTTCCTGGCATTGGCCATCATGAACCTGGGCGTTGAGAATAAGTTTGCTTTTATCTACGCGGGTTTCTAGCCTGCTGAATCAAAGAGGACATCTCTGGTCACCCTTTGATATCCTGGATACGGATAGAACCGTAGGTCTTCCTCTTGCGAGAGGCAAACATCCAGAGGGATATGCCAGTTGATATTCTCCTCACTTAGGGTATGATATGGTCAACATAGGTTATGGAAACGCACGTCATGTGTGTGCCACTATGGGTGAGTAAAAACAGCTTCCATCGTCGAATCTGGAAACCAATCCCCCAGCGTTGAAAGATATACTTGGCGATTGATGAAGTCGTGATCGGTGTTTTTTAATAATTGTAAGCCAATACAATCTTCATTGGCGTCGCCGAGAGAGCAAAAGCCCACCTGTCAGGCCGGAAGACAATATTCAAGGAAAATGATGGTTTATGCAAACTCAGATATCTAAAAATAAAAAACCTGTTTTTGGCTTTTCTGGGGAAGGTGTCGCCAGAATTGTCGATGCACTTTTGCCGGTGTTAGCGGTCCTGGCTGCGTTGGTTGTCGGTGCAGTGATGTTGGTTTTGATGGGCGCAAACCCCATCAAAGCGTACGGAGCCTTGTTCGAAGGTGCATTTGGCAGTACCAATGCGTTAGCTGAAACAGCGGTTAAGGCTGTGCCGTTATTGTTAGTTGGACTCGGTATCTGTATTGCTTTTCGTGGTAACGTCATCAACATCGGCGGTGAGGGGCAGATGGTTGTTGGTGCGATTCTCGCCACCTGGGTTGGGCTGAGTTTGCCAAATGGGTCCGGATGGGCAGTCATCCCCCTTGCCCTGTTAGCTGGTTTTATAGGTGGCGCGATCTGGGGTGGTATACCCGGTTTACTGAAGGCCTACTTCGACGTCAACGAGATTCTGAGCACAGTGATGATGAACGCAATCGCGGTCCAGATCATGAACTATTTACTGCGCGGTCCAATGATTGATCCCTCCCAGGCGGAACTGGCATCCAAAATCCCCCAAACCGCAGCATTGTCAGACGCCTTCCGTTTGCCAAGATTAACCCCCACGCGCTTGCATTTGGGCGCACTGATCGCCATTGTACTCGCATTCCTGGTATACGTTTTACTCTGGCGCACGACTCTGGGGTACCGCATTCGGGCAGTCGGGCAGAATCCCCACGCATCCCGCTATGGCGGTATTAACGTACGCCGGCATTTAGTCATCGCGCTTCTTCTAAGTGGTGCTTTTGCTGGATTGGCCGGGGCTATTCAGGTCTACGGCCTTAACTATCGGATGATCACAGATGGTTCGGCAACCGGTTTCACGGGCAAGGCTGGTTTCAACGGCATCGTGGCAGCCCTATTTGGACAATTGCATCCTATCGGTGCAATACCGGCCTCGTTTCTGTTTGGAGCTTTGTTGGTGGGGGCGAACAAGTTACAACGTGCGATGCAAGTTCCTGCAGCTTTTATCATCGTTCTCAACGGGTTAGTCGTCATCTTTGTGGTGAGTAGTGAAATATGGCGACACCGACGGCAAAAGCGCCGCGTAACGAAAGCTACGGCGGATGAAGTGCAATCACAGCAACAACTACCCAAACCACCACCAGAATCCAAATCGGAGGTGGACGTATGATTTCGGAAGTCTTAACATCTGCGGTAATCGTAGGGGTTCTGGCATCCGGGATCCGCCTGGCAACGCCGTATCTTTACGCGGCCCTTGGCGAGACCTTTGGGCAGCGGAGTGGCGTGCTCAATCTGGGCGTCGAAGGGCAAATGCTTCTAGGCGCATTTTCAGCATTCTATGTCGTTCGAACAACGGGCAGTCTGACGTTGGGGATGTTAGCCGCCATTTGCGTCGGTGCAGTGATGGGATTGGCGATGGCGTTCGTCAGTGTCGACTTGCAAGCTAAACAAGGGATCAGCGGGATTGGTTTCTACCTTTTCGGTCTGGGGATGAGCGACCTGCTCTTCAACAAGCTGCTGGGAACCGTGGAAACGGTCAGCGGTTTTGCGCCTGTAAACATCCCGCTTTTGAGTGATATCCCGTATGTGGGCGAGATATTCTTTCAACAGAACATCCTGGTCTACATCGCATTAGCGCTGGTTCCTATCGCATGGTTCGTTCTAAACAAAACCACGCTTGGGTTGAAAATCAGGGCAGTGGGCGAAAATCCGGAGGCAGCGGATTCGCTGGGCGTCAGTGTGCGCCGCATACGCTATATCACCCTTACTCTTGGTGGTACTATGTCCGGTGTCGCTGGGGCTTCACTCTCCATCGCGTTACTCAATGTGTTTCAACAAAATCTTACCAGTGGTCTTGGTTTCATCGCTGTATCACTGGTTTACTTTGGTGGTTGGCGTCCATGGGGCGTGCTGGTGGGTGCTTTGCTTTTCAGCATGGTTAATTCCTTGCAGTTGTGGGTACAGGTGTTACATATTCCCATTCCATCAGACATTGCAGTGATGATGCCATACGTTCTGACCATCCTAGCCCTGGTTGTGACCACGCAACGCGTGCGCGGACCGTCTGCGTTAACCAAGCCCTTCGAGAGAGAGGGGTAAATACATGGTTGCTGAAGGAGGTGAGGTCTATCGATGAATCGAGGATTTCCGAAACATGCACTAATCACACATTAGCCAGTCAGGAGGAAAATCATGTTTAAAAGGATGAAAGGATTAGCGTTGTTGGCGCTGATGATTTTATTGTTGAGCGCTTGTGGGGGTGCCGGGGATGGCAAGAACGACGGTATTTTCCGTGTCGCGGTCATTATGCCCAGCAATATTAACGATCTGGCATTCAGCCAAAGTATGTATGATGCTCTAGTCGCCATCCAAACGGAAATGGGGGGCGAAGAAAAGATGGAATTGGTCTATTCGGAGGGTATGTTCGTGGTAGACGACGCCGCGGCTGCAATCCGCGACTATGCATCCGAGGGTTATGACCTGGTCATCGCCCACGGTTCCCAGTATGGCAGTTCATTGCAAGAAATCGCGCCTGACTTCCCTAAAACCAGTTTCGCCCATGGAACTACGGTGAACACGTTTACTGATGAGGGCATTGAAAACGTATTTGCTTACGATGCTGCTTCTGACCAAGGTGGGTACATCAACGGTGTCATCGCAGCCAACCTGACTGCGAGCAAAGTGATCGGGATCGTAGGTCCCATCGAAACCGGTGACGCCAAGTTGTACATCGACGGCTTCAAGGCGGGTGTGAAAGCCACCGATCCATCTGTTGCGGTCAATGTAAACTACATCGGCTCTTTCTCTGATGTTGCGTTGGCTTCCGAATCCGCCAACACGCACATCGCAGCGGGAGCCGATTTATTGTCCGGAACCGCCCAGATGGTCGTGGGCGCTATTGGCGTAGCCGAGGAAAAGGGTGTGCTCTGGTTTGGCACCCAGTCCAGCCAGACCTCGCTTGCTCCCGATATCGTGGTTGCTAACCAGGTCTACGATTGGACTGTGGTTTTGAATGAAATGATCGGGCAAATCCAGGAAGGCACCTACGGTGGCATAGCGTACCGGATCACGCTGGAAAACGAGGGGTTGGTTATGGATTACAACGCTGGTTTTAATCTCCCGTCCGATGTAAAAGCCCAAGCGGATGCAGCTCAAAAGGGCATCATCGATGGTTCCATAACCATCGATCTGGGCGAATAACTGTCTAGAGATCAGTGCGTCGTACGCAGTCTGTGTACTACGCACTGATTGACAGGAGCAAGCGATGACAGTCAACGTTGTTTTACCTTCTGGACGGGCGCGGATAGATCATCTCGAAATGAGAGGGATCGTCAAGAGATTTCCTGGTGTGCTGGCAAATAACCACGTGGATTTCGATGTGCGTGCTGGTGAAGTTCACGCCTTATTGGGCGAGAATGGGGCCGGTAAAAGTACATTGATGAAGATCCTATACGGGATGTATGAGCCCGATGAAGGTGAAATCTGGTTGAATGGTAAACCTGTGAGCATCAAATCGCCGGTTGATGCGATTAACCTGGGTATCGGAATGATTCACCAACACTTCATGCTGGTAGAGTCCCTGACCGTGGCCGAAAATGTGGCATTGGGCTTGGCTTCTTCACGCGGGATACTGACGGATTTGGACCGGGTTTCAAAGCGTATTGTGGAACTGGCTGAAATTTATGGACTCCAGGTGGATCCCGATGCCTACATCTGGCAGCTTGCCGTCGGACAAAGGCAGCGCGTTGAGATTATAAAAGCACTCTATCGAGGAGCAGCCCTGCTCATTCTCGACGAGCCAACCGCCGTTCTCACCCCGCAAGAGGTTGATGAGTTCTTCACCACTATCCGTCAAATGACTCGCGATGGGCACGCTGTCACTTTCATTACGCACAAATTGCATGAAGTGCTCGATATCTGCAATCGCGTCACAGTACTGCGCGATGGCAACCAGGTGGACAGTTGTCCTATTGAAGGATGCACCAAAGAGAGTCTGGCGCAAATGATGGTGGGTCGCGAGGTTATCATGCAGCCAGAACGCGTCAATGTGGAACGGGGTGAAACTCGCCTGGATCTCAAGGATTTGCACGCTCAGAGTGATCGTGGAACACCTGCTCTACAAGGTGTCAACCTGAATGTCCATGCTGGCGAAATATTGGGTTTGGCCGGCGTTTCTGGTAATGGGCAGCGGGAATTGGCTGAGGTTATTACCGGTCTGCGACCACTCACCCAGGGTCGGATCTTCCTGGACGGCAACGATGTCACTGGTCAATCTCCTGGGGCCTTAACCGAGCAAATGCTGGCTTATGTTCCTGAAGAACGGATGAGAGATGGCATGATTCAGGAGTTTTCTGTAGCCGAAAACACCATCTTGCGGGATCATCACAAGGCGCCTTTTTCCCGTTTTGGTTTCCTCAACCTGCGCATTATTGCCGAGTATGCTGACAATCTCATTCTAAAATTCAACGTCAAAACGCCATCCCACGAGACACCGGCTAAAAGCCTTTCCGGTGGCAATATCCAGAAAGTTGTATTGGCTCGAGAGTTGTCCCGCAAACCGCGTGTTCTGGTCGCTGCCCAACCCACACGCGGAGTGGACATCGGCGCAACAGAATACGTCCACGCTCGATTGCTGGAGCAACGAGCACAAGGAACCGCAATTATACTCATTTCAGAAGACCTGGATGAAATCCTAGCCCTATCTGATCGCATTGCTGTCATTTTCGAGGGTCGAATTATCGGTGTCGTCGCCCGTGATAACGCTACACTGGAGCAAATTGGGCTGATGATGGCTGGTGTACAGGATGCGTAGGTGTATGTATGGTACTCGGTATCGGTATTGAGTTGCGTCCTGCATCGAAACAGGTCACAAACTCTTATGCCATAAAGTGATTAAACCCCTCGCTCATGCGCTAAAGCGGAGTCGAGAATCCCGATCTGTTGGGAGGAGCGTAGTAGTCGACACTTACCACATCAGTAATGCAACGATGGATGCCTGCCATCACTGTCCTGGATGATCTATGGTTAATGGCTCAGTCCCTAAATTTTCAGGAGCACAATCACAGCGGTTTGTGCACTGGGCTTCACTTGCAGGCGTGGTAACGCATAGCCTCGCCAGCCAAACTGCTGACGCGTCCCATTGATAAACGTTGAAACAATCAGGCTAGGAATGAAGACCCAGAATTGAATAGTTCTTCTTTTTCGTGATAGGTGCCTAGCATAGGGCGATACGCCAGTTGTTACAGCGCAACACGCCCGTGAAACCTTCATTGTCGAATACACCCTGGTTCTCTATGCTGATTTTTCGAGCGATCGCGTTGGACGCAGTGTTGGTCACAATGGGAAAGGCGTGTACGCAGCATACATCAGGACCTGAACGGGCTTGAGAGATTATGCGACGCGTTACAACACCAGTACCCAGTCTTGCGGTGAAGGTGTTGCTGGTGCCACATCGTTGCCTGAACTTATACGATGTAGGGCAGGGGGCTTTTCTTCCTCCGCGGGCGGTGCAAAGCGCGTCTTTGATACTGTAAAATTGGTATATTGCTGAGTTTCGCCGATGTCACTGCGCCACAGTCCGGTTTTTCCATAATGCATAGTTCTGATTTTTACCGCCGGCGTATAATAGTTCTGTTCTCCGTCACTCAGCAGCATGGCTGCGTAATTACCAGTGGTAGCTGCAGTAAGTTGAATGGCGGGACCGATCTCGGGCACATCAACGATGCCCAGATGTGGAATGCGGTATGCAAAGAACGGTCCCCATTCCCCATGCTGTCGATCCAGCAGGTAGATGGCTTTCAATTCCGGGTTATACAATGCAACGAGGTAGTTATCAAGGTCCTGGAAGCGAAGTACGATACCCGCTTCAGTCTTACTGTTTGCGTGTACACTCACCATAAGATCCATGCCATCGATGGTTTTGAGGATTGACACCATATTTGGCAGAGAAGTCTGTCCTTTTTCGGTCGCAACACCAGCTGGGAGTTTGTGATGGTCTGTGGACGTGCCGAAGCCCTGCCAATCCGGATCGGTGTCGTAAACCAATTCTGCATTCACAAGCAGCGACTCAGTATGACCATCAAATGGTTTCGGCAAATCAGCGTTTCTGATGATCGTATCAAGATCAAAGCGCCTGCCTGTAGATGGATCAAAATAGTAGGCTGTGTACGGGATACCAGGTTCAAGGTGCTTCAGACGGGGGCCACTCCAATCGTATACACTACGGTTAGGCCTGTAGATAAACCGTACTTCACCCGGAATGCCGGCAGTGAAGCCGTCGCGGTCGGACCACTCCGGGTGTGGTTCGAAGCGGTGCCACGGATATCTCTCCAGCAATCTCTTACCCAAACCAACCTGTATTGCACCGGGAAATTGCTTGGCTTGCTGCCAGGTTGTATAGTCCCAGATCGGCTTGAGCCCGGGGTCACCTTCTATACCCATATGATGTAAACCTGCTGCGCCGTAGGTGTGACCTGCCGCACCATTAAGCATATACATCCAGAAGACGTAACGCTGCGTATCTTCGAAATGGCGTTGCATATGCTGTTCATAACCGGTCTCACCACACAAAATGGGCATCGTGGGTTTCTTGGCATACCGGATAATAAAAGTTGAGAGGGTAGCTTTACTTGTCGGATGGAAATGACTGCCACCAACAAGTTCGAAATCATTCAACGGATGCGCGCCTTTGTCAACTCCATATTGCTCGTGACAGGCTAGCAAACGATGATAGGGGTCAATTGTTCGAATGTATTTTACTACCTCACCCCATGGACCAAATCCCCATTTCGCATCGCTGTCAATCTCACCTCCGGGAATCCAGACAAGCGGATATGCGCCATATCGGGCTATCAGGTAGCGCCAATGCCGTTTGAGCCCTTCAACCCCAACCACCTTCATCGCGTCACAATCGCTGCGACCCCACGCTCCTACTACGGCTGGCATTAAGCCTGAGTCGACCAGCTGACCGAGACGCCGGTCAGCTGGTCGAAATATTCTGGATTGAGAATAGTGAAGTCCCGGGTTTCATAAGGCATACCGCCTTGGTTAGCCCAACCAGGATCGAATGCATCCTCATCCGGATACGGACCACACACGATTTGCACCACGTTAAAGCCCTTGGCCTTGCGGTCTGCAGTCAGTTCCTGGAATCCCTCCCATGTCAGCCTACCGCTCAGTCCCTTCCACCAGGTGTCAGCCAGCCAGAGAAAGGGTGTGCCGTCTGCGTGTTCGAAATGTCGCTGATCTTCGGAAATCTGGAGGGGACCGTGCTTATAGAATGGGTTGTTACCAGTGTAAGGTGTTACCTTAACCTCTCCCGTGTTATCGTGCAGACCGGTGTCTTCAGCTTCACTGCACTGCGAGTGATAATAGTGCATTCCCACGACCGGTGAAGCGTAACGGGCTTTCCACTTGTCCCCGCCAGCCCAGAAACCCGGCACCGTCTGCTGCGCGCCTTCAGGATCAGTGAAGACTACATCGAGTGTTAAATCTATGAATGGATTGGTGCGGTGTTTATCCGCCCTGAACTGAACTTCCACCACAACATTAGTTTCCGTGATTGTTTGTCTATGGGTATGCATAGGGTTTCTTGATTCCTTAAGCATCAATTTCCTCTGTTTTCTTTATGACAATGCGATTCGCCTTCTAACCCGTCCAGTACACACTGCTTAGGGGTAACATCTCTTTGAGCGTTTAACATCCCCAGTGAATAGTTGGTTTCTATTGTGCGATTATTTCCGCGTCGAAATCAAGTGAGTGTAGACCGGAAACAGCCCATAAGCGTACCGCGCTGTCAGGATCATTATCAATATCGTATAATTCTTCACATGGTTTGTTTTCCTGCCGCACAAGATATTGTTTGTGGCTTTCGGGAATGGGCATATTCGTCGCCATAACAGCTGTAATTCCAGGTGCTGGTATCGTGGGTGTTATTCCACAGCATATTGGGTCTGTTCGAGGTCAGCATGGTCATAACTCCTGGTTACTTCATTGAGTCTGTTTGTGATTGGTTTTGTTACTGCGCAACAAACGTCATATAGACATTTTCAAATCCCTTGATATGCGGATCTGCTGGAATCACATGATCCTGGTAGTAGTGCCAACCCCGGTATGGAGCAGACCACTGTTTGATGGTATTGGTATTAATAATCATTGATTTATCTTATGGTTTATTATGCGGAAATCTGGCCTATCGTGCGCTATCACAGAATGTTCCGGCGAAGCTGCATTGTATCTCGCCCCTGAGTTTATATATTACTCCCCTGATTAGCGAACAAGGCTAACAAGGAGTGAGTTCTTTGAGCGGCGCGGAATGGTCCTCTCTTGCATCCAAAGTTGATTCCCGCGCCGCTTTTTCTTCATTGGGGTGTGTCGGGTGCCCAAGGCACCCGACACACCCCTTAAACCAGGTGGCGGGGCGGAGGTATCCTTTCATGCAGAAGCTCCGTGTTCCGCCCCGCCACAGCATCCTGCTCAAGGCAAACCATTATATTATTGGCAAAGTGCGGAGTATGCACACTTATTACCGTTGCGGAAAAGTGACGGACACCCATATTCCAGAAGGACGTTTTCCTATTAACCATTCAACGTTATACTTCTTGAGATTAAAAACTGAAAAATGTGGGTTAAAAATACCAATTAAATCGGGGAGTAAAACATGAGTACAAACCAGAAGATCGCTTTAGTAACGGGAGCGGGGTCCGGCATCGGCAAGCAGACTGCTCTCGCCCTCTTGAAGGCAGGATATTCTGTTGCGTTAGCCGGACGCCGTGTAGAGGCTTTGGAGGCGACCGCAAAAGCGGCGAAGGTGGATGCTTCACGGATTCTGGTTGTGCCGACCGACGTGACCGATACTGCCTCTGTCAAAGCGACCTTTGCCAGAATTAAGAGTACCTTTGGGCGGCTCGATTTGTTGTTCAACAATGCCGGAATCACTTCTCCGGGAGTTAACCTCGAAGACTTGACTTACGAGCAATGGCAGAGTGTTGTAGACACAAACCTGACCGGTCCCTTTCTCTGCACACAGGAAGCTTTTAAGATTATGAAGGATCAAAAACCCAGGGGAGGACGGATAATTAACAACGCTTCCGTATCAGCGCATGTCCCGCGCGTCAATTCCGCACCTTATACGGCAACCAAACATGGCATAACCGGACTCACAAAATCAACGTCTCTCGATGGACGAAAGTACGATATTGCTTGCTCTCAAATCGATATCGGAAACGCCGCGGTGGAGCGTATGGAAACAGATGAAAACGGTATGTTTAACGCTATGCAACCTTACGGCGAAGTCGCACCGGAACCAACCATGGATGTGGAAAATGTTGCTAATGCTGTCGTGTACATAGCCAGTCTCCCTCTGGATGCGAATGTGCAGTTCATGACGATAATGGCGACTAAAATGCCCTACATCGGTCGAGGTTGATCGCGCATGTGCTACTATGCCATATGGAAGAAAGAGCAGCACCGTCGAACGTATCGCTGCCCAATACCGCAACGCCCCGCTTGTCAGAATGAACGAAGATTACCCATAAGGCAGCCATGTGAATCAAGCGAAAACGATTGCTTTTAACCAGGATATAAGCTTAAACGTCTCTAACAAAGTAGTTCAAGTTATTAGTTTCAGCGTGTTCTTTGAGCACGCTCAAGGCAACTAAAAGGAGACACACATGAAAGTACTGATTCTCTATTTCACCAAGACAGGCCATACGCTTGAGGCGGTCAACGCGACAGCTGAGGGTATCCGCACCTCTGGTTCAGAAGCGGTTTTAGTCACTGCCAAAGAGTTTGACAGTGCTAAACTCGCCGACTACGATGCCTTGATTGTCGCCAGTCCGTGTTGGGCTGGAAGCGCTGGCGTGCCTACCTTGCCCCAACCCCTCAGGCAGGCCTTGACCTTCCTGCCCGCAGATACCTTGCGCGACATGCGGTGCGGCGGTATCTCGATTCATTCCGGCATGGGTGCGGAAAATACGGTCAAGCGCATTGGCGAGATGATGGCGCAGAAAGGATGTACGGGCTACCAGCCCGGACCGGTTGCCAGGGCGGGCGTGCCTTTTAGCATATTTAAAGGTCCTTCTGTCAGCTCTGAGGATAAGGCACGTTTTAGTGCTTATGGTACTTCATTTGTGAAGAATTAACCATTTAAAGAGAAACACATGACTACTATACAGGAAAAAGGACAAGAGATTATGTCAGGCAAAACTGCGCGGGTATCCACTGTCTCAGTCGATGGCGTGCCTGACGCGCTCCGGAATGAGCCAGCAGAACTACCGTTATCTTCAGTTCCCGGTGATTTGTCCTTATTCTTATGCTCTTTTTTGTAGGGCTGGAACGGAGCCGATTCGCCTGACCTGGATCGAAGCGCCACCGTTGCGGGTAAAGACCTCGCTCATCCCTACACCACCCAGGACGACCCAGTAGGTGATGTCGGCAATACCGAGGTTGTCGGGATCATTGATGTCATATAAACTCGCCTGCCATGCATTGTTAGCATCCGTCTGCCCGGGTCCGGGTTTCTCGATATTCAGTTGCTCGATTGAAAAACCATGTTTTCCCGTTACCGTGAGTGTGTTAGTGCACCGGTAGGCACCCACCCGACTGAAGTGGGAGGCGTGATGGGCGAACACGAAATCCAGACCGTTGATGTTGCAGGCCACGGTTATATTGTCACCATCGGTGTGTTCGTTGACCACGATACCGGTGTGATAACCGGTCACGACCAGGTTGCGCAGGATGGTTTGTGCAGCATTGTTGCACGCCGGGGTGATCAAACCTATGGTTCCGTGCGTGGGTTTGGATGCCTGAACGCAGTATATGCCTGTGTTGATAACCACGTTTTCGATTTTGCACTGTTGGACGTATTGCAAGTCGATACCATTGATCCCGGGATCATTATACGTGCGGATTTCCAGATCTCGAATCACCACGTTGAGCATTGAGAAATTCCCATAGGGCGATGATGGATCCGGATCGGCAGAGAGAACCGCAGAGTCTGATGTGGAAAGACTCTTGATGATCGTGCCGTTGTTCATGAGCGGGACCGATCCGATTGTCCCGAAAACCGGCGTCGGCTGACCCTCCCCCACGATCTCAATAGTGATCCAGCTGGCTGCCTGGACCGGAGGTATTCTGATCATACCGCGATAAACTCCGGCTGGAATAAAGATCCTTCCTCCTCCCGATTGAATCGCCGCGTCAATACACGATGAAAAAGCAGATGTATTATCTGTCTTGTCATCACTTAAAGCGCCGTAATCCAGCGCATTGAAAGTTCCTGAGTGTTTTGAGGCAAGAGTTTTGATCATTCTTCTATACTTCTTTATGATATATTTGATGTTTTTCCTTAATGCCCACCGGATTGGCGTGTCAGTCTACTTGAGCATGATGAGTGTCGGGTTTCAAGCAGTTTTTGCCGGTTCGTTTTATTTGAGTATCCTAAAGTGATTTTTATTGAAGGCGCCAGGTGGCGAGTCATACCAGGCACCGGTGTCTCAGTCACCATTCGCGCAAGCACGAAATTTGCCGTGAAACTGCTGATGCCCTCTTCATAAGTGTATGGTTTTCCTACCATGAAGTCAAATGCGGTACTATTCGAATTACACCGAAAGGATCTGGACCTTTTGGATTAGACGTACCATCGTTTGACTTGCCTTCAAATTTGGTACTTTTTAACTTGACACAGATCATAAACGGCACCATCATAATATGTAAAAGATCGGTGACTGAGTATTTTTATTTCATTTATTTTACTTAAAAATCTCTCTAAAATTATCGGAGCACACTCACATTATGCCAAATAAAAACTCAATAATCATTATCGGTGCTGGAATCGCTGGCCTTTCAGCAGGCTGCTATGCTCAGATGAACGGTTACAATTCCCAAATATATGAACTCCACAACCTTCCAGGAGGACTGTGCACGACCTGGAAACGCAAGGGTTATACCTATGATGGCTGCATCCATTACTTATTCGGTTCAGGCGAGGGCCAGCCTTTCAACGATCTCTGGAAGGAACTTGGCGCAGTACAGGGCAGAGCGTTTGTCAACCATAGTTCTTATATGGAAATCACGGATGGCAAACAGAAATTGACCGTCTATGCAAATCCAGACCATCTGCAGTCACACATGATTGAGATGAGTCCAGCGGATGCCGGTCTTATTCGTTCTTTCTGCAACGGGGTACGTGCGTTCACGAAATTTGATATGTCTACGATGTATGAGATTCCCAAAACTCTGATGGGACCGACCGATTGGATGAAACTCGGCAAGAAAATGCTCCCCTTTGTGCCTGTACTCGCCCGTTGGGCGACGCTGTCAACACAGCAGTTCGCAGAGAAATTTAACAGTCCTTTTCTGCGGCGCGCAGTCGCCCATATGTTCTCCTGGAGCGAAGCACCTGTTATGATGGGTATGATGCTGCTGGCGTATCTCCATAATGGTAATGCCGGCTACCCGGTCGGCGCTTCCCTGGAGTTTGCACGGGCAATCGAGCAGCGCTACTTATCGCTGGGAGGTATTATTCATTATGACGCCCAGGTTGAGAAGATCCTTACTGAAAACGGCCATGTAATTGGCGTTCGCCTCTACAACGATGAGATTCATACTGCCGACCGGGTCATCTCCACGGCTGATGGAAAGGGAACAATTTTTGACATGCTTGACGGCGAATTCACCAATCACCGAATCCGCAAGATGTACAGCGGTAGCCTGCCCACACACCAGATGTGCCAGGTCTCTCTCGGAATCAGTCGCGACCTTTCCGTTTACCACCACTGGATCACGCAACTGCTTGATGAACCCTTCCTGCTTGCCGGGGAGGAACGGATGGAGATTGGTGTCAAGCATTATTGCTTTGATCCATCGATGGCGCCACAGGGTAGATCAGTTGTTGAGCTCATTGTTCGCACAAATTATGCTTACTGGCAGCGCATCTACGGTCGGCGCTTATATGACAGCGAACAAACCCAGGTCTCAGATATCATCATCAGTTACCTGGAAAAATGGTATCCGGGAATTAGCAAGGATATTGAATTTGTTGATGAAGCCACGCCAATCAGTTATGAACGGTATACCGGTAACTGGATGGGGGCTACCACCGGCTGGTTACTCACAAAGAAGACAACCCCTATGATGATCTTTGGTGTCCCAAAGACCCTGCCTGGACTGGAGAATTTCTATATGGCCGGGCACTGGGTGGAACCCGGCGGAACAGTCACATTAGCCGCCGCTTCCGGCAAGAACGCTGTCCAGATCATCTGTGCAGAAGACCAGCAGGAATTCAAGACAAGCTTAGCATAAATACGGACGTGGGTTTCATTTGCGATAGTCGGAAGTCATTCATAGTTTATACTTCACTAGCTGCGCCACGTACTTAGCCTGGATACTTGTGAGTGGGTTACACCCTGTCCACCTTCGGGAATAAGCGCTACAGCTAACTGGACATTCACCACATCCTTCATTCGGATTGCCAGTTTACGGTATCCCTGTGCCCCCCGTTCTCCTGGTGTTGGTCCCGGCGAGGATGGGAGCCTGTCTGCATCCATCACAATGAATTCTGTATGCTCTGGGGCTGCGAGTATAGATACTTCAACCTGTTTTCCCCCTTGATGCAAAGTCGCATTACGCCCATCTTCAGCTAAAACAATATCTGCCTGCGTATGCATAAACCACCATACCTCAGATGGGTGTTCAAGTAACAGTTCGTCGCATATCAAAAGCGCATTTCTATCGACAAGTTTTATCCCCCGTCGTACTTTGAGCGCGCCATTCTGCTTTGTATGCATCTGTAAGATCAGCGATGGCAAAGGGGTGATGACCGGCACTGGAAAACTCAATCATCTTCCCTTTGACCGTAGGATGCTGGTCTTCATGCGTCGATCCGGGATTGATGACCAACGTATTATGTCCTTCAGCGCGGATACGATACACCTTCCAGCGGATTCCTCCAGTGTCCTTATCCCAGTAACCGGGCAGTCCGTAGTTATCGGCGCCTAAATCCGCAGCCCAGCGCTGTCCCAGGGCATCAAAAACGAATGTACCCTGATCGAGCTGTCCGTGGATAAAATCCCAGTTGTCGGTGGCTGCAAAGCCAAGCCAGGAACTGTTCGGATCATCCCATGCACCGCGCAGATAGACCACCTCCGCATCGCTGAAATACCGGTCGAGGGGAAGATTCAAAAGGTCCGCCTTCGTACCCCGTGAGTCATACCATAGCACCGATCGCACGGACACACTATCAGGGAACCGATCGCGGTAGGTCCATGCATACAGTGGTTTGTTAAACGTCCTGGAAAGGTATAGCAAACCAGGCGTTGCTTGCCAATTCAACCCCCCATCGGAGTAATTGAAAAACTGCCCTGAAGGTCCCAAGGCGTAGATGGGGTGAAGACCTGATTCGGCGAAGCCTTTTACAGCACCCAGTCCAAAATCGGTTCCCAATGCGGTTTCCAGTGCCGGTAACAAGGGGAGAAAGAAATCGTCCTTGAACTTCCAGTAGGAAGGGCTTTCTTTTGTCCCGCCATCAGGATAGTAGGTCAGCATCGAGAAATTCCTGGTATTCACCAGCAATTTGTGTAATATATCCTCCGAGAGATAGTCATTTTCACCGGCAATGGCGAGAATTGCGATGCCAGTTTCACCGTTAATGACGCAATTCCAGTTTCCCTTCATCACCGTCCACTGATGCCAGCCAAAAGGCCCTTTATCCAGCTCTTCGTCATATTTCTTGATCCCCAATTCAACGATGGCTTTCCGGATGACTGCGCGTTGTTCAACAGTGAAGGCATTGTAAAACCAGTCGTAGCCCATGGCATAAGCATGGGCCATGCGCGGGGTCGAGGCAAAGTGCTCCGTGTCCCAATTCATGAAGTGCGATGCCGCCTCAAGCTCGATCCAGGCCCGGTCAGTACACCTGAGAGCAAGATCCTGGTCTCCATCCAAAATTCTCAATATTGTATATAAATCCGAGGGTTTCCATCATCTGGATCAACTGATTTGCACGCCCTGCAATGTTATAGCTGAAAGGATCGGTATATGGATATTCAGGAAGTGCCTGTTCGAGAAATTCCAACCCCTGCTTTTTGAGCACTTCATAAAACTCGGTCATTTGACCACCCTGTGAAATGCGGTTTCGGAGTACAGCAAAGTCGTAGGCTGACGCCAGTATGCGGGGATGTCTCCGGCTCAAGCCGGAAAGCACATTGTGCGCAGCTGGAATCATCCTGAAAACGATTGTAGGGTGACAGGTAAGAGCCGGAGATTACCTCCATTTGCGTGCCATCCGGCATTTGCCAGCCAACATGCATAGCACAATCATCGTCACCGGATGCACAGACCGCCTTAATAAAGTAACATGTTCCAGCCTGCAACAGAACCGCATCAGAGCATTTGCTGGTGGTGGATAGGATCTGACGAGACGATCCGTCGAGGGGGTTCATACCGATATACAGATCCACATGCCCGCAACTCGTAAAAGTGTAGGCGCCTGTTACGGGTGGGTGCACGTATCCGCGAATACGCACACTGTGTTTTCCAGTCCACCCGGCAAGAATCGAGAAATCCTCAATCGTCGTTCGGCCGTCAGGATTCTCCGGAAGATTCTTACTCTCCACGATAGAACCTGCGGAGGCTGGTGAGGTTTTCTCCCAATACTCAAGCGTGATGCGTCCTGTGTAAGTATGGTGATCAAACGGAAGTCCCATATGGATTTTCTCCTTCAAATAAGCAGTATCTATATCACAATTTTGCCATTATATCGACAGTGTGTCCCCTTCAGTAACATTATCTTTTGATTTGACACGTGTGTCAAAGATACGTTTCTACGAATATTGATCGCCTATTGATCATAAGGTTGCGCTCAGAAATTACGACGACAGGAGTGCGGCAATGAAACCAATAACGAAAGCGGATGCCAATCAGGGCAAAATGGGCTGCAGATTAATGTAGTTTTACTGTTCAGAATGCGATTGTTGAGTAGACTGGGAGCAGACGGGTGCGCTGGCGGAGAAAGTTCAGTTCGATCCAAAAGAGTTGAAAGAGCTTCCTGACTTCGCCGAACAGCGCCGTCGTGTTGAAATGTTAAACAGGCACTAAACCATAAAAGGACAACCAATGAAGACCTTTCCCCAATTCCCCAAGAACTTTTATTTTGGCTCTGCGACCGCAGCTTACCAGATCGAAGGCGGTTGGAACAGCGATGGCAAAGGACCTTCCACCTGGGATGTTTTTGTCCGCAGACCAGGCAAAATCAAAAATGGTGACACCGGTGATGTGGCTTGCGACACCTACCATGATTTCCTGACAGACATTAACATCATGGCTGAGATACAGATGAATGCCTATCGTTTCTCCATCGCCTGGAGCCGGGTGCTTCCCCAGGGTAAAGGTGAGGTCAATACCAAGGGATTGGATTATTATGAGCGCCTGGTCGATGCGCTTTTGGAGAAAAACATTACGCCATTCATCACGATGTTTCATTGGGATATGCCACAGGCGTTATTCGAGCACTACGGTGGTTTTGTTAGCCGGGATACCGCATACTATTTTTCCGACTATGCCGAGATCATTGTTCAAGCTTTGGGAGATCGTGTCAAGCACTGGATCACGCTCAATGAACCCTGGGAACATGCCTTTTTTGGACATTTTATCGGCGAGCACGCGCCAGGCATTCGTAACCCATGGAAATACTTTCGCGTGGCACACCACGAGTTACTCGGTCATGGGCTGGCGGTACAGCGGGTCCGCGCGCTGCACCCCGGCTTGAATATCGGGATTACGCTGAGCCAATTTCCGATTTACCCCTATGCCGAAACCCCCAAACATCAGGAGGCTGCCTATTTCGCCGATCTTTTTATGAATCGCTTTTACCTGAATGGCATCTATAAAGGCGAATACCCGGAGGCTTTGCTCAAACGCGCGTGGCCCTTCCGTCCCAAAATCCACCCCGGTGATATGGCGGTGATTTCTACACCAACTGACTTCCTTGGCGTCAACTATTACACGCGTCAGTATGCCCGGCACGCCTGGTATGTGCCCTTTTTCCGGTTCTGGGTTGATCGCGACCCACCTCCCGGCGTCGCACATCCTGTACTCGGTCCCCAGGCTTATCCTGAAGGCTTGAGGGAACTTCTGGAACTCTATCGCGAAGAATATGGCGCACCGGTCGTCTATATCACCGAGAATGGTTGTGGTGATTTTGATGCCGTGGTTGAACCAGACCGGGTCAAGGATGAACACCGCATCCAATACCTGCAACACTATTTGGCAGAACTGGAAAAAGCTATGGCTGTCGGGTCCGATGTTCGTGGGTACTTTATGTGGTCGATGATCGACAATTTCGAGTGGAACGGCGGTTACAGTCATCGCATGGGATTTGTCCGCGTTGATCATGAGACGCAAAAGCGGACTGTGAAAGACAGCGCGTATTGGTACCGGGATATGATTCTCAGCCAGGATAGCCTGGGAGCTAAATCAGGAGACACATCGTAGTAAAACACATTCTGTTTTTACTGGACAAACCAACACGTCGCGAATATTCATCAACTTCCGGTTGTGATTGCGCCTGCACGCTCGTAATTCACGACAATGACGCCACTCGGGGTGACTTTGCTTTCTGTCACCTTGAACGCCGCCGGGATCGTGCCATCGGCAAACAACCGCTTTCCACCGCCCAACGTTATCGGATATATCATCAACCAGAACGCATCGACTAAATCATGCTTGATAAGCGTCTGAAGGAGATTACCACTTCCCCAAACGTGCAAATCCGGCCCTTGCTGTTGCTTGATTATTGGCGACTTTTTCTGCAATATCTCCGTTTACAAAACACGGAAGGCTGCCATTCGCCAGACGTCATGGTATTCGATGCGACATACTTGGTCGCCGCATTGACGCCAGGCCATACGTCCCCATGGTGAGGCCAGTACGGCGCCCAAATTTCAAAGGTTTTGCGCCCTAACAACAGGTCGAACGGCATGTTCATCTGCCTTCTCAAGGCAGTTCCAAGAATCTCGTCGGAATATGGCGCTATCCACCCGCCATACGCGAAGCCACCGCTGGTATCTTCGTCTGGCCCGCCTGGGGCTTGTATGACACCATCAAGGGAGATGTGTTCAAGCACAATAACTTTTCTCATGACTGAGTTCCTCCAATATCTGATAGGGCCTGCTCAGAAATAATATCCTAAAGCCGGACTTCATTCTACGAGCGAGTGTAATTTGCGTATGTGAATTAGTCAAAACTGTGCGATAAAATGCCATATGGAAAAACCTAATCACCCAGGTATCCCACCTTCCACCAGTAAAGGCAAATTTGCTGAATGGTGAGTGATTGGTCGCCCAGGACTATCGGACTGATGGTCATTTCCTGGTATTGATGGTTGCGGGAAAACGCATGCTGAACGTGAATGACTATGTTTATGCGTTTTCTTACAGGTGGCGCAGGATATTTGCGCGTTTGTGGAAAACTTGTCATAATTGTTGTGGATACGGCTTTCTACACCGCAATGGCACGTCGTGCCTCTACATATAATTTATTTTAAGGAGAAAATAATGACCAACTGGACAGATGGTTATATCGAAACCAATGGCATCACCATACACTACACCCGCACGGGAGGTGGCAAACCACCCGTGGTTCTCTGTCACGGCTTCAGCGATAACGGGTTATGCTGGACGCCAGTTGCCCGGGAACTGGAAGCGGTTTATGATGTCATTATGGTGGATGCACGTTGTCACGGGAAGTCGGACGCGCCGGAGACGGGCAATAACTCCTCCGCGATGGCGGATGACCTGGCTGGTCTGATAGAGGGGCTGGGATTGGACCAGCCTGTGGTCGCCGGTCATTCGATGGGGGCGGGGTACACGCAGAATGCCGCCTCACGTTATCCGCACTTGATGCGCGCCATTGTGCTGGAGGATCCAGGCTGGCGTGATCATATGGTGACGGAACAGCGTACCAACCGCGATGCGCGGATACGCGAGGAATTCGAGGGGACGAAGATTATACCATTCGACGAGGCGTTTGCGTATTACCGCGAGCAGTTCAATCCGGCGGTCAGCGATGAGATGATTAAGTTCTTAACCCAGTCGAAGCGCGAACTGAGCATGAACATCTTCAAAAGGGATCGGGTACTGGACGTAAACTGGCGTGATTCCCTTGCGAAAATCAAGTGCCCGGTCCTGCTATTCACAGGGAACCCCGATAAAGGTGCGCTGGTAGCTGAACCGGCTTATTTGGATGCGATCAAGATTGCTCCGCAGATTCAGCGCGTGCATGTTGATACAGTCGGGCACCTGATTCGCTTCGAAGCCTTCGATACGTTTGTGGCAGCCTTGAAACCGTTTCTGGTGAAGGTGTATTGATGATTGGTTGTATGGTTCTGGACAGTTCATAACCGCCTAACAGGATTCTGGTAAATCTGAGGAGGAGAACAGCGAATGCATTCTGATGCGGCTGTGCTCCTCCTGTGAAAGCTCATCTCACCGTGATGGGCTTTTTTGTTTCTTCAGGTATCTCTGCGGAACTGTATAGGACTTGAAAAGTTGCTTGACAAAAGCATCTTTCTAGTTTATAATAATTACAAATTAGTTACGTGTACATTCAAGGAGCAATTTTGAAATCACTTGAGATGCTTCTCAGCCAATTCAGGCAAAACGGACTCAAAATCACACCACAGAGGCGGGTGATCCTGGAATTGCTCGTAAACGACGACAGTCATCCCACAATCGAGCAGATGTACAATCGCGTCCTGGCGGTGATGCCCGATGTTTCTCGCACGACGGTGTACAACACATTTCGCGAGTTGAGTGATCTGGGCGAGTTGACGCCGGTGCACGACCTCAGCGAAGGTGGACAGCGTTACGACACGAACAATGAAACCCACCACCATCTATATTGCGTCGAGTGCCACAAACTGATCGACATTGATCACGATTTTCAAGCGCTGGACCTTTCGCCAGAAGAGAGATCCGGCTATCAGATACTGAGTCATCAGGTGACCTTTTACAGCATCTGTCCAGACTGCCAGGTCAGGGAAAGACATTGACCCGGGAGATGTTGATATCCTTGCACTGAGCTTCCAAATCTGCGAGACAAGCACAAGGAGGTAGGCCTATCGATCAATAATCCTAATCCTTAAAACAGAAGCATATAAGATCTGACAGAGAAACATTAGTGTGAGAGTTACAGACCCCCAAACACGATGCGTTAAGGCTTTATGGCCTCAAGTTTTATATAAAAGGAGAACAGAGATGGAAAAAGAAAGCAAGTGTCCTGTCACGGGAAAATCTGCCAAACCCATGGTCAGCAAAGGCACGTCGAACCAGGATTGGTGGCCGAACCAGTTGAATCTCAAGATCCTACACCAGCACACTGCGAAGAGCAATCCGATGGGCGAGGAATTTAACTACGCTGAGGAATTCAAGAAACTGGATCTGCAGGCTTTAAAGAAGGACCTTTATGCACTGATGACCGACTCGCAGGACTGGTGGCCGGCTGACTACGGTCATTACGGGGGGCTTTTTATCCGGATGGCGTGGCACAGCGCGGGTACCTATCGCATGGGCGACGGTCGCGGCGGGGCAGGGCACGGCAACCAGCGTTTCGCTCCCCTCAACAGTTGGCCGGATAACATTAACCTCGACAAGGCGCGCCGGCTGCTCTGGCCAATCAAGCAGAAGTATGGCAAAAAGATCTCGTGGGCAGACCTGATGATCCTTGCCGGTAACTGCGCGCTTGAGTCGATGGGATTTGAGACCTTCGGCTTCGCGGGAGGACGCGAAGATATCTGGGAGCCGGAAGAGGACGTTTACTGGGGGACTGAGAGTGAGTGGCTTGGTGACAAGCGATACTCCGGTGACCGGGACCTGGAGAATCCACTTGCTGCCGTGCAGATGGGCTTGATCTACGTGAATCCGGAAGGTCCTAACGGTCAACCGAGTGCGGTTGAATCCGGGCGCGATATCCGCGAGACCTTCGCGCGTATGGCGATGGACGACGAGGAGACAGTTGCGCTTGTCGCGGGTGGACATACTTTTGGTAAAACTCACGGGGCAGGTCCTGCGACCCATGTCGGTCGTGAGCCTGAAGCTGCCCCCATCGAAGAGCAGGGACTTGGCTGGAAGAGCAGTTTCGGCAGCGGAAAGGGAGATGACACGATTTCCAGCGGTATTGAAGGCGCATGGACGCCGAAACCGACCCAGTGGGACATGGGTTATTTCGACATGCTGTTCGGCTACGATTGGGATCTGGTGAAGAGTCCCGCCGGCGCCTGGCAGTGGGTCCCGGTCAATCCGGATGAAAAAGATCTGGCGCCTGCCGCTCACGATCCGTCGAAGCAGGTAACGACTATCATGACCACAGCGGATTTGGCGTTGCGGATGGATCCGAAGTATCGGGAGATCTCGAAGCGGTTCCACAAGAACCCTGAGGAATTCGCAGACGCGTTTGCACGGGCATGGTTCAAGCTGACACACCGCGATATGGGTCCCCGTTCGCGATACCTGGGTCCGGAGGTGCCTGAGGAAGTGCTTATATGGCAAGACCCGGTGCCTGAAGTCGATCATGTGCTGATCAACGACAAGGATATCGCAGACCTCAAGGGCAAGATCCTTGCCTCCGGTTTGTCGATCCCGGAACTGGTCTCGACCGCCTGGGCGTCGGCATCCACATTCCGTGGCTCAGACAAGCGCGGTGGTGCAAACGGAGCGCGCATTCGTCTTGCGCCGCAGAAAGACTGGAAAGTCAACCAGCCTGAGCAACTGGAAAAGGTGCTCGAAACTCTCAAGGGCATCAAGAAGGCGTTCAACGACGCGCAATCCGGCGGGAAGAAAGTTTCCCTCGCCGACCTGATTGTCCTGGGGGGATGTGCTGGTATCGAGCAAGCTGCGAAAAATGCTGGTCACGATGTGAATGTTCCATTCACGCCGGGACGTACTGATGCGTCGCAAGAGCAAACCGACGTTAAGTCATTTGTCGTACTTGAGCCGGTTGCAGACGGATTTCGCAACTACCTTAAAACCAAGTTCGCTGTTGCGCCAGAGGAACTGCTGCTGGATCGTGCGCAGCTTTTGACGCTGACCGCTCCTGAGATGACTGTCCTCGTCGGCGGACTTCGCGTTCTGAATGCCAACTTCGGACAGTCTCAGCACGGCGTCTTCACCAAGCGACCAGAGGCCCTCACCAATGACTTCTTCGTGAATTTACTCGATATGAACACGATGTGGAAGGCAACCTTAGAAGACGATGGCGTGTTTGAACTTCGTGATCGTGCAACAGGCGAACTGAAGTGGACCGGCACCCGTGTCGACCTCATCTTCGGTTCGAACTCCCAACTCCGGGCTTTGGCAGAAGTTTATGCCAGCGCGGACGCCTCAGGGAAGTTCGTAAATGACTTTGTCGCGGCGTGGAACAAGGTTATGAACCTTGACCGCTTCGACCTTGCCTGATCGGAGCACAAAAGTCTCGGAGGCTTTCTAATCTTTGCATTTTTGTTAAAATGCATCGAACAAAAAAAAATACAATATTGCGGCGCGGATCGGTCAATCTTTTTACCTTCGTTGACTCCCGCGCCGCATTTTTTTAATCTGGATTTAACGGGTGATCAAGCCAACCGGTGAATCCCTTGAAGTATGTGGCGGCAATCTTATTCGCTGGCAAAGTCAACGTGTACCACCCTGCCATAAAGCGCAGTCAATGCCATATTGAAAAAGTGCTTACGTACGCTATGGCTGGGACCACTCGGGAAAGCCGTGCAGGTGCTTCTTAACGGTGATGGGCCAATCCCCGGAACTTTCCGAAACGCGTTGCAGACGTTCGAGGACAACTTCGCTGACGTTTCCGTAGATCTCCATATGTTTTGTGCGGACCATCTGAACGCCGACCTGGATCCACGAGGATGCGACAATTAGATGGAATTCAAGGGATTGGGAATCTGGGAGAATCATAATTGTTGTAGCTTCAGATAGGTCGCTGTTGATGTAAGTGTGCCTACTCACAAGCCGTGGCTCGTTTTCTTTCACATATTCGCTCATGTCCTTGTAGGCAGCGAAGAAATCATCAAATGCACCCTTGGGGATCTCATAAGTGCCGATAAAGGTGATATGTTCAGACATTAGTTTTCTCTCCCGTTATGGTGCGTAAAGCCGATTACACTTGCTATTATTTCTCAACTCACTGCTTTTTTCACGAGTGCTTCGATTCTTTCCTCTTCGGCCTTGGTCAACGCCGTCAGAGCGTAGGAGGTAGGCCACATAGCGCCTTCGTCCAGGTTTGCTGTTTCGCTGAAGCCGAGAGTCGCATACCTTGTTTTAAACTTCTCCCCGCTTTGGAAGAAGCAGACGACTTTACCGTCCTTGGCATACGCGGGCATCCCGTACCAGGTCTTCGGCAAGAGTTCGGGCGCGCTGGCGGTGATAATCTCATGAAGCTTCTCCGCCATTGCACGATCCGCCCCATCCATTTCTGCGATCTTTTCGAACAGGGCTTTTTCCCCTTCCACCCGGTCCTTGTTCATGCGCGCTTCCGCCTTCAACTCTCGGGCGCGCTCCTTCATAGCGGCTTTTTCCTCGACCGAGAATCCTCCGGACTCCTGTGTATCTGTTTTTGCACTCATTAATACCTTCTTTTTTCCGTTAGAAATTTTAGTTATTAACGACTATTATTATAGCATATAAATAATATATTAATTGTATAAATTACAAATGACCTGGATGTGCAAAATAATCTATACAGCAAACAGTCTTTGCCGTGCAGCGACCCTATCTGTATGATTTTCGAATGAACGGTCATTGACCAATCCTGGATAGTTTGAGAAGACCGGAAATCAACAGCGTAAAGTGGCTATCAACCACTCCACTGAGTCGTGTCGTTTGCTTGCGGTGACGGACCGCCCTCTGCAAGCTCACAGCTATAGAGCCCCAGTTGCTCATCGCCATGCGAAACCATCTGTACCAGTTTCCATCCCAGACGTTCCAGGATGCCACGTGCTGTAATGGTTGTAGCGTAAACTCTCCCGTAGCCCTGATCCCGAGCTAAATGCATTCCAGCTTTGACTAACTCGGTTCCGACACCTTGACCGCGATACCGCACTGCAACAAATAATCCCCCAAGACCCGGTTGGTATCCCGGCAGTGAAGTAATAGCCTGGTCACGCAGGGTAATCGTACCCGCCAACGCACCGTCAGCGAAGGCCACCAGGCGCACAGGTAGACCGTCCCGGTTTGCTTCCGAGTAAAAATCCTGAGCAATCTCCTCTGGATTGCGCGCAGCGTAGTATTCAGGTCACTGGGCACGGAACCAGTTCGTCAGGGTGGGAACTAGCTCAAGGTAATCCTCAAGATAGGCGATTTCGATCATGTCTTGCCTTTGTTTAGTAAGTTAAGTTTCAAAAGTTGAGTGTAATGCCGTCTTACTGGGGGGTCAAATGCGGCTGTGACGGTCCTCCGATTATGATACTTTTCTGGCGTAAAAAGCAGAAGAGTAATACAATTGTGATGTTGAAGCAAAAGTCGAGAGTCATAGAAGAGACTCCGGATGTATTGTTATGGTATGCAATTCAAGGAGCGAATCTAAAATGGAAAAAACATATCTGAAGGACGGGTGGCGTCTGAAAGCGCTATCACCAGCCAACGAACTGCATGAAGATATTCTCCGTCAGGCTGCACGGGCTAACTGGGACGAGAACTGGATCGAGGCTCCCAGGTTGCCTGCCATGGTCCACGATGTGCTGCTGTCCCACGGCATGATCGAAACCCCCTGGCTTCCGGATCGGGCAGAAGCGTGCCGTTGGGTGGCAGAGCAGGATTGGGTCTATGCTGTTCGGTTCACCATGGACGACCCGGGCGCCAGGTGTTTTTTACGCTTATTGGGGCTGGACTCGATCGTCGACATCTATCTCAACGGCGTTCAGATCGGTCAGCACAGCAATGTTTATATGCCCCTACGGTTGGATGTGACCCAATACCTCTACAGTGAGAACACGCTGGTTTTGCACTTTCACACGGTATTCGACCTGTCCGGCTCTAAACCGGAGCCCATGTATTTTGTGGACGGAGACCCTAACCGTCCCGTGCGCAGGCCTAACAAGAACTATAACACCTACCTGGGACCTAACCCATACTTTTCCCATATGGGTGTGTTCGACGACGTGATCCTTGAAAAGATGGACCTGGCAGAGATAACGACCCTACTCGTCAATACAACATTAAGCGCCGATCACCAAAAAGGGACGGTCAAAGTACAAGCCACGGGCATATGTGACGCTCAAGATCTGTACCTTGAGGTGCGCATCCTGGCACCGGATGGGAGCACGGCGGCATCAGCGAAAGTGCCCGTCGAGGCGCGTGACGGGGAATACGGGGCCGAGGTAACGGTTCAGGTCATCACCCCCCAGCTATGGTGGCCGCGCGGTTATGGCGCACAGCCCCTGTATCAGGCAGAGATCGATCTCGTCGCCGATGGAAAAGCAGCGCAGCAGGAACGCCGCACCGTCGGCTTTCGGCGCATCACCATGCCCGAACCTCTGCACTTTGAGGTCAACGGCGTCCCGGTCCGCCTCTGGGGTGGAAACTGGGTTTCTCCAGACTGGGTCACCGAGGTCTGGAATCCGGACAAAGCGGAACGGCTTTTTGACATCGCCGAAAACGCCCATTTCAACGCATTCCGCGTCTGGGGTGAGGTAAAAGCACCTGACGATCACTTTTACGAGATGGCTGACCGGCGCGGTTTTTTGCTGTGGCAGGACTTTACCGATCTACCGCTAAAGCCTGACAAGATCAGCCGTGCGATCTGCCGGCAAGAAGCCGCGAACATGATCCGGCGACTCACGCACCATCCCTCGATCCTGATGTGGTGCGGAGGCAATGAGGCTGCCATGTGGAACGAAAGCGAATTCGGCGGTCCTGGGGGTGCGTGGCCCGGACGTGTACCCGCTGAGCAGGATGTCAAAGCGGTCTGCGATGCGTTGGACCCGGAGCGATTCTATCTGCCCAACTCGCCCTACTACGGCATCGACGCCAATGATCCCAAGCAGTGGGACACGCACGGCTATACAAATATGTGGTACGTGCCGGGATACGACGACCTGGTTTTTGCCAGCGAGGACACGCGCATCGCTGCTCCGCCGCTGCGCAGCCTGAAGCGTTTCTTTGCCCCGCAGGACCTGTGGCCGGAGGATTACTCTCCGGTGTACAGGCACGGAAACCAGTACCCGTGGCCCGAGAGCTGGATGCGCTATACGACCAGCTCGAGCTGGAAGAAAACGGGCCCGGTGGAACAGTTTTACGACGCCACCAATCCGGCGAACTTGTCTACCGGCTGGGTATGGCCGAGGCGCTGTACTATCAGGACACGATTGAGCGGCAAAGGCGCGGTCGCCCCGCCGACGAGGACTCGGAACGGCGGATCTGCGGTGGCTACCTGGTCTGGAAGTTCAACGACTCGTGGCCGCAGATCTACAGCGGCAAGGTGGACTACTATCTCGAGCCCTATATCCCCTACTATGCAATCAGACGCGCCTACGCCCCGGTGCTGCTCTCCTTTGAGGTGGGAACCTATGTCTGGCTGTGGGCGGTCAACGACACCCCAATGCCGGTAGAGGGCGAGGTAACGGTACAGTTGTTCCACCTGCACGAAGAACACTGTCGTGAAACAGATCGTCCGCCGGATCAGGATAGCACCAGGCTGTTCAACCCAGGTGATCCGGCTCGATCAGGCCGGCATCGGCACTTTTTTACGCGACCACGTGCTCTTTGCCTGGCTGCGTGATGCTCAAGGAAAAGTACATCGCCCGGACTAACGCCCTGGCAGATATCGAACGTCAGATCACCTTCCCCGAGGCCAGACTGGACGTACAGGTCAGGGATGGCGCGCTGGTTATATCGACCGACCGGTTCGCCCGTGCAGTGGTCCTGGAAGGAAATGCCGACGGTGACGAATTTGGCTGGCTCTTTGAGGACAACTGGTTTGACCTGCTGCCAGGCGAAACCAAGATCGTACGCGTCCTCGGCGATCACAAGCAAGGCCGGATCACGGCTCGCGCCTGGTATTCGCCCCACACAACAGAGATAGAATGGCAAAATCCGGAGGAACTTTAGGCCTTCGAGGGTAGGTCTGCCTGGGGCTGGAAGCGTAATGTAACGTCTGCACCCCACGCTTCTTCTCTTCCGACAAATACCGCCAGAATCCCTGTGCCCGACGGTATAACGCGGTCCTCCAGCCGGTAACCGGCATTACTCGATGCCGAATATCCAATGGCTGCAGGCGTTCCATTGACTGGTAATGTTGTGATCATTGTTCCGGTTCAGTTATCCAGCGATTCAAGTCCCTGATCGTAAACAATCTCACCTTTTTTGCTGAATTCACTTGTAATCCCCAAATCCAGTGCATAATCTTTCCCGGGCAATATCGTACCATCCAGCCCATATTCTTCAACCGGTGTCCAATCTTCAGGCACCTTTGTAGTCGTAAATACAATCTTCTGTATTACTTTGGGTCCTTTGTAGCCGTACATAAATGGGACAATTAATCTTAAGGGCGCGCCATGCAGCGGTGATAATGGCGCATCATTCATGCCATAGGCAAAGAGCACACGGTCAAGAAGTAGTGTCCGGATTTCCAGAGATTCAAAATAGTCGTCGGCACAGTAAAAACGTACCCACTTCGCTTCCGGTTCAGGCTGCACGAGGTCAAACAAGGCTTGCGGTTGGAACCCAATCCATTTGGCGGCGAACGACCACCCTTCAATACATTTGAGTCGTGAAGTTTGCGATACCAGCGGAAAGGCTTTGATAGCATCCAGAGTCAGTTCCTGTGCATGATCAATCATTCCACTTATCACCAACCGCCAGCTATCGATATCAACCGGTTCTATCTCGTTTGAATACCGGATATTGACTCGCTCAAGATTTTGACTTCCCAGTAATTGCACTGTAGGAGGCGGCACAACCGTAGGCGTAGAAGAGAGCTTAACCGTTGCCGGGACAGGTGTTGCGGTTGCGAAGATCTTTGGCGTTGCGGTCGCTGTTGCAGGGCTCAGGTTCGAAACCAGAACCGTTGGTGAAATTTCGGGTTTTTCCCCATTAACAGGAATAGATGCTTCACCAGGCGCACAACCTGCGAGGGGAGCACATACTGTGCTTCCCACAATAGTCGCGATATAGGACAGGAAATTGCGCCGGCTTAACTTGTTATTCATCAATGTGACACAATAGGCATGTTTTGATGCTATGAGATTTGATGATCAGGTCAGGTAAAGTCTATTCCTGGTATAGCACAGGTAACCGGACTGGTAGATCATCTTGCGGTACTGCGTTTGTGTCACGCCGTGGCGCGATACCTCACCTTTCCAGTCATAGCATTCGGGATCATCAAGCACCGCTTTGCACGCTTCCATCACATTGACTAACATAATCGACCCTGCGTCTACAAGACCGTGTCCCGGATACAGTCCGTCGAATTCATCCATACGAGCGGTAATCTTCACCAGTTCATTGTAAAGACCTTCAACAGAAGCATATTTTGCGTATGGATTTTCGGGTCTGGTCGCGCCAATACCCACCGCGCCAAAGCATGCGTCGTCGCCGCAGAAGAAAATTCGATTCTTCTTGTCCAGGAAGCCTGCGTGGCCGGGAGTATGACCGGGCAGGAATACTAATTCGACTTCGTGTCCGCTACCCAGGTTGAATACGTAGCCATCCGGAACACCGACAATCTCATATTCGCTGAAGGGTACAAGATCGTCTCTGTCAAACTCAGTCCAGATACAATTGCCGTTTTCATCGAACAGGTAATCCCAGATGTCCGGCTTCATCACGGCTTGCAGACTATAGACTTCATACGCGTGGCAGTAGACTTTATCGAACTGGAAGTTGCCGTATGCATGATCAAAGTGGGCGTGGGTATTAACGACAAAAAGCGGCAAATCACCGATGATCTCTTTTACGAGACCCTTTAAGTCACCGGCACCGAAGCCTGTATCGATAAGCAGAGCTTTTTCTGGTCCGACAACCAGATACATCCAGGGATCTCCCATACCATCCAGACTTTCGGTATAGATGCCGTAGACACCGTCTTGGAACTGATAAACCTCTGCATAGGGATTGATGTCATAGAGCTTCTTGGTACGGCTTTGTTCTCTCAAGAGCTTGGCATAAGCCCACCTGATGGGATTTTCAGGTTCCCGCCATAGGATGCGTTTGGACTTAAGGGGGGCGTTGATCGGTCTTTGTTTATCAAGGGCTGGTTCTGCCATTTGTCGACTCCTTATTCTGTATTGTGGGAGACCATTGACATCTACCCCACGTTCTCCGTCTCTGCTGCACGACGGCGTGGGTCAATGTTTTGAGTGTACTGGCAGCATCCAATCTGTCATAGGGATGATGCTCCGGTTCAAGCTGCATATCGCTAAACAAGGCTTGCGGTTGGAACCTAGACCATTTGGCATGAAAGGTTATTCCAGCGTGTCTAAAAATTCGGTAGTGGCAGTGATGATTTGGTCTTGTTGTACTTCCGCAGAGATTGTTGCGATTCCGTCACCTCTTTGAAAACTGTAATCGGCATACTGGCGGTGGTTACCCCCTTCGATGAGAAAGCGTGTTGCTGAATCACTAATCGCTTCATAAAATGCTTCTTGTTGGGGAGCACCTGTGTCTTCTGATCCTATTATCGTCAAAATAGGTATTGGGAAATTTACAAATTCCGCGTTGTTCGCGGGATATGAGGCAAACATGATTAACCCGTCAAGACTATCCACGTTGTTTTTAGCGTATTCAGCCGCCATAGCTCCACCGAGTGAGTGTCCACCTATAGCCCAGGATTTAATTTCTGGAAAATCTGCCATGATTTCATCAGCACGGTTGATACCCGTGAATGCAAGATTGAGGGGCATTTTGGGAATTACAACCAGATATCCTGCGTCCGCAATGCCTTGTGCCGTAACTGCATAGGCTTCTGGTTCAACCAGTCCACCCGGATAGTATATCAGGCCTTTATCATTGGGGGAACTCGGTCGAAATACAAGCTGCCCATCTTCCCTTTGAATACCATTTTCCTGTAATACCATAACTGCACGTTCTGTCGCATCCTGAGCACTGATGGTCGCCCAACCAACCAACGATATCGCCCCCATCAGGGCGATTACTAGAACGATAACTAATAGTCGACGAAAGATCTTCATAGATTGTAATTATAGCGCACATCTACGATTATATTATTGCCGGTCACATATTGGGCGTATTTCAAACTGGGCGAAAGTGGGCTCCGTCCTGGGGCTCTTTCTTAAAACGCACCGACCTGAAGGGATCCGTTACATTTTAGTGGAAAATGCAAGATATCATCCATAAATCTTGACCATACAAACGGCAAGGTAAGTGGCGGTGCAGACCAGAATGATCGTGCTATACATTATGATTCCTGCACCGCCACACGTTATTTTGGGGTGTACCGTTTGGCTTTGCCAAACGGGCACCCCAGTATAAAATACGCCGCTCCGCATTTAACCTTGTCCTATTCTAATAAAAGCAGAAACGGGTGTATTAGCCGTTTCTGCATGAGTGGCAGGTGGTTTTCCTGCCACTCACTGTGGTTGAAGGTTTTCCTTCCACACACCCGCGCCGCTCAAAGAACCTGCCCCTTTCCTCGAACGCACCCATCTGGAGGGTGCAATTTACATGGGCGGTAGCTTGTGGTATGATGTGCTCTTGTGGCAGGAAAAACCCGAAAAAGGAGAGCTTTCATGGCAGGACATAACCAAGTTATTGGCGGTGGTGGATTTCATCACATCTCAATGCACGTCCGCAATCTGGACGCCAGCATCAAATTCTACACCGAGGGATTGGGGTTCAAGCTCCGCCTCGCGTGGGGTTCTGTGGACCGACGGACGGTGCTGCTGGACACGGGTGACGGCAACTATCTCGAGATCTCGCAGGGAGAATCGGATGGATTCAACCCTAAGGGTTTGATTCGCCATTTTGCCCTTCGGAGCGACGACTGTGACAAGGCTATTGAGGCTGCTCGTGCAGCAGGAGCCGAGGTGACTGTCGAACCCAAGGACGTTATCCTTTCCAGCGATCCCCCAACCCCGGTGCGTGTTGCATTCTGCAAGGGACCTGATGGTGAGGTGATAGAGTTCTTTCAGGATGAGGTCACATAATAGGTTACCCATCCGAGGGGAAAGCCCCATAGGTATCAACTTAAGAAAAAACGATGTGTCATTCCCGCGAAAGCGGGAATCCATCTGGGTTTTTGCTTAAATGACAGGGTCAATACAGCAAAATCTCACCCGTAGACTCGCTTTTTGACCCCTACCTCGTTCCCTCCCCTAAAGAGGGATCTCCCGTATTTTGGGAGCGATGCCTATTTTGGCTCTGATTACGCTTAATAACGCCTTAACTTGATGCCTATGCCCATCCAAGGGGAAAGCCCCTATTGGTCGCACATTCGAAGGTGATAATTTCCCCTCGGACGGCTTTTGTTTTCTCGCGGATTGCTCAGTTATCCACTGCCGGAAACGAGCCGCGAATAATTGTCCTCCAGGAAAGCTAACCGTTCCGCTGGTGTCTGCCCGTCAAGTGTGGCTTCATAATTCAATGGACCTGTGAAATGTACGTCTGCAAGTGCCTGTAGAAATGCCGTCCAGTTGATGACACCTCGACTGGGCGGCCAGTGCTTTTCGTCAACCCCGTCATAATCGGAGCAGTGCAGTGCAATCAGTCGCGGTCCAAGGCTGCGAACCACCTCCGGGAGTAAAGAAAAGCCAGCCATAAGGTGGTTTGTGTCAAGACACACACCTGCCTTGCCTGGATCTATCTCCTCCACGAGATACAATAATTCCTCGACCGAGTGTCCCAGGCAGGTGCGCGGCAGCAGCTCCAGGGCGATACGGCATCCAGCATGGTCCGCCATTTCTGCAATTGTCCAGATGCTGCGCTTTGCCTCTTCCATTCGCCCAGTGCGTGTTTCATCTGGTATCGGTTCAGAACTGGGGTGCACGATGATGATTTGAGCTCCCATTCGCTTAGCCAGGTCGAGAGCTATGCTGAAAGCCTGGATGCCTTCAGATCTGACGGTATGGTCGGGCGAAGAGATGTCGATTGAACTGCCGAAATTCGCATGGACGGTTCGCACCTCTACGCCTGCTGCGTCAAACAGGTTGCACATTCTGTGCACATGATCCTCGTCTTTCCCGAAGGTGGGTTCCCACAGTTCCACCGATTTGACCGATGACCTGGCAAGGAGTTTGACGGTCTCGGGCTGTTGTGCAGGATCCAGGGTGTGAAAGGACACTCCCAATGGAAAACGGACGGTATCAAATGTTGCCATCATTTCTCTCCTTTATACAGTAAAATTCGAAGCTAAAAAACGCTTGAGAAGCTGCACAGTCACCACCAGTCCAGTGCACGCTTTTTAAGGCGTTTTTTCATATCAAAGCTCTTTGAAAGAACGGGATTTCTACAAGGCGCTCATCAGTTTCTCGCCGAATACGGGCGGATCGCTCTTCTCTATCTTGAGATTCTCCGCGCCATGCCATGAGAGAAAGCTGCGCATGGTGCCGGTGACGTCAGCAACAAGCTCAGCATCTGGCTCTATGCCTGGCTCAAGGTAGAGGGCATTCAGATGCAGCACCCCCGTCTTGCGATCCAGCTTCGGATCGAAGCGACCCACCAGCTGATTCTTGTGCAGAATTGGGAAGCTGAAGTACCCATAGACACGCTTAGAAGCGGGTTTGTAGCATTCCAGCAGTTGCTTGAAGCCCCACAGTTTCTGATCCCGGTCCCAGGCCCAGAACAGGGAATCGAAGGGGGCGAGAAAGGTGGTGCGCTCTGTCTTGACATCATCATCCGCGGCACGTTGAAGCAACGGCAGGTTGTCGCGATGTACCAACCACGTTTTACTCCCAATCGTCGACTCACCCTCAATCTCGACCAGTGCGCCTCCTATGATCATTGTCTTGATCATCGATCGGGCTGGCGTAGATTTCATGTATGCGTACAAGGGTAAGATGACGCGGCTCAAAGACGCCGAGGGCTTTCGCGGCTTGTTCCAGGCAGAAGCGGCGCGCTTCATCGGGTTCGACATGTGTGGTATCCACCCACGCAGGCACTATACGTTCTCTTGAGGTCATAGACGCGCTGGAAGTTGACGCGATCTGCCACCATCAGATCGCCATGGGCAAACAGCGCCTCCAGCGCCATCTTGGAGGGCTTCCAGTCATACCATACACCTGTCTTGGGACCCTTGTACTCGAAATCCCTGACGCGCAGCCCTCCTTCCGACCGGATACGCTCCAACGTCTGTTTCACCAGTTCGTGATTGCCGTTTTTTTTCATCCATTCATGAAAACCGGGATTGAAACTGATGTTTTGATCTGTCCGCCATTTATGGTAGCGATAATGTTCCAGCGGGATGATGCTGGCAGCGTGCCCCCAACCCTCATAGAGCCTGCGCTGATTGGCGGTGTAGAGCAGTGTGTGGAGGTCTTCAATCGCATACGACCCGAACCGCGCCCAAAGGGTGACATAATGGGCGCGATTGACCACATGCAGCGTGTCGATTTGTACGTAACCGAGATCCGTAACCAGGTCGACGATTGACTCGGGCGTGGATGCAGGCGTTACTCCATTGGGTGTTGTGAGGTGCTGGGTGTGCAGCACGACCGCTCTAAGGGCGGAGAGTGGGTAGATTGTGCCGGATGCTTTTTTTGCCATCGCTAGCTTTACTTTCCTTTTCGAGAAGATTCTCGCTCAGTTACTTCCTGAGAGAGCAACCTGGTCCAGCCGCGATACGTAGACATAATAAGCACCGCAAATTGGTTGATTCCGTGCATCGTCGAACCAGGTGTGCAGCAATGTGGGCCCAGCTTTAAGCTGCTAAAGTAAACACAGCAGCTTCATCATCCGGGTGCACGGGTTGTGTGTGCCATTGCCGTTCTATCATCAGACGGGCCCGTGCGATAGGCAGCGCGAGACCTTCCTCCAAATAGCCGTCGGTCAACTGCACCGCCGGACTCACCTCGGTCAGGCGTAGTTTGCTTTCACGCGGCCACCTGCGTAGTTCAAATCTGTAAGTTCCTGCGTTTGCCACATGCAAGTGCCAGTAACTATTCTTGCGCTCCCCGGTCCTTACTTGCTGCTGCTGGTCGACAAATACATCGTGCCATTCACAAGCTGAGAGCATCATCGGATTCTCTTTATCGCTGCCGATGATGATGCGCTGCACCTGGTTGGCGACCGGTTCCACGTCCTGCCACCAACCGTCCAACGCTTTCTGCATTAAATGGGCAACATCGGGATATTGATCGATAACATTATGTTCTTGCCCGGGGTCATCATCCAGGTTGTAGAGGGCAATATCCTCAAGGAGGCGCCAACGCTTCCACAAGACCGCCGTCCCTTCGCGCCGGATGATGGATTCACTGTCGGGTGAAGGATAATCAAAACGCGGCATCCGGCTGTAGTTCACAGCCAGCATGCGATCCTGCGGCACAGATGCATCCCTCTGCAGCACTGTAGCCAGGCTTATACCGTCGAGTGCCGGTCCGGTTGTCAGCTCAAGCTTGCAGAGATCAATGAGGGTTGGGAGGATATCCTGAACCTCCGTCAATCCATCCACATCGCGTGGCGTGCCCAGGTTACCATCCGGCCAGTGGATAAAACAAGGTACGCGGTGCCCGCCTTCCCACAGCGAGCACTTGGCTCCTCGCATCCCGGCATTGTAATAGAGCGGGCCGAATGTGCTGCCGTTGTCCGTCATAAAAATTAAAAGCGTATTGCGTTCGATTGCCTGAACCTTCAAGAAATCCCTGAGTTGGCCTACATACCGATCCAGATTCCGGATCATAGCCAGGAAGCGGATAATATTGCCACGCTGCGAAGGGCTCAGTTCCGGCAGCGCATCCTCGCCTGCCGAGAATGCTGTTTCTATAGCCTCCCGGTCTTCTACGGGGACGTACAAAGGATAATGTGGCGCGTTCGTCGGTAAATAAGCAAAGAAGGGCTGGTTTTCATCGACCTGCGCTTGCATCCAGGTCATGGCTTCGCGGAAAAAAACTTCGGTGCAGTATCCCGTATACCGCACCTGGGAACCATTGCGATTGTACACATCGTCGAAGTAATCGTTCTCCCAATAGTCGGGCAGTGAGCTGATATGCGACGATGGGAACCACAGACTTTCGTCAAACCCCCGATCCTGAGGGCGATAGGGATAGTTGTCACCGAGATGCCATTTGCCAAACATCCCGGTCTGATATCCGTTTGCCCGGAAAACATCGGCTATGGTAGGTAAGTCGGCGCGGAGAAGGGTCCGCCCGCTGCTGACATTAACGGCGCCATTGCGTGCCGCGTCAAGACCAGTCAATAATTGACCGCGAGTGGGCGTGCACATGGGAGCCGCGTGGAAATCTGTTAACCGGACGCTCTGCTCGTATAACTTGTCCAGGTGTGGTGTTTGCGCCACGGGATTTCCGTGACATCCCAGATCGCCATACCCCTGGTCATCCGTTATGATAATAAGTACATTGGGCTTTGTGGCCTCCATAAGCGATCTACTCCTTCTTTATTTCAGAATGTTAACAGTATTATCAAATTCCTCTACTACAATTAGGTCTGCTTGCAGCTGGGCATTCGACGAGACTTGCGGTTTCTTGCCACTGGCTGTGACCAGTCCCCGCACCCTTAACTTCCGGCATTTTTCGTACGGGTAAGGACGTTCCGTACCCGGTGTGATGGCTCTACCGCCATCGGCATGCGTGTCGTCAGGATCGGTAAAGAAATACATACCATCATAGTCTTCGGGATGATTTGAGTCGTCAACAAACAACTCATCAATTGTAATCTCCCGGGGCATAGCGCATGGATAACCGAAATCATGCATCCCGTCGTTTCTTACGCCTATCATATGCGGCAAGGTTGTATCTCCGCACGACGGAATCCAGCGGCAGTTGCGGATGACCAGGTCACCCTCCCAGGTGCTGCCGTAATCGCTGCGGAAACTGACCAGGGTATTCCCATACAGGATAGAATCCTCGACTGTAAGAACGCCGCGACCGATGGCGTTAAGTCCCATGTGTCCCAGGTGGCAGCGGCGGATCGTGTATGTGCCGGAAACACCCATATGGGTATCCATCCTTGAGAGGGTGCAGTCTTCGAGCAGAATGTTTTTGCAGAAGTTCGAAGCGATCACACCCCAGCGCGTGCGGTCGCAGATGTGGTTCATCTTGCAGCTGCTCATGTGGAAATTCACCACATTATTCGCATGAATATCGTATGAACCCATGTTGACCGGCTTCCCTGCTGCGCCGATGGTGGAATATATCTTGTGCCCGGTGGCGAAGCAGTTTCGTATTGTGATGTTAGCACAATTTTGAACGCTGAGAAAGCCCCTGTAGGGATGGCCCACAGCTGTTTCTCCAACGACATAGTGGGTTAAGCCATCAACCTCCGTGTTCGAACGGGTGATCTCGATGTTCCTTGACCAGTAGTTGTAGCCGACCTCCTGCTTCATTTGATTGGCGAAAGTGGTGAAAATACCCCCATGCAGGATGAGCGGTTTTTCATCGATCGGACGGACTTCGATATGCGTGACGCTGTCGTAGTTCCAGTCGATATCACCCTCCACCGTTCCGTCGCGGTGCAGGATGAAGCAGTCGTGCTGGGGCACGCCGGCGTTCTGGTTTAAACCCCGCCGGATGTAGCGCTTTCTCTGGTCATTTTCCACCAGAACATGACAGTCGCGTTCTGGATGCACGTCCAACTGCTTTTGGTCCTGAGCGAGTTGGTCGATATGGATGTCCACCGGTTCCAGCAGCGAGCGAACTTCGAACAGCGGAGCTTTGTGGTCCTCAACCTGCCCGTCCTCAGCGCAGCCGCAGGGCGCGTCGTCAATGGTGAACTGTGAGGTGTTCCAGTCGGTGTCGGTGGCGATGAGCGCGGTGAGTGCCCGAACGCCGAGATGGTACGTCGCGTCAGGTTTCGTCCTGACGCTCAATCCGTGTGCGTTGGCATAGGCATGCGCTTCACATATCGCTGGCAGATCATCGGTCACACCGTCGCCGGTAGCGCCGAAAGCTTCGTAAGTGACAAAGTTATCTTGTGATGTCATAGTATGCTCCTGACCAATTGGGGATCACATAGCTGCCGAAAAAGATGCTATACTTGGACATATGTCTTCACCCCTTGTTGTAGTGACGAAGGTTGATTGCGCTTGCCCGGACATGTAGTCCCAGGGCGCGATATGAATTTTAAGGGTACTTTTCCGTAGAGCCCCTCTTTCAGTGTAGACATCTTCCTGTTAGTGTCAAAATTACGAATTATTATGTAAATAGGATGTCCGGTATTTTTATGCAGCTTAACGAACCTGACACTGTAAACGGGTCAATAGCAACTACCAACTCCCGCTCCACCGCCGACCTCTCCACTTTTGGAAGGGGTGGTTTTTACACCAGATATCATAAATAGTCAGTTCGCAGAATCTCTTTTTGTTATCGCCTGAGGAATACCCCAATATTTATTTTCTTTTGTGTATTTTGGGGCTATATTAAGCCAATAAGTATTCCATTTGAATACCACAGGGGGGCAGCATGCCTTTACAACCTGGTCAGATTCTTGGTGGTCGCTATCGCATAGTTAAACACCTTGCTGAGGGTGGGATGGGTGCTGTGTATCGAGCGTGGGACTTGCGATTGAAAATCAGCGTTGCCCTGAAGGAGATGGTGCCTTTCGCTGGGCAACCCCCGGCTTTATTGAGTAAACTCCGCGAGCAATTCAGTCAAGAAGCTATGATACTCGCAAAACTAAACCACCCGCATTTAGTAAGGGTGGGTGACTTCTTTCAAGAAAATAACAATGCATATCTGGTGATGGATTATGTGGATGGGGAGAATTTAGCGGAACGCATCCAGGCTCAAGGCGCCATACCAGAAGCACAGATGGTCGAATGGACCAAACAACTTCTCGATGCATTGATATACTGTCATCATAATGGCGTTGTGCATCGGGATATTAAACCCCAAAACGTGATTATCCGCTCTGACGGGCGGGCGATCCTGGTCGATTTTGGGCTTGTAAAGTTATGGAATCCGGAGGATCCACGCACGAAAACCGCCTTGAGAGGTATGGGCACACCTGAGTATGCACCGCCGGAGCAATATGATACGCACTTGGGCCATACGGATCCTCGAAGTGATTTGTACAGCCTGGGTGCCTGTCTGTATCATGCCCTTACGGGGCAAGCTCCGCCCACAGCAACGCAGCGCATCGCAGGCTTGCAGTCGTTTCAGCCCCCGCGAAGACTTAATAACAAGATCTCAGAAAGCGTCGAAGCTGTCATTATACGTGCGATGGAACTCCAGGTGGACCGCAGATTCCCTGATGCATCCACCATGCTAGCACTGCTTTGTGCTGAAGATGTCCAACCGCCAAATAAAACAACCCCTTACTTACAGACAAGCACCGCAGTTATGCCGCATCAGGAACCGGTTCAGCCCATCGCGGTACCAAATGCAACCAATAACCGGATTTCAAGTGCAGAAGCTGGGCCAGATATGGTCACGGGTAATGTCAAAAAACGTCCTAAACTTTGGGCTATTGGAGTTATCGGTTTAGGTGGCGCCATACTGATTCTCACCCTTATTTGTGGCTATTGGTTGATTGAGCAATTCTCCAGAACAGAACAAGATGCCCCTCTGACACCTACGAGTCATATGGCTGAAGCAACTCAAACATCAGCACCAGAAGCCATATCCACAATATCAGAAGCTTCTCTTGAACTTGTTGCTCCTAATGGAATATTCGAATTTGGGAGTATGGATCCAATTTCGAAAGAATGGAATGCATTGGGACATCAGATTGCGTCTGAAGCGTGGGTGGGATTAACCCGGCAGAATGAGACGACATTGGCTGTGGGTCCAGGTATGGCGGATTATTGGCAAGGTTCCGCTATGGCGAGTGAGTGGGTATTTAACCTGCGACCGGATGTTCCCTGGGTACAATATAACGCCAGGTCTGACCAGGTTGAGCGTGTGGTTGATGCATCCGGCAACGTCAGATTTGTTTCAGCAGCGGATTTTGCATATGGGTTGAAATACATGCTTCAAAAGGAAAAAGATTTCAGTAATGGGGTCCTAACCCCCCTCTTGTCCGAAGAATCCATCGATGTGACGGGTTCAAGCTCTTTACGCATTAAATTGATAAAGTCGGCTGGACATTTTGATGTGCTTATGGATCGATATGCATTTGCCATACCAGCCTGGTCGATTGAAACATATGGTGACAAATGGTCAAACCCTGAATATTTTCAAGGTTATGGCCCTTACATTTTAAAGTCTATAACGCAAGGAAAGTCGCTTACTTTGATCCGGAATCCCTATTGGCTGGCTACGGATACAATCCCAGAGCCTGCGATCAAAGAAATTACATGGCGCATTGTAGATGATGAAACACTTCTTTCCTCTTTTAATGCTGGTGAGTTTGATAGAGTAAACGTGCCTTTTAACGATTTATCCGATGTTCTCAATTCAGAGCAATATAAGCGGTTATTAACTTCGAAGAGCAATGGTTGCGTTGGTCATTATGAATTTAACACTGAAAAACCCCCCTTCACCACGGCAACAGTAAGATTGGCGTTTTCGCTGGCTATCAACAGGGAACAAATACTGGAAAAGATAAATCTTGGAAATGTGCCAACGATGTGGTTCAGTCCGGAAAATCTTCGCGGTGGATTGGCGGTATCTGGTGAGGTTATACCCGAATTGGCTTATGATAGTGAATCCGCCATTGAACTTCTGGATCAAGTTTATGCGGACCGCAGCGAGATTCCGACCGTCCAAATAGCATATCCATCAGTTGTTGGAAGCTGGAAAATAGAAGCAACGGAAATCCAGCGCCAATGGGAGGAAACACTTGGTGTAAACGTAGAGTTACTCCCGATTGATGAATTCCCAGTGTATCTTGATACAATAAGCACCAACCCCCCTCATGTTTATCGGTATTGGATGTGTGGCGCCTATGATGACGCCAATGCAATTTACGATCTTGGTGACTATATGCATGGTTTAATGACTCGTACTGGATGGAAAAATCGTGACTTCGCCATGTTAGTATTTCAGGCAGAAATTACAGCGGATCAAATGGAACGGAATCAGAAATATGCTATGGCTGAAGAGATATTGGTAAAAACGGAAGCTGTTGTGCTTCCGGTGGTATGGGAACAAGGAAATTACCTTACACAACCTTATGTAAATTCAACGGAAAGTTATCTTGTGCGCATTGAGCGTTATGAAAAATGGTCAATAAGCGATCACTGAGTGGATAGATGGCTGTTGGACTTTTGCCTAATGGGGTGGGCCGGTTGGTTTAGCCAACCGGCCCACCCCATTAAGGAAGTGCGGTCCGGGCGACAACTTGGGATGCAAAAGGCAGGTATTCCGCGCCGCACGAAGAGCATAGACGATGTATGGATGCAAAAATGAGGCGGACACCCCTAGAGCCTCCTTGCAATAGACATCTGTATGATTTTTCAGACGATTTGCGATTCTTGCCTGGTGACCTATAGTAAAGCTGTAACTTTCCGTTCAGCTGAACGGTTGAGCGAATTGCGTCAGGACAGGGTCTGCGATGTCTGGTCGGCATTGAACTCTGCCGTTTCACTCTGTAACCTGACTGACCCTATCGGAGCCTGCCGGTGATGTGCAAATAGGAGGACTTACAGTGCCGCACACGAACGAGATTATCCGGGTTGCACGTCTTATGTTTGTCCTGGTTCTGATCGCCGGCAGCCTAGCTTTGCCGCAACCAGCCCATACTGCGATCGTGATCCCGCCTGTGTGGGACATCCTGGCGGATGATTTCGAGGGCGGCGCGCTGGATCTGTGGAACCTTTCTTCGCCACTCAGCCCGGTTTTGGCTCCCGGAGGTGGAATCAACGGTTCGACGGCGTTGTCTGTTCCGGTCAGCGCTGACGCAGCCTATATCTACCAGACCGAAGTGGCCAAAGCGGAAGAGGGCTACCTGACCTTCTGGTTTAATCCCAACGGCGTCAGCCTGCCTGAACCTGACCCCAACTGGTGGCCGCCCGGTACGTCGCTGTCGATTGCCGAGGTGGTCAACAGTGATAAGTGGTGGCCGCCCCTGGCGGCGCTGTATGTGCGCCGCCCGCCGGGGCATGGCTACCAGGCTTACCTGGCCTGGCCCATCGACGAAGCCGGCACCCGCCATTATGACTATGAAAATGCTTTCGGTTTGGCTGATGGCTGGCAGCAGATTACGCTGGGTTACCGTGTCGATTCGTGGGTGGCGGTGTGGGTCAACGGTGTGCTGGTGCGCTAGCGATGCGTCAACTGTCGTGCACCCTGATCCTTACGGTGACATCGTGTTTTTCGGCAAAGCGCGCAGCAATACCAGCACCCCTTCTGGCGCGATTCTCTTCGACGAGGTGGCTTTTCAGGTCCCTCGCCTGGATGATCTGTGGGTGGATGCAGAGAACGGCGATGACACGCACGACGGTCTATCCCCCGCTAACGCCCTGCGCACGATCCAGCGCGCTGCTGATATGGCTGGACCGGGCACATCGGTGCATATCTTGCCAGGCGTCTACCGCGAGACGGTCTGGCCAGTGCTGAACGGTACAGCCTCCGAGCCGGTGCAATATTTCGCCGAAAGCGGTCCCGGCACAGTGATCATGCGCGGTTCCGAACCATCTTCCTGCGCTGACCTGGACACAATTGAGTGCCAATACGATAGGACTACCGCCTGGGGTCGATCCTACCCAGCTTTATTTCGCCGATCTGTCGACCTGGGATCTGACCGCACCACCGCGCTTTGTTGTCGAATTCACCACTTCTGCTGGGACACAAGCGGTGCTGCCGGGCGCAAGATTGCCCCTGGCTCGCGAACCCGACTGGAGCGTCGCCACCGAGTGGAAGACGCACGAATTCTGGTGGGCTGCCGATGGCGGTTCGGTTCCCGCCACCTGCGACCCGGCCACCAACAGTGATCCCAACTGTGATCTGCCGCAGCGCTCAACCACCCAACTCACTGACCGTACCAGCGACAGCGCCCCGCCAGGTATCGAGCCTGGCAATCTGACCACCCTCGGCGACCTGACCGGTGCAACCCTCGTCGCGATCGATACCGTCCAGGGACACTATAACTACCGGCGTCTTATCACGGCACACGATGTCGGCAGCGGGCAGATCACTGTCGACCGCATCTGCGAGCACGATGGCGGTACAGGCAATCCCGGTCTGGGGTGGGGCACGAAGTACTTTGTAGAGAACAAACCCATTCTGCTGGATACACCAGGGGAGTGGTGGTATGACGTCTCCACCGGGCGCCTCTACCTGTGGCCACCGACGCCGGGCGACCCAGCCTCCCAGAACATCGAGATCTCGCGTCGTGATCAGGGTTTCATCCTGCGCAACCGCTCTTATACCATCCTGGATGGCCTGACGATCGAGATGGTTAATCACAGCGCGGTCTATCAACACAACTGGACGGAGCACAAGTCCTACGGCAACACACTGCGAAATCTGCTGGTACACTACGCCAACTATGGTATCTACATTGAGCAGGACGTGGCTGCGGGTGGACTACCGGAGAATATCATCGATGGATTCACGTTGGAGACCTCAGAGGTCGCATACATTGACAGCCAGGGCATCCGGCTGATCGACTGGTGGGAGAATGGCGCCAGCCCTGCGTCATTCTCGCGGTCGGGCATTCGCAATACCGTCATCCGCGCTAACGAATTCCATCACCTGGGCTTTCGCACCGATGGCGATAATGCCGTTGGCCTCTCGTTCACATTCGCCAACCAGCTCAACTTCGAGGGCAACGCCGTGCACCACATTGCCCATAACGGTGTACAATTCTCCAGGTCCGTTATCCAATCACCCAGAGAGTACGACTTTGCACCCAGCGAGATCAAAACCGGCGATATCCTGATCAAGGACAACATCTTTGAGAAAGCCTGTCAATTGACCACCGACTGCGGCGGGTTAAAGTTCTGGGGCTCACCGCCCGATAACCATGTGTTTCGCGATGTGCTCATCACCGGCAACATCTTCCGTGACACCTTCGGCTGGTCGTATATCTCTGAGCAGCGGGGGCGCTATGCTGGCGGTGAGAGCAGTGAAGTGCGTGGGATGGGCGCATATGGTCTGTTCGTGGATCACGCCAGCGGGCTTCACGTCTATCGCAATATTGCGTACAACAATGCCTATACCGGGTATCTGCTCTATGGCGTCTGGCGCGATGGTCCGATGATCTATGTCAATAATGTGGCAGCCAACGCGCTGTATGGTATCAGCCTGGGTGGCGAGCAGTATGACACCCATGGTGCGGTGGATACCCGGGTTGTCAACAACATCCTGATCAACAATGAAGTTTTTGGACTATCAATGGGTTATGCAGAGGGTCACGATGCCAACACAATCGTCGACCATAATCTGTATTACAACAATGGCTGGCGACCCTACGAACAGGGTGGTATCTGGCATGCTGGGTCGATGGTGATCCGTGAAGGCGGTTCTTGGGATCCATACATTACATTGGCTGAGGTTCAGGCTTCGACACCCTGGGAGGACCACGGTCTGGAAGGCACACCAGCCTTCTGGGATTACGACCTGACCGACCACGCGCTCCACGATAATTCCTGGCCTGATTTTCATCCCGGTCCGGAAAGCACCGCCATTGACCACGGAACCATTTCCTTGCCGGCTTCGCTGCTTGTTTTGCTCGATGCTTATGGCATAGAACACAATGCCCGTGGTGCAGCGTTCGATATGGGACGGTATGAGGCTGGCTTTACCCTCCGATCTGTACCCAGCTCTCGTACCATCGAGGCGGGTGGTGAAGCGAACTACACCCTCAGCCTTGACCCATCTGACCTGCCGCATCCGGTTACGCTGTCTGTTGATACCGCTTCGACCGATTTGATGGCTGGATTCAGTGCCAGCATCCTTGATCCAATGGACACGGTCACCCTCACCGTAACCCACCTGGGCGTGGCAACAACCCAATGGCATACAATCCCGATAACTGCTACCGGCGGTGGGTATGTGAGCACCATTGACGTATTTCTGCTGGTCAACGGGCATCCGGTTTATCTTCCGGTGCTGAACGGTTCAGCACGTGTGGGGAGATAAGGGCCCAGAAGGTTTTCTGAAAGGGCAATCATAAGGAGCATCCAGATGAGACATCCTATCCAGCCAGTTTCTTTAAGTATTTACCTGAGGCTCGCTTTGGTCTGTGGTTTCATGCTCGCCGTACTCCAGCCACGCGCGGCTATCTCTCAGCCGCACAGCATACAAACGCCGGTGCTGAAATGGCAGCATGGGGGCTGTTATGGATCCTGGTGTGAAACCGGTTGGTATTCCTCGCCTGCGGTGGCTGATCTGGATGATAACGGGACAATGGAGGTGATTGCTTCAGCGTACTCCGTGGTCATCCTGGATGGATCCACCGGAACACTGGTTAAGCGCATCGAGCACGACGGCAGTCGCACCTGGTCGGGCATCGTACTGGGCGACCTGGACGGCAACGGCGACCTGGAGATCGTCACTGCTCATGGCGGAGGCTACGTCCAGCGTATCGATCACACCGGGATCGTGGATTGGGTGAGACGCCCGGAGACCAACGAGTTCCGCTCGTTAGCTGTGGGTGATCTGGATGCCGACGGTAATCTGGAAATCGCTGTTGGGCTGGCGCGCCTGAATAAGCTCAACGTTTGGGTACTCGAAGATAACGGCAGCATCCGCGCGGGTTGGCCGCAGTTGACCAGTGAAGGCTCCGCAGCCGGTTTGTACAACGATAACATCAGCTTGGGCGATCTGGATGGTGACACCCAGCTTGAGCTGGTGATCCCTTCGGATACGATCACAATCGCCGCCTACGAACCGGATGGCATGCAACTCACAACGGATGAGATGTATCATGACCATTCAGGCCACGACATGGATTTTTGGGCTGAGGTGCCGGCTTATATAGATCTGGCTTACGAGACCCGCGGTTGGGGTCCTTGTTATGAGCAGTTCACAGCACGGGCTAATTTCGCCGATGGTCCCGCTAACATCACGGACGTGAATGGCGACGGGATCAATGAGGTGGTGGTGATTGGCAACGTACACGATTGCCATACCAGCCCGTATACTAACCTGTACAACACGCCCTACATTCTCAACGCTGACCGCACCCGATTCAATCAGGATGGTTTCGATTGGACCACTCCACCGGTCAACACCGGTGCGCCGGTGATTGAGGATTACAATATCATTGAAAGCGTTCAAGCCAATCCCGTCACCGTCGATTTGGACGGCGATGGCAAGCTGGAGATTCTCTTTGCCTCGTATGATGGGCGCCTGCACGCCTTCTGGCTGGATAAGACGGAGCACGGCAATTGGCCTTATGCGGTTTACACCGGCGGTGCTTATCGTTTCGCAACTGAACCTGTGGTCGCCGATCTGGATGGCGACGGCTTCCCGGAAGTTATCTTCGGTTCATGGGTGCAGAAAGGCACTTACAGCACCGGCAAGCTGCATATCCTGGATTATTTGGGGAACCCGCTCCGGGAAGTTGATCTCCCGCCAGCTTACGGCAGCCCGAACTGGAACGGCGCGCTCGCTGCTCCCACCTTGGCGAATATAGACGCAGATGCCGATCTGGAAGTGGTCCTGAACACAGCCCATTCCGGTTTCATCGCCTATGATCTGCCTGGCACAGCCAATGCCCGTATCTTGTGGGGCACAGGGCGCGGTAACTACCTGCGTAATGGGTATCCTGGCACGCAGCCCGGTCGTCTCGACAACTCGACCAAATCTGTCAGCAATCCCGCGCCGGTGCCGGGAGACAGCCTGAGCTATTCGATTCTTCTGAACAATCCTGGTTCGCTTTTGAAGAATGTGACCCTCACTGACACCTTGCCATTGGACGTTTCCTACGCCGGGAGCTTGTGGGCTTCTTCTGGGCTGGTCGATTTTAACAGCGGTACGGTGACCTGGCGTGGGGAAGTAGCCTCAACTGCGCCCGTCACTGTGCTTTTCGATGTCACGGTTACCGACCAAATCACAGGGACGCAAGTGATCATCAATACAGCCAGCTTGAACGATGGTCAGGGTAATGTGTTGCAGCGCAAGGCGGTGGTGATCGTCAACGGCGTGTCGACGTATCTGCCTGTGATGGTTCGGGGCGCTCCGTGATTGCAGAATACCCAAACTGGGAATATGGTGATTATCGCGAAATAGCCAAACCAGGTTATAGATGGTAGAATGCATCAATCTCAGGAAAAATCAAAGGAACAAATGACACACCAAAAAAGAGAAGAACTCCGGACATTGACGGACGAGGAGCGGATGTGGCTGGAACGGATCAGTCGGTCACGCAGCGAACCAGCCAGCCATGTGATCCGGGCGCAACAAATCCTATCAGTAGCCGAAGGCGCATCCTATACAGATGCAGCCCACGCGTCGGGACGCAAGTCGGGGGATGCGGTCTCAAACCTGGTAAAGCGGTTCAACCAGGAAGGTTTGCATGCGATTCAACCCCGGCATGGGGGCGGTCCGGAGAACAAGTATGGATCCCCAGAGCGCGAAAGGATCTTGCAGGAAGTCCGACGCACACCGGAACCAGAGAAGGATGGCACTGCCAACTGGTCGCTAAAAACGTTATGTCAGGCGCTGCGCAAAGCGCCGGATGGGTTACCGGAAGTCAGTGAAGACACGATCCGCACCGTGTTGCTGGAAGCTGGCTATAGCTGGCAAGCGACGCGGAGCTGGTGTGAAACGGGACAAGTAACCCGCAAGCGCAAGCGGGGGACCGTGACCGTCGTTGATCCGGATATGAGTGCGAAAAAAACTTGATCGAAAAAGCATATCAAACCGGCGAAAAACTCGGCTTAGCGGTCTGGACCCAGGATGAAGCTGGGCCGTATCCGACCAGACCTTATCCCGGGGTCAGTTGGCAGCCGATCGGTCAGCCGGAACGCCAATCCCACGAGTATATACGCAATGGAACTGCCAAATTGCTGACCCTTTTTCATCCGGCCAGCGGTCAAGTGCGGGTCAAAGGCGTCAGCAGTAGCGCGAATGTGATCTTGCATCCCTGGTTGAAAGCGGAGTTGAGTATGATCCTGGAGACATTGCCCACAGCAGCGCCACTCGCTGCAGAAACCAATCGGCAGCTCTGGAAAGCCTGGCAGGCAGGCTTGTCGCTGCCCATCACCCTGCCCCAGGAACTTCCCGGCTTACGGATGCTCTTGATCTGGGATAACCTACGCGGACACACCACAGCTGAATTAGTCCTCTGGTTGTTTGCGCACGGCATTATGCCGTTGTATACGCCTTTGGGTGGTTCCTGGTTAAATATGGCCGAGTCAATGCAGCGGATTTTAAGCAGTCGGGGATTGGCGGGACAACATCCGGAATCGCCAGCCAAAATCATCGCCTTGTTAGAAGGCGTGGCCAAGGGTTGGAACCTGGATCCTACGCCTTTTGAATGGGGTGGAAAACGCATGGCGCGTCGTCAGCGCAGTCGTCAACGGCATCATGTTCTGGGTGGTTCTGGGGCTTGCTCCCGTCGACTCGTTCGTCGTTCCCAAAATATACTTCAGAAATGGCAACTGTCGTGCCAAACGACCCACTAGTAATTTGCCGTTTGTATGGATGCTATATTTGGGTGTTCAGATGTATAATAAATATACCTATTTGTAAATAGATTTCACTTGGTGGGGCACTTTAAATTCCAATACCGGGTGCAACCCCATTTCCTGAGGCGATAAAAAAACAGAACTCACCCCGTAGACTCATAGTACTTTCTGAAATGAAAACATATTCCTTCTTTGTCAGCCCAATTAGCGTTTTGTGTTGTGGGAGGAAAACATGAATGCTCAAAGATGCAGTATGTTATGCGTTTTCTTTTTACTCATCAGCACGTTGGTTACGGCGGGGTGTACGACGTCGCCTCCTGAATCAACTATGCCATCTGGTCCGGATGACCTCTGGGACCTGGTTATCATCGGGGATTCAAGCCTTTGGAGGGTGGGCAAAGCTTATGCTGCCCAGATTGAGCAGGACGTTGGTGTGAAAGTTCTGCTTCACGACTTTGCTAATCGTTATGGTTCAGCGGGTACAGTTCTGAAGGTCCTGGCACCCGGTGATGACCAATCGGAGGGATTGGTCACTGCTTTGAAGGATGCTGAAGTCGTTGTGATGTTCGTCAATCCCATGGATTCCATCGATCCTGAAAAGCCCCATGACTTGGAACAGTGTTTCCTGTTCAAAGCACCGGAAACGTGCCCCCCGGAGGCATTTGAGCAATACACTGCCGATTTGGAAGCGATCTGGGCGGAAATATTCAAACTGCGCGACGGGCAGCCAATCATCCTCCGGGCTACAGACATCTATAATCCTCTTGTCAGACCGTGGACCCTGAAAAAAGTCCTCGAACCCTGCACGGCTTGTTGGGAAATGATGAATAATGCAGCACAATTGGCTGCAGAAACTTATAACATCCCGTTTCTCAGCCGCCATGATGCCTTCAACGGCGTGACGCATTTCGAAGATCCTCGAGAGAAGGGGTATATAGATGCAGATGGCGAACATCCTACTGACTTAATGGGCGAGTATACTGCTCAGTTGCTGTCAGAGATGGGATATGCGCCGGTCACCGCGCCGTAAGATATTGGGGTGTTGCGGTTGGTCCGACATCCGCAATACCAAATAGCATTAAGCGATGAGGGAGCCTTGACTGACCAACGACGGTGGTCTGTGCCACACTGCTTCAGATGCTCGCACCTTTTTCGAACGCACCCTACCCAACTCCTCAGTTGCACTGTCGCCATTTTTGGTATAGGATTTATGTAGATTACTGTGGCTTGTTGCTTTGCATAGAGTGTATCTTGAAGGAGGTATCCTATGGCGATGAACTTTCGAGGACCAGATGAGGTGCCGGTGAAGTTCCGCGTCAACGGTGAGCGGGTGCAGGTGTCCATCGAACCGCGCCGCACACTGCTCTCCGTTTTGCGGGAGGACCTGGGATTGACCGGGGCAAAGCGCGGTTGTGGGCGCGGTGAATGTGGGGCTTGTACGGTCATACTCGATGGCGAAACCGTCTACGCATGTATGACGCTGGCGATAGATTGCGAAGGTCGCGAGGTGCGCACCGTCGAAAGCCTGGCGCATGGTGAAACGCTGCATCCGGTGCAGCAAGCGTTCATCGAACAGGACGGTTACCAATGCGGTTTCTGTACGCCGGGACAGGTCATGTCAGCAGTGGCGCTCCTGGAGCACACAGCGCACCCTTCACAGGACGATGTCCTGCGCGAGATGGGGGGCAATATCTGCCGCTGCGGAGCGTACCCCAACATCGTCAATTCCGTGCTGGCTGCCGCCGAGATGCTGGAGAAGGGGTAAGACGATGCCAACGATCAGGAAAACCAAAGTTGAGTTTGAAGGGCGCATCGAAGAGCGTGAGGTTATTGTTGAGGAAGAACACGTCCAGCCGTGGGGTGCGGACGCTGAATTGCGTTGGGTAGGTAAACCCACGACGCGTGTGGATGGCGTCGCGCGCGTAACCGGACAGGCGGTTTACACCCGTGACCTGTACCTGCCAGGTATGCTCATTGGACGATTTCTCCGTTGCCCTCTTCCCCACGCACGCATACAGCGCATTGATAGCAGCAAAGCCGAAGCATTGGATGGCGTGTGGTGCGTCTGGCATCGCTATCAGCCACCACCCATCACACATTTAGGCAATACGGAAATTTTTGCTGAGGAACTCGCCTACGAAGGCGCTGAGGTTGCCTTTGTGGTGGCAACGGATGAGCGCGTGCTTGAGGAGGCGCTGGCAGCTATCGAAGTAGAATACGAACCTTTAGCCTTTGTCTCGGATTTGAGCACAGCAATGGAGCCAGATGCGCCAACTGCATTGCTGGGTGTTGAAAGTAACCTTATCACACCTGGAGGACAGATTTATGTGCGCGGTGATGTGGAAGAGGGTCTGGCGGAAGCGGATTTGGTGGTGGATCTGACACTCACCACCCCCGTCGCGGCGCATTGCTGTATGGAGACCCACGGCAGCGTTGCGGCGTGGGAGGGCGATCAACTGACGCTTTATCATTCTACCCAGAGTATTTTTGGCACGCGCAGCAGCATTGCAGACGCGCTGGGGATTCCACAGGATAAAGTCCGGGTCATCTGTAACTATATGGGCGGCGGTTTCGGCAGCAAGTGGGGCGCAGAGCCGTTCACGGTGATGGCGGCTCTGGCTTCACGCGAGACGCGTCGTCCGGTCAAAGCTGTTTTGGAACGCGTTGAGGAGCATCTGGTCGCCGGATACCGTCCGCGGAGCCGCCAGCGCGTGCGCCTGGGTGCTAAGCGCGATGGCACGCTGACCCTCATCGAACATGAATCCTGGGTGGTGACGGGAGCTAATGGCGACGGAGGTTCCATCATTGGCGGTCCGGCGAAAGATTTGTACGCCTGTGATAATGTCAAGACTATTGTGTGGGCTTATCGCGCGAATACCGATAACGCCCGCGCCTTCCGCGCACCGGGTTATGTTGAAGGGACGTTTGGTTTGGAGAGTGCGATGGAAGCCTTGGCGCACAAACTTCACCTTGATCCGCTGGAACTGCGCTTGAAGAACTACAGTGAACTGAGTCCCTCGCGCGGGGTTGCGTATACAACCAAAAAACTCCGCGAAGCGTATGATTTGGGTTCACAGCGCATCGCGTGGGAGAGCCGGGAGTCGCGCCGTGTCAGCGATGGTCCTTGGCGGCGCGGTTGGGGGATGGCGAGTCAGCTCTGGGGCGGCGGCGGCGGCCCGCCTGCCAATGCCACAATTAAATTGTTGCCCGACGGAACTGCTGAGGTGATGGCTGGGGTGCAGGATATCGGGACCGGCACAAAGACAGTCGTGGCGCAGGTCGCGGCTGAAGAATTAGGACTGCCCCTGGCTGCAGTGCGGAGTGTTGTAGGCGATACGCTGTCTACACCTTTCGGTCCAGGCAGTGGGGGCAGCGTAACGTTGGCGTCCATCACACCGGCGGTGCGTGAGGCTGCGCACGATGCACGGCAGCAAATTCTGGCGCTGGCTGCGGTGATGCTCGATTTGCCGGATGCGGCTGCAGACGATTTTGTGCTGCAAGATAGTGTAATCATCTATCAAATGGACACAAGCAAGCGACTCACCTATCGCGAGGTCGCAGCGAAGATGAGCAACTATATGATTGTGGGCAAAGGTGCGCGTGGACCGAATCCGGATGAAAAGGCCATCAATACTTTCGGGGCGCACTTTGCGGAAGTAGATGTAAATGTACAAACCGGGCAGGTGCGCGTGCGCAAGATTGTGGCGGCGCACGATATTGGTCGCGTCATCAATCCAATGACAGCGACCAGCCAGGTCTATGGTGGCGTATTGATGGCGTTGGGTTTCAGCACCACCGAGCAGCGTGTGTTGGATGGTCCGACAGGTTTGCAGCTTACGGCGAATCTTGAGGATTATAAAGTGCCGGTCATCGGGGATGTTCCGGAGATTGAAGTACTGTTCGTGGATCAACCGGATCCTGAGGCTAACAGTGTGGGCAGCAAGGGTTTGGGTGAACCGCCTATTATTCCGGCGCCAGCGGCTATTGCGAACGCCGTTGCGGACGCGATTGGCGTGCGGATAGCCGATTTGCCCATCACACCCGACAAGGTTCTGCGTGTCCTGCGCGCTAACAGCTTACAGGAGGAAGTCCAATGAAACCCTTTGCGCACGCGAATGCACAGTCCGTTGAAGACGTGGTTGGGGTATTGAGTGAGACGTGCCGTCCACTGGCTGGGGGCACGGATTTACTGAGTTTGATGAAATCAGATCTGGCGTCGCCTGAGCGCCTGGTAAATCTCAAGACCATTGATGGTCTGGATGCTGTGCGTGGTGCTGATGATGGTTGGCACATCGGTGCAACCGCGCGCTTGTCACAGGTGGCAATTTTCAGTGCTGGAGAACCTGCATTGACTTGCTTGCACGAAGCATTAGTCAGTGCAGCATCACCCCAGCTCCGCCATATGGCGACGCTGGCGGGGAACCTTTTGCAGCAACCGCGCTGCTGGTATTACCGCAACAAGGCTGTGCCTTGCTGGCGCAAGGGCGGTCAGCGCTGCTTCGCGGTGCAGGGCGATAACACGTATCACACTATCCTGGGACGCAGCCCGTGTCATGCTGTGCATCCTTCAGATCCGGCGGTGGCTTTGTTGACATTGGATGCGTCAGTGCTGGTCACCCGTGTGCGAGAATCGCGCATGGTCTCCCTCGACGCGTTCTACAGCTTACCCACGCGGGATAATCGCAATGACCATAGCCTTGCGTTGGATGAACTCATCACCGAGGTGATTATCCCCAAAGCAGCGGAGGGCACGCGCAGCACGTACGTTAAGGTTGCTGAACGCAGCTCATGGGATTTCGCGCTGGTCAGTGTGGCGGTGAGTCTGACGACCGTGGATGGTATCGTCCAGAAGGCACGCATTGTGCTGGGTGGTGTTGCGCAGATACCCTGGCGTGCATCGGAGGCGGAGGCGGTTTTAACAGGTAAAGCGCTTTCAGAAGCGGAGATTGATGCCGCTGCACAAGCCGCAACATCAGGCGCGCACCCGATGATGCACAATGCTTATAAGGTGGATTTGGTGAAAGGCGCAGTTCAACAGGCATTGGAACGCTTGATGTGAGAAATGTTTTTGGTTAAGGTAGGGACACCTCGCTGACGTGTCCGATAGTGCTAACAGACAATTCAGCGAACCATCCCTACCTTAACCTTACATGCTTGGTGAAACCAAGTCAGTTGAAACATGCGTTAGCTACTCGCCTAAGTTAGTCATTCCGTGGCCATTAAATTATTAACCCCAAAAGCCCCCCACATTTAGGGCGTGCTGCGACATTAAACCTAACCCAATACAGTGTTGACCTCGGTCAATTCATCCGCGCTCAATGTCCAATCGGCAGCTTTCGCGTTCGCCTGGACGTGTGAGACCTTCGTTGCGCCGGAAATGACTGAACTAACCTGCGGTTGCGCCAACAACCATGCGTGCGCGAGTTCCGCCATTGTGTGCCCACGGGCTTCAGCCCATGCGGTGAGTTGCTCGATTTTGTCGTAGTTTGTGCCGGTCATATAGCGTTGAACATATCCGTTATTCTCGCCGCGCGAACCGGGTGGTGCGGGTTCGTCACGCTTGTATTTCCCTGTGAGGAAGCCACCCGCCAGCGGGAAGTAGGGCAGAATACCGACGTTGTGCGCGTTGCAGAAGGGTACCATTTCCTTCTCCTGGTCGCGTTCCAGCATATGGTAATGGTTTTGTATGCTGATGAAGGGTGTCCAGGCTTTAAGTTCTGCGAGCAAATTGGTGCGCGCCAGTTGCCATGCAGCGTAGTTCGACGCGCCAATGTAGCGTACTTTGCCGTCACGGATGAGATCATCGAGGACGCGCAGGGTCTCTTCGATGGGGGTGGTGTCGTCCCAGCGGTGAACCTGATAGAGGTCGATGTGGTCGGTTTGCAGGCTGCGCAGGCTGGACTCGATCCCTTCGAGGATGTGATAGCGTGACACGCCGCGATCGTTTGGACCTTCACCTGTGGGGGCGAAAACTTTCGTGGCGATCAGGGCACGATCCCAATTGCCCTTGAGTGCGATGCCCAGTGTCTCTTCTGAACGCCCTTTCTGGTAGGCGTCCGCCGTGTCGATGAAGTTGATGCCCGCATCGAGTGCTGCATCGATGATGGCGTTGACGCCTTGTTGATCTACTTTACCGCCGAACTGGTTTGTGCCCAGTCCAATAGCGGATACTTTGAGTCCAGAATTTCCAAGTTGCCGATATTCCATGTTGTATTCCCTCTCTGTTTTAGTATATAACTATATTTTATATATTAATAATAGGATAGTAAGGTAGCATGTCAAGTCTGATAGATCGTTCTCGCATCCGCGTCTCCCTGGATTCTTCTGCATGGCATCCTGAATCACTATCCACACCTTGACTTGCGTATCCAATCAGGAATAATTAGCTAATCAACGTGCATAATCAGGAGATAAGTAAACATATGGCAACGCATGAAGCACACAAACAAATACAACCACTGACCGCATTCCCTGAACCGGGGGTATACGATGCGCCCCACATGATCACTTTGCTGTGCGCCACGCCGGGAGCTGAAATCCACTATACCCTAGATGGTTCCACACCAACGTCAGTCAGCCCGTCCTTCGACCCCTATCTGTTGATTCCGCTAGAGCAATTCGGGCAGGACGTGCCGGAAGGCAAACGCTCTTACACCATCCGGGCTATCGCTGTTGCCCGTGATCAGGTCAGCGATGAGGCAGTCTTCAAATATGACATTGAACCACGTGACCGGCAAACATTTATCTCACAAACGGTCTTCCCCGGAGTAAGGTTGATCCGTGATTTTCAGAATAACAAGATGTACCTCATCACCGGCAGCGAACGCGCCCTCTTGATCGACGCGGGTATGAGCACTGGTGATCTGCGGAGCTATGTGGAAACGTTCACCGGCGATCTCCCACTGGATGTGTGCATCACCCATGGACACCCGGATCATGTCGCCGCGATGGGGCAGTTCCAGTCAGACTGTAATGTGACCATGCATCATGATGATCTGCCGTTAGCCCAACGGTTCAAAGAACGCCTGCACTTCCTTATCGACCTGGACAATATCAAGCCTATCGACGAAGGATTTACGTTCGACCTGGGCGACCGTCAACTCACTGTGTATCATATACCGGGCCACTCGAAGGGCTGTCTAGCTCTGCTGGATGAAGCGAACGGCATCCTCATCTCTGGTGACGCTATCGGCAGCAATGGTCCGACCATCGTGGATGCCTTGTGGCTGCAAATGAGCCAGGATAGTGTTGATCAATACCTTTCTGCTCTTCAGGTGTTCCGAGCCAAGGTGGCTGGGAAGGTGAAATACATCTGCGGTGGTCACGGCGCGTTATACCTGGAAGGCGAAGGCTATCTGGATAACCTGCAGGAAGCTGCGCAGCAACTGGTTGACCAGGGTGTGGCTGTCCTGGTGCCTTCACCGCGCCCTGCGGGAGTCTGGAAGACTGTCATAGGGGATCGACTTTCGGATCCCAATTGGGCATCCATCAATGTAAACCGCGACACTTGCCTGACTGCGTCACCCGACCAGATCGCGAGTTTGAGCAACCTGCAAGTCAAGGGTGGGGCGCTGAACGAGACTTTCAAACCCGGTATCCTGAATTATACAGCTACTGCGGGACATATTCCGCAGACTATCGAGATTATACCGACAGCCACTTCACGCCGCTATGCCTCATTAACCATCAACGGAATTGAGGTTAAATCAGGACAAGCGTTTACGTGTGAATTGGATCGAAATAAATATGCAATCCACGTCACTTCACCTGATCAATCGACGAGTACTGAATATACATTGGTCATTAACTGACAACGGGTTAGGCTATAAACTTGAAACCATACTTATACACTTGAAACCATATCTATAATCACCATAGACAAGGAGACTCAGCATGGTTAAACCAACACCCCGACAGGAACGCCTGCTCAAACGTACCTTTATCGACTTCACACAAACCTCACAGATACTCCAGGACCCTCTTATTCTGGAGCGTGGTGAGGGTTTATACTGCTGGGACAGCGAAGGCAAGCGTTATTATGACGCGATCGGTGGCATCTTTGTATCGGTTCTCGGGCATCGTCATCCAAGGGTGATGGACGCGATGCGCATGCAAATGGACCGCCTGACGTTTGCTGCCCCACTGCACGGTATTTCAGACGTAACGCTTGATTTTGTGGAAAAGCTGGGTGCTGTAACACCGGGCAACCTCAAGTTTGTCAAGCCCTTTAGCGGCGGGTCAGAGTCGATTGAAGCAGCGATGAAATTCGCACGCCAGTATCATCACCAGACGGGCAATCCCGGCAAGTACAAATTTGTCAGTGTTTACCTTTCTTACCATGGGGGTACATTAGCCGCCACCGCAGCTGGTGGTGGCGCCAAACGCAAGACCAAGTTTGAACCCATGATGGGTGGTTTTTTGCACGTTCCCTCGCCGATCCAGTATCGTGATCGATTTGCCTCCTGGGAAGAGACGAACCGCTTTTGCGCGCAGATGTTTGAGGATGTGATTGTCAACGAAGATCCCGACACAGTCGCCGGGGTCTTGCTGGAACCCATCTGTAATACCGGTGGTATGGTGACACCAACCGTGGAATACTTGCAGATGGTGCGGGACTACCTGCACACGGCACAACGTGCTGCTTATCTTTGACGAGGTTCTCGCTGGTGTGGCGAAGACGGGAGATTTTTTCGCGTCGCAGACTTTTGGGGTAACCCCTGACATTCTGTGTGCTGGCAAAGCCCTCTCAAGTGGGGCGATTCCCATTGGCGCAATGATGGCGCGTGAGGACATGGCTGATGCATTCTATGGTCCCGCCGAAGCGGGGATCGCATTCGCCCACGGACACACTTTTGCCGGCAATCCGCTGGCTTGCGCCGCCGGTTGCGCCGTGATCGATGAGATTGTTGAGAAGCAGTTGGACCTCAAGGCGCGTCGCCTGGGTGCTGTGTTAGAGCAGCGCCTGGAAGCGCTCAAGCGTCACGGCGTGATCCGCGAAGTCCGCGGCAAGGGAACATTGCGTGGGGTGGAACTTGTACGTGACACCGGGACGATGGAGCCATTTCCCGCTGGTGGCAAACTGGGTGATGCTCTCAAGCGCACCGCCCTGGAGAACGGGCTGATTATGCGCGTCGACAGCGACTGGTTTGCCGTCTCCCCGCCGCTGATCGCAGACGAGGCTGACATTCACGAGCTGTGCGATCGCATTGAGCGCAGCTTGCTGCAAGCTCTGGAACGCGTTGACTAGAGAACCATGAATACGGAGGCAATGATGCATCCACTACTGGAACAGATCAGCGTCGAACGCATGGCTGACGATCTCTGGCGCTTGGTGAACATCTGGAGCCCTACCGGCAATGAACGGGAAGCGGCATTCCTTTTTGCTGAGATGCTTGCTGATGCCGGTGCCGAGGTGGAAATCGATGAGCGACTCTGCAACAGTCCGAACGTGATCGGCAGGCTCAAAGGAAACAGACCAGGTAAAACCTTACAATTGGCAGGTCATATCGACCATATTGACGTACCACATGCCCCGCCTGCTCGCACACCGCATGGAGATATCTGCTCGGGGCGCATCCGACATGAAGAGCGGTCTGACCGGCATCCTCGAGATCGTCCGGTTGCTGAAATCGTGCGGCAGCGACTTCCCCGGCGAGCTTTTGACGACCGCCTACGGTCTGCACGAGGCGCCGGTTGGTCAGGCCCAGGGGCTCCGCAATATGATAGCGGATGGTGTGGTTGGTGATGCGGCGATTGTGCTGGAAAGTATCCATTCGCTTCGTGATAAAGCAGTCGTCCAGGGTAAGGGTCAGTCCATCTGGAATATCACGATCCGCCGTGAGGGCGAGGTTTGTCACGAGTTAAACCGCACACCCCAGATGGATGGTCTCCTCGAAACGGCGTTGGCGGTGCAGGAGAGGCTGCGCGTTTGGGCTGGTGCTTTGGCAGCCTCCGGAGATGGGGGCTACATGCTCGGATCTCCCTCCCTCTTTATCGGTCAGATCCATTATGGCGATTTTTACAATCGGGTGCCGGCGGCGTACACCATTCAAGGCACACGACGCTGGCTTCCCGACCAATCGTTTGGACAGGTTAAGGCTGACCTGGCGGATGTGATGGCAAGCGTGCCCTGCGCTGAAGGCATTTCTGTAGAGATTGCGTGGACCTTTGTCGGTGAAGCATACGCGATAGACCCGCAGGAACCCATTGTGCGCCACTTCCGCGCTGCCTACCAGCAGCTTACCGGTCAGCCGATGGAATTGTCCGGGGTGACGGCGGTCGTCGACGGTGCGCGGTTGGTGCCGTGGGGAGGCGTTCCAACAATTCTCTGCGCTTACGACAATCGCTGCGCGCATGCCGACCGGGAAATCGTGACGCTGGAGAATCTGCGGCACCCGTGCCGGCTAACTTTGCTGACTTTATTGAATTATCTGGAAGACAATGCGGTCTAGAGGGGTGTATTACAGAACGGGGGTAAATCCTGCAATCTGTATCTTGTCAGGCACTGATATCAGCAATCGCCCATTTGGAAGCTCTCCCGTTATCCCGGAAGACCGCATCATGAGACAGAGTGGAATTAGCTTCTGCGCTTTGATGCAGATCCAAGGTGCAATGTCACGGCGATAATATTTTGAGATTAAATCGTAAAGCATCATACTTTTAGGAGCAAGGCAGAGATGAGTGACCAAAAACCGACTCCTCAATTCCCGTATCGGATGCCGTTGGAAAAACCGGACATGCCCCTGAGTCAAGCGATGGAACGGGCGTATGCGCAGTATGAAGCGCCGTCCTATTGGTGGAACGGGCTGTATTCTCAGTTTCGTTATACCCCCCTGGAAGGTTTGGATTACCGGGACGGTGACGGGACGATCACCCGCCGTGACCCGAGCAAGATTGTTAAAGCCCAAGGCAGGTACTATGTATGGTATACCCACCGGGATACACCGCAGCCTCCCCAAGGGGTTGCTGGCGGTAACGACGTGATCCCGTCCACAGATTGGGACCTGTCGGAGATTTGGTATGCGACCAGTAAGGATGGCTTTGTGTGGGAGGAGCAGGGCTGTGCGGTACCACGTCCACTGCAACCCATTGCGGGATGGCGTTCTGTGTCAACGCCTGATATCCTGGTCTGGAAGGGGAAGTATTATCTGTATTACCAGAGCTTCATGGAGATGTCTGGCAAGCGCGGTGATGACTGCCCCGTTTCAGTCTCGTGGTCGGATTCGCCCGATGGTCCGTGGACGCCTGTAAACAAGATTGTGATTCCCAATGGACCTGATGGCGCCTGGGACCGTTACTCCATCCACGATCCGTATCCGTTGGTCTATAAGGGTAGAATTTACCTGTATTACAAGTCGGACACAAATTCCTCTAAACAGTGGGTGCGCCTGATCGGGTTAGCTACGGCAGATGATCCGCTGGGACCTTTTGAGAAGTGCCCTCTTAACCCGGTCATGAACTCCGGGCACGAGACGGGCTTGTTCAAGTACAAAAGCGGTATTGCTGCCCTCTCCATACGTCACGGCAACGAGCACAATACAATCCAGTATGCGCCGGACGGCATTAACTTCCAGGTTGCTTCCAGCGTCAGTTTGATGCCCATTGCGCCGGGGCCTTATGTGCCGGATGCGTTTGTGGATACGGATCACGGTAAGGGGATCACCTGGGGCTTGTGTCATTTTACCACCGCGGGAACGCGCGAGGGTCATCACAGCGTTCTGGCGCGCTTCGATTGTGACCTCAGCCCGGAATATGATGATCCTGCGATGCGTGAGACAGAACATTACTGGACGCCGGATATCTACTTCCGCAGTGCTTTACGTGCAGATTCCCGTGCGAAACAGGAAGAACTAGCAAAAGGCGATCTGGCGGTAGATTGATCTGCTTTGCATGGGAATTTATACGGCAATAAAATGGTCGACCAGGAGAAAAAATGACCACAGCAAACGATATCGCGAAGGGATTTGAGGAGATTGCGCCACCCGAAACTGGAATCTCAGGTGATCAGTTAGGTTTTGTCTATGGTGCTCCCGAAACAGAAATAACGGGATTAGCTTGCCTTTGGAATGTCCATGCGCAGAGCATCCGATCTTGCGTTGAGAAGCAGGCTAACATGATCATTTGTCATGAAAGCATCTGGCTGCCGGAGCAGACCAGCCCCTGGTATGCAGGTCCCGGCAAACAGGATATTTATTCCAACTGTGTTCGAAAAAAACTGCTTGATCAACATCGCATAGTTGTATACCGTAGTCACTCCAACTGGGACGCGCTTGAGATTGATGGCGTGGCGGACCAGGCTGTCGTGGCACTGGGTATCGATGATTTGTATACAACGGCAAAACAGAAATTCTTCTCTGTACGGCAATTACCGCAAGCGATGTCGGTGGAGGCATTGGCGAAAGTCGTTGAGGGTGGACTCGATTATCATAACTGCCGGATTTTTGGCGACCGCAAGAAACGTATTCGCAGGTTTGCTTTCCTTATAGGCGGTTTTGGCGAGAACCAGTGGCATATGCCGCAAGCCGCAAGAGAACTTGGCGCTGAAGCTGTCATCATTGGTGAAATGAGCGAATTCATCGTTATTGCCTGCCTTGAGATGGGTATTCCTGTGATTGAAAGCCTGCACAGTGCCAGTGAAATACCGGCAATCAAGCGTCAGGCAGCCATGTTAGCACAGCGATTTCCGGATATTCCTGTCCATTATATTCCCAGTGGTGCGATGGCATTTATGCATCAATAGCCGGATTGACGCACGCTTTATACGACTGTATCACATTCCATTTTATGCCAGATTGCTTTACGATTTTGCCTTTCAGTATTCAGGAGAAAAATATGCGACGGCACATCATATCGACAAAAGAAACACGGCAGTGGCAGGGTATCCCGGCAATTGAACGCGCAGACAACGGTCGGTTGTGGTGCGCGTTTTTCAGTGGTGGTGCTAAAGAACCTGATCCGGACAACGCTATCCTTATTGCGACCAGTGGAGATGATGGTGTCTCATGGTCTGTCCCCAGCGTGATCATTGATCCTCCCGGTCTGACACGAGCCTATGACCCGGCGCTCTGGCATGATCCTGCGGGACGCCTCTGGCTGTTTTACAATCAGGCTAATCTGGAGACGCGTGAGTTTGCCGTCTGGGCGATGACGACCGATCAGTCGGATAGCGCGGACCCTAAGTGGAGCCAACCCCGGAAGATTGCGCTCGATGCGCCCTTCGCCTTTCGTTTGAACAAACCCACTGTTCTCACAACAGGGCATTGGGTGCTGCCTGTGACCTGGGCAAGGGAAGCTCCGGCGGACTGGTTTGCCGGCGACCAACAGGTGCAGGGCGTCGGAATTTCAGAGGATAATGGGCAGACATGGACGCTGCACGGCGCTGTCGAAGCGCCCGGTTGGGCGCTCGAAAATATGATTATCGAGCGCCGCGATGGCAGGTTGTGGATGTTGATCCGCACTGGCGACGGTGTTCTTTGGGAGAGTTTTTCCGCGGATTGCGGGCGAACCTGGACGCCAGGGTCACCTACAACAATTGTGAATCCCGGCGTCAGGTTCTTTATCCGCCGGCTTGCTTCGGGACGTCTGCTTCTTATTAACACACCCGATCCGAAGCGCCGTGAAAGGCTGCTGGCATATGTCAGCGATCCACAGAACGAGACTTTATTTGGCGCAGGTTTGGAGCTTGACCCCAGAGACAGGGTTTCTTATCCCGATGCGGTTCAAGCGCCTGATGGGTCTATCTATGCTGTACACGATTGCGACCGGCAAGGGGTGGGGGAAATACTGCTGGATGTGTTTTCAGAGGAAGATATTCCAGCCTGACGCCGGAAATTAAGTAGCAAATTTGGCTGCATAGAGTGACAGAAGAGTTAAAAGGGAATTACATAGCTTAAAGAGCAGTAGGGCATACTGGTATAATTCAGTTATTCACACATAAATCACCAACATGGAGGTCACATGGACTTACTGCTGATCAGGCACGGCGATCCCGATTACCCAAACGATACACTGACTGCGAAGGGCCACCTCAGGCAAAACGGCTTGCTGAAAGCCTCCATAAGGTTCGGATTGACCATCTTTTTGTGTCGCCCCTGGGACGCGCCCGGCACACAGCTGAATATCTGATCCAACTGAAAAATCTCGATTATGAAATCATTGAATTTTTCAGAGAATTGAATGGGCGTTATAACGACAACCAATGGGCCTGGAATTATCATGGTTGTGATTTGCTGAAGCCCGGTCATGACATTACGAAGACCAATTGGCAAGCGCTAGTTCCCTATGGGAAGCATATGGAACCCGTGTACAAGACATTCACCTCGCAATTTGACGCCTTTATCGCCGGATTTGGGCTGGAGCGATCGGGATATTTATACAAAATCAACCAGCCAACCGATCAAACCATAGCTGTTGTATGCCATGCTGGTGTCATTACGACATTGTTAAGCCATTTACTTCACATTCCCCTGCCCGTTGTCTATTCGCAGTTCTGCATCGATCCATCCAGTGTTACCAGGATTAAACTTGAAATTAAGGACGATATGGGGGTATTCCGATTAATAACGCTCAACGATATGTCGCATACTGCTTCTATGTCATGAGCTGTTGATGCCCGGATTCCCCAGAGCTGAAAGAATCAGGGTTGGGCGCGAACCAGGTCTATAATCCTTTTGTGAATCAACTTGGAGAATCTGGAGTCACTTATCAACGTGCCGATCGAATCGAATGGAGGCGCTCCGGTAGCCCATACCGCTCTTTTTCCGGAGTTGCAGGATCACGATGGTGTGATGGCGTTTGATCTGCCAGAAAAAAGGTTTCATAAACTTACATCGATCACGATGCGGCGATAGCTTGTGAGAGGTGCAATCTCACTCTGATCGGTCACTTCAAGAATGACATGGATTTGCTTGCCTTCAGAATCATTGGGCATTGTGACGATCGCAACCGGTTCAGCAATAGCATCCATTGAGACTTCGCCTTTATACGTCCCTGCTTCAGGGTAGATGCTCCATTTATAGATTAGCGGGTCATCGTCGGGGTCATATGAGCCGGTGGCGTCGAGTTGGATGCGCTCTCCTGGTTGAGCTTTCAATCGGCAAAATGTTCTATTTCCATCACCCATGAAATTGGCTACAGGATTGTGGTTTGCTTGATCGTATTCGGCAACACACCAATCCATTCGCGCCTTAAAATCATTGGTATAAGCCTCCCGCCACCGCCACAGAGGGGCAAAGTCACGGGCAAAGTAGCTGATAGTCCCATCAACCCCCGAAAAAGAGTGGAGTGGTTGGTTGGGATCTCCATAGGTGTAGGAATCATCTGAAGCCTGAGGATACATCAGGTAGGGTTCGTAGTCTTTCTCAAGCGGATTTACGTTTTGTTGTCCGGCAGGGACCTGTTCCTTATGCCACGAAAATCTCCCACCCCATCCACCCCAGGCGATTTCTTCGGGAACAAAGAGGCCTTTATTGACCAACCCGATCCAGGTGCCGGTACCACCCCCCTCCATGAACATATTGTTGATGCGGAGTTTCGAGTCATCATGAGTCGGTGTGAAATGGTCGTTCCAGGGTGGTTCTGTCCAGAGCCGCTGCGGGTACAGGGCGCCGAGGATGCCGTGTTTGGTCCGAATGTTCGTTTCAATCCAGGCATTTTGACTCATAGGCGCCCATGGCTGAGGTCCGGTCATGAAGCCGGGACCGAAGAGGCCAAAAATCTGAGATCTTGATCGTATAAAGAAAAGATCTGGAAATTCGTGTGTCATCCAGGCGCCGGCATTATCCTGTCCTGAGTCATCGTAGACGCGGATTTTGGCAATAAACTTCCGGACATCTGCAGGGGAGCGCCGGTCGCGCACATCCCAAAGCGCCTGGGCTAATGTATTGGAGCCGGCGTTAATCGCTACCCATACAGGCCTCGGATCATCTTTGTCAATGGCTTGAATAATGCGTTCAGATCCGTCAGTAGATAAACCCTTTCCAACACCCTTCATACCGAATCCTATTTGCCCACCGGCGATAATTGAAAGGAGATACGCTTCTGAAGGCCACCCCGAGGCATGTTTTTTCAGATTCGGCAGGACAATCCCGTAAGCTTTGACGCGATCATATATCGACTCGGGAAAAACATGATTCTGCATCCAACGCGAACCCACTGCAATGAGTCCTTCGATATCAATCTCATTGGCATACATCAGAAGTTTCACCATAGTCATTGCGTCATCAGGTTCATTCTCCATATCTGTTAGGATAATCAGTCTGTGACGGGCTTCCGGTGTACTTTTTGTGACGAATTCCATGGTTTGCTCCTTGAGTGTGTTATGTATATAAAACTTGGAGTAAAGTGCGTTTACCGCATATTCAGAAATAGTTAAACGGTTTCCTCAAGCTAGGTCTTAAGGATAACGCTCTCAAGTGCCGCTTCATCCAGTTCAACCCCGAGACCAGGGCCTTCGGGCACGAGGAAGTACCCGTCCTTACAGACCACCGGGTTACGCAACAGGTTGTTGCCAATCGGGTTGGGGTGGGTGGGGCACTCGCAGATCAGGCAGTTTGGCGTAGCGGCAGCAAGATGGAGGGCTGCTGCGATGTGGATGGGGGTTCCCATACTCACGTGCGCAGCCCAGGGCGTATGGTGGATATCCGCGAGACGGGCAATCTTCATACCTTCAGAGATACCGCCTGCCCGGCAGACATCGGGGAGGATGATGTCAACAGCCCGATTGGCGAGTCGATCCCGGAATTGGTAGCGGTTGCACTCGGTCTCACCCGCAGCAACCGCTATATCCAGATGATCTGCCAGTTGCTTATAACCCGCGTGGTCCTCGGGCATCAGCGGGTCCTCAAACCAGTAGACACCAAGTGCCTGCAACGCCAGTCCGAGTTGCAGCGCAGACTGTGCGTTGTATGCTCCATGCGCGTCAACCAGCAGATGCGCATCATCGCCAAGCGCATCACACCAGTGCCGCCATCTCAGCAACTTCCAATTCCTGGCTGTTACGCCCGATCGAAGCCTTTACGGCGGTGAAACCCAACTCCTCAACAAAGCGCCGCGAATTTTCTACCCGTTCCTGCCTGGTTGTGCCCGGTACGCCGGAAGCATAAGCCTTGATTTTCTGACTGTAGCCACCCCCCAGTAGTTGATAGATGGGCAGCCCAACCGACTTTCCAAAGATGTCCCAGAGGGCAATATCGATGCCTGCCATGGCTTCTGTCATAAAGCCTGTAGAGTGCCCGCGAAGCCGCATCGTCGAATACATCTTCTCCCAGAGGACGTCGACGGAGCGGGGATCCTCCCCCATGATGGCGGGACCCAGCAGGTGCTCGATGATGGCTTTAGTCACCTGGGGCGCCACTGGAGCGTGGGATTCGCCAATGCCCTCTATACCGGCGTCAGTTTGCACCCTGACCAGCATCGATTGGACACCCGGTGGATAGGAGCAAATATGCCGGTATCCAGCGCTGGTAAGAGCCTTCCTGGGAGGCATTTTTAACGGTTGGGGTGCAAGTTGCGGCGTCTGCAGCCCGGTTGACTTTGCATAGTCACCTGCAGCCCGGAGCGGGAACGCTTCTATCGCTGTGATTTTCAACGCTTCACCTCACCACTGGAACGGGATTTATAATTGACAAGCCATAATTTCAAGCACCGAATAAGCGGAATGGTTATGCTTTCGGCTTAATTCTAGGACTGCGGAACATGTTGTCAAACAATTCCCAGATAGTTGAAAGTCCCTGGTGCTGACCGTGTGTCGCATAGGCTGTCCTGCCACATTAATCGATCTTCTGGTTATTGACAATGGTTGTATAATAAGAATAGGAGTGAGTGTCCAGTACGGATCCATGTACCAGGTTTGAGATCGTTGTCCTGGGGCGTCAGGATTGGCCTTTGCGCCGTAATCCCGATAATCGGGAGCGCCTAATCTCTTTGTACGCACACTCACTCCTACTTTGGAAGAGGAACACGTCCCATTTTCCGAACGCACCCCAAAAAATGTCACGTTGACAGAAAGCCCATGAGGTTTATAATTCTGCTTGTGTTGGCCCTCCCACCTAACTTAGGGGGAGCGGCCTTTTTTTTTGACTTGCATAGTGGTGTACAGCTTCGGGAATGGAGGGGGCATGGCAAAACGTAACAATAATCGTAAGGAAGGCCTTACACGCAATTATTTTATTGCGATTTTTCTCTTGGCAGTGGTGGCGATTTACATTGTGGCACCGTTCCCGCACCCAGACTGGTTGTCCAGCCTGTTGTTCTGGCGCTCGGAAGGGACGCGGACTCTTGACTTTCAATTAGGTCTGGACTTGCGTGGTGGTGTTCAGGTCCTGCTGGTTGCCGATTTGGAACCAGGGCAAGAACTGGTCCCTGGTTCGATGGAGACAGCGCGCAGAATTATCGAGAACCGTGTAAACGCTCTTGGTTTGACCGAGCCAGTTGTCCAGATACAGGGTACGGATCGCATTGTCGTCGAAATTCCCGGTGTTGACGATCCTACCCAGGCTGTTGAGACCATCCGTGAAACTTCCATGCTCGAGTTTGTCGAACCGCCTGCAAATGTCTCTTCTCAAAGTCTCGTCCCGGGTAGTATTGTTCGCACTACCTATGCGATGACCTATACAACGCCCATCACATCCTCTGAGCCGGTGACGCAAACACCCCTTTTCACTACGATATTATCGGGTGGAGATTTGAAGGGGGCGTATGCAATACGAAATTCAACGACTTCAGAACCTGAGGTCGCCATCAATTTTACGACGGCAGGTACGCGTATTTTTGCGGATTACACAGCAACGCACGTCGGGCAGGTGCTTTGTATTGTACTGGATAAAGTCATCCTCTCCTGCCCGCGGATTAGCAACAGCATCCCCAGCGGAGAAGCTGTGATCTCAGGGAACTACACGATACAGACAGCTGAACAGTTGGCGCTCCAATTACAGTATGGTGCGCTCCCTGTTCCACTGAGGATTGAGAGTTATGAATCCATTGGACCCAGCCTGGGCAGCATCTCGGTCGAGAAAAGCATCCGGGCTGGCGCGGTTGGATTGGCGGTTGTTTTTCTCTTCATGTTGCTGTATTACCGTCTCAACGGCCTGGCTGCCGATTTGGCGCTGGCTCTCTACGTTGTTCTGAACCTGCTGGTCTATAAGCTAATTCCCGTCACATTGACACTGCCCGGTATCGCCGGTTTCCTGCTTTCTGTGGGGATGGCTGTGGATGCCAATATCCTTGTTTTTGAGCGGATGAAGGAAGAACTGCGCGGAGGCAGCACATTAGCCCGAGCCGCCGAAAGTGGATTTACTCGCGCGTGGACGTCGGTGCGTGATTCCAACATTGCCACACTGCTGACGTGCTTTATCCTCTATATGTTCGGTTCGGCTTTCGCCGCAAGCCTGGTCAAGGGTTTTGCCATCACCCTCGCACTGGGAACACTCATCAACTTATTCACGGCGATCATTGTGACCCGTACCTTGATTCGGGGGGTTTTTAGCGTGCTTGAGACGTGGCTTCAGGATAGACCGTGGTTGCTGGGGCTCAGGAGGGGCAATGACTAACTTCGTACAACGACGCAAACTTTTCTTTACCATCACCGGCATACTCATCCTGCTGAGTTTAGCTGCGTTAATTGCCTCTGCGGTGCTATTTCAAGGGCAGGCTTTACGCATCAGCACGGATTTTACCGGCGGTACGCTGCTTGTCCTCCATTTTGAGAAGTCTGTTTCTGAGAATGACATTCGTGAGGTATTTCGCTAATCATAATCAGCCCGGCGCGATTGTGCAGCAGTTAGGCGCGGTAGAAGACAACACGTGGCAGGTGCGGACGCGTTTCGCCGCTGCTGATGAGCTCGAGCAGATTCTGGCAGATTTGGACGCGACCGTGGGCACGATTGACCGTCAGCTTTCAAATTGGAGTATCGTTGAACCGACAGTGGGTGCGGAAGTAGCGAAAAACGCAGCTTTGGCGGTATTTGTTGCCTCTGCTGTTGTACTGACCTTTATCTGGTATTCTTTCCGCCGTGTGCCTAATCCCATTCGCTATGGTGTAGTGACAATTGTCGCCATGCTGGTTAACGTCATCATCAGCCTGGGTTTCTATGCTTTGATGGGGATCCTGTCTGGATGGGAAGCGGACGCGCTGTTTTTGACCGCGATGTTGACGGTCATCGGCTTCTCGGTTCAGGACCTGATTGTGGTTTTCGACCGAATCCGTGAGAACATCCAGCGCCACCGTCGCGAAACGTTTGAGACGATCGTGAACCGCAGTGTCGCCGAGACGGTTGTACGGTCGTTAGCCACGCAATTGAATGCGATGTTTGTAATGGTAGCCATCCTGCTGTTTGGCGGCGCAACGATCAAACCCTTTATCGCCGTAATGTTGATTGGCATGGTCAGCGAAACGTTTACCTCGCTGTGTGTCGCTGTACCGCTGCTGGTCGTCTGGGAGGAGCGCAGCCAGTCTCCGCGTCGTGCGGCGGCTTAGGTAAGACAATCACCTATATGAAAAAAGGGCTCTCGAATTATGGAGAGCCCTTTTTTAGTTAGCTCTCTGAAGTACGGTGTGTTGACAGTCGCGTCACGTTGCCTATAGTTAAGTCAGTTAAATCCGTCACGCTTGTGGACTTGAGTGCTGGAGACGATAGCCCGAACTGTAGCCCGGAGGGATCATGGCAAGAGGAACGTTGATAAGACCATCGAACGTGAAGCCGTTTTCGTTTAATGAGGCTTATGCCTCGCGGATGCTTCTCGATCACACAAATTCCGAATCGCATCAGATCCACGTCAATCACGGTACGTTGGCGCCTGGTGCGGCTCTGTTGCCGGCGAGTGCGCACGGTACCGAAGAGGATGCATACGATGAGACTTATGTCATTATGAAGGGCCAGTGCAAACTTGAGCTGGACGGAGAAGTGTTATCGATTCAGGCTGGTGATGTGATTTTTATACCCAGTGGCGTAACGCACGGTCTTGATAACACGGAGGGAAGCGGAAGAAATTGAGCTGCTTACGATATGGGCGGGAGTCCCGCCGAAAGGGATTAACGGCGTCTATGACGCTCGGGTAGAACAGTGGGGGAAATCCTACCGTACGGTGGATGAAGATTGAAATGCGAATACAGATCCTCAAAAAATTACAGCGGAGGAAACAAGAATTGAGCATAAGCGAGATGTTTAATCTGGGTGGAAGGGTGGCGATGGTTAGCGGCGCTGCTGGTAATCTGGGGGGTGCAATTGCGAGTGTTTACGCAGAAGCCGGTGCGGACCTGCTGCTTATCGATATCGATGCCGACGGGCTCAACAGGAGAGTCGAGGAACTCGAAATCTACGGACATCGCGTGCACACAATCGTCGGAGATATCACAGATGTCAAACAAATAGAGGCTTCATTCAAGGTTCTGGATCGCGAATATGGCAAAATCGACATTCTGGCAAACGTCGCTGGACCGGCGATGGTCGGCAAACCTGAAGAGCTTGAATTAGAGGATGTAGCAACTTCGATTCACAACATCGCTACATCAAGGTTTTACTGCTGCCAGCTGGCGGGGCGGCGGATGCTTGAGGCAGGAAGAGGGAGCATCATCAGTATATGCTCCATCGCTGGTGTCACGGCTCTCGGTCGGGGTCACTTCGCTTACGGGATGGCTATGGCTGCTGTCGCGCAAATGACGCGGTCGCTGAGTACGGAGTGGAGCGGTCGCGGGGTACGGGTGAATGCCATCGTTCCTGCGCAAATCCGCAATCGAGGTCTTGAGGAGCGGATGGAGGCTGATCCTCAATTGAAGAGGACTTTCCTGCGGGGCATCCCAATGGGGCGGCTCGGGGAAAAGGAAGAGATTAAAGGCATCGCACTGCTTCTCGCTTCGGATGCTTCTTCATTTATAACCGGCGCACTTATTCCACTGGATGGAGGAAATCTGGCGAAAAACGCAGGCGGTTCTCACCCCGGGATGCCTGAACTTTGACCTGGTCTGTATTTTATCTCAGTTTCTTTCCAGGGCTGTAAGCAGCGCCTTCGCTTCCTGCAAATCGCGGGTCCCGAAACCTTCTGTAAACCAGCTGTTAATCTCCCTAAGCCTATCACGCGCCGGTTCGCGTTTATCCTGCCGCTGCCATAGCCGACATAAACTCACAGTAGCCCGTAATTCACACATCTTAGCCCGCATCCGGCGCGCGGCAGTGATGGCGGTATGGAAGTCGGCTTCAGCCAGATCGGTGTTATTGCTGTCCTGATGCAAGCGCAGTATCCCGCGTAAGCGATAGAGCTCAGCCTCGTGATAACACTCGTCAGTTTGCCGCATAAAAGCTAATGCTTCTTCGATCAGGTCCAAACCCTGATCAGGTCGACCCGCTTTGCTGTGCATATCTGCCAGCACACTCAGCCATTCTGTATAGTGGTTGCGCATGCCGGTAGCATGCCAGATATCCAATCCCTTAGTGTACAATTTGATTCCCTCTTCAGGATGACTTTGTTCGGACAGCACCCACGCTTGATCCATGAGTGCGAGAGCTTGAGCCATTTCTATCTTATTCTCACGCCAAAGGTCCATCTGGATTTCTGCGATGCGTGACACGTCTGCAACTTCGTACCGCCACCGGTGGAGTCTGCTTTTGAAAGTCAACATAAAGTGTAAAGCAAATGCATGGTTTAGCTCTTGCGTCAAGGTGAGGCCTTTTTGACTTTGCTTGAGAGCCCGGTCTGGATAGCCGAGATACCAGAGGCTGTAAAGACCGGGGCATAAAGCCCCAATGCCTGGATCTGAACCCAAAATAGCGACCAGGGGGCGATACACCTCTATGTCATAGAGCGCCATGGTTTGTTCCATGTGCTGCAAGCTGCGGGTAAATTGACCGACAAACATACAGGTCATCGCGAGTCCTGAGTGCCCAAAAAGCGTCTGCATTGGGTCTTCTAAATGTTGGATGAGATTGTAGCGCTGCTCCGCCACTGCGAGCGCCGCACGGTGTTCGGCGCGGGTACTGTGGGCAAATTGCTGCAACAGCATGGATTGCAGAAGTTGCTGGGTGTTGTTGAGATTCTGACTGAGTTTTAACGCCCGTTCACAGGCGTGAACGGTTTCCGGCGCGGACCAACTCTTCAGCGTTGTAAGGGGTATGGTAATTGCAAGCTGTATCGTCAATTCGCGTTCGTCGCGTTCTGTTGTAGCGGGGAGTGTCTTGAGAAGGGCGAGACTTTTATTCAAATGGGCAACAGCTTCAATATTCGCCGACATGCGTATCGCGCGTTCTCCGGCTATCCGGTAATATTCAACGGCTTCACTGATCATTCCGGCTTGTTCAAAATGCCACGCCAACTGCGGTGCAATGTCCTGTACTTCTTCACCATAGAGTCCTAGCAGTGTGCTGCCGACCTTTTCGTGCATCCGCGCGCGTTCCACCACATCCAGACTGTTGTAGAGGTAAGTCTGAAACAAAATATGCCGGAAGCGGTAGCGCGACAATCGCTGTCCCGCCAGTTGGTCAATGCCCTGTGCACGCACCAGGCGATGGTGGCGATCCAAAGCGTCACTCAGGGACGCGACTATGTTTTCTTCATCATCCGTTTGTCCAGTTGCAGCGACCTCCGCGGTGAAGACCTCACCTTCCACACTGGCGACGCGCAGGATATGTTTGAGGTCTCCGGGTAATCGTTCGATACGTTCCGCGATCACAGCCTCAACCCGCGCTGGCAGAATCCCCCAATTCAATGTCGGTCCTTGCATCCACTGGCCCTCGGCATCGCGGATCAGATCGCCCCGTTCCTGCATCCCATGCAGCAGTTCGACCGTGAAGAGGGGATGTCCCTGGGTTTGCCGGTAAAGGGTTTCTCCAAAGTTTGCGTCCACGCAGTACGGTTCACTGGCGAGGAGTGCCTGAACGAAGGTCTGACCTTCAGCATGGTCCAGAGCAATTTCGTTATCTCCCCACAACCGTTTGAACTCGTTGATCAGCGGGGCCAGCGGGTGCCGCTCCCCTGCTCTCCCCAGTGAGACTTCCTCTGAGCGATAGGCGCAGATCACCATGATGGGACTGCTGTTCAGATGGCGACCAAGGTGAAACAGCTGGCTGACTGTTCCAAGGTCTGCCCATTGCATATCGTCGATGAGTAGTAACAGGGGAACCTGGTGCGCAATGGTTCGAAGCACGGACGTGTATTGGTTGAAAAGATCTTCCTGGAGCGGGTTACTGCCTTCCACCGTCGTGGTTTTTTGCTCGACGAGGGTTCGCAGTCGATCCACCAATGCGTGGTCGTGCCTCAAAGCGGGAATGCATTCGAGTAAAGCAGTTCCTGGGACGAAAATGTTGACCAGGTCTGGTCCAACGGACACCAGGGTCTGTATAACAAACGAAAGTATCGACCCGGCGTGATGGGCTTTGGTGACGGCAGTCCGGATTAACGCCTCCATCATCTCTCGGAAAGGCAGGTAAGGATCGCCGATGCCGGTATAGGCATTGCAGTTCCCTTTACCGATGATGAGTTGGGGCCATTGCGCACGCGCGCGTTCCGCAAAGGCCTGGAGCAGTAATGTTTTTCCCTGCCCCGCCTCACCAGTAACAAAGATCACCTGTCCCCGTCCTGCCATTGTATTGCGCAAGAAGATGTCCATTTGCTGCAATTCTGCATCTCTGTCGACAAAGACTGGCATCTTCGTATCGAGTAACGGGAAGGAGGGCGTGGATTGATAGACAGGCATTAAGGGAACAGGCGCGTTAAGGTTTCCATCTCGGATATGCTCAAAGAGTTGTAAAGTCTGCTCCGAGGGTTCGACTCCGAATTCCTGTCTGAGAGCGGTGCGGCACGTTTCATATTGGGCGAGGGCTGTCGTACGCTGCCCGTGCAGAGCCAGCACAAGCATAAGATGCTGGTAGGCATCCTCCTGCCAGGGCTCAAATTCAACCCAGCGCCAGGCATAGGTGCTGGCGCGTTCATAGGCTTTTTGGTTCGTATGGATTTCCACCAGGCGTTGCAGCACGGTCACGACCTGACGCTGCAACCGGTCGCGGGTCAGGAGCATCCAATCCTCGTATACTGTGCTGTCTCGCACGAAAAACCCTTCCAGGAAATCACCGCGATAGAGCGCCACCGCTTCTTCAAGCGCCACCGCTTCATCAAGCGCCACCGCTTCATCTAACGAAGAGTCCGTTTTAGCTGCAATCTCCAGGAACTCGCGCACATCGAGCCAATAATCGCTATTGCTGTTGAACTGGACTGTTTCACGGTTGACGAGGAGAACCGGATTATCAGCTTTTTCCTGAATGGCGGATGAAGGGCGATCTCCGATCGCTTTGCGCAAACTGGAGAGGGTTTGACGGAAGTTGTTGTTAGCAACTTGTCCCGGTTCTTCGGGCCAGAGTAATGCCGCCAGGATTTCCCGGCGATGCGCGCGTTCTGGTTCGACAGCCAGGTAGGCTAACAAGGCGCGTGTTTTCACCGATCTGAATCGGATGGGCACGCCATCAAGCGTAGCCTGGAATGCGCCTAATAAAGATAACGCTAAGTGGCTCAATGGTCCCCCTATTACTGATAGCAAAAGCCAATCCTATGCTTGTTATTGTAGCATGGCTTAAGGTTGAAGGGAATTGTTCGGAAAAATGCTCACGATTTGCTGACGTTTTGTGAACGTCTCTTTCGTATAATTTATAGGAACCTGGTTGTTGAAAACTGATTGTTAAATGCATAAGGAGGATACAGTGGACTACAAGCGTTTCTTGATTTATATACTGGAAACGGGGATTGCCCTGCTACTATTAAGTGCGTGCGGCACGGCACAGCCAATACTCACACCCACCACGACCGCACTGCCAACCTTAACCCCAGAACCTACGGTTACACCAGCTCCTCCCACTGCTAAATCTACGCCAGAAACACCGCAGTGGGAATATGTCGCACTTGGTGACAGACCTGTGATGATTTATGGCGACTACTCGTATGTCCCCCATTACGCTGCACTCATTGAGGAGGACCTGGGGGTGATGGTTAATGTCCACATCATAGGCAGCGATCTGCTGACGACTGAGCAGCTATTGGAGAAATTGCGTAATGATGAGAAGTTGCGCGTGCAAATCAGTAATGCCGATGTTGTAACTCTTGCTATCGGTGACATAGAAGGGGCTGTTTACCTGGAAGGGTCGTGCTACAAGGCGGAGGATGTACCAGATTGTATGGCGAAGGAATTTGAATCAACTTTCCGTGTGAACTATAGCGCAATTCTCGATGAGCTTCTGATGCAGAGTCAACCAGGGGCGATTATTCGTACTATGACCCTCTACGTCAGGGATGTCGAGGTGCCAGGTTACGATGGAGATGAGCGTCCTTTCATGAAACTCTTGAATACGCATATCCTCGAGGTTGCATCTGAACATAACATCCCCGTTGCTCGGGTGGATGTGGCGTTCAGCGGTCTATCCATAGACGAGGATCCCGTCGCCAATGGCTTTCTCGATAAAGAGGGGTATTTTCCCACGTTAGCAGGCGCAGTTAAAATCGCCGAGGTACACCGCGACCTGGGCTATGAGCCTGCTGTTCCATAGATGTGAGGAGCTATCTGTACCTATGCTTTTATTTTTACTATCTATATTGATCACTGGGAGTATCTGATGACCGAGAAAAAGCAGCGTTATCTATCTTTCTTGCTGCGTCTGTGGCCAGTTAAGGAGCATACTCAGACGGTCTGGCGGGCGTCACTCGAGAGTTCCCATACCGGAGAGCGATGGGGTTTTGTAAACCTGGAAGCATTGTGTTCTTTTCTCGACCAACAGACGGATTCTGTGGTCGATTCAAAGACGAGTGAAAGGAGGTGTGAAGACACATAGATAACGGCTGGACATCGGGATGTTTAAGCGTGTATCCTATCATATATTAATCACCTATGAGGAGGTCTGTGATGAAGAAGAGAATGATTATAATCGGGTTTTTGTTGGTGTTGATCCTGGCGATGAGCACGACCGTCAGTGCAAAAGTCGTACGCACACCATTTACCGGTGTAGGAACCTTAGTTGAAATCCTCGACCCGGGTAGGGTGTTTATATCAGGTGACAATGTCCATGTCCGAGGCATGGTTGAGTTGTTACGCACTGAAAGTGACGATCCTCGTTGCACAGGATGGCACACCGTAATCGCGAATAATAATTTGGGTGCGGATGGATTTGGACGGGTATGGGCAACTTTCAGTCTCGATGTGGATGGTTACGATGGCGGATGGGAAGGTTCATCTACGGGTGTACTGGACGAAAATGGGATTTCGCTCAAGATGCAGGGGCGAGGTTTCGGTGAGTTTTCCGGCTTACGGATAGAAGGCACGTATCTGAACGGCGTGACGGAAGGTTTCATTATCGCGTCGCCTAACGATTAGGCTCTGTCGCTCCTGCCTGAGTTTACTATTGGGTCAACTGGAACTTCAGTTGACCCAATTTATTCAGTCGCTAAAGTAGTTCTGGGTAATGGTCTATAGCATCACGATATATTTCTGAAACACACCCTACATAAAAATGGGGCTTGTTTGCGGTAGCGTGCCGTGCTATACTAATTATATCCATCACTTCATATGGAGAAGAGCGTATGCTTTACAGCGATATGCATCAATTTAGCTGGACTCTATTCGCGCGCGCCGGCGTTTGCGGGTAGAGTCGCCTCCACCGTCAGGTCACGATTTTCCAGGTTGGCCTGTTGCATCCATGACATCAAGCAACCGGGTTTGATTGGTAGGTAAATACCGGTTGTTGATTTGTTGTGATGGGTTGTAGGCGACTCCCAGGACCTGTGCTGCTGATATCTCGATTGGTCCCTCAAGCCGTAAACGCTTCCAGGCGATTGGCAAATGCCGTTTGCACGGCTTATTTTTCTCCCTTAAACCCTCCCCTGGACTTGGAGTGCCTTGCGCGAAAGCAAGAACACCAGGAGACCACCGCGCAATAAGTTCGTTTTTCGGGCACATGGGATGAATTTTGCTTACTTGCCGATTAGAAAGATTTCACCTATCTGAACCATGGAGGTCATAAAAATGAAAATACCCCTGCGTGAATACTGGCGGTTATTGAACCGCTACCTTGTAGCCCAGCGCGGAGCTGCCTTGTGGATGGCTGCATTGCTCCTGGTTAACACCGGATTGGGTCTTGCTGCGCCTCAGGTCGTGCGGTCTTTTATCGACGCCGCACTCGCAGGTGAAAGCCAGTCAACCTTGATCCGGACCGCAATCGGCTTTTTTATCGTCAAGATCACCCACCAGGTGATGAACCTGTGGGCTACCTACCGGGTACAACAGGTTGCCTGGACGGCGACCAACGCGCTGCGCATTGATCTGGTCGCACACCTTTTGCGGCTCGATCTTGATTTTCACAAGACACATCCATCAGGCGAGTTGATTGAACGGGTGGATGGTGATGTGGATACACTCTCTGCCTTTCTATCCAGTTTTATTGTCGACCTCATCGGCGGAAGCCTGTTGCTGGTGGGTATCCTGGTCGTAATATTTATCGAGGATACCTTCCTGGGTATTTTATTCCTTTTCTACGCGCTGCTCTCTATACTTTTGCTTAGCTGGGTGCATCGTTTTGCGCCACCGCATTGGCGAAAAGAGCGAGTAGCCAGTGCCAGTTTTTGGGGATTCATGGGTGAGATGCTGACGGCGACAGAAGACATTCAAGCCTGCGGGGCGGTTCAATATGTGCTGCGGCGCTTTCTCCAGCAGTGGCACGTGTGGCGCACCACTACGCTCCGTGCCAATATGTGGCGCATGATCTGGTTGGCTACCTCAGCGGTCTTTGTTGTGGGTGTAACGTTGGCATGGGGGGTTGGCGGTCCTATGGTCCAGGCGGGAGGACTGTCACTGGGTACACTCTATATGATCGTGCAGTATCTGACGTTGTTGGTCTGGCATTCGATCCAGGACATTCAGTGGCGCCTTCAAGAGCTGCAGCGCGCGGGGGTGAGTATTGCGCGTGTGGGAGAATTATTGAGCATCAAGTCCAACCTTGTGGATGGCACCTGCGTTCTGCCCCCGGGCGCGTTGTCCATCCGTTTTAACGATGTCTCTTTTAGCTACAGCGATACTCGTGTGGAAAGTGCTCCATCAGGAACTCAGACAGGATCTTTCGAAACGTCAAAGGGATTTGTATTGAAGGATATTACATTCAGGTTGCAACCCGGACGCGTTTTGGGGTTGATGGGGCGGACTGGCAGCGGTAAGACGACCATCGCGCGCTTGTTATTTCGCCTCTACGACCCCCAAGAGGGAGAGATAACCCTGGGTGATGTCGATCTGCGTCAGGTTCAACGCGACGCACTCAGATCCCGAACCGCTATGGTTACACAGGATGTCCAACTCTTTCACGCCACGCTGCGCGACAACCTGACCTTTTTCGATCGTGCAGTTTCAGATGAGAAATTGATCACTACACTCGAAACGTTGGGTTTGACAGCATGGCTGGACCGGCAGCCCCTGGGTTTGGATTCACCTATCTCTGGCGAGACCTTATCGGCTGGGGAAGCACAACTGGTTGCCCTGTCGCGCGTTTTTCTCAAGAATCCAAACCTGGTCATCCTGGACGAAGCTTCCAGCAGGCTTGACCCGGCTACGGAAATCCTGCTGGGTCATGTCCTGGACAGGCTGCTGGAGGGACGCAGTGCGGTGATTATTGCCCACCGCTTGCAGACTCTGGATCGCGTAAACGATATCCTGATTCTCGAACAAGGGCAGGTGATAGAATACGGATCGCGGGACAAGCTTGCAGCGGATGACACTTCACACTATTCCCGGTTGCTGAGCACGGGATTCAAGGAGGTGTTGGTATGAGGGCAAACAGACGGGCAAGTGCGTCCCAGGACAAGCAGGTCGTTCCACCCGTGTCGTTTTATATCTGGCGATTGCTCCCTTACCAATCGCTTTTGCGCCTGGGAAGATTGATATTGAAACTTGTGGATCAACTCCAACCGTTAGCCGAAATGCTGATTGCCAAGATGTTTTACGACAGCCTGCAGGGCCAATCTGAAGTGAGTTATTCCCTGGGGATGATGGTTTTTCTGTACTTCGTGTTGGGCTTTACCGGCATTGTCGCCGGTTTGCTGCGTAATGCAGTCAGCAATGCCCTGGGATTCTGGGTGCAAGGACTGTTCAGGTACAATCTTTTGAAGGGTATCCTGGCACGCCCGGGATCGCGCGCACTCCCCGGAAGTGTGGGCGAGGCGATCTCAACGCTGGATGATGATGTGGATGCCCTGGAGAGGATGGATGGGCTGCCCCTGGATCTATTTGCCCAGGCGATTACCTTCGTCGTCGGATTGGCAATCCTGTTGCGGGTTGATGTACAGGTGACGCTGCTGGTCTTTATCCCGATGATGATTGTGCTGGCGCTCTCGCGGTTTAGTCAGAAACACCTTAAGAGTGTGCGTGAGCAGAGTCGCGAGGCTGCAGCCCGGTTCAGTGGCGGGTTGGGTGAGGTGCTGTCATCGGTACAGGGAGTCCAGGTCGCGGGTGCTGAAGACACTGTCACCGGACACCTGAGACACCTCGGTGAAGTGCGCAAAAGGTTAATGATACGTGAGTGGATACAGAAAGAGGTATGGGGTGCGCTGTTTTCGTTAGCGGACGCGATCGGTATGGGTGTGGTTTTTCTTGTCGCCGGTGGGAAGTTGCGTGGTGGCGACCTGACGGTAGGCGACCTGGCTCTGTTTGCGGTCTATCTGGACTACGTGAAAGAGTATCTTGTCTATGGTGGCGGGACGCTGATCTGGTACCGCCTGGCGCAGGTCTCTGCCGACCGCCTGATGGCTTTGCTGCAGGGTCGAGGTGCGCCGGTCTCACCTGAACGACTGGTTGAGTACCATCCGTTATCGCTGGGTAAAACACCTTCAACTATAACGACACCGATCAAGAGTGCCGGTGATCACCTGGAAACGCTCCAGGTCGAGGAACTGACGATGCACCACAGGGATTCAGAAGCCGGGATCAACGGCATTTCATTCACGATCGAACGCGGTACTTTGACAGCAATCGTGGGCAGGATTGGGTCAGGCAAAACGACGCTGCTCCGTGTGCTGCTGGGATTGCTGCCTATAGAGGATGGTGAAGTGCGATGGAATGGAAAGCGCGTCAATGACCTGGCAGCGTTCTGCGTACCGCCGCGTGTCGCCTATACACCACAGGTGCCGGTGCTTCTCTCGGACACCCTGCGTGAAAACATCCTCCTGGGTTTACCGGATGACCCGGCAGGTTTGTCGCGCGCTGTGTGTGACGCCGTCCTCGAAAGCGACGTGGCGTTGTTTCCAGATGGTCTGGATACCCGGATTGGCGTGCGCGGGATGAGACTCTCCGGCGGGCAGTTACAGCGCGCGGCAGCAGCACGAATGTTTGTGCGAGAGGCGGAACTGCTGGTCATGGACGATATTTCCAGCGCGTTGGACGTTGAAACAGAGCAATTTCTCTGGCAGCGGATGTTCGAGAGGGAGGGGCAGAAGTACATGCCTCGTTGTCTCACACCGGAGGGCTGTCCTGGAGCGCGCGGATCAGATCCTGGTGATTGGAGCATGGGGAACTGACTGCGTGCGGGACGCTTATTGAACTGCTGGAGACAAGTGCCGAGATGCGGCGGTTGCTTAATGTCTTGATTGTACGATTTGATCTTAAGCGTGATTGCTGCTATAGTTTCCCGAACGTTGTATGGTAGGTTTTCACATAGCCGGTAGACTGGATTTGGATAAACTCGGTTGACTTGACGGAGGTACCCATGCTGGACACCATAGAGACGCGCACACAAGACGGACTGCAGATCATAGATGAGCTGGACCCCGCAAGTCGGATTCACCGTCTGAGAGCGCAATACTGGGCTGGAACCTACCGCGAGGCTGTCTCCCGCAAAGAGATCGCCGGCTGCGGTGAGGATACCCTGGTCGGGCACGCACGCGATTTCGCTGCTTTGCTGTCAGTCAGCGATCCGTTTATCCAACCGGACGAGTTGATCGTCGGCTCCTGTCTGGCTCTACCGCTGAACCCGGAGGTGATAAATCTCGGCAAGTACGATCCACACTTCCCACCTGGCTATCCCACGCTGTTACGCCTGGGGCTACCAGGAATCCGCGATCAGGCGCAAACCCGGCTTGAGGGTGAGACTGACCCGGATAAACGTGAATTTCTTCAGGCTGTAGAAATCGCCTACGATGCTGCGTGCGCTTACGTCGCGCGCTATGCCGCACTTGCAGCTGATATGGCTGCTGCTGAGCATGATATCACACGTCAATCTGACCTGGGTCGGATCGCTGCCGTCTGCCGCGAGCTGATCGCCGGACCGCCGACTTCTTTTCATGCAGCTCTGCAACTCGTCCAATTCACCCGTGTCATGGGTGGACGGGGTTGCATTGGACGCCTGGACCAGTGGCTCTTACCGTTCTACGCGCAGGACCTCGCACAGGGAACTCTGACGCATGATGAAGCCCAGGAACTCCTTGCGTGTGCCTTTGTCAAAATGAACGAGTTTGGTTCAGGTATAGAAAAAAACTACGGGGCGCCTAATGACAATTTGCGTAACATTGCCCTCGCCGGGCAAACACCTGAAGGCAAGGACGCGTGTAATGCGCTGACCTATATGTGTCTCGATGCTTCGGCAGCGCTTATGCTGCCGGAACCCAAGCTCAACGTGCGCTTTTTCCATGATTCACCGCACCGCTTGCTGGAGGTTTGCTGCCGTGTTCTGGCGAGGGGTGGTAACGTTCTTGCTATTTTCAACGACGAGGTCGTTCTGCCCGCGCTGGACAGGTTGGGCATCCCCATCGAGGATGCGCGCGACTACTGCAACGATGGCTGTTCAGAGATCATCATTGGCGGTAAGGGCACGATCGCATTCCGTGTACACGATGCACTCACTGCGTTGCGCGAGACTGTACTTGGTGCGGCGGACCATCCCTATGACATCGTTTGACGAAGTGCTGGTTGATTTCAAAGACCCGTCTGACGGCCTATATGCCTGAAGGACCGATGGAACGGTACGCGATCACCTTTCCCTTTTTTGCAGCAACGATTGAGGATTGCCTGACCGAGGCTTCGCCATTCGGCGCGCGTTATCCAATCTACGGCTCGATCCTGGCTGAAGTGGGGAACGCCGCGGATAGCCTGGCTGCGATCGAACAGTTAATCTATAAGGAACAGACCATAACCTGGGCTGAATGGATCTCGGCACTGGAGGTTGACTATGCGGGTCAGGAGGTACTACGCCAACGCTTGCTGCACCGTACGCCCAAGTATGGCAATGACGATGATCGGGTTGATCATTTGGTGGTCGAGATTGCTGAGTTTTTCTGCGATGGCGTGCATGATCGGGGGGAAAACCATATTGGGTCAGGTCCAAAGTGGGCTGCCGGGTTGATGTGCTTTGGTATTCACCAAAAGAGTGCACTTCCCGCTTCACCCGACGGTCGAAGGATGGGAGACCCATGCGCCAACAGCTTCTCCCCCGCGGTGGGTATGGACCGCAGCGGTCCGACGGCGGTGCTCAAATCCGTTTCCAAGGTCGATTTAACCAAAGCCTCCCACGGATCTGTGCTTGATATGGCCCTCTACGCGCAGACCTTAACCGGGGATGAGGAAATGCGTAAATTCGAGTCCTTGATTGAGGTTTTCCTTGACCTGCCATGCACGGCGACGCTGCAGATGAACATCATTGACCGGGATACACTGCTCAAAGCCCGTGAGTGTCCCGACGACCCGTGTGTACCAGACGTTGATCGTGCGCGTGTGGGGTTTTTCGGCGGTCTTTGTTGAATTGCCTCCCGGCTCTACAGGATCACGTCCTGGCACGGACTGAACACAGACTCTGAAATTGGTAGCGATATTTTTATCTGGTTCGATGCGGAGCAGAGGAAGGCTAGGTGAAGCAGATGGGTTGGATGACATCACGGGAGCGTGTTCGAAAAGCCATTCATTTTGAAGGACCTGATCATGTTCCACACTATTTACATGATGGTGGGGAAAATGACATTTTATGGTTGTGGTTTCCCAAACCACCGCCGAAACAGGATTGGACAAATGTTGGTGACAATGATGAGATGATCGACTGCTGGGGGACAAAATTCCAGCGCGTCGCCGGTGGGCGAATTGGTCGCGGTGAGGTGCTGGAGCCGGTCTTGCCTGACATCACGCAGCAGGCGATGTTCGAGATTCCGGATTTTTTGTCGCCCGAGTTTTTCGAAGATGCAATCAGGCAGATTAAAGAGAATGCTGCATCGAGCAACCCGAAGTACGTCCTGGGTGTGATGCCATATTCTTCACTGAATGAGGGAACGCACAACCTGATGGGGATTCAGAACATGTTCCTCGCGTATTACGATCACCCGGATGACCTCAAGACGTTTATTGGCAGGTTGGCTGTAAAACAGGAGGCTTCAATACGCATCCTCGCTGAAATAGGCTGCGACGGGGTGATGGGCTACGATGATTGGGGCCTTCAGGACCGGTTAATGGTCGGCACGGATACGATCGATGAATTTTTTATGCCGCATTATGCGCGGAATTGGCAGCTCGCGCACAACCTGGGTATGGACGTCTGGCTGCATAGCTGCGGTCATATCACGACGCTGCTTCCCCGTTTCATAGCGGCGGGTCTGGATGTGGTGCAGATGGATCAACAGGAGAACATGGGCCTGGAAAACCTGGACGCGTGTGCGGGGGGGCGGCTCGCGTTCTGGTGTCCCGTCGATATCCAGAGAACGATGGTTAATGGAACACCGGGCGATGTCAACCGCTATGTGCAGCGCATGATAGGCACAATCGGTGCCCACAACGGTGGTCTCGTCAGCATGGCATACACCACGCCGGATGATGTGCAGCAGTCAGATGAAAACATGACTGCCATGTGTCGAGCCTTCAGGAAATACGGTACCTATACCGCTGTAAATGTCGAAAGAAATCAGATTATTGGATAAATCCTATGAAAATTAAACTTATCAGAACCGTGTCCCTGAATTTACCAAGTTCTAAAACGAAGACTTCTGCAAGGCGTGTGGCATGGAGCAAAAAAACACCGATAGCACTGCCGATCAGCAAATACCGCGATGAATTCTATGGTTCGCCTGGCTCTTATCCCGGTATGGGGGGTGGGTCGGTCTGGGTGCAGGTTGTGGCAGAGGATGGGAATTGGGGTCTGGGGCGTTGTCATTTTGGAAGACCGACAGCCACAATCATCGAAGACATCTATGCGCCGCTCCTTGAAGGGCGTGATTGCCTGGCAATCGAACATCTCAATGATTTAATGTGGCGGGCTACTCAGCGTGTCGGGTCTGCCGGACATGCGGATGTTGCCCGCAGTGGCGTTGATTTAGCCCTTTGGGATTTAAAAGGTAAGATTCTCAATCAGCCTGTTTATAGCCTCATCGGAGGACCGAGTCGGAAGACGATTCCCCTCTATGCCACAGGAGACGATGTGGATTGGGCGCAGGAACTCGGTTTCACGATGTTCAAGATCACAAACCAGGCACACTATGAGATGGGTATCGAAGGTTTGAATCTGATGGAGCAAAAAGTCGCGAAAACCCGTGAGCAGATAGGCGATTCCGCAGAGTTAATGATTAATCCGGTGATGGCTTATAATTTATCGTTCGCGGTGCAACTTGCAGAACGCCTCAGGCCCTATCATCTGCGCTGGTTGGAAGAACCGTTTATACCTCCTGATCTGGAAAGTCACATCGCCCTCAAAAAAGCTGTGCCCTGGATGCCGGTTGCGACAGGTGAAGACCATCACGGTCGGCATGCATTCCGCCAACTGATTGAAAATAGGGCTGTGGATGTGGTTCAACCCGACCTGCACTGGTGCGGGGGTCTGACGGAAGCCCTAAAAATATATGCCATTGCAGAAGCTGCCGGAATTCCGACCATACTGCATGGTGGCGGAAATTCCCCATATGGCCAACATTTCTCCTATGCAATGCCTGAATCCCCCTTTGCTGAATATTGGCTGGGGACAGACCCGGGAATACCGCTGGCTGAGGTCTGCCCAATCCCCGGAATGGCAATGCCTGTAAATGGCAACCTTGTGCCGAATAGTGCTCCGGGATTTGGTATGGAAATCAAGGTTGACTGGATTGTGCCCTACAGCGGTCCAGCCAAAGATATCGATGTTGCGCTTCGATCCTACGGATAAAAATCATCAAGCCTTAAACCAGGTGGCGGGGCGGAGGTCTCTCTTGCATCGAGAAGCTCCGTGTTCCGTCCCGCCAGAGCATCCTGCACAAGGCAAACCATTATATTATCAGCAAAGTGCGAAGGATACACACTTATTACCGTTGCGGAAAAGTGGCGAACACTATTGAATACGATATCTTGACACCCCAACATTACCGTGATAAACTTTGACCATAGGCAAGGAAACTTCTCCTTTAATATTGATCAAACCTTGAATTATATATTTACCAGCAGCATCATTGACACGTGGTATTTGTAACAGAAGGTGCTTTACGGTTGATCAACAAGATGTTTAAGAGTTAGAAGACGGTGTTCTGAAAATCGGAGGTGTACCCCAACGACTTGGTAATGGATTTTCTGTTCACATATGTTTCGATGCTTACATCAATAACACAAAAAGAAGGAGGAACCTATGATTCACATAGTCTCACGCCGAAGTCCGAATTGGATAGTTACACTTGTCACCATGCTGTTGGTAGCAATGCTCGTGTCTGCCTGCGGTGGCGCAACACCTGTACCAGCTACCGAAACGACAGCACCAACGCCTAAGCCTGCGGAGCCAACTGCCGCACCGGAGATCAGCCCGCATCAAGCTCCGCAGTGGCAAGAGATGGTGGCTGCCGGTGAGCTGCCTCCTCTGGAGGAGCGCTTACCAGTCAATCCCATGGTGCTCGACACCGTTGGAGTCCATCGGCGAGTATGGCGGCACGATGCGCCATCCCCTGCTCGGTTCGTGGTCGTCCCGCCTCTACTCCTTTATGGGCAACGAAAACCTGGTGATCTGGACGCCCAACTGGGATGGACTGGTCCCCAACGTGGCCGAGTCCTGGGATGTCAACGACGAGTCGACCGAGTTCACCTTCTACCTTCGTGAGGGTATGAAATGGTCCGACGGCGAACTCTTCACTGCCGACGATATCATGTTCTGGTTCAACGATATCGTGCTCAACGAGGAAATCACGCCGCAGAAGCCAAGTCCTGGCTGACCGTTGCCGACGAGTTCGTTAAGTTGGAGAAACTCGACGACTATACGATCAAGTTCACGTTCGCTGCGCCCTACGGCCTCTTCCTTCAGCGGCTGGCAACGCCTGATGGTTCGGATATGGTGGAGTTCCCGGAGCATTACGTCAAGCAGTTCCACGCCAGCTAGCCGACACGGCTGAGCTTGGACACGATGGTTGCGGATGCCGGATTGGCAACGTGGGTGGAGCTTCTCCAATCCAAGACCGGCTCGCGCTCGAACAACGGCGCCGGCTGGACCAACGTTGATCTGCCCGTGATCTACGCCTGGCGTACAGTGGAACCAGCCGGTGGCGATGTCGCCCGCGCCGTCACCGAACGCAATCCCTACTACTGGAAGGTAGATACGCAAGGCAATCAGTTGCCCTACATCGATCGCATCGAGTGGGAGTTCCTGCAGGATCCCGAACTGCTCCTGCTGCGCACGCTCAACGGCGAAGTCGAGTTCATGAACTACTACGCCAACTCGCTGCAGAACAAGGCTGTCTACTTCGACAATATGGATGAGGGAGACTACCATTTCTTCGACCAGATTCGCGACACCGCGAACACGCTGATGCTCCACCTCAACCTGAACACTACGAATGAGGCCCTGAACGAAGTTTTCCAGAACAAGGACTTCCGCATTGCGCTCTCCTACGCCATCAATCGCCAGGAGATCATCGATACGGTCTTCGTCGGCCAGGGTATCCCCTACCAGGGTGCGCCCAAGCCCACCAGCGAATACTACAACGAAGAACTGGCGACCCAGTACACCGAGTATGACGTGGCAAAGGCTAACGAGATCCTGGATGGTCTCTACCCCGATAAGGACAGCAATGGCATCCGGCTGGGTCCGGATGGTGAGCCGATTCGTTTCGATATGATCGTCGATGCCACCCGCTTCCCGGCTTGGGTGGATGTGCTGGAACTGGTCGATCTCTACTGGGATGAGGTCGGTATCGACATGAACATCGGCGGGATCAGCGGCGAGTTGCTCGAGGAACGGCGCACCGCCAATGACTATGATGCGACGGCTAACTTCAGCGATGGCGGTCTGGCAACCCTCCTGAACGTCGGTCCGTTCCTTATGCCCGTCAGGCGGCGGCAGCACCTTCGCTCCGGCGTGGGGTGCGTGGTACGACCTGGGCGGCTGGGGTGGCGAACCCGTGGAACCACCGGATGACGTCAAGAAGCAGCAGGAGCTTTACGACCAGGTCAAGGCCACCGCCGATCTCGACGTGCAGCGTGATCTCATGAACCAGATCATCGATATCGCTATCGACCGGTTCTACGCGATTGGCATCAGCCTGGATACGGGCCAGTACGGCGTGGTCAAGAACAACTTCCACAACGTGCCGCTGGCAATGCCCGAATCCTGGAACTACCCGGATCCCTTCCCAACCAATACGTCGACCTATTGGATTGAGCAGTAGTTCCATCTTGTGAAGTGTAGTTTGATCGTTTGAGAAGTCACCACGCCCACGTGCGGTACCGTTGGCACGTGGGCGTGGTATATGGGTCAGGTGTTTTTCAAGGAGGGAATGCGATGCTCCAGTTCACTTTCGGCGGATCTTGTATATGATCCCTACCCTGATTATCGTCTCGATGATTTCATTTGCTATCATCCAGTTGCCGCCCGGCGACTACCTTACCTCCGTCGTCACGACCATGAGGGCGACCGGTGAAACCATTGACCAGGCAACACTGGCTGCTATGGAACAGCGTTACGGGTTGAGCCAACCCGTCTACGTCCAATACTGGAAGTGGGTCACCGGCATCATTCTGCGCGGCGACTTTGGCCAATCCTTTGAGTGGAATCAACCGGTGAGTGAATTGATGTGGGGACGTCTGGGCCTGACCTTCGTCATTTCTCTGGTGACCCTGCTTTTTACCTGGGTCGTGGCCTTTCCCATCGGGATCTATTCGGCTGTGCGTCAGTATTCGATCGGCGACTATCTCACGACCATTATGGGCTATATCGGCCTTGCCACGCCTAACTTCCTGTTGGCGCTAATCCTGATGTACATCGCGTTCAAATACCTCAATCAGAGTGTGGGTGGGCTTTTTTCCCCGGAATATGCGGATGCGCCGTTTAGTTGGGCCAAGGTGCGGGATCTCTTTCCAGCATCTCTGGATTCCGGTTATTATCATCGGCATGTCCGGTACCGCCGGGTCTGATCCGTATTATGCGCGCTAATCTGCTGGATGAATTGCACAAGCCCTATGTGGTCACCGCACGGGCTAAGGGCATGACCGAGGCTGCGCTCACACTCAGGTACCCGGTACGGGTGGCCCTCAATCCTTTTGTGAGTACGGTGGGCTGGACCTTGCCCGCGTTGGTCTCTGGCGCGACCATCATATCCATCGTCCTCAACCTGCCCACCACAGGCCCCTTGCTGTTGAAGGCGTTGATGTCGCAGGACATGTATCTGGCTGGCAGTTTCATTATGTTGTTGAGCTTCTTGACGATTATCGGCACGTTTATTTCCGATATTTTGCTGGCATGGCTCGATCCACGCATCCGCTTAACACAATAGAGGGTATTCTGTTATGACCACTGAAGTTAACCCAATTTCCAATGAGCGCGAGCCAGCGGCAGAAACTATTGCCTCGATACCTGCGCCCCCGCGATTCTGAAGCCAAAATATTGATAGCGTCCCAATGGACGCTGATGTGGCGCAAGTTCCGCAAACATCGTCTGGCTATGTTGGGTGGCGCAGTGACCATTCTGATCTATGTAGTCGTCTTGTTTGCCGAGTTCCTGGCTCCCTTTCAATCCGACGCTTTCAGCTCTCAATTTACCTATGCACCACCCCAGCCGCTCCACTTCTTCGATCGAACCGAGGAAGGTCTGCGGTTCTCGCCTTACGTCAACGGCTACGCGGTTGAGATTGATCAGGTAGCCTTGCGGCGCACGTTCGTCGTCGACAAGGAACAGAAGGTCCCAGTACGGCTCTTTGTGCATGGCTCGCCTTATAAACTCTGGGGGCTGTTTGAGGCCGATCTCCACTTGATCGGACCTGCTGAGTACGACGGCGATCCAAACCGCATCCTCAGCCCTCTGTATCTTCTCGGCGCTGACCGTGTTGGGCGAGACGTACTGAGCCGCATCATCTATGGCGCGCGCATCTCGATGACTATCGGTCTCATCGGTGTGGCCGTTAGTTTCGTCATCGGGCTTTCGTTGGGGGGGCTGTCCGGCTTCTACGGCGGTAGCGGTGGACAATATCATTCAGCGGGCGATCGAGATGCTGAGATCGATTCCAACGATTCCTCTGTGGATGGGTCTGGCTGCCGCACTGCCTTCATCCTGGACACCGCTCCAGGTTTTCTTCGGCATCACTGTTCTCCTGTCACTGGTTGGCTGGACCGGGTTAGCCCGTGTAGTGCGCGGTCGCTTTCTCTCCTTGCGCACCGAGGATTTCGTCATGTCTGCACGTCTGGATGGCAACAGCACCGCTCCGTACGATCGCTGTTCATATGCTCCCCTCTTTTGCCAGCCACATTATTGCCTCACTTACCCTGGCGATCCCGGGTATGATCCTGGCTGAGACTTCCCTGAGCTTTCTTGGGGTTGGGGCTGCGCCCGCCCATCGTCAGTTGGGGCGTGCTGCTGCAGGAAGCGCAAAACATTCGCTCCGTTTCCACGGCGCCCTGGCTGCTGCTGCCGGGGGTCGCCGTCATCATCGCTGTGCTGGCACTCAATTTTCTGGGGGATGGTATGCGCGACGCAGCCGACCCCTATGGTCGGTAGGCTGACCCTATGGTCGCTGACACAGATAGGATACAGATTGATGAGTAAATCAGACCTTCTTCTCGAGGTTAACGGATCTCAAAACGCAATTTTTCACCGATGATGGCATTGTGCGCGCTGTCGATGGTGTCTCGTTTGAGATGAAGCGCGGCGAAACGCTCTGTATCGTTGGCGAAAGCGGTTGTGGCAAAAGCGTCACAGCCCGGTCGATATTGCAGATTCTCGATTATCCCGGTCGGGTTGTAGACGGGCAGATACTCTTTCATCGTGTGCGTGGGACGACGGGACGGAAGCCAGGGAAACCGTCGATTTGGTCGCCCTCGGCGCGCGCGGGCCTGCGATCCGCGATGTGCGGGGCAAGGACATCTCGATGATTTTTCAGGAGCCGATGACATCGCTTAGCCCGATCCACACGATCGGCAGCCAGATTACCGAAGCCATTCGGCTCCACCTCCCGGTCTCCAAAAATGAAGCCAGGGAGCGTGCGATTGAGTTGTTGCACAGGGTTGGCATCCCGCAGCCTGCCGAACGTATGGACACTTACACCTTCCAACTCAGCGGCGGTATGCGCCAACGCGCGATGATCGCGATGGCGCTGAGTTGCGGCCCCAGCCTGCTCATCGCCGATGAGCCGACGACGGCCCTGGATGTTACGACGCAAGCGCAAATCCTGGATTTGATGAAAGAGTTGAAGGATGATATGGGGATGAGCATTATGCTGATCACCCACGATCTGGGCGTTGTGGCGGAGATGGCGGATGATGTGGTGGTGATGTATCTAGGCACGGTGGCGGAGAGGGGTGGGGTTGTCGATGTATTCCACGATGCCCACCATCCCTATACGCAAGGCGCTGCTGAGGTCGATTCCGAAATTCGGCTTGCGTGCAGCGGGCAAACGCCTGGACTCGATCAGAGGTATGGTGCCGGACCCGTACAGCCGCCCCAATGGTTGTCCCTATCATCCGCGCTGCGCTCATATGATGCCCGACAAATGCGATCGTATTTCTCCGCCATCCTTCAAGATCGGCGAAGATAGGGTCGTGAGTTGTCTGCTTTACGATAGCCACGATCGTTGCCGATCAGAAACTGCACAAGCAACCCAACCGGAAATATCTGAGGTACGTTAAATGACCGACCAACAACACCGCAATAGTTCCTGCGGCGACAGGTCCGCAGATAAAGTGACCGATAGCTCCTATGCGTAGTGATGCTATGCTCGAGGTGCAGGACTTGAAAATGCACTTCCCCATCTACGGAGGCTTTTTTCGACGTGTTATGGGCCAGGTTAAGGCTGTGGATGGCGTCAATCTCTTTATCCGCCCCGGCGAAACCTTGGGACTGGTTGGGGAGAGCGGCTGTGGCAAGACGACGACGGGACGCTGCATCATTCGGGCTTATAAGCCCCTGGATGGACGTATTCTCTATCGACGCGAGGATGGGGATGTGGTTGATTTGGCGCCGATGGATGATCAGAGCCTCAAGGAATATCATCGCGAAATCCGCATGATTTTCCAGGATCCTTATTCTTCGTTGAACCCGCGAATGCCCGTGGTCGATCTGGTCGGGGAACCGATGAAGGTCAACAAGATCGCCCAGGGGCAGGAATTGGAAGATCGGGTCGCAGATCTCCTGCGCCGGGTGGGGTTGCGTCCTGAGTATATGAAGCGCTATCCTCATGCCTTCAGCGGTGGTGAACGTCAGCGCATCGGCATTGCCCGCGCACTCGCCCTGGATCCCCGGCTGGTCATCTGCGATGAAGCAGTCTCTGCGCTGGACGTGTCGGTCCGCGCGCAGATACTCAACCTGCTGGAGGACTTGCAGCAAGAGTACAATCTGACATACCTGTTCATTGCCCACGACCTGAGCGTTGTGGAATATATCTGCGACCGGGTGGCGGTGATGTATGTGGGTAAGTTGGTGGAGTTAGCCTCTACCGACGAAATCTTTGCCCAACCTCAACATCCCTACACCGAAGCGTTGCTTTCAGCCGTGCCCCAGCCGGATCCGTTAATCCGCGATCAAGAAGCAGCGTATTGTGCTGGAGGGCGAGGTGCCTGACCCCGCCAATCCACCCAGCGGCTGCTATTTTCATCCTCGCTGTCAATACAGCGACGGCGCAAGCTGCGTCCACGAAACACCCGCGTTGCGCGAGACCTCGCCCCTCCACTTTGTCGCCTGTCATTATGCCGAGAAGCTGAGTTTGCGCGGTGTGGTGGCACCAGATGTCACAGACTGAGAGAGTTCTGGCTTTCGATTCGCTTGACTATGTCCAGATCGCCTTTGATTTACCCAGCATTCTGTTGGCTATCTCGGTTATGTCGTGAGAGGCTTATCGGCGAGTGCTTTCTTGATTATCCTGGCTAATGCATTCAAATATAGCTCAATGTGCAGCTGTGAAAGTTTGAGCTTTTTTTACAGCCTCTTCCAGCGACATTCCGGTAAAGGATGATGCATTAAATAGCCGGCCGCTTTTCGTATCATCGACAAAGGCACCCACCACGACGCCAGGCAGGCTGCTTTCTGGTGCGTTCGGGGCTTGTGGACCACCCAGATCTGTCCGGCACCAACCCGGGTCAGTCAGGTTAATCAACACATTGGTTCCTTCGAGTTTGGTTCCCAGGTCTTTGGTGAATTTATCGAGCGCAGCCTTGCTTGCTGAATATCCTGCTTGTTCAGGCTGGTTCCTGATACCACTGGTCGTATTGATAACCCGACCAAAACCTCGTTCGATCATAGGAGGCATAAGGCGATAACAAATGGTGGCTACCGCAATGGTGTTGATCCGGAAACTCAGATCAAAATCCTCGATCGGGGTCCGCCAATAGTCAGTGCGATATCCGACCTGAACAGCAGCATTATTGAATATGATATCGACGTCGGTTCCTCTATTCTCAATTTCATCGAGCATATCCACGACTTCCTGGTGTTTAGCCAACTCAGCTTGAACACCATAGCTTTCTATACCAATTGCCGTTACTTCTTCCAGCAGGCTTTCAGTATGCTTAAGATTCCTGCTGTGTAAAATTAGATTGCACCCCTGCTGGGCCATAAATAAAGCGGTGAGTCGTCCGATACCACGGCTTGCTCCGGTAATGAGCGCCCATTTCCCTTTGACTGATAACATTATTCCATTCTCCTCGATTTGTGTGGTGATGATGAAGTTTATTCAGGCTTTATTTGAAACTGAAAAGTGTAAGGTATGTTGTATATTCTATCATGATATGAAACGCGTGTTTTTAGTCCTTATTGAGATATGGTTGTCCGACCCAGTGGCCGTTTCAGTTTGGTGGAATATGCAAGATATCGGCCATAAATCATGACAATCCAAACTGCAAGGTAAGTGGCGATGCGAAAGTCTTCATGGGAAAAGCTGATTGATGATTCCGCGCCAAGTCAGAAACTTGCCCCTTCCTTCGAACGCGTCCCAGCTTGGGGAGGAATTATACGAATCCGCGAAGTGCATATATAATCGTTTTATGGATGTTGCACAGTTGCTTTTCGTGGGTTGGCTTGTGTGTATCGCTATGTTTTGTAAAGGCGCAAGTTGCATTTTCCCCTTAACACGGTAATTCGATGTAGAAACCGAAATCTGGAAATAGAGGTGCAATCAAATGGTTAAAGCTCAGGACACACTGCGTGATGCCGAGCAATCTACCTTCAAAGGTGAGAAAATCCTCTGGCACGGATTTGACCGTTATGACTTCCTGCTGAATGAGAAGACGCTGGACGTCAAGCAGATCAAAGCAGCAGAAGATGAGAAATGCGAGTCCAACGCGCAGACAAATGCATTCCATCCGGTCGAGGGACAAAGGCGCTGTCTGGTGGTGGTACCCGAGGTTGCCGCTCCCGGGAACCCATGGTCATGGCGCGGTTATTATTTTGGGCATGAGACCCAAACAGAAGTCGAATTGCTCAAGCGGGGATTCCATATCTGTTTCATCTTCAGTGATGCCGACGCGCTGTGGGATACCTGGTATTCTTTTCTGACGGAGCGCCACGGTTTGTCAAAGAAACCGGCTTTCATCGGGATGAGCCGCGGTGGATTCAATGCTTATACGTGGGCAACTGCCAACCCAGACAAAGTCTCCTGCATCTATGCGGACAATCCCGGCATCCGTCGCGATAGCCTGATGAATCTCGACCGGTTGGTTAAAAACGATGTGCCGCTGCTTAATGTTTGCGGTAGCCTTGATCCCATATTGGGAAACTTTACACTGGCTATCGAGACTATCTATCGGCAATTGGGTGGGCAGATTTCTGTGATGATCCAGGAGGGTCTGGGGCATCATCCGCATAGTTTGCGTGACCCGGAACCCATCGTGGACTTTATTGTAAAGAATATAAATCCGCCCAGCGTCAACCCTCCTGCTTTTGCGGGTGAGGATTTCACCCGGACGGCTTTCTATGGTATCGAGAATAACTATCGTTATATCCCATCAGAAAAGATATACATCACCTACCGCGGTCCGTGGTTCAGTGTGAGTTACGACCGTTATGAATTCAGGCTTTTTGGGAAGAGGCTGTCGGTTATTACTCCCAAGATCCCGGCAGCTGGGATGCCATGGGTGTTCAGAGCGGATTATGTGACCCGCGATGCCGTGGTCGATTTGGCGTTGTTGGATAAAGGGTTTCACATTGTCACAGGTCCGGTTCCCACTAATGTAGATGGCCCGGTTCTGGAAGAGTGGAACGCCGTCTATGCGTATTTAACCGGTCACGGATTTTCCAGGAAGCCAGTGATGGAGGGCGCCGGAGCTGCCGCCGGAGAAGCTTACGCCTGGGCTATTGAGAACCCGGATAAAGTTTCATGTGTTTATGGAGAGAATCCGGTGCTGCGCAGCAACCTGGCAAAAATACAACCCATCGATAACCTGGCACCGCTGGCACGCAGCGGTATTCCACTCCTTCATATCTGCGGCAGCCTCGACCCATGGCTGGATGACAACACCCGTGTGGTTGAGAAACGCTACCAGGAACTTGGTGGTACGATCACCATTATTATCAAAGAAGGCCAAGGACATTATCCGCTGGCGCCAATTGACCCCCAACCTGTGGTGGATTTCATCTGCACTGCGGCGGGTAACCTGGGCTAATTTTCACGTTGGATACACAGTGCCACTCACAATAATCGAGGCGATCAATGAATACGAGCAATATTGATATTGAACGACCGGTAGAAGGGCAACCGCACACCGGCAAAGTGCTGGCTGTGATTGGCCCTCACTCGGATGATTTTTCTATCTTTGCGGCGGGAACGGTTATTAAGCTGATCCATGAAGGATACACCGGCTACTTCATCCGCGTCACCAACGACGAGATGGATTCCTATGATTTGAGTATGGGTGAAACCGTTCTGGCTAATGAGCGGGATACGCACAATGTAGCCAAAATTATGGGTATCACCAGGGTGTTCAATCTAAACTATCGCAACCACTATCTGGATGAAGCACCGCCTACTGAAATCCGGAACCGGCTTATTTTTCTTTTTCGCCTGCTTAAGGTTGATACCGTTTTTAGTTTTGACCCTTGGGGGCATGATGAGGAGAATCCCGATCATTACGTTGCGGCAAAGGCTGTTGAGGCGGCGTGCTGGATGGCTAACGGAAGGTTGGATTTACCAGAGCATTTTGCGGCGGGACTTACGCCATATCGTGTCACAGAAAAATATTACTGGGCGAGAGGTCCTCACCTGGTTAACAAAGTTGTTGATATCGGTCAGGTCATAGAGACCAAAATTGAGGCTATTCGGGCAAACAAAACACAAATCCGGAATATGGCTCTGGGACTGCGTGACAACCTGGCAATGCAGAATTTGACATTGCCCTGGTTAAGCGCTGATGACGAGACAATCGTAAGAGAGTATGTCGACTTTGTCTTCCGACCTGCTAATCAACACACAGGACGGCAATACGGGCTGGATTATGCGGAAGCCTTCCACTACATCGGACCGGGCGTAGAATCTCCACATTTTACGACTTCCCATATGGAGCAGTATTTCCAGAAAAACTGCATTCCATTGGAATAACGGGCTTGTCAGGGGTTCGCCATTAGGGTGCTGAATACAGCTAAACCAAAGAAAGCCCGCCTGATAGTGCCCAGTTAAAAATGTGATGACGATAGATCCCGGGGTTATGATTGTAAATTGGAAATTCACAAGAGAAACAGCAACATCAAAGGAGGTATCCATTATGAAGGTTTTGGTGAATGGCGTAAGTGGCAGACTTGGTCCCTTTGTGGTCAAGGACATGGAAGCGGCAGGACACGAGGTGGTTATGTTTTCGCGGCGTGAGCCGGTTCCTGAGATCAAACACTTGCCGTGGGTCCAGGGAGACATCAACGTTTACGAGGATTGCCTGCGCGCGTTGGAAAGTGGTGGCTTTGACGCCATCCAGCATGTCGCGGCACAACCCAATCCTACGGATCATCCTGAACAGCGGAAACGGTCCGCAGAGCTTGGGCTGCCATTCGACACAACGATGCGTTCCAACATCATGGGTCTGTATTATATGTTGCAGGCAGCGCTGGCTAATGATGTTGAGATTTTTGTGATGACCGGTAGTAACTGCGCCCTGGGGCACGGATACAGGATCAGTGACAAGCGGTTTCCATTTCAATATTTCCCTGTTGACGAAGTGCACCCTTCGGATGTTGAGGACGCATACTCGTACAGCAAGCTGGCGGGTGAGATGCTGCTGGCTTCGTATACCAGTGCCTATGATATGCGCACTTATGCTGTGCGCGCTGCCGGTATCTGTAATGAGGAGCGCCGCCGGGCTATTGCTGCCAATGTCAAACCTGTTGAAGGCTGGAATCCGTGGTTGTGGGCCTGGGTGGGGAGTGAAGATGTGGCTTCTGCGCAGCGCTTATTGATGGAAAAGGCGTATGCAATAGCACCGCATGGCGTGTTTTTCTGCAACGGAAATGATACGACAGTGCTGGAGCCATCCAGGGAAATCATAAGGAAGTACCGTCCCGACCTGCTGCCCATGGTCCGGGATCTGGATGGGAACGACAGTTTCCTGTCCAATCAAAAGCTGCGCCAGACAGTGGGCTGGGAACACATGACATCGTGGCGCCAATACCTGGGTGAGGAGGGTTAATCCTATGAAAGAGCGATTGGGTATAGGGGTTGTGGGCGCAGGGGCGATCGGCATCCGTGGGGCATTGATGCATCTCAGTCTGGAGGATGTACAGGCTCGGGTACACCTGGCGGCAGTATGCGACCCGGTCCCGGGGCGTGCAGCGGCAGCGGCAGCCAAGTACGGTGTCACCTCCTCATACCTGACCTATGAAGAGCTGTTGGCTGACCCGGGTGTCGACGCGGTGACTTTGTGTTCGCCGATTGGTTTGCACTATGAGCAGGGAAAAATGGCTATTGCGGCTGGCAAGCATATCCACTTTAACAAAACAATGACAACAAAGGTTGACGAGGCTGATGAGCTGATGCGCCTGGCAAAAGAAAAAGGCATTCAAATCGTTGCTTCGCCGGGCATGATGATGTACGCCCATAATCGCCGTATGCGTAAGCTGATCCTGGAGGGGAAGCTGGGCCAATTGGCATGGGCGATCACCGGGACCACGGCGGGGAGTGGAAAATACCACCTCAACGAGGAGTTTCGTACCGGAAAGGATATCCTGACCAGCGTCGACCCGACCTGGTATTTTAAGAAACCCGGCGGTGGACCGCAGTATGACGTCACTGTCTACTGTTTGCATATCCTGACGGGTGTTGTGGGTCCGGCTAAAAGCGTAACCGCGCTATCAGGGATCGCTATTCCAAAGCGGGAGCACCTGGGTAAAGAGATCGTCACGGAAATGGACGACCAGACGATCCTGATGCTCGATTTTGACAACACGTTTTATGCCGTTGTCTATGCTACCGTTGCTGGCGGGATTACCTCCGGCTTTTTCCCTAACATCTACGGTTCCGAGGGTTCCATAGTCGCCCTGAAATATGGAGATCAGGACCTGCGGGTTGACGGCGAGTATCCCAAACACGTTAATGGACAGCACAGCACGATGCCTGAGTACCACGTTTTTGAGGACATGATGGAACTTGTCGACCTGGTTCAGGATGGTACGCAGCCTATGGGTACAACGGAGCATGCCCGGCACGTCATCGACATCTTTGAGGCTGGGTACCGCGCCGCCGAGACCGGGCAGACGCAGAACCTGCGGACGACATTTGAACCATTGCCTCTCGAGGCGCTGTAGGACCGGATTTCTGCACGACCAGGCACTTGATTTTGCCATCGAAGATCCACTGCAGGAAATCGGGCAAGCTAAAATGGTACGCAAATTCTCGTTATGTGAAGGGAATGTGCAATGGACAAAGCGTTTTATATCACCGCGAATGAATTAAAACTTAGCTTCGACCATGGCAAAGGGTTGCGGAGGCTTTCCTTTGGCAAATCGGCACTGACGTTCCAGGAATGGCAGGTTCAGGCCAAGCAGAAATTGTCTGATTTGCTTGGTCTGGAACTGCCGGTTTCTGCAGGCATTGTGCGTGAGCTCCGCACAAGTGTCATCGATAGCGTGGAGATAACAGCCCTGGCAATGCAGATTAGCGATGCGTTCTCTATCCCGGCATACCTGCTTGTGCCCAAACATGCCAGGACATCTACGAAAGCGGTTATTGCCATCCATGGGCATGGTGAAGTAGAGCCTTGTATTGGCGCTTATGATGACTATCACCACGCATTTGCACTTGAATTGGCTCGGGGTGGGCATATCGTCCTTTGCCCGGAACTGCGGGGTTTCGGGTCACTGAAAGATGTGGCTATCCAGGAACAGGGCGCACGCCTTGATTACTGGAACTGGGGAAAGCATATGGCATATTCACTGGTGTCGGATGGTTTTCTCCATGGTAAACCGTTGCTTGGGGAAACTGTGGAAGACCTGTTGCGGTGGGAGGACTGGCTTGGAAATAACAAAGGCATCCAATCCGTGGCTGTTGCCGGTATTTCCTACGGGGGTGATTTGGCGCTTATTTATCCGGTATTCTCTGAACGGGTTGCGCGTATTTTCGCCAGTGGAACCCTGGGTTCATTTTCGGTCATTTTCAATCGCTGTTACAATGCTCCAGCGCACTGTATTCCTGGCGTGCTTCAGTGGATGGATCGGAGTGATATTGCTGGCTTGAATGCACCGCGACCTCTTGCACTGCATTATGGGGAACATGGACAAACCGGGTCCGGGGAATTATTCTGCTTCATTCAATGAGACAGTTCCCGAATCGCTCCGGGAACTGACAAGCATCTACAGAGCTTGTGAAGCAGAGCATCAAGTAGTATTTCTGGTTTCGCAAGGCAAGAAACACGAGATGGATAATGCGGCTCTTGGTGAATTCCTGAAATAGAGGGCATAGGATGATTAAGCCGGTTGTTGAGAACTACAGGAAGATCTGACTGGTATTCATGTGTTTTGTCTTGCTGTCAACCTGCACGCGAACTCTCCACAGGAGTGAACCTGAGGGCATGGATCCTGAGTGGCTGACTGCGCAACCCGCGGATGTTGGCATGAATCCGTTGCTGCTCAACCAGATTGTCGAGAGAATCAAGATGGATCTTATAGCAATATTCACAGCTTTGATCCAACCTATGATCAGCTAAGTTCTGTATAAAAAGCCCCGCCATTGGCAGGGCTTTTCTTTTTACCCGGAGAATCCCTCGATGACGTTCTCGCGTAGATACTCCATATTCATCTCTACGCCGTGTCCGGGCGCGTTTGTGAGGTGCAGGTTTCCGTTCGAGTTATCCAACGGCGTGTGGATCATCGGGTTATAGCGCGAGAGGTCCCAGCGTATAGTCTCGACTCGGTAAAAATTCGGCACGGTGATCATGACCTGGGCGCCGGCGACGACATTGATCGGACCGCTGGCGTCGTGTGGGGAAATGGGAATATAATATGCTTCGGCCATCGTCGCGATCTTTTTCAGCTCTGAAATGCCACCCGTCCAGGTGACGTCTGGCATGATGTAATCTGCCAGTTCGTTCTCGAGAATGGGGACAAACTCCCAACGGGTGTGCAGGCGCTCTCCCACCGAGATCGAGGCGTTTACTTTTTCGCGAACCTGGCGCAGCGCGTGATAGCTTTCCACCGGCACCGGCTCTTCGAACCAGTCGATGTCCCCGGCCTCTTCGAGGGCGCGGCAGAGCCGGATGGCGGTCGGGACGTTGAATCGCCCGTGCGCGTCGATGAGCATCTCGGTGTCGGGTCCTGCAACCTCCCGTACCTGGGCAGTCAGGTCCGGCCGCGATGCGCTCTCCCTTGCGGCTCAGCTTGCCGTCAATATAGGTTTGCGCGCTCGAAGCCTTCTTCCTCTGAATGGGGGAATGGATCGAACTTGAACGCGGTGTGACCGGAATCGACGATGGCCCGAATCTCTTTGTACAAGGTTCTCCGGCGTGTCGAACTGGCTCTGGTCGGGATGGCAGTAGAGGGGAACGTCATCACGCACCGCGCCGCCGAGCAGCTCATAGATGGGAACGCCCAGGGTCTTGCCCCGGATGTCCCATAGTGCGATGTCAATCCCGCTGATCGCCTCGCACGCCGCCCCCCGAGATCCCATATAGGTAAAGGAGCGGAATATTTTGTGCCAGATGCACTCGATGCTGCGCCGGGTCCTCCCCGACGACCAAGGTCGTTTAGCTGGCGGACTATCGTCGCGAGTGCGCGGTTGGCCACCTTTGTAGTGGTTGTGATCTCGCCCCATCCGGTGATCCCTTCGTCGGTGTTGACCTCGACAAAAAGGTATTCTCCCCAATTCCTGGTACCCACGCGCACGAGCCATGGTTTGACGCCTGTGATCTTCATGCTGACCTCCATATTAGTTGATAAGGATCTCTGACGACCAGGGATGGTTCCGAGTAAAAATCGCGCTGTCCTGATCGTTATGCCTTCAGACTTCGGATTTCCTTTTTCGCCTTCAATCCTGTCTGTTCTATTGACGTACTGCCCTTTCGCGATTGTACATAATAAGTAACAGCACCATCACCACACCCTGCACGATGTTGCGCACAGGTTGAGACAGCGCAAGGACTGTCAGTCCGTTGCTCAACACGGTCATCAGCAGCGCGCCGGCAATGCTGCCGGTGAAACTGCCAATACCTCCTGTGAAGGCCGTGCCACCCACGATCACCGCTACCAGCGAACTGAAAGCGTACTCGTCGAAGATCTGGCAGCGCGCTAACTTCATATAGGCGGCGCCAAGCATACCGGTAAAGGACGCGAGCATTGCGGAGAACATATACATCAGGATACGGATTCTGTCAGTCTTTACTCCCGTAAGGCTCGCGGCGATAGGGTTGTTTCCCATGAGGTAGAGCTGCTTACCAAAGCGCGAGTGATTGAGTAGAAAGAACACCAGCGGCCACAGTACCAACGCGTACAGCGTGAGTGAGGGTATAATTCCAAAGATTTTACTGATAACCGAGTTGACGAAGCTTTCTGAAGGATAACCGCTGGGACTGCCCTGTGTCAGTACATAGCCCATGCGCGTCACGACGTTGCCGATGGCCATGGTCACAATCATAGGCGGAAGATCGATTTTCACTGAGCAGAAACCGTTCAGGAAGCCGACGGCAGCACCCATCGCCATCGCCAGCGCGAATACGAGCGGGAACCTGCCGTGTTGGCTGTCCATAACATAGGCGGTCAGTATTGCTGCCGAGGACATCATCGCACCGACTGTGAAATCCAGGCCTCCTCCTATGAGCACCATCGTCTGACCCGCAGCCGCAAAACTCAGAAGCAAGGTCAGGAGCAGGATGGAGCCAAGCGTGTTCATATTAAGAGAACTGGGATTGATGGCGACGGTGACGGCAAAGAGAAAGATTGAGATGATCACCGCCATGCGCGCGGGGCTGCTTTTTACGAAAACCTGAGCTCTCTGACTCAGCGTCATATTGGTATTCGTTTTAGTCTGCAACACTTTCCCCTCCCTTGAACTGCTTCACAAATCCCTGCTTGAGCGCCTCTCGTTGCTCCCTTGCTGTGACGATGGTCATCAGCAATCCGAAGAAGATGATGATATCGGATACGAGGTTCTGCCAGTAGGAGGTGACCGTAAAGCCGGGAATAAGACGATAGAGCAGGTTAAAAAAGTAGTAGACGGTGCTCTGAATCGTCACCAGGAATCCAGCGCCAAAGACCGCGCAGGCCATCGAGCCCCAACCCCCAAAGCCCAGACCGCCGATGATGCACGCGGAGAGCGCTCGGAGCCCGTAGGCTTCTCCCTGCAGCGGATTGCCTGAGGCTGTCATCAGGGTCAGGCAGACACCGGCCAGCCCGGTAATAACACCCTTGATCATAAACGCCTGGAACTGCACCCAGCACAGGGTTGATCCCCGCAGCAAAGGCGTTGCGCGGATTGCCGCCCACAGCGTAGATGTTGCGTCCGAACCTGGTGCGCATCAGATAAAACCAGACCAGCAGCACGACAATCAGAAAGATCGCGGAGAAGGGCAATATTCCACCGATCAGGGAATCATAGGTCTTGTAGAACTCCGGAGGTATTTTACCCTGAGGTTTGTCCATAATCAGGACGTTGACACCCCGCACGATGTAGATCAGGGAGAAACTCGCCAGCATCGAAGGCAGACGCATGACTGAGACGAGTAACCAGCACAGCGCAGAGGCAACAAGAGCAGCGAGAATGCCCAGTAAGAAGCTGACGATAGAGGGAGATGCCCCACTCCTGGTAGGTCATGATGGAGACGACGTTGACCAGCGCAAGTTGAATACCGATGGAGATATCCAGCGTGCCGGAAATGAGCAGTGGAGCTCATCGCCATCGTCGTCAACAGCAGCGGCATGTTTTTGGAGAACAGCGTATTAATGTTTCTGCTGCTGAAGAACTGCACCGGACCCTGCACCACTATGTTGAGTACCAGCACTGCGATAAAAAGCGTGAAGCCGACAAATGCGGGTGTACGTCGAAAGCGCAGGAACGTCCGTTTGATGTTATTCATGCCGGTTTAGTCTCCTTCGAGGCTTCGTTGTTCTCACGCGTCATGCCCATCATCGCTGCCACTAACCGTTCGGGCGTTTTGGAGGCGCCAGAGAGCATAGCCACTCACGCGGCCTTCGTAGAAAAGGTACACACGATCTGCAAGTTCGAGCAGCTCTTCGTTCTCGCTGGAGGAGATAATCACGGTCATGCCATCGTCGGCACACTGCCGCAGGATTTTGTGAATCTCACGGCGGGAGTGGATGTCCACGCCCTTGGTGGGATCATCGAGCAGCAGCAGATTGGGGTTCATCGCGATCCACCGGGCAACGACCAGTTTCTGCTGATTACCGCCGGAGAGTGAGCTGGCGGGATGGTTCAGCGAGCCGACCACGATATCGTACTTGTCCACGGCCGCCTGTGCGAAATCGCGAACGGTCTTTGCGGTCAGGTACTTGAACAGCGGGCCTTTGGCCGCATCGCCCGCGAAGATATTTTCTCCCACGGAGCGGTCGGGGAACATCGCCTCACGATTGCGTTCGCCCGATATAAAACCGATGCCATTACGGACGGCGTCGGCCGGGGAACTGGAAGTGCACGGCTTCTCCCATATACTGGATCGTGCCCCCATCAGGATGCGTCACGCCCAGGAGCGCGCGTATAAACTCGGGTTGTCCCTGACCTTCGAGACCACCGATACCCACAATCTCGCCTTTGTAGGCCTTGAGGGAAATATCGTGGACTTTGGGATAGAGCTCCATATGTTCGACATCCAGAATCAGTTCACGCCCATCGTGATCGAATGACTCGGTCTCCTGTGTCGCTTCTGTGTCCGGTCGTTGCCCGGTCATATGGAAGACGATCTCGTCGAGGTCCACTTCGTCGGTTCTGACGTGCGCCACTGTTTGCCCGCTGCGCATAATGGTTGCCGTATCGCAGATGTGCGAACATCTCGTTCATGCGGTGGGTTACGTAGATGATGGCGGTCCCCTGGCTTTGAGTTCGCGCAGTACATTGAAGATCAACTCGACCTCATCGCGATGCAGTGCCGCGGTCACCTCGTCCAGCAGCAACAACCGTGGCTTCAGGAAGACGGCTTTTGCCACCTCGACCATACTCTGTATTGAGGGCATCAGCGTCTGGACGTAGGCATCCGGGTCGCAGTCAAGATGAAACCTGTCCAGCAGCGCGACCACGTCCTTGAGTGCTTTCTTCCTGTCCACCATGCCCAGCTTGCCCTTCGGCTCGTTGCCAAGCAGGATATTATCCAGCACGGTCATGGTGGGTATCAGGCTGAGATCCTGAAAGGCCGTGGCGATGCCGAGACGCCGGGAATCCCGACCGGAATTGATGGTTACTGACGTTTCGTCAATGAGTATCTCACCGTCGTTCGGCTTAACTGTTCCGGCGAGAATTTTCACCATTGTGGATTTGCCGGAGCCGTTGGAGCCCAGGAGCGCCCGGATTTCACCAGGCTCGACCTGCAATGAGGCGTCCTGGCAGGCGATGACAGCGTCGTATCTTTTATCGATTCCACGCATTGCAAACATAAATTGCCACCTGCTTCCATTATAGACAATAGGTACGCACTTCACTTATTTTGACAGGATTAGTAAGATAATTTTGATGTATGGATTCTTAATATAAAAGATCCTGTCCAAAGAAAACAAACTGCGGAAGTATGTATAGACTTGGTCGGCGGAATAATGCTCCGCCGACCAAGTTGTAATGGATTCTATCTAGTCGATACGGGTGTCCCCGATCTACTTGAAGTATTCTTCAGCGACCTCGTCAATGGTCAGCCAGTAGGAGATCACGTCGCCGGGGTCCATAGCCCTCAGCCATATCGCGATACTCATCCTGGTTCTGATCGGTGTACCACACCTTGGACTTGAGGTAGATACTGTTGGTATTCGGGCTTGTCGTAGATATCGTCCTTGAGTTCCTTGCCCATCAGCAGGTTCAGGCCGAAGTTCAGACCCGAAGCGCCTACACCGGGAGGGTTGGAGACGACGATGTAGGGCAGGACAGTTTCATCGGCATTGATCTCGAGCATGCGCTGCATGTACGCGCCGTCGTCGCCAAAGCCCAGGAACTTGGGCCAGCGGAGCACCTACAGCATCATAGGCGGCGAGGATGTTTATCGTGCCCTGGGAAACCAGCACACCGTCGAACTCCACACCGGCGTTGAGGATCTCGGTCATGATCTGCTGCGCTTTGACAGAGTTCCAGTCGTGGTTGTAGGTACCCACGACTTCCAGACCCTGCTCCTCGATGCCCTTTTCGAAACCGGCCTGACGGTCGGTGTTGGCTGCGTTGCCGTCGAGGGCGGCGATCATCACGACCTTTGCGCCCTTTCCCAGGACCTCACCGGCATAGGTGGCGGTCTTGTAGCCGAGGTAGTATTGGTCGGTGGCGACGTTCAGGATATTGTCGGAGTAGTACTCGCAGTCGCAGTTGATGTAGACGATGTCAGCATCGAGGGCTTTCTCGATGATTGGATCGAGACCGGTGGGAGCCACGGGGTTGACCAGGAGAATGTCGTAGCCCTCGTTGATGCTGTTCTCAAGCTGCTGCGACTCGGTTGCCGGGTCCCAGTTCGAGACAAACGATGCATACGACACATCGAGACCGTTGTCCATGGCTGCCTTCGCGGCATCCTGGATATCTGCCTCATAGCGAACGCGATAGGCATTGCCCTCGATCACGGCGTTGTGGGAGGCCAACTTGACCTTCCTGACATCGCCTTCGGCAGGGGTATCAGCGGGCTTCGCACACCCAACTACCGCAACGGACAGCAGACATACGACCAGTAGAGCGTATAGGTACTTCATCTTACATACCTCCTTCATGAGTTTTGATTAAAGATGGACAACAGTTTAGGACCATACTTCATACATACTCCTCCTTTGAGTAATTGTGTATCAAAGCCCTGTGCTCTGATACTTGGGAATGAAGATGTAAAACGACCATCGTGCGTCTGATCTATTTACTTAATCGCGCAGACTTGGAATTAGTTGCATTTTATCGACTGGTTCAGATGTGTTGTATTGATTTTGGTAACACACGTAAATTTTACTGTGACTGCCCGAAACACACAACACAATCGGGCACAAAGGACGATTTCAGTGTAGGGAAACATGCACAAAAGGTGCCAGCAGTTAGCTATTGTGCTTATTCCAACATTGACACGTCCTTAATCGTTGTCGATCAGATTGCGGAAATACTTCTGTGCCAATCGGATCTGGTCATCAATGTAGTCATTGTAGCCCAGGACTTTCCCACCCTGGAACGGCATATGGCAGAACTCATAGTTGATATAACCCTCGTAGCCGATTTTTTTGAGTTCGCGGATAAAGACGGGGTAGTTGGTGAGTACGGGTTGGCGGTTCGGATCGAACGGGATCATAGTGACTGAGCCGTCGGCGTTCTCTACGAATTCTGCGTTAGCGTGGGAGAGTACCTGCAAGTTGCCGGTATCGCGTACAGATTGCGCGACATAGGCATCATCCTGCATCTCCTCCGTCCATCCCAGGCAGGGGGCGTCCAGGCAGCACTTAAAATTAGGAGAATCTACCCACTTCACGAAAGCGAGCATATCCTTGTACGTGTGGATGATGGGGTGGTGATTTTGCAGCGCCAGGATAACGCCGGCATCTTCTGCCCACTTGGCGCACTCTTTGAAGCACTCAACGGCACGCTGAACGATCTCGAAGTGCAGTGAATCGTAGTAGGTGTGTGTGCTTGGCGGTTATCTCATAGTTTGCGATACCATTTCTCATGGTGACACCACGCCAGGCTACGAATAGATCGCAGTACCGGTGCACCCAGTTCCTTGGTAACCCGGATTTGCTCCCTCACCATCAATAGCTCGTTTTCGATATGTTCAGCGACTGGCGACGCGAAGTTGTTGTTCGCTGACATCGCTGCCATCTCCAAGCCCTGTGACGCGACGTAGGCCTTGATTTCCTTGCAGCGCTCAGGGGTCAGGTCCAGCGGAGAGCCGTGGGGACGCTTGAGGTCAATCTCTACACCCTCATAACCATATTTCTTTGCAACGTCAACGAATTCTTCTACGGTCAAAGCAGGTCTGTCATTGAACCAGACGCCCGAACAAGAGATCGAATATAAACCGACTTTCATAAGATAATACCTCCTCGTTGCCAGTGGATTGGGTTGTGGTAACGTTCTGTTCCCACACGCCAACATCATGATTTAAACTCTGATTAAAATGTGCAAGTACGTACCCTATTCTGCATCCTCAATTGATCACTAGGGTGATGTATGTAACACTACAAAGGTCCAGCTTTCCCAGCAGTTTGCGATTTCATTTCACCGTTGTACCATCCTTAAATGGATCTGCTTATCTTGACACCTCCTTCAACGCTGGTTAGCCGTCCGGGAATTCGTAACACGTTAATCTCCAACTCGACTATTATGCTGGTGATATCACCTGCATAATTAAACGATCCGTTAATTGGTTTAGTTATTGATGCTCCGTGCTTCTGGAACGAGAAGACAGCTGATATGTCATATAGTACATCAATATAATTAATGATGCAAAACCCTCGATCCTGTATGTGCTATAAAGAGCCCCAGCAAGGGGTGTAAATCCATTTTGCTCCACAGCGTACACTCAAAAATATACTTTACCAATCGGTTTCGATAGGTTCATCCGTCCACAAGATATTAAGGGCTTCCTGCACTCGCGTAAGATACATCTCCTGTATAGCCAACTCCGTCACGCCGTTGACCTGTACATAGTTGCGTCTGGCATCGCCGGGGTAGAGCTCCATAACATCCGGTTGCTTCTGTTCATCTACATAATGGTATGTCAATCGCAACAGTGGTTCTCCCTGTTCTACGATGCCTGTGAGCAGTCTCCCATCGTGCGCGGCACTTCTGAGCAAGCTGAATAGGGTACGGAAACGATCAATGTCCAGTTCTGCGCCGTTGCAGGTTACCCGTTTGTCTGCATTGGTCTCTCCGGTAATGACAAATTTGTACTCGTCACCCCCGGTTGTTATCTCTATTGCACGAATATCTAGTATTAAGGGTGAAAGGAACCAGCGGACCAGCAACTTGCTATATTCAAGGTGCAGGAAGACCGGTTCAGGTACAGCATAAATCACACCTCGGTCATTGCAGGTCATATAAAACTTTCCGTCCTTTTGTAATACTGCAATGATATAGTGCTCCACGTCTGCATCCAGGCCATTTTTGAGGTCGAAAGCTACCTGCATTGTGGGCTTGCCAAAACCAAAGGCTTGGATCTGCTCTTGTGTGAGTCCGTAGCCTGCGATATCATAAGCTGAGATGCCAAACAGCGCCCCCAGCATCTCCACGGCATAAGTTTGGTCAAGTTCGTATATACCCTTGCTTCGCACGATGTGCGTGGCTGTGCCAAACGATACCGCAGCCCGAACCACGTCCGGATCTTTGGTTGCCACAGCTTCCACCGTGACTGGTTCCGCCAATTTTCCGCCGACCAAGATGACATCCAGGAGTGCGGAAAGGGGTGAGGATAGCAGCAGTTCCGGTGTAACCCTATTGTCCACATAAGCTTTCTTGGGCAGCAGGTAACCGGCGCTGCGCGCTGATTCCATCAGATATACTGCGGGATCACCCTCCACACTAAAATAGGTGTCCTTGGTGATCCGCTCTTCATCGCCGATCAGCAGTGTGAGTTGGCTTTGATCCGCATAGGTAATCTCTACCCGTGCGGCTGGCTGGGTCAAGCCATATGGGTCCAGATCCTGAGGATCAGGCGTCGCCGCTCTGAGTGCATAGACAGTACCACAAGCGCTCAGCAGGTCAATGAGTTTTTTCACATCCACCACATCAGCAGGAATATCATCCACCTGATATCCGTCGCCAGTGAAGGTGATATCGATTGTGCCGGCTATGTTTGAAATGTAAACCCGCACCACTTCCAGGGGGTCCACAGACTTGAACGATACCCCATTGTCTTCCCATGTCTCTATAGGCGTGAGGTGCAAAACAACCGCTAGTAGAGCCAGTAACACCACCAGGATTGCGGTGATAAGTACTAATCTGACCTGCCTGATCATCATCTCACTGATACCTTCTGACAAGCCAGATAACGATACCCGTTAACAGGATAGCCAACGGGATGACACCCGCCAGCAGGATACCGAGTCTGCTTGCCTGTGCCGTGGTGATGGAAAGTGTTTTACCAGCAAGGGATTTGGGTTTTATATTCACCAAAGCTGTATGTTCACAGAGGGTGTTCATCAAATTGAGCAGATACTCGCTGTTTGCCAGTGAGGTGTTCTGGATGGAGAAGGCATCTAACATAGCTGTGGATGCTGACAGTACAATGTTGGAACGGAATTGGGTTACCCCGGTTGTGCCGTAGATGCGTTTACTCGCCAGGATCAAAGCAGGTAATGGACCCCAGCGCTCAGTTTGATCAACTGAGAAACTTTCAACTGCCTCAGATGGACGCACCCCACTGGTCTCCGTAAATTGAAGGAGAATTTCATTGAGGTTAGGGTCCCGCGTTTCATAGACCAGATCCAGCGGTCGGGCTAGTGGCATCAACACGGGCGAAGAAGGATCGATCAACCGGTCGCGATAGCCAGGATCCACATATTCTGCCACCGGATAATAGGGCTGGTATTGGTATGTTCGTTCGGCGGTCGTCTCAAATACCGCGCCATCATCAATGATCAGCCCCCATTCTTCCAAGAACGTTTCCAGGTTGGGCAAAGTATCCTGCGTGACATCCGCAGTGTAAAACAATGTCTTACCATAAGCTCCGTCGTTATAGAGAAATGCATCCAGTTTCCTTAGGGCATCCTCTGACAGATCTATCTGTGGGGCTAGCAAAAGCGCCAGATCATAGGTAGCATCCAACGGTTCCAGAGTAAGATTGACTTGGGATAGTTCGTAGTTGTTATCAGAAAGTAAGCGGGTGAAAGCGGGCATATCAGCCATACCATTCCCGGTAAGTATGCCAACGCGAGTTTGATCGGAGCTGATAACGTGGAGGATAGCTGATGTCAGTGCCTCTTCCACCCGGGAGGATTCTATTTTTAGATTACCACTGTCGGTGTAAGTGTAATTAAATAGATCTGCAAGCTGTAGCTGTTTGACACGATCCCCACTGACGACAAGGACATTCCCCTGTGAAAGGTCTAGATCGGGGTATCTGGAGGCGAATGTGGGATCGAATACGTAATCAACATAAGTCTGACTTACGCGAGGTGAGAGACGTGGATACGCCTCAATCATACGCTGAGCCTGTAAAAAATAAGAAGATCCGCCGAAGGCGTCCTCAGTAGCCAGCACGTAGATCAGCACATCCTTATCAAGGTTTTTAAGCAGTGCTTTGGTTTCATCGCCAACCTTAAAAGCGGTATTAGAAGTGAGGTCCGCAGTCAAATCAAAACGTTGACTCAATTGCACAACCACAAGATTAATCAGAAACGTTCCAACCACAAGAAGGCAAATCAGCACCACAAACAGACCTTGGAGATGATGTGCTCCGATCTGCTTTTGCCCCTTGATTGGGCGATTCTGAATTTTAGTCTGGATCCATTTCATACGCTAAATCCTCTTTGTCGTCTCTACTCAGCGCCAACTTTCTTTATCCAGTACTGCAACTGTTAGAAAGACAAACAGAATGCTGATACTGAGAAAGAAAACGATATTCGCCAGTTCTATTATCCCTAATGTGAATGAAGCATATCGATTGTTGAAGGAGAGATTGCGAAAGAAAGCCTGAAGGATGCTGCTATTGACGACCAACGCCAGTGCATCCACCAACATCAGGAAAAGACTCACGACAAAACCGCCGACTGCTGCAATGAATTGACTCTCCGTCAACGCCGAGAGGAACATGCAGATTGAAATCAGCGCAGTCCCAAGAAGCAGTAATCCAATGAAGTGCCCCAGAATCACGGGCCAATCCGGTGCTGCAAAGAAGGACATCACGACTGCTTCGAGTATTGTCGTAGAAATCGCGATGAGGAACACCGATATAGCTGCAAAATATTTTCCAAGCACGATACCTATACGGGAGACGGGAGCCGTTAACAGCAGCTGGTCGGTCCGGGACTTTTTTTCTTCGCTCATCAGACGCATTGTCAGCACTGGCACCAGGACAAGCACCACAGGGAATAGCAGCTCGAAAAGTTTGCTCATATTGGTTGTATTCCCATATAGGTTATAGGTGAAAAAATAGTAACCGGAGAAGAAGAACACAGTGGATACGAAAACGTAACCTAGAGGTGCCTGGAAGTACGCGTTGAATTCACGTTTGAATATAGCCCACATGTGTCTTGACCCCTTAAGTATTTCGCTCTTGTTCTGCTATAAGTTGAAGGAAAACGGTCTCCAGCGACATCTCGTTACTCTGGGTGCTTAATAGGGGTAGATCTGCATTTGCGAGTGCTCGGAACACGTCTGTCCGAATATCCAGCTTTTGCACACCTTCTATGATGTACTCATAGGCGTCAGGTTCCTTCTGCGCAAGCACTGTGACCTGCTTGAGATTGGGAATGCTGTTGAGAGTAGCTTGCACTTGCGCTGGATCTCCCTGGATACGGGCTAACATCCGGTGCGGGGTTTGTAAAGAACTCCCCAGGTTCTCCGGCGTGTCATTTGCAACAAGGTGACCGGCGTGGAGCACGACGACGCGTGTGCAGATAGCCTGAATTTCGGAAAGGATGTGCGAGGAAATAACAACCGTGCTTGTTTTTCCGATCTCCCCAACCAGGGAACGAATCTCGACTATCTGGGAAGGATCGAGACCTACAGTGGGTTCGTCCAGGATTAGCACTTTGGGATCACCGACAAGGGCCTGGGCAAAACCGAGGCGTTGCCTGTAACCTCTGGAAAGGTTTCGGATACATGCGCCCGGTCACATGCGCGATGCCCACTTTCTCACAGATAGCGGTCAGATATTCAGTGCGTTTTTTCTTCACGCCCTTAAGGTCGCAGACAAAGTCAAGGAACTCGCTGACGCGCATATCGCCATAGTATGCCAACTGCTCGGGGAGATACCCAATGACGCGCTTTGCCGCAAGCGGTTCCCGAACGACATCGTGTCCGTCGACAGTCACGGTCCCGCTGGTAGCACCAATATAACCGGTTATGATGTTCATTACCGTCGTCTTGCCGGCGCCATTTAATCCCAACAGCCCCAACACCTCACCGGGCTGGACATCAAAACTTACGTTATTCAGCGCCAGTTTGTCGCCGTATCGTTTGGTTAGATTCTCAATGTGGATCACGCCAGTAGTCCCTTGCAGCTTTGAATTGTTCAGTGATAGAATCCTGGAGCTTCGCCAGTTGTTCGTATTTCGTCAACGTTTTTCGACTTTAATGAATCGCTTTCACAGCAGCTTGTTCAGTGTATTTTCTGGCAGACGATTTTGTGTAAGGTGGCACACTTGGAAACCGGTCGCAGCCATTGTTCTGACAATTTCTGCACCGCGTCGATACCAGAATCCTATTTACTCCCTTATCCGAGTGAATAATTATCATTGTCAGTTGCGGGATATTCTAAGAGTCGTTCCAAATCTGTCAAGCTTATCCGAAGAGAGCGCCGGAACATTAACCTCAGACACGTCCTTTCTGTTAGCCTGGGTGCATGAATAGGTGGCTTAAAATTTGCCTGGATCTACGCTCGTTTAAAGCTTTTCAGACATTTCCGCAAATCAACCCTACGCCATAAACTGCTTCAGATATCGCGCGCTCTGTAGCAGTGCCTGCTTACGGTTTTCCAGCGTGCCCTCATAAGCCCTGTCTTCTACTTCGATACTTACGTGTCCCTTGTAACCGACATCGCTTAAAACTGATAAGAATTTACCCCATTTGATGTCGCCCAACCCGGGAAGTTTTGGCGTGTGGAACTCCAGTGGGGTAGCGAGTATGCCGACATCATCCAGGTGGTTATAGTCGATCCTTGCGTCTTTGGCATGAACGTGGACGATACGATCCGCAAAAGTCCATAAAGGTTTGATGTAATCCATGTGCTGCCAGACCAAATGTGATGGATCATAGTTCAGACCGAAGTGCTTGCTCGGTATCTGCTCGAACATCCGTCGCCAGATTGCAGGTGCATAAGCCAGATTCTTACCACTGGGCCACTCATCATAGGTGAAGAACATCGGGCAGTTCTCGATGCCGATGCAGACGTTGTACTTTTCGGCGAAAGTGATGAGTGGTGGCCACACTTCCTTGAAACGGGGCCAGTTGTCGTCGATCGACTTGGTCCAATCGCGCCCAATGAATGTGTTAACGACCTTTACGTCGAGTAATGCTGCGGCTTTGATCAGCCGTTTGATATGGTCGATGGCGACAACGGCTTCTTCCGTATCCGGCGTCAATGGATTGGGGTAGTAGCCTAATCCGCTGATCTCTACACCGGCTTCAGCCATCAGGTTTTTCACCTTGGTCGCGTCTTGGGCGCTGAAATCCGCGACGTCAATGTGCGTTACACCTGCGTAGCGCCGTTCAGCTTTGCCTTGGGGCCAGCACATCAGCTCTACAGAGTCGAATCCGCTAACAGATGCGAAAGCTACAACATCTTTCAATTCCAATTCTGCTAAAATTGCACTCACAAATCCGAGTTTCATAGCTTCAATCCCTCCTTATACTTCTATCCAATGATTCTCTTGGGCACTTTTGAGAATAGCTTCACAGATTACCACCTCGCGGTGCCCATCCTCAAACGTCGCAAAAGGTGCCGGCGCATCGAAATCACCGGTTTGGATGAAATCGTAGGCTTTGTGCCAGAAAATATCAGTTGATATAAAGACACCCGGCGAGAAAATGTGAAAGTGCTAACCAACACACAGGCCACAGGAGTACATCGCTATTGGCGTGATTATATCATGGCGGAATGGATTGCGCGACTTACCAGGTAAGAGAAGGGTGACCGTCACTTTTCCGCAACGGTAATAAGTGTGCATCCTTCGCACTTCGCAAATAATATAATGATTTGCCTTGAACAGGATACTGTGGCGGGGCGGGAATCAACTTTGGATGTAAGAGAGGGCTATTCCGCGCCGCACTATGCGCATATACGATGTATGGATGCAATAATATGACGGGCACCCGTAAGAGAAGAAATTCTTGCCTGATGCCGGAAAATAAATATGCTATACAGTAAACCTTAGATAAGCGATAGGAGTGGATAAGATGTCCAATATACAAAAAAGAGAAGGTGATATGCTTCAAGGTCAAGATATATATCAACTATGGGCTGGACAGGAAAAACCTTTCTACAAAGAGAATGGTTTGCAGGAATACGTGGATTCCTGGGAGACGATCCGATGCGTCTACAATATTACAGAACCTACACTGACTGTTTATAGTGCCGAAGGAGAGAATTCAGGCAAGGCAGTCATCGTTATTCCAGGGGGAGGCTATGAATTTGTTTGTATGGATCATGAAGGCTATGATATCGCTACAGTGCTAGCCGCACATGGCATCACCGCTGCTGTTTTGAAGTACAGACTTCCCAATCCTGAATCATCGGATCAACCCCAACTCGTGCCGCTGTCCGATCTGCGCAGAGCCATAGCCTTATTCCGTGAAAAGGCTGCGCAGTATGGTTTTCAAAAAGATAATGTTGGTGTCTTGGGATTTTCAGCCGGCAGCCATCTTGCAACAGTCGCAAGCCTTTGGGAGAGCCCGACAAAAGAAGAAAATCCTGACTTTTCAGCCCTTATCTATGGTGTCACATATTTTGCAGATGGTAGATTAAACTGGCTGGAAAGCGCCTTGTATTTCAGAAAACTGACAGAAGAAGAAGCTGCTCAAAATCAACTGCTGGATTTAGTTTCAAAAGATACACCCCCTGCGTTCTTAGCCCATGCCTGTGACGATGGAACATGTAATGTGCGGGAAACGACGCTTTACGCCGAGAAACTAATCGAACATCATGTGCCGGTTGAAATGCATGTGTTCCCAAAAGGTGGACACGGGTTCGGGCTGGGACGAAAAGAAGATGGGACAGATCAATGGGTACAGTTGTTCATCAATTGGGTGAAAAGATACAATGGGTGATCTCTTCACGGATTCCGATGGAAAAATGTTACGAATGTCAGGATAAACGCATTGAAAACTATTTTTGGATTCCTGCTGCCATCCAGAATTGACAACACAATCCGGGGGTCGACAATACGCTTTTACTTCTTCACAGTGATGTTTCACCAACTTCATATTACAAGTATCAAGGAGATATATGCAGCATCCTAACATTCTATTCATATTAGCTGATGATCTGGGTTGGTGCGATCTGGGTGCAGACGGCAGCACATTCCACGAGAGCCCCAACATGGATCGCATCGCGAAAGAGGGGATGCGCTTCACCCAGGCTTACGCCGCGTGCCAGGTGTGCAGTCCGTCGCGGGCGAGTATCCTTACCGGAAAGTATCCACCGCGGCACGGGATTACAGATTATATTGGAGGACCCTCCGGCGAAGATTGGCGCAGGCTGGGACGGTTTAGCAAAATGCTCCCCCCTGACTACGAACACGGTCTACGCGCCGGTGAAATTACATTTGCTGAGGAACTAAGAAAGAGCTGGCTATGCCACTTTCTTTGCGGGTAAATGGCATCTGGGGCAGGAAGGCGCATATCCTGAGGATTTTGGCTTCGAGATCAATAAGGGTGGCTGGAGCGCGGGTTCACCGCAGGGCGGGTACTTTTCACCCTGGCACAATCCTAGCCTTGAGCCTGGTCCTGCCGGGGAATCCCTGCCCATCCGGCTTGGTCGGGAAACAGCGCAGTTCATTACGGAGCATAAGGATGCACCGTTCCTGGCGTATTTATCATTCTATTCCGTCCATGGACCCATTCAAACAAGTCAGGACAGGTGGGAAAAGTTTCGAATTAAAGCCGTCGCGCACGAAATTCCCGATTCGCGTTTCATATTTGATAGAAATCTTCCCGTCCGTCAGGTGCAGGACTGTCCGATTTATGGCGGTATGATTGAAGCCATGGACGATGCCGTCGGTCTGGTGCTCGATGCACTGGAGAAAAATGGACTGGCGGACAATACGATCGTTGTTTTTACCTCGGATAATGGTGGTGTGTCATCCGGAGATTCTTTCTCTTCGTCCATGCTGCCGTTAAGAGGTGGGAAAGGACGGCAGTGGGAGGGTGGTATTCGCGAACCGCTGTATTTCAGGTTCCCGAGATCTGTTAAAGCTGGCTCAGAATGTGGAGTACCGGTCTCAGGAATCGATTTTTATCCCACGTTGCTGGAGCTTGCCGGTGTACCCGTGCCCCATACGCAGGTGATTGACGGCAGGAGCATGGTTCCCTTGTTGCGGGGGGAGCAAGATAAGGCAATGGAAAAGCGGGATCTGTTCTGGCACTACCCCCACTACGGCAATCAGGGCGGGGAGCCGTCCTCAATCATCAGAAGGGGCAGATGGAAACTGATTCATTACTACGAAGACGGTCATGATGAACTGTATGATCTGGATGCTGATCCTGGTGAGTTACATGATATGCATAGCACGGCAGGTCAAATGGCATTTGAGCTGCGCCAAAGCCTGGACAACTGGTTGGCAGCGGTTGATGCAAAGTTCCCCGTACCTGACCCGGAATACAATCCTGACATGGAGCAGACGCGGTTGCGAGAGCTGGAGCACGTCATGATGCCGAAGCTGGAAGCACAGCACGCTGCCTACCTGGACCCGGATTGGCAGCCCAACGACGATTGGTGGGGAAGCCAGATTATTACAGATTGAACAAAAAGCGTTTATAACCTACAACATCAGAGATTTAGGCTGGATGTTCACAACAGGAATTGACTCATATAATATGTGGTAAATCCTGTGTTTTCATGGTTATAAGAGACGTAAATTTATATATCGTTGGTTATGGGGAAAAAATCATGCAATCTAAAGCCGTAGACGAATTAATAGCCATGCTCCCATCGCATATCGGTTATTTTGAGAACTCGCAATACCCACTGCCGGTTGCAACCACATTCCTTGGAGATGTTGCACCGGATATAGAAACTATCAGGACCGGTCTGGAGCGTAATCGCGACGGTGATATCAAGAATCTCCTTGAACCCCTTTTACTTGGCGCGGAATTGGTTGAAGCGGCGCAACCGGACCAGAAGGACCTATTCCTCTCTGATGAGAAAGTCCAAAGCCTGGTGTTTACGGGCAGTAAGTGGCGTGCAGGTTGGGCGTTGGTTCTGGGCGATAAACAGCATGCAGAGCATGTAAAACACCTTCAGGAAAGGGATTTTGTTATTTTTACCGACCAGCCCGGTCTGGAAAATACCATCTATATTGGCAACAGCCCCACGTCTCCGGTGTACTTTCTGCAATTGATGGTTCGATATGGTTTAGTCTGGGGGCGCATCAATCCCGGCGATGATCATTCTATGGGCCATTTCCTGGAAACCGATATGCCGGGATTTTTGCTAGTCACGGAGAATCTGCCGGATCTTAAATATCTCGTTGTTCTGGGCTTGATGAAACTGGGAGCGCCGGCGGTTGTACCGCCGGATTATCCTTTCCCATATGGAAACTACGTTGTTGCCGGCAGCCCGGAAGAGGCTGTGTCGCGTGGTTGCTTGTTCCCCAACCTTCGTATGCGCTATGAAGAGAATGAAATAATTCGACTCCCTTCGTATTGTAATCCAGCCCATGCTCAGGAGGCATTTACAACCGCATCGCATCTGGGTGGTACGAAAGCTTCCTTTTTCTATTTGCGCAAGGCAGAGCAACCGGTTCAGGATATCGTGATTGCAGGTGAACCGGGCAGGGATATCGGCATACTGGTAGAGGTCGATCACCCTGATCTTACCCTGGATGTAGCCAAGACAATCGAAGTTGACGCCTTAAAAGCGATCAATTTCATTCACGGGATACGCGCTAAATTAAACAGTGGCATTCTCACTGTTGATCTGAGCGAGGGGGTCCACTTTGAACCGGAACAGGTCGCTGAGGCAATCCGTCAGGGCATCCGGTTCAAGTACCCCCGCATCCTTAACATTGGGGTGAAGTTCATCTGGGATCGGGACAACTTGATCATTGAGGCTGCCAACGTCACCTGTCAACGAAGTGAACGGACGGCGTATGTGATGGCGATGGAAGAGGAAAATGTTGAGGAATTTGGCGTTTGCATCGAATGCCGTCCATTTTCTCAGGAGCATACGTGTATTCTGACGCCTGACAGGCTGCCGATGTGTGCTTCCCGGACATACCATACGGTGAAAGCCGCTGTGCTTTTTGGTTCGACTGTGATGCCCTACAAGCGGCAATCCGAGAAAAATTTACCGCTGCGGCAGCTTTATCCCAAGGGTGCCATAATCGATGAAGCCAGGGGAGAATACGAAGGGATCAACCGTGTTTATGCGGATATGACCGGAGGAAAACTGCAGCGCGTACAGCTTCACTCCCTCAGGCAGTATCCCCCCACTTCTTGCGGTTGCTTCCAGAACCTTGCCTTCTGGATCGCGTCGATCAACGGGATCGGGATTATGTCCAGAAATTCGAAAGCGATTGCGCCGGATGGTTCACACTGGTTCGAGCTGGCAAATCGGGCTGGCGGCAAACAGAGTCCGGGCATCCTGGGGGTGTCTACTTCATACATACGCTCAAAGAATTTTTTGAAAGGTGATGGGGGTCTCCGGAATGTGGTCTGGATGGATGCGAAGTTAAAAAAGAGTCTTATAGGTATCATCCCGACCGGTATCACTATAGCAACTGAGGATAACGTCAGCACGCTCTCTGAATTGAAAGCTTTTGTTGGGAGATGATTCCCTATCGGTGCTTTACGTCTTTGCTTTGAAAGGGCTGTATACGCAGGAGGGGGGAAACTGCAATGAACATCGGCGTCATTGTTTATTCTCTCAGTGGTCATACGCTGTCTGTGGCTGTGAAATTGATGGAAGTCTTGCCGGCATTCGGTCATGAGCTGACGCTGGAACGGGTGGAAACTGTTGGACCGGCGAAACTGAAGACCGAAGGTGCTGAGTTAAAAACGATGCCATTGGTGATGCCCTATGATATCCTGATACTCGGTGCACCCGTGCGAGGTGGAACGCTTCCATCGCCCATGCGGCGATTCCTTGCGCAGATTCCATCGCTGCAAGATAAGAAAATAGCGTGTTTTGTGACACATTTCTTCCGCACAGCATGGGGTGCAGACCAAACCATCGCGCAGCTGCGCGAGATTTGCGTATCGAAAGGCGGGATCGTCACTGGATCAGGGAGTGTGAGATGGTTTAGCTTGCACCGCCAACGGCAGATATCGAAGTTGATTGAGGACTTGATATGAGTAAACTGCACATTTTACCTTGCATGGATTCTGAGCAAATGGCTTTGTCGCGAAAGCAGGAATTGAACATTTCCAGGAATGCAGCGGAAGCTCAGGGACTGTCTGCGGAGAAAGCTGCCCGGGCAGGATTCTATGTCACCAGAGACGGACTAAAGGTTGATTGGCGTCAATCTGTCCAAGCTGCCTGCACAGCCAGGATAAGTATTGCTCCGGACACTGCGCTACCGTATAGAGCGCGAATCACTTTTCCTGAAACAATGCTCCAGGTTACCAACGAGACCACTCTTGGGGCATCACGCCGTCTGGTTAAGCGTGGATTAAAGCCTCTTGCTCTTAACTTTGCCAATGGCCTTAATCCCGGCGGTGGGTTCCTCAATGGCGCAAAGGCGCAAGAAGAAGCGCTTTGCCGCTCCAGCGCCCTCTATGCAACACTGGTCGGCGACCCAATGTATGCAGCGCATGCAAAGCGCCGGTTGTCAGATTCTACGGATTGGGCAATCTACTCCCCTGACGTTCCTGTTTTTCGAACGGATGATGGGACAGCGCTTGAACAGCCCTGGCGGCTCAGTTTCATCTCATGTGCTGCACCTTATGCGCCTGTGATTGGCCAACCGCTGGCCGGAGATCTCCTGCAAAAAAGGATCCACCGCATTCTCGATATAGCGCAGGCATACGGCTATTCCACGTTGGTGCTGGGCGCATGGGGCTGCGGAGCTTTCAAGCATGATCCACGCCGTACTGCTGGAGATTTCAGGCAGGCTTTTGAAAACGACTATTGCGGGGTGTTCTCCGAAGTCGTGTTTGCTATCACAGATTGGTCGCCAGAAAGGAAGACGCTGGGACCCTTCCGGGATGTTTTTGCAGACAATGATCTTGCAGACGATGTTCTTGCAGAAGATGACAAAATTTAAAGTATGTGAAATGATAAGCTGACCAAAGGTAAAAAGCTATGACAAACCAAACGCAAAATGGCTCAGATTGGCCTCCTAAAATCGTAGCATGTGCAGGCGCAGTTGTTCTTAAAGAGAAACATGTTTTGTTTGTACGTCAGGCAAAAGGCCACGCCCTTGAAGGGCAATGGAGCATCCCATGGGGTTTCATAGATCCGGGAGAGTCTCCAGAGCTTGCCGCTTTGCGAGAGACGCGTGAAGAGAGCGGAATCACTGCTGAGATTGAGGGATTACTCGGCATTCAGAACCTGCGCCATGATGGTTGGCTGAGTATAATTTTTTTATGCCGGCACATCGGGGGTATTCCCACCTCCGATGGTGGGATTGAGACAGACCAGGCAGCGTACTTCTCTCTGGAGGAAATGGAAAGCTCTGATCAGCCAATTGAACCCTGGTGCGCATGGCTTGTGCGTCGCGTGCTGGAAGGACAAAACCATTTCATACCCCTTGAATTGAATAATCCCTACCAACCACGCACCTCTTTTTTATAAGTACCATTGTCGCATCTCGGATCCTGGCTGGCGCGCATATAAAGGAGGTTCTCATGATGCAATGTTTTATGGATCATATCGTTCTGAATATCAAAGATGACGAGAAGATGATAGCCTTTTACACGCAAGTCTTGAAGTTGGCTCCCGAACGCCTGGTAGAATACCACGCAGGAAAGGTGTCTTTTCCGTCCGTACGCCTGAACCCGGACACGATTATTGATCTGTTTCCCAGGAAGTTATGGCAGCAGACTACCCCGGGTGAACAGGGACGTGAGAATTTAAACCATTTCTGTATGTCTATGGATAAAGAGATGTGGGATGATCTGGTAGCGCGTCTCAAGGTCAATAAAGTTTTCATTGAGGTTGGACCTGTCCCACGATGGGGTGCGAAAGGTACCGGAACGTCGGTTTATTTCAGGGATCCGGAGGGAAATCTGATTGAGGCGCGGTATTACGAGAGTCACGATAACATGGTGAACGTGTAACTTGGGCATTGCGAACGATCGGGGCGCTCGCTTTCTCTGATTTTGATGATCAGAATTTTCCTCATTATGCAGAAAATGTCCGGGTTGCTATGCACACGGTTTGTGATTATATGTGAATGTAGATCCATTTATGAGCGCAAGGGGTAAAGGGTGGATAATTCAATAACAATTCCAGAATGGGCGCCCCGGGTCACGCAAAGGGAGATCCGGCGGCTCTATGAAACAGACGCTAAAGGCATCTACGACGAGGATCTTATCAACGATGTGGGGTATGGTCTCCTGGCTCGATGTCAAAGCTTCCTTGATGCCAACGCGGCGAGGACGGGTAAAGTGCGCTGCCCGCGGTGTTCCGAAACGGTCACCCATACGTGTCAGAAGGAAGAGATCCTGCGCTGCGACTGCGGTTGGGAACTGACGTGGGATGCGTACTTCAAAACCATCCAGCACGTGCAGCTCAGTGGAGCGGAGCCTGTGCTTGAGCAATTCAGGTCTTATATAAGCACCTTCGCAGCCTCGCGGACGGCACAAGAGAAGATGCTCGCTATTGACCGGCTTCTCCATGGTTTTCATTGGTACTACAAGACAAATAGCCCTACACGTCCAGTTGCGATTAATCTGATTGAAGGACGTCTCAGTGAGGTGGTCGCTTTTTTGGACCAACTCACTTACGGTGAAAAGAGCACGCCCGGTTTGGCGGAGAACTATGCTCAGTGGGATGACAAGATTGACTTGAACCGGAACTGGTACGCGTCTCGGAGGAAGGACAAAGGCCAACTTGAGAATTCATCTGCCGAGGATTAGCTGTGCCCTTATCGACATGTAATTCAGAAAAAGACTCTACAGGAACAGTCGTCACTGTGTATTCCGGTAGAGTCGTAGATCACAAACACGTATATTAATTGAGTTATGTCTTTTATTACATAACGTCAAAGGTTTCGTAGACTGTTAGTGTTCCGCCACTGTGCAAATGTGGACATCCCTTTGCCAATTCTGCTGCATGGTCGAGGGAATCTGCCAAGAGGACAGCATATCCGGTTGCCATTACACCTACGGGCCCATCACTTACGGTACCATTACTTGCGAGATTTTTTGCTGCAGGACCAAAAGGGTTGCCTGGATCAGCTACTGCGGTTCCAAGGGCTGTGTACCAATCTGCCCATGCCTTCATGACCGCGGCTCCTTCAGCTTCAGTTTCCGGCATGCCACCACCGGTTAAGAGTAAAACATATTTAGTCATTTATCCCCCCTTGGTAATATTTTTTGTTTACTTTATTATATCATATAAATAAAATAATAATAGTATTAATTATCTCCGATGATTGGCTGTTTCATCTGGTGGCGTGATTTGCGAATGCCTGTATATTCTAATTAGTTTCAACCAAGTCTCTATATAACCTTTATAATGCGCTTATTACAACCACAATAATGATGCAGAAATCAAGCCGGAGCTATACTTTTTCACGGCGCACTTTCCTTAAAATTGCCAGCGCGTCCACTGTTGGATTTCTCACCGCCCATTGTGGACTGTTGAATCCAGCCGTGGTACAACCGGATGGGAGGCTCTATATGCACTCATTAAACAATTATGTGTTTCAATGGTGGGCGGATGGTTTGCGAGCCCCTGATAAAATTTTCAACATCCAGTCCAATTATTTCGGTCTTTCCTTCGACTATCATAAGTTCCGGTTGAGAAAATTTGGCTTGATAGAAAATCCGATTTCTGAGCCGGAAGTGTTGCGTGAGGATAACAACCTTACCGAAAACCTCCCAGACGTATCTTTCACTGCATCCTTTGAACATGAAGGTAAACTCAACGCTGTCATTGGCGCCGGACGCACCTTTGAGGATTGCCAATTGATCGAAAGCGGGAGATATTTTCAGCACCGCTGGTTGACATACCCGATATTCGAGCAAGCCCTTCAAACGATCGACGAACGCGAAAGCGGATTGGAGATATGCGCCTGGCCGGATCGTGTGGCCTTTATTCTGCGCCTGACTTCGAAAGAACTGATTACCGGGGCAGCGTTGCAGATTACTTTCAACCTGCCGTCTGTTTACAATAATTTCCAGATCCTGGATGACACAGGCTGCTTTACCGATCAGGAAGGTCGTGGATTGGTATTTTTAGGGTCATCAAGTCAGGATGTGCTGTCTTTCGACCAGGCTAATGGTGCTTGCACGGCGCGTCTGGAGATCGACAGTTGGTCAGAAGGTGAGGAACGCGCTGTTGGTTTCATCATCTACCCTTCGCTTGAGGCAAGCCAAGTCTTTAGCGCAATATCCTCGCAGGAGGCTAATCCCGTCAGGGTGCAGGCCGTCCAGGTGCGGCCGGACACGCATGATCTGGAAGTGATTTACCAGCGCGAACATGGGTGGTACACGATCAAGCTCCGTAACGACGGCGACATTGCTGATTACGCGGAATCCAGTAACCATCGTATCGAACGGGTCAGCGTCAGCATCGAAAATCCTGGTCCTGGTCAACGCATGCTGCGTCTGAACTTCGCTAAAGATGGGCGGGTGTTCGGCATCACGGGCATCTCAGCCATCTTGCGCGATTTGGACGGTAATCCGCTGGGCGTTCCGGTGCAGCTTTCCAAAAACTGGCACAGTGGAGGTACAACGGACCAGAGCCGGCGATATGAAGGTCCATGGTTCCACGGACTGGTGATGTTGACTGTTCCAGCAGGGGGAAAAATAGATTTTGAATATACCAGTGTGAATGCCTTTTGGGGCATGCTGCCGGCAGCATCGCACGCCCAACTATGCCTGGTGGGGTGGGGCAGCAATCAACTGTGGGATCAAGCTGCCATCGGTTCCTGGGGTGAAAGCCTTTGTTTCGAACCTGACCAGGGACAGATGGGTGGGGCTGTGCTTGATACCCGCCCCTTAATGGTATGGGGAATGGGGAATGCGCAACAAAAGAAATGGGGTTGGACAAACAATGTTGGCGGTGCGGATTTTCTGGTTTATTACGACCGGAGCGGAAAAAAGCAAGCCAACAGCCGTATGAAAACCATGGTCCGGCGCAACGGTCCGAATCTGACTGAAGTTACGTATGCCGGGACATCTTTTGATCAGAAAATAGACCTGGAATACACCGTCTCGCTTTATCGCACCGATGACATGACCCGTGGGATATACAGATTCCGCTACGACATCCGCGATAAAGTTGAGTTTGGCAAATTGGTCCTTTTTCAATGCGGCGGTTACGATTACAGTTATACAGGTGAGCGCAAGTTTGCTTACGGTAATGAAGAAGGCCTGCTGAAAGAATGGGATACACAATGGGGTGGTTACATCTACCGCACCGACACGATGGAATTGACCGGAGAAATACCATGGGTGTCCATGCATGAGGCGGTTAAGCGCGGTACGGATTATGGCGCTTGGGCTAATCGGGGCATCGTTGTCCGTCAGTGGGAGGCCAAACTGGGTGGGCAAAAAACGTCCCCATGGATTGCTGAAATCGGCGCAAACGTCCGCGGCGTAGACACATCACTGGTCGATTTCCTGCCTCCGGAAGGGGTGAAGGCGTTACTGCCTGGTGATTATGTAGAGGCTGAGTTCGTCCACGTGATCACACCCCAATATGCCGCTGATTACTATGGTCCAAATGAGAATCTTCGACAGGCGCTGCTTACCGGAGAGAATACCTGGAGGATGATTTTTCGTGAAGCCGTGGGCAATGATTTGGACGTGAAGGTGAAGCGCGGTGGAGTATTGGAGCGCAGCTACCCGATTTATATCCGTAGTAAGGGTGGCGCGGTAATCTTCACTGTAACCGGTGGTTTGGGATATGTTCCGGTAACGATTGGCAACCTGAACGATTATCGCGGATATCAATTGGAGCATAAAGTAGATGGTAACTGGATTGAGTTGGACCAATCTTATGACGGCAAAGATTACTGGCAGGCTGATTTTGAACCTCAAACGCAGCGTTGGGAGCTAACGTACAGCTTAGCTCTGGATACCCCGAAGGATGAGCGCATAACGCATGAGTTCCGTCTGATCCAAAACAATTCATAAAGTCAACTTTTTACCAAGGAGAAAAATATTATGAAGTCATTAATAAAAAATGGTGCCCTTGGGCAATTTGAAAACGAGACGGATGTTGGAACTGTGACCCCTGCCGGTGCATGTGTTTATGATGCAGCACACCAAATGTACACCATCACCAGCGCCGGGGCTAATATCTGGGGGGATCGCGACGACTTTCACTTTGTGTGGAAGAGGATGCGCGGTGATTTTATCCTCACCACTCGCGCCAAATTCATTGGTAAAGGTGTTAATCCGCATCGCAAGCTGGGGTGGATGGTGCGCACCAGCCTGGATACAGACTCACCCAATGTGAGTACCGGCATTCACGGTGATGGACTGCTATCGCTTCAATTTCGGAAAACAAAGGGGGGGGCAACCGGAGAAGTGCGGATACCGCTAACCGGAGCAGACGTGGTTCAGCTGGAACGGAAGGGCACGAAGTACAGCATGTCGGTGGCCCAATATGGTGAACCATTTGTTACCGTGCAGGTTGCTGATGTTGACCTGGGTGACGAAGTTTATGTAGGCTTGCTGGGCTGCTCGCACGAGGTTGACGTGGTTGAAAAGGTAGTCTATCGCGATGTGCGTATTGTGGTGCCGGTGAAAGAAGATTTTGACCGGCAGCGGGATCCTTTCGGCAGTCATTTAGAACTTCTGGACATCGCCAGCGGACACAGGCATATTGTTTATTCTGTGGATGATGTACTAGAAGCGCCAAACTGGACACGGGATGGTCAAGCCCTGATTTATAACAGTGCTGGGCGGTTGTATCGCTTTGACCTGGCGTCGCAAACGCCGTCGCTAATCGATACGGATCCTATTGTGAACAATAACAATGACCACGTCATCTCGTTCGATGGGACGATGCTGGCAATCAGCAGTCACAGCGTGGAAGCACACACTTCACTGGTGTACACCGTGCCGTTGCAGGGTGGTAAGCCAAAGCAAGTCACGCCCGTGGGACCTTCGTACCTGCATGGCTGGTCACCAGATGGCAAATATCTTGTTTACGCCGGGCTGCGCAAGGGTGATTTTGATATATATCGCATAGCTGCCGATGGCGGAGCGGAAACGCAATTGACAACCACCCCGGGCCTGGACGATGGACCGGAATATTCGCCGGATGGCACATACATCTACTTCTGTTCTGTGCGCAGTGGACGCATGCAAATCTGGCGTATGAAACCCGATGGAAGTGCTCAGGAGCAGTTGACGGATGATGCATATAATAACTGGTTTCCCCATATCTCGCCCGACGGCAAGTGGGTTATTTTTATTTCGTACCTGAGCAGCGAAGTTGATCCGAGTGATCACCCGCCGGCTAAGCGTGTCTATCTGCGGTTGATGCCGCTGGATGGCGGTGCGCCAAAAGTGCTGGCTTATCTGTACGGCGGACAGGGCACGATAAATGTCCCGTCATGGTCACCGGATAGCAAACAGGTCGCATTCGTCAGTAACACGGTCCCGTACCCTGTTGACTAACCTTATTTGCCTTAATTTGTATGTTTTTTTAGCCACCACACCCATCTTATGGTGCAGACAAATTGCAGCACTATAGCTGAGGGAGAAGCTCTCTTTGATGCAGCAAAACATTGGATTTAGTCACAGCATAAAAACTGTGCTACTCGCGAAGGTGAGATTATAAGTAAAGGAGTGTGGCCTGATGCATGATATAACCATTGTCGATGTAGATCCTGGCGATGCACCTGGCTCCATTGTGCGAATCAGAGAACTCATTAATGAAACTGGCGCCGAATCAGTAGCTTTCATGGTTACGGCTGTGCCCAACGAACAGTCACTGGATACCCGTCTGACGGGATTGGACGCATCGTTTTAACCAGCTTAAGGTAGGGGTAAATGACCTGCCCGTTCGGGTTGGGTTGCTCATCCAGGCCTTGATTGGTCATGGGGACCGAAACCGGATTGTCGGAGATCTGCCGTTTCAGACGATTGTGGGCGCTGATGGTACTGCATCCCGGGAAAATTTCTGCCCGCTGGACACTGATTTCCAGAGCTATACCGATAAACTGATCCGGACGCTGGCTCTTGCCAAACCAGCCTTTATCATGATAGACGATGATTTCCGCATTGTTCACCATCCCCCAGCGGTAAAGGGCTGTATGTGCCCTTTGCATCTTGATCGGTTTTCGCAGATAGTGGGACAAGCCATATCCCGTGAAGAATTGCTGGTCCGGTTTGAGGAAGAGGGCAGTGAAATACGCGAGCTATGGGAGGCGTTGAAAGAAGACAGTCTGGTTGATTTGGCAAGGGTGATCCGCAATGCGATAGATGCCGTCGATGCTTCGATCCCCGGGATGTTATGCTGTGTGACCTCTGAAGTGCACTTTGCGCCTGCAATAGCCAGCACGCTCGCTGGTCCGCATCCACCGCACATACGTATTAATAATGCAATTTATCTGGAATCGGGGCATAAAACCTTTGCCCGTTGTGTAACGCGAACATTCCACCAAATTGCCCAGTTCTCAAAAGCGACAGTAGTTCTGACCGAAGCTGATACCTGCCCGCACAGCCGCTACAGTCTATCTGTAAAATCTAATCTGGCACAGATAACCGCCACAATTCTGGCAGGCTGCCATGGTGCAAAATACTGGTTTATCAAGACGGATCAAGACGCATGGCAGGACACTGTGCCGTTCATGCGCATGCTGGCAGAAAGGCGATCTTTTCTCGATGAGGTTAAAGCGATTGCTGGGAATGTGGTATGGCTTGGTCCGGCGGTCCTGGGACGTATGTCCGAGATTTGGCGTAAGCCGTTGACTCAGCAGGCCCAGCTTGATTTCCCCAGTGATGATTGGGGATGGCGTATCTTTGGACGTATGGGGATCGCATTCACGGTGAGTAAGGACGGCACCACCGATGTATCACCACGGGTGATGAGTGGTTCGGCGCCGTTGGCTTATAGCCGTGATGAATTGCTGAGTTTCCTCGCAGGACCCTTGCTGCTCGATGGTGAAGCGGCATGGCATTTCTGCGAAAAGGGGTTGGGTAAACACCTGGGCGTATCACTGGCACGCACATCCTTTCCATGCGCGGTTGAAATCATGCATAGCATTCCTGAATCCAAGCGCAAGGGAGAAACGGTAAGCAATATTACCGGTGACGGACGGTATCGGTTGGAAGCGCAATCTGCGGCAACGCGGATTATCTCAAGTTATGCGACCGGTTCTCAGGCTGGCTATACGGTGGTCGCTCCTGCTCTCACCTGGTTTCAGAACGATTCTGGGGGGCGGGTTGCTGTTTACGGCGTCTCCATGGAAGCTCCTTTGGATTGGATTTTCTTTAACCGCAAGCGGAAGACGCAGCTTGTTGAGACGCTGACCTGGCTGGCTCATGGCACAGCACCGGCGGTTGTTGAAACAGATCTCGATGTCTTTATGCTTCATGGTAGGGACAGCATAGATGAAAATCTGGAATATGTCTGTCTTTTTGACTTGAATCCGGATTCTGTGCAAGGGGTGCGTTTTACTCTGCCCGGCAGAAAAATCAGTTGTATTGAAAGGCTTGCCCTGAGTGGGCAATGGGTGCCTGTAAATTTTTCTATTGAAGTGCAGTCGATCCGATGTGCTGTCGATGCCCCTACAATGGAGCCCGTTATCCTCAGATTATTTCACTGAAGCAGGTTGATGTACGCATTACAAGAATTGGGCTGTTATTTATATATCCCACGAAACACAATAAATTGCTAGACATTGCGATTTTCATCATTCGAGTTTTTTAATCCGGGGCTGTGTCACCCAGACTAAGACATTGACCAGAATATAAAGTATGCCCAGTATTGTGAGTACAGCGGGAACGCCAAAACGGTCGGCGAAAGCACCAATGGGGATCGTACCCAGTTGGGTTAACCCAAACATCATCATATAGGCGCTCATCAGACGCCCCAGATAAGCCGTATCGCAGTTAATTTGCAGCAGAATCCGGTTGTTCACCATCGCGATGTTACTTGCCGCACCGACAATAGCGAGAAATATCAAAACCAGGATGAAGAGCTGCGTATTTGAAAACAGGACAAGCGCTACGCCCAGGACCGCACCTGACCCTAATAATAATTTACCTTTTCCCTGGAAATCGCCCATCGACGCCATCACCAGCGAACTGATCAGAGAACCTACACCGGGCGCAGCAACCAGAATACCCAATCCGCTGGCGTCAAGGTGCATAATATCCTGCGCATATTTGGGCATCAAAGTCCGGTAGGGCATTGTGAGGAAGCTCCGGAGAAATACCAGGGATAGCAAGAGGATGAGGGCTGGGCGGAAGCGGATATACCTGGCGCCGGCAACTATGTCGGACCACACAGACTGGGAGCCCGGGTCGGTTGTTCCGGTCGGCGGCAGTTTAAATGTGGTCGCAAATATCAATAGATAGAGAAGTGCAATGCCAAAGTAGACCGCTTCAACCCCGATGTTATCGATAAGAAAACCAGCCAGGGAAGCGGCGAAGATTCCTGCCAATCCCATACCGATGGAGTTTAGCGATAACGCGTTGAGCAGCGATTTACGGTCAACTAACTCAGCCAGGTAGGCATTCTGCGCTGGCATCAAAATAGCAAACATTATGCCGCGTATCAGTGCGTAGAGTGCTATGTGCCATACCTGGATGGCGCCCGTCGCGATAATGATCGTGATTGCCAGGGATAGCAGCGCCATCAAACCTCGAATCCAGAGCATCAGGGTGCGTTTTTCTACGCGATCGGAGAGCACACCAGACCATGGGGAGAGTACAGAATTTGAGATGCTCCATCCGGCACTCACCCAACCCAAAGCCAGGGCAGAACCGGCGATTTCGTAGACAAGCCAACCTTGTCCCACGCTTCCCATCTGGATTGTTGAGGATGAAGCCAGCATACTTATCCAGTACCAGCGAAAGTGGCGGTTCTGAAGCGCAGCAAATGTGCTAAGTCGCGTTGGGTTCACAGCCATTGCTTCGATTTTATCCTTTGATGTGTAAGCAGTATTTGACGCTAGCAATGGTCGGTGCTATCAGTCTAACCCGAGTTTGTACCAGATTTCACGGCGTTACCTGTTGGTCATTACACTGTCACGCAATATAGTACAGGTTGTTTATGATATTGACAAAATCCTTTTACGATTTTGATTTGCATCACTCGAGTTGTTTGATCCGGGGCTGTGTCACCCAGACCAGGATGATAACCAGAGCATAAAGTGCGCCCAGGATGGTCAGGACTTCGGGAACGCCAAATCGGTCGGCGAATGCCCCGATGGGGATCGTTCCCAGTTGGGTCAACCCAAACATCATCATATAGGCGCTCATCAGGCGTCCCAGGTAGGCAGATTCGCAGTTTACCTGCAGCAGCATCTGATTGGTCACCATAGCGATGTTACTTGTTGCACCGACGATCGCGAGAAAAATCAAAACCAGAATGAAGACTTGCGTGTTGGAAAACAGGACCAGTCCCATGCCCAGAAGGACCCCCGATCCAAGGAGCAGCTTGCCCTTGCCCTGGAAATCACCCATCGAAGCCATGACCAGCGCGCTGATCAGCGATCCGACCCCGGGCGCCGCAACCAGAATACCCAACCCGCTGGCGTCCAGATGCATCACATCCTGTGCATACTTGGGCATCAGCGTCTGGTAGGGCATCGTAAGGAAGCCCCTGAGAAAAACAAGGACCAGCAGGGGGATGAGGGTTGGGCAGAAGCGGATGTATTTGGCACCGGCAGCAATATCGGACCATACAGACTGGGAGCCAGGATCCGTCGTACCGGTGGGCGGTAGTTTTAGCGTGGTCACAAACACCACCACATAGAGCAAGGTGATGGCAAGGAAAACAGCTTCTACGCCGATGAAGTCGATGAGAAATCCAGCCAGGGACGCGGAAAAGATACCCGCCAATCCCATACCGATGGAGTTGAGGGATAAAGCGTTGAGCAGCGTCTTGCGGTCAACCAATTCAGCCAGGTACGCGTTCTGCGCAGGCATCAGTATAGCGAACAGCACACCACGGAACAGTGAGTAGAGCGCCATGTGCCATACCTGGATGACACCCATTGCGATAAAAATTGTGATCGCCAGGGAAGACACCGTCATAATTCCCCGCATCCAGAGGATGAGCGTGCGTTTTTCAACACGGTCCGAGAGCACACCTGCCCATGGTGAGAGGATGGAGTTCGATATGCTCCAACCGGCACTCACCCAACCTAAAGCAAAGGCAGAACCGGCGATCTCGTAAACGAGCCATCCCTGGCCAACGCTGCCCATCTGGAATGTCGCAGATGAAGCCAGCATACCTATCCAGTACCAGAGGAAGCGGCGGTCCTTGAGCGCTGCAAATGTTGTGAGTCGGCGTTGGGCGGCGGTCATAGGCTTCGATTCTCTCCTTCGATATGTATTCGCCACTACAGCGAGTTACCGCAGGCGATCCGGTTGGTTCTCTAGCTGGCTACAGAACGTTAGCACTGGCTGTTTTGTAGTCATTCGACAAGGTATAGTCTAGTTTGGAAATAACACAAGAAGGATTTTTCCGTATCATCCTGTTAGCTTTTTTCGCGAAATATTCTATATTCATTATGATGAATCATTCCCAAAAATGAAACAGAATATAAATTTTGAATACTGAAGGTGCATATGGCTCTGTCCTCACAGATCGTGCGTTACATAGGAACCGAAGCTGCAAACACAGATTATCATGACGGTCAGCTTCGTCCTGCGCTGGGCGTGCACACATATCAAGTGCTGCGTGCTAACCGTTTACACCCTGAACAAGCGGATGATTTCGGATGGACCTATAACCACGCGCCTATGCTGGCTTATTGGAACGACCGCTTCTATTTGGAATATCTAAGCAACCCCATTGGAGAACATGTTCCCCCAGGGCATACCCTCCTAACCACTTCTCAGGATGGGTTCCACTGGGAGAAGCCGGTGGTGGTTTTTCCTGTTATTGATTTACGAGCTGGTGTCTATCAGGGATACCCATTGCCACCTGAAAGCCAGGCGATTATGCACCAGCGGATGGGATTCTATGTAGCACCGGGAAACCGTTTGCTGGTCCTGGGTTTCTATGCTTGCGCACCGACAACACTCGATGGAGTCAACGATGGCACAGGATTAGGGCGGGTCGTGCGTGAAGTGTATAAAGATGGCACATTTGGACCCATCTATTTTTTACGTTACAACCGCCATGCTGGTTGGAATGAGACCAATTCGCCTTTCCCTTTTTATAAGAATTCGAAAGAGGAAGGTTTCGTAGCTGCATGTGATACGTTGCTGTCGGATAAATTGATAACGCTGCAATGGTGGGAAGAAGACCGCAGTCCGGATGGATTCTACGCTGTTGAGGGAAACAAAGCCCTTTCTTTTTATCATCTTCCAGGCGGACAAGTTGTTGGCTTATGGAAATTCTCGAAGGCGGGTATCAGTGATGATGAGGGAAAAACCTGGGTGACAGGGGATGTACATTCACTGGTCATGAGCGGTGCCAAGATCTGGGGACAACAGACGTCGGACGGACGCTATGCATTGGTATACAATCCAAGCCCGGATGGCGAACATCGCTGGCCCCTGGCGGTGGTCACTGGTGAGGATGGGATCAACTTTGATAATCTTTTAACGGTATGCGGTGAAGTTCCCCCCCGTCGTTATCAGGGGACGTATAAGGATTTTGGTCAGAACTACGTCCGCGGTATCGTTGAAGGCAATGGTCCCGCGCCAGATGAGGGGTTGTGGGTGGTTTACAGCATGAATAAAGAGGATATCTGGGTCAGCCGGGTCTCTGTGCCTGTCCGCTTCAGAGAGGATGGGCCTGTCAACGAAGTCTTCGATGACAACGACCCCGGTGGTTTTTTCAGGCATTGGAACGTTTACAGTCCCCGTTGGGCACCAGTTTCTATTATCGATTTCCCAGGTGCTGATGACCGGAGCCTGGAATTGAGAGATTACGATCCTTATGATTACGCCAAAGTTGAGAGGGTTTTTCCGGAGAGTACCGCTGTCACGATTGACTTCAAGGTAAGTGCACACCATACCGGTGTTGGGCAACTCCAGTTCGAGGTCGTTGACAGGTATGGGAGCCTGGCTGTTCGCCTTGTTTTCGATGCAGATGGTATCTTAAAGGTGAAAGGGGCCGGGCACATGACTGGTTTGACTGCCTACCGGCATAACACATGGCATATTTTACGCGCCAAAATAGATACTTTCACGCACCGTTTCTGCCTATATATGGATGACGACATACTAGTTCAGGATGGCACGCTGGCTACACCGCTTCGATCTGTTGAACGGCTTGTTTTCCGAACTGGCTCACGCAGGCGCGAACCTACTATTGACACCAACCGGTTTGAAGGCGTCGATCTGCCTGGTGGGGATGTGCCCGCTATGCCTGCAGTCTTCTGTATCAATTATGTCCGGACGTGCCAACACAAGCTGGTTTGAGGTGTGTTAGCCCTTCACACCGGCTAATGAAGAGAAACATAATCCTGTACAAGCAGTGCAACCATCACCGTCGAGGCAGATATGAAACAGGGACGGCGATCCTCATCCTGCGCTGTATTAATCACGCATCGGCCACTGTGCGCAGGTCTTTTCATACGGCATGTCCGGCATATAGCGCGCCCACTCTGCCTGCGTCAGATTACGACCCGCCAGGAAGCACGCTTGCGCCTTCCATGATTCCGGATTGATATGCCAGCGATGGATGAAGCCTCCCGCATTGCTTGATAGCAGCACCTTCCCATCCGCGATAAAAGCCAGGCTGTGCACCGAACCAAAGGATTGGCCAAAGGCAGCGGTTGAATCGGTGATGAGCGGCGGTCCGATGAGTTGGCCCGTTGCTACATCCATCAGGCGGATTGCATTATCCAGTCCGCCAGAGGCAATCAGCGAACCATCAGGGCTGAAGGCCAGCGGCCAAATAGTCTGTTGATGTGCCTGGACAGGCGCGCCGAGGAGTGCGAAAGTTTGCATATCCCATAACAGGACTGAACCTTGCATTCCTGCACCAACGGCCAGTATCCTGCCATCAGGACTGAATTTGACCTGTGTCGCACCTCCCACCGCATCCGTGGGCAGTCGGGTCAAAACCTGCGGTGCGGTTGGATCACTGACATCCCATATCACAGCGACTTTCTCCGGTATAGCCACCGCACCCGCTACCATGCTCCCATCGGGACTGAAGGTCACATCCCACAAACCCAATCTGGCTGTCGGTGTCATCAGCATCCCCGGGTTCACGCTTAACATTTCCCCGGTGTGTGCGTCCCACAGGCGCATCGTGGTATCATCGCTCGCCGAAGCCAGGAGCCCACCATCCGGGCTGAACGCAATGCTTTTAACCGCGTTGCTATGCCCTTTCAACGGTGGGAAGATGCTTGCCCCAGTTTGCACGTCCCACAGCCGGATGGTGCTGTCTGTGCTGCCTGAAGCCAGTTTTGTCCCGTCCGGGCTGAATGCAACTTTGTAAACCCAGTCTGTGTGCCCGGCAAGTGGATCGCCAATCAAAGCTCCGGTTGCCATATTCCACAGATAGATTTCACCGTTAAAACTACCGCCAGCGACCATGGTCTCTTCAGGATTAACTGCAACACTCAGCAAATATGAGGGGGCACGCGTGAAGACCTCGACGGTGCGCGGACTGTCAACCTGGAGCAGCTTTGCGACATCCCAAAGCCGAATATTTGATTCTTGTGTATGTACAGTCGCCAGGAGCGTTTCATCCGGACTGATCTTTGCTTCACTAATGTCAGCGGTAAGATCCGTGATAGGTGGCACTAAAGGATCCCCGGTTGCCGCATCCCATACACGGATAGACTTATCAAAACTTGCCGAGATAAGTGCGGTGTCGTTCTTGATAAATGCCAGCCAAACCACCCAATCTGTATGTCCGGTGAAGGTGGATGTCAGATTTTGTCCGGTTGAAATATCCCAAAGTTGGATATGACCTTGCTCGCAAATATTAGCTTCTAAGAGCAGGATCTTTTCACAGCCGGCGGAAGCCAGGAAGCGACCGTCAGCACTGAAGACCCAGTTATAGACCGGTCTCTGCGGTCCTGAGATGCGCTTTAGAAGCTGTCCCTGCGCTACATCCCACAAAATAACATCACTCTGTTTACAATAATCGTATTCTCTGCCGCCTTCTGTTTCACATACGCCTGTTGCCAGCATGGATCCGTCAGGCGTGAGTGTGAAGACAGACAATACCTGACTATCGGGAATATCCATGACTATGTGCGCCACTTGTGCACCGGCAGCGTCCCAAAGGACAATGCGATTTTCACCCCGCGAGACAAGGTATTTACCATCAGGGGTAAATTCAAGCTGCAAAACAAACGCGTTGTGGACTGTGGGATAGACTTGATATCCTCCGGTTCGCAGGTTCCAGTAATAGATCTCGCCTGCAATGCAGTGTCCTGTCGCATCAAATTCACCACAGCTGCCTGACGCCAGATAATTATCGTCCGGACTGAAGGCTAACGCCTCTACACTCGAATGATGTCCGGTTAACAGGTCTCCAGCAGGTTGATGCGTACTCACATCCCACAACTGTATTGTCTGATTAGCATTACCTACAGCCAGATATTTCCCATCATGACTGTAAGCCAGGCGGATTACCCCTCCCTCCCCATCTGTTTTCAGGAAACCCGCAAATCCGGGCTGGGATTCCAGCACCCGGAGTAAATTGGATCGGGTCAAAGGAATATCTAAAATGTTGTACGCTTGCGCGCTAAGCAGCAGGGCAGTGTCGTGCTGCTCTGTCAACAACTGGTCCGACAGGAGGGTTAGAAAATTGACTCGAGCCAGACGGGTTTGACTGATCGCTTCCGCTTGCGCAATCTCGGCGGTCAAACGCAGTTTCGCTTCCTGCAGACGGGCAACTTCTGCAGCAGCACGCTGTTCGTCCGCATCGAGTCGGGCAACCTCTGCTGCTGCGCGCTGTATAGCCTCCAGTTCGCTGAAAGCCACGGCAGTAGCGGCAATGTTGGCGTTGTCATTCGCCAGATTTGCGTTTTTCTGCGCGGTTAAGCGCGCCCGATTGCCTAAAAATCCGGCAGTGATAGCGGCTATAAGTAAAAGGAATGCGATGGAACCGATCCAGCGCAGCAAAACACCGCGCTCCCTGGCGCGATGTTTTTCGGTTTCCGCAAGCTGGGTTGCAGCTTCCAGTTCCCGCTGGCGCTGAGATTCTCGCTCCTGGGATGCGCGTTCCATCTGGACCCGGGAGGCTTCCAGAAATTCGCGTTCCAGGGGGTTTGCGATATCAGGATGCCTTAGCGCCCATTCTGACGCTTGCGCCAACCGTGTGCCACGATAGAGTTCGCCGGGATCATGGTTCAAACGTTCCCATTCCAGGGCGTGTTCCGTAAGGTGACGGTGTGTTTGCAATCCCTCACGATCTGCCTCTAACCAATGACGCAGCGCGGGCCACTCGCGTATAAGTGCTTCGTGCGCTACCTGGATGCTGTCCTGTGACAGGGTGATTAACCGCGCATTCGCGAGTGTATCGAGTACCAGTGCGACAGCGGGAGCGGTAGCTGGATCAGAGAGAATCTCTTCCCTCGAGACGCGGCGGCGGGTGTCCTGTGTGCCTTCGCCCAACTCCGTAAGCCGCAGGAAGAGATTGCGCGCCAGTGTTTGTTGCTCAGGTGTTAGCTGCGCATACACCGAGTCTGCGCTCTTTGCGATGGCCCCGCGCACACCACCGGCTTCAGCGTAACCGCCTAATGTTAGAGTGCGTCCTTGACGGCGCTTCCACGTCTCCAGCAGCGCGTGAGAGAGGAGCGGGAGTGCGCCTGGTTCCGGGTTCCGCACACCGTCCGCGCCCACATCGCGCAGCAGGAGGTTTACCAATCCTGGCTCGAATGCCCATGCCCCCTGAGCTGCAGGTTCTTCGATGGCGTGGCGAAGACCGTCTGGCGTCAGCGGACCTATGTACACCTGGCGATGGCTCAAGGCTTCACGCAGGTTGAGATAAACTGCGCAATGATCGTAGAAGTCCGCACGCAGGGTGATAACAACCCTGACTTCGCTTTCATCCTTCGCAGCTGTTAGCAGGTTGTCGATGAAGGCTTCGCGTTCGGTTGCATCATTACATGCAGTAAATAACTCTTCGAATTGGTCAATCACCAAGAGTGTTGGTGGTAAGGTAGGTCCAATAACGTCTTTCCCGCGTTGCAGGTACAGACGCAAACTCCGTGGGTCGTGTGCCATTTCGTCCATTAATGTGGCTGCATCGGTTATGGATTCGCTGTGGAGCGTCAGTTTCGCGGCAAGGGCTTCCAGCGGGTGGGCAGTAGGGGTGATGATATGGATAGTCAAGTTTTTGCTGCCGGAAACCACTTCACCGTTCTTCAGAGAGGCTACCAGTCCCGCCCGTACCAGCGATGATTTTCCACTGCCCGAAGCACCAACAATGGCAAGAAAGCCATTGTAGTATTGGGGCTGTGGAGATCTTATTCTTGCTACTTGTCGTGTAGACGACCCGTGAATTAGCTGGTGTATAAGGTGTGTGGTAAGTGCTTCACGCCCGAAAAATCGGTCTGCGTCCGCGACGTCAAAGTACTGCAAGCCCATAAAGGGCGGTTCTCCTGGTTCCGCTGCCCGATCAGCTGTGAGTTGCGGCCACCAATCGGGAACGTGAGAATCCGGGGAAGTATCCGATACATGGCTAAGTTCCGGAGCAGCAGCGCTGAAGGCTTGCAGGAAAGCTCCTGCACTGGGATAGCGCTCGCCGGGTTGCCTGCGCGATGGCCTTCATGATGACCTGCTCCACGGTTGCAGGTAAAACTGTTTCCGGTCGGGGCGTACCGTTGATTGGCACTCTATCTTTGATCAGGGGTTGGTTGCTGAGCATCATGTGAGCCAGGATGCCCAGGGCGTAGATATCAGTAGAACAGCTGATTGGGCCGAGGTTTGGGTCCACCTGTTCCGGCGCAGTCGTTTCTTGGACCTTGCCGGAAGGTAGGAATTGAGAGATCCCGAAGTCGTTCAGGAGCGCACGCCCGTCCGGTGTGAGGAGCACGTTACTTAGCTGAAGCCCCGTGTGAAGGATATTCTGGGCGTGGGCATAATCGAGGGCTGCCCCGATTTGCTGGAGGATGGGCCACACCTGTGCCAAAGGATGTGGTTTTAGGTCCAAAAGGCAGCTTTCGAGCGTCAGTGCGGAGTATGTGCTCCATGACCAGGTAGGGTTGTTTCATACCCGCGTCGGATTCGCTGAAGTCGTATATTTTAACGATATTGGGATGGTCAAGGCGCGCCAGGTTTTTTGCTTGGTGCTCAAAAGCACGCAGCGCATCTGCCTTGAGCTGTTCGGGGTGAATAAATTTGAGGGTGACATAGCGTGCCAGACGCGTGTGGTAGGCTTTATAGGTCACGGTTATCCCGTCTTCTCCCATGTTTTCGACGATCAGATAGTTACCCACCGCGCGCCCGACCAGTTCTTGATTATTGAACATTTCCCCGTTATATGTGAAGGATTTACTCGCGAACGTGTTTAACTTTAGCAGACCCACTAGCTCCATCGTCGCGGCTTCAGGCTCGACGCCCAGATCAACGGCAAGGGTTTGCCTGAGGTTTTCGTAATGTGCGATGGCAGCGTTGCGCTGCCCGTTTATGATTAACGCGCGCATCTTCTGGCGGTGTGCGGATTCACGCCATGCATCCAGTGTCAGTTGACGGGATGCGTAGTCCAGGGACATCTCCATTTCTCCCAGTTGCAGAGCGTTCTCGGTAAGTTGCGTGAGAACGTCAAGGACCTGGAGGCGTAATTTTTCACGCTGCAGGAGAGCCCATTCCTCGAAAGGGACGCTGTCTGCAATCATCAGGTCTGCGAGAAAGTCCCCGCGATAAAGTGCAGCTGCTTGCCTGCAATGTTCAGCCACTGCGGCACTGTTAGCTGAGTTGGTGCCCGAGTCTGAGTATCCCCGGATTGCGTGAATGTGCGTGCTAAAGGCAGCCACGTCCAACCAAAACACGCACTCAGTATTGAATTGAATCTCCCGGTGGTTGACATTGAGAAAGGGGGGGTGGGCTTCCCGGTCGCCAATAGCATTGCGCAGGATTGAGAGGGTTTGACTCAGGTTTTGCCGGGCGCTCCGTTCCGGGTAACCGGACCACAACAGGTCTGCCAGATGTTCTCGATGGTGCGGACGGTCGGTTTCAACGGCGAGATAGGCAAGGAGCGCGCGGACCTTGTCGTAGGTAAAGCCGGGTAACGGGAACTCCGTCCAGCTCGATAGAGAAGTTCCCCAGTAGCGAGATGGTTATCCGCGCCATAGCAGACCTGCTTTGTGCGTTGTTTTCATTTCATTATAGGGGATTTCCGGATGTCTCAAGAATTATAGATGTTGTCCAGTTGATTTATAGACTTTTTATAGACCTTGATGCTATGCTGGTAGCATCAGTCGTGTACAGCTAGATGGTCATACGTGTCATTGAATAATCAAGAGCAAGCGTAGGGGTAAGATGTGTAGAAAATCTGAACAATATATCATTCGTATCTCCTGCGGTATGGCGTGCCTGGGAGATGACGTGGTACATGGCGTGTATCGTTGGAGAACGCACAGACGCATGAACTTCTCGGTTTTGCCAGCCTTGAGGAGGTGTTTGTTCGAGTCATGAGTTGGAAGACAAGTGTGAATCCGAGGAAGATAGCTGAACGGGTTGTCAATACGGAGTAAAGTTCATCAAGCAAGCTTTTTTAGTGACGGTTTCGGGCACCAGCAAGTCAGTCATAAAACCTTTATCTTCATAAATTAATGCGGCGCGGAATAATCTCGTTGGAGTATCCAAGCATAATTCCCGCGCCGCATTGGTTTTTCTTTTATGTGGTCAAGTCCAGCGGAATTCCCCTATTTTTATGTGCTGGTTGCTGGACTGTATTTTCATCATTCTGCGGTGAGTAACCTCAAAGCCAATCTACAATCGCCCCATAGTCCTGCAATTCAGGTCGTAGCATATCCACATCTAAATCGGTGCATGCGATGGCTTTGCTGAGGTATCGGCTAGAATCGGTGACGAGGGCTGTGCGCCCGAAAAGGTTAAACAGATTGGATATTGCCATAGGTTACTCCTTACTTCAGGTGCATACTTAAATTTTTTCAGCATCCGGCAGATTGTCCAGGTCACATTCGCGGATTTGCAGGTGCAGAGCGCGCTGCCAGCGATGAGGTACAAAAAGATTCAACACATCACCATCCACGAAGGCGTCCATATACGAGCACTGGTAGTTGCGGAAGGGGTTTTCGAGTGTCGGCGCCAGGGCGTTGGCAAAGACGAACCGCGGTGCGCTCCATGTATGCCCGTTATCATGCGAAAGCGAAACCCATATCTCTGACCGGTCCATAAATGCCTCCGGGTTGCTGCCCAATCCCTGGTAAGTAGCATATGTTATGCTGCACCGGTTGTGGTGAAACGCGGCAAGTGTTTTTCCATCCGAAAGGTGAAAAAGCATCGGCGGGGCGTCGGGATGAACCAATGGACTGGGCACGGGATCGGTCCATGTTTTACCGTCGTCCTCACTCCAGGCATGCCAGAGGTGACCTGCCGGTGTGCGCAGCATAAGGTACACATGACCTCCACCAAGGTTAATAGGTCTACCCTCATCCATTCGCCCGAATTGCAGGACTCCCCAACCACCGTGGCGCGCGCCGGGCAGGAGATCCCAGGTTTGGCCCTGATTTTCAGAGCGCAGGATATACTGGCGCGTCTGCAAAGGTTTGTAGGACCAATCCCCTTCGTGCGCTCCCAGCAGCCATGTGCCGGCGTCGGTTTCGCACATTCGCATGACCGACATACCCCGAAAGTCGGGATCGTTCTCCGGACGAATTACACGGACTTCGGACCAGTGATAGCCATCATCATCCGAGTACCGGTAGCCGATGGGGGCGTTCTCGCTCAAACCACGTTCGCGGGTGTACATCACCAGGATCGGCTGTGTACCGAAGGCATAGAGGCGCTGCGGGTTGGAGCGTGAGATCAGCGGGATAAAGCCGTGCTGGTTGTAGTCAATGTCGAAAGCCACGGTTGGTCCTGTCCAGATTTTACCTTTGTCTTTGGAGCGTAAAACTACCAAATCGTTGACCTTTTCTCCTGTGTGACCATAATGGGCGTTGCCAGCGGGTCGCTCTGCCGTATTGGTGGGGAACATCAACAGATAGTCACCCTGGGGTGTGATCGTGGCTCTGGTTTCATACAAGCTGTCTGTTGCCGTATAAACAACTTGTCCACTTATACAATCCGAAGCAAGGATCAACCCTAATGGTTCGTCCACGACCATCATTTGCGGGGGATGGATCAGGTCAACAGTCTTACGGCCGATCTTTATCTGGGTATCAAGTTTAGTATGCATTTTCACCTCGTTTTTAGATTTTACTTTTTACTGGTACACGCACAATCATAGAGTGTGTGAAAATAGGCAGGTATAGTGCCTGATTATGAATGATTGCCGTCGTCCCGCAACTTTCCCACAGCGCAAAAATATGGGCAATTGCAGGCGCAGTTCATTGACTGCATCCTATATTTGACTTCCATTGGATATTGCATCAGAATGCGTTACAAACCTTTGAGAAGTGTTCGTGCTGGCAGATTGATCCTATAAACTGCATCTAAACGGGAATACGAATGGTGATAAAACAATTATTGGCACCTGACAATGAAATGATGCAATCGGTTGATCAATGGGAGCGCTTTAGGGCTGATATCAAAGAGCGACTTTTTGACACAATAGGTGTTCCTCCAGTCCCCAGAAATACCAGGTCCATCGAGGTTATCCAGGAGGAGGTGTTGGACGTCTACATCAGGCGTAAGATTGCCTATACCGTTGGAGAGCGCGAACGGATTACTGCATACATCCTGTATCCGAAGGACCTTGAAAAACCTGCGCCAGCGATTCTTGCCCTGCACCAAACTGTAAGTTCAGGAAAAGAAGAGGTTGTAGGTTTGAATGGATTTCCTGATTTTTCTTACGGGCATGTGCTGGCAACAAGGGGATATATCGTGCTCGCGCCGGATTATTTGACAGCGGGGGAACGCGTTTATCCTGGCGAAGAGAGTTTCGATTCTGCTCCTTTCTATGAACAATATCCGGATTGGTCAATGGTCAGTAAAAACCTTGAGGATTCGAAATCCGCCATCGATGTTCTATATACACTGAAAGAAGTAGATAAAGACAGAATCGGTGTGATAGGTCACTCCCATGGTGGACACAATGCTATCTTTGCTGCGGCTCTTGATGATCGTGTAACCGCAGCGGTCAGCAATTGTGGTTTGTCTGTATTCTCTGAAGAAGAAGAGCGGATGGAATGGTCATTAGAAGATGGCTACATATATATTCCCAAGCTGCGCAGGTATTTCTTGGAGAATCTGGTTACTCCTTTTGAGTATCATGAAATTGCCGCATTGATTGCACCCAGACCATGGCTGAATATCTCTGCATATTTCGATCAGGCATATGGGAATCAAGAATTCCTGGCTGATGTTGGCAAACAATTGTATCAAGTGTATAACCTGTGTAATGCGCCTGACGCCTTTGGGTATTTCATGCATGGAAATGATCATAGTTTCCTAAAACCTGCGCAAGCCCTTGCTTATGCGTGGCTGGATCGTTGGTTGAAATAATTGTAATCAGCTGAAGCATCACTGTGTAACTGTAGGTGATTATAAATGTCGACCCCGCTGCTGGAAACGAAGTTTTATCGAACTCCACTGCGACCCGACCTGGTTGCACGACCTCACCTTCTGTCTCGTTTGGACGCATTGTTGCAACCAGGCTGCCGGCTTGCGCTGGTAAGTGCACCGGCCGGTTTCGGAAAGACCACGATAATCAGCGCGTGGTTGGATATCTGTGAGTGCCCCGTTGCCTTTCTCTCTCTTGACGAAGCCGATAACGAACCTGTGCGTTTTTGGTCATATGTCTTGACTGCCTTTGATACCCTTACAGATGGTGTGGGAGACGCGATGATCGCCGCACTCCAGTCGCAGCAACCACCACCCATAGAGACGTTACTGACCGATCTGATTAACAAACTCAACCATTTGCCATTTCCTGCTGTTTTTGTTATCGACGATTATCATCATGTAACGGATTCGGGAATCCATGCAGGACTCTATTTTTTACTCCAGCATTTGCCACCCCGATTGCATCTTGTGATTGTCACACGATCGGATCCGCCGTGGCCGTTGGCGCGCATGAGGGGAAGCGGACAGATTATCGAGCTGCGGACCAGGGATTTACGATTTTCGACGGATGAAGTCAGCACTTTCCTGAGAGATGTGAAGAAACTCCCGCTGTCGCCGTCTGCTATTGCCGCACTGGATCGCCGAACAGAAGGTTGGATTGCCAGCCTGCAACTGCTTTCCCTCTCGTTGAACGGGCGTGAGGACGCCAGCGCCTTCGTGAATTCTGTTTCCACCAGCCATCACTTTATAGTAGATTATCTTATGCAGGAGGTTCTGGAACGGCAATCGCCAGATGCGGCTTCTTTTTTGCTGCAAACCTCGATCCTGGATCGGATATGCGCGCCTCTGTGCAACGCTGTTACAGCGCGAGATGACGCCTCGCAAATGTTAAAACTGTTTGAAGCAGATAACGTGTTCATCGTTTCACTTGATGATCAGCGTCGTTGGTACCGATATCACCATCTCTTTGCTGACTTGTTACGGAGCCGGTTAAAGCATACACGGACCGGTGAGATAGCGGATTTGCATCTACGAGCAAGCGCCTGGTATCATCGCGCCGGGTTAATTCCGGAAGCCCTCCATCACGCCCTGGCAGGCGGTGACTTTGAACAGGCAGCCCGTGTGGTCGAAGGCAATCTTATGGCGATGCTGGATCACGGCGAACTCAAGACACTTACAGAATGGCTGGATAAGCTGCCCGAAGACGTAGCGCAAGCGCATCCCTGGTTATGCCTGGCACGCGCCTGGGTCCTCGTTTATGCCGGTGAACCTGATAGAGCGCCGGTATACCTTGATTGTGCCGAGAGAATTCAATCAGACTACGAACGGCTTGGTCGAATTAACGAGGCGCGCCATATTGCTGGACACGTTATGGCTGCGAGGGCTTATCAGATCGCATATCAGCGTGATTTCCAGCGATCGGTTGACTTTTGCGGTGAGGCGTTAGCGTTGTTGCCGGTGACAGACGCGATGACGCGTTGTTTTGCAGCGCTTTTATGTTCGGCATTGCTTCGCCGGATGGGTAAATTGGGGAATGCCGCTGAGATTCTTGACGAGGCGCTCAATAACCCATTCCTTCCTGCCGGCAGCCATACAGCCGTTCTGGCGCGCTGTAACCTGGGTATCCTGCGTAGGGTACAGGGCAGGCTTCACGAGGCAGCCGCAATTTTCAGCAGCATTATCGCGGAGAATACGCAAACATCGGTCAAATCCGTCGATCACCTACCGCCGGCGACTTTGGGACTGGCTTATATGGGATTGTCAGAAGTGCATCTTGAGTGGAATGATCTAAAAACTGCTGATGTCCTTGCGGGAGAAGGTGTCGATCATGGTGAAAGTTGGGGCAGTGTCGATATGCTCTCGGGGGCATATCTGCATCTTGCCAGGATCTGCCAGGCTGCGCACAATGAAACGGGCATGCGGGCTGCTCTGAGAAAAATGCTGGATTTCACCCGTGAAAAACTGCCTAATATGGTCTCGACAGCGGAATCCGATTGTGCGGGAATCCTGTTATCGTCCGGCGATGTTCAGGGTGCCATCGCGTGGGCTGATAAATGCGGATTGCATTTTGACGATGATTATGATTTCCAGGATAGAAAAATGTATATCATCCTGGCTCGCGTCTTGCTGGAGCAGGGCCAATTTATGGAGGCTGAAGTACTTCTGTCAGGTTTGCGGGAAGCTGTTGATCACGTCGGAGCGTTAAGTGACCTTATCCGAATCCTGGCTGTTCAGGCGCTTCTCAACGATGCACAGGATAACACCTCAGAGGCATTTCAAAACCTGGATCGCGCTCTTGGATTGGCTGAACAGGAGGGGTTTATGCGCTGCTTCCTGGATCTGGGGGCAAGAATGCTGGACCTCTTAAGAAAATTTCGGGCTGCTCAAAGGCACCATCCTTATGTTGATGTGCTCATAACTGCTGAATCGATCCCTGTTGCCAAGCAGGAAGTCAGCAGTTTATCAGATTCTACCACGCCATCTGCGGTCCAAGGAGAACTCATTGAACCCCTCAGTGAGCGTGAGTTGCAGGTTCTCAGGCTTTTACGGTCATCGATGACCAACGCTGAAATCGCAGATCACCTGTACGTTTCTGTCAATACGATTCGAACACATATCCGCAATATCTACGAAAAACTTGGTGTTCATCGACGTCTGGATGCAATTGCCAGTGCTGAGAAACTGGGCATTTTATAACATACAACCATAATTCACCGGTTGTATGTTTTTTTCTGTTGTACACTCTCCCGCTATATCTCCATGAATCATCCATATGGATGATGACGACTCATCCACTCACCTCGTATACTGTGCTTATGTTAACACAGGGAAACACTTGGGATTAACGGAGAAATTTACGATGGGTCAGATCTGTATACAGGGTCATGCCGCATAGCATACTCACTCAAAAGCGGATGTTCTGTTGTATAAAGCAAGATCCTCAACACATTTTAGGCAGTGAGAAAGTAGATGGCTAAACCATTTCCCACACGTGCTTCGGAGTATGATTCACCCGCTGTCTATGAAATACGGGTACGGGGAAACCTTGGCGCCGAATGGTCTGATTGGTTCGACGGGTTAAGCCTCACGCCAGGTGATAATGGAGAGACCATCTTACTCGGTTGGATAGATGACCAACCGGCGCTCATGGGTGTTCTGGAGAAGTTGTGCGCGTTAGGATTGCCGATGATATCAGTGATACGGTCAACTCAATAGGTTTATGAAGCAAGGAGGTGATCTATGGAAAAGGAGAGAATGATATGGAAGGTGTTTAATAAATGAATAAGTTAAACTATGTTTTTTTAGACGCTGTGATTTTTGATTGGAATCAACTTTGTGATGATTATCCTGCAGCCATTCTGGTTGCCAATTGGTTCTACAACTTGTTTCTGGAGGTAACTGATGAAAAATAATAAAGGAAAGAGCACGGTTTTGCTTAGGGTGGTTGTGGCAGTCGTTTTGTTTTCATTATTCCGGCAGATTACGTCTGTTTTGGGAATTGTAGATTCGTTTGTCAACCGCGGTTGGACTTTATCTTTCATCATTCTGGTGATTGTAATGATTCAAATGATCGCTGCGGGGATAGTCGTGCTGATCGTTCTGCCTATTGTTCTTGGCTTTAAAGCGTGGAGAGATTGGTTATCAGGATACCTCAGGGTGGACTTGAAGATTGTGCTTTTAGGTTTGCTCTCTTTTGCCGGTTTTTGCGCTCTTGCAGCCGCGATTTCTTTGAGTATGGGCATATTTAAGTGGGATTTGTCGACTGTGTTAGCAAATCCCGATATCCGACCTGATCCGGATGTGGTCGGCTGGGGTTATTTCCTGCTGGCTTTAATTCCGGCGATCTGGGAAGAGCTGGCGTTTAGGGGTTGGATTCAGTCGAAAATTAGTAAGGTTTTTTCAATGCCGATGACTGTTTTACTCAGTTCTATATTTTTTGCGCTTTTCCACTTCTCAAACCTACTTACGCAGACCCCCTCGCAAGTCATATCCGGTGTGATTATGGCTTTCTTCTTTGGGATCGGATGGGGATACATGACTGTCAAAACACGAAGTGTCATTCCAGTGATGCTGTCACACTACCTGGTGGATTCAATGGGTATGATATTCCTGGGTGTTGATAGTTCGGATCCAGTTATAACGACAGGATTTTTTCTTTTACTGACGCTCATGTTTCCCGTATTTAACATCATTGTGGTAAAACTCATGGTTAAACAATCAGGATTGCAGACCTCAACGCCTCCGCTTCTCAATCGGCTGACAGTGGTAAAGTGAAAGAATGACAAGTAAAGCCGGGGGAGACTTAAGTGCCGTCTCCCCTGGTCTGGAACGAAAAGTTTTGACAGGATAACTTCACCAGATTTAATCGAATTCATCCACCGGGATCACCGGTTTCTCAGGGCGCAAGGTAAATAAGTGCAGCAGCATCCGCTGCCCTGCAGCGATGGTGTGGCGGGTCCCACCAGGCTGTACGTACCTCCGGTGGAGACAGTCGCCACTTGCGCCTCGAAACTGACTAACTGGTAACCGCCTCCCGAGATTAGCCCCGGAATCAATTTGATAACGGGACACAGTCTGCGCACTGGTGCCCGTGTTAAGGAGCGCAAAAATCAGCAGGATCAGCAGCAAGGTGGTTAGTATTTTCACGGTATCCCTCCTAACGCAGCATCACGAGCACCTGGATCAAGCCGGTGCCCGAGTCCAGGGATTCCAGGGCTTTACCCAGGACGGTACCCATCTCCGGATTGTCGGCGCGCATGGCGTGTCCGGGTGTGGACGAGGTGACCAGCAGGTCGCCAGGGCGGATGGGTCCGTTCTCCGCCGAGACTTTGCAGGCTACGGTGCCCAGGATAGCGATGGTCACGTCACCGGTCTGGGCATCATCTGTCACGGTTCTGCCGCCCACGAAAGCAGGTGTGGCGGAGTAGATCCCGACGACAGTTGGCGAGTTAGCAACCGTGGCGCGTTCCACACTCCCGTTCCCCGACGTGCTGACCGTCAGCACGTCACCCTGTTCGTAAGTGACTTCTTTACCTTCGACAGGCAGGGTGATCGCGAAATCGTTGGTCGGGGCGGCAAAGCCGACTTTGGAGCGTACTTCACCGGTGTTGAGCACAGCGAAGTCTTCATCGCCCATCATGCCAGACCCAAAAGACAAGCCTCCAACAGGACCAACGACGTGCACGCCGTCCCAACCGGCAGTACTGACCAGGACGCCATCCTGACCAGCTGAAGCGACCCAAACACCAGCAACAGAAGCGGATCCGACAGATACACCGCTCCAGCCTGCTGAAGCGACGTACACGCCGTGGTCAGCTGAAGAACCGACATAGACACCATTTCCGCCGGCTCCGTCTACGCGGATGCTGTCGCTGTTGGTACTGTTGGCATAGACGCCATAGCCATTGGTGCTGTAACCTTCCACGCCCTTTCCGCCGGTACTTCGGCCTACGACCCCTCCGGCATTTACACTTTCTCCGTAGACACCAACACCGGTGCCTGTCGCGTAACCGCGGACACCGTTACCGTTCCCCCCATTCCAGCCCCATAGACTGGGTCCGTTGCCATAGTTGAGGACCTTGAAAGCACCATTGGACCATGGGATGGTTGCAGACCAAATCTCCCCCACGTGGTCGTGCGGGCAGGTCCCACCTGCGGTGGGCTGGGTGATCGCATCTGGTGAGATTGTAGCCAGGGATTGGCGTGGAAGGAGTGCAGTGAAACCAGCCTCTCCGGGGCCCCGCACCGCGACTTCCAGCCAGTGCCCGCCAGCATCTATCACCGCCTGCGGGATCGATGCATTTCTACCCAGGGAGAGTTCAAACGCCCCGCCCTCCACGACCACCCGATTCTGTACTTCTGACCAGATTGATACACCACCGTTCTCGGCGTCAAACAGGGCAAAAGAGAAATCGTACAACCCATCGCCCACCGGTTGGCCTGTTGAACCGTTCAGGGTTCCGGCATAGGGAATGATGCCATCCCCGGTGTCGGCAACCGGCGACAAAGGGAACGCCTGGACTGGATCAGCGATTCCAGGTCCAACGCCACCAGCCAACAGGGCGGTGCAGACTAAAGCAACACCCAGGATCCTCTTCGTAGACATTGTGAACATTTTAATAGTAGAAAACATTGACTTGACCCTCCTTCTTGTGTTTTATATGCAGTACGTCTGATTTTTAATATGACTTATGGATACCGGATCGGATACAATTTATGGCGCGACATCTCCTGGTCAGGTTATAGAATTTACGATACACAACGGGTATTGGTCACTTTCCGGACTACTATACCACCTGAGAAGCCAATAGCAGAAACAACAAGCGTGAATCCGGCTAACATCAGGATTGAGGTATAAGTGTTTGGATTCAAGGTATCCGGCAGGCCCAATAAATGCTTGATGAGATGCGCCAATGGCACGCAGATCCACGCAGATACCATAGCTGTCCATCCGCGCCACCCCCAGATTATTCCAAAGGTCGCTGAGGCACCCAATAACAGGGCGACGATCAAGACCGGACTGACCTCGCCATCAAACGCGAAATTGTCTACAGCGCTAATGGCAAATCCAACAGCGATGCCAATACCGCCAGGCGCAAGCCAGCTTATGGTCTTATTTCCAGAGTTCATGATTGTGCCTGCTTCTGAGGCTGCCGGGGATCCACGTTTGCTGCTAATTTCTCCAATTCCAACGAATATTCTCGAAATCCGACGGCACTGTAAAAAGCCCGGGCATCCTGATTGTCTGCCAGAACTTCGACAGTCAGGCGTTTGTCCCGGGGCAAGATTTCTACCTGCAAGAGGCGAATGGCTTCCCGCCCTACACCTTGCCTGCGGTGATTACGACTCACAAAGATGTGCCTGAGATAGATCGTGTCGCTGTGGTCGGGATGATTGGTATACAGGGCGTATGCCACGATTTCACCCGCGAGTTCGAAAAGCACGGCTTTGTATTTGCCGGTGAGGAAACTGACCATGCGTTCCTCAAACCAGGCATCAGACTGAAACCGGTTGCGGTGCTGTTCATCGTCGACCAGCTGCCGGTTCATGCTGGACAGGAGCGGTACATCGTCGAGTGTGGCAAAACGATAGTTCATCTTTATCTCCATGTGCCAGATCTGCACATTGTAAAACCTTACTGGTTTATAGGATTGAGAGATTCAGAATTTAAACCGACCTCACCATTATCCTTTATCTGGTCAGCGACTATATCCAGGTCAGCTCACGGGCAGTTCTTGATCTGGTTGCGCAGCACGACCTGCCTGTCATCTGGGAGTCCTGCAGCATCCATACCTCTTTGTAGGAGATCTATATCACAGCCATTTTGCTGCATATATCGAATAATAGGCTGGTATCTTTCCGGACGGTTACGTGCAAGCTCGGTAATCAGGCGTAGCTCGAGGGCTGCTGTGGGCACAGCATACGGTCCACAGGGAAGAAGAACGGAGTGTACCCATGGACCTCGCCCGAAGGTCTCAATAGTATCCGAGTCTGATTCGACTTCAACAGTGCTGAATTCCACCTCGACGCCGTTAATCTCCCAGCTGGCATAATACTGCCTGGAATCGGGCAGCCATGCAGGAACTGACAAACACCTGAATGGGGATAGCGCCCGGCTGATCGTGTCGACATCTGTTCTTTCCTTGACCAGGATATCCACGTCCGCTGCCGGCAACTCAACCCCGTGCAGCAGTGCAGCGCTTGTACCGACGAGGCAGTACTCAACCTGAGCACAGGCAGGCATGATAGAATCAAGCATTGTGATGAGTGTTTGTTGCAATCGCACTCGATTTAGAAAAGACTCTGGATGGAGCATAATATATCTCCTTGTGCATACCTGTTCACCAGCCCGACATTGAACCAGATGTCTGCGCCACCATTGAACCTGCCGACGATGAGATCCAGGTCACCATCCGCATCCAGATTGCCCAGAGAGGGTTTGCCGCTTAAATCATTATCTGCGCCAAATCGCAGACCGCTGTCAAGAAGCTGCCCATCTTCGTTGAGCCATATTTCGTTGGGACGATCCATGTTGTCGATGAAAACGTCCATGTCACCATCCTGATCAAGGTCTCCTACTGCCATGTCCGCGCCGTATGTTTCGTTCAGTTTTTGACCAATGTTCGTGAAAGCACCAGTCCCATCATTCAACTATAGCAGACTTGGCCAGAAACCGGTGTCTCGGAAGCTGTTGACGACCAGGGCATCCAGATCACCGTCGCCGTCCAGGTTCCCGAGTCCAGCCTGATAGGTTTCGCGCAAGCCCAATACCTGGTCGCTCTGTACAAAAGCAATGGCTGTTCCCGGATTGGTGGATGTCGTGATCATAGGACCCCATGAAGGCCACAATGCATCGGCGGGATGCGCTGCCAGCAGATGCTGGTTACTGCCATCTTTCGCCATGACGTAGATCTCAAAGTTGCCGTCTCGATTCGTCTGGAAAGCGATCTGCTGCCCGTCAGGTGACCAGGCGGGATTTTCATCAAATCCCGGGGCATTGGTAAGTTGGCGCACATCACTGCCGTCCTTATTCATCACATAAACGTCCGTGTTCCGGGAGTTGGGGCGCAGTCCATTGAACGCAATCTGCGTTCCATCCGGTGACCAGGCTGGAAACAGTTCCCAGTTAGGGCTTTCTGTTAATGGCTGCACATGGGTGCCGTCGACATCCATCACATAAATGTCCCAGTTTCCATTGCGGTCCGACGCAAAAGCGATTCGATCACCATCTGGCGACCAATCGGCGAACTGGTCGTTTGACTCGCCGGATGTCAAACGGGTTAAATCTGTGCCATCCGGAGCCATAGTGTAGATTTCATAGAAGCCATCCCCGTCATAATCGGCGTCAAACAGAATACGGTTGCCAGTTGGCGACCAGGCAGGATGATCTTCGCCGGCTTCTGTGTTCGTCAACCGGAGCAAGTTTTTCCCATCAATATCCATGCCATAAATTTCGTACTTTAGGTTGGGGAACTTGGGATCAGGGTCGTGCCGCGCTGTCAGAAATATAACCTGTTCGCCATCCGGTGAGATTGCCGGGCTGTCGTCGAAACCGGGATCGTTGGTCAGTCGCGTCACACTACTGCCATCCGCATTGATGGTGTATATCTCGGGGTTTCCATCTCTGTTCGAGTAAAAGACAATCACCCCGTCACTGGATTTTTCTACGGTCACCGTAGATATTGGTGTTGCGGTTGGCGTTACTGTCGGGTTCGCTATTTTCGTAACGGTAACGGATTCAGACGTCTCGCTCGCTGGCGTTGGGGGAGCGCTGGTACATGCTGCCGAACAGGTCAACAGAGATAATGCAATGAATACTGCACACAGAATTTTTGACATCATAACCTCACTTCTGAAAAAATCAGTTTGAGGGCGAAGGTCCCCAAAGACATTCGCTGGTTAACCTTAACTTAACGCGTAAATGACCATAGCTGAAGGGCTGTCCCCCCCAGAATCTGGGCCAGGTCCTCCGGCGAAAATATGTCACTTTCATCGCGCAGATAGGACAGCGACTGGCTGTAGCTGGCGTGTTTCAGACAGACCGGCCAGTCGCTGCCCCACATAATGCGCCTGGTTCCGAAAACCTCACAGACTTGCTTGATACGGGGGTATGTATCACGCCACGGGTAAGAAGCAGCGGAGTTGACCCAGATGTGGCTCAGTTTCAGGAATACGCGCGGGAATTTTGCCATTGCCATGAGGATCTGTAGGTGATGGGCGCTGCCATTTATGCAATCTGCCATATGGTCGATGACGACATCGACGTCTGGAACGCGCTCAACGATCGCGGCGAGGTCAGGCAGACGGGGTGGCTGCGTCAGGATGAGTACCGGAACACCAAGTTCGGCTGCTCTCTGAAACAACGGAACCATCAGCGAACCTTTGAACCAGTCTCCACTCCGGTCTGCTGCGGGACTCAGCCGCATACCGTGGAAACCATACACCTCTGTCCATGTGCTGAGGTGGTCAGGGGCAGCGGGGTCGGTTGGGTCGACGCGGCAGACCGCCATAAATTTATCCGGATAGGCTTTCAGCGCACGGGCTGTATAGCTGTTATCCCAGCGGTAGCCGATATATTGCACCAGTACGGTTGCTTCAACGCCGTTGTCCTCCATCAATTGGAGCAGCTGTTCGGGGTGCGCGTCAAATGGAGGCGGAGAGGTCTCCTCTTGCGCCCATGGGAAAGCATGATCATGCGTCCAGATATGGACGTGGGTGTCAATGATCTTCATAGAGGTTTTTTTGCTCTAGTGACTGCTGCGGATTAATCTTGTGCGTCATGGGTTGGCACATTGGCACTGTCATTCTGATCTATCCTGCAGGGGATTCCTGGAACACCGTAATCCCCATGTCCAGATACTTTCCACGTTCATCAGGTAGTGTCGTTACCGCCATACCCAACCTGATGCCGGTTCCCTGCAGCTGCTCGGATACATTGCGCATGCAATCATCGACAGTTCGCAAAGGATAGTGTGGGTGGCCCTCCAGGCTGAATTGGAGGTCGTTTGGACCAAAAGCCATGTAGTCGACACCAGCCTTCGCCAACATTCTGGCTTTGCTGACCGCTGCGACGGATTCTAACTGCATCGCTAATACAACATGCTTATTCCACCATTGGGCATATGCCTGGCGGTCACCTCCGCCTGACCATGCCTTGAGTCCGTGTCGCGCAGCGCCTCCCCAACTACGGCAGCCTATTTGTGGGTAGTATGTAAACGCGACCGCTTCCTCGACCGTCGTTTCTTCAACGACTTCCGGAACCAGAATCGCCGCCAGTCCGAAATCCAGGTAACGTCCAATCAGGTAAGTGTGCCGGGTATGCGGAATTCGCATCTGAACGGGCAGTCCGATTTCTTCAGCTAAGGAACAGAACCCAATCAGTTGTGCTTCGCTGAAGGCGCAATGCTGTCCATCTATATAAATCAAGTCGTATGTGCCTTTGGTCAATGCATTCTCCAACTGCCGGCGTTCAATATCGATGAGAACCCGCAGTGCGACGATGGTTTCACCATTTTTTATACGTTGCTTGAGGTCATTAGCTGGAGGCATAAGTCTCCTTTCAGATATAGTGTTGATTTAACAATGACTATAAAAGCATTAACGCTGCATGTCAAATTTGACTCTCGGACGGCAGGGGCTAAACTCAAATACATGTGAAATGGCATTTTGCCCTGACGGGACTTGGATTGCACGTTTTAACGTTTACGATGTTATTTTACAATATATAAACTTTGATACTGCCTCGAAAATGCCACTTTATAAAACAAAATGAATAAAGATAAATTCCGTGGTATAAGAAAGCTCTGGCTTGTGCCAGGCAGCACCGACAGTCGCAAACTCCAGGAAACGATCTGGCTGCTGATTGCGCTGGTAACGCCCTTATTTGTGAACTTATGGGTTGAACAGCAGTTCGAAGCATCCAAAGTGTGGATAATGCGGACATTGGTTTGGGTGTTGGCTGGTGCTCTGGTTGGGCGGTTTGTTGGCTGGATATCGGTTAAAGGCACTCCCTTTACCTATCGTCAAAGTCCTTGTCGCATTGGTCCTTGTCCTTTTACTTTCGACTTATCTCAGCACAAATCACTTTATCGCAATCTTTGGGTCGCTTGACCGCGCCAACGGTGTTTTGACGCAAATAAGCTATATAGTGCTCTTTATATGCGTTGCAACCCAAATTGACCCTCAAAGCAGCACATTATTGCTTCGGGTTATTATCTTCACTGCGCTGCCCATCTGCCTGATGGGTCTTGCGCAGGCAGCGGGTTGGCAACCTTTGCCCGTGTTTACTGATGCGCGCAGCCTCATAACCACAACACTGGGTCGCGCCAACTTTACTGGCGCATATTTGTCCCTGCTGTTGCCGCTTGTCGTTACCGCTGCTCAATCAGAAAATGCCACCTGGAAGCGCATGGCTTATGCGGTATTCGTCATGCTGGTCCTTGTAGTGATTGCACTGACGCAAGCACGGGCGGCATGGATTTCGGCAGCTGCCGGCGTGAGCGTCCTGCTGTGGCTGCAGGTTGCGCCCGGTTGGTCACGGCGTGTCCGCTGGTTCAGCGGGTTGGCAGGTATCAGTGGGTTCGTCGGGGGATTGATCGTGATTTTGCAGCACGCCACCGTTAATGGCGGTTCGATTGCAGCCAGGTGGACGATTTGGCAGGCATCCCTTCGTCTCCTATGGCAGCGTTTATGGACAGGTTATGGCGCTGATACGCTTGAATTACACTTTCCGTCGGTGTATCCGCCGGAGTTGGTTTACTATCAGGGACGTGGTGTCATCGTTGATCGCGCGCACAATTGGCTGCTTGATTGGTCACTCAATTACGGTGTGGTGGCTACTGTTTTATTGGCTATCCTCACTTATCTCATTATCCGGCAAGGTTGGAAAGTTTTGTTATCCGGAAATAAAGCGGTTGTGCGCGCTTCAGAGGTACAGCACCATCAAGCCCACTGGCTGGCGGGTTGTATGGCGAGTCTTTGCGCCTATCTGGTTGGTAATCTGTTTCTGTTTGATGTCGCAGCAACCGCTGTAGTTTTTTGGTTGCTACTCGCAATTGTAACATCGGCATCGTTTTCCCTGTCCAAAATTTCGCTTCAGGTATGCCATGCCACCCTGGTTTCGGCGTGTTTTGAGCGTGGCAAGCTGCTTCGTTCTAATCCTCGCTGTATGGCAGATCAATGTGCGTCCACTACTCGCTGATATGCATGTCTGGCGTGGAACCCGGGCTTTGAACCGGGGTTATCCACTGGTTGCGTTGGTTGAATATACAGGTGCTGTTGAACAACAACCACAACGTGCTGAATATTATGTTGCGCTTGCATTAACTGCGCGCAAGTGGGTAATTTTGCGCAGGCTGGGAATATTATGCTTTCTGCGATTGCGCTCCGCCCAAATGATCCCGTTTTGTACACCCAACTTGCTGCTGTCTATGCTCGAGAGGCTATTGTATCGTCTGAAAACTTGCGTTGGCTTCAAGGGCTTATGAACAGGCGATCACTCTTGCTCCGACGATTGGGTTGACGTACCAGCAATATGCTGATTTTGCCTTGCGTACAGGCGATTGGGTGCATGCATTAGCACTGGCGCAGCAGGCGGTCGAACTAGATGCGACTGACGGGATAGCATTTGGCATATTGGGATGGGCGCAGTTACAGCAAGATAACCTTGCTGCGGCGCAGGATGCTTTTGAGCAAGCGGTGAAGTGGGAACCTGATTCTGCTGACTTTCAGTTTGGACTTGCTACTGTCTATTACCAACAGGGAGATTTCGATGCGAGCAAGAGAGGCTTTGGGACGGAGCGTGATTCTTGACCCCACTTACCAACAAGATTTAAGAAATCTGTTACAATTAGAATTAAACAGATAACTTTGTTCTTTATAGAGTAAAAGAGGGAAAGATGAAAACCAAAAGCTTAGTATCTCAAATCCTGGGTTTGACTGCCGCTTTATTGTTGCTTGGGGGATTGGGTGCGTATTGGCCATCGCTTGTCGGCGCTAAGGCGGTCGCAGCCCCCCTGGCGCCACAGGCAACGGTTGGTGACGCAATCACCTATCAAGGTTACCTCACTGATGAGAACGATGTACCTCTCAATGGTACGTTCACCATGCGTTTCCAAATATACAATGCCAAGACGGGCGGCACATTGCTGTGGGATAGCGGTAATATCAGCATTGTCTGTGAAAGATGGGCTTTTCGAAGCGCGCCTGGCTATCACAAGCGATATTTTCAATGGCGAAGAATTGTGGGTGGCGCAAACGGGTAAGTGGCGAATTGCTGACCCCGCGCCAGGAGATTTTACCTGCTCCGATGGCGCATACCTTACGCCCCGGTGCGGTTGTCAAAGGCACAGCCAATGCTGTGCCCAACAACTACCTGCTCGAAGTGGATATGAACAACGATGCGTTTAGCTTTAACCGGGGCGCAATCACAGGAAAAACAACAACGGGCAATGCTATTTATGCTTTGGCTCAAAATGGTCGCGCTATTTATGGGCAAACTGAAAGTGGCTACGCTGTCTATGGCTTTGATGGCGGTAGCAATGCCAATCAGGGATACGCCGGCTATTTCTACAGCACAAACGGCATCGGTGTCTACGGCTACAGCGGTGCGAATCGCACGCATCCCAATATCCTTGCCCCAGGTGTGTATGGACAAAGCAATCAGGGCGTGGGCGTCTACGGACGTGGCGATACCTCCAACAGCTACAGTTTTTATAACGAGGGTGGTTATTTTGAAGGGGGCAAGGGGCTTTATGCACTCGGAACAGACTCGGTGGGTGAACAGGGCTACGGTGCACGCATTTTTAGCAGCCAATATCGCGGTATGTATGCACAGGGCGCATCCGGTTGGTTCGACGCCTATTTTGGGGGTAATTCGGGCATCAGTACAAATGGTATCACAAATCGTGCCGCCGCCGCCCAATCTCTCGTCGTCAACATGGGTAAAACGACCATCATGCCGGGTGATCTGGTTGCCATGGTCGGCGTCACGACGTCACCAGAAAATGGTCAGCCGATGTTAGCCGTCGCCAGGCTGGATGCAAGTAATCGCAATGGCGTCATTGGTGTGGCTAAAGAGGCAATATGGGCTGAGACCATTACCTTTGAGGATGGCAGCACCTACGTCGACTTTGCGCCGGTTGCCGGTGATATTGCTCCCGATGGCTATCTCGTCATCATCACCGATGGCTTGGCCCCGGCAGTCAACGTGACCAGTTTGGCGCTTGTCACAAACACGCAGATTGGCGATAAAATTGCCATTTCTGTTAGTGGCGAAATGGGCCTTTCAAGCGCTGTGGTGGATGGGATTGTCGTTGGGAAAGTGGCTGGTCCCATCGACGAAAAAACAGGCACGCTGCCCATGTTTATCAATATTGATTAGGAGAGAAGCGATGAAGCAGTATAAATTTATCGTGCTCTTTCTGTTTCTGCTGCTGATTCCGGTTGGGATGGTGGCAGCCTACGCATCAGCGAATTTTACGACGCAACGCTTTGTGATCGTGGGCGGGGGTTTATCTGATTCGGCAAATTTTTCAGTCACTTCTGTCATCGGTCAGCAGGCAACTGATCTGGCGAACAGCACTAACTACAAGGTTTCAGGTGGCTTTCTGTTTCCGATCGGGAATTATTTGAGCCAGGAAATCTATCTGCCTTTTGTGATGCGCTAACCAGGTTAACTAATCCCAATGCCGCACATGTCGTTGGTGCAGTTGCGGAAAGGGTCTCAAGGTGAAAAAGTGTTGGGTGACCGAATCGCCCAACACTTTGCCTGGGGTGGTTGGAATCAGCCTTTGGGCTGACTCCGTTGTGAGAGCTGCACCCAGTTGCCTGCCGGGTCCAGAAAAGTAGCAACCAGCGAAGGTCCAACCTCAAAAATCGTTTCTTCTGCTGAAGGATAAAAGCGCACACCTCGTGCTGCTAACGTTTCCACGGCAAGTTGAATATCCGCCACGCGGAAGCTGATCATGATAGGCTGATTTTCTACATCACTGCGGGGATAGCCCACATGCTCAACGGCAAAGCGCGTGACGCCTTCAGTTTGATACTCTGTCCATTCGCTGTCTGAAAATCCTGTTCGCCAGGCCCAGCACCTTGCTATACCATTCCGCAAGTTCTTTGTATGGAGAATGGATAAAAACAACATCTATGCCTTGAATCATGGAATGGTCTCCTGCATACAGCATCGTTTCAGGTATTGCCAATTATGGCTATCTTTCTACCTTTCACAAATATATAGTTGCGAAAACTGTCGTTGGGTGTGACGGTCGCACTGCAAGATAACTTATCATCGGGATCAAGTTCACGCATCTGCAGGAATGGATAAATCACAATAACCGTCTCCGTTTTTATCAACGTAACGCCGGCATCGTCCCGGATATGGATCATACACCACACCTTTGGGGCACGCAACCGCAAGGGACTTCGTAGACTCTTCTGTGTTTGACCTGGGCGCCGGTGCAACTGGTGTGGGATTATTTTTTACCTCAGGCTGGATCAGGCTGTTTTCTGCAAGCTTCTGGCTTTCCACAGGTGATTCGTGTATGGTTTTGGAAATACTTACCGTCTTGGACTGCGCTTCAGCGCCGTCAGCTACCCCATGATTTCTTTTGACATCTTCACGCGTTAATGACAGATTTATAACCGAATAGCGCTGCTCCCAGGGTAAATAATCCTGCGCCTGCTGCACGCAAGAATTTTCGCCGGGTCACATAGATGCCGCCTGTTGTCACGGGATGTGCAGATGCATTCTGAGGGAATAATGTCTTTTTCGTCATCACAACGATCCACTTGAAATGTAAGACCAGGTGGGCGAAGACACCTGCGATCATAAGCAGGCTTGCCCAGATATGCATCTGATCCCAGACAGCAAATGAGATGCCTAAAACACGTGTAGTATTCACCGGGAAAAGAAAGACAATCCCACTCACAGAGCTTAACACGAAAGCCAGCGCAATGACCATATCAACCCAGTAGTTTGTCTTTGTTTTATGCATTTTGTGCTCCTCAACGCTATTTGTGAAATCAGGTTATGCATAAGCATCCTGTATCGGGTGCTCTCCTGTCAAGTTGCTTATGATAGCAGGATTATGTAAACAAATGGTCATAAACTTATTAAGAAGTGGTTTAGATTGTGGTTTACAGAGTGATTTCAGGGATGTACACCTTCTGATATAGATGTATGATGGGGTAGGGCGCACTAATAGTCCGAATTTTTTCCGGGCGTCCGTTCGCAGCTATGTGTTGACACTGTTTCTATGTGATAAGATCAAAGTGGGGGCATTTATGGATATTGAGTTTGAAGTTTCAGATGTCATTCCGGCACCTCCTGAAGTCCTTTTTACCGCCTGGCTTGATTCGGAGACGCATGCGAAGATGACAGAGAGTCCGGCGGCAGTTTCCAATCAACTTGGAGAGTCCTTTGAAGCTGGGGATGGATATATCCAGGGAAAGAATCTGGAGCTGCAATTTCCTACCCGGATCCTGCAGTCGTGGCGAACCAGCGAATTCAAAGAATCCGATAAGGACTCAGTGCTGGAAATCCTGTTCGCACCCGAGGGAGCTGGGACCAGAATCACGATTCGCCATTCCTTACTTCCTGAACACGGGATGCAATATAAACAAGGCTGGATAGATTATTATCTTATGCCGATGAAGCGGTATTTTGGCAAGGTCGCTGTATAGGCTTTTTGCGAGTTGTCCTGGATATAAAAAACTCTACCGGAAAATGGCATGAAATCCATTTCCGGTAGAGTTTTAAACCGTGTAATCTTAATCAGTTTGGATTTTGTTACATGACTGCGAAGGTTTCGTAAACGGAAACTTCGCCGCCAGCATGCAAAATCGGGCAACCTTGCGCCATTTTAGCAGCTTGATCGAGGGAACCTGCCTCAACGATCGTGTACCCGGTTGCCATAGTACTTCCATGTAGCTGAGTTACAGTACCAGTACCAGTACTCGCGATCCTTTTAGCAGAATCTGTGAAAGGGTCGCCAGCGTCGACGACCGCATTCGCAAGTGTTGTATACCAATCCGTCCAGGCTTTCATCACTGCAACTTCTTCCGCTTCAGTTTCAGGTGTATTGCCACCTGTGAAGAGCAATACAAATTTAGTCATCGTTGCTCCTTATTGCTTATATAAACTGTGTTGTACATCTCAGCAGGGCATATTAGGTTTTTACTATTCTTGCGAGTTACATCGCCGGGTATAATTCTAAAACCGAGACCTCGCCACCGTCACGCAGATTGGGGCAGCCTTGCGCCATTTTCACAGCGTGATCGAGGGATTCTGCTTCAAGGACGATATAGCCATAGGCCATCGAACCTGAATTAAAATCACTGACCGTTCCATCGCTTTCGATTCTTTTAGCAGAGGGTGTAAATGGATTACCCGCGTCAGCCAATCCGGTTCCCAGAGTTTTATACCAATCCATCCATGTCTTCATCACCGCAGCTTGTTCAGCTTCGGTTTCAGGCATAAAACCACCCTTGTAGAACATCATAAATTTGGTCATTTTAATCCCCTTTTTTACACTTTACATTATATTCATTATTATAGCATATAAATAATATAATAATAGTATTAAATATATGCTCTATTGCTTTGCTCCCTCATACAGACCTGAGTATAATGATAGGTGTCATAGTTGATTTGGACGCGACTTCATTATGCATAGTCTCCAAAGCTGGACTCACTCATATTTATAAAATACTGGCAAGAAAGGACTTGATTGTGGAAAAAACAATATTGGGACGGACTGGATTAGAAGTCACGGTGATGGGCATTGGCTGCGGAGGTCCCAGTCGTGTTGGGAAAAACACAGGGCGGTTGGAAAGTGAGTCTGTGGCTGTGGTCCGGCAAGGTCTGGATGCGGGAATTAATTTCATCGATACTGCTGAAGCCTACCACACCGAAGAGATCGTTGGGCAGGCGATTAAGGGATTGGACCGCAGCAAACTGGTGCTTTCGACGAAAAAAAGTACCGGGAATCACCCCACGGCACAAGACGTGGTGAAAAGTGTGGAATCAAGTTTAATGCGCCTGGGTACGGATTACATTGATGTTTATCATCTCCATGGTGTAAAACTTGAGGATTATAATTATCTGGTTGGCGAGATTGTGCCCGTGATGCAGCGCCTGCGCGATCAGGGCAAGATACGTTTTATTGCCATCAGCGAGTTATTTGGCCCTGATTCGCAGCACGCGATGCTTCAGCGTGCCCTGCTTGATGACGTATGGGATGTGATGATGGTTGGGTTCAACATCCTCAATCAGTCGGCGCGTGAAAGGGTTTTTGCGCAAACAATTGAAAAAAATATTGGCGTCCTGATCATGTTTGCCGTCCGGCGCGCATTAAGCCAGCCGGAGCGATTAATCCAGGTGATGGATGAATTGGTCGAAAAGGGTCAGCTTGATCCTGGTGATTTCGACCCTGTGAACCCGCTTGGATTTTTAGTCCATGAGGGGGGCGCGATCAGCGTCCCGGACGCGGCGTACCGTTTTTGCCGATTCGAGCCTGGTACGCATGTGATTCTCTCCGGAACCGGGAATCCGGCGCATCTGCAAGCCAACCTCGCATCCTTCAATCGCCCACCTCTCCCGGAAGGAGACCGCCAACGCTTGATCCACATCTTCCGGCGTGTGGATGCGGTATCGGGAGGATAACACACATATGGTTAAATACCGGATCGTTGAACGCCCTGCTTTCCATATCATAGGTAAAAAGACCTGGATATCCGGTCAGGACAATGCAATATTCGGGCGGTTCTGGGACAAGTGCCGCGCAGAGGGTCTGTTTGAAATATTCAAGCAGATCAATGGTTTTCAACCTGGTCCACAAACCAGGGGGGGCACTTTGGGCGTTTCCTGCGTGGAGAGGGACCCGGCGAAACGTGAATTTTATTATATGATTGCCATCGAAAATCCACTCGACCGTGAGGTCCCTGACCTGGAGCGTTATTGGGTGCCGGCGGCGCAGTGGGCAGTTTTTGAATGCCGGGGGAAAGTGCCGGAGTCGATTGTGAAGGCAGAAATGTTTGCATTTATGGAATGGCTGCCTAATTCAAACTTTGTTCATGCTAATGCGCCCGAGATGGAAGTCTATCCTCCCGAAAGCGACGGCAGCAGCGAGGATAACGATATAAATGTTTGTGAGTTCTGGTTGCCGGTAAAAGTAAAAGGCGCTTGATGGCAAATCTCTCGCGTGTTGCGGTTTTATCACAAAAACAGATAGTGTCTTTAATCGGCGAGATCGAATAGGATTTTCTCTATTAGCCGGCAATAATATCTGGTTGTATAAGGTACAGCTCAACAGTAAATTTACGCTGCGCCGTTGTGACTCTGCGTTATCCGTTGGGTTTAAAATTCCTTTTCCTTACACTTTACGAATACAGGAGATTAATTCATGATCCATATCCCTAACACAACTGACAAATACCATAATTTTAAAGTCTCGGTTTATGCCACAATGTACGATGTACAGCAGATGGCTGATTTGGCATGGCTTGAGCAGCGCTTTGACGTAATAAGCCGGCATATCAAGGTGAACAAAGTCTACCTGGAGACCCACCGCGACGCACAAATAGTCGATGAGGTGACGATTCTTCAGGCGAAGCAGTTTTTTGCAGAGAGAGGTGTGGAAACACCCGGCGGTATTACGTACACGGTCAACGAACGCAACCGTTTCCAGACCTATTGTTATACCAATCCTGAGGACCGGCAAAAGGTTAAGGAAATCGCCGAATATACAGCCCGATTATTTGATGTATTTATCCTCGATGACTTTTTCTTCACCAACTGCAAGTGCGAGTTGTGCATCGCAGCTAAAGGTGACAGGAGCTGGACCGATTACCGACTGGCTTTGATGACCGAAGCTGCGCAGAATCTGGTTATCGGACCAGCAAAGGCTGTCAACCCGGATGTCAAGGTTATCATCAAGTACCCCAACTGGTACGAACATTTTCAGGGTCTTGGTTTTAATCTGGAAACAGAGCCGCCAATTTTCGACGCCATATACACCGGAACGGAGACCCGTGACCCGGTTTTCGGCAACCAGCATTTGCAAGCCTACCATGGTTACTCCATCATCCGTTATTTCGAGAACATAAAACCGGGAGGTAATGATGGGGGTTGGGTTGATCCATTTGGCTCGCGGGTACTGGACCGTTACGCAGAACAGCTCTGGTTGACCCTTTTCGCCAAGGCACCGGAAGTCACGCTTTTTAACTTTGGACAATTCCAGCGTCCGATTGATCCTGCGCAGCGCGCAGCGTGGCAAGGTAACGGAACCAGCTTTGACTTTGACGCCATGATTGCGCCATACATTCAGGATGATGGCACCTATGCCCCTGAGACATCCCTTGCAATGGCTGCCGGATATAGTTTCGAGCAGGTTGATCCGGTGATTGCTGAACTTGGCGAACCGGTCGGCATTCAAAGCTACCGTCCATACAACGCGACCGGTGAAGATTTCCTGCACAGCTATCTGGGCATGCTTGGCATTCCTATTGATCTGCAACCGGAGTTTCCGGCAGATGCGAATATGATGATTTTAACCGAGGACGCCAAATTTGATCCGGACATCGTCGCCAAAATCCGGAAGCAGTTGGTGGATGGTAAGTCTGTGGTTGTTACTTCTGGACTATTCAAAGCGCTGCAGGATCGCGGTATCCGCGACATCGTTGAATTGACCGTAACTGACCGTAAAGCCAGCGTTCAGGATTTCCTGATTGGCTGGTTTGGCGTGCACCACGCGGAGTCATCCATCCTTATTCCGCATATCGACTATCTGACCAATGATTCCTGGGAGGAGATATCCGGCATGACAGGCACAACAGGAAATCCCCTGTTGCACTCAGCTTCTTATGCGAACGGTGTGCTGTATGTGCTGACCATTCCCGATAACTTTGACGATCTGTACAAACTGCCGGTGGATGTGCTGGCGCGCATCAGGGAGGTGCTCCTGCGCGATCTATACGTTCGCGTGGAAGGTCCAGCCCAGGTGATGCTGTTAGCTTACAATAATGCCACTTTCATTGTTCAGTCAATCCTGCCTGAGCCGGTGGATTTGCGCGTTATTACCGATAGCGCTATTCCGGGGTTAGTTGACCTGCAAACTGGTGATGTGGTTCGGGATGCAGAGGAGATGCTGGATTGGCGCAAACGAAGTACGGGCAAGCACAGCTTCGCGGTCTCGCTCAAGCCGCATTCCTACCGCGTTTTCAGGTTAGAAGCTGAAGAGTAGGTGTTGACGCGGGTGTAGATTTGAAGATTCCATATAGGAGAGGGACATGAAATTCACTGATGGGTACTGGATGATCCGTCCTGGCATGACACCGCACTACGCGGTTCACGTCTATGATGTTGATGTCGAATCTGATGCGTTGATGGTCTACGCAGCAACCAAACGGATAAACAACCGTGGTGATATGCTGGATCAGCCCCTGCTGACCTTGCGCTATTCCTCGCCGGCAGAGAACGTTATCCGTGTACAGATGTGGCATCATAAAGGGGCAGTACCCCGGAAACCGCAGTTCGAGCTAAAAGAACAGCTCAAACCGGCTGTCATTACCCAGGATACTCCACAAGCTGCCAATTTGACCAGCGGGCAATTGACGGTACGTGTAGAAAAAGCTGGAGATTGGCTGGTCCAATTCAAAGACGGCGACAAGGTGATTACAAGCAGCGGGTGGAGGGCTGCCGGATTCCTGGATACACCGGATGGGCGCTACATCCACGATCAGCTTGCTTTGGGTGTTGGTGAATGCGTCTATGGATTGGGTGAGCGTTTCACACCCTTCGTTAAAAACGGGCAGATCGTGGATATGTGGAATGAGGATGGCGGAACCAGCAGCGAATTGGCGTACAAGAACGTTCCTTTCTATCTCACCAATCGCGGTTATGGCGTTTTTGTTAACCACCCGGAGAAAGTTTCATACGAAATCGCCTCAGAAAAGGTTGAACGCGTCCAATTCAGTGTGCCCGGTGAGTATCTGGACTACTTCGTTATATACGGACCCACCCCTCTGGAAGTCCTGGAACGCTATACGGCACTCACAGGACGCCCTGCATTACCCCCGGCGTGGTCCTTTGGTCTGTGGCTGACGACTTCTTTCACCACGGATTACGACGAGGAGACCGTGACCGGTTTCATTCAGGGTATGGCTGAGCGTGACTTGCCGCTCCATGTCTTCCACTTCGACTGCTTCTGGATGAAAGAGTTTCACTGGACAGACTTTGAATGGGACAGGCGAGTCTTTCCCGATCCTCAGGGAATGCTCAAGCGATTGAAGGCACGCGGTCTTAGAATATGTGTCTGGATCAACCCCTATATTGCGCAGCGTTCTGCGCTCTTTGACGAAGGATTGGCTAATGGTTACCTGGTAAAACGCGTCGATGGCAGCGTTTGGCAGTGGGATCGCTGGCAGCCAGGTATGGGGCTTGTGGATTTTACCAACCCCGAAGCGTGCCGGTGGTACGGCGACAAACTGCGTTTGCTGATCGATATGGGTGTGGACTGTTTCAAGACAGACTTCGGCGAGCGCATTCCCACAGAAGTTGTTTATCACGATGGCTCTGATCCGGTGCTGATGCACAATTATTACACGCTCCTTTACAATAAAACGGTATTCGAGGTACTTGAAGCGGCTTTGGGTAAGGGAGAAGCCGTTGTTTTCGCACGGTCGGCGACTGCGGGGGGGCAGCAGTTTCCCGTCCACTGGGGCGGTGACAGTACAGCGACCTTTGAATCGATGGCGGAAAGCCTGCGCGGTGGATTATCGCTCTGCATGTCTGGCTTCGCCTTTTGGAGCCACGATATGGGCGGTTTTACACACACAGCTTCAGCAGATGTGTATAAGCGTTGGTGTGCTTTCGGGCTGCTTTCGTCTCACAGCCGCTTGCACGGTGCTGATTCCTATCGCGTTCCCTGGCTCTTTGATGAAGTAGAGACTACAGGCGCCACAGCAAGTGATGTTTTACGCTTCTTCACCAATCTTAAATGCCAGCTTATGCCCTATCTCTTTGGTACAGCAATCAAAGCGCATGAGCGGGGTATCCCAATGATGCGCGCGATGCCGCTGGCTTTTCCTGATGATCCTGGCTGCGACACCCTTGACCGGCAGTATATGCTGGGTGATGCTTTGCTGGTTGCACCGGTCCTGTCGGCGGACGGTCTTGTGGATTACTATCTGCCTGAAGGACGCTGGACCAATGTCCTGAATGGAGAAGTTATCGAAGGCGGGCGATGGGTGCGCGAATCCCATGGTTACCTGAGCCTTCCGCTGCTGGCGCGTCCAAACGCGATTATTCCTGTGGGGATAAATGACCAGAAGCCCGATTACGATTATGCGGAATGTGTCACTTTCCACATCTTCGAGCTGGAGGACGGCGCGACAGTATCGGTAAATGTGCCATCACGCAAAGGTGAAGTCGCCATGACGCTGAAAGCCTTCCGGATGGGCAGCGAGATTCGCATCGAGACTGAAGGCACATCAGGGGATTGGTCGGTTCTGCTGCGCGGTATCAGTACGGTCACCGGCGCACAGGGCGGTAGTGTTCAGGATGATGCCCTGGGAAAACGGGTAGCCCCAGCCAAGGGTATAAAAACGTTGATAATACAACTCTGATAGAGGAAAAACCGATGAATTTACAACCGAGACAGCACCTATTATTTGATCAGGATTGGCGCTTCGCAAAAGGCGACATCACAAATGCTGAAAACGTGAATTTTGAGGATGATAGCTGGCGCGCGCTAGATCTGCCCCACGACTGGAGCATCGAAGGACCTTTTGATCCGGACACGCCGGCAGGCGGAGGTGGCGGGTATTTGCCGGGGGGCATAGGCTGGTATCGAAAGCATTTCCGCTTATCAGATGAAGATCGCGAGAAACTATTCACTCTCCAGTTCGATGGGGTCTACAAGAATTGTGATGTGTGGCTCAATGGCGAACACCTGGGCTTTCACCCCTACGGATACACCAGCTTTCACTATGACATCACACCATTCCTCAAATTTGATGGTGAGGAGAATATCATCGCTGTGCGTGTTGATAATTCGCAGCAGCCCGATGCGCGCTGGTATAACGGTTCCGGTATCTTCCGTCATGTTTGGTTTACCATCACGGATGTGTTGCATGTCGCCCATTGGGGTACTTTTGTGCGTACGCCACTGGTATCAGATGCGCTGGCACGGGTGGAGATATTGACCAGGGTGCGGAATGACGATGACACTCCCAGAGATTGTATGCTGAGCACAAAAATCGTTGATGCTGCCGGCACTGAGGTGGGCACTGCAGAAAGCAGACATCCTATAGCAGGTGATCAACAATACGAGTTTGTTGAGCGGATAAGGGTGCACCAACCGCACCTGTGGTCGGTCGCGGATCCCTATTTATACCGTGTGCAAAGCATTGTCAAAGAGGGCGACCGGATCGTTGATACCTACGAAACACCACTGGGTATTCGCGAAATCGCGTTCGACGCTGACCGGGGATTCCTGCTCAACGGGCAACACGTTAAAATTAACGGGGTCTGCCTGCATCATGACGGAGGCTGTGTGGGTGCCGCTGTACCGGAGCGTGTCTGGGAACGGCGATTGGAAACGCTCAAGGCGATGGGCTGCAACGGGATTCGTTCCAGCCACTACCCCCCCGCGCCGGAATTCCTGGATTTATGCGACCGGATGGGGTTCCTGGTGATGGATGAGAACTTTGATGAGTGGCAGACGGGCAAATTAGCTTATGGTTACCACAATAATTTTGACGAATGGGCTGTGATAGATACGGTCAGTATGGTACGCCGTGATCGCAACCACCCCAGCATTGTCATCTGGAGTGTGGGGAATGAGATCCCCGAGCAGACGGTGCCTGAAGGGATCAGGATTCTTCAAATGCTGGTCGATGCCGTTCATCAGGAAGATCCCACGCGTCCGGTCACTTCCGCTTGCGACAATATCGAGGCGTACATCCCGGCGACGGAGGCCTTTCTTGAAGCCCTTGATGTGGTCGGTTACAACTACGCCGACCGCTGGGCAGAACGGCGGGAATTGTGCTACAGCATCGACCGTGAGCGTTATCCCCGGCGGAAGATGATCGGTACGGAGAATGTATCAGTGGCGGGTGTGCGCGGCGTTTATGATGTGCAGGGTCTGCATGGCTGGCATGGACCCTATCACAAGCGCATGATCCGGGCGGAGCAGCTGTGGAAATTTACCCGTTTGTACGATTACGTCGCCGGGGATTTTATGTGGACGGGCATCGATTATCTGGGAGAATCACGCTGGCCCACGAAGAACTCCTCGAGCGGACCGATTGACATGTGCGGATTCGTCAAAGACGAATTTTATTTCTATCAGAGTCAATGGACTAACGATCCGGTGATGCATCTCTTCCCGCATTGGACCTGGGCCGGCAGAGAAGGTGAGGTTATCCCGGTGGTGTGTTATACCAATTGCGACAGCGTTGAACTGCTGCTGAACGGAAAATCCTTTGGTGAGCAGGTTATGTCCTTTCCGCGCTACGGCATGGACCCGAGTAAAGGATGGGGGGAGCAGGATTGGATGTCGTTTGTCCGGCCTGACACCGCTGACCTGCATTTGAAGTGGACTGTGCCGTACGAACCGGGTGTGCTCAAGGCGGTTGGCAAGCGTAATGGGCAGGTGGTCTGTGAGCAGGAGATTGTCACTGTCGGAAGCCCGGCACAAATCATGCTAGTCGCTGATCGCCACACAATTGCTGCGGATGGACGTGACGTGGTGCATCTGACAGTACAAGTCGTGGATGCCAAAGGGAACCTTGTCCCCACGGCTGAAGACCTGATCACCTTTGATGTGCAGGGACCCGGACGGATAATCGGTGTGGATAACGGCAACCCGGCAAGTCATGAACCCTTCCAGTCGAACCAGCGAAAGGCGTTCAGTGGGCTGTGCCTGGCCATCGTCCAATCGAACTCTACACCTGGTACGTTGAATATTACAGCGCGTGCGCCCGGACTTGCATCTGGTACTTTAGCAGTTCAGGTGTCTTAGTGAAAGACGTCAATATCCAATTTTATAAGACACCTTATGGAGAGTTAATTCTAGGATCATTGGAAAGCCAATTGTGCCTATGTGATTGGCGTTACCGTAAAATGCGGACCAGTATCGACAAGAGGTTGCAAAAACATCTGAATGCCAGCTTTACGGAGCAAAACGACAGCGTAATTGCTGATGCTATCGTGCAATTAGAGGAATACTTCAGGCGGGAGCGAAAGAAATTCGACATACCCCTTCTGACTGCCGGTACCGATTTTCAAAAAAGTGTTTGGAATGCTTTACTGGATATACCTTATGGTTCGGTTCGTACCTACCTTCAGTTGGCTGAAACCCTGGGCAATAAAAATGCAGTCAGAGCCGTGGCTGCCGCAAACGGCGCAAACGCTCTCTCACTATTTATCCCTTGCCACCGCGTTATCGGAAGTAATGGGGAAATGGTGGGCTACGCCGGAGGTTTAAGAACGAAAGCGAAGTTATTGGAGCTCGAAAGCAGATCTGCCATTTAGGAATTTTTATTTTGGGATGCGTTCGTGCAATCCCTAGTGTATTTCATTAGCGCAGCAAGCACAGGTAAAGAACGAGTACCAGGAAACCTGCGTTATCTTCACACCGGTGGATAGACGGTGAATGTTGTTAAGTCAGCACGTTGAAACGTTTCAACGTGCTGACTTTCGAATGTTAAAACGGCGGGGGTGTCACCGGATACGAGCGCCACGAGAACTGCGGCTGCCAGCCTAACAAACGTTTTGCTTTACTGCAGTCCATCAGTGAACGGTAGGGATCGTCTGCGACATAATCTTCCAGGTTGGTATTTGGCCATGGAATATCAGGATGGTGTTCAGCTACAAGTTGAGCAGTTGGCACGTCGACTGTGTTGTCATCCGCAAAGATCAGAAATTCTTCGTGTTCCACACCTTCTGCAGTGCATGCCTTGAGAACAGCATCTGCCGCGTCGCGCACATCCACATAGGCCCAGTATTCATGAATGCCCATCCGGATGCGCATGGGGGTGGGCATCATGCCCATAAAAAAGCGGCGCATCCCAGTCTGGTTAGGAGATGGCGGTGCCATAATCAAGCCAAAGCGCAAACTGAGCGTCGTGATGCCAAAGCGATAGGTATAGGATTTACAGATTTCATCACTCAGGTATTTGGATAGTTGATATCCTGGTGATGGGTGGCAGGGATAAGCATCGTCAAGAGGGAGATATTGGGCAGGGCGATAACCTCCCACAGCGCCCAGGGCATTGATACTGCTTGCGTACACGATACGGGGCACACCGGCTTCCTGGCAAGCCTGGCAGATGTTCCACGTCCCCGGCACATTGATCGCCAGTACCTGGTCAGGCGGTGCCGCATCATAGGGCATCGCTGCCAGGTGGACAACCGTGTCCATCCCGTGCACGGCATTCTTTGCCACAAACACGTCTCGGAGGTCCCCGGCGATATGGCGTTCTCCATCCGCACATGGACGCGCCTTCATATCGAGGGTCACAACCTCATGCCCCGCACTGCGCAGTGCGGGTACAGTTGTGGATCCCAATAACCCTTCACTTCCTGTCACCAAAATTCGCATACTTCACCCCATGATATAAATGGTATTATCTTGTGCCTGCCGGTAAACGCCCAGGGTTTGAACTCTGGGGGGATGGGTCAGTTGCACTGCATTATTCTACCACCCCATACGATTCTGTCACGGGCAGGAGTGCCCCGGGCTATCTAGAAGTGGCTTGGTCAATATCTTCCATACAGAGTGGAGTTAAGGGTACGCCAGCGACCGGTACGCAGTCGAAGCATCTGATCTGCGCTATGGTAAGATTTCACGGGGCAGTATTGTGATTCAGGCGCATAGAATACGCAGACTTGGTGGCCAAGAACACATTGTTTTAGGTGACAGACCTTTAACTGATCGTTTATGAGGGCGATTGAAATTTACCAAAGTGTCTGTCATTGGTACGAGTGCCAAGCAGCTGCTTGGCACTCGTATACTTTAGTGTTTACGCACTGGTCGCTAAATTATATGCGTCACCAACCCGAATGTGGGTCATCCGCTGGGATTCGTGCGCGTTTGCCGTCGTTGCTGGCGCGGTGCTTGTCTGGCACGATTCGCTTGTCCGCGGGATGGAATGTTCCGCCCCTGTGAAAAGCGCTGGCGCGCCGGCGTGTGATTGGGTTGATAGGTTTGCGTCTGAGCTTTTACATCGGTGTAGTCGAAATCCGGCAGCTGCCGGCGCTCAATTCGTTCACCTAGTAATTTTTCGATATTCCGCACCATCGGGCTGTCATCCGGTTCGATGAATGAGAAGGCGTCACCGCTTTCATCGACACGTCCTGTACGCCCTATGCGGTGGGTGTAGGCATCCACCGTGTCCGGCATATCGAAGTTAATGACGTGGGTGATGTCGGTTACGTCAATTCCCCGAGCGGCTATATCGGTCGCCACCAGAATATCATAAGTGCCGTCACGGAAACCGTTGAGCGCGCCCTGGCGTTGATTTTGAGACATATTACCCTGGATTGCTGCTGCGCGGTACTTTCTTTTGATCAGATCGCGCGCCAGATTCTTCGCGCGGTGTTTGGTGCGGGTGAAGACAAGGACCCTTCCGGTTGCAATCTGTTCCAGCATAGCCATCAGAAGATCTTTTTTACGCGAGCGTGTGACCGGATACATTGCATGGGATACGCTCTCGGCTGGAGCAATCATACCAATTTGCACGGTTACCGGTTTTTTGAGGATGGTATCTGCTAACTTGCGGATCTCATCCGGCATCGTGGCGGAGAAGAAAAGTGTCTGCCGTTGGGACGGGAGGAGCTTCAGAATGCGCCGAATGTCCGGCAGGAAACCCATATCGCACATCCGGTCCGCTTCGTCCAGCACCAGAACTTCGACGTGGGACAGATTAATCCGTCCTTCATTGTGCAGGTCCAGTAAGCGTCCCGGGCAGGCGACGACAATTTCCGCGCCATGGCGCAAAGCATCAACCTGGGGTTTCTTACTCACTCCGCCGTAGATGGATACGCTGCGCACTTTGGTGTGCTTGCCCAGCTCGGTGCTGGCAACGTGGGTCTGTTCGGCGAGTTCGCGTGTGGGAGCCACAATCAATACCCGCACGTTGCCCCGGTTACCTTCGAGCAAGCGTTGTAGAATCGGTAGGATAAAAGCGCCGGTCTTGCCGGTGCCGGTCTGAGCAATGCCCAGCATGTCGTGCCCTTTCATAACGACAGGGATGGCTTGCTGCTGAATTGGTGTGGGTGTGATATAACCCATTGCCTTGATACCCGCGTTAATGCGCGGGTCGAGAGAAAATTGTTCGAAACTCATAAAACGTACTCCTTGACTTTGTTGAGCCAAGTTGCACGCTTGACCCTGAAACTAAATTTGTGCTATTGCGAACCGATTGTTCACAAACACAAGAATATATTATACACTCTTTTGATGAATTATGTTAATCCGGTTAATTTGTATACTTTTTTGTTGGTTCTATAATTTAGATTGTTTAAATGATGATGGCTGTGCCAGTAATTTTCAAAAAGGTGTTACCCTTCCGCATCCTAAATTCATATGCCTGAACTGGCCTTCCATCCCAAGTTAATTACATATCACGAAAGGAGATTGCCATGAAGAATAGATTTAAACAGATTTTCTCTGGTTTACTGGTTATTGTTTTTTTGCTGACTCTTGTACCGGTTCATTCTGTTGTCTATGCAGCCACAACAGAATTGTTTATTTCCGAATACATTGAAGGGAGCAGTTTTAACAAGGCTATTGAAATCTACAACGGCACCGGATCGGCTGTGGATCTGGCAGCAGATGGATATACGCTGGAGCTTTACAGCAACGGCAGTGCAACTGCCAGCCAATCCGTAACACTATCAGGCATTATTGCGGATGGCGATGTCTTTGTGCTGGCACACGCGAGTGCGGATGCTGCGATACTAGCCCAAGCAGATCTTATCAGCAGTGCGGTCATTAACTTCAACGGTGATGATGCCATTGTCTTGCGTAAAAACGGGGCTGTTGTGGACGCTTTTGGACAAATAGGGGTTGATCCGGGCAGCCAGTGGACCGGTGGGGGGCAGGACGACACGCTGCGCCGCAAAGAAGATGTCTGTGCTGGAGACACAAATCCGGATGATGCCTTTGATGCTTCAGTGGAATGGGATACTTTTACCATCAACACCTTTGATGGCTTGGGCAGCCACACCGCTAACTGTGGTGGTGGTTCATCAGCCACAGAGTTATTTATGTCTGAATATATTGAAGGCAGCAGTTTTAACAAGGCTATTGAAATCTATAACGGAACCGGTGATGCAGTAGACCTTGCTGCCAGTCTCTATACGCTGGAGCTTTACAGCAACGGTAGTTCGAGCGTCAGCCAATCCGTAGCGCTTTCCGGCATCATTGCGGATGGCGATGTCTTTGTGCTGGCACACGGGAGTGCGGACCCTGCGATACTAGCCCAAGCAGATATTACCAATAATTCGGTCATCAACTTTAACGGTGATGACGCGATCGTTTTGCGCAAAGGCGGAGCTGTTGTGGATGCTTTTGGACAAATAGGGGTTGATCCGGGCAGCCAGTGGACCGGTGGGGGTCAGGATGACACTTTACGGCGAAAAGATGCTATTTGCACCGGTGATATGAATCCTGATGATCCCTTTGATGCTTCAGTGGAATGGGATACTTTTGCCATCAACACCTTTGATGGCTTGGGCAGCCACACCGCCACCTGTAGTGGGGGTGATACTCCACCGGAAGTGGCAAGCACCAGCCCAACAGATGGAATGCCGGATGTTTCCACCCGGACTGACATCGTCATCACCTTCAGCGAGGACGTCACTGTGGAGGACAGCTGGTTCGACATAACATGTGGAGTTAATGGGTATGCTGCTGCAGTCACCGGCGGTCCCCTTAACTACATCCTTGATCCTGTAGAAAACTTCATGGATGGTGAATCCTGTACTGTCACAATAAACGCGGTTAAGGTCTCTGATCTTGACGGCATACCGGATACGATGACTGCAGATTATACGTTCAGCTTTACGGCAGTTGACCTGTGTAATGTGGATTATACTCCCATCCATGATATTCAAAGTAGTGGACCAGCCAGCCCCTTGGAAGGTAATCCTGTATCCATTCAAGCTATCGTTATTGGCGATTTCCAGGATGGTGCCGCCGGCACCAATGGCGACTTAAACGGTTTCTTTGTGCAGGAGGAAGACGCTGATGTCGATGCTGACATCAACACATCGGAAGGCATTTTTGTCTATGATGGTTCTTCACCCGCTGTCGATGTAAAAATTGGTGACATAGTTCGCGTTTCCGGAACCGTGGCTGAATATAACGATTTGTCCGAAATCAATAACACCAGTCTCATCGTTGTCTGCGACGATCATGCGGATTTGCCCGCGGTAAGCACAGTCTCCCTACCGGTATCCGCAGTTGACGACTTTGAGAAATACGAAGGTATGCTGGTCACATTCCCGCAGGAACTGGTCATCTCGGAATACTTCAACTTTGATCGCTTTGGGGAAATCGTATTAACCTCAGAGCGGCATCTCACACCATCTGCTGAAGTAGAACCCGGACCTGAGGCGATCCAGGCTGCAGAGGACTTCCTGCTCGATAAAATCACACTGGATGATGGGCGTACGGTTCAGAATCCTGATCCGGCGCTCCACCCGAATGGCGTAACCTTTGACCTGTCTAACCTGTTCCGCGGCGGTGATACGGTTCAGAACGTGACCGGTGTGATGGATTACAGCTTTAATATATATCGCATTCAACCCACACAAGGTGCGGATTACATTAACACGAACCCGCGCACGGTTGAACCTGATGTTGTTGGTGGCAACCTGAGGGTAGCATCCTTCAACGTGTTAAACTACTTTTCAACGCTTGATGATGGTGTCAATGATATTTGTGGTCCAGCGCAAAATCTGGAATGCCGCGGTGCGGATGATGCAAACGAATTCACACGACAACGTGACAAAATCATTGCTGCCATTACAGCCACCGGTGCGGATGTCGTTGGTCTGTTGGAGATCGAAAATAATATAAATGATGATGCTGTGCTGAACCTGATCGAAGGTTTGAACGCGGCGAGTGGTGCGGGCACTTTCGATTATGTTAACACTGGTGTAATCGGCACGGACGCTATCAAGGTTGCCATGATTTACAAACCGGCATCGGTCACGCTGATTGGCGATTATGCCATACTCGATTCAAGTGTTGACCCTCGTTTCATCGATACCCTGAACCGCCCGGCTTTGGCGCAAACTTTCATGGATAAAGCCACCGGCGGCATCTTTACCGTGGCTGTGAACCACCTGAAATCAAAAGGATCTGCTTGTAATGACGTCGGCGACCCGGACCTTGGAGATGGTGCCGGTAACTGTAACCTGACGCGTAAGTATGCCGCTGAAGCCCTGGTTGATTGGCTTGCCGGTGATCCAACGGGCAGCGGTGATGCGGATTTTCTGATCATAGGGGATCTTAACGCCTATGACAAGGAAGATCCCATTGATGCCATCCTTGCGGGAGGATACACCGATATGATCTACACCTTCCTGGGCGAGAGCGCCTATTCTTATGTCTTCGATGGCCAAACGGGTTATCTTGACCACGCTTTGGCAAGTGCGGGTCTTGTTGATGAGATCTCCGGAGTGACCATCTGGCATATCAATGCCGACGAACCTGATCTCATTGACTATGACACCTCATTCAAGCTGCCCAATCAGGATGCTATCTATGCACCGGATGCATATCGCTCCTCTGACCATGACCCGGTCATTATCGGGTTGAATGTCTGTGATGAAATCGTCCCGGTATTTGATGAAATCTCGGTAACGCCCGACATGCTCTGGCCAGCAAACCATAAATATGTGGATGTGGTGGCTACTGTCATAGTCAGCGATAACTTCGATCCCGATCCGGCAATCTCCCTGGTTTCGGTGACATCCAATGAACCGGATGAGGGTTTGGGTGATGGGGATACCGAAGATGATATCGTTATCCTGGATGATTTCCACTTCAAGCTGCGTGCTGAACGCTCTGGTAACGGCGCCGGTAGAGTTTATACCATCACATATCAGGTGACTGATAATGTGCGGAAATGCAGCCACCCAATCAGTCACAGTTACCGTACCCAAAAATAGAAAAAAGTAAAATGATAGATGAAAGAGATGACCCGTCACCAGGCGGGTCATCTCTCTTTGATAAGGAATGAATGATGAAAGACTTTATTGAAAGCTTTGAGGAAATGGAATCTATTATGCTTGATATCAAGTATGGCTTCCTTGGCATGGCAATAGAAAACGTGCCCTACGTGATTCCCCTGAACTACGCCTACAGCGCCGGAAAGATCCAGTTTCATTGTGCTCTTGAGGGTAAAAAACTGGACTACCTGGCTTCAAATCCAAATGTGTGCTTCACTGTCGCCAGGCAATTGGGGTTGGTGCAACGCCATAACGAGGGCGACCCCTGCCACATGGACAGCGAGAGTGTGGTCTGCTATGGGACGGCGCGAGTTCTCAATGATGTCGAAGAACGTGCGGTAGCTCTGAATGCCTTTAACGTCTATTACAATCCCGGCGCTGAACCGCTTTCTGCAAAAAGTGTCGCAGCATGCACTGCTGTCGAGATCCAGGTGGTGGAAATGACCGGCAGGCGGGAGCGTGATCGGAAGTTAACATGCTGGCATCATCTTTTCTAAGGAGCAAGCGAATTTATGGAGACGGGTCATAATGTTAAGCGTATACAAGCGGTGATCGACGAGTGTTTGCCACTGCTGAAGGCATTGGCGATTGGGCGCTGCGCCGTGAGTATTGGCGGATCGCATGGCAAAGGTACATTTGATACCCGGTCAGATGTTGATTTTCGCGTGTTTTGCGATGCGCCGGTGGGCGGGTCACGATGCTCTGAGACTGATGAATGGAAAGCCTTCAGTAAGGTTGTGGATCGCTGGCGCGCCCAGGATATTGATATTGATTATTGCTGGGTGCGCACCATCAGCGACATTGATGCCAAATTGGACGCCTGGTTAAGTGGCAAGATAGTTCCGGAAGATATGGTGTGGACCCTGTGGGGTTATCACCTGCTGACCGATATCGTTAACCAGATGGTCATCGATGATCCTGCCGGGGTTATCACTGCCTGGCAGGCGCGGTTAACCCCTTATCCCCGGACTTTGCAGCATGCCCTCATCCGCAAGCATATGGCTTCGTTGAACTACTGGCGAAATGATTATCACTACCGGAACAAAGTTGCACGTGGTGACATGGTCTTTCTCGCTGGTATGGCTGCGCGTTTGGTCCATGACGTCATGCAAGTGCTCTTTGCCCTTAACGAAACATACTATGTGGGGGATGGGAATAATTTGCATTATGTTGAAACGTTCGCGATCCAGCCCAGAGATTTTGCTGCCCGGGTCAGCGAGATTCTCTACCCGCTGCAAACGGGAAATCGCCTGACCGCGCAGTATGATGCGATAATCAGCCTGATTGACGACGTGTCTGTCCTGGCGGCTCAGGTGGATGCTGCCGAATAAACGATCGACAGAACTGATCCGGAGGAAGCTATAAAATGCAGGGCACTGACTTGAAAAACGCGAATATCTTGAGCCCCGTGATCCAGGTCTCGCACCTGTCACGGCGTTTTGGCGACAACATTGCCGTTGATGATTTAACACTTGACGTGCAAGCCGGCGAAATTTTTGGTTTTCTGGGGCATAATGGGGCAGGTAAAACAACCACAGTGCGGCTCCTCAACGGTGTGCTTGAACCCACTGCCGGAGAGTCACGTGTGTTCGGACTGAATCCGGCAATTGAAGGCGCTGTTTTACGCGCGAGAACAGGGGTTCTTACCGAAACACCCTCGCTCGATGAGCGTCTCACAGCCCGTGACAATCTCTCCATTTATGCCGACCTGTACAACTTCCCCCGCGCTGAGGTGGCTGATCGGGTGAATTTCATGCTCGTTGAATTTGAATTGGCTGACCGCGCCGATGAGAAAGTTGGTGGTTACAGTAAAGGAATGAAGCAGCGCCTGGCGCTGGCTCGTGCCCTGCTCCACAGACCCGATGTGCTTTTTCTTGATGAACCTACGACCGGACTTGACCCTGTGACTGCGCGGCATGTGCACGATTTAATAGTAAACCTTGCGCGGCGTGAGGGGTGCACGGTTTTCCTCTGCACCCATAATCTGGTGGAAGCGCAGAAGTTGTGTGACCGTGTAGCGGTGCTGGAGCAAGGGAAGTTGGTGGCATTGGGTACACCGTCCGATCTTACACGTCAATATGTCAAGCGCCTCGATGTGGTTGTAGAAGTTGATCCTGCTCAACAGGAAATGACTTCGCAAATATTGCTGGAAGTTCCTCAATTGGTGATTGCACCGCCAATACATGAGAAAGATAGTTATATCTTGACGCTCTCCGGGCACGAGGCTATCCCAGAATTGTTATCCATCCTTGTGCAAAAAGGTGTGCGTGTCTATCGCCTGGCGCCACAAGAAGTCAATCTTGAAGAAGTTTATTTTGCTCTCCACGGTGGCAAAGCATGAATACGCGCGCAATACTCGCCATCATCCGCAAGGATGTGAAAGTCGCAGTGCAAAATAAAGGGGTCATTTTACCCATTATTATCCTGCCCTTGATATTGTTTGTGATCTTTCCCTGGATTATGGTCTATATCCCATCCCTGGTAGATACGACTTCTACATCATTCAGCGATATAGAGCAAATGCTGGCAAGTATGCCGGCAGGTATGCTCAATGAATTGCGTGGATACAATGCCGATCAGCAGGTGACGGTTTTTATCCTGGTCTATATGCTGGCGCCCATGTTCCTCATTATGCCGCTGATGGTTGCCTCTGTACTTGCTGCGGATAGTTTTGCCGGTGAGAAAGAACGGAAAACGCTCGAAGCTCTGCTTTACACCCCGACCACGGACCGGGAGCTCTTTATCGCCAAATTGTTGGGTCCATGGACAGCGGCTATCGCAGTGGCATTCGTGAGTTTTGTGGTCTACGCAGTGATGGCTAATGCCGCTGGCTGGAAAAGCATACAACATCTCTTTTTCCCCAATTGGATGTGGGTGGCATTGGTCGTATGGGTTACTCCTGCAGTTGCCGGGTTGGGGCTGGTCGTTATGGTGTTTGCTTCCGCCCGTGCCCAGGGTTTCCAGGATGCCTATCAGACCGGTGGATTGGTGGTGCTCCCGGTATTGCTGCTTATGATTGGGCAGATATCCGGTGTGATGTATTTCAGCCTGGTTGTTGTATTGGCAGTGGGATTGGTGATCTGGCTTATCGACGCGGTTCTTATCTGGTTAGCCAGCAAAAGTTTTCGCCGGGGCGAATTGATGACGAAATTTTGAGATGAGTAAACATAATGTCTAACGCTATGATTTTGATTTTCTCAGCAGGTCGCCTGGGCTTGATAAATTCTGACGGTGCCAATGAGCACTACCTTGAATTGAATGTGCCTAACCAGGTGGGTTGGGGGGCTGGACCTGCGTTTTCTGATGGACAGGCGCATCATACTCAGCAGTTATGAGGAAGGGAAGGTCTGGGAGGGGAAGGTCAAGAGCCATCTCTGGATTTACGATCTGTTAAGCGAGGCGATAAACGAAATCGCTCTGGAGGATCCACCAGCCCCTTTTATGCCCTGCTGCGCCTTGCTGCCAGGTGAAAAACGCATGGTGACCGGACCGGTCATTGATGGGCAGCAGTGCATCTATACGATGAACCTGGATGGATCAGACCAGATCGCTGTCACGCAACCGGGTGACGGTTTCTATTACGGTGTAGACCTCAGTCCTGATGGGTCTCGCCTGTGCGCTCACGTGACAAATCCTGCGCCTTATCGCATTCACACTATAGAATTACATAGTGGGTATCGCACAGAGATCGCCCATCACCCGGAACATCTCTATTTTGGCCCATTGTGGTCCCCTGACGGGCAGTGGCTGCTTTTCCAGGATTGCCACTATCAGGTAGATCCGGCTCACGACTGGGCTGATCTCTGCATTGCCCGACCAGACGGCTCTATTCTGCGGGTGGTAACTGAAGGTCAGCGGCAGTGGTTTGCGGCTGCGCATGGCACCCCCGAGCGTCACAACAGCGGATCTAACTGCTCTTCCTGGTCTCCTGATGGTTCCGCTGTTCTCTATTCGCGCAGATTGCCGGGTTCGAAGACTGCATGGACCTGGAATTCGGAGCGCCCGGATACGGATCATTTTAACCGCGACTATCGACCTGACGATGCGCAGGGTGGTATTGAGCTCTGTTTGCTTGATCCCTTTTCCGGTGATGTGATCCGGTTGACGGCTAATGATCCACCCGTATGGGAAATGTATGCCAGTTTCTCGCCGGATGGACGACAGATCCTCTATTCTCAGGCGCGGGTAGGCGAACAACCTGCCTTGTGGGTGATGAATGCTGACGGCAGTGACCAGCGCATGCTTACACGTGGCTACCGCGCCTGTGGGGCGCGGGGCAGGTGGCTGGTAATACAAGTGTAACCTATGACCCATAAAAACTAATACCGGAAATAATACGGGTAATGTTCAATCTGGATGGGGGTGGTGTGATGCGGGTTGTGATTACAGGTGGAACAGGTTTAATCGGGAATGCGCTTTCGGCTGAACTGATTGCGAACGGATATGAGGTGGTTGTACTCAGCCGTTCCCCAGGACGAACCAGGCAGACGCCAGATGGCGTTAATATTGTAGAATGGGACGCCAGGACAGCATCTGGATGGGGGGAATGGGCTGACGGGGCAACTGCCATTGTGAATCTTGCTGGAGCCAGCCTGGCAGGCGAGGGTTTTTTCCCCACCCGCTGGACTGATTCACGCCGGCGCATCATCCGTGAAAGCCGTTTGAATGCAAGCCGTGCCGTGGTTGAAGCTGTATCGCAAGCTGCGCAGAAGCCGTGTGTTCTCATCCAGGCTTCAGCTGTCGGTTACTATGGCTATCATGAAGATCAGATACTCACTGAAGCCAGCCAACCAGGCAGCGAATGGGCGCCACGGTTTGCTGCTGAAGAATGGGAGCCTTCGACTTTACCTGTAGAGAGTATGGGTGTACGGCGGGTGGTTGTTCGCACCGGTGTGGTATTCAGCACCGGGGGTGGGGCTCTCACCCGGTTGCTGCTGCCCTTTCGTTTGTTTGCCGGCGGACCTATGGGGCGGGGTGACCAGTGGTATTCATGGATTCACATCCGGGATCATGTCCGCGCGCTCCTATTCCTGATTGAAAACGAAAAAGCGTATGGGGTTTATAATCTGACTGCACCGAATCCCGTGCGGAATATGGATTTGGCCCGGACTATTGGCCGGATTATGCACCGTCCCGCCTTTGTTCCAGTGCCGGGTTTTGCGATGCGGTTAGCTTTTGGTGAGGTCGCCGATATCGTCCTAAAAGGGCAGCGGGTTATCCCACAGCGTTTACTGGAACTTGGCTTTACCTTTGACTTCCCGGAAGTGGAATCTGCATTGTTGGATTTATTAGGAAAGCGAGGAATTTAACAATGGCAACCGCGATCTGGTGGGTTCGACGGGATCTGCGATTGGCGGATAACCATGCTTTGGCAGCAGCTTTGGCGCAATCAGAAAAGCTCATTCCCATCTTTATCTTCGACGCAACATTACTGGGTTCGTCCTATGTCGGGGAGAAGCGTGTCGCCTTTCTGTTCGAGGGTCTGCGTAAATTGCATGCTGGGCTGCAGGCGCGAGGTAGTGGTCTCGTTCTGCGGCAAGGCGATGCGTTGTGTGTGTTGCAGGCACTGATGGCTGAAACCGGTGCGCACGGGATTTTTGCTGAAAAAGACTACTCACCCTACGCTCGTGAACGGGACGCCCGCGTCGCTGAGTTGCTGCCGTTGCATCTGATAGAGGGGGTGACGGTTTATCCACCTGGCGTGGTGCTTAAAAAGGATGGCAGGCCTTATACAGTCTATACGCCCTTTAGTCGTGCTTGGAAAGCTGTGCCCCTGTTGTCCGGTAACGATGTGATACCTGTTCCAGCGTCGCTGCCTCCCGTTCCTGACATAGCAGGGCTGCCTTTGCCGGAACTTCCGGCACGCTTGAGCCCGAATCCCTTTCCCGCTGGAGAGTGTGAAGCGCAGTCTTTGTTGGAAGCCTTTACCAGGCAGCATGATGAAAGGATCTTTGGCTATGCGGAAGGTCGCAACCGTTTGGATCAGGATGGTACATCCAAACTGTCACCCTATCTGCGCTTTGGGATGATTTCCGCTAAGCAGGCGGTCGATGGCGCATTATGCGCCATCGATAATTCGACCAACGCCCGGGAGCGTGCTGGGGCTGAAACCTGGCTCAACGAGTTGATCTGGCGCGAGTTTTATATCCATATCCTCTATCACTTTCCACAGGTGCGCGGATCGAGTTTCCGTCCGGTATACGACAATATCGAATGGAAGAATGGTATGGATGATTTTGCTGCCTGGTGTGAGGGGAGGACAGGTTACCCCATCGTCGATGCAGCGATACGGCAAATGCTGGAGACCGGGTGGATGCACAACCGCGCCCGGATGATTGTCGCGTCCTTTCTGGTCAAAGACCTGTTGATTGACTGGCGCTGGGGAGAAAAATTCTTCATGCAGCACCTTGTAGATGGTGATCCTGCTGCGAATAATGGGGGGTGGCAGTGGACTGCCGGCACCGGTACCGATGCCGCCCCGTATTTTCGGATTTTTAATCCTGTCCTGCAGGGCAAAAAATATGATCCTGAAGGAAACTATGTGCGGTGCTGGCTCCCTGAGCTGGCAGCTGTACCGGATCGCTACCTGCAAAATCCATGGGATATGCCAGACAATGTGCAGCGCGAGGCTAAGCTGTGTCATTGGGCGTGATTATCCACCGCCAATCATCGAACATGCCCGTGCGCGGGAGCGAACGCTGGCAGCATATGCACTTGCCAGGCAGATTTAAAGGTCAATAGTTAAGAGGAGATCAGGTTATGAAGATTGCGAAAGGGGTTGCTTTGTTGGGATTGTTGGCGATGACGGTTGTTCTCATTTACGGCTTCACAGTGGGTGATTTTTCGGGAGAAGGGGCGCGGCTCCTGACAATGCCCTGGGGCATTGTCTCACTGGTGGATCTGTACGTCGGCTTTATTCTTTTTTCCGGGTGGATTATCTACCGGGAAAAATCAGTGCTGCGGTCCGTCATTTGGGTGGCGCTGATGATGATCATGGGCTTTTGGGCGGGAAGTTTATATACGCTCATCGCTTTGCTGACAAGCAAAGGAGATTGGCGGCATTTCTGGATGGGAAAACGGGCTTGAGGATGCATAGATATTATGGTGTTCAGACTTAATTTTGAATATGACAATTTATGCAATAAATATTGACAATATAATATACATTGATGTATACATTTGGGTAAATATATAAAATCTGTCAATGTATACATAATCAAAGGAGTCAATAAAAATGTCTGCCGTATCTGCTGTCTCGTCTGATGTTGTCAATGGTCCAGGAGAAAACCTACACGGGTTTACGTCGTTTCAATGCTGTGATGGGTTTTCTCCACCTTATTCAGGGTATCCTGATGATTGTGATCAGTAATGACACGACTTATCCCATATATACCAATTTTCTACGATTTGATCTTGACACTTTTTCCCTGACGCCAGATCCAAAATTGGTATACAATTTGCCGTTTGGCCCAGCTGTGGCAGTCTTCCTGCTGCTTTCTGCTGTCGCCCATTTTTCCCTCGCCACTTTTGGCTACCAGTGGTACGTTAAGAGCCTGAAGCGCGGGATGAATTCTGCCCGTTTTTATGAGTATGCGCTCAGTTCTTCATTGATGATTGTCCTGATTGGTATGCTCGTGGGTATCTGGGATCTGGGCACAATGATCGTCATGTTTGGTGTAAATGCGGCGATGAACTTGTTCGGGATCACCATGGAGCTGCAAAACGAGGGCTCTAAAAAGATAAATTGGCTGAACTTTATCTACGGCTGTTTTGCCGGCATCGTGCCGTGGATCGTGGTCTTTATGTACTTTCCTGGGTGCGGTGGGATCAACCGGAGCAAAACCTCCGGCCTTTGTGTATGCGATTGTCCCCACACTGTTCGTCTTCTTCAATATTTTCGCTCTGAATATGTTCCTGCAATACAAAAAAGTTGGTCCCTGGAAGAACTACCTGTTTGGGGAGCGGATGTACATCGTGTTGAGTTTGTTAGCCAAGACGCTGCTTGCCTGGATGATTTTCTCCGGTACGCTGGCACCGATGTGAGTGGAATCTGAATAATAAGAACTTCCCCCACCTTATAAATGCAAGGCGGGGGTGTTCTCCTTTTGAGGAGTATGGCTATGTCTGAATCCGAAAAAAAGATAGTTGAACAACCCGCCCTTCGACTGGGAATCAGTTCTTGCCTCCTGGGACAGCCAGTGCGCTACGATGGCGGGCACAAGCTGGATCGCTATCTGGTCGATACGCTGGGGCAATACGTGGAATGGGTACCGGTGTGTCCGGAGGTCGAGATGGGTTTACCTGTACCGCGCGAGTCCATGCGCCTGGTAGGAGATCCTGAGCATCCTCAGCTTATCGCCCCCAAATCCGGGACCGATCATACAGAAGCCATGGTCTCCTGGGCTCTGGAACGCGTAGAACAGCCTGGCGTCCACCGGACTGCATGGATTCGTGTTCAAAAAAGACTCACCTTCTTCAGGTTTATTCCGTGTTAAAGTTTACAGTGCTGTCGCAGGTGGTATGGCTCAACGGAATGGAACAGGCATGTTCCCCCGCGAGGTTATGAAGCGTTTCCCCTTGCTGCCGTTGGAGGAAGAGGGACGGCTCAATGATTCGACACCTGCGTGAGAATTTCGTCGAGAGGATCTTTGCCTATTACCGCTGGATGGATATGCTTAATCAACGAACCAACGCCTGGTGGCTTGGTCAAATTCCATTCTGCCCACAAACTGACGCTGATGGCGCACAGTCCCAAACATTATACTGGCATGGGACGTCTGGTGGCTGACGCCGGGAAAAGGCAATGGGACGAGATCATAGCTGAGTACGGCGCGATGCTTATGGAAGGTTTGGCAGTTTTGGGGACGCGAGGTAAGCATGTCAATGTGATTCAGCACCTGATGGGTTATCTTAAGAATGACCTGTCAGGTGAGGACAAACAGGAGTTGCTGGGATTGATCGAAGACTACCGGCAGGGATTTCTCCCGCTCATTGTACCATTGACATTGCTCAAGCATCACCTGAACCGCTTCACGGTGCCCGATTGGGTGCACCTGCAGGTTTATCTGAATCCCTATCCCAAAGAGCTGATGCTGCGTAACCACGTTTAGAATCGCGGCAGGGCACTGAGCCTGGAATATTATCAAACCAGGACGCGGGGTAGGTTTTAGGTCTTTTGAATCTTTCTTGCGCAGGGGCTATTTCTCGGGTATTATGAACAGGAGTCAAAGTTTGGCCTTTGGAAGACGCAGCCACTCGGAGATCACCCTTGCACAGATGCAGGTCCAGTTCTCCGGGAACCGGCGTGGGCTGCAGTCTGACGAGACAGCTTACCTATCACATATCGAAAGGACCTGGATAATGGCAACTGTAAAAGACACGGTACTTGAATACATCCGGAAGGAGATAGTTCCCGGCAGACGCATCACATCTGATACCCCGCTGATCACTGTTGGGTTCGTCAACTCGCTGGAGATGGTCGCTGTTAAGAGCTACCTGGAGGCGCAGTACAGGATACGCATCCCCGACGAGATGGCAACGCGTGAAGCCTTTAACTCGGTAGACAACATTTCCAGCCTGCTGGCAAAACTGGGTGTGAGGTAGGCCAATCCTGAACTCAGCAGCTGCGGTGCAGATGCGACCCTGTTCAAGCTGGCAGCACCCTTCAGCTTCTCTGATCCTGAATCGGGAAGATGTGCATATGTGGCGCATTCCCCTTGACCTGTCACAACGCTTCGTCACGGAACTGGTATCCTGCCTGTCCCGCGAAGAGGTCGCGAGGGCAGAACAGATGCTTTCTGAGGCGACTAACAGGCGATTCGTCGTGTCACACGGAGCGGTCAGGAGAATCCTGAGTCGCTATCTGAACGAAAGACCGGAAGAAATTCGGTTTGTCATGGGTGACCGGGGAAAACCCCAACTGCTAACCGCTGCAGGCACGCCGGACATCTGCTTCAACCTGTCTCACAGTGGAGAAGTTGCCCTGTGCGCAGTGACAAAGGGGCGCGATATTGGCGTGGACATCGAGCAGATCCGCCCGGTCTCCGCCTGGCGTCAGATCGCCGCCAGCTACTTCTCCGCACGGGAAAATCAGGTGTTGCACGTCCTCGGCGAAGATCAAGCCATTCAGGCGTTCTTCCAGGGTTGGACGCGCAAGGAAGCATATTCCAAAGCACTGGGTGAGGGCGTATCACAACGCTGGACACAGTTTTCAGTCTCTTTGCAGCCGGGTGACCAGGTAGAGCTGGTGGAGACTGCTCTAAAAGCATCGGTGGAAGGGCCCTTCACACTCTATCCTCTTGCACCAGGAGATGGATATGTTGCCACCGTCGCTGTACAGGGAATTGCGGGGCGGGTGTACTGCTGGGAGTGGTCCTGGGACGCTCTCTCGTTAACCGGATAATGAGAAAAGCGTGTTTCGGTGTAACCATATTAAAAGACAATAAAAGGTATGGATACTGATGATAAAAAAAGCATCTGAAAATGAGATTCTCAAGACATTGGCAGAACTTGGCTCCTGGACGGTGCAACATGGAAAGCTGCATCGGGAGTACATCTTCCGCGACTTTGTTCAAGCCTTTGGCTTTATGACCCAGGCGGCTTTATTGGCAGAGCGTGTTGCTCATCACCCGGAGTGGTTCAACGTTTATAAAAAAGTTGTCATCGATCTGACGACACACGAAGCGCAGGGAATCACAGCAAAAGACCTGGATATGGCCCGTGAAATGGAGAAGATAGCTGGTCAGTTTGCGTGAATTTTTCGCTTTTCCGGTACACGAATACCACACAGTATATACAGCAAGTAGGTGAAACCTGGATGACTAAAATCCGAGAGATTCTTGAGGAATTACGCATGGTGTTGGGTGGGCGCAGCAACCTGCTGGACTCTATCCTTCCGCCAATTCTTTTTGTTGTGTTGAATGTCATCTGGGGAATGCAGGTGGCTATCTGGACTTCCCTTGGATTGGCTGTAATCATAAGCCTTTCCCGAGTGGTCAAACGCCAGCCATTCCTCTATGCTTTTGCGGGAGCTGGCGGTGTGGTGCTTGGCTGTTGTGATAGCCTTGTTATCAGGTCGTGCAGAAGGTTTCTTTATACCGGGTATCGTCTCCGGGGCAATATCTGTCCTCCTCAGTTTGGTGAGTGTCCTTGCAGGACGTCCGATGGTAGCCTTCACGAGTGCTCTTGCCAGGCGCTGGCCACTTAAATGGTATTGGCACCCCAAAGTTCGACCGGCTTACAGCGAAGTAACCTGGTTGTGGTTCCTCTTTTTTGCCTTGCGTATGCTGCTTCAATTCAGCCTTTTTCAGGGATCCTCAGCTAACCTGCTGGGCATTGTCCAACTCCTGACGGGCTGGCCAGCGACCATTCTTTTGTTGATAGGCAGTTATATTTACGGGACATGGCGGTTAAGAAACCTGGGAGGACCAAGCGTTGATGAATTCAAGTCCGGTGCTGAACCCCCTTGGAAGGGACAGCAGCGGGGTTTCTAGCAATCAAAAACAGGCTGAAGAAAAAACTGATAAAAAGGATAACCGCGCCACTGAGGTAGGGAAGGTTGAGGTTGACGTCAAAGACAATCCCCGCCCATATCGGTCCAACAATCCGCCCCAGACTGATCGCGCTGTTGCTTAACCCCATGGCTGTGCCCTGTCCAATCTTTGAGCGTTTTGAAATGAGGGAGAGTAGCGATGGGCGCAGAAACGTTTTGGACAGACACGAAGAAACCTGTCGCAAGCAGAATGCTTGCGTATGTATTCGCTGCCAGCAGTACCAGGTAGGCTGCTGCACCCGCGATCAACGAAACTTTGATCACTATTGGGTCGCCCCATCGTTGTGTCAGTGATCCAGTGAAAATTTTCCCGGCAGTAGAAACCAATCCAACAACGGTCAGAATTGTCCCCACCTGGACCGGACCGTAATCGAATTTCTCCAGCGCATAGAGGCCAAAGACCGATTCGAAATTAGCTAACCCAACACTAGCCAGGAAAGCCATAAACAAAAGGCTGGCTATTGCACTATGCAGTATGCTGCTGAATGCATCCCATCGAGAGGTCGTGTTGACTTGGCTTGATAGACCTTTGTTTTGTTGTGTAAGCGATTCCGGGAGCAGTGCAATGACAAAAAGAACGGTTACTGCCGAGAGCGCTGCAGCGACAAAAAAGGGTGTGGATAATGCGATCGCGCCTAACCAACCGCCGAAGGCTGGACCAAGAATAACCCCCAAACCGGCAACCGCTCCGAGGAGCCCCATGGCACCGGCGCGATCTTTTGTGTCAGTACTGTCACCGATATAAGCCATCGTTGTTGCTGACGTGGCGGATGAGAGTACCCCCGACAGCGCGCGTGCCGCGAATAGCATCCAGAGCGAGGTGGATAGACCCATCATTAAGGCAGCCATGAAATAGCCCAGCAGCCCGATAACCAAGACGGGTTTGCGTCCTATACGGTCAGACAGGCTGCCCCAGAGTGGACCAAATACTAATTCCGTGAAAGCTGCCACAGCGATCAATAGCCCAAGTTTGCTGCCACTGCCTCCCATCTCATCGATGTAGAAAGGGAAGATGGGGATTACCATTCCAAAACCGAGAGAGACGATGAGCAGTGCCGCGGATACGATGATGACATTTCTGTTTTTCATTTATGTGACCTTTTCTATTGATGGGGGCTGGTATCCCTGCCCCCATCGTGTCTGTTTGCTACTGTTCAAGTCCAGTCAGCTATCCGGTGTTGAATATTTCTGATCTATAACAGCTTTTACTCGCACGCACAATATTATCCGAGAGAGCGCCATCACTCACCCGTTTAATACGGGTTCCGCGATACCTTTCAGCAAAATGACCTCACCTTTTGTCCCATCGACAGTAATCATCTGACCGCTTGTAATGACCCGGGTTGCTGCACCTGTGCCCAAAACTGCCGGGATGCCGTACTCACGGGCGACTATGGAACCATGACTCAGTGGACCGCCGATATCGGTCACGACTGCAGACGCCATGACAAACAACGGTGTCCAGGCTGGGGTCGTGATAGAAGCCACCAGCACATCGCCTGGTTGCATCTGGTCGAAGTCCTCGGGTCCGTGCAGGACACGCGCTGGTGCTGTAACCTGACCGGCACTTGCTGCGACACCTTTTATGATGTTGCCAACCTGTTCGCCGTGAGCCAGGAACAGGTCGGTATTGAACCCCATATATTTTTCCTTGGCAGGAAGCTGTGCTGGAGGTGTAACGGATTTGCGCGCTTGCCAGATAGCCCTGCGCTCCCTGACAGTCGTTTTGAAATTCTGAATGGGTTGATCAGCATCCAGTTTTCCAACCACCTGTTCCAGTTCGTCTTCACGCAGCCAGAAAATATCCCCATTCCTGGTGAGTACGGCACGATCCACCAACCTCTGACCAATTTCGAACAACATCGCGCGGAGCACCGGATAGCCGTATCCCATGTTGGCTATGCCATCCTCGCGCAGCGGGGCCAATCCCTGCGCCCATTTCAAAACCGTCCGGAAAATTTTCAGTTTCAGCCCTTTTAAACGCGACAGAGACTCAGCTACCAGGGCTTCACGCCGCTCAGTGGATATTTGTATGCGCTCATATGGATTCTGCCCTTCCTCCTTTATAAAGAGCTTGCAGTTTTCCAGGAAGGGTTCCGGATTATCGGATGGGAGAGATTCTCCAAAGTCCAAATCATATATTGAGTAACCGAATTCCCTCAGAAAATGCCTGAAGCGTTCCCGCCATTCTTCCCAGATCGCGTCTCTGACGCCATCGGGAGTCTCATCACGCGGGACCATATCCGCAATATCCCTGGTTTCTGTGGCAAGTAGTAGTCGTGCCAGATCCGGTTGCGTTTGGCACCACTGAGCCAGGTCATAAAGGGCCATCTCCCCGCGTACCGGTGCGCTCTCAAAGCCCATCACGAGCACATTTGCGAGGGGGTCGCCTTCTTGCTTGACCATCCGATCATATACCCGTGTGACTAAGGCTTCACTTCCAGCACATGCGCCCAGGAACATCATGACCGAGGTCAGGTGTTCCATGGCGGCGCTGGTTATTTCCCGGGTGCCGGACAGGAGTTCGACGGCAGGTAAGGTGCTGTATGTTTTGTGCTCCCATCGGGAAGTGGTCTCTGCGTACTCGACACATGAAACGTCTTTCCAGTAGGTTTTTCCCGAGCGCAGCATTGAGGGCATTATGGGCAGGAACCGGACTATTAGAAATGCCCAATCGCTCAGGCTGAGTTTTGCACCCATGTATGCATAGCCGTTGATTGTTACCGTATCATAACTGGACAGGACATAATTCGACTTCGTCAAGCGTCCAATCAAGTTTTGTATAGCCCTGGTCAGGTGAGATAACCCTAATGTTTCAAACAAAGGGGTCAACGGGTCGGGCATCAGGTCCACAATACTGGCTCGCATATAATACCCTTTTGGATCAGGTAAGATCCATTCCTTTGGCTCTTTAACGACCGGCTCACTCAGCGTGGTGATCGGACGGGCTTGTAAAATAGCGATTTCGCCGTTGAATAGCGCCCATTCTATGTCCATCGGTTGTCCATAAAGGGATTCAATAGCATTTCCCAGGTTCACCAGGCTGGCAATGGCATGGTCTGTCAAGTACTGGCTGACTGCGGAGATGCGCCGGGACTGGCTGCTCCTCGGTCCCGCCACCCACACGCACAGTCATGACTTCCTTTTCTGCGGTCTCATAGGCGGTGACCTTGCCTGTGGTCTTTTCAACTGTGATGGTGTCCGGCGTAACCAACCCGCCAACCACAGCTTCCCCCAATCCCCAGGCTGCTGTGATCATGGCTTCATCCTGTTTGCCGTTGATCGGGTTGGCTGTGAATAAAACACCCGCTGCATCAGCTGCTACTAGCGTCTGCACGACCACTGACAGGCTGACAACTGCCTGGTCGATTTTGTTGCGGATTCTGTAGCCGATAGCTCGGGCAGTCCACAGAGAAGCCCAACACTCACGGATGGCTTTAAGGACATTCTGCTGTCCTTCTATGTTGAGGTATGTGTCCTGTTGCCCGGCAAAGGAAAGGTCAGGCAAGTCCTCTGCTGTGGCTGAAGATCGCACCGCAACAACCGGATTGCTGACAGATAATTCTGCATATGCGTCGGCTATACAATCTGCAATTGTCTGTGGGATTGGCACTTCCGCAAACAGAGTATGGATGATTTGGGAAGCATGCTCCAGCGTACTCGGGCTGGAGATGTCCGCAGTATTAAGGGCAGTTATAATCTGCGGTTGCAGGCCATTTTCCGTCACGAACTGGTGATAGGCATCCGTTGTTACAAAAAAACCATCCGGTACCGGCAAGCCTGCGTTGGCAAGCCGCGCCAATGATGCGCCTTTACCCCCTACCCTTTCCAGTGTGGCTTCGGCATCCTGAAATTTCAATATCAATTTAACCATGATTCGCCTCCTTACTATATTCAGTATCAACCCGGTACAGAGAAATCAGTGTAAGATTCAGATCCCACAGTTTAGTTAACAAGCCGCGCAGTACAGATTGATCTGCGACAGGTCCTTCCAAATATGTCACAGCGGTTATGGGATTCGCGTTATCGTGTGTGATTCGCATCTCATTAAACCAATCGGTCCATCGCTCATGTAATGTCCCTTCTACCGTAATCCTGTAGATTGTTATGGGTTTTTCTCTGTGCATTCCTTATATCCTTTCGTTTGATATTGTCAGTATATAAATGAATCGACGCCTTGTCATCTGAAAAGGGTTTATTTTGGGGTTTATTGTGCAGTTTATTGGATCGCAATATTGAGGAGCAAGTCAGATCCCATGGGTCTGTTTAGCAATCGTATCTATACGCGGTTGTTTGGATAATACTTTTGTGCGTGAAACACGCAGTTACAGGCAATGAAGGTCGGTTTTCAGCCGGGGTGTTTGAGCAAGTCCAATTCCCGTGCTCGTTTTACAGCTTGCACACGGTTTTTCACACCAAGTTTGTTGTATATACTGGAGGTGTGCGCTTTCACAGTGCCAACTGCCACAAATAGGTGGTCGGCGATATCTGGGTTGGTCAATCCGGCAGCGATCAACCTGAGTACTTCCAACTCACGCTGGCTCAAGGGGTCGATGAGGTTATCATTGGTATTTGGTGGAACCGGATCAGCTTGCCCAAATGCATTCAGCAACTTCTCTGCATATTCCGGCATACTACCCATTGACACAACCTTAATCAGGAGCTCTGCAATGACCGGACCTTCATCGATAAAGGTGCGCAGGTAATTGCCCGGTTCTGCTATTTCCATGGCAGATATCAGTGACCGAACTGCTTGCTCGTGTTTGTGCAGGGCCTGTAATGCAATTGCGCGGACAATATGCAGCTCGATTTCACGGCGACTTTGCAGCCAGCCCCACTTATCCATCTGGCCCAGGAGTGCATCCAGGATAGCCAAGGCCTCAGTATAGCGTCCCTGCGCCAGCCGCAAGCGCGCTACAGTCAGATACTCGTGGTGGAAGACGTGGTAGTCGTAATACGACGTAATCAAGTTGCAGTCCATTTTGTGCAAACCGCGTCGGGCTATCCAATGCTCAACATCATCGAGTTTCCCCTGCAAGATCCACAGACGGGCTGCCAGGAGTTCGACAAACTGGTCGTCGAGATCACTGGTCTTGTACGTTGTTGCTAACGCTGCAGCTTTCAAAAAAACACTTTGTGCTTTTTCGTATTGTTGCTGCGATTGAAGAATTCGGGCCAGTTGGATATGGGCTTCAATGTTACTGGCCGTGCTGTATGCAGCTGCCAACTGCATACCTTTCTCTAGGTAGCATTTAGCCTCGTCGAATTGACCCCATTCACGGGCTAGTTCTGCCAATCCTAGAAATGCCATACCACTAATGGGTAAAGGTTGTCCATTTGCATCTACTGCCATTGTAAGTACGCGTTCGTATATCGGGCGTGCATTGTATAGTTGCCCTTGACGCATTGTCATCTCGGCTATATTACACATTGTCATCATCGTCATCATTATGTTACCGGCAGCCTGCGTCAGACTGACAATATCTTCAAGCTGCTGACTTGAACTGCGCAAGTCTGCGTTCATAATTCCGGAAAGATTCAATATCCATGTTGTCGCGCTTATCAGGAATTGTTCGTCTTCTGTGATATAAGTCAGGGCATGGCTCGCTAGTTGCTGGGCTTCTGCAATTCTTCCCTGAAAAAGGCTGGCAAACGCGCGGAATGAATCAGCCTTGCCCTCATCGATACCTTCAACAGAAGCCAGATAGCTCTCAACTTTCTCTATACCATAACCCTCCATTACCGCAGCCCAGGCATAGAACAGGCTTAAGGTAGGATGGGAGTTAAAGTACTCAGCCGGAAGCCGGTCGATCCACCGCAGCAATGTTGTCACCTGACTGCTGAGCATCATCGACTCCGCAATATGATCAATCAAGGAAACTGCACGGTCATAATGTTTGCCGTCCAGGGCAGATTCGATTGCCTCGGAATTGAGATTGTGGTCTGCGTACCAATCACTCGCCTTTGCATACAGGCTTGAAAGCGAATCAGGATCTGACTCCCGCAAACGCTGCCGTAACAAATCAGCAAACAATCGGTGATAGCGATACCATTGCCGCTGGTTATCCAGGGAATTCACAAACAGATTGGCTTTGCTGAGGAATTCGAGCATCTGCTGCCCATTACTTTCACCAGTTAAGGCGTCACACAACGAGCCGGTTAAGCTTGACAATAATGATGTCCTGAGAAGGAAATTTTGAACCATTTCGGACTGCTGATTCAACACTTCGTCGGTCAGGTAATCGACAATATACTCATGACTCCCGGTGAATCCAGCAACAAAATCCTGTAGATCCGTTTTCCCTTGCATGGATAGGGCTGCAAGTTGCAGTCCAGCAATCCATCCTTCGGTGTGTACCTCAAGCGCAGACACGTCCTCTGCCCGTAAGTCCAGATTCATAATATGCCGGTTAAAATCGGCGATTTCCTCACGGTTGAATCGCAGATCTGTGGCGCGTATCTCGTTAAGCTGTCCGCGTGCCCGTAAACGGGCTAAAGGTAAAGGTGGATCAGCCCTTGAGGCGATGATTAAGTGCATCTGTGCTGGCATATGTTCAAGCAGATAGATGATTGCATCATGAATGGCTGGTGTTTCGATTTCATGATAATCATCCAGTACCAACGCAAAGCGTGTGGATTTCTGATTGAGGTGGTTAATCAAGGGCACCAGCGTTGAAATCATCCATTGTGGTGATTTTAACAACCCGACCTGCAGCTCTGGTAAATCAGGCTCAATCGTCCGGGCTGCGGCATAAAAGTATTGAATAAATCGTGTGATATCGTTGTCGTCCCGTTCGAGCGTAAGCCACCCGACCGGCACATCCGTCTGCTGCGCCCATGCGGATAATAGTGTGGTTTTACCGAAACCTGGCGGGCTGGAGACAAGTCCAAGCGGACAATTCAGCCCGGCATTCAGCCGGTCAATTAGCCGCTGGCGTGTGACGATGTTCTGGCGTATCGGAGGAATTGTTAGCTTGGTTATAAGGAGATTTTCAACCACTTGAAATTCCTTGTTCTTAGAAGGTTCTTGTCCACATCCCGATCCTGGTACACCCCATTCAGGTGTATGCAGGCTCAAAAATCAGCAGCGAGATACCGTGCACCGGCAGGCTGAAGTTCAACCTGAGTATTTCATCAGTCACCGGTAATATCCGCGGGGGTTCCAGAAATTCCAGCCCATCACGCGCTTTCATGGCTTCCCGCTGACCGGGATCGGGATACATGGGTCGACCCTGGCGAACCCATTCCGCATAAGCGCTGCTGTGATTTTGGTCGATCCGGAAATGGTGCAGGATCACATCCTGCGTGTCGAAAGGCGCATTGTCAATTGTCACCTCGATGTCATAGGGTTCATCCATCTCCCAATCGTCGTGGTGGTTGTAGATTAACACCGCTAAGCGTTGACCGCCGGATAGTGTCGCGAAACCAGAGATATCCGGGCTTTCACCATAACCGTTAGAATCCGTATAATTCATAGGGTTTTTGCTGGTGCTGCTTTCAAACAGCACTTCCTGGTCGCCCATTTGTGCATACATCCGGTACAGATTCAGGATTGCCTTGTCAATGCCCTGGGTCGAGAAGGTGCGGGTGCCTTCAAAGCAGCGTTCACCGACAAACATAAACGCCCAGGACAGGAGGCGAAGGTCCCATTTTTTCTCTCGTGCGAAGCGGCTGACCTTATCGAAGGATGCAGCGACAAAACTTGGATAATACTCGGTATTGCGGAAGTTTAGATTCGCATTGTCCCAGGCGCCTCCGGCAGCCCACCCATCGGGATCAATTTCGGACAGAATGCATTCTAATTTATTGAGAGTTGGGTAATGACTGATAGCGTCATATCCGGTCTGTGTATCACGAAGGATTTGTTTCACTGACGGCGGTTTCTGTTTGCGGTGCAGGGGATCAGCGCCATAACCGCCACCTTTGACGTGGAAGGTGATAAAATCCAGTGCCGTGCCTGTTTTACCGCTGTGGTAGATTGATTCCACTGACGCAGTGATTAAGGAATCCATCCAGAAATGCCAGTGATTTGCGTGCCGGGTTGGGGTTGGTCACCGATGGTCCACCGACACGGGCTTCGGGGCACACAGCCTTAACTGCCGCAGCGGTGAAATCATAGAGTTTGTTAAAATCATCGGGGGTTCCCCGCCAGTAAAAGATATCCGGTTCATTCCATAATTCCCAATACCAGCTTTTTATCTCTTCAGCGCCATAGCGTTCGGCACAATGCTCAACCAGGTGATAAATCAGATCGTACCACTTCTGGTAGTCTTTGGGCGGGCATGCCCAGCCCACGGTGCGGTAAAGCTGTGCCGTCCAGTTATCTTGCGTAGCATCATAATAAGCCGGATCGGCAAGGTGCTGCGGCATAAATCCCAGTTCCACAAAAGGTTTGGCATTGTATTTCAGGATCGTGTCGAAAATCAGGTCGACGAAGGTCCAATTGTAGATGGGGTGTCCCTGTTCATCTTCCAGGTACGCATTGGTAGAGCCCCACTTATACGTTCCGTGGCAGTTACCGGTGCATAGCAGGTGGTGAGCCCGGATGTAATAGGATTCATCATGCAAGGCATTGAATTTACCAAGCAATTCCTGCCCTTCCGGGGTGTAGGTATAGTTTATTTCATCAAAACCAATATAGGTCCAGTTATGCGGTAGTTTACCCAACACCTGTCCGGCGTTGACTCGAATCCTGGTAGGTGCCAGTTCATCCCTTATCATGCTGGGCTCCTCCTTTATTCTATCTTCCCGTGTATGCATTGCTTAACAGGATCAACAGGAAGTCTTCGTGCTTGCGGAATTCACGGACATGCTGCTATGTATACCAGGGTGTCCTGCCACCCCTCCGGGGTCAAGATGGTGTGCGTCGACTGGGCTGGATAATCCATGGCGGGTAACCTCTCACCGGTTGCCGGATTGATCATCTCCTCGCGATAACTGCCACAGGCTATCGAATCCGTCAGACGCAGCGTGACCATTCCGGGTTTGCTCAGATAAGCCAGGATCCAGTGTCCATCAGCTGCGCGTGCTGTTACATTGTGCTGCACCTCTTGACTGGCATCTTCTATCATCAGACCCGGGTCGGGCACAAGCGTCCACCACGCCTCGATGGACGTCATAATCTCACGGAAAAGCCGCAGGCTCCTGCGCGCCTGGCGCGTCAATCCAATCCTGCCAGCGCTCCGGGTTGATCCAGGCATCGTTGTGACCGTAGACGTGGTAACCGCCTGCAAGCTGCGTCCAGTAGGCTTGCTGCCGGATTTCATACGCGGTCTGGAGCCTTCCGAATTCCACACCTTCATAACCGCCCTCAGCCATGATGACCGGTTTCACCGGACTACGGTTGTAGTCTGCGGTCACGGCGTCATAGATACGCTCGTAGTCAATGCAGGTTTGAATCATATTGAAAGCCAGCCAGGATTCTGTGTGCATGAAACTCGACGAAGCTACGGAGGGATCGGGATGCACAGAAATGAGATGTGCGCCTTGATCTCCCTCCTGCAAACCTGCTGCAAGCTCGCGGCAAACGGGAATATAGTCCGGTTCCGCGCGGGGATACATGGACCAGATGAGATTGGGCACATCGCGGTAGCGTTCTGCTATCCATCTTGCCCAGGAACGGGCTTTTTCCAGGGTGATTACATCGCGGTGCCATTGATGGTAAATGCCGACCACGAAGGTCTGTCCGGTCTGCTCGCCAAGCCTGATCATTGTATCGATGTGCTGGAAGTAGCGTTCATCAGGCTGCAGAGGGTCGCCGTTAACCCATGGGGCGTCACCCTGGATGTTAACGAACTTTTTACCAAGCTCCGGATTGATGTGGGCGTGGTCGACGCCTGTGAGCATGATCAGGATAACGTTAAAGCCCTTTGCCTGCCGGTTACGCAGGATGGACAAAGCTGTCTCTGGCGTGAAACAGCGGAATAATTCCCACAGTGTATCACCGAGCCAGAAAACTGGTGTCCCATGCTGATCGACAAAGTAGCGGCCGTTACTGCCGATGTTAATCGGGCTTAAAGCTTTCATACCCTTGTACCTCGTAGACTCTAATATGCCTAAAGTATACGGTCAATTTGCCGGTTTTGTCAAAGGGAAACTAAATGGGGGTGCGGGAAGCTCTATGGACAACAAAACCAATGTTCTACCACACCGCTACCTAATTTCTTGTTTGCATAGAAACATTTATAGGTGATATCCTGCATTTTCCACGAAACTGAAGCGGACCTTTCTATGGAGCGGTAATTGTAAAATGTTTATTTGATCACCTGGTTTTGTTACCTCGCATATTCCAGGTACTGCTGATACCGGAACCAGCTGTCATCATCCGCTTGGACTGCCGCGAATTCTAACACAGTACTGCGCCCCATTTTAACCTGTTGGAGTGCCCAAAGATAGTGCTCGTAACGTGTTTGACTTCTGGTTTGATAATTTATCAGATTCGATTCCAATACCACATTACGTTCCCATTCCATCTGATCAAGTGCCCCAAGGTCCTGGTCTGAGATCGTGACGCGATCCACAACTGCCAGGACTGTTCCGTTTGAAATTAAGGTGGCAAGTGCCACGAGCAATGCGATCAATATGGATTCAGACCACTTCTTTTTTCCCATCGTTTCGCCCTCCAATATACGATTTTGTGTTGTCACTTAATCACACTATAGCGAAGGGGCGTTACTCAAACGCTTCGAAATCGTTACATGAAGGCGTTGAGTGGCTTGAATCTGGATTTATCGGTGGTGAAATTCAGCAATAATATCGCGGTTTTCTGTGACGTTCTCCAGGAATGAATTGCGTAGATCGTCATCCTCGATTTTTGCTGACCACTTTTGCAGGATCCTGTGGGCAGTTTTCAGCACTTTATTTGCGCGCGGGTCTTTTGCAGCACGCAGGACGCGGTAGCATGTCAAATACACTTGCATTGGGTCATCTACGCCATAGAGTTCGGGATGACTATCAAGTTGGTGTAGCACTTCTTCTACGTGCGCAAGTGCTGCTTCTATGGATCCCCGTTCCAGCGCAACAATCGCCAGCCGTGCTCGAGTACGCGTTACTGAATTATGCCATAACAGGTCCGTGAATATTGATAATGCTTTCTGATAACAATCAACAGCATCAGACCAGCGTGCCTTGGCGGCCAGCGCATCACCCAGTGTGATAAAAGTGTCAGCCTTAACAGGGAAGGCTATGTTTACTAGAACCAGGCCTAAGGCTTGTTTGCTGAGTTTCAGACTCGCGTTATGGTCGTTTATAGCGAGAGCGAGCTGACCACGGTAATGAATAGCCCGGTATTCTCCCCATGGATCACTCACCTGGTGAAAAAGACTCACTGCCTCTTTCATGCACTCGTCACCAACAGTATATTTTCCAAGTCTGAACCATAAACATCCGAGGTGCAGTAGAGCATATGCCTCATCGAAGCGATTGCCCGTCAGACGGCATAGCCGCAAACCATTCTCTATATAGACTTTGGCGCCTGCGAAGTCGTTCACATCCAAAGCGTGCATACCCAGCGCATTTAGCACTCTCCCTTCACCCCAGCGGTCACCCAGTTCGAGATAAATTTGTAAAGTTTGCTGGAAGTAGAGTTTTGCCTCGCTAAAATGGCGTGCGATATAACTCGCGATGCCCATTTCGCGAAGAATCTTTCCCTCCAATTGCCGGATTCCAGCCTCACGGGCATATCTCAAAGCCATTTCCCAGTGAGTTTGTGCGCCTTCTGTATTCTGTGTAAAATAGAGTCCTGAACCCCACCTGAAATGCCCTTCCGACTCAAGGTCCATACGTCCCGCTTCATGCGCCAGGTGCACAGCTGTCTCAGCCACTTCAACCAGCGCTGAGTTATTCATCGTTCTGGAAAAAAAGTTAGCCTCAAGCAAAGCTATCTCAGCTCGCCGGCGGATTGCCCTTTTACTGCCGTCATCTAATCTTTCAGCGATCTCCTTGAGCTGCTCAATATCGCGTCGTTGGTGATCGCGCGCGCCTTGCTGGTCGTAGATGGTGACACGTACTGACAATATAGCATAATACGCCTCGAGATCATTGGGGGTCAGCAAATCAAGAGCCCGGCTCATATAGTCAACAGCTTCTGCATTGGCATATTGACCCGCCGCTTGCATACCTGCACGGCGCAGGTATGCAACAGCTCGGGGTGTATCCCCGGCTTGCTCCCAATGTTGGGCGATGAGTCCCAACTGCGCCTCGATACCGTCCGGATATACTCTTTCCAGGGTTTCAGCGACGCGTCTGTGCAGTACCCGCCGCACGCGGTGTAACAGACCACCATAGGCAGCTTCCAGTGTGAGTTGGTGCTCAAAGATGTATTCTGCTTCCGGCAAGCGCGCGCGTTCGCGGATTAACTGCTCCCGCAGCAAGATGACCAGGTGCTCCTTGAGGGATTCTTGTTCAGCGATATTTGCCAGCAAGGGATAAGAGAAGATGCGCCCGATAACAGATGCTAATTGGAGAATGTGCAGGGTAGCGGTGGGTAACCGGTCAATGCGCGCCCGCAGCACCCCATAAAGCGAATCTGGAATGCCTATTGATTCTACTTCTACACCTGCTTGCCATTGACACGTTATGACGTCACAGACGATGACCCTGCTGCGGATCAATTCGCGCAAGATTTCTACAACAAAAAAGGGATTGCCTTCACTACGGTTCAGGATCTGTGTCTTTAAGACATCCGGGAGCCCTTCGACCGGTTTGCGCCCGTCCGGTCCCGGCAGGGATAGCAGCAGATTTTCGAGTAGCTTCTTGCTTTCATCTGGGGTGAGTGGATCGAGGTGTATATCGATATGCCGGTGCGGATAATCGCGTAGCGCTATTTCGTGGATTTGCCAGCTGCCGTGCTCACGTTTGGGACGGAAGACACAGACAAAAAGCAGCGGTACGTGGTCCGTCAGACTGAGGACGTGATTCAATAACGACAAAGACGTGGGGTCTGCCCAATGGAGGTCCTCGCAGACAATCACAAGGGGTTGCTGCCTGGCAGTGCTTTCCAGAAGAAGCTCGATAGCATTATATGTGGCGTTTTTAAGGTTTTCAGCGTCCATCTGGGCGACCAATACTTCCGACTCGGTATCCATAGGCATCGAGAGAAGCTTTCCAAGACAGGCATAATTCAGCATAAAACGATCTGTATCAAAATCGTGCATCTGCTTGCGCAAGGCGTAGCCAATAATCGCAGGTGGGGTGTCGACCGTTATCTCAAGCAGCGCGCGCAGGATACTTTGCCAGAGTGCATAGGCCATCGTTCCACTGTATGATAGACAGCGGCCTTCTACCCATTTTAGATTCGTTGATTTTCTGACTTCTGCCGCGAGTCGCGATTTGCCGATCCCTGCTTCCCCCATCAATGTGACGATTCCCCCAATGCCGGATTTCAGTTGATCAACGGCTTCATGCAGGATGTGAAACTCGCGATCACGTCCAACCAGGATTGAACGTATTCCGGTAATGTCCCGTCTCTTATCTCCCTCTGATAGATGGGTAATCGGAATGTAACTATTCTGCATGTCCTGAAGCTCCCACTCAAATAGCGATGCCACCAGGCGATAAGTGGCTTCACTGACTTGAATATCGCCTGCGTTGGTCTCCGCCAATAACCGGCTTGTCGCCATAATTGAGTCACCTATCACTGCTCGCTGCCTGGTTCCTCTGTCGTCATCCATGACGGTAATGATCGCATCCCCGGTATGTACGGCAATTTGCATATCTATTCCGGTTGAATGACCGGGAGCATCCATTAACTCATGATGCAATTGAACAAGTTGCGCGTTGAATGTCTTTTGCATAGCCAGCGCAGCGAGCACGCCTCTTTCCGGGTCATCCTCGTGGGTGGTTTGTGCGCCGAAAAAGGCAGTTAACCCGGATGCGTCATAGTGGTCCACATCTCCGCCGTAGCGATGGATTTCTGCGCCGGCTGTGCGCAAGAGCTGGCTCATCTTCAACGCCCATTCCTCACCTTCATCCAATCCCGGCAGCGTTTCTGTCCTGTGCACTGCAGCTTGGACGACGGTAATTGTGCGCCGTTCGCTATCGGGATCAGGGTGGGGGCGATACTGCTGCGATGGTTCATCCTTATTCAGAAACTCGCCAGGAGCGTAAGTGGAAGATGTCTCTATTGGCGTAGAGCTAATCGCCGGTTCGCCGGCAGCTATCGGCTTTGGCGCCAGATGCCCGTCCCGGATGCGTTCGTAGAGTTTCACCGTCTCGGCTTCGGGCTCCACGCCCAGTTCGTCGGACAGGATTTTTCGACAAACCACGTATTGCGTCAGTGCTGCGCTGCGGTGACCGCTCAGAGCGAGGGCGCGCATCCACTGCCGGTGGGCGGGTTCACGCCACACCTCCAACTCAACCTGGCGACGGGCATAATCAATCACCGCATCATAATTTTCTTGCTTTTCGTGATAGCTGGCCAGGGCGTAGAGTGCTTCGAGAGCCTGCCAGTGCAGGTTTTCACGCTCCACCACGATCCATTCCTCAAATGGAACACTGTTAAAGGCAAATCCGGAAAGGAATTCACCGCGATATAACGCTGCAACCATCCCAAGCTGCTTTGCGCACGTGTCACATGGGTCATTTTGCGGGTGGCTGTGTGTTTTCGTGACATCCAGTGCCTCGCGCATCCTTTTTACATCGAACACGGAGTTAGCATCCAGGTTGATTTGAATCGTCCGGCGCGTAATTTCCAGGAGAGGGGTAGCGGTTTCCCGGTCGCCGATGGCGTCTCGCAGGCGACTGAGCGCCACACGCAGGTTGCGCAGCGCTTCGGCGTTGGGGTGTTCGGGCCAGAGTAACCCCGCCAGCATGTCGCGTCGATGGGCCATGCCAGGATGCATCACCAGGTACGCAAATAGGGCCCGTACAGAATCAGAAGCGAAATGTTTGACAGTTTCGTTTTCCACTGCAACCTGGAATGGTCCGAGAAGGGATATTGCGAGTTGTGTCATCGCCCTTTGCCATTGGTTGCGTATTCGGCTATAAGCTCTCGATGCGCAGTCACGTTCTCCAGAAACGAACGGTGCAATGCTGCATCCTTTATCTCATCCGCAATTTCCTTTAACAGACTGTACCCGGTCTCTAGCACATCTAACGCGCGGGTATCCTGATTGGCTTCCAATACCCGGTAACATGTCAGGTATATGCGGAATGGCTCCATTGCACCGTAAACGGGATGTGTTTTAAGAAAGGTCAGGATCTCGTCCACGTGTTTTAATGCTTGTTGGGGATCACCAAGATGTAAGTAAACTTCAGCCAATCCAACACAAGGTTCTATGGTATATCCACGTGGTCCTGACTCATAGGGGACTGACAGCGCTTGCTGAAATGTGTCAATGGCTTCTTCCCCTCGCTCTAATCCCGCCAACGCACAACCTAATACATAGAGGGCGCGGGTGTGATATTGCAGCGCGATATAATATGGTTTGCTTCCATACGAGTCCTGAATATATTGCAGGGCTTGTTCTGCGTGTGCGCGTGATGCCCTATCATCGCCCAGTTGGTGGTCACGTAACGCCATCCAGGTTAAAGTGACGATAGGCTCTTCCCCAACATGATATTTTTCGAGTATGGTTGGTAAGGACGCTTCATAATGATCACCAGCTCTGTCATAATCCCCGAGGTTGGCAAGAGCCGCTCCGGTAAAAAGCATAACCACCGCCTGGAAATAGTGATCGTCAATCGCAGAAAACTGCTTCTGGGATAAAGTGAAATGTTTTAAAGCCCGGGCGTATTTGTGCAGATAAAGATACGCCCAACCAAGGTTAAACAGGTCCATGGCTTCTTCCCTGCGATTGCCCACCTCGCGGTGAATGTGCAAAGCCTGTTCGGAATATTCAAAAAACTTTCCTGGGTTTTCTGCAGTTTGTTCAATATAGCCAAGTTCCCGGAGCGCATCACCTTCACCCATCCGGTCGCCCAGCGTGCGATAGATGTGTAAAGCTTGCACGCAAGCTTTCCTGGCGCTGTCAACGTCATTTTGCTTGATAGCATTGTTTCCCAGGCGCAACAGGCTCCGCGCTTCAATCCTTCGCAATCTGTAACTGCGAGTAAGGGTCAGGGCAGACTCGACATGCTTACGAGATTCTGCTGGATTGACAATCTCATTCGACAAATACAAGTGTGCCAGGGCTTCGATACGCGGTTCTTTGCAGGAAATTGCGAGCTGGATGGTCTTTTGGGCTAAGGAAATTGCTGTCTCGCGGTTACCTATCATATCGGCATATTCAGCCATGCGCAACGTGACTTCGGCCTTTTTCGAAAGATCGTCAAGCTGATCGGCTAATTGCTGTAAAGCTTCCAGATCACGCATTTGCACTTCACGATCCCCGAGAAGATTGTATGTCCACTCACGGATTAACAACAGCTCAAAACGACCGTGCAAGTCTGCGGAAGGGACGAGATCGAGAGCCCGGCTCAGATAACCCACCGCTTCCTCATTGGCATTCTGGGCAGCTGCCTTTATCCCTGCCTGGCGCAAATAGTGTAAAGCCTGATTCATGTCCCCGGCTTGCTCCCAGTGTTGGGCAAGGAGGCCCAACTGCTCCTCGATATGGTCCGGGTACAATCTTTCTATAGCTTCAGCGACACGCCGGTGCAGCACCCGGCGTGCGCGGTGCAAAAGCCCGCTATAAACGGCTTCAAGGAGCAGTTGGTGCTTAAAGATATACTCCGCTTCCGGCAGGCGGGAACGTTCGCGGATCATCTGTTCCCGCTGCAGGATCACCAGGTGTTCATCCAGGGATTGTTGTTCAGCGATGTCGGCAAGCAATGTGTAGGAAAAGATGCGACCGATAACTGCCGCCAGTTCAAGAACGCGCCGTGTGTTTTTGGGAAGTTGGTCGATACGCGCGCGTAGTACACCATAGAGCGATTCAGGAATACTGATGGGTTCTGCCTCTCTGGTAGTTCGCCATTGGCAGGTTACTATATCACAGCTAATGATTCCCCGGCGGATCAACGTGTGCAGGATCTCTTCGATAAAAAAAGGATTACCTTCGCCCCGGTTGAGGATCTCCGAATTGAGAGCATCCGGCAGTCCCTCGACTGATTGACGCCCATCCGGTCCAGGCAGGGATAAGAGCAGGTTTGTTAGGAGCTTCACACTGTCTGGTGTGGTTAGGGGGTCGAGCGCAATGTCGATATGCCGGTGCGGATATAGTCGCAGGGCAGTTTCGCGTATATGCCAGCATCCGTGGGTTCGCAGCGGTCGAAAGACACAAACCAACAGCAGGGGCACGCGATCTGTCAAATGTAATACACGGTCTAATAAAGCCAGTGACGTTGGATCAGCCCAATGCAGGTCTTCACAGACTATTATGAGTGGTTGCTGTCGCACGCTGCTTTCCAGGAGATATTCGACAGCATAGTAAGTAGCGTTCTTGAGGTTTTCAGTATTCATTTGGGCTAACAATGCTTCTGACTCAGCATCCAGGGGCATCGAGAGCAGCTTGGTCAGGCAAGCATAGTGCAGTTTAGCCCGTTCCGGTTCATAGCTGTGCATGGCTTTGCGCAAGGTATAGCTAACAATGGCCGGGGGAGTATCCAGCATCACACCCAGCAACGCGCGTATAATGCTTTGCCAGAGCGCATACGCCATCGTTCCACTGTAAGATAAACATCGTCCTTCGATCCATTCAAGATTGGTTGAGTCTCGGATTTCAGTGACAAGCCGCGATTTACCGATCCCCGCTTCACCTACCAGTGTGATGATCCCCCCGATCCCGGATTGCAGCCCCGTGATCGCTTCGCGCAATATACGAAACTCGTGCTCGCGCCCTACCAGCTCTGAGCGCATCCCGGGCATACCATGGTCCTTATCTGTGCCCATATGTGGGGTGAGTGGAATATAACCAATCGCATCATCCTCAAATTCCCATTCAAAAAGTGAAGAGATCAGGCTGTAGGTGGCGTCGCTGACCAGTACCTCATCAGGTGGTGTCTTCACCAGCATCTGGCTGGTGACAAGAATCGTATCACCCATGACTGTTCGCCGCCCGGTTCTACTACCGCCTTCCATGGGAGTGACGATCACGTCCCCGGTGTGCACAGCAATCCGCAAATCCAGGTTGCCAGCATCCACCTCTGTCAGCATGTTGAGATCACCCGGGGCTTCATTTCTTACTTCTAACAGATTAGCCTGGAATTCTTTCTGCATTGCCAGCGCCGCCAGCACTCCGCGTTCCGGGTCATTTTCGTGAGCGGTCGGAACGCCATAGAAGGCTACCAAGCCAGATGCATCATAATGATCTACCTCCCCACCGTAGCGATAGACCTCTACCGCGGCGGCACGCAAGAGCTGGCTCATCAGCGTCGCTCTAACCTCGGCGTCATCTAATACAGGCAGTGTATCCAACCCGTTCACATGAGCTTGAACGATGGTGATGGTGCGTCGTTCATCATGGGGAATCTGTTGCAAGATGGGGGGTTCTAGTTCTTTTGCTTCAACGGGTTGGACTGCGAGAGGCATGAATGGAGTCTCAATTGCCTCGTCAACATATACGGGTTTGGTAACTAACGTTTGGGTTGGGGCAAGGATGCCGTCACGGATTCGCTCGTAGAGCGTCACCGTTTCAGTGTCTGGTTCAACGCCCAACTCTTCGGACAGTGTTATCCGACAGGCATCATACTGGGTCAGTGCTGCACTGCGCTGTCCTTTTAAAGCCAGGGCTCGCATCCACTGCCGGTAAGCAATTTCACGCCACGATTCCAGCTCAATCTGCCGGCGTGCGCAAGCGATGACGGCATCATAGTCACCTTGCTTTTCATAGTAGGAAGCCACCGTGTAGAGTGCTTCAAGTGTTTGCCAATGCAGGTTTTCACGTTCCACCACAATCCACTCCTCGAACGGGGCACTGTCGAGGGCAAATCCGGAAAGAAATTCACCGCGATACAGGGATGAAACTTTCTCGAGCTGTTTGGCGCACGATTCACATTCATCAATCTTTGCGTGCTCGTGTGTTTTTGTGGCGTTCAGTGCATCTCGGATACATAGTGTATCTATTAAGCAGCGAGCGTCCAGGTTGAGTTGAATCGTCTGGCGCGTGATTTCCAGGAATGGCGTCTTGTTTTCCCGATCGCCGATGGCGTCTCGCAGCCGGCTGAGTGCAACACGCAGGTTTCGCAGTGCTTCGGCATTAGGATGTTCGGGCCAGAGTAACCCTGCCAGCGCATCACGACGGTGGGCAATACCGGGGTGCATCACCAGGTACGCGAACAGCGCACGTACAGAATCTGAGGCGAAATGTGTTACCTCACCATCGTACAGGGTGACCTGGAATGGTCCCAGTAGCGAGATTGTAAGCTGTGTCATCCTCCGGTGCCCTTTATTAATACGATCACAAGCATATTTGCTGGTTCCTGGTTTCAACTGGTTGCCAAATAAGCGGCAATAGTGTTAAATGTATTAGATATTTTTATATATGCTAATTATATAATAAAAATGATATAAATGTAAAATCCTGAAACGCACCTCATAATTCTATCCCAAAGCCCCATTTGACATTATAATAATGGTGCAGCAGAGCTCTTCATTTGAGGATATATGGATAGGGGAATTAAAATGGATGCTTTACCCCGTATATTGGTGATTGAAGATGACCCCGGATTGCTTCTAAAAACGTCACAGTGCCTGCGGAAGGCTGGTTATCCGGTCCTGCAAGCTGAAAGCGGAGTGGAAGGCTTGCGCCTGGCAGGAGAACATCTCCCCGATCTGATCCTGCTGACGGAAGATTTATCCGACATAGCGTATGACACGGTTTGTGTGCGTATAAAACAGGATCCAGTGATGACAGGCAGTTTAGTCGTCATACTCACGACCCATGCGCCGGATTCTGTTGAATGTATCATGTTAGCGCGCAAAGCCGACGGAGTGATAAGGCGTTCAATCCCTGACCATGATTTCCTTTCCCGCATTAAGACCATCTTGCGAATCGAGCATACTTTACCGGCACAAAGTGTGATGAATAACCAGTCTATATTAACAGCAGTCGTTGAGAATACCGACACCAGCGTATGGGCTGTAGATCAGCAGTATCGCCTTTTGTTCTCAAATTCTGTATTTCGTGAGGAATGTCGCACAGGCTTTGGCAGAGAGATAGCTCTCGGTGAAAGTGTATTGCTGGAGATTCTACCACAATCTGAATGTGAGGAATGGCAAAAATACTACAACCGGGCTTTTCTTGGGGAGCAATATAATTTCGAAAGGAGAAGAAAATACTGTGCGACCACTTTATGGAATGAATATCATTGTAGTCCAATCATAAACGAAGAAGGACATTCCATAGGTGCGGTTGTAGTGGCGTATAACATCACCGAACGCAAACGAGCAGAGGAAGCCCGGCAGCGCCGTGCTGAAGAGCTGGCAGCTCTCCAGGCAACTGTATTAGAAATTACTATTCGGCAAAAATTACCTGATTTGCTTCAAACTATTGTCGAAAGGGCTGTAGCATTATTGGGTGCTACGAGTGGTGGGATGTATCTTTGCATTCCCCATTCAAAGACAGTCCGTTGTGTGGTGAGTTATAACACATCGCGCGACTACACCGGTACAGTCCTGGCGTATGGTGAAGGTGCGGCCGGCACTGTGGCGGTGACCGGTGAGCCGTTGATCGTTGATGATTATCGCGTTTGGGACAATCGCGCTGCAGTCTATGAAGAGGATCAACCTTTTTCAGCTTTACTCTGCGCCCCCATGCTCTGGCAGGATCAGGTCACAGGTGTGATTGACGTCCTGGACGATATGGATAACAGACATTTCACGGAGGACGACCTTGCCCTTCTGATGCAATTTGCCAGCCATGCGTCCATAGCGGTGGAAAATACACGTTTGTTTGAGGCTGCACAGAATGAAATTTCCGAGCGTATGAGAATTGAGGCCGCATTGCGTCAAAGCGAAGCCAGGACCAGAAGTATTCTCCAGGTGGCGCCAATTGGGATTGGGTTGGTATCCAGCAGGATACTCCTGGATGTGAATGGTTACCTCTGTAAGATCACCGGCTATGCACGGGATGAACTTATAGGGAAAAATGCCCGGGTTTTGTATCCTTCTGATACAGAATATGATTATGTCGGTACGGAGAAATACCGGCAGATCCAGGCTGGTGGAACAGGTTCGGTGGAGACGCACTTCAGACGCAAGGATGGGGAGATTATTGACGTTTTACTCAGTTCAACCCCGCTGGATCCGGACGATTTGCCAGCCGGCGTCACCTTTGCTGTGCTTGATATAACAGAGCGTAAACGTATGGAGATGCAACTGGTTGAGGAACGCAATCTGCTGCGAACGGTAATCGACAACCTGCCGGATTATATCTATGCTAAAGACACGGAAAGTCGTTTTGTTTTAGGCAACAGCGCGTCTATGCACAGCACCGGGCTGGAAGTTCCGGAGGAACTCCTCGGCAAGCGTGATTTTGATTTTTATCCTCGTGAATTAGCAGAGCAGTATTTCGCTGACGAACAGAAGGTTATCCAGTCGGGGGAAGCATTGATTGAACATGAAGAACCTTTTGTAGACCACGCAACCGGTCGTCAGGGATGGCAGACTACCACCAAAGTGCCGTTGCGGGATGGCAGCGGTAAGATCGTAGGTATTGTAGGCATTGGTCGTGATATTACAGAGCGTAAGCAGGCGGAAAAGGTACTGAGAACTTACTCAGAACAGTTGGAAGAAATGGTGGAAACGCGCACCCGAGCGCTCCAGGATGCGCAGGAAAAGTTGGTCCGCCGGGAGAAACTGGCTGTTCTCGGGCAATTAGCGGGTGGGGTGGGCCACGAGCTGCGTAATCCCCTGGGCGCGATAAAAAACGCCGCCTACTTCCTCCATATGGTTCTTGAAAATCCCAATAATGAAGTTCGCGAAATGTTGCGTACTCTGGAACACGAAGTTGGTATTGCGGAAAAGATAATATCAGGTTTGCTCGATTTTGCCACAACTAAATCACCAGAAAGGCACAGGGTGCACGTCAATGACGTTATCAAGGAAGCGTTGTCGCGTGTCACCTTGCCCACAGCACCAACCGTGCAGGTGTCCCTTCAGTTCCAGGATGATTTGCCAGCAATCCTGGCTGACCACAACCAGCTCATCCAGATATTCAGCAACCTTATCCTAAACGGTGTGCAGGCGATGCCGGATGGCGGTCACCTTATCATAAAAACTTCATTGGATGACTCGGGATGTGTAAGGGTTTCGATTACCGATACGGGGTTGGGTATACCTGAAGATAATCGTAAAAAACTCTTTGAACCGCTCTTTACCACCAAAACTGGCGGTGTTGGTTTGGGTCTGGTTGTGGTCAAGACCTTGGTAGAGGGGCATGGGGGTACGGTGGTGGTGGAAAGCCAGGTCGGGAAGGGCAGCACGTTTAAAGTAAAGTTACCCGTGCAAGTTAACCCTGGTGTTAGGGGAGGAACATAATATGACGGAAGTGGGACCTGCGAAAATCTTGATCGTGGATGACAACTTTAGCCAGGGAAAGACAATGGCTGCCATCCTGACGCGACTTGGCCATGCTGTCACGATTGCCATTGATGGACTGGAAGCCATTCAAAAGGTGAAAGAAAGTCCTTATGATATCGTGTTTATGGACATCAAAATGCCGGTCATGAATGGCGTGGAGGCACACCGGCAAATCAAACTTACCCGTCCGGACACCGTGGTGATTCTGATGACTGCCTACGCGATGGAAGAATTGGTCCAGCAGGCATTGGAGGAAGGCGTCTACGGAATCATGTATAAACCTCTGGATATTGAGCGGGTTATCGCTCTTGTGGAGGAGGCTAAACAGCGAAAATCAGGTGCGCTGATCCTTATCGTCGATGACGATCCAGGGATTTGCATGTCCTTGAAAGGAATTCTGACGAAAAAGCGTTACCAGGTGGGGATTGCCCCTACAGGGACTGAAGCAATTTCTATGGTTCAGCAAGAAGATTACGCCATTATTCTCATTGATATGAAATTGCCTGTGCTCAACGGGTTGGAGACGTACCTGGCTATCCACGAGATCAAAGCCCGGACAGTCGCGATTATGATGACCGGTTACCGGAGTGAGTTGTCTGATCTTGTCGCAGAAGCCTTGCGTCACGACGCCTATGCTTGCCTGACGAAACCCTTGAATATTGATGAACTTCTTGGGTTGGTGGATGAAATTCTGGAAAGGAAAAATCCGGATTAAGGTGATTTCACCTGAGCCAGGTTGAAAAACATAGGGCTGAAATATGGAATCAACCAGATGAACCATACGGCAACACTGAATTTATGGAAGTTACTGAGTGCTTTCTCGTCTCTCCGGACCAACACGACCAGCGCCCAGATTGCGTGGATGAGCATGAGAATAATTGCGATCAGACCACTTATACCGTGAATATCAAATGCCATCCCGCCTACCATTTCGAACATCATGCCAGTTCCCCAGGTGTCGCAGATAAGTCCAAGAACGAAAAATATCAAATGCCACGGTTTGAGTTGGCCTGTGAGCCGTTCTCCCCAGACCCCAATGGTGTAAAACACTAATGCCGCTGTAATAATGATACGCGCTGATGGATCCATATGAAGCTCCTTGTCAATGAGAATGTAGATTAGATGTTGAATGCTGGTTTCGCGGTGATTTATTGTGCTAATTCGGTCAGACGTTCGCTGATTTCCCACAAACTTTGCGCGATATTGACATCGCGAGAGATGGCTGAAGATTGAACGGGTTCCCGTTTGACATAATATCTGCCTGTCATCCCTTCTACATCCGGAGAAGATGCGAGATAGAGGGTATTATCAGCACCTTGTTCCGGAGACAAGGCAAATAACCCCATAGCCCATTTGAGCACTGGACCAATAAACGAAAAGCTAGTGCTCCAGATATCTGTGGCAACATGTCCCGGGTGGAGAGCGTTAACGGTCACACCGCTACCAGCCAGTCGGCGTGCTAACTCATAAGTGAATAGAATATTAGCCAACTTGGATCTGGCGTAAGCTTTCATCCCGGAGTAACCGTGCTTAAATCCCAGGTTGTCAAAATCCATCATGTCATATTTATGAGCATCGGATGAAACGTTTACAATTCGGGCTGGCGTGCTGCCTTGAATAGTTTCCAAAAGCAGATTTGTCAGCAAAAATGGCGCCAGATAATTGACGAGAAACGTCATTTCAATGTCATAGTGCGTTTCTATCCGTTTATTGTAAAAAGCACCAGCATTGTTGACCAGCACATCAAGCTTAGAGTACTTTGCGATGAATGATTTTGCCAGAGATCGGACCTGTTGAATATCGGAAAAATCAGCAAGCAGATATTGTATAGATTCGTTACCTGTATCAAGCCGGATTTGCCGCACCGTGTCCTCCGCTTTTTGTTTATCCCGTCCCGCAACAATCACTTCAGCGCCCAGGGCTGCCAGTGTGGTTGCGGTGACCTTTCCAATACCTGAAGTCGCTCCGGTGACCAAGCATGTTTTACCGGCAATATAGGTCGCGTTGTAAGACGGTTTTATACTGTGACTGGTGTTTGGTTTCATGGTTAATTTGTTATTGTGATTGCTTTATGAATATTGGCATTCTCCATCAGTTCTTTGATGATGAAATGCGCGACATCAGCGCGAGCGATTTTCGAAGTCTCAGCTCGGATATTTTCACCTGTGGAATAATCGCCCGTTAATGCGGTATCTGTCAAACCACTGGGTCGCACAATTGTCCAGTCAAGTTCACTCCCTTTTACCACAGCTTCCTGTTTTTCATGATCCTGGCGTGTGGCACGCAGCAGAATAGCAAAAAAGAGCTTGTTAATAAATGAGAGCGTTGACCAACTTTCTGCTACTCCCATTGCGGAGATAACGACTAACCGCCTGACGTTTTTATCTTTCATGGCAGTAATGATGTTGGCAGTTCCTTCGGAGCGAATTGATGTCTTTGATAAACTGTTTGATCCCAAAGCACAGACGACAGCATCTTGCTCCTGAACGGCTTTTTGTACATCAATGAGATTCAAAACATCACCGGTCATGCAATGCAAACACTCATCCGTAAACGGCATCCTTGATGTATCACGCAGAAAAGCCGTCACATCAAAGCCCAGCGCTAAAGATTGTTTTACTAGCTCTACGCCAGTTTTACCCGTGGATCCAAATACAACGAGTTTCATTTTCGGTCTCCTGCTATCGACTTATATTAAGTTCTGGACACTCGCCTGATTGGGTATGACTCAGTTATCGGTTTTCATTCCCTCAAAAGGCATGGCATCTGAGTTTCCGTTCTTTTCGCAAATTGCCTTGTGGATAACACAATGAGCGTATCCAGCAATCATTAATTGTACATCTGATGCGTCCCGCACCTAGTGTAGTTATACACTTGATAATGAATTAATCTTGTAAGGATGGTAACTATCTTGCCCGGAGAAACTTCCTGGTGTATAGTAAATCTGATCTCCCAATGAATGCCGCATTTTGGGACTCACAGAGCTCCAAAGTCTTGCATAAGTGGAGATAATGTACTAAATAGTCTACAACTCATTGACCTACAGCACATATTCTATTAAGGAGCGCCGCTATGATCCCTGAACATTCTCTCAAGATAACAAGGGCACGTTCATTGAAATTATTGCGCTGGATGTTAATTCTCATGCTGGCAATTCCTGTCCTGACCGTTCAATCCGCGCCGGCAACCCCCTCAGCAACGATCGTGGTCAACACCACCGCTGATGAATTCGGCACAGGTAAGAATTGTTCGCTGCGTGAGGCTATTCAATCAGCCAACACGGACAGCGACTTTGGCGGATGCACCGGCGTCAAAGCCTATGGCGATGACGTGATCACGTTGCCGGCTGGGACGTATACGCTGACCGGCGCGTCCGGAGAGGATGCCAATGCCAGTGGTGACCTGGATATCACCAGTGCCCTGACCATCAATGGCGCCGGCGCGAAGACAACGATTATTCAAGCCGGAACCGCATCTCCGATCAGCCCGAGTTTGTGCTTAGATTGCGTGGACCGGGTGCTGCATATCACGAATTCACCTGCCATGGTCCAGATCAACAACGTGACGATCCGGTATGGCAAAGCCCCGGATGGCACTGACGGTGGTACAGATTTGACTTGCATCGGTGACTTTGGCGGAGGCATTTACCTTGACACAGGGAATGTTATATTAAACGGCAGTACTGTTAGCTATAATCAAGCCGGGGATGCGGGAAATGGCTGCACAATCAATACGCCTGGCTATGGAATTGGTGGTGGCGGTGGTGGAATTCGTAATAAATCGGGGGTTATGATTTTGAACAGCAGCTCCGTCAGGAACAATCAGGCTGGTTCAGGCAGTCATAGTACTTCCGGAAAAGATGGCACCGGGGGAGGTTTGGGTGGGGGGATCTACCTTTCTGCTACCGGCGTGATGACGCTGACCAATACAACAATCAGTAACAATATCAGCGGTGCTGGAGGTCGCGGAGGGGATAACGCCAATGCTAACGCTGGCAACGGTGGTGATGGGGGGCGCGGAGGTGGTATCTATACCAGGGGCTCCCTGACGATCATCAACAGCGATATGACTGCTAATAAGACGGGTCACGGGGGAGAGGCTGGCGACGTGACCGCCGGGGATGGCGACGGCGGGGACGGTGGGGATGGTGCTGCCGGCGCGGGTGTTTGTTCTGTGGGCAGCGCTGCGACATTGGCGGTCATTGGCAGCACAATCCAGGATAATGAAACGGGTCTCCCCGCACGCGGTGGAGCGGGTTCCGGCACCGGGTCGGTGGGTTCAAACGGGTACCGTGGGAGTGGCGGTGGTCTGTATATTATCGATAGCGCGGCAGGATCGTTGACGAGAGAGTACTATTGAGTCTAATAGTGGATATCACGGGGGTGGTATTTACGTCCGGTTTAGTGCTATCCTGGAGATGAAAGCCTGTACGATTAGCGGAAATGTGGCAGACAATGATGCAGGTGGCGTTCTCGTCCAACAAGGAAGTGTTTTGGAGATGAACAACTGTACTGTGAGTGGAAATAATGCAAACGGTATCGGAGGAGGAATTTTCATCTATAACGAGGCGGTCGCGAACCTGAACCATGTCACGATTACCGGGAATACAGCCAATATGGATAATGATGGTATCGGGGGAGTTGGGGGATTGGTACATGTGGGAACCAGTTCTAGTGCGGTTACCGTGACCAACAGCATTATCGCTGAGAACATTGCCAAGAGTAAGATGGATCCAGACTGTGGTGGGGTGGTCACGTCCGGCGATTACAACCTGCTCGGGATAGGCGATAACGCTGGCTGTACATTTGTTTCGCAGTCAGGTGATCTGGTGGGCACCACCGCGACCCCGCTTGATCCCTTACTGGGTATTCTAACCGACAATGGCGGTTCTACCTGGACCCACAGTTTGAAAATCACCAGTCCCGCAGTCGATCAGATCCCTGCCGGGGTCAATGGCTGCATTGTTGGAAGCCGCGACCAGCGCGGTGTGTTTATTTTTCCACCCTGCGATATGGGCGCTTATGAACGCGACCAGTCTGAACATATATACGCGCCAATGGTGTCGAGAAAATAATGGGAGGTTTTAAAGTGCCAGGTCATGATCGTGTGGCTCAATTTCCGTTGGTAAAGGGTTCTAACCTTCAGCGCAAAAAACTGGTTCTTCCTCAGGATTTCCAGGGTGAGTTCAACGTGGTGCTGATAGCATTCCAGCAGTGGCAGCAGTCCCAGGTTGACACCTGGATTCCCTGCACAAGCCGGCTTGAAAAAGCATATCCGGGATTAGTGACGTATGAACTGCCAACAATCCAAACGCGGGGTAAGTTGTTCCGGACTTTTATCAATGAGGGCATGCGTGCCGGCATTCCCAATCCTCTAACCCGTGAACGGACCATCACGCTGTACCTGGATAAGGTCGATTTTCGGCAGGCCCTTCAAATACCTTCTGAAAAAGACATTGCGGTTTTGCTTCTGAGCCATAAAGGACAGGTTTTATGGCGCAAATATGGCGTATATTCACATGAGAAGGATGAATCGCTTGAGGCGGTAGTTCGGGAGGTGTTTGTCCGTGAATAAAAGTTCTCTAACATCAACTGGTCAATCTGTCATATCCTGCATCCAAACCCTGGTGGCAAACGAGTCGTTTGCTGTCCTCTGCACGCAGGGGGATGGACAGCCTTATGGTTCGGTTGTGGCGTTTGCCGTTGATGATCGCCTGACATCGTTTTACTTTGCTACCCCAATGCAAACGAGAAAATACAGCCTGCTCCAGGTGTGTGACCGGGTTGCCCTGGTTGTGGACAGTCGGGATCAAATACCCGGGGATCTTATGAACACTGAAGCTGTTACGATAACCGGTCAAGCTAAACAGCTCGATTCCGGACCGGATTATACTGCTTATTCGCACTTACTCACTGCACGGCATCCATACCTTAAGGATTTTGTAGCATCCCCAACGACAGCTTTGTTCAGGATTCAGCCCCAGCGGTTTCTGTATGTCACGCGTTTCCAGGAAACCTATGTATGGATTCCTGGTCAAGACCACGATTAAGGTTCTATGTAGCTCGTACCGGATATAAAAGTTTCAGGTTTGCTGTTTGCAGGTTACCCGCGTTTGTTGTCTCCAAACAGGATCTGTGTGAACATTCCTGGACCATTTCCACTGACAAAACTGACCCAAAATGACGATTTCTCACGAATTTACTAAAATAATCTATACAAACACTTGACAAAATATGAACAATAGTGTATAGTATAGAGGAATTGAGAGATAAACATAGTAAATAATAAAAACATATATAAAATAGGAGAAAGTGAAATGAAACGCTTAATGTCGATAGCTTCAGTCTTGGCTTTAGCTTTGGTTCTGGTAGTACCTGTTATGGCCGACAATCACGGTCCAAATGTGCGCGCAGTACACGCATCACCCGATGCTCCCGCAGTGGATGTCTGGGTCGATGGGGCGCCTGCATTCAAGAATGCGCCATTTAAGGGCGTAACAGCCTACGCAATGTTAAGCGGGGGGATGCACAACTTCCAGATTGTACCTGCGGGTGCAACGGAACCTGTTGTGATTGAGGCTGATCTTGACCTGCAGAATAACACGGATTACACAATTGTTGCGCTGAACACCCTGGCGAATATCGAGCCCCTGGTTCTGGTTGATAACAACAGTTTACCTGCTGCCGGTAAAGCGCATGTTCGTTTCGTTCACGCATCACCTGACGCACCTGCCGTGGATATTGCAGTAACGAGTGGCCCAGTTCTTTTCGGTGGCGTTTCCTTCAAAGGTGTAGGTGATTATCTGCCTGTTGATGCCGGCACCTATGATCTTGAGGCGCGATTAGCTGGTACCGATACAGTAGCTTTGAGTCTTCCGGGAATCAAATTAGAAGAAGGTACCGTCTACACAGTATACGCGATGGGTTTTGCGGGTGGTGGTGAACCAGCTTTGACCGCAGTTATCAGTGTTGACGCGCAAGCGCCCACGATGTTACCGGCAACGGGCAACAGCAGCTTATATCTGTACGGCGCGTTGGTTCTGGGTGGGCTTGGTTTGATCACCCTTGGTTTCAGCTCGCGCAAAGCGAAGGTTATTGCTTAACCAGATAGTTTTTTAGATTAATGAGGTTCTGAACCCCCTATCGGTTCACAATCAGGTGGTGAAGATTTTTCTTCACCGCCTGATTTTTTGTTATATGCTTTTCAACGCATCCAGGTTCTGTTCGTGTTCTTTACGGCTGATGGGATATTGCCACGCAACCAGAATCGCAATGAAAAGCAATACAGCACAGACCGGTCCGGCGAAAAAACGGATGGCATTGATCGCCGATATTGGCTGGAATGGGAGTATACCTGATTCCGCATCAGGCGTGATATATCCGCTTAAAGCCAGAATCTGCGCCATACTCCACAGAGCGAAGCCGGTCCCCAGCTTTTGGAAAAACGCCGCCAGAGCGTAATACGAGCCTTCCCGGCGTTGCCCGGTGCGCAATTGGTCGTTTTCAATGACATCCGGCAGCATAGACCACGGGATGACATACGCCGTTGCGATACCTAAGCCGGATAATACCGCCAGTATATAGGCAACGCCCACCTGGTCCGGGCGCAGACTGGCGATGCCCAGCAGCGTGATGATCCACGTTGCCGATCCGATGATGAAAGACCAACGCTTATCGAAGTCCTTCGCCAGTTTGACGGTCAGGGGAATAAATAGAATGGCAGATCCCTGGGCTGCCAGGACAAAGTAGTTTGCCTGTTCCGGAATGCGTAAATGATAGCTGGCGAAGTAAACAAGCAGAGCTGACAGAATGCTGGCTGTTGTCCAGCTCAGCAGATAGATAGCCATCACACTCAGAAAAGCCTTGTTGCTCAGTGTATATTTGACCGCGTCCCACAGAGATAGATGGTTTTCTTTTTCATCGAATTTGTGATTCCGTGTGACCCGGAAGACAATCAGAGGAGGGAAGATGAATAAGATACCCAATAAGATGCCCATAATCAGGTATAAGGTTCGGGTGTTTTCAATTGTCCATCCCAATACCGTGACCAGGATAATGGCCCCGAGAGACCCGGAAATAGCGAAAATCATGCGAAAACCGTTGAGTTCGGTTCTTTCATCATAATTGTTCGTCAATTCCGGCGTAAGGGCGTTGTAACCCACATGCACTGCGGTATAGGCTGAATCGAAGAGCATAAACGTCACTGCATAGTATAGGGTGAGTCCGATGGGGTTTAAGGGTGGAATCAACCACATGAGTGCAAATGCGACACCAAGCGGGACCGCACCGGTTAACAGAAGCACACGCCGTCGCCCCCATCTGCTGCGGATGCGGTCGGATAGAAGGCCTAACAGGGGATCATTGACAGCATCCCAGATGCGACCCAGGGCTATTGCCCATCCGGCGAGATCAGGACGCAAGCCAACCACATCCGTTAAAAAGAAGAGTTGGTAGAATGAAACGATGGCGACGGAACCGCTGGTGGTCAGATCGCCGATGCTGTAGGATACTTTAAACCAGAAGGGCAGCTTCTGTTGTGCATGGGTGACGGTGGTTGTGTTTATAGATTGACTCCTGTTGATAAAAAGGGTTAATGCGTCAGGGGAATTGCTCCCGGTAAAGCGGGAAAACGTCAAGCATCACGATGACTTCGACGACTTCAGGCAATTTGATGCCTGCCGGTATGACCAATCCTGCGGTTTGCAGGTTACCTGCGCTGTCGGCGGTTGCTTTGAGATTAGCCTGATAATCCAGTGCAACGACCTCTCCCCGTTCTGCATCGAGCAGTAAAATCCCGGCAAGATGCTGGTTGTTTGGGTATGAACAGCCATCTTCAATGTCGAACGAAACCTTGACCAGCCCATCGTACGACCGTACCGGGCGTTCGAAAACGATGGACCGGACACGGATACCTGGTGGACGTTGATTCGCCGGGATGTTTTCACAAGGACGTGTGATGTAGGTCGCCATTGCCAGCAGTTTTTGCCACCAGTTACTGGCGAGTCCGGCGAGGACAAGCAGTGGTCCGAAGGTTGGGATCGAAAGGACTTTTGTATCGGCGAAAGCAACTGCACTGTTCCCCACATGCAGATCAGCGCCCATCTGCCCGCGAATCTGGAACAGGTTGAACGGAATTGGAATACCGGTAATCAGCATTTTGAAATTGTGGTTTGACAGGATGAAGGCGTCATTGCGATACGTCCCGCTTAAAGGTAACATAAAGGCTGTCTGAGGATCGACGACCAGTGCACCGCTTCCATTCCGTGTGCCACCCACTGCCCACAATATCAGCTTGCCCGTACCCTTATCATCAGGTTCTGTGATATCAACCACACCAATGATCCAATCTATATAATCAAAACCAATCTGATTCAGGCTGGGCAGCATCGTGGGAATAGGGACAGCCAAACGCGTCAATTCAAATGCCGTGACCTTATCGCTGCTTATCCTGAGGGGTATGCGAGTGTGTGCCGGTGAACTGGTATGGAATGTGATCCGCTGACTGAATTTTCCCAGGCGTCGACCACCGATCGTCAGGTTACCGATATGCCATCCCCCGGTGTAAGCAATGCCTTCGATGGATATGCTGTAGTCCTGATCGGGATCCAGGAATGTGCGGGGGATAATGTGCAGGTGGCGTCCATCCGCACTGGTTTCCGCATCGAATGGAAAAGGTGGAACGCTCCTAATGTGCAGGGCGCGGCGGGGTTTGAGAAATGGCATATTAAAAAGGCGTGCTTCGAGGGATTCCCCGTTTGCCCGAAAGTTAAGTCTTAGCGTGAGGATGGTCGAAGTGGGGAGTTTTTCCAATGGCGTGCGTTGGATGTTCCCACCGGGTGTTATGTAGGTCAATCCTGCTATCTGTTGCGGGAAATCCTCTCCCGGCGCAACGCAACCTCGGGGATCATCCTGATGCAGAGGGTAATCGTAGGGTATATACCATAGTTGTCCGTGTTCCCCACCAATGGTTATACCGGTTGTGCTCAATGCGGGGGAGCCGTTAAGGTCATTGCGGTCTCTGAGTTCGTTCTGATCGGGTGTTGTATCATATGACCACCGTCTTGACCCACTATTGGCATCCAGCGCGTATAATTTACCATTACCGCAGCCAAAATAAACGATCCATCCTTCTTCTCCCTCGGGTTTTCGTCCTAACACAGGTGAGGACCGGATCGGTGCCTCTGTATTATATCGCCAGATAAGCTTGCCCTCCGGGTTGACGGCATACAGATTCCCATCTGCCGAACCGAAGAATATAGCGTCGGTTGTACCCTGATTGTCGATGGACAACGCCGCAGAACTGTAGATATGGTCCTGTGTCTTGAATTTCCAGCGCACGCGCCCGTTGTCTGGATTCAGGGCATAAAAGTTGCTGTCAAAAGAACCGATATAAATTGTTCCATCCGTGCCAATGGCTGCCGACGCCGCGATAAAACCTAAAGTGCGTCTCCGCCATTTCGGTTCTCCATCTGGATTAACGGCGTGGATGAAGGTGTCGTTGGATCCCCAGTACAGGGTCCCGTCGTCGGCAAATGCTGCCATGGACCACGCGTTTGCGCCTGTCGAATAAGCCCATCGGAATGTACCTTCCGGACTGAGGGCGTAGTAATTGAAATTTGTATTTCCGGCATAAATAGCGTTATCCGGACCTATCGCGACGTTGGCTTCCCACCAGTTGTTAAAACTTGCCCTGGGAGCGGTACGCGCGTCGAATTGCCAGTTGACCTCACCGTTGTCACAGCACAGGCAATACAGGTTTCCATCGCCGGAAGGAACAAGGACGCTGGGTCCGGTGTCGGCGATGACAGAAGGTAACGCAGCTGCAGAGTCGATGATCTCGCCCGTCTCAAAAGACCATTTAAGGGAGCCATCGGGGCGGAGGGCGTAGAATATGTGATCGGCAGAACCTGCGTAAATCGTGCCTTTGCGATCGATAACGGGCGTGGAGAATATGCCTTTGCCGGTCTGGACAAACCACGGATGGTCGTGGTGATAGTGTGCTTTTACAGTACTGCGACCTGTATTTTTGCAGTCATAACGAAATACGGGCCACACTGCTCCCTCTTGCATATGTGATGCCTCCCCGGAGAGTGAAACTCACAGCACACACATTATACCAGAGAGCAACCGCTTCCAGGTTTAGCTGAATTCTGACGGACTATCAGGCTGCCCACCGGTAGCTCAAAATTGCGCCTGAATTTAATGCCGTATAACTTCCTCAATATTTATCTTTGTTCCAGCAGGACAAGGCTGCACAACATTTTCCCCTAGACGCTGTTTGAGCACTGGTATAAGCGTGTTCCCCGGAACAGTGGTTAAGATAAATACGCCGTACCGTTCCCCAATCACCTATCAAGCGAGCTATGGCTTCCAGTGTCGTATCATCCGCGCTGCCCAGGTGTGTTCCTCCGGCGATGAACACAATGGGACGCTTAAAAGCATTATGGATGTGCTCAAGCGTGTTAAGCAGCCCGGCATGGCAGCAACCACAGATGACCGCCAGACCCTCATCAACCTCTAAAACCAGGGAAAGGTCATCGTTATAGGGATCAGCGATATAACTTTGCTCCTCGCGTATAAGGTGGTTCTTGCTATTTCCCAGGGGATGGGGGTGTTTCGTGATTGCACCGGTAGTCCATACACCGGGCTAGAATTTGCTGTGGCGCATCATTCAAGTGCATAGTGAAATGGGTGTTGAGCCAATCTTCATCCACAGAGAGACCGATACTGTTGTATTTCCCATCTTTTTGAGAGAAGCGTGTGCGCATTAGATCCGCATTGGCATAGAGGGGCAGCTTCGGCGCGGTATGTTTGGAGAGTGCTGTGAGTCCACCGGTATGGTCGTTGTGGGCGTGGCTGATTGCGATAGCCTTAAGGGTTTGCGGGTTGAGATCCAGCACATCCAGGTTGTGTAACAAGACATCACCGCTCAAACCTGTGTCCAGGAGTATGGCACCGGCTTCGGTACTGATCCAAAATGTCAATCCGTGTTCAATACGGAGCTGGCTCTCAGGTATTGCGGTATCGTTCAATACACAGATCAGGTCTGGCATCGTATCACTCTCCTTCTGCTGATAATAGCCTTATGGGTATCAATGATTGGAGCAAGGATAATACCTATTGGCGATTTGTCAATAGAGAGATGTGGGATGTGATGCATACCACCAGAGCGGGTACGGTAATTTCTAGGACTTCTTCCTCTTCAATCCCTTGATGGCTTGATCTGCCGCCAGCTTTCCGGTGAGGATAGCTGTGGGCAGCCCGTTGGGACTGAACGCCCATTGACCTGCCTTGTAGATGCCGGGAATAGGGGTGCGCGTGGCGCTCATGATTTTGGGTAGCCGGTGTTCCACCGGAATAAAATCGTTGGTGAAGGACCATCCTGTGATTGCCCCATCCGCGTTGCCGGTGACCCTGGCAATGGTCAGGGGCGTATATGAGAAGCGGTCAAGAATGGCTGCCTTGATTCCGGGATAGATTGATGCCTCCAGGGTATTGAGGATACAATCCTCAGCGTAAAGTCTTGAACGCGTTATACCAGCCGGCGTCTTCAACATATTTCGTAAGTTTATAATCGAACAGTACACTCACGATGAGGCCTGTTTTACCGGGAGGCGCCATCGTAACATCACGCATCACCGGACACGAGATTTCGTAGGTTGTCAGGGTGAAAAACTTCTCCAGCCATGCCTCAATGTCGTCGCGGGATTCGCCGATGGGAACAGGTCCAACAGAGGATTGCCCCTCGCCGGTGTGGTGTATAAAAGAAATGCTCGCTGGCACGGGTGGAGAAGTAGCTTTTGTCCAGGTCCAGCGCCAGGTAGAGCGTGAAAACCGAATCCCCCCCGCTTTATCTGCCACTGCAGCCCGGCGTTCCCGGACGGCGCTTTGAATATTGCTGTCGGAAATGGTGTCCGGATCCATTTGTTGGTAAAGTGTCTTCAGATCAGCAGCCCAGATCAGCTGTCTGTACCCGTGCGTCTGTCCCTGGGAATCGGTGACAACCCGTTTCTCCGGGTCGACAGCGACGATTTTTGTGTTTGTCTTAATCGTCCCATTGTGCGCCTCGATAAACGCTATCAGCTTCTCCGGCAGCTTGCCGGTACCCCCGCGCGGGTAGTTGTAATCAAGGTACAGCTTGAAATAGCTCAGCGCGAAGAATGTGGGTGTATCCTGGAAGAAGTGCTGCGCGATGATGTCCAGCAGGCTCTGGTTCTGAGTGTAATTTTTGAGGTAGTCTATAACAGGCTCATTCAGGGCTTCAATCTTGCGGAAGGTCAGCAGGTATTTCAACATCCAGGGCAGGATGACCTTGACGAGATATGCACGATCCTCTCTTCATATCCAGAAAGGCGGGGTTGTCGATCCCGTAGAGGACATCCAGATAACCCATGATGACGTGAATGCGCTCGATGATCGCGCTGATGTCGTCCGCGATTTTCCGGGTAGAACTCGGTAAGCAGCGCCTGGTAATCCTTGATACTTTCCGGTGATTCCAGCCGGATCACCCGGTCTTCGATCCCAATGGAAACCTGATTCTTGACAAACTCCACATCCAGTCCAAGCTGCTTGAGCATCGGGAAGACGATACCGGTGTTTTCAATGGCCCGGATTCCACCATCGAAGAAGAATCCACCGCGCTCGAAAGTACTTACCAGTCCCCCGCAACTGCTTTCTTTCTCGCAGAGCAGCGTGTTGTGTCCTGCCTTCGTCAGAAAGGCTGCTGCGGTCAGTCCGGCGATACCGCCCCCAACGATAATTATGTCATAATTCATAGCGCCTCCATGAATTGTCAACACCCTGACATACCGGATAGTTATGTTGTGGTGTTAGATTTATATAGCCTGTTGGACTTACGAGAGTCATCCTGTATTTGAAAGTCCGGTAAGTTCTTCGCTGATAGCCCATACCTTTTTGCCAACGGCACGATTCAACGCATGAGCTGCCGGCTTTTCGTCGATGGTCAGGTTGTAAAATCTGCCGCTGACGTCTGCCATCTCAGGCGCTGCTGCCAGGTAATACAGGGCTTCACCAGATATGGCAGGGTCTTTCAGGAAACCCCTGACAATATAGCGATTATACCATCTGTAAAGGCGTCCGTTATTCATCCCGATGTTGGTTTTAACCTCACCGGGATGCATCGCGTTAATGGTGACACCACTTCCCGAAAGGCGGTCCGCCAGTTCCCAAACCGTCAGCAACTGCGCAACTTTGGAAGCGCCGTAGCCTTGCAGTCCCTTATAATGCCGGCGTTCCCAGTTAAGGTCATTCAGGTCCAGACCGCCGAAGCGGTGCCCCTGAGAGTTGACCTGGATGATGCGTGCCGGTGCGCTGGCTATGAGTCGGTCGAGAAGCAGGCGGGTCAGGAGGAAGGATGCCAGATGGTTCACGCAGAAAACCATTTCAAATCCTTCCGGTGTTAAAGCGCGTCGCGTGTTATGCATGCCGGCATTGTTAATGAGCACATCGATACGGGGATAGCGGTCCAGGAGGATTGCAGCAGCTTTGCGGATATCCGTGAGTCTGGTAAAATCCGCCAGTATGATATCCGTTTGCGTGTTGTATGCGTTTTCAAGTTCCTTTTGAACGCGTCGCGCTTTCTCTGCATTACGGCACACCATCACCACATGCGCCCCACCGCGTGCCAGCCTTTTTGCCGCCGCATAGCCCACACCCGATGTCGCGCCGGTGATAACGCAGATGCGCCCATCCAGTCGGGCTTGGGTCGTCTTCTGCGGCATTCGTGCGTTGGCGATGAATTGTAATTCCTCCGGCAATTTCATGAGGGTTGGTTCCTTAGCCGAAGTATTTATGCATAAACCACCGGTAGAACCGGTGGAACCACGGAATACCGTTGAAAATATCACCCCATAAGTCATAGTAGTCGCGCTGGTGGATTATCCGTCCGTCTGCCCCAAGGGTCAATTTGCTGCATCCGTAGATGGGAGCGCTGGGCCATCTTCTGAACTTCATCTGCATTTTCCATTGTAAAAAGATATCAGGCGTTTCTTTCACGACTGACAGGATATCCATATTGATCTGTTCGCAGCGTTGGGTGAGTCTGTTGCACAACGCTGTAAATGCCTCAATGCCTTCGATGCGTTGGATGCTGTCATGGAAAACGATAGCCTCGTGATAATAGGGGAAGATGTGCGACCAGTCAGGTTTACCCTCGTGATTGTAAGTTTTTGACCAGAGTTCGCGAACGCGTTCGACAGTCAGCGGGGCTCTTATTCCAATATCCTGATCTGCATGGGCGTCTTCTATGCTGCGGTCCATTTATAGGCTGCCTGGCGTTTCTATGCTTGACTTGAAGTCACTATTATTGCGAATATCCGTAATATGTCCAGTCTCTGCGCGTTTCGGGTGCACTTCATCTTTTTGGGTAATAATGAAATATATGGAAATGCTCAAAATCTCCCTTACTATAAACCAACCAGAGGTCTTGCGATATCCACCTCCGTCTGACTCTGGACCATAATGAGCAGCAAAAGACCTCTTGGATCAAGGGCTTCCATTAACATTCTTAATTCATCCGGCGTAAATGCACCGCGCACGACCAGAGAACGTCCGGCGTCCTGAACCTGACGATAATAGGGAATCATTTTCGCCAGTGGAGGACCGCTTGCATCGTGATTAATTTCCAGGCAGTGGAGTTCCTCTATTTCCAGGATAGCTTCCAGAAGAAACATGGACGTCGAGTGCAGATGCATAAAGCTATAGGGAAAATGGCGTGCCATTTGGCGATCAACGGGCTGGACAAGCTCGCGGTAGAGCTTTGGAGAATACACAGCGGTGGCGTCTTCCTGTAATCGGGCAATGGGACCGGGCGCCCACAGAGAATACTGCGCGTCAAAAGTACCGCCGTGGAATCGTGGCAGTTCCTGCCAGAGCGTCTCTGTGAATTCTATGAAGAGTTCTCCCATATGATGCAGGAGCGCTGCGGTGCGCTCCGGGTCGTCAATCAAGTCAATGATGCTCTGGTTGTGTCCCCGCAGCACAGCGTGCAGGTCGGTAGGACCGATTTCTGCACTGTGACTTACGGGGAACTGCCCGTTTGCCCGTTTGACCAGTGCATCGGCTAATGCCCGGTATTTGCTGAACCACGGATTATCTGGTTTTAATCGGACCTGCAGCGCTTCATCCCATGTGAGCATCCGGGCTTCGCCTAAAACATTATCCGGGAGGATGCGCAGCTTTGCGCCTAGATTCCCGGCAGAAAGGGCACAGCGACCTGCATCGGACCGGTGCCGCGGATCAGGTCATCGTCCATCCATTCCCCTTCGCGGATCATCCGCACGTGGTCCTCGACCACGGACGGGATTTCCAGCATATCAGGTTCGAGATAATGGTGTCCTTTCCAATTCTGGGCGGCAGGAAACGCGTCCAGCGGGAACCATCCGATCATGGAAAATCCAATGATGGGTCGTGCTATGTCGGATCGCTTCCAGAATGCTCTGTAGCGATCGAGTTTGGCGGGATTATTGCCATAAGGTATAGGTGTCATTGTATGGATCTCCTGAGGAGCGATCATCATGGTCATTCGCCTATATCGTATTACGGTTTTGATTTCACCGCAATTCCAGAGCTTGACTCTAAGATAGCCTATCTATAATGGGTTGAAATCTGTTATGAATAATTAATGGAGCAACCTATGAAACCACGCATGATTCTCTTAATTGTATTGGGCCTGGGATTATTGTTCGGTATCAATTATGTCCTCTTCACTGGAGCCCTGCAAGGGCTGCCTCCGGCGGTCGAAGATGCCCTCGTGAGTGATGCAACGGTCAACGTCACATATGCTAACAATCTTCTCGTTATCGAACCTGTCGCCGGATGCTAAGGTGGGTTTGCTGATGTATGGAGAGGGGAAAGAGGATGTTAGAACATATGCCCCCATCGCGCGATTGCTGGCAGACGCGGGTATCAAAGTTGTGTTTATGGCGCGGCGTTTGGAGATGCGTATTTCTGAAGAGAAACTTTTTGGACGTATTGACGCTGTCTTGCAGGATGATCCAGGTTTGCTATGGTACATCGGGGGTCACACCAGCGGTGCGCGCATCCCATTGAGATATGCCATAGTCCCATCTGGACAGCTTTGAAGGCATCGTGTTGTGGGCTGCCCGGCTTCGCGGGGATAGCGATATTGCTGATATTTCTGATATCTCCTTGCCTGTTTTATTTGTCTACGGCACCCTGGATGATGCGAATATCGAGTTGGTAGCATCAAATAAGCAGTATGTACCCCCACAGACAATCTGGGTGCAAATTGAAGGTGCGAACCGCGCGGATTTCTCCTATTGGGGTCCCATGGCGGCAGATGTCGGCTCCACGATCCCGAAAGCCGAGATACAAAGTCAGGCAGCAGAGGCAACTATTGCGTTTATGCTGCCTTGAAATCGCCTTGGATGATGGGTTCGGTTTGCGCAGCCTGACGAATGTATCTGAAGGCAAACCTGCGGTCACAGGCTTTGTTTATGTCTGTGCTGCAGGTTATGCCAGGCTGCGCTAAGCGCTATCCCCTGCATAGGGTTCTTTATGGTAGTATTTTCATAGTATCCAAGCCATGGGAAGTTACGGTTTTCCTCATCCGGCGAAACAAGTAGTAACTTCCTCCTAATCATCCACCCAATCATCCATTTGGATGATGAATCTTTCACTGTATGCCTCTATACTAAAGCTGATAAAGCATGAATAGGCTCGAACTCGGTGTCTGGAATTTGAGGATGGTATGATGAATAGAGAAGTGCAATGGCAGTACACGAGATCACCACAGACTTATCTGATTACGGTGCAAGGAACGGAGGCACAGCCTCCCCACGTACGGCACTACGGTTGCATAGTAAGTATTGATACCTCAAAAAATGGGAAACAACGCACTGTGCTGACTGTCAGTGTAACTGATCAAGACACACTCCGCAGTATCCTGAATCAACTATGGGATAAAGGTTCCATCCTGATATCCATATGTATCGAAGCCTACACCCCTGGAACGCATACATGTTCTCGCTATTTCTGAGTTTTGCATACAGGAGGTAATATGAAATCCAGATTCATTGTTTTCATCGTAATACTGATAGCGGTTTCCATACCTATTTGCCAGGACAACGTCGGATCTGATTGCTGGCAGCAGAAAAATCAGCAGCTTCAGTCCTGAAACTGCGGTGCCCCCGGCCTCCATGCCCGGGTCATGTACGTCCTTTGCTGTGCAGATGGGTGACGAGGTTCTCTTTGGGAACAATGAGGATTACGAAAATCCAATAACCTATTATTGGGTCATTCCATCCACAGACGTTGGTTATGGCGGCATTTATCTGGGATACGAATATGGGAGGCCGCAGGGGGGTATCAACGAGAAAGGTCTGGCATTTGACGGTCTGGCGCTACCGCCTGAACCCCTGAATTATCACCCGGATCGCCCTGATACGACCAGAAGTTTCACGGCTTTTATGGCTAAGGTGATGCAGCAGTGTGCTGATGTTGAAGAAGCTGTGCAAATGATGACCAGCTATAACTGGACAAAAGGGACTGTTGCGCACCAAATTCTTATTGCAGATGCCATGGGAGATGCGGCTGTGATTGGCCCCGGCGCCGATGGCGAGTTAGCCGTCACAAGCAAACCGGTTGGGGAAGGTGCCCTGCTGGCGACAAACTTCAATGTGGTTCAGCTACAGGACGATCAATTTGAAATTCCATGCAAGCGATATGCGAAAGCGCAAGAAATGCTGGATAAGATCATGAAGAAAGCTGATCTTTCTGTAAACAGCGTCTTCAATATCCTGGATGCGGTCCATCAGGAAGGCCTGAAGAATAACACCCTTTACTCGAATGTCTTTGATCTGAAGAATGGCATCGTCTATCTCACTTACTGGTACCAGTTTGATGAGGTGATCAAGCTGAATGTAGCTGATGAGGTTAGCAACCGCACGCGCACAGGTGAAACACCCAATGCATCCGATAAGGTGCGGATTGCTTACGTTGTTTTCAGATAAAGACTGTTGCAGAGCGGCGAAAGCCTACCGACGTTATGTGAATAGACCGAAGACTATTGAAAAGGTCGCCCTGGTGTGGGTTTGCCAGTCAGTATTAAGTGCCTGTCTGTTATTGGCAGACCTGCTGCGCCAAAAAGACCTGCCGTGGTCTGTGAAAGTCATCTGGATTCTGGTAGGGTTCTTCATGGGTTTGGTTGGATTACTTGTGTATTGGTTAACCTTCAGACGTCCTTTTACGCGATCCGACAAAAATACCATCGTTATCAGAGCGCTTGGGTCGGCAGCCCTTAGTGCGACGGGCTGCGCATTTGCGATATTTCTCATCTTTTTGAGTGTTTCCTTCGTTGACCAAGAAGCCAATCTGGGTGTTTTTACACTCCTAATCCCTTATGTTCTTGGGCTGTTGTTATTCAGGATGCCCATGATGGTTTTTCTTTACGACCTGAAATACTGGAAGGATGTTGTCAGGACCATACTTCCTGAGCTCATGTCATCCATAGTGGCTGTTGTGAGTATTGTCTTTGCGAATCAATATCTGGGTAATTATTTCAACGACTATTCACGCCATCTCAGCACGCCCGACAATATCGTTTTCTGTACACAATTTTCCCTGTATACGTTCGTGGGATTGATTACCATCTATCTGGTTCATTTCTTCCTCATTCACATGAAAGTCAACCTTTGGCCGGAATATATCATAGTTGATTCTGCCCAACCGGTTGCATCTCGTGACCAGGAAACCGGCACCTTGTCTCATGTTCCCTTTGAAAAAGGATGAACATTGGTGTGCTGGTACGATTGGGATTATTCACTACGCTGTTCAGATAAAAATAGATTGATTCTCTTACTCGCATCATGTTTTATGCCACAGCACAAAGTGACCGTGGTCATGATGACAAACATCGATTCGGATAGCACCTTGGCAGTCGTTGACGGGTAGTTGAAGGCGCTGATTGAGCACTTGGATAGAACGGGAGAATACGAAATCAGGTGGTACAGCCAAGCATCGATAATGGCTGGGTACCTTACAAACCCGGTAATTATCTTGAAATGTTGCTCATTTGACGATTGAATGAAAGTCAGATGCATCATGCCCGATTGATGGACACCATATCAAAATGAAAAAAGGAACAGTGATGAAACAATATAAGTGGTTATTGAGAGTATTTCTTTTAATTACGCTTCTTGTGGCAACCAATTGCTCAGTTATACGGTCAGATGCGTTTGTGCCGGACGGACCGCGCGACAAGCTTGACTATGAAGAGATGATTTCAGGCGAATTTCAATCGGACAGTCCTATTAATAATTGCTACTTCTTACCGGTAGGGGAGTTTGCACCTGCAGCTCATGATTTCCAGGGAACTCTGAAAATTTCCCCAAATACACTCGATATTAAGTCCTATGTTGGAGACTATTATCCATACGGTTTCCCAGCTATCACGGTTTCGTTTATCACGTATGAAGATTATCTCGTTCCTGTAGAAAGAGACATCATAAAGGGTACATACGGGCAGTGGGGAGTGATTGTTGATCCAGGAAAAGTCTGGTCAGAACCTGAAGACCAGGGGATGTCACGGGCTTCATTTCCATTTACCTTACTCAGACCTGATCCTAATAATCCCAGAAGTCATAACGGGATTGCGACTTTCCTGTTCGATGAAAAGCAGGTTTCATCACTTTACATTCAGGTTGTGCAGGAAATAAATCCGGATCTGATATTCGATATGTGGGGCCAGGTATCGGGTGTTTACACGCCTGGTCTTGTGGAAGACAAAGATGCGGTGCAGGCGGATTTCACCCGGGAATTGGAACACCAGATTGATTTTCGTACCTGGGAAGAATTGGAGCAGCAGTATGGTGCGAGAATAACGAGATTATTTGACCGCGGTGTAAAGCGTGAAGAAGTCAGTACTACCGGGCTTGTTGTGGATGATATTGTCTACCTTCAACCTCCGATGACGCGTTTCGGTGCGTATCCTTTCCCCAGATATATGCGATCGCATGTCTACTCCGTAAGCAAATCCATTGGGAATGGGATAGCTATGTTGCGTCTGGCACAAAAGTACGGCGATGAAGTATTTGATCTCAAGATTAAAGACTATCTGGAAGTGACGGCAGATCACGATGGCTGGGACGAAGTCACCTTTGGCGATGCGCTGAATATGGCAGTAGGTGTTGGTAATGGCTCCAATCAGCGTTATCCACCGGATATATACGGCGATGATCAACCTGGTAATAATGCATTCTGGCTTGCGCAAACGACACAAGAAAAGCTCAAGGTTATCTTCTCTTCCGCGAACCACCCGTGGGGACCTGGAGAAGTTGCCAGGTATATCAATGCGCACGCCTTTGTATTATCAGCAGCGATGGATGCATACCTGAAGAGCCAGGAAGGTCCAGATGCACATTTGTGGGATTTCCTTACCGAAGAAGTGTTTGAACCCATCGGCGTGGTCCACTTACCCATGCTGCACACTATAGAACAGGATGGCAGTCGTGGGATACCCATGATGGTGTTGGGCTTATACCCGACTGTAGACGATACTGCCAGGATAGCGATGCTTCTCCAGAATGTCGGATTTTATGAGGGGCAGCAGTTGCTGAGTGCCAACAAACTTCAAGAGGCGCTATATCTAACTGACGTCTATGGGATGCCCACCGGCAAGCAATTCGACGATGGGGAGCAGACTTACCACATGTCGTTTTGGGGGCATCCTTATCGTAACCAGGATAATCAATATTACCTGATTCCCTATATGCAGGGGTTCGGTGGGTGTTCGATTGTCCTTGTGCCTAACGGGATTACGGCTTTCCGCTTTACCGATGCAAAAGAATATGATGTCGAACCGCTCATACGCGTTTCCGAGATTATCCGTAAGTTCCCGGACGGTATGAAAAATCCAATCCAGCTAACCTCAGGTGCTATCGAGTAACATCAGGTACTGGCTTTTTCCCAAACTTGAATTATCTGATGATGGACTATGATAATGCATATGAACGAAGAGGATAACGAGGTATTGCACGTAATCATGGATGCGCTGGGTGTCATCGGCAGCCAGTTAAGTGCGGCTGACCATCTCAGTGATTATGACCCGTGGCGCGTGATTGCTGATAAAGAACTCGAGATTAAGCGCAAGATAGCGATGCTATCGGAGTCTTTTTCTGGCACACATGGTGATTTGCTTGTGCGCCTAGCAAGTCCTAAAGGGCTGCACCGGGTCTGGGGTAATCTCAAGGAAGAGGTAGCCCATATCGTGGAAAAGTTCAGACAAGGATAGATTTATGATTAAGCGTGCTACTACTTAAAGGAGTTTTATATGGACCATGTCGTATTTGTTGATGTAAAGGCAGGTGAACTGGCAGCAATTATTTCTGGTAAAAAGACAATGATAATCAGGGGGGCTACGGGCAGAAAAATGCCCTACGGAAGGGTCAATGGTGGGGATACGCTTTATTTCATAGAGAATGATGGGAGCGGTCTTGTAAGAGCGAATGCCACGGTAACATTCGTCATAAATTCAGAGAAAATGGCAAAAGATGAATCTATAGCCATGGTGCAAGGACACCAGGTTAAATTGCAGCTTACAAGTAAGCAGTTTGCACGGTGGGCTGGTAAACGCTATATCGTCCTGATTGAAATCGGAGATGCCGAATCCCTGGAGCCTTTTACTGTTGATAAGAGCAACTACGGGAACATGGATGATTGGCTGCCGGTGGGTAGAATTAGTGAGGTAAAATTGCAGAATCCCTGATTACACTTAGGAATTATTTGTCTGCCAGCAGCACCAAACCAGACAGTATAATTTTCCGCTTTGGCGTGCTGGTGCTGGGTGCATCATACGTGCTTTCCTCGAAGCAATGACTCACAAACTGTACCAACTCGGAGCCGATGACCTGGTAGCGCGTGAGCCAGTAGTGGTCGCTGTACAAACCAAGCCGCTCCCGATAGGGTTCATAGGCTGTCAAAACCTCGCCGGCAGCACCTTTGAGTATGTAACTGTGGGCTTCGTCGAGGTCAGGAATTTCCAGACCGACATGATAAATAGAGCTGGGATCGCCTTCATAGAGGATGGATCCTTCAGGTGTAATCCATCGCATTGTCACATCCGGGATTGGGGGGTGGGGTCCGCGCGCAATGAGTCTTGGCGGAGTTTCAATCCACCCGTTGACGTCATCCAGATATTCAGGCAGTCTGGTCGGGACGCGATCCATTTTCCCGCACTCCAGGCACACCCAATATGCTATTCGCCCGCTAACATAGAAGCGCGCCATCCATGGATGACTTCCCGCGCTGCATTGTGTTGGGTCAGGTCTGTGATCCCGATTCACCTTTTCCCAAGTGGGTCTCCCCCTCAGAAGACGGTGTTTTTCTCCCAAGGTTCATCCCTCACGTCAGCTTCTCTTCACCCAATCCCAGGGTCAGCAGCTTTTCCGGGGTGGGGATCCCCGTTTTTTTATCCCACCCGCGCAGTGTGTAAAAGCGGTCCAGCAGTGCGCGAAATTCTGCGGCACTCGCGGTCAGGTGTGTGCCGTCGGTCTTTTCACCCCATTGGTAGTGGGAGATCACAACCTCGTCAACCTCACGGTTGCGCCCATAATTGCGCACATCTAGGCAGCGTTCCAGGTTGACGATGCGTTCAGCAATAGAACTTTCCATTTCTTCGATGCTGATATCGAGTCCCGTGCAAGCCTGGAAGAGTTTGGCTTCCAGCGCCGTGTCTCCGTAAATCTGGTCTGCCCCCCCATTAAGGGCTTCCTCCATAGCTTCCCTGCTGTCCTGGTTGCGGCGCACAACGGGAAAGATGAAGTCACATAATCCCAATGAGTCTTTGATGATCGCCCGGTGCTGGTGCCAGCGCGTGACATATTCGATATAGGTATCACCGGGCAAAACGGCTTCCCGGGACCCGTAGACTTTTTCCGCCAACGCCTGCAGTGATTCAAGGATCTCAGGTGTGCGTTTTGGCGCATCGGGATACCCGTACAGTCCATTCAGGAAAAAGAAACCGTGGGTGCTGGGGGTCACATCCCGCGTGGATACGGCATACAACAGGGCGGAATATTCCCAGAATGGACTGGGATGGCGTTCCATCGCCCGTCCGTCACGGTGCCAGCCATGCCCGCGGCTCCCCTTGGACGAGACAAACTCCGCCATGTACCTTGGACCTATGCCGTGTTTTTCATAAAAACGCGGCAAATCTTCCGCCATATCATCACCGATGCCTTCCCGGTTAGCGATTTTGATTAAAAGGTCGCGCCACCAGAGTGGATCTTCGAGCTTAATCGGTTCTCCGAGAATGGTGCGGATGCCCAGTTCTCTCAGCCCGCCAAGGTAGCGAGACCAGGTATCGAAACACCAGGCTGTCAATCCCAGGTCATCGATAAGGTTACCGATATCCAAGCCCAGGTCATTTAACCCCACTGGTCCCGGAATGGTCAGCGTATCACCGCTGGTGGATACACCCTGGTATCCCTGGTGCGAACCGCGTACCATTGAACCGTTCACACATTTGAGCATACGCATCGGCGCACCGGAGGTGATTTGCCCTGATGTTTTTAGGATTCGCGTGTAACATGCCACGGAGCAACCATGAGAACACGCGACGTTGGGGTAACCGCTTTCCACTGTGCCGATATGCCTTAACCCACCTTTTGTCATTTCCCATGTATCACTAACAACCTGCAGGAATTCCTTTGGATGGGCTATTTTTACGCCCTTGGTCCCGCGCACAACAATAGCTTTCAGGTTTTTGGAGCCCATCACACCCCCGAACCCTCCGTTACCTGATGCGTTGGACAGGCGGTGGATGATACTGGCATAGCGGACGCGGTTCTCTCCTGCCGGACCAATCACTACAATTTGGTGCTGATCGGTATAGCGCGTATTCAGCTGCTGCTGCGTTGCATGTACGCCCTGCCCCCAGAGATCGCCGGCATCTTCGATTGTGACGCGATCATCTTCAATCAGGATGTAGCATGGGCTTGAGGCTTTCCCCTGGATGACGATGCTGTCGTAACCCGCGAATTTGAGTTCCGCACCCCAATAACCGCCAATACTGGACGATGTCCACATGGGCTCAGGAAAACCTCTGGGACCAATGGATGAGACCGTTGTGCGCCCCGCCGTGGGCGCGCCTGTACCCACCAATGCGCCGACAGAGAATATGATACGGTTTTCCGGATCAAAAGGTCCGGTTCCAGGTGGAACTTCATTCCAGCCGATCAGCGCGTTCCAACCCCGCGACCCCAGCCACTTTTCCGGTGACGGGGTTTCTTCCACACGCACAACCCGGGCATCCAGGTCAACGCGCAGCATCTTACCTGTGTATCCCCCCTGAAATTTGCTCATAATAAGACCTCCCCTCCAACAATATCACCTATATCTTGCACATAGCGCAGCGCTTTACCGGTTAACGGGCACATCTCCACACAGATCGGTCCGCCTTCCCGGTCCGTGCACAGATCGCACTTGACCGCGATCCCTAGTTCAGGATGCTTTATGGGAACGTCCCACGGGCATGCCCGGCGGCACGCCATACAGCCAATACACAGGTCGGGATCGATGATGACCGCACCTGTTTGTGTATCACGTGCCATTGCCTTAACCGGGCATACTGCAAGGCATGGTGCATCTGGGCACTGTGCGCACACATTCCCATGGATAGGGTTCACCACTTTGAAGGCATCAAAGCTGATGTTAATCCGGCTGAGAGCAGGTCTGGATGCACCTTCATGTTCTATCGAGCAAACCATTTCGCACAGCTTGCAGGTCCGGCACCACGCCGGGTCAAACACGATACGATTCCATGCTGGTACTGTACTCTGCGAGAGTGCCGCAGCATTGGCGTCCTGCTGTAAATACTGGTCAAACTGTTTCTTCAATCGCGCAATTTCTCCAGGGGCATCCGCAATCAGCGCGGGGTTGTATTCCAGGCAGATCACGCCGTCCCATCCATCCCTGTTGAAGGCTTGCAGGATGCGGTGAAAATCAATAACGCCTTCAGATAACGTCACGTTCGTCGCCCCAGTTTTAGCCTGCCGGGCATGAAAATGGTGTGTCAGTGCGTGCAGGGGCTCGATTTCATCCTGGGTATAACCCTGCGCTATGAAATGCGAATAGTCCAATGTGAGACCCAGACCTGGAACTTGCTCGCAGAACCATCGCGCCTTTGCGGGGCTTTCCGCCAGGGAATGCCAGTGAGGTTCTATGTTGAGCTGCAAACCGTGGTCTGTGCACACCTGTTGTTGGTATCGCAATTCGTCAACGGCAAGTTGCAGCGAAGCCGCTTCGCCGATGTCATCAAAAAGGATACCGGGGCTCATCATCACGCTTTCCGCTCCGATTTCATGGCAAAACTCTGCAAATCCTCTAAAAAGCTCTCTTCCGGTACGGCGCTTTGTGGGATCCGGATGGTTGATGGGGTCATCAAAATGCAATAGGAAAACTTCTGAAATATCCATACCCATCGCTGCCAGCGCTTTGCGGACAGGTGCGGCTTGATCGCGAGGGTATTGTGCTGCTGCCATTTTATCAACTTGCTGCTGCGCACCCGCGGCAAGATCGACGCAATCGAAACCCTGCCTTTTAATGGCGCGTAAAGTGCTTTCCAGTGATCCTGGTCCAAAAGAAAAAGTCATCGCTGCAAATCGCATAGTGGTCGTGCTCCTCAGACAGGTATGTGGTTTATTTTATCCGGTAAATTTCAGATGGTACCGAGGAAAGAGGTGATTCGGTCGTGTTGCAAGGTCAATCCAAAGCCGGGTTCATCGGAGATTCCGAGGCTGCCCTGTTCCGGCACGGGTTCGCCATCAAAAACAGAATATTTTGCTTCTTCTTCCGTCAGCACCAGGCCTTCGGCAACGGTGCAAGAGGGGTGCGCCATAATTAGGTGCAAGGCCCATGCCATACCGCCCCTATGCGGCATCACGGGAATGTTGGCTGCGGCAGCCAGATCGCATATTTTGAGCGTTTCGCTGAGACCGCCAGTCCAGCGGATATCCGGTTGGATGATATCCACTGCCCCTGCCTTGAGGAGCGCTTCGGCAGCATAGCGGGTATAAACGTGCTCGCCACAGGCGATGAGGGTGCTGTCAATGCTGCGCCTTAAACGGCAGTAGCCCTCCACATCGTGCGAAAGAATGGGTTCTTCGATGAATTTGATACGATAAGGTGCCAGGACCCGCGCCATTTCAATTGTGTAGTCAATATCCCAGGTTCGGGCGCAGTCCAGCATAATATCAAAATCAGGTCCAACGTGTTCTCGGATAGTAGCAATCGCAGCTTCGTTCTTGCGGATACCTTCGGGTCCATCTGCAGGACCGTAGGGTCCACCCAGTTTTATTCCGCTGAAACCCTGCGCCTGTGCCCAGACCGGTTCGCGGATGGTAGCATAAACCGGCACGCGTTCGCGCACTTTACCGCCAAGGAGCTGCCACACCGGTTGGTTCATTCCCCGGGCTTTCAAGTCCCACAAAGCCAGGTCGATAGCACTCATCGCCATCAGCATCAGACCCGCTTGCCCGTAGCGGTAAGAAGCGCTGTACATCAACTCCCAGAGGTTTTCGATTTCCAGGGGATTCTCACCGGTGAGGAGTGGGCTGAGGTAGTGCTCGACAGCCACGATACCAGCCAGACCGCCCCCGCCCAGTCCAACGCCGGTAAAACCCTCATCGGTTTCAACTTCGACAAGGACTGATCCCGGCCAGGGCATCGCACGTTGCCGGGATGTTCTGTCTGCAGACCTGATGGTGACAATCGACTCTATTTTGCGTGCCCAGAGCACGCGTTCTTTGAGCAATGTTGCCTTGATGGCTGTGATGTGCACTGAATACCTGTTTTATATAAAAAATCTATTATGATGCTACCAACGTTACTTCACCAACAATATTTTCCCAGCTATTACGTTTTTACGGATGACGTATTTTTTTTAAGCATTATCCTACCAATAGCGGTTCCAGCAACTTCATCGCATAATCCAGTTCGTCACGATCGTACGCATCCATGCATGTGGAATTCGGATGGCGCATAGTGGCGGTCTTGATCACGCCCCGGCGCACCAGTACCTCTTTACACAGTCGCAGTCCAACCAGGCTGAGTAAATCCAGGAGTGGCGACATCAGGGCAAAGATCTCTCGGGCTTTGGCTTCATCCCCGTTCTGGAATGCATCCCATATCGCCACATAAACCTCTGTTGTCTGGGCTGCCGGTATAAATCCAGCAGCACCGCGCCGCATCTCTGGGATCATCCATTTACCATGGGCTCCGCCAAACACGCCCAGGCACTTGTCATCGACCGCCTCAATAACCGCGGTAATGCTGTGCCCGCTTGGAGCAGCTTCTTCTTTGACATAACTGACGTGCTCGATATCACGGATCAGACTCGCCATAAACTCACCGCTCATGCCTGGGAAGGAATGCTGGATCATTACAGGTATCTGGGCTGCATCCGATATCGCCTGGTAGTATGTGCGCATTTCTTCCTGGTTCGCGTGCGCAATATAGGGTGGCAGTGCGACTACGGCATCCGCGCCTGCCAAACGGGCATCCCGGGCGCATACTGCGGCGGTCGGGGCGCTGGGTGTGGCAACCCCGGCGACAACAGGCACCTGCCCGCCTGCGGTGCCCACGACAACTTCAATAAGCGTCTTGCGCTCTGATTCTGACAGGTAGAACAATTCACCGCCCATCACGGGAAAAACAAGCCCGTGGGTGCCCCTTTCAATGCAGTGAATAACCTGCCGTTCCATACTGGGAATGTCTAATGCCCCGTTTTCATCAAATGTCGCCTGCAAAGCCGGATAGATGCCTCTCATTCTTTCTGCCATTGTGCCCCCTGTGCGATTAATAATTTCTTTGACAATGCAAATTATAAACTATGTGCGTATCATGATAATTCTACCAATGTTATCGCGTTTGCGCTAATCTAGTCAAAATTTCGGCACTCCACCGCCATTATTATCTACCAGGAACAAGGTGTGTACAGCGATAGTCAATTTATGGAATTCCAGTCACCGCTATATGCTACCAGCTAAGTGACTGTCACCTGAATTCTTTCTGCCTTTACAGCGCTTCCGCTGCCAGGTGCTCGGGAAGAAGTATATGGGATAGCGAGTCTACTGCAAAAAACAAGAAAATAAACGCAGAGGAGAACCCAGCGGACTGGGTTTAGGCGCAGAGAAGTATTTAAATATGGTTTCATATTATTGAATTTGCAATTTGATTTTTGTTAGAAATTCAAGAAATACCTTAAAAACTCTGCGTCTCTCTGGCTCTGCGTTAAAAAAAATTACCTTTTTTCAGTGGACTCGGATAGCGTATTTTGATAATTCGATTACCTTATGCTGGATGTTTCCCGGGCACTTCCCACGCCTCTTCGCTGTCAGGATCCAGGTCCAGGTCAGTGCTCCACCCGGCTTCGGGGCGCTCAGTCGCGTCAAGGTCCACGCCCTGATGCGTCAATGCCTGGCGCAGTTTTCCGGGATCCAATTCGCGTGGAAGCACGCTAAGTCTGGCGGATAAAGCGGCTGCTGTTCCTGCTGCCTGCCCCATCGCAATGCATGGTCCCTTGACCCGGTACGAGGCATGGGCTTCATGCGTGCCTGAGATGCAGCGTCCTGCGACCAGCAGTCCTTCGACTTCCCGGGGTACCAGGCAGCCATAGGGTATGTCGTAGACACCCGTAATACCGCCCCCGATCTGGCTTTTTCCAACAGGGTCGTGGATATCAACCCCGAACGATACGGTGGCGATGCCGTCGTCGAACTTCCGCCCGGTCCTGACATCATCAAGCGTCAAAAGATAATCGCCCAGAATGCGCCTTGACTCACGCACGCCAACCTGTGCGGCGGTCTCGATCAAATAGGCGTCCCGGAATTCGGGCACGTTTCCAATGAGAAAATCCACCACAGCCCTTGTCTGCCTGCGACCCTCAATTTCGGCGAGTGTCAGATCGCGCGCATCTGTCGAATCCACGCCCCGGATGTGGACAAGTTGCACAGCAACCTCGCCCGGATTGGGCAGGTGAATCGCCCATGGGCGTTCGAACGCCAGCCGGAATGTGTGCCCGGTTTCTTCAATCGCTTTTTGTACCCGTTCAAAAAGCTGTGTGCCTTCTGTCTGTACCCACTGTAAACCGCCCATGCGGAACATCATCGTCATTGGCTGCAGCAGATGGTCTTCGGGGCGACCTTTTGCATAGGGAGCGCCAGCGCGTGCTGCAATATCACCATCACCGGTGCAATCGATGACGACTTTGGCAAGCACCGCAAAACGCCCGGACTTCGTTTCGATAACAGCACCGCGCATGCGGTCGCCCTCGAGTATGGCTGCAACCGCAAAGGTGTGGTAGAGCAGGTCACTACCGCTTTCCAGAACCATGTCCTCACTGACCATTTTAAACTGTTCGGGATCGAACGAGATGCGCCAGAAGGGCGCGCCCCATGCTTTGCGGGTTGTTAGCCGTTGGATAAGTTCCTGGTTAAGACCTTTGTTGAGAAAGGGATCAAAGTGCGGTGTGACCAGACCGGCAGTGGACATTCCCCCCAGATAGCCGTATTGTTCAACCAGCAGCGTGTTTGCGCCTGTGCGCGCTGCCGCGATGGCAGCGGCGGTACCCGCCGGACCTCCACCGCACACGAGGACATCCACCTCGCCGATGACTGGCAGCGCGTGTTCAGCTTCTGAAATTGTGCGGATTGAGGGAGATGGAATATTGTCCTGGGGCGTCAGCACGCCAGAGCGTCCCTCACCTTCACAACCGCCGTTGGATGATGTTACAATAAGCCGTGCCTGTGCTGGTCCGGAGTGCGGGATGTGTGTGTTATCATACTTGATTTGGAGCATATATAACCTCGATTATTCTATTTACTTCGAATAAAGAAATGAACCCGTATACTTAACTGGACGCGGCTATCAACTGTTCGTAATCCTTGCGCTGAAGGTAGTGATAAGTAAATAACTTCCCGTCAAGCACAACACCAAACACACCATAGGCGCTGGGCGACGACGTTTGCACCTCTTGTGCGGAATTTAGTTCAACCACTTTGGCATGGATGCCATGCTCCTTCGCAAATTTAACGATCTCGGTGACAGCGTTTTCACCATAGGGGCACTGGGGGGTGCGGATTACGGTTAAGCCTGACCCGAATCGCGCTTGCCTTTCTGCCCAATCGTCAGGAAATCTGGGGAGCGGGCTGTCGTCAAACCGGTATACCAATAAATGAAAGCATGGCGGGGCTTGACCCACTTCGACGAAGCCGTTTTTAATAAAAAGGGAACTCTTCGCCAACCATACGCGGTCACTGGTGACCATCGCCACACCGTGTTTATTCTGAGCGCGGGCGTCTTCCAGGCTTGCCCGGACAAGGTGCGTGCCGTAACCTTTTCCCTTTCCCTTCCCGACAACCCACACGCAGTGAATGACGTTGTATCCGGGAGCATACACCGCACGCCACGCGTACTCACCCGGTATGGTCTCAATGAAACCGGTGTTCCGTCCACCTGTTTCGTGAATGATTTTGATGCGCATCCCCTCAGCAAAACGCGCTTTGACCCAGTCCATTTTCTGTTTATAACCAGGTGCTTTCGGTTTGCTCATATAACAGAAAAAGCCGTGTTGGTCGACGTTGCTGGCATCCACGTTAATCACTTCGAATGCATCGTTCAAATTAGCCTCCAGGGATCTCTAGATAATTCAGATATAGTCGTGACAATAGCTGATGATGTTTAATTAAACATTGACAGAGGCTGATGTCAATAGACGATATCCCAGGTGTTTACAGGTAAGTTACTTGATCCTGATTTATCCCCTATTCCAGCAAAGGAGGTGGCTGCCCTTTAGTAACATTATCATCTGATTTGGCACGACACAAACGGTTTAGAATATTGGAGGGCTGTGTTTCTCATTTCGTAACCCATTACATCACAAGGACATTGCTTCATCCTTGTCATGGCTTTTCGCATTGTTTAGGGATGCAGAGATTCCCCCAAAATGCTCTTGACGTTTTACTGCACGCTGGATATCAGATCATCGACGTCTTGTGAAAATTGACGGATAAATGTTTGAACAAACGATTTGATATCTGATTCGACATCATAAATCAAAGGTGTAAGATCCATTGCATATGTCAAGCCTTCAGCATCGTCGACCCCATGTGAGGCATAATAAGTTGCGTTTGCCAGACGCCTGCCCATGGTTGCCAGATCATAGCGTTTCCCACCGCTGATTTGTGAATCAAAAACACCGACTAGAGATGTTTGTAAATTCTTCTTTAGCGAACAATCCAGGGCAACCTTAGCGCTATCTGAAAGCCAGTCCAATCCCCGCCACACCTCACACCCGTAAAGTTTTTCAGGGCGATTATTTTGAGGTAACAAGCGCAGTGCCTTGATGACCTTTATGGCTACACCTACGTGTGTGGGGTGTTTGTCTGCCAGATTGTGTGTATAAACCACTTGAGGTTGCGTTGCCTGGATAAAAGTCATCAAATCGATGACCGGATCGGTATTTTTGCCATCCTTAACAGCTGAACTCGGGTATTTCAGAAGCAATTGTGCCGCATATTCGCCAATTACCGCAGCCTTTTTCTGTTCACACATGCGCACTGCCATCATCTGCGCATCGCTGTAATCGGCATAAACACCACTCCGCGGTGATCCGCTGCCATCCGTGACAATTACGCCGGTGAACCACTTGTCGGGAATCTGAAAACATTGAAGAATGCCATCAATCGCCATTATTTCCAGGTCATCCTGGTGTGCACCAATTGCAAGATGCGTGGTGCGCGATAAGGCTGCCTTTTCTTCAAGGCCATCTGGTATATAGAGTTCAGCAAATTGATTTTTGAAGTTCACAAGTATCTCCCCGGGTTGGCAGCACGGCAATCATAAACGTAACTGTGGTCGTAACTGTATACTTTGCGTGCATAGAAACCAATTCCTTTATGGAAATCAGACTTTATTGGCAACACAAGATATAACTAATATATGCCAGTCTGAGGAGCATGTCAAGATTTATTGTTATGCCATATCCCAATTGTTGCGGAGGTCTATTAAGGTTGAGATCTTACCTAACATAAAATTGGGTGTGTCTGCCACTTTTCCGCAACGGTAATAAGAGTGCACCCTTCGCACATTACTGATCATATAATGGTTTGCCTTGAGTAGGATGCTGTGGCGGGGCGGAACACGGAGCTTCTCCATGCAAGGGAGACCTCCGCCCCGCCATCTGGTTTACGGGGTGTGTCGGTTGCCCTGGGCAACCGACACACCCCTATAAAGGAAGTGCGGCGCGGGAATCAACTTTGGAGACAAGAGAGGACTATTCCGCGCCGCACTAAGAGCATAGTCGATGTATGGATGCATAAATATGACGGGCACCCTAAAATTGGTACGGGTTTTGATCTTCTTATAAACTTCGTTATACTGTTTGCATGGCATTCTCAAGTATATTGGATAAGAGCGTGTAACAAGATTAGATGTGCACCTGAAAAGGCATCCTGGGTGCGCAATGTAAAAAATAGGGGGCTAACTATGAGCAAAAAATATCGTCTTGGTGTGATTGGTTTTGCACATATGCATATTAATGAGCTTATTGATGAATTTTCCGTGATGCCCAATGTGGAATGGGTTGCGTGTGCTGATACAATTCCTGCAGTTCCGCCCCTTTCTGCAAAACTCACCGGTCGCAAAGCGAATGTGAAACGTGCGCAGGAGAAAACCGGCATCCCCAAAGTCTATGGTGACTATCACGAGATGCTGGAAAAAGAGCATTTTGATATCATCATCTTCTGTCCGGAAAACGCCCGTCATGGTGAGGTTGGTGAAGCTATTGCTGAGAAAGGTATCCATATGATGACAGAAAAACCCATGTCAGCCAGTCTATCAGATGCGCTGCGGTTGGTTCGGGCGGTAAAAAATAACAAGGTTGAATTGATGGTAAACTGGCAGACGACCTGGAGACCCCCTGTGCGCAAGATGAAAGAGCTGATTGATGCCGGCACGATTGGCGATGTTTGGGAGGTGAAAATGCGGAATTGGGGCTCGATGGGCCCCCTGACTTATACCTCGGGGGCTGATGTCTTCACCGATGCTGAAAAGGGATCCGAGTGGTGGCATCAGACGGCGCCAGGGGGTGGGGCATTACTCGACTATTGCTGTTATGGTGCGAGTCTATCACGCTGGTATCTCGGTGTTCCGGCGGTCTCAGCCTTTGCGGTCAAGGCAAATTTACGCAGTCATTACGGCGATGCTGAGGATAACGCCATTATGACAGTAAGGTTCCCAAATGCATTGGCGCTTCTGGAGGCGACATGGACGAACTGGCATCCCGGTATATCCACCGGACCTATTGTTTTTGGCTCGCGTGGAACCATGGTCGTGGATTATCCCTATCTCAAGGTTTATACAACGCGCAGTCACACGGTTGGCGAACCGGACCTGATTACGAAAGGTGATCCTTTACCGGAAGGTCGTGCAACCCTCGCGGAGGAATTTATCCACCACCTCGAGACCGGGGACCCCCTGCACCCAACCCTGCAGATGATGCTGAATCTGGATGCAGTGGCAATCCTGGATGCTGGTATACGTTCAGCCTCCAGCGGCAAGATGGAATTGGTCAACGATGCCACCTGGTGCATTGGCGGTTAATCTTCTCTAAGTGGGGGCTTGCGTTGACCAACATAATCCTGGACCAAATGGTGAATTCGACTGCAGAAATGGCGTTTTGCTGGTTGGGCAATTTGGGATGGCTGGTCGCCGGGCAAGGGTTGCTGATTGCCTTTGACCTGGATCTGGACCATGAACTCAGATTGCAGCCCTCACCGGTACCCACAACCGATATCGCCGGGAAGTTGGATGCACTATTTATCACGCACGAACACGGCGATCATTTTAACGCGCAGACCGCGGCGATTTTAGCTGAGAAATCGGACTGTGTTTTTGTACTGCCGGCAAGTTGCACGGCAAAAGCGACCAGCATTGGCATTCCTGGGTCCCGCATCCATATTGCGCGCCCGGATGTGCCTTTTGATCTCATAGGGCTGCACGTTAAACCCATCCGCGCCCTTCATGGGGATCGAAAGCATGCGGTGTATCGCTATGCCAATCTGGATGATTGCGGCTATATCCTGGAAATGGCAGGGAAACGCCTATTGCAGCCCGGAGACTCTGTCCTGCTGCAGGATCACCTGGAATGTAAGGATATCGACATCCTTTTTGTTTCACCGACGGAACATAACATGCATATTGATGCCGCTGCGACGCTCATCAGGGCACTGGAACCCGCTTACATTTTCCCCCAGCATTTTGGCACTTACCGGCAGGATGAAGGTAATCGCTATTGGACACAGGGGTTTCCCGACGAACTCAAGGCAGAACTGCCGGAACATCTGCAGGAAAGGTTTCACAAGCTGCAGCAGGGGGAAATCTACACGCTATAACTATGCTATATAAGTATGACGCTCCAGCTGCTCGAAGCATTATGGCACGCTGGAGCGTCAAGCTTATGCTTTGATTACCATGCGTTATACGCACTACTGGGTGGCAGTCACACCGCCGTCCACAAATATGTTTTGCCCTGTGATGAATGCTGAAGCCTCTGAAGCCAGGAAGACTGCGATACCTGCCAGATCACTAGTTTCACAGACGCGTCCCAGGGGGATGCGCTGCACCAGCGCGTTATAAAAGTCCGGATCATTGAGGTAATCTTCAACCAGGGGAGTGCGGGTGAAGGTGGGAGCGATGCCGTTCACACGGATGCCGTATTGCGCCCATTCCGTCGCCAGTTGTTTGATCAGGATGCCCAGCCCACCTTTGCTGGCGCAGTAGGCTGCATAGCCCCGCCGGATTCCCAGATTGCTGCGGACGGATGTGATATGGATATGGCTACCGCCTGATTCACGGGCGATCATTGCCCTGCTGACGGCTTGCGACAGGATGAATGCTCCGCGCAGATTGACGCCCAAAACGGTGTCCCATGCATCCATACGCAACTCATGAGCGGGTTGCTCAATGTGGGTGCCGGCAGTATTGACCAGCACGTCAATCGGTCCCAATTTTTTTTCAACGTCAACCACGGCTGCTGCCACCGACTTCTCGTCCATGACGTTGATTTTAACCCCCATCACCGCAGCGCCAGTCCCATTCAAGGCTGCGGTGACCCGTTCGATCGCATCTGTAGCGATATCGGCAATAGCAATCTTCGCACCGAAAGCTGCCAGAGCGGTTGCCATTTCTGCACCGATTGCGCCGGCGCCTCCTGCGCAAAAAACAACCTTATCCTGCATCTTAAACATATTTTTGTAGTCATTCATAGGGCTCTCCATCAAGGTGGCGGTTGGTTTATGACTTGCTTGTGTATCCGGGTTGATGCGCTTCACTCACTATAATTTATAGTTTTCCAATTCCGCCCAACCGGCGTAATAGAAATTAGTCAGGGTCTTTTGTGTGACGCCGTAGGTGATAAAATCATCCGGTTGCATACCGTCAGGTTCGTAGGCTTTGACAAACTCCGGCATCGCCAGGAGTCTGTTAATGGCAGATGGATCCACGGGATGGTGGATGCGTGCTTCACGGGGCACACCCGGTTCAAGCAGCAATGATTGGTATTTTGGATGGATGGACATGATCAGCTCTCCGCCTGCCAGTTCGGTCATGTGGTACGTCCCACGCAGGGCTGCGACAAGGAGCACAGCCTCGTATTGGGCTGCCTGGTAAGCTTCGTAGGCGCGTTTGCTGATTGCCAGACCGGCGCAGCGGATATCGGCTTCGGTTACATTAGCCTGGCTATCCCATGCGACCTCGCGCAGATAATCGTCAATTCTGCCGATCATAATGACGGCAAAACAGTGCCCCGGCATTATCCCGGCTTGACGCGCGCGCGCTGACCCACGCCTGTGCCGTTCGGCTATAGCTATAACTTGCGGTACGGTAAAACTGACGGTCGCGGTGATGGTGATCCCTTCGGCGATGCATTCTTCCAGCACGTCCAGCCCCGCTGCCGTAACCGGCAGCTTGACGGCAATGTTGGGCGCCCACGCATGAAACGTGCGCGCCATCGCCAGCATACTGTCACGGTTCGCGGCTTCGGCAGGATTCACTTGTGCGCATACGTAGCCCTGGGCGCCTTGCGTGCTGATGTGGACCAGCTGAAGCGCACTGGCTAGTGGGAGGGCGACAGACCGCATCAGAACTTCTACTTTTTGCTCGCGGTTGCCTTGGTCATCGAAAGGTTCAATGTGAGTTTGCCAGTATGCCGGCTGCGCGTGCAAAGCTTGGGCGGTGAGCACCGGGTTGGTTGTCACGCCTGATGCCCCATGGGCTATGCCAAATGCGAATTCATCCGGGTCACCAGAATCATGCCACCATGTTGTGGGCGTGTGTTTCACCAGCCACTGCAAATAGCTGAGTTCTTTCATAGCAACTCCTTTAGGGTTGAGTCTTTGAAATCCTGTGACTTTTATGTGTAATCCAAAACCACCTGTTAATCCAGAGGTGCGCCGGAGAAGTTGAATGCATGCCGGAGCGCGTAATAGCCCAGCGCCGCATCAACGAATGGATCGTAACCGGGTTTACGCTGGACCATCACGCTGACTTCCATACCAATAAAACCAGTATACCCGGCATTGTCCATAGCAGTCAGATAGTGGACAAAATCAAAAGGTCCGGAACCCGGTGTCATAAATTCATGGTTTGGATAAATGCCCCGTTGATCTTTTACGTGTGTGGATACAGCTCCAAGGAACGATTTGGGGGACGCAATCATCGATGGCGATCCCGCGGATATCAAAGTGACTGATATCAAAATTCAGGCGTACGGCAGGATGGTTGACCGTTTCCATCAACCATACAGCCCGTTCGGGCAGGTCAAGGGCTGTCCCGCAGTGCGGTTCCACTGCCAGGATGACACCGTGATCGGCTGCATAGTCTCCCAGGGCTTGCACGCGTTCTGCCAGCAGCTCTTTTTTGCTGTCCCATTCATCCTCACGCCCGCCGGCAAGGCTGGCCATAATGGAAGGTTCCCCTTCCTGGGCAAGTTCTGCGGTCAAGTCGATGGTATCACGCAGGCGCTGCATGTTGGCAGCATTTTTATCTGCATCCAGCTCGCACATCGAGGTGTGCCCGGCAACGCCCGTCAGCACCAGGTTGTATTGGTCCAGTAATTCGGCAATACGCCGGCGTTTAGCGCTGTCGAGGGTTTCCAATGCTGTAGGCCAGCCTGGTGTAACGGCGAGTTCCAAGCCGTGATAGCCGATGCCTGCGACGGCGGGCACCACATCTTCAATATCAACTTTCATCATACCCCATGAACAATATCCAATACGCATAATATCAAGCCTCCCTAATGTGAAAGAGTGTTTGTGCATTGTGATAGCACATTTTGACCAGGGATGATTCCGGGATGTCCCTGGACCGTAACCCGTTAAGTAGACTGCTGTAACTGCGCCTTGGGCGTTCTCTGCCGGGCGTGCGCCCGATATCAAATCCCTCAGCGGCATCTGAACCAAAGAGTATTTTATCCGGACCCAGCGCGTCCAGACCAATTTCGACAATCAGCGGATCCATATACGTTGTATCGAGAAAGACGTTGGCATAACGTTTTGCCAGCGGTATTGCGCCCCAACGCAAATGCGCCAGGATCAAAGGTACGTCCGGATACGCTATGATTAAGGGTTCATAGAGCGCTGCTGCCATGGGGGTGCCGTCGACATCGGTGTGGGTCAGGATGGGCCAATGATGCTCCCGGGCACAGGCAAAGACACTGTCCAGGGCTTTGTGACTTACGGCGTAATGGTCGAGAACGGGATGTATTTTTATTCCGTAGAAGTGATGGCTTTCCGCGAGTCCGACATCCTCTGTCCATGTGGCATCATGCGGGTTAATCCACAGCATGCCACCCAGTTTATTGCCGTAGTTTTTCACCATCTGGAGGGTTTCAAGGGTAGCCATATGCTGCCCGATGGTGGTCGCCGATGCCGAGGAGGCTAACATATAGGTTACGTCTTCGTGCTCGCAAATGTAAACTAAATCTTCTGCGGTGGTGAAATCCCCCACAACGCCGGGCAAGTGCCCGATATGCGTGTGGATGTCAATAATTGGGACATCGCTTGTATCACTATGCATATGCAAACTCCTTTAGAGGTATTATTCTGTCTTGGTTTCGGGTTTCGCGCCAATCCAGGACGCGAGAACCGCCTCAGGGAAGGGTGAATCTGAGTTTTGATGCTCCACATCCCAATGCATCTGTTTCAACAGGTTTAGCACCGCGGTGTGATCTTCCTTGACCCGTTCAAGTATATCCATCACCGGCAGGTGATGGGGGCATACCTCCTCGCATTTTCCGCAGTGCGTGCACATATCCAATTGGGCCAGACCCGTTTCAAAGATGAATTCTGCGCGTTCTTTAACCCAGGGCGCGAAGGGATATTCTACAAAGCCTTGTGCGCCTAACCGGCGGAGCTCATTCTGGAACACATTGTGATAGATCATATAGGCAATGGACATCTTCTGCTCGCATACCACATGGCATTCCTTCTCGCAAATGCGGCATGTCTCGGTATCCATTTTCTCCTGCCAGGTCTTGACCTGCTTTTGCTCCTCCAGTGTAAGTGCCATGGGATGCCTGTCCAGCGCAGCAGCATCAAGTTCCAGGTGTTCCATCGTGCTGATACCAGGAACCATGACATGGACAGGTTGGTTTGCCAACCAGGGCAGACAGATTTCAGCGGGAACCAGCCCGACATTAACCGGCTTCATAATCACCATACCCACATCGTGCTTCTGGCAAGCCGGGATTAGTTTATCAAAGGCATCGTGGCGGATGACATTCAACGGGAACTCGACCACGTCGATTAAGCCGGTTTCAACCCCGTTAGCCAGTGCGGTCAGGTCGCTGTGACCTGCCAGACCCAGATACTTGATTTTCCCTTGCTCCTTTGCCTTGAGCAACCCTTCAATGGAGCCTCCTGGTGCAAAGTGCCCGTCGATCATCTCCTGGGTGTATGCGCGCAGGTAGAAGATATCAAGATACGCCGAGTCCAGTTCCTGGAGGTCTTCTTCAATGCGCGCCATCGCGCCGTCGCGGGTATTATTGGCTGTTTTTGTCGCGACGATAAAATGTTCCCTGTCCTGCCGGATGACCGGCGCCTGCATCGTACTGGTTGCCCCATAACGCCCGTCAAAATAATTGACGCCTAATTCATACGCGCGCTGGTAAATGCGCGTTCCCTCCTCCAGGGTGCGCAGCATAATATAGCCACCACCAATCCCTAAAAGCGATACCTGCCGTTCCGTCCTTCCCAAGCGGCGATATTCCATTGTGTGTCCTCCAGGTTGTGCTGTGTTGTGAACTTGGGTTGTGAATAACGTTATCGTTAGCTGCCTACAGCTTCAATTCCTCGTTAACCTCTGCCTCGTATGATCCGACCTGCTCGGATTCTATTTCATCGAGGGTTACAGGGCGGTTCAGTACGCTGGACTCAAACGCTGCGTAACATAAGGCTGCTGCTCGCCGCCCTACGAAACCATCCACTTCTGGTGATGTCCCGTTAAGGGCGCATGCCGCGAGTTCGTACAGCTCAATCGCCAGCAGCTTGCGGTCTGCTGCGGGGAAGGGGATATCGTAGGATGCCAACCGGTCCGCGCCAAAAAGGTTGGATGTGATGGCATCCAGGTGAAAATCCGGTACCAGATCCAGCAAGGGGAGCCCTGTTATCTCATCCTGCCCGTCCCGCGCGAGCACCGGAGAAACACCGTTCCGTGTCCCGCCAGGCCGCAGGGAACCCGCGCTGCCGTATATGACTTTGTGCCCGAAACTCCGACCGTGCGCAGCGTAGCTCTGTGTCCATTGCCCCATAGCGCCGTTGTTAAAATTCACCACCGCAGTCATGGTGTCTTCGGCTGTAGCTTCGATGGATTCGGGCATCTCACCGAACCAGCGTTGGTAGAAACCGGAAACAGCGCCATCGCCTTTGGGACGGTAGCGGGTCTTCTCCCAAAGGGCAATCCTGGCATATACCTGGTCGATGTCGCCCAGATAATACAGCATCATGTCAGCGTTGTGCACCCCGCCGTCCAGCAGCATACCCCCCATATTTTTCTTGTGCCGCCAGGGAGTGATCACGATTTGGTTGCCGGAACTGGCGCTGATATCCATAAACAACTCCGGTTGTCCTATGCAACCTGCATCCAGCAGCGCTTTGGTTAACCGGCTCATGGGATCGCGCCTGTAGTTCTCCGCAACGCTCAAATATTTTCCGCTGCGCTTTTGGGCGGTCAGGATTCGATTGCACCCGCGGATGGTTAGAGCCAGGGGTTTTTCACAGAGGACGTGCAAGCCAAGGTCCAGTGCAGTACTGGCGACAACATGGTGTGCACGTGCATCTGTAGTGATATCCACAGCCTGCAGATCTGGCATGGCTTCAGCCATCCGCGCCATATCATCGAAGACCAGGGGGCGAGACCCCAGGATTTCTTCGGCGTCATCTGCCAGATGTTCAGCATTATCGCGCCGTAAATCGCAAACGGCGCTTAAGGTAATGTTGTTCATATCAGAATCAGCTAATTCTTTCAGGCCTAAAAGATGCCTGCCTCCCATCCCTCCGCAACCCACGATCGCAATTGGAATTTTCAAGACGTCCTCCTGAAATGTATTTGGTACAATTCTACGCAAGAGTTGGAAATATGAAAATCAACTTAGATGTTCATAACTTACCTCAAAAATGACTATTAAAAACCATATAGTAAATAAAAGTGTCATTCCCGCGCAAGCGCCGCTTTCCATGCGGCTGAATCCATCTGGGACAACTGGGGAGTTTATTCCGCACCGCATCAAGGAAGAGCAGCATTAAAGTTTTCTCCTTGTTATAATAACCCTTATGACTCTTGACACTCTCACACACCTCATTACAATTCTTTTATCACTTCCAAATGTTTTCTCGTATGCATTCTTACTAGCAGCTCATTTCAATAAAAGGACAAGCAAATATGTTTGTATTACCAACTACCATTCTAGGTCGTACCGGATTAAAAGTCACGCGCCTGGGTATCGGTGGAGCCTATTGTAAAACACCGGAGGGCTATCGCTATGCCCTGGACAGCGGGGTCAATTACCTGGATACTGCCCGTGACTACCTCGAAGGCAAGGATGAAGGTAATGTGGGCGAAGCCATAGCAGGTCGCCGCCATAATATTATCCTGTCTTCAAAGACGTTAAAAAGAGATGCTGCGGGAGCCCGGGAACAACTGGAGACCTCCTTACGATTACTGGGTACCGATTACCTCGATATCTGGCATCTTCATTATTTAACTAAACCTGAAGAAAGGGAGCAGGCGCTGGGTCCCGGAGGCGCATTGGAAGCCGCTGTCAAAGCCAGGGAAGAAGGTTTGGTGCGCTTTATCGGCGTGACCGGTCACATGTGGGGTGAAATTGCCAAAGCTGTGGCAACCGGTTTATTTGATACCGTTCTCTGCTGGTATAACTGTGCGATGCGGGAACCTGAAGGGAATGTGTTTGTAGAAGCTGCCAAACACAACACCGGTGTTGTGATTATGCATGCCACGGGCACTGATAAGCTTCTGGATGCAGAAGATGCACCGCCTCTGGCGAATTTCTACCGCTATGTCCTTGGGCATCCGGCGGTTAATGTGGTCTTGCGTGCTAACCGGGACCCGGTTGTGTTCCGCCAGGTGGCGGAAGCTTTAGCGGAAAAGAGCACTCTGACCCAGGAAGAACGGAACATGATGGAGAATTTCGGTGCCCGAGCACGGGCGTTGCTGAACTCGCCAGAATAATAAGGAGCGTGTATGGACTATCCTACTTTGCCGGTCCCGGACCGCATACAAAACTTGAAAGAAGAACTCTTTGGTACGCAGACAGAGTTCTGTTTTGAGCGCGCTCTGTTGGTTACCGAATCCTATAAAGAAACGAGTGGACAGCCTGTTGCGCTGCGGCGCGCGCATGCCCTCTGTAAAGTCTTCGACCAGATGACCGTTTTCATCCGCCCCGGTGAGTTAATCGTAGGTCAACGGGCGTCAATGCTGGGCGGACGGGCGGTCTATCCTGAATACAACTTGAGCGGTTTGACGATTGACAGGACGCCTGCTGCTGTCTGGGATTATTGGCACGGCAGGAATATTGGCGATAAAGCAAAAGGTGCGCACCCGGAACGCCTGCGGCGTGCGGAACGCGAAATGGCTGCCGGTTTTGTCACCGGGACAAACAGTGGTTTTGGGCATGTGATCGTCGACTACGAAAAAGTGCTGCACCGCGGATTTCGGGCGATCGCGGAGGAAGCGGAGACTTATCTGGACGCGGCGCCGTTGGACGATGCGGAAGGAAGGGCTTTTCTTGAAGCGGTGCTCCTGGTTTGCCGGGGTATCGTACGCTGGGCGGAGCGCTACGCAGCGCTGGCTGAGGAAGAGGCGCGGCAGACCGGTGAACCGCAGCGCCGGATGGAATTAATACGCATCGCCGCCACTTGCCGCAGAGTGCCTGCGGAACCTGCCCGGAATTTTGAGGAGGCATTGCAAAGTTTCTGGTTCACGCATATGGCAATGCATATCGAACAATACGGCTGGTCTATCTCCGCCGGACGTTTCGACCAGTATATGTTGCCCTTCTATCAGAATGATCTCAAAACCGGGACATTAACGGCAAATCAAGCGTGGGAACTTTTGCTGAGTCTCTGGGTGAAGTTCATGGAAAACGTTGGCTCGAACGTCAAGGAGACTGTTTTCCAGAATCTGACGCTGGGCGGACAGGATGAAGAGGGGCGGGACCAATCGAATGCGCTTTCCATTTTATGCCTCGATGCGACTGTGGCGCTGCGTTTCAACCAACCGGCGCTCTCAGTGCGCTGGCATCCCAATATCGATCCTGAATTCTGGACGCGGGTGCACCATGCCATCAGTCAGGGACTGGGCTTGCCCGCCCTGTTTAATGATACGGTCATTATTCCGGCTCTGGTGCGTCACGGTGTTGCCCCGGATGATGCGCTGGGTTATGGTTTGGTGGGTTGTGTTGAAGCCAGCATCCCCGGCAAACAACAGGGCGTGACTGCCGGCGGGCACATTAACCTTGCAAAAGCGCTGGAGTTGGCGCTTAATGACGGTCGTTCCCTGGTGACCGGTGAACAGGTTGGAGAACAGACAGGTGATGTGCATAATTATCACTCCTTCGAGGATGTCTGGGACGCCTATACAATGCAGGTTCGCTACCTGGCGGGGCTGAATATCCTCGCTTCACATATCGCTGGCGAAGTGCAGAAACAGCACGGACACTGCCCGTTGATGTCAGCCCTGCTGGATGACTGTTTGGTCCGGCGGCGCGATCTGGTGTATGGCGGTACGCGTTATAATCTGCCCGGCATCGCGATTTACGGTCCCAGCAACGCTTATGACGGTCTCCTGGCAATCAAAAAATGGGTTTTTGAGGAGGGAAATACATCCTTACCGGCATTGCTTCAGGCCTTAAAAGATGATTTTGATGGCTATGAGGGCTTGCGGCAGTTGCTTTCTCAACGCACGCCCCGTTTTGGCAATGGGATTGCGGATGTGGATGCATTTGCCAATCGCGTGAATGCCGTGCATGCTGACTTCTGCTGGCAGCAGGTGGATTCGCGCAATGGACGCTACACGTGTGGCGTTTGGCCCGTCAACGGGCATGTCTCTGCCGGACAGTTTACGGGAGCAACCCCGGATGGGCGGCGCAAGGGACAGCCCCTGGTCGATGGTGTTGGCGCATGCCAGGGTGCGGACCGCAACGGACCCACTGCGCTGCTGGCGTCGGTAGCGCGTCTGGACAATATCGAGCATTGGCCTGCCGGGAATACGTGCAATGTGAAATTCTCACAGCACAGCATGCAGACGGAAGAGGAAATGCACCGCATGCGCGACATGGTGACCACGTTCATGCAGCTTGGGGGACAGGAACTGCAGATTAATGTCGTGGATGGTGCGACCCTCAGGGCTGCGCAGGTAAACCCGGAGCAGTATGGGGACTTGATTGTGCGGGTAGCTGGATACAGCGCCTATTTTACACAACTGAGCCGTGAAGTGCAGGATGAAATTCTGTCCCGTACGGAGCAGATAGTGTAGCAGAGATGCATCGGTATCGAGGTAAGTCGATAGTTTCCTTCACGGAAGGTTTGTCCTTCAACGGGCAAGCCTATATTTTCCATAAAGATTATCCATCCCCTTCCGGGAAAGTTTAGGTGTATAAGGTAAGAAAAAACGTGGTGTCATTCCCGCGCAAGCGGGAATCCATCCGGACTTCCAAAGCAGAACGAATACCAGTAGGCTAATGTGGTAAATTCTTTTTCCGAATCCTCGGATTCTTTATTTAATCGAATTTTTTGATCTGAATCTATAGATCTGTCATCACATCCGTGATGCGTTCCAGAGCCCAATCGAGTTCCGCTTGCTGGATAATGAGTGGCGGCGCAAAACGGATGACGTGCTGGTGGGTCTCTTTACACAACAGTCCCTTTTTCATCAGCGCTTCGCAGAAACGCCGCGCACCGCCAGCTTCCGGATGCAGTTCCATGCCGACTAAAAGACCCTTACCCCGTATTTCTTTAATAGTGGGGCTCTGGATCGTACCGCAGTTTATCCATAAAATATGAACCCATCCGGGCTGCGTTTTCGATCATCCCTTCTTCCACCAGCACTTTAAGCGCCATCCGCGCCACCGCGCAGCCCAACGGGTTACCGCCGAACGTGCTGCCATGGTCGCCGGGCTGGAACACGCCCAAAACCTCTTTGTTGGAAAGAACGGCTGAAACGGGATAAAAGCCCCCTGAAAGCGCCTTGCCTATCAAAGTCAGGTCAGCTTCAATGCCCTCGTGTTCCTCGGCGAGCAGCTTGCCGGTGCGGCCCAATCCGGTCTGGATTTCATCGGTAATCAGAACTACATCGTGCTCCGTACATATGCGCCGGACATCACGCAGGTAACCTTCCGGCGGCACAATTATTCCTGCCTCCCCCTGAATAGGTTCGACCAGGAAAGCGACGGTGTTGGGGGTGATGGCATTTTCCAACGCTCCGGCATCGCCAAAGGGAATGATTTTGAAGCCTGGCGTGAAAGGTTGGTAACCATCACGATACTGTTCTTCGGTGCTGAACCCCACGATGGTGATGGTTCTGCCGTGGAAGTTATTGGCGCAGACAATGATTTCTGCTTTTCCGTCCGGGACGCCTTTCACTTTATAGCCCCACTTGCGCACGGCTTTTATGCACGATTCTACCGCTTCGGCGCCGCTGTTCATCGGGAGAGCGAGGTGGGAATGGGTCAGTTCGCAGAGTTCTTTATAAAACAATCCGAGTTGGTCATTGCGAAAGGCGCGTGATGTGAGCGTCAGCTTTTCTGCCTGCTCATGCATAACAGCCAGAATGCGTGGGTGGCAGTGACCCTGGTTGACGGCGGAATAGGCTGAGAGGAAATCGAGATAGCGATTGTCCTCGACATCCCATACCCAGATACCCTTGCCTCTTGTCAGGACGACGTCCAGAGGTTTGTAATTCTTTGCTCCGTATTGGGACTCCAGTTCTATAAAGTTTTTTGTTTGCATTTGAATTTCCTTTACTAATTCGGGTATTACACGCTTGAAAAAGGTGTTAATCTAAGGAAAAGGTATCCATTGTAACTGTCTATTAACCAGTAAAATAGACCTGATACAGGAGTTAAGTCTATCGGAATAAATCCATAAAAACGTGTCTCATGTTCTATTTGCTCTTCAGCGTAAAGTGTGTATGATTGGCGACGGTCACATCCCACCCTTAGGATGAACCGCGAAATTAATTCTATGGAGGAGTATAGTATGGCTTACGTTATTAGCAATGAATGCATTGCCTGTGGTGCTTGCGAGGCAGAATGCCCGGTTTCATGTATCGAGATGGGCGATGCTGGTATTTATGTTATTGCTGAGTCCGAATGCATCGATTGCGGCACATGCTTAAGTGTTTGCCCCGTCGAGGCCCCCCAGCCCAAGTAAATTATTTAGGGTCTGCGCTTATGACAACCGCCCCGGTGCTCCGGGGCGGTTGTGTTTTGGAAAGTTCTATAACCTGGTTTCGGCATCCTGCCTTGTTTTATGTCTGCCGGGTTGAGATTGGCAGTTTCACCGTGAAAGTGCTGCCTGTGCCTACAATACTGGACGCAGATAGCGTGCCGTTGTGCGCTTCGGTCAGGGATCTGGCGATGGCTAATCCCAGACCGGTTTCTCCATTTGTTTGCTCCCGTGCTGCATCCCCACGGTAAAAGCGCTCAAATATACGATCAATGTCTTTTTGTGCGATTCCCAGCCCGGTATCCGCGACCTGGAGATTCACTGCGTCATCTTCTGACAGTGCGGAGATGGAGATTATGCCACCGGCAGGCGTATAGCGCAGGGCGTTATTGACCAGGTTACCCATAATCTGTACCAAACGCTCCGGATCTGCATAAACGGGAGGTAAGTCTGGGGCACACGTAACCTTCAGAAGGATGTGATTCTGTAGTGCCAGGTGTTCATAGGCGTTATTCAAGCGCTGCAGCAGCTCGCAGGGGAATACCTGAATCCTGTTGAGGGTTAATTCCCCGGCATCGGCGAGGGATAAAGTACGTAAATCTTCCACCAGGCGCAGCAGATGCTGGGATTCATCGTACATAGCATCGAGCCTGGGTTGGGTCGGTTGAAGATCGCCATCCCTTAGCGCTTCAAGGTAACCTGTAATGACCGTAAGGGGAGATCGTAAATCATGCGCGATATCTGCGGTCATTTGACGGCGTAAATCGTTAGCTTTGACCAGGTCATCACTCATTGTATTAAATGCTTTGGCTAACTCGCCCAACTCATCATTGGATCTGACCTTGACGTGTTGTCCCAAATCACCCGCTGCCACGGCATCAATGGCGCCGGTTAACTCCCGCAGTGGACGTGTCAGGTTTTGTGTGATCAGGATCCCCAGCGCCAGGGCTGCGATCACCGCGCCACCAGCAGCAAAAATGAGCACGCCCTGTGTCCTTTCCAGAAATGCTTGTTCGAATGTATTGCGGATCGGTTTGATATCGGTATTGACCAGCGTTCCAACGCTTTCTCCGTCTATTGTGACCGGTATGCCGTTCCTGAGGTTCGATGATGCAATACTGTCGCCCACCCGGTATTGATTGCCCGGGATTAAAATGTTTCCATGTTCATCAGCTAAGATAAAAAGGTGTGGCGTGTCGTGAGTTTGGGGTGCGGTATTTCTTGGGTATCTCATGTCCCATGGCTTTCGGGTCGGTGCAGTCCCCAGGTTTGCGGCTGGTTGGTTATCCCGCATAAAGGTCCCGATGCCATCCCATGTGCCGTGTGTTTTATAGTATGCTGTAATCTGATCAATAAAGTCTTCCTGCATCTGTTCCCGCAGCAGGCGATCAAATTCCCTCTCGGTAAATTGCCCGGCGAGTCCCATGGCTAACACAACACCGCAGATCGCTACAATCAGGAACGCCAGTATGAGTTTGACCGCTAAGGATAGTTTCATCGCCGGTTATCTGTTCTTGATTCGACGCAAAAGCGATAACCCACACCAAAAACGGTCTCAATATAGGTAGGGTTATTGGCATCAGGTTCTATTTTAGATCGCAGGTTACTGATGTGGACGTTTATGGATCGCTCAAGACTGGCAAAGGCGACGCCCTGAACGGCTTCCAATAAATCAGCGCGTGAGAAGACACGTCCTGGGGACGAGAGCAGTTCGGCGAGTAAATTAAATTCTGTGGGCGTGAGATCAACGAACTTTCCATGGACAGTGACCTCATGGGTGGTTTTGTTCAGGACCACGTCATTGCAGCGTAAAATATCAACGGTCAATGGCTTGCCCACCCGGCGCAGGACAGCGCGGATTCGTGCAACCATCTCACGCATCCCGAACGGTTTGGTTATATAGTCATCCGCCCCCAATTCCAAACCCAGCACTTTATCCGTTTCTTCTATTTTTGCTGTGATCAGGATAATGGGTGTCTCTTGTTCTTTGCGATGCAGTCTTATAAATTCATAACCATCCATTTCTGGCATCATAATATCCAGGAGAATCAGGTCGGGTTTTTCCTGTCGGGCAACGAAGAGAGCTTCTCTCCCATTACTGGCAGTCAACACCCGAAATCCCTGTTCGCTCAGGTAATCCTGAATTAATGATCTGACATTCGCTTTGTCGTCGACTACAAGGATGCAATTTGGCATCTGCGCTTCTCCTTAATAGGATAGCTTCATTATACTTCACAGGTAACGGGATAATCAATATTTCCCTGAAACATTTTTCTGAAACACACCCATGGAATTGACTATAGCATACAAGACAAGTGTAAAGATTTGATAAAGGAAAGCTTTAGATTCTGCATATATTCACGTTCCTTGACCCTGTTAGAAATGGCGGGGACCAGAGTTGCTCATCACCACACAAAATAATCAGCTATGATATTCTGAGTTAGGGCTATCGCATTTAGATTGATCGCAAAAGTAGAGTGTCATCCTGAGCGGATCATGGCGGTAATTCCGTCAATCCACCAGGCTAGCGAAGGACCTAGATTTCCTGCGTGAAGCCGTTTCCGACCATCCAGATCCTACGTTGGCGTGAATAGCTTATCAGGTGATTTGTTGATCCACTCAGGATAACCTGAATTGCAGACCGTTGAGCCCAGATGCGATAGCCTTATTTGCTGAGCACCTGACAGCACATGAGGTAGTGTATAATTGTTGTGTCATAATGAATGTTGTCAAGATTTTTTGGGGTCGCTGAGCACAAAATCAAAGTAGAATGCGTGCTATTTGCGATGAAAAGGGAGGATTGATGCGAAAAATGGTATTTATGTCTTCGCCGGAGCTGTGGGCTCATGGGCACGGAAAAGACCATCCGATGAAACCAGAACGCTTACTCCGTACGGTTGACCTGTTGGATGCCTACGGTGCTTTTAATGCGTCAAATGTCCAGGTGATTGAACCCCGTATGGCGACGGTTGAAGAGCTTGCCCTTTACCATACCCCAGATTACATAGCGGCTGTGCAGGCATTAAGTGCGGGGGACAAAGGTATCGCCGCTGAAAATTATGGTTTTTATTCAGGCGACAACCCGGTATTCGAAGGTATGTATGAAACAGAAAGTTTAAAAGCAGGGAGTTCCGTAATGGCAGCACAAGCCCTGATGGCGGGTGAATGCGATGTTGCTTTCAGCTTTGCCGGGGGGTTGCACCACGCGATGGCTGACCATGCCTCAGGTTTTTGTGTGTTTAATGATGCGACCATCGCCATTAGCTGGTTGGTGGCGCGGGGTGCCCGGGTTGCTTATGTGGATGTAGATGCGCATCATGGCGATGGTGTGCAAGCGGCATTTTACCGCACCAATAACGTCCTGACCATATCCCTGCATCAGGATGGGAGGACACTATTCCCCGGTACTGGTTTTGTGTATGAAGCCGGGGTAGGATTGGGTGAGGGGTATTGTGTAAACGTCCCCCTGGCGCCTTCAACAGATGATGAGGCGTATCTATGGGCGTTTGACCAAATTGTACCGCCCTTGCTGAAACGTTTTAATGCGGATTTTGTTGTCACCCAGCTGGGCGTCGATACGCACTATAAAGATCCTCTCACGCATCTTGTTTTAACCACAGCTGGGCAAAAAGCAGTTTATGAAAGGCTGGAAAGTCTGGCGCCGCGTTGGTTGGCGCTGGGCGGCGGTGGTTATGCGCTGGGGGTCGTACCCCGCTCCTGGACCCTGGCCTTCGGTGTAATGTCGGGACAAACTTTTCCTGATAAACTCCCTGATGCCTATCGGTCCAAGTACGGTGGAAAGTGGTTAGAAGACAAAAAACAGGTGTCTCTTGATGAACAAACCCGCACATATATTCGCAAGCATACGGAAAAAGTTGTCGCTGAGGTGCAGCGGGTACATTTTATTAAAAAGGTATAGGATTAAACTGTATTATCATCTGGGGTGATCGACAAATAATGGGCTATATCTCTATGGTATGGGGACAATGTCAATAAATGTTACCGCTGCTGCCCATCCTAACCTTGCCCTGGTCAAGTATTGGGGGCAAAGTGATTCTGAGCTGAACATCCCTGCAAACAACTCAATCTCAGTTAATTTAAGCGGTGCAAAGACCGTGACCTCTGTCATATTTGACGCACTCTCAGGTCAGGATCAAATCATCGTAAATGGGCAACCCGTTGATCGGGCTACGCAGCAGCGGGTTGCCAGTCACCTGGATCGTGTCCGCGTGCTGGCAGGTATCGATAGGCGTGCACGGGTGAAGTCTGTGAATGATTTTCCCATCTCAGTCGGTTTTGCCTCCTCCTCATCTGCTTATGCTGCTTTATCGTTGGCTGCTTCGCGCGCTGCCGGTTTGGTTTTATCTGAGAGGGAACTGTCCATTCTTGCCAGAAAAGGTTCCGGTTCAGCTTGCCGTTCAATCCCTGGTGGCTATGTTGAATGGCATGCAGGTATTGATGATGTGACTTCTTACGCTACAACGCTGGCACCTTGTGATTATTGGGATATCACAATTATCTCGGTCCTGATGAGCGAGATACAGAAAAAAGTTTCGTCGTTGGAAGGTCACGCAGCAGTCCCATCCAGTCCATTTGCTGGTTTGCGACCGGTGCAGGTAGCGGAATCGTTGAGCATCATACGGGATGCGCTGCGTTTGCGGGACATGTCTGCACTGGGGATGGCGGTTGAGCGGGAGGCGATAGCCTTCTCTGTTATTGCGATGACTTCCCGACCCGCGGCGTATCCCTGGTTCAGTGGTATTTATTATTGGCATCCTGACACAATGCGCTTGATTCAGGCTGTGCAGCAATGGCGCTATGAAGGTATACCGGTTTATTTTACGCTGGATGCAGGACCTACAGTGCATCTCATTTGCGAGACACGCCATGTGAAAGATGTGCGTCAAGCCCTTTACCATGAATTCCCGGAGAATTATCCGGATATAGTGACAAGTAATCCTGGGCGGGGGGCCTGGATCATCGAAGAAGATAACATATAGACAAAGCAGACAGCGTGCCGTTGTAGAGGCACGCTGTCTGCTTTTAGTAGTTAACCTGCTGGAGCGCTTAGATAACGGTGTTGTCGGGAATAACTGCGCCTTTTGGCACGACAACGATCCCGTCCACGATGGCGTGCGTTTCTGTCTCTATATCCGCCGATCCCGTATGGTTGCGAATTACAACATTGCGTCCGATACGGACATTCTTGTCCAGTATCGCACCTTCAATCACACTTCCGGAGCCCACTCCGAAATCGGGCACACCCAGCTGTGCATTTTCTTCCAATTGTGCCAATGTCTCAAATTCATCAGCACCCAGCATAACCACCCGGTGCAGGTGCGCTCCCTTGTGAATGATGCTGCGCAAACCAATGACACTATCGGCAATCGCGGATTGTTCCAACCGGCAACCTGGTGCCAACAGAACCCGCATCAAGCTGGAATCCAGGACACGGCTTCCGGGTAGATAACGCGGGCGTGTATAAATGGGCCATTCCGCCGAGAAGGTGTCAAAAGGTGGGTTGGGTCCCGCCATGGCAAGGTTGATTTCATAGTAAGACCGGATGGTGCCGATATCCATCCAGAAACCGCTAAAAGGGTAAGCGTACACACGCATGCCACTGGCTATGGCAGCGGGTATGATATCATGCCCAAAATCCGACCCCGTTTCAGCGTTAAGGATCTCTTCAAGTGTCTCCGCCCGGAATATATAAATTCCCATCGATGCCAGGTAGGGTTTTTCTCCCTTTATACTGTCCAGATTGCCCAGTTTGTCAGCAGGTGGTTTTTCTACAAAGTCCATGATGCGGTTATCGCCGTCAGCCTTCAGGATGCCCATCCGGGTGGCGTCGTGAGCCGACACAGGTTGTGCCGCAATCGTGATATCTGCTTCATGGACAGAATGGAACTGGGCGAAGAGCGAGTAATCCATACGATACAGGTGGTCTCCGCCAAGAATGAGGATATCACGCGGGTTTCTAACCTGAAGTTGGAAGAGCTGCTGTCGCAGAGCATCCGCTGTTCCCTGATACCAGGCCTGGCTGGCGGGCGTCTGCTGCGCAGCCAGGATGCGGACCCATCCGCCAGAGAAGCTGTCGAACTGGTAAGTGCGGACAACATGACGGTGCAAAGAGACAGAGTTGAATTGTGTGAGCACGTAAATGCGATTGATACCCGAGTTGATGCAGTTACTCATCGGTATATCAATAAGCCTGTAATATCCTGCCAGTGGCACAGCCGGTTTAGCACGCAATTTGGTGAGTGGGTAAAGTCGTTTACCAGCCCCGCCGCCCATAATAACAGCTAATATATCTTTCATATAACTGATCATAATTCACTCTCCTCTACGTTGTAACTGCGATTCCGGTTACCTGTTATTCTAATGGATTTAGGGATGTCAATCAATTCATTTAGACAATTTTTACCAAGTTAACATCGTAGATATAGTGTAGTCCAAACTTAAAATTAATGCAATTCGATTTTATAAAGTCATTGTCCGTTATATTTTTGCATCCATATCGTATATGCGCTTAGTGCGGTGCGGAATTGTCCTCTTTTGCCTCCAAAGTTGATTCTCGCGCCGCACTTCCTTCATAGGGGTGTGTCGGTTGCCCCGGGCAACCGACACACCCCTTAAACCAGGTGGCGGGGCGATGGTCTCCTTTGCATGGAGAAGCTCCGTGTTCTGCCCCGCCACAGCATCCTGCTAAAGGCAAACCATTATGTTATTGGCAAAGAGCGAAGGATGCACACTTATTACCGTTGCGGAAAAGTGACGGACACCCTTATCAAGCTATAAAGTTGACAGTGTCATATCCTGCGTTATGATTCCGCTGCGTCAATTTCACCTGAGGTTACCATGGATTTACAGAATAAGTTATCAACCTGGTTGAGTGTGTTCATATTTTTCATGGCTTTTGCCTTGCGAATGGCGCAGCCTGACCTGGTTGAATTTAAACGCGATGAAGCTACCGTTGCCCGGTTGGGGCAGGCAATTGCCTTTGAGGGTTATCGTCCTGCTGTTGGTGTGGATTCCTCAGTGGGGATCGATAATCTGCCTTTGACGTTGTATCTGATGGCATTCCCCCTGCGCATGAATCCCGATCCAATATCTGCGGTCTTATTCACGATCCTGCTTAATGCTTCGGCTGTTGTCGTTTGCTACTGGTTTACCCAACGGGCATTTGGCACCCCTGCAGCATTGCTGACAACACTTCTATTTGCCGTCAATCCCTGGGCAATCCTCTATGCCCGGAAAATTTGGTGCCGCACGCTGCCGCTGATAACCTTAGTTTTTATGATTTCGAACGTGGCTGTTTTTGTATGGGGGCAGCGGTGGGCTCTTGTGGGTGCCTTTGTCAGTTTAGCTGCTCTGATCGGTTTGCAATTGGAGGGTATTGCCTTTATCCCGGTGTTTTTATTCGCACTGCTTTTGTTTCGGGATAAAGTGGACTGGAAACCATTTGCGCTTGGTTTGATATTATGTATTGTGTTTTTCCTGCCTTATATCGTTTATGATGCTGGACAAGGTTGGGCAAACCTTCGTGGTTTGCTCAATTATTCAGGCGAAGGTGGTTTGTTTTCATTAGATGCCGTGCGTTATGCGTTCTCATTGGCTGGTACTGCCGGTATTGAAGGTCAGGCAGGTGCCTTGCACCAACAATTCCGGACGGATGTTCCCAATCTGTGGTTTATCAACAGCGCGATTTATGTGGGATTAGGTGCTGGGTTAATCTATGCAGGTGTACAAGCATTCACGGCTGAATCACGGGAGAGAAGACGGTTGTTCACGCTCTTGCTGTTCTGGTTTGTTCTCCCGGTCCTTTTACAGCTCAAGCCCAGTTCTTCTACCCAACGCCATTACTTTGTGTTGCACTATCCGGTGCAATTCATGTTGATCGGTATTGCGGTTGCAGACGGGGGGGCATGGCTGCGTTCGTGGATCAAGGCGCGTCACCCAAAATTTCTGAACGCGCATAAACTTCTGGTTGTTACGTTGATTTTCTGTGTTTCCTTATGGTCAGCGTGGCAAGTCGGGATTACGGGATTATTGAGAAATTATATGGTTAACCATCCAACAACCGGTGGATATGGCATACCCTTGCACTATACACGACGGGCTGCGCAGGCAGCTGTAGACCTGGCAGAAGGTGGGGAAATTATTGTGGTAAGTGAGAGTACACGCCCGATGATGACGGAACCTCCAACGGTTTTTGACGCCCTCCTATATGGGCAACCCCATCGTTTTGTGGATGGGCTGGGCGCTTTACCTTTCCCAGCCAGTACCAGGGTGGTATATTTAATTGATCTTTTCCAGGACTTTGCGGGGAATCCCTCTCTGGTCCGTGATTTGGCGAATTATGAGACCGTGTCACCGGGACCGGAAGTTGTCCTGCCTGGAGGTCAAGTGTTTAAGACTTATGTACGTGTAGCTTCAAACACAGCCGATGCCACAATGGATTTAGCTCCACTTTTAAAGGGGATCCCGTTTGCCAACAATGTGGTCTTCTCCGGTTTTAAAACTTTTGGAGATATTCAGCCTGGAGAGTATCTCGAAGTCTGGTTGGGGTGGTGGCTGCATGGCCCTCCCCCAGCAGGCGTGGATTATCATTTCACCGTTCAGCTCAATCAGGTGGGTGACGAGGGGCTGACTGTGATTTCTCAGGATGATCAAGTCGCTTTCCCTGCGGATTATTGGCATGGAGGTGATATGGTTCTGAGCTACTTTGTTCTTCCCATACCATTGCATGTGTCCCCGGGTGCCTATATACTGCGGGCTGGAATGTACAGTTATCCCGATATCACAACTGTGCCGGTTATCAATGCTGCCGGTCAGGATGTGGAAGACGGCGTAGAACTCACGACATTGACCTACGGAGAATAGGCAGCCCGGGTGAAATTGCCTTCATATACAACAGCAGGGCTGTCGTCAAGACAGCCCTGCTGTTGATGCCAGATAAAGGTCTTATCTGTATATTTTCTTGACTCTATGCACCGGTAAACTTCGGCGCCGGTGTTGCGCTGATGATGTCTGCCACAACTTGAATGACTTCATCCATGTCGTTATTTGTATATTTTTCTATTTCGCCCTGATCGCCTAGGCGTGCCATTTCGGGGTCAATTCCCATTTTCCCCAGAAATTTCGTGTCAAAAGATTCAGCAATACTTTCACTGTTACCGACTCCAAACAATGCAAAGCGTTCTCCGCACTTGGGACATACGGCGTAACTCATGTTTTCCACAACGCCAATCAATGGGATCTCCATATGCTTCGCCATATTACCTGCTTTACGGACAACCATTTCTGCCAGATCTTGCGGTGAAGTCACCAGGACAATACCGGTCACAGGTAATCCCTGCATAACGGTGAGTGCTGCGTCCGACGTCCCAGGTGGCATATCAACGACCAGAGCGTCCAAATCTCCCCAGAAAACATCATTCCAGAATTGTTTAATAGCTCCTGCAATTAATGGACCCCGCCAAATAACTGCGTCTTCCTCGTTTTCAAGCATCAGGTTGATCGACATAATTTTCAAGCCAGTGGTAGTTTGCGGGGGAACAATCCCCAGTGGTCCGGACGTTGGTGGCTCATGGACGCCAAACAATTTCGGTATGCTGGGTCCGGTAATGTCTGAATCCAATACACCGACTCGCAGACCAGCCCGGCGTAAGCCCACGGCAAGCATCGCTGCCACAGAAGATTTGCCCACACCGCCCTTACCGCTCATCACGGCAATTACGGTTTTGATCATGTTAAGATTTCCGGCTGGTGAATTTGATTGCTGCCGACCTGACTGGAGTTTTGCCTGGACGTTTTGGCGCTCTTTTTCATTCATGGATGTGAGAATGATTTCAGCATTCACATCATCTGCTAATGCGTCCACAGCTTCTGCGGCATCCCGGGCAATTTCGTCGCGTAATGGGCAATTCGGGATTGTGAGTGCTATCGTGACTTTGACTGTTGTGTCATGAATGTCAATTTCCCGTACCATGCCAAGATCAACGATATCGCGATGCAGCTCAGGATCCATAACGTTTTTTAAAACGTCTAAAACTTGTTCTTTGGTTATCACAATGCATCTCCTGAATGGATTTATAAACACGTTGTTTTCATTATCTCAGTGTGCAAGTATACCACAAGCCAGCCTGATACAGGGCTGTAGCAACTGGAGCAAATTATTATGCGATAGTCCTGCAACGTGAAACAGCGTGATAAACATTGATGTCGTATGGAAATATACGATGGTGTATAAATATGTGATCGGTAAGCAATCTGGTATAGAGAGATAGATTAATCTAAACTTGTGCGGGAACTGCGTCCTCCGGGAGTGCTTGGTTTATTTCTGATTGTTCTTCTTCACCCTTCTCAACTGTCCAGATACGATCTGTTTCTGTGAGGCGATCAATATACAAGACACCATTGCAGTGATCGATTTCGTGTTGAAAGACTCGGGCTAGAAATTCCTTTGCGCGCAACCGCATTTTTCGCCCGTGAATATCCATACCGCGGATTAAAGCCATGGTCGAGCGTTCGACTTCCCCCACGTAGCCCGGGACACTCAGGCAGCCTTCAATGCCATCCTCGGTCTCCCGTGATAATTTAACAATTTCAGGGTTAAGCACAATGTACCTTTGACCACTACCTGGTACCTCTTCGTCCTCCGGCACTTCTACAATGATAATCTGGACTAATTCTCCAACCTGCGCGGCAGCTAAGCCGATGCCGTTATACTCGTGCATAGTTTCGACCATATCGTCAACCAGTTCACGAATTTCTGGTGTGATAACTTTGATCGGTCGCGAGCGTTTTCGCAAGCGGGGATCACCAACCGTAATTATTTCCCGCGTCGCCATATTGCCTCCATTAAACTAAAATGCCCATATTCCCACAATATCCACGTTATGTTTCCGCTTCACGCCGGATATCATCGTAAGTCGCAAACCAACTCAACAACTCTTCTTGCCTGAGTTGCGCTTCTTTGCGTTGCATATGTTGCCCAAATTTGTATTTCTGATTTGAGATAGCTGCCTGAACAGCTTTTGGACGTCGAACCCACTGCAGAACAAATTGTCCTTCGGTGCCTGCTGTCTCGAATTTAACGTGTCCGTAATCAAAAAAACGGGCGACGGCACTTGGGATCTCAAATCCCAGGTTTTGTATGCGGTCAATTTGCGCTTCTCTACGTGATAAGCCCAGCAAGAGAGGGCGTTGATCGACCTGGATAATTTTGTTTTGGGTTAATTGAAAATAATCATTGCGCCAATCTTCGATAAACCAGAACAGGATGCCCAGGACCACAGATTCTGCGCCCAACCAGATAAACAAAATACTGAAAAAGTTTGTGCCTTCGGGCAGGTTGAATAAATAGAGCAAACCTCCCAGGGATATGAAGAGCAGAAGTGCAAAAACCGGCAGATATCGGAAAAAGCCCGGTAGCCAGAAGCGGCGCCAGAATATCGTATTACCGTCTTCTGAGACCTGCCATGAATTTGGAAAAAGGTAATCGCGTATCCCGATGAAGGGTAAGAGTGCGTTGAAAGGGCGGGGCTGGACGGGCGTATCAACTGTCTGGGGGGTTGGTTCGGCATCTTCGATGTCCTGCAACTGTCGAGATAACATTTCCCTGATTTGCCCCCGCGCTCTAAGCAGGTTTCGCGCCCGGGATCGTTCGATTTGTTGCGCGATAATTTCCCGTAAACGGGATGAATCAGGCACATAATCCATGTCAATATCAACCGTCTCGCCGGCAGTCTCCAGGATCAAATTCCCATAATTGAACATATTGGCTGACCAACTGGTTTGCGTTTCGTGAATATCTTCGATATGATCCAATGACGTTTCTTCATACTGAGTGGAGAAAGGCCAAGCGCGTTCGATGTGCACGACCCGCTGGGTTGTGATGACGAAAAAGTCATCACGCCAGTTAACGTATTGCCATACCACCACACCCAGAATGACTAAAAACGGTATCGCGAGAACCGCTGCGATGACGATTTCCAGGGTTCCTGCTCGCAGTGAAAGAGCTGTAAACAAGGGGAATAGCAGCATCAGCAGCAGAATCGGCAGAGCAATTTGCCGGAACAATCGTGTCCAGTGTCGTTGAAAGACAGTCATAATCCATTCGTCATCGCGCAGCCAATCAAAAGATCGGAGCTGGCTCCTTGTATGGATGTCCTGCCGTATGTCCAATCTTTCACGTAATCGTGTTTCTGTTTTCAAGAGTTGTGCAAATTCCTGCCGGTTGATGTATAAAACAAGCGTCGTTCCATAACCTGTCGCTGTCACATCATGGAAATCGCCAACCAAAAGGCTTGTTTCACCGGCATTATCCCCGGGTTTTAATGTGCCGACCGGGTGCGAAAGGCCATCTTTATCGACTTGCGTCAGTCGAACCTGCCCTTCCAAGACATAGATGAGCCTGTCGCCAATCTCCCCCTGCCGAAACAGCCATTCACCATTGCTGTAGACCTGCTCATGCGCTATGAGCGCTAAGCGATAGAGGGTTGGTAAATCAGTCTCTTGTTGCAGATTCTGAAAAAGGGTAATGTATCGCAACGTGGTGACCAGCTCCGCAGGATTCAACGCGCCCTTGAGCTGCTCGCGCAGTTGGCTGCTGTTATCATAGGCTCTGACGAGTTCGCGAAAAGGGATGTAAAGCACGCGCGTCGGTTCAAGCGCACGGGCATTAACTAACTGGTAGTCGCCAACCTGCATACTGGAGCGTCCGAGAACTGAACCCGGACCGAAATCTCCAATATTCTGGGTGCCGGTGGTTTCTGTTTCGCGACTGAGGTTTACTGATCCCTCAACAATGAGAATGAGCCGTTCCGGAATTCTGTGCTGGTTTAAGAGCATCTCATCGGTTTTATAGATGCGCTCATTGACAAAAGGAATCAAGCGGATGAGTTCTTGCTCTCCGCGCTCGTCCAATCCGTCAAACATGGGGATTGCTTTAAGAAGCGAAAGAACTTGTTGTGCTTCCATAGAATTGATTATACCATAATCTTCTTATTCAAGCGTGCGGACTTAATGCTTGTTGATACGCATCATAGGTCAATAATGCAGTTCTTTGCCACGAAAATTTAGCAGCTTGTTTTACAGCGCGGTTGCGCAATTCTGCGTGGTATGTGTCGTCGGTCAGAATATGGATCATCGCCCCGGCGAGACCTTCTGTATCCGAGGGTGCCAGCAGCACACCGGCATCTCCCACTACTTCCGGCATACTTGCCGCGTTGCTGCCGACAACCGGTGTCCCACAAGCCAACGCCTCCAGGGGTGGGTAACCAAAGCCCTCGTATTCCGAAGGAAATACAAATAAACGTGCACCGCGATAAAGGGCTGGTTTGGCGGATTCAGGGACAAAACCTAAGAAGCGCACGCTGTTCTGTATGAGTCCCGCTTCTTCGACAAGACGGCGAGGGTCTGGGTTAAATGGTGTATCCTCCTGGGGGAGTTTCCCACCGATGACCAGTACAGCTTCATTGCACGCGCTTTTTACAATAGCAAATGCCTGGATCACAGCGTTCAGGTTTTTACGTTTATCAAAACCGCCTAAATAAAAGATATATCCCGGCTCGATGCCCACTGCCCGTAGCGTGTTAATATCCAGTGCGTCCTCACCGCTCTGAAAGCTGTCGTCCACAGCGAGATGAATAGCCCGTATCTGCGTTTCCGGTATGTGCAGGCGTTCCTGGATATCCCGTTGCGAAGCCAGCGAATCCGTGAGTATCATACTGGCGCGAGGTGTGGCGGCGCTAACGAGAGCGGTATATGACCTTACCCGTAGACCGCCGCGGTATGCAGGTAAAACTAGGGGAATAAGGTCATGGACGGTTGTGATGGTGGGGAGCTGGGCTCCTATAGGAGGTGCCCAGTAAGGGATATGAAGCACATCGGCATGGTGTTTAAGTGCCATCCGTGGAATGGTAACCTGTTCCCACCACACTTTTCGCACAGCGCCTCGCTTAACCGGTACAAACATAATCTTTATATGTGGCAGGCTTTCTCCGGGTTCATCACCAGGAACAAAAATCAAGGACTCCAATTCTGGGACATAGGCACTGAGCGCTTTTGTCAAGCGTCTCAGGTATTGTCCACTACCGGTCTCCGGTCGATTCCAGAACCAACCATTCAGCGCGACTCGCATGAGTCCACTTTCAACCGGTGCTAAACTGCACAATCGCTGTCAGTGATAACCAATTAGTCACGAATGTGGACATTAATAGCTTGAAGTCCGCGGTCGGTTTTGATCACTTCATACCATACGGGTGCATTTTCCTGAAGAATTGCGGTTGCATCACCTTCCACACCACTACGGTGGAAGAAAACATCACTACCGTCCGCTTGCGTGATAAAACCGAAATGTTTTTCATCTTTGTACCATTTTATGCTGCCCGGTCTTAATCCCGGGGTGGCATCTTCCTCTCGGCGGCAGTCCGCGCATAGGTCTGGCGCGACCGACTCGATGCCTATACTTGCCTGTTGGCGTTGTTCTTCAACTCTGAAAATGAAATTTTTGCCGCATTCCTTGCATGTTAACAGTTGATCCCTAAAAGCCATAAGTATCTCCAATTCCCGAAGTGTGTGAGTAGCAGCAGTAACAGATACAACCACTACATTGCAAAAGATTCCGTCATCCTCGTTTTATCATTGTCTCTAACTATACGTGACATAAAAAAATGTGCAACCTGCTTGTTTTTGCCCCTGAATTAAATCGCAACCAATAATAAAATAGATAATGATATTGATTTATAGAGGTTTTAGTGTAGACTGGCTAAATTATGAAGCACATGATAATGCGTTGGTTGAGAATAGGTTTTGTTCTTTGCACCCTTTTTATACTGTTACGGGGCGAAGTGTCTTTGCCAATGGACCTGAATTCCAGGTTGAACAGAATGGTGGCGGATCAGACATTTGATTTCACGACCTGGGAGATAGACGCCCTGATACGCAAACTTGTTTACCGTCTGGTGGGACCTCATCGTTATATGGATGACGCAACCCAGGCACAATTTGTACTGGATTATCTGGATAAGGTTCAGGAAGCGCAAAGAATTGACGCCGATATTGACCGTGTCTACACAGATCCGCAGGTCGATGACCCGGACTTTGCGAGCGCCGAGATGCAAACAGACCTGGCTCAATTGCGAATGGAAATGGCTGATGAAGCGCCAATAGCAGAAGCGATACTTGAGGATCAGGTCAGTTCCGTCCTGCGCTCAGGGGGGTTCGGTCCTGTGTTGTCAGTTTTGCCACCGGTCAGCGGTTTGTTCACACCCCTTCCTTACATCCTGATAGTCTCTCCCCGTGAGAAAATTGAAAGCATTTACCAACAACAATTGGTCGCCGGTTTTACCGCTGCGCAACAGGATGATATCGAGAAGGAGGTCACGGGCAAGTTTCCGGATTATTCAGCGTATACAACCGGGATAGGGGGGTTGGCTGCCTATCCTGCGATGCTGCTTGAGAGCAGTTCGATAGATTGGGTAGCGGATGTAATGGCCCATGAGTGGGTACATCACTATCTGTCTTTTCACCGCTTGGGTTGGAATTACATGAAATCAGGTGAGTCGCGGACTATTAATGAAACGACGGCGTCTTTGATAGGAGATTGGGCGGGACAGGAAGTTGTCAACCGGTATTATGCGCCATATCTGCATAGAGAAAAAGCACTGCCCAACGCTCTATATGACAATGAAGAGGTGGAAGGCGCTGTGACGGGTTTTGATTTCCGTGCTGAAATGCAGCGGACCAGGTTGAACACAGACCGCTTACTGGCGGAGGGCAAGGTTAATGAAGCCGAATGGTACATGGAATTCCAACGGAGGTATTTTGTTGCCAATGGTTACCGGCTTCGCCGTCTTAATCAGGCTTATTTTGCCTTCCATGGCGCGTATGCAGATACGCGCGGTGCTTCCGGTTCCGATCCCATCGGTCCCGCAGTCCGGCAATGGTGGATGTTAAGCCATACGCCTAAAGATTTTGTAGCGCAACTGGCACCCATGACTACACTCTCTCAACTGGAAACGCTGCTGGCGGCTCGCACGGGTTGAAGGGAAAGCTCAAGTAGCCTGTGAATCCTGGTTTGCTATCCTGCCGCACTACCCTGGGAGTATGGGATAGATAAAGATGGGGTGTAGACATGAATGGGCGATTGAATGCTTCAGTACTTAACTCTGGTCAATTCTGTAAGGTTTGCTTACATCCTTAAATTCCCTCTGAAATAATATATTATTTTCATCTTGATGCGCTTGTGGTATAATTTTCTATGTTTAACCAAAATCAAAGATTGAGGTAACGATTGTTTAATCCGTTTAATGCGTTGCTCGGGTTATTTTCACTGGACATTGGTATTGACCTGGGTACAGCTAACACCCTGGTCTATGTCCGGGGTAAAGGCATTGTCAGCAACGAACCGAGTTGGGTTGCACGGGACCGATATAGCCGCAAGGTTTTAGCAGTCGGGGCAGAAGCGAAAGAAATGGTCGGAAAAACACCGAATAATATCGTTGTGATCCGCCCTTTACGCGATGGTGTTATCTCTGAATTTGATGTGACTGAATATATGCTGCGTTATTTTATCGGTCAGGCGCACAAACATCTTCTCATTCCTCTCCCGCGTCCCCGGGTTGTCATCGGGGTCCCGAGTGGTGTGACAGAGGTAGAAAAACGCGCGGTACGCGACGCGGCGCATAAAGCAGGCGCCCGTGAAGCATATCTGATTGAAGAACCTTTGGCTGCAGCGATTGGGGCAGGTTTGCCAATTACCGAGGCTCAAGGCAGCATGATCGTTGATGTGGGTGGTGGGACCACAGAAGTTGCCGTTTTTGCTCTTAAGGGTATTGTTGTCAGCCGCAGTATCCGTATCGCCGGTGACGAATTGGATGAGGACATCGTCCAGTACGCACGTCAGAAGTACAATTTGGCGATTAGCGAACGTATGGCTGAACGCATTAAAATCAATATTGGCTCTGCCTACCCTTTGCCCGAAGAGCGCACCATGGCTATGCGGGGACGGAATCTAATCTCAGGTTTGCCTGAAGAGATCGAAATCAGCAGTATTGAGGTTCGCGAGGCGCTGCGGCGTTCAACCAATATTATCGTTGACCTTGTCCGCGATTCTCTGGATGATACCCCACCCGAATTAGTGTCCGATTTAATGGAGATAGGCATTTGTCTAGCGGGGGGCGGTGGGCAGCTGAAAGGTCTGGCGGAACGTATCAGTGAGGAAACTCACATTCGAGCCTGGGTTGCACAGGACGCACTGACGTGTGTCGCGCGTGGTGCCGGCATGGTCCTCGAAAACTTTGAGGTCCTTAAGGCTACGTTGTCTACGGGCGATGAACGACTGCGTCCAGGTGGTTCTGCTACCTGGTAACCCGATGCCGGATGCTATTCTCAGCATCATTCAGCGTTATTGTGTATAAGGATGTGCAATGAGACGGGACAGCAGGATGTGGCTTCCCTGGGTATTGCTTGTCCTTGCGCTTGCATTTCTTGTACTCAGCGGATCTGGTTTGCTTGGACCCGTGGAAGGTTTGTTAAGTACTATCGTATCCCCCATTGAGCAGGGATTTGCCTTTGTAATCCGAAACTTCAGCGCAACCCGACAGTCAACCCGAGATATCCAGACATTACAGGACCAGGTACAGGAACTTCAAAGCGCCTATGAAGACCTGGTGCAGGAAAATTTCCGGCTCAGGGAATATCAGGCTGAAAATGAAGAGCTGCGCCGGAAACTAAACTTCGTTCAGCAAAACCCCACATATAGTTACATCGGTGCGGATGTGATTGAACGTGGATGTACTGATTTTCCTTGTGGCGAGGCTGTGGGACAGGACACAAATCCGTATCTGCGTTATATTATCATTAATACGGGTACCCGGGATGGTGTCGTGGTTGGCATGCCTGTTGTGACCGGTGGAGCAGCGATGATTGGGCGTATAGCCCAGACTTCACCCAATTTATCATACGTCCAACTCATAACAGATCCTCAAAGCCAATTGGCGGTGATGTCACAACAATCCCGTGTGATGGGTTTGGTCGAAAGTACGATTGAAGGGACGCTCTTTATGACGAATATCCTACCCGATGAGACGATAGCTGTGGGTGAGACAATCATCACTTCAGCCTTAGGTGGGATGTTGCCGCGGGGTTTAATAATCGGTCAGGTTGAGAGTGTATCTTATCTTGAATCGGAGCTGTTCCAGCGCGCACAGATTCGCACTGCGATTGACTTTCGCCGTTTGGAAACTGTTCTGGTTGTGACTGAGTTCCCACAACCCAATCTGGCGGAGATAAAAAACCCATGAGCCTGTATTTTGGTGTCCCGATTTTACTCCTGGCTGCTGTTGCACAGTCAACATGGGTAGAAGATATTCGCATTTTAGGTGGGCGTCCGGATTTGGTACTGCTGCTGGCAGTAACATGGAGCATTATCCGCGGTGCGCATGACGGCGCAGTATGGGGATTCATAGGTGGTGTTTTCTGTGATTTGCTGTCCGCCAGCCCATTTGGATTGTGGACCTTTGTCCTGACCCTGGTGGGCTTTCTTGTGGGGCAATCCTGGGTCCATGCGTTGGGTCCCACAGTTATCCGTTTAGCTTTAATGTCGGCGATTGGCACACTTGTTGCCCATACATTATTACTAATTCTTATGGTTCTCCTGGGGTATACTGTGGATTTCTGGCACGGCATCCAAACTGTTGCGGGACCTGCAGCTTTGTTGAATGTATTACTCTCACCATTTGCCTTTACTTTCCTCGTTTGGTTTCATAAACGATCTCAGGTATCGACTGGTGGATTTGCCCAATGACCAGGCTTTTTGGACCGCATCCTGTTGGATCTGGGAATCGCGCCGTATCGGATTGGCCCCAGGGAGAGAATCAGACTTCGCGCCCATCCTGGTTGATTAGAGCCCCGCGACTTACTCTGGTCGGTTGGATCATCGCTCTCATTCTTGGCTTATACCTCATACGCCTTTGGCAATTGCAGTTCCTGGAAGGTGGTGCTTGGCGAGCCAGGGCTGAGCGACAGCAAACCCGCCTTGAGACGATCAGCCCACCGCGTGGCGTAATTTATGATCGGAATGGGGAAATTCTGGTGCGCAATATCCCAGCATATAATGTCACGATTACACCCGGGTTGCTGCCTGATGATGTTGATCGTGAACGGGAAGTGCTGGTGCGTTTGTCGCAGTTGATTGATATCCCCTATAGCACCACGGAAGGTCTGGATTTACCTAAATACCTTACCGAAAGTTTTGCGGCGGGTCGCGCCCTTGCTGCACCCTATGGTGAAGAACCATCACCGGGGCTTTTAGAAATGGTTAACCGTGTGCGATGGTTGGAACCTTTTATGCCGATCGTGGTCGATCAGAATATAGACCGGGAACTGGCACTCATTATTGCGCAGGAAAGCAATGTCACCTTACCGGGTGTGGGAATTCAGATTGTACCGCAGCGCCAATATATCAATGGCGCTTTGACTGCGCAAATTCTCGGTTTTTTGGGTCCAATTCCTCCTGAGCGTGTTGAGGAAATGGAAAACAAAGGCTACAACCCAAGTTTTGACAGAATCGGTTATGCCGGGATCGAGGCAGAATACGAGGATCAATTACGGGGAACACCGGGCAGGCGGGTGGTAGAAAAGGACGTATTAGGTCAGGTATTGAATGTCTTAAATGAAACTGTACCCAGTCCTGGTGACAACCTTTACCTGACGCTGGATTTGGCACTGCAAACTGTTGCCGATAATGCCTTGCAGCAAGCCCTCGACGATGCAAATTTACAGCGGGGTGTGGTCTTAGCTCTCGATCCGAGGAACGGCGAGTTATTAGCAATGGTAAGTTTGCCCACCTTTGACGCCAATATGTTCAACGGCCGGTTGGATGTGGATGCGTATGAAGCGATTTTGAAAAACCCGCATCACCCCTTTCAAAATCACGCGATTGCAGATGTCATTCCACCTGGTTCAACTTTCAAGATTGTGCCGGCTACCGGGGCATTACAGGAAGGGATCATCAACCGCTTTACGCTTATCAATGATCCGGGTCGCATTCAATTGCCTAACAAATTTGTGCCTGATAACCCGGCATTGGCGCAGACGTTTTATTGTTGGTATAACCTGCAATACGGTGGTGGTCATGGTCCGCTCAATGTCGTTGATGCTTTAGCCCAATCATGTGATGTTTTTTTCTATGAGATCGGTGGTGGGTTTGAGGCCTCAAACATTGAGGGTTTAGGTGTCGACCGGTTGGCAGCCTATGCGAGGGCATTTGGTTTGGGTGAACGTTCTGGGATTGACATACCGGGTGAGGCAGAAGGTTTGGTGCCGACACCTTTATGGAAGCGCCAACAATATCAGGAAACGTGGACTACAGGTAATACCTTCAACTTGTCAATAGGGCAAGGTGATATGCTGGCGACGCCGTTACAAATGGCGAATGCTTTGGCGGTGGTCGCTAACGGGGGCATACTGTATAAACCACGATTCATTCATCATATTGAAGATGCTGAACATAACATTATCCTTGAGCACCAGCCTGTCATCAGTAGCACATTGGAAATCGATGAGACAGTCTGGCAGCTTGTGCGGGAGGGACTTGATCTCGCAGTCTCCGAAAGTGGTACCGGTTCCCGAGCAGTTCTTGACGATATAGGGATAAGCGTGGCAGGGAAAACCGGAACTGCAGAATATTGCGATGATATCGCACTCAAAGCGGGACGATGTGATGTGGCTGAAGGTGAAACTTTGCCGACGCATGCCTGGTTTATGGCTTATGCACCCGTGCAGGCACCGGAAATTGTCGTTCTGGCATGGGTCTATGATGGCGGCGAGGGTTCTGTCGTGGCAGCGCCTATTGTGCATGATGTGATGGATTTCTATTTTCGACGTAGTTTGGGATTGTTGGGGGTTGAAGCTGCCCCGGACCCGGAAATCACACCCTGACCCTGTGCTGGGCATAGCCTGATATGATCAGATCCAGCTTGCACATCAAAGACTTCAGCTTGTGGGGAATTACAACTCTGGCAGGTGCTGTTTGGGGCGTCGGTTTAAGCCGGACACTGGCGCAGGACTTCACCATCCCATTTTTCGCCGGTGAAGCCGGGGTGTTTTTCACCGCGGCGGTAGGCGCGATTTTTATTGTTCTTTCAGCTTTTCTGATCAGAAGCAAAGGTACCAAGTCTGCTGATATAACACTGCAGTTTCTGCCCCTGTTTCTACCTTTGATTGACATAGTTAGCGAAAACCCCCATCCTTGGCGCGGACCAGTTCTTCTTGTTATGAGTGCATGCCTGGTTTTGCTGTATAAAGTGAAGTTTGGGCGTGCTGCGGGATTCTGGCTTGCCGTACTGATTCCCCTTCTCATTTACCTGCCTGATATTTCTACTTATGTCGGCAGAGCTGATACTTTTGAATTTCAGGTGGTCGCTCCCAACTTGGGTATAGCGCATCCCAGTGGTTACCCGCTATATATATTGATCGGGAAAATATTCTCATGGATCCCGATCAGGTCAATTGCCTGGCGCATTAATTTGAGCTCAGGTGTGCTCGCGGCTTTGACATCTGGCGTGTTGTATCTGACTGTATCTGGGTGCGCGCTGTTATTATCCGATAACTCTGTCTTGAAGCACCAGCAGACTGCAGCTTTACTCACAGCCTTGACGCTGGCATTCTCACCTACCTTGTGGTCCAGAGCTGTGGAAGCGGAAGTCTATGCTTTAAATGCATGCGTTGTTTCCCTTGTCCTGTGGGTTAGCTCCCGGTGGTTTTCCGGAAGGCTTTCCGCAAAAAGGGCTCTGCCGGTCCTGGGATTATTAACAGGCCTTGGTATAGCCTCGCACTTGACACTTGGCGCTCTAACCGGCATCGTTGGCATGGCTGTGATCGCCAGGCGAAAAGACCTGAACTGGCGAGTGTTACTGCGCAGTGGGCTTTATGGCATGGCTGGTTTGATGCTCTATCTCATGATCCCCTTACGTTGGCCTGCGATCACCGGGGGTGAAGTCATGTCGCTGGAGAAATTCTTGCGCTTTGTCACCAATGCAGATTCCGGAGGTGCGCTACTGCCCGGGGCTTTTCTCGATGATCCAACCCGCTGGCGTTTGGTCTTTCGGCTTCTGCGTCAGCAGGTTGGGTGGGCTGGATTGGCTCTGTCGACCTTTGGTTTTATAACACTGTGCATACGTTCCTGGTACATGGCGTTGGGTACGCTGCTGGCTTTCAGCGCCTGGATATGGTTCAATCTGAGTTTTTATGTGGCTGAACCTGATTATTCAGCTTTCCTTATCCCGGCAAATGTTGTTCTTGTCTTCTGGTTTGGTGCAGGACTTCTATCTATACTGCAAGTTCTTGCACGCCATGCACCAAGGGCGATGTCTGCCTGCCTGGTGCTTGTCGCTTTGCTGCCTTCAAGCCGGCTCTGGCTCACAGGACCTGCGCTTGACACACAAAGTTTAGGCTATCGGGACGAGGCATGGGGACGCTATGTTCTCAGTCTGCCACTCGCCGATGAAGCAGTTATCCTGGCAGATAGTGTGAAATTCCCCCCCTTGTATTATTTGCAGCAGGCAGAGAACATCAGACCGGATTTGACGCTGGTTACGCTTTTTGATGAAGCGCAATACAGGAATGCGCTGGTGGAATCGTTAGCTGCCGATAAAGCCGTCTATCTTGCACGCTATCTGCCCGGAATGGACGAATATGGCGTCAGTTCATTGGGACCTCTGGTCAGGGTGGCGCCTGATGCGGTATATACGAATTCGGATTCTCTTAATATTAATTTTGGTAATAAACTGATGCTGCGCGATTTCACGCTGGAGTATGACCCTGAAGGACGGGCGCTCTATCATCTCACACTGGAATGGTTGGTCATGGATGATATTCATGAGGACCTGGAAATTCGATTAAGGTTGACCACCTTACAGGGCAACCATATTGTTTGGGAAAATGAACCTGCTCGACCCGTCAGTGGCTATTCATCGACGACTGCCTGGTTGAAAGGTAGCACAGTGGCTGATTATTATGCCCTGGAATGGCCTGCTTGGCTGCCTTCAAACACTTACCGCCTGGAAATGGGGGTGTTTCCAAGATTTGGTGATAAAGCCCTGTGGGTCGAGACTGAGAACAGGGATTGGTTTACCCTTAAAACACAGGAATTCGGGTCAGAGGACGGTTTGTTAACACCCTTTTCTGATTTACAAACACCGAAACATGTGCTTTATGACGACGGATTGTGGGTGCTGGGTGTGGATGTGTACAACGAAGTTCTGGCTGGATCCACAACATGGGTGGACGTGACATGGGCTTGTAGTACCCCCCTGTCCGATGCATGGGTTCCGCAATTCAGCTGGATGAACGGTGATTCAATAATCTCAGCAAGCGCATATGAGCAAAGCTCGGGAGAAAGCACTGCACTGAACATCCCATGTCATGGGCAGCCTGTAGTCAGAAGGTATTCGTTGCGCACGCCAACAGAACCTGGCGATTACAAACTGGAATTGGCGTTACGCAACCGGGAGGGAGACGTAAATCCTGCACGGTGCCAATGGCTGCGCACTCGCGAGCCTATGTGCCTGATTGCTCGGGTAGCGGTTATTCCTCCGCGTACGAACCTGGCTAATTATGATAACAAGCTTTTGCTGCTGGATGTCGAATTGGAACCCGAAGCCATTCCGGCAGGGGGACCGCTTTCTGTTTCAATGCTGTGGCGTGGTTTGCGAACCATGGATCAGGACTATACAATGTTTCTACAAATAATTGGACCCGACGGTAAATTATACGGTCAGGTGGACAGCTGGCCCCAACAGGGAGGGCGACCCACAAGCGGGTGGCTTGCTGGGGAAGAAGTCCAGGATCATTATACGCTCTATCTCAAGCAGGATGCACCGCCAGGGCAATACAGCGTTATCCTGGGGTGGTACCTGTTGGCAGATATGCACCGATTACCATTGGTCACCGAGACAGGGCAAATGGTGAATGATTTTCAAACACTTGGAACTTTCAGAATATTACCCGATGGCAGGTTGGAATAGGGAGCGTTTGATTGATGTAATATAGTGGAAAAGCGCGCTATCATAGTCTCTGTGATATTCAGCTTAACGTTGGCACACAAAATAAACCCGGGAGAAATCAATGAAGGCATTGTTCAGAATGTGGAATTATATCGCTCCATATAAATGGGAGGTTGTATTGGCTCTGGTTCTCCTGCTGGGTGTGGTCGCTTCTGATTTGGGCGTGCCCCGCCTGACACAAATGGTTATCGACCAGGGAATCTCAAAAGGGGATCTGAGTGTTGTGATAAGGACATCTATCCTGATGCTGGTGGTTTCCTTATTAAGTGCACTTTTTTCAATTGGCAATACCATTCTCGCTGTTCGGGTCAGCCTGAACTTTGCCACCGACCTGCGCAGTGCTATGGTACGCAAAGTGCAAACATTCTCATTTGGGAATCTGGACGAAGTGCAGACGGGTCAATTACTGGTGCGGACGACGAGTGATGTCACCCAGATACAGAACATTGTCGCAATGTCTTTACGAATTTTAACACGCGCGCCGCTTTGGTTATTAGGCAGTGTGATTATGCTGGCTATAAACAGTCCTGAACTGGTTCCGTTGATGGTCGTTTTAATGCTCATCGTTCTGACAGTTATTGTAGTTTTTCTGTGGAATGGACGCGTTTTATTTCAAACGGTGCAGCTAAAACTGGATAAGCTTAATCAGGTTTTGCAGGAAAACCTGGCGGGTGTGCGTGTCGTTAAAGCCTTTGTGCGCGTTGACCACGAGAATGCCCGTTTTGATGTTGTGAATCGTGAGTATATGCAAAGCACCATCACGGTGATGCAGTTACTGGGCTTCCTCTTGCCAATTATGACATTGGTTATCAATATGGGCGTGGTGGGTGTGTTATGGTTAGGTGGCAACCGTTATGTGCAGGGTAATTTTACGGTTGGAGAGATCGTCGCCTCATTTAATTACCTGACTTTCTCGCTGTTTCCGATGTTGATGTTAGCCGGTATGATGGGTCCCTTATCCGCGGCAGACGCCTCCGCCGGCAGGATTTTCGAAGTGTTGGATGCCAGCCCTGAGGTCAATGAATGCGCCACGGGCTGGGATGCCTGTTAACTTGCTGGGGCGTGTCACTTTTGAGGATGTGTGTTTTAGCTATAACGGCAAGGATTGCAGCGAACCTGTTTTGATGGATATCAATCTGATCGCAGAACCTGGGCAAACGATTGCGCTTCTAGGATCAACCGGGTCCGGTAAATCAAGTTTAATACAACTTATTCCCAGATTCTACGACGTAGGTGCGGGACGGGTAACACTGGACGGTGTGGATGTTCGCGATTTACCTTTGGACGCTTTACGCGCGCATATCGGCATTGCTATGCAGGAATCGGTGTTGTTCAGTGGTACAATACGTGACAATATTTGTTATGGAAAACCAGACGCCACCGAGACTGATGTCATCGATGCGGCAAAAGCTGCGCAAGCCCACGAATTTATTATGGAATTTCCCCAGGGTTATGACACGGTATTAGGGCAGCGTGGCGTCAACCTTTCAGGCGGTCAGAAGCAAAGGCTCTCTATCGCCAGGGCGCTCCTGGTGAAACCAAAAGTGCTGATTTTGGATGACAGTACCAGCTCTGTTGATGTAGAAACAGAATCCAGGATTGAGGTTGCTTTACAAACGCTGTTATCTGATACAACGTCATTTGTGATAGCCCAACGGATTAGCACTGTCCTCAATGCGGATAAAATTGTGGTTCTTGATCGCGGTAGAATTGTAGCGGAAGGTACGCATGACCAATTGATGGCGCGCAGCGCGATCTACAAAGAAATATATGATTCACAATTGGGGGAAAGGTCGATGGATGCTAATCAAACCAATGAAATGGCAGAGGAAGGGTAACCCATGGCATTACAGAATAGAACATCTCCCAGTAGTGTAGAAAATCGAAGTGAAGGACGGTCCCAACAGGCATCAGGGGCTCCCGGTGGTCCGGCTTTGCCTGGACCGGGGGGGCGCGGCAGCGGGGTGCGGATAGAGCGAGCCCGGGATGTCCAGGGAACGACTAGAAGGTTGCTTGCCTATTTGCAGCCTTATCGATGGTCCCTGATTGCCGTACTTATCCTTGTCGTTCTCAGCACGCTTCTGTCACTTGCCGTCCCATTTCTTATGGGCAAATCTATCGATACACTCCTTCAACCGGGTGCTGTTCAGAATTTGTTACGCCTTGTCGTGTTTATGTCGGTTATCAACGTGACTCTGTGGGCTATTTCCGTTGGGCAAAATGTGATTGTCGCCCGATTTTCTCAGCGTGCGATGCGCCAACTGCGGCGTAACCTTTTTGAGCACATCCAGAAGCTTTCATTAAGTTTTTTTGATAAACACACGCATGGTGAGTTAATGAGCCGTTTGACCAATGATATGCAGGCGATCAACAATGTGCTTTCGCAAAATGTTACAGAAATGATCTCCGGTTTGCTGACACTGGTCGGAATCGTCATCATGATGTTCCTGTTAAATTTCTGGTTAGCTTTGGCTTCGATGGTTGTTTTGCCCGCGATGTTGTGGCTCGTTGGCTTCGTAGGTAAACGGACCCGCAGTGGCTTTCGGCAGTACCAGATGCTGTTGGGGTCCTTGAACGGTCAATTGGAAGAGATGTACAGCGGTCAGAGAGTGATCATCGCCTTCGGACGGGAGGGCAGCGTACTGGAAACCTTTGATTCGGTCAATCAATCACTCAAAAAGGTGGGCATCCGGGCGCAAATTTACGCGATGCTTGTTCCACCGTTGATGGGGATTATGAGTAACGCAAACATTGCAATCATTGCTGGTTTGGGCGGATGGATGGCAATTAACGGATTGGCAACTTTGGGTACAATTGCCACATTTTATAATTACTCACGCCGTTTTGCTGCACCTTTGCGCCAGTTGGGAAACCTCTACAACCAGATTCAGTCGGCTATAGCGGGCGCAGAAAGAATATTTGAAATCCTGGATCAACAACCAGAACTTGTTGACGTTGAAGGTGCGATAGACTTGAAGTCCGCTGAAGGCAGTGTGGTGTTTGCTGACGTAAAATTCAGCTATGTCGCGGACGTGCCCGTGATCAAGCATATGAGTTTCAGCGCAAAACCGGGTGAGATTATCGCGCTGGTTGGGCCTACAGGTGCTGGGAAAACGACAATGGTAAACTTGCTTTCGCGATTTTATGATATCCAGCAGGGACACATCCTGGTTGATGACTATAATATCACGCAGGTAAAAAAGGACAGCTTGAGGCGTCTCCTGGGCGTGGTTCTGCAGGACACATTCCTCTTTGCCGAGACCGTCATGGAAAATATCCGGTACGGCAGGCTCGATGCCACAGATGAGGAAGTGGTAGAAGCGGCTATAATCGCCAACGCGAACCAATTTATCATGCGATTGCCGCAGGGTTATGAAACGCCTTTATCCGAAAGGGCGAATAATATCAGCCAGGGACAGCGCCAGCTTCTGGCGATAGCCCGGGCGGTGCTGGCAGAACCTGGAATCCTGATTCTCGATGAAGCGACAAGCAGCGTGGATACGAGAACCGAGATTATTATCCAGGAGGGGTTGTTGAAGCTGATGGAAGGGCGCACAAGTTTTGTTATCGCCCACCGGTTAAGTACAATCCGCGGAGCGGATCAGGTGCTGGTGATAAATAAGGGTGAAATCATTGAACGAGGCACACATACTGAGCTTCTGGCACAGGGCGGTTTCTACCATAATCTCTATATGAGCCAATTCAAAGGACGCACGGCTTGATGAGAGGTTTCGATAATTAAAAGCCGGTTTCTTGGATGATTTACATGGGCAAGATGTAAGAAGGGACGCCATAACCAGCGTCCCTTTTTACTGCACAACTGCAATAAAACAGGCGTGTTTTTATTTATGGGCTTGTATCCTGGTGAGGATGTGTTAGCGCTGGAGTAATGACGGGTCAATGGCGGGGTGCTATGTGTCGCGCCGCTTTAGAAATTCGCCACCTTAATCCTGGGGCAGGAATTGATTGGTGTAAGTTGTATCGACTTCGACAGATCCTGCGATGGCATCAAAGCGCAGCAGCGTGTCCAACAATGCCTGCCATTGTTCGGTCGTTTGCCAACCCAGCCCGTATTGGTCTGTCAGTGTGTTGTGGGCGTCCTCGATTTCTGTTTCCAGCATAAATAGCATATGATCACGGTTAGTTTCCGGTCCGGTATACGCCAGCACAATGTCGACAGCCTCAGCAGTATGCTGTTCAGCATAATCTATCCCTCGTAAAACCGCCCGCATAAAGGCGGATAATGCTGCTGGTTTTGCCTCTATGATGTCCGGCGTTGTCACATAAGCCAGGCCCAACGTGGGTATGCCGTAGTCACTCGCATGCCACTGGTTCAGATCGTAGCCCCAGGACCGGATGATAAATGGTTCGTTCGAGTTGTAAACAGGATAAATATCCACCAATCCCTCAACTAACACCCGCGGGTCAAATCCGACATTAATCAATTCGACCTCGCCTTCTTTGATACCTGCCACCTCTAATAAAGCCAGTAAATCGGGAGGGGGAGTCCCCTTAAAGCCTATTTTGTGCCCTTTCCAATCGGTGAGAGCGGTGATCCCAGAACTTTCCAGAGCGACAAATGCCTGTTGGCTGTTTTGACCGATTAATCCGATAGATACCAGCGGTAAACCTGGTTCCGCGATACGCGCCAGCATGACTGCCGCATCCTGTGTCGTTATATCGACACTGCCTGCTACCAACAATTGAAGGTGCTCACCTCGCCCGGCGGAATGTTGGATGGTGACCCTAATATTTTCGTCATTGAAAAACCCTTTTGCTTCAGCAACGTACACGCCAACAAACGGTAAATCCGCTTGTGGTTTGTAACCCGCCATAAAAACCAGAGATTGAGGCTCTGTATCGAACCGGGTACAACCAAAAATAAGAATATGCACATCAAGCTGACGCAACGCGCAACAACTTTCATATGGGTCCATCCTTCAAGTTTTACCAGGTGATGACGCGGTCTTCCAGCTTATTGATCGCCAGATATATGCCTATTCCCATAGCTGCCGAACAGAGAATTGCAGCGAAGAGCGCTGGCATATTCAGGTTGGCATAGGCTAACCACATGGCGCGTCCTAATCCTGCAGATGCACCAGCCCATTCAGCTACCACCGCGCCGACAATTGCCAGGGGACCAACAACCTTCAAAGCAGCAAATATATACGGCAGTGCTGAGGGCCACCGGACATAGCGGAAAACCTCAACACGGTTGGCGTGGAGCGAATGGAATAAGGCGAGTATAGCTGGATCAACCGCATGCAACCCGGCATGGACATTAATTAATACCGGAAAGAATGTCATTAACGCGGTGATAATGATTTTTGGTACAGGACCAAAACCGAACCAGATAATGAGTAAGGGAGCGATAGCCACCATGGGCGTAGCTTTGATGAGAATTGCCAGGACTAGCACACCGCGTTCAAGGTGCTGCCATAATGTGATACTGACCGCGGAGAACGTGCCGATCAGCATACCCAAACCCAATCCGGCTAAAGCTTCGCCCAGGGTGACCAGAGAGGATCTGGCGTAGTGCAGTCGCTGCAGCCATAAAGTCTTGAAAATTAAAGAGGGAGGTGGGAGCAGGTAAATGGGCACTTTTTTGATACTAACCACAATCTCCCAAAACAATAGCACGCTGCCAAGTATAGCAAGAGCAGCGACAATATCTTGAGTGTGGACATGCTCAACAATATCCATATCTGGAGAGGATGCATGGGTATCTCTCATGGATTCAATAACTCCCGCAGTTGCTGCACCTGGGCAATGAAATAGGGATGCAATATTTCCCGGGGTCGTGGGTGTTTGATGGGTATATCAGCTTTTATCTGACCGGGGCGATGGGTCATCACAATCACTCTGTCAGCCATTTTAACAGCCTCTAGGATGCTGTGTGTCACCCAAATAATGGTCGGGTTGAATGTTGACCAGAGGTTGAGCACTGCATTGGACAGGGATTCACGGGTAAATTCATCCAGAGCTGCAAAAGGTTCATCCATAAGCCAGAGTGATGCGCCTATTGTCAGAGTGCGTGCCAGGGCGACCCTCTGTTGCATACCTCCGGATAACGTACCGGGAAAGGATTGGTCAAAATCGATTAGGTCAACAATGCGTAACAGATCCTCATAACTGGCTGTGGTGTGTTGAAATTGTGGATTGATGCGTTGTGGCAGTTGTATGTTCTCTTTAACTGTTTTCCATGGCAGGAGCGCAGGATTTTGCGCCATCCAGGCAATCTCTTTTTGATTGCGCATCACACCGGGTGCAGTTCCATTTATGGTTACTGTACCCTGAGTCGGCACGAGTTGATCCGCGATTAGCCGGAGTAACGTGGATTTGCCGCACCCACTCGGTCCAATCAGGCAAATAAAATCACCGGATGTTATATCGAGTGTAATGCCTGACAGAGCTGTCAATGATTTTTCCCCATTGGCAAAAACTTTACTCACATTGTCGAATTTGACGATCATCAGTCACCCTTCGTGTGGTTTTTCCTGGAGCGCAATGCATTGCTGCGGTGTGACGCGAAAAGCCGACCAGGCGTGAGAATCGGGATTCTGTTCCGTCTGCAGTGTTTGTGCCGCACCCAGATACCGGGCACTGATCCGGTGTCGTAAATTTTGTATGCCTCCGTCAATGTCCTGGTGCGGGATTAGCTTAGCCTCTCCGCGGATCATCACCCTGCGCATGGGCGGCCATGGTTCATCAATACTGAGGGCAACTGTGGGATTTGCCTTCAGCAGGGATGCCCAAATTGAGTTAGGCCAGGCGACGATGATAAATGCACCCTTCTCCCAGGCGTACCATACGGGAACAACATGGGGCGTGCCATCAGGGCGTATACAGGCTAACCGGGCTGTCCAGGGGCCCATCAGAAAATCTGCTAAGTCCTCCTGTGACATGGGGATGCTTTCACTCGGCGGATGGACGCCTGTTTCGGCATAAGGTTGGTAAATGCGTGCCCCTAAACGGTGAGAGATTCGGACAGCTGTTTCATGCAATTCCTGCGCTAAGTTTCTGCGCGCGTGGCTCTGACCAACGAAATAGTCGGGCAGCAGAGCATTAAGGCTGCTTCGGGATGGTGCCCGTCAGGGCAGATTGGCGCTGCCATCGTTACGATATCACCCTGATTTTTGACTGATGTATGTTGATGACGGATATCGACAAGTTCATTTATTAAGGTATCCGTGAATGGGATGAGAGTTTCTGATAAAGTGGTCATAGATAATCCAGCCAGGAGTATCAAACCGGCTGGATGCGTCAATGCATTTTCCCGTTTGCCCACAGGTACTACGCATCTTACCATTTGGGTGCTTGGTGTTTCGGCGACAATAATAGCGTCATGGCTGTTGAGTATTGCCAGAGCGAGGGTTTCTTCTGGGATTGTCCCACCTGGTCTCTATGTGGAATGCTGAGATTAATGTTGCGGTTTCTGCTGGATAGGGTTTGTTGAGAGACCATAACCGTGGACCCGGTAGATAGGGTTTGCGGGGTCCATCCTGTGCGATATAGCCCAGTTGGATAAGTGTATTGAGCAGCGCGTAAAGTGCACTCCTGGGGATGTGTAGTGTTGTTGATAATTGTGCAGCTGTGAGTCCAGTCTGGCTGGCAACCACACTTTCTAAAATGCGCAGCGTTCTTTCTGCTGCCGGCACACGATGTGTAGTCATTCATAGTTTTTAGATCAGACAAGTGTAATGCTGTTTGTTTGAAATACTGGATATATGTCCACTATACTGGACTTCACCGGAATGTCAATACTTGTCATGTGGTGGATAGCCTTCTAAGTGCAAGCGTATCACGTCCTTTTATTGCATGAATGTGGCAGTGGTTGAGCCGTATACTCGGGATAAATACAGGTGACAGGCACTTTGCGAATAGAATCTATAATCGGTTATCATTAAAAAGAACCTGTCACCTGACAGAATACATTTTAGCCCTTTATGTGTTGTTTCTGCGAGTCGCGACTTGCCCTGCCATCTTCTTGCTCAAAAGGCATACCGTGCTAAAATATTTCATCGTGAGTTATTTATTCCAAGGTGAGGAGAATGCATTATGACTGAATTGACTCAGGAATGGCATGCACTTGATGCTGAAAAAACCCTCAATATCCTCAAATCCAACGGCGAAGCAGGATTAACTGCGGAGGAAGCCAAAAAACGTCTGGACGTTTATGGTGCCAATGAGCTTAAGGAGAAGGAACCCCCGACGTTCCTGGAACGTTTGTGGGGCCAGCTCAAAGATTTTGTGGTGATGATCTTGCTGGTTTCGGCTGTGGTTTCTGCGCTGTTAGGGGATTATATCGAGGCAGTGGTCATTATGTCCATCGTTGTTCTCAATACCGCTATCGGCGTAATCCAGGAAAGCCGTGCAGAAGAGGCGTTGGCGGCGCTCAAGAAAATGGCAGCGCCGGAAGCCCATGTTTTGCGGGGCGGACACCGTATTTTGGTCCCGGCACGTGAATTGGTCCCCGGCGATATTGTTCTGATCGAAGCCGGCAGCATTTTCCCCGCCGACCTGCGCTTGATTGAGAGTTTGAACCTGAAGGTGGAAGAAGCTTCGCTGACCGGTGAGTCTGTGCCTGTGAACAAACGTGCGAATCAAACGTCACCGGTCAATGCGGGGATCGGAGACCGGCACAATATGGCCTTTATGAGCACCGTTGTCACCTATGGGCGTGGGGCGGGTGTGGTCGTTGCCACGGGTATGCAGACTGAGATCGGTCACATTGCCGAGATGATCCAGTCTGTTGAAGAAGAAGATACACCGTTGCAGAAGAAACTGGACCAGCTGGGGAAAACCCTGGGAATCGCCAGCCTGGCTGTCTGCGGTTTGGTCTTTGCGATCGGTCTGCTTCGCCCCCTTATTGTTGGTGAGGAAGTAGTGGATTGGGTCACTGCACACGAAAGACTACTTCCTTATTGCCGTCAGCCTGGCGATCGCAGCCGTCCCCGAAGGCCTGCCCGCCGTTGTGACCATCTGTCTGGCTTTGGGTATGCAGGAAATGGTCAAGCGCAACGCTTTGATGCGCAACCTGCCCGCTGTCGAAACCCTGGGTTCCGCGATGGTTATTTGCTCGGATAAGACCGGGACTTTGACGCAGAATCAGATGACCGTCACCCGTGTCTGGACGAATGGCACGGAATATTCGGTAACCGGACGCGGTTATACGCCTGAAGGTGGTTTTGAGATTCAATGGCGAATCCGTTGACCTTGATCAGCAAAACACCCTGCGCAATACGCTGTGGGGCAGTGTGCTGTGCAATGACTCCGAGCTGGAGCCTGAAGACAGCGGTAGCGGTTACCGGATGGTTGGTGATCCCACCGAAGGTGCGATGGTTGTTGCCGGCGCAAAAGCCGGCTATTGGCGCAAGGGTTTGGAAAAACAATTCCCGCGCGTGAATGAAATTCCCTTTGATTCAGACCGCAAGCGGATGACCACGATTCACGCTCTGGATGCTGCGGATCCTAAAAAACTGAGCCCTATTGCTCCTGTGCCTTCAGGCGCGGGCTATATCGCGATTGTTAAGGGTGCGCCGGATCTGGTCCTCGATACCTGTACGCAGATTCAGACTGACAACGGTCCGGTTGCGCTGACTGCGGAGCAAAAGCAGAACATTTTGGACGCAAATGCAGCTTTGGCTTCTCAGGCACTGCGCGTTCTGGCTGTGGCTTATCGCTCACTGCCTGAAGTTCCTGATGAACCCAAGCCTGCTGATGTAGAGAAGGACCTGGTCTTTGTCGGTTTGGTAGGGATGATCGACCCGGCACGTCCTGAGGTACTCCCGGCAGTCAGAAGGGCACAGGGTGCGGGCTTGCGCTCCATTATGGTGACCGGCGATTATGCGGCAACTGCTGCAGCCATCGCCACCGAAATCGGCATACTGCGCCCGGGTCATGAAACTGTCTCCGGCGCAGAGCTGGAAGCGATGAGTGATGAGGAACTGGACCGCCGGATTGACAATGTCGATGTTTTCTCCCGGGTAGCCCCCCATCACAAGATGCGGATTGTCTCCGCGTTGCGCGCGCGCAATAACGTTGTGGCGATGACGGGTGACGGCGTCAATGACGCTCCCGCCCTGAAACAGGCTGACATTGGCATCGCGATGGGGATCACGGGCACCGACGTCACGAAACAGACTGCGGATATGGTCCTGACCGACGATAACTACGTCTCGATCGTCAGCGCCATCGAGCAGGGCCGGATCATATATTCCAACATCCGCAAGTTCGTCTACTTCCTGCTGTCATGTAACGCGGCAGAGATCCTGATTCTTTTCCTGGCGACCTTATTCGGTTGGGCAGCGCCGTTAACGGCGATCCAGTTGTTGTGGCTTGAACCTGCTCAGCGATGGCGCGCCTGCACTGGCCCTGGGTTTGGAAAAGGGTGATCCCGATATTATGGATCGACCCCCGCGTCCCCCGGATGAGCCGGTGATTAACCGTTCGATGACGATCGGGGTTCTCATTCAGACAGTTGCGATCACGTTTTCTGTGCTAACCGCATACTGGGTGGGTTTTACATTCTATTCAGCTGGTGCAGTCCGAAGACATGCACATCAAAACGGCCCAAACACTGGCATTTGTCACTCTGGTTGCTTCGGAGCTTGTTCCGGGCTTACACCAGCCGTTCAGAGCGCTATCCCATCTGGAAATTGGGATTTTTCACCAACAAATGGATGCAGTATGCGGTCGGTTTTTCGTTGATTTTGCTTCTGGTGGTTGTTTATATCCCATGGCGTACAGGATATCTTCAGTACAATACCGATCACATTCAAGGAATGGGTTCTTTTGATTCCTTTGATTCTTCTGCCTGCTGTGGCAGCGGAGATTCAGGAAGGTTTTCCTGGCGAGATCAAGAAAATAAGCTGTTGTACTCTAAAAAAAAGGCGGGGATTTTACTCCCCGCCTTTTGTTATGGATGTGTGCCACGTGCTACTTCAAGGGTGCGATCGCGAACGCATTCTGTAAAAGTCACAAAGATTGGGCGACTAGATCCTGTGGCATGGATTCTGTGACTTTTCGGAGCGTGCCGTTAGCTTGAATGACCGTCGAGACCCCTCGACTGCGCTCGGGGTGACAAATCTTATTTAGGCGGGTTGATGTCGTTATAATTGCGAAGTTTTGGCATCCATTCTGTCGTTGTGTTTATTTATATAAACGTATAAAAACACCCCACCGGTCTGTTCGGTGGGGTGTTGCTTTTTTCGATTATTAGTTCCTCTTGGGTATGACCTGGATTTTCACGCTGTTGGTTTCGGTTTTATTGCCTGCTGCATCAAAAACGACAACCCGGAAGGTGTAATTGCCTGGAGATTCCAGAGGCCAATTGACATTAAAGGGAGCAACTGTCCGCACTTTGAAGGGTAATTCTTCATTGTTTTTATAAAACTCAACACGCGCAACGGCGTAATTATCCTGAACATCCGCGTTGATGTTTGCCCACTCATCGAATGCATACTCATATTGCGCGCCATCCAGGGGATAGGTGAGATCCGCCTTGGGTGCAGTGTTATCCACCGTGAGTTGTATTGTGGCTTGCCGGACTTGCTGGTCTTGCCCGACGACCTGAAGCTGCAGGGTGTATATGCCGTCTTCAAGGCCCGTCGTATCGAAGTTCTCAAGAAGGTTATTATCGACCTGGTTTCCGTGATCCGGACCGATTTGCGCCCAGGTTGTGGGATTCATACCGGCGCCATAAACCAGGCGATAGAAGGCAACATCACCTTTGACATTGCCGGATATGGGGACAAGCCCGCCCACGTAGGAGTAGGTTGTGGGCGAAGTAATGGACACTTCTGCCTGGGCTTGATTGGGTCCATAAATGGTGTCGTATTCTGCCGGTGGTTGGTATTGCGCGCGGCTTTCTTCCGGCAAACTATCTATCCAGTCCTGTGCTTCCAGCGGGAGGATTGTATACACGCGTTCCTCAACCAATTCAGGTGGTGTATAAATGGTTGCCAGTTTTCCCGTCTCACGGTTGACCAGATAGACCTGGCTTAACGTGTCTACTTGCGTTGGTTCCGTGCCGGGTATCATCAGTTCGGATTTCGTCGCACAGTGTTGACTCGGTTTGAGTCCGGATACGGCGCATACCGCGTAGGTCTCTAAACCTCCCGGATCGCTAAAGGGAAGGATAGGCAGTTCTTGGTGGGCATATTCCATCACAGCGTGCCAGATGTACGAAGCGCCACGTGATCCGGGCGTATTAATCATGTAGTCATCGCCATCTTTGTTCCCCTGCCAGACACCAACGACGAGTTGCGGTGTGTAACCGACCGTCCAGTTGTCGGTGAAATTGTTGGTCGTTCCGGTTTTTGCAGCTGCAGGGCGTTCATTTGCCAGTTCCAGTGCGTTGGGTGTGCCGAAAGCTGGGGCACGGGCGCGACGATCTGACAGGATATTTGTCATGAGATAAGCCAACCGCGGATCAAGAATTTGCCGTGATTCGGGTTGGTTGACCTGATAGAGTGTGTTTCCATTGCGGTCATCTACCCGGAGAATGGCGATGGGATTAAGTTCACGGTAATTGGGACGCAGATCATTCTCCGGCACTGCTTCGCCATACATCGCACCATTATTGGCAAAAACGCTGAAAGCATAAACCATGTCAATCAGCTTAACTTCACCACCGCCTAGCGTCAGGCTTAATCCGTAATGCTGCAGTCCCTGATCAAGTGTGGTAATACCCATGCTGTGAGCTGTGCGCAGCACGTTATCGATGCCGGCAATGGACATCGCCTCTACTGCCGGAATATTAAGGGAACGCGCCAGCGCACTGCGTAAACTTGCGGGTCCGCTGTAGTTGCGGCTGTAGTTTTCCGGCACATATGGCGCCATACCTTCACCCTGATCGAAGGCTTTTCGCACGTCGAGGAACATATATGCGGCATTCCGTCCCTGTGATAAAAAAGTGACATAGGTAAAGGGTTTGAATGATGAACCAGGCTGGCGGTGTCCATCTGCTGCTACATTGAATTTTCCGTCAATTTCTGAATTCCAATAATCTGCGCTGCCGACCATTGCCAGGATTTCTCCCGTCGTGGGGCGTATAGCGACGACAGCAGAATTTTTAATGTTAAAATCCTGTCCAATGCGGTTAGCGGGTACATCCGGTAAATATTGCGCTGACTGACAACCTGCTGCTGCGACTTCTGGTATGACAACCGCCGGGTCTTCACCGGCGAGAATTCGCAGATAGGCTTGTACGGTACATTGAGCTTGTTCATTCAATTCCAGATCGAGTGTGGTGTAAACACGCAGACCACCACCAGCAACGAGTTCTGGTGGGAACATTTTTTCCAACTCGCGCCTTACATAGATTGAGAAGTGCGGGGCTTTGATGTCATAACGCTGATTGGATTGCGCCAGTTTCCAGGGTTCGTCCAGAGCCTGTTCCGCTTCTTCACTGGTAATACATCCTTCTTCAACCATCCGGGTGAGGACGATTCCCTTGCGTTCCAGTGCGGCTTCTGGATCATCGAAAGGATTCAGGAGCGGATATTGCGGGATAGCGATGAGCGTAGCAATTTCAGAAAGCGTCAATTCGCTGGCAGATTTATCGAAGTATACACGCGCCGCAGCGTCGATTCCGTAAGACAGGCTGCCGTAGTGGTTGGTATTGATATACCACTCGAGTATCGTCTCTTTTTCGTATAAGCGGGTCAACTCCATCGAGATCAGCACTTCCTTGATTTTCCGGGCGTAGCTGATCTCATAGCGTTCTTCAAGGGGGATAACAGAGTTTTTTACCACCTGCTGGGTGATGGATGAACCACCCTGGATGTCGCCACCTTCGATATTGGACAGAAACGCACGGGCTATACCCTGGAAGTTAAATCCGGGATTTGTCCAGAACGTTTTGTCTTCCATGGCTACAGTTCCGCAAATGACATTGTCAAGCATTGTCGAGATAGGTATCCAGTTACGGTCTCCGGCATTGGGGTCGATGACTTCATAAATGAGTACGGGATCTTTATTGCCGTCCCCATCTTCATCCGGACCCCAGGCGAATATCTTTGTGGTCTCGAAAGTTTGAATACTTGCGTCTTCAACTTCTTTCGGCGTGGGCAGTCCGTCCGTGATAATGGAATACGCACCCGCTGCAGCGCCGGTGCTCATCCCTGTGATTATGACGACAGTCAGGAGAATCGCAGCGACGACCAGTCCGAGTATCCGAAGTAACAAGGTTACCGCCCGTGCGCGATTTCTTCCGTTTACGTTCACGATCAATAATAATTAAAGACCTGATAAGGCGAACAGGTGTCCGCTGTGTTGCCATAGGTTATTTCCTTATATTTGTATTTGTGTTCCAGAAAGGTCACCGTATCAAAAAACCTTGTCCAGGATCACACTAACCATGATATTAACACAATATGCGATTTTTACCGTTAACGTCTTCGTCCTATCTTCCTTGACGAAATCCTGTTTTCCTTTAGAATGTACATACTCGGATAGCGTCTGTAACAGATGCTATCCTATTTTATCGCTGTGTGGTAACTGAGAAGAAAACTGATGTTTGAATCGCTGAGTGACAAGTTACAAGGCATTTTTGACAAACTGGGTAAGCGCGGTGTGCTTCGTGAAGAAGACATCAAAGCTGTCCTGCGCGAGATTCGGCTGGCACTTTTAGAAGCGGATGTAAACTACAAAGTTGTCAAGGATTTTATTGATCGTGTTCGCGTTAAAGCCGTGGGAGAAGAAGTCTCCCGCGCGCTGAATCCCGCGCAACAGGTCATTAAGATTGTCCATCAGGAATTAATCGCCACCCTGGGTGCGCCTGGACGCCTTGCGCTGGAAGGTCGCGCACCTTATGTCCTTATGTTAGTGGGCTTGCAGGGTTCGGGTAAAACGACAATGGCTGCAAAGTTGGCCCTTCATTTACGCTCCAAGGGGCACTTCCCGCTTATGGTAGCAGCAGATGTTTATCGCCCGGCAGCTATCAGGCAATTGGAAGTTCTGGGCAGCCAACTTAATGTGCCTGTTTACAGTGAGTTGGAAAATAAAAACCCGCCCTTGATTTGTAAAAACAGCATCGATTATGCGCGGCAGCGTGGTTCGGATGTCATCATTCTGGATACTGCAGGGCGTTTGCAGATTGATGATGCGATGATGGCGGAACTTGAAACAGTGCGTAACCAGGTGAAGCCTGTTGAGGTCTTACTCGTAGCTGATGCGATGACCGGGCAGGAAGCGGTAAACATCGCGCAGGGATTTAATGAGCGACTTGGACTGACTGGACTGATTTTAACTAAAATCGAAGGTGATGCCCGTGGTGGTGCTGCCATCAGCATGCGGGAAGTCACCGGTGTTCCGATCAAATTCCTGGGCACAGGCGAGAAACCCAGCGCTCTTGAGTTGTTCCATCCTGAAAGGTTGGCTTCACGTATTCTGGGTATGGGCGATATGCTCTCTCTCATCGAACGTGCAGAACTCACTTTTGACGCGGAACAAGCCAGTCAAATGGAAAAAAAGCTGCGTAAAGGCGACTTTGATATGGAGGATTTCCTTGAGCAGCTTCGTCAGGTCCGTAAAATGGGGCCGCTAAATGAAATCTTGGGAATGATTCCCGGTATGGGCAAAATGTTGAAAGGCGTCGAAATCGACCAGGCGCAAACCGCAAAAAGCCTTAAATCGGTAGAAGCAATTATTCTGTCGATGACGCTAACGGAACGTAGAAACCCGCGGATTCTCAATGCAAGCCGCAAACGCCGTATCGCTACTGGGAGTGGCACATCAGTGCAACAAGTTAATCAGCTTATATCGCAGTATCGGCAGATGCAGCGAATGATTAAGCAGGTCAATCAGGGAAAGATGCGCGGGTTACCGCGTATGTTTTAATGGGTTTCAGAATTTCGAAACCTTGATATATAATTTTAAGATAAGTTAAGACAGGAGATATATGCTTAGGATAAGATTGCGTCGTGTTGGTGCAAAAAGACAACCAAGTTACCGCATTGTTGTGGCAGAATCTACATCGCCGCGTGATGGCAGATTCGTGGAAGTGATTGGCATTTATAATCCAAGAACTGAACCAGAAACCGTCATTATACAGGAAGAGCGCGCTTTGTATTGGCTTTCCAAGGGGGCGCAACCGAGTGATGCTGTTGCCCGTCTTCTTGAAAAATAATGGATCGCTGGCGCGCCTTGAACGCTTAAACGCTGGTGAGTCTTTAGCTGATTTGGTTGCAGAAGTTGCTGTTGAGAAAGCGCCGGCTGTGGTCAAATCACAAGTCGAAGTTGATACTGATACAAAGCCCGTGGAAGCGGTTGCTGACGTCGAAGGCGAAGCCGTCGAAACTGCTGCTTAACCGTATCAGCAGTGCGTTGCGGTAGTTCAGATAGTAGTATATGGGTTAAGACATCAGTTGGGTCTGTAATATATTCCTTGGTTTGTTGAGGAACATTGTCTTTAATTACCCGGCACCTGTCACAGGCGAATTGTTTTAGAACTAACTCACAATATTCATCTTTACTGTTCTATGTTTTATATGCCTAAGGGGGAAAACGGTGACAAAGATCAAGGATTTAGTTGAATATATGGTCGTGGCTTTGGCTGACGAGCCGGATGCAGTGGTATTATCTGAGATTGAAGGGGAGACATCTATCGTCCTTGAGCTCCGGGTTGCTCCAGACGACATGGGGCGGATGATTGGTCGGGAAGGTCGCACTATTAATTCGATGCGTTCGCTTGCGCGCGTGTTGGGCGCCAAACTGGGAAAGAAGGTTACGCTGGAGATTGTCTGATATGCCCGTAAGAATGGTTAAGGCACTTCATCGAATGGGGCTCAGGAAATATGGATAAACAACCTGAGCCCGATTTTTTGGCTATTGGTCGCATATTACGCCCGCATGGGATCCTGGGAGAAATCCGTGTCGAGATGTTTACGGATGCCCCGGATCGGTGGGTGGGTTTAACCACTGTGTTTTTAGGTTCTCAACATCAGCAGCTCGAGATATTGAGTTCCCGGCAGCATATGAAGGTAGCCCTGCTGAAGTTGGCGGGTTACAACGACCGCGATTCGGTCGAGAAACTGCGCGGTGAAATAATCTATGTGCCGTTCAGGGATGCACTTCCCCTTGAGCCGGATGAGTTCTATACATACCAGGTGATAGGGTTTGAGGTCCAGACTGAAAGTGGTGACGTTCTGGGTGAAATCGTTGACGTACTTGAGCCTCCGGGAGCCAATGAGATTTTCGTTGTCCATGGCGCTCGTGGTGAAATTCTAATACCTGTAATTACAGACGTAATTCGGCATCTTGATTTAGATACTGGCGTGGTTATTATTACTCCCATACCTGGACTTTTACGTGAAGACTGATACGCTGGTAATGTTGCCATCGTACTTCGTAGTCATGAAACAACCTCGTTATACTGTTGTCCGGTCAATAAACACATACTATAATTACGTGTTGTAGTGCGGATGTAGAATTTGCTGGTTCGGCATGGGAGCGTCTTCACTGGGGTAGATGATGGATGATCTCAGGTATTGGTTGGGGTTTAATCTAGTTCGGGGAATTGGTCCCGTACGGTTGCGCATGCTGTTGGACACTTTCGGTGATTTGCCGACAGCGTGGACAGCATCAGCAGAGGCTTTACGGGCATGCTAAATTAAACCAGCGTGTTGTTGATAATCTCATGCAGTATTCGCCGGTCTTTTGATACTGAAGTAGAAAAAATTCTCCATCGGCTTGAGCAACTCAATGTACAAGTCCTTACCTGGGATTCTCCTGAATATCCTGCTCTTTTAAGTCAAATTGCTGATCCACCACCTGTCCTGTTTGTCCGGGGGACGTTGCTGCCTACGGATGAATGGGCTATTGCTATAGTTGGTTCGCGGAAAGCGACCGTCTATGGACGCGAAGTTGCGCGACGGCTGGCAATGGATCTGGCACAAAATGGCATAACGGTGGTGAGTGGATTGGCGCGGGGTATCGATGGTGTTGCGCACAAGGCTGCTTTGGAAGCAGGCGGACGTACAATAGCGGTATTGGGTTGTGGTGTTGATGTTATTTACCCGTATGAACATCGTGAATTAGCAGAGCAGATCATGGCTAATGGCGCGATTATCAGTGATTATGCTCTCGGCACACTACCGGAAGGTCCGAATTTCCCACCTCGCAACCGCATCATCAGCGGTTTAAGCCTGGGTACTGTCGTAGTCGAAGCTGGGTTGCGGAGTGGGGCGCTCATTACATCGGATTTTGCCCTTGACCAGGGACGTGATGTCTTTGCTGTCCCGGGTAGCATACTCAATCCTTCATCTGCCGGATGCAATCGCCTGCTGCGAGATGGTGCGGCAATTGTCACTGAAGTGCGAGATATCATGGAAACGCTGCAACTTGTTCAGGTTGTTGATAAACAGCAAGCCCGTGAAATCTTACCGGAAAATGCAGAGGAGGCGGCTCTTTGGGCGCAGCTTTCTTCTGAACCTTGTCACCTGGATGATCTTGCCCGGCAATACAGCTATGCCTGTTGAGGTGGTAAGCAGCACCCTGGTGATGATGGAACTGAAGGGCATGACGCGGCAAGTTGGATCGCTGCAGTATGTACGTGCCCGGGAGGAGGGTGTTGTGTACGAAACCGGTGAACCTGGTGCTGGCAACGCCTGAGAGGAGACCAGGTCCTGAACAGACAGAGATTTCAATGGTTTATACGGGTAGTATCAGGGAGGGGTATGGAACAGAATCTATATGCGCTCATTATGGCGGGAGGGGGTGGAACCCGGTTGTGGCCTTTAAGCCGGCGGAATCACCCCAAACAGTCACTGCAATTGTTTGGGAACCGGTCGATGTTCCAATATTCTGTTGACCGCTTGCTTTCTCTGTTACCCATAGAGCGTATCTATGTTGTAACTGCAGAAGAACAGGTTGCGTTGCTATCGGCGCAATATCCTGAACTGCCGGTTGAGAACTTCATTATTGAACCTCAAGGACGGGGAACAGCTTCCTGCATTGCGCTCTCAGCTATGCATTTGGACCGGGTGAACCCGGATGCGGTCATGGTTGTCGTAACCGCCGATCATTTTGTGCGGGATATTCTAGCATTTTACTGAGACCACTGCGTGACTGCAAAAACTATTGCTGAACAAGGTTATCTTGTGACCCTGGGGATTAAACCAACCTATGCTTCGACCGGCTACGGATATATCAGGCAGGGAGACAGCCTGGGTATGGTCAATAACGTGCCATATTATGCTGTCAGGCAATTTACCGAGAAACCTGATAAGGTCGTAGCTGAGCGATTCCTCAAACAGGGGACATATCTCTGGAACAGCGGTATGTTTATCTGGCAGGTTAGGACAATTCTGGACGAAATCCAGAAAAGTATGCCTGGACTGTATCAGGTTATTGAACAACTCAACATTGCTCTGGACACCCATCAATATCCTGCTGCACTTCAAACACTATGGCCCTGTTAGTCAAAGAGACTATTGATTATGGCATTATGGAAAAAGCATCCAGGGTTGCAGTGCTGGCTGTGAACTTTGATTGGTCAGATATCGGCATATGGGATGCCGTCATGGGTATGCATGAAGCGGATGAAAATGGCAATGTGCTGCTGGGTGATGTCCACGATTTGAACAGCACCGGGATTATGGTGCACTCCAATGCGCAGCGCTTTATTGCGACTATCGGGTTGGAGAATTTGATTATTGTGGATACCCCGGATGCGTTGCTGATCACCCGCCGGGATCAATGCGAACGCGTTAAAGATGTTGTTGACTATTTGAAGGCAAAGGATAGCCAGGAACTCTTGTAGATGAAAGCTGGCATTAGGCCAGCAGGCATCCGGGACTGGTGTTACGCCTTTGATATCTATTCGTGGGTTATGGCGGTATATCCATTTCGAACGCCTTGAAGCTTATGAGCAAGGAATAATGAAAGGTATAGCACACTTCCTCACCGGGATCGCATTGGCAACTTTTTTCCCTGAGGTCGTCCACGAAGCAGAATCAGGTTCTCTTCTGCCCGTACTGGGTGGCTTAGGTGCATTAATACCTGATGTTTTGGACTTTAAGTTCGTTCAATTCTGGGAAGACTACGACTTTGAGATTGACCCGGGTTCTGAACCCGATGCAGATGCGATTGCGGAAGTCATCGTCAACGCTATACACACAGCCCATGCGACCAGCCAACCCATGCATTTAATCGCGCATACTATTCGTTTGCGAGCGGATTTGTGGCGGCGGTATACTATCGCGTTTTATCCGGAAGAAGGTGAAATAGACAGTCAGCATTGGTCCTGTGGTCTCCACCAGCCAATCCCCATATACCGGCAGCGAACCCGCAGTTAACCGTGTGGCACGGCGGAAAGTGGCGGATACCTTTTTCCGTTCCTTACGCTCAGAGTTATGAGGTCGATATCTTTCGGGGTCCCAGTTTCATGTTTACCCGTGAGAACGAAGTCGTCCGGGTGAGTTTCCTGGACTGGCATCATCGTTGGACACACAGCCTGTTGTTAGCCCCCGCGGTTGGTTTGGTTGCAGCCTTGATAATTGGGTGGCAATGGGGATGGGGCACTGCCTTATGGGGTGGTTTAGTATGCTGGTTGGGCTTTAGCGCGCATTGCCTTGGAGGATCAACTGGGCTACCTGGGGTGTAATCTGTGGTGGCCTTTCTCTCGAAAGCGGGCGTCCGGGTGTTGGGTTGTTTCATTCTGGGGATAGCCTGCCCAATTTCATCACAGTTTGTTTGTCGCTCCTCCTGATAGTGTTAAATCTCGATCGATATAGCCGCAGCACCTTATGTGCCTGACGGTCTTTATTTGATGGTGGCGATAAGTGGACCTGTTGTAGTTTTCCTTATAACTGTCCTGTGGAAGCGTCGGCGTGCTTTTCGTGAAGAGGCTGTCCCAGAAAAGTAAATTTATACGATACTTAACTTCATAATGTGGTATAATGCAAAATGTGATGTATCCAGTTCATCGATTCATCTGGGGTAGCAGACTAGCAGCGTTATGCTTGCTCTTGCTTATATTTACAGCTTGTGATGGAGTATTGACACCGCTCCCCGGAACCAACTTATACACCAGCCATGACACCTGAGGCCGCTGAAGGCAATTTTGCTGCAACGCCGACGGTTTCACCCAACAGTTTCTTGACGCCAATTCCGCCTACGTCTACTTTTACACCTTCACCAACACCGACACCTGTTATCCATATTATTGAGCGTGGCGATACGTTATTTGGCGTCGCATTGGATTATGGTGTTACCCTTGATGCTTTATTGTATGCAAACAGCATCAGTGCCAGTGATATTTTGCGCATTGGGCAGGCATTGATTATTCCGGTAGGGGAGGAAGAGGAATATGAGGCTTCCGGTTTGCAGATACCCGTAGGAAATATGATCCTGCCTACCCCAACACCGCTGACGCTGGAAATAACAGGCGTAAACCTATACCGGACACCGGTGGGAGGTATATGGTGTATGGGCGAAGTCTTGAATATTACACCAGGACCGATCACGAACCTGCAAGTTGCCGTTACATTGCTGGCACAGGATGGAACGCGATTGCTGACCGGGTACACGCTGGCATCCGCCGATTATTTAGCACCCGGCAAACATGCCCCATTTTCAATTCTGTTCGCCGAACCGCCTGAAGGTGTGAATGATGTTGATGTTCAGTTACTGCGCGGGGAGGCAGTCAGTGCAATCACTGCGGGTTTTGTACCCCTGGATATACTCGATGCCGAAGGTGCTATTTCTGGACCGCAATACCGCGTGAGAGGTACTATCGCCAATAATACAGGCCTGTCTCTGGGGCGAATAGCTGTTGTGGTAACAATTTATGATGCCGAACAACAGGTTATCGGATACCGGCATAGTGTCCAGGAAGATAGCCTTGTACTGGATCCAGGGCAGCAGCGTGAGTTTTCAATGCTGCTTACACCCCAAATAATTGGGGAAGTGTCCGGATATCAGGTTATTGCATGGGCAGTCGGGTTGTAATATTTACCCAAAGATTTGCATCTTGTGGGATTTGACTGTTGTGGTATAATAATCTGCCGTGTGTTTCATACTAAATTAACGTTTGTATTGTGTTTGCGCGGCTCGGAAAGAGCCTTTACGCGCTCGTCGATGGTGGGCGCTCAGGAGGAAAAAGGTAAGTATGTCAATAACAGACCAAGGTGTAAAGTCATACGCTCGAATTTCCAGCGCTTTGCCGCTGCCCGGCCTGGTAGAAATGCAGTTGCAGTCCTACGATTGGCTGCGCACGGAAGGTCTATACACTCTGCTCGACGAAATTTCGCCCATTGATAGCTTCAATGGCGCACTCCGGCTTTATTTTCCTGGATCCAAGGCTAAAGAAGCAAAGCTTGAATTGAAATATCGATTCGGCGAACCCAAGCATGATCAGGACGAGTGTCTGGATCGTGACCTGACATACAGTGTTCCTCTTTATGTGGATGTCGCCCTCCTTAATCTTGACACCAGTGGGATTATGCAGCAGGAAATTTTCCTGGGTGACTTACCCCTGATGACTGAGAACGCCACATTTATCATCAATGGTACAGAGCGTGTTGTGGTCAGCCAGTTAATCCGCTCCCCGGGTGTCTATTTTGGTGTTGAGGATGAGGTCGGCAGGCGCTTGGCAACCGCGAAACTTATCCCTGATCGTGGCGCGTGGATGGAGTTCGAGACCCGCAAGACTGGATATTTGACACTCCGGTTTAACCGCAAACGCACGATTCCTGTCACCATTTTCTTACGGGCGTTGGCTGCCGTCCAGGATGAGCTGCATAATGCGACACTCATCGACGGTTCCGACGAAGAACTCATGAAGCTTTTTGGTGAAGCCGATAATGACACTGATCATCCCTGGATCGTGAATACGATTCGTCAGGAGCCGGTGTGGAGTGAAAAGGCTGGTCGCACTGTTGCCCAGGAAGCTTTAATCGAGTTTTACCGCCGTATGCGTCCGGGTGATCCGCCGACTTTGGAAAACGCAGAAGAATATATGGTTTCACAGCTCTTTGACCCGCAGCGTTATAATTTACAGGAAGTCGGTCGCTATAAACTCAACCAGCGCTTGCAGATCAATGTACCGATGTCGGTCAGGACGATTACTAAAGAAGACCTTGTCGCAATGGTGCGCCGCATGATTCACATCAATAATGGCGTTGCCGGACCTGATGATATGGATCATCTGGGAAATCGCAGGGTGAAAACTGTCGGAGAATTGGTCCAGGCCAAGATTCGTGTTGGTATGGTGCGCATGGAGCGCGTGGTCAAAGAGCGCATGAGCATCCGCGATGAAACGCCTACCCCGGTAAATTTAATCAACATACGACCGGTTGTGGCTTCGATCCGCGAATTCTTTGGATCCAGCCAATTGTCGCAGTTTATGGAACAGACAAACCCCTTGTCCAGCCTCACGCATAAGCGTACGCTTTCGGCTTTGGGTCCCGGAGGCTTGCGTCGTGAACGCGCGGGTTTCGATGTGCGAGACGTGCACAACAGTCACTATGGACGAATTTGCCCTATTGAAACTCCAGAAGGTCCAAACATTGGTTTGATTGGACGCTTATCCACTTACGGGCGCGTTAACAGCCTGGGCTTTATTGAAACCCCATACCGTCGCGTCATCCGCACTGTTTACAATACGCTGGATCAGCTTGATGGTGAAATTCTGCGCCAGGATATTGAAGATCCTGAAACCGGTGAAGTGATTGCCACATCAGGGACCCGAATCAACACGGCGTTAGCCGAACGTATTGCTGCATTGAATCTTGCTGAACCGGTGCACATCAAGCCGCGCGTGACTGATGAAATAGTTTATTTATCGGCAGACCGTGAAGAACCCTACTTTATCGCGCAAGCCAATGCTGTGCTGGATATGGAGGATCGATTTGTGGATGACCTGGTGACGGGTCGGAAGGGCGATGGATTTGACTTTTTCCCCCCGGAACGGGTTGATTTTATTGATGTTGCCCCTATTCAAATTGTTGGCGTATCCGCCGCGCTGATTCCTTTCCTGGAGCACGATGATGCGAACCGGGCTTTGATGGGCTCGAACATGCAGCGCCAGGCAGTTCCCCTTGTATTGCCTGAAGCGCCCTTTGTGGGAACTGGTGTGGAACGGGCGGCTGCATTAAACTCAGGATTGGTGACGCTTTCCAAAAATGCGGGTACCGTTATCAGTGTTTCTGGAGATCGGGTCGTTGTCGCTGAAGATACGGGCGAGCTTTCGCGATATAGCCTGAAAAAATATGCCCGTTCAAATCAGAGCACCTGCATTGACCAGCGGCCTGTGGTTTTTAAAGGTCAACGCGTTCAACCTGGATCTGTTCTCGCTGACAGCTCTTCCACGGAAAATGGACGCCTGGCATTGGGGCAAAATGTGCTGGTAGCCTTTATGTCATGGGAAGGTGGAAACTACGAGGACGCGATTCTGTTGAGTGAACGGTTAGTCCGCGACGATCGTTTCACATCTGTCCATGTTGAGAAATATGAAGTTAGCGCGCGAGATACCAAGTTGGGTCCTGAGGAAGTAACCAGAGAAATCCCTAACGTATCTGATGATGCGCTGCGCGATCTCGATGAAGAAGGAATCATTCGTGTTGGTGCTGAAGTTGGACCTTTGGACATTCTCGTAGGTAAAATTACACCTAAAGGTGAGAAAGAACTTACGCCCGAAGAAAAACTCCTGCGCGCCATTTTCGGTGAGAAACTGCGTGATGTACGCGACACCAGTCTACGAATGCCGCACGGTGCCCACGGCAAGGTTGTGGATGTCAAAGTCTTTGACCGTGAAGAATATCGTGACTTACCGGCTGGCGTTGAGAAAGTTGTCCGCGTCGGTGTGGCACAGCGCCGCAAGATTATTGAGGGTGATAAAATGGCTGGGCGGCATGGCAACAAAGGCGTGATCTCTCAGATCGTGCCCGTCGAAGATATGCCTTTCCTGGAAGGTGGACGTGCTCTGGATATAATCCTCAACCCGCTGGGTGTGCCGGGACGTATGAATATTGGTCAGGTGCTCGAAACCCATCTGGGATGGGCATCAGACCGCCTTGGATTTGCTACAGTTTCACCTGTTTTCGACGGCGCTGATGAGAATGAAATCTGCCGCTGAATTAGCGCGTGCCTGGCTTATCGATCGTGCCTGGGATGATATTATGGAGCGCGCCTGGACTTGGTTGAAGGCTCAGGAATTCCCACTGGAGACACTGCTTGATGATGAGGAAGCTCGATTAATTTACATTGCAGCATGGCTATCGACGAAAGATTATGATATCGACGCTTTACGGGACAATCGTGTTTACACGCGCCGGGCAGTCCTTACCGAGTGGTTGCGGGAACATGGGTATGACCCGGATGAATTACTCTCGTTCGACGATGATGATCGCCCATACAGCAAACGCGCTGAGGTGGATGCCAAGGTGCAGAATGCAGCCTTGCGGATTTGGGCGGAAGCACGTGGGCTGGATGTGACAGATCTCACGGATGAAGAGGTTGTGCTCAGCGCAACCCAATACAGCATTGAGCATGGTGACCCGCTGCCAACCCTGGGTAAAATGATCGTTTATAACGGGAAAACAGGACACCCATTTGACCAACCCGTGACCGTTGGTGTTATTTATATGTTGAAATTGGCCCACCTGGTCGATGATAAAGTACACACCCGTTCAACGGGACCGTACTCCCTGGTCACGCAGCAGCCATTGGGCGGTAAGGCGCAATTCGGTGGTCAGCGGTTTGGCGAGATGGAAGTTTGGGCGTTGGAAGCGTATGGCGCTGCTTATACCCTGCAGGAGATGCTTACCATTAAATCGGATGATGTTCAGGGACGTGTAAAAGCTTACGAATCCATTGTTAAGGGTGTACCTATTGAAGAACCCGGTATCCCGGCGTCTTTCAAGGTTCTGGTAAAGGAACTGCAAAGTTTAGCCCTTTCGGTGGAAGCGGTCACGGATTCTGGTGAGGTGCTGCGATTTGGGCGTGATGATCGGCGAATGCAATTGCCAAGATTGGGTATGGGGCTTTTAGGTCTTGCGCCGCAGGATCAATGAAACATGGGCGAATATCATTTGACCTTTTTGAGCTTTGTGGTAGAATTCCCCTTCGCATAGAGTGACAGCTAAAGCTCCTGTCACCGATAAGTTTTTATGACACGGTCTACAACGAGGAGGCCATCGTAGCAGTCAGGATGGCCTTCTTCGATGGAATAATAACGACTGCTAGGTATTACATACTAAGTAGGAGGAATAAAAGTGCCCACGATTAATCAGTTGGTGCGCAAAGGACGCAAACCGAAGCAGCGACAACCAAAGGCGCCTGCTATGTTGTTCAATGTGAACACGAAAAAAGGTGGTCTACGTACACGTGTGGCTTCTGGTAATCCTCAGAAACGTGGTGTTTGCACGGTTGTGCGTACGACAACGCCCAAAAAACCGAACTCGGCGTTGCGGAAGATAGCACGTGTTCGATTGTCTAATCGTATTGAAGTCACAGCCTATATTCCTGGAGAGGGGCACAATTTACAGGAGCACTCGGTCGTATTGGTACGTGGCGGTCGTGTGAAAGATCTTCCTGGTGTGCGCTATCACATCGTACGTGGTTCTATGGATACCACCGGTGTTAACGGACGTATGCAAAAGCGTTCCAAATATGGAACCAAGCGCAAGAAGAAGTAGCGCTTCTTGATTATGAGGATGGAGTAAAGTATGCCGAGGCGAAATCGTCCAGCCAAGCGCAATGTTGCGCCAGATATTCGTTATAATAGTGTCCCTGTTCAGAAGTTCATCAATCGTATGATGCACGGGGGCAAGAAAAGTACTTCACGTAGAATAATGTATGAAGCGTTGGATACTATTGAAGCGCGCATGAATAAGCCTGCTATCGAAGTTTTCACCGAAGCGATGCGCAATGTTATGCCCTCAGTTGAGGTTAAACCTCGACGTGTTGGTGGTGCGACGTATCAGATACCGGTCGAAGTTCCGGAACGCCGTCAGTTAGCGCTTGCTATCCGTTGGCTTTTAGCCGCGACACAAAGTCGTGGTGGACGTGGTATGGCTGCAAAATTAGCAGCAGAATTGATGGACGCAGCTGCTAACACTGGAGCCGCCGTCAGAAGGCGCGAGGAAACTCTCAAAATGGCAGAGGCAAACCGCGCTTTCGCTCACCTGCGCTGGTAGTTTGAGCCAGTCAGGAATAAATTTTGCTCGTTGTATGGGCTATCGCCAAAAGAGTCAGAATTAACGATGCCCACTGAACCTTACCTTGAGAATATACGAAATATCGGTGTAGTCGCGCACATTGATGCCGGAAAGACCACGACGACCGAGCGCATCCTTTTCTACACGGGACGCACGCATCGTCTGGGAAATGTCGATGATGGGACAACCGTAACCGACTGGATGGATCAGGAACGGGAACGGGGCATTACCATCACGTCTGCTGCGGTCACTTGTTTCTGGAAGGGTTTTCAGATTAACATTGTTGATACTCCCGGACATATTGATTTTACGGCAGAGGTGCAGCGCAGTTTACGGGTACTCGATGGTGGCGTGGTTGTTTTCGATAGTACTGCGGGTGTCGAACCTCAATCCGAGACTGTCTGGCGGCAAGCCCAGAATTTTGGGGTGCCCTTACTTGCTTTCATTAATAAAATGGACAAGCTGGGTGCGGATTTTGCACATGCAGTTGATACCATCCGCGATCGTTTAAAAGCGAATCCAATTCCGGTGCAGTGGCCTATCGGAGATCAGAGCGATTTCCGTGGGATTGTAGACTTGATCGAACTTCGGGCGTATGTCTGGATTGATGAACTGGGAGAAGAAACTCAGGAGATTTCAATACCAGAAGAAATTGAGTTGGTTGTCTTGGCTGCCCGTGAGACGATGTTGGAAGCTATTGTCGAAACCGATGATGCGCTGATGACCAAATACCTTGAGGATCGGGAGATTACAGGGGATGAGTTAAAATCAGCACTGCGCAAAGCGACAATTTCAGGCATTATTCAACCGGTATTATGTGGTTCTTCGCTGAGGAACAAAGGTGTGCAGCCTTTGTTGGATGCGATTGTGAGTTACTTGCCCTCACCACTGGATATACCTCCAGTGAAGGGTGAGAATCTGAAGAAAGAACGCGTTGAAGAGCGCCCACCGGATCCTGATGCTCCGTTGGCAGCTCTGGTCTTTAAAATTGCTACTGATCCATACGCTGGGCAATTAGCGTATTTCCGGGTTTATTCGGGAACGATGATCCGCGGAAACGTCTATTTGAATCCTGCAAAATCGAGTCGGGAACGGGTTACAAAATTGCTCCGGATGTTTGCGGATCACCGTGAGGAGGTAGAATCTTTCTCCGCTGGTGATATTGGTGCGACGGTCGGGCTGAAAAACACCGTGACCGGTGATACGATTTCTGCAATGCACGCGCCAATCGTTCTGGAGACCATTAAATTTCCTGAACCCGTTATTTCGATTGCTGTGGAGCCGAAGACTGTAGCTGACCAATCCCGCTTAAACGAAGCACTGGAGCGTTTGGCGCAAGAGGACCCGACATTCCACGTTCATGTGGATGAAGGAACTGGTCAGACCATTCTTGATGGGATGGGGGAGCTCCACCTGGAAATTCTTGTGGACCGGATGTTGCGGGAATTTCATGTGCAGGCAAATGTGGGCAAGCCCAGGGTTAGTTACAAAGAAACCGTGAATCGGACCGGTCGATCTGAAGTTGTGTTTGACCGTATGATGGCAGGAAAACCCCAATTTGCACGGGTTGTTTTGGAAGTTAGTCCGGCAGAATTAGGACGAGAATCGAGATTTGAAACTTTATTGCGCTCGCAGGACCTGGCAGCTTCGTATGTTGAAGCAGTCAAAGCTGGGGCGCTTCAGTCGTTGGATAGTGGTTTTCTGGCCGGTTATCCGTTAGTAGGGGTTGTTATCCGTTTGGTGGATGCCACCGCGGATGTGGAATTGTCCACAGAAATTGCCTTTAAAGCAGCAGCGGCACAAGCTTTTCGGCAGGCAGTCGAGAATGCTGCAGCCGGTACTGCTGGAGCCGGTGATGGATGTGGAGGTTGTGATCCCGGAAGGATTTGTCGGTGAGGTTCTGGGAAATTTGAATTCTCGGGGTGCAGATATCCAGATGATGGAATCCCGCCCTGGAGGCGCTCAAGCCATTCGAGCCTATGTTCCTTTGGCTGAGATGTTTGGGTATGCGACCGACCTGCGGAGTATGACGCAAGGAAGGGGCATTTTCACAATGGAGTTTCATCATTATGCTAAGGTGGACTCCCGGCAGATGGCTGCCATCTTGTATGGCGCGTAATGTCAGTATATGACGTAAATTTAATCATTACAGGATAAAGAAATAATCCGTAAGAAAAGGAGAGGCAAGCTATGGCTAAAGAACTTTTTGAGCGCACTAAGCCCCATGTAAATGTTGGCACCATTGGTCACATCGACCATGGTAAGACCACGTTGACCGCCGCAATCACGCGTGTGCTGGCGACCAAGAAATGGGCTGATTTTAAGGCGTATGATGAGGTTGCTAAGGCTGATGCCAAGATGTTCCGTCGCGATGCAACCAAGATTCTTACTGTTGCTATTTCTCACGTGGAGTACGAGACTGAGAATCGTCACTACGCACATGTTGACTGCCCGGGACACCGTGACTATATTAAAAATATGATCACCGGTGCGGCGCAGATGGATGGTGCGATTCTGGTTGTTTCTGCGGTCGATGGGCCGATGCCCCAGACCCGCGAGCACATTCTTCTGGCTCGTCAGGTTGAGGTACCCGCGATTGTGGTTTTCCTGAACAAAGTCGACTTGATGGATGACCCGGAACTCCTGGAGCTGGTTGACCTGGAAATTCGTGAGCTTTTGAGCAGCTACGGTTTCCCGGGCGACGAAACCCCCATCGTTCAGGGTTCAGCACTGAATGCCTTGAATTGCGCCAGCAATGATCCCAATGATCCCGCTTTCGCTTCTATTTGGGAGTTGATGCGGGTTGTTGATGAGTACATTCCTACGCCGGTTCGTGATGAGGATCGTCCTTTCCTGATGTCCATTGAGGACGTCTTCTCCATCAAGGGACGTGGTACGGTCGTGACCGGACGTGTTGATCGTGGTACGATGAAACCCAACACCGAGGTCGAGCTGGTGGGCACTATGTACGAGAAGCCGCGCAAGACCGTTGTGACCTCGATGGAAATGTTCCACAAGACCCTGGATGTTGTACGTGCTGGTGATAATGCTGGTTTGCTGTTGCGCGGTGTGGGCAAGGATGAGGTCGGTCGTGGTGTGGTTATTGCTGCGCCTGGTACGATCAAAGCCCTGCGCAAATTCGAGGCTGAGGTTTATATCCTGCGTCAGGATGAGGGTGGGCGGCACAAGCCATTCTTTACTGGTTACAAGCCGCAGTTCTTCATCAGCACGATGGATATCACCGGCACCGTTACCCTGCCTGAGGGTGTGGAAATGGTGATGCCCGGTGACCGCACGACGATGGAGATTGAGTTGATTTCTCATGTCGCATTGGAGACTGGTTCCCGGTTCGCTATTCGTGAGGGTGGACTGACCGTTGGCGCTGGGCTTATTACCAAGGTTATCAGCTAGTTACATATTTATATTGACGTTAGGTGATTGATTAATGGCAAAACAACGCATTCGCATTCGGTTAAAGGGATATGATCACCGCATTCTGGATGAATCAGCTCGCCGTATTGTAGAAGCTGCTGAACGGACAGGTGCACGAGTCGTTGGCCCAGTACCACTGCCGACGAAAATTGAGCGCTTTGCATTGCGACGCTCTACGTTTATCGATAAGGATAGCCACGAGCATTTTGAAATTCGCACGCATAAGCGATTAATCGATATCCAGGAACCGGATTCGAAAACAATCGATACGCTGATGCGGCTCAATATGCCGGCTGGCGTCGATATCGAAATTAAACTTTAAAAGTTTAACGATTCAGAAATACGATAACTCACCCCCCTGGTCTTGTCTCGAGCTTGACTGAGATCGACCGGGGGGATAGTTTGGGGAATTATTTACAGAATAATTGGGATGATGTAAGCATAAAGCACGTTTTCAACATCTACACGGGCTACTTCATCGACGATTCATATGAGTGCTGAAGCTGGCAGTCCCACGGAGGCTATTGTGAAGGGTATTATTGGAAGAAAAGTGGGGATGACCCAGATCATCCAGAAGGACGGGACGGTAAAACCGGTGACGGTTCTTGAAGCTGGACCATGTTATGTGACCCAGGTGCGCACAGCTGAACGCGATGGTTATCGGCTGTACAGATTGGCTTTGGTCCTACGAAAGCCAAGCACCTCACCAAGGGTCAGATAGGTCACTTGCAGAAAGCCGGTCTGCCGGAGCTGCGTTATTTACGTGAGCTCAAAGCCCGTGAGGATGAGTCCTATACATTCGGGCAAGAAATTCTGGTGGACCAATTTTCACCGGTGAGTTGGTTGATGTGGTTGGTAAGTCCAAAGGACGCGGTTTCGCCGGTGTCGTGAAGCGTTATCATTTCGCGGGTGGACCACGGACGCACGGTCAGTCTGACCGTGAACGCGCACCTGGTTCCATTGGCGCTTGTGCAACCCCCGGTAAGGTTTGGAAAGGGCAGAAAATGCCTGGACGGTTGGGGGGAAAGCGAATTACGGTGCAGAATTTAGAAGTGGTTATGGTAGATCCGGAGCGAAATTTACTCGCTGTATATGGTGGAGTACCTGGTCCAAACGGTAGTTTGATTCTGGTCAAGATCGCTCGCAAACAGAAAGTTTCCAAAGGAGGTAAGTAGCAATGCTTATTCCTGTAAAAAACATGCAGGGCGAGAATGTCGGCGAGGTTGAACTGCTGCCTGAGATTTTTGAAGCACCGGTGAATGTATCTCTGATGCATCAGGCTTTAGTCCGGCAGTTGTCGAATGCTCGGTTGGGTACACATAAGACGAAAACCCGAAGTGAAAACAATCGTTCGAAGGCAAAGTGGTATCGTCAGAAGGGCACTGGTCGTGCACGTCACGGCAGTCGTAATGCCCCTATCTTTGTGGGTGGCGGTATTGCTCACGGACCGCTGCCGCGCAGTTACAACAAGCAAATGCCGAGAAAGATGCGACGGGCTGCGCTTCGTTCTGCTTTGTCAGATAAAGCAGCAGCGGAGAAGGTGCTGATTGTTGATGCACTGACTATGGATGCGCCAAAGACAAAGCAGATGCTCAATGTTCTCCGAAGCCTTGAAGCGGCTGTCGGAAAGACGTTGATTGTGCTGCCGGAAGAAAATAATAATGTGGAACTTTCTGTGCGGAATCTGCAAAAAGCCAAGACGCTACGCGCGCAATACTTGAATATCCGCGATTTACTCAGCGCTGATTTTTTGGTGATGCCAATGGATTCATTGAAAGTCATTGAAGGCATCTTGGGCGACGCAAGCCGAAAGTCAGAGGAGTAAGAGATATGAATATCTATGAAATAATTGTGCGTCCCTTGGAAACGGAGAAAGCGTACTTTCAGCGTGAGTTGGGACAGTACGTCTTTATGGTTAAGCGCACTGCGAATAAAACGCAAATCAAGGAAGCTGTTGAGCAGATTTACGATGTCGAAGTAACCAGTGTTAATGTTATGAATATGCCCAGCAAAGTGAACCATATGCGTGGTCGGAAACGAACAGTACGCCGTGCCACCTGGAAGAAGGCTATCGTAACTTTGGCGCCCGGCAAACGCATTGAGGCATTGGAGGCTTAGGATGGCATTAAAAAATATCAACCAACATCTCCTGGTCGTCGATGGATGTCGGGATAGACGTTTGAGGAAATTACGCGCACTAAACCAGAGAAAAGTCTGATTGAACCTTTGAAAAGAATGCAGGACGCAATTCTTATGGTCGTATTACGGTTCGCCATCGTGGGGGCGGTCATGCGCGGAAGTATCGTGTGATCGATTTCCGGCGCAATAAGTGCGAAATTCCAGCGCGCGTGGATTCGATCGAATACGATCCTAACCGTTCAGCGCGTATCGCTCTGTTGGTTTATGCGGATGGCGAGAAGCGGTACATTTTAGCTCCGCTTGGCTTGCGCGTTGGCGATGAAGTCTTTAGCACCAAGCTTACGCAGGATGTCCGCGTGGGTAACTCGATGCCTTTGGAATTAGTTCCATTGGGTACGTTGGTGCATAACGTCGAGTTGAATCCCGGTCAAGGTGGACAGATGGTGCGTGCTGCCGGGAGTGCCGCACAACTTTTGGCCAAAGAAGGCGATTACGTCACTTTGCGTTTACCCAGTGGTGAAATGCGGATGGTTCGCAAAGAGTGTATGGCGACTGTTGGGCAGGTTGGCAATGTTGATCATGCAAATGTTAAGTTGGGAAAGGCAGGTCGCAAGCGTTGGTTGGGCTTCCGTCCTGCGGTTCGTGGTTCGGCTATGTCGCCTCGCGATCACCCGCATGGTGGTGGTGAAGGACGAACTCCCATTGGTATGCCTGGGCCGAAGTCCCCCTGGGGATGGCGTACGCTTGGACGGAAAACCCGTCGTAACAAATCGACAGATAAGTACATTGTCCGCGACCGTCGCTCTGGGCGCAATTAGTAAGTTAGGAGGAACAGAATGTCACGTTCTTTAAAAAAGGGACCGTACGTAGATGCGAAGTTGCTCAAAAAGGTTGAAGATATGAATCGAAGTGGGCAGAAACGTGTGATTCGTACGTGGTCACGGGCTTCCGTTATCTTCCCACAGATGGTGGGACATACTCTTGCAGTTCATGATGGACGTCGCCATGTCCCGATCTACGTAACGGAAAATATGGTTGGACATCGGCTTGGTGAATTTGCACCAACCCGTACCTTCCGTGGGCACATCGTCAGTGAGAGAAAAGGAAAGGTGAGATAGAATCATGTCGGAGACAGTTAAGGCAATAGCTCGACATATTCCCATGTCACCCTATAAGGTACGGCGCGTGCTTAAACCGTTACGCGGAATGTCGGCACAGGCAGCTATGGATGCGCTTAATGCGCTACCCCATGCAGCAGCTCAACCGATTTACAAGTTGATCCGCTCTGCTGTGGCAAACGCGGATGAGTTGGGGCTGGATGTCGACGGCTTATACATCGCCCTGATATCGGCTGATGAAGGTCCAGGCCGTATGCCTGGCAAAGGTTGGCGTGCGCGTTGGGGAAGCCGAGGACGATATCGTCCTATTCGCAAGCGTTCGTCGCACATCACGGTCGTTCTTGAAGAACGGGTTGAAGCCTAACAGGGAGGCAAATCTTGGGACGTAAAGTTCATCCTTACGGTTTTCGGTTGAAGGTTATACGTGACTGGAAGTCACGCTGGTTTGCTGAGGGACATGAGTATGCGGACCTAATGCATGAGGATCAGCAGATTCGCGAATTAATCTACAGCCATATGCGTGAACGTTCACGCGATGGGCAGAGTGCGGTTTCACGCGTGGAGATTGAACGTTTTCCCCCAAAGCAGGTGTCGGTCATTATCTGGACTTCACGTCCAGGTGTGGTCATCGGTCGCAAAGGCGAGAATGTAAAGAACTTGCGCCAGGATCTTGAAGTATTAACAGATGGCAAGCGTGTGCATGTCGATGTGCAGGAAATTGAGCAGCCTGATATTGATGCCAAATTGGTTGCTGAAAATATCGTGGCGCAGCTTGAGAAACGCATTTATCATAGCCGGGCTATGAAGCGCGCACTCCGCCAGGCTATGCGTGCCGGAGCTGAGGGTATCAAGGTTATGTGCAAAGGACGTTTGGCCGGGCTCTGAAATGGCGCGTGTGACTGGATGCGTGAGGGACGTGTGCCGCTGCAGACGCTGCGTGCGGATATTGATTTTGCTCAGGAAGAGGCGCGGACGACTTATGGTCGTATTGGCGTAAAAGTGTGGATTTATAAAGGTGAGGTTTTACCGCATAAGACCCCGGCAGTCGTAGAGGAAACACCCGCCTGAGACATCACAGTGGGTTAAGGAGATAAGGCTATGTTGATGCCAAAACGCGTGAAATATCGCAAGCAACATCGCGGGCGCATGAAGGGAAGAGAAAGCCGGGGTGTAGATGTCTCTTTTGGTGACTTTGGTTTACAAGCCCTGGAACCTCACTGGATTACAGCCCGGCAAATCGAAGCAGCGCGTCGCGCAATTGTGCGCCATATGCGCCGTCGTGGTAAGTATTGGGTTCGCATTTTCCCTGATAAGCCGATTACGAGCAAGCCTGCGGAAACCCGGATGGGTAAAGGTAAAGGTGACGTGGACCAATGGGTAGCTGTGGTTCGTCCAGGTCGTGTGATGTTTGAGGTCAGTGGTGTGGAAGCTGATGTTGCGAATGAGGCACTTAGATTAGCTTCGCATAAGTTGCCCATCAAAACTCAGATCATAGCACGCCAGGAACATGCTGGAGCAGGAGAGTAACAATGCAGGCAAGTGAATTTCGTGTGATGAAATCTGAAGATTTGCAGATCGGCTGCAGGAAACCCGGCGTGAATTGTTCAACTTACGCCAACAGTGGTTCACCGGTAGCTTGCAGGATCACAATCGGTTGCGTGCAGTCCGTAAAGATATTGCGCGCATTCTTACTATCCTTCGAGAGCGTGAGATCGCTGGCGAGATTGAGGGTAAAGGAGTAGCAGTATGAAAGAACTACGTCGGCGATTGGTTGGTACTGTGACCAGTGACAAAATGGATAAGACCGTTGTTGTAACGGTGGAGCGACAATTCCGACATCCCCTTTATAAAAAGGTGGTACGTGCCGCCAAAAAATATATGGCGCATGATGAAGAAAACGCATGCCGGATAGGTGATAAGGTCAGAATCGTCGAGTCGCGACCTTACAGCCGTCACAAGCGCTGGCTGGTTGATGAAATTGTCGAACGGGCTGTGTAAGGAGACGTGCAATGATTCAAAAAGAATCGCGATTAAAGGTTGCGGATAATACCGGTGCTCAGGAGATTTTGTGTATCCATGTGATGGGTGGCTCGAAACGCCGATATGGGACAATTGGTGATATATTGGTTGCCACTGTTAAATCGGCAACGCCCACTTCTTCGGTAAAGAAAGGGGAAGTTGTACGCGCAGTTATCGTTCGTGTGGTGAAGGAATATCGCCGGGCAGATGGGTCATATATTCGATTTGACGACAATGCCGCAGTGATTCTGGATGCCTCTGGCGTTAACCCTCGTGGCACGCGTATCTTTGGCCCAGTGGCGCGCGAATTGCGCGATAAGGGCTTTATGAAGATCGTTTCGCTGGCACCAGAAGTGCTCTAGACTGGTGATGAGGTAGAGAAATGAATCGTATTAAAAAAGGGGATACTGTGGAAGTTATCGCTGGTGATGATCGCCACATGCGCGGGGAAGTGATGCGTGTTATGCCCAAAGCGAAAAGAGTTGTGGTTTCTGGGGTGAATATGGTGATAAAACACCAAAGTGCCCAGCGCGCTGGACGTTCCCAAATGCAAGGTGGACGTATTCAGTTTGAAGCACCATTCAGCCTTGCCAACGTGATGTTGGTCTGCCCAAAATGCGACCAGGCTACTCGCGTGGGTTTTGAGGTGACCGATGGTGGTAAAGTTCGCACTTGCCGCAAGTGCGGCGTTAATATCGATTAGGAGAAGGGGACATGCAACGGTTACAGAGTCAATACCGTGAAGATATACTGCCAGTCCTGATGAAGGACTTTGGTTATGATAATGTTATGCAGGTGCCCCAGATTCGAAAGGTCGTGATTAATATTGGGATGGGTGAAGCCCTGGATAATCCTAAAGCAATTGAGTTTGCGGTGAATGACCTTCGAACAATTACGGGACAACAACCTGTCGTGACGAAGGCTAAAAAATCCGTCGCAAACTTCAAGTTACGTGAGGGTCGCGCGGTGGGTGTGAAAGTCACGTTGCGTGGTGTGCAGATGTGGGCTTTTCTGGATCGTTTGATCAGTATCGCCCTTCCCCGTACGCGCGACTTCCGCGGTATTCCCGACAAGTTCGATGGACGCGGTAATTACACTTTGGGGTTAAGCGAACAACTTCTCTTCCCGGAAATTGAATATGATAAAATCGATCGTATTCGGGGCATGGAAATTTCGATTAACACGACGGCTGAAACTGACGAAGAAGCCCGGCGGTTGTTAGAGCTTCTGGGAATGCCGTTTCGGCATTAAGTGAGTAAAAGGTAAGTAAGGAGTATAGTATGGCAAAAACTTCAATGCCGATTCGCGAAACCCGGCGCAAGTATAAAACACGAGTCCGTAATCGCTGCACTCGCTGTGGTCGTCCTCGTGGTTTTTATCGCAGATTTGGTTTGTGCCGGATCTGTGTCCGTGAGTTAGCACTGGAGGGTAAAATTCCAGGTCTCGTTAAATCCAGTTGGTAATGGGGTGGCATAATGATGACTTCAGATCCAATTGCTGATATGTTAACACGTGTTCGAAATGCTCTGATGGCAAAGCATGCTTCAGTTGCTATGCCTTCATCGAAGATGAAGGTTGCCATTGCCAAAATCCTGAAGGATGAAGGTTACATCAGTGGTTTCCGGGAAGTTAATGATCCCCACCCGACTCTGGTGATTGAGCTGAAGTATGTTGGTGATGCCAAGCTTCAACGATCGGTTATCACCACCATCAAGCGGGTGAGTAAACCAGGTCGGCGCATTTATACGTCGGTCAAGGAAATCCCCTGGATTAAGAGTGGGATGGGGATAGCGGTTCTCTCCACGCCCAAGGGCGTCATCACCGGACAGCAGGCACGTCGCCTGAACGTCGGTGGCGAGATCCTCTGTTACGTCTGGTAGTGAGTGGGGAGGTAAATCGTGTCACGGATAGGATATATGCCAGTGGTTGTACCATCAGGTACAAGTAACCTTGATGGGACTAAGGTAACAGTCAAAGGCCCCAAAGGGGAAATGACGCGGGAGTTTCATCCCGATATGCAGATTACAATGAAAGATACCACGATCTATGTGGAACGTCCTAATGATGAGCGCAAAACAAAAGCTCTTCACGGGCTAACCCGGGCTTTGATAAATAATATGGTCATCGGGGTTACTGAAGGTTATAGCAAAACGCTTGAAATACACGGCACAGGATACCGTGCGGAAATGGAGGGTAAGAACCTGGTGATGAACCTGGGCTTCTCTCACCCGGTTACTGTTGAACCTCCGGTAGGGATAGAATTTGAAGCTAACCCTCGGGCCAGCACCGTTGTTGTGAAAGGTTACGACAAGGAAATGGTAGGGCGGATTACTGCCGAAATCCGGGCTTGGCGTCCTGTGGAACCTTATCTGGGCAAGGGTATTCGGTATCTGGGCGAAGTCGTGCGTCGTAAAGCTGGTAAAGCTGGTCAGGCTGTTTAGTTAAACTACGTGGAACTGAGGGTGAAAAAGATGAAATCAGAAATTAATCGTCGTAAAGCCCGCGACCGGCGTCATACCCATGTGCGTAAGCACGTGAGTGGTACGCCAGAACGTCCACGTCTGAATGTCTTCCGCAGTCTCAATCACGTCTATGCACAGGTTATTGATGATAGCGTTGGGTTGACACTGGCGTCTTCTTCAACAATCGATCGCGAAGTCCGTGGTCAAATTGTTGAATTATCGAAGACTGAACAGGCGCGGGTTGTGGGGAAAGTGATCGCCGAACGCACATTAGCCAAGGGGATCAAGCAGGTGGTTTTCGACCGTGGTGGGTATAAGTACCATGGTCGCGTCAAAGCTCTCGCCGAGGCCGCACGTGAGGCTGGCCTGGATTTTTAACCGGGTTGCACCTTGGGTTGCGTCCAGCAGGAGGATAAATGGAGTCACAGCGAAAACACGAAGTCGTAATGAGAAAGAAGTGTTTGAAGAAGAACGAGAAGAACTAGACGAACGCGTTGTTGATATTACGCGCGTTGCGAAAGTTGTAAAGGGTGGTCGTACATTCGGGTTCCGTGTGACCGCAGTTGTTGGTGATAATAAAGGACAGATTGGTTTGGGGATTGGTAAAGCCCGAACTGTTCCTGAAGCTATCGCCAAAGCCACAGATAAGGCTCGCACTACCATGCATCCCATTCCCCTGGAAGGAACCACGGTTCCACACGAGGTTTTGGGAAGATGCGGTGGCGCACGTGTGTTATTGCGCCCGGCTACACAAGGTACAGGGGTGGTCGCTGGTGGTGGCGTGCGTGCAGTTCTGGGTGCTGCCGGTATCCACGACGTCTTAACGAAGTCACTGGGAAGCGCAAAGGCCGTCAATGTAGTCCAGGCCACAATGGACGCTTTGGACCAGTTGCGCAAGGTTGAAGATGTGGCGCGGGACCGCGACAAGTCTGTTGCCGAAGTCATGCCGTTTTGGCGTCGGAGGAGGGCTGGATGAGCAAGAAATTACGCATCACATTGGTCCGCAGCCCGATCGGTTACTCTGTTCGGCAAAAGCGTACGGCGATTGCTTTAGGGTTACGCAAGATACGACAAACAGTTGAACGCCCAGATAATCCTGCTATACGTGGTATGGTGGGACGGATCTCGCACCTGGTTCAATTTGAGGAAATTGAGGCTTAAAAGGCCGGAGGTACGGTATGAAATTACACGATTTGCGCCCCGACCAAGGGGCGACAAATAAAAATAAGCGCGTTGGTCGCGGTCCCTCGGCGGGTCAGGGTAAAACAGCTGGTCGCGGTACTAAAGGTCAGAATGCGCGGAGTGGCGGAGGTGTTCGTCCATACTTTGAGGGTGGACAACTACCGCTGGTCAGAAAACTCCCGTTTTTAAGGGGTGAAAAATTCTTTAACCCTTATAAAATGGAATTTGAGCCGGTGAATGTGGATGAATTGATGAAATATTTTGAGTCTGGTGCTGAAGTTACACCAGAGGCATTGACTGTGGCCGGATTGATTAAACATCCGACAGACTATGTTGCCGTTCTTGGACGGGGAGAGATCAATCAGCCATTACAGGTCCATGTCCATCGTATATCTAAATCCGCACAGGCGAAAATAGAAGCTGCCGGTGGAACAGTGGAATTGTTGCCTTGGACGCGTGGTGGTTTTCGAACGCGTTAGGTGCTTGTCGCTATGTTTGTTTTGCTTGCTAATGGAGGAAAGGAATGATTGATGCCCTGCGCAATGCTTTCAAACTCCCGGACCTGCGCCGGAGGTTGTTATATACGATTCTCATCCTCGTGATTTATCGAATGGCATCCAATATCCCGGTGCCTGGTGTGGATCGGCAGGCGCTTGCTGCATTCTTTTCTTCAGCAACCGCCACCAGCCAACTGGCGAATTTAATGGATCTTTTGTCGGGTGGGGCAGTTTCGAATTTCTCTGTATTGGCTGCTGGAGTTTATCCGTATGTGACAGCGCAGTTGGTACTGCAATTGCTGGTCCCAATCTTCCCAAAGTTGGAACAAAGACTTCAGGAAGAAGGAGATGCGGGGCAGCGTAAAATGAATCAGTGGGTATTTTATTTGACCGTTCCGCTTGCTGCTTTGAGTGCTTTTGGTCAAGCACAGCTCTTCCGGTCAGCTGCCGTTGGGACACAGCCCATTCTACCCAATTTCGGTTGGGGGGTAGGCAAGACGCTGCCGACGATTACATTGATGCTGACGATGACCGCCGGTACGATGTTTGCTATCTGGTTAGGTGAGTTGATCACAGAACAGGGTATCGGAAATGGGTTGTCGCTCATCATTTTCGGCGGGATTGTCTCACGGGTACCGGCAAATATTCGCAACATTGCGCAGACTGATAAAGCGATCGGCGTGTTTATCTTCTTGCTTATCACTGTCGTAACCGTTTTATTTATCGTTTTTGTGCAGGATGGTGAGCGACGTATCAGAGTGCAATACGGTAAGCGCGTGCGCGGTATGAAGGTCTATGGGGGCAGCAGTTCATATATACCGCTGAAAATCAATACGGCAGGAATGATTCCATTGATCTTCGCGCAATCCATTCTGGCTTTTCCGGCAGTGATCGCGCAGTTCTTTCTGAATAGTACGAATCCAACAGTGCGGACAGTAGCCAATGGCGCTGTGAGTTTCTTTGGTGGCAAAAGCCCTTCGTATGCTCCGGTCTATTTCCTGGCGGTCGTTGGCTTTACATATTTTTATACCTTTGTGATGGTTGAACAGCAGAAACTTCCGGAGATGTTGCAAAAACAAGGTGGTTTCATCCCGGGCGTACGTCCTGGCAAAAAGACCGAGGAATTTATTTTGGGCATTTATAAGCGGATTACGCTTGTGGGTGCGTTGTTCCTGGGTTTGGTTGCCGTCCTGCCCTATATAACCGGTATGTTTATGCAATCCAACCAGATGCTGATTCAAAGTTCAGGTTTGTTGATTGTGGTTGGTACGGTTATGGACACGATGCGTCAGCTGGAATCGCAATTGTTGATGCGCAATTACGAGGGATTTCTGCGGTAAATCTGTAAGTAAATGTGGTATAATGGAAAACTGCGTGTCGTGTAGTTTTCCACACGTAGTGAACTTGAAGTCTGAATGAAAATTCGAATTGGGTAGTAGAGGACGAATTTGAGGATACTGGTGTGTTGAGCATACCAGTAAAATCTCAATAAACTCCCTTGATGTATGTGAAGGAGTCACTGATGAAAGTTTCACCGTCTGTTAAAAAATTATGTCCGAAGTGTAAGATAATCCGTCGTCGCGGGGTCGTACGTGTGATTTGCGAGAACCCTAAGCACAAGCAACGCCAGGGTTAATGTTTACCCCTGTGTTAGGAGGATGAAGGAATTATGGTACGTATAGCAGGGGTTGACCTGCCCAGAAACAAGCGCATTGAGATCGGTTTGACTTATATCTATGGCATTGGCCGTCATACCAGTGAAAATATTCTGGAGAGGGCTGGAGTTAGTCCTGATAAGCGGGATACCGACCTCACGGAGTCCGACATCGCCACGATTCGTGATATTATCGACCGTGAATATGCCGTTGAAGGTGATCTGCGCCGCGATGTGCAGATGAACATCAAAAGGCTGATTGAGATTGGTTCATATCGTGGTCTAAGACACCGACGCAATTTGCCGGTCCGTGGTCAACGGACTCGAACGAACGCCCGCACAAAACGCGGTCCTAAGAAGACTGTTGCGGGTCGCGGTCGCCGGCGTGGCGCCAAGAAGAAGTAGGCTATTTGGTTTTAGGTTGAGGAGGATTTATGGTAAAACGTGCTGTTCGTCAAACACGCGGTAACACCGCTACTTCGACTCGCCGGATTCGGCACAATATTCCGCGTGGGTGTGTTTATGTCAAGACGACATTTAACAATACCATTGTCACGGTGACCGATGCGCAAGGTAATGTTTTGCGTTGGGCAACGTCAGGGACAATGGGATTTAAAGGTACGCGTAAAAGCACGCCATTTGCGGCCCGTTTAGCTGCTGAGAAAGCTGCAAATGAAGCTGTGTCCAACGATGGTATGCGTGAAGTTGATGTTTTTGTAAATGGTGCGGGACCCGGTCGTGAAGCTTCTTTGCGGGCAATTGCCTCTGCTGGGCTTCGGGTACGTTCAATTGTGGACACAACACCCATTCCGCACAATGGGTGCCGTCCTTCCAAAAAGCGGCGAGTATAGCCGAGGAGGTATAGTAGAAAGCATGGCAAGATATACAGGACCAGTCTGTAAGCTATGTCGCCGAGAGGGTATGAAGCTTTATCTAAAGGGCGAAAAATGTTATTCAGATAAGTGTGCTTTTGAGAAACGCGCTTATCCGCCTGGGCAGCATGGAAAGCAAATGTCTTTTGGTCGTGATCGATCTTCGGACTATTCTCAACAGTTGCGCTCCAAACAACAGGCACGTCGTATTTATGGCGTTCTTGAGCGGCAGTTTAGACGGTATTTAGCTATTGCCGAACGGCGTGACGGTTTGACCGGCGAAAACTTGTTGGTTGTTCTGGAAACGCGTTTGGACAATGTTGTGTATCGTTTGGGATTTGCTGATTCACGTGCACTGGCTCGTCAGTTGGTGGCGCATGGTCACATTACAGTGAATGGACGAAAGACCAATATCCCATCCTTCCTGGTGCGATCCAGTGATGTTGTTGGTATTCGACCTGAAAGTCGGAGCACAAAGTATTTCCGAGAGCTTCGTGAGAATCTTGGAAAACGTGAAGTTCCGGCTTGGTTAAGTTTGGATGAAGAGGCCCTGAATGGTCGGGTTATGGGCTTGCCCACCCGCCAAGAAATCGATGTTCCCGTGCAAGAACAATTGATCGTCGAGTTCTACTCACGCTAGCTTATTAGCAGACAGGAGGCAAAGTGTTAGCAGCGCCAGTTCTGCCAAAGGTTGAGGTAGAGGTAAATACCGAACAGTATGGCCGATATATCATCGGTCCTCTGGAGAGTGGGTATGGCGTAACCTTGGGAAATTCTCTGCGCCGCGTTTTGTTGGCCTCTTTAGAAGGGGCTGCAATTACTGCGGTGCGTATCACCGATATTCCCCATGAGTTTATGGCGATCTCCGGAGTACGCGAAGATGTACTGCAGGTCATCCTGCGATTGAAATTGGTTCGCCTGACAATGGAAGGTGATGGTCCGCATTATATGACCCTCCGTGTTGAAGGCGAAGGTATAGTGACAGCGGGTGATATTATCGCTCCACCAGAAATCGAAATCATGAATCCGGATTTATATCTTTTTACCGTAGATGGTGAAGATTTGCATCTGGACTTTGAGTTTACGGTTGAAAGGGGTCGGGGATATCAGCCTTCAGAAGAAAGTGGTAGAATGCCCATTGGGGTTCTCCCTGTTGATGCAATTTTTAGTCCGATACGCCGGGTCAATTTCCATATTGATCAGGCTCGTGTCGGTCAGTTGACGGACTACGATCGACTCGCGATGGAAGTATGGTCAGATGGTCGCATTGCACCGCTTGATGCGCTTAAAGAATCTGCCCGAATTTTGGTCACGCATTTACGTCTGATCGCCGGTGCCGAGCTGGAAGAAGAAATCGAAACCGCTGTGGATGTGGAGCAGGATGCGATTCCGCATCAGGCGTATGCGACACCGATTGAGGATTTAGGGCTGGGAGTGCGTGTCTATAACGCTCTGAAGCGTACGGGTATTTCCAATGTAGGTGAGGTATTGGAAATGCTGGCACGGGGGCGGGATGCCATGTTGTCCATTCGTAATTTCGGCGAGAAATCGCTGGTAGAATTGGTGAGTCAGCTTGAGGTCAAGGGCTTTTGGACAGACGAAGCTGGTGATTACGTCATTGAGTAGAATGTTCGTTAAGCAGTAAACATGAACGACTTATTTCGTGTACTGCATATTAGCTTCGGCTGAGTATGATGAGGAGGTTGAGGGATGCGGCATCGCGTCGCGGGTAAAAAGCTTAGTAGATCCGTAGGGCACAGTAATGCCTTGCGGCGCAATCTGGTGACGGAGTTAATTCGCCATGAGCGTATTCGCACTACGCGTACGAAGGCAGAGGTAATCCGTGGGCAAGCTGAGAAGATGATCACGTTAGCGAAACGTGGACTCGTCGCAGCAGAATCAGACCCGGCAAAAGGTGTTCATGCACGCCGGATGGCGGCAGCACGCTTAAATGGGTCGGAAATCGTTCAGAAATTATTCGATGAAATCGCTCCGCGATATGCAGAACGCCCGGGTGGCTATACCAGGATGTTGAAGTTAGGTGTCCGCAAGGGTGATAACGCAGAGATGGTTCTTTTAGAATTGGTTGGCGAAAATTAAACCGGCAAGTTCGGCGCAACCAATAGACGTTTGTAAACATTAAAAAAACATTAACAAGCTGGAACGATAGTGTGCGTGTTAAAGCTGTAATCTGTTATGATGGTACGGGCTATGCTGGATTTCAACGGCAAAAAAATGCCCGTAGTATCCAGGCTGATATTGAACACACGCTGCATAGATTAACCGGTGAAGATCTGCAAATCATAACCGCCGGGCGCACTGATGCGGGTGTTCATGCTTCAGGACAGGTGATTGCTTTTGATACACGGTGGAAGCATCCGCTTTCGGATTTGCATCACGGCTTAAATGCGTTATTGCCCGATCAAATCTCAGTGGTTAAGGTGGAAGTGGTTTCTGATAGCTTTCACCCCCGCTATGATGCGCTTAAACGGCATTATAGGTACACTATTTATCGGGCGGCAGTGCGCAATCCGCTGCTAAGCAGGTTTAGCTTGCACTGCAAACGCGAGATCGACATTGAGGCTATGCAAAGAGCAGCAGTTTTTTTGGTAGGGCGATACGATTTTTCGGCATTTGGTTCACCGCCACAGGGCAATAATGCCATCCGGGAAGTCTTTCGCGCACAGTGGTCTTTTAATGATCCAGTATTGATCTTTGATATTGAGGCAAATGCCTTTCTAAAACGTATGGTGCGGATGATTGTTGGTACATTGCTCCGGGTTGGTTATGGCGCATATACACCTGACCAATTTCGCACGATATTGCTGACATCAGCCCGGGATAAAGCCGGACCGGCAGCAGCACCTCAGGGGCTTTGCTTAATGTCAGTTTTATATACAAAATGAAGACGATAAACTCAGGCGTGACAGCACGCTCATTCTTCAAGCAGGGAGTTTAAGTGAAGTGAAACGAATAAGGATGCATAAAACCTATGTCGCAAAACCAGGGATGGTTGAGCGGAAATGGTACGTAGTGGATGCTACAGACCAGATTTTGGGACGGCTGGCTACACGTATCGCCAGTATACTCCGGGGTAAGCATAAAGTTGAATTTACGCCCCATGAAGATGTTGGTGATTTTGTGGTCATTGTCAATGCTGATAAGATCAAGGTTACAGGCCGCAAATTAGAGCAAAAGGTTTACTACCACCACACTGGATATCCTGGCGGTATCCGGGGGATAACCTTGCAGCGTCAGTTGGTGGAGCATCCCGAGCGTGTGATTGAATCTGCTGTTAAAGGCATGTTACCGCGTGGTCCTTTGGGTCGTCGTCAATTGAAAAAATTGAAGATTTACGCGGGTGCGGAGCACCCTCACGAGGCACAGCTGCCAGAGCTGTTGGTATTATAAGGAGAGTATTGAATGTATTACGAAGGGCTAGGGCGTCGTAAGTCTGCTACTGCTCGTGTGCGCCTGCATGCGGATGGAGAAGGTCAGTTTATTATTAATGGTAAGGTGCATAATGACTATTTTGGTCGCGAGATTGACCAACTGAAAGCCTTGCTGCCTTTACAATTAACCCAGACTGATAGCCAGTTTAACGTAACAGTGCTGGTGAAAGGTGGGGGCAATACCGGGCAAGCTGGTGCGATTAGCATGGGCATTTCCCGCGCGTTGCTCAAACTTGATCCTGAGCACCGTGCAATATTGCGCAAAGCAGGATTGCTGACCCGCGATTCCAGAGAAAAGGAACGTAAAAAGCCAGGCCTCAAGCGCGCCCGTAAAGCACCTCAGTACACCAAGCGTTAATTCTCTATATGCATTGATGGCTGAACGGGCAGTCCTGTGATCTTTTGTCGACTGCCCAAAAAGATCAGTTTGACGATCTGGAAGATTATTTCAGGTAGGCAGCGTGAGTTGCCTACCTTTTTCTTTGATTGCAGACAATAATGGGTGTGAATTATGGCACAGATTACAATTGTCGGACTTGGTCCCGGTGCGCCGGGACAGTTAACCCGTGAAGCCTGGATATGCTTAACTGAAATCAGTGAAGTGTGGTTGCGCACAATCCACCACCCCGTCGTAGGTGACCTTCCCCAGACTTTACAGCTTCACTCCTTTGATGCTGTGTATGAACAATCTGCGACATTTGGGGACGTCTATGCGTATATTGCTGAAACAATCCTGCGACTGGGGAAAAGTCCTACCGGTGTCGTGTATGGTGTCCCCGGGCATCCTATGGTCGGCGAGTCGACGGTTACCCATATCCTCAACCTGGCTAAAGAACAGCATATCCCGGTGCGCATTATTGAGGGCTTGAGTTTTATTGAACCGGCTTTGACCGCATTGTCCTACGATGCGTTGGATGGATTACAGGTTTTGGACGCCTTGGATATCACCACATGCAACCATCCCCCAATAAATCCGGATTTTCCGGCTCTTATCGCGCAGGTTTACAGCCGAAAGGTAGCTTCAAGCCTTAAGCTGGTCCTGATGAATCAGTATCCGGACGAGCATCCTGTCGTCATCGTGGATGGTGCGGGGACCGCGCGGGAGAAAGTTTCTCATATTCCACTCTATGCCATAGACCGGGAAGAACTATCCCCGTTGTGCACGTTGTTCGTAAATCCTCTTCCGCATGTCAGCAGTTTTGAGGGTTTTCAGGAGACCATAGCTATGCTGCGGTCGCCGGAGGGATGCCCGTGGGATCGTGAGCAAACGCACGAGACCTTGCGAAGGAACCTGCTGGAAGAGAGCTACGAGGTACTGGAAGCTATTGACGCGGGCGATAGTGATGCATTAAAGGAAGAATTGGGAGATTTGCTTTTACAGGTCGTGCTGCAGACACAGGTCGCAGTTGATGAAGGTGAATTCCAAATGCCGGATGTCATTGGCGCTATTGATGCCAAGCTCAAAAGGCGCCACCCGCATGTATGGCAGGGATTGGATATTGCCGGGGTAAATGATGTGGTAACGAACTGGGAAGCGATTAAACGTCAGGAACGGAACGAAAATGGGGAAGCTGACCGGTCATTGCTGGACGGCATCCCGAAAGCGCTGCCGGCATTGACCCAAGCTTATGCCTATGGAGATCGCGTGGGGAGGATCGGTTTCCACCTGGAAGAGACTTCACGATTACTCGACATAGTGATGGATGACCTTGCAGCTCTGCGTGGAACGAACCGTGGAACAGATGATATCCTCGATCGAGCGCATCGCCTCGGGCACATGCTTTTTACGCTCGTAATGTGGGCGAGGAACTCGGAAATTGACCTTGAAAGTACTCTGCGCGAAGTCAACCTGCGCTTTGCGGAGAACTTTCGTCAATTGGAACGCGCAAAACAAGCTGGCAAACTGGATACATTGGGTGATGACTCTATTTTACGACTCTGGAAGTAGCATAGGGTTCGCTCACAACCTGGTTTGAGTTCCTCAATATACAATAAGCGCGCAGTTGATTTAAACTGCGCGCTTATAAATATCCACGGTTATTAAATATTGGCTTCGACGTTTTTGATAATGGCTTTTTTGGCCTGGAAACCAACTGCCCGCCAGGCTTCCGCGCCGTTATTGAATAGAATCATTGTGGGGATGTTCATGACACCATACTTGGTCGCCAGATCGGAGTTATCCTGGACGTTGAGCTTGCATACCTTGATTGTATCAGCCATATCAACAGCAACTTCTTCAATGATCGGGCCTAATCGCTTGCACGGCGGGCACCAATCTGCAAAAAAATCCACCAGGACCGGTACGGTACTGTGCATAACCTCGTTTTCAAAATTGGTTTCGTCCAGATGTACTAATTCTCCCATTTCCGGTTACCTCCCCGACAAATATGATAGTGTTGAATTAACTGATTCTGATTATCGCATGCTCAAAGGCTGTGTCAAGAAGTGAGGTAGGCTGGGTGCGTTCTAAGAAAGAGTCCCTGGAAAGGGGGGCGAATTCTTAAAACGCACCCCTGACTTTTGACATATTGTGATTTGCTTGCCAATATGATATAATAACCATGTGGGCGGTTATTCGTGTTGAACCAAACTTGGAACTATTCATCTGGGTAAGGTGCATGACAAGGGTTTTTCGCCTAATATATTATGAAAAATGAAGAAACTGGCTTTCTAAAAGCGAGTAATCAAGAGCCCAAAGGGAAATTCAACGCCTTTTTGGGGCTTGTTATAGAGAAAATAGCATCGATCACCTGGCGGTTGGGATATGACCGGCAGGCGCTCGTTGCTTTTTTGGGTCGATATGGCGCTCACGTATCGATCCTGACGCTGGTACTCCTGGTTGGGATTTTTCAACATGCTTCTCTGGCGCCTGTGAATATAGCTGAATCCTCTCAACCCCTGACCCTTTTTCCACAAGTTGCAGCAGAACCTGTAGCGACAGCAACTGGGCAAACAACCACACTTAGCGCGTCGCTGGATTTCCAGCGTCCACGTGCAGTGGTGCGGCAAGCTCAACCGCGCACAGAGATTCCAGACCGTATCCGTCTCGAAGTCATTACCTATACGGTGCAAAGCGGTGACAACGTTTTTCTTATTGCTGACAAGTTCGACCTCTCCGCTTATACTATTGCCTGGTCAAATATGGAAATCCTGCAAGGCGCTCCATGGAATATTCAACCCGGGTTGACGCTTTACATTCCACCACTGGATGGCGCTTATCATACGGTGATGGCTGGCGAGTCCCCTGAAAGCATTGCTTTGCATTATGATGTTGAGGTAGCATCAGTCTATAACATCTGGAACAACATCACTGCAGGACAACCCGTTCAAGAGGGGACATTGCTGGTGATCCCTGGCGGTATCGGGGACGATATTGAATGGGAGCCACCTCCTCCACCACCCTCACAACCAACGATCGGTGTGGCTTCCGCCAGTTGGGGGTATTGCGGAGATCAAGCTGTTTCAGGCTATGGCGCCAATGGCTACTTTATCCTGCCCACAGGTTCTTACGCTGTCTCCGGTTGGACATTCCGGGACCCGCGCAATCCTACGCATGGGGGCTTGGATTACCGCTGCCGCCTTGGCGATCCGATCTATGCGTCGGATGCAGGCGTCGTTATCTTTGCTGGATGGAACGGGGGTTACGGTAACCTGGTACGGGTCAGTCATGGCAATGGCTTTGAAACCTATTACGCGCACTTCAGCGCTTTTGCGGTCGGATGTGGAGAGCCCGTTGCCCAGGGTCAGATTGTGGGTTATTGCGGCACGACTGGCTGGTCCAGCGGACCCCATTTGCACTACGAAATTCGGAAAAACGGCGTTCCACAAAATCCTGCACTTTACGAACCATAGGATAAATGCCCTTTTATGACGCATTACTCACCTGATTGGAAAAAACATCCATTAGTTCATTTGGTTGCGCGTGCGGTCGTATGGATCTGGCGCTGGAACAATGACCACGAAGGTCAAAGGCCTTTCCTGGGGCGCCTTACCGCCCATATGGCTGTGGTACTCACCTTAGCCATCCTGATCATTCCTGGCAGCTTAAAGGCGACTACGTTGGCTTTCTTTTCAGATTTGGCTGATAAGGCACTGCAGGTGGGATTAGCGCAGGATGTCGATGCCGCTTCAGTCGTCCTCTCCGCTCCGGAAAGGACTTACTACCGGACTGCGTCCCAGGCCCGGATTGTGAGGCAAGCCAACTATCACACCGCAATCCCGGACCGCCCCAGACTTGAAATTACGACTTACACCGTTGCCCCGGGCGATACAGCCCAAAATATTGCGGGCCAATTTGACTTACAACCGACGACGCTGCTGTGGTCCAATCCTGATATGGAGAAACGCCCAGACTTGCTGCAGGTAGGACAGGTTCTAACTATTTTGCCGCTAGATGGTGTGTATCATACGATCGCTGTGAGTGATACGTTGGCGTCCATCGCAGAGGCGTACCAAGTAGAACCAGCGGCAATCACAGAATGTCCATTTAACTTCATACCCGCTGATGGCGTACTTGTAGTTGGTGATAAGCTTATAGTGCCCGGAGGTACAAAACCGTACGAGACGCAGAGCGTTACAGCTTATTCTGGCCAGGTGCCGGAAGAAGTGACGGCTTCCGGTATGTTCTATTGGCCTGCCAGTGGTATCCTTACGCAAGGCTATTGGTACGGGCACCGGGCGATTGATATTGGAAGCGCATCCGGCGCAGCCATCAGTGCTGCAGATGGAGGATACATCAGCTTTGCCGGGTGGACCGATATTGGTTATGGTTATTTGGTCGTGATTGATCATGGTAATCGTTTCCAGACATATTATGCACATCTGAGCAATATCTTTGTCTGGGAAGGACAATCGGTCAGCGCCGGCGAGGTTATCGGTGCTATGGGGAGTACCGGGAATTCCACGGGTCCGCATTTGCACTTTGAAATCCGTTACGATAATTACCCAACAAACCCGCTAATCTATTTACGTTAGTCTCGGTTTTCAAGAAAAGCGAGCCACCTGGCTCGCTTTTTTTATATGCATAGGTGGTTAAGATTATGGCTTACCCAAAAATAATGAGATCCAATGCAATCTCAACTGGAGATAAAGGTGAGTGATATAGAACAGTATATGACGGTGGATAAAGTCCGTGCGTTGTATGGTGATGCTGATAGCGTCCATGACTTTGACCATATCTTGCGGGTCGTCAACCTTGCCGAACGTATCGCGCGGCAAGAAGGTGCAGATGTGCTTATTGTCCGGGCTGCCGCTTTGCTGCATGACCTGGGACGCGCAGAGTCACAGGCTCAGGAGTTGAACCATGCTGCCGTTGCTGCGGAGCGTGCCGGTCAATTGCTTTCAGAGTGGGGGGCTTCCCCGGATTGGATTCACGCGGTGCAGCATGCCATTGCGGCGCATCGCTTCCGTTCTCTTCCCGACCCACAATCCCTCGAAGCACAGGTTGTTTTCGATGCTGATAAACTGGATGCGATTGGCGCCATTGGAATAGCCCGTGCTTTTGCGTACGGTGGTGCGCATCAGCAACGCCTGTGGGCATCGCGGGATGGTATCAATGTCGCAGAATGGGAAATGAAGGGCGATGACAGTGAGCATACCCCGGTGCATGAATTTATCGTCAAGCTTTCAAGGATAAAAGACCGGTTAACGACACGCTCCGGACGGGCGATCGCTGAAGAACGGCATAACTATATGCAGGATTTTTATCAGCGATTGGACGCGGAAGTGCAGGGCGAGAAGTGAGTTCTTGAAATTCAAAATGGGGGATGCTTTAGCTGTGCATCCCCCATAAGAATCTGCTGCAATTACATATGCTTATCAGTCACGTACCCTTAAATGTGGGTAAAGAAGCACATCCCTGATAGAATGTGTATCCGTAAGGAGCATGGCTAATCTGTCGATACCGATGCCCAGACCACCATTTGGCGGCATGCCGTACTTCATCGCGCGCAAATAATCTTCATCCATCGGTTGCGCTTCTTCATCACCTTCTTCAAAAGCATGTCCCTGCTGGATAAAACGCTGCTCTTGTTCGAACGGGTCATTCAGTTCAGTAAAAGCGTTGCCCATTTCCATGCCCCCGACAAAGATCTCGAATCGTTCGACGTGGGTTGGATCATCGGGTTTCTGTTTTGCTAAAGGTGAAATTTCGATAGGATAATCGTGAACAAAGGTGGGTTGGATGAGACTGCTTTCTACCTCAGACAGCAGATTATCGACCAGGTGTCCCCAGGACGCTGTGGTAGCAGCCTCATATCCCCTCTCGCGCATGACTTCACGCAGCGCTTCCGCACTGCGATAGGCTGTATAATCAATCCCTGTGCCGTCAAGAATGACGTCACGCAGCGTGACGCGCCGCCAGGGTGGGGTTAAATCTATCTGGTTTCCACCAAAAGAGACAACACTTTCACCGAGGACGCGCTGAGCCGTAAAATCAATCATTTGTTCTGTGGTTTCCATCATCCCGGAAAGATCGGTATAAGCGCAATATAGCTCAATCTGTGTGAATTCGGGATTGTGCTTGAAGGATACACCTTCATTGCGGAAATCGCGACCAATTTCATAGACACGTTCGTACATTCCCACCAGTAAGCGTTTGAGATATAACTCAAACGAGATGCGTAAATACAGGTTCTGTTTGAGTTGATTGTGATAGGTGGTAAAGGGTTTTGCTGCTGCGCCACCATAAATTGGTTGTAATATGGGTGTTTCCACTTCCAAATAATCCCGGTCGTCCAGCCAGGTCCGTAAAGCGGCGACCATGCGGGAGCGCGTACGGAATACATCACGAACTTTGGGATTCACCGCCAGGTCAGCATATCTTTGCCGGTAACGTTCTTCAACATCCGAAAATGCGCTGTTACGCGTGATTTGACCGTTTTCATCCTCGTATTCTTTGGGGATCGGCAAGGGTGATATAGCTTTAGCCAGCATCCGAAGTTGTGCAACCTGGATGCTGATTTCGCCGGTTCGTGTTCGGACGACCGGGCCTGTCGCTTCCACAAAATCCCCCAAATCAAAGGCTTTTTTGTAGAGTTGGAAGGTTTCGTCGCCAATTTCATCGCGGCGCAGAAACAACTGAATCTTACCACTGCCATCCTCAATATGGGAAAAAGCGAGTTTACCCATCACGCGGTTGCTGACCAGGCGTCCAGCGACTGTGACAACCGGCAGTTGTGCGGGAGTTTCACCTGCTGTCATGAAAGCCTCAATCGCCTGCGCAACGCTGTGCGTGCGATACGATTTGTGCGGGTAGGGTTCATACCCGGCTTCCTGCAATCGGTGTAATTTATCTACTCTCAGGCGTTCCAGATCGTTTAAATCCATGGTTTCCCCCAATATGGTGCAGCATAGTTATATAAAAAGCCCACACGGGTAGAATCACTCCGTATGGGCTTTTTTATACATATTTTCCGCCTAAAAAACGGCGATGACTGTAAATACAATATTTCCTACTGGAGCTTGCACAACAGCTTGATCACCCACCCGCTTACCCAACAACGCACGCGCTAATGGCGATTCATTGGAAATTTTGCCTTTACTCGGGTCTGCTTCCGCCGATCCCACGACAAAATATTCTTCTGCTGTTGATTCGCCATCTTCCTGGACTTTGACATGGCTGCCAATACTGACGACATCACCTATTCGATCCAGCGTGTCAATGAGCTTCCCGTTGCGGAGTTGTTCTTCCAATACCAGAATATGTCCCTCGACGTAAGATTGTTCGCGACGGGCTTCCTCCAACTCGGCGTTTTCAATAAGTTCACCTTCGCCAAGTGCGTTGTGCAAGCGTTCGGCAACTTCTTGCCGGCGCATAACCTTATAGAAGTGCAATTCTTGCTCTAAAGCTTCATACCCTTCACGGGTTAAATACACGGGGCGATTGCTCATTAAGCTTCCCTCCAAATGAACATACAGATAATCTACGATTCTATTCCGGATAGCGCAATAACAGAAAACAGCAAATTATTGGTACTAAAATGGAATTCTGACAATGTTAAGAGAATTGTCAATGATAATGATAAAATAAAAACCCGAGGATGGGAGCTCCCGTCCACAGGCGTGCCAATGATACCATATTCTTGAATAATGTAAAGCTGGAACATGGCAGGGGTGCGATATTAAAAAGTGGCGAATGTCAAAAGCGGTGCAGGAATCATCATTTATAACACAATCAAGATGTTCTGCACCGCCACAGCCTCATCTGGATGAGCATCCAGATGAAATAGGCAACTTTCCATCTAATTTTCGCGAAACTGCTACGGACCCCAGGAAAGGGTATAAAATTCATGTTCGGCGTAAACCGTGAAACTAGTGACCTTTGTCAGACAAATGGATTATTCTGCGGTAATTGCCTGCACGATACGCCGGATTTGCTGCGTAAATACATTATTGGGATCTACTAAAACCATGGGTATGGTTTTTTGCTCACTTTCTTGTGCCAGGTTCGGAGAATATGGCACATTGCTTATCATTTCTCTGTGGAACATCTGTTCTACACTTGTGCGGCTTATCCCGCCTGCCACCGGTGAGAGATTCATCAGAATAAGGTTGACTTTATGGATACCTGCGTTAATGAGATCAAGACAGGCTATTATCTCTTTGGCGAGTTCTATGCCAAAAGCGCTCTTTGTCACGGAGAATAGTATATGATCGGATAAATTGAGTGCTTCAATAAAGGGTTCTGTGAGTGTGGGGGGGAGGTCGAGTAAGACAAAGTCATAACCTTCACTTAAATAGCGCAAGATCGTTCGCACGTATTCTTTACTGAGCGCGGGACCAAATCCGGATGGCTTGGGTGTGCAGCACAGCAGATGAATGCCTGATGGATGCGCGGATACACTTCGCTTTAAAAGGTCTTTCGTCAGTGTGGAAAGGGGTTGGGCCAGGAGCGTAGACAAACCTTGCGCGCCGGAGATGCCCATCTGCATGGCCAAAGTACCTTGCCCGGATTGAAGTTCGGCGACTACAATCCTGGCTTCACTGTGCATGTTTTTTAATTCCAAAGCAGTGTTTATGATCAAGGTGGTGTTGCCGATGCCCCCTTTGCAGGGCAAGAAAGCTATCGTGCGTCCGACGTCAGTTTTGATGCTGGGAGATTGTTCAATGGTTCGCTGGGTACGATGCAAAAGGGCTTCCACACGTGATGTTAACTCGCCAGGATGAATAGGTTTGGTCAGGTAGTCGTCAACCCCTGCCTGAAAACCGGCGATTTTATCAGCTACAGAATTTTTTGCCGTAAACATCAGGATGGGTATATGTTCAGTGGCAGGATGCTTACGCAATTGCGTTGAAACTTCATATCCATCAATGTCGGGCATCATAACATCGAGGATGATAATTTCCGGCTGTGTTTCGATAGCTTTTTGGATGGCTTGATTGCCAGATGCGGCAGCAATGATTTCATATCCCTTGCGCTCTAGCATTAATCCTACCAGGCGTAGGGCATCGACATCATCATCTGCAAGCAATATGCGGTGGGTTGGCATAACCTGAATACTCTCTTTTATCGTTGGATACTATTCTATTATACTCGGATGTTGAATTGTACTCAAGTTCCACATTGATTGGGGGTGGATTTCAGAATGGGGGCAAACCATAGAATTAGCGAGCGCAGGCAGGCATTCGAACTGGAAATCGCCCATTCTGAAATGCACCTTGGCAGTTTTGGTCCGTAGGATGACTGAAAAAGTATTTTTCCGGGCCAAAACTGCTTCTTGTTTTGCACTCACGCTGTTCTCGATCTGGTTTTGCCTCCAAAGTGACATGCTCCCTTGATTGGGGTGCGTTACAAAAAGTGGCGGTGCGGGAAGCTACGCAGACAGCAACACCAGAGTCGTTCCGCACCGCCACTTACCTTGCCGTTTGTATTGTCATGATGTATGGGTGATAACTTGCATTTTCAATCGAAATAAAACACATCCATTACCCAGCTATGTTATTACTCAAAACCTTTTTATATGAGGAGGGTAGCGATGAAACCGATAATCGCGATGAGCCCGATAATGATCATACCGTACCGGGTTGTGCTGCGGAGGGCTTCACTTTCCTGACCACCCAGTCCAACAGTACTGCAACCAACGATAATTTTGGCTGGAGCAAAGACTGATCCAACAGCAGCGCCCGCGTTATGTATCGCAAGAATAAGTGGGACAGGCAGATTCAGGGAAAGAGCAACACCTTGTTGAAAAGCGCCAAATAAGACATTTGAATTTGTATTGCTACCTGTCATAAAAGCGCCTAATGCACCTATAAATGGAGCGACGAGGGGGTAAAGATTACCGGATAGGTTGGCCATGGTAGTCGAGAGTTGTGCAACCATTCCGGCGATGGCCATGTACGTGTCGATCAACACGGTGAAGACCTACGTGCGCGCCGTGTTCGCCAAGCTCGACGTCTCCGATCGGGCCGAGGCGGTCGCTCGCGGCTACGAGATGGGCCTCATCCGCCATCGCCGCGCGAGCTGAGTCCGGACCGTCGAGTCGGTCGGGCTGAGCCGCAGGACCCGGTGGGGCACCACCCGATCGGGCGAAGGGAAAATCACCCAACGGGAGGTGCGGCGCCGGCTCCGGAACACCGACACCTGTTCTTGAGGCACCGAGCCCGAGCCCGGGCCCGGCACACCGCGACGCTCACGAGGCCCCCAGTTGTTCGTATTCCTGCTCCAGCTACGCGACACCGTCGTGCACCATCGGCTGCATCTCTTCGCGGTCTACATGCTCCTCGTCTGGGGGGTGTGGGGCTACAAGGTCCTGCTGTCCCGGCGCTACGAGGCGTTCCGGGTACCGCACGTGACGACGAGCTCGGTCGTCATCCCGGTGGTCGACGAGCCGGAGGACCTGTTCCGCGACGTACTTCGCCGTATCGTCCGCCAGGAACCCGACCGAGATCCACGTCGTCATCAACGGCCCACGCAACGAGCGACTCGAGCAGATCTGCGACGAGTTCGCCGAGGTGCAGTGGTGCTGGACCGAGATCGCCGGCAAGCGCAACGCCGTGAAGGTCGGCGTCGAAGCGATCGAGCAGCGACATCTGCGTGCTCGTCGACTCCGACACGATCTGGACGCGGCGGACCCTCTCGGAGCTCGTCAAGCCCTTCGCCGACGCCTCTCGTCGGCGGGGTGACGACACGCCAGCGGATCCTCGAACCCGACCGCCACATCCTCACCCGTTGGGCGGACTGGATGGAGGGTCTGCGCAACGAGTACTCGATGCCGGCGATGAGCGTGCTGGGCACGGTCGGCTGCCTGCCCGGTCGCACGATCGCCTTTCGCCGCACCATGCTCGAGCGCCGTCCATGGACCACTTCATGACGGCGAAGTTCCTCGGGGTGTTCCTCGAGGTGTCCGACGACCGGACCCTCACCAACGAGATGCCTCCGCCAGGGGTACCGCACCGTGTACCAGCGATCGAGCCTGGTCTACACCGACGCACCGACGGACTGGCGCAAGATGGCGAAGCAGCAGTTCCGCTGGGCCCGCGGCAGCCAGTACAACACGCTGCGGATGATGCCGTGGATGCTGCGCCACGCCCGGCCGCTCGCGTTCTTCTACACGGTCGACATCGTCTTGCCGTTCCTGTTGCTCGGCGCGTACCTGGGTTGGGGTCTGCGTCACTTCGTCGACGGCGACATCGACCTCTACCAGGGCTTCCTGTGGGAGCACGGGCGCGTCCGCGGCGCCGTGATGGTCGGTGTCCTGGCCGTGCTGGGTTCGATGGCGTCGGCGGCGGTCCGCCAGGCGCGGCACCTGCGGTATCGACCGTCCGACCTGTACCGCATTCCCACCTACCTGGTGATCAGCACCTTCATGCTCACCCCGATCCGCATGCTCGGCTTCGTACGCATGGCGCACGCGAGCGGATGGGGTACCCGCGGCCGGCGGCTACGCGGGGGAGCGGGCCCGCAACCCCGTCGCGATCATCCCGTACCTGCTCGCCGTCGCCATGTTCGCCGCGTTCGCCCTCTATCAGCCGTGAGCGCCCGCATCGGCGCGCCGACCATCCCCTCGCCCGACGAAACCCGACCAGGAGCCTGACCCCCGAATGGCCGCACATGCCGCACCCCCCAAGAAGACGAGCTGGTTCGCCGTCGGCGGGCCCGTGTTCAACCTCGCGATGGTCATGGTGCTGATGGGTATCAGCACCTTCATCGTGATGAGCCCGGCCGAGGGCGCGTTCGAAGAACTCGAGGAGCGGGCTGCGGAGCAGGCCGCGGACGTCGCGACCGTGGGCTGGCCCCGCTCGCTGGCCTTCGCGGATCCGGAGCCGTCGGCGACGCCGACCCCCTCACCGAGCCCCACGCCGACAGCGGGACCCGCCGGGGGACGTGGCGACGGACCCGGTGGCGAGGACGGCGGCGGCGGACCCCGAGTCGGCGCGCCCGTACCGCCGGCCGGGATTCCCGCGACCCAGCGGTACGAGCCACCGCCCGTCCTCCCGACCCCTACGGCGGTACCGACAGCGACGCCACGCCCGACGCCCACTCCGCGACCGACGCCGACCCCGCGACCGCGGCCGACGGCCACCCCGCGACCCACACCGACGCCCGACCCACGCCCGAAATGCTCGGATTTCGCCCACCGGGGCGAGGCACAGGTCGTCTTCGACGCCGATCCCGAGAACCTCGCCCATATGGACGGCGATGGTGACGGGCTCGCCTGTGAGCAACTCCCGGCCCCGCCGCCGCCGCCGCTCCCGTCGGTGGCCGAGGTCCTCGCCACCACCGGGATCTACGGCGTGCACACCCGCGACGCCCCGTGGTGGATGGGTGAGGTCGATCACCTCGCACGACTGACGGGGCGCACGCCGGGCACGCTGTTGTTCTTCTCGAACTTCGCCCAGGCGTTCCCCGCCGGTCCGGTCGACACGGCATGGTCCCGCGGCATGATCCCGGTGGTGGCGTGGGAGCCGATCGTGCCGGGCGCCGACCGTCAGCCCCGTCTCATCGAGATCATCGACGGGACCTTCGACGCCTACATCGACCAGTGGGCCGCTGCGGCACGCGACCACGGCGCCCCGATCGTGTTGCGGTTCGCAGCGGAGATGAACGGCAACTGGTACCCGTGGTCGGAGTCGGTCAACGGCAACAACCGAGGCGAGTACGTCCAGGCGTGGCGTCACCTCCACGACCGCTTCGCGGCCGCAGGGGCCGACAACGTGATCTGGCTGTGGAGCTCCAACCGTGTCGACAACCTGTCGACCACGCTCGCCGATTACTACCCCGGCGACGCCTACGTGGACTGGATCGGCATGGCCGGCTACTGGCGTGAGGTGCGGGCCGGCCGGCCGCCCACCTTCGCCACGACGTTCGGACGCACCCTCGAGGAGCTGCGGGCGATCACCTCGAAGCCGATCCTGTTGTCGGAGGTCGGCGCCGGTACCGACGAGGCCAACAAGATCGCCTGGATCCGGTCGTTCTTCGAAGGAATCAGCGGCATCGCCCGACATCATCGGCTTCATCTGGTTCAACGACCAGAAGTCGGGCGGCGACTGGCGGCTCCAGGTCAGCCAGGGGATCGTGAACGTCTTCGCCGACGGTGTCGACGATCCCCGGTGGAGGACCGGCATCGACCCGGGCGGGATGATCCCCGGGCAGCGCATCACCGTTCCCGCGGCAGGTGTGTCGTGACCCGCGAGATCGGGCGTCGACGTCACACCGGGTCGACGCCGAGCAGCTCGCGATCGCCGTCGCGGAGGCATACGCCGCCACGACCCGAGCGTTCTCGGCGTCGGTGGTCGAGTTGTGCGGGGCCCTCGACACCGATCCCGGCTGCGATCCTCGCGGCGACGGGCCTCGCCGAGGCCGGATCCGGCGTGCCCGATCCGGCGCCGGCGACGGACCGCAGCTCGGCGCCATCGCACGGTCGGTCGGGCTCGAACTGCCGATCGTCGAGGCGGCGCGGCGCACCGACACCGAGCACCTCGCGTGGATCGCCAATCGGATCGAGACATTGGTCGGTCGACCCGTCGCCGGTCTCCGGGTCGCCATCTGGGGTGTGACGACAGCCCTCGATCGGGCGGGACTCTGGCGTCGTCACCGGCGGCGCGCGTCGCCGATCTGCTGGTCGCACGCGGCGCCGAGGTGGCTGTGCACGATCCCCGCCTCGTCTGTGGGTCCGACCATCGGCTGCTCGCCGGTGTCGAGCTCTGTGCAAGTCCGCTGAACGCGTGCGTGGGCGCGTCGAGCACTGGTGGTCCTCGAGCCGTGGGACGGCATCGCCGACATCGACCTCGCCGCGGCTGCCGCGCTGTTGTCGAGACCCGTGCTCCTCGACGTCCGCGGCGTCTTCGATCCCGTCGATCGCCAGCGCGCCGGGCTCTGATCCGTCTCGGGCGCCACGGGCGCTCCCGGGGCCACCGAGAAGGTAAGGGGTGTCCGTGCACGCGCCCGAGCGGCCGCATGGGGTTGCACGATGCCAGCCACGGCTCCACCGGGCACCGACGGTGCCGAACCGGACGACGACACCGAAGCGCTCGACGTCGCGCTCGGCCGCCAGATCCGCGCCCGGCTGCGTCGCGATGGGCCTGTCGCTGCGCGAGCTGGCGGCGCGGACCGATCTCTCGCCGTCGTTCATCAGCCAGCTCGAACGCGGCCTGGCCCGACCGCGCATCACCTCCCTGCATCGGGTGGCGCGGACCCTGGGCACGACGGCGCAGGCGCTGCTCGCCAGCGGCGACCGCCGTCCCTACTCGCTGGTCCGGCGCGACGAAGGGCGCAGCGTCGACCACGACGATGAACTGCCGCCCGGCGCCGTTCGCTCGGTCGTGGCCGGCGACCGGGGTCTCACAGCGATGGAGTTCCGTGGCGGTCCGCTGCGGTTCGGCCAGTACTACGACCATCCCGGCGAAGAGCTCTACCTGGTCGTGCACGGCCGGGTGGAGGTCGACCTCGACGGCGAGCTGATCGAGCTCGGTCCCGGCGACACGAGGCGCTCGAATGCGCTGTCGTCGAGGCGACCTGCGCCGGCGGCCTTGCCGCGCAGTGCCGGTGGGCGCAAGGATGCGTCATGACCCTGTTCCGCACGATGTACACGCCGTCGGACTTCGACGCGGCGCACGCCTTCTGGTCCGACGTCTGCGCTCTGGGCGTGGTCGCCTCGTGGGACGACGACAGCGGTCGAGGGGCGGTGTTCCAGGCGCCGGGTTCCCAGATCGAGATCTTCGGGGCGCGCCCGCCCGAACCCGAGCCGCGACCCGACCATCCGCATCAGCCGCGCCGTCTCACGGGAGCCCTCGGTGCCGGTGTGGCGTGGGAGGTCGATGATGTCGACGCCACGTTCCTGGCGATGGTCGCGAAGGGCGCTACGGCCGTGGCCGAGCCCACCGACCGCCCCTGGGGCATGCGCATGGCGACCATCGCGGGTCCCGACGAGGTCCTCGTCTCGGTCTTCGCGTCGCTCTGAGCCGCTGCGTCAGCGGTCGCCCGGCGCCATGTAGAACCAGATCGGCTGTTTGACGTCGGCGTCGCGCATCGCCGCAGCGCGCCGCCAGGATCACCCGGCCCGTCTCGGTGCGCTCGAAGAACCAGCGCGCGCCGGACCACGCGGCCGGTGCGTGATCGGCGAGGCCCAGCGCTGCGGTCTCGTAGTAGCCCCGGATGTCCTGGGCCACTCGTGCCGGTACCCCGGGGATGCCCGCCTCCTTCCACGGCGTGCCCTCGGCGACCCTGACGAAGGCCTCGATCGCCTCGTCGATGTGGTCGGCGTCGACGACCCGCCCGGCGCCCATGCGGTTGCCGTAACGGTCGACGGCCCGGTCGTGTGCGGCGCGCAGCCCCCGGGCCTCGTCGACTGCGGGATGCGCGTCGGGATCGCTGCGTGGGGGCAACGGGCACGCCAGCACCGTGTCGCCGTCGTCGGACGATGGCTTCGTCGTAGTGGGCGACGAGGGGTGCGTCGGCGTCGAGCAGCGCGAGTGCGGCTCGCAGGACCCGATGCTGGAAGGCCGCATCGCCGGGACGCCGAGCGGGCGGCCGAGCGGGAAATCGCAGAACAGCCCGCGCGGGGGAGCGGTGCCCTCGATCTGACGCCGCATCGAACCGAGTGCGACCGTGGCGAGTCCTTCGGCTTCGAAGACGTGGGCGAGCGTACTCACGGTACGCGTGCAGAGCGGTCAGACCGGGGTGAGCAGCACCACGTCGACGCCCTGCTCGCGCAGCCAACGCCCACCGGCCGGTCCGCTGTCGAGACGCACCCCGCTCAGGTCGAACTGGTTGCCGGCATAGGACAGGTGCCGGTCGGCGACGGCGCCGATGACACCCTCGGCGGCGAGCTCGTCGAGGCGGTCGAGTGGGAACACGACGTTCATGTCGTAGCCGAAGCCGATCGAGTCGAAGTTGGGGCTCCAGTGACCGGTGACGTAGTCCCGCCGGGACCCGTCGAGGATGCGGTAGCCGGTGTCGACGCCGGCGAAGTCGTCCTGGTCGGGATGGTGCAACGACGCCGTGGTGACCAGGGCCACGGTCGCCTCGGCCAGGGGCGGAGGAGTCGTGAACGCGGTGCGCTCGAACACCGGTGTCTCGATGTTCTCGGTGAGCGCCTTCAGGTCACGGTCGGCCACGGTGGCATCCCTTCGTCGTGGACGATCGAACCCTAGCGGTCGCTTGCTTCGGGCCGGAACGTGGTCACGGCGTGAGGGTCAGGGCCAGGTCGAAGCTCATGTCGCGACTGCCGACGTCGGCCTTGTGGATCTCCACTGCGACGACGTTTGTCCCGTCGCGTAGCGTGTCGGCCGGGACCGAGAACCGGTGGAAGACACGTCTCATCGTTCCCTGCGGCGAAGTCCGACGCCAGGGTCGTGCGATCGATCGGACCCCCCGGCATCTTGTCCCGCACCAACTCGACGCCGTTCAGGTAGACGACGGCGCCGTCGTCGCGCAGCAGCGACAGGTCGAGCGTCGTGTAGGCCGGTCGCGTCCGCGGCCTGGAATCGGTGCCGGAAGTAGTGGGTCACATGGCGTGGTCTGCCCTCGGCGACGACCGTGGCCTCGTCGCCGTCGCCGTAGCCGAGTTGGGCAGGGCCTTGCGACCAGGCGCTGTCGTCGAAATCGGCCGTCCGCCACTGCGCGCCCGGTGCCGCGCCGGTGTCGAGGTAGCGCCAGGTGCTGCCGGCGGCGATGGCCTCGACCGGTGTGGCCGGTGGCGGGGCATCGGCGCGTCGGAGGCGCAGGTCGAACCCGAGATCCGAGTTCCTCGCCGACGCGTTGTGCACGCTGACGGCGACGACGTTGGTGCCGGCGACGAGGGCGTCGGCCGGCACGATCGTCGTGGTGAAGAGGTTCTCGGTGTCCGCTTCCTTCCAAGCGCTGGGCCAGGCAGGGAAGCCGAGGGGCCCTGCCGGCATGTTCTCGCGGCAGGAGCTCGACACCGTTGAGGTACACCACGGCGCCATCGTCGACGAGCAGATCGAGCTCGAGCGCCTGGGCCGCCGGATCGGGCACAGCGAAGGTGTGGCGGAACCAGTACTGCACCACGCCGCCCGGCAACGTCGTGGCCTCGTCACCGTCGCCGAAACCGAACTGGCCGGCGCCGACCGGCCAGGCACGGTCGTCGAAGCCCGGGCCGGTCCAGTCGTCCGGCAGGTTCGACCCGTCGGCCAGGTAGCGCCAGTCGGCTCCGCCGGCGATGAGGATGGCGCTCTCGTCGGGCGGTGACGCGGTCACGGCCTCGCTCGTGGCCGACCGGTTGCCCTGCTCGTCGAATGCCCGCACCCGGTACACGACGTCGGTTTCGACCCCGACGTCGGTGAACGTGCGGCCCTCGACCGTCGCGATGATGTCGCCGTCGCGCAGGACCTCGTAGCCCGCGACGCCGCGGTCGTCGGTCGCCGCATGCCAGGTGAGCGTGGCGTCGCTCCCGGTCGGACCACCCATCGCCACGGCGAGGCCGGCGGGTGCCGTCGGGGCCGTCGGCGTCCTCGCGGCACAACCGAGTGAAGCCGCGGGCCCAGCGGTACGGCTGGTCGGTGTCGAGGCGGTACACGTCGCCGCCGACCCAGAGACAGCCCCGGTCGTCCATGTGGAGATCCCAGGGGCCATCGCCGTTCTCGTAGTAGACCTCGGGATAGAACGACGAGATGTGCCCGAAGTCTGACTCGGAGAAGGCCACGATGCCGTTGGCGTCGCGGCGGATCGCTCCGGGGCTCGCCGTCGGCCATGAGTAGCTGTTCAGCCAGGCCCTGCCGGCGATGCAGTGGCAGGCGTTGTAGAGGATCCCGTCGGCGATCTCGATGGCCTGGCCGTCGCCACCGGGCGTGTAGGTCACGCCTGCCTCGCGCGCCCATGTCGTGGTGTCGTGGCGGAAGATGAAGTGTTGGGAACCCGTGTAGTAGAGACTGTCGCCGGTGTCGGCAACGCCCTGTATGTGCCCGCTCGAGGAGTGCGTCTTGGTGTAGACGAGGCCGGGGATCGTGGCCCCGGTGGCGCCGTCGACCACGCCGATCCAGCGCGTGTCGGGCGATCCGTTGATGGCGCTGTGGAAGCCACCGAGGGTCACCCGGCTGCCATCGGGCGAGACACCGAGCGCCCAGAGTCCGGCGCCGGTCACCTGCGGTAGCCAGGCCGTGTCGAGCGTGCCGTCGGCCTCGGTCACACGGATGGCCTTGTAGACGCGGGTCCGGCTCGCGAACGACTCCTGGTGCGAGAAGTTGCCGGCTGCGTACACGTGGCCGTCGTGGACGGCCAGCGCGCGCACGACCGGATCGAGATCCGACCACGGTCGTTCCAGGTGCGACCGCCACGTCGGTACGACCGCACCGGTCGCGGGGTCGAGTGCCGCCAGGGCCGCCGTGAACGGCTGACCGTTCACGTTCGTGAAGTCGCCACCGACGATGAGCTTGCCGTCGGTCGTGGCGACCAGGGCGTACACCGGGGCGTCGAGCTGCGGGCGCCAGTCCTCGATCATCTCGCCGGTCGCCTTGTCGAACGCAGCAAGGAACGGCTGGTCGACCGTACGTCCGCCGGGGCCGCGCTGGGCTCGGGCGAACATGCCGCCGACGAACACCCGGTCACCGATGTCGGCGATGGCGAACACCGGGATACGCAGATTCGTGCTGACGTGGGACCAGTCGCCGAGCCCCACGACGCCCCAGGGCAGCGAGTCGGCGGTGGTCGACACGAGTGCGTCGGTCGACCCGACGACCTCTGCCGGCAGGAACTGGTCGGCGGCATCGGCGTCGGGCACGCCGGAGACGCTCAGGCTGGCGGCGATGGCGAGGCCGACGGCGGCGGTGGCGATCAGGCCGGCGAAGCGGCGCCGGGCGACCGCACGTCCGGCGCTCACAGTTCGTACCCGGCCGCGGCGCACGTCTCGAGGACGGTCACGACGAGGTCATCGGCCCGGGCACCCGACGGCGCATCGGCGAGCCGGGCCGCGAGGTCACGCACCGGTCCGTAGGAGCTCTGGGTGGCCCAGTCGGCAGCGGTCGCGAACCGTTGCGCCGACTCCGGGGACGACTCGATGAGCGCGTCCATCGCAAACTCGGTGTTCGCGCAGGCGAGTGCTGCGGCCTCGTCGAGCGCCGGGGCGGCGTCGGGGTCGGCGACGACCGTGTCGATCACGATGGTCTCCAGGGGATGCTCGTCGTCGTCGCCATCGGTGCCACGTCCGCGGACCGGCGTGGGCTCGGCGTCGCGTCCGGCGTCGGTCGGCTCGCCGTCGGCCTCGGGCTCCACCGCAGCGGCGGTCGGCGTCGCCGGCAACGTGTCGAAGTCCAGCGTGAAGTCAGCGGGCACCTCGACCTCTTCACCGGTCATGGCGTCCACCAACGGTGTGGGCTCCGACGTCGGCTCGGCCGCCTCGTCGCCCGAGCCGCAGGCCGACGCCGTCACGAGGAAGACGGCCAGGGCGAGCCACGCAGCGGCACGCCCGGCGGGCGTCGTGCGGTTGGGTTGCTCCGGGGTCGACGCATTCGGATGCATGTGGTGCGGCAACGATTCCTCCAGAGGCGGACCGACCCGACACGGGGTCGTCCGCCCATCGGCGCGACGACAGCGACCATGAGGGATGGCGGGGTCGATTCCGCAGGAGAGCGCGACAGGCGCCCGTCGCCATGGATCGTCCGGCATGGGCCGATGGGACCGGTTCCCTCCTTCGACTCCCTCTCGGCGCCGACGGCTGCGGTATGCGCCGTCGACCCGACCCCAGGCGAGTCGCGCGACTTCTCGACGGCGACGACGTCGTGGCCGCCGTGGCGGCGACCCCGGCCGGCGCGCTGCCCGACACCGTCGGGGCCGTCATCGCACGCTCGGTCGGGATGCGCCGCCCCCACGCCTGCGCCGAGCGACGCTGGGACGCGATCTCGGACACGTTCGCCGAGTCCTCGCCCACGGTCGATCTCGGCGCCCGGCGCCAGGTACTCCTCGTGCTCACCGGGCGATCCCGGTCGCCTCGTCGTCCTCGGGCTCGATCGACTCGCTCGCCCCGCCGAGACGGTGTGGTCGATTCCGGTCGCGACCGTCGAGGCCGTCCGCATCGAGAGCGCCCGACTGCTGGGCGTGTCCACGGACGCACTGGTGATCGACTCGCCTGCGGGTGTGGCGCGGTTCGCCCTGGCGCGACCGCACCGTCGTGCCGGACGGGACCTGGCCGGCCGACTGCTCGCAGGGGCGCGCCGCGCCGACGTGCGTGAGCGACACAGCGGTCCTGCACCGACTCCCGACACGATCCGCTGGGTCATCGGCGGACCGGTCGTGGCGCCCGTGGTCACCGTCGCCGTGCCGGCTCGCGCTCGTGCTCTACAGTGACGGTCGACACCCGGCGTGCCACCGAGACGTCCGCACACCGACGAGGGGGGAACCATGGCGACCGCCGTCGACACCGCCGTCGACCCACGCGAGTTCGATTCCGAGGAATTCCAGCGGGATCCCTTCCCGCTGTACCGCCGCCTGCGTGATCACCATCCCGTCTATCACGACCGCTTCCACAACCGCTGGGTGATCAGCAGGTACCACGACGTCGACGCCTGCTTCCAGGACAACGCCAGTTTCGACCGGGCGATGTACCGACCCGACGGCGACTACGAGTTCGGCTCGAGCCACGTCTTCGGACCGAACATCTTGGAGTACGGCAACAGCGACCGCCACCGATGGATTCGCAACATCATCGCCAACCAGTTCGTCGGCAAGGGCCTGCTGGCGTTCATCCCGGTGATCGAGCAGATCGCGATCGGAGTTGCTCGACGCGGTCGCCGGCGAGGGCGAGATCGAGTTGGTGGAGCGAATCACCAACCAGTTTCCCGATCCGGGTCATCTCCAACATGTTGGGTCTGCCGCGCGAGGACGAGGACCGTTTCGTGGGCTGGTATCAGGCCCTGATAGCGGGGCTGGGCTTCGGGGGCGAGCACCTGGCCAGAGGTCTCGCGGCGCGCGAACGAGATGTGGGAGTACCTCGATCCGCTCATCGACGAGCGCCGCGGACGGCCGACCGACGATCTGTTGTCGCGTCTGCTCGAGGCCGAGCTCGACGGTGTGAAGATGAGCGACGAGGAGGTGAAGGGCTTCATCGCGCTGTTGCTCGCCGCGGGTGGTGACACCACCGACAAGGCGATCGCCAACATGTGGTTCCACATGCTCTACACCCGGCCCGACCAGTTCGAGCACGTCAAGGCCGATCCCGACGCTGTGGGAGCACGTCTTCGCGGAGATGATGCGGTTCGACCCCGTGGTCCACGTGCAGCGCCGCGTACACGACCCGTGAGGTCGACGATGCACGGCACGGTCATCCCGAGCCGGGCGATGGTCACCCTCTCGCTCGGCGCCGGCAATCGCGACGACCGGGTGTTCGCCGATCCGGACACCTTCGACATCCACCGCACCGATCTCGCACATGGGACGCGAGAACAGGTCGGCGCGCTACCGCGACAGAGCTGCCCGGGCATCTCGGATTCGGTATCGGTCAGCACTTCTGCATGGGCTACGCCATGGCCCGCCAGGAGGCCGATCATCGCCTGTACGAAGATGGCGGAGCTGATGCCGGGGGCCCGGCCGAAGTTCGCCGAGCACGAGGGCATCATGGCGCCGTCGATCGACTCGGGTGGCTTCCGCTCGCCCCGCGAACTCGTGGATCCGATGGGACGCCTAGGCGGCGGCGCTCCCGACCGGGCGTGCTATCGGCGGGCCGTGTGATGCCCGAGCGCATCGTGATCGACCTCGCGGCCTGCATCATGGCCGGTGAGTGCGTGTACAACCACCCCGAGTACTTCGCGTTCGGTGACGACGATCTCCCCGCTGTCCTCCGTCCCGAGATACTCGACGACGCCGACCGCCTGCACGCCACCCAGGCCATCGGCGTGTGCCCGAGCGGCGCGATAGCGATCGTCGCCGACTGAGCCCGGTGCGGCTCGGTCGGTCGGTCGGCGCATGTGCGCGACGACCCCACTACCGTGGCAACCATGTGTGGACGGTTCGTGTCGTCCTCGCCACCGGATGTCCTCGCGGCGTACTTCGGTGTCGACCAGGTGGGGGAGATCCTCGACGAGCCCCGGTACAACGTCGCGCCCACCACCGCGGTGCCGGTCGTCGTCGAACGCGACGATCACCGCCGTCTCGAGGCGTTCCGGTGGGGCCTCGTACCGGCCTGGGCGAAGGACCTGCGTATCGGCAACAAGATGATCAACGCCCGGGCGGAGACGCTCGCGACGAAGAACGCGTTCCGTTCGGCGTTCCGCAAACGTCGCTGCATCGTCTGCGCCGACGGGTTCTACGAGTGGGCCCGCCTCGACGGCGCCGACGCCAAGACACCGTTCTTCATCCATCGCGTGGACGGTTCGCCGCTGGCGTTCGTGGGTCTGTGGGAACGCTGGCGTGACCCCGACCCGACCGACGATCCCGCCACGCGCCGCTGGATCGAGACCTGCACCATCATCACGGGGCCACCGAACGAACGGATCGCACGGATTCACGACCGTATGCCGGTGATGTTGGCGCCCGACGCCTGGGACCTCTGGCTCGATCCGACGTTCCACGACACCGACGCCCTCAGTGGTTTCTTCGAGCCCGCTCCCGCCGCAGATCTCGCCCTGCACACGGTGTCGACGGCGGTCAACAACGTCCGGTCGCAGGGGCCGGGGCTCATCGAGCCCGTCGCCGACGACGCGATCGACCACGGTGGCCGCAGCGCCACCGGGGGGCGCGGCGAGTGAGCCTGCCCTGGCGCAAGCGACTCGATCACCGGCTGCTGCGCTGGCAGGCCCGTTTCGAGAGCACCGGCTTCAACCGGACCGCACCGTGGGTCTGGGCGGTCGTGCTGTGGGTCGTGTTGTTGGCGCTCGCCCTGGCGCGGTCGCGCGAGCTCAGCCAGGACGCGCAGCTCGCGGCACCGATGCAGGTCGTCTGGCTCATCGGCGAGGGCTTCCGGCCGGAGTCGTCGCTGCTCGGCCACAACTATCTCTTCGACCAACTCGGCCTGTTGATCTACCCGGTCGCAGGGCTGACCAGCCTGTTCCCCACGGCGATCACCCTGCTCGTCATCCAGTCCGGCGCCCTCGCACTCGGTGTGGTGCCGCTCTGGAGACTCGCCCGCCACGTCGCCGACCTGCGCATCGGCGCCACCATGGCCATCGTGTTGGCGTACAGCCTGTACAGCGCAGTGCACGCCATCAATCTGGCCGGCTTCCACCTCGAGGTGCTGGCGGTACCCGCCCTCATCGGGGCTGTCCACAACGGGATCCGTGGACGTTGGATGCGCTACTGGCCGATGATCGCAGTGGTGCTGTTGGCGCGTGCCGATCTCGGCATCGTCGTCGCGGGCATGGGGGCGCTGTGGGTGTTCGAGGGGCGACGGCGGGCGGGGGTCGCGACGATGAGCATCGGCATCGCATACGCAGCGCTGGCGATGCTCGTGATCCAGCCGGCGATCGGCGACGGCACGTTCCCGCACGTCGACGCCTACGCCGCCTACGGCGGTGACGATCCCTTCACCGTGGCGTGGGGCATCGTCACCAGCCCCGTCCTGTTCCTGCGCGAGCTGTTCTCCGAGGCCAATTTCCGTACCGGTGTCGCGTTGCTCGCCCCGGTGCTGTTCCTGCCCGTCGCCGCACCGCGGTGGCTGTTGCCGACGATGCCGCTGTTCACCATGTACCTGGTCGCCGACGTGGAGGAGGGCACGCTGGCCGAGGCCAGCCAGTGGGTGCCGATCACGTCGTTCGTGTTCGTCGCGACGGTGTTCGGTCTCGCCCGCACCGGGCGGGTCATGGTCAAGAAGGTCAACGTGGACCGGCGGCTGCTCAGCGCACTGGTCTTCACGGCGCTGGTGTTCTTCGTGCGCGACTCCGTGGCGTCACCGTACGAGGAGCCGTGGGCCTGGGGTCGGCGCGACGCCGTCGACGAGGTCCGGATCGCCGCGGCCGAGTTGATCCCCGACGATGCCGTCGTCCGAGCAGGATCGCGATTGCTGCCGATGCTCACCGAGCGTCCGGGGCTGTTCGAGCTGCGCTTCGACGCAGCCGAGGATCCCGCCCAGCAGGCGGACACGGTCGCCCAGGGCGTCAACTGGGTGATCGCGGACCTGGCCGACGTGCCCAGCACCTGGACCGTCCGCCAGTTCGACATCTTCGCGGTGCAGTTCCCCGTCGCACTGGGCTGGGTGCAGGTGCTCGACGACAGCGACGCTGGCATACGCGTGTTCACGCTGCCGAGTGAGGCGGATCGTCTGGGCCTCACCCCGGTGGTCGGCGGGGGCGAGGAGTCCGACCAGGCGGCCGGCTGAGCGCTCACGCGTCCGAACGGACGATCAGTCGATTGCTGCAGCCAGATCCAGCGCGATCCGGGCCAGACGGTCGTGGTCGACGCTGGTCGCCGCCCGAGCGAAGTCCATGTCGGCCAACGAGGCCATCGGCAGGACGTGCACGTGCACGTGGGGGACCTCGAAGCCGGCGATCATGAGACCCACCCGAGGGGGGCCGAACACCCGCATCTGCGCGTCGCCGATGCGTTGGGCCATGGCCATCAGGTGCTGGTTCGTGGCAGGTGGCAGGTCGAGCCAATGGTCGATCTCGGCGGTCGGTACGACCAGCGTGTGGCCCTCGCTGATGGGGTTGATCGACAAGAACGCGGCCGCCTGATCGTCGCGGGTGACGAAGTGGCCGGGGAGCTCGCCGTCGAGGATCTTCGTGAACACGGTCGCCATGGCGGCGAAGCTACAGCGTCGCCGGCGAGGGCGTCGGGACGAGGGGGTAACGTGGCGGCCGTGTCGGCTGCCCCCGTGAGCTCGTGGCGTGACGGCGTCGTCACGGTTCCCAACGCCATATCGCTCGTGCGACTGGCCTGCATCCCGTTGTTCGTGTGGCTTCTCGTCGGGCGGGATCAACCGATCGCGGCAGCCGCGCTGCTGGCGGGCCTCGGCGCCACCGATTGGGTCGACGGATGGATCGCACGGCGCTTCGATCAGGTGTCGGAATTCGGCAAGATCCTCGATCCCACTGCCGACCGCCTGATGTTCCTCGTCGCGATCGTGACCATGCTCGTCGACGATCGGGTGCCGGTGTGGTTCGCGGTGCTGACCCTCGTGCGCGAAGTCCTGATATCGATAGCAGCGCTCGTGCTGGGCGCGCTCGGCGCCCGCCGCATCGATGTCACGTGGTGGGGCAAGACCAGCACGTTCGGGCTGATGTTCGCCTTCCCGCTGTTCCTCGTGGGCGCCTCCGACGTCGTCTGGTCCGACATCGCCCAGGCGCTGGCCTGGATCATCGGCGTTCCCTCGCTCGCATTGCACTGGTATGCCGCATGGGGCTATGTCCCGGCGGGGCTCGCAGCGTTGCGCGAGGGCCGTGCCGGCAGAGTGCACTGACGGTCCGGCCACCGGGAGGTGCGGCGCAGGCGTCATCGGTTCCCTGGGCCGTCGGTGCCATGAGATAGGGTTCAGCGCCATGAACGTGCCCGAAGAGCTCCGCTACTCGACCGACCACGAATGGGTCCGCATCGACGGCAACCGGGTCGTGCTGGGGATCACCGACTACGCACAGGACGCTCTCGGCGACGTCGTCTTCGTCGACGTTCCCGAGGTCGGTACGAAGGTGCAGACGGGCGACTCGTTCAGTGAGGTCGAGTCGACCAAGTCGGTGTCCGACATCTATGCGCCCGTCGGCGGCGTCATCGTCGAGGCCAACGCCGAACTCGCCGACAACCCCGAGCGGCTCAACGACGACCCCTACGGCGACGGCTGGATCTGCGTCATCGAGGTCGCCGACGCCGGCGATCTGGCATCACTGATGGATGCGGCCGCCTACCAGGCGCTCATCGACGGATAACGGGTCATGACCGAGTCCCTGACATGCCGCCGATGTGGCGGCGACAACCTCCCCGAAGCGAACTTCTGCTCGTCGTGCGGTGCGCCGCTGTCGGACCTCGTCGACCAGCCCACCGAGACGCTGAGCCTGCCCGTCATCGGCGAGGACGAGGCAGCGGCACCGGTCGTCGGCTTCCACGTCAGTCGCGGTCCGAAGGCCGGCTCACGCTACCTGCTCGAGATCGGCACCTCGACCATGGGCCGCCACCCGCGCAGCACCTTCTTCTTCGACGACGTCACCGTCTCACGGCGTCATGTCGAGGCCGACTACGACGGCACCAGGGTCGTCGTGCGCGACGTCGGGTCACTGAACGGGACCTACGTGAACCAGCAACCCGTCGAAGGCGACGTCGAGCTCGTCGACGGCGACATCCTCCAGATCGGCAAGTTCAAACTGGTCTTCTTCCGCGGAGACCCGATGTGACCGAGCCGTCGGGGCGAGGCCGCACCATCGGCGAGGTCGTAGAGGCGCTCCTCGACGAGTTCCCCGACATCTCCATCTCGAAGGTCCGCTACCTCGAGAGCAAGGGCCTCGTCGAACCCGACCGGGCCGACTCCGGCTATCGCCGCTACCACGACGCCGACGTGGCGCAGCTGCGCTGGGTGTTGCGCCAACAACGCGACCACTTCATGCCGTTGCGCGTCATCCGCGAGCACCTCATCGCCGGTGCCCGCATCGACGACGACGGCGACGAGGACCCGGTACAGGGACTCCCGCGAGTCGATCCCATGAGCCCGCCCGATCGCGATCTCGAGCTGACCGGCAAGGAACTGACCGAACGTACGGGCCTGTCGGTGGAGCATCTCGCGGACATGGAGCGTTTCGGCCTCGTCGCTCCCATGATGCGACGTGGCCGTCCGGTCTACAGCGGAGACGACCTCATCGCAGCCCGGCTCGTGGCTGCGTTCTCCGAGCACGGCATCGAGCCCCGTCATCTGCGTCCGTTCAAGGTCGCAGCCGAGCGCGAGGCGGGCCTCATCGACCAGCGCCTGAGCGGCATCGCGTCCGGTACGGCGCGGCGCAATGCCCTGGCCGAGCTGATGCGTCTCGGCGAGGATCTCCGCAGCCTGTTGCTCCGCCAGCTGGTCCATCGCGAGCCCGACTGACCGCACGGTTCCGATGCGCCGGTCCGACCGTCTCCCTCCGTGACAATCCACAGGGTCGAAGGGGTCGCCACGCACCATCCGTGGCCGAACAAGGTGCGGGCGCCTCAGAGCATCGGGCGACCGACGCGACTAGCGTCGTTCCCGTGATCGAGATGGAACTGGTCGGAGTGCGTGTCGAGCTCCCGAGCTCTGCACCCATCGTGCTCCTGAAGGAAAATCGCCCCAACGGACGCCTGCTGCCGATCTTCATCGGCGGCCCCGAGGCGACGGCCATCGCCCTGGCGATGGACTCCGTCGAGACCCCCCGGCCCATGACCCACGACCTGTTCAAGTCGGTTCTCGACGCGCTCGCGGTCAAGGTACAGCGTGTCGTGGTCACCGACCTCCAGGACAAGACCTTCTTCGCCGAACTCGAACTCGACGGCGCCGACGGCATACGGAGCGTCTCGAGCCGACCCTCTGACGCCATCGCCCTCGCAGTGCGTACCGGAACGCCGATCTTCGTTGAGGAATCCGTCCTCGCACGAGCCGGCTACACGGTGCCCGAATCCGGCGAGACCGTCGACGATGCCGAGGCCGTGCTCGAGGAGTTCCGCGAGTTCATCGATCAGGTGACCCCCGAGGACTTCAGCTGAGCCGCACACGCCTCGGCGCCACGCCCTGGCGTGCGGCTCGAGGAGTCGGTCATTGACGCCGCGCGCGGCGCTCTCTACGCTGGCGCTCCGGGTCACACCGGTGGAATTTCGACCATGTCGGGAGTTCATCGGTGGGCGGGCACGGGTCCCTTCAGGAGAACGCGCATCATGACAGCCGACATCGCCCAGAGCTACAGCGGCACCCGAGCCGCCGAGATCGTGGGCATCACCTACCGCCAGCTCGACTACTGGGCCCGCACCGACCTCATCCGCCCCTCGCTGCAGTCGGCCCGCGGCAGCGGCAGCCGACGCCTCTATTCCTACCGGGATCTCCTCGAGCTCAAGGCCATCAAGAACCTGCTCGACGCCGGCATCAAGCTCGAGTCCGTCCGGGAGGTGTTCCGCTATCTGCGCGACACCCTCGACGAGGACGTCGCCACCGTGAACCTCGTCATCAGCGGGAAGTCGTCGGTGCTCGTGCGCACCGACCAGGAGATCATCGACGTGCTCAAGGCGGGTCAGGGCGTCTTGAACATCCTGCCCCTGGGCACGGTGAAGGACGAGGTCGACGCCGCCATCGTCGAGCTCTACCCGGAACTCGCGTCCGGGCGCTTCGACCACGCCCGTCGACGAGTCACACGCCGTCGGTTCCTGAGCCGCCGTACCCGTGGCCTGCTCTCCACTCGACGCGCGCCATCGCGCGCTCGGCGCCAAGATCACCCCGTTCGGCGGCTGGGACATGCCGCTGTCGTACCCCGACGGGACACTGGCAGAGCATCGCGCGTGTCGCAGCGCCGCCGTGGTGTTCGACGTGTCGCATCTCGGCACGCTGCGGGTCGAGGGCCCCGGCGCGCGATGCCCGGTTGCAGTGGGCGCTCACCAACGACCTCGACAGGATCGGCCCGGGTCGGGCGCAGTACACCCATCTGCTCGACCCGTCCGACGCCTCGGTCGTCGACGACATCATCGTGTGGTGGGTCGGGCCCGAGCGTTTCGACGTCATGCCCAACGCGTCGAACACCGACCGCGTCGCCGGGGCACTGGCCGAGGCCACGGCGGCGTCGGGTGATCTGCCGGTCGAGGCCGTCGACGTCACCGCGACCCGTGCGGTCCTCGCCGTCCAGGGCCCCGAGGCTCGGGCCTGCCTGGCCACGGTCTTCGCCGAGGCAGCAGTGGTCGAGCGCTTCACCGTCGCGTCGACGTCCTGGCAGGGAGCCGATGCCGTGGTCGCAGGCACCGGCTATACCGGCGAGGACGGCGTCGAGATCGCCATCGACGTCGCGGCGGCAGGCGAGTTGTGGGATGCACTGCTCGATGCGGGCATCGTCCCCGCCGGACTGGGTGCCCGCGACACCCTGCGTCTCGAAGCCGGCCTGCCGTTGCACGGCCACGAGCTCGGCCCGGGTATCACGCCACTGCAGGCAGGTCTGGGTTGGGTGGTGCGCTGGGACAAGGGTGACTTCCGCGGCCGCGACGCACTCGTTGCCGAACGCGAGGCCGGCATCACCCGTCGCCTGCGCGGCATCGTGGTCGAGGGCCGCCGACCCCCACGGGCCGGTCAGGCCGTCGTGGTCGACGGCGAGTCGGTGGGGGAGGTCACCAGCGGGAACTTCTCACCAGTCCTCGAATGCGGCATCGCGATGGCATTCCTCCCACCCGGGTGCGACGAGGGTACCGAGGTGGGAATCGACGTCCGTGGCGATCTCGTCGCCGGGCGCGTCGTGGCCATGCCGTTCGTGCGCTGAGCGCCCGCCTGGCCGGGTTCACATCTCCGCGATGCGAGACAGCACGTCGTCTTCGGGAATGCCCCCGCTCCACCGGGCGAGTGCGGTGCCGTCGGCGCTGAACAGCATCCCCGCGGGCTGACCGGCGACGCCCAGCTGCGCCCAGGACTCGAAGCTCTCGTCCCAGAGCATGGTGAACGAAACCGTGCCGTAGGTGTCCACGAACTCCTCGGCTTCGCCGAAGCTGTCCTGGGTTCCCAGCCCGATCACGGTGACCCGGTCGGCGTTCTCTCGAGCGAACCGCTCGACGTCGGGCGCTTCGGCCCGACACGCCGGTCAATGTGGCGCCCAGAACCACACCACGAAGGGCAGCTCGCCGGGCGCGAGGGCCGACAGGTCGACGTCGTCGCCGGTGGCGATGTCCCGTACGACCACCGCCGGGAGGTCGTTCGGACCGGCGGGTGTCGGCGGCGTGGAGGCCTCTTCGCCGGGGTCCTGCTCGGCCGAGGCCTCATCGGATGCCTCGGCGGCGGGACCGGCATCGGGCGGAGGTTCTCCGCTGTCGGTCTCGGGCGCTGCGGTCTCCGACGCCGGATCTCGCAGCGCTGGATCCGGGGCGGCCTCGTCGTCGGCCGGGGCGCTCGCGGCGATGGTCTCGACGGGATCACCGTCGCCACCGGCGCATGCAGCGACGACCAACGCCAGGCTCGACACGACGGCGACGCCGCGCCGGCGCATTCTCGGGTTTCGTGGATGGGGCACGGGGCAGGAACTCCGCCCGGGGCGAAATGGTTCCCGATCCCGAAGAAGAGACCCGCCGAGGTCGCGCGGATTCAGCCGATCGGCGGGAGCACGTCGACCGTGCGCTGGCGCAGCCAGGCGTCGGCCAGGGTCAGCAACACCATGGCCTCGACCATCGGCACCGCACGCGGCAGCACACAGGGGTCGTGGCGTCCACGAGCAGCGAGCGTGGTCGCTTCGCCACCGGTGGTTACCGTCGCCTGCTCCGACGAGATGGTCGCCGTCGGCTTGAACGCGACGCGGAGCACGATGTCGGCGCCGTTGGAGATCCCGCCCTGGACACCTCCCGACCTGTTCGTGGCCGTCGTCGGAGTCCCGTCGGGTCCGGGCACGAAGGCGTCGTTGTGCTCGCGGCCGGTGAGGTCGACCGAACCGAAGCCGCTGCCGATCTCGAAGCCCTTGGCTGCGGGGAGGCTCATGGTCGCCTTGGCGAGGTCGGCCTCGAGCTTGTCGAACACGGGATCGCCGAGGCCGGGCGGTACGCACCGGGCCACGCAGGTGACGATCCCGCCGAGGCTGTCGCCGTCGCGACGTGCGGCCTCGATGGCATCGGCCATGGCCTCTGCGGTCGACGGGTCGGGGCAGCGCGTGGGGTGGGCCTCGACGTCGGCGAGGGTGACCGCGTCGGCGTCGATCGCGTCACTCGCGTCGAGGCGGTGAATGCGGGACACCCAGCCGAGGACCTCGACACCCGCCACCTCGGCCAACAGCCGCCGGGCCAACGCCGCTGCAGCGACACGGCCGATGGTCTCTCTGGCGCTCGCCCGTCCGCCCCCCTGATGATTGCGGATGCCGTACTTGGCGTCGGTGGTGTAGTCGGCGTGGGACGGCCGGTACACCTGCTCGAGATGGTCATAGGCGCCGGGGCGGGCGTCGGCGTTGCGCACCATCATCGCGATGGCGGTACCGAGGGTGTGGCCCTCGAACACGCCGCTCAGGATCTCGACCCGGTCGGCCTCGTCCCGTTGGGTGACGAGCCGGCTCTGGCCGGGACGACGCCGATCGAGATCGGCCTGGATGTCGGCGACGTCGACCGCCAGGCGCGGTGGGCAGCCGTCGACGACCACCCCGATACCGCCACCGTGGCTCTCGCCGAAGGTGTGCACTCGAAAGACCTGACCCCAGCTGCTCGTCACAGCGCCGAGGATACGGCGCTGGTCGCGTGCGCGGCCCCTCCGGCGGCTGCGACACTGCTGGTAGTGTCCGGCGCCGTGAGTCTGAATCTGGCAACGGCATGGGAAGCGGTCGCCGACGCGATCGGCGACGAGCAGGCACTGATCTGCGGCGACACGATCCGGACGTGGCGCGAGTTCGACGACCGCGGGGCCCGGGTCGCCTCCGCGCTCGCGGCGGGCGGCATCGGCCCCGGCGACAACGTGGGTCTGTGCCTGTTCAACGGCAACGAGTACTCCGAGGCCCAGTTCGGCGCGATGAAGGTGCGGGCCTCGCCGTTCAACATCAACTATCGCTACACCGCCGAGGAGCTGGGCTCGCTGCTCGCCGACGCCGACGCCCGCGCCGTCTTCTACTCCGCTGACCTGCGCGAACGCTTCGCCGACATCGTGGCGTCGCTGCCCGAGGTCCGCTGCTGGATCGAGGTCGGCTCCGCCGCGGACGGTGCCGTCCCTCCGTTCGCCCGCTCGTACGAGGGGGCCATCGCCGATCACGATCCCGCGGCGCGGATCGAACGATCCGGCGACGATCTCTGGTTGCTCTTCACCGGCGGCACGACGGGCAACCCCAAAGGGGTCATGTGGCCCCACGAGTCCATCATCGGGACGATGGCCGGCACCTACCAGGCGATGAAGATGGCGATGCCGACCACCGTCGACGAGGTCGTCGAACGCGTCTGCGACATCCGTGATCGTGGCTATGTCACCCGCCAGCTCGCAGCGGCGCCGCTCATGCACGGGACCTCGGGCATCACCGCGTTGTCGACCCTGCTCCAGGGCGGCTGCGTCCTCACCCTGCCCGGCCAGCACTTCGACGCCGATGCGCTCTTCGCCTGCGTGCAGGACCACCGCGCCACCCATCTCACGATCGTCGGCGACGCCTTCACCCGTCCGATGCTCGATGCCCTGCGCAGCGCCGTCGAACGCGGCGAACCGTATGACCTGTCGTCCATCTTCCTCGTCATGAGCTCGGGTGTCATGTGGTCCGCGTCGATGAAGGCGGCGCTCTTCGAGTTCAACCCGAAGATGAAGCTGCTCGACTCGCTCGGGTCGTCCGAGGGCGTGGGCTTCGCCCGCAAGCTCGAGGGCGACGCCGAGCACGCCTCGACGGCCCGGTTCTCGCTCGGCCCCGACACCATCGTGATCACCGAGGACGGCCGCAAGGTCGAACCCGGATCGGGCGAGAAGGGTCGCCTGGCGCTCGGCGGGCACCTCCCTCTCGGGTACTACAAGGACCCGGCCAAGAGCGCCGAGACCTTCCCGGTCATCGACGGGAAGCGCTACTCGATCCCCGGCGACTGGGCCACCGTCGAAGCCGACGGCAGCATCGTGCTGCTCGGTCGCGGATCGGTCTGCATCAACACCGGCGGCGAGAAGGTCTACCCCGAGGAGGTCGAAGAGGCCCTCAAGCTGGTCCCTGCGATCGTCGACGCGAACGTGGTCGGGGTTCCCGACGAGCGCTGGGGTCAGGCCGTCACGGCCGTGGTCCAGATCCGCGACGACGCCGACATCGACGACGACGCCATCAAGAGCGCGGTCAAGGAGCACCTGGCCGGCTACAAGGCGCCCAAACACATCATCCGGGTTCCGCAGCTGCTTCGTTCGAGCAACGGCAAGAGCGACTACCGCTGGGCCGGAGCGACCGCCCGAGAAGCCCTGGGCCTCGACGCCTGAACCCCGCCGGCGGTCGGCTCAGTCCTCGTCGACGGCGAGCAGGGCGTTCTCCACGAGTTCGCTCAGCGCCGGATGGATGTAGAGGAAGCCGCGGGCGAGCTCGTCGACGGTCTGGCCGAACTTCATGCCCTGGATCAGCTGGTGGATCAGGGTCGCCGCCTGTGGACCGATGATGTGGGCGCCGAGCAGCAGGCGGGTGTCGGGGTCGACGAGCACCTTCGCGAAGCCGGTCCGATCCTCCATGGCCCAGCCGTACGCGGTGCCGCCGTGGTCGCGGCGACCGACCAGGTAGGGGATGCCCTCGCCGCGCAGCTCCTGTTCGGTGGCGCCGACGGCGGCGACCTGGGGGTGGCTGAACACGGCGTGGGGTGTGGGCCACAGATCGACGGCCCGGAGGTCGTCGGGGTGCGCGATGTTGTGGGCCACCGTGCGGGCCTCGGCATTGGCCGTGTGCTTGAGCTGATCGGGGTTGGTGATGTCGCCGAGCGCCCAGATCCCCTCGACGTTGGTCCGCATGTACTCGTCGGTGAGGACGTACCCGTCGTGGGTCGCGACGCCGGCGAGATGCAGGTCGAGCTCCTCGCTGGTCGGCTCGCGCCCGGTGGCGACGAGGATCTCGTCGCAGTGCAGCTCGAACTGCTCGCCACCCACGCTTGCCTCGATGCACAACTCGCCGGACTCGATGCGGTGCACGGAGTCGACCGAGCAACCCAGGCGGACGTCGCAGCGCTCCGAGAACACCTCGGTGAAGCGCAGGCTGACCTCCTCGTCCTCGAAGCGCAGTAGGCGCGGCCCGCGCACCAGGAGCGTGACCTCGCTTCCCAGCGCCTCGAAGACGTGGGCCAGCTCCGTGGCGATGTAGCCGCCGCCGAGGATGGCGAGGCGGCGGGGGAGTTCGGGCAGACGCATGATGGTGTCCGACGTGTGATAGCCGGCGTGCTCCAGGCCGGCGACGTCGGGGATCGAGGGCATGGCCCCGGTGGCGATGACCACGTGGTCGGCGGTGATGCGGTGGCGGGTCCCGTCGTTGCCGTCGACCACCAGCTCGCGGGGGCCGGTGAAGCGACCCGCGCCGTGATAGACGGTGACGTTGTCGAGACCGTGGCGGTATTCCTCGCCGCCGGCTGCGATCGGATCGATGCGACCGAACACCCGGTCGACGATGTCGCCCCAGCGCACGCCGTCGACCGACAGATCGACGCCGAGTTCGGCGGAGTGACGGGCCATCTGCACCATGTCGGCGGCGTACACGAACATCTTCGACGGGATGCAGCCCCGGTTGAGGCAGGTACCCCCGAAGACGCCCCGCTCGACGATGGCGACGCGTGCGTCGTCGAAGTCGGGCGTGATGATGCTGTTGCCCGAACCGGTTCCGAGGATGATCAGGTCGTAGTGCGCGAGATCCGATGTCACCCGGCGACCATACCCACGAAGGGTTCAGCGATGGCGCAGCTCCTCTTCGAGGAGATGCCCGCGCAGCGCCGGGTTCGTGCGATCCTCGATCTCGCGATGGCGCTGGGCGATGGCCTCGTCGAAGACGTGGTCGGTGATGATCCAGAACCGCTGGTCGACGATGGCGTCGTGCACCTGGTCGGCGACCGTCGACGGGTCCATGGCGTCGGCGTAGACGGCCATCGCCATCGCCCGCAGCTCGCTGTCGCCGTCGTCGACCTCGAGCGCCGGTCGCCGGAGCTGTTCGGGGCGATTGCGCTCGGAGTCCAAGATGTTGGTGTTGACCAGGCCCGGGCACAGCACCGACACGTGCACGCCGCTGCCGGCGAGCTCGTGGTGAAGGGTCTCGCCGATGCTCGCCACGGCGTGCTTGGACGCGTTGTAGGGGCCCATCCACGGGTACGAGAGCAGCCCGGCCACCGAGGCCGTGATCACGATGTGGCCCCGGTCGGCTGCGTGCATCGGCGGCAGGAACGTCGCGATGCCGTTGATGACGCCGTAGAGGTTCACGTCGAGAGTCCATCGCCAGTCGATGAGGTCGAGTTCGTGCATCGGTCCGCCGGCGGCGACGCCGGCGTTGAGGCAGACGACGTCGACATCGGCGAAGCGATCGACGGCAGCGGCGCGCAGGGCGTCCATCGAAGCCGGATCCGAGACGTCGCACCGGACCCCGAGAGCCGCACCCCCGGCCGCCTCGAGCTCGGCCACGGTGTCGGCGATGGCCGGTTCCTCGATGTCCCCCACGACCACCCGCGCCCCCGCCGAGACGAACCTCCGGGCCATGGCGCGACCGATCCCGCTGGCCCCGCCGGTGATCACTACCGTCTTGGCGTCGAGCTCCATCGGTCCCCCTCCTCCGGGTGTGGGGCGCGATGCTAGTGCCGCGTCGTGTGGCGTCCGCGGGCAGAGGTGAGGCTGCGGTCGGTCGGCTCGTCCGAGCCGGCCGCGGCGGTCGCTGCGCACCGAGCGAGACCGGCTCGTAGGCTCCCTTGCCATGTCCGAGCCCCTGGTCGTCGCACTCATGTTCCCACCGGATCCCGACCCCGCAGTGGCCGACGCCCTCGCGGCGATCGATCCTCGTATCGAGGTCGTCTGGGCCCCGTACATCGAATCGGCCGATCTGCGCAGCGCCAAGGGCCGCAACGACGGCCGTGACCCCGGCGGCTTCGATCGCCCCGACCTCGATGGCGCCGCACGAGCGGCCCTGCACCGCGCCGATGCCGTCGTGGGGATCGACCTGCCTGCCGAGCTGATCGAGCTGGCGCCCGACCTGCGCTGGGTGCAGGCCGTGACCGCCGGCTCGGACCACCTCGACCTCGCGGCGCTCGGTGCCGCCGGTATCACCGTCACCCACGCCGGCGGCATCGCCGCGGCCTCGATCTCGGAGTTCGTGTTCGCCCGCATCCTCCAACACGCGAAGCATCTCCGGACGTTGGAGTCCCAGCAGAACGATCACGTCTGGGAAGTGCGGTTCGGTACCGAGATAGCCGGTCGCAGCATCGGGATCGTCGGGCTGGGCTCCATCGGACGCGCCATCGCCCGTCGCGCCCGCGCCTTCGAGATGACCGTGCTCGCCTGTCGGGCATCGGCTCGCCCCGGCGACACCGACCCCGACGTCGACGAGCTCTTCCCGCCGGAGGGGCTCGACGAGATGATCGGCACGGTCGACCATCTCGTGCTGGCGCTGCCCGCGACGCCCGACAGCGTCGGGTTGATCGACGCCCGCCGCCTCGCGCTGATGCGGCCGGGCTCGATGCTCGTCAACATCGCCCGCGGCGTCCACGTCGTCGAGGCCGACCTCATCGCTGCGCTCGAGTCGGGTCACCTTGGCGCCGCCGCCCTCGACGTCACTCACACCGAGCCGCTCCCGCCCGAGGATCCGTTGTGGGACGCGCCGAACCTGTACCTGTCGCCCCACACGTCGGCGTCGCTCGATCGCTACCAGGAGCAGGTCATCGCCCTGGCGGGCGACAACGCCCGCCGACTGCTCGACGGTCAGCCGCTCCGCAACGTCGTCATCTGATCGCCTCGCGCGCCCTGCGACGCGCATCGGGGAGGTCTTGTCGGGTGTCAGCGGCGGCGGAACTCGGCCTTGCGCTTCTCGGCGAACGCCCGGGGGCCTTCCTTGGCGTCGTCGCTGGCGAACACGGCCCAGCCGTAGGAGTACTCGTGATCGAGCGCCTCCTGTTCGGTCATGCCGTCGGTCTCGTGCAGCGTGCGCAGGATCGCCTCGACGGCGAGGGGTCCGTTCTCGCAGATCGTCGCGGCGATCTCCTTGGCCTTGGTGAGTGCCTGGCCGTCGGGCACGACGTGACCGATCAGCCCGATGTCGGTCGCCTCCCGTGCGGTGATGTGTTTGCCGGTCAACAGGATCTCCGCGGCGTGCGTGTAGGGGATCTGACGGCGCAGGCGCACGGCGGAGCCACCCATCGGGTAGAGGCTCCAGCGGGCCTCGGACACGCCGAAGCGGGCGCTCTCGCCCGCGACACGGATGTCGGTCGCCTGGAGGATCTCGGTGCCGCCGGCGATGGCGACCCCCTCGACCGCGGCGATGATGGGTTTGGTTGGCCGGTAGCTGCGCAGCAGCGCCTTCCAGTGGATGTCGGGATCGGCCCGGATCGTGCCTTCATGTCGATCTCGGTGTCGGCGTCCTCGGCGTCGCCCGAATCGCCCGGAGATCGGCGCCCGAGCAGAAGTTGCCGCCCGCGCCGGTGACGATGATGCAGCGCACGTCGTCGTCGTTCGATGCCTCGACGTAGGCGTCGTACATCCGCACGAGCATCGCACCGGAGATTGCGTTCATCCGTTGCGGGCGGTTCATGGTGATGATCATCGTCTGACCGTCTCGCGTTCGATCAGTGCGTCGGGCACGGGAATCCTCCAGTGGGCTCGTGTGGCGTCCGTGAAGGTAGCGCAGCAGCGGCGTGAGGTTTGTGGCCGCTGTGACGGTCGGGGCATGCTCTTGTCGGCTTCGGCGGGACACCGATCGCCCAGGGGAGACACGACAGATGAAGTTCACGCGACCACGTCGGCTCAGCTCGAACATCGAGGACCGGCGCGGCGCCGGCCCTGTACGCCGGGGCGGTATGGGACTGCCCGCCGCGGGCGGCGCCGGCGGTCTGGCGGTCATCGTCGCACTGGCGCTCGCGTTCTGCGGGGGCGGCGGTGGGGGAGGGTTCGACCTGTCGACCGGAGGCTCGCTGCCGGGGACCGCCGCCGGCGCAGGCGAGGAGCTCGAGGTGCCGCTGGATCCCGACGAGGACCCCAACCGCGACGAGGCCGAGCTGGCCAGCGTGGTGCTCGACAACCTGCAGAACGCGAGCGCCAGTGCGACGATGACCGCCAGACCGCCGGCGCCGCCCGCGGCGGGCAGTCCCATACCGCCCCGGCGTACAGGGCCGGCGCCGCGCCGGTCCTCGATGTTCGAGCTGAGCCGACGTGGTCGCGTGAACTTCATCTGTCGTGTCTCCCCTGGGCGATCGGTGTCCCGCCGAAGCCGACAAGAGCATGCCCCGACCGTCACAGCGGCCACAAACCTCACGCCGCTGCTGCGCTACCTTCACGGACGCCACACGAGCCCACTGGAGGATTCCCGTGCCCGACGCGCTGATCGAACGCGACGGTCAGACGATGATCATCACCATGAACCGCCCGCAACGGATGAACGCAATCTCCGGTGCGATGCTCGTGCGGATGTACGACGCCTACGTCGAGGCATCGAACGACGACGACGTGCGCTGCATCATCGTCACCGGCGCCGGCGGCCTATTCGGGCGCCGATCTCCGGGCGATGTCGGGCGACGCCGACACCGAGATCGACATGAAGCTGGATCCCGCGGCCGATCCCGACATCCACTGGAAGGCGCTGCTGCGCAGCTACCGGCCAACCAAACCCATCATCGCCGCGGTCGAGGGATCGCCATCGCCGGCGGCACCGAGGCATATGGACATCCATCCTCAGCGGGCGAGAGCGCCCGCTTTGTCCGAGGCCCGCTGGAGCCTCTACATGATGGGTGGCTCCGCCGTGCGCCTGCGCCGTCAGATCCCCTACACGCACGCCGCGGAGATCCTGTTGACCGGCAAACACATCACCGCACCGGGAGGCAGCCGTCGGCTGATCGGTCACGTCGTGCCCGACGGCCAGGCACTCACCAAGGCCAAGGAGATGACCACGACGATCTCCGAGCACGGACCCCTCGCCGTCGAGGCTCTGCTGCGCACGCTGCACAAGAACCAGCGGCGGAGTTACGATCCACGAGTACTCCTACGGCTGGGCCGTGTTCGCCAGCGTCGACGCCAAGGAAGGCCCCCGGCGCATTGGCCAAGCGCAAGGCCGAGTTCCGCCACCACTGACACCCGACAAGACCTCCCCGATACAGCATCCACGGCACGCGAGGCGATCAGAATGACGATTCTGCGGAGCGGCTGACCGTCGAGCAGTCGGCGGGCGTTGTCGTTCGCCCCCGCCAGCTTGCTCCTGGTAGCGATCAAGCGACGCCGACGTGTGGGGCGACAGGTACAGGTTCGGTTTAGTCCCACAACGGATCCTCGGGCGGGAGCGGCTCGGTGTGAGTGACGTCGAGGGCGGCGGCGCCAAGGTGACCCGAGCTCGAGCGCGTGGTCGGCCCCGACGACGTGGAGCACCA
>CAVOYE010000011.1:0-286603 GCA_963700595.1 uncultured Chloroflexia bacterium
GCCGTCGGTGATCATGCGCGGCGGCGGCGGATCGAGGAAGGGAAAGTCCTCCACCGCGCCCAGGCCGAGGGCCTTCATGCGCAGGATCACCGCGGCCAGCGAGGCGCGCAGGATTTCCGGATCGGTATGCGCCGGGCGGCGTTTGAAATCGTCCTCGGCGTAGAGGCGCAGGCAGACCCCGTCGGCCACGCGGCCGCAGCGTCCGGCGCGCTGCTGCGCGGCGCTCTGCGCGATCGGCTCGATCTGCAATTGCTCGACCTTGTTGCGCACCGAGTAGCGCTTGACGCGCGCCAGCCCGGCGTCGACCACGTAGCGGATGCCCGGCACGGTGAGCGAGGTTTCCGCCACGTTGGTGGCCAGCACCACGCGCCGCCCTGTCGAACCGGCGTGAACACGCGCGTCTGCTCACGCGCCGACTGGCGCGCGAACAAGGGCAGAATCTCGGTGCCGGCGGCATGGTGCGCCTTGCGCAAGGCTTCCGCCGCCTCGCGAATCTCGCGCTCGCCGGGCAGAAAGACGAGCACGTCGCCAGGGCCTTCGCGCTGCGCTTCGTCCACCGCCTCGACAAGGCCCTCCCAGGCGTCACGACCGCGCCGCGGGCGACGCGTCGTCGTCGGCGGCCGGTAGCGCATCTCGACCGGATAGAGCCGACCCGACACCTCGATCACCGGCGCCGGCTTGCCGTCGGCGTCGGCAAAATGGCGTGCAAAGCGCTCGGCGTCGAGCGTCGCCGAGGTGATGATCACCTTGAGATCGGGGCGCTGGCGCAGCAGGCGCTTGAGATAGCCGAGCAGGAAATCGATGTTGAGGCTGCGCTCGTGCGCCTCGTCGATGATCAGCGTGTCGTAGGCGTTGAGAAAGCGGTCGCCCTGCGTTTCGGCGAGCAGGATGCCGTCGGTCATCAGCTTGATGTAGCTGCGCGCGCCGATGCGGTCGGTGAAGCGGATCTTGTAGCCCACCGCCTGGCCGAGCGGGCTGTTGAGTTCCTCGGCGATGCGCGTCGCGGTGGCGCGTGCGGCAATGCGACGCGGCTGCGTGTGGCCGATCAGGCCGCCGACGCCGCGCCCCAGTTCGAGGCAGATCTTCGGTAACTGGGTGGTCTTGCCCGAGCCGGTTTCGCCGCACACGATCACCACCTGATGCGCGGCAATCGCGGCGGCGATCTCTACACGCTTGCCGCTGACCGGCAGCGCTTCGGGGAAGTCGGGCTGCGGCAGGCCGGCGGCGCGCTCGGCAAAGCGCGTATGCGATCGTGTCAGTCGTTCGCGCAGCGCATCGGGCAGCGCCTCGAGCGTGCGCGGACGCGGCTTGACGCGGCGCAGTTCGCGCTCGAGCCGGTGCCGATCGGCCACCATGCACCGGTCGAGCAAGGCAAACGGGTCGGACACGGCGGACTGGTTCAGCCGGGAAATCTCAAGCATGCAGCCACTGGAAGGTGACCACACCGAGCGCCGTCATGATCAGCGAACCGCTCAGATGCGCGAACACGGCGAGCAGCGCCCAGCCATACTGCGCGGCCGCCATCATCGTCACCACTTCGGCCGAAAAGGTCGAAAAGGTGGTCAGCGCGCCGAGAAAACCGGTGACCAGAAACCAGCGCACTTCGGGCGGCAACGATGTCTGATGGGCAAAAAAAGCGAGCGCGATACCCACCAGGTATCCGCCCAGCAGATTCGAAACCAGCGTACCCAGCGGCAGGTGGTGGAGCAGCGGATTGAGCCGGATACTCAGCCACCAGCGAATCCAGGCACCGAGCGCCGCGCCCACGCCGACAGCGATAAATCCGGAGGGATTCATGAGACGCGCGCAGTGTGTTCAAGACGGGCGCATTTTAGCCTGTTGTGTGGCTGGCGGCGACGCGGCCCGATTTTGTAAGATTTTTCCCACATCACGGGTCAGCTCAATCAGGAGGACCATTCCATGCTGCTCAGCCTGGGCAAACGGCGCGCCTTCGATCAGGTGGTGCGCGCCTACAGCAGTGACCTGTTCCGCTTTGCCTACTGGCTGTGCGGTGATCGCTTCGTCGCCGAAGATCTGGTGCAGGAGACCTTTGCCCGCGCCTGGAAGCGGTGGGAGCAATTGCGCGACAAATCGGCGCCCAAGCCGTGGCTGCTGACCATTCTGCGCCATGAACATGCGCGCCTCTATGAACGCAAGCGCTTCGACTATGTCGATTCGCCCCCGGAGGAACTGGCCATTGCCTGCGACGACAATCCGGCAGCCATGTACGAACTGGCCGATCTCATCGAGCACCTGCCGGTGTCGCTGCGCGAACCCTTTCTGCTGCAGACGCTGGGCGGCTTCAGCTGCGCGGAAATCGCCGAACAACTCGACACCACCGAGGGCGCCGTGATGGTGCGCTTGACCCGTGCGCGACAGGGGCTGCGCGGTATGATCGATGAGGCGACAAGCGCCCGGCCGCGAGGTGTGCGATGAAACCCGTGAATACCTACAACTGCCTCGACTATCGTCGCGAAAAGCTCGCCGACCCCAAACGGCTGTCGGCCCCGGCACGCGCGCACGAGCGCGGCTGCAGTGCCTGCCGCGACTTCGCCCGCCGCATCGACAATCACGCCGCCGAGCTTGAAGCCACGCTCGCCGTGACGGTGCCGGAGGGCCTCGCCGACCGCGTGCTGCTGCGCGTGCATCACGGCACCGGGCGGCCCTGGAAGCTATGGGCGCTGGCCGCTTCGGTGGTTTTCAGCCTGGGTTTGGGGGTCGAGCAATGGCGACCTCGTCCGATCCCCGATGCCGCGCGCGTCGCCATCGAGCATGTGTTGCATGAGCCGGAAGCATTTACCGACGCGCGGCTAGCCGATGCCGGACAGTTTCGTTTCGTGCTGGCCAACTTCGGCGGCGAAATGCAGGCACCGCTGGGCTCGGTGCGCTTCATGAAGTTGTGCCCGGTTGCCCAGGGCACCGCCTGGCACATCGTGCTCGACACCGAGCATGGCGAGGTCACGCTCTTGCTGATCCCCGACGCAAAGCCCGGGAGCGAAATTTATCGCGGCACCATGGAAGGCTATTCGGCACAGGTGCAGCCGGGTGGTCAGGGTTACGTGGCGGTCATCACACGCTCGCCGCACGCGCTCGAGCAGGCAACGCGCATGGTCGGTGAACGGGTGCGCTGGCGCACCTGAAACGGCAAACGCGGACGCGCGCGGCCGCCTCAGGCGCGCAGACGGCCCGCGCTGTCGAGACCCGCGGCGAGGGCACCGGCGAAGGCCTCTGCCGACATCGGCCGCGCAAACAGGTAGCCCTGCATGACCGAACATCCCTCGGACTGCAGCACCTTGGATTGGGCGACTGTTTCCACGCCTTCGGCGACCAGCGCGATGCCCAGGCTGCGTGCCATGGCGATGATCGCCCGCACGATCGCCGGATCGTAGTTTTCGCCGTCGCAATCCTGCACGAACGATCGGTCGATCTTGAGCGTGTTGACGGCAAAGCGTTTGAGATAGGCGAGTGACGAGTAGCCGGTGCCAAAATCGTCCACCGCCAGCGCCAGGCCCATGCCGTGCAGTTTTTTCAGCAGGTCCGCGGTGGCGCCGGTGTCGCGCATGAGTGCGGATTCGGTCACTTCGAGCTCGATCAGCGTGGGATCGATACCGTGCTTGCTCAGCGTGCTTTGTATCTGCTCGAGCAGGTCCTGACGGCCGAACTGGCTCGCCGACAGATTGACCGAAATCGGCGCCAGCGTAAGGCCTGCCTCGCGCCAGCGCGTCATGTCCTCGCAGGCGCGCGTCAGTACCCATTGCCCGAGCTGGCCAATCAGACCCATTTCCTCGACCAGTGGAATAAACACATCGGGGCCAATCGGTCCGCTCTCCGGGTGCGTCCAGCGTATCAATGCCTCGCCGCCGACGATGCGCTGGTGGTCGGCGTTGACCTTGGGTTGGTACACCAGGTCGAAGTCGCCCTGCGCCACGGCGTGGCGAAGCGCGCTCTCCATGGTCAGCTGCGCGATCGCATCGACACGCATGCGTTCCGTATAACCCTGGATGGCGTCGAATTCGCCGCGGCGGCGCAGCGCACCGAGGGCCATTTCGGCGGACTTGAGCAGGGCTTCGGCACTCTGGCCATGCTCGGGGAAAAACGCCATGCCGGCACTCAGCGTGAGGGTCAACGACTGCGCGCCCAGTTTTACCGGCTCGCCGGCGCGGCGCAGCAGCTCGCGCGCCTCCGCCTCGACCTCTTCCCGCCCGAAGGCGTCTTCGAGGAAGAAGCCGAAGTTGTCGGCGCTGAGCCGCGCCATGCGCGGCGCGTCGAGGCTCTGCGGCCCCGGGCCTTCGTGGTCCACGCTGCCGTAGCCACGACCCAGGCGAATGGCAAGCACCTGCAGCACCTGGTCGGCGGCATCCTGACCGAGCGTTTCGTTGATGCGCTTGAAGCGGTTGACGTTGATCAGCACCACCGCGCAATGTCCGCCGCGCGATCCTTCGCGCATCAACGCGGACTGCAAGGCCTCGCGGAAGTGCGCACGGTTGGGCAGCCCGGTGAGATCGTCGAAGTAGGCCAGCTGGCGAATGCGGCGTTCCGCGTTCACGCGCTCGGAGACATCCTGCAAGGTGCCCTGCACACGCGTCACACGCCCCGCCCCGTCGATCAGCGGCACCGCTACTTCAAGCGCCGTGCACACCAGTCCGTCGGGACGCGCGATGCGATATTCCAGCGAATAGCGCTGACCGCGCCGCACGCCCTCGATGGCCTCGCACACCCGCGCGCGATCGGGCGCATACACGCGCTCGACGAGCGCCGACATACCTGCGCCGAAACTCTCGGGGCTTTCACCGAACAGCGCGCAATAGGTGTCGGAGCGCTGGCAATGGTCGCTGTCGACCTCCCACTCCCAGCTACCGATGCGCGCGATCTGCTGCGCCGCACTGAGGTTGCGCTCGCTGCGCACCAGCTCGTCCACCGCCGCCGCGGCACGCAATGCGTAACGGACGCGGTGGCGCAGCAGAGTCCAGTTGATCGGCTTGGAGATGAAGTCGGTGGCGCCGCTGTCGTAGGCGCGTTCAATCGAAGCGGTATCTTCGAGTCCGGTGAGCATGATCACCGGCACGTGAGCACCGCTCGCACGCAGGCGGCGGCAGGTCGCGAAGCCGTCGAGCCCGGGCATCATCACGTCGAGCAGGATGAGATCGGGTTGTTCGCGCGCGAAAACCTCCAGTCCGGCCTCGCCATCGGCGGCTTCGATGACCACGAATCCGGCTTCCTCAAGCGCCGCGCAAGCGAGCATCCGGGTCACCTCGTCGTCATCGACAATCAGCAGCCGTGGGCATTCTTTCTCTGTCATTGCATTGTCATCCCGTGGACAGATGTTCCATCGGTATTCGCCAATAGGCCGTGCGCATGCAGCGCATCGGCATAGGCCACAAAGGCGGCGCGCAACCGCGCAGCGCGCTCGAGGCCGTCGTCCAGATGATCCTTGATATCGTTGCTTCTGAGACGGTTATCGAACTCGCGCGCCTCTTCCGCGAGCGACGCCGCGCCGACCGCCGCAGCCGCTGACTTCATTTTGTGTACGTGGCGCTGTGCCGCCTCGACGCTGCCGGCAGCGACCGCTGCATCGAGCCCGTCAAGCTGGCGCGTGGTGTCGTTCAGGAACAAGGACACCAGCCGCTTGAGCATCGGCGCATTCCTGTCGCCTTTGACCCCCGGCACAGCGAGCAGCGCCTGCATGTCGAGCGCTGGCGCCGTCGCTACGGACTTCGCCGTTGCGTCAGACGGATCCTCGACCGCCGCCGGCGGGTCCTCACTCGCCACCTTATGCGCATCGGGCAGCCAGCGCAACAGCGCTTCGCGCAGCCGCTCGCCCGCCACCGGCTTGGTCAGATAGTCGTCCATGCCGGCCTCCATGGCGGCGTTGCGATCATCACGCAATGCGTTGGCGGTCAGTGCGACGATCGGCACCCGTGCCGTGCCTCGCGTCCGCTCGATCTCGCGCAGCGCACGGGTGGCCTCGATGCCGTCCATTTCAGGCATCTGGATGTCCATCAGGACCAGTTCAAACGGCGCATCGCGAAACGCGGTGACCGCCTCACGCCCGTTGGTGGCAACCGTCACCCGGCAACCACATTCGCCGAGCAGTGCGCAGGCGATCTCCGCATTGACCGGATGATCCTCCGCCAGCAGCACACGCGCGTTGGTGCGCACCGCCGGGATGCGCGATTGCTGCCAGCGCGCGACACGCCGGGTATCGCCGCGCAGCGCGCCAAGCAGATCGGCGGCCAGCGCCGGTTTGGGCACGCAGGCGTCGGCGCCCGAGCGACGGGCGTCCTCCTCGTCGCTGGCCGAACGCAAACGCGTCAGCGCGACGCAGCGCAGGCGATGCTCGCGCAGCTGGGCGATCAGTGCGTGACCGCGTTCGCCGGGCAGATCATCGTCAACGAACAGGGTGGAAATGGGCGCGCCCGCGGCCAGCGCCGCCTTCGCTTCGACACCACTCGAGAAACCCTCGGCAGCGCAGCCGAGCGCGGCGAGCTGATCGACCAGCGCACGACGCAGTGCGCCATGGCGCGCAACCACGCCGACGCGCCCGGCAATCGGCGCAACGGGATCTGCCTCCGACCAGGCGGTGGCCACGATTTCGGCGGTGAAGCAGGCACCTTCGCCAGGCTTGCTGTGCACCGTGATGTCGCCACCCATGAGCTGCGCGAGCTGGCGGGAAATGCTCAGCCCCAGGCCGGTGCCGCCGTAGCGCCGCGCCATCGAACTGTCGGCCTGGATGAAGGCCTGAAAGAGCCGCGGACGCACGGTGTCGTCGATGCCGATGCCGCTGTCCGAGACGCGCGCGAACAAACTCAGCGTATCGCCGTCGATGTTCCCGTCGAGGTCGATGCGCACATGACCTCGATCGGTGAACTTCACCGCATTGGACACCAGGTTGTTGAGGATCTGGCGGAACCGGTGGCCGTCGGCGCAAACCGTATCGGGCACTGTCGCAGCGACCACCAGCACGACTTCGACGCCTTTCTGGCGTGCGCGCTCGGCAAACAGCAGCGCAACGTCCTCGGCGGCCTGCCGCGGCGAGAAGTCGAGCGGCTCCAGTTCCAGCTTGCCGGCCTCGATCTTGGAGACGTCGAGCACATCGTTGATCAGATACAGCAGTGACTCGGCGGAGCCCTGCAGCGTCTCCGCCATGCGTTGCTGCCGGTCGTTGAGCGGCGTGTTGCGCATCAGTTCGACCATGCCCAGCACGCCATTGAGCGGCGTGCGGATCTCGTGGCTCATGTTGGCGAGAAAGACGCTTTTGGCGCGATTCGCCGCCTCGGCGTCAACGCGCGCCACATCGGCCTCTTCCTTGGCGCGCGACAATTCCTCGGTGCGATGCGCCACCTCGATTTCAAGCCGGTCGCGGTGCGCCGCGAGCGCACTGTCGCGCACTTCGATCTCTGCCAGCATGCTGTTCACGCCAGCGACCAGTTCGCCCACTTCATCGCGCGGCCCGACCGGCGCACGCAGATCGTAGCGGCCCTGATTGCGCACCGCGCGCACCACGCTGGCCAGTTGCAATATGGGGCTGACGATCGAGCGCTCGGCGCGGCGTACCAGCATGGTCGCCACCAGCCCGCCGACGAAAAGACCGGCGAGTACCAGCAGCATCCATTGCGCGAGTTCGGTAATGGTGCTCGCCAGAGACACCTCGAGCACCAGATGGCCCAGTTGTTCGCCATCGTGAAATACCGGCCACGCGCGCCAGTAACGCGGGAAATTCCACAACCCCTCGGTGCTCTCGCGTGCCGCGATCAATGCCTCGAAATGCGGCGCGGTATGTGGCAGGTCAGCGGGAAAGGTCGCAAACACCTCGCCGTCATTGCGCAACAACACGGCGGCACGGATCTGCTCGACATGGCGCAGCGAGCCGAGCAGGCGCTCGGCGCTGAGCACATCTTCGAAGCGCATCGGCGCCGAGCCGTTTTCGATCACCAGCTCGGCGAAGATACTGGCGCGGCTGTGCACGCGGTTGACCTCCTTGCGCATCTCGCCCAAGCGCGATCGCCACGAAGCTCACCAGCAGCGCCACGGCAATGCCGGCAAGCACAATGGCCCGCAGTTTATGACCGAGCGCGCGATCACTGAACGGCACCATGTCAGCGGCCCCGCGGCTCGATCAGGCGACGCGCCAGTTTGAGCAACTGCGCGCTGACATCGAGATGGGCACGGCCGAGCGTATCGCGATTGATGTCGAAACGGATGCGATCGTCTTCGGTCACCAGGCCGATTCCGCCGCCCGCGTCGACGAAGCCGTCGATATCACTGACGGTGAGCGCCGGCGACGCTGCCAGTTCCCGCAGCAGCAGCGTCATGCGACGCTCTTCGGACGCCGCAATGAAGATGACCTCGCAGCCATCGGCATCGACCGGCTTTTCGATGATGCGGGTTTTTACCGCACGCCCCTGCGCCTGGCGGGACTCGAGTTCGGCCAGATAGGCGCCGAACGGATCGCGGCCGAGCACGCAGATATCGATTGGCTCGCCTTCGGGCAGCGACTCGGCCGGCCACTGCACATAGCGCGCGAAGTTGAGGAGGAAGACCGCCTTGAGCTGATACTCGGTGGGGGAACTGGCAAACAGCGCGCTCGCCGGCGAAAACCACAGCAAAAGAGCCAGGCATGCGCGCGCCAGCATCGTCACGCCCTCCGGCGCGGGCTTGCCACGGGCGCGTTGCCGTGCATGCTCAGTCGAAATCCCATTGCGCCGTGAGGTGCACACTGCGACCGATTTCGCGCATCGGTGAAGGCATATAAAGGCGGCCGAACTCGGCGTGCCGCGCGTTCATCAGGTTTCGTCCGGTAAGCGCCAGCGTAAGCCGCCGCGAGGCGCGCCAGCCGTATTGCAGATCGAGTTCCGTGTACGCCTCGACCGGCCCGATGCCAAGGGCGTTTTCCGAGTAGATGAGGTCCGACACATGACGCACGATCATGTTGACGGCATGGCCGGTTTTCGGTTTCCAGGTCACATGCGCGCTGAACTGATCGCTCGGTACCCGCTCCATGTAGAAACTGCTCGCCGCGTCGCCGAGCGAATCGCCACCGGGTTCGACATCAGTATCGAGGTGGCTGTAACTGAAGCGCGCCCGCCAGCGCACGGTCGGCTGCCAATCGACCGACGCCTCGAATCCCGACACCGTGCCATGCCCGGTGAAATCGAGCGGCGCGTTCGACGACGAACCAGCCACCCGCCGGCGTTGCGCCCATCGTGCGCAGGCTGCGCAAGTGCCGATAGCGCATAAGAAACGCGGTGAAATCGACGCTCAAGCGATCCGAGGCTTGCGCGCGGTAGCCCACTTCGTAGGCGCGCATGCGCTCCGCCCGCAGGTTTTCGGGCGCGCTGAAGCGAATCAACTTGGGCAACGGGGTGCGCGGCGGCGCCGCCGCGGGCTGAGTCGAGGGTGAGTAAGTCATGTCGAACTCGGTGCGCGCCGGCGTGCGCGAGGCTTCCGAGACACTGCCCCACAGCAGGTGCCGGGGTGCGACCTGCCAGGCCAGCCCGATGCTGGGCTGCCATTCGTTGCCGGTCCATGAGTGATGCTCGAACTTGACGCCGGCGGTCAGTCGCAGCCGGTCGGGTACCAGCGTGATCTCGTCGTGCACGAAGGCGCTCACGAGGCCGAACTGGCGCCGCGGTTTGTCGATTTCGAAGAACCCACCGGCGATCACCTTCTGGTCGTTGTAGCGCATCCCGCCGCCGACGATCACTTCGTGCCGGCCAGCGCCAAAGCGGTATTGCGCGTCGAGATCGAGCGTGCTGCGCGTTTCGGTCAGGAACGGACCGACCTTCGAATCGAGATACTGGAAACTGCCCTGCAATGACCACTCGCGGTCGTTGGCGAGCACGCGGTTAAGTTGCACGGTGAGTCCGGCCCCCTGATCGCGCTGGGTGAACGCCACCGGCGTGACCAGTGTCGGCGAGGCAACATCCGGCGACAGCCACACGTCTTCGCTGCGGTTGCCGAACACCTCGCCGGAAACGCGCAACTCGCCGATGCCGCCCAGGTAACGCTCCATGCGCAAGCCGAGGCGATGGGTATTCCAGGCGTCTTTCCCGTCGGATCCGTTGAGGCGTCGCGACGTTTCGCGCGCGCGGCCGTGATAACTCAAGCGATAGTGCCCGCCGTCGAGCTCGCCGCCTTGCCGCAAATAGGCCTGCCCGCGATCGACATTACCCACCGTCAGGCGCGCCTCGCCGCCCTGGGTCGCGCGGGCCCACTTGGTAATGATATTGACGATGCCATTGACGGCGTTGGCGCCCCACACCGCCGCGCCGGGACCGCGAATGACTTCGATGCGGTCGATTTCGGCTAGCGGAATATCCAGCGCCTCCCAGAAGGTGCCGGAAAACAGCGGCGAATACACCGTGCGCCCATCGACCATGACCAGCAGGCTGTTGGCAAACCGGCCGTTGAAACCGCGCACCGACACCGCCCAGCGGTTATGCCCGATGGCGGCCACCTGCACGCCCGGCACCAGACGCAAGGCGTCGGGCAGCGTGGTCACGCCCATGCGCGCGATGTCCTCTTCGGTCACCACATGCACTGCGGCCGGCACGTTGCCGATCTCCTGTCGCTTGCGGGCCACCGAGATCACCTCGACGCTCACCAGTTCACCGAGCGAGAAATCGAAGGGGTCTTCGGGTTGCGCCTGCGCCTGCGCCTGCACGCACGAGTTGCCCAACGCCGCGCACAGAATCAGCCAACCGGATTTCATAAGCCGCCCCATGCCCGTGTCACGCCTTCGAGTGCGCATCATATTGGATTCCATGTCGCCGCGGCCCGTGCGTTGCGGAAGAACTGCCTCCGCAATCGCGCTGGCCGCAAGAAGTTAAAGCCTTTATCGGAATGTGTCATAACGGCAGATCGAATGCAGCCTTTAGGCACAACGGTACCCTCCCGCGGTGCGCCTGCCGGCGTGTCCCGGCCCCCGGGACGGACCGCGGAATTGCGTGCCGCTTCGGCTACAATCATGCGTTTTACCGCCGAGTTTCGACTGACATGTCCACGCCAGAATCCGCCGCGCCAAAAACCGGTGGCGCGAACTTCATCCGCAATCTCGTCGAGGCGGACCGGCGCGCCGGAAAACACGGCGGACGCGTCGAAACCCGCTTTCCGCCGGAACCCAACGGTTATCTGCATTTCGGCCACGCCAAGTCGATCTGTCTCAATTTCGGCATCGCTGAGGAATTCGGTGGCGTGTGTCATCTGCGATTCGACGACACCAACCCGACACGTGAAGAACAGGCTTATGTTGACGCCATCGTCGAGGCCGTCAGCTGGCTGGGTTTCGACTGGGGCGAGCATGAATACTTCGCCTCGGACTACTTTGCGCGCATGGCGGAATGCGCCGAGTACCTGATCCGCAGCGGCAAGGCCTATGTCGAATCGCTCAATGCCGAACAGATGCGTGAGTATCGCGGCACGCTCACCGCGCCCGGCAAGGACAGCCCCTATCGCAATCGCAGCGTGGAAGAAAACCTCGACCTTTTTGCGCGCATGAAAGCGGGCGAGTTCGCCGACGGCACCCACGTGCTGCGCGCCAGGGTCGACATGGCGTCGCCCAACCTCAATATGCGCGATCCGGCGATCTACCGCATCCGCAATGCTCGCCACCACCGCACGGGCGACACTTGGTGCATCTACCCGATGTACACCTTTGCGCACCCGATCGAGGATGCCATCGAGCGCATCACGCACTCGCTATGTACGCTCGAATTCGAGGATCAGCGCCCGTTCTACGACTGGTTGCTGGCGCAACTCGCCGACGGCGGTTTCTTTGAGCGACCGTTGCCGCAGCAGATCGAGTTTTCACGCCTCAATCTCACCTACGTCGTGCTCTCCAAACGCAAACTCGTGCAACTGGTCGACGAAGGCCATGTCAACGGCTGGGACGATCCGCGCATGCCCACGCTGGTCGGCGCGCGCCGGCGCGGCTTCACCGCCGAAGGGTTTCGGCGCTTCGCCGAGCGCATCGGCATCTCAAAATCCGATAGCTGGATCGACATCAGCGTGCTCGAAGAATGCATGCGCGATCATCTCAATGACACCGACGAACGCCGTGTCGCCGTACTCGATCCGCTCCGGCTCATCGTCACCAACTATCCGGCGGCGCAGAGCGAAATGTGTCAGGCACCCAACCACCCGCTCAAACCCGAGCTTGGTCAACGCGAAATGCCGTTCACGCGCGAGTTGTGGATCGAGCGTGAAGACTTCATGGAAACCCCGGTCAAGGGGTTCCGCCGTCTCTACCCGGGCAACCGCGTGCGTCTGCGCTATGGCTATGTGGTGGAGTGCACCGGCTGCGAAAAAGACGCCGACGGCAACATCACCGCCGTGCATTGCATCTATCTGGCCGATTCGAAATCCGGCACGGCCGGCGCCGACACCTACAAGGTCAAGGGCAACCTGCACTGGGTCAGTATCGCCCATGCCTGCCCGGCCGAAGTGCGGCTCTACGACCGGCTGTTTGCCTACCCGCACCCCGGTCAGCGCCGCGAGGGTGCCGGTGGAAACGACGCCGACGGCATCGAGCGCAACTTCCTTGATGACATCAATCCCGACTCGAAGCAGTACATCACCGCGCAACTCGAGCCTTCGCTGGCCGAGGCCCCGGCCGAAGCGCGCTTTCAGTTCGAACGTCATGGCTATTTCGTTGCCGATCGGCACGACAGTCAGCCCGGCGCGCCGGTGTTCAATCGAACCGTGACGCTCAAGGATTCATGGAACCGGCCGCAAAAGTAGGGGACTGATTTCACCCATCTGGCGGTCGCGCCGGGGTCTGCACGCGGGTCGATGCCCATGCGGGGCGTCGCGGCCACGCCCATGAACCGGCCGCACAATGAAAATCCGTACCCTCTACGACGTCCTGCAAATCTCGCCGGACGCCACGCCTGACGTCATCAAGGCCGCCTACGCGGTGCTGGGCCGCGGCGCCGATACACGCGGCGACCCGGCCGCCCTGCGCCTGCTCAAGGACGCCTGCGACACGCTGACCGACACGAACGCCCGCGCGCGTTACGATGAGAAAATCAAGGCATCGCGCGCCGACGACCTTCCTGCCGCGGCGATCGAGCCCGCGACGTCCGCCCCCGCGTGGAGCCGAGCATTGGTCGTCATCCTTGCCTTCGCTGCCGGCTATGCAGGTGCCAGCATGTGGCATCAGCGCGCCATCACCCGAATGGTGCTCGACCATCAGGCCGCGCTGGCGACACAACAAAACGAGATTTCACGGCAGAGCCTCGCGCAGCGCGAACGCGAAATGCAGGCGCGCAATACGCGCCTTGAGACGGAGCGGGAACGGCGCATCCGTGAAGCGGCCGAAAACAAACACGACCGCGCCGTCGCCTCGCTCAAATCGCGCCTCGAGCGGGAATCGTCCGCCTACCAGCGCAGCCGACAGCGTGAAGACCAGGCACGTGAGCGCGAATCCCGCCGTCAGGCCGAACTGGAGCGCCGCCAGCGCAGCGCCGAGAACGACCGCAACGCTGCGCTGGCGCAGCAACGCCTGGCGCAGGAGAAACGCGAGCTCGAACGTCTCTACCGCGAGAACTATCCGCGCTATCGGTGAGCCGGCTATCGCAGGTCGGCAGGTCAGCACGTCGGGCGGCGATATGCGCGGCATTCGGCGGTCAATTTGTGCGTCGATGAAACTGCGCGGGCGCCGATATTCCTTCGGGCAGCGGGAGCGGCTAGAATGGACGCCCTGTCAGAATAAATTCACTCGCACCATGACTTCGCCCCTACCCGCCTGGCGCGACCACATCACCGGCACCGTATGGTTTCTCGGCGGCATGCTGATCACCAGCGTGGTGATCGGCGCGGTCGTCCTCGCCACCCATTCGTCAGATACGCCGGCGCTCGCCGTCCGCGGGCCGGGCGATCCGGCGTCCGTCGAAATGGTGCGCTGCCCTGCATCCTCGACCCCTGAAACACTGATCAGCGCAGCCGCCTGCGGGCGCATCGGCGCCTTGAGCGAACTGCTGGTGCGCGGCGCCGAGGTCGGACAAACCGATGCGCGTGCAGAATTTCGCGGCCGCACGGCGCTGCACCATGCGGTGCAACGCGGCGATGAGGCGGCGGTGCAGTTGCTGCTCGAAGCGGGCGCGGCGACCGACGCGCGCGACGCCCATGGCAACACGCCACTGCACCTCCTCGCGCTGGCGCCGGACGTCGCGCATCCGCTCTACGTGGCGCGCTTTCTGATCGACGCCGGCGCCGACATCGAAGTGCGCAACGCGCGCCGGACACACCCCGCTCGAAACGCTCGAAGCCGATCACCTGCGCATGATCGAACAACAGGATCTTGCGCAGATGTTGTTGCGCACGGTGAACGCTGCTGACGACGAAGAAAACCCTGCGCCGCAAGCGCCGCGGCTTGCGCAAATGGACGAAACGCCTACAGCGACCCCACATATCGCGCCAGACGACGGCCCGGCCGCGGAAGAAGCGCCGTTATCGGCCGCCAGCGTGCCGGTGTCCGAATCCCCCGCCGCGGCTAGCCCGACGTCCGTCAACGCGCCTCAGGCTGCTGCACTCGAACTGATCCCGCTCGCCACTGACGCGCAGCCGACGCGAGGGGATATCCTCGCCACCGCGCTTTCGACCGAGTCCGCGCCAGACATTGCACCCGATGCGCAGGAAGGCCAGCCCCGCGCCGAAACACTGACCGAAGAGCCCTCCGCAGACGCACCCTCCGAACCGGCCGTGTCACCCGAGCACGCTATCCGCGCGCGCCTCGACGCCTGGACAAAGGCGTGGAGCGACAAGCAGATGGACGCGTATTTCGACGTCTACGCGCCGAGCTTCGAGCCCTCCGGCGGCCTGACGATGGACATGTGGCGGGCGCAGCGCAACGTGCGCATCACCGGCAAGGCCGAGACGATCGAGGTCACCTTGAGCGATGTCGCCATCGAGCACCGGGGCGAGCGCGTCAGCGTCAACTTCACCCAGCACTATCGCGCCGGCCGCTACACCGAAGTGAGTCGCAAACGCCTCGACATGACGCTGCATGAGGGCCGCTGGTGCATCGTCGCCGAGCGCGAAATCGGCTGAGCACAAGGCCGCATCGAACATTAGCAAATTTGCATCTTCGCGCCTGAGCGGCGATCATCGGGTTTTTCGATCCGGCCAGTCATGCGCGCTCGTTATCCGCTCATTGCCTTAACCCTGATCGGCGTTGGCGCCGCCGTGTGGTGGTTCAAACGCCCCGATCCGATCCCCGTGGTACTCGCCACGGTCGATCGCGGCGTCGTCGAGGCGACCGTGTCGAACACACGCGCGGGCGAGATCGAGGCATGCCAGCGCGCCAAGCTGTCCACCATTTCAGGCGGACGCATCGAGTTCATCGGCGTCAAGGAAGGCGACAAGGTGCAGGCCGGTGATGTGCTCATGCGCCTCTGGAACAACGACCAGTCGGCACAGGTCACGATCGCCAAACGGCAGCTCGCCACCGCGCAAAAGCGCGTCGCCGAGGCCTGCAGCGTAGCCGCCAATGCGCGACGCGAGGCGGCACGGCACGAGGAATTGCAGCGCAAGGGCTTCGTTTCCGCCTCTGCCGCCGAGCAGGCACGCACCGACGCCGAAGCGCGCACCGCCGCCTGCAGCACCGCGCGCGCCGATGTGGATTCGGCGCGTGCGCAGGTCGACGCCGCCGACACCAACACCGAGCGCACCGTGCTGGTGGCGCCTTTCGCCGGCACGGTGGCCAACATCGTCGGCGAACTGGGCGAATACACCACGCCCTCGCCGCCGGGCGTGGCGACGCCGCCGGCGATCGACCTGATCGACGAAACCTGTCTCTACGTGAAGGCGCCGATGGACGAAGTCGACGCGCCGAAAATCCGCGTCGGCCTGCCGGTGCGCATCACCCTCGACGCGATCCCAGGCAAGGTCTATCCCGGCAAGGTGCGGCGCATTGCGCCCTATGTGCTGGCGATCGAGAAACAGGCACGCACGGTGGACGTCGAGGTCGATTTCGAAAAGCCCGACGAGGCCGCCGGCCTGCTTGTCGGCTACAGCGCCGACGCCGAGGTGATACTCGAGGTCAGCGAAAACGCGTTGCGTATTCCCACCGCCGCGTTGCGAGAAGGCAACTCGGTGCTGCGCTACGCACCCGCCAGCAACACCCTGGAAGCGCGCGACATCGAAACCGGCATCGCCAACTGGGAATTCACCGAGATCACCTCCGGCCTCGCCGAGGGCGACCGCATCGTCATCTCGCTCGAACGCGAAGGCGTCAAGGCAGGCGCCACGATCACCCCGGAAACCGGCGACGCCACGCGCTGACGGCCATGGCGCAGATCGAACTGGACGACATCGAACGCGTCTTCAAGTTGGGGGACAGCGAGGTTCACGCGCTGCACGCGGTGACACTGACCATCGAAGCGGGCGAGTATGTGTCGGTGATGGGGCCGTCGGGCTCGGGTAAATCGACCCTGCTCAATCTGCTCGGCCTGCTCGACCGCCCGAACCATGGCCGTTATCACCTCGAAGGGCGCGACGTCACCACGCTCGACGTCGACGAACAGGCGCGCGTGCGGCGCGAGCGCATCGGCTTCGTATTCCAGAGTTTTCATCTGGTGCCGCGCCTGACGGCGGCGGAAAACATCGCGCTGCCGCTCATGCTCGCCGGTATTGCGCCGCGCGACCGCAAGACGCGCGTCGACCGCGCGCTGGAAAGTTTCGGTCTCGCCACGCGCGCCGACCACCGCCCCGATCAGCTCTCCGGCGGACAGCGCCAGCGTGTCGCCATCGCGCGCGCCACCATCATGGAGCCGGCGATGCTGCTCGCCGACGAGCCCACCGGCAACCTCGACCGCCACACCGGCGAAGAGGTCACGCGCCTGCTCGAAGCGCTCAACGAAAGTGGCGTCACGCTGATTGTCGTGACCCACGACCCGCATATGGGCGAGCGCGCGCATCGGCGCCTCGGCATGGAGGACGGTGAAATCACCACCGACGAGCGGCGAAAAAACGCATGATGACCGTTCGCGACACCCTCGTTTTCGCCACTCGCGCCGCCACCGGCTACCCGACGCGCACCGCGCTGATGATGCTGGCGATGGCGATCGGCGTGGCGGCGGTGGTGTTGCTCACCGCGCTCGGCGACGGCGCACGCCGCTATGTGGTGGGCGAATTCAATGCGCTCGGCAGCAGCCTGATCATCGTCCTGCCGGGGCGCACCGAAACCGGTGGCGTCAACCCGGGCAGCTTTATCACCAACACGGCGCGTGACCTCACCATTGGTGACGCCGAGGCGCTTCGCCGCGCTGGTACGGTGACGCGCGTCGCGCCGCTGACGCTGGGCAATTCGGAGATCGCCTACAGCGGTCGGCTGCGCGAGGTGATGGTGATCGGCACCAGCGCCGCCTTCCGCGACATCCGCAAGTACGAGATGGCGCAGGGACGCTTTCTGCCCGAAGAAGACTGGCGGCGCGCTTCGCCTGTCGCGGTGATCGGCGCCACGCTGCGCAGCGAACTGTTCGGCGCCGAGCCGGCGCTGGGCAAGATGATCCGCGTCAGCGACCGGCGCTACCGGGTGATCGGCGTGCTCGCCGCGTCGGGTTCCGGGCTGGGCATGAATGCCGACGAGCTGGTCATCGTCCCGGTGGCCGCGGCACAGGCGCTGTTCAACACCTCCGGCCTGTTCCGCATCTTCGTCGAGGCGCGCAACCGCGACGCCGTGCCGGCAGCCAAGCGGCAGGTGACGAGTATTCTCAAGGCGCGTCACGACGGCGAAGAGGACGTCACGCTGATCACCCAGGACGCCGTGCTCGGCACCTTCGATCGCATCCTCGGCGCGCTCACCCTGGCGGTGGCCGGTATTGCCGCGATCAGCCTCGCGGTAGCCGGCATCCTGGTGATGAACGTAATGCTCGTCGCGGTCACCCAGCGCACCGGAGAAATCGGTCTGCTCAAGGCACTCGGCGCCACCGGCAACGCGATCCGACTCGCTTTTCTCGCCGAGGCCGCGATCCTTTCGATCGCCGGCGCGCTGGCCGGTCTCGCGCTCGGCCATCTCGGTGCCTGGGGGCTGCGACTCGCCTTCCCCGCCCTGCCCGCCTATCCGCCCGACTGGGCGATCTTCGCCGGACTGGGCACGGCGATCGTCACCGGCATTCTCTTCGGCGTCATGCCGGCGCGGCGCGCATCGCGTCTCGACCCGGTTGACGCCTTGTCGAAAAGATGATTCAAGGAAGCGCTGAAGAAATGAGCGAGCGGGATGAAGCGCAAGGCGCGCGGCGCGCAGCGACCGAGACATATCAAGGCGATAGGCGAGGGAGTGAGCACCGCGCAACGCCGCGATTCGCCCGCGCAGCCATTTATTCAGCGCTTCCACGATGAGCTGGCGCGATTTCCTTACCCTCGCCCTGCGCTCACTGGTGGCGCACCGCATGCGCAGCTTTCTCACCCTGCTGGGCATCGCGGTCGGCATCGCTGCGGTCATCCTGCTCACCTCGATTGGCGAGGGCATTCACCAGTTCGTGCTCGCCGAGTTCACCCAGTTCGGCACCAACGTCATCGAGATCACGCCGGGCAAGAAGGGCGCGCGCGGCGGGCCGCCGGGCCTGCCCAGCACCTCGCGCCCACTCACGCTGGCCGACGCGCGCGCGCTCGAACAGGTGCCGTTCGTCACCGCGGTCACGCCCGTGGTGTCGGGCAATTCGGAGGTCGAAGGCAACGGTCGCGTGCGCCGCACGTTGGTCATGGGCGTCGGCCCGTCGATGCAGGAGGTATTCACTCTGAGGGTGCGCAGCGGCCGCTTTCTGCCGCCCGACGACAGCGATCAGCCGCGCGCCTTTGCGGTGCTCGGCGCCAAGCTCAAGACGGAGCTGTTCGGCAGTGGCGGTGCGCTCGGCGCACGCATCCGCATTGGCGGCGAGCGCTTCCGCGTGGTCGGCATCATGGAAGAGAAAGGCCAGGTGCTGGGCATCGATCTGGACGACAGCGTATACATTCCGGCCGGTCGCGCGCTGGCACTCTACAACCGCGAAGGACTGATGGAGATCAACGTCGCCTATCGCGAGGGCGTGCCGGCCGACGTCGCCAGTACGCAGGTCGAGCGCCTGCTCGAAGCGCGTCACGGTCGCGTCGATTTCTCGCTCACCACGCAACAGGACATGCTCGACACGCTGTCCAACATTCTCGGCATTCTCACCGCCGCGGTGGGCGCGCTGGGCGGCATTTCGCTGCTCGTCGGCGCGGTCGGCATCGTCACCATCATGACCATCGCCGTCACCGAACGCACCGCCGAGATCGGCCTGCTGGTGGCGCTGGGCGCGCGGCGCAGCACGATTCTCGCGCTGTTTCTCGGCGAGGCGGTGGCGCTGGCGACGGTGGGCGGATTGCTCGGCCTGCTGATCGGTGGCGGACTGGCCCAACTGGTTGGCCTGCTGGTGCCGGCGCTGCCGGTGCACACGCCCTGGCATTTCGTCGCCGTCGCCGAACTCTCGGCGGTCGTCATCGGCCTGCTGGCCGGCGTGTTGCCCGCGCGCAAGGCGACGATGCTCGATCCGGTCGAGGCGCTTCGGGCCGAGTGACCAAGCCCTAGAAAGACTCGCCTTCTCGCAAATAGCGCCACTGACCGCGCGGCAAGTCGCCCAGCGTGACCTTGCCGATGCGGATGCGTTTGAGCCCGGTCACCTTGAGCTCGACTTGCTCGCACATGCGCCGGATCTGCCGTTTGCGCCCTTCCCTGAGGATGAACCGCAACTGATCGGCGTTTTGCCAATTGACCTTGGCGGGGCGCAGGGCGCGCCCGTCGAGATGCAGTCCGTGATTGAGCAGCGCCAGCCCCTCGGCCGACAACTTGCCTTCGACACGCACCAGATATTCTTTCTCGATCCGGCTGTCGTCGCCGATCAACTGGCGCGCCACTCGCCCGTCCTGCGTGAGTACGAGCAGGCCGGTCGAGTCGATGTCGAGGCGGCCGGCGGGCGCCAGTCCTTTGAGGTGATCGCGTGAGAATCGGCGATTCGCGCCCGCCGGCGAGCCGGTCCGGGGTGATCAGCGTAACCGCGGCGCGATGGCCTTTCTCGGGCTGCGCCGGAAACGAACCCGACCGGCTTGTGCAGCAGGATGGTGACGCGCTCGGCCTGCTTGGCGGTGGCGCGCGCATCGAGTGTGATCGCGACATCGGGCTGCACCCGTATGCCCAGTTCGGCAACTCGCTGACCATCGACAAATACCCAGCCGCGCTCGATCAGCGCGTCGGCCTCGCGCCGCGAACACATGCCGCGCTCCGACATCAGCTTGGAGAGGCGAATCCCCTCCGCGGGCGGGGTCACGGGGGAATTCACGCCGCCGTCCGGCGCGCTGCAAAAAACCGGCGCGCGTTCACAGTGGCACGTAGAACAGCAGCAAATAGGTGAGCAACAACACCGCTACCCACAGCACCATGCTGCCTGACGGCCAGGTGCGCGCGAGCACGCTTTGCGCACCGTAGTACCGCTTCAGCGCGGCGTTGAAGGCGAGCGCGGACTGGCCGATTTTGCGACCGAAGGCGACCAGCGAATCGCTCATGTCGCCGGCGATCCGTCGCACGCGCCGATCGCGGCCGCCGCGATACAGGCTGTCGATATCATGCAGCCGCCCGAGCATGCGGATCAGCATCGGACGCAGGAGAATGAATGCGACCAGGGTAGCAAGCAGGAGCTGCACCTGATGAACAACGTGCGCGCCGGTGTAGGGCTGGTAGTCGGTGGCGAAGGGCAGCAGATCGTAGAGCAGCCGCGGATAGAGGCCAGCGGCGAGGCTCATCAACACGAGCGCCCCCATCGCGCAGAACTGGCTGGGGCTCGCCTCCGTCACTTCGATCGCCTCGTATTGCGCCTTGCCGAAATAGACGAAGCCGACCACCTTGAGGCCGACCAGGAACACGCCGGCGGCCACCACCATCATCGCCGCCCAGGTCACCGCCAGATGCGCATCGGCGGCCCCCTGGAGCACCAGCGATTTGGTGATGAAGCCGGCCGTCAGCGGTGCCGACATGGCGAGCACGCCGAACACCGCGAAGGCCGTGGTGAGCGGAATCCGTCGCGCCAGGCCGCCCAGTTCGCTGCAACGGCTCTTGCCGGTCTTCACCACCGCAACGCCCACCGCCATGATCAGCAAGGCCTTGTAGACGATGTGCGCAAAGGCATGTGCCGCGACGCCATTGAGCGCGACTTCGGTGCCGATACCGATGCCGGCAATCATGAATCCGACCTGATTGATGATTGCGTAGGCCAGCACGCGGCGCGCGTTGTTCTCGACCAGCGCATAGATCAGGCCATAGGCGGCCATCAGCAGGCCGATGGGGATCAACACCTCGGCCCCCGGAAAGCCGCGCATCACCGCATACACTGCGGTCTTGGTGGTGAATGCGGAGAGGAACACCATGCCGCTCCACGACGCCCGCGGATAGGCGTCGGGCAGCCACGACCACAGCGGAAACGCACCGGCATTGACAAGGAAGCCGGCGAGCATGAGCCAGTGCGCGGCACCGTCCAGCGACATCGACTCAAAACGCAGACTGCCGCCAGCGGCGATGTGGCCGACGATGCCGGCCATCAGCAGCACGCCGCCAAACAAGTGCACCATGAGGTAACGCATCGCCGCCGGGTAAGCCTTGCGACCGCCGGCCCATATCACCAGCGTAGAAGCGATCGCCATCAGTTCCCAGCACACAAACAAGGTCACCAGGTCGCCGGCGAGCACCGCGCCGACCGCGCCGCCGGCGTAGACGAAGGCAGCCGGCACTTCGAGCTTGCTCGGTTGGCGCAGCGCAAAGATGGCACCCGCGAACAGGGCGAGCGAAAACACCATCGCGAACAGGCGGCCGAGGCGATCGACGCGCAGCACCTCGAGCGAATAGTCGAGGAACGCGAAGCCGCCGAATACGCCCTCGGGCAGGCGCCAGGCGAGCAGCAAGGCGAGCAGTGGCAAGGCGATCGAGACCACACTGCGCGGTGTGCCGCGCAAGAAACCCATGACGAGCCCGCCGAGTACCAGCCAAAGCGCGGGATGTCCCAACAGATCACCGATCGCCATGTCGCCTCCGCTTCCAGGCCGGCGTGCACTGCTGCCCGCTATTCATCGTCGTCCTCCGGGGCCGCCATGCCGCTGAAAGCCGCCCAAGCCACAGCCACCAGCAGCACACAGGCGATAAACGGATACCACGCGTTGAAGCCGGGCCAGCCATCGAAACCGAAATGCGGGTGACCGTGTACGAAGAACCCGGCGGCCATGGTGAGCACCAGCACAATCAGCAGCCCCTGCCAAAGTACATTGCCCCGCTTGTCGGTAAAAGTCGGTGGGATCATCAGGGAACTCCCGCCACCGTTCGCGCAATGCGAAGCACGGTTTCATGGAAGAAGAACAGTCCGATCGTGAGCGACGCGGTGATGACCTGCGCCACCACCATGATGGTCGGCGCCTCGCCATGCGCATCGTGATGGTGGTCGTCCGGGTCGGCGGCTGGCGCGCGCATGAAGGCGCGCCAGATGATGGGCACGAAATAGCCCGCGTTGAGCAGGGTACTGAGGATGAGCACGCCGACCGCGAACCAGTGCTCGAGACTCATCGCTGCGGTGAGGATGTACCACTTGGAGATGAAACCGGCAGCCGGCGGGAGGCCGATCATCGACAGCGCGCCGATGCTGAAGGCGGTCATCGTCCACGGCATGCGTCGGCCGATGCCATCGAGCTGGCTGACTTCGGTCTTGTGCGCCGCGGTGTAGATCGAGCCGGCGGCAAAGAACAGCGTGATCTTGCCGACCGCGTGCGCGGCGATGTGCAAGGTGGCGCCGATGATCGAAATCGGCGCCAGCAGGGTGGCGGCCAGGGTCACGTAGGAAAGCTGGCTGACCGTGGAAAAGGCCAGCCGACGCTTGAGGTTATCGGCACGCAGGGCGACGACGGACGCCGCGATGATCGTGAAGCCGGCGATCAACGGCACCCAGTCGGCACTGCCGATGGTCATGAGGTGTTCGGCGCCGAAGATATAGACCACCACCTTGACCACCGTAAACACCCCGGCCTTGACCACCGCCACGGCGTGCAGCAAGGCCGACACGGGAGTGGGCGCGACCATCGCCGCGGGCAGCCACGGGTGAAACGGCATCAGCGCCGCCTTGCCGATACCGAACATGTACAGCGCCACGAGGACCATCGTGCCGGCGGCGCCGACATGGCCGGCGAGGATGCCGCCTTCACGGAAATCCAGCGTACCGGTGAGTACCCAGGTGGCCAGCGTACCGGTGAGCAGGAAGGCAATCGAGGTACCCATGAGCACGCCCAGATACACGCGCGCCGACTTTTTGGCGTGTTCCGTGCCGCTGTGGGTGACCAGCGGATAGGTGATCAGCGTCATCACCTCGTAGAACAGGAACAGGGTCAGCATGTTGCCGGCAAACGCGATGCCCTGCGCGGCGAAGATGGCGCCCGCGAAACAGACGAAAAAACGCGTCTGGTTCTTTTCGTTGTTGCCGCGCATGTAGCCGATCGAATACAGCGAACTGACGATCCACAGCCCCGACGAGATCAGGCCGAAGAGCAGACCGAGCGGCTCGGCGGTGAGGCCGAGCGACATGCCCGGCACGATTTCGACCAGCTCGAGCGCTGGGCGCGCTCCGTCAATCACCGGCCCCGCCAGCGCGAGCACCTGAGCGAACAAGAGCACCGCGGTGGTCAGCGTGACGCCTTCGCGCACATTGGGCGAGCGGCCGCTCAGCGAGACCACGCCCATGCCGACGAAGGGGGTGGCGAGAATGCCGGCCAGGGCCCATGAGGCGCTCACTTCCAGCCCCCGATCAAGGCTTCGGCGGCGCGCGTCAACATTTCGCCGCTCCAGGTCGCGTCCAGACCGAAGTAGACGCAGGCGGCAATCATCGCCACCGCCGGCACCGTCATCGACCAGGGCGCCTCGCCGGGCGGCGGATTGTCGGCCGGCGGCTCGCGCAAATAGGCGACTTCAACAAAACGCCAGACGTAGATCACGGCGAGCAGCGAACTGAGCATGATCGCCGCCGCCATCCACCAGTGGCCCGCCTCCATCGCCGCCGTCACCAGATACCACTTGCTGATGAAGCCGGCGGTCCCGGGGATGCCAATCAGGCTCAGGCCGCCGATGACGAACGCGAACGAGGTCGAGCGGCATGGTGCGGCCAAGACCGGCCAGACGGCTGAAATCCGAGTTACCGCAGCGCGACACCACACAACCGAGCAACAGGAACATGCCGCCCTTGGTGAGCGCGTGATTGAACAGATGGGCGGTGGCTGCAGTCAGCCCGCCCACGGTATTGAGGCTGATGCCGAGCGTGATGTAGCCAATCTGCGAAAGACTCGAATAGGCCAGCAGGCGTTTGACGTTGCGCTGGTATATCGCCACCGCGGCCGCAATGAACATGGCGCCGAGCGACAGCGCGACGAGAATGGCGCCGGTCAGATGGGTATCGAACACCACCACCGAACCGAAGACGGTGAAGAAATAGCGCATCAGCACATAGATCGACACCTTGGTGGCGGTCGCCGCAAGAAAGGCGGAGGCCGCCGATGGCGCAAAAACGTAGGCATTGGGCAGCCACAGGTGCAGCGGAAAGAGCGCGATCTTGAGCGACAGGCCCACTGTAATGAAGGCCAGCGCCGCGAGCGTGCCGCGCGGATCACCAAGTTGCGGCAGGCGCACCGCCATGTCGGCCAGATTGAGCGTGCCCGTTTCGAGATACAGAATTCCGATGCCAAGCACGTACAAGGTGGCGCCAACGGTACCCGTCGGCAAGTACTGGTATGCGGCCACCAGCGCCCGCCGGTCGCGCCCCATGGCAATGAGCACATAGGTGGCCAGCGACGAGACTTCGAGAAAGACGAAGATGTTGAACGCGTCGCCCGTGACCAGGATGCCCGAGCAAGCCGGCGAGGCACAGCATGAGCATGCAGTAGAACAGGTACTGCTCTTCGCGACGCACGTCTTGGGCGATACCGGCGCCGCAATAGGGAACGATGAACACGGCCATCAGGGCGACGACCACGGCGACGAAGGCGTTGAAGGTGTCAACGCGATATTCGATACCCAGCGGCGGCTCCCAACTGCCCATCGGGTAGGAGATCGTGCCCGGCGCCAAGGTCTCCCCGAGCAGCGCGATGGCGACGCCCAGGGTCAGCACGCTGGTGATCAGCGACAGCAGCCAGCAAGACCTGGCGCCCCGCACGACGACCATGAGGGGCGCCGAAATCAGCGGCACAACGACGAGCAGGGCGGGAAGATTATGTGTGAGCAAGGGGTTCAGTGGTGTTCGTCAGGGCTTTTCGCGATCGCTTCGACATCGCTCAGGAGGATGTCTTCCTCGTCGATGCTTCCGTACGCTTCCTTGATCCGCACCACCAGGGCCAGCCCCAGCGCGAGTGTGGACACGCCGACGACGATGGCCGTGAGGATGAGCACGTGCGGCAAGGGGTTGGAATAGATCTGGATGCCTTCCGCCACGATCGGCGCGCTACCGCCGATGAGCTTGCCGGGGGCGATGTAGAGCAGGTACACAGCGGTCTGGAAGATGCCCAGGCCGATCAGTTTCTTGATCAGGTTGCTGCGGGCGATCAGAACGAACAGACCGACCATGAGCAGCAAGATGGTGACGAAATAGGTGTAATGCCCCGGCCATCGTCACGGGGCATCCTCCTCGACATCGCGCCGGCGACCGGCAAAGACATAGAAGATCTTGAGCATCACCGCGGAAACCGTAATCGGACGCCGAGCTCGATCCAGAATATCCCGCGATGTTGGCCGTTGACGGGATCGCGCCCAGAACGAAGTAGTCGAGGAAATTACCGCCGAGCAACATACCCGCCACGCCGACCGCCAGATACAAGCAGCAGGCCGACCGCGATCAATATTTCGACGAGGCGTACCGGCACCACTTTCCGGGCACTCGGCAGGCCGTAGATCAGCGCATAGAAAATGACCGCCGCCGCGATGATGACGCCGGCCTGAAAGCCGCCGCCGGGGCCGTAGTCACCGTGAAACTGAACGTAAATGCCGAACATGATGGCAAACGGAATGAGCAGCTTCGCAATCACGCGAAGCACGATATCGAGCCTCATGCGCGCGGCGCCTCGTCGTCGGTCGGGTCGAGCTTGCGCCGCGGCGCGCGTCGCCCAAGCAAGGCGATCACGCCGATCCCGGCGGTAAATACCACGGCGGTCTCACCGAGGGTATCGAAGGCTGCGGTAGCTGGCGCAGCACGACCGTGACGACGTTCGGTACGCCGGTCAGCTTGGGCCCCTGCTCCAGGTAGCGCGGCGCGACGTGTTGGTGGATCGGTGCGTTCGGGTCAGAAAACGCCGGCAGACCCAGCGTCCCGTAAATCAGCATGCCGCCGGTGACGAAGACGACGAACAATGGCAGCCACGGCTTGTGGATGGGCTTCGATTCAGTGCTGCCGGTAAGGAAGATCGCGCTCAGCAGCAGCACCGTGGAAATGCCCGCGCCGACGGCCGCTTCTGTCATCGCCACATCGACCGCATCGAGTACGACCAGCAGCGTTGCCATCAGGAAGGAATAAATTCCGCCCAGCAGCACGACACCGAAAAGGTTGCGCTGGCGCGCGATGCCGATTGCGGCCGCCGCCATCAAGGTGAGCAGGACAACGGCAGTCAGCGTGGTAAGGATGGTGGTTCTCCTTCATCGGCCAGCACCGGCTTGGCACCACGCTCGAGCGCGGCATCGGCAAGCGCATGCGAGGCGGTGGGGGAAGTAAAGAAGATCAGCAAGCCGAGAATGAGCAGCTTGACGCTGGCGAGAGTAAAGCCGCTTTGCAGAATCAGCCCGAGAATGATCAGCCCGCACCCAAGGTGTCAACGACACTGGCGGCATGCATGCGCGTAAAGAAATCCGGCATGCGGACCATGCCGACCGCACCAATCACGCAGAACACGCCGCCGACCGACATCAAGGCCCAACTCAGGATGTCGATGACGATCATGGCCGTTTCTCCCGTGCGCGCCCGGGCTCGCCGAGGTCGCCGTAGCGGAAGAATTTTTGCAGTGCGATGGTGCCGATGACACTCAGCAGGCCGTAAACCAGCGCCAGATCAACGAATTCGGGGCGCCCGGAAATGAACTGAAAAATGGCCAGTAGCAACATGCTGGCGATGCCGACCATGTTGCCGGCCAGCGCGCGGTCGAAAACCGTCGGCCCGAGGAAGGCGCGCACCAGCGCGAGAGTGAGCGTGACCAGCAGCGCAATAACGACGACGACGTACATTAAGACAACCCCTCGAAAGCGGTCACGCGCCGATCCATGGTGCCCTCCTGGACCGCCTCGGCGCCCTCACGGGTCAATGCATGGACGAGGATTTCGTCGCCTTCGACATCCACCGAAATGGTGCCCGGCGTCAGCGTGATCGAATTGGCGTAGGTGACTTTGCCGACCGACGTTTTCTGGCTGGCGCGCACGCGCACCATGGTCGGGCTGATCGGCAGGCGCAGGTTGACGATGATCTTGCTCACGTCCCAGGCGGCAAGGATGATTTCCTTGAACAGCCACGGCCAGTAGAAAATCGCGTTGCGGCCGAGCGAAATGGGGTGACCTTCGTGGTCAACGACGTCCATGCGCTGGGCAAAGAAAAGGATCGCGACCGCCGAGCCGATACCAACTGTCAGCAGGAAGGGCGTGAAGTAGCCGGACAATACCAGCCAGAACACGTAGAGCGTCAACACGAAGCTCAGCGATCGAAGCGCACGCATGTTTTTTTATTTTCCCGCACAGGCATCGCCTTTGCGGCCGCCATGCATGGGAATTGTCTCCCGTGATTGGGCTCCACTATAGCTGCGTCGCAGATGGCGAACAACCGCGCGGCCGCGGTATTCTCGTCGCGGCTATAGGTTAACAACGTGGACCGCACCTGACGGCGTGGCGTGCCGGCCAGAAACGCGTCGATGTTCTCCACCACCTGATCTGCCACCGCCCGCATGGCGCTTTGCGTCGCCCAGGCGACGTGCGGCGTGACCACCAGGTTGGGCACATCCGCGGCGAGCAGCGGGTGATTTCGGGCGGGCGGCTCTGTGGTCAGCACGTCGATGGCGGCACCGGCAATTTCGCCGGTGCGCAGCGCATCGGCGAGCGCGACTTCATCGATCAACGCGCCGCGTGCCGTATTGATCAGCAGCGCCGAGCGTTTCATTGCGCGCAGCGCTTCGGCGTCTATCATGTGCCGGGTCTCATCGGTGAGCGGACAGTGCAGCGAGAGCACATCCGCCGCGCGCAACACGTCCGCGAACGCTTGACGGCCCTGACGCACCTGCGTCACGCCGGGGCGCTCCGACCACAGCACCTGCATGCCGAAGGCCTCGGCCCGCCGCGCGACGCCGCCACCCAGGCTGCCGCTGCCGACAAGGCCCAGCGTGGCGCCCTGCAGATCGACCATCGGATAATCGAAAAAGCAGAAATTCGTCGTCTCCGCCCAACGCCCGGCGCGGACATCGTTGTGATAGTCGATCAGCCGCCGTGACAATGCCAGCATGAGCGCCATCACATGCTCGGGCACCGCGGTGTTCGCATAGCCTTGCACATTGCTGACGACGATGCCGCGCGCGTCGCAGGCTGCCAGATCCACGTTATCGGTGCCGGTCGCGGCCACCGCGATCATCTTGAGATCGGGCAATCGGTCAAGCAATTCGGCGTCAATGCGCACCTTGTTGACGATTGCGATGTGCGCGCCCGCGAGACGTTCAGGAACCTCTGCGGCAGCGCTCAGCGCATGCTCGATCCAGACATGCGGCGAGGATGGACGACCGAATGGCACACCGACCGAGTCGGTCTCTAAAAATACGATTCGCGGTTCCATTTTCGACCTCACTCGACGCGTTTTTCGACATCGGATTTCACTGGGCGAAATCTACTGCACTCAAGTAACATGCGCAAATCAGGAAATTCAGCCATGACCGAACCCGCTAACAAAACGTCCATCCAGGTCATCGAGCGCATGATGAAATTGCTCGACGTCCTCTCCGCACACCCTGATCCCTTGCCACTCAAGCAATTGGCGGCAGAGACCGGGCTGCATCCGTCAACCGCGCACCGCATCCTGAATGCGATGGCGGGCAGCGGTTTCGTCGAGAGGACGGAAAACGGCATATACCGATTGGGTATTCGCCTGCTCGAACTCGGGGCCTTGGTGAAATCGCGCATTTCACTTCGTGAAACGGCAATGTACGCCATGCTCGAGTTACACCAGCAAACCGGTGAGAGCGTCAATCTGGGGATTCGCGACAAGGACCAGATTGTGTACGTCGAACGCACGTCGAGCGGCCGCTCGTCGGTGCGCGTGGTACATATCGTCGGCGCGCGGGCGCCGCTACACACGACCGCGACGGGGAAGCTATTCCTTTGCGAAGACAGCGCCGAACAGGTGCGCGCCTACGCCAAACGCACTGGTTTGCCGGCCGCGACCGCCGCCTCGATCACCGACCTCGCGGTGCTCGAAAAAGCACTCGACAGGATTCGCCGCAACGGCATCGCGTTTGACATGGAAGAGGTGGAAGTGGGCGTGCGCTGCATTGCCGCCGGCATCCACAACGACAAGGGCCAACTGGTGGCCGGGATTTCCTTGTCGACACCCGCCGAGCGCTTCAACCCTGAATGGGCGCCACTGGTGGGGGAAACCGCCGCCACCGTGTCACGCGCCCTGGGCTGCGTTCTGCCTTATCGCTGAGGGCTTGGTGCGGCGCCCGTGATCGTCCGTGGTGCTGCGCTCAGCCCGCGGGCGAGCGCGGTGCTGCCACAAGTTGATCCCAGGATCGTGTTGCGAGCCAGTCGCGCAGGCGCCGCGCGTCGGCGGTACGGGTATGCCGCCCAAATGAATCGAGCAGCACCACCATGAGCGGACGGGCGCGCAGCCACGTCTGCATCACCAGGCAACGGCCGGCCTCACGGATATAGCCGGTCTTCGACAGGCTGATCTCCCAATCCGGGTCGCGCACCAGCGCGTTGGTGTTGCGAAAGGTGCGCGTGCGGCCGCCAATTGTCACGGCATGAGAACCCTCGGTCGAATACGCGCGGATCAGCGGATACTTTGCCGCCACCGTGGCAAGCCGCGCCAGATCGCGCGCGCTCGACACGTTGCTGGCGCTCAGGCCCGTGCTCTCGGCGAATCGGGTATTTCGCAGGCCCAGCGCGCGCGCCTTGCGGTTCATTTCCTTGACGAAGCCGCGCGTGCCGCCCGGGAAGTTGCGCGCAAGCGCCGACGCGGCACGGTTTTCGGATGCCATCAACATGAGTTGCAGCAATTCGCCACGACTCAGACGCGTCCCCACCGGCAAGCGCGAGCGGCTGTTGCGCAGCGTATCGACGTCGAGACGGGAAATGGTCACCTTCTGTTTGTGCGACTGTCGGCCATCAAGCACTACCATGGCGGTCATCAACTTGGTGATCGAGGCGATCGGCGCGACCAGCCCGGCATTGCGCTCGAGCAGCACTTCTCCGCTACGCTGATCGATCACCAAGAACGCCCGCGAGCGCAGATCCGGATCGTCATCCAGCGCTTGGTCGGCAAGCAGCGCGCGTGGCGCATTGGCCGGATTGATGGTCACCGACATGCGCACGGCGCTTTCGCCGCCCGCGCGCAAACCGCCACACGCGAAGAGCAAAATGATTAGCAGGAAGGTGGGCCTGTTGGCGGGCCGAAACAGTCGAAACATTGTGACAAGCCTAGTACGTAATTCGTAAAGTATCAATAAAAACGGCAACTAAGCGCGGTTTCTTTAACTGATTTCTTATTTTTTTAAAGGCGCAGGAAATCTGACACGGCATGTCGCCTGGCCATCGTGTCTTCGTAACCGAGCGACATCAGTGCGCGCGTAAAACCCGGCTCGAAGAGCAGGTGGAGGCAGCGTCGAGCCCTCCGGACGCATCGCACCGACGCCGCTGAGTACCGCACGCAAGGCACGCGGCAGGCTCTTGCGGTACTGGCCGGCGATGGTGTCAATGCGGCGCGAGGGCGCGATCACCAGCGTCTCGATCGGCCGCAACAAAACCCCCGCGGCCTGCCGCTGCTCGGCAGAAAGCCCGCCGACCGTCTGATTGATGCGCTCGAGCCGCTCCAGATCCACTGCCAGGCTGTCGAGAAAGATGCTCGACATGGCATGGCCCCATGCGAAAAAGCAGCTTTGGGTGTCGATTGGATGACTAATGCCTGATTGGGTAAAAAATGACCCGGTTCAAGCGCCGTAATTTCCTGCAAGCCGTTATAGGCGATTGCCATCACTTGTTGGGTGGCAGCAGTTCGGGCGCGATCTCTGTCTGCCTCGGAGACAACATTTACGGTTTTACTTTCTGCACCGGTGATAGGCGATGGATTTGTAACACGTACCGCGAAACCAACGACGCCTTCTACCAGGTTGACCTGATAGGCATCAACATTGCCTCGCGGTCCATCCTCTACGGCTGTCACAGGTGATTCTGCCTGACCAAATGCCGGAATGGTGATATCTTGCGTTGTCGCGTAGCGTACAGGAAATGACCCTGATGAAGTGCGGACAATTGTATTTGCCGGCACCTGGTAATCCTGACCAAGTAAATTACTGAATAGAACACGACCTTCGGCGCGTCCGGAAAATGCAAAACCCTGCCCTGTGGTGGAAACTTCAGCATAACCGCTGAATTCATCACCGATCCGTACAGCAGGAATCACACTGTGCTGTAAATCGGCGGTTTCTAATAGCGGATCCACAGATATTTTCACGATGCGCGTATAAGTCTGATTTTCCGGATAAAGTGTGATTTCGGCGGATGGGATTGCCAGATACATTGTATACAGGACTGCAGCGAGAACACCGAAAAGAACGATACTTTCCAGCATAAGCATCCACACCGGTTGGCTGGCAAAGCGGGGTGGCTTCGGTCTTTTTGGTGCTGCTGTATACCATGGGACAGTGGGTTGCGGTGGTTTGGGTTGGCTTTTTAAGGGAGGATAGGTCCCGTTTTTCGTTAAATAGGCTTGTGCTATGGATTCTGACCGGAAAACAGGAAAACCAGCTTTGCGCGCGACATAACGCTTTTCAGGATCTTCAATAACCCAGGCGGCATTCAGATGTCGATTAACAGCTTCACGCAACAATAATTCGTAATCCAGGGGAAGTTTCCATCGCTTAGGAATATCCCAGGTCAGGACGATGAGGACCGGCTCATTATAGATCTGTTGAAGGGCCTCCCGTATGGTATAACGATTATCCGTCGTTGTAATAGTTATGACATTCACGAAGGGCAGTATGCCATAACTTCACAAATTGCCAAGTATAAGGCGTATTGCAGATTGAGAGTGAATTCCTGGAGCCCTTACCAAAAACGCAGTCTACCCCCTCTGTCTACTTGATAGATAGAAAATATGTTCTATCATGAAGTTGAAGCACATCGAACAACAGGAGCTTAATCCAGTTTTAAGAAACAATAGTCCGGGTTCAGGCACATTTACCCGTAAAAGGGACTATTGTTTCTAACGCAAAAAACAATAGTCCCTTGAAACAATAGTCCCTTTTATCAATATTGACACCGCTGTAACTTAATGTAAACTTGTTTAGAAGATAAATACCTTAAATAATAGCTTTGACATTTTAGCCGGTTTTGAGACATGAGGAGTGATATTTTAATATGATGGAGACACAAACCCTGGGTTATCCCCGCATTGGCAAGAAACGCGAAATTAAACGCGCTCTCGAATCGTATTGGCGTGGAAAACTGGATGCGGATACCCTGATGGACCGCTACTGGCAGGTTGCTGAAGAAAATTGGCTGACGCAAAAAGATGCTGGTGTGAATTATATAGGGGTGGGCAGTGCGACACTCTACGACCAGATGCTGGATTGGGCTTTCCGTTTTGGTTTATTCCCTTCGCGATTCAACGACCTGGAAGGGTTGGATCAGTATTTTGCTATGGCGAGAGGCGTGCCGGGTAAACAGGCACTGGCGATGACCAAATGGTTTAATACCAACTATCATTATCTTGTTCCGGAGATTGATGCTGATGCGGAACCATCCGGTAACTGGGGTGACTTTATTACGCTGGTTAAAAAAGCGCAGACCATCCTGGGTGACCGTGCCGTCCCCATCATTATTGGACCATGGACACTCCTGAATCTTTCCAGGCTTTCTGCCGATTTTCAGGATGTGTTCCAGAAGCTGCTGCCCCAATATGTCACTTTACTCAATGCTTTAGCCGCCTTGGGTGTCAAAGAGGTACAAATACACGAACCTGCGCTTGTCTTGCCCGATGCAGGAGAATACCGGGCGCAGGTAACGCAGGCTTTTGAACTTTTTGCTGCCTGTGGTTTACGCATTAACCTTGTCACATATTTCAGTGATCTTGGCGATGCTTACGAATGGGTGGTCAATTTACCTGTGAATGTCCTGTCGCTTGATTTCACGCGCGGCAGAAATCTGGAAATCCTGTCCAGCAAAGTTTGGCCTCAGGACAAAATACTGGGCGCCGGCGTGATCGATGCGCGCAGTGTTTGGCGTATGCGCGATACCGAGATTTCTCCGCTGATGGATAAACTGGCGGAGATTACATCCGGGGCGATTCGTGCCGGAGTTTCTGCTTCCCTCCAGTTTGTTCCCTATACGGTACTGACTGAAAAAAATATACCCGGTGAAATTCGGGGCGTATTGGCATTTGCTGAAGAAAAACTCCATGAACTGGTTCAGTTAGCGGTTAATAATATGGCTGAGGGCAGGGCTGCATGGGACGCTTTCCGCGCCTTTTTACCGCCAAATGCGCAAGTGCAAGCCCGGATTGCCGGACTGCGACCTGAAGACTTCAATCGTGTACAATCCTATCCGGAAAGGCTGAAGGTGCAGGTTAAACTGCCGGCTTTGCCAACCACGACGATAGGGTCGTTTCCGCAAACCGCTGAGGTCAGGCGCTCTCGGGCGCAATATCACAGTGGCGAGATCAGCAAGGAATCCTACGAGGCAGAGATGGACGCCTTTATCGCCTATGCCGTAGGGGTTCAGGATGGACTCGGGCTGGACATGGTGGTCCATGGCGAATTTGAGCGTACGGATATGGTTGAATATTTTGCTCAAAAAATGGAAGGATTCGCATTTACAGAAAATGGGTGGGTACAGAGTTTTGGCAGCCGCTGCGTGCGTCCGCCCATCATCATTGGCGATATTTCACGGGCGGCGCCGATGACTGTGCGTGAGTTTATTGTTGCGCAGTCGATGACCACGAAGCCGGTCAAGGGCATGCTTACCGGACCGGTCACAATCATCAATTGGTCATATCCGCGAACAGATATTTCGCAGCGGGAGATTGCTTATCAAATTGCGCTGGCGCTGGGGGATGAGATCCATGATCTTGAACAAGCAGGCGCACGGGCTGTTCAGGTGGATGAACCGGCTTTGCGTGAGGGCTTGCCGCTGTCGCCTGCTGACCATGGGGCTTATTTATCCTGGGCGGTTGATGCGTTCAAACTGACGACGGCAAAAGCGCTTCCTGAGACACAGATTCATACCCACATGTGTTATTCGGAATTTGGTCAGATTATGGAAGCGATTAACGCATTGGACGCGGATGTGATTTCTATAGAAAATGCCCGAAGTGATGACGCAACGTTGCGGGGATTGGCTGCTTATGGGTACCCGCGAGCCGTCGGGCCCGGGGTCTACGATATTCACAGTCCGGTTATTCCGGAAGTTGTGTTCATTAAGGATAAACTCGTTGCGTTTTTACAGCACCTGGATCCGCAGCGCCTGTGGGTCAATCCTGACTGCGGACTGAAAACACGGGCATGGGATGAGGTTATCCCGGCTTTGCAGAATATGATGAAAGCTGTGTTTACGGTTCGTGAGGACCTGAAAGTTAACCGTTGATTGGGGTGCAATAAAACAACCCGTATGAATAGACATGACTTTTTGGGATACCTTGCACAAGCGCACCGTCCGCTGCTTTCGGATGGCGCGATGGGCACCATGCTGCATGCGCATGGTGCATCGTTTGACGAATGTTTTGACCAGCTTAATCTGACAGATCCAGCCAGGGTGGCAGAAATTCATCAAGCCTATATTAACGCCGGCGCTGAGATTATTCTGACGAATACCTTTGGTGCGAATCGTTATAAACTGGCAGACCATGGGTTGCAGGATCAGGTTGCGGTGATTAATCGGGCTGGCGTTGACCTGGCTGCCAGCGCCATCGCGGCGTCACAAAAGCGTGTTTGGCTGGCCGGCGATATTGGACCGTTGGGTGTCCGGATGGTGCCCTTTGGGCGTGTGACTAAGGAAATGGCTTATGCAGCATTTATGGAGCAAGCCCAGGTTTTGGCAGAAGCTGCCGTTGATTTGCTGATTATCGAAACGATGTCAGACCTTCACGAGTTGTTAATTGCCGTAAAGGCTGTGCGGGATGCGGGTGATGTGCCGTTGATTGCCTCTATGACCTTTACCCGGGATGACCGCACGCTTCTGGGGGATACACCCGTCAAAGTGGCAAAGCGTTTAAGCGCTGCGGATGTGGATATTCTGGGCGTCAATTGTTCGGGTGGACCGGCGCAGCTGCTGCGGATCGTACGGCAAATGCGTGATGCGGTGCCGGACATCCGCGTATGGGTCAAACCCAATGCTGGTTGGCCCGAGCAGGTTGGTGGGCGGATTATGTATTCGGCAACACCTGAATATTTTGCGGAGAGCGCCTGGGCGTTCCAGGAAGCCGGTGTGTCAATTATGGGCGGATGTTGTGGAACAACACCGGACCATGTTTCCGCCATGCGCAAAGCGATTGACCTCGGTCCACCGGCGGATTTCATAATCCAGGAGCATCTTGAAAGGTTGCCCACGCTGGGGACTGCGCTGCCACCCGACCAGCCCTCGCGCCTGTCAAAGTCTTTGACTGCCGGTCACTTTACCTTTGCGGTTGAGATGGATCCCCCCCGCGGTTTATCGACACACCGCTTGCTCGCCGGCGCAGAACTCTTATCAAGGTCGGGCGCCGATATTATTAATGTTGCCGATAGCCCTATGGCACAGATGCGGATGAGTCCGTGGGCAGTTTGCGCTTTGGTACAGGATCAAGTTGGTATTGAGACAACTTTGCACTTTCCAACCCGGGGACGTAATTTGCTTCGCGTGCAGGGTGATTTGCTCGCTGCTCATGCTCTTGGGCATACGCAACGTCTTTGTGGTTATGGGGGATCCAACTGCGATTGGTGATTACCCTGAGGCGATGGATAATTATGATGTCGTGCCGTCGGGTCTGATTAAATTAATCCGCAGGAATTTCAACGCAGGGGTTGACCTGTCAGGATCGGATATTGGGGAGCCCACATCCTTCTTCGTGGGCGGTGCGCTGAATCTGACTTCGCATGACCCGGACCGGGAGATAAAGGTTATGCGCCGCAAACAGCGGGCAGGAGTGAATTTTTTCCTGTCGCAGCCAGTTTTTGATCCACTGACGGCGCGTGCATTTGTGCATCGTTATATCGATGCTTATGGTCCCCTGGATATTCCCATCCTGGTGGGTATCCTGCCTCTGTTCGGAGAACGGCATGCGAACTTTTTACATAACGAAGTGCCGGGCATAACCATTGCTGAACCTATCTTTTCTGATTTGCGGAATGCGGGTAAGGAAGCCCCGAAAGTAGGCGTGCAAATTGCTATCGACCTGATTTCCCAGATGCAGGACTGGGTACAGGGGGTATACCTGATGCCTGCTTTTAACCGTTATGATTTAGCCGCAGACATTATTGCAGCTTTTCATGCTTGAAAGGTCAGCTTAGTGGATCATCGCAGCGACCAACTGCGGTACTTTCGCGATTGCTGCCGGTAATTTATCAACGTCACGTCCCCCAGCTTGCGCAATATCGGGCCTGCCGCCGCCCCCGCCGCCAACAATTTTTGCCAGATCGCGGATCAGGTTCCCGGCATGGACGCCGCGTTCTTTCACGACTGTTTGGGTTGTCGCTGCGATCAGCAGCGGTTTTTCATTGATCACCGTACCCAAAACAATCACACCGCCCTGCATCTTGTCGCGGAACCAATCTGCCATCTCGCGGAGGGTGCCGGTATCCGCAGCATCAACGACTGCTGCCAGGACAGGGATGCCCTGCACGTCAATTACGTCATTCAGCAGCGTTTGGAAATTAACTTTAGCCAGACTGCGGTTTAAATGTTCTATCTCTTTAGAGGCTGCATGGATAGTGTCCTGAAGTTTTTGAACGCGCGCTGCTGTTTCCAATGGTGGACTTTCCAGTAAAGTCGCGGTTTCTTCCAATTGCGCGCGCATCGTTTGCATGGCACGTACAGCGCCGCGTCCGGTTGCGGCTTCGATCCGGCGAATCCCGGCACCGATACCGCTTTCTGACAGGATAACAAATGGTCCAATATCGCCGGACCTCAGGACGTGGGTACCGGCACACAATTCCTGACTGTAAGGGGCATTGGCATCACCAACGCGCAAGACGCGGACCACATCGCCGTATTTCTCTTCAAAAAGGGCGATAACGCCCTGCGACAGCGCGTCGCGGTAGTTTTCCTGTCTGGCTGTAACCGGATAATTCGCCAGCACGGCATCGGTCACCATCCGTTCGATTGCCTCCCGCTGCTCCTGGGTCAGGGGGGCATCGTGGTTAAAATCGAAGCGCAACCGGTCCGGTGCGACCACCGATCCACCCTGCTGAATATGGCTGCCTACTATCTGACGCAGTGCCCGGTGTAATAAATGTGTCGCGGTATGGTTGCGCGCGATATCCCAACGCCGGACTGTATCCACAGATGCCGTGGCGCTGTCGCCGACCATGGGCTGCCCATGCACAACCTGCCCGATGTGGACGACCAGACCTTCCATGGGACGTTGGGTGTCTTCCACCTGGATTTCCCAATCCGCACCGGTGATGCGTCCCGTATCGGATACCTGCCCGCCGGACTCCACATAAAAAACCGAGGCTTCCAGGACAACTTCTACCCGGTCGCCGGTCTGAGCCTGATCAGTGACTTCATCCTGCGCGATCAGTCCGGCGACGCGCGTTTGGACGTCCAAAGCGGCATACGGATTATAGCTTAGCGCGACCTGTGGAGCCTGAGCTTCCATCCACGCTATCAACTGCGGATAGAGATAAGCATGGTCGTCGGTCTCCATCTCAAATGTGCCGGACGCCCGTCCGCGTGCGCGCTGTTCCTCACGAGCGGTGCGGTATCCCGCTTCATCCACCTTTAAACCATTTTCTTCGGCGATATCACGGGTGACTTCAAAGGGGAGTCCCAGCGTGTCATGCAGGTAGAAGACCTGGTCGCCTGCGATGGCTGCCGTGCCAGCCTGTTGGGTTTCTGCCATGATCGTTTCCAGACGGTCCAGACCCTGATCCAATGTCCTGAGGAAGCGTTTTTCCTCGCTTGTGATGGTCGCTTTGATGAAGTCTATCCGGGTGGGGAGTTCAGGAAAAACATGCCCCAGATTCTCAATGACAAGGTCTGCCAGATCCGCCATAAAAGGCTGCTGGAATCCCAATGTTCGCCCAAAGCGGACCGCGCGCCGCAGGATCATTCTGAGTACATAGCCCCGCCCGTCATTTGCCGGCATGACGCCGTCGCCAATCAGGCACGTTACGGACCGGATATGGTCAGCGATGACCCGATAAGCGATGATATTCGCTTCTCTTTCCGCATCCGTGTGCCCTGACATCGCTTGCACGGTGGTGATAATGGGCCAGAAGGCATCGGTCCGGTAGTTGGAATCCTTGTTTTGCAGGATGGCTACCACGCGTTCGAATCCCATGCCGGTGTCAACATGCCTGGATGGGAGAGGCTCGAGCGCACCGGCGCCCAGGCTGTTGAATTGTATAAACACAAGATTCCAGATTTCTGTGAAACGGGGGCAGTCGCCATTCACCTGGCACACATGTCCCGGAACGTGCTGCTTGTCACAGGCTTCGGGACCCCGGTCATAGTTTATTTCAGAATTAGGTCCGCAGGGACCTGTGTCCGCCATCATCCAGAAATTGTCTTTTCTTCCAAACGGCAGGATATGGGCTGGATTGATGCCTGTTTCGGTGCGCCAATAGCCAGCAGCTTCGTCGTCTCTGGGAAGATCGCCTTCATCATCCTCAAAGATTGTTGCCCAGAGCCGGTCTGGTTCAAAGCCCAAAACCCGCGTGAGAATATCCCATGCCCAGGTGATAGCCTCTTTTTTGTAATAATCGCCAAAAGACCAGTTGCCTAACATTTCAAAGAGCGTGTGGTGCGTGCCGTCGCGCCCCACATCTTCCAGATCGTTGTGTTTGCCGGCAACGCGCATGCATTTTTGCGTGTCGGTTGCCCGGGTGTAGGGGCGTGTGCCGGTGCCGAGGAACACGTCTTTGAATTGCACCATACCTGCATTCGTAAATAAAAGTGTGGGATCATTGTGTGGCACAAGACTTGCGGAAGGCACCACTGTGTGGCCTCTTTCGGCAAAATAATCCAAAAAAGCCTGTCGAATTTCACTGCTGGTCATAGGGTGCTTCATCTTTTCTCCTTCCGATAGGGTAACGGGCTGATCGGTCTGCCGCTTACCAATGGTGAGTCGAAATTGTATAAGAAAGAGGATGAAAGTCAACTTGTTGTATTCTTTTGAACGCTATGTTATGATAGTGGCGTGTTGATTCTAAATCCTTTTTCAACTTCGCTGCGATCATTGGCGCATGGGCTTCATTCCTATCCCTGTAGGATGATGTACAGCCCTATGCAGCGATTAGGGTTGCTCTTTGTTTTGGTTTTTCTGCTGGCAGCCTGTTCAACCGCACCTGCGGTTGCACCGGTGGATACACCGGTACCTTCCAACACACCGACGGTCCAGCCTTCTGCCACACCGGCGCCCACTTGGACGCCTACACCTATCCCAACGCCGACACCAATCCCGCCGGCAGTGCTGCGCATCCCGCTGCCGGATGCGATCTCCGGACTGGAACCCGTGCCGATGGAGATCGAGTTGTCCGCTCCACCCGGCGTACTCTACGATGCATCCATCTATATTACAGTATTGGATCCTGCGTCACAACCTTTTGCGGTTTTTGATTTGGTGCACCAAGATGGCTCCAGATATTATGCTGATGAGCAGCTTCACCTCCCCCTTGATCCACTTGGTGGTTATTGGTCTGTGGTAGCTGACATCGAAAGTGACCTGGAAATTGAAGGCATGCGCGTTAAGTTCTTTATCCCGGAGCAGATACATTTTCGTCAATTGACAGGCTTATTGCCGGAAAATGTTCGATTGCGCCTACCCTTAGCCTTTACCGAAGTGGAAAGCCAGGGAGACCTTTATGCCGGCAGCAGGATGTGGCAGTATCAGGACGGCAGGATTGGTTTGTGGTGGGCGCCGGGACCCACTGAAAAACTTCTACTGAGTAACGCCATCACAATGCTGGAAGCGACTTTTCCATCGGATGATCCGCCTTCCATTACGGAGTATGTTGAAACGGAGTGGCATGGTCGTATCACTTTTGCGATTAATATCCAATGGGCAGGGGATCAACCGGGTATGGCATGGGTTGTCCAGGACAAGGATTTTTGGCTGTACGTTCTCGAAGTCCATGCGCTTAACGGGGGTAATATACCGGCTCTTATTGAGCAGGTTGCCAGCACATTCAAATTCATTGAGTAAGCGGATAGGGTGGTCTGAACCCTATGCCCATCAAGTAATGAAAAAGTTTAGACCTTGCTGATAAATATTTGTGTAAGCATAGTTAAGACCCGATTGTCATCATTGAGTTATTAAGTATAGTAAAGGGCAGATCATTAAGCATCGAAAGGTGCATCCGTGTATATATAGGTATTTTATTTAACAAGGAGTTTATTAAAGATGGTACAAACAAGCGATGCCGCAATAGAAAAAAGTTATGCTTTAGCGAAAGAGCGCTATGCAGCAATGGGTGTCGATACCGATACCGCGCTGCGCAAACTGGCTACAATCCCCATCAGCTTGCATTGCTGGCAAGGGGACGATGTCATCGGCTTTGAGTCACCGGACACAGCATTGAGTGGTGGGATTGCAGCCACCGGCAATTACCCGGGAAAAGCGCATTCTGCGGACGAATTGCGCGGTGACCTGGATGTTGCCTACAGCCTGATCCCCGGAAAGCACAGATTGAATCTTCATGCTATTTATGCTGAAACCGGAGGGAAATATGTCGAACGCAATACACTGCAGCCTGAACATTTCTCAGGATGGATAGATTGGGCGAAGGAGAACGACCATGGCGTGGATTTCAACCCGACGCTCTTTTCCCATCCCCTTGCGGACAGTGGTTTTACCCTTTCAAGTTATGACGATGGGATCCGGCAGTACTGGGTTGAGCACTGTATTGCATGCCGGAATATTGGCGCAGCATTCGGGCAGGAACTGGGTACACCATGCGTGACAAACGTGTGGATCCCTGATGGGTATAAAGACATCCCGGTCGATCGAAAGACACCGCGCATGCTGCTTCAGGATTCACTGGATAAAGTATTTGCCGACCCCATTGATCCCCGTTACAACCTGGATGCAGTAGAGGCAAAGCTTTTTGGCATCGGCTCGGAAAGTTACGTGGTTGGATCACACGAGTTTTATATGGGATATGCGATGAAAAATAAAACGCTTTTGTGTCTTGACGCGGGTCATTTCCATCCAACAGAAGTTATCTCTGACAAACTCTCGGCAGTATTTCTCTTTGTTGATCAAGTCCTCCTTCATGTCAGTCGCGGTGTGCGCTGGGATAGCGACCACGTGGTTATCCTTTCTGATGAATTGCAGGCGATTATGCAGGAACTGGTCCGCGGTGATTTCCTCAACCGGGTGCACATTGGTTTGGACTACTTTGACGCCAGTATCAACCGCATTGCTGCCTGGGTCATCGGCACCCGCAATGCATTAAAAGCCTTGCTAATGGCTTTATTGGAGCCTATAGCTCAGATGCGCGAGTATGAAGTTGCAGAGGATTTTACGCGACGATTGGCGCTGTTGGAAGAACTGAAAGGCATGCCTTTTGGCGCGGTGTGGGATTACTATTGCATGCAAAAAGGCGTACCGGTGGGTATGGGCTATATGACGTCAATACGCGATTATGAGCATAAGGTATTGAGCAAGCGCCAGTGAAATCCCTTACCTGAGAAAATATAGCGGATGAATGTCGGAATAAAAAAAGACCGCAGCGTTGTGAAACGTCGCGGTCTTTTTTTATTCAGGAGTTCAGAAAATGTTAATGGGTGTACCGACACGAGAATTGCTCTGAATAAAATCATCTTCATAACCGCCAATGGGATTTACCCACCGGTAGATCCACTGCGCAGCAGCCATCCCGACATTAAGGCAACCGTGACTGCGCCTTACACCAAAGTCGTTATGCCAATAGGCACCATGGATAGCCCTGCCTTCCAGGTCGAAGAAGGTATTCCAGGGAATCCCGGGCAGATCGAAGATATCATTCGGGTCAGGGAGGACTTCCATATCCGGATAAGGTACATTACTCATATGCCGTGAAGCCTGCTTGAGCAAAACGCTGTGCGGTCCTGTGGGAGTTGCGTGAAACCCGCCAAGTCCTGACGCGACGAGAGTCGAAAAAACAATCTCGTTTCCCTCATAGCACGTTAAAGATTGTGCTTCCAGATCCACTTCAATGTGTTTTTGGCTGGCGAAGGGGTGGATTGGGGCCATTTCAACTCTTGGAATTCGGCGCAGATCCCGCGCTAACACCCACTGGTGGTTTGTGTTCTGGCGTGGTGGGTAGTCATCCGCAACTTTGTACCACCCTTCACCATCCGCATCCAGTGTAGCCTCGAGCACATGGAAAACACATCCCCCGTAAAATCGATATTTTCGTCCGGCATTTTGACTCGGTTGCGTGTAGCCTTCCGTAAAGATCGGCGCAACCTCACCCCAGAATCCAAATTCACCAATATTATCGATAAAAGGTTGCGAGGGATATTGTTTGATGGGCAGCACCCATGCGGAATGGACGTAACCTTCTTCTGTACGATACCAACGATCATTGTGCGCGTTGAACGGTGCCTGGACCTCTTCGAGTATGGTGAAACTCTCATCTCGCCCATATGTCCGGACGCGCGTGCTTTGGGCGCTGGCTTCTTCATAGATAACCACGGTGTGAATCGCCCTGCCATAGAGCTGCCAGGTGTTGTTACCCATGGGTTCGGGAGGAAGGTGTAATGCTTCACCCGCCAATTCCGGCAGACGTGACACCTTTGCCTCTGTCCTGATAACAGGAATAGCAGCCAGAGAAGCTGCTGCAGCAGCAAATATTTTCAGCGCATTTCGCCGTGTTATGGGTTTTTTATAGAGATCATTCATTTGTATTCCTTTAGTCAAGTCTATCATAAGCGGCGGAACAAAGCAAGTTTTTTGGGGTGGGGGTGTGCGTCACATTTTTGCATCCTATGCACTTAGGGCGGCGTGGGTGTGTGGAAGGGAAATCACCAACCACAGTGTTTGGCAGGAAAACCACCTGCCAAACATGCAGAAACGGGAAAATACTCCGTTTCTGCTCTGGGCAATTGACACTCGGTATCAAGATAAAGCGGATGCCCCCTATAAACCAGGTGGCGGGGCGGAGGTCTCCCTTTCATGGATAAGCTCCGTGTTCCGCCCCGCCACAGCATCCTGCTCAAGGCAAACCATAATATGTTCAGCATAGTGCGGAGTATGCACACTTATTACCGTTGCGGAAAAATGGCGGACATCCAGAGGGTAGGAGGCGCTATCCCATTGTCAGGCGTGGTCATGCCGGTGATGGATATCAGGTGTATGGGTATGGAGGTGTTCTTGCTTATCATGCAGGTGGAGGTGTGCATGGTTTTCTGCGAATGGTAACTTTTCTATATCATGGTTGTGGATGTGGTGATCGTCATCGTGACTGTGGCGGTGGTTGTGCTCAATGGCTGGGTGGAAATGCTTGTGCTCATGCTGCTCTTTCACCAAAAACCAGGCACCGATAGCCATAATGATAAAAGCGACTCCAAACTGCACATTGGGAATATCCCGGAAAAGAAAAAAGGAGAACAGTGTCCCGATAAAAGGCGCAGTGCTGTAGAATGCGCCGGTGCGTGCTGCGCCTAATCCCCGAAGTGCATGGATATAGATAGTGATACCTGCTCCATAGCTGATGGCGCCCAGAAGCAGCGCGCCGACCAACGGACCAATATTGGGGAAGGGTTGCTTAACAAGCAGCGCCAAAACTAATGAAAAGGTTCCTGCTCCAATCCCCTTCACCATGACGATGCTTAGTGGGTTTTTCGCTGAGATATTGCGGGTGAAGGTGTTGTCAATGCCCCATAAAACACATGTAGCCAGGATGCCTATCGCTCCTGGTGAAAAAGCCCACGCGCTGTTCAGGTCCAGCGACAACAGAATACTTGAAATGAAAATGAGACTGATACTTAGCCACGTCTTCCCTCCCACAGATTCACGGAAAACCAGGGCAGCAATCAAAGTTGTCGCGATGCTTTCGAAGTTTAGCAGTAAGCTTGCCGTGGGTGCCGGCGTGACCTTGCAAGCTGAACATCAATACGATGGGCGCAGCAAAACCCCCGGCTAACAGCGCGCCTAATAACCATGGAATATCAGCGTTATCAAGTTTCGCTTCCGCATCACGGGTTTGAAAAAGCGACAACAGCCACGTGCCGGCTCCGCTTCCCAGGTAGAGTAATGCTGCCATCGGAATCGGCGCAACTTCACCTAACAACGCTTTGGAAATGGGTGCACTAACACCAAATAAAGCCGCTGCCAGTAAAGCTTGAAAAGTCGGATAGAGCTTCGTTTTCATCATTATTATTGTTCTTTACTTATGGATATCCGCTGGCTAAGTAAGCATCTGTTGGCAAATTATGAGATTCTGGTTTCAAATATAACATAATCTCCTTTATAGGAAGAAAGTGTACAAGTCAGTTTTTTGTTTGCAGGTTACCGCTATTGTCGTTATGAGTAGTTTTTTTACGTTTACGATGCAGCCAGGATAAACTCAACGCGGAAGCGCTGAGGGTTCCAATGATAGTTGTCATTGTGATCATCTTTTTCGTTAGTTTCAATCTTTGTGGTTTTACAGATACGGGGGGCATATCAAGGTCGGTATCTTCTACTCTGTCCTGCATGTTTAAGACGTGCGTGGTTTCTTCAACTGCCATATTCTGGATGGCCAAAGGGTTGGAATTATCATGCAGATCTACACTAACAAGTGTTTTCTGAGAGTGCTTGTCCTCTGGAATGCTCCCTTTGTTGTGCAAGGGATCCGTTAATACGTGGGAACCAAAGGTGTGCGCGTAAGCATGGGTGAACTCCGCGCCCAGTAGGAAGATCTGTGCGGAATAATAGACCCAGACCAGCAGAATGACCAGGGATCCGGCAGTTCCATAGGCGGAGCCCACGTTACTCAGTCGCATATAAAAACCGATGAGTGTCCTGCCGACATTGAAAAGTAAAGATGTCACAGCTGCCCCAAGGAAAACGTCCCGCCAGGCAGTTTTTACTTCGGGTAATATTTTATAAAGTACGGCAAAGAGTACCGCTACCATCACCAGATACAGAATAAAATTAGTTATTTGGGGTGAATTTTCCATGTTCAAATATTCTGTTATTGCAGTGAAAACGAACTCAGTGAAGATTAAAAGCAGCAAAAAAGCGCCAACACCAAAGATGATTGCCAGGTGAATAAAGCGCTGTTTGACCTGATACACAAATCCGTTAACTGCTGTGGTTTCCACATGCCAGATTGTGTTGAGCGCGCCTTGCACGTGATAAAACAATCCGGTTGCACCGTAGACCATTGTACCGAGTCCGATAATGGATGTAAAGATGCCGGAAGCTGGATTCTCGAAATTCGCGAGCATCGTCTGGACCATCGCGGCAGCCTCTGATCCCACCAAACCTTCAAGCTGATAGGCGATTTCATCACGGGCAGCCCTTTCACCAAAAACAAGACCGGTTATGGAGATGATGATAATCAGCAAGGGGGTGATCGAAAAGACTGTGTAGTACGCTAATGCTGCAGCAAGACGCGAACCCTTATCTTGCTGCCAAGCTGAGAGTGTATCCTTCAGCAGTACCATAATTCTTTGTAATATCAGGCATCTTTCATCCGTTGCACCGGTCGTATTGAGGTCTTTGAATCCGTTCATCACCGATGATGGGCAAACGTGAATCTGTATCGCTGTCAATATCAATTTTAACATACTTCCGAAGATGACGGTGGCAATTGGATTGAATGAAATTGTGTTTGAGATGGGCATGGATATAATCAGCTTATGTTTAAAACTTGGCTAAGTCCCGCAGAACGTGTGTTGGCAGTCTTTCACCACCAGATACCGGATCGTGTCCCGGTCGATTACAGCGCCAACCCGGGTATAGATCAGCGTCTGAAAGCGCATTATGGGCTGGCAGCAGATGACCACGAAGGTTTGCGCTGCCAACTTGGCGTGGATTTCCGATCCGTTGCCGCACCTTATGTGGGACCGCGCCTGCATCTTGCCTCCAATGATCCGCGCGTACGGGTATTGCCGGAATGGGGTATGCATCTGCGCTATATTGAGCACGGGAGCGGAGCCTACTGGGAACCATGGGGAGAACCGCTGCGGGATATGGATTTCGAAACGGCGCTGCATTATCCGATGCCGTCCCCTGATGATTATGATTACAGCCAGGTTCCCGCACTCTGCGACCGTTATCAGGGATACGCCATCAGCACACACCCCGGTTTTGAGGTGATGAACTGGACCGGACGTTTTGTAGGGCATGAACGGATGTATATTGGTCTGGCAACAGATGATCCGGCATTGATGACTTTTATCCGGCGATTTGTCGATATCAAGTTTGAGATTTTACGCCGGACGCTTGAGGCTGCGGAAGGTCGCTTGACTTTTCTATGCATTGGTGAGGACCTGGGGACGCAGCGCGGTCCACGGATCAGCCTGAATCTGTTTCGCTCTCGTATAGTTCCGGTACACGAGCGCTTCATCAACCTGGCAAAACAGCACAATCTGCCGGTGATGATTCATTCCTGCGGGTCCTCCAGTTGGGCGTTTCCGGATTTCATTGATATGGGGATAGATGCCGTGGATACCCTGCAGCCTGAAGCTGCCAACATGGCGCCGGCATATCTGAAAAGCACATATGGAGATAAGCTGGCTTTCCATGGCTGTATCAGCACAGCAGGTCCGGTAGCTTCTGGAACGGTGCAAGAGACAGCAGACTACTGCCGGAATACGCTCGAGGTGATGATGCCCGGAGGGGGGTACTGTTTCGCGCCGACGCACCAACTGCAGGATAACTCACCGACAGAAAACGTCGTTGCAATGTACGATACCGTCCGGGAGTATGGGGTTTATTAAGACTGCTGAAGATACGCGCTGCTAGTCTTGCGGTTCTGCTTCCCAAATGATGCTGGCGTTATCAGGCAGTGGCACATTAACTTGTATAGCTTTCAACCGTTCTCCGGTCAGTGGATCATATAAACCCACAGCGATTTTTGCCACCTGCTCGTTGATGTCGGTAAGATAATGCGTATCCAGAATACGGTCACCAGGTTTCCATATATGGATTGGAAATCCTCCCTCTTTGATAGGTCCATCACCGGTTCCCAGCAGATTCCCCAGGTCATCGTAACCGTGGACAAAAACCGTATAATCCGTGTTGACCGTGCGCTGGCTTTCCCAGTACAAATCAATCCGCCAGACCGACACTTCCTGCGCTGTAATTCTGGCATCCTTTAAGACGACGGCATCTCCGTAGACAACCGGCAGTGCGGGATTCCCCCAATCCGGATACACCGGGTCAATCCCCGGTACGCGAAACACATCCAGGATGGCTGCATCTCCCAATAACGCATTCTGTTTATATACGGGAAGTCGTTCACCTGTCTCTGGACTTACGAACGCCAGCTGCAATCGCCATGCCCCGGTTTCTGCCGTTTTCCCGGTGATTGGGAGTACATAATGCTCGTGTATCGTGGCGCCTGTCTGCCAGGATGACGTGGGGTATACGCCTTTTCCAGGCCAATAGTTGTAATTGAACCGGAGATCAGTATTACCAGCGACCGGAGAAGCAAGTTGAATAACCAGTATAGCATCTTCGTGGGTGGTTTCTGTAACTTGCCAGGTCAAAGAAAGATCAAGCGCTGGCGCGCAATAGGATTCTGAGGCAGCGAAACATAGCAGTTGCGGCTCCTTGATGCGCGCTTCGTAATCCCTTAACCTGAATCGATTGCCGAACGTGAATTCTACCGGGTTGGGAACAGCGATCTCAGCTTTAAGCACTTTCGGAAGCGCCATTATAGACAGCGGACCTGCAACCAGCGTCGTCACTGCCCAGACGGGCAGTAACGCAGTCCAGAACCTGACTGAAGTCCGGGATACGTGCGACCAACCGGCGCTTAAGATAAGGGCTGATGCTGCGACAGCAGGAAATAAAAGGCGTCCCCCTGGTGCGGGCGTCATGCTGTTCCAGCGGATCCAGGCACCAAAGATCAGGATGGACCACATCAAGCTTACATAAAGGATTCGTTTCTGGCGAGTGTTGGCTTTGTGCCAGCCCAACGCAAGTCCGAAAAGTCCGCCGCCGGACAGGATGATATAGGGCCAATACAGGGCCCTTGGATAGAAGGTACAGGGGAGCTGCCCCCAAAACGAGAGAAACATCAACCTGATCTCGCCAAACCCGATGGAACCTTGGCGCGTGCCGACGATCGCCAGCATAGGCGCAAGGGCTGTAGGATCGCCATAAAGGCGCATATTCCGGATTAACCAGGGTGTGACCAGCATAAGGGCTGGCGCTATTATTGCCAGACCCTGGATGAACAAATGCTTGATGGGGACTTTATTTTGCCACCAGCGCACCAGTAGAACGATGCCTGCCAAGCCTAAAAGTCCAAATCCGCTTAATTTGCTCAGGCCTGCCAACCCGCACAGCGTGCCAAGCAGGATGCATTGTACTGGCTGCAGCCCTTTATTCCACAGGTCGTGGATCAGGATGAGTCCCCATGTGGCTATTGGAATGACCATATTATCGTTGTTGACAGCGGATGCCACCAGCAGGAACTGGGGATTGAATGCCACCAGGCTTGTAGCTAAAGCTGGGATGTGCGTTTTGGGGAAAGCGCGTTGGGCCAAGGTCCAGGTGCCGATAAGGGTGGCTGTCTGCAGCAGCGTGGAGAAGAGGCGTAAAGCCCGGATTGTGAGTGCGGAACCCGACCAGGGATGCTGCATTTCATCTGATGGGTGTTTCCAGGTTACCTTGTTGTAAAATGTATCCGAAGGACCACACGCCACCAAATTTTCTGGAATCAATTCAGGTGCATGCGGTGTCACTGGAAGATGCCAGAGTTTTGCCCACAGGGCTGCTGCCAGGTGATAGAGGGGTGGTTGCGAGGCTTCCTGGCGGACTTTGAAACCATTCGTCTCAGCCACGTCGTGGGTGGGGAGTTTGCCCGTCATTACAATGTGACGCACAACCTCTGCATGTTCCAGCTCATCCAGGTTTTCATAGGGGGGAATGATCATATTCCATGCAAAGGCTGAAGCCAGGAACGCACCCAGGATCAGAAGTAACGTCTGATGGCGCTGAATCTGATGGCGTAATTTGGATATCTGCATCATGATGCCATTATAGCCGGCTATGACGGTTGGCAAGGCCTATATACTAATGCCATCGATTTACGCTACTAAAAACTAGAAGGGCAACGCAGATGCGGACACAGTGGACTGGGTTTAGGCGCAAAGGTATTCTTCGTTAAATAGTTTAATATTCTTAGAATAAAGCTGTATTTTTGGGGAAGGAAACTAAGTGATACCTAATAGAACTGTGCACCTCTCCGACTCTGCGTTAAAATGTCCCTTCTAGCAGGGGTGTAATCAATTGTAGAGGGAACCTTTATATCGTGCGTATCTGCGCTTCAGGGCAGCGCATCCAGCAGTGCCTGGGCTTCCAGCAGGTCGCGCGTCTCGAAGCCTTCAGTGAACCAGTTGTAAACGTCTGAAAGCATCCCGAGGGCTTCGCGGAACTTTTCATCGTTTTCCTGCGACTGCCATAGACGGCACAAGCTGGTGGTTGCCCGTAACTCGCACATCTTTGCGCTCATCCGGCGCGCTGCCTTGATGGCTTTATGGTAATCATCCTCTGCTTCCAATGCGTTTTGCGGGTTGTGCTGCAACCTTAATATCCCGCGCAGGCGATAAAGTTCAGCTTCGTGGTAGAATTCGCTGCTTTTATTCATGAATTCCAGTGCTTCAGCAAGCAACTTCAACCCCTCCAGTGGTTGCCCTGATTTGCCGTACATTTCTGCTAACACGCCCAGAAATTCGGTGCGGTGATTTTGCATGCCCGGTCGCGTGCCAGATGGTCCAGCCCTCCTGGTACATACGGATAGCTTCTTTTGGCTTTCCTTTCTCCGTTAGCACCCAGGCGTAATCCATAAGTGCACCGGCTTCTGCTAATTCCATCTTGTGTTCACGCCATGTGTTCCTTTGGACTTCTACTAATTTCTCAACCTCCGCAATGTCACCCTGCCACCGGTGAAGCCTGCTGATAAAATGCTGTAGGAAAAACAGGGTGAAATCATGGCCTAATTTTTGTGCCATGAGCAGGGCTTTCTGACTTTGCTTGAGAGCCTGGACCGGATAACCAAGGTACCACAGGTCGTAGAATCCGAAAAGTTGTGCGGTGACCGCGGGGTCCTGCCCTAAAACAAAAGCCAGAGAACGATGCGTTTCCAGATCATAAGCTGCCAGCAACTGACGCATGTGGTGCAGGCTGCGGGTAAACTCACCCACAAACAGACATGTAACAACCAGTTCCACATGGCTCAGCATCATGAGCAAGGGATCTTGCGACCGCTTTGCCAGGTAATTATATTGTTCCGCCGTTTCCAATGCGGCAGCATGCTCTGCGCGCGTGGTATGGCCATATTGTTTTAACATCAGCGCCTGTAAAAGCTGCTCCGTTTGATTCAAGGACTGGCTGAGTTCCAGGGCACGGTCATAGGCTTGAATCGCTTCTGGGGCTCCCCAGCTTCTGATAGCTATGATGGGGACACTAATGGCAAACTGCAGGGCTAATTCGCGTTCGTCGCGTTCTGGTGATTCGGGTTGTGTTTTCAGGAGCGCGATGCCTTTGTTCAGGTGGATGATGGCTTCGGCATACGCTGACATCCGCATCGCTCTTTCCCCTGCCCGGTGATAATAAGTAACAGCTTCGTCAACCATCCCGGCTTGCTCGAAATGCCATGCCAACTGTGGGGTGATGGTTTCGGTCTGTTCCCCGTAAAGTTTCAGGAGTGTGCTGCCTATTTTCTGGTGCAGGCGCGCGCGTTCCACCGGATCCAGGCTGTTATACAGGTACTTCTGAAACAATATATGGCGGAAGCGATAGCGTGACAAACGCTGTGTTGCTGTATGGTCGACGCTTTGCGCACTTACCATGCGATGTGTACGGTTCAGAACGCCACTCAGTGTGCTGACCAGCGCATCATCGGGGATGTTCTGGATCTGAGAAATCACTTCTGCTGTAAAGACTTCCCCTTCGACACTGGCAATCCGCAATGTATCAATGCAGGAATGAGACAGACGCTGGACGCGTTCAGCGATGACTGCCTCGACGCGCGCTGGCAGGACTTCCCAATTCAGCACTGGACCTTCAACCCAGCGACCTTCGCCGTTTTTTACCAGATCGCCCCGCTCCTGCATACCCCGCAGCAATTCGATAGTGAAGAGGGGGTGCCCCCGGGTCTGCCTGTAAAGTGTTTTGTGGAACTGTGCGTTCAATAGGTTCGGCTCGTTATTGAGGAATGACTGGATAAAAGCATTGCCGTCAGCTTGTTCCAGGTCTACTGTGATCTCGCCCCAGGTGCGCGTGAATTCGTTTATCAAGGGTTCCAGCGGATGTCGCTCACCATTTCTGCCCAACGCAACTTCTTCTGATCGATATGCACCTACAATCAGGATGCGGTATCCTACCAGATGCCGTCCCAGGTGGAATAACAGGCTGATGGTGCCCAGGTCCGCCCACTGCATATCGTCAATCACCAGCAATATTGGTGCAATCTGCGCAAAACGCTGCAGCACGGATGCGTATTGCCTGAACAGGTCTTCCTGGCGCAGGCTCCCGCCTTCTGATACGGCATTTTTACGCTCAATATGGGCTTTCAAGAAATCAAGCCATTCTCCGTCATTGGTTGAGAGTGTGTTTGCCTGTTGGAGCAAGGTTGCGGCGGGAAAGAAGATATTGACGAGGTCAGGTCCATCTGTCAGCAGGTTTCGGTAGACCAGGGCAAGATCATCTCGGTGAAGGTGCTTTGGCGGATAAGGGTTTTCTTTTTCAGGTGGCGAGATTAGCAGCATTTCTAAAATCTCTCGGAAGGGCAGGTAAGGGTCACCAATCCCGGTATAGGCGTTACAGTTCCCGTTAGCGATGATAAGGTTTGGGACTGTATGCTGTGCTTGTTTTACGAAAGCTTGCAGCAACGCTGTTTTACCCTGACCGGCTTCACCGGTGATGAAGTTCACCCGTCCATGTCCATCCAGAGACGCGTGCAACGCACCTTCTAACCGTTCCAGTTCTTCTTTTCTGCCCACAAAGCTGTTATCCTCTTGTCCGGATTGAGCTAGAACACCTGGTTGGGAAAAAGTTTGTGCTGCAGTTATTTCTTGAGCATTAGAAAGTGGCGAAGCGAAAACACCATCACGGATTTGCCGGTAAAGGCGGATAGTAGGCCCAGAGGGTTTGACATCAAACTCATCATGGAGGATGTTGCAGCAGACTTCGTATTGCGCGAGTGCGGCTGTACGCTGTCCACTCACAGCCAGCACACGCATCAAGTGCTGGTAAGCGATCTCCTGCCAGGGCTCTAACTCAACCCACCGCCAGGCGAATGTACATGCAAGCTCGAAGTCACCTTGGCCTGCATGCATTTTGACTAATTTTTGCAGCGCAGTCACAGCCTGGCGCCGCAATCGATCGCGGGTCAGAAGCGCCCAATCCTCAAAGGCGGCGCTATCCCGTACAAAAAAACCTTCCAGGAATTCTCCGCGATAGAGCGCGACCGCTTCCTCCAATCGGGAATCGGGATTGTCTTTAGCAACTCTGTCCTGGAAGTCGCGCACATCGAGCCAGCAGTCGCTGGTGCAGTTGAATTGCACTGTCTCCCGTGAGACGTGGAGAAATGGATTCTGTGAATTGTTCCGGTCATGGATGGTTTTGCGCAGGCTGGAGAGGGTGTGGCGGAAGTTGGTGTGGGCGTTAGTTTCCCGGGCTTCAGGCCACAACAAGGTTGCAAGCAAGTCGCGCCGGTGCGGACGGTTGGATTCGACAGCCAGATAGGCTAAGAGTGCGCGCGTTTTCGCAGAACTGAATGCTGTAATGGGTTTCCCATCCAGCATTGCCTGGAACGCGCCAAGGAAATGTAGCGACAGGTGGCTCATAACGCTCCTTTCGCCTGTGGAAGAAAGCACGATTGCCTATCTCATTGTAGCATATTTTGATGCCGTTGGGGAATTTTTAGGTAATGTGCTAACGATTTCCTCACGATTTGGGGACACTGCCCATATACAATGAAGATAAATGCAGTTACCTTCACGTCGGAGGATAAGATGAAAAGATTGAAAATGTGATCTGAATAATCACATCCTGGAATGTTTATTTATCGATCGGGAATTACAGAATGCAATAAGTCAAGGGCAAGTTGTTACTATTATCCCAGAACACAGCGAAGATGATTGTCCGAATTACAGAATTTCAAGAACATCACAATCTACAGGAGGTTTCGTAATGTCATCAGATAAGCACAAAAAAGTTTTACGTCACATTGTTGATCAAGTCTACAACACAGCCAATACCGAACCTTTGGAGAAGTTTTTTGATAAAGGCTGTGTTCTGCACCATCCTGCTGTGCCTGAACCCGTGCAAGGGATCGAAGGGATCAGAGGATTTATGTCACTGATCTTTACTGCGTTCCCGGATTTCCATGCCGAGGTTGAAGACATGGTTGCCGAAGGGGATAAAGTCGCTATCCGATCAGTAATTTCAGGCACCTTCAAAGGGCCCTTTGCTGGCATTCCACCGACCAGTCAGCACACCCAGTGGTCTGTAACAGCGATTTACCGTTTTGTCGATGGTAAAGTCGCAGAGGCGTGGGAAGATGTAGATATGCTTGGTGCGTTCCAACGGTTAGGTGTCATTCCGGTCCTGGGGTAAAAAACACGTATCACAGGGGGACTCACGGGGAAATAGCGGACAAAATAAGGGAGCTTCGTCTATAGACGAGGAAAAACAGCGATCCGTATCGTTTGTGCTGCGCCTGTGGCGCGTCAAAAAGAACGACAATACGGTCTGACAGTATGCGCTGGAAAGCTCCCATACCGGCGAATACTGAGGTTTTGCTGACCTGGAAGAACTGGTTGTTTTTCTACGCCAACAGACGGATGCCCGGTCGTATATTCTGCAGGATTAAGACAGAGGGCCCAATCGAGAGAAAGAATTCGGTAATACGTAGTGTCATTGGCAGCACATGCACACCGCAAATATACCATTGAGGCAATCAATGTCATCTTAGGTGAGGAGGGTAAGATGGATACGCACAAGTGGTTGTTACGATTTTCTGGCGTAGTATGCGTCATCTTAATTCTGGCATCCTGTGGCACACCTCAAACAGAAGCAACCTTGACATTAGCACCTACCGCAACCGAAGAACCCACAACAGCACCCACAATGATGCCAACACAGCTACCGTCCACGAATACATCCACACCTGAAGACACACCTGAAGAAATTGTATGGGATTATGTCGCACTCGGTGATTCCACGGTCGCGATGCCCGGTGACTTCTCATACGCCAATCACTTTGCAGCATACATCGAGGAGGATATGGGTGTGAAAGTTATCGTACACAATAAAGGTGTAACCGGGATGCAAAGTGGTGAACTGCTAGAAAAGATTCGAACGGATGAGAGTTGGCGAGATCTTATCCGTGAAGCTGAAATTGTGACGCTGGTTATTGGTTCCAATGATTTAAGTTATTTACTGATAGACGAATACAAATACGAAAAATGTGGTGGTGAGGATAACTGGGATTGCCTTCGAACCGCACTGGCGTCGATTAAAACGAACTATGCTGCCATTTATGAAGAGATACAAGCGCTGGGCGGTCCTGCTATACCCATCCGTTCAATGACTGAACCCTATGGCACGGGCCTGACGTCATTTGGTTTTGATGGTGAACTTAAACCTTTCTTTGAACCCATGAATGTGCTCATTATGGAAGTTGCTGCCGAATACCATGTGCCTGTGGCCCAGGTGCACCTGGCGTTTAACGGTCCGACAGGTGAAGAAAGTGCAGATGAGAAAGGTTACTTTTTAGATGGTCTCCATCCCAGCAAAGAGGGAGCGATCGTTATTGCAGAGCTCCATCGAGCGCTGGGGTATGAAACCGGCAGTCCGTAGCTTTATAACCTAACGTGCTGTCACCTAACCGGGAACGACACAAAACAGTTTGATTCAGGCTCATGCTTTTACTAAGGAGGCAACGATGGTTAAGATGAAATCGTTCGCACGTACTGTGATTTTAACTTGCATGTTACTGTATATGGTGGCGTGCGGGACACCCCAACCAGCACCCACGCTACCTCCCACATCAACCCCGATGCCAATTGCCACCCCGGAACCCACAGCAACGCCGGTCCCACCGACAGAAACACCCGTACCGGAGGTGCAGGAATGGGAATACCTGGCAATCGCACCTTACATCGGATATCCGGATTCTCCTGAAGCCCGGTATGCTGCGTATATCGAAATGGATCTGGGCGTAAAGGTTGATTTAACAACAAAGACAAGGTTCCTTGCCGACTCCGACTGCGCGATCAATGATGAAATCATCGATGGTTTGCGCAACGACGAGAAATTGCGGAAGTTGGTTGGCGAAGCTGATGTGGTGACCATTGAAACCAGCTATTGCGATATCTATTATTTAGTCGTCAATGAATACATGATTGATCGCTGCGGTGGCGAGGATAACATGGATTGTGTTGCGGATGCGCTGCTGTCGTATCGTGCGAGTTGTGATGCGATTTATGAAGAGATCCTCTCACTCAGCCAACCGGGCACCATTGTCCGGACGATGACGCTGCCGCATGGACATCTTAAACCTTTAGTGGATTCGGATCTTGATCTTGCTCCCTTCTATGTTCTTTACAATGAGCAGATTGTTGAATCCGCTGCAGAACATAATATCCCGCTCGCGCGTGTGGACATTGCATTCCATGGAGAATCTGGGGATGAAGATGCAGTCGCCAAGGGTTTGATGCCCGATAACTTCTTTGCATTGTCAGCAGAGGGTATGGGCGTTGTTGCTGACCTGTGGCGCGATTTGGGATATGAACCCTTGAGCCGGTAGTCAGGTGTTTATTTTTGGATTTCATAATCCTTGATGAATGCCAAATACAGTAGAACCATAGGTAACGGAAAATGATAAGGAGAACCCGATGGATAAAATGAAATGGTTCACACTTATTCTGATTTTAACGTGTGGGTTGCTGTTTATGGTGGCGTGCGCGACTCCCCAACCAGTACCCACAGAACCACCCACTGAGACGCCGATGCCCACTGCCAACCAGGAACCTACGGCTACGCCGGTTCCACCGACGGAAACACCTGTACCGAAGGTGCCGGAATGGGATTATGTAGCGATAAATATCTATATCGCTATTCATAACTCACCTGAAAGTATGTACGCGACTTATCTTGAAGAGGACCTGGATGTCAAGGTGAATATGATTGGTAAATCAGCTTTCGCGCAGGGAAATCAGTTTGCTACAACAAGGATGATACTGGATAAACTGCGCAGTGATGAGGAACTTAGAAGTATCATTAGAGAAGCAGAGGTCATAACCGTATACTTAAGTCCATTCGAAATCTTTTATTTGGTCACAGGCGATTACCGTACAGGGCGCTGCGGTGGTGATGATAACATGGCTTGCTTTGCGGATGCACTTCCCCAGTTCCGGGAAAGTTGTGATGGGATATATGCTGAGATACTCAGCCTTGCTTCTCCCGGTACCATAGTGCGCACGGTGACCCTTCCTCATGGTGATTTGGTGCTCATGATGGATTATGATGTTGATCTCAGTCCATTCTATGTACCCTTCAATGAACAGATTCTGCAATCCGCATCTGCACATAATATTCCTGTTGCGAGAGTGGACATTGCTTTTCATGGTCCATCTGGGGATGAGGATGCGATGGCGAAAGGGCTTATGGATAGTAATTATTTTACGGTCACACCGGATGGTGCGAAGTTCATCGCCGATTTATGGCGGGACCTGGGATATGAACAGACGGTCCCATAAGTCCTTGATTTAAACATCATGGTTAAGCGAGTGGTCTGATGAACGCGCTAACGCAACGATCAACCTCTTTCCTGCTGCGAATGTGGAATGTCAGAGAGAACGACCATATGGTCTGCCGGTATTCGCTGGAGAGTTCGCATACCGGAGAAAAGTGGGGTTTTGCCGATTTGGATGCGTTGGTTGCTTTTCTACATCAGCAAACCATAGTGGTAACGGGAACACTTTTAGATGAAGAGAGTAACCTAGATAAACTCTAGAAGGATGTACCATGCGTTTACGCTATTCTGGCATCAACGCTTCAGGAGGAGAAGATGGATCCGAATAAGTTGTTGACACCCGTAATAAACTTTCTTTGCATACTCATCCTTTTACCTGCATGTGGGACACCTCAGCCAACGCCTACGCCACCACCTACAGTAACCTTGATACCAACATATACATTAGAACCAACGGTTACACCTGAACCACCAACACCAACATTAACATCTACGCCAGACATTCCTGTCTGGGATTACGTGGCATTTGGTAGTTCGGTAGTCTCTTTGTGGGGTGATTATTCGTATACAGTTCCATACGCACAATATATTGAAGCTGACCTGGGGATAAAGGTCAGCATCCACAATAAGGGCATACCTGGGAGTACCATTGTTGAGTTGCTGGATGGCATACGAAGCAAGCCAGCCTGGCGCGACGCGCTCGGGGATGCTGAGGTTGTGACTGTGTATATTGGAGGTAATGACCTGGACTTTCAACTGATGGGTGAATACAAAAGCGGTAAATGCGGTGGGGAGGATAATATGGATTGTATGCGCAACTTCTATTTGGAAATTAATGATAACTTCGATGCGCTTTTTGAGGAAATATTGTCACTCTGCTCCCCATCCACAATCATACGGGCTTCGACCCTGTACTATGGCAGTCTAAAGGTATTTGACTTTAATGAAGATCTTGCGCCTTTTTATCGATTAACAAACGAGCAAATCTTGCTGTCTGCTGCAGAACATAACATACCGGTTGCTCGGGTTGATATAGCGTTTAACGGATCTGGTGGGGATGAGAGCTCCATTGAAAAAGGTTACGTCGAAGCTGACACCCCAGGCAGTATGGTAGGTGGTCTGCATCCGACGCATCAGGGTTCTTATGTCATTGCGGATGCGCATCGCGAGTTAGGATATGAACCTTCGATAAAGTAGTATAGTGTCAGAAATAATCTCTTTAAGTGAGTGGTCTGATGAACACGCTAACGCAACGGTCAACATCTTTCCTGCTGCGCCTGTGGTATGTCAGAGAGAACGACCATACGGCCTGCCGGTATTCGCTGGAGAGTTCACATACCGGAGAAAAGTGGGGTTTTGCTGACCTGGAATCGTTGGTTGTTTTTCTACGCAAGCAAACCATAGGGGTATCGGAGATACTTTCCGATGAAGGAGTATAAAAAATAAAGATGAATTTATGGCAATATGATTGGCGTTTATGCTGTTCTTGTATCAAGACGTAAGGAGGAAAAAGATGGTAACCAGACGGTTGGTTTTGCGGGTTATTGGCTTGTGGGGATGTGCATGGTTCTCGCGCTCTCAACATCCCTCGTGCTGGCGGAAGGCGGGATTGTCGAGGGGAGTATGACTTCGACAGCCTATGGTACGTTTAACGGCGTACCTTTCATCAAGTACACCGGGCGGTTTGTGGGTACGACCGCCGGTGACTATTCAGTTGGCTTTGAGATTGTCGCACCCAAAGACCCTTCGCAAGGCAATGGCATTCTTGTGATGGAGGCAGAGCATGTGATGGGGGGGACAGCTGCGCGCGACGCATATTTCACGCCTGCATTTCTCTTTGGGCGTGGTTTCAGCTATGCAGGAATCTGGTGGCATCCCGATGATGTGGATCCCTTTGCAGGTTATTCTGCTGAGGAGGCAAACGAAATCCTTCACAACTTCGCACTGGCATTACGCCAGGATGCTGCGATGCAGAAAATGATTGGACCCCTGCAAAAGCTTTACGGCGTTGGCCTGTCCAAGACGACCGAACCCATGCTGACGTTTATAGCCTCACCGGCACAGAGCTTACTGGACTTCACATTCTTAATCGTACCGAGTTGGCCTGGTACAGATTTTAAACCACCCGCCGGGGCGAACCGTATCATGGTATTTAATGTGGAAGCGGATCGTATTATGTCGACGTTGACCGGTAAGCACACTGAAATGTTGAGGGAAACGGCATCGAATTATCGCAGTTACGAAGTTGCTGGCGCTCCGCATGTGCCGGATGTACCGCGGATGCGTGAACTTGGTCCAATGTATGGTGTGACTTCTGAGGGTACCACGCCACTTGATTGGACCCCTGTGATGCGCGCGCTTTTCATCGACGGTCACCTGTGGACGACCGCAGGTGTGGAACCTCCACCCAGCACGCATCTGTGGGACGCTCCATTCGGGCAGATTGATGCGGTATACCAGAGTGTGTATGGGCTGGCGTTGGAGACGGGCATCAACCGTGATGAGATTGGCAATGCGCAGGGTGGGATAAGATTGCCAGATGTGGAATTGGGACGCGGTGTATATATTGCAGCGGATCCGGGTAGTTTTTATGGTATGGCGTTGTTTGGGTCCTTCCAGGATCTGCAATGTGTATCGCTGGCAGATGGTAGTCCCCGGTTTGCGGACCATGCTACGTATGTAAGTCTTTATACAGCACAGGTAGAAAACCTGGTGGATCAGCGATTCCTTTTACCGGAGGATGCCGCAAACCTCATCTCACAAGCGGCTATGTCCAACGTCGGTGACCCTGCCGCATGCGCGGCTTTGCCCATCTCTGCACCAATTCTTTTGCCGTCAACCGGACCAGCTGCGGATCAAGGGATTTCTATCCTGAGTGTGGCTTTTCTAGGCTTGATTATGTTGGGCGCGGGATTCGTTGCGTGCAGATTGAGGAAAGCGTCTCGCTAGAAAACGTACTGTCCATCAGAATCAGAAACGTAGCAAAAACAGATCTGACAGGTTTCACGCACTTTTAGTTAAGCACCGTGAGTATGTCAGAAACAACCGCACACGGTTGGTGAAACCTGTCAGGTTTGGGATAAGCTTTAATCTAATCGTGTTCGCAGGCGTTTGGCTGGATTGCCCACCATAACACTGTTGGGTGTTACGTCCCGCAGCACCACGCTGCCCATTCCAATCAGGCTATTTTTGCCGATGGTCAGGTATTCTTTGATGTTGCAGGCCTGTCCAATATAACATCCCGCTCCGATCTTCACATAGCCAGCGATCGAGACGCTGGCGGTGATAATGATATCGTCTTCCAGTTGGCTATCGTGATTGATGATGCTGTTGCTGAGGACGAACGTCCGCTCACCAAGAATGGTGTTATGCCCGACGAAACAATTGGGATAAATCACAGACCCTTTGCCGACCCGGGCGGTATCACTCACGAAGGCGGAGGGTGCAATGAGCGACACCATCCGCTCATGCGGTATATTTTCGCAACCACAGTTGACCTCCGGGACAAACCAGGCTTCAGGAAAGCGCTGGATATCAGCGTATGTACCCAATATGACATCTCCAACAGGTGACCGCTCTCCGACACGTTCAATTTCTTTCTTCGGGACGAGAAAACCTTTGAATTCCCAGGTTGGGATGACCTTGTTCATGCGCCTGGCAATGTCTGCCATCTCGTGGGCGTGGGGTCCGCCTCCTAAAATAATTAATTCTTTCATGATTTCACCTCACAAAACACGATATTTTTCGACAATAGCTTCATCCACTTCGATGCCCAAGCCGGGACCTTCTGGAACGGGAATGTAACCGTCCTGCATGACAATCGGTTCGCGGCAGATGTGGTTTAGCAGGGATGCGCTGGATACATTATACTCAAGGTACAGCGAGTTCATAAGATAGGCATTCATATGCAGTGACGCGGCTTTCAGGATGTCGGTAAGCCAGGCGTGCGGGGCGCAGTCGATTTGCTTACGCATTGCCATATCTGCAATCTGCTTTCCGGTGGTCAATCCACCGCAGCGGCTTAAATCGGGCTGCAGGACATCGACCTTTCCCTCCACAGCCAAACGCTCGAATTCCACGATTCCGGCAGCTTGCTCGCCGGCGGCAATGCGTAAGGTTGTGGTCTTTTCTGCGACCGCAGCGTAACCTGCCGGATTTTCAGGATGGATGAAATCTTCCAACCAGAACACATGCATGTCTTCCAGTGCGAGTACCAACCTTAACCAGTCTTTGATGGGGCGGGGCTTGAACGGATTATCATAGGATACGCCGTACCAACCGCCGTCCACCATAAGTTCGATTTCGGGTCCCCCAGCCTCTCGCGCGGCTTCGACCAAGGCAATATCCAGCTTCAGGTCGTGACCAAATACGCCCCAGCCAAACTTTATTGCCTGGAAACCCTGTTCCAGATAGCTTGCCACGGCACGCTGCATAGCGTCCGGGGTGGGGCGGAACAAGGTCGAGGCGTATGCCTTCACGCGGTCGCGATATCTGGCACCCAGCAGTGCCCAGATTGGCTGTTCAAAAGCTTTTCCGGCAATATCCCACAGGGCTATATCGATCCCCGACAGCATCTGCATCCCGGCGCCCTGTCTACCGTAATAAGCCACGTAGCGGTACATTTTTTGCCAAAGGCGTTCGCGCTCCAATGGGTTTTCACCAATGAGCGCCGCACGCAGGGATTCTAGGCCAATCTGCCCGCCGGAAGGGGCATGGACAACAGCTTTGCCCACATGCGGTTGGGTTTCGATATCCGCCCAACCGCAGATGCCGGCATCGGTACTGATTTTAATTAGCGAGACAAAACGCACGCCGTGAGCTTCAGCAGCCTGGGTGGGATCGGGATAGTCCTTCCCTGTATCCAAAACCATCGCTTCAACATCTGTGATTTTCATGCCTTTTTCCTACCCGTTCTTATAATGTTCCAGATGTCCATCTCCCGCAAAGGGGGCTGCTTTTTGCATGAGCTGTTCTTTTTCCTCAGGGCTGAGAGGTGTCCAGTTCCGAGCAATATCCAGGTTTTTGTGCAAAATCTCAATTGAGTCTATCCCGCTGACAAGTATGTCAATCGGAAGAGAGAGGGCAAAACTGATGGCGTCTTTGGCACAAACACCGGTTTCCAATAGATTCCCGCTTGCCAGACTTTTCATACCGATAGCGCCGATGCCGCGTTCTTTCAGGATGGGCAATACCTCCCGGGTAAAGCTGCGATAGTGAATGTCCAGCAGGTTGGTTGGGTGCTGGACTGTATCCCAGGGGAAATCGTAATCCAGCATCTGGCGGAACAGATGCGGCCAGCGATGTCCGGTGAAACCGATAAAGCGGATTTTGCCTTGTTCTTTTGCTTTGAGGGCAGCTTCGATGGCTCCTTGACTGAATATCTTGTCTGGTACGCCTTCATCGACGATTTCGTGGAACTGGACAAGGTCGATAGTGTCGGTCTGAAGTCTTTTCAGGCTTTCCTCAAGCTGTTTGGTGTATGTTTTACCGTCCCTTCCGTGATTTTTGGTCATGAGAAAAACCTTGTCGCGGTAGCCATCCCGTAGCGCTTTTCCCATAATGATCTCACTTTTCCCGCCGTTGTAACACCATGCGTTATCAAGGAAGTTGATGCCTTCATCGATGGCTGTGCGGATAATCTGGATCCCAAGTTTAGTGTTGCGATTTTTCCCGATGTGGTATCCACCGACACCGAGGACAGTCACCCTGATACCTGTGGATCCAAGAAGGCGGGTTGGAATGCCATTGCTGCGCAGATCGTTTTCCATTTCATTCTCCCTGGATTAAAGCTTAAATGTTCCATAGTCCAGCATACATTATCAACTGTGATTATAGCCTCAAATCTGAACAAAATAAACGTTCCCTTTTTTCCAGTCGATTGCATTGGGGTGCATATCATAGTATAGTTTTTCTGTAGTCATCATAGACAAAGTCTGAATCTATACAAGTTCAGTTACCTACGTTACTGAACGACCAGTCAAGGATTTTCGTATGAATTCTTATTTCACTTCACATCAACGGTTAATCCAGACTTTGCCGAATTGCATTCTCTGACCAATGCCGATAGCGAATATCCTCATATCCATACGATCGATGTGGCGTATCGATTGACATCGATATGGCAGGATTACGGATGTGAAGTTGGGCTGTGGAGATCTGCGGGTGGCTTGATGGCATGGGCAGTATTCCAACCCCCATGGTGGAACCTCGATGTTGTCCTGCACCCTAGACACAGAGGTACCTCTATGGAAACTGAAATATATGCCTGGGGGAAAGAGCAAATGTTTCGCTATGCACGGCGAGTAAAGGATGATTTTTATGGTTCTGTTGAGCTTTTCGCAGATACGCTCCAATGTAAATCAAACGATTCGATATCTCACGGACCTGGGGTACATGCCGTTTGATTGGAGTACACTGCGATTTTCTATTGACGTGCAAAAGGATCTCCCGCAACACCATATCCCGGAAGGTTTCCGTATTCGTCCTTTGAATGGACGTCTGGAGGTCGATGCCTATGTCCAGCTTCACCGGGAAGTATTCAATTCTGATAATATGACGCAATCCTGGCGTTTACGCACACTTGAGCACCCGGCATATGTGCCGGAGCTGGATCTGGTCATATGTACATCCGGAGACATACCCGTGGGTTTTTGTGTGGGTTGGATATGGCAGGGAAGGGGACAAATAGAACCGCTTGGTGTGCATCCTGAATACCACGGTATGGGATTGGGTACAGCTTTGGAATTGGCAGCATTGCATGCGTTGAAAAACCATGGCGCCAGATCGGTGGTTATTGATCATGTGAGTTTAAATGAAAAAGCACTATCGCTCTCCATGCGAACGGGATTTAAGCCTACCAATAATATCCTGAGATATTATCTCGATGTGAACCCGGAATATTAGGACAAGCTGGACGAGATATTGAAATTTAGAAAATATGTTCTATAATAGAGATGAAGACAGTTAACCTGTAAATTTGTATGCCTTGAACAAAAGATGTAAAATTAATCCAATTTCTTCAGCTAAAAAACGAAGACCTAATACACCCATATCTGCCTCAGATAATGATTCATTGCCTGCTCGGGAGGATACATGGACAATGACAGGATCCTGACTTGGCTGCTTGAAAAGGACAATCCACCGGTCCGGTTGTTGACTTTAACTCGCCTGCTTCACCGTCCGGAGACAGATTCCGATGTAGTCGATGCAAGGCAGCAGTTGATGACCTATTCAGTCACACAGGGCATCCTGGAACATAGCGATGACATCTGGCAGTCTGGTCCACGGGCGTTTTGGAGTTTTAAAGGCAAACACTGGAATACCGTTTATCTGGGACATTTCATGGCAGATGGGCATGATCCGCGGATTGCTCCGGGTGTTGAGGCGCATCTGTCGCATCCATGGGAGGGAGAAAAATTTCAATGTATGACCGCCAGTATGCTGACAGCATTCCAGCGGTTAGGCAGTAGGCACCATCGCGTTGTCATTGAGGGCACGGAATTCCTGGCAGAAAGTTTGCTCCAAAAAGGGGGTATAACCTGCCCTGGTATGAATACAAGCCTGATGTCCCATTGTTATATGGCGCTGCCAAAACTGCTGTTATGTTTTGGTGAAATTCAAGCTGAAGAACGCTCTGCAGCGGTCAAGGAGGCTATTAATTGGATTGCGAATGAGCTGGTTAATCACCAGGTTTATATCTACTTACCTGGCAATCGTAAGCTATGGGATGCGGTGCGCCCCAGGTCGCGGAAAAAATCCGACTATCCCGATGGCGAAACTCCTGACACATGGCGTGATAAAGCGCAGACGCAATTTATTGCTGAACATGGTCTTGGAGAGCTGGAACCCAAGCAAATCTGGACCCAATTTGGCTTTCCCTTAAATTACAATTCGGATGTCCTGGAGGCTATGCTTGCTCTGGCAACCGTGGGAACGCCAATGAGCCCGAATTTGGAACGACCCCTGAAAATCATTCGTGACAAACAAACCGCGGATGGCGTATGGCTCATGGACAAGTCGCTGAATGGTCAGATGTGGGCGGACGTTGAGGTTAAGGGGCAGCCAAGTAAATGGATTACAGTCTTTGCGATGATTGTTTTGGACCATTTCCAACACTCAGGTCATGTCAGCTAAGACACGGATGTGTCGAAAGAACCTGGTTACTCAAACTAAGGAGGAAAATGGATATCAAGGGTATCATAAAATCACAATATCGCGCATCCCTGGCGATGCTGGAAGAAGCCATCACCCTGTGCCCGGAGACGCTTTGGGATGACCCGGAATCGAGGTTTCACTTCTGGCACATTGCATATCACGCCTTGTTTTTCACGCACCTGTATTTGCAGGAGAATGACGCTGCTTTCATCCCGTGGTCAAAACATCGCCCAAACCATCAGTTCTTTGAGTCAATTCCCTGGGCACCGCAGCAAGCGTTGACGATCGGGGAACCTTATTCCAAGGCAGATCTGCTGGCGTATCTTGCTGTATGCCGGGATGCCGTTGAGGGTCAATATCACCGCTGTGAATTTGGAAGCTGCGTCCGGTTTTGACTGGTTACCCATATAATAAGCTGGAGCTTCAGTTCTACAATATTCGCCATGTTCAATATCATACCGGTCAACTCGATGATCGTTTGCGTAACACTGCGGGTATTGGCATCGGTTGGATTGGAGAAATGCGATGATTTCATTGGAAACTGAAAGACTTGATCATCCGTAACTTTGCAGCAGACGACTGGCAGGATCTTCAGGAAGCAATAATCCAATATCAGGCTTCCGAGTGGGCGAAATATGAAGATCCATGGCCCACTTCGGATGACGATATGAAAGGCATCGTATCCTGGTTCGCCCAGGGTGACGAATACCTGGCTGTTTGTGTGAAAGCATCCAGCAAGGTGATTGGTTTTGTCGCCATCAACCGGCGGGATGAAAAGGACGAAAAGGTTCGCAATCTCGGATATATCTTTAACCCGGTATACAGTGGTCAGGGCTATGCGACGGAAAGCTGTTCAGCCTGCATGGATTATGTTTTCAACGTGTTAAAGGTGGACAGGATCCTGACCGGTACCCATCCGGACAATGAACCCTCCGTTCGTCTGCTAAAAAGGCTGCAGTTGCGCACCGTGGATCACGGGGAATGGACGATGACACGCGATGAATGGCTGGCACTTCATCATCAACCGGACTGAATCCCCAACTTCCGGAAAGGAGAGCTATTTTATGTTTACACTCAGCGAACCAGAAATAATTGAACGCGGTCCTTATCTGGTTGCCGGTGCTTATGCGACCTTTGAAGGCGACGATGAAGGTCCCGGGTGGTCCGGGGCTTCGCAGGCGTTTTTCTCCAGATTAGGAGAAATCACAAACCGTGTAGATGACATGGTCCTGGGATTTCTCTACCGTCCGCACAGGGATCACCCGGACATTGCAGAGGATGCAAGAGCGTGCTTTGTCGGTGTGGAAGTGCCTGACCTGGACCTTATCCCGTACGGACTATCGACGACAACCTTCTCCGGAGGCAAGTATGTGACTGTCGCATGTAAGGGAGAGACCGAAGGTGAAACCGCTATGGGGGTGGGGGACGGTGTGCAGTTCCTGATGCAATGGATCAAAGCACACGGATACACCGAAGGGGACGCCTGCTTTTCATGCAGTCACACGGATGCGCCTAAACCGCCGTTTATCGAGTATGTCTATATCAATTTTTCATAGTGCTGATGCTATATGACATTGTCACGCACAAAGGGATAGCGAAAATGGATAATGAAAGGGTCATCCATTGGTTATTGCAGGAGGACAATCCACCAGTTCGTTATCTGACATTGTCCCGACTTTTGCATCGCACGGAATCGGATGCTGAACTACAACTTGCCAGATCAGAGCTGATGAACTACTCTGTCACCCAGGCTATTCTGGCACACAGCGACGAGATCTGGCATTCCGATGCATACGGTCGCTGGAGTTTCAGGGGAAAACACTGGAACACGCACTTTCTGGGCTGTTTTATGGCGGATGGGCATGACCCGCGCATCGCATCAGGCATTCGTGCATTGCTGGAGCAGGAATGGACCGCTAATTACTGCATGAATGCGTGTATGCTGACGGCATTCCGGCGACTCGGTTATGGCGACCATCCCCATGTCATCGAAGGCACTGAGGTTATGGCACAGCGACTGCTTGACGCCGGAGGCATTCCATGCGGAGGGATGCAATATGACCTGATGACCCACTGCTATATGACGCTGCCCAAGTATCTATTCTGTTTCAGTGAGATACCGCCGGAGCAGCAGACACCCATTATAAAAAAGGCAATAGATTGGATTGTGAAAGAACTCGTTTCCCATCAGGTGTATATTTATCTCCCTGCCAATCGCGAAGCATGGTTGGAGATACGCGATCAAGCTCCTAAACGGGGTGAGTTAGCTCCAGGAGAGCGTGTCAAAGACTGGGTCGCTGAAAAAAGGGAAGTATTTATGAAAGAACAAGGCTTTGGTGGTTACCAGCCTAAGACTTACTGGACCCGTTTTGGTTTTCCACTCAACTACAACTCGGATATTGTTGAAGCTATGCTGGCTTTAGCGACTGTTGGCACGCCTATGTCTGATGAGCTGGAAAAACCCCTGGACATTATTCGCGAAAAGCGCAATGCTGATGGGGTGTGGCTGCTGGATAGAACGTATAACGGCAATATGTGGGCGGATGTTGAAGTCAAGGGCCAGCCCAGCAAATGGATTACGCTGTCCGCACTTATGGTTTTGGGACATTTTGAAAATATTTAATAAGGAGGAAGAAATGGCACAGGAATACCCAGAAATGTTAGCTGCATGTGGACTGGACTGCGGACCATGCCCGATCCGTTTGATACCGATTGATGAAGAAGCTTCAAAAGGTGTCATTAACTGGTTTATAGAAATGGGGTGGTTGAAAGAGGATGAAGGCGTCGCTGAAGCGATCGAGAAAAAAATGTATTGCACAGGATGCCAGGGAGATCGATCCACACACTGGTCAGGCGACTGCCAGATCATGCTGTGCTGCGTCGACGAGGAGCACAAACAGCACTGCGGACAGTGCCCGCAGTTAATGACATGCGAAAAACTCGAAGCATTTGCCTCAGCTGGTCCGGAGGATCACACAAAAGCAGTGAATAACTTGCGTGAAAGATTCGGGCAATAATGGAAAAAACAGCATTTATCAGCTGGCTCAAAGAACAGCAATATGTTGGCAAGGGATTCAGAGAAGATGAACAGGAACTCACCTCACGCATGTATCGCACGCTGGACAGGTTTTGTGATTACCTGGAAGAGCAGCATGGTATTGATCATATCGAAGATACAACACTGGATATCTTGCGTCAATTCGAGTTTAATTATTCTGAAAACGACGATCAGAATTTGCGATTAGCCTTTGCCTTTATAGGTAAACAGGAATTAGCAGCCTATATGGTGATGGTTTCTGCCGATAAATATTTCAAGAACAAAAAACTGGCTGTCGTGCTGAAATCTATGGATTCGCTGAAGATTTACGTCAAAGACTTACGCAAAGCGAATGTCAGGATGGCATCCGAACTGCTGGAACAAGGGGCGACACCTGAAGGACGTGCCGACCTCGCGACTGTCACCGGTATTCCTGAAGGCGATTTGCTCACACTTGTCCAGTGCTGCGATTTATGCCGGATGATTGGTATGGCGGGGGAGACATTGCGCCGGGCGTTTGCTATGGGTTATGATACGCTTGAGAAGTTCAGAACCGCAACTCCAGAAGGGATTAATAGTGAATACAATGTATTCCTACGAACTTATGGAGAACGGTCCAACAAAATGGTAAACTTTCCATCCTTCGTGTACCAGGCTCGGAAACTGGAAGATATTGTCGTGAATTGAATTGTTTTTAACCTGCAATCTATTTTTTTCACTTGAGAAACTCAGATACACGCTTAAGGCGGTCGATGATTACTTACCGAATGATGGATAACCAGACGTTACTCTGTCGGTGCATGCATGGTGGCAGTGTTCCACTTGCTTTGGCTTCTGATACGATCCCTCAGGTTTCGCAGAGCGTCATAGAGCGCTTTCTGCGTAAAATGGTTGATTCCTACGGTTCCTGCGGAGTCATGGCACTGGATGGTGATACTATCATTGGGGTGCTGTGGTTCTATCCGCTGTGGATCAAAGAGAAATTTGGAGGCGTTGTCTGCATTCAAGGCGAGAATTACGAAACACTCTCGCATTTTGGACTTAACACCATACCCGGTAAAGAAGAACTTCCGGATAGAATACTCTGGATTGAGTGTTTGATGGTCGTGCGTTCAGAAATCGTGGATTATACGGGACGAGGTATTGGCAAAGGGATGCTTGCATACCTGCTTGGGTGGGCGAAGGAAAATCAGTGGTCGCGTATTCGGGCGCAGGCGATTGCGGACATCAAGCCGTTGATGCTGTGGAGTGGAATGTATACGGTCTCACGCTATCAGGCATTGGGGTTTGAGGTTGTCAAAGGTTCATCAACGACCAATCCCGGTTTACTTGAGGGTGCAAACTCCCAGAAATCAGGATACCACGGACCTGAATTTCAGCGGATGTGGGATGAAGAGTATATCGATATCGACGATGTTCAAATCGCCCAAGTTCAGATTATGGAGATCGCATTAAATTGACCTAACCTGATTATTATGGAGGGTGAGTCATGCAGCCGAAAATCGTTCAACGCGAAACGTTTACTGTGATGGGTGTGGTTGGTCACTTTGCCAGTGCAGCTGAGAACTTTGGTCCGTTGTGGAACGAATACATGAAATACCACGACCAGATCGAACAGTTGGGAACCAGTGAAGGACATTACGGAGTCTATCTGGGGGCAGACCATAGCAAACCCATCGATTATGTGGCAGGTATGGCAGTGGATACCACCGAAGGTGGACCGGATGGCACCGAAGTGTGCGAAATACCCGGGGCACAATATGCAGTATTTTCGTGCGAGTTTAAAGATATCGGTCCGACCTATGGTTATATCTGGAACGAGTGGCTTAAAGCATCTTCGTTCCAGCAGGATACAGCCAAACTGGGATTTGATTATTTTCCACCTGGGACCACAGATGGTTCTTCACAGATCCAGATTTGGTTTCCTGTCAAAGAGATAGGAGATTGATTTATATGGCAGTGTTAGAGCCTATTCCTATATTTGAAAATATTTCCCAGCGTGTCGTCAATTCCTATATAAAGCAGTTGTCTGAGTTTTCACCTGTGATTTCTGATATGAACTCGGCAGATCTGCTGGATGGTATTCGAAATTCACAAACAGCACTGCACAACTTCTACCTTAGATTCTATCAACAAGCATTTGTTCACCCTGAATACTTCGGATTGCCCATCAAAGAAGATGCCTGTATGGTGCCGGGGAATAGCAAAGAAGAAAAACGCATCATTACGAGTAAATTCAAAAAACCGCGGGACACAATGGCGTATGGGATTGATTTCCTGGTCCTTGCAGGGAATCAGGGACAATTGGTAAACGGCAATTTGCATCTGGCTGTGCAGCAATTCAGTGCGTTCTTTGCCAAAAACCCGAGAGTAAAACGCAAGGTACTCACAGGTATGGAAAGTGCCGGACTCATCGTCGATGAACAGGATGACCGGGTAATCGTCAAAAATACACAATTCCCCGAAATGATGCCAGCACTCAAATCACTGGCACAAGCTTGTGAAAAAATATCCGACACCAGGATAGGCCGGTTTTTATTCTCTCGTTGTGATTTCCGGGCTTTAGATACTGAATATCAACCCGACGTGCTGGATATGCTGCATCCCATTCTACCGCCTGAATCGAAAGAAGATATTCTTGGATTACATCAATACCTATCAGAATATGATTATGAACCTGCTCTAAATATGGGTGGCATTTCCGAGTGGCGTATTCAATACCAGGGTAACCGTAAAATAAAAGCAACGCCTTTTTTTGAAATCGAATATGATGAACGCCTGCAAAACCAGTTTGTAATGCGTGTTAAATGTGCCAGCACAAACCGCCTGGTTCCGCTGCTGAATGATCAGCCCGTCACACTCCAGAAAGACTTTTTCACGTACTCAAACAAGTGCGGGGGTGTCAGCTGTGGCTGGTGCAAGACGAGAAAAGGTATGGGACCATCCGTAATCCAATTTGATGGAGCTAAGAAAACGATTTGCTGGTATATGCAGCGGTATTTCTATACTGTGGATAGCATGGCAGTTAAATTAATCCAGCAATATACTGCACTTCACGAAGGTTTGTTAACAGCGTAATTTTAACAAGCAATCCTTATGACCCTCTGTAAATTCAAAGGAGCGAGTATTCCATGCGAGAGCTAAAAAACCTGCGTATCTGTAAACGTTCGGTAGAGCGTTTGGGGTGCATTCAAGGCTGCCTGGAATATCTGGGCATTGATGTGTCTTTCCCCTGGTTATATGGGGGGACCGGACACGCTTTCATCATCAGCCTTGATCCCGGTGTCGATGTCAGCAGTCCGGACTCATGGGACCACCAGCCCCAATTTGTTCTTGGCACCAATCTTGGCTATCTGATTGATGGTTTCAGTGTATGGAAACCAGATTTCGAAGACGTGTTTCCCGAAAAGCAGCGTAAAGCCTGGGATTTTGTCCGCAGAAACATCGACCAGGGTATCCCGTGTTTTGGTTTTGAGCTCAAAGCCTATTACGGGGGATACTGGGTTATTTACGGTTACGATGACGTTGGATACTACTATTCTGGTTGGGATGAGGGGGGGCCTTTGCCCTGGGATAAGCTTGGTCAACTATTTGTTCCCCTGCTTGAGGTACGGTCCGTGCAGCGTTGTGAACCAGCCCCTGTAATTAACGTAGTAAAGGACGGTATTAACTTCGCACTCAAGCATGCCTCAAACCCACCCGGGTTGATTGACGCACAAGCAAAATCCGGTCCCGCTGCCTGGGATTATTGGTCGGAAGCGCTTGAATCGGGAGAAGCCAAACGGGATCACCACACCTATAACGCCCAGTTGTGGCTCGAGTGCCGGGATATGGCGGTTGAATTCTTGGCGGAAGTAAAACCGCATCTACCGGAAAAATGTTGGCCTTTGCTGGATAAAGCCAGCATAGAATATACTGTTGTGCGCGCAAAACTGCAATCTTTGATCGACCTGCACCCACCAAGGGAGAAACCTGACTGGGGACCGGACTCAACGTTCAGCAGCCCGGAAGCTGCACAGATTGTATGTGAAGCCGCCGCTGCTGATGCCAGAGGGTTATCATTGCTGCAAGAACTCGTTAATATGCTCGGATAATAATTTTGCACGTCTGGAGTTTAAATGAAACTGAAAGCAAACCCCTATCATGTATTTGAAGCACAGGATGACCCCATCTCACTTCACGTCCGACGCAAATTTCTTAATGAGAACGGTCAGACGCAAAAAATCATTGAACAATCCATACTTCGTATCACCGGTCAGTTATCCAACGACGGTAGTTGGGACCACTCAGTAAGAAGAACCATTGAGAATCTGTTTGCACTCTGGTTATTGGTTGAGGAAGCATTCGGACCTATCCAGACAGCAATGGATTGGCTGCTTGAGTTAAAAAACCCACCTCCCTTAGGACCCGGTGACAAGTTCTCGGATATTTTCGGGAAAATTTCTGAGAATGACAGAGCTGATACCCGGCACATGCGCAATGTCCCTTTCACCCCTGGTTGTTTTGTCTATGTCAAGACCGGAGCTGCCTTGTTTTTAGCGATGGGGTTTGACCGGCAGAACGACAGCGTCGTATCGAAGGCTTATGAATATGTCAATCAGGTGGCTATTGACAGCAATGGTCGGCAATGCTCCGGTCCCTGCGGTCATAATCTGCGCCTTGCCATGGCAGTACATCCGACATTGAGAAACGGTGAAGGGATGCAGCGGATACTGGACTACCTTGCCAGCAACCAGGAGAAAACCGGATCATGGTCGGCACGTATACCTTTTTATCCTACCTTGTACATGCTTAGTTTCCTCGATTTACCCCAGGCAAATATCCTATTTGAAAATGCCCTTTCAAGGGTTTTAAGATCGCAGATATCGGACGGGGAGTTGGGGAAAAAGTCAGAAAAAACTGGACACCTTCCTTGTGCTGGATTCGCTGGCGCGCAAAGGTGTTGATTGGACGACATAAATTCGAAAGAGCCACCGATCTATCAGAGAAAACACATACACAGATGACCTGTGTGTACAAGGTAGCTTTTTGGCACAATATTTTCTGGATTACTCATAAGGAGGAGTTGCATGAACTTCATACCCAGCCGGGAACTCTCACGCATACTATTTGAAGAACACATTGAGCCCATATTGGCAAAGAAATATCCTGATATCCAATTCGCTGCCGCAAGTTTCGGCATGTGCTCTGAATGTCTCGGTTTGGATGACGAGATTTCCATGGACCATATGTGGGGACCACGTGTCACGCTTCTTCTGACGGAAAATGACCAGGAACTATTCGGCAAATCGATCCAGGCATCTTTCAGGGAATTACTGCCGGATGAATTCAAAGGTTTTAAAACAACCTGGATGAAACCCGGCGTTGATGTGATCAGCACGAAAGAAAGAATTCTGTACTCCGTTTGGACCTCGACAGTCAATGGTGCCCTGGGTTTCTGCGGTGGGCTAAAGGCACTCCCGCTCAAGGACGTGCGAATGGCTGAAAGTCTCTGAGCAGCACCTGCTTGAGTTCACGAATGGTGTTGTATTTCGTGACGACCTGGGTGAGTTTTCGGGTGCGCGGGAATTATTGAAATATTATCCGAATGACGTATTGGCCTTCTTGCTGATGAACGAATGGAACGTCGTGGGTAGCGATTTGTTTCCCATGGGGAGGATTGGGGCGCGGGGAGACCGCCTAGGATTGCGGGTACAAACAGCGAAAGTCGCGCAACATTTGATGCGCATTGCCTTTATGGTCAGCAGGCAGTATATACCTTATAAAAAGTGGTTCGGCACGCTCTTTATGCAGCTGCCTGTTGCGGGACAATTGGAACCTATGCTGCTTGACCTCTATAAAGAAGATCAATGGCGAAAGGTGGAAGAGAAAATCTGCGATATCGCCACAGTCCTGATTGAGAAACAAAATGCGTTAGGAATCACACCGCCGATAAATCTGGGTGTTAAAAAATCTGATGATCCCCGACACCATATGGATGTCGATTTCTGGGGGATTGGGAGAAAGCTGACGACCAATCTCACTCCTGCTCTGAAAAAAGTGATGGACAATCAGGTCTTCTGGTTACATGAAAAGAGTTTGATTCTCTGGAATGAGGAAGTTGGCAAATGGTCGATGTTTTTGCAGAAATAATTGGTGACCCATTAACGAGGAGGACCTTCAAGGTTCAAGGGGAAGAAGTGCCGTACCGTAAAGGCGTCCTGATCCAGGAAAGTTAGAGCTGCACCAATACGGAATGGGTTATAGCTTCCGACGGACGTGGCAGGTGATTATTCAATAGCATTCCACTCTGAATAAGTGTGTGATTATTTTATTCTTTGATATAGGGTCGAGCAAAGCGCTGACCGTAAACACCGTTTTCTTTCAACTGGCTATTCCAATAGAATGAAAGAAGCGGTGTTTTTGTCAGGACCTTGAATACAGGCACCAGGTAGCGTGGATAGCGTTCAGGTTTTGCTATCGCTCTCAACATATCTACATTGATATGGCCTTTCTCTGCTACGGCTTTTCCGGCTTCTATCAGATTATCGAAGAGCTTGCGATTCATGTTTTTCAGGCATCATGTGAACGCCCTCACACCCGCCTTTAATGATGGTGCCCATATATGGAGAGTCTAGTCGGGCTGCCAGTTTTTCCAGGTAGCGTTCCAGGTGGCGTGAATGGGCGGACTCCGGAAAACCTGATTGCACAAGGAAGCCGATGGGTGGGTTTCCTGTGCGTTTGCGCAACGGCGCCAGGGCTTCAAAAAAGGCCTTGACGAGTCCCGGCATAGCGTCAGTATACAGCGGAAAACCGAATAGGACTGCTTCCGCATTGGTAAACGCATTAACCTGCTGGTCCAGTTCATTTCTGCGTACCAGATGATGTACTTCAGTGGTGTTCTTCCCATCTGCGTTGAAGCCTTTGGCAACCTGCTCCAGCATCAGAGGTGTATTGCCCTTCGATCCGCGTGGTGAGCCATTGAAGATAGTGAGGTGTTGGAACAGAACATCGGACCAACCAGGGATAGAGGAAAGGTTGCGGTGGAATGGCACCGGCGCTACGGATTCATGTTGTATGGCTTGCGCTACTTCATCAACGGGATGGTCCATGGTGAAGGAAAACTCCAGATGGCTCTTCATATTCACTGCGGTTCGGCTGAAGATATCACTGACGATACCCAGATCCTCAGAATCGGTATCTTCTTCTTTTTGGACCAGTAAGCCTATACGCGGATAGCTATCATAACGGGGGCGGTGATGGGCTTCGTTGTATTCGACCACAAAATAAGGATGGATGAGTGGAATAGATTTGTCCATCATCTTTTTTAAGAGCGCACTGGGGAAACCCATCCTCATCGGTGCCGTCCAGAGCAGGAAGTCGCTGTTAATGATCGTTTCACAGATACGGTGTGAATCATCGGGTGTAACACATTCCCCAGGTTTTTTGACCCAGCAGCCAAAGCATCCAACACAGTATTTAATGTCCAAATCGCGTAGTGTTATAAGTTCTACGACATGGCTTTCCGTCTGGAGTTTATTTGAGAGCATGTTAATGTACCCATCAAAATGCGCATTCTTCTCTTCAGGGTTTCCGTTTAGAATTGTTATTTTCATTTTTTCACCTACTTTCCCGAACTAAAAGAATAACGGATGACGTCCTTTGGACAAACGTCAGCGCATGTCCCGCACAGAATACACTCGCTGTTTTCCATCTTTCTCTCTTGAACCATTGCATTGACGTCGAGGCTCATCGGGCAATCACGCGTACAGCGTTTGCAGTTGATGCAGGCTTGCGTATCGGCTTTAAGCCTTAATGCAGGCCAATTAAAGGCGTTGCGGATTTTACGGCCGATGATCATAAACGGGGCCATCCAGCAGATGGTATGGCATCCTGCGCGCCGTCCAACGAGTACTGATAGAATTAAAAAGAGACCGATCACAAAATAGTAGATTATGTATTTCATGGGTTCATCCACAGAGATACCGTTCTCGGTCAGATGAAAGAAATTCACCTGGTGGTACCCACCAGCGCGAATGACCATCCACACGATGATACTCAGCCACGGAATCCAGATCAACCACTTGATCCAGTTGATTTTCTTACTAACGGGCTTGTTGTTAATGGCAAAACTGACTTCACTCAGCCCTGCCGCAGGACAAGCCCAACCGCACCATAAACGTCCTACGAAGAGTGCGGAGAAGAATTGTAAGCCAAAGACTATCAGACTGCCGTTAACGATGCCCTGAGCTGCACCATCAATAATCACATAGGGTGAAAAGTAGTTTAAAATGACAGGGAAGAGTAAGAGAGAAAGGAGGATAAGACCTTTACGAATGCGTTGCCGCGTTGCGAGTTGTTGAAACATGATATCTCCTGAAATCGATTCTCTGTAGTGACTTTATGCAGAAGGAATCTCATGATTTTTAATGCGCCGGATGACATCCTCCAGCCACGCAAGATTTGCCTGAGCAGATTTGAATCCGGCATCCAGAGTCAGCATCCAGCAATAAAATTCACGTGGGGATTCCATATATTCCGCGTACGCCTCTGCCTGTTGGGGAATATGCTCAAAATTCTCCAAAACCGCGCGCACTTTTGCTGCAGAACTTTCGAACATTGCCAGTATTTCTTCATCAGATAACTGTCCGGCGAAAAATACCTGGATGAGTTCAGCGCTATGCGGCATATGCGGTTTTGTCGGTGATAATAGCCAGCTTTGTAGTTCTTCCCGTCCAGCTTCCGTGATCGCATAGACTTTGCGATCGGGCCGGTTGCTTTGCTCAACCAAATCCATTTCCGCCCATCCGCGTTCGGTTAATTTGTTCAGTGTGCGGTATATCTGACTTTGATCTGCTGCCCAGAAGTGGCGGACAGATGTGTCGAATATTTTCTTGAGATCGTAGCCTGTAAGAGGTTTGTAGTTTAAAAAACCCAGAATGGCATGTTTGAGCGACATTGTCCTCTCCTTAATGGATTGGTCCTATATATGTTTAATCCTATATAAGATAAACCATATAATAGCATAGGGCTGCCAGTTTGTCAATACCTCTGTATCCACTCTACTTTCTATGTAGTGTTGAAATTGAATTCATGGTAAACTAAGCCCACTAGCACGCACCAAACAGAGGAGGCACAATGTCAATAATCGACATTCATGTACACCCACCTGACCCTGATATTCCCCACGAGCTTGCTCTGGCGACTGTTCGTAAGATGCTGGAAGCTGGTCGCCGGGCTGGTATTGCCAGACAGGTCTTTATGGGTTGGATTGATCAAAGGAGCAACGATTTCGTACGTGCATTGATGGATATCTATCCTGATGAAATCATTGGTTTTCTAAGGGGTATGGGATCTGATCCATCAAGCCCGGAGACTTTGGAAAAGTATATCACGCAGTATGGTTTCAAAGGGATCAAGCTGCATGACGAGAGCGTCTTACCCCTTGGCAGTATTCTCGGTTGCCATCCAATTTTCAAGGTAGCAGAGATGCATAAGGTACCGGTGCTGATCCATACCTTCCACGAAGAGGAGGGTCTATCAGCGGACAGGCACAACCAGTTGGCGGGTGGAACCGCCCACTTCCCTGTCAGGCTGATGGCTGAACTTGGGAAACGCTACCCGAACGTCACTTTTATTTTTGCGCATGCGGGTATGGTATGGGAAAAGGCTTTCCAGGCAGCACAACCGTATCCCAACCTGAACTTCGACATGAGCGGTTTTGATCCCGAGCGCGGTATAGTCGAAAAGGCAGTTAAAGTTCTTGGTGCAGAGCGCGTTCTCTTTGGCTCTGATGCGCCGGGAAGATCGTACGCAGCCCAGATTGCCAAGGTGCAATACGCCGATATCAGCGCGCAGGACAGGGCATTGATCCTGGGTGGAAATGCTGCCAGATTGTTGAACCTGAGGTGAGTCATATGATTATTGATTTGAATGTTCTATTAGGCAGATGGCCTTTTATGCCGCTGAAGTACGATACAGTTGCCGGTGTCCTGGAATTGATGGATCGGGCAGGCATCGAAAAGGGTGTCGTGACATCGTTGAACAGTGTTTTTTATTATGACTGTGAAATAGGGAACAGGGAGGTTGGGCAAGCCTGCCACCAGCATCCTGACCGCTTTATCCCGTTTGTTGTACTCAATCCCAATTTAATGCTCTGGAAAAAGCACCTGCAGGAATGTCTTGAAAACTACAACGTTAAGGGGATCAAGCTCCATCCTGACTATCATAAGTACAGCCTTCTTGAAGATAAAACCGCGGAGATAATGGAAGAGGCGCGAAATTACGGTCTTCCGGTCTATATTCAAACAAGTCTCCTGGATATGCGCCACCATCCTGGTTACTGCCTTGTACCGGAGGTTCCGATATTGGAGGTCGCGCAAGCTATCGAGCGTTATTCACAAAATACCTTTATCATCGGAGGCGCGCAGCATTTTCGCTCGCGTGCCAATGAACTCATCCGTACGACCACACACGACAATTTCAGTATTGTCATAGATGGTATCGGTGGTTTCTTCGACGGTCTGGGCTCCTTTGTTGATCAAATTGGAAGTGACAGGTTGTTGTTTGGGACCAGGACGCCTATCCTTTACGCTGAAGCTGCCAAATTGGTGGTGGAGCAATCACCGATCAGTAACGAAGACCGGGATAGAATTTTTGCCTCCAATGCAGTGCAGCTTTTAGGTTTAACCTGCTGAGGATACATTGAGGGTCTGTATTTCAGTATCGCTTTTGATCCAAGAAATATCTCCATTTATTCTGATAGACTAACAAAGGAAAACTATGACAGCCCAAAGACCACGCGTTGATTATCACGTACACTTGAGCCCGGATTTAACGCTAGAAAACGCGGTTAAACTTGCTTCCGAACGACAGATGCAATTTGGCATAGTTGAACATCCGGGACCAGGTGCGGGGATTGAAACCGATACGGGTCTGGAGAACTATATCGCTACATTGCGGCGCCATCCTGTATTCGTTGGGCTGCAGCCAATATATCGCGATTGGTCAACAGCGTTCTCGACGGATGTCGTCAGACAATTGGATTATGTACTGATGGATGCTGATACCGTTCCTCAGGGCGAAGGAAATTGGTTGCATATCTGGAAGCACGACAATTTCATCGAAGATATGCACGTCTTTATGGATCAATATCTGCAGCATATCGCCAATATCCTGATGTATGAACCCATAACCATCTTCGCCAGACCAACTTACCTTCCCATCAACTTTGCGCGTCATTATGATGAGATATGGACCGTTGAACGCATGCACATGATAATCGACCTTGCCAAACATCGCGATATTGCGCTCGAAATCGCCGAGAATGTGCGGGTTCCCAGTATGGCATTTATCAAGAGAGCCAAAGCGCAGGGTATCAAATTCACATTTGGAACCAACGCCAGGAATTATAATGCCGGGAATTTACACTATTGTCTTGAGATGGCGGAAATATGTGACCTGAAGGAAAAGGATATGTTTTTCCTGGATAAATAAAGGAGATCACATCGATGCTTACAAGCATGTCTTCCCGTGACCGTCTATTAAGCGCTTTGGGATGTGCACAAGTCGATCATGTCCCCTGTTGTTTTGGTAGTTTTCAGATCTTGCAGAAGCAATGTGCCAATCAAGCCGAATATCTGGATCGCCAATTGGGATTGGGTCTCGATGTTATTGCCAGAATCGCAGTCCTGGAACCACGCCACAGCCCACGCGTAAAAATCCGGGAATGGTCAGAAAATCTCCCAGGAAGCCCCTATCATCATCTCCTTCATAAGCGCTATACGACACCGGTGGGGACGCTTGAAACGTCTGTGGAAACCAGTGAGGATTGGCCCTGGGGCAATCATATCCCCTTCAACGATGACTTCCTGATCCCCCGTTCCTCAAAAATGCTCGTGACCCCCTCGGACAACCTTGAACCTTTACGCTATCTGCTGGCCCCGCCCTCAAATGAAGAAATTACGCAGTTCCGTGACCACGCCCGTCATGTCAAGGTTTTAGCCTCTGAACGTAACCTGTTGACTGTTGGCACATACAGCACGGTAGGAGATATGGCTGCCTGGTTGTGCGGCATTCAACAACTCATTATGTTAACCGTCGATAACCCGGAATTTGTGCGCCAGGTTCTGGATATCATTGAAGAATGGAACCGGCGTCAAATGACATTAGTGCTGGAGGAAGGGGTCGACCTGGTTATCCGGCGCGCATGGTATGAAAACGCTGATTCATGGTCACCGGCACAGTACAGGCGGTTCATTTTGCCATCACTGTCCCGGGATGTTGAATTAGCGCACCAGGCAGGTGCACGTTTTGGTTATCTCATGAGCTATGCTTCGATGCCTTTGATTGATATGATGATCGAAGCTGGCGTGGACGTGTTGCTGGGCATTGATCCCGCGCAAGACAGGTTAATGGATTTGAAACTTCTCAAACAAAAAGTTTCGGGGAAGCTATGCGTGTGGGGTGGTGTCTGCGGTTATCTCACCATCGAACTTGGGACTTCCACCGATATAGAAACTGAGGTCAAGAATGCTATAACGACACTTTCCCCTGGGGGCGGGTTTATTCTGGCACCTGTAACCAATGTCCGCGCCGATACGCACCAGGCTTGGGAAAACGTCCGGACCATGATTGAGTCCTGGCACCGTTTGCGTTAACGTGCTAACCAGATAACGCGTTTACGCTTCTAGTGATTAGTGTATTCGGAGAGCCTATGAAGACATTCAATATTATTTCCTCCCGTGCATCCGAACTGCATAAAAGGGCAATTGTCATCGATGGTCACAGCGATCTCCTTATGCCCATCACGGATGGCTATGTACGATTGGGACAACAAATTGACGTGCCGGATCCCCAAAAATGGGAACCCCCTTTCCCGATCGCTGCTGAATCAACGGTTGAAGGGCAGTGGCCCCGCAACGGACGCTATGGCTGTCTGGGGCAATATAGTCTACCCCAGTTTTTGACAGGCGGTTTGACCGCACAGGTATGCGCCGTCTTTGTCAGGGACGAGGAGCTGGTCAATGCCTTGCACCGGAGCATGCAGATGGTCTGGTGGCTGCGCCATGAAGCAGAAGTCAACGAGACTTTTGAATTGGTGACCTCCGCTGCAGACTTGCGGCGCTTGAAGATTGAAGGCAGGTGTGGGGGTATTCTTGCCCTGGAAGGCATGGAGCCTGTGGGCACGGATCTCAAATTCCTTGATTTATTTCACGCATTGGGCGTTCGGATGGTGGGTATGGCGCACAACCGCCGCAATCTCTTTGTCGATGGTACGCAATCTTACGTCATGACTGGCGGACTTTCAGAACTGGGCAAGCGCGCCATTGCGCGGATGAATGAAATGCAGATCGTGGTGGATGTGGCGCATACGGATCAGGTGGGCTTTTGGGAAACGTTGGAAATTTCCCAGTCTCCTGTGGTTCTCTCGCACGGCAGCCCGAGAAGATTTTTCCCGATGAAGCCTGAAGACAGTCCGCTGCAATCTGTGCGCGATGTATCCCGCGGTCCGGAGCGTTTGGAAGCCCTGGCGCGGAACGGCGGTGTCTTTGGTGTCTTTTTCCTGGGCCAACCGGATGTTGAAGACGTGGTGCGAGATATTGAACATATTATAAAGGTCGTGGGACCTGACCATGTGGGCCTGGGTTCCGACCTCTACGGCCTGGAATGGTCCCCTAGAGGATTGGAGGATATATCTAAAATACCGGCAATCACCGAATGCCTGGTACAGCGCGGACATTCTGATGAGGTTATCCTCAAGATCCTGGGCGGGAACTTTTTGCGGGTTTTCGAGCAGGTGTGGGGCTGTTGACTGTTCTTAGATAAGCCTGGTACAGAGGAGCATACATAAAATGAAGATCTATATGCATTGGGACATGGAAGGGGTGAGTGGCATCTTTACACGCGAGCATCTGTGGTACTGGGAAGCAGGTGTGCGCTCCCGTATCGCTGCGGAAGGACGCCAACTCATGACGGCAGATGTTAATTCGGCAATCGTGGCTGCCCTTGACGCGGGTGTGGATGAGGTGATTGTCTGTGACACGCATCATGGGGGAGGGAACCTTGACCTGCCTGCGGTACTTGTTGACCCGCGGGTAACGATTCTCGCCAGGAGCGTTGGTTACGAGGGTGAAGAACGCCGGTGGATGCCCGGTATGGATGAAACCGTGGATGGGATGATGGTCATGGGGCACCATGCAAAGGCTGGCACCGTTGGCGATTTCCTGCCCCATACGCAGATGCTGGAGTGGGCGGATTTCAGAATTAACGGGCAAAGCGTGGGTGAGATGGGCATTGAGGTCTGCTACGCGGGACATTGGGATGTCCCCCCTATCCTGGTTCAGGGAACCGAAACAGCATGCCGGGAAGCAGAGGTGCTCTTCCCGGGGGTTGTCACCGCAGCTGTCAAGCATGCCGTGAATCACGACCTGGCTGCCGGTCTGGATGCCGCATCCGCACGTAAATTGACCGCGCAAAAGGTCGTTGAGGCGGTTGAGAAACTGCGCATGGGGGCGTTCAAACCGTACAAACCACAATGTCCTATGACCGTGACGATTCAAATGACAACGACGGATAGGGCAGACGCAGCAGCTCAGTTACCTGGCGTAAAGCGAATCGACGCTTACACTGTGGAAAAAACAGTTGACCAGCAGTGCGACGTGGTTAAGTGGATCGTGGGTCAAGGGCGCAATATGGCGCCGAAAGGCAAATAAAGGAGCATAGGATGACAAGACCAGTCCGCATCTGTACGATTTCTATGAACTCCCTTGTTACCAGTGCCAAAAACGCTTCCAAAGAAGACATGTTCAAGGAAATTGAAAGCAAGATAGCATTGGGAGCCCTTGACAACCCTGACCTGTTTTTGCTGCCTGAAGTATGTATGCTGAACGGTACGCCCGAATCCTGGGTTGATCCATCCAACATCGAAGAAGAAGGGAACAGCACCTACCAGCGGTTGGGCAAGTTAGCGTTTGCCCATCAAGCCTATATCGCTGTGCCGCTGCTTACCCGCGAACAGGGACTGGTGTACAATTCGACGGTCATCTTTGACCCGCAAGGAGAGCCGGTCCATACCTATCACAAGGCATACCCCACGGAAGGTGAATTGAATACAAGAGGCATCACCGCTGGTACAAAGACGCCACTCCCCTGGGATGCGCCATTCGGGCGGGTGGGCGTGATTATTTGTTATGACCTTAAATTCCAACCGCTGCTTAAGCATTACTATAATCAAGGTATCGAACTTCTGCTTTTTTCGACATATTTTCCTGGCGGGCTGCGGTTGCAGTCGATGGCCTATCTTTATGCATTTAACGTTGTCAGCAGCCACAAGCAGGGTTATGAAAGTGTGTTTCTGAACAAACTGGGGTTTGAGGTTGCCCGGGCTGATATGTTTGCCCAAGCCCTTACCTATGAATTTGAGCTGGACAGTATCGTCGTTCCTTATCTGGAAAATGAAGAAGCTGTGCGTGCTGCGAAACGTAAATATGGGTCTGCCGTTGAGAGCGAGATTCACCGTCCCGAAGATGATATGATTGTTTATTATCGTGGATCGGATACAACGATACAGGATATCCGGCGCGAGTTTGGACTTCAGACCAGGTCCGAAGCCTATTACAGCGAACATCTTTCATAGGAGATCATGATGGGTACAATGCGTATTGGCAGTGCAAATACCGGCAGCACCTTTCAGGATGCACTTGATATTGATTATGACCTTGAATCTGCATCTGAGGTTCTGGCGCAGGTGGACCGCGGCTTAAGCCGTCTCGAATCCCTTGTCCATCAAGCCGGCGACGCAGGCTGCGATGTGCTGGCGTTTTCTGAATTTACGCTCCCGACGATGCGCTGGGAGGGGATGCATCCTGACAGATTGGGTGAAGTGCTGCCCGAGGTGGAGAAGCGGATGCTGGGGCGCTTGGGCTCAGCTGCTGCGGCGCATCAGATGTACCTGCTCTGCTGTTCAGATGTACTGGATTCTGAAGGCGCATTGCGTAACGCAGCTTTCTTCCTGGGACGCGACGGCAAAGAAATCGGCAGGTACTACAAAGTGAACCTGCCCCTCCACGAGTTTCACAAGAAAGCTGGCGAAGGCTTTCCTGTATTCCAGACCCCGGATTTGGGGGGTGTTGGCATGCTGATTTGCTATGACCTGGTCTTTCCTGAACCGGCGCGTTGCACAGCTTTGAATGGCGCTGATATCATCTTTGACCTCACCCAGGGTGGCGCCGCGCACGGTGGAGAAGACATCAGCCGGGCGGTTTTCCGAACGCGGGCAACGGAGAACTTTGTCTATCTTGTGGTCTCCTGGGGTGGGGGGAATGCGCGGACAGGCAGCATGATTATCTCTCCCCAGGGTGAGATCCTTGTCGATGAGCGGCAGCCCGGTTCTATCGCGATTGCAGACATTGATCCCTTTGATGGACGGCAGTCGGCGGATTTCGCTAACTTCCAACACGATATGCGTTCCCGGTCATTCCGCGAACGGCGTCCGGAAGCCTATGACGTCCTCACGGAGGTGCACCCCCCGGCATTGGACAGGCTGCCGATGTATACACCGGTGTCCGCTCTGGAAATTGCCGATATTTTTCACAGGGCAACGACACAGGGGCACATTGACTATGACAATGCCCAGGAACTGGTGCGACAAGGGGAGATCAGCAAAGCCATTGTAGCTCTTGAGGCATTACAGGTTAATTATCCCGGAACATGGTTCGACCGGATGGCGCGTGAGCAGCTGCCAGGATTGCGCGGGTTATAAAAGGGTGGGGACCAATAGTGAATCTGAACCAAAACTGCTGGAAGTTGTGATATATTGTTCAAACTGAGTGCAGAATCTATTTCACAATTGATGTGGAACGGGGTAGTGTATTTGACTGCAAAAAAGCACGAAATCGCGTGTATAAGGAGATAAAGCATGACAACATCTGAATCTGAACACAGTGAGAAACTGGCTATTGATGGGGGTGCGCCAAGCCGCCAGCATCCTGATCCCCCTATGTATCCGGGGGGAATGATGATTGATCAGGAAGAAGAGGCAGCTGTACTTGAAGTTCTGCGCAAAAAACGTCTTTTCCGCTATTATGGACCTGCCGAAGGTCCTTCAACTGCTGCAGAGTTGGAAAAAGCATTCGCTGCCCATATGGGCACCCGCTACGCCCTCGCAGTGACATCGGGTACAGCTGCCCTGATTTGTGCTCTGCAAGGCATTGGCGCCGGTCCTGGTGATGAAGTCATCGTGCCTGCCTATACCTGGATTGCCTCTGCTGAAGCCGTCCTGGCCGTAGGGGCTGTGCCGGTAATCGCCGAGATTGATGAGACACTGTCCCTTGATCCCGAAGATGTAGAACGGAAGGTTTCCCCCTATACCAAAGCGATTATGCCGGTTCATATGCGCGGGACGCCCTGCGATATGGACGCCTTGCTGGAAGTGGCGCGAAGGTATGACTTGAAGGTCATCGAGGATACCGCGCAGGCGGATGGCGCCAGCTATAAAGGAAAAAGGCTGGGATCGATGGGCGATGTGGGTACTTTCAGCCTTCAGTTCAACAAGATCATTACCTCCGGTGAAGGCGGAATGGTCATCACAAATGACGAAAATGTGTGGAAGCGTGCGGTTATGTTTCACGATGTCTCCGGCGGGCGGCGCTACCATCTCCCCGAACCCGAGATTTTGTGGGGGATCAACTTCCGCATGCCCGAGCTGCTGGCTGCTGTGGCGTTGGTGCAGCTGGGTCGCCTGGATGGTTTGCTGGATGCCATGCGCAGCCGTAAACATCTGTTATTAGCCGGAATAGAATCGACTGCTCAACGCAAAGGCGTGACTCTTCAGACCAGCGCAGACCCTAAGGGTGATGCGGGTGTGGCTGTGACCTTGTTTGCTGACACGCCATCTAAAGCTGTGCTGATTGCCGAAGCTTTGCGCGCAGAGAATATCAGCGCACGACTCCTGTACAGCCCGGATCAAGTCGATTACCATATCTACGCGCATTGGCAGCCCGTGATGGCGCAGCGAACGTGGACATCGGGTGGAGGACCATGGCGGTGGGCGCAGCGTGAGATCAAGTACGCACCGGATATGTGTCCCCGATCTCTTGATCTGTTAGGGCGTGCCGTGCACCTGGATGTCAATCCACTGGTATCTTTTTCAGATATGGAAGAGACCATCGAGGGCGTCAACCGTGTGTTAAATGCCCTTGCCTGATAAATCTGTGGTGTGCTATTGGTGATGTAGGGGATTATAAATACGAACCAGGGAGATAAGAGTGTATTTCTCCTTAAGTTGATACTATAAGGGTAGTCGTTTATGATGTCATTCGCTTGAAATTAGGAGTTTTCATGACTGATCTAAAACTGATAAAAATAGTCCCCTGGGTGGGGCATCCCTCCGCTTCTCCTGTGTTAACCCGGGAAGCCAATGGCACTTTATCTGTCGCTGCCAACGGGACGCGCACCTGTATGGGCGGATGGCAAGCGCATTACACAAATGTCACGCCTGGACAGAGCTACCATGTGCAGTGGGATGTCGACTATGAAGATCTCGACCATCCTTTTGATGCCCTGCGCTGCCGGGCGCTCTGGACGGAAGTGACACCGGAACAGGCAAGCAACTACGAAACCGCCGGTCAATGGGGATCCAAGTGGGAATACATTTTGCCCGAACAAACCGGACCCCATACGCTGCGTTTCATCAAGACAATTCAAGCCCCTGCAGATGGTGAAGCTCTCACGCTCCGTAGCGTATTCCGCTGGTCCACCACAGGGCGTACGGTCTGGCAGCTTCCTGAGGTGCACGCTGTGGAAAATCCGGTGAAAAGACCGGCAGTGCGTGTGGCTGTGGTCACCGGTCATATGTATGGTCGGCAACAAAGGGCGCTGAACACCATCCAGGCTAATGTGGCATATTATGGGGATTTATGCGAATAGAGCATGTCAGGGTCATCCTAACCTCATTGTGCTGCCCGAATGGTGCCTGCAACTGCAGGTCCCCGGGCACCCGCTGGAATATGCGCTGCCTGCGCCGGGACCGGAAACAGACGTTTTTGCCGCCATTGCCCGGCGTCACAAAGTGCGGATTGCACTGCCTTTTCTGGAGCGGGATGGCGATGCTGTGCACAACAGCGTGGTCCTCATCAGCCCGGAAGGGGTTATCGACGGTAAATATCACAAGGTGCACCTGGCGGATGGACGCGAGGTGGAGTCCGGTATCCGCCCTGGGGACACCTTCCCGGTGTTTCATACTGAAATCGGACGCCTGGGATGCAATATCTGCATGGACAGCTCTGCCGCCGAGTCGTCCCGGATGGTCGGGCTGAATGGCGCGGATTTTATGCTGATGCCGATTATGGGGGATCTGCGCGCTGACCGCTGGAGCGTGGGAGCGCCGTTGTTCAGCGAGAGCCGGTGGAAAGCCATCATGCGCACCAGGGCGATGGATAACCAGTACTGCCTGGTCGCAGCTCGCAATGAAGCACAGGGAAGCTGCATCATTGACCGCAAGGGCGATATTCTGGCGTGGAATGAGGGGGATCAGGACTTCATTCAAGCCACGGTCAACCTTGATGATGATTACACTTCGATGGGCGGGGTGTGCTTCCGTGAGGTCACATGGATGCAGCGCCGTCCGCACCTGTACCATGCCTTCACAGAAGAGGGGAATGTGGGGTCCCTTGGATAAATCATACCTCTGTAAACGAAATAACAAATGTCATCGCGAGAAACTAATGACAGGACAGCTGTGAAGTCGATCAGAGACAAAGCGTGCGTTCGTAGTAGAGACTTCAGTCGCTATCCTCGTGCGGATAGAGCGGTATAGAATGCCGATGAAAACCACTACTACGGACCTAAGCCATTCTATTGATGTACAACTCTGAATTAGTTTCTTGGTAGGTAATCATTCACTGCGTTGAACAACTGTCTCGGAATCTTATTACAAAATCACGAAGACTATCCTGCTGGATTTCGGGCCTATATGCAAGGTATCTGCAACGAATATGGACCGCCGTCCTCTTGACGGCACACCTTACACTATTTGCTCTTCAGCACCTAATTCTGCCAGCAGCTCTTCCGCGGTCGCCCACAAATCCAGTGCTCGCCCGCGTACTTTCGCGGCTTCGACGACTTCAGACGGCAGGGATTCTGCAGCTTTCGCGATGTGCTTCCCGGCGACATCCTCGAACCAAGCGGAGTTAGCGACATAGGGTAGCTGGGATGCGAGGGCGTAAAGCTCAACTGCACGTTGATATTGGCCCAGGTTGGATAGGAGAAGCGCGGTGCCTGGCAATGCTTGGAATAAGGCATGACCTGCGCGTTGTTGAATCCTAACCTCCAGGGATCGACGAAAATTTGATTGCGCTTGCTGAAGCTGCCCAGTGCCTAATGCTATCAGCCCATGCATAACGTCAAAATTGTAATATACACCTGCTTCCTGATACATATGGTCATTCTGATCCGATAACTTTTGAGCTTCTGCATAATCATTGCGCGCAATTAAAATTCTCACAAGTTCAGGATATAAAAGTAAGACCATACCTTTATATTTATTTGAAACACACCTATCAATGCAATCGTTAATCAGTGTGTGTGACTCTTCATATCGGCCCATATGTAAATAACATCTGCAGAGAAAATAATGACCTTCGAGAATCCTCAATCTTACGTTCTCATTTTCAAACCGTTTGATTTCACGCTCTAAATTAATGGATTCTTGATAGAATTTTCCCAATAATAGATGTGCATAATGCTCTTGAAACATATCGAAAACGGTTCTGATTGCACCGGTTTTTTCAACGAGGTTTTGGATAGACTTCAGATATTTTTCTCCTTCTTCTATCGAGCCCTTTGCAATCAGACAAGTACTTAATTTAGCGTAATTCTGGAGGATTCTGCGATTATCCCCCAATGCTTCCGCTATCTCGAGACTCTCGCGATACAACGGTGCCACTTTCCAATTCAGACCTTCCGAAGTCCTTGTAGCTGATCCAATGAAGTACAATAATCGTGCTGTCGACCATTTATCATCTATCAGACGATAGAGCGCTAAACTTTTTTGAAATAACCAGACTGTTTTCTCGTATTGATTCTGAAAAAATGCCATACCAGCTGACCAAAAGACAAAAGCCGTCAAACCTTTATCTGACACACTTGCTGGAATTTCAAGTTCTTCTGGCGCATCGTTGACTACTTCCAGAAGACCCAGAATCGACAGACTCTCCTTAATGATATCACTTGCCAGGTTGAAGTTGCCTGTTTGCTGAGTCATAAACGCTTGCCATCCGAATGCACGAGCACGCACCCTCACTCCATCTGCTGAAGTGAAGACATTGGCTTTCTCAGCAACCATCTGGAATAAAGCGGCGCCTTCTTGATAGCGGTTAAGCAACTCAAAATAAATCCCTATGGCATTGAGCGCATGTTCCAGGAATGTGAATTCTGAATGCTCAAGCAACCAGTTAACGGTAATCCGGATATTCTCCAGTTCATCCGTGATTTCTACTATGGCTTGATGCTGTTGCGAACTCTTTAATGCCATCTCCCAGCGCTTTAAGCGTTCTGCATAATATACGCTGTGACGCTCCCTTGCATTGCGTTCATCAGCTGGTTGCTGTGCCAGTCTTTCTGCTGTATACTGCCGCAAGAGCTCGTGCATCTCATAACGCCCGTTTGAAGTCCGGGACAGCTGTGACTTGTTAATTAGACCCAGTAAATCACGCAGGGATGCAGCGGTGACAGCGTACGCAGCTTCCCGCGTGCAACCGCCCACAAACACAGAAAACCCGCACAATATCGCCTTCTCCCGCGCGTTGAGCAGCTGCCACGAGTGGTCAAACACACCGCGCATACTCTTTTGGCGCGTGGGAACTTCCTGCCAGTCTACGTCCAGAAAGTCCAGGCTACGCGCAATCTCGTCTGCGATTTCAAGCGGTGTCAGCATATTGAGCCAGGCTGTCGCCAGCAGAATCCCCAACGGCATCCCCTGCACCAGCTGGCAAATGCGAATCATAGCAGCGTTGTTGTCAGCATCCAGCACAAAATCCGGCTTAACCCGCCGCACGCACTGCAAAAACAGCTTCACAGCGCCGTACTGGGGTTGCGGTGCCAATTCTGAAGTTGTTGAAGGATAGTCCATACCCGGGACAGGTATGAGTAGTTCAGCAGGCAGGTTGAGTTTCACCCGCGAGGTTACCAGCACCTTGACCCCGGGCGCAGCGCGGAGAATCTCCACAACCAACCCAACATCCCCGACCAGGTGCTCATAATTGTCCAGAATGAGTAGTAGTTTTTTCAGCTTTAAATAGCCCAGCAGTTGCGCCTGGGGTTCACCCTCTCCGTAAAACGATAAGCCCACAGATTGCGCAATAGCCGGTACAATGCCAGCAGCGTTTCCTATAGATGCCAAAGGGACAAAGAAGATTCCATCCGGGAAGCAGGTTTGACCAGGTCCCTCTACCAGCTGACGGGCTGACTCCAGTGCCAGTCGCGTCTTCCCGCTGCCCCCCGGACCGAGGAGCGTCAGCAGGCGGTAATCCGGGTCGACCAACCGCGCACCAATCTCCTCCTGCAGTTCGCCGCGCCCAACGAAGGGGGTCAGAGCAATGGGCAGGTTTTGGGGCACTTCAGGTGTGGGGATGGAGTCGGGTGTGGTGTTTTGTATCCATTTCAGTGGGTTTTTGTTGGAGTTCACCCCGCCGGATTTGTTCGTAGAGCGTGGTCGTCTCGGCTTCAGGCTCGATGTCCAGTTCAGCTTCCAGCACCCGCCGGCATGCTTCAAACTGGGCAAGCGCCATACCCCGTTGCCCACTCAAGACCAGGGCGCGCATCAACTGCCGGTGGGCACTCTCCCGCCACGGTTCGAGGTCCACCTGGTGTTGGGCATACCGTTGTGCAGCACCGAAGTCTCCAATATGTTCGTAATGGGCTGCCAGGTGATCCAGCAGGTCGAGAGCCTGAATGTGGAGCTTTTCGCGTTGGGTGACCGTCCATGCTTCATACAGGTCACTGGGCAGCGAAAATCCAGCGAGGAAATCACCGGTGTACAGAGCAGCAGCTTCAAGCAGGCGTACCATGCACAACTCGCAATCATCCATTCTGCTGTGTGCATGTGCCGACGTCGTAGTGATGGCATCGCCGAAAGTTTTTACGTCCAGCTGGAAGTCACTGGCGGTATTGAATTGTAGAGTCTGGCGGTCGATGCACAGGAAGGGTTCGGTTGCTCCTTGATCACCAAGGACCTTTCGCAGATTCGCCAGACCATGCCGAAGATTCGCCCGGGCGTCTCTGTCGCTCATATCGGGCCAAAGCAGACCTGCCAGCGTCTCCCGGCGCTGCGGACGTTCGCTTTCCACTGCCAGGTAAGCCAGCAGCGCGCGCACCTTGTCGGATTCAAAATCCGTGATGGGTGCGCCGTTCAATGTAACCTGGTAGGTCCCCAGAAGGTTAAGACATAAGCGTGCCATGACGTAATCTCCAGTAGCCACGAGTTGGCTGATGTGATTTACTCACGCGTGCTCTATCTACTTTGAAGGGTGCAGTGATTTAGTAACTGAAAGAGCCTTTATGTAATCAATTATAGGGGATACTCCAAAAACCTCCAATCGAGCCTGCATAAAAGTTGCGTTTCAGGAAAGGTCCCAGGATGGGGGGGCGAATATCAGTCGCTGTGCGGGTATCACCTTGGACAGCAAAATCAAAGTTTTACCGCACTGCCACATCTCCGGCGGTTTGTATTGTAATTATGTATATATTTTACGTTTGCCACCAAACTGTAACGTAACCTGTCTACCTGTTTTAAAATCAGACAGGTTTTAATCCTCACGTTAAGCACACGTTTAGCTCTCGATAAATTCACGACATCCCTCCGTTCTCCGCACGCCTGATTGATAGGCTGTAGCCATTCAATCAGGAGGTGCAGGATGAACGCAAATACCAGGAAACAAGTTATCGGATGTATTTTTCTAATGCTTTTTGGTCTATTTTCAAGATCGTGTGCGAACATTACAGCAGATCTGGGGGTGGTTAGCGCTGCTAATATGCCCGCAGAACCCAGTCAAATCAAAGTCCCTGTTTACATTTTGGTTTATGGACAACCCCTTATTGATTTGGAGGCAAAGATCCTGAGAATTATGGATTATCTTGAACGTGGTACCATGTATCACAACAGAGGTGACAGATTTCTGGATTTTGAGATCTATAAAATGGTAACTGCTAAACCAATCATCGTACCTAAAATGGTAGGCAGCGATCTTGCGGATTACGAGGCAATCTATTTCGATAACGGTGTCGATGACCTGTGCGCACTGGCACAGGCGGCAGAGATCAAGCAGATCTGGGTTTGGGGGAACGGCGTCGGCGGGCAAATGCGGGAGGCTGTAGATAACGGACCCGTATGGCAGAATACGCTCTGGACCAACGTGCCGGATTGCGGTGTCCAGTTGGCTACCCTGGGAAATCACTTTAAAATGGATGTTGCGTATGCTGTTGAAGCGCACATGCATCGCTACGAACAATTCTTTGCTGAGAAATACAGATATGGCTTCAATAAATCAACAGATGTCCCGTACGAAACTCCAGGCACACAGTGCCGGGGATCAGATCCCGGCGATCCGTGGGGATGGTGTGTTGAGGATTATATCGCTGGATATGCCGGATTGAACGAGGCAAGTGAAGTGGGATACACCGGTGGCGCATGGAATAGTGATGACATCGCACAGTGCGGGTGGGCGCACTATCCGCCGAACGTCACCTGGGAGTACCGTGTGATGAATGGCGATGCCAGCCGATACATATACGATTATACGGGCACAGTCCGCAGTACATGCCGCAACTGGCGTCTTGACGTGGATGAAAGTGAGATCGCTGAGGAAATCAACTGTACCGCTTGGGGATGTGACATTCCAGGCAATAACAATCAGGCTGAGTACTTCGTTTGGTGGATGCAGAATATCCCCGGTCTGAACAACACTAACTATGATGAACGGGGAAATCCGATGCCGAACTGGTGGGCAGCCTTGTATGCAGATTAATCAGAAAGCTTTTGGGTAAAAACTATGACAAAATCACAGCAGTGGGGTGAACGCTTGCGGAAGGTGATCGCCGGGGGCAGCAGCACACGCTCCAAATCCCCCCGGTTTATGCCGGATGAACCCGGTGTTATCGTGCGGGGTCAAGGCTGCCGTGTCTGGGACGCTGACGGGCGTGAGTACATCGACTACCGCAATGCTCTTGGTCCCATAACCCTCGGTTATCAATTCCCGGCGGTCGATGAAGCTATCCGTAAGCAGCTGGAAAGCGGGATCATATTTCGGGCATCCACATCCTCTTGAAGGTGAAGTTGCGGAGATGGTGTGCGACTGTGATTCCGTGCGCCGAACGGGCGCGTTTTCTCAAGACGGGTGGTGAAGCTGTCGCGGCGTGCATCAAATTAGCCCGTTACCACACCGGACGCGATCATGTGGTGCAGATTGGTTACAACGGCTGGCTTAACAGCCTGGCAAGCAGAGCAAGGATTGATCCGCGCAGTTCAACGGTATCCACCCCACCCGGTGTCCCGGCAGCACTGAGTGCTCTGCATCATGCGGTCAATTGGAACGACCTGGAAACCCTGGAGAAGCTGTTCTCCGGCATCGGCAAACAGGTTGCCGCACTTGTCGTCGCTGCGGATTATGCGACGATGAAGGAAGGCACAACCTTCTATCCCTTTCTCCGGGAACTGGCTAACAAGTATGGCACAGTCCTGGTTTTCGATGAGATCGTGACCGGTTTCCGCATTGCCCTGGGAGGTGTCCAGGAGTACTTCGGAGTGACGCCGGACCTGGCTGTGTTCGCCAAGGGGATTGCCAACGGCATGCCTCTTTCGGTCTACTGCGGGAAAGCTGAGATCATGGATAAACTCGATCGTGCGACTGTCTCTTCCACTTACGGTGGTGAAGCTCTATCGCTGGCAGCAGCCAAAGCCACGCTTTCAACCTACCAGACTGAGCATGTCATTGACCATATATGGCAGAAGGCTGAAAGCGCCTGGTCCGGCTTTAACAGGTTGTTTACCCATTATGGAATCCCTGGCAAATTGGTGGGCTTACCGCCCTGTATCGCCATCGTATTTGACGAGAGGGCGCCAGGGGACCTGCCAGAACGTTTTTACCGCTCTGCGTATCGCCACGGCATCTCTCTTTACAATATCCCATATGTGACCTTCAGCCACCAGGATGTCGATATCGCTGAAACACTCAAAAGGTTGGAACTTGCGATAAGAGAGATCTAAGGCTTAACCACAACAGGTTATATAATTTCACAACGCAATACAGTAAACGCACACAGCATCTCAATAGAGGAGGACGAATGCTTAACCAGTTTAATTCAGGAATGCAATGGCCCGATAATAACGGGGTTCACATCAACGCGCATGGCGGTGGAATCCTCACGCATGAAGGGATTTACTATTGGTTCGGTGAACACAAAATAGCCGGACGTGCCGGGAACAGAGCTTACGTTGGCGTGCATTGCTATCGCTCACGGGATTTGTATAACTGGGAGGATAAAGGCGTTGCACTTGCGGTGTCCGAAGACCCCTCAAGTGATATAACCAAAGGGAATGTGATAGAACGTCCCAAGGTCATTTACAACGTTAAAACCCGGAAGTTCGTGATGTGGTTTCATCTGGAGCTGAAGGGGCAGGACTACCGGGCTGCGCGCAGTGGGGTTGCTGTCAGCGATAACCCGGAAGGACCTTATCTGTTCCTGGGATCGTTCCGTCCCAATGCTGGTGTTTGGCCTGTCAATGCAACGCCACAGCAGATGAAGGTCGTGGATGCGTCGCAGATGCTTGACAAAGAGTTCAGCGGGAATTACGTCGCTGCGGGCGACCGGGATAAAATTCTGGGACGCGATTACGCCGGCGGGCAGATGGCTCGTGATATGACGTTGTTTGTCGATGACGATGGCGCAGCCTATCATATTTTTGCATCAGAAGAGAACAGCACCATGCATATTTCTTTACTGAGTGATGACTACCTGACGCCGGCCGGCAAGTTTGTACGTGTCTTCACTGGACGTTTTATGGAAGCTCCAACCCTATGTAAACGACAGGGGAAGTACTATTTCATCGGTTCAGGCTGCACCGGTTGGGCGCCTAATGCAGCACGTTCCGCGGTGGCGGACTCGATTTGGGGACCGTGGACGGAATTGGGCAATCCGTGTGTCGGCGAAAATAGCGACCTTACCTTTGGTGGGCAGAGCACCTTTATCCTGAAGGTGGCGGGAAAAGAGGATGCTTTCATTGCGATATTTGATCTGTGGCGACCGGATGACGCCATTGATGGGCGTTATCTATGGCTGCCCATTGTGTTTGAGCAGGAGCGGATGATCGTGCGCTACCATGATACGTGGAATTTGAGTGTTTTCGACTAACTGTTTATCCCCATAGGCACTTTTATAAACTCAAACACAAGGACAAAAAGCGATGGAAACCAAATTCACGGAATTTCTGGATAAAGCTATCGGATGTTTTATGGGTGCGGCGATTGGGGACGCAATGGGGGGACCCGTCGAATGCCAGCATTACCGGCGCATCGCCAGGGTTTTTCCTGATTTTGTCGATTTCCTGCCCTATCGCAAACCGCCCGGACTGATTGAAATCCATCCTGGTTATGCTCTGGACGATGCCCCTGGTAGCGTCACCGATGACACGTTTATTCGCGCCGATCTGGCGCGTTTTGTGCTTGAGACACCTCCCCCTTTTACAGCACAGGTATTCGCGGAGTGGCTGCTGGACCATGCGGATTTCAGTAACTGGTGGTCGGTGGCGGTTGACGTTCTCAAACGGATCGAGAAGGGTGAACTTGATCCTGCTGATGCCGGTCTGCGTCATGTACAGGGTGGGGGTGGGGGTTGGTGGCAGCCGATCGCTATCCTGAATGCCGGGAATCCGCAGGCTGCTGCAGAAATTACTGCGGATCTATGCCGTATCTGGAAAGCGCCCCTGGAACAGGATATCCTTTCGGCAGTGGTCGCCGGGCAGGCGGCAGCGTTTGCTGATGGCGCTACTGTTGATTCCATCGTTAATGCGGTAATAAAAACTTCGGGTCCGTTGGCTGCAAGTTTATTCGAGAGGGCTGTAGATATTGCGCAAAAGGCGAATTCTGCGAAGCAGCTTTACGAGCAGCTTTATGCGCACTGTCTGGTTGATACGTGCACCACAGAGGTGGATGGTGCTATGCCCCCAGCTGTGACGCCACTGCCTGATGCGGATGGTTTTTACAGCGGTATTCTGTTTGCCGAACAGCAACCGCTGGCACTGGCATATTTCGTTTACGGTGCCGGTGACCCGTACCGCACTGTGCTGACAGCGGTTAAGGGTGGACGTGACGCGGATAGCATTGCCACCAACAGTGCCAGTTGGTTAGGGGCGATGTCCGGCGCATCCGTGTGGCCTAAACGCTGGATGCAACAGGTTCAGGAAGCGAATCGCAAACGACTTGATCTCCTGCAAATGGCGCAGAATTTAGCCGGCAGGGCTATCCAGAATGGAAATTTAGTCGGCTAAATCCTGCTTTTTATACTTCTGGTCCATCATTGCCGGGTCATCAGCCAATCCCCGGTCACGGCATCCTTGATCACATACCAGGCTGTGACCGTAAATGAACCTGTGAGGGTATCTTCATCGCTGAGTGAACCTGTAAATTCGAACAGCGTGTTATCCGCTGCGCGCGCCTTGAACGTCAGGATGCCCTCGCGATAGGTCGCTTCACCTTCATAAAACGCCGTGTGATCACCGGACATGAAGGCCTGGATGCGGTATTTTTCGCGGGAGTTGGGATCAATCTTTTCGAAGATGATGGTCAGGGGACGGTCATTGTACAGATTGGGATCTTCCTGGATACCTGCCGCGGCAGCTTCCTGGGCGGTTGCTTCATCCACGCCGAAGAGCATGATCAATTTGACAATCATCTCCCGGATATATTTTTGGGCAATGTCGGCCGATCTGATTTGCCATGCGCCTTCCCACTTGCCCGAAAGGTCTTCCGGTTCATAAATGACTTTAACACGGCGAAAGTCAATGTATTCATTCCACGTCACACCGCCAGTGCCCGTGTTTTGCCAGTCGAGTTCAATGCCCACGTGATGCACGCCCGGATCGAGTGGGTAGGTAAGGAGCACATAATCTTCTACCCGTTGTGGTCCTTTGCTTGTGCTGGTTAGAATGAGGTCGGTGTCGTCGTAGAGGAAACCGTAAATAACATTAAGAAACAAAATCGGTTTTATTCTGAAGACAATCTGCCCGCGATATTTCTCGCCCGGTTTGATTGTATCTTCCTCGTTGAGTTCCATCACATCCGGCACCGGGGACCATATTTCTTCACCCGTCGTCTCGTTAACACCGCTCAGATACTCAAGCCTGTAATCCGGGAATTGCCCGTCGCCGGATTTCCCTTTGAGCATTTTCTCGTATTCCGGACCGATCCCGGTCCAGTTAGACATCGCTGATTTAGCAAAATAACGGATATCCGGATAGGCAGTTTCACCTTCCTCGCTGATTACCGTTGCGTTGGCGCCAGAGTAGTAGGGTAGAAACTGCCCGTTTTCAAATCGTATCACACGGTCTGTCCTGCCGGGGTAGTTCGGATCGGCGACATACAACCAGTTCTGCTCGATTTTGTATGCGACGAGTGCGTGACCTTCATCGGGATTGTAAACACCAACGTATTGCGGCTCGCTGGTCTCCAGCATGGCGTAAGCGAACGCTGCCCAGGTGAGTGTATCACTTGTTTTGCCCATTTCTTTAAAAAATGCACGACTGCTGTTGTCCCAGTCGATAAGGGTATCATGAACCACATTCACGAAACGGTAACTCCAGGCATCATCCTGCCAGAAATAAGGGGTGCGAAAAGCGTAGTCGTTGTTATCGAAGCGTCCGTAGAGTGGTGGCGCTCCGGCTTTTAACCGCTGCTCGTAGTAGTACCACATCGCAGCGATGGACTGCCCGGCACACTGACCATGAGAAGCCAGATATGAACCGTTATTTGGAAACTGCCAGTCATCCACGCCGGGTGCAAAGCCTGTTTCCACACTGATGTTTTTCAGGAGAGCCCAGGCTATTTTGGTGACGACCAAATCCGAGAAATGGGAAGTTACAATCGTCAGTTTGTCTGTTGTGAGATCAGCGACTGGAATACCCTCGAGTTCACCGGTTTCTGTATCGTAGTAAAAAGCCATCGCAAACTCATCCGGTGAAATCTGGATGGGTATTTCCAGCATCATAGGTTCTGAAGCAAAATCGCCCCCATTATCCACATGGATAAGCGGCGTGATCGGATTGAAATTGGGAAAAGCGTTGTTCTCGATAGGTCGTGTGGTGATTTTGAAACTTTTACTGCCATCGTAAGCACCTTCCGGTACGGTCAGAGACATCCCATCCAGCGGGTCACCCGGTGCGCTGACGGTCAGTGTGCCCCCTGAATCCGGGATGCGCTTCGCCGCAAGCGTTTGCTTTTCTCCCAATACCATGGCGTCACTCTGGCGTGGAAACAGAACTGGAATCAGTAAGATTGCACCCAGCAGTAAACCAGCGAGTAAGATCAACACCAGGCAACCCCAAAAGCATCCGCGGCCTTTTTTCCGCGGGGGTTGCGGATAGGGTGCGTAACCGTATGGGGTTTGGACGGAGGGTGGTGCGCCATACACGGGTTGTCCCTGCGCAGGTTGCGGTTGAGGTGGTGGGCTGTAGACCTGTGGTGTGGGTGGTTTTAGTGATGGTGCGGGAACATTCACCGGCGGTGCTGCTGGAGTAAGTGTGGGAACCGCTTGCCCGCATTGATTGCAGAAGCGCGCATTTTCCCTCAGAACTGCACCGCATTGCGAACATCTGCGGGGTGTGTTCATAGCTCAGCCTCGTTGAAATTCATATTGTCCTCACAACCCAGAAGATAGATTTTGCAACCTTATTCTGAAACATTATACATTTGTCAAAAATCAATACAATGGTCGTATGTTAGCTTTGTAAAAATAGGTTCATGGTAGGACTTGCCTGTGAAATGGCAGAGAGATGGTCCAATATTATTGTACATAAGATCAGTTGACATCTTCCCGCAAACGCTTAATGTATTCCCATATTGAGAGACAGCAAATCCAGGTCATAAATGATAACATGGCGATCACGGAGCCCATATAACGTGTGCAAGAGAGCTTTGCCATTTTCTGTTACCACATCCCAATGGGTCGGAAGATAATCCATGCCTAAATCCCGGTATATAGGATTTGCCGTATGTTTATTCGGACTTCTGGGAATTATTGTCTGCAAAGGACTACCAGGTGATAAGATGACTGAAATCCGTGACCCGCTGCTGTGGCCTTTTTCTTCTGATAGTATCTGGAACATGCCGATAGGTTCCGACGCAATCTATGAACCTGCTAATTTTAAACCACTCAGCGCCGGCGTGGGTGTTGATGTAGACTACTTTTTCGTGTCAGAGCAGTCGGATCCGGAAGTGGATATCTACGCTCCGGCTTCGTGGTGTCCCCGAGCCGGAGGAGATCGTCAAGATGGACGACTGTATTTGGGGGATGATGTGCTTATTCCTGACTGTGATCCACCTCACACGCCGAATAATTGCGCTGCGATCCTGCAGCCCGATGGACGGACATTGGTGCAGTTAGGGGCGATGACGCGCCTGGAGCCTGGTGGTCCGGTTTGGGGCTATCGCTATCCAGATGTCGATATCTGCGGTCCGGGTATTGAGGGTGCTCATGGGGGATCCGGGTTATCCTCCATTGGTGGGACCCTACGCAAGGACGAATTGACCGGCGCTGATCCGATTCGGCACGTGCTTAAGATGAACGTATTCGCGCGACTGTATCTTTATAAAGAACCGCCTGGTTTTCGCTGGCCGGCGGTCAAGGCAGATGGGTACGCGTTTGATGAGAATTCTCAAATTCGCTACGGAGGTGAGAACCCCAAGCTGCAGATGGGCGCGCTGGTAGCGATTCCACCCGAGGTCAAAGAAGCAGACCTGAACCTGTTTTCTGACCGGGCTAAAAAGTTGTTCAACGCGCTGCAGGATTACGGAGCATACATTGTGGACGATACCGCCTGGGGTAGCTACGCATTTGAGGTTGAAGCCGGCGCAGAACGTGATTTACCCAGCGCCACCGAACTGAATCAGTTAATACAGCTTCTCCAGATTGTGGATAACAACGGTCCTGATAGCATCGGGGGTGGGGGAAAACCGCGCGTTCCCTATGCACCACCCCTGGGCACGCCGTGCGGAGAGTAGAGCGCGATTCGTTGATAGTGAGTCTGGCACTTTATTCTGGTTGTTCCTCTATGGCGTTCTAAGGTGCATATTCTTACCTCTTCGAACACCTTTTTGGAATGAGTCATTGAAACCGTATTGCGCTTTAATTTCGGTGGAAGATAGTATCCCTGCTTGAAGTAAACGCTGCATACTGTCCACTTTGTTTTTGACCGTCCCATTATAGGCTGTGATGCTATTCAGGTCCCCGTAGAGTGTGTACGCGCGTGCTTTGATCGCCGCGACGAGTTCCTGCTCGTTATGGATCGTGCTGTGAAAATTGGTCCCGTAATAGCCTAATGATTCGGTGACATGCGCGTCGGTTCCGGCGATTCCAGGCAGGTTGAGTTGGGATTGAATGGTTTCTATCGCCTGTTCCATATACTTACGGACATTCATACTCATTAATTCGACACCATCAATACCCGCATTGAATACTTCGTCTGGAATCTCGTCCTCATATCGCCCTGGATGTGCCAGGATAACGATACCGCCGGCATCATGGACGATGCGTACCAACTCGGTGATAGAGATATTGGGTGTGAATTTTGCTGTATCTTCTACGGATACACCGTAAGTGAGAGCATGACCTTCGACGGTCGACACCTCGATACCCCGCAGGATCTTCAGCTCCGGAAACTGCGCCTGGAGCGTCTGTGTTTCCAACTTTGACCAGAGGTAGTCATGTTCGGTGATGACAATACCATCCATACCCCGCTCAATTGCGGTTTTTACCATGGCTTGGGGTGACATATGCGCGCAACCGGAATATTTATCTGTGTGGATGTGCATGTCTATAATCATTGTATGCACCTCAGTTGGCGCATTTTGAGAAAAGAATCAGGAGGGGTCACAGTTGTCATATCAATCCTTTTTATTTAAATTTATCCGGATGAGCGTATCCGATACCGGGTTATTGTCAATAGATATTTTTGATATCTTAATACACTGTGAGATAATCCAACTCACGGAAATCATGTAATGTTGCTTTCGTGAGTTTGACATTTCCAGAGACAATCCAGAGTTTAATATTCTGAGAGGTGGTTTATGAAAATAGCTTTGCACCTGGGTGTAACGCAGCAAGACCTGCAATTCGCCCGGCAGCTTGGGCTGAAATATGTTGTGAGTGCCCTTCCGGCAAATCCCAAAGGTTATCTCGAATTGGATGACCTGCGCAGAATTCGAACAGAATTCGCAAATCATGAGCTGTCCTTTGATGTGATTGAAAATCTGCCGACACCCCATTACGACAAAGTGATGTTTGGCTTGCCGGGTCGTGACGAACAGATTGCCCATGTCTGCACGACCATCCGTAATATGGGCAAGGCTGGGATATCGGTCCTTCAATACCAATGGATGTTGTTGGGGGGATTGCGCACGGATTATAGCCCTGTCGGCAGAGGTGGGGCGCGTGTTTCGCGATTTGACTGGGAAGTTGCCGAACGTTCACCTATCGCTGCCCTGGATTGGCGCAGGGGTCCTGACAGTTTGATCCATACGCCTGACCGCGAATTAAGTGCCGAACAAGTGTGGGATAATCTGACCTATTTCCTGCAGCGGGTGATACCGGTGGCTGAAGAGGTTGGTGTTAAACTGGCAGCCCACCCAGACGACGCGCCAATCCCGTCATTTATGGGCGTTGCACGCATCCTGAGCAGCATGGAGGGATTGCAGCGTTTGATCGATACAGTCCCCAGTCCATGCAATGGTCTTGGATTTTGCCAGGGCACCATTGCCTGTATGGCTGGTGTGGATATGGTTAAAGCGATTCGTCATTTTGGCAGGCAGGACAAAATCTTTTTTGCCCACTTCAGAAACCCGCGCGGTCAGGTCCCTGTATTTGAAGAGGTTTTTCCCGATGAAGGCGATACTGACATGCCCACAGCTATACGCGCCTACCGCGATGTGGGTTTTGATGGCGTGATCCGTGTGGATCATGCACCTGCTGTCATTGGCGACACGAATTCTGAGCGCACATTCGCCTACCAGGTGGGCTATTTCAAGGGTCTGGTCGATGCGATCGAATTCCTCGATGCAGAAGGAGGTGAATGAAATGCACCTAGCAATGACTTTGAACCCATTTGAAGATTCGGATTTACTCTACGCCCAGCAATTGGGTGTATCGTGGATTGTGGGCGACCTGCCGGCGTGGGATTACGAAACACTTGCAGCGGCGAGTAACCGTGTGGAGAAATCCGGTTTGTATTTTAGCGGATTGTCATCTCTGCCCCCACATCTGCTGGCAGATGCCCTTCGGGTTAAGCCCGGGAAAGGCATGGCTGCAGATCAGGTGTGCCAGATCATCACCAATGCGGGGAGGTTGGGAATTCCCGTGCTCGGATATTGTTTGCCCTTTGCCCCATCTGCCGGAATTGTGGGAACAATCACCGGTCGTGGTGGATCATTAAATGCGGTATATGAGATTCATGACCGTGAGCAACCCGCGCAGCAGGAAAGCCGTGAGGTAATGTGGTTAGCCCTTACTGATTTACTACAGATCATCGTGCCTGCAGCGGAGACTGCCGGTGTGCGTTTGGCCTACCGGGCAGATGTGTCTGTGCTATCTCAACCGGAAGGAAAGCGGATTCTGGACAGCTTGCAGGAGTTGGACCGGCTTTTCGAGGTTGCCGGGAGCTCACATCATGGATTGGATCTGGACCACGGCTTCCTTACACAGGTCATCGTTCAGGAAACAGACATGAAAGTAGATGAAGTGATTCAACATTTCAGTATGCAAAAGAGAATTATTTCTGTTCGCATGCGCAACCTGCGAAGAACTGATCAAGGCGCACGGGCACACTTCCTGGATGAGGATAGAGTCGACATTATCAAGGCTTTACAAGCCTACAAAAACTATGGCTTTGAAGGTTCCTTGTGTCCGATCCCCTCGCCCGTGATGACCGGTGATTCTGAATTACGGCACAAGGGTTACGCTTTTAGTATCGGTTACTTGCGGGGTTTGCTACAGACTATTCCGTAGTCACTGCAAAACAGAAAATTTAGTGCCATCGGCTGTTTATGATAGTGGGTGGTTGACATTTTATGCCCAATGACTGTCACCTTAAACCAGAATACTCTTTATTTCACAGGGTGATACCGCCAAAATGTTTGGTAAGATAGCTGTTGACTTCATCGGGTTTGTCGTGCATGACCCAGTGGGTGGCATCATCAAAGGTGACCAGCCTGCCATCTTCGCAAAATTCAACGCTGCGTTGCGCCATTGCATAACTGAGGTACGGGTCCTGCCGCCCCCACAGGATGAGCGTCGGTGTTTTTATCCTTGAAAACGGCGAGGATTTTTCCCGTTTCCGCATCATAGCGCGATACCAGTTTATCATGCTGGTCATCGCATTGGGGCGGGACCAGGTTTCCCTGTAACGGTTACGCTCCGTGTCGGTGAGATAGTCAGGTAAAGCAGAAATCAGAAATTGCCAGTTTTTCGCTTTAACCATTAGTTCCGGGATAACCGGGAGCTGGAAGAAAAATACGTACCAGCTCTTTACTATCTGCGCGACGTTGGTCGCTAAATACGACCGCATAACGGCAGGGTGGGGAACGTTAATTATCACCAGGTTCTTCAACCGTTCCGGATAACGCATAGCCAGATGCCACGCGACCATGGCACCGAAGTCATGACCAGCGAGTTGGAAACGTTTATAGCCTAATGCATCTGCCAACCCCGTGATGTCATGAACGAGGGTATCCATTGTGTAGTTATTTATCCCTGCGGGTTTGTCGCTCAGGTTGTAACCGCGTTGGTCTGGGACGATCACACGGTAACCGGCATCAACCAGATATTCCATTTGCGCTTCCCAAGCGAACCAGGCATCCGGGAAACCGTGCAGGAGTAAAACAGGTTCTCCTTTGGCAGGTCCAGCCATGGCTGTGTGCAGAATTATGCCGTTGGATGAAATGTTATCGAAAGTTATTTGCATCCGGTATTAATCTGGCAGCGGGAAATCAGGTTTACCATAGAAGTGATGGTGGAAGACGCTCCAGAAGTACTCACCTGAATAGCGGAGGGTGTGCGCATCGACCTGTTCTGCACCCATTCTGATGGGTCCGGACCAGGGTTCTTCCCGCTCGATTTCCATAACAATTGGACCTGTAATGATGAGGGGCGAGAATTGACCGGCTTTGGTGACCGCTTCCTGGATACGGTCGCGGATTAAGGCTTGTGCGTCGAAAGGGGTGAGATGGATCGCGCAATTGATGGACAAGCCTTTCTTTACCGGAGCTGTCACTATTCCCGGAACCCAATCTTCTGCCTCACGGCAGGCGTGAGAATCCCCGGTGGTGAATATCCACGGTATCCCCAAGGCGCCGGCAAGCAATGCTGCTTGTTCCATCTCACCGAACTCACGCCCGTTGATGCGATAAATGTAACCGGGGCTTTGGGTATGTGCCAGACAGGCGCCAGGTGTTCCCGCCATCGCGTGCATACCAACCTGCACCAGCGCGTCGAAGTGTGGGGATATACCCAGCACCCAACCGGTGCGTCCTACACCTCTCGCGATTTTTACCCCGGAGATTAACTCTTCGACCAGAATCGTCCGTCCTGCACCATGTGCATCATTGATGAGCACCTCTTCAACGCCTGCCATGAATAGCCCCTCCGCTGCAGCATTAACCTCACCGGTAAGGAGTCTCTGCATTTCAGACCGTTCGTAAACACCCCTGGCTTGCGTCGCGTCATCACGGTGACGGGGGTCCCAATCATCGACACCGGCAACGCCTTCCAGGTCCGTGAACATATAAACCGATTTGATTGGTTTCATAAGAAACTCCTTTCGATTGTATAAGGGTTAGGCTTTTAATGGAATCAGAGCGTGGAGGATGGGGTCCACCCAGCAATCCTGATCGATATCGTAAACGATGAAATCCGAATCGAACTGCCAGTATGACCAACTCCATCCCAATTTCTCTGCTTGCCGGGCTATAAAATCCGTATACCTTACGCGTGAAGCCATATCCGCTTTTTCGTAAGCCCCAAACTCACCGAGGAAGATTGGACGCTTTTGCTGTTCTGCCCACATCTGGACTTTGTTGAAATCGCGGATAACTGCCTGCTGATCCTCAGGCGTCCCCAACCATGCAACGCCAACCGAATTCCGGTGACTGGACCAGGAAGCACCCTGATGTGTAAACGGCATGGGGTGGTAGTAGTGGACTGTGACGATAATGTTGCGGTCTGTTTCCGGCAGGACGAGTTCTTCGATATGGTCAATACCGTTCCAGAAAGCAGGTCCGATGATCAACGTCCGGTCAGGATTTGTCCGGCGGATAATGTCATAGGGTTCGGTGAGTAGCTGATTCCACATCTCGACCGTAATCGCGCCGTTCGGCTCATTCAGGAGTTCAAAGAATACTGTGGAGGGATAGTCCTGGTAGCGCGCGGCTAATTGCTCCCACACTGCCAGGAACTTTGGTTTCAGGCTTTGAGGGTCCTTCCCCATCGCGTTATACTGGTGCATATCCAGGATGACAATCAGGTCGTTTTTTAATGCCTGGGCAACTGCCCAATCCAGTGTATTCAACCAGGTTTGGTGGATAGCAAACTCAGGCGTGTCTCCCATATATTTGAATGGGTGCATGTTGATGCGGACATGGTTGAATCCGGCTTGTTTTATAAGCCTGAAGTGTTTTTCTTTCATACGCGCCTGGTCGCTGCCGTGCCACAAAGCATCATCATAACCTATGATATTGACACCGCGACCCAGTCGTCGGTTTTGCGCGAAAACATCTATTCTGGAGCTCATGGTTACCATCCTTATGTTATATGGATTCTAATTCTAGTCCCAGACCTTCTCCCACTGCCGGCTTTCCGCCGAACGGTACATTGCCAGGGCAGTGCGCAGTTCACCTAGCGATTCTTCCGGACCAGCGGTAAGTGGTGTGCCTTTAAGTACGGACTGGACAAAATCAGCCAGTTCCAGGCCAATACTGGCGTTGTTTGATTCGCCGGTTGGGAGGATTTCATGACCTTGTGGATACTGGCTGTTGTAGAGCAGCGCGCGACCTTCGCGCCCTTTTTCGATGACGATGATACCTTCTGTCCCGGTGACTCTAAAGGACTCACCTGGAGCTCTTGTATTGCCAGCCCGGATCGCTTCGAAGATGGCGCTCTTTCCTGATTTGAAGCGAAAGATCGCATATGCCAGAGACTCACCTTCCATTTCCTTGATTGGATAATCAAGATAGGCAACCACCTCATCGATTTCTCCCAACCACATCCTCAACGGACGTATCCAGTGTTGTCCACCATCAATGCAGATGCCACCACCGGTGACTTCCTTATTATAACGCCACGAGGCGGAACTCCACCCTTTCTCAACCTGTCCACCGAATGCCGCCCGGGCAGTGACAACCTCACCTATAGCACCATTCTGGATCAGTTGCTGTGTTCTGACCGCTACGGGCGAATACTGTGATTGTTCCGCGACCATAAATACCGTTCCGGCTTCCCGCGCAGCGGTGAGAATACGATCACAACTGTCCAGTGTCGTGGACATGGGTTTTTCCAGGATGACGTGCTTACCAGCCTGAAATGCCAGTATCGCTGCTTGTTCATGCATATTATGCGGTAACATAATATCGACAGCCTCAAAATCTCCCTGATCAAGAGCAGCCTCCAGTGTGTCATAAACCTGAGCGCCCGTCGCATCAGCCATAGCAACCGCTTTCGATGTATCTATATCGATAACCGCCGTAACTTTGAGCTCTGGCGCATGGGTCTGGATACTGCGCAAGTGGGCTTGGGCGATAACACCACAGCCCAAGAAAGCTATATTGATATTTTTTGTTATTCCCACATTCTGCTCCTGAGAAACCAAATTTTTCATAAGTTGGGAAGGTGTTCCGCTGCCCAACCGACACCGAGTTCCTGCAATTTACCTAATAAGGGTATCCCGGTCTCCCGATCCCATCCCATCATCCCATAATAAATATGCACAGCTTCACGGAGTTCATCTTCATCAATACCACCCTCTGCCAGCGCCCCTCCACGGGTAGGGCTGTAACTTCGCGCGCAAAGCTGGTCATCTTCAGAGGTTAATCCTTCTCGCATGTTAAATGCCCGGGCTAGAGTCATTGCCCGTTCACCGACCTTAAGGAGTTCGTACTCACTCACGTCCCAGCCTGTTGCAGCCTGCACCAAATCGGTTAAATCACGCAGGCTCCAACCGGGAAAAGTACATATGGGCAGGCAGTTTTTCATGATGGAAGACATTGCGTTGTAGATGGTTGCCTGAACCTTTTCCGGTCCCAGAGACTCCAGATTCATCGCTTCCAAAGCACCCATACTTCGGAGTGAACCATCCTGGATAAAGCCATCTTCGTTAGGGAATACCAAACCGGTATCGTGGAGCGAGTGGCAATGGTCGGCGCCGGTAGGCGACAGCGCATATCCGATCGCCAAACCGCGTTTCAGACGAGGTTCGTGCATGGGTTGTGCCTGTCCTTTGGCGTGAACCGCATACTTTTCAGCCCCCTGTCCAATTTTTGCGGCTGCGGGAAGCAATCCATCTGCCAAAATATCCCCCAATCCATCCCGGAAAGCTATTTTCTTAACCATTTCGATCATTGCATCGCCATTACCAAAGCGCAGGTCAATACCGTCTGTATCCTCCGTCGTGAGCAGCCCGTTTTCAAAGCATTCCATCGCAAAGGCAATGGTCACACCTGCCCCGATGGTGTCCAGCGAGTAGGCATTGCACAATTCATTTGCCATCGATACCGCGACGATATCACTTACACCACACGTCGAACCAAGAGCGCCAATGGTTTCATATTCAGGTCCACCGTATTCCGGATCAACGTTATAGGGATGTTGCGCCTGTACGACTTTTTTACAGCGTACTGCACAAGCCCAGCACCCTTCCATCTTTACGCCGATTTTATCCATGATGAATTCGAGTCCGCTAATCTCGGGAAACTCACCATCACGGAAGTTCCGGATTGGCATATTCCCGGATAAAATACCACCATCTAATGCTTTCCCGCCGGTCCCTGCACTGCTTGCCCACGAAGCTCTGGTGCCCTCGCGGATTTCCTGTGCCGCCCGTCGCGCCATGTCCCTGATTTTATCGGGATCAGCACTATCTAAATTTTGTGTTCCTCTCGCAGCAACAGCCTTTAAGTTTTTGGATCCCATGACGGCGCCAATGCCAGAACGTCCGGCAGCATCCTTGAGACCATTCATCACACAGGCATACTGGACCATGTTCTCACCACCGGGACCGATCATCGTTATTTCAGTGAGTTTGTCATCCAGCTCCTCACGGATCTGTGTTTGCGTTTCTTTGGTGGTTTTACCCCAAAGGTGTGTGGCATCACGAATCTCAACCTCACCATCTTTGACCCATAGATATACCGGGTTAGCGGCTTTCCCTTCAACTATGAGGGCGTCGAATCCAGCACGTTTGAATTGTGCAGCCCAATTACCACCGACCTCTGCTGCGCCAAATCCGCCTGTGATTGGCGATTTCGCACCTACTGCGCTACGGGAAGCCCCGGAGATGCTCAGACCTGTTAATACTCCGGGGGCAAACACAAGTATGTTTTCCGGACTTAAAGCGTCAGCCCCTGCCGGCACTTCGCGCAGCAGCACATCGGCAATGATGTTCCAACCGCCCATATACCTGCGAAGGTATATGGGACCGGGCTCATCTACAGAGATTGAATTATCTGTTAAATTCACACGTAGAATTTTGTTATGATATGAGTTTGTCATTGCTTCATCTCCTTTATTTACCTTAAATTTATGAATTTCAGAAAGACAAATACACTGAATATCAAAGAAACTTATCTCGACTCATGAGCTGTCGTAATCGCCGTTTTTATATTGTCCCAGTCGATGTCACCCGGGAGGGTGCAATCCGCTCCCAGGATGTAATACTCGGGCACGTCCACAAGGATGCCTTGTACCAGTGCTCTGTATTTCTTCCTGCGTGCCAGTTGCTATAGATCCATGCCGGTCTAATACCGCCCATAAAGGGTCTGTTAAACATGCTGGATGCCTGTTTGGGGGTTATTGACTGGTCACCGATTTTTAAAGAGCAATTGACTACGTCTCCGGGATAGTCCAAAAATGGCGTTAGATCATTGTACCCACCATTATAATCACAAATATGCAGGATGTTGAACGGACAGGCATGATTGATCTCCTCCATCACGATGAGATCATAGGGTTTGATGACCTGCGTGAACAGGGATGAATCTGTGAATCGTGCACTTTCACCTCCCTGTGTTGAGGCGTAAAAGCCATCCACGCCCAATTTGATACACTCGCGAACAAACCAGAGTGTGCTCTCTGTAATAATCTCTAATCCTTTTTTGACTTTCTCCGGATCCGCCTTGATATGTTCTGTAATCATTGCATCACTGGTTGTGTGCCCGGCACTCATAAACGGTGAATACAGGGTTTGGATGACCAAAGCTTCGCCCTGGACTGCATCGACCAGACCCTTGACCACATCCAACTGTTCCTGAAAAAAAGCGCGTTTGTACAACGGCATTGCCGTCCAATCCTCCGGCGTCTGTATCTCCGGGATAGGGGGGAAAGCAAGTTCATATTGGATTTTTACAAAATCCATACCGGTATGCCGGTAATATGCCATGTGTTTGTCAATGGCTGCCTGTCCGCTGCGGTACGCCTGCGGAAAGTGTATAAAGAATGCCGCCGGTATATAGTCCGGCACGTAATTTTTATCCAACCAACGTAGAAGTTTTTCCCGGTTATTCATGAGCACGCCTCCTTATATATAATATCCTGGCGTTTCCCACTGTGAAACATCGTCGAGAATCTGGCGTTCCTCAGGGGTTAATTTAATTTCCAACGATCCTAAAACGTCATCCACATATTCAGGGCGGTCTGCGCCAACGATGGGGGCAGTCACCTCCGGATGATCCAGAACCCAGGCAATCGCCAGTTGCGCTGGTGTCACTTGACGGGCACTCGCCAGATCACACAGGGTTTGGATGGACTTATCTGTCTGTTCATGCAGATATTTTCAAGGCGTTCTGGTGTCCAGGGTGTATCCGCTGGGGGAGGGCTACCGCGCCGGAAGCGACCCGATAGCAAACCAATCGCAAGTGGACTGTAAGTCATAAGTCCCAGACCATACTGGCGACATACGCCCAATACTTCCGGTTCCATTTTCCACCGGTGTAATAAATTGTACTGATTTTGAAGGCAGATAATGGGTTCGAGTCCATTGCGTTCAGCAGTCCATAACAACTCGACGACTTGCGCCGCACTGTAATTAGACGCCCCCACATAGCGGACCTTGCCCTGCCGAACCAGGTCCTCCATTGTGCGCAGGGTTTCCTCCAACTCGGTGTGCGGGTCAACATTGTGCAAGTAATAGATATCAATTCGGTCAGTCTGGAGTTTTTTTAGGCTGCGTTCCACTTCGCGCATGATATGAAAACGGGACAACCCATAATCATTGGGTCCAGGTCCAATCCGCGTCCAGACTTTGGATGGTGATGACCAAATCGTCCCGTTTGCCTTTTATAGCTTTACCGAGAACAACTTCCGATTGTCCCTCACCGTAACTGTTCGCACAGTCAATGAAGTTGCATCCCAGTTCGATGGCATGGTGGACTGTTCGGGTAAAAAGGCTTTCATCCATTTCCTTGCGAATCCCTACACCCAAACAGAGCGGGGAGACTTTCACACCTGCTTTTCCTAATCTGCGATAATCCATATCTTCTCCTTTGTCCAATTGCATTAGAAGGTGATAGCCCGATTTACGGGCTTCAGTTTACGCACCCTGGATCAATTTTGTTAAAAATGATCCTGCCAGGTGTTGTAATAATAAGGCAATCATCCTTGTCTCGGGGATGACCCTTCCCCGCTCGGATGTGTTGGGGGAGAGACTCCAATGCTTAAAGCGCGTGGCGAATTTTGTCTGTCGTTTGTTCACTGACGCTTCCATTTCCTGTGAAGAAACGTGAAATGGTGGCATTGGATACCCCTGCTGTACGGGCAATAGTGTGGTAGTTTGGGCGCTTTATCTTTTCCATCGTAACGTATACATACTTTACCTAACCTTTACCCTATGTCAATGGGTGCCCGTCATATTTTTGCATCCATACATCGTATTTGCGTATAGTGCGGCGCGGGTGTGTGGAAAGAAAACCCCTTTCCACACCTGGCAGAAACGGCAAATACGCCTGTTTCTGCTCTTATATGGACATGATCAGGACAAATTCAACGCGCCGCACTTCCTTCATAGGGGTGTGTCGGTTGCCCTGGGCAACCGACACACCCCTTAAACCAGGTGGCGGGGCGGAGGTCTCCCTTGCATGGAGAAGCTCCGTGTTCCGCCCCGCCACAGCATCCGGCTAAAGACAAACCATTATATAATCAGCAAAGTGCGAAGGATGCACACTTATTACGGTTGCGGAAAAGTGGCGGACACCCTGTGTCAATGGGTGTGCGTCACATTTTTGCAGACCTAGAGCGGTGGGATGGAGAACAACTGGGATGAGACTTCCACGGATGATTAGCAGCGGGTCGCCAATGTTCTTTAGGTTCAGCAGCCGAGACATCGGACGGTATGGATTGGTTCTGCAACTTGGGTAATGCTGGCAAGGGTGGCGGAAGTGGGGCCACCGTGTTACGGCGCGCCCGGTTAAGGAAGCGCTGGCACCTTTGCCGTCGATGATCGGCCACAATGGCTTGCCAAGCCTCATGCCAACGCTCGCTGCAGATGGCGTTGCGCAAACTGAGCATGGGATTCACATGGGACGGAGCCCAATGCATACCGGCGCCTTTCAAACGGGCTTCTACCACAACCTTATTCCCGCTTTCCACACTGCCACTCCCAATCGGCCAGCCTTGCCTTTGGTACTCCGGATAGTTCATCATGGCGGTGCGTTTCTCCAGATACGTCAGGGCCTCCGCCAACTCAGCTTGCTCTGGGTGGGCGGTGACCTGAGCCTGTAATTCGGGCAGCACGGCTGTGGCTCCGTCATGCTTAAGGGTGTGTAAACTGGTCTTCAGCCAGCTTTGAAAGGCCGCACTTTCGGGGAGGCCAACCACCCCGCCGATGGTGGCGACATAGCCTGCCGCATGCCCGAAGTCCAGGATCCGCTGCGCATCCGGGCGATGGTAATCCAGAAAACCTTGGATCCAGACTGCGCCATCGGTCGGGGCAATCACGTGCTGGGCTGTTTCCACACCGCGGCGATGGGTTTCCACCAACGCCAACCGTTGAAAGGTCTCGGCGTCCGTCATCCGTGAAAAATAGGACAAGGCTGTGCTGTGCACCACCTGTTCGCCTGCTTCGATGACCGGTTCCTCAATCTCACCCAGCACCAAGGTTTTGACCTCGGCCCATACGCCGCCCACCAACGGAACCATCGCCCCATCCACGCTCAACAATTGCCGGGCGGGTCCCAGCGGTGGCTCCGGTAGTTCCTGCTCAATCCGGGTCACGGCTGCGCTCTGCACGGCTTCATAGATTTTGCCTTGCCGCTCTGTACAGCGCCGTAGGGTGGCCGGACTTACGTTGACCCCCAGCATATCATCCAGAATGTGTCCCACCTTCCCAAACGGGATCCAACTCCCTAACCGCGTCGTATGCTGCTGCAATTTGGGTGTCAAGTATCCCGGCATTAACCCTAGCTCTTCATCCAGGGGGAAAAATCCCCGTGTGACAATGGGGGCAGACTGCATAACTCCGTTTGATCACGATCTCTTGATCCCCGTTCGTCTTCAGCGCTCTTTCTCCTTGTCCACGCGGTCCCATCCGCCGCCCACAATGCGGGCACACTGGCCGTTCCCCCTCCGCCAACAGCCCCACATCTGCCAGATCACTGGCTTGCGCCATGTCCTCCAGCATCTCCCCGCGCAACTCCTGCATCCGCCGATCTAATTCGTCCTCGATTTCTGTCAACGTCGCGTGCGGGTGCGCTTTCCGCCACGCTTTCATCTCTGTCAGTAATTCCTTACTCGCTGCTTCCCAATCCCGATCGAAGTCTTCTTGTCGCATGCTTCCCTCTTTTTCTTGTTTTTCTCTGCCTTCCCTCCTATTCTATCTCCCTTTGCAAAAATGTGACGCACACCCTGTGTCAATTTTGCTCTTGACAGTTAATGATTACGGATTATACTATATGCATTCAGCTGCATATAGTATAGGAGACTAAAGGAATGAGTCAGGAACCCAACGTCTATGACGCTGGCGCGAGTATTTTTCAACTCCTGTCGCACCCATCCCGTCTGCAAATCCTGGATGAGTTGCGGCGTGGTGAAGCCTGCGTTTGCCATCTCCAGGCAGTGTTGGAGCGTCCGCAAGCCTATATTTCACAGCAGCTGCGGGTGCTGCGCGAAGCTGATGTCGTGATGGATGATAAGGATGGATTGAATGTCTATTACCGGATTGCCGATGCTCGAATTCTTCGCTTTTTGGAGGAAATTTTGGGCGCACCTAAACCAGCCAGACGTATCGCAGCTTGCCCTTGTCCGCACTGTTCCGAGAAGGATGGCGCTTGTAGCTGACTTTGTTACAAAGTGCTGCAACTTTGCGGTTGCAGTTTTTTTATGGATTGAAATATGCAAAGAATTGCATATATATCGGATATTCAGGAAGATTCACTGATGACAATCGTTCAATACTTCGCTTTGTTACTCCAAACCGGATTGGGCAGCCTCGCTGCTTATCTGGCGGCACATGTTCTGCTATGTTTATTGCCTGCATTTTTCATTGCTGGAGCGCTTGCTGCGTTGGTGCCCAAACAAGCCATCACCAAATACCTTGGTCGTAAAACACCAAAATGGATCTCGTATCCTGCTTCGGCTATTGGTGGTTTTGTGCTGGCAGTGTGTTCCTGCACGATAATGCCGCTGTTTGCCAGCATTTATAAAAAAGGCGCGGGTTTGGGTCCAGCGATAACCTTTCTGTTTGTCGGTCCGGCGATTAACATCCTGGCGATTTCACTCACAGGCGTGGCAGTGGGGATGGACATCGCAATGGCGCGTGTTATTCTTTCCATTATTTTTGGTATCGTCATCGGTTTGTTGATGGCCTGGATTTTCCGCAAAGACGATGCTGTCCACGACGCTGAAACCAACACTGGTGCCTTTGAGCATGAAGCTAAAGTTCCCGGACATATCTGGATTTTCTTTCTCATGCTTTTAGGCACGCTGATTGCAGGTACATTACAGGTCAGTGTCCTGACCAATAGCTATGCCACAATTTCGGTTCCTGGCACGTGGGCTTCCGGAATTCAGAGTTGGCTGGACGGCGTCATTCCTCCTAACCCAAGCCTGGGTATTGAAGGTGTCAGTGTCCATGGTGTCCTGCTCATTATGTTGTTGATTCTGATTGGACTAACGGCGTGGAAAGGGCTGGACAACGTCGATGAGGGTTTCAATCGCTGGACGTTTATCGCACTGGGTTTGATTACACTGACAGTCCTCGTCGCTTCGTTTAAAGTTATGGCGGTGGACGGTGGATTAAGCGTGGGGATCACGGGTAAACTGCTATCTGAAATCCTGCTGCTGGTCGCGGTTTGGTGGATGGCAGCGAAGAAATTTGAGACATACGAAGTCCAGGAATGGCTTTGGGAAATGTGGCGTTTTGTGAAGCAGATCATCCCGCTGCTGTTGGTAGGGGTCTTTGTTGCTGGAATGGCGCGTGCCATTATCCCCGCGAAGTGGATTATTGCGCTCACAGGACGAGATACCATCCTGGCGAACCTGGCAGGGGTGGTCTTTGGCGTTTTTATGTACTTTCCCACTTTAGTGGAAGTACCCATTGCCCAGACCTTTCTCTCCCTGGGGATGCAGCGCGGACCGCTCCTGGCATATTTACTGGCTGATCCCGAACTCAGCTTGCAATCTATCCTCATCACGCAGTCTATTATCGGCAAGAAGAAGACCTGGGTTTATGTTGGCCTGGTCACTGTGTTTAGCACGCTATCTGGTTTTATCTTTGGTTTGTTTAAACAGTTAATCTAAATGGGTGCCCATTGGCTTGAGTCAGCCATACGTTGGAAACGGCAGGTTTAATTGTATTCAGGGATTGATTTTCTGATGATTGTGGAAGATCTTTGTTGATTATCTTTTGTTATCTTATGGAGGATTGAGAAATGGAAATTAAAATATTGGGTATGGGATGTCCGAAATGCAAACGGTTGGAAAAAATAGCACGCGAAGCGGCTGATACAGCTGGTGTACCGGCGACATTCAGCAAGGTGCAGGATATGGATGCGATTGTGGCATATGGTGTGGCGATGACCCCGGCTCTGGTCATTGACGAGGTCGTGGTGTGTTCCGGAAGGCTGCCTTCTAAACAGGAAATTACAGGTTGGTTGACAGCAGTCATAGTATCGTGGTAATTATTCTGTTCTATGGCAAACTGCAGGTATAAATTCCTGCGGTACAGTTTTGTTTGGAGGGACCATGAAAACATTTGAGAAATTCCTGGCCTTATGGGTAGCTTTGTGCATGGTGTTCGGCGTGATCCTCTCACAAACGGTCCCGGGCATCAGCGAAGTGATTGATTCCTGGAATATTCGGGGCATCTCTATTCCCATTGGTATTTGTTTATTCCTGATGATGTATCCCGCGATGCTAAATTTGCAAATGTCCGAACTGAAAAAACTCAGGGATAATCCCAAACCTATCCTTTTGAGTTTGTTTTCAAACTGGATAGTTGCCCCGCTGGTCGCTGCCGCTCTGGCAAGAGTGTTCTTGAAAGGCAGCGAACAACTTGCTGTTGCCGTGATCTTATTGGGTTCCAGCCCTTGCACAGCAATGGTCCTGGTGTGGGGGAAGTTAGCGGACGGCAATCAGGAACAAAACGTGGTCAACACCAGCCTGAATACGATAACGATAATGTTTCTCTACGCTCCTATCGTGTCTATACTCACCGGAATTCAAGGCATTCCGATTGATCGGGCAGCGTTAGCAATTTCCACACTTGTGTTTATCGGTATTCCATTGATCCTGGGCATCCTAAGCAAACGCTGGTTGGTGCAGTGGAAGGGTCAAAAATGGTTTCAAGACACCTATCGACCCTTAGTTGGGAAGATAGCCATCGCCGCGCTGCTTATGACGCTGGTGGTTCTCTTCTCGCTCAACGGCAATGTGTTGGTCAATAATTTCAACGCCTTGTTGCGCATTTCTGTGCCGTTGTTGTTGGGTTTTGTCATTGTCGTCGGCTATAATCTTATCATCACCCGTGTATTTAAATTAGCTTACCGCGAGGCGATCATCACCGTCATCATTGGCTCTTCCAGCCACTTCGAAATCGCCATCGCCACTGCAGTCGCGATCTATGGTGTGGGGTCCTATGCAGCATTGGGCACGACGATGGGTTTGTTCTGGGAAGTACCCATTATGTTGGGTTTGGTGTTGCTGGGTAAAGCACTCAATAAACGGCATTTTTGGCAGGTCAGTGAAACACCCAGGGCAGCAGCGCAAGATGGCTTGAAAATCCCTTAGTTGATAAAAATAGAATTTACACGCACTCACCTTTTTACATGGGCATGGAATAGCGCCAGAGATTGGGGTATGGCGATCGAACCGCCATTTCTCTCAAAGATGTCGAGAATTTTCGAGTATAACAGTTGGCTTACGGAAGCATCGAGATCAAGATAGTTGGGAGATGTCATCAGATTTTTGATGTACTTATCGCCAGATATCTTTTCTGTCCAATGGTATGCCTTGTGTGTCACTTCGCTAAAACCGCCAATAGTCTCGAAGTTATCCGTGATAATGACCTTCAGCCAATCCATTGAGGGACTTCCCTTGTGAGGGGGTTTTATTTTCGGGGTGATCTCCTGATAAACAGCGTCGATTGCCTGAGACCAATCCGTCTGGGGGTCAACCTTTACCCGCCAGAAAAATGCCGCGGAACCGCTATCTTTCAAGGCTTGCGCTATTCTGGGGTATGCAATATGCGGAGGTATCCAATGGAGTGCCTGCGCTGAAATCGCAAGGTCAAACGCTTTCTCCTCAACCTGCCAATCCTCAAATTCCAAATTCAGAATCTTTACATCCGGATAGATCCGGCACTTCTCAACAGCTTTTGCTGCCAGGTTTTCTCCCAATTCAATGCCCAGTATTTTATAACCACGCCGGGCAAAGGGTAGTGTGGCGTTTCCCGGTCCGGTACCAATCTCCAGGATCCTGCCATTGGGAGCAATACCGGACAGATTAATAATGTCCTCAATTAATTCATCCGGATAACCGGGGCGCGCTTCATCATAAAGATCTGCGACGTCATCAAAAGTGACACGCTGACGTCTGTCAATGCCCATTTCTTTCAGACAAGCGTTGATATAGTTAGCATCGGTGATGGTCGGTTCCGCTATTCCCACCATGTCAGCACCCGCTACAAATAACCTGTAGGCATCCGTTCCGGACCTAACATAACCACTCACGAGCAGGAGCCCATCGTGCAGAGATCGAACCTGGCGGGTTAGGTCCAGGTCAGGCTGTTTCGAAGGATGCCTGATATTGATATGGAGCCCGTATATGTCAAAGTCTGTCAACTTACCCAGAACCTGGATCAGGTGTGGGCGGTCAAACTGCCCGTTGAATTTTATGATCAAGGGGATGTCCAGCATGGAAAAGGCTTTAACCCATTGATAAAGCTCCGCCTGGTTATCAGGCAGTATCATCGCCCGCAGTTTGCCTATGTCCAGGTATCTCTGGTATCCGCCGTGGACATTCAACTCGACAGTATCGCCGCCGGCTTGTCTTGAAACTTTCGGCTGCTTTCAGCCCCCAATCCAGCCTGGGTGATGCAAGATTAAGGCAGACTTTGACATCGTTCAAGGCCCGTGCTTCCTGGCATTGTTGTGCCAGGAACTGCGTGCATTTATCCCAATCGGACGGGAGAAATGAATCGGCTTGATTCCCCATCTCGGTGCTGCTCGCTGTTGGCTCTGCAAGATATGCCCCTAATTGGACCATTGAGCATCCTGCAGACCTCTTTGCACAGAAAAGACCATCTGTTATGCCCATCATTGAGGATAAGAAAAAACTGTATCTCATGGCATTTCTCTCTTTATGGATTGCGTGTTAAAAGGTTATGAAGATGTCTCAGTGCTTTAGATATATCGTATGGACATCTCCAGAAATCAACTGAACTCAGGCAGGAATGCTGCCTGTAATTCCAGCATCTCTTCAAGCAGAGCTTCGGCTTCGATGATACTGTTTACAACCGGATCCAGAAGTAACGCCTGGAGGAGCAGAATTCTGGATTTAGTCCGGTATGCCTCTGTAATCAAACGCTGTATCGACAATTGCGTGCGGATGTAAGCGGCTGGACCTTCAGGGAGTGCGCCAACTTTTAGCGGATGCAGCCCCATATTATCCGCGAATGCAGGTATTTCGATGACCGCATCCCTTGGTAAGTTTTCAATATAGCCATCGGAATTCAAGACATTTACAGCATCAAACCGTTGTTTTTGATTGCTTTCGATAGCACTGATGACCGGTATTGCGATTTCTCCTGAATGCCGTAAAGCCCATATATCCAGCGGTTTTCCCTCCAGGTATGCATCCAGCATCAAGCGTGGACCTGGTTGCACATCGGTGACTGGACGGCTTTCAAGACCATAATGCCACTTGGTACCGGCATACTCTGCGCCATAACTGACATATTCGCCAATATGGTCGTCAGAATGATAAGTCAGCCAGCCAAAAATATCGATAAATTTCTTCCACACTGAGGGTGGAAAACTGGGATCATTTTGCACCTTTGCGAGTAGTTCCGGCAACAGATCCATCCCTGTAGCTTTATCGACCACTTTCATGACGTAGAAAAAGTGGTTCATCCCCGCAGAGGTGAGTTCGAAACTTTCTTCAGGGATAGCTAAATAGGATGAGACGAAGTTGATTGCATCATAAACACCGTGGCATAATCCAGCAGCTTTGACTTTGGTCAGATGAAGTACAGCGTCAAGCACGCGAGCTTCAGGGTTTGTGAAATTCAACAACAGCGCGTTTGGACAGTACTTTTCGATATCGTGACAGATGGGCATGATGAGCTTCAGACTGCGCAGAGAATGGAACAGTGCCCCTGGACCGCCATTTTCTCCAAGCGGGTGCCTGAAACCGTGGCTCAATGGTATCCTGAAGTCCTGTTCCCACAATGCATACCGGTGGACTGATATTGCTGTCAAGACATAATGCGCTCCGGGTAATACCTCAGTCCTGTCGGTCGTTGCCTGGATCTCTGCATCACTACCTGTGTGTGCTTTCAGTAACTCTGCAAACTGGCGCATTTTCTCTAATGCGATCGGATCCAAATCTACCAGGCAAAGCTGCAACCCTCTTCCCCTCAAGGCATCAGCCTGCAGAGCGTCAGCAACCATGCCACGACCAAAGCTGGAACTGCCAGCACCGATGATGACAACCTTAATCATGAGATCCTCCTACTGTTTTCTTTTATTATAATTCTACCGGTACTATCCCAATTGGAAGTCCCTTTTTCTTGGGAACCTTCATCGAATCAAGATATCTTATTCCCGGATTTTCCATGGGGGCGCGTCCCGACTAATCTGCCGAAGACCTCCTCATACGTACCATGGAAGACCAGCTTGTGCCATAGAATATGGACCAACCATCGCTGGACCGGGGATGCCGATGTGAATTCAGGAAGGTACTCTGCATTACCGTCCAGCCAATGCCTTAGTTTGCCTGTCAATCGTCTGTATTGTTGTGCAGAAACCGCAAAGTCAGGATAGGTATCCTCACACTGTAATAAAGGGAGACCGTTTCCGGAGAATGCTGGTGTATCAAGTGCGCCGATTTCAGCGATAAGTTTTTCCAGGTACCGGAACACCTTGGGCGCACACAACCATGTGCTTTGGATGCGTACCACCAGTGCCTGCCCATCAGGCGCTTCGGTGCGGATACGTTGTTCCATGGCTTTCACATGTGGAAGCTGCAATTCTGTGAAATACGGATCACCGTAAGGACTGTTGCCGTAAGCTCCCCACGGTGATTCGTCGCCTTTTATATCACCACCATAAAAATCCAGCAAGAAGCGGTTCCGTTTATCGTCTGACCCTATCAGGCTTTTAATCCACCACCGCAGGCGGTGGATCAGGCGTTCGATCACCAGGTTTTTGAGCGCTGTCTTCTGTCCCAGAATTTGATACATAGCGGTGGCTATGATGCCCCATTTCTTGCCCAACGAATCACGAAGGGCAAGTTCGGCGATAACGTTATCCAGGGGGGCATCTTTTGCCCATGCATCGAGACAAAAGACATAATAGGACATCAGAACTTTACGGGCGGGATCAACGGTATAACATCGCAGGACAACTTCCGGACATTGTCGCGCAGAGATTGCACCCAGTATTTGCGTGATATTATCAGGAAAGGCATAATAACCGCACATCGGGAGTTCCATCATACGCGTGATAATTTCACTAGCCCAGGATGGAATTGTGCCCAGTGATTGTTCTTCCGCATAAATGGCGCGCAGTTCTGTCCAAAGCTGGGGTTCCTTTGGTGGGGTAAGGGAGGACCACCAATCCGGGTTGTACGCCAAAGCACTGATACTGGCATCCCAAGTTTCTCTTGACCAACTGACCGCGTCTATCCTGTCCATAATTATAATACTCCAAGCCTGTCGCGTGCTTGATTGAGAAACCACGTTTGTTTTTCCTGCAACTGTTGTCCACTCTCGGGACTTCCTGCCCAATCCTCGATCGCAAACGCCGGACGCAACACGGTGCACAACTCCCAAATGGGAAGATTTGTCAGATCCACATCGCACAGTGCCTGGTATGCAAGGGTGAAGTTATGCATAACCTCCACATCAAACATCCACAACATCTCCAGGCGAACAATTGCCAGGTCCGCCAGGGGATCGCCAATCGCAGCATTTTCCCAGTCAATAACAGCCTGCAACTTTCCATTCAGCCACAGAATATTGCCCAACCAGAAATCGCCGTGCAGTAAGACCGATGGATTCATTTGCGTGATAGGCCATACAGCGTCGAGTATTTTATGTATTTTCATCGCTAGTGCATCATCTGTTACGGTACGACGCTGCTTGAGCCGGTTAGTGGTGATTTCTGCCTGTTTAGCAAGGAATGACAGATCATGCGTGTCCCTCGTTATCGCGTGGGTACGAGCGAGATACGCAGCTTGCTGGCGTATGAAATCGTCTTTATGAATTTCAGATGGTGAAAATTCTGTTTCCCCCTCGATATAGTTCACAACCAACAGTGGTCTGGGTAAGATCTCACCGGATGTGTCGAGGAATACAGGTTCAGGAGCTGCCAACGCTTCCTCCTGCAGGATTTGGAGCAAGCGGTATTCATCAACCGCTGCTTCGGGATTTCGAGCGAAATCTGCGTCACCCGGTCGGCGGACAATCAACCTGGTGGTTTCTCCATCCGGCTTTTCAACCTCCAGCGCGGTCATATACGTGGAAATTCCACCATCCAACGCCCAGAAGCGCTGCAGCTTATATTCGGGATTGATTTTGCGCAGTAACCGTGTCAGTTTATTTTTGTCTTCAGAGTGCATCGTTTATTCGGAATACCCGGGTGTCCTTATGTTCCAGCTACATAAATGTTGTGCTTACGTGCCAAAATAGTGCGGTTTTTATAGAGCATAAGCACTGCCGGACCATCAAACGGCGCGCGTAAGTGCAGCCCGTTGAAAGACTTCATGGGGCGAACCGGATTTGACAGGCAGCGGTTCTCCTGCACTGGTGATGCCGGTCGCTGGATTCAACCAGGCAACCTTGAATTCGCCATCAAGTCCGGTCAGATCCACACCTTCAGTGCCTCCAGCAGGGAAGAAGCAGATATACTGCTGGTTGCGGTTAGCCAGGCAGTAGGTGCTTGTGCAAAAGCCGGTGTCCGGTATTAAGGCGTTCATGTCGAAGGAAAGCGCAATTTTACGCGTGTAACCCAGGTTGCGGCGCATATCATCCCAGGCGTAATAATAACGTTGATTTCTGGACTGATCGCCGTCCTGCCACCAATCCAGGTCGCCGGGAATGGGTTCCCAGGGATCCATGAGTAACACGTTCATGCCCCGGGTGAAGCTTTTCCAGATCCAGCTTACTTCACAACCGTGCCCCCACAGGTGGTCGGTGTCATTGAAAATCACCTTTTCACCGGAAGCTGGCGGAGGATTGTAGCGGTATTCGAATCCCCTGCTGCTGGCGGGAGATATCCAGTCCGCAGACGTGGCAAAAAGCATTTCCGGGATCTGGTCGCCACCTTCGGCGGTGATCCCGATCATATGCTGCCTGGGTTTGGACGCTTCATACTCGCGTACGTATTGGCAAAGGTAGTCCATCCACGCCATTGCCTGCGGTGTATTCGGCACTTCATTGCATATTTCATACAGGACGTTGTCCAGGTCATTGACTGTATCGATCACTTTGCGAATGAATAACTTCTGATATTCCAGAATCTGGGGGCAGTCAAGTGAGAATATGCCGGTATAGTTACCCGGATACAGACCCGTCTGGAACCTGTGCCTGGTCGGTGATAGCGTTGATATTATTGTCCGGGTTGAAGACGTGGTATTCCCAGGGCTGCTGATCTGGTGTAGCCCATTTCAGCGCCCAAGCTTCAAACAGCATGATACTGGTATAGATGCCCAACGCGCCGGCGCTTTCTATTCTGTCGCGCAACCGGTCGAAATAAATCTGGGAAAGTTTGGTCAGGTCGAATTTCGGCAGTCCGTCCTTTGCCAATCCAGGACCGGTGCGTTCAAAGGGCAGTGGGTCGAACAATGTTGGAACGGTGTTCCATGGCGCGTTTTTGGTATAAAGCGCGAATTGCCAGAAGCGCAAGAAATTATGCCCATGATCTGCAAGCATTTGGAGGAAACCGTCGTAGTCCGTGGCATGGCGCGGTTCATTTTCCAACCACATATCCTGCAGCACTGCCCAAGTGTGAGAGCCAGTTAAATAGATTGCATGCCCTGAATTATCGGTGAAATAGCGTGGGTTCACAGGATTATGGCGCAGCGGTCCGTGAAAAGACATTGTGACCTCCAATAGATAGGATATGTGCGAGCATAGGATCGATTGTCATTTTGTCAATAACATTGCGCTATTTTTTTACTATGAGTGGTCAATTTTGATACTTGATAGTACATTAGTGGGTGCGGCTGAATCCTGAAAATTACAAGGTGGATAAGGAGAGACATTATGCATATCTGGGAAAAAGTAGAACTGGAATTTCACGCTTCCAAAGCTTATGCCAATCCCTATAATGACGTCGAAGTGTGGGTAGATTTGGAAGGTCCGGATTTCAATCGTCGCTGTTATGGATTTTGGGATGGTGGTGACAATTTTAAGATTCGAATCATGGCGGTATCCCCTGGAGAATGGCATTGGGTGAGTGGTTGCTCAACAGGTGATCCAGGATTAACCGGTAAACAGGGAAGTTTTACGGCGCAACCGTGGTCAGAAGCTGAAAAACAGGAGAACGCCAATCGCCGGGGTATGGTACGTGCAACGCCTAACGGGCATGCCTTTGAATATGCTGATGGGACGCCATATTTTATGCTGGGTGACACATGGTGGGCGGTTCCGACATTCCGATTTCGCTGGGATGAAGACGCTGCGCCACACCCGATAGGACCTGAGGCAGGATTCAAGGATTATGTGCGATTTCGCAAACAGCAGGGCTATAATTGCATTGCCATGATTGCCAGTTTTGCCAATTGGCAGAATGATGACAAACCTCCGCAATGGCTCCTGGAGGATGGGATGGTGGTTCGTTCGGCATGGCCTCAGGCTGGTACAGAGAGCGCGGAAGCCATGCATACTGAGAATGGTGACCTTGCATTTTATTTTCCAGGACGTGCTCCGGGACTGGAAAACTACGTGCCAGATCTGGAACGCATCAATCCTGCGTATTTTCAGATGATGGATAAGAAAATTGATTATTTGAATGCGCAAGGTTTCGCGCCGTTTATTGAAGTTGCGCGGCGCGATATCGGGCAACTATGGCATCGCTACTATCCCTGGCCTGATTCCTATACACGCTATATCCAGTATGTGTGGTCGCGTTATCAAGCCAATATCTGCTTCTACAGCCCTATTCATTTTGATTGGGCTGGATTGAGCATCCCGGCGGAAGAATGGAATAAAGCTGCTATCGCTGTGATGGAGACCTATGGGCTACCGCCGTTTGGCACACTTCTGGGCACAAATGCTAACCCAAGTTCAATGCTTAACTGGGGGCACCTGGACAAAGCGCCCTGGTTGGGATTTCACCAGATTGGTAATCAGCGCACGCACGATGTCTACGCGCATTTAACCGATATCTACCGCGCACAACCACCTCTCCCCGGTATAAATGGTGAACCATATTACGATGGGATGGAAGATGCTGCGCCCGGCAGTGAGAAGGCGGCGCGTTACTGCAGGTCTGCCATTTACGGTAGTGTTCTCTCCGGTGGGCTGGGGGGCAGATCTATGGAGCCGGCGGGTGGAGCGGTGGACTCTGGAGTGGCGAGGTGGAAAGCGCTTCGGTTGATCCCATCTGGAAAGCGATAACGTGGGAGTCAGCTGTGCAGATGCCGTATTGCCGGGATTTTATTACGTCTGAGGGCGTGATCTACCAGGATTTGGATACCGGCGACAGAACACCTTTCACCTAACCGCACAGGAGAGCCAAAAACCAATGATGGATGGGCATATTGTGCTGTATCACCAGGTAAAGAACTCTATTTTTGTTATTTTGAGAAGGGATGCCCGCGCGCAAAGATAGTGGATGGAATTCCCGGCGCCACCTATCAGGTGCAATGGTTTGACCCCCGGACCGGTTTGTGGTTGGATATCGCGTCAGTAACTAGCGTTGACCCTGAAGGCATTCTGGCGCTGCCACTTTTCCCTGGAGAGGACCATATTTCGTCAAATGACTGGGCAGTAAAGCTAAAAATGTTCCAGTAGTGACGAAAATGCCCCATTTGGGTACTAGATAATATGGGTTAATTTGATATCCTGATTAGATGGATATGGGGCTACCAACAATCTACGATGTGTGGCGGTTGGCTTTGCCTGCTGCGACAACATTGTGCAACAAAGACGGCGAACTCAAAAGAGTGGTGTCGTGGGCGCGCCGCATGTCTTCCAACATCCCCGCATTCGATGCTTTGGATGAGCACGATTTTGTGCTTTTATCTGTAGATCACATACCACTGGTCGATGACAGATTAACCCTGGCAAAACTTATCGAGACGTTATCCGGGAGAAAAATCACCGGAATCGCAGTCGTAGGTGAAGTCACTGCGCAGGATATTCAGGCTGCAGACTTGCATAAGATCGTTTTACTGGCTTTGCCGGATACCGCAGACCTGCGCGATATCGAACGCGATATTGTCCGTCTTATTGTGGAGCGGGAAGCGCAGCTTGACCGGCGCGGTAAGCAAATATACCGGCAACTGGCGCAGCACTCGTTGGACAATCAGGGTTTATCGGCGATAGCTGAAGCTCTACGCGGGATCGTCAATAAATCCGTCATTATTCAAGACGAGAATATGGTTATCCAATCCAGTTCTTTGACAGATTCGTGCCCGTTCACATCAGATACACTTGATGCTCTCCTATCTACCCGGGCTCCTCTGGACCGCTGGTTAAGAAAAATCACACTTGGATAGTAAATCCCCACCTGGAACAAAACTGGATTTACCGGAAAAAGGTTGGGCGCGATGCATAACCGCTATCGTTATCGAAGATCGATTGGTCGGTTTTCTTTCCATTCTGGGCTTTAACGACGATCTGGATGCTCTTGACCAGTTAGCTGTTGAACGGGGCGCACTGGTATGCGCAGTTGAAATGGCGAAGCAGCGTGCTGTGTTCGCGGTGGAACATCAGCTGCGGGGTGATTTTCTGGATATGGTATTGACAGCGGGTAGCACAGAAGGACCGGCGTTAAACCGGCGCGCAGCTGAAATGGGTTATCCCCTGGACCGGCAGCACACCGTGGTTCTCTTTGACTTGAGTCAGAAGGCTGCGCGTGTGTGGTCTATCACAGCAAGTGAATTTCGCACCAGCCTGCTGGATAGCGGGATACAGGTTTTTCTCTGCACTTATGAAGAAAAGTTGGTAGCCTTATGCAGTACACGAGAGAAGGTGGATACCAAAACGCTGATACAGTATGCGAATAATACCTCCAACCGGATAAAGTCTCTGATCCCGCAGCTGGGTGTAGCGATTGGTATAGGGAAGCCAGGAAAGGGTTTGGTAGGATTACGACAATCGTTTGCCCAGGCAGGAGAAGCTCTGGAATTGATTCAAGCGCTTTTTAAGGGTGATAAAGTGCTCGCGCATGGTGATCTGGGTCTCTACCATATATTACACCACCTGCAGGATTGCGATGATCTGGATGAATTTCATAATCAGACGTTAGCTCCCTTGGTTACTTATGACGCTGTGCATGATGCGCAACTTGTCCACAGTCTGGAAGCCTTTTTCAACCATCACGGCAATATCAGTCAAACGGCTGAAGCTTTGCATCTGCACCGCAATTCCCTGATTTATCGTTTGGATCGCGTTAAGGAAATTACAGGTATGGATCTTGACGATGCCGACGACAGATTTGCTCTCCAGCTTGCGCTTAAACTGCAACCTTTCTCACAATAGTCCTGCCCATCGCCTTTTTGGGTGTCCGCTGCATTTTTACATCATCTGTCGCATTAACTAAAAACAGGCAGTAGAAATGCGCTTAGTGCTGCGCGGGAGGGCTGCCAGTTGTACCCCATGTTGTTTCCCGCGTTCCAGCAACCGCATCGTGCTCAAGGCAATCCCTTGAAATGCCAACGAATTGCAGTGTTTACACACGTCATATCGCTGCAGAAAAGTGTGGGCATCCCTGATTAAGTCATGAAAGTCGATTCGTGCAGTTCTACCTGTTTAGCTAAATTGCCCCATAAAGGTGCCTGCTTATTTGTGTATATTGTCCGTAGACAGCACCCCATCTTATCCCTTATACTTCAGGCTGGTTTTACGATACTGGTTAAGAATAATGTCTGAGCAAAAGAACAGGAGGAGTGACATGGCAGAGATGACGGCACAAAGCGTTTTACGAATTGTAAGAGAGCAAATGGTAAAGTTTATCCATTTGCAGTTCACCGATATCGTTGGCGTGGTGAAAGGTATTACTATTCCAAGTCACGAATTGGAGACCGCGCTGGATACGGGTGTTTGGTTCGATGGCTCTTCTGTCCAGGGTTTTGCCCGGATAGCGGAGAGCGATATGTACCTGATGCCTGACCCCAGCACATTCAAAGTTATTCCCTGGGAGGCAAAAGAAGGCGCTGGTACGGCTCGCATGATTTGTGATGTTTACACACCATCCGGAACACCCTTTGCCGGAGATCCTCGAGGTGTTTTAAAACGTGTACTGAAAAAAGCTGATGCGATGGGTTATGCTTTCAACACGGGTCCGGAACTGGAGTTTTTTCTCTTTGAATATGATGCGATGAAGAAACCCACGCTGATTCCTCATGATTACGGTGGATACTTTGACTACTCAACAGATCTGGCTGTGGGTATCCGTAAAGACATGGTTGCCGCGTTGGAAGTCCTGGGTATTTCACCCGAAGCCAGTCACCACGAAGTAGCCACAGGGCAGCATGAGATTGACTTTAAATATGACGATGCGCTGACAACCGCCGATAATGCAATCACCTTTAAGTATGTCTTAAAGGCAGTGGCGAACTTTCACAATGTATATGCTACATTTATGCCTAAACCGATCTTTGGTATTAATGGTTCTGGTATGCACACGCATCAAAGTCTCGTCGATAAGAGCACAGGCAAAAATGTATTTGCCGACCCCGATGATGAATTTGGGCTATCAACTATTGCCAGGCAATACATTGCCGGTCAGTTGGCGCATGCCAGGGGATTCAGCGCGATCGTTGCCCCTTTGGTAAATTCATACAAACGCCTTGTTCCTGGTTATGAAGCGCCGGTTTACCTCAGTTGGGCGCGCATTAACCGTTCCGCACTGATTCGGGTACCGCGTATCAGCCAGATAGAAGCCACACGGTTAGAGTTGCGCTGCCCTGATCCAAGCTGCAATCCGTACCTGGCATTTGCTGCCATATTGGCTGCTGGTCTGGATGGTATCGAAAAGGGTATGACACCTCCGGATGCAGTAGAAGAAAACTTGTATGAGCTTGACGATGCTTGTCGTGAGGACCGGCAGGTCAAAACACTGCCCGGTTCACTCAAAGAGGCTCTGGAGTGCTTGCAGGAGGACAAAGTCATTCAGGATGCGTTAGGTACACACGTCTACGAGCATTTCCTGGGCGCCAAGCAGCAGGAATGGGATGATTACCGGACCAAGGTCACTGAATGGGAGATTGAGCGCTATTTACCGGTTTATTAGACCGATTGGAACAACATCACATTGCATATAAAAAGGAGTAACCGAAATGGCTACTGATATGGGAAAGATCGAATGGATTGACATAGGTGTGGATGGATTGCAGGAATTTATTCCAGGTTTACCCAAGGGCGATGCGATCCTTGTGCGTGGCGAACCGGGAACAGGGAAAACAATCCTGTGCTTGCAGTTTGTACACAAGGGCGCTGAGAAAGGAGAAAAATGTGTCTATATTACTACGGAAGAAACACCAGAGACCATTATGCGTACAGGGGCTATTCTGTGGCCTGACTTCCCAAGTCTGATCGCCAGCGGACAGATCCAGGTGATTAACCTTTCGATAACCGCGAGTTATACCAGTGATTATTCATTGGTGGGCAAAACAGAAGTGATTGACATCGTGATGGAAGGTTTGCGCTCTCAACCCGATGCTTCGAGAATTGTGATCGACTCGTTGTCTTCTTTAGGTCGGCGTCTGGCGGATGAGAAAGAGTTTCGTGAAGTGTTTATGCGTTTGCTGCTTGAAACCAAAAAAATGGGGGCGACAGTCTTGTTTTCCGCAGAAGGTATACCTATGACCCCGGACATCACCGAATACCTGGCTGACCACCTGATATATCTTGACTATCATAAACACGATGTGATCTGGACCCGGATATTCTTGCTGCGCAAATCACGAAGTGTACCGCTTAAACCGCAGATCCTGAAGTTAAACATCGAACTGGATGGTCTTTCTGTGGAGGAGATCCCAATTGCGCTGAAGCCGGTCTGGTTCGCCAGCAAGATATAACTGTAGTGTTGGATTTTATCTGAGTTTATGTGTATGCCTTGGGATTCTGCTGTGCGATCAAGCACGGCAGAATCCTAAGAACCGCAGTTCATGTCAACGTTATAGTGTAAACATTATCGTGTCAGCATCTGGACTGGACCAGATGAAGGAGAGATCATGGAAGGAGAACTGGATCTGTTTGCCGGCTTTCAACAAGCCTTTCTTGTCGGATGGGCGCCTGTTGCCATCTTTATTATGGCTACAGCTGGGTTTGCCCTGCTATATGCTGGGATGGTGCGCAAGAAAAATGTCAGCCATACAATTCTCGTGATAAATGTCGGGTGGACATTTGCTTTTGTGATGTATTACCTTATTGGTTTCCCGTTGGCTTACTATACCGATGCCGCTGTGATCGGAATACCCAAGTTTTTTCCCACTATCGCGAATCCGCTGCCACCGGCGCTTTCCCTGACCGGGGCTTACGGCATTGCTGCCAGCCCTTCAGGATTGGGGGATCTGGCTCTGTGGTTTAAGATGGCGATGTTTGCCATCACTGCTGTCGCTATCGTTCCGGGTGCCCTGGCAGAGCGAGACAATTTTTGGGGTTGGGTGATCGCTGCCGGCGCCATCTCAGGCTTTATTTATCCTATCGTGGAACACTGGGTCTGGGGAGGGGGATGGTTGGGGGATCTCGGTTTTATCGACTATGCAGGATCTACAGTGGTGCACCTGACTGGAGGAATGTTAGCCCTGATGGGGGCGGTCGTGATTGGTCCACGGATAGGTAAGTTCGTGGGCAAGAATAAAATGGCACGTTCGTTCTTCGGTCACAGCATCCCGCTTTCAGTGATTGGCGCGTGGCTGTTGGTATTCGGGTGGTTTGGTTTCAACATCGGTTCGAGTACAGCAGCTGACCCGCAAACCATTAATGTGGAACTGTCCTGGGTGTCTGTGACAACGGCGATGGCAATGGCGGGTGGTTTGTTCGGTGCTGCCCTCACATCCCGGGGTCATGTACTGACCAGTATGATTGGGTTACTTGCTGGTGCAGTCTCAATCTGTTCGGGTGCTGCATTAATGAGTCCTTTCTTTGCATTCCTAACCGGGGCGATTGCCGGCACCATTACCACGTTTACAGTGGGTTTCCTTGAAAATGTCTTAAAGGTTGACGATGCCCTTGCGTGTTTCCCTGTACACGGGGCGTGTGGCATCTGGGGTGTCCTTGCGACGGGATTGTTTGGTGCAAAAGCCTTAGGCGGACATCCCATTTATGGTTTTGAAACCGCTGACTGGCTGAATCAGTTAGGTGTGCAGGCGGTTGGGGCTTTGGCGATCATTATTTTTGTTGGAATAACAGGTTATTCACTGTTCTGGGTGCTCAATAAGTTCAATTTGCTGCGAGTCTTGAAAGATGCAGAGCTTTACGGGCTTGACATTGCCATGCATAAAACCTACGCGTATCCGGAGGATATGATCGAAGAATCCTTCTAAATGGTACAAAGAATAAATTAACACAAATAAGAGCTTACCTAAGGCGGAAAGCCCTTCGGGATCATACATCCCGAAGGGCTTTTTTACCCCCAAGCCTTGATGCGCACCCATACACTGCATAACTTACCTTCCGGGAAGGTGAATGATAGGCTTCATGGAGTGAAAAAGTTTGCTCGATGAATCCCGGAAGGTGAGTTGTGCCTTCAAGTGATACGTAAGAGGGTATCCTGTGGGTATAGCCGAATTATATTATAATGATCGGCAGCATAGATTCAGAGGACCAACCATGGAAACAAACTGGACTGCCAACGACATCCCTGACCTGACTGGCAAGATTATCATCGTCACCGGCGCTAACAGCGGTATCGGTTATGAAGCGGCTAAAGAGCTTGCTCGTAAAGGGGCACTAATTATCCTGGCGTGCCGTAATATACCCTCAGCGGAAACTGCACAAATGCATATTCAATCAGAACTCACCAATGCCAGAGTAGAGGTTATGCATCTTGACCTGGCTAACCTGACATCTGTGCGGAAATTTGCCGAAGCGTTTCGACGAAACTATGATCGTCTTGATGTTCTGGTCAACAATGCCGGTATTATGATGGTGCCGTATGGCACCACAGTCGACGGTTTTGAACGACAGTTCGGCACGAATCACCTGGGCCATTTCGCATTGACAGGTTTGCTTCTCGATTTACTGCTTGGGACGCCAGGTTCAAGGGTGGTGAATGTCAGCAGCGTTGGGCATCGAATGGGGACAATGGATTTCGATAATTTGATGTATGCCGGGGGCAAAGGCTACATGGCTGCCCGGGCATACGGGCGTTCCAAGCTGGCAAACCTGCTGTTTACCTATGAATTGCAGCGCCGTTTCGAAGCGATCAGGGCAGAAGCGATGGCTTTGGCTGCGCATCCCGGCACGAGCCATACCAACCTGACAAGCCATATGGCCGGTCAGTGGTTAATAAAATTAACGCAGCCTCTGCAGGCAATGTGGCTGCAAAGTGCAGCGATGGGAGCCTTGCCGACGCTCCGAGCAGCAACGGACCCGGGTGTTACCGGGGGGCAGTATTATGGACCGGACGGGCGTATGGAGCAGCGTGGGTTCCCGGTGGTGGTGCAATCCAATGCAGCGTCGCACAATATGGATGATGCGCGTAAGCTCTGGGATATTTCTGAAGAACTCACTGGCGTTTCGTTCGGCGTCCTGGATAAGGGTGTGTGATATAACGGTTGATTCGTTATAGACTTTGTCAGACGGCTTTTAGTTTTGCGCCGTCTGACATCAAATACTGGTTAAGATAGACTCACAAGACCACTCACAACCTCCGCTATACCATCACAGTCACGCTCCAATATTTAACCTTACTGGTATGTGCAAAACGTCCATACAAACCCTGGTTTATCGCGATGGCAGGTTGGTAGTGTATCCTTGCCAATGCCAATTCCGCCATCATCGCCCGCATTCCGGGTACCTGCCCGGTTCCCCACTAAATCCAGGTTCTCGCAGTCTATTGACAAATTGTACTTAGATGGTAGACTGCTAGATATCTTTTCTATGGAGGACTCTAAGATGACTGTATTACCTGAAGTTGTAACCAAAGCCTGGGAGAACCGGGAAGGACCGATCGTGCTGACGACTGTTGACAAAAATGGCATACCCAATGCCATTTACGCAACTTGTGTTAAGAAAACGGCACCTGATACGGTTGTTGTTGCTGATAATTTCTTTAACAAGACGAAAGCGAATATCCTTTCAGGCAGTTCGGGATCACTACTCTTTATCACAAAGGAAGGCAAATCCTACCAGCTAAAAGGACGGTTCGAGTATGAAACCGAAGGGTCAGAATATACAGAGATGAAACAGTGGAATCCGGAGACACTCCCTGGGCATGCTGCCGCAGCCCTGAAGGTTGAGAGTGTCTATTCTGGTGGGGAGCAGCTTGCCTGAAGATTGATATAAAGAAGCAAATATTACAATGAACAAGGGTGATGAACAACTTGCGAAAGTGAATACTCCCCCATCAGCGATGAATCTCGAAGGCTGGGGTTGGGCTTCGATTGGGGTTAACATTATTCTTATACTCATCAATTGGGTTGTGTCCAGAGCATCGCATAGCCTGGCTGTGGAAGCGGAATTGGTACACAATGTTGTCGACCTGTTTACAGCATTTGGCGTCCTGGTCGGCTTGAAAATCGCAATGCGTAAATCACTCAGATTTCCGTATGGGATGTATAAAATAGAAAATGTCATCTCCGTGATACTCGCCTTGATGACTTTTGTGACAGCCTATGAAATCGCAATGGATGCCATACTTCATCAGATTGTAATTGCCACGGTCAACCTGTGGATGCTGGGGGGCGTCGTTATCGCATTCAGCATTCCATTGGTATTCAGCTATTTTGAATTAAAGGTAGGTAAGATTGCCAACTCACCCGCCCTTATTGCTGACGCGCGTGAATACCAGACGCATGTTTTTACAACAGGCGTTGTTCTGGCAGCCCTGGTGGGGCAGTGGCTTAAGTTTCCGCTGGATCGTATAGCAGCGCTGGTCATTGTTGTGGCGATCAGCAAGACGGGTTGGGCGTTGCTCTCTGATGGTATGCGTGTGTTGCTGGACGCTTCACTGGATGCTGAGTCGCTGGCTCTGATCAGGAATATTGTGGAATCAGAACCGGCTGTGATCAATGTCAAATGGATTACAGGACGCAATGCGGGCCGTTTTCGATTTGTGGAAGCTGCGGTCACGCTGCGTGTAAATGCGCTGGAGAAAGCCGATACCATTACACACCGCATGACAGACCAGATACGGAAGGAAGTTCCACACGTAGATCGTGCACTCATTCATGCGGAATCAGCCGATCGCATCCATTGGCGATATGCCATACCCCTTGCTGATGTAAACGGCGTTATCAGTGAGCATTTTGGAGAAGCACCATTCTATGCAATCCATCAGGTCCGGACAAGGGATGGCATAGTGGAGATTCAACAGATCATTGCCAACGCTTTCCTTCAGAATGAAAAGGCGAAGGGTATTCGCGTTGCGGAATGGTTGGTGGAGCAGAAGGTTGATGTTGTTGTATTACTGAAGGGACTTGATGGCAAAGGTCCGGTTTATGTTTTCGCAGATGCTGGCGTGGATGTGCGTATAGTTGATGTCAAAGATATGGCGCAAGCGATTGCGATTCAAATCAAGCGAGATATGGATTTAGGTGTGTGAATGCGTGAGAATCTCCTGGTCCAGGCTATGTCCATTCAATACGCAATCATGGATGTCGCCTGTTTCAGGCGCTCAAGGTGGCTGATTACATTTTTCATTGTGAAATCGAAAGCTATACCTTTTCCGGCTTGCTGGTAATAATTCTGACAGCTGGTGAAATATTCCTCAGGTGTAACATCTGTATACGCAGCCAAACCTTTGTACCCTAATGCCCAACTTAACCTTATCATACCCCCACCCATTAAACCCAAACGCGTCATATCTGCTCTCTTAACCAAATCCAGGAGAGCGCCTTCAGGAATTCCTGTTAGTTTTGACAATTCTTCTCTGTCTTTTTTCGTAGCGCCTTGATCCAGTAATGCAAGGCTAAAACCTAACTTGTGTTCTATAAGTTTGTCAATATATCGTTGCGTGGTTGCATCTTCCTTTGCTACGAGTTGCCGCATCTGAGCTCCAGCCGGCAGATATTTATATATTTTCCGCAGCAGGTCTTTCAAGGGGTCGGGATCGACCCCAGCTTTCTGACAGAAAACTTCCGCATTTTCCTTTGTCGCCACCATATCCAGTAACTGCATTAGTGTGGCAATACCGGCTTGATGTATATCTTTTAGGGTCGCATGATCACCCTCATTCAGAGGAACATAGACAGGATCATGGGGTTCATCCTGCAAACGCTCAAGGCTTGCCACTTCAAGGAGGTCGCGATCCCAAAGCTGCCTGACGAAGGCGTATTGGATTCGTTTTTTAATATGTGCTTTATACCATTTGTTATATGGCCATTGCACACGTTGATCAGGATTTGAGAAACTCCATACATCGGGTTCGTTCGCTGCCATCTTTTACTCCGCGCAGATTATTTATATTGAATTCAGGACGGGTATGATAATCATCAGGTCATAACCCGCATGAAAGAGTACCGGTCCGATGATGCTATTTGTCTTCAGCATGGCATCAGCGCCGGCATAGCCCAGGATGAATACAACGATGCCAAATACAATCCCACCACCTGGAAAAGCATAGGTGGCGTTGATATGTGAAGCACCAAAGATAACCGAAGTGATGAGTATGGCTGCCAATCTGCCTATGCGTGCCGTATATTTGTTCAGGAATATCCCTCTGAACCACAATTCCTCCATAGTGGCATTGGCAAACACAAAAACAAGTAGGTAAAAAATGTTGCTGATCCGCCATTGGGACCTGTCAAAAGCGCTGGCTTGCATGATGAAACCGATCACAGCGAAGATGATAAACGATATAATCCCAAAGGTCAGCCCTTGTTTCAGGTCACCCCTGGCAATAAACAATGATTTTAAGTTTTCTTTGGCGAGAAACGTTAAAATCAGGATGACAGGGACGATGTGCAGAAATTGGGACACTTTATCCAGTGCTATGTCCAACAGAGCGTTTGGTCCATCATAACGGATGTTTAGCAAACCGGTATTCAGGAATAGTATAGCTGCAGAGGCGATGAACAGCGCATAGGCAGAGGACCAATAATCAGAAAGTTTGGGAAGCTTTTTCAGCAGGATGGCGATAAGCAGCAGAAAGATCGTCAGAATCCACGAATAGATCTGGTTTCGATTTGTCGGAAAAACTCTGTAGTAGGGACTGCCCAGGACAAAGACAGCTAACCCACCGAATAACAGCCAAACTGCAAGCAATAATTTCTTCATTTGATCTCCGCAGTAAAAATACGGGTCAATATATTTGGAAAGCGTGATAAGGAGCGTATGTTTGCTGTAAATACCTAATGTTCCATCTCCTGTAATATTTTCTTCATCGGTTGATAGAGGAAGTCCTGTGCCTTCAAAGCTGGTCATACGCCGCACACCGGTTGTGCGTTTATAGCCTATTGCCCTATAGAACGGCACAGCATACAGCGTTGCCATGACTTTGATGGTGGTGGCATGCTGTTCCCGGCATGCTTGCTCAAAGGTCTGTACGAGTTTGCGCCCGATGCCCTGACGGTGGAAGCTTTCGCTGACAAACAGGCTTTGCAGCTTGTCTTGCCTACCCCGCAGGACACCGGCGATTTTTTTCTCTACTTCTGCGACAAAAACCATATCCGCCTGGATGATCTCGGCTATAGCCTTTTGGTGTGTCTGGTCAGTGGAATAAGCGTGTGCGAATGGCCCGAGGTAGAGGGCTAACTTTTCTCTGGGAACAGTAGCAAGGTTGAATTTTGTGTAAGTGTCGGCAATTAGCTGCCCAACAGGGATCGCATCCTCATCACGCAAGGGCCGAATGATAGCCATTGAATTTCCTTTTTTCGATGATACGGTTAAAAGCTTCCATGTTTTGTTCGTGCGATGATATGATCCTGGAGTTCTTTGTTCAACAGACAGAACTTCTGGCTGAAGCCGGATACTCTCACAGCCAGATTCCGGTATTTTTCAGGTTCTGCCTGTGCTTTTCTTAGGGTTTCAGCGCTCACGACGTTAAACTGGAGCTGTCCCACGCCTTTTTCAACCGACGTTTTTAACAGCGTCACAAGATGGTCAACCTGCTCCTCTGTGAAAAGAACCGGTTCAACTTCAATAATGGCTGAGGTGCTCCCAGCTGCCAGGTGCTGCGGTAATTTTGCAAGCGAGTTGATGACGGCAGTCAGTCCCTTGAAATCCCGTCCCTGCATGGGTGAGATGCTGTAAGCCAGGTTTTCCCCACTTTTGCGCCCGTCGGGTGTCGCTGCGGTCAGCTTGCCTGCTTCCACTAACCAGAGATAGGTAAAGGGTTGGGCAAAGAATTTCGTTTCATACCGGGCTGATACTGCGCTCATCAACCGGCAATAGTGTTCAAAAATATGACTGGCAAACCGGTCCACTCCATTGTGATCATTGCCATACTTTGGCGTCCGTTTGAGGCATTCCAATCGTGCTGATTCCAGCGGAAAATTTTGCCGCAGTTGGTCTATCAATGCCACAAGGGTATAGCGCTCCTCAATGAAAACCAGGTTCTCGATAGCTGCCAGCGAGTCAGCGACATTGGGGATCCCCATGGGCATGGATTCATGAAAATCATATTTCGCGCCCCGGTTATTGAAATCCCGACCGCTTGCCAGACAACCTTCTGTCAGCAGAGATTTGTAGGGCATTGGTTTTGTCAGACTGTATTCCAAACCCAGGCGCAGGGTCTCACGGCAAATCTGGTGGACAAAATAATCTACCTGGATTTCGTAGGCTGCTATGACAGCCTCAATCGATTGCCATTCAGCAGGATCTCCCGTCTCAGGTCCAAGCAGTTTGCCTGTCAGCATACTTCTTCCGTTATTCAAAGCCAATTCCAGGCACTTGAGCAGGTTAATCCGACTGCTGACCGCGTGTGGATTTGCCTTTCCCGGTATGGTAATCTCGACACAGCCAATCGCGGCATAATCCCGGGCATCTTCCAGCGCTATGCCGTTGTCGACCAGGGCGGGAATCAGGACTTCATCGTTAAAGAAAAAGGGAATACCTTTACCTTTGCTGACGATCTCGAGAGCCCGTCTGAGCAAAGCTTGGGGCGTTCCGCGATGCAAGCGGAGTGACATGCAGCGGATAAAATCGAGGGCTTCGGTGACATCCAGCATCAGATAGGTTAACTCGTTAGCGGCGTCCTGACCTTCTGCATCTACACCTCCCAGGACCACCTGCTGCACATCATAATCACGGTAGAGTTTTATCCACAAGCAGCACAGCAATTCAAAAGCCGCTTCCCGGGTAAGTCTTCCCGCTGCGATATCATTTTTATAATAGGGATAGAGGATTTGGTCCAACCTTCCGATGGAATTCGCGTTGATACCGTCTTCCCAGGTATTGATGATGTGGGCAAACCACAAACTCTGTAATGCTTCGTGGAAAGTCCGGGCTGGTTTGGCGGGGACCTGCGTGAGCGCCTGCGCCATATGATCCAGTTCCAAAGCACGGTTCACATCAGTGCACTGTGCCTGTATTGTACTAACTTTTTCAGCGTAACGGAGACCGATCTGTGATGCTGCTTCTGTCACGGTCAACATACTTTCCATCAACATCTGTGCCTGGTAACCTTCCGCACTGTCAATCGTCAGCGCCACCATCCGCTGGCGGATCTCATCCGACAGCATATCGAAACCCTGTAGTCACTACTTTTTCATAATCAATGACGGTATGGTTCTCGGGTGTCCCATAACACCAGAAAATGCCTTCTTCCTCCGCTTTTCGCACACTTTCGGGTTTCTCGGGGGAAAAGCCCATCCTGGGAATCAGCGTATCAATGTTGCCCAGAGATGAGAAGATAAAATCAATGGATGCCTGTTCCAGCAAGCCTTTATGCAGATACGAGGTAAGTTTGTCCTGATAAGCATCAGTCAGCCTGGGGAGTGCGACCTCCATCCATTGTCCATCATCACCGCCATAGTAGTTGTAACCCACCAGCAATTCGTCTCTCGTGGACTATGGGCTCTGAATCCCGGATGATGTGGGCGAGCATAGCGCTTTTGCGTTTCATCCAGGGCATCCCAGGCGGACAACCCGCTAACCCTTTCAATGCCGGACATAACCGTTGGCCAATATAGGGGGTTTGTGTTTGCTTCCAATTAAAGGCTTGTTCGCGCAGGTATAAGACGCGATCGCTTAGGTGGATGGTATTGGACACTCCGAAACTCCTTGAGAGAATATGTGAGTATGCTGTCCACAAGATTACGGTTGAAATATTTTTTTGTCAATTGCGATAGAATATTAGAGTGTCCCTCTTATCTTTGCATAGAAACAACGGGCACAAACTCCTACCTGCTCTCTGTCTGGATGTAGTGGTGGATGATGCGGAAGGCACGGGGCGTCTGCTGGCAGCCTTCGTTCCGCAAGGGAAGGGACGCCTCATTACAAAGGATGGTCCGACTGCAGCGGAAGTTACCCTTCGCTCTAACGGCATGCATCCTGTTCACGTTCATGTCCGCGCGACAGATGGCAAGGGGAGTGTGTGGTTGAACGGCATTGATATATGGGAGAGGGTGGAGTTAGGCATTATGCCTGACCTTACTCCGCCATCGGGTTGTAATTCACATTCCCATCCGGGCTGTTGTTGTAATAGACTGCGATTTGCACGTAGCGGTTCGTGGCTGCATTGGTATCGGCGTCTGGCGAATCGACGTGGATGACCTCAAACTGGTTGTCGTGCAAAGTTGAGCGGTCAATCACACCGGCTGAAAAACTCGATCTCTGCGCCAGGATTCTGCTGGCAAGTAACGTGCCGGTGACCCTCGCCCGGTTGCGGGCTAATTCTTCGTTCAGGCGTTCTGCGGTCTGGGAATCTCTCTCCTCGCGGGTTGATCCAGGCTGGTTGATATCCGAGGTGTCCACGCCGTATTCGCGTGCGCTGGCTTGCGGTGTTGACCATTGTTGGGAAGCAAAGCCTTTGACGCCTATCCGGAAAAGATCGCCGGGGTAGAACCTTTCATGGCGCAGAATGGCTTCGACCACGCGGTCGATACTGGCTTCGTCTTCACTGTCCAGACGCGCTTCCTCGGTGCGGAAATGACAGCGTCCCGCGATGACAGGGACCCATTGTCCGGCTCTGGGTTGCAATTGTGCAGCTTGCGGTTCTGCCAGGTCCTGTACGTCGTAGGCTGATCCGCCAAAGAACCCACCCAACGCGATATCGACACCCGCTTCACCCACATCACTGGTCCCAAAACGCAGTATGAGTCCAGAAGTGTCAAAATCGACATCGCCGAAGCTCATGCGTCCCATGGCAACACCACCCCCTATACCAGCACTGGCAGTTGTCGCCGTAACCAGGTTTGCCCGGAAATAACTGGGTGGGTAATAGCGCATCTCATTCGCGGTGCCGGCATTGATCTCATTGCTGCCCATGACTCGTATCAATATTTGCTTCTACGGGTGAGATTGAGACACCAGCCCCGACTTTTAGCGCACCTCCATAGGTATTCACGCGCCACGACATCCCCAAATCATTGGAATATTCAATCACAAAAGCGCGGATAAAGGCACCGCCGGTCACGACTTCACCTGCTCCACCTTCAATGCCGATGATGGTTCTGAGCCGGTAGACGTGCGCGAGTCTGGGAATCTGCAGACCGGCATGCTGCGACATCAACTCTCTGATATTGATAAGCGTTGCGCCGTCCAGTCCGTGCAAGGTCTCGATTTCCCGGAAGTATGTGCGGGAAAAATCCCTGGTTTAACTGCCGGGCTAATTCAATTCGTGCCAGGTTATGGCTGTGGAACGGTACCTGGTGGCGGTGTGATGCCGGCAAGAGGATACCTGTAGCTGCCCCTTGTGTTGGCTTGCGTTGATAACCGTCTCGCCAAAATCTCGAGTGAATTGATTATATGCGTTGTGCAGTTGGCTTTTGATTTGGCGCAACCGGTTCAGATAATCGCTATGACTCATCCCTTGCCCGGTACCACTTACAGACTGCCGTAATTCTCCCCAGGGGCCGATCAGTGTCTGCGCGCGGGATGCGAAAGTGTCAATTTGCTGCTGCTGTTCATTGGTAATCCGGGCATAATTGCGTTCAACAAACAGGTTTGCTGCTTGACCGTCTTCGCGTTGGATGCGCGGGTTATTGATGAATGCGTGCTGGCTCATAGGTTGGATGTGGGGTGTCCTTGCTTTTGCATAGCGGTGTTGTGTTGCTATACTTGTCACAGCGCCGTTGCCTGAAGCCAATTGCAGGGCAATAAGATCATCAGGACCCAGCACTTCAGAGCGCTGCATCCTGTTATAGGCTTGTTGTGCTGAGGGCCTTTGCACAGTGGGAAGCTCTATTTTCCCGTTTGTCTGTTGGGTATTCCTGGTGCTTTTCTTGTGCTTCAACCTTGTTATAGACTTCATGGGCACTCTTTGGTTTAAGACACTGAGTCTACCGCAGTTATTGGCATAAAGTATGCAATATCGCGATACACACTTAGTATATTGTCAGTCACTATACTTGCAAAGTAGCACTCCCCGGTCATGGATTTCTATTGACGAATGGAGCCTCTTCGCATACAATAAAGATGATGATGTGTGCCCGTTTTAATTCTCTGCACCTTATTCAATGCAACATAACAGCGTAAGCATCCATCAATACCCATCAGGCGGGATTCAAAAACAAATCGCGGTATGCGCCGCATTACGACCATTGGTTCGCGATACACAGCATGCGTTCTCATTTCAACCTGTCTTATTCCCCTTCGCGAATATTCCGCTTTGTTTGCGAAACACTCAAAGAAAGGAGTTAGCCATGAATCGATTCCGGAAAATTCTACCATTCTTTTTGATTTTTGTGTTGTTGATTGTGGGTACGACCGGTATATCAGCTGAGCGTGGACCCGATGACGGTAATGACGCCACGGAAATCCTGTCTGCAGGCGTGCCCAACGCGTTGGCTGCGACGTGTAATAACTCGTATAACGCTGACGATGGCACTCCCCTGGATCAGTGTTATGGGCAGACTTTTACCATTGGCGGTAACACCCGCAGTGTCAGCATCCATTACACGCTGTCCACGACAAATGGTGGAACACCGCACAATAACTGGATTAATACCGCTGCAGAAGCGCAGGATGTCGCCGACTGGGCGCAGGAAGCCTGGGAACGCTACTTCGTGGATTCCGGCGGTGTCGAACCTTATTTTACAGGTTGCGGCAACAACATCGACTACCTGATTAAATTGGGTGACGGTTGGGCAGGCATTGCATATTGGGCGAGTTCCGGGAAATGCCGCATTGGCATCGATGCGCCCATGATCCGCGGGGGTGGTGGGCGCGGTGTCACCTATCACGAGACACAGCATTTTGAGCAGTACGGCTTTACAGACTGCTATGACGACTGGAAAGCCGGGTATGACGGCAATGCCGAATTTATCGAGGGTTACGCGGACTATAGTATGAGTACCATCGACAATACCGGATGGTACAACAATAACTCGTACAACGCTGCTATTTCGATGTATAAAAAGGGTTACGGCAACCGCTTTGTCATTTACCTGTCAGAACAGATTTCCGCAGGATTGGGCGTCAACGGCTCTCCCGGTGATGCATGGTACCGTTCCAACGGGATGTACGAACACTATCGTGAGTGCGGTGTGCAGGACGACCTTTATGTAGAACGCGATATCGTCCAGGCGAATACACCCTATTCCTACGAGGAATTTTTTATGAATTTCCTTGCTGCGAATTGGGGTAATAATTGGGCGGATGCAGGGGCACAACCTGAACTGCACTACTACGAGGAAGATGTAGGTATCAGTCTTTCCGCACCGTCACTGACAGCTAACGTCACGATGTCCGGAGGCACCCAAAGCTGGACAAGTCAGGCTACACCCGATAAGTGGGGTGGCAAATATTACCAGGTGCGACCGCAAAGTGGCTGCCCGTATCTGACGCTGGACGTGAACGGCAACAGCGGTGCGAATCTGGGCATCAGCCTGATGGCAGCCAATACCACAGCACCCAGCTTGCTAAGATCCGCCTGGATTGGCGAGGACTTCACACGCACGTTCGCAGCGCACGGCGCCCACGACAGGCTCGTGGCTGTGGTCAATGCATTCAACAACAACTACGCTTACGACGTGACCGCCACATGTGTTACGCCGCAAATCGATATCCTCGAGCCCAAGCAAACCAACTATGTCCTGGTGGGTGCACCTGCCAGCCCTATCGCATTTATCGGAAGGGTTCGCGTGACCAGCGGTGGTGATCCGGTGCGGGGCCTTGTTGAAAGCTCGTTCAGCTTTGATGCCGGTGGAGATCCAGTCTCAATTGTTCCAGGCACGCTGCTGGAGATTGGCGGCGGCGAATACTGGGCGACATTGCTTCCACCGGTTAAACCTTCGGGAACGACCTTTGTGAACTTTGAAGCGTGCCTTGACGGATCAATCTGTGATGCCGAGATTAATGCGCTGCTCTATGTTGCGCCGGGCAACAGCGACATCATTATCCTGCACGATGAATCCGGTTCGATGAGCACCGAGGATGTGATTGGGGAAGGTACGCGGTTGGAAAACGCCCAGAAGGCAGCTGCCGTCTGGGCAAACCTGGCGCAGACTGGCGACCGCTATGGTGTGATGGGTTTTAACGCGAAGAATAACCCGTTATCATGCGGGCTTCCGTCCGGCACAGGTGACTGCGAGTTGGATATACGCACGCACCTGGCGCGTACCAACATCACCAACCCCGCCGGTCAGATTCCAAACATCGAATCAGCGATAAATGCCACCAAAGCTCTGAATTGGACGCCGATTGGCGCGGGACTTTTGGGCGCAAAAGATGCTTTACTTGCCGGACCGACCAACACCAATCCCAAAACCATCATCCTGCTCTCGGACGGCGAGGAAAACGTTAGACCGCTTTACAGCCTCCCTGCTTCTGGCGTGCAGCAGGAGATTATGGATTCCGGCGTCGTGGTGAATACCATCGCTTTCTCCGGCGATGCACCATCCGCCCTGTTGGCGCAAATTGCTGCGGATACCGGTGGACTTTCCATCTATGTCCCTGCCAGCCCCGGTGACAGCATGGCGCAATCTTTGTCACCCGTTTCTGCTGAGGAGATGGCAGCTTCACTGACCCTTCAGGGAATGCCGGAAGAGAAAGCTACGACATTGGCAGGATTGATGGCGCCCTTATCGACGCATTATCCAGCCAACCTGGGTTTAGCCGATGCCTACGATTATTTTGAAACTGAAGCCCAGGGGGCTGCCCGTGTGGTGCACGGGATGCACGTTTTGACCACCGATAACGCGTGGAAGGAACAGGCGCTGAACGTTGATGCTTCGGTAAATCTGCTGCGATTGGTGTCCACCGGCAGGCAGTGGGACGCTGATGTTGACGGTCAATGTGAAGGTTATCACCGGAAAGTGGACGTTTTACCACCCGGCGCAGGTCAGCGGGAATGGATACCTGTCAGCCCACCCACTGTGGATTTCCCACCCCCTCCCACCTGGGATATCCGCAACAGCTATTACGTGGATGTGGTGATGGTCCCTAATCCTGCACCTGGTGAGTGGAAGATCAGGACGAAATACTATTATGCTATCTGTAATCAGGGTGATCCCATCCAACCTGCAGATGCGCAGGCATTGGAATCTGATTTCATGATGAATGCCAGCGTGCAATCCACAATCCACCTGGAAGGAAGGTTTCTCGAACCGTATGAAGATAACCAGGGTTTAGCCGGAGAGCACGTGCCCATTGTGGCGGCTTTGATGCAAAGGACAGGGACATTACCCGGCGCTTTTGTATTAGCCCTGGTCGAAAAGCCGGGCAGTGGCTGGGATTTGCTGTGGCTGCGCGATGATGGCAATCACGGCGACGGCAATCCACTCGACGGGATTTACGGATTTGTGTATCCGAAGACGACCGTGGGTGGATCCTACAACGTCAGAATTGTTGCATATTTCACAGATCCCGTCAAATCCGGCGCAGAACCTGCTGCGCGAGTGGCTGGGCAGCTTCTATGTGCGCGGACCGACGGGTGAGGAAAATAAGGACGATGATCCCTTCCCACCATGGTGGGAACGCGAGTACCCGTGCATGGATCCAGATAATTACAACAGCACCCAGGATGATTACGATAAAGATGGCGCGATCAATGTCGTGGAGTGGGAGAACGGCACCAATCCATGCGATCCGGACACTGACGATGGCGGTGAGATGGACGGTTCGGAGATCAATGGCGGGCGCGATCCGCATTTCGCTCCGGACGACAAAGTACCTCCGCTCTTAAACTTCAGCATCAGACCTCTGAATGGCGGGATATTCGTGCGCTGGAGCCGTACGTTCAGCTATACCCTGATGCTGCTCCATGTTGAGGGCGTAGGATCGTTCGACATGGGACGGACGGGCGAATTCACACTGCCATTAAAGAATGACACACCATTCACAGTGACGCTGCAAGGCGCTACGGCGGAAGGTGAGGGACCAGCCAGTGAAGCTGAAGTCGTCATACCAAAGGCAGATCCGGATGCGCCCAGTGGATTTGTGCAGATCAACGGTGGCGCGCCTCAGACGCTGTCTCGGAATGTGATGCTCCATATCAACGCTTCTGATATGCTGCTTGACGGGCTGCCTTCCCCGGGCGGCGCTGCTTCCATTGCTAATGCGTATACGGCTCAGAATGTCGTGAGTGGTGAAATCATGATGCGCTTTACGAACAACACTGAAAAAGCGTGGTCACCCTGGCAGCCCTATGCGCCTGAAAAGCCATGGGTGCTTGATCCGGCATGTGATCCGGGCCAGCAATGCCCCGTATACGCCCAATTCAAAGATGGTGTTGAGAATATGTCGCTGGTTGTGTTTGACGATATTCTCTACGAGCCGTTTGTCATCTATCTTCCGCTGGTGACGCGCTAGCGTCACGTTAAGTTAAATTTTTCCCGGAAGCAGATCCTCGCTACAGGGACTGCTTCCGGGCTGTTGTTTGTTAAGGATAGGGCTATCAAATAGTACGTTAAATGCCACCAGCACACGTCTTCCGAGAAACTAATTCAGTGAGTTTCCTCCGGTCTGTGTGTGTAATGGTGATCTTGCCAGGAATAGGGCGATCACCGCAGCAGCAGCGACGGTCCCTGCTGCGGATATCAGCAGTGTCTGCCCGACAGCAAACCCAACCGCGAAAGCAGTCGCGATAATCGGGGTTGCGATGCCAACTGATTGCAGCAGGGGAACGCGCCAGGGCTCAAACTGCGTTGTGGAGTCATCAGAGCTAACTGAACTTTCAGCCCGTCGTGAGGCAATCAGAAGCGGGATCAGGAAAGCGGGTTTGATGAGATTGGCAACATTCTGAATGGTATTGCCAGCTGCCAAGTTGCCTGTCGCTACAATATCGAGTATATGGATGATGGTTGCTCCGACTCCCAGAACAGTGACGGCGATGGTTGTTGCTTCCCGGAAACCGTCCCGCCGTCCGGCAGCAACGATGCCCAGAATACCCACCGAAAGGTTTGCGAAAGCCATTTCAAGCTGAAACGGGCTGCCCCGGGACCAACCCACAGAATCCGCGACAATATTGGGGTAAAAGAAGTGTCCGAAAAAGGAGGCGATCCCGCTTGCAGCGACACCCAGACCGAATAGGAGAATAAGGGGCACTTCGAGACGTCGCTGGCGGGAATTTGCTGATGGGTCGAGGAGCAGGATACCAGCGCTCAAGAGCAGGGGCAGGATTGAATACAGGAAAACCCGGACACTGAAGATCACCATTTTATTCTCCTGACCGCGATTATGAATGGTTTAATTTGTGGATTTCTCACCTAATCACCGAGTGTAAGTTAAAACATAGTGAAGTCAATGATTGGGTGTGTTTTAACATGGGCTTGCATCCTGTTAAGGATGTGTCTGTGTGTGGACGGTGCTTTCCTTCATAGACAGGCACGTCTCCTGCACTGGTCCAGAAACTTGCCCCTTCCTGGGGCTTTTTCCTAAACCGCCCCCATTTTACTTCTCACCTGGAAGCATTATGATATAAAGGATAGCGTCTAACCTGGCAATTCACTGCGATTAAGAGGAGGGGCATATGGTATTAATATTGAACAGACAGGATGTTATGGCGGTTCTGCAGATGAAGGACTGTATTGATGTATTGGAAACAGCATTCGCGGAGTTCAGCAACGGTACTGCTGTGCTACCGCTACGCATTGGCATTACGGCACCGGAGGGGCTGTCCCTGTATATGCCGGCATATTTGCAGGGCATGAACGCGCTGGCATGCAAAGTCGTCTCTGTTTACAAGAAGAATCCGGAAAAACACAATCTGCCGACCACAATCGGCAAAGTGCTCTTGCAGGACCCGGAAACCGGAGATGTACTCAGCATTATGGACGGCGGGTATTTGACCGCAGTGCGGACAGGGGCAGTCAGTGGACTGGCAACCAGATATATGGCGCGTGAGGACAAAGGTCAGGTGGCAGCGATATTTGGCGCCGGCGTGCAAGCGCGCATGCAGCTCTGGGCGATGTGTGAAGCCCGGGATATAGCGGAAGCCTGGGTGTACGATGTGTCCGCCACCGCAGCACAGAGATTTGCCCTTGAGATGAGCGCGAAACTTGGAATTCCTGTTTCGGCGGCAGGGGATAAAGAGGCGCTTTTAGAAGCGGATATTATCTGCACCGCGACGTCTTCTCCTACACCCATTTTTGATGGCGCCAAAATCAAACCCGGCGCGCACATCAACGGCATTGGCAGTCACTCCCCGGCAGCGCGCGAGTTGGACAGCGCCATTATTCAGCGCTCAGTGGTCGTGGCAGACTCCTATGAAGCCTGCCTGAAAGAAGCTGGTGATATCATGCTGCCCATCCAGGAAGGCGTGATCACCGCAGACCACATCAAGGCTGACCTGGGCGAAATTGTCACCGGCAAAGTCTCTGCTCGCACCAAAGCCGATCAAATTACCCTGTTTAAATCCAACGGGCTGGCGATCCAGGATGCAGCTACCGCGCTGCTGGTTTACCAGAAAGCGAAAGCTGCCGGACTGGGCGTCGAAGTCGAAATCTAACTCGATAATAAGTGAACTGAGCACCCACGGTGATATCGCCGTGGGTGCTTTTTATATTTCACAGTGATGTAGCAGACTGTTTCTTAACTGCTAAAGAAACTAACCCGAATATGAAAAAGCAGTAGATAAAAGGAGCTACCTATGCAGGCGAAAGCCCTGATTTGTGACGAAAAACAGAAATTTCGATGATACGGTTGATCTGTTTTATTGCGTATTTTTCGTATTTGGTGAAATCACTGGCGATAAAATGAGACCCGGATGCCTCCTTTTAATTTCATCAGCGACGCTTTTACCAAACTTATTCATCACTTCCCCAATGAAATCACCCGGATGTTCCCCTGATAGCCATCGGCAAATAGCACCGGATGGTCCTGGCACTGAACACCTTCACCGCCACATCCCGCTCCAGCCCCTCTACCGAGAGCACAAGTGTGCCATCGGTTCGCGCAACAACCAGCGACTCGGTGAAGATCCCCTTGCCAGCCGAAGCCGTAGCATAGGGGTCCCACCACTGAACTGTGTACGCTTTGCCCGGTTCAAATCCCGAGAGTGTCAAAACCGCCGAGGTCGACTGGATTTCTTCGCCATCGACAACCCGTTTCCACGTATGTTGCGCATTGTCGATCCAGAGCAGGGTTCGATCCGTGTGAACGTCCTGCACACCCCACGCACGCAGGTTTCCCGTCAGGTGGCTCACATCGATACCGCTGCTCCCGCCCATATCGGTACCGATCTCCGCGTAAGTCCCATTCGACAAAGGCTCGCTGCCGGTGAAGCGCTCGTAAGCCGCGAACATCCCGTAGAGATCATAACTCTCGTTCAATTTCTGAGCACTGACGTAGGCAGTCGAAAGATTTGGGTACCACTCACCATCACAGGTCGCCCCAAGCACGCCCACGTGCGCCCACAGTTTCTTGTGGTAATAGATACCCGTGAAATCGGCAGCCATCGCAACATGTTGAGGTTGCGTACCCGACTGCGCAATGCCACCTTCACCCCGCACAATCGGCTTGTCATAGTCATAGGCTGCTTCGTACTCTCGGAACCGGGTCCAGCATTCACGCACGTAAGCCGCCGAGTCGTCCCAGACATTGCTGATCAGCTCGCATTTCTCGCCATCACCGTTGCAGTAGGAGCCGCTCTCGTTAGCATACCAGTGCTTGTCGGAATAGTCCATAAGGTACCCAAACTCCGGATGCGTCCAGAAGCTCTCAACCCACCAACCCCAGAAGGAGTTGGACATCAGGATATGCCGGGGCGATGTGTCGCGGACGACCCGGGCAATCGCAAAGGCTGAGGCCTGCGCCTTGCCATCGAAGTTGTTCTCATTACCCAACTCCAGCGAGTGCAGTGCCGTGGAGTAGGACCAACGGGCGACAAAGTACCGGACATAGGCCTCTTCATACCATCGCGCGGCCTGCCCTTCATCTGAGTAGAAGTTGTTGTTATCCCAATCCCCAACCGTGCCGTCCGGCTGGAACATTCCCAGGATTCCATCGTTTTTGTGGAAGAGCGGTAGCTTGTGATAGACGCCGTAGGCCTCCGAGAGTCGGAAGATCTCATCAAGCTTCGCTGCGGAGCGCTGATCGACGTATGAATGGGTATCGGGATCGGAGCGCGTCAGCAGGTTGCCCCCCCAATCACCATTTCCCGTTTCGTCGCGTTGAAATTGGATCGAGTGAATGCGGATGCTCCCATCCTGCACGACGTTGAAAGGAGCGGGTGCATCCGATGAGACATAGAGCCCGCGAACACCCACACTGAGCGTCGAGACCCCACTGCTCGGGATCGTCACCACAACCTCATAGTTGTGCCAACCATCCTGCGTAATAGTACATGTCTGGCCCACCGCTTTGTGATGAGCGTTGGTCGACGCGCAGACATCAACAGTACCCCCGCTGAGATTGCCCAGCTGTACCCGGAGCACCCGGTCACCGGTGACGCTGGCACGCAGACTCATCCGATAGCGCGCGCCAGGCACCACAGGGAGGGTCTGGCTCGAATAGTAGTAGGGTTTGAGGCTGAAGAGCTTTCCTGCAGCGGTATCGGGTCCTTCGGCCGTGGACCAGCTACTGCCAAACCCCCAATTGATACTAATCGTGTCTCCAAAAGGCGCTACAAAATAATTGGCACCCTCACCGGTCGGGAACCAGCGCACAAACCGGACACCGTTCTCACCCATTTTCCGGATGGCATCGCGGATCCCCGCCAAGGAATTGAACGGATTTCCCTGCTCCGTATTGATGAGCGGGGTCACAAACGGGGTACCGTCCGCATACTCGAAGAAGCGGGAGTCGGACTCACTGACCCGGATGAAGCCCTTCTTCGCCGAGGGCACGCAGGTGAACTGTCCTTCTGCGCTCTCAGTCGTACCACCGGCGTCTGTTGCACGCACCCTGTAACGCCAGGTACCGGAAATGTCCGGTGCAAACCGGCATCGCCAATCAGCCTGGCCCACCGGCAACAGTGCCGCGGTGCCCCCACTACCGACCTCTTCGACCGGTTGATAAATGAAGCATGGCAAGGTCTTAGCGTCCCCCCAATCCGTCTTGCCAGGCGGCAATAGCAGCACGTCCACCGTGATGCCGGTGGCGGGTGTCACGCCGAGTGGTGTGGCAGGATCGTATGGGAAGTAGGGATTCACCGCCGTCGTATCCCCGATCTCAAAGGCAAGCTCGAACATAGCAAATCTGGGGACTTGCCCGTCAGGATAGTCGAGAAGGTTGGTATGAAAACTATGTGGAGGAAGTGTAGGCGCGGATGAAGCAGATGCCGCAGCAGCGGGCTTATAGAATCCTGTAACCAGACCAAAGAGGATGAGCATACCCAGAAGGACCTGCGGAAGCGCCTCCAGCGTCTTCGTGGTTCCAGATAGCAGTGTCCCGCGGTCAACATGACCGCTACCGTCGATAATCTCGCGGCTATGGTTAGCGTCTCCCCCATGCTCTGAGCGCAGGTTGTCGTTGTGATGTCGGGTGTTAAGTGGTGAAGAGGAGGGTGTGTACTTCCTAAGCGACCAGTATGTTGTATATATTCTAACTAACATATAACCATTTTAGGCGAAATAGGCTAAAAGTCAATCTTTTTTCTAACCCAATGATCTAATTTTGTCGGAATTGCCATACTAACGATCTCGTACGCTTTCAAATAGCACAGGATATACTACCGGGAGTAATTTGTGTTATCAATGGGTAAGACATACAATGAGCACGACTCAAGAAACTAACCCGTATATGAAAAAGCAGTAGACACAAGGAGATGCTTATGCAAGCTAAAGCCCTGATTTGCGATGAAGAACAGAATTTCTCCATTGAGGATGTAACTCTCAAGGACCTGGAACCCGGCGAGGTGGTGGTTCGCAATGTTTACTCCGGTGTCAGTATCGGCACGGAGTTTGCCTTAATCCGCAACAAGATATCGTGGGGACCGTATCCCATTTGTCCGGGCTATATGAGTTCGGGTGTCATTGAAGCCGTGGGTGATGCTGTTGACGGCTTGAAAGTGGGTGACAAAGTTTACACACGCGGAAACAACACCAATGTGATGCATCTGCTGGACGGCACCAAAGTCAGCTGTACATCAGGGGCGCACGCTTCTCATGTCGTCGCTAAGGTTCAGTCCACCCACGGTGTTGAGAAACTGCCTGAGGGCGTTGCGATGGATGTCGCCAGTATGTTTGTGATGCCGGCTGTAGCCCTCTACGGCGTGGATATGGCCAATCCTCGGATGGGACAAACGGTGGTGGTGTTCGGGACTGGATTGATTGGATTGGGCGTCGTGGCAGCGTGTGCGCATCGCGGATGTGTGGTGATTGCGGTGGACCTTGACACTAAGAGGCTTGCAGTTGCCAAGAGTCTGGGTGCTGCTTATCTGATAGATGGATCGACCGAAGATGTCAACAAAGCAGTCCATCAAATCGTTCCAGATGGCGCTGATGTAGTCTTCGAGAGTACGGGGATTCCTGCGTGTATCGACCTCGCCATTCCTCTCTGTCGTCCTTTTGGATCCTTTGTATGGCAGGGTAATTATGGTGCTGATCCGGTATCGTTCCATTTCTTGCCAGCCCACGGGCGGCGTTTACAGATGTTCTTCCCATGCGATGATGGTCTCCAACCCTGTCGTCGTGCGGTGCTTAAGAACATAGCCATGGGGGCGTTGGATTGGGAAAAGACCATCACCCACCGGATCGATTACACCGATGCCCCGGAAATGTATTCTCGCATCAATCAGGGAGATAAGAGCATTCTTGGTATGGTTATTCGCTGGTAGCATGATGGTTACAATGTTGTGTGTCATTTTGGGATTGGTAGGGTGATACTGAAGACATATTTCGAAGATTGACATAGTGTTTCGTTTATCTATTTTAGCTTCCATCGACGTATCCTTGGCAGAACCCGAAGCTACAAATCAAGGGGGTATTCTATGAGAGTACTGCTTCTCGGAGGCACGGGCGTCTTTGGTAAAAGTGCAGCAACTCTCCTTGCTCGCGAGAAAGAGATCACTGAGATAGCGATTGCCAGTCGTCATCTCGCAACCGCGCAGCGGATCGCCTCAGAGATCGGCGATAAAGCGCGTGCAGTCTGCGTTGATATCAAAGATCTGACCAGGCTTTCGTCTATCGCAAGTGATTACAATATCATCGTTAATGCTGCCGGTCCCACGTCTGAAGTGCAGGTACCCGCGATCCAGGCGGCGATTGAAGCAGGTGTTCACTACTGCGATCTCGGTGTTATCGGGCGAACTGCAGAAAAAGCACTCAAACTAAACGCGCAGGCGCAGGCGAAAGGTGTAACCGCCATCATAGGTACCGGTTGGTGTGCCCTTCGAAGCTTGATGGCAGTGCACGCCGCACACCAACTGGACGAGATCGACGCGTTGTTTGCCTGCTTTCAATTCGACTACTCTCCAGGAGGATTCTTTTCACCAGACAATTTCCTAACCAGGGCACGGGAGCAAGGTCGCGTAGAAACCAGCGCAATAGATATAATGGAATGCGCACGAGGTCCCGTCAAGATATATCGAGCAGGAAGCTGGCTCTCTATCGAACCCATCGAATATCCTATGGAAATCATTCATCCATCTGGCGCAATGATCACTGCCTATCCTTTTGATGCCCTGGAAGCCGTAACCTTACCACGCTACCTGCCAGTAGTGAAAAATATATCCATCTTGATGAGCTTTGTCCCACCGCCTCTTAACGAACTCATATTACACCATGGCCGCCGGATGGCGAAAGATGAAACTGATCCGGCGAAGGCCATAGTGGCATTCTATGAGGAAGCTTTGGCGGACAAGAATCGCTGGCTCTCAACCCCACCCGGTTTCCCTGGAGGGTGGTTGATGTGGGCGGGTGTGACAGGGCGGAAGAATGGACGACAGGCTCGCTATATCTGCTGGCCAGGGCCGTCTATGGTTTTTGACTGGACAAACGTTCCCCTCATAATCGTAGCTCTGCGTATATTGAGAGGAGAAATTACCTTGCACGGAGTCATGCCACCTGAGGCATGTATTGAGCTTGGCTCTTTCTTAGAGGAGGCAACTAAGTATGTGCATGAAACATCGAGGGAAATCCATGTTAAACGAACGCTTCGATTGGCTGGAGTAAAAAGTACGTACACCACGGAGAATTTCGCACTGGATACGTTGATTCTAACCATCAGGTTCCACAACGATACGCTTCGATTGGCATGGATTAAAATGGGTACAGTACATCTTGTGGGAAACAATGCACTGTGATGCGTTGATGTTTGGGTTAAGGCGATTGGCTTGTGTCCTCGGGTGAGGGGTCCCAAAAGCAGAGGTGGTGGGTTTGAATAATTTCGGGGCTTGCGAGAGTCACCCGGCGGCTTAGCTTTATCATTATGTGACATTTTGGAAGCCGATGTAGTTCCCGTGCGATGGCGGGCTGCAGTCATGCCGGCGTACGGTGCTGAAGAATATGGCAATGGGGGGTTTAAAGTGGGAGAATACCAACACCCACCGGATTGGTTATGCGAATGCGTCTGCGATGTATGCGAGCATTAATAAGAGGAAAGATAAGGATATTGTGGGCGCCTTGATTGGGTGGTGATTTACACCTTCCCGGAATTTGATTGACAATCTTCCTGGGATATTCAAGGCTTGCCCGTTGTAGGACAAAACTTCCGGGAAGGTAAAAGACGTTATCCATAAATATAATTTCATTGTAAAGGAGTCTAAATTGAGCACAATATTGGTCACCGGCGCCAGCGGTTTTATCGGCAAAGCCCTGGCGTCCCACCTGGCACAAAAGCACGATGTAATTTGCATGAGCCGGTCGAATCCAGCGCTGGATCTACCTTATGTTCGCGGTAACTTTGGCGCGTTTGAGGATTTACGGCAGCTGGACGGCGACACAATTGACGCCGTGGTCCACCTGGGTGCGGTCACCGGTGGCTGCCTGGAGCGCGACGGCATCCTCGTCAATGTGGAAGGCACCCGCTGCCTGATGCGCTACCTGATGGACAGGGGCTGCACCAAATTCGTGATGGCAAGCAGCATCGCGGCGGTGGGGTTCCAGAATGTGAAGTTCCGCCCGTTGCAGGTGCCGATCCCCGACGAACACCCTTGCCTTGACCGCGACGGTTACGGGCTGTCCAAGTTCCTGATGGAAGAGGTTACCAAATACTACCAGCGTCAGAACCCGGCGATTGACGTGATCAACCTGCGCCTCTCGTCTGTCACGCCGGATGACCGGATGCCCGAACCCCGCAAGGTAGGGCCTTTGGGTCCATGGGCTTTGGGCGGGATTACGATTATGGGGCTGCACGACGCGGTACGGGCGTTCACCATGGCGGTTGAGTCGCCCGGCAAGCCGGGGGTGAGAATTATGAACGCGACAGGCCCGCAAGCCTGGGTCGCGGATCCGGTCGCCGATATCCTGCGTGCCTGGTGGGGGGATGATGTGGATTTAACTTACTTTGAGCAACCGGAACACAAATATGCTGCGGTTTATGATGTGCAGCGCATCAAAGCGGAATTGGGCTTTGTGGCGGAAGTGCTACCAATAAGAAAGTAAGGAGTATGCGTTGAGAGTTATGCTTGATGTTGGTGCAGAATAAAGAATATTGAGTATGACGACTTCAATAAAATACAGAATTAACGCAGAGCCGGAGAGGCGCAGAGTTTTTTTTGAAGCTAGAAGTTGGCAGCATCAGGTAGATCAGTGAGCCAGGATTGAACGCGCCGGTGTTGTGCTTTCATATTGGTGATGATGTCCTGGTTGGCCAGGTCCTTATGGTCGCGCAGACCGCTGCGGCGGACGCGATTTTTGAGATAAGCACCGCATAAGTGAAAGCCCACGCACTCCGGGATGTTGAGCAGGCTGTCCAGCACCTGTCCGTGGGCATCCGGATCGTTCACGCGATCGGTTTGCGGAGGCCAACCGCTGTCTGGGTGAGTCTGGCGTTGCGCGCTGTCAGCCACCAGGACGGGACGGTGCGCAGCATCAGCCCAAAACCGCATTTTGTCCTCGATTAACGCCGGCGGTCCAAAGCACTGGAAGCTCAAGACATCCACGTAGGGTTTTGCTGCCTCAATCAGCTGTTCCGGCAATAACGCGTTGGCTTCGTAGCGGTCTCCCAGGATCAGGTGGTTTTTGTCGTAGCGCCGGATAGCGTCGTGCGTCACCTGGTAATAGCGGGTCGCAAGATCATACAGATCCTTTTTCCCAACGGGCGTCTTGAGCCTTTCCGGATCAAACAGGGGACCCTTCCAGAGGTTGCCCGTAGACGTATGGACCCACATCGGGCAATCTACGTAGAAATAGCCGATGAGTTTGGGATCATCTTTCATCCGCGCGCAGTAGTCCCTTGCCACGTAATCACACCAGTCCTCAAATCCCTGACTGAAGAAATCAGGATGGCGGCTTTCGATCTCCCACTGGTGCGTTTCAGCAAAAGGCAGCAGATGGCAGTAGGGCATATCCAGCCACTGGTATTCCTCAAACGTAAAATTGCGGGAGTGCCGGTGGTTGTCTGCATTGATGGTCACAAGTTCCTGAACCCAACCCACGCTGTTAAAACCCCAATCCAGCAAATCCGCGCGGACGTGCTTCAGCCACGTTTCCATAGAGTTGTGGTACTTTGTGTTCCAGACATCACCGCTGTCCGGGTAACGTAAAGTGGCGGAATCAATGTGGTTCATACCGATGGACCAGAAAGGGTGGTTCTCCGGGTCAAACAGCAGCCATCGTCCGTATTGACGCGTCAGGGTGAAATAGTTTGTCATGTGCAGCTCCCTATGTGTTGTTGCGGACATTATATCCCAAATCTTGAAGGGTACAGGTATAAATGATTTGACCGAAAGCAAGGCTACAAAAGGTCATAAAGGTATGTTGCCCGGCAGTGCAGAAAACAAAAATTATTTTTTGTTGCAGAATGTTGTGGAACCGTTTTAAAAGGTTTATTCTGGTCGGTCCTGCCGACCAGAATAAACCTTCTTTTCATATGCGGCGCGGGAGACAACATGTGAAATTGCGTGTTGGTTATTCCGCGCCGCATTTTGTCGGACGAATATCCTGCCTCCACCTCCTGATTCACATACAGCTTTCACTTGACTTGCCAACCCAAACTGATATAATTTCATTTGGATACCAATCATTGGTATCCAAATGAAAGGAGTGCCAATGATCCATGAGAAAATAAAACAGACAACCATAGAAATCTTTGTCCTGGGCACAGTGATCGCCAAAACGACGATTCAATCTCTCCAGCGGCACGGTATTCTGGCAGATACAGGCATCAGTATGTTACAATACGGCGTGCTGCGCGCCCTGCGGCACCAACCTTTGACCATTGCCGAACTCAGCAAGCTGATGATGGTGGACCCCTCGACGCTGGTTTCGGTCATCGATGTTCTTTCCCGTAAAGGGCTGGCACAGCGCGGGCGGGATCCAGATGATCGGCGCCGGGTTCCCATTTCCCTGACAGAAAAGGGGAATGCACTCCTAGCTGACCATCAAGCCCAGGGTCCATTTGCGACTGAGGATAACCCTATGATCGAAAGCATTGAAGCCATGGGAGAGGACAAAGCCCTGCAATTGTTGACCTTACTGCGTGAACTGGTGGTTAATCTGCCTGATGGGAAAGAAATTCTGGATCAGGTTTCAACCCGGGTTCTGTTTCACTCAACCGGGCATATAGAAGCACAAGAAATAGACGCTTAGGAGCATTCATACAATGATACGATTACTTAAATACCTTAAACCTTACCTGGGTATGGTTGTGCTGGTCATCCTGCTGTTGTTCGCGCAGGCAAACTTCGACCTGGCGCTGCCGGATTACCTTTCACGCATTGTGAACGTTGGTATACAGCAGGGGGGTGTGGAAAATGCCGTCCCGCACGCCATCCGTCAGAGCGAGATGGATAAAATTACCATTTTTATGACGGCTGATGAAAAGAACAGCGTGCTGGCAGCTTACACACTGGTGGATCAGAATTCACCGGACTATGTCCAAACCTTAAAAGATTATCCGACGGTTGCTACAGAACCGGTCTATGTGCTGGACAAGACAGATAAGGCTACGATCGACAACCTCAACCTGGTTATGGCGAAAGGGATCCTGGTTGTTTCGGGCATTCAACAAATCATTGCGGATCCATCGAAAGCCGCGCAAATGGGTATGGGCAGCAGTCTGGGATTTGACCCAAGCAAAATCCCTGCGGGTACGGATGTCTTTGCCATGCTGGCCCAATTACCAGCTGCGCAGCTGGAGCAAATCGCAACAGCAGCCAATAAGCAATTGGAAGCCATGGGGGACAGTATGGTTATCCAGGCAGCAACCGCTGCGGTGAAAACGGAAGATGCTGCACTGGGGGTAGACACCGCTAAGCTCCAATCCAATTACATCCTGGGTGTGGGCGGGATGATGCTGCTCCTGGCTTTGCTTTCGGGCGCGTGCACCATCACGGTGGGCTATTTGTCGTCGCGAGCTGCCGCCGGCGCCGCCAGGGATATTCGCCTGGACATGTTTTCAAAAGTTGAAAACTTCTCACTCTCTGAATTTAACACTTTCTCTACTGCTTCCCTGATCACGCGGACGACCAATGATGTGACCCAGGTGCAGATGGTGGTTGTCATGGGGATGCGGATGTTCTTTTACGCGCCTATCATCGGGATCGGCGGGGTTATCCGGGCTGTCGGGAAAGGCGGGTCCATGTGGTGGATTATCGCTGTGGCTGTTTTAATGCTCATCAGCATTATCCTGACATTGATGTCCATTGCTTTGCCCAAATTCAAAATTATCCAGAAGCTCATTGACCGCATCAACCTGGTTGCGCGTGAGAATCTGTCCGGCATGCTGGTTATCCGGGCTTTTAACCGGCAAGGTTTCGAGGAAGACCGTTACGATACAGCCAACCGGAATCTCACAGATGTCAGTCGCTTCATCAACCGCTTGATGGTCATAATGATGCCTTTTATGATGCTTATCATGAATGGGCTAGCTCTGGGAATCCTCTGGGTCGGCGCGCATCAAATCGCCGAAGCGAAAATGCAGGTTGGTGACATGATGGCATTTATACAATACGCGATGCAGATTGTGATGTCCTTCCTGATGCTGACCATGATGTTTATATTCTTACCGCGCGCTGCGGTTTCCGGAGATCGGATCGCAGAAGTGCTGGAGACTGAGCCCGCCATTCGCGACCCGCAACAACCTCAACAGTTCCCGGATGGTGTCGCTGGTAAGATAGAGTTTAAGGATGTTTCATTCCGTTATCCAGGCGCGATGGACAATATTCTGTGCAATATCAGTTTCACTGCGCAACCCGGGCAAACCACCGCGTTTATTGGTTCAACCGGTTGTGGAAAGTCGACCCTGATCAATCTGATCCCCAGGTTTTATGATGTGACGGAGGGCGCTGTGCTGGTTGATGGTGTGGATATCCGTCAGGTAACGCAGCATGATCTGCGCGCTCGTATTGGCTACATACCGCAAAAAGGCACGTTGTTTTCCGGGACCATCGAAAGCAACCTTTTGTATGCCGATGAGAACGCCAGTGCTGAAGCCATCCGGGAAGCGATTGACATTGCGCAGGCAAGCGAATTCGTCTTCAGCAAACCAGAGGGCATTGAAGCTGAAATTGCCCAGGGAGGGGATAATGTTTCGGGCGGGCAAAAACAGCGCCTGTCCATCGCGCGCGCACTCGTTAAACAACCGCCCATATACATCTTTGATGACAGTTTCTCAGCGTTGGATTTCAGAACCGACTACGCGCTGCGTATGGCGCTCAAAGAAAAAACTGCGGACAGCACAATCCTCATCGTGACCCAGCGCGTTTCCACCATCAAAGATGCAAATCAAATCATTGTGCTGGAAGAAGGCATGATCGTAGGGAAAGGGACGCATCAGCAGTTAATGGAGAACTGCGAAACTTATCAGGAAATTGCGTTATCGCAGTTGAGTTTGGAGGAACTAGCATGACCATGCAAAACAACACATCAAAGCAAAACAAACCTGGCGGGGGACCTCCGCGAAGCCCTGCGGGTGCTGGACGTCCAGGTGCGCCGATGCCGAACCGGACTTCTTCCCAAGCTGGACCAGGTCCCCGTCGGGGTCCTATGGGAGGTGGACGCCATGGTCCTATGATGATGGGCGAAAAAGCCCGTGATTTCAAGGGGACGATGGCCAAACTTATCAAATACCTTGGAAAATACCATCTGGCGGTCATCATCGTCCTGGTTTTTGCGGTATTGTCTACGGCAGCCAATATTATCGGACCCAAGCAAATGGGAAAGGTCACCACCGAGTTGTTTACTGGGGTGATGGCGCAACTTGCAGGAACTGGCGAGATTGACTTCAATGCTATCGGTAAAATACTGCTGTACCATAATGGGCCTTTACCTGCTTTCCGCCATGTTCAGTTATGTGCAGGGTTGGATTATGGCGAATGTCTCAACCAACATCGCCTACCGGTTCCGCCGGGAAATCGAAGAAAAGATCAACCGAACTGCCGTTAAAGTACTTCGATACCACGACCCAGGGGGAGATTCTCTCGCGAATCACCAATGACGTCGACACTGTGAACCAGTCTCTGAGCCAGAGCCTGACACAAATCATTACGTCTGTGGTGACGGTGATCGGCGTTTTGATTATGATGCTCTCTATCAGCGTGACCATGACGCTGGTCGCACTTTTGATTCTTCCACTATCGATGGGGGTCGTCTCAGTCATCATCAAACAGTCGCAAAAACACTTCAAAGCGCAGCAGGATTACCTGGGGCACATTAACGGGCATGTCGAAGAGATGTACGGTGGTCATGTCGTGATGAAAGCCTTCAACGGTGAGGACCAGAGCATTTCAATCTTCAAAAATCTTAACAGCACGCTGTATGGTTCCGCGTGGAAATCCCAGTTCCTCTCGGGTTTGATGATGCCGATTATGATGTTTATCGGTAACCTGGGTTATGTTGCGGTTGCGATATTAGGCGGTTGGCTGGCGATCCGGAATACCATCACAGTGGGTGATATTCAGGCATTTATCCAATACGTCCGTTCATTTACCCAACCCATCAGCCAATTGGCAAATATCTCGAATGTCCTGCAGCAAACCGCTGCGGCGGCAGAAAGGGTATTTGAATTCCTGGATGAGCCTGAAGAAGTTGTGGAGTCCGCGAATCCAACGACCCTTGAAAAAGTAGATGGACAGGTAACGTTCAAAGATGTACGCTTTGGATATGATCCCAATGTGATGGTGATTAAAGGTTTCAGCGCAGTTGCCCAACCCGGACAGAAGATCGCGATTGTGGGACCGACCGGGGCAGGTAAAACAACAATGGTGAAACTGCTGATGCGGTTTTACGATGTCAACGACGGTGCTGTGATGGTTGACGGTCACGATATCCGGGATTTTACCCGCAAATACCTGCGCACCATGTTCGGTATGGTCTTGCAGGATACCTGGCTTTTCAACGGCACCATTATGGAAAACATCCGTTACGGCAGACCGGATGCGACCGATGAAGAGGTTATCGCAGCAGCGAAAACCGCGCATGTCGATCACTTTGTGCGGACATTGCCCGATGGATACGCCATGGAACTCAATGAGGCAGCCTCGAACATTTCGCAGGGTCAGAAACAACTCCTGACGATTGCCAGAGCTGTTCTTGCCGATCCAAAAATGCTAATCCTGGATGAGGCGACCAGTTCGGTGGATACCCGGACCGAGGTTTTGATCCAGCAGGCGATGGACAAGCTCATGGTCGGGCGGACCAGCTTCATCATCGCCCACCGTTTATCAACGATTCGAAACGCGGATCTGATCCTGGTCATGAATGAGGGAGACATTGTTGAAAGCGGTAAGCATTTGGAACTGCTGGACAAGGGTGGTTTCTATGCCGATCTCTACAACAGCCAGTTCTCATTACCAAAAATCTGAGTCTAAATAATCCATCCGTCGTAAAGGTGACGGTCACTCTCAGGGGAGTCCTTCAACCCAGTGACTGTCACCTGCACGACTTCATTTCAATATCATATTTATTCCATATGCCAGATGCACGGGTTTTCGTAGAAGCTGAACCGCACTTCGGGAAAGGCTTGCTGCAGCATCGCTGTAAACCGGCGCAGACCAGGATTCTCGCTTATCTCGTGACTGGTCTCAATCATCGGGATACCCGCTTCAACCGCAAACCTGAACCCATAGTTGTCTGATTCACCGGCGATAAAGACGTCGCATCCCTGGGTAATAAGCTGCTGCTGGTATCCAACATTGACAAAAAGTCCCAATCCACCCCATGGCAGACCAATACGCCGCACAATAGGGTCGATCTCACCCGTAGTGGCAACCCGCAAGGCTTTCATACCAAGGCGTGCCTTAACCTGCTGTACGAGTGCATGCAATGGGCAGGGCGGAATCTCGTACACTTTGACCAGCCCATCCGCATAGACCGGTTTTCCCAGGTCCAAAAGGTCGGCAAAAGTGTCGAAGATGCAGATTTCGTCGACGGAACCGTGGAGCCGCAGGCACGCAAGGTTATACCGGTTCAGATCTGTGATGCGCTGTTTGTTTACCTTCCATTCGCGCCATCCCTGTGGCGCATCCGGGGCATTGAGGGCATCGTAGGGGAAATAAACACTCTCATGCGCGATCAACAACTGGTGTCCAGCTGCTCCAGCGGCTTCAATCGCATCCGGTGTTGCCATCCACGCCACGGTCGCACCTTGCAGCTCAAAGTCACTACCGCCATACTGCATCCCTTCATCCCGGTTCAGCTTATGACCGGTACTGTGTTCCACAAAACTAACAATATCGGCTATAGTTGCCATCAAGACTCCTTGTTTTACCCTTCACACTCAATCAGATACAGGAACATCTCCGCCGCATGCCAGGTGTGCGGCAGACAGATGCGGTTGGCACGGTAGTGCGGGTCAATACAGTCCATATTGGTATAATCTGCTTCGCTAGCGTGGGATTCCCACGTGAGTGGAAAGCTGGTCCCTGCCAGGTGCAGCGGGGGTGGTGCTTTGCGGAAGTGCGCCTCTGCCCACGTCAAATAGGGATAGTTCTGGTTATTTTCAAAAGCCCATGTTGCGGGTAAGTGTATTCCCTCTTTATCCCACCAGCAGAGGCTTGCATAGCTGTCTTCACACTCGGGGATGCGGAAATTGTCCGGCAATCCCAATCGACTCCAGACCAAATTTCATCCATTTTGTTTGATAGATCGGGTGTTGCCGTCCGTCTGTCAGTCCGGTCAGGTGCCCATTCTGCGTCACCTTCCTGGCTTCCTCGAGGATGCGGGGGATAAGCGGGTGGCTTGCGCCATCTCCGGTCAGGGAAATCAGGTATAAAAGCTGTCCCAGGTTATCCGGTTCACTGTGTCCGGCGTTATTGTGATCAAAGGGGTCCTCCAGAAAATGGATCCAGCCCCGCAGCAGATCAAGGTTTCCGGTCATCTCAAGCACCATCGCCATCATCGCCCCATCCCTGTACCACGGCTTATCGTAGACCAGGAAATTGGGCAGCGGTTGCCCATCTACGATATTAATGAGTATTTCGTGATGCAGGATCCGCAGCAAATGTTTATAGGGATGATCCCGGAAAGAGGGTAAGGAGACAGGACTGTCATCGAGTATTTCGGAATAGCTGTCACGCTTCAGGATTATGCTGCTTTCATCCTCACGGATGGTGATGCGTTCTCTACGACCACTCTGCAGACTTACGGTATAAGCTGGAGCATCAATGACTTCACTGCTTGCGTTAATATCGAACAACGAAGCCCCACTTAAAAGGTCAACCAGCCTGCCCTGTTTATATAGGAATTTACGGCGGTGACCCTGTCCAAAAATAAAGAATGGCGAATTGATTGTGTTTATGGCATCGCTCCTGTCTGTTTTTAATACAATAACATTTTTCACATAATAAAAAAGAGCTTTGATGCTCCGGTCAGGCTGGAATGTCTACTTCTGGTTTGACATGTGATACGATACCACTAGAAAGGATGGGGTTACCCCGTCCTGCCGTGCTCGTGATAATACTTCAAGCCCTCGATCAAGGTCTGCAGGTTTTCCCACGGCACACCGGGTGTAACAGAGCTGGAGACACCGAGGAATAATCCGGTCCGGGGACCTTTGTCCACCAACCACGCCAACTCGCGTTTCACATCTTTAGGTTTTCCATAGGGCAGCGTGCGGGTCACCGAGACGCCACCCATGATGATGAGATCCTCACCTCGCCTGGTCTTCATCGCGCAGATTTTCTCGTAATCCATGCCATCCTCATATTGGAAGCCCTGGAATCCGTGCAGCCCAACATCCAGCAATCGGGGCACCATCGCCATCAAATTACCGTCACAGTGCCAGAGCAAGCGCATTTCGGTTTTTAGTACAGGCTTCAAGCACCGGGCAAAATGGGGAAACCAGATGCGGTCGAGAGATTGGGGATTTACAAGTAACCCCCTGGAATCCGCCATATCGTGATCCAGGCGGAAAAGGCAAGGCAGCTCGCCTTCCATAATCGCTCTTGCCGCAGCCTTGTTATTCAACAAAGCCAGGTCTGCCTGCAGCGAAAAGTGCGCCTCCATCACTTCGGGATAGAGTGCATACGCTGTAAAGTAGTGTTCATAACCGTAACGGGTATAGGACAGGGTGGGGAAGTGAATATATCCGTAACCGCTTTTGAGGATGCCGGGACCGAGAATCTGCTGGGTGGCGTGCTCTCCTTCGATGATTTCCCTGCACCTTGTGTCTTCATCAAATGCGGCAATTTGCGTTCTAAGGTCGGGAAATACAAATCGTTCCAAATGTTCGACGACTGCTTCCGGTGAGTTGACATGGATACCGTCGCACATAATTTTTGCTGCTCCGGTGGTGGCGGTATTGTTTTTACCGGAATCCGCCGTAAAGCCATACCTGCCCATCGTCATAGGGTTGTGCGGTATCCACTGATCGAGCAAACTGATGCCAATTGCCTGCTGGCATGCGAGGTATACCGCTTCCGGATGTTTTATATAATCTCCGGGTTTGGCACCTGCGATGCGCTCAATATGGTCGTGCTGCATGATATTGATGAAACTGCACGGGATACCCATTGTGGGCTTCTGTTGGAGGGTATCGCGTGCTAATTGCGCGTTATGTGTATAATCGGAATCTGGTAGTCTCAGTGTGATTAACTGCCAACCAGTTCCTCCATCCCCACAATTCTCCAATGTGTCCCCATCAGACATGTCTTTTCTCCAGGCTGATCAACCTGGTAAAAAACCGTATAAAGTGAACCATCGTCAAGTTGCACCGTTGCCGGATAGCCCAGATCGGTGTCGGCAGCGGGAAAGAGTGTGAATTCGTTGTCAATGTCCCAGGTTTTCCCATGATCCCGGCTTATGCAAGCCCGTTCGCCAAAAGGTGGTTTACGCCGCCCATAGGAGACCAACAACCAGTCGTTATGTAATCGGATCAGATGCGGAGGATAACCCCATATGTCGGTTTGATGTAGGGTTGTCCAGGTTTTCCCCTTATCTGCGCTTTCTGACTGCCACAGAAAATACTGTCCGGGGTTCCCATGATGTCTGAATAAAGAAATAAGTTGACCTTCTGCCGTTTCAACCACATGGGGCTCGTGGAAAGCTTCTGTTCCGGGTTTTACATAATCGGGCGCTGTGATGTATCCGGTTATTGTCCAGGTCATGCCATCATCGAGTGATGTGGTTGCAGCCAGACGCTGAGATTCTGGAGGATGCTGGCATGACGCATCGCCCACTTTGTAATTCTTACCCACATAGAGCAACCGCCCGTCGGATAATTGGATGGGTCCGTGGGGGGCGCTGACGATGGTGTTGATGGGGCTGCTCCAGGTTCGCACCGCCGTCTGTGGAACGCCGGACCCAGTTCCCAAGCCAGCGTTTGCGGGTTTCCGGCGCCAGCTTCTCCGTGTGCCGCTGCCAGGATACCAGCGTGCTCTCTGGTAACTTCTGCCAATCAACCTGCTGCGGGTTGTTAAAAGCCAGGGATGTGAACCAGCTGACGACCAGCGTGCCTTTAACCGTTTCAATTATCCCCGCATCACGATCATCCAGCACTGTGTTGTTGATCGTGACCGGTTGAGTCCACGATAGCCCGTTATCCTGACTGCGAATCATCTGCGTTTTACCCCAGGGGCAGACGTGAGCATCGCGGTCACCCGAGAACACGGTGATGAGTTCACCTTCCCGGGTTTTTGTGATTGTGGGCCAACCGATGTATCTTCCCGGTTCTTTACAGATAACCTGCGTGGAAAGGATTGAAGTTGCGAGACTGTTGGACATCTATGAGCCTCCTGAGGGATAAACTACTATCTAGAATCCGAAAGGATTTATTCTGCTTTGTAAAACTTCGTCCACACTTGTATAGGTATCCTTATACCATTGAATATGCTGGAGCATACTTTCGATCATCTCTTCCCGCTTGTGTTCTTTCAGGCGGGTGCTGACATACTGCTTGAGGGCTGTGTCTTCCATATCCCACACTTCTCGCAAACATTCCTCACAAATTTCCGGTCCAGGAATCATTAAGTCACCGGACATCTGTTCAAACTTATTTCCACACAATGTGCACTCAAATTCCCGCAGTCCCATCCCAACCATATCATACCTCCAGTTTTTAGTTAGCTTTTTTCACCGTTTGACCGGAATTGATACTTACTGTGTGTCTACGAACACTCTTCGAGATGCCGCTGCGTTTGGTGCAATTGCTGCTCTATGAGACTACAGAAGGCCCTGGCGCTCAGAGTTTCTGTGTCACAGCCACTTCGCGATGTGGTGCGGTGACCTTCTCCTGCTGCTCGGAAATGTGATGCTCAGGTCTGGATAATGTCGTTTCATCGTCTTGCATCACAGGCTCCTACCAAAGCTATTGTCGCCTGAAGCCAGAGTCGTTCGGGTGCCACACTGGTTACACACATCTTACTGCGGTGTGGAGAGTTGATACAATTTCAACACTGTTTTCCAATTCCGCGTGGTCGCTTCAACACCCAGTTTCTTTTCGACGAAAACATTGGACAGTTTGCTCTTCCCGTAACCGTTGGGACAATACAGGTATACCTCAGTGCCGATGATAACGAGCTTTTCAGGAGCAGCAACATATTCTTGAATTCCGGCAATGGCGGTTTCTTCCGGTGCTGAGGATAAAAAGGTGACTAACACTTTCGTGCCGTCGCGGTCAATATCGACAGCTCCAAATGGACAGCCTTGAATGATACTTTCGAACTCACTGTTGGTGCGAATCTGCACAGGGACGTGAAAGTGGTACGTTTCTTCAATCAAGGCTTCGATTGTACTTACTAATTCTATTCTACTTTGCCTCTCGGCATTGAAGATTACATTTCCACTTTGAATGTATGTCACCACGTTTTGAAAGCCCAGGTTCTCGTATGTACTTTTCAGGTCAGCCATCTTTATCTTTTTTTGACCGCTGACGTTGATACCGCGTAAGATGGATATGTATTTCTGCAAATTACCTCCCAGACGTTATCGCCATTTCATCAGAGCTTCTGTCGTAAGCCATATCAAGTAGCCTTCGTCCATTGCCGATCGCCGCAGGTCCATGACCTGGGAGTAGATGGTCGCAAGCTGGTTCCTGTCGTAACTGTGCGAGGGATTGGATATATTTGGCGCGGTCAAAGTCCGGGGATCCGGTAAATGGCAAGGTAATCCAGCGGTGTGCTGGCATGGCTTCAAACAGATCTCCTGTGAACCAGAGGCGCTCTCCTTCCAGCATAAGTTCAAAAACCACAAGCCCATCGGTATGCCCGGGCGCTGGAAGGCTCCGCACGTGCAGCCCCCCGATATCGTATGCTTCCCAATCCTCCAGAACCACATCCGCTGTGCATGGTTCGAAAACCCTCTGGACCGCATACCCGATGCAGCGGTCATCGCCGGCAGCAATCGCCGCGGCTGTTGCCGGCGATGCGACGACTTTGATCCCACGCTGTTGCAGCTGTGCGGCATGGCTGGCATGGTCGAAGTGGGCGTGTGTGAGGAACAGGTGTGAGACCTGATTAAGATGTATGCCCCAGCGCGCAGCGTTAATCTCCACTTCAGCCAGGGTCTCCGCGTCCTCAAGATCACCGGAATCGATCATGATGGTTGCCCCATCCAGCTGGATCAGATACCCGTTTTGATGTCGCCCGTATGGAGAACCATTGACAAGGAAGATACCTGGAAGTAATTGCATGAGCCCTCTTGTTTGTGTGAAATTACGAAAGCAGTTCTTTCATGTCTGCTACATAGACACGACGTGTTCCATCGACAAATGCGTTGAAAACTACATAGCGCCAAGTGCGATCCCATGCGGGATGGGCATCAAGCCGCAGCACCCTGTCTGCACAGGGCTGCAGGTTATTAATCCGGACAAGAACTTCCTCTTCCCCTGTGCGGAGATCCACCCAACGCAGTGGGATCGTGCCGTCCCCGAACGCCTTATCTTCCCAGGTGTAAGTGTCGGTCACCAGATGTGTTCCACCCGGATGGATCGTTGGGTGCCCCGAACCCTGAACGTTGTTGAGTATTTTCCGGAGACCGCTGCCGTCCGCGTTGACCTGGACAAAACGCATGCAATCCCGGTCGATATTCAGGTTCATCGATATCCGTTGCCCATCAGGGAACCATGTCCCATGATGCCCACCTTTTTCCCATTGTTCCGGTCCGACAGCGCAGTGCATCGCACTACCGTCCAGTTTCATGGTTACCCAGGCATATCTGACAGCCTGGAAATCCAATGCAAACATATTCCAGCGCGGTTCATCGGTCGCCGGAAACCAGCGCAAGCTCATCATTAAACGATCGCATTGTGGATTGAACTTGCTGTGAAAGCCATAAATTTCCTGTTTGTCAGGATCATCGATCAGGACTGCCGGATCCGCTTTCGTCAGCATATCGCGAATCGATACAAGCAGACGGCGTTTTCCGGTTACTGTATCGGTGAGGTAAAAACCGTCATTTCCGGATGCGCCCACGTTGCGGCTAACGGTATCGTCCGGCACGCGCACACCGTAACCGGGCTGTGTTTTCCGCATCTTTACCATATTGGAAGAAATCAACCACTTCCCATCGGAGGACGCGTGATAGACAGTCCCTTCCATTCTCTGGCGTTCGCCGGAAATCGGGTCCAGTTTCCACGCGAATGGCTGCCAATTCGAAGTGTCCACGTCGTTAAAGAAAAGCTGGTGATCGGACGCTCCCCAGTTTATGTTGGCCCCCATTTGCGGTTCCCAACCACATGTTTCAGCCACAACACGATCTTCGCCAGTCTCAAGATCAATGACGCAGACATTCCCCATTTCTCCGGGTTCGGGCTGCCGGTCCTCGAAGGGCAGTTGAAAAACAGCGAGGTATCGACCGGAGGGGCTGATCGGTGAGGTGTCGAAAAACCTGTGTATGCAACCAGGTCTGTCTGGTGTCACGCACCATACCGGTACCAGAGGATCGTAGTCCAGATATCTCGGGAAGCGCTTGTGCATAGGATCTCCTTATTCTTCAGCATGCGTCAAATGTGCCTTCCTGGTCAGGCATATACAGCGCGCTTATGATTAACACGACGCAAGCATCCGGATTTTTAATTATCCGGATGCTGTGAATAGATTCCTTGTCGAATTGTATAGCGATTTGCTGATGCAGTCCAATAGCCTTGTTAAGAATTTATGTTATCACATCGAATACCTGGTCACCTGTGGTTGATGCGTGTGCTGCTGTGCGGGCGTTGTGACTGCACCAGTAATCAGGGTGCCTCCACTTCTGGAATGCCAATTATCTCGACTGCATCAATCTCATTCCAGTACTGGACGACGGTCTGGTCTATGGTAATACTCACACCCTGGACCAGGATCGTATCCTCGTTGACAGGAATGGACAATGTATACGGGCAAGGAGTCTCTACCTGTCTGGGTTGGCGGGTATATACGGTGACAAAATTACCTTGCATATCGATGAGATCAACCTGGCTGACTTGATCCGGGTAGTAAGTCTGGATGATGCGGATCTCTGAGGGATAGACTGGAACTTTGAAATATACATCAAGCCATTCAATGGTATTCGGATTCGCCGAAGCCCAGGCTGTCATTTCATCACCGCAAACGGGTGTATTTGGTTCACCAACGGCTTGATAGGCTGACCAATCCGTACTGCCGTATTCCGAACTGGCTTCTGCATCGGCAGCCCATTGCCTAATTGATTCGTTTGTTTTGCCAATATCCATTGTCGGAGAGGGTTGCGAAGTTATTGTTGGTGATGGTTGAGAAGTTGCTGTCGGTGGTATTTGGGTGGACACCGGCGGGTTGTCTGGCGATACCGTTGGTGATGGTTGAGAAGTTGCTGTCGGTGGTATTTGAGTGGACACCGGCGGGTTGTCTGGCGATACCGTTGGTGATGGTTGAGAAGTTGCTGTCGGTGGTACTTGGGTGGACACTGGCGTGTTGTCTGGCGCTAACACTTGTGATAAATCACCTTTGAAAATGGTACATGCCAACATGAATGGAAGCAGCGCCAGGAAAATGAACTCCGGTTTTGGAAAGACTCGTCTTTTCATATTATTTTACTCCTTACACAAATGCTAAGAATGTGATTGAATGGGCGGCTGTTGGCACATAAAAACACGGGTTACATGAGATGTATTCTTACGGAATTTCTGCACAATACCCTATAAAGCGTGCTGTACCGAAGTCCCGATGTGGTTGTTCTGGGATGCAGTGATAGGGATTATCGCTGCATAGATTGCAGTGGCGCATCCGTACATCTTTATACAAATTAGTGTATGACGCTCTATAAAAATGTCAATAGAGTTGTCTTAAGAGCTAATGGAGGTGTGCGTCACATTTTTGCAGACTGTTTGCATGGTGCATAAAATATCAGGTATTTGCGCCTGCCGTCCTTGTTTTGCGGCGCGGGATAGAATTCTCGTGCATTCATGTCAGTCTCCCGCACAGTCACAAAGTCATGCCTAAGGTTGCATCCTTTGCTTATATGCAAACAACTGACGAATATCCTGTCTTAAGTTTCCTTAAAAATACTGCCAGGGTTAAATTCTAAGAAATGTTTTTGGTCTCTCTCAATGCATGGAGCGAGAAGAACAACAGTATCAATCCGACAAGTATGATACCAGCTACATAAAAAACTGAGATAAAACCACTGCGGTAGGGGAGTCCACTGAGGATGGCAGGCAATTGCGCTACGCCTGAAGCCAGGGGCCAAAACACGCCCACTGCTGTATGGGCAAAAAAGCCGCGGCGTTGTTTCTGACCAAGCCAATAGAGTCCAAGGGCTTGAAGGCTGAAAACCGTCGCCACTACAATTGAGAGGACCGGTGCAGGAATACCTTGCTTTCCAGGCTCTCCAGAAGCGAAATCTTCAAGCGTGTGGGGCACAGTAAAGTAAAGCAGTAGAATTGACAGGATTACTATCCTGCGAATCATCTTTGCGGTTTTTTGGTTGATGTCACTCATTATGTTTCTTTATCAGGTCCTTGCAACGATCTTTTCCAATTTTCCCAGGAGTATTTAGACCTGCCTGAATTAATCGATGATCGATAATTCGGGCAGGTTTCTATTGCTACCTAATGTGATCCGACTAAAGTGCTCGCATGCGGTTGTTTCTGGCGTTGTGCTCAACCTCTGCCAGTCCTAAATGTTCCATCAGCGGGGGGACGTAGTTCGCAAATCGTCCGCGTAACCCTTTCTTCAGACCATACCACCCACCGACTGGATTGTCAGGGGAACGCCCCCAGGCTTCAACCGTCCCTTCAGTCGCTGGTTTCTGCTCATCCGTGCTGCCCAGCGCCATCCAATCATCGTGTTCTTTGAGCATCGCGTGCAGGTCATCCAGGCAGCGCAGTTGGTAACTCAGCACTGTTTTCCCCACGACGCAAACAAGGGCGGGTGGATCGGACGATTCATCCTTATACATCATATATTCTGACTTCCCCGGAGGCGTCTTCAGGACCCAGGGATCTTCTTTCGTACCTTGCCCGGTTACGTTATTTGTTGTCATGTTTATCTCACTTTAGCATGTATTTAATAGATTATAGTGATACTATTGTATAATATTATCTCTTTTTAATCAAATCTCTTGCATAAACGGGCGCGTTATAATAAAGCCCCAGTCAACGTAGCGTAACGTCGACTGGGGCTGATTAATTATCCACATTGAAAATGCAGAGAATGCTTTTTTCAGGTGTGGAATCGCAATTCAGCTTAAAGTCATTGGGTGACCTGTACTGCCGAGCATGGGCCAATCGTTGGCGCCATTGTATTTATCTGGGTCGTCTTCCTGCTGGACATTACCTGCGATATCAGTTGCTCTGACATTGACGATATATTTCCCCGGCTCAGCAAAGGTGAGTTCAGCTTGCCAGAAGACCCACACGTTTTCTGAATCCATATCCTGTACGATTTCTGCGTCCTGCCAGCTTTGTCCCTGATCGGTGGTGACTTCCACGCGCGTCACCCTTGTCCCGCCGAAAGCTGCACCACCCACGGTTAAAGGTTCTCCTGCAGCAACGCGCACGCCGTCATCGGGGAAGAAGATTGTCGAGTCAATCGCCATTGGTGGTGAGCAGTCCCACCCTCTATCTTCCCAGTAATCCTTGATAGGCCTGTCGATGACCTCCAGTTCAGTCACCCACGCAGGCTGCTTCACACCGTGGTAGCCAGGATTCAAAAAACGCAACGGGAAACCATGTTCCGACGGAATAACTTCACCATTCATATAGAGCGCTCCAACGATGCCGTTTTCTCTGATTTGCTCCAATGTATGGGAGGCGTAATAACCATCTGCGGCGCGATATTGCACACCCGTCGCGGTTTCATCGAGACCAAGGGATACCAGCAGGTCATAGAGGCGGAATCCTTTCCATACCGCAGTGGAAAGTAAAGGACCTTCAGGGGCGTTGCCGATGCATTCCACGGTCAACGGGAGTTCGATTAAATCCAGTGCTCTTAACTCATCGAGTGTATAGGACATAGGTGTATCAACCAACCCGGATATGGTTAAGCGGTATGTGGATTCATCGATCTTTGGGACAGATCCTATCCGGGTAATGTAATAGTCTTTATTCGTGGTGACATAATCCGGAAAGTCATCCAAGCGATTCTTGGATTTACACCCACTCACCAGGAATAAGCCAGTAAGTACCAGCATGATCAGAAAAACTCTTACTATCCAAAGAGAAAGGTGCTGCCGCTTACTGCCAGTATCAAAGGAAATAACGCATGACACTGTTGCTTTGCCTACGTTGTGGGTTCTCATCTTATACCTCCTCATACGCTATGGGAAAAAGCAATGCCAATAGTCTATATTTAATATTGGATTATGCCATTCAGATTACGGAAGTAAAGGCATGTGCTGCAGAATCCACCTGCGTATCAACCTGGGTGTCTGGGGTGATAGTCCATGTTCATGTATTTATTCCCAATCGCCAACTCGACCAACATTTGTGCCAGGCGCTTAACTCTGGTTCTGGGCAGCTTTGCGCGGGTTATCCATCCAATGTAATCGTTTTGCTGGTAGGAGGGACGGCTGAGATAAGCTGCCATCAACCCACGATCAAGCAACGCATCCCGGATATAGTCGGGCATTTCATATCGCGGTCTTTTTGCCCGTGTGGGCTGCCTGGTTACCATGGGGCTCTCCTGTCTATGGTCGTACTCCGGTTAACCTGCACTGTCGTAAGCGATCTTTATCCACGCCATCAGCTCTTCGTCGACATCATCAGGCTGCGATAGATATACTTTGTACTGGCACATACCACCGGGCTTTTGGCTTTCAAGTCGTGCAGTGCCTTCAACATCCTTCATATTCAGCCCTACCTCAACGCGCCCTCTGGAGGCAGGTCCCACCAACGCGAATTGTTTCTTTCTGCGTAAGCTGAAATTGCTCTTTTTAGGCGCAATCTCAAACGCACCGAGTTGCTGAATCCTGTTCATGACCGCATCGTGCAGGGGACGTAAATCTGCTTTATTTCCGGAATAGATCGCATTGGCAGCTGCTTCAATCGGATCTACACTACCATCGGCGGTTTCTTCCAGAGGTTGCTTTGCCAGATGCACCAGCAAATTGGCATCACCATACCCGAGATTGAATTCTTCTCTGACCATATCGCGTAATTGGCTGTGCCTGGTCAACGGGCTTTCATTGATGAACCGGCTTAAATCAGACAGGGATTTGCCTGTACTGGTCTCGATGTTCTTGATCTGTGTTTGCAGGGCTTTGTCCGTGCTGGACATTTCGAAACCTCCATTTCAGATAATATAATATAATTATATATAAAATATAATACTTATCAACCATTTAACAAGACTGGTATACTTTCAACGAAAGATCCCCGCAATAGAAACCCAGGAAGGGGAGGGGTAAATTTATGCATTAGGTCGGAAGGCGATTTACCTTTCAACCTAATGCATCTGGTGCGCCTGCATGGTTTCCCACATTTCCCGGGTGAGAAGGAAGGTGTATGCTGTGATCTCAGGTAACTTACCCTCTGCTGCGGTTTGGAGGGGGGCTTGCACTGTGCCAATGACCTTAAAGCCCAGACGATTCAGTAACTTACACGCCCGGCAAGGCGTGAGTTACAGCAACGGGTAACACGCTATGTGTAAATGGAATTGTACGGCTTGGAATTATTATGTTATAAGGTCAAGCAAAAAACTGAGTGCGATACAGACTATACCCGCAATGCTGGTTCTGATACCTGATAAGATCAAGTTTTGCTTGGAAATGCTTCCCAGGTAGTTGCCCAGGGCAAATAGTGAAACCATCGCCATACCGAGAGAAGCATAGTAGGCATACTTTACCGAAGGCAATAGTGAGGCAAAGAAAAAAGGCAAAATCACCAGGAGCGCTGCCAGGAAGGGAGATAAACCGTCAACTGCCGCGATCAGGATAACCGCCGCACGCGATGCTTTCCCAATTTTGGTATTGTGAAGCTCGGTCAGGGTGACGCGTTCGAGTTCATCCATTTCATGGTGGCGTTCTGCCGACTCGGTCAGATAAGCCCCCCATCCCCCGGAGATGCCGATAGCCAGTGCTGTGGACAAACCTGTTACCAGGACAACTTTGGGATCCTCGACACCGACAAAAAAATTGCCCATAACCACGCCAATCATCGTCAATAAACCGTCAAAAGAGTTGTTTGCAAATGCTCGTCGTGCTATGTCCCCTGCGTGTGAAATCCTGCCATACTCTCGCCAATGTTCAAATTGTTCCTGCAACGGATTCAAACAATACCTCCATACTGTTACATCCACCGACTTTTCTATTATACATTATTTGCAGAATTAGAAATCATTGGATTACGTTGCTTCAGCCATCTCAGAAGGATGATATGTGCGCCAAACAGTGTCGTTAAGACCTGTAAAATCGGTGAGATACAGATCATTAACAGTTCCCATCCGATGAAACTTGCCTCTGGCTCAAACAAAATCATCGGGATTCCACTGTTTGCGTAATCCAGATTCGAACCTAATGAACTCATGAACCATACACCCCAAATCAGCACCATCAACACAAACGTGTAGCTTGCGGTTGCGACAGCATTCGGCAAAAATGTGGCTATTACTTTATCAGTTTTCCCCGTCCTCAAGATTGCAGCGCGTGCGATGTACCAGCCAACTACAAACCCGAAGAAAATACAAAAAATCGGAACGCCCATACCCATCCCGACACAGATCGTATCCAAGCCGATAAAGATAACATATGCCAACCATGGTTTTATTTTGTACATTTCTACCATTTTTTGAGTCTCCATATACATTTTTGTGCTATGCCATGGTTTTATGTTACCCTTGTCTCATCCGCTGAGATAGACAGAGTGTTTCTGAAACATCGAGTAGGATTTCCTAATGGTAACAATTTCCTCAACGCACTTTTGTAATTCAATGCTGTACATTGGGCAGGTATACCGCAGAGTCTTCCTCCCAGAGGGTCAGGTATATCGCAGCTTCGAGCGCTGCGACCTGGATGGCATAAGGACCCGGATCCAGGTTTTTGATCACGGTTGTGGCTGAGAATATCTGGTCCTCTGCATCCCGATACCTCAAGTCTACGATATGATCGCCAACGCGCTGATGGATCAGGTGTAAGTCTGGTGCTTGCCCAACGATATTTCCATCCAGCAGCCAAACGATTTTGTGCAGACTTTACCCATCCCCTGCTTTCAAATCCAGTGCTTCATTAATAGGGTTTGGTATTCAAACCTTAATGAAGTTTTATTGTGCATTATCCGCGAAATTTGCGTAAAAATCAATGATATTCCCGTCGGGGTCTCTGAACCAGAAGGACCGGGCGCCCCATGGATGGGTCGTGGGCAGCATTACAAAGTTATGGATAAAGGGTTCCAGTCTTGCATATTCTGTATCGACATCTTCGACTTCAAACATGATGGTAATGTTTCCATGACCGGCGCCTTGCATGGACTGCGGCGCCATGCTTTCCATACCTTCAAGTGAAAAGATGGCGATGCTTGCCCCCTCCGTATGCAACGCATAATGCATGGCATCACCTTCTCCGGTGACCCCCAATACTTTTGCGTAGAAATCAGCCAACTTTGGGACATTTTGTGTGATCAGACAGATGCCTGTAAATTGCATGAGTTTGACTCCTCTATCCTGTTGAAATGGCGCCTGTAAAGGATGGTGGCTAACCCAATCTCAGACCGAGAAACTTCTGTCATATTTCTATACAATACTTGTTAAAACAAAAGAGACCCATGGATCGTGATTTTTCCGATCCTATACAGCATATTATTCTATTTTTGAAGTGACTAACCTTCAAGTACGCCTTCGGGCAATACGACTTTAAGCTGTCGTGCTGTTTCGCGCATCTCTGGATAGAGAGCCTTGTCTGTACCTACTGCTGCCAGGACTTCTACTCTTAGGGGGTCAAGCCTGTCTGCCAGGTTGCCACCCATCTCCCGCTGGGTCTGCATAACAGTCAGTAAGCGTACCAGGTATGCTGAAGACCATTCCTTTGTACCACTTTTGCCAGCTTCATCAAACGAGCGACCAGCTTGCAGAGCTTCAGATAATAGCATGAAAACGCTGGCAGTTGGTTCTACCTCCAAATCTCCCAGATGCGCAAACACTTGCTGCAAGCTGTAGCCAGCGCGTAATCCGCTTGAGATTAACCAGATGACATCACCTAATTGCAGATCAAAAGCCGGTATGTTGTTCATATGTCCTCCTGGTTATTAAAGGACGATTCATAATTTTCAGGGCGATAACTCCAATGCAATTTACATTATGTACAATATTATGTCTCTGATTCACACCAATTCAAGGCAATTTCCATATACGCCTGGGCTGCTTCTTCAATTCTTGAAATGATACAATACTCATCTGTTTTATGCGCCATAGAGGCTTCCCCCGGTCCAAGGATCAGGGTAGGGGGATTGCCGTACGCCGGTGTCAGAACAGAGGCATCTGTAAAGTAGCTGGCAGCTGAAGGACCAGGGCGTTTTCCAAGAATGCCAGTCATGATATCGAAGACTGCTTGCACCCAACTGTCTTCGATATCCGTCGCAATGCTCTGTGCTTCTTCCAACAGCGTGACTTCTACCTCTTGCCCTACTGCCTGTTGGATTGAATTCTGAATCTGTCTATGACTTTTACCAGGAATGGTGCGAATATCAATGCCAAGGGTGGCTCTATCGGGAACAGAGTTGATGTTTAAGCCCCCTGAAATGGTTCCGATATTCAACGTTGGCGCGCCTAAAAGTGGGTGTATCGGGATGTTAAAATGGTAATCTTGCAGTTGTGAAATAACTCGCGCTGCCTTGTGGATGGCATTATCACCCAATTCAGGCATAGACGCGTGCGCAGTCTTACCTCGTGTCGTAAGTTCAAGCCGTATACATCCTTTATGTCCAATGAAGGGGTAATTCGATGTCGGTTCGCCGACGATTATAGCTCCTGCTGCACCAAGGACATTGCCAAGTTTGGCTACATGGTGTGCGCCTTCGCACGCTGATTCTTCCCCAGCTGTTAAAACAACAGTAATGCCTGTCTTCATATTTTTTCTCTTTGCCAAATGCCGTGCCATCAATATCATCGCTGCCACACCGGATTTCATGTCTGAAGCACCCCTTCCATAAAGCTTCCCGCCCTCCACTTCACCCTTAAATGGATGCATGGTCCAGGTTGCAGCGCCCAGGGGCACGGTATCGAGATGTCCGGTGAAACACAGTGGTGGTTTGTCCCCGCTTACTTTCATGGTTGCGATGATGGTAGTTCGTTTTTCAGCAAATTCATAGGTATCCACAACCATACCCGCTTCCTCCAGGAGAGAGCCGCAGTATTGTGCGCAATCCCTTTCATCACCGGGTGGATTTATCGTGTTGTAAGAAAGTAATTTTTGAGTTAGTTTAAGTGCATTCAAATCTGATTCCATTGGTTTTTTACCTCAACTGATTGGGTGATTTGCCTGAACCATTTTTCCCTTGAAAACGTGAAAAGCTGGCGTGGGTGGGAGATAACATTTATGTCTTTAGGGCAGTTTACCGGGATCAACCCAGACCTTTTGGGTGAGTGCTGTGTCGAAGAAATGTTGAGCTTCAGGTCCAAGTTGGCGGTTAATTTCCCCCAGAAACATCGCGATTGTCGCATGCCTTGTTCCCGCAAATGCTGTATGAAGCGCTCTGAAGACGCGATCCAGCTTTTCTTGCCCGTATCGCCTTCGGGCTTCGAGATATATTAGCGTCATCTTTTCATACCGGTTTACATAACGATCGTCTGAAGTGTGTGGGGTTTCTGCGATGGGTGTAGTAGTTTTGCACTGCGCGACATGGTCCTGGTATTCTTTCAGTAAAGTATCTGCAAAGGATTCCCCGTATAGTTCTTCGGAAAGACGAAATGCAGAATATTCCGCCAGTCCTTCATTAATCCAGTCATCGGGGGTACTGGCATCTGCGATCGACCACCAAAAATGTGCCAGCTCATGGGCTGACCCATGAAAACTTCTTGCCAGTCCATCCACCTGATCAAGGCGTGAAAGCATATATTCTTCCGGCACTACAAATAAAGGCGGACGCGAGTATCCCCAACCACTGCGGGGGGATATGACATAGCGCAGCAAGCCTTCTGTCTGTGCAGGACCGTAGTAATGCGAAAACCGGTTAATTGCCTTAGATAAGGAATCTCTTTGATCCGTTATATAGTTTATTGGGATTTTGTTGAAGAATATTTCTATACGAGTTCCCCACTGTTCTTCTTTTATTTTTTGAATATGTGGCGAGGCAATCACGACGATATCGGAACAAAGATCAATGGATACCCATGTGTCAATAGTTCGACCGTCAACTACCTGTTGTTGGTCAAGCTTACCGTTGGTAGTTGTCAGGTAGTTGGAAGGGAGATCAATCTTCAATGCATATTCAAAAAGGCTATTACTCTTAAACAGCGGATACCATGCAGCATAGAGTGCCAGTTCAACAAGATCAGGCTGAATCATGTTAACAGAATTAATGACTTCATCAATCGTGCCTGAGTATTCAATCTGGATCTCGTTATGGAGCGTCGCGTCTATGACGACAGCACTGCCGACTGAGAAAGGAAGGTGCGCTTCAGGTTTGCGATGAAATGGTAATGGGCTTCCATTAGTGCTAATGCTTCGAATTTTCAAATTCTCATTAAGGTAAAAACAAGTGTCTGGGGGGTAGACGATTCGAGCTGTGCCGTTTATTCGGTGTGAAGATGGAAGTATCTGAATTTCAAGATTGTAGAATAGCTGTTGAGGGTTATTATGTGTGCTCATAATTTATTTTAGTGCAAAAGGGGTATGGAGCTAAATATATTTTATGATCCCTGCCAGAATCAGGGCTAATAGAAACATAATGATCGTTGCTTTACCATGACCTTTATAATGATGTGAAAAGTCTTTATAGTCTTGGGCATCAGATCCTGGGATAATGACGAAGGTAGGTGTGATCGTGCTGACGATCAACCAATCCAGAATCACCAGATCACCCAGATTGGTCAGCATCATCATGGTGACCAGGTGGACAAAGGCTATCCAGAATGTGAATGCACCCCCAAGTTTCGCTTTCAATGTGTACGTCGATAAAATTGGAAATCCAAATACAAAGATAAACCACGGCAGCCCGACCAGGGCTCCGATCAGTTTTTCCCGCCTGGTGGGCGGTGTCACTTTGTTTTTAACCACTTCAGGATAATCACTGTAGCCCCAAATGCGTGGACTTAACGTGATCATCATCAGGAAAAGATACACGTTGACGACCACAGCGAAAAACAAACCTTGCGTTAAGATATATTTTGAGATCATATCTCAGTTTCATTCGTCAAACGAGTGGGGCAAAAAACTATTTCGGTAATCGCACTGCCAGGAGGGCAAGCTGTGTTTCGGCTTCTATCCCGCGAATTGCGCCATTGGGCACGACGACCGTTGTTCCGGCTTGCACTGCAAATCTATCCTCTCCCAGGATCATTTGACCTGTGCCTTCCAGGAAGTGAAAAACTGCTGGACCCTCCGGATGAGGGGGCAACGTGTTGCCGGGTTGCAAGCCAACGAGGACAGCTTTATAGGTTTCAGTTTCCACCAGAGCAAACGGCTGCGGTCCTTTATCAGCATAAACAACAAAGTCTTTCCAATTCTGGTAGATCAGTTTCTGATCCATAAAGAACTCCTTATGAAAGTGCGGTTAAATCCATATTACACCACTTGCATCGTGGTGTCTATGTCGTAACTCATTCGTGCTTTTCATAAAAGAGGCAAATCCCTTATGTTTCGCCATCTTTTCATACTGCGCTGCTGGAACCGGTAACAGCTTTTTCCGAATCAGCGAATCACAAGCTCCCGCGCATTACACAAGCTACCGCCATCGATGAATCGCTTCAATCAGTGCCTGGACGTTTTCAAAGGGTGCGTCATTCTCGATTTCGACATAAAAGATGCCACCGCCCTCCAATGCATGATAAGTGTCTGCATACTGTTTAATCGCTACCTCGATCTCTGCCGGTGAACCATTAGGGATCAGATACTGCCGGTCAGGATGGATGTACATCGTCACCTTATTGCGCCGGCATTTCTCCAAGAATGATGGATTGGATTCCATAAGCGTAATTTGGGGCCACAGACCACTGATACCCAGGTCAATCAAGTCGTCAAGGACGCCACCCAGAAAACCGCATGAATGGAAAAATACCAGCTTTCCGGCTTTGCGGATCGGCGCCATTAATATTTCATAGCGTGGTTTGAATAAGCTTTGAAACGCTTTGGGTGAGATGAGTGAGTTCTGCTGCGTGCCCCAGTCATCGCCGAACATAATGACGTCTACGTCGACGTCGAGCATGCTCTGGATGGCTGCCAACCAGTATTCCACCAGGCGATCGAGGAAACTCAGCAGCGCTGGATCTCTATCCGCGATACTCATCAGCATCTGGTCTATAGGACGCAGCTCATGCACCCGTTCAAAAATAGAAATTCCGCCTGAAAATATGAGATATTTTTCGCCTTGTTTCGCAATTTCACTATGGTTTAGGGTTGGTAAGGGTGGAAACTGATAATCCGCAGCTTCCTCCCAGCTGTCGAATGGATATGTCTTTGGGTGGCCCATTATACCGAAGATCAGGTATTCCCAACCCGTTCCCCACGCGTCCGTTTTGAATTCGTGATAGATACCCTTTTCATCAAGCGTTTCCGGCGAAGGTACGGGAATGGCGTCGAACGTGATAGGATTATCAGGCGGATAGGCATTGAACAGGTCGAGAAGTTTCTCTCCGTGAACATAAAGTCCGGCAGGCGATGGGTGATAGACAACGGGGATTTTGTCCGGCGCCCTGAATTCGAAGGCTGCCAGCATGCGTTCTCTGGGAGTCATCATCTGGGGTCATCCTGCTTATAGGTTGCTGGCATGGCTATTCCACCATCTCGCCGGGTAGTGAATTTATGGCATTAATGTCCCAGGCTTCTATCGATTCGATGATTGTCTTGCCCCCCTGGCTGAAAAGTGCGACCCCCAGACTGTCCGGTAGGGTGGGGTAAATGCGTTGGGTTACGCACTGGCGGTCATTGGCGAAAACCTCCAGGATTGACCTATCGAGGAAAATGCGCAAGGACAGTGTCTCACCAGATTTCAGGGAGAACGGTGCAGCCTGGATGCGGACATCACTGCGCGCCTCACCGCGCATCAGGGGATACGGTTGGTAGATATCGGTTCTGAGGCTGGCGCGGGTGGTGTCCACAGAGAGTGTATGTGCGGTGTTATCAACACTGATAGTGGTCTGCTCTCTACCGTCAGGGCTCATGCGCACTTTAATTCCCAAAAGTCCCCCTTCCGGTACGCTGGCTTGCAAAAACAATTCCAGACAATCCCCCGTGATATCAGCTAAGGGCAGTTCAGCTCCGGGTTTGACCACGATGGATCCCAATTGCTGCGGATTCAATCTGAGCGACTTGAATTCCTCAGGCGGTTTAATCAAGAGCTGCCCCTGGGAATCCAGCGACAGCACCCGGGGCATTGTCATCACACCGAGTTCGTTTTTGACAACCCACTCACCCTTGCGCTGGTCCAGCACCCAAGCCCAGAATACACGGCGCTGGTTGTCATCAACAAGGCTCTCCGGAGCAAAACACGACCCACCAGCCCAATTCATCCGGTGATGTTCTTCAGGCTGATAAAGTCCATCATGATACTGCCCGAGGTAATAGCGCGCGCCGTAGGCGTGGCTGATGCACGACAGAACAAAGCGGTTGCCCAGCTTGAAGAAATCCGGGCAGGCGCAATCTTCCACGGGATCTGTCCATTCGGGGTGGGGGGTATAGAATGGATGCAGGTAAGTCCAGCGGTGCAGGTCATCTGAGGTGAAAATATAGGCTGTATCGCGAATTTCATCCGGTTTGACGTTTCCTCCCAGAATGGCATAGTAGGTTTCCCCCTCAAGCCAGATGTGGGGATCAAATACATTGTACACACCCCAACCCGGATCGCCTTCACCGGGTTCGCGGATAACAGGATTATCTGGCAGCTTGGTCCATGTGATCAGGTCGTCGTCAGTGCTCTGTGCAAGGCATATTCCGGTGTCGATGCCGTAATAGGCTAATGTCGGTATGCCTTTTTTGCTGACGAAAGCGTTTCCGCTGAAGATGCCTTTGTCGGGGTCGCCCGGTTCCGGGGCAAGGGCAGTGGGATGGAAAGTCCAGTGCAGCAAATCTGTGCTTGAAGCATGCCCCCAGCAGTGTCCTCCGAAAGGTAGGTCAGGATCCTGGAAAATATAAAACAGGTGGTATTGCCCTTTCCAGAAAAGTGCGCCGTTGGGATCGAAAGGAAGAGCATTGCCTTCCGGCGCAATGAAATGATAAACCGGGGCGTATGGGTCTTCTGCGACTCTCCGGGCGATCAGGTTCCTTTTTTCCTGGGATGTAAGTCTACGTGTCATCGTTAGTTCTCCTTCCCGCTGTATTTACTCGTCATTTAGATTGGACTTTTTAACATTCTCTGTACCGCTGTGGTGTAGTTAAACTACTCCTTATTTTCCCAATCCCAGGACACCAAGGAAAATCATCACGAAACCCAACCCATTCATCATAAAATGGACAAGTATTCCCGGAGTGGTATTTTTCAGTTTAGCCACCACGTAGGGCAGTGAAAAGGTTGAGGGAATGAGGGCCACAAAGTTCCACCAAAACGCCAGATGGAACAAGGTCCAGAGTGTGCCATGGATAAGCCAGGTGTGGCGACCATGGGTCAGTTCCTGGCGCGGCAGGATATATCCCCTCCACCAGAACTCTTCCCCAAAAATGTTTAAGATCAGTATAACAATGTAGGCGACCGCAATGTCCCAGCGACCCTTGAGGGGTATTCCGAGAAACTCGGAAGGAATAGATGTTTTTGCCACTCTTGGATCGAGTGCGGGAGGAAGCCATTCAGGAAATGGGAAGGATAAGTTATTTGCGAGCCACGTTGAGGTTGGCATGAGAATGAGTTGCCCTCCCACAAAGACGAGGATGAGACCCAGCGTCCACTGCCAATCGCTTTTCGATAAGGGATGGATGCGAAAGCGCCTCTTTATACCCGTCCAGGAGAGTGGTCCCATGTCGATGCGGAAGGCAAGGAGTGAAAGGCTTAAGAGTAATGGAAACATCCCAACCACGGAGATCATATAATTCCAAAACAACGGCACACCTGCTTCAGCTAAACCAGGGAGTAGTCTATATAATCCGAGGATACCCAATAGGGTTGGGATACCAAAAAATAATAATGATTGCCATAACGGCATGGGTTTGAGAGGGGAATTGGATGACGCGTGATTCGGGTTGACAGCTTCCATCAGCCTATCGATCCTCCATTCGCCTTAATCATAAAGTTTTTCCACGTTGTTTGAAATACTGCTTGCAAGGTTACTATGAGTATAGGCAGCAGGTAAAAAAACGTCAAACATCCCGTCTGACAAAGGCTTTAAATCCACCGGCAATCATGATGTGTGCGCAGTTGGTGAGTATCACGTCGATACCCTTCTTGACGTATGCCCTGCCGTCATCCGGATCATCTGACCAGAAAAGATTGCAGATAATCCCGAGATCGCGGGCGCGTTTTATCTGGTCTTCTGTTACGTGACGTCCAAACTGAATCCTTTGGCATTTGTAGCGCTGCGCCAGATTGATCGAAACATCTGTATCGTTCTGACTGACCAGGCATGCACGGGCAATTTCAGGCGCATAGGTTAATGCGGTATGGAGCGCCGATTCAGTATCCAGAGCGAGATATGCTGTCTGGGACAATCCGTGCTTTCTTAGATAGTCACAAACCTGTTTTATCATCACGCCGTCAGGACCTTCGCTTTTCATGTGTATATTCAGCGTGATACGACTGCCAGTGAAATCCAAGACTTCCTCCAACCGCGGCATCCTGATACCTCGCCATTGATCGCCGGACTTGATCCCTGCATCCAGCCTGCGAATTTCGTCCCAACGCATATCGGATATCCTTCCGGTGCCGTTTGTTGTGCGGTCGACTGTTGCATCGTGGCAAATCACCGGCACACCATCGCAGCTGCGCCAAACGTCAAACTCAATTTCATGCGCACCCACCGCCATCGCTGACGCAAATGCAGGGAGCGTGTTCTCCGGGCAGGCTTGACTCAAGCCCCGGTGCGCGCAAAGGATGGGATAAGGTGATGCGATGGGCTGTTGGATGCCTGCGGAGCCCGGCAAAGAGGCTTCCTCTCCGTTTTGATAACTTCTGGATTCCCTTTGAGGTTGGTCAACAGATGCATATTTGTCCATCGCTTTCTCCTGATTGTGCACATATAAGGATACCAAAAAATCTCAGGGCTTTCTATCGATACCTGTCGAGGCTTTTAAAAGCAACTTAATCGAAAGGCGTCATCCAGATCCAATGGTAAAATCAATGTGCTGAATTTCCTTTCCATTGCACTCAGACACAAGCGCTGCCTTTCGGCGTCGTTACGCACATAGGCTGGCTTGTATTCCGCATTCAGAACCGCTTTGCCTTGAGCGATAAAGGGTGTAAGTGCGTCGCATTCAGCATACTCAAAACATTGTTCGTTGACCGCAAAATCATAATATGCGACCAGGTCCGGTATCTGGTCCAGATCGTTTTTCAACCCAACCGATAATCCCCGGGTATGGGCTGCATTGGCGATAAAGCGATTGAACGCCAGCTGATCTTCGGCGGTTAAGTCAAAACCAGAGCGATTGGCAAAACCGTCCATATTGTCCGGCTCAACCCCATCGCAGCCCTTTTGCACAGCCAGGTCAAGACGGGTTTCCATAATCGTTTGTACACCGGGGGATCTGATATCGAGCCACTTTTCATCGGGCCAACCATCCAACGTTTTTCCTACATAGCTATCCGCAAATTGGTCGGTATCAGGACGCCACGCTTCGAGTGAACCAGCGGAAAAATAACAGATGACTTTTTTACCTGCGTTATGCAGTTGCTGTATGAGAGCCTCGGATGTATCAAAAAGATCGATATCATAGAGTTCCACATCATAGGTTGTATTGACGGATCCGCTCAGTTGCCAGTGCCAGGTTACCATGACTGGGGGCTTATACCAGCTGCCGGGTGTTACAGGAGGTATATTTGGATCTATGGGAACAGTTGCTTGCGCTCCAGACTCACAACTGGACACGATCAGAACGATTATTAAAAGGATATAGGTGCTGCGCATGATAAGCTAGTATAGCACTAAATGCGCCCTGCCGCACGAGAAAACTTAGGGCTATCGCATTTAGAAGTGGCATGCCCAATATATGTCATGCTGAGCGGAGTAACGGGAGCGCCAGCGACCGGAACGGAGTCGAAGCATCTGTTTTTATGCTTAAGTATACATTTCTGAGGTCATTTTAGATCCCTCGACTTCGCTCGGGATGCCACGATATTTTAGTGGTGCGTCTAAATGCGATAGCCCTGCGAGAAAACTATGTCTCTAGTGTTCTTTTATCTGAGGCTGTGGCAGGATTTCGCTGAGCAGCTGCATCAAACTTGTGGTATGGACTCGCAGCTACACCGGTCAGCGTTGTGTGCGGTATGATTGTGATAGCCAGATGTGACCCTTCTCATGTTCATGAACCCATGACATGTTTGCCATATCCTTCACTCAAATTTCACCGGGCTCTGCGGTTGTGTATTAACGTTTAGTGTAAAAATGTCTGGGCGCGCATAGTGTCCCACGACATCCAGGGTGCGGTGCGACTGAGCAGCCCGTTTGACGTCAATTTCAGCGTAAAGGATGCCTTGTTTATTTCGCATCGGTCCAGCTATGATTTCGCCATCCGGAGCTACAACGACTGAATCCCCTGGATTTATCCATTCTTCAGGATCAGGATAAAGAGCGGTTTTTCCGGGAAAATCCTCTGGAAAATCGCTGCCTTTCAAAGCGTTTCCGCATCCGATAACCCAACAGCGTCCTTCCAGGGCTATGTGGCGCATGGAGCTGATCCATCCATCTCCGTCATCATAAGTAGGTGCAATATAGATTTCGATATCCTGGGCATAAAGTGCATACCGAGCCAGGGGCATATAATTTTCCCAGCAAATGAGACCGCCAATTCTCCCGATCGGTGTTTCAATAACTTTCAAACCGGTCGCATCACCATTTCCCCACACCATCCTCTCAGGATTTGTAGGCACTAATTTACGGTGACGATTAAGCAAACTCCCGTCAGGACCAATGATGATGACAGAATTATAGAGTGTAGCCCGGCTAAATTGCCCATCTCTCTCATGGATTCCGCACACGATCGTAACTTTGTATTCCCTGGCAGCATCAAAAAGTGGTACCAGGTCGTCACTGCCGAGGGTTATAGAATTATCCAGTAATTGTGCGTGGAGTTCTTCGTTCAAACCTGAATCACTCCCCGGTTTCAGGCGCCATATCCAGGCTGGGTAACCAGGAATATAGGATTCAGGAAAGATTACAAGTTCCGCACCCTGGCTGGCGGTTTCTTCGACAGATGCCACAGCTTTTTGTATGGTTCGCGCTTTATTCAAGAATACAGGTGGTTTTTGAATGACGGCCAATTTTACCATGATAGGGTACCTCCGTGCCTCATTAACAACTTGACGGAATTCCTTCAATCAGAATTATTTTAACTTAGAATCATAAAAAATGCGATCAAATTTATATTATATTTATAAAAATAATAGTCTTTATTGCTGTGAATGTCAAGAAGGTTAACCAACAAAGACGGTTTGATTAAGCTGGCAATTATGTCTTTTCTTCGATTTCGCCAGATTTCTGATACGCATCCTGGTACTTTTACCAGTTGACGTGGGTTTCAACGTGGCTATAATAAATTCGGTAAGTTCTCCCTGGTACGAGCTTCGCGCCAGAATCGGAGAAGCTTCCCAAACCTGTATAACGTCAATAGCTTCTGATAAGCATATCTCACATAAAGGACAGCATGACGGTAAAAGCGCCATCACCTACCAGGATCTGCAGTCCCATCACCACCCTCCTGGGTATTATCATGCGTCCGCGTCGCACGCTAACCAATCTCAGCACGGCAAAACGTCGCTGTTGGTGGCTGCCGTTGCTGCTGATGCTGGTAGGGTTAGCCCTGCACGGCATCTTCTACTCCCGTGCCAACACCGAGTTGATGTATCAGAATCAACTCGACTGGTTCGAATCCATGCCCGAGCAGGACCGCGGTGCTATGGCAGAGCTCCCACCCAAAACGGACCCGCACCCACTGATGGTCTGGCTGCCCATCGGCGGTCGCGTCATTGGCACCCTCGTCACCTGGGTTGCGTGGGCTGGTCTGATCGCACTGGCTAGCACCTTCCTGGGTCACAACGGGGCAAAATTCGGCGGATACTTCGCGATGATTGCCTGGACTCGCTTGCCCGTCACCATCCGCGCCATTGCGCAGGGTATCACGATGGCGGTTACCAACCGCGCTATTTATAATCAGGGGCTTTCTGGTCTGGTACTCGACAGCACCCCTGCGCCAATTACCAATTTTTATCAGCCCGGCATCCCGTCGGCGCGCGGCGAACAGATTCTGGCAGCCCTTTTAGGTCGCGTCGATATCTATATGGTATGGAGCCTGATCCTGACCGTCATTGGCGTCTGGGCTTTTGGGCACCTGCCACAGCGCCGCGCAGTCCTCCTGACACTGAGCATCTGGATAATCGCGACCGCCATCAGCCTTGTGCCCGTCCTATTAGGGATCGGGCAGGGTACCGGTATCTTCTAAGCGTACCAGGGACTTGGTGATGATACTCCAACCAGCAGAACCCTTGATCCGGGTAGAGGTACTGCGCCGCGATTTCGAGATGGGTGACCAGGTGGTTCACGCGCTGGACGGCATCTCCACCACCGTCTTGGCAGGTGAGTTCCTGGGCATCATGGGCCCTTCCGGATCGGGAAAGTCGACCCTGCTTTATCTTCTCGGCGGACTGGACCGACCCACCGCGGGTAACATCACGGTGCGGGGGCAGGATATCGCTGCACTGGACGAGAACGCCCTGGCCCGTTACCGGCGCCGGGAGATCGGTTTTATCTTTCAGTCTTTCCATCTTATCCCAACGATGAACGCGCTGCAGAATGTTGAGTTTCCGATGATCTTCGCCCAGATTCCGGTCAAGGAGCGTGCGTCCCGTGCGACTGCGCTCCTTGACCAGGTTGGCTTAGCCGACCGTATGGACCACAAGCCCGCCGAACTCTCCGGCGGGCAGCAGCAGCGGGTCGCCGTGGCACGTGCGTTAGTCAACGATCCCGCCATCATCCTTGCCGACGAGCCTACGGGAAATCTTGACTCAAAGACCGGGGGTGAGATTATGGCGCTCCTTGGTCGTCTCAGCCGTGAACAGAGTCGCACCGTCATCGTCGTCTCGCACGATCCGTCGATAACTGAGTACACAACCTCCACACTGCACCTGCTGGATGGCAGGATAGTGGAGGGGGGCGAGTAGGTTGCATGGAAAACGTTCGAGCAGTGGAAGGTGGGACGTTTGTCATTGGAATAGTGAATGACGAATTGTCAGACCAATGACGCAAGGCTTATGAATTCTGAATACTTCAAGGAGCAAATGTGCGGAAACGAACCAAAGTGCTATCGCTACTCTGTTCTTACCCTCGCTGTGTTCGCTGCATCGGGCATGGTGCTGGCTCAGGATCCACCGCCGCAGCGTCGGCAACACCGGAGCCAACGGCAACACCTGCGGCGTTGCTGCTCTCGTCAATTGAGCCACGCACTGTGATCAACGATACAGGCAACACTTTGAGTCTCTACGGCAGCGGTTTTACCGATGACTGCGTCGTGCGGGTCGCCGGTTACGGTTTACTCAGCACAACCTACGTCAATGCCACAGCACTCACCGCGCTGCTGCCATCCGGCATCTCGTCCGGAATCTATACAGTCGAGGTGAGTGACGGGGATCGTCAGTCCAGCCTGTCTGGTGTGCTCAACGTCAAGGATCCTGTCCCGGAACCCGCACCCGAAAAACCGGCGCCTCCAGGACAGCCCCGGTTAACGGTCCGTAACTACACGGTGGAGCCAGAACAGGTCAAGGCGGGTGAGGAGTTCGTCGTCACTATTGAGATCTACAACAATGGTAGCCGTGCCGGGGAAAACACGATGGCGGTCTTTCCCGGTGGTTCCTTCCTGCCTCTGGGCGAAAAGGGTCATATGATCTGGCAGCTGCATATCAACGCCACCGCTGTCGTTTCTCAGCGACTGCGTGCGCCTGATACCCTCTCATCCGGCGTCCAGCAGGTACAAATCGACCTCAGCGCCAACGACTGGGAAGGCAATCACTTTGAATTCCCCACCACCGTGCCTGTCGAGGTGATTGGCAAGCCCACCAGCACCGGTTACACTGGTGCTCCGAAGGTCATCATTGAGGACGTTGTGACGGATCCTGCCGTTCTGATACCCGGCGAACCTTTCAGCTTGACACTGCGACTCGCGAATCGCGGAAGCCGGACGGCGATTAACGTCTTTGCCACAGCGGCATCCAAGGATATGGCGATTCCAGCGTCCGGCAGTGATACCGTCTCCACACCCAAGATCGGGATTGAAGAGACAGTCACGGTCACACTCCCTCTTATCCTTGGCCCTACCGAGAAAGGGGGGCGTCAGAGTATGGCAATCTCCCTGGAGTACAGCGATTATGAGGGCGGTGTGCAGAGCAACCAGCAGATACATCGGTGTGGACATCAATACCAGCCTTATCCGTCAACCGCAGATCCTGATTGACACTTACGTGACAGTGCCGGATTTCCTGGCCCCAGGCGACACTTTTACGCTGAGCCTGCAGACTCGCTAATGTGGGTGGCGGTGATGCCAGCCGGTTGACCCTGGCACTGGGTGGTGAAGAAGGCGCCGGACTTGCGCCTTTTATCCCGCTCAAGTCAGGTAATGTGCTCTTCGTGGAAGAATTGCCCAAGGGGAAACAAATCACCCTGGAGCGCCAACTGATCGTCGACGGTTCTGCTGAAGCCCGAGCCTACAGCTTGCCCATCGCTCTGGCCTATGACGACCCGCGTGCGACCCGCACCGAGGATATCCAGCGACTCAGCATTATCATCCGCAAACGCCCCGAACTCCAGGTCAGCTTCTACCGTCAACCTGACCTGCTTTCCGTCGGGATGGCGATGCCTATAGCCCTTGAGGTCATCAACGTGGGACGGAGTGCCGTCAATATCGCGGAAATCGAGGGCAGCAGCCCCCAGATGGACGTTCAAACGGATGGACTGCCCTTCATCGGCCCACTCGACCCCGGCGGTTCTGCCCCACTCGACCTTCTGGTGACCCCGAACGAGGGCGGTCCCTCGCAACTTCTTGTCATCATCCGCTATCGCGACGACTTCAATCAGGTCCAAACCATCAGCAACACACTGGAACTGGATGTGATGGGCGGGAACGAGGACGACGGCATTCCTGGCAAACCCGGTGGGCTGATGCCGGGAGGGACAGACGAGATTGATAAAGCCCCGGAGACCTTCCTTCAGAAACTCGGCCGGGCGATCAAGGGCTTCTTCGGTTTTGGGAGCTAGGCGTTGGGTGATGATTTCTACATGGTGACGCTTAACACTCAACAGGTGATCAATATCCATGACTTTCACTGATCTGCTCCACTTGATCATAGCGAACCTTAAGCGCATGAAGGGTCGCGTCATTATGACCGCTCTCGGTGTCGTTATTGGGACAGCTGCTGTGATGGTCCTGGTCTCGCTTGGCGCTGGATTACAGAAGCAGGCTACCGAAAGCTTCGGCGGTGGCGCATCGCTAAATGATCTTCGCATCCAGAGCAATACCGGCAGCGGGATGTACGGTCCGATGATCGTCGAGAGGTCAGTAGCCCCAATTGGCGCCCAGCGCCGCAGCGACGAACCAGTACTCGACGACACAACCCTGGACGACATCCGTCAACTGGATGGCGTGGACCTGGTGACCCCGATCGAATCCCTGCAGACCGGCGCCATGCTCCAATACGGCAAAATGGTGGGCTATGGCTCCGTTGTAGGCGTCGAACCGGACTTACTGGCGTCGCTGACGGCTGAATACGGCAGCATCCACCTCAGTCGTGGTGAGATCGTACTGGGTGCCTACATCCCCGAGAACTTCTACAGCGAGGAGATACTCAAGGGCGGTATGGGACCTATGCCAGATAACGGGGTCGATCCCGCCGAACTCCAGGGCGCCCGGTTGACGATGTCCCTGCAAAGGTATAGTGCAGACGGAACCATGTCCGAGAAGACGGTCCGAATGGTCGTCTCCGGAATCCTGGAGTCGAGTGGCTGGCGCACGGACTACACGGCCTTTATCCCATTGCGCGATGTTGTCGAATACAACAGCTGGGCTACAGGCAAGCGTATTGATCCAGGACGGGAGGGCTACCAGGAAGTTCTGGTGCGTGCCACTTCATCCCGCGATGCTCTCCAGCTTGAGCAGCAAATCCGCGATATGGGTTTCATCGTCCAGTCCGAACGCGCGCAATTGGAGGAGGCTAACTCTCTCTTCACCATCATCCAGGCGATACTGGGGGGCATTGGTGCTATCGCCCTGCTCGTTGCCGCCTTCGGCATTGCCAACACGATGTTGATGGCTATCCTGGAACGTACGCGTGAGATCGGGTTGATGAAGGCTATCGGCGCCTCCAATAAAGACGTGATGATCGTGTTCCTGGGTGAGTCCGGAGGGATAGGCCTGCTGGGCGGCATCGGTGGTGTCGGACTGGGTTTTGTTTTAAACATCGTGCTCAACCTTGTCGGCAAATCTGTCCAGATGGGCAATGACTTCGGAGGGATGGATCCCGATATGGCTGTCAACATCACCTACACCCCTGTGTGGCTTCCTTTCTTCGCAGTCATCTTTGCCACCATAATCGGGGTTATCTCGGGCGCCTATCCAGCCAGTCGCGCAGCCGACCTCAGTCCTATCAAGGCATTGAAGTATGAGTAAATCAACTGATAGCTGGCAACTTTGTCTATTCAGAGAATGGATCTGACGCTTCTTGTGCTTTATCGACGGGCTATGATATGGACTACATTGATTTCCCTTGCGAGGGATGATAATTTCTTTAACCGGCTTATTTTCAGCGAACTCGTGCGCTCGCATTTCTCTATGGTCAGACCGGCATCCTCAAGCATTCTGCGCCACAGCTTTTCTGAAAGGTAGCAGACACCTGTCCCTGCTGAATTGGCGCCAAGAACAAGCATGACACTCGATAGCACTCTTGAGGACAGCGTGTGGAAGATTATCCGCGACGGAAGCGATTCGATAAAATAAGGTTGGTAAGCATTTTCGAGTATGGAGATGATGCCTTTTGGGACCAAAAGCTGTTTTGCAGATTTTAACGCGTTCGATATCGTGTGGATTGACCCGGTATATGTGTTTTCCACAAAATGGTGCAAGACCCAGTGAAAGAAAATGAGATCAAATTTCTCGTCTTGAAAATGCGCGTCCAGGTCAGCCACAGAGCTTTCTACCAGCGTTTTTCTGGCGTGAGATTGATTTTGATCCAGTTGATATCCTGCGTTTTCAACGACAGTTCCCCGGGCTAAGGGAAAGGTTGCCAGAATATGATCTGCAAAGGCGCCGTTCCCCCCGCCGACATCAAGAAATGAGAAGTCTCCGTTTGGAAAGTGGCTGCTTATCATAGCATTTATGGTTTTCCAACCGACATACTTCTGCACATTATCGATGTTGAAATGTTCCAGCCTTTCGTCGCTTAGTTTTTTCATAGGGTTCCAATTTATCTTCACTCCTTTTTTTGTACTGAGCCACCTGTCCTAGTTCAGGAAATTAAAGGATTATGGATCCTCCTTCTGCGAGCGTGGCGCGCAACTGCTGTGGCTCAACCTCCTGGATTGCGCACGCGTTCTGTAACGCAAGCGCGCAGGCAACGCCGGCAGCTTCACCGGTCTGATTCATGTTGACCATCACGCGGGCACCACTGAACGCGACTTTGTCAGCGTCCAGCATTCGACCTGCCAGAACCATATTAGGCACTTGGCGCTGCACCAGGCAACGGAAGGGGATCTGGTAGAATGTGGGATCCTCGGGCAGCGGGTCGCGCCATCGACCGTTTGTCCCCGGCATCCCGCGTTCGGGGATAACGACCTCTGTCCCATCGAGATATCTGAATGTGATGCCGGGTCCGCCGGCATGATGAATATCGACGCGATATGAGCCGTTGGCTATCGCGTCATCGAAGCGGCGCCCGTAGAGTACATCATCCCCGGTCAGGCGATAGCTGGCAGTTATGCGCCGGGTCTCTCTGGCGCCGATGGTTGCTGCAAGATCCACCAGAGCAATCTCAGCGCCTACCGGGCCATATTTGGCAATGAGATCCAGGATGGCACGCACCTGCCGGCGTCCCTCGATCTCAGCATACGTCAATTGGTTCGCGTCCGAAGTGTCCACATCGAAAACGTGAGTATCCGCTCGCATGTGAATATTGGGCAAACCCGGGATGGGGCCTCCCCAGCCCCAGTCTTTTTCCAATCCAAATTCTTCTCCATACTTGCGCACCGCAGCCTGCCAATCAAATCCCTGCAAGCTTTCCAGTCCCGCAATCTTTGCGCACGTCGTCGGTGGTTGAAGGTTATCCGGTTCGAACGCGGGTAAACCCAGGTCAAGTGCCAGGTCTGCATCACCGGTAGCATCTACAAAATACCGGGCGCGAAGGGCTTGCCGCCCGTCCTTGTTTTCGATAATGACGGCGTTAAGTTTGCCTTCTTCCACAACAGGCGCCGCATAGAAGGTATGGAGATAAGGTGTGATGCCATTCTCAACGACCAGTTCGTCCAATTCAATCTTTAATTCTTCGGTATTGAGCCTGAACGCGCTGGAAGGATCAGGAGATTCCAGAACAGCATCGCGCTTTTTCAGGCGATCAATCACTTCTGCTGTCAGCCCCCCGATGATTTGCCGGGTGCCGTCGGTATTATGCAGGCTGTGCCAGATGTTGACCGCGCCTGCCGTCGCCACCCCACCAAAACAGTTTTGTTTCTCGATGATGGCAACGTGCATACCCAGATGGGCAGCCCGGACGGCAGCGAAGACGCCAGTACAACTCCCACCTACGACGACGACATCCGTCTCCTGTACAACCGGTATGGACCGTGCGGGTTCGTTGATCCTATGCATTTTAGCGTCACTTTGTATCACTTCACTTGATCCGCTGATGCGGTTTTACAGAAGTAGATATCAAACAAGGCTTCTTCCTGTTGGTCGATCCAATGATCTACGCCCAGGCTGGTTGCTTTGTCGATCAAAGGCGCCGGCAGGAATGGGGCAGTCAATTTGTAGATTGCGCCTGTTTCCATTGTGGCAAGATCCGCCATCACCTGGGTGACCGGATGGTCTCCTGCTGCCAGCATAGCACGCGCATCCAATGCCATTGTGATGCTTTCATCCTTAAACCAGGTGGGTTTTATGGTCACGTACTGTATATCTGGTTTCTCCGCTGTCAAATCCTGGTTCACGGCTTGCCTGAGGGTGTTGATCAGCTCCTCAACTTTTATATTACCAATAGACGCTGCTTGCTGAAGGCTGGTTATCCGGGCGACTGTCCGGCGTAAGACGGGATTCTTGAGTTTTTCAAATGCCGGTATGGTGTCGATTAAGAGTTCCTCCAGCTCGGGATAAGCTTCCAGGAGCTGCAGCACTTTTGTTCTGGGTGTAATCACCAGCTTATCGTTCATTCTTCTTCCTTTTGCGCATAGGAAAGTATGCGCTGTTCTCCCTGCAGCGACCGGTATGTGGTCAGGTCTTGTGAAACTTCCAGTGTGCCCAGGTATGAACCATCGGTATCACGCAGGGCGAAATACTCGATATGAATCAGCTTTCCACCCATATTGATCCAGAAAGGTGCACGGTCAGCTTTCCCGCTCTTGAAGTCATCCAGTATTTTCTCCACAATGTGCGTGCTGGCAGGCGGGTGGCAGTGGCGCACGTCGCGGTTCAGGATTGTCCGGTTTCTCTGAAAAATACGGTCTGCATTTTGCGAGAAATATTTTACCTTGTCGTCCTGCCCTACAAATGTAATATCAACCGGGAGAGTGTTCAGGATGCTCATTAACTCCGCGGCAGTGAACCTGCCTGTAGGCAGCTGGATAGCGTCACCGGAATTTTGGGCGGTTTCACTTCGCACAGGTTGCTCTGATACGGGCTGCCAATCCGTAGGTGGGTCGTAGAGGCAAAACCCAATTTCCAGGGATTGTGTGCTGATTTCATACCAGTCATTATCGGTTAGTTTCTCCATCGACATTGGGAAGAGGATCTCTTCTTCCTTAATGGTCATCTCGTCAACCGCGACCAGTGCTGGCTTCAGGATCATTTCGGCTGCAGCCTGAAATTCTTCCTTGGTGATGTTCTCCGTCTGGAGGATGTCAATACTGCCCTTGATGAGTTCGCGGATTTCATCGTGTTTTCCCCACATCACTTTGGGTGGACCCGTAATCCCCGCTTTTTCGAGAAAAGGGAACAGCAGGTATTCTTTGCGCTGGTAGTGTTTGTCGACGTCATACAGTTTATTGAAGAGCTCGCGCAGGTTCATGATATGTTTGGATATATCCGCCGCGCGGGTTTTATCGATCGCTGTGAGAAAGTAGGCTGCTTGCGCGGTCACCTGCTTCAACGCTAGATTCTCTTTGAGCATTACATCGATGGGGTGTCCTGTCGGGATCTCATGTGCCCCGCTCATGTCGACATTCCCCTGCAGGACTGCTGAGTGGACGTCACAGAGCTTTAAAACCTCTTCCGTGGGTAATCCTTCGCTGATGAGCTCCTGCTCAACCGTAATCACCTCGATATAAGGAACTTTGCGCAGGGTTTTAATGAGTTCTTCCCGCACCTCTTCCTGTGATTCTCCTGAATGGAGTTTTAGAATCAGCTCTTTGAGTTTAGCCTGCCGTTGCTGTGAATTATTAATGATTTCGGTCATTGTGACTCCTATTGGTTACTAATTTACGTATGCGCCCGACGGCGGAGGATATCCGCCTGCACTTCAGGCGCCAACTCGACAAAGCGCGCTGAAAAACCGCTGACCCTTACCACAAGATTACGATACAGTTCTGGATTTTTCTGTGCAGCGAGCAGCGTGGCGTTGCTGGTAAAATTGAATTGTAGTTCCGGAATGCGGTTTGCGACAAAGGCATGGGTAAAAGCCAGGAACCGACGGGCACTTTCTTCGTCCTGAAAATAATCCGGATCGAAACGCATGTTAATCACGCTTCCGGTGAGTACCTGGTGATAATCCGGCGCCGCAACTGAATTGAGAAAAGCTGTGGGACCCTTAAGGTCACGCCCGAAATACGGACTGGCGGCGTCCGAGAGGGGAGACTTTGCATGACGACCGTCCGGTGTGGCTGCAACTTCGATCCCAGCTGAAATGTTCTGCACATTGGCTGCCATGGCAGAGACAAAGCGCCCACCTCCAATAACTGTATGCGCAAGGCATTCACTTGCCGTCCAGTCGACGATTTGCGCCGCGATGCTATCGACATACATATCGTCATTACCGTATTTCGGCGCTTTGTTGGCTAACTGCAAACGCAATTCCTCTGCTCCCGTAAAATCATTGTCCAGGGCTGCCATCAGATCTTCATAGGCGATGACACGCTCTTCAAAGACCAGTCTTTTCACCGCAGCCAATGAATCCGCCAGGGTTGCCAATCCCATCACAGCAATCCCGTGAAAGCGGGGAAAAGCTGCTCCACCATCGTTGATATCGAGCCCGCGTTCGATACAGTTCTGGGTCAAGGCGGAAAGAAATGGGTCGGGATATTTGTCCGGTGGGAATTGCGCGATGTGGTCGTTGACCATGGCGGTATGTGCTACTATCCCCTGGGACAGCTCTGCGCGAAATATTGAAATTAATTTTTCGTAAGATGGCTCGGATTCAACACGCAATTTCTGCATTGCGCGCAGCAAAAAAAGCGGCGTGTTAAATCGGCTGTCTGACCATGGAGGTTGCCTGCCGGCAAGCATCGTCTCAATGCAACCGACCATACAGGTATCGCGCGCGACAGCGATGGGGATGCCAATCTCTGTTAATCCCTTGATGAGCACGTGGTCATTGAAAATTGCCGGAAATCCAATACCGGTGCGGATGACATCGAAACACGCCTGGTGGAACGCTTCCGGCGTGCCGTCATGAAAGCGTGCCGACAGGTTTGTGTGGGGTGAACCAACCAGGCGCGTCGCTTCCAGGCAGAGGAAACTTAATGCATTCGTGGCATCCAGACCATCCGGAGTCAGACCGCCAATACAAATATTCTGCACCTCGCCAATTTCATCCAACCGGACCCAGAGGTGGCATAATAACTGCAGGGCTTCTGCTCGTGTCAGAGTTTTCTGTTCCAGGTCATGTTGATAAAACGGCAGCAGATACTGGTCGATGCGTCCCAAAGCCATATGGCAGCGCCCTTCGGTTTTGAAAACGAGATGGGTCAGCCACACCAACTGGAGAGCTTCGGCAAAGTGTAGGGGAGCTTTTCCGATAACCGCTTCACAGTTTTGCGCAACGAACGCATTACCTGCCTGCCGTGCGACCAGGGCGCAGCGGTGGATAAAATCCGAAAAAGCATGGAGTGTCAGATCGATCGCTTGCAGCGTTATCTGTTTACTCGCATCGGTGTGCTGCTGCATGGCAACTTGAATATGCTGCCGGTATCCCTCGATGCCTGTGCTGAGTAAGGTGCGGTAATCTGCCAAAGCGTGATCGAATCCTGCCCAGAAATCCCGTTGACCGCGCGTGCGATGTTCAGCAAACAAGTACTGATAAGCGTCTGTACTGATACCGGGCGGTAGGGTATCGCTGGTCAATCCCGAACAGTTACCAAAGATCAGCCCCCCGTCATCCGGGATAGCGATATGGTCGAGTACATTCTTAAACGCTCTGGCGCGGACCAGGGATTCTGGCGCGTCACCCGCTTCGCGGAATGCCTGCGCGCGCCAAAAGAGGCACATATCATATTTTTGTGCCTTGAAATTATGCTCCCGGTTGTGTTCGAGGAGCTTTTCCCAGCTTGTTCCTGAAAAGGTTATCATATGCGCTCCGCTTATAGTGTCGTGTAAACTAAGTAAGTGCTCGATACTTAATCAACATCAAAAGAACATGTCAATCCCGCGGAAGTGAGAATCCATCTCGGCTTGATTGCTATGCTGATAGAACAATTCTTCAGCGTTTCGATGCGAGTGATAAGGGTATGAAAATTTACCCGGGGGCAGAACCAGAATATCAAAGTGCAGGTACCGGGAATCCGCAAGTTCGCCCAGATGCGCGCTCCGCTTCCACAGGAAGTCCGGGATGGGCGAAGGACGCTCCTCAATTTCCAGTTCATTCAAGTGGAAAACTTTAACCATCTTGATACCTTTATGACCCGGAATAATCCTGATACACTGTCCGGATGCGGTCCATGACATCCGTGGGCAGTGGACCCATACTTTCAGCCTCGATTGCCTGCTCCAGGTGTTCAATTTCCGCCAATCCCACGATGACACTGGACAGCATGGGCTGTGCCAGCGCAAAACGAAGGGCAGTTTGCGCCCGGGTGCCGTAGGCTGAACCTATTTCATCAAAGATAGCCTTCGCCTTGCGCGCTTCGCTTTCCACAGTATCCCCTGCTGTGATGGGGGATTCGCGTCCTGTCCGATTATCGGTGGCGATGACACCGGCAGAAAAAACGCGGATATTCATCGCCGCGACGCCGTTATTGTGGCATGCCTCAAGAATACCGGTAAAATCATAAACCTGCCACGACGGGGGCAGGGCGTAACCGGCGCTGGGGTTGAGCATATTGTAATAGACCTGGGCGGCGTCGATCCTACCGCTGTTGATGACTTCCAGAATACCGGGCAATTCACCCATCGCTGTGATGCCCATCAGTTTGAAGAGACCTTGCTCCCGCAACCGCTCTAAAGTTTCAAGAACCCCATTGGGACCCAGGACAGCAGTGACCGGCAGCCTGCCGCGTCCAGGATTTTCACCGATCTGATTATGCAGAAAGACCAGTGTAACAGCTTCGCGCTGCAATCGTTTAAAGCTTTCTGCCAGGCTGCGCTCCACCTGTCCCGGAATATCAGAAAGATCATCTGTATCCAGTCGTACCTTGGTTGAGACGTAGGGTGCTGGATTAACCTCTTTAAGCAGCCATCCTAAAGCAGATTCAGAGCGTCCATTCCCGTACCCCGGCGCTGTATCAACCCAATTGATCCCCGCATCCATGGCATGTTGCAGGGCTGCCAGTTTGTAGGCATCGTCTTTATCAATGAGTAATCCGCCCACAGCGCCCCCGCCAAAGGCAATCTGCGATACTTTGAGTCCAGTTTTACCAAAGTCTCTGTAATTCATCGCTGTCTCCTTTATGTGTCGACCCGATTATCGAAAATGCTTATCCATTGTAGGATAAATCTACCAGGAAGGTTTTGGCCATCCTAAACTTGATGCTTAGTAACAGTCTGTTTACCCCGAGATGAGTGCCAGCACTTCCGGGAGCAACTGCATGGAAGTGGCAATAGCTTCACCTCCATAAATCGTGGGATTCCCCTGCCAGTCGCCGAAGTATCCCCCTGCTTCTTTGAGTATAGGCGGGAATGGCGCGCAGTCCCACGCGCTCATCGCTGGATCCAGCATCAATTCCGCGCGTCCGGTGGCAACCAACAAATACCCATAGGCGTCACCCCAACCGGTGCGGTACTTGGCAGCTTGCTGGATGCGCACCCATGCTTCTGACCGGTTGCATTCGGCGAAGTTGGCCAGATCGGTGGTGGTCACGATGCCCTGCTTCAGCGTAGTGGCTGTGGAGACATGGGCACGTCTGCCGTTCCACCAGCATCCTTGTCCCGCCGCTGCTGCCAGCATTTCATCCAGCGCAGGATAATAGGCGACCCCCACCTCCACCTGTCCGGCAATCTCCAGTCCAATCAGCACAGCATACAGCGGAACACCTCTAACGAATGATTTTGTGCCGTCAATCGGATCAATGAACCACCGGTGCTCAGAACCAGCAAAAGCATTTTCCCCGAATTCTTCGCCCACAATGCTATGGTGGGGATACTGCTTCTCGATTCTGCGGCGGATAAGGGTCTCTGCTTCCCGATCGGCAATTGTGACCGGTGAACTGTCTGTCTTGAATTCCGGTGAGATCCCGGTCTGGTAATAACCCAGGGTTAATCTGCCTGCTAAAAAAGCCGTCTCTCTGGCAAAATCGAGGTAATCCTGCAGGGATTCCTTCATTAAAACCTCCGGTTTCTGCATTCTGGTTTTAGAACGCCTTGTAGGGCTCATCCTCAATGGGAACAAAGTCTGCTGGTGGATATTTTGCCAAAACTGCATCATCCAGATCCGTTCCCCAACCCGGACCGGAAGGTGGCGTGGCATAACCATCTTCGATAATCAGTGGGTTCGTCAGGACTTCCTGATAGTAGGGCAGCGAATTCAGAAAGAGCTCCTGCATGTGGCAGTTATTGATGCTCATGTCGAGGTGCAGGCTGGCGACGGTTGAAATAGGACCGTTGGAGTTGTGCGGTGCGACTGTCACATAATAGGTTTCCGCCATCGCTGCGATTTTGCGCAGTTCGGACATGCCGCCGGCATGGCAGATGTCCGGTTGGATGATGCCTACCGCATTCTCTGCCAATAAGGGCAGGAATTCCCACCGGGTATAGAGCTCCTCACCGGTGGATACAGGCACATTAACGGATCGAGCGAAGGCTCCCAGGGCTTCTGCATTATCATACAGGATGGGCTCTTCCAACCAGGCAATGTTGAAGGGTTCCAGCATGTGGGCGGCGCGCCGGGCACTCCAGATATTCAATCGCCGGCGGACGTCGACGGCAATTTCAATCTGCGGTCCTACCGCATTACGAATGGCGCTGACGATGTTGAAAGCCCTTTCCATGCGGTCCGGTGTGATGACCTGGACCCCGTTAAACGGATAGACCTTCAGGCAGCGAAATCCCCTGGCGACCACAGATTTCGCCTGCTCACCATACCAATCAGCTTCGGTGGCGCTGCCTCCCTGTGGTCCGTGTGCGGAAGGGCGACCTCCGGTGAACCATCCATTCGCATAAAGCGCCACGCTGTCCCGCACCTTACCGCCCATCAGTTCATAAACCGGCACACCAAGGGCTTTCCCTTTGATGTCCCAGAGAGCGAGGTCGATAGCGCTGATGGCACTGATTGTGACTGCCCCGCCAGACCAGGTGACCCGGCGGTGCATGGAGGTCCAGTGCTGTTCAATCTGGAAGGGATCTTTGCCTTCCAGATAGTCGCCAAAAGCCAGAATCTCAGCTGCCAGGGCGGCATCCTTATACTGCAAGCTGCCTTCGCCGATGCCGGTGATCCCGCTGTCGGTGTGGACGCGGACAAATAACCAGTTATTCTTTGGCTCCGCGTTAGCGCGCATCCGTAAGACTTCGACGTTGGTAATTTTCATAGCTTGCACCTCAAATATATTCGTTTTATTTTAACCATATGAGTTTCTTAAATACGGTAACGCTATTTCACGGACACATATGCGTTTTGTATCTCATCATAATTGCTGTGTGCCAAATTCCATTTCAGCCAGCCCGTCGCTTTCCCAGTTTAACTTCCAACCTAATGCCATATAAAATGCCTTGCATAGCGTAAAATCTTTGGTTGGAACGAAGACTTTTACGTCCTTGACTGTGATGTTTCCCATAACGCTCCTACTCTAATACTGCACCGTTCTATGGTGCAGTATGGAAAATACAACCATCAATTATCAGCTACAGTATACTACCGTCTGCGAGTAAAGACGATTTGGACTTCTGGTTGATTAAGAATAGGTGTACTTCCCCGTTTGTAGTAGCGACTCAGCGCCAAGAGTTAGAAGAACTGCGCGACAAGGGAAAAAAGGCCTACGTGCGCGAACGGGCGGCGGCGATACTGAAGATCGCCAACGGAGCGAGTCCCCATAGTGTGGCCCGACACGGCTTGCTCAAAGTCCGGGATCCCGACAGCGTCTATGGGTGGCTGCACCGCTACCAGGCAGAGGGAGTTCCGGGGCTATATATTCGCGAGGGACGCGGACGCAAGGCCGCTTTTTCCCCCTCAGTATGCGACGGCCGCCGCGGCGCGTGAGCAGATCTTGCACACTATACGACGAACTCCGGAATTGTTCGGTTATGCGCAAAGTCGCTGGAGTCTAGCCATGCTCCACGAGACCTGTGACTGGTTGCGCGTGCAAACGCTGCCCGGGTTGTGGCAAATCCTGCAGCGCCTGGACATTTCCTACAAGCGGGGCCGCGAGTATGTGCATAGCCCGGACCCCCACTACAGTGCGAAACTGGCCTGGATCCAAGCTAAAGCCGTTGCAGTGCGCGCGGCTCCAGAGCGTTACGCCCTATTCTACTTGGACGAGTTGACTTTCTATCGCCAGCCCAGTGTGGCGCAGGCCTATGCTGCCCGGGGTCACGAACAAGCTTACGCGCAACGTAGCCACCGCAGTGAGACTTCAGCCCGGGTCCTGGCGGCCATGAATGCTTTGACCGGACAAGTTACCTATACCTTGCGCACTAAAACCAGCCTGCCGACCCTGCGCCAATTCTATTACGACTTGCGTCAAGCTTATCCCACGCACGAGACTCTGTACGTCGTCCAGGATAATTGGCCGGTCCATTGGCATCCGGATATCACGATCATTTTGGATAAGCAATCCTATCCTTGGCCGCCTAAACTACCGGTCTATTGGCCATCTGAATCGCGGCGCAACATTCCCTCTGATCCCTTGCCCATCCAACTCCTGTTTCTGCCGACCTATGCTTCGTGGACAAATCCGATCGAGAAACTGTGGCGCTGGCTGAAACAGGATTACCTGCACTTACATCGCCACGCCGATGCCTGGGACCAGCTCAAGGCCAAGGTTCACGAGTTCCTGGATAAATTCTCCGGGTCTTCGCCTGAGCTTTTGCATTATGTCGGTCTATTACCGAATTAATTTGTTAATGTTCATCAGTCGCTATCCGCCCTAAGATAAAGTCGCTGAGCACAGCGGTGCGCTGAGTACAGCGTCGAAATCGCTACTACAACCCAGGCATGACGGTATTTACCTGTAATTTGCCTTAAGTTGATCCCTATGGGGCGAATGAATATTCGTCCCCATGCACGTCAACTTCAATCGACTACCCATACCTGGAAGTTGTTTTTCTCAAGATAGTTTTCGTCCACATCATACAACACCGGAGAGAAATTCGTGGTGATCTTCTCGCTGCGCACTCTTTGTCCGTTGTCTAATTCTTCGCGCCATATTTCATTAAAACGATAATATTTTCCCTGATGGAGGATGAAACAATGATGTTTTTCGATGATGTGATACTTCCGTTGTGCCGGTTGTGGCGCCAGAACCTGCCCTTTTAGATGTTTCTCTGTCACCCATAATTTTAACTGCAAGGCGATCTCAGTTCCATTATGCGCCTGCAAGTCAATCGTGTTGTACATGATTGTGGCGCCACTCCCAAAGGGCAATACCCGTCCTGAGTCCGGGAAAACGTCCAAGGTGTGCCTGTGTTGCTCGGTGATTGTCAGTGGTGTATGTAGAAAAAGCCAGTAGATAAGGTTGCTTAATTGGCATAGTCCTCCCCCAATGCCTTCAATAACTTTACCGTTGGACAGCAGCATACCATCGACGTAGCCATCACGGTAGGCGGGCTGACCTACGACATGCCAGAATGAGAATGTTTTGCCGGGTGGTATAATCAATCCATTGAGTTTCTGGATTGCCATTCTCAAATTCGTGACTTTTTGCATTTGCAGGCGGGGATCGGATCCACCCAATCTACGGAATAACACAGATTGGTGCCGGTGCACAATGTGTTCGTAAAATTCCATCTTTACTGTGCGCGTCAGATCCGGGTTCAGAAGATAGCTGATCTTACGTGCGGTGCGTTTCGCAAAAAGAATTCCACCTGCCAATACAGGATACCGTGCGGATAAAGCCATCCTCCCGGGCTGTTTGAGCTCCGCCAGCCTATGGTGGATCATCGTCTCTAATTCGGCGGGTAAAACGGATACCATGGTAGTGAATATTTCCCTTATTTGCGTATGTTGCCAGATGTGAACCTGGTTTCATCAATTATACATTTGTACGGGATATTATGCCCATCATTTCCATCTTATAAGCTGCTTCTGGAGTGCGATCAGGGCGTTATGAACTCTCCTCAGATTGTATCTATCAACTGAGTCTCTTTCTTCGAACACACCCAATATTGAGATCTTTGGCTTTACTCTCATTTTCGGTATAAAATGCAGGTATTCAGTTAACCAAAAATGGGATACAAGGCAATATTTCCATTAGTTTTGGAGCTGCACAATACTGGAAACGGATAATTTTCGCCGTGAAATGAAAGGAAAGGGTAAAAGTGCTCCTTTTCTTTTGTCCACACCCTTTATTGAGATTGCGACTGGACTTTTACGAACTTACGCATAGAGTATGGATAAATAGACTTTTCACTGGAGACCCAAAGATGACAATTCCACAACTACAAAAATCCGGCGTGATTGCAGTGGATACCAGCCATTGCCTGGCGTGCCGGGAGTGCGAAGTTGCGTGCTCACTCTTCCATGAAGGGGAGTGTAACCCGCATCTCTCTCGCATCCATATTGACTTTGATGACTTTGTCCCGGGACAACCATCAATTACGGTATGCAAGCAGTGCGATTGGCCCGCTTGTTATTATGCGTGCGCTGCGCGCTGGGACGAACCGGCGATACGCATTGATGAAAAAACGGGTGCGCGTGTGATTGACCCTGATCTGTGCCGGGGGTGTGGAGAATGCGCGCGTGCATGCCCATTGATGCCCGAACGGATGGTCATCGGCTTTAAAAAAGAGGGGCGTAAACGTATCTATTTGAAATGTGATCTTTGTTACACGCGAGAGGATGGTCCAATTTGCGTTGCTGTGTGCCCTGGTGGCGCCCTGACTTATGTCCCTGCGAAAAAAACGCGAAAGTGAGATGATGACAAACATGGCAGAAAACACTACATATGGCTGGACAGGCAAAATACTCCGTGTTGACTTATCGGCAGGTGAAAGCACAACAATCGATACAATGCGGTACGTCCCTCAATTCATTGGGGGTTTAGGTATTGCCGCGCGCATCGCGTGGGAAGAGCTTCCCCCGGGTGTGGGTGCTTTCGATCCTGAGAATATGCTCTTTATTATGGTCGGTCCCCTGACCGGCACGCTGGCTTCAGGCGCTGGGCGTGTTGAAGTGCTGGGTATTGCACCCCAGCAGCACCCCTCGGTTTTTTCCCGTTCCGGTATGGGCGGGCATTGGGGGGCGGAGCTAAAATATGCCGGATATGATGGCGTTATCATCCAGGGAAAGGCGGATAACCCCGTCTATATCTGGATTGACGACGGTAAAGTTGAAATCCGGGACGCCTCTGACCTGTGGGGAATGGGAACTTACGGTGTGACACGGGCTCTGCGCAGTACGCACGGATCGAAAACGCGGATTATCTCGTGCGGTCAGGCGGGAGAGCGTTTATCGCGCATCGCCGTGATCCAGACCGAGACCGGGAATGCGGCGGGGCAGGGGGGGTACGGAGGGGTGATGGGCTCTAAGAATCTGAAAGCCATCGCCGTGCGCGGTACGCAAGGGATCAGGATTGCACGTCCGCAGGAGTTTATGGATTTATGCCTGAACGCCAGCAGGGAAGGGCAGCGCGCTGTGGAGAGTCAGGCTTATCAGGATTGGGCAAAACGAATGGCGGAAAGAGCCCGGAAAGCCGGCATGAATTACAGGATGCGCAAGTGCGGTTTTTGCATGACGCCGTGCGCTCACCCCATCGTGGAGAATGCGAAAGCTGAAAACGGGGTCGGTGTACCTACAGTCGCCCGGCAGTGCTGGGGTTATATGGGTACGTCATCCAAAGTGGATGCGGTTGCCCGGGCGATGACCAGCGATTACGGCTTAAATGGATGGGACATCTCGTTCGGTATGATCCCATGGCTTCAGATGTGCAAGCAGCACGGGCTAATTGATAAAATTGACGGTATCAGCATCCCGGTTCCGGATAAACCTATCGAATATATGAGTGACGCAGCGCCCATTGATTCTGATTTCATCCATATGCTGGTGCACAAGATCGCTTTCCGTGAGGACGCGCTGGGCGATGCACTGGCAGAAGGAACGTGTTATGCGGCGGATGCCTTATTTGAAGGCGTCGGTGTCCCATTCCTGGACCGTATTTATCCCCGGCATGCCGGGCAGACTGAGCACTGGGGCGGGCACTGGGGACCCGGTGGAAGAGTCTATTGGCCCTGGTGGCTCCCGCCAATCCTGCAGTGGTGCGTGGACACCCGCGACCCGGCGAATGATTCCACGCACCAGTGGACTGAGCATGCCCTTCATTATTTCACGGAACATGGACCTCATACAGGGCCCTTTACGTTGGAGAAAGTCCGCAGCGCCTGTGAGAAGGTTTACGGTAACCCTGATGTGTGCGACCCGGCATTTACCTATGATCCACCGGAAGCCAAAGCTATTCCCGCTATCTGGCACAGCCACCGTGGGATGGTTGTTGATTCGTTGATCCTCTGTGATTATGAGAATTCCCGGGTCTTCAGCATGCTCAGTGAGGATGGCACAGCGGATACGGCGATGCTATCCAATCTGTTTTCTGCTTCAACCGGCAGTGATATGAGCGAAGGTGAGCTCAATCAGGCGGGTGAACGCATCTGGAATCAATTACGGGCGATTGACGTCCGGAATTTCGGGCGCAACCGTGCTATCGACGAAACGACGCTGGACGGATTTATGTACCCGGGTAAGGACGATGGGGTGACGCCAGACCGCGAGAAGATGCTGGTCTTATTGCAGAAATATTACGAACTGAGTGGGTGGGATGCCCGGAGTGGTGCGCCAACCCGGAACAAATTGGAAGAACTGGATCTTGGTGATGTAGCGGATGGGCTGGAAGGAAAATCCTGACAGCCAGCAAGCAAATCAATATAACACATACAGGAGGATTGTGATGGCATTCAATGTAAAGAAACGCGGTAAGTTGACCTATTATTACACCGGAGAGCACCCCGTGCTTTCAGCGTTGGTCACTGAGGAATTGCCCGATGGTGACCTGAAGATATCGTTCGCCGGACTGACCGGTGGCTATTCTGCCAAAGGTGTACTGAAGTTGGATGAATTGGTTACGATGGAACCCGAACAGGAGATCCCTCTCGTCTTCAAGAGCTGGGAACTCTGGCTTCAGGATGCGGGAATATGTGATTCGCTGAAGGATGTGGATTTTATCGAGATACATGCCTTTGGCTGCCAACCGAAATCCCCCAACCCTCTCGTCGACCCGCTGGGTTACGCAGCGGAATTGGACCGCCTGCGCAAAGCCTATGCCGAAGCCTATCGCGGATTTTTCCGCGATTACCTGCCCGATAACGGCGTCCCAGCCCGGTTCACTGTTCACCTGGTCGATGTGCCGGATAAGGCTGCCTCTTATGAATTTTATGGCACAGCCCTTTACCAGAAGGCGCTGCAGAAATAAGGCACTTCATCGAATTGACCAGAGTAAACTACTAAAGATAAATATTGGTCCAGTCTTTTGTAACCCAGGAGGAGAACTTTATGGATCCCTCGCATAAAGAAAATGTTTATGACCTGTTAATCAAAAACGGGCATGTGATTGACCCGGCGAACGCGCGTGACGGAGTAATGGACGTGGCTGTGCGTGCCGGAAAGATTACCAGTGTCGCTGTGGATATCAATCCAACTTCCGCGGCGCGTGTGGTGGATGCAACGGACCACATCGTCACACCGGGCATCCTGGATATCCACACGCATGTTTATCCCATTACCATTACCGGCGATGCCTATGTGGGGAGCATGCATGCTGACGCGCATTTACTGGCTTGCGGTGTGACCACTACCGTGGATGCCGGGACCACGGGATGGAAGGATTTCAGCAGCTTCCTCGACACGACCATTGCTAAGTCCAAAGTTCGCATCCTGGCGTTCATCAACATCGCTGCAGGTGGGATGATCACTGCGACTTCTGAGCAGAAAGTCAGCGATATGCAGCCCGGTGTGGTGGCGGCGCTGATCGATGCCTACCCCGAAGTCTGCGTGGGTATCAAAACCGCCCACTACTGGACCAAAGACCCCTGGGATGCGGAACATACACCGTGGGCATCGGTGGATAAAGCTGTGGAAGCTGGCGAGTTGTGCGGGAAGCCGGTGATGGTCGATTTTTGGCCCCGCCCGCCGGAACGCTCGTATCAGGAATTGATTCTCAAACGGCTCCGTCCCGGCGACATCCATACCCATGTTTTTGCCCAGCAGTTTCCCATCATCAACCCGGACGGCAAGGTCTATGATCACATGTTCCAGGCGCGAGAACGCGGTGTGATTTTTGACCTGGGGCACGGCGCCGGAAGTTTCTGGTTCCGCAACGGAGTTCCCGCATTGGCGGGGGGCTTCGTCCCGGATTCCATCAGCACCGACCTGCATATGGGCAATATCAACGGTCCTGTGGTCAGCATGCTTATGACGATGTCCAAGATGTTAAGCATGGGGCTGCCGTTGCAGGATGTGATCAGGCGTTCGACGGTGGCGCCCGCGCACGAAATTGGGCACCCGGAGCTGGGCACGTTAAGCGCCGGTGCAGACGCGGATATCGCCGTGCTGCAGCACCTTCACGGCTCCTTTGGCTATTCAGACTGCGGAAGAGCGAAAATCACCGGGACAGAAAAACTGGAATGTGTGATGACGCTCCGGGCAGGCGATATCGTCTATGATCCCACCGGTTTGAGCATGCCTGACTGGCACGATGCGCCCGAAGCTTATTGGAAGATCCGGCATTAAGGCATTGTTACCGGGTGACGCAATTAAGAACACAGCTTATCTTATAAGGTGGTGGATATGGATATCTATGATGAACTAGGCATCAAAAAAATTATCAACGGCGCGGCGACCCTGACCGCGTTGGGAGGTTCTCTGATGCCTCCTGAAGTTCTGGAGGCGATGGCACAAGCTGCGCACCATTTTGTCAGTATTGACGAATTGCAGAAACGGATAGGTGAGAAAATCGCCGAATGGACGCACAATGAAGCCGCGTATGTCACATGCGGTGCTGCTGCGGGATTGGCATTGAGCGCAGCAGCTTGTATGACAGGATTGGATCCGGAAAAACGCGCACGCCTCCCCTATACCGAGGGGATGAAGAATGAGGTGATTATTCACAAGTGCGGGAGGGTGGGCTACGATTTCGCCACCCGGCAGGCAGGCGCCAAACTGGTGGAGATAGGGACAGACGTAAGTGCCACCATTGAGGATATGGAGCGCGCTTTTACTGACAGGACTGCCGCTATCTTATACTTTTATAACAGCCTGCGGATGGCAGGGCACGTACCTTTGGACAGGGCGATTGAACTCGCCCATCAGCACGGTGTGCCCCTGATCATCGATGCCGCCGCTCAGATTCCACCGGTGGAAAACCTGTGGCGTTTTACCCAAATGGGCGCGGATTTGGTGCTCTTCAGCGGGGGCAAGGGTTTGTGCGGTCCGCAAAGCAGCGGATTAATGCTGGGTCGCCAGGACCTGATCGAAGCTGCTGCCTTTAACGCCTGTCCACGAGCCTTTGTCGGCAGGCCCATGAAAGTGGGCAAAGAAGAGATGGTCGGTTTGATGGTCGCAGTCCGCAGGTACCTGAACCTTGATCAGGAAGCGATGATCCAGGGGTATGAGGATCAGGTTCACCGTGTCATCAAGGTGCTTGCCGATGTGCCGGGGCTTGAGGTGTCGCGCAGTTTTCCCAGTGAAGCCGGGCAGCCCATGCCTCGCGCTGAAATCCAGTTTGACCCGGACGTAGCGCGTCTTAACCGGGATGAGATCCAGGAGCTGCTGAAGGAGGGTGACCCCTGTATCTACCTTGCCAATGCGGGTAAGAACGGCGTTTACGTAAATCCTCAAACTTTACAGGAAGGAGAAGTGGAGATCGTCATGCGGCGCATCCGGGAAATCGTCGCCGGATAGGGAGACGCTAAACGCAATCGAAATATTATCCCGGGAAGGGTCTATGCTAACAGTCCCTGAGTGCCAAACAGGCGCCATGAAGGGACTGTCGCCCGTTGAAAACAGCACATAGTTCATTTTAAGGTGAAGCCATGCAAATACGCGTTGCCGGTTATCAGATGCCGGTCGTGAATGATATCGATGCCAATGTGAGCCAGATTTGCGCTGCCATCGAACAGGCTGCCACTGAAAAAGCCGAGATACTATTGACGCCGGAGGGATCCCTCAGCGGATACCGGCATGAATTTGACAACGCTGCAGTCCGTAAAGGGCTGCGGGTTATCACCAAATTAGCGCGTGAACGCGGGGTGGGGTTGGCGTTGGGTACCTGCTTTGTGGAAGATAATGGGCAATGCTACAACCAGATTCGCTTTATCAGGCAGGACGGCGTTTACCTTGGATTTCACGCCAAAACCCTCCGCTGCGGGACGCTGACACACCCTCCGGTGGGGGAAATCAATCATTACGGTGTAACAGACCTGCGGACTTTCGAGTGGCGGGAGGGTTTGCCCATCGGTGGGTTGATCTGCAACGACCTCTGGGCGAATCCCGGGTGCACGCCTATGCCGGACCCGCACCTGAGCCAGCAGTTATCCGAATTAGGCGCCCGGATTATTTTTCATGCTGTCAATGGCGGACGCGACGGCAGTGATTGGTCAGAGGTCGCCTGGCGCTATCACGATGCCAATCTGCGCATGCGCGCCCAGGCTGGCAACGTTTGGATTGTCACGGTGGATAGCAGCGAACCTGCGCATTTGCCTTGCTCAGCCCCGAGCGGGGTGATTTCACCCCAGGGGCAGTGGGTATGCCAGGTAGACAACCGGGGAGAGCAGTTCTTCGTATTTTCCATAGATCTCGATGGGATCCATGCCTGAGTTGAAGGTAATGACTCTATTATGTCAGAGATTTTAGATGATATCCTCACCTGGACTCGATGAAGGAGTCAAAGATGCCTAACCATACTATAGCTTTGGTGACAGACAGCACATGCGATATCCCGGCAGATTTGCGCAAGCAGTATGCCATCCATGTCGTGCCACTATCGGTCATCTGGGGGAATGAAGTTTTGTTGGAAGGCATCGATATCCAGCCTGAGGCATTTTACCAACGCCTGGTGTCAGATCCGCAGTATCCGACAACTTCGCAACCTACCCCCGAGGCATTTCTGAAGGTTTACGATCAAGCGCAAGCCGACGGCGCGGAAAGTGTCGTAGTGATCACGATCAGCAGCGCGATGAGCGGGACGATGGCTTCGGCTAAACTAGCCTCCGAAATGACCGCTTTACCGGTTACTGTTGTAGATTCACGAGCAAATTCAATGAGCCTGGGATGGCAGGTCCTGGCAGCTGCGCGGTCCAGGGAAACGGGAGGCGATGCAGCAGCGATGATTGCTGCCGCCAATCGTGTACGCGAGCGATTGTCTTACCTCATTGTCCTGGATACGCTGCGTTACCTGCACAAAGGCGGGAGAATTGGAGGCGCCAGCGCTTTTATTGGCACTGTGCTCAATCTCAAGCCGCAGATATGGGTCAACCATCAGACCGGTGAGGTTGAAGCGGGTAAACGCACCCGGACACGTAAAAAATCGCTCAACACCATGTATGACGACTTTTTTGCCCAATTACCCTCACATAAAAGGCTGCGGATCGCGGTGCTGCACAATGCTGCCCTGCCTGAAGCCCGGGAGATGGCAGAGCGGGTTAAAAAGGAATATGCACCAGAGGAATTGGTCATCAGTATCGTTTCCCCGGTGCTGGGCGTGCACACCGGACCCAAAGCTATAGCTCTGTGCGGTTATGCCGAGGGAGCTGAATAATATGACCGAGATGGTCTTTGAATTTGCGACAGCAGCAAGGATTATCTTTGGCGCCGGATCGGTGGAATCGATAGGAAATCTGGCACAGAAATTTGGCAAACGTGCCCTGGTCGTGACCGGGCGGGATATCACGCGCGCCCAACCGGTTTGGGATGCTTTATCCCGGGCGCAGGTTGAGGGGATGGCTTTCGTCGTTCCGCGTGAACCTTCTACCGACCTGGTTGCCGAAGGCGCCGAACAGGCGCGGGAAGCAGGATGTGACCTGGTCATTGGCTGCGGAGGCGGGAGTGTGATCGACGCCGCAAAAGCGATTTCCGCGTTGATGACCAACGGAGGTGAACCCCTGGACTACCTCGAGGTGATCGGGTTGGGAAAGCCCATCACCCAACGTGCAGCGCCGTGTATTGCGGTACCCACCACAGCGGGTACTGGAACAGAGGTAACCCGGAATGCTGTGCTGGTGTCACCGGAACACCGGGTCAAGGTCAGCTTGCGCAGTCCCTTGATCCTGCCTGAAATAGCTTTGGTTGATCCACAACTCACCTATTCTATGCCTCCAGAGATTACCGCCAGCACCGGACTGGACGCACTCACCCAATTGATTGAACCGTATGTGTCGCGTTTCGCCAATCCCCTGACCGATGCTGTCTGCCGTGAAGGCATGGCAAGCGCCAGTTCCGCACTGCTCTTGGCATATGCGAATGGGCGCGACGCCCGGGCGCGTGAGGCGATGGCGCTGGCGAGTTTGTGCGGCGGTCTGGCATTGGCAAACGCCAAACTGGGCGCGGTACACGGTTTTGCCGGGGTTTTGGGCGGGATGTTCGATGCACCCCATGGCGCTATCTGCGGAAGGTTGCTGCCTTTTGTGATGGATGCGAACGTTCAGGCGCTGGCAAGGGACCCGGACAGTCAACCCGCATACCAGCGTTTTACAGAAATCGCCCGTATCATCACCGGAAATGCCAAGGCTGCAGCGCAAGAAGGCGTATTGTGGATTCAGGAACTTGTGGAAAGCTTGCATGTTCCCGGACTGCAAAACTACGGTGTCGGTCCAGAGGATTTTGCCGATATTATCGAAAAAGCGGTGCATTCGAGCAGCATGCGGGGCAATCCCATTCAACTTTCACCGGAAGTTTTAAGTGATATTTTATATCAAGCATTATAAGGGATGTATCCAATTTGAACGATGATAAAGACTTGCCAAAAGACATCGATACCTATATCGCGGGTTTCCCGGATGATGTTCAGGATATTCTGCAGAACATCAGGAACGTCATAAAAAACGCGGCGCCGGACGCACAAGAAGCGATCAGCTATCAAATGCCGACGTTCAAGCTAAAAGGAAACCTGGTGCATTTCGCTGCCTTTAAAAACCATATTGGATTTTATCCAATCCCCAGCGGTATTGAGGCTTTTCAAGAGGCGTTATCTGCTTATAAGCAAGGCAAGGGATCGGTACAGTTTCCGCTGGACCAACCCATGCCTTATGATTTGATTGGCAGAATTGTTGAATTCCGGGTTAAAGAGAACCTGGCAAAAGCAGCAGCAAAAAGCAAGAACACACGGACGAAATAACCGCAGACTTTTAGTTTATATCGAAAGGCTGCATCCCAATCCCGGTCTGTCTGTGGCAATCAGCCAACCATCCTCAAAGACAAATCCCGCCTGGGTTGGATCGTCAATTAAATCAAAATGACCATCCAAATCGCCGTATTTCACAGCGGGGCTGCTGAGAGCAAAGGCTAGTTCTGCGGCAATGAGCAGTGCGGGTGAATGTATACACCCCACCATGGTGGTGAGATGGGCAGCCCGGGCAATCGCGTCCATTTGTTTGGCACAGCGAATACCGCCGCAAGGCGAAAGTTTGATGCTCAGACCATCGGCGGCATGTTGGGTTGCCAGCGCAAACGCACTATTGGGTCCAACTGCGCTCTGATCAGCCAGAATGGGAATTGGGCTTCGTTCGGTGATGCTGCGTAAAGTGTCCAGACCTGCGGATGCAGGTGTGGGTTGTTCAAGCATCTCTATCCTGCCTTTCAAAGCCCGTGTGACATGCAGGGCTTGTTCCACACTGTATCCCCCGTCCGCATCGAGCCGGAGTTGGATGCGCGGCAGCGCATCGGAAACGGCGCGTACTCGTGTGACATCTTCCTGCGCATCTTCTCCACCCTTTATTTTTAATATACGAAATCCCTGTTTCGCCCTTTCCCGTGCCATCGCAACAGTATCAGCGACACTGCTGATGCCAATCGTGATTGAGGTTTGTATGCGATCCCGGTATCCACCTAATAAACGGTAGAGGGGCAGACCTGCCGCAAGCCCAAGAAGATCGTGAAAAGCCATGTCGAAGGCACACAGTGTTGCGGGGGAGTCGGCGGTCAGCGGTATAAGCTGCGCCAGGGCATACTCGATATTCAGGGGATTCAGGTCACGGGCGCGTTCCGCGCAGTTTCGACTCGCTTGTTTCACTTGAGCCAGATTTTCACCGGTAATATATTCATCAAAAGCCGCGCATCCCCATGCCGATAACCCCTGACGGGTTTCAATTCTGACAATGAGGGTTTTGATTTCATTCTTGCCGCCGGAGAGATTATTCGCGGTCCGTATCGGCACTTTAATGCCCATGGTGATGGGTATGAGCTCAATATGTGCAATCTGCATATCACACCTCCTAAAAGGTCGCAGGTCATTCTTTTGACGCTATTGCTTGAAACCCCTGGGCACGTTTCCGTTTATTCAGCAAGAGAAGGATTGTAGACTGTCCCCCCCGTAGCGATATAGTGCCGTAAGATTTCACGGACTTCATCCCGCATAACATCCGTCACCACTTCGACCGGCGGCAGGGGAGATCGTTCTTCAAGCTGTGCGATCCAGTTATGCGGTACCGGACCTTCCTGGAATCCCGTGATTTCTTCGACGTCCTGTTTTCGAGCGCCAACGATAAGACGTTGGATACCGCTCCACCACAGATTTCCATAACACTGAATACAAGGCTGCGCGCTCGATACCAATTCCATGGCAGGCATGCTTGCAGAACCAAGATCATACGTCTTGCATACCTGCTGGGCGATTATAATAGCGACCGCCTCGGCATGCGCCAACGAGCAATGGTTCTGTACGACAAGGTTGACCCCCGGGGCTATCAACTTACCACTATGCGTATCAAAAACCGCTGCACCAAACGGGCCTCCACCTTCCATACTATTCCTTTTTGCCAGTTCAATGACCATTGCCATCCTTTCTTCAAGGTTGGAGTAAAGCCGGTTTCTGTCACCGGTGATCTCATTTACCCAGGATGGCAGCGTTATGGTTAAAGATGGGAACACTATTAGTCTCCTTGTGATGGGTCCGGAACCATGCTTCACGACCCGGATGCGACGGATTAAATTTCGAGAGTGTGAAACCTTACCAGAATCCATCCTATATGTGAATTATACTGTGTGCTGTAGGTTTGCCAACTGAATTTTTTTCCTTGACAAAAATACTGTTCACGGTAGAATCACTAATGTTCGGGCTAACACTTATGACACATCGCATGAACATGCAGGAGTGGCGGAATAGGCAGACGCGCTGCGTTCAGGGCGCAGTGAGCTTTATGCTCATATGGGTTCAACTCCCATCTTCTGCACAAGGAACCCCTGGTTTATCCAGGGGTTTTTTGTTGCCTCCAATAATCACCCCTTTTAAAACACCTCCTATGTGAAGGTTTCGGTTCATTTTGGTGGAAAACGCAAGATATCGGCCACAAATCATGACAATACAAACGGCAAGTTAAGTGGCAGTGCGGTACAGCTTTAGTTTTGATGTCCACGTAGCTTCCCGCACCGCCATTGTAAAACTGGATACCCCAAAGAAAAAAAGCGGAGCGAAAGGTTTCCTAGGAAAAGCTGGGTGATGATTTCGCGCGGTTTCTGGCATTTGTCCCAAGGATGAGCATTTTTCTGAAACGCACCCCACGTGAATTATGTTTGGTATTATTTGATGCATTGGGCTATAATTCAGAATCTTATTACGATGAGGGATGCACATGATTGATCTACGCAGTGACACAGTCACCCAGCCCACACCCGCTATGCGGGAAGCTATGGCAGGTGCTGAAGTGGGGGATGACGTTTATGGGGAAGATCCTACAATAAACCGGTTGCAGGTCATGGCTGCAGAGCGGATGGGGAAGGAAGCTGCCATTTTTGTACCCAGCGGGACAATGGGAAACCTGGCTTCTGTATTAGCGCATTGTGGTCGCGGGGATGAAATTATCCTTGGAGATAAAAGCCACATCTTCCTGAATGAGCAGGGAGGCATGGCAGCTCTGGGCGGGATTGTCCCGCACACGGTTCCCAACCAGCCCGATGGCACACTAAAACCCGATGATGTGATCAGCGCCATCCGCGGGGATAATCCGCATTACCCGCGTTCGCGCCTGATTTGTCTTGAAAATACACAAAACACCTGTAACGGCGCTCCGTTAAGCCCGGATTATGTTGCCCATATCGCATCCATTGCGCACGATAACCATCTGGCTTTGCATATTGACGGCGCGCGGATTTTTAACGCTGCCGCAGCCCTTCAAGTTCCCGCGATCAGGCTGGTTGAAGGAGCGGATTCCGTGACTTTTTGTTTATCCAAAGGCCTTTGCGCGCCAGTCGGGGCAATGATATGCGGTGATGCGGAGTTTATTGCTAAAGCCCACCGTGCAAGAAAAGTCCTGGGCGGCGGGATGCGTCAGGCTGGGATATTGGCTGCCGCAGGTATTGTTGCCATGGAGCAGATGACTGAACGTTTAGGAGAAGATCATAAGCATGCGCAGCAGCTCCGAAATGCTTTTGCGGCGGTACCCTGGATCGAAACCGGTCCAGCGCAGACCAATATTTTCTACTTCAATTTATGTGAGGATGCGCCAATGACGGGTGCACAACTCGCCGCGAAGCTGAAAGAAAAAGGTATTCTCCTGCCAAACCGCGGTCCGGGCAGCTTCAGGGTGGTGACCCATTACTGGGTCGACGATACCGCAACAAACACGGTTGTTCAGGCTATAACGGAGATTGCCGCGTCGCGGTAGACTAAAATATCAGTGTAAAGCCGCGTGCAAATCTATAATCCGGTGTATAATGAAAATGGCTTTTATGGGTGTTTTAGCTTTGCTTCTGTTCCAAAATCAACTATGCGTTAAGTAAGGAGGAGATTATGTACAGTCCGCCACCACAACCGGTATATTATGGTCCCCGCTACAGTGGATGCATGAAATTTATTATCTATGTGGCTTCTTTCTTTATTCCATTGGTAGGCATCATTGCTGCCATAGTATTCATGGGCAGGCAGGACCCGGAGTCCAAGCGTTTAGGGCAAACAGCGTTGATACTGGGTATCATCAGTATCGTCTTAAGCTGCTGCGCTGGCATTGTCAGTGTACCAGCCTTTCTCTTACCTTTCCTCCAGGATTCTGGATATTACTATCCATGATCGGGCGATAACGTTTTATAACGTTTCATAGATTTGCCGGGAAGCGCAGTTCCTTTATAGGGCGCTTCCCGGTTTTTTCTGAGCTTCCGGTGTCTTAACAGCAAGACTGTGCGGCGCTACACGCGACGCAATATAGGTTGTCATCGGGACTGCCAGCATCAGGGCGGTACTCCCCACAATGGCGCGGATAATCTCTTCGGCGATGAGTTCCCGGTTGATGGTAAGGTACCAGGCTTCCGGGTAAACGAAAAACAGAAGGATGAGGGGTAATGCTGTGCTGGTGTATGCCAGGATAAGGGTGTTAACCATCGAGGCTAAATGCGTGGTGCCAATGCGCATCCCTTTCTGAAATAGATCGCGTTTTGTAAATGCATGATTCGCGGCAGAGAGTTCAAAGACAGCGACGGATTGGGCAATAACCACATCATCCAGGACACTCGCCGCACCAATAATGATACCTGCCAGCAGCAATCCCTGCATTTGCACCCCAACACCGCTTGCCTGCAGGAACATCGTTTCTTCTGAACCGAAACCTGTTAAGTACGCAAAACGCGTCCAAATCATAGATAGTCCGCCGGTTAAGATCAGGCTGGCGAGCATCCCCAGCAGAGCACTGTGTCCCATAGGATTCCATCCCTGAATTAAATACAATGTCGCGGTTAAGAGCAATCCGGCGCCGACCATCGACACCAACACCGGATCGCGTAAAGCTAATATCTGGGGTACAATGAAACCCGCGATGACGAATCCGCTCAGAACCAGCCCGATGAGTGCCCGTAAACCTTGCCAGCGCCCGACGATCAGTGTAATAAGCACAAATAGGCTGGTAATGGTCACTATCGGCGCCAGTCGCACATGGTCGGCGACGAGAAAGTGAATTTCATCATTGAGATCATGGGATGTCATGATGATGGCTTGGGATCCTGGTCTGAAGCGAACAGTGTTCACGTTGGGACCCAGTCCGTTATACTCAACCTCAATGACAGCGTTTTTGTATTCGCCGGGTGTCAGGATTTCAACTTCGAGCTTCTGAAATACGAGGATGAGTCCACCTGGATCGGTGGACACGCGCTCTTCTAAGATGTCTGTCACCTTTGCGCGCAGGGTAGATTCCTGTACGGCGAGTTGCTGACTGTTGAGTAATGGTGGGCGGGTGATGTGCAGGGCGAGGGTTACAGCTACCAATAAGACAATCACCAGAATTGCGACACTATCCAAAAGATAGTGGAGGGTTTTTGTTTTTATAGCCTGTTGTTTATTCATTTTATGAATTATACAATACAAAACGTGATGTGGGATGCGTTTCAACGTGATAATCGATTGAACTGGCTGGTGCCAATATGTAGCATCCTGAGGGGGTGTCCGTCACTTTTTTACATTATGCATACCATACCGAGAATGAACACCGCTGACAATCATCTAACAGTCATTTATTCGTTGATTTACCCCCGAATACGCTTTATCATTTGCGGTTATAGCATATAATTGACTCAGTACACATCGTACATATCGTTGTCACCGTTTTGTACGATGTGGCAGATTCTTATTAAGGATACTAAAAAATAACGGAGGGCAACAATGGATGAGTTAATCAAGCTGGTAGAAGCGAAGACTGGATTGAGCAAAGCGCAATCCAAGAAAGCTGTAGAGGTTGTCCTGGGTTTTTTGAAGGAGCGGCTTCCTAAAACACTTGCAGGACAGGTGGATGCTGCGCTTAAAAACAAAACGGTGATGAATACGGCGACGGATGCCGCCAAAAAGGGAGTAGCTTCGTTGGGTAATATTCGAAAAAAGAAATAACTCACGCGATCAGGACAGGAGGATGCGTTTCAATTAAACGCATCCTCCCTGTTTTTTATAACCAGACCCACGCACTCCACAAAATGACCATGAGCAATCCGATACCAAATCGCGCCAGGGCTGTCCAACCCCATCCGAATAACATACTTTTCGTGGCTTCCCATGCCTTTTGTTGATCATGATGGTGGACATATTCAGCAAGAAACAGGACCAGCAATGTAACCAGGATGCCTACAATCGGCGTCAACGCCAGGCTGAAAACAAACCCGGCAAGAATTGCCAGAATCAGGGATGACCAGCGTGCCCCTGCCTGATGTGCGCTACCCACAGTGATAATATTGTCTATTATGGTGCCTGTGAATCCCAGGACGCTGATGATGCCAAAGAATATAGCAGCGCGGGTATCGAATCCAGTCACCAGACCATACACAAGAGCTAAACCCCATAGGACAGTGGGTCCCGGAAAAATCGGAATCAAAGAGCCAATGAGAGCAATAAGCATGCTTAACAGAATGAAGATGGTTATTGAGTTTTCAAGCCAGATCGCCATTGGGACTTAGCCTCCTGCGATGAGATGGATAATTCTGACATCAGCATGCTCCGGGACATGTGTTGCTTCATAAGTATCATGGTGCACAAGCACACCATTAATTGTGATGATGATATGCGGAAAAGAGTATTTCATTGACCGTAAGACATCCCCGACTGTGAGTTGGTCGTGCCAGGGTAGCTGTGTTTGTTTATTGACTGTTATTTGTTTGTTATCCATGTGTATTTTTTTCTTCATGAAGATTGCAGCTTATTATAAAGCAATAAAACAGTTCAGAAAGTGCTGCCGGTTTCTGCGATGATGGTTTTAAAGATACCGTTTCGCCACAGCAATCACATCTGGATAGTCAATCCCTAAAGCCTGCAGTTTCCGGAGGGTCGGTATACCGTTTTCTGTCCAACCTCGCCGCTTGTAAACCGCATCCATGAGCAAATCGTATTGTGTTGTGGCGCATGGATTGGGTAGGGTGTAATGGAATGCGCCTTGAACATCGAAATCCATCTATTTATGACCGCTCCTTACCAGCGATGATGCGCCGAACCTGAACCTTATAAGTATCACGATAAGACACCAGCCTTTCGGAGTTTTGCCAATAGTATGCGCTCCGAGTCAAGTCCCTATGTTGCTGATCTTTCTTAATGTATTATAGTTGGGGTGGGAGTGTGAGCCAATGCCTGAAGATCCTCATTTCGAACGTCAAGTCACCCAACCTAATGCCAGGATACTGCGCGGGATCGTACTTTTTGTCGCGTTTGTGATCCGGGCTGTTTCACTGGATTTTCAGGGTTTGTGGCGCGATGAAGTAGACCAATGGCGATTTGCATTGTCACCGTTAAAAGAAATGTTCAGTCGCTTTACAGAGTCGGGCTGGAATGGACCCTTGTTCTCGCCTTTACTGCGGATATGGATTCTGGGGGTGGGAGAATCTGTTTATGCGATGCGCTATCTGTCACTGCTCTGCGGTGTTATCACTGTTTCTCTCATCTACATTCTGAGTCAAAGGCTTTTTAATACAAAAGTGGCTTTCTGGTCTGCATGCCTTTGCGCTCTGTCCCCCTACCTGGTATGGTATGCACAGGAAATAAAAATGTATACGTGGGTGCCGATGCTGATCGTTCTGGCGCTTTACGGATTAGAACGCGCTTGCGTCAAACCCTCGTGGATGTGGTGGTCAGTAACCTTGATAGCGACGTGCCTGGCTTTTTACAGCCATATCCTGGCGGCACTGGTTGTACCGGTATTGATTCTGTGGTTTATGCTTAGCCCATATCGCAATAAGAAGGCGTGGGTAGGGGGTGCGGCGGTCCTTACTCTTCTCACTTTACCCTATATACCGCTTCTTGTATGGCAGCTGCCAATATTCATGACTGCCCGGGATACAGGATATCCTGCGTACACCTTCACCGAAATGACGACAGCGCTGATTACAGGTTGGACAACCGGTATTTATAGTGGTTCCTGGACAGGCGGGATGGCATCGAAGAGTACCATGTTCCTGCTCAGCGCGCTGGCGGTGCTGGGCATGGTCGGGAAAAATTGGGTGCAAACCGGTAAATTACTGGTTTGGTTATTGTTCCCGTTCACTGTCCTGTGGTTCGTCAGTCTCAGAAGCCCGATGTTTACGGATCGCTATTTAATCTGGTCAGCTCCCGCCTTTTACCTGTTTATTGCGGTTGGCATAACAAAACTAGCCAGCATCGACCGCAAATGGATGTGGGGACTGGGCTTTATTGTCCTTTTGTCCCTGTGCCCGCCACTGCTCAGCCAGTCGCGCTATCCAATCAAGCCCCAGTTCAATAGAGCGGTAGAATTTCTGATGGATCAAAACACTGCGGATGGGCTGATATTATTCCAGATTCCTTACAATGCCCATGTTTTTAACTATTATGCCCGGAATCAAATCTTTCATCAGGCTGATGCCCCGTATACAAATTGGAAACTTGCCGATGGCAGCTATCAGATTGGTGAAAACTATGTCCAAAGTGAAATGGTCCGCATTGTACGCGGTTATCAAAGTATCTGGCTGGTTTATTCTGAGGTCGCGTTGGGAGATCAGCGCGAACTGGTCAAGACCTGGCTTGATACCAGGTGGCAGTTTGTGGATAAACAGGTGTTTGTGGGTGTTACGCTGTATCACTATGTCGCACAATAAACACAAGGATTCTGTGAACTAATATTCATCGAAGCAGAACTATGCATCAGATTGATCCCGTAAAAAGAAAACAACCCCGGAATTGATATGACCGGGGTTGTTTTACTGTGCTAAGTGTTTTTATTTACGGTATACAGAGGACCTGACCAGCATAGATCAAGTTGATGTTGTATATGCTGTTCGCGCGGGCAATAGACCAGATTGTCGTGCCGTATTTCCATGCGATGAGCGTCAGTGTTTGTCCGTAAAGAACGGTATGATATGATCTGCAACCTGGTGCTGGCGTCGCAGTGGGTGGGGGCGTTGTGCCGCCCGGAGTAAATTGCCTTACAGCTACTGGTCCTGCCGGTATTGGCGACCAGGGTGCGGTAGGAATTGCCAGCTTGGTTCCGACGTAAATCGCACTCGGATTCACGATGCCATTGCATGAAGCAATCTTGTCGGGTTTGGTTGCGTATGCGCGTCCAATCGAATACAGCGTTTCACCAGCTCTGACGGTGTGATAGCCCAGTACAGGGGTACATGATGCGGGTGGGGGTGTTGTTGGGCTGGTCGTGGGTGATGTAGTCGGACTGGTTGTCGGTGAAGTCGTGGGACTCACAGTGGGAGAGGTGGTTGCAGTTGGTGTTGAGCCCACAGTGATGCTGCCGTTGTTTGTCGAAGCGACGATTTCAGTCGCGGATGGATCCGATGCCAGTACTTGATTAATGGTTACACTGGATGTGCCGGCAGCTTTACCCTTGAAGGTAATAACAGCTAATTTACCGTCGCCGTTTTTACCGGGTTCGGTGCCCATCTGGGTGACCGCATAATCTATTTTACCGGTTGCATTATCGGCTGCATTCTGGGCAACAAATTCAACTTTCAGGAAATCGCCATGCGCCAACCTGGATACCTGCACGTGCCGGCGTCTGCATCGACAACCTCTAAAACAGCAGGATCAAATGACAGATGCAATTCAACTGCAAATAGATTGGATATGCCAGTGACATCAACGTATATGGTAACCGTCTGTCCCACATCAATGGTGGTCGCTGCTGGCGTAATTTTTACAACCGGGTCAGCGGCAAATACAGGCTGACCGGTCATACCCACCATCCCGACCAATAAGGTTAGCAAACTCAGAATATGTAGTGTGCGTTTCATTTATCCCTCCCTTACCAAACCACAGGACCATAGCGTCCAAAGTTCCCGGCAGCAATGGTCAGATCGAAGATATTGATGTTGCCATCGTTATTGATATCGGCTGGTTCAGACGCTGCCCAACCGGTGGTCCCATAGCGGCTGATGATTGACACAATATCCAGAATATTGATATTGTTGTCGCCATTGACGTCCCCACCTTTGAGTGTTGTAGAGCCCAGAGATACAGTGGCGCCGACAACATAGACGTTGGTTTTCTGGGTTTTCAGGTATCCGTTGTAACTCGCCTGTACCAGATAGGTTCCACCCGCAGGGACAGGAAGCGTAGAAGTTTCCAGTGGCTAGTTGTTTTTGTAAAGGCGACCACACCACCATTCGTGTTGTAAGCAATAATATCGGTGCTTGCTTCATTCGCGCGATTCCCTTGCCGGGTGACGGTACCCTCAATGATACCCGGTTCGATGACCGTTATCGCCGGGACGACCATGCTGTTGATCGCTACGTCCTGACCGTTTTGATCCGAGAGAACGGTATCGGGCGTGATGAGTAAATTAGCAGGTCCAGCGGCAAGTCCTGCCCAGGTAATCTTGACGATTTTTCCATTCCAATTGTAGATTGGGCTGCCAGTGCGGCTTAAAGCGACATGGACACATGTGCCACTACCAGGGCAAGCCACGACTTCATTTGCGGCTACTACGACAGTACCACCCAGAGCGCCTGAAAGGACTGTCACTTGAATACCATTGCCTGGATTGTCATCGGCATCATCGACTGCAAGAATCGTGTCATCGAATTGCAGCCAAAGATCGAGTCCCATAATCCCGGTTTCAGGTGTAGCATTGTTCTCGATTGATAATTTGACATCTGTTGTGAATGCACCACCGATAACGGCGGCACCGGAAGTGACGTCACTGACGACGATGGACGTATACACATTTGGATCTGCTGCTAACACCAATTGTGGTAATACCCCGATAAGTACGACTAGGGCCAATAACATCTTACCAAGTTTTCGGTTCATCTCATCCTCCTGCAATCGGTTAATCTGGAACTGTGAAACAATGTAGGAATATCGCCATGATATTTATCTAATATTATACTATCTTTATTGTATATTGAAGAATGAATTTTTGCAATTACAGAGCAATTACAATAACGTAACTAGTTGGTGATGGTCTGCGTGGCACATTTTTCTTGTGTTTTGAGTAATCAAAGGTACAATTTTGTCATGATTTCGATTATTCTGAGGGTATGGGGGTTTTATGCCAGCAACCTATGGTGAGTTGCTTGAGCAACTGAAAGAAACTGAACAGCAACTCAAACTTCAACTTGAAGAGATTCAACGCACTGTCCGTGAGGATGGTGTTGGTTATAGTAACCACATGGCTGATGCCGGCACTGAAGTCTTTGAACAAGCCCGGGATGTGGCTGTCGGCAGGCAGCTCAAGCATTCATTTGACGATGTCCGTCGCGCTCTGGATAAGTTTGAAGACGGGACGTACGGTATATGTGAGTCCTGTGGTGTTATTATTGACCTTCCGCGGTTGGAAGTTTTACCCTCAGCACGATTTTGTTTGCAGTGCCAATCCCGGTATGAATCTGCTCGATGAAAGATGTTGTACGTTCACGGATACTGCTTTACGGTGCCGCAGCTATTGTCATATTCGTAGATCAGATTTCAAAAGCTTGGATTGTTGCCAATTTAACCGAGTATGAGACTATCCAGATAGCATCCTGGCTGCAGCCCATCCTCTCTATAACACCTATCCGGAATACCGGTGGCGCGTTTGGGATGTTTCCACAATTAAGCAATATTTTTAAATACATACCTATTATTGTGGTTGTTGGTATACTATCTTACCAACGGGCAATACCGGCACAACAGTATTGGATGCACATCGCGCTTGGTTTAGTGTGTGGTGGTGCGCTTGGGAATGTCATCGACAGGTTTATGCGGGGGTTTGTAGTGGATTATTTTGATGTGACTTTCTGGCCTTTGGATAAATGGCCTCTGTTTAATATTGCTGATTCTGCCATTGTGGTTGGTGTCGCTGTGATGTTATTGGACACGTTATTGGCGGCGCGTGAAGGTTTGTTGTCTGATGTCTGAATTTCGAATGTTGACGGTCAGCACGCCGATGCGTTTGGATTTGTTCCTTGCTGAAGAATGGGGGTATCTAAGAGCGAGCCCAAATACAGCAAATGATTGACGGTGGGCACATCCTCATCAATGATGTTCTGGCGCGTAAAGTTGCCCAGAAGCTACAGCCGGGAAACCTGGTCAAGGTTGCTCTGCCGGTGCCGGAAAATCCCCACATCGATTCAGAGCCACTTCTCCATGATGTGTTGTTTGAAAATGACCATGTGATCGTTATTGATAAACCTGCTGGTTTGTCAATAAAATCCATGTCACGGACACAGCAGATGTCGCTGGCATCGTCGCTGGCGAGTTCGCGACCGGAGATTGCCAATATCGGTGGTGTGGGCCGTGCGGGGATACTCACTACCCTTGAAGAAGCAGCGTCCGGGCTGGTTTTACTGGCAAAGCATGATCAGGCGTATCGAGAATTGCGCCGTTCCCTCAAACGGCAGCGTATATCGTATACTTTTACGGCTATGGTTGAAGGGAATTTGCGAGGAAAAGGCGTCATTGAGGAACCCATCGGTAATGCCCGGCACGAACGCGAGAGGCTGCAAGTCTCAAGGGAAGGTCGACCGGCGGTGACAGCATTCCGTGTGCAAAGGCATTTCAGGGAAAATGACCAGGAATACACCCTGTTGGCTGTTAAACCTGAAACGTCACACAGGCACCAGGTACGTGTCCATCTCTCGTGGTATGGATTTCCCCTGGTCGGTGATAAAATGTACGGATCGCGCCATCAGAACCTGTTATTCGACCGGTTATTTTTGCATTTAGGTATTATAGAGTTCCCTGATCCGCTAACTGGAGAGTTGATGCATGTGGAATCGGCATTACCTCTTGAACTTCAGTCGATCATTACATATTTTTTAAGGTCATAACATTCAGGTATTCAATAAGTGCGACATTTTAAAAGGAGTGTACGATGCGAGAGTTAAACATAGCTGTTGTGCAAATGCAGCCGGAATTGACAAAAATGGAAGCGAATGTGAGTAAAATGGCGGATTATATCGCCAAGGTTGCCACTGAGCAACCTGTTGATATTATCGTTTTCCCTGAGCTTTCAGTTACCGGCTATGAAGGTGGTCCTCGTTTTGCGCAAATGGCACAGCGTGTACCGGGTGCGGTTACAAATATTCTTGGGCAACATGCAACAGAATTTGGTGTTTATGTTGTCATCGGTATGGCTGTTAAAGAGAAAGTAGAGACAGTCTTATATAACAGTGCGGTTTTAATCGGACCCGATGGGGAAGTGGCAGGTGAATATCGCAAAGTCCACCTTCCAGCAGAGGAGCGGTTAGTCTTTCGTCCGGGATACCGCATTGTACCCATAGAAACTGAAGTAGGGATTCTGGGTATTATGACAGGTTGGGATCTTACTTTTCCTGAAACAGCCCGCAGCCTGGTCCTGGATGGTGCAGAGGTATTGTTGCTCCCGGCAGCCTGGCAAACCAAAGACGTCGATATGTGGCGAACGCTTTTAGTTGCACGCGCTTACGAAAATGATGTATTTATCGCAGCGTCGAACCGGATTGGCGAAGAGCCTTCCTATGTCTTTGCTGGTCAAAGTGCGGTCATTGCGCCTTCCGGGGATGTTCTGGCAGCCCTTGAAGAACCCGAAGAGGGCTATTTTGTCGTCAAACTGGATCTGGATGCAGTTCGCCAGCGCCGTGAGGAAACGCAGATTATGTTGGCGCGTCAACCTGGTTCTTACAGGCCCATCGTACGCAAATACTAGGTCGCTTTACATTAATTTATAACGGGGTGTCAGGTTGGTTAGCCAACCTGACACCCCGTTATAACGTATAGCTTTGCGGGAGTCTCTGTTAAACTCACAATACTTTTTTGTCATATAAACGGTAAGTTCTGTAAAGTTTCGCGCCAAGATTCACAGCAGTTTGCCGCATAGGTATGTTGCTTTCCAATACCCATGAGAACTCGATGTATTTGTACTTGGGGATGGCGTTCTTCAACGTTTCCACCGCTAACACCGCATCTATGCCCCGACCCCGATAGTCTTCGATCAAACCGCCGGCAAATGCTCTGAGTATCGTAATGCTTTTTTTAAATTTCCAGTAGTAAAGCAGCTTTGCCATGGTCCACCATTCCGGCACGCCGGGACGCGGATAGGCTTTGAGCAGCGGTTGGTTGAGATCGGGCAGCGGGAGAGTTGCTCCAATTGTCTGGTTGTTTTTAGAGACAAAAAGGGTCGTTTTTGGATCAAGGATAGTTTTCAGAGCCTTGGCTTCATGATTGAGTTCTGCATCTGTCATGGGCACAAATCCCCAATTCTTGGACCAGGCAGCATTATAGATGCTTTTGAATGTATTGGCTTCGCTCTCAAACGTATTCATGTTGATGTATCTGAATTTCAGATCATCGCGTTTCGCCATTTTCTCTGCCACCCGGTAAACTTTAGGGTCAATACCCCCGTTATCCACTGCATAGTTGCTGGCATCGGTGAGAAATGCATACAGATCGTGCGCTTTGTAATAACCCGCAGCTTCAATGAAGTCCACATAATAGCGCGGATTATAGGTCATCATAATCACCGGGGGTCCATTCCATCCATCAATCAACAGCCCGCATTCCTCATTTTGCGAGAAGTTCTCCGGTCCGCGGATGGTGTCCATACCCTCGTCGCGCACAAAGGCTTCCGCTGCAGCTAAAAGCGCGGTGGATGCTTCCTGGTCGTTTAAGACTTCGTAAAAACCAAAAAATCCGGTCTTGTCTTCCCAATAAGTGTTGTGATTGTAGTTGATAATACCGGCAATGGTGCCGACAATTTTATCACCCCTTTTGGCGATGAAATACTGCACCTTTGCATGTTGGTGAAATGGATGACCTTTGGGATCCAAAGTGTATTTCTTGTCCGAAATGAGAGGCGGAACCCAGTTGGGGTCACCTTTATAAACTTCCCATTGGAAATTAATGAAGTCGGTGCGCTCTGATTCACTTTCGATGGGAAGTATGACTAATTTTTCTGACATCATTTCTCCTTGAGTTCGATAAAGCGTATAAAATAAACGGGATCCAACCGAGAATAAAGATATGGGAGATTATAACGATTTTTATAGGCAGGTCAAAAAGCACAATTGGGCTTCATACGTGATTCTTATCCAGTGCATATCTGCTTCTAATACATTTTACGTACCATGGAGGTAGCAATTGGTTAATGTGGTGGATCTTGCCTCATGCTTTGCACAGGCTGGGATCTCCCACAGGAGGGAAGTATGGAGAGTAATAATTTAACAGAAAGAGCACAACAGGCTTTAGTCAGGGCGCAAAGACTGGCGGAAGAGAACAACAATCCTGAAATTGATCCCGAACATGTATTACTGGCGCTGCTGGAACAACCAGACGGTGTTGTACCGCGGGTTATTCTGGGCTTAGGTCATGACCCGCAGCGTATAAAACTTGATGTTGCGCAAGTTGTCTCGCGGAAACCACAAGCCCGTGGAAGCACAGGTCAAACCTCACTTTCGTCCAGGACTATGCGATTGCTGCAAACTGCGCAGCGGGAAGCCGAAGGCCTGCGGGATGAATACGTAAGCACAGAGCACCTGTTATTGGCTATGGTGGATACCAGCGCGGGTGAGGTCAGCCGATTTTTCCACGCGCAAGGGATAGACCGGGAGGCAGTGCTGCGCGTTTTGGCTTCAATCCGGGGTACACAGCGGGTCACTTCGCAGCACCCGGAAGGAACCTACGATGTCCTGGAAAAGTACGGCAGGAATTTAACACAAATGGCGCACCAGAATAAATTGGACCCGGTGATCGGGCGAGATGATGAAATCCGCCGGGTCATGCAAATCCTCTCGCGCCGGACTAAAAATAATCCGGTGCTGGTCGGTGAAGCCGGTGTGGGAAAGACAGCCATTGTGGAGGGTTTAGCCCAGCGTATCGTTTCCGGTGATGTACCGGAAGGTCTGAAGGATAAGGATATTTTCCAGCTTGATATGGGAGCTTTGATTGCCGGTGCAAAGTACCGGGGTGAGTTTGAAGAAAGATTAAAAGCAGTCCTGACCGAGGTGGTAAACTCCGCAGGTCGCATCCTGATGTTTGTGGACGAGTTGCACACGGTCGTCGGTGCTGGTAAAGCCGAAGGCGCCATGGATGCGGGTAATATTCTTAAACCCATGCTGGCGCGCGGTGAACTGCGCCTTATGGGGGCAACAACGCTGGATGAGTACCGCCAGTATATCGAAAAGGATGCTGCGTTAGAGCGCCGGTTCCAACCTGTTTTCGTTGATGAGCCTAATGTCGCCGACACGATCAGTATTCTGCGTGGTATCAAAGAGCGGTATGATACGCACCATGGCGTTCGCATCCAGGATCCGGCTTTGATTGCTGCGGCGACCCTGAGTGACCGGTATATTGTGGACCGGCAAATGCCGGATAAAGCGATTGATCTTATCGACGAAGCTGCAGCCAGATTGCGGCTTGAGATTGATTCCAAGCCAACCGTGCTGGATGAAATAGACCGCAGAATTATGCAATTGGAAATTGAACGCACGGCTTTGCAGAAAGAGAAAGACAAAGCAAGTCAGGAGCGATTAAATAAGCTCAATGGACATGCTGGGCGATCTAAAAGAGCAAAGTACGGCACTCACAGCACAATGGCAGCAGGAAAAATCGCAAATTGAAACAATCCGCAGTGTGCAAAAGCAGCTGGATGACCTGACGACAGAAATTGAGAGTGCTGAGAGCCGTCGTGATTTTAACGAAGCCGCCCGACTGCGGTATGGACGCTCTCTGGAGCTGCAGAAAGAGCTGAGCGAGGCGGAAAAACAATTCCGGCTTATTCAGAATGACCAACCCATGCTGAATTATGAAGTTGGTCCGGAAGAGATTGCCCGGATTGTCGCCAGTTGGACCGGTATTCCGGTCTCCCGCTTGCTCGAAGGTGAGAAAGATAAGCTGATGCGGATGGAGGAAGAGCTCCACAAACGGGTAGTTGGGCAGGATGCTGCTGTGGCTTCTGTTTCTAATGCGGTGCGCCGTTCACGGGCAGGGTTGCAAGACCTGCACCGCCCGATTGGGACCTTTTTGTTCCTGGGACCGACGGGAGTCGGGAAAACGGAACTGGCGCGCGCTCTGGCGGAATTCCTGTTTGATACCGAAGAAGCGATTGTCCGCATTGATATGAGCGAGTATCAAGAGAAGCACACGGTTTCGCGTTTAATCGGCGCACCTCCCGGATATGTGGGGTACGATGAGGGCGGGCAGTTGACCGAAGCAGTGCGGCGCCGTCCCTACAGCGTGCTATTGCTGGATGAGATTGAAAAAGCGCATAGTGAAGTGTATAACGTGCTGCTGCAGCTTCTGGATGAGGGTCGGTTGACCGATGGTCATGGGCGGACGGTGGATTTCACCAATACGATCGTGATTATGACCAGTAATGTGGGCAGTCGTTGGATTAAAGAACTGTCGCCTGAAGAAGCTTATCCGCACGTTATGCAGGAAGTGGATCAAACCTTCAGACCTGAATTTCTGAACCGGATCGATGACATCATCCTGTTTACCAGTTTGACACGCGCTGATCTGGTTAAGATTGTGGATATCCAATTGGGTAACTTGCGACGGTTGCTGGCTGAACGGCAGATGGACCTCATCTATTCTGACGCAGTCAAGATGTATCTGGCTGAGAAGGGTTACGATCCTGTATACGGGGCGCGTCCTTTAAAAAGGACGATTCAACGTGAACTGCAGGACCCCCTCGCTCTGGCGATTCTGGAGGGTGAATTCGGTGAACAAAGTGTGATCCGAGTGGATCTTGTCGATGACGAGCTCGTATTTAGAGCTGAGTAAGGTGCTAAGGCACACTGAGATAAAAAAAGCCATGCATGACGTTGCATAATGAAAAGAACGGGAGTCAAGGATCACCTTGGCTCCCGTTTTCGTATTCGCAATCAGCTGGTAACTTCAGTTTTATAGCAGTCCGAGGGCAGTGTGTTTTTCGAATATTGTTTCCGCCAGCGCATCAAGGGTTGCGAATACCTCAGACTTCGGCATGCCTTTGCAGAGTACGGTTCCGAGAACTTCGACCTTCAAGTTCGGGATCAATCCGGTAATCGTTTCTACGGCTTTCGTGCCCCATCCATAGGAGCCAATAACCGCAGCATACTTCAGTTTAGGGTGCAGCGCGTTTGCCAGGTGTGTTGCGGAAAATACACTGGGGTGGGGGCCAAAATGGACTGTGGGCGTTCCAATCACGATCGTCGCTGCATCAACCAGGGAAATAGCCAATTTCCCAATGTCAGTCACTGATAATTCAAACTGCTGAACAGTGATGCCCTTCTCGACTAAAGCAGCGGTCAGGTACATTGACCATGGTATTCCGTGCTGCCATGCATGGAGATGTACGGGATCACAACCAGATTCGAGACGCGGTCGGAGACCCAGTCCGCATACGCATCAAGGATCCAGTCCGGGTGATCATAGATTGGACCGTGACTGGGCGCTAAATAGTCAAATTCTACCTCGCGTATCTTCTTCAGGTTGCTGATAATTCTTTGCCGGAAGGGCATCATAATTTCCGCATAGTAACGCTTGGCTGCCTCGTAGACTAGTGGGATCGCTTCCTGTAAAGAGATTGGTGGTGGCAATGTGTGAACCAAAGAAATCGCACGTAAAAAGAATGCGATCCTCAGAAAGGTAAGTGACCATGGTCTCGGGCCAGTGTACCCACGGGGTATATATAAACCGGAGTGTTTTCCCGCCGAGGTTAAGGATTTCCCCATCCTCAACGGTGCGAATGCGTGCGGGATCAATGTCAAGGTGTTCAATCAGCAGCGCCTGTGCTTTTTGTGAACACAGGACTTTTGCCTTTCCGTATTTCTGAATGACATATGGAATAGCCCCTGAATGATCCTGTTCTGCATGTTGGCAAACAATGTAATCTACGCTCTCAACATCTTCCAACTGTTGTGCCAGGATATCCACAAAGGCAGGATCGACTGTATCTATTAATACTGTTTTTTCGGTGCCTTGAATAAGATAAGCATTATAACTTGTGCCGTCCGGCAGTGGAATGAGGGCATCGAACAAACGGCGATTCCAGTCAACTGCACCCATCCAATATACTCCATCACAGATTTGTCTCTTTTTCATCTATGTCTCCTTACTGTTATAGCTTAGCCTGCAGCTTCGTTTCCATCCGGATCCGCATCCAGTGATGTCAGCCCCTCTCGCAAAGCATACAGCGCGGCCTGAACGCGATTCGCCAGGTACAGCTTGCTCATAATGTTGCTCACGTGCGTGCGCACGGTCGGGGCGCTGATATGCAATTTCTCGGCAATGTCCTGATTGCTCAACCCTTGAGCCACCAGGCGCAGCACCTCGGCTTCGCGCTCGGTCAGCGGATCTGTCGTCGGGGGACGGTCCGAGGGATGCGCAATCTCTTGCAGGACTTTGCGGGCGATGACCGGGTGCAGCGACGATTCCCCGCGATAGATCTGGTGGATCGCCTGCACGAGGTCTTCCGGGGCGGATTCTTTGAGGAGATAGCCCAGAGCGCCGGCTTTGATGGCCGGAAGCACTTTGTCATCGGTCGCAAAGCTGGTCATGACGAGGATGCGGCTCTCCGGCTGCTGGCTCTTGATCTGGCGGGTAGCCTCGATGCCGTCCAGCCGGGGCATGCGCCAGGTCCATCAGAGATCACGTCAGGGCGGAGACGGTTGGCCTGTGCGATAGCCTCCTGCCCATCGGCAGCCTCGCCCACCACCTCAATGCCCGCGATCTCCGTCAGCAAGGCGCGGATGCCTTTGCGGACAATCGTATGGTCGTCCACGATCAAAACGCGAATGGTCTGGCTCATACGTCTCCTCATCTTTCATGGCGACGTCCACCGTCACCGTCGTTCCCTGCCCCGGTTGGCTGTCCACGGTGACGCGGCCGCCGATCTTGGCAGCCCGCGCCTCGAAACTGTGCAGTCCCATCCCCCCGGCAGTCTGGGCGCTGAGCGGATCAAAGCCGATACCGTCATCGTGCACTTGCAGGCAAACGGTCCCGGTCGGTGAACTCGTAATCGAATTTTCACATGCTGCGCCTGGGCGTGTTTCATGACGTTGTTGAGCGCCTCTTGCGCGATCCGGTAGAGTTCCTGTTCGATCTCAATCGGCAAACGACGCTCGCCTTCTACCTCGAGTTCGGCATGCACGCCGGCGCGCGCCTCCACCGCCGCCAGCCGGACGCGCAGGGCCGTCACCAACCCATCCTGTTCCAGCGCGGGCGGGTGCAGCTCAAAGATCAGCAGCCGCATATCGTACATCGCGCTCCGCGCCGTGTCGCGCAGTTCTTGCAGGTGATTCACCGTCACGTCCTGTTTGCCGGCCGTCAGGGCCAGCGCCGCCGCATCCGCGTAGAGCGCCATACTGTAGAGCGATTGCACGACCGAGTCGTGCAGTTCCCGCGCCAGGCGCTGCCGCTCCTCCAGCACCGCCAATTGCCCGGCTTGCTGATTGAGCCGGGCGTGTTCGATGTTGATGGCGGCCTGATTGGCAAAGAGACTGACGATCCGGATATCGTCCTTCACAAAGCCGCCGGGTTTGTCTACCACTTCCAGCACGCCGATGACGTCGCCGTTGGCGTGCAACGGCACGGACAAAAAGGCCGTGGGGCGTTTCCCCCGCAGATACTCGTACGACTCGCCGGCGGGCGCGTTGGTCAAAAAGGGTTCATTCCGGCGCACGGTGATGCCGGCCAAAGACCCTGCGATGGGGATACGGTCAAAGAACGCCGGTTCTGTTCCGCTGCTGTAGGTCACGCGCAGCCAGTTCGCTGTCTTCTACGAGCAAGACCGCACTGCCCGTAGCGCCGGTCAGTTGCTGGGCCTCGGCGCAGACGATCTCGAGCACCTCCTCCGGGCTGACCTTGTGGAGCAACGCGGCCGCCACCCGCTGCAATCCCTGGCTTTCGGCCAGGCGCTGGCGCGTTTCTGCGTACAAGCCGGGCGTTGTCCACCGCCAACGCCACCGAGTTGGCAATGCCCCAGACCAGTTCGATCTCGTCGGGCGTGAACTGGCGATAGTCGCTGGAGGTGCTGAGCAGCGCCAGTCCCAACACCTTGGCGCTCACCCGGATGGGCACGGCCAACACCGATTTGATGTTCCAGGTCTGCGCCATCTCCTGGCTGATCCGGGGATCGGCCGCGGCATCGTACCAGACCGCCGGCGCCTGGCGCTCTAACGCCTCACCCGCCAGAGAATTAACGACCGGATCCAGATACCGCTCACGCAAGTCACCGCGGTCCACCTCGGTCAACGGCCCGCGGACCACGTGGGGCACCAGCACCCCGCGTTCAGCATCCATCAGATAGATGCCGCAGTAGGGCACGTCCACGGCGGCGATCCAGGGCATCGGCCACCCGCTCCAGCACCTGGGCCGGTTCCAGCGCGCTGCTGGCCGTCTGGGCCGTGTGCAACATCAGGGCGATGTGCTGTTGCGCGCGGAGGAGATCGGCGTTGAAGGTGGCGGAGGTCCCCACGAGTTGCTTGTGCTCCCACCCCATCGTCGCCAGCATTTGGGCCAGCCGGATTTGCGCCGCCATGACCACCCGCAGCCGCTCTTCCGAAATGATGGGCACCTGCCGGAGTGCCGCCAGGTAGGCTTCTTCGTCAACCTGCAACTCTTGCGCCTGCTGGCGGAAGAATGCTTCATCGGGCGGCGCGTGCAGGAATTGGCCCATGAACAGGGTGGCAATGTGTTCGCCTTTGACCATCACCGGCATAGCACAGTTCATCAGGCCATGCGAGCACTGGTGCACCACATAGGTCGCCCTCGTGCAAATGGCTGAAAAGGTAGTCGTCACTGTAGGGTGCAGCGGCCCTCGGCCTCTGGCGGGAGGTGATGAAAGCGGGTGCAGATATCCTGCCAGCCCACGGCGCACAGGCAGTGTCGCTCCGTATCCAGCAGCGCGGTGGCAACACCGACGACGCTATACCACGACTGCATCACCTGCTGAAAGCCGGGCAGGTCTACCAGGTCGGCAAAACTATACTGCATAGAACAACTCCTTTCACTATTTCTGGCAGACGACGCAGGGGGTGAATTACACCCATGGCCGGCCGATAGCATACCCCGCACCTCATTATATACCCAACAGTGCTGAATGCGCTTCAACGCTAAGTGTATATTTCTCTCCATAGAAAGTGGAGCATACGTAGCGTCCATATCCGCCGATTGTGGAACTAAAATCCACACTGCCCCGATGACAGCCTGGTCATTGCGATGTATGCTGAGAGAGTCACAAGGATAAGTGATTTTTGTCCAAACGTCATTGGTATGCAAGATGGTTCAATTTTCAACTCGGGCAGTTAATTTGATGGAACAGGGAGGGTTACATATGAATAAAGATATATTTGAAGGTAAGTGGAAGCAATTGCAGGGACAGGCAAAAGTGTTGTGGGGCAAACTCACTGATGACGATCTGAAGCAGGTCGGTGGTAAGTATGATAAATTCGTCGGCATGATTCAGGAAAAGTATGGATATACCCGCGAACGCGTCGAAGAAGAAATAGATCGCCTGACTGCTGAGCATGAACCCCACCCGGATAAGGTCGAAGTCGCGGACGCATAATGCGCCTGTTCCATTCCGGCACATCTGCTCAGGTTACACGGTATCAGGAGCAGGACCTCGCGAGTTGGTTGAAAGATGGATCGCTCGCGATCTCAGATAGTATATAGGAGATAAAAATCATGAAACTCAGTGCACCCAAAGTTGCTACGTTCTGGATTGCTGTGGCTCTCGCAGCCCTTGGGCTTCTCGCTCAGCAAGGTATCCTTTCCCAACTTGCCAGCTACGCATTCTGGTTGGTGGTGGCCGGATTTGTGGTCCTGGCCCTCGGGAATTTAATGAGAAATCTGTAGCGCTGCCAGGATTGTACGCAACCCAAACCGCGAATTCCATTGTGCGTCCGGTCATACGCGATTTCTGGATCGAGCATGTGTCTGTGCCTATACGAGTACTGCATAACCCGCAGCATCAATGGAAACCCAATGGAGTGGTTGCACCTTAGTACCCGGCGTAAATTATCTCTCTACGTATAGCTGGAGCAGACGCGTGTTCAGGTAAGTTGAATGTGGAGTGAATAATCCACGGAGTGTTGATGTAAACGAATGTATAAAGATGTACTGATGAGTAAGTAAGCTGTAAGTGCCTTGATATCAACAGACGGGTTTTCAAGATCTCAAGCACTCACAAAGGAGAACAAATGACAAACCTTTTGATATACCTTATCGTTGCAGCGGTGATCGGATGGGTGGCGACTAGCATTATGCATGACCGCTCGAACCTGCTGCTCAATATCGTGGTGGCCGTTGTCGGCGCATTCCTGGCGGGTTATTTCCTCACCCCCATCTTTAATGTCGGAACCATTAACGATGCAATTACCGTGCCCACCATGCTCGTCACGCTGCTGGGCGCCGTCATTCTGCTGGCGATTGTTCGCTTTTTCCGAGGGAGCCGGTAACCATCCTGACGGTTACGTCAGGGGATATTCAAGCGATGCCCCGCTGTGTGGAAGGGCATAACCTGGTGTCAGGCTCACGCTGGAATCCTACTAAGAGATATAAGGAGGTAGTATGTCCGTAAATCAACCGAACGATCAATTTTCGGTGGATCGTCGTGAAGAGACGGTCGTTACGCAACAACCGGGCTACGCGGTGACCGAGCAAGTGACCCGTGATGTGGCCGCCGAGAGACGGCAGACATTGTTCCTGGTGACGCGGATCGTGTGGAGCATTCTGGGTCTGTTGGAGATTTTACTGGGGCTGCGCTTTATGTTGAAATTGATCGCCGCCAATCCGGACAGCGGTTTTGCCGCTTTTCTGTATGGGATTACGGGTCCGTTCGTCGCACCGTTCGCGGGCTTGATTGGAACACCCACGTCCGGCGGCATCATCCTGGAAGCCATCACACTGGTTGCGATGGGAATATATGCGCTGATCTTTTGGGGTGTGGTTTACGTCATTCGTTTGGTTACAGATCGTCCAAGCGCGCGCACGTTCACGCGTTCGACGCGGGAGGAAACAGGCCCTGGTTCAGAGCGTACAACGCACACCACCCGCAGCGGTTAAGTCTCATGCATCGCCAGGATCTGAGCCCGTTGCTTGATAGCATAGTGAGTACTGACATAACTATAGGCTTTAAGATGGGGTGTTAGTTATGTATAACAAAAGATAACGATATAAATTGAGGAGGAAACAGTATGAATAACAGAGAAAATACTACGATGGATCTTGACCATGATGTCAGCCAGTTGGGGGGCTTTTTAGCCGGATTGCTGGTAGGCGGATTGGCAGGCGCGGCAGGGATGCTGTTGCTGGCGCCGCAATCGGGGAAAAAGACGCGCTCCCAAATTCAAAATAAAAGCATCGAACTGAGCGAACAGGCGACCTCCACCGTAAAAGGCGCGCTGAAGCAGATTCGCACAAAAGCCAACCAGATCTCGGACGATGTCCAAGAGCAAGCCGGTGAACTTCAGCAACATGGGCAGGATATGGTTGATGAGCAGCGGGACCATTTGTCACAAACCCTTAAAGATTTAGGGAAAGCTGTCCACACCTGATTGCTGGTGTGGAGAACGGGTACTTTCCGTAACGGACCCATCCGACCTCTGCTGCCTGACCGGTAGCAGATAATCATGACTATAAAGGAGAATTATTATGTTGTGGACAATTATTGTCATTCTAATTGTGCTGTGGTTACTCGGTGCTTTCGGTTCAAGGGTGAGTACCAGAATCCCAAAAACTGGCGGAATCGTTCATGTGTTGATCGTTATCGCCATCATCCTCATTGTCTTACGACTCCTTGGCATGGTGTAGAACGCTAGCGTATGAATGATGTGATCGGGACCGTTGCAACTTTCACAGTTGCCCGGCAGTGATTCAAGGCAAAGGAAACCCAATGAACGAAAACGAATCAGAGTTAACTGAAACCGGACCTGAAGCCCGTCCGCACAAGTCCATGCCCAGCATTCTGCGCTGGACGCTGGTGGCGTTGCTGGCGTTTGGGGTGGGGGCGTTGTTAATGACCCTCGCGCTCTACGTCCCAACCTGGCGGAAACTCGATAAAGCCAACGCCGATCTTATACGCGCTGACGCGACAGTCACCAGCAAAACCGATCAGATCGCAACGTTGCAGGCGGATATCTGAGACCCTGCGAATGGATCTGGATACCGCTATGCTGCACATGGATCTGCTCCAGGCGTTGTCAGGTGTACGAGGCGCCAACCTGGCTGTAGCTGCTGACGATTACGCGGGAGCGCGCCTGTTGTTGATCAAGGCTACAACAGCATTGGGCGCCCTTTCCAACCAATTGGGGGAGGAGCAAAGTGACGTGCTTGCTGCTTTGCTACAAAGTGCAGCTCAGGCACTGACCGATATGCAGACAGACCTCAAGTCAGCACAACCAGAGCTGAATCAGTTGGCGCAAAACTTGGTTCAACTGGAGGAGAACCTGTTCCCTAACCCGTAAAGCTGGGCGGTGATGCAATGTCCGCCCGCACGCAGAATATGCAGTTTGAAAGGCTTCCTGATGACTAATCGGTGGATCACGACGATAATTAGCCTGATGATGGTTGTGCTGCTCGCGTGTGCAGGCGCTACGACGCCTGCACCTGGACCTGCGTCCATGGTCCTGGTATTAACCCCTTTAACATCGTCTGGCTATAACCAGGATGCAGGATATGCAGCTGCGCAGGCTACATTGGTTTCTGGTCAGAATGAGATGATGGAGCTATCACATCAGGCCACCGTGGTCAGCCTGAACATGGATCAGGCTGCGAATGTTGCAGCGCAGGCCACAATAGATAATTACCAGCGCCAGATGATGGAACTTTCCATCCAGGGTACCGAGGTCAGCCTGAATATGGCCCGAGCCGCTGCCACCCAGCAATTCATCAGAGAACAGACGCAGTTAGCGGTGAATGCTACTGCCACCGCTCAGAGCCAATCAGCCACAGCCACTGTTTCTGCCTATAATTTCAATGTCACCCAGACCGCGCAAGTCCAGGCGATTCTGGACACCTACGCCGCAGAGACAGCCCAGGCGCATGCTACCCTGACGGCTTATCCGTTGACGGCTACACCGGAGGCTGCAACCCAGGCTGACATCGCGCGAATCCGAAGTGAATCTGCACGACAGGCCTGGTGGGACGATTTTATTGTCAACCCTTTGCAGCTTATCTTATGGACCGTGGTTGTTATCTTGCTTATCGTGGGCACGGTGGCAGCTTACCGGCGGTTTATGCCTGTGTTGGAGTTTCGACTGCGTAACCCGCGTGGGAGTGGCAGCATAAATCCCTTGTTTCCGACGGGTGGGATGATTGTGGATCTCGATCCCCATTATCACGGATTAATGCAGCAGGAATTGCGCCTGCGTGAACATCCGCAACTTCCGGGTGATGGAACGCCTCAGGTGGAAATCATCGGACCGTCTGAGCCATCCATCATCAACTGGATTACCGAGGCGGAGGAGAAGTTGCGCCCCGATGGATGGGATCCAACCATGAGTGCTAACCGTTATCTGCCGGCAGCCCGTTATATAGCCCGGAAAATTCCGGGCCTTCTGGCTCAACGCGGATTGCAGCCCTTCATCAGTCGTTATGTGCTGACCGAAACCGAGGCTGGCAATGCCTGGCTGTTTATTGTCCTGGAGATTGATCCTCTACAACCTGTGGAAGACTATACGACTTCGGATGTGTTGGGTTATCTCTCCACGGCGCTCAATGGTCTGCCTGTCGTGGTTAGCGACGCCTACGGTCTGCGGTATGCCGTTCTTCTCAGTCCCCCGTATTTATTTCAGCAGTTTGACTGGTCTGACTGACACCTGGTGAAAGCATGGCACTCGATTCATCTTCTCAACCATCTCTTTGGACATCTTCTCATAGGCAAGCCGGACCTATCTGCCTAACATGATGCGGAAGCAGACCCATGCACGCAAACTAAAGTGCAGCCATTCTCCCCTTTTAGTGGAGGATGCACAGCCAAAGTCAGTTGAACGTGGAGCTAATAATCTACGTAGTGCTGATGACAGTCCATACAGAAAGCGGTATGCTGAAGGGTGAAACAGGATAAGGTTCCTGGTATCCACAATTGGCGGGTCAGAGACCGCTTTGCGCCAAAACTTGGCGCAGCAAATCTGTTTTATCCGTATGTCAATTTCTCTATGGCAGAATAGATTGAGCAAGTACACAAGAATAAGGAGTTGCTACAGATGGTAGAAGAGACGAGTAAAAAAAAGAGAAAACGATTACCCCAGAGTCAGCGAAAGCATATCCGGCGCATGAAAGAGGAAGCACGCAAGGCTCCTACCACGCCTCAGCCCAGGCGCGTTGCAAAAGAAGAAAAGGTCGTAACCACGCCTGAGTAAAGTAGCTGCTGCCAATCATTGATAGACCAGGGGAATGGCGGGCAAAATGGCAGATTATCCAATGGATTCAGGAGGAACAATGATGGACCACAAAAACCATTCTCCGCTGGTGGGCTGGACCAGGCGTAAATGGCTGCGTCGTGCACTGGCGATAGGTCATAGTAGAAGCCATATCGGTGGCGCAACGCGCCATCGCATCACGGTTACTGTTATAGTGCTTGTTGGTTGGGTGACGCTTATCGGGCTCATTATGACCAGCCATCGGTTCGAATTGGTCATGGCTGCCGTCTTTGTGTCTCTGGGCATCGTCTTGATCATTACAGCGTGTTTGGGGAAGGGAACCGAACAAAACGCATTGAACTTGGAGAAGGCCTGGCTAAGGATAGATTCAGGCACCTGCACCCCGATGCCAGGAACTGAGCCTGATACAATGTGCGAAGTCATTTATGTAAAATCACTGACAAATAGTGTCACCGACTTCCGATCCGAGTTGGCGGAATTTGACGCACAACCGTTGAATACAGAACCGGCTGTCTCCAAGCCGATGCTGACAGCTGTAAAACCTGAGACACGCCCAGCTTCAGAAATGGCTGGAAAATTAAGGAGCATTGAATCATGAATAAGAGCACGCTGTCGTTAGGCCGCATCTTGGGAATCCCAATTGGTTTGGATTATTCATGGTTCTTAATCTTTTTATTACTTACCTGGTCGCTGGCTACCAGTTACTATCCGACAGAATTCACCAACTGGCCTGCAGCACAATATTGGATGGTCGCTGCCGTTACCGCTATTTTTTTCTTTGGCAGCGTGATTCTCCACGAGCTGGGGCATTCTCTTGTGGCCAAACATTACAAAATTAAGGTGCGCAGCATCACACTCTTTATTTTTGGCGGTGTTTCTCAGATTGAATCTGAGTCACCCAACGCCACTGCTGAGTTCTGGATTGCTCTAGCTGGTCCTGCAACGAGTTTTGCTCTGGCGATTCTGTTTGGCCTGCTGCAACTGATTACCGGCACAATGAGCCCTCTGCTGGCTCTGACCAAATACCTGACTTATATCAATGGCTCGCTGGCGCTCTTCAACCTGATTCCGGGATTCCCATTGGACGGCGGTCGTGTTTTTCGGGCTATTGTGTGGGGCATCACAAACAACCTTCATCGTGCCACGCAGGTCGCTGCCAATTTAGGACGGTTTATCGCTTTTCTTTTTATCCTCCTGGGTGTGTGGCAGATATTTGCCGGGAATTTAGGAAATGGGTTGTGGATCGCTTTTATTGGTTGGTTCCTGGAGAGCGCGGCAAATTCTGAACTACGACAGCAGACCATCCATGACTTGTTAGCCGGGCATCATGTCGCCGATGTCATGCGCAAAGACTATACGGTGGTAGCACCTGGAGAATTCCTGGAACATTTAGTGAACGAGCATATTTTAGGCTCTGGCTTGCGCAGCCTGATTGTTGAACTGGAAGGTAAAGTTGTCGGGCTGCTAACCCTGCACAACCTCCAGGCAGTACCTCGTGCTGACTGGTCAACCACAACGGCAGCGCAGGCGATGCTGCCGGTGGCGACCATGAAGGTGATTCGACCCGATACGGAACTGCGGGACGCCCTGGGAGAAATGGACCGTGATGGCGTGAACCAATTGCCGGTCATGATAGGTGATCAACTTCAGGGTGTGTTAGGTCGCGATGATGTGATCAGTCTGTTGCGTACCACGGCTGAGTTTAGCCGTTAATGATGCAGGTTACTGCACATTATTCTAGTAAATTAAAGGGGACGAAGAAATGGAAAAAGCAACTTTTCCTGTTGAGTTTCATAATGAAATTGATGATGTGAAGAAAAGCGAAAACGAATTATATACCCTGGCTGTAGACCGGCTTAGTAAAATGACAGAAGGTCACAACGACATTTCAGGCGGGGTTGTCAACCTGAAGCAACCAGTCTCGTACATGTACGAGGTGACGATTGTCGTCTATATGGGGTCAGATGATATCGCAGCAACCGAAAAAGGGGAGTCGATTCATTCGACATTGAATGGCGCTTTGGATGCTGTTGAACGGCAAATTCATGAACGTCGTACACAAGAGCGAAACTACTAAATGACTCATTATGTGGGCTATTATGGTGTCAAACACACCAGGTGAGACAAAGCTTAGGTTAAGGTCTCTGTGGAAAGTCCGCATCATTCACAGGAAACCTGTATGTTGTTAGATAAAGGAGATAGATCATATGTTCCCCATCGGTGATGACAACAGTTCCCGAAGAATTGTTCCCTTGGTCACCTATGCCCTGATCGTTCTGAATGTCCTGTTTTTCTTTGTGGAACTGAGCGGTGGTGACGCTTTCATTGAAGAGTGGGCTTTCGTTCCAACCCGATTCCTTGCCAATCCTGTCGGTGATTTCGTAACGCTCTTCACGGCCATGTTTATGCATGCCGGATGGGTTCATCTGGGCGGTAATATGTTATACCTGTGGATCTTTGGCGATAATGTGGAAGACCGTTTTGGGCACATTATGTTCATCATCTTCTACCTTATCTGCGGGCTTGCCGCTACTTTCGCCCAGTTAGTGTTCAGCCTCGGGATCAAACGTGCCGAATTTAGGCGCATCAGGAGCGATTGCCGGCGTACTCGGCGCTTATATCCTGTTATTTCCCAGAGCCAATGTCAAGGTCTTACAGGGACAGAGGATAGTCCCTGTCCCGGCATTGATCGTGATCGGGCTCTGGTTCGTTCTGCAGCTCTTCAGCGGTATTGGCTCTATCGCTAATACTTCAGATACAGGCGGTGTGGCTTTTATGGCGCATATTGGCGGATTTGTAGCCGGGTTTGTATTGACCTTTCTGTTTCGTGGGGGACGCAGGACCGCTTGAAGACGGCGATGTTGAACGCACAAGAAAAACTGGAACATGGTCAGGCTGGGTTGGCGCAGTGCTCAGAGGTAGATATCGCTGGGCCGATTGACTAGCTGGACAATATACGGGAACAGAGCCTATTGACGGAAGATGAATTCCATGAGAAGAAAGCTCATGTACTGGATAAGTTATCGATTGCAGTTGTCACACGATCTGAGGAGATAATTATGAACACGGACACGCACCTTAAACCGGTCGCCTCTACGCCCTGGATGCGAAAGATCATCGTATTTATAGTCCTGCAACTCACCACCTTTCTCATCGGCTTTATCCCTATGTGGCTCAAGTCACGTCAATACGCGCGTTGTCTGTTTGAGGCAGAGCGCCAATTAAACATGGAGAGGATTTATCATGCTCTCATCTCTGCCATCATAGAAGTTCGGCAGAATAACTATGAGCCAGCGCGTCAAGCTGCCAGTGACTTTTTTACTTTCTTACGGGTAGAAACTGACAATGGGAGATGATTCGTCACTCACGCCGGAGCAAAGCGCGGGTGTCCAAAAGCTGTTTGCCCAACGTGATGAGATCATCACGCTGCTGGCGAAAAGTGATCCGTTAGCCGCCGACCTGCTGGTCGATCTGTATGGATTGTACCGTGAGATCATTAACCAGTAAGGAAGTATGCCAAAGTAAGGACAATTGTCGTCTTTCTACTTTCGACTTGCCAGCGGTCATCTTATATCATCGGGCAGTCATGATGGTCAGCCTATACAGAATCTGCTGGCGATGCGGAGTGAGGGGGACGGCTTATGAATATGAATAGTCACTACCACTATACAATATTGCAAAATCTCGCTCACAGGGCGATGATCAAACATGGTTTGCTGCCAGATTTTTCCGTAAAAGTACGTACTGAACTAGATGAGATTCAGACGCAGGGAGCAGCAGTGAACAGTGAATCCATGCGGGATCTTACGGGTTTACTGTGGGTTTCGATTGATAACGACGACTCGCATGACCTGGATCAACTCACCGTGGCTGAGGCTATGCCCGGTGGTAAAGTCAAGGTTATGGTGGCGATAGCTGATGTGGACGCACTTGTTCACCCTGACTCGGCTGTTGATCAACACGCGCACCACAATACAACCTCAGTCTACACAGCGGCTGAGATATTCCCTATGCTGCCTGAGAAGCTGTCCAACGACCTCACCTCACTGAATGTCAACGAAGAACGTCTGGCTGTTATCGTAGAAATGGTGATTGACACGGATGGCTCTCTGCTGGATTCCGATATCTATCAGGCTTGTGTCTGCAATCATGCGCAGTTGGCTTATAACAGCGTGGCTGCATGGCTGGACGGTGGTCCTCCACCAGATGCGGTCGTCGCTGTCAAGGGTTTGGCTGAAAATCTGCATTTGCAGGACAATGCAGCCCGGAAAATGCGGAGGCTCCGCCATGTCCACGGAGCGTTGAGCCTGGAAACAATAGAAGCCAGGCCAATCTTTGAGGGTGAGTTAATACGTGACCTTGAAGTGGCAAAAAAGAACCCCGCCACCGATATGATCGAAGACTTCATGATTGCCGCTAATGGTGTCACTGCCCGTTTCCTTACATCCAGGAAATTTCCTTCAATACGCCGGGTAGTCCGTACACCCAACCGCTGGTCACGCATCGTTGACTTAGCTGCGGAACATAAGTTTGAGCTGCCAACCGACCCCGATTCAAAAGCGTTGGACGCGTTTCTCGTCCATGCGAATACTGTCGATCCTGTGGAATTTCCCGACCTGTCCCTTGCCGTCATCAAACTTCTGGGAGCGGGTGAATACATGGCAGAACTGCCAGGTGACACTGCCCCCGGACACTTTGGCCTGGCGGTCAAGGATTATGGCCACTCAACCGCACCGAATCGCCGTTATCCGGACCTGGTAACCCAACGCTTGCTGAAAGCTGCGCTGCTGAGGGACGTGTGGCCCTACAGCAAAGATGAACTGGATGCTCTGGCGAAACATTGCACTTTACAGGAAGATGCCGCCAACAAGGTTGAAAGGCAGGTCGGTAAATCAGCAGCAGCGCTGCTCCTTGAATCGCGGATTGGTGATCGATTTGACGCCATTGTCACAGGTGCTTCGGGTAAAGGAACCTGGGTAAGGGTCCTTGCAGTGCCGGTTGAGGGGAAATTGGTCAGCGGATACGAGGGTCTGGATGTCGGTGACCGGGTGCACGTGCAGTTAACAGCAGTGAATGTAGAACGCGGGTTTATAGATTTCAGGGTATAAATGGATCTTTGCGTGCGCCACTGACAACAATTTCTTCATTATCATCAGTTTCTCTATTTGGAACGTTTCAGGACTGATAAACGTCTATAATGTGTGAGTAAACTCTTGAGACAAGGTGGCGACAATGAAGAAGAGAACGTTGGTAATTTTATGCAGCATACTTTTGGTGGTTGTTTTGGGGCTTATAACGGCATGTCGACCCACGGTCATACCTGAACCCGATCCGGGCATTAATGAAGGTCCTGTCCTCATCTGGCAGCGTGAGGGTGGGATTGCGGGGTTCTGTGATGGATTGAATATTTTCGCGGATGGGCGGGTCAACGTAACCACATGCCAGGGTGAAGTTGTCGAAAGCAATACATTATCGCCCGATCAGCAAACACAGCTTGCGGCATGGGTGGATCGACTGGTTGGTTTTGAAAAGACGTGGTCAGACGGGGCAGTCGCAGATTCGATGACTGTTCTGATCCGGTTCTTTGGTGGGGGAGTGGATACGGCATCTGAGGATGAGATGCAGGTCATGAGCAATTTTGCCGCTGATATCTATGCCAATCTCGCGATGGACGGCAGTACCCTCGATCCTGCTGCGGATATGATTAGTTGGGAACATGCAGTGGCTCTGATTCTGGGTGGTCACGTTAAGCAGGTGACGCAGACGCACGCCCTGGAAGTGACCCTTAGCTTGAAGGACTATTCGGTTCTGACAACAACAGAACCCGCCATCGATGATGTTTTCAAGGTTATTGCGAGTTGTGGGAGTGCGTGCACAGATATGGTGCTGGCAACCGAGTAATTATAATAAGTATCAGTTACCTGACGCTGCAACACGTCAGGTCCTAAGATATGTGCTGATGCAGCCACCGCGCTACCTAACGCGCGGTGGTTGTTTTCTACCTCTATCACCAAATATCTCCACACTATGCATATTCCATGGTCACTCATATCCACAGAATGTGGAGATAAAATCCACATGGCGCTGATGAAAACCCATCGATTACGATGTATGCTTAAAGATAGTATAGGGGTAAAAGTTTTATCCTGGAGTTCCGGTATGTTATCACGTGTGAAATAACTGCGCGTGAGAAATGGATATGGATGAATGAAGAGTTCATGAGTCAAGCCTGCAGGATAGGAGGATAAACGATGGATAACAAAGCTCAGCCCAATTACATAGGCCAGGCAAGGGGTAAGTTACTGCGTTTAGAGAAAAATTTGCATTCCATTCAGAAAAATATCGCTGGTGGAATCCGCAGCCGGATGATTGGTGGGATTATCCTGGCGGTAGGCGTTTTGGCGCTAATCGGATATTTTCTGATGGGCAGTCAAGCCGTTTTTCTCATAGCCATTGCGGGTGTGATCGTTGGTGGTTTTATGTTGTACAAGGCGGTGGTGAGAATTCGTGATGCGCGCGAATCTCTTGAGATGGTTGAAGAAAGAGTCGATAAAGCCAAAACTGAGTTCACCGATCTCACAGCTGTACCAGCGCCAGTTGAATGAAGTAGCACAATACACTTGATAGTGGCAGTAAAAATCGCTTGATTGCTTTGTGCATAAGGGTCCTAATGTTGTTTCACTCTGGCATAAGAACCCAATAGAAATCTTGATTGTCTATGTTTGAGAGTACCTGATAGGAGAAAAAAATGCGAACTGTTTATGGTGTAATCTATACGCTCCGGCCTTTCGAGCGCGGGATCCAGGAAACACTGGGCAAGTATAGTCGTTTCATTCAACCCGGTCTGGGATTTCAAATCCCATTTATCCATTTAATCCGCGTCCGTGACGTTCGCGAGCACACGATGGATATTCATCCGCAGTCGGTGATAACCAAAGATAACGTGGAGATCCTGGTGGATGGGATAATGTGGGTTCGCCCGGCGATCGAAGAGGAAGCCATCAAACGCACATTTTACAATATTGATGATTGGAAACGGGCAATTATACAATTGGCGATGACCAATCTGCGCCAGGAGTTTGGCGATTTGACGCTGGATGAAAGCCTGGTGGCGCGGGAGACGATTGCCACTAACTTGCAGCACATTCTGAATACTTATGCCGTTGAATGGGGACTGAGTGTCAGCAAGGTGGAAATCCGTTTAATTGACCCGCCGGAAGACATCAAAAAAGCCATGCACAAGCAAAAAACCGCTGAACAGGAACGGCGTTCGATGCGTTTGCTGGCGACGGGCGAATTCGAGGCAGCTGAACAGCAAAAGCTGGCGATGATCCAGCGTGCTGAAGGAGAACGGGCTGCTGTTATACAAGTCGCTCAAGGTAAGGCAGAAGCTATCCGCCTGGTCAATGAATCTGCCGAGAAATTCTTCGTCGGCAACGCCCAACTGCTCAAGCAGCTTGAGATGGTTGAAAATGCGTTACGAGACAATGCCAAGATCATTCTCACCGAGCATGGGATCAATCCAACTTTGCTGTTGGGCAGCTTGCCGGTGAATGTGACCAGTGAGAAGAACCGATAGCGTGTTCATAGGGTCCGGCTGTGACGTATGCAGCGCAGCCGGACCCTGAATCCGATCATCAGAAAGCAGAACAAGGAGTGTAAGATGGAAAAACCAACTACAGTGACATGTCCGCAGTGTGGTAGAATGATCACCGATGACCCGCTGATTGCTTTAGCCGTAAGCGGTGAAGGGAAGGCTTCCCAATTCATTAAGTGCGAGTGTGGGAACCAGATCAGCTTTTGGGCTGTGACTGCGCAACTCAGGAATCAGAAAAAAATGGGACCGCGACTCAGTGCGTGGTTTCGTTCTCTCTTTAAAAAAAGCAATTAAAGCGGACTCACCAGTGAATATCCTGCTGGTTTACCCGGAGTTCCCGGACACTTTTTGGAGTTTCAAACACGCGTTAAAGTTCATCCGTAAAAAAGCTGGGTCTCCGCCTCTGGGTTTGCTGACTGTGGCGGCGATGCTGCCTGCCGAATGGGGAATGCGTCTGGTGGACCTTAACACCACTGGTCTGAGCCAAAAAGACCTGCTGTGGGCTGATTATGTTTTCATCAGCGCGATGGTCGTACAGCGGGACGCAGCCCGCGACCTCATCATCCGTTGTAAGCAGGCAGGGGTAACCGTGGTGGCGGGTGGACCTCTATTCACAATGGAGCATGACCAGTTCCCCGAGGTGGATCACTTTATACTCAATGAAGCCGAAATCACATTACCGCTTTTTCTGGCAGATCTGGCTAATGGCTGTGCACGTTCGCTTTATACCACCGACGAATTTCCAGATATCCGGCAAAGTCCGGCGCCCCTATGGGGGTTGGCGAACTTGAAATATTACGATGCCATCAGTATCCAATACTCGCGTGGATGCCCGTTTAATTGTAACTTCTGCAATATCACCGCACTTTTGGGCCATCGCCCACGAACCAAGACTGCCCCGCAGATTGTCGCCGAATTAGACAGCTTATATGCACTGGGTTGGCGCAAGAGTGTCTTTTTTGTGGACGATAATTTCATCGGCAACAAAAAGCAGCTTAAATCTGAGATCCTGCCGGCTTTGATTAGATGGCGTAAAGGGAAGATTGGGATGCCATTTCATACAGAAGCGTCAATAAATTTAGCCGATGATCTGGAATTGATGGCGTTAATGACCCAGGCAGGATTTAATATGGTCTTTGTGGGGATCGAGACGCCTAATGAAGCCAGTTTGACCGAATGCAGCAAGTTTCAAAACAAGGGGCGGGATTTAGTGGAAAGCGTCAAGCAACTTCAACGGGCAGGCCTCCAGGTGCAGGGTGGATTCATTGTCGGTTTTGACAGCGATACACCGGCAATCTTCCAGCAGCAGATTGAGTTTATTCAGAAGAGCGGAATTGTGACAGCGATGGTTGGACTGTTGCAGGCGCCTCCCGGCACGCAACTCTATGAACGCATGCAGAAGGAAGGACGCCTGGTGAATGATATTTCTGGTGATAACGTTGACGGTTCGACAAATATCATTCCCAAAATGGGTCTTGAACCCCTGCGTGAAGGCTATCACCACCTTCTGGCGCATATTTATGCACCCAAATATTACTATGAACGGGTGCTGACATTCCTGCGGGAATATCAGCCTCCCAGGATTCGGACCCACCTTGATTTCCAATATTTCCTTGCTCTGTGGCGATCGATTTATCAATTAGGAGTTCGGGCGGAAGAACGGGTTCACTACTGGCGCCTTTTCTTCTGGACCTTATTCCGCAAGCCACGTGTGTTCCCTCTGGCAATTGCAATGGCGATATACGGCTTTCACTTTCGCCAGGTGATTGCTTCACACGTTGGGTGAGTTGTCGTTGATTGGGTGTGTTTCTGTTTCAGCATAAACTTGGCTCGTTAGTGGGGCAGAGACAAGATTATAGGTTGTGCGACCGTTTAACGAATATCAACTGAGCTTTGCCCAAAAACAGGTAAGTATTGCATTTTTCTGGCGCAGAATTATGAATCGAATACTTCATACCCAGCGGACTGAGTCTCAGTCCGCTGGGTATTTAACAACCGGTGTTTTGCAGAATGGGCGGAAGAGGGTTGCACCATCTGACAACAGCGTTCTATTCTACGGTGTTTCCACCTCCTGAAACACGCCCCAGAATTTGGGGTGTGCGTCACATTTTTGCAGAATATCAAGGGACGCGAACATACTCCAAACGTAACCGTTTGTAGTCTAGCCCCTCGTGGGCGTTCTGAACGGGGGTACTTGATGCACAATCGATGGTACCACGGGAGAACGGGCACAAGGCCCTGGACTACGGGATTGAGCGGGAATAAAAAGGAACAACGTTGATCCTGAGTTTAGTCGGGTGCAAAAAACTGACGGACACCCCTTCGACTGGGTGTGCGTCACATTTTTGCAGAATATCAAGGGACGCGAACATACTCCAAACGCAACCGTTTGTAGTCTAGCGCCTCGTGGGCGTTCTGAAATCGGTACTTGATGCACAATCGATGGTACCACGGGAGAACGGGCACAAGGCCCTAGACTACGGGATTGAGCGGGAATAAAAGGAACAACGTTGATTCTGAGTTTAGTCGGGTGCAAAAAACTGACGCACACCCCAGAATTTGAGTACAGTTGTTATTTCATAAAATAAGATATATACTTATAGCTAATATCCCGATTCACATAACTGCAAAAAAGGAGTAAGTATCATGTCAGAACCATTCTTGGCAGAGATTAGAATTGTTGGGTTTAATTTTGCTCCACGCGGTTGGGCATTTTGTGATGGTCAAATTCTACCTATAAATCAAAACCAGTCGCTGTATTCTTTGTTAGGGACAACCTACGGGGGGGATGGTCGCACCACCTTTGCCCTTCCTGATTTGCGCAGCAGAGTGCCTATACATACGGGGGGCAGCAATGGTACTTCTCATACTTTGGGATCGAAAGCTGGTCAGGAAACTCACACGCTGACGGTGTCCGAGATACCTCAGCACACCCACAGCATCCAGGCGTCTTCAGATGGTTCGGATTCCCAGGATCCCACAGATAGAGTATTGGCACAATCAGGGCAGGTTTATCGTAATACAGCCTCTTTAGTGGACATGGTGAGTGGATCGATGACCAATACGGGTGGTGGGCAGGTGCATGAAACATGCAGCCCTTCCTGGCTCTCAACTTCTGTATCGCATTGACGGGTTTATTCCCGTCGAGAAATTAAGGAGGAAGTGATGTCTGAACCATTTGTAGGTGAGATTAGAATGTTCGCTGGTAACTTTGCACCCCGAGGTTGGGCGTTTTGTGATGGGCAGCTATTGGCTGTTTCGCAAAATGATGCCTTGTTCTCGCTTTTTGGCACGATCTATGGAGGTGATGGACGCACAACCTTTGGCCTTCCTGATTTGCGAGGGCGGGTTCCCGTCCATGCCGGGCAGGGTCCAGGACTTTCAGAGCGGCGGTTAGGCTCTAAGGGTGGTGCTGAAAATGTGACAGTCACTGTAAATCAACTTGCCTCTCATACGCATTTAGTGAAAGGAACAAATGAGCCTGCTGACGCCACCGTTCCTTCCAGCAGGCTTCCCGCTGGATCCAGCACCGTTAGTTTATACGCCAGCACTGCGCCTACGGTAGATTTCAACGCAGCAGCGGTACCTGCAGTAGGTGGTAGCCAATCGCACGACAATCTGATGCCTTTTTTGTGCATTAATTTTATTGTGGCTTTGATTGGCATATACCCATCGAGACAATAGGAGAAAAATCATGTCTGAACCATTTATCGCAGAAGTCAGGATATTTGCCGGTAACTTTGCTCCCCGTGGATGGGCATTTTGTGATGGGCAACTGCTGCCAATTGCGCAGAATACAGCGCTGTTTTCACTGATTGGCACCACTTATGGCGGTGACGGACGTACTACTACCGCATTACCTAACTTGCAGGGTCGCGCTCCGATGCATCCGGGTCAAGGTCCAGGACTGACAGCCCGGAGACTGGGTGAAAAAGGTGGAGTTGAGACCGTCGCACTTTCTGAAGCACAAATGCCCAATCATCTCCATACTTTACGCGCAACGGTGAGTCGGGGTAGCGCCAGTCAACCGCAGGGCAATGCCTTTAACCGCTCTACCGGTGATACGGCATACCTTGCCCCGACGAACTTAACTGGAATGTCTACAACGATGGCAGCAAATACCGGGGGAGGTCAACCCCACAACAATCTGCAGCCATTCCTTACGCTCAACTTTATCATCGCGCTGGTAGGGTTATATCCTTCGAGAAACTAAGTGAGGAAACTCCTGTAAATACTGTATGAAAAGGGTTGCACATCATGCATCTGAAAACGCTGAGATTCGCTACAGACGCGCTTCTTCATGAAGAGGATCGAGGGATGATTTATCTATCTCTCAAGTGCATCCATTCTGTTTTTTCTGAACTATCAACCGTAAAGGGTGATATCCTTGAACAGCACCACGATAAGGAATCTTTCCTGGATAGTGGCGTAGCCATCTCGCCGCACCTGGCGGCGAGATGCTTGTTTGATCCCTTACGCACTGTGCAATTCCTGCGGGGAATAAACCACGCCATCCATGAGGTGATGGATCGATTCCCGGGTGAGAGGATCAATATCGTTTATGCGGGATGCGGGCCTTATGCAACCTTGCTGCTGCCCCTGACCACGCAATTTGAGCCCGGGCAGATACGATTAACCCTTATCGATATTCACAAACCTTCCATTGATGGGGTTAACCTTATCATCAAGGCCCTGGGTCTCGAAGATTATGTCGATGCATGTATTCAAGCGGATGCAGTCCGGTATACGTATCCCGAAGATATCCCCTTACATATGGTGGTCAGTGAAACAATGCAGGCGGGTCTGGCAAGAGAACCCCAACTGGCGATCATGCGCAATTTTCTGCCCCAACTCCACGGAAACGGACTGTTCATTCCTGAGAAAATAACCGTAGATGCATACTTGAGCAGTTCAGAAACTGAAGATATAGGATTGTTGATGCACCGTGATGCATCGGGTTATCCGGTCGGGCATGAATTTAAACCCCAAGCTAATCGTCTATGGCTTAGGCGTGTTGTCGAAGTGAATTCAAAATCACCGCAACAACAGATATTCAACCAGAAGTCGGATTTAGTCGCACTTACCAACATCGAGATTCCGCCCCACGATCAGAAATTCGATCAATTTTTATTATTAACCACGATAGGCATTTTCGGCTCCTATAATCTGGAACCCTATGACTGTGAATTAAGTTTTCCCCTGCGACTGCATGATTTGAACGGGATTTCCAGTGGCAGCAAAATCCAATTCTTTTACCAGTCTTCGCACGTTCCAGGGCTGAGCTATGAACGCATTAGCGCTTAGGATCAAACTATGAAAAGAAAAATTACCCTTCGTCCGGTTACGATTGCGGACAGACCATTTCTCAGCGAAGTTTATGCCAGCACCCGGCAGGATGAGCTATCTGTTCTTGCCTGGAGTGATTCTGAAAAAGAAACATTTCTGAAGTTTCAGTTTGATGCTCAAGACACGTATTATCATGAGCAATTCGATTCGGCTGATTTTTTTGTTATTGAAAGAGAGCATAAGCCCGTTGGACGTTTGTATCTTGATCATCGGAAAGATGAGATTCGCATCATCGATATTTCTTTACTGCCTCCATATCGCAACCAGGGTATCGGAACTGCTTTTTTAACCGAAATCTTGACTGAAGGTGAAGCTGCCGGATTACCGGTACGCATTCATGTCGAATCCAACAATCCAGCCTTGCGGTTGTACAATCGTCTAGGCTTCCAGAAAGTTGACGAAAATGGTGTTTACTATTTAATGGAGAAATTACCGGACCGGTGTTAAGGAGAAGATTAATGCTTGATAAACTAACCAGTGAAGATTTTTCTGCGCATATCCATGAATCATTCAGAATAAAACCCGAAGGAGGCGACAATGGGGCAACCTACGGTCCGGGTGTGGCTGAGTTAATCGAAGTCAACGAGTTAAGCACACCGCAAAATAGACCGGAGAAAAGAACCCCCTTTTCCCTCATATTTCGATGTTCCAATGAAGTCATCATGCCACAGCAAATTTATCTGGTTGAACACGCTCAACTGGGACCGCTCATGATGTTTCTGGTGCCCGTTGGTCAGGATCAAGAAGGTTACCTCTATGAGGCAATATTTACGTAAAGCAATAGCAATCAATTTAACTATAAACAATTCAGCATAGAAAGCACTAGACATTTATCGGTATGATAGGTATAGTGGGCATAATTAGCTACCCAGACCTGTGGAAACCAGAGGAGGAAGGGAGTACCATGAAAAGAAGAGCATTTTTAAAACTGACAGCATTGGCTTCGGCAGCGTTATTTCTACAAAATGCAGGATGGAATGTAACTGCTGGCATGCCCACGCAAAATCAGCATAAAGGTATGGTGTTCAAGGGAAATTCACTTGGAGAAATATATTGTTCGCGAGATGAGGGAGAAACCTGGCAGGCGCACACCCGCTTGAGTCCTGGGACCTCTATCGCAGGAATTCACGGTGACCCATCAGGGCGGCTTTATGCTCAAGTGGTATATTCAGGCTATAGCTTTGAGTTGATGTTAACCGATGATGGGCTTAACTGGATGTCGGTTTGATAATGTTAAAAGAAAATGTCGTGACTCCGATATATCGTTTCAGTGATAGGTGAGGTTAAAGATGAAAACAAGAAAACAGCGTTACATGTGGGCTTTGCTCGGAAACGTGAGTCTATTCGCAGTTATCGGACTGATATTAATGGTTGCAGTTGGACCGTCATCTGCAGATCCGATACTCACTGCCAGCAAATCCGACATAATATTTATTGACAGCTATTCAAACAACGTGGCGAATGCAGGTGACACGATCCGCTACACCACAATTGTCACCAACAGCGGTTCGACGGGAGCCGTAAACATGGCTTTCGTGGATACCATCGATCCTGATACCACTTTGGTTGCCGGTTCGGTTCGCACAACCCCCATTGCCCGGCATGATACCTATACTTCAATCGGCAATGTGGGGATCAGTGTTCCAGCGGGCAGTGGTGTGCTGGCTAACGATAACGATCCTGATGGCAGCACGCCAGTTCTCACCATCGTCAGCTTTGACGCCACCAGTGCCAATGGTGGTAGTGTTGCTGTGGCAGCTGATGGCAGCTTTACCTACCTACCAACCCCGGGTTTTGAGGGATCTGATTCATATACATATACGATCCAGGACAGCGATGGCAATACTGATCCTGCAACCGTCGTTATCAGCGTCAACGATGTGATCTGGTTTATTGATAACAGCGCCGGGGGTGGGGGAGATGGACGTCTTGGTACTCCGTTTGACAGTTTGGCAGCGTATGATGCAACTGCCGCGGATGAATCTGGGGATGTTATCTTCCTTTACGAATCAGGCAGCGGTGACTACAGCGGTGGTATCATACTGCTCAACGACCAGAAACTCATTGGGGAAGGAGCGACAGCCACAATTGCTTCGATTGCCGGTATCACGCTGCCCGCGTTCAGCAACGCTTTACCCGCCACATCAGGCAGCAAACCCACGATTATCAACGCTGCCGGTAATGGCATCACCTTGGCAGCAAATAACACCATTCGCGGTCTTAATGTCGGAAACACTACCGCCACCGGTATTGCGGGCAGCTCTGTCGGTACATTGACGCTGAGTGATGTTTCAATTACCGGTAGCGGTAAGGGCGTTGATATCAACGGCGGAGCTATGGCGGCTACTTTCGACAGCATAGCTGTTTCTTCTTCCACAACTGGTGGGGTATCCCTGCAAAGTGTTTCCGGGACGACAAATATCAACGCTTTGAGTATCACCAACAGCAGCAGTACAGGTTTGCTGGCTTTATCCGCCGGCACGATAAACATCAACGGCGCCGGCAATATCATCAACACCACCAATGGTACAGCCGTTAACCTCACGAACACGAGCATCGGCAGCAGCGGGATAACCTTTCTGAGCGTTTCAGCCAGCGGGACTGACACCGGTATCACACTCAACAACACCGGCATCGGCGACTTCACAATTACCGGTAACGGGACAACCGACGGCAGTGGTGGTATCCTGACAAACTTGAACGATCACGGCATCGAACTCATTAACGTGCAGGATGTCTTCATCAGCAATATGAATTTGAATAACGCGGCTTTGACCCAGGAGGTTGAACCCAACACGGTGACCTGTACGAACCTGTCAAATGGCAGTAACCTGGGCTGTAACGCTCCGGTGCACATGGTTAATGCGAACAATATAAACCTGACCAACCTGACCATCAACGGCAGTGTGCAGCATGGGGTCAACGGAAACAACGTTAATGGTCTGACCATCAGCAATACCGACGTGACCAACATTGGCAATCAAAACAAAGAAAACGGGATGCATTTCATCAATCTGCTGGGTACGGTCAGTTTCAGCAATGTCAGTGTCATCGGCTCCAATACACGTAACGTGTTGATTGAGAACAACACCGGTATAGCCAATGTCACAGTCACCGGTTCCACCTTCAACACTGCGGGTAGTGAAGTCGGTCTCGATTTTCTCGGACTGGGCACGGCGAACATCACCTTCAGCGTCAGCGGCAGCAGCTTTTACCGCAACAATTCTGTGCAGCTCAAAGCGCTGGCTTCGGGCAGCAGCACAATGAATGCCACCATTAACGGCAGCAACACGTTTGAAGGTAACCCAGCTGTGACAGGCAATTCGGGTGTCGATCTGGACGCGGTTGATGGCGCAACCCTTACCTTTAACGTTTCAGGTAATACTTTCCAACCCTTCAGAAGTCAGGTGATCAACGTTTTCACCTCAGGTGGCGGTACTGCTTCGGGGCGGGTAAACGGGAACACGATCACAGGATCAGCCTTCGGCGCCGGTGTTCGTGCCGTAGCCGAAGTGACCGATGTCAACGGCACAAACCCCGGCATCACGATTGAGATTAATAACAACAGCATCAGTGGTGTAGCGGGTGGCGGGTTAGCCGGTATCCATATCGAAGCCCGTGATGGCAGCAATGGCTTGACAGGCGTGGCTAACGTTGATGCCACGGTTATCAATAATAACGTCACCACCAATGGCGCTGACGCGGCGATACAGGTATATCTCGAGGATCTGAACGGCACCGCTAACCGCGTCTGCATTAACGCCACAGGTAATGCTACGCAAGCCGTAGGGGGTGCTTTTGGTGAGACCGATTTCTTCTTCGGAAATAATGCCGCTTCAGGGACAAATTCGGGGATTGCTCAGATGCAGGGTTATTCTGGCAGTGTCAGCAATACCTGGTTTACGGTAAATAGCAATACCAGTACAACCACCATACCATTTGCCGATAGTCTGGGTCCAATTGGTAGCGGTACTTGTGCCTTGGTTGCATCCGTTCTTCCTGCAGCTAACACCCCAATGATTACCCGGGATGTGCCGGTTTTACATCTAACCCAGAATATATACTCAGATCTGGAGGGAGTTATCGATAACGCATTGATGGTACAGCGTGACCGCTTTGAAAAACAAGTGTCCGCGGTTGATCGTTCTGATCTGGTTGCCTTCAATACGCAAGTAAAGGCTAAAGTCAGAACATGGGCTGACTGGTTTGTCTCTGCTTTCAGGGTCTCGCCGGTTTTAGCCAGCGGCGAAACCATCAACCTGGACCTCGGCGACCTTGACCCCGGACAACAGGTGACCATCACGTTTGATGTAACGGTGGACAGTACAATTCCTGAAACTGCGACGCAGGTGTGCAACCAGGGAACGTTTACCGGTGACAATGTTGCCAATTTATTGACTGATGATCCAGACCCGTCCGGTCCTGCAGATCCCACGTGCACCATTGCTTCGTCGACCACTGCGGTCACATTCACGACTTTGCAGGCGGATCAAGGCACTACTGGCTTACTCGCTGCTGTGATAGGCTTGGCTGGTAGTGCTGTATTGGTTTACGCTTTATCCAAACGGGGGATTAAGAAATCAGATCTTTCTCGATAACATGCTTTAGGTTACTAGTATGATAAGAGGAACAAAGAATTAAAAGCAGTGTCACCGGCAATCACCCTTGTACGAGGGCGTTTGCCGGTGATCTTCTTCTTTTGCCCCATTCCAACACACAATTCGTGCGTGTTAGCTTTGCCAGGAATACTTCTGACTCAGAATATACTGCGCAGCATCAGAAGAAAGCCAAAAATGATCATCGGAATGCCGATCACTGCACCGATAACTGTGACCGTGACGATCGCACCTACGATCATGAAAACCAGGCCAAGAATCGCTGCGACCAACCTTCCGGTCAGTTTTAAGATCCAGGCAACCAGATTCCAGATAGCAACAAAGGGCCATAAAAGCCAGGGAGTTTTTTTACTCTGTTCAGCCATATTTTCACCTCAACTTGCGTGTAAGTAGATTACATATGTATACGTAACAGATGATTGCAAGTTGCATGGAAGCTGGAAAGTTAGAAATAGTGATCGAGAGGTTACTCCAAAGCTGACGCAGGTGGCGTCCATGTCGCCGTTAATTCCGTGCCGGCGCCGTATGCGCTATTGAGGGTAAATGCTGCACCAATGGCTTCCGCGCGCTCTCTCATGATTCTTATACCCATATTGTCCGGCAACAACTTCTGGATATTAAAGCCCCGACCATCATCACTGATAATCAGCTTCACAATTTCAGGTGTACACTGCATGGTGACATTGACATGGGAAGCGCCAGCGTGTTTGGCGATATTATTTAAAGCTTCCTGGGCGATGCGGTAAAATGCCACCTTGACGGGGGCAGGAATTTCACATAGCTCTTTTACGCTGACGTTGACCGGGATTCTTGTCCGTCCTACTGTTGCTTCACCCAGTTGGTGCAACAACTCACTGAGCGTGGTTTCATTGAGAGCTGTGGGACGAAGTTCCAAAAGCAAAGTCCGCATTTCAGCCAACGCCCCCTTGGTCAATTCCCGCAGCTCCAAAATACGCCGCAACGCTTCATCGGGATCCTTTTGCCAGAGACGGGGCAGAATATCAGCAATAATGCCCGCAGAAAATAAAGTTTGCGTGACAGCGTCATGGAGCTCCCGTGCGAGGCGTTGCCGTTCCTCAAGCATCGCTGCCTGCTGCGCCTGGGTGTACAGATAGGCGTTTTTTATCGCTGAAGCACCCCGCCGTGCTAATGCTAATACGAGGCGCAAATCTTCGTCATCAAATGCGTTGGGTTCGGTGAAACTCACGTTAAAAATTCCAAACACCTGATCATCCACCATAATCGGCACATGGATAAACGACCGTATTCTTTCCGGATAAGTAATATTCCAATCCACCCGTTTGTCGCTTGTCGTGTCTTTCACAACCGCTGGTTGTGCATCAATGGCGACTGTACCAATCAAACCCTCTGGTGGTTTTATGACTAACCTTTCAAGTGTCTCCGGGCGGAATCCACGGGCGGTTTTGGGATACAGAAATGTTTTATCGTCGTTCCAGACCAGCAGCACGCTTTTATCGATTTTCAAAATATCGACGGCTACATCCACTAATGTTTGTAAAACTTCATCGAGTTCGAGGTGTTTGTATAATTCCTGATCAGCTTGATACAGGGCTTCGATTTGATTGGTCCGTTGATCGGCTTGCGCAAAGAGTTGCGCATTGTCAAGTGCAATTGAAGCGAGTTGCGCAAAGCCCTCAAGCAGTTCTACCTCGCTTTGCTTGAAGGTACGTCCGGACTTCATGGAGTAGGTTATACCGATGACCCCGACGATATCTTGCCCGGATTTCAATGGGGCACCCATGCCTGCCGCAATAGTGTTTTCCCTTACACCCGGGGTTGGCGCGCGGTAGGGCCACACAGCGTAGTTGTTGATGACCATCGACTTGCCCTCCAGCCATACTTGCCCTGCTACACCCTGTCCTTTCTGCAAGCCAAAGCCGATTGATTTGCTGAATATGCCCACACCAACGCGCCGTTCCAGAAGATTCTTGACAGGATTAATAAAATAAATGTACCCATCTTCAGTGCCCAATAATTCTGCTGCGCGCGCGACAATGGCTTCCAATAAATCTGACACTTCCAATCTATTCATGAGGGCTAACGTTGTCTCGTGCAAGGCAGCAAAATACGCGTTTTGTTGGCGGAGATCCTCTTCTACACGCCGGCGTTCACTGACCTCATCTTTCAACATGTTATAGGCGAGTTGGAATTCACTGCTGACGGTGCGCCCGAGTGACATGATGAAGAGAACACCAAATATCAACAGCAGCGCACCGATCGAAATTGTCAGTGTTTGCGACGTTCGCTGCTGTTTCAGCGCTTCACTGATGTTGCTGAAAAAGCGCATTTCTTCATTTCCATACATCGCCTGAATCTGATTTTCCATGGCGCCAAGAATACTGTCGAACTGGTGTGAAGAAGTTCTGAATTGGGCTTCCGTAGGCGTGTTTCTCAGTTTACTGATTTCAAAATCGTATTGATTCAGCAGTGTTTCTATTCGTTTTAAAGCGGATACAAGTTGGGTGTTATTCAGGGCTTCTGTTTCCGAGATTTCAAGGTGTCGGTCCAGAGATGCGCGCGTTATTTCCACCGGTTCAAAGTTACTGGACCGGTCCCGCAATATCACATTGGTTTCCATACGGAGTTCGATGATCTGCCTTTGCAGGTTAGCCAGGTCGGTCACCACAAACCCGGCTTGAAAAGCAGACGCGGTATTGATGTTAATGTAGGCTAACAGCACAATACTTCCCAGGGCAATCACCAGGAGAATGATCGTCACAACCAGGAAAACTTGCGTATTTGACAGGAAAATCTTTCGATTTGAACTTGGTTTGCGCATGTATGTCCTTTATTTAACCCGCCGATTAAATAAACAGTATAGTTTATGTTGTTGATGCTCTATTCGGAGAATATTATAGCAATGGTTTCAATTCACCACGAATTGGATTCAAAAATCCAGTATACAGGCAGTGTACCACACAACTTTGTAGAGCGCACCCGTCAAGTGGGTAGGTGGGTAGGGTGAGGATTTTTTGGGGGAACTATATCGCCTAATAAAAAAGGGCGTGCCCTTAAGCACACCCCTTCGACATTCGTATAACGACTCTACGGAAATATCCAGAATCTAAACGCAGAGGCGCAAAGACGCTGAGAAAAACTTCAAAATAGTTTGATATGATTTGATTTCAGCTGTTTTTATTACAAAATTGACAAATAAAAAATTCTGCGCCTCTCCGGTTCTGCGTTGAAAAGCCCCTTTTTCAAGGGAGTCTCTTATCAGTCGATTTTCTTGAAGCTCGATCCTTTGGATTCACAAATCGGGCATTTGTCGGGTGGGGCATCGCCGGTAACCGTGTAACCGCAAGTCCCGCACACCCAATACGTAAGGTCCTTACCATTCTCTTGCTTCAGGTCTTGCAGCGCCTGCTTGTAGAGTACCTCGTGGATTTGCTCGACTTCCCAGGCCCATTTGAATGATTTTAAAGCTTTGGCGTCGGCGTCGCTCTCCGCATCACCCATGAACTCCGGGTACATTGTCTGAACTTCATAGTGTTCCCCGGCAATGGCAGCTTCCAGGTTTTCAGCAGTCGACTTAATTTCCCCAAGGGTGCGCAGGTGGTTGTGCGCGTGGACCGTCTCAGCCTCTGCAACAGCCCGGAATAATTTTGCTACCGCGCCATAACCTTCACGGTCCGCTTGTTTCGCATAAGCCAGATATTTCCGATTAGCCTGGGATTCTCCAGCAAATGCCGCCTTTAGATCATCAATTGTCTTCATACTTTTCCTCCAACAGTATCATTATGGGATAAGATAGGCATAATTTAATCCGGATTGACTAAATGTCAAGTTACGCAATCTGTGGGGGCAGGTCTTTATATTTTCGCGAATGCATCGGAATATAGCAGTACAACATAATGACAATACAATCAGCAAGGTAGATGGCGGTGCGGTAAAACTTTGGTTTTGCTGACCGAGTAGCTTCCCGCACCGCCACTTCAATAAAGGGGTAACCATTTTGGCGCAGCCAAAATGGTTACCCCAAAGTAAAAAGCGGTCGTGGGAGTCAGGGTGCGCGTTTGACTATGATCGATCCAATGCCCAGACTCAGGGAGATATTCACGCGATTATCACTCTCATCAAACTGGGGTGATATCCAGCTATTTTCGACTCTTGTATAATCCTGAGGCATGGTTTTACTGACGATACCGGTATCAGTTGTGATACGCACAGCCAGATCACGTGGTATCTCAATAATGATGGTCCCAATACCGCCATCAATCAGGATGTCATAGTGACCTGCCTCTGGCAGGTCAATTCTGGCAGCCCCAATGCCAAAATTCACGTTCGCTCTGTTGACTTCCAGTTGTGAAAGATTCAGATCCATCTCGCCGATACCCAGGTCAAGATCCATATCCAGAAGCGCATCAGGGTTGAGCAGTAAGTCCCAGGATTCATGTTGTCCGGGCCACCAGCTCCGTGATTTATTTTGCACCGTCATGCGCAACCGGGCACGAACCCCAGGTGTATATATCTCTTCAATATCAATGCCTCTGGGGAAGGTGACAGTCCCCCCGATTAGGTTCGCTGAGTCGCTGTATGCATCCAGTGCCAGTTTGCCAATGGCAGGCTTCAGTTCAAGGACAAGTGAGGAGGTGTCCTCCTTCACATAGGCGATTTCTGAACTTATTCTGTGATCCCCACGGTCGTTCAGCATCCATGCGCCGCCCACAACAAAGGTTATAACTATGGCTGCTGTGAAAATTCTGCCGGCTAAATGTCCCTCCAACAGCAGATCCAATCCCCACACAATCAGTAGCACAGGCCAAAGACGGGTCAATTGCCAGAAGTCCCATTGGAGATATCCCAGGTTATCCAGTAATAAAAGTATACCTACACCAATAAGGAGGCTGGGACCGACGATACTGGTATGCTGGTGTTTATTGTCCATTGTAAAAGCCCTTTCCCTTTGTTCAAAGATGGTTTAACAGGTAATTTACACCTTGAGCGCGATGTTTATTCCGACGACCCTTGTCCGCGCAGATTTTTCAGGATGACATACAGGCCAATCGCGATTAAAGCTACAGGCCATACCATTTGTGCTAATTGAACCGCAGCAGTCAGGAGCAGGATGCCGATGATACCCACCACAGCTGCCGGATAAAGCGCCCAGCGCATTTTGTGCCCGGTTGTTGTGGGTATCAAATATACGGCTACGAAAGTAGCAGCCACCCCAAACATAAAGAGCGCACCGCCTACCACATCTGTCACAAATGGCTCAAAAGCGGTGACAACCGCCAGGGTAAGCAATATACCGCCTGGAATTACCGCCCACCATTGTCGCCCTCTGGTTGAGATGAGGATTGTCAAAAAACTCAGACCGATCCACGCCAGAAATACGCTGCCTGTCAATTGACTCGATAACATAGGCGCGACCGCATCCAGGAATATGACGCTGGCTAAGCCCAGCAGTGTGAAACCCGGAATAACCGGCCACCATTGCTGCGGATCACGGATAAATGAATAGACAAACAGGATGCCTGCAATCCCAAAGACGATAGGCCAGATAGTACCCACGACCATCAGCCCCAAACTTTCCATCAAGAACAGCAAACCAGCTATGATAAGGATCGACCCCCACAACACTCGCGAACTCAACTTTGCCATCTTGTTCTCCTAGTCTTTACTGAATATCGATTGAGCCCAGGCCCATATCAAGATTGATGTCAACCCTGTTAACTGCATTTCCGTAGTCGGGGGACTCGTAGTAATTGCCCATACGGGGGAATCGGGTCTGGTTTATGTTCGCACTGTAGATACCGCCCCGCACGACAATGTGGGCAGCCACTTCAGGCGGGATTATCAGGGATAAGGATGCCGCCCCGCCTGAGCCCCTGACTTCAGTGAATCCAGCTTTCGCCGGTAATACGATGGTTGTTGAGCTGGCGCCGGTTTCAACACTCAGCATTTTGACAAGGGTTTCGGATAGGTCCAGGCGTGTCTCACATGCTCCGGTGCTGATTTTTAGTTTACAGGGAATATCTCCATTGAGAGCCACTGCCCACTTGCGCCGTGTGACAAAGCGGAAGGGTTGGATGGTGACCGGCGACCAAAGCTTGATATGCTTCTCGCCGGCAGTTTCTTTAACTTCGTGGTTGAGACCACCTTCGGCTAGACAGTGCAGTAACTGCTCAGAAACTCCATGGCTGTCGATAACAAGTTCACCCGCGCCGTAATTTATGTTGACAGCATACTCTTCCGCCCCATCAACCGGGATCGATATTTCGCTGATTTCACCGGGTGCACCCATTCCGTAACCCTTCCGGCTTACCCACAGAATCCACAGCCCAAAAACAATGAGTCCCAAGGGCCATATTAAACTCCATATGCTGACCCCCAGGAAGTCGAATATATTCAGATTGTCCAACAACATGATCGTGCCCAGTACCAAAAGAACGATGCCCCAGGTAATCCGCCGTCTTTTCATGATGTCTAGCCTCCAGGCTTCAGTCTTTGCGTGTGTCAAGCAATGCACGAACAAACAGGAACAACCCAAGGACGATAATCAGGTAGGGAAGGTACTGTTTGAATGGGACATAGCCAAACACGCTGCCCAGGAATGATCCAAAGACAAGGAAAAGAACAGCACTGGTCAGCATTGTCTTAAGACCGTCAAGGATTTCGGATTTCTTCCACTTGATGAGTCCCGCCAGGAAAACGCCCAGACCGGCGAAACCGGGGATAAGGGTCCATAGGAACGCCCAACTCTCCCAGGTGATGACGCCTGTGTTCTGGAAGTACAGTATACCCCCGATGCCTCCGACAATGCTGGCGGGAACCAGCATATCGGCGGTACCGGTTAGTGCGCCAAGAACGACCAGTCCAAGTGCGACAAATACAATGGACATGGGCCATGAGTATTCCCACGTGAAATATTCTTTTATACCCGGGAAGAGTTGAACCGATATGAAGATAACGCCGATTAAGATCAACATAAGACCGGAAGCAATGCTTTTTCTTTGGTTGTGATTCATCTTTGACTCCTTAGGATAGGAATGAAAATAAAGTGTCTCTCTATTATACGCAAGGGACTGTGTCAGGTTGCACTGTTCGAGGCAAAAAAAACCGCCATCGCAAATATTATTCGATGGCGGTCCTCAAAGAGGAGTTTATTTGTAATAGGTTTCCCATTCCCATCTATACTATAGGCGATTGCGCCCTGATTATCACCCGTCAGATGGCTGAATTTGCAGCTATCTACATGGACGGGTTTAGTCCTGTTCTGATGACCAGTTGTAAGGTTGATGAGGTATATGCGCGCAGCCATCCAGGTATGCCAACACGCCCGGATTGTACTATCCGGGATACCGAACCGGCATCCCATCAAGGCGGGTTAAACGGATTTATCCGGTGACGTCTTTATAGCCCGGTGATTGATCACCGGGTGGACGGGAATGTCAACTTTAGGGGAGGGATGCCTGTTTTGGATCTGATTACGCTTATCAGCGCCTTAAGTTGATACCAATGGGGCAACCACACGGGGTTGCCCTCCCTGTCCTGTCCCTGATCGTGGGTTTTATGCCAACCGCACCCGGACACAAATACCCGCGCTATGGAAATGGCATCCCGCCAAATGGACGATCCCGCCCTGGATGATGCGGATGCTGCGGAAATCCTCTGCCCCATCAAACGCCCGGGGTAGGGACCTCTCGCCGAGAGGTACGCCAGGATAACGAGAACAGCAAAGGCGATCACTGTCACTTCAAACCTAAGTCCCTGTGTTTGTTTCTTCGTAGCGAAGTCGTGGAATCCATATTGACCTCAGAAATGTATACTGAAGCATAAAAGCAGATGCTTCGACTCAGTTCCGGTCGATGGAGCTCCCGTTACTCCACTCAGTATGACCTATATTGGGCATGCCACTTCTAAATGCGACAGCTCTGCCATAGCCCCTTGCTCCTTCAGTTGAGTATGATATAGTCGGCACCAGTAACATCGACATAAACGGAGGACCAATATATTATGCTAAAGCGCATTGGGTTGGCGGTCATTGTCACTGCCCTATGTATTGCCGGTTATATTGCGCCGGTGTCCGCGCAAGGGGGCATCGTCCACGCTGTCTTCTTCTACAGCCCCACCTGTTCGCATTGCCACGTGGTCATGACCGAAGTTTTGCCCGTACTGCAAGCGGAATATGGCGATAAACTTGTCATTGTTCAGTTGGATACCACGCAGCCCGGTGGGAATGCTTTGTGGCAAGCTGCCGTTTCCATCTTTCAACCTGCTGTTGTTGGCGTTCCGACCATGGTGATTGGCGATAAAATCATGGTGGGTTCCCGTGAAATCCCGGAAATGCTGCCTGCATATATTGACCAATACCTTCAGTCCGGTGGTGTGGATTGGCCCGCGTTACCGGGCATTGAAGCAGTTGTTGCAGATTTGGAGGGTGTGGAGCCTGATTCGCCGTCGCTTGCCGAACGCTTCTCGCGCGATCTGGCGGGAAACAGCCTCGCCGTCATTGTGCTGGTGGGTTTAATCCTCACATTTGTCGCTGTGCTGAAACCCCGTCCTTGGCAGGCCCGATTTGCCCAACGCTTTGGATCATGGGGGCTATATCTGGTGATTGCTGTCGGACTAATCGCAGCATTGTATTTAGCTTATGTTGAAACAACGCAATCGGAGGCGATCTGCGGTCCGATTGGCGACTGTAATGCTGTGCAGCAAAGTGACTATGCCCTGCTGTTTGGGTTCCTACCCATTGCCGTTCTGGGGGTCATAGGCTATGTGGGTATCCTGGCAGTTACCCTTTATGGGAAATATTCCCGCGGTCCATTTATTGCTTATGCGCCTGCTTTGAGCTTTTTATTGACGATTTTTGGCCTGGCTTTTTCCACCTACCTGACTTTCCTGGAGCCATTTGTCATCGGGGCAACCTGCGCGTGGTGTCTCACGTCTGCGGTGTGTATGCTTCTCCTGGCACTCATGTCTGCAGATGCCGGGTGGCAATCCCTCAGACAGTTCGCTGCGGATATGCGAAAGGCAGCGTAGGTATTGTCAATTGATGTAAGACCTGTAATGCAAAAAACGATTCCCGGATCGGGAATCGTTTTTCTTTTAGGCTGGAAGAAATCCTGGGAAGTTTAGTTCCCGGCAACCGCGCTTTCAACGGCTTTATAGAGTGCGTCAAATGCCGTTTGACTGGCATTAACCGGTCCGGAGGTATAGGGCATAATGCCTGTAAACGCGTAAATCCGGTGCGACAGGGCATGAATTTTGTCCAGCGGGACCAGGTAAGTTTTTGCTGCGATAAAGGGATACCGGGTGTGCACCTGAACAGGTTGGGAGAACTGCACTTCGAGTAATTTGTACCCCTGTTTATATTGGGTGATGGATTCTTCAGAAAGCCCTACCTCCCATTCAAAGGCGACCGGTTTACTGATAGCTGCTGAAAATGTACGCATAATGTCACCGTATCCCGGATCATCGGCAGTAAGTGTTATGGCTGTCCCATCCCAGTAGATGACAAGGGTTTCCGCTTGCGCATCGAAATTGGATATGAACCACAACGCGTCGCCATTCGTCAAAGATGTGACACCCCAGACGAGTAAAATGGCGATAACCGCCATCGTAAAAATTGCATTGAAGAAACTTAAACCATGTTGCATAGATTCCCTCCGCCCATATTATAACAGAAGCCAGCGCCCTGTTCGATGGGTCCTTCTTGACCCTGATCTATAAGGTGGTGTGACGCTCTGTGCCGGCGCTGCATTCAGATAAGGCATGAGCGTATGATATAAAGAATCCGGCGGGTCGCCTTTATAGATAAACGCCTGCGCGCCAGCTTCGAGTGCCGCTGCTTTATCTTCCAGGCGTTTGCTTAACACGATAATGACCCCATCAGGTCGTCTTTGGTGGAGCTGCTGGGTAAGTGATTCTGTGTCAGCGCCAGCGAACGCCCAGTCAATGATGATCAAATTGGCTTCAGGATAATCACCCAGGCTCTGGTCCGGTGCTACACCGGCAGATTCAATGATGACGATGTTTCTGTCTTCATTGGATAACAACAGCTTCAAAGCCGATCGAATGCTTTCATCTCTGTCTGCGATCAGAACTTTCATTTGCCCATTCCTTGTTTCCATGGCGCATCTCCACCTTATGAATCATGATCAGTATACCCGTCAGGATGTTATCTGACACCGGGCAGATGGCGCGTTCCCATGTGTCCACGTGGTCAGTTTGCTAACTGGGCATGTGCCCAGTAAAACACCCCGCCCTTTCAAAGGGCGGGGTGTTTTACTATTTGAATAAGCGAGCGTAAGTGTTTACTGGCTTCTATTCTACTGCCACAGCGGTTGGTCCGCCGGGATATTGCCGGCAATGACATCTTCGTCAAGCGCAACACCTAAACCGGGTTTATCCGGTACAGTGATATAACCGTTCTGGATTGGATCCTTAAAATCCAGCATCGTACTCCATAACGGGATATTGTGCGAATGGTATTCAAGTGCCAGGAAATTCGGGATGGTGGCGCAGTGTGCACCGCCGCAATGGCGGTGATGGGGCTGCTCATATTGTGGGGGGCAATCGACATAAAATACATTTCCGCTAATTCGGCAATCCGTCTGATTTCAATCGGTCCACCGCTGCGCGGGAAATCGGGTTCCAGCAGGTCGCAAGCCTGTTTTACGACCAATTCCCTGTGCATTTTGGCCCCGTAGAAGATCTCGCCGGTACAAATCGGGGTTTCTGTTTGCATACAAATTTTTTGTAATGCATCGACATTCCCCCACTCCCATCGAATGGGATCCTCCAACCAGAGTAAATCCAGGTGCTCTACATCCTTGCAGATGCGCAGCGCGTCTGCCATGTTAAAGGAGCCGTGGAGATCAACCGCGAAATCCACATAGGGACCAATCGCAGCGCGGACGCTTTCCATGAGGTTGATGATGTGCGCGTGCTCACGCCGGGAAATTGAGCGCTCATAGACATCCAGCTTCCATGGGTTGGCAACATCGACATCAAATTTAATGGCAGTAAATCCCTCTGTGACCAATTGTCTTGCCATCGCGGCATAAGCTTCCGGTTCGTAGACGGAATCGAGATGGTTGCTTTCCCGCACCTCGCGCCAGCGTGCGGCATAACTCTCCGGCGTCCAGAAGGTTCCCGCGTGGCAGTCGCAATAGATCCGTATTTTGTCCCGGAGTTTTCCGCCCAATAATTGCCAAACCGGCACACCCAGCTTTTTGCCCATAATGTCCCATAAGGCAATTTCAACGCCGGCACCCAGTCCACCCATTGCCCAGAGACCGTGTTGGGGTTGCCCGCTGTAGTGCAGGAGGTTGATATTCATCGGGTCCTGACCGATGAGCTGGTTTTTCAACTGCTGGAATCTGGACGGCGAAACACCGCTTGCCCATTCACCCAGGCCCGTGATGCCCTCATCCGTCAATATCTTAAGCAGGACCCAGTTCCGGTTTTCAGCTCCGAGGGGTGGGGTGATTTTAATATCTGTTATTTTCATCGGTTCTCCTGGTGTTTCCTAATCGAAGAAATCCTTGTCTTCTTCCGCGAGATAGGCTTGCGCTTTATCCACGATAAAGTCAACGCCCAATCCCGGCGTATCCCATACTTCGATCATACTGTTTTTAACAATAGGATTGGGCAAGCCTTCAACGATGTCGTACCACCAATCGGGACGCGCGACGGGATACTCAAAAGCGATATAGTTTTCCGGCAGGGTGGCTGAGACCTGGACGAGTGCCGCCAGGCCAAAAACACCGTCAAAAACGCCGTGGGGCGCCATCAGGATGCCGTGCAAATCGGCATATTCAGTGACCCACTTGAGTTCGGCAATACCGCCAATGTCTGCAGGATCAGGACCAATGATATTGACCGCCTGTTTTTCGATCAACTCTTTGAAATTCTGGCGCAAGTAGATTTGCTCTCCGGTGTGAATGGGGGTGGATGTCTGCATCGTGATGTCGCGGAAGACATCAGCGAGAACATAGGGATTGTAGTCGCCGTTGATGGTGTCCTCAAGCCACATTAAATTCAGGGGTTCCAGCGCTCGCGCAAGGCGGACGACATCGCTGGGTACCCAACCCGGTCCGCAATCCAGCGCGAGACCCACCTCGTCACCCAGCACACTTTTCATAGCTTCCACACAAGCGATGGTGTGCTTCAACCCGCGTTCGGTCACCAAACCACGACTCGCCGGCGCACCGCCCTGTCCTTCGCCATAGGAGAAGTTGGGCACTTCGCGGTGCATCGCGCTGTGGAATCCAATAGCTTGCTTGATGATGCTGAATCCTTCAGGCGCTGCTTTCATTTTCGCCATATTTTCGGCATAATCTTCCGGATTGTAGCCGTGCATTGGGTAGCGTACACCGCCGTTGTAGACGCGGACTTTGTCCCGCACTTTGCCCCCCAGCAATTTATAAACCGGGAGTCCGGCAGCCTTTCCTGCTACATCCCACAGCGCCATCTCGATGGCACTCACAGCAGCACCCCACGGTTTGAAACTGCCCATCCTTCGTATGCGGCGCATAACGCCTTCGACGTTAGTTGGATCTGATCCAAGTATTTTATCCCGGTAGAAGAGCACATGGGGTTTTAGATAGGCTTTGGAAGATTCTGCCTGCCCATACCCGCTGATACCTTCGTCGGTGACGATTCTGACCACCGGATTCTGACCAATGACTGCGCATTTCATATCGATGATTTTCATGGTGTACCTCCTGTGTATAGTTAATACTTTGTTATTCTACCCGAACTATGCCGCAATTCATAAACCCTCTTTTTGTAAGGGGTATAAAGTTTGACTGCGCCAAACTTTATACCCCTTAATTAATGTGATGGAACATTCAACCATTAACCATGTGTTTCTGATTCCGGATACTGGTGATGAAAATGATGAGTCCAATGATGGCGAGTGCGCCACCAAACCGGAAGGTTGAGGAGGCGCCTGTTTGATCGTACAGGATACCGCCAATGACAGTTCCCAGGACAGCCTTCAATCCCATGGCTACACCACCAAACAACCCTTGGGCTGTGGCTTGTGTGCCGTCCGGAGCATTACCGGCAGCATAAGCCACGCCGGCAGCCCACATTGCCGAGAAGGAAGGTCCATGCAGTAATTGCAGTAACAGGATTATCCAGGGGGTGGGAAAGAAACCGTAGCCAAAGGCTTGTACGGCACATGCAGATAAGGGAGAAGACCAGCATACCTTTAGGCTGCCAGCGCCGCAGCATTTTGTCTGAGAAAAACCAGACAGGCAGTTCGCTGAGTGTGGCAATAGTCAGTGAAAAACCCATCAGCGTTTCGCTTGCGCCTAGTGTGTTTAAGTACAAAAACAGATATGTGTTAGCGATGGAAAGGTGCATGCTGCCAATCAGAATACTGAAAAGGAACATTGTCCATGGCTTGTTAGCCAGTAACCTGCGTATATCGTGCCAGAATCGGGGACGCAGGCTGCTCGGGCTGATAGGTATCCGGGTGACAACCACCCACGCGCATGCCATAAAAATGAGATAGCTGATGAATATCCATTGCTGCCCCACATTTTCGCTCAAGAAGCCTACAAGGGGTGCGGCGATACCCCAGCCCACTGCGCCCCATAAGCGCTGCTGCCCGTATTTGTTTTTCTGTCCGTGCAGCAGGTGCAGAACCGTGTTATCCATAAGCGAGATGATGGGCGCGCCGCAGAAGGCGAAAAGAACGACAATGATGAAAAGCCACAGATAGTGCGTGGTGAATGACAATCCGATGACTGTGACGAGGGTTCCCCCGATAGACAATAACATCAATCTCTTGTGCTGCTGCGTCGCGTCAGATACAGCACCCCACAAGGGGGCACTAAACAACATAATCAGGGGATTGATACCGCGGAGGATACCGATCTGGGTTCCTGAGAATCCTAAACGCTCGTAATACAGGACAAGGAACGGTGAAATTGCAGCAGCGGCAGCAAAATAGAAGAAATAAAACGCTCTGGCAAAAATGAGAGGTGACTGCATAGGGCGTGATTTCAGTTTACTATACCCGTTATATAAGAGATATATGTATAAACAGTCTGTTATACCAGACGGTTTTGAATGGCGATTGCCACAGCCTCTGTGCGGCTCTCTGCTCCCAGTTTAGACAGAATATTGCTAACGTGGAATTTGACGGTGGAACGGCTCACAAACAAACGCTCCGCAATTTCCGGATTGCTTAATCCTTCCACGAGGAGCGTAATAATTTCCTGTTCCCTTGCAGTCAGGTCGTGCCCGATCAACGGCTTGTGCATCGCCGCCTGGATAAGGGCTTCGGCGGCTTCCGGCGCCAGGGTAGGTCGACCGACATGGGCTGACCTGATCGCATTGGCTAATTCATCAGCCGAAACGTTTTTCAGGAGATAGCCGATTGCCCCGGATCGTAATGCCCCCTGGACCAATTCTTCTTCTTTGAAACTTGTCAGGACGATGACTTGTATGTCGGACCACCGGTTACGGATGGCTTGTGTCGTGGCTGCGCCATCCATACCCGGCATAACCAGGTCCATCAAAATCACATCCGGGTGGAATTTCTCGCACATGCGGATAGCTTCAGCACCGCTTGAAGCATCACCAATAAGAAGCAGGTCATCATATATCAGGAGGAACGCGCTGAGTCCGCTCCGAACAACTGCATGGTCATCGACGATCAAAACACGGATTGGATCCTGTTCAGCCATGGTTGCTCCTTTGGCAATGCGCTGTCTGAAGGTAAGGGTTATTCATGAAAATTGTACCATAAATCGTAAAGGCAGATAGTTTCATTACTTGATGGAAATTTCGCCTATTTGAACCAGGTTATTGAGCCAGGGACCTTCGGGTCCTACAGCGGTTAACCTTGTCCCATCCTCTGCCCGGTAGACGCCCGCCCAGATGGGATAGACCCCGGGTGGGATGTTGTCGGGGATATCAATGGGGTGTGTATCCGTGACATCGAAATTCTTCCGCCAGACATCCGTCGGGAACCATCCCTGATTGGGAATGCTGTCATCCTGTGCTATTGGCTCGATCGCAGGAGGCTGCCATAAATGCACAAACGTCGTGAGACCGGCTTCCGGTGTTGATAAGGCATGCCAATATAATGATATTTGAATGCTCTGCCCGGCTTCGCCGGAAAGCGGGTAGTCAACCCCTGTCAATGCAATCTGGTCTTCAAAGGTCGTATGGATGGCATTGCCTGGCGCGCCGTTCGCGGGTGGGGAAATAACCGGAACACTACCAAGGACCGGCGGTTCCTGTGCTGATCCCAGGGCATTGACCGCACGTAATCGCTCACCCGTATCTGCATTGAATAATCCTATCTCAAGCTGGTACAAAACCGGTGTGTCTGCCCATTCTTCTATGTGCAGCGCATAGGTTTCACAGAAAGATGTGCCGGTTTCCCACATGCTTGTTGGATAGCGCCCCAATCCGGGATAGGTGTGGCGTTCTGCGGCGCGACTGTTGTCTGGTCCAAGCAGATGCACGAACACAGTATAATCAACCATCATCGGTTGCAAGGCTTCCCAACATGCCCGCACGCTTACCACATCGCCTGGTTCCCGGTAATCATCACCCTCAACCGTGACGTTATAGACTCTGGCTAATCCGCTGTACGTGAGGGATGGCACAATTATTCCGGAAGGGGGCGCCTTGAGTCGCGGCGGCATGAATGCCGGCAGGATTCTGACACCGGGAGCCAGGATACTCAGGCTGGCGATGAAAGCCAGAAGGAGTTTCGATAGATCCTGCTTGTAGCCGCCGGATTTGCCATTTCTTGACCAGTCCATTCGCCAGGATGAGTCCCCAGGCGCCGATCGCCGGAAAAAGCAGGCGTCCATGCGGGGCTTGTACCTGGCGCATCCAGCTGAGCAGCGCTGCACTTATGCCCCCCAGCCAACAGAATGCCAGAACAATGATATCGTTTGCAACAATATCTGCGCGGTGGTAAGATGTTGTGCTTCTGGTCAGATGAAGCCGGTACAGGAGGACTTTCAGCACGTCATAGAAACTTACCAGGATAACTGATCCGCTGAGCGCATATAAAATAACATAGATCGCATTGGACCAGGTGATATGGCCCCAGCCGTAGGCTGCCCAGAACGAGCGCAGCAACAACGGAATTTCCGGCAGTAATTGCCAATAGGAGACGGGTGCGGAACGTCCCCATGGTGTGTCTGTATGGCTGGTGATGCCGATGGGGTCATTGTACAGGAATGTATTTCGCACGTACCACCAACTTCCCACAAGCAATATACACACTCCGAAAACAGCCAGATTTCGCAGAATCTGTGACAGCGTTAATTTCTGCTGTAATGCGAAATACAGGAGTGCCAGACCGCCCAGCGGGATGAGAAAAAGCGCGCTTGTCTTGCATAGTATCGCCGCGCCGGTGCTGATGCCGCAGATAATGATTTCCCATATCCCCAGCTTTCTCCGGGCTGCCCGTGCAATGGCCCATAGGGCAGTGGTGCATAACGCGGCAGCTGCACTATCATTGCTGACGATGCCGGAGATAAAGACGAACTGGGGGTGGAAAGCCACCAGCGCGACACAGATCAACGCGCTGTGGCGATTGTGAAAAACTTCCAGGCTTAAATACCATAAGGCTGCCAGAGTCCAGATGCCAAAGAACAGCGATGTCATGCGTGCTGCGTGCAGTGCAGCAACCGCACCTGTCCACGGCCATCCCTCCGCCATGGTGTGGATGAGCATGTTCTTGTTATCCGGAGATGTTCCAGGAGCCTGATAACCGAACCCCGGATTGCCCCAGAACAGTTCGTGCAGATCGTCATCGGGAAAGGGTTTGCTGAAAAGCGCGGCGACGGCGTAATAGAGTGGGGGTTGTGCTACCTCCTGGTGCGCACCGCTTTCATCGTTTTCCATGGACGGCAGACCATGACCCTCAGCCAACCAGCGAACGTAATTATAATGCCACACCTCATCCGGCGCCTCAAAAACCGGGGTCGTGACGGTATGCATCAAGACCAGCAGGATGAAAGCTAACAGGAGTATGGGGAAGGGTGGAAACTTTTTGCGTCGCGGTTTATGGACTATCTTTGAATTGATAGGTGGGTCCAGATTGTCCTCGCCGTATGTTTTTTTTATTCCGTGCTCCATGCGCCATAGTATAGCACATTGGGTGTATTTCAGAATGGTGGCATACCCAGGAAGAAGTGACCACAGTCAGGCTCTTGTTAAGAACGGTACGGAAGGTACAATTAGGGAATCCGCAGTTTTTCCAGGAGGAACCAACATGGATCTCAAAAGCACAGACCCTGACGACGAGATTGTAGAGAAACAGGCAGAGGAGACAGAAACCCAGCCTAAACGGCAGTGGGGACCGCAGATTATTGGCGCTATGATTGGCGCGTTTATCGCGATGATTTTAGGGGGTCTGGCAACGCAATTAGGATGGCAAATCGGTCAGATCCGTAACCTGTGGATGTGGGGCGCCGTCATTGGTGGCTTCATAGGCGCAGCAGATTCACTGGCGGAGGCGGGTTCGCGGCTAACGAAAAGCGACAACCGGCTGTTCAATATTTTTATTTCATTCCTCGGTATGCTCGCTATCCTTTTGTTTGTCCTAGGCATCAGCCGTTTAACAGGTTGGGTTTTAAAGTTGTTCAATCTGTAGACGAATTTGGCTTTGGTAATTGAGGACTTACACCAAGTGACCTGGTATGACATTCCTTAATCCGCAAGGATTCTTTGGGCTGTTATTAGCCCTACCTATTATCGCACTCTATTTAATGCGATTGCATTACGTTGATACTGTTATTCCCAGTCTTGCGCTGTGGCAGTCGCTGCTGCAGGACCGGCACGCCAACCACCTCTGGCAGAAACTCAGGAAACATTGGCTGCTGTTCCTGCAATTGCTTGTTTTGTTGTTGGTCGTCGTATCACTCGCGCAACCCGCTTTCCCCGCACCACTCCCGACGCCTGAGCGCGTTTTCGTTTTTCTTGATGTATCCGCGAGCATGAAAGCGCAGACAGAAGGGGACGGAACACGTTTTAGTGAGGCTGTGTCTGAAATACAGCACACTCTGTCCGGTTTAGGCAGCAAAGAGAATTTGACATTGATAAGTGTTGGTTTGACACCCGAAGTGGTGGTCAATAATGTCGATCTGAATCAGTTTGCCAAAGCATTGAAAGCGCTAGCCCCCCAGCAGGGCACTGCTGACTGGAACTCCGCTCCACGATTGGCAGCAGGGTTGGCGGGTGCAGAGCGTGCTTCTTCGACAACCACACTGGTTGTCAGTGATTTTGCGACCAGCGATATGCAGGCATTTGAGGAAGCCCCCTTTCCCGGAGAACTTTCTGTAATCAACGTGGGCGATCTCAGTGCTAATGCGGGCATTGTGAACTTTGCCATTCAGCGTACAGATACGGGCACGACGGCGTTTCTCCGCATTCAAAATGCAGGTTCTCAAACGACCCGGACCGTGGATATTCTGGCAGACGGTGTTTTATTTTCACGACAGACTATGACTCTCCTCCAGGATGCGTCTGTCACTGTTTCTTATGAGGGTATTCCGGCTGAAGCGTGGGTGGAAGCCGTGCTGGTGGAGCCGGATGTCTTTACGCTTGATGACCATGCGTGGGCTGTGCTGGATGATAACAGCAATCAAGCGACGCTGCTGGTGAGTGCCGGCAACCGGTTTCTGGCGCAGGCATTAGCCTCGCTGCCTGGTATCGACTTTTATCAGACCAGCAGCCTGATGAACGCGGATATTCTGGACGAAGGCCAATATGCCTCGCTGGTTGTTGACAGCGTCCCGGTACCCGCGCTTCTCCCGGCAAATTTGTGGATGATTGCGCCTGAGGGAGAATCGGTGTGCGGAACACCCGAGAATATTTTCGTCCAACCGGCACACGTCAATGGGCAGTGGCAGCATCCGATTCTGGATTACGTCGATTGGTCGGATGTCCACGTGAGTCAAGCCCGGTTTTATCACATCCCCGCGAACAGTGAAATCCTCATGCAGTTTCAGGTGGTACCTCTCTTGTGGACAGTTGAAAGGGATGGATACAAAGCGGTTTGCACCGGTTTTAAACTTCAAGACAGCGATTTACCTCTGCGCCTGGCTTTTCCTGTATTGACCTCAAATATCATGCGGTGGCTTACTTCAAGCACAGCAGAAGGTCCGTATATGGCGTTAACCCCCGGTCAAGTCTGGGTGCCTGCCTTAACGGTAAACACGACCACCGGCGTGATAACAGGTCCGGACAATGACCAGCGTCCTGTTCCGTTGGATGGCTCCGGGATTGTTCTGGATGCTGTTGGCCTTTATCGTTACACCGCTACGACACCCGCAGGACCCGAAAGAACTTTTGTCGCCGTCTCGCTATTAGATTCCCGGGAAAGTGATTTGAGATCCCGCCATATATTGAAACCTGCTGCGCAGACTGCTGCCCCTCCATTAACCATGGGAAAGCGTGAAATCAACCGTTGGACAATTGCCCTGGCAGTGGTGCTGTGTCTTCTCGAGGCTGTCCTATGGTGGTATAGAGGTTATGGATCCAGCAAGGTGTGGCTTTCGTCGATTCTCAAGGGTTCCGGTATTCCATTTGCTGTGATATTGCGGTGTGTCATGGTCATACTGCTCATTGGGGCATTTTTGGGTGTGCGTTTCCAACGGAGAACACGGGACTTGAACCTTGTGTTTGTTGTTGATCATTCTGCCAGCACGCAAAGCGCCTGGGATGAACAGGATGAATTTATCAAGCAGGCTCTTGCAGCGAAAAAGCCCAAAGACCAGGTTGCGGTGATCCTGTATGGGCAGGATGCATGGGTTGACCGGTCGTTTTCATCTGGGAATACACTCGCACCGCATAATACAATTCCGGAACGGAGTGCAACGGATAGTGAGCAAGCTATCCGTTTAGCTATGGCGCTTCTTCCCCAGGATGCCCCCGGGCGTATTGTCTTGATGAGCGACGGTCTTGAGACGACCGGGCAAGCTTCTGAGGCGCTGCGAGATGCACTGGCGCGCGGTATAGATGTGCAGTTGGTGCAACCTGAGGCTGGCATACCGGCATCTGAAGTATGGGTCGAAGAATTGCAGGTTCCCACAATGGTGTATCCTGGAGATCAGGTCCCCATCAATCTGCGGATGGCAACAAATACGCCGCAAACAGTAAGAGTGAATTGGACCGTCGGGACTGAGGTCGGATATGCCTTTGTCGACCTTGGCGCGAATAATAAGTCTTTTCAGTTCAGCATTGCGATTGAATCGGCAGGATTTGTACCGGTACGGGTGTGTGTTGAACCTGTCGCAGACCAGTACATAGAGAATAATTGCGCTGAAACATGGATTGTCGCCCAGGGACCGCGTCAAGTCCTTGTTGTGGGGGATCAATCCGAACGCGCAGCTTTATCCGCAGCGCTGCAATCCGCTGGATTACAATTGAATGAAGTTGAACCTGGGGCGATGCCCCAGACGCTTGAATCGCTATCCGAATATGGTGCGGTCATTCTGGTTAATACGCCAGTACGTGATTTGCCCGTTCAAGGCATCGGCAATATTGTCCCTTATGTCAGGGATGTGGGTGGTGGATTGATAGCCGTAGGAGGACCGGAAAGTTACGGCGTGGGAGGATGGTTGGGTACCGCTTTAGAACAGGTATTGCCAGTTGAGATGCGAGTTTTGGACCCGCAGCGCTTCCCACCGATGATAATGGCTCTGGTGATTGATACCTCCGGAAGTATGGCGAGTGATGAAAATGGTATACCGAAAATTACTTTAGCTGCAGAAGCTGCCCTCCGCGTAGCTGAATCGCTTAATGTAGGCGACACGCTTGTTGTGATCGGGTACAGCGATGGTTTGGATGATACTTTTGGACCTATTTCGGTGGATTTGCGGCAGAACCTGCAGCAGGAGTTCTACACATTACGCGCCGGCGGTGGTGGGATATTTGTGTATGAAAGCCTTGAATATGCGCTTGAAACTATCGCAGGTGTTACACAAGACAACGCCGATACAGATAATAACGCAACACAAAGCCATATCATACTGCTTGCTGACGGGAGCGATGCTGAACATCAGGAGGGTGTGCTCAATCTTGTCAAAGCACCGGCGGAGGATGGATTGAGCATCAGTGTGATATCGATTGGATTAGGCGAGGATGTTCCGTTTTTATCTGCACTCGCTGAGGCAGGAGATGGGCGTTTTTACCTTGCTGACCACGCCAGCGACCTGCCGTCCATCTTTACTGAGGAAGTAGCACGGTCAAAGCGTTCGTATATTGTGGAGGAACCTTTTTACCCGGAGATTGCATCAGCCTGGGAACCCGTTGCCGGTCTGCGGGCATTTCCCCCTTTGTTGGGATATGTGGCTGTTTCACCTAAAAGCTCTGCAGAGATTGTGTGGTATGCGCATGCGGATGATCCGTTACTGGCAGTGTGGCAATATGGTTTAGGACGGTCCGTCGCGTGGATGTCTGACGCAACCAGTCGTTGGTCTGCACAATGGGTACCATGGGATAGGTTCTCTCAATTCTGGGGCTCGCTGACGCGCGCGGTGATGACGCCTGATATGGATCGTGATGTTGAGGTGCGCGTGCAAGTTGAGCGGCAAATTGCGCGCGTTACAGTTGACCTCACGGGAAATGCAGCTGTTGCTGATGAAAATCTTGACTTGCGACTGCGGTTCTCCGGAGTAAGCATGGTGGAAGAGGACTTAACCACGGATCTTGAACAAGTCGCGCCAGGTAGATATGAAGGCACTGTGAGCGGGGTTGGTCCCCATTCTTATCTTGTCCGGTTGTACGGAGACCGGAATCTGGTTTTCGGTTGGTCGCCACCTCCTTCCCGGGAGTATCTGCCCGGTGATGCGGCAGCGGCGATAAGTAGCCTTGCTGACCAGAGCGGTGCGCTTCTCATCACTAAAGCAATGGAGACAGTTGAGCACAACATCACGCGCCTGAACCATGGGCAACCTTTGACGCTCCCACTCCTGGCGCTCTCCGCATTCTTGTGGGTCAGTGATGTCGCCTGGCGGCGACTCTCGCTAACCTGGCAGGCGATTATCGTGTTCTTTTTACGGTTCAAACGGACGCGGATCAAGGCATCCAGAAAGCTTGAAACCGCTACGCCATTAACAGGAAATCCTTCGACTGTATCCAGGTTAAGCGCGGTTATGCAATCCAGGCAGCAGAACGAGCGAATCGACGACCAGATTTCCCATCCATCGCCCGGGGATGTTTTATCTAATCCTGAAAGGGCGGGTAACCGGGATCCTGAAGACAAAACACGAAAAGAATCTGAGGATGACCTGGACGACGGCGATTCCAGCCTTGAAAGAAGGAACCTTGCCGCACGGTTAAGGAGTCGCTTGCGCAGAAATGACCATGAGAAACCTGAGAATTAAGTAGCAAAAAAATCAAGTGGGATGCTGCATGCAACATCCCACTTGATTTGTGTTGGTCTTTGTCGTTACTGAATTTCAAAAGCCTTGGATTGAGTTCTCAGGTTGAGGATTTCACCCATATAGCTGTGCACGTTGGTAAACGATTCCGCCGCAAGCTCGGGATCTTGGGCGACCAGAGCTTCCCAGATGGCTGCCAGGATCATCAGTGTCGATGTAAAACTGGCGATACTCACCGGGCTCATCGTCGGCACGACGATGACTAAATCAGCTTCACGTGCCGGCAACAGCGTGCCTGAATTTGCGATGCATACCGTCTTTAACCCTTTCTCCTTCGCTTGCTGCACTGCGTATCCGGTATCAAGTCCCGGAATACCGATGGCGATAGCTAAAAGTACGTCTTCAGGCTGCATATGTTCTACTGCTGCCGCGGTCTCAGCGATGCTGGGATGAAAGTAGGATGCCGGAATCCCGACCGTTGGATCCAAACTTTTCGCAAAATAAGCAGCTAAATCGTAGGAGGTATATTCACCGGTCACCCAGATATGCGATGCATCTTTAAGGATGTCAACAGCTTTCGCCAGAATGGGTGTTTCAGTCGTTCTGAATTGTTCCAGTTGTTGATTCGTGTTCTCGAAAATCGCGTTCAGAATTTCAGCACCCGATTGATTATCTTTGGTTTGCCTGTATGTGGATGTAACCTGGTCCCTGACATAGCGTTTTATCTCACGTGAAAGTTCTCTGTATCCTGAATAACCGATATCCTGTGAGAATCTTACAACGGTCGCTGGATCGACTTTCACGCTTCTGGCGAGTTCGCTGGCAGTCAGAAATGCTGCATCCAGGGTGTTATTAATCAAAAAATCAGCAAGGCGTCTGAAACCTGGTGTCAGCTCATCGTAACATTCACGTATTTTATCTTGAAACATTGTTTCCTCCCATCGATATAGCAATCCCGATTATAGTTTTGATGTAACCACTGTGACTAAAACCACAATATTGTCAGGCAATTTTATACGTAAGTGCTCCAGAGATCCTGCAGGGAAGCGACCTCATATTCGGGTGTGTTTGCCCGTTTGAGCAGCAACGCCTCCATGGTTGAGTGTAAATTCTTCATTAAACCACCGGACTCGATTTCTTCATTAATCACAGCTTCCCAGATCAGGCTCAAGACCTGCATAAGGGTACCAAATGCGAGCACACCGGCAGGACTTTTGCAGGGTACGATGACGGTAAGCTCAGATTCACGCGCTGGCAATATCACACCCGATCCTGTGACTGTCACTGTATGGAGACCTTTTTCCCGGGCAATCTGTACCGCATACCCCGCATCAACGCTGGGTTCATTACCCGCTATGGTGAGGAGAACATCACTTTCCTCCATTCTGGCGGCAACAGTTGCGATTTCAGCCATACTGGGCTGGAAAGCGGATGCTTTTTTACCACTCATCGCAAACTTCTTGGCGACAAATGCCGCTGCATCATAACCGGAGTACTCACCGGTCACCCAGATATGCGCTGCGTTTTTCAACATTTCAACGGCTTTGACGACATTCGCCATATCTGTCGTGATGAAGAATTTGAGGTTTTGATTGGCATTTTCAAGGAGCGCGTTAAGCAGCGCTTCCGTTGTACCAGCTTCACCTGCTTTGCGGTATGTTGCGGTGACCTGGTCCCTGACATAGCGTTTGATCTCTCTGGATAACTCGCGAAAACCTGAATATCCTAATTCCTGAGCGAAACGCACAACTGTGGCTGGATCAACGCCTACACGCTTGGATAACTCTGTTGCCGTCAGGAAAGCAACGTCCAGGGTGCTGTTCATGATAAAATCCGCCAGTTTCCGGAATCCCGGAGTCAAACCATCGTAATTCGCGCGTATTCTGTCTTGAAACATATTTATCTCCCGTTTTTCAATGTGTAGTATGATGACGGAACCGACCGTACCAGTTGTGTGATAATTTTTTTGATTAACAGTATTGTATCATACTCAAAACTTATTGTCAATAATTAAACTGAATTCGGTAACTTTTATTAATTGTCGAATTCCTGTGGCAATGCGGTATAGTTCACCATCTATATTTTGACAAACCAAACATCTTATTAGTCCAGGATGCGGGAGCGTGTATACTTCATGGCAATACAGATAGAAACACATTTTATGCAGGTAAGGGAAAGGATGCAGAGGTTCAGACGGATATTGCCGTTAGCCCTGGTTTTTCTGCTGGTGTTAGCGGCATGTCAAAGTGGTACAGTCAACGAAGCGGTGCCCCAGGCAACCCGTGAGACATTTTCACAATGGGTGATGTCGGCGAGTGCAAGCTCGGAATATAGTTATCCTGACTGGGCAATCGAACGGGTAACCGGCGCGCCTGATGTCAACGCATGCGTGGACGATTCTCGTGCCTGGGCTTCAGCACGTGGCAATGGAACTGAATGGCTGCTGCTTGAGTATCGCGTAGCGGTATTTGCCACAGAAATCAACATATACCAGACATACGCTCGAGGCGCTATTTCCAGGATAACTGTTTACGGCGAGGAGGACAACAGCGAAGTGGTATGGGAAGGTACAGACAGCACTTCACCGTGCCCGGGAATCCTGTCTGTCCCCATTCCACAGCAACTTTATCGCATTTCCAGCGTCCGGATTGACCTGGATGAATCCAGGACACACTATTGGAACCAGATTGATAGTGTTGAATTAGTGGGTTATCGATAACAACATACCGATACTCGCCCTGGTCGGCGTCACAACGCTGATTTATGGGGCGCTATTTGTTTTTTAATCTTTTTTCGATAGGCTATCTAATAATCTTTTCCGGAGCACTTCGGGAACTGTGCCCGCCTGCTCAAGGATATGCAAGGCACTTTCAGTGGACAGCGGGGGCAGTTTTTCCTCAACCGGCACTTCGGCTGGTCCAGCGCTGAGCTCCTCATCCACGATAAAGCTATTGTTTAACCATTGGATCGCATCTTCTATATCCATAGCATTTCTGACATCAGGCAATTGCGGTGTGCCAGGCAGATTATCCTGTAAAAGGACCAATGTGGGCCGGCTCAATCCATCTGACGATGTTCGATTTCCAGGGTTCGATGAGATAATCCAGCGGTCAGCTGCAGCAGCGACAATTCTTTGTATGATAAGATTAAGGGCAGGATTCGCTGCCGTGCCTGGTGGCAAGGGTGAAAGCAAAAGGATACGTCCGGCGTTAATGTTCTGCGCTATTTCTTCAGGTGGAGTCCAGTGGTCTAAACCTTGATCGGTAAAAATAAGGGCTTCACCGTCGTTAACCAGCATTTGATCCATGAGTAGCCTCTCCTGCGGGCTGCCGGCAAAGGCTGCCGGTAACAGGCTGCTATCGAGCAATAGTTCGACGACGCCTGCCAGTAGTTCCGCTGTCGGGGGAGTTATTTCACCGGGCAAAAAATAGAAGACCGGGCGCTCCAGAAGGGCAAGATTGCCGTTGAAAAACAAGAGCGCGGGTTTGTATTTAATTTCAAGATCATGCAGTCCTTTGAGGTAAAGGGGGTCGTTCCAGCGAATAGCTGAGGTAACCTTCTTAAGGGTCGGGTTTTGCGATAGGGTGCTCTGATAAAGACCAAATCCCTTTGCCATTATTTCAGCAGGCGCCATTTGCCTGAGTTCAACAAGACTGATGTTATGATCCTGTAAAAGAGTTAGGAGTTGTTTGGCTGTATAAGTTTTTAAGCCTGCATCAAACAATAACCACGACCATAGTTCAGTTTCTGTATCGACTGCCATAGCAACTCACTTTTCCATCAGGATGGTCACAGGTCCGTCGTTGATGAGGGATACCTGCATATCGGCTCTGAAGATTCCGCTTTCGACATGCATATCCTCAGATTGGAGGGCTTTTATAAAATCATCGATCAGGGGTTCGGCTATTTCTGGCGCTGCGGCATCCACAAACGAAGGCCTGAACCCTTTGTGGATGTTGCCGTATAATGTGAATTGCGAGATGACCAGCACAGCGCCTTTGATCGCCTTGACGGATAAGTTCATTTTACCTTCATCATCGGAGAAGATGCGTAAGTTGGCGATTTTATGGGCTAACCACAGCACTTCTTCTTGTGTGTCTGGCTTCCCAACACCTAGAAACACCAGCAAACCCTGATCGATTTGACCCACCATTTTACCCTCAACCGCAACTGAGGCTTGCCGGACGCGTTGCACGACAGCTCTCATCAATCCCGCTCCGGCAATTTGGAGGATTGGGTAGCAACCACAAATGCGATCGCTATACCGGCTTCATGGCTGAGGCTGATAGCCCATTCATCAAAGCCCTGTTTTTCAGCCAGGTGTTTCGCCCGGTTGTGGAGGATGACAAAGGGTTTTCCACCCGGTTCATTTAGAACCTCCACATCAAGCCAGCCGATCCCGTGGGGTGACAATACCCTCATGCCTACACCCAAAGCTTTGGACACCGCTTCTTTTGCAGCAAAACGCGCGGCTAATTCGGCTGCGCGCTGGCGGCTGTAACGTACTTCGTCAGGTGTATAAATCCTGTCCAGAAAACGCTGTCCATAGCGTGTGATCGCTTTTTCAATACGCGCGATTTTAACTAAATCCACTCCTGTCGATAACATCTTATTCACCATCCGGTGTGTAAATTGTTGGACCGGCAACCGCTAACGCATAGCTTGTGGGATCCATCCAATGCTGAACAGACTTCTGTATATCCTGGGCACTGATACGCATAATGTTTTCCTTATAGTGCTGTAAGTAATCCAGACCAAGCGTGTGGCGCTCCATATTGATGATGGATTGCATCAGACCTTCATTAGTCTCCAGATGCAGGGGCAGGCTGCCGGTTAAAAAGGCTTTGCTATCTTCCAGTTCATCCTCAGGTATAGGTTCATCCAGGATGCGCTTTATCTCATCAAGGATAACATCCACTGCGCGTCCAATGTTGGCTGGGGCAATCCCGGTGTTGATTGTCCAGGGTCCCGGTCCCAAACCGCCATCAATACTGCTGTATGCATAATATGCCAGACTATGCTCTTCACGTATTTTCTTGCCCAAACGCCCATACATGCCGAATACACCTAAAACAGTGTTTGCTAAAAAGCACGGCATGAAATCCGGGTGTTTACGGGCAGGTCCGGGCCAACCCAGAATAATGTTACTTTGCGTTTTATCTTCCACATAAACAGACTTGATGCGCCGGTTTGTTAATGGCGCGACCAGGGGGAGGGGAGATCTTTTTGTAGCGTTTGTTTGCCAATCTGAAAATAAGGCTGCAACCTGCGAAACAACGCTTTCGCCGTTGATGTCACCGACTATAGCGATGACCATATGTTCTGGCGAGAAATGCTGCGTGTGGAATTCGACCAGATGGGATTGTGATATGGCGGTCAAGGTATGTTCGTACCCCAGATTGCTCCAGTGATAGGGGTGGGATTCCGGATAAACCAATTCATGAAAAGCCAAAGCTGCCATATTGGGCGTGTCATAAATGCGCTCCTCTATAGCGGTCATCAATTCCGCACGTGTTTTTTCAACGTGCTCAGGTAAAAAAGCAGGATTGCAGAGCGCATCTTTAATAATGTCTAAGAGCAAGGGCAGGTGTTCGGATAATCCTTTCGCGCCAAATGCCGTGGTATGTGTGCCGGCATGCATGCCAAAACTTGCTCCGATACTTTCAATTTCTTCATAGAGTTGGCTGAATGTGCGGTTAACCGTGCCGCGCCCCATAACATCAACAGTAAAATTAGCCAGCCCCAGTTGATCAAGGG
>CAVOYE010000012.1:0-27080 GCA_963700595.1 uncultured Chloroflexia bacterium
ATGTTGTTGGGGAGCAAACCAACAGCCTGGGACTCTCTCTGTCCCTGCTGGTCACCGGATATTCCGTCAATGCCCTGGATGTACAAGCTGTTGCTTTCAAACAACTGACAATGCAGCTCCCGGATAATTTCACACTGACCGATGCCCGTTTTGAGTATGGAGAAGCCGCTGAAGAGACTATCGGCACAGGTATTTTCACTTTTTACGTCACGGCATATGGTTATGCAACAGCCCGGATCGATCAAACGGAAATCAGAGAATCCATACTGGGTCAACCTGTTGAAGAAGCTATCCCTGCCATGCAATCTTCACTGCCCCTGTCCCGACCCCCGGAAGTTACTGTTTCACCTGATTGGTTTCAATACATTCCCCGATTGCCAATTCATGTGAACATCACTGTTATACCAGGACAAATGACAAACTAACTTTGACACAGCGCGTCAGTGGGACGTATCTGGTGTGTTATGGAGGGCACATGCGTTATATGGCACTGGATCTAGGTGATCACTATATTGGCATCGCACTCAGCGATGAGAACGGCATGATCGCGCGCCCACTCAAGGTTATCAAACGCACTTCCCGCGTCAATGACTACGCTATCTACAACCAGCTCATTGCCGAATACCATGTGCAAGCTGTCATTGCCGGACTCCCGGTCAATATGGACGGCTCTGAAGGGAAGCAAGCCCATTGGGTACGTGATTATATGGCAGCTTTCTCGAATGTAACAGAGATTTCCGTATCTTTTTGGGACGAACGCCTGACATCTGAAATAGCCAGCGAAATTATGAAAGAAAATAATAAGTATTCCGCAAACACCAGGGTCGACGCAGTCGCTGCTGCGGTAATCCTCCAAAGTTATCTGGACAATCAGCCACGGTGACTGCATATCTCAACTCAAATGGAAAGGATCACATGAAAAGATACACTATCATCTTGATAAGCCTGTGCTTGCTGTTTATATCGCTGGGCTGTTCTGCTGAGCAACTTTACCTTGATTATTATATTAACAGCCAATCCGAAGCCTTAGGGAAACCTGCCGGAGCTGACGACACACCCATAGAATTTACCATACAACAAGGGGCGAGTGTGGCTGAAATAGCCGGAAACTTAAAAGCCAAACAGCTAATTCAGGACACAGAATTGTTCAAGCGATATGTGCAATATAAAGCTATTGATGCGACAATCCAGGCTGGCACGTATACTCTGCGCAAAACAATGACGATTCCTGAGATTGCCACAGCTTTACAGAGAGCTGCGTCCCCGGAACAACAGGTAACAATTCCGGAAGGGAAAAGACTTGAAGAGGTCGCGGTTATTGTCGCTGAACAAACAACAATCCCGTCAGAGGAGTTTTTACGCTTTACACAAACAGGCTGGGCAAGCACAGACCTCAGTACGCAATTCTCGTTCCTGGGCAACATACCGGTAACCGGCTCGCTGGAGGGGTTTCTCTATCCGGACACCTATCGCTTGCCGATTGAAGCGACAGCGCGTGACCTGGTTGAAAGGATGCTGCAAAACTTCGAACTGCTTGTCACACCCGATGTTGTGGCAGGCTTCACAGACAATGGGTTATCGCTTATGGAAGGCATCACGCTGGCATCTATTGTAGAACGCGAAGCCGTCAGGGATGATGAGCGGGCTATTATCGCTGGCGTCTATAACAATCGCTTACGAGATGGCTGGTTCCTCTCCGCCTGCCCCACCGTGCAGTATGCTCTTGGTTTCCGTCCTGACGAAGATACATGGTGGAAAAGACAGCTCTATTTTGTCGATCTGGAAATCGAATCGCCATACAACACTTACCGCAATATTGGCTTGCCCCCTGCCCCAATCGCCAATCCCGGCATCAAAGCCATTACCGCCGCCGCGCATCCGGCTGAGACGCAGTATTATTTCTTCATGGTGGACTGCGCGAAAGATGACAGCAGCCATGTATTTTCGGTCAACGAGGATGAACACCTGGCAAACTTCAACCGCTGCGGTGGTGTTATATCCAGTCCATAAAGGCAATATCGAAGAAAAATACTCCAGAAATAGTCATCCATCCCCCGAAAGCGGGGGATGAATGGTTTTATAAACAGGTCACGCGTAAAAATATCAGGATAACACTTACGGCGCTTCCGGTGTAGGCGTAGCGCGCCAGTTAGCCGATCCGGTCCCGCTGCATGGATTATAGTTGCCCCCTATCCTTACAGTAAAATCCGTCGGATTCTCCGGATCCGTTGTTTCGTAAGTTACATCTTCCTGCCTCAGATTAAACAACTGAAAAAGCCGGTTTAGTGGCGACCCTTTACGGGTCGTGGTAAAGTCAACCAGCGTCGTGCGCGGCTCCCACCCCACGTCCTGCACAGAGAGCACCTCCATGCCTTCCAGTGCCAGACGATATGCCGCAACCTGGCCCCATCCTGAATTTCCGGTACCGTTCAAGACAATCATCTGAAACGCTCGCTGCGCAGCCCTGCTGGTCACCTGCGGTTGCGCGGCTTCCAGTATAAATTGATAGAGCTGATCATAATTGGGAACAAGGACATAGCCACCGTTCGGCGCCGTCCAGGGAGTCAGCAAATCCGAACCCCGTATAAAACGACTCTTGATATCACGTTCATCCAGGCGCACGACCGCCGGCACAAATGCCAGAATATCGGTCAATGTCATATCGGTCGTGACCGAATCCTTGTAAACAGACCATAAATCAGGGATACGGACCAGCATATTCTGGTTAAGCGCTTGATGGACAATAGCCCTGATAACCTGCTGCTGGCGGCGGTGACGGTCAAAATCTGAAGTATTCCAACGAGAGCGTACATACCACAGGGCATATTTTCCGGTCAGATGATGCACACCCGGTTCCAGGTCAATATCCGTCTGCCCTGTCGCTGATTCCTCATCAGGATAGGTATCGTGGAACGGGCATTCGACAACGATATCCACCCCACCCACGGCATCGACGATGCTTTTATAGCTGTTAAAATCAACTATGGCGTAAAAATGAATGGGGATACCAAAGTTATAGGCGATGGTATCTTTCACCAGTGCAGCACCGCCACCGGGATATTGCGTCCGGTTTGCCCTTACGAATGCGGTATTGATTTTGTCCAGTCCCCAACCCGGTATCCACGCGTAATAATCCCTGGGCACTGAGATAAGACTGACGCCCGGCAAGTCGGGATAGATGGAGACGATCATCATGACATCGGTATTGCCAACCCCACTAAGCCGGTCACTGCCCAGTAAAAGGATATTCACCGTGCCTGCGGGTTGCGTGATTAACGGCATAGGTGTGGGCTGCGGATAAGTGGAACTCACAACCGGTGTCGTATCGATCACCGGTAAGGTAACGACCGGGATAATCAACGGGGGCGAGGTAGGCGTAACGGTCGGCAAGGGGGTGAGGGTCAGGGTCGGTGTGCGTGTCGGTGTCTGCGTGGGTTGCGGCTTCGGCGTGGGTGTGAGAGAAGGCGACGCAGGTAAAACTGTTGGCTCGGTTGAGGATAAAGGCGGTACAAGCTCCGCAGTCGGGGTTAACGCAAGCGCATCGTCATCCGGTAACGGGTTGATCGTGGGTGTGATAATCACTGTGGCAGGCTCTGCCGCACCCGTTATATGTGTGATAAAACCAACAACCACCAGGATGACAAAACTGGCGGCAACCAACCACATAAGCAGGCGTATCCAACGGTTCATAACGCGTTACGGTCTCCTTAGAGCAGCAGCAAATAAAAAGATGATACCACGCTGGCGTAAATTGGAAAGTTTTGATAAAAAAAGCGGCGCCAGTGCCCTGACAAAGCATCGTTGGGCGCTTATGCCACCCCTAAATTGACAGGAACAACAAATGCATCTACGATTTATTTATGAGTAAAGCACGTGTCGAACTGGGCAAGGAAGGGGAAAGGATCATTGAAGAAGCGCTGCGCAAACAGCACTACTCCATCGAAGCGCGTAATTGGCGGTGTGCTGCCGGCGAAGTCGACCTCATTGCCACCCGTGACGATGAGTGGTTTTTCGTAGAGGTCCGGACGCGCCATAGAGCCAAACCTATCAGCCCGGAGCAAGGGTTGACCTACCGCAAACGCCAAAGAATGGAGAAAGTCGCGCGCCTCTACCTGGGACAGATTGTCAGCAATGGAGATACCGTCTGGCACCTGAGTTTTGCAGCAGTCATCCTGAATCCGGCCGGCAGCATCCAGCGGATTACACTTTATCCCGACATGCACGGCGACCCGCTGGAGCTGCTTTAAAAACTTCAGGATTTACGGATGGTAAGCGTAGAGTTCATCCTGGATGATATAATCCTTTTCAGGAACCGGTTCACCATAGTCAGTGACTGCCGGATCATAACGATAAGCCGCAATGCGGAAAATCGCGCGCGAAGGATCATCCCAGGAAGGAATAGCGTAACGCGTCATAAGGTGGACGTTCTCTGCGGAACCGCGCAGCCAGGGATCCATAATCAAAATATCAGGACCATAAGAGTGAATTGCCCGGACCCAATGCTGCTGGGCTTGTGAGCCACCCGGCTTGAAATCCACCTGGATGGCGACAAATTGATTTTCGGCTTCCAGGGCATCCACAACTTTCGCCACCGGCGCCCGGCTCTTCCGGCAATCCACATAATCCACCAGCTCCACACCCAGTGGGCGTAAACTGTTGAAGATAAACAGGTTGCGCTGGCTTGAGCCACTGGCAGCAGTGAATCCCTTGTTCCGGGCAAGCCACCGGTTGAGTTGCGGCGGGTCAGCCGGCAAGCCATTGATTTTCACTCCGACGTCGGTCAAACCTGACGCTATCGAACATATCAGACAGCCATAGCCACCAATGGTCGAACTGCTGACACCAAGCATCACCCGACCCCAGGCGTCGTCGACTTGCGAATAGTTTGTAAATTCCATCGATATCTCCTTACTGCGTTGGAGCTATTAGATTATATGCATTAACCATTTTACGACCATTTTAAGAATTGGGCAAATGGGGCTAGTTAAGATTGGGCGCATATGAGATAGATGATCTGATAGGGGTTAATTCATAAAGTACATCTACCCAATCTTAACAGCCCTTGGCAGTTTTGGTCCGAAAGTAATCCTGAATTGGGTCTTGTGCTGCTATATCTGCGTTTGTAGCAACCGGTTTAAAGGTTATTTTCTCCGGATAACGACTGAAAACGTTGTTTTGTAACGTACGTTACTACATACCCAGAATCCTACAAAGCCATAGATGAGATGCTTGTGATCCTGCCCGTATAGCGTAGAATCCATGTAGGAAACCATGATGTCTGAATACAAAACACCACTCATCGTTATTTGCGGTCCAACCGCTGCCGGTAAAACGGCGTTGGGCGTGCACCTGGGCACCGCATTCAACGCTGAAATTATCTCTGCAGATTCTCGGCAGTTCTACCGCACTATGGACATCGGGACTGCGAAACCATCACCGGAAGAATTAGCTGCGGTTCGCCACCACCTTATCGATATCGCGTTCCCGGATGAGACCGTGGGGTTGGCGCAGTTCCTGAGCCTTGCACGAAAAGCCGTGGATTCTATCGCGCAGGCGGGAAAAACCCCCTTTCTCGTCGGGGGGACGGGCCAATATATCAAGGCTTTGCTGCAAGGCTGGCAGGTCCCGGAAGTCCCGCCGGATCCCGAGCTCAGAGGGCAATTGGAAGAACGCGCATCCATAGATCCCGACGGACTATGGCAGCAGCTTCTGAAACGCGACCCCGAGGTAGAGGCTTTCATTGACAAACGCAATATCCGGCGGGTCATACGCGCCCTGGAGGTGTGCCTGAAAAGCCAGCGCCCCTATTCTGAGCTGCGACGCCGCACACCCCCACCCTACCGGGTCCTGAAAGTGGGCCTCACAACCGAAAGGCAAGTCCTGTATGCCCGTGCTGACCGGCGCGTGGACTGGATGATGGCGATGGGTTTGCCGGCAGAGGTGGAGACGTTACGCACGCTGGGTTATGATTGGGCTTTGCCATCCATGTCGGGACTGGGCTACAGCCAATTCCGACCGTATTTTGACAAGCAGGTGAGTCTGGATGAGGTCGCGGAGCGGATCAAGTGGGATACGCATGACTTTATCCGGCGGCAGTATAACTGGTTTCGCACTTCGGATCCTGATATTCACTGGCTGGATATTGAGGATCCGGCGCGGGTTGAACAGGCGCAGGCATTAGTGTCGGATTTCTTAGCGATGTAACCCCTTCAAACAGGGTTAGTCACTGTTGTTGGCTTATCTCCCAAGCGATCTACAGGGAGATAAATACCACCGTCAAGAAAATCAACAGAAAGCCCCATATAATGGATAGCTTTGGTAATAGTTCCTGTTTCATTTTGCGTAAAAGCATGTTGGCAAACATCATGGAAAGGGGCAATCCTATCAAAGCCATCCCGATCCCAGCCAGGACATCACTTACATAATGAGCGCCGAGGACAATCCGGCTGAAACAAACACCGCCTGCTATCAATCCGATCACGATTTTAATCCCCTTGTGAAGGTTTTGAGAATGACTCACCAGCAAAATAAATGGCAGGACCAAAGCAATACTCTTGGTGGCATGTCCGGATGGAATCGCAGGTGTTAACGATTGGCTCAATGCCAGGATTTCACTTCCGTATGTGACGGCTGGTCTTGGGCGCGCAAAAACCTCTTTCAATAGATCCCCTGCGATCCCACTCAATCCAAACGAGCATATCGTATAGAAATACACAGTCAAGGGTGCATCTAAAGATTTTAGTTTTTTAGAGACGAGCAGATAAACCACAAAGAGGACTGTGATGGCAGCCATACCATTGGATGAGAGCCATTTCGATAAGACGACAATTGGATCCATCGCGGTTCGCATTGGGTTATAATAGAACAGGACAGCTTCATCAATCCCCCTCTGTGCCCATAAAATCAACGCAATGATCCAAAACACGGCTCCTAAAACAAAGCAAGCTATCCAGGTCCTTCTTGTATCGGGCAAAAGAATCGGTGTCCCTTTATCCTTATTGCCATCTTTGAACATTTTCATTTTCACGCACCTTTGGTGTTTATAGTGTTTCATCCTTGCGGATACACTTTAGAACTCGACTGCTCCTATTCATCATTATGTTTCCATATTTCAGGCAATCGGCCTAGCGAATCAGGGATTGGTGTGGCGGAGCGTTACAATACTGAAGCCTACCGCCGTAACAATCCAAGTTGAACTGGCGGTCTTTGCCCATCTAAGCCATCTTCGTAAACTTATAGAATAAGACAAGGTCAATTTCAGCTATTTGGAATTTAAGGCGCACTGCCTATTCAAAATTCTGTGTGCAAACGCGTATGAAGTTATTTTACACCGAAAAAGCCAACCGGCACAAATGAAAATGTGAGGTACCCAACGCGGCGGATAGGTGAATAACGCTTTGGAAACTTAATAGCAGAAGTTTGTGTTCGGTGGGCATTGAGCGTGATGCGTGGGGGGCTTCGCCGGTATAGTAATGGCTCAAGTGGGTATGGACACAATACACGGTTTTTTTATAGGCTAGAAACGCGGATTGACCTAAGTGGAATCTAGGTGGAATACCTTAATACTTGGCTATAAAATGCCGTGTATTACTTGTCGGAGTTTGAGCTTCCTCCGAATTAGTGGACAGGAGAATAAGAGAAAATCCAGTAAACTATAACCGGAGGGAGGAAAATGAGCAAGGAGCTTCCGAGGATGAATACAACAAAGTCCATTCAGATATAATCGGTTTTTCGTTATTTAGTAGCAAGAATATAAAGTATAGCTAACGGTTTGCGTTACACGCGATGGGGTGGGGACGGCAAAGCCGTCTAACCAGAGAAGACTAAGGCGCAGGTATATGCTTGAAAACAACGGAGAATTCCCAGCGCCAGGTACTCGCTTTGTTGAGCAGCACATTTAGATTGTAGTCTCTTCCATGTTTGTCAGCCAGCACTGAAACTAGTGCTCCGTTAAAGTGATTCTTGAATAATTGTACCAACAGCATAGCAATGAAACCCGGATGGATTCCCGCTTGCGCGGGAATGACAAATCTAGTTTAACGATGAGTGCCTCGATCTATTGTGTTGATCGTTTTGCCAATATTCATCTTAACAATGCACTAGCACATCGCTACTCAACTTCTACAATCATATAAACCGAGGCCGCAAAGCCCATAGGCAAACTTGCTACACCTACGGCAGTACGAGTGTGCTTGCCCGCTTCTCCGAAAACATCAACCACAAAATCTGATGCACCGTTCATGGCTTTGGCTTGATCTTCACAATCTGAGGTGCTATTAACCAGCCCATGTACGGCGACAACTTGCTTTATGTTATCTAATGCCCCAGCAACACTTTTGATCGCCGACAGGCAATTAATAATGCAAGCCTTCGTGGCTGCACGAGCGTCATCCAGGCTTAAATTGTCGCCCAGTTTCCCCTTATATTCACGTCCGTTTGCTACAGAGACCTGACCAGCGGTGAATATCAAATTGCCAACGCGCTTGGCGGGTACATAGTTAGCGATTGGTGCAGGCAGACTCGGAAGCACTATTCCTAGCTCGCGTAAACGTTCTTCAAATTTCTTCATTGGTACCTCCATATATAACATGTTTTGCATAGCGGAGAACTTAAATGCTGCCCAACGGTTTTCGGTACCGGCTGAACGGATTGGCAAGACTATTTAGTAATTATGGCACGAAACATGGAAAACCGTACAAGTTTTTCGCCCATGTTTAGCCACGTCCGGTACACATTGTTGGGCGGCAATTTGTGGAAGGCGGGACAAAGCTAATGCCAAATTATTAACGAGGTCGTAATGACTTGGGGCGTATTTCAGAATCAAGTTTACTTCCGAGTCTTATAACAATCTCTGGTAACGCTTCAACATCAGACAAGGTTGTACGGAAGTTGACAATGCAGGCCCGTAAGAGATATTTACCTTCGACCACCGCATTTGAAATAAACGCCTCCCCGCTTTTTTGCAGGCTGTTGAGTAGTTCTTCATTCAATTTGTTCAAATAGGCTTCGACAGCTGTTGGGTCATCGGGCATATCCAGCGGAATGAAGCGAAAAGTTGTAATGCTCAGGCTCTGCGTCACAGCCTGCAATTCTGGGTATTTGCCAACAGCCTTATATAACGCTTGCGCTAGAGCAATGTCATCACTTATCATCTGAATATAGCCCACTCGCCCTACCTGACGCAGCCCAAGCCATACTTTCAGAGCGCGGAAACCACGCGAGTTTTGCAGGCCAAACTCATAGTAATTCAAAGTTGGGTCTACCTGGATGCCATCGAAGTTGTAATAAGCGGGATGGTGACTGAATGTTTCTACCAGATGATGGGGATTGCGGACCAACACACATCCAGCTTCAAGCGCGCTGTACAACCATTTGTGCGGATCCAACGCAATTGAGTCGGCTTCACGTATGCCCACCAACTCAGTGGAGGCATCCGGTAATGCAGCGGCCGGGGCGCCGTAAGCGCCATCGACATGGAACCATAAATCATACTTTCTGCAAATGGCTGCAATTTCAGGCAGGGGATCAACTGCACCCGTGCTGACTGTACCCGCTGTGCCAACTACGAGGAAAGGAAGATGGTTCTCAGTGCGGTCTGCCAAGATCTGTTTTTCAAGTGCATCCATGTCCATTTGCTGATTGGCGTTGGTTGCAATCCAGCGAACAGATTTAGCACCCAAACCGAATAATTCGGCCGCTTTATCTATCCATGTATGGGTTTCTTTTGATACATACACGATAAGGCGCCGGTTCGCTACGGACAAGCCTTCATCCTTAAGATCCCAAGGTACTTTTGATTTGCGAGCGGCCAGGAAGCAGACAAAATTAGCCATATTACCGCCACTGACCAGCAATCCGCCGCAGGTTCTTGGGTAACCAATCAGATCAGCAATCCAGCGAATGGTCTGTGCTTCAATTTCACTTGCTATAGGCGACAGTACTGCTGCTCCTACGTTCGGGTTCACTGCGGCGGCCAATAAATCAGCCAGCGCGCCAATGGGCGCCGCAGATGAAGTGATATACCCCCAGAATCTCGGATGGCCGTTAAATAGTGAATGGTCGAACAGTAGATCGGCTGCTTCATTTAATAAGTCATTTGCGGGTGAACTGTGATCAGGTAGGATGTCTGGTTCTAACAGTTTTCGTATAGCTTGAGGTGACTCCTCAGTAGTCACAGGTCGCTGTGGTAGCCCATCGAGAAATTCTGCAATTTTGTTCACCAGCTGGTAGCCCAGCTTGCGAAATTCGTCACCTTGAATTTCCAGCGGTGCTACCCGATTATCTGGATTGGGTTTTTGTTTACTAAAGTTCATTTTTACTCCTAATACAATATTGAACGATCTGGAGACAGGCGTGTCAGGTAAGTACAGCCACCCAACGACCTCGAGCTATGCTGCCCGACGGAAGCAGGTGGCTCAACCTGAATTCTCGCGCACAACCGGGGGCCAGGCGTCTTGACCCTATGCCCCATCCCGCCGGGTCAGCATCAGCGAGTTGCTGGACCGCCTTGCGACCTCAATCTGCCGCTGTAGACGCAGCTGGCTCCAGCGGGCAGGCACGAATTTGAGCGATCTTCCACTGACCTTCCCGACGTACGACTACATCGGTGAAGCGGTGGAAGTAGTCTCCCGCAGTCTCCCCGAGCGTGAGGCCCTTGATGTGAGCACGGCCATCCACCAGGGCAATCTCGGATGTGACGAACTCGACGCGGACGATCTCGGACTTGTGTGTCGAATCGCCCTCGGTCTGGCCAATCAAGGGGGAAAGAAGTGCGCGTACCTCGTTGTGACCTCGCGAGACTCTACCATGTGGATCTACAATGAGCACATCGTGAGCCATGCATGCAAGGAGGGCGTCGACGTCCCCGCGATTCCAGGCGGTATCGTAGGCGGCCTCAAGGGCACGAACCGCATTCTCATCGTGCAAGATTAACCTCCAGCGCATGATTAACGAACAACTTGGCGGTCGCCGAGGTTGCTCTCAGGGCAGACCAACACTGAATATATGGTGCTTTTCCATACATAATCTCATTATAGCGTATTATACGGAAATAATGTGTACAATGTATCGCAATGCGTTGTCGCAGCATTGCTGAGAACACTCGATAATTGCGTGTGAAATCTCCTCGCATAAAAGTCAAGATACGTTGAAATTTAACTAAAGAATGTTTCCACGTGACCAAATAACAACTCGACCAAGTTTGAGATAGCGATAGAAATGCTAAGGAATCACCTGTATAAAACACTATCGCATCACCTTCTGTATCGTTGTTCCTGATATTTCTCCCACACCCTCACATAGCGTTTCGCCATCTCCGTGACTCGCCACACCGCGGTGGCAGCCATACCGTGGGCAAGTACCGTAAAGAGCGGGGTGGCGGTGGCGGTGTAGTATGCCCAGCACTTCCCGGGTGGTGCACCAGAGTTCCAGGAAGTATCCCAGAGATATGGCGCCGACAAAGGTGAGGACCGCGGTGCGGTGGTTGGTGGGGCTGATGATAATCAGGAAGCACGCCAGGGTTGCCAGTACCGTCAGAGGTTCGTGTATTGTGAACCAGACGAAAGGCAGCATCAGAGCCAGGAATACGGGGAAAATGATCCAGTACAGCACGATCCACAGCTTCCGCGGGTGTTTGGGCAGGGTGATGCGCAGGAAGCGTGCAATCCGGTTGATGGCTAACTGCGCGACGGGCCACGCTGCGAGAAACCAGAATGGAGGGGCTTCGCCGGTGTAATATTGCCTCAAATAGATCTGTGTTACCCAAAATAATACACTTTGATTTTCCCCTTAAGCGCTTTCCTTTCTGCTTGACAGCCACCGCACTCAGTGTATGATTTCATCTCAGTATTTGAGGGTTTTTTCCACTACCTGCCGGGTTTTTTGGCTTTTGCCCCCCAACATGTTGTGTAGGAGGTCTGAGTGGCGCAAGGAACACATGATCCGTCGTTCCGTGTTGAAGTAACGTGGCGAAACGAGATCGACGGTCGTACCGTCGATCTGTTAAGTCAATTAACGCACATAAACACCTCCCCTATTGCGTCGGTCGAGATCGCCAATCTAACCTTTCTCAAAGGCGACCTCACGCCAGCAGATATTGAGCGCATCGCCCAGGAACTCCTTGCAGATCCGGTGACCGAAGATTATCAATGGTTCAATACTACAGCGCCGCAAACGGACCGTACGCAAACCGGTATCGTTGAAGTTGGCTTCCACCCCGGGGTCACTGACCAGGTTGCCAGGCATGTCCTAGCACGCGCACACCAGCTCGGGATCAGCGCCCTGCAGGATGTGACGACCGGCACCCGCTTTGTCTTCCAGGGGAATCTATCCGCCGGTGACCTTCACCATATCGCCAGGGAACTGCTCTGCAACGCTGTCATTCAATCCTATACCCTGGGATTCATGCAACCCGAATTTGTTCCGGAAGCGCAGCCCAGCGATATTGTTGAAATCATCCCGATCCGGGACCTGGATGAGCCAGCCCTGGCGCAGTTGAGCAGAACCCGGGTGCTCTTCCTGACCGTACCGGAAATGCAGGCGATTCAAACCGAATTCCGCGCGCTGCAGCGCGATCCAACGGATGTCGAACTCGAGATATTAGCCCAAACGTGGTCAGAACACTGCCTGCACAAAACGTTCAAAACCCCAATCCATTACCGGTGCGAGGGCGGCATTGCGCGGGTCTTAGCCGGGGGGAAAGAACCTGAACGCCCCTATACTGAAACCATACCGAGTCTGATAAAAAGTTATTTGCGCGATGCCACGGACGCGCTGGCGCGCCCCTGGGTGCGTTCAGCGTTCGTCGATAACGCGGGGATCATTGACTTCGATGACGCCTATGAGCTATCTTTCAAAGTTGAAACCCACAACCACCCATCGGCACTGGAACCGTTTGGCGGTGCGAACACAGGCGTGGGCGGTGTGATTCGTGATATTATCGGCGTTTCGGCAAAACCGATCGCCAACACCGACGTGCTTTGTTTTGGCCCGCTCTCATACCCCGACACCCGCCTGCCGGAAGGCGCTTTGCATCCCCGCCGCATCGCGCGGGGGGTCGTGGACGGTATCGAAGATTACGGCAACAAAATGGGGATTCCCACCGTGTCGGGCGCAATTCTCTACGACCAGGACTATGTCGCCAATCCCCTCGTTTACTGCGGCTGCGTTGGCATCGCGCCAAAGGGTTTACACCGCAACACCGCACAGCCAGGCGACCTGGTTGTTACGCTGGGCGGGCGCACCGGGCGCGACGGGCTGCACGGCGCAACATTCTCTTCCGCAGAATTAAGCCACGACACCGGGCAAACCGTAGGCAGTGTGGTCCAGATTGGCGACCCTATTACGGAAAAAGCTACCCTGGATGCCGTGATGCAAGCCCGGGACGAAGGCCTGTACACATCTATAACCGACTGCGGCGCCGGGGGTTTTTCATCGGCAGTTGGCGAGATGGGAGAACACGTCGGCGTTGATATTGACCTCAGGGATGTCCCGTTAAAATATCCGGGACTGCGCCCGTGGGAAATATGGCTGTCGGAAGCGCAGGAGCGGATGGTCATCGCCGTACCTGAATCCAATATGCAGCGTTTAGGCGAGATTTGCGATATCTTTGATGTCGAATGGACCGTGATTGGGACGTTCAGCGGAGATAAACGCCTGAAGATTCGCACCAGCAAGAAAATCGTTGCAGACCTGGCTATGGATTTTATCCACAACGGTTGGCCCCGCACAGCGCTGGAGGCGGTGTGGTCACCCACCGTGAATCCCGAAAACGTTGGATTACCGGTGAATGTGGACCTGAATGCCACGTTGATACAATGCCTTGCAGATCCGAACGTCGCGTCTAAAGAAAACGTTATCCGGCGCTATGATTTTGAGGTGCAGGGGGCAACGGTGGGCAAACCCCTGGTGGGTATCGCGGATGATGGGCCCGCTGACGCGCCCGTACTCCGCCCGTTAATGACGAAGGGTTATCGCGGTTTCGCCCTCGGCGTGGGTATCAACCCTTATTTCGGACAAATTGACCCCTACGCCATGGCGTGGGCTGTCGTCGATGAAGCGCTGCGCAACATTGTCTGCGTGGGAGGGGATCCCGATCAGGTCGCGCTGCTGGATAATTTCTGCTGGGGCAACCCGGCGCTGAAAGACAGATTGGGGGGATTGGTGCGCGCTGCACAGGGCTGTCACGATGCCGCTATGGCGTACAACGCCCCATTTATCTCCGGAAAAGACAGCCTTAACAACGAATTCGCCGACGTTACCGGCATAAAACGCACGATTCCCCCCACCCTGCTCATATCCTCCATGGCGATTGTCCCAGACATCCGGCGCGCAATAACGATGGATCTGAAAGCTGCCGGCAACCTCATCTATATCGTGGGTGAAACCCGGGATGAACTTCAGGGATCGCTCTTCGCCCGGAAATATCAGGTGAAAAGCAGCCAATTGCCAGCGCCGGTCCCCCAGGCCCTCCCGACCATGCGCGCGCTCTATAACGCGATGCAGCAAGGGCTGGTCCAAGCTGCGCACGACCCTTCAGAAGGTGGACTGGCTGTCGCCCTGGCTGAACTATGCATCGCCGGACGATTGGGGTTAGCGGTTGAACTCGCCAAGCTACCGCGCGCAGACATCGATGAAACCACCGCACTCTTTGCCGAAAGCAGCGCACGCTTCCTGGTGGAGGTTAACCCGGAACATGCCGGCGCGTTTGAATTGTGCATGCGCGATTCTAGTTTTTGCCTCCATCGGCGTTGTTACTGAGCAGCCAAGGCTGGTTATTACGGGATTTGATGGCGCTCCCGTCATCGCGCAGGATGTTGCGTCCCTGACGGCATGCTGGAAGTCCGCAGAGATCGTCTAGGTGTTTTATGGTCGCAGAGGAACTGACACAGTGAATCCTAAACCGCAAGTCTTAATATTACAGGCAACCGGAACCAACCGCGATCTGGATGCGGCAGAAGCAGTCAGACTGGCTGACGGGTCACCCAACATCCTTCACGTCAACCAGCTGCGCCAAAACCCCGCGCACTTGCAGGCTTATCAGATGCTGATTTTGCCGGGAGGATTTTCTTACGGCGACGCCCTGGGCGCCGGACGCCTGCTGGCTAATGATTTGCGCTGGCTGTTCCAGGACGCGATGGCGCGTTTCATCGACGACGGCAAACCCGTTATCGGCATCTGCAACGGCTTTCAGGCCCTGGTTAAAAGCGGTTGGCTGCCCGGTCCCCCGGACGCCGATGCGCAGGCGACTTTGACCCGCAACACCTCAAACCATTTCGAATGCCGGTGGGTCTGGCTGAAGTCCAATCCGGGCAGCCCATGTGTCTTTACACAGGATATCGATGCATCCATCCTATGCCCGGTTGCCCATGGGGAGGGACGTTTCGTCACCCGGGACGCGCAGGTTCTTGCAAGCCTTCAAGTAAAAGGACAGATTGCTGTCAGCTATACATCGGCAGACGGCAGCCCTGCGCTCTATCCCGACAACCCCAATGGTTCCACTGCTGATATCGCCGGCATCTGCAACACCAGAGGCAATGTTTTCGGGTTGATGCCGCATCCCGAAAATCATATTTATGCGGAACAGCACCCCCGTCGTTCCCGCGGGGCGAAGGGGAATACAGGACTGGCAATTTTCCGAAACGGCATTGCGTACGCGGCAGAGGTATGAACCGGGTAAACAAAGTGCTTTGTAAATCTGGACACCGGTGATACAAGTTGCGGGGATGGATTCTGCCGCATTCCATGCGGTGGAATCCAGGTTTTTAAGCGCGGTCGCAAAACCAGGTGCCAGATCGGCGCATATATGCACAGGCTTCGCTCGGGATAACCGGTTTGTTGAAGTGGTGGTTTCGGTTGAGTAGTGCTCTGTTAAGGTGGTTCTTGATTAATTTTATCAACAGCAGAGCAATGAAGCAGGGATAGATTCAGCCGCATGGAAAGCGGCGCTTTCGCGGGAATGACAGATCAAGCGAATCAATAGGCTCTTCGCAGGCATACCAGATTATGATATCAGAAGACATCATCGCTGCGAACAGATAACCTTCAGGGAGGAAATATGGAGAAAAAAGCTTTGATTAAAGAAAACATACCATCGGCATTCAGGCAACTTGCTATGTCATGGCCCTACGAACACAGCAGTGGTAAAGTGCGGGAAACCTACACCTTACCCGATGCGCGGCGCCTGCTGGTGACCACAGACCGGCTATCCGCGTTCGATGTGGTTTTAACTGCGCTGCCGTATAAAGGTCAAGTCCTGAACCAACTCAGCGCATACTGGTTTGCTGAACTCAGCGACATCGTTGCCAACCACATTCTGGATGTGCCTGACCCTAACATCAGTCTGGTGCAGGAATGCGCCCCTCTGCCGGTGGAGATCATTGTCCGGGGTTACATCACAGGATCAACAAAAACGTCCCTGTGGACGCTTTACGAAGAGGGCAACCGGCGCATGTACGGCTACACATTCCCGGAGGGACTGAAGAAGAACGACCCTCTCCCGGAACCTATCATCACGCCCACAACCAAAGCGGGTCCAGGTCAGCATGACGAACGGTTGACGTGCGCTGAGGTCGTGGAGAAAGGTTATCTCGATGCACAAACCTGGCAGACAGTGCAGGAATCGGCATTGGCGATATTCAAACGGGGACAGGTGACTGCTGCCGCAGCGGGTTTCTGCCTGGTTGACACGAAATATGAGTTTGGACGGGCTCCGGACGGCAACCTGATGCTGATCGATGAAGTCCATACCCCCGATTCAAGCCGCTACTGGAAGCTGGAGAGCCTGAGCAGCGCCACGCCTGACCAATGGGACAAGGAATATGTCCGTTTGTGGTATAACGCACAGGGTTATCGCGGCGATGGAAATCCCCCAGCATTACCGGATGAAGTCATCGTTGAAGCCAGTTTGCGTTATATCCAACTCTATGAAGGGCTGACCGGAAGCAGCTTTGACCCCAGAGCCTATCCCGTAGAAGAAACAATAACGCGTGTTCTCAAGAAGTTTCTGTCATAATCACAGACAGCATAAACAAGATACTGATATAATGACCACGATTATTGTGGGACCGAGATTAATTCATATAAACAGAGGGGAATAAAAATTATGATGGTCATTCTTATCCTTGGATCACCTAGTGACAGCGAATTCGCACAAAAGATTACTGCCGCGCTTGACACATACCAATTACCCTATGAAGTACGCATTGCCTCTGCGCATAAGACACCGCACTATCTTCTCGATATGCTGGCAAGGTATGAAAGCGACGACCGCGCGAAAGTGTATATCACCGTGGCTGGACGGAGCAACGCGTTAAGCGGGATGGTGGACGCGGCAGTGAGTACTCCCGTTATTGCATGCCCCCCCTATTCGGAGAAATTCGGTGGCACCGATTTATATTCCTCCCTGCGCACCCCTTCGGGTGTAGCGCCTGCCGTGGTGCTCGAACCGGCTAACGCAGCGCTATTGGCAGCCAAAATACTCGGTATCACTGATGCAGCGCTAAAATCAAAGGTAACCACGCTACAGGAACAGCAAAGGCAGCGCCTTTACGACGCTGATGCAGCTCAGACCGCATAATGATTTCATAAAGCAGCCGCCAATGATGACAAACGAAGACAAACTACACGAGGCATGCGGGATTTGTGGCATATACGCGCCAGGTATGGAGTCCGCGCGCATGGCGTTCTTTACACTTTACGCACTCCAGCACCGCGGTCAGGAAAGCGCCGGGATTTGCACCAGCGATCGCGGCATCGCCCACATCCACAAAGGGTTGGGGCTTGTATCGCAGGTCTTTAAAGAAGATAATCTGGTCATCCTGCCCGGAGATCTGGCGATAGGGCACACACGCTATTCTACCACCGGCAGTGTGCGCCTGACCAATGCACAACCCTATCTGATTGAAACCTCATTAGGCCCATTAGCCATTGCCCATAACGGGAATTTAACCAATACCCATATTTTACGGCGCGACCTTTTACAACGGGGGGTGGGACTCTCATCAAGTTCTGACAGCGAGGTGATTACCCAGATGCTGGCAGGCGCGGAGGGCGACACATGGGATCAGCGGATCGCTGATTTTATGCAGAAAGCAGAAGGGGCTTATTCACTAACCATCCTCACCGCCGATGCGATTTATGCTGCGCGCGACCCATGGGGTTTCAGACCCTTGTGTATCGGTCACATTAACGGTGGAAGCTGGGTAGTGGCTTCGGAAAGCTGCGCACTGGGTACGATAGGCGCCCACCTGGAACGTGAAGTGATGCCGGGGGAGATCGTTAAATTAGGACGGAATGGGGTCACATCCTGGCAACAGCCTGTTCATGGGAAATCGTCCCTGTGTGTCTTTGAATATGTGTATTTTGCCCGCCCGGACTCCATTCTTGAAGGGTGTTCTGTGCACGGCGTCAGGCGCAGAATGGGCAAACAATTAGCCATAGAGCATCCCGCAGACGCAGATATGGTGATGGGCGTCCCGGACTCCGCCACAGCGCATACCATCGGGTATGCCAACGAGTCCGGCATCCCCTATGGCGAAGGGCTCATCAAGAATCGCTATATCGGGAGGACCTTTATCCAGCCCGACCAGCGTTTGAGAGAGCGGGGTGTCGCATTGAAATACAACGCTCTGCAGGATCTGGATGGTAAGCGCATCGTCCTGGTCGATGACTCCATCGTCAGGGGCACGACAAGCGGTCCGATTGTCAGTTTACTCAGGCAAGCCGGCGCCCGGGAAGTGCATATGCGGGTTGCTTCACCGCCGATCCGCTACCCCTGTTTTATGGGCGTCGATATGGCACGCTCACAAAACCTGATTGCTGCCAATATGAGCATTGATGAAATCGCGCGGCATATTGGCGTCGACAGCCTGGGATATCTCTCGCTAGAGGGCTTACGGTCTGTTATTCCGTCTCAAGGTGAGGAACATTGTCAGGCATGTTTTAACGGAGATTACCCGGTCGCCGTCGGACAAACCCATGGCAAGAATATGTTTGAAAGAGAATAAACTCAGGAGTCAATAATGAAAATCCTCGTTGTAGGCTCGGGGGGTCGTGAACATGCGCTGAGTTGGAAACTGGCGCAATCTGAAAAGGCGGAGCACATTTACGTTGCACCCGGAAATGGTGGAACCGCTCATGCGAAGAAAACCAGCAATGTCCCCATCGCCGGTGATGATATCCCGGCGCTGCTAAGCTTCGCACAGGAAAACAAGATCGCACTTACTGTGGTTGGACCAGAAATGCCCCTGGTCGCAGGGCTTGTTGATGCATTCACAGAAGCAGGATTGCCCGTATTTGGCCCAACAGCGCAAGCTGCTCAATTGGAGGGGTCCAAAGCCTTTGCGAAAACTTTTATGATAGAGGAAGGCATCCCCACCGCACCCGCGACCGCATTCTCCGATTATGCAACCGCTGCAGCCTTTATAAAACAGGCGGAGGGTCCATTCGTTATCAAAGCCGACGGTCTGGCGGCAGGCAAAGGCGTCCTGGTGTGCGACACGCCGGCGGATGCTCACGCAGCGCTCAAGCTGATCATGGTCGATAAAGCTTTTGGCAGCGCCGGTGATCGGGTTGTCATTGAAACACGGTTATCCGGGGAAGAAACCTCGTTATTAGCTTTCAGCGATGGACGCACAGTTCTGCCCATGCTGCCGGCGCGGGATTATAAACGCGCCCTAGACGGGGATCAGGGTCTCAATACGGGCGGCATGGGCGGTTACGCACCTTCACCTTACCTGCCCCCCGCCAATGTGGATGAAATCACCCGGCGCGTTTTACAGCCTGTTGTCGATGGGATGGCTAACAGAGGGATGCCCTATGTGGGCATCCTGTATGCAGGTCTGATGCTGACGGAACAAGGACCCCGCGTCCTGGAATTTAACTGCCGTTTTGGCGATCCCGAAACGCAGCTCCTCCTGCCCCTGCTGGAAACAGACCTGGTGAACATCATGCAAGCCTGCATCGGCGGGTATCTGGATAAGGTTGAGGTGCGCTGGAAAACGGCTTCCAGCGTGGGCGTTGTCCTGGCATCCGGCGGGTATCCCAACCAATACACCAAAGGATACACCATCACCGGACTTGAGGACATAGACTCAGAGGGCATTGCTGTCTTCCACGCCGGCACGACCAGTGTGGATAACCAGGTGACGACCTCCGGGGGACGCGTGCTGGCAGTCACCGCATGGGGACCGGATTTCGCCGATGCGCGTACACGCGCCTATGCTGCTGCCGCTAAAATCTCCTTCGACGGATGCCAATACCGGACGGATATTGCCACAAATATAAAGGCAATCGAAATTAAAACTCAAGTAAAGCCCAAGGTTCGCAGCGCCTATGCAGCGGCAGGGGTCGACATTGATGCCGGTGAGAAAGCCGTGGATTTAATGCGGTCTGCCGTGCGCGCGACTTATACCCCGGATGTCCTGGGCGGTATAGGCGCGTTTGGCGGATCTCTTTCGGTCGAGGCGCTTGCCCGGCACAATGATCTGGTGCTGGTGAGTACGACAGACGGCGTGGGAACGAAAACCGCCATCGCCACAGCGATAGGCAAATACGACACCATCGGGCATGATATCGTCAACCATTGTGTCAATGATATCCTGGTCCAGGGCGCCAGACCGCTCCTGTTTCTGGATTATATTGCCTCCTCGAAACTCAATCCAGAACTTATCGCCACCGTGGTACAGGGCTGCGCAACGGCATGTAAAGAAGTTGGCTGCGTGCTGATCGGCGGCGAAACTGCCGAGATGCCAGGCGTCTACGCACCTGGTGCGCTGGATCTGGTGGGCACAATGGTCGGTTGGGTGGACAGGAGCCGGCTCATTGATGGACAGCGGGTAAAAACAGGCAATATTTGCCTGGGGATTCCTTCCACAGGGTTGCACACTAACGGCTTCACGCTTGCCCGACATGTGCTGCATAAGATTGGGTGGCATACCGTGCTCCCGGAATTCGGCAAGCCGTTGGGAGAAGTCCTGCTGGCGCCGCACCGCGCATATTTGCGGGAAATCGACCTGCTATGGCAAGCCGGGCTGGACATCAAAGGTATGTCTCACTTAACCGGTGGCGCGTTTATCGAAAACATACCGCGCGTTTTACCCCCCGACATTGGCGTGCGCCTGGATCGCGATGCCTGGGAAACACCAGCAATCTTTAGAATGATCCAGGAAATAGGTCAGATCGACAACACCGAAATGTATCGCGTCTTCAATATGGGCATCGGTTATGTCGTCATTATTGATGCCGCAGACACCGGCAAAGCACTCAAGACGCTGCCCGAAGCTGTGGTTATCGGCGAGACTATTCCGTGGGACGGCAGTCACGCGCGCGTCCTGCTTTAGCATCCAATTTCCACTAACTATTCGTAACGGAGTGGGATCCTAACAGGAGACTCTTCATGAGCAAACTGGCTGTGCTTGTTTCAGGTAATGGATCTAATCTACAGGCTATTATCGACGCCATTGAGAGCGGTGAACTGCCAGGTGTAGAAATAGCGATTGTCATCGCAAACCGGAGAGAAGCGCAAGCTATACGCCGGGCAATCCTGCACGGTATCCCTGTTGTTTATTTTCCATTGATGCCCTACAGCAAGGCAGGCAGACCACGGAACGATTATGATCATCATCTGGCGAAAATGATTCAACAGTTTGAAGTGGATTGGGTCGTTCTGGCGGGATGGATGCACATTTTTACGTCTGCATTCCTGCAGCACTATCCCAACCGCATCCTCAACTTACACCCGGCACTGCCGGGTACTTTTCCCGGCGCGCATGGGATTGAGGAAGCCTTCGCTGCTTTCAAAAATCAAGAAATCGCGCATACGGGCATTATGCTGCATTTAGTACCGGATGAGCAGGTGGATGCCGGTCCGGTCGTGGCGACCGTCGACATCCCCATTTATCCCTCTGATACACTTGAGGATTTAGAGACACGCATCCATCTGGCTGAACACAAGTTGCTGGTTCAAGGCATTCGACAACTCACCAGCGCTCCATAAGTAAACCCGCCATCAAGCCACATTGATTACAAGAAAAGCACACGCCTGAAGGTGTGCCAGCCCCGGGTCGGTATGTGAAAGTCTGCCAGTAATTCACTGGCTGTCCTGCTCCTCATTGCCGTAACTGATTCAATACGAGACGATCTGCACCGGACCATCCTGACACACCAACCACCCCGGTGGCAAACCGTCCTCTTCATCTGCACATTCACAATGTCCGCATAGCCCCATCCCGCAGCGGATATGGGCTTCCCAGGATAACTGGTGGGGCAGTCGATACGTTTGACACAGGTGTGACACAGCTTCCAGCATCCCGGTTGGACCGCAAGCATACAGCCAATCCGGATGCGTTTCTGCAATAATGCCATCAACCAATCCGGTCACCCGCCCCACGGTGCCCAATGAACCATCCTCCGTAGCTATCCGGACCTGAATGCCGGCAGCTTTGAATTTTTCCACTAACAACACATCCCGGGCTGTTGCCGCACCGATACATACCTCGACCTGACGGTTTTGGACCAGAGCCTGCTGCGCGAGGAAATACAACGACGCAACACCATAACCTCCGCCAACAAGCAGCAGTTTTTCTCCTGAAAGCTGATAGCCATGCCCAAAAGGACCTCTGATCCATACTTTGTCGCCGGCGCTCAGCGCGTTCAGCGCCGTGCTAAAAGGTCCGACGGAAACCACGGTGAGGGTTAATGGACTATCATTGGTGATGCAATATGGCTTCTCACCAATTCCAGGCAGCCATACCATCACAAACTGACCGGGCTGACCCACCAGGGATTGGTCGAAGGTCAGCGTCCGTGTACGATAGTTTTCCAAGTCGTTGGAAATTACATGGGTTAGTTGGTGCATTGATTCATCCTGGAACATATTATATTATTTAAAAAGCAAGAGCTCTACCGCGAACTTCCGCCAACGAATTATAACCAGCTCCAACCATCCATGCCTGTAACTCATCAACAATCAGCCCTATCGCGTGAGAACCGCGCGTGTAGATGGCAGAACCGACACCGACTGCAGTAGCACCTGCCGTCAGCATCTCCACAGCATCACGCCCATTGATCACGCCACCGGTGCCAATAATGGGCACCGGCAAATGTTTAGCCAACTCATAGACGCAGCGCAAGGCGATGGGCTTAATCGCCGGACCGGAAAGCCCGCCTGATTTATTAGAAAGCACCGGCGTTCCGGATTCAGCGTTGATGAGCATGCCCGGCATGGTATTGATTGCTGTTATCGCGTCAGCCCCCGCCTCGATAACAGCCTGCCCAATCCGGACAATATCCGGCACATTGGGCGAGAGTTTCACACTGATAGGAATGAACCCAGCCCCACGCCGCACAGCAGCAGTGACAGATGCCGCAGCTTCAGCATCCGCGGCAAAGGGCATACCAAATTCATGCGCAACATTGGGACATGAAATATTTACTTCTATGAGATTGGGTTCGGCACGCGCTACAATACACGCAACCTGCTCAAATTCGGCGACCGTTCCGCCAAATATACTGGCGATAACCGGGACGTCCATGCTTGCCAGACGCTGGCGCGTTTCGATTAACAATGCCACCTCAGCTAGCGCGCCAGGGTTGCTCAGACCGATCGCGTTTATCAAACCGTGTGTCCAATCCAGCGTGACCGGGTTCGGATGTCCTGTGCGCGGTTCCATTGCGCAACTTTTTGCCGTCACAGCCCCAGCACCGTCTTTGGCAGCGCGCGCCATCAAAGCAACACTGGTGCCCCAGATACCTGATGCCAGGATTATCGGATTACGGAGGCGCAAACCCAACAGGTCGCATACAAGATCACATTTGTCCATAACAATACCTGTTATTCCGGCGCCAGGACACGGTTATACATTTCACTATCAATATGCCCGGACATTTTTAATGTGTCGAGAATTGTCTTTAACGTCAAAATCGCGTGCAGCTCGTAACCTGCTGCGCGCATACGCGCTTTCCCACCCTGTTCACGATCGACCAGTACAACAATGTCCTTGACGATGAGTTCCGCATCTTCCAGCGTCTGAATTGCGGTTAACAGGCTGCCGCCGGTGGTTATGACATCCTCAATGGGCACAGCGACATGCCCTGCCTCAAAAACACCTTCAATATTCTGCCCGGTGCCGTATGCTTTAACTTCCTTGCGCGGGTATAGGATAGGGGCGTTGAGATGCACCCCTAAAGCTCCGGTCAAAGGCAGTGCAGCATAGGGTACAGCAGCGAGTCGATCAAATGTCAGGCTGGATACAGCATGCGCATATGCACCAACAACCTGGGCGAAAAGCGCAGGATAAGAGATGATACGGCGAAGGTCGATGTAAATCGGTGATATTTTTCCTGATGCCAAACGGAATTCGCCAAATCGCACACAACCTGCCTCAAATAATCCATGCACAAGCGTTGTGTGATCCGGTATTTCGTCACCTGGCAGAGAACTGTTGCCAGCACGATTTGCTCTGTATGTATTGATCTGCGCGTTCAACTGCTGGGCTGCAGATCGCGGATCCTCAGCATACATCACAGCTCTGGAAACCGGCACAATCAAACCGCTTTCCTGGTCGTTGAGTCCGGCAGTCAGTGCCTCTCCCAAATCCCCGCCCTGAGCCCCCACCCCAGGCGCCAGAATCCAGCGATCCGGGGCAATATGCCGGACAGCGGATAACGCTTGCGTCTGCGTAGCGCCGACAACGAATCCAATTTCACCGGCATTCCCCCAGGTTTGCGCAATCCGGGCAATATGCTGGTAGAGGGGGTTTACGCCGTAGTTTTGGATTTCACCCGCAGATGGATTCGACGTAAAACACAACAAGAAAACCATTTTTCCTTCATATTCCAGGAACGGTTTGACGCTGTCCCCTCCCAGATACGGATTGACCGTGATCGCATCGACGTTAAGCACCTCAAATGCAGCGCGCGCGTATGCGCGTGCCGTGTTGCCGATATCACCCCGTTTGGCATCCAACAACACCGGCAGGTTGTGGGGAATCCTGGCAATGATTTCCTTGAGTGCCGTGAATCCCTCTCCGCCAAATTGCTCAAAAAAGGCGATATTAGGCTTATAACACGAGACATAACCGGCAGTTTGCTCGATGATATGCAGACAATAACCTTTTATCCGTTCAATACCACTGGCGCCGGGCATGAAGTCCACGGGTATACGGGCTAAATCCGGATCCAGGCCCACACATAATAACGAATTGCTGCGCATCATCGATGCTTGTAACTTGTCGACAAAACTTATTTCCCATGGGTCCCCCGTAAATCTGTGACAGAATTATTGTAAATCGCTTTACGCACGACCAAGCACCGCCGCTAACAGCGCCATCCTTACATACATCCCATTTTGCACCTGCCGGAAGTAAGCAGCCCGTGGGTCGCTATCCACGGAAGGATGGATTTCGCCAACACGCGGTAACGGGTGCATAACAATCATATCCGGTTTTGCGCGCTTCATAAGTTCCGGTGTGATGACGTAACAGTCCTTAACTTCCTCATATTGCGCCGGATCACTGAAGCGTTCTTTCTGCACCCTTGTCACATACAGAACATCCGCTGTAGAAATCACATCAGCGACATCGTGGGTCTCGCGCACTTTGATGCCATGGTCAATCAAATTGTTCATTAACGTCATTGGCAGACGCAGAGTTTCCGGAGAGACATAACGCAAGCTGACATCATACTGCATCAACAACCGGGTCAAAGAGTGTACTGTACGTCCATTCCGCAAATCGCCGACCATTGTGATTTTCAACCCATCAATCCGCCCCAGTTCTTCTTTAATAGTGAAAAGATCGAGAAGGGCTTGTGTGGGATGTTCGCCCGCGCCATCGCCGGCATTGATCACAGGGATGGTTGCCACCTCACTGGCAATCCGCGCCGCGCCTTCCATCGGGTGCCGCAGGACTATAACATCCGAATATTGTTCCAGCGTCCTGATCGTATCAGGCAGGCTTTCACCTTTACTCACGCTGCTGAATTGCACACCCTGTGTGATGGGGATGATTCTCCCGCCTAGACGAGCCATCGCGGCGATAAATGAAGCACTCGTCCGCGTACTCGGTTCATAAAACAAACAGGCTAAGACCATCCCATGCAGTAAATCACAGCCCCCGGCAACCAAAACCATCTCACGCATTTCTTCTGCACGGTTGAAAATATAAGCCAGTTTATCGCGGTCAAACTGGTCCACGGATATAACATCATCTCCGGTCATCCCATTACCTATCCTTGGAGCCACTTTCATCGCATCAAGATCGAACAACCTGGTCATCGCATCCACTTTCGCCATGGCACTTATCCTCCCTTTCCCTGAAAATTAAAAATACTACACCTAGTCCCTTATGTTTCCAAGCCCCCCTACACGACCAACGTTTCTTCGTCGTACAATACTCCCACAAAATCCACCGGCAAAAAAAATCCCGCCTAAAAGCGGGGTTTTAATCATTGGTAAAAATGCCATCTTGAAAGACAGCACGCCCTTTGTAGCCCACCTGTTTTATTTTGCCCCACACGGTAAAACCCGCAAAAGGGCTCCAACCACATTTGGTGTGCAGCGCTTCATTTCTTATCGTATAGGATTCATCAAGATTGATGTCCACCCAGGAATCGGGCTGAGGTGACAAGCCATATATCCGGCGGGGATTCGCAGCCATTAAATCAATCAAACGCGCAATACTCAGTCTTCCTTCATGGACTGCGGTCAGCATTAAGGGTAAAGCCGTTTCCAGACCCGGCACCCCAGGGGGTGGGCTGCCGGATGAAGCTGTCTTTTCAGCCAGGGTATGCGGTGCATGATCTGTGGCGATACAATCAATTGTCGTATTAATATGTGACCACAAGGCTTCCACATCCTTCGAGGAAGCGAGTTTCGGGCGCATATCACCCAATGGTCCCAAACGCTGCGCGTCGGATTCGGTCAGGAACAAATGATGGGGCGTGACCTCACACGTCACCGGCAGTCCATGGGACTTTGCTGCAGCGATCAATTCAATTTCATCTTTGCGGCTGACATGGCAAAAATGTACCGGTCGATGGTAACTTGCAGCCAGCCCGATCCCCACCGCAACCTGGCGCCCTTC
>CAVOYE010000013.1:0-13551 GCA_963700595.1 uncultured Chloroflexia bacterium
GGTAATGACATTTCGACTCCTTTAATCGTAAATTGTAAAGAATATTTCTTGTTGGTTATATTCGTTATCCAGAATAGGTTGTTAGAACAGGTTCCCCTTCCCGGCAGCTCAGTCTTCTGAGCCGAAGAGGACAGGGTTTAGGTTCTGGATTTCATGAATTCCGCTTGCTGTTGTTTTTGTGGTGTGACCTTTTGCCCTCGAAGAATGTTTTGTCGTGGCAATAGATTCTTTGGTCTATACCCCTCCCAAATCGCACGCTCTTTCTGTGTACCGGTGCGCCCACGCAAACACAGCCTGAACAAGGTCTGTGTCCAGGCGGATGTGATAATCACACAGGTTGAGTGTCGGCAAGCCATGCGCAGCCTCCGCCAGGTCAACAAACCGCAAAAAATTCTCATGACTCCAGTTTTGATCACGCCCTGCAGCTGAGTTTGCTGGTCGGAAGGGTTCGGAGGGATTGTTCCAGTACTGGCGGATATACCGCCCGTAAAGCCGTTGATAGAGTTCCACGTGTTCAGGGTTCTCGTTGAGCGCTATGCCCAGATGCACGGGGCAAATGGCGACAGAAAGCTCAGTTGTCGGTCCTTCGCACGTTTGTTGAATGTTAGGAAACTGCGCTCCCAGCTCCTCGTAAAGAGCACGTAAACCGCGGAAGTGATCGTGGCGCAGGTCATTGACAAACGTGCCGGTCTGGTCGAGATAAATTGTGTCAAATCCGCGCTGGATAGCTTCACTGATTTTGCTGCATAATTCGTCGCGCCATTCCGGGCAATCCGGGGAGATATAGGCGAAGATCTCTTCGTCGATTTCATCCGAGTCAAAATCGAAACTCCAGTTGATAGGACGCCCTTCACCGTCCAGGATGCGGTGTTCCAGCCATTTCAGATGTTCGGGATTTGCGAAGCTGGCGCCCCAGACGTTGAGATGCGGCATGACGTGAAAGCCCAATCGCCGGGCGGTTTTGAAAAACTCGAGGAATCCCTCTTCACCGCCCAGTTCAGGCGCCGGTGCGTTTTCAGGCCAACTGTGATCGAAGCGCCCTTCGAACGCGACCAGTTCAACCAGTGTACGTTCAGGAGGGTATAGGAGAGCCAGAAGCTCCAACCGCTCCGCCATCTGCGCAAATGTGTTCAGGATTTTGCCGTCGTGCGCCAGGCCATGCATCATAACGACCAGGCCCACGCGCTTCATCCACTGCAGTACATCGTCACGCTCCTCAAAAGGCAGCACGCTGTATGCCTGGGCTAGCCAGGCGCTGTAGTCGTCGGCTGCAGATTGCCAGTCTTTCACATGTTCCAGGCGCCATAATGACCCCGTAAAGTCCCTTGATCGCCGAACATTGTCTGCCTCATCGTAAACACGGAGTTCCTGATGATCCCCTTTTCGATAGATCCAGAGCTTCTTCACACGCGGTGGGTATTCCCTTGATTGCAGACACAGCGTTTGGTCATCCGTCCTTAGTATCGCAAACGGCGAACTCCAGATGGGAATGGGACCAGATCGCGGCTCAACCAGAGATCCGGAGGTATGGCGTCGGGGGTAATAGCCCCCGGGGAAGCTGAAAACGCGCCCTCGATCACCCTCCTGCAGGTCGACCGTCGTTCCCAAAGGAACCATAAACTTGCCGATTGGTAATGGTGTGACCGCTGCCTTAATGCCTTTGATGGGCTCTGGGGCTTGGGCGCGCGCCTGCCATGTGAAGCCTGAAGTTGTTTGCGTTAACGTCACCTCAAAAATCCCCTCCACGCTGCCACTGTTATCGCCGTAAGTGAGGTGGTTTGTGCAGGCGCGAAGACCGTTGCTGGCAGGTTCTATCTGCCACTCGCCGGGTTCGTAAATGTTGCGGGTGGTTAGAATGTAGAATTTTAGGTTCAAGTCGTTGAAGGTAATAGATGCAGCCATTGGTAAGTCCTTTGAGCTCAATCCCAAGATTACTATTCTGCTACGATTTGTCCATAAAGTCACGAGCCTGAGCCAGCACCGCCTCTACACGCGGACCGTCCAGATCGATGCGATGGTCCGTCAGGTTAAGGGTGGCGATGCCTTGAGCACGGATTGCCATTTTTTGTTGTTGTGTAAACCTTTCCTCGCTCCATCCACGTATTGTGCTGGCAGACCATACACCGCCATAATATTCAGGTGGCAGAGAAGCACTGTGGTTATGCTGCCGGATAAACCGTCCGAACAAACGAAGATAAAGTTCCATTTGGTCGTCATCTTCACTGCCGGATACGCCTGCCAGGAGCGGGCATAAGCTTGCTGAAAGTTCTGTAGTTGGTCCTTCCCCGACGAACTGTATTCCCGGCATCGCCGTGCGCAACTCAGCAAATAGCGCTTGTAAGCCCCGGAAGTGATTGTAACGCAGGTCGTTGACGTATGTGCCGACCTGATCCAGGAAGACCGCATCGACTCCGCGGTGCACGATCTCTGCAATTTTTTCCTGCATGACCTGGCGCCATTCAGGCGCGTCAGGAGAGATATAGGCGAAGATTTCCTCATCAATCTCATCGCCGTCCCGGTCAAAACTCCATGTCACCGGGCGCCCCTCCAGATCCAGGATGCGATACGGGAGCAGGCTTTCTGTCACCGGATTTGCGTAGCTTGCACCCCAAACATTGAGATGCGGCATAAAGTGGATGCCCAACCTTTTGCATACAGCTGTCAGGTGCTCGAAACCTGGAATACCGCCCAGTCTCTCATCCGGCGTGTTATCAGGCCATGTATTGTCGATACGTCCCTCAAAGCCGAGGATCTTGACCAGTATGTGCTGCGGCGGGAAGCGCTCCGCTAACCGCGTGAGGTGTTCTGCCATTTCATCAAAAGTGTATCCCACGTGGTTATTCGTACCTATGCCGTGCAGGAGCACAACCAGCCCCAATTCCTTCAGCCAGGGTTGGACGTCGGATCTTTCGGCAAGGGCACGCATTCCGTAAGCCGCTGCCATCCAGGCAGCGTATTCATCTACAGCACTGCGCCAGTCCGCTACCGTCTCAAGATGCCAGTTCGTGGTTGTAAAAGCTTTGTCACGCTGGCAACCTAAAGCTTCATCATACAGGTGGAGTATCTGGTGGTCGTCTGTCCGGTAGATCCAGAGCTTTTTCACATGGGGTGGATACTGTTCTCCATGCAGGTAAAGCGTCTGGTCAGCTGCACGCAGCAGCGCAAACTGCGCTGCCCAAATGGGCAGTGGACCTGCTACCGGCGTTACACCTGTGCCTGAGGTATGGCGCTTGGGGTAGTAACCACCCGGGAAAACGAACGCGCGCCCCGGTTCACCTGGTTGCAGATTTACTGTGTGTCCAAGCGGGATCATCAGTTTACCCAGGGGCAGGGGCTCTATCGCCACCTTGATACCCTTGATGAGTTCAGGAGCACTTGCGCTTGCATGCCAGGAGAACCCGCGATGGGTCAGGGAGAAGACAACCTCCAATTCACCATGCGTTGAACCGCTGCCGTCACCATATGTCAAGTCTGAACTGCAGAAATGCGTGCTCTTGCCGTCGATTTGGACCTGGAACCGGGATGGTTCGTACACATTGTCCGTGGTCAGGATCCAGAACCGGAATTCGTAATTCTCATAGGATATTGCGGTCATCTTTTGTCCTTCAAATTGTAGAACTTGTATTCGTAAGCCGATAAGTTTAATGCTAGGGCGTCTCCAGTGACCGGGACTTCATCACCGGAACGCAGATCCTCCAGAGCTGTGATGGGCTGACCTGTGAGGTCGATTGTGACGTGCTGCGCGGTGGGTTGGAAGTTGAAAACCGCAAGGACGGATTCTGCGCCGGGCAGTTCTCGCAAAAAGCAGTAAATCTGCGCATCGTGTGAAGTGTGAAGCCATGTGCGTGTTCCACCAGCGCATAAAGCGGGATAATGCTGCCTTAAGTGAAACAGTTCAGACAGCCCCTCATGGTAAGCTTCCGGTTCTGGGTAAGTTTGTCCACCGATCAAAATAAGCAACTCGCCCATCGATGCCGTCAGCGCCGCCCCCAGCAGGCGCGCTTCTACCGGCAGATCCTTCAAATCCGGCGGATCAATGTAGCAAATCCCTCCGGCAGCGACGACCCGGTCGCGGTAGGATTGCAGCGTTTTTTCAACCGGGCGGGGGTCGCCGGAGATAATGGCATCGCGGATGATATCCACACCTTCCCACCATAGTTTAATGGAATAATCCATGATGCAGTTCCAGCCTCCCTGGAAGACCCATGGTACCGGGTCATCGTGGAAGCCCCCCGCACCCTCCGGTTGGCAGAACTGGTTGTGAGCCTCGCCGATGATATCCGTCATAGTGGCGCGGCAGATTTCCCAGGTGCAGTTGATATACCAATTGACCGCGTCGATAACCAACCCGTCAATGCCTTTTGCCAACCAGAAACGCAGGATACGCTGCACCTCTGCCTGCCAGCCTGGATCGCCAAAATTGAACTGGGGCAGGTGATAACCGCCCTTTTCACCTTCCCATTTGACCCAGAAGTATTTCCCGGCGCGTTCGCTCCAGCGCCAATTGCCGTGCGCATCATTCATGAAGTAGGGTGCGCGGCTGCGGTCCATTGTGTTTTTTCCGGTCTCACTCCATAGGAACATCTGTGTCTCAGCGTTCTCGATACCCGCTTTGACAGCGTCACAGGCACGAAGAAATGCCGGAAACTGTTCGTGGCTGTAACCCAGGTTGATGAACAGCACCACGGCGATTCCGCGCTCGTGCGCTTTGAGGATAAGTTCGTTGAGATCCGCAAGTGTGCCGATCGCCGGGTCGATTTGGTAAAAATCTATTGTATCCAAACCGTTATAGCACACCCCGCCGGCGAGAGGCGCGAAGACTTCCAGCACATCGATCCCCTGGGATTGGAAATCATTCAAACCGGCAGTCAGGTCGCGCAGTTGGATGCCTTTGGCTTTCAAATAGGGGCGCACCATGGCAGCAGCTCTTTCCCACCAGTTAGGTTGGAGAAGGCTGGATGGGTAAGAATTGGTTTTCACGGTTAAATTTCCTCTGACCTGCCGGTCTAGTTAAGCAGGCGCTGGAGCTGGTGTGCCAATTGTGCTGCGTCCTCATGCCTTTTCAGAATAATCTCTATGAGCGCGCGTGCCACCGCAGCGTGATCCCGAGGACTTTCCGTTTTTACCTTGTCCATCCAGGTTTCCGGCAATGCTCCTGCACCTGCGTACGCCCCGGCAATCGCCCCTGCCATACTGGCAATGGTATCGGCATCACGACCGAAGTTCGCGCCATAAATGATGGTCTGTTTGGGATCGCCATCTGCCAGGTAAAATAAAGCCAGTGCGACCGGCACTGTCTCCCGGGAATCCGGCATCGCTATTCCCGGCAACAGGTGATCGGCGTAATAACGGGTGCGGAATGATTCGTAATCTCCCGTTTCGCGCGCCAGAGCGAGGGTCTTTTGTGTGTATTTTCGCATAGTCATACCACTGACTTCCGGTATATAGGCGATGGCGCTATCCAGCACCGATGTTACCGTCGCGTCCGGGTCCAGCGCGGCAGCGACAGCGGCAGCCATACTACATGCGGCATCCCGGCAAAAGTTGTGATGGATGGGGGAGGCGACATCGTAGGTCTCCAGGGCTGCCTGACGCGGATTGCCGGCATTGATGATTCCCATCGGTGAAATACACATTGCGCTGCTGCTGCTTGCCATGTTCCCGTGCCCGGCTTCGCGTGGTGAAACACCTTCAGCCCGGATTTTCCAGAAGCCGTTCATCACGGGAATCCAGAACAGGTGCCGTTTGATAAACATGTCTTCCTGGATAAGCCACTGCTTTGCCCAGTCGTCGGCGGTGGGATAACCCCCGGAAGTCGTAATGGCGTCACACAGGATGTGTTTGAGCGCGGAATCATCGGTGCCGAATCCGCTGAAATCGGTGATGGTGCCAAACTTCTCCATAATCTCCAGGTAGGTTTTATTCTCTGCCGGCGCACCCATAGCATCGCCGATTTCACCCCCGAGGAGGCACCCCAACACTTTGTTGTAAAGCTTGGTTGATTCTGTTTTCATAGTTTACCTCTATTTTCGCTTTCAGCCCTTTAGTCCTACGTTGGCGATACCCCCGATCAGGTATTTCTGCATAGAAAAATAAAGAATCAGCATTGGGATGGTGGAGAGCAGCGCTGCCGCCATCACCATATTCGTTGTGTTGACGCCCGATCCCGAAAATCGGGATTGGCGGAAGTAGTTGAGGGCGATCGCCAGTGTGAATTTGCTGGAATCATTTAGATAAATCAGCGGTCCACTGAAGTCATTCCACACATCCTGGAATGTAAAAACAGCCATAACGGTTATCACCGGTGCGCTGAGTGGCAGAATAATACGCCAGTATGTCCCCAGGAAGCTGCACCCGTCGATCCGGGCTGCATCATCGAGGTCGCGCGGAAATGACCGCATGTATTGCCGGGTGATGAAAATGTAGAATGCGCTGCCGAAAAAGCTGCCCACCCACAAGGGCAGGTAAGTGCCGTACCACCCCAGCAAATTAAAGAGTAAAAATGAGGGGATCATCAACACGACACCGGGCAGCAGCATGGTTAACACCACAATGTTGAACAGGAATTCTTTGCCTGGGAAGCGCAACCTGGCAAAAGCATATCCCACCAGTGTGTTCGATAAAATTACACCGGTAAGATTGACGACAATCAACCGGATCGTGTTCCAGGCGGGTCTCCACAGCGGATATGCAGGATTGGTAAGAACGGTCCAGAAGTTTTCAAAGTGAAACGACGAAGGAAACCATGATGGCGGGATGGTATAGACCGGTTCACCTGTCCCTTTGAGCGCTGCCGAAATCATCCACGACATCGGCATCAGCACGATTATCCCAAATATAATCAATAGCGCATAAATCCCGATGGCATACAGTCCTTCACGGACCGATTTGCGTTCAAAAAGGCGCGGCATTTTGGGTGTTTTTTGTGATGTATGCAATGATTTTGTCGCCATGTTATCGTTCTCCTCTGCCGGATTCCTCATAATAGACATACTGCTCTGCGCTGCGATAAACAATGACCACGACAATGGCTGCCATGATCGTCAACAGCCATGCCAGCGCAGAAGCGTATCCTAACCTTCCCTCCTGGAACGCTTTCATATAGACGTGCAGCATATAAAAACGCAAATGTTTATTGGTGCCCCACCGTCCGGCTCCGCCCATAATATAGGCGGGAGTAAAGACCTGGAAAGCGCCGATGAGTCCGGTGATCAGGTTGAAAAAGAGGGTAGGGGATAACAGGGGTATCGTAATCCGCCAGAACTTTTGGTAACGACTCGCGCCGTCAATGGTGGCGGCTTCGTAGAGATGCGGTGGGATATTTTGCAGTCCGGAAAGGTAAATGATAGCGCCGCCGCCCACGCCCCATAAACTCATGATGGCTACCGAAGGCAGCGCCCAGGTCGCAGACCCGATCCAGGACGGTGGATTTTCCACACCCAGCTGCCGTAACAGCGTGTTAACGGCGCCCATTTGAGGATCAAGCAGGCTGATCCAAAGCAGTGTAACCGCGACACCGGAGACCACCGCCGGGACGTAAAATACGGTGCGGAAGAAGTTCATCCCTTTCAGCTTAGCGTTAAGTAAGAGAGCCAGGGCTAATGCCAGGATAAGCCCAGGAATAAGGGTCATTGCCATATACTTGACGGTGATCCCTAATGACCAATAGAAATATCGGTCTTCGGTGAACATCTCCTTAAAATTCTCCAGTCCAACCCAGCGCGGTGGCGGATTGATCACCGTCCAATGCGTAAACGCTGAATACACCGCCATCCCAATGGGTATAACCAGAAAGACTATAAATCCGATGATCCATGGGGACAGGCACAGATATGCGGTGAACGCTTCGTTCCGCTCCATCCCGCTGAGTTTTTGTCTTTTATTTGGAATTATCATACGTGTCATCAATAACCACCTTCGCAGTATCCCATTTGTATACACATATCAGTGTGTTGATCCTCGACACTTATCAACGATACTAGTTCGCAATTCTAAAACCTGGATGGAAATCCGGGCAGACAATATATAAAAGCTATACTGCTTTTCGGGAGGCGTTTTCCGGATTTCCATCCTTATGGTGCATATAAACAATATTATTTACTCAAAGCGTCCCATTCTTCCCAGAGTCCATCTGTAATTTCCTGGCATTCGTCGGCAGCAGCCTCGACCGCAGCTTTAATGTCGCCATTGTCTTCGGTCATCACCCGCCACGCTTCGTCGAAGGGAGAAACCGACCCCCAGATATCAGGACTGAAGGGCGGTGGGGCGATGCGGTTGAGCAATTCAAGAGACTGTGATACCAGCTCATCACCACCGGTTGCCTGCAGGAACTCCTCAGCCACGGGCAAGTAGCATGGAACACCGCTTGCCTCTCCCGCTGCACCCCCTGCCAGCATCAAAGAAGCTTCTGTTGCCATAAAAGCCAGGAACTCAAAGGCTTCTTCAGGATGCGCAGAACCTGCCAGTATGCTGTAGCTGACATTCCATCCGCCCACGTTAGCGGTCACGCCTTTGCCGATGACGGGTTGTCCGGTAATACCGACGTTAATGCCTGCTGCCCGGGCGGCGGTGGCATCGCCCATCGTGGCTTCGGTCATCCCGATTTTGCCCTGCTGGAACATATCCTCTTCCACATCAGCCAGCAGCGCTCCCGCGCTCCAGGTGGTCAGGTTCTCGTCCCAGGCAGTCTTCATGGCAGCCCATGCGCCTAGCCACGCATCGGTAGTCGCATTATTCAGGCAGTCGCGTCCATCTGCGCCCAACACAAAGGGGTCACTCATGGCGTTATTCATTGAGTTCCAGATTGGGAAAAACAGGTTGGAGCCCCAGACGCGTTCTGCCAGATTTTCAGCTGGTTTGTTAAGGGCACGGGCGTATTCCAGCCATGTATCCATATCGATCACATCGTCGGTTCCCAATTCGGGTAAACCGGCTTCGGCAAACAGGTCCTTGTTGTACATCATGCCCCACCAGTTGGCGGTGATGGGCAGAGAGACGACCTTCTCGTCAATCATATCCCGGCTTTTGAACATCGAACAGAAATCTTCAATGTTCAAACCTTTGGATTGCATTAAATCATTCAGGATGAGAATGTGCCCTGCCGGTACAAGACGGGCAGGAACAAAGACAGCCAGGTCTGGCACCTGCCCTGCAGCAATGGCAGTTTCGAGTTTCAATCCAAGTTCATCTTCAGGCACACCCAGGTGGTCAAATTTGATGTTGGGGTGCGTTTTTTGGTACTCGGGGATGATCAGGTCATCCAGCCACTGGAAATCGATACCGCCGAAGTCCCAAATCGTCAGGGTAATTTCTTCTTCACCCGGCATCACATCATCCGGTTGCTCCGTAGGTTCTGCGGTTGGCGTTCCGCAGGCAGACATGAAGAGCCCAATAACGGTCAACAGCGATAGTAACATAAACATGTGTCTGTTTTTCATGCTAAATTCTCCTCTTATTGGCTAATGAAATATTGGTTCTGGGAATGTTCAGGCTTGATTCTATAGCACCTCCTTTTTTGTGCTTTATGGTATTAACTATGAAAGTATCGTATAGCATGCTCGAGGGATTACCCTTTGAGCATGCTCAGTAGGTCCTCTGTTTGCGCTTGCTGGATGCAAGCGCGTCGTACAATGAGGCGGCACAGATCTTCCGCCATTTGTGCCATATCAGGAACTGGATTACAGGATTCAACCTGTGTTACCCAGTCCTGCGGGAAAGCGGAGGCTCCATAGAGGGCGCCCATCAACTCACCGATGATCCCGACGATTGTGTCCGCGTCGCGTCCCAACATCGTACCTCCCACGATTGCGTCGTGGGGTGTTTTGGCGATGCTGCAGACTGCCAGCGCGCAGGGGACCATCTCCAGGGTCCACACGCTGTCCCAGGGTGGAAAACTGACAAGAAAATCTCGGTAGAAAGGTTCGCGTAAATCCAGCACACTCTGGCATCCGGCTGCGATATTCATGAGTTTTTCCACCCGCCCTCGGAATTCTGATGCGTGGGTACCGAGAATGTCACTGTAGCGCAGGACATTGTCAACCACATCCGAGATACTCGCATCTGCCTTGAGCGCGGTGGCGACAGCGACAGCCATCGCATAACCGTTCCGCGAGGCTGCTTCAGGGTGCCCGGCGTGAATCAGTCCTATAGGCGCATCCCATCCCGAAAAACAAGGACGAGTTTCGGTTATTCTCTCGTTGAGTCTGTCCAGATTCGTCATAATTCGGGCATATTCGCGTTCGGGTCCTTCCCAACGGAGGGTGGGGCCGACATCTGCTGCATCTTCCACCGCCAGGCGGTAATTCCACCATGCTGCGGTAAAATCCGCGCCGTCTATAGGGCCACCTTTTTCGAGCATGGTATGAATAGCCATTAACCGATAGCGCATGTCGTCAGTGTATGCGCCGGTTTTGGAACTCCAGCGCCCCAGAGGGTGATACCCGCTGACATTCTGCGGTTGTATACCAAATGGGTGCCACAATTCCAAATGGGATTGCTCGCTGGGCTGCCGGCGCGGAAGAGGGTTGAAATGATCGACAAGTCCATATTGGGCTTCGATATCCTTGTAATGCATCATCTCGACGCGGATGCCGTAGGCGTCACCGATCGCTCCTCCGAGAATAGTGCCATACACCCTGTCAAATAAAACCGTCGTACGCATCTTGCCCCTCATTTTCTTCAAAAAACCACACCTGAGACCAGGATGATATTGGCATAGCGCGTGCATTCGCCGGTTCGGACTACGGCGCGTGCTTCCTTTGTGCGCTGCTTCAACAGCTCATGGCTGATGTGCAAGATCGGTACACCATCGAAAATTTCCCGAATTGCTACATACATCTCGTGATTTCCTGTAACCATCTCTTGCGCTACCATTACAGATTGCACGCGCATTTCAGTGAGGATCGTTTTAACTGTTTCCAGTAAGGACGGTGTCCCCGCCTTCAGCGCCAAATCAATGCGCTGGGTATCAGGCGGTATTGGCAATCCCGCATCGGCAATAACGAGGGTATCTGTATGGCCCATAGCAGCAATCACTGCCGAGATGGGTTGGTTGAGCAGAGGTAGCTTTTTCATTGTATACGCGTTATCCTTTAAGGAATTTATTGACTTCTGCCAGGTGGGGCAGCGATGGCTGAGCGCCCAGTTTGGTGGTCGCCAGTGCTCCTGCGGCATTCGCGAAACGGACAGCCTGCGCAAGTGTGGCACCCATTATCCAGCGGGAGGCGAATGCCCCGACAAAAGCATCCCCGGCAGCCGTTGTATCCACCGGAGATACGGCAAAACCGGGACTATGCAAGCTTTCGGTCTGATTGACAATGAGTGCGCCACCGCTGCCCAGTGTTACAATAATGTTTTCCACGTTGGACGATTGCAGAATAGCGCGCGCGGCGTTGATGGCGCTTTTTCGATCCTGGACATCAAATCCGCTGAGCTGACCAATCTCTATGCCATTTGGGATTAGGATATCGACACAACACAGTAGGGCTGGGGGCAGCACCTGCGCCGGCGCCGGATTGAGTATGACTTTTACACCTGCTCTGTGAGCCATTTGCGCAGCGCAGATAACGGCATCGATGGGGCTTTCCAGTTGCAGGAGCAGCGCATCCGCTTCGCTGATTGCTTTCTGTGCAATGGCAATATCTGCGCATGTCAATTGGTGATTGGCGCCTGAGCAAACCACGATGGTATTCTGTCCGGCAGCATCAACCGTAATCATCGCCACCCCAGTCGGTTGGTGAGAGTCCCGGACTATGGTATCGCAGCAAACACCTGACGCAGATAATGACGACAGCATTGTCTCACCGAAAGAATCGCGTCCCACACGCCCTACCATGGTGACCTCAGCGTCCAGTCGCGCCGCAGCTACAGCTTGATTGGCGCCTTTACCACCGGGTGCGGTGGAGAAATTTCCGCCAAGGAGTGTTTCCCCCGGTGCCGGGAATCTGGGGCTGCGGACGATCAGGTCCATATTCAAACTGCCGACCACGACTAATTTAGTTTTCATCACTGATAATCTCAGCAAACTCAAAATGGGTTGATGACCGCTTCGTTTTCCCTTTAGCGGTAAAACGCTTTGCGGTAGAATCCCTGACGACAAGGTATGTGCTTTGAATGTGATGCTCCGGAGCCTTTTGACTGCCGTTGATGCGCTCCAGTAGTAAATTTGCTGCCAGCTTGCCCATATCATATTTCGGTTGGGCGACAGTGGTCAGAGCAGGATTCGTGAATGCTGCCAGGCGGACATCATCAAAACCGACAATCGAGACATCGTCAGGTACGTGTTTGCCTTTGGTGACAACCGCACGGATGGCGCCCATCGCCATCAGGTCGTTGCATGCGAAAATGGCGCTGGGTGGATTGGGTTGGTCCAACAAATGCAGTGCACCGGCATAACCACTTTCATACTGGAAGTCACCACGGGTTATGAGCCTGTCATCGGCTTTGATTCCGGCTTCGGACATCGCCTCGACATAACCGGTTACTCGGTCCGCGCTGGGTGTCAGGTCTGAAGGTCCTGTGATGCAAGCGATCCGCCGGTGTCCTAACTCAATGAGGTGGCGGGTCGCCTGATATCCACCCTTGGCGTTATCGAGGAGCACCGAATCGATCAGTACCGGGATATTCTCCGGCATGCGGTCAATAATCACGATAGGGATATTCTCGGTCTGGATTTGCGTAATGCTTTCCGAGCTTAAACCGGCAGCGACAAAAACGATACCATCCACCCTTTTTGCCACCAACTCACTGACATACAGGAGTTCCCGTTCCAAATTCCCATCAGAGTTGCCCAGGGTGACAGTGTACCCGTTGGCGAAACCTGTGTCCTCAATACCCCGCGCGACTTCGGCAAAGAATGGGTTGATGTTATCGGGAATAATCATTCCGATGGTGTGGGTTTGACCCTGACGGAGGCTGCGCGCCAGGTCGTTGGGTTGATAACCCAGGTTCTGCATGGCTGAGCGCACCCTATATTCAAGCTCTTGACTCACATGGCGCGTGCTGTTAATGACGTGCGATACAGTCGTTATCGAAACCCCTGCTTTTTCAGCGACATCCCGCATATTAGCCAAGTTGGTTCTCCGTTGGTCAGGAATGAAATTGGGCGTAAAGCGCTGCGCAAACGTTTGCGCAAACGTTTGCTAAGAGTATAGCAAGGAAAAAAACGTTTGTCAATAGGTAAAATTATTGTTGAATGCTTGCACAGAAACCCTTGACAACGCTTTTCTTTTCACCTATCATGGAATACATAACAGCATTACCACCGTAACTGCACCGTTGCCTTCATAGTATCCTCATCGTCGTCTCTGCAATGCAATTTCATCAATAACATTGGTCGAGTTGGCCTGAAGTTAGAATGCTGGCTTCAGGTAAACGCGTGTATCCATGAATCACCATGGTGTATGCACGAATGGGCGCTCGATTCGGTGGCGATCAAGATCGGCGTCTGGGCTCGCATGCGGGATCGGGCTGGGCTGGCTGTTCGGCTGGGCCGTGTACCATCTGCCCCGCGGCACGCGGCTGTCGCGCACGGGTGACGGCTTCGTGGCGCTC
>CAVOYE010000014.1:0-511698 GCA_963700595.1 uncultured Chloroflexia bacterium
CATCAAAAGAACGAATGGCCTCCTCGCGATGACACAATCATGATGGCTGCCCTTCGTTCCGAGTACGCCGTGAGTCTTTATATAACAATGTGATACACGCCCGGTGTCTGACCATATTTTTATTATCGGACGGTTCGGCGAACCGTCCCTACCTCTCTGTCTGCATTCCAAGAACGGCCAAGAGGGAGTCCCTTAGTACAAGGGGGGTTATACTACAGGACATAAGTCGACCATAAACTTCATCCCATTTTTGGTACACGATATGCCAGTTGTAAGTTTGTTCGACAATACGCCGGCCGGACTCGCGGAGACGCTGCCCTAAGGCAGGATCCTGGAGTATACGTACTACAGCCGCGGCGACAGCTTCGGACGTGTCCCCAATCAGGAGGCTGGTGCCATCCTCCGCCTCAATACCCTCAGCGCCTACAGATGTGGAGACCACGGGCAAACCCCACGACCAGGCATCGATGATTTTGACGCGCATCCCACCGCCGGCATGGAGAGGAACGATGAAAACCGCTGTCTCAGCCAAGTAGGGGGCGGGATCGGGCACATAGCCCGTCACTTCAACCCGGGTGAGCTGCTTGGAAAGGTCATGCACAGCCTGGGGGGGATCCTTCCCGATGATGACGAAGCGCGCTTCCGGCACCTTCGCCAGTACCAGGGGGAAAACCTCTTTACCGAACCACAGGACGCCCTCGATGTTGGGCGGCCAAAACATCGTTCCCAAATGAGTGACAGCCAGCGGTTGCGCCACACGCTGCACCAGCGGTTTTTCCTCCGGATCCACACAAATAGGAATGGTCGTAAAGGGTGAATCGGGGTCGTTGTGCTGTTCAAAGTCGATTCCCTTGTGACCAAGCTGCGGTTGCAACAAGGCTCGATCAACGTCGGTCACAAAGACGACGTGGTCAAATTTACGGTAGGCATCCAGCTCGAAACGCTCCAGCGCACGGGCTTCACGGCGGTATAGCGCCCGCAAGATAGGATTCCGCTCGTTCTTAGCCATTCGCTCAGGGATCCGGTATAGCGCATTGTGAGCATCCAACACCGCTTTCAGCGGGTGACCATTGGTGGCGGAAGATTTCAGCCCGCGGACGAAGAGGGCGTACTGGACCATGGAGGTCTGATCCGCGTGCACAACGTCAAAGTGCTCATTTGTAACCAGACGACGCAGCAGTCGATCCATAGCCCGGATTTCGTCCCGCACGATGATGACGGATTGCCCGGTAAGTCCCGCTTTGAGGACAGCACGTACGTTGCGCAGCAGCGACCGCTGCATGGGGACGGTGTGCACCGCGTGACAGCACGATTGGAGGTGCGCGATAGCCCCGGGACGGTCGTCGTCGCGCACGAAGGAGACAAGGGTCACGCGGTGCTTCTGGGCGAGATGGCGCAGGACATAGTAGGCACGAATTTTTGCTCCGGAATTCAAGGGATAGGGCAATACCTGGGTCAGGAAAAGTATATTGGCCATAATGCCTCGCTTAACTTAGAAAATCCGATGATTACGCTGAACACAGAGGGCGATGCTGACTATTTCGATTGTATGGATCTGGGTCAGGACGATAGTCGATAGTCGATGGACAAAGTCCGGAGGGAAAACACATAGGTTTGCTCCTACACAAGATATGTATTAATGTTATTTTTGGTAGAGAAGATGCGTTAATCAGATAGATCTATCTATTGCCCGCGCATCATCAGCATGGTGGGGAGTGTGCGCAGCAAGATAAGCAGATCCACCCAGAAACCAGCATGCTTGATGTAATATAGATCGTACTCAAGCTTTATACGGGCATCCTCGATTGAACTACCATAGTGATAATATACCTGCGCCCATCCAGTTATTCCAGGTTTAACAGAATGCCTAGATCGGTAAATGGGTAACTGGCGTGAGATTTCTCCGACGAACTGCGGACGCTCTGGACGCGGACCAATGATACTCATCTCTCCCTTCAGCACGTTAATCACCTGCGGTAGTTCATCAATCCGGAACTTTCGCATCCAACGGCCCAAGAAGGTCACACGCGCATCGTTTTTCTGTGCCCAGACAGCTTGGTTTGGTTTTTCCGCATATGGACTCATGGTACGGAATTTTACTAACGCAAAAGGACGCCCACCGGCGCCGACACGAGTCTGCCGGTAAAAAAGTGGACCGGGTGAAGTTATGGCATTAATTAGCGCGATGATAGGTGCAATCAGTCCAATGATACCCAAACCAAACATTGCCAGAATAATGTCTGACGCACGTTTTACCAGAAAATACAGACGCTGAGAGGGATTCTCATCTCCATTGACAATGAGATCTATATCACGCAACGCATATTCTACCGGCAGGCGACCGGTCAATTTTTCGTAAACAGACGACAAGGGCCTGACTTGAATTCCAATCTCTCTGCAATCCAGCAGGCTCTCCTTTTCTATGGGAGAAAGGGTTGCTGGATCGGTGATGAGAATTTCATGCACCGCCTTTTGCCGGATCAACCGCACTAATAAGTGGGCCGGATCAAGACCCTCCTCCATCTTTGGCAGCAATGTGCGTGTCAGACCTATAATCTGATAACCTGTTCCCCGGAACGGATTCGCCCGTTCGACACCGGCTGCGGCATCCACATCACATGCTATTTGCATGGACAATTTATCATCCCCCACCAGCAACACTCTCCGTTGGAAACTAGATTGACAGAACAACGTGGCATAGACCACACGCCAAACTGAAACGACTAGTACCATTAATGTCATAAAACCCAGAACCAGCATCCGCCTTCCCGGTTCAGGTGTGAACCAGGGAATCAACCAATATGTCACTCCCACAACAACAGATGTGATACCTGTGTACAGCACACTATTGGAGCTGCTCGCGGTGACCAGCGGATCATAGATGTCCATCGCCAGGCCTAACACAATCCAGAGGAGCGACAGTGTTATAAACCATTTACCATATGCCAGTAAATATTCCCGCGACAAGACAAACCCATTCCATTGAGAGACCGCTAACAGCAACACGCCATTGACTAGCAGGAGATCGGTACTAAAAAGCAATGCTTTACGTTCAGTGCTGGATAGTGTGAATGAAGGGGATCTATCGACCTCAAGAGAGCAAGATTGTGTGACCCAACCTGCATTTTGTTCCAACCATCGATCATCTGTTGTATTCATAGTTTCCTTCCTGATAGAAATCCACGAAGTTTATTCCGGTGCTTGATTACTAAAGAAAATACAAGGATCTACTGTTTAGCGAGATATGACGTGGTCATACATAGCTTGAAGGTGAATCTCTTCCGAAATACGACACTTGTCATACCAATTCCTGCCTGCTTCCCCCATATTCTGAAGACGGTCGGGGTCTGATATCGCAGACGAGAGACAACGGGCAAGTGAATGAGGATGCTCAGGTTCAACCAACCAACCCGTCTTCCCTTCTTCCACATACTCTTGTAGTGAACCTGATGGCGCAGCGATGACGGTTTTACGAAAGAAATAGGCGGCGGGGATAAGGGCGGATTGCGTGGCCCCCATATAGGGTAACACAACAAGTGAACATCGACGAAAAAGGTCCAGTGCTTCTTCATCTTGGATCAAACGATTAAGCAACACAATCCCCGCAGGCAAAGGACCGGACCAAACTTTACCCAAGTCACCGGTTCCCGCTAAAACCAAAAGAGAACCTGCTTGTGGCAGCCCCTCAATCATTGCCCAAGCCGTAATAAGGTGATCCACACCTTTATACTTCTCCAGCCGTCCGAAGAAGAGAACCCATGGATCATAGATGACCTGTTTCCCCAATTGCTCCAACTCACCCAACCACGTATGTCCCAGGAAAAGGTGAAGCAAGGGGGTGCATGTCATCTGCTCTTCCTTCACACCTTTATCAACAAGACGCTGGGCATTGTTAGCAGCGTGTATCAATATATGATCGGTAGCGTGTATAACGCGATTGTTCCATACATGCAATAGCGGACCATATACCGAGCCCGGGTGAGGGTCGAGGTCGTGCAGGGTATGGACAGTGGGAATACCGTTGTGCCGGAGAGCCAACAGCAGTGTATAGTTCCAAAGGTGTGGTCCGGTGAAGTGTGCCACACCAGGTGCAATCTGGCACACGACCCTCAGAATGCGTTGGAATGCACGTGGCTGTACTGCATTAATAGAAAAGCCTGTATCACGGTTCGCTACAGGTGTGTGTATAGTGATATCTGGCAAATAGCGATGCTTAGGATACCGACTGGTGGTCACCAAATGTACGTCGTGCCCGGCCAGTGCCATGCGGTTGGCGATGTCAGCAGTGTACTGGTGCATGCCAAAAGTCGGCGAGAGGAGGATGTAACAGATACGCATTAGTTTTTCCTTTGTATTCAAAAAGATAAATGTTCCGCAATTCCATCAACAATCGTCGGTAAGTTCGATACACCCAATGTTACTTTGATCTACGTGGCTAATAATTAAGTTATTTGGTCGATAACTAATTAGAACAGGGAATCCAGTGAAACCATTGTTGATATCTGCATCTTGCAGCATAACTGCTTCTTCCCAAACTTCACCAGAGAATTCACTTCGCGCATAATAGACTGCTTGATCGTAACACTTTGTGTTGATAGTGCTCCAGGCGACGTGTAAGCAATCCACTTTGTCAATAGTCAGAGGAACGTGAAAAATGCGATTACATTTTCGCGTGACAGTGGTGCTATCCTGACCTGAAAAGTTCAAGTATTACTTCCTGTGATCGAGCACAATAAATGCATTTTGTCTAAGCAAAACTATCCGTAAGATACAATATTATTAACTTTTGAATTTTATAGTATTTCTTACCGCTTCAACACCTGGTGCAGCAGCACGCCACCCACCACCAACAGCACCAGCATGATACCCCACATCGCAGAGAGGGGCTGCGTAATAGGGCCAAGTGCTAGGACGGGCATACCCAGGTCACCCTTATCCGAAGGTAAGATGGGACGAAGGGTAGGTTCGGGCAGTTGGGTAGGGTTGGGGGTAGGTGTAAGCGTAGGAGTGGGTGCGGGTGTAAAATCCGGTGTAGGCACCTCCATCACTGGCGGGACGGTACGCGTGAGGTGCCAAAGACCACCACCCATTTCCGAGGCCGGGAGGAGAACGTCAACTTGTCCGGCAGTACTCTGCACAGCAATGACTGCACCCGCCATCTCTTCCGGACCCTGCAGCAGGGACCACACCGGCCCGGCTAGCCACCGATCATCCTTCCACGAAGCATAGGTAAGGGCAGGTGGCACACCCGCACCTTGGGTTAATACGACCCCATGCAGCGCTCCGCTACCGTCAACGCTGATGCCAACCGGACCCCTGACATCACGAAAGCCCGGAATCGTGCTGACGATATCCCACTGGGCACCACTGTCTGATGTGAGGCGATAGCGCACATCATCCTGCCGCATATCGCGCCAGAAGGCTAGAACCTGCCCATGTAGTGTGGCAACGAGGTGTGGGTGATCATCTGGTCCTTCAGCCAATAAGAAGGGGACTGACCAAGTCTCTCCTGTGTCCGTGGATCGCGCATAATGGACTGCCTCAGGGAGTCCGGTACCAGGCAAAGGTCCTTTCACCCAGATGATGTGCACGGTGCCGCGTTCATCGACGGTTAGCGAGGGGTAGTCGGCGCGCAGCCAACCCTCTGATACCGCATCAAAGATCTGAACAGGTTCTTTCCAATAATCTCCATTGACGCTGGAATTGGTGTAGTAGATACCACGCCCATCGTTTACGGGCACGGCATAGGCTACGTGCAACCGTCCTAACAGATCTGCTGTAATGACGGGGGCATTGCCTGCCTGGAAGCCGCTGAGTATCTGGGCATCATCCCAGCCACCCGCAGTATTAGCATCGCTGACATAAGACCGGCTGTATAGAATCTGGCTTTCCGGACCGCTGCTCCACACAGCGTGCAAACGGTCACCCACCACGACGAGAGCTGGTTGATCGTTTTTACCTTCTACAGATTCCACCACGACGATGGGGGTGGACCAGCGCGAGCCATCCCAACGGGTGTAGAGCAGAGTTGAACCGGGCAACGAGGCATCTTGGGACTCACTCCACAACACATGCACGTGTCCACTACTATCAGCCGCGACAGCCGGCAAGCCAGGAAAACCCTCCCGGTCCGCAATATTTATGGGATTTGACCACGGTGAAGGAGGGGCAAAAGCCCAGGTAAATGGATCTGTCGCATTTTGCAGGAACCATATTTCATTATCATTCCCAGCACCGGCAAGGACTAATTGGTCTCCCGACAACTGCAGATCCAGGGCGTCGAGCGCGACCTGGATACCCAGGTCAGGACTCTCAAAGGCAAAGCTCAAGGCATGAGTTTCTGACCATGATCCTGCTGTGGCATTCCAGGCAGACAGTGAAAGATTAGCACTGCCCTCACCAGTCACGAGCAGGATTCCACCCTCTGAGGTGCGTAAGGAAGACAATTTTTCCGTACAGAAGTTTACATCTACCAGAATACGCTCCGCTGTGCTCCAAGTAACACCGCCATCAAGAGAACGCTGCTGATAAAGCGCACAAGCTGTAGTCAGTTGATCAGCCTGCCATAACAGCAGTATCTCGGAATTTGCTGTTACCTCTTCATCCTCAACGGATGCCACCTTTCCCAGGACAAGATACGCACGGATTGGGACTAACCCATCAGCAATAAGTAAGTTGGGTTCGGTCCAGGTCTCACCAGCGTCAGAAGAACGAATGATGAAAGGCTGTTTAAGCCGCGCGGTCTCTGAGGTCACCAATACATTACCCAGACCGTCGGCGATAATCTGAATACGCGCTGTTTCCTCTTGCAACGAGCGGAAGTAGATTGAGGTATACAGCATCACAGGGCGGGACCACGTCGCTCCATTGTTCGTTGACTGCCTGTAGACCAGACCGGCAGGATTATCATCGGTGTGGGTTGTACGAACGTACACCAAGTGGAGGGTGCCTGCCACACCGGCAGTCATATCCCAGATCAAGGCAGATTCGGCAATTTCGATGGGATTGGTCCATACGGTTGTGCTAAGAACCAGGCGGCTGGTCAATAGAGGATGCAATCCTGTTTCCTCGTCCGGCGCGCCCAACCATAGGGCGTGCGCTCTGCCTGTGTTATCGCCAACAATTTCAGGTATAGCGGTGATGGGTGTGGAGACGGACCTGGCATTTGCCCCTTGCCCAACAAGAGAAGTCAGCACAATTGGTGCTAATGCGGATCCGGACCAGGATTCACCTTCGTAGAGAGCAGTCGTGATACCATCGAATGTATCCCACCAGAAAGCCTGAACCTGACCATCTGGTCCGGTTATAATGGCCGGCTGACTGGCAGCACCGGAAAGCGAAAGGTTCCAGGGTTCGCTCCACTCTGCATCCGTTATCTGGCGTGGCGCTTCGGTAAGTGGATTGGCAACCACGGGTAATCTGCCCATGAAGAAAATGGCGCACAAAGTGAAGATCAGATAGTTTAGTTTATTGATAGTCAAGGTGATATTTCTCTCACTTTATTGTAAAAAGGGGGAGTTTTACATATATTGCATGGCACGCTCCGCCCATTGGACAAGTCAGGACAGTCCATTAACAAATTGTATAATTACTAGAGAAGGCAAAGTGTAATTGATAAAATTTACAGTGCCGAAATCTCAAGCGCTATTAAGACAGTACCAAATCGGACAGATTCAATTCCGTCTTTACCAAACGATTCATAACATTCAACAACACATAAACCCGGTCATTGGGAGATTTTGTACTATCAAATATTGCCTCTAGACCTTCTAAGGGTCCTTTCGCGACCTGCACAATCTCGCCTTTCTTAAAAGGCGCATTAGCTACGCCTTTCTTTGTCATATCTTCTAGCCGTCGCTGGATAAAACGCACAACATGATCGGGTACTGGAATGGGTTGACCACCAGAAGAGATTATTGTACGAATACCAGGTGCCCAACGCGCTTGTGCAATCTGATCAGCGTTCGATGCGAAGCGCGCGAACATATACTGCGGGAAAAAGGGTTTCAACGCACGTCGGTCCCGCCGCTGATACACCATAGAAATCTCCGGCAGATAAACCTCCACGCCATTGCTTTGAAGGACACTCTGTACCATGTATTCCTTGTGGGGGTTGGTATACACTGCGTACCACACCCTGGTTTCAAGACCTGCTGTGTCATTTTCCATTTTAGTTATCATTATCGTCCTCGGATATCATGGCTGCTGGCTAGCGCGTGTTTCTGCAGCTCGTGCGCGTTCCTGCGCAGTGGTATTACCTGGATCAAGCAACTCAAGCGCGTGCCAGGTATAGGCGGCGCGGACCCAATCCTCGTGTACCCAATAGCGTGACCATGCCTGTCCATCCAGACGCCGTTCAGCCCAAGTCAAACCATCAATCACAGCAGCAGCCTGTTCTATCTGACCCATTGCTACGAGGGCATCACCGTATAATAAACGCGTTACTGAATCACGATGTCCAACTTCCCAGGCAGCGGTCATATGTGCCAGGGCGCTTTCATACGCACCGCGGGAAAGATCTATGGACGCCAGGCGTTGGTGCGCCGTCAGGTTTTCAGGGTTCCAGCGCAGGGCGTGCTCGAAATGGAAAATGGCAGCGTCCAGGTTTACTTCCTGACGGACGGTATCCATAGGGCGTTCGTTAAAACGCTCAGGATCGTAACTTGCCAATTCGATCCTGCCCTGTTCCACCGCACCCAGGTTGGCATAAAAGGACGCGATGAGCGATGAACGCATAATCCAAGCGCCTATAAGCACAGCGCCAACCGTGATGGCGGCAGGCAGGATGGCGTGTTTGGTCTGCACAGGGAGTGGTTTCTGTTCTGCCGGTACGCTTCGCGAGCTCAAAATGGTGATACTCATCGGGATGAATAACAGCATCAAACCGCGACTGCCATAAAGGGTATCATCTACCATGCCATGAATCAGGATCACAGCCAACGCAACTAATCCCGCTTCGATCGACCAGCGATTAGCCAGTGATGTATTCCTTATATGTCTAATAGCTGTGATGAAGACTATGGTAATCAGTCCCAAGTATGTAGCCAGGCCCAGAATTCCTTGTTCTACCAATAAATCAAGGAAAAAGTTGTGGCTGCTGTAGATATAACCCACGTGAATGAGCAGCGTATAGATGGAGAAATTCATCAGAAAAGCACCTAATCCCATACCTGTGAAGCCGTAATCGCGCGCCAGAAGCAAGGTATCCTGAAATAATGTCAAGCGGTTTGATATCACATCTGCCCCGGCCCAGCCGTTAATAAGAATAAGGTAGATGCTTACGAAGCCAGTTGCTGCCACCAGGCATAATATCACGGCCATCAACCCTATTTGACCTGTCCATTGGCGGGTAACCGCCATACGCCGGGTTGCTTTCCCAATGCACCGCCACAGAAGCCATAACGAAAAACCGGCGCATGTCGCGACCCAGGCGCCACGAGATGTCGTCAAAAGCAACCCAAATCCGGTCCATCCCACTGCCAACACCCAGATAACCTGCAACCCACGGCGTGCGCTTTCCTGAAGGTTCACAACTTCGGTGCCCTTGCGCAGCATCGTGATCAGGGGGACGTAGAACGGGAGAACTGCAGCCAGCATCCCACCGGTTACATTCGGGCTTATCGAATGCGTTGAGAGCCGGGGTAGAATCGAAGAGACCGCTTCACTTAATGCGACCAATCCAGGTATCTTGATGGTGTGCTTATCCCACCAGTCATTGGTCAGAAGGTAATAGCCTGTCAGGGCGACACCGAATAGGCCGCATAATGCCAGTGCGCCATAGAGATGCTGCGCATCCGGCTGGTGCACAAATGCATAATACAGTCCCCACGCACCGGCGACCAGCCAGAACTTCGCCCAGGCACGACCCGGATCATAAGCGGTTTGTGTGCCCAACCAGGCGGACAGCACAAACAGGACCAGTAGGACATCGACACCTGAAACGCGCAGCCTGAATCCTGTCCGAACCCAATAGAAAACCCACATCAATCCTAACAACAAAAATGGCCATGGTCCCGTGGATAAACCGGCATACCAGATCGCTCCACCCTGCCTGTACCAGAGGACTGCAGCTGCACCGGCAGCCAGGAGTTCGGCATATGCCAGTATGCCCATAAAATGCCTTCTTATTGCCATCTTATATCCACCCCAGCGTCTCCAGTCCAATCCGTAGACCAGCCCAAATCAAAGCCGGATCTCCCACCAGCATCTTTGCATAGGTGAGCATTGGACCCGGACGGAAAGCCCACTCGCGGAAAGCACGTTTTGCCCAGCGTTCTAAATCTTCAGCGGATAATTCAGGATAATCCAGCACCGTGGAGCGATCCATATCAACTTCTTCCCAGCGGGTGCCAGGACGGAACCAACCGTTTTCAACGACTTCAAAGAAGAAAGGTGTGCCTGGATGGGGGGCTGCGATATGAAAGAGTACCAGGTCAAGCGGCAGGCTTTTGGCAAAATCTATCGTTTGCCGGATGCTGCCCTCGGTCTCACCAGGCAGTCCAATGATGAAATAGCCCCAATTCATGATGCCGGCTTGCTTTGCCCACTGCAGCGCCTGTCTGACCTGGTTGTGGGTGATGCCTTTGCGCATCCGGTCCAGCATCGCTTGGTCACCGGATTCTATGCCCCAGGAGATCATCCAGCATCCCGCACGCTTCATCAGATTGAGCAGCTCCAGGTCAACGAAGTCGACGCGGCTGTTGCACGTCCAACGCACATCTATTCCACGGGCTAACATCCCCTCACATATTCCCACCACCTGTTCGCGGTTCACCGTAAAGAGGTCCGTGTACATATGGATTTTACGAACACCTAAATCCACTAACTGCTCTATTTCAGCCAAAACATATTCAGGCGAGTGAAAGCGAACTGTCGTTCCATAGGTTACGTGCTTGATGCAAAAACGGCATCCTGCTGGGCAACCGCGACTTGTAACCACAAAGGCATAAGGCCCGCCGACCAACGGTGCGCGATAATGCTTGAGGGGCAGTAGTTTGTGGTTGGGCAGAGGTAGATCATCCAAATTGGCAATGAAGGGACGTGGGGCATTGATGACAACATTTCCCGCATCACGCCATGCCAGACCTTTGATACTACCCAGTGTTTGTTTTGTGAATTTCTTGGCAGTAGCAGCTGGAGGGCCTTGACACCATAACGGTGACCAATCCGGATCAGTTTCCACAAAAAGTCGTTTGAGTTGTTCCGCAAATGCAGCATCAACATCAGGCCACCATGCGTCACCTGCAGTTGATACACCATCAATGTGTTTACTCGCTTCCAATGTGTCGACTAACTCGCGCAGCGTTAATTCAGGTTCACCCACCAATACGAAATCTAATGCTGGAAACGCAGTCAGGGTTGACAATGGCATTGGCGTGACATGGGTGCCAAACGCAATGGTTGTTGCACCGCGAGCTTTTGCCAGGAATACACCCACCATATCATTCTGCAGCGTTGGTGCAGTTACCTGCGTGATGTAGTATTTAGGGCGTTTCTCATCCAGTAGACCTTCAAACTGCGTCCAAGACATCCGGTCTGGGATCGCATCGATGACATCCACCAGGTAATCAGGAAAGAGAGCTGCCATCTGTGCCAAACTTACTTGAGGCCAGATCATGCCTTCACGTGAGCGCCGTCCTACCCGATGCTGACTGCGGATCCATATGCCACCATCGGGTGCAGGGGGATTGACGAGCAGAATATCCATATTAAAAGCAGTATCTTCTCCATGGAGCACCTGAAGCAACGCATCAGCGCGGGGAAAATGCGGTAAAGACCACCGCTGTGAAGTCTTCACACCGCGGTTGATATTCTGAGTTTCTAATATGTCTATATGCATCCATTCACCCTAATAACTCGCAATTACGCGCTACCTTAATACTGTTTTGATTGTCCAAATCCGCCTGCACCAGCAATTCGCGCTGGCTCAATTCTTCCAGCACCCGCATCACAATCCAGAAAATCACCAGTTGGGTACCCAGCAATAGAAACATCGTACCTGCTAACAAATAGAGCCAAAGGCGTTCGATTGACCAACCGTTTATTCCTAAACCCAGGCTCATACCACATAACCCCAATCCGAAAAGCAGGGAGAGTATGCCGATCCACCAGAAATGCTGGTCCAGCGGCGGATCGAAAATGGGTTTTCCGAAAAGGCCTTTTTGAACTACATTTCGGTGAAATAGCGCCACCAGGTAGTTAAAGGTGGCACCAAGAGCAAAAAGATCAAAACCCGTAATGCAGAGAACCACGGTAGCATATATTCCTGCAACCCCTAGTGGACCTAGAGTAACAATCCCAGATAACCGCATACCAATAATTGATAAGAGGATAAGCGTCCCGAGTACAAAGAAACCAAAACCCAAGCCCCCAAAAATGCGAGCTGGGTTGTAGAACATTGACGTCCAGACAATGGTACGCAGAAAACGCATACCATCCTTCACCACATTCAGTTTCGAGCTGCCTTCGCGCTCCATATACGGCATAGGAATCTCAACGAGTTTAAGTCCTTCATGGACAGTTCGAGTACTCATCACGGGCGTAAAATTGAGACCGTCGGGTAATGGATATAGGTGAGTTAACGCTTCACGACGGAATACGCGCATCCCACTGGCTGGGTCCATAACCCGATGATGACTGAGTAATGAGACTAGGCTGGACCAGATAAAGTTCCCCACACGGCGAACGAATGGCATATCACTCGCAGCGCCTGATCGGCGCGAACCTACAACGACATCAGCCCCGTTTTGGATTTCCAGACACATATCTGGAAATGATTCCGGTGGATAGGTGCCGTCCGCATCGAGAAATCCAAGGATATCTCCTATGGCAGTGCAAAAACCAGTCTTTAACGCGGCGCCGTAACCCCTGTTTGGATTATGTTGCACAAGACGCACGTTGGGATATTGTTTCTGCATAATTTCTGCAGTCCGGTCTGAGGATCCATCATCTACAACTATGAGTTCCAATCCCACACCCATATCTGCCAGCGCAAGTTGCACATTCAACACCCGTTCTACGATATCTGCGATACCCGCTTCCTCGTTATAAGCAGGAATCACGACTGAAAGGGTTTTAGGTTGTCTTTTATTCGTGAGTTTATTTGTAACAGCTAATGTCTCGACAGTCATGCATTTTCCTCCAGTTATTCCTCATCGTGGAAATATACATCGGATGGTGATCTGCGAGTGCCTTCACCGACTTTACGTATAAAATGCGCAGGCACTCCACCCACAACCGTGTGCGGATCCACATCTTTAGTTACAACTGCTCCTGCTCCAATCACCGCACCGCACCCTACATGGACGCCATCAGTGATGACCGCTCCAGCGCCAATCCAGACATCATCTTCAATCACGATTCCCTGGGCAGTAATTCCCTGCTCAGTAAATGAGCGATCGATATTATCAAATACGTGGTTTACTGCGATGATTTGAACCATTGGTGATGTATACACACGATTGCCAATTGTTACCCCTCCCTGTCCACGAATCACAGAATACTCCCCAATAAGGCTGTCACATCCTATCTGAATGCCTGAATGCGGTATTTTTCGGAAATTGTAAACGTGTAAAACCGCACCGTGCATAACCAAAGTATTGGCACCAATAGTAATCCCGTTTGGGCAAGCATGGAGGTAGGTCAATTGATCCAGATACACACCGCGTCCAAGCTGAATATGATTGGCATACCGGAGACGAACGCCAGCCTCGATAGCAGCTAATCCATCCGTATGCAATATTAACTTGTATATAATTGCTCGTATCGCCATACCTAATGGAGAAGGAATCCAACCAAAAAAGGTTTGAACGGCCTGCTCAATGATATAATAACCCAGGTTATCGGCCTGACGTCGCATATACTGACGCAGACCCATAACAGTTGGTTGTTTAATTTCCGTTTCCATTAATGTTTACCTGTATAGTTCGATTTATCAGATTCGAATGGGCAAAAAAAGTCAAGGAAATTGCCTTTAAAAAGATATCCGTATGAGTGTGTTTGTTTCCGTTATTAAACTTTCCATGATCTTAAGAATTCCAACACCTTCGTTAATTATTGGGTTGACTTTGACAGCGCGCGTGTAGATCTTGACATCCTTGAAAAGGATATAAAGCACGGCTGTTTGAGCCGGAACATATGGGTATTGCAGGCCAGTACTTGGGGGCAAACGACTTCGGTTGGCGACCACTCACAGTTTCTGTTTGTTCGGGCATGCTGAAAGAAGCTTCGCCTAATATGGAGTTTGTAAGTTTGTTGTATTCAGTCTTTAGCTCCTTGGCATGCAAGATCATACGGTCAAGCAAGGAAACAGAGGTACTCATGAAAGAACGAAGCACCAATTTGGCAGAGAAAGTGCATGCATACATAACAGCATCCTTAACACATATTATTCCCCGCCGGAAATTTAAGTGTCCTTTCGCTGGATAACCGCTAAAATTCTAACCTTTCAAAATTCTATTGCTTTCTACCAATCATAGAATTCTAACCGTTAGGAGTTCTAACAATTAAGAGTTAGAATTGCTATTATAATATAACATTTATGTACTTTTGTCAATAGTACTCTGCTGCAATTCCAAAAAATAAATTAAAGTGGCGTCATTCCACAACAAATATTACCGATAGTCCGATGAGTGCTAACGTCACAATAACGATAGATGAAGAGTAGGATTCCAAGGCAACATACTTTTACTTTACAAGATTGCTGATGGGCTTCCCCCGAAAAAGTGGACACCAAGAAAAAGATGTAAACTATACCCGGGAGGAGCGAATGCGTACAAGACGAAAGTATACAGCAGAATTCAAAAGAGAAGCCGTCAAGCTGAGCGCAGAATGAAGGAAGCGTAGCCGACGTCGCGCGAGAACTGGGAATCAAGCCCAATTTGCAGTACCGGTGGCGCCAAGAGCAGCTGATCGAAGGCGCAGCCGCCTACCCGGACAGGGGAATATCAAGGCCTCAGAGAAGGAGCTTCATGACCTGAAAAAAGAACTGGCACGGGTGAAACAAGAGCGAGACATTTCTAAAAAAAGCGTTAAGCATTTTCTCAAAGGACAGGATACATGTGTGCAACTTTCTAATAGCTCTTACCTCCCTCATAACCGCTTTGAGTTCCTTGTTCGCTCTAGCTTCTTCCTTTATAGTTTCCGCTTCAACCAATTTCCTCATTCCCAGTTCCTTTCGCCAATGTTTTTGTCGCTGGCGGACCAGGACGTCAGAATCTCCACGCATAGCAAGGTTTCTAAACAGAAAGATTCCGTAAACAATCCGCAGGACTTACATATGTCCTGCGGATTGTCATTATCAGCAACGGAATAGATTTATCGCGGTTCCCATTTTACTGCATCATAGGCAATCAAACGGGTGCGGTAGGGCTCATATGTTACATCCGCAAGTGAAACATACTCGCCACCAAGGCCCTTAAAATAATAGGTACCCAGAGAGACCCATCGATCACCGTTGCTAGCGGATTGATCCACAATCTTTAAGGTATATATACCGGAATGGTTGATCCAATAACGGGCTTTCGCGGTCGTGGAATACCGGTCTGGGATATGGACGTAAACCTCATATTTGCCAGCGCCAAGGTTTGGATACCAACGAGCCCAATTATAACTGGGTTGTACATTGTAGTTATTATAGGTCCATGTTAATGTGCCATTAAATCCCTCGGATTCGAACCGCCAACCGGCAGCGGCTCCCCCTTTGACAAATCCAGCATCCCGGTCATCGACAATCACAGTCCCCGACGGTGACGGGCTGGGATTTGGGGTGCTTCCCTGTAGTTGCCAGGACAGTTTCGCGACCGCCATTCCATAATTCTCGAAGTACTGCATTTCAATCGTCACGGGTCCACCTGGCAGATACAGGTTACCCGAATAGGTCGTCGCTGCCTGTTCAATCCATGCATCAACGAGAAGATGTCCGTTGACCCAAAGACGCGCGCCATCATCCGTCGTCACCCGGAAGGTATACATGCCTGCCGCTATGTTAACATTTTGTGTCCAACGTGCTGAGAACCTGTCTGCACTCACGGTGCCAGGCGCGGGCGAACCAGCGCCCCAATCGTAGTTAACCGCAGATTCATTCCGAACCAAAACGGGACTACCTCCAAGTGTGATATTATTGAAATATTCTGCCTTCCAATTTCCACTGGCTGGCGGTGCACTTCCAAGCTGCCAACTTAACTGGGCAACGGCAAGCCCACCTTTTTCGAAATACTCGACCTTGATTAAATGATGTCCAGGTCCGAGGTACTTTTGTGCGGTCAGCGTCAAAGCCGGATGTTCGTACCATGCGTCCAGGATTAATTCACCATCAACCCACAACCGCATACCATCATCACTGGTGATTGTGAAACTGTAAGTGCCTGGTGTTACATCAATGTAACGCGTCCACCGTGCAGAAAAATTATCGGTGTTAACCGTGCCTGCAAGCGGGGATCCGTTCCCCCAGTTGTAGTTGATATTGGCTTCGGCACGCTGGAGCACTGCTGTTCCAGAAAGGTCAATACTGTTCCAATATGTGGCAGCCCAGGTTGGATCAGAATGCTGAGGATTGACTGGACCCTCAGCAGCTACTGGTATCGCCGTGTAAAGCAGCAATATGGCCAAAATCGCATAGCACATTCGCTTAATCATTGTTATATCCCTCCAGTCATAAAGAAAACTTATTGTGCATCTGTAATATTGACGCCCAAATGTTATGAAAAGTTCCCGAACTTATAGATGTGATTTTAAAAACTGTATCTGGAGTGAATACGATATGTGACAGAATCCAATGACATACCACCTCCTATGCCGTAACCTTTCTGACAGACCAGTTTCCAGATAGTTTATGTCACGATGTTCACAGACTCAAAAAAGTGAGATGCGACATCATATATCTGTGCATTTATTACTGTTATATCATCATATTTCCTGTAATGCAATGGGCATGTAGCCTGTCACCTTGAGCCCTTTGCACTCTATGATAGAATTGGCGCATGCCGTCACAATCGGAAGCATTATCTGCCTTCGAATATCATGTGCGCATAGAAAATGGCTTAAATATCGATAGACGAGGTGCAGCGTGGATGAACTTGGGCTTTACACAATAGATTTAGAGCCTATCGGACGTCGAACTGAAAGCACATCAGACCAATCTCTGTTGGATACTGCCCAGCGCGCGGGGGTGGAGATCGTCGCGGTCTGCGGTGGAGCTGGATCGTGTGGAAAATGCCGCGTTCGCTTAATTGAGGGTGAGCTCAGCCCTCCTACTGCAGTTGAAACCCGTACTTTTACCAAAAATGACCTGGATGCCGGCTTTCGTCTGGCATGTCAGGCTTATCCTCGCAGCAATGTAAAAATAGACATCCCGCCGGAATCTTTGAGCACACCTCAACGTCTTCAGATAGAAGGGCAGGAAGTTGAAATTGAACCCGACCCGGTGGTGGAAACTGTAATTGTCACTTTGACGCCCCCTACCATCCATGATTTGCGCTCTGATACAGTTAGACTCACCGATGCCCTGGCAGAAATTAACGTACCGCGCCCGTTTTACGACCAACCTGTACTGCGTGAATTATCGCATCGCTTGAGGGATCAGGATTGGACAGTAAAGCTAGCCATCCGGCATCCGCTTCCGGTAAATAACTTACTTAAAAATACGCCAGGAGGGGAAGTCGTCGGTGTTCTTAAGGTCAATCAATCTATGGTTGGATTGGCAGTTGATATTGGCACAACGAAAATCGCGGCATATCTGGTCGAGTTAAAAACAGGACAGACGCTAGCAAAAACAGGAATAATGAACCCACAAATCGCATACGGTGAGGACGTGGTCAGCCGCATAGCTTATGCGAATGAGAATCCAGGTGGCCGGCAGATTCTGCAACAGCGTCTAATGGAGGGATTAAACGCCCTCATCGGAGAATTGTGCAGTCACGCGGGGATCACACGCGATCAAATCGTAGATGCCGTTGTTGTGGGTAACACTGCCATCCATCACCTTTTTTGCGGTTTGCCTGTAGAACAATTAGGAGCCTCGCCCTATATCGCAGCAGTGAGTGAACCGCTGGATATTTGTGCCTTACAGCTTGGCCTTGAAATTGCCCCGGGCGCAAGGGTTTATTTACCGCCCAATATCGCTGGCTATGTCGGTGCCGATCACGTCTCGATGCTGCTGGCAACCGATGCCTGGCGCGCTGAAAAACCGACTATCGCGCTGGACATTGGGACAAATACCGAAATAAGCCTGGCGATGAATGGGAAGGTTTTAAGCTGTTCATGTGCATCAGGCCCAGCCTTTGAAGGCGCTCACATTTATGCCGGGATGCGGGCTGCCCCAGGGGCAGTGGAATATGTCCAGATCGAAGGTGATCGCGTTCATGTGCAGACGATTGGGGGAAAGCCTGCGGTTGGTATTTGTGGCTCCGGTATACTGGATATTGTATCTGAACTGTATGCTGGAGGAATCATCGGGCGCACCGGGCGCATGAAACAGAACTATCCGGGAATAATTCCTTATGATGGCGGAGGAGCTTTCGTGTTGGTTCCCCAAAAAGACACCGGCAACGGTCATGATCTTCTGGTAACCCGTCGGGATGTCAATGAAATACAGCTCGCGAAAGGTGCTATTCGAGCTGGTGTGGAGGTTTTACTGCATGAGGCAAATCTGACCTATCAGGATATCGATACCTTTATTGTTGCAGGAGCGTTCGGAACGTATTTGGATTTGCGCAGCGCTACGCGATTAGGTATGTTTCCACCGCTTCCTCTCAATCGTTTCCGGCAAGTTGGCAATGCAGCCGGCACCGGAGCCAGGCAGATGCTTATTTCCGCAGAGAACCGTAGGATAGCGGAGTCGATTATCGAACGCACACAATACATCGAACTTACAGCACATCCCAACTTCACAGACATTTATATGGATGCGATGGTCCTGGGCGTTTAGTTCCTGAATATTAACAAACAACTGCAATCGAGTTGTCTGCTCCCTGTCAAACAATACGGAGATGAAAATAATGGAAGACTCACTGCCGATTGTCGGAATTACCATCGGTGATGCAGCAGGTATTGGTCCGGAAGTGATTGTTAAAGCGCTTCAGAATGAGGAAGTGCTCAAAGTCTGCCATCCGCTTCTTATTGGTGATGCACGTGTATTCGACACCTTAAGGTTCGCAGCCCATATTCCAATCGTCAAAACGGTTAGAGAGCTAAACCCCCAAACCCCCGTCAATGGAATCACATTACTGGATATGCATAACCTCAATATTGATGAGGTAGAAATAGGAAAAGTTTCTTCCTTAACGGGGCGTGCGGCTGTGGAATATGTTATCAAGGCTACCGAGTTGGCTATGGAGGGTCTTGTAGACGCCATAGCTACCGCACCCTTGAATAAAGAAGCCATACAATTAGCTGGTTATCACTATATTGGTCACACGGAAATATTATCGGATATAACCGGAACACCGCACTGTACGACAATGCTCGCTACACCCGGGCTGCGCGTCACCCATGTCACGCGCCACATGCCTTTCCGTGAGATTGCCTCGCATATAACTAAGGAGAATGTACTCGAAACGATTATCATTACTTATGCGGGTATGCGTGACCTGGGTTATAGTGCTCCGCGTTTGGCGGTAGCCGGATTGAATCCGCACAACGGAGAAAATGGGTTGCTGGGACGAGAAGAAATTGACGAAATTACGCCAGCAGTTATGGCTGCACGCACAAAAGGGATTGATATTTACGGTCCGATCCCCGCGGATTCGGTCTTTTTTCAGGCAATTCGGGGTGATTATGATGCTGTTGTTACGCTATATCATGATCAGGGGCACATTGCTGTCAAAACCCATGGATTTGAGGAATCTATTACTATCACGCTTGGTTTGCCCATCATCCGTACATCAGCTGATCATGGCACAGCTTTTGATATTGCAGGTCAGGGTATAGCCAATGAAGCCAGTATGTTAGCGGCTATAGTGGAGGCAGCACGCATTGCAAGGCGGAGAAAAACACTACTTTAAAAGCCAGGTTTTATAGTAAACCAGGATATTTTAGAATACCCCGATGCGCTGATCTACAGCTTTATTATGCTTCATAATACTAGCGCCCCTGTTTGGGGTTTGACTGTGACATAGCCCTGCTCCTGCAAACAGTGAAGCGCCATTCGCGCAGTTAACCGGCTTATGCCGTATTCTGCAGCTAGCCGTCGTTCGGAGAGCAGTTTTTGGCCCTTTTTAAGCCTGCCGTTCTCGATATCAGAACGTAATTGATTACATAGTTGAATATAAAGTGGATCGGTTCCGTTTATGTATAACATTTTGAACTCCACGGTGAATCACAATAATGCTGTATAGCTATCATCCTGATGTTATTGTAGATATGAATTGCTGCGACGTATGAAGCTAAAATCTGTGGATTCAATTTGTGGAGCTGTATCCTGAGTTTTAAGCTTTTGCTGTCCTATTAGTTGTCGGGCGAAATCGTTGAGGGACATCGCCTGGATTGAGAGGACTTTATCCAAATCTTGAGCGTCAAGATTGAAAACTTCACCGTTGTAGCCATTCTCTAATGCTTGCTTAGGGTTTGTTAAAAGTAACTGACGGAATTTTTTACTTACTGTCGCAGCGGTTAATAAGCGGCTGAGTTCGTTTAAATCGATCTTAATATTATAGGAAATAGCATTCATGCGTTAACCTCATATTTGCTACCAAGAGATTTTTTACCGACTGACCATAACAACCCGAATGCGCCCCAGGCTATGAAGATATCCCCCAGGCTATAAGCCAAATGGCTGTGTAAAAACGGGGGAAGAACAATGCGATCTGAAAGTGCCGGGAAAACCATACGGTTATCGTGTAGAATAATATCTTTACTGACGCCTAATCGCTGACCGATGGTCCAGGTCGTCTCAGTAATTTCTGGATTCAATCGAAATAATGTTGCTGGGCTAATAGGCATCCAGCCCCTGTTTGCAGAGATAACCAATGTATTGAGTGCCACCCCTAATCCCAAAGCCCAGAAACCTGGTTGCTTACGGTTCAAAAGCGCAAAAACAAGCAACATCAACTGGGTAATGATTAATATGACAGCAACAACATTGTTGGGAATGCGAGAACGGGTAAATGGTATGAAAAAGCATAATCCCTGAGGGATAAATGCTGTTGGAACTAACCATCCCGCTATAATATCCGGAATGACCAACTGGCGCTTTTTCACATACGCGCGTACCAGACCTGCAGTTAATCCCGCTACAACTGCTATAACAAGTAACACAAAGGGATCGTCGATTACCCGCCTACGTTCCCGCCACCATCACCACCAGGAGCAGCAGCGCCCAAAACGAACAGCCCAACCGATAATACCAGCCAGAACAGCCGCACTTGTTGATTGCTAACACCATATGAAGCTACGCGCAGATTCTTTACTAGGTTTTTCATGAAATGATCTCCTCATCAGTTTATAATGTCCGTATTATAAAATTGCAGGGTAGACAGAGAGGTAGACAGTTGATGGAATTAGCAAAAATATTCGAAATTTGTTGGTTAAGCCGAGAAAAAGGGGGGGGTAGAGGAGGTATGATCGTGAAAGATGTGGTCAAGAGCTTAGCCACAGACTATAGTAACCCGTAACAGCTTGTCCTGAATGAACTTCGCTTGGTTCTATTCGTAATTCATTTGTTTGGTGAATATTTACTCACGTTGGATGTTTGAGTGAGTTGCCGGTATAACATCTGTGTTTGGGAAGATGGCTGGACACCAAGTTCTATATGCAGACTTTGCCGGCAGCGTTCATATTGTGAGGCAACTTTAACACTATGCCCTTGCAGGTCATAGATTCGCATCGCAATCACATGGGCTTCTTCTACACATGGGTCATAATCCAGAATATTCAGACAATATGATAAAGCAGTGTCCAGTGCTAAAGTGTTGAGGTAATGACCAGCCAGGAAGAGCGCTGCCCATCTGAAAGTTTGCCACAATTTTTCACGGGCGGTTATCACCCAGTCTGTATCTATTCCGAGCAAATAAGGGCCTTGATAACATTCTACGGCTTTCCGATAAGCTTCGACGCGGTTATTGACTTGCGTAGCTTCTTGCGCTTTTGCTATATTCTGCCAGAAGACTTCGACATCGTATTCATAATCCAACGAGTAGTTGAAACTATAGCGATTCTGCTGAAAGGTGACGACATTTTGTTGTAGCGCGCGGCGTATACGGTACAGCGTCTTTTTTAAATGTAATTTTAGCTTCGGAGGTTCTTTGTCAGGCCAAAATAGGACGCCCAAACCTTCTCCCGTTAAACCTTCTTCATGTGCTAACAAACAAAAAAGCATATCGCGTGCTGCTAACGATTCCCATTGGGTGTTATTGACTTCGGCACTATCAAGGAAAACCCTGGGATTTCCAAGTGCCTGTATCGTTAAGTGCGGAGGCGCAAAGTTAATCGCTGTACTACGTCTGCGGAGGCGTCTGCGCATCGCCGGGAGTTCTTCTTCCCATTCCGATATTCGGTTTAGTAAGATTGCTATCTGCGCGTCGATATTCGGTGATACAGTCACGTTTTGAATGCTTTTTTTTAATCGATAGCCAGTCAGCACCAATAGATTTTGGCTTTCAACTTCTGAATCCAGGAAAAAAGCGCGTGCCAGATGTGATTCCGCATCTGTTTTTAAATTTTGGGATGCCGCAATGATCCCTAGTAGAAGATGCGCTTTTGCGTTCTCTGCTTGCTGTCCACCGCGTTCAAAACGCACTGCAGCTTCGGTGAGTTGGGTTATGGCGTGCGGCATATCTTCATCCTGCATAGCAATGCGACCTGCCGTCAGATACCATAAACCATACTCGGAATCTGAATTGCTTCCTTGTACCAATTCCCAAGCCTTATCCAGGTACATTTTAGCCTGGGCTAATGACAGATGGATTTCAGCAAGTGTCGCTTGAGCGACGTTTACGTAGAACAGAAGGTAGCGATCTCCCATCTGATTTGCCAGCGGTTTCACTTTCATATAGGCTTCTTGTGCGGCTTCAAATGCATCCAAATCCATGTAGAGATCACCCAAACTGGTATACGCCATAGCTTCCATGCGTGCATAACCGCATTCGTGAGCTGTGGTCATTGCTTGCTCCAGAGTCGACGCTGCACGCTCATATTGTCCCATCAGATGGTAGAGCACCCCCACATTGTTCAACAGGGCTGCTTGCCTCACCGGGTCAAACCCTTGCTGCCAATAAGGTAAGGCCTGTGTGTAGTATTTTAGCGCCTGTGTATAGGCTCCCGTGCTCATTGTTGCTAACCCAAGCTCCATCAGAAGCAGGGCTTCGTCTTGCTTGTTCGGCAACTCTCTGAATGCCGCGAGTGACCGCTTCAACCAGTCAATCGCCGTGCTGAGGTTCCCTTGCCAATACAGAGTTAAGCCCTTAATCCGCATAGCCCCAGCTCTCAATTCGGGTCGCCCACCGTATTGCTCGTAAAGACTCAAAGCCTGGTCAACATCCGATCCTGCCGCTGCATAATCCCCTAGAAAGCGGTTTGCAGTGGCGCGCCACACTAAACAGCCCACTAAATGCACAAAATCCCCTGACTGCTGTAACGCGTCTGCCGCTCGTGAAAGTCTTTGCAAACCTAACTCTGTCTGACCAGCCATGACCGATGCCAATCCATGGCGCGAGAGCAAAGCGGGATGAGACGTCAATTTGTCATGAGGTAAAGCCTCGAGCCACTGTTTCAGGAGCATGATTCTTCCTTGTTTAACCATCGGTTCACCGGCATCGTTGAGAAACAATGCGGTTGCTTCCATATCGCCCAACCGTTGGTAAATTGCATATGCCTTTTCCCACGATTCGCGTTCGGTATAGACAGCAGCTAATCGCCGCAGGATCATCTCATATTCTGAAGGTTTTTCCTGTACCATACGGGTTTGCAAAAATTGCAGAAACAGATGGTGGTAACGCAACCAATTTCCTTCAGTTCCCACAGAAAGGACAAATAGATTGCTGCGTCGCACCGTTTGCATCAGCGTTTGCCAATCAGTATCAGAACCTAATACAGCCTGGCACAACGCGATATCGAATTCCTCAAGCACGGAGGTTCGTAACAGAAAATCGCGAAGGATTTGGGGTTGATTGTCAAGAATCTGCTGCGCCAGGTAATCGTTGAGTTCATTGCCCGTGCTTCGAATACCTTGTAACCGCACTGGGACAAACTGCCCTGCTGGTTGGGTAGAAAGCAGAACGCCAGTAATCCACCCTTCGGTTTCTGATGCCAGGATTTCTGCTTCTGACTGAGGCATGATGAAATGGTAATTCTGAAGCGCCAGAGCCTGGATTTCTTCTGCTTGAAATGCCAGCTCTTCGAAACCCAGACCACCCGCTTGAGAACGGGCGACCATGAGCGGCATTTCGGGCAAAGAGGGTAGTTTGCGTGAAGCTAAAACTAAATGACAGTTTTCGTCTACCTGCTGCACAAAGCTGGAAATAAATGTATCGATCTCCACATTATTGTTTAACAGATGGTAATCATCGAGGATCAAAGCAAAATGTTCCTGGATATGGTCAAAAACATCATTTGTCATAATGTGCACTAAACGCGGCACATCAAGGTTTTTCGTCATACTTTGGAGGGCAAGCTGGGATACCTGCCCAAAAGCCGGAAACCTTTTTGACAGGGCGTTAATAAAATATAAGAAAAAGCGATGCGGTTCACGATCCAAAGCATCAAGGGAGTACCAGCAAATCGGCAGTTCAGCCTGGTTTGCCCAATCTACGAGGATTGACGTCTTACCGTAACCTGCGGGGGCTGTCAGGATAAATAAGTGGTAATCGAGGAGATCATAGAGCTGAGACATCAGACGCTCTCGAGTCAATAAATGCGCGGGACGTCGCGGAAGGATGATTTTGGTTTGTCTCACGTCCACACGCGATATAGCCTCCATTGCGTTGATCCTCTCTATAAAATCCTGAAACGTGATTAATTGAACTGCAGCTACACAGAAAACATGCGACCCAATCACCGTTGACTTTTTTGAGTGATATGTGAATCGTGAGATTATGAAAGTCGCGCGGTTCAATTTTCTTTGTACAACTATACTGAACTTAACCAGCAAGTCAACCTTGATTCAATCTGGGGGCGTTTTCATCCGTACGTATTTCTGCCTTAGGTAACGATTGATCCAAAACTGCTGCTTGGTTTGTCCCCAAAGTGGAATGCTCTCCAATATGCTATTTTGGGTGTACAATAAATAAGAACAACAATGAGAACAAAACTGTGGTTTATCATCGCACTGTGCTTGCTTTTTGCAGCGTGCCAACCACTTACGACTCCGCTGCAGGAAAAAACCCCTGCAATTACATCAGTTACATTGACTGCACGTCAGAGTGCGACGAGTAGGGTTGTGGCTACGGTGGCGCGAACACCTGTATTAACGCCTACGTTTGTCCCAATAAAAACATCAGCACCATCAACGCCCTCACAAGCGCCACCAACAGCTCCAACTGCGGAAAAGGCGACTGCCACTCCTGAATCGCCCACACCCACAACGCGACCAGCGCCCATTACCCCTGAAGATATTCCCAAAATACTCTATTTTGAAGCAGATGCGCAGGAAGTTGATCCGGGCGATACAATTGTGCTTTCATGGCAGACCTCGGGGGTAACCGGAGTAATACTGTACCTTATGCCTCCAAACTATCAATTCCCACAGTCGGGCTGGGATGTAGCACCCATAGGGACTTATACTGTCACGATTCCTAGTGACGCCCGGAACTACAGTGAATTTATGCTGTATGCGTTTAACACACCTGAACGCAGCACTTCAAAGGGATTAACCGTGTATTTACGTTGCCCTGATCCCTGGTTTTTTTTACCTGAACCGGACATCTGCCCAACAACCCCGTTGTACAGCGCTGCGGCTGAGCAGCATTTTGAACATGGGATTATGCTGTGGATTGCTGAGCAAGACAATATTATCGTGTTGTTTGACGATAAACAATTCAGCCCCAAATATAATATATTTCAGGATGAATGGGAGGAGGGAAAACCTGATCGCGACGACGCTTTACAACCCCCGGAAGGATTCGGACAACCCATCAGAGGATTTGGACTGGTGTGGCGTACCTATCCGGAGGTGCGTGATCGATTGGGATGGGCGACAGGTGAGGAAATCGGCTTTGACACAATTGTGCAGCAGACAACCCGGTATAAATATAATGCGACTTATATCCGAGCTCTGGACGGCAATGTGTATTACCTGGGACCTGAAAGGAGTGCATGGGAGAAGCTTGAAGTTCAGCATTGAAGCTCTCGCCACTCCAAGGCTTATTCATTCAAAGGTTATTTCTGCTGTTGACTTCAATTCTATCTTTCTGGCGCTCAATTTCTGGTTCCATTTATCGATTATTTCGGCGGCTTGTTTGCTGTAATTGCTGTGCCCATCTTGAACCAGAATCACGTTGTATCCCAGTTCTTGCGCCCCTATACAGGTAGCCCGCACGCACCCATGCGTGACGAGTCCAGCGACAACAACGGTAGCAACATGGAGCTCCCGTAATGTATTATCCAGCGACGTATCCTCAAAGGCATTTCCATGCTGCTTATGAATGCTATAATCGACTTTCAGGGGTTGGAGGTGCGGATGGAGTTGCCAGTCTGCTGACCCTTTCACTAAGGCTCTGGTGTCTGAGTGCTGTACATAGAATACCGGAGCGTTGCTGCGGTGCGCGCGGTCAATGAGTGTGGTGATATTTTCGAGCAGTTTATCCGCTTTGTAGATGGGTGTGTGTTTCTCGAAAAGCCCCTGTTGCACATCAATAATCAGCAAAGCGACGGGATTTTGATTATCCTTCTCTGATGCGATGTTTCCTGATGCTTCCATTGTGTAATCTACTCCTTGGTTACGGCTTGAATTCTATTCCCATGCCCGTCTTCATCTGCCATATTGCTTCACGGAACATATATTCATCCGGATTGCTTTCTCCCTTGGGCAATATGACGCCTTCAGCATTGATCCCATAGCGTTGGAACACTTTGGTCAATTGGTTGTTGCTCCCCGTTGTTTTTCGCGCTTTATTACCCATAGATTGTCAGCGGAGACGGCTTTTGAGCGTGGAAATACAGGGAAGCTGTGTATACAATACAACGTCAGGGATACTTTCATTTTGTCTCATTTTTTGACTTGCCGGCAGCTTGTGCAGTCTGCTGCACCATCTCCAGCGGCATCCCTGTGTGTTGCGTTGTCTCTTCTGCCGATATCCCCTGATCCAAAAATCGCGCAACGGCGCTTGACATTCACTCACCTACTTCGACGATGTGACCGTCAGGGTCGTAGACGTGAAAAACGCGCTGTCCCCAGGGCTGTTTGTGGGGTGGTTGAATGCACGGTGCGTTGGCTGCCGTGACCCGAACGAACATCGCGTCAAGATCATCGGTTTCAAAGCAAAATTCAAAGTTTCCCCATCCCAATGAACTTGTATTGTTTGCAGGGCTGTTGAAGTGCATCGGGTCAGCGTGATCAACCTGCCAGAGTGCAAAGCCTCCCGCAAAGCTCAAATTGAAACCTATATCCATGTCTACTTTCTGTTCAAAAAGACTTTCGTAGAAATAGCGTGATACTGTAATGTCATTGACGAAAATTACTGGAGGCTGGCATTGGATAGCCATCTTTTTTACTTAGACAGAGTTTATTGGATACCCATATACAATCCAATCAGGTTATGCGGCGATTCGACGCTCCAAAAATAGTAATTCCATTCCTGACACTCGCCGGTATGCTCCAATCCCGCTTCCCGCATCCCTTTCTGCAGCGCTTCGTAAGCCTCTACGATATGCAATAGACTGCCCCAGAGGAGCAGACTTGCGCAACGGTAGGTCGGTAATATTTTGACCTGTGCCGCGCCCGCGGGCTGCATCTCCGGTTTGACCGGAATCCCGACCTCCATCAAGAACATATCCGGTTCACCCACACTGACTTCGTAGTAACGGGTGATGTCAGGCCCGGTTTCGCCGAGGCCAGCCTGCGCCTTGGCCGCATAAAGGCTTTCCAGCAGGGGATCGAGATGCTTGTCAAGGTCGGCGAATGGTATTGGCGGGCTGGTGACGTAGAAGAAGGTAATTTCCGGCAGCGTTTGCACGCGCATCGGGCTGATGAAAAATTCTGGTATCGCTTGTGATTCCATTGTGCTCTCCTTTAGTCTATCGTAGTGCTTGTTCCATGTGGTCAGCAGCTTGTGCGTCCTTATCGCGCGCCTGGCGGATGATGTCGGCCATCGCCCGGCGTTTGTCTGGATCAGCCATGACGCGGAATGCTTCGGGATTGCCGATGCCGCCTGCGAGTTCCCATAACTTCCACATCAAGTCATGTTCGGCAGCATAGCAGGCAGCAGCATGGAGGACGTATTCGGTCGTGCCGGGTTTACCAGGTCCGGCTGCGAACTGTTCGGTCATTTCCGCCAGGAAGATGGAACCGTACCAGCGCGCTTCGGCGACTGTCCCTACCGCATCTTCGTGAATCCGATGATGGGCGCGGAGCGTCGCTTCGTCACCGGCGGGCCATTCGGCGTCACGCAGCAGGTGGTCAGCCCAGGCTTCGTAGGCCGCCAGCCCGTTGTGCCGGTTGCGATACCACTCCGGAGCATCCGGCTCGGGGCGCACCATAGGCGTTCGTGTGACCTTGAGTAGCCAGCGCAGCGTGTCGCGGCTAATTTCAGGCAGCGATGGCTTTGACTGCTTTTCACCGATGATGAGCAAGTTTTCAGTGTCATTGAACCAGTCGCGTTTGCGGAAGTAGCCCGATGGTTCGAATTCGACCCCGGCGTTGCACTCCGGGAAGTTCTGGAAGAAGTTCCAGCCGATGAGGACATCGCCGCCCTCGTCGTAGCCGGTGATGATGGATGGCTCCGGCGGGCCGATGACGCCGTAGGCCAGGGCGGGCATGCCTCGGTCGATGCTCTCGATGATGCACTGGCGGAACACGGTTTCGTTGTCGCGGCCTTCTTCTTTCATCACCGCTTCATAGGTGTAGCCGATGGCCTCGAAGATGTGGCGCTCCACTGCGCCGGCATCTTCAGACATATAAAAAAGCGCGACGTTGTCACCGTGCCAGCCCTCTTTCCACGAGAGGAACGTCGCCGCGCCGGACACGCCGACCAGGAATGAATAGGTGCAGAAGACCTTGGGGGCTTTGCCGCAAATTGGACAGTGCTTGCAGCCGTAATCCTCTTCGCCCAGATATTCCAGGATTGACCGCATCACAGACGGCAGGATGATATCCTCCGGGCAGCGCTTACCGCCTTCGTAAAAATGGACACGCGGTACATTTTCTAAGACAAAGCGTTGGTTTGACATAGTTTTTCACCTTTTTGCTGATTAGCTGCTCTTTTTGCATGGTGAATAAAAGTCCAAGGTTATTTTCTCCCCGCGTTGCGTGGGGAGACGAAACCGCTCATAGGAATAGTATTCCATCTCAAAAAGGCCATGGGAACCATCAAATTCATAACCGTTCTCTCGCATGGCTTGGTTAATATGCTCAGAGGCGTTGGCAAAGATGTTGCCCACTTCCTCGCCGTCGGTTTCTTGCAACCACCCGACAGCCATATCGCACGCAGCGATATCTCTATACGTGTAGCCATCTGGCAGAGGAGCGTCCGGCGTTACCAAGACGCCCGACAAATAGGTATAAGTTTCAGCGCCGGGTTGCCAATCGCCCATCCAGCCAACTGTGTCGGGGCTTGAGGTTATGCGTTCGGGCAAGCTTAACAGGAAGTCTGTGCTGCCGTCTTTTGCCATGCTTTCCAATAAATCCGTAATGGTCGAATCATCAATGCCTACGTCTGTCTTTACAGCCACACTTTTGCCAATAACTCTTGTTTCAGGGAATGGCTCCACTGAAAACTTGACAACTTTTGCTCCCATTTCTGTTCTTCCTGTTGTTTTATAAAGGTTGGCAATCTGCGCAGAAATAAACTGCACCGCCCAGGTAAGGTTCTTTATGGATGAGGGCTCCGCATACCGGACATGGTGTGTCTACTGTGTTCCTGCTCAGGACAGTCCTGTAGCCGCCGGTATTGCCAAAGAGGTCGCGCTCTGTATCTCGCCCGCCCTGAGCGGTCATTGCTGCCAGCACACGCTTCACCGCCTCGAACATCGCACCAATTTCCGGCTCTGCCAACTCGCCCATCTTGCGCCTGGGGTGAACGCGCGCCGTCCACAGGATGTCCTGCAGCACGCCGTTGCCCAGTCCGGGGATGCGCTGCTCCGTCGCGAGGAACGCCTTGGCAGACAGTTTCGGAATGTTATCGTTAAAAAGCGTGTCAAAGTAAGCGCGGTTAAATGCATCTGTCAATGGCGATGGACGTGTCTTGGCGTTTTCGTAATCGTAGTAACCGCCCTTCTCGCCTGCCGGGAAGCAGAAAAAGCCACCCCACATTTGAGCGCTGGAACTGATGGCTGTGCCATCCTCGAACTCCAGCAGAAGCTGGTGTTTCTTGGGGCGTTTTTCGTCTACAGTATAGAAGCGGATTGGCGCACTGATCGCGAGCACCATATCCCCAGCCTCGATTTCAATGTTCATAGCAACCCCTGCACCATTTCCAATCACTTTTCCGGCAAGTTTATCGTTATACTCCGCCGGGTCCCCTGTGTACCAGGCAAATTTGTGGGGTGATGCATTAGCCACAGCATGCGCGATCCGTTTTCCACCCAATGTTTCATTAATCTGCTGGCCAATCACGACAGCTTCAGGTAGCTCAATCATATGTCAATCCTCCTATCCGATGATGTCCAGGTTGTCAACCTGGGAGAGTACTTGGATGACCAATTTTTCACAACGCCTGATGAATCTGATCTAACGTCGCGCGCGCATCGGGAACTGAGCCGAAAAAGCGCTCCAACTTCTCGCAGGGGAAGTCGGTGCAGTGCGCGCAGTTGGCGACATCGTGTGCAACACCACAGGCACGCATATCGCACTCTGCGCAGTGCCAGACCTTGTTCGGCCCGCTCAAACAGCCGTCGCAGAGAACTGAATCGGCGGTGATATAAGGCACGTTGTACTCCTCCCGCCACTGCGCCGCGACAGCTTCCAGTGCTGCCTGGTCCTTGGCCTGTGTAGCGGTATATGCCGGGCAGTCGCTGCATACGATACCGCAGAAAGCAATAATTTTATCCATGGTTCCTCCTGTGCAATTATAATTATCGGCTGAAAATGCATTTACAATACTCCAGACTATTTGAGATATGCCTCTTGTGCCGCCGGTAAGGGGCACAAATGGTCCATACTGATGCGTAGGACACCGACCAGCATCGACCGTTCTGAATTGGTCTTGGAAAAGGAGGTCATCGTTCACTTTCTCTTTTATGAGCTGATCCTCTTATTTTTCGCTGTACCGATCAACAATCGGTACAAACAGGTCCATCTGGTGATAGCCAAGGGTCTCTTTCGCATTCTGGGGCGTGATGATGTGCCCCATATCATAGCGCGCGCTCGCATGATTGCCCTGGGGAACTTCCGCAAAAACATTGCTCTGTGCTACCCACTGGTGAATCATCTTGTTTGTTTTCTCTATTTGTGCTCCTTCGTCCTCACATGTGGCAACGGCATAAATACCGCCCGGGAAATCGAATACTTCATAGCCACCTGTATCGTGCAATCCTTCTGGAAGCGCGTAGAGCCACTCAAAATCGTTTAATTGAGGATTGAACCACATGAAGTCTTTGGGATACAAGCTGCTCTTGTCCTGTGCGGCAAACGCCGACCACCATGTATTGAATGCTGCCAGACTTCTCCCACCAGAACGCGCCATTTTGACAGCCGGCAGTTCAATAATCCGCACGGGGATATCTTCCTTTCGCAGTTTGATAGGCACGTAAACCTCCATCAACAGCGCATCTTCACCTTCAAGCTGTGGATCTAGGTTATGTTCAATTTCCAGACCGGGAGCGTGATCAAAATCGTACCCTTCGGGATAGTCAGGAACGTATTGCCCGGATGCCTCGATCCAGCCAAAGATTTTCTCGTAGTTCTGGATCATGGTCGGGATGCCTTTGCTTTGCACTGCTGCGTACAGACCTCCCGGGAAAGTGACTTCGGATACACCATCATCGAGGGGATAATCATCGGGGATCGTGAGCCAGAACTCGTAGCCTCGCAAGGTGCGCTGTTCCATCGGGCTTGGGTTATTGCGCCCGAAGATCTGGTGGACTGTCGGATTGTCAAATAAGCTTCGTGGCTTGGCCCATGCTTCCAATTGCCCCCAGGCTTCATGTTCCGGTGCCTCACTGTCCTTAACATGAAAAGAAACGGCTCTGAATTGTGGTAAGTGTTCAATTTTGACCAACATTTTGTATTCTTCTATGACTGGTGACGGATAGTTTCGTTACTTCACTTTTGTATAAATTGCCTGTATCTCAACCGGGTGATTGAAACCGAGTTTCTGTGCCAGGATTTGAGATGGAATGTTGTTGTCCCAGCACGACCAGGTTGGACGCAACGCGTGCTCAATGCAGTATTCAATGAATGCGCAGGCTGCCAGTGTGGCAAAACCCCGGCGCCGGTATGGTTCCTCAGTTTCGATACTGATCTCCGCTTCACCATTGCCGACCAACACCGTGTGGCACCGGCTGATGACTTCCTCCCCCCGCAGGATGGCAAAACCAACGCCATGCCGTAAAAAATTATCGAGGCTGCCCCAGAATGCGTCCAGGCCAATACCTTCGGCGAGGTGGTGGTCGTAGCGCTGGATAGTATAGCCTTCAGGAATACGCATCTGCCAACCCGTGCATTTCGCTTGGAATCGCTCGGGAATGAAAGTGAAGGTTTTCCGCGTGACGTGTAGCAGCCTGAAACCGGCAAATAACTTGTCCAATGCACTTTGCCATGCTGACGAGGGGGGAAAAGGAGCAGGTCACCTTCTGGAGGAACCAACTCGGTTAAAATTCGTTCTCGTATCGCGGAATTGAAAGCCAGGTTGTCGGTACGCCCCGCAGGGCAGAAAAAATCACAAGCTAATGCTGCCAGTGCTGTAGATGGATGGACTCGATTGTCTACAAAGATTCTGCCTGTGTGGTTTCCTTCGAACAATGCATCGATAAAGATTTGATTGTGTCCCCTCTCTTGAAACAATGGACGGGCTTTCTCCCGCGATGCTTTGTCAAGTTCGTGAATCATAGGCTTCCTCCTTCATCGGTCCACCCCCACCCACCTGATTTGGTGTCTGGAGTAGCCATTGTTGGTGAAAACAATCTGGCATATTGGCTATTGGTATTCACAGTGCAGCTTCTCTTCATAAATGGGTTTTAGAACATAAGGTGCTACGCGCTGCAGCAGCGTGTAGCACCTTATGAATTTTAAAGAAATAGGAAGCTCAATAAGCTCCGCATAAGAGGGCGTAGGGCCTCCATAAGATTCAGACGTGCTAAGATGATGGGCTCCCTCTTCTCCCGGATTTTTTCCTCTGCCAATAACATCGCTATACTGGATGGTACAAACATCTCACTCATCGTTAACCTCCTTAATGCTGAATATTGAATCCTGCTTCTCTTTTTGTCGTTTGTGCTTTGTTTTCTTTTATGCCCTTAGTATAGCCATGTAATGTCTTCTAAGCGTCTTTTTTAGCGTCTTGTCCGCCGGGTTCTCAATCATTAATCAGAGGATGGAACAGTTAAATCAGAATATATATAAAGCAGTATATCCGTGAACTATGACATTTCATGTCATGAATATAGAAATATTGTTCTATTTCTGTTCTATCTTGGGAACTGGTAAAAGGATAATAAGCCGCGTGGCGATATGCCGTGATATAATTATATGGTATACGATGTGATGTAAGGAATGCTGCATTATGTCTGAACTGCGTTTATTTCTCCTGGGCACAACGCATCTCGAATATGATAACACGCCGGTCAAGTTAACACGGCGTAAAGTCATAGCTTTATTGGCTTATCTGGCGGTCACCGGAAAGCAACACAGCCGCGAGTCGATGGCAACGCTGCTGTGGCCTGATCTGGATGCCACCAGCGCGTTTGCCTATTTGCGGAATGCGCTGTGGATGCTGAAACAGATCCCGGCAGAAGCCTGGTTAGAGGTTGAGCAGGATCTCATTGGATTGCGTCTGGATGAAACCCTATGGGTGGATGTAGCCCGTTTTGAATCCAATTTGGCAGTATGCAAGGGACACCACCATCCGGAAAATGAAGTTTGTGCAGCATGTCTCCCCCTGCTAAAGGAAGCTGTGGACCTCTATCAGGGTGATTTTTTGGCTGGCTTTACCCTGGAGGACAGCCCTGATTTCGACGAATGGCAGTTTTTTCAATCGGAATCTTTGCGTAGAAAGTTGACGGGGGCTTTAGAGAAGCTCGTGAAGTGGCACAGTCAGCATGATGAGCCAGATGCAGCACTGGATTATGCGCGACGCTGGCAAAATTTTGATCCGCTGCATGAAGGTGCGCAGCGCTGCTTGATGAAGCTATATGCGCAATTGGATCAACGCGCGACCGCTTTGCATATATACGAGAGTCTAATTCGTGATTTAAGAACGCAAGGCTTGAAACCCGCTGAAGAAACGGTTGCCCTTTACCAGCGCATCCGTGCCGGGGACATCCTGCCTTCTACCTCGCATATCGAACAGGCGAAAAAAGCTGTCACAACCCCGGATATAACGCAGGATTTGCCTATATTTTCCACTGAAACCGTTTTCCGCAACAATATCCCGGTGCAATCCACAGCGTTTGTCGGCCGAGTCGTGGAATTGGCTAAGCTTCACCAATTGTTGGCAGATCCTGCAGCGCGTTTGATTACCCTCACTGGACCGGGTGGCATTGGTAAGACGCGCCTGGCTTTGCGTGTTGCCGAGGAATCCTTGAATGCTTTTCCCGATGGCGTCTATTTTGTTCCCCTTGCGGCGGTGGACAAGCCCGACCTTATCATCTCGACGCTTGCCGATGTGTTGGGTGTGGTGGTTTACCAACAAGGAACAGCTGCACCATCAGGGCAAATGACACGCGCTTCAGAAATGGCGCTTTACCTTCGTGACAAACAGATACTCCTTGTACTGGACAATCTTGAACAAGTGCTCTCCAGTGCAGTGATACTTGCCGAGATTTTACAGCAGACTTCAGCAGTTAAATTGCTGGTCACTTCTCGGGAGCGGCTTAAACTGCAGGGGGAGTGGGTCCTGGAACTGCACGGGCTGCGCTGCCCGGAGGAGGAGCACACTAAGGCTGCTGTAACCTATGGTGCTGTCCAGCTTTTTGTTGAACGCGTGCGACAGGTTAATCACGATTTCACCCCTGACGCTGATGAGCTTGCTTCTATTATGCGCATCTGCCGCCTGGTGCAGGGAATACCGCTAGGCCTGGAGTTGGCTGCGGCATGGACCCGGTTGCTCTCCTGCCGTGAAATCGCTGACGAAATTTCTGTCAGTTTGGACTTTCTGACTATGTCACTCCGCGACCTTCCGGAGCGACACCAGAGCTTGCGTGCTGTATTTGCGCACTCCTGGAACTTACTTTCTCGGGAAGAACGTGCGTGTTACCGCGCATTATCAATTTTTCGCGGTGGGTTCACACGCGCGGCAGTCGCAGACGTCGCTGGGGCATCATTGCCTATCCTGGCTTTGCTAATGGATAAATCCATGCTCTATCGGGCGGTTTCGGGACGTTATGAAATTCTGGAGGTGCTGCGTCAGTATGCTGAAGAACAACTGGCATCCGCACCGGAAGAAAACGAACTGCTGCACGATCGTCATAGTGATTATTATCTGGATTTACTCCGGCGGCTGGAACCCACGCTGAAAGCGCCTGGCAAAGATGTTGAATTCGGGCAACTCGCAGCATTGGATGTCATTCAGCAGGACCTGGAGAATATTCGCGCAGCGTGGCGGTGGGGTGTTGAGCATAAAAAGATAGAGGCTATTCATGTAGCCAGCTTCAGCCTTGGATTGTTTTGTGATATTCGCAGCCGCTTTCGCGAGGGATTGGAGTTGTTTGGGGCAGCCATTATGGCTTTCGACAGTCCTGAGTCAGACGTTCACCCAGAGCTTTTGGGGTTGCTATTGGGAATACAGGGTGAGTATCTATTGCGTCTATCGATTCCTGGTGCTTCGGAGGTTTTTCAGCGTAGCTTAGCTTTATTGGATAGTTGTCTCCCGGGTCCAGAGCTGGCTTTAATCAATGTATTGAGTTCTTATGGATTGACATTGTTTGGTTCTGAAGAAAAACAGCGACGGTTGAACGATAGTTTGAATATATATCAAACCAGGGATGACCGGTGGGGTGCTGCCTTAACCCTTGCTATTCTATCGGAGAATTTTGACCTCCTTACGAGTAATGACCGGCAAGCTGCCAAACACCATGTTCTCCAAAGCCTGCACCTCCAACAATCAATCGGAGATCTTTGGGGAACAGCCATCTCTCAGACTACGCTTGGCAAGGTAAATGAAGCGCAAGATGCTCTTTTGGAGGCTCAGCAGCACTACCAGGAGAGCCTGAATGTACGCCTGGAACTCAAGGATTTGAATGGAGCGGCGCACTGTATACACGATCTGGGGCGCATAGCTTTCAAGTTGGGGGAATTGGATAAGGCACGTCTGCTTTACGAGCAGAGTCTGGCATCTCTGCGCGATATTGGAGCGCCCCATGGCATCCCGGATGCTCTACAGGCCCTGGCAGAGATTGCTTACGTGGAAGGTGACCGCGTGAAAGCTAAATCACTCTTGATGGAAGCATGTACCACGCACCGTATGATAGGTGAATTGGGGTGGCTGCTGGCTTTTGCGCTGCTGCGCTTGGGCAACCTCTGCCTGGAGTTAGCCGAACGCGAAGCAGCACGAAGTTACATTGAGGAAAGCTTAGACTTGTTCACGGAGATTGGTCATGAGGAGGGCTGTGAACTGGCTTCAGCAGCTCTTCGGGCAGCAGCGGCATAGGTCAAACAAAAAGCACCTGGCAAAAGCTCGAGAGGCATCGTTGAAAAGTGTCTATTGGATCACAACGACCACACCAATTTCAGCCCAATTGTAAAGTGTTTCTGCCTCAGGAATCCCGAGAATGATACAGCCGAAAGAAGCTGGACGTCCCAATGACCCAGCCCACAACCGCTGTCCATTCGCCAGAATGGGCAGTTCGTGGAATCCGTTGACGATGGTGCCCCCTGCTTCATAAACGCCGATAAAGTATGGCATCCATAAATCCCATTGGCTGGCATAAGCGCGGTCCACTTTTTCGATAACCTGAAATACGCCATTTGCCGTAGGAGAATCATCCAAGCCTGTTGAAGTAATCCAGTCCCAGCGCAACCCGCCGTTCTCATAGACGCGGACGCGTTGTTCTGCAAGGCTGACGACGATTTTCTTGCCAGAAACAGCCCGATAGGGTGTTAGGATATCCTGGGAAGGGACGCGGATAATCTGATCTATACTGAGATGATCAATGTCGATATCGCGATTGACTTCAGCGACACGCCCTGGGGGCATACCGAATTTCGTCGCAATGCGGGTCAAGGTGTCTCCGGGTTGTACAGCATAAGTACGCTCTGGATGCGTTAAATACAAATCCGCTGTGTCCTGCTCATTCACGAAGGCTTCCCAAATCTGTTGTTCTGCTTCATCATAGCGGAAACCCCGACCATCCCCCATCGATTCGCTGAGACGAACAAGCGTCTCTCTGATATTGTGTTTATTAACACTTACCTGCGGTGCAGTGTTCTCACCGGGCACCAGATAAAGCCAGCTGGCAATCTCGTCGCGATCCAACAACCAGGAAAGTGTTTGTTCGGTGAGTACATCGTAGGCAGTTATGGTGATTTGTCTTAGTAATATTCTCTCGGCTTGTTCTGTGACAGCTGTTGTATCCGCTTTTGTCGGTTCAATGACCTGCATAATCAGCGGAATTTCCAGATTGTATGCAGTACTGCTGGCTGCCCGAAGGCGGTCCAGTGTTTCGTCTATATCCAGGGAAAGTCCGGGAGTTCCAGGAATTACCACAACACTCCCAGCTTCAAGCTGGATAGTTGGTTGTTCCGCAGGATAAGAAACTTCTGGGGAAAGCTTAACAAGGAGTGACCTCGCCTTGCTATCATCGAATCCATAACTGGGGTTGACATGATGGTAATGCAACCATACCTGCAATTGCTCCTGCCAATCCCCATCCCGCCCCACGCGCATTGCAATCTGCACCATCGCCGGGGTGTCCACAAAAACACCGGTTACCTGCCAGTCATATGCCCATTGCTTATCTCCGTCAGTAAGTATGACCTTTTCGAGGTTGGCATATGGAGCGATGGTGCCTAAGGCTGCTTCAGCCTCAAGTTGCGTCATTCCACCCAAATTGACACCCAGCGCATAAACATTTGGGTAAATATGATCGCGATACAAACGTTCTGTCCGCTGCAGAAATACCCAAACACAATAGGCAGATGAGGCAAGCAGTGTGCATACCAGAACTAGAATGAGTCCCGCAAGTAACACGTTCCGAGAGTCACCTTCATTTCGTGGTGATGTTCTATGAGTTACGGCTTGTCTTTCTGAAGTGTTGAAACGCATTCCCCTTCGTCCGTTTCATTGCATTATTGAAGCAGCGCTACCAATAAATATTATCAGTCACTCACTCTTATCCATTGAACGCGAGCTTTAGCGGCTTGCAGCGCCTCGAAATATTCAACTTTTACGACATGATCACCGGGTTCAAGGATGACAGTGACATATCGGGTTCCGCGCATAGGGCGCCAGCTTTCCAGAATAACGCGACCGTCAATCGATAAACGGATGCCGTCGTCGGTTGTCGTTGTAAATCGGTAAGTGCCTTTTTGAAAACTGAACGTTCCGGTCCACCGCACGGCAAATTGGTTCACAGGCAGTTCAGGCACCGGTGCATCCCAACCCCAATCGAAATCAATAGCGGGGTCTGTTCGGACTAAAGTTGGTGCCTTAAGCATATCTCTTCCGCTAAAATATTCACCCGTCCATGGACCGGGTGTTAATTGCGCCCCCTTGGGCGCACCCGGCGTCACTGGCTGTATGGGAACTATGCGTTGACGGCATTTTGTATATAGGAGATGGGGGCGTGGCTTGTGCCACTGCGGCAGTGGCGGCGTATTCCCACCAAAATTGGACGCGGGCATTCCCGGCCTGTTCAAAATACTCCACGCGCAGGGTATGCTCTCCCTCCAAAAAGTGCCAATCCTGATACCGCCATACATAATCCTGGGGTTCCCAATAATTCAAACGCAGGTCACTATCATCAATCCACAGACGAATGCCGTCATCAGCGCGCGCATTGAAGCGATACAATCCTGGTACAAATGTCACTTTCTGCACCCACTGTACGGAGAAATTATCCGTCGGCAGCCAACTGGCGGGGGCGCCTTCGCCCCAATCGAAATTGATTTCGGTGTCGTTGCGGAGTAAAGCTGGACCACCTCTAAACTCCCGGTTATCATAATAACGCCCTTGCCAATCCGACCCTGTGTCCAACCTTGTCCACCAAACATGCACTGCCGACTCTCCGCCATCTTCATAATACTCAACAACAATTGTATGCTGACCTTGAGACAGGGTTATATCTGCCTGATGGGTATTGGGCAACTTCTGTTTATACCACGCATCAAGATATAGGCGCCCATCTACAAAAATACGTACACCATCGTCAGCACTGGCGTATAACCTGTAGTTTCCAGCCTCAAATCCCAGGGTTCTGTGCCAGCGAGCGCTGAACTTGTCGGCGGGTACACCGGTCCCGGGGCTGCCTGAACCCCAGTCAAAATCGACTGCAGGGTCATTACGCGTCAGGATGGGATTACCAGCAAGTTCCGCATTATTGTAATAACCCGCTTCCCACAACGCGCCAGCTTGCACTATTTTCCAACCAATCTGCAACATCGCAACTCCAGAGTACTCATAATACTCAATGCGCACATGATGGACACCGGCAGGAATATACTGGTCTACTTCAAACCAGGTGGCAGCTTGAACCCGCCAGGAATCAAGCACCAAGCTATCATCGACCCACATCCGAAGCCCATCATCGGATCTGATACGAGAAGCGGTATGTACCTCCCGCAAACCATACATCGCGGGTCAAACGTGCAGAAAAGTTATCCTTGGGTATTTCACTTCCGGGACTTTCCCAACCCCAATTCAACGTTAATGATTTTTCATAACGGGTCAGTTGTGGGCTACCGCCAAGCTGACTATTGTTGTAGTATTCTGCGTACCATTCATCCGCTGCATATGCCGGTTCGCTCATAATACTGCTAACACCCACTATGGACCATAAAATACCAGCAGCAATCAACCATCGAAAGATTTTCATGACGCACCTTCTCTATTCCCAAAGTCTTATATGTAATAGACGCAGAAACATCCTAAAAAGTTTCTAAATTAATCATACAACATAATTGCTTTATTTACACAGGGGTTCTGAAACTTTTGGGGGGGTTGATCGTCAATATGGTGAAGTTACCTCCATTACGCTTTCATGAGCCTTCAATCAACCGCATATTCGGTAGAAACACCTGGGTTTTTGCTCTGGTCACGCGGTTCCACAAGTAACCCGGAGAGGATTAATGCACATATTAAACATCCGGCAGAGAATAGAATTAAAATTGTGAAACCCATGGATTCCACAACAACACCACCGAGAAAAGAGGCGAAGCCAATAAATCCAAATAGTGTACTGTTAAAGGCAAGATATATCGGGCGCTTTTCTGGAGGGGCTAAATCCAGCATAAAATTCGTCATACCAATACCCATTGCCGCATTATATGCACCTACCGCAATAAAAACAACAGTATAAGCATACGATAGCCAGGTAAGTTCACCGGATAGATTAACCCTGAGCACGCCTATTAAAATCGCCATAAGCGGTATGATAAGGCCCACGCTAATGGATATCCGTAGCAAACGTCGATTCCCTGCGTGGTCTGAAATTCGCCCCCAGATTAAGTTGGAGAGGATAGAGGACGCTGTCCTGGCTGCCAGATAAAGCCCCACCCGTTGTGGTGGAATATTTAGCACAGTCTTTGCATAGACAATATAAAATGGTGTAGCCCATGCGGAAAGTGATAGCGCCAATCTTACCAGTACATACATTCTGTAATTGGCATCTTCACGTAAGAGCAGGATACCGCGTTGAAATTGGGCGCGAACTGTATTCTCAGTTCTAGTCACCTGCCCAGGTGGTTCCTTAATCAGCATCCAACATATCGCCGTCAGCATCCAGAAGAAACATGCCAAACCAACGAGCCATGCGACATTGATCGGAAACCGTAATCCATCTGGTTCACCGAGTACGTAACCGATCAGCCAACTGCCGCCAATGCTTAACATGCCGCCCCAGAAGAGGCGTTGGCTGAAGAAGGATCCCCGTCGCGTGGCTGGGACAATTTTACCTGTCACATCCATGAATGGAATACTCACTAAACCAGACCCCAAACTGAAGAGTGTCAGACAGGTAAAAAACGCGACGACAATCCAGGGACTGTTGACCGGCATCCAGGCGATGACCAAAGCCCATAACAAAAGGATAGCACAGCGGAAAGCGGAGACCAAGCCATAGAATGGTAGCTTATAGGGTTTGCGTTCCAGATATCCGGAGACGAAGAGCTGCAAAACGAATGAACTGCCCATCCGCAGGGGCGAAATTAAACCAATCAACACATTGGAGACATCCAATTGTGCCAAAAACCATGTCAACACCATCTGGCTGTCAATGAAAGTGTCGGCCAGGCTGAAAAATGCGCCATTGAATACACCTAACCTGAAGTTGCGTTGGTTATTAGAGGGAAGGTTATCGGTGGCTTTCAAGGCTATCTCCTATAGCGCATTATGTATTCCTGGTTTGTTGCAGACCTAGCAGATTGTTTATGCAAAAAGGCAATCACTCTATCGATCATAACATGGATGGCGCTGTCAGCTAGGTTTGTCAGCTAACGTTATTCCCCCTGCAAAGTACTGAGTCGTGATAGTCAGTATGGGTAAAATTCGGGCGTTATGCCAGCCCGTTAAGTGATAGAAATGAAGTAAACCATTACAGAACTGTCACCATCCTGAAATGCACTCCTTATCCATTAGCTCTTGCATAGTCTCTCTCAGCGTGTATGATGGAAGTAGCTGGGTAAGATCATCCTGATAATGCGGAGCTCATGTGCTGGAAGAAGATATACAAAAGATTGAAATAGACCTCTTTCTAGAAGCGCTGTATTGCCGTTATGGTTATGATTTCCGTAGCTATGCCAAAGCTTCTGTGCGTAGGAGGGTGCGTAGTTTGCTGGCACAGACCTCGTTTAAACATATTAGCGACATGATTGGCGAAGTGCTTTACAACAAAGCCTTTGCACAGAAGGCTATTGATGAATTTTCAATCACTGTCACAGAAATGTTCCGTGATCCTGGATTCTATAGCGCATTAAGGGCGAATATCACGGCGTATCTCCAGACTTTCCCCTTTATTAAAATGTGGGTTGCCGGTTGCGCAACTGGTGAGGAAGTCTATTCACTGGCAATATTGCTAAAAGAGGAAGGACTCTATGAACGGACTACAATATTTGCTACGGATTTTAATGAAAAAGCTTTAGAAATAGCCAAAGAGGGTATCTATCCGCTAAAAGCTATGCAACAATACACGGCAAATTACCAAAAAGCTGGAGGTTGCTGCTCCTTTGGCGATTATTACCATGCTCAATATGCGACGGCAATGATGAATCCCATGCTCAAAACGCATATTACATTTGCAAATCACAATCTGGTTACTGATGGAGTATTTGGCGAAATGCACATGATTCTCTGTCGAAACGTGTTGATTTACTTTAATAAGTCGCTTCAGAGCAAAGTGCTAAATCTTCTGGGACAAAGTTTGGTTTATGGGGGTTTTTTGTGTCTGGGCACTAAAGAATCACTGCGCTTTTCAGATATTGCCCCGCACTTCAAAGCCATAGATAGTTCATATAAAATTTACCAGAAAAGCAGGATCAGCATCTTAGAACCGTAACCAGGGAACAAGGACATTTCACAGGTGCGACAAAAGTATGGGGTGGTACTCATTGGGACATCTACCGGTGGAACAGAAGCGCTGCGTCGAATCTTTGCAGCAATCTCACCTGCTTTCACACTTCCCATAATTGTGGTACAACATCTGCATCCTTTACAAGATAAAGCTACAATAGTACAATTCCATGAAAACTGCAAAATTCCCATAAAAGTAGCAGAGGAACAGGAGCATATTCAACCTGGTCAGGTGTATATCGCACCGCCAAACTATCACCTATTAATTGAAGATGACCATACTTTTGCCTTATCCATCGACGCTAAAGTTAATTTTGCCAGACCGTCCATAGATGTGCTGTTCGAAAGCGCCGTTGATGTATATAGGCATCATTTAATCGGCGTTATACTCACAGGTGCAAATCGCGATGGCGCGCAGGGACTAAACAGTATTGCTAATAAAGGCGGGTTGACTATTGTCCAGGATCCTGAGACCGCGATTGCGCCGGTGATGCCCTTAGCAGCAATCGCTGCAACAAAAGTGCACCATATCTTATCGCCGGATAGAATCGGACGTCTTTTAACCACACTTAATTAAACTATGACAAACGAGAAAAAGATCACTCAAATCCCGCCTGAAAATGCAGAACAACCCTATATGCATACCGTGTTATACATTATTTTGATTACCACTGTGTTTTTGACAGGAACAATTACATTATTGCAATTGCTATTAGACATAAAGCAATTTGAAATTAGTATAGCGATATCTTTCGCGTTAAGCGTTATTATGCTGTGGTTCACATTTCGCGGTAAATTATGGGTTCCACGTATGCTTGTACCAACCTACGTTTATGCGGTAGCGACCTTTACCAGTGTGACGCATAATGGCATACGCGATATCTCAATGGTTGTATATCCTATTGCGATTTTGCTGGCGGGTATGTTTACCGGCGGAAAAGGCGTCATACTCTACACTTCAATTGTCGCGATCACCGTGGCGGTTATTGGTTATTTGGATATCACCCACCAACTGGCTTCCCCTTTCAGTCAATTTAATACAATTGAGAACGTTGTGACCGTTAACATAGTACTCATTGTCATCGGAGTCGTTCTTTATGTCACCATTGATAATTTAAACAAGAATTTGCGTCGGGCACAACGCAGTGAGACTGAATCTGCCCAAAGGTATAATGACCTCCAGTCTATAAGTGAGTCACTCGAAAAACAGATTCTGGAGCGCACACACAGCGCAGAAGCAGCGCAACAGACAGCTGAAACAGCTAAGCGCACACTTGAAATGCGGATGTGGCAATTTGAAGGTACAGCACGGCTTAGCGAAATGATGCGAGGCGAGCAGGATGTGCCGACTTTAGCCCAAAACGTTATCCGCGGGTTATGCGAATATCTTGAGGTACCCTTAGGCGCTCTTTTTATCCTCGAAGAAAATGTGCTTAATTTTACAGGTGGTTATGCATATCCCCTGGATGATGTAAATGATCCGGTTCACTTTGCTGTTGGCGAAGGTATTGTTGGGCAGGCAGCCCTGGAACAGCGAACGATCAAAATCAGCGATGTTCCTGTAGATTATGTCGCAGTGAGTTCTGGCCTCGGTGAAGCTGTTCCACGGCACATCCTCGTGGTGCCGTTTGTGGAAGAAAATCATGTTGTCGGTGTGATTGAAATTGGCTCTTTTACAGAACTATATCCTGAACACATTCAGTTTATCGAAAGTTCCTTGAAAAATATTGCCATTGCATTCAATACTGCTCAAGCGCGTGCCCGTATCAATGAACTTCTTAGAGAGACACAGGAATTGGCTGAAGAACTCCAAGCCCAGGAAGAAGAACTGCGGGCAGCAAATGAGGAATTAGAGGTACAAACTGAACGTTTGCGAGAAAGCTACAACAGAATGGAACAACATGCGGATGGGGAGGAAGCCTGATGGGATCTGATAGGGAAAACGTCTCGCAACCTTCTCACTTAAGTGCCAAGGGACCTTTGTTTTGGTTGGTTGAACCGCCCAATGCGATCCAAGGCGTAGAAAACCGTCAGCAAGCCCGTCTTATCAGCGTCTTCATATTAGCAATTTTTGTTTTTGCATCTTTTGGTTTGGTTATCACATCAATCCAGCACGCATCCGATGGAAAAGTAAACGCTGATTTACTCGCTGCGTTAACGCTGGTAATCCTTTTCGCCTATGGATTTAGTCGCACAAGATATAATTCTATTGCCGGCATCTTGGCTTTCACCATAGTGTCAATATATCCCTTCAGTGTGATTATTACCTCACATCTGTATGATAACGTTTTACTATCGTTAATGTGGTTGATTCTCCCCATAATTCTAAGTACCGTGTTGTTGTCGTTTCCTAATCAAGTGTTGTTGGTTGTGATTGATGTGTTGGGTATCATCGTTTTAGCAGTCATTGGACCACAAATTGCTTACCGCCATTTGTTATTAACTGCTGGTTTGATCGTCAGTACTTCTGTGACATCAATAGGTTTGGCAATTTATCAACAACGTATAGGAGGAAAACAGCAATCAGGGCTGCACCAAAGCATTCAAGCTTTGGAGAGCATCCGAGACGAACTGCGAACGCAAGTTGCTGAAGCTGTCCATAGCGCAGCTGAATTCAAAGCAGAAGCTGAAGATGCGTACAGTGCGTTGAAAGCGCAAACGTGGCAAACATCCGGAATCAGTGAATTGGGTAAAGTCATGCGTGGTTTACAGACGATCCCCTCTTTGACTTCAAGTATTATGAAGCAGGTATGTCGTTATACGGACGTTCCTGTGGGTGCATTTTTCTTAACTGAAGGCGATACCTTGTGCCTGGTAGGATCTTACGCTTACCCATTTCCTACATCCCCCCCCCCGCGCTTCAGGCTGGGTTCCGGTTTGGTGGGTGAAGCCGCACGGGAACAACAAGTCATTACGATGCGAGATATACCGGACAATTATTTACCGATCACTTCGGGGTTAGGTGAAGCGAAACCTGCACAGATAATTGCTGTTCCCTGTATATACCAGGAGCATGTGATCGGCGTGATGGAATTGGCTTCTCTGGAACCTTTTACTGCTGCACAGATCCAGTTTATTACCGCATCGATGGAATTCATTGCGAGTGCTTTAAATGGAGCACAAATTCGGGTAATAATTGACGCGTTGCTCATCGATACGCGGCAACAGACTGAAGAGTTGTTAATTCAAAAACAAGAACATCAGCAAGCCGCTTCAGAACTTGAACAGCGCGAGGCAGACCTGCTGCGTCGTGAAAAGCTGTTTATAGAGCAAAAAAACAGGTTGGATGCAATGACTGCTGGCTCCAAAGGGAAAGACTCAGCCATGCAGGGCAAGATAGAGGCGCCCGATGCTGACTAAAATTCGTGCTTTTTTGAGACCTCCAGTATACGAGGATGTTGAAAAGACGCGGACATCCAGATTATTAAGCAGTTTGATACTATTCCTCATACTATTCATGGTTATTGGGCTCCCTGTACTCCTGAGCGCCGTATCACGGTACAGTAGCCTTTTTATTTCTGGATTTGTTGTTTTGATGGGATTGGAGGTGATTAGCTATTTTTTGATGCGCGCCGGCTCGATAAAAGCATCCGCATGGCTTCTCTTGTTTTCCCTTTGGTCAGCCGATACCGCATTACTTATTGCCACAGGTGGCATGGACAGCTCGGTCATTTCTGCCTATGTTGCGCTGGTGGTAATTGCGACACTTGTCCTGAATGAATGGGCAGCTCTATTCGCGTTTATTTTGTCACTGACTGCCGGTTTGATTTTCCATGAATTGAACATGCGTGGAATATTTCAAAACCTGGAAGCGCAAGATTTACAAATCAAAAACCTGACGTTGTTGATTTACAATATTTTGTCAGCACTTGCCGCGTTAGTTTTGGCAGCGCGTGATATTCGCAATACTATGATGCAGTTGCGGAAAAACGAACAGACACTCGCTGAACGAAATATAGATTTGCAGACGGCGCGTGATACACTTGCAGCACAGGTTGAAGAACGTGCTTTTTATGCTGAGATATCACGATCAGAAGCGGAAACAGCCAACCGTGCATTACAAGCTGAAGTATGGCGGATTGCCGGGTTGGCGAAGTTAGCCAATACAATGCGTGGCCTTCAGGAAATCCCGGATTTGTCCCGTAATGTCATTCAAATGTTATGTCGATATCTGGACGCCCAGGTGGGCACAGTCTACATAAAGGAAAACAGCCAACTTATGTTGGTTGCGAGTTACGCGTACACACACCGCAACCGTCCACAGTACAAGGTCGAAATGGGTCAGGGTTTGGTTGGACAGGCTGTGTTAGAAAAACAGTCTATTACCTTGACTCGCGTGCCAGATGGCTATATGGATATCGTATCAGGCCTGGGCCACGCAGCACCACGTGAGATAATTGCAGCGCCTATACTCTACGAAAATAGAGGCATTGGTGTTGTGGAAATAGGGACCGCTGCGCCACTTACACCAGCCCAGATTGCATTTATTGATGGGGCGATGGAAAATATTGCCATTGCCTTCAATACGGCTCAGACTCGTGCCCGTGTTGATGAGTTGCTCTTGGAAACGAAACAACAAGCTGAGGAGCTGCAGGTGCGGGAAGGAGAACTTAAATCCGCAAATGTGGAATTAGCACGGCAAACGGAAATTCTGCGCTCTTCAGAGAACAAGCTTCGTGAAAATCAGGTGCAACTCCAGGCAGCTAACAGCGAGTTACAGACTAAGGCTGCTGCGCTTGAGGAGAGCAGTAAAATATTACTCGAACAGAAAGCGATGTTGGACCGGCGAAATCAAGAATTGATGATTGCGCAAGGGGAACTCAAGCGGAGAGCAGAAGAATTGACCCTTGCCAGCCAGTATAAGTCCGAGTTCTTAGCAAACATTTCTCACGAACTTCGTACTCCCTTGAACAGTATGTTAATACTTGCCCGGATGTTGTCTGAAAACGATGCCGGCACCTTGAATGATGATCAAGTGGAATCTGCTGGCGTTATCTACAATAGTGGCAAAGATTTATTAAACTTAATTAATGAAATTCTGGACTTATCCAAAGTTGAGGCTGGGCGAGTTGAATATCAAATCACGCCTGTGAATTTAGATAGCTTGATGCGTACGGTTCGCATGCAGTTTATGCCGGTTGCGGTTGAAAAGGGTCTCTCTTTGAAGATCACTTTGGATGATGACGTTCCCCCTGTGATAGAAACTGACGATGCGCGGCTTCAGCAAATTCTCAAAAATTTGTTGGCTAACGCCTTGAAATTCACTGAAAAGGGTCATGTAAACCTTCATGTATGCCAGCGCCGTATGGAAGAAGGTTCTATGATTGCGTTTGAGATTTTCGATACGGGTATTGGCATAACACCAGAACAGCAAAAAATCGTGTTCGAAGCCTTTCGGCAAGCAGATGGGAGTACAAACCGGCGTTATGGCGGAACCGGACTTGGTTTGGCGATCTCACTGCAGTTAGCCCAACATTTGGGGGGTAATATCACACTTGAGAGTGAGCTTGGGAAGGGGAGTGTATTTACTCTCACATTACCGTTGACGAATAGCACATACAAACCGCTCAAGCAAACGACTATGGGAGGATCCACACTGGAGAAAGTGCCAGAATTCGGCAAAACTGGGATGCTGCCACCGCTTCCTCCGCAAGTGTCTGCGACGCTGGCCACCAATGGTCGTGATGCCGGATATAAAGCGGGCAATCTGTTGCTCGTCGTCGAAGACGACCCCGTTTTTGGCAAAGTTCTAAGCGGATTTGCCAGGGATAAAGGATTCTCATGTCTTATTGCGGCTGATGGTGAAACAGGCATACAGCTAGCCCGGCAGCATAATCCTGTTGCTATCCTTTTGGATTTGCGACTGCCTGGTATAAGTGGATGGGATGTGCTTGACACGCTTAAAGTGGATCCGGCACTCCGACATATCCCGGTGCATATTATTTCTGCACAAGACAAAACACTGGATGCTTTCCTGCGCGGGGCTATTGGGTTTTTGACGAAACCGGCAGAACGCGAAGGATTGGATGCAGTCTTTGAGAAAATTGAAGGATTTATCGCCAAAACAATCAAGAACCTGTTAGTTGTAGAGGATAATCAGCAAGCACGCTATAGCATTCGGAAGTTATTGGATGGCAGTGATGTCAATATCAGTGAAGCCGATAATGGCATGACTGCGCTGCTTATGCTGCAAACCCAAACCTATGATTGCATGATTCTTGATCTGGTTTTACCAGATATGACGGGCTTTGAGGTACTCAGACGCCTGGATGCTCTGCCTGATATCACTAAATGCCCTGTGATCGTTTACACAGGTCAACCCCTAAGCGAAGAGGAGAATTATGAACTGATGAAATATGCTGATAGTGTCATTATTAAAGGCGTCAAATCGCCGGATCGATTGCTCGATGAAACAGCATTATTCCTAAATCGTGTGGTTGCGGAAAAACCCAACGACAGTAAACTCTCCATCAACCAACCTGATTACAGCGAGACGATCCTGAAAAATAAATGTGTGCTGATTATCGATGACGATATGCGTGGCGCCTTTGCCCTTTCCAAACTGCTAGGAGATAAAGGCTTGAAAGTGATCATTGCCCATAGTGGCATCCAGGGAGTGCAAATCCTGGATACCGACCCTAGTATTGACTTGGTTTTGATGGATATTATGATGCCTGATATGGATGGGTATGAGACAATCAAGCTTATTCGCGAGCAGAATAAACATCAGAATCTTCCCATATTAGCGGTCACTGCAAAGGCTATGAAAGGCGATGCGGAAAAATGCATTGCTGCCGGTGCCAGCGATTATTTGTCCAAACCCGTGGATGTCGACCGTCTTATATCCATGCTGCGTGTGTGGATGCATCAGTAAAACGAGGGATCAATGGAAGAAATAAAACCCAAGATACTGATCGTTGATGACAAACCTGAAAACCTGTTTTCACTCAATAAGCTGCTTCAAAAGCTTGACGTCGAGATTGTGCAAGCCTCCTCCGGTTTTGAAGGACTGCGCCTGACTCTTGAAAACGATTTGTGCCTGGCGATCGTTGATGTACAAATGCCGGAAATGGACGGTTACGAGTTGGTGGAGCTTTTACGCGGTAACCAAAGCACCGAAAATCTGCCAGTTATTTTTGTAAGCGCCATCTATTCAGACGAGTACCATCACCGCAAAGCTTATGATGCCGGTGCTGTGGATTTTTTACAGAAACCCCTGCAACCGGATATTCTAATCAGCAAAGTACAAGTATTTTTAGACCTCCACAATCAACGACAACGCCTGCAAACTTTGATCAATGAGCTGAATGCAGCGAATACCGCACTTTCACAACGTGCTGTCCAATTGGAAACCAGCGCACAGGTAAGTCATCAGATAACGTCACTTCTGGATTTGGATAGCCTTCTTCCACAGGTTGTTGATCTTATTCAATCACGTTTTAATTATTTTTTCGTTGGCGTATGGTTAGTCGATCAACAACAGGCTACGCTGTATGCTGGCAGTCATCAGCAAGACCATCACGCTTACAACCACAGGATAAATGTGCTGCTGGAGGAGGAAGATTATATTGTATCCCGGGTATGCCGTTCAAAAACGGTGCAAATCTCGGAGCAGATATTTGATGATGATGTTTTAAATTCTACCTTTGCTGTTCCTGCTAGCAGCCCAGAAGTGGGGTTACCTCTTGTATTCGGACCAGTATTTCTTGGTGTTCTTCATATCCAAAGAGAACAGCATGCCTTTACTGGTGAAGAGATTACTGTGCTGCAAACCTTGGCAGACCAGATAGCTATTGCTATTCGCAACGCCCAGCTTTATAGTGGATTGGAGGATGAGGTAAAGGCTCGTACATCTGAGCTTGAAAATGCCTATCGCCGATTGGAAATGCTGGACCGGAACAAATCAGAATTTATTCAGGTCGTTTCCCATGAGCTAAGAACACCCTTAACGCTCATTAAGGGATTCAGTCAGTTGTTATTTGCCGATACACAAGCCAGGGATGATAATATGTTTTGCCAGGAAGTTGCCGGCATTGTCAGTGGGGCTGAACGCATGCAGGATATCGTCAATAGTATGCTGGATATGGTCAAGATTGATAGCCAAACTTTAAACCTCACTCCGCAAATGCTCTCTATCCATGATATTCTGGATACTCTTACCCTCAATTTGGGGGATGTGTTTACCTCTCGTCAGTTGAATTTCAATGTTAAAAAGCTTGATGATCTGCCGAAAGTTGAAGCGGATTTGGAGGCGATATACAAGTTATTTAGTCACCTGTTGACCAACGCAATAAAATATACGCCAAACGGTGGAAGTATTACCGTTGCAGGTCAAGTGGTAAATAACTTATCGGGTGTGCCTGAGGACAGGTTCGTCGAGATATCAATCAGCGATACTGGAATTGGGATTGACCCATCTGTCCAGGAATTAATATTCTCAAAACTTTATCGTGCTGCGGATGTATCTTTTCACTCGTCAGGCAAGACGAAATTTAAAGGCGGAGGCCCGGGTTTAGGGTTAGCGATCTCCCGTGGTATTGTCGAAGCCCATGGTGGTCATATCTGGGTTGACAGTGATGGATATGATGAGCAGCTTTGCCCGGGAAGTAATTTCCATATAGTCCTACCTATTCATCAGGGGATTAAGACACCTGCGGATGTCCAGAAACGCCTGAAAGAGCTCCAGAGCGCTGGCACGCAGGATGCTGACACCCTCTGCTGAAATTTGTGGATGACTTTGAAGAAGGAACAATAATGCCAGACCTGTTTGATTCCCTGATTATTGGAACGATGACGATTCGCAATCACTTGATGCGCTCAGCAACTGCTGAACGTATGTCCAATCCGGAAGACGGGACACCTTCTGCTGGAATGCAGGCTATGTACAAGAGATTAGCTGACGGCGGAATTGGTCTCATCGTCACCGGACATGCTTATGTTGAACGTCAGGGGAAAGGGCACCCCGAGATGGCATCGATTGCAAGTGACGCCCTGATTCCTGCGTGGCGCGAGATTATTACTCCCGCTCAAAGGGCTGGAGCACGGATGATGCTGCAGGTCAATCACTGCGGTGCCTCTTGTGATCCTGCTGTCACGCCGCACCCGCTTTCTCCATCGGGTGTAGCGACGAATGCTATGGTCAAACCGCAGCCTATGAGCGTTGCAGATCTCGACCGGATTATAAGCGCCTTCGGACAAGCCGCCCGTCGTGCAAGAGAAGCTGGTTTTGACGGCGTACAAATTCACGGCGCGCACGGGTACTTGATTAACCAATTTCTCAGCCCGTTAACATACCCCAATCCATCGTTCCTTCTGGATGGCGCTGAATCCAATAGCACGGAACAGCGCAGCATTGTTCTCAAAGCTGTCGTTGCAGAAATGCGTCGCCAGGTTGGAGATGATTTTCCGGTGTGGATTAAACTTGGGGTAGCTGGGCGTGCGGAAAGCGGGTTAGATCTGGCAGAGGGAGCTCGGATTGCATCCGCATGCAGCGGTTTCGGTGTGGATTGTATTGAAATAAGCCATGCTCTGGGGATTCCTGAAAACATAGACATGCGGACTGATATGGCTTTCCTGCCTTTTGCTGAAGCTGTGAAGCCGGTTGTCGCGGATGATTTTCCTCTGGCATTGGTGCAGAATTTCCGCACCCGCGCTCAAATGCAGGGGGTATTGGACCGGGGCCTTGTGCAGATGATCAGCCTTTGCAGACCGCTTATCGCGGAACCTGACCTGCCGAATCACATGCAAGCTGCCCCGGATTATGAACATGCGTGCATTCGCTGCGGGCAGTGTTGGCCCAAACAGCCAAATTCCGGTGTAGCCTGTTACAATGCTGCGGTTCAAAGGAAACTGGCGAAAATCTGAATACAAAGCAATGCCGGTGCCATAAGAATCCCGGAGATCAGCACTGTTTTGTTATAGTTGCTGCGCTCTCCATGCCTTGAACTTTGCTTCCATTTCGGGACCCATTGGATAAAGTCCGTGCTGGGAATGACCCTCTGCCAGCATCATGCGAATAAATATCTCACGCGCTTCGATCTCCTGTATTTCTTGCACTGCATAATCGACCATGGCCTGCGGGATCACGACGACACCATCATCATCGCCAACCATAATGTCACCCGGAACGACCAGACAACCCGCGCAACCAATCGGAACGTTATAGTCGACGTTATAGACTGTGCCACCAGGCGCTGCTGACCCAAGGCAAAAGATGGGAAGTCCTTTTTCCCATAAGCGGGGACTATCCCGTACTGCCATGTCGCAGATGATACCGGCGGCGCCCATCTCTTTGATACGCATGGTCAAAAGATCACCAAACAATCCCTCATTTGTAGCGCCTCGACCGTCTAGCACAATGACATCCCCCATTTTAATCGCATCAATAGCATCATCAGGATGTCCGGGCCACACTGTATCCTTCGCATATGCGACATCTCGCCCGATATCACCCCGGTGAGGAACCGTCCGGATCGTTAATGCCGGTCCCACCACCCGCATACCAGCGAAGAGGGGTTTTATTGGCATCCAGATGTCATCAATGCCGATACGATGGAAAATGGTAGTGAACGAAGCTGTACTGCCCTGGCGTAGAATCCTAATCGTTTCCGGGCTTGGTCGGACAAAATCATCTCCATGCATATGGCGTTCCTTTATCAGGTGGTTTTCGCTCCATAATCACCAGGGCCACTCCCGGGTTAACCAATCGCGCAATACCAGGCGATCTTCCGGATTGATTTGTGATTCCTGGGGATCGACAGTCAGGTCACTGGTGAAATATGTGAAGGCATATTCAGCCGCTTCCTCGGGTTCCATATCCGCGTGCGTATTCCTGGTACCGCCCATATACGTTCGCATCCACCCCGGGTGATACAGGCGGAATGTGTATCCGGCAGGGCGAAGATGGTTGAACATCGTTTTTACTGCCATGTTCAATGCCGCTTTTGACATCGTATAGCCATACCAGGATTCGCGTTGGCACTTTTCGATGCTGCCTGCTTCCGAAGAAACAAAGCATAAGCGTTTCATCACTCCATGATCCAACAACGGTAAAAAGGCTTCTACGATACGCAGCGCACCCAGTGCGTTCACATCAAACAGGCGGTGCATTTCATTATAATCCTGTGGCTCGCGCAGCGTTGCCCGCATTGTGGGCGAAGTGACCCCGGCATTGCTGATTAATAAATCAACATGCTCCACAAGCTCTCTTACGATTTGGACTGCTGCTTGTGCGGATTGCTCACTGGATACGTCCAGCGGTATGCAATGGAGCCGGGCTGGATACCGCCGGGAGAGCGCTTTGAGTTCAGGCCATTCCGGCATATATTGACCGGCAAAAACAATCCAATTATGTTGTATCAGGCGTTCACAAAGCGCCAGGCCCAATCCCCGGTCAGCTCCGGTAACTAAAGCTATTTGTTTCATTCCTGTGCCCCTTTAGGTGCTTTGGCTGCACCAATGCATTGCGTTGAGCAGCAAAGTTTGATACGCTGGATGCTGCCAGACTGGAACATTATGTCCGGGTGTTAACACGCAGACGCGCCCCTTACCCTCACTGCGTGTCCAACCGCCCGGTTGCGTGCCATGGGCGGATTCCGTAGTCAAAAAGACGTCCGCCTCCGCATCGTCGAGTGCCATCATGTAGTGTTCATCAACCTCGGTAAATGTGGAGCTACCGGTTGTCAGCGGATGCCCAACCTTTGGCACCACGGTCACCGGGCATTGTTTGGGGTGTTCTAGAAATGCCCCACCGATTAACCGCCGCATGACCGGAGCTTGCGCGTAGACGGTTCCCGAATGCACAACCAGCAATCCGTTTCCTGCGCGGACATACGACACGAAGGCTTCTTGTACTTGTTCATTAACCCAATGTGTTTGATCCGCAGCGGAAACATTGTCTGATTTGGTAAAAACCACAAGTGGATAATCAAATAGATTTTCCGGTGACCAATGGCTTGTGTTTTCAAGCCATTCAAACTCAAAACCACAATCTCCCAGCGCTTCCAGTCCGGCACGCGGTGTGCTGGCGGGATGCCAATAATCATCGCTTATGACCAACGTTCGCATTTTTACTCTCCTTGCCTCATATGGTTAACTGTGTTATACAGGCATCTCAGAAATAACCAAATGGAAAGAGGGGCGTTGACATGATGACAAAATAAGACATGATGGGTGTGTTTCAGTTTTCTGAAAAGCACCCGACATGATTTATTTTCAAAGGCATTTTATTGTGTTCAAGGAGATATCGTTATGCAATTTCGTGAAAAATATCGTGAACTGGGGCGGACAGGCTTATTGGTTTCAGGCATCGGATTAGGTTGTGTGCAATTGGCATCTTCGCGTACTGAAATCGCTGTATCTATCGTGCGACGCGCCGTGGCGCTCGGGGTGAATTACTTCGATGTGGCAAAAGGATATGGGGATGCGGAAATTAAGGTAGGATTGGGGGTAGCAGACTGCCGGGAAAATGTCATACTTTCGACCAAGACTGGCGCCAAAACCCGGGAGCAAGCATGGGAGGATATTCGGGCCTCGCTGCAGCGCCTGGGAACGCATTATCTGGATAATGTGCATCTTCACGCGATCCGCCAGGGTGAAGATATGGATAATCGACTTGGACCGGGCGGCGCATTGGAAGCCCTGATTGAAGCCCGGGAACAGGGTTTAATCCACCATATTGGTTGTTCTTCTCACCGCAGTGAGGCTCTGATCGAAGCGCTACGTCGATTCCCATTTGAGATTATCCTGGTCCCTATGAATATTGTGGAACGCGAACCCCTGGATAAACTTATCCCCTTGTGTCATGAAAAAGGTGTGGGGGTCACGATTATGAAACCTGTGGCAACCGGATTATTACCCGCCACGCTGGCGCTCAAATGGTTATTGAATCAACCGATTGCTGTCGCGGTGCCCGGGGTGACGACGATTGAAGAACTCGAGGAAAACAGCCTTGTCGCGCATCAGGACCTGACCCTGTCCCCAATGGAACAGGAACAGATCCGGACGATAAAGGCTGCGTTCGAGCATGTGCGCTGCCGTGTTTGCGGCGCCTGCATGCCCTGTCCGCAGGATATAGCGGTTCCTATGCTCCTGGGCACCGACGTTATGTACGACCACCATCGTACGATGGGCCCACAGGTTTTCCGGACATTCCCGTGGGCTATCGAGAGAATTGAAAAGGAGTTAGAACACCGCCCAAAGTTGATTGAGCAGGTACAATCGTGTACACGCTGCGGCGAGTGCGAAGTACGGTGTCCCTATGGTCTGCCGGTGATGGATATGTTAGATAATACGCTTCCCGGAATGCGCGATATGGTTCAGGCTTATCAAGAGATAATCACGCTGAATTCCTGAACTGGCAGCAAAATACACAATGGATAACTAAATCAAGTTGGTAAATAGTGTTTTGGCATCTTGGCAATGTATGTAAAGGTGGGATTGACATATTGCGTGCACCGCGCTTCAAGCACCTGTCCAAGTAATAGATAGGCGTCCCCCCTTGGTATAGCGTAGGTCTCTTCCATCCAGAGGACCAGCGCCTCAAGCGCATAATGGAACGCATCTTCAGCCGGTCGCGCCATAGCCGCCGTCATAATATAAGCGTCATTGATAATTCGCGGCCAGTACATCGAACGCGGTGACTCTGACAATTCGCACCATACGCGGACGCAACCACTGGCTTCGATACCACCCACACCGCAGATTTCTCCGTCGCCCTGGATCGCGTGCATATCGCCTATGTGGAGTAATGCGCCTGGTTGGTGCACTGATAACTGCACACTTGCGCCGGTTGTGATTTCCTGTGCATCGAAATTACCACCCCAGTATCCTCCCCATCCATTATGATAGCGCTCCCGTGCTGGGGCAACCCCTACAAATCCCAACATAGGCGCTGCCGGTAACTTCAGGTCATCGCTCCAATGAATCCATCCATCCTGGATATGGACAATCCGGTGATGGGCGCCAATTCCAGTTCCACCGAACCAGCCTGGCATCGCACTGTTGCTGCCGCGAAAACTGGTAAATCCTACAGGGTCCAGGCTTATCTCACCAATATGGACTGTCAGAATCTGCCCCGGTTCTGCCCCTTCCACATAGATGCATCCGCTTGATGGATTACCGCCATACAGGCGCTTGCGTAGGAATTCTCCTTGCGGGTGTGAATCCAGCCACGGACCACGGTTCAACTGCGTCTCGACTTCAAAAATTTCACCGGGCTGCACGTGCATCGTTGGTGCATTATCTGCACCGATTTCAAAATAAAGCGTTTCGGTTGTAGCCTTCTGCATAATGACCTCCAGAATAAAATATAAACGTTTCAGTTCATGTTCGGTCAGGAACGGTTTGCCTTTTTAATATAGTTCGTCCTGCAGCCATCCGCGCTGCGCTGCGACTGCTACAGCAGCGGCGCGGGAGTCTACCCCGAGTTTATTATAAATATTGGTCAGATGTGCTTTCACGGTGCGCTCTGTAATTCCCAACCGCCGGGCTATTTCTTTGCTGCGTTCACCCTGCGCTGCTGCCTGCAAAACCTCTAACTCGCGATCCGTCAGATCCAATGCTGAAGAGGGTTGATTTGTGACGGGCTTTTTCTGCGTATGGGATGTGTGTGCGACTAAACGTGCCAGAATATCCGGCGTTAATAACGTTTCTCCCCGTGCGGCGGCTTTAATAACATTGATCAGAGTTTCCCGGTCAGTGTCTTTTAATAAAAACCCCACAGCACCCGCGCGCAGACCTCTGAGCATAAGGTCGTCCTCGTCATAGGTCGTGAGAATAATAACGGGTGTCGTAAAATTCTTTTCCCGCAGAATCTCAATCGCGGTCAACCCATCCATTCCCGGCATACGCAAATCCATCAGGACTACATTGGGACATAGTTCCGCCACCAATCGCACTGCTTCAGCCCCATCCGATGCTTCCCCAACAAGGTCTATGTCTTCTGTGGTCTCGAATATTAATCGCAATCCTTCCCGGACGATAAAATGATCGTCCGCAATGAGCAGGCGTATTTGGCTTTCAGACATTATTTATGCTCCATCGCGGGTTGCACAATGCTTGGGACTGTTAATGTTATTGTTGTCCCGCTGCCATAATCGCTCTTGATTTCCAGTCTGCCACCGGCTAAACGGGCACGTTCCCGCATGCCCAATAAACCGTAATGTCCGCTCGATTGTGTTCGTTCCTCTGGATCAAAACCTATTCCGTCATCCCGAATGGAAATTTCGAGGTAATCCGATGCATTTGACATATTTATCCAGGTATGCTGCGCCTGAGCATGACGGGCGACATTGATAAGCGCTTCAGCTACGATGCGTTGGCAATGTTCTGCGACCCGGTCTGGCACCTCAACCCCGGAGACAGCATATACCTCACATGGGATGCCGGTTGCAGTTGAAAAACGCCGGACCTCTGTCCGGATCAACGCTCCCACGTCTTCTGCGGATCCTTGTATCTTGCGTAGGTCGCCAATTGCCCGTCGCGCATCCGCAAGTGTTACCCGGGCGCGCGCCATAGCTTGCTGGATAATTTCTTCCGCTCTTTCCTGATGTCCAGTCCGCAGATGCGTTGCTGTCGCTTCAAGTTGCAGAATCAGCCCCACCAAACCCTGCGCGAGTGTATCATGGAGTTCACGGGCAAGGCGTTGCCGCTCGTTTGCCAGTGTCAGGTCCTCAACCTGAACAGCGTATTCCGAAAGTTGTGCATGGGCTATTTCCAGTTCTTGTAACAGCTTTTGAGATTCTTCCCGTGCCTCAGTCTGCCGACTGTATAATTCCACATAGATGACGACAAAGAGCGTGATGGGAATCATAATCCAGAACCAATCTGTGGGTATATTCGATTCCGGCAGCAAATAAATACTCAGCACTGCTGTACTTAGAATACCCAGAATTGCAAGGGCGGTCCAGCGACGATTTCTTAAGGCGCCTACGGCTACGCCTACGAGTGGAGAATAGAGCCCCATTGACAGCGTTGCTTGACGGGCTAAAAGCGTCAGGATAAAAGCCAGCAAGCTCTGTATGACAAGAAACGCCACATAGGCGCTGATTTTCTCGGGTAGTATAAGCAGGCACCAATAAAGTGCTAAATGGATGACCATTAATCCTGTCAGAAAACTCACCTGCAGTGGTGTGCGCTCAGGACCAAGCCCACTTACTGCGGCAATATATATGCCAACCATGACCACGGTGACCACACCCAGGAACGGACGTGTTTCGCGCAACCGGGACTCGTGTAAAGCTCCTGGTGCAGAGGTAATTTTCATGGATTTTTTATCGCTTGTTTTTTTCATCATAAGCTTATTGTATACCGTCTGACCAGCTTTGTCACTGTGCCGGCGTACAGTGTACGAAAGTACAGTATGGGTTGGAACGTTTGACCGATGCTGAACGCTCTCGATGCCCTATACTGAGAGTATACACAGCAACATAATTTGCTGAAGTCAAATACAAGGATGGGTGGTGCATGAACGGAACAATGATAAAAGTTGAACACTTTAATAAAAGCTACGGTGAGGTTGTCGCGGTCCGGGATGTAAATTTTGAAGTGCATAAAGCAGAGATATTTGGCCTGTTAGGCCCTAACGGCGCGGGGAAGACGACGACACTGGAAAGTTTGGAGGGCCTGCGCAACCCTGATAGCGGGACATTATCTGTTGCCGGTGTCGATCCAACCCGCGAATCGAAAAAATTAGGGCATGTAATCGGGGTGCAATTACAAACATCCGGTTTACCAGATGGCATTAGTTCGATGGAAGCGATGAAGTTTTTCTGCACATACCAGGGCATTGCCCCGCGATATGACCTTCTGGACAGGCTGGGGTTGGCTGAAAACAAGCGGATACCCTATCATGCGCTCTCGACCGGGCAGAAGCGCAGGCTCGCGTTGGCTTTATCTGTTGCTCATAATCCTCCTGTGTTGTTTCTTGATGAGCCAACTGCAGGGCTTGACGTGGCTTCACGGAATGATCTGCATAACCTAATGCGCGAGCTGCAAGCGAGTGGAACCACCATTTTGCTGGCTACCCACGATATGGCTGAAGCGGAAATCATGGCGGATCGTGTTGCAATACTGCTGCAAGGGGGGATTGCGGCAATCGGAACACCACTCGAAATTACGGCTACCGGCTCTGGGTTGACCAAGGTATCGGTTTGCACGGCAAATCGGACTCTTCAGAAGCTTGAAATATCCATACCTGCAGTCCAAAACAGTATTGTAAAAGAGGAATACATCGTTTACTACAGTACCGATATAGCACTGACGGTCTCTGCGATTATTGCCCATATTCAAACTCAGGCTGACACGATCATCGACTTAAGGGTAGAACGCCCATCACTGGAGGATCGCTTCCTCGAGATTACCAATACAGGAGTTAAATAATGACAGCTTTTATCAATCACACACTGATTGAGTTCCGCAGCAGTATACGCAGCAAACAAATGCTTTTTTTGAATTACGCTTTTCCATTGGGTTTTTATACAATGATGGGTTTGGTGATGACCCAGATTAATCCCTTATTCACTGCCACGATGGTACCTGCTATGGTTCTTTTTTCCTTGATGGCAGCCATTCTTCTTGGAATGCCTGATCCATTGGTAAACGCACGTGAATCCGGGATATTTCGCAGCTACAAAATTATGGGCATACCGGCGCGTAATATCTTAATTGTCCCAGCCATAAACACTGTCATGCATGTGATCATTGTCTGCATCATTATCCTGATTACAGCACCCTTGTTTTTCAATGCACCAGGTCCGGATAACCTGCTGGCTTTCCTGATGGTCACCCTGGCGTCGATGATCGCGCATACCGGGCTAGGTGTGCTGATTGCCGTCATCTCCAGCAGTTCACGGGCTACGGTATTATGGTCGCAACTGATCTTCCTGCCATCTATGCTGTTGTCCGGGTTGATGATGCCTTACGAGATGCTTCCGGCATCGGCTCAGATATTCGCCAGGCTTTTTCCGGCGACATATAGCATGATCGGTTATAAAGCGTTAGCCTATTCTGGTGGCGGTGGTGCCAGTGCGGTCTGGTCTCTCGTTATACTCGTGACGGGTGGATTGCTGGCTTTTGGACTGGCGATAGCCTTGTTTAGTTGGGACCGGTACAATGCATCAGAGCAGCGCTATCCGGCACTGGCGTTGTTGGCTTTGCTCCCCTATATTCTGGGCGCCGTGTTCTTGCGCTAATCATTATCTTACTCGCAAAAAGGGACGTGATTATATCGCGTCCCTTTTTGCCTGGTACAATCAAGAATAATCCTGAAGTTTTCAGGATTGGCAAGCTGCCAAACGCTAGGCTCCCTCCCGGTAGTTGACGTTCATATAGTTTCAGACGTTGCTCCAGCCCATTGAGCCGTTCCAGAAAATTGTTGTAATCACGCGACGCTGGCGGTGACCATACCACTTCGGCGAGTGCCGATACGCGGGGGAACGCCATATACTCAAGCTGTTCAGGTGTTGCTATGTATTCCGTCCACAATGTCCCTTCAGCTCCAAGAATGTGTTGGGCTTCCTTTGATGAAAGCCCATCCGGTATGGGTTCAAAAGCATAGACACGCTCCAGGGGCAGGTAACCACCGATGGCTGGCGGTTCTTCTTCGCGATTTTCCGATTGATAGTAGTCAAAATAGCAGTGACTCGTTGGGGCCATAACCACATCATGACCTTGCTGGCAAGCCTGGATACCGCCCTCGATACCTCGCCAACTCATAACTTTCGCGTTGGGCGCTAATCCGCCTTCAAGTATTTCATCCCACCCGATAATCTGCCGTCCATGTGCATTCAGGAAAGCCTCAATACGCCGCACAAAATAGCTCTGTAATTCATGCTCAGATGCCAATCCGAGCGCCTTAATTCTTGCCTGACACTTGGGACATGCTGCCCAGCGGTCTTTTGGACATTCGTCACCGCCTATGTGGATGATGGGGCTGGGGAATAAAGTGATGACTTCTGAAAGAACGTCCTCCAGGAATGAAAATACGCGATCATTCCCTGCACAATAAACATCCTTGGCAATACCCCAGTTTGCCCGTACTTCGTATGGGCCTCCTGTGCACCCCAGCTCTGGATAACTGGCGAGGGCTGCGACCGAATGCCCCGGCAGTTCAATTTCGGGAACAACTGTTATAAAACGTTGTGCGGCATAGTCCACGATTTCTTTCACCTGAGCCTGTGTGAAATAACCCCCGTAGGGGATGCCATCCAACGTGTGCCTGTCTGACAGAATAGGTGTCGCGGCACGATTTGCACCAACCTCGGTAAGTTGCGGATATTTCATAATTTCGATACGCCAACCCTGGTCTTCGGTCAGATGCCAATGGAAAACGTTTAACTTGTGTAATGCCATCAGATCAAGGAAGCGTTTTATAAAGGCAACCGGGAACATATGCCGTCCGACATCCAGATGCATACCGCGCCATGTAAAACGCGGTGTATCTTCAATTATGACTGAAGGTATATGCCATGCAACATCCGCTTTATGGTTGTTCTCCAATTCGGGTGGAAGCAGCTGCCGCAAGGTCTGTATGCCATAAAAGAGCCCGGCAAGCTGCGGGGCGCGAATGATCACCGAATCGGTTTGCACTGTTAATACATAACCCTCATCACCCAGTTCCTCATTCTCGGCGGTCAATTCCAGTACAATTGTGCTATCAGCTTGTCCTGTGGTAGCGGGGTTAACTTGTAGCGTGTAGCCAGTTGCTGGTTGCACCAAATCACGCAGGTAATTCCCTATTTTTTCAGCGCCTTGAGAGACGATGATGGTTGTGGTCGGTTCGAGACAAAAACTGCCTTTAGATTTTTGCATGTGTTTTGGTTGTGGTATGATTTGAAAATTCGTCACTTGATCCTCCCTGGATTCGGATGGTGTACATTCTCTATTGTACATTTCCTGATGTCAGAATACAAGAAAGCGTCAGTAATTCCAAATATGAAACAGAAGGAGTAGAATCAGAAGAGCAGAAGCAATAGGTGAGAAAAGATAGGCAGACGAACAAAGTATCTGAAGTGCACCCCTAGAGTTGGACTCTATGTGTTTGCCTGAGTGCTGACTTGGATAGCTGTCATTCGCGCTACGACGAGCTGTTGATGCCTTTCGGCTTTCATGCTTGTTCTTAACTCGTCATGCTCCATATTCATCAACCTGTTCTGGTGCTTTATGTCCTTTCGTTTGATCTATATTACCCGTTTTGGATCATATTTGGAATTGCGGGTCATGAACGCGCTGTCATGTTCCACAGCGCTGCATTTCACCATCCAGAGAACATCGAAGATATATATAGATCAAAGAGTCTGGTTGTCCGCTATATGGATTTACCACATTTGGGACAGAAACGACTGCGGGATTTAATTTCACTTCCGCAGTGCGGGCAAAGTCGCGGTTCATCAGTCGGCAACAACACAGTACCGCAAATGCGACAGAATCGCGCCCCCACTTTTTGTGAAGCCCCGCATTTAGGGCATACGTTGTGACTGGTTTCCGGGATAATATCCTGTTGATTATAGGGGTCACGTGGTGCATTTATAGTGGGTTGGGCGCTGCGCGGTGGCGCCGATTGCGACGGTATCTGCGACGGACCAGGGAGGTTGGAACGGGCTGGTGGCGACTGGTAATTGACGTTAATCTGCTGTGGCGGCGTGCCTATGGGCGTGACTTGTTCTCTGGACATAGGTTTACGGGTTCTCACCATAGCAAGAACGCCTAAAAGTACCATCACAGTACCACCGCATCCGGGTCCCAAAATGAGTGCCCCCAACAATGCCGCGCGACCAATCTGATCGCCTGTGTTCGGGTAGTCCGGCTCAGGCGTGGTGAAAGCAACGCGTGTCGCGGTCGCAACCACCGGGTGGGTGGGTGCCGGTACCAATGAGGATCCGAGTTCTCCCGTTGTTGGCGTTGGGGAAAGTGCTTCTGTCGTGGATGTAGGTGTGGATGCTGGTTGTGTGTCGTTTACGCCTGAAGGTGCAGGCAGAGCCATCCGCCCATAACCATATCCTGTGTCAGGACCAGTCACACCATAATCGATGACAGCGTTCAATAGGAAGTCTATGACTTGTTGACGTGTAAACTCAGGATGCGCTTGCCAGACAAGAGCAGCTGCAGCAGCGACATGAGGGGTTGAGGCTGATGTGCCATCAAAGCCAAATGATCCATACGTTGCGCCTGATACGCCTGCAGGGGCTGATATCTCAGGTTTTAAACGCTCATCGGTGGTTGGTCCTTGCGAACTGTATGGCTCTAGTGCGTCGTTGCGCCACGAGGTTGCGCCTACAGTTAATGAACCTTTGGCATCACCTGGGGAACCCACACTATATTGTGGAGTACCATAAGGTATGCTGACACCATTTCCCCTTACGAATAGGTCAAATGTGACATCTTCTGTCGCATCCGAACTTATCACCGCAATATAGATCGTATCACCGGAAGTCTGGACTTTGATACCTTCTGTGGGATAACTCCCATAACTTCCATCTTGTGTGTCCCGCGAAATTTCCAGAAGATTTCCGTCGAAGTCATATGCTGCCAGATCGTAATCTTGCACTGCAGAATCCCAACTATCTTCCCAAACCATATATACTTCTACATAGCCATAATTGTAAACAGGTAGCGTCTCTTCTCCATCGTCAAATTCGTTAAGATTATCATCGTCCTGGTCATAAAATACCGACCGGTAATGATGTTCTCCGTCATTACCTGCTGAATTAACCCAAAGGATCCCATCAGCAACAACATCATCGACCACAGCAGCATCGAAGTTATGCCCATCTCGCGGGCTTACAGGTGTACCGGCAGAATGTGAGATGATATCCACATCCTGATCCCGCAGCCACTCGACAGCATCTCCAAACGACGGGTCAGAACCATCATACCACGCGAAAAAAAGCTGTGCGTCTGGAGCCATTTCGTGTATGATCTCTGCACATGCCCCACCGTGGACTTCATCCTCGTCGTACCATCCGAATTGCGCCAATCCAACCTGTTCAGGTAGTTCCTGACCCAATAGATTTTCATAACCTGAAAAACCCAGGTCCAAAACACCAATGCGAATTCCTGTACCGGTGAATCCAGCCTGGTGCCATACATCCGCACCGACAACCTTAATACCTTCACCCTCGATGTTGCTGCTATCGATTTCCTTAGCTTGCGGAAACCGGACAGCAATAACATGCTCTAACTCGCTGAGCTGTTGGAAAATTGCCCCAGGATTTTCAGTTTCCAGTTGCTCGACGATAACTGCGATTGGCACACTGATGTTAATTTGATTGGCGTATGCGTTGACAACAGTCAAACCCGCAGCTTCCAATTGTGCAGTCAGCGGTGCATGGTCTTCCGTATCCAGAACAAGCGTTACTCGCAGGCTCTTTCCATCTGGTGTCAGCAATCCCCATTCCTCCGCTTTTAGAATCGCGGTTTCCTGATCTTCATCCTGCAGCGTGATAAGGAAATCTTTATATATGGAGCCCAACTCAGCGTCCCTGAGAATTGGAGCCAGTTTAGGGTAGGTTGCCGCCAGGTCTCCCAGGGAAGGCAAGGCACTCAAATTTATCTTGGGCGCTGCACTGGGAGCTTGCTTTGCCCATGGTATCAACATCAAGAGAGACTGTTCTTTGGGGATCAACAAGCTGTACAAAAAACCGGCGACGGCAATCAAGAGCACGCCAATGACTAATATGATATACGGTGATTTCCCTTTCATGTTTTTAATCCCTCTTGGTAAATTGGCGGGTTGTTCACCCACTCATGGATATATGCATAAGGTCCTGGTACTTATCGGACTGTCATAAAGATTCGTGGAGATTGCACCACCTGCCTGTGATCAGGGGTGTTAACCTCAAAAAGTAGGCTTACACCAAGGCTGGCTACGCCTGGTTCTAGTGCTTCCATGCGGTATACAATTATTCGTGTCTCTCCTGGACGCAATGGTGGGCTACCATCCAAAAGATCGATAGTATAGGTGACGCCATCTGCTGCTCTCAGGGAGGGCGCAAACTCGCCAATCAGGTCGCAACGCAGGGGTACAATTAATCCCTCGCTTTCATTGCTAAGGCTGGCGGACACAACTACCTGGCTGCTTACGGTAATTGTCGCAGGTGTAAAGGACATCACAACTGATGCAGGAGAGATGAGGGTAACTGGTGCGGGTGCTGCGGGTGACTCAACCGTAGGTGTCGGTGAAGGCGTGTGGGTCACTGTTGGCGGGGTTAATTCTACAGCGACTGCGGTTGCTGTGTGAGTCGCCAAAAGCCCTGTGCCTTCCAGGACTTGCGGTATGAAGATTATGGCAAGTACAATGAGGATGACGACCAGTACAATGATACCAAAGATGGCTCCCCATATCCAACCTGGTATGGATTTCTTGTTTTTTTTACCCGTATGGGCTGACTTTTGCTCAGGTGTATGGTTTGCATTTGGCGGTAGTTGGTCCACCGCTTGAATGGTAGTCATTTTTTCCGGTGCTGGTTGGACTACGGGGGCGACAGGTTCAGCGTGGGTTACCTGCATCTGATTCGTAGGACTCGTCTGGGTATCCTGGTTATGGGCTGGCATAGATGTAACTGAAGGTGGAGTTTGGGATAGTGGTGGCGGTTGCATCGCTTTCCCACAGCGCGGGCAGAAACGGGACGTAACTTTGACTGTAGAGCCACAGGCACTGCATACTGGATTGGGTGGTAGGCTGGGGATCAGAGTTGATTCTGCGGGGATTAGCGGGGACGGGTTCAGGATCAATCTCTGTCCACAATGCCGGCAGAATCGCACCTCAGCGCGGTTTTCAGCTCCACACGCAGGGCATTTCATCATCTTTCTCCCAAGTGTTGAAATCTAAAGCTTAGGACCGCGACATAACTAAAAGAATCAACATAAAGTGCCCAGCCATTCCTACAAATCATAATATGTGCGTGATTTGCCATAGTTTTCTACTTTGTCCAAGCATTTGCCTAGGATAGCATAAAGCCAATTGATACGCAACCAATATAACTTACAGCTGATCATACATTCTAGTGCTCTGTTAAGGTGGTTCTTGATAAATTTTATCAACAGCATAGCAATGAAGCAGGGATAGATTCAGCCGCATGGAAAGCGGTGCTTTCGCGGGAATGACAGTTCGTGTTTAGTGTATAGTTTTCTGACGCATAGTAATGATTGTTTACCTAATATTCATCTTAACAATGCACCAGAACGCCTTTGCGTACAGTATTGCAAGATAGCTTTCGCGTTCCAGGCTTACCATCAGGAACTGCGACTTATTCATTAGATTTGGGCACCAATATTTCACCCCCAACATATAGCACAGCTTCATCAGACAACCCGTTGATATATTGCAATTGTTCAACAGTCGTATCATATTTCAGAGCCAATGAGGACAGCATATCACCGTCCTGGATTGTATAGGTTACCCATTCTCGGGCGCTGACTGTGAAATCCGCTGCTACTGTCGTGGTCACTATCTCCGGCACCCAGGACAGAAACGCTTTCAATCCGCTGATGTTACGTTGAAACTCGTTTTCGGTCACTTCTGCATGGCTTGTCAATTCGATTTCTGTACCGGCAACGCCAACTTCCGACAGGTAGTCAATGGCGTCACCCGTGGTAATCTGTCCCGGGATGCTCTCCTGGATAGGGTATCCGGTCGCATCGGAGAGCATTTTGGTTAATGGGTATGTCAAAGAGGTCTCAGTATTGGCGCCGTGGAATACAACACCCAAAGCGCTGTGGTAAAAGATAACGGCTTCAATGTTCTTTTCGAAGATGAAATCCCGGATTCCCCGCGTCTCTGGTTCCGAGAACGGCGCGGTGCCAGCCTTAACCGGTCGTGTGCCATGGGTTGCTGTCATTTGCCACTGGTAATCCCAGTTACGATTCAAATCCACCAGGTTGCCATTCATCCGGGCAACGACGGCGTCCGTCCCTGCGGCGTAGCCATCGGGATTCATTAAAGGAATAACATAGAGTGTTACATTAGAGGGGACCCATTGCGGATTTTCCAGGAGCAGGCTCATAGTCCTGCTGATTAGTGTGGTTGTGTTCCATTCATATCCCCCATGAATAGCGCCGATAATGGCGCGTGATGAAGGACCGGTACCGAACCGATAAGCATGCAAAGGGCGACCCTGAACTGATCTCGTAACCACGCTCGGTCCTTCAAAAAAGGATTGCGCCGATATCGTTGGTGAAACGACTGGCGTTGTGTTTGTATCTGTCACTGTGGCGGAAGGCTGTCCGGAAGTTACTGGTTCCGCCGTGGGTGTTGGGGATGACAAGGGGGTTGACGTAGGGCGTATGGGCGTTATCAATGTTATTCCCGTTGCTGTTGCGCTGGGAACGGGTTGTGTCGGTGGGAGGTTCTGCATTGTTTCTAAAGGTGTGAAAGGTTGGTTCTCACGTGAGGCTGCGAGAGCACCGGCAAGAAAACCCCCGAGAACACCAGCTCCTGCTAAAACAAGCAGTGAAACCGCACCAAGGAGCAAGAGTTTTTTTCTGGATTGTGGGTTGTTTATTTTCATTGTGTTTTGCCTTTACTATTATGCGTTGAGCAGATTGTCCGGTTAGCCTGCCGGGATGACCGTACTATATCTTATTAACGGTATTCTGCCATGCTCAGCAATCCATCAACCGTGATATCCAACAGAGTGCGATTTCCGTTGACTTTTGTCGTAATGGCTTGAGATGCCGGAATAACCACGTCGATCGCCAAAATATTATTTTCTTCACACCACGTCACTGCTTCGCCAGAAGTGACGTAGGCTGCCCAGGCGTCCTCGATGGCATAACCAGTGACACTGGCGTAGGCGCCGGAGAGACCCAATGCATTGTTCCCCCCCGGATATATTTGCCCGCTGGTTATCCTGACCGAACTGTGCAGAATCATAACACGCACCCGTGGAACATTGGCTTGCAGGTTGATGAGATAATCGCGCAGGAACCTGGTCTCCGATTCGGAAAACGGTTGCGTGCCACCGGAACCGTCCTTACCATCAGGATATCCTGGTACTGCGGCTTTGGATTTCCAGTCTGATGAATCCCAATTACGGTTCAGGTCAACCGAGTTGGCATTATACCGGGAGCCAAGGGCAGAGCCATCAGGATTAAGGTTTGGAAGAAGTGAAAAGTTGGTGTTTGCTGGGACTAATGCCGGAGTTTGCTTTAAATAATTGATTATAGCGTTGACCAAATCACGTGTTGTTGGTTGATCGCCCTGGATACTGCCTATGACGACCACGGATACCTCCGCATTTTCATATCCGATATATGTATAGGTGAGCTCTCGACCCTGGACAGAAGTCCCCAGCGTCCGCACAGAAGATATTACGGCTGGTTCGGGTGTTTCTGTCGGGGTATTTGTTGACGTTGGGGTATCAGTTGGTTGTTGGTTTTCAACTGTTGCAGTTGGTGTTGCCCCGGCGCTGGGGTCGGATGTTGGCGTCGTCGTTGCTGTCGACGCATCCAGGGGATCACCTTGTTTTGCGTCATTGTCTATCACAGTCTCAGGAACAATCACCGCTGGAGTGGGGAAAACCTGGTCGAATATGTTTTGCCCAAAGACAAATGCTCCAATACATAAACCGATGATTATGACCCCCATGCCGATGATGGCCAGGATTATGCCTGTTTTATTTTTGGCGGGAGGTGCGGTGATTTTTTGCGGGTAGTTAGCATTTCCACTATCTGGCGAAGGCCACGAGGTTATGTTACCGGCAGGCGGGTAGGGTGTGTTGGGTGGAGCGCTCTGTATATTTCCAGGATATTGGGCTTGTGTATATCCGCGTCCGGGCGGTACCTGTTGTTGGGGTGTCTTTTGCGCATACGAGGTTTGATCATTTGAAACACCGGTCCAGTTCTGCGGGGTACCTGCCCCGGGCATCACCTGTGTTCCGGTGGGACTGACCTGAGGCGGACCATAGAAAGGTTGCGTTTGCCCGTAACCAGATTGATATTGCGCTGGTTGGTTGCTGGCAGTATTGAGCAGGGCTTGTTGTAATTCAGTAACACTGTTAAACCGGAGTTCTGGTTGTAGTTGCGTAGCCTTTGAGATGACCTGCGCGATGTGAACGGGTATAGACGGCATTATAGTCCGAGAATCTGGCATAGGAAAAGGCGAGGCTGCAGCGCAGGGATCGTATCCAGTTATCAGTTGATTCATCAGCACGCCCAGGCTGTAGATATCGGTTCTGGCATCGGATTGTCCAGCCCCACCATATTGTTCGGGAGCAGCATATCCTGGCGTGCCAAGATTTGCCGTGTCACTCGTTTTTTCCCGTTTAAAAAATCGAGCAATGCCAAAATCGATGAGTTTTACCTCTTGCCGAGGTGTCACCATAACATTCGCAGGTTTCAAGTCACGAAAGATAACCGGAGGATCTTGCTTGTGCAAATAAGCCAGAACCTTACACAGTTGATCAATAATGTTCAGAGCTTCGTTCATTGGGAGTTTATGATCGGGAAATTGCGCGATGCGGCTTTCCAACGTTTCACCGGGTACAAAATCCATCACCAGATACCAATTTTCTTTTTCATTGAAGAAATCGGTAACCCTGGTCAATCCAGGATGGTTGAGATTTGCCAGCATCTGAGCTTCCATCTGGAAAGCCTGGGTTGCCCAATTCCGGTCGACTGTGGGTAACTCGTTGGGGATCATTTCTTTCAAGGCACACTGACGTCCTGGCAAACGCGTGTCTTCGGCAAGGTAGACTTTGCCCATCCCCCCACCTCCGAGTTTACGAATGGTATGGTAACGATTCTGCAAAATTATGCCAGTTTCTAACATGTTTTATCCCCCATAGTCAACGCCGTGTGAACAGGAAAATTGCATGGTAAAAAGACCTTCAAGATCTATCTTATTATAAAGCATTAAGGCAAATCTGTCGGGTAAATTCGATTATACTGTCAGGTGTATATCGCGCATCACATGTAGCCTGAAAAACCTGCGCAGGATGCTAAGCCTTTGCAAGTCATGGCGATTATTATCGCGCGATATTGAGGAAAGAATTGAAATATGGTTTAATGAACAATTGAGTTTTAATTATAATTCAATGATTTGCATGTGTTCATTAAACAAGGCGTCACTGACTGTAACATTGATCCGTGATGTGAACGCCCCGTGCGGGAACACTGTTTCCCATACCCCATCGGTATCGATTCCCTGGACAAGCTCAAGACTCTTCATTTTGTGACTGCCTGCATAATCGTAATCGACTCTGACCCAACTCACTGAGGAGCGATCACGCACATTGATTTCCAATTTCCCGGCAGAGGACAACGTACATGTGATGATCTCGGGTGGATCGAAGTCATCCGTTTCAAGATGTCCTTGCCACGAGTAAACCATGAGTTCGGGTTGTAACGCATGGCGATACGTTTCGCTGAGCCTCATTGTATTGGTGTGAACTTTAATTTGCGCAGGGAGGCTGAATCCCAGGGGAAGATTGGGCTTTTGAGAGGTTTGGGTTACAGATTTTAACAAACGTGAATCAAAACCCATACAACGGGCTGTAACTGCATCCACGGCAATAGGATCCTGACCGATGATGATCGTGTTGAGCGGATAGGGAACCGGATTGTATTGGCTGGCTGATGCAGCTATAAGTGCATCCACGATCGTCAAATAACGACGCTGCGGTGATGGACGCAGAATGCCATTGGCATCCGCATAAAGTATAATACGGTTAAGATCTGCCATCGTTCGCCAAATCGTGTCGTTATCCAGGTACATGCCCCGTTTCCCTGCCGCCTGATCCACATCGCTGGTATGTGCGCAGTCTTTCAGGACACCATCATTATAGGTACCATCCCAGGCGGGGATGATGCCAACAGCGTTTTTCATCGCCACAGTTATGCCACCTGAGCAGTGGACTTTGGCTTTCGGGACTGATATGATAACATCAGCCTCCAGAACATGGGGGGCGATTCTATACCGTCCAATGCCCGGTTCTCCGTCTGACCGCATCGGCTGTCCATGACCATCAAACCACGTCCGCTGCACACCATATAACTCAGAATCACTTCCTAAATCAACCAATGGTGTAGATTGACGATCGGATGTGTTGAGATCGACGAGTGTTACCGGTACGCCTTGCTGCGCCAACCAGTCGACCAGATCCTGGATCCCGGTCTTTTTGACCAATGGAGCAAATGTGTCGAGTGACCATGGCGCATCCCCTACAATGATACTGCCGTGGGGACCGCAGGCTCTGAAAATGTAATCGATGATGGGACGGAGGATGGCAGGATGGGTCATCTGTCCATCGCGCCACGCTGAAGCGTCAACGAGGTTGGGTTTTATCAAAACGCGGTCACCGGGTCGAATAATATCCCCTAATGGATTCCAAACCGGTTCCCCGTATTCCTGCGGGTGAAGCAGCTGCAGCGCTTGACGGATCATCCGATAAGCATCGTTTTGCGGTCCGACCGCATCCTGAGAGAACGGATATTCAGGGTAGTTTGTGTCCGGGTGGAAAGGCGGTGTGTCCGGGTAACCACCACAATCCTGGTCGTAGGCTACATAGACGGGTGAAAGCCGCGTCTCGTCAAATAGCGCGCCGTCTGGAATAAGCGTCGGAGTGAGGGTCGGTTCAGGCGTTGAAGTGGGTAAGGGTGGTGTATCTGTCAATTTCACCGGCGTAGGTTCCAGGGTTGATGTGGCGCGGTTCAAATCCCTGGTTGCGTGTGCCGGGGGAACGGGAAGGCGGCTGCATGCATTTACCCAGGGTGCTAATGCAGCAGAGCTCAAAAGCAGGGCATTGCGCAAGAACATGCGCCGCGATGTATTAACTTTATTCTCCCGAACACGCATTAACCATTTTCCTTTCGCGAACTGTCGTTGATCTGTGACTCACCAGTCAACTAGGATCAATGTGCCCCAGGTTTGTGGATTTCCCCATATGCGATTGGGCGATGTTGACAACATCACCTGCTGGACCGCATTGTTGACATCATCATTTTCACTGATGTTGACATTAAAACCTACCGGCATCTCCGGTGCAGGACGTCCACCCAATGCGTTCCACGGGACTGCAGCTTCCAAATTATATCCCTTGGGGGTTTTAATCGCTGCGATGTTTATCCCGGTATTTGCTGTCTCGCGTTGGGACGGCAGCCAGATATAGGATTCAGGACTACTGTTCTGCAGGTTCCCCGGTGAAAGGCCTATCTGCCCGTCGTCCGCATTGAGTGCATCACTTTCAAAATCGCCGGCGAGGTCAGCATCAATTTGCAGATCAACGTCATCACCTTTAAATATTGCGTCACCGTGTGCATTTTGCGCATGGACGTCATCGGTAATTTGTACGGCAAGGTATAAAAAGTTATCATCCCAACTCATTTGGAAGTCAGCTGAAAGGTCGTCGGGTCCTGTCCATGTATTACCAGGATCGTAGACTTTATACGGCACCGGGTAGCGGGTGCCTGCCCATTCATCAAAATTGCCATCAAGACTGGGGGCATTCGCTGTATGATAGGCGAATATGACTGTCCCATTGTTGGGTCGATAGGTTACAGCGTTTAGCAGGTCCTGTTCCATACCGGCAAAATCAGGCGTTGGCGATGGGAGTACCTCAGGTTCAGATGTTGGTGTCGCCGTAGGCGTCAACGTGGGTGTGTCCTGGGAATCAACGGTTGGTGTGGCTTCAGTCACCTGCGGGGTGTTGGTGGGTATCCATTCTAATGTCGGTTGCGCATTATCAGGGAAGACTAAGCGGTAGACAACGAATGCCCCAATGGCGCAAATGATGAATCCAATGCCCAGCACCCCGCCAACCAACCAAACCGGAACACGCTTTTTTTGAACCGGCGGAGGAGTATAGGTACTAGGTGGAAATGCGTCACCGGCATCCTGGCTTACATCCGTTTGATGTAGTGCACGGCGGACATCAGCGATCGTTTGAAAGCGTTCTACAACTTCCATGCTGGTCGCTTGCTGTATGATGGATTCCAGATGACTGCCGGCGATGGGGTTAAGCGTGGTTAACGGCGGCAGACGGAAAGGTGTGATGGTTGGGTTGTGACCGGTAAGTATTTCGTGGAATACGACACCGAGACTGTAAATATCAGCGCGCGCGTCGCTTTGCCCAATACCGCCATATTGCTCGGGGGCGGCGTAACCCGGTGTGCCCAGGTTTACAGTATCACGGGTCTGTTCCGGTTTGAAGAAGCGTGCCGTGCCAAAATCAATGAGTTTTACCTGACCTTCAGGCGTAACCATAATGTTACTGGGTTTCAGGTCTCTGAATATAACCGGTGGGTGTTGATTGTGCAGGTATTCCAAAACATCGCATAACTGGTCAATGATTGCGACACTATCCTGGGGAGAAAGGCTCCCACCCGCAGAGCGCAGTCGATCACCCAAGGTCTGCCCGTCAACCCAGTCCATGACCAAAAACCACACCTCTCCTTCGTTAAAAAAATTGGAGACACGGGCTAACCCTGGATGGTCCAACGTGGCGAGCATTTGGGCTTCCTGGCGGAAATAGGTTAATGCCCACGCGCGGTCCGATTGTGGTAAATTTTCCGGCGAAAAGGCTTTGATGGCACACAGGTGCCCAGGTAAACGCAGGTCTTCCGCCTGGAATACGGTGCCCATCCCGCCCCCACCCACCCTGGCGAGGATTCGATATCGATTCTGAAGTACTGTTTCTGGTCCTATCATGCTTGTTCTGCCTCAATTTGGATGAAGATTAGCAATTTTTGATACCTAATTTTACAATAAAATAGATAAGGTGTACGACATTACTCTACAATAACATAAAACAGATGAAAAGTATACTTTTTCAGGTCCAGAGACAACGATTCTTCATGGCGATGAGAGGACTATTGTTTCTCGGACAATTGTTTTTTTCATTTGAAACAATAGTCACCTGGAGTACCTGTGTCCAAGAAGTTGCAGAGACATTGTTGTTTGTGAAAAACAAAGGACGAGAATGTATAGATATAGCAGAATCACCAGGTGCGATAACGTTTAAAATCCGACAATCCATCCTGTTCTCATGATAGAACATATTTTCTAAGTTTCAAGAGGACAGGTGCATGGGGGTGCGGTTCAGTTTTCCAAAAAGGTACAACAGATGCAATTACGTCAGTTTGTTAACCATTTAGGTATTGACCAGTATTGCAGTTAAGTGGCGGGGCAGGAGACACTTGGGATGCAAAAGGCAGGCATTCCGCCCCGTAATATAAGGATGATGGGTAATTACTCCATCTCCACGACGATAACTGAGATATTGTCTTCTCCCCCGGCAGCGTTTGCCGCAAGGATGAGTTGGTCGCAAGCCTCCTGGGGTGTACGTGCCGCGCTGATAATCCGCACGATATCATGATCGAGTACCATTTCCCATAATCCATCACTGCACAGAATTAACCGGTCTCCCCGCTGCAGCGGTACGGTGAATGTGTCAGCTTGAATTTCGGGCTTATGACCGAGGCTGCGGTAAATCTGGTTGCGTTGCGGGTGACTGCGGACTTCCTCAGGGGTAATAATGTTCGTTTCAACGAGACGGGCAACCAGGGAGTGGTCGCGGGTGATTTGTGTCAGTTGATTATTGCGCAGCCTGTATGTGCGGCTGTCTCCGACGTTCACGATTGTAGCTGTGTCACCGATCAGCAAAGCCGCAGTGATGGTAGATCCGAGGTTGCTTTTTCGAGACTGGGCATGGTGCTGCAATCCTGTATTGGCTTCCTGAACAGCGCGTTTCAGGATATCAGCAGGGATATTCTCAGTGGTCAGTTTGCGGGTGGTTTTACGGAGATCGGGGAGAATCTGTACCTGCAGTACCCAGTTGGTCACTATTTGATTGACTGTTCTGCTGGCGAGGTCCCCTGCCTCGTGTCCGCCCATGCCATCTGCTACAAGATAGAACCCCACGGGCACGGATTCGCCGCTTTGCTGCTTGTTGTAGGTAAAGGTCGCAATGGAATCCTCATTGACGGGGTGTTCTTTACCAGGATGGGTTCCCTGTCCATGACTGGGATTGAGCTGGCGTACGGGTGCAGCAGGCGTACCCGAGATGTCCTGCATCAGGGCGATCGGGGATGGGTATTGTCCTGTGAGAGCCTTTTCGATGAAGGGCCTGAACTCCAATGGTGCGAGTGACGGGTCCGGGTTTGCGCTTAGTATCCCGCTACTAAGTAAAAATAAGACCTGTGCCAGAAACTTGATGTCGTGTTTGATTTGTGCCGCCCGGTTTTCAGGGATCAGGGGCAGACATGTATTCAGATCTGCGAGCCGTACTTCATTGTAACCCGGCAGCGCTATCCAACTTTCGACAACATCGGTGCTGCTGGTGCTGCATGACAGGCAAAACTCATGTTGATGAAGAAAGTTAAGCGCTTTCCCCATTTGGGTGATAATGGCAATAATTTCGTCCATCGTACGATTTCCCGGGACAAGGTAGCCCCATCTACCGGGGTGGGTAACAACGCTGTAGGATACCGGGGTGAATACCAACAACGCGTGATGATACAGCATTATAGGGTGATTGCTTTGCCCAAGACTCAGCCTATTTCTTTCCAGTGCTGGTTGGATCTGAGGCGCCAGCAGCAGCTGGCGTTCGTGGATGAGCACCGCGTTTAATGGGGTACTGCATGTTAAACAGGTGCTACTTTGGGGTAGAGTCTCATGCTGACGGTTGCATTTGGGACAAATGAGGTCCACAGCGTCATAGTATATTGTTTTACCGGTGGGATGTTTGGTGAATTTTCGGACCGCATAGCGGTCTGTAATACGCTGTCCTGCGATTGTGGGCTGCGGGGCTGATGCAGTTACAACCTGCAGATTATTTACTCCCTGGGTAACAGGTGCAATCTGAGGTTGTTTATCATTATTGGCAGCGGGTTGCTGTCCTGGTTGGTTGCTAACCAACCATGTGGTGGCGTTGTGTGTTTGAGGTGAAGTATCCGGAGTGCCGGGTGCGTTTCTGAACTTGTTGCTGATCCAGGAATTGATTCTGCCAAACACTTTGCGTTTCGGCGCGCCTGAAATATCCGCAGATGGACTGCCAAGGCTCGTAAGATCCGTACCGCATGCAGTACAGCGTTGTGCCGTTGGGTTATTGCTCGCGCCACATTTTCTACACGTTATATAACGATTATTCATTCAAGCACCATCCTTTTTACCCAATCATCCTTGACAAACCCACGGCAATAAGCGTCATAAAAACTGCAAGTTCAAAGAGCATGATCACTACGGTGACCAGCCATCCTGCAAACACACGCCTGCCACCGGGCTTTATCTGCACCGTCAGGGGAATCTGCATCGTATCTGCATAAGCGCTTTCCAGGTTGATGAGACTCCTGTACGTACGCGATTCAGGTATGAGACGCGCAGTGTGGAAACTGATCCACCCGCGGAAAATACCTCCGGTCCTGATACGTTTGCCGGGAAGTAATGATTGCGTATCAATCGTGATCAAAAGATCACCACCGGCAGCGTTCAATGCTGCCGGATGCACATGCACCCATGGATCTGTGCTGCTCACAGATAGCTTTTCCCCAGGCGGGATCGATATTTTTCGGTTGTGCTGGAATGGTTGGCTGCGCTTCGTAATTTCACCAAAGTCCACGGATTTAACAGAACCAACTGCAACACCAGCATGCCAGTCGGGGGCGGTGTAGGTGCGTTGGGAGCCCTTATTCCCCTCAGTGCGATCACCACCGGGGGCATTCAAAAATGATTTACCCTCAGGGTTCGCCCACCTGGCGGGTTTCCCGGACATAGCTTCCCACATTTCGGTGATAGTAGGATAGCGGAAGCGCCGGTCATGTCTGACAGCTTTTGCAATCGCATGCGCTATAACCGGATTGACCTGTTGATTAACCACGCGTATGTTACGCAGTCCTGTTAAGTGCTGCCCGGGATCCTGCAACGTTAGCAGTTCATGCAGTGTGATCCCCAGTGCAAAGACATCTGCCCTGACATCGGTCTGACCACTGCCGTATTGTTCGGGAGGAGCGTATCCTTCGGTGCCGAAAGCCATAGTGTCTTTTGATTTGCTAGGTTCATAAAAACGGGCGATGCCGAAGTCGATTAATTTAACCTGATCTGTCTGCTCATTAACCATTATGTTTCCGGGTTTAAGGTCGCGATAGATAACAACAGGTTCCTGAGTATGAAGATAATGGAGTGCATCGCACAACTGTTCAGCCCACACCATAACCCTGCCTTCCGGAAAAGGTCTTTGTGCTCCATCAATCAGTTGCGCCAGGGTTCGACCCTCAACGTATTCCATCACCATGTAGTGATACAATCCATCCCGGAAACGGTCGGTCACTTTGACCAGATTGGGGTGATTGAGCCGCGCCAGCAACTCGGCTTCATGGGTAAAGGCATCCAGTATAGCCTGCCGTCCCTCGGCAGCTAATCCAGCTTCTGGTAGTTCCTTCAAGGCAACAGCTTTTCCATCCATGCCAACATCCATGGCTTTGTATACTGTGCTCATGCCACCCTGCGCAACTTTTTCTATGATATAGTAATGCTCCCGGAGGACCTGCTGCGGCAGCAATTCACCGGTACCAAATCGATCTGGTGGTTCAGTCGAGGGGGTATTCATCAGATTTTTAACGACGTTTTTTTTGTCTGTTGCGAGTGATGCCAGACCGCACGCTTCGCAGAGCGGTTCTCCATCCGGTATTTTAACACCGCAACTCGAGCAGATGGTCATGAGACGTTTCCTTGCTTCCATTAAGCTGATATCTTAACATTACGTGGTGTTTTGCAGACCTGCTGTAAGCTGTTTGCCACGGTATGTCGACTTGTTTTATAGTACACGTTGTTACAAAATCAGTCAACGAATGGGCTTTACGGAATAGATTTTATGAAATTCTTATTATGTACTGATGTGATTCTAATGTCGCTGCGCTTTAATAGATTATAAGCATAGATTACCAAAGAACAGGAGGGTGATGATGTCTATAATACGATGGGATCCTATTGAGGATTTCTATACAGTACGGCGCGAGATGAACCGGTTGATGAATGATGCGTCGCCTTTACGTTGGGCGCGTATGGTACGCGGTGATAACGTTATGCGTTTGCCGCTGGATGCCTATGTGACGGATGAAGAGATTGTAATTACCGCACCCGTTCCGGGACTCAATCCCGAGAACGTCGAAATTACTTTAGAAGGCGACACACTGACGATTAAGGGCGAGATCAACGCACCGCTGGAGAATGTCGAGTATCTGTTCCAGGAGCGTCCATACGGACCTTTTAGCCGGTCGGTGAAGATTAACGTGCCGGTTGAAGTTGATCAGGCTGAAGCTAAATTTGATCATGGGGTTTTGACCCTGATTTTGCCAAAAGCGAAGGAAGCGCGACCCAAAGTTATCAAAATCAATACCAAATAAAGGGTAGTGGTCTGTAAGGTAACTACATTCGCTTCGGTTCTTTTTCTGAGATGGGGAGTGGTTATATAACCACTCCCCATTTTTATGCTCCATTTCTTTTACCTGTGCTGTGGTAAAATCAGTCCTGATGCATTTGTACTTATCCCTGTATTTATCCAACTATTAATCCATCACAGTGGTTTCACAGAAGGACATCATGAATAATTTTTTTGCGAAAGACTGGACCGGGGCACCATTTGTGTTGTTTGGACCTGCGCATCTGACCGGGCTGTTGGTAGTTGTGCTGCTCGCGGCGTTTGTTGATTATCCTGGGACGCCGGGCAACCGATAAAGGCAAGCGCACAGCTTACGGATTATTCTGGCGGTTGTGCTGCTGATTACTGAAACATCGTGGCATTTGTGGAATTATTTTACCGGTCAATGGACTATCCAGACGATGCTGCCATTTCATTTGTGCAGCGCCCTGGTGTGGCTCAGTATTTTCATGTTGCTTACCAGGAACACCGCAATTTACGAATTCGCTTACCTGCTGGGCATCGCTGGTGCTCTGCAGGCACTCCTCACCCCGGACGCGGGCATCTACGGTTACCCGCATTTCCGGTTTTTTCAGGTTTTAATCTCACACGGAGCGATCATCACCGCTGCGCTTTATATGACGTTCGTGGAAGGTTTCAGACCAACGCGCGATTCTCCTAAACGCGTCATCATCGGCAGTAACCTGTATATGGTTGCTGTGTTTATCCTCAATTTTATCATCGGCAGTAATTATATGTTTATTGCGCGCAAGCCGGATACGGCAAGTTTGTTAGATGTTCTGCCCGTTTGGCCCTGGTATATCGCGATAATCGAACTCCTGGGATTGGCATTTGTTCTGCTTTTTTATGCCCCCTTTGCGGTGAAAGATATGCGGAATAAAGTAAGAGCATAGAAATGGTTGAGTCTCCCACGTTTACCATTGGCAATCTGCCGATCTACGGTTCGAGTTGGTTCTGGCGCCTATGTCCGGCTATAATGACCAACCTTTCCGCCGGCTCTGCCAGGGTTACGGCGCGGCGTTAACCTATACGGGTTTATTGGCCGCCAATGCCATCCTCCACGGCAAGCACCAATATGGCAACCGCCGGACGGATGAGATGCTGCGCTTGCATCCTGAGGAACATCCCCTGGTGTGCCAGCTCTTTGGCAGCGATGCCGCAGCGTTGGAGGCAGCTGCACAAAAAATTCTGCCCTTGAATATGGATGTCATTGATGTGAATATGGGCTGTCCTGAGTACAAGGTGACCAAGGGCGGGGCGGGATCAGCACTGCTCCGTGATACAGCCAAAATGGGCGAGATTATGCGGTGTTTGTATAACGCCCTTCCCCTGCCGGTAACTGCCAAGATACGACTGGGGTGGGATGAGGACGCCAGGCATAGGCGCCTGTACATTGACCTGGCACGTGTCCTTGAAGAGAATGGCGCTGCAATGGTTGCTGTCCACGGACGCACAGCAGAGCAGGGTTATTCGGGTACAGCGGATTGGGATGCTATTGCTGAGATAAAACAAGCTGCTGCATATCCCGGTGCTTAGCCAGCGGAGACATCAAATGCGTGGCGGATATTCCGCGTATTTAGACCCAGACTGGTTGTGATGGGGTGATGATTGGACGCGCTGCCATTGGGAACCCCTGGATATTTCAACGGCGGGACCGCGATGATGTGCCCTGGGACGAGCGTTTGCCGGTGGTCTTACAGCACCTGGAGAGCATGCTGGTGTTTCATGGACCAACTCACGGGCTGCACCGGTTTCGCAAACACCTCCATGGTTATTTACGCAAAGCCGGTTTACCGCGATGGTATCGATCGCAGATGTTGATATGCGAAGACGCAGACGCTTTGGTAGCATTTCTGCAGAATTCGTTGAATGTGATGCGGTCATCCTGAATAAGGACTTGGTGGATGTCGGATACCCAGGTTGCGGTTCTGGAGACAAAATCAGGTCAATTAGACGGTTTATGGCACATTTCCGTTTATGCACAGCCCTGTGAATAAGGAAGTGAGATGACTGAAACTGCGATAATTTCTTTAAGTCCGGCAGATGCCGCTGAGTACCCCAGACCAGGTATGGTTGTTCCGGGCGTCATAACTTTCAGCCCGGATGACCGGTGGATCACGTACCTTTATAGTCCTGACAACTCATTGTACCGCCATCTTTATGCATATAACCTACAAACCGCCGAATACCGCTGCATTTATACTGCAAAAGGGGGGGGAGAGACCGAGGAAACACTAAGCGCAGAGGAGAAACTGCGCCGCGAACGGGCGCGCAACCGGGCTCTGGGCGTAACGCACTATGCATGGATGCCAGGTGCGCCCCCGGACACCATCCGGATTATGATCCCGCTAAACGGCAGCGTGACAGTCCTGGATGATTTTAGTGCGGAGCCCAGGCTTGTCGTCAGCAATGCTAATGGACCGGTGTTAGATCCTCAGTGGTCGCCGGATGGGCGTTTTATCGCCTTTGTCCGCGACGCCGAACTGTTTGTCGCAAATGCACTTAGCGGGAAGCAGCAGCAACTTACCAGTGGAGCGCGGGAAACCGGACTTGTGCATGGTCTGGCAGAATATATTGCACAGGAAGAAATGGGACGCCAGCATGGTTTCTGGTGGTCGCCGGACAGCCACCGGATTGCTTACACTGAGGTCGATGAGACACATATACCGGTATACCGCATCGTACATCAGGGACAAGAATTAACCGGGGAGTACGCGCAGGAAGATCATCTGTACCCTTTCGCGGGTCATGAAAATGCCAAAGTAAGACTGGGGGTCATCAATGTCGAAGGTGGAGATCCGGTGTGGATGGCGCTCGGGGACGACCCGGACATATATCTGGCACGGGTGCAGTGGTGGCCGGACGGCTCCCTGGTCGTTCAGGTAGAGAACCGTACCCAGACTGCGCTGCAGGTACTGAACTGTAACCCGGAAACCGGGCGTTGCCGGGTGCTGTTGAAAGAAACCAATGCACTGTGGATTAATCTCCATACTATGCTCAAGCCATTACGTGACGGTCGCTTTATCTGGGCATCAGAACGCTCCGGGTTTATGCACCTCTATCTCTTCGACCAGGCAGGGAAACTTATACATCCACTGACCACGGGTTCATGGGTGGTCGACGCAATTGTTGGCGTGGATGAGGATCGAAACCTGGTGTATTTTATGGGTACCTATGATAGCGTCCTCGAACGCCATCTTTATGCGGTCCCGCTTTCAGGAGGACTACCACGGCGATTGACCTACGGTTCCGGATCTCATGAAGTAAAGTTGGATCATGCAAAAAGCGTATTTCCTGGACATATTCAGCACGCCAGAGCAACCACCGCAGAGTCACGCTGCATTCCCTTGATGATGACGCCACAATCGACTGAAGTTTTTGTACAACAACTTCCAATCGGGATTGCCAGTCAACTTCAAACACCTGAATATGTGGAAATACTGTCGCCCGATGGATTAATCTTGCACGGGATGTTGTACCGCCCACCAGCCACTTACGGTGACGGACCCTACCCGACAATTGTCAGTGTCTATGGTGGACCTCATGTCCAGCAGGTTACGCGTGCATGGTCTGCGACGGTCGATATGCGCGCACAATATTTAAGCCGTTTGGGTTACCTGGTCTTTAAACTGGATAACCGGGGCAGCGCGCGGCGCGGACAGGTTTTCGAAGGTGCGATCAAGCACAATATGGGCGATATAGAGGTTCAGGATCAGGTCACAGGTGTCCGGTGGCTGGTAGCACAGGGATTGACTGATCCGTCCCGGGTGGGTATTTACGGTTGGAGTTATGGTGGATATATGGCTTTGATGTGCCTTGCACGCGCGCCGAAAGTTTTTCGCGTTGCTGTTGCCGGTGCACCGGTGACGCATTGGGATGGTTATGATACACATTATACGGAGCGCTATATGGGAACACCGCAGGCAAATCCTGATGGGTATCGAAATAGCAGTGTTATGGCGCATGTGGGAGCTATTGAGGGGAAGTTGCTATTGATCCATGGGCTCATCGATGAAAATGTACACTTTCGCCATACAGCGCGGTTGGTCAACGCTTTAATCAGCGCTGGAAAACCGTATGATCTACTTTTGTTTCCTGATGAACGGCACATGCCGCGACGTCTGGAAGACAGGATCTATCTGGAAAAACGGGTGGGTGATTATTTTCAGAACAACCTGTAACCAAAGGTGCGTTGCTACTTAATTTGCCGGTTTATTGATCCAGTTCGTCGTTTTGCTGCGGTCCTTCAACGTCAACAGCACGCCGTATCGCGCGTTTACCGTAACGATCCCTGACAGTATCCAGTGCCTGTTGGAGGCGTTCTCCGCGTTGCGAAGTGTGTTTCCCATAAACTAAGTTGCCGTTCAGGAAGTTGAAAACCACTGACGCCAACACCCAGAAGGCGCACCGGTTTTGATGGAATCCAGGTTCTGGCAAAAAGTTGTTCTGCAGCAATCAGGATATCGTCATCCTGATTGGTAGGTGTTTCCAGTGTCATCTGGCGGGTGAGTGTGGTGAAGTCTGACCAACGCAGCTTGATTCTCACAGTGGACCCCAGCAGGTCAGCGCGTCGGAGGCGCAATCCAACGTTTTCTACTTGGTGCAAGAGCGTGCGGTGCAATTGGTCCAGGTCTGTGATATCGCGCGCAAATGTCGTTTCCTGACTGATGGATTTGGTTTCGTGTTCAGAGGACACGGGTCTGGTGTCAATTCCCCGCGCACGGCGTGCTAAATCCGCGCCGTGCTGCCCGAACCGTGCAGTGAGGTCGTCTGCGGGCCATTGCGCGATATCACCTATGGTTTGTATCCCTAACTGCTCCAACACCTCTGCGGTCTTAGGCCCTACCCCCCATAACTCTCTGACCGGCAGCGGGGCTAAGAAAGCTGCTTCCTGTCCTGGCGGGATGATTTTAATCGCCATTGGTGGACCTGCGGTGGCGGCACTGGCTTTTCCAACGTTATTCGCGATCTTAGCCACAAGTTTATTAGTAGCTACGCCAAGTGAGCATGGTAAATGCAGCGTACCCCAGATATCAGCCTGTAATTCGCGTGCCAGTGTGCCTGCGTCAGCCTTTAAGTCGCTGACATCTATAAATGCTTCGTCAATGGATATTTGTTCAACCAGGTTAGAGCGGTTGTAGAGGTGCTCCATCACTTTACGAGACATATCGCCATAATGCCGGTGACGTCCGGACACAACGATTAAATCAGGATAGAGCTGCAGTGCTCTGGCGGTGGGCATGGCTGAGTGAATGCCATATTTTCTAGCCGGGTAAGAGCATGAGGCAATTACCCCGCGGTTTTCCGGCATCCCACCTACCGCGAACGCTTTCCCGCGCAGCGACGGGTCATGTTGCTCTTCAACAGCGCAAAAGAAGGCATCCAGGTCTAAATGGATTATCTTGCGTATCATATCAACACCTGTAATTGAGAGTCACAGGATTTTCACTTGTGCGTCAGTTGTATTCTTTGGAAATCAGCAATATCAAACCGAAGGATATCATGATGACACCCAGTGTGACCTGGAATTTCTGTCGCATCATTACTCCCTGAATGATTTTATTCTTCAGAACCAAACATACGCTGCCACAATTCGAGGTCTTCGTCGGAAAGCGATGATTGATCCTGGTCCTCTGGTACATTCAATTTGGCTTTGTGCTGGGCCAGTGTGTTATCAAGTTCGCGCTGCCGGTGCCGGCGTTTTTTGGTGGGTATGACCGACGTCTCGCCTGATTTGGCACCAATAGCAGGCTCTGGGAAGACATCCAACCATACAGAAACTTCATCTTGTGTGAGATCTCCCTGTTTTCGCACGACCGGATTTTTTGGGCGTCGGGGTTTGACAATTTTCTTCGGCAGTTTTGGTTCCGGAACGCTGCTTTCAACCGGGTCGTGAAAGACCTGTAACCAGGCATCAACCTCTTCCGAAGAGATATCAACAGGTTTTTCGGATAGTTTAGGTTTCACAGCCTCTTCGGGTGGCGGTGTGACTTCTCTGCCAAGTTGTTCGCCGATACTGCGCATATGCCGCTCTCGCGTTGGTTGGGGGTTGATTTTTACTGGGTTTCTGTCGTGGGGGTTTGGATTGTAATGCGGCAGGTTGACCTGGCAGTTCTGTGGTCACAGAAAGCGCAGGTGCCGTGGTGGGGGTCCGGCTCCGGAAATATTTCCAGCCATCCATTCACGGCAGCGGGTGAAACATACTCCGGTTTCTCTTTTTCCGGTGTTGGCGGGAGATTCAGCTGTTCTGCAAACAGCTGTGCCGAAAGCGTTTTGGCACCCGCCAGCTCTGCTTGATCAAGAACTTCGTGGTCTGACGAAACGACCGTCCAGTTGGGAGCATCGCGCAAAGCTTGGAGTCGTTCACGGATAATGCGATCAGCATTAGTATGAAATCGTGCTGCGAAGACAACGCGCACAGTCGGGCTGGATAAATCCGGAGATGGTCCGCCCGTAATCCCGCCATCAAATATGACGATGGCTTTACGCCGAATGCGTGAGGTCCATGCCCGCAGCTTCAGCACAAGCTGTGCTTCGTCGTTATCGTCCTCCAGGTTGATATCCGGCAATGCCGCGATAACATTATGTCCGTCTATAAGATATGGCATACTTGAACTGTACCACAAAGTGTGGGGTAAGAAAGTGTGAAGAATTCAGGATGGAGGCTTTGAGCAAACAAAGTCACACTGCTTTTTTGCAACTTTGGACCGGATAGTTCGTAAACGATGATAGTGAATGAAGGTGAGGGTCATTAAAATAGTTTTTGCATGCGCCTGAGAGTGCATGATCTTTGTCGTTTAGGAGGACATATGCCTGAGAATCCCTCTCAACTGCCGGAGCGTTCCGGTAAAACAAATGAGCTACTGGGCTGGCTGCGTGAGTTTTTTTCGCAATTTCGATTAGCCTGGCGTTTATTCTGGGATGAGAACGTCCCGTTTGAGACAAAACTGATCCCCATATTGACGATGTTATACCTTGTCATGCCAATTGATCTGGTGCCGGATGCTTTTTTCGGTGTTGGTCAGGTGGATGATCTGGTTCTGTTGTTGATCGGTCTCCGGGTGTTTATTTCCCTTTGCCCTGCTGATCTGGTTGATCAGTATCGTCATGCTTTTACGAATGTGCATACTGACGATACCTTGATTCCTGACGATGTGACAATCATTGATGTAGAGGTGGAGCAATCAGATTCCCGGAATACCAGTCCTGAAGATACTACGCTAAAGAAATAATCCCGATCATGTTATGGGCAGGTTTGGTAATCGGCACCGATGATAAACCGTAGTTTTATGTCGCCCTGGTCGGTGTCGAGATAACTGATGTTTTGATCAGAAACATGGAACATCTCCTGAATCTCGGGTAAGCCTGTTCCTTTGGCATGGGTGCCATAGACCTGGATAGAAGTCTGCGCATAGTCGCGCCGGTCAGAGGGAATGATAATAGGGGTAAATCCGTTATTGTACAGGCGGTCCGAGGCGAGTTGGTCCCAGTCTTCGTGTCCTGTCCCATTCCAAACCTCAACCTGCACCGCACTGCGCGCTGCCCGACTGGAAGCAGGGGGCAGCAGCGCCTGATCTATGATTTGACTCATTTGTTCCCAAACAGGCAGATAGACATTCCCTCCCTGGGGAGTTATGTAGAATTTTACCTGCTGCGGACCAATATTGGTTAAGCGGACGTCGGTGCCATCGATCTGGGCAGCCAATGACCCCAAGGTGAGAATGTTGCCCCATCCCAGATCAGTTTGTAATCAAATAGTTGTATTGCTCCCACATGGATGGCAGCAGGCTGAAAACATCAGCGGCTTTTGCGGCATGCCACAGCCCTTCCAGCACCTGCTGCTGACGTACCTCCCTGGCAAACACGCTGGAGGTTTTACGTGTACGGGAATACCACAGTGCAAGTTTCCCATCCATATGGTGCATACCCGGCTCCAGAGTGATGATTTGGAACTCACCGTTTTCATCGGGATAGGGCCAATAATCATATACGCGGCAGTGCACAGGAACATCAATCCCTCCAAGTGCATCCACCATGGTCTTCAAGCCCTCAAAATTGACTTTAACATAATAATCCGCAGTGATGCCAAGGTTGTAAAGCAGCGTCTGATTGAGTAGTCCCAAGCCTCCGCCATCATAATTGTCCTGTGTGCCAATCATATCAGCGACATTGATCCGGCTTAATCTGTAACCCGGAATGTAAACATAGAGATCCCGGGGAATAGAGAGCACCGTAACAGATGGGATATCCGGGTAGATGACGAGATATTGAATTACGTCCGTGTTCCAGTGCGACCAATCGGGACGCTTATCGCTGCCCAAAAGCACGATGGTGAGGGCATCTTCTGACATGGGATAGCGGGGAACAGCGGTAGGTATGGCATATGTGGTCGAGATTGTCGGCGTTTGATAGAGTATCACCGGTACCGCAGTCGGTCGATGCGGGGGTAGAGGTGTGGGTGTTTGGGTGGGCGTGGATGTTGAGGTTGGGCGTGGCGTATAGGTGGGACTGGGTGTCCATGTTGGTGTCGGTGTCCAGGTTGGGGGTGGTGTTACTGTCGTAAATCGGGTTGGCTGCAGTGTTCTGGTGGGTGTCTGTGTTGCTGTCTGTGTGGCTGTTTCAATCGGTGTCCAGCCCGCAGTGGGGGATATTATCATCAAGGGCAGACTCTCCGCATTGGTCTTCTGGATGCACTGCGTCGTAATAATGGCAATGAATACAAGCAGACTAGCACAGAGAATGAAGAAGAGAACCGATTGTAGTTTTGCCATAAGGAAGTTGGTGTGCCCTTTAAATAAAATTTCTGTTTGTTTTCTATTTTAGGCAATTTATGGAGAATGTCCAGAGCCAAATAAACCAGAGGTTGTCAGTAAGTTTCCTTTACGAACGCGATTACTTTACAAACATCCTGATAACGGTATACTGGATGCGTTTTATCATTTCGGCAGATGCAATGTAATTTCTGGTATTGGAAGCAAACTGTGGGCAAACTTTATAGGGGGTAGTTGGGTGGTGAGGAAAATTGAACCTGAAGTGCGATTGGTTGCACCACGCCAGACTGTCCAGGTGACACTGCCTGATCGCCGAACCTTTGAAGCTCCGGTTGGTACCTCTGTGGAATCGTTTTTCAAGGTCATATTTGACACACCTGAAGTGCCGTACATAGCAGCACTGGTCAATGGCACATTACGCGAACTCAGTTACCGTCTGCACCGTGACTGTAATGTTGAGCCTGTAGACTTATCGCAATCCGATGGTGTGCGTATTTACCGGCGCTCTTTGACATTTTTAATGGTTGTCGCTGCTCACCACCTCTTTCCTGAAATTGAGCTCTATGTCGATCATTCCCTGCCTTTCGGCGGTTATTTTTGTGAGGTGCACAACCGTGAACCGCTGACAGCATCCGAGTTAACAGCATTAAAACAAGAAATGTACCGGATGATGCTGGCAAACCTTCCGATCATACGTGAAGATGAGATTCCAATCGAAGAAGCTCTGTCGATTTTTCGATCGCGTGGTGAGTTTGATAAGGTGGGCGTATTCCAGGGACGCGACCCCAAAAAAGCCTACTTGCGTTTATATTGCCTGGATGGTTATCGCGATTATTTTCATGGCTATATGGTACCTTCAACCGGTTACCTGCAGTTTTTCGATCTTGATTATTGGGATGATGGTTTTATCCTGCAATTCCCACGCCGGTACGAACCCACCCGTTTACAGGCACCCATACGCAGCCCGCAACTCAAGACCGTATTCCGTGAGTATGGGCATTGGTTGCGTCTATTAGGCACTGAGGATGTGGGGGGATTGAACCGTGCAATTGAAGAGAAAAAAATAGATGAAGTCGCCCTTGTGGCTGAGGCGCTTCATGAACACCGTATTGTCGACATTGCGCACCAAATTTGGGAGAAACGTGACTCTGCCCGTTTGGTATTGATAGCTGGACCTTCCGCTTCAGGTAAAACGACTTTTTCCAAACGTTTAGCAGTCCAGCTGCTGGCTCATGGTTTGCGCCCCTTTGCATTAGAACTGGATAATTACTTTGTGAATCGTGAAGACACACCCCGTGACGAGAACGGGGATTATGATTATGAAATCCTGGACGCCCTCGATGTTGATCTATTTAATACGCATCTGAATGCACTTATGCGCGGCGATGTGGTCCAACTACCTAAATTTAACTTTTTTACGGGCAAACGGGAACCGGGGAAGACAGCGCAGTTAACGCCAGATCAGGTTATTATTGTTGAGGGCATTCATGGATTAAATCCGCGCCTGGTATATGGCGTTCCTGATTCGACATTATTTCGCATTTATGTCTCCGCATTAACACAGCTTAACCTTGACAGACATAACCGTGTGCCAACAACGGATACACGTCTGGTACGCCGTATCACACGGGATGCGCGAACCCGAGGTTATTCAGCTTCGGAGACTATCCAGCGTTGGGAAAGTGTCCGGCGGGGTGAGAAGCGCCACATTTTCCCTCATCAGGAAAATGCCGAAGTGATGTTCAACTCGGCATTAGTCTATGAGCTATCTGTGCTTAAGCCGTTCGTAGAACCCTTATTGCTGCAAGTTAACCGCAACTCACGCCAGTGGGTTGAAGCTAACAGGTTACTCACATTTCTTCAGTGGGTTCTGCCATTGGACGCCAGCCTTGTGCCGGAGAATTCAATCCTACGTGAATTTGTCGGCGGTTTGGCTCTGGAGGACTTCAGTTGGGATTAGCTTCCTCTGCGACGACTTTGCCTGGAAAACCCTAACGGATAAATCACATCATGCCTGATAAAGAAACTCCTGGAACAACGCATTGCCCCGTATGTGGAAAGGAAATACAGAAAGCCGGGATGATTTGTCCTCATTGTGGTGCAGCACTGGATTCCCTTGAGCACACCCAACCTTTGTTCCCCAATTTCCGCCGCAAACGCGAGCGCCCTGAACCAACGCAACAACGCAAACCCGCCAAACCCTATCCAGACAAACCGGGTGTGGAAAAGCGTGCGACTTCCCACAAAAAGGTGTGGTTAAGGCTGCTCGTGGCTCTCCTGGGTTTGGTAATTTTTATTGGCGTTCTGGCTGGGTCGGCTTATTGGGGTGTTTATGCCGGTGAGCGTGATCGTGAAGCAAACCGCAAGCAATTAATTGAGGAGCATTACGATGCCGGGATTGATGCGTTAAATAACGGTAATTTCGAACGTGCCGCGGCAGAATTCGAGTATATTCTGCAAATTGAACCCACTTATGCCCTGGCACAGCAGGGATTATCAGAATCACGGATCCGGTTGCAGGTGATACCCACACCTACATCAGAAGCCGCACAGTCATTGGCTGAACAGCTTTTAGTACAAGCTCAAACGAGCTTTGGTACCGAGGATTGGGTTGCTACGGCGCGTACACTGACACAGTTACGTGCTTTGGATCCCGTTTATGCGCAGGTCGATGTAGAGGAAATGCTGTTCACCAGTTTGTATAATGCCGGCATAGATTACCTGACTGCGGATGATTTAGAGGTGGGCATTTCTTATCTGGACCAAGCGATTGCGCTACGCCCGTTGGATGGTGAAGTTATCAGCCAACGTAATACGGCAGCCCGTTACCTCGCCGCTTTGAGTTTTTGGGCGGTGGATTGGAAGTTGTGTATTGAGCGCTTTGAAGATTTGTACGCTGCAACTCCGAGTTACAAAGATGTGACACAGCGCCTGTACCGCGCATATCTGGAGTATGCTGATGATTTTTCTGAACAAGGTGAGTTTTGCCCAGCAGAAATGCAATATACGCAGGCATTACGGATGTTTTCGGACGCAGAGGTCGAAGGAAAACGCGCAAGTGCGGCACAAACTTGCCTGATCGCAACGCCGGTACCGATCAGCGGTACCGTACCCATCCTGACCCCGCAACCGATTGCCGGTTTTACGCAGGGCAGGTTAGCGTACCCGGTTTACAATGCCGCGACTGGAGTCTACGACCTTTATGCGCTTTATGCAGGTGGGCGGATTATACGCGCGGCTGTGAACGGTGACCAACCCTGGTGGGAATGGGGAACAGGTCGGGTGGCATACCGCGATAAGGGGACAGGTGGTATCGCGATGGTTTTACCTGAAGAAGGTGTCCCGCTGCAATTACAAGCTTCACTAGGTCAGCAAGGTTGGCCCGTATTATCTCCAGACAGCCAACGTATTGCCTACGCGGCAACAGATGCCAGTGGTCGTTGGTCAGTTTACGTGGGAGACACATTGGGCACGAATACCCCACAGCGCCTGGGTGAAGGTTGGGCTCCGGCGTGGGGCAGAAATGGAATTCTGGCTTATACCGGATGCGATGAACAGGGTAGCTGTGGGATTTTCCTGGACAACCCGGACGATGGGCTTCCTGGACAGCGATTAACCGGCAGCGAGTATGACATGGCTGTGAGTTGGGCTCCCGCGGGTAATTTGCTGGCATATATGAGTAATGTGACGGGAAACTGGGATTTATATATACTGAGTCCAGAGGGTGGCGTGCAGCAATGGACGACGGACCCATCAGATGAAATGCTGCCGACATGGTCACCCGATGGCGGGAACCTGGCGTTTGTGAGTAATCGTGATGGAAATTGGGCGATTTATGTAAGGGCATTTGCCGGTACCGAGGTGCAGCGTATTCTGGACCTGGGCAGCAATATGCCCGGGGGCGAAAATCAGCGGTTGTCGTGGGCTCCGTAATCCTCCTGATTCCTTGACGAACTACAATTTTCGAGTATAACTGTATGAGTTCGGGGCGTAGCGCAGTTTGGTTAGCGCGCACGGTTTGGGTCCGTGAGGTCGAAGGTTCAAATCCTTTCGCCCCGACTTCGATTTCCTCAATTTCTGAAGCATCCCACAATAATTTATCCGGCAGATAACCGCTGTCTGATCGTTGAACTGCCCAGCGTGTCTTTTTTAGAACGCACCCCGCTTCCCATTCATCATTGCTGCGTTCTCCAAATCATGCCATAATATGGGTGCGATTCAACTAAGGGGCGGAACCAGGATTACAAGCTGTATTACAATGCGCAGGATTTTTCTGATAGGCATAATTATCCTTCGTAGAGGAGTCAGGGATGAACAGTCGCGAACGTGTGCTGAAAACCATTAACCATGAAGAGCCTGACCGTATCCCCATTGATCTGGGTGGCTCTATCGTCAGCGGAATTATGGCAGGTGCGCTGGTGCGCCTGCGAAGAAAAATGGGATTGGATGATACGGTAAGGGTTTATGATATATTCCAGATGCTGGGGGAAGTGACCCAGGACCTGGTGGAGCGCTTTGAGATCGATGTGCTGCCGGTGGAACCTGAAGCCCTGCACTATGCCCACATGTTGAAGCGCGACTACAAACCATGGACTCTGTTCGATGGGACGCCGGTGCTGGTGCCCGGCGCATTTAAGGTGGAGGTTACACCGCATGGTGATTGGATGCTGTATGAGGATGGTGACCCAACAAAACGGCTTTTAGGTCAGATGCCCAAAGACGGATTTTATTTCGATAATCGTACTTCAATCACAACCGATCCTGACTTCAAACCTCCGACCATTGAATCTCTGCGTAAGTCAAGATGGCTCCGGGTAAGTGACGAGACCTTACGCTACATGCAGGAGAGGGCGCGTCTGCTGCGCCGTACTACAGATAAAGCACTGCTGTGTTTTGCCGGCGGATTGGGCGCGCCGTCGGTGGGTTCACTGACAGATGGTTTAATGCTGCTGGTTACCGAGCCCGATTATATACAGGAGTTAATGGACCTGGGGGCTGAAATAGCCCTCGATAACCTGAAGCTGTATTGGGAAGCTTTGGGGGAAGATATCGACATCATTACGGTCAGCCTGCACGATTATGGGGTGCAAAACCGTGAGATGTTCTCCCCACGGATATTTGAAAAGTTTCATGAGCCGTGCTACAAGGTGCAGTGTGACTGGATTCACCAGCATACGCCATGGAAGACCTACCAGCACAGCTGCGGGAGCGTACCGCGGCTTATTGAACCTTTCATCCGGGCGGGTATTGATATTCTGAACCCGGTGCAAACTTCTGCGGGTGGTATGGATGCCCGTTATCTTAAGGATAGCTTTGGCGACCGCATCACATTCTGGGGAGGTGGGGTGGACACGCAGCATGTGCTATCCTTTGGCACACCGGGGGAGGTGCGCGACGATGTTATGGAGCGCATACGCACTTTTGGACCCGGTGGTGGTTTTGTCTGGGCAGCTATTCACAATATACAACATGACGTTACGCCTGAAAACATCCTGGCAGCCCTGGATACGGTGCTCAAACACGGTCGTTATCCACTGACGGTTTGAGGGTAAGCAGGGTTGAAGGTTTATCTTGCTATCAAATATCATGCCGACCTTGCCAATCGCGCGCGCATTGAAGGTATCACGGCTGTATTGGAGGGCTTGGGGTATAAGACCTTCTGCGTAACCAGGGATCTGGAGGCGTGGGGAGCTGTGTCCTTTACGCCGGATACGTTGATGGCACGTTCGTTTGATGCAATTAACCAGTGTGACGTTATGGTGGTAGACCTCACAGAGAAGGGGGTGGGCGTGGGTATTGAAGCGGGATATGCCTATGCCAGAGGCATGCCCATCGTTACCATCGCACAAGCTGGCGCAAACATTTCTACAACACTGCGCGGTATTTCGACAGCAGTCTTTTCTTATACAGCCTATATTGACCTGACCGAATATTTTTTATTGGCATTACCCGCAGCAGGTTTCGATCGGCACAACGTCAAGCATGATAGAGGTTGAACATAATGGTTGTGAGTGTTATCCATAAAAAAGGATTAGCATAATGTCTTTCATCGGTATCGACATCGGCACGTCATTTATCAAAGGCGCAGTGCTTGACGTGGATGCGTTGAGCATAAACCACATCCGGCGGATTGCTTTCCCGGACCCGCTTCCGGATTTACCGCCTTTGTACAAAGAGTATGATCCTTATGCTGTGCTCTCGGTGGTGCAGCGTTTGTTGGATGATCTGCTTGCCTATGCAGAAGACTGTGAGGGGATCGCCATGTGCAGCCAAATGCACGGTTTGGTATTCACGACAGCGCTTGGTGAACCACTCTCGAACCTCACGACGTGGCAGGATCAGCGTGTACTGCTCCCGCATCCATCAGGGAAGGGGACGTATTTTGATGTTATGCGCCAGCGCCTCTCGCCGGACATGCTGCGGAAGATGGGGAACGAGTTGCATGCTGGTCAACCTCTGGGTGTGCTGTTCTGGCGGGCAGAACAGGGAGATTTGCCGGGGACAAACAGCATCCCAACCTCGCTGCCCGACTTTGTGCTGGCGAATCTATGCGGTACATCGCCCTGCACCGAGTTAACGCATGCGATGTCCCACGGTGGACTGAATCTGGAGACTCTCGACTGGCATCAAGAGGTGCTATCTCTGCTGGGCGTAAATGGCCTGCACTGGCCAGAGATTCGACCTTATGGACAGGTGGTTGGATATTTGCCATCCGTCTCGCGCACGATACCTTGTTACACACCCGTGGGAGACTACCAATGCGCCATGGTGGGGGCTTTGCTGGAGCCCGGTGAGCTGTCCTTCAATATATCCACCGGATCACAGGTCAGTCTGCTCAAGCAGCAACTGGAATTCGGCAATTACCAGACCCGTCCGTTTTTCGACGAGCGCTTTCTAGCAACCATCACGCATATCCCCGCTGGACGCGCGTTGAACATGCTGGTCAAACTCCTGTCCGAGTTAGCCGAGATGCAGGAGCTATCATTGGCAGATCCATGGCCCTACATCGCGCGCAAATCGGCTGAGGTGGAAAAGACCAAGATGCGCATGAATTTGTCCTTTTATAACAGTTCCTTTGGTGATTATGGTGAGATCAGCCACATTCTGGAAGAAGAACTCACCGTTGGACATCTCTTCCATGCTGCTTTTCAGAATATGGCTGAAAATTTCTATTCATGTGCTTTGCGTCTTTCACCGGCTCAGGCGTGGGACAACCTGGTATTCTCCGGTGGACTCACTCAGATTGATATTCTGCGCCAGCTAATCAGCACCAAGTTTCAAAAAAGCTACCGCATGTGCCCAACTTCGGAGGATACATTATTGGGATTGCTCGCTCTGGCCCTGGCTTTCACCGGTCGGGCTGGTTCGGTGGATCAAGCAACGACGATGTTGCGCGAGGCTTATAGCCAAAGCGCGTCCCCCAGCCATTCTGGTTAAAAGTCCAATGATACTCTTTTGATACCGGTTCAAGCTTTACACGACACAAATGTTGCATGGAGGTCCGGATATGAAAATCGCTTTAGCAATAAGTACGTTGGAGCATGAGGAACTGTCTTTTGTAGCCCAGTTGGGCGTTAAAGATGTGATCCTGGGGGGGACAGGTATTACGGATCAATTGCAGTGGGACTACCTCTCTCTACTGAACGTCAGGAGCCGTCTCGATCTCTATGGACTCCGCATCGCCGCCATTGAGAATATTCCTGAAGTGCTCTGGCGCGACGCGCGTGTGGGTGGTCCAGATCGGGATCAACAAATTGATCACGTCCTGGACATCATTCGCACACTGGGCAAAGTGGGTGTACGCATCTTTGCCTACAACTGGTCGCCAATCATCAACGTGTGGGGGCACTACCGGCACGGTCAGGCGGGAGGTGGGCGTGGTGGTGCAGGTTTGACCAGCTTTGATTACGACCTGGTCAAGGATGGCCCTTTAACGGATGCAGGTAGAATTTCGGCAGAAGAGATCTTTCAGAACCACGTATACTTTCTGAAGGCCGCCATGCCCGTGGCAGAGCAAGCTGATGTCAAACTGGCTGTTCATCCCAATGACCCTCCCGCTCCCGAGTTACGTGGATTGGGCAGGCACATGATCAGTGTCGAAAGCTACCAACGGGTACTGGATGCCGTACCCAACCCCTACAATGGTATAGAATTCTGTCAGGGTACGGTCATCGAGATGGCTGATGTGGGCGGTTCGCGTCTGCCAGAAGTCATCCGGCACTTCGGACGGCAAGGTAAGATCTTTTTTGTGCACTTTCGCAACATCAAGGGCAAGTTCCCAAAGTTTGATGAGACATTCCAGGATGACGGAGATGCTGATTCCTACGAGGCTATCCGGGCCTATCTGGACGTAGGTTTTGACGGACCAATCCGTCCTGACCACTCGCCTGCTATCACCGGTGACAACAAGCAACGGGCGGGTATGGCATATTCTATCGGATATATGCGTGCGATGATTGATGCTGTACAGCGCAATATGTAGGATTTTTAATTCAATAATCCGAACCAGGAAGGCAAGAAAGCATGTCAGAATTTTTGGATTATCATGTGCGCGCTGTTCATTGCGACCACAGAAGTAACGAAGAGGAAGTCTATCAAGCTCTGAAACGGGCTACGGAACCGCTGGAGGAATCATGGCGCAAAATCCGGCAGGCGCAGCGCATCACAATCAAGTTCAATCAGGTTTTCCCGCCGGAGTGGCGACATACGATCCATGGTGTGCTCCAGGAATTGGTTGACAGCAAGGTAGCCCGAGCAACCTTACGCCTGTTGCGTGAGAACAACCCCGCTGCCGAGATGGTCTGTCCGGAGACATCTCCCGAGGCGCGCCTTGCCGGGGTACCGCTTGAGGCGAATGTCGCCCATATGGACTTGCTCAAAGCGTTCGGGGTAACGCTCGTGGATGGCGACCAACCCCCGCTCAAGGTCTGCCCTGTGCCAGGTGGCGGTGCGATGTTCAAACAATATCTCCTCCCGCAGTCAGCGGTTGATACTGATGTTTTTGTTTCGGTATCCAAGATGAAAAACCACGCCTTTATGGGCGTCACGCTGTGCCTTAAGAATCTTTTCGGATTGCCACCGATGCCACCTTTGGGGCGTGCAAGACCCTATTTCCATCACATCATCCGCTTACCTTATGTGCTGGTTGACCTGGGGCGAATCATCCGTCCGGCACTCAATATCATTGATGGTCTGGTTGGACAGTCGGGGCGAGAATGGAACGGCGAGGGGCGGATTGCGGACACACTTATTGCAGGCGATCATGTGATAGCCACCGATGCTTGCGGTACTCATCTGATGGGCGCTAATCCGCTGACCGATTGGCCTATCCCGCCTTTCATTCGCGACCGAAACGCGCTGCACATTGCCCACCAATCGGGTTTTGGTACTGTGGATTTATCCCGGATTGATTTTCAATCGGAAGTACAGGGACCCGTAGCCGCATTCCGGACTGTTGAAACGGATTCTTTCGAGATGGTATCTGCATGGCGTCGTTCGACCTGCGAACAGGCTCTCTATTATCGCGACCACCAGCAGCAATTGGTAACACGCTATGCGGGTGAGTATATCCTGCTGCAGGATGGTGAGGTGAAGTGGCACGATCAACAGAGTGCGTTGACCTCCAGCCGGCGCGAATTAGCGGGTGAAAATAAAAAGAGCGCGCTGTGGTTCAAGTATGTAGACCCTGAGGAAGCTGAAGGCGAGCATTTTGAGGTTTACGAGGCAGAATTGGCTGGCATAAAGCAGATCACCGCAAAGCGGTGAACATCAAGATGCCTTTTTAATTTTGAAGATTGTGTTTTTATATACAAAAAACCGGTCGGGGCATGTAACCCCGACCGGTTTTTCCTGTTAGCGCAGCACTGTAGGCAAGTAAATATCGTATGGATATGTGTCGTTATCGAAGATGGCAATCGTAGAGCTGGTGATTGGACCCAAACTATAACCGCTTCCCGGTTGCAGGGTCAGCATGACAGTTTCATTCCCTTCCAGTTCATCGTCATCTTTGACATTGAGGGTCACTGTGACACTGTAGTTTCCGCTTGCTAGCACAACGGAGCCCGGCAGCGCAGTGAAATCAGTTCCCGATGTCGCACTGCCGCCCACCGTGTACCCAATAGTGCGGTTGCCGGCGGGTGCGACAGGGGATGCAATGACAAACGTGCCCGGAATATTGGGTTCGGCTCCGGCAGAACCACTCACACTAAGCACCGGCACAGGATTGCCAGCCTGGTTGATGTCATGGGTTAATCCCTTTTGATTGTTAGCCCACATCATCGTGATCGCGCCGGTACGGGCGTCCCAACTTTGATTGGCATCGACACTGTATTCGACAGCCATTTCGGTTGTCCCATATCCATCTGCCGGTGCAGTAACCGTTATCCATGGAACCTCACTTTCAAAGACCCAGGAGCAACCATTCACCGATGGCGTGACTGTAAAGGCGCCTGACCCCCCCAGACTGCCGAAATCACTGGACCCGGGATCAATGGTATATTCGCAGTTATTATTGAGCAGCGTCACCCTGTGGAATTGGTTCATCAGCGCTATATATCCGGATTGGATATATGTGCGATTATTTTCTTTGACGGTGTAGTTGACAGTTCCGTCTCCAATACCGCAGGCATTGTCCAGGGTGGCATAGGTGAAGTGGTTGACAGCATTCCATACACAATTCTGCGGCGTCGTGGTTACGTCAAAAGCGCCTGTTCGCACGCCCCCTGTTTTGGGGAACACAGCACTGCGGGGATTGATATCAAAAGTACACGTTGGACCGCCAAAATGAAGGATACTGTAGCCATCACCGACGACGAATACATCGGAAGCTGAGCTGCCCCATACGCCGAGTGCGCTGGGACCTGGCGGGTTTACCTGGTACCAGTACAGCCCGTCGTAATGGACAATCCGGTTGTCGTCATACACATCGTGATAACCTGTGAGTATAATGTTAGAGGGTGATGAGCCCCAGATGCCGCGAATATCCAGGTTTACATAAGGTCCGGGATCCATATCTGCCCAGCTGGCGCCGTCATAGCGGTACACTCTTCCACTGTCACCCACAACATACACATCCGTGCTGGACGTCCCCCAAATTGCCCAGAGGTCAGTATAATCAGTGATGCCGTGATTGACTTCCGTCCATTCGCTGCCGTCATAATGCAGGATGAGGGTGGCTTCACCGGCAGCATAGACGTCGTTGGAGGCCGGTACCCCACACCCCGCGCAGGTCGTCGGTATACGTGATGGGCATGGTCGACCACACCGTGCCGTTGTAGTGTACAATGGTCCCGGCGTTCCCCACTGCAAAGACATCGTCAGAGGATGATCCCCAGACATCGAATAATCCGGCAGTTGTCTGACTGTCCATTAATCCCCAATTGTCACCGTCATAATGCAATATCGTCCCGTTATACCCGACAGTGTAGACATCGCTGCCGGAGGTTCCCCAGACAGCCCGGAGATACTGGCTGGTTATGTGCTGCATCTGGCTCCATTCCACACCATCATAGTGAGCGACTGCACCCCAGGATCCCACGGCAAAGACATCTTCGCTTGAGGAGCCCCAGACATCGTACCAATACCGGTAAGCCGTTCTACTCATCCATCCCACGCCGTCATAGTGAAAAATACTATACCAGAAGCCAACGGCGTAGATATCTGAAGCGCTGCTGCCCCATATGCCGTAAAGCGGAACATTATAGACACCGCCAATGGAGCTCTGCACGACGGACCAGGTGATGCCGTTGTAATGCAAGATGTTCTCGTATTCGGCAACGGCGTAGACGTTGGCGCCGGAAGTGCCCCAAATGTCGTAGATATCATGTCCATATGCGGGACCACTGTTTGCCCAGTTTATGCCGTCATAATGGAGGATGGTGCCGTTGTTCCCCACTGCATAAACATCGGTACTGGAAGATCCCCAAACGGCGTGCAGGTAGTCATAATCCGGATTGGTCATCACAGACCAATCCGTTCCGTCGAAATGCATAATGCGTCCAGAAAAGCCGACAGCGAACACATCTGTCCCGGAACTACCCCATACACCAGAAAGCTCATTCGCTGTAGGTGTGGACATTTTGGTCCATGTGCTGCCGTTATAGCGCATAACCGTACCCGACTGCCCGACTGCAAAGACATTATTGGATGCACTGCCCCAGACGCTTAACAGATTAACTGCCGTATTACTGGTCATCGGGCTCCAGACAGAACCGTTGTAGTGGATGATGGTTCCACCGTTCCCCACAGCAAAAACATCACTGCCAGAGGTGCCCCAAACATCATGCAACTCCGCATAGGTTGTGCTCTCCTGATCAGTGAAACTGCTGCCTTCGTAGTGCTGGATTCTGCCGTTTTCCCCAACCGTAAAGATATCTGATGCAGAGCTGCCCCAGACAGCATTGGGATCCCCGTCCCGGTCCTGCCAGTATTGCCCGTTATAATGAATGATTGTGCCATAATCACCGACGGCATAAATATCGGAGCCCGACGTGCCCCATAGATCCCACAACGTCAATTCCGTCCCGCTGCTCATCAGGGTCCATGTACTGCCGTTATAGTGCAGGATGGTGCCATCTTCACCGGCAGCAAAGACATTGGAACCCGAGCTGCCCCACACAGCTTTCAGTTCCACACTGCCGGCAGGCTGGCTCATCGGCGCCGACCAGACTGAACCGTTATAGTGAATAATGGTGCCTTCCTTGCCCACGGCAAAAACATCATTTGCAGAATTTCCCCAGACATCATTGAGGTTGGGCGGACTGCCTGTCGCCATGACACTCCAATCGGTGCCGTTATAGTGCACGACAGCTCCGCCACCGCTGATGCCATACCCGCCCGCAACGAAGATGTCATTGGCAGCGCTGCCCCATATCCCGTTGAGGGTGTGATGAAGCCCCAGGAGAAGCCAGAAGTCAATGGTTGTCCACGAACCGTTTTCATAATGACGGAGAATTGCATGTTCTACCGATGCGTCATCTCTATCTCTGCCGACGCCGTAGAAATTGGTGCTCGAGGTTCCCCAAAAATCCCACAGGTATTCGATTTTATTGGCATCACCGCAGTCCATGAGTGCCCAGGCGTCACCATCATAATGGTAAAGGGTGGCGGGGTGACCGGCAGAAATATAGACGTCGGTGGCAGATGTACCCCAGACAGCGTGAACATTGATATTTTGCAAGGGGGTGTCCATATCGGTCCAATCGGTACCGTCGTAATGCATGATGACGCCGGCATCGCCTACAGCAAAGACATTGGAACTGGAGCTGCCCCAGACCCCCCGCATATTGGTTTGCGGCTTGCCCATCTGCCACTCCCAATCTGTGTCCAGATATGAACTGACTGAAGCGTTAATGCTCCCGCTATCCGCCAGGGCCTGGGATGCGGGTTTGCAGGCGAACCCGAGCGGTATCACAACCATCAAGAACAGGCTAATCAAGGTCAAGAGCTTTGTTTTCATATAAGTAACCTCGCTTAAGTGAATGATTCTCAGGTAAACCAAGAGATGAAACAAAATAGACCCGGTCATTGTGAATAACAACGATACCCGTCAGGGGTGAAATAATGTTAATCCTGATCATTTGAAAGGTCAAATTTGCTTGTGGCATCGGGTGCGTTCTAAGAAAGTGCCCCAGGAAGGGAGCGAGTTCTTAGAACGCACCCCCACCCTGACTTTCTTGATGAATTCTCCAGATTTGCTAAACTAGTGCTGATATTGGGTGTTATACAAGCCATTTGCCGCTAGATTGAAGATGGATAATGGAACCTAACCGTAAACGATGGAACGAAAGGCAAAAGTTACTGCGCGATGACCTGGAAAACGATCGGAATTTCCAGGGAGCGATAACCCTGTTCCTTGAGCAGCACGCTATGGTTCATACATCGCTGATGGCGCAAAGCGGTTTATTATCCTTTGCGGATGAAATATGGGAGGAGATGACCGATGGTTGTTTCCGCCGTATCCCGCGAAGCGAAGATTATTCCATCGCGTGGGTTATCTGGCACATAGCGCGGATTGAGGATATCACGATGAATATGCTGGTCGCGGGAACACCCCAGTTGGCGTATGCGGACAACTGGTTGGAACGTATCAAGAGCCCGGTTGTAGATACAGGGAATGCGATGGATATTGACGCTGTCCGGCAGCTAAGCACATGCATCGAATATGATGCTGTGCGCGCGTATCGCACAGCTGTGGGACGCCGGACACGCGAAATAGTCATGCAGTTAGCGCCGGAAGATCTGAACCAGAAAGTCTCGCCTGAGCGCTTGCAACGGGTGCTGGATGAGGGAGCAGTGGTCGAGGAAGCGCGAGGTATTGTGGAGTACTGGTCGAAACGAACGGTGGCAGGTATACTGCTGATGCCCCCGACGCGGCATAACATGGTTCATATCAACCAGGCTCTGCGGATCAAGCACCGGCGTGTTTAGGGATTAGAGTTTACTTTAATCCCGATACATATTCATGATAGTTCTCAGGAGAACCTGAAATATGGCTGATAACCCGAATATTCTGTGGCTTATGACCGATGAGCAGCGCGCCGACTCGCTGAGTTTTACCGGCACGCCCTGGGCGCGCACACCCAATCTTGACCGTGTGGCTCTTTCCGGCACGCGCTTTAGTGCAGCCTACACGCCCAGTCCTGTGTGCGTATCTGCCCGCGCCTGTATGCTTACCGGGCGTTATGGCTCATCCATCGGTGTGATGAACAATCACCATTCCCTGAACCTGGACGGTTTACAATTTCTCCCATGGGTTTTTACCGCCAATGGCTACCAGGTTGCCAGTTTCGGTAAGCAAGACTATCACTGCAAGCAACAGGCTTTTGAAAAAGAGGTCAATCACGTTCTGGGTGACCGGGTGCATTATTTTGAGTACAGGGTGCCGGTAGAAGACCCGGACGCAGATATTGTGCGATATGATGGCGGTCAAAGCCCCTGGCTCTTCGCCGGGCGTTTCCCAGGAACGGTGGATGACACACCGGAAATGCAAACTGTGCGGAATGCGCTGGATTGGATGCAGCGTCGAGATCCGGAACGTCCTTTTTTCCTGAGGTTATCGTTCAACGCGCCGCACACACCGGTGGTGACACCTGCCCCTTTTGATACGTGTATTGCGGCAGATCGCGTTGAATTACCGCTGGACTGGTCACAAGATATGGTTTTCGCCTCAGCGACACACCAGGAGCATTTGTGCGAGTATGCGGGTACCCACCGCTTGACCGAGAAGCAGATCAGGCGCGCGCGGCAGTGTTATTACGGTTACGTTGCTTGTGTGGATCACGTTTTCGGAAAACTTCTAGATGCGTTGGATGAGGAGGGCGATTTAGAGAATACGATTATCGTATTTGTTACCGATCACGGGACGCATCTGGGTGATCACGGTTTTTTCCAGAAACAGAGCTATTGGGAGGCTTCCGCTCGTGTGCCGTTCTTCTTTGCCGGTCCAGGAGTCCAGGAGCAGACAATCGATAGTCCGGTCAACACTGCCAGTTTGCTGCCCACGCTGCTCGATCTGACCGGTTTGGATATTCCGGAGCAAGTGCAGTTTCCCAGTCTGGGGGCAGCGCTGCGGCAGAGGATTTCACCGGAACCCGCCCCTGTATTCAGTGAAATTGATTACGGCATTTGGAACTATCGTCTGGGTGATCGTTATGTTATGGTGCGCGACGGGCGCTACAAGTTTATGCTGTATCGTGACCCACGGGACCATGACCGCTACGCGGGTTCAGAGGACCGCGTCCTATTTGACCTGGAAAACGACCCGCAGGAATATCACAACCTTGCCGGTGATCCTGCTTACGCAACGGTGATGGAGGCTCTGGTATCCGCGATTGATGCCTGGGATCGCTCACGCCCTATTCGAATGGACCCGAGTAGATTGTAACTCAGCATGTGGGATGGATCATAAATTGATTAATGCACCGTCATCTCAGAAGGCACAATATCTGCTGGATATGCTTGTTCCCGGGAGTACGTTAACGGCGATACTTCCACTGGCGGGGAGCTATACCAACCTGACGCACATGCTTGAGGCTGTAGATGCTGAAGGTAAACAACAGCGTCTGGTCATTCGCAGTTATGTGTATGGTGATCCGGTCATTAAAGCCCGTGTGGAATATAATGCGCTGTGTCATCTTCAGAAATATAATGTTCCGGCACCTTCTCCGCTTTATCTGGATGAGGAGGGTATTTTCCTGGTAGGTCCGGGTATTGTGATCAGCAATGTAGATGGCGAGTTAATTGAAGATCCTTCCCAGCATCCCTCGGGCGGTTTGGTCTGGGCGGGTGAAATGGCGCGAACGCTAGCCCAGATCCATTCGGTTGATTGTGCGCCGATTCATGATTTATTGTTAGACGCTAACGCTGAAGCGACGTGGTTTTTGAGCGGAGGAAAAATCCCGGAGTATATGCGTGACCACCCAGATGGAGTTCGGGTTTGGCACAGTATTCACGATTACATGGATAAGCTAGAACCGGTTCCCAAATCATTAGTCCATATTGATTATTGGCGGGGTAATGTTTTGTGGGCGAATGGTACGATATCTGCAGTCATTGATTGGGAAGAGGCGGCTTATGGTGACCCAGCAATTGACGTGGGTTATTGCGTGATGGAACTGGCAATTATGGGGATGATGGAGGAAGCAACTGAATTCTTGCGGATCTACCAATCCATTCAAGGACAGGTTAAGAATTTGTATTTTTGGGCTCTCGCGGCAACTGCGAGACCCATGTATGATATTCAAGGCTGGATCACGGATTCATATAAGGATGCGCGTTTCAGACAGTTCATAGCCAGTTCTTTGAATTGGCTGATTTCTTCCTCCCATTAACCGGGAACTACAAAAAAAGAGGTGGGTATGAATGAAAAGTATGATGTAAAGCAGGACTACACGTCAAAGGTTCCGCAGTACACCTTCGCTGAGACGTTGAAGGAACAGGAAGCTCAACTGTTGGTGAACCCCCTGATGCGGCGGCTTGAGGCTGCAAGGGCACAGATGGCTGGCGACCCTTTCCGCCCGATCTATCATTATGTTAATCCGGAAGCCATGCTCAATGACCCCAATGGGTTGTGTTATTGGCAGGGGCGCTGGCACATGTTTTACCAGGCGTATCCGCCGGAAGATCCGCGGCAGCATTGGGGTCATACCATCAGCGATGATCTCATTCACTGGCGGGATTTACCTTATGCCATTTATCCAAATCCGGAAAAGTGCTGCTTTTCGGGCGCGACCTATGTTGAGAAGGACCGGGTGATCGCGATGTACCACGGGACAGAAGTTGGCAATATGGTCGCGGTTTCCAGCGACCCTCTGCTACTCAACTGGAAGAAAGTCACCGGACAGGCGGTAATTCCTTTGCAAAGCGCCGATGGTTCTCCTTTGCCCTATCGCGTCTTTGACCCGTGCATCTGGCGCAAAGGTCAAAGCTATTACGCCCTTTCCGCTGGGCAGCTGCCGGGTCCGGGCGGCAGGCGCGTGCGTGCCAATTTCCTATTCCGCTCCGAGGATCTGGCGCATTGGGACTACCTGCACCCGTTTGTCGAGGACGACCATTTTACGCTGGTGGGGGATGATGGCGCCTGTCCCTATTTCTGGCCCATTGGCGACCGGCATATGTTGCTGTTCTTCAGCCACATGAGCGGTGGGCAGTATCTCCTGGGGGATTACGACCAACAGAGGGATAAGTTTGCCGTCACAGCGCATGGTAAATTTAACTTCGGTCCGGCGTGGCCCTCCGGTGTGCACGCTCCCTCAGCTGCTCCCGATGGCGAGGGGGGGATTGTGGTGATCTTCAATATGAACCAGGGAAAACCTACCCCTGGTTGGAACCAGATTATGACGCTGCCGCGAAGGTTGCGGCTGATTAATCACGATGAGGTCAGTATCGAACCTGCCGGCGATGTGACCTCTTTGCGCCGCGACCACGTTCATATTAGCGCGCTGACGCTCCCGGAAAACGAAGATGTGGCGCTCAGTGCCGTAAAAGGGAATGCAGTAGAGATGCAGGTGGAAATCGCCCCCAGTGCCGCGCCGGTGCTTGAGTTGGATGTGTTGTGCTCGCCGGATAACATGGAATATACCCGGATTGCTTTTTATCGCGACCGGGGATATCGTGACCGAAGCCGCAATGACGGAAAGCAGTACAGCGTCATCACGCTGGATATGTCGCATGCATCCATCCTGCCTGATATTCAACCGCGCGCCCCGGAGGTCGCACAGGTCTATATTGCTCCGGATGAACCGCTCAGGCTGCGGGTCTTTGTGGACAAGAGTGTGGTAGAAGTCTTCGTCAACGGCAGACAGTGTGTGGCTGTCCGTGTTTATCCGGGGCGTGAGGACAGCACCGGGATTGTGCTGCGCTCGTTGGGACAGGCAAGCACCCTCACATCGCTTGATGTGTGGCAGATGGAGAACATCTATGCATGAGATTTTCCAAGCAGAGGCTGGCTCTCTGCTCATCAAAGCCGGCAGTTACAAATATCAGGGGCAGCCTTTGACTGTCCGAGTGGACACACGCTTTAGTGTTGCACCCGCACCTGTTATTTGGGTAGAAAACGAACCCTTGAGATTGTCTCCAGAGGCACCACAGAGCTTTAACATTGGAACGCGTTTGGCTGGACCAGATGCGCGGGATATCAATGCGCTTGACGCGTTGATTCCAACCACACTGACGCTGCGCGTAGCGCCCGGCGGCAAAATCCTTGAAGAAGGGAAAGACTATCTGCTCTCCGCGCGTCACGCGATGCTGGGGATTGGTCCTGAAAGCTGTATCAGTTCTGAAGATACTGTGTTTGCGACCTATGCTTATTCCCAGATGCGGTTGGACAGTGTGTTCCTGGGCGCGGAAGGTCAGTTGGGCTATGCGCCAGGTATCCCCCACATCACAATCCCTCTCCCTCCACCCATCCCGGAAAACAGCATTCGGTTGGCGAACATTTTTCGTCCATATCGTGCTTCAGTTCTTGAGCCGGACCACATTTATCCCATACTGGAATCAAGCGCTACTGACCTCAGCGGAACGACAGCGGGGCGAATTCCGAAGACTTTGCATAAGCTGCAAAACGGGGACCGCGTCGTGATCGTTTGTTGGGGGGACTCTGTGACCACCGGCGGTAATGCCTCTGAACCCCGTTTCCGCTACACCGATGTATTTGCGGAGGGTTTACGAGGGATGTTCCCGCATGCAGATATTGAGGTCCACAACGTCAGTGCCGGTGGATCAAGCAGCGTCAACTGGCTTTACCCTGAGCAGTATCCATTTGCCAGGCCTGAATTACAGGATGCCCTGGATTTTAACCAGGTTACGTCTCTCAAACCCGATCTGGTCACACTTGAATTTGTCAATGACACAGGGTTGGAGGAAAGCATCCGGGACAGCGTTTATGAAGATATTCGCCAACGTCTGGCGCTTATCGGCGCTGAATGGCTGCTCATCACCCCGCATTTCACCCATCCATTGTGGATGGGCATAGCGTCATGTGGTGCGGAAAACAGACCCTACGTGCATTTTCTAAAGGATTATGCAGAGCGGTACCGCCTGGCGGTCGCAGATGCATCCAGCCGCTGGGCGCATTTGTGGAAAGAGGGCATTCCATATCTGACACTGCTGCACAACAGCGTCAACCACCCCGACGACAGAGGGCACAGAATGTTCGCCGAAGAACTGTGGAAGTGTTTTGAAGGATGACAGGTTAAATTATGAAACGCACCAACAATGACAGGGTGAAACGGATGGCGCTTGAGCTGAGCCTCAAGCCATTTGGACGCAAAGATGGCTTGAGCCCGGAAGCTTGCGCGCGGCACGTGATTACAGCGTGGCGACCGCTGCTTGAAGCCGCTGCCGAGGTGAGTTTTATGCTCTGGGTATCAGACGGCAGTGAAATTCTTGAGTGGACCGGTGATCTGGAACAATCTCTGGAATGGGCGCGCTATATCGGCTTCTGTAACGCAGGGCGCGATGTATATGATACGCGCCACCACGCGCCGACGCGCAGCGCGATACTTTACACAGAGCAGCCCAAGGCGATGCGCTATTCTGAACTGAAAACCATCGTCAACGCGCTGCGCACTGTTGGTGCGCAGCTTTTAGGAAGGACCATCTCTATCGGCGCGACCTTTGACCCGGGACCGGAGTTCGCGGAATCTCCCTTTAAGTACAACAGGCACCGGGAGATTATTGTGCCAAAGCGGGTCAGCGGTCGCCCCACCTTCCCGATGGTGGATGCCGCAGCCCTGCTGCATGCAGACGCCCAATCCTATGCAGCTTATCCGGACGGGATTCAGGAGGGGGAACCTTTTGCGCTGTTCCTTGGGAGGCAAATCAGGGAATATTGTCGCGATATTGGCTTTGACTACGTCTGGCTCTCTAATGGATTCGGTTTCTCTGCGGTGGCATGGGATTATCTTGGACCAGGATTCGATGGGGAACACTTTTTACCTGAAGAACGCGCCCGTTATCTGGCACGTTTCAAAAAGGCGTGGGAGGATCTATATCGGGGTAATCCAGAGATCCCCATGGAAGTAAGGGGTTCTAACTTCGCTGCAGGAATGGATATTGCGAAGGATGGCGTTGACTTTGCATGGCTTTATGACAGCGGTTATGTGCGCCTTCCTCCACCGAACTCACCCTGGGGTGCGCTAAACTTTGACTTTGGGCTGGAGATTACCGGATTCCTTTCCAGAGCGGTGAAAAGCCCCATGGGCGAGTATCTTTTCCGCTACTACCCCAACGACCCCTGGTTCTGGCAAAACCCATGGACTGATATCTTTTATGGGCAAGCCTATGATATTTATATGCCTCTTGCCACAAGCGTCATCAATTCCGCCGGTGAGATAACCACGCCCTCCACCATCAATTTCCTGACGGGCGACACAGAGTATGGCGAGACCGATCCACTCACCGGAGTTCAGGTCGCCGCCCATATCCGCACTGCGTTGAATGACCGCCCGGATAATGTCGGGTTGATTACGTGGATATATCCTTTTGAGGAATACCACAGACTTGCCGCTACCGGCGCCGCAGGGCAAGCAGAGGTCTTTTTCGGCGACTGGTTTGTCCGCAGCGCTATCAATAATGGGCTGCCAGTGGGAACTGTGGGCACGCCTGAGGCGTTTGATGTTCTACTGTCAAAACGCTGCGCGGTTCCGCAGACAATAGCTTTCCTGCCGACGGCAGCATCTCACCGCGAAGAGGATGCGCAACGGCTGTTTAGGTGGCTGGAGAAAGGCGTGCCCGCGATTCTTTATGGACCTTCTTCAGCGTTGCATCCTTTGGTGCTTTCCTATCTTGGGCTTGAGGTGGACCTACCGCTGGGGGGTGAGTTTGTGTTGAATAACGCGGATGGCGCAACCGTTGGGACCTTGCTGCACGACCCGGTTGGTTCCGGCGGTGGAATTGCGGCAAGGTTTGCAGGTAATAAGAGTGCGCTATTACATTACAACGTGATGTCAGAGGCAGGAGCACGCGCATACTGTGTGTCTGCATCTTCCATAGGGGGCACGCAACTTACATGGATCAGGGGAACCAATGCTTTTGAAACGCGCCCCGATCTGGCCAACCTCGCGCTCAAGCCGAAACCTCAGGCAGCGCGATATTATGATGCCAGCAAACTGGGTTATGAGGCACTGGGACGGCTTGGCTACACCATCGAAGTACAGTGTGCAGCCTCAGATGCTGTGGCTGGACAGAACCCGGCGCTGATGCTCTTTTCACGGCATGATAACGCCTGGTATCTCAGCGGTTATGCTGCGGCGCCGGTCGGCTTTGTAAAACTCAAGTTTCCGGATGGCGCTCCAGTCTTCCACGCTACCTTTACCCGACTTGAAGGGGGAGCCTCTTTCTATCCACTTGCCAGAACCTTACACTACGAGTGCCGGGTCTTTGTGCGACAGGAAACAGGGGTCATCGGTTGTGATCCTGGTGCGCGCGATGAGCATCACCGGGAGCTGACTTTAAAGATCACAGGGTTGCAGGATGCGACTGTTGTGTTTTTACCACCAGAAGGCGCAGGGGGCACTTTTGAGAGTGCGGGTAAGAAAACCCATTACAATGCAGGGGAAACGCGCGTTGAACAGTCCGGTCTCTCAGGTGAGTTGCTGATACGTTGGTGAGAAGGTCGAGTTGTTCCGGGCATCAATATTGTGGAGGATGTCTGCGGAGGATGGCTTATGAGAATTGTCGTGATTGGATTTTCCGGTACCGGAAAGTCGCACTGGTCCCATGTCCTGGCTGACAAGCTGGGATACCATCATATCTGCTGTGATGATCTGATCGAGGCGAAGCTGCGTGCCCACCTTCCCAGCGATGCCTCGGGCATCAATGCTGTGGCTGAGTGGATGGGACAACCTTATGATGAACGGTTTAAGAAAAACGAAGCACGTTATTTGCAGTGTGAAATTGAGGTGCTTGAAGAAATATTTTCTAAACCTGTAGATACCTATCCGGAACACACTATATTGGATACCACAGGCAGCGTCATTTATACAGGAGAGCACCTGACACAACGCTTGCGGGATTTCGGCAAGGTCGTTTATCTGGAAGTGACACCTGCTGTATTAGAAGAGATGTTTCGGGTGTACATCAACCATCCCAAACCGGTGATCTGGGGAAATTCATTCTCACAAAACGTGGAAGAAACCCCATTAGCTGCGCTCAAGCGCTGTTACCCGGAATTGCTGAAGTATCGACAGAGCAGGTACGAAGGGCTTGCCGAGATTTGTCTGGGTTATAATGCGCTGCGGTCACCCGGCTTTGGTCCCAGAGAGTTTTTGGCTGCAGTGAACCGCGACGCACAAACAGTGTAGAGGTTGTGATACCAGGATCTCAGTTAACAATTAAGGTTTATGGAGATCGCATATGAGCAAAAGTCTGGTTACGCAAAAGATTACCGCTTCATTTTTTGACATGCACCGGGACACAACTCTTGCCTGGTTGGGAATGGCGGGGGTTCTAATCAACACTCGCGGAACAATACTTCTGATAGATCCCTTGATATCGCTCATGACTGTAAATAGTCAGGACCTTTGTGAAGGAGAATATGACCTGAAGGTTCCACTCCCCATTGAAGCCAGAGATATCCCCCACCTGGATGCGGTGCTTTATACCCATGCTGACAGTGATCACTTTGGCACGGTAAGTGCGAAAGTGCTTGCGGAGCAAACTTCCTGCCGTTTCATCGCACCTCCACCTGTCCGGCAGCGTCTTCTGGGGTTGGGTATTTGTGAAGATCGCATCACGACGGCACTTGATGAAGCAATCCTGAAAATGCCAAATGCCGATATCCTGGTTACCCCTGCACACCATGACTGGCAAGAGACGGATCCCTGGCAAAGGGGCGATTGTTGTGGGTATTTCGTCAAGACGCCGGATGGCACAATCTGGCATCCAGGGGACACTCGCTTGATCCCGGAGCTGTTACGTATCCGGGGCGTGGATGTTTTGTTTTTCGATGTGGCTGCGGTCGATACGCATCTGGGTCCAGCAGGTTCAGCACAACTCGCGAAAAGTTCAGGAGCCAGGGTTATGGTTGCCTATCATTACGGCACGTTTAAATTACCGCCCGGCTCTTTTGGGAATTGCGACCCCGATGGCAGTATGCCCTATCTGACCGGGGTGTCTGCTGAATTCCTGCAATTGAATCCAGGTGAACTTCTAAAACTCCCACTATAAAAAGATTGCAGACACCACGCGCCGCCACAGTTGAGAATTCTTTTGTCTGAATAGAATGTGGTGAAGCTTTACGCGCTTGAGGTGTAACAGCATTGCGGGTTGCTGCTTGTTCATCAGTGCTGCAATTAAAAATCGCAGCAAGTGTTACCAGGAAATGGATTGAGCGTTATTCCACAGGTTTTGTACTCAGGCGGGGATCCAGGGCATCGCGCAGACCATCCCCCAGCAGATTAAAAGCAAGCACGGTGATCATAATGGCGATGCCGGGGAAGAAGACCAGGTGCGGTGCGCTGAAAACCTGGTTACGTTCAGAGCCGAGCATGGTGCCCCATTCGGGTGTAGGGGGCTGGGCACCAAGTCCTAAGAATGAGAGCGCTGCGGCATTCAGGATCGCACCGGCGATCCCCAAAGTTCCCTGTACAATTAGCGGTGAGAGCGAGTTGGGCAGAATCCGCGTGAGCAGAATTCGTAAATGTCCGGCACCCAACGCTTTGGATGCTTCTACAAAGTTTTGTTCTTTCAACGCGAGTGCACTGGCGCGCATCACCCGGGCGTAGGAAGGAATGTTGACAATCGCGATTGCCAATAGCGCATTCTGCAAACCGCGTCCCAGAACGTTGACGATGGCAATCGCCAGCAGCAGCGATGGAAATGCCATCAGAACATCCAGCAAGCGCATGATCACATTATCGACCCACCCACCGGCATAACCGGAAATAGCCCCCAGAATGACGCCAACAATAATGGCGAATCCGGTCGTGGTAAAACCGATAAACAAGGATACGCGCGTGCCGTAGATGACGCGGCTAAACTCGTCGCGCACGTTGCCATCGACACCCATCAGGTGCTGGGGTTGATCAGCAGGACATCCCAGCAGATGGATACATGGCGCAGCGCGTTTTTTGACATCTTCCACACCGATCAGAACTTTTTCGGGGTCGTATGGGGCAATTACCGGCGCAAAGATGGCGATCAGTACAAGGATAGCCAATATGACCATCCCGATTTTGGCCGAACGCTGCCGTATTACGCGGCGCAGCATTAAGCGCCACAAACTGTTGGACCGATAATCCTGGAAACTGCTTTCCAATGCCAGGATTTCTACTTCAGATAAATCTGAGCTGTGATTAAGAGAATCGGGTAGTTTTGATGCCGTCATAGTCTTGACCTCAGTCCAGTTTTATGCGTGGATCTATGAAGATATAGCTGATATCCACAAGCAGATTCATGCCTACATACCCGATAGCGATGACCAGCGTGAATGCTTGCACGATAGGATAATCACGGGCAGTAATGGCTTCGAAGAGCATACGTCCCACGCCTGCCAATCCAAAAATAGTTTCGGTAAGAACTGCACCTGCAAAGATTGTGCCTAACTGCAGTCCGACGATGGTAGCAATCGGCAGCAAAGCGTTGCGCAGGGCGTGTTTGAGTACGACGGTGCGCTTGGGCAGCCCTTTAGCTTTTGCAGTGCGGATGTAGTCCTGTGACAGCACTTCCAGCATACTGGAGCGCGTCATCCGGGCGATAATCGACATCGGGATCGTACTCAGGGCGGCGGAAGGCAGAATCATGTGTTTGAGAACATCTCCTAATACAGCCCAATTACCGGTCACGATGGAATTGACGATGTAAAGGTTGGCGATGAATTCGTAGATGTGGAATTTGATGCTTTCCGGCACCAGGATGATGTTATACACTTCGTAGAAAGAGGTTGCCGTAAGCCCCGCAGTAAGACGACCCGAAGGGGGCAGCGCTAGGGGGTCCCTTTTAAATAGAGTGCAAAAATATAGGCTAACATCAGACCCAACCAGTAGACAGGCATAGAGACGCCAACATTAGCGCCCACCATCGTCACCACATCCACTGCGGAGTTATTGTAGATTGCTGAAATAATGCCAAGGGGGATGCCAATCAGGATGGCGATGATGATCGCAATTGTACCTAATTCCAATGTCATGGGCAAGTCGCTCAATGAGGATGATCGTGACCGGACGGCTGAAGCGGATGGAATCGCCAAAATCACCCTTGAGAACATCCCGCATATAGATGCCCAACTGGACATAAATGGGCTGGTCGAGACCTTGTTCGCGGGTGAAACGCTCACATACTTCCTGTGTTGCCTTTTCACCCAGCATCGCCTTGCAGGGATCGCCCGGGATCATCCGCGCCAGCACAAACGTGACCAACAAAATACCAAATAAGACCGGGATTGCTGATAGAATTCTACGAACAATGTATTGGAACATAGAGGGTATCGTTATCGCTTCCGCGTATTTCTGAGTAAAAACCGCAACAGTGAAACAATGTCCGGCATTATGTGTACTGTAATTTTTATGTACCGCATACTGTGTGAAAGGTTGAACCTCAAAACACAGTACGCGGTACGTTGTTCTTGTGAATCAGTGTGTGCTTTTTACTTTACATACTTCTGGCACACTGTTTGATTCATTGATGCTTACGGGTTACTCACCCGCGTTCATCAAACCATCCCACAGATATGAGTAGTACTCGAACGCACCGGTGTTACCGGTGTGATTGGGATTGCTGGCGTCAATGCCGGCAGCCCAGGAGGCGATGACATCGTTGGCATCAAAGGTTGATCCATCGTGGAACTTCACGCCCTCACGGAGCGTGCAGATCCATTCAGTTGAATCATCGTTAGGTGTGCAGCTGGTCGCCAGCACCGGTTCCACATCACCGGAATCTGGTTTGTAGCGGAAGAGCGGTTCCAGCGTTTGCCAGCAAGGCGCCAGGGATTCGCCGTCGGTCTCATCAGAGCAGTAGAGGCTGATCGGTTCTGCGTTCTGCATGCGGACAATCGTATCCTTACCGGAGTCCAGCAGCGTGTAGTAGGTGGCGCCAAAAGGCGGCGCATAAGCGCCTTCAAGGGTGGCAAGAGCTGCGTCGCTAGCCGCACCGTGGGCGATGGGGACCATCGGGACCAGTTCCTTGATCGCGTTGTTGGCTTCGGCGTAGAGTGGTTCAGCGACAGCGGGATCGCCGATCTGCGAAGCTTTTTCCAGCGGTTCGTAGATTTCGGGGAACGGATCACCAAACTGCGGATTGGGTAGCACCGAAGTGGATAGTCCAGGAAGTTGGTGGGGTGCGGATAGTCAGCGCCCCAGCCCAACAGGTAGAAGCCGTCGAGACGTCCATTGGTGGACTCGTCGATGAATTCACCGGATTCCATCACGACTACGTCAGCATCAATGCCCAGGTTTTCCTTGAGCTGGGTCTGGAACTCAACAGCAACCAGACCGGGTTCGGGCAGGTAGCTGCGGAAGACGTCGCGGTAGTAGATGGCGGTCTTGAAACCTTCCGGGAAACCTGCATCAGCAAGCATCGCTTTGGCTGCAGTGGCATCGAATTCGTACCACGATTCACCGGCACATCCATTGGGGATGCTGCACGGGGTGAAGTGGGAAGCGACTTCAGAACCCTCGGGGTAGAAGTTATCCACGATGCGCTGGCGGTCGATGCCCATCGCAATCGCCTGGCGCACTTTCACATTGTCGAACGGCTCGAACGTGTTGGTCATCGCCAGGTAGAGGATGTTGGGGCTGGCGACCGGCAGCAGTTGCAGGTTCGGGTCATTTTCAACGGTCTCGATGTCATCGGGGCTGACGTTGGTGATGTAATCGACCGTGCCGGATTGCAGTTCGAGCAAACGTGCCGCACCTTCGGTCGCCCAACGGAAGACCAGGGTTTCGTTCTTGGCTTTCGCGTCCCCAGTAGTCGTCAAAGCGTTTGAAGATGATGCTGTCACCACGGTTCCAGCTTTCAACAACATATGGGCCGGTGCCGATGGGCTTCTCGAGGATTTCGCCGGTACCACCGGTTGCTTCAATCCATTCCTCTGGCTGAATCGAGAAGGGAATGAAGGCGATCTTCGCCATAAAGGCGGGATCGGGCTTACACAGGCTGAATTTAACAGTATATTGGTCAACGGCAGCAACACTCAAAATCTTGCCACCATAATCGCAATCAGCTGCCGCCACAGATTTAGGTTCAAATGCGACCATTTCCTCGGTTGGCTCTTCTACTGGCTCCATAGTAGGGGTAGCGGGTTCGGGTGTGGGTGTACCGCACGCGGTCAAAGCCAGACTTGCCAGTATCAATAGGGACATCAAAGCATACAAAACAGACTTCCGTTTCATGATTCTCCTCCTGATATGAAAGGGTTATTGGATATTTACGCAAGCCTTTTACCACATCACACCGGTGTATAGCCTCCATTCCCCCAAAATAGGTCCGATGTTAGGTTTAGATATGGTGTCCGGTTACAACGTAAAATTTGATTATAATGACATCGTATAATATGTCAATTATTTATTAGACATAAGTCATATACACGTGAGATTTTTGCTTAAAATTTATCCGCCAGAGAAGATAGGGTAGATGCGGTAATGAAGGTATGAATTCTTGGTTAAGGAAGTACTTTGAGGTGCGATACAGCTGAGGTGCAGGAGGGTAGTTGGGAAACGGTGTTTGGTGATTCCGCTCCGCCACAGCATCCTGCCCAAGGCAAACCACAATATGTTCAGCAAAGTGCTGAGTATACTCACTCATTACCGTTGCGGAAAAGTGACGGACACCCCATTAATTTTAAGGGCTTGACACGTGTGCTATAATGGATATGGACGGTTCTTATGGTGGGTGCACACACATAAGCGCTGTATCTCCTTAATAGGGAGGTGTTGTATGGATTATGGAAGCAAACTGGGGGCCCGGCATTAGCCGGGCCCTCACTCTTTAGTATGAAATTTAACATTATGTTCCATCTTTGGACCAGTTCATTAGCAATATCCACATTTTCGTTATTTTCCTATAAAATACCCTTGATTAACTGTATTGAATGTGTTATGATTGCCCCGTGTTGCCTTTGCGAATTTATACATATTTTATCAGGTCATTATCGTGTCATTGGCGAAAGTGCGCCATCAATTTATGTGGACCAGTGTAAACTGAATGTACCCAGATAGCGAAATTCTTTTCCCACCCCGGTGTATTCAACAGTTACGCGATCTTCGAGGCCCTAAATGGCAGGCTCTCATTAGGGAAATTGCCGTTTTGCCTTCCAACCACGAAAAAGTACTGGCTTTCGGTTTGATGATGATACGTTTAGGTAGTTGTCTGACGTGTGATCTCGACAGTTACCGTGCTTCTTTGGGATGTTGCACTTGTGCACGCCGTACTATTAGCGGGTTTAAAGGTGATGATATTTCCTTAATAGAGCTGTTTGATAAATCCCTGGTTGAGGTGCAGGGTTTTGTCACCAAACGGCTCCCTCTGGCGGTGCAATTGCTGTTAGATGAGGAAAGTGAATCGTCCCAAAATCGTGAGTAAGTTGGTGTGAAGGTGATTAAGCCACACCTGCGATCCTTAATTGTTAGCTTTTTATTCGTTGCCGCGCTGTTGAGCGCGGCATTTTTATTTCCCGACCCCGGCGCTAGTTTGTTCTACGTGACAGGTGAAGAAGGTCTGTTGCGGCAAGCTCGTGCTTTGTTCCAGTGGGGTTTCCGGTGGATGCGTCCGCTACCTCAATTGGCGAACGATACAGCAGTTGCTTATACTGATGAAGTGCCATTTGGTGTTAATACATTTCTGGACCAGGAGGTTGAACCTCAAAAACGGGAACAGACTTTACAGATGGTCAAGGATGCTGGTTTTCAGTGGATACGGCAATCCTTTCCCTGGTACGATATCGAGATTCACGGTAAGGGTGATTTTGAAGACCGCCGTCATGAACCTTATCGTTCAGCCTGGGATAAGTATGATCAAATTGTGGATTTATCAGAACAGTACAATCTGGATATTATTGCCAGGTTGGAAGCCCCACCTGGCTGGAGCCGGCATGATGGTGATGCGCGAGGTGCTTTTGGTCCGCCTGATAACCTGGGTGATTACGGCGACTATGTTAAAGCCGTGGTAAGTCGTTATCAAGGGCGCATACAATTCTACCAGATATGGAATGAGCCAAATATTTACCCGGAGTGGGGTAACCAGATGGTGGATCCTGCCGGATATATCAGCCATGTTATGCCTGGCTTATGAGGTTGTAAAAACAGCTGATCCGCAAGCTGTCGTTATCAGCGGCGCTATGGCGCCTACGGTAGAGTTAGGCACCTGGAACCCCGGTTACCAGGGTAACAATATGATGGATGTGATTTTTCTGCAGCGAATGTATGATGCCGGCGCCGGCGAATTGTTTTGATATTATGGCGGTGAACGATTATATGCTCTGGTCCGGACCTACTGACCGACGCTTGCGGGTCACGCAGGTGAATTTTTCACGACCGTTATGGGTGCGTGATGTGATGGTGGCGAACGGTGATGCGGAGAAACCTATCTGGATCAGCGAGATGAACAGCAATGCCGTGCCCGAAGGTTTGGATCCACGTTTTGGGCGGGTGACATTGGAGCAGCAAGCCCGTTACGCGCCACTGGCTTTTGAACGCTTGCAGCGTGAATGGCCATGGGCTGGGGTGACCACGATGTGGTTTTTCAAACCGGTATCGGATGAACGGCAGTGACCAACCCTTTTACTTCTTCCGTATGGTGGAACCGGATTTTAACCCGTTGCCCAATTTATGACAGCCTCGCACACTATATCAATGATTTGACCCCCACGCTATATGCGGGTCATCATCAGGAATCCACCTGGCAGTTGGAGTATAACGGTAACCTGGGAGGATGTTCAGGATGCTGAGGCGGTGCTGGGATCTTACCGGCAATCACGCGAATCCGGCGCCAGTGTGTCGCTGGTGTGGGAAGGGCGGCGGCATAATCCTCCAACCTGGACCTGGAGAAGGGGTTATCCGTGTTACAGATGCATCCGGTAAAACACGGGATGTTATCCTTGATGGTGACAGTGTCGTTCTTGATCAAGGGTTGATGGTAAAGCCACGGCGTTTGCAGCTTTCTGTCGTCGACGGGAGTGTTTCTATTGACGATATCAAGGTGCAGTAGCTGTAATGCGTTTTTATTGAACTGATTAAAGGTTGGTTTGTAACTTATTTCTCATTTGTTCCTCCTGGTATGCAAGATGTGTTTTCGCAATCTGCGCTGTTTGCGGTATAATAGGATCAGGAAACCCCCGTTGTTTCCAAGCAAAATATGCCGTTGAGCTGCGCTGTCTGAATAAAAATATGCAAGTTTAGTTCCACACCCTATGCCGATCACTCAACGAATCGTTTTCTTATACGAAAGTTGGAGGTATTTACGCATTGGAATCGGATAAGACCATCGAATCAGTAGAAATCGTCGATATACAACAACAGATGCGCAGCGCGTATCTGGATTATGCTATGAGCGTCATTGTCGCCAGAGCTTTACCGGATGCGCGAGACGGTCTTAAACCCGTGCAGCGCCGAATTCTGTATGCAATGCACGATATGGGCATTCGCCCAAACACTGCACACAAAAAATCAGCGCGTATTGTAGGTGAAGTCCTGGGTAAGTATCACCCGCATGGCGATTCTGCGGTTTATGAAGCCATGGCCCGGATGGCACAGGATTTTTCTGTGCGTTATATGTTGGTGGATGGTCAGGGTAACTTTGGCTCGATTGATGGCGATTCTCCCGCTGCTATGCGGTACACCGAAGCCCGTTTGGCTCCAATTGCCATGGAGTTGCTTGAAGATATTGAAAAGGATACGGTCGATTGGACTGAGAATTTTGATGGCAGTTTGCAGGAACCTACCGTTTTACCGGCACGATTGCCCAATCTGCTGGTCAATGGCGCATCTGGTATTGCTGTAGGTATGGCTACCAGTATCCCACCGCATAATCTCGGTGAAGTCGTTGATGCTTTAGTGCATGTTCTCGACCATTGGGACCATCAGGATGAGATTGGTGTCAGCGAGTTAATGGAGTACATCCAGGGTCCCGATTTTCCTACGGGCGGGGAAATCCTGGGACGCGAATCTCTGGTCAATGCCTATGCCACCGGACGTGGTAAAGCAGTGGTACGGGCGATCGCTGAGATTGAGGAGATGCGGGGCGGTAGGTTCCGCATCGTCGTTACGGAGATTCCTTATCAGGTCAATAAATCCAGTATGTTGGAGCGCATTGCAACGCTGGCGCGTTCTGGTAAACTGGATGAGATTTCAGATCTGCGTGATGAATCTGATCGCAATGGTATGCACATTGTGATCGAGTTAAAACGCGGAACGCAACCACAGAAAGCGCTCAACCGTCTGTATAAACACACCCCTTTACAAACCACTTTTGGCATACAACTTCTTGCTCTGGTGGACGGGGTTCCGCGGGTTTTGCCGTTATTGCGTCTCTTGCAAATATTCCTGGATCACCGCATTGAGGTGTTAATCCGCCGGACACAGTATGACCTTAATAAAGCGCAGGCACGTGCGCATATTCTGGAAGGCTTGCTTATCGCCCTTGATCATCTGGATGCTATTATCCAGACCATCCGTGAATCACCCGATGTTAACACAGCACGTGATCGTTTGATGGACCGCTTTGGATTATCTGAATTGCAGGCCCAGGCGATACTGGATATGCAGTTGCGCCGGTTAACCGCCCTTGAACGCCAGCGATTGGAAGAAGAATATGCTGATGTGCTCAAGAATATCGCTTATCTTGAGGGTTTGCTGGCATCACCCGTGCAGCAGCGCTTCGTCATCACGTCAGGATTTGACAACACTGCGAGAGCGGTATGCTGACCCCCGCCGCACGCAGATTCGCCCCTTCGCCGACGGCTCTTTCAATGAGGAAGATTTGATCGAAGAAGAAGAAGTTTTGATTTCAATCACCCGGCGTGATTATGTCAAGCGTGTGCCGTGGTCAGTCTATAAATCACAGGATCGCGGCGGTCGCGGTGTGCTTGGTATGGCAACCCGGGATGAAGATGAGGTTAAAATCCTGGTTTCTGCCAACAGCCATGACACTTTGCTCTTTTTTACCAATCTGGGTAAGGTGTACCAGGAAAAAGTGTACCAGATTCCGGATGCTGGACGCACTTCACGAGGGGTTCTGCTGGCAGGAATTTTACCCCTGGCAACTGAGGAACGCGTGACTGCACTGGTGGCTATTTCGGATTTTGATGAAGCTCAAAATGTGATGATGATTACAAACCTGGGTCGCGCTAAACGCGTTCCGATTAACCAGTTCAGAGATGTACGCCCCAGCGGTCTTATCGCCATTACGCTTAATGAAGGTGATCAATTACGTTGGGTGCGGTTGACCCAGGGTACAAATGATATTATTATGGCGACCGAAAAGGGACGCGGTATCAGGTTCAAAGAAGACGATGTGCGTGTGATGGGACGGACAGCTGCCGGGGTGCGCACGATCAAACTTGCTACAGGTGACCATGTGGCTGTCGCGGAGGTGATCGAACCGGAAGGTTTGCTGTTCCTGGTCACGCAAAAGGGATACGGACGCTGCACGCCCCTGGATGAATTCCGGGTTCAGAGGCGCGCCGGCAAAGGTGTGCGCGCTTATAATGTACTTGATATTACCGGACCCGTTAAAGACGGGTGTATCGTTCAAGAGGATGATGAACTTACTTTGATATCTCGAGGGCGGGATTATCCTCCGTACTGAAGTGACCCGTATTCCAACGATGGGAGGAATACGCAGCGGGTGTGCGGATGATGGATCTGAAGGAAGGTGACCGTGTCGCTTCCATAGCACGGTTGTTTAACAACGGAGAAGAGGCGCCAGGATGATGCGAGGTGGAAAACGACTGAAGATAGCCTATACTTATTCACCCGGATTCTTTGCCGAAGCATTTCAGCATCCGGACGCTGCTTGATCAGGTAAGGAGCAGGAGATGCCGGGGAATATCCGCGCACAAGAAAGCCAGCTCGTGGCATTGCTGCCAGATGCGGATGCTGACGCAATCGCTGAGTATTTAGTCGCTTTTTCCAATGCCGATGGTGGAACACTTTATGTCGGTGCTAGCTGAGGGAGGTACACCGACAGGACTTGTTTATCCTGAAGATATCACGGATGCACTTGAACAGGCGGAAGTCTTGTGCCGACCGCCCGATACCCGTTATCTGGGATCAGACCGAGGTGGCGGGTGCGTTTGTTTTCACCATCAGCGTTCACCGCAGCCCCGAATTGCACACCCTGGCAGATGGCAGGGTTGTTGGTGCGAACGGGTGCTGAGAATCGCGTGCTTTCAGGCACGCAAGTACAGCAGATAGCTAACACGCGCATGACCGGGAATTATGAAGCTGAACCTGTCCCGGGGGCTACACGTGATGACCTGGATCCGGATGTGTTGCGCGAGTTTATGGATGTGTGGCAGGAGCGTCAAGGTCGTCCGATTACACGCCCTATTGATGATGTATTGGTTGAAATGGGCTGGATTTTACCATCAGGGCAACCAACGGTTGCCGGCGTTCTGCTTTTTGGCAAAAACCCATCTGTGTTTATCCCGCGGTGCGGTATTACTTTTGTGCGCTTTGAGGGCGTACAGGTACGCAAATCCGATGGAGACCGCAGCTATGGACGACGGGTCGAGGTTAACGGACATTTAGCTGATGTCATCAAACGCACATGGGATATCATTCAGGAAGAAATACGCACTAGGTGCTGTTGTGCGCGGATTAAAGCGGGAGGAACAGTGGGTTTATCCACCGACGGCGATCCGCGAGGCGTTGGTCAATGCTGTCGCCCACCGCGATTATCACATCCGCGGACGGGCGATTGAAGTGCGGATGTTCTCAGATCGCCTGGAGATCTACAGCCCGGGGGGCTTGCCGGATTTATTACCCTTGATAACATTGTTGAAGAACACTTTTCACGCAATCCGCGCATTGTCAATGGCTTGTATCAATGGGGTTACATTGAAGAATTGGGATTAGGTGTTGATCTGATGATTGAGGAAATGGTGAGTGCCGGACATCCCATTCCAGCGTTTCAAGCGAATGAACATTCTTTTACAGTAACTTTCCAGAATACACAAACCCATCACCCACTCCCGAAAATACCAGATGGGATGACGATGAATGAACGGCAGGCAAAAGTGCTGACCTATGTGCAGCAAAAGGGACGCATCCGAAATCGTGAGTACCAGGAACTATGTCCGGACGTCACTCCCGAGACATTGCGTTTGGATCTGGTGGATTTAGTAGAGCGGGGTATCCTGCTGAAAATAGGTGAGAAACGCGGCACGTATTACATTATGAAATAAAGTTTGAACCTTCCTGGAAGGTGATGGTTAATCCTGATTGTGCAGGGGCGTGTGTATTCAGGTATACACGCCCCTTACTTGTCGCAATGTTGTTGCGCCATCGGAGCCCAATCTCGGCACCGGTGATTTTCCCCTACTATTTATGACTTTCAAACAATTCATGTCGCAGACGTCGCCAATTCAGACTGGCGCTGGATAACAGCGTATCGGCGCGAAATAAGCGCGCTGCCAGCAAAACAAAAAAGTATGTCGCCGCAGCTAAACCCAGCACACTCACTACAGGTTGCCACAGAGGCACATCACCATGTGCCAGTCTGGGAAGCATCGACGTCGGTGCGGTCAATGGAAACAGGCTTAATAACGTGGCGAGTTGCCCGTTTGGCGAATTCATAAAGACCGAGTTGAACCAGAGTGGAAGCATCAGCGGCAACAGGGCGATAAACGTGAACTGCCCCGTCTCACGTGAGTTGGGCGCTATAGCTCCTATTGCCCCTAATAATGAGGCGTACAGGATATAGCCCAGTAAAAGATAGAGAACTGCCCAGATTACAAATCCGTCTGGCAGGGAAATACCTGCCGTGAGAACAAGCCCCAGATTTGCCAGGATGGGGTTACTTTTCTGCAAGACTAAACCGCTGCCACCAAACCAGATTCCCATCTGCAAAAGTGCCACCACGCCTAATCCCACGAGTTTGCCAATAATCAAATCACGTGCTTTCAGGCTTACCAATAGCACTTCCACAGTCCTGTTCTCTTTTTCCTGAGATACACTGCGCAGCATAAAACCGCTGCTCATTGTCAGTACTATAAAAATGATGAACAGGCTCCCAAAACTTATGATGAAACTGACGATTTCGTCGCCCTCTTCAACTTTCCCGGTCGATTCTGCATCCAAATCGAACGATTCCAAATCCTGGATTGGATCGCTGAGAAGGTTGGCGAGTTTGCTATCACCGATGAGATTATAATTGATGACATTTCGGAACAGGTCAAATGTCATGATATCTCCCAGGGGTGAGAACTCTTTATCAATCACTAACAAATCACCGGTTGTCAGGTAGTTTTCGTCTATGACATAATAGTGGCTTAACTCCCCGACATCCATCGCCTGTTGCGCCGCGACTGTATCCGGGAATTCCACGATGAACTCTGGCGGGATTTCCGGGGGCATATCGCGGATAATGCCGGCGTAGTCGACATAGCCAATGATTAACGCCTGCTGATCGGTATCGCTACTACTGGGCACATCCGTGTTCCTCCATAAATGCTTGCATACTAATAAACTGCGCCCCGACTGAGAATACCATCAGGACCACGGGAAGAACAAACGTGGTCAGCCAAAAAACAGGTTTGCCTATGGTGCATGCAATTTCGTGTTTGATTACGAGAAAGATATTACGCATCAACTTACCTCAAATATAAAAGGTTATATTCATTGGGCTCAAACCACTCACCGTAAAGTTTTACGGTGGCGGTTGAGCAATTGCCTGAGATTAAGGCTCTGCCCATAACGCAGCATACCAAATCGAAATATACGGGCAGCAGCCCATATACTTAAAATGGCGGTAAGCGTCAATAAGAAAAAACTGGTGACAAGCTGCCATACCGGTACGGCCGTGATAGCCCAGCGCATTGTCATCGTTATAAAGGCAGTTGTCGGGAAAAGGCTTAATCCGATGACGATGGGGTGGTTGGGTTTGGCAATGATGAGTGTAATAAAAAAGAACGGTAGGGTAAACAGCATATTGACGATGCCCGCTATCTGCTGCCCGTGTTTGGTATCCTGAACCATACCACCGATCATCGTCATCATCCCGGCCATTAACGCATAGGCTGGCAGGAAAAATGCGCCGACGACACCGAGAATTGACCATGGGAAGGTTATCGTCACGAATTTCTACGACGTATTGCGCAAGTACCAGAAGTCCAAACACACCGGCAAGTACCCAGATTAAGAGCTGGGACAACCCCACGCCCATCAGCCCCAAGGCTTTCCCGCCGATAAGTTCTTCCGGACGAAGTGATGTGGACAGTATTTCAATGGTGCGATTTTCCTTTTCTTCTGTGACAGCTGCCAACATATAACCTCCGGCATTCATCACTGCGATGATAAAAAGAAACGCAGCGACAAAAGGGACAATGAAGGTAAGGATATTGCGGGAATCAAATTCGCGACTGTTGTCCGCTGCTCGGATTATAAGGTTATTGCCCTCCTGTAAACGGGCTTGCACTTGAACGGGCTGGTTACTCATGAGATGCGCTTTGATCAATGCCTCAAAATCTGACCGTGCGAGTTCTGAAGGGCGCTGTGATAAATAATAGAGTTCTACTTTCCCAGTTTGTGCATAATGTGCTGGCAGAATATACACTGCCTGGAGCTGCTTGGCGCGCAGCTTTTCCAGTGCATGCTCTTGCGTGTCGAAAGCCTGGAAGGTTACAGTTTCCAGAGCTTCGACAGATGATGTCAACAGCGGTTTTGAAAGTACGCCGGCATAATCGACATAGCCCACAGGTAACTCACCCCGCTTGCCCACCGATGCCATAATACTGACGACTATAATGACAGCATACAACACTGGGACGCCCAGGGTGCTAATGATAAAAGAGCGCTTTTTTACCAGTTTGAGATATTCATGTTTGGCGACGAGATAAAACTTTGCCATTTAGTCATCCTTGTCATGCGCTGAATTATTTGCATTTTGTACCACTGTGATAAAGATGTCTTCGAGGGATGGTTCGGCAATTTCAAACCGGTCAAGTTTTGTCCCTTCGCGATTGAGTGCGGCGCGAAGCACAGCCTGCGGATCGGTGCCAGCATCCAATGTGAGTGACCACATTCCATTATGCTGGCGTAGTTGTAATACCCCGGGCAATTCAGTAAAATCACCTTGTCCTTCAATTTCAATCGCGTTCCCTGAAAAATCGCGTTTGATGCTGTTGACTTCTCCGTTCAAGACAGTATGCCCGCGATTTATCAGGACGATTCTGTTGCACAGGGCTTCCACCTGGTACATTTGGTGCGTGGACATGATAATGGTTTTACCCTGTCCGCGCATTTCTTCAATAATATCTTTTACCAGCCGGGTATTGACAGGATCCAATCCTGAAAAGGGTTCGTCAATGATGACCAGATCCGGATTGTGCAGAAGGGTGGCGATGATCTGAGCTTTTTGCTGCATACCTTTGCTCAGATCCTGAATTTTCCGCTGGCGGTAATCCAGCAAATCGAACCGATCCAACCATGGACCGACCTGTTCACGCGCGTTGGCAACGTCCATTCCTTTAAGGCTGGCAAGATAAACAAGGGTTGGCTCCAATTTCAGATCTTTATATAAACCGCGTTCTTCAGGCATATAACCAATGCGGTTTTTCCTGGATTCATCCAGTTTCCCGTCAAAGATCTCAACTTGACCACTGTCGGGCGCAAATATGTCGAGCATTATCCGGATAGTGGTCGTTTTGCCAGCACCGTTGGGTCCCAAGAGCCCCAGAATTTCACCGGGATATACCTCAAAAGAGACATCCTGTACAGCCCGAACGTCACCGAATGTTTTGTTGATGTGAGATACTTTAACCGTTGCCATATGCTCCTCTTAAGGCGTAGGATCGTCCTGCCCGATTGATATTATCCGCTCTGAGTAATTATTACTTATATTATACTGGCTGGTGGTGAATGCGGTATCGGACCATGGAAGTAATTAATGTTGGTCTGGAGTCCAATATCGGACAAGAAACATAATTACCCAATTAACCCAAATATCCCAAACCAATATCCCAAATGTATTTGGGATATTGGGTAAAAGGTTAATGTGCTGGCGCCAGCACATTAACCTTTTACCTTTGCGAATCTGTAAGATTCACTGGTAGAATTACCGGTGTGAAATTTTTTTGACAATTCAACAGGCATCCCTTATGGCTCTTGTGCGGTGCACATTTGGTCAATCCATTGCGGGTAGCTGCAGGATTGTTCGGCGAAAAGCGGTGGAAATCCACTTCTTTTGAAAGCTACCCTTGCAGTCGTTTGCAGCACAGCAAATAGATCAATGTCTGTGCCAATCACCTCAAAACACAGGCTCCACCAAGGATTGTTCTTAAAGAGGATATTTGAAATCTCAATGCTGCTGCGCTGCAGCGGGAACAGCCAGGCAGGGATAGCTTTTATCCTGCCTTCAGAGACGACCTGGTATTGGCGGAGCCGCCGTTCTTTGGTTATGGGTATCCATGTCGCAGGATGCATCTCCAAAGTTGAATCTGCGGCGTTAAGAGGAAATCCCCATTTATACCAACTCTCCACTATCCCGGTCACGTGAGGGTGGAATGTGTGAGAACCAAGTTGATGGATCCGCTGCTTGAGTTCAATACGCCCTTCACGCAGTTTAACACCTAAATTATGGGTCCCAGGTGTGTGTAAATAGGTATCCACCCTGGGCGGTTGGGTTAATGCCAATGGAGAGCTGAACCACCGCCCAACCTCAGACGGAACTGTACCCGGAAAAAACCAGCGCGTTTCGATGCTTTTTTGCATAATGATATTATCTTCACTTGATGTCGTATTGCGATGGTCCAAAACCGCACTGTGCACGTCGGAGCATTAAGTCCATAGATATCAATCCGTTTATTTGCGATTGCCTCCAAAATTGACAGCGCATTTCGACCATCTTATGTTAGTATACCTGACATAGGGTAAGCGTGAAAATGGTTGGAAAAAGTGGGTGTCCGCCACTTTTCCGCAACGATAATAAGTGTGCATCCTTCGCACTTTGCTGATCATATAATGGTTTACCTTTAGCCGGATGCTGTGGCAAGGCGGAACACGGAGCCTCTCCATGCAAGGGAGACCTCCGTCCCGCCACCTGGTTTAAGGGGGGCATCCGCTTTGTCTTGATACCGAGCGTCAATTGCCCAGAGCAGAAACGGAGTATTTTCCCGTTTCTGCCAGGTGTGGAAGGGAAATCACCTTCCACACACCCGCGCCGCACTATGCGCATAGTCGATGTATGGATGCAAAAATATGACGGGCACCCGAAAAAAGTTCGGTGGCTTTACGCAGTATATGGTGAGGGTAGACAATGAATCAAGTTTTGAAAATGCTGTTCCTTTTATGTATAGTGCTGGTTTTAATTTTAACCGGCTGCAGACAAGCAGAACTGTCATTTCCTGCAGATAAGGTTCCCCCCACTCTGCGGGTTGCTGCGTCGCCTGGAACATGGTCCGGCAGCGATATGCTGCTTTTCAGTGCCGGGGGTGATCTCGTGATGCTCCATCCGGACAGCAGCGATAGACATATTTTTACAATACCGGCAACATATGAGGGGGCATCCGCCTGGTCACCTGATGGACGCTATGTTGCTTATGCTGCCGCTGAAGCAGGGAATGGCGATATCTTGATTACCCCCAGGAATGCGCTGGGTGACCCTGAAAGCTATACCAACATTACACAAAGCCCGGATTTTGATGACAATGGACCAAGTTGGTCACCAGATGGGCGGCAAATAGCTTTCGGATCGTTCCGTAATGGCAATTGGGGCATATTTACGGCTGAGTTGTTGATTTATGAGGAATTTGTGGATCCGTTGGTGCTGCAGCAGCTGCGGTTGACGATCAATAAAGGTTTCGAGGGGCATCCAGCCTGGTCTCCGGATGGTTCGTGGATAGCTTACACTTCAGACCGTGGTTTTCGATGGCAAATATATCTCACCGATCCCGCGGGTTCTTATACCCTACCAATGACCGGCACCACGAACCTGCGGAGCACAGCGTATCCAGCCTGGTCACCGGATGGATCTCAACTGGCTTTCGCTTCGACTTTTGACGGAAGCTGGGATATTTATGTGATGCAAACTGATGGCACCGGGTTGAAGCAGTTGACGTCGCATCCTGCCGGGGATTGGCATCCAGCCTGGTCACCGGACGGAAGGTGGATCGCTTTTGTCTCTGACCGTAGCGGTGTCAGCGACATTTACCTGCTCAGTGCGGATGGTATGGTGCTGACCCAGGTAACAGACACCATTGAAGCGGAGGACTATCCCGTTTGGCAGGTTCCACTATCAGAGGTTATTCCATTTCGGTGAGGGGTAAATAATCTCTGAGCAATCCGCAGTCTCCGGCATCGAACCAGTCTTCAATCAGATGAAACGATATGGAATAAGGGGATGGCATGGAAACAATTCCCTGGCTCAACGCGGCGCGCAGCTCCTCTCTGGTGAACCAACGGGCATCCTCGAGTTCACCATCATTTCGGTTGATTTTCCAACTTGATGCGGTCGCGTTAAACCCGAGCATCAGGGAGCTGGGAAAGGGCCATGGTTGCGAAGAATGGTAATGGATGGACTTCAGGCGGATGCCTGTTTCTTCCCATACTTCACGCGCCACCGCGGTTTCAAGGCTTTCCCCGGGTTCAACAAAACCTGCAATGTTGGAATACCGTCCCTTTGCCCACCGCGCTTGCCTGCCAAGGAGACAGCGCTTGCCGCGGGTGACCAGAACAATCACTGCGGGATCTGTTCTGGGAAAGTGAAGCTGCCCGCAGGTGGGGTTGGTACATACGCGCGTATAACCTGCTTCTGTGCTGCGAGTTGGTTCGCCGCAGACGCTGCAGTACAGGTTGTGTCTGTGCCAAACAACCATGCCTTTCGCCTGCGCCAATAATGCACTTTTATCCCGGTTCAAATCTGTAGCGATATCACGCAAGTCACGCAGCTGAATTCCCTTAGCATCAAAGACCGGCATTTCCTCGTAAGCTAATACGAAATACAGATGCTCTTCTACACGACCCAATAGAATGACGGATGCTGCCTGGGATACCAGTGCCTGGACGGTAGCCGGAGGGTAAACTCAGCGAAATGGCAGAAGCTTCACTTGTCAAGACTATGCTGTCTTTAACCAGCAGGAAGAAACGGCTAGCAGGTGCGCTGAGGGCCTTTTCCAACCAGACAGCATCCCCTCTGTTTTGGTGCAAGCGGTCAATGCTGTCAGCGACAAATGTGTTCCGCAGCGCGCGTGTGTAATTGTCCATAGATGGAAGGCTCCTTCTGGATTCATCCTCGAGTAAGAGACAAGTATATCGCTGATGCAATAGCGGTCAAAGGGGATTTGCTGGGGAGTAGTTCAATTTAGGGGTATAAACAAGATGAAATGCTGCTAAATCGCAACGTACAAAGCAGTTTTGGCTCAGTCAAGCTACTCTATCAGCTACCATACGGACCAAAACTGCCAAGGTGTATTTCGGAATGGGCATATTGTAGAAAACCATAAGATTATGACAAAAGCAGCAGCACTCTATCGCCCATTCCGAAATACACCCATTTGCTGTTTCACCTGACCTAAGATAGACTTATGGGCATAGCGTGATGCATATTACCGGCATAGCATGGAAAACCATAAAGTGAGTGGATTATGAAACAGTTTGCAGTCTTACAGCTCTCCGGATGTGCTGGGTGTGAGGTCTCCCTCCTAAATGCCGACGCATGGATCGATAATTATGAATTGGTCTATATGCCCCTGGTTGTGTCAGCGTATGATGTACCCGAAGTGGATTTGCTCTTGATCAGTGGGGCGGTGCGTACCGATGAGGACCTGTATAAACTGCGCCGGGCTACCCGCAGTGCGCAGCAAGTCATTGCGGTAGGCACGTGCGCTATCTCGGGCGGTGTTGCAAACCTGGGGGATCGTGATGACGTGCGCGAGTTGTTTCTCTCGCAATCAGCACGCCACCATGTGCCAAGGCTCCTTCCGAAATCGCATCCGGTGGATGCCTTCGTCACTGTGGACCTCTATCTTCCGGGCTGTCCGCCGACTCCCAGGTTGTATGAAGCATTACTTTTTGAAGATGCAGACTTTCACCCAAGCTCAATCGTTTGCCAGGAATGTAAACGTACCAAGCTGCGTGATATGCGCCCCGAACACCTGTTGGGTTTCCAGCAGGGTGCATACCTGCCGGATATATGCCTGATCAACCAGGGCTACTTGTGTGTCGGCTCTTCAACGCGCGGTGGTTGTGGCGCACCATGCCCGCGCGCCGGGCATCCGTGTGTGGGGTGCCGGGGTCCTTCGAATGTATTTATCGAACGCGATTCAGCTTCCTGGTTAAAAAGCATCACCAGGGTATTTAATTCGTTGACTGACATTCCTGACACTGAACTCGATGCTGCCCTCCGTTCTCCTCAGCTCTCACTGTTTCTCTTCCAGTTTTCCGATTACGCAGGCGGAGATCGCCCACCCAGACAAAAGGCAAAGGTTTTTTAAAATGACACAATTGACATTCCCTTTGAGCCGGATCGAGGGGCACGCCCAGGTTGTGATCGAAGAACACAACGGTGTCGTGCAGACAGCGCATTTTCAAGCTACCGAGATGCGGGGATTTGAGTATCTGGTGCAAGGTGCGCCGGCGGAACAAATGCCGGTCATTGTTCCGCGGATATGCGGGGTGTGTTCGACCGCGCATCATGTGGCTGCGGTCAAGGCTTTGGAAGATGTTTACGGCGTCACGCCACCCCCGTTAGCATTAAAAATACGCGAACTGCTGATGTTGGGGCAGTTGATGCAAAATCAGGCGACTTCCCTCTTTATTTTTACGATGCCGGATCGGATCGGCGTATCGAGTATTTTTGAGATGGATGCAGCCCGAGAAGCACCTTCAGATGGAGCAGGTAATACCTCAGACACTGCGCACAATATTGCGATGCACGCATTGCAGGTGCGACAGGCGGGCACACACCTGATAGCAGCTGCCGGCGGGCAATTTATTCATCCGGTCAAAGCGGTGGTGGGTGGTATTATCAGTGGGGTAAAAGCTGATACCGCCGAAAAGATGCGCGCTGAACTAGAATGGGCGCTGCCGGTCGCGGCAGAACTCATTGATGTCTATTGGGAAATGTCTATGGCTCTTGGCGAGCGCCTGGGGACGTGGGGGGATGATGAACCTGCCTGCTATCTGACCGCTATATCTGCCACTCGCCCGAATTATTATGGAGATATCATCAGGATTTTAGGCTGTGAAGAGGAAGGCATATGCGCTACCTTCCCTGCACGTGATTTCCGTGATTACCTGACTTTAGAGCAAACGGATTACAGTTACGCGTCGCAAACAAGTTACAAGGGGCAGGTTCTGCGCGCCAACAGCCTGGCAAGAGTCAATTTAGCCCAGGAGATGGGAACGCCGGTTGCCGACCGCTTCCTGAATCGTTTTCACACTACTTTTGGCCAACCTGCGCATGCCATAATGCTGTTTGACCTGGCACGAGGCATCGAGTTGGTGTACGCCATCGAACGGGCACTGGAAATCCTTGCAGAACCGCTGGATGAGGAAGATACATCCGTCCCGTACACACCATGTGATGGGGATGGATACGGATTGGTGGAAGCGCCGCGGGGTCCCTTAATCCACCACTACCGGGTTGAAAACGGGTTGGTGGCCCATGCAGAATTTATAATTCCCACAGTGCACAATATGCTGGCGATTGAGCGTGCGCTGCGGGTTGTCGCCAACCGCTACATCACGCCCGAGCGGATTGACCTTGAGCTGGAGCGGGCTGTGGGGCGGGTTGTCCGGGCTTTCGACCCCTGTATCGCCTGTGCGACGCATTAGTTATCCGTTAAAGTGATTCTTGAATAATTGTACCAACAGCATAGCAATGAAGCCCGGATGGATTCCCGCTTGCGCGGGAATGACAAATCTAGTTTAACGATGAGTGCCTCGATCTATTGTGTTGATCGTTTTGCCAATATTCATCTTAACAATGCACTAGTATACAGTCGTGGAAATCGTTGGTGTCCATGTTGGTGTTGGCGTTGACGTTACAGTGGGAGTGAGTGAGGGTATAGGGGTAATTGTGGGCGTTGGGGTAAGTGACGGTATTGTTGTAGGTGTGGGCGTCAACGTGGGTAATAAAGTCGGTGATGACGTGGGGGTTAGCGTTATAACAGAGGTTGGGGTTGGTAATACCGGCGTAGGTGTACCCGTTGGCACTGGCGTCAAGGATACAGTCGGGTTTACCGTTATGCTGGGTGCGACTGTCGGCTGCGCTGTTGAAGTCGGAGTAATTGCCGGAATCATAGTTACTGTCGGTGATGGAGGTAATGGCGTAGGCGTGCTGATAGGCCAGGGTGTCCAGACAGGCGTTGGCGGAACCACAATATAGGGGGGTACGAATAATGGCTGACCGGCGTAGAGTGTGTAAGAGTTAATACAATTGGCCTTCATCAACTCACCAATCGTCGTGCCATATCGCACAGCCAAGCCATAAAGCGTTTCTCCCCGGTTTACAGTCACGATACGCCATACGGCGGGTGGTCCGCAAACATAAGGTTGCGGGGTGGCTGTGGCAAAAGTATCAGGTGGCAAATAAAGAACTGTTCCACTTTGTATATCTTCTGTGGAACCAACACAGTTTGCCTGCAATAGGAAGCGCGTATTGATGTTGGCTTTTAGTGCCAGGGCATAGATTGTGTCATCATCGCGGAAAATATATGGATGCCAACCATCGGGATAGACACATTTCACAACCAATGGTGATGCTGGTGTCGCTGTATTGGTCTTCGTGATGGTGGGTTGGATCACGGGTTCGGATTCAGTTGGCTGAGGTGTATCAGTACCCGGCATTTGTGTTGGAAATAGCGTCCTTGAGGGTCGCAGTATGACCGGTGTGGGCGATTGCACAACCATCAATGGATCGAGTTGCGTAAACCCAATGCTGCCAATGACCATACTGAACAAGAATATTCCGGTCAATATAACCCCAAGCAGGCGCAGCAACGATTGCCTTGTCAACAGCATCTCCTCAGCAAATGCGTCTCCCTAATTATGCGTTTCATCTTCCTCTTGCTGTATAGGTAAGACAAAGCTAAAAGTGCTGCCACCCTGGGGTTGGCTTTCTACCCAGATACGTCCGCCATTTGCCTCTACAAGTGTTTTGGCAACTGCCATGCCAATGCCGGTTTCTCCCAATCCCTGGACTAAAGGCTGGTTAGCACGGAGAAAACGCCTAAAAACACGCGAGTAATCTTCCGGAGCGATTCCATCACCGGTGTCCATTACCGAAATACGTACATTTTCTCCATTGATCGGAGAATCAGCTTTGCTCGCAGCAACGACAATCTGCGTCCCCTCTTTGGAGCACATTACAGCATTTGAAAGTAAGCGCAACATAATCTGGTACAAACTGTCTCTGTCGGCTTTAACCCTACCCAGTTCGGGAGGGAGATCCAGTTGCACAATCAGCTTACGTTCACGGAATCGTGCTGCTAATCCCATGATCGCTTCCTCAATAATTTCGATAAGATTAACTGGTTCTGGTGATAACTCTATTGGATGAAAATCCGGTGATGCGATTGAGACAAGATCATTCAGAAGGTGATTCAAGTGCTCCACGTTGGCTTTGACGCGTTCCAGGAATTGTTGTTGTATCGGAGTGAGAATACCAGCTTGTTCGCCTAATAGTAGTTCAGTATATCCGGTTATTGCGGTCATAGGTGTTCGAAACTCGCTGGCTTGACTCACAACAGCTTCATATCGCTCTGCATGACTCTCTGTTGAATGCAACGTTATAGCTAAACCATCCGGTTTCCCATCCCGCCCTCTCAGAGTCGAAAAATCAACCTCCACACTTTCATCACCGATTGTCAAGCTAAGATGGGATTCATCTACCGAGCCATTATCAGATGGCTGAGAAAGCATCGCATCTACGGTCTTCGTCCATTCGGGATCAGCATAAGCACCGTTGATCGGCATACCGACAATATCACCCGTTGGCAAGTGCAACATTTGACGGGCAGGCGCATCTGCCATCGTGATTTGCCCATCTTCATCAACAACGACCAGACCAATCACACTGGATCGCGCGCCTTTTCCATTAATCACATACTCTTCAGCAGACTGATTATGAAAGGCTACCAATTGTTCGCGGATTTCCTCATATTCTTCAAGAAAATTGTCGTATTTCCCACGCAGTGTCGTGAGCTCCACGGCAAGTCTCGTGCGCTCAGCCTGCAAAATCTCCTGATCCTGCAACAATTGTACCGCTTTTTTTGCTTCTACATCCCGCTCAGCAGCAAGTTGCTGAACTTCATTTTGCCAGAATTCTAATTCGGTTTTAGTCCCTTCTTTAGGGCGGATTTCAAGGTCTTGTGTGAATTGGTGAATCTGTTGGTCCCGTTCCTGAATTTCAGCAGTAAGACCAGCAATTTTTGTGTTTAAAGCCTGTATTTTTTCCTTAGCTTTCGCTTTGAGTTGCTCCAGATTAAGATTATCAGCTATTTGACCATTAACTATACCAGTGCGAAAATCTTGCCGCCCTCTTTGACGAGATCGCATAACTGCGTCTGCTATCAATTGCGCGGTGATTGCCGGTACTTCAAAAGCGTTTTCGCGCCACTGATTTTTTTGTAATGGATGACCAAGTAACAATAATCCCTGGTGGTTTTGTTTTTGATTTAATGGCAGGATCGCCAAGGGCCCTACTTCAAGGAGGCGCAAGTCGTTATACAAACCTGAAGGCCACAACTCATCATCAGGTGACTGAATAATCATAACTTGATGTGTTGTGAAAGTTTGTTGTAGTGCTGGAAAATCGTCCAGGTTGACGATTGGCGGTTCAAGTTGCGCCGCATTCGGCGGATGCATTGCTATTACCCGAACCTCATGATTCTCTTCATCTTCAAGTAGAACCGCGCACATATCTACAGATAGAGCGGTAGCTAGTTTTGATGTAGCCACCATCAACGCGGGTTCTATATCACGCGCCATCTCAACATCTTTTATAGTATTGAGTATGGAAGTGAGTCCTTTTACACCTGCCGGCGCGCCCTGTGGTGTCTTTGATACGCCGAGTAATTGCTGATGAACCAATATGGAAACCATTGGGATGGCGATCAAAGCAGTGAGACGCTGCCAACCCGAGAAATGCATTTGAGGGTCAGACCACAGTAATTGGGCACTACTTCCCAAAAGCCAGAAAAGGGCAATCCCAACCATCCATTCCCAATCGGGCTGCTGCAAGAAAACCGCCGTGAAAAGAAACAGAATCAACATTGTCAGCAAGCTTATAGTCCAGATAACGGCTTGTGGGGTTGCGAGGTAAGCGAGAGGGATAGCTTCAAAGGTGGGCCAGGTGATAAAATCATAAATAAAGTAACCCGTACTGACAATTAACAAGACCAGGAGAATGGTCGTCTGCCAACGAACAGGGGGGTCACTCAACGCTGCCGCCCAAATTATCAATATAACACCCACAACTTCTAACCAGCGCTCGGTAGGAGGAAGTATGAGGGATGGCGATATTAAGCCAGATGTGCTTAAAAGTCCAATCAGGATCAGCGCAGCGCGTCCCAGCAGCATAAAACCTATAGCCCAAATCCACCGGCGCGTCCGATTATCGGCAGGCGCCGTGCGATGGATTATGAGTGCAGTAACAAGTGCTTGCTGCAATGCGAATAATGTGACCAAAAAATATACCAGGTCACCAGGCGGTTGTGTGATTAGAGCAATAGCATCATTAAAAAGATCCATATTTTTCTTTCGCTATTAATAAGTAATATGAAGTAGATTACCTATGATTATAGATGACATAAAGAAATGTTGCAAGGTCAATTTTGCAGAGGGGTGCGTTTCAGAAATCTGGCGAGATCGAAAAAAGGAGAGATTCGCCAGATTTCTGAAATGCCCTTGGCAGTTTTGGTCCGAAGGTAAATCTAAATTGAATGATGAATAATCCAAAACTGCTATCGACTCCAATGTTCGTACGGCTAGTTATCTTCTTTGCCAGAAAACTGAAACACATCCTTGCAGAGGATGTGCACACCATGGTTTAAGCCTTGATTTGTGGGCAAATGCAAATATTTTTTTCAAAATCAGGTATAATTACTCATAAGAACTTCGCTGAAACTCAAGGGAATCTATGGTAAACAAATACATCACAGCTATCAACGCATCAAGCGGATCAATAAGAACACTACGTCGCCTCGTATCCCTAATATTAGTATTGGTCGCGAGTGCTTTTTTCGCGCTACCTGCCAGAGCGTCAATCGTGGATTTGCCAGGTTCTGAGTTATTCTCAGATGACCTCACGGGTGATTTCCTTTGCACCCGGCGTATGACACAGCAAAATCCAGGACAATGCTCTGTTTATAGCCCGGGCGCCCGTGAGATACGATTGACCTACCTGCGCCAGCGTTTGCCAAATCCCTTGCCCGAACTGGCTATTGTCGAAGCTGAAGCGCCTGACAACTCAGTGACAAAATATTCCTTTGCTTACATCCGCCCTTTACCTGCCTCGACATATCGCCACCCAGAGGAAGCTGCAGTCGGCCTGCCCCCCGTGCGCCAATTCCTGGCAGGCGATAATTGGGTGAGTGTCATGGGTTCGGTCGAATACAATGGTGAGCAATGGTATGAGATCAATAAAGATGAATACATCCTTGCTGGTCATGTGGTTTTTACCAATCCTTCGCGCTATCAGGGCGTGATCTTACAAACCCAACCTGAATATCCATTTGCCTGGATTAATCGCGGCGTCTATGCATCCGATGCCCCCGGAGGATCCGAACGAAGCGATGCACTTTATCAGCGCTACAACCTGGTGACTATTTTTGCCCAAGAGATACGGGGGTCGTACCTGTGGTATATGGTAGGATCTGATGTCTGGATTGAGCAATCCTACGTCTCGCGCGTGGATGTCGACCCCAGACCTGCAGATGTGGGACCGGAAGAAAAATGGATAAGCATCAATACATATGAGCAAACCCTGGCAGCCTATGAAGGGGATCGCATGGTGTACGCTACCCTGGTGTCTTCCGGGAAAGGCATTAACTGGACCCCAGACAGCCTCACCAGAATTTGGGGAAAACTGCCTACAACACCAATGATTAATCGCGATGTGTCCAGTGACAACCCGGCATGGTATTATCTTGAAGATGTGGAATACACCCAATATTTCAACGAAGCAATAGCACTCCATGCTGCATATTGGCACGATTCGTTCAGCTTTACCCGCAGTCATGGTTGTATAAACCTGGCGACATTGGACGCAAAATGGCTGTTTGATTGGACGACACCGTATACACCGCCGAATGCCGACATAGTGTATAGCGGTGGAGCAGGCGCAGATTTTGGAACCTGGGTATGGGTACACAAAACACCGCCGGTTGCTGATATACTTGCAGTGCAATGAGTCTGAAAGATGAAGAATCTGACTACTTGGCATCGCAGCGCCAGATAGCACAGCATACACTGATTCAATGGTTTTCAGAAAACGCGCGCGACTTGCCATGGAGACATATCCGTACGCCATACCGCGTATGGGTTTCCGAAGTCATGCTTCAACAAACGCAAGTAGAAAAAGTACGGGATTATTTTAACCGATTCATAGCGCGTTTTCCTTCAGTTCACGTCTTAGCTGCTGCTTCACTCGAGGAAGTGTTGAAGGTGTGGGAGGGCTTGGGTTATTACAGTCGAGCCCGTTCTTTACATAAAGCAGCGACGCTAGTTGTTGAAAATCATGAAGGACAATTGCCCAGTGATATAAAGACCTTACGCGCTTTGCCGGGTATTGGTGCTTACACCGCAGCGGCGATTGCCAGTATCGCTTTTAATATACCGGCAGCAGCTGTGGATGGCAACGTTCGACGCGTCATAGCCCGTTACCTGGCTGAACCATCTCCATCACCCGCAGATCTCGAACAAGCTGTAAGCATATTATTACCGCAAGAAGTCCCGGGAATATTCACTGAGGCTTTAATCGAACTTGGAGCTGTTATTTGCCGCCCTAAGAATCCACAGTGCTTCTTATGCCCGTGGCAAACGCAATGCCGTGCTCAACAGATGGGAAAGCCAACGGCATATCCAGCTCCCAAGCCACGAAAAACCATACCACACTATGATGTTGTTGCCGCAGTTACAGTGCGTGACGATCATCGCGTGCTGGTTGCTCGGCGCCCACAGAATGCTATGCTAGGCGGTTTGTGGGAGTTTCCAGGTGGCAAGCGTGAAGTCGGTGAATCTCTCAAAGATGCGCTGCAACGTGAACTTGAGGAAGAGATGCAGATTGGAATTGAGGTGGGGCAAGAAGTGATGATTATTCATCATGCCTATACGCACTTCCGTATCACACTTTACGCGTTTTACTGTTTATTGGTGTCAGGGACACCGCGCTGTATAGCATGTACGGATTTCCGCTGGGCAACAGTGGAGGAGCTACGTGAATTACCGATGGCGGTCACTGACCGAAAAATCGCAAATTTCATCGAATCAAAACTCATAGCCTAAGTTTATGCATTCTCAGCCATTGATGTGGAATTTAACTCCGGGAAATCAGGATGAGGCGCAGCAGCTTCATTTCGCAGTACCGCCAACATTTCATTATGGATCAATCCATTACTGACCACAACTTCCTCGCCTGAAAATAGCCGCGACTGATTACCAGAAAAATCTGACACACGCCCCCCAGCCTCAATAACTAACATAGCACCTGCAGCCATATCCCAAGGATGAAGTGCGGGTTCCCAGAATCCGTCAAACCGACCGCATGCCACGTAGGCAATATCCAACGCCGCGGAGCCAGCCCGACGCACTCCAAGTGACCTTCTCAGGAAATGATCCAACATACGTGCATTGTTCGAAGCCGCTGTCCTGCGTATGTAGGGAAACCCAGCTGCTAAAAATGCCTCGTTGAGCCGGGAAGTTTTTGAAACATGGATAGGAGAGCCATTAAGCCAGGCACCGCCACCTCGATAAGCTGTAAATGTTTCATCCCGAAGTGGATCATAGACAACACCAACTGCATATTCGGCTTGATCCATCAGACCCAGGGAAACACATAGATGAGGAAAACCATGGGCAAAGTTATTCGTCCCATCGAGAGGATCAATGAGCCAGATAGGTTGCGTCGTGTGCCAATGACTGCCTCCAGATTCCTCGCCCAGAATGAGATGCTGGGGGAAAGCTGTATTTAAGCGCTGGATGATGATAGCTTCCGCTTCTGTATCCGTTGCTGTCACAGGATTAACGGAACCTTTGTAGTTAACATCCATCACGGAACCAAAACGTTGGCGGATAAGCGCCCCAGCAGCCTGTGCAGCCTCGATGGCTACGTTGAGAATATTATGATAGAGAGGATTTTCCATGGTGTGAGCGCTGCCTAACGTTGTGTCAGTGCCTCCCACCAACGCTGCCAGAAAGGTGTAACCGCAGATTCTGAAGGTGTATTCTGAATTGACACTGGCGTCTGTATAGGAGCCGGCGCTAAAGGTGTTTGAACAGGAACAACCAGAATCTCATCCGGTTTCGCCATAGCGGCATCTTCACGTGACCATTTCTCAATATACTCATCACTCATAACATAATCACGCTCTTGCTCCAATGCCAACTGTTCTGCTTTTGCGGCAGCAACAATCGGTCGCAACGACTCCAACTCACGATGCAGTGTCTGGTTTGTGGTATAAGCTCGTGAGAACGCAGAGATTAACAAAATAAGCATGGCGACAAGCGCGCCCCATAAAACTGTGCTGGCTCGTTTTAATTTAATACGCTCCAATTTCTTGGTCATGGCGCCCCCGATGATTAAAATAATGCTGATAGAAAATTCACTAACCTTTCTTTGCTCTTATACATACTTTTTTAGTTTTGTAAAGAAAGGGGGGTGTACAAATCACACCATACGTTTTTGTACCCAGCGGACTGGGCTTGCCGAAACTGCTGTCGATTCCAATGTATTCTAAAAATTAACTACATTTGCCAGAAAACTGAACCGCACCCAATAAAACCTGCATACTCAGCGACTGTTAAGTAAAATAAGGCCAGGTTTTCCAATTGCAGATGCCAACAATGGCTACTCGAATTCAGTATAGCATGATTTTGTAGTTTAAAAATTGCAAATTTTCTTTAGCACTATGCAAAAGTATTTGTCCATCCATGATTCCCCAGTACAATGGCTATACTTTTTACGGTGCATATTGTCGGGGGTTGTATATAAATTTCCAGTGAGAACACCCCTGAAAACATAATTATAATGGTTAAGGACAATCGATAATGTCAAAAAGATATGTAGCGGCAGTCATCCTGGCTGCAGGTTCTTCTTCGCGATTTGGACGCCCCAAACAACTGCTGGCATGGGACGGGCAACCGCTGATTATTCATGCTGTGGATACTGCCTGGGCTGCGGAGTTATCACCCATTATCGTGGTGCTGGGCGCTTTTGCAGACGAGATTACACCCCTATTAGCATCCCGTGAAGTACAAATTCTTAAGAATTATGGCTGGTCAGATGGCATTAGCAGCAGCATCCGGACAGGCATTTCTGCGTTACCGGATGCGGTGGATGCTGCTATCTTTATGCCCGCTGACCAGCCACTTTTGACGCCATCGTTTTTACAGAATTTAGTAAGCCATTATGAGGCGACAGAAAAAGCGATTGTCGTCCCACATTCAGCAGATGGGGAGCCTGGTAATCCGGTGTTATTTGATCGCCGTTTTTTCTCTGAACTTTCACAACTATCCGGTGATACAGGGGGAAAGCGTTTATTAAGCAAATACGCCGGCGATATTGCCAAGCTGCCAATAACCAACGCAACTATCCTGATGGACGTCGATTCACCCGAGGCGCTTGACAGGTTGTGGACATACAAAACAAGCCAACCCGCATTGGATTTGGTAAAGACACAGGGTATCATCTGTGATATGGATGGGGTCCTGTGGCGTGGAGATGAATCGCTAGAAGGACTCCATGACTTTTTCGAATTTATCCACAGGCAGAATTTAGGTTACATTCTTGCAACGAATAATTCAAGCCGTACGCCGGCTCAATATGCGCACAAATTATCACAATTGGGCGTCGAAATCAGTGAAAACCACATATTAAATTCGGCCAACGCGGCTGCACACTATGTAGCGAATGCATTACCCGGAGCTACTGTATATCCCATTGGCGGTCCCGGGCTGATGCATGCATTACAACATTACGGACTTAAGATATGTGATGAGGATATATCAAAAGTTGACTTTGTGATTGTGGGTTGGGACCAAACTCTGACGTGGAATAAGCTGGCGGCAGCTACACGCCTGATCCTTGATGGGGCTAAATTCATAGGGACAAATCCTGATTTAACATTTCCACTGGAAACTTCACTCGCCCCTGGCAACGGAGCGCAGTTAGCAGCACTGGAAGCTGCAACAAATGTAAAACCCATTGTAATCGGAAAGCCTGAAGGGCTTCTATACCAGCAGGCAATGGACAGAATGGGCACAACACCGAAGACGACACTTGTAATCGGTGATCGTTTGGATACCGACATATTGGGTGGCGTGCGTCTGGGCTTGCCAACCATCCTGGTTCTCACCGGCATCTCCAGACAGGACGCACTGCACAATTCACCTATTCGTCCATCTGCCGTTTATGAGAACCTTCCTCAGCTTCTCGATAGCTGGCGTCAACAAGTGAATCGGAGTGATGAACTGTGAAGAAAAAACCCAATCTCTACAATTTAAGTTTAGAGGAAATGATAGCGCTCTATGAAACATGGGGCGAAGCGGCCTTTCGAGCGAACCAGACGTGGGAGTGGTTATATCAACATTTGGTCACCGAACCCGACAAAATGACGTCGTTGTCGAAGGCTTTGCGAACCCGTTTAGCTGAAGAGACCGCGCTGGAATTGCCAACAGTTCTCGCACGCCAGGAATCTATAGATGGTGAAACGCGTAAAGATTTGCTGGAACTCTCGGATGGGGAGAAAGTAGAGGTTGTTTTGATGCGCTATATCGACCGCCGCAGTGCATGCCTTTCAACCCAGGTCGGATGCGCAGTCGGATGCCAATTCTGTGCCACTGGTCAGATGGGCTTCAAGCGCCAGCTTCGCAGTGGGGAGATCATAGCCCAGGTACTGCATTTGATGCGTGAACTGAAGTCTCAAGACCAAAAATTGACGAACATAGTCCTGATGGGGATGGGTGAACCTCTATTAAACTATGACAACACCCTTGCCGCTATCCGGTGTATGATTCACCCGAAAGGTATGGCAATTGGACAGCGCCGTATTACACTGAGTACCGCTGGGATAGCTCCTGGTATCAGGCGTTTTGCCAAAGAGGACTTACAGGTTAATCTTGCAGTCTCTCTTCATGCCGCTACTGATGAGCTCCGGAGCGACTTAATGCCTGTGAATCGCAGATACAATCTCAACGAGTTGTTTTCAGTCGTTCAGGGATATATCGACCGCACCAATCGCCAAGTCACTTTTGAATGGGTATTGATTGAAGACGTGAATGATACAGAAGAACAAGCGCTGGCACTCGCGGCACGTGTCTCAGGCATGCTCGCGCATGTCAACTTGATCCCGCTCAATCCGACAACGGATTTCGCAGGACGGCCTTCATCACCCGAACACACTGAAGTCTTTACAAATATCCTGGATCGCAGACATATTTCCTATTCATTACGCTTACGGCGGGGTATTGATATCAGCGCTGGATGCGGACAATTACGCGAGCGGCAGCAAGCTTGATCTTTTATCGATCATCACACCCGAATTATTCGAATAAATGCCCGGCGTCAGGAAAGCGTCAGATTCGCGTCAAGTAAATCAAAGCCAAAGATGCTATAGTATAGATGAATACGGAGTCGGGGGCCGTAGACAAAAGATTCTCCTCCTTCTGATAAAACCGGGGGCTAAGGGACAGCCCCCGGTTTTGCGTGCCACAAGCTTAAGTATCCTTCACTTTTTTCGAAACGCTTCAACCTGAGGTTTTTGTGAAATATATTACTTTCCCCTTGTAATAGAAAGTATGTTCTGCTATTATGGGGGTGGAGGATATTGATGCCAAAACAAGAAAGCCGCTGGGTATGCCAACAATGTAATTGGAGTTTTGCGCGGCAGATGGGTAAATGCCCCAATTGTGGTGCGTGGGACTCTTTAGTGGAGACGCTGTTCTCATCCGAGCCACATAATACCCAACAGTCGAGATTGTCCGCGGGACCACCGCTATCACAACCCCTGAGTCAAATTGGGGATGACGCAGTGGAACGCATTCCAGTGCCAATCGGCGAATTCGCACGTGTGCTCGGAGGTGGACTTGTACCGGGTTCAGTCATACTCATCGGTGGTGAGCCAGGCATAGGGAAATCAACCCTCCTTCTTCAGGTGGCGGCTGCTTTAGGAAGTTCCATTCATCCAGTATTGTACGTTTCCGGTGAGGAATCACCACGGCAAATCAAAATGCGGGCGCAGCGCCTGGGTGTGACAGGCGATCCAATGCATCTGCTCTCTGAAACAGAAGTTAGTGCGATCCTGACACAGGCGAGCATTATGAAACCGGATGTGCATGCCCTCATCGTTGATTCGATTCAAACGGTTCATACAGAAGATCTAACCTCTGCAGCCGGTAATGTTAGTCAAGTCAGGGAATGCGCTTCTCGATTTCAACGTTGGGCAAAAGATAGTGGCGTTCCAGTTTTCCTGGTGGGACATGTGACTAAAGAAGGCTCAATTGCGGGTCCAAAAGTTTTAGAACATATCGTCGATACAGTTTTATATTTAGAGGGTGATCCATTCCATACGTACCGATTACTGCGCAGTGTGAAGAATCGCTTCGGACCGACGTCTGAGGTTGGTGTTTTTGATATGCAGGAGCAAGGACTGGTTGAAGTTCAAAATCCATCTGAAGTATTTCTGGCAGAGCGGATGGTTAACGTACCTGGATCAACGATAGCAGTTACGGTGGAGGGAACGCGACCTTTGCTCGTTGAAATTCAGGCGCTGGCCAGCCACACCAGCTTTGGGAATCCGCGGCGGACGGTAAACGGGTTAGATTTTAATCGCTTGTTGTTGGTCATTGCGGTGCTCAGCCGAAGAATAGGCATCCCGTTATCAGAGCAGGATATTTTTGCCAATGTGGTCGGCGGGTTGCAGGTTGAGGAACCGGCGGCTGATCTTGCCGCAGCGATCGCCCTGGTTTCCAGCGTTAGAGATCGCCCTGTTCCTGCGGATTTGGCCGTGATTGGTGAAATAGGATTATCGGGTGAGTTGCGTTCTGTTGGACAATTGGAAGTACGCCTGAACGAAGCGGCACGGCTTGGGTTCCGCAAAGTCATTATCCCCAGGCATTTGGGACGCAGGCAAACGCCTGCCCCGGATGGACTCACCGTAATTCAAGCCCGGTCAGTTGATGAAGCGATTTCTATTGCGCTTAGTTCTGAAAAAAAACAACCTTAGCAACATAAGCTGGATTCGCATCGTAGAAGATTGTATCCAAGCAGTTATACGAGGGACACCAGGGGGAGTTCTGCCAGCGATGTCGGGGTCGTTCCAGTTTGATGAAAAATGCAAGATATCAACCATAAATCATTACACTACAACAGCAAGGTGGGTGGCGGTGCGGTACAACTTTGGTTTTCCTGTTCGAGGTGATTCCTACACCGTAACTTTTCTGAAACGCACCCGCGATGTCCCCTGATTGCCGGGGATGTTGTTAAGGGTGTATAATGAGAGTCTTATGACGAAACGTAAAACTTCAACGCGTTCAAGCCGGTCGAGTTCAGGACGATCATCATCCCGCAGCACATCCAGTTCAACCACGACGCGACGACGACGTCCAGCATCACGTTCATCGACCCGCAGCAAGAAGCCGGTTGAACCCTGGTGGAGCCGTCTCACCCAGGATCAAAAACTGGACATCCTGGGATGGGTCCTCGTTGGATTAGCCGTTCTGACCATACTGAGCATGATTTCTGCGCAGCAGGGCATTTTAACAAAAGCGTGGATATCCCTGCTTGCGCAAGTCTTTGGCTGGGGAAGGTATGGTGTTCCTCTGTTTTTTGGCGCTATTGGTTTATGGCTCATATTACGTGATTTTGGTGACCGCATACCAACGCTGCAACCGGAGCAGGTTGTAGGCATTATCCTGGCTTTCTTTGCAGGTCTTGTTTCAATGCATTACATTGTCAGCCTGATCGAGCCAGAACAACAACTCTATGCCATTGGCAAATCGGGGCAAGGCGGGGGTGTAACAGGTGCTTTCCTGTTGGACACAAGTCAAAAGTGGCTGGGAAACACCGGCACAATTTTGCTCCAGCTAATCACCTGGGTAGTGGTTATCACTTTTGTGTTAGGGATATCACCAGCAGAAGCACTTCAGTATCTTATCGCACAATTTGCAGGTTTACGAAACGGACCAGGTGGCAGTGCACGTCGCCAGCTTACCTTTAATAGTGAACCCCTGCCCTCGGAACTGGCACCACCACCTACACCCTCAGTCCAGTATAATACACCTTCAACTCCTCGCCCTGCAGCAAAAGTATTGGGCGGAACTGGAGATAATGTCCCGGTAGAAATACCCAACATCAATGTCCCAAACCAACCAACCAGCAAAGAAGAAGTCTCAGATCGTGCCAGAGTTCACTGTTGGAGCACAAACATGGCGATTACCAACTGTGAGTGATATTCTTGAGGAAGGCAGCGAGCAATATTACAGTGAAGACCTGATCCGCAAGCAAGTCCGGATTATTGAGGATACATTGATTAGTCTGGGAGCTCCGGTTCGCGTACAGGAAATTAACCAGGGACCGGTGATTACGCAATTTGGCACTGAACCACTCTTTATCAGCAGCCGAACGGGTAGAAGCACCAAGGTCAAAGTCAGCAAAATAGCCGGTTTGGCGGATGATCTGGCATTGGCGCTCTCCGCCCGAAGTATCCGTATACAAGCTCCTATTCCTGGCAAAGGGCTGGTTGGTATTGAGGTGCCAAATGAACAAGCTTCGCTGGTTTCACTGCGCGACGCAATGGAATCAGAAGCATTTGCGGATGTCAAAGGAAAATTACGGCTGGGTCTGGGGCAGGATGTGTCCGGTCAAGCTGTGATAGCCGACTTACGATCCATGCCGCACTTATTGGTTGCCGGTGCTACCGGCTCCGGTAAATCTGTTTGCGTTAATTCCATCATCGCTGCGTTACTTTTACAGAATTCTCCGGATACGCTGCGCCTGATCCTGGTCGATCCCAAACGGGTTGAGCTGACGCAATATAATGGGATTCCCCACCTTCTGGCTCCGGTAATTGTGGATGTGGATCGTGTGGTCGCAACCTTGCGCTGGATTACACGTGAGATGGACAGCCGGTACCGGCGCTTTGCCAGTATCGGAGCGCGAAATATCGAGGATTATAATCAACGCGTTGTCAAAATCAAGGACCTTTCCCCAATCCCATATATTGCAGTACTCATAGATGAATTGGCAGATATGATGATGCAGGCACCGGAGGAAACAGAACGGGTGATTTGCCGGCTTGCGCAGATGTCACGGGCAACAGGCATCCATTTGATTATCGCTACACAACGCCCAAGCGTTGACGTGGTAACCGGGTTGATTAAAGCTAATTTCCCAGCACGTATCGCATTTGCCGTGGCATCATCAGTAGATTCGCGCGTGATTCTTGATATGCCCGGTGCGGAACGCTTGTTAGGGCAGGGAGACATGCTATTCATGCCACCAGACATCGCACAACCTCTGCGACTGCAGGGGGCATTTGTCTCAGACAGAGAACTTGATCGTTTGATTACATTTTGGCGAAACGCCGTCGAACCCACAGAGCATGGTTCAATTGAATCCCTACCTGGGGATGGCCCCAGCGTGCAGGAAATCGTGTCTCAGCCCCAGTTATTTCCCACATTCGACGAACTGGCATCGCAAAATGTTCAAATTAAAGATCAACTATTACCCAATTCGGTTGAAATATTCCTGGCAGAAAATCGCGCATCAACATCTTTGCTACAGCGCCGGCTGCGCATCGGTTATACACGCGCAGCCAGATTGATGGATTATCTTACGGATATGGGCATTGTTACCGAAGAAAAACAGGGACAATTCCGGAAAGTTAACCGTCCCGTTGCAGAAGAGTTGCTGCGATCGCTCAATCCCGATGATGGTGGTGCTGCTGGAGATGCTGGTGTTTTTTAGTACGCGCTTTACAACACTGATAAAAAACAAAACGGGCTCATGCCCCCAGATTAGCCGCGCGGAGTTGCACCTGTTTTGTGAATTCTTTACTTACCCTTAATTTTAATATCAGGCCAATCTGTCTGCCGGTCAGGGTCCGCTGGTTTGTTTATCAGCTGTCGCACGGCAGTTTTTATAAAAGCCAGATCATAATCTTTCAACTGATCGGCGAGTAAATCTAGAGCTTTTTTCTCTTCATCTGATAGCTCTCGACCCAGGTTTGCTTCGAGTTGTGTAAAGGCGAGGAGCAGGGCCTTCTGCCCTTCATCCAATTGATTCCCCCCTTTTGCTTGCAACCATTGGGCTTTGCCAGGGTTAAACACAGTATCCTCATCTTCGTTTTGTTGTGTCATTCCTGCCTCCCAGCATCATTGTAACATAGAAAAACAAACAAACGTCATGCGATTTCACTGCCAGGCAAACCTGTGTAAAATGAAAGGCGTGTATTATGTATTCAGGAGTCAGATGTCAAAATCACCGAAAATCAAGAAATTACATTTTTGGCCCTTGTTGGGGCTTGTCCTGGGTATTGATATCGTAGTGACACTTGTCTATACAACCATCGTACCGGGTCTGTCAACCAATGGGTGGGGAGATGCGCTCTGCGCTTCCGCATTCTTCCTGGCTATTGGAAGTGCGCTTCCTGTGTTTATGGATGCCGGACGGGGTTTTGGGCTGGCGGGTAAAATGGGCGGGTCAAAAACGGAACAACACGAAGCATTCGAGCACGAACGCGCAATGCGTGAAAAAGGTATGCAGATCACCTTTGTTCTCGCTTTATCAACGGTGTTAATCGGCATATTGAGTATCATTATGAGTTTGTTATAAGGAATATCTATGCAGAAACAAAAGAACGTTTTGAGAATCAAGACAGCTGCTATCCCGGTTGAGACCATTCAGGCGTGGTTCTTTGACCTGGACGGCACCCTCATGGATACGGATGATCAAGCTGTGGATTCCCTGGCACAGCGCCTGCGATTTTTAGGGACAACTTCAGCCAGGAAAGTGGCGCGATATTTGATTATGAGCAGTGAAACACCACTGAATGCCATGGTGACGCTGATGGATATGCTGGGTTTAGACAAACTGCTCTTCAAGGTACGCAAAAAACTTAACCGGCATCAGGTGAAGCCGACATTCCGAATCATCAAGAGTATCAAACCCATGCTCGAGAAGTTGCAGGCGCACGCCAAGCTCGTCGTCGTTTCAACGCGAGAACACGACGACGCCGTCGCATTCCTCAAGCAATATGGGTTGGAAGACTTGTTTATCCTGGTGGTATCGCAAGAAACGACGAAACGTTTGAAACCGCATCCCGAACCCGTCTTGTATGCCGCGAAAACCCTTGGTTTATCTCCCGATGTGTGTGCGATGGTGGGAGATACCACTGTGGATATACGTTCAGCACGCCGTGCCGGAGCCTGGGCGGTAGGTGTTCTATGCGGCTTTGGCGAAGAGGCAGAACTCCGGCGTTCCGGTGCGCACTTAATTCTGCCATCGACGGCAGAATTAAGTGCTTATATGCCCGATAATGACGTTACGGCTTAAAACAACCTGTCCCCTAAAGAAATCCTTACATCGCGGGATAAGATAGGTAATTACGCAAGTCTACAACGCGCCCGCCACGGGACCATGCCACTGCTGGATTTTCAGAAGGTAAGATACCCTCGTCATAGCACTTTTCCATCGTTTCCTGTAAGCCAGCAACCCAGGTCAACATATCGTTCTCATCCCCGGTGTACTGCACAAGCTGCTCAGGGAACGTTGCAATTTCATCCACGGATTCTTGAGCACCATTGATACACAGCGTGTGCACGCTGGCAGCCTGGATGCCACATGCCAATGGTTTTCCACTACGAACAGCATCCACAGCTTGCCACAATTTTTCAGCATCGTTTGCCGATGGATTTCCATAATCTTTTGTCTCGCCGTTGTTGAAATGCGCCCGTAACCGGCTGTCCACGATATCATAATCCACCACAGCTTCCTCAAATTCGTAACTCAGAACCGGGCCAATGGTGTTCGAGACGGGGTGTGCGGTGTAAAACAGAATTTCCACACCGGTATCCGTATGGCAGCGGATTGCTGCTGTGTCGTAGTTTTCAATCGGGTTGGCACGATAAAGCTCCGCTTGCACATCAATCAAGTTGGCGCTGGTTTCACGCGTTGCACCAAGTACATACATACAATTATGTAAATAATGGGCTGTCGCGTTATTGGCTGGACTGTCCAGCACCCAGTCACCTGAGGCTGTTTTGATTCGGGCTGCCCATGTATTGCGCTGGTAATAACTGGAAGTCCTGGGCCAAAGTATTTTAGTCCTGAAGCGCAGTGGACGTCCAAAAACACCTTTAAGGATGTCCTTTTTCAGGATTTGCATTGCGGGTGAGAAAGACCATTGATATCCAATACCGACAAAACCGGGGTTCGCTGCTTCTGCGCGCAGCATCTCGCGTGCTTCCTGAATAGTCGCCGCCACAGGTTTTTCGCACAAGACATTTGAACCATGTTCAAGGGCGGTCCGTGTAAAAGGCATGTGCAGGTGTATGGGAGCAGCGATGATGACCAGATCAGCCCAATCTTGCCCGTAGAATGTTTCCAGATTTGGGTACAGAGGTATTTTCTGCGCGTCGAAGTTGCTAAGAAACTGGCAACCAACTGGATTAGGGTCGATACCTGCTATAAGCTTGATTCCTGCTTCTGGGGGAGCGTTAAAAATAGAACCCAGATATGTATTACCATAGCCTCCCAGGGCAACCATTGCGATCCTTACTTCTTTCATCATTCCTCCACTACGTCCGGTTATTATGTTAAGTGATTCTTTGTGCGTGGGATAGATCGATTTTCCCTAACATTCCTTAATGACCCCTCTATTTTACTGAGACCTGATAAACTGTCCACACAACAAACAGAATGGGGTGCGTGCATTGACAACATCATAAAGTAAGTTAAAATGTCCGTTACCCCATAGGAGGGGTTAACGTCTCAAGGGCTTAACCCTCAATCGACCTTGTGAGCAGTTGTTCTTCCAGGGATGTTAAGTATTCAAGGAATAAACACCTCACCGCACAACCAACTGCTTGCCTATGTTGTTTAACTGGTTACTATTGGATAAATTATGAAATTTCATGATACATTACGCTATTTATATGGTTTAGTAGATTATGAGAAACGCCGCATAGAGCGCTACTCACCCCGGGAGTTCAAAATCGAAAGGGTGCAGGGACTCCTGGAGAAGATGGGAAATCCCTACGAAAACTATCCCACCCTGCATATAGCAGGAACTAAAGGGAAGGGCTCTGTTTCGGCAATGATGGCTGTCTTTGCGCAAGCCGGAGGCTTGAAAGTCGGTTTATATACATCCCCCCATCTCCATACCTACCGCGAGCGGATCCAAATCAATGGAGAGCCCATCAGTCGTGATGCTATGACAAACCTGGTGGACGAAATGCGCCCTCTGATTGAAACTGTACCAGGCGTCACTACTTTTGAAGTCACGACAGCGCTGGCTTTTTTGTATTTTGCCCGGCACAATGTAGATCTGGCGGTGATGGAAGTCGGCTTGGGCGGTCGTCTGGATGCCACCAATGTCATACTGCCCCTCATCAGTGTTATTACTTCTTTAAGCCTTGATCACACCAAACTGTTGGGGAATACGATTGGTCAAATAGCTTATGAAAAAGGGGGCATCATCAAACCAGGTGTGCCTGTGATTAGCGCCCCCCAGCCAGAAGAAGCAATCGAAGTATTACAAAGCATCACGGCAGAAAGGCATGCGCCTCTGATACAGGTAGGAAAGGATTGGCAATGGCAACAGGGGATGCGTTTGGCGCATGGGCAAATGCTGACTGTTAACAAAACACTCCCCACCTATTCTCCATCAGATTTTGAAGGCGAATACGAATTAGTCCTATTGGGAGACTTCCAACTGGAAAATGCTACAGTCGCAGTAGCGGCAGCCGATGTACTGCACAATCAGGGACATGCATGGGCTACCCCGGCAGCCATGCACACCGCACTGCGCACCGTCCATTGGCCTGGAAGGCTTGAAATTCTGAACCGGGAACCGCCGGTTGTCGTGGATTGCGCACATAATCCCTATTCATCACAGAAACTGGTTGAGTCTTTAACAAGTTGGTTCCCAGGAAAACGCTGGATAATTATTTATGGCGCGTCAAGAGACAAAGACATTCCCGGAATGTTAAATGCACTTATCCCGGTATCGGAACATATGATTGTCACACGCTCCTATCATCCACGAGCCGCGGCGCCATACGAATTAGCCGATATGTGTGCAGATCTGGGCAAAGGAGCAGAAATCGCCATTGACCCCCGGCGCGCGCTGGATCAAGCCGAACCGCATTTAAGCGCTGATACTGGTATTCTGGCGACGGGATCCGTTTTCCTGGTTGCCGACATCCGCGAAGCATGGGCAAAGAAATACAATCTCAGTTTGCCACAAGGAGACTGGGAAGATGAGCCCTGGTAATAACAGCCTGTGTCTTTAAGACCCCTTAAAAGGAGAGAAATATGACGGCACAAATCATAGATGGGAAAGGCATTGCACAGACAATACAGGATGAAGTAGCGCAAGAAGTGGTTAACTTGAAGGCGCAAGGCATCCAACCGGGACTCGCGACGGTGCTGGTTGGTGAAAATCCGGCTTCGCAAGTCTATGTGCGCATGAAACACAGGCGTTGTGAGGAAGTCGGGATATATTCCATCGGGCACACTTTACCTGTTGAGGCTTCACAAGCGCAAGTCGAAGACCTGGTGCGTCAATTGAACAGTGATCCCAAAATCCATGGAATTCTGGTACAACTCCCTCTGCCAGATCATCTGGACGAAGAAGCCATACTCAATGCCGTCAGCCTGGAGAAAGATGTGGACGGCTTTCACCCCGTGAATATTGGCAGATTGGCGATGAAAGGGCGCACCCCACTGTTCGAGCCCGGCACGCCAGCTGGCTGTATTGAACTGCTGGACCGCATCGGGGTGGAAATTGAGGGCAAGGAGGCAGTTGTCCTGGGACGCAGCAATATTGTGGGATTACCGGTATCCATGCTGCTGCTCAAGCGCAACGCAACGGTTACGATTTGCCATTCGCGTTCCCGCAACCTGCCTGTCGTGTGCCGTCGGGCTGATATTTTGATCGCTGCGGTGGGTCGCGCTGAGATGGTCAAAGCGGATTGGGTCAAACCCGGCGCTGTCGTTATTGATGTGGGCACCAATCAGAAAACCGATCCTTCAAGAAAACGCGGATACCGCCTCGTGGGAGACGTGGCATTCGATGAGGTAAAGGAAATCGCAAGCTGGATTACACCGGTGCCCGGCGGTGTCGGACCCATGACCATCGCGATGCTGATGAAAAACACCCTGAGGTCTGCAAAGCGGGGATTGAAAGATTAGCTTACGTGTGTCACTCGTAAACACAACAAACAAAAACCCACCTTTTGGTGGGTTTTTGTTTGTTGTGCCGTTTCCTTGTGTTTGCTGGTCTTTACCAGGTTACATCCGGATTAATCCAGCTCTCAGTATTGCGTGTGTAATTACAAATTTCAGCGGAAGTAAAAAATCGCTCGATCTCGCGTTGTGCTGATTCCAGGCTATCAGATCCGTGGACCAGGTTAGTCCCATTCGATAATCCAAAATCTCCCCGAATAGTGCCGGGATCAGCAAGGCGAGCATCCGTCTTACCCATCATCGCGCGCAGTACAGTGACAGCTTGCGGTCCAGCGACCACCATGGCGACAACCGGGGAAGAAGTGATGAATTCAATCAAAGAATTATAGAATGGTTTTCCTTTGTGTTCGCCATAATGTTGTTCGGCTATTGCTTGAGGAACCTGCATTAATTTCATTGCATCGATGCGCAAACCACGTTTTTCGATACGAGACACGATTTCACCGATTAAACCGCGTTGTACGGCATCTGGCTTTATTAAGATGAGACTTCGTTCAATACTCAAGGTCATACCTCCTGTAATACCGCTTTTATACCTGTACACGATAAAATATGATAGAAAAGCAGAAACTTTATGATCTGGTTCACTGTCTTAATACAGGCAAAAATTATACCAGTGATAGGCGTGTTGACAAATACAGGATTTATTGGAGACTTAGCGCACAATAGCTTAATCCAGCCAAAGAAATGACTCAACTTTGGCGGTAATAACCTCTGAGGATTATTAAACCCGGTCCAATATAACAGGGAGGCAACGATGCGCGAAGAGAATATACCAGCAGATTATACAACTATCTATATTGCGCAGGGGATGCTGAGAGCAATGGCGATACAGGGCTGCCTGGAGAGTGCCAGCATTCCCGTTGTTCTCAGTTATGAATCATCCAAGCCAATCCCTGGTCTGTCATCAGAAGGTCAGGGGCGCGTCAAAGTTATGGTTCCTCAAACTTGGGAAAAAGAAGCCCGGGCGTTACTCAATGCAAATCCCCGCCCAGGTGAAATTTTCTGCGTTCCGCCGGAATAAACGGTTATTTTCCCGTAGCGGTCGAATCCGGAATCCATCTACGACCTGTCTCCCGTCCAGGATCGCTCCCTGCTTCACCAACGCTTTTGTAATATCTCCGGAGGTAGTCCACGCGGTGGTGGCATAACCCTGAGTAAAAAGGGAAATCTCTTGCAAAATTTACTTTGTTGCCTATCATATGCAATGGTTGCTTCTGCATCAGTATTATAATAAACGTTCAAACGCAAACGCATATGGAGTGAAACCAGCCCGTGAACGGATCTTTTAAATATAGCGCAGGTGAATACCATGGGACAAGACTCAAAAGATAGACAGGACGACGAAACAACAAATTCAAATGATAACCTCGAAGGCTTGCGGCACCGCGCGGAACAGGTCTTTCAGGATATCGAAGCCCATTATCGCTCCATCATGACTGCGATGCAGGAGGGTATCCTTGTCCAGGAGGAGATTGAGGACCGCATGCGCAGCCTGACCCAATTCCCGGGTCATAACCCTAATCCAGTGCTGCAGGTGACATCCGACGGTGTCGTTCGTTACGCCAATATGGCCAGCGCCGCACTTTTACAAAGCTGGTCCTGCAGTGTCAATCAACCATTACCAGAGCAAATCTATGCCTATATTGTGCAGGTGTTGGAAACTGGTGAGAATTTGGAAACTGAGGTTCAGGTTGACGAGCAGTGCCTCTCTCTCGTCATTTCTCCATATTCGGACAAACAACATATCAATATTTACGGTCTTGACATCACAGATCGTAAAAAAGCTGAAGATGCCTGTCGTGAGAGCGAAGAAACGACGCGAATGCTGATTGAATCTGCACCGATTGGCATTGTCATTGTAGATGACCATGGGCTAATCTATATGATCAACAAACAAGCCCTGGCGATGTTTGGCTACAACCAGGCAGAGTTGTTAGGCAAGTCGATCGGACTGCTAGTTCCGGAAATGTATCAAGATATCCATGCCAAACAATGTGTGGATTATCGAAGCGACCCCCACGAGCGCCCGATGGGCCCCGGTATGGATCTCAGCGCAAAGCGCAAAAACAGCAGCACCTTTCCCGTTGAAATCAACCTGGGCTTTATCCCTACAAATGCGGGATTACTCACTATGGCTTTTGTTGTGGATGTAACACAAAAGCAGCATATTGAAGCGCAAAGGGAAAATTTGATGCGGATGATGGTGCATGACTTGCGCAGCCCCCTTTCCAGTACACTAACATCCCTGCAGTATCTGCGTGAAATTTCAAGTGATGTACTCGTAGGCGACCCTCAGAGACTGTTGGATATTGCTGTAAACAGCGCGGACAAGATGTTGAAATTGGTCAATGCTATTCTGGATGTCAACCGCCTGAAAAGCAGGGCAATGCCGCTCGTGCGCAATGTGGTTGATTTGCCAGATATTGCCGGCGAAGCCCTCGATGAAGCTGCGACACTCGCCAATGAAAAGAATTTAACACTAACGATGGATATGGCTTCTACTCTGCCTCCAATTGACGTGGATCCTTCTTTGATTATGCGGGTCATTCAGAACCTGATGAATAACGCAATCAAATTTACGCCTGAAGGTGGCGTTGTGCACCTGAAAGCATGGCAAAAAAACGGGGATTCGACCCGTCTTTATATGTCGGTGCAGGACACTGGACCGGGTATTCCTGAAGAAATTCAGAGCCGCTTATTTGAAGAGTTTGTTACGGGTTTGCACACGGGGCGCGGCAGCGGATTGGGTCTGGCGTTCTGTAAGCTTGCCCTGGAAGCTCACGGTCAACAAATATGGGTTGAAACTGAAGTTGAGAAGGGCACGACTTTTACTTTCACCCTGCCAGTTGCGGAAGAAGAATAATTCTAAACACTCACAAGTACAGAAAAATACGCGCCGGCAATGACCCCGGCGCGCATTCTTTAATAAAATACCATGCAGAGGCTATACCTCGACACAACCCGTGTCTGCCATCACTTGTCGCAGAGCCTTCACAGCATAAGCCATCAATTCCGGTCCGGTGAAACCTGTGCTGTGCCCGGCAACTTTAAGATGCGGTTCCAGAGTGAGGAAACCCTGGAAGCCTTCTTCTTTCAGCAAAGACAGGAGAAGCGGTAACTGACCGTCGCCCTCACCGGCAGCCACCACATGCCCGTCCGCCAAAACCGCGTCTTTTATATGCACAGCACCGATGAAATCCTTTAACAAAGGCCATCCGCGCTCGACAACCCGGGCTTCTCCGACCTGGATAAAGTTTGCGGAATCCCATAGAAATCGCAAGCTGGCATTATCAACGGCTTTTATCACTGTTTCAGAACGGGCAAGCGTGTCAGTGACGATGCCCTTTTCATTTTCCAGCAGCAATGTGAAGCCCTCTTTGGCAGCAAGTTCGCTTAACGCCTGCAAACGTCCAATAGATTCTCCGACAAACTGGTCATAATGATCATTTGTGCTGGTGTCTGGAGGATAAAACGAGAATATACGTATATTACGACAACCCACAACATCACCCACCTTGAACATTCGCTGTAAATTGCTTAATTCATATGCAGCAGGCTCCGTGATGGGCGATTTGCCAATCGGGCTACCCAGACACCCGATTTTAATCGCTTGTGATGTACACAACGCGGCGACTTGCGCAAGATCGCTGTCATCCATATGTAAAACATTTTTTCCCCATGCTCCTCGCAAGTCAAGATATCTAACGTGAAGCGTGTTCAATGTTGCCAATTGTTCGGATAAATCAGCAGAAATCTCATCACCGAAGGCGCTCAAGATAAAGCTTGCTTCTGTCATATGTTTCACTCCTTTATGCATTGTTGGTTCCCTATATTATAACGGTTTAGTCGTTCTTTTTACGACCGCCATACTCCATTTTTACACCTTTTGTCGGGAGTCCGGTATCATAGTCGCGTACATCTGGGGCATAGCCATCTGCCGGGCGGGGCCTGAAATTACCCTGCCATTGGAAGCGCCGTGAATCACGCCATAGACGCCGTTCCCAGGCAGGTCCACGAAACGGGTCGCGTTTTTCATACATCCAATCCAACAAACGATCGTGCAATTTATTCCGGACAAGCTGATAATCCGGATTGTCAATGAGGTTATTCACTTCCGCCACGTCATGGTCCATATCATATAACTCATCAGTTGAGAGCAGATTGATGACCAGTTTATACTTTTGGTCGACGATACAGCGCACGGGTTGAAATCCACCCCATGAATCATGTTCGATTTCATACCGTTGAAACTCAATAACAACCGCCCGGTCGGGATCCTCTACGCCTTGAAGCTGGGGGACAAGGCTGCTGCCTTCCAGAATGGACGGGCTTTCCAGCTCAGCCAATGCCAGCATGGTGGGCAGCAAGTCGATGTGGCTGACAACGGTGGCATTGGGTTTCCCATATCCACCGCCGGGAGGTTCGATAATCAGCGGTATATGCGTGATCTCTTCATACATCACCGGACCTTTCCCGCTGAGCTGGTGCGCTCCCAACATATCGCCGTGGTCGGAAGTGAAAATAATATAGGTGTTATCTGGCGTAACTTGATGAACCGCGTCAATCACGCGCCCAATTTCACTATCCACAAAGCTGTTGCACCCAAAGTACATTGGCTGCTGAATCGTACCATTTTTTATTTTTGGTGAGATACGAGCAGCCCTTGCCCACTCCTGCTGGTGTGCGGGTTTGCCCTCCAAAGTATCGAACGCACCGGGACCAATGGGGTAATCGTAATTCATGAACTGCGCCCCATATTCCGGGGGTGCTGTATATGGATGGTGCGGCTCATCATAGGAGACCACCAGCACAAACGGTTCGTCCGTCTGCTGCTGTAAAAAATCAATTGACCGGTCTCCAATGCGATGCGCCCATGTAAAGTCGGCTGTGATATGATTGTTGGATAAATCATCCAATGTATTAAGCTGCTGCCGCCAGAGTGTGATTTGTGCTTCAGTTAATTCATCGAGGTAATTTTTCCCGTCATACCAGAATGCAGGGTCCCACCCCTCCGGGCACTGTCCCGTACCGAAGTAATCGTGCCCATCAAGGTGCCATTTGCCGATATAGGCAGTGTGGTAACCATTATCCCTGAAACGCTGCCCCATCGTTATGATGTTGTCACCCAGAGGCAGGTTATTGGTCCATGGACCAGATGTGTGGGCGTAAATACCGCTGAACAGACCTGCCCGTGCAGGTGTGCATAGCGGGCAAGTTGTGTAGGCATTGTCGAATTTTATCCCGGTTTGTGCCAGCCTGTCGATGTTGGGTGTCCGCAATTCCGGATGACCATAGGCGCCAATTGCGTTGGTAGCCTGGGTGTCGGTCATAATTAAGACAAAGTTAGGTGATGATCTTGATGCTTTCATTACATTACTCCTGAAAATAAAAGAACTGCAGAATCTCGACTCATAGTTAGCTCTATTGTGCGCGGAATGATTTCCCTTGCACAATCAACGTCGACTCCCGCGCCGCATTTTTAGTTAAGGCATTTTCCGGTTGGCAAGCCAACCGGAAAATGCCTCGAAACTATGTGCTGGAAAAGATTTGTTCTGAATTAAAATAATTACAAATTACTAGTAAGCCTGCAACAATTGGACAATAAACGCCGACAGTCTCAACTCTGGATCCTGGTCAAGCGCCTGAACGTAGCGATGATGCAGGCTATGATAGACGTGCATTGGGATGTGAAACCCGGCAGAAAACAGGGGCACTGTTCTTTCCCGGTTAAATTGAGTTTCAATCCAGTCTGGAAGATTAACAGTTTCCAGCACCGGAGCCTGTTGATCAAAAATTAACCGCTGCGCATTGTGATGCATGACAGCAGCGCGTTGGGACGGTGTCATGTTTTCCAACAGGGACGGCAGCCATTGCAGACACATTTCCATGGTTTCATCCCGCCAGCTGTACACAGGATATTCGCTGCCCCACAGCACATTTTCCCATCCAGATGTGTCAATCGCCTGCTCTACCCAGGCTGTAAAATCTTTGTGCGGATAAGGTTCGCGACTGCCCATCCCGCCATGGCGGGAGAAGATCGGGTGGAAATGCGGATGGCTGACCAGAGCACGGAGCAAACCGTGGTCGCGTCCCACCTCAAATAAAGGATGCGGCTTAAGAAAGTGGGGAGCTGCGATGCTCGCATCAGGATAAGCATCAAGCCACGCCAGCAACTTCAGCGCCACTTCATCACTATCACCCGCACCAATAGCATACAGCCACCGTCCGCGCTCTCCCAGATGCTGCACTATGGAGGGGTATGCCAGCAGAGCACGAGGTTCTACCCGCAATCCAAGCACACCCGCGCGCAGCTGCAACACAACGGATTCGGTGATCTGGTCCGGGGTTCCACCAAAAGGGATACCCACACAGCGTACGCGCTCCCCGAATGTTTGCATGGCATGAAACAGCGTATAATAATCAGGAACCTCGGGCCCGAGGACCAGAACGCTGTTCGTAATGCGCCATGGATCGGCAACCGCCAATGCATCCTCAGCGGAACCGAAACGCGGAAGACCGACGTGACAATAGCTATCTATGACGGCATCCGCGTCACCGAAATTAAGATTGGAACTGGACATATTTCTCATGCAGGGCATTGAGGTCTATTCTGCCGTCCAGGTCGTCGCAGATACGGACATTGGCTTCAACCGTTTCGACATCCCGCATACCTACCAGGGCCACATCAACCAATGCATTGGACAGCACGAACTGCAGCAGCGCCGGAGTATAATCAAAGGTATTTTCCGGATTTGCCCACTGCACCCAGCGCTGGAAAAGCCCTGAAGTGACAGTGCGCATCGTCACAATGCCCATGTCCTGGGTGTCTGCCTCAAACATTGTCCCGAAGGGGCGCGTGAACTCCGCCGGATGCTGGTACAGCAAGTTGTAACAGAGCTGGATCACATCAAACTTTCCGGATGCAATAAAGCGGTAAACAGCAGGATTATTGTCCTCAGTCGTAAAACCAATAGCCCGGATCAAGCCCTCTTTTTTAAGCCTTTCCATCTGTTCCAGCATCCCGCCGGACGCGAAATAAGCATCGGCTTGTGCGTGAGAATAACTCGACCCGTGGATTTGCAGCAGATCCAGGGCATCACGTTTGAGCCGCTGCAGGCTGCTTTCCACGCTTTGCCTGACATTCTGAACATGTGCAGAAATTTTGGTGGCGACGAAAACTTTATCTCCCAATCCTGCCAGGGCTTCACCAAAGATACTCTCGCTTTCCCCGTTCCCATAACCGGGTGCGGTATCAAAATAGGTCATTCCAAGTTCAAAGGCGCGTTGTATAGCTTGAATTACCTCCCGGCGCTGCTGCGCATCGGCAGGGGTATATTGCCCAAGGTAGTTGGTCAATCCTGCCGGCGCACCGCCGAAACCCAAGCGACTGACGGTAACGCCTGTACGTCCTAATATTCCATATTCCATTTTCACCCTCCGTATAATCAAAACACCTAAAGCATCACGTTTATGCCAAATCCATACCCATAACGCTTTGCATCCGCGCACTCAAATTTTGTGCTATCTCTTCCATACCCGCCGGTGAAGGATGCACCAGGTCGGTGCAGAGTCCCCGGATATCGTGCAGCATATCCCGCCCGTCAACGTGCACCAGCTTTGGCAAATTGAGTTCAGCGACAGCTTCCCGGACAATTGCCCGGTAAGCATGGTTCCGTTTGCTGCCGGGGTCGAAGTCCATATAGAACGGGAACATATCGATGCAAAAGATCCATTGATCACGGTGCGCGTTAGCGATAGGACTGATAAACCCCAACACCCTTTCGGCAAAACCGGCTTCATCCAGCCATCCCACCATATTGATACCCATTTCAAGAGTGGCAAAGTCCCAATCATCTCTGCCGGCAATATACTGCGCCAAACTGGCTTCGCAATGGGCTCCCCCACCGAAACCAAGGTTCAGCAAATCCACCCCAAAGCGGTCTGCTATCCGGCGGGTAAACATACCATTAGCACTGATACTGGTGTTACCGTGCGTGATGGAAGATCCGTATGCCAGATAGGTGCGTGAGGGTGTTTGCACTTTTTCGGCTGGGCTTATCTCACCCTGAATATCGTGCAACCTTACGGGTGGGCGCCAGGGCAGGATTACACGGATAAGCCCGGAGTCATACGGCAATCCATGGTCGCAAGCCAATTCACGCAGCATGTCCCGTTTGAGTGAGCGCGAAATAGGTATGATTGTGGGGTGGGTTTCTACCACATGCCATGCGCCAAGGAAAGATCCATAATACACCTCCGCAATTGCCGGGCGATCTGCCATTTCCAGGACAATTTCTGCCACGTCGCTGTGGAGGTTAAACCGTATTTCGCATCCTGTAGCTTGAATGGCATTTGCCTGAGCGCTTTCATTGAGTGTTGAGCGGATATCCAGCGGGATGCGTGAAATGCCGTTCGCTGCGGTGCCGTCTATCTCGAATAGTTCGACAATGTTGTGCAGGTCGGCAGATTTGTAGCGCATCAAACCCTCCCAGCTTTTTGAAAAATTAATACCCGGGGACCCAAGATAAAAAGCAGTCCGTGCAAAAGTCCAATCCTATTCAGCGCAATACCGGTGTCCCATGTGGCAAACCATATGCGGGACACCGGTTCATGTAATCCGACCCTTCAGTTATATTATGCCAGTGGAAACGGCAATTGACTTAACACTGGTATTTCAGATGACCTATCCACCGGTTTCAGGCGTATAGTGCAGCGATAGTTACCTTCGTTCAGTTCATACTGCGGTAAAACACCCGGACCGCAAGCAGCGCTTCCCAATCCGGATTGCGCGCAGTCAACATACAAGGTAACAACATCGCGCCATTCCAGCTCGTAAGTGTGTTTGGCTTGATCCAGGTTTTGAAGGGTGAAGGGGTGAACGCTAACCTCAAATAGCTCTGCCCCCGTAACCAGCAGCCCGGTTCCATCAGCACCCATCAGTGCTGCCCAGCGTACATCGGTCTTGTTACCGTATTCCTGCGGCATAATATAGGGCACATATTCTGCGCGGACTGTACTGGCGTAAACATCCACAGCAGCGCCCCACTTGCGGTCAACATAATTTTCGTGCGGACCGCGCCCATACCATGTAAACTGATCCCGGGTGCCCGGCAATTCCAGGCTGAACCCAACCCGCGGGAGCGGCGGAAAAGCGCCATCCAGTTGTACTTCAAAGGACAGCTCCACGTCTCCGCTGCCATAGATAGCGTAAGTATAGACGGTTGTTATGCCGGGAACATTGGATGCCTTCGTCACTTTGACCATAACTTTCGACGGTTCAACCGCCAGCACTTCAACCTCTGCAACCTGCTCCTTGAGCGTGTCAAAGCCCGCTTCACGCCACAGTGCTTCCATCCGTTTGCTATCGTTATCCGTCGGCGCCCGCCAAAGGTTAAGAGATGGACCGCTGCTGATGACAGCTTCATCTTTGTAAGTCCATCGGGTAACATCTCCGGTGCTGCGATCGAAAGTCAGGCTGAATGATACGCCACTGATACAGATAAGCGATCCATCATCGGCAAAGTCCAAACCAGGTATTACCAGCACAGGCACCTCCACCGGGGATGTTTTTTCCGGGAGAAGGAACTGCGCCCATGCGATTTCATAGCCCTGCGGCAAAAGCTCGGTAGCCTGCTTGAGCGTAAAGTGCAGCGTCAACCAGCTTTCGGCACCGGGAGATAATGTGTCAAGATCATACGGAACCGTGATGAGGTCGCTGGCACCGGGAGCTGTTGTCAGCATGGGTAATGTCCCACTTTGCAAAACGACGCCACAAGATTTGATGTCCCATGTTGCCTTTAAATCACTCAGGTCGGTAAAGGCATAGCCATTGGACACCCGGTAAATGCCTTCTTCGAGCGCTGCAGGTTCCACCTTGACGGGTTCGTGAAACTTCTTCATCTCCCAGAGAGAGGGATGCGGTACCCGGTCGGGCCAAATTAAACCGTTAATGCAAAAATCTCCATCATTGGGCGAATCGCCGAAATCTCCCCCATACGCAAACCAATCCTGACCATCCGGCGTCGTCTGACGCAAGCCCTGGTCAACCCAATCCCACACAAACCCGCCCATCACCCGCGGATAAGTGTTGATGATATCCCAATATTCCTTGACCGCGCCCGGGCTGTTGCCCATCGCATGTACATATTCGCACATGATAACCGGACGCGTTTCATCAGGTACAATTGCCAGTTCTGTCAAGCGCGTCAGTGTGGGATACATCACACTGATAAAATCAATCTCGGGCGCGCTTTCCGGACCGGTATAATGTCCACCCCACCCGGTTGCACCCTCATAATGTACGGGGCGGGTTGGATCGTTTGCGTGCATCCATTGGGCGATAGCAGTGTGGTTAGGACCGTATCCCGACTCGTTTCCCAAAGACCAGATGAGCACGCTGGGATGGTTTTTATCTCTTTCAACCATGCCGGTACCGCGTGCCATGAACGCTTTTTCCCATGCCGGGTCGTTAGCGAGTTTCCCCAATGAGCCGTGCGTTTCGATATTCGCCTCGTCAATAAGGTAAATACCGTAGCGGTCGCACAAATCATACCAAAGAGGATCATCGGCATAGTGACACGTTCGCACCGCGTTGACGTTGGCTTGTTTCATCAGTTTGATATCTTCAAGCATAGAATCCACTGAGAGGGTGTGTCCGGTGTCCGGGTGGTGTTCGTGGCGGTTGACCCCTTTCAGGATCAAGGGCACGCCATTCAGGCACAATTGTGCGTTTATGATCTCGACTTTGCGGAACCCGACCGCACTCTTTTCAACCTGCAAGACTGTACCGGATGCGTCCTCCAGAATCACCAGTAGTGTATAGAGGTTGGGTTGTTCCGCTGACCATTTCCGGGGATTTGCCACAGCCTGTGCCAGGGATTGCGTTTCTGTTTCACCTGGCGGAACAGCGATAAGGCTTTCTAATGGCGCATCGAAGACCGGGGTTCCTTGCGCGTCGAAAAGTTTAACCTTTACTTTGCACGAGGCTGCCTCGACTCCGGTTTGATTGCGCACCTTTACAGCGACCCGAAGAACAGCATCACGGTATTCCGCATCCAGTTCGGTGGTCACGGCGTAATCCTGGATATGCACCCTGGGCAGGGCATACAGGGTAACGTCGCGGTAAATGCCGCTCAGGCGCCAGAAGTCCTGATCTTCCATGTAACTGCCATCGCTCCACCGGTAAACCCGCACCGCTATGCTGTTGGCGCCGGCATGCACGTATGAAGTAATATCAAATTCTGCCGGCAAACGGCTTCCCTGGCTGTAACCCACGGCTTGCCCGTTGATCCATAAATGAAAGGCAGAATCGACGCCGTCAAAGACGACGAAGATTTGTTTGCCGCTCCAATCCGCGGGTAGTGTGAAATCGCGCCGGTATGAACCGGTAGGCGTATCATCGTCTGGAATCGGGGGCAAGGGGTGTCCGGTCGCTGTCTTTGGATACTCCCGTGCTATACCATTCTGGGGAAACGGGTACCCCCAGTTGATATAGATCGGTTTTCCGTAACCGTGCATTTCCCAGTTGGAGGGTACAGGGATGGAAGCCCATGTGCTGGTATCATACTCTACGGCAAAAAAGTCATCCGGTGCTTGTTCTTCGAGCGGTACCCAGTTAAAAGCCCACAGTCCGTTCAAGCTTTGTATGGCAGATTTACCACCGGTCAGTGCATCGCGCTGATTGGCGTAGGGTTTTAACGGGCAATGCGCAGGCTCTTTGCTGCGGGCGATGACATCCGGATTATTCCAATCTGGTAACTCATGACGCATCGAAGTTCTCCAACAGTTCCAGCATCACCTTTAACTGGGATTCACTGTCGATATAGGTGTACATACCGCCGGGATAATGCCCCTGCTGTGAGACTGGTAAATCATGCTCAGCCAGGTAATCGGTCACCTGGTCCGTACCCTTGACGTTGAAAGCGATGTGATGCACGCCCTCTCCCTTTTCATCAAGAACCTGCTGCCATACACTGTCACCACCCATAGGCTCAATCAACTCAAGAGAAACCTGACCCAGGTTGAAGAATGCCAGCTTGGCTTGTGCCAGCGTGGGTTTGCCCTGGTATACGGCACGGGCGCTTTCTCCACCCGTAATGCTGACCGGAGGTTTGGGCAACCCTAATATCCGACTGTATGCCTCACTGGTCTTCTCAATGTCTTTCACGACGATGGCAATTTGCGTCACAATATGGGTACCAATTCCGTTTGTATTCATGTCTATCTCCTTTGATAAAATTACTGGATATAATTGCCCTCACGCCGCCAAACGTCAAGGATTAACTCATAACGTTTAAGCCGCATGCCGGTGTAAACACAATTGCTTGTAGAAAAGATGTAGCGCCCGCCGGGCATACCGTGCGTTAATGCGTAACGTGCAGAAGCGATCACCTCATCATCCGTGCCAGTATCCATCAAACCGCAATTGACATTGCCGATGAGTGTGATGTGATCCCCACATAGACGTTTGACTTCAGCGATATCAACCCCACCCTGAGGGTCCAGTGAGTGCAGCGCGTGGGGGTTGGTCTGAATGAGCTGGTCGAGTATGGGCATGATATTGCCATCGGTATGCTTGATAGCATAGAAACCCATGTCTCGATATCCCTGCGTTAACCTTGCCAGGTAGGGGGTGACAAACTCCGAGAATTGTACGGGCCTGAGAAAGGGACCGGTATTGAAACAGTAATCAGAGCAAAGCGCGAAACCATCCAGACCGCCATGACCAAGGATCCGTTCCGCTTTTTCCAGGGCGCGGTCCACATGAACCGCAGCTTCCTGTTTAAGCCCTTGAGGATTGTCGACGAGACGGTAGGAAAAATCCGCCATGGTATCTCCCCCGGGGATGCTGAAAGTGGCATCGCCATGCAGCATTAAAAAATACTTATCCCCGCTTTTCTCCCTGACCAGATCAATAAGGCGTAGCGTCTCTTCAAGCGTGCCAGGGTTGGGGTGCAGGAAAATCGCGCTGTGCTCATACGTTTCAGCAGTGGCGATATACAGGTCCGCCATATCTTCGCGGTGAATTTGGCGTTCTCTTTCCTCCATTTGCACCCACTGTTGGTAGTTACGGTGGCTGGGGTGCACTTTCCCAAAGGCTTCCATGGTGAGAAAAAATACCAACTCAAAGTGCGGAACTCTACCGCTCAAAGGCTGCCCTTCCAAAGTATGGATAAAACGTTCTCTAGGTGTCACGTGTTATGCTCCTAAAATATGTTCTATTTGTTCCAGTTCATCGCTGCTGAGCACAAGATTCTCCAAAGCCTGGACGCTGTCATCCAACTGTTCAGGGCGACTTGCGCCTACCAGGGCTGATGTGACGACCTTGTGCCGCAGAACCCAAACGATTGCTAACTGCGCCATCGTCTGCCCACGGTTGGCTGCCAATGCATTGAGCTGGCGGACTCTAGCCAGTTTTTCATCGGTAATATGCCTGGGGCGCAGAAAACCGTGCGCTTTAGCGGCACGTGAGTCATCCGGAACCGTGCCGTCCAGATATTTATTGGTCAGTAAGCCCTGTGCCAGCGGTGAAAAACAAATACAGCCCATATGTTTTTCTTCCAGAGCGTCTAATAATCCATCCTCAACCCAACGCCCAAACATATTATAACTTGGTTGGTGAATCAGACATGGCGTGCCCAAATCATGCAGAATATCTGCTGCCTGGCGGGTTTGATCCGGGCTGTAATTGGAGATCCCGGCATAAAGAGCTCTACCGCTGCGCACCGCAAAATCCAACGCCCCCATGGTCTCTTCCAAAGGGGTGTCCGGATCAAAACGATGGCTGTAATAGATATCGACATAATCCAGATGCATCCGCTTCAAGCTTTGATCCAGGCTGGCAAGCATATATTTGCGCGAACCCCACTCACCATACGGGCCTTCCCACATCCCGTAACCGGCTTTGGTGGAGACGATAATCTCATCGCGATACGGAGCCAAATCTGACAGGAGCACTTTGCCGAATGTTTCCTCCGCAGAACCGGGAGGTGGTCCGTAATTATTCGCCAGGTCAAAGTGTGTAATACCCAGGTCGAAGGCATGCAGGATCGTATCCCGGGCTTTTGTAAAGACATCCACGCCACCAAAATTATGCCATAAACCCAGCGATATAGCTGGGAGTTTCAGTCCGCTGCGACCGCAACGATTATAAACCATCGACGCATAACGTGATTTTGCAGGCATGTAACTCATGATTTCTCCTTAAATAAATGCTCAATTTGTGTTATTTTGATATCTGCAATGCCAAAAGCATTGACATCGCCTTCCCCCCATATTCTGGGAAACTAAATTTTCTACACGATAATCCCGATATTGAGGTCGTTTATCGTGGATATAAACCAGTAAAGCCTATGCGGAAGGGCAACCAGTCGCGTCCCAGGTTGTCTCCCGCGCCACAACTCTATCCTAGGGGTATGCCGGTTGGCGTCCAACCGCGAAATTACATCAGGTTTTCCTGGTTTTCTTTAAACCACGTTTCTTCTTCTTTCTACGTTTGAGCATACGCACCCATGCTCTCGATGACGGACCTATCTGGCGCCTGAAATATGGATTACTGTGCAACAAAAGTGCGTCATGGATACGTTCTAACTGACGGGGACTTGTATTGGGTGGTATCTTATCCACAGTGAAGTATGCGACTCTGTCCGCCTCCTCTGTAGTTGTGATATCGCCGCCAATAACTTCCCCCAGGAAAGAAAAAACTATATCGTTTTCACCTGGTCTTCCGTAGACACCCACCAGTCGAAGATTATTGATCTGCAATCCAGTCTCTTCCAACGTTTCACGGACAGCAGCTTCGTTGGGGAGTTCACCGCTTTTCATGCCCCCGCCGGGAAGCATCCATAAGTCCATGTCACGCCGGTGACATAACAGGACCCGTTTTTTCGCGTCAAAAATAATCGCGAATGCGCCAATGGTGAAATGGGGTGGCATTTCAGCTATTCTGCCCGACCAACCAGGCGCCTACAATAGGCAAGAGTTCGCGTTTCATCTCCAGGTTTTGCCGGCGGGCAGGCACCATATCAACCACATCAAAACCACAGTGCTGCAGGACAGCTTTCAAACTGACTGTACAGTTCGGGGCACCACCACCGCCGCCTCCGGCAACACAAATACCCACTGCCGGTTTGCCTTCCAACCCAACTTTGCCGTCTGCATGCCGGCATATTCGGCGCAACCTGTCCAGGAACCCGCGCGTACTCTCACTCAGGTCACCAAAATAAACCGGCGTGGCGACAACCACAGCATCAGCTTCCCGGATTTTATCAGTGAGCAGAACAATATCATCCTCAATCACACACCGTCCTTCCTGCCGGCAGAGCCCCCAACCATTATTATCGCACTGCCGACAGCGTTCGATGGTCAATTCCGGCAGAATAACCAATTCTCCTTCATGTCCCTTGTCGGTCACGCCCTTGAGGAGTGCCTGTGCAGCGCTCGCAGTTTGCCCTTCGGGATTTCTACTTCCTAATAAACATAAAACTTTCATCATTGACCTCCTGTGATAGTGGAAAGGAGCGCAAAAAAACCCAGCTTGCGTTCTGAGCTGATCCCCCAGTTTACCGGAACACTTTGATAGCCTTGTTCGAAGCCTTCACCAGGCATCCGGTAATCGAAATACCCCCAACTGGCGTAACGGTCGATTGCCGCCAGCATATTGTTATCATCCGCATCAAAATTAAAATGGTCATCCTCGTTGAAGAGGATAGGCTGTCCCCGGTAACTGTTCAATCCGCGGCAAATGTCAACCATCTCACGGATGCGAGCTGGATCTGAAACACCATTGCCATGGATTAACAGGAAGTCCGAGGCTGTGACGATATTGTCGGGTGGGATCACATTGCCGCACATGCTGGCACTCACCAGCAGGCGACCCACCGGCGTAGCGACCTTTCCGGTGGAGATGCGCTTAACCAGGTCTATGAGTTCGTGACAGCGGTGCGCACGGAGTATATCCTGGTTGTAAGCACGATTGTCAACCTCGTTCCCAATTTCGATCAGGATATTGGTGTAGCCCTCGGCTAACAACCAGTCTGTCGCATTCTGGACCGCCTGCACAACAGCAACCTCACCGTCCAACCGTTGGTCCTGACCGAAATAGAAATACCCCAGAATTACTGCCATACCCAGGTCGTCAGCGGTGTCTAAAATCCTGGCAAGGCGATCCAGATAGGCCTTATCTAAGGTTCCGTCAGCTTTAAAAGCCGAATTATGCCAGGGTTGATCTTTGCTATAGCCCTGGGGGCTGCCGCCCTGCAGGTTTAAGGTGAAACCGAGTAACCCCGCTTTTGCCCATGCCGGCATCGCGGCAATAAATTCATCTGTATTCCGGTTTGGGTCCCATGGTCCGTCTGGATAGTCCCACATCGCGCGCGTTTGGAGGTTCAGATCATCAAAGATACCCTGCACCACACGTGAATTGAAGAGCAATCCCTCAATCTTCCGCCCCTTAAAGGTTCTACCGGCGTAAGTAGGTGAACCGTTGATGTAAAAGGCATCGCCCTGTATGCTGATTACGGTTTTGCGCGCAGTGTTCATAATGACTCCTTAATGCTGGGATTGGTGTGCAAATCTGTTGAAAAAATAAATTATTATAGGACTATCACATAGTCCAGCGCTCCAACTGGGAGGAATCAATAAGCCTGCGGTGTATAACGTTTCAGCTTTTGTTCGGCATAGACAGGTTCAAAGCGGGTAAAGCGCTGGATGCCGTTGATGAGTGGGATACTGGGCCAACTATCGCCAATCAATGGGCGGGCATACCGGACGAAATCATCGGTAACGTCAGTTCGCGACGCTGCGATCCACGCTTCAGGGAAAGTGCGTTCGGAATTTGCCACCTGCTCCAGGGGCACTTTGTCATAGCGAATCTGATAAATCGCACCGGAATCCCGCAGGAGGGTAGCCATATAGCCTGAACCCGACTCCACGGCGATTTCCACCGCTTTCAAGCCGACCTGGTACGCCTCATCAATATCCACCTGACTCGCATAAATGACATTATGCCGCTGGTCGGTACCAGAGACGTTCCCCCTGGCGGACCCGCGCGCAGCCAATCCCACTGTGTTGAGATAATTGACGACAATTTGCTCCACCGTCATCTCGCTGGCTGAAAACATCGTGTGCCCAAAAGAATCCTTCCGTTCACCGATATCACCGACATCGAAACCTTCACTGACAACAACCAAAGCCCGTTGACGCTGTTTCAAAGTGGCGTTAACAGCATCTGCTAAATCCTCAAGATTTAAACCCGACTCACGCATCAGGATCAACAGCGGTATTTCTCGATGTGGATCAGCCAATCTGGCTGCCGCCGGGATAAAACCTATTTTCCTGCCCATCGCCTGGAGCACCAGGACCGGGTCCGAAGGGGATGAACCGGCGTTTTCCTCATTGGCGTTTTGTACATTAAGCGCCCAATAGCGGGCGACGCTGCCATAACCCGGGGTGTGGTCAATGAGTTGAAAGGCTGCGTCACCCACATCGTTGTCAATGGTCTTTGGTACGCCAGTGGCAACCAGGTCAAGACCACGTTCTTGCGCTAATTGCGCGACTTTGTTAGCCGTATCCATAGAGTCGTTGCCGCCATTGTAGAAAAAATAACCAATGTCGTGAGCCTTAAAGACGGCTATGATGCGTTCGAAATCCGCTGCCTGAGTATCTTTAAGCTTATAGCGGCACGTTCCAATAGCCCCTGCTGCCGGCGTTGTGCTGAGCAGCGCGATTTCTTCCGGAGATTGCACGGACAAATTGAGCAATTCTTCGGTCAGCACCCCTTCGATGCCATGAACACCCGAATAGATTGTGCCGAAGGTATCTGGATAAGTCTGGCAACCTTCAATAACACCGCGCAAAGAGGCATTGATTACAGGTGTAGGACCGCCCGACTGGGCGACAATGACATTTTTAGGTTTCATCATTATTTTTCACTCTTGGATAAAAGTTGTTATAAACGACGAGAATGCGTATTATGCTGTCTATACGCTACTACCGCACACCTCCGGTCATCAGTCAGCGGGAGGTACATCCATATCGACCCACTCCGTATGGAACGAACCCGCTTTGTCTATCCTGCGGTAGGTGTGAGCTCCGAAGTAATCCCGCTGCGCCTGTGTTACGTTTGCCGGTAACCGGGCACTGCGGTAGCCATCGAAATATGCCAGAGCGGACGCAATCGCCGGCACTGGAATGCCGTTTTTCACAGCATACCTGACGACTTTACGCATGGCCTTTTGTCTTGATTCCACAGCTTTGCCAAATTCAGAATCCATCAGCAGGTTGGGGAGATCGGGGTTATCGACAAAAGCTCTGCGGATATCGTTGAGGAACCGGGCCTGGATGATGCACCCCCCGCGCCATATTTTAGCGATAGCGCCAAAATCGAGATCGTAATGATATTCGGCGCTGGCGGCTTGCAGCAGCGCGAATCCTTGCGCATAGGAACATATTTTCGCCGCGAAGAGGGCGTCGCGTACAGCATTGATGAATGCCTGTTTGTTGCCCTCGAATTTGGGCTCGGGCCCCTTCAAAACCTTCGATGCACTGACGCGCTGCTCTTTATAAGCCGAGATGATCCGGGCTTCTACCGCCGCGTTAATCGTCGGTGTCGGTGCTCCCAGGTCCAGCGCGTTTTGCGAGGTCCATTTTCCAGTTCCTTTTTGTTGCGCTTCATCCAGAATAACATCTACCAGAGGTTGACCAGTTTCCGCATCCATAGTGGCAAATACATCACGGGTGATGCGGATAAGATAGGATTCCAGATCCCCTTCGTTCCATTCCGTAAAGACAGTATGCAGTTCCGGCGCTGTCAATCCAAGCCCGCGGTGCAGTATATCATACGCTTCAGCAATTAACTGCATGTCGCCGTATTCAATACCGTTGTGAACCATCTTGACATAATGCCCTGCTGACCGCGGACCTATATAAGTCACGCAAGGTTCGCCATCGACTTTGGCTGCAATGGCTTCCAGAATCGGCTTGACCAGTTCCCAAGCATCTTTTTGCCCACCAGGCATGATGGACGGTCCCCAAAGGGCTCCATACTCTCCCCCGCTGACACCGGTGCCGATATAGCGTATACCCATAGCTTCAAGCGCAGAGCCGCGGCGTTCAGTATCTGAGAAATGGGAGTTACCCCCCTCGATAAGCAGGTCTCCCGGATCCAATGCGGATTTGATACCGTCGATAACTGCATCCACCGGCTTCCCGGCAGGAACCATGATCATGATCCGCCGGGGTGTCTCCAAAGCATCGAGAAACTCTGGAAGGCTTTCACAACCAACAAGATTCTTATCCGGGTGACTGCCAAATGCGCTGACTTTCTCCTTGTCCAGGTCGTAGCCTGCTACACAAAACCCATTGCGTTCCATATTGAACGCCAACATTTGCCCCATTACGCCCAATCCCACGATTCCAATATTGGCTTTGCCCATGCGTCTCTCCTTCTGACAGAAATCTTATATGATGTCGTCTTGAAAGTGCTTTTATCTATTAAACGATTTTTCCATATCGGAGACTGTCTGTTCAACAGTTCTCTTCGCAAAGGTTGATCCGGCGATCAGCCTCTGCAGTTCAGCTTCATATTCAGCGCTGTCCAGAGGCAGGTCAACAGGGCGTCCCTTTAAGGATGAAAACAACATAGCGTTCGCCAGCTCTACAGAGTTTATCCCCTCCTCGGCAGGGGCGATGAGCGGGGCGCCATTCCGGATGGCATCGGCAAAATTGGAAAGAACTGCAGCGTGCTCACCGCCATGCCCCCTGACAGGGATGACGATATCCCATACCGGTGGACGGGCAAAAGACTCCGGGCAGGTGTTGAGGAATTCGGTAGATGAAACTTCGTTGCGGGTATAGGATATTTGGCCATTTTCGTAGACAAGTTTGCCCCGATCTCCGGCAATCTCCAAGCGGTTTGTTCCTGGGGCTTCACCCGTCGAGGTCACAAAAAGGCCTGTACATCCCCCTGGATACTCCATAAAAGCAGTAACCTCATCCTCAACCTCAATATTATGGCGTTTACCTATATCACAAAATCCCCGGATTCTTTCGGGCATTCCGCATATCCACTGCAGCAAGTCCAGGTTATGCGGGCATTGATTTAAAAGCACGCCCCCGCCTTCACCTGCCCAGGTGGCACGCCAACCACCGGAATCGTAATACGCCTGCGTGCGGAACCAGTTCGTGATGATCCAGTTGATACGCATCAAATGCCCCAACTCGCCAGATTGCACGATATCGCGGATTTTCTGGTAGTGGGGGTCTGTCCGCTGGTTAAACATAGCTGCGAAAACCATGTCTTTGTTGCGCGCGTGGGCGGCGATCAACCGCTCACAATCCGCCTTGTGGACCGAAATAGGTTTTTCAACCAGGACATGATGTCCGGAATCCATCGCCGCAATGCCGATCGTCGTATGAAAGTAGTGCGGTGTGCCGATGATAACGGCATCACAGACGTGATCGCTTAACAATGTGTCGCTGTCAAAATATGCTTTAACACCATATTTTTCCGCAACGGTTTTTGCTTTTTCCGGAACAATATCGCAGACCGCAGTAAGTTCCACTTTTGGTTCGTTTTCAATGTTGCCCAGATGTAAAGTGCCGATGTTACCTAAACCGATGACAGCAATTTTTACTTTCTCCATTGTGCCTACCTCTCCTCAAAATGATAGTGTGACTTCATCCACTGCTTGGTACACGTGTGCGAACACGCCTCTACGCTATATCCTCTTTCAACCGGTAAAGCTGCTCACCGGCGCGTGGAACGAGGAGAACGCCTTCATCCTCCCGATCTTTCCAATCCTCCATGTCAATACTTGCCGGGTCCATATAGCCCATATTGATCTGCTCGCAGCGCTCTTTGGAAATGCCCGTCGCGAGGGTAACCTTGATCCGCGGTGATTCCACCCCTGTCTGAACATCATATTCCCCCACACCGCGCAGGTGCGTGCAGTGTGCCAGGACCCCCCACGGCTCATGCTTGAAGCGGTCCCACTGTTTGACAAAATAATCGCGCACGTGATAACCAATGCGGTCCAATGCTTCGCCATGGGTGTAGGATACCTCATCAATATGCGGGGCGTAGATAATGACTTCACCGCCGTCGGCAATGACCGGTTCCATTTTATACATCCCTTTTGCCGCCGTCCAAATGTCATCATAGAGCTCCGGCATCACCGAAAGCACGCGTTTGAACGGTTTGTCCACATAGCGCACATGCAATTGCGATGAAAGATGAACCGCTTCCAGCCATGAAGCTTTATAATCGCCCACAAAAAGCCCCGCCATTCCATGATGGGTGGTCACCATATTGAAAAAAAGTTTGGGCGTGGGAATCATGGAAACCGCCTTATCAATGCCTGCCCGTACAGGGGTATCCGATGTACCAAGGACTGCCATACTGGTAATCAACGCACCTAACCAGTGCGTAAAATTGATAACCTCCGGACCGGAAACGCCTGGAAAGAAATATTTCGTCCCGCCAGAATAGCCCATCACCTCGTGGGGGAACACCGGACCGCAAACGATAACCTGATCATAGTCCATCACCTTGCGGTTAACAGTGACAGGCACGTCCAGGGAAAGCATGCCATTGGATATCGCTTCAACTTCAGCCCGGGTGATCGTGCCGATGCGGGTGAATGTTTGCGGTTGATCCCATTGATGGTTGAAGAGCCCAATATGGGCAAAGGTAGTGCTGCGTTCTTCCGACGTGATGCCCACCAGCTTGTTGAGAGCCTCTTCGCTCATCACCAGGTGCGTGCCTAACGCTACGAGAAAATCGAGCTTTTCACATTGAGATCCCAAAAATTCATTGAACAACCGGAACATCAAAGGGAGTGGCGCAGTACGCGTGCTGTCTGGAATTATAATGAGGACGCGTTTCCCTTCAAGATTTAATTGCGACAGCGCCTGTTGTGTGATGTCGCGGACATCATCCGATGTTAAATACTGATCCGTGTAACCTTTTCCAATAGTCATCTCATCCACATATCCTTGTCAATATCAATATTCTACCGACATTTGTATTGTCCGGTCCATATCAGGCGGGGCAATCTATACCCGGACGTGCATATCACCCAGGACCACCCACTTATAGGTCGTCAACTCTTCCAATCCCATCGGTCCCCGCGCGTGCAATTTTTGCGTACTTACAGCGACTTCGGCACCCAGCCCGAATTCACCGCCATCGTTGAACCGGGTGCTGGCGTTGACGAAGACAGCAGCAGAATCAATCTCATTGACAAAACGGGTAGCATTGGACCAATTGTTGGTCAAAATCCCATCCGAGTGTGACGTGCTGTGATCCTGGATGTGGGTGATGGCTTGATCCAGGTTCTCAACGATTTTTATACCCAGGATCAGTGCCAACCATTCCTGGTCAAAATCCTCCACACCTGCCTGAATAACCTTGACACCGGGCTGCTCGTGCAGGATGGCATAAGCCTCTCCTGCCGCACGCAGTTCGACACCGCTTTGTGCCAGGCGCTGCGCAAGCTGCGGGAGAATCAGCGCAGCGACATCCCGGTGAACCAGCAGTGTATCCAGAGCGTTGCAGACACTCGGGCGCTGTACTTTTGCATTTTCAATGACATCTACGGATTTTATAAGGTCGGCGCTGTCGTCAACGTACAAATGGCAAATACCCAGTCCCCCGGTGATGACCGGGATGGTACTCTGCTCCCGGCAGAGCTTGTGCAAGCCAGCACCACCGCGGGGTATAATCATATCCACATAGCGGTCCAGACGCAGCAGTTCTGTTATCAACGCACGATCCGGGTTGCTGATATATTGCACCGCATGCACAGGTAATCCAGATTTTATCAACGCCGTTTGAATCACTGCCACCAAGGAGATATTGCTCCGCAGGGTTTCGCTGCCACCGCGGAGAATGACGGCGTTACCGGTCTTCAGGCACAGGGTAGCAATATCGATAGTTACGTTGGGACGCGCTTCATAGATAACGCCCAGCACGCCTATGGGCGTGCGCCGGCGACTCAGGCGGATGCCGTTAGGCAACAACCGACCTTCAATCTCCACACCCACAGGGTCAGGCAGCGCGGCAATTTTTCGGGTATCCTCTGCCAGTCTGGCGACACGAGCTTCGGTAAGCAAGAGGCGATCGATGAGTGCGTCGCTTAACCCTTTGGCGCGCCCATCCTCAACATCATGCGCGTTTTGTGCCAGAATTGCCGCAGCCTGTGCCTCTAATTGTGCGGCGATGGCGAACAGCACCGAATTCTTCTTTGCCGTGGTCAGCGTTGCCAGTTTACGGCTTGCTGCCTTGCCTGTTTGCCCCATTGTTTCCAGATCAATATTCTCATAACCCGTAGCCATTTCTGCCTCCCACTAAACCAGGACCATATTTCAGGCGTTACGACACCAGGAGAATCAAATCATTCCGGTGTATTGCAACCGCGCCATAGGTATATCCCAGGATCTGCTCAATGCGTTCTGAATGAAAGCTCTTGATACGGTCAAGGTCTTCGCTGGTGTATCGTGAGATACCTCGCGCTATCTCAATCAAGCTCCCATTACCCTGTTCGCGAGTGATAATCGATACGGTATCGCCACGATCAAATGTCCCCTCAATGCGAATAATACCGGCAGGCAGCAAACTTCGCCCTTTATGCTGCAGTGCGCTGGCGGCACCTGCGTCCACTACAATTTTCCCGGAATTCACCGCCCCCGCCAGCACCCAACGTTTACGGTTTTCCAGCGGGGTATCAATGGGCGGAAAGCGCGTACCATCAGCTCGTCCCTCGATAATCCTTTTCAGAGCATCGTTTCCATGTCCAGAGGCGATTATAACCTCCGTACCCGCACGACGCGCAACCATGGCAGCGTCCAATTTGGTCGACATCCCGCCCACACCCAAACCACTGTGGCTTTTCCCCGCCACCGCCCGCAGTTGATCGTCAATAATATCCACCTGCGATATTAAACGGGCATTTGGGTCTTCATTCGGGTCAGCAGTAAAGAGTCCAGTTTGATCGGTGAGTAGAATTAGCAAATCGGCTCCAACCAGGACGGCAACAAGCGCTGACAGGTTATCGTTGTCCCCTATTTTTATCTCATCAGTAGCCACTGCGTCATTTTCGTTGATGATCGGGATGATATGGTTTTCGATAAGCGCATTTAACGTATCTTGCGCGTTTAGAAAGCGGTAACGGCTTTCCACATCCCCATGAGTCAGCAATATTTGCCCAACATAAATACCGTATATATCAAAGAAGCGCTCCCACATCATCATCAACTTGCTTTGCCCAACGGCGGCGAGCATCTGCTTGTTAGCGACGGTAGTTGGCAGCGCAGGGTAGTTCAGACATTCCCTACCCGCTGCAATAGCGCCTGAAGTGCATACCACAATTTCATATCCCTGTTGATGCAGTTCGGCGCATTGCCGCGCAATGTCCACCATCTTCGGGTGACTGAGTTGACGCGTTCCTTCAGTGAGAACGCTCGTGCCTATTTTAATTACGACTCGGTGGTATTTGGTCATATTCAGGCGTGGTATCTCCTCACGTTATAATTGCGAAGCATGAATTCAATTCATTTTTTCCAGGGTGGCGTATCCGGCAGCATCGCCTCGAATTCCTGAATAAGTGCGTCTTCATATGCGCCGGCATATTCTTCTGCCAGGAATTTGTGCAGGGCTGTTTCGTAAAAATTCTGCCATGAGGCTTCTTCATGCCCGGGATTGATGGGATAGAACAGCGCACCGTTGGCTTGGGCGGCACGCATGTCACCAGGGGCATCCCCAATCATCAAAATGTGGTTAGACACATACTTCCCTTTTGCGGCGAGTTCCAGATGTAGTTGTTTCTTGCCCATTTCCTGACCCGCGATAACGCGCACATATTGGGCGATGTCGTGCTCTTCCCACTCTCGCACCAGAGCCTCAACTGGCGTAGCAGATACGACGATCATGTCCGCTTTACCAGCCAAATATTGCAGGCTTTCACGCACATATGGATACGGAGGCACACCGTGAACCATATCAGCGATACTGTCGTTGACGGCATTGGTCCAGGCCCAGGCAGTATCCAATTCTTCGCTGGCATGTGCCGCCATGTAAGCTTTCAAGCCAGGATTGCTTTTGGGGAAGGCATCATCAGCGATAAACGCGCGGATTTCACTTGCCTGAGGTGGAACGATGTGACGAGCCTGCACCTCTGAACGTTCGCGCAATAAATCAAAGACCATCACCAAGGCTGGCCAGCGGTTGATACCGCGCCACTTAGAATAAAGATTGACGAATTCTGCTGCCTCACGGGCATATTTGGAGACTGCCTGCAGGTGCCAGTATTTGATAATATTAGGCGCAAAGCATTCCTTGTGCTTGATTTCCATGCTGTCAAAAGCACAGCCATCGGAGTCTATACCAATAAAAAAATCATGTATTGGCTGCATTTGTGCCAGGGGACGTGCCGGTTCAGGATAATTTTGATTCATTTTAGTCCTCTCTCATGAATTATGTAGTGTATGCCAAAAGGTGTTTTTCGCAAATTCAAACACCACTGAATGCGTTAAATCCGCCGTCAATGGGCACGACGATGCCCGTGATAAAACCAGCACCGTCACTTAGCAGCCATAACATGGTACTCACCAGGTCTGCCGGATCACCAAATCGCGCCATGGGCGTTTGATCAATAATAGCTTTGCCCCGGGTAGTTAAATCGCCCGTCTCAGCATCGGTAAGCAGGAAACGATTCTGTTCGGTGAGAAAAAAGCCGGGAGCCAGGGCATTAACGCGGATATGGGGCGTATATTCCTGATTCATATGGACCGCAAGCCACTGTGTGAAATTACTCACTGCAGCTTTGGCGGCGGAATAAGCCGGTATCCGGGTCAAAGGGCTGAAGGCGTTCATCGATGAAATATTCAGGATCACGCCATGCCCCTGTTCTGCCATCAACTTGCCGAATACCTGGCTGGGAAGCAAGGTACCGATAAAGTTAAGATTAAATACCCATTGCACAGCATCAGCGGGCAAGTCGAAAAATGACAGCTCCGCATTGGTGGTGGCTTCTTTTTTATTCCCGCCTGCTCCGTTAATGAGTATGTCGACACTCCCAAATGTTTCCAGCACGATATCAGCAGCGCTGACAATACTGGCTTTATCCAGGACATCGCACTTTAGCGCTACGGCTGTGCCATTATCCGCGGCGATAGCATCAGCAACTTTTTGCGCAGCATCGAGCGAAATGTCCAGAACAGCCACACGCACTCCCATCCGACCCAAGGCGCGGCTCATAGTGCTGCACAGCACGCCGCCACCGCCGGTCACAACGGCGACTTTACCTTCCAAACCAAAAAGTTTTTTTAAGTATTGGGTGTCCATTCTACCTCCTTCTGCGTTAAGATTAATAGTTTAACAGAGCCCTATGGCTCTGTTAAGGTGGTTCTTGAATAATTGTACCAACAGCACAGCAGTGAAACCCGGATGGATTCAGCCGCATGGAAAGCGGCGCCTTCGCGGGGATGCCATGGTCTTTTGGTGCTGGTTAAGTATTTTTATTAACTTAGTTTACAGTGCACTGGCGTTCAGTTCATGAAAATCAGAAAGCATTTCGAAATCCCAGGGTGACTACTGTCGTGATCACCAGGCTGATGACCATCGTCAATGAAATTAGCATCGCTGCCAATCGCGGATTAAGGTTCTGTTCTACCGAATACAACAGGGTCGATAACGATGTGGGCATCAAGGGCAGCAAAAATAGAACTGCACGCGTCGTACCTTCGAATGGTAGTATAAATATACAAAACAACGCGATCAGAACGCCCATCGCGTATTTATATACGACGTGGGTGAGTAATATACGGCTCTCTTTAAAAGAGATATCCAGATCCAGGTATATGCCCAGGGAGAGCAACATCAAAGGGGAGTTGAGGGCGGCAAGCGCATCAATCAAACCGCCAGGTACACCCCCTAGTTTCACACGCCCAAGGTTAAAAATAATGGCAATCAGAAAGGCATGCAGAGGATAAAACGTGGCTACTTTTTTTAATATCTGCCGCACGCTAAACTCGCCATTAGATGTATATCTGAATGAAAGGTAATAAGCCACCGCAAAAATCGCGATGGCATTCCCCAGATCGCTGATGGCCACAATAGATATCCCCGCATCCCCATAAGCAGCTTCAATGAATGGGTATGCCAGTGAAGCCATAACACCGCAGAGTGAGACGACAAATGTGCCCGTATCCGCTTTGGTCAGACTCAGGATGCGTGCGGGAATTTTTCCCAGTTGGCTCATCATCAATCCTGCTGTCAGGAACACAATCGGAAGGATAAAAAGCTGCCACGACAGGTCTGTACCGCTGATGACGCGCAAATTCATCGCGGGGAGGGTGATGTACAACACCAGGCGATTAAGGATGCGTCCATCTTCCCGAGCCACCAATCCGAGACGCTTGATAAGATAACCCACAGCGATAAGCAGCAGGTTGACAATCACTTTTTGCGTGACATTGGATTCGCCGATAAGCATGAAGGTCTTCTAGTCCTCCAGTTTATAGGCTTTTTTCGCAAGTCCATACGCTGACTGCATAGATCATGACAGTAGGCATCATCCATATCCACACATCCGCGTGTGACCAAACCGGCGATCCAATTTGCAGCGGCTCTCCGCCACACATCGTGACGGGCAGGAATGGAGGGAAATGCCCGTGTGTCATCGTTGAATCCGGTGGTGTTATAAATGCCTGCTGTTTCCATGATGCGGTCAAAATAACGGCGCATACCATTAAGGCTATCGTGAAACCACCATGGCGGTCCTATTTTCAACGCCGGATAGTGCCCGGCAAGCGGGGCAAGCTCACGCGCGTAGCTGTCCTCATCGAGTGTAAAAAGGATCAGGGTCAAGCGGGAATCATTGCCGTATTTATTCAACAACGGGTGCAGGTTGCGCGTAAATTCTGAAGAAACAGGAATATCGCATCCCTTGTCTGCACCGAAACGGTCAAAGACCGCGGTGTTGTGATTGCGGAAGGAGCCAACGTGGATTTGCATCACCAAGCCATCCTCAATGCTCATACGCGCCATTTCCATCAGCATATGTCCGGTAAAGCGTTTAGCATCATCTGCCGTCGCTGTCCCATGCAATGCGCGTTGGAAGATCGCCTCCGCATCTGATGGGGAGAGAGCCGCAGTGTAAGCTGTGAAGGCGCCGTGGTCCGTTGCATGCGCCCCATGGCTTTGAAATAAGCCCTTCTCTGTTCCAGAACCTCAATAAAATCGCGATAACTGCTTATATCGCTATGGGCAGATTCGTTGAGTAAAGCCAAACTATTACGCCAACCGGGAGCGTCAAGATTCATCACCGCATCCGGTCTGAACGTGGGGATAATCCGCCCTGACCAGCCCGAATCGAGGATTGCCTGGTGATAAGCCAAATCATCACTGGCAGCATCGGTCGTGCACATAACCTCAATATTGAAATCGCTGAAATAATTCACGGGGCTTGAACGCGAGTGTGGCAAGTTTGTCGGTGATTTGGTCGTAAATAACCTGGGCTGTTTCTCCGGTTAGTTTGTCCTGGATGTCAAAAACTTCGATGAGCTCTTGTTTTAACCATGCACCGCTGGGCGTACCTTGGAAAAGGTGAAAATTTTCAGCAAATATCTGCCAGATTTTACGGTGATCCCGTTCTCCCATCCCCGCCATCTGCCTCAGGAACCCCGACACTTTCCATGGGGATACCTTGTGAATAAAGCATGCGAAAGACGTAGTGATCGGGAATAATCAACAGCTCCGTGGGGGTACCAAATCCCTTGTGTTCATCAGCGAATAACCGCGGATCAACATGCCCGTGAGGGCATACGAGGGGTAATTGGGCTACGGTGTTATAAAGCGCTTGCGCCACTTTACGTTGGGCTGGATTAGGATCAAAATAACGATCAGCGGATAATGTCCATTTTTGAGTCATCGTATGCTCCTGAGTATTCTATGAATGGGTTTCCGGTTCATCATCAAAGACGCGTTGGTGTTATATTACAAAACAGTGCATTTAAGGCGCACTGGCTCGTATGACCAGGTTAGGCTGCAGGATAACTTCGCGCACTTCACCTGCGGGTTGTGTAATATGCTTCCAGCAACAATTCAACGGCTTTGGCCCCAACTCATAGCGTGGGATATGGCACGTCGTCAGCGACAGGTGTTACCAGCGCTGCCAGGGGTATATCATCGAATCCGACCACAGCGACATCTTCAGGTACACGCAAACCCAATTCCGTGCAGGCATTGAGTGCACCGACAGCGACCAAATCGTTGTAACACAGCAGGGCGGTGATCTCTGGAGAAGCTGACAGCAATTTTTTCGCTGTTTCACATCCGGCATCCGCAAACGGCAAACACGGTTGAATCCATGCCTGTGTAGCGGTTAATCCGGCTTTGTGCAAGGCATCCCGATAACCCTGAACGCGCCACTGTCCGCTGTGAGAGCCCAGTTGGACCAGTCAGGAAACCTATGGACCGGTGATTACGGCTCAGGAAGTGTTCAGTCGCCATCCTACCACCGGTAACATCATCAACGCGCACGGTGCTCACGCCAGTAGCCTTTGTTCCCAAACGTCTGTTGACCAGCACCACAGCTGGATTGCGATGGATGACATGCTTCAGGGATATATCATCGAGACGTGAGCTGCAGAGCACAATCCCATCCACCCATTTTTCCGCCAGAGAGTTCAGCACCGCTAACTCACGTTCCTGGTCTTCCTCTGTGTTACAGAGAAATACGTTGTAATGCGCCGCGTGGGCGACATGCTCTACACCACGGGCAATCTCGGCAAAGAAGGGATTAGCGATATCGGGAACAACCAGTCCTAAAGTCCCTGTGCGTTGGGTGGCTAATCCGCGCGCGATACCGCTGGGCCTGTACCCCAAATGCGCAATCGCCTGTAATACCCGTTTGCGAGTCACCGGGCTTACATCCTCTTTATCGTTGATGACGCGGGAGACGGTCATCAGCGATACACCTGCTTCACGGGCGACATCGGCTATGGTGATGCGATTGGACAAGGGGATTACTCTCCTGCTGCATTTGTTAGCGTTACCGTTAGCGCTAACAGCATTTTATCGCTGATAGAGTGCGTGTCAAGTGCGTGTGTTAAGCAGCTGTACGGAACAATGTGAATCTGCTGTTGTTGAAGATTCCCGCACAGCCTTTTTCTTAATGCTAATCATCTGGTGTAATATTCGGTTTTAATCGGTTTTATACTTGAGGTTTTTTATGCATCCCCATTAAGAATGGAGCCATAATCGCCCACCGGGGTTTCCAAATTTTCAGCATAGGGGGGATAAATCCGGGCATGAGCTGGATCATAATTTCCCGGTCTTCCACCGGCATATTATAAAGCAGAAAGGGCAGCATCAGGCTCAAAGGAAATTGGTGCCGGGCGGAATGTGCCGCGGTGATTTTAGCTGCCTTTTGCCGCTCTTGATAACTCAGAAAGGATTCCACCGCATCCGGGCCAAAATGCGCTTCTTCAAGGATGATGTGGTCGTGCCACAAAGCACTGGTTCGTTCCAGGGCATCGTGCATGTTTTCCAGCGATTGGTCCAGATTGCCCATCTGTACTTGTCGCAGGATTGCCTGTATTTCATTCAGGAGGGGGTCCATAGCTGAATGCTGATGCATAAGCTCCTCATAGGGTGCGTTGGGCAGTTTGGGTCGCAAGTAAGGAAACATACCTTTATCTTCGGTGACATGGTGCGCGTGTAAAAGCCTGACCATGCACCACACATAAGTCCGGAAACCTTTCAAGGTTCTGGATTCGGGGATTCCCTGCTGCATATAAAGCACACTATAGGTGAGGGCAACTTCAACCGATCGCGAGATGGCATTATGCACTCTTAGACAGGTCACCACCTATCTCGGGTTCGAGGTGTGTTTTTCCCAGCCATAGTTGCATCCCGTATTTATGTTTTAGCTTAACTGAATACGTCTTAATCCCGAAAACCGAATCTGATGTTGAGGGTTGTTACTTCAGATGCCCAGTGCATCTCGTGCTGCCTGTTCCATCATCTCAGGGCGCCACATTTCTTTCCCCATTACGACTTCTACGGGTTTATCAATCAGTTCGGAGGCACGCTCGCGAACTTGATTCATCATAAACGATGCCATCGGACACATCGGCGAGGTCAGGATCATCGTAATTTGTACGTTGTTCTCAGCGATATCTATCTCGCGAATCATACCCAACGCTACAACATCCAGACCAATTTCAAAGTCAATCACATCCCGCAACCCATCACGGATTGTCTGCGTATCACCTTGCATTTTTACCCTCCCGACCAATCATTGAGTTGTAAATATTATACTATAAATTTTCTTTACGACAATAAACATAATACTAATATTGTTAAAATGATTATCAAAATACCCGGATACTCGATATCTGAAAATGATGCGTGAAACTTCAGTCTTAAAAGCGTCTCTCTAGCTCTGCCACTAACGATATTCAGGAGCAGAAGACGCAATAAAGCGACCTGATGTTACAACGTCAGGATTTCCACGCCATCCTGGGTTACACGGACAGTGTGTTCCCACTGCGCTGAGAGTGAATGGTCCTGGGTGATCGCTGTCCACCCGTCCTCCAGAATGTGCACATTAAAACCGCCAATATTGATCATCGGTTCAATTGTGAAAACCATATTCTTCTAGCAAAACCGGACCTGTCCCAGGACTTCCATAATGAGGTATGTCAGGAGGTTCGTGAAAATACACCCCGGTGCCATGACCAACAAACGCTCTGTACAACGGAATAATGGTGCGCTTCGGCATGACGTTGAATGGCGTAACCAATATCCCCAACGGTATGACCCGGTTTGACCTGCTCAATACCCAGCATCATACATTCACGGGTGACTTCGACCAGATTTACGGGCTTCCTCTGAAACTTCACCGATTAAGAACATCCGGCTGGAGTCCCCATAATAGCCATCAAGAATGGACGTCACATCAATATTGAGAATATCACCATTCATGAGCGTGCGTTCAGGAGAGGGAATGCCGTGACAAATTACCTCATTAATTGAAGTGCATACGCTTTTGGGAAAACCGCGATAGTTGAGGGGTGCCGGGACTGCACCATGGGCGACCGTCATTTCATGAACCCAGTCGTTTATGTCCTGTGTCGTAATACCCGGTACGACACGGTCAGTAAGACTGTCGAGTATTTGCGCTCGTCAACTGGCTGCTTTTCCGAATGCCCTCAATTTGTTCCTCTGTTTTTATAATAATTTCACGACGCTGCCCGACAATGCTTTTGCGTTGTGCACGTGAACTCGCCAAATCCTGTTTGAGATGGCAATTTTTATATTTTTTACCGCTTCCGCACCAACACAGGTCATTTCTCGAACGTTTTTGCACGGTTATTTCCTTTTTGCGCTTGCTGACTGGATGGTATTTCAGCTCCAATGAATCAGAAGAGATTTCATTTACCTAACTATATCACAATAATATAAGAGACAAAATCCTTATTTATCAATACGACATATTGTTGATAAAGCTGGAGTTTACAACTCGTTTTCTACCCAGCGTTCCCGATTTTCCCAGAAGGCGCACGATAATCCGCGAAACAACCCTTGAGAATTGCGGCACGACTCTCCTGGATTATTGTGAGCATTGTGTGCAGGTTATGTATGGATAACAGTGTTGCCGCCAGTATTTCTTTCGCGACTATCAAATGTCTGATGTAAGCACGTGAAAAGTGCTGGCATGTATAGCACGAACAGGTTTCATCAATGGGAGCGGGGTCATCCGCGAAGCGCGCATTTCGCATATTAAATTTACCAGCACGCAGCAAAGCCTGCCCGTTGCGCGCCACACGGGTCGGCAGCACGCAATCGAAGATATCCACCCCGCGCGCAATACCTTCAACCAGGTCTTCCGGCGTGCCCACACCCATTAAATAACGGGGTTTATCCGGTGGCAAGCAGGGAAGTGTGACATCCAATGTGGTATACATTTGTGACTTTGTTTCCCCAACGGACAAACCACCGATAGCGTAACCAGGGAAAACCAAGAGAAACGAGAAATTCAGCGCTTTGCTGGCGCAAATCCGGAAAGATTCCCCCCTGAACAATACCAAATAACGCCTGATCGGGACGGTTGTGAGCATTCTTGCATTTCTCTGCCCACAAATGCGTGCGCCGCAGGGCTTGTGTGATGACCTCACGATTGTCGGGCGGTGCGCATTCATCCAGTACCATGGCGATATCTGCACCGAGATTCTGTTCGATTTCCATGACACGTTCAGGTGTAAAATGATGTTGTCGTCCATCGATGTGAGAGCGAAAGGTTACGCCGTCATCATCAATCGTTCTCAAGAGACGTCTTTGCCCCGCGTACCGGCAAGGCTGAAGACCTGAAAGCCACCGCTATCGGTCAGCAGTGGACCCGCCCACGCCATAAATGTATGCAATCCGCCCAATTCAGCAATACGTGTATCGCCGGGACGTAAATACAAGTGATAGGTGTTTGCCAGCACTAAAATCGCTCCCACATCACTGAGTTGCTGCGGCGTAAGAGCTTTTACCGTCGCCTGCGTACCCACAGGGGCGATAGATAGGTGTCGGCAGCGGTCCATGCGGGGTGTGAAAAATACCGGCGCGAGCGTTATCGCTTGTGTTTATAAGGTCAAATGTGAATAAAGCTGCCAAAATGTCGGTTCCTTTTCAGAAGAGTCAACGCAATCATACCACATGCTATAAGACATGCACCTTCTCAGCAACACCCTGTTTTAGATGACAGTCACTCTTAAGAATACTCACATACATAAGCTATCAGCTAAGTGGCTGTCACCTGAACTCTACCTGCTTTAACAGCACAAGCGTTGTCAGGTGCTCAGGAAGACATCCCTTGTCTGCCCAAACTGGTATAATCCTGGATTAGCAGTTAAGATAATTCTATAGCTGGATAATGTTACTGGGCTATGTTTATAGTTGGAGCGATGAAAATTACAGACCGTGGAATCTCATGGTGGGAGGGATGATGGATACAAATAAGTTACGCTTCACAGGTTTTGTGATCATGATAGCTATATTGGTTTTTATGGCATGTAACTTCCCGGGCTTTAGCCGGGAATCGGCATCAGAAACCGAAATCACACCGCTTGCACCTGGATTGACCATTGTTTTCCCAACACCAACACCACCGGTTGCTGAGACTAACACGCCAGAAGCCACGCCCACTGAATCCATTATTGAAGAGGAGGATGGGTGTACCTTACGGGCTGCATTTGTGACCGATATGACGGTGCCAGATGATACCGTATTCGGAAAACAAGTTGAATTCGTCAAAACCTGGCGGATACGTAACAGCGGTACTTGTGACTGGGGAACCGGTACAGCACTCGTCTATTTATCAGGGGAAAAATTGAGTACCTCGGAATCTGTCGCAGTACCGGCGACAGAACCGGATGAGGAAATTGAAATAAGCGTCGACATGGTCGCGCCGTCGGAACCAGGCACGTACCGCAGCAACTGGCAATTGAAAAATGCAGACGGCGCCCGTTTTGGAGGAGTGTTTTATGTGCAGATTGTCATCGAGGAAGCTGATACACCTGACCCAACAGATGAAGCATGGTCTCCACCGCAATTTTTTCTGGGGAAGACTTCTGCGGATTGCCAGCAAGTATCTTTCACATGGAAGGACGGCACGGGTGAAAGCGCCTACGTTCTTAATGCCACAACTCTCAACGTCGAATTAGCCGCCAGCAGCACATCATATGTGTGGGACAACCCGCCGACCGGTACATCAGCGGTAACATTGACGGTGAAAGGAAGCGGTGAAACCATCCTGGCGAACCTGAAGACCACCGTTAATGTCAACTGCAGCGCCGACCGTCCCAATCTTGTTGTAAAATCTCTGCGCTTCGATCCAGTTACACCAGCAGCGCACTTACCTTTAACGGTAACCATGGAGATCAAGAACGAGGGCACCGTTGACAGCGGTGCCTTTGTCGCCCGGTGGTGGAAAGTAACAACATTGCCAGAGAGCTCATGCGAATGGTATGTCAATGAAGGATTACGCAAAAATAAAAGCATAAAAGTGCAGTGCAACGTCGACCCCTACAGTAGTGTCAACGCTTTTGTCATGCGTGGTGCGGTTGACGTCACAAAAGCCGTCGTAGAAAGCGATGAGGTTGACAATAGTCTAGATAAAACCCTGACAGTGGTCGCTCCAGTGATCAGTTATGATTTTGTAGAACAAGCCCCCGACGCGACCTGGACCTCGGGACCACCCAACGAGGCCTTGACCTGGCAGGGCGATGACACAGACGCTCAAGGTTATGCGCGTTGGATCACCGGGCAATTGGAAAACGGTGTATTTCCTGCGGATGCCTGTTTAGAAACCCATCCCCGCCTGGCTGTCAATGGTTGGGTACAGGGAGCCTATGCGGACATGCTCCCGGCAGGTTTCACCATACAAACTGGGGACTTGTTCTTTGCCGATATCGCTTTTCTGAAAGACGCGGTTGAAGGTGAAGTTACCTTTAAAGTGATGGTACAACCAGAGGGCTCCGATCCGCGATGGATTGCAGAATTAGCCCATCAGTACGGTCAGGGGATAAAAAATCTCCAGGTGGACTTAACACCTTACGCTGGACAAAAAGCGTACTTTGTATTGAAAGTGGAAGCCGGTTCCAGTTCCAATTATGATTGGGCGTGCTGGTTGAAAACCGTTGTCTACCGATATCCCTAAAAATTTCCATCATCACGTTGAGTGTGCTATAATTTGAATAGGAGCGCCGCGATCACATGCCACCGCACAGGGAGCGATATGAACCAGAATGAGGATCCCTTAATAAAGATCCAGCAGAATCTATCCTACACATTCCGGCAGCCTGATATACTCAAGCTGGCTCTTACCCATCCATCCTATGCGCATGAGCACCCTCACCATGAGGGCGAGGAGGTCCACAACCAACGCCTAGAGTTTTTGGGAGACGCTGTCCTTGACTTCCTCGTTGCGGCATGGTTGTATCGCACATATCCGGATTATCCTGAGGGCACTTTGACCCGCTTGCGAGCGACGCTGGTTCGAACGACATCCCTGGCGAAACTCGCACGGGATCTGGAATTGGGGGATGCGCTGCAGTTGGGGCGTGGAGAAGAGGAAAGCGGTGGACATAAACGGTCTGCCAATTTATGTGACACATTAGAGGCAACTGTGGGCGCGCTCTATCTGGACGCAGGTTTGGATGTTGTATGGCAGCGTCTGGAACCGTGGTTTATTAACGAGACCAAACTTATCCTGGATGCGGATGCCTATGTAGACGCTAAATCGCGTTTCCAGGAATGGGCACAGGCTGAATTCAATATCACACCGGAATATGAAATTATTGACGAACAGGGTCCCGATCATGCGAAGATTTTCACCGCGCAAGTCCTGATTGGTGAAAAGGTCGTAGGCAAGGGCCAAGGCGCCAGCAAACGTATGGCAGAACAAGCGGCAGCACGCATTGCTCTGACTGAAACAGCGAAAAACATATCACTCCTTTGAGGTATTAAAATTATGATGAGTTTTGACCACTTTACAGAACGTGCGCAGGCTGCGGCGCAAAGAGCTGTGGAACTGATGACACGCTATGGACACAGTCAGGTTGACGTTGAACATTTGTTCCTGGCGTTAGTGCAACAAAAGGACGGCACAGTAGCTGAGATCATAACAGAATTAGGTGCAAATCCACTCGAATTTTCGGAAGCTGTGGATGGTATGCTACGGAAAAGCCCGCGCCCGGGTATATATGGTTCGCAAGGAGGTCAGCAGGTTTTTATCACGCCACGGGTTAAACGTATATTGGACCTCGGACAGGAAGAAGCTACCAATTTAAAAGATGAGTATATTTCCACAGAACATCTATTTCTGGCAATTACCCAGGAGCAAAATACCGCTATTGCCAAACTCTTGTCATCAAACAACATCACACGGGCTCGTGTTCTGGAAATAGTGCAGCGCATCCGCGGTGGACAGCACGTCACCAGCCCCCAGGGAGAATCCAAATTTCGAACGCTTGAACGTTACAGCCGTGATCTTACGCAGTTGGCCAGAGAGAAAAAACTCGATCCGGTTATCGGACGCGATGCGGAGATTCAACGTGTCATTCAGGTGCTGGTGCGCCGGACAAAAAATAACCCGGTGCTCATAGGTGATCCCGGGGTTGGAAAGACGGCTATTGTTGAAGGATTGGCACAAAAGATAGTGGCAGATGACGTGCCTGAAATACTCAAAGGCAAACGCCTGCTCCTGCTTGATCTGGGAGCGCTTGTTGCCGGCACCCGGTTCCGGGGTGAATTTGAGGAACGCCTGAAGTCAATTCTCGAAGAAGTTCAACGCTCAGAAGGTGAGAACATACTCTTTATTGATGAGCTGCATACTGTGGTCGGAGCTGGTAATGCGCAAGGCGCACTGGACGCATCAAATATGATTAAACCTGCGCTGGCGCGTGGTGAGTTGCAGTGTATCGGGGCAACCACACTGGATGAATACCGGCAATATATAGAAAAAGACGGCGCCCTGGAACGCCGCTTTGCCCCGGTCTTTGTGGAGGAACCTTCCGTCGAAGATACAATTCTGATGCTGCGGGGATTGCGTGACCGGTATGAAGCCCACCACAAAGTCCGAATCAGTGATGATGCGCTTGTAGCCGCCGCGCATCTCGCGCACCGCTACGTCACAGACCGGCACCTGCCGGATAAAGCCATTGATGTTATGGACGAAGCCGCCGCAAAATTACGCGTTACTTTGTTTACACTACCGCCGGATCTTAAAACGCTGGAAACAGAAATCAACCGTTTGCGCCTGGAAGAAGAAGCAGCAGGGAGTATGCGCAATTACGAACATGCAGCCGAAGTGAAGACCATCGCGCCTGCGTTCGGAAACGATTTTCAACGAGAAACGCGCGGAGTGGTTGAGCCGCCACAAGCTGGATGAAACTGTAGAAGCCGAAGATATTGCCGATATAGTTTCAACATGGACCGGAATTCCGGTCTATCAGGTCCTGGAAAAAGAAGCGGATAAGCTGCTGCGGATGGAAGATGCCATCCAGGAGCGCATCATTGGTCAGGATGAAGCGATTGTCGCTATCGCCGACGCGATACGCCGCGCACGGGCCGGTCTCAAGGATCCGAAACGACCTATAGGCAGCTTTTTATTTCTGGGCGCCTCCGGGGTAGGGAAAACGGAAACTGCCAAAGCCCTGGCTGCGTTTATGTTTGACGATGAGGAAGCCTTGTTACGGGTCGATATGAGCGAATATCGGGAAATGCATACAGTATCCCGTCTCTTTGGCGCACCTCCAGGATATGTGGGCTATGATCAAGGCGGACAGCTCACGGAATCCGTGCGCCGCCGACCTTATCAGGTTGTCCTCTTTGATGAAATCGAAAAAGCCCATCCGGATGTGTGGAACACCCTGCTGCAAATACTGGATGAAGGGACATTGACTGATGGTCAGGGACATACCGTAGATTTCCGCAACACCGTAGTGATTATGACATCCAATGTGGGAACCAATTATATGCGGCGCGGTGGTGCTCTGGGTTTCACACGCGGTCGAGGGCAGGACGATGAAGATGCCCGTGAAAGGACAATGGCATCGCTGAAAGAAGTTTTTCGCCCCGAGTTCATCAATCGGGTTGACGAAATCGTTGTCTTCAACAACCTGACGCTTGAGGATGTAAAGCAAATCGTCGATCTCCAAATTGCTGAAGTTCAGGAACGGTTGCTGGAGCACGCACTGCATATAACCCTGACCGATGAAGCGAAACATTGGCTCGCGGAGGAAGGTTTTGATCCCCAATTCGGTGCGCGCCCGTTACGACGTGTCATCCAACGTTATATAGAAAGTCCCTTAAGTATTCACTTACTGAGTGGAGAGTTTAAATCGGGTGACTATATTGGTGTTGGGCTGGAAGACAACAAACTGGTTTTCAACCATGTACTGGACGAAGCGCAAAAGGATTAACCCTATCCAAGTAGAGCCATAATTATTCACTACGTATTCATAATGATTATTGCTATTATTCGATTATCCGGTATAAATAAGAGGGCATAGACGCCTCAAGATGTCAAGCCTTTGGCGCACAAATCTGAAATAATCTCCCGGCTATCATGGAGCAATCAGCAACCGGTGTAGCCATAAAGATCGTGCTTTATACAGGAGGTGATTCGGAATTTAATATTAAGGTCCCCAAAGTTTTTGTAATAAATCCATTAGTTTGCATGTAACCAGGAGGAGTAACAAATGCGAAAGCAACTTTCATTTTTGGTTGTATTGACTGTGCTGTTAAGCGCATTATTGAGCGCTTGTGGTCCGGCTGTTGTCGAGGGATACACCGTGGGTATGGTAACCGACTCCGGTGGGATTAATGACCAATCCTTTAATGCCACATCGTGGAAGGGTGTGGAAATGGCAATCGATGAACTGGGTGTCGAAGGTTCCTACCTGGAATCACAGCAACAGACTGATTATGCCACCAACATTACACAGTTCGTGAACCAGGATACGGATCTCATCATCACAGTGGGTTACCTGCTTGCAGATGACACCGCGACCTTTGCAGTGGAAAACCCAGATATTGATTTTGCCATCGTGGACTTCGCCTATGACCCCCCCATTGACAACATTCGTGGTTTGATCTTCAATACGGACGAAGCAGCAATTCTTGCCGGTTACGTCGCGGCTGCTGCTTCCAAGACAGGTAAAGTTGCTACCTTTGGTGGGATCAACATCCCACCGGTAACCATATTCATGGTGGCATTCGAACAGGGTGTCAAACTGTATAACGAAAAATACGGCACCAACGTCGAGGTTTTGGGTTGGGACACAGCCGCTAACACCGGCGTTTTTGTGGGCAACTTCGAATCCAGTGATGACGGACGTCGCGTCGGTGAGGAACTCCTCGGTGAAGGCGCGGATGTAATTATGGCGGTTGCCGGTCCCGTAGGCGTGGGCACAGCGCAAGCCATCAAAGAACACGGGAATTCCTGGTTTATCGGTGTAGATACCGATTGGACCATCAGCGCTCCAGAATTCACGGACGTCATATTGACCAGTGTTTTGAAGAACATGGACATCGCAATTCGAGACACAACAAAACTGGCTGCCGCACCGGATTTCAACGGTTTTGGCGGAGAACTCTATATTGGCACGCTGGAAAACAACGGTGTTGGGCTGGCAGCTATTGCGGAAGGTGCAGTCTCTGACCAGGTTGTGAAAGAAATTGAAACCATCGGTAAAGACGTTCAGGGTGGTAAGGTCGATACCGGTTGGCTTGGGTATCTTGGCAGTTTAGAGTAAATGAAAAACTCAGAGAGGGAGCATTTGCTCCCTCTCTGTTTCTTTGGATAAATTAGACGATAAGCAGCAGCGATTAGATTGGAGTTTCTAATCTTTGCTTCATGTTTCCTAATTCTTTCTGAAGGAGGAACTATGCCCCCAGTCCTGGAACTCAAAGGAATCACCAAACGTTTCCCGGGTGTTCTGGCGAATGATCATATTGACCTCACGTTAAATGCCGGTTCTGTACTTACCTTCCTGGGTGAAAACGGCGCCGGTAAAAGCACCTTGATGAATATCCTCTACGGTCTTTACTTGCCGGATGAAGGTGAAATATTCATACGGGGCAAAAAGGTGGATATTCAAGGCCCTACCGACGCTATTAATCTGGGCATCGGTATGGTTCACCAGCATTTTATGCTGGTTCCCGTTTTAACCGTCACAGAAAACGTTATGCTGGGGATGGAATCCCTGAAGAACGGGATTGTCCTTGATAGAAAAACTGCCGCTGATACGAATTCGTGAGATTGCCGGTCTGTATGGTTTGGATGTGGATCCCGATGCACTGGTGGAGGATTTACCAGTGGGCATTCAGCAGCGTGTTGAGATCATCAAGTTGCTCTATCGCAATGCCGATATCTTGATTCTGGATGAACCCACTGCAGTCCTCACACCGCAAGAGGTGCGGGGCTTGTTCCAGATTGTACGTTCGCTCGTTTCGCAGGGAAAAAGCGTTATCTTTATCTCACACAAGTTGAAAGAGGTTCTGGAGATATCGGATAACATTGTCACCTTGCGCGGGGGGCGTGTGGTCGGAACGACCACGCCGGAAGAAAGCGATGAACGGGCATTAGCCTCGATGATGGTAGGGCGTGAGGTTATCCTGACTGTCTCCAAAGAACCAGCCATTCCCACTGACGTTATCCTTGATGTGCAGAACCTGATTGTGATGGGAGATCAAGGTTCCATTGCAGTTGATGACATTTCCTTTCAGGTGCATGGTGGTGAAATTCTAGGTGTTGCCGGTGTGCAGGGAAACGGGCAAACCGAACTTGTGGAAGCCTTGACGGGATTACGCCAGTTCTATCTCTGGCTCAATCCGCATTGCTGACAAGGATGTGACGGCATCCTCACCGCGGGTTATCACCGAAGTGGGTTGTGCGCATATCCCGGAAGATCGACAGCGGGATGGTTTGGTTTTAAGTTATCCCATCGTTGATAATTTAATTCTGAACACCTATTACCTGCATCCAAATGCCAAGGGGCTTGTGCTGCAGGAAGTGGTTATCCGTGCGAATGCTGCAGGAATTGGTGCGAGAATACGATGTGCGGACACCCAGTATTTTTACACCCGCAGGGGATTTATCCGGAGGTAACCAGCAAAAGGTCATCGTCGCCAGAGAACTGAGCCGTCCTGTGAAGCTGACGATTGCTTCGCAACCCACACGGGGCCTGGATGTCGGTTCCATAGAGTACATCCACCAGCAGTTAGTCGAAAAACGTGATCAAGGCGCCGCAGTCTTCGTTGTCTCCGCCGAATTGGATGAGGTGATGTCGCTTGCAGACAGGATTATCGTGATGTTCGATGGGAAGATTATAGGCGTTACCCCTGCAGAACAAGCGACAAAAGAGGAACTCGGTTTGATGATGGCAGGCGTACAACCTGAAGCATTAGCACACGATGCCGTCACCTCATTATCTTCATAGAGCGGTCACAAAGGAGTTCTGATGAGTGAGAATCACGCAACACAATCCTTCAAAAGAAAAGAAACCGCGTAAAGGCATCACAAAACTGCATTTAAAAGGCGTTGTTGTCCCACTGCTGGCAATTGTCACAGCTCTCATTATTGGGGGACTCATTATTGTTTTTACGGATGAATCTGTTTATAAGGCCTTCAATTCGGGATTTTTCCCTGGGATTAAACAAGCCTTTATCGTTATCACCAAAGCTTATGGCGCGTTTTATACAGGTGCTTTTGGTGATCCCGTACGCATCGTCAGAGCGCTTGGTAGCGGGCGAGGCATCCGCCATCAACCGCGCCCTATATCCTATTACAGAAACGCTGCGTATCTCAACCCCCTACATTTTCGCCGGTTTAGCGGTGGCGTTTGGTTTCCGGGGCGGGTTGTTCAATATCGGTGCGGAAGGTCAGTACTTTATTGCCGGTCTGTTCACCGTCTATGTTGGCTACGCCGCAACCGGTTTGCCGTGGTTTATCCATCTCCCGCTGGCCCTCATTGCGGGGATGGTTAGGGGGTGCGCTGTGGGCAGCTATCCCGGGCTATTTGAAAGCTAAAACGGGCGCACACGAAGTTATCAACACGATTATGATGAACTACATCGCCTTCCGCCTGGCGGAGTTTATGCTGGATGTAGGCGGACCGATGAGCCGCGGTGACGGTCGTCCAGTCAGCCCGGAAATTGCTCAATCCGCTTATCTACCACAGTTTTTTCCCAACAGCAATGCCCTCAGGGTCAATTTTGGTTTTATCCTCGCACTCATTATGGCTTGGGTAGTCTGGTGGTTGCTCTTTAAGACAACGGTGGGTTATGAAATACGGACAGTTGGACAAAACCCACGCGCTGCCCGTTATGCCGGGATCAATGTACCCCGCACCATTGTCCTGACGATGGCGATTAGTGGCGCACTGGCAGGGTTGTCTGGTGCAACGGATATCCTGGGTGTATTGCATTTTATGCCCAACGCGTTCGCTTCCGGATACGGTTTTGACGCTATTGCCCTCGCCCTATTAGGAAACAGCCATCCGGTTGGCGTTGTCCTTGCTTCATTGTTGTTCGGCGCACTGCGCGCAGGGGCTCAGAATATGCAGGGAATCGCGCAAGTTCCCCTCGATATTACATCGATTATACAAGGTCTGATTATCGTGTTTATCGCCGCGCCGGAAATTGTCAAAGGAATCTACCACCTGCGAAAAGTGGATAAAGGCGAAGAATTAACACTCACCCGCGGATGGGGACAGATGTAGGAGGGATGACGATGACAACACTTTCTCCCAAAATGCAGCAGCGGCGCAATCGCATTATGGGAATTGTATTTTTGGTTTTTGCTATGGCGATACTGGTCTTTTTTGTACCCAGTACAAAATCCGGTCAAATGACGACTTTTGTATTTGACGTTTCCCGGGGCGAAGCCCTGCCAATTGGTTCACTGACTTTTGCCACGAACACCAGCTTATATGTGATGGCTGTTCTGGCTGTATTTGCTGGAGCCTGGCAGCTGGCGAAAGGCTTCAAGCAATCATCGATTGTACTGGGCATGGTAGCGGGTTTTTTTGTTCTGGCTTTCCTCTCATGGGCAGCCAGAGACCAATCGATGAATATAACCGGTTATTGCAGTCAACACTTTTACGCGCTATTCCCATTACACTGGCAGCATTGAGCGGTATTATGTGTGAGCGCAGTGGTGTTGTCAATATCGGGATTGAGGGGATGATGCTGGCAGGTGCATTTTTATCGGCGTTAATCGGCAGTATCTTTCAAAATGTGTGGGCTGGTTTCCTGGGGGCGATGATCGGGGGTGGTTTAATGGCAGCCTTATTGGCAGTATTGGCTATCAAAGTATAAGGTGAATCAGGTCATTGCCGGGACAGCCATTACAATCCTGGCAACCGGCCTTACCAGCTTTTTTAGTGCTCGTTTTATGGCAAATAACCAGGCAATCAATTCACCACCAACTTTTCATCCTGTACCAATCCCCCTTCTCTCAAAGATTCCCATTCTGGGACCTGTGTTATTCAACCATACATTGCTGATTTATTTAACGTTTATACTGGTGATTGGGATTCAGTTAATGTTATACTACACGCGATGGGGATTGCGCACCCGGGCTGTTGGCGAACATCCCCGTGCTGCGGACACCCTGGGGGTTAATGTCTTCAAGATACGTTATATCAATGTCATCCTGGGAGGAATGATTGCTGGTCTGGGTGGTGCGTATCTGGTGTCTGGGTTCCGTGGGCCGGTTTGATGAAGTGATGACTGCCGGAAAAGGTTATATCGGACTCGCAGCGATGATCTTTGGGAAATGGAATCCATTGGGAGCGGTAGGCTCTTCACTCATCTTTGGTTTTGCCGATTCCCTCCAGGTCAAGCTGGCGATTATGAGCGTGCCCATCCCATCACAATTCTTGTTGATGGCACCCTATCTGGTCACGATGATTATGCTTGCTGGTGTTGTGGGACGCTCCCGCGCTCCGGCAGCCAGCGGTATACCCTATGAGAAAGAGTAGAATGCAGTCGTTACTTGCTGATTTATACGTCATAGATTGAAATCCATACTATCAGTATGGATAGACTTTGCTACACAAGTGGCCTGAAGATTTCGCCAACCGTATGCAGCATGGCTGGGTGAATGAAGCCAGAGATTTCTTTGAAGCTCTGGAGAAACGTGATGTATGGTTTGCGACTCAATCCGGCACGCGGCTCCATCACTGCGTTGAAAGACAGATCATCCCCTGGGAAACCAGCCCGGTTCCTTGGTGCCCGGAAGGATTGTGGCTTGCAAGAGGATGCTGCGCTGAGTAAGCACCCCTATCACACAACAGGTGTGTTTTACATTCAGGATCCCAGTGCAATGGCAGCGGCGGTTCTCCTGGATCCCAAACCCGGAGAGTGGATACTGGACATAGCAGCTGCACCAGGTGGAAAAGCGACGCATATTGCAGCGCGCATGTTGGGTCAGGGCGTCTTTGTGGCAAATGATACTGTACGGCGCAGAACTTCTGTATTGGCAAAAAACCTGGAGCGCATGGGGATAACCAATGCTCTGATCACCAACGAAACACCCGAACGGTTAGCCAGTCGCTGGCGCGGGTTATTTGATGCTGTTATGGTGGATGCCCCATGTTCCGGTGAAGGGATGTTTTCCCGCGATCCACGAGCAGTCCAGGATTGGAGCCTGCATACCGTCGCCCATTATGCACAAATACAAAAAGACATGCTGGATGATGTGGCGCCACTGGTGCGCCCGGGCGGGCGCATTCTCTATGGCACATGCACTTTTTCACCTGAGGAAAATGAAGGGGTCATTGATGCATTCCTGAAAAGTCACCAGGATTTCCAGATTATAGCAATGCCTGCAATTGCCAGAATTTATACCCGGGTCAACCACAGTGGGTCAATGCAGCAGAATGCTTTGAAACTTGCCGGGCGTTTTTGGCCTCACAAAGGTCCCGGGCATGGACATTTTTATGCACTTCTGCAGCGCACAGGCACACTCCCTCCCGATTTGCCGGAGCGTTGGAAGCAAATGGACGTCCCTGGTCGCGTCTATAAACTCTACGAACAGGCTATGACGGATATCCTGGTGGCAAAACCTTCAGACGCGGGACTGCTTCTGACCTCTGAAGACGACCTGTACATCACGCCTATGGATCCCAAACTGTGGTCGGACTTGCGGGTTCTGCGTCCCGGATTATGGGTGGCTTCACTGCGGCACAATAAAATAATGCCGGATCACGCATTGGCTATGACACTCAAACCCGAAGACGTACAAAGACATGTACAGCTTTCAGTGGATGATCCACGCTTACATAATTATCTCGACGGCAGTGTATGGATAGACGATGGCTGAGGATGGTATCGTTTTATGTATCCGTGGATGGATTCCCCCTCGGTTGGGCAAAACGCATCGATGGTAAATTACGCAGCCGTTATCCAGTACATCTGCGGCGAAGTTAGCGCGTGTGATTCAAGAGTCTTCACCACCCAGGATAACACGACGCGCACGTCCGGCACTTTCTTGCGGACCTATGATACCCATTCTTTCCATTTCCTCAACAATCCTGGCGGCACGCGGATAACTGATATGCAGACGACGCTGCAAGCCTGAGGTGGAGATATTGCCGTGGCTCTCCGCATAAGCTATCGCCTGATCCAGGAGATCAGCGTCTTCTGTCAAGCCATCAAGCCGTAAGGAATCTGGTCCTGCTCTCTCGGCGATGACATCCCAGGGAGCTTTGGCAGGCGTCGCCCCTATCTCATTTTGCCAGAACATTTTAATAGCTTCCAATTCTTCATCTGAAATAAAACATCCTTGAACACGAATCGGCGATGAAGCTTCCGGGGGTAAAAAGAGCATATCCCCGCGTCCCAGCAAGGATTCCGCTCCGGGCATATCGATAATGACCCGGGAATCCACAATGCTGGTGGTAGCAAAACTTACACGGGCGGGGAAGTTTGCTTTAATTAATCCGGTCACAACATCCGTACTTGGTCTCTGGGTAGCCACAACCATATGAATGCCGGTTGCCCGTGCCATTTGCGCGATTCGGGTCAAGGTTCGCTCCGTCTCTTCAGGTGCAGACATCATCAAATCAGCCAATTCATCAATAAAAACGACAATGCGGGGCAGGATTTCCAACGTCGTCATCGTCATCCGCTGCGCCTCTTCTCTTCCGGGCAATTTTAGCGTTGTAATCATCGAGATTACGAGCAACATAAGAGGCAAACAATTTGTAGCGCCGATCCATTTCGTGGGCAACCCATCTTAACGCATTAAGGATGCGCTTCAAGCTCAGTTTCCGTTGGTCCCAGCAGATGCGGCAAACCATTGAGATGGGTCAATTCGACAATCTTAGGATCAATTGTTATCAGACGCAGGCTTTCCGGCGTGTTGTGCATAACAAGACTGGCTGCCAGTGCTTTAACAAATACTGATTTACCACTTCCGGTAGTGCCTGCTACCAGTAGATGAGGCATTTTTGCCAGATCGGTAACCTGAGGCGTGCCCGCGACATCCAGACCGATGGCGACACACAGAGGCTTTCCACATTTGTGGAAAGCGTCGCTCTCCAATACAACGCGTAAACCCACCAGGTTGATTTCAGCATTTGGGACTTCAATACCGACAATCGCATGTCCCGGAACCGGAGCTTCCACCCGCAATGAGCGCGCAGCAAGAGATAACGCAAGATCGTCGGCCAAACTAGCAATTTGACTGACGCGTACTTTACGCTGACTGTCACCAGCCCGGCTGACATAGCCAGGCGCAACACCAAATTGGGTGACGGTTGGACCCGGACGGACTTCTGTGACTCGACCGGGGACACCGAATTGCGCAAGTGTTTCTTCGATAATGCGGCTTTTACGCTGTATCTCTTCCTGGTCCATACCGACAGTGTAGGTTTGTCTGAGCAGCGTAATGGGGCAACACTTGCGAGCTTTGATCCTGTTTCTTGCGTGAGCGTTTAGGAGGCGCTTTGGTCGTTGGCGACACCGCGGAAATAAGGGGCACATTTGCCGGCTGATGCTTGGTTATGGGAGAAACGGCAATACCTTCTGATAAACGCCCGCTTGCACCAGCAGTATCCGTTGTTGACCAAACACCAGATGGTCTTAGATTTTTCACCCGACTGTTGTGCGAATTCACCACGCGTCATCTGCCAGGCAGCCCAAACCTCTGAAATACGGCGTCCAAACACCTGTAAGTCCTTACTGGTAGCATCAAATGCGAGGAACAATCCGACTAAAACAAGTCACACCCATAAGTAAACCCGTGATGAGTGTGCCAAAATAGTCGCTGAAGAAAAGATATAATGCCCACCCTATAACACCGCCACTTTTACCTGATTCCACCAAACGCCAGCTTTGTTGTTGGATAAGCACCCAGGTGAGTGTCTGTAATCCCAGAATAATTAACTGAAAACCAAGAAATGGTCGCCACCGCCAGGCAGTAGGTTGATGCGCGAGATGCCGCAACCACAAGAGGCCCAAGGCCCCAATAGCAGCAGAAACTGGATATGCTGCCCATCCAAAAGCAAAAACGACCATCCGTGCCCATGCATTGACCAACGCTCCCGAATTTAAACCCGCAACCGTAAAAAGTGTAAGGATGCCAAAGGCAATGAGAATGAGTGCCAGGAGCTTGCTGCCCTACCGGTCCGACAAGCCAACGCATCACGCTGTTTGCTATTTTTTGCAGGACTGATTCTGGCGCATCCGCATTTGTCGCGGATTGTCGCGCCTGTGGTTGAAGTGGCATTACTACGTTTGCTTTTCGCTGTCATGAGGTCGAACCATTTTTTGATATTTACGACGCGACATACTAATTTCCTTGCTCTGCTAACCCCAGGGCGATGCGGTGATCCTCAGGAGTGATTTCCAGGATACGAACGGAAATGGTGCTTCCTACTTTATAGTCACTTTGTACATCATCAGCGTGTTATAGTGTGCCCCAATTCAGAAATGTGTAATAACCCCTCGATACCTTCCATTAACTCAACAAATAGACCAAATCGCTCAACGCTGGCGATTAAGCCAGTTGCAATATCTCCCGGTTGGAGAAAATTTTCCACACACTTCCAGGGATTATCCCGCAATCGTTTTAAACTTAATCCAGCACGTTGGTGTTCAAAGATCAACATTGAGGATTTTTACCTTTACCTCTTGCCCGGGAGCCAAAAAGTCTATGGGGTGGCGGACTCTACCCCATGAAATTTCTGATATATGAACCATTCCTTCCATCGGTCCAATATCAACAAATGCGCCAAAAGGACGCACACTGGTTACTACACCAGAGCATGTCGTGCCAATACACAACCAATCGGGCCATTCGGGTTGTGACAGTTCACATTCCGAAACTTGTCGCTCGGAAAGCAAGATTCGATTTCGTGAAGGTTCAACTTCAATAATACAAAGCCTTAAAACCTTCCCCAGGTAATCATTAAAACATGTTTCACGAGCAGGTAGGGTCAGCCGGGAATGGATAAGCAATTAAGTGCGATGCGGGGACAAAGCACTCTATTTCATTCCAGTGCGCAATGACACCACCACGGTTAAATCCATCGATCGTCAGCTCGAATATGGTATGGTGTTTTTGCCGTTCCCGTGCTTCATCCCAAATCTCCATAGGAATCTCTGGCGCTTCAATCCATTCCCACGGACCAGGAACTTTTCCTGTACTCAAAGGCCCCTGTGTCAGAATCGCCTGCCAGTAGCTCTCACATGGAGGGGAATAAGATGGGATATAATTATCCATTCATGAACTCCTTAACAATATGCTGTCAACCCGAATCGAAAGATCCCCACGCATTAATAAAAGGTTCCGTGCAAATACCTTTCAGTTGGTATGATCTCTCCGCAAACATATCATATTTGGGCTTCTTCTTCCATCTCAACCAGTATACTAGCTAAATTCTCAATTGCCACACGCTGTTTGCGGTAGAAGTCTGATTCACTGACAGCGAGCCGTATTGCAACCTGGCGAACTTTTTCGCCTCGCAAAAACTTCATTTCCAGGATATTGTATAACAACCATTCCGGTGCTGTCAACTTACGCTCACCATCGGGGCGTAATCTCTCAATGGCTGTTGATAAGCACAGCCCGTAAACCTTTGACAACATTACCATCATAATCCTGTGCTGCTCTTTTGACAATCGCTAATTCAAGCAAGGGGTTTTCAGTCAGTCGTGGACCACCCCAATAGTGGGCTAGCGCATCATGAACCCACTGCGGCAATTCTTGCGATTCCTCAAGCGAAAATCCGACAACGTCATCATCAGAATACCGTAACAAACCTCCGCGGCGCTGAATGTCTTTCAATTCCGGCAACAGCGGAGAGAATGCCTCAAATACAATTTGCTGAAGTTGCCGGTCAGCCAAAGCTGCAGAAGCCTGCATTAGCAATTGGTCCAGGCGCAGTTGCTGCTCTTCTGAAAGCGGTGTTTCATCCTTCGGCATGCGCATCCCGGCTATACCCAAAAGCTGTTGTCCAGATTTGCCATGAATAGGTAGAACCCAGTAACCATCCCATAGGATGATTCTGTTTTGCTTGATTGGTACTTATAACCTGGTTGAGCGGCAAGTCCGCTATTTCTTCAGTCACTCATATGTAAATCACACCACACTTCCCAACGCAACTGCCCATTATCCAGAATCGCCAGGAAACCACCGCTGCTGCGTACTTGCTCACACATTGCTGCCAGAACATTTTCCAGGAATTGTTTCAGATCAGCTGTCGTCAACAGGCGCTGGCTTAACTCCTGGACTTGTGTTACCTCTGCAACCCCATCCCGGTAAAGGGCTAAATCAATCAATGGTTTGGATAATTCCACGCCAAGTTGCATAAGAATGATGGCTGCTGCCAGGGCGACCAACGACAGTGTGAACTGCCCTAAACCAAGTAACGGTTCTATTGTAAGACCAACACCAAAGACGATCAGGGCCAGTATTGCGGTCAGCGGACCGCGTAATAAAAATCTGTACCATCCGGTATTTTATGACGCGATGCGGTGTTAATGCATCAAAGAACGCCACACTGTATGCCATCAGTATCAACATACCTGCGACTGCCACATTGCTGAGGACCAGCAATATGGGTAAGGTGATAGTCAGGCAATTGTGAAGGCCATCCACTTATCAAAAGATAGGGAAAAACACCCAGTCGCTGGCGCAATGAAACCAATGGATAAATAAGCCATCCGCCTGCGAGCCGAACGTGTAAAGCATTGTTGTCGGGCTAGGATAAAGTTTCGCGTAAGCCCCATCCAGTGACGAAGATAAACAAGGCAGCAAAAAGGTAGAAAAGGTTACCGGGTTGCAGGTGTGCAACCCCTGCAGATACGGTGCTGTGACGCACCAGCAAATTTGTAGAGAACGCCAGGATGGTTATAAGCGTGCTCAAGGTCAGACTTAGTGGGCGTATCCAGATAGGCAGGCGGTCTCGGCGCACTAAACTTCGTAAAGTTCGGACAAACTCAATATAGAATGGCGGTGTGAAAGCAATACCTATCCATTGAAGGCGCAATAAAGTTTCAGCGTATTTTGTTCCTGCATTATTCGTTAAGAGGATGTCCATCAAATAAACAATAATGACGCACCCCAACAAACCACAGAATACACGCGCTACTTTGCTGCGTCGATTGTAGAAGAAGAGATACAATACCAGCGCGAATGCAGTCGCACTGACACCAGCAGTGAGTACATCATTAGCACGAATAAAAAAATGTTGCCAGTCCATACTATGCTTAACACTACCTCTTTAATTCTTGATCGCTGTATCGCGAAAATTTCTCGCGCACAAAAACACAAAACACTGGAGCGCAGTTGGCAACACTTTAATGGCGAAGGCGCTGGCGGAAAAATAGTCCAACTTCCTGCCCGGGCCAATAGTTTTCCTGAAAACCACAGAAAATAAAATGGTGCTTCAAGGCAAAACTGATGGCAGGATGGGCTTTCAAGAGGGCACTCAAGCACAAGCTGCTCGACAGGTGACCGTGAAGCACCACTCAGCAGCATGGCTTAATAGTGCTGTTGCTATACCTTTACGGCGGAATTCGGGAGCAACACCTAGATCCGTAATACGCATTTGCTGGTGCACCAACTCCAATCGCACACCGATATAAAGCAACAACTACGCGCTTTTCCACTGCGACCCAAAAATTATCGCGGCTTTGCCAACTCTTTAGTGGGTCGGCTAATGCCAGAGGATGTTCAACCCGTTGTTTGCGCGGCAGGTGGATTTCGCGGAAAGACATGCCCCATACATTACCACCAGGGAGTACTTCCATTTGCCAGGCAGATTCAGTCTCATAGGACAGATCCAGATCCAGACATGCTTCCCAATCTTCTTCACGGACGACTCGGATTAACAACGCGACCTCCTTTACTCATCTGACAGAACAATACTTACTGGAATTGTGCAAATTGTAGTATTACCATAGATATCCACAACAACCAATTGGAAGCGATAGGGTCTTCCCGGTGGATAATTAGCAACATTGGATATATCCCAGGTACCCAAAACACCATCATCAACAGATTGATTATACTGCGAGACAAAATTAGGGATATCCGATCCCGGAAACTTGACTTCAAAACGATAATATGAAAAAGCATTAATCCGGGCAGTGCCCCTGACCTCAACAATGCCAGAAATCTCACTTCCCGCAACCGGAAATAGCACTTGAGCATCGGGATTTGGACAATCTGGTTGCATGAGCGCAGCCGGAACAGGCGTACTGGTTATTAAAGGTGCTGGTGTGCCCTGAAGTCCAGGAGCTACCACAACAACCTGTGTTATGGGACTGCTGGCAGTCAGCGTCCCATTTGATACGAACGAGTTCAGGAGTCAATGTAAATAAACCACTTCTGGGTGTGACTGGTAGCCGTCTCCAGCAATGGAATTGATGGCCCCCAAGCGATACTAATACCGAGTATAACAGCTGCTAACAACAAAAACAACAAAGCAATCAACCATGCCCGGGTTGTCCGCTGCTGATAAACTTCTCGCTCCAGAGAGAATTGTGCGATATTACGCCTTCGCCGCGACGCAATAGCAAGCGCGATATAGCCTATCGCACCAGTAATACAGATCAATGATATCCAAATGACCTGCTGGCTTAACCAGAGCAGAACAACCTTCATAAATTCCGCAGAATCCGACGTATGATAGTTTCGAGTCGAGGAACCAAAGTCAGCACCTGCTTCAAGAACTTCCTCATGATTGGGTGGTGGACGCACCCTCTTCTCCGATCAGGCCGTTACTTATCCCCGATAGTCCCAAAACGCGCATACCCCCATGACGCGCAGTGATAACCTCCGGCACGGTCGACATCCCTACCGCATCAGCACCGATAAGTCGTAGAAAACGCACATCCGCAGGCGTTTCAAAATTTGGACCGGCCAGACATATATATACACCCAAATGGTGTGGAATTCGCGGATTCCAGTGCGATTTTATGTGCCAGTTCCCGAAAGTCCGGATCATAAGCATCATTCATACCCGGGAAGCGTGGACCAAATTCTGGTAGATTAGGACCGCGCAAAGGTGTGAGTCCAGCCATACCGATCAGGTTAATATGATCACGAATGATCATAATATCACCAGGACGATACGTCATATTCAACCCGCCAGCTGCATTGGTGACGATCAAATATTCAGCACCCAGTAATTGCATCACGCGTATGGGCAAACCAATTTCGCCCCATACTGTAACCTTCATAATAATGCGCACGTCCCTGCATAACGACGACCGGCTAAGTTTTCCAATTCCCCGAGTATCAACCGGCCCTGATGTCCCTCTACAGTCGAGACCGGAAAATTAGGGATGTCGCTGAAAGGAATCTGTATAGGAGATTCCACCGCATCAGCAAGCGTGTTCAGTCCGGAACCAAGAATCATGGCAACTTTGGGTTGCAAATCACTATGTCTGCGAATAACCTCTACGGGCTTTGCAGATCAGCCATGTGTGTAAAATTTCTCCATCTTGTCCCCTTACAAGTTATTTTGGTACGTTTAGTTCAGTTTCTTAACGTCAGGCAACCTGGTGCCAGCCCGTGGGTGCGCGCTGTCGTAAACACTGCGCTTCCGACGGCTTGATACGTCGGTATAGATTTGAGTTGTCGTGATACTTGCGTGACCCAACAACTGTTGGACTTCACGTAGTTCAGCGCCACCTTCCAGCAAATGGGTCGCAAATGAATGGCGCAACGTATGCGGCGTCACCCAGGATGCAAGCCCAGCGACCTGCGCGTAATGCTGCACCAGAAACCAAATACCCTGCCGGGTCAGGGGTTTGCCCAGGTTGTTCACAAAAACAACCCGTTCAGTGGAATCTCGCAGTAAAAAAGAACGCCCATCTTCCAAGTATCGCAAAAGTATTTCGCGTGCTTCAGGGTATATTGGAATCGTACGTTCCTTACTGCCCTTCCCCATACAACGTATGGCATTGGTGCCCAGGTCAAGGTCGTCAAGCGTCAGCGTGATTAGTTCAGTAGCTCGCATTCCCGTAGCGTAGAGCATTTCCAGTATAGCTCGGTCACGCAAGGCCAACGCGGTCTCTTCCAGCGTCGTAGCTTTCAGAAGCTGATTCACCTCAGCCTGGGTAAGGATTTTGGGTAAACGCTTTCCCGTTTTGGGCTGATGCAACGAATCAAGTAAGTCTTGCGCCACGACACCTTCTGCAAAGAGAAAATTAAGAAACGAGCGAACAGTGGCTACTTTACGGGAGACAGTTGACGCATTATATTGTTTTTCTTGCAGCCATACCAGATAACCGCGAAGCATTTCAGGTGTTAATACTTTCCAGCTTGATAATCCTTGTTGGTGGGCAAAATCCAAAAACTGGGCTAAGTCTTGCTTGTATGCTCTGAGCGTGTTGACCGCGTATCCACGCTCAACTTTTATGTGATGCAAAAACTGGTCGATTAGAACTTCCATAGTTTTAGAGTATGCAAATGATTATAAACAGCGAAATAAAAAAGTAAATTCACAGTCCGTTATATTTTGATGCATTTTGTTTTTCGATCCATTATTGGATTAATCAACCCTGTATGCGTGTGTATTGCGCACCAAGAGCCTCACTCTGGCTCAGTGGCGATACTAGTTCCCTGATTTTAATCGCGATTTCCTGACTGGCGTTGGGTCGTGCCAAAGCGCGTGAATGAAATGCCATTTGCGCACGCGCACGAGGATTGTCAATCAAATAGGCAACTGCACTGGCAGCAAGTTTCGGTTGAGGCGTCCAGAAACCAGCACCGTTATTCACAACATGCGTGATGTTACCCTCTTCCTGACCGGGCACTGCCGAATAAAGCACGATTGGCAAACCAGAGATAAAGGCTTCAGAAAGTGTATTCGGTCCAGCTTTTGTAACCAGGATATCAGCAGCGCGCATCCATACTTCCATATTATCAACAAAACCCTTGAGTTGTATGGGTTTAGGCAAATCAGCATGCTGCAGATCATCGTAAAGGGATTGATTCCGTCCCACGATAACACAGATGTGCATTGCACCATCTTTTTGGGCAATCGCCTGTACAACCTGGGAAAGAGGTCCCATACCGTCACCACCACCGACAATTAAGATGACAGGTTTGTCTTGTGGAATACCCAACTGCAATCGGGCTGCAGATTGTGTCAAAGACATAGAGTCGGTGAAACACCGGCGTGTCGGCATACCGGTGGTAAACACTTTTTCGTGTGAAACGCCCCAGTCTATAGCACGTTTTCTTGCTTCTTCAGTAGGAACCAAATATATGTCAGATCCCGGCACAAACCAGCTGGCGTGTACAGTAACAAGATCAACCGCTACGGTGGCTAATGGCGTTTCCCATCCTAAGTACTGTACAGCCATTCGCAATGCATAATTGGGAATAGGGTGAAAAGAAACTATCGCATCCGCTGGATGTTGACGGAGAACCTCACACAGCGCGTGTCGAGCATAGGGCCAGACAATGCGGGACATCGTTTTTACCAGGCGTACCCGATTTGACAGATGAAAGCTGACACCCCAGGGTATACCATTCATACTGACAAAGATAGGGTACCAATGTGGAAACCGGTCAAAAGGCCAACGATCCATTTCGACAAAAATGTCTACGAGTTCAATTTCAACTGCAGAACCATAAAGGTGAGTCATTGCATCTTTTACTGCATTTGCAGATGCGCGATGCCCTCCCCCGGTATCAGAAAAGATAAATAAGAAACGCTTCGGCTTAAGATGGGCTTGCATCCTTTGCTTATATGGATACCCGCTCATCCGATCTCCTTTCCAGCCAGGCTCTCCGTGTCTGGTTGACGCAGGACAAAGCGTTTGAGCCGGCTTTCCAATCGGCTCCTGGGAACCAATACATATCTTTGGCAGGTTGTACACTCAATCCCAATATCAAGCCCAACGCGCAGCACCCGCCAAATTTTCCCTCCACATGGATGCGTCTTGCGCAGCTCTATGACATCGCCAACAACCAGAGTTACCGGTGTTTTCATTGTGTTTACCCGGTCCGCAACCTGAATGCAACTGCGATGAGACCCAGTTGGACTAAAATCACAGCTAATATATACCCCCATGCCCGGCGTTTCAAAGGTTGTATGCGCAGTACGACAACCTCGGTGCCTACAGGTTGATAATCTGGTAAAAAGATCCATCCCATAATCAACCCTGTCAGCAGCCCACCCGCATGCCCCCATAAACTGATACCCGGTAAAAGTCCAATAGCGATGTTGATAGCAGCCATTTTGATCAGTTCGCTAAGGTAATGTTTGCCGCGCGAGAGCATATTACGATAACGCCAGAAGTAGCACAGAGCAGCGCCCAGCACGCCCATAATTGCACCGGAAGCCCCAACCGTTGGTATCGTCCATGGAGAAAAGAGCGTTACAAAAACATTGGCGCCCAACAATGACAGGAAATAGATACCCAGGCTCCGGGTGGGACCAAAGAAGCGCTCAACCAGAATACCAAGACCATAGAGCGCGTAAAGATTAAAGGCAATATGAATGAAGTCGGCGTGAATAAAACCAGCTGTTACCAGGCGCCACCACTGATGATAGACTATAACCAAACCCGGCACTAAAGCCCCCATCGAAAAAACTTGCCTCTGCGTCAAATAATCCAGGATGAAAATCAGTCCATTCAAGACGAGAAGCACGTAGATAACGCGCGTTGGAAAAAGCGGTAGGGCGTATCGTGATGGCGGAGGAAAGGGATCCGGATAAGCCTGCTCAATATCTGCAGGGTTGTCCATTATATCGTTACCTGACGACGGTGCACGCGACAGTGTTCTGCGTTGATGATGCTGATGATATCGTCGACTGCGGTATCCAGCAAACCATCGCGGTTGATAACAGCATAGTCAAATTCTGTTATACGCTCCAGTTCTTTTCTGGCGGTCTGAATTCGCTTTTGAATTTGCTCTTCTGAGTCCGATTGCCTTTGTTGCAAGCGAGATATTAATTCTTCTTCAGAGGCTGCGCTCAGGAAAATCAGTATCGCTTCCGGAATAAGTTCTTTTACTGTTGCCGCCCCCTGAACATCCAGGCGCATGACCACGTCAATGCCACTATGCAAAGCATCCCGGACTTGTTGTTTGGGAATACCTTTGTATTGCCCGTAGACCATGGCATGCTCCAGCAATTCATCCTCAGCGATCATTTGCTTAAAAGTATCCTCAGAAACGAAAAAGTAATCCACCCCATGGATTTCTTCTTGCCGTGCTTCGCGTGAGGTCGCAGTAACGACGAAATAAAACTGCAAGCCCCGTTCCTGCATACGTTGAACCACACTATCTTTGCCCACGCCTGAAGGACCCGAAATGACAATTAACAACGGTGTTGCAGCAGGCTTATATGGATCAAGCCTCGATTGGTAGATCATACGTTTGCTCCTAAGTCAAACTCCCAGTATAATTGAGCCGGATATGGCAAGCGTGCAGTGCCATTTTACGATGCCTTTGGCAAGATGTATAACAGCTACGATCACTTATATTATGAGGGGCTGGTCAAGCTGCCTTGGTGAGATCAGCCAAGTGCGTATGCCTGTTTTACTCACCTCATGCTAAGCCATACTATACCACAATTGAATCAGGAGAGAAAAAATGCCGATATATGAATATCGTTGCCAGAGCTGTCAACGCCGTTTTTCAGTTTTTTGGCGGTCTTTCTCTTCAGCCGAGGACGACAAGGTCATATGCAAGCGCTGCGGCAGCGTAGACATTGTACGATTGGTTTCGCGTGTTCGCGTGCTGAAATCGGAAGAAAGCCGGATGGAAAACCTGGCTGACCCAGGCAGTTTAGGAGGCTTTGACGAAGATGATCCCAAAAGCATGGGACGGTTTATGCGCAAAATGATGAAAGAAATGGGAGACGAAACCGATGACCTCGGACCGGAATTTGAAGAGGTCGTTGATCGTCTGGAAGCCGGTCAGGACCCGGAGTCCATTGAGAAAGATATGCCGGATCTGCTGGGTGGGGCTGATAATACTGGTACAGAAATGGGTTCAGATTTTTGATACCGGTTTGACTGAACTGATTCAGGTTATAACCTCAGCAGAAAACATCAATAAGTAATACTGACAAACCAGATAACGATCGGAGTAAAATATGAGTCAATCTGAAAACACCTTGCAAGGACGCTGGGCTCTAATTCTGGGAGCCTCCAGCGGATTTGGGGCAGCAATTTCCCGAGCTTTGGCGCACGAAGGCATGAATATTTTGGGTGTGCATTTAGATCCCAGAAGTACCCTGGATCGCGCCCAAGCAGTGGTGAAGGATATTGAGGCAAGTGGCGCGCACGCGCTGTTCTTTAATACAAATGCCGCAGATTCCCGCCGGCGCGCCCGTGTCCTCTCTAAAATCGGTGATGTGCTGGCGGATGACCCGCAGAAGACGATCCATTTGCTTGTCCACACATTGGCATTTGGGAGTTTAAGGCCCTATTTTTCCAATGAAATGGAGAATGAAACGTCAGAAGAACAGATGGAAATGACTTTAAGCGTGATGGCGCACAGTTTGGTATATTGGACACAGGATCTGGTCCGTGCTAAATTACTCGGTTCGGGAAGCCGTATTTATTCAATGAGCAGCATAGGCTCACAACGCGCGACAGCCAGTTACGGTGCGGTATCGGCAGCCAAAGCAGCTTTGGAAGCGCATACCCGGCAATTAGCGCTGGAACTAGCCCCGATGGGTATCACAGCTAATTGCCTCATGCCCGGGCGTCACCGACACACCCGCTTTGCGTATGATACCTGGGCATGAGAAAATAATTCAGCAAGTGCTTGCATCGCATCCCGCAAAACGGTTGACCACACCTGAAGATGTTGCCCAGGTCATTGTTGCCCTCGCGGATCCGCGCGTAAAATGGGTTTCCGGGGCTGTTATCCCGGTAGACGGTGGAGAAGGGGCTATTAGCATTGGTTAATAGGTGTTAGCCTGGAAAGGAGTCCGATAATGACAAACACCCAACCTAATATAATTTTTATTATGTCAGACGATCATGCGGCACACGCGATGAGCTGTTATGGTAGCCGGATTAACAAAACTCCCCAAATAGACCGCATTGCCGAACAAGGCATGCGTTTTGACAACTGCTTCTGCACCAACTCAATATGCACGCCCAGCCGGGCTGTCATTCTTTCAGGAACTTACAATCATGTCAATCAAGTCACAACGCTGTCCACGCCTATGGACAATCGATTACTCACCTTTCCAAAACTGCTCCAGGACGCTGGTTATCAGACAGCGATGATCGGAAAGTGGCATCTAGGACAGGGACCTGCACACGAACCTACCGGTTTTGACTTTTGGCGTGTTCTTCCTGGACAGGGACTCTATCATAACCCGGAAATGATTGATCGTGAAGGACGCCGTGTTCACGAAGGTTATGTGACAGACTTGATTACCGATATGTCTATTGAATGGTTAAAAGGTCGGGATAAAAACCGTCCCTTCTGTCTCCTTTGTCATCATAAAGCACCGCACAGGTCATGGGAACCGGATGATAAACACGCTTCAATGTATGAAGATGTCGATATCCCGGTACCTGAGACATTCGATGATGATTATAGTCATCGTGCCTCAGCAGCTGCAGCAGCGACGATGCGTATAGACCGGGATTTGAATGCTGAGGATTTAAAACAACCGATCCCGGCAGGATTGACGGCAGCGGAAGAAAAGCACTGGAAATATCAACGTTATATCAAGGATTACCTGCGCGTGGTTGCTTCAATAGATGACAATATCGGGCGGCTTCTGGACATCCTGGATGAAGAAGGGCTGACCGATAACACAATGGTTATTTATACTTCAGATCAGGGCTTTTTCCTGGGCGATCATGGCTGGTATGATAAGCGTTTTATGTATGAAGAGTCACTGCGGATGCCTTTTGTCGTCCGGTATCCGCGGGAAATTCAAGCGGGTACGGTCAACAAGGATATTGCACTCAATGTTGACTTCCCAGCTACATTTTTGGATTTAGCCGGCGTACCTATCCCGGAAACGTTCCAGGGACACAGCCTCCGTCCGCTGCTTCGCGGAGAAACGCCAGCAGGTTGGCAGACATCCCTATATTATCGTTACTGGATGCACAAAGCGCATCACAATGTATACGCGCATTATGGGGTCCGCACGCTGCGATATAAATTGATATATTATTATTCAGATGCTTTAGGGCAGGCTGGAGCTATTGATGAAACTTATGAACCGGAATGGGAACTATTTGACCTTGAATGTGATCCTTACGAATTGCATAACGTTGTAGATGATCCTGCTTATAAAGCTGTCGTCAAAGAATTGAAGGATGAACTTCATAAATTGCAAGAGAACGTCGGTGATCAAAGGTATCCGAAAGACCAGTAAAAATAAAGGAGTCCTCACATGATCGTTGGTAGCCTTCAGGAAATTCAAAAACAATGCAGTCCGTCGCCATTTATGCAAACAGCAATCGATTTTCTGCGTGAAGCGCAGGAACAAGACTTGCCGGATGGGAGAGTGCAGATAGATGGAACAAATGTCTATGCGATTGTGCAATCCTACGCCAGTGCGCAACATGCTGAAACCTTGAAATTCGAGGCGCATCGAAAATATATCGATATTCAGTTTGTTTTATCGGGGAAAGAATTGATGGGCTGGGCTCCCCTGGGAGCAATGATGACTACTGTGCCGTATAATGAGACCAAGGACGTATTAAACGGCGTAGTTGCACCCGAGAACGTGACTTTGATTCATTACGGTGCTGGACAGGCTATTGTCCTTTTCCCCTCGGACGCGCATTCGCCAGGACTGGCGGATGGTGACTCTGAAGCCGTAAAAAAGATCGTTGTCAAAGTCGCTATAGACTAAAAGGCAGCATAAGGGCGTTCATATAGCTCAAAGAAGGGGGAAGGTGCTGTCACTAACAGAACCGGGGAAATTTGTTGTCGGCTGTAACTACTGGGCGTCCCATGCGGGAACTGCTATGTGGTCGGATTGGCAGCCTGAGATAGTTGAAGCTGATTTACGCCAACTGGCTGAGGGCGGGCTTCAAGTTCTACGTGTATTCCCTTTATGGCCTGATTTTCAACCCCTGACTTACCTTTATACAGGCCATGGCAGGATACAGGAATTGCGGATGGGTGAAACACCGCTGGCGCATGACGAAGCCGGTGCTGCTGGTGTTTCTCCACGAATGATGCAGCGTTTTGCCGACTTTGCTGATATGGCAGAGCGCTATAAGCTGCGCCTGCTGGTCGGTCTGGTTACCGGGTGGATGAGCGGACGTTTGTTTGTTCCCCCGGCATTCGAAAAAATTAACGTTCTCACTGATCCTGTCGCCATCAAGTGGCAGTCACGCTTTGTCCGTTATTTTGTGCGCAAAAACAAGACCCATGCCGCGATATTGGCCTGGGATTTGGGCAACGAGTGTAATGTTATGGGGTCTGTTCCTTCCAACGAAGCCGCCTGGGTTTGGACTTCTGCCATCGTGAATAGCATCCGCGTTGAGGATAATTCGCGCCCCATCGTCTCTGGCATGCACAGCCTCGAACCCCGGCGTGATGCGCCATGGCGGATTCAGGATCAGGCCGAATTAACGGATGTATTGACCACCCATCCATATCCCATATTTACACCACACTGCGATAACGATCCGGTGAACACCATTCGGGGCTGTTTACATGCCACGGCCGAATCCCGTTATTATGCCGACATCGGCGCTAAACCGTGTATCGCAGAAGAGTTGGGCACGCTGGGACCCATGATCAGCAGCGAGGCGATTGCAGCTGACTATTTACGTACCGTTTTGTTTTCATTGTGGGCGCATGATTGCCACGGCTTATTGTGGTGGTGCGGTTATGATCAGGATCACCTCGACCACGCGCCCTACGACTGGCATTCCCATGAACGCGAACTGGGCCTTATCCGTACAGACCGCAGCCCCAAGCCAGTCTTTGAAGTTCTAGGACAGTTCGGTGCTTATATAAAGCAATTGCCCATACCGGTGCTGCCCCCGCGACTTGTCGAAGCTGTGTGCATTCTCACGCATGACCAGGACCAGTGGGCAGCGGCTTTCAGCAGTTTCATACTGGCGAAACAGGCTGGTTTTGATGTGGTTTTCCAGTACGCGGATGAACCCCTAAAACAAGCCGACCTTTACCTGATACCCAGCGCCAGCGGGAGTTATAGCTTTTCCAGGCGGTTTTGGATTGAACTGGACCAACGCGTGCGCGATGGAGCAACCCTGTACCTGTCTCACGATGATTGCATGCTTTCACCATTTAACGTCCCATTTGGCATCACCGTCCAAACGCGCGAGCGCCGGTCGCGTGAGGTGAACATCGCTTTTGATCATACAACTGAACTTCCCTCACTCACGGTCCAATCATCTGTAAAACTGCAGCTCAGTACAACCCGCGCGCAAGTTCTGGGTTGTGAGCCCGACGGAAACCCGGCTTTTACGCAAGCAAATCACGGCAAAGGCCAAATTTACTTTTTGTCTGTACCGGTTGAAAAATATCTCAGCAGTCTATCTTCCAGTTATCATCACCCCCAAGCCCAGGCATTCTGGAAGCTATACCGGTATATTGCCCAACCGTTTATGTCCGGACGCATCCTGAGCAAAGAGCACGCATTTGTCGGGATCACGGAGCATCCGCTGGATGCCACACAACGCGTTGCCGTTTTGATAAATTACAGCCCGGAACCGGTCGAAACACTGGTCACAGTAAAACAAGGCTGGTCTGTGTCTGAGACGTGGTATGGCAAAGTCCCGGTAGAAAAGGGGAAAGGATTGAAATGTGACATCGAATCAAATAGCGCCATTGTTATACGTCTTGCACGTTCATCACAGATCTTCTGACACACCTCTCATCCTGTGTGATTTGATTTTGTGTATGGCTTAGACACACGGCATTACCTTACACAAGCATCAAGCGAGGGAATATGAACATCGTTTTCATTACAGCTGATCAACTGGCTGCCGGAATGCTGGGATGTTACGGCAGCGGAGTCGACTCCACGCCAACGCTGGATCACCTGGCTGCAGAAGGCGTGCTTTTTGAACGCTGTTATGCCACCAGCCCGGTCTGCGCCCCTAACCGGGCGACAATGCTGACCGGGCGTTCTCCGGTGATACACGGCATTATCAACAACAACTATGCACTGGCGACGGATATGCCTACCTACGCGCATGTATTGCAGGCATATGGTTACCACACCGGCGGATTCGGCAAGTTCCACCAAACACCCATGCATGTTCCCGTCCCGGAAAACGTAGCCTTTCTAGGATTTGATGAATCCGTTGTCAGCGAAGACCCAAAATGGGGTCCCTGGCTCGAATGGATCCGCGCCGAATACCCGGAACACCTCGAAACCGCACTGGCTTTGTGCTGGCCCCAATGGCCAAATTCGCCCAGTCCCGGTGAAGTCAATGACTGCCTGGCGGCGCAGAACAAAGTATTACGCCCTCTGCAAGAGGATTCTCCATGGTATTTGATGCATCCGTCCCCTTTACCGCCAGAAATGCATGATTCGACGTTTATCACCAATCTCGGTCTGGATTTTATACGCAGACACCTGGATGAGCACGGAGGTCAGCCTTTCTTCTGCCATATCTCTTATGTCGATCCCCACGATCCCTATGACCCGCCGGAACCGTATGCCAGCATGTACGATGCAGATGATATGGTGGATGCCGTTCCCGCTGAATGGCTGGATCAAGGGTTCAAAACTCTCGAAAATGCGCAGAAATTTCACCGGTTTAACGAATTCTACGATAAACCGGAGGTCGTCCGCAAACTCCGCGCGCTGTATCACGGCTCTCTGCGCTACCTGGATGATCAAATCGCGCGGCTTGTCGATTATCTCAAAAACGCCAACCTGTGGGAAGATACGATCCTGGTCTTTACCACGGATCACGGCGATCTATTGGGTGATCACGGACAAATCACCAAAGGGGTTAAACCTTATGACAAGAGCATACGCTGTCCCCTGATTGTTGCCGGTGGGGGAGTCCATTGCGCGGTGACTTCTCGTTTAACCTGCACGCTCGATTTCTACCCCACATTCTGTGACTGGGCGGAAATCCCAGCAGACGGGCGTCCACCGCTGGAAGGCAAATCCTTTGCCGGGGTTTGTGCTGATAAGGATGATGCGGGGTGGTCTGAAGTATCGGTTGCCATTGGTTCCACAGAAAGTGTCATCACCAGTGATGGCTGGCGCTTAACCCGATTTCTGGATGATGATAAAGGGCAGTTGATCAATCTGGTGGAAGATCCGGATGAACTGCACAACCTTTACATGGAACCAGCTTATGCAGATAAGCGCAATGAAATGCTCGAACGCCTGGTTGATGTGATGGCACGCCCCAGGCGGCTGCCGCAGTATCGCAATATGCCGTTGATTGATGGTCGAAAAGTGCCCATTCATTCCGATCAAATGGCTAACGGCATCCGATTATATGAACCGATGCGGTCGCCGATGCTTACAAAGTAAACCAGGATACATGACCGCACAGAATGATCCCGAGATAATTATTACTCTAAACAATGTCTGCCAAAACGGAAATTGTGCAGGTCGCAACCTCAATTGATTTCAGACAGACGTTTTCTTCGATTTTCTGACTTGCAGGGCCAGACCAAAACCACCCAGATTGATGTGTTGACCCGGGCGGATTGAGACCCAAATCCCGGGGGGGATGCGGATGCCCTCGATCTCAGTGCCGTTCGTGCTACCCAGATCTGAAATCTCAATACTATGCGCCCAGCACCGGATGGTTACATGCCTGCGGGAAATGCCCAGGGTCAAGTTCTCTTTATCAGATAGATCAACGTCCGGTGTAAAACCGGATGTGGGGTCACTGCGACCAATCACCAACTCCCCGTGGCTTGGCAGGGGAATTTCCCGCCCAGTCGCGGTTGTGTAGAACGTGTAGACAGCGTCTGGATCGGACCAATAATCCGGTTCTACTGTTACCTGAAGGACACACCGACCCAGACAAAGCGTATCACCAAGTTTTAGGGGAGCTGGCATTGCCGGGTCCAATTGCACATCGTTGAGCCATGTTCCATGTTGGCTATCCAGATCTTCAATAAAATGCACATTGTCCTGGATGTAGATACGTGCGTGATGCGCACTAACACTGTGCTGTCCGCGATCATCATAGAGCAAATTCACATCTGGATATGGAGAATCCAAAGAGTCCCAACTGCCCAGCGTATAGCTACCAAGTTCTGGAAGGTGAATACAGTGCTCCGTATCCAGCACGGAAAGGATGAGGGCTTTCTTGGCTACGGTGCTGTTTATGTCCACCAATTCGTCTGCATTTTGCGGCTGTGCAGGCGCCGGTACTGCATTTGATCGCTGAATGGGTACAAATTGTGTTTCTTCAACATTCTCTGACCTGAATACTTTTTCTGGAGATTCCGCTTCTGCAAGCCGGTTGGCAGTAGCATCCTCATCGTCAGTCGAATCACTATCAACTTGTCGTGAAATTCTTGCCTGTAACCCACGCTTACTTTCGCGCAAGTTACCATACAGGCTGCAGTTTTTCTGCAGATAAGATTCAATGATGGGATTAACTTCGCCAGATGCAAAAAGATCGCGGATTGATGCTTTGGCACGATCAGAGAGGTTCAACTGTGCGAGGCATTTTTCCAGTTGTTCTGGTGCGCACAGCTGGCATTTTGGTCCTAAACTAGAAGAGTGTTTATTAAACATATTGTCAATTATATTCCACGAGATTCCCGTGCAGTCTATGAACCATTTCAAAAGAATGTCCCAGAGTCATTTCATCCACTAAAAGTTGCATACCACACTATAATTATATTGGATTATGCACAACGTCAATGCAACCATAGGGTGTGCGTCACTTTTCCGCATCGAAAGGAAGTTGGCATGCTCTTCACAATGCTAACAATCTAATGGATTCTCTATAGCCGGAGGCTGTGGCGGGGCGGAACACTTAGCCAGTGGATGCAAGGAAGACCTCCGCCCCGCCACCTGGTTTAAGGGGTGTTGCGGTTGGTCAGCCAACCGCAACACCCCTATGGAAGAAGTGCGGCGCGTCGAATGTATCCTAATCAATATTGTAAATAAAGCAGAAACGGGTGCATTTGCCGTTTCTGCCAGGTTTGGAAGGTGTTTTCTCTTCCAAACACCCGCGCCGCACTAAGCGCATATGCGGTGGATGGATGCAAAAATGTAACGCACACCCGTAACCATATGGGTGGGGAGCAGTTTTGGTCCGAAAGTACATCTAAATTGGATGACGAATAATCCAAAACTGCTATCGACTCCAATGTTCATACGGCTATTTATCTCCTTTTCCAGGAAATTGAAACACACCCTGGGTGGGTACTTCTGGAAAAAGAAGCGAGTGGCTGAAAGTGTGCGGAACATACCTCGGTCATTGACCTGTCATGGCTTCCCACCGCATTATTCTTTTTGGTGGGGGCTATATTTTGCGGTACATCGCACCCAAGTCAACCCCACCTGCCAGGTCCACCAGCTTGTGATTTCAGCAATCATCCTTATGATAAGCAACATAAGGATGATTCACCAAGTTGTACAGGAAAAGCAAAAATCTGGAGATAAGCAGTGCCACAATTACGCATAGAGTTATTTGGTGGGTGCGATGTGACCTTGGATGGAGAGTGGGTAGGCGCTCAACTCTCACCGCACGCCCAGGCGTTACTGGCTTATCTTGCCTTAAATCGTGAATCCTCCTTTGAACGCAGAACACTGATCGCCTTCATTATCTCAGAAGAAGAGGATGATGAACACACCGCTGAGACCCGCCTGCAAACAATCCTGTCCGAGATACAGCACCTGCTAAATCAACGTATCTATGACGCACCGCCTTTTTTGCTAGCGAATCACGCAACAGCAATGCTCAATCCAGCGAGCAGTATCACAGTGGACACAATAACCTTTGAGAATCACCTCTATGCTGTTGCGCAACATCAGCACCGACGCGTCGATGCTTGTCCGCAGTGCATTCAACAATTAACTATGGCGTCTGAATTATACACAGCACCTTTTTTGGAAGGCGTAGATATCCAGAGCCAGCCTTTTATGAATTGGATGGCCCAAATTCGAGACAAGTTCCGTATGCAGGTTTTAGAGACTTTAGAGATCCTGCTGTCACATTACCAATTGATTGCAGACAATGAACGTATTATCTACCTTACGCGCAAGCAGATTGCCATTGATCCCTGGGCCGAAAATGGGCATATTAATCTGTTGAAATCATTAATATCTCAGGGCGAACCCGGGGCAGCGAATGCACACTATGAGAGTTTGCGCCAGCAATACCTGGCAGCCTTTAATCTGGGATTACCACAAACGCTAATAGACGCATATACGACAATGCAGGAAACAGCAGGAATCTGCTGGAACACCCTTACCTGATTTACCAGCCTATCCGACAGAAATAACACCTTTCTACGCTTTGCCAAAAATTGATATGCCAATCATCGGTCGTGAAGCTGACCTTTTACAGCTCTCCGACTGGTTATTAGAAGACACAGACCGATGCATTATGTTAACTGGTCCGGGTGGGGTCGGCAAAACTGTACTTGCACTGGCAGCTGCAGAAGCAACGCGTGGGGCGTTCAAGCATGGCGCCGTTTACGTTCCTATGCCAGATACAGAAACACCCGACGAGGAGCAATTACATAGGGCGAATGGAGATATGCTTATTCAAGCCCTGCGTGAAGCGCTTAATTTAACTTTTAATCCCACACTGCCCAATGACCGTCAATTATTCGACCAGCTCCACGATCGTGAAATGCTGCTGATTCTCGATAATGTAGAACGTTACCCTGAAAAGATTTCGAACTTGATTGATGCTATTCTAAGTGCAGCCCCAAATATAACGCTCCTCGGTTGCTCGCGGCGGCACATGGAGGCACCCGGACTACGTATACTTGAAGTTGCCCCCTTGCCAGTTCCACAACAGACCCATAGCGCGCTGGCTGCGGATTACGCCAGCGTCAAGCTGTTTGTCGCCAGCGCACAACGGCAGCAAGCTAATTTCAGACTTAACACAGATGCATTACCCGCCGTGATCGATATATGTCATCAGGTTGAAGGATTACCGTTAAGCATTGTTCTGGCAGCTTCGTGGATTCCAAAATTCAACGTCGACCAAATCGCCGATGCTGTAAAACATGACTTGAGTGTATTGGTTGCGACTTCACCTTCAGTCCCGGAACGGCACAGAAGTCTCCAAGCGGTGTTTGAGGGTTCCTGGAAATTACTCTCCACCTCTGAACAATGCATGCTGGCACAAGCTGTGGTGTTCAGAGGCGGTTTTGATAAAAAAGCTGCCATCGCTATTCTGGACATTAGAGGCGATATTGAACACGCCTTGCGCATATTGGTTAAGAACAGGTTCCTGATACAAGAGCAGGAACGGTATGACCTTTCCAGAATCGTACGCCAATATGTTCTGAATAATTCGGTATTGGATGATGGCACTATCGAGCATGAAAACGTATCTTTCAGGCACGCAGCTTATTACCTCGATGCTGAGAAATGGAAGAAAGATATGATGGAATTTAAGGGAGATATCCACAACGTTCGTCACGCCTGGCAATGGGCGGCGGAAAAAGGCGACCTGGCAAATTTTTCCGCCGGATTGATGGGCTGGATTCAATTCCTTGATAAACGGGGACGGTTTAAGGAAGGAAACACTGCGAGTGAACTCCTCATTTGGCGCCTTAAATACCGGGATGACCTGGATACGGAAAATCCTGCAATCCAGGATATGGTTGGCCGGCTCCATGTTGCACGGGGTGGATTTCTCACAATGCTGGGAAAATATACTGAAGCCAGTGAAATTATCCAATACGCACTCAGCCTGGCTCTTGCTGCGCACAACACATCTCTGGAGGCAGCGGTACAAATAGCATGGGGAACATTATTGTGGAGGCAAGGAGATTACGCTGCGTCACAAACGCGCATTTCTCAAGCCCTGCAACTGGCACAAGCGTTAAATGATGCAGTCATCACACAGCAAGGCCTGTATCATCTGGGCATCGTGACAATGCAGCAAAGCGATTATTCTGTTGCTCAGATGTATCTTCAGCAAAGTTTGGAGTTGTCAGAGATCAGTCAAGATGGTTATAACTATGCCAAAGTCCTCAATGCTCTGGGGTTTTTAGCACAATCGCAAGGCGATTACACGATTGCCAGAAACTATCTACAGGACGGATTGCAGCGCTTTCAAAAAGCTGGAAGCCTGTGGGGCAAAGGCACAACACAGCAACATCTGGGCTATGTTGCGCATCGATTAGGTGAATATGATGAAGCACGCACATGGTACGAACAGGCCTTATTTACCAATCGCGAATGCGCGAACCGTTATGCTGAGGTGCAAACGTTGTCATCCCTCGGCTTATTGTTTTACCATCAGGGTGATTTTGAGGCGACATTCAATGCATGCCGTCAAGCATACGACCTGGCTCGGCAGCTTGGAGACCGGGCATCCGAGGCTGAAGCCTTGATGGTCTGGGGACATGCCTACGCTGCACAAAATGATATCACAGAGGCTGCCGCAGCCTATCAGAAAGCCCTGGATTTACGTCAGGAATTAGGACAGCGTGACGAATCCACAGAGGCTATAGCCGGTCTCGTGCGACTGGCGCTTATGCAAGGTGCAGGTGTGCATACCATGCCGTTCGTGGAAAGAATACTCGACCGCATGCATCATGCCGAGAGTTTGAAAGGTGCGAGTGAACCCTTGCGTATTTATTTGACCTGTTATGATGCGTTGACAGACAACAATGATCCTCGTGCATCGCAGGTGCTTGACCGGGCCTACCACATTTTATTGGCACAAGCGGACAAACTGGAGGATCCCTCACAGCGAAAATCGCTTCTATCAAATGTGGCGGTGCATCGCGAGATTGTGCATCTGTATGAAAACCGCAACAAATGACAGCCATACAGCACTGCAGTCCTGTTTTTCGAACAGGCAGACAGCATATTTTAACACCCGACCCATTGGGCTCTTTGACCCAGTGATGCTATGATAATGCTCTCTATGAGAATGTTTCCGAAGAAAGCACTGTGGTTCAAAGCTATTTTTGCAGCCCACCCTTAAGGAGGAATGATGCGCTACGGATACTTTGACGACCATAACCGTGAATACGTAATAACACGCCCAGACACTCCGCTGCCATGGATTAATTACCTTGGAAGCCAGGCATACTTTGGGCTCATATCCAATACCGCTGGCGGCTATTCCTTTTATCGTGACGCCCGATTGCGCCGCATAACCCGCTACCGGTATAACAACGTCCCGATGGACTTCGGAGGGCGGTATATTTACATCCGCGATAATGCTTCCGGAGATGTGTGGTCGCCCTCATGGCAACCGACGCGATCCAATTTGGACACGTATGAATGCCGGCACGGCATGGGATATACAACCATTAATGCCAGCAAGGATGGGTTGTCGGCGCGAACGCGATATTTTGTACCGGTCGATGAAAACCTGGAAATCTGGCAATTTACACTGAGTAATCAACGTGAGGAAGTTGCAAACATCTCTTTGTTTTCGCTCATTGAGTTCTGCCTGTGGGATGCAGCGGACGACAGCACCAACTATCAACGCAACTTCAATACCGGGCAAGTCGAGATTGAAGATGAAGTGATTTATCACAAAACCGAATACCGCGAACGACGGGATCACTTCGCCTATTTTGCCTGCTCCGAACCTCTGGCAGGTTATGATACACAACGCGAGGATTTCCTGGGACCTTATCGCGGGTGGGATAAACCAGTAGTTGTCGAGCAAGGGCGTTCGATGAACTCGCATGCCCTGGGCTGGGCGCCTATTGGTTCTCATCATGTGAAACTCACGCTGCAACCGGGTGAAACCAGAGAGGTCATTTTTCTGCTTGGCTACCAGGAAAACGCCAGGGACGCGAAGTTTGATCCACCGGGTTCCCAGCGTATCAACAAAACAGGCGTTAAGCCCATAATCGCCCAATACCTCAAATCAGATGTTGTGGATGGAGCATTGGAAGCCCTTCGGACTTATTGGGATGGGATACTGGGCGTCTATCAAGTTAATACACCCGATGACCATACCGACCGGATGGTCAATATATGGAATGCCTACCAGTGTATGGTGACATTTAACATGTCACGTTCCGCGTCGTTTTACGAATCCGGCGTGGGACGGGGTCTGGGATTCCGCGATTCCAACCAGGATCTTCTGGGATTTGTGCACCAGGTGCCCGACCGCGCCCGTGAGCGCATCCTTGATCTGACTGCGACGCAATTACCGACAGGTGGAGCTTATCACCAATATCAACCGTTGACGAAACAGGGAAACAATGCGGTCGGTGGTGGATTCAACGATGACCCTCTCTGGTTACCCATAGCAGTAGTGGCTTACATCAAAGAAACAGGGGATTGGAATATTCTTACGGAACCTGTCACTTACGATAGTACTCCGGGTACCGAAACACCACTCTTTGAGCACCTCCAGAGAGCCTTTCAGTACACACTCGACAGGCTGGGACCGCATCAACTACCGCTCATCGGCAGGGCAGATTGGAATGATTGTTTGAATCTCAACATCTTTTCGGAAGAACCGGGAGAATCCTTCCAGGTCGCTCCGCTTAAGAAGGATGGGACGGTTGCTGAGTCTGTATTTATCGCAGGATTGTATATTGTGGCAGCCCAGGAAACCGCAGCGTTATGCGCTGCCACGCCCCCGGCAATAGCAACAACTTTAGAGCGTGCTGGAAGTATGGGGGTTGCAGAATTCGCAGCACACTGCAGGGATACCGCTGACCAAATGGAAAGCACGGTATGGAAACATGGTCGGGACGGCGCGTGGTTCCTGCGCGCTTACGATGCTTTCGGTGAAAAAGTAGGCTCGCAGTCATGTAAGGAGGGGCAAATTTTCATTGAACCCCAGGGGATTTTTATTATGGCGGGCTTAGGTCTGGCAGATGGCAAAGCAGAAATAACCCTGGAATCCGTCTATAAGCGTCTGGCGACAGAACATGGTATTGTCTTGCAGCAACCCGCGTTTTCACAGTACTACGTTCCCCTGGGTGAGATCGGATCTTACCCGCCCGGTTTCAAGGAAAACGCCAGTATTTTTTGCCACACCAACCCCTGGATTATGATTGCTGAGACGCTGGTGGGGCATGGGGACCAGGCAATGGACTATTATCTGCGGATCAACCCATCGGCGCGTGAAGATATAAGCGATTTGCACCGCTGCGAACCTTATGTCTATGCTCAGACGATCGCGGGGCGGGATACGCCAAAACACGGGGAAGCTAAAAACTCGTGGCTCAGTGGAACCGCTGCCTGGAACTATGTCGCCATCACCCAATGGATATTGGGCATCCGCCCGGCATATAATGGATTGCAGGTAGCCCCTGTCATACCAGCTGAGTGGGGCGGATTTACAGCGACCCGGGTGTACCGCGGGACAACGTACCACATCAAAGTGACCCGCTTGAGCACTGGAAACCACGTGCATCTAGTTGTAAATGGGAAACCTGTTGAAGGCGATGTCGTGCCGCTGCCACCGGCGGGAACCAAAGACATTTATGTGGACGTGAAACTCGATTAAAATTTAACTCTGGATAGATTGTTTTATCAGGCGGCTGAAGCGTAAAATGCTTCAGCCGCCTGTAGTGCAATTCGGGATTAGCGCTGGATCATAATCGGAAGGAAATATCTGGAACCCGGACCGATCGCGTGGGGACCTGAATCAAGGGGGGTTGTCATATGACATACAGTGCAGTTGTTGACGGCCCCAATAGCCAGGTTAACGCCCTGCAAATCCAGGAATTTGATGGCGTCGTTGGGTTCGCGACTGGGCGCGATAGCGTGCGTGCTGTCGTGGCAGCCTTCGCAATAGATATCGCCGTGTCCCGTAGAAAACCGGTAAAGATCTTGATTCTGATCATATGCGCCGCTGTCGTGACATCCGGCATCATCACAGCGCGGTTCATTTAACCAGGGGTCAGGGTTTTCCTTGACCTGGTCCATGGTCCCGTGACAGTCGATACAGTCCATACCCTTTTGCGTCGACATCACATCCCGCAGGCATTTGGTTTCCGGTCCCGGATGGCATTGATAGCAACCTGTCTGATCCTGGGGAACTTTGTCAGCATGTTTGCTGTGCATAGCCCTGGAAAAGTTAGGCAATCCAGCGTCGCCTGGAGCATTCAAGGCATTGGAAGCATGGCATTCGGCGCACAAGATCGGCGCGCGCCCAACCAGGGTTCCGGGATATTCTCCGCTGTTCTCCTCATCATGCAGCGTCAAAATATTGAGTTCTACACTGCCGGTTGAAATGCCTTCGACACCTCCGTCATAGTGACAGTTATCGCAGTGCATTTCCGTGGATACCGGGACCACGATGGTAGCCTCAGCCAGTTTCTGCATCGTGCCCGAATCCCAGGCGGTGACCACCGCTAATTGATAGGGATAAGGTGCGGGATTTGCCTGGTTTGCTGCATAATCGCTGTCCCGAAACTCCGTGACGGGTATGCCTTCTGCCACAAAAGCCGTACCGCGCAGGTCGAGTGTTCCGGTCAGCCCCTTGCCGGTTAACCCGATATTATCCGGCAGGTTGACCCCAAAAAGTGCGTCCTCGTAATCCCAAAAGTTACTCTTTCCCACCGAGAAACTGTTATCGACAAAGGCATACGTCAATGTAATCCCAGTAGTGATGATTTGTGGCGGATCACCGACCTGAACGACCTGAGCCCACACTGTATTATATGGAGGCAGCACAGCCAGATATTGAAAATCCCGGTTATAGCAATGCATGCCCAAATCATTCCAGGCTAGAATGCGATAGGATGCATCGGCAGCAGATGCCTCCGCGAATTGTGGATCGGGGATCGAGGGTACAGCTGTAACAGGTTTTACACCCAATATACTTATGAGAAGATAACTTATACATAGTGCTAAAACGCCGATGAAGGCTAGCCAATGCCGAATCTTATTGCCTCTCTGTGCGTCCATGATAGTTCCTCCTATTTTCCCAACAATATAGTTATGTGTTTCTTAGAAGCAGCGACACGGGTAAGAGATCCAGTGATACAGTTTATTGCGTTAGTGCATAGATTTGGATAGTGGGTCCAGCTTGTGTCGGCGAATTATGGAATTCCTGAAGTAATGTTGCCTCCTTGAACAGCGTATCATAGAACCCTACAGCCTCAGGATACCTTTCGGGTTCCGCATAGTAACGCCCATAACGCTCCTGATTCAATATAGCATAATGATAACCCTGCATGATGAGAGCGTCAACTGACAAGCCCAATTCGGCGAGAGTGCCGACTTCCTGGGTCTGGCTGCCTGGGACATCAATTGGCATTTGAAAAGTCGCCATGAAGTAACGTGTTGCGACAGCCAGCCCCAGCGCCAATCCAGCAATAAAGCTGTTCCGTAGAGATAGCTTTTTGTAAAGCAGCATGCAGCGCCACAGGCAAAAGATGCTGAAAAAGGTTGCCGTGCTGTAAGTGCGTACCATCGGCGGAATAGTCCTCTCTTGCATTCAAAGTTGATTCCCGCGCCGCACTTCCTGCATACAGATGTGCAGGTTGGCGGGGCGGAGGTCCCCTTCCATGGAGAAGCTCCGTGTTCCGCCCCGCCACAGCATCCTGCTGAAAGCTAACCATTATATGATCAGCAAAGTGTGAAGGATGCACACTTATTATCGTTGCGGAAAAGTGGCGGACACCCAAACTGACGGACACGCACCACCAATAGTTGACCATGCTGTTAATTGTACTATGCTGAAGATCAGATAAACACACCCACGAAGGAGGATATCTATCATGAGTATAGCATTTCAGATTATAGACGCCGATACCCATATTGCCCCCACAGGCGGGGAATTCGCACTGGAGGAACACCTTAAACGCCTGGAACGCGCCGGGATTGATAAAGCCCTTACCTGGCTCAAACCCGATTATACGGGGACCGAGATTGAAGGGCATAACCGCTATGTCTATGATGCTGCGCAGAAGTATCCTGAAAAAATCCTGGGATTTGGCTGGGCGGACCCCACGGTGAGTGTGGAGCACGCGATTACAATGGTCAAGGTGTGCACGGAAGAATACGGTTTTTACGGCGTGAAACTGAACGGTGCGCAAAACGATTACCATATCGACAGCCCGGATTTAGCCCTGCCAGTGATTGAAGAAATCGCCAAATCCGGCAAGGTTCTGGCATTTCACATCGGACCGGATGCCTATGAGCATACCCACCCTCTGCGTGCAGCCAAAATTGCTAAGCTCTACCCGGAAATGCCAATATTGATGGTGCATCTGGGCATGACCGATCCGGATATGACCAGCACTGTGATTGAGGTGGCGCAAGAATGTGCGAATATGCTGCTGATCGGCAGCGCCACCAATGATAACTATGTCCTGGCGGCGATCAAAGCCCTGGGGGCAGATCGGGTATGTTTTGGCAGTGATGCGCCATTTCGCAACCCGTATGTGATTAAAGCCATGTACAACGCCTTCATGGATAACCAACTGACGGATAAGGAACAAGCCCTGGTCATGGGTGGCAATATTACCCGGCTTTTTGGGTTGGATAATGACCAATGAGACCTCTCAAAGCCATCATCGTGGGTGCGGGACATCGGGCGCTGCTCTATGCTTCCTACGCGCAACAATATCCTGACGCGCTGCAGATCGTCGGCGTCGCCGATCCCATAGTTATCCGCCGTCAGCAGGTTGCGGCGCTGTATGATATCCCTTCAACACACTGTTTTACGTCAGCGCAGGAACTTGCGGCAGTCCCGAAATTTGCGGATGTGATCATCAACGGCACTATGGATAACCAGCATATTGAGACTTCCGTGCCCCTTTTACAAGCAGGATATGATATGCTGCTGGAGAAACCCTTTGCCACTAATGAAGCAGAAATGTGGCAGTTAATTGAGGTGGTTCGCGAGCACGGGAATAAAGTGATGATCTGCCACGTCTTACGCTTCGCCCCTTTTTATGCCGCTATCCGGCAGCAGGTACAGGATGGGGTGATAGGCGATATTATCAGCGTGCAAACAGTAGAGCACGTTTCCTATCACCACATGGGTGTCGGCTTTATCCGCGGAAAATGGTCCAAAAAAGAGGACTGCCACTCTTCGATGTTGATGGCGAAATGCTGCCACGATCTTGACCTTATCACGTGGATGAAAAGCGGCATCAAACCCGATTATGTGGCAAGTTTTGGCTCTAACATGCAATTCCGCCCGGAGAACGTACCGCCTGGCGCGGGAACCCGCTGCCTTGTGGATTGCCCCATTGAGCCGGATTGTCTTTATTCGGCGCGGAAGCACTATATCGATCACCCTGATCGTTGGTACTTCTATGTGTGGGACAGCCTGGAGCACATTGAAGCCCCAACCCTTGCACAAAAAATAGAATCACTAAAAACGGATAACCCGCACGGTCGTTGTGCCTGGAAGACAGGGATGGACGTTGTGGACCATCAATCCGTGATGATTGAATTTGAAGATGGGTCCACCGCGACGCATAATATGATCGGAGGTACGGCAAAACCTTCGCGCAGCATTCATCTGATTGGCACTCAGGGTGAAATTCAAGGCGTTTTTGAAGATAACCAGTTCATCCTGCGCTTCATTGACCCGCGACCCGGACATGAGTATAAGGACCACGTCATTGATGTGGGGGATAAAGGCGATATGCACGGAGCTTTCAGCGGACATGGCGGCGGTGACATGCGATTGGTTGACGATTTCGTACGCGTTGTCCGCGGAGAGAAACCTTCCCTGTCAACGACAAATCTTATGGACTCCGTCGCCGGGCATCTGATTGGTTTTTGTGCTGATATTGCCATGGAAGAGCACCGGGTGATTGCGATAGCACCGCGTCTGGTGGATATTGAATAAAGTTTCGCTACTTCTCAAAACGTGTAAATGTTGAATGGAGGACCCATGCTGCCTTTGACGCTTAAACCTGTGAAATTACTGAATAATCTGCAGGTCGAATCCGGTCCAGCCCCCATACCGGAGGCTGTCTGGTATGTTGCCCAGCAGATAGATGCCGGGCTTGTTTATACTTTTCCGCTGGGCGCGCTGGCTTCTGCGGCTTATCTCTCTGCTGACATGCTTCTTGACGGCGACAGGTTAAGCGTATTTTCGCTGTGTCTCCAGGAGGGTGAGGATGGCCCTGTTTTTCGTATGAATTTTGGACTGCTCAACCAGTGTTCGGCGCGCATGCGCGTCCCCCTGGAAGCTGTCAACCAGAACCGCTGGCGATATCCCCGCGAAGGCGCATGGCTTAAGCCGATGTGCGGTGGGGACCGCGTCGACCTGGCAAAAGTGGACCGGATGCACCTGACGGTCATTCGCAAAAGCTCCAATCCAACACGCTTCTGCCTCACGCCACTCACCGCTGCACCGGAGCCCCCAGCTCTGCTGGAAGAACTCCTTTTACCTCACGGAAAACTCCTGGATACAATGGGACAGAGCACGCTGTATGCCTGGGAAGGGAAGACTTCGTCACCGGCAGCGGCATCTGAACGACTGGAGAGCCAGTTAGCAACAGCCGATGCACAGCATCTGCCTGAAGACATGACACGCTGGGGCGGATGGTCGCAACAAAAGTTTGACAGCACTGGTTTTTTCCACACCTACCATGACGGCAATCGCTGGTGGCTGGTTGATCCGGAGGGCCATGCTTTCTGGTCATCAGGCCTGGATTGCGTCCGTTTTAGCATCGAGACCGCATATGAAGGGCTTGAAGGTGCGCTGGAATGGCTGCCAGACCCGGAAGGACCCTTTAAAGCGGCTTATGCCCAGGGGCGGGAGAAGGTCGTCAACTACCTGCGTGCAAACTTTATTCGTGCTTTTGGCGCCAGCACCGCTCTTGAAAATTGGTCAAAAATCGCCTTGTCACAGTTGCGCGCCTTCGGCTTCAATACAGTGGCTAATTGGTCTGATTGGGAAATCGCCAGGGAAAAGGTACCTTACACCCGCCCGTTGCGGGATCAGGCACTCGCCAGGATCCCCAACGTTTATCGGGATTTTCCCGATGTTTTCCATCCCGATTTTGAAAACGCTGCTACTGAGTATGCTTCACAACTGGAAGAAACAAGAGATGACCCCGCATTTATCGGTTATTTTCTGATGAATGAACCCACGTGGGGTTTCGCGCAGGAGACACCTGCCGCAGGAATGCTGTTCAATACACCGCAGTGTTATTGCCGGCAAGTCCTTGCGCAGTTCCTGCGGGAACGCTATGGTACTGATGCCGGATTATCTGCAGCATGGGGCTTCGCGACAACTTTGCCGCACATAGCCGAAGGTACGTGGCACACTCCGTTGAGCGCCGCAGCCCAGGTAGATCTGGCGGATTTCAGTGAATTGATGGTCTCCCGCTACTTTGGGTTGCTAAGCCAGGCATGCCGGAAGACGGATCCCAATCACTTGAATCTGGGCATCCGTTATTACACCGTTCCCCCGGCATGGGCGGTAGACGGCATGCGCAGCTTTGATGTATTCAGTATGAACTGTTATAAACAGCGCCTGTTGGCAGAGGAAATGGCAAAAATCAGTGCAATGCTCGAGATGCCGATTATGGTCGGTGAGTGGCACTTCGGGGCTTTGGATGCAGGCTTACCTGCCAGCGGTATCGGGCATGTGCCGGATCAGATTTCGCGGGGGAAAGCCTTCAGAGTTTATGTCGAAGATGCCGCCGCCAAACCGTGGTGTGTGGGCGTGCATTATTTTACACTCTATGACCAGTCGGCATTGGGACGCTTTGACGGGGAAAACTACAATATTGGCTTTGTTGATACCTGCAACAAACCTTACGCCCCCCTGGCAGATGCTGCACGCGCAAGCCACGAGCGTTTGTACCAGGTCGCTGCAGGACAGCTAGAACCCTATGATGAGGTGCCAGAGTATTTGCCGCTATTATTTCTTTAAGAGCAAAATGATAACCACATCATGAAGTGAAAAGATCTGCTTGCTTCCTTAAAACCCGGGGCATTTCTTTCATTCAATGTTTAACGCCAAGAGGGAGGTAGGATGGACGCGCGAACCAGGATATTGACTGCTTTGGATGGAGGCACGCCGGACCGTATTCCATGCGCATTAGGTTTTTACCCCATGGATTTATCGCAACACCTGCCCCCAGGCGTTAAAATTACCGGTGGGGTGGATGTCGTCTTCGTCCATTTCAGCCCTTCTGCAGCGGAAGAACGCTGGCGACAATCGGCGCGCCTGACACCAGATGATACGCGGTTGGGCACCTTTGCCCAGATCACCAATTACGAACAGTGGTCCTACCAGCCACTAAAGCCTGGACAGCGCAATCCCCTGGCGCGCGCACAATCTTTAGATGATCTGAAAAACTTTGTTTTCCCTGAAATCAATATTCAGGATCAGGTGATAACAGTTTTACAAGAAGTTGCCACATATCATTCACAAAATCTAGCTGTCGGCAGCAACCTGCCGCATTTAGGTGGGGAGCTGTTCGAGGCAGCATGGCGTCTGCGGGGTTTGGAGAATTTTTTGCTCGATCTCGTTGAGCGCCCAACCTGGGCACACATTCTACTCGACCGCCTGACCGCAATGGCATGCCGTTACGCAACCGCGGTCGCGCAAACGAATGTCGACATTATGGCTCTGGGAGATGATGTCGGAATGCCCGGCACAATGATGATCGGTCCGGAATGCTGGCGGACATTCTTTAAACCGCGGATGGCACAAATCATCCGGACCGCACGCGCCATTAAACCTGACCTGCGCGTTGTCTTTCATAGTGACGGATGTTTTGCACCCATCATCCCTGATCTGATTGATATTGGTGTTAACGGTATCAATCCGTTGCAAGCCGATCATATGGATGCTCAACAAATACGCCGGCAGTATGGTCCCACGCTGGCTTTCTGGGGCACCGTGGGCAGTCAAACAACCTTTAGTTTTGCATCTCCAGAAGCGATAGAAAACGAGGTCAAGTTGCGCATTAATACTTTGGGACCGGCAGGTTTGATTATGAGTCCGGCATATGATATCGATGAACCCGATATCCGGTGGCAAAACATCGCAGCCTTTATCCAGGCTGTGCATCAATACGGCAACACGGCGATCACATAAAGCGTAGGTGTACTGCATAGTTTTATCATTCGCGGCTGGAATAGACCTTGCAGCGCGGAATATCCCAACAACGCGCCCAACCTTGACTTCCGCGCCGTATCATCTAAGCAGGCTATTTGCAGTCGGCAGATGCAAATAGCCTCAAGAAAAGCTTAAGGGAATGATTGCTACCCCCTCTGACAACAGCTCTGTTTTGCACAATTTGTCCCCAATCTGCAATAGTCCCATATACCTGACCGCTTGCTTCATTCAATAACCATGATAGACTAACCCAACACTGGAGGGATTATGGGGCAGGCGCTTTATCGTACGTGGCGACCACAAACATTCGATGACGTCATCGGTCAAGAGCACGTCGTGCGAACGTTGAGAAATGCGCTGCAAACCGGGCATATCCATCACGCTTACCTCCTGGCGGGTCCCCGCGGTATCGGGAAAACAACCACCGCGCGCCTGATAGCCAAAGCCGTTAACTGTCTGTCAGCGCCAGAAGAACGCCCATGCGGCACCTGTGAGATGTGCCGCGCCGTCAGCGATGGACGCTTGATGGATCTGGTCGAGATTGATGGCGCTTCTACGAATGGTGTGGAAAATGTGCGCGATTTGTTGGGAAAGGTGGGGTTCAGACCTACACAAGCACAATATAAAGTCTACATCATTGATGAAGTCCATATGCTGTCAACCCCTGCCTTCAACGCCCTGTTGAAAACTCTGGAAGAACCCCCTGAGCATGTCATTTTTATCCTGGCAACGACCGAGGTACACAAAATCCCTGAAACAATTTTATCCCGCTGCCAGCGTTATGAGTTTCGCCGGATACCTATGGATGCTATCATTGGACAATTACAGGCGATTGCTGAATCCGAAAAAATTACTGTTGAACCGGAAGCCTTTACGTTAATCGCCCGGGCAGCGACCGGGAGTATGCGGGATGCCATCAGCCTCTTTGACCAAATGTCTGCCGGTGGTGAGGTATCCGCAGATATGGTACGCCTGACGCTGGGGTCTGAACGCCGTGATGTCATACTTGCACTCCTGAAGGCGTGGCTTGATAAAGAACTAAACAGTGGACTGGCGGTCATCAATTCCGCTGTCGATAACGGTGCAGATCCACGGCAACTCGCGCGTCAAATAACAGATTTTCTGCGCGGTCTGCTGTTAATTCAGCTGGGAGCTGGACAAACATGGACAGATCCCACCGACGATGAACGCCCAATATACGAAAACTTAGCCCGCAAAGCAAGTATTGTAGACCTTGTGAGAGCAGTTGAACACTTCAGTGCCGTTGCAGAGAAACGCCGATCCGGATGGCAACCGCAACTGGCACTGGAACTGGCATTCATCCAGGCTTCACAGCCGGAAGATTCACCAGTATCCCCCACAGCGGTTTCAACCGCTATCCCACCCGTGGTTAAAGAGACACATGCACCTGCCGCGCCGAATACAGAAAAAAAGGCACCACGGCGGGAAAATGTACGGTCCCGGAACACTTCACCCAAACCGGAAAATGATGCGCCGGTGGTTGAAACCGCTGCTGTCAACCCGGCAAAAGACCAGCCGAACAGCACTATAAAAAGCACGCTTAGCCAAAATAATATCGCCACGGCGGCACAGATAGACGAAAACTGGAACGACATTATCCAGATCATGCGTCCAGTCAGTCTGGGGGCGCTGTTACGAGACGCCTCTGTCGCCGGAATTGATGAACAGAATCACCTTGTCCTCGCCTTTCAGCACACATTTCACTGTGAGAGAGTAAACGAGCCATCCAACCGGCGCGCAATTGAGGATGCCTTAGCTGAAAAGTTCAACCAAAAGATTTCCGTGCGGTGCTTGATGCATGGTGAATGGCAGGCGCCAAAACAAGTACAACCGGCAGCAAATCTGCCACAAACACAACCTGAATCGGCGCCAGAACCGTCAGTCATTGAGGGGGATTCGTTGATACGCCGCGCTCAGGAAGAATTGGGAGCCGTAGCGAAAGTTGACGGGATTTGAGTCCTGATGCAGCTAGTGAAGGCTATCACACCTATGAGAATATGGAGGTTATTATGAGTCGTCGCGGAGGTTTCAAAGGGGGAGGACGGTCACAGTTGAACCCAAACGATTTGATGCGCCAAATGCAGAAGATGCAGGAGCAAATGACATCAATTCAGGAAGAAACGCAAAAGGAAGTCCTGGAAGTGACTGCTGGTGGGGGCATGGTGAAGTTATCCATCAATGGGGCACTCGAGGTACAAAGCATCGTCATAAATCCTGAAGTCGTGGATCCTGAAGATGTGGATATGCTGCAGGACCTTATTCTGGCAGCGGTCAATGAGGGCATAACAAAAGCGCAAGCCTTGATGGAAGGGCGTATGGCATCGTTAACCGGAGGACTGGGGATTCCAGGACTGTAGGATATGCCTAACGCTGCAATACCACCTTCTGTTATTGCGCTCATCGAAACCCTGTCGCAATTACCCGGAATTGGTCCAAAAACCGCTTCCCGATTGGCATTCTATATGCTCCGTGGGAAATCAGACCTTGCCTTGCGCATTGCGGAGGCGTTGAAAGACCTGGTAGAACGTACCCGCTTCTGTTCCCAATGTCACAATGTAACAGAACAAGATCCGTGCCCGATATGCAGCGATGCAAACCGGGATGGCAGCGTCATCTGTGTCATTGAAGAACCAATGGATTTGTTGGCAATGGAGCGTACAGATAAATTTCACGGTACATACCATGTCCTGCATGGCGCGCTTTCACCGCTTGAAGGTATTTTTGCAGAAGACCTGCGGATCGGCGAATTGGAAAACCGCGTCCGTCAAGGCGGTATCAAAGAAGTTATTCTCGCCACAAATCCCACGAGTGAAGGTGACTACACCGCAGCCTATTTGCTACAGCGCTTAAAACCAATGGATGTCCGTGTAACCCGCCTGGGTAGAGGGCTCTCAGTGGGAGGTGACCTGGAGTATGCCGATGCGGTGACCTTAACACGCGCGCTGGAATCCAGGCAAGAATTGTAGCATGCAGAATTCCTGGGACGTCGACATTCAGCGCGGATGGATCATTGGTTTGATGCTTATCGCTGTACTGTTAGCAACAACAGTCGGCTTGGTAGTGTATGCCGTCACGATTCCTATCTCGCTGTGGTTGTTCCTGTTAAGTATTCTGGCTGTCGTCACTCTTGGCCTGGCCATCCGTTTAGCTTACCAACTGTGGGGATTGATTTCAGCGTCATATTCTATGGATCGGAATGCAGTTGTAATCCATTGGGGTGGTGTTGAACATGTCGTTCCTATGGCCCAAGTACGTGAAGTGAAGTCCGGTAACGAACTTCCATGACTTGCATATGCGCCCAGGTATTCGCTGGCCCGGTTGTTTTGCCGGTATCGGCAAAGCCGTTGATTGCGACACTATACTTTTTTACGCCTCGCAAGCACCTGCCCATCAGGTTGTGTTGCGTACCGACACGGTAGCTTATGCCATATCTCCAGCCGATATGGAGACGTTTCTCCCTGCTCTGGCAGAGCGTCTGGAGATGGGCCCAACGCAGGAAATTGAGGAGCGTTCGTCGCACCCGGCATTTCTGGATTGGGATATATGGCACGACCGCTGGGCTGGAGGATTGTTGCTGGGAACAGTATTCTTACTTGTGTTACTCGTTGGACTCCTGTGTTGGCGCTATCCTTATTTACCGGCTGAGATTGGACTGCGATTTACTGCTGATGGTGTTCCCATTCTATTGACTAACAAAATTAGGATTTTCTATTTATCACTGTTGGGTTTGATTTTTACCTTTGTCAATGGCACCCTTGGTTTGCTCTTCTATCACCATGAACGAACGGCTTCCTATTTTCTATGGAGCGGTCTTCTGGCAATCATAGCCACATTGTGGGCTGCCATCATCCTGTTATTTTCCCACCTGTAAACGATGGTTAGCCAAACCTCACCCCACACACCTATCGCACTCGTCGCTCTCGACCTTGACGGCACTTTAATGGGAGAAAATTTAATTATTTCCTCCCGCGTGCGCGAGACTGTGGCAGCGATACAGCAGCGGGGAATTATCACGACATTAGCAACAGGACGCATGCATGCTGCCACACTCCCCTTTGCCGAGATCCTGGGTGTCCAAGCCCCCATGATATGCTACCAGGGGGGATGGATTCAAGCTCCTCAAGGTGCTATTTTGCACCGGACAATTCTACCGCAAGTGCTGGCTAAATCCGCAATTGCGCTGGGCCATACCCATAATTGGCATACAGTCTTATACGCGGATGGTATGATCCATATTGAAGCGCTCCGTTATCCACCCAGCTTTTACGAACAGCTCCTGGGTCCCAATGCCGTGATTAATCCAGATCTCAATGCCGTCCTGGAAGAACACAAAGCCGACAAAATTCTGTACGTAGCAGAACCCGATGCCATATCCTTTATGGCACAAATCCTGACCCCGTTTTTTAACAGCACCGCTGAGGTTGTTCAATCGCACCGGATGTTTATTGAAGTCGTGCCCAAATCTGTGAATAAAGGCAGCGCATTGGCATGGCTGGCAGCTTATTATGGCATTCCGCAACAGGAAGTTCTCGCAATTGGCGATCAGGAAAACGACGTTTCAATGCTCTCATGGGCGGGTGTAGGCATTGCGATGGGAAATGCGGTGGCTGCCGCAAAAAACAGCGCGGATTGGATAGCGCCGGCTCTGGATTGTGATGGCGCCGCAGTCGCCCTGGAGCACTTTGTGCTGCAAGGGAGTTTACACTGAGCGCACCAATTCTACCGATACGGGATCCCGCCGCAGTTGCATTGGCAGCGAAACTCATTAAAGTTGGCGAACTGGTCATTGTTCCAACCGATACCATATATGGGATAGCGACGCTGCCGAATAAAACGCTAACCATCCAGCGCCTTTATGAAGTGCGAAATCGTAAACCGGAACCGGCGCTGCCTTTGCTGATAGCCGACATCCACGCACCTAAAAAAACACGCCAAACCTAACAGAGCAGCACTGCAACTCGCGCATCGCTTTTGGCCAGGACCCCTGACCCTGATACTGGCTCCCGCAAGGCAGATTGTACCCGTAGCCATGCGCGTGCCCAATTTTCCACTACTGCTGCCACTGTTTAAGCTGGTGGGAGGCTGCCTCTTCACGAGTGGGGCTATTGTTTCCGGTCACTCGCCGGCGATCACCGCACAGGAAGCTGCAGACTTTTTTGGCAATCATATAGCCTTGATCCTGGACGGCGGAACCTCACCTTATGGTCTTCCTTCAACCATTCTCGATTGCACCAGGCATCCACCGCTCCTCGTCCGGCATGGAGCAATCCCTGAAGAAAAAATCAGAGATGTTTTGCATAACTCAACCAACACGACGCGGTTTCAGCGCAGATGAAAAAGGATAAAGCGTCATACAACCCTCCCCCCTTTTATCACTTTATTATGGTGCTGACACTTCTGTTAGCGGTAAGTCTCCGTTTTTACAAACTGGATGCGCAATCTTTCTGGAATGATGAAGGCAATACAGCCCGTCTGGTAGAACGTACAATTCCACTGATTATCTCAGGAGCAGCTGGGGATGTGCATCCGCCCGGCTATTATCTGCTCCTCCACGGATGGCGTTTATTTATGGGAGAATCAGAATTCGCACTCCGCGCTTATTCCGCATTCTGCAGTGTCATCACCATCGCGCTTACGGCAGCCATCGCCCAACATCTCATCGGTGGAAGGAAGCAAAAGTCCTGGGCAATGATTTTGCCGGCGCTGTGGTATATAGCTTTACATCCCCTGGCTGTCTATTACAGTCAGGAGGCACGGATGTATGCGCAATTGGGTATGGTAGCGTCGAGTATGCTCTGGGCAGCCCTCCTGCTCCAAAAAACGATGTCACTACAGCTTGCGCAAACATCCAGGAGAGAGCGCTTGACGAGATTTTTCTTCCTGGCAGTCACAGTAGCAGCTGGACTTTACACGCATTATGCCTTTATTTTTGCCGTGATAAGTTTAAGCTGCGCTTACGGTGTGTTCTGGCTTATCCATGGAAATAAAAATTGGCGCGCCCTCGCTGCCTGGATAGGCGCATTTGTGATGGGGGGCTTACTGTTTCTTCCATGGGCACCCACAGCAATACGCGCCAGCGGTTGGAACCCGCCTGACCTGGGAACCGCCCATGCATTGCGGACCATGGCGCGCACGCTGGTCGTAGGCGTGACATCCCCTGAACATCAGATAGCTTATATCCTGCCCCTGCTGGGCCTTATTGGCGCACTCATTTTGTGGAAACTTCCGCGCGCACGCTTTTCAACCTGGGCTGCTTTCACGATGGCTTTTCTCCCCATGGTACTGTTTGCCAGTTTCGGGTTCTACCGTCCGGCATATCTGAAATTCCTCATTATTTCCCTGAGCCCCCTGGCGCTGTGCCTGACAGCGCTGCTGTCTGAATGGTTACCGGTACACCTGAGCTTACGAAATACCACCGCGTTGATTATCTGCCTGCTGCTGGTTTTCACGCCGGCGCAGGTGACATCGCTGCAGCACCTGTATAACGACCCGGCTTATGCCCGGGATGATTACCGCGGCATCGCTGCCTTTATAGAAATGGCTGCGCAACCAGGGGATGCTGTGCTGCTCAATGCCCCCAACCAATGGGAAGTCTTCACCTATTATTATCGCGGGGATCTGCCGGTCTATACCGGTCCTTATCGTCCAGACAGGCTAGAAGCTGCTGCCTGGGTGGCAGACATTGTGGTAAAACATTCCCAGCTCTTCGCGCTTTACTGGGGTGATACCGAAGCGGATCCAGGACGGTTCATCGAGACTGCCCTGGCACAACAGGCTTATAAAGCGAATGAGATGTGGGTCTCTTCCGTCCGGTTGGTTCGTTATGGAACAGGACCCAAAACGGCAGCGCCAACAGCACTATCGGGCATCGTCCTGGACCAAACGATCAGGTTGATCGCCTATACCTTACCAGAAGGCCCCCTGTTTGCTGGAGAAATCCTTCCCATATCGTTCGTCTGGGCGGCGGATATAACACCCCCGGCGCGTTACAAAGTTTTTATCCATCTGGTTGACGTTGCCGGCAATCTTGTGGCGCAAACCGACGCTGAACCCTCGGGGGGATTTTATTTAACGGACCAATGGACTGCTGGCGAGGAAATCAGCGATAACTATGGTGTTCTGCTGCCGGCAGACCTGGCGCCCGGGCGTTACAGACTGCTGGTGGGGATGTATGATTTTTCCGGGGTGCGGTTGCCCGTCACAAGGGAAGGAAACGCGGCAGGAGATACCATCATCCTGGATACCGTCATTGTTGAAGCACGGCAATGACCAGCGGCACAGGAATAAGGGAATCAACGGTGGCGTAACCCGGCATCCACAATCCGGCAGAGGGCCCACCGTCCAGATTGAGCGCGGTATTGACTGCCAGGTCTGATTCGCTCAACCATACGGCTAATTCGTGTAAATTGAAATAGCCGCGGGGAGCAACGAGGAATATTATATTCCCCGCGTAATCCTGAGCGACCACCATGCGCCGGGCGGGACGCCCATCATCACCATCCTCCGGAAAGCCCATAATCCCGCCGGGTTTGACCAGGACCGGGAAACTTTGAACAGCTTCTCTGAGATATTCCCCCGGGTTATAGGGCGATGCCCTTAACCACCGGACACTGGCGGCTTCATCCTGCGTTACGGCGAACATCCCGGCATAGTCTCCATAGCTGGATCCTGTAACCTGTCCATTCGAGATCGCTAATCCAAGCGCCGTGTAATCTTCAGAAAAATAACCGCCATTCACAACCAGCAAGGCGCCTGTTTCGTAAGCCCATGTCCCCAATGCGCGAGGATCACCTTGCGCGTACAGCACGCGAAAACGCACGTGGGCAGGGTTGAGCCGCACAATCGTCAAGCGCTCCAATCCAAAAGAAGTAGGCACTTCAACGGTCCGGATTTCTGATCCTGTCGTGGCAGGCTGCCACCCGGTATCGATGGGTTCAGGTGTAGGTGATGGGGTGCGCGTCGGAGAAGGGGTCGCTGTGTAAATGGACGTTGGGGTGGGCAGCGGGGTGGCTGTAGACAGGATTGGCAGCCCATCCACCTCGCAGGCTAATAGCGTTATTATGCAGAGACAGATGAGCACACCGGTTATCCACTGTGGAACAATCTGATGCCGGTTGTCTTTTACCAAGCGCGCACGCTCCTTTTGCTGCCTGTCATACAACCCAAAAATCCTGCAATCGCGCGCGGCGTGCTTTCCAGTCCGGCATAATCCTGTCCATAAGCGCGTAAAACTTTTTGCTATGATTGGGCTCCACCATGTGGCACAACTCATGAATGATCACCAAGTCAATGCCCTCTACGGGCATCCTGATCAGTTTCACGTTAAGGGTGATTCTGGATTTCCGTACAGTCGCGATACCCCAACTGGATTTCATCTTCCTTAGCATCAGTTCAGGATAGGGAATATCCAGATGCGCAACCATAGGATAGCAATGAGCCAGACGCTGCGGAAAAATAATCCGGGCGTTTTCCCGATACCATTTATCTAACACACGCTTCACCCTGGCCGGATCCTCTTCACGCACGGTGACCTTCAACCATTGCCCTTCCTGCCGCACGCTTTCTTTGGCGCTCTGGATGACCTTGAGCCGGTAGGGACTGCCTAAAAAGTAATGGGTTTCACCGCTGGTATAATCCCGAGGCGATGGGTGCAGGGGATTCTCCTGAAGATCCTGTAACTTATGAAGAATCCAGGGAGCGCGTTTGAGCATCAGGGCATTGATAATAGCATTTGAAAGCCCTTGCGGAGACCGGACGCTCACACGCAGGTCAGGATGGACGGTAATGCCCAACGTCTTGCGCTTAACGTATTCCAACGTGTAGGGTATAGTTTTATTGCCGTACTGAACGGTACGTTTTTCAGGCATCACAGATATCCTATTTGATTTTCAGGACGATTATCATAGTTACACTGCATTGACGGAAAGAAGAATATGGCATTTAGATATCTAGTCAAGTGCTAAGATAGCTGCTTGACATCCGGCTTTCTTTTAGGATAATGGTTATATCAAGTGACAAAGGTGTTGATGGAGACGAGTACACGCTGGCACTCGCACAGCGAATCCGGGAGAGTGTGAGCCGGAGACGAAAGCGAGCGTGGAAAATCCCTCCGGAGCCGTCCGCCGAAAGGGCGCGATACTTAACCCTGAGTAGACCGGACCGGGATTGCTGACCGTTATTCCAGCACGGTGGTATTGGCCATCGACCAAGCGGTTCCGCAGCGCGCTGCGCCGTGGAACAAGCAGGGTGGTACCGCGAGAGCGTAACGCTCCCGTCCCTGAAGGGATGGGAGCGTTTGTTTTGGTCATAGTGACAAGGATTCACACAGAAGGAAGGACAGTATGCCATTTGAACCCGTGAGTACGCAAGTCGATTTTATCAAACAGGAACATGTCATCTTAGACTTTTGGGATGAAACAAAAAGCTTCAAGGCGCTCAATGCTTTACGTGCAGGAGCGCCGCGCTGGTCCTTTATCGATGGGCCCATCACGGCAAACAATCCGATGGGCGTGCATCACGGTTGGGGCAGAAGCTACAAGGACCTCTGGCAGCGTTATTGGGCCATGCAAGGGTACCAGCAGCGTTATCAGAATGGCTTTGACTGCCAGGGATTGTGGGTTGAAGTCGAGGTGGAGAAGGAAAAGGGCTTCAGATCCAAGCACGATATTGAAACCTATGGGCTGGCGCCATTCGTACTGGAATGCAAAGCCCGTGTCTTGCGCCAGGCTGCCCGGCAGACCGAGCAATCTATCCGCCTGGGGTATTGGATTAATTGGAATGATCCGGATGTATTGCGCACGCTGGCCGATAAGCTGCTGGAAGATGCGCAGCAGACTTTCACCGTTGAGGGACCTCTGGGACCTGTGACCGACACGGTGGAAAGCCTGGTGGGACGCCTGGGTATGCCGGAAATGGGCGGATCCTATTTCACCTTTTCAACTGAGAATAATTACACCATCTGGACATTTCTGAAAAAAGTGTGGGAAAAGGGCTGGCTCTACAAAGGGCACGATGTGATGCCCTGGTGCCCGCGCTGTGAAACCGGTCTCAGCCAGCATGAAATTGTCACCGACGGTTATCGCGACCTCACGCATGATGCACCGGTGGTCCGCTTCCCGCTGCGCGGCAGAGAGCGCGAAGCATTATTGGTATGGACGACCACGCCGTGGACACTGACCAGCAATGTGGCGGCTGCAGTGGGCGGCGACCTGACCTACGTCAAAGTCAGGGCCCGTGACGGTTGGATTTACTATTTGGCAGAAGGTACGCTTTCCCAGGTCATTAAAGGGGAAGTCGAAATTCTCGAACGGTTAAAGGGCACCGACATGGTCGGCTGGACTTACGATGGGCCGTTTGATGAACTCACCGCCGTGCAGGCAATGGCTGTCCCTGATTTTCACCGCATCATCCCATGGGATGCGGTTGGCGAAGAAGAAGGGACCGGCATCGTCCATATCGCGCCGGGATGCGGTGCTGAAGACTTTGAGCTGGGCGAGGAATTCACGACCTGCCCGCGCTTGCACCGCTAACCGAGAATGGCATCTTCCTGCCAGGTTTCGACTGGCTGACCGGACGGGAGGTTCACGAAGTTGCCCACGACATTTTCCATAACCTGGAGGACAAAGACCGGCTGTACCGGGTGGACGATTATACCCACCGCTACCCGGTCTGCTGGCGCTGTGACACCCCGCTGGTCTTCCGCCTGGTGGATGAATGGTTCATCAACATGGGCAAGTTGTACGACAAGCCCCGTGAGGAAGTCACTGAAACGGAGAAAGAAGCCAGCCTGCGCTACCAGATTATGGACGTCGTCGATCAGATCCGGTGGATTCCGGAATTCGGCTATGCGCGCGAGATGGATTGGCTGCGCAATATGCAGGATTGGATGCTGTCCAAAAAACGCTATTGGGGACTGGCGCTGCCCATTTGGGTCTGTGATAATCCGGATTGTGACCATTTCGAAGTCATCGGCAGTGGTGAGGAGTTGAAAGAGAAGGCCGTCGCGGGATGGGAAGCTATCGAAGGGCATACGCCCCACCGTCCCCATGTGGATGCGGTGAAAATCGCGTGCCCGAAGTGCGGAAGCCCGATGACCCGTATCTCGGACGTGGGAAATCCATGGCTGGATGCCGGCAGTGTTGCCTACTCAACCACACAATATCGCACGAACCGCGAATACTGGGAGAAATGGGTTCCGGCGGATTGGATCAGCGAATCCTTCCCCGGTCAGTTCCGCAATTGGTTTTACAGCCTCATCACGATGAGCACCGTCTTTGAGCGCAAGCCGCCGACGAAGATCGTGCACGGCTATTCTACCCTTTTTGCGGAGGACGGACGTCCGATGCACAAATCGTGGGGAAACGCTATCTGGTTCGATGATGCTGCCGAGACCATGGGCGTCGATACGATGCGCTGGCTTTTTATGAATCAGAAACTCGACCAGAATTTGCTGTTCGGCTACAAAGGCACGGACGAAACCAGGCGCCGCTTTATGATTCCCGTTGTGGAACGTCTACGCCTTTTTCGTCACCTATGCCCGGATTGACGAGTGGTCACCGCCTGCTGAATTATTGGCGAATCCTTCACGACTCGCTGATGGACAGCCCAAGGTCTGGTCACCGTGGACAGAGAAAGTGCAACACGCCCGGCAGCTCCCACGATATTGGACCGGTGGATCATCGCCCGGTTGCGCGAGACCGTTGAAGCGATGACGAGGGGTATGAGTCTTATGTCCCGCTGAATGTTGCCCAACCCGCGGAGGCATTCCTGGATGATCTGAGCAACTGGTACATCCGCCGCAGCCGCCGTCGCTTCTGGGCAGCCCGTGGCGAAAGCGCCAGCAGCGATGCCGACAAAGAAGCCGCTTACCAGACGCTGTACACGATTCTGGTGACGTTTGCCAAATTGCTGGCGCCGGTCGTGCCGTTTGTGACCGAAGCGATGTACCAGAATCTGGTGAGAAACGTGGATCAGCAGGCTCCGGCAAGCCTCCATCACTGCATCTTCCCGACAGCGGAACCGCTGACTTCACAGGAACAAGTTCTGGTGGCTGCGATGGGAGCAGTACGCCAGGCAGCCACATTGGGGCACTCGGTGCGAGCCAGTGGCAACCTCAAGGTGCGCCAACCCCTTGCCCGGGCACTCATCGCCACCGATCCACGACGGCGTGAAATTCTGGAGCAGCTCCTTGATTTGTTGGCTGACGAATTCAACGTCAAAGAAGTGGTCTTTGTGCATGAGGAGGGAGAGCTGGTGGAGTATCAACTCTTACCGCTGAACCGCGTTTTAGGGCCAAAATTCGGACCGCTGTTCCCGCAAGTGCGCAAAGCCCTTGCAGAAATTCCAGCTGCGGAAGCGGTTGCCAGATTGAATGCGGGACATGCCTTGCAGCTCACCCTCCAGGATGGGAGTGCGGTGACCCTGAGTGAATCGGAAGTGCTGGTCCAGACGAAAGCGAGGGAAGGTTTCGGTGTCGCGGGAGAGGGTGGTCTGGTCATCGCTTTGGACACAACTGTGACGCCGCTTTTGGAGCAGGAAGGGTTGGCGCGGGAGATGGTCCGCCGCATCCAGGAGCTGCGAAAACAGGCGGATTACAATCTCACAGATCGTATCGCTGTGCAGTACAATACCGGCGGTAAATTATTGGCAGCCCTGCAAGCCTTCGAAAATGCGGTGGCGGACGAGGTTCTTGCCGGTACCCTGACATACGTTGAATCACCGCAAGGCGATCAGGTTCTCGAGGACGAAGTGGATGGTAACCATCTGCTGTTGGCGGTACAACGTCTGGATTGATGATAAAAAGGAAAAAATCCTCCCGGATAATACCGGGAGGATTTTTAACACCTCAGAGTTCGAAATAACTATATGACCTTCCCTTATGAATCCAGGAATATCTGTACTTGCGCAACTGAGCTGTCCCATATAAACTTAGACCGTAAAGCAAGCCGTTTACAGCAGGCGCTGTCCTGTTAATGACAAATGGCAAAATTGGGAGGAAACATGACCGCATTGGAACAAGCCCAAAGTAATTACGACCAGCTTGTCGCATGGCGCCGGGATTTCCACATGCATCCCGAGCTGGGATGCCAGGAACATCGCACGGCGAAGATTGTTGCCGGCGTTCTGCACGAATTAGGTTATACAGTGCAAACAGGCATCGCCAAAACAGGTGTGGTAGGTCTGTTGGAAAACGGAACAGGACCGGTGATTATGACCCGGGTCGATATGGATGCCTTGCCCATCCAGGAAGAAAATGCGGTACCTTATGTTTCCCAAAATCCAGGTCTGATGCACGCATGCGGGCATGATGCCCATGTCGCCATCGGATTAGGCATAGCCACCCTTATGGCACAGCACCGCGAACAATGGTCTGGCACGCTCAAGATGATTTTTCAACCCGGCGAAGAGGGACTCAACGGCGCTGAAATTATGGTCAAAGAGGGCGTTCTGGAAAACCCCCGCCCGGAAGCCGTCCTGGCAGTGCACGTGTGGAATCCGCTGCCCGTGGGTATGATTGCCGCGACAAACGGACCTGTGATGGCTGCGGCGGAAGCCTTTCACGCCACGATTGTGGGAAAAGGTGGGCATGGGGCCATGCCGGAGCAAACTATAGACCCGGTCTTAACCGCAGCCATGGTGGTCACGAACCTGCAATCCATTGTCAGCCGCAATGTCAGCGCCCGGGAGACTGCTGTGGTTACGGTAGGGATGATTCGCGCCGGTGATGCTTTCAACGTCATTCCCCCCACCGCAGAAATAAAGGGGACAGTCCGCACATACGATCCGCAAGTGCGTGAGACCGTACTCGCGCGATTGGCGGACATCATCAAAGGAACGGCGACGATAATGGGCGCCACAGCGACCCTGGAATGGATGCCGAATACCCCGGCGGTCATTAACGACAAGAAAATCACCGGTGTGGTACAAAACGTTGTCCAGGATTTATTTGGCAGTCAAGCCTTAAAAACCGACGAACGCACGATGGGCAGCGAAGATGCATCATTCCTACTACAGGAAGTGCCGGGCAGCTATATATTTGTGGGCTCCGGTCCTCTTGAAGGGGATGGAGCGCCGCATCACAATCCACATTTTAATATCGAGGAAGACGCGCTGGTCAATGGCGTAGCCGTCGTCGTGGAATCTCTGCGCCGGCTTATGCCTCTACAAGGAGCCTGATTCAGGTATGCCGACACAAGGTCCGTTAAACTGGTTGGATGGCGAAGGATGGCTCATTCTTGCTGGCGGTGGGGATTGGAAATCGGGTATAACGGACGAAGTCGATACACAATTGCTCAGTATTGTCAACCTTGACCGCCCCATGGTGGTCCTGTTTTCGGATGGAAGTCGCGTCGAAGCTGACGCATTTTTGGATCATTATACCGAACTTGGTGGTCCGGGCGGGGAAGCCTACACCCTTGCTGCAATGACGCGCGACCAACTGCAAGCCCCTGATTTCCTATCGCTTATTGATGAGGCAGGCGTATTGTGCCTGTGCGGTCATAACCCTATTCCATTAGTTCAGAATCTATACAATAGCCCCGCACTTCAGCAGATAATTCTGGGCTACACAACGCTGCAGGCGCTGACCCTGATTGGTGTAGATGCCGGTGCAGCAGCGCTGGCGCAGTGGGCGTTTGGACCAGCCCCGAATTACCCACAAGCCATGGGCCTGGGATGGCTGTCGCATGCTGTGGTTGTCCCCAACTTCACCCGCACCGAGGATTCTCCCATTCTCAGACAGCTGCCCAAAGTTGCGCCAGATGTCCTGGGATTGGGCATCCCCGTTGGCACTGCCCTGGCCCTTGGTCCTTTTGGGCAAGTGGAAACGTGGGGAATCGGGGAAGTAACGGCTGTTATAAAAGCCGAAATGTGAACATGGAGGTCTAGATGGAAAGTTGTGATAATACGGTCGTCATCAGGATTGGTGGTGAAGGAGGGGAAGGCACAATCACCCTTGGCGATGTTTTTACGCGTATCGCAGCACGCTCGGGTCTGGAAGTCTACAGCTTCCGCACCTATCCAGCTGAAATCCAGGGAGGGCAGGTCCAATATCAGGTACGTTTAAGCCTGGACAGGGTTTTATCTGAAGGGGACGAGGCGAATGTATTAGTGGCACTTAACGAGGCAGCCTGGCATGAAGGAAGTGTTGGTATGTGCCCGCATAGTGCTGTTATCTTCGAATCCACACTGGACATCCCCGCCAAAGAACATCGCTTTCCAATTCCAGCAGAAGAAATCGCCAGTACAAATAACTGGTCGCGGGGAAAGAACTTTGTCCTGCTGGGTGCTTTATTATGGTTCTTTCGCCTGGATATGGAAAGGGCAGAGGAAATGGTCCACGAGCTTATGGGACGCCACTTGGATTCGCTGCAACAGAACCTGTCAGTAATGCAGCAGGGCTACCTTTATGCCCAAAAGACCTATCCTGGACCGTTCCCCTACACGCTGCCCCTCCCGGATGGCCTTGAAGAGCGCATTATCCTCTCCGGATCTGACGCTATGGCACTGGGGGCCTTGATGGGTGGATGTAATTTTTATGCCGGTTACCCTATTACGCCAGCCAGTTCCGTGATGGAATCGTTAGCAAAACATCTGCCGGCGTTTGGTGGAACATTCGTACAGGTTGAAGACGAAATCGCGGCCATCAATATGGCAATCGGCGCGTCCTTTGCCGGTAAAAGGGCTATGACAGCCACATCCGGACCGGGCTTATCGCTGATGATTGAAGGGCTGGGACTGGCGAGTATGGTTGAGACGCCCCTGGTGTTGGTCAATGTGCAACGTGCCGGACCCAGCACGGGGCTGCCGACAAAGACATCCCAGGGAGACTTATTCCTCTCACTTTACGGCGGGCACGGAGACGCGCCGCGCTTTGTTCTGGCTCCGGATTCAGTTAAAGATTGTTACTTTCAGATGATCTATGCGTTCAGTTTGGCAGAACAGTACCAAATGCCGGTCATTGTCCTCTCGGACCAGGCAATGATCTCGCGATTGACGACCACAGAGATGCCAGGGCTTCCCTGGAACGGACCGTTGGAACGTATCGTGCCCACCGCTGAAGAACTGGCAGAGGATTACCGGCGTTACCGGCGCACCGCAAACGGTATCTCACCGATGGCGCAGCCCGGTATGAAGGGTGGCACCTACCTTGCGGATAGCCTCGAACATGATGAATACGGTTTTACTGATCAATCACCGCAGAATCACCAGCTTATGATGAGAAAACGGGCGACAAAAATTGAAACTGCAAGGGTGATGTTAGCAGATTGGCGCATGACCTCCAGGCGTTGGGGTGACCATGGTGCGCCTTTCGGCATTATTGGGTGGGGCAGCACGCGAGGTGCAGTCCGGGAAGCAACCCGACTGCTGCAAGCGCATGATATCCCTATCGAAGCCATATACCCCCATACCCTGCTGCCGATGCCTGATAAAGCCATTTCGGACTTTATCAGCACAAAACATGCGATTCTGGTCCCCGAGCTCAATTATTCAGGGCAGTTTGGGCGAATGATTGAGCACCGCTACTATCATGAACTCGACGTGCGCAATGTTCATGTTCACCAATTAAAGAAAGAGCAGGGAGAACCCTTTAAGATACAGGAAATCTATACGGCTGTGCTGACGATGATCGATGAAGAACGGCGTTTATGGGTAGAACAGCACGGTGAGTTAGATAAAATATTCAATACAGTGCGCCTGCTAAAGCTAGGCGCGTGAGGAGGGAGAACATGAGCACGCGGTCAGCACAGGATTATGATAGCGGTGTAAAACCGATTTGGTGTGCGGGGTGCGGTGATTATGCAGTTCTTACTGCTTTGCGCAGGGCCTTTGCCGAATTAGAACTCCCAAATGAAGAAATTGTGGTGGCATCCGGGATCGGTTGTTCAAGCCGGTTGCCCACTTTCCTGAAAACGTATGGCATACACGGCGTGCATGGACGCGTTTTACCCCTGGCAACCGGCGTAAAACTGGGACGTCCGGAGACAAAGGTTATCGCTGTTGGGGGTGATGGTGACGGCTTCAGCATAGGTGCGGGTCATGTTCCACATGCCGCCAGGCGAAATGTGGACATAACCTATATTGTGATGGATAACAGCATCTATGGTATGACAAAAGGCCAACCTTCACCCACCAGCATCGAAGGCACCGTGCGCAAAGCCTCTCCATACGGCACGCAGGAGCGCCCTTTGAATCCCCTGATGATGGTGCTTTCTTACGAGACATCTTTTGTCGCCCGTGCCTTCAGCGGTCAAATAAAAGCGCTGGTGGATATCTTCGTGCGCGCAATACAACATCCAGGATTTGCCTTTGTGCACGTTCTGAGTCCCTGTGTGACTTTTAACAATACCTATGCCCATTACCGCGATATCACTGCGGATATCCCGGAGTCCCATGATCCAACGGATTTATTAGGCGCGATGAGACTCGCTATGGATATGGAGACGCAGTACCTGGGTATCTTTTATTGTGATGAAACGCGCCTGCCTTATAGCCAACGCGTTGAAAACGTGCAAGCCAGCGCACCTAAAGTGACCCTGGAAGCGATTTTTTCCGGATTGAAACGTTGACCTGGCAAAATAAACCCGGGATACGTCTGATTGCAACGGATATTGACGGCACACTGGCTGATGAACAGGGTGAAATCAGGCTCTTTACACTGCGTGTGCTTCAGCGGCTCCTTGATCAGGGCTTACCTGTAGCTCTCGTCACTGGTTTAAATCCCTGGCCGGTCAAGCGTTATGTGCAGCAAATCGGACACGGCATCCGGGCAATCTGCCTCAATGGCATTTTCCGCCTCGAAGAAGGCGAACTCCAGCCCGGCAGTTTTGTCGACTTTGACGTGGCGGTTGCTGCAGCTCAGATCATACACTCGACATGGTTATGTACCCCTGGCGTATGGTGCGGACAACGTGACGCGCTACATACCCGGCTCGCAAGAAGCTATGCGTGAAGTCTCGGATTTGATTGGGAATCGCCCCTACCAACCCTATATGGCTGTGGATACTTTTGACGCGTTGTTTAAGGTCCGTCCTGCCCAGGTCTCGATTTGTGATGCTGATGCACGTGCCACCCGGATATACCCCATCCTTAATGATGCGGTTGGAGACCGGGCCTACGTCGTTTACCATCCGGGGCACAAAGCCTGGGTGGAGGTTAACCACCCCCAAGCCCGTAAAGACGTTTCGCTTCTCGCGCTTGCCAGCAGTTTGGAAATATCCGCTGAAGAGATTTTATATTTTGGTGACAGCTTAAACGACCTGCCGGTGTTCAAGGCCATCGCCCATACTGTCGCCGTTGGCAACGCCAGACCCGAGGTTCTCGCTCTGGCATGGCAGACCGCCCTGAGCAATAACGTACAGGGTGTGGCCCAATACCTGGCAGCCATGTTTGACCTCGCAACTGGGGACATGCATCAAAGTTGATGCCGGCACATCATGGGAGTGTTCTCGATTTTGGGTAAGGACAAAACTTATTGGTTTACAATGTACTACCGGAACCATGCTTAGTTACGTTATTTAGGGGATTTCTGGTTGGCTGTACCAACCAGAAATCCCCTAAGAAAATAAAGCGGCGCGGGAGTCACTCGCGGATATTTTGTGAAGGTAATTCCGCGCCGCACAATCATGATAGCAACATTGATGGATCACAAACCTATGAATCATCTGCTTTCCCGTGTTCGCATCATTGATACCGGACGCGTGATGGTCGTCACTGACCTTCACGGGGATTGGGATTTATACCGGCAGTATCGCGATGCCTTTTTGAAGCTCAGGGATCAGGATCAGGCGCACACTTTCGTTCTTACAGGGGACTATATCCACAGTGATGAACCTGAAGAATTTGACAACTCCCTCGCGATTGTGCTGGATCTGCTGCGATTAAAAGCTGCCCTGGGTCCCGCCCTCGTCGTCTTATTGGGCAACCATGAGCTGCCACACATCTACCATATCCCACTTACCAGAGGCGTAAAGATATACACGCCAAGATTTGAAGCTGCTCTCGGTCCACATCGCAAGGCTGTCATCGATTTCTTCCAATCGCTCCCCATCTGGGTCCGCACAAAGGCAGGCGTATCCGTGTGCCATGCCGGCGCCTTTGGCGCAGCGCGTGATCCGGCAGCCATGGATCAACTCTATAACTTCTCACATGCGGATTTGCTGCACGAGGCTGAAGACAGGCTGACCAGCGAGCTGCGCCCCACATTACGCAGGTCTCTGGGTGACAGTATGGGAATACCCTATGCTGATGTAGCACAGCTTTATCTGGCGGTTTATGGACCTGATGATGTCCGTTACGATGATTTTATGTTAGGCGCGGTAGCGAGCCAGCAGCCTGATTTTAACCTGTTGTGGTCAGCGTTATTCAGTGCAAATGAGCAGGAATACGGCGTCAGGATGTACACGCAATTGGTAAAAGCACTCTTAGCTTCGCTTTCAGAGGGATATACGAACCAGAAGGTCCTGGTGACCGGGCATATCGGCTGCCGCGGCGGGTACAAAGTGCTGGCAAATAACCGGCAGCTGCGCCTCGCCAGCGGGGCGCATGCTCACCCGATTACTGCGGCAAAAGCCCTGATTTTTGATGCTGCGCGCCCCGTTGCAGACGCTCGCGCGCTCCTCCCCGGCTTATGGCAACCGGGAAGTATCCTGGAATAGGTCACCCGCATGCGTGCATTGACTTCATGGTTGACAGTACACCATTTGATTGCCATACCGGGTGGAAAACCAGTAGTGGCGCGGAACTAATCACCGTCGATGATCTGTCATGACTCCCGCACCGCTTTTAGCAATGGGGTGGTTCGGTTGGAAGACCAACCGAACCACCCCGAAACAACGACTTCACAGACTGCAAGTGTGTTTATAAAGCACCAATTCCGCAAACCTGCTGCTTATAGAGCGCGCAGGGTTGCCCCGACAGTGTTCTTCAACTCCTTGATAATCCTGTTCCGCAACCGGTTAACGTCCCGTTCATCCATGGAACGGCTGGGCGACTGGTAGGTGAGTGCAAAAGCCAAACTCTTCTTTCCGGCAGGTATCTGTTCTCCACGATATACATCGAAAAGTAAAACACGTGTGACCAATGGCTGCCCCGCCTGAATGATTGCGCGCTGCACATCCAGTGCTGGAGTTCCCTCATCCACGACCAGGGCTAAATCCTCTCGAACGGGCGCATAACTGGAGATCAAGCCCACCTGTTTGTCTTTTTCCGCCAGCTGTGTGGCGGTTAACAGGGCCTCCAGGTCCCACTCCAGCACAACAACCGGTTGCTCCGGCAGGTCAAAGGCATCCCGGACGCGGGGGTGCAACTCACCCAATGTGCCTAACTCCAGTTCTCCGGCACACACCATCGCGCAGCGCCCTGGATTAAAGGCAGGATGCGTCCCGCGCGACCACGTCACAGTATCCACCAGAGATAAACGCTCCAACAGGGCTTCGACCATCCCTTTCAAATCGAAATAGTCGAGATGCGCGCGGTCAGTGCCTTCTGCGGTCCACCACCGCCCCTCACGCGGTCCGGATATACATATACTCAGGCGCCGCGGTTCGCGGACACCTGTGTCACCCTCCGCCACATTGGGATTGCCAATTTCGTAATGGATGTGACCGACCTCGAAGATCGCAATCCGCTCGATAAAGCGCAAATTCGACCGGGCGGTGCGCAGCGCCCCGGGCAGCAAAGTCCGGCGCATCTGAGAGCGTTCCGGCGAAAGATAATTGCTGAGCGTGACTGTTTTACCGGGCAAAGCAAGGGACTCCTGTGTGCCGGGATGCAGCCGAGTCTCATCTGCAGGATCTATCAGGGAATATGAAATGATTTCATCGAGCCCCAAACTGGCAAGAATATCACGGACGCGTTCTTCTCCCTCCAAAGACAGATTGCGCCGGAGGGGCGGAAGTTCCTCGTCAATCAAAGTGCCCGGGAATTTATCGTAGCCCCATATCCGGCTGATTTCCTCCACCAGATCGACCGGCAAACCGACATCCAGTCTATAGGGCGGCACGGTCACCTGCCATGTATCACCTTCACCCGCCACATCAAATTCCAGCGCAGTTAAAATGCGTCTTTGGTCCGCCAGCGGTATGGCAAGCCCCAGGACACGGTCGGCAAGCGCCGGTTTGTAGTGAATCGTCGTTGCTTCAGGTTTGCCGGGATAACAATCGCTGACGTGCGTATCCACCGTCCCGCCCGATAGCTGCGCCATCAATTCTGCTGCGCGCGCGGCAGCAGGAAGCGGCAGCTCGGAGTCCACACGCTTGCCGAAATGGGTGGCTGCATCGGAGGTCAGCTTGAGTTTCTGGCTTGTGCGGCGAATGTTGATGAAATTAAAGCTGGCAGCTTCCAGCATTATATCTGTGGTCGCATCGGTGACTTCACACTCCAGACCTCCCATGACCCCTCCGATAGCGACAGGTCCCCCACCGTCGGTGATCAGGCACATCTGATCATCAAATGTCCGCAGCATGCCGTCCAGCGTTTCCATTTGCTCCCCCTGCCCCGCATGCCGGACAATAATCGCCGGTTTGTCCTCACCGGGTAAAGGGCGGAGCGTTGCGTAGTCGAAGGCGTGCAGCGGTTGCCCCAGTTCCCACATCACATAGTTCGTGATATCCACGATATTGTTAATGGGACGCATGCCGACATACTGCAAGCGCAGCTGCATCCACAACGGGGATGCGGCGATAGTGATACCCCGAATTAGAGTGCCGGTATAACGGGGGCACAGGTCGGGGTCCGGGATGGCGAGTTTTAAGAAATCTGTTTCCGCCATCGTGTTCAACCCCAGGCGCTCTGCCGCCTGCATGGGATCACGCCGAAGCGGGCGTTGAAAAAGCGCCGACATTTCACGAGCTATGCCGTAGACTGATTGCAGGTGTCCGAACGGGCCTTTTATATCGAAATCGAGAATGTAATCTCCCAGGATTTCCACGAGCGGCACACCTACGGGCGTATCATCAGGCAAGTAAATGATATCTTCGTGAGCATCGCCCAAACCCAGTTCTTTCTGCGAGCATACCATCGCGCGGGAGGGCACGCCGCGTATTTTGGTTTTTTTGAGTTTACGCTTGACGGCTTCATCAGCGTGCCCGTCATACAGGGTCACCCCTTCCCATGCAAAAGCGACCTTCAGATGCAGTCCTGTCTCCCCTTTAAGGGCATACAGGCTGGGGGCGCCGGTCACGACAATCTCATTTTCATCTCCACCATAGTTGACCTCCACCAGCACGAGGCGGTCAGCATCAGGATGCGGGTTCACCGCCAGCACTTCGGCGGTCACCACCAGGTCTTTGGGCCATGGGAGTTCTGCCTCAGGATAACCTATGGCTTCTATCCCTTCTGTTTCCAGGCCCGCCAGATCCAGGCGCTGCTGCAAATCCGCGATAGGGATGCCCCGGGTGTCAACATAATCATTTAACCAGGATAAGGGTATTTTCATTGTGTTACCTCCAAATCATGTCCTTTACACTTCGAATCCACTTGGCGTCCTAGAACTGCTGCAAAAACCGCAGATCATTGCCGTAGTAGTAGCGGATATCCTTGACGGAGTATTTCATCATCGAAGGGCGTTCAACACCCAGTCCAAAGGCGAAACCGCTCCACACATCCGGGTCATAACCGCCGTTTCTCAATACCTCTGGATGGACCATCCCCGCCCCGGCGATTTCCAGCCACCCGCTGTTCTTGCATACCGCGCATCCCGCGCCATCGCACAGAATGCAGTTGGTGTCCACTTCCACACTCGGTTCGGTGAACGGGAAGTACGAACTGCGGACGCGCACCTGGCGGTCAGGTCCGTAATACAAGCGCGCGAACTGCGTGACGGTGCCGATTAAATCGGTCAGCGTAATGCCGCGCCCCACAGCCAGACCCTCCAGCTGGTAGAACTGATGCTCGGATCGCACAGTGATCTGCTCGTACCGGTAACATTTGCCCGGCAGCACCACCCGGATAGGTTCGGGGCAGCGTTCCAGCATCACGCGAATTTGCCCGGGTGATGTGTGCGTGCGCAGCAAGCGCCGGTCGGCAAGCGCCTTCTGCGTCCTTGACCCAGAAGGTGTCCCACATATCCCGCGCCGGGTGATACTCGGGGATATTGAGCAGGTCGAAATTGTAGGCTTCCAGTTCCACGTCCGGCGCTTCATAGACTTCGAAGCCCATCAGGGCAAATACCGCGTAGAGCTGGCGCAGCGACTGCGTGGTCAGGTGCAGGTGGCCCTGTTTGACGGGGCGTCCGGGCAGCGTGACATCGACAGCCCCGGCGGCAAGATCGCGCAGCATGGTTTCCTCGCGCACCGCCGCCAACCGCGCCTCGAAGGACACCTGCAGTTCCTGCTTGATTTCATTCACACGGCTTCCAAAAGCAGGGCGCTCTGCTGCCGGCAGCTGCCCCACGGTTCGGGCTTGCTCGGTGAGTTTACCCTTGCGTCCCAGGAACTCTTTCTCCCAAACCCCGATTTCTTCCAGGGATGCCGCACTTGCCAGGGCAGACAGCGCCTGGGTTTTCAGCCCTTCCAACGCATCTAATGAATTCATACTTTCCCTCCAATACTTTTGTCATACCGCATCAAGGTGCGGCATGGTGAAAATCTCCCCATGGTCATGCGTGACAATGCTTACAAACAGCCTGGGTTGGACAACAAAAAAGCTCCCGCCCCTGCCGGGACGAGAGCTTAAGTCTCGCGGTACCACCCTGCTTTTCCGGTTTTATCCGGAACTGCTTATGCCCACGGTCAAACGACGATGGGGCGCCACGTTAACGCCGGGCCTGCGGAGCCGTCTAATGGGGGTGACCCGTTCAACGGTCAGCTCAAGGGCGAACTTCGGTGGGTTTAGCCTGCGCAGCGCTCTCAGTCATTGGCGTTGCGTCCCTGTCAGATTATAACCGCCTACTTTTCCCCGTCACAGCCTTTTTCTTACTGGCTTGTTATTTTCATTGTATTCAAGACCCGCGGTTTGTCAAGTAACTGTGCTTACGGGGTTAAATTGTCGCTTGACATCTCCGGCATTTCTTCATATAATGAGTTACTTTAATATGCATAAACGCAGAGCGGGACGAGTATCCGGCGGAAAGTGACAGAGCATGGGGGTCACCGACTGAGAGCCCCCACCAGTTGGAAACCGGTGAAAACCACCCGCAAGTGGAGCCTGGAACGCGGTGAATGTGAAAAAGGTATGCATTCGCATCTAGTATAGGTTCACGGGTTCGCCCGTTACAGCGCCGGATTGATCAAGCTAGGCTATGTGCCCTGTCAATCTGTTGAGAGCCGGTCTCGCTATGCGCGCAACCGGAATTTGGGTGGAACCACGTGGTGCCCCGCGTCCCAAGGATGCGGGGCACTTTTTGTGACTGTGAAGGAGGATTGGGATGGAAAATATGAGTCATGAGCAGTACCTTGAGAGCAAGCTGTACCGGATACGGCATTCGGCAGCGCACATGATGGCTGCGGCGGTCCTGGATTTTTTCCCGGATGCCAAGATTGCCATTGGTCCCCCCATTGAAAATGGTTTTTACTACGACTTCGACCTGCCACGCCCCCTGACCCAGGAGGACCTGGAACAGATTGAGGACCGGATGCGCACGCTTATCACCGAACGTTGCGACTTCGTGTATGAGGAAATCTCGCCAGAGGATGGGCAGAAACTTTTCGCTGACCAACCCTATAAAATGGAGTTGATCCACGATATCCTGGAGCGCGGCACCGACGAATATGGAGAAAAGACAGAAACACCGGTCCTTTCCACCTACAAAAGCGGCAAGTTTACCGACCTTTGCCGCGGTCCACACGTGGAAAACTCACGCGAAATCAACCCCAAAGCGATCAAGCTGTTGAACATCGCCGGGGCTTACTGGCGCGGGGATTCGGATAAACCCATGCTGCAGCGCATTTACGGCACGGCATTCCAGTCGCCCAAAGAGCTGAAGGCGTATCTCGCCTGGATGGAAGAGGTTAAAAAGCGCGACCACCGGCAGTTAATCAAGCAGCTTGACCTGCTGTCCTTCCATGAGGAAGCGGGACCGGGCCTGGCGTACTGGCACCCCAAAGGCGCCATGATGCGCAAGATCATTGAGGACTTCTGGCGCGACCGGCACATGGAGGGCGGTTACGATTTTGTCGCGACACCCCATATTGGAAAAGCGTGGTTATGGCAGACCAGCGGGCATCTCGATTTCTACAAAGAAAGTATGTATGCCCCCATGGATGTCGATGGGCAGGATTACTACCTGAAACCCATGAACTGCCCTTTCCACATTATGATCTACAAGACCGGTTTGCGGTCTTATCGCGAACTGCCCTTGCGGTGGGCGGAACTGGGCACGGTCTATCGCTTCGAGAAAAGCGGAGTGCTGCATGGTCTGATGCGGGTGCGGGGCTTTACCCAGGACGATGCCCACATCATCTGCACGCCGGATCAAATCGAATCCGAGATACTGCGCGTCCTGCGCTTCTCGCTTTCAATGCTGCGGGCTTTCGGTTTCCAGGATATCCAGGCATTCCTTGCCACGCGTCCTGAAAAAGCTGTCGGGGAGCCTGCCCGTTGGGAGCAAGCCCAGGCATCCCTGCGGCGCGCGATTGAGACCGAGGCGTTGGATTATAAATTGGATGAGGGCGGCGGCGCATTCTATGGACCAAAGATTGACCTGCATGTGAAAGATGCGCTGGGGCGTTTGTGGCAGCTTACGACCATCCAGTTCGACTTCAATTTGCCGGAGCGCTTTGACATGACCTATGTAGCGGAAGATGGCGAGGAACACAGGCCCTACATGGTACACCGTGCCCTCCTGGGTTCAATTGAACGTTTCTTTGGCATTCTGGTCGAACACTATGCCGGGGCATTCCCGGTGTGGCTCGCTCCCGAGCAAGCGCGCCTGGTGCCGATCGCGGACCGGCACATAGAATATGCCAAACAGGTTGAAGACGCGCTGCGGCAAGCGCACATCCGGGTATCGACGGATGCCTCGGATTCACGGATGAATGCGAAAATACGTGACGCACAAATGCAGAAGATACCCTATGTCCTGGTTGTAGGAGACCAGGAGATAGAAGACGGCACTGTGGCGGTACGTTTGCGCGGGTCAAACCGGCAGCTTGGGGTTTTATCCGTGGACGATTTTATCGTCCACGTTAAGCAGGCGGTAGAAGAACGCGCTCTGGAGTAGGATTAACCCTATACCTTCCCGGAAATTTTATGCTTAAATGTGCCAGGATACATTTACCATGGCGCTTATCATTCAACTTCCGGGAAGGTCATGCATAGTATGGGGTGGGAGCGCCAACAGACTGGCAATAAACCTGCCCCATTTCAAATTCCTTCCGCTTCTTTTTCCTCGCGTAACCTTTCAAAATACTGCCGAATTTCCCCGGCTAAAACCCTGGAGATGCCGGGCACCTCGCGCAACTGCGCCTCATTGGCGGTTTGGATGGCGTGCAAGGTCTTGAAGTGTTTTAACAGATCCCGGCGTTTGACAGGTCCGATACCGGGGATGTCGTCAATCTGCGATGCCAAACCCACTTTACGGCGGCGCTGGCGGTGATAGGTGATGGCAAAACGGTGCGCTTCGTCCCTGATGCGCCGGAGCAGGAGGATACCCTGCGCTGTCGGGTCAAAGCGGATTGAGTATTTCTGTCCCGGTTTAAATACCTCTTCCTCGCGCTTTGCCAATCCAATGACCGGCACTTTGTCCTCCAGGTCAAAAGCTTTGAGCACTTCGGTCGCCATGCCCAGCTGCCCTTTGCCGCCATCGACGATCAGCAAATCCGGCAGCAAAGCCCAACCCTGACTGCCGCGCGTCCCCTTGAGTTCGCCCGCATTCACACGGCGCCACCGGTCGAAGCGGCGCGTCAGCACCTCGCGCATGCTGGCAAAATCATCCTGTCCCTGAACGGTTTGGATCTTAAACCGGCGGTAGTCGCTCTTTTTGGCGACACCGTGCTCGAACACCACCATACTGCCCACGACCTCGACGCCCTGTGTGGTGGAGATGTCATAGCATTCCATACGCACCGGGGGGCGCGGAAGTTTCAGCGTTTCATGGAGTTCGTTTAAGGCGGTTTCGCTGCGGTGTTTGTCCATATCCCACTGCGCTTTGAGCATGCGCAGCGTCTCTGTCGCATTGGTCGCCGCCATGTCCAGTAATTCCTGTTCGGGCTTGTTCTGTGGAATATTGAGATAGACCACATCACCGCGTTTCGTGCGCAGCCATGACTCCAGCACTGCCGCTTCGGCAATCGTTTCAGGCAGCAGGATTTGCTGGGGAACCATAGCGGCATCCGTATAGAACTGCTGCAGGAACGCGGTGACAATTTCTTCCCGGTCCGCACCGCCCTGGCTTTCCATCACAAAATACTCACGACCCAAAAGTTTGCCGTTACGAACGAAAAACACCTCAACACAGGCGTTTCCATTATCAGTTGCCAGAGCAATCACATCCTGGTTGGTGGCTGCTGTGGAAATGATGCGCTGGCGTTCCATCACTTGCTGCAGGGCTTGATAACGGTCGCGCAGCTGCCCCGCGCGTTCAAACTGCATATTTTCAGCGGCGTACTGGATCTGCTGTTTCATATCCTCCATCACACCCTCGGTCTCCCCACCCATAAAACGAATGAGCTGATCGATCACGACATTGTATTGTTCCTGATCGACCGCGCCAATACAGGGTCCCGTGCACAGTTTGAGGTCATGATACAAACATGCCCGTCGATCCTTTCCGGTGATGTCTCTATCGCAAGTGCGGTAAGGGAACAACCGGCGGATCAGGTCCAGGGTCTCCCGCAGCGCGCGGGAGGATGTATAGGGACCAAAGTAGCGGCTCCCGTCCCGGTCCATCCGGCGGGTGATCAAAACCTTGGGAAAACTCTCGTTGGTGACTTTGAGGTACGGGTAGCGCTTGTCATCTTTAAGCCGCACATTGTATCGGGGGCGGTGTTTTTTGATCAGGTTCGCTTCCAGGATCAGGGCTTCCACCTCAGTCTCGGTGAGAATCCACTCAATATCGGCAATCATAGCGACAAGTCGCCGCGTTTTGGGATCTTCCTGGGCGGAGGTATGAAAATAGGAGCGGACCCGGTTGGCAAGTTTGACAGCTTTCCCTACATAGATGATCTGCCCCTTGGCGTTGCGCATAATGTAAACGCCAGGGGAAGCTGGCAAAGTGTCCAGTTTTTGTTGTAGCGCTTCCGGAATTTGTACCATAACACCATTATACATTAAGGTGCGCGAGGACTCCATTCAGGGGAGTGCGTTAAAAAAAAGTGGCGAATGTCAAAAGCGGTGCGGGAATCTTCAAATAACCCCATCTGTGGGGGTAAACGCAGCGGAAGATGCCGGATAAACCGGCATCTTCCGAATGTGAATACGCTATCAAAAACAGGGAACGCTGTAACCCGCTTAAGAAATTAATCCGTCAGTTACATCAGGCTCTGGACCAGGTTAAGGCCCAACTGCCAGGCTATCTCGTCCCAGTTCATAGCAAGGAAGCCGAATATAATGCAGCAGCAGCAGAGCAGGAGCACCGCGACCACAATAATAACGATGAGCAGCGTATTGTTTTTCTTGGGCGCGCCGCCCGAAGGTGGGGCAGCTGCCGGTCCCGGGGCAACCGGTGGGGTGACAGGAGATTCCGGCTCTGGCGTTGAACTAAAAGTAATGGGTTCAGGTTGTTCTTGTTCAAATGGACTTGGCATCTCAAGCTCCTTGGCTGGTTCGGGCACAACAGGGGGTGTGGTGATAACCACGGCAGAGTCCGTTTCCACAGGCGTTTCGTCCTCTTCAGGCGCAAGCACCTGGGTTTCATATCCCGAGCTGGGCAGTGGCGGTGGTGTGAGATCTGCGGGCAGAGGTGGTGGTGTGAGATCTGCGGATGCCGGTTCTTCAGCATCGGGATCAGGGACTTCAAATTCTGCGTTGTTGTCAAAGTGGTTTTTCTGTCATATTTTCCTTCCTTTCTTATGGCTGATGAGTTCTGAACGTTACACAACAAATACCAAAAATCCTCGATTCGAAAATCAGAAAGCAAGCGCTAAGTGGAACGTAATGCCCTGGCTTCGGCACGACGCTGCCGCCAGCGGATAATCAGAAATACCAAGACCACCAGCAGGATAAACCACACAGCGATCAAATATGGAAAGATGATGGCGATGATCGAAGTGAAGGCTGAAATGAGGTCTTCCACAGTGCTGACAATGGGGTTCCCAACACCTGCTGTTAATGCCGTAACGGCAGGTCGCGCGCCAGCTTTAATCACGTGCACGCTGCCCGCCAGGATAATCCCGCATCCAAAAGCCAGCACAGGATGCATGTGGATCGTCTCCTGCGTGGTCGCGGCAAACAGGATAGCCCCGGCAGTCGGTCGCACCAGGGTTTGGATGATGTCATTGATTGTGTCGACAGCAGGAATCTTATCAGCAAATTCCTCAATGATGAGCAGGATGGTTAAAGCCCCGATAATCCACCAATTCGTTAATGCATCCCACGGTTCGTGCAGTGTAATCAATCCCGTAAATTTCGCCAGCAAAGCTAACGCCAACATCGGTATGTAGGCATTTAATCCCGCCGATGTTGAAAGTCCGAATGCGGACGCCAGATCAAGCAAACCCTGTATCATCTCTTATCTCTTCCTCTGAACTGCGTAAGTTCTCTTACCCATTATAAGAAAAATCCCTGGAATACGCAACTGGGATTTATACTCGTGCTCACAAAGACGACAAACCCGTATATGCGGCTGTGCGGAACATCATCATAGTACTGTCGCTGAATATTCCCGCGCCGCAAAGTAATCAATAGACAACGTTGCGTTACATTTCTGTTTTTCAGCCCGATCACTATATTCTATACGCATAAATGGCCCCACGGTTACATGCAGCAATTTACCAGGTGACAGGTGTTTGCTGATGTTCCACAAGATAATGATTCGCTTTGGAAAAATGTCCGCATCCCAGGAAACCGCGATAGGCTGAAAGGGGGGACGGGTGCGGCGCCTCGAGAATGCAATGCCGCTGACCATCCAAAAGGTCTTTTTTTAACTGCGCGTGCCGCCCCCATAACATAAACACTTGTTGCTCGCGCTCCAAGGAAAGCGTGAGAAGTATTTGATCAGTCAGGCGCTGCCAGCCAATCTTTTGGTGCGAACCCGCCTTATCTGCCTCCACCGTCAGGCTGGCATTCAGAAGTAAGACACCCTGCTTCGCCCACCGCGTGAGGTCGGAAGAAAAATGGGGGGCAGCGCCAGCATAAATATCTGAATCAATCTCTTTGAAGATATTACGCAAGGAGGGTGGGGCTTTGACACCTTCCGGCACCGAAAAAGCCAGCCCGTGAGCCTGCCCGGGACCGTGGTAAGGGTCCTGACCCACGATGACCACTTTGACCTGTGAAAAGGGCGTCGCCTCCAGGGCGAAGAAGACCCGGTTGGAAGGGGGATAAATTGTGGTGCCAGTCCGGAGCGCGTCAACCTCGGTTAAGAGCTGTTCATGGTAACCATCGCGGATCAGGGGGATGTGCTGGCGCCAGCTTTCATGGATGGGCATCAATGCTCCCTTTGGGTGTCATAGATTATGTTTTGCTTTCGATCCTGGGATTATGGCATGGGTGGTGGGAAGTGCAAAAGGAATCACCATCCGCTTCTTAGCGAGACTGAGTAAACCGTGGAATCCGTTTGATCTGTATTGACCAAATTCCACCATTGGATACAATGTTTACACCACAGATCAATGCGAGGCTTGATGTGATTGAACTTTCTGACAGGATTCATCAAATAACACCTTCAATGACGTTTGCGATTTCCAGCGCTGCGCAGCAGCTGGCTGCCCGGGGGGTGGATGTGTGTAATTTCGGCGTGGGAGAGCCGGATTTTATCACACCGCTCCACATCCGCGAAGCGGCGAAGACAGCCCTCGACGAGGGACATACCAAATATACCCCCACTGCCGGCTTGCCGGAGCTGCGCCAACTGATTGCCGTCAAGCTGCAGGCAGAGAACCAACTGCCGTATGAAGCCAGGCAGATTCTGGTTTCAACGGGTGGTAAACAATCGCTTTATAACATGCTGATGGCGATTTTGGGTCCGGGAGATGAAGCTTTGATTCCTGCCCCGTACTGGGTCACATATCCTGAAATCGTCAAACTCACCGGCGCCACACCGGTCGTTATTGATGCCACGCAGGCAGCAGGCTATAAAATCACACCCGCGCAGCTTGCGGCAGCCATCACGCCCCGCACGCGGGTGCTGATCTTAAACTCACCCAGCAACCCGACCGGGGCGGTTTACACCCGGGACGAGATGCAGGACCTGGCGGAAGTGCTGGTCGCGCACAATATCGCCGTTCTGTCCGATGAAATCTACGAGAAATTGACCTATGACGGTCTGCAGCATACCAGTATCGGCAGCCTCAACAGCGCAATCTTTGACCTGACCATCACATGCAACGGGTTCAGCAAAGCCTACGCCGCCACAGGCTGGCGCCTGGGCTATGCTGCAGCACCAACGCACATTATCAAAGGCGCCACCGCGCTGCAGTCGCACAGCACATCAGGTCCCAACACTTTCGCGCAATACGGGGCGGTCGCCGCATTGGAGGGACCGCAGGACGAAGTCGTGAAAATGCGTGATATTTTCGAACAGCGCCGGGATTTTTTTGTAGCCGGATTGCAGGCGATAAAAGGGCTGGACTGCCAGCTTCCGCACGGCGCGTTTTACGTCTTTCCCGATATCAGCGCGACCGGATTGGACTCAACGCAATTTTGCCGTCGGTTGCTGGATCAGGAATACGTGGCTGCTGTGCCCGGTGCGGCTTTTGGTGCGGATAACAATATCCGGTTGTCTTACGCGACCGATACCGAAACCATTGAAAAAGGATTGGTCCGTCTGGAACGCTTTATGCACTCACTATGACGGAATAGGCTTTAGTTATTCTCGCTTGTGGAAAAAATTCTGCGGCGCGGAATATCCCAAAGGCGCATCCCGCCTTGACTCCCGCATAGCCGCTAGAACACTTCTTTTCCACAAACCTTAGCTTCAGAATATCCATGATATCAGCGTAAATACAGCACCTGAGAGCAGGCGCAGCAGGAAAAATGCCACGATGGGTGATAAATCAAGTCCCATCAGAGGCGGGAGTACCTGGCGGATGGGTGCAAGCACAGGTTCCGTGATTTTCCACAAGAACCGCATAATACCGCTTGAGTAAGGAACCTGCAGCCACTGCAATAAAATGCGGACAAATAACGCATTCATATAGAGGTCAAATACAATCCGCAGCAGATATGTCAGGATGTTTTCCAAATTTGCCAGCGGGGCAGCCACCCAGACCGGGATAAGCAAACCCAGCCCAAAAATCCAGGCTAACAGCGTGCGCAAAATCCATATAGCAATCAAGGTGACCAGGGGATGGAGTATGCTATCACTGAGCCCGGGAGTGGAACCATAATATGGTGTATAACTGGGAATGCCCAATACACGCTTCACCAGGTTTATCAGTGGATCGGTAACGGCAATCAAGGCGCGCATGACAGGCTGCCGGTTTGACACATGAAAAACGTACAACAAGACACGGGTAATGAGCAGCAAACCGATGGCGCCGAAGATGACGTCCATAACACGTAATATCATTTCAATCATGGCTAACTATCCTTTTTATCCCGTACGATTGCCAAAAATCGCACGTCCTATTCTGACCATGGTTGCTCCTTCTTCAACAGCAACCTCATAATCGCTGCTCATTCCCATACTAAGCTGGGAGAAATCAGCGTCCGGGAAAACTTCGTACAGCACATCACGCAGCGACCTGAGTGATACAAACACCGGGCGTACCACCTCCGCATCCTCAACCAAAGGCGCCATGGTCATCAACCCCCTGACTTCCAAACCCGGCAGGTTAATGACAGCAGTGACCTCATCGATGAAGCTCCGGCGCACTGCGCTGTCGTGCTCCCAACCCGCAACCGCAAAGCCGCTTTTGCTCGCTTCTCCGGATACGTTACACTCCAGGAGCACCGGTATAACGCGGTCAGCTTGCTGCGCCAATGTACCGAGTCGGGTTGCGATCTCCATCCGATCAATAGAATGCACCATAGCAAAGTGGGCGATAACCAGGGATGCTTTCCGGCGTTGGATGTGCCCGATCATATGCCATAAGGGTGGGGTACCCTCACCCAAACTTGCCTCAACGACAGGAATTTTTTCTGCGCCTTCTTCGGGTCGGTTTTCACCAAAATGGCGCTGCCCGGCATGATAGGCAGCCACAACCGCTTCCGGTGAAAAGGTTTTGCTAACCGCTACCAGGGTCACCTGATCAGGCACGCGACCGCTGCGCAGTGCAGCTTGAGCAATGCGTCCACGGATTTGTTTTAAATTTTCTGCTATATGTGTCATTTTTCTTTCAGAATAAGCCGGGCATCGACGATCTTAACCCCTTCACCTTTGGCATAGACAATAACCGGATTGGCGTCGGATTCCAGGATTTCTTCACCAAGGTCATAGATCATCTGCGAATAACGACTGACGACATCCGCCAGAACATCAAGGTCCCTGGGCGGTTCTCCCCGGGTGCCCTGCAAAATAGCAGCCCCTTTGATATCAACGAGCATCCGCAAGGCTTGTTCTTTGGAAACAGGGGCAATGCGAAAGGTTACATCTTTGAGAATTTCGACAAAAATGCCCCCAAGGCCGAACATAATCGTGGGGCCAAAGGGTGGTGAATTAATGGAGCCCAGAATCACCTCCGTGCCCCACGGCGCCATTTCCTGCACAGCCACCCCATGGATGTGCGCTGACGGGTTGTAAGCCTTTGCATTGTCCAGAATTTTATGATAGGCATCACGGACTTCTTCTGCTGTGTGAATATTGACTATCACACCCCCTGCATCGGATTTATGCAGGATATCGGGGGAGATAATCTTCAAAACCACCGGAAAACCCAATTTCTCCGCCAGAGATGCGGCTTCTTCTGCGCTAGCAGCTTGAAGCGTTTCTACAACAGGTAAGCCATAAGCCTTGAAAACGGCTTTGGATTCTATCTCGGTTAAAGCCCGATCTTGTCTGTTGCGCACCTTGGCGATGACAGCAAGCGCTTCCACCGTGTCGATATCAGAGTAAGGGTAAAATGCGTGCGCGGCGAGTTCCTGATTCTTGGCGTAGTCCCGCAGCGCCGCCATGGCATTGACTGCGGTATCCGGTTCGTTATAGGCGGGTATACCGTTTGTGACGATCCAGCGCATCGCGGCTTCAGAGCGCTCACCCCCCACGCATGCGACAATAATGGGCTTGCCGGTAACGCCGGATTTATCAACACCGGCTTTAATCCCTTTGACAATATTCATCGGATCCGTCAAGTCTGTTTCACAATACAAAATAATCAAACCGTTCACCCAATCGTGGGAATAGGCGTATTCCGTGGAATCCTCATATTGTTCGCGGTCTGCCATGCCGGTTAAGTCAACAGGGTTCTTTGCGGAACCATATTCAGGCATTTGCTGCTTGAGGTTTTGCTGGATATCATCGGGGGCAAAGCGCAGCGGTATACCATAGCGCTCCGCAGAGTCCGAAGCCAGCACACCTACCCCGCCTCCGTTTGTAATGATGAGCAAGTTATCACCCAGCATGGGAGGCTGGAGGGACAACGCTAATGTACGGTCAAACAGGCTGTTAAGATCAGATGCCATGACAATCCCGGCTTGCCGAAACGCAGCTTCATATATTTGCCCCGAACCCGCCAGCGAACCGGTGTGCGAGGCTGCCGCCGCTGCCCCATGCGCAGAAACACCCGCCTTCAAACCAATAATCGGTTTGGTGGCTGCCAGGGCGTTGCTGATAAACCGGCGCCCATCCTTTAAGCCTTCAATATACAGCGAAATACAACGTGTATTATCATCGTTATCAAGCCACTGCACCAAATCAGCGAAATTGACGTCCGACATATTGCCAATTGAAATCAACTTATCAAAGCCCACCCGGCGGACAAAAGTTGCGACACCCATTGCGATCAGCAGAGCCCCGCTCTGCGATACGAGGGAAGCAGGTCCCGGATAAGGTAAGAATGGCGCAAAGGAAGCGTTACACTTATCGGAGTTGGATAAGACACCCACGATATTAGGACCAAGGACGCGCATCCCATAGTGGTGTGCGGTGGCGACAACCTCATTTTCCAAATCGGTGCGCCCCATTTCGCTGAAACCTGAGGCAATAATAATGAGCCCCTTAATCCCTTTTTGACCGCATTCTGCAGTCATTGCGGGTGTAAGGCGGGCAGGAACAACAAGAATAGCCGCGTCGATCGCGTACGGCACATCCAGAACCGATGCGTAAGCCTGCAACCCCTGGATCATACCGCCTTTGGGGTTTATTGGATAGATATCCCCCTCATACCGGCTGTCAATGAGATTTTTTACTACGGTGTGGCCTATTTTCCCGGGCGTATCGGATGCACCAATAACAGCGATGGCTTGGGGGCGGAGAAGACCGTCAAGAGCATATAATTCCACTTGGATTGTCTCCTGGTCGGTGAATCATAACAGCAAATCCTATCACGCTACATTGCGTATAAAAATAGGGGGGATAATCTCCCCCCTATTTTATGCAAACTTACTTGCCTTGTGGCTCAAGAATTTTGTCTACAATTCCGAGTTCAATCGCTTGCTGGGCAGTCATATAGGTGTCACGATCTGTGACAGCGGCGATTTTCTCCGGCGTTAAACCGGTATGTTCAAGCAAAATATCCTTGATCAGGTCACGCATGCGAAGAATTTCTTTGGCAGCAATCTCCATATCGACAGCTTGACCCTGCACACCACCCAGGGGTTGGTGCAGATGGATTGTGGCATGCGGCAGCGCATACCGGCGTTCTTTGGTGCCAGCGGTCAACAAAATCGTTGCCATACTGGCTGTAATTCCGACGGCAACCGTGCTGACAGGCGCCTGAATCAATTGCATGGTGTCATAAATCGCCATTCCGGCGGATATTTCCCCACCAGGTGAATTGATATACAGTGAGATATCCCGCTCTGAGTCTTCGCGGTCCAGATATAGCAATTGCGCGACTATGACGTTGGCGACCTGCCCATTGATTGGCGTGCCCAGGAATATAATGCGCTGTTGAAGAAGAAGAGAATAGATGTCATACATCCTTTCTCCCCGCCCGGTGCTTTCAATAACATATGGAATAGTCATATAAACCTCCTGAGTTTCTGTTATGCAGATTCCTCAGATTCTGTTTCTTCAACCACAGGTGGTTCCGGTGCTGATTCGGGCTCTTCTACGCTTTGCACCTCATCCACAGGTTCCTCACTGACTGGCGCTTCATCAGCAACCTCTGCTGGCGCGCCGGTGTCTGAAGGAACACTGTCCTCAACCTCCACGCTTTCCGCAGCACCTTCGCTTTCCAAAGCGCCTTCGCTTTCCAAAACAGCTTTGTCCGCAGCCAGGCCCTGACCTATCAGCTCAAGACGGTCCAGAGATTTTCTTCCAAACAAACTGGTGCGGATATTGTGCGCAAATGGCGAATCCAGCTTTATCTCAGGGATAGCTTCCATTGAAGGTATGTTCATGCTGCTGAAGAAATTCGCGTATTCCTGCACGACCTCATCATCGGTTACATTGATGTCCTCTTGATGGGCAAACTCAGCCAAAACAAGAGAATTTTTAACCCGAATCTCAGCCTGGGGGGTAATTTCTTCGCGGAATTGCTCAACAGTTTTTCCTTCTAAGCGTAACGCGTCCTCTAAAGACATCTGCCGGTCGCGCTTCACCCGTGATTCGGCTTCTTCTACCATATCATCCAGCATCTCACTTACTGCGATTGCCGGATAATGCACTTCCGCAGGTTCAACAAGCTTTTCCACGAGCCCTGAGCGATATGCCTCATGCGCTTGCTGCAGTTTTGACTGCGAGATACGGTCATAAATATCTTGCCGCAAGGCTTCCAGCGTCTCAAATGCGCCAACTGTGCTGGCGAAAGCGTCGTCCGCGCCGGGAAGTGTTCTCTGGGATACTTCTGTCGCTTTAACTGTAAACTCGGTATTCGCACCTCGCAACGCCTCAATTTCCAGTTCTTCAGGCAATGGAATTGTGAAGGTGCGCTCCTCATCCTTACTAATCCCCAAAAGTGCTTCCAGGAATTCTTTGGACAGGAAGGGACGGTTTTCAGAGAATGTCACATGGATATCATCCTCATCCACGACAACCTCGCCGTCGACGGTACCCTTGATATTCACATGGACTTCATCGCCCATCTCTGCCGGGCGGTCAACGGGTTCGACGAGAGCGTTCTCTTCGCGCATTTGCGTTAGAACCATCTCGATTTCGCCATCACTGACAGTCGGTTCCACCCATGGCAAACGCAGATCAGCGTAATTACCCAGCACCACAGTAGGCTGCAAAGGGACGCGAATCTTGAATGTCATAGGATTAATATCCACGTTTTCCAATTCGCCTGAAGCGTAGGGGGTAATTTCAGCACCCTCGATGAACTGGGGATAAAGTTCTTCAAGAAGGTTGTCAGCAGCCTCTTGCATAACGGCACCTTCACCAACATGGCGAATGACAACGGCATACGGCGCTTTCCCTTTGCGGAACCCGGGAATATTAACTTGACGAGCAATTTCGATCGCTGCTGATCGCATTGCCTTTTGAACAGTTGGCTCCTCTATAATGACTTCGAGAAGCGCTTCATGAGAATCGAGTAATTCTTTTTTGACTTCAAACACTGATGTACCTCCATGCACATATCGTTGCGATTATAGCATAATCTTAATGAAAGACCAGTATTTGATAAATCACAATTGCCCCAAATTGAAACACAGTCGACGCTATAATGGTCAATGATAAAACAAATGTACATTTGACAAAAAAAATCCACATGATAAAATGTAATTGCTTGATGCTTACCTGAATTATTCATATATAGCAAGAAAAAAAATGTTTCTTATCAAAACTGGCGGAGTTAAAAAACATATGCAAGATACACGACAACAAATTCTCGAAATTTTGAAGCGCCTTGGGGAAGTCACTGTCCAGGAGTTGAGCAATGAACTTCAACTTACCAGTGTAACAGTGCGACATCACCTGGAGATTCTGCGGTCAGAAGGTTATATTACCGAACCGCAAATAAGGCACTCAAGCCGTCCTGGCAGACCGCGTTATGTTTACAAGCTAACGTCTACAGCGGCTGATCTATTCCCCAACAATTACAGTGGTCTTGCATCAGCGCTTTTGGATTCGATTCGTGAATGTGTATCCCCTGATGATCAAGACGTCATTATGGAAAAAGCCGCACAGTATATGACGCAAAATGCCGGTGCGCTGCCCCCAGCAATTGATGACCGCCTTTCAAGCGCGGTGACATTTTTAAACCAGCATGGGTACACAGCCCGGTGGGGGAAAGATGATAACAATGACTATTTAGTTTACGTTAGCAGCTGCCCTTACCATCATGTCAGTCAGGAGCACACACAAGCCTGCCAGGTGGATGCGCATATCATCAACTTGCTGACCGGCGGTGGGGCAACCCGCATGCTGACGGAAGCGAAAGATGGTGGTTTATGCGTCTACAAGGTACGCTGGTCTTTGTGAGGTATAGAATCGCGCCATAAAACTCAGATTACCAACAACCCGGACCCGTAATTGAAATGGATCCGGGTTGTTTTTTTTGCGCTATGTGGGGTTACTGCTGAAAAACTATAAATCTTCCCCGACTAAACGTTCATAGAGCGTTTGAAATTCTTCATCCGAATAATAATAAATCACGAGATGCCCACCCTTTTGACCGTTACGCAACCTGACGCGGGTGCCGAGAGCTTGCTCAAAGCGTTGTTCAATGGCTTTGATCTCAGGGCTGGGCGGTGCATTTGTCTTTACTGGCTCTTCCTGCGTATTTGGGATATGCCAGCCTTTAATCAAAGCTTCGGTTTCTGAAAAAGATAGGTGTTTGTCGACAACAATGTCCAAGGCGGCAGTTTGTTGGGAAACAGGCAATGACGCCAGCGCCATCCCATGTCTGTCGCTGATCATACCCTGGATAAGTGCTGCCCGTACCTCTTCCGAAAACTCGCGCTCTTCCGCCAACCGCCAACAGCGGACAAGGGCTTCAGTTTCTCGCACAGAAGCGCCTTTCTCGATAATGAGCTTCAACGCTGCGTCCTGTTGTTCATGCTGCGTTAAACCTAACAGCGCACGCCCATGACCTTCAGTGATTTCTCCATCCAGCAACATCTGTTGAATAGCAGGAGAAGCATCGAGTAAGCGCATAACGTTAGCCACAGCGACGCGGCTTTTTCCAACACGGGCAGCAATTTCCGTTTTGGAAAGCTGATACACTTCTGCCAGATGCTGGTAAGCGAAAGCCTGTTCAAGGGGGTTGAGATCGGAACGCTGAAGATTCTCAACCAGCGCCAATTCCAACATTTCCTGTGGCGCTGCGTCTTTGATAAGCACCGGAACTTTGTCCAGCCCTGCTTTTTGCGCTGCACGCCACCGCCGTTCACCGGCAATGATCCGGTAAGTGCCGTCATGCTGCTGCGTGACAATAAGAGGCTGTAATATGCCATGTTCCCGGATTGATTCAGCTAACTCATCCAGATCCTGATCAGGAAAAGAGTGACGTGGTTGCTGCGGGTTAGGGGTGATAGTAACCAGAGGCACTTCCATATAATCCTGGGATTGTTCATCACCTGTGGGTATTAATACATCTAATCCACGACCTAATCCGCGTCTGGGCATCTTTTACTCTCCCTTTGACTTTGTTGATAAGCTGGTGCGCACATCACAGACCAGCATGCCTTTGATGTGCCTTTCATACTTTGCAAATAGAAAAAACCCAGGAACACATCACCGGAATTCTATATGCGTGCAGGATGACGAGGTAAGTGTCCACATCAGCGATGATAGTATAGCAGTTTGCAGCCGTAAGCCAAGTATTGTTATATTACCCTTAGCAGAATGCTGCGTCGGGGTGGAACACATAGCTTGTTAATATAAAAAATACCCGCTCCGCCACCTGGCTCCAGCGGTGTGGCGGTTGGTCGCCAACCGCCACACCCCGATGAAAGCTTTGCGGTGCGGGAATAGATTTAGAAACGCACCCAACCCATCATTCAGAGGCTATCTGCAGTGCTTTAAGCGCAGAAGACAGCGCCTCACCCATCGAACTCAGCATCTCCTGCCTGCTTTTCAAAGCCTGGTCAACCATCGTCTGGTGCATATCCCACACGGACCGATCAACTTGATTATTCTGATCGACCGGCAGGCAGATTATTGTATCACTGTCGAAATTGATTTTGGTATAAGCCCGTAATTGCATTTTAGAACTGTCAATAGGGTCCTCTAAATTTATACCACCGGCAGCTAGTGATGTGAATTGGTCGCTGGGTGAAGTGAATGTACGAACTTCCAGAGTGGTGATATCGTTGATGAACGATTCTGCTTTTGCAGCTAGGTCTGATGTAAACTTTGAAATTGCGCGGCGTAAATCCTGTTCTGCCATTTTATTTTCCTCCTGAAATCTAAAGAATTGTGCGTAATATGAGTCGCGTACTTCAGTGTTCGTTGTACCGCATCCCCGCCTGCCCACTTGACCGGCATTGTCGGGTTTATTCAATCACCGGGAGGCAGTTTCTTCAACTCTTCCAACATATCACGAACAAATTTATACACTGCGGGAATAAGCAAAAACTGCCCTCCGGGAACAGATGCCTTTATTGCCAGGCCCAATGCTGCTGTACCAACGATAGATAATATCCGCAAGAGAACCAAGCGGGAGGTAGTAGCCAGGCGAATTGCATCCACATGCGCGTTCATCGTCATGGGCCCAGCATCCTCATCCCATATTGTCTCAAAATCACCGTCCAAATCTACTTTTGTCAGACCTGTCAATCGCCCGCCGATGCGGGTTTCAATTCGTCCACGATGTGCAAGGACCTGGCGGAAACGGCTGATCAGGGTCTCGCACTTATCGTATAAAGCGCTGAAATTGGTGCCACTGTCACCTGTGCTGAAAGCTTCAGGCTGAAAGCGCAGTGCGTTAATAGAATCGACCAAAACAGCCTCTGGGTCATAGCTGCCGATGACAAAGGGCGTATGGGTTGGCACTGTCGGATCCAATGCCTCGAGCTGCACAGCTATCACATCCAGATCACGCTGAAGCTGATCGATCAACAGCAGTTGCTCCCGCAAAACTGCATCAGCTTGCACCCCATCTGACGGAAGTTCGATGCGCCACACAGACACGTCTTCAGCATCTGCGGGATCGCTGGTCGCGGTCTCAGACGCAAACGCATTGACCTGGATGGCCGGTATCTGCCAAATCCCTAACGGATCAACGCCATCCGGAAAATCAATCCCGGATACAGTAAATACACCCTCACCGCTCATGGTTTAATATTCAGGCTTTCCAGAAGATTAGTCGCCAATTCCGCCATCGTTTTCAGGAATTGAGCTCTGTTATTTTGTGCTTCCTCGACCATAAGAGTATGAATTTTCCATAGCGATTCATCTAAACCGCTGCTTTTCTTTGGCACGAAGACTTCCATGTCGCCATCGAATGCCACACGGGTCAGCGCCTGCAGCTTGGCGGTGATTTCCTGCCCAGTGTCAATGGCTTTTGAAACGGCTTCGAGATCATCTGCGACATAGGTCCGGATATCGAGCGAAACAATATCCCGTGCCGCACTGCTGAGTGAGGTTGCGAGTTGATCGGTAAAGGTACGCAGCGACTCGCGCAGCTTGCTGAATTGATCCCCCAGGCCAAAAGCGACGCCAAAATCATCGGCAGAAAGCTCAGTTATCAGCACCCTTTGGGCAGCTGCCGGTTTTATGACAGGAGCAGAACTGGTGTTCACAGTAGGCTGCACGTCATCAGGTTCGCCACTTTCTGCCGGGGGTTCGTTTATAACCGGTTCCTCGCTTTCATCCTGCTGGGTTGGTTCGGGATTGATGATTATACCTGGCTCAGGGCGCTCCACCGGAGCTGGTTCCGTTGTAGCAAGCGGTATCCGCACGGCGGGATCACCAATGATAACGTAACTGCGCGCATCATTGTTGGCTGTCCAGCGGTGAGCAAGTTCATAATCGTTCAAATATGCCGGATCCCATTTCAACTCCTCCAGGTCAGAGTTCAAATCCGAGCTTAACCCGGCATACCGCAGGTTAAAACTGGGGTCTGTCGCCAGGCCTACCGGATTACCATTCATCAGCATGCGCAACGCAGTGACAAAAGCCTGGTTGTCAACATTTCCACTGGGAGAAATGAAAGAATAACCCCATGCACGTTCCACGTGTCCAATCACCGCTAACGCCCCCTTCTGCAGCATGCGTTGCGGTAAGGCTGCTGTGAAACCCTTAGGGGCGATCTTCTCACGAACTTTGAATGCCTGCATAGCAAACTGGTCGAGTTCCGGAGTGCCGGCGCCGTAACATGCGAACAGCATGGCAATCATCCCCAGCATATTGGCATTGGATGCGACATCCTCTGCAGCGAAATAATAATCACGTTTGATATCACTGCCGGGCCCAGGCCAATCCTGGCACAACAGGGATCCCTGAAAAGGCATTTGATAGGGATGCCCTGCGGGAAATTCCATGCCGTGACTGGCTGTAAACAACAGCGCCGGTGACAATTCAGGCTGTCCGCCCAACAATTGTGTCAGCGTCGATTTAGTTGCCTGCCCCTCGCCAACGATTGGGGGAAGCCATTCCCAGGGTGCATTGAGGGCAATTTCATTATCCATAACGGCGTTTTGCAGGTTTTCGTAAAGCGGTTGGACCAGATACCTGGCGCTCAGGCGGGTGGCTTTGTCGCTGGGATTGGCAGTGCCAAAGAACGCCGCGCTGCGGGAACGGGTGACTTGCCCTGATTCTGCCGCCACAACATTTTGCGCATAGTCCGCATATGCCTGGATATTATCGCCGAAATCCAGGCGCCCGACGCCCCGCATCACATCCAATTGATATTGGAACCGGTATGAAATATCATTGGGTGTGCCCACGAGCATCACGTAAAAGGGCATCTCAGTGGGATCTGCGGCACCCTGTCCAACATTGAGGCGTTCGCAAAATTTATCCTTGCGCTCTCCAGGACGGTATGCTTTCCCCCCCTGATAAATCTGGAACTTTTCACCCGCTTGCTGCTGGCGTAAATCCAACAAGGGTTTCAAAGCTTCTTTGATATTTTCACGCAAAGTAGGATTCATCTCAGCAGGAAAAAGCACCGCCCAACCCACATCCTCGATTCTGGACGGGTCACCAGCGCCTGGTTTGACCGGCGAACTTTTAATCTGTTCCTGGAAGGTGCTTTTAAATTTGAGTTCCGCTAATTCCACTTCCTCAGCAGCTTCCTGAAGTGCAAGCTGGTCGTCCGTAACTTTATCCAGTCGCTTGGACAAGCTGGTAAGTGTGCTGAGATGTTTTTGGTGCGCAACAAATCCCTGGAAATCCTCCGCGGTCGGGTTTCCCGAAATCAAACGCGCCAACTGTTGGCTGGGCATAGGGGGCTGCCCATATTCTCCAGAAACACCATTAATGCCATTAAATACCAAATCCCCTTCGAATGGTTCTTCCAATTCATCAGCCATGTTCACACTCCTTATGACAAGGAAATCATTGTATCAGTGCTTTGCTAAATAATCGAACCGCAGGATCACCAAGGATAATATACCCCTGTGCGTCATTATTGGCAGTCCAGAGCTCAGCGAGTTCATAAGCCTGGCTCATGGTAGGATTGTTGCCAATTTCATGATAAAGGTTGGTCAGCTCTGTAGAAAGCGCAGCGTAGCGCATGTTGAAACAATCCAGTGCGCTTCCAATGGGATGCCCGCGTAATAACTGGTCTATGGCATTTTCAAATACGGCTGTCTGCTTGCCATTCCCTGCAGGTGTGCCATCAGGTGAGTTTTGCCCGGCAGCCAGGAAAGAAGCGCCCCATACGCGTTCCACATGCCCCACGACAGCCAGCGCCCCACGCTCCTGCAAACGCAGCATACGTTGGGGTAAAGCTGCGATAAACGGCTTTTTGGCAATAGCTTTCCCCTGTTCCTTGAATGCCATGCGGTAGTAGCTGTCAAATTGCGGCGTTCCAGCGCTGTAACATGCAAATAAAAAGGCGATCGTGCCTGTCAGGTTGACCTTTCTGGACATATCTTCTGCGGACAATATTTGTTCTGCCTGGATACTTGTATGTGCGATACCTGTATCCGTGCTGGTTAGCCCATCCGCCTTCCAGTTCTGACAGAGCAGCGCGCCTTGCAGGGCGCGTTGATTTGGGTCATCCTCATTGTACTCCAACCCGTGGCTGGCGGTAAAAAGCAGTGTTGGCGCTTGAATATCCTGCAACGCAGTGAGTAAGCCGGCTTTCGTTGCCTGTGCAGGCTCCAGTTTATGGGCTGTCCAATCTGTATGAGATACGCGGGTTTGAAAATAAGCGTGCAGCGGCGTGACCAGATGTTGGTAGCTGAGTTCGGTGGCGATATCATTTGGATTGGCTACCCCAGCAAAGATTGCCTTGGGTGCGGGGGGGGCGGGGCGGCGCTCAGCAATGACCACGTTCTGGGCATAATTTGCATAAGCCTGGATATCATCGCCAAAATCTATCCGTCCCACGGCGTACTGTACATCCAATTGATAATGAAATTGAAAAGGAATTTCTTCCGGATCACCTACTAACAGCAGGTAATAGGGCACACCTGTGTTCGGGGGATCGACAGGATCTTCTGGACGGGCAGCCCTTAATGGAGGTCGCAATAAAAACGTTGCGGCTTTATCCCCGGGGCGATAGCCATCCTTGCCTTTGTAAATGCGGAATAGCGATCCTGCCTGGATTTGTCGCAGTTGCAGAAGTGGAGCCAATGCCTGTTCGATGGCATCGACTTTAACAGAAGGCATAAGTGCCGGAAAAATAATACCCCATCCTGTTTCGCTCAAATCACAGGGATCAATCCATGAAACCACACCCTGATCTCCCGTTAACGCAGTCGCTACTGCTTCCAACCAATCACTCAGCGTGCTGCGCAGTGCAACCCAGTTAAACTTGACGGCGTTCTGTCGCCACACACTCAGAGACTGATAAAGCAAAGCCGTGACCTTGGGCCAATATACAGAGCCGGGCTGAGCTGATTCAGCATCCAGTCGTTGGGTCAAGGTGTCAACCATATAAGCCTGGTCGGTAAGGGTATCGCGCTGGCGTTTTAACGTTTCTGAGAGCTGCCGCATCGCCAAACTCGGTGCATCGCGGTCGGTAACGATTCGCATCGTCGTCATCGGCAGTTGATTCAATTGCCTGACAAAACTATCAATCCACGCAGTATGCAAAGTGCCATCGGTTTCCAGGGCTTGCGCTGCCTCTATTCGCAAGTGCTCCACCTCAATCTTCTCCAGAGCACGATCAAACTGCTGTCTGAGTAAGTTGTGCATCACAAGCGGGGTATCCTGTTCTTCTGATGTCAAAAGGCGGGAAAGTTCACGCGCGCCGTATTCACCTTTCCCAAGCTGTTGGATGATATAAGCCATAGTTTCCACAGGTTCCTGTTTGAGCAATGAAGCAAACTCTTGGACATCACCGGGAAAAACTACATTTTTCTCCAGAAGAATTCCCATCAGTTTCGCAGCCATACCCTCCAACAGTGCGTCTTTGGGCATGTTTTTGCCGGTCAGTGAGAGCATCGCGCGCATCAGTAAATCAACGATAGCAATAATTTTATTTTCGTTGACGATCTTATTATTAAGTTCCGCCGCAATGCTATGCAAGCGTTGGTTTAATTGGGTACGGCTCTGCAGAATGTGGTCGGTCAATTCTGTGAGCGGTATCGGGGGCATGCCGTAGTTTCCCGTCGCACCGTTCACCCCGTTGAAGTAAATTTTTTGGGTCATAGATGTGCTCCCACCGTGCCACCTCACCAAAATCACATCTTGGTATGATTTACGTTAAGAACTACAAGCAGTATAGCATATCTGTCAGTGAAATACAAAAGACGCATCAAACTAATTGCACCTCTTCCCACAAGGGTAACTTGCACTATACTAACAGTTGTCAGGTGTGCCCCTCAACAACCGGCACAGGGAAAGACATATCTACTTTCCCAAACCGCAGACGCTCAAGAATGTAATCATAAACTATTTACCAACCTTGTGCCATTTATGGCAGCCTATGCTATAACAGCAACTTAATTCTAAAAAGGAGAGAAATGGAAGAGAAAATTTTCTACTTTGAGAAGACCGGTAAGGAGAATACGGAAGCGCTGTTTGAAATCGTGGATCGCGCCATTACAGAACTGGGCATCCAAAAGATCGTGTTGGCCTCAACGAGGGGCGACACAGCCCGTTTCGCGATGGATAGATATAAAGGGCAAGGCGTGCGCCTGATTGTCATCCCCCACCAGTACGGCTTTGGTCCGGGGCAGCGATTTCCCCAGGAACTCATTGAGCGCGCCCGACAAGAAGGCCACGAGGTCTATTTTGGGACAATGCTCTTTCATCAGGAAAAGCTCTTTGGCCCAGGTCCGGCGCAATGGGTGGCGGACTTCTTACGGGCTTTCAGCCAGGGCGTCAAAGTCTGTGTCGAGATCCTGCTGATGGCGGGAAACGCTGGACTTGTTGAGCAAGATGAGCAGGTTGTGGTGGTGGCGGGAACCGGTTGGGGTGCGGACACTGCGCTGGTCATGACGGGCGCGACCAGCACAAACCTCAAAACCATGCACATTTCAAGAATTTTATGTAAACCCCTTTAGAGATGTCGCCATGCACTATAGAACTTTAGGAAGAACAGGTGAGCAGGTTTCAGAAATAGGTTTTGGCGGTGCAGGAGCCGGGCTGCGTAACTATCTTGGCGTGTGGGACCCCACCCAGGAAGAACAGATCCAGCTTGTAGAACAAGCCATCCAACGCGCTGTCGAGCTGGGCATTAACTACTTTGACACCGCTCCGCTGTATGGTTCGGAAGTCATGTTTGGGCAAGCCTTGAAACCCTTCCGCGACAGCGTGTTTATCGCCACCAAGGTACGAGAAAAGAACGCTGCCGATACGCGGAGGAGCATTGAGGACAGCTTAATCCGGTTGGAGACAGACCGGATAGATTTGATTCAATATCATGGCGGTTGGTACACTGAAGAGGAGATGCATAACATCCTCAAACCTGATGGCGTCCTCGCCGGTATGCAGGCAGCCTGTCAGGAGGGTTTAGTACGCTACACAGGTTTCACATCTGAAGGGACGAATGGAGCGGTCAGTCGCTTAATCGATACTCAGGCATTTGATGTCATGCAGATACAGTATAACCTCATGTTCCAGCATCCTTACGATCCCGATAAGCATGCCGGGGTGATGGTGGAAGCCGAAGCGCAAAAGATGGGCATTGCGCTGATGCGGCCTTTTACGGGTGGGGTGTTTCCCAGATGGCTCAAGCTGGTTTACCCAGACATCGAGTCGCATATTGACATGGACAAGTTAATGGCAGGTCTGTTGACGCTGGTGTTATCCAATCCCCTGACAGATGTCGCCATTATAGGGATGCGCCTGGCTGAACTGGTGGAAAAGAACTGCGCGATTAGTGATGATCTCGACGCGCGTTTCGATCTGGACCCATTGTACGGTCGATTCTTGAGAAAGCGCCCCGGCTCAGACGAAGAGACCTGGATAGCCCTGTAGGTTTGATCGTCATCGAAAGGATACAATACGATGAAAATCACCAACGTGCGATTGTTCAGGCTCGAGGGTCCCATGCGTAGTGGCCTGGCTGACTATCTGGATACACGGTGGTCCACTGTTAAAAAGCCCAGCCCCTACCAGGATGTATATTGTGAAATAGAGACTGACGAAGGCTTGACGGGCCTATCATTTGGTGGCTCCTCTGAGATATGGCCCGTGGTCAAAGCCATCGGTGGTAAATCATAAATTTCATGATATCAAGTTAAAATTTTATAACACAGGAGCGTACCTTCAATGACAAGGATCCTCAATGCCGGAATGTTGACGGACCATGGGAATGTGCGGGGCAGGCAGGCCATGGTCGAAATCCTGGAGGCAGGCTTACAAGCCTCTGACCCCTATTACAATACCCTGAAAGCCATGCGAATGGCAGGATGATACCCTATTCGTAGGCAAACCGGAATTTGAACCCGAGGGGGATCCCCACAGCGGTGAAGAGGTGATTGACCTCAGTAAAATAGGCCGGATCTTTGTCTTTGGTGCAGGCAAAGGCAGCCAGCGTGTGGCGAAAGCCATTGAAGATATCCTGGGCGAACGGCTCACCGGCGGGCACATCATCGACAAACACGGGGGCGACCTGATCCTGAAACGGATTGAGGTTACCTTTGGCGCGCACCCTGTGCCGGATGAGGACTGCGTGCGTGGCTGCCGGCGAATACTGGAGATGACGCGCGACCTGCGCGAGGATGACCTGGTTTTCACGGTGGTCAGCAACGGCGTATCATCCCTGCTGACGCTACCTGTGCCTGGAGTCAGCCTGGAGGATGTGCGCCGGACAACCTATCTGATGCAGATCGAACGGGGTGTACCCACCGGGGATTTGAACCCCATCCGCAACCATCTGGATATGATGAAGGGGGGACGCCTGTCCAGGCACATCCAACCGGCACGGGCGATCCACTTTATTGCCTGGGAACCTCACACCTATCACCAACTTATGCATGAGCAGGTGTGGCTCCACTCATTGCCGGAGGGATCGACCTTCGCGGATGCCGTCCGTAACCTGAACAAGTGGGATGCGTGGGATGCTGTCCCGGAATCCGTACGCCAGCACCTTCTGCGTGCCGACCCCGCTGATGAAACGGTCAAAACGGAGGAATTTGAGAAGATGCGGTCGCGCATCTTCGGTTTGATGCCGGAGCATCTCAGCGCCATCCCCACCGCCGTCAAAAAAGCGGCGGAACTGGGCTTTACACCGCATGTCATTTACAACACACTCAACATGAAGGCGGAAGCCCGGCAGGTGGGCAACGTCATTGCCAATATCGCCCGGCAAACAGAACGCACCGGGGAGACCTTCCAACCGCCTGTTGCCCTGATCGCACGCACAGAGATGATTGTGACCGTTGGCAAGGAAAAGGGTATGGGTGGTCGAAATCAGGAGTACGCGCTGGAGGCTGCGCTAAATATTGAAGGGAGCGCGCGTATTATCATGGGCTCTGTAGACACTGACGGGACAGATGGACCGGGGAAACAATTCGTTGAGGACTGCGATGATATCCCCGTGTTGAATGGCGCTATCGTGGACGGAACCACAGCCCGCCGCGCGCGCGAACAGGGCTATAATGTATTTGAAGAGCTGCGCAACCATAACACATCGCCAGTGCTCTATAAACTGGGAGACGGCGTTGTCGCCACGCAGAATATCAGTATGAATGATTTATCGGTAACCCTGATTATGGGTGAAATTGACAAGGAGGCATAATGTCAACTGGAACAACAATTGTAGCAGTGAACGCCCGGCAAATTTTTTCAGATCGGGGACATCCGGGGATAGAAACTACAGTCAAAACGGAGTGCGGAGCCAAAGGGGTGGCTGTGGTCACAGCGGGCGTATCGGTAGGCGCCCACGAAGTCCAATTCGCCTATGACGGCGGAACAAGATGGCACGGCAAAGGTGTCCTCAAGGCAGTCGACAATGTCGTGAAGCGCATCGGTCCGGCAATCATCGGCATGGATGCCAGCCGGCAGCTTGAAGTGGATAGCGCCATTATCGCGCTGGATGGTACACCCAATAAAACCAACCTGGGCGGGAATGCTACCGCCAGCGTATCCGCCGCTATCCTGCAAGCCGGAGCTGCCAGCCTCGATATCCCACTTTACCAGCACATCGGGGGTGTACACGCATGTACGCTGCCTGTTCCCGGGGTCCTCACGGTGGTGGGCAGCCGGCGCTACGGCAGCGGTCAAAGGTCTGGCGGAAAACCCAGCTACTCTTTGATTTGTTATGGCTTCGAAAGTTTTTCAGATGCCTCCTACGCAGCCTGGGAGGTTTCGAATGAACTGGTACGCCTGGTACGAGAAAACCTCGGTATCGATGGAGACCGCGGTCGTTGTGTTATCCCACCGGGTGTGGTCAAACACGACCGCGAACTGTGGGACCTTCAACGCGAAGCCATCATCAATGCGGGCTATGATGGACGGATTGGGTTCCAGGTCGACGTGGCGGCAGCGACATACTACGAAAAAGACAGCGACCGCTTTGTCGGTTTGTTCTCAGCAGAAGACAAGACCCGCGACGATTTAATCAAACTTTATCAGGATATGGTCGCCAATTATCCCTTCGTCATCGTCGAGGACCCCCTGGATGAAGACGATTACGAAGGGCATGCCATTTTGACCGCAGAATTGGGTATCGAAATCGTAGGAGATGACCTGTTTACCACGAGCGTAGAACGCCTCACCAAGGGGATTGTTATGGGAGCCGCCAATGCCGTGTTACTCAAGGTCAACCAAATAGGCACCATCACCGAAGCCTTCGACACCGTACAGCTTGCTTATGACAACGGTTATGCTGTGATGCCTTGTGACAGCCGGGGGGAAGGTGCCCTTATTGCAGATTATGCGGTGGGGCTGGGCACCGGACACCTCCGCGAAGGCGCTCTCGGACCACGGGGCAATCGCTTCCTGGAGATAGAAGCGGAATTGGGAAGCCAGGCAAAGTTCCCCGGCAGGAAGGGATTCATTTGAATGACATCGCCAGAAGAGCAGTCGTTTGCTATTACCGGCATGAACACCAGCAACCTGGTCGCACAGACTACAATGTCACCGATTCTTGGCTTTTTACTCACCAACTTCGGATACCGCACAGTATATCCCGTTATTGGTGTCACCTGGATCTGCCTTGCGCTGCTTGTCCTGCGTGCGGGCGTGCGATTGATACGCCGCAATGAAACCTTCGGACAGGCGATTGCTGCCTCATCCGCGGGTTAATGCCGATCATATTTATGATACATGCGTCAATATTGACGCGTAAGGAGGAGAAATGTTTATGCACAACGTTTACTTTTGGCTGGTAATTGATCTGGACGATGAAGCCATTACTGCGTTTGAAGGGGGATTGGAGACGCTGTGCCAGAACCCACCGGTGAAATCAGGTTATTACGGCAGACCGGCAGACACACACCGGGACGTGGTGGTCAATAATTACAGCTATGGCATGGTGCTGATATTCGATGACAAAGCAGGGCAAGACGCATATCAGATCGGTGAAGTCCACCAACGTTTTGTCGCGCAGCACATGGACAAGTGGGAACGCGTCGTTGTTTATGATATTCAGACGCAATGAAGGAGAACCATAAAACATGAAAAATCGGATAGGCATCTGTCAATGGAGTATCCCCGTGCAGGATACAGAAGAAAGTCTTGCATTTGCAGCGAAGCTTGGACTGGAGGGTGTTGAACCTGATCTTGGAAGCTACGCGCAGGCCTTCCCGCTTTCCCGCATAGAAGAACAAAATAAATACAAAATCTGGCGTAAGAACCTGGACATCGTCTATCCTTCCTTAGCCGTCAACGCTTTGTGCCAATACGGTATGTCGGAACCGGGATCCAAAAAGATTGCCGAAGCGGCAATCGCCAAATCAGTAGAAAGTGCGGTGGCTTTGGATATCCCCATCGTCCAACTTCCAAGTTTTGTCAAAGGGGATATCGTATCTGACGAAGATTTTCACAACACGGTCGCATGCCTGCGGTATGCCTGCCATTGTGCAGAAGGCACCAACGTCATCATCGGGAGTGAAAACGCGCTCTCGGCTGAAGATCAACTGACCATGATAGAAACGGTCAATTCTGAACGCTTCAGAATATATTTCGATACCCGGAATCTCTTCAGTATGAAAGGCTATGATTCTGTCCGCATCATGGAGATATTGCTGCCGCACATTTGCGAAATCCATATCAAGGATGGTATCGACAATGGCTCTTCTACCCTGCTTGGTGAGGGAAATTCAGGCTTCTTTGACGCCATGCGCGCACTGAAGGCCCAAAACTATACCGGGTGGCTGATACTAGAAAATAATTATGCCGCAATGTCACAAGAGATGCAGATGCCAGTTGAAGCCTTGCTGCGGAAAGATATCGATATAGTTAAAAGCCTCCTGAGGTGACTGGAATGGGGAAGGAAGGGATAATGCCGCAACGCAAAGAAAATAGCAACCCGCTGCATGAAAAAGCCTTGCTGGCGAAGCAAGCCTGGAAAGTAACTGTCAGTCCCGTCGATCTTGGATATCAAGCCGAAATAAATTGGCTCAAAATACCCAATGGATGGTCCCTCGGACAGGTTGCGGGGGTGGAAGCGGATTCCACGAACCGGCTTTATGTGTTTCACCGTGGAGATGCAGCCCCGCCCCTTTTGTGCTTTGACGCGGAAGGCAACTATCTTTTCTCGTGGGATCACATTGCCTTTGGGCGCCCGCACATGGTCGTCTGCGATAGAGGAGACAATGTCTGGCTCGTCGACGATGGAGGGCATGTCATTTATCGTCTCTCCTCCCGTGGTGAAATTACGGCTATCCTGGGGACAAGGGGCGTGCCCGGAGAGGATGCGACCCATTTTAACCAACCGACCGACCTGGCATTTGGCTCTGCGGGCGTGATGTATGTATCGGATGGCTACGGCAATAAGCGCATTGCCAAGTTCGACGCTGCCGGGCATTTCATCACCGCCTGGGGTTCGGAAGGCACGGAACCCGGGCAATTTGCGCTGCCGCATGCCATTGCCACGGATAAAGCGGGAAACGTCTATTGTGCCGACCGCGAAAATTGGCGTATCCAGGTCTTCGACCCACATGGTACATTTCTGCGGCAGTGGACACACATCGGTCGCCCTTCCGATCTGAAATATATGCCCAGCGAAGACGCGATGTATGTCTGTGATGCACCGAACCACAGAGTGACGAAGGTCGCCACATCAGGCGTCATCACAGGCTTTTTTGACGTGCCTGGTGACGGTATCCACGACATTACTGTTGCGCCTAATGGCGACATTTACGTCGGTTTATTAAGCGGCAGCATCAGCAAGTTCACAAACAGGAGCCAATATGCCAGACCCGCAAACACTTAAATCACGTATTCACGCTGGTGAACCCATTCATCAGGTTCGCCTGCCCAATCATTCGACCGCAGTCCAGGTCCAACAAGCCATCCAAGATACGAACTGTGACCTGATTTACATTGATGCCCAGCACGGCGCAATCAGCGAGTGGGACATCGTCCGTATCTCTACAACGGCAGAAGCATTCAGCGTGCCAGTCCAGCTGCGTATCAGACACTTGAAAGAAGTCTACCTCATCGGGCATTATCTCGATCTGGGCTTGTCGGGTATCAAGGTGCCTGAGGTTAAGGACGCCGCCACAGTCACCGAAGCGGTCAATGCCTTCTACTTCCCGCCGTTCGGGCAGCGCAGTTGGGGCGGTTGGGTTGGTTATGGGGTGGCGGAGCGGCGGGACCGCCTCCAATATGCCCACTGGTGGAATCAGAACGGCATCCTGGGGATCAAGATCGAATCCATCAAGGCGGTGCTCAATGTACGTGAGCTTGCGCAGCCCGGTGTGGATTATCTCGATTTTGGCCCTGCGGATCTTTCTTTCGATATTGAAACACATCCGCATCCTTATCTCAAAACAGTTGATGACTGTATAGCATTTGTTAAGAGAGAGCTGGAAGGCGTTGATATCCGCATTTTGTAATTCTATAAACCGCATCAAGTCACATTGAATAAACAGTACTGTATGTGGCGGTTGGAGAAAGTGGCTTATTCTACGCCGGAGATCTATTCCGCATAGCTCAGGAACTCGCCCCCCCTTTCTGGGGCTCTTTCTTAGAACGCACCCAGATCTTACATCCGGTTGCCATAGTAACCGGTCGCGCATAAAATATTACTATGCAGTCGATTACATAAGGATGTACCTGTGTCGATTATCGAAGTCAGCGCTTTAAGCAAAGCCTTCACAACCGTTGAAAAACAACCCGGCCTTTTGGGCAGCGTCCGCGCGCTGTTCAAGCCGCAGCGCCGTGCCGTCGAAGCTGTCAAAGATATCACCTTCACCGTCAACGCCGGCGAGCGTCTGGCTTTTATAGGACCCAACGGCGCCGGCAAATCCACCACCATTAAAATGCTCGTGGGCATCCTCTATCCTACCGGTGGGAGCGCCCAGGTGCTGGGAATGGTGCCGTGGCAGCAGCGCGAGCGATTGTCGTACCAGATTGGCGCGGTCTTCGGGCAGAAATCGCAGATGTGGTATCACCTTCCGCCTGCGGATTCCTTCGACCTGCTGTATCACATCTATGACCTGGACCGCAGCACTTATCAGCAGCGTTTGACTTATTTGGTTGATCTGTTCGAAATCGAACCCTACCTCAATACACCGGTGCGCAAGCTGTCCCTGGGAGAGCGGATGCGCTGCGAGATTGCTGCCGCGCTGCTGCACCGCCCGCAGATTCTTTTTCTGGATGAGCCAACCATAGGGCTGGATGTGGTGGTCAAGCAGCGGATTCGCGACCTGATCCTGCGGTTGAACCGTGATGAAGGGGTGACAGTCTTTCTCACATCTCACGATGCTGGTGACGTAGAAGTCCTGTGCCACCGCGCTATGGTCATTAACCACGGCGAGGTGATTTACGACGCTTTGGTCAATGATTTGAAACACAATTTTCTGCGCACCAAGACCATATCCCTGAAATTGGGAGCAGAATGGCAAGCGATTGAAGTTCCCGGCGTGAACGTGGCAAAACATAAGGGTTATGGGGTGAAATTGGAGGTAGATCTCGATAGAGTATCGATTGAGACGGTGATGACGCAAATTCTGGCGCGCAACCAGATTGTCGATATCACAATTGATGAACCGCCTATGGAGGAAATCATCACCCAAATCTATGGCGCCACTTCCCGTGATGAACTGACCAGCCCAGCCCGTTAAAAAGTACCTTTATGGTAAACCGGATTATGACGACAAGACACATGCTTACCCGTTATCTTTTTATCTCCCGCATATCTGCCCGGCAGCAATGGGTATACCGCGGTGAGTTAGCGGCGCGCGCCGTCTCCACCGTATTGTTTTTAGGCGTGTTCGTCGCGCTTTGGACCGCCGCGTACAGCTTTAACCAGCAGGAAGCGATGGTCGGCTATACGCTACCGCAGATATTGTGGTACCTGGCGATGACCGAATCGATAGCGCTCTCCACATCACGGATCTTCTTCGACATCAGCGAGTCGGTCAAAGCGGGGGATCTGGCGTATCTGCTGATCCGCCCCATTTCCTATCCCCTGAACCAGGTGGCGCACTCACTGGGAAATTCAGTGCCACGTTTCGTGCTGAACCTGCTCATAGCCAGCGCTGTCGTCGCTTTAGGCGCCGGGGAAATAAGCGGTAGTTGGTCCGGTTTTGCAGCATTCCTGCTGATGGCGTGCCTGGCGTTGATCCTGGATGCCTTGATCGCGGTCCTGATTGGCTTGACAGCTTTCTGGTTGGAAGAGATTATGCCAGTCTTCCTGATATACCAGAAGTTGCTCTTTACTATCGGGGGTCTGTTTTTGCCGTTGGAGATGTTCCCCGATTGGTTGCAACGCATTGCAGCCTGGTTGCCGTTTCGCTTTATCACCAACGCGCCGGCGCGTATTTTTGTGCACTTTGATCCGGCGGTGTTTGTGATTTCGCTCGCGGGGCAGGTAGCGTATATCCTCGTGATAGGCGCAATCCTCACCGGAATATGGTGGGCAGCGCAACGCCGCCTCGTCGTGCATGGGGGGTGAACGGGCTATGAAGACGATACACTTGATATTGGCTTATCTACGGCACAATCTCATGTCAGTCATGGCATACCGCGAGGCCTTCATCTTACAGGCGTTTGGCATGCTGATCAACGACCTGATGCTGTTGGTGTTCTGGGTCGTGTTATTCAGCCGTTTTCCCAATATTCGCGGATGGGACCTGCCGGGCGTGGTCACCCTTTACGGTCTCGTCGCTACGGGCTATGGCATCGCCACTGTGATATTCGGCAATGCCGGGCGGGTAGCCCAGCTCATCACCAATGGCGACCTGGATTATTACCTTGCTTTGCCCGCTGATCCTCTGGTGCACCTGCTGGTTTCGCGCAGTTCCTTGTCCGCCTGGGGCGAGCTTATGTTCGGCATCGGGGTTTACCTTTTGGCTGATGCGGGGCACTGGGTATTGCTGCCCCTGTTTTTGGGTTTGGCAACCCTTTCATCCCTCGTCTTAGTTGCCTTTCTTGTCATCATTGGGTCGTTGGCTTTCTGGTTGGGGCAATCGCAGAATCTTTCCATGCAATTGAGCAACGCCCTGATTACCTTTGGACTCTATCCCATGGACATTTTCCCGGGAGTGATCAAGCTGCTGCTCTATACTTTGATCCCGGCAGCTTTTGTTGGGTCCGTACCCGCGGCTTTGCTGGTATCCTTCAGCTGGGGACGCCTGGCGGGTATCATCAGCTTCTCACTGGGCGCTGTCCTGTTTGCCCGGTGGGTTTTCTACCGGGGTTTACGCCGCTATACTTCCGGCAACCTGGTCACCACGCGAGGTTAAACCATGGCACTGACAACCGGACCGGGCACAAGCTATCCCTTGGGGGCTACAGTATGTCCCCAAGGCGTCAATTTCGCCGTATTCTCCAAGAACTGCGATGCGGTGGAACTTCTGTTCTTTGAAGACGCTGATGACGCCGTACCAACCCACATTATCCCCCTCGATCCGGTACGTAACCGTACCTTCTATTACTGGCACGTGCTCGTGCCTGGCTTGCAGGCAGGGCAGCTATACGGTTACCGGGTGCGCGGACCCTTTATACCTGAGGAAGGCTTGCGTTACGACGGTGACAAGTTATTGGTAGATCCCTATGCCCGTGCGGTAGTGGTGGGCAAGAACTATGACCGTCAGGCAGCGAGGCGCCCGGGGGGTAATATCGCCCAGGCTATGAAGAGCGTGGTGGTTGACCCCTCACACTATGATTGGGAGGGGGATGTTCACCCCAAACACCCATACGGCTTGACCATCATCTATGAAACCCATGTGGGCGGTTTCACCCGGCATCCCAGCTCCGGTGTCGCAGCGGATGTGCGCGGGACCTATGCAGGTTTGGTGGAAAAGATCCCCTACCTTGTTTCGCTGGGTATCACAGCGGTGGAACTGATGCCGATCCAGCAATTCGATCCGCAAGACGCCCCACCAGGTTTGAGCAATTATTGGGGTTATGCCCCCGTTGCTTTCTTTGCACCACACCAGGGCTATGCCAGCCGCACAAGCCCACTTGGTGCCGTGGAAGAATTTTGTGACATGGTCAAGGCGCTGCACCGTGCGGGTATCGAGGTGATCTTAGACGTGGTCTTTAACCACACTACCGAAAGTGACGCATCAGGACCCACAATCAGTTTTCGCGGCTTCGAGAACCGGACGTATTATATGCTGGATCAGGACCGCAGCGCCTATGCAGATTACACCGGCACCGGCAACACAGTCAACGCCAACCACTCCATCGTACGGCATTTGATTCTGGAATGTTTACGCCGTTGGGTATCCGAAATGCACGTCGATGGTTTTCGCTTCGACCTGGCGTCGGTAATGGCGAGGGATGGAAACGGTACCCCCCTGATGAATCCCCCGATCCTGTGGGAGATCGAATCCGATCCGGTCCTGGCGGGGACAAAAATCATCGCCGAAGCGTGGGACGCCGCCGGGCTTTACCAGGTGGGTGATTTTATCGGTTATCGCTGGGCAGAATGGAACGGGCGCTTCCGTGATGACGTCCGGCGTTTTATCAAGGGCGATACGGATACGGTGCGGCAAATGGCAGCCCGTATCAATGCCAGCCCCGATTTGTACAAACAACCCGATCGGGAACCCAACCGTAGCATCAACTTTATCGCCTGCCATGATGGTTTCACCCTCAATGATTTAGTCTCGTATACCAGCAAGCACAATTACGCCAACCGGGAACGAAACACAGACGGGGCGGATGCAAATTACAGTTGGAATTGCGGTGTCGAAGGACCCACGACGGACCCGGACATTGAAAGCCTGCGTCTCCGGCAGATAAAAAACTTTCTGGTTGCACTCTTTGTCTCCCAGGGCACCCCCATGCTGCTGATGGGCGACGAGGTGCAGCGGTCTCAACTGGGGAACAACAACGCCTACTGCCAGGATAACGCCGTCAGTTGGCTGAATTGGGACGACTTGCAACGCAATGCGGAAGTGCTGCGCTTCACCCGGTATATCATCGCCTTCACGCAGGGATTAGCAATCTTCCGGCAGGAGCAATTCTGGGTTCCGGGGCAAGAGGGCGTCCACCCGCACGTCGTCTGGCACGGCGTGACTTTGAACCAACCTGACTGGAGTGACCATTCGCACAGTCTAGCTTTTGAACTCCACGCGCCGGCATACAATGAGCACCTCTATATTGCCTTTAATGCCTATTGGCAACCGCTGACCTTTGACCTGCCCCCCCTGCCGGAGGGACAGCAGTGGCATTGCATCATCGATACCAACCTGCCCACCCACGCCGATTTATGTCCCGTCGACCGCGCCCCCGTCGTGAATTCTGCGATCTACACTGTCCATGACAGAAGCGCCATCATTTTAATAGCGCATTGATAGGCATCCATCGTACGGGCTGCCATATAATACCGGGCACCCGCCGTAGGGGCGGGTTTGGTGTGAAGTACTGCACCACCCACACGAACAAGGCAGATTCTCTACAGCAGTTGCATTGCCAGGTTGCAAACTCACCCTCCGAAAACTTGTGTATATCGCAGGAAGGCGTATCCTGGAAACAAGATACGCTTCAGCCCATTGACGACACCCAATGCCAGTCTGAAATCATAGTACAGTAGGAGGTGTTTTGTGGATATTAACGAAATCGTAGAACAGCTCACGCATTTGGAAACAGGTTTTTTCCCACGTGCCGCTTTGAAAACCGCGATTGCGCAACGCGAGGCGCTGACGCCAGTGTTGTTGCGCGTCCTTGAGGAAACGAAACAGGACGCTTTGGAACGCGTACTCACCGAAGATTCCTATATGCTCCCCTTCTACGCGCTGTATCTTCTGGCACAGTTCCGCGAAACGCGCGCATATCCTTTGATCGTAGACATCATGGCTATACCTGGTGAGGATGTTCTTGATGCGTTTGATGATCTCATTACCGAAGATCTATGCCGCATCCTGGCATCGGTCTCGGGCGGCAACGTTGAAGGGCTGCACCGGCTCATCGAAGACCCACAGGTTAATGAGTATGTCCGCGACGCAGCGATCCGGGCGTTGATAGTGCTGGTCGTGCAAGGCGCCCTCTCCCGTGATGCAGTGATGGCCTATTTCCAGCATCTCTTTCGGGGGGGATTGGACCACGAATCATCAATCGTCTGGGCTAACCTGGTCAGCAACGCAAGCGATTTATATCCTGAAGAAGTTATGGGGGATATCGAACAGGCTTTTGCCGATGATGTGGTGGATGAGATGTTTATCGACCTCGCGTGGGTAAAGGAACGGCGGAACCTGGCAAGGAGCACGTGCTGGCGCAGTTGATTGCAGATAAACGGCAGACCTTCATCAAGGACACCATCGCGGAACTGGAATGGTGGGCGTGCTTCAAACCGCCTGAGCCACGCCGTAAGCAGGTACATCCTGCGGGGCAAGTTATCAAACCGCATAAAGTTGGGCGCAACGATCCTTGCCCCTGCGGCAGCGGCAAAAAATATAAGTACTGTTGCGGTAAGAAAGTCAGCACAAACTAATGTGATACACTATCCGTAGGGGCGGGTTTCACATGCGTCAGGACATGGTGGTGGTATGCCAAACCCGCCCCTACAACCTATCACAGGCACGAAAAAGAGCAGGTAAGTGACCCTACCTGCTCTTTGGTGGGCGATGCAGGACTCGAACCTGTGACCTCTGCGATGTCAACGCAGCGCTCTAACCAGCTGAGCTAACCGCCCACAATGGTGCCATTATAGCATACTCTGTAATTTGTCAAACTTAGGCGAGATCAGATTACCTTCCGGTACACCCGGTGATTTTTGTACATCTCTCCGCCCACATTGATCAGATCCTGGCGCATCTGCACGGCAGTTTCTGCGACCTGGGTCAGGTCAACATGATCGAAATTTCGAACCGTGGATGGTGTTATCCATCTCCGCATACAGCAGCGCATTTCCTCCCACACCGTGGAACTCAGGCGCCAGACCCGCGCCGTTAAGTGCCAGCCATTCTGTGCGCTGCATCTCAAGCAAAAGGTCCGCCAAAGCCCAGGGCGTAAGCCTACCCTTGGCACGTTGGAGCGCCGCAGAAACATCGGGAAAACCGAACAGAAAACCCACCATCTCGTCCTCGTGCATTATCACTTTAATCAGGCGGTAATCCGTCAATGAAATTGCGTTTTTCATGACAAATTCCGCTTCGTTTGCGGTCATGGGCGCAAACTCCCAGTTATTGACAAAAGCGCGATTATAAGCTTCACGGACCGGCTCCGCCCATGTTTTCAGTTCACGGCGCCCTGAAAACTGCTTTATATACAGGTTCCCCCGCTTTTTCACCCGTTCCGCAATCCGGTGAATGCGTTCCGGCATTCGAAATGTCTGTGCATCCAGGTGGCACGAAACAAAATCCACCTCCTTTTCAAAACCCAGGGCTTGAACAAGGCGCGGGTAATATTCGTAATTGTAGTTCATCATCGTCATCATCTGGCGGTGCTCATAACCTTCAACCAGCAGCCCATAACCATCGAGAATGCCAAAACCTTTGGGACCCAGCAATAAAGTTAAACCGCGCGCTTTCGCCCATTCGAATACCCGAGCAAACAAAGCTTCTGCGATCCCGACATCGTTCTCACACTCAAAGAGGTAAAATTGCGCAACCTGCGCGCCGTGATAGGCGTTATAAGGGCGGTTTTCCAATGCGGCAATCCGCCCCACCACCTCACCATCCCGCTCAGCAATATAGAAATCAGCATCAGAATGTTCATAAAAAGGATGCGCAGAGCGGTTAAGCATCATGGCTATATCACCCCGCGGCGCTGGTACCCATTGCGCATGGTCCTTGTAAAGGCGGTAAGGAAGATCAAGGAAACGACGAACCTGGCGGCGATCGGTCGTGTCAATTTTGTGCGTGGTCAGCATAGGGACAGGCTTCCTTCTGATTCAAAAAGTGCTGTCGGTGATGGGCGTAATCCTCAAATTACCGCTACCAACAATGGATTCTACCTGCTGTCGCAGCCCATCCGTATTGTGGGTGTATTCATTGGGGAAACTTAATTGAATGCGTTTGCGTCCGGCGTCTTCCAGCAGCACGACAAACGTGTCTTTGCCCTGGTCGGTTTTAAGCACCTGGTGAAGATCCGAGAGAAGCTGCCAGTCCGCGCTGTCATTCCCCGTCCGTTTCAGCGTAATCACCAATTTCGATGCCGGTGCTGGATGGGTTTGCGGTGGGGTCGCAACCGCAGGAAGAGGCCCGTTGCCTCCCGGACGCACTGGCGCAATATGTCTACCGCCGGTGTCGGGAGATGCCGGATGCGATCTGGTCAAATAAGGTTCGGAGGATGAATCAATGGTCGCTGGCACAGCATTTTGAAGATCGTCTTGACCAATAAAGCCCTTTTCAGGCGGATCCTCCGGCACCGGCGGAGTAGAAGGCGCCGGACCAGGGGCTTGCTTATATGCAAGTGCAGATTCGTGAATTTGCTCAGATAGCGCCGGCTTGCGGTCGCCGTTAGAGCCGTTTCCAGGTTCTGGCATTACGGAAGCCGGCAGCTCATGGGTTTCTTTAAACCAATCCGCCATAAGCGGATGATCCTCCCGATTCGGGCGATTATCGAGCTTGCCGCTGGTAACAAGGATCCGGTCCGTCGTCAATTTCTCCTTGAATCTTTCATAAGTACGTGGGAATACCACAACATCCAGCGTACCGCCAGAGCCCTCCAGGGTGACAAATGCCATTGTGTCCCCTTTTTTGGTTGTAATCTGGCGCACGCGTTGTACCATGCCCACCAGCGTTAGCTGCTGACCCAGAACCGCCGTAGCAACCTCGGCAATAGTCGTATTGATCAAATCCTGAGCGCGCAGCTTATGTTCAAGATCGGAAAGGGGATGCTTGGAAATATAGGTTCCCAACAACTCTTTTTCCCACTCAAGGAGTTTGCGATCCGGAATAGGCGGTACATACGTCGGCAAGCTGATGTTCCGCCGCAGCTCTGCCATATTGTCAAACAATGTAAATTGCCCCACATCACGCGCGCTGTACACCTGGGCACTGGCACTGAGCAAGGTGTCCACCAACGTTAATAATGCCGGTCGGGTGCCAAAATCATCCAGCGCGCCGGCTTGAATAAGGCACTCCAGCGTCTTGCGGTTTAACTTGCGTAAATCAAGCCTGTTAACAAAATCGTCAAGGGACACAAAGGGTCCGCCGTGCGCCCTCTCGGTGACAATGAGCTGCATAGCGTCATCATTCACATTCTTTATTGCCCCTAACCCGGCGCGGATAACGCGCGAACCATCCGCCTGGTGCTCAATGGTGAATTCAACATCAGAATGATTAAGGTTAGGGCCATAGACCTCAAGACCGGTGCGGCGCGCATCTGTAATCAGAAATCCAAGTTTCTCAATATTGTGCCGCTCCGTGGACATCAAAGCTGTCATGAATTCAATCGGGTAATGCGCTTTTAAATAGGCTGTCTGCGCAGTAATAACCGCATAGTCGGTGGCGTGAGCCCGATTGAAGCCGTAACGGGCAAAGAATTCTATGTCTGCCCAGACTGTGTCGGCAACTTCAGCGTTGATGCCCTTGTTAGCGGCGCCTTCACAGAACATTTTATGATGCTTATCCATCAAATATTGGACTTTCTTCGCCACAGCTTTGCGGATCATATCGGCTTCGCCCGGCTTATAATCCGCCATAGCCACGGCAATCTGCATGATCTGTTCCTGGTAGACAATGATGCCGTAGGTATCATCCAGGATATTGGCAATCAGGGGGTGGTGGTAAGTCACCTCTTCTTCACCATGCATCCGGCGAATATAGGTGGGGATATTCTCCATTGGACCGGGTCGATAAAGCGCCAGCACAGCGGTGATATGTTGAAATTGCGTAGGGCGCAGCTCTCGCAGCGTGCGGCGCATACCCGCACTTTCCACCTGGAAAACACCCGTGGTTTCACCCGTCTCCAACAACGCGTAAAGCGCGAGTACATCCGCATCTTTCTCCGGGTCATCAGGAACACGCTCATGCGGGATCGTAGACAGGTTTAATTTGCGCCCGTGCTCTTTTTCGATAAGTTCGCATGCCTTGCGCATATGGGTCAGGGTCCGCAATCCCAGGAAATCCACTTTAAGCATGCCCATAGCATCCACAATCTCCATGGGCCATTGTGAAATTCTGTCCACCGGGCTGTCATCACCGTCACCTCGTGTGGGCCTGTTCAGAGGTAAATATTCCACAAGCGGCTTGTCTGAGATAATAATGCCGGCAGCATGCGTGCTGGCGTGGCGGGTCACGCCCTCGACCTGCTGTGCAGTGTCCAACAGCGTTTTCATATAAGGAATGCTGTCGTAAAGATCCTTGAAATCAGAAACCGTTTCTAATGTATGGGCGATTGAAACCGGCTTTCCCGGAACATTAGGCACCAGACGCGCGGCACGGTCAACCTCATTCAGAGGAATATCCAGGGCTCTGCCCACATCCCGGATCGCGGCGCGCGCGCCCAATGTTCCAAAAGTGATAATCGCCGAAACATTATCTGCGCCATAACGTTCTTTCGTATACGCGATAAGTTCGGCACGGCGGTCATCGGGATAATCCAGGTCAATATCAGGCATATTCACCCGGTCAGGATTTAAGAATCGCTCGAACAGCAACCGGTTCCTGAAGGGCTCCACGGTTGTGATCCCCAGTGTATAAGCGACCACACTGCCGGCGCCCGATCCGCGGACATTCCACCAGATATCACGTTCTTCAGCTGCTTTACACAGATCCCACACGATCAGGAAATAATCATCAAATCCCATTTCGTGAATGATTCCCAACTCATATTCCAACCGTGCCACATATTCCGGCAGCGCCGCATCCTTCCCGTACCGCCGAACCATGCCCTCGTCGCACAGATGGCGCAGGTAGGATTCCGAGGTCCCCAAGCCTTCGGGCACAGGGAATTTCGGGAGGTGATAAGGAGGTGCAAACTGCAATTCAACATTGCATTGCTCAGCGATGCGCACTGTGTTTGTTAAAGCTTCAGGAATGTGCCCGAAAAGGTCCCACATTTCCTCCGGAGAACGCATATAATACGAAGGGTCACTCATCCGCATGCGATTGGGTTCATTGACTGTTTTGCCCGTTTGAATGCATAATAGCACATCATGCGCATCCGCCTGATCGCGCCGCGTATAATGAATATCATTGGTTGCCACCATGGGAACCTGCATCTCTTGCGCAAGTTCCACCAGCTTGCGGTACATCGTTTCAAATTCAGGCAGGTCATGGCTTTGCAGTTCAATATAAAAACGATCAGGGAAATGTTTCTGATACCAGCGCACAGCTTTACGGGCAAGCGCATCCTGCCCTGTATGCAACAACTGCGCAACTTCACCTTGCGCACAGGCACTGAGCGCGATGACACCTTCACTGTGAGCTTCCAGCGCTTCCTTGTCAATCCGGGGTTTGTAATAGAATCCCTCAAGTTGACTGATGCTCGCCAATGCGAGAAGGTTCTGATAGCCCGTTTGGTTTTGCGCCAGCAAGATGAGATGATAAGGTTTACCGTCATCACGGTCGCGACTGTGTCTGGACTGACGGGCGAGGTAGGTCTCGATGCCGATAATGGGTTTAATACCGGCATCCTCACAGGCTTTGTAAAACTCGACCACACCATACATAACGCCATGGTCTGTGATCGCCAGCGCTGTCATACCCAAAGCTGCAGCGTATTCAACCAGGGCTTTTGGCTTACTTAAGCCATCGAGCAGTGAGTATTCCGTGTGGGAATGCAGGTGCACAAAATCCCGCATGAGTTATCCTCCAAAGATACCTATGAAAAATGCACAAGCATTCATAAAAAACCAAAAACTGACAACGCAGCAAAGTACATTAACGAGGAAAACGAATTACCATAGTCATAAAACTTCAGACCAAAATTACATCATGACTCTATATCCTGATTATATACAAATGCAATCTGGATACAAGTGTATGATTCAGATGGGTGCGTTTTAAAAAGTGGCGAATGTTAAAAGCGGCGCAGGTGGGTGGAAGGAAAACCACCTTCCACACATGCAGAAACGGCAAATACGCCCGTTTCTGCTCTTGTTTAGCTATGATCAGGATAAATTCGACCCGCCGCTTTTTTTCTGGTATGCCGTTAAATTTAGTTCAGGAATTTAGAATGAAAGAATCCTGCCGTAAGTTGCTCTTGCTTGCACATGAATTATAATCACAGGTCAATATAATACGGAGGTGAGGTTTGGCTGAGGAATTCACGAACGGTGCTCCTGCATCTGAAGTCGAGGATCGGGACCTTTCATTAAGCCGTTCCTTTGGGATGAGATCATGGCTGCAGGACACGCTTGAGACTGTTCTCCTGGCAGTGATCCTGTTTTTCGTCATCAACGCTTTAACCGGACGCTATCAAGTTCATGGTCAAAGTATGGTACCCAGCCTACAAGAAGGCCAATATCTCATCGCGAGCAAAGTAGCGTTCTGGTTGCATACACCGGCACGTGGAGATATTATTGTGCTCGATCCTCCCACCAACGACGGGGGCATTCCCTATATCAAGCGGGTGATTGGTCTGCCGGGAGATGTTGTTGAAGTACGCGATCAACGCATATGGGTCAACGGCATCGCGTTAAACGAGCCCTATATTAATGCGCAGCCTTATTATAACGGAAATTGGATCGTCGCTGAAGATACGGTCTTTGTCCTGGGAGACAACCGCAACGACTCCAGCGACTCGCATACCTGGGGGCTTCTACCTCAGGATCAAATCCTGGGCAAAGCGTTTTTCTCCTACTGGCCGCCTGAGAAATGGGGGATAATCCCGCATTATACATTCCCTGAATTGTCGGGGACACAGTAATTGACAGTGAATCCTTCTCCAATGCCCGAATCGTCGGACTATCCTGCAACGCAACAACCGGCAGTTACTGAAGAACTCGATACCCTTTCACAAATCGAGTCCCCGAAATCAAAACCGGGTTTTTGGGCGTGGGTGCGAGATTTAGTCGAGACAATGGCTTTAGCGCTCATTATCTTTGTACTCGTTAACACCCTGACGGGGCGCTATGAAGTACAATCCATCAGTATGGAGCCGACACTGCACGAAGGTCAATTCCTGATCGTTAGTAAAATGGCGTACTGGCTGCATCCACCTGAGAGGGGCGACGTCGTTGTCCTTGACCCGCCCAATGGACAGGGACCGATACCTTACATTAAACGCATCATTGGGTTGCCCAGTGAACACGTGCAGGTCAGAGATGGGCGGGTATGGGTAAATGGAATCGCCTTGAACGAACCCTACATCAGTGGCCCTCCCATGTATCAAGAAGATGTTACGCTCCAACCAGGTGAATATCTCGTCCTTGGCGACAATCGCAATAATTCCAGCGATTCACATATATGGGGCACGCTACCCCGCGATAATATCATCGGAAAAACCATCTTTCGTTATTGGCCGCCCGACAAATGGGGGATAATCCCTCACCATACGTTTTCAGAACTGGAGGTAATCCAATGAATCGTAGAACACTCGCGCGCTACATTGATCACACTTTGCTTAAGGCAGAGGCTACACCTGCACAGGTTATCACTTTGTGCGAGGAAGCCCTGGAAAACCACTTTGCAGCAGTCTGCATAAATGCCCTTTATGTGCCGCTGGCGGCACCTTTATGCCGCAGCAGCGATGTGGCAGTCTGTACCGTTATCGGTTTCCCATTGGGAGCGACGTCAACGGCGGTCAAAGTATGTGAAGCTGAAATTGCCATAGCGCAAGGCGCAACTGAAATTGACACTGTAATTCCAGTGGGGTTGCTCATCGCGAAAAATCGTGACCGAGTCTATGCAGATATTGCTGCCGTTGCCTCCGTGTGCCATGCCCAAGGTGCGATCCTCAAGGTAATCCTGGAAACAGCGCTGTTAACGGATGAAGAAAAAGTCCTGGCATGCGAAATATGCAAACAAGCTGAAGCAGATTTTGTGAAAACATCGACTGGTTTTGCCAAGGGTGGGGCTACGGTGGCTGATGTTGCGCTGATGCGTAAAACAGTCGGACCTGATATGGGTATAAAAGCAGCAGGTGGTATCCGCAACTACGAAACCGCACTCGCCATGATTGAAGCCGGTGCCACGCGCATTGGCGCGAGCAGCAGTTTGGAAATCATGAAAGGTGCGCCTGAATGAAATATCACTGCTCCAATTGCGCATTTGGAAGTTTGATGCCGGTAAAGATTACCTTCGTGCGTCTTTGGGGGCAAAGCCTTGTTACAATTCCAGATTTTGCAGCCTGGCATTGTGATTCATGCGGTTACACGCGCTATGACAGCTCTGCATTAGCCCGGGTGGAATTACTCTTTGGATCGGATGGCGACAACAACATAGACTCACCGCGGTGGCAGTCCCATCAGGCTGAGGGTCCGGGTGAACGGGGACCACGACGCTGGTCATTCTAAGCCTTTGTAACTTTGAGAAGGTTTTTTATCCATTATCAGGAAATCTGATTAAATTCCAAAATACAGCATCATAAAGGAGCGTGGGATGGGAATTTCCCCTCAAAATAACATGGTCGCGGTTGTGGGCGCTGGTCCGGCAGGATTATTTGCCGCACAGACTCTTGCTGCTGCCGGCGTTCAAGTCGCGCTGCTGAATCGCGATATTCGCCCCGGTGGATTGGCGGAATATGGTATCTACTTTGAAAAACATGCCATCAAAGCAGCGCTTCGTAAACAATTCCATAAAATCCTTGCCCATCCTAATATTACATATTTTGGCAACGTAACCGTCGCAAACAACGGGGATATATCGCTGGATATGTTACGGAAGGCAGGATTTTCTGCCATTATCGCCACGGTCGGAGCACAGGGGACCAAGTGGTTAGGATTACCCGGTGAAAATCTGGCGGGTGTTTACCATGCCAAAGACATTATCTATTATTACAATGGGCTACCGCCCTATTCTGAACACTGCTATGACATTGGTAAACGTATTGCCCTAATCGGTGTGGGGAATGTGATGGCTGACATCGCACACTGGGCAGTTCGCACATTAAAAGTCGATGCGGTAACCGCCGTAGCACGGCGTGGACCGGCAGCGGTAAAATTCACTCGGCAGGAAATGGAGTACGTTGCGAACAACCTGGATGTGGCAGCTCTTGATGCTGAGTTCGCACGTGTCGCTGACCGTATGCGTGCTGTAGGGCAGGACCCGGAACCGGCACGCGCTTTCATCCTCTCAGCTTTACCCAGGGCTTTGGAACAAAACTCCAACACACGACTGGGGTTCCGGTTCCTCTCTTCTCCCAGCCAAATTCTAGGAGATAGCGCCGGTAAAGTCACCGGTCTGGAAGTCGATGATACCCGTCTCGAGCTGCGAAGCGATGGTTCAACACGGTCAGTAAGCCTTGGAACCACCCACACGCTGGATGTTGATACAGTTATTTTTTGTATCGGTGATAAAGTCAGTGAGACATTCGGATTACCCGTGGAGTGGGATTCTTTCGTAAAACATCCTGCCCCTCGCTTTCCTGTCGACAATATCTCATATGAGGCTTACGATCCGGTTGCCGGTGCCCCGGTTGAGGGCGTCTTTGTAGCAGGTTGGGCACGTGAAGCCAGTAAAGGACAGGTTGGCCTGGCGCGAAAGGACGCGGGGCAATGCACGAAGGCTGTGCTGGCTTACCTGGCAACGCTGCCTGCCTCCTCAACACCAGAGGCAGCATTGACCAATTTGACCCAGGTCCTGCAAAAATGTGATAAGCCTGTTATTTCAAAAGTAGATGCGCAGCGTTTGGAGCAAGCTGAACTTGCGGAAGCTCAGACGCGCAATCAGGAATGCTTTCGTTTTACCACCAATGCTGATATGTTGAGCGCTATGGAGTCTATGCAACCATGATGGTCCGATCAATTCACATCTGATAAAGGAGGCTGTATGCGACCTGACGGTCGTGCCTATGATGCTATGCGCGAGATCTCTATTGAGCGCTCGCCTAACCGCTATGCTGAAGGATCAGCGCTTATTCGCGTGGGCGAAACGCATGTCTTGTGCACGGCAAGCATACAGGAAGATGTTCCACCCTGGCTCCGGGGAAAAAATCGTGGATGGCTTACGGCTGAATACGCCATGCTGCCGCGTTCAACCCACACGCGCACACCCAGGAAGCATATTGAAAGTGGCAGGGCGCAGGAAATTCAGCGTTTAATTGGACGCAGCCTACGGCGTGCCGTAGACCTGGATCTGATGGGTGAAAGAATGCTTATCGTGGATTGCGATGTGCTTCAGGCAGATGGGGGCACACGCACGACATCAATCATAGGGGGATATATTGCTGTCGCTCTGGCGATGCAAACCCTCATCGCCCAAAGCAAAGTGCCAGCATCCGCACTCTTATCACCCATTGCCGCGCTGAGTGTTGGGATGGTGCAAGGGCAACCCTATTTGGACCTGGCGTACGAAGAAGATGCCAATGCCGATATGGACCTCAATGTTGTTATGGACGCAGCAGGTCATTTCGTGGAAATTCAGGGCACAGCCGAAAGCAAAGCTGTTTCACGGGAAGAACTGGACGCACTTTTAAATCTTGCATCCCACGGTATTGAAAAAGTCATCAACATTCAACGGGAGGTTCTGGCGTGCGTGGGTATCCTGGTTTAACAAGAAAACAACGCCTGGTTTTGATTTTCCTTGCGCTGAGTACGCTGACCATCATCAGCCTTTTGATATGGAATGTTTGGTCGACATTGCAAGCAGGACCGCCTGCCGCACCAACCTCAACACCCCTGAAATTATCTCTGCCGACGCCGACGCTCACACCGCAACCAACGGTGATAACCTCACCGACGCCGACCCCTACGTTTGACGTTGCTGAAGCAGGACAAATCGCAGCCAGAGTCGCTGAAGTGCGCGGTTTTCAGGGATTCTGGGGAACACCCTTAACACTGGTGGATGAGCACAATCTTTCTGTCGCATTATTCAGATATTACGGAGCCTATCCCCCTTTCGTCCTGACCTCAGAAATTATTTGGGATGTTTTGAACCTTCGTCCCATTGACCAGGCTCTCTCCGATAAAACGGTAACCTCAGCGCTTGATGTGGTCGCCCATGCCAAAAGCGCCGCGGCGATCTATTTCCCGAAAACGGAAGAATTCTACTTCCGGCGGGATTGGACCGGCACCCTGGACGTGCTTGAGATGCAATTAGCTTATCGGCTATGCTCGTGCCCTCCCCGATCAGTATGGAGACTTGACCAGATTGATTGCTGAAGCGCCATCCCTTGACCGCCGACTGGCGCTTTCTGCCGTAATGGATGGCGATGCGCTGCTCACTCTATGGCTCTATGCGGGTGCGGATTTTGACTCACCTCGTGCAGCGGATCTGGCAGAAATCGTATCGGCAGCGAACAGTCCTGCCTGGAAGCAGAATGAACCCGTTTTCGACACACTCATGCGCCTGCCGTTGACCCTCGGCGGTCCTTTTGCTGCCGCAATGGTTGAGAATGGGGGATTGGAGGCTCTGGATGACGTTATCGTGCGCCCGCCGCGCTCCACAGAACAAATCCTGCACATCGACCGTTATCTCGACGGAGACGAGCCTCAGGTGCTGACACCGGTAGAACTGCAACTTCAAAGCAGTTGGACACTCCAGGTTACTGAAACCCTGGGTGAAGCCCTGATTGGATTGACGATGGCTGATTGGAGTCTGAACCAGTTTTCTCCGCAAGTCGCGGAAAATTGGGGTGGTGACTTACTGCAAGTCTGGGACACCGACGACGGATCACATCTCGCCCTCTGGCAATTGGTGTGGGATTCATCCGCCGATGCGGCGCTTTTTTACGGAAACTTGTTGGAATTGCTGCCCAGTCCATTCCTGCGCGGGATTGTGCGGGATACAACACCAGCATCCGGCTTGCCACGCGGACGCTGGTGGGCAGGCGGACAGGGAGCGGTCTTTATCCACCGCCAGGCAAACCGCATCGTTCTGATATGGGGCAACGATACCGCAGTCGTGGAAACTGCTGCTGCTGCTTTGAACTGAGGCTTACGCTGGTCAATAATGATAGCAAAGCACTTTAAAATACCGAAGCTCCGCAACCTGATTGTGGCTGGCATAGTTGGTGGAACCGTGGCAATAGGTCTCGCTGTCTGGACCTTGTGGGGGCGTTTCAGCACTATGATGATACCCCCGTCGGCATTGGATGCCATACCTGGGGAACCTGTTGCCATTGTCTTTGGAGCTGGCTATTGGTCCGACGGCACGCTGAGTATGATTCTGAAAGATCGTCTGGATGCCGCCCTCGAGCTTTACGAGGCTGGGAAGGTTCAAAAATTGCTTTTTAGCGGCGATAATCGCTTTGTTGATTATAATGAACCTGGAAAGATGTTAGAATATGCATTGGCACATGGAATTCCGCGCAGATGATGTCGTTTTGGACTATGCAGGGCGGAGAACATATGATACCTGCTATCGCGCCCGGGATATTTTCAAAGTCTCAGAAGCCATTGTTGTCACGCAGCGATATCATCTGCCCCGTACGCTTGAGACCTGCCGGGTACTGGGCTTGGATGTTGTGGGTTATATAGCAGACCGGCAGGCATATCCGCAACGGTTTATTACAATGTATTGGATAAGGGAAATCCCGGCGCTGTGGCGGACATGGTGGGATATTTATCTCACCCATCCGAAACCGGTATTGGGGGAACCCCTGCCAATTTTTCCAAGTGAATAACAAAACCTGAATGAAAGGCAAGTCAAAATGAATAACAAACTGTATGGATTCGAGTTAATAAAAGAAGGGAACATCCCGGAACTTAACACGGTTGCTAAACTTTATAGGCATATCAAGACCGGGGCAGAATTGTTCTCGCTGGAAAATGATGACGAGAACAAAGTTTTTGGTATCACTTTCCGCACTCCGCCTTCGGATTCGACCGGTGTACCGCATATTATGGAGCATTCTGTACTCTGTGGTTCGCGAAAATATCCGGTCAAAGAACCTTTTGTGGAGTTAATGAAAGGTTCACTGCAAACCTTCCTTAACGCTTTCACCTATGCCGATAAGACATGTTATCCCATTGCCAGTACAAACCTGCAGGATTTCTATAATTTGACCGATGTTTATCTGGACGCAGTTTTTTACCCGCGCATTACACCCGAAATAATGCGGCAGGAAGCCTGGCATTACGAACTGGATGCCTTAGATGCACCCCTGGAGTTATAAAGGGGTTGTGTTTAACGAAATGAAAGGTGCCTATTCTTCACCTGACAGCCTGATTGCGCGATACAGCGAGCGGTCGCTGTTCCCCGATAACGCTTATCAATATGACTCAGGGGGTGATCCGGTTGAGATTCCAAACCTGACTTACGAGCAATTCAAAGAATTCCACGATACATATTATCATCCCGCCAACGCACGCATCTACTTCTATGGAGATGACAATCCTGAAGAGCGCTTGCGCCTTCTGAAACAATATCTGGATGATTTTGAACCACTTGAGGTAGACAGCATCCTTCCCTTGCAATCGCACATCAATCAACACCGGCGTATCCATCAACCCTATCCCGCCAGTGACGATGCGGATCAGCAGAAAGCGATGCTCACGGTCAATTGGCTGCTCCCGGAGAATACCGACCCCACATTAGCATTAGCGCTCAATGTGCTCTCACACATCCTGGTTGGCATTCCAGCTTCACCCTTGCGGAAGGCTTTGATTGACTCCGGGCTGGGTGAGGATGTTATCGGCAGTGGTTTAGATGACTCCGTCAGACAAATGTACTTCTCGACCGGTCTTAAAGGCATTCTGCCCGAAAATACAGACCGCGTCGAACAATTGATACTGGATACGCTCCTGGAACTTGCCCAAACAGGCATCGATCCCGACACCATTGCCGCTTCGATGAATACATTTGAGTTTAACCTGCGGGAACAAAACTATGGACGGTATCCGCGGGGACTGGTCGTCATGCTGCAAGCTTTGGTAACATGGCTGCATAATGGCGACCCATTCGCTGGGATTGCCTTTGAAAAACCGTTGGGAGAGATTAAAGCTGATCTGGCAGAAAATCCACGCTACTTCGAAGCACTCGTCCAGCGCTATCTGATTGACAACCTGCACCGAACCACAGTTGTGTTGGATCCTGACCCGGCAATGCAGCAGCAATTGGATGCTGAAGAACAAGAACGGCTTGCGCAAGCCAAAGCAGGCATGGATGAAGCAGAACTCAAAGAGATTATAGCGCAAGCAGAACAACTCAAAAAACTGCAGGAAACTCCTGACAGCCCCGAGGCTCTGGCAACGGTGCCCAATTTAGCACTTGATGATCTTGATAAGTCTCCGAAACACGTGCCCACACTCGAAAGCCAGGTACATGGAACCCGGATATTGTATCATGACCTGTTTACCAACGGATTGCTGTATCTTGATGTGGGCTTTAATCTACACACATTGCCACAGGAACTGCTGCCTTACGCGCAACTATTTGGCATGGCGCTGCTGGAAATTGGCACAGAAACTGAAGATTTCGTAAAACTCACCCAGCGCATCGGGCGGCAAACCGGCGGTATCGCCTCCACGACATACATATCAGCTATAAAGCAATGCGCCGCATGCAGCTGCCTGGAGTTTACTGCGCTGCAAATCCACAATGGATCAGGCTGGCGACCTCCTGGCAATCTTGCGCGACATCCTCCTCACTGTCAAATTGAATAATCCGGAGCGCTTTATGCAGATGCTTCTTGAGACTAAGGCGCAGGAAGAAGCCGGATTGATACCTGGAGGACACCGCGTGGTCTTATCACGCCTGCGTGCCAGATTCAATGAAGCTTATTGGGCAACAGAACAAATGAGCGGCGTCAGTTATTTGTTCTTCTTAAGAAAGCTTATCAACGAAGTACAGCAGAATTGGCCTGCAGTGCTTGAAAAATTGGAAACGGTGCGCCAACTGCTTGTCAATCGCCAGAATATGCTCTGCAATGTCACATTGGACAGTGCCAACTGGGACCTTATCAAACCCAAACTGGACAGTTTCCTGATAACACTCCCCGCCGATAGCACGCACAATGCAGTGGAACCCGCCCTATGCGACATTACCGGAGGGCATGACCATCCCTGCCCAGGTCAATTATGTTGGCAAAGGGACGGACCTTTACAAGCTGGGGTATACCAGCCACGGGTCTACCGAAGTGATCGCTCACTATTTACGGAGTACGTGGCTGTGGGAACAGGTGCGGGTTCAGGGTGGGGCATATGGCGGTTTTTGCGTATTTGATCATAACTCCGGTGTTTTTGCCTTCATATCCTACCGCGACCCCAACCTGCTTAAAACTATAAAAACCTATGACCAGACCAGCACGTATCTGCGCAACATCGACCTTTCCGATGATGAGTTAGTCAAGGGCATTATCGGCGCCATCGGCGCCATCGACGCCTACCAACTGCCGGATGCCAAAGGCTACAGCGCTATGGCGCGGGTATTGATTGGGTACACCGACGAAGCACGCCAGCAATACCGTACGGAATTGTTAAATACCACGGTCAATGACTTTAAGGCATTTGCCGATATCCTGGATGGCATGAATGCAGCCGGGCAAGTCGTGGTGCTGGGTGCGCAAGAAGCATTGGATGCCGCAAATCGTGAAGATGACCTTACCTTTAGCATAACAAATGTGCTTTAATTAACACACCGTCGTGTGAACAAGGAGTTTACAGATGTGGCCAACCCGTGAACAAGCCTGGGAATTACTGAATGAATACACCAAGAACCCTAATTTAATCAAACATGCGCTGGCAGTCGAAACCGGGATGCGCGCTTACGCGCGCCGTTTCGGGGAAGATGAAGAACAGTGGGGCGTGGTTGGATTAATCCACGATTTTGAATACGAACAATACCCGGACCTGGGACCAGGGGGGCATCCATTCAAAGGCACAGAAATTCTGCGTGAACTGGGATGGTCCGAAGCACTCATCCGCGGCGTTCAGGCGCATGCCCCGGACCTGACCGGGGTAACCCTGGATTCCCCCATGGAAAAGGCCATCTTTGCTGTTGATGAATTGACAGGCTTGATCACTGCCGTGGCTCTGGTGCGTCCCAGCAAATCCCTGTTGGATGTTAAGGTAAGTTCGGTCCGGAAAAAATGGAAAGACAAGGGTTTTGCTTCAGGCGTGAAACGTGAGGATGTGGAACGCGGGGCGGAACTGCTGGGGATCCCGCTGGCGGAGCATATCGCGATTGTGCTCCAGGCTATGCAGGATATCGCCGAAGAACTCGGGCTAGCAGGAACGACCGCTTAAGCATCAAACTTTCCGCAATCTGAGGCAGCCAATGGAGGTTGGTATCAAAAATCGCCGTATTCGCACTTACTTTTTGTGGGGAAGCGTTCTGCTGCTCCTCATCGTGATGGGTCCTGTGCCCTCAACAACGGCAGAGGACGCCATGGAGGCTGCACATACCCAGGACATTCACCGCGCAGGACCCACTTTCCGCCACCACGGTGTCGTCCGGGAATACGACCTTCACGCAATCTACGATCAGCATACCAACTTATCCTTATGCTGATTTTTTATACTGGGACACCAATACTTACTACAACATGCGTTATCCGGTTTTAAACTGGACCGCTTACGAACAAAACCCCCGTACCCCGCTACCCCAGGATTACGAGCTGCTGGTTCTGGAAAACGACTTTCTAAAAGTCACCCTTCTTCCCGAACTCGGGGGGCGCATCTACCAACTCTTTGACAAAAGCACCGGTCACAACCATCTCTACCAGAACCCCGTCATCAAACCCACCAAATGGGGCCCACCGGAACAGGGCTGGTGGCTGGCTGTGGGCGGTATTGAATGGTGCCTCCCCGTTGAGGAACATGGCTACGAGTGGGGCATACCCTGGTCGTGGTCTGTCATCACGTCTACAACCGGCGTCACGGTCACAGTGCGCGACACCGACCTCGACGACCGTATCCGAACCACCATTGACATCGGGCTTCCGCACAACAGAGCCTACCTTGTGGTCACACCTCACGTAGAAAACCCAACTTTTACCCCTATTTCTTATAAATTCTGGTTAAACGCGCAAATCGCACCGGGAGCGGCAAATAAACCCGGGGGCAACACACAATGGATCTTCAACACAGATGAAGTCGCAGTACATTCCACCGAAGATGCCCGCCTGCCGGGTGACGGGAAAACAATATCCGGCCCCGATTATCGCTTCAGTTGGCCCGTTTATAATGGCGTGGATTATTCATATCTGCATAACCTCGATGATTGGTTGGGTTTCTTTGAATACCCGCAAGCCGCCGCGGATTTCACCGGAGTTTATGATCATGATAGCAACGAGGGCGTCCTGCGGGTCTTTCCCAGTGAAGTCGTGCGCGGCAGTAAAGGCTTCAGTTATGGGTGGGGAAATCCCATCCCCTGGACTTATTGGACAGATGATGGATCCAGCGGCGTCGAACTACATGGCGGTGTCGCCCCCACCTTCTGGGATAGTGCTCTCCTGAACGGGTGGGCGACCTTGTCATGGTCAGAAGTGTGGTATCCCATCGGCAACGTAGGTAATGTCACTGAAGCGACCCGCGAAGCCACGTTGGGACTCGAGCAGAACGGCGATAATCTGGAAATTAAACCTGCAGGTCACACAGCCCTGGCAGGCTGGTGAGAGCCGTTTGTTTGTTTGGGAACGCGCTTCATGTTTTGAATTAGGTTATCAGGACTTGCCGGCGCTTGCACCTGGTGTGCCCTATCAAACCGTCATACCCCTGCAAGGGCATGAGTTGGATGCGCTGGCTGTCGCGCTTGTCGATGCGGACAATCATGTGCTGGCAGCGTATGGTCCAACAACGTGTCTGGATCAAACACCCTCCAAACCACATTTGGGTTACGGCATCAATGTGCGCGATCTGGCGAACCTGGATACTCTCGTCGCGCCGCTGGGTGTGGGATGGATCAGGCTCTGGGATGAATACAGTGGAATTCCAGCGACTGCCCTGCCCTACAATGTGCTCTACAACATTAACTGCGGCGCCTATATTAACAACATGGGTGCATGGGGCAGCGCCATTGACGCGATCGCTCTTGCGGGTAAGGGCAAGGTTAACGCTTATGAACTGTGCAACGAGCCCAATGTGATTGGCTTTTGGAGCAATAATCCCCCTGATCCCGCGCGCTTCAGCGAGATGTTGTGCATTGCCAATGCCAGAATAAAAGCCATTGATCCTGCCGCGTCGGTAATCAGCGGTGGATTGGCGCCGGTAGGGCGTATCCGGGCATCTATAACGGGTGGGCAGGGCACAACGGTTACACAATGGACGAGCGCACTTACCTGCAGGCGATGCTGGACCGTGGCGCAGGAGCATGTATAGATGGCTTCGGTTATCACCCCTACGGGTTCGCCTATCCACCAGAATCTGATCCTGATCAAATCAGCAACGGCTTCACTTTCCGGGGCGCCGAGAAAATGCACGCGATCCTGGCAGCCAACGGGCAAGCCGGTATGCCAATATGGGCAACCGAGTTTAACTGGCTCCGGCGATCCACCGATGACGGCATTTACTGCGGCGATGATTACGAATACAGCCATTACTTTCAATGGCAGGAAGTCAGCAGCCCAGACACAGGCGGATTACCTGGTGCGCGCTTTCCAATACGCCGATACGCTATTGGCCCTGGATGCATGGGATGTTCATCTGGAACAGCGACTGGCACAACTACAAGCCTGAATTTCCCTGCCTGCACAGCCGGTTTTATTCCTTGCACCGCTCTGACGGCAGCCTGACGCCAGCCTATACACAATTCGCAGCTATGGCAAAACGACCCGGACTGCTGCTTAACCCGGAACTCCATCTGACGACACAAACGTTATCTTTCCTGACCGAACTCTCCGCGCCCCGCATCATGACCGGGGTGGTGACCATTGAAAACACCGGGTACCAGTCGCTAACGTGGTCAGCAACCTTAGCGCCCAAAACCTTCCCCGCCGGCATGGGATTCACACCTGTCCTGCCCGTTACCTCCGGGGTGGAAGGTGAGCCCTTACGGATCGTGGTCGATGCTGCAGGCGTGGCTGTGGGCACATACACCCGCACAATCACCATCACCGGCAATACCGCTGGGTATACTGTGCTGAACTCACCGCAAACCCTGGAGGTCGTCCTCAAGGTTGCCGCAAAACTTGACCGGGTTTATATGCCACTGGTTTTGCGCCAGACTGCGGCGCCGCTGAGCGAACCTGCCGTACCCCATGGTCCGTCCAAACTAGGCACTCATGCGATCGGCGAGGGCGGCACTCTGGATTTCGTCCGGCAGGTGACTGCTGGTGGTGGACAGGTCGCATTGGTCAAAGGATTAAGTTTTGGCTACTTGTGTGAAGTGAAAGGCATTTCACCGGGGACGATCACCATTGGACGGTGGAGTGACAATTACTATGAGGCGCTGCAAGCCACCGGCGACCCTGTGGCAAAGGCAGCCACATACATGCACGTGCATATGCAGCATTGGTCTGCCTACAAGGATTGCGTGGATTATTGGGAGATTCTCAATGAGGTTGACCCGCCTGAAATCGCTGGACATGTCTGGCTTGGCGAGTTTTTTATCGCCTGCATGGATATCGCCGAAGCTAACGGCTATAAACTCGCGCTTTTCTCATACAGCATGGGCGTCCCCGAAATCTATGAGTGGGAGGCAATCGCCGAAACCGGTGTTTTCGCCCGTGCCCAACAAGGGGGGCATATTCTTTCACTCCACGAGTACTCATGGTTTGAATCTCCCATGGACGCCCTGTGGGGCGAACCGCTGCCAACATACCCCGGACAGGATCCCAATGACCCCGCGTTACCCCATTACGCGGATAGAGGCATCGTGACCGGCAGGTACCGGCATCTCTACCGGGACATCCTGATCCCGCGCGGTGAGGTTATTCCCCTGGCAATCACCGAAGCCAATCTCATGACGTACGATCGCGCCACGCGCGATCCAATCTTCCTGGAAGAGATGGCTTGGTACGACGACCGCCTGCGCGAGGATGATTATGTGCTGGGGATGGCGATCTTCACCCTGGGCGGAGGGAGCGGGTGGGACACCTTCGATTATTCCCAATTCTTACCCGCCCTGGCAGACCGTGTCATTGCCTTAAAAGACGAGTAGTTCTCTATTGTGTTGGCCCTTCCCACGGTTTATACAACCGGTTGCTGATCCCCATCCGCGCTAAGATGCGCCCGACCGTCTGGTCAACGATTTCGCTAGCAGTCTGGGGCTGCCCGTAAAATGCCGGGACCGGGGGAAAGATCACGGCGCCAATCTCTGAGGCGCGCACCATCAACCGCAGATGCCCCAGATGGAGCGGTGTCTCCCTGACGACCAGCAGCAGCGGGCGCCCCTCTTTGAGCGTGACGTCGGCGGCGCGCACCAGCAAATTGTCCGCATAGCTGTTGGCGATTGCCGAAAGCGTCTTCATTGAACATGGGGCCACAATCATGCCTTCAGTCAGGAATGAACCACTGGCAATGGGCGCCGCAAGGTTATCCGGCGCGTGATTGTAACTCGCCAGTGCCGCGACATCGCCGGGTGACAGGTCGGTTTCCTGCCGCAGTGTCACTTCAGCCTGGGTGCTGATAACCAGGTGCGTCTCGACACCCAGGTCTTTTAATGCCGATAGAATCCGCACCCCGTAGATGACCCCGCTGGCTCCTGAAATACCCACCACCAGCCTGCGCGGTGTGCCTGTATTCGCTGATTTCTCCGTGATCAACATGAAACCCCATCCTGTACAACAGTTTACGTTTTACGCATTATAGCGCGGTGCCAACGAAAAATCCAATTTGACACGGCACATTACAACTCTATACTATAGATAATCTTGACCCAAAGGAGGCACAGATATGCAAAAGGTGAATAAGAACAATCATGCAGTGGATGTGCCTGTGAAGGGCTGTCGCTAAGATATACTTGCTTTGATATCCAGCCACGGGGGCATCCACGCCAGATCCCGTGGTTTTTTTGTGGCAGAGCGCTGCTCTTGTCCTGACATCCAATAACCTGCCGCGGGAGAAAACTCCCGCGGCTTTTTTATGTTTTTTTTCAGGCTATAAAGGATATCAAACTTGAATACGCAAGATTACGAAGAGATAGGTAAAGATTTATCTGACGTGTCAGATAAATATGACAGATATGAAGCATTGTTCGATCCGCTAAAAGCGAATCAGCGCCTGGGGCGCAGGCAGCAACCGCATCACAAACCGAAAATTCAGCCGACACAGATCATCAACGGTCTGGCGGAAGACCCTCAGGGGCTGGAAGGTGGATTCAACCCCACCTACCAACCTTCGCGCTATGAACGGGGGTGGTTATTGGATTCGTTGCGTTCTTTTTACGCGCAAACGCTCATCAGCGATGTGCTCGCACAGGTGCGTGGCGGAAAGGAAGCCAATGTATACTGCTGCGCCGCGCATCCCACCACCGGAGAGAATCTGCTGGCAGCCAAAGTCTACCGCCCACGGCAGTTCCGCAGTTTGAGCAATGATGCAATCTACCGCCAGGGGCGGTCGGTACTGATTGAAGAAGGGGGGTTGGTGCTTGCCGATGACCACCGGGCTACCCGTGCCATGGAAAAGAAATCCGCTTTCGGCATGCGCATTTCACATACGAGCTGGTTACTGCACGAATATACGGCGCTGCAACGCTTGCACGCATCCGGCGGTGCCGTCCCGAAACCGTATGCGGTGAGTGAGAACGCCATTTTGATGACCTACTGCGGCGATCGCCATCTGGCAGCACCGGCATTGAGTGAAGTCAAACTAGACCCGGATGAAGCCCGAGGCGCATGGGTTGAGGTGCTGCGCAATGTGGAGCTGATGTTAAGTCTGGGGATGGTTCACGGCGACCTGTCAGCGTATAACATCCTTATCTGGGATGGGCAAATCACCATCATCGACTTCCCCCAGGTCGTCGATGTTGCGCACAACTTCGACGCGTGGAGCATCTTCGAACGCGACATTCATCGGACGTGCGACTATTTCCAGCGGCAAGGGGTACGCTGCAATGGAAAAGCCAGCGCTGAAGCACTCTGGGAACGATACGGGATCAAGCAAGATCCGCCGGTGCTCGCACTTGAAGAATAGATGCGAGTTGCTAGGACTTTAATCGTCTACTAGAATTGAGTGGACCATTTCATAGAGGAGGAACAATGACAGGGGCACTACAGCATAAAGGAAACGCGTGGTGGATCGAAGGGGTGCAACCTTTTCAGGTATGCGAGGCGCTTTTTGAAGCCGTTCGTGTAGCACTCACGCAGCGCGGCGCGCCCTATTCCGCAGCCTATATCCAGGGCATTTCAGGTGCAGCATTTCGTATCGCCGGTATTTGCCCCTGCGCGCCTACATGTGACTATGCAATGGAGGTAGTGGAGCTGCTGGACCTGCTTGGATACAACTACAAGCATATGTGGGTCAGTCTGGGCGAAGCGGCGGGTCAACATCGCGCATACGAAGCTCTCATTCCACTGGCAAAAGCCTACGGAGAAAATGAAAATAACTTACCGACAGCAGAAGAGATAGATGACCCGTTCATCCAAGAAGCCCGCACTAAAGTAGTCGCGATTATCGACGCGGTGAAAGATGAGATTCGCGCCGGTCGTACTGCGGTTCTGTGGCACGCTTTCACGACAGCTGAATTTGATGTCGTTACCGGATTTGATGACGACAAAGGCATATTTCTTGGACGCGGTTCCTATGCGGGTATGGGTGAAACCTATGCCGAAGCGCCTCAAGCCCGAACAGTGACGACCACTTACATCGGCGGTGTCCCGCAAGCCATCCTGATTGGTAAACAGGTACGCGAGTTTGATGCCAGAAGCGCTGAAATCTCCGCCCTTAAGACTGCTGTTGCCCATGCGCACTCTCAAAACAACGTGGATAAACTGGGAGGGGAGAATTGGGTCATGCTTCAGGGTCTGGCATGCTATGACCGCTGGATCAATGACTTCCGCGATCCCGAGCGGAAACGCGATATGGGGGACGCCTACTGCTATGGCATCTACCGCAGCACGCACCGGGCAGCTGCCGCCTTCTTGCGGGAAATCGCCCCGAAATATCCCGCAGCGGAAGAAAAGCTCCAGCTGGCAGCAGAGCAGTTCGAGCGTGAAGCAGATACACTGGATGCTGAACCAAACCTCCTGGGTTGGGGTGGACCGGAAGGTCCCGATGCACAGCGCAACGCAAGGGTCGTGCCATGGCTTTCGCAGGCGCGCGCGCATTACGCCGTCGGCATAGACCTGATCGAAAAAGCATTAATGGAAATTTGAAAATTCTCAGTTGACAAAAATAAACCTTATGCTATGCTATTGCCCATAAAGGATTTGCGCAATGTCACTAAATTTATCGAACGTTATTTCAAAGCGACGAGCTCGAACGATAGCTAAACCAACCCCACTGGGTCGGCAGTGCTTGGCATAGAGCGAACCCCATAGGAATCGTAAAAAGCCAGCCCCAGATGGGAGCTGGCTTTTTTGTCGCCTGTGGACCGAAATACTATAAAGAGGAGAACATGTTATGGAACCTGTATTATGCACTGTATGTGAAGCCGAATTGATTCTTGAAGACGGCATTGAAGAAGGTGAAATTGTTGTCTGCCCGGATTGCGGCACGGAGTTTGAGGTGATCAGCCTGGACCCCGTCGAAATTGAAGAGGCGCCCGAAGTCGAAGAGGATTGGGGAGAATAATTCTGTTTCTGTATATTGGAAAATGGTGAAGGGAAAAATGAAAATTGGTGTACTGTACGACCGCAAGCGCATTGAGGAAAAACTTATCACTGCTGCCCTTGACGATCGCAAGGTAGATTGGGAGCGCATCGACCCGCGGGAGGTCGCTTTCCAGATTGGCGCGCCGCTCGATATCCCTCTGGATGCCGTCCTGATCCGCTGCCTGAGCCACACCAGCGCCTACTACATAACCCGCTGGTTGGAAAGCATGGGCGTGCCTGCCATCAGCCCGCATAAAACCGTGGCAACATGCGGTGATAAGTTTCTGACCAGTATCGCCCTTCAGGAAGCGGGCATCGCTGCCCCGATCACCCGGTTGGCGCTTTCTCCGGAGGCGGCACTGGAAACCATTGCTGAAATGGGGTATCCGGTGGTGCTGAAACCTCTGTTTGGATCCTGGGGACGTTTACTGGCGCGGGTGAACGACCGCGATGCGGCGGAAGCGCTTTTGGAGCACAAAAGCACTTTAGGGGGCTATCAACACAGCGTCGTGTACCTTCAGGAATATGTCGATAAACCGGGACGCGATATCCGCACCATGGTCGTTGGAGATGAAGTTATTTATGCCATTTACCGCCAATCCGAACACTGGATCACCAACACCGCGCGCGGAGGGGAACCTTTCCCATGCCCCATGACAGACGAAATCGTCGCACTCTCCCGGGCGGCAGCCCAGGCGGTCGGCGGGGGAATCGTCTCCGTGGATTTAATGGAAACTGCGGGTGGAAAGATCCTGGTCAATGAAGTCAATCAGACACCCGAATTTCACGGCGCGCGCCACGCCACCGATGTAGATATAGCAGGAAAAATCGTGGATTATGTTCTGCACATAGCAGAACAACACTGCATCAAATAAATATAGGAGAACTAAAATGATAAAAGCCGCAATCGTTGGGGCATCAGGCTACGCCGGAGGTGAACTGCTACGCCTGCTGATAGGACATCCTGAGGTGGAAGTGACGCAGATCACTTCAGAGACATATGCCGGTGAATTTGCCCATTTTTTGAATCCCAATCTGCGTGGATCAACCCAACTGAAATTCACCCGTTTAGCCGAACTGCAGCCCGCGGATTTGATGTTCCTGGCGCTGCCGCACAGCAAGGCGTGGGATCGCATTGACGTCTATGCGGGAATGGCAGACCGTTTGATTGACCTCTCAGGTGACTTCCGCCTGCGTGATCCCGCCGAGTATGTACGCTGGTACGACCATGCCCACCCGCATCCCGAATGGCTCGAACGCTTCGTTTACGGCTTGCCGGAGTTCCATCGAGAAGAAATGGCGGGGGCAAAATACGTCAGTGGTGTGGGTTGTAATGCCACGGTGACTAACCTGGCGCTGGCACCGCTCTACAAACGCGGTCTGGTCCGTGAAACTGTGGTTGAGGTTAAAGTTGGATCATCCGAAGGTGGGCATAAAATCAATGATGGATCGCATCACCCCGAACGGGCTAACGTCGTCCGTACATTTTCACCGTATGGGCACAGACACATCGCCGAACTCGTGCAGGAACTGCACCTGGATCCAGAACAACCCAATATGCACTTTACGGTGACGTCGGTGGGTATTGTCCGCGGCGCATTGGCAACCTCCCATTGCATGTTGAATCAGGACATAGACGAACGCGATGTATGGCGTATGTACAGAGATGATTACGGCAATGAACCTTTCATGCGCCTGGTACGGGCTCGCCGGGGTATCCACCGCTTCCCAGAACCCAAAGTGCTTTCAGGCACCAACTATTGCGATATCGGTTTTGTCCTGGACGAAGCAGGGCGGCGCCTGGTTGTCGTTTCTGCCATTGACAACTTGATGAAAGGCGCTGCCGGCAGCGCCGTACAATCAATGAACGTGATGTACGGATGGACCGAAACACTGGGGCTGGAATTTACCGGACTACATCCCATTTAGGTTTGACGCGACGATTTAATCATCTGTCTGGAGGTTACTTATGATCGTTATTAAAGCTGGTGGGGGTGAGGGTCTCGATATTGATGCCGTCATCACCAACATCGCCGAACTGATTAAAGAAGGCAAACAGGTCGTTCTGGTCCACGGAGGATCGCACGAAACGAACATAATCTCCGAAGCGTTGGGACACCCACCGCGCTTCGTAACCTCGATATCGGGGCACAGCAGTCGCTATACAGACCGCGAGACGCTGGAAATATTCCTGATGGTCACCGCCGGGAAGATCAACAAGCTGCTCGTAGAACAACTACAGCAACTGGGCGTCAACGCTGTCGGACTCTCGGGTCTTGATGGACGTCTTCTGGAAGGGAAGCGTAAGGCCTCCCTGCGCATTATCGAGAACGGCAAGCGCAAAATATTGAGGGGTGAGTACAGCGGTGTCATCGAAAAGGTCAACACGCAGTTGCTCACGATGCTCATGGACGCAGGATACACACCGGTCATATCGCCCAACGCCATCAGCTACGAGGGTGAGGGATTGAATGTGGACGGAGACCGTGCGGCAGCTGCTATTGGCGCCGCACTTCATGCGGACACACTGCTCATTCTCACCAACGTGCCAGGATTGTTGCGCGATATCGAGGACGAAACCAGCCTGATCGCATCAATTCCGCAATCGCAGGCTGAAGATTACCTAGATCGCTATGCACAAGGGCGGATGAAACGCAAAATACTCGGAGCTGTGGAAGCGCTGCGCGAAGGTGTAGAGCAAGTCATCATCGCTGATGGCAGAATAAGCTCACCGGTGTCCAAGGCACTTAATGGGCAGGGTACGGTTATTAAATAAGAGCTGATGCAAAACCGGGCAAAAGGTCGGGGATAGGATTAACCAGCAAATAGGAGGTTACCATGCAAGGACAACCAGTTGACAGAGAACAAATCATGTCGTGGGAAGATGAATACGAAAGTGGCGTTTACGGCAAACAGCCTATCGTTTTGGTGCGCGGGCAGGGCGCGCGGGTTTGGGATGCCGACGGCACAGAGTATATTGATTGCATCGGAGGGCATGGCGCTTTGAATTTAGGGCATGCGCATCCCGCTGTCGTTGAAGCAATCATTGCCCAGGCACAACGCATCATCCTGGCACCCAACGAATTCTACAACGACCAGCGCGCGCAGCTCCTGGCAGAACTTGTCCGCATTGCCCCTCCCGGTCTTGAGCGCGCCTTTTTGTGCAACTCCGGCACCGAAGCGGTCGAAGCGGCGTTGAAATTTGCTCGTCTGACAACCGGGCGGACTAAAATTATCTCCACCATGCGCGCCTTTCATGGACGCACCATGGGTGCGCTGTCCACAACCTGGAACAAAGCATACCGTGACCCATTCGAACCACTGATCCCTGATGTAAGTTTTGTGCCCTACAACCGTCCTGACCGCATTGACAGCGCCATTGATGAAAACACGGCAGCGGTCATTATGGAAGTCGTGCAGGGCGAGGGAGGCGTGAATCCCAGCGACGGTGATTATCTCCGCGGTGTTCAGGCACTGTGCCGCGAACGGGGTGCAATGTTTATCGTGGACGAAGTGCAAACCGGTTTTGGTCGTACCGGGAAAATGTTTGCAAGTGAACACTACGACCTGAGACCCGACCTTATGCCTGTCGCTAAAAGTATTGCCGGTGGTGTGCCGATGGGCGCGACCCTGATCGGAGAACGCGTGGGACAGATACCGCGTCGCGTTCACGGTAACACATTTGGCGGTAACGCATTAGCTTGTGCCGCCGCCCTGGCTGCCATCAACGCCCTGGAAAAGGATGGCTTACCCCAGCGTGCCGCAGAACTGGGATCGCACTTAATGGAAGGCTTACGGGCGATTGATTCACCGGTCATTCGTGAAGTTCGCGGATTGGGATTGATGGTCGGTATAGAGCTTAAAACGCAATCCGGAACCTATCTGGCAGCATTGGCAGAACAGGGTGTGCTGGCGCTTTCGGCGGGATCAACGGTGATGCGCTTTTTACCGCCCTTGGTCATCAGTCAGGAAGATATTGACACAGTGATTAAATGCGTCAAAGCTGTATTGCCTGCTTCATAATTCGAAAAAGCCTGTGATTAGAATCTATGCAAAATAAAAATGCTGCGATTGCCAAACAGACTGCCTTTGATAATCTGGTGAACAAATACCCGGCTTATTATGGGGGGCAGTATCTGGATGCGCTGCGCCGTGAGGAATACAGCCGCCTGGATAATCAAAAGCACATTTACCTGGATTACACAGGCGGTGGTTTATATGCAGACAGCCAGGTGCGAGACCACACCGAATTATTGATGCAGAATGTATATGGCAACCCGCACTCCACCAATCCAACATCACGCGCCGCCACACACCTCGTAGAAAACGCACGTGCCTACGTGCTGTCATACTTCAACGCGTCTCCGGATGAATATGAGGTTATTTTTACTGCCAATGCCAGCGGGGCACTCAAACTGGTAGGAGAATCCTATCCGTTTGCTACTGGGGATCAATACCTATTAACTTTTGATAATCACAATTCAGTGAACGGAATTCGGGAGTTTGCCCGTGCGCGGGGAGCGCAAACAACATACATCCCCGTCTGTTTGCCGGATTTGAGAGTGGACGAAGCAGAACTCGAAAACGCCTGGAACATCGCCAAGATCGGCGGTCACAACTTATTCGCTTATCCGGCGCAATCAAATTTCTCCGGTGTGCAGCATCCCCTGGAGTGGGTCGAAAAAGCCCAGCAAAAAGGCTGGGATGTTCTGGTTGATGTGGCTGCATTTGTACCGACGAACCGCCTGGATTTAGAGCGTTGGAAACCTGACTTCATACCTTTGTCATTCTACAAAATGTTTGGTTACCCGACAGGTCTGGGGTGCTTGCTGGCGCGGAAATCGACCCTGACAAAGCTGCACCGTCCGTGGTTTGCCGGTGGAACGATCACCGTAGCGTCAGTGAAAGGCGACCGTTTCTATTTCGCCGAAGGCGCTCCTGCTTTTGAAGACGGGACGCTCAATTACCTGTCAATTCCAGCCGTAGCAATTGGTCTCCGGCATCTCGCGAAAATAGACATTGACGTCATTCACGAGCGTGTCCAATGCCTCACGGGTTGGCTGCTGGACAATCTCGCCGCCCTACGGCACAGCAATGGCGCCAGCTTATTCCGGATATACGGTCCGTTGGATACTGTGCAGCGCGGTGGCACAATCACGATGAACTTTTTCGATCCTGATGGGCGCTTCTTCGATCATCGCCTGATTGAGGCGAAAGCCAATGCAGTGAATATATCGCTGCGCACCGGTTGTTTTTGCAATCCGGGAGGCGGTGAGATTGCGTTGGGGATATCCAGTGGTGAACTGACATCGTGTTTTGCCCAACCCAATGCCCGGATTACACTGGATGATTTCCGCCTGTGCATTGATGGGAAAAGCACAGGTGCAGTCCGTGTTTCCGTAGGTTTGATGAGTAATTTCAACGACGCCTATGCTTTTCTGCAATTCGCGCAGGGGTTTATTGACAGACAGGCATCCAGTAGCGCAACCTCATTCAACGGATAATGGGATAGATATGTCCATAGGTGTTGTATCGCAGCTCCTGGAAGAGACTATACAGATCAATTCTGCGTATGAAACGTTGGAAATCAGCCGCCAGCACGATTTTAACATCTTCTCATTGCTCAGACAGGATGATGATGAAGTTTACCTGCACTCACGCTTCATTGGAGAACTGCTGGATCCTGAGGGGATGCACAGAATGGGCGCCCTGTTTCTGGAACTTTTTCTGGAACAGGTGAATATTGAAGGTTTTGATTTGACAACTGCGACGGTACAACGTGAATACCACAACATCGACATATTCTTAACCAATGGAAAACGGGCGATTATTATAGAAAATAAAATCTACGCGCCTGATCAACCGCAACAACTGCAGCGTTATTACAGAATGATTAAAAAAGAAGGGTTCTCGCCAGTCGACATCATCTATCTGACACTTTATGGAGATGATCCCGGCGCTGAAAGCCGGGGGCATCTTGATTCGACAATTGTCACGCCCGTCTCGTATCAGATTGACGTCCGCGATTGGCTGGTCAAGTGTCTCGAAATCGTGCAACCCTATCCGGTCATCGCCCAGACCATCGTGCAGTATCAGCATCTGGTTGAAAAATTAACAGGACAAGCTCAAGGCAGGCAACTTATGGATGTTAAAGCCTTACTTTCGGATCCGGAACATGTGACAGCAGCCATAACCATCAGCCAGGCGCTGCTCGCAGTCAAAATCGATCTCCAATACAAATTCTGGGAAAGTCTTGAAGAAAAACTCACCGCTGCCGGTTATGAAATCACAGAATACTGGAAATACTCGAGGCGCAGCGTTGAAGCCTATTACACAAAAGGTGTCCGGCGGTATGGGATGCTGATCCATCTGCCGGAGTTATTGGATCAGGAAATTATCGCCTTTTTCATCGGCGTTTCGCACAAGGTCTATTACGGCTTTATACCCCTTGAGGGAGGAAGTCCGGTCAATATGACCAATGATCCTGGTTTCGAGGTGCTCAGTGACATTCTGAAGGCTTCGGATGAAACATGGTCATCGAGCCCCACCATGCTGGGTTGGCGACCTGCGCAGCGTAATTTTGATTTTTTCAGCTTTAACTCGCCAGATACACTGGCACTCATTGATCCGGAATGTCTGAGCAACGCCCTGGACAAGTTGGTGGAAGAAATATCCAGCGTCATCGATGCTTTTTATACAGCCTGCGAGGACGACCCCCGCCTTTCCGAGGATCCGGCATGGTAATGGATATTTTCTGCCCTCAGGTCACACATAAGTCAGGAGCTATAAGCACCCATAAGGTGCAATTATATCAGGGATATGGTTCGACGATGCTGAACAACAATCTATTACTCCGCGGGTTGATCCTTGGATTATCCATTGCCGCGCCTGTCGGTCCCATTGGGGTGCTGTGTATTCGCCGGACACTTACGGATGGGCAAATCATGGGACTGGTCTCCGGTCTGGGTGCAGCTACGGCGGATGCACTCTATGGAGCTGTTGCCGGTTTTGGCCTGACGGTCATCGCAGGTTTACTCGTCCAACAGCAAGGCTGGATGCGCGTCATAGGCGGCGTATTTCTCTGCTATCTTGGGATCAAAACGCTGCTCAACAAACCCGGTGAAATGGATGCGGATGATCAAAAACAAAGCTGGGGTGGCGCATACGCTTCCGCGTTTATCCTGACATTGACCAACCCGATGACCATTCTTTCCTTCGCCGCTATTTTTGCTGGCGTGGGCATTGGCAGCTCTGCGGGAGATTACGGCAAAGCCTTAACACTGGTTCTGGGTGTGTTTGCCGGGTCTGCATTGTGGTGGTTGATGCTCAGCACCTCGGTAGGTTTGCTGCGCTCCAGGTTCACTGTGCGCAACCTGGCGTGGGTCAATCGTGTTTCCGGGCGTCATTATCACTGTTTTTGGCGTCACCACGCTGTTAAGTCTGGCGAAATAGACGTGGGGAGTATCGTTCTGTGAACAGGATATCAGCCCACTGGCATAGACAGCATAATTACCAGTCATGAATCATTTCAGGAGTTGATCAAGTGCAATATCGAACTTATGGCAAAACACAGCAGGTTGTCTCAGAAATAGGAATGGGCGGACACCGTGAAGGTGTGGAAACCGGAGACGACCTAGCCCGCAATGCGCGGTTCTTTCTCTCCGCACAGGAACGCGCGCGGGTGGTTGGACACGCGATTGACCAGGGCGTCACCTACTTCGACACAACCTTCGGAACCGAGATTGAATCCCTTGGTGAATCCCTGCGTTTATTGAAACGCCGGGATGGCTTATTTGTTTCCGGTATGCGGGTCGATTTCTTTGCGAATATGCTGTTGGACCCGGAAGGCATAAGAGCATATACACGCCGTGAAGTTCACGCCCGTTTGCAGGAATCGCGCCTGGAGTACCTGGACCAATTTCTGCTGGGCGCGCTGGAATTTGGTGATCCGTTGAGACATCCCCGTGGCATGCTGGATGAAGCGCTGGATGAATTATTTAAGCTGCGGGACGAGGGAAAATGCCGGTTCATCGGTTTTTCCACCCATACACCAGATTACGCGGCACGGTTGCTTGACACCTATCCAGTTTTTGACGCGGTGATGGTACCCTACAACTTTGCCAATCGTGCGGCGGAAGGCGCACTGACAAACAGCCTGCAAAAGCTCGGGACAGCCTTGATCGCGATGAAAACACATATCTGGTATATTTACGGCATCCCCGTCACCGTTCTCCGGCATCTTAACCCGGTACCGGACAGGGTTGCACTGGACCCCACGATTTCTATTGGGACCTATGCGCTGCAATTTGTCCTGCAAAATCCGCACATCACAACCTGCGTGCCGGCAATGAACACGCTTAACGCTGTGGACGAAAATGTTGCGGCAGCATCCCCGAGTGTGCTAACCGATAAAGCCCAGCAGCATCTGCAAAACTATGATGATGCGATGCAGGCAGAAAACCTGGTACCGCTTGCCATCGGTGGATTGCTGGAAAACAATATGCGGGTGCAATTCTATGCCATCAATCTGCTCAATAAGCAGTTGGGCACAGCGGTACTTGCCCTTGATCTAGCCTCGGACGATGCTGAAAAGCAGGTTAAAGCGCATGCTGCAGCGCGTCTCACCATGCTAAAAGAAATGCCGGAATGGGGACCCTATATTCCTTGAAAAAGGCGTTCTGAGTCATGAATCAGTTAATACTGCAAAAAGAGAGTTTTGATGATGTTTGATGTGATAGCCTTCGATGCCGATGATACATTGTGGTCCAACATGGCTCTGTATGAAAACACACAGGAGAAACTGGCGTTGTTGCTGGCGGATTATATTGATGCGGAAGAACTGGAGAATCTGCTCTTCGCCACCGAAACGCTTAACATTCGCTACTTCGGCTATGGTATCAAGAGTTTTACGTTATCGATGATCGAAACTGCGGTCAAAATCATGGGGGGCGATAACCAGGATGCTGTACAGGGAGATCTTATTCTGCGAATTCTCGGATTTGCCAAAGATATGCTGACCGCACCTGTCCACCTCATCGATCACGTCGCCAGCGTTCTTGCCCGGATTGCACCATCCTATGAACTTATGGTGATCACCAAAGGGGATTTACTCGACCAGCAAGGCAAAATCGACCGGTCCGGTCTTGCCGGCTATTTTTCAGAAATCGAGGTCGTCAGCGAAAAGAATCCCGAAACTTACGCGCGTATCCTGCGCACGCACCGGATTGATCCCCGGCGGTTTTTAATGGTGGGGAATTCGCTCAAATCTGACGTGTTACCGGTTCTGGATATTGGGGGAATCGCTGTCCACATTCCTCATGCGTTAACATGGGCGCATGAAGAAGTTGAAATAAATCCAGAAGCCGGACACCAATATGTTGAGCTCGAACATATTGGATTGCTCCCCGACTGGCTGGAAAACGGTGCCCGATAAAGACTGCGTGAGAAAGTACAAGGGATTGCCTATATGCCAGTGAATATCCAGATAATGCGGATAGAGGATTACGAATCCATCACCGCTCTCTGGTTGTCAGTTCCCGGTGTGGGATTGAGCGCAGCAGATAGTCTGGAGAACATTACCCGCTACCTGGAGCGCAATCCCGGATTGAGTTTTATCGCCTGCGAAACCGGCAGGTTGGTTGGCGCGGTACTCTGTGGTCATGACGGGCGACGGGGATATATCCATCATCTGGCAGTTGAACCAACCTACCGCCGGCAGGGGATAGGCAAAGCACTGGTCGCCAGGTGTTTGAAAGCATTACACGCAGAAGGTATTGATAAATGCCACCTGTTTGTATTCGCTGCAAACCAGAACGCACAGGCATTCTGGAAAGAAATAGGCTGGTCGGACCGGGCTGACCTGATTGTTATGTCCAGCTACACTCAGAATTCTTAAGTCAAACAGGAAAAGATATGACAGACCAAACACAAACCGCTCTGCTGGCTCTGGAAGATGGCACAACGTATTGGGGGCAAAGCATCGGAGCGCCGGGAGAGACGTTCGGAGAGTTGGTTTTCAACACCGGGATGACGGGTTATCAGGAAGTCCTCACAGATCCGTCATATTGCGGTCAGATTGTTGTTATGACCTACCCCGAGGTTGGCATCTACGGCATTAATCCGGAGGACAGCGAATCCGGTAAAATTCAGGTCGCCGGTTATGTGGTGCAAAATGCTGTTCGCACACCTTCCAACCACTGCGCCCATTTATCACTGACCGATTTTCTGTATCAATCCGGGATTGTTGCCATTGAGGGCATCGATACCCGCGCGCTGACCCGCCACTTGCGCACCCATGGCGCCATGCGCGGCGCCATCTCCACGCTTGACCTGCATATCGATGTCCTGGTAGCGCGTGTACAGCAGAGTCCGCAAATGGCAGGATTGGGATTGGCGCATAAGGTAACCCCGCCAGCGCCGGAGACCCTCACCCAGGCCCATGAATCGAGTCCGCACATCGTCGTCGTCGATGCCGGTCGAAAAGAAAATATCGTCCGAGACCTGGCAAAAAGGGGGATGACGGTCACCGTCGTACCCTATAACGCCCACATCGACACGGTGCTGGAACTCAAGCCGGACGGGGTGCTGGTGTCCAATGGTCCGGGGGACCCCGAGCCCTTGCATGAAACCATCACCCTGATGCGCGAGCTGCTGAAACGGCGAATCCCCCTGGTGGGTATTTGTTTAGGTCACCAATTGCTGGGATTGGCTTTGGGTGGAACGACTTACAAGATGCGTTTTGGTCACCGGGGCGTCAATCATCCTGTGAAGGATTTGCACACCGGAAGTATCGTGATCACAACGCAGAACCATGGTTTTGCCGTCGACCCAACGAGCCTGGGTATTAGCTGGACACCCCTGGATGCTGCCTTCAAACCAGTACGCCCTGAGTTAGGGAACACACAAGCTGGGAATATAGCAGGGACAATGGCTGAACGTCTTCCCGAAACGGCGTTGACCGGCGAAAGCCCCCTTGGTTTTGGTAAGGTAGAGGTTACGCATCTTTCGTTGAATGACGGGACGCTGGAAGGATTGCGCCTGATGGATGGTCCGGCTTTCTCTGTGCAGTACCATCCCGAAGCCTGTCCGGGTCCGCATGATGCTAACGCCTATTTTGATATTTTTGCCGGCATGGTGAAAACGCTGATAAGAAACGGGGCACGCGGACCAAACGCGTGAATTTGGAGGGTAATTTTGCCTAAACGCACTGACATTCATAAGATCCTGATTATTGGCTCCGGACCCATCGTGATTGGTCAGGCAGCGGAATTTGACTACTCCGGAACCCAGGCGCTGAAAGCCCTGCGCGCTGCCGGGTACAAGCTCGTGGTTGTTAATTCTAATTCCGCGACCATTATGACGGATCCCGAACTTTCCGATGCCGTCTATGTTGAACCGCTGACTGTAGAATTCCTGGAAGCCATCATCAATGCAGAACGCCCCGATGCCCTTTTACCAACCCTGGGCGGGCAAACCGCACTCAATCTGGCAGTAGAGCTTTCAAGTTCCGGAATACTCGAAAAGTATAACGTCGAACTAATCGGCGCCTCATTTGACGCCATCCAACTCGCGGAGGACCGCGCACTGTTTAAAGAAACCATGCTGGGAATTGGCCTGGAGGTACCGCAAAGCAAGCAAATTGCCAATGTACCCGCCGCCATGGAAGTTGCCGAAGCGCTGGGTTATCCGCTCATCGTCCGCCCAAGTTTCACGCTTGGGGGTACCGGCGGTGGTATAGCCTACAACGCTGAAGAGCTGATCACCACCGTCGCCAAAGGCTTGATTGAAAGCCCCACGCATACGGTCCTTTTGGAGGAATCTGTTATCGGTTGGAAAGAATACGAGATGGAAGTCATGCGCGACAGCGCGGATAATGCCATTATCGTGTGTTCTATCGAAAATCTGGATCCTATGGGCGTGCATACGGGTGATTCCATCACTGTCGCCCCCGCGCAAACACTGACTGATCGGGAATACCAGCGGATGCGCGACGCCTCCATCGCAGTCTTGCGGGCTATTGGGGTGGATACAGGCGGATCCAATATTCAGTTCGCGGTGGATCCCGCAACGGGCAGGATGGTGGTCATCGAAATGAACCCCCGCGTGTCCCGTTCTTCGGCGCTGGCTTCCAAAGCGACCGGTTACCCCATTGCGAAAGTTGCAGCGCTGTTAGCAGTTGGTTACCGGTTAGACGAAATTCCCAACGACATCACGAAACAAACGACAGCAGCTTTTGAACCGGCATTGGATTATGTCGTGGTTAAAATACCGCGTTTTCAACTGGAGAAGTTCCCGGGAGCCGATCCACGGTTGACAACCCAGATGAAGTCGGTTGGGGAAGCCATGGCAATCGGGCGTTCGCTTAAAGAAGCTTTTGGCAAAGCCTTAAGGTCCCTGGAACTGGATGTCACACCCAAACTGGATTTCAACCATATTTCGCAATACCTGTCGAATCCCACACCTGAGCGCATCGCCTACATCTATGCAGCCCTGCGCCTGGGATATACAGTGGACGAGATCCAGGATCTCACCCGGATTGACCGGTGGTTTCTCAATGAAATGTATGATTTTATCCAGTTGGAATCCTATCTCCGCACACTGACCTGGGAAGATCTGGATCGGGAAACGCTGCTCAAGGCAAAAATGTGGGGGTTTTCTGATCTTGAGTTAGGGGAGCTCTTCCATAAGACCGGCGTTGAAATCGGTCTGCGCCGAATTGAGATGCAGGTGATACCTGTTTTCAAAATGGTGGACACATGCGCCGCCGAATTTGCCGCCGCCACACCCTACTTCTACTCAACCTACGCCGGTATTGAAAATGAATTTTTGCCCTCCGAGCGCCCCAGAGTTGTTATCCTGGGTTCCGGACCCAACCGTATTGGTCAGGGTGTGGAGTTTGATTATGCCAACGTTCATGCCGTCTGGGCGCTGCAGGAAATGGGATACGAAGTTGTGATGGTCAATTCCAACCCCGAAACCGTGTCAACGGATTACGATACCGCGGACCGGTTATATTTTGAACCTCTATCAGCAGAAGATGTGCTCAGTATCCTGGCATACGAAAAACCCGTCGGTGTTGTCGTCGGTTTTGGCGGGCAAACGCCCTTAAAGCTGGCACAAGTCCTTGTCCAGCAAGGTATACCCCTGCTGGGTGTCAATTTAGCCATGATTGAGATGGCGGAGGACCGCAAACAGTTTGGCGCCTTACTGGATCAGCTTGGTTTGAAAAGCCCCCCTTACGGCACAGCAGAGACTCCAGAGCAGGCACTTGAAGTCGCCGAAGAATTGGGTTATCCCGTGCTAATTCGCCCCAGTTTTGTACTCGGCGGCAGGGCAATGGAAATCGTGTCCAACAACGATGAACTGCGCCATTTCATCACCGAAGCCGCGCGGGTCTCCGCCGGAAATCCGGTCCTCATCGACCGTTTTCTCGAAGGGGCGATAGAATTGGACGTGGATGTTCTCACCGACGGCGAGGATGTCTGGATTGCCGGTTTGATGGAACAGATTGAGGAAGCTGGTGTGCACTCGGGTGACTCCGCGTGTGTTCTCCCGCCCGTAAGCCTTTCGGAAGCGATGGTCGGGCGAATTGAGACCACAGCTTCTATCCTGGTACTCGCGATGGGGGCGATGGGTTTGGTCAACATACAAATGGCAATAAAAGGCTCCGAGCTCTATATCCTGGAAGCAAACCCGCGAGCCTCACGCACCGTACCTTACGTCAGCAAAGCCATCGGTATCCCTGTGGCAAAACTGGCTGCAAAGGTGCTGGTGGGACAGCGTTTGAAAGACCTGCTGCGTCCGTATTGGCCTTATCCGCACCACCCATCCCTATCAGCCAATGCCCAACATAACCACGCTTTGACACTGGATGAGATGATGGGACAGGGACATCTTGCTCCAACACCATGGCCCGTAAGAGTTTCGGTTAAAGAAGTTGTCCTGCCTTTCGGTCGCTTTCCCGGTGCCGATACATTGCTTGGTCCGGAAATGCGATCCACTGGTGAGGTGATGAGTTTTGGCGCAAGTTTCCCGGAAGCTTTTGCGAAAGCCCAAATTGCCGCTGGTAACCCCCTCCCTGCGGGTGGAACCGTATTAGCCAGCCTGAGCGACCCTGACAAACGGGAGGGCATGACATTGCTTGCCCAACTTCATGACATGGGTTTCAGTATTGTGGCGACGCGGGGAACCGTGCGCGCTCTGCAGGCGATGGGCATTCCCAGCACCGAAGTACATAAAGTCGGGGCAGGACGTCCCAATTGTGTGGATTTAATATCGCAGGGTCACATTAACTTCGTTGTCAATACACCGACATCCGAACTGGAACAACAACCGAAGTCCTTAAAGCTGCCTGAGTTACCCCCTACCGCGCCAGCGCGAAGTGTGATGCTTCCCTGGCAGGGCGCCCGGTCTGCGGGTTACCGCATCCGGGCGGCTGCCCTGCAATACCATATTCCTTACGTAACAACACTGGTTGCCTTGCGGACGACTGTCGCCTCCATCCGGTATTTAAGGGCTGGAGCGCTGCCGGTCCAAACATTGGTCCCAAAAAAAGAAGAGATGAATGGATGAACTAAGTTTCCTGGAAAAACTGCTGTCAATCCCCAGCCCCTCTGGTGGTGAGGATGTTTTTGCAGATTACCTGGTGACCCAGATGCGTAAAATGGGCTTTAATACGCATCGTGATGAAGCCGGCAACGTTGTCGGCACTGTGGGGCGCCCGGACGCAGAAATGGAAATCGTCTTGCTGGGACATATGGATACTGTGCCGGGGTTTATTCCGGTTCGTTGGGAAGGCAATAAGCTGTATGGGCGCGGCGCCGTGGATGCCAAAGGACCACTCGCCACCTTTGTCCTTGCCGCCAACCGCGTGCTCCCGTATCTCACCAATGCGCGGATTGTCGTCATTGGTGCGGTTGAGGAAGAGTCTCACGGTTGGGGCTCGCAATATCTGGCGCAGACCATGCCGGCGCCGACGTGTGCTATCATCGGCGAACCCAGTTCCTATGACAGCATTACCCTGGGATATAAGGGCATGTTGGCAATGGAGTACAAACTTACGCAAGCAGGTGGGCATAGCGCCGGAGAACTTACCGGACCGGCGGAGTTAGCCGTTTCCTTCTGGAACAGCCTGCGGCGCTATGCCTATGCCTATAATCTGGGTAAGGTGGGACGGTTCTATACGCTGGATCCCTCACTGCGGGATTTGCGCACATTTAGTGACGGACTTAACGATTTTGTGGAGATGACCATTGTCTCGCGCCTGCCGCCGCACTTCGATGTGGATGACTTGCAGGATAAAATGGAGGCATGGCGCAATGGCGCGATTCTGACCTTCCGGGGCAGTGACCCGGCTTATGTCGCCGAAAAAAACACCCCGCCCGTCCGGGCTCTGTTAAGAGCTATCCGGGCTGAAGGCGCTCAACCGCGATTCAAACTTAAAACCGGGACTTCGGACATGAACACTGTGGGACCTGTCTGGGAGTGTCCAATGGCAGCCTATGGACCAGGCGATTCTTCCCTCGACCACACCCCCCATGAACACATTGAGGTCGATGAATTTTATAAAGGCATCGCCGTATTAAGTCGCGCTTTACAAAGCATGGTGACCACTTAAGAAACAGTTGATTAACTGCGAATGCATGGTAAACATAGGACTGATCTCACGGAAATACGGTCCGGCGAAAATCGCCATCATAGTCAGGAAAATGACACAGCACATAAGGAGGAAAATTATGTATTACGGAATGTCATCGGAATCACTGCAGAAACTGTATGTGAAGGGAAGCTTGCAAAATCAGGATGATGGTTTTGTGTTCCAGCTTAAAAACCTGATTGATTCAGGTTCTATCAGCGGTATTTTGAAACTCACAGTCGATGGCGAAGAAAAATCGATGGACGGCGTCACAATCACGCTGGGAGAGAAAACCCGGGCGGTTGGCGACATAACCTGGTCATCATCGCTGTATGTCTATTACGGCGCGACGCTTACCATTTTTATCCCAGGCGCACTCCAGGCAGGCGAACATACCATTGTCCTGCAGGTAAACGCCCCGGAGTTGGGTCAGCTCAGCTTGCCGGTTTCCGATACGATCGGAGCTTGATGTTTTCACAAGCATTGCTGTTAACCAGCCGCTGCATCCGTGAGATTAAAATCAGGAGTTAGAAATGTCTAAGAAGAAAGTTTCGAAGGTTGTGTTGTTGTATTCAGGCGGTTTGGATACCTCATGTATTGTACCGTGGTTGATCGAGAACTATGGCTGTGAGGTTGTGACCTTCACTGCGGATTTAGGGCAGGAAGAAGAACTATCGGGCTTGCCCGAAAAAGCGCGCATTAGCGGTGCCGTCAAATCCTACGTTGAAGATTTACGGCAGGAGTTCCTCACCGACTTTGTCTTTCCCACCATGAAAGCTGGGGCGATTTATGAGAGGCAGTATCTGCTGGGCACGTCGCATGCCCGTCCGCTCATTGCCAAACGGGTGGTGGAAATCGCCGAGTTAGAGGGCGCGGATGCCATCGCGCACGGGGCAACGGGTAAAGGTAACGATCAGGTACGCTTCGAACTGGGCGTTATGGCGCTTAATCCGCGGTTAAAGGTCATCGCCCCGTGGCGAGAATGGGATATTCGTTCACGCGACGACGCACTTGCTTATGCAACCGCGCACGGTGTTCCTGTCACGGCAACAGGCAAATCTAAATACAGCCGCGACCGCAACATCTGGCACCTGAGTCACGAAGGCCATATCCTGGAAAATCCCTGGCTCGAACCCGAAGAAGAAATGTACCAATTAACCGTCGCGCCGGAAGCATCACCTGACTCGCCGCTTTATGTGGAGATTGACTTCAAATCCGGTATCCCGGTACGTGTCGACGGTACAGCTCACGGTCCGGTCGAATTGGTGACGATGCTGAATAAAATAGCCGGTCAGTATGGCGTAGGGCGTATTGACCTGGTAGAAAATCGCCTCGTAGGTATTAAATCCCGCGGTGTTTACGAGACCCCCGGGGGCACAATGCTCTATGCTGGGCTGCGTGCGCTGGAAACCCTGTGTTTGGACGGTGACACACTGCATTACAAAGATGTTGTCGCTGAAAAATATGCCGAAATGGTCTATCATGGTAAGTGGTTCACCCCACTGCGTACTGCGATGGACGCCCTGGTGGACAGTATCGTACAGAACGTCACCGGCACCGTGCGGTTGAAGCTGTACAAGGGCATGTGCACCGTTGTCGGACGGAAATCCCCATACTCCCTTTACCGCGAGGATTATGCCACCTTTGGTGAAGATGATGTCTATGACCAGAGCGATGCGGAGGGCTTTATCCACATCTTCGGTTTACCGCTCAAGGTCAAGGCGCTTCTGGACATTGAAGGGTTGGGGATATCCGGTCATGAGCAGCCCGACTACGCCGAATTTCCGCGGGACTGAACCTATGACAAAAAAGGCGCCACAAAAATTATGGGGCGGTCGCTTCGCAAAAGCGACCGACACATTATTGGAAATATACAACGCTTCCATCGGTTTTGATTGGCGCCTCTATGCTGCTGATATCCAGGGCAGCATCGCTTACGCGCAAGCTCTGGTCAAAACCGGCATTCTGACTTCACAGGAAGCACAAAGTATCGTCGATGGTTTACAGTCAGTCCTTGAAGAATTTGAGGAAGAACGTTTCGAATATGCACCGGATGATGAGGATATTCACACTGCTGTAGAACGGCGCCTGCATGAAAAAATTGGGGATGTCGCCGGAAAACTTCACACCGGACGCAGTCGCAACGATCAAATAGCAACGGATATCCGGCTATACCTGTTGAAAGTTATACCTGCGATGCGCCAGTATCTCCGGGAACTGCAGCGTGCTCTGGTGGATCAGGCAGAAGCCAACATTACGGTCATGATGCCCGGTTATACCCACTTGCAACCCGCGCAGCCCATTCTGTTCTCGCATTGGGCGATGGCGTTATTCTGGAAGTTCCAGCGCGATATGGAGCGTCTGTCAGACCTGGAAAAACGCACTGCCGTGCTGCCCCTGGGCAGCGGACCTCTGGCAGGCAATGCCTTCGGCATTGACCGGATGATGCTGGCAGAAGCGCTGGGATTGCCAGCGATCAGTGAAAACAGCCTGGATGGTGTTGCCGATCGTGATTTTATCGCTGAATTTCTGTTTTGGGCAGCTATGGTGCAGGTGCATTTAAGCACACTCTCCGAAGACTGATTATCTACGCAACATCCGAATTTGGTTTTATCGAGCTTGACGATGCATACAGCACCGGTTCCAGTATTATGCCTCAGAAAAAGAATCCTGACCCGCTGGAGTTAGCCCGCGGTAAATCAGGACGGATGATAGGCAATCTTGTATCCCTGTTGACCATGCTCAAGGGCTTACCCACCGCTTATGATAAAGATCTGCAGGAGGATAAAGAACCCCTGTTCGATACCATAGATACGCTGGAAATCGAACTTCCGGTGATCGCAGGGGTTATCAGGACCCTGCGTTTGAAAGTGTCCCGGATGCAAGGCGCCCTGGTTGATGAGATGCTGGCAACAGACCTTGCCGACTACCTGGTTCGTAAAGGTATGCCATTCCGGCAAAGCCATCACATTGTGGGGCAGGTTGTCCGCGCAGCCATCGCTCAGAATTGCTCGTTACGAGAGCTGTCCCTTGAAGGATTACCAGGCTATTTCACCATTGTTCGCAGACGATATCGTCGAGACGCTTGATTTTCGCCGGTCTATTGAGCAGCGCGACGTCCCCGGGGGGACTGCCACCGCTTCTGTTTTAGCACAGATTAATACCGCCCGTGGATTATTGAAGTGATGGGATACTGTGCCGCACGAAATAAAATACGGTAGTGCTCAAAGTCGATATCTGTGACGGTAAGGTAAGTCTATTCTCCGGGATTCCATAGATCATAGCTGATAGTTAGTAGGGACGGATTTGAAATCCGTCCCTACTTTGCACTCCCGCCCTTTGCAGTACAATGCGAGCAGGCTTTATCGTCTAATTTTTTCATGGAGCTGCACAGTATGGCAGATAACGCAAATAAAAAACCGTTAAACCCGGCACCTGAATCTCCAGAGCCCGATGGGCAAAAGGAGAAACAGGATCCAATTCCCTGGAAAGCTGCCGAGTTACATCCGCACACTCCACCTTCAGAACCAGCAGCTCAGGACACACCATCTACACAATGATGCGCAGACCAAAACACCAGAGACTTCACCCAAATCGCCTGAATCCATACCGGCAACCCTATCACCCATGCCCACCCATAATCCTGACACTTCAGAGCCTAAACCCGCAGCTGAAACACAAAGTTTGCGCTACCCCAAAGCTCCTCCCACAATTCCACTTGGGCAGCGGCAAAACAAAGCGCAGCAAAAGCCCGTGGTACCAGCGCAGCACAAACCTGTACCACCGGCGCAATTACCGCCGTCTCAGCCTGTTGTCCGTCCAGAACCACCGCGCGCAGCATCTATCCACCCTCTAACGCCTCCCCCAGGTGGAGGCGCCTATACCAACGCGCAGCGGCAATACCAGCAGTCCAACCGCCCGGTATTTGATGAGGATACCCAACCCATCCCCATCGTGCGACCAGACCGCGTCCGCATCCCGGCCCAAAATACCGGCACCCCACCGTCGCCTCCCAAACCTCCCAAAAAACAAAAACCGCGCTATCAATGGTCTTCCATTTTCCTGAGTTTGACATTGATGGGGGTTGGGCTGTTTTTCCTGGCACTCGTGGCTCTTGCATTTGGCTATATCTATCTGGCAGCGCAACTCCCATCTCCAGAGGAACTGCGTGCACGCCAGCCCAACTTCGCCAGCAGCCAAATCTTTGATCGAAATGGTAAATTGTTGCATGAAATCATAGATCCCAATGCCGGGAAACGCACATACGTACCCATAAACCAAATTTCACGTTACCTGCAGCTGGCTACGGTCGCGACTGAAGACCGGAATTTCTACACGCACGGCGGCTTCGATCCCATTGCGATTGGGCGCGCAATATTCTATGCGCTCCAGGAAAAGGAAATCGTCTCTGGCGCCAGCACGATTACCCAGCAGGTTGCGCGTAACATATTGCTGGGTCCTGAGGCAGCCCTCGATATATCAGCTAGCCGCAAGATCAAAGAAATTATATCTGGCGGCGGAGTTGACCCGCCGGTACAGCAAAGACGAGATTCTGGAAATTTACCTCAACAATAACAACTACGGCAACCTTGCCTATGGGATTGACGCCGCCGCTCGTACTTACTTCGGCACCAATGCCGCGAATCTCACTGTTGCACAGGCTTCATTACTTGCCGGAATTCCACAATCACCGGCGGTCTACGACCCGTACCGGGGAGGGCATGATGCCACGCTCAAGCGTCACAAAGTCGTGCTTTCCCTGATGGTTGAGGACGGCTATATCACCACGGATCAGGCTATTGAGGCAGCTGCACTGATGGACAATTACGAATTCACCCCGGTTTTTACCGACCGGATCCCTGCGCCGCATTTTGTTGTTTATGTGACGCAGTGGGTTGAGGAAAAACTGGGCTCTGAGGCGCTTTATACCGGTCGCGGATTGCGCATCTACACCACCATTGATCCGCGCTTGCAGCAAATTGCTGAAGAAGAGGTCAGAGCCGGTGTTAGCTGCGCTGGCGGACCGCAATGCAAGCAATGGTGCATTGGTCGCCATCGAACCCTCCAGCGGGCACATTCTCGCTATGGTTGGCAGTGCCGATTTTTACAGCGACGACCTCAACGGTCAGGTCAACGTTATCCAGCGCTGCCGCCAACCAGGCTCCGCCATCAAACCGCTGACCTATCTGGCAGCCCTGGAAAAAGGCTGGACGCCCGCCACTTCTATTTGGGATTTGCCCGTCAAATACACAGATAGCGCCGGCAATGTTTATGAACCCGTGAATTACGATGGTTTGACGCGTGGACCGGTATCGGTCCGCACGTCCCTGGCAAACTCGTTGAATATCCCGGCAGTCAAAGCATTGGAATACGTCACCGTCGAAGGGCTGTTAAACATGGCAGACCGTCTTGGAGCGACCTCGCTGGTCACACCGCAATTGGAATGTCCGGACTATCCCTATGATAACCGCCCCCTGTATGGTTTAGCCCTCACCCTGGGCGGGGGAGAAATGAAACCGCTTGAACTCACGAGTGCTTATGCCACCCTCGCCAACAGCGGTCTGCGCATGGAGCCTTCGCCAATTCTGTACATTGCAGGATCAGGATGGCGATGTACTGGTCGATAATCGTCAACCGAGTGGGAAGCAAGTGGTGAAACCCGAACTGGCTTACCTGATTACGGATATTCTTTCAGACACCAAAGCCCGCTGCCTGGTCTTCGCCTGCCCCAGCATTCTGGAGCTGCCGGACAGGCCCGTTGCCGCTAAGACCGGCAGCACCAACGACACACGCGACGCCTGGACGGTGGGATACACACCGGATATTGCCACCGGTGTGTGGGTAGGCAATAACGATAACACGCCGATGAGCAACGTCCTGGGCTCTTCAGGCGCAGCTCCCATATGGAACGCATTTATGCGCCGCGCTCACGAAGGCCAACCCGTACAACCTTTCCCCCGTCCAGCAGGCATTACTGAGCGTGAAATATGCAAGCTTTCTGGCACCGAACCCTCCCCCTACTGCCAGGAAAAGCGTATCGAAGTTTTTGCCTTCGACAATCTGCCGCCCACATCCGATCAGGATTGGTTGCAGCAAGTCGATGTCGATATCGACAGCGGTCTCTTAGCCAACCAGCACTGCCGTGAAAATGTGATCTCGCAGGTCGTCATCTTTCCCAATAAAATCGTTGACCCGCAGGGACAGACATGGTTGCGTGACTGGGCGGCACAGCGCGGGATAAGCATTGCACCCGAATCTTACTGTAATCCGGAAGATGTTCCCCCGGAAATTAAAATATCTGCGCCGGGAAATGCCGAGGAGGTGTACGAAAGCGTCCAGATCATGGGAACGGTTGCGCTGGCGGATTTCGACAGGTACGAATTAACCTACGGCATAGGCGCCAACCCGCAAGGGTGGGGATGGATCAGTGGACCGCATAATACAATGGTCCGGAATGGAATTCTGGGTACATGGCAAATTCCCCCCGATGCAGGTTCAGGCATATTCACGCTGCGCGTTGTTGCTTATAACACGCATGGGACAAAGTTCTCAGCAACAAGCCAGGTCACCGTTCTCGCACCAACCGCGACGCCAACACCCACACCCACGGAGACGCCCACACCCACGCCTACACCGACTGCGACGCCAACAGCATCTGTGACACCGACGCCAACCCAGACACCTACACCAACTGCCACATCCAAGGCAACACCCACATTCACCCCGACCCTGGAGCCAACGGTTGGACCTTCACCCATCCCGTCTTTGACACCCACTCCTTCACTGAAGCCGACGCTGACACCGGAACCATAAAGTGTAAACGAATCTTATCGTTCTTACGAATTAAAGATTCGTCCATATACTGGCAATCGTTACAAATGCAATCGTAATCACTATTTAAGCAATAAAGGGAGGTAAGCGATGAAAATCACTGATGTTAAATGTTATGTTGTACCCCGTCCGGGGAGCCCAAGCACGTTTCATTGGCGTAAGGGACTGCGGATGCCCGATGTGCCTGACACAGTGCATGTAGGTTACATCAAAGTAGAAACGGATGAAGGTTATGTGGGACATACCGCGGGTCAGGGTTATGCCACCGCAGAACTTGTCCACCGTTACCTTAAAAACGAGTTAATGGGGCAAAATCCCCTTCTCACCGAACACCTGTGGCATCGGGGATGGGAATTACACCGGCTTGGTGGAGGTTTGGAGTCAGTGCTGTTTATAGACGCCATTGCCTGGGATATCAAGTCGCAGGTAGCGGGACTCCCGCTGTATCTTGTGTTGGGGGGCAACGACCCCAAAGTGCCAGCTTATGCCTCCACCGTCACTTGGGATACGATGGACGAATACGAACGCCATATCAAGGAGTGTATGGATGAGGGATTCTTTGCCTTCAAACTTCACGCCTCAGGTGACGCTAAATGGGATGCAGCGCTGTCCCGCAACCTGCGCCGTTGGGTCGGTGATGATGCCGACCTGATGTTTGACGGTTCCGCCGGTTGGGACTATGTGACATCCCTGTGGTTCGGTCGAGTGCTGGAAGAGGCGAATTTCCTCTGGTACGAAGAACCCATGCGCGAGTACGACCTGCCCAGCTATGCCGAACTCGCCCGGTCGCTGGACATCGCCATCCTGGGCGCGGAAACATGCGAGGGCGCGCACTGGAACATGGCGACATGGATAGAGCAGCGCGCGCTGGATATGGTGCGCATATCCAGGCGCAAGGGCGGTTACACCGGCGCAATGAGGATTGCCCATATGGCGGAATCTTTTGGCATGCGCGCGCAGGTTCACGGCACGGATGTCCAGCTCAGTGCCGCCGTTCCCAATAATGACTATGTTGAGGTTCTGGTCATTGACACAGACCAGATCAAAGGTTTGAAAAACCTGGGCGACAACAGTGTCATTGACGGGTACATGACGGCATCCGACGCGCCGGGTCTGGGAGCGCAGCCTGATTGGGAAGAAATAGAACGCAACGCGATTTTGGTCGTGTAAAATTCATGTGGACGGCATTGCGTTAGTGAGTAAACCGCGTTGGGAGGGCGATACACCCTCCCAACGTCTGATGGAATGCGTCCCGAACTTCAGCGAAGGACGCGATTTAGGCGTTATACGCGAGATTACCGGTGAAATTGAACGCGTTGCCGGTGTCCAACTGCTCCAGGTCGACCCGGGCGCGTCCACAAATCGCACAGTTGTCACATTTCTAGGGCTTCCGGAAGCTGTTGTCGAAGCCGCCTTCGCTGCAATCAAAACAGCCACCAACGCCATCGATATGCGCCAGCATCATGGAGTACATCCCCGGATAGGGGCGGTGGATGTATGCCCGTTGGTGCCCTATACTGGCATTACGATGGATGAGACCGTCGTCTATGCCCGGGATCTGGCACAGCGGGTGGGGCAGGCGATCAATATTCCCGTCTACTGTTACGGGTACGCCGCAATGAACCCCACCCGTCGTAACCTGGCTAACATCCGGGCTGGAGAATACGAGGGTCTTGCACATAAATTGCAAGACCCCCAATGGGCGCCTGATTTCGGCCCACAAGAGTTTCTTCCAAAAACTGGCGCGACCGTGATTGGCGCGCGGAATATCCTGATTGCATACAATGTGAACCTCAACACGACAGATGTCGCCATCGCCCGGGAAATTGCCTGTGACGTGCGCGAATCAGGACGCATCGGGCGTGATCCCGTAACAAATAAAATCATCAGGGGAGTACACGGCAAGCCAGTGCGCATACCGGGATCACTTAAAGGTGTTAAGGCGATTGGCTGGCACATCCCCGAATATGGATGCTGCCAGGTATCAATGAATCTCACCGATATAAAAACCACACCGATGCACAGAGCATTTGCCGAAGTCAGCGCCAGAGCGCAAGCCCGTGGCACGCAGGTCACCGGCTCTGAACTTGTCGGGATGGTTCCCCTGCAAACCCTACTCGATACCGGGGAGTATACCTTAAGCCATGAGAATTGTTCTGTGCCTGGTTCACCGGATGAACTTATCAACGCTGCGATACAGTTTCTAGGGTTGGATGCTCTGGCACCCTTTGACCCGCATGCGAAAATCATAGAATATGCATACGGAAAGTAACGATCGTCAAGGAGGATGGATGAATTCAAAACAACGCGTACAAACTGCACTATCCCACAGGCAGCCTGACAAAACGCCGTTCCTGGCGTATCTGACAGACGAGATACAAGCCCAATTAACAGCACGCTACGGTCTCGCTGGTCAGGACTTGTTTGTGCATCTGGGGCACGACGTCCTGGTATCCACCGCAGGTATCTGGCGCCGCCAATGGGTGGACAAAGATCAATTGGTGGATACCTGGGGAATCCGCTGGCATAACGTCGATTACGGTCCGGGAAAGTACCTGGAAATACTGGAATCTCCCCTGGCGCATACAGAAGATGTCAATGCCTACACATTCCCGGATCCCATAGCAGATGTCGCATACAGCGACATCGACCGGATACTCAACCTGTATGGGCAAACGCACTGGATTGTCGGCGGAGCGGTGGGCACGATGTTTGAGACGGCATGGATGCTGCGCGGTTTGGAACAGTTTATGATGGATCTTGTCATCAATCCCGCCTTCGCCGAAGAACTCGTCGAACGCAGCATGCGCTACCACCTGGAAATCGCCAAAATTCTGGTGGGAAAAGGCGTGGATATGATCTGGACAGGGGATGATTTTGGGCAGCAGCACAGCATGATGCTATCGCCCACGCTATGGCGGCGAGTTTTCAAACCCCGCTATCGGGAATTCTATGCTGAACTCAAACGCCTGAATCCGGATATCCTCATCGCCTATCACAGCGACGGTTATATCGAGCCCATCATCCCCGACTTTATCGAAATAGGTCTGGATGTCCTGCAGGCGGTGCAGCCTCAATCCATGAACCCGGCGAAATTAAAGGCGCAATTCGGAGACAGGTTGTCCTTCTGGGGCACAATGGATGTCCAGCACACTTTCCCCTATGGTTCACCCGAGGATGTTGCGGAAGAGGTGCGCCAGCGAGTTGAGCTTGTCGGAAAAGACGGCGGTTTGATTCTGGCACCTTCGCACAACATCCAACCCGATGTGCCCATGGAAAATCTCCAGGCATTTTACACGGCAATCAGACCTGAAAAGGCTGACCTGTACGCCAAAATGACGGTGTAGGGGCACGGCGTACAGTGCTGCAGGTACATCAAATAAAGGTTTTTAAGTGCAATCAGAGCCAAACGGGGCATCGCTCCTAAAATACGGGAGAGCCCCCTTTAGGGGAGGGAGACGCAGCAGACTGCGTTTAGGGAGAGGTCTAAAGGTATCTAAGGCTGAAATGATGTCGAATAATCACGTTGTTATTCGATAAAAAATCCCGGATGGATCCACGCTTTCGCGGGGATGACACGCTTTTTTAGATGATTGCCAACATTCACCATTTTCTCTATACCGTGTTAAATTCTGTCCGCTGGATAAGCTCATCCTGCATCTCCAGCGACAACCGGGTGAAATAATCCGTGTACCCCCCGATCCGCACCACCAGGTCACGGTATGCCTCGGGATTTGCCCGTGCCTTTATCAGGGTCTCATTGTTCACCACATTCACCTGCGCCTCAAAACCACCGCGCCGCACGAACGTAAGGAGCAATGTCCTTAATCCGTCAAATCCCTCCTGTGCCTGAAAAAGGGAAGCGTTAAATTTGAGATTGTACGCCAGCCCGCCGATCATAGCGCTGTGCTGCCAGCTGGTGACGGAGAGCACCGCCGCCGTAGGTCCGTTGCACTCGTTGCCCTGCGCCGGACCGCAACCGTCGGCGAATGGAAAGCCTGCCCGCCGCCCATCCGGCGTCGCCCCGGTCTCTCGCCCCAGGTGTTCGTGCATCACCCACGCGAAAGCACCCGGGACGTAATGGCTGCCGTCCGGTTCAACACTGAATTGCGCGCAGGTTTCCACGATAAAATCCAACGTTTCAGCAAACAGCCCATCCACATCCGCATACCCCTGCCCGTACTTCGGGTAGCTGTTGAGATATCGCTGGCGAACCGTTTCGCTGCCTGCAAAATTACTCTCAAGGACATCTGCCAGCGCCCCCATCGAAAGAGCCCGCCGGTTGTAAATCTCCTCTCGAATCACATACAGCGAATCCGCCAGGTTTGCCAGCCCGATAAAGGAGCACTCAATCCAGTTATAAGTCGCCCCCCCATCTTCTATATCGCGTCCCTGCCCTATACAATCACGGGTGAATACGCTTTGCAAAGGGCGGCGCATGGCCTTTTGCCGCTGGCGGCGCCAGGTATTCTGCAGATCGACGCCTTCTTTGACCGCCGCAGCCAACCGCTGGCGGTAGCGGGCAACAAAGGCTTCAAATGTCGATTCCGGCGCAGGCACCTGGTTCCGGATTTCTTCGAGGAGCAGACCACATGTATTGTAATAGGGTGAAGCGACCCAGACATTGCTGGCGCCCGAGGGCGTGATTTCAACGCATGTCGAGTTCATATAGCGGCACGATTCTTCCGGGGGCACACCCAGCTCATGCAAGCCTTTCTGGATGGTTGCGTCACCGAACACCGCCGGATTTGCGAATCCAGCGCCCATTAAATCCACCACCAGGTTCAGCAGCGCATCTGGCGTGCTCTCGTGCCAGCACAAACCTACCGTCGGATAAACAAGTCGTGTGCGGCGCAGCGCTTCCAAACAGATATAAGAGAGGTCATTCGTGATATCCTGACCCGCTGCATCCCGCCCCCCGACCATGACCGGAATCGCCAGTCCATCTCGCACATACGCGTTGACCAGCAGGTACAGGCACTCAATGCACTGGAGCGCATCCTCCCGCGTGAGCGTGCCGTTAACCACATCCTGTGCATAAAACGGATACAGGGTGCGGTCCAGATGTCCGGGCGCGACCAACGATGCCTGCTCCCCGTGCATCACGCCGAAGATGATGAACCACAATAATTGCACCGCATCACGGAATGAATCCGGAGCCTGATGCGCTACCCGGCGGCAGGAAGCAGCGATGCCACGCAATTCTGCTTGCCGTGCGGGAGATGCCGTAGGGATTGCGGATTCCACTGTCACTGCGGCATTTTCGATCATCTGCGACAAGCCCTGCAGCGCGTAGGTAAAGGATTGGTAGGTGTCAGATTGTTCGCCGGAACTGGATACCCCATGTTGTCGAATCATCTCCGACAAACCGTCTATGCCCAGTTCCATCGCTGAACTGAAATCAAGCTCGCAGTGCCCGCTCTGTCCGGGCATATGCAGCGGATAGGGTTGAAGATAAGTCCGCGCATCTTCCGCTTCATCCGGCGTCTCTTCGACAGTGAGATCCAACCGCCCGGCTAAAAGCTCCAGATCATCAATGGTGAACCTCACCCCCGCCAGCCTGTCGCGGGTCAGCATGCCGCGGCGCAATGTCCAGGAATCGACAGATTCCGAGGCGCGCAGGGACCGTGCGTTCAGCACATCCGCGCGCATCAGGTACTCGGTGATATCCGAATTTTTGCGGTCAAGGACACGCTTTCTGAGGGTAGCGATGCGTTCGTCAGATTTCATTTTTCTCCAATAGATGTCAGTGTGTTGCTGAAATCATAGCACAATTCGGTTGGATGCTCAACCCAATCAAAGCGATAATGGGTAGGGGCGAATAATCATTCGCCCTGAATTCACATCGGTCGGGCTTGTTTTAAGCAATTTTCACTGTCGACTGTAATCTACCAGTGCTAAATCCAACCAGCGTTGGCGCATCTCAACCGCCGAAAAGTAAATTCGCATTCCCTGCGCTGCGCCCACCTCTGCCGCAAGTTCCTGCACCGAGGGCAGCGCGTCAGATCCAAAATACAGCGCATCATTTGAGACCGGTCCCCGTTCCATCGCCCTATGGAATACAGCCTCTGCTCCCTGTTCGCGGAGGTTCCCGTGGAAGCGCTCATAATTGCCGGGGATGCCGCTGTAAACGTCCAGGTTGTTGCGGCACACGATTGAAATCTGATCTGCCGTGGGTGTATATACCCAGGTTTGCGCACCGGAGCCTTGATCCCCCGATGCCTGCACAACATACGCACCTTCTGTATAGGCTTCAAGATTGCGCCACATCTCCTTCCAGAATATAGACAGTTCAGCAATTGTCGCAGCAACTGGTGCCACATCCGCCAACTCCGGACGGGAACCTTCGCTCAAGCGTCTGCGCGGTGTGGGATGGTAGCGCGCAACCTCCCACCCCATTTCATCAATGTGCGAGGTCCTGCAGGCTTTGCACCAGCACATCAAATTGGGCTAAGATTCTCCTTGGTCACGAAAACATTGCACCCGCAGCGGAGCCCGGCCTCATGCGCGCGCTGTACAGCCAGGCAGGATTCCTGGTAGGCGCCTTTACGGTTTACAGCGCGGTCATGCACGTCCCCGACCCCGTGAAAGGTAAACCACAGTGTTTTTGTTCCAATTTCCTGTATCGCCGACAGCAGCTCCCGCCAGTCCTCACGCGTCGCTAAAGGCACCCCGGTCGTTGGGAAAGGCTCAAAAACATCCTTATCCAGCGCGGCGAACCTGGGCAGGATACTTGTGAAATCCGGATGCGCCAGCATCTCGTGGAACGCATACGGCGCAAAAACAAGCGCCTGGTTGGCACAAAAACGCTGCCCTTGCGCCAGCACCCAATCGATGTCTGCCAACGGCATAGCTGGATAAGCGTGTCCATTCGCCCAGCAATGCATGCACGTCGTTGGGCATCCGCTGACTTCCATATTCAAATACATTGTTTTCGGCATGAAATCTCCATATTGACCTTTACTCAGCTCGCCTGTAGCATGGTTTTTATACACCCAAGCTTTATCTTTATCAATGCTTACCAAAAAGGAGAACTCATGATGAATACGTCCGAACCTTCCGGCGCTGCACTCTCAGCCCTCGAAAACCAGGCAGCCACAACCCGCGACCAGATTAAGATTACAGCCATCAAAGCCATGCAGACCACCACCGGGAACCCGCATCAAAATTGAAACCGACGCCGGCATCACCGGTTACGGTCCATGCAGCGGCAGCGGCCCCTTTGCCAGAGCCGTGATTGCAGGATTGGAAGGACCGCGCCTGCCGCACCTGGGCTTGATCGGCAAGGACCCCCTGGCGATTGGCGTGCACTATCAGCATATGTTCTACACATACCCGCAAAGAGGGCGCGTGGTCGGCGTCCTGAGCGGTATCGATATTGCCCTGTGGGATCTGGCAGGCAAAATCCTGGGGCTGCCGGTCTCCAAACTGCTGGGCGGCAACTTCCGGGATGAAATCCAGCTCTACTCGCACTGCGGTGGTGGGGATTTTCAAAGCCCGTCCGAATGGCGCGACCGCGCCCAGAAGATGAAAGAAAACCCACTCGGGTTTAAAGCCTACAAAATCGACATCCATCACGCGCTGGGCGTCCACATGCAGGAAGCCATCACCAGCATCGGGCCCCGCGACGCCCGTAAGGTGCGTCAGGCGTACGCCCTTGCGCGGGAGGCATTGGGCCCGGATATTGACATCATCGTTCACTGCCACGCGGAACTTGACGTACCCAGTGCCATCAAGGTCGCCCAGGCAATAGAGGAGATCGAACCGCTTTTCTATGAAGATCCCCTGGCGCCGGCTTATTCCGAAGCGTGGCTGGCACTGCGGCGTTCCACCAGGCTGCCCATCATGACCGGGGAGAACATCGCCCTCCCGGAGCAAGCTATGCCCTTCATTCTCAACCAGGCGGTCGATACCCTCCAACCTGATTTGATCAACGCCGGGGGTATTACGGGCACGAAAATAATCGCCGACCTGGCAGCCCTTTACCGGATTCCGGTGTGCTGCCACAACGTCAGCGGCTACCTGCTCAATATGGCTTCCCAGCAGTTTTCCGCAGCGGTCTTCAACTGCCCACTGATGGAATGCCGGGGTGATGCCGATAGGCCTAAAGACGCCGCCAGTAACCCGCCGGAGATTGAAAATGGGATGATGAAAGTCTCCAAACTCCCCGGGCTGGGCGCCTTCCTGGATCAGGATTTTCTGAAGGCAACACGGGTCGAAGGCGAACCCTGGTGGGGGTAAGAAAAAGCAGTCTCGATGCAAAGGCATCGAGACTGCTTTTTCCACTGGCAGTTTTGGCTGCGCCAAAACTGCATAGGTAGGTAGACACACAGGATAAAAGACAAATACTGGCAGATTTTACGCGGGGAGTTTTACGGGCGTGCCCAATGCTCCTGCATAAAAGCCCCGATGCGTGCCACAGCCTCCCGCCCTTCGGGCACAAAATCGGGCGCAAACTGCCACTCGTGCTGCATGGATTTCCAAACGTCCAGGCTGACGTCCACACCCGCTGCCCGGGCTTTTTCTGCCACACCCTCGGCATCAGACAGAATAATCTCATCGGACCCCACCTGGATCAGCAGAGGGGGCAAGTCCGTAGCAGATCCGCAAATAAAGGGGATACCAGAGGTGTGCGAGCATCCGCCCCGTTCAGATAATATTCAGCGGATTGTTTCAGGGTTTTGTAATCCAGCATCACGTCCTTTCGGGCGTTGACGGTCATCGATGCCCCGCTGAGCGACAAATCCGTCCACGGTGAAATGCAGACTGCAGCTGCCGGCAAGGGCACATCCGCATCGCGCAAACTGACCAGCGCAGCGAGAGCCAATCCCCCGCCGGCAGAATCCCCCGCAATCACGATATTTTCCGGTGCCACGCCCCTATCCAGGAGCGCGTGATATGCACTCACCGCATCCTCCAGCGCTGCCGGGAATGGATGCTCCGGGGCTAACCTGTAATCAATGAGCAAAGCCCGGGCGCCCGCCGCGGCAGCAATATGCCCCGTCATCGAACGGTGGGTATTGATCGAGCACAAACAGTAAGCGCCGCCGTGCAGATAGAGGATGAAGCGGTCACTCTGAACATCCGGCGGGTCCAGCCACTCAACAGCCATGCCGTTGATCCTATCCGGCGTGCAGCGAATCAACGGGTTGGTTACAAATTTAGCTGTTAAACTCTCATAAGCATCGCGGCGCTTCTGAACATCCTGCGTGCTTGGATGGGGTTCAAACCAGCGTTTCAACCGGAAGTACAGTTTCAGAAGCTGGAATTGCCAACTTGTCATAATCTTCCTTTTCACTTACCCAGGGTCAGGTAAGCCAGCGCCACCTGCATTTTGGTTTTCAACACCAGGTCCGCAATGGTAATAACCTCATCCACACCATGCACGCCCGAATTCACCTTCTCACCGGGCACACTTGGCGAAAAACCGTATACATCTGTACCCAGGGGGCGGACGCACCGGGCGTCTGTGAATCCAATCGTCAAAACAGGGATCATGTCCAGATCATCGCGCCCCAACGCGATAGCGGACGCCTGTTGCAGTTTTTTCACAAAGGGCGTGTCATGCGGTGAAGCATTGGTATCCGCTGTGACCTCCAGTTCTATGCTGACCCCCTCAATACCTTCCGCCAGCTTTTCCAATTCCTGCCGGGCATAGTCTATATCCTGGTGCGGCAGCGCGCGAATGTCACAGGTCAGTTCTGCATAGGCGGGGATACTGTTGGACTTGAGTCCTGCGGACACCATCGTGGGCGTGATCGTTATGCGCGACAAACCCTGCATCATGCCGGAAAGGCGGCTATTTTCCTCGCCCATATCCGCCAGGACACGCGGCAGGTCGCCGGCGGTCAGGACATCTTCGACGCCAAACAGGTGGAGGGATTGGAAAAAGGGTAAACTCACATCAATATCGGGCTGGTACTGCTCCAACCGGCTCAGGACTTTAGCCACTTTATACAGCGTGTTATCCGCGTGCCATGGAATCGCGGCATGTCCGCTCCTGCCGTCAAACTTGAAACGCGCCACCATGCGCCCCTTCTCTCCCACTGCGAGTGCAAGGACAACGCCATCCGTAGCCTGTAAGGGAGTGCCACCGCCCTCATTGATCGCCCAATCTGCCCGGATGGCTTCCGGATGGTTTTCCGCCAGCCAGGCAATGCCGTACTTCCCGCCGGATTCCTCATCAGCAGCGCCCAGGAACCGGTACGTACCCTGCAAAGCGATCCCCATCCGCTTGAGCAGAATCAGCGACAGGGCCCCGCTGGACACCAGCGACTTGCAGTCAGAAGTGCCCCGCCCATAAATATTGCCATCCCGCACTTCTGCGGCAAAGGGGAGCACACTCCACCGGCTCTCATCCACCGGCACGACATCGGTGTGGCTCATCGTCATCAGGCATGGGCCTACCCCGGTGCCAATCTGGGCGACAATATTACCCCTTGTTGGCGCGGATTCCAGCGTCGTGGAAGCAATACCCTCCCGGGCAAAAACTTTTTCCAGCAGTTGGCATACCTCGATTTCATTCCCGCTGTCCGGCGCACCCGTATTGACCGATGGAATACGCACCAGCTGGCGGTGCAAATCCACGAGTTCATCCGTTGCCTCATCCACCGCCGCCATCAACTTCTGTAATATCGCATCCATGCCGCCTCCAGATTAGTATAGTCTACTGTACCCTCGAAAATTGCGAATTCACCACCTGAAACGCATCTGTAGTATTGGGAGAAATGCCCGTCCGCAACCACCTAAGAATTTTGTGTTTTTTGCCCTTCACACCCACCCATATTCGTAGCCCGTTTCATACATCGCAACGATATTCTCCGGTGGGCTGATCGCCTGAATATTGTGGCATGGCGCCAGAATATATCCTCCACCTTTGCCCAAAACCTGAATATTGGTCACCACTTCTGCGCGGACATCTTCCACGCTGCCAAACGCCAGCGTTTCCTGATTGTCCACGCCGCCGTGGAAAATAACCTGGTCGCCGAAATCGCGTTTCAGGCCTTCCCGCTCCATCCCTTTGCATCGCCATTGGATGGGGTTCAGGGTATCAATCCCTGCCGCGATCATATCCGGGATTATCCGCCGCACCGCCCCATCGCTGTGGTGAAACACATATACGCCTGCCTCATGAGCCAGATCAATCATCTTTTTCATCCAGGGAATAAAAAAGGTGCGTATCTGTTTCGGGGAAAACAGCAAGCTTTCCTGCGAACCCATGTCCTCAGCCACGTAAGAGATATTCACCTTCCCGGGAATGGCTTCATAGATTCTCAGGGTGTTTTCATAGCTAAAGCCGTAAAGCTTATCCAGGCAGTAATGCACGATTTCGGGGTTGAGCATTAAATCCATAAATGCCTGCTCCATGCCCCGCAGGTGCGTGTAGGTCAAGAACGGCTCTGATCCACCGCCACGAATCGCATAAGCCTCTTTTCCTTCGATCTGGTCCGGAATAACGGAATAATCGAACCAATCTGCTGTGGGCCATGTATAGTTCGCCTCAATGGCTTCGACGCTGTCGTACTGCGCCAGTGGAAAAGATACGCACTCCCGGTAAACACCCGTATCATAGCGGATATTACGGTAATCGCAGCCGTACATATCGCGATCCGGACTGATGACTGGTCCTGTATATGCCGGTCCCACCGAAATCAGCGGGTCAATATGCAATTGATGCAGCATCTCCCAACGGTCCGCGCTCCCCAGGTGTTTCATCAGCTTTACCATCGCCTCATCGGTCGTCCAATAATCCATGGGAAGGCGGTCAGGTTTCTCGCGGTTAAGCACTGCCAGCCATCGCTCCTTCGAAGTCATTGATTCTTTCATAATCCATTACCTCCTATTTACCTTTATTGTAGCCTTGTCAGTCAACGGCGCGTTCGACGAATGCGCCCTACCTCTGTGGTTGTTTCCAAAAATCGAATAAATGATCGCGATGTTCTTGTCCTGTCTTTGCTCCTACATCACGGAGCACTCTGCATCGGGCAGCGTGTTTGGCAAAACATCAGGAACCGCGAGTTTACACACAAATGCACCGCCGATAATCATGCCACATCCCAGCCACAACCGCACACCTGGTTGTGCGCCAAGGTAAAACGTGCTGACCAGGGTCGATAACAGCGGTGTAAGGTAGGAAAATGCCGCCACCAGAATAATATCACCTTTCCTGACCGCACGCTCCCAGAGCATATATGCCAGATTGGATCCCAAAGCGAGATACGCGAACTCCAGAAAGCCGCTCCGGGACCAGGTCGTGTGCTCATTCAGGAACAATAGACGGGTTAAACCCAATACACTTGCTGACGCCAGCATAAACAGCGGGACGGCATTGCCAGAACTATCTCCCGCCCACTTGCGGCTCAAAGTCGAATAAAGGGCCCAGGAAACGGCAGCAACGAAGCCCAGGATATAGGGCAGGGCATGCTGCTGGATATTCATGGTGAAGGAATTCCAGGATAAAGTCTGGTTCTGGGATGTCGCCAACAGCACACCCGCTGTCGCCAACAACACGCCGGGGATGAGCCAAAATCGGAATTTCATCTTGAAGAACCAGACAGTAAACAACAGCGTCAACATTGGCCAAAGGTAATTCAACAAGCCGACTTCAAGCACCTGGCTGTGCGTACGCGCCAGTCCCAAAGCGATATAGAGACTTGCCTGGTACAACACATATAAACTGCCGCAACCCAACAGATAACGGACAGGAAAATGCGGCTTGAAGCGCTGGGTTCTATGTCGGACAGCCTGCAAGACACTGCCGATAACACCACCAACCAGGTTGATTGCGGCGATCGTGGTCAGCGATCCTAACTGTTCTGACAAGCTGCGTCCAAATGCAATCGAAGTGCTCCAAAAAAGAATGGAAACAAAACCGGCAGAGGTGCTCAGCGTGCGTTCAGGGTTACCCAATCTTTGAAACAAGTCGCCTCCACGCACAAACTGTACCACACTTCAACATATCGCTGCATTATACCCAACAAACACACATGAGCCAAAGGGAATTCAAGATCAGAGTGTATTTCAAAAAAGGGCAAATCAAAGGAAGGATTCTGTATCGATAGTGATGCAATAGCCCTGTCAGAACGGCAACACATAAAAAGACCTCAGTTGTTAATAACTGAGGTCTTTTTATTACCGAAACAAAATCTATCCGGGTAGTCCGGTAAATATCACCATGCCCGAAAGGACCGTATACAGAGAGCGATCTCCGTCAGCGGCGGCGTCTCCCACCACCCAAAATCGACGTGTAGTAAAACAGCGTTGAAAGGGATTGCGCCAGGGCTGCCGCATAAGTCAAAGCTGCTGCCGTGAGTACAGTACGGGCGCCGCGGCGTTCTTCTGCACCGGTGATGATGCCCGCCTTATCCAGCAGCACCATCGCCCGCCGGCTCGCGTCCAACTCTACCGGCAGCGTGATCACCGAAAACAGCACTGCGCCGGCAAAACAAAAAACACCGATCCAGGCCAGGTCGTAAATGCGCAGCAGCAATCCTGCCAAAAACAGGATAGGGCCTATCCTTGAAGTGAAATTCACCATCGGCACCAACCCGGAACGTAACTTCAGCAGCGAGAATGCGCTGGCATCCTGCTGCGCGTGTCCCAGTTCATGGGCGACGATAGCGAGTGAGGCGATGGATGGCTGCTTCGCCACCCCCGGCGAGAGTCGCAACGTTTTACTGCGCGGGTCATAGTGGTCTGTCAGCGTACCGGGCGTATTTTCAACCTTTAGCCGTAATCCGGTATAAGCCATAATGCGCTGGGCGACGTCCATTCCGGTCAAGCGCGCGCCATTCGGAACCTGTAAATACTTCTTGTAAGCACTCTGCACCCACATTTGCGCTAGCATACTCAGGAGCAGAGCCGGCAACACATACACCAGATAGCTTGTGCTACCTCCAAATAATCCCATACCAATCTCCTTTTGTGTTGTGTCAACTGGAAACCGGTGACCACAACATCGAAAACGGATCCACTTTCCAGGTGCATCACCTCTTAGGTGCATCACCTCTTGGGTGCATTATCCGTTTCTCATCATAACATAAGAACATTAGAAATATATTAGGGCCAGGAACCTCACAATTTTCCCGCGGTAATTCCCGCCCAGTCGCTGGTAGCTAAGGGAACCTCCGCCAGCACATGGACCTCATCATCTGCACCTTCGCCATACGCCATAGCGGAATAACGTCCGCTGCTTGGAGAACTGACCGCTAATTTAATCGTCCCAGTATCCCGGGTCAGAACGACGCGTTTGCCGGTATCACGGTCGTATTCCAGAAAAATAACACTGCCGATTACATCGGGAAGATGGTGTCCCATTTCCGGGTCTGAAGAGACAATCACCAGGCTGGGAGACAGCCTTTCCAGCCGCTCCCACTGGATGCCGTTACGACTGCCGTGGTGCGCAGCTTTAAGCACGTCGCACCGCTGCGCCAGCATCCCTTCACGGTCGTAATGCGCCCAATTCTCCATCTGGGCATCAGCTGCCAGAACCATGCTGAAGGCCCCGTAGGTCACACGGGTGATTATGCACAGATGATTAGGCGTTAATAGCTGGCTTTCGTATAAATCCGCCAGCGTGTTATTTGGCGGTCCCAATAATTCAATATAGGGCTGGTTCTCATAAGCAGGATACGTACCCCCGTCCGGATAAAAACGATCATAGCCAGAAAGGAAATTCAACGGGATTTCTGCTTCCTGAATGCGGTTGATAATCTGGTGGTATCCGGATGTCCCCGGCAAATACCAGAATGGCGCAAGAGTCACACGTTCTACAGGAAATGTGCTCAAAAGACTGGATACACCGGCATAATGATCCCAATGCGGGTGTGTCAGGATAAGATGCTTGATTTCCGGTCCATCAGGTTGTAAAGCTTGCAGCAGGGCTTTGACCTTACGGGGTTTTACTGCGTCAATCACGATCAGTTTGTTATTGGGCGTCTTGATAACGGCAGTATCTGCTTGCCCCACATTGAGAATATAAATTTCCAAATGAATTAGACATCTCTCACCTCTCCTGCTTGCTGCAATTGGGCCAGGTAGCACAGCTTTATACGGTTATACCTCGAGCCCACTAACATTGAGGAACGTGACACATCGATTACTGGATGCGCCGCAACATCGTTATTGGATCGTCACCCTCCGTCATTTCAGGTTCTGGGAAAGCCCGTCCGGCACTGAAGGAGACCATTGAGGATCCTGCGTGGCAGCATAAGCCATAGCTTCCAGCGCCATCCCATCTGCAATGCTGCGATGGTGGTAGCGTTTTGCTGCCAGCAACTTCACATAGGCACGTTTGATCTGGGTTGGGGTGACGTCCAGCTTGATGCCGAATTCCGCGAAAGATCGCCTCCGTAACCTCCAAGCTCCAGATCCGTCAGGATGATCCTCCAGCAGATTCTCGGGAGCCTGACCGGCTACCACCATCTGCTGCAGCACCGGGTAAGGTATCCAGCATAATAGTCGGGTGATTTCATTGGGCGATGCGGGATAGTAAGCCCGTTTCGCCGGTGTTTTAATCTTCATACAACCTCCCTTTATTGAACCATACTCATTATACTCACCGGCACAAAACAATAAAGCAGTACTTGAGAACGTATCCAAGGACTTGGTTCTAATGTCAACAAAGCTAGATAACACACTCTTCCATTTATGGAAACACATTCTAGCAATGAGGTCAACAGATGTCAACAATCGCAGGAGGAACCTGAAAGCATGAAAATTGACAGCATACAAACCTATCTGGCGCGTTTAGGCTCACGGAACATACCCTATGTGCGCGTCCTGACCGATAAGGACGTATACGGCGTCGGAGAAGCGTACAGCATCGGTCCTGACCTGGCAATATTCAAAGTCATTGAAGACTTTGCTGAATGGCTGGTGGGTGAAAATCCTCTCGAGATTGAACATCTCTGGCAACTCATGTATGCCGGTTCGCGTTTTCCCGGCGGATCCATTCTCAACGCCGCCATCAGCGGTATTGAGCACGCGTTATGGGATATCAAGGGCAAAGTCCTGGACGTGCCGGTCTATGAGTTAATTGGAGGAAAGTGCCGCGACAAAGTCCGTGTTTACCAGGGGGTGGGCGGGCGCGGACCGGCTGAGGTTGCCGACAATGCCTGTCAACTCGTGGAAAAATACGGCTACACGGCGCTTAAAATGTCGCCCTTTGACAGCGGATCACCGCCCCATGATCAGAGCATGATGACTATGCTCAAAGCCGTTGACCGGCGTATGGCTGCAGTGCGCGAGGCGGTGGGCGATGACATCGACATCGGTCTGGACGCCCATACCATGCTTTTCGAACCCGCCAAAGCGCTGGCAGTCGCTGAAGTCCTGGCGCCCTACCGTCCACTGTTCCTCGAAGAGCCTATCCGTCCTGAAAACCGGGAGGTTATGGGATACCTGCGGGGCAAAACGTCCGTCCCCATCGCCACCGGCGAACAACTCTATACAAAATACGAATTCCGGGACTTGCTGCGCCACCAGGGTGCGGACATCATTCAACCGGATATCTGTGTCGTGGGCGGTTTATGGGAGATGAAGAAAATCGCTGCTATGGCAGAAGCGGAATATGTTGTCGTTGCCCCGCACAACCCTTTAAGTCCGGTGGCAACCGCTGTGAACGTGCACTTTGCGTTGAGCACCCACAACTTCATCATCCTGGAATACCACGCCGATGATGAACCGCAACGCAGCGACCTTGTCGATAGCCCGATGACATTGGAAGCCGGTTACCTGCTCCCACCGACACGTCCGGGATTGGGGATTGACCTGAATCTGGAAGTATGCGCAGGGCAGCCGTACACATCGTGGCGCCGTCCAGCGCTCTGGCGCGTAGACGGCAGCTTCGGCTATCACTGAGTCCCGACCATTCTCCTGTAGGGGCAGACCTGTGTGTCTGCCCCAGAGGTATCAACTTAAGGCGAATCAAAGCGTAATCAGAGCAAAGATACGGGTTTGTAGTGACGACTTTAGCGGTTGATCCATGGGAAGAGCAGCGGACTGCGTGGGGTAGGTCAAAGCTATACTAGGGCGAGATTTTGCTGTATTGGCCCTGTCATTCACAAAACGATGATTCTATTTCACGCCTAACACATCGTTTTTCTTAACTTGATGCGTATGGGGCAGACCCATGTGTCTGCCCCTACGATAGTCTCCAATGATAGAGGGTTAGGTCTCACGCACCTTTCATACCTGGTTCTGCTTCCACGTCTCCCACGCAGTCTGCAAAATCCGTATCGTCTGCAGGGCAGTCTGCTGCATCGACACCCGGCGGATCAAGCGGGCGGTTTTCACGTATCGCCGCAATAAATTCCTGATCCTGCAAACTGCTGGAAGAAGATCCCTGCCGGCGGTCCACAATCACCCCATCCTTATTGCTCAACATCCCCCAGTTACCACTTACCAGCGTGTCCTCTTCACAAATCACGCGATATTCATGCCCGTGCCATACGGCATTGTGCGACAGCGTGATGCTGACCAGAACACCCTTGGGCGTGCGCCAGTGCAGCGCCCAATCCAGGGGGACACGCTCCCCGGAGTGGCAGGCCCGTGTATGGCGTGGAAATCCAGTGTCTGTGCTTCCCCCAGCAGTGAAATCACCGCATCCACCGCGTGGCAACCGTGATGCCACAGCGCGTTATCGTACCACGGCGCCCGGTCTTCTGCCGTCAGGCAGGCGCCGCGGCGCAGTAAATAAAAATCCGCAATCACATGCAAAGGGTGCAGCGCCCCTGTCTGAATCCTGCGCCACAGCTCCAGGCGTCCCGGTTCGTAACGCTCAGTGTGGCAGACCATCACCAACTTTCCTGTCTGCCGGGATAATCTGCCAAGTTCTTCCGCTTCCTTCAAATCCATCGCCAGTGGTAATTCGCACAACACGTGCTTGCCGGCGCGCAGCGCACATGCGGTCTGCGGTCCGTGCAGGGGATTTGGCGTGCTCACAATGACCGCATCAATATCCGGTGATTGCAATGCGGCTTCCAGGTCTGCCCCGGCACTGCTGGTATCCGGCACTGTGCGCAAAATCCGCCGCTTCCTCTTCCGTGCGTCCCACCACACTGTGCAGAACCACACCAGGAATCGCAGCCAGATTCTTCGTGTGCGCGTGTCCCATGCGCCCGGTCCCAACCATGCAAATGTTAATCGTTTTGTCCATATCGAGAATCACAATCCCTTTTGAGTGGTCACCGAGAGTTCATTGCCGTATCATGCCATAAATGGAAATTATGCAATATAAAAAAGCGTATCCGCAAAAGGATTCCTTTGCGGATACGCTATAACCTTAACAGACGGTTCTGATGTCTATCGAGGTGCCGAGACCGAGAATTGAACTCGGGACACATGGATTTTCAGTCCACTGCTCTACCGAACTGAGCTATCTCGGCGTGAGGGTAATTGTAGCCAAAGGCCCGGAATTGTCAAGCGAACAGCTGCTAACCTTTGATTCCTGAAAACGCCAGACCCTGCACAATGTAACGCTGCGCAAAAACAAAAAGGATCATAATCGGTACTACGGTCATGGTAGCAGCCGCCATTTCAACGGTCATGGTTTCAGTAGCATTGTATGCACTGCGCAGATAGGCCGCAGCTGCAGTCAACGTCAACATTTCCTTCTTATTCAAATAAATAATCGGTCCCAGCAAATCGTTCCACGAACCACGGAAAGTAAATAAAGCCATGGTGACCAACGCCGGTTTGATAAGCGGTAGGGAGATTTCAGCGTAAATGCGCGGCCAACTCGCGCCGTCAATCGTGGCGGCTTCTTCCAATTCCACCGGCAGCGTGGCAAAGAATTGGCGCAGCATAAAGATAAAATATGCATTGGTGAAGAAACTGGGCACAATCAGCGGTAAGTATGAATTGAGCCACCCCACAAAGCGAAACATAATGAATCGGGGAATCATAAAAATGACACCCGGGATCATCATAGTCGAGAGAATCAGAGCAAAGATGGGCTTTTTACCCTTGAAGCGCATCCGCGAAAAGGCAAAAGCCGCCATAGAACTCGAAATGACGGAGCCAAAAGTGGACAGACTCGAGATGACCACGCTGTTCCAGAAGTTACGCAGAAACGGCATGAGGGAAAAAACCGCCTGATAACCCGCTAACGTCCACCGCGAGGGTCAAAGCCGCGGGGGATAAACAAACAAATCCGCCAGGGGTTTAAAACCGCTCGAAATCATCCACCAGAATGGAATCAGCGCCATGACACTCAACAGCACCAGGATAAAGTTTAAGAACGAGCGCCCCGCAAAACGCGACATAGTATAGCCTATCGAATGCTGAAGGACTGGAATTGCTCTGCGTGTATTTTACGACTCATCTGCATAGAAGATCCACCTGACTTGCTAGTCATCTAAAAGTGTGTAATATCCAAACCAAAAGGCTGGATAGAGTCAAACTCACTTATCCAGCCTTTTAAAAGGGAACCAGATCAAAAAAGTCACCGAAGCGCTTAAGGCTTTAGCCTTTGATCCCGGAAAATGCCAGGCCCTGGACGATGTAGCGCTGCGCGAAGATGAAACAGAATCATAATCGGCACAACCGTCACGGTGGCGGCAGCCATCTCAATGTTCATCGTTTCACCGGTGTGGTACGAACCGCGTAGATAGGCCGAAGCAGCAGTTAACGTCAGCTGTTCCAGCTTGTTCAGGTAGATAATCGGCCCCAGCAAATCGTTCCACGAACCGCGGAAGGTGAACAGCGCCATGGTGACCAGCGCGGGTTTGATGAGCGGCATGGATATGGAAGCGTAAATGCGCGGCCAACTCGCGCCGTCAATCGTGGCGGCTTCTTCCAGCTCCGCCGGCAAGGTAGCAAAGAATTGGCGCAGCATAAAGATGAAGTACGCGTTGGTCAGGAACCTGGGCACAATCAGCGGCAAGGGTGTATTGATCCATCCGATCACGCGAAACATGATAAATTGCGGAATCATAAAAATAATCCCGGGGATCATCATGGTCGAAAGAATCACGGCAAAGATGGGTTTTTTGCCTTTGAAGCGCATCCGCGAAAAGGCAAAAGCCGCCATCGAGCTCGAAAGGACGGAACCAACCGTCGAGAGCGTCGAGATGACCACGCTGTTCCAGAAGTTGCGCAGAAAAGGGAAGTAGTCGAACAGCTTCTGGTACCCGAACAGCGTCCACCGGGAGGGCCACATCCGCGGGGGATAAACAAACAGGTCCGCCAGGGGTTTAAAACCGCTGGAAATCATCCACCAGAATGGAATCAGCGCCATAGCACTGAGTATCAATAATATAAAGTTTAAAAACGAGCGCCCTGCAAATTGCGACAGCATTATAACTAAAGGAATGCCCTGTTTTGGAAACATACTGCGTTTTTTTAAGATTAGTCTGCATAAAACACCCACTTCTTCTCACCCACAAACTGAATCACAGTGAAAACAGCAATGACCAGGGCCAGAACGTAGGCTCCGGCAGAGGCAAAGCCCCACTCACTCTGGCTGAATGCGTAGTTGTAGATATAGTACACCCCGGTCATTGTCTGGCGCGCCCCGCGCGTGGTCATGAGAATCGGACCAAAGAGCTGGAACGCACCGATGGACGTCGTCACAAATTGGAAGAATAACACGGGGGTCAATAAGGGCAACATGATACTGAAAAAGCGGCGTAGCGGTCCGGCGCCATCCATAATGGCTGCTTCCTTGATTTCCACCGAAATACCCTGCAGCGCTGCCAGTAGAATCATCATACCGCTCCCCGAACCCTGCCATGTGAGCATAATCCAGATTGCCAGTTTAGCATAGCGCTCAGATTGCAGCCACGGTATGGGGGCAATGCCCGCAAAACTCAGGATCCAGTTGATAAAGCCGAAGTTGGTATCGTACATCCAGAACCAGACCATCGCAATCACGGCGGCGGAGGTCACAGTAGGCAGGAAAAATACCGAACGGAATACTTTGCTGAAGCGCAGGTCGGTGTTGACCAGTACAGCCAGGAATAATGAAAAGGCAATCCCGACTGGCCCCATAACGAACGAAAAAGAAGGTGTTCCAGAAGCGTTTCGGGATACCAGTTTGGCTCCGTGATTTTAAACAGGCGGGGGTAATTACTGAAACCGACAAATTCGAGGCTAGAGAAAGCGTTCCAGTCGGTCAGGCTGGTGTAAAAACCAAAACCCAGCGGAAAGACGACCAGGAGCAGATAAGCCAAGAATGGCTGGAAGGATGAAGATGTAAGCCCAAAATGTTTCCAGTTGGCGGTAGTTTAACTTCATCAGGCACTCCTCTGATAACAAATATGGCGCTACAGCACGATAGTCTATGTACTTCCGCGATAGCAGGTTCCCATCAACTTAGTGATCAAACAATTGACCAACAACAGGCTGCCGGTGCAATCCCTGTTACGCAGCAGCCTGTTGTTGGCTTTCTATAATTTTTTATAGAAGCATAACACTTCTATGTCTCTATAAAACAGCGCCGGTTTTACGCTCCGGCGTCCTCAATCCCCTTGAGCACGCGCTGGTAAGCGATATCCAGGGCTTCCTCAAGCGTTTGGGATTTATCCAGAATCACTTTATTGAGTTCTTCATCGTAAGGTGTGGCGATCGTGCCCCAACTGGTGTTGTCGACATCCGGCGCCACTGTATTGGGGTGCAGGTAGTTCTTGTCCAGTTGTGTAAACGTGGCGTTCAGGTCTGTGGCGTAACGAACTTTCTCTTCCTCGGTCAAATCCGCGACTTCCTGGTAGTAATCCAGGTCAAAGCGCTTGAGCGGGGAAACACGTCCGGTGGCTGCCCAGAATTCCGCGCCGTTGCCATAACCCAGGTGCGTCACAAATTTCTGCGCCAGTTCCGGATACTTGGTGCTCTTGAACGCTGCCCACACGTTGTACCCACCCCTGTTAGCCTTGCTCATGGAATCCGGAGCAGGTCCAGCGGGGTGAAGCGTAGCGCCAAAATCGAAGCCCAATTCAGCGCCCACCTCGCGGAACGACGTCCACATGTAGTTACCATCTACATGCGTGGCAATTTTCCCCGATTGCAGACCGCCAAAGACATTGGTCTCATCACCGACGGGGCTGTAGCCGTTGCTGGTGTAGTAATACCACTCTTTGAAGCCCTCCATCGCTGCATCACTGTCCAGGGCGATGGATTTTTTGTCATCGGAGAGGATTTTACCGCCAGCCTGGTAGACAAAGGTGTTCCAACCCGCACAGCGCGTGCCCATTTGCTCTACGCTGTCACCGCTGCGTCTTGGTGAGGGCTGCGGCGGATGCGCGGTAATCTGCCCAGGTCCAGTTCTCATTGGGGATATCCAATCCGGCTTCCTTAAAGAGATCAATATTGTACCAGAAGACGGCTTGCCAGCATTCAAACGGCGCGCCCCAGAATTTCCCGTCAATCTTGAAGTGATTTTCCAGAACGCCCTGGAAGTAATCCTCGCGCTTCATCTCGCCGGCATCAAACACAGGGGTGAAATCAATCAACGCATCGCGCTTGATCCAGGTGTCAATCCCCAGCGCGCCACCCTGACCATTGTCAATCATCACCCAGACCACGTCGATGGTTTCGCCACCTCCGATCATCGTATTCATCTTCGTGGCATAATCGCTCCAGGGAACGAAGACTTCTTCGATTTCAACGTTCGGGTACATCTCATTCCAGGTCTCATGCTGAGATTGGAACGGGGGCAGGTGGTCAGCCGCCTGTGCGGCGTACCAAACCAGCTTCCCGGATGCATCAGCGGGAACATCCGTCATCCCGTCACCACCGGAATCTTTCGGACCGCAGGCAGCCAAAGCCAATCCGACGCTGCCCAGTGCTGTGATCCTCAAGAAATCCCGACGACTCAACTTCTTTGCACTCATATCGTTTCCTCCTTCAAAAAAAGAAAATATGGTGTGGGATTAACCCACCCTTAACACCGGATGGTTTTATGCATCCGCACAACAACTTTCAGTACCAGAATGGGGTACTTTCTGGTACTGAGAAGCTAAATCTATATTTGCCTTTTACTATTTATGGCAAATCGCTCTGGCGGTACTCATATGATGTGAATGTTCAGGTTTGGTCAGGTATTCTCAATAATAAGGCTTGAAGTAGACAGCCGCATGCGCAAACGGAAAGCTGCTAATCATCAGATTGCAGTCACTATTATTGTATGTAGCAAACATCACAATGTCAAGTAATTTATCATGGCTATCGCAATTAGATTCACCAAGAAAGTAAAGCGTCGTGTACGATTACAGGTTTACACGCTTAACATCCGTCTATTCTCACCCTACACCCCTCACTTTTCCTGTTCTTTCTTCCAGATCTCATATTCAGCACGCGCTTCTTCGTTGAGTGGATAATACTTGCGGAGATCGCCGCCTGCCAGCAGTTTCATCTTTGTAAAAACTTCCCAATCATGGTGCGCGCCGGCTTTCTCAAGGAGCTGAGGAGCGAGGGCAATGGGCACAACCACCGCCCCATCATCATCGGCAATGATGATATCGCCCGGCATGACCAGAACGCCACCACAGGCGATAGGCACATTGACGGCATGGGGAAAGATGTTGGTCTGCACATGGAAGTTGGGTGTGACGCCACGCAGCCAATAACCCAGGTCCAGTTGTTTGGCGTCTCCGGAGTCGCGGATGCAACCATCAATGACGACACCAACACCCCCCTGTCCCTTAAAATAGGTCAGCATCATCTCACCAAATACACCGCTGCTCATGTCACCGCGGGCATCGACCACCACGACATCTCCCGGTTGGGTATGATAAAGCACCTGGCGATGCAGTTGCCTTTCAGGTCCGGCATACTCGCCTTCAGGATGAAGATCCTCTCGCCTGGGCATAAACTGCAAAGTGAGAGCAGGTCCCACGACGGATTTGCCAGGGCTCCATGCAATTGGACCGCGGATGTGGGGGTCGCGGATGCCCAGCCTGCGTAATTCCCCGGCGGTCGTTGCGCTGCCGATCCCGGACAGCGCCTCGATAAGCTCTTGAGGCGGACGTTGAATATCTTTGCTCTCGACCATTTATTTCTCCTTTATTGCTGCCTTAGAATAAAACAATAAAATCCGATCCCAGGCGAATCTCTGGGATTGGTGTATTCCGCAGATTCTGTTACGGACTGCAATCCATTACATACCGTAATATTTGGAAACCAGCCAGGAAAAATATCCTTCCGGAAGCCACCGGCGCAGTATAACCGCTACCTTTTCAACTAACGTCCCGGCAATGTAACGCCGTTTTGGCGATTGGCTGCTTACGGCTTTCAGCAATACCCTGGCGACCATATCAGGAGAAGAACCATGAATCTCATTTTTCTCGATGATTGCCAGGGTACGTTGAAACTGCTCGCTATACGTGGACCCTGGACCTGAAGCCTGACATATACGTCGATTTTTCGTAAATCCGGTGGCAATATCGCCCGGGTTGATAAGGATCACTTTAATGCCGTAAGGAGCGACTTCCATTCGCAGCGCATCGGTCATCCCTTCCACAGCATATTTACTGGCACTGTAGAGGGCGACAAAGGGGCAACCGATCATGCCGGCAATAGAGCTCACATTGATAATGCGGCCCGAGCCCTGGGCACGCATAGCAGGGAGAACGGTTTTACACACACGCAGGACACCCAGGAAATTGGTCTCCAGTGTATCCCTGGCTTCCTCCAGGGATGTGTCCTCCACAGCCCCTCCGTAACCCATACCCGCGTTGTTAACGACAATGTCGATGCGTCCTGTTTCATCCAGGATGCGCTGGACAGCGCGCGTAACAGACTCGTCATCACCCACATCCATCTGCAGAAGATTAAATTCCCAATCTACATTTTTCGGCTTGCGGCTGGTGCCGTACACACGATATCCTTGAGAACTCAATATTTTCGCGCAAGCATTACCTATACCGCTGCTTGCTCCGGTGATTAAGACGACTGGCATTGTCGAGTTCTGCATGGCGTCCTCCGATTTCCTGATTTTTGACGGATTGCCCGGACTGCTTCTGCTTATCCTGGTGTAGGATACAGATGCACAGGGATTACGCGTGAGATAACGAATAATTCACTTTACCATAAAACACCATAACGCACAGTTAGTTCCGCTTTCTTCAAAGGTGCATTTCAACTATGGTTCAGAAAAAAGAGCCACGCATTATGGTATACTTAGGTGACTTTTATCCCTCTATTTGCTGAACATGGGTGAAATTAACATATAAACAGTAGTTAAGTTTACATAGTATCAGAAGGAGTGGTGAGATACACACGCGACATGCACGAAACACACAATTACCAGATGTAATCAAGCATTCTGGCAGTGCAGATAACACCGTGCTCAAACCCCGGTCTCTGAGCGAATATGTGGCCTATGGGATCTCGCAGGTTGGAAGTCCTCCGAGTATGGGCTTATTAGCGCTGATTTTAATTGTCACCAGTCTCGCCTTGCCAGGAATCTGGTTATGGTCGGGCATCTATGTGCTTTTAGCGATGGTGGCACCACTCGTTTACCTCATCTGGCAGGTCCTACACGGGAATGTCACAGACCTGGACATTCACCTCAGGGAACAGCGCAAAGGCGTGCTCATTGTCACCATCGCCGGATTCGGCGCCGCCTGGATAGCCCTGGTTCTTGGTCACGCCCACCCCTTTTTAACTATTCTCGCCAGTACCGGGCTGCTGCAGTGGTTGGCAATCTTTATCATCTCCCTCCGCTGGAAGATCAGTGTGCACGCGGCATCGGCAACGGGCATTACGCTCATCCTGATCCGTATGTTTGGCTCCCCGACAGTTCCACTGCTGGTAAGCATCCCGCTGGTTGCATGGTCACGCATTAAATTACGGCATCATACCCCCGCGCAAACCTTCGCCGGTATTTGCCTGGGACTGACAATCTTCGCACTAGGTATCGTATTTACACCCACCTTGTAACCCCCAGAATAATTACATAATCCCAATCCGGGAACAATTCAGGATTTCATAATTTTCTCGAACGCAGCGAGGAAAAACAGCAAAGCGTTAAGTGGCTGTGCGGGTTTGTGGGGGGGAACTCATCTGCCCCTTTTCCGAACATCATCCAAACTCTGGGGCGCGGTTTTCCGAACCAGATATACGTCTATAATAGGATAAACTTAAAGGAACGGTCCCGCAGGTGGTATTTATGGCATCAAACGAAACGCGCATACAGGAATTAACCGCAGCACTGGAACGTGAACGAACAGCCCGTCAGCAGGCAGAAGCCGAACTTGCACGTGCAAAAGATAGCCAACAAGAGTTCATTTCACTGGTCAGCCATGAGCTCCGCATTCCTATGACATCCATTCAGGGTTATACAGACCTGCTGATCAAAGCCATCATGGGACCCGTTAACGAAACCCAGCTCACCTTCCTGCAAACGATCCGCTCCAATGTAGAACGTATGTCACGCCTGGTCGCGGACCTTTCGGACATAAATAAAATCTCTGGCGGAAAGCTGCAGACCAAACCCGATGTAGTTATGCTCAAGCCATTGATTCTTGACCTGGTTGCAGATTTTCAACCGGCGATCAATTTGAAAGCGTTAACGCTGAATGTAAACATACCCGATTCCCTGCCCGCATTATGGTGTGATGGTGACCGCCTGCGTCAAATAATGGGTAATCTACTCAGAAACGCGGTGCAATACAACCTTGACGGGGGGAAAATAGATCTCATTGCTACGACCGACCCGGAAAAGTCCGACCACATTCAGGTGCAGGTACAGGATTCAGGGATTGGAATTCCCGCGGATCAGCAAAACCGCATCTTTGAAATGTTTTTCCGAGCTTCTGACGACGAAACCCGGCAAACATCCGGAAATGGCTTAGCCCTGCACTTATCGAAATTGTTAGTGGAAATGCAAAACGGTACGATGCATTTTCTCAGCACACAGGGCCATGGTTCCACCTTCACCGTTTCATTACCGGTCGCCAAACCATAGACAAAGGAACGTTATGTTGATGTGTAAAGCACGCCAGCTGGCGATATGGGGAATCTGCATCACACTGGTAGTCTTATTTACGCCGGTGCTGGCAATGACCACTTTATCCGCATCGCCGGAAAAAGGCAAAGACGCGCTTTCAAATTCAATGACCGGCACACCACCTGTATGTGCTGCCTGTAGTACATCGGACCCACGGTCCGCGGAAACCCTCCCCTTTATCAACGAAGGGAATATATTACTACGGCTCCGCTCAGGCGCATTTGACCCACTGGATGGCTTCGATAACGGGCCTAATAATGCGCCAACCGCCCCCACAAAACCAGGCAGGACTTTGCGGATGATCCAGTTTCCGGGTCCAATACAGGAGAACTGGTATCAGCGTATGATTGATGCGGGGATAAAGATTGTTGCCTATATCCCAGATTATACATATCTCGTTTGGTGTGATGAAAATGCCATTGAAAAAGTGCGATCCGGCTCACCGGTGCGCTGGTCCGGGTTGTACCTGTCGCAATATGCGCTTCACCCCGATCTCCAAATAACACCGCTTTCACAAAAATCCGTTGATGTGGTCGTGCAACTTTATAACGACCCGGACACCCAAAGGTCCAGCGCTTCCGTTATCGCGCGCGCAGTAGAGACTATACGCCCGCCCATGGCTGTGCTCTCATATACCAACCTCACACTCAAGGTCGCTGCCGCAGATTTACCCTGGATTACTGCGCAGCAGGGTGTTGTCAACGTAGAACCGCTGCTGGTGCCGCGTTTATTGGATGAAGTACAGGATCAGATTATGGCAGGCTATCTGACCGCGAACGGCGTGCGACCTGATGGACCAGGCTATCTGGCATGGTTGACAGGAACAGTGGGGGTTCCAACAACGCCAGGTTCATATCCTATTATCGATATCACCGATGACGGCATTGACAACGGGGGTGTTATACCCAACCACGCAGATTTTTACGAATTCGGGGATATCGGCAAAAATGATCGTTTGATTTATAACGCCAATTGGACAACCGATCCCAAAGCGGATGGGGCTGGTGGGCACGGTAATCTCAACGCCTCTATTGCCGGCGGGTATAATGACCGCACAGGCTCTGCCTATGAAGACAGCAGCGGCTATAACTACGGTCTCGGTACCAACCCTTTTGCCCGCATCGCCGGATCAAAGATTTTCGGCAATACCAGCGGTTGGGCAAATCCTGTCTATACAGAGCTGATCGAATACAGCTACGTGCAAGGCTCCAGGATCAGCTCAAACTCCTGGGGTGATGATGTGGGAACCGGACAGTATCAAACCGACGATCAAATCTACGATATGCTGGTCCGGGATGCCGCCGCGTCAACACCCGGGAATCAGGAAATGACCATCCTGTTTTCAGCAGGGAACAGCGGTTCCGGACTTGGTACCATCGGGTCACCGGGCAACGCAAAGAATGTGATTACCGTTGGAGCGTCCGAGAGCTTCCGCCCCACCTGGCTCGATGGTTGTTGGATCGGGCCTTCAGGCGCCGATAATGCCAACGATATTGCCGCCTTCTCCAGTCGCGGACCGACGGCAGATGGGCGAATCAAACCCGAAATCGTCGCGCCGGGCACCCATATCCTGGGTGCTGCCTCCCAAATACCGAATTACACCGGTCAATATGTGTGCGATACTTATTATCCCACAGGGCAAACACTTTACGCATCTTCATCAGGCACAAGTCATGCCACACCCGCTGTGGCAGGTGCAGTATCCTTATTTTACCGCTATTTTAAAGACCATTATTCCGACAGTGGTGCATGGCCCAGCCCGGCAATGGCAAAAGCCGGTATTATCAATTCCACCCAGTACCTGGATGGCGCCAGCTCTGGGGATACACTGCCTTCCCCACATCAAGGCTTCGGCGCCGTGAATTTAGGAACCGCATTTGATAATGTCCCAGCGTTAGCAGATGATCAAATGAAAATCTTTCAAAATACCGGCGAGTCCACGACCATTCGCGGATACATCAGTGATACAAACAACCCGTTCCGGGTGACACTGGCATGGACAGATGCCCCAGGCGCTGTCATTGGTGATGCCTATGTTAATAATCTGAACCTGGTCGTCAGCGTGGGCGGTCACACTTACCTGGGCAATGTATTTTCCGGCGCAACATCCATCAGCGGGGGTACGCCAGATACCCGTAACAATGTGGAAAGTGTTTTTCTCCCTGCGGGTTTGCAGGGACCTTTTGAGATTACCATCCAGGCAGAAAACATTGCCGGGGATGGTGTGCCCGGTAATGGTGACCCTACGGATCAGGATTATGCGCTCATTTGTCACAATTGCGCCCGTTCTGACACATTTATCCTCGACGTCACACCTTCGCAACGCACAATCTGCGCCGGTGATGCTGCAATATACAATATTTCGTCCACCAATTATGCCGAACAACCCACGAGTATTAACCTTCAGGCAAGCGGTCAGCCTGCAACCAGTACCGTCGCATTCACGCCCAACCCCATTAGCGCCGGTGAGACAAGCAGTATGACGGTTGAAAACACAGACTATGCCGGAGCGGGGGTTTACGCTATTGCCGTGACCGGAGAATCTCTGACGAGTACGCAGGTTGTGACCGCACAGCTCCAGGTTAATGAAAGCGTGCCGGAATCCACGACCCTGGTGTCTCCACCGGATTTGGCACACGATATACCCTTGCATCCGACACTGAATTGGATGCCGTCCACACAAACCGATCTCTACGCGGTAGAAATCGCCACCAATACCTATTTTAGCCCGGTAACCTATAATGCAGTCACCGATAAATTCACCCACACCGTCCAAATACCCCTGGAACCGGACACCGGTTACTATTGGCGGATCACACCGCAGAATATCTGCGGCAAGGCAGCGCCTTCGGCGCCGCGCACCTTCACCACCCGGACAGCGCCGCTGCTTGTGACACGGTCCCCGCAATTGCCGATTCCGGATAACGATGCCGTGGGTATTACGGATACAATCATAGTAACCGACGCCGGGAGACTCATTGACATGGATGTTGCCATTTCCATCACGCACCCCTGGGTCGGTGACCTGCGCGTTTCTCTGGAACACCTGGAAAGCGGGACAGTCATCGACCTCATTGACCGTCCCGGGCACCCGGAATCTTCTTTCGGTTGCTCCGGCAGCAATATCAATATCTATCTGGATGATGACGCCCCGCTGGCAGTCGAAGACAATTGCCAGAGTACCACCCAGGGCTACCTGCCCGGAGCCCACTACAGCCCCAACCAACCGCTGGCGCTGTTTAACAATGAAAACTGGAAAGGCAACTGGCAGTTACGCGTCTATGACCTTGCCCAATCCGATAGCGGGGTACTGCACCAATGGAGCCTGATGCCAACACTCAGCACATCTCCGGATAACACAATTGCATTCAGTCAGGCGTCTTTTAGTGTGTCGAAAAAGACAGCGGCGGCATCCATCACGGTGACCCTGAACAGCATGCCTGTTTCTATGATAACCGTAGAATTTATGACAGTGCCTGGCAGTGCCGTCGCCGGAAAAGATTATCTCACGTCTACCGGTCTATTGACATTCGACAACGACACGCAGCAAACTTTCCTGGTGCCTGTATTGGATAACCCGGAGAACGTATTAAGCAAAACTCTGATGATAGTGCTGCAAAATCCCGTCAATGCGGAACTGGCATTTCCCTATATCGCTCCACTTAATATCCTGGCCGATACACAGCCGTATCAGTTCTACCTGCAATTAATTATGAAACGTTATCCGGTACAACCGTGAAGTGCCAACGCTGTCATATTTGGGCGCATTGAGAAAGAATGAGGTCATTTTTTGCACCAAGACCCCTAAAAAGGATGTTTTTTAACGCAGAGCCGGAGAGACGCAGAGATTTTAAGGTAATACTTGAATTTCTAACAAAAATCAATTGGTCCGCCTCAGCGTTAATTTTCCAGGGAGTCGTACCCTCAAAACCGGTCCGTTCATTTTGGTGGAAAATGCATGATATCTCCCATATATCTTGACAATATAAACGGCAAAGTAAGTGGCGGTGCGGTACATATTTGGTTTTGCTGTCCACGTAGCTTCCCGCACCGCCACTTTAAAAATGGGTATCCGGTTTGGCTGCGCCAAACTGGATACCCCAAAGAAAAAAAAGCGGCTCGGAAGTCTTCATGGGAAAAGCTGATTCATTGACACAACGGGTAAATATCGGTACAATGAGCATCAATCTTTCTACCAAATAGGTCAGACAATCAGTGATGAATATCAAAATAACGCTTAACGGTGTGCAAAAAACTGTCGACATTTTACCGCGTGAAACTCTTTTTACGGTGTTACGCAGAATGGGCATTCACAGCGTTAAATTTGGCAGCGAAGATGGCTCTATGGGCTACAGCGCTGTCCTGGTGGACGGCAATCTGCGCAACAGCATCGTCATGCTGGCAGCGCAAGCCGATGGCACGGATGTCTTCACCGTTGAAGGGCTGAGTGGTCATCACCGCCCGGGTTGGCACCACCCAGACACCTGGCACCCTTTACAGAGAGCTTTTATCGAAATGTCCGCCATTCAAAGCGGTTACGACACACCTGCACTCATCCTTGCCGGTAAAGCCCTGCTGGATCGCAACCCTTCACCGACCGAAGCAGAAGTACGGGATGCCATCAGCGGTATCATTTCGCGTGAAACCGGATATACCAAACCGGTGCATGCCATTTTGCGCGCCGCAGCATATCTCAGAGGAGAAGATCCAGGTGTGGTCGAAGGTGGACCAGGTGACGAGATGTTTATCATGCCTGAAGGACTCCTGCCCCCGTCAACTGACCCGGAACCCCTGGAAAGCGGTGGGGGAACAAACACACAGACGCGCCTGAAAACACAGCCCAAGGTACTGATAACCACCCAGGCAGAAGCGTTCAACGTCGTCGGCAAACCCCTGCCCAAGGTCGATGCGCCTAAGCTCGCTCAGGGCAAATCCGCCTTTGTTGCAGACTTCGAGCGTCCAGGGATGCTCTACGGGAAAATATTACACAGCCCGCACGCGCATGCGCGCATTAAAAACATCGACACCAGAGAGGCTGAAAATCTGCCGGGTGTTCACGCGGTTCTGTGTTATAAGAACGTGCCCCGGGTTGTGTATTCCACCGCCGGGCAGTCGTACCCCATTCCCGGTCCTCTCGATTACGTGAGTTTTGATGATAAAGTGCGTTATGTTGGCGACCGCGTGGCAGCGGTAGCAGCAGAAACCAGGGAGATTGCAGAACAGGCTCTGACGTTAATAAAAGTAGATTACACCGTCTTGCCTCCGGTCCTGACCCTGGATGCAGCAATGGCGGAGGGCGCGCCTATCATTCACGACCAATCAGATTATGTCAACTTCGGTGAGAGTGACCCGGCAAAGAATTTCGTTGCACGGGTTCATATTGATATTGGAGATGTGGATAGCGCATGCGAAACAGCTGATCACGTTTTTGAAACTGAAATTGAAACTCAACGAATGAAGCATATCCCGCTGGAACCATGGGTTACCCTTACGTATTGGGATGAGGATGACCGGCTTGTGATCATAACCTCAACACAAGTCCCGTTCCATGTCCGGCGCATCCTGGCGCCGGTATTGGGGCTGTCAGAAGGACAGATACGGGTTATTAAACCGCGCATTGGCGCAGCTTTTGGTAATAAGCAGGAGATATATGAGGATATTCCGGCGCATCTGACTATCGCGACAGGTCGCCCGGTTTTGCTTGAATTGACACGGGAAGAACAATTCACTTACACTGTCACACGGCATCCGATGCGCATCCGGTTCCGCATTGGCGTCGCCCAGGATGGCACAATGAACGCGCAGGATATGCGTGCGTGGAGCGATACGGGCGCCTATGGGGGGCATGGGCTTACGGTACTCGGTAATACCGGTCATAAAACCCTGCCACTTTACAACACACCCAATATTCGCTTCTGGGGACAAACCTATTATACCAACAACCCACGGGCTGGGGCATATCGCGGGTATGGCGTAACGCAGGGCGTTATAGCCACTGAAACATTAATTAATCAAGCAGCAGTCACTCTGGGGATGGATCCCCTGGAATTCAGATTGAAAAATATCATCAAACCGCACACTGAAAATATTATGAGTAAAGTATGGAGTGAAGGACGTGAGGCTCAGGGTGAGATGATTGAAACCAATGCACTACGTGAGGCTGCTGAACAGGGCGCCGCTGCCATTGGTTGGTATCAGAAATACGGCAATCGGGCGTGGCACGCGGTGGAAGGGAAACCGCACCTGCGCCGCGGTATTGGTGTCGCATTTTTGATGCAGGGGTCTGGAATTCCCAACCTGGATATGGGTGCTGCTATCCTCAAAATGAATGACGACGGCAGCTTCAATCTGATGATTGGCGCTACGGACCTGGGTACAGGTTCGGATACAGTATTGGGGCAAATTGCAGCTGAGGTGTTGGGATGCCCTCTGGACGCTATTATCGTACGTTCTTCTGACACAGATATCACGCCTTTTGACAAAGGGGCTTATGCATCAAGTACGACCTACATCAGTGGCGGGGCTGTTGCGCGTGCGGCAGAGAAAGTTGCCAATGAAATCATTGCAGTTGCAGCAGATATGACTGGCGCAGCACCTGAAGCGCTTCAACTTAAAAACAGTCACGCTTGGCTGAAGGAACAAGCCCTGGTATCTTTTCGTGAAATTGCAATGTATGCATTCCATAAACAAGACCAACATCAAATTATGGGGCATGCATCATTTGTCAGTCCAGTAAGCCCACCGCCCTTTGCAGCACAATTTGCGGAGTTAACCGTAGACATCGAAACAGGTCAGATAACAACCGACCGGCTGCTCATAGCCCTCGATTCGGGTCAAATTGTCAATCCGCTGACAGCAAGTGGTCAGGCTGAGGGCGGGATGCTGCAGGCATTGGGATACGGGCTAACCGAAGAATTGATCAGCGATGGACAAGGACGTATTCTTAACCCACGATTGGATGATTATCGCGTGTTCCGAGCTGATGAAGCGCCACCCCTGGAGACAATCTTTGTTGAAACTTTCGAACCCTCACATCCTTTGGGTGTCAAATCTGTATCCGAAATTGTCGTCAATGGCGCAGCACCGGCTGTCATCAATGCTGTTTTTGATGCCACCGGCGTGATGATGAAGCGTACGCCTATCACTCCTGAAGCTTTGTGGCAGGCGCTGCGGGAGCACAACCTTTAATACAGTACAGGTGATTCCACAAGACGGCGCTGAAACCAAGCGCCGTCTTGTGTGTTATAGATGAAGATGCACGCACCAGAATATATGTTATGATGTCCTGATTATTTATCTTATCGCAACTTTAATGTGAAACCTTACAGTGTTGATCACTGTCGAGAAAGGAAAGAAAGATGCTAGAGTGGAAAAAATACAATTTACCAGAAGATGCAGCACAAATATTGAGTATGAGTTCAAAAGTCATTGTTGCCAGCACTATCACCGAACTGGTTAATCTGGCTTGTGGCGGATTGGGCAAGAATAGCTTTGAGGTATCGTATGATATCCCGGAAGTCGGCCGGGTTGTGGAGGCAACAGTCTCCCGGGTGCGCAACGGCATCTCGGCCAATTACCCGGAACCCTATATGCGCAGGCGTGACCCCGACTGCCTTGTTGTTGCCGACGATCTGCCTACGGATAAAATAACCTTTCGGGAGCGCTTCGGTGAAGAATTCACATCTTTAAGGACCAGCACTTTTGAATGGTTAGCGCAGCAGGAGCTGGTTATGTTCGGTTACATTGCCGGACGCAAAGGTATGGGGATGGAATCGATTGTTATCGCCCCTGCCAATGCCGGATTTTTTGGCCTGAGTTTAGCGCTGTTACAAGGTATCATCCCGCAGCATGAGATTGGTGATAATTTTAAGCCACAGTCAATCATATATGTCGCTCCGTCTTTCCGACACACACACTTTGTTGGCAAACAAGTCGTTGTTCACAACCGCTTGCCGAACTTACACGAGGTATTTTCTTATAATCTTTACCCCGGACCAAGCGCGAAAAAAGGCGTTTACGGGATGCTGTTAACACAGGGCGAACGTGAAGGTTGGGTAACAACGCACTGCTCTGTTGTACAAGTGGTGACCCCCTACGATAATGTGATTACGATTATGCATGAAGCTGCAAGCGGGGGTGGAAAAAGTGAATTATTGGAACATTCACATCGCCAGGAGGATGGACGTCTTTTATTAGGCAGAAACATCATTTCTGATGAGGACCGGCATTTGGAAATTCCTCGCTCATGCCGGCTTTTTCCCGTCACCGATGACATGGCACTCTGCCACCCATCTCTGCAATCCGGAACAGGTAAGTTGACGGTTACCGATGCAGAAGAAGCGTGGTTCCTGCGCGTCAACCACATTGACCATTACGGCACCGATGTACATCTTGAGCGCCTGACGGCTGAACCATCAGAACCCCTTCTGTTTCTTAATATTTCTGCCGTACCAGGCAGTCGTGCGCTGATTTGGGAGCACATCGAAGATTCACCTGGCAAACCATGCCCTAATCCACGTGTCATTATCCCGCGGCATATTGTGCCTAATATTGTCAATGAACCGGTGCAAATCGATATCCGTAGCTTTGGAGTCCGCACGCCACCATGCACGGCTGAGAATCCCACATATGGCATCATCGGCTTGTTTCACCTGCTGCCCCCCGCACTGGCGTGGTTATGGCGGTTGGCGGCACCGCGTGGGCATGAGAACCCCAGCATTATCGATACCGGGGGCATGAGCAGCGAGGGCGTCGGCTCTTATTGGCCATTTGCGACAGGCAGGCGCGTTGATCAGGCAAATCTGTTATTGGCGCAATTCCGTGACAATACGGAAACACGCTACATTCTTTGTCCTAACCAATACGTAGGGGCCTGGGAAGTGGGGTTTATGGCAGAATGGATCATGCGTGAGTATATGGCGCGCCGGGGAACAGCCCAATTTACATCCGAACAAATCCGTCCGGCCCGCAGTCCACTTTTAGGCTATGCATTACACCAGTTACAAATCGAGGGACGCTTCGTATCACGCTGGTTCCTGCAGGTCAACACCCAACCAGAAGTTGGTGACGCGGGATACGATCAGGGCGCCGATATGCTTTTTCACTTCTTCCGCGAGCAACTGTTGCGGTTCCTCGGTAATGATCTGGATCCTTTGGGCCGGTCAATCATAGAATGTTGTCTGGACAAAGGCGATGTAGAAGATTATTCCCGTTTGATTTGACAGAGCTAACTTTCATGTTATGATATTGAGGCAATTGTTCAAAGCAAGTTTGCACATCAAAAAAGGGGGAACGGCCATTAGCAATCAGAAATATCGCGCAAATAGAGAAATCCGGTCTCGAGAGGTACGCGTTATTGACGCTACCGGGAATAACCTCGGTGTTATGCCCACATACCAAGCGGTAAGACTTGCTGAGGATGCGGAATTAGATTTAGTCGAAGTTGCACCGAATTCAGAGCCACCAGTTGCGCGCATTATGGATTTTGGAAAGTTCTTATATGAGCAATCCAAGAAAGAACGTGAAGCACGCCGATCGCAAAAACTGGTCAAGGTCAAAGAAATCACCCTTCGTCCTAAAACAAATGATCACCACACATCCTTCAAAGTTAAAAATGCGCGCGGTTGGCTCGAGGAAGGCGACAAAGTAAAAGTCCGGATTCGCTTTCGCGGTCGAGAGATTACGTATCCAGAGGTAGCCTTAAAACAGCTAAAGGATATTGCAGCAGACCTGGTGGAGATTGCTGTGGTTGAACAGGCCCCACAAATTGATGGGCGCACGATGCTTATGATATTGGCCCCCAAAAAGAAGAAGTAGGTAGGAGGAGTTATTGTGCCAAAAATTAAAACGCATAAACCAGCTTCCAAGCGTTTCCGCATGACCAAGGGAGGCAAAGGCAAGTTGATGCAGACCAAACAAGGCAAAAGCCATTTCCGTCGTAGAAAACCACGGCGTGTACGGGCTCAATTTGCCAGGGTGCTTACCGTTGAATGCGATGGCATCAAAAAACGCATCAGTCGCATATTACCCTATATCAGCAAAAATTCGTAAATAAATTGAGGTGAATTGTGAGAGTAAAAGGTGGAACCGTTACACGCCGTCGCCATAAGAAATTGATCCGTCAGACCTCAGGATTTTATGGGACGCGCCATAAGTTGTTCCGGCGAGCCAATGAAGCGTGGATGAAATCCATGGTATACGCCTACCGTGACCGACGCAATCGGAAACGTGAGATGCGCCGCCTGTGGATTATCCGCATCAATGCAGCCGCTCGAGCGTATGGAACAACGTACAGCCATTTGGTTAATGACCTGAAGCTAGCAAATGTCCAGTTGGACCGTAAAATGCTCGCAGACCTGGCAGTCAATGATCCCCTGACCTTTTCCAAGGTTGTGGAAACAGCGACACAGTAATTCATTACTTGTAAATAATCAATCATAGCCAAACAAAAATGGGGCGGTGTAAGTGCACCGCCCCATTTTTTGATGTACATCCACAAATAGCGCTAATCCCGATTCCGCATTATCATTTTCACCATCCCCATTACAGCACCGAAAATAAGCGCAAAAACCGCTGCTGCCCGGACATCGACCATGACTTTGACATTTTCACCAACGATTTCGTTTGCTGCGGCAAAAACGACAACACTATCCGTCATTTTTACATTGTTTGCCGCCACGACCAAAGTCCCACCATCTGTGATTGTGATATTCTCACCCATAGCGATGGCAATTCCGCCCTCTTTGACATCGATGAAACGTCCTTCAGCATGTGCGATACCACCCTGTGATACCGTGACTTTATCAGCTTTTACATTTTGCGCCCCACCTTGCTCGATATTCACGCATTCGGCAACCACATCTTCCATTAGAGACGAAGGCTTTGAGGCGATACTGTCTGCATCCACCATTTCTTCAATTTCAACAGCGGTCTCTTCACTAACTTCCACATCATCAATAGCATCTTCCGAAATCATCTCTTCAGTCATTTCGCTCATCATTCCTCCTGGTTAATGAATATTACAGTCTGTTTCCGCCATATCCCTATGTTCAACGCCAGTGGGATAAGGCACCATATATAGTTTAGCACAATGTTTATTTCTGGAGAATACCCTCTTTGTTGAAAATGTCATCATTCTGAAGGAATTCCATCATAAAAGACATAGCCATTCGTCACTTGGAAGTTCTGGAAATATATGTATGATAAAGAAAGAAGATGAGGATATGATGGTTCAATCCATCGCATTTCTCCTCCTTTCCTTGGCTGATGGCCCCCCGGATCCCCCCTCGCCGGGGGGCCAAGTCATGTGCTCGAAGCACAATTCAACGCACCCCTAACATGGTCTCATTTTGGTGGAAAATGCATGATATCACCCATAAATCATGACCATACAAACGGCAAGGTAAGTGGCGGCGCGGCAGTGTTAGCATGGGAAAAAGCTGAATGTTGATTCTGCGCCGCTTCTGGCATTCGCCCCCCAGAATGGAATCCGCATCCTGGGGCCTTTTCTGAAACGCACCCCCTAACATCAATCCATTGTCCCACTTTATCGCGTGTGGTATAATCCGCTCTGTAAGTTAAGTGGAGACAAAAATGGCAAAAAGCCTGATAAAACGTATTTTTGGTGATTCAAACCAGCGTAAAATTGTGCAATTCCAAAAAACTGCGCAACTGATCACCGCCTTAGAGACGGAAATGCAACAGCTTTCCGATGATGAACTTCGCGCTAAAACGCTGCAATTTCGCGGTCGTTTACAGAACGGAGAAACGCTGGACCAACTGCTGCCAGAAGCATTTGCGGTTGTTCGGGAAGCCTCACGGCGTACTATTGGACTCCGCCATTACGATGTTCAGCTTATCGGCGGAATGATCCTGCATCAAGGTCAGGTTGCAGAAATGCGTACCGGTGAAGGTAAAACTTTGGTGGCGACGCTTCCGCTTTACTTAAACGCTCTTTCCGGACACGGCGCGCACCTGGTAACCCCAAACGATTACCTGGCTAAATATGGTGTGCAGTGGATGGGTGCTGTATACTACTTACTTGGCATAAATGTCAGCGTTATCCAATCGGGCGCAGGACGCCCAGATGAAGCATCTTTCCTCTATGATCCTAACTACACTTCCAGTGACGACCGTTATCAATACCTTCGTCCAATAACACGCCGTGAGGCTTACAGCGCCGATATTACCTACGGTACGAACAACGAGTTTGGATTTGATTTCCTGCGCGATAATATGGTTATAGACCTGTCACAATGCACACAAAGAGAACTGCACTTCGCCATCGTGGATGAGGTGGACAGTATACTTATTGATGAAGCCCGTACCCCACTCATTATCTCCGGACCCGCTGAAGAGTCATCTGAGCTTTACCATCAATTTGCCCATCTGGTCCAGAACCTTGTCCCAGAGAGAGATTACGAAGTGGATGCTCGCTCTCAAATTGCTATCCTTACAGATGATGGTTCCAATAGAGTGGAATCACTTGCCAGTATCCCGGAAGGTAAAAGCATCTATGACGCCGAATATGCCCACATGCTTCCCTACCTCGATAACGCACTGCGCGCCAAAGAGTTTTACCAACTGGATAAAGAATACGTCGTCCGTGAAGGTGAAATTATCATTGTCGATGAATTTACGGGACGTTTGATGTTCGGGCGGCGTTATTCAGAAGGGCTACACCAGGCTATTGAAGCCAAGCAAGGGGTCAATGTGCGGCGCGAGTCGCTGACTTATGCGACAATTACCTTCCAAAATTTTTTCCGTATGTACAGTAAATTGGCAGGTATGACCGGTACTGCGGAAACTGAAAAAGAAGAACTGCACAGGATATACAATCTTGATGTGATTGTGCTGCCTACCAACGTTGAATACCGCGCGCGCTTTGGTAATTTAGAGGAGAAAGAGATCGCGCCAGAAGATTCAGGGGTTGCGTTCAGCGGTGTACTGCCTGAAAACAGTCACTATAAAGTCACCATCTTTGATGGCGAGAATAGTGAGCGTTACTACCGCCGGTTGGACATGCCCGACCAAATTTACAAAACTGAACAAACAAAGTTTAAGGCTGTCGCTGAAGAAATAACTAACGCGTACAAGTCCGGGCGCCCTGTCCTGGTCGGCACGACCGCAATTGAAACGTCTGAACGGCTTTCAAAGTTACTCAAGCAACATCGGGTTCCACATAATGTGCTCAATGCGAAGTACCACGAACGTGAAGCAACCATAATCGCGCAGGCTGGACAGTCCGGTTCAGTGACCATTGCCACCAATATGGCTGGACGGGGTGTTGACATCTTGCTTGGCGGAAATGCTGAAGGAATGGCGCGCGAGCAACTTCGAAAAGAGGATGTCGACTTGACAATCATCCATGCTGAAGATTGGGAAGCTGTACTGCGAATGGCGCGTGCTGGAGAAGATGCCTTAATCCACTACCCGGGTGCCCGTTGGGCGGAGGAATTGTGCGACAAAGTCCATGAGTGCCAGATAGATCGGGAACGCGTTTACGCTCAGGGAGGGCTCCATGTTATTGGAACCGAGCGCCATGAAGCCCGGCGCATTGACAACCAACTTCGTGGACGGGCGGGACGTCAAGGTGACCCGGGATCCAGTCGCTTTTTTATATCCCTTGAAGATGAATTGATGCGCCGATTTGGCGGAGAACGTCTCCAACCCTGGATGGAACGCGCCGGACTCGATGATGCTCCTCTGGAATTCAACATGTTAGCCAAAGTTATCGAGTCGGTGCAAGAACGGGTTGAGGGGTATAACTTCGACGTGCGTAAGCATGTACTGGAATACGATGATGTTGTCAATAAACAGCGCGAAGTTATCTACGCAGAAAGACGTAAAATTTTATCCCGTGAGGACTTGCACGACGATTTGCTGGACATGGTGGAGAAAGAAATCCGCCGTGTTGTGGGAAGTCATTTTGCCGCCGGCGGGGATGACGAGGACTTCGACACATTAATATCAGACATCCGGCGTTATATTCCAATTCCGCGCAGCGCTAACACCCAGGAAATGCAATCTCTCAGCGAGGATGCGTTAGTAGAAAGACTCTTTGGTTGGGCAGAAAACGCCTATCTTGGCATCAGCCAACAACTTGGAAGAGCATTGTTCGATGCAATTCGCCAGGAAGAAAGAACTGTACACAGCGTGCTGGAAACACCAGATCCCTTCTATCGCAACCTTTCTGATCATATCCATGCGCATATTGATGCAAAAAAACTGGAATCCTACTATGAGTTGCCGGCCAGAAGATTACCCGAGGATCTCAGTGCTGACTTCGAAAAGAGTGTCATTGACGTAAGCCGGCTCTTCCAGGACCGGCGCCTGATGCTGCGCCAGATTGACAATCACTGGATCAGACATCTGACCAGCCTTGACATGCTTCGTGAAGGTATTGGATTGCGTGCAATCGGTCAACAAAACCCATTAGTGTCTTACCAAAAAGAAGCCTTCGAGTCTTTCCAGGAAATGATGGTTTCCATCCAGACAGAAATCGTGCGCTCACTTTTCACCGTTCCTGAGGCTGCACGACCGCGATCCCAGAGACGTGCAGCCCCACCCAAAACGCAATTGACCTTTCATGCTGGCGGCGGAAGCAGTGGAGCATCGAACACCGTACAACAACCGCATAAAGCGGTTAACAAGGTTGGGCGCAACGATCTGTGCTGGTGTGGCAGTGGTAAAAAATATAAGAGTTGCCACATGCGTGAAGATTTAGCAAAACAAAAAAGCGCAACTTGATTGCGTCTTAATTATTAGTACAATGGGTAAATAACCTGATCTGCGGTTATAATATTATTATGCAATGGACAGATACCGATATAGTAAAAAACAAAACGCAAACTGGCAGCACGGTACCTCACGCCAAAGATAAACTGAAGCCAATCTCTGAAGCTGTGGCATCAGAATCACGGGCAACCGATGTTGATTCACTCCTGAAACCTCTGACCCAAATTCTGATACAGCTTTATCAGCCTGCGTCTGTCGAAATCTTCTTATGCACATCCGAGTCAAGTCTATTAGTGCCGCGTATGCTATGGCGTGCGAATGGTACGCAGGACCAGCTTTTTCCGCATCCGTACATCAATCCGGTTGCCCAAAAGGCGCTGCGGCGCGGAAAAATATTCAGCATGCCCGCCCCCCGGGATAAGAATCCAGGAACAGAAGGAATCAACCATCTGATTGGTGTTCCCATCGGCGAAAAAATCCCCGAAGGTGTCATTGTTTTAGGATTTTCAGATGGGCTACCTGATTTCCATACTGAACAGCCAACCATCTCCATCTTGACACACTACGCAGCGGTAAAACTTTTGCAGTTGCGTCTTCAAGAAGAAGATACTAAAAAAAACATGCACCTTATGTTGATGAATCAGGTCAGCAAAACGATATCCTACGATTCCCAGGATCCTGCCGCATTGCGCGAAACACTTTGGTTAATTCACAAATCATTTAACTTGTTAAGCACAGCACTGTATGCTGGTCCTTTAGCTGTACTCCAATTATCTCTGGGTGGGGAATCTGTGCAGACGGGCACACAACGACCTGAAGGTTTGGCAGCCATAGCCTACCAGGAACAGCGAACGTTATTTTCAAATAATATCTGGCATGATACAAGGTGCGCAGTGCCTCATTGGGTTGGTGAAAACGCACAATCAGAAGTATCCTTACCCATTTTCCACTCGCGCCAGTGTGTAGGTGTGCTCGATCTATTCAGTGCTGAAATAAACGCATTTAATGCGCAGGATGCGCAAACCCTCAACAGCCTTGTTAACCAAATCGCAATTCTACTTGACCAAATTCACGGCATCCCACTACCACCATTCCAGTCCCCAACCGTAAAAGAAAAATCTCGTACATCTCAAGAGGCTGCTGCTGACGATGACTGGGCAGGGCTAAATGCCATGATCCAGGCAGCACAAATTGGACTACAAGCCGATGCGGTGACGCTTTATAAAGTGCAAAACGGGGTATTGTTCAGCCCAGGAACTCGAAGTATCAGCGCCGATTGGCCTTTGAACGATCAACAAACGTTCCAATTAGCGCAGGAATCCCTCTCTCGTCACCAATCTTTACAGATTGACTCGCCCACAAAATTGTCTGAGGATGCACACGACATACAAGAATCTCCAGCGATACAGTCGGTTGATTTTCAAGGCGCTGCAATTGCGGTGCCGGTTGGTCAATCAGGATCAGAATTAGGCGTATTGGTGCTAGGTTACCATGGGAACAAACTTGAAGATCCCGCAATCACCGGTGCCGTAAATGGATTAGCGGCGCTAACAGCATTTGCATTGCAGGCATCCGAACTCACTGAAGATTATCGCCGCCAGAAACATTGGCTTTCACTTCTCTATGAAATAGCTATCGATACTCGAAAACTCTCATCGGCGAAAGAGGTTGTCCAGGAGACAACACAAAAGCTGCGAGATGGGATGGGGTGGGTGATTGTCAGCCTGTATCGATGGGACGAAAAAGCTGGTGGTTTGATTCTCTATGACAGACCGGAGCAATCGCCATTTGTTGTTCCTTACGGTGAAGACCTCGTTGGCATGGTCGCCAGCGAGCGGCGCGGATTAACGCGCACACCGGATGAAAACCGCAGTGATAATGGGCAAAATGCATATGGCGAGATGGCGGTTCCTTTAATCTTTGATGAACAGCTTCGCGGAGTCCTGTATGCCCGAAGTCCCAACGAACATACTTTCACAGTAGAAGAACACCAGGTTTTGTCAGCAGTTGCTAACCTCCTGACGGACACTCTGGACAGCGTTACGCTCTATGTCAGACTCCGGCACAAGCTTCAGGAAGCAACAACCTTATACCACATCACCCGCTCGTTGAACAATACGGATAATCTGGACAACGCACTTGAAGAGGTGGTCAATGTTATATGCAACACTCTCAATGCCCATAATGCCCGTATTTCTCTGCTGGATCAGGATAAAGTAAATCTGGTCACCAAAGCCACGTCAAATCACGAACATGATAGCGAAATTACTTTTCAAGAAGATGATCTGGCTCCAGGTATCACAAACCCGGATCCTTTATATTCAGTCGCCTCCACTGGTCAGCCCATCTACGTGGCGGATATACACCGAAGCGGCAATGGTATCTTTACTCGAAGTTCAATGCGCTCACTTTTAGCCGTGCCTCTGATCTCATCAAAAGGAGAAATCATAGGCACGCTTTCGGTATCCAGCAAACAACCCGAAGCCTTCTCCCGTGTCGACGAACACCTGTTAACCGTTGCCGGTGGGCAGGTTGCCATTGTCATCGAGAACATACAATTATATAAAGACATTGAGGAACGTCGCAAACACCTGAAGTTTGCCTATAATCGATTGCGCGAACTCACCGAGCTCAAAGAACAGATCCTACAAAATGTTTCCCATGAAATACGCACACCTTTAACACTCATTAAGGGCTATGTAGAGCTTATCAGGGAGGATGGAATTGGGGGCGAACTGACCCCATCACAAAAGCAGGCAATGGATACTATTTCGCGTCGAGCGGATGACGTCGTACGCATTGTCGGTCAGATTGTAGCACTGCAGCCTTTAAGCGATCTCTCATCGGACCGCACTAAAATTTCAGTAAGCAAGCTGCTTCAAGAAGTCGTTAACGTTTTTCAACATATGATTTCGGGGACGCCGCTTTCCTTACACCTGGATGCCGTCGATCCGGAACTCTGCTTCAACGGTGATTATGAAAAAATTCAGCAGCTATGTTACAACATCCTTGATAACTCGGTTAAGTTCAGCCCGGATGGAGGCGTAATTACTGTGCGCGCGGTCCCGGAAGAAAATTATGTTCATTTGACATTTTCCGATCAGGGAATTGGCATTGATGAGAGGCGGCTTTCGCGGATTTTTGATACATTCTACCAAATAGACGGCTCAAGCACCAGGCGCTTTGGCGGTCTGGGGTTGGGACTTGCTGTCGTGAACCGCGTCGTTGAGTCACACCAAGGAAAGGTCTGGGTCGACAGTGAATTAAACAAGGGCAGTGTTTTTCACGTTCTCTTACCACAATTCATCGCTGAGATCTGAGCAGACCGCACGTGATGACCACAGAGAGCATGCCATCACATTCTGCCCCCTGCCCCTTGACCGGCAGTACTTCCTGGGGGCACAGCCTCCCAAAAATCGACCTGCACCGTCATCTCGAAGGTTCAATACGGCTTAACACTCTCATTGAAATTGCGTTGGAGCATGGCATTTCAATGCCAGCATACAATCCAGCAATACTGAACGCACAGGTACAGATTTCCCACACCCCTCGACATTTCACCAGCTTTTTGCATATCTTCGATATTCTACGAAGCTTTTACAAATCAAAAGAAGTCATACAGCGTATAACCAGAGAAGCTATTCAAGACGCCGCTAAGGATAATGTGCGATATCTTGAACTACGCTTCAATCCCTTGGCGCTGGCTAAAACCCAGGATTTTCCCTTCAATGACGTTGTGGCATGGGTAGTTCAAGCTGCCGAACAAACACAATTGGCAACCGGTACCCGAACATGTTTGATCCTGCAGATACCCCGGCAGGAACCCTGTAAAATTGCCGAAGAAATCGTCGATATCGCCATCGCCCATCAAGGTGTGTTTGTGCGGGGTATTGACTTGGCTGGTAATGAAGAACTATACGCGTCACGGCGTTTTGTCCGACCTCTACAACGTGCTTTTGATGCAAGATTAAATATCACGGTGCATGCGGGTGAAGCTGGCGATGCACAAAACATCACGGATGCGGTGACATATTTGCATGCGCAGCGGATTGGTCATGGGATACGCGCTATAGAAAGCGCGCACGCACTCAAACTTCTCCTGGACCAGGGTATAACGCTTGAACTATGCCCCACCAGCAACATCAAGACCAGTTTAGTCAGTGACTACGCACATCACCCGCTGTTAGCGTTACTTGAACGTGGGCAATACGTCACTTTGAATACGGATGATCCCAGTATATTCCTCACGACCTCCAGTCACGAGATCATGGTAGCGGTTCGCGATATTGGCCTGCCGCCGCATCAAATATATCGATTAATCAGGAATAGTGTTGAGGCTGCGTTTATACCATCAGAAGAACTTTCCTGGTTACGTGAACGCTTTCGTACTGCGTTAACACCTTTCCCTGGAGCCCTTGATGTTTATAACGCCACGTGTCCCTTGTGACGACCTTGGATCAGGGTAGGTGGCAGGTTCAGCTACACCGCACAACACCCCAAGTTGCCCTTCACTCGGATAGCATACAGGAAAGCTGTAATAATAGATAGGACATAACTGCGACGCCGGTAACCAGAGCCTCCTCATCAATATCATAATCTGTAGTATGCAAGAGACTGGGGATTCCCAGGTCACGATTTGCTGTTCCTAACCACAGAAATGCGGCTGGAACTTGCTGTGCATAGAGCGCGAAATCCTCATGGGCAAATGGATAAGGCGCGTTAAACCGCAGCACGTTATCAGGTCCGGCAATCTCTTTAACAAGCGGGTGAATCTGCCCAATCAAAACAGCATCATTCTTGACTGGGGGATTCGTAAATGAATACCATACTTTATACCTCGCGTCAGTTCCGCGAATCACGGCGTCCAGTGTTTCCTTTATCCTGTGTTGGACATCCAGGCGTGCATCATAGTTTGCCATACTGACCAATCCTGATATATGGGCATCACTTCCGGAATCACCTGTATTTTGCCAGCAACTAAGATAGAGACTGTCCTTCAGGGTATCACCACTAATCATACGTAGTATAAGATCATCAAAATCATGGGACGTTGCCGGTGGTGTCTGGTTGCTTAAAGCTGCCAATACCGGGATCGCCATATCTATCAGTTTAGGCAAGGCTGCATCCGGGGCATAGAATTTCACCTGGAATTCATCCATGCCCGCAAGACAGATGCCCGGTGTCATAGCAATGCTGCCCACAGGTAATGGAAAAGCGTGTAAAGCCAACACAGCTCTTGGCGTAGGGTCATCCAAAGCACCGCATGCAATCATGGCGTGAGCACCATCCAAAGCTTCTTCAGCGGGTTGGAATATAAACCTGATGGTGCCATGTAGATTATCTCTGAATGCAGTGAGGATTTTAGCCACGCCCAACAGCAATGGACATATGTGCATCATGACCGCATGCATGGCTTATTCCCAATGCGGTTGAATCGATAAACGACCTCCAACGTATCTTGTATGGGCAGAGCGTCCATATCTGCGCGATATGCGATTGTCGGACCCGGTAACCGACCCGGTGATTTGCGCAATTAATCCATGCCCACCCACATCCCTTTGAACAAATAATCCGAGAGATTCCAAATGTTCATCGATGAACTGCGCGGTGTGCACCTCTTCCCAGGACAGTTCCGGATATTGGTGAAAATAGCGCCGCAATGCGACTCAATTCTGACCGGAGCTGCGCCGCATAACCGGCAATCTTGAGAGGTGAAAGGGAAATGCCATAATAGTCTTTCCGCAAGTGACGCAGTTTCAGGCTGGTCGTAATGTAAACACCCAAGGTGCACTTCAACTTTGGGGCAGAAACAAATATGCAGGCTGTATCGCCACACTACCGGGGTATTACAGAATGGGCAAAACTGCCAGGCCATCTGAAACAGCTCGTTTATTCTAGGATGTGCCCCACTCCAAAATACACATAACGCCCCGCGAATATTGGCGGGGCGGGGCGTTCAATTCATATTCACCTTGAACGCATGTTTATTAAAACACGTGTTTTATTTAAACGTTATCTGGAATTGTTTTAGCGCTACCTCTAATGTATCTTCGATTTCAAAAAGTGTATCAAGACGCATCATTTCATAATATACGCGAATGGGGTTCCCCGCCGGGCAGACCAGGCTGACACTCCCGCCAACTTCCTGAACACATTTCAGAAGATGCAGGAGAGGATAATCGCCATCAGCATCGACAACCCGAACGCCCGTCAAATCCACGATAAAATAGGTAGAACCTTCGTGCAGTAATGCGTCGAATTCTTCCATCAATTGCTCCGCACTAAATACATCCAGGCGCTCTTTAAGCGTTACAACCACAACGTTATCGAATTTCTCGGCAGATGCAATCACTTGCATATTTGACTCCGGTTTATTGGGGATAGTTCCCACATTGAAAAAGCCCTGATTCTACAATTGTTACAGCACATGACCTTCACACTTACTACCCCAATATCACCCTTCAATATCCCGTAAGCTTAACCGTCCATCGTGCATATAATGCTTGTTAATATGCTAACACAATATACAGGAAATGCAGTTAAAAGTGTGTTTCAACATGGTTACCACTTTTGGCGTTAACTGAAATGCGCCCCTTGACGATGTCTGACTTCATTCTTATAATGGGGTTAATTATAACCGTGCCTATGCAGCCATCATCCACAGGCATGTCCATTATGGGGAGGAATATACCTTGGAAGGTCGCGTACTCATTATCGAAGGTAATATTACGAAACCGTAACCTGTTGAGACGTCGGTTTGCGGAGGACGGTCTCGATGTCGCTGAAGCTGAGACAGGGGTAGAAGGCATTTCCGAAGCCATGCGGCTTATTCCTCAGATCATCTTGCTGAGTACTAACCTGCCCGATATGCCCGGCCTGGATGTAGCCGAAAGATTGCATGCTATTAACCGCGTTAAACACGCGTGGCTGATGATGATTGGCGACAAGGATAATCGCCGCGAACGGCTAACGGGACTTGATGCCGGAGCCAATGACTTTATTACCAGCCCTATTGATGCTGATCTTGTCGCATTACGCGTACGTAATGCCCTCAATCGCCAAAACAAGGAAAATCACACAGACCCCATCACCGGCATGCCTGCGGGGAGAGGTGTACAAGAAGCGCTGCTGCAGTTAGTTCGTGACAGAGACGGTGATTGGGCTTTAATGCGTTTCTTAGTACAACATCTGGATCCTCTTCGTGAAGTTTATGGCATGCTGTCCGGGAATGATATATTGCGGGGCACAGCCCGGATTCTCGCAGAAGCGCTCAACCGCGATGTCGTAGAAGATGATTTTCTGGGTTATGGTGGGCGTGACGATTTTATTATTATCATCCATCAGGATCGAGTCCAGAGTCTACAAGATGAAGTCGTCAATAGCTTCGAAGCTGCCACCATCACTTTCTATACAGAAAGCGACCGTGAACGCGGTTGTATAACCATCGAAAACCAGGATTTCCCACTGGCAAAATTACGGATTCAAGCGGTCACCCCCCATGAAGGGCCATTTTACGATATCCGGTCGTTGACAGAGGCCCTTTCAACCCGGTAAACAAGGACCTTGAAAAATCGACAGATGCGTTGCTGATTATGATGATAATCAGCAACGCGTTTTGTTATAAGGCGCGCGTATTGAGAAATAAGTATTGGCTGTCTTTGTGCGTCAATCATAGCAATCAGGAAATTCAGAACTTTATGACAGTGTGCTAAACAGGACACAGCCCAAGTATGACAGCACTTATGCTTTTTACGACAGCCTGGGTGACAGGTATCCTGGTATCCCGGGCAGCATTCATTCCTTTTCCCTGGCTGCTTCTAACGCTGCCCGCTGCTTCTGTCCTGCTTTTTGGCTGGGGTGATGCACGTTGGGCCCGCAGAGGATCAGCGATGATGATTGCCTTGTTACTGGGAGCGGGTAGATTATGCTTGGCAGAACCTGGAATCAGCGAAAATCACGTCGCATTTTACAATAACAGCGGTGTCATCGCCCTTGAAGGTGTGCTCGATAGTGCGTTGGATATCCGTTCTACCAAAACAATGGTGCGGATTAAAGCGCTCCAACTTACCCTCGCCAATGGTGAACACCAAAGTGTTCATGGGCATGTGTTGTTGACGCTTCCACCTTTTAGTCAAGTCCAATACGGCGACCACGTCCTGGTCGAAGGACTCCTGGAAACTCCCCAGGTCTTCGATGCCTTCTCCTATAAAGATTACCTGGCTTATCAGGGAATTTATGCAGTTTTCCGCGCGCATAGTTGCGAAATCCTGGCCTCACATCAAGCCAGTATACCAATGGAGGTCATCCTGCGTTTCAAAGGATATGCGCACAAGATCATCCTGAAATTATATCCGGAACCGCAAGCCGCTCTGTTATCCGGCATACTATTGGGCATAGAAAGTGGTATTCCAGAAACCCTTAGAGATGCATTTAATACTACCGGAACCGGGCACATCATCGCAATTTCCGGCTTCAACCTGAGTATCGTCGCCGGTGGATTTGCCTCTCTTGCCCGTCGCATCTTCAAAAAACGGGGTAAAACCCTGACTGCACTGACGGGCTTGTGGTTGTATGTAATTTTGGTTGGGGCTTCGGCTGCGGTGCTGCGCGCGGGTGTTATGGCTACCCTGGGTGTCATTGCTGTCCACGAACAGCGCAAAGTTCATGGTCCGACCGCACTTGCCGCAGCTGTCCTGGTACTCACGCTCTTAAACCCTTTTGCGCTCTGGGATGTGGGATTTCAACTCAGCTTTGCCGCTACGCTGGGTATGGTCCTTTATACCCGCCCGTTGGAAAATCACTTAAAGGCATTCCTCGAACGCTGGTTGAAACCAGAACTCGCTGCCGGTATCGTGAGCGTGTCCAGCGAAAGCTTGCTGGTTACCATCGCCGCACAACTTGTGACCGTTGGCGTGACCGTCGGCACGTTTCAACGCTTATCACCGGTATCGCTAATCACCAATCTATTGATCCTGCCCGTGCAACTCTATATCATGCTCTTCGGTGGGACGTCTTTGCTCGTGGGTTTGGTTTTCCAACCCCTGGCGCAGCTTTTCGCGTGGATTGCCTGGCTTTTTTTAGCCTACACGACAACTGCAGTCGGTCTGCTGTCGAGAGTACCCCAGGCATCCATCCCGTTGGGACAAGTGACGAGCCCCGCTGTCTGGGCATACTTTTTGGCGTTGGCTTCCGCAACTTGGTGGTTGCGCAGGTCCCGCGATGAGCACCAACGTTTCTTCGCTTGGGTGAAGGCGCTCAATCCCAAGGTTGTCATCACAATCCTGGCAGTCACCGCGCTCATCGTCATCGCCAGCATAACCGCACCCGATGGCAAGCTGCATATAACTTTTCTGGATGTGGGTGCTGGCGAAGCCGTATTGATCCAGACCCCCCGCGGCAGGCAGGTGCTTGTAGATGGTGGGGCGGATGGCGCGCAGACACTCGCGCAAATTGGACGCCAGTTGCCCTTCTGGGACCGGAGGTTGGACATGATTGTCCTCACTTCGCCAGACAAAGACCGTTTGCCAGGACTGGTTGCGGTGTTGAATCGTTACCAGGTCAGCAGTGTGATCACAGGTGGTGAAACATCTTCCAACGAATATTATGTGGAATGGGAGCGCCTTCTGATCGAGCGGGAAGCTGACGAAATCAGCGCCGGGACCTTTGTGGCACAGGCTGGCGATCAATGGATTCTGGACGAGGATATCGTCCTCGATGTCATATGGCCCCTGCCAGCAGAACCAGGTCCCCTCGTCCTGCAGGTGGTCTATGGAAACACGCGGGTGCTGCTGCCCGGTGATGCTACGACCCTCGTTGAGGAAAAGCTGGTAGCGCAATACGGGCAAAATCTGAGCAGCGCTGTGCTGCTCATTCCCCGGCAGGGCGCGAATACCGCGGCGACGCCGGATTTCCTGCAGGCAGTGAATCCCGAGGTGGTCGTGGTGACGGGTGATGAACCGGTCTCATCATACGTGCTGGCCCGGTTAGGAGAATTACCTTTGTACCGTACGGCAAAACACGGCAACGTGGATATCATGCTGAGCGGGACATCGTTCCGGGTTCGCCCACAGCAATAAAGAGCGAGGCTATAAATAGGCGCCCAACCTGCGTCATGATGTGCTATAGTGCTTTACCGTTACAGACCTGGACAACCGGATCGAATATTCAGAACGGGATCGATGGTTCCCGTTAGCGTAACAGCATCGGCAGGTAGACTGGCTGTCCACTGCAGTACTGCCCCCCTGACACCCACTTCAGAATGGAACGGATAAAATCGTAATTGCCATACGTGGCATAAGCCTGGTTAAAGGTGTTATCTCCCAGGGCAACGACGCGTCCGCAACCCTGATCGTAAAGCGCCCCCGTAATAAAATCTCCCTCTTCGCCGGATTGGTACACGCCATCATCACTGGTGTCGCTCCAGGTATCAAGCCCCCATGACGACACCAGCCATTCCGCAGGTTGATCCAGACGCATACTGTGTCCCCAGTTACCCAGAAACGACGTCACATCGTCCGCGGCAGGATGCGCACCAAAAGTAACCATCTCAAGGTCACCGTTCAGAGTGCCGGGATCCTCTTCCATCATAAACAAACACACATTGTCCATGTGAATCCCGTAGGCTCGCAGAAGATTATCAGTGGAAAAGGATGTTCCACAATCACTCAGAACGACCAGGCCCCCACCTGCGTTCACAAAATCGCGAACGGCACGCACTTCATCGTCGGTAAGTGCTTTATCCGCCGCCACAATCATCAGAATATCATACAGGTCCAATTTAGCCCTGGTCAGCGCACCGGATTCGTGAATCACAAAATCCACAATATCGGCAAGTTCGGGCTCCAGGTCGCCAAAATACAACCATTCCGGATCAGGGTGCCAGGGGATTTCGTTCGAGAGTGACACTGCCCTGGTCCAATCTATCGTATTGCGATTTGCGTGCGCCTCATCAAAAAGCAGCCACCTGGGTGCGGGAGCAGGGATTTCTCCCAATAATAAATAGGAACCCGGCTCGCATATTCTGGCAGAGATCCAGTCTTGATCCATATTCTGCTGGACATCTGCACCAGGGCAAACTTGATCGATTGGCACATGCGTTGTATTCGAACCGTCAAAATATGGTGTATAAATATTCAGATTGCCTTCCGGAATATCCCCGATATCGTCGTCATCGTACTGTATCGTGAGGGTAACCGGGTCGCTAAAGGGCACCCACTGATAGTTTTTGTCGATGAAAACCACATTGATTCCGTATCCTGCAAAGGCCAATTCATCCGGTATGCCATAGTCATAATTGGGCGAATAGGGTTTAAGTTCCATCAGCGTGGGCTCAGGGAGATCCAGCGGCGGTACTTCAACAGTAACGGAAGCCGCGGCGTTGGCGCCTTGTGACAGATTCAATGCGTTGGTAGGTGCCGGGTAATTGTAACTGAACACCGCTTTGGTCCAGGGGTCAATCCATAAACTTGCCGGCGGATCCGCCAGGATTTGTAAGCATGAAAAACGATCGCCGTATCCCTCATCATGCAAGTTGGATATGCCCTGGATAAACCCATCCCCCTTCAGCCTGTAAGACCCTTTGCAAGGATCTTTATCCGTATAGAGGGTAACAACCATATCTGGCGGAAGACACCAGCGAATGGAACTGGCGGTATCGTCGAAATTTTCAGCAATTCGAAGATCAGCATAGTTCTCCAGATTTTTATCCGTGTAATCAATGAGCAGGCTTTTTCCGCGATAATGATCATGTTCAAATAATTCTACCCATGCTTCATCATCCGTTGCACAAGTCACAACATACTGTGAACGGAACTGCGCCATCTTGATTGTGCCATCCGGACCGTTGTTCCAGTGTTCCGTGGACAGCAAATTGAGGTTGCCCTGATTATCGACATAGACACCGGCAGCGGCATCGAAATTGCAGTTGGTGGCTCCCATATAAGAACAGTTTTTATGGGCTGCGTCCACGAGTGCAATAGCAGCGTGGTCTTCGAAGGCGGCTTGAGTCAATTGGTAAAGATAAACCCAGTCTGCCCCAAAACGAGTGCTGTTAATACCGTTATTCCCGGTACCGACCAGGTACAGGTTACCGGTCACACATTCGGTGACCAGGTTAATACTCTGGAACGCGTTCCAGAATATAGATTTAAGCGACCATCCATTCGGAGGGGGAATTCTGACAGCAACTTCACTGGGCCACCACTCATCAAAATGCGTGAAGCCATCGACGGAATCCGGGAAGCCCGAATTGGAGACGTAAAAATCCAGGACCGAGGCATCACTGTGCCCAACGATCAGGAGATAACGCCCGTCAGCCAGCATAGTGAGGGAGGTGGAACTCCCGGTGCGGGTGGGGCGGTGTATGACCGTAGTCAGGCGTTCCGGCGTGTAACGGTGGGTGAGATCATAAAAATAAATCATATTGCCGGTACCGACTGCCAGGATATTACCGGCGGTCTGGATACCTCCAGGATGGTCGTACTGCTTGCTGATCAGCGTTGTCGCCACAATGGCATCGGCAGAGTTGGGTTTGACATACCGGTTCCAATAATCAACATTCAGGCGGTTAGGATGAAAACGACTGCCGTCCCCGGGTTGCGTGCCCATATAGACAACCGCAAAACCGCTCCAGTCATCGCCCACAGCGTCATCAATCGAGTCCCGGGTTACAATCAAATATTTACCATCACCCGTGGAAATGCGCTGGATGCCCTGCCAGTGGTTGGTAAAAATTCCGTGTGGATCAGGATGCGTCCCCAGATTGAATCCCATCAGGTCGCCGTGCGTGCGCAAGGTAGCAAAAGTTTCTTCTACATCATAAGCACATGGATTGCAGGAAGTCGCACCCCAATCGCACCACATACCCTTCAATGCGGGATACGCATCGGGAGTTTCGGGTTGGTCAATGTCATCCGCAAGCCCTGCCGAAGGAATACCGGCATAGGCATATACAGGTGGGGTAAACAGGATCAAGGCAGTCCAGACAAGCATAAGGGCAAGAAGTGACATACAACATCGTCTAAGGGGGGAAAAGAACAAGGGTTGCATTTCACAGCTCCTTTTACAGCAACGTAAGGGTTCGATGACAGGGCTATCCACGTAGAAGGCTTATCGCCATCCAGGATGTTCATGTTATTCTATAGGAGTATGGAAAAACAGCAAAATTCAGTCTGTGGAAAGTCGCTGCCTGTGGATTTCGATGGTAGGACCATCCATGGGGAATTCAAACTCCAGGTAGCCCAGGACAGGCTGCTCAGGAGTGCCAGTGTTCGTAGGCAAGCCATCCTCAAGCTCCTCAAACACCTTGTAAGTGGTCACGCCGCGGGACTCTAATCGCTCCTGCGTGAAACCATCGGGGATCCCTGAATAGGTATCCGGAAAAGTGGAGGCGACAGCCACCCGGTCACGCGCATCCGGTGGAATCAAAGGCAGCAATTTCTCCAGCAGAGCGTCCTCCGGGGTGCCGTTGTGGCTGGCATGATGGCTGATTTTGAGGAAATGGACAGGCGAAAGGATATCGCGTTTATCCATCTCTTTCCAACTGCGCTCTTCCGCATCACCCGTGAAAAGTAACCGCCATCCGTGCCATTCCAGGCAAAAGACAATGCTGCTGTTGTTCTTTGCCGCGTCAATGGTGAGCAGGTTATCCACTATCCCGCTTTTCCGGGATTCAACCAGGCGGTAAAATGCCCCGGCATCAACACCTGGCGGTGGTTTGGGGACGACAGTATGCAGTGCGCCTGTGTCTTCAACATCTCCATCGACTCCCCCTTCTACCCCCAGTGCCATCGGGCGGAAACGACCGTAATAAACAGCGGTATTCTCTTCAGGCGCCCACACATTGAGCTCTGCCACTTCAAAGGGATGCACAGGCATCGGAGCCACACCTGCGGACTCGCGATGAATATAGATCGCATTCTCCAGCGGTAGAGCTCGTAAATATTCCACGCACTCCGTGCTGCTGCGCGGGTTGTTGTTGATGAGCATCGCTTGCATCTTTGCCGGCAGTGCCTCTCCTGCGTTTTTGCGCGCCTCCGCATAGCGCGCGATTGCCCAGTAATTGGCTTCTGCCATATCCAGGTGTTTTTTAGGTGTGCCGATGGCGTTCCCATCCGCATCTTTATCCGGCCAGTTCCGGTCATAATAACCCGGTTCTGATGAGACTGGCAGCCAGGCGGATTTCACAGGCAGGCGGGACAATCCCTCTTTCACTTCACCATAGAGTAAACCCTGGATGTGATCCAGGTGCTCATGGGTCATAACGTAGAGGTCCAGTGGAGCGTCGCCAATGACAGATGCAATATCTTCGATCACAGGCTTGAAGACGAAATCGCGCCCGCCTTCTGTGCTCAGGGCATTACCCACATCAATCAAAATATGCCGCATTTTGGGCACGCCTTCATCCGAATCCGGAACAGAAATCAGAATTGCATCGCCAAAACGAACATTGTACATTCGAACGCGCAAGGTATCCATGGCAACCTCGATCATATTGTGATGTGGAGCATACGCCCGGTCCCATTCAGCTTGAGCACATTGTTCCTGGTTTGCGCATGAATGATATTGGCGCGCAGCTTGCCGTCCGGGCCGATGGCATGGTCATCCACCTCGACCAATCCTTCGCGCAGCAAGCGCTCAAGCATAGCGTCCCGCGCCATGCGCTGGCTTTCACTCAGATCACTGGTCAATCTGGCGCGAATCAGCAGCGTGTCCTTACCACCGCGGATGGTGCGCATCTGGCGCCGCTGCCGGTCTGGATTAAAGGATTGGGCTTCATCCAGTTTGCTGGCGGGCATTTGCACCATTTCAACAAAACCTCCGCCAGTTTCAACTTCAGCATCACGACTGCGGTCAGCGTTAATCACCAGCGTCGTTCCCGCTGTAATCCGCCGCCGGTCAGGCAATCCCCCGCCAACAGCATTGTCCTCAATATGATCCCATGAAACTTTATAGACAATATCTTCTACTTTTCTACCGCCCTCGTTAAGCAATTTTTCAGTCTTCAAACGGCGGTGCACACGAAAGGATTCGATGCCCTCAGGAATTTGCAGCAAATCACGATACTGGTTGGCAAACTGATATGCCACCCAATCACTTTCAACCAGGTCATTCAAGTCTACCGGGCGCTCAAGAGCAAACTCAAAATTTGTTTCGATGTTTAGGGCTGATTTGTGCGGTACGATCTCCCGGTCCAGAAAAGCCTGTCGCAGGAACTCGCGGTAATGCCCCTTCGTGGGAAAAGCAGCTTTATCGGCAGCCAGAATAGCCCGTCCGTAGTCGGCAAACGAAATTTCCCCCGGCGGCAGGTAATCCAGTGCGCGGAAAATCATGCGCGCAAACTGCTGCGCGCTAAGCGCCAGCGCCTTGCCGGATAACGAAAATGCGGGATCAGAAAAGTTACCGCCCTCAAGCGCAACCAACTCTTTGCGCCGCTCCTCATAGATCTGCGTGAGCATTTCGTACAATGCGCTGCTTAAAACGGTGCTCAATTCATGGGGTTCGACACTGAACAGCGCATTCATTTTGATGACCTGGCTCAGGTCTCGCAAACTGTGACCGCCGTGCCGTTCAAATCCAAACTCTTCACCGATACTGCTGAATGCGGTGATATAATTCAGCGAACCATGGGTTTGTTCCAACACAGTTTTTGCCAGCGTGGTGCTGCGGATAGCCATAATAACCGCCATCATGTCGGCAAAGGCTTCATGCAGGGCAAGTGATTGCGGCGTCAAAGCGTCATAGAGGTCAGGGGCAATGCCGTCCAGGATAGCGTGGGCTGTCTCGTGGGAGACGATATCACGGGAAAGGCTGGTATACACCATCTCCTGACTGCGTTTGGATTTGAAATAGAAGAACTGCAGGCTGTGGGTATCACGCTCGTAGTATGCATTAGCCCATTCACCTGCCCGTGGAACCACCAGCAATTGGGGGGCATCGAACGCCCAGTGCAGACGGCGACCCAGCACGCGTTCATCCTCTACGATATCCATCGTCTTGAGTATGGTTGCCAACACGCTGACCTGATTAAACTGGCGCGAGATTAACGAACCGGGTGAAGGAGACTGAACATCATAGCTGCCGGGTGTTTTGTTTCGTGGCGGGATAAAGGTCGCGCCAGGCAGCAATTCACCTGTTTTCTCATCAAAATCCAGAACCGCAATACGCTCCGTCACAGGGCCATCGAGGAAGAACACCTCGTTCTCAAACTCATAGCGTTCCACCAGTTCCATACCCTTTTGCTGAGAGGCGACACTATCCTGGATCATCAGTGGGAGTTTAACTTTCATGCCTTGCGCCTCCATCGGATCAAGCTGTCACCAACCGATGACAGCTTTTGGCTTGTTTTCAAAAGCGAATAAAAGGCCAGCCTTCAGCAATGGATTTTGGAAAACCATCATCCACCCCAACACCAGGTGTATAGCGCAGGTATTTGGAACCCTTGAAAAAATACAGCTTATCATCTGTATAACGCATAACGGCATCAATACCATCAGCGAATTCAGCGGGCCAATTGCCCCAATTTTCCGCGATATTCCTGGGATAGCCGGGGTCAAGCCCCTGTCCAGGCGTGATGCGAATATATTCCGGTCCCCGGAATATATAGAGCTTGTTATTGGGCGCGACCACAGAAGCGTCAAAGGGCAGAATATCATTGGGATAGATGCGGCTTATAAATACCTTATCGGTTTCAGAAAGATCCGAATTACGCCAGTCAACGGCAAAATCGCCAACGGTGTGTTCCTCAGGAATAGGGTAAAGCATGATGGAACTGACATCGAATTCTGAATATTGCGTTGTGGTTTTGTTGTAGCGGTTAAGGACATTGTGTTCCACTTTGGACACGGACCAGTTGTTCGGCGGTCCACTGTAATAAGCAATAACTGCGTCGCGATCCCATGTGAAACCTGCTTCAGGATGCTGGTGTTCATGGATCATCCCCAGGGCATGCCCGAATTCATGCAGTACCACACGACTGAATTCTGTGTCTGAGGATTGAGGGGTCAACCAACCGAAGTTTATCGTCGGATTGTGCGCCGGGATAGACAGCGCATCCGTGCCGATATAAGACCAGGAACCCGGTAATGCGAAGGATATCCGCAACTCAGCATTCGCATGGTCGCCAAAATCAAAGGTGATGTTGGCAAATTGGCTCCATTCTCGCGCGATGGCAGCCACTTTCGCCTGAACCTGTGGATCACCGTCCAGGAAGCGGCAGCGCAGCGTCCGCCCCGGTCGCCAGAATTTACTCGGGATGCCGGCTATTTCAGCCGCGCGGGGTGCGTTTTGCCGGTTTTCAGCAATAGCCAGTTCGCTGGCGTGCGTTAACTGATCAGCAGACAAGAACATTGGCATGCAGACTTTCAGCTCATTAGACATTGTATAGCTCCTTTCAGATTTTACATATACAACAAACACAAAATGTGCACTTCTCAACACCCATCGCACCAGGAGATGGGAAGAAGACAATGATATTGCCGGCGACAGTAGAGATGGACAAAGGAGACTAAAAAGACGGTGTGTATGGCGAGTCGTCGCGTACATTCATTATAGGAGAATGTTAATAATAAGTCAATAATTTATATTCTAAATAAAACTCGGGGATGCTTGCATACGAATATTTATACTAGAATACTAGCGCGTAGTGTTCAGATCCGGGCACAGCGTGCCGGGCCCGGATCTGAAACTCAAGATTATTAAGTTTATGGCACTCTGGTTACGGGCTGTCCGAGAGCGTCTCTGTATCCGCAGCCATCTGCTCGGGAAGCGCTCGCACAATGCCTTCCTGCGTGGCGATGTACAACCGCGATGGGGAGGGTTGCCGCCCGTGCCCATCCGCCCAGAATGCATAGAAATCAGGATGCGCATTGACCGGACGCCGGACATAATTGTGGTTATATGGACTGTTTGCGGTCAACTGCTTAACCAGTTCCCAATGCACGCCCTGGTCCGCGCTGCACCACATCGCAATTTCCCCGCCCGGATTGAATGCTTGCGGACCAGGCAGCGTTGGTCCTATCACGCGCCACACCCCATCCGCTTCGATAGTGAGGCTGCCGCTGTCATAGTTGCTGTCAGATGTGGTGACAGGATGGATCTCCCAACGGAGTCCTGTCCACCGGGCTGTGGTCCATGTCCGCGGGGCGCTTACCGGTCCGGACTGGTAGCCCCGGCTGGTCACATACATAAGAACAGGATACCCTGTCGCGTCATAGGTAATATCCTTTAAATAAATGTTGAGTCCCTCTGCCTGATAATCCCGGACAAGCGCAGCACTACTGGGATTGACCAGCGGGAGATCAATCCGCTGTCCTGCCACAGTCTGCCATGTCGCTCCAAAGTCTGGGGACTCGATATAATACAGGTTGGTCCGCCAGTTCAGCCCCTTGCCTGCGGGGTGAAAGTTAAAAGCAGTGCCGGCTTTGGCGCCCCACACCTCGCTGATCTGATAATGCCCTTGATCCATCGCCGCCAGGCGTATTCTACGCGACCACCGCACGCCATCCGGGCTGGTCATACAGAATATGGTCCGGATCGCCGGGTCATCATAACGGGTAAAAAAGGCGATAAAGCCGTGCCCGGGCACATGCCATGGCTGCATATAGGAAAAATTCGTCAAGGGTAAATTTTCGCCGTTTTCTTCATATGTGGCAGGCGCCCATTCAAAAGTTTGCACACTGTACGGCATGCTGCTGCGGTGGATATAAGAAGGTCGCGAACGCCCATGAGAGGTGGAAAAGATCCACACATATCCCGCATCATCCATGGCGATCACCGGATTGTCATGGGCATCGGCGGTCCTTTTGTCCAGCAACACGGTGGGTTGGGGAACTTGACCCGTATTGTGGTCGTAGCAGGACACCATGTGCAGCAGAAAGCCCGTGCGATCACGTTCGAAACTGCTGCCGTCAAATAGTTCTTCAGCGCTGTGCCGCAGGTGGGAATCGCGAACGGTCCCCCCATAGCAGAAAAACGTTTTATTAACTTCGGGGCGGTAGATAGCAAATGGCCGGTGCTTCGCGCAATAGGTTGCCAACCCACCGCTGTACTTAAAAACATATTCGTCATGGGACGGCTGGTTCATATACCAGATGCCGCGATAGCCGTCGTCTTTTCGATTCAAAGTTTCCGGTTCCCGATGATAATCTGTCATCTATGCGCCTTCCTCCCTCGAATGTCTGCGCATTTTGCCATAATAGCGGCTGACTTTGCGCGCGATATCTCCTTTGAATTCCTCCAGGTAGGCGTCGACCAAGGTATCAATTGTGTTCTGACCCTCCCGCGGCACGATGACACCCGCTTGCTCCAGGTACACCAGGAAATGCCGCAGTTCATCTTCGATGTAGATGCGCATACCGGCGCCCTGCACCTCAATCGCGTACCTGGCATCACCGAGGCTTTCAATACTCAGTGTGGGTTTCCAAAACCACAGCTGGTAAGGGTTGCCGTATCCTGAAAACGTCACAGGGTGGGAGGCAAGCATATCTTTCAATACCCGGCGAACCCCAGCCTGACCACCGGAACCGCGCAGAACCATGCGCACACCATAAATATATCCCTTTGCACCACCCTGAATATCACGGACGTTGACGCTTTCAACCGTGAAATTTCCCAACACGTCTCCAGCAAAGGGAAAATCCAGCATAGCCCGGAATTTCTTTGCGAATGGCATAACAACTACCTCCGTTTCTAAAAGTTAGCGACTATAAACACGAAAATCATGATAACGAGAACCCCGCGTATACATATGCCGCAACCCAATACGTCCGGCATGAACAGATGGTAAATGTGCCGTGTCCCACCTGCACGCCAAAGCTGTTTCGGAATTTTGAATATGCATCACCAATTCCTGCGCACTTTTGATAATCGTGATCTTGTGTTTAACGCCGGTAGCGAAAAGCCCAGTTTCAAAATAATCGGGGAGCAAATCCGTTTCAGCCAGTCCGTTTTGCCCTTCCGGAAGATAGCGCCGGGCCCGGATGTAATCAGCAACTGGATCTGCATTGGTCATACCGTAAGCTGCATAACTGATATGGTAGGTGTGCATATGGTCAAAATACATGCGCATTGCGGGTTCAGTTCGCAGATTCGACCAGCGGGATATATCAGCAGGATAACCTGGCGCACCACTGCCTGTTGCCTGGATATAGATAATATTGACAAATCGCACAGCTTGATCCAAACGGGTAAACGTATATTCGATTTTTACGTCGCCGGAGAAACTTTGTTTGGTCCACAAAACCGCATGGCACGCATCATCTCCCGCCTGGGGTCCAGCCCAAAAATCCATCCCGGCATCGCTGTGCGTAATCCGGCTTTTTTCTCCATCCAGGAACCAATTTGTCCGCCAATTTTCCGTCATGTCGTCTGAAAAACACATTTGCCAATCACTCTGGTTCATATCTGTTTCCCTCCTCGCTTTCGCATACGCTGTATCAATCCATAACTGACCAGCGACGTTCTACCTTCAAGTGCTATACCTTGTATTCAATCACCGCTATCCAAGCAACCGTGCAGCGCTCCATGCATCATAAAAAGCTGCCATGGACCCATACCGGTCATCCGGCGCAGGTGCACACGCGCGTTTGATAACGGCATACGCCCTGTCGTTACCCCGGAACGGTGGGCGTGCCAGAGTACCATCCGACAGCAGCACTGCTGCAGTACGACCCATTGTATACACGGTAGTCCGGATATCAATTCTGGCATTTAAGCTAAATTCCTCGGGTGCCATAAAACGCGAGGAGCCAAACATGCGCCCCACCGGGTTCTTAAACGGACCTTTGTGGTACATATCCAGGTCCACAACATGCAGCGTTTCAGTGCCAAAGTCATAAATAAGACAACCATCATAAAAATCTACAGCAACCCATCCCCTTTGGCTCAACTGATTATGCAATGCATACAGGGAATCCAGGACGTATAGAATTTTGTGCACCGGCAGGTTTATAAATCGCTGGTAAGGTGACTCCGGGGCACAACGTTTCGTCCGGGTCGTATGGATAAGCTCCCCAGGTGCCCAGGCATAGACCAACATCGGTCCAGATGGAGAGTGGATAATCCGGTGTAAACGGGGAAGCGCAGGATGGTCGCAACTGTGTGCTAAACTGACCGCGTTGAGCAACCAATCAACCCTTTGAACATGCGTACGATCAGGGTCTGTGTCATCCGGAGATCCCGCGGTCTTGATAAAATAGCGCTCACCATCTACTTGCACGCCATACGAGATATTGCCTGAATCCTGGGTTGACGCATCAAAAATCCGGAATACACAAGTCGTGCGTTGCAAATAACTAGCTGGGGATTCGTAAATGGTTTCAATGTCAAGCAAAGGATGGGCATGGGCCATATTCCGTACTCCTTTCTCAGCACATTTTAGCCTATATTTTGTATTAGCCATCAGACATTTTTACCTTATTATAGATAGACGATTCAGAATTAGGGAATAGACCAATGAGTTTAATCAGAGTCAACAACGTATTCAAATCTTACGACAGTACATCTGTCTTGCGCGAGATATATTTCAAATTGGAGAACGGCGACCGTGTTGGACTGATTGGAAAAAACGGCGCCGGTAAAACCACGCTCCTCAAACTGATCCTGGGACAGGAAACGCCCACATCCGGCACGATCGATATTGATCCGGGGTTAAAAATAGGCTACTTTTCCCAATTCTCCGAGCTCAACGGCACAGTATCGATTCGCGAGGTGCTGAACGATGTCTTTACCACTATCCACGAGATAGAAAACGCGCTTCTGGAAATTGAAGCCTTGCTTGATGCGAAACCTACCGGTGAGGACCTGGATCGTATCCTGTTGCGGCAGGCGGAGCTGCTGGAAGAGATGGACCGGCGGGATGGCTGGAACATCGACACCTTGATTGAAACCGCCCTGTCCAGGCTGGGGTTCACTGAGCAGCACCGCAGCTGCTCCATCGATCAGCTCTCCGGGGGATGGCGCAACCGGGCAGCGCTGGCTAAAATTCTCCTGGAACAACCTGATGTGCTGCTCATGGATGAGCCCACCAACTTCCTGGATGTGGAAGGGCTGAGCTGGTTGGAGGACTGGTTCCGGAGTTTCCGCGGCGCGCTCATTCTGGTGTCGCACGACAGGCATTTCCTAGACCGCGTTGCCAACCGTGTTGTAGACATCGAAAATTATCACTTCTATGACTATCAGGGCAACTACACCCAGTATATCAGGGAAAAGCCGATGCGTATCAAAACCATCGAACGGCAGTTCGAACACGAGGAAGCCCTCTTAATCTACGAGGCGGAAGCGATCGCCGACAGGCGCGAAGCCCTGAAGAATCCTGACCGGGCGCTCAAGCGCAGGCTGGCTAATATTAAAAAACAGGCGCATCCCCGCCCAATGGACAGGATCATCACCAATATCTACCAACGCCTCCATGTGCCGGATAAAATCTGCACAGCAGAGCACCTGAGCAAATCCTATGCAGATCAATGCTTGTTCGACGACGTGTCGTTTGAAATCCAATGCGGCGACCGCTTTGTGGTTCTAGGTCCCAATGGCTGTGGTAAGACGACGCTGCTTAAAGTGCTGTGTGATGAGGTTCCACCCGATACGGGAAAGGTGACGTGGGGCAGTGGCGTGGGTTATGTCTATTACAACCAGATTTTCGAGGAACTCGACCTCAACGACACGGTGACGCATGCGGTGAATATCACCGGTCTGGCTTATCTGGCGCCGCGCAAACAGGTGAACCGTTTTCTCTCATTGATGCAGTTTTCGGAAATGGACCTGTCGCAGCGGATCGGGACCCTGTCAGGCGGGCAACGCGCGCGTGTTGCCCTGGCAAAATCCCTGCTTTCCGGAGCAGCGCTCATCATCCTCGATGAACCTACCAATCACCTGGACATGACCACCACCCAGGTTATGGAGCGCGCCCTGCTGTACTTTCCGGGGGCGGTTCTGGTGGTCAGCCACGATCGTTTCTTTATCGACAAAGTCGCGACCCGTTTGCTGGTCTTTGAAGGACAGGGCGCGGTCAGCGAAGTGAATGGCAATTGGACAACATGGAGGTCAAATCTTGAAAACAACTGAAATCTACGCCGATTTTCACGTGCATACACATATATCACCTTGCGGAAAGCCGGACGCTACCGCGCAAGCTTTGATCCAGCGCGGGTCAGAAAAAGGCTTTGCCGCGCTGGGTTTTGCCGACCACTTCACCCCGCGCTCCATACCGGGCTGCGCGTTCTACGACAAGCAGCGTATCGACATCCTGACAAAGTTGCGGGATGAACTGGCTGAGATCAAACTGCCCGGCAGTATGGAGGTGCTGGTTGGCGTTGAGGCTGATTATACGCTGGCAGGCGCCGGGTGCCTTGATGACGCTGTACTGCGTGCCACGGACCATATTATCTGCGCCGCCAGCCACTTTCATTTGCCCGCAGCCCCTGTGCCGGATGCAGATACGCCCCAGGCTAAAGCGGAACTGATCATCCGTATGGCGCAGGAGATGCTGGTGGTTCCCGGCGTATCGGTGTGGGCGCACCCTTTTGACTGCGGCAGGATGCGCCCTCTCGGACCCATCCTGGCAACAGTCCCGGAAAGCGCCCTAGCTGAGCTGATTACCATGGCTAACCGGCAGGCAGTCGCCATTGAGATCAATGGCGGCGCCGGTCAGCATCCCGCGTACCGCGATGCGACGGCGCCGTTTTTCCTCTTAGCCCGTGAAATGGGGGCGCGGTTCACGCTGACCGCCGACGCCCACCATCCCGATGATTTCGAACGCCTGGACATCGCGCTGGATTGGGCGCTGGCGATGGGTTTCCGCGAGCAGGATTTCCTGTCCCCGGAAGAGTTTCGCGCGCGCCAGCAGAGCAAAGTGGCTGCACATTTCAGTGCTGGTGTTCTGTAAACAAAGTTTATGCAAAATGATGATCCGTCATCATAAGATCATGTCATCCCCGCGAAAGCGGGGATCCATCTTAAGACTCATTCCTGGCTGTTGATGCGATATATCAAGAAACACCTCAACAAAGCACAAGTGGTGTATAAAATTCACGGGAGGTAAAAATGGGCCGTCAGAGAACAACAACACACATCCTCAGTGTGCACGGTACAAAGCTGTTCCTGGATGACCAACCCTTTTTCTTCCAGGGTCTCAGTTGCTTCAACGCCCTCTACAACCCCACACTAAACGCCAGCGAACAAGCCCGGGACCGCTGGTTGACAATATTCAAAAGCAACGGCATCAATGTTCTGCGTGTATGGTGCCAGTGGGATTTCAGCCCGCCGCGGACTTTTGTCGATGTCGCTCCCACATGTTCGATGTATACAGAGACCGGGCAAATTGTGGAAGATAATTTTAATCGCCTGGCACGCTTGCTCCAGGCTGCTAACCGCATGGAAATGGTCATCGAGGTCGTCGCTTTCTCGCACGAGAAAATACCCGGGGAGGAAAACCTGCCTGTTCCGGTGCAGGAACACGCTCTCACAACCCTGACCCAACGGCTTCACCCTTACCGGAACCTGATCCTGCAGATATGGAATGAGGACTCAACCAACGTCGTTCGCCACTATGAAATCATCAAATCACAGGATGCTGACCGGATTGTGGGGAACTCACCCGGATTTGCTAATAATCTCGGGGATGAGACACAAAACAGCCTGATGGATGTTCTAATGCCGCATACCGTTCGCAGCAGCACACAAATTCTGGGAAGAAGCCCCCCAGCAGATTGCCGGCTTATTGGATACCTACGGAAAGCCCGTCATTGACGATGAACCTGCCAGGAACGGCATTATACAATTCGGGGGTATTCAGGGGGGGACCCAACCAACCCAACATATCGCGCAGATTCAAGCCGTCCGCGCGGTGGGGGGCTACCATACCTATCACCATGATATGTTTCAGCGCGGTTACGGCGCGCCGACCACCTCTCCAACCGGTTTACCGGATCCCGATTTCAGCCTGTTTCACCGGCAGGTCTTCGATTATTTGAGAGACCACACCCAATGGTAATGATGAAAAATGATGATGATTACAGATGATGAACGGTAATGACGGCAATGAAGAATTTTGAGGCACTCAGCCATTTGGGGCAGGTTCGCCGTCTGCGCCTGCTGGCACAACAGGCGCTGGATGCCTATAATCTGCAAAACGCTGAGTTCCACCTGCTGCAGCACGCGGAAAACACCACATTCCAGGTGGATAGTCCGGTAAATTCCCCGGCGGACCAGAATGTCAGCACCCTGTATCACCCAAATCGTTTCCTCCTGCGTATCCACCGTCCAAGCTACCAGAACGAAGCCAGCATCGCTTCAGAATTGCTGTGGCTGGCTGCCCTGCGTGGTGCGGACCTGCCGGTGCCCGAACCTGTCCCCAACGCCAACGGGGACCTTTTCACCATTGCTGGGGCGCCCTGTATCCCTGCACCGCGGGTGTGTTCGCTGCTGCGCTGGATGAAGGGCCGGTTTTACGAAGAAAACCCGCAGCCCCGGCATTTGGAAGCTGTTGGACGTCTGATGGCGCAGCTGCATACCCAATCACTTGCCTGGCAGCGCCCCCCGGCTTTCACCCGCCGCAGATGGGACAGCACGGGCTTGTTCGGGGATAATGGCGGATTCAATCTGCCCATAGAACAAATTTGGGACCTGATCCCGGGGCAATTTCAAGGGCAATTTCACGCCGTCGTGGAACGAGCGAGCGCAGTCATGGCAAGTCTGGATACAGCCCCGGGCAGCAGCGGGTTGATACACGCCGATCTGCACCTGGGCAACGTGCTCTTCGCGCGTGATGCAGCCACGGGATGCCTGCAAGCCCGTCCCATCGACTTCGACGATTGCGGATTTGCGCATTGGGCCTATGATTTTGCCGCTGCCCTGGGTGATTTTCGGGCGGATGAACCTTATCCCGTGTTCCGTGACGCACTTCTGTCCGGTTATGCCGAGGTGCGCCCCCTCCCGCTGGAGCAGCTCAAACACCTCGATACCTTTATTGCCGCCCGTCTGGTGTCGCTGATGTTGTGGGTGACCGATATGGCGCAGGTCAACCACAGCTTTGCTCCCAATCTGGAGCGCTGGTACGCCTGGGCAGCTGAAGGCATCACGAAGTGCAAAGTATCTTAGTTAAACACCGGTGACCTTACGCAATACGCAACACGACTTTTTTTTACGCATTACGTTTTAATTTTTTACTTTTATCACCCCATTGTCACAATAATGGGTTATGGTATAATGTTTTTACGTGCGGGCGTTGCTTAATGGTAGAGCCTTGGCCTTCCAAGTCAAAGACAAGGGTTCGATTCCCTTCGCCCGCTCTGGGCCCATAGCTCAATGGTTAGAGCAGCCGGCTCATAACCGGTCGGTTCCAGGTTCGAATCCTGGTGGGCCCATATTTTGGATCTGCATTTTACGCTTACTTTTGACTCTTTTAGATCACTTTCTCCTCAGTCTGTCACACTTTTACCCCATATTTACCCTTGTCTTAGTACCCGTTAGGAACGAAGCCCCGAACCAAGCGGTTCGAGGTTGGCAATAACGCTTTGCGTTATTGCTTAACGATTGCAGAAGGTGCAATCGACCGAGTCCTCGTCGGTAGATATAATTCCCTAAGTACAACATATGACTTTGCTTGAAAAGACCGCTTCCAATATATCAGGTATTAATATAAAATCCGCTTGACAGGTCATTACTTTCTCCCTTTTCGTTATGGTCAATCTCATAAATAGCGTTGACATATGCTCATCTAAATCGGTGGCACAGAAATAACACCTTATATGCCCATTTTCATAGCCGAATAGGATGCGAACCTTTGTCCGGTTGGTGCGGTTCGCACTCCGTGCGAACCATCGACAATGCACGATACGCATTCGTCAACTCTCCGTTCTGGTGTGGGTGGGTGGCTTAAAAGTGCCACCCACGATATTTTTTACCCCTTTTTGTCACACTTTAACACAATAATTACCCCTATTTCGTAGCCGATAAAGAAGAAAACCCCGATCCATGCGGTTCGAGGTTGGGGTAGCATGTGTGCTACCCCAACCTCGTGGGCTTATACTATTTCTAATTCTCTCTGGTACTGATATAGGGGAAGCTTACCGGCTTCAGTCTCCACAACCGGCGACTGCTCAGGCCTATCAGGGATCTGCTCTGTGTTGATTCTGTCCCTAACCCGCTTGTCCGCCTGTTGTTGACCGCACGTAACTGAGAGACTGGAAACCCTGCTCCCAAAAGATCAGGTTCGTAACTGGCATACTGCTCAGGTCCTTGATCCGGACGGCGATGTAGAAGACGCCCATCGGAACCTTAACACCGGTAAACTCAACGGAGTCTGCCGGTCCTGGTTGCTGGGTGTACACAGCATCACCGATCTGCAATTCGCACTGACTACTATGGGTAAGGAGCTCTTGCTTGATTCCATTCACTGAGAAATCGTAGACTCCACCATGTTCGACCTTGACACGGAATCCTTCGGAGAACTTCCATTCTGTCGTGATAGCCTGATCGTCCTCCGGCAATCCATAGGTGTCCTGCTTCTCAATGCTAACCGAATACGGTGGTTCAGTTAACTCACCCACATTGTAGGAACCGGCGTCTTCGTTGAACAGCGAGTAGCTTGGCGTGAAGTTCTCGTTGGATCGTGTAATGTCGTCCCACCAGGTTTCGTACTTCTGTCTCAGCTCCTGGACGACATGGGGATACTCACTCGCCAGATCCCTGGATTCGCCAGGGTCATCCTCCAGCAGGTAGAGTTCGGATCCGTTATAGAGCTTGAATTGACTGTTTCGAATCGTCGTGTTGTACCACTTTCGCGGGTGTCGCAACCGATCGTTCCTGGAGACGATGACGCGCTCCTGCCAGTCAGGTGCTTCGTCGAGGAGAAGAGGTACGAGACTCGTGCCGTCCACGGTAAGGTCCTCCGGCATCGCGCACCCACAGAGATCCACGATGGTCGGGAGCAAGTCGATGTGGGCGGACAACTGCTCCACATCACGGGCGGTACGCTGCATGGGAAGATGTACGAAGCACGGTACGTGTACACCGCCCTCGTATGCACTGACTTTCCCGGCGCGTAGGTCACGATTGTAGCGTGCGCGAATGTCGTATTGCGCGCACATTTGACGCTCCCAGGGTGTGACGAGATCGATCGTGTCCCGCAAGGGGCCATTGTCCGGGAAGTAGATGATGACTGTCGTTTCGTCAAGATGCAGATCTTGCAGCTTCCGACGCAACCGCCCAACGTTCTCATCGAGCCAGCTCATCATCCCGTAGATCTCTTTGTCACCGTCGCCCTCATCCAGGTGCTGGTACAGGTCCTTGTACTCAGGAGGGCACATTGGAAGGGGACGATCATGAGGCGTGAGACTCGCGATGTAGGCAAAGAAGGGCGTGTCCGCGTTCTCTTCAATGAATCGCATTGCATGGTCGAAGATTGCCTCCTCCCGTGGACCTTTCGTATCAACTGCCTGGTCATCGATAACGAAGGTGAAGTCGAAGATGTTCTTCTGACGTCTGACGATGGCAGAACGATCGAATCCAGTATCTGATGGTCGCTGTGGACGCCGAGACCCGGTGTGCCACTTGCCGAAGACACCCGTGCGATAGCCGCCCTGCTTGAGGATGTCAGCCAGCGTTGTTGTATCAGGCCTCAGAGTGGCCATCCCGCGACCGGTATCCCAGATGCCAACCCTGGCGGGGTAGCATCCTGTGAGGATTGCTGCACGGGTCGGAGAGCAGAGCGGCGAAACGTAGTATTTGTTCAGTCGAATGCTGGTATGGTAGAGTTCATCCAGGTTGGGCGTGTGCACCTTGCCATTGGTATAACACCCCAGGTCTCCGAATCCATGATCATCAGCAACGAGAAGGATAACGTTGGGTCTAAAACCGAGTGTGTTCTGTTTTATCATTTCCGTGGACTCCTTTCATCAGTTCAGTGGGATCTTCAGCAGCGATTTTATCCGCAATGCATCAGAAAGCAAAACACCGCTTTTAACCATATAAAATCTTATTGAAGTGGTATCGTTCCACAAAATGAGAATCAAAGTGACTGATCTCAAAATTTAGGGTTGAAAAAAGTGCATCAATTTTTTGGAACAGATCCTAACACTCGGCATTCCCATTTTCATAGCCTACGAGGATAGGAACCTACATCCGGTCGGTGCGGTTCGCACTCCGTGCGAACCATGGACGAATGCACGATACGCATTCGTCAACTCTCTGTTCTGGTGTGGGCGGGTGGCTAAAATGTGCCACCCACGGTATTTTTTACCCCTTTTTGTCACGCTTTAACGCAATAATTCCCCCAGTTTAGTAGCTGAATAGGAATCAAACCTTAGTCAATTTGGTTACGAACCCCATTTATCCGATTCCCCAATTTACAGAAAAGAAGTTGCATAATCGGACTTGTCACCGTTTCTGATGCCCGGGATTTGGCTTGATTCTGAATCGAGAGCGAATTGCAGATTTCCTCAGCGGTATATAATTATCCGGGTGTATAATTGCTTCCATTTATATTGCATATTGTTCACTTGCATCAGGAGTTTGTAATTGAATAACATATCTACATCGAAACCAAACAATACTGGCATGGTATCCACCCCTACTAAAACGCAGAGAGCGACAGTCTGGCAATCGAATTGTCTTCGACCCACAGTGGTGCAGAACCTGTAAACTTTGCGAGGCGGTGTGCTCCATCTTCCACGAAGGAGAAAGCCGTCCTGCACTGGCCCGTATCTCCATTGACTTTAACCCCTTCAATGCTCATGACCCTATTCACGGACTTGTTTGTGCCCAATGCCCAGACGCAGCATGTATAACAGCTTGTCCGGTCGGCGCAATAGCACGAGATGATGTGACAGGTGCAGTGCTCATTGATGACGACATTTGTGTGGGATGTATGGCGTGCCAGAGAGCTTGCCCCTGGGATGTACCAAAGAGACATCCAGAGCACCGTATCGCACTCAAGTGCGATCTGTGTAAAGGACGTGAGAATGGACCGATTTGTGTCGAAATGTGCCCCTTATCAGGTAAAGCCCTTCGCATTGAAAGTCTTGACCCATCCGAATTCGATCCTGCGGAGGTGATGTAATGGCAACTTACGGAGGATATACAGGAAAGTTATTACGGATTGATCTTGACAACCAGAAGATCAGCATCGAAGCAACACCCTCACCCGAGAAGTGGCTGGGTGCCAGGGGGTGGAATGCACTGATTGGCTGGCAGGAAGTTCCTCCTGGCACAGGACCCTTTGACCCTGAAAACCGGATAGTCTTCTCAACTGGTCCATTGTCAGGTACCGGTGCACCGACGGCAGGCCGCACGACGGTCTCCACCATTGGACCGCGTGGATATCCCCAACCTATGTGGACCTCTTCCAATATGGGTGGTTATTGGGGTGCCGAACTCAAGTACGCAGGTTACGATAGCATCGTCGTCCAGGGCAAATCAACAACGCCCTGTTATATCTTGATAGAAGATGACAAAGTCACAATAGAAGACGCAAGTGACATCTGGGGACAAGGTGTGCATAACACCCAGCAGATGTTGAAGGACCGTCACAGCTCACAGCACCAGATTGTCGCCATTGGTCCAGCAGGAGAAAACAGAGTGCGTTATGCCTGCATCATCCATCGCTTGAGCAACGCCTCTGGCAACGGTGGTTTTGGTGGTGTGATGGGCGCCAAGAATTTGAAGGCTATTGCAGTGCGAGGTACCGGGGGTGTGCGCATACACGACCCACAAGTCTTTCTTGATGCTATACAATACACCTGGAATATGACCAAGGGTGGATTGAGGTATGTTGGTGGACCTGAGCGTGGTTACCCTTCTGTTGCCTGCACGCACGGGTGCTCAGTCAATTGTTTCACACAAATTGAAAAACCTCCCAACGAAATATGGGATGGTATCCAGCTACGTATGATGAAGTGCCAAAACAGCACGATGGCTCGTCGTTCGCATTACGGTTACGAAGGGGAATCATCCACCGGTAATAAACTAAGTGTCCCACGCCCTGAAGGCTACGATGCGTTAGGATTAGACCTGGGTAACATGCTTGATGACCTGGGATTGACCGCGTGGACTTGGGATACTTGGTACCGCTACTTTGGGAGCTTGAAAAAGATCGGTATTGACGCTGTCCTGGGTGAACCGTTAAATATAGAGGATGCAACCTGGTGGCGGGATATCTTCGTCAAAATTGCTTACCGGAAAGGACTGGGTAATGAACTTGCTGAAGATCTTCCTCGCTTTTATGAGAAATACCAGATTGGACCACCATATCTTGCTGAATTCATAGCATCCAAAGGCAGTCGAGGTCATGGTTGGCATCGTGATGGCAGGGCAATGGAACGCCATCCCAGTCCGTTCTGGGAATATTCAGCGCTGCTGTATGCCGTTTCAACGCGCGATGTGACGCCCAGCACGCACGGGTTTTTCTTTCTTCAAGGCATACACCGCTCTCGGAGAACCCCAGATGTTTTTTCTACTGAAACGCCGCAATCTGTCCTGGACCTGGCAGAAAAATTATATGGTTCGCGGGAAGCGATATTGCCAGGTGATACCCACATTGAATATGTCACACGCTGGCACCAGCATCGGGCGATTATAAAGGATTCACTGGGTTTGTGTGATTTCATCTTCCCGGTGACACAAAGAAATCACGAGAGCATGGAAGCCAGGCAAGAGGCAATAAAGAAAGGCGTGGACCACATCATCGGTGACGTCGCTATTGAAGCTAAACTCTACCGGGCATGCACGGGTATTGATATGGACATCAACGAGATGGAAAGTCCTGTCGCGGAACGCATCGTCAACCTTGAACGCTGCCTGGATGTGCGTAATTACGGCAGAAACCGCGAAATTGATGAAGAAGTGATCCCTCACTACCAATGGAGCGAGAAGACTGACGGCACCTCACTCTCTGTCAATGCAGACGAATTCAGGGCATTGCTGGACCGGTTTTATGATTTACGTGGCTGGGATAAACAAACTGGCATCCCAGCCACGGAAACATTGAAAGCTTTGGGGTTGGATGAAGTGCAAGTTGGGGAAGACGACAAAGGTGGTATACATCCCGAATAGATACGCCTAGCCCATCACCTTCAATTCATTCGAAAGTCATAATCACCGGCGTGTTCTCACAGGCTACGCTTATGGTGAATTCTACGATTGGGATCTGTATTCCGAGAACCATTTTCTATCTGATTGCGGCATAAGTGAACCCAATCGCAATGGGGTGGAGATTTTCCTGGATCAGCAATTAGCATGTGGTTTCGTAGCCCGTACGCTGGGATCAACGTGGATTCCCAAGAGCTACATGGTCTTTCACGGCTTGATGAAGCAGAAAGTGTCAATCCAGTTTAAACCATCCCGTAACATACGAGACGAAAAACATGCATAATGACTTACAATTCCTGATCATTTTTACATATTAAACAAATCCAGGAAAAAAAAGAAACGTAAACACAGCCCAACATGTGCTGTAAGCGACCACGCCGCAGGCGCGGTCCTGAAAGTTGGCATTATAGGAGGAAAAAACATGATTCATCTCACTGGCTGCGCTGGCGAGTCGAACAAGTCCACCCCCTCTCCGTTTTTTCGTATCGCTGCAGGGTGATGATACCTGGTCAGAACTCGAATAGCAGGCTTCGAACGGTTGAGCACCGACCTCACTTTTTGTTTAGCGCATTTTCAGCGATACTCAGGCTAATCGCCGTTGAGCCGGTCGATCTGTGCGGGGCTCAGTTCCAGGTCCAATGCACCCAGGTTCTCGTCGATTTGGTCAACAGTGTCGCACCCGACATCCGCCACGGTAATCTCGGGGTGGGCGAGAACCCAGGCCAACGAGACTTGCGCAGGTGTCGCGTCCAACGCAGCGGCGATTTCGTGCACCGCAGCCAGCACCCCCGCGTTTCGTCCTGACAGTGCTCCGTTGAATCGTTCACGATATCTTCGTTTTGCCCACAGACGGTTCTCGGGCGGTGGGGCATCCGGCGAGTATACGCCGGTCAGCAGGCCGACAGCGAGGGGGCTGTAAGCCATGACGCCCAGTCCCTGATCGCGAACCAGACCAAATACCTCATTCTCGATGTCGCGGCGGAACATGTTGTAGGGCAGTTGCAGGCCGACCGCTTTTTCCATGTTGCGCTTGTCAGCCGCCCAAAGCGCGCGGGTCGCTGCCCACGCTGGATAGTTACTCAGGCCATAGTAGCGAATCTTTCCATCCTGCACCAGGCGATCAAAGGCGGACACTGTCTCCTCGATCGGAGTCGTGAGATCGGGATGGTGAGCGAAGTAGATATCGATGTGATCTGTGCCCAGGCGGGTCAGCGAATGCTCAACCTCACGCATGATGTGGTAACGTGACAGCCCCCTGTCGTTTGGCCCGGTTCCCACTGGCTCTTCCACCTTGGAGGTGATTACGACACGGTCGCGTTTGCCCTTGATTGCCCTGGCCAGGATCCTCTCAGATCCCCCGGGGCCGTGGATGCGCTCGTCATAAGGACCGTACATGTTGGCACAGTCCAAGAAGTTGATGCCCCGGTCGATGGCCGCCTCAATGACGTTGAGTGCTTCGTCCTCGTCTCGTTGCTCTCGAAACACAGTGCCCAATGCAAGTGGTGAGACCTCCAGTCCCGTCGAACCAAATTTCACGTATTTCATCTTCGTTGCCTCCTCTCAGTGGTGAATGCTGGTGAAGCTCTATTCGCCTAAAATAACCACGATCCCGGCCATAACCCTAACAAATTCGCGGATATCGTCGATAACCTGAGTGCCAATACAGAGATAGCTCGTGGTTTCCTTGACCTTTTTGAACCTCGGTTCCGCATAGTAATTCCTTGAGCATGCGAAGTGTACACTATGCTACAGGGTCATCAAGTCCACCAGCGGGTTGTTGTTCAGCCATTGCGTCCCTATGCTCAGAGCCACCCGGCAGCGACTGCAAATATGGGCATTTCGGATGGTTCACCTTCTGCGACATAAGTATTACTATTTTCTCTAGGTCACAACACTGTCTCTCGGTCATACATATTCAATAGCCAGTGAGGAAATGAACCCACATCCGGTCCGTTCCAGGCATGGTCCTCGCGATGCGCCAACCACCGCCTCTTGGTGGGACCACGGTCTTCTATTACCACGCTGTTTACCAAAAAAAACATCCCTATCCACATTCTATCAGCTGTTACGCCTCAGTAACATTATCAATTGATTGGATACGCTCAACTGATAATCTTCCAGATCAAGCAGTTGACAAAAATTTGCTGGTGTATTATATTAAAAATCATGTATCGTGCACGATTATTCTGATTTCAGATGGGCAACTAAGACTAAACTACATAAAAGGTTGTGCAGCAGTGGACACAATGACATTGGGCGAACGCGTATATCAAACGCTACGAGAAAAGATCCTGCGGGGTGAATACAAACCAGGACGGAAATTCAATATAGATCAGATAGCGCGCGACCTGGGTGTGAGTAATACGCCCATCCGAGAGGCGTTGGCACGGCTGGAACGGTTGGGATTGGTTGAAATGGTTCCCTACTGCGGACCCAAGATAAAGCGATTGAACGCCGCGCATCTGAAAGATATATACGACGTGCGCATCGCGCTGGAGGTATTAGCCGTACGATTGGCGATACAAAGCGAAGGGACAGATGTTTTCAAAGGTATGGCTGCAGCCCTGGAGATGCAAGAGCTTGCAAGCCATGGAGACGACCCTCGAGCAGTGATGGATGCTGACCGCGCTTTCCACGACACCCTCGTGCAGGCTTCTGGGAACAGCGTCCTGTTGGAGATGCTGCCGAATCTGTCGGACCGCACCCGTCTGCTGCTGGAGTTGAACACACCCCCGTCAGAAAGGATGGACAAAGCGGCGGCTTTACGCATCCTGCAGGATCACAGGCGTATTTACGAAGCACTGCTGGAAGGCAACCAGGAAACAGCAGTCCAGGAACTGCGCCAGCAACTGTTCCGCGGTAGAGACCAGTTGATGGAAAAGATGAGTAAACAGGAGGCTATTTAGAAATTTTGGGCGTCCCCCTAAAAAAGCTATAAACATTTTCTCAAAGGATGCGTAGATCTGTACAGGTTTATGTCGCAGCAACGAAAAGCGTACCTCATATCAGTCCAATAAAGCGAGATTTAAAGAGAATTTCGATCGATGAATAGAGAATTCGGCCGTCGGAACATCATAACGTGTAAACGTTTAACGTAAAACTTAAAACCGGAGGAAAAGCATGACCAAAGATATTCGCATCACAGGCATCGACGTAATCAAGTTCCAATTTGAGACAAAAGATCTGGGACCCGACACTTATTACAACAGTTTCAACACTGTGTATACGCCGGGAAGCATCTGGAAGCGGACCGGTCACATCCTGCAGATACACAGCAGCGCAGGTGTGACCGGGGAGTACGTTGGTGGCAATGCATCCGATTACGCGCAAATGAAGATGTTTGTCAACTACCTGATTGGCAAAAACCCGCTGCAGCGCGAGTTGATCTATAACGATGTAAAACGTGCTTTGCGTAAATATGACCGGATGAGCATGGGGCCGGTTGATATCGCGCTATGGGATATGGCGGGTAAATTGTATGACGCGCCGATTTATGAGCTGTTGGGCGGTTACCGAAAAGCTTTACCTGCTTATGCCTCAACCTATCACGGTGATGAAAACGGTGGGCTGGACACCCCGGAAGCCTTCGCCGATTTCGCGGAGCAGTGTTATGACATGGGTTTCCGAGCCTTCAAGATTCACGGATGGAGCCATGCCCCCATCCGGCGTGAAGTGGATAACGTCCTCACTGTACGCAAGCGGGTGGGTGACAAAATGGATCTGATGCTGGATCCGGCGTGTGAATATGAGACATTCGCCGATGCATTACGTGTGGGTCGGGCGTGCGATGAAGCGAATTTCTTCTGGTATGAAGATCCATTCAAAGATGGCGGTCTATCCTCCTTTGCCCAACGAAGATTGCGGCAGCTGATCACGACACCAATTTTGATGGGCGAACACGTGCGCACGCTGGAGCCCAAGGTGGATGCTGTGGTCGCGGAAGCGACCGACTATATGCGTGTGAACCCCAATTACGACCTGGGTATCACAGGTGCCATGAAAGTCTGCCACGCTGCTGAGGGATTTGGGTTGGATGTGGAAATTCACGGCGCCGGTCCTGCGCAAAGGCACGTGATGGCGTCGGCACGCAACGCGAACTATTATGAGTTGACTCTGGTACATCCCATTGCACCCGCCATAGGTGCACCTGTCTATACGGATTACGCCGACCGGTTGGATTCTATTGACGAGAATGGTTGCGTGCCGGTGCCTGAAGGTCCTGGTCTGGGAGTGACAATAGATTGGGAGTTTGTAAATAAAGGGCTAATCGGCAAGGAAAGTTACGGGTAAATTGTGCAGAGAATACTATGGAATACAGATATTTAGGGAAATCCGGGCTGTACGCGTCGAGGATCAGCCTAGGCGGCGTGCAGTTCGGTTCAGAAGACGTTTCTCAGAGCCAGGTAGATCGGATCATCGGTGCCATGTTCGATGCCGGCATCAATCTCATCGATACCGCGTATATATACGGCGGTGGCGACGGCCAGTCGGAAATAAGGATCGGGAAGGCATTAGGCGAGAAGAGAAAAGACGTGATCCTCGTGACAAAAGGCGGGCATTACATGGCGAAGTACGATCCCCCGAGCATCGGAGCCCCTTCGCGCAGATACCTGGTGAGGGAGGTAGAGATCTGCCTGAAGCGGCTGAATACCGACTACATTGACGTATATATGTGGCACATGGGCAACTCGATCCCTCCGCACGAAATGCTCAGGGCCATGGATGACCTGGTAAAAAGCGGCAAAGTCCTGTACATCGGCGGCTCTAACACGCCGGCCTGGAAGTTGGGGGTTGCGTCGGAGTACGCACGGAATCACGGCATGAATCCGATCGTGCTCGAACAGAGCGGATACTCGATGCTCAACCGGAGCTGCGAGTTGGACACGATCCCATGCTGTCTGGAGTACGGGATCAGTTTCATGCCCTACAGGGCTCTGCAGAGCGGTTTTCTTGCCGGCAGATACAAAAAAGGCGAACCGGTACCGCCGGACACTCGCGGCCGGGAGATACGCAGGGCAAGCCGAATGTCGACCGGATAGTCGACCGACGAGAATTGGGAGATCCTGGAGCAGCTCAAACAGGTGGCCGGAGACATCGGTATCCCGCTTCAGGATCTGGCACTCGCGTGGCTCCTCCATCAACCAGCGGTAGATACGGTTCTCGTCGGCGCAAGTCAGACCCGAACAGGTTACTGAGAATGCCAAGGCAGCTGACGTCAAACTCAGCGCTGATGTTCTTGCCAGGCTGGACGAGATATTGGGTATCGACCGGAGTCGCAGGATATAGATCATAAGACGCGTTGGCGGTCAACCGGGATGGTCTGTCCAACTTGATGGTGAACCCAGAGGTGTTCGATCACAGGCGGACTTAAGATGTCGCTTCAGGACGCGTAAAGAAAACGTCGCACAAGTCCTGACCCGAGTCTGGTTTGCACATTTTCGATTTGCTGATTCACATATTCTCAGATACGAAGGTTAACGGAGGTTAAAAATGGAACTATCAGAGGTCATTCAAAAGCGTTACAGTGTACGGGGCTACAAGCCTGACCCAGTTGAGGAGGAAAAACTTCTGGCGGTGCTGGAGGCGGCACGCCAGGCGCCAACAGCAGGTAACCGGCAGCGTTTCCAGTTAATCGTCATCCACACCAAAGGTCGGGAAGAAGAGTTGGGACGTATCTATGGGGCGGAGTGGTTTGTGCAGGCTCCGGTCGTCATCTGTGCCTGTAGATACCCCATGGATCCCGAGCGTAAGCGCAAAGACTACACCGACGTGGACATTGGGATCGTCGTCGATCACTTGATCCTCAAGGCTGCTGAACTGGGGTTGGGCACGTGCTGGATCGGGGCCTTCGACCCGCAGGTCACGCGCCAGGTCTTGGGCTTACCCGACGAGATCGAACCAGTGGTCTTTACACCGCTGGGCTACCCCGATGCCCCACCCCGGGGCACCGATCGTAAACCGCTGTCCGAACTGGTCCGCTATGAGCATTGGTGAAGAAAACAATGGGAAAAGCCCTACCAGGAGCAGGTATGGAAAAATCTAGCTACTGGTAGAGTGCGCTTTCGCGTTGCGCAAAACATCGTTGCATCAATGGAGGAAATAGAGTGCAAACCCGAAAACTTGGCTATACGGATTTACATTTAACGACTGTCGGCTTTGGCGCGGCGTCTATCGGCGGTGGGCGTGATTACGGCAATCGTCATCGCGATGACGCTGAAGGTATTGCTACCGTCCACGCTGCCCTTGATCTCGGCATCAACTGGATCGACGTCGCACCAAAGTATGGCAATGGGCACGGCGAGGAACTCGTCGGACGTGCCCTCGCCGAACGCTCTGAGCGCGTTATCGTGGCGACGAAATGCGGCAACGCGGCAGCACGCCGATGGCAGCGCTTATATGTCGCTCAAAGCAGAGAGCATCCGCGAGGAAGTGGAACTAAGCTTGCGCCGCCTCAATGTGGACGTCATCGACCTATACCAGATTCACCGCCCTCGCCCTGATGAGGAAATCGAAGAAGGATGGAGTACGATTGCCGACCTCATCAAGGAGGGCAAGATTCGTTACGGAGGCGTCTCCAACTTCACGCCGGATCAACTCAGGCGCGTGCAAGCTATCCATCCGGTAGCGTCCCTGCAACCAGTTTACAGTATGCTGATGCGCGATATCGAGGTGGAACTGCTGGATTACTGCACCGAAAACGATATCGGCGTGATTCCCTACAGCCCAATGCAGTCAGGTTTGCTTACGGGGAAGTTCACACGCGAGTACATCGACGGCTTGCCTGCGAACGGACTGGCGCAAGAAGTACCAACGCCGCCTTCAGGGAGCCTGACCTCACCGCTAACCTGGCCTTAGTCGACAAACTGCGTCCCATCGCGGCACGCTATGGTCGTCCGCTGGGGCAGCTTGCTATCGCGTGGACGCTGCGCCGTCCAGACATCACCGCTGTCATCGTCGGCGCGCGACGACCCTCGCAGATCGAAGAATCGGCACCCGCTGGCGATTGGGTGTTGCCCGATGATGTGCTGGCGGAAATTGATCAATTGTTGGCGGAAAATGAGGAAGCGAAACGAATGCTCGATAAAGTGAAAGATCGATCAAGCAGGTACGGCTCTTTTGGATATAACGCATTTATTCCATGGGCAGCATAAGTAGTATGTTATCCTGGCAAAGGGTGTTGTAGGGAATAGCAAGTAAAGGTAGACAAAATACAATCAAGAAAGTGAGTCAATGACATATTTGTGGCAATCGATTAAAAATCTCCCCGTCTTCAGGTCATTACGCAGCCGTGGTTTTCGCTGGTTTTGGTTAGCCCGTCTGGCCAATTCTGCCAGTATGCAAATGGGCAGTGTTGCGCAGGGTTGGCTGGTTTACCAGTTAACAGGTTCTGCCCTGGCTCTGGGTTGGGTATCCTCAGCCCGTAGCATTGCACGGTTTTTGCTTTCGCTGTACGGAGGTACGCTGGCAGATCGTCTGAAGAAACGCCAAATCCTCATCTATGCGCGCATCGCGATGTTAGTCAATGTTCTGGCTATCGCGATCCTGATCTTCACAGGTGCGGTTCAGGTGTGGCACATGGTTGCCTATTCTTTTATCAGCGGTGTGATTAGTGCCTTGATGATGCCTGCCCAGAAGGCCTACCTTGCCCAACTAGTTGACCGTAAGGAGTTGCTCAACGCTGTGTCACTTGTGTTTGCCAGTATGGGACTGATGGGCATCTTCGGTGCATCGATGTCTGGCTTTGTCATTGAGTGGCTTGGTGTCGAGATGGTCTACTTTATCATTGCGGTTCTCTATGCGGGTGCGATCCTGGCCCTTAATCAACTCCCGCCAGAAAGCGCGAATCAACGCCATCAAGAGAAAATTTCTGTGTGGAACGATCTGCGTGAAAGCGTGGCCTATCTCAAGATCCATCCCGCGATCCTGCCCTTACTGGGCATCGTCGTCGTGCGCGTGATCCTGGGGTCCAGCTACGGAGCACTGATGCCCGTATACGCCTCGGAAGTGCTGCAAACCGGAGCACAGGGACTGGGTCTGATTTCAACAGCACCCGCGTTTGGTTCGTTGTTCGGCTCACTGGCGCTGGCTTCTCTGGGTGAGTTTAAAGGCAAAGGCAAGGTCCTGTTATTCTGTGGCATCAGTATGGGTTTATCGATGGTCGGTTTTTCTATGTCGAAAAACTTCGCGATGGCGTTCCTTTTCTTAATGCTGGTGGGTGCCGCACAGCGTGGCATCATCATCACCAGCCAGACCTTGATTCAGATTAACTGCGAAGACGCCTATCGGGGACGCATTATGGCGATGTATCTGATGAGTATGGGGCTGATGCCATTGAGTACATTACCTGCCGGGGCAATCGCAGACTATTGGGGTGTGCCGTCAGCTCTGATGTTGCAGGGTGGTTTGATGGCGATTATTTTTGTCGTATTCTGGCTGTCACAACCTAAAGTACGCCGGATGGCCTGAAAACATACCGGTACTTTGGACATTCTGAACAGCTACACTGCGATCCAACACGAGACCAATGAATTCTGGGCGGGATTGCGCTCTCTGAGACGGTTGGATTTATCGTATTTATTCCACGGGCAGCACAAATACTATGTGATTCTTGCAGTGGGTGCGGTAGAGAAAAGTACACCAGCATAGCCATTTTATGATGCAAAGGTAAAGGAGGTGTCAGCATGAATACGTTTAAGAAAGTAGAAACCAGCGTCACCGGGTTGCCTGAGATGCGTTGTGGATTGGGAGCGAGGTATATCTACGTTTCCGTTGATGGAGATGCTCAGGCCGATGGAAGCTTGGCCAACCCCTACGGATCCCTTCCGGATGCGGTGGAGGCCGTGAGGGTTTTGCGCAGCGGTGGGTATGATGCGCCTGTGGTGATTTATCTCCGCGAGGGGCGCTATGAATTGGAGGAGACCTTAGTCCTGGGAATAGAAGACGGCGCTCCGGCGACGCCACGTGAAGTGTCGTTCGAACAGTATGGAGCTGGCGAAATCATAGAGCCTCATCTGACGATTGCCGCCTATCCGGGAGAGCATCCGGTTGTGAGTGGGGGAGTACCCATTACCGGTTGGAAACGATTGGAATCAGCGCCCAATAATCTGCCTGCTGAATCAGTAGGAAAGGTATGGGTGGCTGATATGCCGGATGGCATGGAACGTTTCTATACGCTCTATGACGGGCAAGGTCGCCTGAATCGGGCGCGGAATTCCGGATTCGCCTACACAAAACAGGGGGACAAGCGCACGCTTCATTTTCCGGAAGGGGCCATGAAGCATTGGGATAATCTGGAAGATGTTGAAATCCAGATAAGGCCGGGACGAGCGTGGGCGATTAACATGCTCCCGCTCGCATCTGTGGATGAGGACTCTGGCGTTGCGACGACCGGTGCTTCCGCTACATACGAAATGGGACCGTTACCGGGCTATCTTCACGATCCTGAAGCTTCGGTGGTTTGGGTAGAAAACATTCTTGAGGCCTTAGACGAACCGGGGGAATGGGTGGTGAATACCGAAACGCGAAAGATCTATTTGTGGCCTTCCGATCCTGCTCCAGACGGATCGCCTCGCGGTATTCTGGCGCCAACGACAACCGAGTTGATTCGGGTGGAGGGGAAAATCGATTATGATGGCCCAACCGACACGCCTGTACGGGGCATAGCTTTTTCGGGACTGACTTTTTCCCACGCGGATCGCTGGTCCTGGAAAAGCGATGAAAACCGTGTGGGCTGGGGAATGCAGCACGACTGGGATATGTTCGATCGACCTACCGCCTTGTTGCGATTCCGAGGGGCTGAAGAGTGTCAGGTCACGGACTGTCTCTTTATCCATTCCGGCGGTTCGGGTTTGCGCATGGACCTGCATGCCCAACGCAATCGTGTTATCGATTCTGAATTCACGCACTTAGGAGAGGCGGGAATTCTTCTGGCAGGTTATGGTCCCGGCAGCAAAGACGCCAATCATCATAACGATATTATCAATAACTATATTCACCATTTCAGTGAGATCACCTGGCATTCCCCCGGACTCTGGGCGTGGCAAAGTGGGCATAATTGGATGACCCACAACGCCTTGCACCATAGCGGCTATTCAGCGGTTCTCATCACGACGCGCGTAGAGCCAGGTCGGAGTTTAAACGGGGAGGGCGGCAGAACGATCCGCCAGCATGAGATTGATGCCGAGGATAAGGCCTTACCAAGGCATGGATACGAGAGCTGGAAGATTCGAGAGAAGTATAACCATGCCAGGCACAACCTTTTTGAATACAACGAGATTTCCCATTCCGTACAACTGCTCTCCGACGGGAACGGCATCTATGTATCTGGAACAGGGAAGGGGAATATCATTCGCTACAATTACCTGCACGACAACCTTGCTCACGACCTGCCGGCGGCTATCCGCTGCGATGATGACCAGCATGAGACGCTCATCTATGGAAACGTTTTGTATCACAACGGCGGTTTTGCTGCAGGAATCGCCTCGAAGGGGATAAACGATATCATAAACAATTTTATCGTCGATCCGCTTGTGGTGCCCAGATGGGGCTATATCAGTTTTGAATGGGTACCGGTACCGGGCTCGAAGGTTTACCGCAATATCATTATGTCGCATCCAGATGGGGGCAATGCCTATGGCGAAAGAGCACAGAGATGAAAATCCTCCTCCCAAGCTCGTGGAAACAGATATGGATACGAATCTCTACTACCACCCGACGGACTCGCACTGGATGGATGCGCATTTTCTTAAGATGCAAAGGGTAGGCAAAGAGAAGGCCAGTCTCTTTGGCGATCCCTTGTTTGTTAATCCTGCTGGCGGTGACTTCAGTTTCCGACCCGGCAGTCCCGCCTTGGTCTTGGGGATCGAGCCCCTGGATACCTCGAAGATGGGGCGCCTGGAGGATAGTTCTTCGATAAGACGCCCGGTTTTTAATGATACGAAACATTCTAAAACTCAGTTATGTCGCGCATGGAGGAACACGATGAATAACAAAATGGAACGTCAAACAGCTTTGCCATTCACCCCCCTTCCCACCAGACCTCTCGGCAAGACCGGGGTCGAGGTAAGTATTTACGGACTGGGTGGATTGTATACGGTCTCAAAGCACGACCTTCGCGATGAGGCCGTGGAGATCATCAACCGGGCGATCGATCTGGGTGTGAATTACATCGATACCTCTGCCCGGTACGGGGCTGGGGCCAGCGAATTAAACATCGGCATGGTGATGAAGGAACGACGTGACGAGGTATTTTTGGCTACGAAAAGCCACGATGACACGTATGACGGCACCATGGCATTGATCTCACAGAGTTTGCGACGCCTGCAGACTGACCACATCGACCTGTATCAGCACCATCAAATTGGAAGAATAACGCACCTGGAAAAACTTCAGCAAAAGCATTCTGCCCGTCACGCCTTTGAACGGCTGCGTGACGAAGGTGTGACCCGCTTTGTCGGCGTGACGGGGCACTCACCGCGGTGGCTTGCAGATGCCCTCGAAGACTATCCTTATGACTGTGCGTTGATGATCCTCAATGCCGCACGGGAGGAAATGCTACATCCCGAAGACCTGGACCGTTTCTTCCGCATCGCCCAGGAGAAAGAGGTCGGTGTGATTGCGATGAAAGTGGTCGCCCGTGGTAAGCTCATCCAGCAAGGCCTTGATATCCGGCAACTACTGCCCTACGCCTTGAGCTACCCGGTATCCACTGCGATTGTGGGCATTTCGGATATTTCACATCTGGAGGAGAATATCCGCATCGCCAGTGCCTTTAACCAGCTTAGCGAGGAAGAGATGGTCGAAATCGAGGCGCTTGCCCAGGGCTGAACCGGTGTTAGGAATATAAAGTGTCGCTACCTTTCCTGGTATCTTCAGAATGTATTAAATTGTGCTTTGTTTTTTGGCGAAGTTTATACTACATCAGAGACTTCAGGGATTATTTTTCTTATAACACCAGATCACACGAAAATAGCATTATGGGAATATATTCAGTGTGGTTTTTTGCTAACGCCATTACCCATTTTCATAGCCCAATAGGATTCGGACTCATAACCATGCGGTTCAATAGTCCCGGTCAACGAAGGATACCTGGCGCTGTTGTGTGCGGCGTACGCACGTTCGACCGCTTCTATCAAGGCGACATCTCCCGGTTTCGGTCCGGGCCTATCATATGCCCAAACATTGGTTCTGGCTCAGCACGGTACAATTGAGGTCGAAAGCTAAGTTTGCATAAGCAGCGCCTTTATTGTCACGCTCCCAGAAACTTGAGCCAATTCTTTACGTGAAGACTGGATTTGGTTTTGTAAAATGCCCGGGTATATAGGGGAATCTGTTCTCCAAATCCGGTGCCAATTCCACGCCATATCCCGGTTTGTCAGACAGTTCCATAAAGCCGTCCACAACGGTCAAAGGTTCTACAAATATCTCTTCCTTCAGCGGATCAAATGTTTCAAATACCTCAAGCATTAGGAGATTACTCGCGCTGGCGGCTAAATGCGCGTTTGCCATCGTTACGGTACCATCCTGCCAGTTATGTGGGCAAATAGGGATACCCTTTATCGCCGCCATCTGGACTGTGCGCCATGCTTCACTAAGCCCTATAATACTGGCATCGGGTTGCAGCATGGTATAAGCACCTCGGTCAATCCATTCTTTAACCATAAAACGGTCCAGTACCTTTTCGCCACCAGAAATCATAACGGTGGGGAGGACCTCTCTTAGCCGCAAGTGATTATCAACGGCATCATCACCAACCAATCTCATTGGCTCCTCGAACCAGAGAAATCCCAGGTCCTCAAGGACTGGAGCCAATCTCAACGCCTGCTCCAAGGTCCAGGGTTTTTTCTCCAATACCAGACCAAAATCGGGTCCCACTGCCTTCCGCAGTTTAACAAGATATGGAATAAAGCGGTCTACTGTCATGTGAGAGTATTCCCAATCTGTACCAGGACGAAATTTGTATGCTGTATAGCCTTGTTCTTTGAGTGTTAATGCTTCTTCGATAAGGCTATCTGGGCGATCGTACCAGGCATATTTTACCCCGGCACTGGCATAGCAGCGCATCTTCTGTGTTGGCTTTCTGTTCCCAGCCAGCAGTTGATACACAGGTATACCTTTAGCTTTAGCAACGATATCCCAGAGCGCAGTATCAATACCTGCCCATGCGCACCGTTTGAGGTTTGAATCTCCCCCACAGGTTAAAAACTCCAGGTCAAATGGATTGGCTCCACATATGACGGGTTTAATCATCTTTTCGATATAGTGCTTGACATGCTGGCAGTCACCACCATAGCGACTGGCACCTCCAATTCCCACAATATCCTTGTCAGTGAAGATTTCCACAATGATAGCATCTGTTTTCCACCATATATCGCTGAAAACCAACAGTTGTTCGTTGACAGGAAGCCGGTAAGAAAGCAATGTGACTTTGACATCCGTGATTTTGATGTTTTCCCGGGAAACCCCGTCCAGGGGATGATTATGAGATATTGCCTGTGCTGTAAACTGTGATTCTTTTTCCACCAAATGCCTCCATTCAATTCTCCAGATACGAGATGCCGTTAATCTTATATCAAATCCTGTATCAGATAAAGCTCTGGTACAAGTAATTTGTCAAGTTGAATTTTGTACATGCTTCCATTTCTTGAAGGTATGATCAACCTGCCTCAAGATGCATCATAAATAGGGTTGATGGTGCTATGGTACTCCGCACTCAAAACACCTACGGGATTACCTGCATCCGCGGAAGTTTTTACTATTAACATAGTGTTAACTTGACAAATCCACAGCTTCGTAGTACGCTTTAAACAGTTTTTAGTGAGACTTTGATATGCCGGGCTCAATACCGGGTCAAATGAAAACAAAAAAAAACGTAAAAGGGCGTAATTGGGGTTCTTGCCCTACCGGTACGAACGCCACCCAGAGACAAGGATGTTTGGGGTAAGTGGTGCGCACCAATCCGAGAAAAGGCAGTTGGTAGTGTTGGTCCATGCGGAACAGGGAAGTACGACAGGATCTGGGGCATTAACCGGTTCCTAAAGATTGTATTTCGCCATATCTACCTGAGTGGATCAGAACCGAAGTCAGCATATTTAAGTAAATTCGGGTACGGTACCATAGTCCCTTACGCGTGAGTCATTAATTCAGAATAGGAGGAGTAAACATGAGAATAATTCCATATATTAATTTTACCGGGAATGCCGAGGAAGCGATGAACTTCTACAAAGAGGTTTTCGGTGGAAAGACCGAGATCAATCGCTGGAGTGAGATGCCGCCGAATCCGGAGATGTCAGTAAGTGATGATTGGCGTAACAAGGTCATGCATGGCACACTTAGCATCCGGGAGAACGTTGTGATATACCTATCTGATTCCTGGGAAGAGGGAAAGGGCGCCTTCAACAACAACGTTTTCTTGCATGTAGAGTTCGATTCCGAAGAAGAGCTTCGTAAGGCCTATGAGGTACTTTCAGCGGGTGGCACGGTCAACATGCCGGTCGACAAGACGTTTTGGGGTTCGGTGTATGGAGACCTTATCGACAAATTTGGCATTGGGTGGGGACTGGAATACCAGCTGCCGGAATAGGAACTTTGCCGGGTGGAAGGCTCCTGGCGCTGCCAGCTGAGATCGGATAAACACTTAGAAAACGCGCTGGTTTACGCTGCTTTCCAGTCGATATTCTCGCATCTGCTATAACTCACCTAAGTCCCTTATGCGTGAAAGTCTCGAAATGTATCTCTCCGCGATACCGCGCCTGCGGTCGACTCATGACAAAATTGGTTAACAGAACCGCATAAATTTTAGGCAAACACAATTGTGCTAAAATGGCACCTATTATCCATAGATTTACGACTCAGTGCATGCTGCAGTCAAGGTGAGGGAAAATGGCATATGACTTCGATGAATATATAGACCGCAACCAGTATCTCACAGTAAAATGGAATCGGGATTTCATCGCAGAATATTGGGGTAATCCAGATGCGCTGCCCATGGGAATAGCCGATATGGATTTTAAATCCCCCCCGGCAGTGATCGAACAGCTGGTCAAACGCACTGAGCACGGTATTTTTGGCTATGAATTCAGACCGGATCGGATGTACCAGGCAATGGCGTCCTGGTATGAAGAGCGCTACGGGTGGAAAATCGCGCAACAACATATCCATGCCTCTCCATCAATTCTGAGCAGCATATCGGTTTTGCTCAACCTGCATTCCGAAGTGGGTGATGGGGTTATCCTGCAACCGCCGGTGTTCGATGACTTTGACAGTGTCATCACTTCCAACAAACGAAGAATCATTAAGAACTCGCTTATTCTCCAGGACGGGCACTACCTGATGGATTTTGACGACCTGGAGGCGAAAGCTGCCGAACCTGACACCAAAATAATGATACTCTGCAACCCGCATAACCCGGTAGGTAGAGTGTGGACGCAGGAAGAATTGAATAAGGTCGCGGAGATTTGCAGGCAGCACAGTGTCTATGTAATTTCTGATGAGATACACGGTGATTTTGCGTTCGCCCCCCACCACTACACACCCTATCTGAAGGGCTTGGCTAATGAAAACGCTGCCGCCTGTCTTTCACCTGGCAAAACGTTCAATATCTCTGGACTGGTGGATGCCGTCGTGGTACTGCCCAATGATGAAGACCGGCAGCAGTTCCACGATTTTTGCGAACGCTACCAGATGAATCATGTGAATGTCTTCGGCACACTGGCAATGGATACCGCATACAGAGAAGGTACCGAATGGCTAACAGCAGTCATCGACTACATCCAGGGAAATTTGGATTACATCAGGGATTTCCTGCAGGCAGAGGACATAGGGGTCTCACTCATTGAACCTGAAGGCACCTATTTAGCCTGGCTTGATTTCAGAAAACTTGGTTTGGACGCGCAGGCGCTGGCCAAATTTCTTGCAGAGGATGCCGGAATTGCCACCGCCCCCGGTCACTGGTACGGCGAAAATGGGGTTGGATTTGCGCGAATAACCATCGGTTGCCCCCGGGCAACCGTGCAAAAAGCGATGACCTCCTTATCCAAGGCCATCAAAAAATTGCCATAGGTCCATTTTTCAAACATCACACTCATCCGCGTGGTAAGTTCCTGACCATCGCTGATGGCGTTATACCTGTACACGAGAGGTACCATACTCACTCGGTCGTGGTTTATTTCGTTATATGGTTTCTCTACAACACGGTTTACTCTTTATACATATTGGGATCACACTATGCGGTCACTGTGTATGCTTCTGTAACTCCACATTTAACATCTGACCCCGTCAACGGCTTAGAACCACTGGAAGTTACTTTCACCTTTCGGTTTGTGGTACAGCTAATATCATTCAAACAAGTCCTTTTCATACCGAATAGGATTTGAACCTATGTCCGGTCGGTTCCAGGTGGGCGCGGGTGGTAAAAGCGCCACGCATTGACGTTTGCACAAACCACAAACGTCAGTCATTGTGGTACTTTTACCCCTGTTTTGTAGCCGAGGAGGATTCGGACTCATTCCATACGGTTCGAGGTTTAAGCCTTGTAGGTATATGCTTAAATATCCCCAGCACAGCATCTGATTGGCTTTAAAATTTGCTACCCGAATTTCAAATGATAATGTAACATTGGACTTGACAGGTCGCAACCTTATCTCGTTTATGTTATGGGCAATTTGAAGGATACCTTGACCTATCTCTTTCGTAAATTTACACCAACTGCCGACATGCTTCTTTCTTATTACTTCATGCTTTCGTTCGGCGTCAATACCCTGTAATCTCTCCTATCCAGGTCATCAATCCCTCCGGATCAGTATCTTCGCAGTGGTCTGCATCCCAATAGAACCAGGCATCGACCGCTTTGTTCTGATGTGCCAGGCCAAGCGCTAAATTAACAAGGGCAGTGAAGGAAATGTGGCTTTCACCAGCACCGTGACGCAGCCACCAGTGCAATGCGCAACCCGGGTTGTTATGCGTGATGAAACCCATAGGATTCATCATCTTGACCGCCGTTTGCAGATCTGCATCAAGCTCTGCGCCAGGACCGCCAGTGGCGTGCTGCAGGCTGAATAGGGTAAAGTGCCTGGCGGCGATGGTCTGGTTGCCGAACAGGGAGGGTTCAGGCGCTTTCATCTCAAAATCGTCAAATGCAGGAATCCCTTTCATTCTGCCTGTGTTGGCACGGTAATCGGCAAAGCTAAACGTGGCGCAGGAGTTCTCCCAGCTAATCCAGGAACGTTGCGCGAGATAGGCAGCCCTTTCCGCATCCGGCAAAGCATTCAAGTATTTGTTTGCCGATGGGAAAAGGTAATACCGCATAAGGTACTGCGCATAGTTTTCTGTCGTGAGGATGCCATAACCGTCTTGACCTTCGAGGGCGAGTGATGCCTGGTATTCTGCAAACAGGATTTTTAGCTGTTCGGAAAGGTCCTGATCCACTGGCCCCCCGGATTGCCAGGGGAGGGTGCCATACATCCACTCATAAGCCATATCGGCATGTTCAAGGTCGATGATGGGAGAGAAGCACGCGCTTGCAAAGACAGTATCATCCGTATCGGCAGCGCCGATTTCCTCAAGAAAGGCATCATATAACGGGCTGTTTCCAGAAGCTCCGAGCAGAGCAGAGAGTGCCCCACCAGCGCTGCAACCGCTTGAGATAATCCATTCAACATTACCGGGGATAACACTCTTGTTGTGTTTTATATAACGGACGGCAGCTTTGAGGTCCACAATTGCGGCAGGAGCTTTGCCGTAATATGTGCCATCAGTAGCCTGGTTGTCACGCCCACGGCATCCCGGTGACACGACAACATAACCGGCAGCCAGGGCCAAATCCTGCTTGCTGCTGACTTTGCTTCCCTGTGGCGCGCCACCACCACGCGGATGCACGTTGCTGGCTGACATATACCCGCCTACGTGATTTGCAAAGAATATCGGCGCATGAGCGGTATCCACGGTGACACCGTCAATTTTTATAGGCACGCTGACATCCAGACTCTGATAGTCCGTGTCTACTGGCTTTGCTACATAAGGGATGTGCTTATAAGCGCGGTACATCACGGTTTTATCGCCATCTGATGTTTTCACCACCAGGGTCTCTAACGTATAGTCATCTTTAGGAAAAAACAAAGGGTCCGATATTGTGCTTTTCAAACTGGCTCTCCTGATAAGTATTTATTCGTGTGGATGTATTATCAGTAGATTATCGAAAGGTGAAAAACTCACAACTAACCTGTCTTCTGCATTCAGTACTTAACAGGAAAGGCTTTTGTCCATCATATCCAGCGCAGTGGTGATAATCCCTTGCTCTGCGCACCCCTGTTTGATGCGTGAACTGAGTACCTGGAAAGTGTAGCGTTGGTAGGATGCGTCATCAGGGATATAACCCACAGTTTGCCCGTTTGCCAGGGAAACGATGACGGTGTTGCCATATGGGGATAAACGCTTAATGCGCTGGCCAATGATATTATAGGGTTCAGCAGCGATCGCTACAAATGCTACTTGCCCGATCATCAGCAATCCCATGCGAATATCGACAGGATCCGTGTCCTCATACACACCCGGCGTGCCTTCACGCCCGTTATCCAGACGTTTGCGTCCGGGACACTGCAGGGATTGATGGGTTCCCCATATTCTTATTGTGCTATGGGTACGATGCGTATTTTCCATCACCCGAATGACTTCTTCCCCAAGTAAAAGGCCAATGGCGTTGATGACTTTAATATTGCGGTCCAGGATAACGGGATCAAGCTCACCTATATCGAAACGGGCAATGGCTTTGATATCCATTGGATCACCGCCAGTTGCCACCCACTTTTCCCGTTTCATCTTAAGGATGGCGGGTTCTGCGTAGCGCATATAGAGCGGATTCTGGTCGCCCCCCGCACCAGCAGTCCACAAAGCAACGGCTTCCTCATCGTATACTTCCTCTATATAGCGAGACATTGCCCCTGGAAAACCCGCACCAATTTCATGACGCATATACATCAGATTGGCGTGCATCGCGTAGTTGACATAAACGGCGATGAGTTTACCATCCTGTGTTTCGAACTTGGTCACTGCCACAGTCTTGTCTGAGGGCGCATCTGTGTTTGGACCCTGGGTCCAGGTGCGTGTCTCCGGGTGGATGGCATCACGGTTCACATTGGCATGGAATAAACCAGTACCGTACCCCATCCGTGCTGGTTGCAGTTTTGCTTTCGCCTGCACGACGGCTTCCAATATGCCATCGGTGATCCGGTATGAATAGGCCTCATCATAATTCATATAGCTGTTGCTTTTGGCTCCTGGGGGGATACGCGGGCCTGGTGCGGGAGATGCGTGGGTGTGAGTACTGGAAATCAGGATGTTTTCTTTAGGACAGCCCACGGCTTGTGAAATCTGTTGCACCACGCGTTGGTACGCAGGTTCACCAAACACAACCACATCAGCAGTGACCAGCACGGCCTTTTCCACCTGATTATCAAGTACAATCGCGCGTGCATAGACGTGGTCGTGCACAGTTTTATACCCGGCTGGCAAAGCGTTATCTGGTGAAGTTACGTCAACTTTCGCTGCCCCGGCCAATAATTGTCCATATTTTCCACTTGTCATTTCATATCTCCTGAAATATTGTAATTGTCATGCTTTCTATGACTGTTTCCACTCATCTTCTCCCCAGCTGCTAACCGTCAACAGCACGTAGCTCTCCAGTTAATCCAGATGTGGCCACCTGCGCTGCGGTGGAGTGCATGCTTGATATCCGTATTCGCTGCGCCCTGGTGTTAAAAGCACCATCTGCATTGTTGCTGAAGATGACATTCCCTGGTCCCAAGCTCGGGCGGGTATGCGCAGCCAGGTGAATGACAGCTACCATGCCCTCAAAGTGAGGACGCAGCGTATCATAACCACGCAATTCCTCTTAGTAAATCATCGCCAAAAATGCTTTAACTGCTGCCGTGAAAGGCTCTGGTGCCGCGAACCGGATGTGGTGGCCAACGCCTGGGATATGCACTCGCTCAACTGTCGGAAGCAGAACCTTCGCCTCGTTATAGATTTCGTCGGTCATAATGCCGCCTAACTTGGGGTCGCCGGTAAACACTAAAACCGGGCATTTTATATCAGGCCAAGTATCTTTCCATGTCTGTTTGCCGGGTGTTGAACGTGAGTATTCTTCAAAGCGGAGTTGTTGGTGGGCACGGAATGTGTATTCACATGTCCCTGCTTCCCATTCAGGATGTTCTGCTTCACACTCAGCAATCCCTTGTTCCAGGTTCTGTTCCCGGTATTTCTTAAACATCTCACTGCGTCCCGGGCGATTGCGTCGGGTTCGCTCTTCGGAAGGGGCCCGCCATGGTGGATCCTCCAGAATTAAGCCGCGTAGAAGATGTGGATATATGGCAGCAAAGAACTGTGTGTAACGTGCGCCCATGGAGTGCCCTGCCACTACAGGTCTATCCAGCCCCATCGCTTCGATGAATGCCGCCAGGTCATCTTCCATCCCTCCGACCGTTTTACCTTCTGTAGGAATGGAAGATAACCCGTGGCAGCGCGCATCGATCATGGTCACGTCGTAATCTGCTTCCAGTTGCTTTGCCAGATTCGTCCAGCACTCTGCACTGTCACTGAAGCCGTGACAGAGCAACACAGGGGGCTTATCTCCACCAGTTCTGATATAGTGCATTGTTACACCGTTTACATCGACAAAACCCTCTTTCCAGTTTGACATCATATTCTCCTTATCAGGATTTTCTACAGCATCTCGGGTCAGACCAGAATCATGTAACCAAGAAAAACTATAATGCATCACTCAAGCGATAGTCACGTACAATTGGCACAAGCCGGTACACGCCTGCGGCAATAATCGTGCATAAACCGGCGAAGATTAGCGTTATATGTTGCGGTCCCACCAGGTCAGAACCTATCATCGCAATGAAAGCCCCAACTGGCATGAATCCTGACTTCAGGCTGATGATCCCGCGACATGACAACGTATTTCGTCAGGGATTGATATATGCAACATGATCTGATTAGACGTATTGTATACCATTCCGCACGAACCTGCTAAAACACGCCTTCATTAACCCATTTAATATCACGTAAAGGTGCTGGCACCCCGCTATGCCACTGGCACTGTCGCGGCAACAGTATTCGTCGCCGGATCCCAGGTGTAGGTTGCCAGGCTGCGCAGATGAGTGTCGAAGAATAAACAGGCATGCTGCGAGCCGAGAAACTGACCAGCCTCGTCCTCGACATCGGTTGTGGTGATCAGTTGACCCTGATAACGGGCAACCAGCGCTGCCAGGAATGCGACAAAGCGGTCAAAACCCAGGCGCTGCCTCAAGCAGTGCAGCACCACCGCCCCCTTGAGCCTGACCAGGATAGCCTGTGCCGGGTGTTCGAAGGTGATGTGGACCAGCAGTGCCTGTGTCGCGATGTCGATCTCGGCGAGTCTTGACACATAATACTGAAGCTCGCTGTACAGGGCTTCCTTACCGAAGGCGTGCTCTGTGTAGAGAAGGTTGAAATACTGGGCGAAACCCTCGCTCAGCCATTGCTCGGTTGGTCCGGACCGAAGCATGTTGCCAAACCAGAAATGTCCGATCTCGTGCGCCAACAGCGGGAAAGGTGGGCACGGTCGATCGATATCTTTCCCAGCCCTCGCTCCCGACGACCCTATGCCCAAGGGATTCCGCGTTAACCAATACCATACCGTCTGGCACGTCAGCGATGTCGATCTCGAACGTCACAGGCTGGAAGAACACGGCCCCTTTAGTAACATTATCATTTGATTTGACACGACGGTCGCGTGCGTGGACTTCTGAGGTGTCAAAGATCAGTCGTAGACGCCGCGCGTCTAGCTATCCAGGTGGCAAAACCGCATGGCGCTATTGCTTAACGATTGCACGATGTGCAATCGCCCGCGCCCTTGGCCGACTATAAACATCAGGTGCATTATGGCTTAAGATCATTTGACTGCTGTAACAATATGGCCTAAACTCAACTACAGTTTAAGGTTGGCTCTGCCGCAACATTTTCAAATGCATATACTGCATTTCAGCCGAAAATACCAATACAGGGACATTATACGGACAAACTTCGTATATTTATTATTGGGTGGTGTTGCACAGTTGTAGCCCAAAGGTTACTCAGAACGGAGATTGGTGTATGAGAAGGCTTGTTCTATACAGCGAACAAATTCTGCCTGAAACAGAAAAGGTCGACCAGGAATTGGCAGCGCTGCTTGGCAAATCCAACCCCAAAATTGGTTACATCCCATCCAGTGCAGACCCGCAGCGGAAGTACTACGAGGAACGACGAGTCTACTACGCCCGACTGGGTATGACTTTGTCAACCTATTTTGAACTTGATGCAGCTTACGACCCGAATCGGCTAGAGGCACTTCTGGCCTGTGATGCTATTCATCTCACCGGGGGTAACACCTACTATTTTCTTCACTGGTTGCGCAAGCGCGGCATGCTTGCGCCATTACGCCAGTATGTTGCGCGAGACGGGGTGCTGATCGGCGTCAGCGCCGGGGCGATTCTGATGACGCCTGACATTGCTACAGCTGCTTTGTGTGGCGATGAACCGCTTGAGGGTGAAACCGACATTGCCGCATTGCATCTTGTTGACTTTGCCTTCGTGCCTCATTTTGGAGAAATTCCTGCTGATCTGGTGGCGCTTCAAGCATACTCTCAGAGTCGTCAAGTGGATGTGTATGCTTGTCGACATGGCGACGGCCTTGTCGTGGAAGACGATCAAGTGAAGTGCATTGGGGATGTGACAGCCATCGTAAACGGCGAGCTCACCTACCCGGTTCAGAGGTTGAGCACAGAGTATTAATGGGCAACCGCACCGCCCAACAAGCGCGTGCAGTCCGACGCCGCGCCGCGGTCTGAGATCAGTGCGCGAAATTAGCTTATGTACGGCACTTTGAATTGATGCGTACTTCGGAGAAATCGCAGCGCGGTTGACGCGCAGGTCATTCACCCGCAAATCAGAATTGAGAAACTTGAGAAAGGGGAAGTTCTATGAAATTCGGCATTTACTTACCCAACTTTGGTGCCTATGGGGATGCACGTGTTCTGGCCAATCTAGCTCAGGATGCAGAAAACTCAGGTTGGGATGGTTTTTTCATTTGGGATCATATTGCGGGTTGGACGTTGCCTATGGTTGATCCTTGGGTAGCCCTGGCTGCGGTCGCTGTCAGTACCCACCGAATCCGTATCGGCACTACGGTTACGCCCCTTCCCCGGCGTCGTCCCTGGAAATTGGCGCGCGAGGCAGTCTCGATAGATCATCTTTCAGAAGGGCGGTTAACACTCGGGGTAGGTATCGGAGGTGGAGAAGCCGAGTGGGCGCAGCTGGGAGAACAGCCGGATCTCAAAAAGCGAGGGGCAATGCTGGATGAAGCATTAAGAGTGCTGGTTGGGTTATGGAGTGGTGAACCGTTCAGCTATGCGGGGCAATATTATCACATCGAGAACGCGCATTTTCTGCCCAAACCACTACAGCAGCCTCACATACCTATTTGGGTGGGTGGATTCTGGCCAAATAAAGCCCCCTTCCGAAGGGCTGCAAAATGGGATGGAGTATTTCCTTTGTTCCAGGTTGAAGAGAATGAACAAGAACTCGCCCAACTGGATGACATGGTTCGCTACCTAAGTAAGCATCGCAAACACGAACAGCCATTGGACATAATCACCATGGGGGTTACACCTGATGCAGAATCTGAAGAAGCGGTGAATCTGATCCAGCAACGTGTCGAATTGGGAGCCACATGGTGGTTGGAATGTTTAGCGCCCTTTAGATCTGGTAAAGGTTTTGAAGATGAATGGCCAGTAGATGCAATGCGTGAACGAATACTGCAAGGCCCACCGCAGTTGCATAAACCGCATTAAGAACGGGCTACCCCTCGTTACACGTGTCCAGGCTGCGCGCTTTTCGGGTATTTGGTTCCAAGCAAAGGATAGCTCGGGTCAAACACGCCGGCTCACGTGAACACACTGTTAGCTCGATAAATATCCCTCGGTTACTGAATTGACATCCGAGGAAAACTTCCATATGCAAGCTTACTGATGAAATTAAATATGATTTGAATTTCACCAGGTACGCAGACTCATATTCTGCTGGTTTTATTTAGCCCATCACAGAGAACATGCATAGGAGAATTACTATGACCACCGAATCTTATCTTGAACCAAAGAATAATCTTCTAAGAAAATATCCTCTGGTATCATTTTTTGTACTCTGTTACATATTCTTTCTGATTACGATCCTGATCATAGGAGCGGTAGTCAGCTTGACATCAGTATCAGACATCGTTATGGGCTTATTGATTGCCTGCGCTTCCTGGACACCCAATTTGGCAGCAGTCGTCGTCACCAGTGTCGCAGGAGGTAAAGCGAGGGTAAAGCGTTTATTCGCGGGCTGGCTGAAGTGGCGGGTGAATTCCTGGTGGTATCTGGTCGGTCTTGCTCCCATTGCCATTGCTTTTGGTTCAGCGGGGATGTTCTCACTCTTTGGAGGTACTGCACCAGGCGTTGAATCCAGGCTGTCGATTATCACATTGATCTCAATGATATTTTTCCATACCATCCAGGGTGCGACAGGGGAAGAGCTCGGGTGGCGCGGCTATGCCTTGCCAAAACTGCAAAAACGCTTCAGCCCGTTGGTATCTTCTCTCATCCTGGGTCTGGTTGTATCGGGTTGGCATGGTTTGCTGCACCTGGTATCGCCAATTGGCATCCCCGAATGGCAGTTTTGGCTGTTGATGGTTAGCTACTCCATTATTGTTACCTGGGCATACAATGGATCGCGGGGAAGTGTATTAATCGCCACGCTCTTCCATTTCGCCTTCAACTTTAGTTTAGAGTTGGTGTCCTCCGGCCTTGGTTTAGTTCCGCTGGGGAATTTGTTTGCGATTCGAACTGCAATATATGCTGTACTGGCTGTGATCCTGATCGCCATCACTGGGAAGAATCTATCCAAAGGAAGCACATCATGAAAGAGTTACAGTATATAGTGACCCGCCAGCGGCAAGAATTTAGTGTAACATAAATTCTGTAAATTGAAGAAATAGGTTTACAGGAGCCTTCATTGCCCGTTACCTGACATATATATGAACGTCGCGATTGGAGGCAGGCACGCAGATAAAAAGCAGGATACTGTTCCATCCTTTTTGCTTTTACTTTTTTCTCTATTTCAGATATCAGCAGCAGATTTCGGTAAATATCAAGGAATATCCTCATCCAGGATGCGCACGATGCCGTTGCTGCCGTCAACCTCTACCAGTTGTCCATCCTTTAACATCTCTGTTGCCTCAGCAAGACCGGAGACACAGGGGATCCCATATTCCCGGGCGACGACTGCCCCATGCTGCAGCGCGCCTCCTATTTCCAGGATAATTCCGCCAGCGTTAATAAACAGTGGGGTCCATCCCGGGTCAGTTGCCCGGGTTACCAGAATCTCACCTGGGAACAGCTTCTTCTCGTCAGCCGAATGAAAGACTTTGACTTTCCCCTGAACAACACCGGGAGAGATGGGGATTCCGGCTAATTCACCTTCAGCAGCCTGTTTGCGGGGCGGATAATAGATTTTTCCCCGTGAATCGATGATCCTGGCAACCAGGGGACTCCTGTTTATTTTATTGATCAGGACAACGCGTTCCGCTGCAACTGCGCGCAGATCGATGGAAGCATCTGCAAGCGCATTATCGATATCTTTGATGGTGAGATCAAAGATTTGATCAGGATCATCCAATCGACCCGCCTGTACGAAATTTTCAGCAATTTTGAGAACATGCTTTCTGAACATATCAATCACGTTAATAACGTAATGCTTGGGCGTTTCGCGATAACCACCCAGGGTCACCCAGATTTTATACAGGTTTTTCAGTGATCTTGCCCAACGCTTGCCTTTTTGCAGGGCAAGTTTGTAGAGCGTGTCATAGGCTGCTTCGCGCTTCATCTTTGCATTTAGAAAAATATTGCCGGCAGCATTCTCGTTTTCACGAACAGGCGACATGGCTTTCAGTTGTTCAAAAAGTTTGCCGGGATACTCATTTGGTCGTGGTGTAGCTGCATCAATTTCCCGGGGACACCTTGCGCCGAATTCCGCCACATATGCATCCCATGCATTCAAGAATCCAGGATCAAGGGTTCTTTGCTCCAATTGGGTGAAGAAGGTGTCAGTACTGATATGTTCTTTAATCGTATCACTTGCTGCCAGATCAAACATCATTTTACCCATCTCGGCGGTTTTATTCCCGGGCAGCGAAGTCCCCAAACTCATCAGCTGCTCTTTGACCAGCTCCTCTTCCTCTGCAAATATCTTCCGTATCCGCATTTCGGCTATTTGCGGCGCAAATACCAGAGGCAGACCATATTCGTAAAAGAAGAAATGAAGTAACGCTGTCAGATTGGTGGCTTGTTGGTGTAAAGAGAGATTGGAATTAATAGCACGCTCTAATTTCTGAAGGTGTCCTGGTAATGCTTTATGATATTTCGCCAGAATCCATTCAGGATTTCTGAAAGCTTTTAATACCGGAATCATCAAAGGCGCCATTTTAAGTGGACCCTTCAGCAGGTTGATGAACTGCTGTAGTGACTGCTTTTCCGGCAAGTACTGGTCAAGATCTATGCTGTCTATAATTTCTTTGACGCTCGTATCACCATAACTGCCGGGGGCGAGTCCACCCATCGGACCTTTCATTTGCAATGTACGGGATAAATTCATGTAATACCGCCCACCCGCTGTAAATGCACCACTTTCAATATCAGAAGCATCTCCCCCCATTGGTCCGGTCATTGTGTTAAGAACATAACGCATAAAATCTGTTCCTAACACAGATAAGGGTTTCTGAACTCCCTGCTCGATAAGGGTGTTATCGGCATAGAGTTTTTTGCGGCTGCCGGGCGGTGTAATCATAACTTCCGGCAAGGGTAAATATGTCGTTATCGGGCGGACCTGGAGCAGGGAGATTTGATCATCAGCGATTGCCCATTCGATATCTATGGGTTTTTGATAGATTTTTTCTATTTTTACGATCAGATCCGTTAACTGCAAGACCTGCGACTGCGTGACCGAGGCTTGTTGAACAGCTGTGCGTGCGGATCTTGCTGTTCCACCTTCCCTGTCAAGCGTGACGACCAGCTGTTTGCCTCCAATTCGGGTATCCAGAATTTGCCGCTTGTTTTTATCCACAATAAAAACATCCGGATCGGTTTCTCCATTCACCACAGATTCGCCCAGTCCTGTATTCGCGTTGATGACGGCCTCATCAAAACAATTGTTCAAAGGATTCAGAGAAAAGGCGACCCCCGCGCTGTCAGCATCCACCAGCTGCTGGACGATAACCGCGATGCGTGGTTGCGAAGTATTAAAACCATGGGCTTTTTTATAGAGATAGATCCGCTTATCAAAAGCAGAGATGAATGAGCTCCGTATAGCGGATTCCAGCGTCTCCAGCGTTACGCCCAGGGTGGTTTCGTATCCGCCAGCAAATGATGCGCTCTCAAGGTCTTCCTCTGGTGAAGAGGATCGCACCGCGAAAAACGCATCGGTGCAGGTTAGCTGCAGATTTCGCAGCGCTTCATCAATTTCCTCACGCTGCTTGAATGAAAAATGAAGTTCCGCGCCTTTAGCCTGAAGGGCTTTACTTGTTTGACCGAACTCGTCTTTTTCCGCGTTTTGAACAGCTTCCCATTCCGGCGTTCCTTGCAGCGCTGTAATCCACGGTTCGAAAAACTCAACGGTAATGACAAAACCTGGAGGGACTGGCATTCCCTCGCGGGTCATAGTGATTAGGGACAGAGCTTTACCACCAACGCGATTAAGAAGGGTGATTTCTTTTGATGAAAACGGGATAACTGATACCATAGTAACCTCAATGATACAAGATGTATATTATTATTATATAATCTTATGATATAATAATTCCAGAATTATAGTCAAACCGGTGGAATTGTCAAAGCCCACGGTAATTCAGATAGAAAGGTCAGTCACCCGGGTACAGTATGGAAAGTATAAAAAAAACACCAGAACATGAGAAGTCAGAATCAATGGATGGCTTTGCCCGTCGAAAAGAACAAAGTAAGGGAGAAATTCGTAAAGCAGCATGGGATTTGTTCAGCCAATTTGGCGTCGACCGTGTCAGTGTGAGTGATATAGCAAAAAAGGCAGGTGTGTCACAAGCGACGATCTACAATAATTTCGAGAATAAGGATGCCCTGGCTCTTGAATTTGTGACGTCCATTGTCGATCAGCTTGTGGACAGTGCGGAGGCCGTTCTGGCTCCAGACTTACCCTTCTGGGAAAAGCTGACGGTATTCATTGATTTCATAGCGGGGATGCCATTTGAAAAAACACTGAATATGAACCGCACAGTATTTTCGGGCAGTATTGATCTTCAGCGTGATCCCAAAATAAAGGAAATACATGATGCCGCCCACAAGAGAATGACGATATTGCTATTAGCATTGGTTCAGGATGGTAAAGATCAGGGGGAAATCAACCAGGATATCCCTGAAGAGGCATTCGAGATATTTTTCAAGGCTATTATGGGCGTGTTTATCGATCCTCAACACCAGCACCGGTTCGGTGATAATCCCCAATTGGTAAAGGACCTGGGAGTACTCATGATTTATGGTCTTCGTGGGGAGGCAAGGATTAACGCAATAGCCATTTTCATATATTTCGGATAGTAATATTAAACCCGCTGGGTAGGCCAGTGTATTTCTCTCATTCTTTGTGTTGATTAAATCCTAATAACCTTTCGCTTCGTAGTGTACATCAACAAAGTCAACCCTTTCAGGAGAAAGAGCTGATACAGCTTGTTGATCTTGCTTTAACTCAGCGAGAAGGAAAGCAACTGACAAGTGTTTAATAAGATCGTGCGCGTAATCTCTGTTCCAGATCGTATCAGAGCAAAATTCATCAGATAGCAATTTTCCATACCACGGAAGCTTTTCACATCGGGCTGTGAAGATCATATGTTCTGCACCGTTCAAGGCAATCCCTATCTTCCTCGGACTTGATGTAAATTCGTAAGTAGGTTGTGTTCCCCAGGAAAAAGGCGAGTCAATGTCGGCCGTACCGCCAATTGCCATCACGGGTACATCAATCTCAGCCAGACCGTCCTGACCGAAGAAGAAGGCATCACCCGCCATGGATACCATAGCATCTACTCGAGACTCTGCCTGCATGGGCCATAGACCCTCTGGTACTGTGTCGAGTCCGGAGCTTTCTGCCATATCGACGATATGAGGAAGCAGCATTTCACATAGCCATGCAGCTGGATGCTCTTCTGCGATGGCTTTTCTACAGTGTGTTTCAAACGCGGGTTGATTTTTGCACCAGAAGCAGCGAGTGCTGTATAACCACCATAGGAATGTCCAATAACAGCGACGGTTTCTGGATTAACCAATCCTTCGAAAAGCCCACCTGAGTCGACTTGTGTATCCATATAATCGAACACCGTCAGAATATCCTTAGGTCTCTGGATAGCCATCCGCCACAGTTCATTTTCAGGATTTAGGTGCTCATTGTGTTCAGGTGAGATCACTACAAACCCGTAAGAGGCGAGATGTTCCGCCAACCAAGCGTAAGCTGTACTACCTATGGAAAAGCCTGGCGAGAGGACCACGAGTGGATATGGGGCTGCGGAGAGATCAAAGGATGCATCACTTATCGCCTGCCCTTTGAATGAAGCGATAGACACAAACCCAGGGGTTTACCCAGCTTGACCGTATATTTGTAAGTAGTTTCTATGGCCTGAAAGCTTTGATGAATTGCCGGATACCAAACGGTGATCTCCAGGTGATTTTCACCATCCAATCTCTAGATTTTGTATGCCAACCTGGTATGAGCCGCGCTCTGCATATTGGGCCGGTTACAGACTGTGAAGCCCGGGGATCTTTCTCTTCTTTCTTCTTTGCACATAGCTCCCAGAAATATAATGAACAATGGGACAAGTACGAGCACAATGATATTCAGTTTTTTTCTTTTTGTCATTTCTTCTCCTTATGCTATTCCCATATCTGGTTATTGTGATGGTTATACAAAACCAAATGGCACATACTGGGAAATGCCAATAAGCTGTTACAAATCAAATGCTTGTTCGATGAAAAATCCCAGTATTGCTAAGATCAGTGGTGCGATAACGGTCAGCACAAATTGAGCGGTCTCTGGTCTCCAAGGCCAGGTGGGGATGTCTTTTATCGATTTACGCTGAATGTCCAAGCTGCCAATCGTCCCATTTAGTAATTCGATTGCTGCATAATCTTCATCACGCAGGCCATTTTTGAACTTCAAATAGATCGAATCGGAAAGCTGGTCGATTTCGTAAAGTGCTTTCTCTTTCGCTGCCACCATCAGTTTGTGCGCGCCATAAAGCGGCCAAATGAAAACCGTAACCGCCAAGATTGTGATAACCAGTATAAAACCAAAGATTGATGGATCGGAGAACAAATCCGGGTTTATTAACATCCATCCATATACGCCAATCACAAGACCGGCTGCAGTTGAAGCAGTTAACCTGGAAAATGCCTGTAATGGTCTCAGATTAAACAAATTGACTTTGATGGAATTCGAATGAATAACGTTGACCAGCCGAAGTTGCCGGATCGTGTGGTAGATGAAAACCCCAAATAAAAAAGCTGAACTTCTATCAATGATATAAAAAACGATCGCGAAAATGCGAAACTCTTCGAGCACTTCGTACCTCAACGGCGCGGCTAAGAATTGCTCCATCAAGATAACAGATATCAACATCGCCAACCCAGCGACAAGTGGTAGCGGTGCAGGCATGTTCGAAAGACTATATTCGTACTGATTAAAGTCAGCTTCGCCTATCTCCAGTGCAGGTTTTATAGTTTTGAGGGAAATCGTGGCCTGATGGTCGAGAAAGCGAATCAACCCCAAAAGGAAAGGTGTAAATAAGCCGTTGAAGAAGATGACCGGTATGATTTCGGTGCTTTGCATGCCGCTTTCAAGCCAGAGGATTAAAACCTGGATTACGATCAATACCAATCCAAAGCTCCCGTAAAATACCCAGGAACGGATTGGCAGTCTACCTACTCGATTATTGACACGATCAATCCAGCTTGGCTGGAACAGACGATTATTGCTCATCTCTTATGTTATTCCTTTAACCTAGTTGATCTTGCACGAATAAATGGCTACGTTCACATTTTCCATCCTATTTCTTCGTAGAGGTGGGATCCTGCCATTTATGCCACTGGGTCAGTAGAATAACTGTCGCGGTGGTGACCAAGATGCCAAAATCGATCCAACGCCCCATTTCGGTTGTCCAGAATGGAACGACTGCTGCTGTAGTATTAGAAACTGTATGAAAAATAATCGCGATCAAGACGCTACCCTCCGTATTGTTATGCAACCAGGTGTAGAAGATAGACATAACGATCGTTTGCAGAAAAAACTGGTATAGTGGAATCGCGGCTTGGGTTGTTCCCTCGATAAAGAACAACGGCAAATGCCAAAACGCCCAAATGGTGCCTAAAATCAAACTGGCACCAAGTGCATTTGTACGCTTTTGAAGTGGGTCAAGGGCAAAACCTCGCCAACCATATTCTTCTGGGAGTGCATTAGTAAAATAAATCATCAAGAAAATCGGGACGATCATCACTGGTGGGATACCATATTCCCAGGAGAATGTACCCTGCACAACCATCAAGATGAATACAGTGAGTAGGGCCGTTAAGGGTCCAATTAGCAGAGCCGGTAACAGCCAGCCTTTGTCGAAGTTTGTTCGCCATCCGCGTTTCCAAAGCGCTTTTACACCTTCCATCCCATCGTCTTTCCAAACAAGATAAAAGGCAGCAACACTTGGGCCAACGGCAGCAAACATACCTGGTAGCCCCACAATATCTGGCAATTCAGGAAAACCATTGAATTTTAGCACTTGTGGCAGCCACAAAAGCCAGGAGAACGCAAAGGTAATTATAAAAAAGTACACCAATCTACGATTACTTGTTTCTTTCATTCGTTCACACAACCTTTCCATGATGCCTTTGGCGCCATAGTACAATAGCAGTCATGATCCCAATGTCTAACAAAGCCAGGCTAGGAGATCAACTCCCAGTCAGTTTCAATGAGTGATGGGAAGAGTACTTCAAAGATCTCTTCCGAGTTTTGAGCAGTATGAAAGAGGAGGACGGGATCATCCCCCATCCAATTAAATAGGCAATCAAGAAAAAAACACAAGTGATGTGTCGTGTTTTAGCTTGGGTGCTTCGGTAAGCGTTTCCTTAGTTCTAGTCATCTGCACACTCCTTGATGGAAATTGCTACGTTCCCAGTCTTATGTCCAGTCTCCACATAACGGTGAGCCTCTGCTGTCTGTGCCAATGGATAAGCTCTGTCAATGATTGACTTGAGTTGGCCCTGTTTCAACCAGCGCTTGCAGGAAAAGCAAATCCTCTTTCTTCTGGTTCGCTGATTCGATTTTGAGTTTTTTGCTGCTGGTCATCGACACCCACATTCCAAGAAGAATGTGCGAAAGCCCTGCGTATGCCAGAAAATAGTAGCCATTTGGTTTTAACAGTTTGAGACGACGCGGTACAGAACGTTTGCCAACCACGTCAATAATGAGATCATAGAATTCATCACTGCTCAAGTAATCGTCCTTTGTGTAGTCAATGACATGATCTGCGCCAATCGAGCGCATCATGTCCAGCTTTTCAGTGCGGTCAACACCGGTCACTTCGGCCCCAAAGTGCTTGGCAAGCTGTATCGCAAACGTACCAATACTGCCCCCTGCGCCGATAATCAAAACCTTTTGTCCAGGCTGGATGTTTGCTTTGCGAAGAAAATGTAGCGCTTCGAATCCGGCAGTTGGGACGGCAGCAGCTTCTTCATAGCTCACATTGTTTGGCTTGGTGACGATTACCCCTTGTGCATCCCCAGGTCTTTCAGGCAAACAGATGTATTCCGCATAGGCGCCAAACCCGAAACCGGTGGTGCCAAAAACCCGGTCACCGACCTTGAACTTGGTCACATCTTTGCCCACAGCTTCAATTTCTCCGGCCAGCTCCTGTCCAAGTATGGGTATTCTTTTGGGTTTCAACAAACCTGCATATAACCGCACGGGAAACGACAGCATCAGGGGCAGCTCAAGTCTGCGCATCTCACAATCCCCGGCTGTTACGGTTGTAGCGCGGATTTTTACCAGGATTTCATCATCTTTGGGAACAGGTTTTTCAACCTCCCGGAGTTGAAGACCGTCCGGTGGTCCATATCTTGTCCAAACAATCGCTTTCATAAGCGTTCCTTTTCATTGCCCAAATTCCGTTAGCCTGCCACTGTAATGACAACGTTTCTCGTTTTGCGCCCTGTTTCAACATAACGGTGTGCCTCGGCGACCTTTTCCAAGGGATAGCGTCGGTCTATGACAGCCTTGATCTTGCCCGCCTCGAGCCAATTCTTTGAGAATGACCAGATTCTCGACTTTTTCGCTGGTAGAAGTGCGAACCGAAAGATAGGACTCCATCTTCCTTGAAGAAACGTTTTGCTCTGTGAAGACGATAGCTTTCCGACCGCATCAAAGACAACGTCATAGACCTGGCCGTTCTGGGTGACATCATCTCTGGTATAGTCGATGACCTGATCAGCTCCAAGGGATTTCACCAATTCCACATTCCGTGTGCTGCATACCCCGGTCACTTTGGCTGCAAAATGATACTTGGCAAGCTGCACCGCATAGGTGCCGACACTTCCAGAAGCGCCGTAAACCAGGACGTTCTGCCCACGCTGGATGTTGCCCTTTTCGGAGGATGTACAGTGCTGTCATTCCACCGACAGGGAGGGCTGCAGCTTGCTCGTAGGTCGTGTTAGATGGTTTTAACGCCATGACTCCTGTCCCCCATTCTTCGGGCAGGCAAACATACTCAGCATTAGCACCAACGCTCAATCCGGTAGTGGTTCCAAAGACCTGATCGCCAACGTTGGAAGCGTTTTACGTTCCTACCCGTCTGCCTCGATTTCCCCGGCGAATTCATGTCCCGGTATCTTTTTTCTTTTCACGCCAAACAAGCGCATAGGTAAAGACAGCAAGGGATGAAGCTTTCGAAGCATCACATCGCCTTGTGTGACTGTGGCGGCATGTACCCTGACCAGGACTTCATCTGCCTGCCGGTATTAGGTTTCTCGACTTCCTCAAGTTGGAGACCTTTTGGTGAGCCCGTGTTTCTGACATATCAATCGCTTCCATTTGTCTTGTCCTTTGGGCGTACTAGTTGATTCTGCCACTTGGGTTCAGCCCAGGAACAATGTCTAGAGTCTTACCAGACTGCGTCTGCGGTGTTCCGGTATGAGAACAGTCATATCATAAACTGCAATGATCGCGGTCAAGTCCCCTGTTTCCTGTAGAATGGGTAGCGTAGGCGGCGCTATGACGAGCCTATGAATATCCGCAGCATTCGGATGTTTAATCATCTACCTTGCCTATGCAGAATCCGGACAATACGGTTGTAGACGACATCCGATACCATCACCTTGGTTCCACCTTGTGTATCGAAAAACTGAACCATCGGGGTTCCACCGGTTGTATTCACAAATTGAACCACGACCGTATCAATGTCCTTGTGGTAACGAGCGATACTCTGGTATCCCAGGACCCAGCCGGAATGTCCATACACGTAAATCGAGGAGTAAATAGCCTGCTCATTATCATTCAGCAATGAGCCATCGTTTAATGCTCTCAAGAATATACCCACATCCTCCGCTGTAGCTACCATTCCAGCATGCAATATTCTTGAAGATCGGACTCAAGGCCTACGTAATAGCCACTCATAACATCGTCCATATCCACTTCATGGATCGAACTGAAAGTATTGTTCAGTCCTAGTGGAAGCAAAATTTCCTCCTTGATGTATTGGAAATTGCTATAACCCAACACCTTTTTAATGATTTCAGATATCAATAGATAATTCGTATTTGAATAGCTATATTTTTTCATCTGGTGCAAAGTCAGCAGGCACATCCAGTATCAACTCAAGGGATTCTGTACTGTTTTTCGGTGGGTTTTCCCAGTCGAAACCAGGCTGGTCGGTTAAATTGGGAATGCCACTGCGATGTTGGACCATCATTCTCAGGGTAATCTGATCTGCATATTCAATCCTTCCCACAAGTTCTGGAAAGTAATCTGCGAGCGTATCATCCAAAGACAAGCGGTTGTCATTGACCAATTTGGTGACAGCAACAGCATCATATAACTTGCTGATACTCCCAATCTTGAAGAATGGATTGCGGGTCGGCTGGTATTTGATTATCGCGGTCTTTCCAGCCAGCAGTATAGAATGCCGGGTCCTCACCTGCTTCATCCACATACACGATAATTCCATCCAATCCATGACCAATTGCGTCATCGACTTGTTCTTGGACAGTATCAGGTAATGGTGTTATCCAAGCCCATATTCCGTCCCAGGGCGAGAACACCACGATACAGATTACCCCCACGAGTGGCATGATGAATCTAAGTATTCGAACGACACGTTTCTTTTTTTGCATTTGCGATGACATTTCCGATCCTCCTTACGATTGCGTAACCTGTCCGGCGGTTTGCGCCGAGTAAGCCACTTTGCTCAGATTGAATTGATCAATCAGCGTCTTTGAATTCCTGGTTTTAATCATTATCATCTGACCCTTTGCGTTGCCGTTCCAGTGCTGCTCCAATCGCAGCGCCGATCGCGATACCGAGGCCCACACCAATGGCGATATTGTCGAGTGCTACGCCAATAGCGGCACCAACTCCTGCTCCAATCGCGATGCCAACGGCGATCATAGTGTCTGGTTTTGTATCTTTCTGATTGTCATTTGATCCTGAATTCATGGAGACCCCTCTTTTCTGACTTCAATCCAAAGATGCCCGGCACTATCTTCTGAGATAGACCACGGACCGGCTATGGACACAATGGCTGTGGAGATGTGACTCATGTCATTTTCTCCTTGTATATGTTAAGAGTATGCGCAGTCACCTTTCCATTAGCAACCGATTGATATGCCAAGAAGGGCTACTGTTTATCTGCTAGGCAGATATTGAAGCACTCTCCTGCCACCGTTCGACATTGACCCCCTTAATCAATAGCCACAAAGGAAATGCGATTTCAGCAATTGCTATCAGGGCTACAATCGGACCCGGGGTCGTTTTGTAACTAGCTGAGAGTAATAGTGCAAAACTATCGAAGAGATAGCCGAAACCCGCGGCGATGAACAGCCCTCCCAAAACCTTGGGAAAATAACCAGACTTGAAGATCAAGTAGCCGAGGGTAAATACATGTATGGTCAAAAATGCGATCCCGATGGTGAACCCATAGCTATGCGCCTCAAGAAATAGCATTATAAGGCTGTTCAATTGTCCCCCATCAAAACCCGACAGGAATCCTCCGCCACTTACCAGGAGTAAGACAAAGTAGTAATTGACCAGGTTATGCCGTGCACAGTGGTCATAACAAGCCTTGAAACTGCAGCCAGTAAAGACAGCGTTTTGTTGACAGGCTTTAGCAGCACATAGAGTATGATCGATAGTACGACTTCACTTAACAGCACGATTAATTCACTGCCAATACCCCCGACTCGAAACAGTGTTTCATTGTTCATAATATTGTTGGCTGTTGTTGTGGCATCATCGGGTACAATGAGCGTCGAAGGCACATACATGTGCGCTACAATAGCCGCTACTGTGATGACCAGATACAGTACCCCCGCAAATCTTGCTGATGCTTTGAATGGTTTTCATATTAATACTCCTTTAATTTATATTTTAAGTAGCGATAAAGTTTATTACGCATTACGGATACAGATGAAAGGATCAGACAGTCGCTGTGTTGGCAGTGGCTGTAACCTGTTTAGGTCTTCGTACACCTTTATCAATAAATATAAGGTAAAAGCCAGTTCTCCTGGAACCGCTAACACGAGAACAACCGTGGCTAACAGTTCATCAAAGCGGGGTGTCAGAAACGCCCCAAAACTCTGGAAAAGATACCCTAAGGATGCAAGTACCAGCATAACGCCCAGGAACTGCGGGAAGCGGTCCGATTTGTAAACCAGGTACCCAAGCAGTAGAAGATGGAAGCCGAAGAAGAACCCCCATACAATAATCAGATATTCAAACGCATCGAGAAACAACCGCACAAGCGCATTCAACTGGCTTGAATCGAATATCGTCAAGTACCCGGCGCCACTCACAAGAATTAAGGCCAGAATGGAAGGTAACAGATTGACGGCTTGAATAATCGCTTCAGCCAGCCGTGAAAATGCTGCAGCCAGGGAAAGAGCTGGATTCACCGGTTTTAGTATTCATTCTTACAGAAATCTGGCGAATCGAAAAAAGGAGAGATTCGCCATATTTCTGGTCACTGTGGACCGTGTTGAGCTCCACCAGGTTGAAAGACTCACCACCAATACCACGTTGTGCAGCCAATAAATAGCCTTGTGCTAGATCATCGACGTGAACCATAGCCCAGTGATTTTGGCCATTTCCAACAATTTGAATCACACCAGCATTTGATGGCACCATGGAACCACATTCCGGTCAGCCCTCCTTGTCTTCCGTAAACCACACCAGGACGAATGACAAGCCCCTTAGTGAATTCTGCTTTCAGTACAGTCTTTTCAACTTCCAGTCGCCATTCAAGCTCTTGTGGGGGAGAAATGTGGGATTGTTCGGTAAGCGGCTGCCTTTGAAGATTACTGAGAACCCATATACAGCTTGTATATATCAATGTTTTCGGTTGAGCAGCTACGCGGATCGTCTCAAGTAAAAATCTAACCATGTTTCTATCTAGAGTTTCCGTATCAGCCTGTCTATCAAGTGCAGTGTGAATAATGACATCACACTGTGCTGCAATATCTTTACCTCTCCTTTTTTCGATCTCGCCAGATTTCTGAAACGCACCCTCATCACATTGGGATTTTACAGCAAACATAAGCCCATGTATAATGCTATAGTTAGTGTTTACTAAGTTATAAGGAGTGCGATGCCAACACGTACAAGTCGTCGTGAGTTAATCATACGGACAGCCACGCAACTCTTTGAAAAGCATGGCTACCAGGCAACGTCCACACGCCAGATCGCTGAAGCCGTGGGCTGCACCGAAGCCGCGCTGTACTATCATTTCAAGGAAGGCAAGCACGCATTACTGCGGCGCGTGATGGCAGCACGGATGCCGGAAGTGCAGGCCGTGATGGATCAATGCGCCCAGGCGACCTCGTTGAAAGAAGCTTTACAGCTTTTTGCCACAATTTTGCAGAGCGTACACGCGGGATGCGTTGGCTGATGATGGAATTGTCCCATCTCAGCGATGAGGAACGGATGGCTGTGTTGGAGACTTTCGCGGCCATTCGCAATGGCCTGGTGATTATTATGCGGCGATTCGTGCCAGACGAGACACAGGCAGATCATATGGCGTGGCTGATCTTCTGTATTGGGGTGGGCTATCAGCAGCTTTTTGCCGAGACGGCGTTTCAGGGACGAATCGATCTCTCGATGCAGGAGTTGATGGAGACGTTCACGCGTTGATGGCGTAGTTTTTCCGTCTTTTCAACTTGGTGAGTGTTAAGTGACTTGTCGTGATTCATAATTCAGCGTGTGGAGGAGAAGTATCGGAGAATGGTAGATGAAAGATAAAAGATTGGATTATGAAGAAGATGATGAAACCCATGATCGGGACGATGGACAGCTGGGAAGAGCGCGTGGTCGCGAGGTCCGATACGCACAAATCCGTGCCTGGCGCGCCGGTGCGCTTTGAGATTATGAAGGAAAGCATCAAGCGGGGCAAGGCGCAGATGGAGCCGGAGTTAGCGACCATTATGCCGGGCATCATGGTGGGGATGCGGACGTCGATGCTGTCCTTGCGCAAGAATCCCCCGCAACCCAAAACCCGCGTGCCAGATGGATTCCTGGCTGAACTGGAAGCCTACGCCAAATCCATCGGCGTAAGCAGCGTCGGATACACGCATGTGCCGGAACAGTGGATTTTCGAGGGCAAGGCGATTTTGCATCTCAACGCCATTATGCTGACGATGGAGATGGACAAAGTCCGCATTGACACTGCCCCAAGTATGCCTTGCAAGCAGGCGGTGATGGAGATTTATCGCGACCTGGGCTTCGCGGCGAACAAAATCGCGAACTATTTGCGCAAGCGCGGCTATTCTGCCGACGCGGCGCATCCGTTGATGGGACCGGCGCTCTATCCACCGTTGACGCAGCTTGCGGGTTTGGGCTGGTTGGGCTCGAGCGGCCTGATGATCACGCCCGAACACGGTCCGCGCGTGCGGCTGGCGGCGGTCTTCACCAACATCGAGAATTTGCCCTTCAGCACGCACAACGACCACGCCTGGGTTGCATGATTTCTGCGCCAAGTGCGGCATCTGCATCCGCGAGTGCCCGGCGCAGGCGATTTACGAGAAACCTATCCAGCACGAGACGGGGCAGATGACGTGCGTGGACAATGCACGCTGTTTCCCGTATTTCAACGATTATCACGGGTGTTCAGTCTGCATCAAGGTGTGCCCGTTTAACAATACGCCGTATGACAAAATCAAGGCTGGTTTTCAAAGAAACATGGTGGAAAACGCACAAGGAACTTAGTTTTGTTATGACATACAATGGAGTCTATTACTATAAAAAAGGACCTGCCGACATCGGCAGGTCCTTGTGATGTAGCGAGTTTTATAGCTTTACTGTTCTCCTGATTAGGGCAGGATGACGGTATCGACCGCGTGAATCACGCCGTTGGAAGCAACCACATCTGGGATGATGACTTTGACATCTTCGTTTATGTAGATATTGCCCTCAAAGGACTTGAGAGTGGCGGTTTCTCCGTTACCCATGGTCACGTCGCCCAGGAGCGTCAGTGCCTTGTAGGAGCTGACTTCAACTGGCAGCACGTGGTAGAGCAGGATGTCGGTCAGTTCTGCCTTGCTGAAGGCGCTGGCGATGTTGTGAGCATTCAAGCCAAGTTTCGCAAAGGCAGCGTCGGTTGGCGCGAACACAGTCCATTCACCGCCCGAAAGGGCATCCACAAGACCTGCTGCCTTGACCGCAGCCACCAGGGTGGTGAAGCGCCCGTCACTGACAGCGATGTCGACAATGGTGTTGCCGGTAGCCACTGGCGCCATTGCTTCTTCCATATCTTCACTTGCGCCTTTGAACGCGGACGGCAGGATGACGGTATCGACCGCGTGAATCACGCCGTTGGAAGCGACCACATCGGCGATGATAACTTTTGAATCGTCGTTGACGTAGATACTGCCCTCAAAGGACTTAAGGTTGGCAAGTTCCCCATTTCCCATCGTGACGTTGCCAAGCAGCGTCAATGCTTTGTAGGAACTGACTTCAACTGGCAGCACGTGGTAGAGCAGGATGTCGGTCAGCTGAGCCTTGCTGAAGGCGCTGGCGATATTTTTGGCATTCAAGCCAAGTTTCGCAAAGGCGGTATCGGTGGGGGCAAATACAGTCCACTCACCGCCTGAAAGAGCCTCAGCCAGGTCAGCGGCGACGACCGCAGCCACCAGGGTGGTGAAGCGCCCGTCACTGACAGCGATGTCGACAATGGTGTTGCCGGTAGCCACTGGTGTCATTGCTTCTTTCATATCTTCACTGGCGCCTTTGAACGCGGACGGCAGGATGACGGTATCGACCGCGTGAATCACGCCGTTGGAAGCAACTACATCGGCGATGATGACTTTTGAATCGTCGTTGACGTAGATATCACCAGCAAAGGATTTAAGATTAGCAAGTTCCCCATTTCCCATCGTGACGTTGCCAAGCAGCGTCAATGCTTTGTAGGAACTGACTTCTGTGGTCAGCACGTGGTAGAGCAGGATGTCGGTCAGTTCTGCCTTGCTGAAGGCGCTGGCGATGTTGTGAGCATTCAAGCCAAGTTTCGCAAAGGCAGCGTCGGTTGGCGCGAACACAGTCCATTCACCGCCCGAAAGGGCATCCACAAGATCTGCTGCCTTGACCGCAGCCACCAGGGTGGTGAAGCGCCCGTCATTAACAGCGATATCGACGATGGTGTTGCCGGATTCTGCCGCACGTGCGACAGGAACTAAGACGAAGCTCAACGCCAGTAAACCGATCAGGATGCTTTTTAAGAAACCCTTTTTAAACATTGTTTATTCTCCTATAGTTAATATTTATTATTTTTTATATTACAAACAAATCTATTAATTATATTAGCATAATAAAATACGTTTGTCAAGTATTTTTATAGTATTTGAATAAAAAATGTGTACAATCTAGTATTTTTTATAGCTATTTATAGGCATAACTGTCAGTTGAGCGTTTTATTTTCTCATCAGTTTCTCCTCGGTAACATGAATATTTACGTAACGGTATCACAATCAGGGACATTCTACGTGGTTCAAAGCGGGGCATTGCCGAAACCCCAGTCAGTATGATGTCAATCTAGAGAACGGAGTTCACCCTATCAAGGTGTAACTAAGGAGTGCGGAGCTCCAGGTTTTGAGTGTCTTACCGTTAAGTCTACCTTCAATAACCCATTGTATGTCACGTCCAGTCAATGACACCCCTCTATGCCTCTGGCATTGTCGCGATAACCGTGTCTGTCGCCGGATCCCAGATGTAGAACAGTTAGCGCAGATGGGCGTTGAAGTTTGTACTCTCGTTCTTCAGAGGTATCTGTCAAGTATCAAGGAAAAAACACCCGATTTAAAATATCTTGATAATTACAGAGTTTGTGTTACATCTACAGACAGAAGCAGCACCAAAGGAGACCGATATGTGTGCGAAAGAACTGATCTGTGATGAGAGACAATCCTTTTCCACCCCCGTGGATGCGAGATTCGCGCCGCACTACGGCGCTATCACGCTGACCATCAACGGCGTGCCGCAACCCTGCGTAACATACAAGTCCACCGAAAGCCCCGACGACCGGTTATTTGCCGAGACCGTGGGCAAGAGCGTGGCAGATATGGCGGCGAGGGGCGTTCACGTTCATCTGGTGCCGATCTTCTTCGACTGGCCCGCACCCGGTGTGTATGACTTCTCGCGGATGGATTGGCGGGTGGACCAGGTTCTCCAGGCTGATCCCCACGCCTGGATCATCATCCGCATCCAGGCGATCTCGATGGCGCCCGCCTGGTGGTTGGCGGCGAATCCGGATGCCGTCGTCGCTTTCGGCTTCGAGCAAGCCGGTGATGCGCCGCGCCCCGCCAACCAGACGCTGCCGGCGCCCTCGCTGGCCTCTGATTTCTGGGATACCGCAGGCCTTGTCGCTTTGACCGCCCTTGCGGAGCACGTGCAGGCCCAGCCCTACGCGGAGCGCGTGATCGGTTACCTGCCGACCGCCTACAACACTAACGAGTGGTTCTTCCGTTCGTACGATCCATTGCAGGTCAATGACCTCTGCCCGGCAATGCAGGAGCGCTTTGCCCGTTGGTTGGCGGAGACCTACGGCATCACCGGCGACGTGCATGTGCCCGGTCGACAGGCCCGTCATCTTGCGGACAAGGGTTACTTCTTCGAGCCAGACCCGCGCCGGTCTGCGTCTCCCGTGGTAGCTTACTACCAGTTTGCCAACCGTCTGTGCGCCGAGACGATCATCAAGGTTTGCCGCACACTCCGGCAGGCGCACGAACCAAGCCACATCGTTGTCGGCACGTTCTATGGCTACATGCTGGAACTGGCGCAGTTCTACTGGCTGGCGGACTCAGGACACCTGTCGATGGCAAAGCTGATGGAGGAGGATGGCCCGGACTTCACCTGCAGTCCGCTTGCGTATTTCACCCGCAATCCCCACGAGCTTCCCGGTGGGGGCTTTATGTGGTCGCTCAGTGCTGCGGTGGATTCCGCCCGTCTGCATGGGAAGGCTTACTTCGGTGAGGATGACTTCCGCGTGCCCGATGGCACAGGGCTCACAACCTGGGCCGGCGCACAGACCCGGGCAGAGGACGTTGAAACGCTGCGACGCAACTTCGCCTTCACCCTCTGCAACGGACAGAATCAGTGGTGGTATGATCTGGGCGGACATTATTTCGATCCACCGCATCGCCTGGACGTGGTTGAGGCGTGCACCGCCATCGCCTACGAGGCGCTGGACCGCGACCGCTCCTCGGTCTCCGAGATCGCCGTCGTGATGGATGAGTCAGCGCCCATGCTGACCCAGCTGGATATGCCCTTCCAGCGCGCCGCGTTCTGGGAGAGCTTCTTCCACAGCTTCGCGCGCATCGGCGCGCCTGTGGACCTTCTGATGCTCTCGGACCTGGCAACGGCGGACATGGACCGGTATAAAGCCGTCTTCTTCCCCACGTGCTACGCGCTGAGCGCTGAGGATCGCATGCGCATTGAGAAGCTGAAGAAGGAAGGGCGTACGCTGGTATTCTACCTCGCCGATGGCTTCATTGACCCTGAGGGGTCAGGGTCATTCGACCTTCGGGCTGTGCGGGACCTGGTCGGCATCGAGGTCAAGACCGCGGATCACGTCTGGCACAACTTCCTGCGCCTGACGACGGGACGCGATCACCCCCTCCTGACTGGCTTCGAGGATCGCCCCTTTGGGATGCGGTCGGAGAAGACCTTCACGTTCTATGTGGACGACCCGAGCGCAGAACCGTTGGCGACATTCAACGGGCTGGGCGCTGTAGGGCTGGCGAGGAAAGTATTCGGAAACTGGACGAGCATCTACTGCGCCGTGCCGGTACTGGACCCAGCGCTGGTACACAACATCATCAAATCTGCCGGCGTGCACATTTACACATCCGATCGCGAGGACATCGTCTACGCATGCGCCTCATACTTCGCCCTCTTCACGCGCAAGGGTGGGGCACGGACCATCTGGTTACCCTCTCCACGGCGGGTGTGCGAGCGCTTCCACGGCGTGGTCGATGCAGACGCGCCGCTCCGTGAGATTACATGGGACGCCGAGTCCTACACGACGTACTTATTTGAATTAGATTAGGATGAAAAAAAGAACTGCTTTTTTGATACTACTATTTGTTCCAGGTGTCGTATTGATTTCACTTTATGCCGTAACTTTTGGCAAAAATAAACCAACTAACCTGAATGAGGATCATGCTGCTACAGACACAGCTTCAGTTAACACGGAGCCACCGGCATACCCTCAAAATCCAAACAAAACCGGAGTTATTATGCGTGAACCAGGAGAAAACACTGTTTCGTTTGACCCTAATTTTCACATTTACCTGTGTTTTGGACAGTCAAACATGGAAGGCTCAGCCACTGATCGAGGTACAGGACAGAAGTGTTGACAGTCGTTTTCAGGTATTGCAATCGCTTGATTGTTTGAATCTCAAAAGAAGCAGGGATACCTGGTATACAGCGATTCCACCTTTAGCCCAATGCTATTCAGGGCTTTCGCCTGCCGATTATTTTGGCAGAACCATGGTGGCAAACCTTCCCGATAACATCAAGGTAGGTGTTATTAATGTTGCTGTTGGCGGAAGTGATATCCGGTTATTTGATAAGGATTTGTATCAGGATTATGATATCGACCTACGAGGAGAGCTGGTTCCTTGATAAAATTGAAGCTTATGGAGGAAATCCCTATGAGCACCTTATCAACCTGGCAAAATTGGCCCAACAACGCGGTGTCATTAAAGGAATTCTCCTGCATCAGGGCGAAACAAACACGGGTGATGATCAATGGCCCCTCTATGTGAAAACTATTTATACCAATATGCTGACCGACCTCTCACTGGATGCTGATTCTGTGCCTTTGTTAGCAGGAGAAGTTGTGGGGGCTGACCAGGATGGTGTTTGTGCAAGTATGAACGCAATAATTGCCCGATTACCTGACACTATTCCTACTGCACACGTTATTTCTTCGCGTGGTTGCGCGGCGCAAGCCGATAAAGCACATTTCGATTCGGAAGGTGTCAGGAAACTGGGCAGGAGATATGCCGAAAAAATGCTTTCCTTAATGGGTTACGAAATACGCGAACCGGAAAGCTCTCCGACCAGGTTTAAAACATTGAACTACCTCTATCGTATTTCAGGGGAAAAAACGCTTGCGGGGCAGCACAACAGGGAGCCTAATGCCCAGCCTGCTCTGTGGACGGATTTTATTAAAGAGACAACCGGAAAATATCCTGCTTTATGGAGTGGTGATTTCTTGTTTCAGCAGGACAATATCGATCATCGCTGGACCATGATTTATGAAGCAAAAAAGCAATGGGACAATGGAGCTGTCATCAACCTGATGTGGCATGCCTGCCCGCCGGACGAGGGTGAGCCCTGTGGTTGGGATCCGGGTTTGCTGAACGCCCAGCTGGATGATGATCAGTGGAAAGAGCTGATGACCGACGGGACCGCCCTCAATGAACGCTGGAAAGACAGGATGGATGACATTGCCGTTTATCTTCAGTATCTGGCAGACAATGGGGTAGAAGTTCTGTTCAGACCCCTGCATGAAATGAATCAGGATAAATTCTGGTGGGGTGGCAGACCTGGACCTGATGGCACGGCGAAACTATACCGCTATGTTCATGACTATTTCACGGATGTAAAAGGATTGTCCAACCTGGTTTGGGTCTGGGATATGCAGGATATGACCAGGGATTTTGAGGACTACAATCCCGGGGACGCATATTGGGATGTATTTGCTTTTGATATTTATGATAAGGGATTCGATGCTTCCTGGTACGAATATATTCTTCCTATAGCAGGAGAAAAACCTATGGCAATCGGTGAATGTGCGAAATTGCCCGGTACCGATATTCTAGCCTCTCAACCAAGATGGGTATTCTTCATGCCCTGGGCTGAGCTGGTGAAAAAAGCCAATACGATTGAGGAAATCCAAAGCGTTTATGATGACCCGCGTGTTGTCACGCGCGATGAGATGCCAGGATGGAAATAGATCCCCCTTAAACACGCACTATGCAAACATATTCATCACAAGGAGAGCCATGAAAACACAATTCACGCCATCCCAGGTCGAACCACTTGCGCTGCATCCGGACAACCCGCACTATTTCCTGTACCAGGGAAAACCGGTGGTACTGATCACTTCTGCCGAACACTACGGTGCAGTACTGAATCTCGACTTCGATTACGTGAAGTATCTCGACGCGCTGTCCGAAGATGGGCTCAACCTCACGCGGACGTTCAGCGGAACGTATGTCGAGGGACAGGGAGCATTCAAAATAACGAGTAACACACTTGCGCCAAAGCCAGGGCGCATGATCTGTCCTTGGGCGCGCAGCGCGTACCCCGGCTATGCGAATGGAGGTCATAAGTTCGACCTGGAGCAATGGGACACGGTCTATTTCTCACGGCTCAAGGATTTTATCCTCCAGGCAAGCCAGCGCGGAATCGTTGTCGAGTTCACCTTCTTCTGCCCGATGTATGACGAATCGCTATGGAAACTCAGCCCAATGAATGCCGCGAATAACGTGAATGGCATGGGCTCAATCAACCGGGAGGATGTGTACACGCTGGATAAGAACGGTGACCTGCTTGCCGTGCAGGAGGCTTTCGTTCGCAAGGTCGTCGCCGAATTGCGCGAGGCGGAGAACTTGTGCTACGAGATCTGTAATGAGCCTTACATCGGCGGTGTGACGATGGAATGGCAGCACCATATCGCGGACATCCTCGTCCAGGCGGAGAAGGATTTCAAATACAAACACCTTATCAGCCAGAACATCGGGAATGGTTCCCAGAAGATCGAAAAGCCGCATCCGGCAGTTTCGGTGTTCAACTTCCATTATGCGAGCCCGCCCGAGGCAGTGCGGCTGAACTACGGACTTAACAAGGTCATCGGCGACAACGAAACCGGCTTCAAGGGAACCGCGGACGATCACTACCGGATGGAGGGGTGGGAGTTTATCCTCGCTGGCGGTGGACTGTACAACAATCTCGATTATTCATTCACCGCAGGTCACGAGAGCGGTACATACAGTTTGCCGCTTTCGCAACCGGGCGGTGGTAATCCGGGCTTCCGCCAGCAGTTGAAGTTTCTGAAGGATTTCATCCACAGTTTTGACTTCGTGAAGATGAAGCCCGTTAGCGACCTTATCTGCAAGGCGCTTCCGCAGGACGCTCACTGTCAGGTGCTCGCGGAGCCGGGCCGTCAATACGCAGCGTATTTCAAAGGCGCAGCGAAATTCACCTTCGAAATCGATCTGCCGACGGGGAATTACCAAGTCCATTGGTTCGATGTGGTCAACGGAACTGAGGATAACTTCCAAGACCTATCCCACCCGGGAGGGTCAGCGCGCTTCAAGGTTCCCATGGGATTGAATGAGTGCGCCCTGAAGATTGTACGCAAGAATTAGAATCGCTGCGCGGTGAAAACTGGCGATCCTTTAAACACCGAAAGCTTTATTTAGCGAAATCAGTTCACCTGTGCCTGGAGTCCGGATGCGCGCGGTTCAGGCATCACAATCGCAAAGAGCAGCGCCAGACCGTAAAAACAAGCTGAAAGGATCATAAGCGCAGCGAATCCAGCCCAGTCCACGAACAAACCGCTCGCCAGTGCCGCAAACCGGGTTATACCCAGCAACGTGTTGGCGAAGCCCAGATACAGGGGGCGCTGCGCTGGTGGCGCCACATCCAGCAAGTACCCCTTGCTGGCGATGTTGGAAGCAGCGCCAAATGCTCCCGAGACCACAAAAACAAGTGCGTATACCCATGACAGTGAGGGTATAACCACTTCTGTTACCGTGCCCAGCAGGCCGATACTCAAGGCAATCAGTGGCGTACATATACCCAGCGCATTGGCGACTTGCAGCAACCGGCGGTTTCCCATACGGTCGCTGATACGGCCCCAGAGCAGATTGGATCCGATAGACGCTGCGGTGCGAGCCATCAGATAAACCCCAACCATTTGTGCGGGAATATCCAGGGCTGCCTTAGCATAGACAACGTAAAACGCACCTGCTGTGTCGGCCAGTATTTTGCAGACCTGTGTCAGGAGATACATCCGGTAGGGGGCGTTATCGCGCAGAAGCTGCCCGCCGCGCTTGAACTGGTCGTGCCAGTTAATGACCTCCGTCACGACCTCGCTGGGCGGCTCTTTGACCATCGCCCACATGCCCACGGCCAGCACCAGTGTGATAAATGCGCCAACAAAAAGCCAGGCTACATTGACAGGAAAGGGGATCCCGCTCGATTCGGCTAAAAGTAAGCCGACCAGGGGACCGGCAGCGAGCGCCAACAATCCTCCCCAGAACTCGCGCTGCGCAAAAAACGCGCCGCGTCGTCTGGGTGGGATCACCTTGGCCACAATATCGACGAAAGCTAGACCATTCAGTCCGGACCCCATGCTGAAGATCGTCAGCATCACAAAAAAGACGATAACCAGCCATGGGCTCTCTAAAGGAATCCAGAAAATTACCAGCGCGATTATCAACAAGCTTGCAGCGCGTACCACAGCCATTGCCCGATAGAAAAAAAGTTTGTAGGGTCGCCGCTGTAAATAGCCCGAGACAAGAATCTGCAACAGAAACGAACTACCCATCCGGATAGGGGCGATCATGCCGATGTAAAAGTTTGCCACACCCAGCTGGATCAGAAACCAGGTCAAAACGGTCTGCGAGTCGATCAGCGTCATCGTGACCTTGAAAATCGCCCCGTTCAGAATTCCCAGTATAAAATTACGTCGCTTTGTTGATGCTTTTGTGCGCTCGAAATTGGTTAATAGATCGGCGCCTATCTTTGCTAAACTCGCCGGGCTGCCCACATAATGCTCCGTTGTAATACCGTCTGAAAGTTAGGACCGGCGCAGGTTTCGTCAATCATCTGCCATAAGGTTGTTAAAGGCATAAGCTTTTTCCTAACTGCTGATTATACGGAACACGCGATAAGAATGCGCCGGTAACGTAACCTCAAAGCTTACTTCGCCGGTGGTCTGCTGTCGATGATCCAATACAGGTGTTTTGTTTTCCAGCACAACATCCGACTGTAGATCACACAGCGCACTGGTTTTCTCATCAACGATAATGCGTACCGACGTCGGTTCCGGCAGAAAAGACTCAACGATAAACGTATCGTTGTCGTAGATGAAAAGCATCACTTGAGCAGGTCCATCCACACGCACATCCAGGTCGGCCATCAGCACATTCCGGATCGTTGACCAGACATCCACCGGTATTTTGTACAAATCATTAAAATTATCGGGAATGGTCAGCACGAACAAACGGCCATCACCATATTCAGCGAATTGGAAAATGGGATGTCCCGTCGTCTCAGTTACCCCTGATACGAACTCCCACGAATCATTGGTCAGATAGTTGATATGTGGAATAAGAATCGGTTGATCACCATGCACAGTCTGCGAGCGATTGATGTGATAATCCTGCACGATGGCTTTCCGATCCGACACCTCGAGTTCAGCAATACCGCGGATACCGCGGTTCTGCAAAGCCTTAAGCAACCCGGATGTAATCACAACTGTCTTGCCGGCTTCGACCTGTTCTTTGATCTTATCCTGCTATCGTCGGATCAAATTTGGCAGATTCTGTAAGCAGGATCGTCTGCGCTTCTTTCGGGAACGCAGGTTGCAGATTGATCGGGATTCCAAGCATCCCCAGGTAACTGTGCAGGAAATCCTCACCCGTCGCATGGAAAGGGCGGTAGCAGGCGATGCCTAACGGCTCACCCAATTCGCCGATTGTATCATCTACGCGATCCAGCGCGTAACCGACAGCCGGTGCCAGCGTCGTATCCTCAGGCCACGTACCATCAGGCCTGCTCAGGGGTGCAATCATCTCGTCAAAGTTAAAACTGGTATTCCCGGCATCCTGCCACGCTCCGCGGAGCGATGGCGTAAGCAAATACTGCAACTGGCGGAAGTCGAACAGCGTCAGCTCCGGAGCTTTGGCAAACAGCGTAAGCCAGAATTGTTCAACGTACCGATCCAAATAATACATACCGCCGGTATCCACCCACCCACCAAAATTAGCACCCGGTTTGAGGTTCTCGAAATAGCGAAATATGCTGTAGCCGTGATAGGGCTGCAGGTGTTGGTCACGCAAAACCGGGTCACGGGTTTCTGTGCCAGTGTAAAGGCCATCAAATAGTGGGGGTTCAGTTTCGAGATTAAAACCACAACCCTGGAAATGTTCGTACCAGTTCGGGTATTTAATGATGACTTTGACGTTTGGATTCGCCGCGCGTGCCGGTTCAAGTACCAGTTCGCGCGCAGCACCGGTCATCAAGTCCAGTCGAAAATCTGTCCAGCCACGATCGCCCTTGGCCTCAATACAAGAATGACACTTGCAGTTAGTGAAGAAAAAGTCATCCAGGATAACCTCATCAAACAGCCGTGCTGTGTATGCCGCAACATCCTTAGCCATTTGGCGAGTCTCAGGTTTGGTGTAGCAATAGGCCTGGAGACGATTGCGTTCGTTGGTCGTGTAAGTGATACCACCCGATACCTTCACACCGCGACTTTCCAGAAAATCGCGTGCTTGCTCGATGGTCGATTCTTCGGCAACGACCATATCACGGTGGGTCTCCAGGTATACCTTGTCCACCTTGATGTAGCGCTGCATCACGTCAAAACGCGACTTCAACCATTCCAGATCTGCCATCTTCTGTACCTCGTAAACACGCGAGTATATGGCAATGTTGAAGTTACGATAACTATCTGATGATGGTGTTTTAGATGATGTATTCATGTATATCCCTCCTAATCTGAGAAATGTGTAGATTGATTGGCAGTAATACCTTATTCCCAAACCTTCTCCCACTTATGGCTCTCCGCTGAACGGTACATCGCCAGCGCAGTACGTAATTCACCCAGTGATTCCTCAGGTCCTGCCGTCAAAGGTGTTCCCTCAAGCACAGCCCGGGCAAAATCTGCCAATTCCAAACCAAAAGCGTCAGCTTTCTTTTCCTCGGCAGAGAGGATCTCCAGTCCCTCACGATGGTCACTATCATAGAGCAGCACACGTCCCTCGCGCCCTTTCTCAATCACGAGGATACCTTCGGTACCGGTGACTCTGAAATCCTCACTTGGCGCCATGACTGAACCCGCGCGGAGTGCCTTGTAAGCCGCATATTTCCCTGATTTGAAACGGAATATTGCATGCGACAACGACTCCCCTTCCATTTCTTTAAGTGGATAATCAAGGACAGCAACAACTTCGTCGATCTCCCCCAGCCACATCCGCAATGGGCGCATCCAATGCAATCCTCCATCAATACAGATACCACCGCCGGTAATGGCCTTGTTGTAGCGCCAGGCATTTGCTCCCCAACTGCTGCCGACCCTTCCACCGAAAAATGCTTCAGCAGTGATGATCTCGCCAATCGCGCCATCCCGGATCAACTGCTGCACTTTGACGACTCCCGGCCAGTACTGCGATTGTTCAGCGATCATAAACACAGTCCCGGCTTGTTTGGCGGCAGTAAGAATGCGATCACAAGCATCCAGTGTTGTCGCCATTGGTTTTTCCAGGACAACGTGTTTACCCGCTGCAAAGACGCGTACTGCAACTTCTTCGTGGATATGGTGTGGCAGCATGATGTCCACGGCGTCAAAGTCTCCCTGCGCAAGGGCGGTTTCCAGCGACGTATAGGGCTGTCCACCTGTTTGTTCGGCCATTGCAGCTGCGCGGTCGGGATCTACATCAATTGTGGCGGTCACTTTGATTTGTGGCGCGTGTGATTGGATCCCACGCCAGTGAGCTTGGGCAATGCCGCCACAACCCACAAAAGCAATTTTTATGATAGGAGTTTCTGTCATTGTCATAGGGTTTTCCTCATATGGTGATATTTACCAGAAATGGTAATAGAATTCATCCACTAAAAACACTGAGCACGCTGGGGTTACTGAGAAAATGCAACAAACTCAGTGTACTCTGTGGTTAAAATGCGGTACCTGCTTCGGCGTGTTATTCAGCGTAGACTTTGTCGCGCAAGGTCTTGAGATAGGCTAACGATTTAGCGTTTTCTTTGCCGAAATCAACTGCGTCACTGCCATCAGTGCTGACCCAACCGCAGGCTGCTGAGACACCGCGAGTGTAGTTGATATCGCGTAAGATGTTGAACAGACGTATGAAAACATCATCCATGTCGCCGACACCTGGCTGCGCGTGATCGCCTGCGATGTGCACATGCAGGCAGTACTCGGGGTCTTCTGTGATAAGCTCAAACGGCTGGTCACCCTTGAAGAAGTAGTCTATGTCCGCCATCACGCGTACCGAAGGACGGGCGATCTCTTCCTTGGCGAACTTCAGCCCGTCAAGATACATGGGCCATAGTGTATCAAGTTCTGCGATGGGTTCTAGTGCCACGAGCATATCGTACTTCTCAGCGTAATCGGCCATACGGTCGACAAAGCGGATAGCCTGATCCATAGCCTTGGTCCTGGAGAAGCCCTCTACATATCTGAAGAAACCGCCGTATACCCCGGCAACTTCGACACCAAGGCTTGCCAAACGCGCGAAAGCCCGTCCGGTCCAGAAATCAAGTTGTTCCCAATCCACACCCGGACCTGTCGGTTTCAACCCCCAGAATTGCAGAAAGTGGCTGGCAGCCTTAATGGGTGGCAGGTTCCAGGATGATACGATCTGGCGCTGTGCTGACCAGTTTGCTGCACTATCAAAGGGCTTGACCATGAGTGCCACTGGAATTTCAGCCATCTCCCAACCTGGTGCAATCTGTGATAAATCGCGTCCTGGTTTTTCCTCGAACAGAATACAGAGCTTGAATTTCTCGGTCATTGTTTGCCTCCTGATGGCATTGATATAAAACTCAACCCGCGATACGATGCGGTGTTGAGTAACTTACGGAACAGCGTCCTGTTACAAATTCCTGCCGGTGTTGTATGCGTGGTGTAGCAGTTCACAATCGGGCGTCAGAGGTTGGTTGCCTGTATGTATCAGTGTATCAACCAGCACCATGTCCCGGTTTTGAAAATCTCCCAGATACCAGCTGTATTGCGCGGCATAAGCCTCAGGACTGCTGTTGCCCTGAGAAAACACACCAACCAGCTTGATCCCTGCATGAACCCGCACCTTCCAATCTTTATCCAACAGGCAATAGTGACGGTTCATAAAAGAAATCATCGGGCCACAGACTTGCGAAGCATAGTTTGGGCTGCTCACAAGAAGAGCCCCACTCTCATGCAGATCTTTCCAGTAAGGTTTCAAATCATCCTGCACGATACAATCGACGTTATTTTCTTTGCAGTAACGGCAACCCTGGCAACCCCTCACATTCATCTTGTTTACTTCATAGATGACCACTTCATGTCCGGCGTCAACAGCGCCACGCAGCACTTCTCGCGCCAGCGTTGAACTAAAACCCTCTTCCCTGGGACTCCCTAATACAGCAACAACTTTCATATATGCACTACCTTTCAATATTTTTTTAGCTTGGTATTATCTTGATTTTCACTAATTATGGTCGCTATACAGTAAGCTCTCCACAGGTAGACTTTTTGTGAAAGCGCTTTCACTGCCATCAAAAAAAAGGCAGTATCGTTCTAGTCAGGTACACCACATCCACAGGACCGGCGAATAACTAAAGTGGTAGGCAGTATTTCGGTTTCAACATCAGACGCCTTGCCGTTTATCCTGGCAATCAGCATCCGCACAGCTAACTGACCTTGCCCAAGCATATCCTGGCGCACCGTGGTCAGTGGCGGTTGCATATACCGGGCTGTCTCAATATCGTCAAAACCAACCAATGCGATATCCTCGGGAACCCGCAGACCGCTTTCGTGAATAGCAGCTATGGCTCCAATTGCCATTTGATCACTGGAGGCGAAAACAGCATCCGGGACATGATCCTGTTGTAAAAGGTGCTGCATAGCGGTGTATCCGCCATCTTCGTCAAACGCCCCGGAAATCACCAGCTCAGAATAAAAGGGGAGACCGCGAGAACGAAGCGCTTTCTGATAACCGCGCTCGCGGTCGATAGCATGCACGCGTGTTGCAGGACCTTTAATCATCGCGATCCTGCGATAACCGTGCTCAATGAGATGCGTCACCATCTTTTCCGCCCCCCCAACGTTATCAGGTTGGATACTATCTGCCGGGATATCAGTTGGATCTTCGCCCAATACCACAACCGGCAGGTTCTGACGCTGCAAATCCCGGATGTAACAATGGCTGACTCCCGAACTTGCGAGAATCAGACCATCCACTTTAGTGGTCAGCATACCCAGGGTCTGATTATCAGCCCCCAATATCTCGCCAGACGCACCATAGATTAATAGGTGATACTCAGAATCACTGGCCGCGATCTCAGCACCACGAATCAGCTGGGAGAAGAAAGGACCGGATAGTTTGGGGAAGACCAGGGCAATGGTGCTGGTGGTATTAGCAGCGAGTCCACGCGCTGATGCATTGGGTTGGTATCCCAAAGCGTCCATTGCATGGCGTACTTTGGCGCGGGTTTGTTCACTAACCGGTCCATTAGCATTGAGAACGCGCGAAACTGTCGCTATCGAAACGCCAGCCTTTTCTGCAACAGTGTAGATAGTTGGACGCATATATCACTCCTATGTAAGCGCTTACATCAACAGTATAAATTCTTTTCCCCCCATGTCAAGAAACAAAAACGTGAGTAGGGTTGCACGGTGCTGCTGACCACGCACTACATGATAGCAGCGGATCAGCTCTGTGACCGAGTTGCTTAAGGTGCTGCCCCGCTTCCTGCTTCCAATCTCGCTGTCAATTCCATTTTTATCCATCGTGATTCTCTATTTTCCTCTATCGCTAACGCGTATCCAGCTGAATATCATCACATCCGAGGATGCATTAAAACCACCCTTTTATAAATTTGCAGAAAATGGATCTTGACACGTAAAACCACGTGTTATATTATAATATCGTGTATCGTGCACGATTTACCGGTTTTCTGACAAGTGACCTAGTCTACATCGTAAAAAGAGGGGGGATAGCATTGGATACAATGACATTGGCAGATCGTGTATTTCAGACCCTGCGAGAACAGATCCTGCAGGGAATTTACAAACCAGGACAGAAATTCAATATTGACCAGTTAGCACGTGACTTAGGCGTCAGCAATACTCCAATCCGCGAGGCGATGTCACGTTTAGAACGACTTGGTCTGGTTGAAATAATCCCCTACTGTGGCCCTCAGATCAAACGTTTAAATGTCGAGCAACTGACAGATTTATATGAAGTGCGTATCGCTCTGGAAGAGCTAGCCGCGAGGTTGGTAGCACAAAGCGAAGACCCGGACGTTTTCAACGGTATGGCTGAAGCCCTGCACTTGCAAGAACAAGTCTCCAATGGAAATGACCCACGTGCTGTGGTGGATGCGGATCGCGCATTCCATGATGCACTGGTCCAAGCATCAGGGAATAGCGTGCTGTTGGAAATGCTCCCCAGCCTGTCGGATCGTACCCGGTTGCTTATGGAGATAAACAGACCGCCGTCAGAAGATTTAGACAATGCAGCGTTATTGCGCGGATACCAAGGTCACAAGCGTATTTATGAATTACTTCGGGCCGGGGATGAGAAGGCGGCAATGCAGGAGCTGCGCCGCGAACTAACCCGTGGTAAAGAGCATTTAGTAGCCCGTATGATGAAGCGGGAAGAGATAAACATTACGAACGGAACCTAGATTCTAAAACATCTGACTGAGGAGGACAATAAGGTGTCTCAAAAAAAAGTATTAGTTACCGGGGCTACGGGTCAGATTGGTAATGCTGTCTATATGCGACTCAAAGAACAGCCTGATAAATATGATGCTTATGCGTTAGATCGCTCTGAAAAATTCTCGGCGAGGGTGCCAGGAAGTTGGGTGCTTGATATCCCGGATGCTAAATTTCATCACTGCGATCTTACGGACATGGAAGGGCTGAGAAAAGCCGTTCGTGGTATGGATGTTGTCGCCCACCTGGCAGCCGATCCGAGTCCCAGAACCTGGGAGAGCGTGTTAAACAGTAACGTCACCGGCGCCTACAATACTTTCGAGGCTTGCCGTCTGGAAGGGGTTGAGAGGATTGTGGTCGCCAGCAGTATCACACTGGGTGATGGGTTCCGTGAGATTGAACCATACAAGGCGATCCATGAGAAACGCTATGAGGATGTGCCCCCGGACTTTGCCAAAGTGACAAAAGATATCCCGGCTGAACCAAGAGGGCTTTATGCTGCGAGTAAAGTATGGGCGGAATCCCTGGCCCGTGTCTACGCCCATCGCCATGGGATGTCGTGCCTTGTCATTCGCATTGGTCAGGTTGAACGCGACCGACCTCGTCCGCCGCAGGGGGCGAGTATTTTCGTCAGCGTGCGCGACATCGTGCAAATCTGGGAACTCTGCATCAACGCCGATCCATCCCTGCGTTTTGACATCTTTTGGGGGATGTCGAACAACGATTGGCGCTGGGTTGATATTGATCATGCACGTGAAGTGTTGGGATATGTACCGCAGGATCGGGCGGAGGACAACTGGACATATGACTGAGGATCATAACCTGAAGGAGAAAGTATGAAGAAATCCAAAGTTAGTATTGTACGTATCCACGAGCAGAACACTTATGCGGCTCTACAAAACGCCATCGAGCTGATCGGAGGGTTGAATGACGCGATTCCATCCGGGAGCAAGATACTCGTTAAACCGAATATAGTCATGAGCCCCACAGAACGCGGGACAACCAACCGGGTTGTCCTTGAGGCGGTGCTCAGGTTGGCGAGCAGTACATCTCCAAAACAGATTGTCATTGGGGAAGGTTCTGCAGACTCCTATACCTGGACAAGTTTTCGCTTGAACAATATCTACGATATGGCATCACGTTACGCTGCCGAGATACGGGACCTTAACGTGGATGAAGGCATTCGCGTTGAAGTGCCTGAAGCGACAGGGCGCGACTACGTGATGCTGCCTCAAACGGTAGCAGAAGCTGATATCGTTATCTCTGTACCCACGTTTAAGCTCTGGATGGGTGATCTTCCCATGTCATTGAGCCTGAAGAACCTGTTCGGGTGTTATGGCGCACGCTATTACGGACACAATAAAACCTCCCATGAATTGGTCGGCACTGCCCCCCGGCGTACTTTACAGGGCGAAGTTGGCATCGAACGGGGGATACATTACCCCAGTGTTGAACAATCCATTGCCGCCATCAACCTTGCCCGCCCCTCTGATCTTACGGTGATCGACGCAATTGAGGGCAGCGATGGCAAAGGGAATTACGTGCGTATGGATATGCTTATGGTTGGCAAGAATGCGGTCGCCACCGACGCTGTGGCGCTGGCTGTGGCGGGATTTGTGCCCCAGGAGCAGAAACAACTTCACCTTTGCTCTCAACTCGGTTTGGGGCCATGCCGTCTTGATGAGATCGAAGTTCTCGGTGAAACCGTTGAAGAGCGCGCAATTCATTCTCAATCGTCTGAATGATGGTATTCTGGAACTCCCGATTCCCTATTGCCTCGATAGACTCAGCATGGGTGAGTTGCAGATCATCGGCAAGGGGTTGAAAATGCACGGGTTCCTGCCAGCCAATGCTGCCTTGGATTTATCAAGGGCCGACCTGACCCATACCTTGCTCAGTGTTACGGCTGAGGAAAGCTATATTAAACGCGCTCTTGCATGCCTGCCGGAAACTGGATTGGAAGTATTATCGTTGATCAAGGACCATGGGGGCACATCCGGTGATTATTACGATATTCTGAACCGTTATACAGCGATCTATCATGAGACCAACGCATTCTGGGCGGGCTTGCGGTCACTGATGCGCTTGGGGTTGGCTTTTTTGTTTCACGGACAGCACAAATACTATGTAATATTGGCCGAAGGAATATTGGATCAGAGTTCATAGACGTGCCCATTCGGGTCAGGTGTGTAAACCATCGCGAACCAGGCACGGGAATTGTTTGGAATTGAGCAGTATGAACAAGACACAAAGGAGAAACCAACAATGGATCCGTTTAAAAGAGGGGAAATCGGTTCAACCGGTCTGTTTGTGACGCGCTGCGGTCTGGGCGCACGGGGAATCGTTGATCCCTACCTCACAGTCTCTGATGCACAAGCGAGAGCAACGGTCGAAACCGCGTTTGATGTCGGTATCAATTACATTGATACCTCACCGCGGTATGGTCTGGGTAGGAGTGAAGAATATGTGGGGCAGGTCGTGCCCCACAAGGAGCGGGACAGTTTTGTGCTGTCAACCAAGGTCGGCAGGTTACTTGATCCTGATGCAAAAGGCGGATGGTATTGGGATTTTTCAGGTGATGGTGTGCGCAAGTCTCTGGAAAGCAGTCTGAAACGGTTAAAACTTGACCGCGCGGATATCTTGTTTATCCACAGTCCGGACAACCACTTTGACGTAGCAATGGCGGAAGCTTATCCCGCGTTATCTGAGATGCGGTCCTCTGGCATGATCAAAGCTTTTGGTGTGGGGATGACGGACAGCCATAAGTTACTGCGTTTTGCCCAGGAAGGAGACTTCGATTGTTTCCTGCTGGCTGGACGCTATACGTTGCTGGATCAGAGTGCCCTGAAGGAATTTTTGCCCTACTGCTATGCACACAACATCGGTATCATTTTGGGCGGAGCTTACAACAGCGGTATCCTGGCTTCGGATCTGGGACCGGATGCTAAATACGACTATCGTGTCGCCCCACCGGAGATGTTGGAAATGGCACGCCGGATCAGGGATGTATGTGTGCGATATAACGTCCCGCTCAAGGCAGCAGCGTTGCAATTTGTGCTTGCCCATCCTGCTGTGACCACCGTCATCCCGGGTAGCAGTTATCCTGAACACGTCCACGAGAATGTGGCAATGATCCAGTGTGACATTCCAGCACAATTATGGGAAGATCTGCGGGACGAAGGTTTGATCGCTGAAGGGGCACCCGTGCCATCTTAGTGAGTATATCCCTGATGGGGACAATTATCGCGCGACTGGGTTAAAGTGTGAAAGGAGTTGTTTGCCATATGAAGACGATATACACTGCACCAACCGAAAAAGAGGGGAATGGCACTGAGGAGTATCCATTCAACAATCTGAGATCAGCCCGTGATGCGGTTCGTCGATTTCTGTCTATGAGTCCTGGTGAGGAAATCACTGTTGAGCTGGCTAAAGGCACATACTATCTACAAGAACCCCTTATATTCGACTCACGGGATTCAGGTTCCACTGACGCACCGGTCAGATGGCGGAGTTCGGGTTCCGCGCAGATCAGTGCCGGACAGAAGCTCGTCTGTGCTTGGGAGAAGTATCAAGGTGAAATTCTCAAATGTCATATCGGGTCACAGGTTGAAGGTAAGGGATTCTCTCAACTATATGTCAATGGCAAACGACAGATCCTGGCAAGATTTCCCAATGGTGACAGCCGAAATCCAGATAAGGCATTTTACGCTGTGGCTGCTGGGGCGGATCAATGGCCTCATAAGCAGGTGAAATATCGTCCCAAATCCTTTACAAAGAAAGAATGGCAACGCCCGGCGGAAGCCATCCTCCATATATTCCCGCAAAACCATTGGGGTAATATGCAGTACCGGTTGGCGAGTATCGATCCGAACACGCACACAATCAATCTTGCACAGGGTGGCTGGCAAATTAGAAATTTCAGCGCATCAGCGGCAGGCTTAGGGGATCGATCGGAGTTTTTTGTAGAAAACGTATTTGAAGAGCTCGATGCACCCGGCGAGTGGTATTTTGATACATTGGATGGAACACTTTACTGGTATCCTGAAAACGGCATCGATGCCACCGAGGCGCTGATAGAGGTATCGCGTCACAAGGGAGCTGTTTTAATAGAAGGAAGCCAACAAACGCCGGCAAGGAATCTGACGTTTGAGGGCCTTCAGTTTGCCCATACTGAACGGACGTTTCTCGATCCTTATGAGATTCCCTCTATGGGCGATTGGGCTATTCATCGGATGGGGGCGGTGTATATCTCCGGCGCAGAGAATATTGTGGTTAAAAATTGCGTTTTTGATAGCATAGGTGGAAACGCGGTTTTCGTGGACGGTTATGCCTCGCATATCACGGTCGTTGACAGCAAATTTGGCGATATAGGAGAAAGCGCGGTTTGCTTTGTTGGAGAGAGCCATCTCAATCTAACTGGAACATCTCACTGCACGTTCTGCGGAACCGAACACCCCTGGAGTTGGGATGTTCCTTCAGATAACCATCCTGCTGATTGCACGGTAGCGAACAATCAAATACACGATATCGGAGTGTTTGGAAAGCAAACAGCAGGTGTATTTCTCGCATTGAGTCAACGTATAGCCATACGCCACAATCATATCTATAACACGCCCCGCGCTGCGATATGCATCAATGACGGTCTGTATGGTGGGCATCTCGTTGAGTATAATGATATCCATGATACAGTCCGGGAAACAGGGGACCACGGTCCGTTTAATTCATGGGGCAGAGAGCCATTCTGGTGCCGTGCTCAGGGTCATGGCGCCGCGTCACATCCAGCTGGAGAAGTGGAGAAGTATGTGTTTGAGCGCTCAATCATCCGCCATAACAGGTTTCGCGATAGTTCGGGATGGGGCATTGACCTGGACGACGGTTCATCGTTTTACCATGTATACGGGAATCTCTGTATTGGGATCAGTGTCAAACTCAGGGAAGGGGTGAACAGGTTGGTAGAAAACAATATCTTCTACAAACCAGTAAATCCACCAGCGTTTCACCGCGGATATGAGAGGAACAACGATCGATTCGTTCGCAATATCGTTGTCATGGATTCACGGGTAGACATACCCGAAGTGGACGCCAACTTCAGAAAAGGCAAGTCAGAAGGAGCGGTGTACGACATCATTGAGCCACCCAGGGAAGGACCATGGTTCAACGAGCTGGACATCAATCTATTCTACAGTGACATCGGTAGGTTCAAGGCGTTGGTGCACTTTTCCAGAGACCTACCCGCCAGATCCGAGGAGTATTCGTTTGAAAATTGGCAGAAGATTGGATTTGATACCCATTCCATCTTCGCCGATCCCCGATTCGTTGACGCCGATTGCGGAGATTTCACGTTGCTGGCTGATTCTCCTGCATTCGAGCTGGGATTTCAAGTATTCCCTTTAGATCAATTTGGTCCCATAAACAACACATAAGCTAGAGATGGATTGGAGGAGATTATACCATGCCCATGACAGGCGTATCCCGGAGATTGAAGCTTTGGTACTCACGACCAGCTGCTACATGGAACGAGGCCCTGCCGATTGGCAACGGGCGACTCGGTGCGATGGTGTTTGGGGGTGTTGAGCAGGAGCGCCTACAATTGAACGAAGACACGCTGTGGAGCGGTGGCCCTCATTGCTACGATAATCCAGACGCTTATGGGCTTCTGGCCGAAGCCCGTGAGGCTATCGAGCAGGGCGCGTATGACCGCGCAGAAGCGATCGCGCAAAACATGCTCGGAAGACCCAAGTACCAGCAGTCGTATCTGCCGTTGGGCGATTTGTTTCTCGATTTCCCAGAAGGCGGAAAGCCGCGTGAATACCACCGCACATTGGATATGGAAACTGCTGTGAGCGAGATCGCCTACCGCATCGATAACGCACGCTTCACGCGAAAGGTCTTCGCCTCCCGTCCTGATGAAACAATTGTGATACGCCTCGAGTGCGACAAACCGGAACAGATCACGTTTGACCTGTCGCTGAAAAGCCCCCATCCCTCAAAGTCCCAGACCCTACCGGACGGCACGCTGTCGCTTACGGGCCATATCGACCCGCGCGAAGAGAGTCGGTTGATCGGGCCATGGGAAGGCGAGGGCTTAAAGTTTGCAGCGCGTGCCAGCGTCACGGTCGAAGGCGGGAGGGTTGTTGCTCACGGCGATAGGATCTCAGTTGAGGGCGCTAACGCGGCAACCGTTCGCTATGTGGCGGCTACCAGTTATGTGAATTACCGGGATATCGGGGGTGATCCGATAGCGAAAGTTGAGAAATACCTTAGCCGGCATCAAGGGAAAGTCCTGGGAACAGCTCTACAAAAACCATGTCGATGACTACTCAGCGCTTTTTAACCGTGTATCGATCGATCTGGGCGGAGAAGAGTCCGAGAGTATGCCGACCGATGAACGGCTTGAGAAACTGGCCGAGGGAACTCCCGATCCGTTGCTGACTGAACAGCTTTTCCAGTATGGTCGCTATCTGATGATCGCCGGTTCTCGTCCCGGCACACAACCGCTGAATCTGCAGGGCATCTGGAACGACCAGCTCAGACCGATGTGGGGCAGCAAGTACACCATCAATATCAATATCCAGATGAATTACTGGGTGGCGGAGGTCTGCAATTTGAGCGAGTGCCACGAGCCACTGTTGCGTATGGTCGGTGAGTTGCAGGAACCGGGGGCGAACACGGCAAAGGTCCACTACAAAGCCGGTGGCTGGCTCGCCCACCACAACACGGATCTGTGGCGCGGTACGGCCCCGGTCGATGGCGCGCAGTGGGGCATGTGGCAGGCCGGCGGGGCGTGGCTTTGCCAGCATCTTTGGGAACACTATCTCTACACGGGCGATATCGAACACCTGAAGAAGTCGTATCCAATTCTCAAGGGTGCGGCTGAATTCTTCCTGGATTTCCTTACCACGAACGAGGACGGCTATCTGGTGACCTCGCCATCACTCTCGCCCGAGCATAGCCACGGCGGGACGAGTAAAGATGGCAGAAGCAAAGGACGCAAGGGCTTCAACATCTGCTCAGCCCCCACCATCGATATGCAAATTCTGCAGGATCTTTTCTCCAATTGTATCGAGACCACAAAGATTCTGGATATCGATACAGCATTCCGGACAAAGTTGACGGAGACGCGTGCGCGTCTCGCGCCCATGCAGATCGGTCAGCACGGGCAGCTCCAGGAATGGTATGTGGATTGGGACAATCCCGATGATGCACATGGCCATGTCTCGCACTTGTATGGACTGTATCCGAGCAGCCAGATCAATCGTCGCGATACACCGGAGCTATTCGCTGCGGCGCGGACATCGTTAGCGCACAGGGGCAAACACGGTGGATGGCCCGGTGCCTGGAGAATATCCCTGTGGGCCCGTGTGGGTGATGGTGACCAAGCTCATGACATTCTGGTTAACCATGTCATGCGGGGCCTAAACGACTAACCTATTTAACGGGAAGAGAGTCTTCCAAATCGACGCCAACTTCGGCGCGACAGCCGGCATCGCCGAGATGCTCTTGCAAAGCCACGGCGGCGAAATCCATCTGCTGCCCGCGTTACCGGAAGCGTGGACTGCGGGTCATGTCAAAGGTCTTCGCGCACGCGGTGGATTTGAGATCGATATGCAGTGGGAACAGGGGGCGTTATCCAAGGCCATAATTCGCGCTGACATAAATGGTCTTTGTCAGCTCCGCGCAGGTGTGCCCGTTACGGTTAAGCATGGTGACAAGGTGATCAAAACCGACGAAATCGCTGACGGCGTGATTGCATTCTCTACGGAACAAGCTCAAGCGTACTTGGTGGTTCCTGAGTATGGGACTGTTAACAGCTGTACAGATAAGGTTGCTTAGGTGATCGTTCAACGTTCTGACCATTGGATCGTACTTGACGGCAATAAGGAGCGCTTAGAATTTTGAACGCGTCAACCAAGAAGATCCCGCCCGATGGAAACACAAGTGAGTTTGTGTCGTATTCCGTCAGGACGCCGCTACCCCGGCGGTTTCTGAAAGTTGATCCCTCAGGTACCGCGTATTATGTCTCACCGGGCGGAGACGACAGTAATCCCGGAACCAGGGAGAGCCCGTTCCGCCACATCCAACGGTGCGCGGATATTGCTCAGTTAGGGGATACTTGCTTCATACGCGAAGGGACATACCGCGAAACAGTGCGCCCGAAGAATGGTGGACGGACGAGAGATCCCATTAAGTATGTAGCCTATCCCGGCGAGAAAGTCACACTCAGCGGAACTGAACTTGTCACCGGAGCATGGACGGTCTACAAGGGTTCCATTTATCAGGCCAAAGTAGAACTGGATGTGGAGCAGTTGTTCGTAGACGGGCAAATGATGATCGAGGCCAGATGGCCCAACATGCGATTTAAAGAGTTATGGGAACGGTCGTGCTGGGCTAATACAACCAAAGGCAGTTGCTATGGAACGATCGTTGACCCGGAGTTGGGTAAAACGGATGTGGATTGGACAGGTGCTATCGGCACCCTCAATGTGGCGCACAAGTTCCTGACTTGGACCCGGAAGGTCAACAAACACACTAAAGGCAGCGATGCATTTGCATACAACCGCGATATGGAACCCAGAATCCAAAACTCAGCGAATACGACTCGGCCCTGGGAAGACAACTACTACTATCTAAGTGGGAAGCTTGAAGCCCTGGACAGCCCGACTGAATGGTTTTACGACAGGGAGACAAGCACCTTATATCTCTGGTGCCCCGATGGCGATAATCCAACATCTCATACGGTTGAGGTCAAGGTTCGCGAGAAGGTATTTGAGGTACACGATCTTGATGAAATCCATTTGATTGGATTCCATTTCTTTGCAGCCACATTCTACTTTGAGAACACAGTACATAGCGTCGTTGACGACTGCCATCTACGCTACCCCACCTTTTCGAGAGAATTGACCGATCTTGACGCAGATCCGAAACCAACTTCCACGACCGGGATGTCAGGCTCACACAACACCATCCGGAATACCACGCTGGCCTATACGCCGTTGGGCGGGTTGGTCATGATCGGGGTAGACAATATGGTTGAAAACAACCTGATTCATGATGTCTGCTGGAACGGATCACTTCGCTACCCAGCGATCAGCCTTGAAAGCGGTGGGTTGCCAAGCAATGCGTGGTGTCCGTCAATCGCCCGGTTCAACACGGTATTCAACTGTGGGAGTGCGGGTATTAGCTTTCGCAGGCAGGCATATATCATTGAGTACAACTATGTGCATGACGTGGGGCTGATGAGCCACGAGGGCAACCGCAAGTGTTGATGTACTTACAGCATAACGATGGCTGTACCCAAACTGAGTTGGGCGCGATGCGGAATGTGAAAGCCAGCCACGATCTCCAAAGTACTCCAGCGCATGGAACACGCCGGTTTTGTGGAACGGCGTGCGGACCAGGAAGACCAACGTGTCTCGCGGGTATATCTGACACCTGCCGGTCACGCAATCTGTGAGGATGTGCAAAAAACGCTGGATGCACTGGATGAAGAATCCTTCGGCAATTTCACACTGGAGGAACGTGTTCTATTGCGCCGTTTCTTCGCACAAATCCGCGAGAATCTGCTTACCGCCATAGATGAAACGTAGCTTTTTTTGCTCAATTTAGTTAGACGGCAAAGTAAAATAGGAGGTAGAAATATCCATGAAATCAGTCACCAAACTATTCAAATTTCTCAAACCTTATTGGAAGTGGGCTATGCTGGCTCCAGCATTGATGGCCCTCGAAGTGGTTATGGACCTGATGCAGCCACGGATGGTGCAACGCATCGTCGACGAGGGCATCGCCCAGCTCGATATGGCCGTTGTCATCAATACTGGTCTGTTGATGATTGGCTATGCCCTGATCGGCGTCGTGGGAGGTATCGGCGGCAACATATTCACTGAGCTGAGCCACACAGGGATTCGAGGCTGATCTGCGCAGCGCCCTGTTTCGCAAGACGCAGTCGCTCTCTTTTGGCAACCTGGACGACCTGGAAACAGGGCAGCTGATCACACGCCTGACCAACGACGTCACCCAGGTGCGGGAGATGGTGGCTTTGATGCTCCGGGCTATGGTCCGCGCGCCGGGGATGCTGATTGGCAGCATCATCATGGCGATCCTGACCAGCCCGCGCCTGGCCTTGCTGCTGCTTGTGCTCACGCCGCTGGTGCTGGTGCTGCTGGCGTGGGTCATCAACAAGGGCTTTCCCGTTGTTCGGGCAGGTCCAGGAAAAGCTCGATAACCTGAACACCGTGATGCAGGAGAACCTGGCCGGCGTGCGGGTGGTCAAGGCATTTGTTCGTACTCAGTACGAAGAGCAGCGCTTTGGGGGTACCAACGACGACCTGATGAACCACACGATCCGCGCAGCGCGGACGATGGCCGTGACCAGGCCGGTCATGATGATCGCCATCAACCTGGGCGTGGTGGCTGTGATCTGGTTCGGCGGTCTACAGGTCACCTATGGGACGCTCAAGGTGGGACAGCTTATCGCCTTTATCAACTACTTGATGCGCACGCTCATGTCGCTGATGTTTGTCAGCATGCTCATGATGCGCGTGGCGCGTGCCAAGGCGTCGGCGGACCGTATTATCGGACGTACTGGAAAGCGAGCCTGAGGTCCAGAACAAGCAAGGCGCACTCGCGTCTTTTGCTCCACAGGGCCGGGTCGCCTTTGAGGGCGTGACGTTTAGCTATGACGGTGATGGACAGGACCCGGTGTTGAAGGGTCTGGACTTTGTGGCCGAACCGGGACAGACGATCGCGATCCTCGGTGCCACGGGCTCGGGCAAGTCGAGCCTGATCCACCTTATCCCGCGTTTTTACGACGTGACCGGGGGCCAGGTGACGATCGACGGCGTGGACGTGCGCGATGTGGACAAGGCAGCGCTGCGCCGTCAATATTGGCGTGGCGCTGCAAGAGTCGGTCCTGTTCACCGGGACCATCCGCGACAACATCCGCTATGGGCGTCCTGACGCTGGTGACGAAGAGGTGATCGCTGCGGCCAAAGCGGCGCAGGCGCACGACTTTATCACCGGGTTTGAACAAGGCTATGATACGATGGTCGGTCAGCGCGGCGTCAACCTGTCGGGGGGACAGAAGCAACGCGTGGCCATTGCTCGCGCGCTGCTGACGCAGCCTACAGTGCTGATCCTGGATGACAGCACCAGTTCGGTCGATGTGGAGACCGAGATCAAGATCCAGGATGCATTGGACGCGTTGATGCGCGATCGCACGTCTTTTGTGATCGCCCAGCGCATCAGCACGGTGCTTAACGCGGACAAGATCCTCGTGTTGGACGACGGGCAGATCGCTGCCCAGGGCACGCACACGGATCTGCTGGCGTCGAGTCCGATCTATCGCGAGATCTATGAATCACAGCTTGGAAACGGAGGCGACAGCCCATGTCGGAGCGTAAAGGGAATCAAACCAAACCACAACCCGGCATCCCCCTGGGGCGTGGTCCGGGCGGTCCGGGCGGTCATTTGATGCGCCCCAAGGAGCGCGCCAAGGATACGCGCGGCACGTTGCTGCGCATCTGGGGCTACCTGAAACACCAGAAATGGGCTTTGATCGGCACGGTGGTGCTGGTGGCCGTCACTTCAGGACTTGGACTGATGGGACCGTACCTGATGGGCAAAGCGATCGACCAGTTCATTCTGAAGAATGATGTCCCGGGTCTGGCGCGAACGGCGCTGTTGATGATCGGCATCTACCTGGTCACGTCGCTTACCACCTGGCTGCAGACCTATGTCATGTCGGGCGCGTCGCAGCGCACAGTACGTGACATCCGCAATGAACTGTTTGCCAAACTACAGACGCTCTCGCTGCGTTTCTTTGACCAGCGGACCCACGGCGAGTTGATGAGTCGCCTTACCAACGATATTGAGAATATCAGCAGGATACTTACCGAGAGCGTGACACAGCTCATCTCGAGCGCGTTGAGCACGATTGGTGTCATGACCATGATGTTTCTGCTCAACGTGCGCCTGGCTATCGTCAGCTTGATCACGATTCCGCTGATGTTATTCCTGAGCCGGTGGGTGGCCAAACGCGCGCGTCCGGGGTTCCGCGAGCAGCAGGAGCACCTGGGCACGCTGAACGGTATCATCGAGGAGACGCTCACGGGCCAGCACGTGGTCAAGGCTTACGGCCGCGAGGAGGCGGTGATCGAGGAATTCGAGGTCGCGAACCGCAAGTTGCAGAAGGCCTCGACCCGTGCCCGGATCTTTGCCGGGACGATGGGACCGCTGGGCGGGTTGGTCAACAACTCGAGCTTTGCCATCGTCGCCGGTGCGGGTGGCTGGCTGGCGGTGCAAGGGCTGGCGACTGTGGGCACCATCGCCAGTTTTATCAACTATGTTCGCCAGTTTACGCGTCCGCTGAGCGAGATCGCCCAACTTTACAGCTCGATCCAGTCTGCGCTGGCAGGTGCGGAACGGGTGTTCGAGATCATCGACCAGGTGCCCGAGTTAGCCGACGCGCCGGACGCGCAGCCACTGGACGAGATCGTCGGGGATGTGGTCTTTGACGACGTGTGTTTTGGCTATGAAGAGGACACACCCGTGCTCAAGCACGTCAGCCTGCACGCGGAGCCGGGGCAGACGATCGCCCTGGTCGGACCGACCGGGGCGGGCAAGACGACGATCGTCAACCTGTTGACCCGCTTTTACGACATCGACAGCGGCAACATCTGCATCGATGGGATGGATATCCGCCGGCTAAAAAAGGATGACCTGCGCCGCAAACTGGGCATCGTGCTCCAGGATACGTACCTGTTTTCGGATACGGTGATGGAGAACATTCGCTATGGGCGTCTGGACGCGACGGACGAGGAGGTCATCGCTGCCGCCAGGTTGGCCAATGCCGACACGTTTATCCATCGCCTACCGCAGGGCTACGAGACGGAGCTTTCGGAGCGGGGCAGCAACCTGAGCCAGGGACAGCGACAGTTGCTGGCCATCGCCCGTGCCATCCTGGCCGACCCGGGCATCCTGATCCTGGACGAGGCGACGAGCAGCGTGGATACGCGCACGGAGAAGCACATCCAGGAGGCGATGCTGCGCCTGATGCAAGGGCGCACCAGTTTCGTCATCGCCCATCGTCTGAGCACGATCCGCGAAGCTGACATGATCCTGGTCATCAACGAAGGCGAGATCATCGAACGGGGCACGCACCACAGAACTGCTGGCGCAGGAGGGCTTCTATCACAACCTGTATATGAGCCAGTTCAAAGGACAGCATCACCCGGTCCTCGAACCAGCGGTCCTCTAAGATCTGAACGCGATCATGTGTCCTGATAGGGTAGGTTATCAGAAGAGGCTCATTCCCTGATCTTTCAAGTACCTGTATGTGAGTTTGGTCATAATGAAATCAAATGGAGACATTCATGAGAAGAGAACAAGATCCAGAAGCCTTAGTGCCAGCTAACGCCCGGGCTAATGGACCTCGCGCCAAAACCGGGCACCAGGGAACCAGAAAGCTCCGCACAACGGAGCGGGAGCAACCTGTTCTGCAGCAGTCGTCGATGCAAGCTGCCGCCAGCTTAGAGATATGCATAGCGTATACCGCCAACAACCCGGAATGCAAGGACTGCTGTGACATGCTGGAAACAGACGGGCAGACCCGGAAAGCGTGCCGCGATGCCTGCGCCATCCACGACTTTAGCCAGAACACGGAGTTCATTGTGGTTGATGTCGTGTCGGTATTGGGACCAGAGGGTGATTATTCACTATGCACGGCTGGCAACGATGAGCGAGCGTGCAAGCACTGCTGCGATTCTTCTGCCGATCTGGCGGGAGGGGACCGCCGATTTTGCCGGAATGCCTGCGCGGCAATAAGCAAATAAGCGCTAGTATTTGGGGAGCTATGCATCTTGAAAGAATACGATTATACAGCTTGCATTGCTCTACTGGGAGGCGGTGACTGTTCCATTTACACCTATACTTTGTGCTACAATATTATCATGAGCCAGTCCAACCGTTAGGAGATGAGTCAATGTCGACAAAGAACATACTGACCCTTAGCTATCCCTCTTCCTGGTGGGCTGGACGCTGGCGCGAGGCTTTACCTGCCGGGAATGGGGCTATCGGCGCTGCGGTCTACGGCAGCATCGACGAGGAAACGATCATGCTGACCCACGAAGATCTCTGGACCAATCGGAGTCAGCAGAAACTACCCGATGTCAGCGACCACCTGGCAGAGGTTCGTCATCTGCTGCTCGAAGGCAAGGTTGCTGAGTCGGAGAATGTGTTGATCGATGCCCTGAAAGCTAAGGGATACCGCAATACTTGCGCTTATCCCTTGCCGCTGGGCGACCTGAAGCTCTCTATGCCAGCCAAACATGCCTTCAAGGACTACCGTCGCACACTGGATATGGAGACCGGGGAAATCACTGTCTCATGGCTTGATGGCGAGACAACGTACGAACGCGTGCTCTTTGTCTCCCGGATCGATGACATCGTTGTCTGTGAGATTCGAGCCAGCACCCCCGGTGCGATCCACTGTGCGATCACCCTGGACCTGCACGACCGCAGCGATGCGATGAAACCTTACGGCGCCGCCCAGGCTGCCCTGCCGGTTGGGGAGGAGACCGTTGTCGAAGGTGCGTACATCCGGTACGCAGCAAGCAATGATGACGAGACGGACTTCGGGGCGGTAGTTCGGGTTCTGACGGTCGGAGGTCGAGAACTACGGATGGTCCTGATGCCATGCACGTTTCGGGCGCCGACCGTGTCACTCTCTATCTCAAACTGTTCCCGGGCGAACGCCGCAGTACAGCATGGCCACGCCTCCAATCTGAACTCGCGGACGTCACCGCATCCTATGCCGATCTGCTACACACCCACGCCACAGCTCACAGAGCGCTCTTCAGTGCCGTTACGCTGGATCTGGGGGCAGATACCACATCGCATGCTCTTTCCACCGATGAACTGCTGCTGCAGGCCTACCGTGGTGCGGCTCCCGTCGCCTTGGTCGAAAAGCTGTGGGCGTACGGGCGCTATCTGCTGATCTCCAGTTCCCGCGAAGGCGGAAATCCGTGTCCGCTGCAGGGTCTCTGGGGAGGGGAATACGAGGGGTTCTGGTCATTTAACATGGCCAACGAAAACCTGGAGATGATCTACTGGCAGGCGCTTTCCGGCAACATGCCCGACCTTTTGCTGCCTGTCTTTGACTACTACGATAGGATGATGGATGATTTCCGCGCCAATGCCCGTAACATCTATGGGTGTCGCGGTATCTTTATCCCGGCAGTCACAACACCGGACAGTGGAAGGCTCGAAAACTTGCAGCCCCACATCATTCACTGGACCGGGGCCGCGGGTTGGCTTGCGCAGCACTACTACGATTACTACTTGCATACCCAGGATGTGGCTTTCCTGCGGGCACGCGCGCTGCCCTTCCTGCGTGAGACCGCCCATTTCTACGAAGACTTTTTCATCATCGATGAAGGTGGCATGTACCTCAGTCTGCCCTCCAACTCGCCGGAGAACACCCCCGGCAATTGGGTGAACCAGGCTGGACGGGGCAGGATGCAGACGACAATCAATGCCACCATGGATTTTGCTATCGCCAAGGAGGTGTTGACTACACCTCATCGAGGGCGCCACGTACACCGGTATGTATGCGGATGAGGTTGCTGAGTGGAAAGCGATGCTGACACGTATCCCCCCTTATCAGATTAATGCGGACGGTGCTGTCCGCGAGTGGATGCACCCCTGGTTTGAGGACAACTATCATCATCGCCATCAATCTCACCTCTACCCGGTCTTCCCCGGCACGGAGGTCACGCAAGAGGAACAACCGGAGCTGTTCCAGGCGTTTGTCACGGCTGTCAAGAAACGACTGGTCATCGGCCTGAGACAACAGACGTCGTGGTCGCTGGCGCACATGGCGTGCAACTACGCGCGCATGGGCGAAGGTGACCTGGCACTGGAGTGTCTGGACATCCTGAGCCGCTCAGCGCTGATGCGCAACCTTTTCACAGTGCACAACGACTGGCGTCACATGGGCGCCAGTCTGGATCGCCTGTCCTGGGCGCCATTCCAGATTGACGCGAACATGGGGTGGACAGCAGCCGTCCAAGAGATGCTTCTCTTCTCCAAACCCGGTTGGATGAAATTGCTCCCTTCACTACCGAGTCGGTGGACATCCGGCAGTGTGCAAGGGCTATTGTGTCGCGGTGGTATTGAGGTGGATCTGACTTGGAATATCTTACAGAACCGAATCGAGGCGACGCTTAAGGCGAATCACACCCAGACGGTCAGACTCCAGGTTCCCGAGGCGATATCTGCGGTCGACGTGAACGGTGCGCCATATCTTGATTGGCACAGTCACATAGTGGATAATCTGGAGCTGGAGGCGGGGCAAACTGTTCGCATTGGCATCACATTCCTGGGTTAGGAGCGGTTCGACCAAAGGCATTCCATTATTACGCTGTCGGGGTATGCCACACACGTGTCAATAGTTACCTCATATCTGTCCTTTGATGTGGCGTTACTGAATGTAACACTATACCATCTTCAAAATCTTTCAGGGTATGGGGGTGGGTGTCATCATGAACTCTGGAGTATGCAATGTACTTTGTCCGGAGTACAACCAAACAACAAGCATTACAAAAACCAGAGCAAGCAATGCCACTCCATAACGCCTATAGCGCAATTCCACTTTTGTCCAGAGCCACACAGAGATAGTAGCAAAAGTCATAATTGAGAATCCGACCATGCTAGCAGCCAGATACGGAAGGATGTCATCCATAAAATCAATGATTGCCGAACTTGCCGCCATATAACTATCTCCATATATCGCCAATTGCGCAACAAGTAAGCGATTCACAACAATCATCGACACTAATCCACCCAAAATAAAAACAGTCAGGACAAACAAAACACGCAGGATAATCATCTGTAGAGAAACTTTACCCGGACGATCATTTTCATTATTCATTATATTTAGTCTCCACTGGAATATGTATAATCTCACTTACATAGCCTTAGTATAACAAAAGCCGATCCCCCTGCCTACTGTGAATTTCTACAGTTTCACTTCATTTTCAACAAACACTTGGACCGCGGGTGGCTAAAAGCACCACCCGCATCTCATTGGTTAACAATGCCCCGGTTTTCGATTCGCATGCCGCGCACCACGGCGCCATACCCTCGCTGCTTTATTCAACCCGGTACTGCGCGATTGCCGCCGCATCCACCTTCTCCCTTAGCCCCGGCTCCAGGGGAATCCGGATGTACCCATCCTTCACCGTATACAGTTTTCCCCCCCTACCAGCGCGTTGAGCAGTGACCAGGCGTACGCGACCCCTTCCCTACAACTCGCACAAAGGCTCTGCCACCGCTATGACAACCTGTACAGCTGGGATATAATTGTTTTCATACCACAACGGGTTATCCAAAAGGGGGAAAATGATGAATCCAGCAAATCCAACAGCAAGAGGACGTTGGCTGATCACTTTGGAGAAAGTCTTACCTGAGCCAATGCGGTTGCCATTGCACAATGTGCATGTGATAGGGCCGTTTGAGAACGCAGGATATCAGGGTTTGTTAACTGCGTATCCGCCGGAGCAGGAAATTGACTTAACCGCCGTGTATCCCGGCAAATCTGGAGAAGTAGGATGGCAGCATGTACAGGATTTGGAAGGTGTGAGTGAACAACCGGCAGACTTGAGCACGTGGTTGCCCACGAAAGCCTGGAGTGTCCTTTATGTGTACGCTGAGGTAGAGGTCGAAAAACCGCAAATCACCGAATTGATTACCGGACTGCCAGCGAACGTTGTAGCCTGGGGCAATGGACAGTTGGTGCTATCTCCGACTATACCCCATCTGGAAAAACCCCAGGATGACCCGCGTCTTTATCGCGTTGCACCCTGGAACCAATATCCTGTTGATGAAACTGCATTTTGGCTTTGAACCATGGCGATTGAAGTGGCGCTGCGTGAGTTATGGCGCACCGGCAAAGGTTGAAGTATGCACTTAAGGAGCTGGTCAACCGCGCACCGGATGATTTAACGCGATTGCTGGCGCGCTTTGCCCTGGCGGAAGTTTACGCAGCACAAGCGGATGTAGAGGCAACACAGCAGCGCTTTGGATGCACTCCGGCACGATCCTTTCGCAACGCAGTGGGATGTGCTCTGGGCTGATGCGGTAGCCTACCAACATACCGCTACCGGCAGCTTCTTGCCGCTGCACGATGTCCCGATCCCCTATACCCCGGTCACCGACATTGACGCTTACCCGACCTTTTGGCCGCAATCCCCACCTCCGGCGCAAGAATTGCTGGTGGCGGATGTCAGCGCAGCGACACCCCAAGCAGGAATTCGCCCTGAGTGTGTTGCAGGGCCTCGTCAACCGCGAACAACCGTGCCTCTATTTGCTGCACACGCGCTATGACCGGCAGGATCGCGAGTGGTTGGATGAATTACACTTTGAGGGCTACACCTCGCGCGAAATCGCTATGTCGGAGGTGTGGGACGCGTTTTCGCGACAAGGTCAAGGGCGCGATTCTCTACGATGGCAGCATCATGGATGAGATTGGCGACTTCCACTCTGACCGGCTCAATCAGACAAATGTCTTGATGATGATCGGCGCGCTGGAGGACGCCGTGCCGGTGACGCCGGAGATGAATGCGACGCTTCAATTGCCGGTGGTCTTCGACGCGCGCGGGAAATGGTCATCCCAATACGAGATGATGCGGTGGGCTTACGTGGAACTCTTTCCCCGGATGAACCACCGTATTTTGGCGACCAACTATCCGGGCATTTTCCTCCTCACGGATTATCTGGTGGCCTTCAAAATCTTCACCTTCTGGTTCCCCGAGCACCGCACGCTGCCGGAAGAGAACTTGTTGCACGGCATCCTGGCCTCGACACCGCCCAATACGCCCATCGTCGGCTGGTGGTTCGACTGGATGCCCAACCCCAAGGACCCCGATCTACGTCACGCGGATGCGGTGATGGAAGGACCGGGTCTGCTACGTGGTTCAAGTTTCGGCAAGGTGCTGACGCCTTCCCACGAGGCGACGAATCTCATCGTGCATTCCGGCGTGCCTGTCGGGCCATATCGTCACAAGCCGCCGGAGACACCTGAATTTGACCCGGACAAAGTGTACTATGCACACATCATCTCCGATGGTGATAATCTGGGCGAGGCGCTGATGATGCGCACGCGCGACTTGCAGTGGGACAAGCCGGAACGTGGCAGCTTTCCGATGGGTTGGTCCTTTGCGCCTGCCGCCGCACGGATGGCACCGCCAGTGCTCAACTACTATCTGCGCACCGCCACGTCCAACGATTTGCTGGTGGGGGGACTGGGCGTCGGTTACACGGAGCCAATGATGTACCTGCGTGCATATCCCGAACAACGCGAAGCCCTTTACGCGGCCTACGCGCGGATGACGGATGAGGCCATGCGGTGGATTGACACATCATGCCTGTGGCTCATCAACGGCGGTGATGAAGAAGAGGATCGCTATGCCGCAGCTTCCAGCGGACAATTGCAGGGCATTTTCACCGGTTATGGGGGAGCGCCGGAGATGGCTCGCGCGCGCATCGCGCCGAACAATGTGGTGGCTTTTCGTTCGGCATCGCGTCTTGTCGAAGGCAAAAATGAAGAGAAACTGATTGAGGCGATGGTGAATGACATCCGTGAAGCCGTAGGAGATACGCGACCGGCCTTTATCGAGGCGTGGGTGTTGAATTGGGACTGGCGTATGGATATGCTCCAGGAAGTCCAACGCCGCCTGGGACCTGATTTTGTCTGTGTGCGTCCTGATGTGCTGGTCCAATTGCGGCAGCAGTCGCCAAAATAAAGGTTGATAAATTCTATTCCTACTCATATAACTGTAGCTTTCAGAGAATCTAAAGCCAGGGATATATGAAAACCCAAAACAAATCAAACACCGAAACCAATGTGATGGTAGAGATCACGTTCCGGACGGAGAAGGCTCACACCGGGCCGTTCAAAGACGTTACATTCAATGTAGTTTTCACCGATCCCGAAAGCACACAGAATACGGTACCGGGCTTTTGGGCGGGTGGGGATCAGTGGAAAGTCCGCTACGCTTCACCGAAAGCAGGTATGCACCATTATCGCACGCAATGCAGCGATACTGAAGACGCCGGCTTGCAGAATATTATTGGAGCGGTCGAGGTTACACCGTACAGCGGTGATAATCCGCTCTATAAACATGGCCCTCTGCGCGTGTCAGCAGATCAACGGCATTTCGAACACTCGGACGGCACACCCTTCCTCTGGCTGGCCGACACCTGGTGGAAGGGGCTGAGCGGCAGATTGACCTGGGAGGGTTTTCAGGAACTGACCGCCGATCGCAAGATCAAGGGCTTCAACGTGGTACAAATTGTCTGCGGTCCCTATCCGGACGAGGACGCCTTTGATCCCGGCTGGGCAAATGAAGGTGGCATGCCCTATTTCACCCGTGATTTCAGTGTCATCAATCCAATATACTTCGACTGTGCGGACCGTCGACTTGCGCATCTACTCGACACCGGACTAATGCCGGCGCTTGTCGGTGCGTGGGGCCGCAGCGATTGCGATGCGATGCAAGTTGCTGGCATAGAAGGGCTCAAGCGGCATTGGCGCTATCTCGTTGCCCGTTACGGAGCGTACCCGCTGGTTTGGATACCAGGTGGTGAGATCGACAGCGATGCGAAGTGGGGCCTGGGTCCCTGGGGTGAGGTGGTGAAATACCTGCGAGAAATTGATCCCTATCATCGTCTGCTTGCCTGTCACGAGCAGCGCGGTGTTATCAAAGGGGAAAAACCTTTGAATGATTTTGAGCTGGTTGGTGGCAGTCACTTCCATCCGACCCATGCCAGCACCCTCGCTACGTTCACGAACCGGTATGCCAAGCGCCCGACTATGCCCATCCTGTGCGGTGAGACAGGTTATGAGCAGCATATGCAGCGTCATTTCGCAGATACCCAACGCTACGTTTTCTGGATGTATATGCTCAATGGCGCGGCAGGGCACACCTACGGTGCAGCAGGATTACATCATATGGGGATAGAAGGCGATCCCGGTCTGAAGCCCATTTGGGACTATACAACGTGGCAGCAGGCCAGGGATTTTCCCGGCGCAACCCAGGTAGGCATAGGTAGAAAACTGCTGGAACAGTATCCCTGGCATCGTTTTGAGCCGCACCCGGAATGGTCAGACCGCGATTGCTTCGCTGCCGGCATCCCGGGAAAGGTACGCTTCATCTACAGGCCCAACCGTTCGGTTTACGATTGGAGTGGTCCGCGTCTGAAACAGCTCGAGCTTAACATCGCGTATAATGCATTTTACTTTGATCCCGCAACCGGACGGCGCTTTGAAATGGGAACCATCAAGAAAGTCACCGACCAGCCCCCAGCGTTTGAGGGGCATGCGGGTTCTCTGCTCGCTCAGGATGCATTGGGAGTGAGTAATACTACCCGTTGGACAGAACTCGGTACCCCGAGTGGGCAAAAAGAGTCATCCTCAGGAGTAGCCACAGAGAAAGAGAAAGTCTGCCTGACAAACATGGTTTCCATTTACAAAGAAATCAATGAGAAAGACGTGATGGTCAGTGTAGAAGCCAACAGTAATGCCGAAACTGGCATCGTGCTCCGCTTTCAAGACCTCAACAACTATCTTGTTGCTCTGTACAACCCAGGACTCAAGGCGATCTATCTACTGGACCGACGCGATGGAGCCTGGGGGCCTTTCTTTGCTTACCGCATCCCGCATCTGGGTATTGTCGACGTACCAGAAATCGGTCCCAAAATACGGCTCACCGCAGCAGCCTGCGGGGATTATGCAGCCCTGGTTTTGAGTGACAGTAAGAGAAGCTACTACACGCCGCCAGTAAAGATTAGAAATATGCAGTGTGGGAAAACTGGACTGTGGCGCAGCGACATCGGACAACCGCAGCAATACACCAACTTTCAAGTCTCAATGACACCGTTTTCGCAACCAGCAGAGAACAGGGCGCAGCACGGACAGCATTTGATCCGCTCAGGTGAGGACATTGCCCCCTCGACACCTTCACCGCAGGACTGGGTGCTGGTGTTGGAACGGATTAAATCATGAACGAAGAACGAAAGAAAGCGATCTTGCTAACCAATACACTATGGCAGAAGCACTCTTCGCAGCCTCATTTTTCAATGCCTGTCTTCGTCATTCAGACGATGTTGCGATGGCAAACATCGCACCGACTTACTGGTAAATCACCCGATGCTTATAATGACTTCGAGTACCCGAACCGCGTAGCACCAAAAGAAACTGTGCTGACCTTTCGGAAAGGCTGCGTTTCGCTTCCACCGTATTCACTGACGATTGTTCATATGCAGGTTCCGTAACAAAGTTCTAGCTGGAAGATCTATCCGGTAAAGGAGACACCCCGATGAAGAATACTACGATGATTGACACAGATATCATCAAACAGTGGTCTGCAGCATACCGGGGCTGGCACTACTATCCTGACCATGTGATCCCTGCAACGCCACGCATCAAGGGATTTGAAAAGGTTCACATGACCGACGTTCCGACGGTCTTTCAACTGCCCGATGATAAAAAGTGGTACATGACATTTATTGGTTATGATGGTAAAGGATATCAATCTTTTATCACTGAAAGTGAAGATCTTGTTCACTGGGTTAACACACGTCTAGCTATGGGCTATGGACCGGAAGGCTCTTTTGACTATGGGGGTGTTGTGCTGGGTGCCTTTCTATACGAAGATTACGCCATTAAAACACCACGCACTCTAAAAAAGTACAACAACTATTACTTCTCTCTCTACGGTGCCTACCCCCGACAGGATGGATACGAGTTGCGACCAGGATATGAGGGTGTAGCTTGCAGCGATAACGGTTTGACCTGGCAACGCGCACAAGATACCCCTATCCTCTCGGTCCAGCAACCGGACTGTGGTATGTGGGAAAAGGACTGCATTTATCAGCCGTGGCTGGTTGAATACCTGGGAAAGTATTACAATTTTTACAACGCGGCTAATGGCCATATCGAACAGATGGGATTAGCCCTTTCCGATGATCTCTTTGAGTGGAAACGGTATGCGCACAATCCGGTGATTCCCAATGGTGCGAAAGATAGCTATAATCAGATGTTCTCTTCCGATGGAAAGGTGTTTTGGGATAACGATCACTGGATCAGTTTCTTCTTTGGTGTCGGCAGAGATGGTGCGCATATTATGGCAGCATTTTCACGGGATCTATATCACTGGACCGTTGATCCTGACCCACTTTACAAAGCTGGCGGGAACCCGTCTGACCTGGACAAACAATACGCCCACAAGATTTCGCTTGTCTGGAACCCGGTGAATGCAATGTATTACTTGTTCTACTGTGCCGTTGGCAAAAAGGGCCGGGGGATTGGACTGATAACCAGTAAATCGTTTGTTGAGCCGTAACAGCTATGTGTATTTAGATCAGCCACATTTATCACGTCAATATCAATACCCCTGATCGTCATGAAATGACACAAAAGGTGGTTTTATCCAAAAACTAAGGGGGCATATGTCAACGACACAAAATATTATCGATCATAATGATTTCTCAACAGAAACCGGTTACCTGAAACCCGGGGAATCTGAATTCCGGAGCGAAATATGCCTAAACGGCAGATGGGATTTCCAACCAGTTGATTTACCGGAAGGTTTTATTACAGGTGAATCCATTCCCGAATTGCCATTACCACAACTGGATAAATGGGAGAGCGTGAAGCTGAAAGTACCGTCACCCTGGAATATTAACGGTCTTGCGGATGGGGACGGTGTTCCAGGTGGTGATTTTAATTGTTATCCAAGTTATCCCGAAAGTTGGAAGCATGTCAAAATGGGCTGGATGAAACGGACACTGCGTGTGCCGGATGAGTGGACGGATAAAAACATACAGCTCCACTTTGAAGCTGTATGCGGATACTGTCAGGTATATGTTGACGGACAAAAAGTCGGTGAGTATTTTGACAACAGTATGCCGCAAACATATCCTCTCGACGCTTTTGTGACACCAGGAACAGACCACGAATTATGGGTTGGTGTCTGTGCGCCTGAACTGATGACTATCAATACTGGCCCCACCAAGTATACTTATCCGACTGGCTCGTTTTTCAATATGAATGCTACCGGCATCTGGCAGGATGTGACGTTGCTGGGTATTCCGAAAGTGTGTGTCAAGGATGTCTACGTACTCCCTGATGTTCCGGAAGATCAGCTGCGGATTCAGGTGACTATTGAAAACCGGAGCAACCTGCCTGCTAATTTAACAGTCAACGTTGTTGTAAAAGCACTAATCCCCTTTATGATTCCGGATGACGGTATTCAGGTTGTTCCCCACTATGACCTGGAGGATCAACCTGTTATTGAATTACCCCGTGGACAGATACAAGTTGAGGCTGATACGGAAGCAGTCCTTACCCTTGAGACACCTGTCTCTGGAAAACTGTTGAAGTGGGACACAGATAACCCCAATCTTTACGCGGGTCTTGTCACCCTTGAGCAGGACGGAAAATCTGTTGACCTGAAGTATACACGTTTCGGCTGGCGAGGCTTTAAGATCAAAGACGGGGATTTTTACCTGAATGACCACAAGATTCAGATAAAAGGTGATTCATGGCACTTTATGGGTATTCCGCAACTCACGCGGCGTTATGCCTTTGCATGGTACAGGGCACTGCAGGATGCCGGTGGCAATGGGATTCGTCTCCATGCCATGCCGTATCCCACCTTTTACCTGGAAGTGGCAGATGAGATGGGCATATGCATCCTGGATGAGAGTGCGATATGGGCAAGTCACTGCCAGTTTAACTACGATGAGCCAGTCACCTGGGAACGTTTCTATGATCACGTAACCAGCCTGGTGCTGCGGGACCGTAATTATCCCTCGGTGATGGGGTGGAGTGTTGAAAATGAAATACGGATGGCCCTTGCTCGCTATTCTCCGACCGAAGAGACTATGAACATCATGAAGGAAAAGGTCTGCAAAATGCTGGACATCGTCCGGGAACTTGATCCAACCCGGGATTGGATCAGCGCAGATGGCTCCCTCGATTGGTTTGGACGATTTCCAACCTTCATAGCCCATTATGCACCAAAGCGGATGTACGAATATGCCAAACAAGGGGCTGGCAAACCTGTGGGTATAGGGGAGGGAACGATTGCTTATTTTGGTACGCCCGTCCACGCGTCGGTGTTTGTCGGTGATCTGGCTTTCCGCAGTATAGAAGACCGGATGAAAGGGGTTGCGGTTGAAGCCTACGGCGATCTGAAAGCCCAGCTTCTAGCAGACTTTAGCTATCTGAGTGTCTTTAATCTGGCCTGGTACGGTCTGAAACCGCTGCCACTCGGTCATGCGAATCCGGAAAATGCCCCAACGGTTGACAACGGCATTATGTTTGGCCCCTATCAAGAAGGAAAACCAGGTGTGCAGCCTGAACGCCTAGGCCCTTACTGCAGCACTTTTAATCCGGGCTATGATCCAAACCTGCCGCTTTATGCCCCTTGGCCAATGTACGAAGCGATAAAAGCAGTGTTTTCGCCAGGTGGCCCCCTGCCATCCCCCTATGAGACCGAGATAGTACCGCCCCCTCAGAAGCCTCTACCACAAGTTGATCAACCGGTGCCCGTGGTGTTCTTCGGTGGATCCAACAGTATATTCCGTCAAGGTTTGCAGGATTCCGGTGTCAGATTCAGTGAGGATCAAGCCGGCACTTTTGTGTTTGCCGATCTGGCCTCCGTCTCGCCAGAACAAGCAACGGTTTTGAAAACCAGGATTGAAGAGCTGAAATCAAGCGGTGGCACGGTCATCTTATCCGGATTGACACCTGCATCTGAGCAACTGTTGGACACCCTGATCGGTGGAAAGATCGAGATATTCGCGCGGGAAGCCTCCTCGTTGGTCTTTGCCGGAGAGTACGCCAATACCGACCCGCTGGTTGATCACTTCCGCCTACAGGAACTCTATTTTTCAGAGGCAGAGGATTATGTTGTTCAGCGTTATGGGATTCGCACCGGCGACATCCGAAACGCAAAAGCTCTCCTGCAGGCCTGTAGCTGCGACTGGAGGATGTGGAATCGACGTGGTGAATCCTCTAAAACAGGCGCCCTCTACCGTAGCGAAAAAGAATTACCGGAGGCTCAATGCCTTGGTTAGGCTCTCTGCCGGCAAGGCTCGGATTCTGCTTTGTACGCTCGAAATGGCAGGGAGTGCGCCAGCTTCAAAACTGCGCATCTCAGCAGCCAGGAAGCTTGTATGGAACAAGCTCTTTAAAGCTGCTGGTGCCGAGGTTAGTCATGAATTTGGCAGAGAAGCCCTGGCCCTGGAAGGGGACAGACTAGTTCGAGTTCTGGCTGCAGGTTTTCTGGTAGGGCATAGTAGCGAACATTTGTTGAATCACGACCTTCTAAATGGGGAAAGCGAAGCCGCGCCTGTTCAGGGTGACGCGATTATACGGGGTGACTTCACAACACATTGGCAAGTCGAGAGCGCCGGGCCCGACGGATTTCAATTCAGGGAAATGGCGTTTACCGGACCTAAGGATAACTCGGCCAGCTATATGAGTTTTTATCTGAACAGTCCCCGGCGGATTGATGATTTGCTGAGTGAACCGAACGTACCGGAGCTGTATTTAAACATAGAAACGGCTTGCTGTATCCGGGTATGGTTAGATGGTAAAGAGATTTTCACACAAGCGGATATCTCTGCAGAACCGGTCAAATCACAGACCCGCCTTCTTCTGAAACAGGGGAGTAATCATATCCTGATAAAAGTTGTGAACACGGATACAGATTACGTGGTTAAGGCATACCTTTCATCGACACACAGGGATTATATCGGAAAGCTTGTCAGCTCCGTTGAACGATAAAGTTGACGAAAGGGATTTGACTGACTGATTTAAAACAATTTTAGTTGTGAGATTCTCGCCAGGCTAACGGATTTGCACCTCCCCACATTCCTGGTCAAAATATTGATCTGTCAAATGGGTAAGCTCCTCGCGGGTGCAGGTTTTTCTAATGAACGATGACCCTTCACATAGATAATCATTAGCTGTCTCCCGCACCGTCACAGAACTGCGATACTGATCACCGCCCAAGTTGTTAAACTCGTGTAATTGCATCCGATTTATCTTTGCGGAAAAGCCGCGGCCACCCTTCGGATAACGAATTTTCCAATCTATATACAGCCGTATGCGGCTGCGCGCACCCGGTGATGTATATATTCCTCCATATTGGGTTCCAGTTGATGCATATAGACAACTGAAAAGCCCTCGCTGGGATCAATGGCTGTCCATGTACCCGCGTAGCCTGTCCAGCCAAATTCTCCTACAGAACCGTTGTAATTGCCAGCCGCCGGATCCATCATGCAACGGACGCCCAGGCCATAGCCATATCCCGCCAGGTATGAATTTGTAAAGTCTTTGAGTTGAGTGTCATTGAGCTGGTTTCTCCGTATCAGGTCAATGGTCTTTCTCCCAATGATTTTTACGCCGTCAAGTTGCCCGCCGTTGGCCAGCATCTGCGTAAATCGCAAATAGTCTCTGATTGTTGAATAAAGCCCTGCCCCGCCAGATTCAAGAATCGCATCCGGTTTATGATACACATCTCGCATACCGATAGTTCGGGTTAACGCCCCGTCTTCCGAGCGCTGATACATCGTCGCCATTCTGTCCTCAATATCATCATGGAATCGATATCCGGTGCTGTGCATTCCCAAAGGCTCGAATATTTCCTGTTGAAGGAATTCTCCCACCGTCATTCCCGACACCACCTCTATCAAACCGGCGACAAGGTCATGACCATAACCGTATAACCAGTGCGTCCCCGGCTCAAATGCAATGGGTACTTTCGACATAGCCTTAATTTCGGTTCGCAGATTATATTTTCCTAAAGTTTTTCTAAGTTCTTCCTGGACTTTAGCGATTTCCCTGGCGGTATATGAGTTGTTCCCACCATAGGGCATGCCGACCGACATTGTAAAAGCATGCTTAACAAGCATCGGGTTATTTACCGGAACAATTGTGGTATTTCCATTAGGATCTGTCTGCACTCTATGGATGTCTTTGTATTCTGGGAAATATGTATATAAGGGGTCATTGAGCAGATATTTTCCCCGCTCAAAAAGCATAAGTGCCGCCGTACATATGATGACTTTTGTCATCGACCACAATCTATACACCGTATCTTCAGAAATTGGTTTTTGACTTTCGATGTCAGCCAGACCGGCATAACCCTCATACAGTGTCTTTCCGTCTTTGGCGACGCCGCAGGCACAGCCGGACGGTCCATGATGCGCGATAAACTCAAGCAGTTTTGATAAATCATTGAAGTTTGACATGATGCTTCCCCCATTTTATTCTCAAAGTGAATAAGATCGCTTCCATATAGGTCTTATTGGTTTCGGTTCTGGTGCTGATGGTTGATCATTATCAATCGACCCGATAGCGCGCAATCGCATCCTCATCCACCTTCACGCCCAGCCCCGGCTCCTGAGGAATCCGGATGTACCCATCCTTCACCGTATACAGTTTTCCCCCCTCTACCAGCGCGTTGAGTGGTGACCAGGCATCCTCCGGCATCATCGGTGGTGTGGTGTAAACCAACTCCTGCCGGTCGCAGCTGCGAATTGTCGCTCCCACCTGCAGCGAGGCGATCAGGTTCATCCCGTGGGATCCGTGAAAGATGCACTTCTGACCGAACGCTTCGGCCATATCCGCCACCGACTTCAAGTGCCGCAGCACATTGGCGCAGTGCGGTTGCACGATATCGAAGGACCCGCCACCAATGTACCCGGGGTAGACCGCGTACGGCTGGTGCTCCCCGCCGGTGATGGCGATATCCACCTCATCCCTGAGCCGCGCCGGCAGCGCGATATTCCCGCGCTCGAACGGCTCCTCCAACCAGGTCGCCTGCACCTTTTCCAGCGCCCGGGCAGCCTTCAGTGCCGTATCGTAATCCCAGGTCCACGGCGCAGCCTCCCCCGTCCGGTCGAACATCACCTCCATCCGCTCCGGCCCTCCCACCAACTCACGCACCAACCGGACCGTCTCCACGTCCTCCATGAAGTCCGGGCGCCAGATGCGGATCTTGACCGCCCGATACCCTTTCTCGGCATAGCGGGCAATCTGTTCGGCCTGCTGGCGCGGCGTCACATCACTCTGATCTGCGGCTCCTGGCCAGACGCAGGTCAGATACAGAATCATCCGCTCGCGATAACTGCCCCACAACTTGCTCAGAGGCAACCCGGCGGACTTTCCGATGATGTCCCACAGCGCATTTTCCGCCCCGAACCACCGGTCCAATCCTGCCTCGAGATGCCGCTCCACGGCAAACGGATCCTCACCCACCAGGATTCCCGCCACCTCCGCCGCGTCGCACGCGGTGAATCCATACCCGGTGATCCCTTCATCTGTGAGAACCCGCGTGATCCCCGTCGTATTATAATACCCCGCAATCCCCTGCTGCTGAGCTGTGAGCGGCACTTCCACGCGAAAACTTTCCACCCCGGTAATCTTCATCGTTTCTTTCTCCTTATTTGCATTGTACAAAGCTCGACACGATCCCAGCCAGATTTTGTTTTTGGTTGGTATGGATCGAACGACGATCCCGCACGTGTTGAAAAGTAGTATATACCCGAATAGCTATTTCCGCTCAATCAGCGGATCACTCTCACCAGTTCCGCCTCAGTAATATTTTATATTATAGAAAGCGCATGGTTTAAAACATGCTATACTTTTGTAAACACTAACTTGGCATCTGTGTCATGAGATTATATAGGCTCTGCCGGAGCGAATTTGAGCAGTCCTGGCGATGGCCTAATGCATCGTGACGGGCGTGGAATATCGGCGAGTGGAATCAAAGCACAGAGAACGCGCATTGCTGCTTGGTAAAGAATTGGCCTTCCTGGACCGGAACTTACACAGTCAGAATCATAAGATAGAGGAGAATGTTTATGTCTACATGGGAATCTGGTGATGTACGGGTAAATGGTCTACGTCTGCATTACACGCGCACGGGCGGTGCTAAACCGCCGGTTGTACTGGCGCACGGGTTTACGGATGATGGCCTGTGTTGGACGCCGGTGGCGGAGGGGCTGGCATCAGACTATGACGTGATAATGGTCGATGCCCGGGGTCACGGGCAGTCAGCCGCGCCGGAGGATGGCTACAATATGGCCGCCATGGCAGGTGATCTGCGCGGTGTGATCGCAGAGCTGGGTCTGCACAAACCGGTGATAATGGGGCACTCGATGGGCGGCGGGACGACGCTGGCACTGGCGGGTCTTTACCCCGATGTACCCGGTGCGATCCTGCTGGAAGACGCGGCGCCGCTGGGATTGACAGCTATGCGCATGCCGCACGACCCGAATCGACATGCTCGGATTATGGAGAAGATCCAAAAGCTCCAGAGTATGCCGCGTGAGCAGCTGATCGCAGAGCAGCATGCAGCAACACCGGCATGGTCCGAAGTCTCACTCGAACTGTGGGCCGACGCACAGCTTCGCCTCAGCCCTAAGGTAACAGATTTTGATCCGACCGTAGCCGTCGACTGGCCGGTGGTGCTAAGGCGCATTACCTGTCCGGCTCTACTGATCTCCGCAGACCCCGATCGAGGGGGAATGATCAGCGCTGAGAGCACAGCAGTCTTCCAATCCTATGTACCGCAACTGCGCGTCATCAAAATTACAGGAGCCGGTCACTGCGTGCGGTACGAGCAGTTCAGCCGCTATATGGATATTGTGCGCGGTTTTCTTGCAGGGGTAACTGCGCTGGCATAATCCATATCCGGGGCAGGCTCAAGCCCGTTCCGGATCGCCAGAACAACCGCAACCCCAGGGATTCATGGCGGCGACAAACACTAAATTGGCAAGGAATGTCTGATTGCCCTGCACGCAGCCGACAGTGAAATTTTCGTTTCCCAACGCTGGCGCAGCACCCCACTTGCCGATACCTGGACTTTGATAAAATTGCGGTGGGAGGCTCGCACGTATACTACTGGTGTAGAAATCACTTAAGAATGTGAGACACGTGAAAAAACTCTCTTTATCGCGGGCATCGTTGTGCTTCTTGCCGGCATCATTGCGTCAATCTATGGATCCAACCAGAGTTTCATTGACACAAATAACATTATCCATGATTCTGCGTGGATGCCCATTGGTGCGTTAACAATTCTTATTGGCGGTTTTTCAACGGTCGCAGCCGGTACGCTTTTCGGATTGACGTATTTGATAAAGCGTAAAACAAACTCCACTAATAAATAAACGAAGCACTTAACACTGATTGACATCTTTGAGGACTGCCATTTGCCTCGTTTATACAAGTGTATAAACTCAATACTTAACGATAGGCATTTTAACTTTGGCGACCATGAAGGTCACAGATCCAGGGAAGCGCGCTTTCATATAGCCGTTATGTGTATTAGGTGGAACATTTCACAGATATTTGACATAAACTTGAAACTACGCGTACAGTGCCTTTGAATAACGACTTATTGAAGCTGTCTTCACTTGCGCCGCTCCAGATTAGGCAGTACTTCGCCCTAGTCCCGGGTATCATGCCCCGTTGGAGTTTGAGAGTCCAAGTGTCTTTTAACTTTGTGTCCATTTTCTTGGGAAAATCCATAGATGACTTAAGGAGATTCACAAATGAGCATCGGGAAAGTGAAACAAAAAGGTAAAGCAGGTGTGATGATCGTCGGCCATAAGGAATATTGGCCACAGTTTCCAAATATGAGGGAAGATATAATCGCATCGGGTGAAATTTTCGAGAGACTGCTCGAGCGCTGCGGCTCTGAGGTCGTCCGATTTTATGCATCAGACGGTACGCAGATGATAGATACGCCTGAAAAGTCCTTTCAGGCCGGCATATTTTTCAAGAAAAACGATATCGATCTTTGCTATATTTACCTCCCCAATTATGTCGCCTCCGGTAGATACCTTATCGGCGCGAAACAGGTGTGTTGTCCAATTATTCTGGTAGGGCACCAGATCCAATTCGAGGTTGGCTCGACGACAACAGCGGATAGTACCAGTTTGGGCGGGCCCTGCTCCGTTACTGAAGGATACAATGCGCTTGAGCGGTGTGGAATCACGCCTGCAGATTTCGTATTCGGCCGTCAGAGCGGCGAGTGGTATTCTTCGGAATTCGAGACGGAGATTGGCGAGTGGTGCCGCGTGGGGGATGCGCTCCGTGCGTATAAAGGCGCCATATTTGGTCATATGGGTCACTCCTACGAAGGTATGCTGGATATGAACTTCGATCCGACCACCTTCACCCGCTCATTCGGTGTTCACATCAAAATGCTTGAGATGTGTGAGCTGGTCGAATATGTCAAGACAGCCACTGAGGGGGAAATCAAAAACAAGATCGATGAAATGAACGAGACTTTCGTCTATCTTGATCCTTCCTATGATCCGACCACGGTGCCGATCGCTCAGGAGGATATCGACTGGGCTGCGCAATGTGCGGTCGGTCTCGATAAGCTGGTAGAAAACAATAATCTCTCGGCCCTGGCTTATTATTACGAGGGTTTGGACAACGACTACGAGAGAGTCGCTTCAAACCTGATTGTGGGCAATTCGCTGCTGGTATCCAAAGGCATAGCGCTGGCGGGTGAGTCTGACATGAAGACCTGTATGGCGATGTTCACGACGTCGACAATAGGCGCAGGTGGATCGTTCGCTGAATACGGCATTGACATGGCGGACAATATCTTGTTGGTCGGCCATGACGGCCCACACGATATCCGCATCAGCGATGCAAAGCCCACCATTCGCGGCCTGGGTCTGTATCACGGCAAGCGGGGTCACGGCATATCGGTAGAATTCAGCTTGAAAACGGGTCCGATGACAGTGCTGGGTCTATCCGTTGATATCAACGGCAAATTCCGCTTTATTGGCGCCGAAGCTGAAAGTCAGCGCGGTCCAATACCGAAGATGGGAAACACCTTTACCAGGGCGCATATCGGAGGCAACATTAACAAATTTGTCGTGGACTGGGCAAAAGCCGGTAATACACATCACATGTCATTGTGCCTGGGCCATAACAACGGGATTATCAAAAAACTCTCCAGTGTGCTGCCCTACGTCGAGTTTCGGGAAGTCAAATCCTGGTAATCGGGCGTTTCTGAATATGGATATAATGGCATGTTTAATTGCACGCTATCGCTCGCTCTTGTATATCGCCCATAGTCAGAAACGTACCTTGGCAGTTTTGTGCCCAGCAGACTGGGCTAGCAAAACTGCAATCATATCATTGTCATGCGGTGTTTGATCAGGATTTTCCATCAAACTGACACACACCCTGGTAATCTGCAAGGAGGACCTGCAAAATGGATCCAATGCGAAAAGGAAAAGTCGCGGTTATGGTTGTCGGTCACAGGGAATACTGGCCGCAATTTCCTGAACTGAGGGGGAGACTGCTGAAAAACGCCGAAGGTTTCGAATCTCTGCTTGAGTCAAACAGGGGGTCGAGGTTGTCAAGTTCACAGCTGACGACGGCACGCAGATGTGCGATACACCTGAGATATCGTATAAGGCGGGCGTGTATTTCAAGACACAGGACGTCGATCTGGTCTTCCTTTTTCTGACGTGCTATGTCGCTTCAGGTCGTTATATGCAGGGTGTGCTGGCGTGCGCCGCGCCTGTGGTCGTCGTCGGGTATCAGAGGGCGCGAGATTTTTCCAGAGCGACCATGTTCGAAGAGAACGCAGGCGGGGGTGCATGCCCTGTGCCAGAGGCGTGCAATGCCCTTACGCGCTGCCTTAAACCGCCAGTTGGCGTCGTTTTTGGTGAATATTTCGGCGATGGGGTTTTTGCGCCGCGCTTTGAGAAAGACATCAGTGACTGGTGCCGCGTGGCGAATGCACTGCGTATGTATCGGGGAGCGATATTCGGTTCTATGGGTCATTCCTACGAGGGTATGCTCGACATGAACTTCGACCCGACCACGTTTACACGCACGTTCGGCATCCATATCAGAATGGTGGAAATGTGCGAGCTGGCTAAATATGTCCGGGAGGCAAGCGAAGACGAAGTCAGGGCAAAACTTGACCTTGATGCACGACACTTTTACATTACTTGACGCGTCATATGACCCAACCACAGTCCCCATCAAGGACGAGGATGTCGAGTGGGCAGCACGCTGCTCGGTCGGCCTTGACAAACTCGTTGAGGTAAACAACCTGTCTGGCATGGCTTATTATTACGAAGGACGCGATAACTATTACGAGCGCGTCGCATCCAATCTGATCGTGGGCAACAGCCTGCTGGTGTCTAAAGGCTGCTCGCTGGCAGGTGAATCGGATATGAAGACCTGTCTGGCTATGTACACCACCTCGGCGTTGGGCGCGGGTGGTTCCTTTGCTGAGTTGTGCGGTACCAGCTTTGCGGACAATGTGGTCCTGGTGGGTCACGACGGCCCGCACGATATCCGCATCAGCGATGCAAAGCCGACCATACGCGGTCTTGGTCTTTATCATGGCAAGCGCGGTCACGGCATATCGGTGGAGTTCAGCCTCAAATCAGGCCCAATGACCATGCTGGGTCTTGGCAGTGACGAGAATGGACAGTTTTCATTTATCGTCGCAGAGGGAGAGAGCCAAAAAGGTGTCGTGCCAAAGCAGGGAAACACACTCACCCGCGGCTATTTTGGCGATGATATCTCGCAATTTGTCCAGGACTGGTCTAAAGCGGGTAACAATCACCACTATTCCCTCTCCATCGGCCATAACGCCTCTGCGATTGAAAAACTGGCCAAAGCGCTGGGCATAGGGTATGTGCAAGTAAGATGACGGCTTGATATAAAGGTTAAGGCTATATATATTACCTGCCCAATATATTCAACGAGGTGACCCATGACTGATTTCCACATCCTTTCCCTGCGTGAACAGGACGCATTACACGATGCATGGCTGGCCTACCGGCTGGAGCATATCCTTCCCAAACTGATGCAGCGTACCAACATCGACCTGTGGATCGTGCTTTCACGGGAGTACAATGAAGACCCGGTCATGTTCACGCTTTTACCCGCAACCAGCTTGAACGCATCACGGCTCACGGGCTTCGTGTACGCGCTCAATGATGAGGACCGGGTAGACTGCTACAGCATCTCGTCCAAGACGGCGAAACGTTATGCACCGTTCTACGAAGCCGTATGGGCTGAAGGTGATGAAACCCAATTCGAGTGCCTGGCGCGGTTGATTGCGGACAAGGACCCGCATCGCATCGGTATCGACGTCTCAGAGACCTTCGCATTGGCGGACGGACTGAGCAAGACCCTGTACGACCAACTCGTGGCAGCCCTCAGTGAGCCCTATCAGCAGCGCCTGGTCAGCGCGGAAGAACTGGCCGTTGGTTGGCTGGAGACACGCTCCCCGCTGGAGTTGGACGCCTATCCCGAACTCAACCACATCGCCCACGGGCTGATTGCCGAAGCGTTCTCCAGGCAAGCTATCGAGGTCGGTGTGACCACCACCACGGACCTGGAATACTATATGCTGCAGCGCGCCATCGACCTGGGGCTGGGCTTCTGGTTTCACTTCGATGTGGACATCCAGCGCCACCAGGACGTTGAGGGTGACCCGGACAAGAAGACGGTCATGCCCGGTGATCTGCTGCACTGCGATGTGGGCATCTGCTACAAGGGCTTGAAGACGGATACGCAGCGTCTGGCCTATGTATTAAAGGAAGGCGAGACCGATGCCCCGCTGGGATTGAGAGGCGCTCTTCCGGTCTGCGAATCAGTTCCAGGACATCGTCAGCGCGAACTTCGTTGAGGGCTGCACCGGCAATGAAATTCTGGCCAAATCCCTGACGGAGGCGAAGGCCGCAGGACTCAACGCGACCCTCTATAACCACCCCATCGGCGTGCACGGGCATGCGGCGGGCCCGATCATGGGCTTGTGGGATCACCAGGAGGGTGTGCCGGGACGCGGGGATTATCCGCTGTATGCGAATACCTGCCATGCGCTGGAGCTGAACACGAAGATGCCGGTGCCGGAGTGGGACGACAAGGTCGTCCAGGCCAGCCTGGAGCAGACGGTGGCGTTCACGGGCGGTGAGGTTGTGTACCTGGATGGGAGACAAACGGCGCTAATTCTGGTGTAGGATTCGTGCTAATTCAAAACCATTTGATCTCAAAGGCAACGTGACCACAATCAACGCCCATGCCCCGGAAACCTTTCAAGACGAACAAGGTGATTGGTGCATCTCCAGCGTAGAAAAGCCCTATCGAGGCGTGAGTCTTGCGCGTCTTGTCTGGGCGTAAACCCATATCGGGTTGGTTTCAGGTAGCGGGTGTCAAAACGGAATAACTATAACTCCCCATCATTGCCAATGTGATTCTGTCGGGTATTATTGCTGTGTTGGCAACCAGCATCAGATTGTATAAAAACTTATATCCCAGCAGTCGTTTTTTCAAGCTGCCCTGTGGGGAGGCTGACATGTTTTATTTCCTTCAAGTATTAGGTGGCATGGCTTTATTTCTGTTTGGTGTGGATAAGCTTAGCGATGGCATGGAAAAGCTAGCAGGTAGTCAGATTCAGACGATGGCTGGATCGGATGACCAACGAACCCATAAAGGGAGCGGTCTTTGGGGCTGTTGCGACCGCCATTGATCCAAAGCAGCAGCCTGTTGATGGTGACAATGATCGGCTTGATCAACGCGAATCTGATGACTTTGGAGCAAGCCGTGGGCGTCATGTTGGGCCAGGAAATCGGCACGACATTGACTGCCCAAATCGTGGCGTTTAAACTGGGTGATCTTTGTTTTCTCTTTATCGCTTCAGGTTTCGTGATGACAGAATTCATTAAGAAGAATGGCTGGAAAAACTACGGCGAGATCATGTTAGGATTTGGGGTGCTCTTCCTGGGAATGAACCTCATGTCAGATGCGTTAGAAAGTCGTAACCCAAACTCCGTTTGTGGCGAATTGGTTGGCGATGATGAGTTTTAATGTGCTGGCTGGCGTACTGCAGGGTACGATCGCGACGGCGATTGTGCAGAGTAGTTCAGCGATCACTGGATTGGTGGTCGCGATGGGGGTAAGTAACACAATTTCACTTCCTGCCGCGATTTCCATTCTCCTGGGCGCAAATATCGGCACTTGTATCACCGGTTTTATTGCGTCGTTCCGCCTGTCGCGTGCTTCACGGAGAGCATCGGTTGCACAGATTCTAATCAATGTTCTAGGTGTTCTTACTCTTTATTCCCTTTATCACCCCGTTCACGAATTTGATCGGTCAGAACCTCACCGATTTTACCGCGCCAGATTGCTAATGCACACACGATATTCAATGTAGTGGTCAGTGTGATCTTTTTCCCTTTCATTAAACCCATTGCTCGCGCGGTGGAACGGATGGTGCCGGAAAGACAACAAAAAGAGCAGCAGAAACTGACCACCTTTATTGACAAGCGCCAATTCAACATCCCACAGGTAGCTCTTCAGGAGGCTTTCCGTGAGTTATATAGCCTGGGAAGCGTGACAGCAGAAATGTTGGATTCCAGCCGGCGCGGGTTGCTCGAATATGATGCAGACTGCTATACAATGGGTGTTGGAACAAGAGGATGGGTACGTGGATCCGGTATGTACAATCCTGGATGAATTCATCAATGGTTTGCTGGCAGAAAATCTGAGCTCAAGTCAGCAGCGGCATTGTTTCCAGATGAAAAACCTGATTACCGACATCGAGCGTGTTGGCGATCTCACCGAAGATCTTGCAGAAGCAGCGCAGAAAGCGCATCGAGCATCAAGTAATCTTTAGTCCAACAGCGATAGAGGATATTGATCGTTTGTGCAAACATGCTCATCACACATATACGTGCGCTCTGGATGCGCTGCGCGACCGTAATCGCGATATGGCGCAGCATGCATGCGAACTTGAGGACACATTCGACGAACTGTATTTGAATGTACGACAGGGGCACATTCAACGCCTGGAAGCGGGTGTCTGCCAGCCGGAAGCTGATGTCATCTTCGTCGAGTGGCTACGCAACCTGGAGCGGATAAGCGATCACGCTGACAACCTTGGTGTCAGTATTGTCCATAACCAAAAAAATCATTTACCATATTAATTCTGCCCAGAGTGCGGGATGGTCCGATTCAGGACTGACGATATACCGCGACCTTTTTATTTGGGTGCCGGGTGTGACAAAGATATGGTCGATGCGCCTGTTGGGATCAAGTTCGGGTCCGGTTTCCACCGGCATATCCTGCACTAACCAGGCATCCTCCAGTGTGGAGGCGGTGAGGTTGTATGCATCGCTGTCAGGTCTGAAATTGAAATCGCCCATCAGGATGACGTCCTCGCGTCCCTGGATGTGCTTGAGGATAGCCTGCTGCTGTTCTATCGGACCTCCATTCCCAAGATGCGTGACATAAACATGATAATCACGGGCGTTTATCTGAATCAGGGCATGAATAGCTGCGGTTTGCTCGCCAATACTATACATGTAGATAGTTTCAGCAGTTTTAATGGGGTATTTCGACAGCAGCGCGATACCGAACGTCCCGGGTACAGTTTTTGGACCGTAATAGGCATGCATATTTAAAGCGCGTGCAAAATACCCGACAATATCCGAGTTACCGCCGGCGATCCGGTTGGTGTCAGATTCCTGCAAACCAATGAGATCCGCATCCACATCCCTGAGTACGCCCAGCTGACCGGCAAAGTTTTTTACCCCGTCTTCACTGTAGCCTTGCTGAATGTTGTAGGTTAAGATGCGCAGTGTTTGAGTTTCATCCGGCAGCGGGGGGCGGGGCACAGTGCTCCATGCTATGACCAGGGATAGCCCGGCAAAAATCAGGAAGGCAGTGCCTGGCGCGCGACCTGATTCAGAAATGCGCTGCGCGTTATCAGGTACGAGACACCTATCTCGAAACAGCAAGACAGGGAGGGTAAAACCAAAGCCCACACACAGAAACACAAGCCAAAACCGGTCCCGAAACCACGGTCCAATTACCGGGATGTAATCATAAACAGTGGTAAAAACCTGCGCCAGAATCATCAAAAGGATAAAGCCCGTTGCTAATGTGAAGCTGACCCCCAGCTGTCGCAGGGTCGGGCGCAGCGCCATCATTTCCCGCAGGAAATGGATAAAATCAAGGTAAACGATAGGGGATAAGAGCAGCAAGCAGAATAACGGGATATGGTGCACAAGACTGACCGTTGGTTCCAGTAGCGGATATACGCTTAAATCACCAGGAAATTTTATTTGGTGCGCAATGAGTGTGAGGGTCAGTGACAACAGAAATAAGACGTTCCAGAGCACAAGATTTTTACGGGTTACTTCCAGAAGCCGCCGGGGTTGGTAAAGCAACAATCCCGTAAACACACTCATTACCGGTACCAACACTGAGATGATCAGGGGGTACTGGACCCCGGTCCAACGGGCAATGACATTGGGGCTCATAAAGGCAAAGTATAGAATCAGCAAAACGCTGCCCATCCCCAGGCTCAAGCCGGCAACCCGCCAGAAAACAGGTTTGCCGGTTGTTTTTGGGGTTGTCTGAGTCAGGTCTGAAGGGAGTCGAGCAGCAAACCAGATACAAATCGCTGCTCCCACCCAACCCAGAAGCTGAGTCCAACCGTAGGTGGAAACATCGAATCCAGCCCCCAGCATGCGGAGTAGGATGGACATAGCCAGGCCAATCATCAGCCCAACACCTATGGTTTGGGCGTGCGCATCCCGGGTAATCTGCGCTTTGTCTCCCATCGACTGGGTCAGGGACCATAACCAGCCTGGAAAGAGTACCAACCAGCACCCCACACCCACACCGCTGGTCACCATCTTTGGCGAAGGTCCAAGCATGACCGCAAGCAAGCGGCATGCAAGCACCCCGGCAGCCAGGATAATCAGTACAGTCCTTGAGAGTCCTTTGCGGAACGCCAGCAGGACGATGGGGGAAAACAATAATACGATACTGACAATCTCAAGGGTCACCCCGGTGCTCAACAGCCCAAAGACATAAATCGATTCGATAAAATCGGAAAGCAATTGCAGAAAAAACAAGAAGAAAAGTCCGTAAACCCATAATAGATGTTTCGGTTTCATAATTAGCCATCTCCCATTATATTGTCTGTAAGCCAAAGTATATGTGTATGCGGCTGACTGTAAATAAAAATATCGTGGTAAGTGCAGCGGGACTGCGTTAAACGAAATATCGCTCACAACCAGGTTGGTGTACAACCCCTGTTATATCAAATCCGGCAGAACTTACAGCTAATGAACATATAATGCGGTCGTTTCAGTTCTTAACTCAGCGGTGTGAGAATTTCAGGTTGTTGTTTAGACTATGACAGCTATACTCATTAATTAATGATCATTAACTATTCTTCACGTCTTAGTTTAGTGTGTCATCTGGAGTCGTGAAGCGGAACCCAAATCATTGGTGTAATCTAGGTTTTAGGAAAAAGAGGGTTTTGTGAAGGGTTTTGTCTGCATGATGGTATAACCTATTAAACTCGGAGTGCATAAGAATGAAAATAACAGATATTAATATGGCCGTAGTGCCTGTGGCAGGACTTGGATCCCGGATGCTGCCCGCCACCAAATCACAACCCAAAGAAATGCTGCCGGTGGGTCGCAAGCCGGTGGTACAGTATGTGGTGGAAGAACTTGTCCAGATGGGCGTTAATCAGATCTTATTCATCACTGGACCTGGCAAGAGTTCAATCGAAAACCATTTTGACCTTAACCAGGAACTGACCCAGATTCTGCGCGAAACCGGCAAGGAAGACTTATTGGAAGAACTCGATTTTGATCGAACACCGACACACTACTTTTATACGCGCCAACGGCAGCTTTTAGGTCTGGGACACGCCGTTTTATGCGCTAGAAATTTTGTGGGCGAACAACCCTTCGTGGTTGCTTTGGGGGATTCCATTATTGGCATAAATGCGCAGAGTGACATAGTACAACGCATGAAACAGTGCTTTGTGGAAAAAGAAGCGGCAGCGGTCATCGCTTTTGAAAGCGTACCAAACCTGGAGGTGTCGAAATATGGGATCGCCGCACCCAAAAGCAAAGGGGACATTTTTGAGTTAGCTGATGTTATCGAAAAACCTTCAGGTGAAGAGGCGCCCAGCAACCTGGCTATTGCGGCCCGTTACGTCTTCAGTCCGGTCATTTTTGACGCCCTGGATAAGACCGGCTTCGGCGCAGAGGACGAAATCCAGCTGACCGATGCTGTCCGGATGCTGATACAGGAAGGACACAAAGTGTATGGTGTGTGTCTGCGACATGAAGAGAAACGCTACGATATTGGCGACTTTGGTGCTTACTTCCGCGCTTTTGTGGAATTTGCGCTGGCTGACGAAAAATACGGCGCAGACCTGAGACTCGATTTGGAGGCAATGTTCAATGTTAATCATACGTAAGCGGAGTTACGCTCGCGCAGGGCTTCTGGGCAACCCCTCTGACGGTTATAATGGAAAGACCATCTCCATCATCCTGCGTAACTTTTGGGCGGAAGTGGTATTATACGAATGGGACTCTGTAGATATTGTCCTGGCGGAGCAAGACCGGGCTCGTTTCCGGTCAATTTACGATCTGACAAAGGATGTGGAGCTGCACGGTTATTACGGTGGCATCCGGCTCATCAAAGCCACAATCAAGCGTTTTGTAGACTACTGCCAGGCGCAAAACAACGAACTGCATAACAGGAATTTCTCCGTGCGTTATCAGACAAATATCCCTCAGCAAGTGGGATTGGCAGGCTCCAGCGCCATCATCACGGCTACGCTTCACGCTTTGATGGAGTTTTACAACGTAGATATACCCCTGCCGATACAACCTACGATCGTCCTTTCTGTGGAAGGGGCATTAGGCATTGCCGGAGGTTTGCAGGACCGCGTCATCCAATGCTATGAGGGGATGGTTTATATGGATTTTTCCAAAGATAATGCAAAGACCCTCAATGGACTGACGTACTATGATTATGAACTGCTTGATGAAAAGCTGTTACCGCCTATTTACGTGGCTTATCACGCCGCCTTAAGCGAACCCACCGAAGTCTTCCACAACGACATACGGGGTCGTTATAACATGGGCGACCCTATAATCGTCAGAGCGATGGAGGATTTTGCCCAACTAGCCGAACAAGGTCGGCAGGCTATATTAGCGGGAGATGCCGCCCGTTTGAGTCAGTTAATTGACAGGAATTTCGACTTGCGCAACAGCATCTATGCTTTAGCTCCCTGGCAAATCCAGATGATACAAACCGCCCGGTCGTGCGGTGCTTCTGCCAAATTCGCCGGTTCCGGCGGTGCTATTGTTGGTGCCTACCAGGACCAGGCCATGTTCCAGGCGCTGACCAGCAGGCTCAAGGCTATCGGCTCGCGTGTTATCAAACCGCAGATAGTGACTAATGCAAATTCTTGTTAAGCGCCATCGAACGTAGATGATATTCCCGTCCATGATGATGATCCCGAAGCGCGGGAGTCAAAGGTGCAAGTTCCCAGGATCAACGGTGGGTATGTCAATATATACAAGCCTGCCGGGGATGTTTTTCCTGGACCCAGCGCAGGGCAATTGGTGGCTGGCAAACGCTATGAGGAGTGGGTGCCCAACGATCATTGTTTTGTCAAAGATGAATTCTGTTTGTATGTGGCTGGAACGGCATATGGGACCGCAAAGACCTTCAAGGTGCGTATCAGCATGTGACCTGTGTCTACCAATCCGACAACCCATTACAGTTTGATCTCAAAGACAACGTGACCACAATTAACGCGCATGCCCCGGAAATCTTTCAGGATGAAAAAGGTGACTGGTACATCTCCAGCGCGGAATGGCCTCATCGAGGAATAAGTATTGCCCATCTTGTTTGGGAGTAAGTTGGTATACAGGTCATATTATGAAAATAACTGCATTAAATCCAAATCAAATTATTACTTTAAATGATTATCCACTATATAGTCATAGTGTTTTTCGGAAATATTACAGCAAATGCAAGAACGGGGAAGACTTGGCTTTTGTTCCACTCATCAGCAAAGATATTGTGAGAAAACACTTTAATGCTGAACTCTCCACGATCTTCCGAGAATTTGAAAAGCAAAATTCCACAGCCCTATATTTTATGCTGGATGGCAGCCACAGAACAACAGCATTGACACTTGCCGGGCATACGATTGCGGTAATCATCTACGAAACTGATGAAGATATTATTGAAGCCCGTAAATTAATCGTCACAGGTCAAATTCTCAAGAATGCGACACTTGATTATACGCTGGAAGAAAACTGCGAAATATTACACGAGCACTTTAAAGAACAACCTTATTTTATGACGGTTCAACAAAAAACAGACAAACTGATCCGTGATAATTTCATATCTCCGCAAGAGTTGACAGGTCTAGCCTGACAGAGTAACAATGGCGATGTACCGATCGGAATGTTCGTGCTGTCCAAATATCCGATCGACAAAGTAACTGAAGATTGGGTAGAGTCAGAAATGTTAGCGAAACACCGCAGCATGCAGGCTGGTATTTAACTCACAAGAAGGTTTGAATATGATCAAAGA
>CAVOYE010000015.1:0-22570 GCA_963700595.1 uncultured Chloroflexia bacterium
TGATTCGGGTCTCAATCGAAAGGAGAAATAACGATGCCTAAACAGCGGATCTTTACGACACCATTTGCGGATGTTTATCCGCTGTATGTTCAAAAAGCGGGAACGAAAAAATCGTACGCAAGAAGAAGTTGACCAAATCATTTGCTGGTTGACGGGGTATAACCAGGCGGGATTACAGCAAAAAATCGAACAGGAAAACGATTTCGAAACCTTTTTTGCGCAGCCCCCGCCTTTCACCCGAATAGTTCGCTTATCAAGGGCATCGTGTGCGGTGTTCGTGTTGAAGAAATAGAAGATCCGCTGATGCAAAAAATACGCTATCTGGACAAGCTGATTAAGGCCCTTTCACCAACCCATTTCGTTTCCAATTTCAGTGGAAATTTGAAGACAGCACCCCCCTATATTAGCAATCAATAAAGCCACCAAAACGAGATAGAGCAAACGTGCAGCCTGTCTGTTCCTGGAAATAATGATGAATAAACTGATCCCCAAATAGCAAATCCAGCCGATGACAGGCACAATGGCAAATGCATAGCCTGCCGCCCTGGCAGATCCAATGCCACTGTAAACGAAGAGCCCGTATAAACCTATGGGAAAGACAAATAAAAAAGGGGACGCACCAAAATTAACATTGTACATGCCCGCAGTACATAGGGCGGTAATGAGGGTCGCCAGGACCAGCGCCATCTTCCGCAGCGGGTGAGCGAAGACCGCCTGGTGAGCCTTGTGACTTTGCCAGGCGAGTAATATAACCGGCAAACCAAGGGTGCATAAAATTCCCACCGCCACGCCAGGTGAAAGAGCCAACAAATCGTGGCGTGTTTCTGGATCAGCAATTAAGAAAGAGGTCAGTGGAATAATGGACGCAAAAAGGGCAACGAGGACAGAGCCTTTCAGTAATATACCTTTGTGCATACGAGATGGCTCCTGGTTTTGCGTCAGTTTGAAAGCGCCCACCATGGCTTTGTTCTGAAAGATTCTACCACATCCCGCAGCCTGTGAGAAAGTAAGTTAAAGCGTGTACTCGGTCCGCTCGAGAATAGCCAGCTGCAAATCCGGCGAAAGGCTGTTGAAATAAGCCGAGAAACCGCCCACTCGTACGATCAAATCTTCGTGAAGCTCGGGATGCCGCACGGCATCCTCCAGAACCTCACAGTCCACAACCGTGAGCTGAATCTGCATGCCCCCGATCTCAAAATATGTGGTGATGAGGTCGCGGGTCGCCCGGCGTCCCTCCTGGGAGGTGAATATACGCCCGGAGAACGCATGTCGAGCACGGGCGTGCCGGTCGTAGATGCAAGGGCAGGCGGGTGACGCTCCGCAGCATAGTGGTAGGACCGCTGCGATCCCGCCCGGTGACCGGTCCAATCGAGTCCGCCAGGGGTTCACCCGCGCGCCGTCCATCCGGCGTCGCTCCCACTTTCACACCCTCCGCAGCGTAGGTCGTGAATATAATCGTTGAAGGCAGGAAACGCCCGCCACGCCACGGCGCGCGCCCGCGAAATGCATCAAAGACGTGCTGCGCGATGCCGGCAGCCAGCGTATCAACCTCCGGCACATCGTCGCCGAAGCGCGCGCAGCGGCGCAGACGCTGGCGCAGGGCATCATGACCATCGAAATCCCGGGCAAGGACCGCCAGTAGGTCCGTGACTGACATGATCCTGTCTGATCAAAGACGATTTCTGTGACCGCCTCCAGGGAGTCACAACATTGGCAATCCCCGCCACGTCGACGACGCTCCAGTTGTACCGCGCGCCTCCGTTGTTAAACGCTTTGCCGCGGTCTATGCAGTCGTCAACCAGCAGACTGCGCATCGGCTGGGGTCGCAGCAGCGCCGGGATCGTTCCTACATATGGTTTTACCGCCGCTACCGGCGTCTGCTCCATTGAATTGCTAGACCGCCCCAATTAACTAAAGAACTTTTCTCATTGCTTCAAATGTTACTTTGGCATACTCGAAAAAATCAAACCCTTCAGTTTCCTGAACAAGTCCTTCATTTTGCATTCCCTTTTGCAAAAGACCCCACATCGCAGTGAAGAACATCACCATGTACTTCATGCTTTCCAGCCGTATCCAATTCTCTTCACTTACATTTCCGAAGTAGCACTCCAGCATATATTCTTGAAGGTTGCGCGGCAAGGTGTCTGGCGAGTCGTAGGCATATGTAAGTGTAGCCAAATCATAATATAGATCACCTATACCAGAAAATTCCCAATCGATGAAGTATATATTTCCATCGTCAAGCACATTCACAAAGAATAAATCATTATGGCAAAACCTTTGCCAGGGATATGTGTCTTCAGTCTGCTCCTTTTCAATCTCCGCCATCTTTTTACACAGCTTGTTAAAATCGTGGGGGAGTGGAACGCGCATAGACTTAGCTTGCTCAGCATACCTTTCAACTTGACGGAATGGAGAAAAAGTAGCCCTAACTAACGGCAACTCGTGGAGACGCTTCAATTTCTTAACAATACGCTGAATGTTTTCGTGTGTGCGATACTCATCCAAAGTTAGATGGTGTCCATCGATGTAGTGTGTTACAAGATGTCCTTCAGGGAGTATATAATACTCAATATGTGCTCCGATACCTGCATCAGACGCCACTGTCAGGGCTTCAATTTCATGAGTACGATTGATGCCAAGATACAGAGTGTTCTGCCCACTCACCCGCAACACAAATCGTTTCCCATTAACAGTTACAGCATAGTTATTATTTGTCAGGCCTTTCAAAGGCTCAATATGTAGAGTATCTGCAATACTCCAATCGGGGATTTGCTTGATGATTTCATAAACTTTGGAATTTGTATCTCTATCCATTTTTACGCCTTATTTCGTGGCGGTCTAACCATGTATAGATGGACAACCATCCATATATACACTCAATTCTCGTCTCAGATGGAAAAATGTCAACCTAAGACGCGTAAAACCATTATATCCACATACAAAGTGAATATAGTTCGTAGACAACAAAAAAAATGAATAAACAACCCAAGAAGCTCCTGGATCAGGTTCGTGACGCAATCCGGCTAAAACACTATTCCATCCGCTCGGAGCAAGCCTATGTTGACTGGATTGAATATACTTATTCTATCTTTTGCCATATGCTACAATGCCTATGGCATAGACAAAACCACCTGTGTACACGCGCGGCATCGAATTCCGTTGCTCCCGCTTATAGTAATTTATTACAGGATATAACGGTTTCTCTGAGAACAGAGGATGGTTTTTGTTTCGGGATGTTTGTTGAAGGTTCTTAGTAAGTCTATAATATAAATACTAATCTTTGTATTGGCGGTTCATCAATACATACCTATATTGCGGTTGATAACAAGGCGTGATAAGATATAGGCATGTTGACATTCTGCAAGGGCTCCTATGAAATCCAGAAGCCGATTGAACTTCAGTACCGCTTTGTTGGTCACTGCATTGGTATTGGTGGTGGCCTGCAGCAGGACGTCGGTTGAACAAAAACTCTCCCTTGATTCTCCAGAACCCGCGAGTACAACTTCGACGACGTTGATCTCATCCCCTGTCTCGAACGAAGACGCTTTTACAATCAACCCTCAACAGCGCTTGAAATTTGAGCATATTTCGGTTGAACAAGGTCTGTCTCAGAGTACCGTAAATTGTATTCTGCAAGATAGCCTTGGTTTCTTGTGGTTCGGCACACCGGATGGACTGAATCGATATGACGGTTACAACTTCAAGGTATACCGGCACGATTCCCAGAATCCCAATAGCCTCAGTGACAATCATATTATGGCGCTGGCGGAAGATCAAGAGGGTGTGCTGTGGATTGCTACACGCGGTGGGGGTCTTAACCGCTATGATCGCCTGACGGACACATTCACGCATGACCTGCACAACCCTTATGATCGCAGTAGTCTGACCAACGACTGGGTGGCGTCCCTGTATATTGATCGCAATGGTATACTCTGGGTTGGCACGGGAGACGGGCTTGACCGCTTTGAATCGGAACAACAGCGTTTTGTCCACGTGCGCCGCGAACCGCAAACTTCCAATACTCTTATGTATAAGATGATTGAGACCATCTACCAGGACAGCGATGGTATGATCTGGATCGGGACGAACAGTGATGGTCTGTATTGCCTGGATCCAACCACCGAGCGTTTGACTCGCTTCCAACACAATCCTGATGATCCTAACAGTTTGAGCAGCGATATGCTTGTGAATGCGATCCTAGAGGATGCAAACGGGAACTTGTGGATCGGGACGTTTGATGGTCTGAATAAGCTTGACCGGGAAACCAGTCAAGTCGTCCGTTATCAACACGATCCCGATAATCCAAACAGCCTGAGTAACAATGTGGTCTGGTCGCTTATTGTAGATAGTTCGGGGGCGCTGTGGGTTGGTACGTACAGCGGAGGATTGGATAGGATGAACCCGGTGACAGGGCAGTTCACGCATTATCGCCATGCTACCGATGACCCTGATGGCTTGAATAGTAATACTATCTTGTCGCTCTACCAGGATCGGGTTGGTATCCTCTGGGTTGGGACGGGGGGAGGGGGTGTTAACAAACTCAGTCCATTGACAGAGCGCTTTACGCGTCATCAAAATGACCCGGGAAACGCAAACAGCTTGAGTAATAATTCTGTCCTTGCCCTGTTGGGGGATGAGGATGGCGTGCTCTGGATTGGTACGATTGGTGGGGGGCTTAATCGTTTTGATCGAGAGACACAGACTTGGCGTACTTACCGCAACATCCCCGACAACTCGGCTAGCCTGAGTCATGACAACGTCGCAGCGATTTGTGAAGACCGTCAGGGTGCGTTGTGGATCGGCACACTTGGGGGAGGGTTGAACCGTTTTGACCGGGAAACGGATTCCTTCACGCACTATCCGAACAGCCCTGATGACCCGTTTGACTTGGACTCACCTATGATTTATGCAATCGTTGAGGGGCGCGATAACACGTTGTGGATCGCGACCGGCGGTAGTCCGAATGGAAGTCTTCATCGCTTCGATCCTCAGACTCAGGAGATAGTGCATTATCGATACAACCCTAACGATTTTCAGAGTATCAACAACTCTGTTGTCCAAGCTATCTACGAAGATCGCACAGGCGCACTCTGGGCTAGCACCCTGGAAAAGGGGCTGAATGTGCTCAATCCTTCGACGGGGCGCTTCACGCGCTATATGCACGACCCTGACAATCCCACCAGCTTGAGCTCCGACGCGGTCACCGGTATCTACGAAGACCAGACCGGTACCGTTTGGATTGGGACGGATACAGGTCTTGACAAATTCGACCGCGAGCGGCAGACATTTGCGCATTACACAGTAGAAGATGGCTTACCCGGTAACGTGATTTACGGCATCCTGGATGATAGCGAAGGGCGTCTGTGGCTCAGTACGAACAATGGTTTGTCTAAATTCGATCCCGCTGCGGAGACGTTCCGCAATTATGATGTTCGGGATGGTTTGCAGGGTAACGTTTTCAATATTCGCGCACATTTCAAAAGCCTCAGTGGGGAGATATTTTTCGGCGGTGTTAATGGTTTCAACACATTTCACCCAGAGCAGATCGCGGACAACCCCATTGTACCGCCAGTTGTTTTGACTGCGTTGATCCAGAATGGCGAGGATATACCCTTGGGTACTGCGACCGAAATTGCAGGGTCGGTCACGTTTCGCTGGCCAGATACCACTTTTGAGTTCGAGTTTGCATCGTTAAACTTCATCCAACCTGAGAAAAATCAACACGCTTACATGCTGGAAGGATTTGATAAAGACTGGAGCTACATTGGAAACCGGCGATATGGGAAATATACAAATTTACCACCTGGTACCTATACTTTGCGGTTGAAGGGTTCAAACAATGACGGTATCTGGAACGAGACAGGCGCTTCTGTGACGATTTATGTGATCCCGCCCTTCTGGAGGACTGTGTGGTTCCAGGGGATATTGCTGTTGATAGCGGGAGGTGCTATTTGGGGTGGTTATCGCTGGCGAGTCCGGAGTGTCGAGTTGCGTAGTCGCGAATTGGAGCGTCAGGTGGCGGAACGGACGAGCGAGCTTATACAGGCTAATGTCGCCTTGGAAAAGGAGATAGGCGAGCGCCGCCGTACGGAAGAGGCTTTGGCGCAGGAACGAGCTGCTGCGGCCGTGGTCACTGAACGCACCCGGTTAGCTCGTGATTTGCACGACTCTGCAACGCAATCGCTCTACGCCGTGACGTTGTATGCTGATGCGGTGACGCGGTTGCTTTCGTCGGGGCAGACCGAGTCAGTCGCCGAAAACGTGCGAAAACTCCGTGAGACGGCTAAAGATGCGCTGGGCGAGATGCGCATGCTCATCTTCGAACTGCGTCCTCCCATCCTCGAGGTAGCGGGGCTGGCGGCAGCGTTGGAAGCCAGGTTGGAGGCTGTGGAAGGACGCGCCGGTCTGAAGGTCGCGCTTCATGTCGAAGGAGAAGAGCGACTGCGACCTGATGTCGAAGAAGGATTGTATCGCATCGCCGTGGAGGCGTTGAACAATGCCCTGCGCCACGCGCAGGCTACCTGTATCTCGGTCTCGCTGCATTTTAAACCAGAAGACATGCTGCTTGAAATTACTGACGACGGGAAAGGATTTGACCTTGAGGAAGCAAAAGCATCGGGCGGTTTGGGTCTGCAGGGTATGGCTGAGCGCGCTGAGGAAATGGGGACAATGCTGGAGATCAATACCCAGGTCGGTCAAGGAACTCGCATAAGGGTATTGGGGAGGGATAACGAAAAATGAAGTCGATAAAACCTATCCGGGTGTTGCTTGTAGATGATCACGCTATCGTTCGGGATGGGATTCACTCGCTGCTCCAGACGCAGCCTGACATCGACGTGGTGGGGCAGGCAGACAATGGCCAGGATGCTGTGTTAAAAGCAGTCAGCCTTCATCCGGACGTCGTGCTGATGGACCTGGTGATGCCCGGTATGGATGGGATTGAGGCCATTCGCCGTATTGTAGCGCTCCAACCGGCAGCGCGTATCTTAGTATTGACCAGCTTTTCCGCTGAGGATAAGGTTTTCCCGGCTATTAAAGCTGGTGCGATGGGGTATCTGTTGAAGGATAGTGACTCGGAGGAACTGGTGCGCGCTATCAATCAGGTTTATCAAGGTGAATCTTCGCTGCATCCCAGGATCGCGCGTATGGTGTTGCTGGAAATGGCGTCGAGTGTACCGCCGAACGCGGGAAATACTCCAAGCTCTGTGGATTCGACTGTTACCCATCCGGAACAGCCTGTGGTCGACCCGTTGACCGAGCGTGAGTTGGAGGTACTCCAGTTGGTGGCACGCGGTCGAAGCAATCGTGAAATCGCTGACGACTTGATGATTGCGGAAGGCACGGTGCGCACTCATGTAAGTAATATCCTAAGTAAACTGCACCTGGTCAGTCGCACTCAAGCTACCCTGTATGCTTTACGGAAAGGTTTGGCATCGTTGGATGAGCTGTCTATGTAGTTAGTCATTGAGATATAACATTTGTCATAGACTCGCACGCCATCATCTGCGCTGCGCAGAGACATGAGTCATCCCGGAATTAGTAAAGGTGGCGGGGGATAAGCCAACCAGAGGCGACTCAAAGCAGAACGTAAGCGATAAAGCGGTATCGAGGCAGCTTGATACCGCTTTCCCGTGCGATGGCACCAAAGGCGCAATAAACGTTTGCGTACAGGGTCCAAAGCAGCCGCGAGGAGGGATAAGAGGAAAGCATGGACGAGAGTCACAATGAGTAAGAGTTTCAAACGGTTATCCCAGAGCCAGAGCCGCGGACTCTCCATAGCCAGTTCAGTTTTGCTGAAGCGATAAGCCATTTCAATTTGCCAACGACGGGCATAAGCCAAAATGATATGCCAAGCATCGTCCGCAGACTGAATGGGTTCATTGGTCAGGAGATACCAGGGAGCCCGTCCCTGGCCAGGTCGAGAAAGGACCAACCAAAGCTGACCAGTATACTCCGGATGCGTGACCGGACAGGCATAGACCCCGGTTTTACGAAGGCAACGGCGCCGATTATCCCAGAGCTCTCTATGTTCCCAGGAACGTTTCCCGCGCGTGATTTCCCAAGCTTTGCGGTTTTCACCATGTTGATCGCGTAATTTGTAACCTTTTTGCCAACGCATGACGAAACGGACACCGGAATGGCTGGCCTGAGATAGCCAGGGCCCCCCGCAGAAACCACGATCCCACACATGCAGGACGCGCTTCCCCCATGCTTTCACGCATTGATTCAGGAGTTTGATTTCTTCTGTGCGTTTATCGCTGCTAAACTTACCCCGCGTTGTCCACCACCGCATGGCGGCAATACTGGGGGCCCTTTTCATCCCCAATACCATGACCGTGACCCAGTTCATGCCCGGGACACATATCGGTCGGCCGCCTGGGGGATTGAAGTAGCCGGGCTTGATCCGTTTCAGTCGCCGGGCTTTGCTGGAGCGCACCGCACATAGGCCTTCCAAGGCGATACTTTCTGGTTTCTCCAACACACTTTCGTCCCAAGCAGCCAGTACTTCCTCACCTTGGCTTGCAATCTCTGCTAGTTCGCTCGTCGCTTTGCGCCATAGAAACTCCTCGATGATCTCATATCCCCATTTCGTCGATCGTAACAGGTTACTGATCCGTTTTGTCCCGGCTGGCGCTTGTGCTGGATCCAGAATGTATCCTCCTAATTCGCTCAGTAACAGTCCGTTACTGCGATGCCGGAACTGGATGATGACTTGCAGTGTTTTATAAAACGTGCGCACTAATCGCTTATCTATTTTTGCATCCAATTCTTGCAAGAGGGGTTCGATATAGGCTTGTAGAAGTTGATTTATCCGTTTCGATGTTTGCTGATGCTCTTTTTTTTGTATATACTCTGACATTAGAAGACCTCCTGGTGACTAGTTTTCGCAAACTCAGTTTATACCAGAAGGTCTTCTTTTTCGAGTCCCCTTAAAATTCGGGATGACTCATGTTTGCGTAGGGTTAAATCTACCCTTTGTGCGATGACAAGGTCTATCCCATTGGCTATACTGAGAGTATCCAAAACGTAGGCAATCCTCTGGACCAGGAGAAACGATGAAGCAACACACAGTTTTAATCGCCGACGACCGATCCCAGGCTCGAAGTGGGTTAAGAACCTTACTCGCCACCATACCGGACGTGGTCGTGATTGGTGAAGCGAAGAGCGGTCAGGAAGCCGTACATTGGGCAGAAACCTACCAGCCCGATGTCATCCTGATGGATGTCCGAATGCCAGAGATGGACGGTCTGGAAGCCACCCGGTGCATCAAGGCTCAGTGGCCTAACATCAGGGTAGTTGTACTGACGGTTCACGCTGCCTATCGGCAGGAAGCCCTGGCCGTGGGCGCGGACTACTTCCTGGTCAAGGGATGCCCCAATGAAGTGCTGATGGAAGCGATTTTGGGAAAAGCCAAATAATCGTAATCAAGAAGGAGAAGAACGATGCATACAAGCAGGACGCAGACCGATCATCCAGTGGTTAAGCAAACTCCGGTATATAGATGAGAAAAGTGTTAAATACCTTAACAGTGAAAGGAGAAAGATCATGAGTAAGGTAACAAATTGGATCAAGCAGCATCAAGTGCTGGCTTTCTTTATCCTGGCCTACGCCATAACCTGGCCCGGATTAATCCTCGGCTATTTTATCTTTCCTGGCAACCAGTTGGTAGAAGCGCTGGCATCGCCGATTGTCTTCAGTCCTGCGATTGCGGCGATGTTGATCTCAGGCATTGCAGAACCATCTCTGAGGTATGCGCAAGGTAAGTCTCGGTGGATTACCTTTATTATTGCCTGGTTTTTTGCTTCCACCATCGGGGTGCTGTACAGCTGGAAAGTGCACCGGACTGACCTTGAAGCCGGCATCATAATCTTTCGCTGCCTCTTCGCCCTTTTCCCTGCCTGGGTGATTTCCAGCGTGTATGCGAGAAAATCCGGCATCCGCAAGCATTTTTCTACCTTGCTAAAACCGAGAGGGCCTGTGTTGTGGTACCTGGTGGTGTTCCTGATCTTCCCGGGAATCCAGCTCCTGGATATGGGTATCACAGGCCTGTTAGGAGGTAAGGTTTTTTTCAAACTGGCTGGATCCGGTTTAGAAAGTGCCGCGATCTTTCTCACCCTCGAACTCGTACATGGGTTCCTTATGACAGGAGGAATCAATGAGGAGAGCGGTTGGCGGGGTTTTGCGCTTCCCCGTCTGCAAACCCGTTATCCGGTCATTGTTTCTGTAGGGATTATATGGTTCTTCTGGGCTCTGTGGCATCTACCGTACGACATCGGTCGGGGCGATTCGCCTGCCTGGATCCTGGAGAACCGTTTGGTGTGGACTCTGGTCTTTGCTATCCTCTTGGCCTGGCTATATAACGGCACCAGAGGCAGCATCCTGGCACCGGCGCTTTTGCACCCCGCCATGAATACATTTGGTAATAATCTGGGTTCGGGGGAATTTTCTAATTACCTTTTCATCGGCCTAGCAATAATTGTGATCGTGACCGATCGCATGTGGAAAAAGTTACCTCCAGACCACCCGGGGGTGTATCGGGCTCCGGAATTCAGTGGACCAAACGATGAATTGCCACAACAGTGAAAGGAGTAAAATCATGAGTAAGGTAAAAAAATGGATCAAGCGTCATCAAATCGCAGCTTTCTTCGTGACGACAGATGCACAGAAGAAAACTTCACGAATGACAATAACGTTCTTTGTTCTTGCCTATATTATTATCTGGGCAGTCTTGTTGCCCATACTGGCATTTCCTCAGCGTGCTGACCAGTTGGAGTTCCTGCTGACGATCGCGGCTTTCGCGCCGTTTATGGCCGCGATCGTCACAACACTCATGTACGACGGTCGCGCCGGACTCTGGAACTGGCTGAAGTCAGTCTTTAAATGGCGCATCCCCATTCTGTGGTATCTTGTCGGGGGCGTGCTGATAAACTTCCTGTTTATTGCGCTTCACGTCAGCCTGTATCTTCTGTTGGGCGGACGCATCGTCCTTGCGAACAACGATACTCCTTGGTACGGGTATCTGGTTCTATTCCCCGTTCTTGTCCTGATTAATTTTCCTTTTGGTTCCGGCTTGGGCGAAGAAGCAGGCTGGCATGGTTTTGCGCTGCCCAAGCTGCTGGAACGCTACTCACCCATTCTCGCCAGCATCATTCTGGGCGCATTGTGGGGACTGTGGCACATCCCGGCACTGCTTATGTCATCGTGGGAAGGAAGCGCGCAGGGCTGGCTGTTGTTCGTCTACGCAATTCCACTGTCGATAATCATGACGTGGGTATATCTAAAATCGCGCCAGAGCGCCATCCCTCTGATGCTGATGCACACCGGCGGGAATATCTACGGCTCCATACTCTCAGCAAGCCTGGTGATGGAGACAGTCCTGGTCGATTCGCCGGGATTGGATTTCACGATTCTCAAGACCATTTACTACACAGCGGTTGCGGTTGTCCTGCTCATTGCGACGAAGGGTCGGCTTGGTTATCCCGGTGAGGTTGAGGTTACCACTTAACCACCCAGCGGAGCACCGATTGCGTTTGCGGGGTGCTAATCAACTCACTGCAAACGAACTGGATCAAAGGGTAGCGGATTGGAGTATATGCTGCGTGCCAGATTATGCGAGAGTGAGTGGCACATTGAAGGAGATACCGGGCAACGGACGCAGGATCAGGGTTATTTCGAGGTTATTACGTGCTATCAATGAATTTCAAAAGGAGGGTGACATGACGACTTTACAAGAACCGATCATACAAAAATTCTGGCAGAAGAAAGCCTGGGTCCAATGGCTTGCGGGTGCCATTGGTGTCTTTCCCTATATGATTGGAATGCTTTTCCCCAAATTCATTCAACCATTTAATGTGAAAAACATCATCTTTGGTACAAGCGCATGGGGAATTTGTATCGTTGTTATCTTGATGCTGTTGCGCTATTTATATGGGGAAAGAATCCGAGACCTCAACATGCGAGCAGGAACATGGTGGAAAGATATCCTTACCGGCATCGGTCTTTCAGTGCTGACCTTGACGACCTTGATTTTATTAAGCGAGACAGCCTCCCATCTGTTCCCTGGTCAGAGGAATTTTGTGGCGAGAGTATTTTTTAATCAGGTCTTCCAAAACCCATGGCTGTTTGCCTTTATGATCGGACCTGGGATCCTCATCGCCGCTGGCATTGGGGAAGAACTCGTAAGGGTTTTTGTACTAACCCGGTTGTGGAAGCTATCTACCAATACGGCCTGGCGATGGACAGCAATTTTGCTCCATGCGATTGTAGTTGGATTGGGTCATATCTACGAGGGACCTATCGGGGCCATCGGAGTCGGGATTGTTAACCTTCTCCTGTCGGCGCATTATCTTCGATATGGTCGCTTCACCGTATTGGTGATTGCTCACTATCTGAATGATGTCGCCATATTCACTTTTCTCTATATCATAGCAAGTACGTAACAAGGAGGGCGATTTTCTGTTCATCATATCTCCCTGACGCCGTTTGCACTAGATCAGACTGACGCCGTAGACTTAACGACTGAATTTCAATCGAAAGGTTATGCGGTTCTTGCGGGATATCCTGGTCGATAGGATTTCCAGCCCATAAGTTCAAGGCTGTGAGTTGTGAGTCATCAAGCGATCATCATTGGCAATAAAGTCACTGTGAGTAAAGGAATGTTGTTATAGTTCCCCGTGTTAGACCGCGAATAGGGCTGGAAATGTGAGAGTTCCGGTCTGGCAAGTTCAGCAGAATGGTATTCATTCCGGAAAGAACCATACGACCTGTATACACACGCTTGCCCGAGTCCCGTCGCTCCCGCAAGCCTACAGAAATTTATTACATGACAACAAAGAGATCTCCTCTTTGTGTTTTGGTTACAGTTACCATGAGTTGACCTTCGACCTATAATAAACTAACGAGTGCCTCAACCCAGCGAAAAAGCCAAACGGAACGCACGACAGACACTCGGCCATTGAAATCTAAAAAGCTTATTAAACGTCGCCTGTGTGTGGTGTAGACTGCATGCGTTGTTGGTCACCGACCACACTAGCCGCCGTAAGTTGGTCTTGAGGTTGACCATACTGAATTTTCTCTATTGTCTATAAGCAGCAATAAGCCTTCCTATGGCTGGTATCAAAACATTGGATAGCCCATGCGCTGCCATACTACTGGCGGTCGTGCGTGTCTTCCCGGCTAATAGTCCCAGAACGAGCCCACCTACAGGCACGATGATCCAAAAAGAAATAGGTAGGTGAGTTAAGTAGTAGATGTGGCCCAGCATAAAGAGTAACGCCTGAAATAGCCATATCCACCACGCATTCCAACCTGCTTTCCGTAAATGTCCCCATAGAAAACCTCGGAATAAAGGCTCTTCGTCTACGGCAGCATAACCCAGATGATAAAGAAATACCGGGAGAATCGGGAGAAGTTCAGTTAACAAGGTTGGTTTATAGGGCATTTGGCTAAGGTCAACCTGAAACGACATAGGGTAACCCAGGATAAGCGCCTGACCAATTCCGGCGAGGATGCCAATCCCAAACCAACGCCAGCTTGTCTTTTGTAGTTTGAGAATATCGGGGCGCTTTTTACGTAATACGATGAATAGTACCACCGCGCCGATCCATGTGATCAGGCTTGGAAGATTCGGAAATGCCAAAATTGAATCGTACGGGGTAATCGCCAGGATAACCGTCTGTAGCGGCTTAGTGAAAATGATAATTATGATGGCTAAGGTAAGGCATCAATATGAAAGTAAGTCAATCTTACTCTCTCCCACCAAATGAGGGTAAGTGTCAGCACGTAGGTGCAAATTTCGTACAGAGGGTCCAGCCAGGTAATCTGTACGAAGTAAGTGGCTCCAACTGACAATGGCAACCGCAACAACAATAATCCTGCCAGCAGTGTCCAGGACATACTTTCATGGGGTTTTGATACTTGACGTAGGTATATATATTGGAGAGTTCATCGTATTACCTTTTCATATTATGTTTGGGGAACGGGTACAAATGCAGTATTCTGACTCGGTTTTTCCTTATCCACCTTTTCCTCTCAATATACAACAGATCTATGACGCTTTCCACTGTAGGAATTTACAGGAATGTCTATGAGTCCATTTATAATGTGTTTATATCCTATTAATTGTTGTGAGGTAAGAAACACAAAGAGTTCAGACATAACCGGGTTAGCAAAAAGAAAAATCCCTCGGCAAAAACCTCACTACCTTTATACACGCGCGGCATCGAATCCCGTCGCTCCCGCACGCTCGAATTCTTCTTCTGGTGTTTACCTCCTATTTGTTGCTTTTTAACTATGTATAAGATTGGCAGCTGCCGTCTCACTCATTTATTTTTCTTTAAAATATGTCCAAATTTATGGGGCATTCATCTTCAGTCAAACATCAACAATAGCGCCAGAAATCGATCCACATCGTACAGCGCCGACTGAGCTGCCGGGTTTATCTGTGGTAACAGCAAGTCAAAGGCATGGTCTGTCCACGGAAAAACGACGTTGATGGCCGGTACACCTGATTCAACCAGTTTTGTGTAGAGTGCACGGGTGGCGATCCACGGGAACAAGGACGTCTTGGTTCCCGTGAAAGAGCAGCGTAGGCGGGCTGCCAGGATGAACATGGGTGGCTGGGGAGCCCAATTGATAGATGTCAGGTACGTCCTGGGGCCAGCCGCCCAATAAGACATCCATCCGGCCAGAATCGCGCCTGCTCGATGGTGGAATCCGGACCGATGGGGACTGGAGGCTAGGTCTACAAGTCGATGTTGTCCTGTATGTTGGTACATAGCCATCAAGTCTGTGGGACCGTAGTAGGAGACTATGCCGCACACGGATAGATCGGCGCTTCTGAGATCCTCCGGCGTTAACTCGGGATGTTGAGGCGTGTATCCTGCCAATAGGGCAAGATGTCCACCCGCAGAACCGCCCCCTAAAACGATCTTGTCAGGGTTCACCCCATAACGGGATGCATTGGTCTTCATCCAGGCAATCGCGCGCTTGACGTCTCCGATCATGCCATAGATATCCACTTCAGGGCAAAGACGATAAGATACATCCATCACCGTATGTCCCTGGGCGACCAGGTGGCGAAAGAAAGGCCTTGTCAATATATCTTTGTCCCCTATGGACCAGGCGCCTCCGTGAAAGTAGATGAATGCCAGACCAGAAGCCTCCCCATTAGCTGGTCGCCAGAGATCACAGAGCAGTTCCCGTTCCGTATCGGGAATGGTCCAGAAAGGAATATCGCGCTCCCAGATAGGCTCTGGAGAGGCTTTCATCTTCAAAAACCATGTCCAACGCTTTTGAACCATATGTCTGGCTTGCTCAGGAGGTATTTGGTCTGACCAGCCAGCGCCAAAGGCATTTTCAAAACCGTCGTGATCCCGAGTAGCATCGCCAGACATACCAGATCATCATGCCGGCGCCAAGGAGCCCCATCGGAATAGCCCAGTAAGCTTCATATACCACGCCAATTACAGCCCCAACTGCGCCCATGACCGCCCAGTACGGAGACAATGCGCCTGCGATCAGTCTAGGAAACCATACCGTAAAAAATCCTAGTGGGAACTTGAGTCGAATAAGGAATAGGACACTCATTAGAAGCGATAAACCTGAGAGAATGGTTGCTAGAATGATCATGATACTCTCCAAAAATTATCAGGTGTATTTGCCTGCCGAAACCTGTATATGGGTCCCGGCTTTTGAATAAGAGCATGTTTTTTCGGGCGCATTCAAGGTCATACACCTTTCAGTAGGCACGTGGCGTATCAGCAATGGGATCCAGCAACCTGGACAGTGTTGACAGAAATGAGATTCAGACCCAGGTCGCGGATTTTCACCAGGACCCCGTGCAGGGCAGCCTGATCGAGTTTACCTGACAGCACCGTTTCACCATTAGGGTCGTGCCGCAAAGACAATCCCGCAAACCGAGCAGCCCAGTATGCGCTCAGATGACCCGCCACACGGATTTCATACAATTCGGGTGCGTTCATTGTTCGTTGGGTTTTCATAGATCACCAATCCATTAGATGCCTGATCTCAACTTTGCGCTTTCACGTTGAGTTTAACCTGGAGACCGCAGTTGTTGATCACCAGCTCCCCATCCATGAAGAGGCCATCTACCCGGCTGCCGATCAGACGGAAATCCTCCAGCGGGTCACCGTCAAGGATCACCAGGTCGGCTGTCTTTCCGACCTCAATGGTACCGAACTCTTTCTCCAAACCGAGGGAGCGGGCGCTGTTGATGGTGGCGATCCTGACTGCCTCGGCGCCGCTGAACTGCTTCCCCTCCGGATTGCTCTTTAAGACATGATCGAACAGGAGCAAATCAAGCGCCATCATTGCCGGCGTACAAGGAGGCATGGTGTCGTTTCCTGTCGTCATAGGAATGCCATTTTTATAAAGAAAACAAAAGTTCTCGAATCCATTGGCCGTCTTGGCATCCCAGGCAAACATCCCGGACATATCCATAACGCCCATCATTTTGGGTTTACCGCTGGCGCACCGCTTGTAGCCATTGATTACACTGGCTCTCAATTCAGGGATATAGAATTCGTCTGCAATATCGGCAAAGGTATAGATCTGGTCCCTGAACTCCGTTATCCTGTCCAACTCCGGATGAGCGTTCGAACGAGCTTTCCCCACCTTCCAGGAAAAGATAGCGTACCATGCAGAGATCGTAGGATCATTGAGACACCCCGATGCCTTAAAAGCCTCAATATCCTCTCGGGTGAGCAGGGCATCCATTGGCACGTGCGCCAGTGAAGACACGCCGGCTTTAACCCCGCGTCGAAAGGACTCCACAGTCATGTGGTGCATGGTCGACTGGACTCCACGTCGCCGAGCCTGGTCTGCCACAACGCTGAGCTGTTCGATGGTCATGATTGGCAGGGGCTTACCAGTATTAAAGCTGGTGGGCTGTTCTCCAATCTTGATCGCATCTGCCCCACGCTCATCGATGGCCCTATCAACAGCATCCCTGACCTGTGCCTCGTCGCCGTTCATTGGAAATGTTACCGCCCCTGCGTAGTCTTTTGAAGTGTCAACGCTTGGCATAGGCGTGAGTTTGGACATCAGAGATGGTTTCTCCTGTAAGTAAGACCCCGGTGGACCGACAGCAACGGCCTGCAGGATACGCGGGCCCGGCAATTCCCCCTTTGAAATTCTTTCCAATAGGGCTCTGTTTTTACGAAGGTCTGGCTGCCACGCATCTCTGATATGGGTGATGCCATGAGCAAGGCATTCGGCCATATTCTTCGCGATCTGCTGCTCCCCGAATTTCTTTATTCGTCGCATATCGGACAGGCCAGCGACCATCGTAGGAGATCCTTCCATCATCAAATGAAGGTGGGTGTTGTACAGGCTGGGAATTACGGTCTTGCCATGCAGGTCAATCGTGTAATTTGGGGCGATGCCAGTGGACTCGCCTGCAGGACCCGGCACAGACTCGATCACCCCGCCTTTGAGAATGACGCTCGTTCCTGCATCGAAGTAGCGGCCATTGACCACATCCAGGATGCGGCCATTCACTAACTCCACACGGGCCTGGCTACCTGGTTCGTATCGCTTGACAAAATTGGTTTTAGAAGTCTCCATCATGTTCTTATCTCCTTACTATCGCTGATTTTGCCTTCCTACCCTAAAGTATAGCTATCCGGGGCAGCTTTGTCACCACGCTGTTGAGTAATCTTAAAAAAGTCCCCATGGGTTTGGGAGATTACTCAAAGGTAGTAGACGAACACTTTGTGTTCGTTTGGGAGGAATGATAGGAGAAAACTAGAGCAGATTTAATTCGTGAGCGCGAGCGACCGCCTGGGTGCGTCTGCGTACCCCCAGCTTGCCGTAGATGTTGCTGGTGTGTTTCTTGATCGTGTTTACGGTGACCACCAGTTCGTTGGCGATCTCCGGGTTGGAATAACCCTTGTAGATCAGGCGTATGATCTCCAGTTCACGCGGGGTGAGCGGATCAAGCAGCTCTCCCGGCTGGGGTAGTGCCGATTCACCAAATGCGGCCTGGCAGGCGTCCAGTAAGGAATCCAGGTAAAGGTGGGATGCCTGTGACGTGTTGCGATCGTCTCTCAAGTCGCGGAGCAGAGGCACAAGTCCTGGACCGGCATCCAGCCATCGCAAAATGTAGCCTCCAGGTGCGCCTAACACTAAGGCCTCGTGCAGCGCAGAACGGGCAGGCATACGGTCTCCCAACGCGTCCAGGGTCACAGCCTGCAGTGCCAGCAAGTGGATCAATTCGCCATTGCTGTTTACAGCCCGGGTGCGGCGGATGGACTCTTCCAGCGCTGTGAGTGTTTCCTCGTAGCGTTCATTGGCATACAGCAAGCGTGGAACCAGCCACCTCTGCCAGAGCAGCAGATTGGCGTGTTGTGTGATCGCGCTCTTCTCTTCCAGGAGCTTTAGCTTCTCACGTGCGGCATCCAGATCGCCTGCATTGAGGCACAGCTTGGCCCATTCCCAGTTGAGCTCACCGCTCAAGTAAGGGTCGTCTATGGCGTTTATGATCCGTTCAGTGTCTTGAAAGATATTCACCGCCGTGTCCAGATCGCCGCGTGCGGCGACCAGATGTGCACGAAGGTAGCGGCCTGTGCGTACCGCTTCGCTGAAACCACCAGGGCGGGCGATGCGCAGGCCATCTCTCAAATATACCTCCGCTTCGTCCAGGTGATTGCGCTCCAGTTCGATCCGGGTCATGGTAATGAACAGCGACCCCACTGCTGGGAAATCTGCGTGACCTTCACTTACGGCACGATCAATGGCCGAATGGCAGAGCTTCTCAGCTTCGTTCAGCCGCCCTTGGATAAGCAAGTACATGGCCTGCCCATAAGTGCATCCATATGCGCCAACCAGGTTGCCCTCTGCGTAAGATAGCGAAATACCGTGCTCATACGCTTCGATGGCACCATCAAAATCACCCACTCCAGCGCGCGCCGCGGCCAACATGTATCCACGCTGTACCGATACCTTCCATCATTTCCGACGATACATGAAGAGCGGCTTTCTCAGCGTGAGCCACCGACCTGGCGTGCTCGCCCCGGTCACGCGCCAGTACGGAGCGCATCATCGCCAGCTGCGCAGCGATCGAATCCCGCGTTACGTCACTTAAGGATCCCTCGTTCACCAGGCGCTCGTAGGCGTTATTCGCCTGTTCCAGGTGCGGTTCGATTGCTGAATTTTGCCAACTAAGGAATAACGCCCAGCATCTTGCCAGGGGCACGGATGGATCAGATCCATTCCTATCTTCGGGCAGTGCATCCAGCCAGCGCAGCACTGTGGTGATCTCACCTCTATGCAAGACCGGAAGCCAGTGTTTGAGGACCATTTCCCTGGCCCGGACCATGTCACCAGAGCGTAGCGCATGGTCCACAGCTTCGTCAGCATAGCCCTGGTCTTCAAGCCAGGCAGCAGCCTTCAAGTGCAGTTCGACCATTTCGTCTGGGTGATCTCGTTCCAGCAAGGCTTGCAGGACTTCAGCGAAAAGATGATGGTAACGGTACCAGCGTCCATCGGTATCGAGGGGAATAAGAAACAGGTTATGCTTCCGGATCTCGTCAAGCATCAGTTGACTGGATGCATTGCCTGTGACTTCTTGGCATAACTTGCTGCAGAACCTTTCCAGGATTGACGTGCGCAACAGAAATCCACGCAGCACCTCGGACAGTGTATCCAATACCTCTTCCGTCAGATAATCCAGGATGAACTGGTGGCTGCCTGTGAACGCCTCGATAAAGGCATCATAAGAGGGCTGTCCTTTCAATGACATTGCTGCCAGCTGCAAACCAACAACCCAACTCTCGGTATGAGTATTCAATGCTTCGATATGCTCTGGCTTGAGGTTCAAGCCCATCTTTTCGTTAAACAGAGTTGTGGCTTCCTCTATGGAGAACTGGAGATCTTCAGCCCTGATCTCGACAAGCTGGCTTTGTACTCTCAAGCGTGCCAATGATATCGAGGGATCGATACGGGTGATCAATACAATGTGGAGATTTGGAGACTGGTGATCCAGAAGATAGCTCAGGTCCGCATGAACCTGACCTGCCTCGATGATGTGATAGTCATCCAGAACCAAGATCAGTTCGTGGGCAAGTTGGGAGATGTCATTGAGTAGACTGATCGCCACAGGTTCGGTGCTGCGTAACTCGGGTGCACTGACGATCTGGCGTGCTTCTACCCCTATCTCGTGGTGGATGGTTTGAATCGCTGCGATGAGGTACGTCCAGAACCTGACCGGGTCATTATCACCATGGTCAAGGGAAAGCCATGCGGCGGTATAATCATTCTCGTCCAGCCAGCCAGTCACCAGGGTGGATTTCCCGAATCCCGTTGGAGCAGAAACCAGGATCAACTTACGCTTCAAACCTTCGTCCAGGCGTTGATAAAGGTGTGGTCGCGGGATGGTGTCCGCGTGCAGTTGGGGGATATACAGTTTAGTTGTGAGAAGCTGTTCCACTTTTTACCTTAGCCTGCGTGGTTATTATACAAACTGAACCAACTCTGCGTCGGGTTAATTCAGATATAGCTCCAACTACGCTTATGATAGCCCACATTGGGGACAATACGCCTGCAATCATTTTAGAATACAACATCCAAAGTACAAGTGGAAATTTTGGTTGAATCAGGAAAAATGCCACTCAATAGAAGTAATAAAGCGGAGAGCTTGTAAACTAGAATAATCATTATTACCTCAAATAACTGTAATCAGAGATATGCCCAACTTATATATTGGTCACGTTTGCGCGTTGTTGCGCGTGAAACTTGATAGGGGAGTATTATTGGTAAATAGAAAACGACTGAATTTACTTATCACCATATGCTAGAATACCGTATGGCATAAACAAAACCACCTGTATACACGCGCGGCATCGTATCCCGTCGCGCCCACACGTGTATACTCATGGTTCAACTGAGGTTTAAGATGACCCATTTTTATGCAGATTTGGTAATAACCAATTCTGCCAAGGTGCGGTTTTTGCACCCGACTGAAGTTTGGCCCTTTAAGGGGATGAAAGAGGGCGGCGGACTCGTCCACCGCCCTTAAATATACGCCGAATCGGCGAGAGCATTGGCTAACCCCGTGCGCCACAGGTCAATTTTGAGCCACTTATCCAGGGACCGGAGATAAAGGGGGGAAAAATCGGCTAATTGCCAGAATTCGGCGTGCAACGCCTGCCGTAAAGCGGAAAAAGACCAGCGCCGGGCGTGGGGATACCAGCGACCCTGCCGACGGGGACCGGCAGTCAGGCCCCAGGTGCGATAGCCAGCCAGCACACACACGGCATAGACCCACACCCCGAATTGGACGGCCGCCAGCGCAGAATGCTGCCCCCAGCATTGTTTGTCACCGATGCGCAAGGCACTTTTCATGTCGCGATGAGCGACCTCGCATTCCCAGCGTTGCCAGGCCCAGGATAAGAGCGTGGCGATGGGGAAGGGCAAGACCCAGGTGCCATTTTCCTGGACGGCATTGACCAGATAAAAGGCGGGGGCATACGATTTCCGCTTTTGCCCATGCACCCAGGAATGCCCGCCGATGACCAGCAGAAACAGGGGACAATCCGGCACCGATTCAAGCAGCAGCGGTCCGACGACTCTGTAACGCAGCTGCCGTTCCCGGCCCCGGATCTGGAGCTGGATCCTCTGCAGACTGCGGCGTGGATGCAAGGCTTGCTGCGGCGTGGGCAATTGCGGGCCATACGCCTTGGGTCGTCCCGGCTTCCCGGTCTTCTGTGCGGAGGGCATCGCCAGTAACTTGCGGTTCTTCGCGCAGCGGACCAGCAAAGTCGTGTGGGCGGGCAGCTCTGGCCAGATCCCTTGCGTATCGTAACTCCCATCCGCGACACCCACCAATCGCTGCCTACACCGTCCCTGCCCGTCCAGTTGCCGCGCGCACCCAGTGCAGACTGGCCAATCCCGCTTCCCATTCCTTGCACGGTGCGGCGCTAGACTCCACCGCTTTCTCGGTGACCGCCGGTAGCCACCGCAGCGGGATCGCCCGGCAATAGCTCCCTTCCTCCGGCGTCAGCCACGCCACTTCCACAAAGCGCTGCGCCCGGGTCAGCCCCCGTTTAAAATACGCTGTGTTCGCCGCTGGCCACCAACTGCTCCCCGCCACCTGTTTCCCGCTGCGCGCGATGCGTACCCCATCCATCGTCACCACATATGGCTCTGTCTCTACCACATGCTTCACCGTCTCCCGCACCAGTTCTCCCCCCACGGCCTCTTCGTCAAACCGTCCCCCACCGAACATCCGGTACCACGCGCTCCAGTCCTCCCCCACTACCCCCAAGCTCCGCAGCATTTGCGTGACCGTATGCCGCCCCAGATTGAACAGCTCCCCCAGCACCATCGCGATCGCCCGCCGGTATGTCCGTTCCTGTCCATATCCACCGCGCATCCCTTCTAACAGTTTCCATAGTTCGTCCAGTATTTCTGGCTTTTTTTCCGTTTCCATGCTATCTTTCATCTCAGAACGCCCTCCGGTTTTGTGTTTGCTCGTTACTTACACTTTACTGGATTGGCGTTCTTTTTTCAATACCCTCTTCAAAAGGGCCAAACTTCAGTTTTAGCG
>CAVOYE010000016.1:0-87534 GCA_963700595.1 uncultured Chloroflexia bacterium
TTTCCATTGCCGCATGGCGGTTAACCTTCGCCTCTCTTCTCTTAGCCCCGTTTGCGCTGCACCAGTGCCGTTCAGAATGGCGATCCATGAAGTGGCGAGATTGGGGATTAGCCGCTGCCTCTGGTCTGATGCTGGCAATGCATTTTTATACTTGGATCACATCCCTGAGCCTGACTTCAGTCGCGGCATCCGTGGTCCTCGTTAACACCCATCCCATCTTTGTAGGGCTGATTTCACACTTTTTCCTGAAAGAACGCCTACATCGCACGGTGATACTTGGGGATGCTTGTTTCAGTCGCCGGATCCATCATTATCGGACTGGGTGATATGCAATGTCGGAACGCATCAAGTCACCGGGGATTTGCTGGCTTTAGCCGGAGCCCTGTCTGTTGCCGTCTACATGGTTATTGGGAGGCGGTTGAGAAAACAGCTGACTATGCTGGGTTATGTGTTTCCCGTATATGGAATTGCTGCGATTGCTCTTATGGTGCTGGCAATACAGACAGGGACTAAACTTTCAGGATTTTCATCTTTTGCATGGCTCTGGTTAGGTCTTTTAGCGTTGGTCCCCCAGGTCATTGGACACTCCTCGTTCAACTGGGCACTGGGCCATTTGGATGCAACCCACGTGGCATTAGTCGTTCTGGCAGAACCAGTGGGGTCTATCACGCTTGCCTGGCTAACGCTGGGAGAAATACCAGCAGTCAGCGCATTACTCGGTGGAGTTTTAATTCTAACCGGCATCAGCATCGCAACACGAAACAAGGCGTAAACTGCACCTTTTCGCTTGATATGTTGCATTTTTTGCATCTGGTCATCTAATTGCAGGGATGCTATAATGCTTGAAGGTAAATCAAGCAAGTTAAAAAGACCAGAACGCATGGATAACCCAATGGAAATGCCAATAAGGATTCCAGGCAATGAATAGCACATCTAAACTCATTGTCGTTGTCGCCATTGTGCTGATCACCCTCGCCCTCGTTGGCGCATTCATCGCTAACGAGGGCAGTATGATGATCTTCCTCATCCGCCTGGTCGGAGGTTTGACAGTAATCACTTTATTTATGGCTGTTATCATGGGCAGTATGCCGCTATTGTTCAATGAGCGCTGCCCCAAATGTAAAGAACTTAATACCTTTGAACAGGTCGAAGAGATAATTGACGGCAAAGAGAAACACAAATTATTCAGAAGGTGCAAATCTTGCGGGTACACCAAACCTAGCAAATGACAAACCGCAGCATTTTCCCCAGCATCATTATCGTTTACAATCACCGTATCATGCACCACATTTCTTGACTAACATCAACTATTGGAGCCATTTATGAATCTATTCCTCCTATCCCTACTCGGCGCGATTTGGGGAACATCCTTCCTGTTTCATCAAAATCATCGTAAACGAGATTCCACCTTTAACACTCGTGGCAGGACGCACGGGATTTGCCGCTTTGATTCTTTGGGGAATCATACTTTTGAAAAAAATACCAGCTTCCGAAGGATCGCAAAGTGTGGTATGCATTTGCCGTTGTTGGGATATTCAACGGCGCTCTTCCCTACACACTAATCTCGTGGGGTGAACAGTATATACCGAGTGGTTGGGCATCGTTGCTTCAGGCGACAACACCTATTTTTACTATACTTGCTGCGCACTTTATGACACAGGATGACCGTATAACAGGCAAAAAAGTATTGGGCGTTATCCTGGGATTTGCTGGTGTCGGTTTACTCATGCTGCCTGAGATTCAAGTCGGTAATATTGGATCTGCCTGGGGAATGCTGGCGATCGTTGGCTCTTCATTCAGCTATGCTCTGGCATCTATCTTTGCCCGGAGACAATTGCAGGGACAACCGCCGATGCTGTCGACTGCTGGACAGTTAACCTTTGGTTTCGCTTACATTTTGCCTTTGAGTTTATACTTTGATCGTCCATTTCTCCTGACGCCATCAACCAATGTTCTATTAAGTTGGGCTGCCTTAATACTATTTGGAACTGTCATCGCTTATAATATCTATTACACCCTCCTGGAACGCACAAATGCGACTTTTACAGTCTCGGTGACTTACATTGTTCCAATATATGGGTTAATTCTCGGAGCATTAATTCTGCATGAAAACCTTAACCCCATCATCATCGTCAGCCTGTTTTGTATTCTGACCGGGGTCCTATTGGTCAGGGTAAAAGATAAACCGCTTGTGCCAAAAGCTGCAACTTTATTTCACCTGTAGACGTAAAGGAATAAACAGATCATGGATGACAAACTATTGGACCGAGTCCAAGGCGTCGCAGTAGGCGCAGCTGTGGGAGATGCTCTGGGAATGCCTTTAGAATTCAAACCCCGACGAAAGGAGGATAATCTAGTCAGAGACATGGTGCCTGGACGTATACCGGCGGGAAGCTTTACAGACGATACGGAGATGGCTCTGGCTTTAGCGGAAAGCCTGCTCTACAGACACCCTCTTGATCCAGTTGACCTGAGCAAACGCTTTGTCACCTGGATGCAAGGCAACCCACCTGACATTGGTATGCATACCCGAGCAGTGCTGCAGCGTATGGCATCAGGACAGCCCTGGAACGAAGCAGTAGACGCTGTTCAGCAAGAATACCCCACTTCTGCAGGTAACGGATCGGTGATGCGCTGTTGGCCGGTTGCATTAGTCTGGTGGCGCCAAATACCAATCCTGATCCAGGAAAGTGTTCTGCAAAGCCAGGTGACCCATCCCCATCCCGAATGTAATGCCGGCAGCGCTTTTGTGAATTCCGTTATTGCTTTTCTCTTACACGGCATGCCTGCAGCTGATGCAGTCAACCAAGCTCTGCGTGAGGTTGACATGCCAAAGGATCTATATGATGCCATTTCACAGGCTCCCAGCCAATCGCGTTCAGAATTGCCAAACTCGGGTTGGGTTCGACATACAGTAGAAAGTGCCGTGTGGGGACTCCTGACAACAGATAATTTCGAAAGTGCCGTCACACAAGTGGTCAACCTGGGCAACGATGCGGATACGGCTGGAGCGGTAGTGGGCGCAATGGCAGGCGCAGCCTACGGGTTTAAATCTATTCCTCAACGCTGGCATACCCTATTGAAAGGGGAATTTCCTATCTGCAGCGGAAAGCTGTGGCGTGCAGTTGATTTAATTCAGCTTGCCCTTATCCTGGCGGAGGTTGATACGCAGACATAACTTTTTTAGATTTATGCTGATTGATGTTTATACGCAGAAACCCTTAGAAATTAGCTTCTACACAGCATACTGGTAACGAATGGCTATGGTAAAACTTAAGCAATAGTGTAAAATTGTAAAGGCACAAAAAAAGCGAAGAAGAGGCGAATTGTATGTTATTTGAGAACGTGTGTATTGAAGGAATGGGCTATGTTATTCCCGATCGCGTCATTAAAACTTCCTGGATCGAAGAGCAATTGGCTCCCGTCTACAAACAAGTCGGCGCACCAGCAGGATTTATCGAACGCCTGACCGGGATTAAAGAACACCGGTGGTGGGACGATGGTGTATGGGTGTCCGATGGTGCTGCGATGGCAGGAGAAGAGACCCTTAAGAAAACCAACATAGGGCGAGAAGAAATCCAATGCCTCATCAATGCCTCGGTATGCCGCGATTATATTGAACCCGCAACCGCATCTATCGTACATCACAAGCTCAGGCTGCAGCCCACCGCGATGAGTTTTGATGTTGTAAATGCTTGCCTGGGTTTTCTGAATGGCATGGTCATTGTCGCTAATATGATAGAATTGGGACAGATTGACACAGGGATGGTCGTCGCCGCTGAAGATCCGAAGGAAGGACAACTTTCGACCATTGAACATATGCTGATAAATGCGCCATCTCGCGATGATCTGCGTGATAATTTAGCATCCTTTACTCTTGGCGCAGCTTCCGTTGGCATAATTCTGCGGCACAAATCCAAATCCAAAACGGGTAAACGTTTGTTAGGTGGAACCACTTTCAGCAACACTGAGAACTGCCAGCTCTGTGTGGCGCAGAGTACCTGGATGCGCACCAAATCCACAGCCCTGCTGACTGAAGGGGCGAAAGTCGTTGTTAAAGCCTGGGATCATTTCCAGGAGAAATTTGGTTGGACCAATGCGATGGTCGACCGGTTATTCACACACCAGGTCAGCGAACCGCAGCGCAAAAGCGTTCTTAAAAAACTAAAGTTTGCACCGGGCATAGACTATCCTACTTTGGAATACCTGGGCAATACAGCCTCGGTAGCAGCACCCATTTCCATGGCGATCGGCATTGACAATGGTGTGGTTCACGATGGGGATAAAGTCGTCCTGTTTGGTGTAGGCAGCGGGATTAACAGCATCGTCCTCGGCATCCAATGGTAATGACTAATCCAGTGCTGTAGAAGTAAAGATGAAATCAAGCTACAGGTCGCTTTATCCGTTCAACTCACATTGGTTGGAAATGGAGGGTAACCGTTTACACTACCTGGATGAAGGACCTCGCGACGGACCCGTCGTTGTCATGAGCCATGGCAATCCAACCTGGTCCTTCTATTACCGCACATTGATCCCGGAAATCAGCCAGACATGGCGGGTCATTGTTCCTGATCACATGGGATGCGGGTTATCGGATAAACCACAACATTATACCTATACCCTGGAGCAGCATATTCAAAATCTGGAAAAGCTGATTGCCCATCTGGATGTACAGAATGTGCACATGGTGCTTCACGATTGGGGCGGTGGTATCGGTATGGGATACGCAACCCGCCATCCAGACAATGTCGCCAGTTTTGTTGTCTTCAACACCGCTGCTTTTTATCTCCCTGCCATTCCTGTCGTACTGAAGCTAGCACGCAGTCCGGGACTTGGTGATTTTATGCTGCGGGGACTCAACCTTTTTGCCGGCCTGGCGGTATGGTTAGCGGTCAAAAAGCACCGGAGAATGACGGCGCAAGTCCGCTCTGGATACCTGGCACCTTATAATTCCTGGCACAACCGCATCGCGATCTTGCGCTTTGTGCAGGATATTCCCATTTCACCAACACACCCCACCCGGGCAACGGTAGATGCCATTGACACCCGTTTGCACTTGCTGCGAAACCACCCTATGCTTATACTCTGGGGAGAGGGCGATTTTATTTTCACAGTCAGGGATTTCCTGGCTGGTTGGCAGAAACGCTTTCCTGAAGCTGAAGTTCATATTCTCAAAAACGCAGGACATTATGTTGTCGAAGATGCTTATGAGACCATTCTGCCCTTGATGAAGAAATTCCTGACGGATGTAATAATTGGGTAAAAAAATAGCGCATTTCTCCTTCAGATAGCAGGTCAGTAAACAGGTACCCGAAAGACTCATTCCACATAATGCATACGTGTATGGATCAGAACAACTATACAATTCGCTAAATAGCCAAACATGTTACATAAGAGATGATACTAATATGACAGACCGGTACAACATCGCCAAAGCACTTGCCGACATGGCTACTTCAACCCCCTACCAGCCCGGGGTTGTCTTCCCGGCGGGTCGCGAACCAAACGGTCGCGGGAAAACGACACAGATAAGTTTTCTGCAACTTAACAGTGAGTGCGATCGATATGCGCATGGATTGTCTGAACTAGGCATATCTATGAACGACCATGTCCTGCTTTTGCTGCATCCCACAGCGGAGTTAATCGCAGTTGTCTTCGCATTATGCAAGATAGGCGCTGTGCCGGTACTCATCGACCCCGGTATGGGACGCAAAGCATTCTTACAGTGCGTTTCAGAGGTAGAAGCTAATGCTTTCATTGGCATCCCTTCTGCACACCTGCTCCGCAGGTTGATGCCCAAAGCCTTTCACACTGTCAAACACAGCATCATTTCAGGTGGACCCGGGTTCCTTGCAGATATAACATTGAAAAACGTCCGATCTGAGAATTCCGCTGTTTTCCCGATAGCACCAACGACTACAGACAGCAAAGCCGCCATCGCTTTCACCTCCGGCAGTACAGGCGTGCCCAAAGGTGTGGTCTATCAGCACGGAATGTTTCAAGCCCAGATCAGGCTGCTGCGCGATGCCATTGGGATTGAAGCTGGTGAGGTAGACCTGGCTTTGCTCTATGTCTTCGCCCTGTTCAATCCGGCATTGGGTGTAACAACTATTTTTCCGGATATGGACCCTACCAAATCCGCTGAAATTAATCCTGCCTACGTTGTGGAATCCATACAGGTTCACGGCGTGACCAATGCTTTTGGTTCCCCAACAATTTGGAAACGCGTTGCCCCCTATTGCGCTGAAAACGACATTCGTCTGCCCACGTTGAAACGGGTCATCATGGCTGGCGCGCCGGTACCACCCGACTTAATCAGCACCATGTATAACCAAGTCCTGGCGCCAGGTGCGAAGGTCATCACGCCATATGGCGCCACCGAAGCTATGCCGTTAACGCTTATAGATGGACATGAGATTCTAGAAAATACGGCTGCCCTCACCGAAAACGGAAAAGGGATGTGCGTAGGCAAACCCTTGCCAGGTATTACCCTGAAAGTCATAAAAGCCAACGATGAAGCTATCCCCGTATGGGATAACAACCTGGAGCTCAATCCCGGTGACATAGGTGAAATTGTTGTCAAAGGTCCGATGGTCACCCAAACCTACCTCAACCGTCCCAGACAAACCGCACTGGCAAAAATTACTGAAGGGGATGCGGTTTGGCACCGGATGGGTGATGTTGGATACTTTGATAATCAGGGACGATTGTGGTTTTGTGGACGTAAGAAACACCGTGTCTTCACCGAACAGGGCATCCTGTACCCCGTCCAATGCGAGACGATCTTTAACCGCCACCCCGATGTCTTCCGGTCAGCGGTTGTCGGTGTGGGCAATACCGGTATCTCAGCGTCCCATCCTGATCGTTGAATGCAAAGAAAAACATTACCCCACCAACCTGCTGGACCAACAACGTATGACCAGAGAGTTATTGGCACTTGGCGTAGAATACTCGCACACACGTCATATTCAGGACATCCTTTTCTTTGATGGCAGCTTCCCCACTGACGTACGGCATAATGTCAAGATACAACGTGAAAAATTAGCTGTATGGGCAGGGGATCAATTGCATCTCCCGCAGTCACCAGACAGCCCACTGAATCGGCGCCAGACTCAAGACTCCGCGACCTCATATACCGGAAAGCGCAATTCAGGAATCCTACCCGCCGCACTCGGGGCACTAAGCCTGATGGTGGGCATTGTCGCGTCCGTCGTGTTGCTACGCAAACGGCGTAAACCCAACAGCGAGACACCTGCTTCAACCGAGATAAAATGAAAGCCCTGGTTACGGGAGGTGGTGGGTTCCTGGGGCGCGCAATTGTCGATCAACTGCTGCAGCGTGGGGACAGGGTTACCGTCTTCGCTCGGGGAGCCTATCCTGACTTAGAGAAAATCGGCGCGCACCTCATTCAAGGTGATATCCGGGATTTAGGGGCAATCACAACGGCATGTAAGGGAATAGACACGGTTTTCCACGTGGCAGCTAAAGCTGGTTTGTGGGGTGATTGGGACGGTTTCTATAACGTCAACGTCACTGGCACAGAAAACGTGATCACCGCTTGCCGTACAAACGATGTCCCCCGCCTGATCTACACCAGCTCACCAAGTGTCATCTTCGACGGCAAAGACCAATGTGGAGTCGACGAATCCTATCCATACCCCACGCATTATGAGAACGCTTACCCACACACAAAAGCCATGGGAGAACAACGCATCCTGGAAGCAAATGACCGTAACATCCTCACCACCTCGCTACGCCCCCATCTGATATTTGGACCAGGTGACAACCACCTGATTCCCAGCCTGTTAGCACGTGCGCGTGAGGGTAAAGTACCGCAGATCGGAGATGGAACCAATAAGGTAGATTTGACTTACGTCGAGGATGCTGCTCGGGCGCATCTGCTGGCAGCGGATGCACTTCATCCTGATTCACCAGTCGCCGGGTCAACCTACTTTATCAGCCAGGATGCGCCGGTAGTCTTGTGGTCGTGGATAAACAATTTACTTTCTGCTTTAGAAATCCAACCTATCCGCATGAAGCTCCCTCTCTGGCTGGCAAGGGCTGCCGGCGCATGTCTGGTAGCTGTGCACCACGGTTTTCATCTGCGTGGTGAACCTCGCATCACACCTTTTCTGGCAAGCGAATTAGCACAGAACCATTATTATGATATCACCCGTGCTAAAACGGATTTCGGCTACTCTCCGACTCTGACGATGTCGCAAGCTACACATAAAACCATCACCTGGTTAAAAACCAGGAACGGTGCTGGATTCAACGGCTATTAGTTGACATCCCTATGGTATTGCCTACAATATTCTTGTTTGCTTTGCCTATGTTCAAAATTATTCTAAACAGGATATCAGAAGGTGGTAAACGTCCCTAATGCGTCCTAGCAAAACCGATTGCAGCGGAGAGGAATCATCCACTCCCAGTTCTATACAGGTGAGTCATCTTGATAGGTATACCGTGCACCGTTTGTCCCTGAATCGAGGTTATCTCTGACATAATCTCAAATGCTTGTCTAAACTAAACAGGGCTACAGCGTGTGTTGTAGCCCTGTTTGTTTGCCGGTAGCATACATAATACAACAGGGCAATTCTAAACTATTTAAACATTATCGTAAGGAGAGCGCTATGAGCAACCAGGAAATACCACGCGACGAGTGGGTTGACATGCTCTATACCCGTATCAATGAACTTATTGATCCGGGAGAAGTTCGCAAAGCTCAAATCATATTACAAGCCTTATCCCCTGTTGAGCAGGCTGATATTTTCAGTGACCTGTCAGAAGATGAGCAAAAACAAATTATCCGAGGTTTACCCATCGAGGACGTCGCGGATATCCTGGAAAAACTGGAGGATGAAGAAGCGACTGAGATAGCTCATTGGCTCTCACCAGAACGCCTGGCAGATATCCTGGATGAGATGGAGCCGGATGAAGCCGCAGACTTACTGGGTGACATGGATTCCAGGGAAGCGGTGCAGGTCTTGAACCTGATGGAATCCTTTGAAGAAATAAGCCCCCTCCTTTTACACCCGGACGAGACTGCTGGTGGTCTGATGACATCGGAATATCTCGCACTGGGCGGTCAGATGTGGGCTAACCGGGCAGTCGAGGCAATACGCCAATGGGATACGGACCGTGATTTCCTTTATTATTTTGTGGTCGATAAAGATGGCGTCCTGATCGGTATTGTAAGCTTGTTGCGGTTACTGAAAGCTGGCGAGAAAGTAACTATCGACACTTTAATGAATCGAAATTATATCACAGCGACTACGGATGCGGACCAGGAAGAATGCGCGCAATTGATGAGCCGTTATGACCTCACAGCCCTGCCGGTTGTTGACGAAGGCAACCATTTGGTGGGTGTAATCACGATTGATGATATTATCGATGTGTTGGAAGATGAAGCGACTGAAGATATCCAGCGCTTGGGTGGTTCTGTCCCACTGGATAAACCCTATCTTTTGACTTCTGCTTGGGAAGTTACCCGCAGGCGCATTGGGTGGTTATTGATGCTTTTTCTTACTGGGATGTTTACCAGCAACGTCCTTGAATTCTTTTCCGGGACATTAGAAAAAATGGTAACTTTGTCATTTTTCATTCCACTACTTATCGGTACTGGGGGTAATGCTGGTTCGCAGACAACATCCACCATCATCCGGGCACTGGGTGTTGGTGAAGTTGAAAGGAAAGATATCTGGAAAGTCCTCTGGCATGAATTGCAGGTAGGGTTATTACTCGGGACCCTGGTGGGGGTCGCCGGATTTCTCCGTGCATGGACTTTTGATGGCAATATGTTATTGGGGATAACAATAGGGCTTGCAGTTGGTATTATAGTTTTTTGGTCCAGTTCGGTTGGTTCGATTCTCCCATTATTCGCCTCACTTATTGGTGCAGATCCCGCATTGATTTCCGGTCCCTTAATGAGCACGCTGGTTGATGCGACGGGTTTGTTTATCTACCTGTCTGTTGCTCGGTGGATTCTGAGAGTATAACCTGGGTAGATTTTATGCTAAAAAAATGGTTAACCGAAATAAAAGGTTACTTAAACCTTATCAGTGTCAGAGCAGCAGGTGATGCAGCTGTTTACACAGTGGTCAAGCCGATTGATGAAATAACGTGGAATAAAAATGGGACAAAGCGTAAAGCCATATCCAGAATAGCTGCGTTGGCACACACCCTTATACCTTCATCGACCGGTATGAACCTTCACTGGCAGACACCCGGTCAAGTAAAGGCAATTACTATAACAGAACGCGGTGGGGTATTCACTTCTGAAAATGGATGGCTTGAAGTCGTTTTTTATGATAGTGATATCGTAGAAGTTCATCACAGCCAAAATGCCCCACCCTACCGGAACACATCCTACGCCGTAACTAAAACGGTTGACGCTTGGCAATGTCCGGTGATAGCCCATAGTCAACTGGCAGATGCCTTTGTTTTTATCACAGAAGACTTGATCGTGCTTGTTCGACTGGCTGAAACGTATGTCATAATCGCAGATGCGCACAGCACACCTTTACGCGTGGATATTGATATGGGATACGCACGAGATGGTTCAGTAAGACACCGTACTGTACTTGGTCGCTCTGAGCGCATCTATGGTTTAGGGGAACGCGCGACAGCTTTGAACCGCCGGGGACGCAGCCATATCCTTTGGAACACCGATCCAAAAGGCTACCAGGTTGGGGATGACCCACTCTATCTCAATATTCCGGTTTATATCGCAATGCGAGAACAGGATGGGCACCCGACGCCTGCCTTTTTAGTCTTTTATGATAACCCTGCCTATGCCACCTTTGATCTTGGTGAATCCGCACATAATGTTGCCAGCCACCACTTTGCGGATGGGGAACTTCGTTACTTTTTTATCGCTGGTTCAATTCCGCACCTTATTAGTCGATACACAGAATTGACGGGTCGTCACAACCTTGTGCCGTTATGGATGCTGGGTTACCATCAAAGCCGCTGGTCATATGATTCTGAACAACGCCTCCGTACGTTAGCCGGTGATTTCTTGAAGCACAACGTCCCGTGTGACGCGTTCTACCTTGATATCGACGTGATGGAAGATTTTAAGGTTTTCACATACGACAAAAGGCGATTTCCAAATCTTCCCGAACTGGCAAATGATTTGAAAAACCAGGGCATAAAACTCGTCAGCATTGTCGATCCCGGAATTAAAAAGGATACAACTTTTGACCTGTATCGCAGCGGACTGGAAAATCACCTTTTTTGTACAAAACCCGATGGGCAAGTATATTATGCGCCGGTATGGGGTGGACAAAGCGCATTTCCAGACTTCACACTGGCTGCGGTACGGGCATGGTGGGGCGCACAATACCAACGCCTGAGCGAAAAAGGGATCACCGGTTTCTGGATTGATATGAACGAACCCGCTGCGTTTCTGATGTTTGGGGACCCGACATTACCCGGCTTCGTTCGCCACGGTTTGGAAGGGAGAAAGGGCAACCATGATGAAGTCCATAATGTCTACGGATTGCTTATGGCGCAAGCCACCTGGGAAGGCTTGCGTATGCTGCAGGAGGATAAACGCCCTGTCATCATCACCCGATCCGGGTGGGCAGGTGTCCAACGCTACGCCACATCATGGACCGGCGATAATCAGAGCACTTGGTCATCCCTCAAACTGAGTATAGCCATGGTCATCAATCTGGGGCTTTCAGGTGTGGGGTTTACCGGTGCGGATATTGGAGGGTTTACCGGCGAACCCGATGGTGAATTATTTACCCGTTGGACCCAGATGGCAGTCTTCATGCCGTTTTTCCGCTCGCATACAGCAAAAGGTTATCCTGATCAGGAACCGTGGACGTATGGCGAACCCTTTCTCAGCATCGTCAGGCGATTCATCGAACTGCGTTACGAACTGCTGCCTTATCTCTATACTGCGGTGTGGCAGATGCATACATTTGGCTGGCCGGTTGTGCGCCCTTTATGGTGGGATGGCGATAACGCATCGACCTTACATGAAGCAGACGACGCATTTTTGTGCGGTGACAAGCTGCTGATTGCGCCCGTCACTTCGCCCAACACCACGGAACGGTTTGTGGTCCTCCCAGCAGGAGCCTGGTACAACTTCTGGGATAACACAGTTTATACCGGCAACCAAACCATACAATCATACGCACCAGTGGAAATCATGCCAATTTTCGTACGTGCAGGCACAGTCCTGACCCGGGGGGAAATTGGCGCAAGTGTGGAACAGCGTGCTGACAAAGTTTTTACGGTTGAGTCTATATCCCTTATTGGATACAGGATCTGTCCACGACCCACCTGTATGAAGATGCCGGCGACGGATTCGCTTACCTGAACGGTGAATACTGCCGCAGTATTTTCACCATGGTAAGATACAATGAAAAACTTACTATAACATGGCAGCGCTATGGCGATTACGTTCCCGAATACGAACATATCGAACTCACCATGAACGGTATCCAGAGAATCCCTCGTTCGATCCTCGTAGATGGTGTCGAATTCCGGATCATAGCAGCGGACCCGATCAGAAAGACTGCACTGGCAGGTATACCGATTTTCGATTTGCTGGAAATACAATTATAAAAGTGAGTGTACTTTATGATGCATGACAAACCGATAGCGATCAAAAATGGCTGGCAGCAGATTCAGACTGAGGTTAAATACAAACACCGCATGTTTGATATGCGAAAGGACCGGGTCAGGTTGCCAAACGGTACGGTCCATGACTTCACTTATATTAAAAAACCGCCGGCGGTATTCGTGCTGCCGGTGACGCTTGCGCACGAATTAGTCCTGATCCGGCAATTCCGGTATGTTCCGGATATGTGGTTATGGGAGATTCCAGCAGGTGGCAGCGATGACTTTGAGGGACAGGACTACAAAGCCCTTGTGCAGCGCGAATTGTTTGAGGAAATTGGTGGTCACGCGCAGGAAATTCTATCACTGGGCAAGATTTGGGGCGCCGCCGGAATTCTGGATCAAATCCTGAATGTGTATTTGGCCCTGGATGTGCGCCTTGAGCACGAGAATCATCCTGAAAGCACTGAAGTGATTGAAGTCAAAGCCTTTCCAATCCAAAAAGCTCTGGATATTCTACGCCTGGGTCCAACCGATGCCCTGGCAGGCTATATTGCATTGAAACATGAAAAACTCCTTATGGACATCGCACAAGGATCATTCGAATCACAGAATGTCTCTACATATTGAAAAATAATGAGTGGGAAGCTTTGTATACTGTAAATGAGGCACATTGACAGCCCGCATTCGCCTATATTTACATATCATTATATCATAGCGTTCATCAAGCCTGCCATTGCGTTAGCGCCTGCTGATGCAATCAGATTGCCTGATTATTAAATTGGTTTACGTACTATCATCGGGAGGGACAGATGGTTAAAAGGTTAAGCGTCATAGATGCAGATCGCTGCGTGGGCTGCCAGGCTTGTATGTTCGCATGCACGCGCCGCACGGGCTACGGTGGTTTGGACGCTTCCTGCATCCACGTCCATTCTGCCGGTGGTTTCCGCAAAGGATTTGTCGTGATTGTATGCCGGGCGTGCCCGGATCCCCCGTGCGCCCGGGTATGTCCAACTGATGCATTGGTGCCCAGGGAAGGGGGAGGCGTTCACTTCCGCTCCAATCTTTGCATTGGCTGCCATAATTGTGAGGATGCTTGTCCTTTCGGCGCTGTATTGTGGGATATTTCACAGGATAAACCCCGTATCTGTGTCTATTGCGGTTACTGCGCCGATTACTGTCCTTATGAAGTCATCGCCCTGGAAGATGTGGCTATGCATAGCATTCAACAAAGTGAAATGGAGTCATAGACAATGTTAAAAGATGACCCTCTGCACCGCATTCTGTTCATCGATTTAACCCGCCGGCGATTTCACGTAGAATCGCGCAGCGAGCTTTTTGACACATATTTGGGCGGCGCTGGCGTCGGCATCAAGCTGCTGAACGAGTTATGCCCACCCGGCGCCGATCCATTAGGTCCGGAAAATCCAATTATCTTTACAGTAGGTCCACTGACCGGTTTGTATCCCCTTGCATCCAAAACAGTCGCCATGTTCAAATCACCTCTCAACAACGAATTGGGCGAGAGCCATGCCGGCGGGCGCAGCGCCATCGCGATTCGAATGGCTGGATACGGCGCAATTGTCATCCAGGGCGCCAGTGAGATGCCTATTTATCTGTCCATTGACGGCGACCACGTCAATTTCAGAGATGCATCCGCCCTATGGGGAACGCGCAGCAGCTACACCACAGGCTCGGTTCTGCAAAAACGTGAATCAGGCAGTGGGATGCGCACAATTATGCGCATTGGAAAAGCCGGTGAGCAACAGGTCCGCTATGCCTGTGTTATTACTGAAACGTACCGGCATTTTGGCAGGTTAGGTCTGGGCGCGGTGTTTGGCAGTAAACATCTCAAAGCCATTGTGGTTGGCGGAAAACGCAACTTACCGGTGGCAGACCGGAAAGCTTACCGGCAATCTTATGATGCGATTTTCAAGGCAGCGACGCAATCCCCATTGATGAAAAAATACCACGAACTGGGCACACCCATAAATGTCATTCCGCTTGACGCAATTGGAGGACTCCCGACGCGAAATCTGCAATCCGGACACTTCGAAGGTGCCGAATCGATATCCGGTGAACGCCTGGCAGCGGATTTCCTGGGCAGAAGGGTGGCTTGTGCCCATTGCCCGGTTGCGTGCATTCACCTCGCTGCGCTCAGGATCCCCTACCCTAATGATCCCTATTTCTACAAAACCCTGATGTTAGGTTATGATCACGAACCCATTTTCGCTACCGGCAGTATGCTGGGACTTACCGATGTCAGCGGTATGCTGCAAGTGATGGATGAAATCGAAATACAGGGTCTGGATGTGATGAGTGCCGGTGTTGCGCTGGCATGGGCTACGGAAGCCCTGGAGCGCGGAATCCTATCACCTGCGGATACAGATGGTGTCCAGCTTCAATTCGGGCAGTATCAACCTTATGTAGAGGCGGTTAAAAGAATCGTCAGCCAACCCACAGAATTTTACGCAGCACTGGCACGCGGCTCAGAATACGCGTCTTCGATTTACGGTGGTGCTGATTATGCACTGACCTTTGGCGGTAATGAAATGCCGGGTTATCACACCGGACCAGGCTGCCATCTGGGTTACCTGACAGGCGCCCGGCACAGCCATCTAGACAGTGCCGGGTACAGCCTTGATCAGAATGCAGCAAAAACAGGAGCTGTTCTGACGCCGGAAGGGGTCGCAGATAGCCTCTTCCAGGAAGAGCAGTGGCGTCAGGTGCTGACCAGTTTGGTCGTCTGTTTGTTTGCCCGCGGCGTCTATAAAGCTGAGACCATCCTGGAAACACTACACGTTGCCGGATATCCATGGGAGGCAGGTGACCTGGACCGTCTGGGGATTGAGACGCTGCGTAATAAATATAAATTCAAAGCAAAGAGAGGGATTTAACCTGGTCGATATACGCATACCAGCCCGGATTCTGGAAACCCCTGCACCCTACAGAGCGTTCGACGAACCTTTCCTGCGCAAAGCATTAGCCCATTACGCCGAGGAATTAGCACTCAAACCCTGATTCTAAAGGCCATTTCGCCTATCAGGCAATATAAGGTACGGTTTGCGGACCTTCAGGCAAAATCGCAATACGCGCTGCCGGATTACGTAGCAACAAATCTGCCAGCGTGTCCTCTACAGACAGACATGGTTCAACCAGGGCATGCCTGAGTTCATCAGCGCTTAACCCATCCGCATACACGTGCACATGGGCTTTCGTCTGAATCTGGGCTTGAATCTGGGCTTCCCACTGATCATGGCAACGGAAACCCGGGGCGTTGATCGTATTCAATAAGTCTTCAGCAGAATGCGCCTCGTGCAACAGGCGCGCATATTCACCATGGGTGGGTAAACCATCCCAGCATTCCGCAACAACGATAATATCACCCCCGGGTTTGACAATCTGGGCAGCGGCAGACATGCCTTTTACCGCCTGGTAAAGGTTCAAATCCAAAGGGTATCCGCTATTGGATGTAATAACGATATCATAGGGCTGGTCCACAGGCTGCATGACTTTCTCACGCATAAATTCTACAGCTGCTTGATGGGCTGCAAGTAATTCCCCGGCAAATACACCGGTAATTTCATGGTCTTTATTCAAGGTCACATTCAAAATAAATGTCGGATCTGTAGCCATGGCGATATCGCGGATCTCTTCCCACAAGGGATTTCCCTCTGTGACCGCCCATGTTGCCAGTGGATCTGAGAGCAGCGTGGCGCCGTGGTTATCCATAATGGATTCGATATCAGCAATACCCGGCAGAACCGCTTTGGGCCCACCACTGAAACCGGCAAAAAAATGCGGTTCTACAAATCCCGTCAGGATGCGTTTATTGGCTTCCATATAATGCCGGTTTACGCGCACCATCCGTCCCGCTTTGTTTTCTCCTACCTCGACGAGATCATCCGCCCATGCATCATGCTGCACAATGGTGTAACGGCGCACGATGTCCGGTGTCAACATCCGTTCCAAGCTCTTCTGTGGACTGCGCCCGGTGGGTGCCAAGGGCATTGATCAGACAGATGTGCTGGTCCGGCACACCTATAGATTGTAATGATTCCAATAGAATCGGAATGACACGATCATTCGGCATAGGTCGGGTTATGTCGCTGAAGACAATCGCGACCGTATCTGTCGCAGAGACAAGCTCCGGGAGCGGGGCTCCTGCCAGGGGTGCATAGAGCGCTGCTTTAACAGCCTCAGATTCATTCCTGAGTCCTGCGACAAATTGGGGTTCAATCACCGTCACCGCCATGCCATCCGGCACATCAATCCACAATCCCTCACGACCATATGCCATTTTAAGCCGCATCGTTACTCCCTGCTACAGAATATATGCAAATAGATTACTTCTGTGAAATAGAAGAAATGGACTGCTGGCAAGACTCCGGTGTACCGATGAGACGGCACCGTTTATCTAAGCAGTAAGTGACGCCATTTTGGGTTATCTTCAATAAAGGACGGGCGATTTTTACTTTTAAATCTGCCGTATACGGCTTTTTCTGCTGCCACCATCCAACCCTGGTGAGGTCCTTTAATTGTCGCGAGATCAGCCATCCTGCGGTGCAGCCAGGTAGGTTTTTTCGTCCACGGGCAGGCAGCCATACAAACACCACAGTCGGTGCCAACAGCGTGCCAATAGCGGTAACATTTTTCTGCGTCCAGTTTCCAACGTTTTGTGCCGTTGACTTCGATCCTCTCACCTTTGGGAATCGCGCCTATGGGACATAGCTCTGCACAGATTCTGCATTTTTCACAGAAGGATTGCACACCTATATCAACAGGCTGGTCGTGCTCAAGATCCATATTGGTCGTCACAATTGCTAATCGTAACCCAAGACCAAGTTCTTTGGTAAGCAAAAAACCCGCGCGTGATAGTTCGCCCATCCCGCAATCCACAGCTACCGGCACGCACTGGACGAGGTAATTCCCATCATAATGCGCACGGGAGGAAAAACCCAGCATACGCACGTATTGCGCCAACTGCACAGCCACCCATGCGCCAGTTGCGTAACCTTTGGCAGTCGCGAGCAAGACCGGGAAATCCGGTGCATGCTGAATAAGGTCGTGATCCATCCGAAACCCCATGGCAATGGCATGTGTGTGATGCGTTAAATCGATGGGTTTCCCAACCTGTCCGGATGCTGCGCGCCCGATGTGCGAATAGACCCATTCCTGGCGCAGCGGTCCAATCCGTACCAAATCCGCGCCCATGAATCTGGCTAAAGTTTTGATTTTTTGAGCAGCCCTGTACGGGATTATGCTGGTCCCAGGCTCGTTTTTCGCATTTTCCGCGCTGCCAAAGTGTCGAAGGGATTGGATAGCTGCAAACTGGGCGTCCATCATAGGACTGTCAATATCGCCTGTTCTGCCAAGACCCGGCATACGGTTCGTTTTTATATCGATATCGAGCCATTCCGGATGTTGCGCATAATATTCCTGAAAGCCAGAGCTGCCTTCGCCTGAGACACGATATAAATCGCTGCGAGCGAAGACAATATCGCGCTCATCAACCTGTCGTATTTCCCCCACGATATCCTGGCAATAGGTTGGTTGAGCAACCGTCCGAGGTCCCGGTTTGAACTGTGAGAAGAAAGATTGGAAGTCATCCATCAGATTTCCATCACCGCATCGTGCTGCTTAATCAACATCGGTTTTATTCTTGAGCTGTGCAACCATAATATCCAGTGTTTCATCCAATGAAGGAAAGGGTGAAGTGTCCTCAGGAACTCGGTCAGCCAATTGCGTCTCACCCATTAACCGGTATATTTCAGCCGCTCCTGCCAGCATATTCGGCTGGATGCCAACGACGGTAAAAGTCTTGTCCATTTCTTCCATTTCACCCACAAATCGCCTGGATTTGACAGCGACCCGTGTCACGCCGCGCTCCATACTTTCGAATCTGTTTCCCATCCTGAACTCTTCAAAGAGGGCATCCGAGACACCCAAAGCCCGGGCGGCAGACATAAGCGTCAGATACAATGCGGTCGATCCCTTGGTTGATGCGGCAAAGCACATTTTCAGAGAAGAAGCGTCCCCCACCCTTTCACTGAGATGCAGGATATTAAGCCCACGCGCATTGAGAAAGTCGATTTGCTGCGTGTCTGAACCGGATACGTAGATCCGCGGCGTATAATCACCCCTGGGGGGTCCACCGATTATACAAGCATCGAGGAAAACACCTCCAGCATCCGAGATGATCTGCCCAACCTCAACGGCGGTTTGCGGCGCGATGGCATTACAGTCAACATAGAGCACGTTGGCTTGAGTTCTCGCTAAAGCCTGGGCAACCATAACTGCAGCAGCTTTGGCAGCTGCCGGAACAAGGATAGACAGCACGATATCCGCCTGGTTGACCAGCGCATCATAGGTCGGAACAGCTTCAATGCGCGCGGCTTTTGCCAGATCGCGCGTCCGCTCACTGCGCCCATCTGAACAGTAGATGACGCGCAAACCCTTCTCAACTAACCGTCTGCCTACACCGTGTCCCATATCACCGGGACTGAGGATGCCAATTGTCTTATTCATCTGGTAATCTCCATGCTGAATTCGTTTGGATTTGATAACAAATTATGATGCGCTTGTTATGCTTGAAGGCGCGCTTTCATCCACGGGTTAGCATTGTGAAAATCTGATACTGCATTCCCAGGATGGACCAGAGCGTCAAATAAAGGACGATCCGCGTCATCGAGAGATCGATCAACAATGGCCAGGGCATCGTCCAGGTGCGCCATAGTTCGCGGTCCTATGATCGGTGCTGTGATACCCGGTTGGTCCTTGCACCATAGATACGCAAGTTGCGCAGTATTCATACCCCGCTCTTCCGCCATCTTTTTAACAGCTGTCGCCACCTCCAGCGCTTGATGGTTGATGCGCCTTAATATCGGCGCCCAACCTACGGCAGCACGTGTACCGGTCGGGTATTGATCGCCGCCTTCCATATCAAGCGTGTACTTGCCGGAAAGGATGCCGCCGGCAAGCGGTGACCAGGGCAGAATCGCTAATCCATGCTTCATCGCCAGGGGAATAAGTTCGTTCTCAGCACGACGATCCAGTAGATTATAGGGCGGTTGCTCACTAATGAGTCGCGCAAGGCCCAATCGCTCACTTGTCGCTATGGACTCCATCACCATCCATGCTGCATGATTGGAGGCACCAATGTACCTGACTTTACCTGCGCGCACCAAATCATCGAGGGCTCGCAACGTCTCATCCTGAGGAATGAAAAGATCCGGACGGTGAAGTTGGTACAGATCGATATGGTCCGTCTGCAAGCGCCGCAAAGAATCCTCACACGCTTTCATAATATGGTATCTTGAAATACCTGCTTCGTTGACGCCACTGCCCATACGTCCATGGACCTTTGTCGCTAAAACAATCTGGTCTCGCAAACCATTTTCAGCCAGCGCTTTACCGACAACGATCTCACTTTGGCCCCGACTGTAGGCGTCAGCGGTGTCGATGAAGTTTATGCCACTGTCGATGGCTTTATTTATGATAGCAACTGATGTCGATTCATCTGTACGGTCACCAAAATTCATGGTTCCCAGACAAATCGGTGACACTTTCACACCCGTTCTTCCTAAATATCTATATTCCATGTGTTAACTCCTTGTCGTTGTTAGATTCCTGTCTCATTTCCCGTCCAGTTTGCTTCAATCCTGGATTCGGGCTTTCATCCAGGGGTTACTATTATGAAAATCCGAAACGGCATTACCCGGATGCACCAGTGCATCGAAAAGAGGGCGGTCCGCATCATCCAGCTTTTTATCAAGGACTGCCAGGGCGTCATCCAGGTGCTGCATTGTACGCGGACCAATGATCGGTGCGGTGATCGCTGGTTGATCCTTGCACCATAGTGTGGCGAACTGTGCAGCATTCATACCCCGTTCCACTGCCATTTTGTTCACTTCCGCAGCCACTTCAAGCCCTTTACGCGTAATCCGCAATTGGAACGGCGCCCAACCTGAATTCGCTCGCGTGCCATCAGGATACGCATTTTTATCAAGCATGTCCAGCGTGTACTTACCGGTCAGGATGCCCCCTGCCAAAGGGGACCACGGCAGAATTGCCAACCCATATTTCTGCGCCATTGGAATTAACTCGTTCTCAATTCGGCGGTCCAGAAGATTATACGGGGGCTGTTCACTGATATAACGCGATATGGCCAATCTCTCACTGATCCCAATGGATTCCATCACCATCCATGCCGGATGTGTAGAGCTTCCGATATACCGTACTTTTCCTGATCGCACCAAATCGTCGAACGCGCGCAGCGTCTCATCCTGCGGTAAAATAAGATCAGGACGGTGCAGCTGGTACAGATCGATATGGTCAGTCTGCAAACGGCGCAATGAATTCTCGCACGCCTTGATGATATGGTACCGAGAGTTGCCTTCATCGTTGACGCCCTGCCCCATCCTGCCATGGACCTTGGTTGCCAGCACGATCTGTTCCCGTTTGCCGTTTTCAGCCAGTGCTTTCCCGACGATGACTTCGCTCTGCCCGTTGTTATAAACATTCGCCGTATCGATGAAATTAATGCCTGAATCCATGGCTTTGTTGATAATGGCAAAGGATGTCGCCTCATCTGTTGGACCGCCAAAATTCATCGCGCCCAAACACAGCGGGGACACCATCACACCTGTTCTTCCTAAAGATCGATATTCCATTTTTAACTCCTTTTATTTATCTGCTGTTGACCGTGTCGCCGAGATATTATTCAGAGTGGGCGTGGGGGTCCGTGTCGCGACTTGTGCCAATATGCAATCACAAATCCGTATTCTGAGTGTAGGGGTTGGTGTAAGAAAATTCAAACGCCAAATACTTTCTGACATCAAGCTTTGGGTTGGGTTTTCTGTTGTTAAAATTTCAGGACCAGACCAGACTAAATTCACCACACTGACAGCGCATATCAGACCAATAACAAACCACAACCACTTCCTTTGATCCTTTTGCTGCTTACCGAACCTCATTATACAGACTCCAACTATCCCACACTATTAACTTTCTGCCCTAAGTATACAACAGATCGCAATCTGATATTTACCGCGCACCCTCCACGTTCGATCTGCTACGACCCGCATCCTTTAACTTCAGGAGCATTTGGGTCATCTGCTCCACAATGTCCTGCCTATCCAGCCACAGGTTACGTGTTTCCGCAAAATCATCCTCCATATCGTAGAGCTGCCCGGCAGGACCACCGGTGACCGCTTCCAAACTGACAGGTTCAGTAAATCCTCCGGAACCCAATCCAAGAATCAGCTTCCACTTCCCCTGCCGGATTGAGAACATACCATCACCAGAATGATGGATGATGGATTCACGACCAGGCGTGTCAGTGTTACCCCCAATCAGGACTGGCAGCATACTGATACTATCTTCTGCAGCATTATCCGGGATCGGATAATCCAGCAATTTGCGCAACAGTCGCCATAAAATCCACAAGGCACACCGGTTTGGCGCTTTCAGACCCCGCCGGTATAAAACCTGGCCATCGGGCAACGAAGGGTTCACGGTGTCCCCCATCCCAAATATCCGCTTTTTGTCCGCGGAATGGACCGTTAGCCCGATGCCCATAATCCTCTCCATTAGCACAGGTCGCGCGCGCGCCATTATCACTGGTGACGATAAGCAGCGTATTCTCCGTCAGACCCAGACGGTCCAGCGCATCCACAACCTGCCCAACAATCCAATCAAATAGGACAACCATATCCCCGCGGTCACCCGCCTGACTCTTGTCAATAACAAAATCAGGTCTGATATCACATGGTCGGTGGGGTGACGCTGTGGGCAGATAGAGAAAGAAAGGTTGGTCCGGATGCGCTGCGTGTTGTTCTTCTATAAAAGAAACTGCTTTGTTCGCAAAAGTGATATCAACTTCTTCGTCACGCCAATCTTTGGTCATCATACCACGCCGCTGCTGGTTATAATAGGGCTGTTTTTCCTGTTCAGGAATACCAACAGTGTGATCGTTTTCAATGAAACAGTACGGCGGCATATCCAGTGAACCCGCAATCCCAAAGAAATAATCAAATCCTAGCGTTACTGGTCCGCGTTCAATCGGCAAGCTGTAATCCACATCGAATCCATCCAGACTCCACGTCGGGGCGTCAAACGCGGTCAAGGATTCACCGGTATCCTCCTTGAGAGGCCAATCCAGACCCAGGTGCCATTTCCCGATTGCGGCAGTAGCATAACCCTGCGATTTAAGCAGCGATGCCACAGTCAGTCTTTCCGGCTCGATAAGCGGTTTGCCAAATCCCCCCAAAACCCACCGCTTCAGTGTAGAGCGCCAGCAATAACGTCCGGTCATCACTGAATATCGACTTGGCGTGCAAACAGCGGAGGAGCTATGCGCATCGGTCAGGCGCATGCCTTCAGCAGCAATCCGGTCCACATTGGGGGTGGGTATTTTTGTGGCGCCAAAACAACCCAGGTCGCCATAGCCCATATCATCCGCAAAAATAAAAACGATGTTCGGTTTAGCCATTTTCTCACCTCATAGTGTGATACTCAAATTGAACGTCAGATTTAACGATGAAAAAATCACAAGCAATAATGGAATATGGATGATCATCCATATTCCATTACTGCTCAGGGCATCCGGCGCGTGCTGCTGCTGCGCCAAGGTTCAGATGATTCAATCACTCAGCAGTATAAACTTCAAACAAACAGGTTTTGGGACACTGATTTCTATCCCGGTCGGCGTTAATGCCCCGGTATCGGCATCGAGCGTAAATACGACGACGTTGTTGGAATCCTGATTTGCCGCCAGAAGGTATCGTCCAGTGGGGTCAATAGCAAAGTTGCGGGGTGTCTTCCCACCCGTCGGCGTGTGGGCAATATACGTCAACAAACCGCTTTCAGGATCAATCGCATAGGTCACGATGCTGTCGTGCCCCCGGTTCGATCCATAAAGGAATTTCCCGGTGGGCTCGATATGGATGTCTGCAGTCGAATTTCTGCCCTCCCAACCCGCCGGTAAGGAAGGAACTGTCTGCAACGTCTGCAAATCACCGGTAACATTGTCAACAGCGAAAGCCGTAATGGTATTGCCCATTTCGTTGATCAAATAAGCAAATTTCTTATTGGGATGGAAGGTAAAATGCCGCGGACCTGATCCAGGCGCAACTGTGACGAAAGGGACAACGTTGGGTTCAAGCGTTCCATTAACCAGATCCAACTTGTAAATCATGAGTTTATCCATTCCCAGGTCAGCGACATAAGCCAATTTGTTATCCGGATTTAGGTTAAACGAGTGGGCATGCGGTCCCTCCTGGCGTCTTGGATTGGGTCCGGAGCCTTCATGCTGGACTTTGGCGGTCGCCGGCGCCAATGTGCCATCTTCCATAATGGGGTAAGCTGCCACAGAACCGCTGCTGTAATTCGCAAGATAGACCATCTTACCCGTCTGATCTACGGAAACATGACAGGGAGACATACCCCACGAGGGCTGCTGGTTGAGGAATGTTAAATCCCCGCTTTGGGGGTCAATGCTGTAGGCGGATATTGCCCCAGATCTTTCACCCTCAAAAGAGGATACTTCGTTAACGGCATATAGATATTTCTTGCTGGGATGAACAGCTAAAAAGGATGGATTAGCGCCGCCCTCCGCTGTACTGCGGTAGGTTAACGTTCCATCTTCGTTATTGAAATAGTAGACTACGACGCCCTGTTCCGGACTCTGTGTATAACCGCCGATGTATAGAACTGTTTTTGATGCCATTGTATTCCTCCTGATTTGCGTAATTTCTTCCAGAATTCCTGTGGATGCTGTGCTGGTAGGACGGACATCCGTGGACAAAGCCTTTCTTCCCCACGAAATGATGACCCAGATAGCGGCTATGATTAAGGCGCATAACGCTACCTTGTAAACAACGTGAAAATTTAAGCCTGAGGGCTTAGCCAAGTTAGCGGTCCGTGATCTCTTCTGCTGGCATAGGCCTTATTATAACGCATGACTGACCTTCAGGTGCCGATCAAACGCGTGTCTTCATAAACAGGGATGAAGTTAAAAAACCTGACAATGAAGCTTGTTTTTGAACATCAATGTTATGTACTGCAAGATATCAGGCTATTGGCAACTTCAGTAACAGCCTGGACATCGACTTCGCTGCGCTTTTCAGGAAAGGAGAACGGCGCTATCCACCAGTTTTCAATAAAACTCGCCTGCGCTCCCGGTTCAAGAATTTCCATAGGACCGATGGGTTCAAGTTCACATACAAAATCCTTGAAATACCACAATGAAATCGTAATTCCCGCCATCTCGTTATAGACACGGTCAGGATACGTAGGAAACCCTTTGACCAGCATTAAATCGTTGGGCATCAAGTAAGCAAACCAGCCAACATAAGCGTCAATCCCGAGTTTGGGCCTGGCAGGGGTATCCCACATCACAAGAAAATCGTCATCGACGGTGATATGTGGATCATCCGGTTGGTAATCCATTACCGGTCCCGGTCCATACATAATGTATTTTTTGGGAAACCGGCTGTACGGCGAAAGCGGTACCACACATATCCCATGCCCTTTGCCAAAAGTGCGGCTCCAATGACAGGTGCGTACTTCGTGATCAGAGATATTCTTGATGACCTGTTTGCATGCCAGGTGAGAAGAATCCGGCGCAAGAGCAAAGTGACGCTCCAACTGCAGACCCGAGTCAACATCTGCAACGCTGGTCATCCGTGCACTACCGCTGCTGGTTATATCCGCAGTCCAGGCGCCATACCACAGTTGCGGATGCGCTGGAAAAGTATTTTCAGGTCCAATATCAAAGCGCCCCCCGGAGGGACCCATGCGGGGCTTTTCCCCCGCCTGATATGTCCACCCATCCTGCCGGGGATCAAGGGCAAGGATATTTTCGCCTTTATAGGCATATTCCAGAACTCTTCCGCCAAAGTGGTGGCCTAAAACCACACGCGTGTCCGCATTCTCCAGATAAACACAATCCGTATATCCGGCATAATCGATCAGTCCGCTTGCCATATTGACCTCCTGAGGCTCCTTTGTTTGTGCCCAAGTAAAGGATAGTACAATCCGTAGAAAAACCAAATCATGATTTTCATAAGCTTTGAAACACCCGTATAATATCTAAACATTTCATACAGGGAAGCAGTTAATGGCAGACAACTTCGATTTGATTGTCGTGGGCGCCGGGAGCGGCGGGATAGGCACCGCACTTGCTGCAGCGCGGATGGGCAGCAACGTCCTGCTCATCGAGAAATCAGGTGTGCTGGGCGGCACTGCCGTTCTCTCCGGAGTCAGTGTCTGGGAGATGGGGGTAGGCGGTACAGGTATCCCCTTTGATATTTACCGGCGGTTGAAACCAATCCCGGATGCGATAGGCATTTATTCGTTTGGCAGGCACTGCCTTTGGCCTGGCGCAGATGAGCGCTCAACCTTACCCCGGCGGTGAATCGATCATCGACCCGCAGCGCCAATATCCGGACAGCCTCCGGCGTTACGGCGCCCGTTCTATGCGGGAAGATGAAAGCTTTGTCCGCGCCCAATGGCACGGCGTACCCTTTGAACCGATGATTTACACCCGCGTCGTTGAAGAAATGCTGTATGAAACCGGGCACTGCGCCGTCCTGAAAAACACCCATGTGCAAAACGTCGAAGGTGAGAACGGCATTGTCACAGCGTTAAGTCTTGCTGACGGGTCCAGCTTCACGGCGCAAACGGTGGTTGATGCGACGGGGGATGCCGCGATCGCACGCATGAGTGGTGCGGAAACCCTTTTCGGTCAGGAATCACGATCAGCTTTCAATGAACCTGATGCGCCACTTGAAAAAACCAACCATCTCAATGGGGCGACGCTCATTTACCGCGTGACACCGCGCCCCACCCCAAGAATTGATAAGTCTCCCTTTACGCTGCAGAATACGTGCTGGTGGTCTGAGCAGTTCCCGGTTGCCAGCATCACCCACTTCCCGTGCGGTGATCTGCATGTCAATATGCTGCCCACGATGTCCGGGATTGAAGTTATGGAGATGGGTCCGGATAAAGCCTACCGCGAATGCCAGCGCAGGATCTATGCCCATTGGCGCTATCTCCAGAATTATGATGAAGCCTTTCGCTATTACCAGATGCAGTGGATAGCGCCTCAACTGGGATTGCGGGAAACCTGGCGGATCCAGAGTGAATATATACTCACCGAGAACGACCTGCTGGCTGGATTATCAGGACAGAAACACACGGATATCATCACCATCGCCGACCACGCGATGGATACGCATGGTCAAAATACGGGGCGCGCCGGATGCGGAGAACTTCGCGAACCCTACGGCATTCCTTACCGCTGTTTGATCCCCAAAGGGATGCGGAATCTGTTGGTGGCTTGCCGGGCGTCGGGTTTCAGCTCACTGGCAGCATCCAGCGCCCGTCTATCGCGCACGATGCTGCAGTTGGGACAGGCTGCCGGCACAGCGGCAGCCCTGGCACAAAAGCGCAGCATACCAGCGTCTGAAGTGCCACCAGAACAGCTCCGGGAAGCGCTTCGCAGACAGCACGTGCAATTGGAGCATCCGATGCCGGATGCATTATTAACTTATCTGACTGAGCAGGAAACAGCGGATTAAGAGCAGGCTTGTGCCCACATCTATGAAATGCGCACGCTACCCACTATGGATGATGACATATTAACATAGCTCCGATGCTGAGAAAGTAACCTAGCGGGTACAAGGGTTCGTTTCGTTTTGGTGGAAAATACAAGATATCACCCATAAATAATACGAACGGCAAGGTAGGTGGCGGTGCGGTACAACTTTGGTTTAGCTGTCCACGTAGCTTCCCGCACCGCCACTTTTAAAAATGGGGTATCCAGTTTGGCTGCGCCAAACTGGATACCCCAAAGAAAAAAGCGGCGCGAAAGTCTTCATGGGAAAAGCTGGGTGATTATTTTGCGCCGTATCTGGCATCGCCCCCAGGATTGAGACCCCATCTTGGGGTTTTGCCTGAATCGCACCCGGGGACGTGGCACATTTTATTATCACGGCACTCTGATATAATATTGACATCGAGATGGTTCACCATCGAAACGCTGTGATTCCCGGACAAAATATACTTGTCTGATCATAACTGGTCCATTTATGATCATTATTATGTCTACAGGTGGCAAACGTGACCCAAAGTCCAACAACTGAAGCTTCCTTAACGGCAGTCCAACCCGGTCAGACAAATGCAAGCCTGCCTTCTCCATCACAAAAAGAGAACGTCTTCAACGATCAGGTTAACCAATGGTTGGCTTTTATCGCCGAACTATGCCTCCGCCCGGTCCAAATCATCAGAAACTACAAAATATCGAGCGTCAAACCGGATCTGATTGCCGGCTTGACCGTCGCTGTTATCGCGCTGCCTCAAGCTATGGCGTATGCCTTGATCGCGGAGCTGCCACCCCAGACAGGACTCTATGCCACCATCGTCGGCGCCATTATTGGCGCGTTGTGGGGTTCATCCAGTCATCTTCAAACCGGCGCGACAAATACAGCAAGCCTCCTGGTGCTTTCAGCCCTCCTGGCTGTCGTAACGCCGGGTTCTTCTGAATATCTGGTAGCTGCCGGATTGATGGCAGTACTCATTGGGGTCTTTAAAATTATCATGTCGTTTGCCCGTTTGGGCGTGATGGTCAATTTCGTGTCCGATGCCGTCGTCACCGGCTTTACCGCAGGCGCTGGCATACTGATCGCGATTAACCAGCTCCGCCATCTTCTCCGTTTGCCTATTGCCTCCTCACCCACGCTCTGGGGAACGATCCCGGCAGTCATATCCCATATCACAGAGCTGCACGCTATCAGCCTATTTCTCGGTTTGGCGACAATTGCCCTGATTTTCATTTTCCGTCAATGGTCCCGAAAATTGCCGGGACCTCTCCTGGCAATGGTTTTAGCTGCCGCTTGCGTTGTTCTCCTGGGCCTTGACAGTCAAGGCGTCAATGTTGTTGGAGAGCTACCGCGGGGACTCCCCCCATTTGTCGCTTTACCGGTTTTTGATTTTCCGCTGGTCAGCAAATTAATCGCCGGCTCACTCGCGGTCGCGGCGATTGGTTTAATTGAACCGATCTCCATTGCCCGGAGCATCTCCGCACGCTCAGGAGAGCATCTTGACAGCAACCAGGAATTCTTTGGTCAAGGGTTAGCCAGCATTGTCAGCGGGTTCTTTTCCGGGTATGCCGTCTCGGGCTCATTCACGCGGTCAGCGATAAATTATGAAGCAGGCGCAAAAACAGCATTTGCCAGCATCTTCTGCAGTATTTTTCTGCTTTTGGCGATGATTGTTTTTGCCCCGTTTGCTGCGTATATCCCGCAAGCAGCATTGGCTGGCGTACTCATGGTTACAGCCTACAGCCTGGTGGATGTTCAAGGGATGCGTCATATCTGGCGCAGCAGTATCAATGACCGGATCATCATGGTCATCTCATTCCTGGCAACTTTGATTCTACCGCTGGAATATGCGGTTCTGACCGGCATTGCCTACTCGATCATGGCCTACTTGCAGAAAACAAGCACCCCGCGCGTCCGCGTTGTGCTGCCCAGCGATGATTTTCGATATTTTACACCGCGTCCCACCATGCCCTCCTGCATGCAGTTGGGTGTTGTGGAAATCCTGGGTGATTTATATTTTGGTGCTGTCAGCCACATTGAACAACGTATTCAGGAGAATCTTCGTGAAAACCCCAGCCAAAGGTTTCTGCTGCTGCGGATGTATCCAGTTGAGAACTGCGATATCAGCGGGATCCACACGCTCGAAAATATTGTCAACCTCTATCGCGAACGCGGTGGTGATGTATTTTTCGTTCATGTACAAAAGCAGATTCGCGAACTGATGCAAAGCTCCGGCTTTTACACTAACGTTGGCGCTGATCACTTCCTGGATCCTGATGAAGCAGTCAACTTTCTCTTCCACAAGGTTCTCAATCCTGCAATCTGTATCTATGAATGCCCGGAGCGTGTTTTTATATACTGCCAGAATTTGCCAAAACGTCTGGATTTAGCATGTCCGGAAGAAATGTTATTTACCGACCCAACTGATGTAAAAACTTTAAGCCCCGTCGATTTATGGCAGGAGATGCACACCATACACCCCCCGCATATTATTGACATCCGGGAACCCCGAGAATATAAACAAGCCCATATCCCCAATGCTGAACGGGTTGATTACACGAGTATTCTTGAGGGTCTTATTTCACTACCGCGCGACCGCCGCATTGTCCTGGTGTGTCAAGGCGGCAGACGCAGCACCTGGGCAGCCCGGAAATTGATAGAGCAGGGGTATCATGATGTCCGTGTCCTGGATGGCGGTATGCTCGCCTGGGAAAGTGCGAAACTCCTCCAGGCTGTCGAATTAACACAATGAAATAGTTCAGTTTTTGACTGCAGTGGTTTGGGAGAGGAAATATGTCAGAATTACCGTATAACAACCTGGGTTTGGACCTGGTTCGGGCAACAGAATCCGCCGCGCTATCCGCAGGGCGATGGATGGGCAAAGGGCAGCCCGAAGAAGCAGACAAGATAGCTTCCCATGCGATGGAAGATGCCCTGAATAACATCAATATCAACGGGCGGATCGTTTTCAGCGAACAGGATAAGCTGCGTGAAAGTGACCGGTTACACCCCGGACAGCTTACCGGAACCGGGCGCGGTCCGGAGATGGATCTCGTGGTCGACCCCATTGATGGGCGCATGCTGCTGGCAAGCGGACATCCGGATGCCATTTCCGTCGCTGCAGCAGCGCCGCGCAACGCCTTCTGGTCTGTACCCCCAGCCGTTTATATGGAGAAAATCGTCGTAGGACCGGAAGTCAGGGATGCCCTGGTCCCGGAATGCCTGTCGGCGCCGGCGGCATGGACCCTGGCCCTCGTCGCCCGGGCGACAGGAAAGGCTGTCAGTGATCTCATCGTTTTTTTGCTCAACCGGCAGCGGCATATGGATCTCATACGAGAAATCCGCGCGACCGGCGCGCGGGTGATGCAGCGTTCTGACGGTGATGTTGTCGGGGCGTTGAAAACAGTCTTACCTTCGGGCGGCGTCGACCTGCTGATGGGTGTCGGCAACTTCCCGGAGGGGCTGATGGTTGCGTGTGCTGTTAAAGCCGCCAATGGCGGCATGTTGGGCAGGCTGTCACCGCAAAGCCAGGGAGAACGCGAAGCCATCGAAGCTGCAGGATTCAACACACGCGACATCCTGACCGCAAACGACCTGGTCAACAGCGATAAAGTCTTTTTCTCGGTTACCGGCGTTACTGATGGGTCGCTCCTCGCAGGTATCCATTACCGGGGAGATCGCGCAAGTTCGAATTCACTGATTATGCGGGGCGAGACCCACACACGGCGCACCATTCACGCGGAGCATCTCCTGGGCATGGAATGAGTTTCTACATCTGATCGCGGATATCGCTCATCCTGCGCAGAATGGCAGTGATATGGGCATTTTCCATCATGCTTGCTAAATGCCCTTCGACGAAGCGGTCGTTGCGGAGATGGGTGGTGAGTAATCGCCGCAGCGTTAGTAAATCTGCCTGTTGCAGTGCTTCCGGATCAGCTATGTAGCGCTGCGCTTCTTCCTGCCACTCCCCCCAGTTAAACACATAGACCATGTCCTGATTCGATAAAGTTCCTGAATAAATGCGATAACTTGATCGTTGTAGGCATAAAAGGGGAACTGCCCCTCCGGCATATGCCATTCGCCAAAGACGTAACCGGGTTGGGAAAAGATGGGCAGATAACGCAGGACGGCATCGAGCTGTTCCGGTCCGATTTCTGGTGGTTCCTCTGTATCAGGCAAATGACGCCTCTTTCCTGCATGAAATGGAATTATGGGTAAGTATAGGTCATGGTAGTGTAGACGCAACCGGGATGCGCCGCAGGGGTGCCTGTCACATTTTTGCATACAGCTGAACACAGGATCTACGTTCGTTTACAAATCATTCTGTAGTCTAGGGCTCCCCTGTACTCAGGGGCTGTGCCCGTTCTGCTTGTAATGCCATCTGATTATGTCTATTATCTATCGCGGAACGCCCACGAGGGGCTATGCTACAAGCGTCATTTGTGCAGGCTGTTTGCATCCGTCGCACCTTTACGGAATAGCGGTGGACACCCGCACCGCTTCAGGGACTCAACCCTTTTATTTAGAACGGATGCTATTACACCGTAATATGGCAGTTTTTCCCGCAATGGGGTACAATACGGACCAAAACCGGAAAGAGCGTGATTCACAGTCGCCCATACAGATTTGAGGCAGGCTGAGCCAGCAAAAACGCTCCAAGGAGATTGACGGATGCGTAATCAACCCGTTCCACGGGCATTTCATATTATGACCAAACCCCGCGGGCCCATATGCAACCTGCGGTGCGACTACTGCTATTACCTGCCCAAAGCCAAGCTATATCCGGAAAGCAGTTTCGTGATGACGGATGAAGTGCTGGAAAGTTTTACCCGGCAGTATATCGAAGCGCAGCACGTTCCCGAGGTCACCTTTGGCTGGCAAGGGGGAGAACCCCTCCTGATGGGCCTTGAATTCTACGAGCGCGCCATCGCCATGCAGGAAAAATACACCCCGCCAGGGGTAAAGGTCATCAATACGCTGCAGACAAACGGAACGCTGATCGATGACGACTGGGCAGCTTTCTTCCACGACCACAACTTCCTCATCGGTTTGAGCCTGGACGGACCCCAGGCTATGCACGATGCTTTCCGCGTCGATGCCGGCGGGCAACCCACCTGGGAAAAAGTGATGCGCGGGCACGACCTGCTGCAGAAGCACGGCGCGGAGTTTAATATTCTCTGTACCGTGCACAGCGCCAATGCCCCCCACCCGGTTGAGGTTTACCGCTTCTTCAGAGACGACGTGCAGGCGGAATTTATGCAGTTTATCCCCATTGTCCGCCGGGATAACGATACCGGGCACCAGCAGGGGGGCGACCTGACCCACCATTCCGTCACCGGAAAACAGTACGGCGATTTCCTGATCGGGGTGTTCGACGAATGGGTCCGGCACGATGTCGGCAAGGTCTTTGTCCAGATTTTTGATGTGGCGCTGGCAGCCTGGGTGGGACAGCGTCCCGGGTCTCTGCGTTTTTGAGCCGACATGCGGTCTGGGATTAGCCATGGAGCACAACGGCGACCTTTACGCTTGCGACCACTACGTGGAACCCCAATATCTGCTGGGGAATATTATGGAAACACCGCTTATCGACTTGGTCGCATCGGAAGAACAGCGCACATTCGGTCAGAACAAGCTGACCCAGCTTCCGCAGCAGTGCATTGACTGCGAGGTGCGCTTTATCTGCAACGGCGGGTGCCCCAAGAACCGCATCCTGGTCACCGGCGATGGCGAACCCGCGCTCAATCACCTGTGCACGGGCTACAAATCGTTCTTTATGCATGTGGACCGCCCGATGCGGATGATGGTCAACGAGCTGCGGCAGCGCCGCGCACCGGCGAATGTGATGCAGATCATCAACGGAGAAGACGAAGCGCTGGAAAAAGCCTTCGCCTCCGCGGGGCGCAACGACCCGTGCCCGTGCGGCAGCGGGAAGAAGTTCAAGCTGTGCCACGGCAGAACCCCACGGGGAGTTTGACGGTTGAGATCGCCCGACTATTGTTTCCGGAGGACTATTGTTTTTTTGAAAGAGAGAAACAATAGTCGGGGCTCTATCCCAGCACCGCACCTTCATTTACGATCACTTTAATTTTCCTGTTACAGAATAGGATTCTACCGCATGGCATGCCGGAGTCTTCTAGTGAATGCCATATGCACGACACCGTAAAGTGCTACCTGCCAATGCAGGAATGCCAAAAGATTCCACCAATGATAACGTATATTGGGCTGCCTACACCTTCATGGTAGAACATGTTTTCTCATTTTCAAGGGGCGAGGTAGGGTGGTGTAACATAAATTCTGTGATTTTACGAAAGAGATAAAGTGGAGTTGAAATAGGTACCGACTTATTAATGTGTCGATATTGATCACGGGTAAAATTACAACGTTTTAATGTTAAGTACTAAAAGCTATCTGCCCACCAGGATTCGAGCCTGTAACCGATCGGACCTGGGTTCCAGTCCCCGGCGGCTACAAAAATGACTAATAAGAATGTTAGCATTTGTTCCTCGGTTCTGAAATTTCGGTTTAACTAATCGCATTGTGCGATCTGGCCTATGTCATCAATGAAGTCTTAAGGCAAAATTTCGGCCAATTTGATTTCAAATGCTATCTAGTTAGCTCATCTACTGCAGCAGATTACAATGTAGTCAGCGAAGAGTGTGAAAGGGTTGCGCTATATCCTTTTATGTATGAAGCTGCCCACATTGTCCCAATATGCGTTATTCCAAGCGAAACTTGGTTGATATGTTACGACAAACAACGTTTTGCCTTTCTGAGTAAAGTATATGAGTTTCCCTTTGTATATCTCATATCTGTGGTTTGAGTTGAATTTAATTCCCACAATTTGTTCCCAAATCTGCATATACTCAGCAGACCATCCGTAAAACAGTACAAGCTTTGGATAATGGGTTGATATCCGTGCCTTCAGAGACTCAATGCGTGTTCGTTTGAGTGTTCTCTTATATATTTCACGGCTATGCAATATGTTTAGGTCTGTCCACTTATTGTAGTGCCACGCATTTGCCGAGGGTGATGGAAGCGGGAATATATCAATCAAACAATTACTAGAGTCCTGACGTCCCCAACTTTTTGACTGGTGTGCCTTCAAGTCTTTAGCCGTATAGACTTTGTATGGGTTTTTACTATTGAGATATACACGAATCAACTTTGCCCAAGTCCTCTGAAGTCTAATGTTCCCTTCAAAAAACCTTTCGTATTCGTAACCAGGAATACCTTGATGATATTCATAGTTGTCGACTAATTCTTTTACGCCAAGCGCCTTCCAACTCCTCAGTCGTTTCGACACCTCGTCAATTTCGTTGCCCCCACCTTCCTCCATAGCAACGAACCAGAAATCTGATTCGTATTGGCCAAAGCCCCAGAAGTTCTGAAGGCGATTTCGAAGTATTTCTTTGTCAAGTAGTTGCATAGTTTCTCCTTGCTGCCAGCCAGATTAGAATAAGCAATCATACTTGTATTCCATTAATACCACAATTCTCCCCGTCAACGGTAATTTAAAATTAATGAGGTACGATCTGTTTCTATGTCAGGAGCTCGTAACCAAATGGTTTGGGGGCCAAATCCTATTCGGCGACAAAACAGGGGTAAATAATGGGTAGAAGTGTGACAAATTGAGGTGAACGCGGCATAAAAAGCGTTGAAATATACACGTAAGAAGGCCCTACAGGATGCGGTGGTTGGCACAGTGTGCCTCCCATGCCTGAAATCGACCGGTTATCAGTCTCATTCCAGACTATACACACCGACTATTTATGTAAGTCGGTTCGAAATAGAGAAAAATGTGATATTACCTGGATGACAGGTAGTTGCGCTGCAGGGACGGGAGTGAAAGCCTCCGCTGCTCATGCTCGGTCGGCGGCGCGTTCGGCGAACGCGCCCTACCGACGTTAACCTGCGCGGAGATAGCGACTAAGCGGTATGGAAAGCCGGTCACGACTACAAACAGGATACTTCTAGAGAAACGGACTAGAGTTGGCACAACCTGTGCGAGGTACGAGACCCTTCGACTGCGTCCCGCAAAGGCGGCGGGACTCCGCTCAGGGTGACGAGGAATCTCGATTTTTGTGCGTTTCTGCAAGACCAGGTGGTAGATCGGCGCATATATGCGCAGGCTGCGCTACTAATTAACAACATTTATAATGAGCATAATACAATATATAAACAAGTAAAAATGCAGACGTGTCAGTGTAAAATGCTCAGAGTTAATTCGCGTTTTAACGGCGGCCCCGCCGCCGTCGGTTACTCGGGATGACAGGTTTGTTAGGGTGGTGGTTTGGTTTGCGTACCATACTGTCGGAATAAATACTTACTTTCACAAGTCTCTATTACATACACGATACCTGGTTTCAGATGGCTGTATGCAATACCGGCGGCGCGTTCGGCGAACGCGCCCTACCGAGGTTAACCTGCGCGAAGATAGCGACTTAGCGGTATGGAAAGCCGGTCACTACTACAAACAGGATATTCGAGAGAACGGTCAAGAGTTGGCAGTATCAGGAAGTGTGCCAGATATAAACAGCTTCTCTATTCGTTCATGGCTGTATGCAATACCGGCGGCGCGTTCGGCGAACGCGCCCTCCCAGAGAGCGGGGAAGGTACGGTGAAGTTATAAAAACGGGGCAAGGTGTGGACCTTGCCCCGTTGAAATCCTCAGAAAATCTGTTTATATAAAAAGCACCGGTGCTGATAGCATCAACTTTACGCCAGCAGCAGGTAGGGTTCCTCGATCAGTTTCTTGATGTACTGCAGGAAACGCGCACCAGGCGCGCCATCGACCAGGCGGTGATCGACCGTCAGGCTTAACCACATCATCTTGCGAATGGCGATTTCACCCTTATAGACGGCGGGAACAGGTTTGATCCTGCCGACACCCAGAATCGCGGTCTCGGGGAAGTTGATGATCGGTGTAAAGGCATCGATGTCCATCATGCCCATGTTGGAAATGGTGAAGGTGCCGTTGGTCAACTCGTCGGGGAGCGACTTTCCGGCGCGACCCCGCGCGACCAGATCACGCATCTCGCGGGAGATATCGAGCAGTCCCTTCTGATCCACATTCTGGATATTGGGGACCATCAATCCGCGATCCGTATCGATCGCCAAACCGATATTGATCTCGGCAAGTTCGACAATGGTGGAGCCCACCAACCGCGCATTGACGTACGGGAACGCGCGCAAGGCTTTGGCGACCACTTTGAAGAGCAGGTCATTGTAGCCCAGGTTAAAGCCCAGTTCATCGGCAAGGCTGGCTTTGAGCTGCTCGCGGAGGGCGACAAAGTCCGTCGCATCGACCTCCATGGTCGAGTGTGACCGGTGCGGTTTCCATATGGCTCTGGTGCATCCGCTGGGCGATGATACCCCGAATGCCGCTGAGCGGCGTTTCTTTCAAGGCGGGCTGCGCTGGGGCAGGCGCCGCAACCACAGGTTGGGCTGCTGCCACAGGCAGCAGGTGCAGCTTCTGGAACGGCAACCGATGCCTGGACATCGCCTTTCGTGATCCGTCCCTGCGGACCGGTGCCGGCAACTGTCCGCAAATCCACACCTAACTGCTCCGCGACACGCTGGGCAACCGGCGTCGCTTTGGGCGCTGACGCCATATAAGCCACGACATCTTTCTCAACGATGCGTCCCTCGGGACCGCTGCCTGCCACCATGGACAGGGTAACGCCCTTATCCGCTGCCAGTTTCCGGGCGCGGGGAGAGACAAAAATACGACCGCCTGAGGCTGCCTGTGCATCCGAAACGGGCTGCTCCGCAGCAGCTGCCGGAGCGTCTGCTGCGTTACGGCTTCCGCAGCAGTCACGGGGGCTGCGCCAGAGGACACCTCGTCCAGCGGTTCGTCGGCGGTCCTGGTGATGTACGCCACAACAGTCAAAACATTGAGCAGTTCCCCTGCTTCAAAGAGGATTTTTCGCAGGAAACCTTTCCGGGTCGCTTCGACATCGAGGACGGCTTTATCGGTTTCAACGGTAAATAATACGTCACCGCGTTCAACCTGGTCACCTTCGGCTTTTAACCATTCGACGATACGTCCTTCTTCTACGGTTTGCCCTAATTTGGGCAGTATCACTTCATAAGCCATGCCATCCTCCTTATATAATCGCGCGAATCGCGTCGCAAATGCGTTCTACATTGGGAATATCAGCGTCTTCCAGGGATTCACTCATGGGTATCGGCACATCGTGCGCAGCCACACGCACGACAGGCGCATCCAGCCAGTCAAACAGTTCTTCCTGTATTATAGCAGCGACTTCACTGATAAAGGAGCCCGTGCGATAGGCTTCGGTCACGCCAATGACCCTGTCCGGTCTTTTTCACCGATGTGGAGATCGTCTCCATATCCAGGGGTTTCAAGGTGCGAAGGTCAATAACTTCCACACTGATACCCTCTTTTGCCAGTATCTCCGCCGCTTCCAATGCCCGGAGGACCATGCGCGAATAGGTGATAACCGTGACATCCGTCCCCTCACGTTTCACATCGGCAACACCGTAAGGAATCACATAGTCTTCATCCGGAACGTTGCCGGAATTGCCGTAAAGCATTTTGTGCTCAATAAACATCACTGGATTATCATCGCGGATCGCAGCCTTTAACAAGCCTTTGGCATCAAAGGGCGTGCTGGGCATCACGACATAAATTCCGGGGAAGTGGGTCCACAGGGCTTCCAAACTCTGGGAGTGATGGGCGGCGATAGAGCGCCCCGCCCCACCCTCGGTGCGGACGACCATCGGGACTTTTGTTTTCCCACCGAACATATAGCGGTTTTTCGCACCCTGGTTGGCGATTTGGTCCATCGCCAGCGGTGTGAAGTCGACGTACATAATTTCGGAAATGGGGCGCAGTCCAGCCATTGCCGCGCCGACTGCAGCACCGCCGATGGTCGCCTCAGAGATGGGGGTATCACGCACACGCTCTCCGCCAAATTCATCGAAGAGCCCGCGGGTAGCCCCGTAGGCGCCGCCATACAAACCAACATCCTCACCCATGATGAAGACCTTGTCATCGCGCAGCATCTCTTCGCGCATCGCTTCCTGCAAAGCCTGGCGGTAAAGGATTTTACGTGTTCCGGGTCCGCCCTGCTTGCACAATTCGCGCAGTTCCCTTTCCTTCTGGTAATCGGCTTCAGTCCACATGAACGGCGTGTAGACATAGAGTTCCAAATCCGCAGGATCCGGCATAGGAGAATTCAAAGCGAAATCGGTCGCTGCCTCAATGGAGGTCTCGACCTGCTGTTCAAGCGCATCAATCTCTTCTTCAGTCGCCATACCTTTGGCAACCAGAAGCGCTGCGAAATTCGGAATCGGGTCGCGCCCTTTCCATTCCGCTTCCTCTTCCTTGGTGCGGTAAGCGCGCGGGTCTGAACGTGAGTGCCCGTACCAGCGATATGTTTTCGCTTCAATAAGGTAGGGACCATTCCCGGCACGGGCGTGATCAATAGCGTCAACCACCGCATCACGCACATCCAAAACATCCATCCCATCCACGATTGTATTGGGGATGCCGTAGGCATCACCGCGGGTCGCGATATCGCACGTGGCGCATGCCTTTTCAATGGGGACAGACATACCGTATTTATTATTTTCGACAATGAAAACGACCGGTAACTGCCATAAGGCAGACAGGTTCAGGGCTTCATGGAAATTGCCGGTTTGCGCGGCGCCGTCACCGAAGAAGCACAAGACAACACGCCCGGTGCCTTTCATCTGTTCCGCCAGAGCGGCTCCGGCAGCCACCGGCAAATTACCGCCGACGATACCCGTCGCCCCAAGGTTCCCATTTTCAACATCCGCAATATGCATCGAACCACCGCGACCACCACAATAGCCTGTGGCGCGCCCGCACAGTTCCGCCAACATCTTGTTATAGTGGGTCTGATGGGCTTCTTCAGTTTTTGCCAACACCGCACCACGCGCGTAACAGTGCCCATGACCACGGTGCGTGCTGGTAATCAGGTCATCTTCACGCAGCGCCGACATCGCGCCAACCGCGACAGCCTCTTCACCGGCGTACAGGTGAGAAGCACCCTTGATGACATTGCGCCCCAGCAAATCATAAACCTGGTCCTCAAACATTCTGATTTCCCACATATGGCGCAACATTTTCAGGCTGTTTTCCTTGCCCAACTCTTGAAGCATTTTATCCTGGTCCATTACTTCTCCTTTTGCTTAGAATAGCGATTCGATATACCAACCCATGCAAAACCAGTTAGATTCTATACTTTTACAGAATAACAAAAACTGAACCCTTCAGCATTGAAATCCGCGTCTTAAACCAGACTGACTTGAATGCCCAACGCTTGAACGGCTTCTACCATATCAGGGGGCGCACCCACATCCGTGATAATGACATTCACATCGCTTAACGCGGCGTACGATGCCACACCTTCACGTCCCCATTTCGTGCCATCCAGGACAACAACGACCTGACGGCACATCGCCACCAGAGGGCGTTTAACCGCAGCTTCGGTAGCGGTAACATCGGTGAGTCCTACCGACAGCGACAATCCATAAGCCCCGAAAAAGCCCCAGGCAATATTATACCGCTTAAGCAGCGTCAAGCCCAACGGATCCGATAGTGAGACCGTATCAGGATGCAGTGTACCACCGGGCATCACAACGGCAATATTGGGCGCGTTCAGCATCTCTTGCGCGATAACCAGGCTGTTGGTCACGACGGTTAAATCACGAAGCTGCTTGATAAAAGGGGTAATGGTCAGGGCGGTGCTGCTGCTATCGAGAAAGATGGCTTCACCTTCGGAAATCAGGTGGCTGGCGACTTCGCCAATGCGCTGCTTTTCGACTTGCTGCTGCTGGCGCCGCCGGTTCAACGAGAGTTCGTAGATGCTGTTAACGGGAGGTATCGCGCCGCCGTAGGTCCGGACAACCAACGCGCTATCGGCTAACGCCTGCAGATCCGCACGGATGGTGACATCAGAAACGTTGAAGCGCTCACTCAACTCGGTGACAGAAGCGCGTCCCTGTTCGACGACGAATTTCAAAATCTCTTGACGGCGTTCTTCCAGAAACAAGTTATTTCCATTTACTTTCGATTTCTTTCATTGTATAATAAATCATAAGCGATGTCAAGCAGTTTTCGACGATATATGACCAAATGAGTCGGGTTCAGTTTGGTGAAATATGCAGGTGATCACCCATAAACATTACAATAGAAACGGGAAGATAGGTGGCGGGGCGGGATCTTTTATTTTATTGCAGCTTGATGTAAAATCACAGGACACTCGACAGAATGGAGAGAAACTATGCAAATAGAGCTTGAACAACTTGTTAGCATGTCCACCACACTGGGTAATCCTGCTCATGACTATGTTATCCTGGGTGAAGGGAATACGTCGACACTGATGGGTGACGGCACATTCTGGGTCAAAGCCAGCGGATTCCAACTCCCCACCATACGGCGGCAAGGATTCGTGCGCGTGTCCATGGCAAAAGCGCTGGCAATCCTGGATGAAACAAACCTCAGCGATGGTGAAATAAAAACCCGTTTACTGGAAGCCAAAGTTGCTCCATTAACCGGCAAGGAACCCGCGCCAGATGATGGGATACGCCCGTCCACAGAGACCGTCTTCCACGCGATATGCCTGAACCTGGAAGGTGTGAATTTCGTGGGACACACGCACCCAACCGCGATCAATGCATTGACCTGCTCAAACTATTTCGAGGAGGCGGTGGCGGGACGGTTGTTTCCCGATGAGATTGTGATGTGCGGCGCAGCCCCTGTCACCGTACCCTATATTGATCCGGGCATTCCCTTAGCCCGGGAAATCCGCGCGCGCATCGTGGCTTATATCCAACAATATAACGACGTTCCCAAGGTCATCCTGATGCAAAACCACGGACTGGTTGTCCTGGGAAGCAGTGCAGAGCAGGTGCTCAACACCACCGCGATGATGGTAAAAACAGCACGGGTCATTCTGGGCACATACGCGCTGGGCGGACCGCACTTCCTGACGGATGAAAACGTCGCGCGCATCCATTCACGCCCGGATGAAGCTTACCGCCGCAAACTTCTCGGTGGGATGGGTTAATCTCTCTCACCACATTTAGCACTTTCTACAACAGCACATTCGCTGACATCTTCAGCCACAAAGGGAATAAAATGAAAATAAGAAAAAAATACAAAAAACAGGTCAAGCAATTTGTCCAGGTGTGCCACCGCCTGGCGAAAAACATGTACGTGACCGGATACGGAGGTAACCTGGCATGGCGCGTTGATGACGATGTAGTCCTGATCACACCCACCCAGATGAACAAAGGGGATATCAAACGCCGGGATGTCGTTTTCATCAACCTGAAAGGCGTTGTCGTGGACGGAACCCACCGCCCAACGGGTGAAATGCCCATGTATCTCAAATTCTTTAATGAGCGCCCGGACATTGTCTCAGTCGTCCACTGCCACCCACCCCACGTGTGCGCCATGGCGATCAGCAGCGCCAAGAACTGGTTGATGCGCCCACTGTACCCGGAATCGACGACCGAACTTGGACCGGTACCGGTGGTCCCCTACGCGCAACCCCTTACCGAGAAACTGGCCGATAAATTCACGCCTTTTATGCAAAAATACAACAGCTTCATCATGGAAAACCACGGTTTGGTCACGATGAGCCGCGGTGATATTTTATGGACGGTCCTGAACACCGAAGTGCTGGAAGCAACCGCGCAATCCATCACCCTCGCCCTTATGACCGGGGGAATCAAGGAACTGACAAAACAGGATGTCGTGGACCTGGGACAGGTAATGAAACAACGCGACCTGCCCCTTTTTGGCGCACCGGGTGTAAACACATCCCTGGAAGATTTATTCTTCGATGACGCCAATGCTGCATCAGAATCACAAGTTTAGCGAGGTTAAAATGACAGAGCAAAAATCGATGCGCGTCTCCAAACTTTATGGCATCCGGGATCTACGCCTGGAAACAGGCGCTGTGCCCACCCCGGGACCGGGTGAAGTGCTGTTGAAAATTGCATCCGTGGGAACCTGCGGTTCGGATGTGCATTATTATCTCGAAGGCGGGATTGGCGACGCGATCGTCAAAGACCCCATCACCATGGGCCATGAATTCTCAGCCTGGATTGCCGAAACAGGTAAAGGGGTTGAGGATCTGGAAATTGGGCAACTTGTCGCTGTGGAGCCAGCTATCCCATGCGGCACATGCGAGTCCTGCCTCCATGGACACCCCAACCTGTGTCCCACCGTGCGCTTCTGCGGCACCCCACCGATTGATGGCGTCTTCGCAGAATATGCGGTTATGCCTGCAGAAAACTGCTTCGTCCTGCCTGACGGTTTCTCGCCAGAAGACGGAGCGCTCCTGGAACCCCTGGGGATCGCCATTCATACGGTTGACCTGGCACATCTCAAGGTGGGACAGACGGTGGCTATCCTCGGTGCGGGACCCATAGGGTTGATGACTGCTGCGGTGGCAAAAGCCGCCGGCGCAGGGCAGATCATCATGTCGGAACCGATCAAGAGCAGGCGTGATTTTGCCTTGAGCTACTGTGCGGATATGGTCCTTAATCCGGAAGAAGATAGACATCGTATCCGCCATTATGGATGCCACCAACGGGCGGGGGGTCGATGTGGCGTTTGAAGCTGCCGGAGCAGAAGATACACCCGATCAGGCAGCGTATGTGACCCGCCCCGGCGGCAAAGTTGTGGTCGTCGGGATTCCATCGGAAGATCACATGCTGATGACCGCCTCTGTTATCCGGCGCAAGGGCCTGACCATCAAACTGGTACGGCGTATGAAACACACGTACCCACGGGCGATACGGATGGTCCAGACAGGTTTGGTGGATATCAAACCGTTAGCAACGCATCGATTTCCACTGGAAAATATCAGAGACGCTTTTGAGATGGTCGCGGAGCACAGCGACGGCGTTTTAAGAGCGATGATCAACATCGGAGCAGAAGGCATACAATGAACAACAGAGAACGTGTACGCGCGATTTTACATTATGAGGATTACGACCGGATGCCCATCGTCCACTTTGGGTATTGGCGGGAAACACTGGACAAATGGGCACTCGAAGGGCACATCACTCAAGCGCAAGCCGCAGCCTGGGGAGATGGGAACCCCACAGATGCGGATATCGCCAGGAAACTGGGCTTTGATCTTAACTGGAGCACGTGCTACAGCCCAGACACACGCCTGCGACCAGCTTTTAAGCGCGAACTCATAGAAACTTTCCCGGACGGGTCCAGGCACGTGATGAATGAAGAAGGGACCATTATCCTCGAAAAAGACAATGCGATATCGATTCCAAAGGAGATCAAGCACCTTCTGACCAACCGCCAGTCCTGGGAAGACCTTTACCTGCCCAAACTCAGTTTCGACAGCGAACGCATCACCCGCGCCGCTGTGAATGTCAACGGGAAAATGGTGCGCTTTGATCAAGGCGGCGCTGATTATTTGATCAAAGGGGAATGGGATAATCCATACGGGATCCATATCGGTAGCTTGTTTGGGGTTATCAGAAACTGGCTCGGAATCGTAGGGCTGTCCTACCTGATGGTCGACGACCCCGACCTGCTCATCGAGATCATCGACACCGTTGGCGACCTATGCTACCAATGCACAAAGACCACCCTGGAAATGGTGGGCGCGCATTTTGACTTCGCCCATTTCTGGGAAGACATTTCATTCAAGAGCGGACCCCTGATCAGCCCCCATTACTTCAGTCAGCATGTCGGACCGCACTACAAGCGTATCACCGAACTGGTGAACAGCTACGGGATTGATATCGTATCGCTCGACAGTGACGGCAAAATCGACAAGTTAATCCCAACCTGGTTTGGCAACGGCGTGAACACCATGTTCCCCATTGAAGTCGGCACATGGGGATCAAGCATCGGACCCTGGCGGGAGCAGTACGGCACAGGGCTGCGGGGCGTGGGCGGTATGAACAAAGTCATTTTCAGCAGGGACACCAAAGCGATCGACGCCGAGATTGAACGCATCAAAGCCCTGGTTGATCTGGGGGGATATATTCCCTGCCCCGATCACAGAATAGCACCGGATGGGAAATGGGAGAACGTGCAATATTATTGCGAGAAGATGCACCAGGTTTTTGGGTGAGATCGATGATGAATACGGATGTTATGCGGCAGCTTGTGGCTGAAGCAGAATCAGGTGATAAAGCGATGCCCACCGCCCGGGCTGCTGCCAGGCTGTGGAGTTATGATGATAGCACGCTTGAAGACTTCCGCTACAGCGCAAACGCGATATACACATTCCGCCAGCATGGCATCCGGCGTTTTATGCGGCTTACATGGGAAGGTGACAAAGCTGTTGAGCACATTGCGGCCGAACTGGATTACCTTGCATACCTGGCTGAACGCCAATTTCCGGTCGTGCAGCCTGTACTGTCAAACCAGGGACGGCGGATTGAGACGATATCCAGTCCCTATGCAAACTTTTACGCTGTGACCTTTACCGCTGCCGGGGGTGCATACAAGCAGGTTGAAACGCTAACCGTCGATGAAATCGAGACATGGGGGGCGATGCTGGGACGATTGCACGTCTTGTCAGAAGGTTTCCACCCTCGTGCAGAACATCAGCGTCCAGCCTGGACCGATGTTATGGCGCAATACGAAGATTGGGTTCCTGAGAGCGAAACGGTTGTCAGCCAATATCTGAACGAGGCGCGTGCATGGCTGGCAACGCTGCCCAATGAACAAACCAGCTACGGATTAATCCATTGGGATTTTGAGCCCGATAATCTGACATGGAGCCCCACGGGGAACGAAGTTTTTGACTTTGATGACGCAGCCTATTTCTGGTATGCGGCGGACATTGCCTTCGCGCTGGACGATGTCCTGGATCAATCCGCTGACTCGGCGCGCGCAATTATTCAGAATTTTTTAAAAGGCTACCGGCGCCAGCGCGAACTGGCGTCTGTGTGGGTTGATTCACTGCCCTTCTTCGTCAGACTGATGCGCGTCATGAAAACCGCCCGTGTTTTTCATGCTTTTGCCGGCACGCATGCCGAACTGGACCCGCCCTGGTTAGCCACATTACGGGAAAGGCTTATGCATACCTGTAAGGCGCAACAGCAAGACTACAGGCAGCCTTTTCTGGCTCCCCTTTCGGCAGCTGAACATGAGATATGGGGAACCCTTGTTCACGTAAACACGTTATTTCAGAAAACCAGTATCTCGTTTTAGAACTACTGGAAGTCGGTCTTAAAAATAGCGCTTTGTTAAAGTGATTCTTGAAAAAACCAGGCAGCAGGCTAGCGTATATTGTGGGATGGATTCCCGCGTGCGCGGGAATGACAAATCTAGTTTAGCGATAAGAGTCCTGATGAATTGTGTTGAATGTTTTGCCAATATTCAGTTTATCAGAACAATAGAGTCGGCACGCATAAAAATGTATAAAGAGGGATTCCCGCGTGCGCGGGAATGACAAAACGACCAATTTGAAATGTGACCTGACGTTTTATGGTCTATTACTATCAGATATGCCTTTACAATCTACCAGCAGGTGAGATATGGATATAGAAGATAAAATACACGCTTTGGAAGAACAATTAAATGATTTCTCAGCAGAAAAACGCAGCGCAGCCCTTTCAAGTTTATTGACGCTGGCGAAACAAGAAACCCTCGAATGCAGTCCGGAGATGGAAGTCGCCAATATGCACTCCCATACCTTTTTCTCGTATAACGGCTATGATTACTCACCTTCGGCTCTTGCCTGGTTGGCAAAGCGGCAGGGATACAAACTGATGGGGATCGTAGATTTTGATGTTTTAGATGGCGTGGACGAATTCCTCACAGCTTGTGACGCTGTTGGTGTTCGCGGCACAGCAGGTATGGAAACCCGGGTATTCCTGCCGGAGTTTGCCAGCCGTGAAATCAATTCACCCGGGGAACCGGGTATTTTTTACCATATGGGGATTGGCTTTGTAAGCAGTCTGGTCCCAGATACGGAACCGGAAGCCGGGGCAATCCTGGCAGATATGCGCACACGCGCTTACCGGCGGAACCGCGATGTCGTACAGCGCGTCAACGCTTATCTGGAACCGCTCAAAATTGACTATGACACCGATGTGCTCCCGTTAACACCCAGCGGAAACGCGACCGAACGCCATATATGCGCGGCTTATGTCGCAGCAGCTAACGCGCAGACCCCTGATCCTGTGAGATTCTGGGCGGATAAATTAACGACAGGATCGGATGGCATCGCAGCGATTATCAACGATGGACCGGCAATCCAGAACCTTGTCCGGTCAAAGCTTATGAAGCGCGGGGGGGCAGGCTATGTGCAGCCCGGACCTGAAACCTTCCCGGCAATTGACGATGTGAATAAGGTCATCACAGCATGCGGCGCGCTGCCCTGCGCGACCTGGCTCGATGGCACCAGCGCGGGTGAAAGCGCAGAAGAAGAACTGCTCAACCTGCTGATTGGCAAAGGGATTGTTGCCTTCAACATCGTTCCTGACCGGAACTGGAATATCAAGAATCCACAAGAGAAATCCGAAAAACTGGAACAGCTTTACAGGGTTGTTGACCTGGCGCGTAGTCTGGATTTGCCGATCAATGTGGGCACGGAAATGAACGCATTCGGGAAAAAGACCATCGATGATTTTAACGCCCCAGAACTTGCTCCGGTGCGCGATGCCTTTATGCATGGCGCCTACTTCATCTATGGGCATACGGCGATGCAGCGCGGCGCAGGGATGGGCTATCAAAGCCAATGGACGCAGCAATACCTTCCATCCAGAGCTGAACGCAACGATTTCTACACGCAAGTGGGACGCCTGGTCAATCCCGGCAAAGAGTCCCTGAGGAACCTTGGGAATCTATCCGGAAAACTCACGCCATCTCAGGTTCTATCCCATATCAGCGGTTAACCATAACGCACACAACGCAATAAAGGAAAAAAGATGAAAAAGTCACGCGGTGCTAAAACAATTGTCTACCCGACACCGGTTTTTATCGTGGGCACCTATGCTACAGACGGCAAACCCAATGCGATGGCGGTCGCCTGGGGCGGCATATGCTGTTCGCGCCCTCCATGCGTCTCCATATCGGTGCGAAAAGCAACGTATACCTACGGTAACCTGATGCAGCGTCGCGCCTTTACCGTCAATATTCCTGGGGAAAAACATGTGAAATACGCCGATTATTTTGGGCTTGTTTCGGGTCGAAATGTTGACAAGTTTGCCATAACAGGCCTTACGCCCGTCAAATCCGACCTGGTCGATGCCCCCTATATTGACGAATTTCCTCTGAACCTGGCATGTAAAGTATTGGAAGTTCACGAGATTGGACTGCACACTCTGTTCGTTGGTGAAATTATGGATGTTTTGGCAGATGAAAGCGTCTATAAAGCTGATGAAAAACTCGACATACGGAAAGTCATGCCCGTTATCTGGGCGCCGGATGATGGGGGTTATTACGGCATCGGACAGTATCTGGGTGAAAGTTTTAACATCGGCAATGAAATAACGAGCGAATCCGAAAAGCATTAAGTGGCAAATTGCTCAGGGTTGGTCAAAGCAATGGATAATACAGTGGAGCGCACAGCTTGATAAACAACGCGCCAGTATTTATGGAATTGACAACAAATCTGGATGTAGAGGCATTCTGGGAAGAAAATACCCGCTGCCTGGCGTTCACGACGCAAAAACCACGCTGCTCGATGAGTTTCTCGCCAGACGATCATTGGATATTTCAATTTGTCGATGTCCCATCTACGCTGCGATACTACCAGGACAGAGCTTATCGTGACGCACTGCATCAGCATGTTAACGAGATCACCCTTCGCGAGGTTGGAATAGCATTTTTCGAAGAACATACCTGGGAATATGCACCGAAACGCATCGAAAATTTATTCGGGTGTGAATTTACATATCATGAAGGGAGCACACCCTGGTTAACGCCGGTGACTGAAGATCCGGAAGCTTTCTCAGATATATTAGACAATGCTGAGGCAACCGATCTTGCATCCTGGTGTTTACCACAGGAATTTATCTCAGAATGGAACACCAGGGAATCCAACGGGATGGAACGCCCAAGATTAGGAACCGGCAGCCGGGGACCGGCGACCATCATAACGTCTGTCCTTCGACCGGAAACAGCCCTGCTCTGGATGTATGATCACCCAGCACTCATGCGCCGCTTCAGCGACCTGTTGGCGGAAAAAATGGTAGCGCTCAACCGCATACTCAGACAATTCAGCGGCACTATGATGGATGGCTGGTGGATTACTGATGACAACTGCGCATTATTCAACCGCAAACTCTATAAAGACTATTGTTATCCGGTTTTGGAGGCTGTGCTTGAAGCCTTCGCTCCAGGAAACGCACCACGATACCAACACTCGGACAGCGCAATGGGTCATTTGCTGGATCTGCAATATGCCCTGGGTATCCGGTCTGTCAATTATGGACCCGAAGTGGATGCAGCACATATTCGGAAAGCTATGCCAGAGGCCCTGATTAATGGGCAAATGCCGCCTCTGATGCTGCGCAATGCGCGTCCTGAGGTCATCAAACAGCGGATTATCTCTGATTTTGAAAAAGCCGGGCAGTCAGGTGGCCTTAACATAACAACAGCAGGCTCATTGGCGGCTGGAACAGGTGTTGGCAGAATGCGCTGGATGATGCAGGTCGTGCAAGACCACTGCAGGTATGGCGAAAACTGATATTGATATGATCAAACATTGTTTGCATTAAATTCATTTCTGATAACTAAAGGAGAACTCACGTGGAAGATAAATATGAAGTCTACAAAAGAGCAACTGCACCGCTGCCGGAAAAGAACCGGATATGGCCGCTGTATGGCGCGGGATTTGAAAGTCTGGGGGTCAATGGACAACCTATCGAAGTGCCAATGCCCACTTACGGAGATAACGAGCTTCTTGTCCGGCACGATGCGGTAGGGCACTGCTTCTCAGATATTAAGGTGATCCGCGCCGGACAAACGCATCCGCGTATCTATCGTGATATGGCTGTTGATCCCATCGTATTGGGTCATGAGGTGAGTATCACAGTGGTTGGTGTTGGCAAAAAGCTCAGCGATCAATACAGAATTGGCGATCGATTCATTGTGCAGGCAGACATTTTTGTGAATGGTGTGGGTTATGCCTATGGTTACGAGATCCAGGGGGGCTTATCCGATTACGCGGTCATCGACCAACGCGTGTTGAACGGCGACCACGGAAATTATCTGATCCCCATGCTCGATGAAAAAACCGGTTACGCCGAAGCCGCCCTAACAGAACCCTGGGCATGCGTCGTAGCCGCTTATCAACTGCGCTACCGGTCGCAGATCCGGAATGGTGGGACGCTATGGATCATCGGGACCGGGGACTCTCATGCAGAATACACGATCAGCGCCGGCTTTGATGAACAGTCACATCCCGCCACATTGCTGCTGACACACGTACCCGCACAATTTGATGGCTGGCTGCGGGCGCGCGCCGCCGAATTGGGCATAGAAGTGCTCAATGTTCCAACCCTTCCTGAGAATGTTGAGACGGACGACTCACCCGCTTCCCCCGCAGAAACAACCGGCACCGGGAAAGGTATCGACGATATCATCATTCTGGGCGCCGACGCAGAGCTTGTCGAAAAAGCCAGCCCGAATTTAGCCAGTTATGGTGTGCTGGCTGTTATCGCTGACAAACCTATGGAACGCAAAGTTAATCTGGATGTTGGTCGTATCCACTATAACAGGTGGCTCTATATCGGCAGTCAATCAACCGACATCTCAAGCGCTTACAGCGATGTGGCAACCCGCTCCACCTTAAAACCAGCAGGCATCAGCTGGTTTGTCGGCGCCGGTGGTCCTATGGGTAGAATGCACGTCCAACGGGCTATACAGTCCCCAGAAAATCCCAAAGTGATTGTGTGCACCGATATCAGCGACCAGCGCCTGGAAGACCTGAAAGAGAGCTTCAAAGAAGAGGCTATGGAGAAGGGCATCGACTTTGTCTGCCTTAATCCCACCAACAAGGACGAATACCAGGCGGAAATGGACATTTTGAAAACAAAAGGGTTCGATGATATCATCATTCTGGCGCCTGTTCCCGCCGTCATCGCTGACGCGGCGACGTATTTAGGTCCTAAAGGCGTGATGAATATCTTCGCAGGCGTCCCCCGGGGTAAAACCGCCGGTATTGACCTGACGGGGATCTATATGGACGGGACCAGAGTCATCGGTCACTCAGCCTCCACCATAGAAAACATGCGCTTTATGCTGGAGCTGGCGGAAACCGGGCAGCTCTCACCCAACCGGTCTGTAGCTGCAATCGGCTCACTTGATGCCTCGCTGGACGGCCTGCAGGCAGTGGCAACCACTAAATACCCCGGTAAAGTGGTCATCTACCCCCACATCAAACACCTGCCCATCACACCGCTGGCGGATCTGAAGGACACATTGCCCACAGTCTATGCCAAACTCAAGAACGGACGTGAGTGGACCACAGAAGCCGAAAGAGAATTATTGCGGGTCATGCTTGAATAAGCGTGCACAATAACACATACTGTGGAGGCTTCAATGCTGCCTGAATCCCATGAGACCCTGCCCCCACCTCTGATGACCTCAGAGGTGGGATCGTTCGCGCAGAGCACGATTATCGAGCGGAAACCCGAGATCATCAGACGGGTTATCGCGGACAACGCATATCCGGCAGATATCGTTGAAGCCCTGCACCGCTTTGCCCTTGAAATCGCCTCAGAGCCAATCACACAGTTGGAAGAAATTACAGAAGACAGCGCATTATGGAACGCCCAGGTTGCACAGTATACAGGCAAAAGCTGGCTGGAGATACCGTGGTATTTTGCAGAAACGTACTTTTATCGCCGGCTCCTGGAAATCGTGGGTTATATGCGTCCTGGACCCATGTATGCGCTTGACCCATTCCTGCCACAAAAAATTACGCAGGAAAAGGCAGCGATAGAACAGCTGCAATCCAACTGGCAAGCGATCGAAGAGACCCCTGCCTCTGAGCGGTTTACATACCTGCTCCACGCCTCTCTCTGGGGAAACCGGGCAGACCTCAGTAATTTTACAGTAAAAGAGACGGCGCAGCAGGGAAGCGACACCCATAACCTGCGCCAGCACATTATCATCGACCACACACAAGCCGTTCGCAGGACCCTTGCTGCGGGTGTAAACAAAGTCATGTTTATCAACGACAATGTGGGGGCGGACAGCTTATGGGATTTGCTGTTAGCAGATTTCCTGCTGGAGCAGCGTTGGGTACAAAGCATCGTGTTTCACCTAAAAAACCGTCCTTTTTTCGTCTCAGACGCGATGCCCACAGACATCATGCGGGTCATTGAAAAACTACGCACGAGCCCGGAACCTTTGCATTCTGTGGGAAACCGGTTGCCAGAATGGCTGGTGTTGGGCAAACTTCAATTAGAAGCTGACCCCTTCTGGACCAGCTTTAAGACGTTCCACGCCCTGCCCGCACCGGTGCATGATCAACTTTCTGAAGCGAATCTCATCATTCTCAAGGGTGATGTCAATTACCGTCGCTTACTGGACGACCGACATTGGGCACCGGCAACGAAAGTGGAAACCATAACGGCGCAATTTCCAAAGCCGTTTTTAATCATCCGGACGTTAAAAGGCGAAATTATCGCCGGATTAGCACCGGGTCAAGCCGAAAAAATTAGCGTACAGGACCCAGCGTGGCTGATTAACGGCAAACGCGGTCTAATACAATTGGTCACAGCATAAACAACCATAACATAGGGGGATATATGGGTAAAGTCTTTCAGGATAAAGTGGCACTGGTAACCGGCGGCGCGCAGGGATTGGGAGCGGCGATCTGCAAGCGACTGGCGCAAGAAGGCGCGCATGTGGTGGTCGCGGATCTCAATTTACCGGGCGCAGAGATGACCTCAGGAGAGATCATCTCTGATCTGGACCGCAAAAGCCTAGCGGTAAAAGTTGATGTCACCGACGAAACCCAGGTCGCTGCCATGGTCGACCGGACCATTGACGCATTTGGCAAAGTGGATATCGTCGTATCCAACGCAGGGGTTCTGATCGCAGATTCGATTGAACAATTCCCGGCAGAGAAATGGCGATTAGTGATGAATGTGAACCTGTTTGGATATTTCCTGGTCGCCAAACACGCTGCCCGGGTGATGATTCCACAGAAAAGTGGCGTCATCGTCCAAATCAACTCAAAATCAGGGAAAAAGGGCAGCTACAAAAGTTCCGCCTACGCGGCATCCAAATTCGGCGGAATCGGATTGACCCAGAGCCTCGCCCTGGAGCTGGCTGAACACAATATCCGCGTGAACTCCATTTGTCCGGGCAACCTATTAGATTCACCTTTGTGGACGGATTCCTTATACAAACAATATGCGATCAAATGGGGCATCACGGAAGAGGAAGTGCGTCAGAAATATATTGACCAGGTGCCCATGAAACGGGGATGCACTTACGAGGACATCACCAATACCCTGGTGTTCCTGGCATCAGATCAAGCCAGTTATATGACGGGACAGGCAATCAATGTCACCGGCGGGCAGGAGATGCGCTAGTTCATAAGTTTTGGGTACAAAGGGAGTTTTCACATGTTAGAAAATCAACTGACAGTTGTCTGGAGCAGTGCAGATCCGGCAGTCGCGCACAAAGTGTGCTTTATGTATACCCACAACGCAAAACGGCGCGGGTGGTTTGAAAATGTCACACTGGTCATCTGGGGTCCCTCTGCTGAATTGACGGTGCGGGACACCGCCATACAGGATGCCATCAAGGCTATGGTCGCCGATGGTGTTGTGGTCGAAGCGTGTAAAGCATGTTCGGATTCTTACGGCGCTTCGGAGGCGCTGACAGCGCTGGGTGTGGATGTGAAATATATGGGGGTTCCGCTGACCCAATACCTGAAGGAAGGCTCCAAAGTCCTGACGTTTTAGCGGTGTCTTCGAGAGGCAATCCCACATGAAGGTCAGTGTGGGATTACCTCACTGACCGTTTATCTGGATGGAATTTGACAAGCTGATTGCACGGCTTTACAGTTTTGTGTTGCGATACTCAGAATTTCTATATGAAGATAATTTACAAAGTCCTAATACAGGGAACACGAAATGACTTATAAACCAGATGGCAAATTCCGAAAATTCCAGGGTGAAGCTGATTATGAGATTATACGTTCAATATATATCGCATGCTCAAAGGCTGATCAAACAGATGAAACAGCTACACTTGATGGAATCAGGAATTGGTGCGCTACCACGGAACGTTTCGACCCCCGATATGACTTACTGTTCGCATTGGACACAAAACGAGAGCAGTCAAACACAGAAATTGGCTTCAGCCGCGTAAGCTGGTATACAGGAAAAGAAGAGACTCGACTCTACACCCAAACAAGCTACTTGCTGCCGGAATACAGGGGGCAAGGTGTGTGGTCCGAAATGGTCAGGGAAAGTGAGACCAGATTGCAGGAGATTGCGAGCCGTCATCCACCTGCCACAAAGCGTTATTTTCAGGCCTGGGCAACAGAAAGCCAGATAGATTGGATAAACGTGCTGGAAAACGCGGGGTATCAAGCCGTACGGCACTTTCACAATATGCTGTACACCTTGAACAGCATTCCAGTTCGAGAAATGCCCAAGGGGTTGGATGTGCGCCCGGCTCAAAAAGAACACTACCGCAGCATCTGGGAAGCACAAAAAGAAGTACAGGCAGAACTCTTTGAGTACGTCGCAGAGCATTGGCGCGATGACAACTACAATGCCTGGTTGAATGACCGGTCCCACACGCCGGAATTGTGGCAAGTTGCATGGGACGGAGATCAGGTCGCAGGCATGATCCTGCCACGGATAAGCGAAGCAGAAAATCACGAGACAGGTCGTAAAAAAGGTTATGCAGAGCATGTTTTCGTCCGGAAACCCTGGCGTAAACGCGGTCTGGCTGGCGCACTGATGGCTCAAAGCCTGCAAACACTCAAAATGCACGGCATGGATGAGGTAGAATTAGGTGTCGATACAGAAAACGACAGCCATGCGTTTGCATTTTACGAGAGGATGGGATTCCAAACATTCAGTACAGATATCTGGTTCCGCAAACCGATGCAGTAAGGGCAGTTAGCAGGTACAGGATATCTCGCGCGCAAAAATCCAGTATACAGTACGGCAAAAATATAAATACCTGTATACACGCACTTGCCCGATTTTTGTCGCTCGCACCAGGCTATACAGAGAGTCAACTGTAAATTAGGTTCCCCTTTTTTATTGATTGGTTCATCATAATGCACTACATTTTACCTTTGATGTATGTGGATATAATTGTTTTGAGTCTAATTTCAATTTATCTTGGTATGGGTCTGATGATGTACTGCGACGATGAAATGGGCGTCAAGGTTGCTATGCGTATGTGCATCGCCTCGTTCGCCATCGTGTTTCGCTTCTCTTAATATGAAAGGTTGTGACTTTGACACGGAATGATGCTGTTTTGTTGGTGGGCCCTACCGGGGCCGGGAAGACACCGCTGGGTGACGCGTTGGCGGAATCAGGCGTGGGGACCAGGCGTTGCCTCCATTTCGATTTCGGGGCAAACTTGCGACGGATCGCTGCCGGAAGCGATGTACCGGACACATTCGACAAGGATGATCTGTGTATCGTCAAGCAGGTACTGACCGCGGGGGTATTGCTGGAGGACGAATCGTTTCACATCGCCAGGAAGATCCTGTGTGGATTTTTACAGGACATGGCTGTAGCTGACAATGACCTGCTCATCCTCAACGGCTTACCGCGTCATGTTGGACAGGCTCGTGATACTGACCGACTTGTGAATATGCGTGCCATCCTGTCTTTGGAATGCACCCCGGATATCGTGCGCGCCCGAATCAACCTCAATACGGGAGGTGATCGGACCGACCGTCCAGACGATTCACTGGAGGAGATCCGGACAAAGCTCAAGACCTTTCAGGAACGGACACGCCCGTTACTTCAATACTATGCAAACAAAGGCATCCCTGTGCACCATCTGATCGTCGGCATGGAGACGACTCCCGCCCAAATGCTGGATATGGCGGTCAGCGTCTTGTCAGTGAAGTAGACGCAGCACAGCCCAACAAGCGCTGCATCGAATCCCGTCGCTTGCACCGATAGTCATATGTTTTAAGGCAACAAAGAGATCTCTAAAAATAGAGGTTTATTTATGATTTAGGTACGCTTTTTGTGGATCACGATGGGCTCTAAACCCTCGCAAATTTCCCAAACGATGGAAGAGGACGACCATCAACCCACACCCACAAGAATCAGACCAATGGAGATCACGGCGATACCGACGAGTTTGGGCCGGTAACTTGCCTCCTGATGCAACTTCAACCCCAGCACAGCCCCAATCGGGATACTTAACTGTCGGAATGCTGCCACATAACTCACGTTGCGGACATACGCCATTGATGCCAGCACCAGACCATATGTCGCCAGGATGATGACGCCGGTCAGCATACCAGAACGCAGAAGTTGGCGGTTGTGCACCAGGGCGGTAAACCGCTGCCGTTCAGTCTGGTTCATCAGCGTGGCAAGTCCCAGTGGAACGATAGTGCTGAGCGTCTCAAGCGCAATAAAAAGGAGTGTGATGCGCGTGTTACTCAGGGAGAGACCGGCGACTGCACGCAGTTGACGTAAAGCGGTATCGTCGATCAAAGTGTAGGCTGTAGTACCGGCAGCAGCAACGACTGCCATCAGGTAGACGATGTCGGAGTAATCGCGCCACCTCAGGCGGTGGAAGTATGGCATCGGTAGAATGATGCAGCCAACACTGATAAGCAACATACCCAAAAGGCTGACGTGACCAATTTCTCCACCTGAATTCACCAACATACTGATCACAGCTACCGCCAGAACGGGCAAAGCCCGTGCCAACGGATACGCCAGTGACATGTCACCGTGCTGGTAAGCACCGGCAAGCCCAAAATAGTAAACAGTCTGTGCTCCACCGGTCATGACAATCAGTCCCCACACAAACGGTGGTACGAGCGGTAACGTATGCCAGTTGGCAATCAACAACGGCAAGACCACCAGCGCGGCACTAACGGTAGCAATAAAGTAAAACGCCAGCGTCGGGCTGCGCCGTTTGGAGACAGAATTCCACAATGCATGCATAAACGCTGACGTGATGATTAACAGGACGGATATCCAACTCATAGGCTGCCAATTTTAGCACCAACTGGCTGAAAGAGAATCTCAATGCGGTACATTTGATTGGGTGATCCCAATGCTATGGTTTGGATGAAACACAATAACCTTTATACACGCGCTTTCACGTATCCTGTCGCTCCCGCCAAGCCTATGAATTTTATTTTGCTCTCAGCAGGCCTACAGTCTTTTCTTAGTGGTGATGACGATCCCGCGATATCAACCTATCGGTGAACGGGTGAAAGCAGTTTGTCGTGATGATATGGTGTGTGAATATGGGCGGTTTTATGTCTTGGATAATTCTGGGAGTTAAGTAATATCTATACGTACGAATCAAATACATAAGTGACAAAACACATGCCTGAAATCAAGAAAATAGGCACCGTATTGGTGCAATCCGGAGGGCGATATGAAGCAAAGTCATTTTGGATCCCTGGTGTCTGACGAATCCATTGGACGCCACACGTCCTGGAAGGCCGAGGAGACGTTCCTGACCAAACGACCGGACCTGGGCACGGCGTGGATTGTCGATCTCAAGGGAACGTCAACAGCTGAGAGGCTGTTTATGCGGACGCTACAGGGTACGATCAACCGCACTGAAGCGCGACTGTATCTCGTTAATTCAGACAATGCGCAATTTGTTGAAGCGGAGCGCTTCTGGATCGAAGAATACGAGAGTCGGGGATGGATCAACGTCGGGGGGTACCTGAGCTTTACCGAGGCTGTGGAAAAGTACGGTTCTGAGGTCACCGGTTTTGTGGTGGCGACCGAGGCAGAACCGTGGACCATCCATGCTGCAACCGTCGTCGCGACGCTGCAGAACGGTGTGGTAGCTCCGGATTCTGTGGCAGAAGGACTTCGAGACGCCGGCTGGCGGGAACTGGACGACGTTCGTGGTCAGTGGCCGGATGCTGTCACTGCTTACCAGGCAACCATGGAGAAGTACAGAACCGATCTTGCCTATCCTGGACTTGCACTTCTGAGACACACCGAGAATCTCTGGGACTTCATTGTGCAGCAGGAGATTATGCCCGTCTTTACAAGGCCAAAACATGACACCTGGGATGGTGTGGCTGCAATTATGGATTCCTACCCTGGTGGGCATGTTCTTTATGGTTACGTGTCCGACGATACTGTAGAAGAAGAGATAGCGGTAGAGAGAGCTTCCGCCTCAGGCAAATATCTCGTGCCCACCAGCCAGGTCAGTAACCTGTCGTTCCACGTCGCAGTTCTGGGAAAGTCACCACTCATGCCGCTTGCCGAAAAACGCGAGGAAGCTCTTCCGCAATGCGACGCATCACTGGTCAACGTGGCCATCGCTATTACAGACGGGGACAACTTACAGGTTCCGATCCTTCAATACCCTCAATCGACGTACTGGAACACCGAAGAGCGCGGTGCACTCCCCCTTGGCTGGAGTATGGGGGTGAGTTTATCTGTTTTGGCACCGGGAATCTGGGAGTTCTATCGCAGCACGATCAGACCAAACGACGAGATCGTATCCTTGATGGGTATCGCCTACGTGCATGCATCCACACTCCCTGAGTCGGAAAAATACTACCGGGATACATTTTCCGCGATGGGGGATGCTGGCGTCCATACGCTTTGGTCCCTGGACAGCTCTTTGACCATCACCGACGAGCCGTTGTGGCAAGTCCTGGAAGGCGCACCCGGCAGGGAAGCCCTACACGGTGTCCTGGTCGGCTATGGTCCCAGTGTTGACAAGGCGTTCCGCAGAGATACCGGTACACCTGTGCTGATCACCCAGAATGGCTATTCGGAAGATGCTGCCCGTATCAAGGAGCGTATCGAAGCGATTATGGCGCTGGACCCGTCCGAGCGTGCTCCGGTGAACTTTCTTATGGCTACAAACTGGAATAGCTCTGCCAGAGACTTGTATGAAACACTGGGACCTCTGGCTGATAAGGGCGTGCGCTTCCTCACCCCATCGCAGGCCCTGGCATGTATGCCGGATATCAAGGGCATAGCGAAATCAGCAGTTGACGCAGAAGCGTCTCCAGGTGCGTGCCTGCCCGTCCGGGCCTCTCGAACAATTTGGCTCGCCGATACTCAGTGCTCCCACACTTGCCGAAATCAGTAAGCCCATCCCGATTCCCATTTCAGTTGCGATCGAGGCGACGAAAGCGATTCACTCCCGGGGGAACCATCGACTACACCGCAGTTCTCAAGATTGACGTGAATGGCATTGCCCGTGACTTTCTCGCAGAACCGTGTACTTCCTGTAGTTGAAGGCTATGGACTGAGCCAGGAGTTCGCCGAGTACGCCTGGATGAAATTGGTCGCAACTAACATTTGCGTGGATTTGCCATTACCCCTAGCCACACGTGGTGTCGAAGTTCTCAACTCGGAGTTTAGCGGAATCCAGGCTGCATCGGAGTTCGACGACAATTCACTTCGCATTACCCTTGACACCTTTGCGTCTGACTCTCGCGCAGAAAGCCCGTCAGCGGAAGTGTCAGTAAGCTTCACTGCAACGCACGATGACAGTGATTCATCGGCTAAGCTTGAAATGGCATCCGAGTCAGTTACACTTGATTTTGTGTTGACCGTGGGAATAGGTGATGAAGACGGACCTCTCGTCGGTGGCATCAGCGGATCGATGGTATGTTGCGGAGCGAAAAACCTGGCTGCAACCGCTGTGAAACAAGAACCAGGGAAGACGGTCAACACATAGCTGTAAATAGCACGGTGACTGACAACTGCGTTGACGAAGGCTGTACATGTATGGCCAACCTAGAACTTGCTACCTTGATCAGCGTCACCGTCAGTAGCCACCAGGCGCATGCTTTGGGGAACAGCGTGGGTAGATTGGGGAATGATCAGCTATAGTCACCGGCTCAACTGAATTCTGTCTGATTCAGTTGAATTATCCGTTATTCACAGCAGATGCACCCCTTACCACATTTTTCCGCTGCATAATCCGTTACTCAGTGGGTATTATTGCTACTGTTCACGCGGATTGCCGCTACACGGGCGAATAGCGGCGGGTGAGAATAGCGAAAAACAACAACAAGCGGGTGCGGAAAGAGATTGGAAAGGTTCTTTTCGCTCAATTTAACCAATCCATCTTCCAGCGCCTTGGGGTGTTTATAAAGCGAAAGCGCGTAGGCATCGGCTTCATACTCGTTGCGACGGGAAAACCAGTTGGCGATGGGAGAAAAGATCAATCCTAGCGGTGAAAGCAGCAAACCCACCATAAACAAGCCCACCGCCGCCACCGGACCAACCACGCCAGTTTGAACATACAAGTCGTACACCCCAACGCTTTCATAGAGCCAGGGTATGTTCAGTAGCGCGGCGACAAGGGCCATCGCCACCACCGAAATCAAAACGCTTGCGACCAGCATCTTGAGTACGTGCCGCTTTTTCCAATGTCCAATTTCGTGAGCGAGTACAGCTAACAGTTCCTCGTGGGTGTGTTGTGCAATCAAAGTGTCGAACAGGGCGATTCGCCGTGTTTTGCCGATGCCGGTAAAGTAAGCATTGGAATGTGTGCTGCGTAGTGAAGCATCGATTTGATACACACCGCTTAATGGAAACGCCGCCCGACGTGCCAGCTCCAGGATTTTGTCACCAAGTTCCTCATCTTGCAAAGGTTCGAATTTGTTGAACAGAGGCAAGATCAACACCGGAGCGATGTACATCATTAACAACTGAAACAGGCTGAAAAAGAACCAGGCTGGTAGCCACCACCACGGTCCCAGCCATTCGATCAGCCACAACAGCGCGCCAATCAACGCACCACTCAAAGTGATCGATATCAGCAGCGACTTTACCTGATCCAGCAGCCAGGTTTTCATAGTGATTGTACTGAACCCAAACTGCTTTTCCACACCAAAACTGGAAGCCAGATCAAAGGGCACGCCGGTCAGATACGAAATCAAGCCCAAAATAAACAGCCAAAGCAAACCCTGCCACACCGGCGAGACAGCCAGCGATACCGCCCAGTGGGTCAAGGCGGGAAGCAGGCCGGAGAACAAGATAATCAATGACACGCAAAGACCCACCAACCCCGAAATGTTCTCCAGGCGCGTCTGTGCTGCTGCATAAGCCACCATCTTGGGAAATTGCGAAAGATCCAAACGCTCCATCCACGTGTTAACTGGTGGGTTGGCTGCGTGTCGGCGCAGATTGGCTATATTGAGCATAGACAGCATCGTGGAGATGCTATATTGAAGTAGTAACAAAACCGCAAATACCCACATTGTTTTCTTTCCTTTTGCGTTTCGTAGATTGGCGATCTCGACGAACTTGATCATATTATACATTAGGAAATACTGAGACTCGAGCAAAAACAATGCATCAACGAAAAATATAATCGAGACAGCGACAGGGGAGATTTGATCTATTTGTCAATAGCTATATGCAGTCAAACTGATCTTCCCCCGAAAAAATGGACAATAGAATAAGAGAAAATCCAGTTCACTCTAACTGGAGAGACGAATTTGAGCAAGAAGCGACGCTACTTATTCGGTGATTATGTTAGTCCTGTTGACTTTGGTTGGCCTAGCCGTTGAAATCTTCGTTATCTTGCTGTCCATAAAAACGGGGTAATCTCAGTTTTGCATGCGACCCATATAGCGATATAGAGCACTGTACAGAATGCGGCGCTGCTTTTCGCTGCCACCTTCGACACGGATTTGGGCGAGAGCATCTTCCCTCTCCTGCCGCGCTTCATTGATCAGATGAGCAAAGGGACGGTTACTAATTCGTCATTCTATGCCTCCTCACGCATCCCGGAACAGTAACTGCAAGAAGTCATACAGATAATGCCGCCAGTTGATCCAGGTGTGTCCACCTGCACTTTCGTGGAATTCGTGCCGGATGCCACGCCGGTTGAAGGCTGCTGAAAGCTTTCGGGCTTGATCCCCAATGATCTGATCATTATCTCCCGCAGCAATCCAGAACAACTTTACCTTATCGTTACTCTGGTCAGGATTGGCAAAGAAACAGGCGTTTCTTTCATCAAAATCAGCCTGGACACTGGCAAACCCAACGCTGAATACGCCGAAATAGGCAAACTTATCCAGGTTCGATGGGCCGATTCTCAATGTTTCAGCAGCGCCCATGGATAAACCGGCGAGGGCGCGATGATCACGGTCAGTCTTGACGCGGTAGGTCCTTTCCACCGTCGGGATGATCGTGGATAGCAAATCCTTGGCGAATGTGTCATGCGATTTGATAATTGTCTTGATACGCACCGCGACAGCGTCAGGTGAGGTCCAGTCAATACTGGATCCCTGTAAATTGTGTCCGGGAACTTCGATTCTGCCATTCGGCATGACAATCAGCATGGGCTCAACCTTATCAACCGCCAACAGATTGTCCATAATAAAACCCGCGCGCCCGATGGTACTCCAGGCTGCGTCATCTTCACCACCACCGTGAATGAGGTACAGTACGGGATAATTTTCATTGCTGAAGTCGTATCCCGGCGGCGTATAGATGTGCATCCTTCGCACACTATTCGTAACGAGCGAGTCATACCAAGCAATTCGCACATCCCCGTGCGGGACAGATTGCGCATCTGCAAACGCCATTTCTTCACCTGGCACCATGAAGATATTTTCGAGCTTTGAAGAACTTTGTTTAATCGTAGGATTTCCGGGATCAATCGTTGGCACACCGTCTACGGTAAGAAGATAAGTGTAGAAATCCGGGACGAGTGGACCTACTGTAATAAACCACATCCCCTCTCTATCCTTTTGGAGAGCGCCGTCAGTCCCATATCCATGCGATACCCAGTCCCCTGTAACGGTAACCTCAGTCGCTTTAGGGGCATCGATACGAAAAGTGACCCGGTTATCAGGTAAGACTTGCGGAGATTTGAACTCATCAGAGCGTGCAGGTGACTGGGTGGCTGTCGCCACGTGGGGCATGTTTTCATCAGGCATTATCCGAACTCCTATTTTGTAAGTTCGTGAATCAATTCAGGATCGTATCCCAGTTTGTTTCTGCCTTTGAGTACCATGATTTGATCCGGACGACCAGGTCCCCACGGGCTGGGCACTATAACAGGGCTGTAAGTCCCGTTGAGAAGCTGGTAGCAAAGATCGATCGCATCAGGCAGGCAATCGTCCCCCAGAGGTGCTCCCAACGGGCGATAATCATGATGCCCATTGTAGATGCCGTCATAGCGGTCTCCCATATCCCGCATCCGCTCCAGATATTTCACGGCGACTTCTATGCTCATACGGCGAATTCCCAGGTTGTAATTCAATGCATCACCGCAGAACAGGGAGCGGGTGTTTTCGTCGAGGAAAATCATCTCGCCCGGGGAGTGACCAAAACACTCGTACGCAGTCACAATACGACCACCAAGATCAAATTGCTGACCATCGACCAAATGGTGGATGACGGGCATGGGTTCGTCAGGACCGGGTTCCCGCAAATCAACCATCAGGTCATAGGGATATATGCCTTTCTCGCGCAGGGCGATACGTCTAGTGTCATCCCGGCGGCGCTCAAGATCCTGCGGTATTGGATGATCTGCGTCGTTTGGGTGTATCCAGATTTCTTCGAACTGCCTTGCGTTACCCGTGTGGTCAACATGGCCATGTGAGATGACCACAACCAGCGGTTTGTCAGTTATCTTTCTGACTGCGCTCTTGAGATCGCCGATACCCATGCCGCAGTCAATCACCATAGCTTTTTCCTGACCAACCAGCACAAAAATACTGGCGCAGTCAAACTCGTCAATTTCCCAGGTATCTTTTTTAAACTGCACCATTGGATACAAATCTGTCAACATTTTGAAGTCTCCTAAATATCTCGAACTGTAAATATTTCATAAACAGGTGAAAATTCATATACTTTTCTTGCACTTACAGTTTAATCCATCTCGCGAACCTTGGGAAGCGACAGCCAGAATACGGGTGCGCGTCACATTTTTGCACAAACCAAATCAGACCAGGAATGAACACCTTCCATCAAAAAAATGCGGCGCGGAATGCCTGCTTTTTGCATCCCAAGTTGTCTCCCGCGCCGCATTTTTAAAAGAGGGATTTGGCGGTTGGCAGCCAACCGCCAAATCCCAATAATTCTGTGGCGGGGTGGGAATCTACCATGCATTCACAAGCGACCTGTTCCACCCCGCCACAGAATCCTGCTACGGGCAATCCATTTATGTGATGGTAAATTGCAGTGTTTCCACACTGCTTAGCGTTGCGGAAAAGTGACGCATCCCCCCAGAATACGATAAAGATCGCAGCCATCAACGTCCCTTGCAGCATCAACGTCACAGGAACCCCCCATGCATCAGCCATAGCACCTGCCGGTATAGTGCCCAAAGGCATGAAGCCAATCGTCATCAAATACATAGCCATCATACGCCCGCGATAGGCATTTTCGGTATTCATCTGTACCAGGGTTTGGCTGGAGATAATAATGCCACGCCGGGCTGCACCCACCATTAGCAAGCACAGGAAAGCCAGCACAAAATCGCGAGAATTGGAAAAGCCAACCAGGGAAAGGCTCATTACGAATCCACTGACCAACAGAACCTTACCCTAACAACCTGATTGGAGTTATGAACTTGCACCGGAAACTGATGGCTCCAATACAGATTCCTGGATGGTTTCACCAGAAGCAGCATCACTCTCTTGCAAAGCCTTGCTCAGGCGATACTCACGGATGGTAGGTGATACAAAAAAAGCGATCATAGCGATTGCACCAGCCAGCCCGGCAAAAATGATCGTCATCGTACGCGGACCGAACAAATCTGCGCCAATGCCAGCGATAAACGCCCCCACCGGCATCAACCCGGACCTTAGACTTATGATACCCGTCACCCGACCGCGCAACGCGTCGGGAATTGATAGCTGCAGCAGCGTCTGATTGGTCGTCAGAAAGATCATTTCGAAAAACCCCGCCAGTGCCAGGCACCCGAGCGCCATCCACAGTTCTGTGCTCAACGCAAAAGCGATCAACGAGAGGCTGAGTAACAACAAGGATAACAGTTGAAGCAACCCCCGGCGGTCCAGTTTGCCGAGAGAGGCGGAAACAAAACCTCCGACAATGCCTCCAATGCCTATCGCGGAAAGGAGCGCGCCCAGGGTATCCGGACCTCCGGAAAAGATGTCCTTGGCATAGATTGGCGTCAGTGCATTGAAATTGGGAATGATGAGAAGGGGCAGCAGCCAGTTCATCAACATGAATGCCAGGGTTGCAGGTTGTGAGACAACATACTGCCATCCTTCTTTGAAACTGCCCCGTGTCCTGACTTTCGTTGCACCATGTTGCTCTTCCGGTAATTTGAGCTTGACGACGGTCAGGATAACGAGTGCATAGGCAACGGCTTGCACGAAAAAATTTCCGGCAGGACCTAACCATAGAATCAGAAAACCACCGATTGCCGGTCCCAAAGAACGCATAACTGCCCAACCAGTTTGCACAAGCGCTACAGCGCTGGGCGATTGCGAGCGCGGTACAATTGAAAATACGACCGTTTGACGCAGTGGTATGCTGACAGCTTGAGCAATACCCCCCAGAAGGCTGAAAAGCAACAGAGGCCAAACGACGTTGGGATTCCCCAGCAGGATGAAGCCGAAGCCAAAACTGATGGCGAACAGCCAGAGGCTGGTGGCATAGAGCAATCCGCGCCGGGGCAAGCGGTCGATAGCCACACCCGCGATGGGCGTCAAACCCACCGTGGCAATAGAACGCACCAGATTGAGCGTTCCCAACATAGCACCAGAGGAGGTCATATCGTAAACCAGCCAGCTCAGGGTAACTTGCTGAATCCACTGCGCAGCATTTGAGAACGTTGTACCGGTAAGAAACCATGCAAAACTGGGCACTCGGAGCACGGCAAACGCACCATTTTGTTCTGCTGATTCAGGATTGGCTTTTCTTCCGGTGCGTAAATCAGATGTCCTGGTCTTATCTTCATTTATGGTTTCCATAGCAGAGTATTGGGTCAAGCCTGAAACGCATTATCAATAAAATCCAGCACCTTATTGATGTTTTCAGATGTATTAAACAGAGCTTCCCCATGACCGTGTTTGGCATTCAACATGATTTCATAGGTCACACTATCCTGACCATTCGCAGCAGCAAGCTTACAGGCGAAGATAAGGGAACCCTGATAGGGTACTGTACTATCTGCATTTCCGTGCTGGATTAGCATCGGGGGCAGTCCTTTGCGGACGTAGGTCTCCGGGTTAGCTGCACGAACGACACCAGGTATCTCTGTAATTTGCTGGCCGAGGATGCATGATTCGGGAGACTCCGGTCCGCTGTGGGCAGATTCTGGAGTCTGCTTAAAACCTGATGCCTCCAGTTGTTCGTCCATCAGAAGAAAGTCCGTGGGTGGGAACCAGGCGACAACCGCCTGTACTGCTGACGTGTATTCCGCATTGCCCAGTGACGGGTCGTCCAGTTCGTCGATGCCTTCGGATACCCCGGCCATAAGCGCCAGATACCCTCCGGCAGACCCTCCCCACACAGCAATCTGATCTGAATCGAAGTTGTGTTCTGCGGCTTTCGCACGAACCCAGCGGATAACGGCTTTCATGTCCTGTACCAACGCCGGGAAGATCGCTTCTCCACTCATACGGTAGTTGATGGACACGACCGCGTAACCGCGATGCAAGCCTTGCAGCGTTGGCGTGAGTTGCATATCGCGCTTATCACCACCCCGGAACGCCCCACCGTGTACCGATATGATAACCGGGAAAGGACCAACACCTTCATCAGGCCAATAAATATCCAGTGCCTGCGCCTTGGAAATGTCAGCATACGCTATGTCGAATTTTTTGCGTTTAATGTAGCCGGTATTGGCTTTGGGGATGCGGTTGTTGTCAGGCTGTGGACCAGTCTCCATGAATTAACTCCTTGAGAAATGATGAAAGCAGCATTAATCTGTATTCTACGTGTGTATGGATGGTGAAGCAATTCACATTGGCGTTCCCCTTGATGAATCGATCGCCAGCAATATTGTGCTGGCATGGCTGAAAAGCAGACAGCTTTCCAGAACCGCCAGAACCTTTGTCGATTTTATGCGAAAAAAGCTGGTATAGGGTTGCTGGCGGCGCTACAACGTCAACACCAGTCTGCATTTTGGATTATAATAACTGCAGGTAACGACTTCTTATCATGTCCACACTTGAGAATAGAGGAGAAAAGCGATGAAAAAAAATATAGTTATCGTATTGCTGATTTTTACAGTTTTCTTGAGTGCGTGCGGTCTGAAGTTTGAGCGCAATTCGGATGGGTCGATAGAGATGGAGTTGAGCATGGACGAGGAAACACTCCAAACGAGAATTCAGCAGTCTATCAGAGATCCCCTTATCCAGGACTTTAGCGTTGAACTGCAGAACGGTTACACAGTCGTTTCAGGCACGCGAAAAAATGCGCAAAACGACAATCTGGATACTATGCGCTTCCGGCTTGATTTGGGGGCAGCTGATGGTCATATGACCGCTGTGATTACAGAGGTGATGATCAACGACTTCCCGCTGCATCCGGATTGGTTAAAGACGTGGAATGAGAATATAGCCAGGAATTTAGAATCATCCGCACAGAAAAATCCAAACAGCAGCTTTGAAAATGTGACTGTCACCACAGATGAAGTCGTGATGACCTGGCGCATTATCCCTGAAGAAAAATAATCGATGATTCGCCACTCCATCGTTTATAGCAGAAGTGTCACAGCCTATGTGCTTGTTGCCCAATTGCGACCCGGGCCAGTTTTACATTGTTAGCAACCTCTATATCTCGCATCTTCCAACTCCTTTATCTAACTACCATCCAAGAATATTAGAATATATATTTTGCATTTTATCAAGTATATATTGCATTACTCCTTTCTTAATGTGTCATTGACATGTTCTAATGTGGGATGTAAAGTGATGTAAACACAAATTGTATTTTGTAATGAGGAATCCATGATTAAGAGATGCGAATGGGCTACCGGTGATCCGATCTTGCGGGAATATCATGATATGGAATGGGGAGTTCCGGTATATGATGACCGTGCTCTTTTTGAGATGCTCTTACTTGAAGGTGCCCAGGCAGGACTCAGCTGGATCACAATACTAAAACGCCGCGAGACTTATAGGTTAGTCTATGACAATTTTGATCCCGATAAAATTGCTGAATGGTCTGATGTAAAAATTCAGGAACTTCTCATGGATCCCGGTATCATCCGGAACAAATTAAAAGTCGCGGCAGCTAAACAAAACGCTCAAGCTTTATTAAAAGTCTTGCAGGATTATGGTTCTTTTTCGAATTTACTCTGGTCTTTTGTAGGTTCTAAACCTATAAAAAATTACTGGACAACAATGGCGGACATTCCAACCACAACTAAAGAATCTGATGCCATGAGCACAGCACTCAAAAAGATAGGTTTTAAATTCGTGGGACCGACTATATGTTATGCATTTATGCAGGCTGTCGGGCATGGTCAACGATCACATAACGACATGTTACAGGTACCATGAAATTGCTAACTTAAACAAATAGATGTAATTTCTTGTGCCCGGACAGTGGTGTGTTTAAATCTTAGGGCAAGATAGAGATCGGTGTCTTTTTACTATGAACATGCATTCTGTTGATGATGTTTCGGGATGCTGCGGTTGGCAAACCAACCGCAGCATCCCGGGATAACGGGCTTATCAAGTTAAACTATCATCGCATGACCATAGGCAAGTAGATGTATTTACCAGAATTTACCGTTAGCGTATAGGGCTGACTTGCATTTGGCAGGACGCCATTACTTGCAGTAATGATGATGGGGTAATCACCCTCTGTGCCTACTCCAGGTGTGCCAGAAACAGAAGCGGTTCCGTCACCATTGTCGGTGAATTCAACGCCATCCGGAATACTTCCACTCAGGCTTATCGTGGGTGTTGGATAACTGCTGGTGGTTATGGTAAAACTATGGCTAACACCGACCTCAAAAGCTGCGCTGCCGGTATGGGTGATTGTGGGAGCTTCCTGCACCATCAAGGTAAAGGTCTGAGTGACATCTGCCGTGACGCCATTGGTAGCCCCAAATTTAAGGTTATATACGCCACCATACCCGCTCTCTGCCAAGCCTGACAGCATAGCTGTACCATTGCCTGGAGTAAAACTGACATCACTCGGTAAGTTATCGCTCTGAGCATGAAGAAAGCTGATGGTAGGCGTCGGGTTTCCAGATGCGGTCACCATGAAGCTCTCCATAACACCAACCGTAAACGTTGTCACATTTGGACTGGTGAATGAGATGCCCACAGAGACTACGTCAAGTGTAAGACAGGTAGATCCATAATCCAGGAACCAATCTGTACCCGAAGGCAGACCAGGTAACTTCACAGCGTCGAAAACTCCGGTATGGTCAGCATATGTCGTAATTGTGTACCGATCACCCGCCGATGGCACATAAGGTTCAATCAGGGAGACATCCAATTCTCCGGCAAGGGTCGCGGTTCCGGTGACAACCAGCTGGTCGAACAGCGTACCCGGTACGATGCCCCCCAGTTCAATACGCAGGGACCCCGACACTTCCTGCGTGTAATCTCCGTTGACCGTAATCAAACCGGGTGATTCTCCGGGACTCACCAAACCAGCATTAACCAGATTGCTGTTCAGAGTCCCTGAGCCTGTGAGTGTGCCATTTTTGGTCACGGTTAATGTATCTCCAACATCAAGCGTCCCTCCGCTGAGATTTATACCACCAGTTCCCGGAATAAATTCAGATGTAAAAACCAATGTACCAGCTAATACCTCAACGGGACCATTATGTGAGAAGGTGACATCCATCAAGGTTGTCGTACCGTCTGTTTTCTTGTAGAACCCGCCGTTATTGACGAAATAACTGGCCGCATCGCCCACCATAGTGGTGGTGGCATTGGCATTGAATGTGCCATTGTTTTGAATGCCAGCACCGTTGAGAAGGCTCAGATTGGCTGAATCCCATTCGGTAATACCTGTATTAATCAGCTGATGCCCGTCCAAAGTCTTATTCAAGGTAGAAAACGTTAACGTTGCTAATGCACCGGATTCCGTCGTCCCACTCCCTGCCAGTTTTCCACCTGTCCAGCTAAAAGTATCCAGGATCGTCAGGTCTCTGTTGTTTGTCAGCGTCCCGGACAAATCCAAATTTTGCATTTCCATCGTATCCGTATAAGGTTCCAGAATCAACTCGCCAATCTTTGGGCTATAACCCATGACATTAACTAACTGAGGCATAACAATTGGGGCGGTACTATCGACAATGACCTTATTGGTTGTACAGTTGTTCTGTATTTCAAGCTTGCTTCCCGTTACCGGAGGGAAATATTCCCCATTCATATTCAGCGTTCCACAACTAAAGTAGACCGTTGGAATCTTTAATGATGCGTTGGGGCCAAACGTATGCGTTTGACCCGGATAATCCACCTTACCTATGACCAGCCTCGCGGTGGCAGTTCCAGTGAACGAACCAGAATGCAGACCGCTCTTGTATAATCCCAGAATTCCATACTGAATATCGATGGCGCCATCGTTATTCAAGGGTACATAAGAATAAATAAAGGTGTTGTTGAAATCTGATCCATTCAACGAGATTGTGCCGGTATCAGCATTGATAACTGCACCTGTCCCAGTGATCGTAAGCTGCGGTTCTACTGATAGCGTGCCTTCAATGGTAATGTCAGTTCCACCCGGGTAAAAAAGCGTGATGCTGCCCCCACCCGAGACTGTGAGCTGACCACCGGATTGGATGAGAAGATCTGCGCCAAATAGATACAGAGGACGCCCACTAAGCGTCAGATGCGCACCAGATGCAATAGTCAGCGTTTTGACAGAAGGCTGTCCGGTAGAAATCTCCGGATTGAAGGTTGTGCCACCAGGAATTATGACATCGTCAGATTGCCCTGGAAAATGACCGCAGCTCCAGTTTCCGTTAGCATCCCAGCTTGTACTGGTATCGCCCTCCCAGGTACAGATCTCCGCTTTAACCGGGCTGGTCACGGCGGCAACCAATCCCAAAGACAGCGTCAACACGAGTATTCCACGGGCAAGAAGCGTTTTTTGGGTTCGCATCATATTCTCCTTATAAATGTCAGGTGGTCAGGTCAATAGCCACGCAATAAAGCAAACCCCTGAACAGCACATACCCAACGCCCACAAATCCTTGCATGAACGGGAATCCATAAATACCGCGGATTTAGGCGGAGGAACGATTGGGAGAGACACTGCCGCGTGAGGGGGTTTATTCCTCCTTTTTTGGGGCTAAACAATAAGGCCAGGATAAATCCCGAGCCCCTATATTGTTAATTTATGCCAACTCTAATTTCTTGTCAAGTTATGATGAACTATTGCCCGGACGACGGACATAAAAGAAGGGTTAATAAGGTCAGCTGCGCCGACCTTATTAACCCTGAGACTTAACATGCATTGTGTAAAAGCGTGAGAATAATAGTGCGCTGTCAGTCTGTCATCTGGGCTTTATGGTTTAGCTTAACGAACCACGCTTAACTTCCCTATCCCCGTATTTTCAAGTACCGTTCATAATGCGCATCCCAAGCAGCGGTATCCCTGGGTTCGAAGGTTTTGAGATCAAATGATTTTTTCACAACTTCTCTTCCCTCGGCAAGCGATCCGATATTCTCCAGAGCAAGCGCCTGAACCATCACATTCCCCAAAGCCGTTGCCTCGATAGGTCCGGTGACAACGGTGCGACCGGTCGCGTCCGCTGCAAATTGATCCAGGAGTTCATTCTGGCACCCGCCTCCAATAATATGGATGGTATCCAAATGCTTACCGGCAATTTCGTCCAGACGTTCTGCAACCCAGCGATACTCCAGCGCCAAACTCTCCAGAGCACTGCGCAGGACAGCTCCGCGACTGCCAGGGCTATTCTGCCCGGAGTTTTCACAGAAAGCCCTGATGCGCGTCGACATATCTCCGGGCGCAAGGAAAAGATCATCGCCCGGATAGACGACCGGACCAAACGCTGGTGCGGACGCCGCCATCTCGACCATCGTGCCGTAATCAAGATCATCCCCCTGACGAGACCATTCACGCCGGCATTCCTGTATCAACCACAAGCCCATAATGTTCTTTAGCAAGCGAAAAGTATTGCCTACCCCACCCTCATTGGTGAGATTATACGCAAGCATGGTGGCGTTAATCACCGGCTTTTTTGATTCAATACCCATCAATGACCACGTTCCTGAACTCAAATAGATTGCATTTTCCGGGTCCATGGGGACTGCGGCAACAGCAGATCCCGTATCATGGGTTGCCGGCGCAATAACAGGCACTTCAGGGCATCCAGTTTCAGCCGCTATCTCGGGCAGTAAAGTCCCTAACACCGTTCCGGGAGGGACAATTTCACCAAACAGGTGCGTTGGTATACCCAGTTTCTCCAGGATAGAATAAGCCCAATCACCGGCACGGGGATCATAACACTGGGAAGTGGTCGCAATACTGAACTCACTCACTTTACGCCCGGTCAGCCAATAATTCAATAAATCGGGGATGTTTAAAAAAGTCTCGGCGATGTCTAAAACCGCGGGATTGGTTTCTGCCATCGCGGTCAGTTGGAAGATACTGTTAAACTGCATAAACTGAATACCAGTGCGCTCAAACATGTCTTCACGGGGCACTTTCTGAAATGCTATATCCATAATACCGTTCGTGCGGCTGTCACGATAATGATAGGGATTGCCCAACAGCGATCCACCGGCATCAAGGAGTCCAAAATCGACACCCCAGGTATCCAGCCCAATCCCAGCAATCCGTTCCCCATATACACTGGCAGCTTTCGAAAGACCTGTTTTGATATCACTCCATAAACGGAGGATATCCCAATGTAAACTCCCCATGACGCTGACTGGACCATTCGGGAACCGGTGCATAACCTCCAATTCCACGCGCTGCCCATTGAAGAGCCCGGCGATTACCCGACCACTTTCCGCACCCAAGTCCACAGCCAAATAAACCTGATCTTTTGCTTGTGTCATCGCTCCTCCTGTCTTTTATAGCTTATTCACCATTTTGCAGCTTATTGGGAAAACGCGCGAACTTAACGCAAAAGCCTGAAATTGAGATCCATACAGAATGAGGTTAGAAATATTTTTCGTAACCAGTAATCTCCAGGGTATCGCGCAGCATTCGCAAATCCTTCAACAGATTCTCGTTTACAGGGATGCCGATTTCACGGATCACTTGCTCTTTTTCATACTCTTTCTCACCCGCCACATAGATGCGGTCTGCATCCGGTGCTTTGGTTGCGCCTTGCAAAGCCCGCATAATATCACCGGTGATTTTCCGGGATGTTTCCAGGGGCAGGAAGTGCTCAATATCAATCGCAAGGAAAAAATGCCCCAGCATATGGGGACGTCGTGATCCATCCTCAGTAAAACCCAACAGATCCTTCATAAAGGGACCACCAGATAATGATGCGGAGAGGATTTCAACCATAACCGCCAGTGAATATCCCTTATATCCCGCCAAACTTTCTCCCGCGCCACCCAATGGCAGCAAAGACGCCTGAAACTTCGGGATTGCCTTGAGTATATCCGCAGCATTGGTCATGGGTGCACCTTGCGCATCAATCACCCAACCCTCGGGTACCGGTTTCTCGGCGCGGTCAGCCACCTCAATTTTACCGCGTTGGGCAATGGATGTTGCCCCATCAAAACAAAACGGCGCGTCTGTATCAGAGGGGGCGGCAAATGCGATGGGATTGGTACCTAACATGGGTTCTGTGCCAAAAGTAGGCGCGATGGAGGGCCTGGCATTGGTGAAGGCAAAACCCATGAGTCCCTGTTTGGCTGCCATCAGGGGATAATACCCGGCAATGCCAAAATGTGTAGCATTTTTCACCGCTACTGCACCGAGACCATATTGCCGGGCTTTGTCAATGGCTAACTGCATAGCACGGTACGCCGTGGGGTGCCCCATCCCATTATGCGCGTCAATAAGAGCTGTCGTCTCTGTTTCTTTCACGATTTCCATCTGATTCTGCGGGAATTGAATACCAGCCTGGATCCGTTCATAATAATAGGCTAACCGTCCCACTCCATGAGATTGAATCCCCCGCAAGTCAGATGCAATCAATACATCCGCACAAATTTGGGCGTCTTCATCTTTAACGCCCTGGGCTTTAAAAACTTCCATCATAAAGCTGTGTATTACGTTAACTGGTAACCGGTTATTAACTGTGCTCATTTTTCCCCCATATTGGCAAATTATAAAAGTGTTCCTGTCTCTTTCACAACGTTATGCATTCCGGACTAAAGTGCAAAGTAAAGATTATTCCTGATTTATTCAGGTTATAGCTCAAAACAGTTGCCGGGATGGATACCTGTGCAGGTGTAAAAGACAATACCTACGATAAGGTATTCTGGTTTCCCGATTATTAAATTACGCACTTATCCTTAAAAAATAAAAGCCTCAGGATTTAAAATACCCTCAGGATCCCACCCTTTTTTAATCTCTTTCATCAGCCCTATTGTTTCAGGCGTATCTCCCCACCGGTCTTGACCTGGAAAGGATTGCATTAGTACAGCATATCCATCATATTGCGCAGCGATTTTACGAATTTCTTTCAGATCGAAAATACCAAAACAATAAATATGCCCATTGGCAAAGTCGATCATCGTTGGATTATTTAGAACAACGCTTACCAGGCTATTTTCCACCAACTCCGGCAAGTCCTTCGGTGGCACACCGACTTTCAGCAGCATACCGTCTTGCCTTGTGGCTGGACCAGCAGCTATCAGACTGCGAATCCATTCCGCCCACATTTCCGAGCCCGATGGATCACATTTTACCGATTGCTCATGATTCTCGGCAGGTAATATATCTCCGGCATTGACAATCTCCGCGTGAACATCTTCGACCAATCCCTCTACAGTGTATATGATTGCGTTGTCTTCGACAAATGGTGGTAATTTAACATTCCGACACAATAATACAGAGGAAGCAATCAGTGATTTACGAAATAACTGCTGTCCAATCTGCATACCCACATCCAAATCTTCCATAGGCACGACAAGGGTGTGGCGCGTTCTGGGTGCCGGGCTTATCTTAAAGGAGACATCCGTAATCAACCCCAGTGATCCATAAGCTCCAATAAACAATTTGATCATATCATAACCGGCAACATTTTTCATAACGGGTCGCCCATAACGCACGATGCGCCCATCTGCCAATACCACCGTCATCGCCTGGACAAGGTCGCGCACTCCACCATAACGCATACGTAACGGCGCGTTGAGAGCACTGGAGACCGTTCCGCCAATTGTGGCGTAATCCCATGGGGATTGCATAGGAACCCACATTCCGTCATCTGAGAGTTGGCTTTGTACATCACGCACCAAAGTGCCCGCGCCAACAGTAATCGTCAGATCATCGAGTGAATATTTGATGATACCCGAAAGTGCAGATGAGGATAATACAACATCTGCATTGGGCGCATCACCGGATTCCTTTTTGCTTCCGGTAATCCGGACCTTAAAACCATTTTGCGAACAAAAACGTAAAATATCCGCAGCTTCCTCAGCGCTTTGCGGGAACACCCACACCGGCTTATTATCGTCGGTCACTATAACAGGCGCAGCACCCGTCATATCCGCAGCGCTGCCAATTTTTTCAGGTTTCTGAACAGGATGCGTGGGAAAGACTTTGTCCGGATTTAACCGACCCTCGGGATCAAAAATTTGTTTTATCTCACGCATGGCGTCCAACTCATCAACCGTATACATCATAGACATGAATTCGCGCTTTTCGAAACCAACGCCATGTTCGCCGGTAATCGTCCCACCTTTGGATAAAAACACTTCCGACATCCGCCGACCGCCTTCATGGAGGCGCGTCAGAAATTCTTCATCCTCACGATCGGAAACCAGAACCATAGGGTGCAGGTTGCCGTCCCCGGCATGCAGCAGAAAGACGACAGGCAGGTCAAGGTCCTCACAAATCGTGATAGTTTCGCGCAGTGTATCTGCCAGCAAACTGCGGGGAACTGTTCCATCCACGGTGTAATGATCCAAAGCGACGCGCGCCAATGCACCGGCAGCACTCTTCCGCGCCTTCCATATTTTTGTCCGCTCTTCTTCAGATTGCGCGATACGTACTTCCTGTGCTCCATGTGCCTGTAATACGCTGTCTACCTCATCAAGCTGCGATTGCATACTCTCAGGATAACCATCGACATCAATAATGATGACCGCTCCAGCGTCAACCGGTAAACCAGGATGATTATAATTTTCAATGATCCGCATAATGCGCTGCCCCATCATTTCCAGGGTGGCCGGAACCAAACCGGCAGCGATAATGGCGGAAACAGCCTCACCTGCCTTCGCGACAGACTCAAAGGCTGCCAGCATTGTACGCACTGCTGGTGGGTCAGCGACCAACCGGACGGACGCTTCTGTCAAAACACCTAGAGTGCCTTCACTACCCGTAAACAGTCCGACAAAATCCAGTTCCGGATAATCCAATGCCCTGCCGCCAAAGGTAAACATGCGTCCATCTGCCAAAACCGCTTTCAAGCCGGTTATATAGTTGGAGGTTACACCGTATTTAAAACAGTGGGGACCACCGGCATTTGCTCCGATATTCCCACCAATGGTGGCAGCACGCCCGCTGGCAGGATCAGGTGGGAAATACAGTCCCTCTCCACGCGCCATATTGTCCAGGGCAAGGTTAACCATCCCGGGTTCAACGACAGCACTCCTCCCGATCAGGTCCATGTCAACTAACTTTTTCATATGCGACACACCCAGTAACAGCCCATGTTGCAATGGAACCGATCCGCCCGCAAGTCCTGTACCTGCACCACGAACAATAACGGGCACTCTTTGGCTTTTACTCCAGCGCATCACAGTTTGCACATCATCGGATGAATAAGGAAAAACAACGCCAACAGGTGTACCTCGATCCACACCCCCATCCGCTTCATAGGTCAACAATTCTATTGGATCATCCAGAACCTGCCCGGGTTCCAACTCACGTTTGAGCGAAATCAGAGGGGTATCTTTCCGCCGGTGCATCCTGCGGTCTTGCCACGCTAACCAGCGGTCAGGTTCTGAAGGTCCCGGGAATATCGGCGATGGATGACGCACTTGCTCACGCAAGCGACGATCATCGGCGCGATATGACAAATCCAGCATCTCCGCAATATGCAGAACTTTAACATTCAACTCAGCTTTCCGCACGCCCGAGACTAACTGCATATGGCATCCTGTATTGCTGGTCACCAACACTTCAGCCCCGGTGGCAGCAACATCTGTCATTTTAGCTGCCAGCACAGCATTTGCCGTATCGTGTTGAACAATATTGTAGATACCAGCACTCCCGCAGCATCGATCAGGATTCGGCAACTCCACAAGTTCCAAACCAGGTATCTTTTTTAATAAAGCACGTGGTTGGTCGATGACCCCCTGACCATGGCGCAAGTGGCATGAATCCGAGTATGTAGCGCGGACATTGAGTGCTCCTTGCGGAACAACGTGCAAATGATCAAACACAAACTCACTAAAATCCTGTACTTTCGCGGCAAACGCTTCCGCTTTTGGCGCATATTCCGCATCATGCTTCAAAAGATCTGGGTATTCTTTTAAGGTTAACCCGCAGCCCCCCGCATTGTTTATCACCACATCATAGGCTTCAAATGAATCAATATTCTGTTTGGCAAGTTGAACAGCCAATTGCTCAGCGCCTGTATGCCACTGCGCCGCCCCACAACAAGTCTGATTTTGAGGAAAATGCACTTCATAACCATTGCGCAGTAATACACGTATTGTTGCTGCGTTGATGGAAGCTAAAAATGCCTCTTGAATGCAGCCATAAAAGAATGCCACGGTGCCCCGATTTTCACCTAAAGGGAGTGCGGGATGGTCATACTTTTGATATCCCGCAGATAAAGGCGGTAATATGCCTTCCATTGCATGGAGAGGTTGCGGTAAAAGGTTCGAGGAGCGAACGAGCCATTGAAGCCCTAAAGTTTCATACAACCACATCAGACGCGCAAGCAGCTTCATTTGTCCCACATGGGGCATAAGCTGCTCCATACCAATCCATTTGATAAAACGCTCCGGAATTCCCGGTGTACGCGTATCCTCGAGGTCGATCCGCGCGCCCTCAATAAGTTTGCCGTATTGCACGCCAGAGGGGCAAGCAGATTCGCAAGCCCGGCATTCCAGACACAAGGTGATGTGTTCACCAAAGGTATCAAGAAAATCTTTGTGGCTGATCTTACCATCAACGGCAGCCCGCATCAAGGCTATGCGTCCGCGAGGTGCATCCATCTCGGTTCCAAAAATGGCATAGGTAGGGCAAGTTTCCAGGCACAACCCGCAATGCGAACATTGCGCCAATAAAGCACGATATTCCTCAGTCAGCATATTCTTTAATTCGAGCACAATCAATCCTCCACGATACAATTATCGACCCACACCTTGACTCACTTTATCGCATCATAATTGTATTCGATGCCAATATGGGTATTATCTTCCATGCTGAACTGTGGGGTTGAGGAACCTGTTTTCGATCATCCCGCAGTCACACAAGCAGGTGATGCTATTCTACCACGACTGCCACAGCGCTCAAATCACATTGAAGGTTTTTAGTGCGCTTCTTGCCATGTTTACGTGAGTGTTTATAATATCCATGTTGCATCGCTCTTACGCCCATCTTCGCTATCACCTTCACACTAACTCAAACCTGTGTTTTCATAAACGTTTTATTGGATTTATAAGAGAGGAGGAAATATGAGACCCAATACTGTTACTGTCCGCATCGGCGGGGAAGCCGGCATGGGACTGGAAAGCAGCGGAGCCGGTTTTGGCAAAGCGGTGGTCAGGGGAGGGCTGTATGCTTACGGTTTACCAGATTTCTACTCCCGGATCCGTGGTGGGCACAATTTCTTTACATTGCGGATCGGAAACGAACCGCTGTACGCGATAGAAGACGATGTGCATATCCTCGTTGCGCTGGACATTGAAACTGTGCACCGCCATACCAGCGATCTTGTATCTGGCGCAGCCGTAATCTATGATTCAAGAGATGAGATACCTGACGAACTCCGGCGAGAAGACGTGACCTACCTGCCGGTGGCGATGACACAACTTGCCAGGGACATCGGCGGTAATGAGATTATGCGCAATACACTGGCGATTGGGACCGCATCCGGACTTCTCGGATTCGATACCCAATATATTGAGAGTGTAATCCGCGACAACTTCGCCGGCAAAGGCGGATCTGTAGTCGAGGGCAATATGCAGGTGCTGGCGCGTGGTTGGGAAGCTGCACAGCCTTTTGCCGATAGTTTCGCCTTCAAAGTCAGCGCAATACCTGATGCACCGCAGCGCCTGTTTCTGAACGGAACCGAGGCGTTCAGCCTGGGTGCACTCGCAGGTGGATGCCGGTTCATCTCCGGGTACCCGATGACACCAGGATCACCAGTGCTGGTCTGGTTCGCGCAGCATGCGGCAAAGTATGGCGTGGTGGCAAAACACGTCGAAGATGAAATTTCTGCGATCAATATGGCAATTGGCGCCAGTCTGATGGGGGTGCGTTCGATGGTGCCGACTTCAGGTGGCGGATATGCACTTATGGTGGAAGCTACCGGACTGGCAGGGATATACGAGGCGCCCGTAGTTATTTATAATGCACAGCGTCCCGGTCCCGCTACCGGGATGCCGACGCGCACAGAACAGGGTGATATGCTCTTCATGTTGTTTGCAGCACAGGGAGAATTCCCGCGTTTCCTGCTGGCACCCGGTTCGGTAGAGTCGTTATTCCACCTGGGGTGGCAAGCTTTTAATCTGGCTGAGTTATACCAGACACCGGCGATGGTCCTGAGCGATCAATTTCTTGCTGACGGTTTCCGCACCATCGAACCGCAAGCCCTGGACTTCGACGCCGTGACGTTTGAACGCGGTTTGCTGCTGAACGACGCGGATCTGGATGCATTGACTGAGCCATATTTGCGATTTAAGGATACAGCCTCGGGATTATCACCCAGAGCGATCTTCGGACACCCCAACGCAATCTGGAATACCTCCAGCGACGAGCACAGTGAAAGAGGTGCTATTGATGAGGATCCCATCAACCGCACCCATCAAGTTAACAAGCGTATGCGAAAGATGACCGGTGCGGATGGCGTCGTGCCGGCTCCCACTGTTTATGGACCAGAGAACGCAGAAGTCAGTCTGATATGCTGGGGCAGTACGTATGGTCCAGCCCGTGAAGCCGTTGACTGGTTGGATGGGAAGGCTAATATGATTCATTTCAGTGCTTTGGAACCATTCCCCGCCGGGGCAGCAGCGTTACTAAAAAAAGCAAAAAAGCGCATCGCGGTTGAGTTAAATGCCACAGGGCAGCTTGCTTCCCTGATCCGGATGCGGACCGGTATTGAAGTCGAAGGTTCAATCCTGAAATATGATGGACGCCCATTCCGTGCCGCCACGATTGTTGCGCGGTTGAAGGAGGTGACACAATGGTGACAAATGATGATTACAAGGGTATTGAACGTCCAACATGGTGCAGCGGTTGCGGGAATTACGGCATCTTGAATGCGCTGACACGCGCATTGGTTGCATTGGGCATTGCCCCGCACCAGACGATGATTGTGACCGGCATAGGTTGCGGTTCCAAACTGCCCCACTATATGCGGGTTAATGGAGCGCACACGCTCCATGGCAGACCCACCCCTGTAGCCCAAGGCATCAAGCTCGCAGCGCATGATATGCACGTCGTGATTGTCCACGGCGACGGTGATGGGTACGGCGAAGGATTGGGGCATTTTGCTCATGCTATACGCCGCAACCCCAATATCACCGAGGTGGTGCAGAATAACCTGATATATGGTTTGACCAAGGGCCAATATTCCCCTACCAGTGAAAGGGGTAAAGTCAGATCAACAACCCCGCAGGGCTCTCTTGAAAATCCTGCCCAACCCCTGGCGCTGGCGATCACACATAAGGCGCAATTCGTAGCACGTGGTTACCCAGGTGAATTAAAGCATCTCATCAGCCTGCTGACAGAAGCCCTTGCCTGGCCTGGTTACGCATTGGTGGATATCCTGCAACCCTGTGTGACCTTCAATGGTGAACGTTCCTATACTTACTACCGTGACCGCGTATATAAACTGGACGAAGATCCATCCTACGATCCATCCAACCGCACAATGGCGTGGGAACGCGCCCAGGAATGGGGCGACCGGATCCCTATTGGCGTTTTCTACCGTGGCGAGCCAGTACCCGGCTACGAATTGCTCGAACCTGCACTCAGCAAAGGCCCACTGAATAAGCAGCCCTTACAGCTTTTGAGTACCGCGCAGCGAGACACACTGCTTGCGGAACTTGTATAATCAGTGCGGTCAGGGTGAAGGCTGAACTTGCATATCTGGCATTACCCAGTATTATCTATACACCCTGACAGTAATATAAAATAGGAGGCTAGAATGTTCTTGAAAAACCTAGGTGTCCCTGAACTGATCCTGATCCTGGTTATTGCTATATTGATTTTTGGACCTGGACGCATCGGGAAGATTGGCGCGGAACTCGGAAAAGGCATTCGCGGATTCAAAGAAGGTGTTACCCCCGAGAAAGACAAAGAAGCTGAAGATTCAGAAGACGCGGAAGATTCGCAAGAAGATAAAGCCTAAACACTAACAGTTTATCGCCACTGATGTTACTGATGTACCCCATCTCCAGGCGTGGGTACATCAGTATTTCTATTGAGCTACATAATGGCAGGTAATAACATCGCTATGCTGCGGCAATATGGCAGCTATTCTGTCTATGAGAACCGCGCAATAAATTCTGACCAGTTTTCGAATAACCATCGTTTCCAGATATCAGCCTATGTATCTTTTGCATGCTACGCAGTCATATCCCTGAAAGGCGAATCGGAAAAGAAAAAATGATAATTGGCGCGTGTACAATGCAACTATACCTACCTGGTGTATTCTCCTTAAAAGAGAAACGCTCCCGCTTGAAACCAATTCTCATCGACTTGCGCCGCCGATTTAATGTTGCTGCCGTGGAAATTGACAATCAGGATGTATGGCAAAGTGCCAGCATTGCATTTGTTGCCGTAGCCAATGAAAGTACCCTTATCTATTCCATATTGGAAAAAGCCGTGCATTGGATCGATGAGAATCGGTTTGATGTTGAGATTGTCGATTGGAGAGTAGAATTGCGCTGATGTAATTGCGCAGATCATCGGACGCAAGTATTGATGGGCATATGAAGATCGGGCGATCCCAGATTGCATAATCTTCTGTAAACCATACCCCCTTTGTTAACACATTGTATTGTGCCGGTTGGAGTGTGTTTTAATTTTGGGGCAAAAACAAGATAGTTGCCAATTTAATCTGGATTAGCATCCAGGTGAGGCTGTGGCGGTGCAGAACATCTTGATTGTGTTATACATGATGATTCCTGCACCGCCACACTTTAATATGGGGTGTTCTGGTTGGCAAGGCCAACCAGAACACCCCATGACAAAAAGCGGCGCGGAAGTCTGGATTGGTTAATGCCGATAGTGTATTCCGCGCCGCTTTTAACATTCGCCACTTTTTAAAACGCACCCGCCGGTTGAATCCTCTTGCGCAGTCCAACTTAGTGGGTACAATATCTGTCATGAGTGTTGTAGATGATATCAAAGACAAACTGGATATATCGGACTACATCCGCCGGCATATCCAGTTACAAAAAGCCGGAAGAAACTTTAAAGGTTTGTGTCCCTTTCATACCGAAAAGACACCCTCCTTCTTTGTTTTCCCCGATAATGGACGTTGGCATTGTTTCGGTTGCGGTAAGGGTGGCGATATCTTTACTTTCGCTATGGAAGTAGAAGGCGTAGATTTTCATACTGCACTGGAGGATCTTGCAGCCCAAGCCGGGGTTATCCTTCAACCCTTAAGCCCTGCCCAGAAACAACAAGAGTCTGAAGCAGAAAGACTGCGATCAATAATCCAGGAGGCAACGCACTACTATAACACCCTTTTAAGGACTGCGCCGCAGGCAGGTCATGCGCGTGCATATTTAAAAGAGCGGGGAATGAATGCTGATTGTGTTGAAACCTTTCAACTGGGGTACAGCCTTGAAAGTTGGGATGCGTTGCGCACGCATTTGCTGGGCAAAGGGTTCAGTGTAGAAGATCTGGTAAAGTCAGGGATGCTGGTTCAAAGAGACGACCAACGCACCTATGACCGGTTCCGCGACAGGATAATGATTCCTATTCTCGACAGAAAAGGCAATCCCATCGCATTTGGCGGACGCGTTTTACAACCGGAAGCACAACCAAAATATATGAACTCGCCCCAATCTCCGCTATTTGATAAAAGCCAAATCCTGTTTGGCTACCATCAAGCCAGTCAAGCAATCCGCCAGGAGGATAGCGCTATCATCGTTGAAGGCTATATGGATGTGATGATTCCGCATCAGGCTGGTTTTAAAAATGTCGTCGCACCTATGGGTACCGCATTGACAGAAGCGCATCTCAAACAATTGCAGCGTTTGACACAACGTTTCATTCTGGCGATGGATGCGGACTCCGCCGGGATACACGGCACTATTCAGGGTTTGGAAACAGCTCGAAATACGCTGGATCGCGAGTTAGAGGCTGTATTTGATCCCCGAGGTTTAGTCGGTTATGAAGGACGTTTGAAGGCGGATATCCGGGTAGCAACGCTGCCGGACGGAATGGATCCTGACGAATTGATATTGAAAAATCCAGAACAATGGAAAACAACTATCGCAAACGCGCAACCTATCGTTCGTTATTATTTTAACCAACTTCTACTGCAAGGAGATCCCTCCGAGCCGAAAACAAAAGCGCGCATTGTTGACGCAATGTTCCCTCTACTCAGTGATATCAGTGACAATGTCGAACGGGAAGCATATGTACAGGAGATTGCCCTGAAGTTAGGGCTAAACGCACGCTCTCTGCTTGACCGGTTACGCGCTAAAGAACGCGCACAATCACTTCACCGACAAGTCTCGTCCAGGGAGAGCAGAACAACAATAACCGCGAGTGATTTACAAGCCTATTTACTCATTTCACTGATGAGAAATCCCAATATCCTGGAACGCATTAATGCACAATTAGCAAGCATTGATATGCAGGATTTATCATCTGAGGATTTTGATGGCGTCTATCAAATAGTTTGGTCTACGTGGCGGCAAATCCAAATGGAACCGGAACTGGGATTTGATGATCTTCTACCTTCTGATATAGTTGAGCTCATCCGCAGTTGGCACCAGTCAGGACTACCCGATATTTCACCTGTACAGTTGGACCGTGATATTATCCGCACATTACTGCGTATCCGCGAGAGCAATATCCGGACATTGCTGAAAGAAACACAGAGTCTGGTCAGTGAAGCGCAAGTGGCTGGTGATATGAAAGCGACCAGTTATACCGAAACCTTGAAAAACCTTTCAGTGGAGTTATTCCGGCTGCAGCAAGCTCTCGCAATGCGTTCGGTTAAGGTTTGAGGAGAAATCGATCATGGTAAAACGAAAACAAACACCAAAAAAGAATGCTAAAGAAAATGATTGGGATGAGACACTCGATGCTTCTGATTCCGCCTCGGATGAAGATATAGATGAAAACATAGACGAGGTTCAAAACGAAGACGTACTACCTGATACGGAATGGAAGGATGAACCATCTCCCGACGAATTAGAGCAGATAGAAGAAGAACTTTCTGGTTCCGAGATGTCGCAGGACCTGGTCGATGACCCGGTCAGAATGTATCTCCGCGAAATTGGAAGGACTGACCTTTTAGAAGCCCATCAGGAAGTATGGTTATGCATTATTCGTGAGGCTTCTGACCGAATGGAAAAGGTATGTGAAACTGTGGTTACAGCAAGCACACCTGAAATTATCGAGAACAGCCTTGAAGATCTTTATAAGCAAGCCCGGTCATCATGGAATAACAGTGTAAATGCAGCCGCTCAATGTAATGTCACATTACCTTCTATTTCACAAATAATTCTCGAGATACGCAGGCAGCAGGAAGTCTTGATCACAAGTGAACCTTCAATCCTCTACAGTATTATGGGTCCAAATCAGTGGGGCGATGACCCCCAGTGGCGCCCCATTATTTTGGAAATCCTGAACGCAGCTACAGCACTCTACCTTATGGAACCATCCATACTGCTCTATATCTACGAAAAAACTCTCACAGGCACACGTTGGCCAACCACCCAGCGGGTAAGGTCGAATCTACCATCTACCGAAGCCACCTTTGCCTGGTGGGAGAGGGTAGAAGCCATCGCGGCAGAAGCGCAGCAAATGCTGGTCCAAGCCAATTTACGCCTGGTCGTTAATATCGCCAAGCGCTATGTCGGACGCGGTGTCAGTTTTCTCGATCTCATTCAAGAGGGCAATATCGGTTTACTACGGGCAGTGGAAAAATTCGATTATATGCGCGGATACAAATTCTCAACATATGCCACGTGGTGGATCCGCCAGGCTATCAGCAGAGCGATTGCAGACCAGGCACGAACGATACGCATACCAGTCCATATGGTAGAAACCATCAACAGATTGATGCGTGTTCAGCGGGAAATGATGCAAAACCTGGGAAGGGAAGCCACGCTGGATGAGCTGGCACTTGAGATGGATGTCCTGGACACTGCGGATGTCATTGCGATAAAACAAGCCCAGGCAGACAATACGCCGCTAAACCCTTTGCTGGATCGCAAGTTACGCAGGGCAATGTCAAAAGTCCGGCGCATTATCACCATTTCTCAGGAACCCATGTCTTTGGAAAGCCCGGTTGGCACCGAAGATAACAGTGAACTCTCTGATTTTATTGAAGATGATAATTTACCCGGACCGATGGATGCGACGTCGATGCAAATGTTACGGGAACAACTGCAAAACATCCTCAATGAATTGGGCCAACGTGAACGAGAAGTCCTTGAGATGCGTTTTGGTTTAAAAAACGGCAGACCACACACGCTTGAAGAGGTAGGACAAGCCTTCAATGTGACAAGAGAACGCATACGTCAAATTGAATCGAAAGCCCTGCGCAAACTACGCCATCCGGGACGCAGTCGTAAACTGCGTGATTTCCTCACATAAAAGTCGTGGGCGTGGCGCATAGATTCTCTAGATCTTCAGCTGCAAATCGCATCTGCAAACTTCGTTACTTCAAAGGTGACAATGTCTAATACAATTCCATGGCATGAAATTGAGTCTCTGCTACCCTATGTCCAAAAACCCGGGCGTTATGTGGGTGGTGAGTATAACGCCGTTGTGGGTGATTGGGACCATACAGAATTACACGTTTGCCTGGCATTCCCGGATTTATACGATTTGGGCATGTCTAATTACGCTCTGTCTATCCTCTACGCGATTCTAAACCAGGAAAATTACGCTTTAGCACACAGAGCTTTCCTACCGGCGCCAGATATGATAAGCTTGATGCGGGAAAACAACATGCCTCTCTATACGCTCGAAGACTACCACAAGGTCGCCGCTTACGATATCCTGGCCATCAGCACGGCTTACGAGCAGCTTTACACCAATACATTGGAATTCCTTGACCTGGCTGGTTTACCCATCCATTCGACAGATCGGAATAATTCGCATCCCCTCGTTATTGGTGGAGGACATGGGACATTTAATCCTGAACCGATCACAGACTTCTTCGATGCCTTTGTCATTGGTGAAGCAGAGGATGTCATTCTCGAAATCGGTCAACTTATGCGCGACCTGAAAGCGCACTCGCGTGAAGACCAACTCCAGGCGCTCAAGCAAATTGATGGGGTTTATGTCCCGCGCATGTTTGATCCCTCTTTACTCCGCCATGCAAATGACAGTTCCGCTGCCATTACGCAAAAAACTATTCGCAAACGGTTGGTAGGGGCTCTACCCCCAACCCCCATCCAGCAAATCGTACCCAATATAGAAACGGTTCACAACCGAGCGGTGGTCGAAATCCATCGGGGCTGCACACGCGGATGCCGTTTTTGCCAGGCGGGAACTATCACCCGCCCGATCCGCGAACGCCCTGTCGAAGAAATCGTTGAAGCCGCTGCTGCCATCATTAAAAACACAGGATATAATGAAATCGCCCTCTTATCGCTTTCTTCAGCAGATTATTCTAACATTCAACAATTGGTAGAACGCCTGCTGGATGAATTTAGCGGCAAACACGTGACAATCGCGCTGCCCAGTTTGCGTATTGAATCATTTTCAGTGAATCTAGCCGACATGCTGAGTCAGGGCAGACATTCCGGGTTTACATTCGCACCGGAAGCGGGGAGCGAATCCCTGCGGTACAGGATAAACAAAAACATTGCAGATGCAGAATTACTATCCGTTGCAGAAGAGGTCTTTTCCCGCGGATGGCGGACACTCAAGCTCTATTTTATGATTGGTTTACCCGGTGAAACCGACGATGATGTGGATGCCATCATCAATCTTGCCCACCAGGTCCGGCAGCTGGGTTTGCGGATCGGAGGGCGAAAGGTCGAGGTGCATGTCAGCGTCAGCACCTTTGTTCCCAAGCCCCATACACCCTTCCAATGGGAACCTTTAGCCGATGAAAGCACCATTGAACGCAGACAAAAAATGCTCCAGGAGCGCTTACGGGGTCGGGGATTGCGCTTATCCTGGAATCAATATACGCTAACGCAGCTTGAAGCCATATTGGCAAGGGGAGACCGCAGATTGAATGCTGCGGTTGAACAAGCGTGGCGAAATGGCGCGCGTTTTGATGCATGGGATGAATGGCAGAATCTGGCTGCATGGCACCAGGCGTTAAGACAGGTGGGGGAAAGGGAATACGGATCCATGGAAGATTTGTTCAGCTATTACCTTTATCGCCAACAGGATATCGATGCGTGGCTGCCGTGGGATCATCTCAGCAGTGGCGTTGATAAACAGTTCCTGCAAAGCGAATACCACGCCAGCCAACAGGAAACGCTTTTGAAAGATTGCCGAGAAGCATGCCATTCCTGCGGTATACTGCGAAATTACCGAGATTTTCAAACTGAGACGTGGAAATGCCCGGTGTTGCAATGACCACAGATAATAACCTGCTATCTATCCCAGATGAAGTGCAAATGCAAACACCTTCCATGCGGTACCGCATCACATTTGCCACAGAAAGAACCATGGCATACGTGTCGGTGCTGGAATTGACAGCTGTTTGGGAACGCACCTTACGACGGGGAGCAATTCCCTTACGTTATAGCCAGGGATTTAATCCACGTCCAAAAATGAATTTCGCTGCTCC
>CAVOYE010000017.1:0-11286 GCA_963700595.1 uncultured Chloroflexia bacterium
CAACGGCCCTTTTGATTGTTTCCTGTTTCTATCCGTGCGTGACACCGGCATTCCGGGCATTCAGGTTTCCCTTTCGGACAAGGTCTTCCTTGCGCATACCACGGATGGCGGTCAGTCCTTCCGCTTTATCTCCTGGGTTGTCCCCCCATCTGATGACTCGCGAGCCTTGATGCCCGCTCCAGTTCGTCTCTCCGACGCCGTGATTGTCGCGGCGATCCGCAGGCGCAACGATGCTTTTCCAGGCTGCTGGATTGATTGTTTCCAGAGCACAGACAATGGCCTGCAGTGGGCATTCCTTTCCCGGGTCGGCGAAACGGGGGGCCATAATGGCAACCCACCTGCTCTGGTGCGAATGTCCGATGGCAGGCTCGTGCTGCGTGTATGGCAATCGAGACCGTGCGGTCATGATTGCCAAATACAGTGGTGATGGTGGCTCAACGTGGGGGCCTGAGGTTATCCTTCGCGAGCGACTTCAAATCCATCAACGGCTACAGGGATCTCGGGTATCCGCGGCTTTTCCAGCGACCCGACGGGAAATTGGTGACGGTCTATTTCTGGTGTTCACCGGAAAGGCCCGAGACTCATATTGAGGCTACCGTTTTCGACGCTCTGTAAAATTTTAAAAAATACATCACCTGATCGGAATTAAGTGTGGTGTTGAACCTCACACCAATCCAATACCAGGCGCTGCTCTCCCATTTGGATTTCTACCCTCTCGGCAGGAAATGGGGTATGTGTGTAAATGTTGTCATACCGCAGGAAGTCGTTTAGCGGAGTTACCTGTCCATTCTGCCGGAATGCACCATGCCAGCCAAATTCGATGTGTCCTTGTGAGGGCGAAGCATACTCCACATGTAATCCGCGGAAGTGCAGCGAAGCTGAACAAATCGCTGCGATGAATTGCGTAAAATCGCCGTAGACTTCCCGCGCACCTAACTCACAGAGCCAGATATTTGTCTTCCCTTCAGCGATTATCTCGCGGTCCACATCTTCTCCGCCTTCGGTTTGCCAGTGGTACGGGTTTCGTGAGTACAATGCCAGGTATCCATCCCCCTTGCGGGCAAAGGCCCAACCATCCCGCTCTATCACTTCGTCAAACTTATCTTTTGGTAACCAGGCGTGGGTAAATCTCAAGCGATTGGTCACGTACAGACCAGGCATTGTGTTAGTTTTATAGACAGCGACCAGGACATTCTCGACCTGGGCAACACGTGGGAGTGTCCCCTCACCCGTCCAATAATCAGGCGACGGTCCTTCACGTTTTGCAGGATGCGCAGTGAAACATACTGCATCAGGACCCAATGTGGCCTGCCATATATGGTGTTGGTCACCACCATAACCAGGGCGATAGTCCTCCGCAGAACTCAACATCTACTGGGCGTGCGGTGGGTGATAAGATTCACTTCTTCCCGTGTATTGCGGCATACATCCCGCTCCAAGAATCGCATCAGGAGTGGTAAAAGACTTAGTTGACGAAAGGTGTCTGATGAGTCCCTTGTACCGGGCAATATCTTTGAAAAACCGATTTTCCCACCAATTAAAAGCATCCAGCATACGAACGGTCAATGCTGCGGTTCGCGGATGGAGATAAGCTTCCAGGCTGAGAAAGACCATGCCGTCTTCAAAGTTTTCGAAACCCAATCCCCAGCGTTCGGCTTCGGAAATCCTGATGCCCATCCGCTGGCGATTTGTCATGGTCGCAGTATTATTCGCCACCTCATAAAGCACATGGGGTAGTTGATAGCGTGGGCTCAAGGCAAAGCATGGGGCGCTCAGATTGAGGCTGGTGGGGAAATTGCCGGTGCCAAAGAGCAAGCGGGCAGTACTGGCTGTTCCCTCATGGACTGCCCATTTCTTATGCCGTTCATAGCTGCGGCCATTGTACTGCTGAATATACCCCTTGAAACTGTTGAGGGCCATATCGAGAAGCATCAAATTGATAACCATTTCAGCCCGTTGACGGATCTTTTCATCGTTACAGAAGTCCACCAGGCTTAACAGCGCGATAAAATCTTCATCATAATAGACGTTCGAGAGCCACTCGCTGAACCCGGTGCGAAAGCGCAGGTCGAGCCAGCGCAGGATCCGCGGTCGCGCAACAGGCATCTCGTGGAAACCGGTTTCACCACTGTTGACAAATGTTTCATCCGGAAGACATCTGGCCCATGTCAGATATGCCCCCGAAGCATAGAGGATTTGATGATTCTGACCACGTACAGAGCGAGTCAACACCAGGCTCATCAGGCCAATACTTGAAGCCCAGCACGGTCGCGCGTACTCGCGCAGTCAATGTCTCGCCGGGGACATCGGGGAATTGATAGAGCAGTCGAATCAAGCTGTGCAGCGCAAAATCGGAGCAATCCTTACGCGCATCGATAAAGTCGCAGACCGCTATAATGACATCTTCTTGTAAAGATTCACCTTCTGCTATTTGCAGCAGGTGATGAAATGCAGCGGAAGTACCGCTTAAGGAATCCGCATGTTGACGAGAGTATTCCACTAAAGCCTTTCGACGATCTTTGATCATATTCAATCCTTCTTGTGGGTTAAATATCCGCTTGCATGCTGCGGTGTTTCGCTAACATTTCTGATTCTACCCAATCTTCAGTTACTTTGTCGATCGGATATTTTGACAGCACGAACATTCCGATCGGTACATCGCCGGTTGGCTGCCAGGTTTACCAGCAGGTTTCTGAATCGAATTCGTTCTTCCGGATCCAACCCCGCGGTGGGCTCATCGACAATCAGAAATCTTTGGGTCGTTTACCAACGCCTGGGCGATACCTACTGCGTCGTTTCAACCCTCCCGAACAACCCTTTAATTTTCCGGTCAGCTACTTCTACCCAATGAAACCATTTCCAATACTTCCTGAACTCTTTGTTTTCTGTGTTGGTGCTGAATCCACCCCTTTCAAGATGGCCATCTAATCGACGAATTGTCGGGCAGTCAGGTCGAGATACAGTGCAAGCTCCTGCGGTAAATACCCCAGGTTATCCTTCATCCGTCGTTTGCCGCTGTCAGACGCTGATATCAATGCCATCAACTACAACGCTGCCTTCGGTTGCGTCAACAATATCCGCGAGGAATCCGCATCAAGGTGGTTTTTCCAGCACCGTTAGGGCCTAACAAACCATACATTCCTTCATCAGATCGAAAGGTTGATCCCACGCAAGGCGTCGAACAGCCTTTGCGCCTTTGCCATATGTTTTGAATAGATCCTTTATCGTAATCATGAAAATATCCTTTGTAACTGCTCAGCCGGGGGCTGATGCAGTTACTATCATTTTAGATGTATCGTTCTTGTTTTGTAAGCAGTGCCATAAGTAAGCGCCAGCAACAACATCGAAATCACAAATAGAGGTGAGTTGGTTATAAATCCGCTGCCTGCTGAGCGGGTCCATTGCACCATAAAACAGCAATAGGTTCCGTAAGATGGGTTTGCGAGCAAACCATCCCCTGAGCTAACAACTGGAATATCCATACTCCCACCAACCCATGCGAATCCCCCATTACTACTTCTCGCAATCAAAGAGGCTGCGCCGCCAAGTATCAAGAGGGCTAAGCACGGGTACAAACCATACCAATTGACGCTGCACGATTCCACCTAAGCGAGCCGAGCGAGATCCCCATCAAAGCGATAACTATTTGAAATACCAGACCGGTTACAATCCGATCACAGACAAATATGATCCCCCAATGGTTCAAATATCATGCAGCCAGGCCGAACGTTTGGTGGTGAACTGCAACTCAAGGCATTGATCAGCCAAGAAACCCGTAGGCAGACAGTCCCCCGGCAATGAGCGGAAGCATAAAACCCAGGAAAGGCTCGCGCAGTATTGTATTTATTTGTCTCTGGTATAAATACGGTAATGATCAGCTGAACAAGGCCATAAGCGCCTACCGGCAACCAGAAGTGATCTTTCTGGAAAGCCTGGAAAGTGTACTTGAATTGGATCAGCATCATGCGATCGCTTAACCCTTTCCGCTCACTCTGCCCGATGTAGGCGATCATGACCAGCCAGGGCAATCCCAGCACAGCCCAGCAGCACAATGATATTTGATGACAGCCGTTGACCGGAGGCTACTTCGGGAGAGTCTACAGAGATTTGCACGCCATAAAAGGCCATCAAGGCATATTTCCCGGAAGCATTCAGCAATGTATCTGACACGGTAAACATGACCTGTGGACTGAGGAAATTTCCCCAATACCAATATCCGGTAAATAATATCTGGTAAACACCGAACCGGCATGACCAGATGGGCAGGCCAATGAAAAGGCTGTGATGAAACACAATCCGGGGGCAGACAGGATCACCACAGCCAACAGGTTGTAGATGACAAAAAGGATAGGCCATTGAAAAGTTATGACTAGAAATAGAGCTGACTAGATAAAGCAATCAGCAGTTCAACTGGATAGCAGTGAGAAAACAACGCCAAAGTACTTCCCCAACACATAGATCATATTATTTGTGCTGGTTGAGCGGAGGATCTCACGTACTCCTAATTTGATAATCTCGGATAGCCCGGTCAGCCGCTGAAATCCCGGCAATAACCGGGTAAAAGAAATTCAGGAAGAAAACTGTTTGACCGGCTTCAGAAAACAACAACTGGTGTATGTCTTCATTCAAAGTCGAGTTCAACCCCAAGGTCTATCCACGAATATAAATAAAAATGCAGCAAATAACAGCGCTATGACCAGCAAGCCCTTCCGTTGGATCGACCATTTGATATTCGTATCGCATGATGCCTAAAAACTTTTTCATAGATATTCCTCTGATCGGATTTTGATTAATTGCTACGTCTGGCTAAATACCTTGTGCTGCTGACAGAACCATGCATATAGATCATCAGTGCAGCAAATAGAATCACTGAGACACCATACAGTGCAACCGGTGAGTGCCAGAAGAGCAGAAACACCTCACCTGTGTGTCCTAGCAATGTCCTGGACTCTGGCGTATACATTAAATATTTACTCAACCAACAAAAATACGAGATAAAAATAGCCTGTTCTGAATTGATAAATATCGATAGACACAGACCAAACGTGGAAAGAAAAGCCATCGGCGCTAACCAGGCTATGATCAACGGTAATATGAGATCGATGGAGTAGTTCAGCGAAAGTCCCCAGGAAAGCACCACAACAAGTATGAAATTGAAACCAAACACCAATGCGGATCGTGCTAACAATATCTGGATTTGTGAAGTGGGTGTTGAAAGCACAAGTTCGTAAGCTGGGTCACGTTCCTTACCGTAGATGAGTGCCAACCCTCCTGCGGATACCAATGGAGCAAGGGCAAAAAGAAAGGCAACCTTATCCGCGATAACGGTAATGACAAAGCCTAACAGGAGAATCAGCAGAGAGGCGGGCAAGATCTCCTTGTTGACAAAGGGTATTTGCGCCAGCAGAATCTGCCAGGATTTTATGAATATGTTGACTTCACCTTATCCTCCTGAATGGATTCCAGGGTATTAACCAGTACTTGGGAAGGTGCCTGCAAAGGTTTATAATCACTTGCCATCACCTGAGATACGTCTCGCCATAATTTCAGGCTTTCCTTGCATAAAGCACAGTTGTCCAATGTGCTTTTACCCGGATGCGTTCGTGCTTCGTGTTATCTGCCCAGAGATATAAAATGGGAGCAGAGCCTCGATCTTTTCATGCACTTTCATATCAGATCCTCCACCGATATGCTTTCGCGGGATAAAATCCCTTTTAAGGCAACTTTGGCATAACTCAGGCGGCTTTTTACCGTACCAACCGGAATCTTACAGATTGCGATATTTCCTTCATCGTCATTCCATGATAAAAAACCAGCTCTAAAACAAGGCGATGTTCTACTGAAAGCGTATCGAAACCCGCGCGCAGAAGATTTCGACGCTGATCAGCGATCAATTCGTCATCTACCCGCGTTTCCATGCTGTCGGGATTTGGGATAAACTCGTTCAAGGGAGCATTTCTCTTCTCGCGGAAAGTTCTCAGGATTTTATTGTGCGCAATCCCAAACAACCAGGCAATCACACGTCCCTCACCGCGAAAGGTCTTTGCTTTCTGCCATATGGTCAACAGGCTTTCTTGTAATACATCTTCTGCTGTATCCGGGTCGCTCAAAGCCCGCAAAATGTAATTGTAAAGTTTGCCCCCATACCTGGTATATAAAGTTGCCAGTGCATCCTCGTCCCCTTGCGAGATGAGGTGCAGCAGGTTTATATCATCGGTATGCTGATCAGCCATTTATCATTTATTGCTATCTAATATGTGATGAAAGCTTTTCTCGATACCCAAGCCCATGACCAGGATTCGAGTCTTGTGATTGCATAACCATTTATTCTTCATGTGCCATTTGAACACCAAAAGGTTCAAAATTCATATGTGAGATGGCGCGTCAAACATATTTTTTCCCGGTTTGGCATTTTCGCAAGGTGGTATAAGGGTTATCATCCGAAGTGTGATTCAGGGGATTATTTGCAGGAAGGGGGTTTTAAAACTTCGGCGGATCATAGTAGAGGTAGTTACACAATACATCATTTCTGTTTCTTCAGGCTAGAACCTGTCAACTCTTGCGGAGAGATGAAATTATCCCGGATCAGTTTGTCTGTTTTTTGTTGAACGGTCATAAAATACGGCTTTTCTCTAAAGTGCTCGTGTAATATTTCGCAGTTTTCTTCCAGCGTATAATCAAGTGTCGCATTCTCGAGGATTTGACCCGTGGCGACTAATTTGCGGGCTTCTATAATATCTTCATCTGTTTCGTAGATGATTACTGCAATCGCATGCCCGGCAAGTGTCAATGCGGTTGTTCTGTGGTTGCCATCCAGCATAAAATATAGGGCTGCGGAATTTTGCTTTTCAAATTCCAGAAAGATCGTGGATAGTTCAGTATTAATGTGTTTTTTCACTATATCTTTGCTGATGAGTGGAACAAAAGCTAAGTCTTCCCCGTTCTTGCATTTGCTGTAATATTTCCGAAAAACACCATGACTATATAGTGGGTAATCATTTAAAGTAATAATTTGATCTGGATTTAATGCAGTTATTTTCATAATATGACCTGATATAGCCTGAAGCACAACTGTATTGCTGTGATCCCTTCCAATACTCCTTTTGGTATTGCCCAATCTGCTAGATATGTGGGTAACAAAGGACAAACACCGCGCAATTTTGTGCGAGAGAGGTTATTCAGGTCATTTGTCTGGATTCATTTACTTAGATTCTCGAGGTAGGCTTTGTAGGATTTCAGGAAAGCGTTCCCTATGCTGCCGCTGCCGAACTTCCGGTAGAAAAAGCCTAACAGTCCGGGGGCTTCGACCCCGCTGAGAATGGTGTGATGCTTGACGCCAGTGTCGCTGGTTGTGAACGCGTCCACAAAGTGCGACTTGGAGGTAACCATTGACCCCGCCTGATATTCTTCATCGTATTCCACAACGACGCTCTCAGCCTCAATACGTTTGGTGATATTCGTGCGTTTCATGAGGCCTTCATTGGTCTTGATGGTCACAAAGTCGGTACCTTCCTCCAACAGTTCAACACTGGTCAATCCTGGCATGAGACTCACGACCCCGACATAGTGCTCTCCAAGGTTCGCGAGGTCATGCTTCAATTGCTGAATGTTGCATTCGATTTCGCTGTTGCCTTCAAACCAAATAGACATGACTTCTCCTTATTGATCGCCTTATTATTAAAGCATATATATATGTTTTAAATTGTCAAATTTCAAGACGCGTCACTATACCAACTTCATTCCCAGACAAGACGTGCAATACTTATTCCTCGATGAGGCCATTCCGCGCTGGAGATGTACCAGTCTCCTCTTTCGTCCTGAAAGATTTCCGGGGCATGCGCGTTGATTGTGGTCACGTTGTCTTTGAGGTCAAACTGTAATGGGTTGTCGGATTGGTAGACGCAGGTCACATGCTGATACGCGCCTTGAAGGTCTTTGCGATCCCATATGCCGTCCCAGCCACATACAAACAGATAAAACGTGTTGTTGTAACGGATGAGCGATGGTGATTCCGGATCAACGCCTTTCTCCATTGTCAGGATAGGTTTGTGTTGGTTCCAATTCTCGAAATCTTCAGACGTTGCGATTCTCACATCGTGAACCCCGCATACGATGAGATAGTACGTATTGTTCCAGAATAAGATATTCGGATCGCGCCCGTCTGGCGCGTTCCCCAACGAACCTTTGGGAGTCCACCCAAGCAGATTCCTGGACACGGCATAACGGATCGGGGTTGGACCATAGACCATAGTGTAGAGGTCGTTGCGTTTGATGATGTAAGGAGCATGATTCGCCTGCTATCTCTCCTGGACGCTCTTCTGGCGGTAAAACTTTTGGGAGATCTTTCCAGGCGCCATCTTTGATGGCTTTCTTTAACGAACCCCTTGGCGCGATTGCATGGAATGATTGGTTTTCCCCCAGGTGAACATTTTGAAGGTCGGTTCGTGGATGGGTGATCCCAAAAACATGCCAGCGTCCTGATTCATCTTTGACAAAACAATGATCGTTGGGAACCCACTCTTCATAGCGTTTGCCAGCCACCAATTGCCCTGCGCTGGGTCCAGGAAAAACATCGCCGGCAGGCTTGTATATATTGACATACTCACCGTCGATCCTGGGAACTTTCACCTTTGACTCCTAGCGCTTCGGGATCACACCATGGATGGGAATATCTGCTATGTTTCGATGGCGCTTAACAAGAATTTGCATTAGTCACTATCTGAGGTTTGATAACACGCGAACCGATAGCCTCAAGCCTGCTGGTCAGCGCCTGGAACATGGCCTGGTCCTGGTAGGACCAACAATAGCACCGCCGGAACCGGCGAATTTGGCAGAAGCACCGCACGACCGGGCGGTTTGTATCATTTGGATTTGCCAGGGAGCTAAAGCATAGATGCTGTTCCGTAAGTCGAAATTCCTGTCAATTAACTGACTCAAACGGGCGGCATCTCCCGCTAATATAGCCTGCCGACCTTGTTCGGCTAGTTGGGGCAAAATCCTCCATCGCTCTGAAATTTATAGACTCACCCATATTATAGCGACCCCGTATGTCGTTGTGGAAGACTTCAGTGGGTTCGCTTAAGGCGGCGTGATAAGCCACGTAAATAGGCGGTAACAGCTTTTCATCAAGCGGTTCATAATCATAGTACGTCAGTCCATTGAGGGTCTTTGCATTATCTTTGGAAAAATCCATATAAACCATCCCCTCATAGCATTGGATGACGCGGTCCTGCAAACCTCCGGCAATGCCTAATGCCCCTTCCACAGAAAGGACGATCGTAGGTTGTATCGGCAGGGGTATATCTACGTTGTAAAATTCCATCAAAGCGTGAAGCGTAGCCGTGATGATGGCGCTGGAGCCTGCCAATCCCACCTGCTGAGGAATATTTGTCTGATAACGCACGGAAAAATTTCTGTTATGCAGTTCGTTGTTTTGCGCCTGGCAGTAGTCTACAAAACGCTTGATTGTGGCTTTGATGAGCCGGATGCCACCGTAATAACCGTGCAGCTCCACATCCTTTGTCAGATCGTAAATTGACCGGAAACGAGCCCGGTCTTGCTCCGCCAGGACAATATCTACAGAATCCCATTCGTATAATACGACTTCCGCCCAAAAGTTACGCAGAATGATGGAGATGGTTTTTCCATTATAGCCATCAGAGGGGTTGCCCAGAAGCCCTGCGCGAGCGTAACTCCGCTTACGTATGATTAACATTGAACAATGCCTCCAGATCGAGTCTCAGGTCTGCACCGTATTTTTCGTCGGCCAGCGCGAATTCCACAAAGGCACGGAAGTAAGCACCAAAGTCGCCAATATCGTAGCGTTTCTCATCATGTCGCAGACACACACCATACACTTTGTGTCCTTCGTGGATCAGCATCCGGACAGCATCGGTCAGCTGGATTTCGTCCTCTGCGCCGAAGCCGGTCTTTTCCAGTGCGCCCGCGAAAAATGACCGGACTGAAGATGTAACGGGCCGCAATGGCCAGGTTGCTGGGCGCCTCTTCTACTGAAGGTTTTCGATGACATCAGCTAACTCAAAAATGTCCCCTTTGCTTTTGGGTGCGGCGATCCCATATTTCGACACCTCCAGGTTTGGTACGTTCTCAAAAGCGATGACCGCCGCCGCTTCTTTTTCCACAAAGCACTGTTTCATGCGTTGTACTATGTCACTCTGCGCATTTATGCCAATGATGGAATCCCCCAAAGCAACTACGAAGGGTTGTTCGCCCACAAAATTTCTAGCGCATAAAACGGCATGTCCCAGACCTAAAAGCTGCCGTTGGCGCGTATAAAAGTAGTGTGTTGGCGTTCGATCAAAATCGAGTTCTTCCAATAAGTCTTCCTTGCCGGTTTCGCGCAGAATCTGGGTCAGTTCCTGGTTAAGGTCAAAATGGTTTTCGATTGAACTTCTTGCCAGGTCCCGTGATGAATAAGATCTGATTAACGCCCATCTGGACAAGTTCTTCCACCACATACTGTACCACCGGCTTGCGACCCACCGGCAGCATTTCTTTGGGTTGTGATTTGGTGGCGGGCAGCATCCGGGACCCAAGTCCTGCCACAGGCACTACGGTCATATTGATATCTGTTATTTTCATTCTTATGCACTCCGAGTTTAATAAGTTATACCATCATGCAGACAAAATCCTTCACAAACCCCTCTTTTTCCTAAAACCCAGATTACACCAATGATTTGGGTTCCGCTTCACGACTCTAGATGACACATTAAACTAAGACGTGAAGAATGGTTAATGATCATTAATTAATGAGTATAGCTGTCATGGTCTAAACAACAACTTGAAATTCTCACACGGGTGCGTTCTAAGAAAGAGCCCCAGGAAGGGGGGCGAGTTCTTTGAGCGGCGCGGGTGTGTGGAAGGAGGAAACCACCTTCCACACCTGGCAGAAACGGTAAATACTCCCGTTTCTGCTTTTATTAGAATAGGACAAGGTTAAATTCGGCGCGCCGCATTTTGTACTGGGGTGTACCGTTTGGCTTTGCCAAACGGTACACCCCAAAATAACGTGTGGCGGTGCAGGAATCATAATGTATAGCACGATCATTCTGGTCTGCACCGCCACACGTCCTCCTGGATGCATAAGCAGATTAAAAAGAAAACTATCTTGTATTTGCCCCAAATTAAAACACACTCTTCTCACACCGCTGAGTTAAGAACTGAAACGACCGCATTATATGTTAATTGGCTTTAAGGGTTCTGCCGGATTTGATATAACAGGGGTTGTACACCAACCTGGTTGTGAGCGATATTTCGTTTAACGCA
>CAVOYE010000018.1:0-10842 GCA_963700595.1 uncultured Chloroflexia bacterium
CAAAAAGCGTTTCTTAGGGTGAGATTTTGCTGTATCGGCTCTGTCATTTACGCAAAAACCCAGATGGATTCTGCCGCATGGAAAGCGGCGCGTGCGCGGGAATGACGCCTCGTTTTTTTCTTAAATTGATGCACATGGGGGCGAACCATCATCGCCCCTACAGATGTCAGCGCTATGACCACTAAGCTCTTTCCTCTAGCTTTTGGAGGTGTTTGTGATTGATTTGCACGCCCTTATCGCATCGCCGGTGATGATTTCTTCCATAGAGGCTTTGCGGGTCCGCAAGCATTATCTGGTCCGGGTGCGATCCGCCGACGGTTGCGAAGGGGTGGTCACGACCAACGACCGCCTGGCTTATCTGTGGACGATCCTGGAAGCCTTTGTTGCCCCGTTCTTCCTGGGCAAAGATGCCCGTGACCTCCCCAAACTTGTAGATAAAGTCTACACTTTTCGGAGCGCCTACAAGCTGGCGGGCATTGCGCTGTGGAACCCCGTCGCCTATGTGGAATTGGCAGCCCTCGACCTGTTAGGCAAAATTGCCCGGAAATCTGCGGGTGCCCTGTTGCGCACCGTGCTGCGGACAGAAATTCCGGTCTATCTCTCCAGCCTGCATCGGGACACCACGCCTGAGGAAGAGGTCGCCTGGCTTGCAGAACGGCTGGCTGAAACAGGGGCAACGGCAGTGAAACTCAAAGTGGGCGGGCGCATGAATCATAACCTGGATGCGTTTCCAGGACGTACTGAGCAGCTCATTCCTTTAGCCCGTAAGGTGTTTGGGGATGACATCGTCATTTATGTGGACGCCAACGGTTCCTATGACGCGGCGTATGCTATCCAGATGGGCGCTCTGCTGGCGGATTACGGCGTCGCCTTTTTTGAAGAGCCTTGCCCCTGGCAGGAATATACGCAAACGAAACAGGTCGCCGACGCTCTGGATTTGCCTGTCGCCGGTGGGGAACAGGACTCCAGCCTGCCGCAGTTTCAATGGATGCTGGACAACCGGGTCGTGGATGTCGTGCAGCCGGATATGATGTACAACGGCGGTATGCTGCGCAACCTGCAGGTCGCCAACTGGGCGGCGCAGCAAGGGATTCCCGTGATGCCCCACAGCCCCAAAGTGGGGTCAGAGGCTGCGGCAGTCTTGCATTTCGCTTCCGTCGTTCCCAATCTGGGACCGCATCAGGAATTCAACGGCGAATTTTCCCCCGCTGTATCCTGGACCACACCGCGATTTGAAATTCAAAACGGCGCGGTGCCGGTACCCACCGGGGACGGGCTGGGTGTGGACTACGACTCTGATATCTGGCACGAAGCCACAGTGCTGATGGCATTAAAGAGCTGATATGGCTGCCGGTACGCACTCAACGCCAACGCCCATGATGCAGTTTCTGGATCAACTGCCGTTGCGCATTGATGAGGTCGAATTATTCCGGTTGGATGCGGCGCCTCCCCCTCACCTGAGTTTTAATCCAGGCGATAACCGGCAGCATGCAGCCCTCCGATTATGCGCGGATAGCTTGTGCGGCTGGTCAGAAGGCCTGGTCGCGCACAACGATCCCTCCTTTGAGCTGGCGCCATGGGGCGCATGCTTCTCTGAACTCAAGGGGAAGACTGTCGCTGAAGCTTTAACCTACCAACACCAGCACCGCGAGTCCTGGTGGGTCAACCAGTTAGAGATGAGCGAGATGGCTTTGCTGGATCTCGCGGGACGACTGCTGGACAAACCTGTTATGGACCTGTTGGGTCTGGACGGCAGACAGCCCGTTCCCGGGTTGTACTCTATCGTGGCGAGTGACGCCCAGCACGCCGCTGAACAGGCTGCGCTTGCTAAAAAACAGAATCTTACAACCCATATCAAACTCAGAATCTATGGTGAACCAGCCCTGGATGCCGCGTTGGTACGGGCAGTGCGCAAGGTTATGGGACCAGAAACTTACCTTATCGCCGGTGCCAGCGAAAGCTACACATATCCGGTCGATGGATCCGTCGAGGTATTGGCAGCGCAACTCCGGGCGCTGCACCAGGCAGGCTTGAACGCCTGTGAGGACCCGGCGAACCTTTCGGTTGCCGACTGGGTGGATTTACAGACCCGGGTGGGGATGCTGGCGCTCATCCCCGACAAACCAATGCGACCAGCCTGGCACGCTCTCCAGACCGTGCTGCCCGGTATGGGAAGGGTGTACAATCTACACCCCGGAAGTCTGGGTTCGCTGGTGGATGCGGTGGCTTTAGCCCGGAAGATACAAAGTTTCGGGGCGCAGGTTGCCGTGGGCGATGACAGCCTGATGGGCCCGGGCTGTACAGCCTGGCAGCAGATTGCGGTGGGATTGGGCGCTGCCTGGGTTGAGGCTCTGGCGAAACCGCAGGAATCGAATGTGTTTGGGCAGTGTGTGCAGTCCCAGGCGACAGTGCAGAAGTCCGATGGGCGTTTGGGGTTGGTCTATGTTTACGCCACGCGAAAATTGCCGCCGGGGTTTGGCTTGCAGGTGGATGTCCCGCGTTTGCGCAAGGTGTGTTCCGCGTATTGTTCGATTTAGGTTGTGGATGATTTTACGGTGCGGAATCTGGTAATGCAGCGTCCAGTTTAGATTTCCGCGCCGTATAATAAAAGAAGGTTTTTGCGTCCGGCACAGCCGGACGCAAAAACCCTTTATATGTATCGGCTGTGGGGGAAGATTCCCCCACAGCACACGCATGGTGTTCCGCACAGGCGCTATAACGATGTTCTGCTATTATTTCTTTACGAATTGTTCGATTTAGGTTGTGGAGGAGAAGAATATATGGGAAAAGTGCTGGTCCTGTATGACAGTGTGTCCGGGAATACGCAGCAGATGGCGGCTTATGTCGCAGAAGGCGCAGGGACGGTACCGGGCATTGAGCTGCGTCTCATCTCTGTTGAAGAGGCAACTCTTGAAGATGCGTTATGGGCGGACGGCATTGCCGCCGGGTCGCCGACATATAGCGGTATGGTCTCCTGGCGCATGAAAAAGTATTGGGATGATATCGTCCAAAAAGTGTGGGGGCAGATGGACGGCAAGCTGGGCTGCGCTTTTGCCACGCAGGGTGGTTGGGGTGGTGGCGCGGAATTAACGTGCATGACCATCCTCATTATGCTGATGAACGCGGGGATGCTGACCTTTGGCGTCCCGGATTATACAGGCAAGCAATTTACGCTACACTATGGGGTAACGACTGCGGGAAAGCCGCGCGAAGATAAAGAGGTAGAAGCATGCCGGCGTTTGGGTAAACGCCTTGCGCAGTGGGTGGCTTATTATAGAGACGGCAGGCAGGACCAGCATCCGGGTCCTATGAATTCAAGGGGTTAAGATAAACCAGATGCCAGAGGCATCAAGTTAGGCAGCCTGTGAGTTAAATTCCGGGTAGGGACGGTTCGCCGAACCGTCCGCTGTATTTATCAGACACCGGGGTGTTCTACCCATTTAAGGCTAAAAGGAGGTCACTATGGTCGAAAATACGCTTCAAAAAGAAGTCCGGGCATGGGAAGAAACGGTCAATTTCCCCACCTATACACCGCCGCCGGCGGATGTAAATCCAATGTATCTCGATAAACGGGTCAACCAGGGCACGAGCGGGCGCGTTTACCCCCATCCCTTCCGGGACGCGCTGTCCAGTGAGAGCCACCCGCAGGATTACCAGGCTGTATATCTGGAGAATCAATACCTGCGCCTGATGATGATGCCGCAGTTCGGCGGGCGCATCCACGAAGCTCTGGACAAAACGAACGGTTATCATTTCATATACAGGCAGCACGTCATCAAGCCCGCCCTGATCGGGTTGTTTGGCGCGTGGAATTCCGGTGGTATCGAATTCAACTGGCCGCAGCATCACCGACCCTCCACTTACATGCCGGTCAATCACATCATTGAGGAAAGCGCCGACGGTAGTGTGACAGTGTGGATGAGCGAGCACGACCCACTGCAGCGTATGAAGGGGATGGTGGGCATCTGCCTGCATCCGGACAAGGCATTTTTTGAGATGAAAGTCCAGCTTTATAACCGCACCCCTGAAGTTCAAACTTTCCTCTGGTGGATTAATGTGGCTGTGCATGTCCACGACCAGTATCAGGTGGTCTTCCCGGAAGATGTCACCGTGGTGACCGACCACTCCAAACGTTCCATGTCGCATTTCCCCATCGCCGGCGGTAGCTATTACGGCGTCGATTACAGCGCAGGTGTGGATCTCAGCTGGTATAAAAATATTCCGGTGCCCACCTCCTATTTTGTATGGGATACCGAATATGATTACTTTGGCGGTTACGATCACCGGCAGGATGCCGGTATCCTGCATGTCGCAAACCGGCATGTCGCGCCGGGGAAAAAGATGTTTACCTGGGGTGCGGGTGAATTCGCCAAGGGTTGGGAGAGCAACCTGACGGATACGGATGGCCCCTACATCGAGTTGATGGCTGGGGTGTACACCGATAACCAGCCGGACTTTTCATGGATGCAGCCCTATGAGACGAAGATTTTCAGCCAGTACTGGTATCCTGTGCAGCACATTGGTCCCGCGAAGAATGCCAATACACGGGCTGCTGTGAATCTGGAACTGGAGGGCGCGGACGTGATGATGGGCGTTGCCGTCACCGAGGACACGCCAGGGGCAGAAATCATCCTGCTGTTAAAAGACGAAGCTGTCTATGAAAACACTGTCGACATCAGCCCCGGGCAACCCTTTGTGAACCGGTTGACCGTGCCTGCGTGTGTGAAAACGGATCTGACCCTGCGCGTTCTCGATACGGACGGGCATGAATTGATCCGTTACAAGCCGCAGCACATTGAAAAACCCGAACTGCCGGAAAACAAAATGCCCCCACCGCCCCCGGAGACGTTTGATTCGATCGAAGAACTGTACCTGACCGGTCTGCACCTGGAACAATACCGGCATCCGACGATAGAACCGGAACCCTATTGGGAAGCAGCGCTGGCAAAGGATCCAACGGATTCACGGTGTAATAACGCCATGGGGTTGGTCCATTACCGGCGCGGGCAGTTTGATGTGGCGATCGATTACTTTCAGAAAGCGATTGATAAATTAACCCGGCGAAACCCCAACCCGAGGGATGGTGAAGTTTATTTCAACCTCGGTATGGCGTTGAAATTCAGCGGGGCGTTGGATGCAGCTTACGCAGCCTTTTACAAGGCCATCTGGAGTTATGCATGGCAGGCACCGGGGTATTACGCACTGGCTGAACTGAACTGCCGGTGGGGGGATTTTTCTACTGCTCTTGAGCATGTGGATATGGCGTTGGTGACCAACGGGCTCAATATGAAGGCCCGAAACCTGAGGACAGCGATACTGCGCAAGCTGGGAAGATACGCTGAAGCCGCTGCTTTTGCCTGTGCTACTGTGGAACTCGATCCGCTGGATATGGGGTCGCGGAATGAGGTTGTGTTACAAAGCCGCGACCAGGGCAAGGCGACTGTTGCCCACGGACAATTACAGGAACTGGTCAATATGATGCATGTCCCGGATTCATGGTCCGAGACGCAGGCCTATTTCGATTTGGCTTTTGACTATGCTAATGCGGGATTATGGGAAGAAGGCAGTGATGTGCTGTCCCGGCAGATCGTCGATACTGCAGAAACCGTGAATCCAATGCTTCTCTATGCCCTGGGATACTTTGCGCACCAGATGGGAGAGGATGAAAAAGCGCTTAAGCTCTTCCATCGCGCATCAGCGATGCCGCCGGACTATTGTTTTCCGGCGCGGTTAGAGGAAATGGTCATCCTGGAATATGCCTGGGAACTATTACCGCAGGATGGCAGGATCGCTTATTATCTGGGCAACCTGTATTATGATAAAAAACGAACTGCCGAAGCCATTACCGCCTGGGAAACCGCGGTTCAGAAAGAGCCCGGATTCTCGATCCCATGGCGGAACCTGGGCATTGCAGCTTATAACGTTCAGCGAAACGCGGACAAAGCCCTCCAGTGTTATGAAAAGGCCTTTACCGCCAGTCCGGCGGACGGCAGGGTGCTGTCTGAACTCGACCAGCTTCTGAGCCGGACCGGAACAACTGCTGAGACAAGGTTAGCACGATTGGAAAGCCACCTCGACCTGGTTCGCGCGCGGGATGATTTGTCTGTGACGATCGCCACGCTCTATAACCAGACCGGACAACCGCAAAAAGCATTGGACTATATGCTCTCCCGGCGCTTCCATCCCTGGGAAGGCGGAACCGGATCGATTTCAACCCAATTTGTCACCGCGCACGTCCTTCTTGGGCGCACCTTGCTGGATAATGGCGATGCGCAAGGCGCGCTAAAGCATTTTGAAACCGCTTTGGATACCTACCCGGAGAACCTGGGTGAGCGCAAGAATTGGTTTGCGCCTGAAGCACACGTGCATTATTACGCGGGATTGGCGAAACAGGCATTGAACCACATCCAGGATGCGCAGGAAAGCTTCGAGCAAGTTCTGGCTTCCAGAGGGCATATGGGTTCTGGCACCTATTACCAGGCGCTGGCGCTGCGGGCGATGGGACGTGAGAGTGAAGCGCACGACAGGCTGGAGAAGATGCTGGATGGGGCGCAGCGGCAACTGGCGGAGCAAGCCAAACAGGGATTTGCCACTTCCATACCGCAATTTGTGTTTGCAGAGACCGATAGGGAGACGCGCCGTCGTGTGCACCTTAACTTCACGATCGGTTTAGCCTATGAGGGACTGGGGGTGATGGATGAAGCAAAGGCAGCTTTTAACCGCGTGCTGGAGGATGATCCCAATCATTTTGAAGCGCTTTCAGCATTAAAGAAGCTTTCGCAAGCAGATTAGTACCTCTCTGCAAGGGAAATAACAAAACCGCGAGCCTGGCTCGCGGTTTTGTTATTTTTTGGTGTCAAGTCTGGGGCGGGTCAAGACGCCTTCGCCGCGACCATAATCATCTCCGCTGCTGCCTGGGGCGGGATGCGCCCGGTGTCAATAATGAGGTGATAGTATTTCGAGTTACGCCAATCAGCGTTGTTAAACATGTGACGGATGTACTGCCGTTTTTGTTCGTCAGACTGCTGTACCTGCCGGGTTGCCTCGCTTTCCGGGATACCCTCACGGGCCATTAAACGCTTTGCCCGCACATCTTCAGTTGCAAAGAGCCGTACGTGAAGTACACCGGGGAAGTCTCGCAGGATCATCTGACCACCCCTGCCAATAATCAGGGCTTCACCTTGCCGTGCGTAGTCCAATACGGTATCACTTACGACTTTGGCATACGTTTGATCGTCAAGAACTCCTTTTTTCTCGAAAGCGGAAGCATTTTTACGATAAAGCGATGTCATTTCCCCGCTGACCAAACGTGCGCGGTTCACGAAACCGGATTCCATGGCTTGTATCGCTGCAATATCAACGCCAGCTTCTTCAGCAATTTGCAACAGCATACCCTTGTCGACTCTGCAATAGCCCAGGGCTTCGCACAACATATCAGCGATTTTATCGCCTTCGCTGCCTAACTCACGCGAGATTGTGATGACACTCATAATCTGTCTCCTTCTTTGGCTGAACAGGATACACGGAGCGCGCCTTTCATTGAAAGGGTCGGCATGCTTCCCGATTCCATATCCTTGTTGTATATGATTATTCAGATTATGTCAAACGTTCATATCTTACGGGGGTGTTTTAAGAAAGAGGCGTTTGAAGTTTGAGGAGATGGCATGCACCAGGGCGATACAAGGGGGGTGGGGGCTGAAATTTTCATTCAGCCCCCATAGTCTTTGTTGATGTATTAAGGTGTTTCGCGGCCGGGTCCCAGTAGCGGGCAGGAGAACAGCGGATCGCCCTCCGAGATCATGCCGTCGCCATCCGCATCTATCCACCAGCGACCGCCACGATGGCCTGGTGAGCCAGGTCCAAACTCGGTGGACAGCGTGTTGCCTCCAAGCCAATCCGGGTTCGTTCCGGGTGGGAAGAGCTGTTGAAAATCACCGTGATTTGTAAACTCGGCCGGGGTGATTTTGGCATCAAAGTAAAGCCCCAAGCTGGTGACATAGACCACGGTATCGGCGTTCTTTTTTGGTTTAGGACTGCCTGCAAAGACTGGGAGTGCCGTCATGAGCAGTAACCCGATGACAAACATACTTGTGGTGATTTTGCGTAACATGTGTCGATCTCCTTTTGTGTTGATTAGATATTCTGAATAGCACTGTCCCGATGTTTTTCGTTTTACCCTATTGTTTTGACGCGACCTTCTTTCTGTTCTCTCAATGCATGAGCGCCGATCTTGCGAGTCATTAACTCTGGGTCGTAACGTACTTCTATGCTATTCGATAGTTATTACACGCTTCTTAAGAAACCCTTACGAATTTCTTACAGCACTGCCTGATAGGTATTCTGGTTTGGATTTAATGTGGGGGAAAAACTGGATGAGCGCCCCTGTATTAGAACGCATTTGGAATTTTGCACTTTGTCATCGACTCAGTACAATATGGGTACCATAGCAAGTATATTTTGATATCAAGGCTATCACACTGAAAACAACGACTTTATCCAGACAGTTTAAGGATATCGTTATGAAAACAGGTTTTTGTAAGCAGTCTGAAACATGCTTTGTTAGCATGATGGGTAATGGAGAAAGTTGTGAATGCGCCAACCATTCTTGTCGTTGACGATGAACCCAGTATTAGTGAAGTGGTGGGTTTGTACCTCCGGCGTGCGGGTTATCACGTGATTGTAGCCCGCGATGGGCAAGAAGCGCTGCAAGCTCTGGAAAGACATGTCCCCGACCTGGTTGTGCTCGATCTGATGTTACCCAAGATTGACGGGTTTGAGATTACCCGCCGGATGCGCGACAAGGGTGAAATTCCCATTATTATGCTGACCGCGCGCCGCGAAGAGACAGACCGCATATTGGGACTGGAGTTGGGGGCTGACGATTACGTGGTCAAACCTTTTAGTCCACGCGAGCTGGTCAGTCGGGTGAAAGCTGTGCTACGCCGCGCCCGGAGCATGGAAGTGCCCAAGGACGATCATGTCCTGACACTTGAGGGTTTGCGCATCGATCCCCAGACCCGGTTGGTAGAGGTGAATGGCAAAGAAGAGGCATTGACAGCCAAAGAATTTGATCTCTTGTGGGTGCTTGCGTGCCATCCGCGCCAGGTTTTTAACCGCGAACAGCTACTCGACTTGGTATGGGGATTGAACGAATACATTGATCCCAGCACGGTAACAGTACATGTACGCCGTCTCCGAGAAAAGATTGAGCTTGATCCCTCAACCCCGCGCTATATACAGACAGTATGGGGTGTGGGTTACAAGTTTGAGCCTTAACCGGTCCAGGCGTCTTCCACCAGACCTGCGCTTATATACCGCGCGCCACCAGCGATCCTAGCGAGAGGAAACTTATGGAGAATATGAAATCTCATCGTAGGGCATTCCCCTTACCTGTGTACTTTGTGGGGGGTGTCGCTTTGACTATGGGTCTGACACTGGCGATCTTTGCGCGACTGATGAACCCGCCCCTTCAGGACTTTGGAGCTCTCGCTGCCTATTTATCGATCACGGCAGCTTTGTCGATCGCGGTTGGGCACGTTGCCTATCGCTGGAATTGGCTAAACCGCTCCCCTCGCCTGAGCCTTGTCCTATTGGGAAGTTATGCCATCTCCAGCGTACTGACGTTTATCAACGTTTGGGTAACGGCGGCACTGATGTTTCTCAACCGGCATGACCTGATTCTGGGTACGGTGCTGCTCATTTTTGCTGGTGGTATCGCTATGTCGTTGGGCTATTTTCTCTCAACGTCGCTAACCGACCGGATCGTGGGGTTGAATCGAGCTGCACAGGAAATTGCCAGGGGACATCTGGATGCGCGTGTGTCGATATCTGGTCGTGATGAGTTGGCCAACCTTGCGGGCACCTTTAACGAAATGGCAATGCAGCTTGAGGCGGCAGAACGTAAGCAGCGTGAGTTGGATAGCTTACGGCGTGACCTCGTTGCCTGGGTCGGTCACGACCTCCGGACACCCCTGACGTCTGTTCGACTCATCGTTGAAGCCCTTGCCGACGACGTCGTCCAGGATCGCGAAACAATCGAGCGCTACCTTGAAACGGCACAGCAGCAGATACAGAATTTATCATTCTTGTTGGACGATTTGGTTGAACTTGCTCAAATTGACGCCGGCGGTTTGACGTTGGTGTACCAGCCAAACTCGCTCTGTGACCTGATATCGGATACCCTCGAAGCCTTTTCGGCCCAGGCGCTACGTCAAGGGGTAACATTGGAAGGGAGCGTCAACCCTGATGTGGATCCAGTGCCGATGGACGTACAAAAGGTGGGACGGGTGTTGAACAATTTGTTGGACAACGCTATGCGCTATACGCCGCCTGGTGGTAAGGTGAAGGTGAGTGCTGCAGCGGAAAGAAACTGCATACGCGTCGAGGTGTGTGACACGGGTGAGGGCATCGATACAGCGGATCTACCTCACATTTTCGAGCGGTTTTACCGCGGTGAAAAGTCGCGCAGTCGTGCTACCGGTGGATCCGGGTTAGGGTTGGCTATCGCCTCGGGGATCGTAGCAGCGCACGGAGGTCAGGTGGGTGTCGAAGACATGATCGACCAGGGCACACGTATTTGGTTCACGTTACCTGTGTGATTCACCTGCTATTCTGATACATAGCGAGTTATATTGGATCGTCAATCAAATTTTTTAAGACTATCCTCATCTCTACAAATATCACAAGCCTGAAAATTGACGGTGATTTATATCCATCTCCATTTTAAAGGATCCCGAGAATATGACAGCGCGCCTGCGGTCTACGACGCAAGGTGATATATATCTATGGGATTGGCTTAAATGTGATTGACCTGGCTCTTGTCACCATCATATCCAGGTAGTA
>CAVOYE010000019.1:0-13676 GCA_963700595.1 uncultured Chloroflexia bacterium
TAAACCGGGTCTGCAGCAAGGGCAAGTCGAAAGTCCGCCCGTTATAGGTGACCAATCCGGTACAGGACCCCAGGACCTCTGCGGCATAGCGTAAAGCGGCTTCCTCTTCTTCCGGATTCCTTATGAAAATCAGATGCAGGACGAAGGCATCATCTTCCCAGACCCCGATGCCAATCAAAAATGCAATCGTGCCGGACCCACCTGCCAAACCCGTAGTCTCTGTATCCACAAACGCAGGGTGCGAACCCAAATCAGGGACACCAAGGAGAGCAAGGCTGTCCTCACGCAGCCCCGACATCCTGGAAAATTTGTAAGTACCGTGAATAAAATCCGGATTATAAACCCTTTTATCCAGCCAAAAAGACCCATATTCGCTGGTGATCTCACGCCCTGGTAAGGGCGTCATTTGAGTTTGATGTGCAGGTTGAAAAGCAGGCGGCTTTTCCAGACCCTGTGTCCCTTTGACAACACCCAGTTTCCGTAATTTTCTTTGCAGGTCGTCGGTCATCCGTCGATCATCCATCATACTTGACGCGTCAAATGCGTGCGTCCGGTTTAATTTGAATTGTCACTGAAACGTTGGATACGCGCGCCTAACGGGCGAAGCTTATTCTCTATGCTTTCATAACCCCGGTCGATTTGCAGGATATTGTGAATGGTACTTGTGCCCTGCGCAGCGAGTGCTGCGATCAACAGCGCCATACCGGCACGAATGTCCGGGCTTTCAACGATATCCCCGGTCAATTGAGAAGGACCGTAAACCAATGCGCGGTGGGGATCACACAGCACAATCCGAGCTCCCATAGGAATAAGTTTATCCACGAAAAACAACCGGCTTTCAAACATTTTTTCATGAAATATGACCACACCTGTTGCCTGTGTCGCCAGGACAAGTGAGATACTCATCAAATCCGCCGGAAACGCGGGCCAGGGAGCATCCGCGACCGATGGAATTGCCCCGCCAATATCGGGAACAATTTCCAGGGTTTGGTTCGCAGGCACAAAAAGGTCAGGACCGCGGATTTCAGTTTGCACACCCAAACGCTCCATAACCCACAAAATCATCCGCAGGTTTTCCGGCATCGCATTATGAATCAGAAGCTCTCCTTTTGTGGCTGCGGCGAGAGCGATATAGCTGCCGACCTCAATATGATCGGTACCAATGGTGTAATCAGCCCCATGCAGGCGCGTAACGCCGTCAATGATCAACGTATTGGTGCCAATCCCCTGAATCTTTGCCCCCATCGCGTTGAGCAGGTGGCAAAGATCCTGCACGTGGGGTTCAGAGGCAGCGTTCCGGATAATCGTGACGCCTTTGGCTAAGACTGCCGCCATAACTGCGTTCTCAGTACCGGTGACGCTGGCTTCGTCCAGAAGGATGTCGGCACCAGTCAGATGCTTTGCTTTCACATAGAACAATCCATCTTGCACGCCGTCCTCAGCACCCAGTGCCCGGAAAGCCAGGAAGTGCGTATCGACCCGTCGTCTCCCAATCACATCACCGCCCGGTGATGGTACGGCAAATTCCCCAAAACGTGCCAGCAGGGGACCGGTGATAAGAATGGAACCGCGGATAGCCCGAAACATATCGGCATCCATCCCGTTACCGGTGAGATTCACATCCCGGGCGCACAAACGCCATGTGTGCGGGTCGAGAACTTCCACCTGCACGCCTAATGCCTGCAGTAATGAACCCATCGTTGCAACATCTCTTATCGCTGGAAGGTTGCGCAGAATGACCGTCTCATCTGTCAACAAGCAGGCTGCCAGAGACGGTAAAGCCGCATTTTTATTCCCTGCCGGTGAAATCTCACCCTTAAGTGGCAAACCACCCTCAATCACAAAGTAGTCTCGCATTCGTAACCTCCTCTGTCGATTACTGACCCGTTTATTGAAAATGACTTGTTAAATATGTCAGCGGTGAAAACAATCCAGCGTCTGCAGCAGCCATGGTTCATCCAATCAAGTAATACCTTCTATTTTATCAGGTGCTTTGTTTTATCCTATTTGTATCGTTACCGGATCACCCAGCGATAACCCAAGTTCCGCGGCGCCATTTCCATGGTTCGTTGCTATTTCTAACATACCCTCACTTCCAACTAAAGCAAGTCCCGCGCCGTAATTAACCTCTCCATAAGTGTGCCGAATGGGACCTAATGCGCGACCAGCAACGGTCACCAGGCTTTTTTGAGCCGTAAATGGGATAGCTGCAGCGTTCCCCCATACTGGGCGTAAAATCAAGCCGTCAGCCGACCAAATTAATCTGCCGATACTGGTGATGCAGTTACCAAAATGATCCACATACAGAATCGAACCAGTGATCGTATTGTCCATCACGGTCACTGTTGGGGTAGGCAAAAGGTGCGGATTTTCCACTACTGGGCCAAATGCATCCAATTTGACGCCGGATGCAAGATAGGCAGCTGCCGGAGAGAATATATCACGCCCATGAAAAGTGCTGCTTACACCGGTTAGTTGGTAGTTGGGATTAGTCAAAGCGACAACTTTGTCTGGTGGAGCCACTGCCCATAAATAGGAGAACACACCATTATCCGGACCGACAAAATACCCCATCGCACTGTGCGCTGCGATGGCTAATCTTTCAGTCCCCACCCCGGGGTCAACCACCACCAGGTGCACCGCATCGGCAGGAAAATATGGCAATGCAGTCCAAATCACATACGCTGCTTCGCGCACATTCTGAGGTGAAATTGTGTGTGTAATATCTGCAAACCCAACCCCGGGCGCGATTCCCGCCATCACACCTTTCATCGTGCCTACATACCCATCTCTGGTGCCAAAATCCGTCGTAATCGAAATAATCATCGTAAGCTCCTCAAATCCCGTTCTATTTGTGCAGAACCATACGCACAGTGGACATTAGCTCATCCACGCCCATCAATATAGCGATGCCTATATAAACAATCAAACCCAAAGGAACTGCGACCAGGACCTGTATGAACGTGCTGTCAGGCGCATAAGCCAGCCAGATCAACAACACAACCGCCATAACAGAGGATGCTGCGCACACGCGCCATACTGTCCGCCACAGCGCTCTGCTTTCCTGATTGCCTAAACGGCGTTGGATTAACCACAGCAAGAGTCCCGCCTCTATCAAGGCTGCGATGGCAGTCGCCAGGGCTAAAGCACTGTGCGGCATCCATCCCCGGGCAGCAAAGAAGAGTGGAAGCGTCAATCCCAGGACAACGTTGATAATCAGGGCGACAACCGCAGCCATCGCAGGTGTCCAGGTATCCTGTAAAGCAAAAAAGGCGCGTCCAAGAACCTCCAACGCGGAGTGTCCCACCAATCCAATCGCGTAAAAGCTGAGCGCCCACGTGACATATTGGGTCGAAACATCATCAAAATATCCGCGTTGAAACATCAGCGCTACCATAGGCTGTCCCACGACAATCAGCGCCGCAGTCGCCGGAATCGTCAAGGCGATTAGTGTTCGCAGTGTAACAAACAAGGTCTCCCGCATCTCATCCAGCTTTCCCAGAGCCATCTGAGCAGAGAATGTTGGAAATACGGCTGAACCGACAGCTTGTGCAAATACACCCTCGGGGAGCAGCATTACCCGCCATGCAATAGCCAGCGATGATATAGCGCCAATGCCATATCGCGAAGCCAGATTATTGGTGATAATACTGTTGATTTGAGTCGCCCCCATCCCCAGAGCCCGTGGTGCGATCAACCTGCCAACCTCACGCACTGCCGGGTCACGTCTGCCCAACGAGAGTAGTATATCGTGCGTGAAAATGGAATAATCCAGGTATCTGTACAGCCAAATGCGCAACCGCCCCAGCCAACATCCCGTACGCGGGGCCTTTCACCCCCAGGTTCGTCGTCCCTCCCACGACACCGCCGACAATCAAACCCAGGTTATACAGGATCGGTGCGATTGCGGGGAGCAGAAAATGCTGGTGCGCGTTAAGGATGCCCATCACAACGCCACTTACACCAAAAATAGTGGGGGAAAACAACATGATGCGTAATAAACTGACGATTTGCGCCTGAACGTCCGCCGGCAGCGCGGGTGCAACAATAGTCCGCACTAACCAGGGCGTAAATACAATGCAGAGCGCGCTGACCGGAACCAGAACAGCCAGCATTATATTGATCACAGCACTCGCCATGTGCCAAGCCGATTCGACTTTTTGCTGTGCTAACCGTCCGGCAAAAACCGGTATAAAAGCAGAACCCAGTGCGCCACCGGCTACAATCATAAAGAGCGCATCGGGTATCTTTAATGCCGCCTCGTAAGCATCCATATCCGGACCTGTCCCAAAGTACCGGCTGAAAACGATCAGCCTGACCAGGCCCAGCAATCGGCTTATGGAAAACGCAACCATCACTAACGCAGCAGCACGAGCTACCTGACGTTGGTCATTATTCATGCCAGGGAGGGTACCACTTGAGCGTTATAATCAATGTTTAATATCCACGGGCTGCGATATAGGAGCATATATGACCATCACCAGGGAACATAATCCACTATGGGCTTAACTAAACGCCATTGGCTACCGGGATTTCAGTTTTGTATTATTCAAACCGGCAGCCACTTTCAAGATCAAACTTGCATAACGACCACTTTCCAAAGAGAAACTGACCGTCGTTTTCCAGCGTTTTTCGTATTCATCATCGACAGAAACATCGCCAACGCTGACTTCTGAAGGCATATACCAAATAGGGCGCTCACCTTTGGAAAGATAGACTCTGCGCAGTATCCGTGCTTTAAAATCCCTTATCTCCAGGTTTTCGGCAGCAAAGACTTCTTGCGCAGCTGCTGCGAAATCACCGGTATAATTCGCGGTGAGTCTGGGTCTGTCAATTAAAACATCGACAAAGGCTGCAGTGGTTTCAGTCGGTTCGGGTAAAGGAAACATTGCATTTGCAATCTCAATCGCATATGGCGCAGGTTCTTCACGTTCAAAGTATTTGGCTGCAATCAAGTTCCAAACCCATGATTGATAAGCAGAAAGGTAAATTGAAAGCAAGCGGTCCTGTATCAGATTGGTCGCCTTCCGATATTCGTGGGGATGATCCTTCAAATAGGTGATGACGCTGCGAAAGTTAGAGGGGCGTGGAGCCTGGTGCAACAAATACCCCCACTGCCCCCAATGGCTCTCGACCAATTGTTTGAATTCACGAATGAGCTTTGGGTCCCCAGCCATAGGTTCGGCAAGGTACATATGGACAACGCGCTCTGCATCCCGCTTCAGGATTTCCTTACCGATAAAACCATCTTTGGTCAATGATCCAAAACGTTGGTCGTCAAAGTAGTTGGGGAGTCCATATTGTCCCAATTTGGGCAGCACCTGTGTCAATCGTACCGCTTCTTTCTTTGACATATCCCGGGCGACAATTGTGAAAACATTCTTTTCCAGATCCCGGGGACGCAGCGCTCTTGGACCCCACTGCACCAATTCCGCCGTAAATCTGTTGCCTTTTATCGTCGTCGGACCTTTTTTCCGTACACTCGCATACTGAATCGCCACCGCGTTGGTATCTTTCAAAGCCGGGAAAACCAGCGCGCTGGGCGTCACATTCAAACGGTCTGCCATTTCATCGCGCACCGCGGTCGTGGAAACACTTTCCTTTTCTACCCGATAATAGGCATACGATCCTTGATCCATAGGGAACAGGATTTTTTCTTCTACATTAAAATCAGAAGGTTTGTGTTTAATCCGCATTTAAAACCCCTTTCAGTATCATTGAGTTGCTTCAGCGGTCGATGTGGGCATAGGTGCGGGGGTTGATGTCGGCATAACGTCGACGAAGATCACATTCTCAAATCCTAAACCCATCATAAATGACCGCAGTACAGTTCGTGCATTTTCTTCAGCTTTCCACTCCAACCCATCTTCGAGTGCAGCCTCTAATATCAAGCGTTCTGCTTCCTGACGCGCGGAGGTTTCTAACTGCATGTTCAGCCCAGCTACGCCGGTTTTTCGGTCGTAAACAACTGTGCGTGAGTTATCCAGTGTCGCGATGAATACCTCGACCGGGGGCAAATGGATGATGACCGTGCCACCATCCTGCAGAACAACATCATCCACGCCCAATTTTGCCAGGTTAACGCCGGCAATAATTTCGCCATGCGCAATCAGCAAGAGTTTATCACCAAACAGAAAACCCAAAGGTCCCTGACCGGATTCAGCGGTGATAACTTTTTCAACAGAATAAGTTACAGTCTCAAGACGGCTCAGTGTTTGAACGCTATGAATCACTGAAGCTGAGCTTGGGTAGATTGTGGGCGTCAGCGCAGGAAGTAATCCGGACTGGGGAGCGTTCTGTCCGGGTGATGATCCGTCTGTCCTGGGTCTGACAAACATCCAGGTGCCGATAATCGCAACGACAATCAGCGCTATCCAAAATAGCGATTGTTGGTTCTGCTTCATTTATGGTCTGCAACCTTTGCCTTTGATCAAAAAATAACGGTGCCCGTATGCATTCAAGCTGATCAAGGACCACAAAACGCGCCGCTTTTCGTTTTTAACATGATGCGCATCTTTTCAAACTTACTACAGTAAAGCACCGAAAAATCAGGTATCTAGGGCCGCCTGAGCGTACCCCTAGCTATAAGCATACTACGAATGCCCCCTTTCGTCAATGCAACACAAATTGCGGGATATCCATCACTCTTCCGCATCGAAAGGAAGTTGGCAAACACTGCACTTTGTTAACAATACCATGGATTCCCTATAGCCGGATGCTTTGGCGGGGCGGGAACACGTAGCCTGTGAATGCATGGTAGATTCCCACCCCGCCACAGAGTTATTGGGATTTGGCGGTTGGCAGCCAACCGCCAAATCCCTCTTTTAAAAATGCGGCGCGGGAGACAACTTGGGCTGCAAAAAGCAGGCATTCCGCGTCGCATTTTTTGGATGGAAGGTGTTCATACTCGGTCTGATTTGGTTAGTGTAAAAATGTGGCGGACACCCCAAATTGCGGGATGTCCATCACTTTTCTGCATTGATGGAGCAGAAGCACACATGCCACATGCAGCCAAAGCCATATACCAGTTCTAATCCGCTGTCACTACGTATGGCCCTATAACTATCCCGGCATGTATGTCTATCAAAAGATACGCATTGATTCTCTCTGGGAGATTTTCAATCACTGTATAGAACGGTGACCAACGGCTTTCTACACAAAGCTTACTGCAACCTTGCTTTCCCGCCTGCGTATTGTTGAGTATAGAATACACACAAGGAGATTAAAATGCGTAAAAACTTGGTACCACTCTTTATCCTGGCAGGATTACTCATATTTTCGTTAGGTTGTTCATTTTCAAGACTTTCGACCATCCGGGTGCCGGTGGGTGATATGCAGTTCGACAGTAAGGTGATCGAACTTGAGGATGCGGAATCCGTCAGGGTTGACGTCAGAATGGGTGCGGGGGAACTGAAAATCGACAATGGTGCTGACGCACTGATGGAAGCCGATTTCACTTACAATGTTGATACCTGGACGCCGGAAGTATCGTACACCGTGGAAAATCAAAAAGGGCGTTTGACCATCCGCCAGCCTCAATCAAGCCAGGTCACACTGGACGGGCAATTCGTTTATGAATGGGACCTGCGTTTTGCGCGCGATATTCCACTGGAAATGCGTGTTGAATGCGGCGCCGGTGATTATAACCTGGATTTAGCTAGACTCATGCTCACGTCGCTGGACGTGAAAGTTGGGGCGGGTAACGTCCAGGTTGATCTCACCGGGAATCCTGACCTTGACGATGTGGAAATAGATCTGGGCGCTGGGCGTGTGGAGATGGACCTGGATGGACAGTGGGAGCAGGATGTCAGTGTGGACATCCAGGGCGGTGTGGGAAGTATCAGCCTGAACCTTCCGAAGGACGCTGGCGTCCGGGTACAAATCACCAAGGGTATTGGCAACGTCAATACCAGCGGATTAAACCGTGATGGGAATACATACACGAATGATGCCTATGGAGAATCGGATGTGCTGATCGATATCAATATCCAGGCAGGTGTTGGGCAAGTCGATTTAACCGTCGCACCATAACACCGGCTCTACACACAAATTTAACATTTCTTTTTATGGTTGGGGCACGGCAAACCGTGCCCCATTGGTATCAACTTAAGGCGCTGTTAAGCGTAATCAGATCCAAAACAGGCATCGCTCCCAAAATACGGGAGACCTTTTAGGGGAGGGAGACGCAGCAGACTGCGTTTAGGGAGAGGTCAAATCGTGATTCTTAGGGTGAGATTTTGCTGTATTGGCCCTGTCATTTAAGCAATAACCCAGATGGATTCCCGCTTTCGCGGGAATGACACATCGTTTTTTCTTAACTTGGTGCTTTTTATCGCTTAATTTCCCCAACTGTATTCCTTTAGCTTGTAGTTTCAACAACCCTATTATTCTACGGTAATGGTCACTGTGTCGATCAACATTTCTATAGGGATCTCCTGTGCGGCAGCATCCGCCAATACCACCCTGGTTATTGTGATGCTTGACCTCCCAGGTGAAATTGCCTTCAGGCGCAATATTAAAAGCTCCCCATCACCGTAGACAGCGGTGTGGGGAGGCATCTGCGCGATGGCATAATCCACCACCCCGCTCAGGTTGTCGCCCGTATTGATAACCACAAAATCTGGCTGCAAGAAGGATCCGTGCGCCACTTGATCCCCATCTTCGTCAGGTTGTGCATCCACGAGTTGCATGAGTTTGGGTTCAAATTGCAGATGCACTTCGGCTCCCATCAGGTCTTCAATCCGGTCAATCTGAATGCCAACTTCCAGCGTGTCTCCCACTTTAATCGCCGAATCAGGCGCTGTTAACCTGACGAAGACCCCGGTAGCTGCCGTCGGTGTGGCTTGAGGTGGAACCGGTGTGCTGGCGACATCCGTCATTGGTGGATTCACCTGCTGGCATCCAACCAGGATCAAAAGTACAGCGAGAAAACCCGCTTTACCCCACAGTGGTATTTTCATATTCACCTTCTTCTTCAATATTCCAGGTTGGTAACCAAATAGAGACCGCGCATGTTAGCATATAGACATAGGCTAAATCAATCACAAAATACGACGCATCCACCAATCCATGGGCAAGGAAATTAACCATACTTGCCATGATGCCCAATGTGATCGTGCGAATCTCCGGACGGTCGGACTTCAGGTTGGGTATCAGATTGCGCCAGAACGCGAATTGCATCCACAAGAATAAACACAAACCCGGTAAACCGAGGCGCGCGGCAAAATCCAGGAAAACGTTATGCGGATGGGACAGATTAAACTCCTCCCATGCCGTAGGTAACACAAAGCGCGTGCGGTAAGCATACAGGAAGTTATCCAACCCGACCCCCAGGAGAGGGGACTCGCGGATCATCTGTAACGTGCTGTACCACAACGAGATGCGGAATCCGGTTGTCCCTGAGGACCAATCAAAGAGTCCGGAGAAGCGGGGCAGCTGCAGAATGGGAATCAGCGCCAGCGCGCCCAGGATCAGAAGGACGATTGTGACCCGTCGCCAGGTTTTCCCGGCAAACAAACCCAGCGTGAGTAAAGCCGCTGGAACACCCAGGAGTATCGCACCCCGTGAAAAACTGAGAAGCAGCGCCAATGTAACAGGCACAATCGCTATAGCATAAATCACCCGACGCCTGGATAGGAGTTTATGACCATAACGCAAACTATGTAAAGAGAATCGCCACCTGCGGTCCTTTTGCCCGGTTGAGAGTGGCACCGTTACCCGGTTCAGTGAACAGAGGTCCAACAACAATTGCAATCAGCAAAGGTAGCACGCGCCCCAGATAGAGCCCCACATTATTGGGTGAACCATAGATACTGCGGAGTCTGCTTATCCCACCTTCTGCGGTAATGACATCCCCCAACCAGAAATATTGAACCAGACCAACCATCGCCACCATAACAGCACTGGCGACCAGGGCATCCAGAAGTCGTGAGCGCTGGCGGGAGCACATTTCCAGGGATATAGCTGCAAAGAAAAACAATGCTGGTTCCAGCACCACTAACCGCCACTCGCGCAGCGCTACGTGACTATTATCTGCCGCGATCGACGGCAACAAACTATATAAAACAAATACAAATACAGGGACAACCAGACTTCGTTTTTTCGTTTGCCACATGGATTTCAGCGGTCCGCTCAACTGACCACCGTGCAGCACACTGAGGGCAACCCCGGCGACAGTTGGCAGCAAAATCAACTCCGACAGTGAAAAGGATCTGCCGAATAAGGACAGCGGGTGCAAATACAGAGGCGACGCAAATATGGTCAATGCCAAGCCCATACTGGGCTGCAGGAAGACCAGGAGTGCGACCACAGTCCCGGCAGTGAGAGTGAGGATGAACCACTGCGAAAAATAGAAAAGTCCGGTAGAGAGGATCAGCGCAACCCAATCGCCATGATCGCCAAGACGGCGGAAAAGCCCATCGCCAATCAACAAATGCCAGGCTGCAAATAAATAGACAGCGCTGGAAACGACTGAAATACCAGTTTTCGCCAGAACCGTGCAGCGCTGCCAGAGCGCGCTAAAGGCTGCCCATATTTTCGGCAACCGGATCCAGAATTTCGACCATAAAACAAGGAACCCCCCCAGCATGGCTAAACCCATGTAGGCAGCCAATCCCCTAGAGTACTCGTGCTTATCCGGCGAGTTGCTGACCCGCCAATCCACCAGCGCCCATTGTCCCCATCCACGATCTGCCACAATCGTGGCGCGGTGCTTGCCGTAGGGCATTCCTTCAGCCAGGGGAACCGTCGCCACCGCAGCTAGAGGATCATAAAGGACAATATAAGCCTGTCCATTTCGATCCACCGGCAATGCCGGGGCAGGCTGCCCATCAATCTCTACGAATAAGAAAGCCCGGTAGGGCCCTTTCCTTACCGTCAAAGCCAGTCCGGTGCCCGTAAAATCAAAGTCTACAGTATCACCGCTCTGACCGATATCTGCCCCCTGAGGGCCCAAAGTCCACGTGCCTTTGTAGTCTGCATAAGGTGTTTGCGCGGGATACATCCCGATAGTTGCGCCGGTGTTATCCACCGCCCACCTCTGGATTGCAGCGTAAACCGGACGTGCCGTCCCGTCAGGATTGACCAGGGCAAAACCCCAATGCTCTTCGGCATCCGGCACCTGGGCATCCGCGGTTGAGGAACGTGGTTGGAGGATATTGACACACAGCAGCCCCATCCAGGGCCATTCGCGTGCAGCGCGGTCATAAGCTGCAGATGTATAACCTGCCTGTGTAGTTTCGTCGACGGAACCCCAAATCGAGGGCACATCCCGGGCATCATCAGAAAGGGCGTTCCAGCCAAAATTGCTACCCCATATCGCCTTGTGTGTGACGTCGTGAGCGATCATTGCCCGTCTGACCAGTTCAGGTCGGGAAAAATTCAGCACACTCCGTTGGACACGGCGGTCATCAGGTCCCGTACTGAACCCATAAGGTTGCACGGACACGACGTCAAAATAGGGTCCTGCCCCCGCAGCAAATAGCATATCCAGGAAGACATCTTCAGCATAATTTCTCTCACCTGTCTCCATATTGGGCGCCATACTGCCCAGCACGATCCGGGCATCAGTATCCGTCACACGAACAGCCTCCGCGGCAAGTGCCAGCAGCTCCGTATAACTATAGGGATTTGCGTACCCTCCCCATGCACTTCCGATGTTGATATTGTGCCAAATCTGGTAGTAGGTCAAGTACTGACCATAGCGTGCTGCAAATGCACCCGCAAACCTGGCAAAAGCTTGTGCGTCCGGGGGTTCACCCGCCCAGGACGGCGCATCATCGAGGACCGCCCAAATACCGATTTGGTACTGCGCCAGGGAGGGCATACGTGAATCCCACTCAGACCAATCATAGCGTCCCGGTTGCGGCTCTATCTCTGCCCAACTGAACTTCTGCCGGACCCAGCCAAATCCGCCAGCGGTCACCCACCCCAGTACCTCAGGCAGGTCCTCTTCAGGATAGCGTTCCAACGCAGTGTTGACACACGGTGCGTTGAGGCTGGCATCCCCCACCAATGCAGTATCGGCGATTGGCGCGGGTATGCCCTGTTCCCATCCCTGTGTCAGATATCGTTGCCGGGCAACCCACTGTACGGCGCCCAATAAGGACACAGCGAGGAAGAATAACCCAAGAACCGCTGTTATTTTTGATTTTCTGTTCACAGTGCAGATTATACAGCAGCGGATGCGCAAGACAATGCAACCAATTTGCGTTTCCACTGAACCGTTTATAATGCACACTATGGGACATCTTAACAGATTAGAAAAACTAATAGAACAGTTCGTCGAAGAACCTTTCGTACGTCTATTTTCAGAGCGACTTATGCCCCAGGAGGTCGCCCGGCGCCTGGTCCTGGCATTAGAAGATGCTGAAAGTTTGGCTGAAGATGGTATGCTGGATGTGCCTGGACAGTATTTTATTCACCTGCATCCAACAGACTTAGCGGCGCTTCTACAGGATCACCCCAACCTTGATGCTCAACTTCGACGCGAATTGCTGACCATTGCGGACACAATGGGTGTGCGTCTCTGTGGAACACCAGAAATTACCTTGCGTGAAGATACCGAGTTGGTCCAGCAATCGATCCGGATCACGCCCTTAGTGGCTCAGCTGCCCCGGTTAGACCACACTCAGGATTTAGACGTCAAACAGATGCAGCGCCTTTTAAGCCAACCGGCACAGTCCCCATGCGCTTACCTGATCATCGAGGGTCAGCAGACAGTGGACTTAAACCAGCCCGTCATACGTATTGGACGGGCATATGACAATGACATTATCCTGGAAGACCGGCGGGTTTCGAGGTATCACGCGCAACTACACCAACGTTATGGCAGATTCCTGCTGCACGATTTGGGGAGCACAGGTGGAACAACCGTCAATGGCTTTCCAATCCAGGAAACTGTTTTACACGCCGGTGACACGATTGCCTTCTCGGGTATCGAAATCATTTATGCCGAAGATAAACCCGTCTGCAGACAAAGCGATGGCAGCACGCAGCCGATGTCGTCAGTAAAGTAGGCTAATATGCAAGGTTTTCTCATTTTACGCGCGCTTCTGGTTATTTTTCTTTACCTTTTCCTGGCGGTGGCGTTGTATGTCATCTGGCGCGAATACACGCACAATACAGGGCAGGTAGAACACAAACCTGATCCGGCAATATTACGCATGACCAACACATCTATGGAAAGCGCAGAATTTCAGCTGCGCCCGGTTACCGCTATGGGCAGAAATACCGATAATCATATTGTGATTGATGATCCCTTTGCTTCGACGCATCATGCAATCATTGTATGGCGTGACCAGCGGTGGTGGGTTGAAGACCTGGAAAGTCACAATGGCACCCAACTCAACGATACACTTTTAACCGAACCTCATGTTTTAACATCTGGAGATGTCATTCGCATCGGTTCAAGATCATTTGTGTTCATCATGCAGCAAATATAAGGGCCTTCCAGTAAGGTTTAAAGTCAGGAGGAACAATGGATTTACATCTTGCCGGTAAAGTCGCACTGATCAGCGCTGCAAGCCGGGGTTTGGGCTATGCAACCGCCCTCGCACTGGCTGCCGAAGGCGCTAAACTTGCCATCTGCTCCAGACAGAACTCTGCAATCCGTACTGCGGCAGTAAAAATCAATCAGTTGACCGGGGCTGACGTTCTGCCAGTCACCGCCGATTTGT
>CAVOYE010000020.1:0-704073 GCA_963700595.1 uncultured Chloroflexia bacterium
GCAACCTCTGTCTGTGCAAGGCGGATGAAGGTCGATGCAGTTGATGTCGCAACAATGCCCATGATAAGAATTGAAACAGGTGTTAGTTTGGATTTTTTTTGTTGATTTTCAAGCTTTGAGGCAATTTTCATTATTTTTTCCATGACACGATTTTGGCAGTAGACGATTTACAAAAAAGTGCTATACTTTACGATGTGAATTTATGTGATAACTGCGGTCTGATTGGTTTTAAGCAAATGTAATTTACGTACCTTAACTTTGCAGATTATGATTATAAGTAAATATTCGGGAATGCCAATTCAGGTGGGTATAAAGGTTTTTGGGCTCCCTTTGCATTGAGATGGTGTTGTACGGCAAGACATTTTGGATATTCCACGTGATTTTCTTATGCTATAATGAAAGTGAGGGGAATCATATTGGGGTTGGTTCTGATTTCTGATTCTTGATTGTCTGAGACAGACATTTCTGATCCGCACCTGAGGAGGTACCCAATGGTAAAACATTTGTATCTGTCAATGATTCCTGAAGCCCTTATTGCTTCAATGCTGACCCCCGAGGAGTTTGGCGTTTATTACGCCGTGGGCAGCGAAAAGAAATCTCGTGGACAAGCAATGTTTTTCGAAATTGATCCTGACTATCGCCACGAAGCTCTGCCGGTTGATGAAGGTTTACGACGTTGTGTGATGCATGAGGATGGTTCCCCAAAACGGTCCGTTTATATAACGGTCTACAGAGCACTTGAGCGCATACCCATGGAGGCAATCAAGAAACTCTATCTTGTTACGCAGGATGGTAGAGTTCTTGGTATTGATGCCGCTGAGTCTTTGCCGGAGGGATCGGTTGGATTGCACCTCTATCAAGAGATTGCGCCAGTCCACCCGCAGGTTGTCAGTACACTAGACCCGGTAGAATTCTATGATTTGATCGTTAAGAATGCTACTTCCCTTTTAACACTACCGGCAGTGTGTTTTGCAGAATTAAGACTTGGCGAACTTGCTACAGACCCAGAACACGGCAGCGTAGGGGATTTACCCTACAGTAATTCTGACCATCTACGACAGTGCCTGGTTGACCTGCGCACGAAAACTGTCCACAGTAAAATGGTCGACAGGTTAAGTCCTGCAGCTTTCCCGTATCGCACTTTAAAGTCAGGAATATATCTGGGGAATAGTGAGAAATTGCTGTTTTTCCCTTTGCCTTCTGCTGATGTATTACGGAACGAGCATTATCGCTGGTGGCGTTCAGCTAATATGTAATACCAGAAGGCAATCAATTGTGGCGATAATATAAGAGCCACCCCAGTAATACCACCTAAGGCTCACAGTGGATTATGTGATCCAGGGTTGTGGTTAACCTTGAAAGCATCATTCCACTGGAGCCTATTTGTGTGGAAATTTTATATATTTTATGAAGGATGTGGAGGAGCGTTATGAATACGAATGATATTTTATTGGTGATAAGTATTTTGTCAGGCGTCCTTTCTGTGGGAGTTGCTGTTTATTACTTCCAGTGGGTTAAATCACAGGACCCTGGATCTGAACGCGCCCAGAAAGTCGCGACATGGATTCGTGAGGGTGCGCAATCATATTTAAAGAAGCTGTATGGCGCATTGGGGATGCTGGCAGTCGCATTAGCCATTATCCTGGCAGTCGTCTTCGGTGTGAAGGAAGCTTCTGCCGGTTATGGTTTGGGTATGGCGGTTTCATTTGTTCTGGGTGCGTTATCTTCCTCGATCGCCGGCTATATGGGGATGGGGATTGCAGTTGAAGCCAACGTTCGCAGCGCGACAGCTGCAAACAAAGGGCTTGAATCCTGCATTCAACGTCGCCTTCAAAGCCGGTACCGTCATGGGCCTGGCAATGGTTGGTCTTGCACTTATTGGTATGTCTTTAGTTTTCCTCATTTCAGGTGAACCTCAAATGGTTCTGGGCTTCAGCTTTGGCGCTTCGACGTTGGCGCTGTTAGCCAAAGCCGGTGGCGGTATCTTCACCAAAACTGCGGATATTGCTGCTGACCTGGTCGGCAAAGTTGAGGTGGGTATCCCTGAAGATGACCCGCGTAACCCCGCTGTTGTCGCTGACAATGTGGGTGATAATGTCGGTGATGTGGCAGGAATGGGTGCCGATATCTTCGACAGCTACGTCGCCAGTGCAGTTGCGGCGATGCTGCTGGGTGCTGCGTTAACGAAGTTTGGATGCTGAAACCCGATCTTGTACACGATTTTCCCATTGATGCTCTGTATGTTGGGCAGCTTTGCTTCGTTGATTGGCGTGCAGTTTGTACGCGTCAAGGAAGACGGAAAGCCGGTACGGCGTTGAATCTCGGTACGATTTATACCTGTGTCATTTTTGGTGTTTTTGTCGCTGCTCTGGTCTTTGGGATGGGACTGGATATCACCGTGCTGTGGGCAACCCTCGCTGGTTTGATCACCGGTGTCGTTATCGGCTTCTCATCAGACTTCTTCACCGGCGATGACCGCCCACCCGTTGTGGAGACCGCGAAGGTTTCCGGTTCCGGTTCAGCGATCACCATTATCACCGGTTTCAGCTATGGTCTGATCAGCATTGTGCCCTCGGTCATCGGCATTGTGATCGCGATGCTGATTTCCTATTACGTGGCTGAAACTTCATCGGTTATCAACGGTGTCTACGGCGTGGGTATCAGCGCGGTCGGTATGCTCGCGATCAGCGGTATGATCGTGTCATCTGACGCCTACGGTCCTATCGTCGACAACGCCCGTGGTATCGCCGAAATGGCTGGTATGCCGGAGAACGTTATCGAGATCGCCGATAAACTGGACGCTGCTGGCAACACCGCCAAGGCAATCACCAAAGGTTTTGCCATCAGCGCTGCTGCGCTGACGGTGCTGGCGCTGTTCGCCGCTTATGCTTCAGAGATGCAGCTTGAAGGTATTTCGATTGTGATGAGTTTACGTAACCCGGTGGTCATTGCTGGAATCTTCCTGGGTGCGGCAACCCCACCGTTCTTCAGCGCTCTGACGATGCTTTCGGTGACCCACAATGCCTTCTGATGATCGAGGAAATTCGCCGCCAGTTCCGTGAGGAACCGGGTATTCTGGCAGGTACGGTGGAACCCGACTATGTAACGTGTGTCACCCTGGCTTCCCAGGATGCACTTTCTTCATTGGTACTACCGGCGTTCCTGGCTGTCGTGCTACCGTTGATTGTTGGTTTTGTCATGGGACCCGAAGCGTTGGGTGGATTCCTGGGCGGCGCAATCTTCACGGGTATCATCTTCGCGCTGTTGATGGCGAACGCGGGTGGTCTGTGGGATAACGCCAAGAAATACATCGAGAGTGGTCACTTCGGTGGCAAGGGCTCTGAAGCGCACAAAGCCGGTGTGGTCGGTGACACAGTGGGTGATCCTTTCAAGGATACCGCTGGTCCTTCGCTGAACACGCTGATCACGGTTATGGCCCTGGTTTCTTCGCTATTTACCCCGGTCATTGCGGCATTCCACCTTTTCCAATAATCTGTACTAGTCCAAAACGCCCAATGGATTCCCCCATTGGGCGTTTTTTTATATACGATATGTAGCTGCAGTTTCTGAATACCAAGGGGATTGTCTACGGTATGGCGCTATATGCCTCATACCTGGCATCACTGGTCAACCAGCCTGTAGACCTTCTGATTTCAGCTGCTGACTTGGCATCTTTTGCTTTTATCTCTATCTCAATCTGGTCGTTGTTTGGTTCAGCAATCCGCAGGTACCTGCGCCTCCTCAAAGTCAAGCTTGTCGTGAATATCAGCCTCGCACTTCACCTGATTAAAACTGTTGTCGCATTATCAGGACTGCTGCCTGCCGGATTTTTGTACATTGACCACGCGATACCAGGCCCATTTCTGCATTTTCGGGAAGCGAGAAAATAGTACATCATCCAGTTTTTGCAGCTTCTTGTGCGCCCAACGAAATGTATTTTCTCCACCGGGCAAGATGCGCAGGATATAGGCGCTTGGTGCTGTTAAGAAGTGTGCTGTCGTGTGATCCTCGGCAAACAGACCTGAAAATGCCTGTGTTGCACTCTCTGTGAGAGGATGTTCGTCCACTGTTCGTAATCGGGGTGTCAAAATCCGGGCGATATGAAAGAGGGGGTGGTGCGCCATGGGTTCAGCAAATGTTGCTTTGCCTTCATGCTTCAGAACACGTTGGATTTCCTGGGCTGCATGTATAAGGTCTAAATGGTGGAGAATTGCTTTGCCGTATAGAATTCTGAATGCGTTATTGGCAAAAGGCAGGTTTTCGGCATCCGCTTGAATATAGTAAATCCTGGCATCTGGCGCTCCAGACTGTACCAGCTCCCGTGCCCGTTTGAGCTGCGTGGTTGAAAGATCAGCATTCACGACAATCAAACCACGCTTAACTAAATCCAGGCTTTCTTTGCCTTCACCACCTCCAAAATCCAGTATCCATTCCCCTATGCGCGGTTCTAAAAAATCAAAGCCAGATTTTGTTATCGCATCAAACGCAGGTGCTTTATATAGCACATCGTTCAGGGATGTGCGCTTGTAACTTTCCTGGTTATGCCAATCCAGTTCGCGCTGAATGATGGCTTCATGATCCGGGGTCATCATTATTTGCCGGTCGCGAAGGTTGGTCCTTAGTGTCAAACGTGATTGATGAATTATCCGATTCTGGCAATTGCGGACTGTTATCTGCGTATTCATCATCGCTGAAAAGATTTGCCAGGAAGTCAATATCCGGTTCATCATTGATTGGATCACTTTCTGGATTGGTAATAATGTTGCGTTCGACGACTTCGCTTTGCCCTGTTATATCATCCTGGTCAGCCCAAGAAGCTTGTGCAGCATCATCACCTTGTGAGTCGACATATTCAGATGCATCGAAATCGCTTTTTTCAGCGAGATTGCCTTGTTCAGTAACACTGACGGTTCCGACTAATTCCCAATTTACCATGCTATCGTCTCGTTCTACGTCTTTGTCCAGTTCAGGCGTATCGTCTGCTCCAGCGCCATCGCTCTGATCCGCTTGGATGGATTCGTTAGTTGTTATGTCGTCAGTCTGTGCTGTCGCCAGGATTTTAAGGGCTTCTCGAATGCGTGTGTTTTCAGGATCCATACGTTGTGCATCTTCCAAAATGTTACGCGCCAGCTTATAATCATGGAGCTGTGAGCAAGCAACTGCGGTCGCCAAATAGGATCCGGCATCATACGGCATCAGGGCGATTGCCCGACGAAAATGAATGGACGCGAGTGCCCATAGTCCTTTCCTGGCGTATTGTTTTCCCAGAAGCAGAAACGTCATGCCATCGTTCAGATCCGAATCTACATTCAGATAAATGCGGTGACGGGTTCTGCGGAAATCATTCTCCAGTTTCATAACCATTATTAGTGTACTGAGAGAGAGCACGGCACCCAGTGCACCGGCAATTAGCGATCCCTCAAATGCAGGTTTACCTGCAAGTAAAGCAATGGAGCCAGCCAAGCCTAAAACCGCGCTTAATAGCATTAGGTAGTAAACGGGTACCCATCGCAGGGAAAGGGTTATGGCGAAAATCAAAGTCAGCAAAGCGGGGACCCAGGATAAAAAGAACCATCTTCTGGACACGATATCAAAAGCTGCTGAAATAATATTGGGATTCAGTGATGAAGGGCGTCCAAGGTAGGCAGGTAACAAGGTGAAGAAATTGAAAATATTCAACCGTTGCGCCACGATGAAGAGGATAACGAGCGGGACAACAGCTAGCATGATTGTTGAAAAAGCCTGCAATATAATAACAAACCATAACAATGTAGACCGCGATTCGGTGCTTAGATTCGAGATCCATAATGGTTTTTTGCACGCCGGGCAGCGTTTCTGTTTTTCCTTAGTAGGGCTGGCACAATATGGACAAAGCAACGGATCATGATAACGTGCCCATAAGGCAATTGAAGGAAGTTCGGTCACTTCCTCGGGTTCCGGGATAACCATAGTGTGTTTCTCGATATACTCTTTACCCAGAATATCGCCAGCGAGTGTGGGTGCATTCATTGCGGTTTCATCTGCATTTTCAATGCTTCCCATTTCCATTTCCCAGGGATTCTGATCAGCCATAGCACGGGTTTGTCTAAGCAGCGTCAGTTTATCCTGTACAGCATCGTTCCCTGGGTCCAGAGACAATATATTACTAAAACAAATTTCTTGATCCTCCGATGTTTCTGCCACCTGACTTAGCCATTCCCAGGCTTTGATGTTGTTTTGATCGCGTTCGACTACCTCTGTAAAATAGCTGCGGGCTGATTCGGGGTTGTTGTTCTGAGCTGCTGTAACACCAAGTTGAAATGCGTCGTCTATGATGCGTTGCTGAGTAATACCCAACCCCCTGGCTGCCAATGCGTTTTCAGGGTCCAACGCAAGAACCTTGAGCAAGCAAACTTCCTGTTTGTAAGGGTTTTCATGGGCTGCACTGAGCCAAAACCACACCACGATATTGTCCGGATCTAGCGCGCTGGCTTGCTCCAACAGGGAGCGTGCCAGATTTTTGTCTTTAGCTTTGACGGCGTCGATTCCCTTTTGGAGCAGTACCTGCATTGTATCATGTTGCTCTTCCATACTCACCTCAATTATTTCCTAACCAACCCCCAACTTTCGACCATTTCCGTGATTGCTGATCGTGTTGCCTCTGCACCAAATCCCCATGCTAATAAACCAAAGTAATCTGTAATACTATTGCTGCCGAAAGTGCTTCGCGCAACGTAAAGCTCCACAAATCCTGCAAGAGCCAGTAGAATAACGGCAACTGCATAGGTGACAACCATAAACGCTCGCAGTCTGCTGCCAGCGCTTGCTACTTTTTCAGCCATAGTACGCAAGGTGATATCGGGCACGTTGGTAAGTTTGCTTAGTCTGGACGCAATATCCTTTGGCGCCAGCTCAAAATCAAGCGAGTGACCTTGATCCTCTAGCGTGCGTGTGTCAGGCAGCAGAAGAATGGCGTCGGTAACCGCAGTTATCCTTCCGGCAAGGTCGTGAAACGCGAGAGGGTCACCGGTCGGTAAATTCTCGAATTCATTTTGGAGTGTAGATAAAGTGGCAGACCAACGATTGGCTGTTTCTTCTGGTAATGCTGCGCAAGTTTTCGCCAACCATCCCAATTGATTCTCAAGGTGGTTCCTGTGTAATGTGTTAATAGCAGCATCGATTCTGTTACGAAGGTTTTTCTGGGCATCCAAAGTATCAGGTTTAAGAGCATCCAATTCTTGTTTAAATAAAAGCGCTTGTGCTTTGGCCCCAGGTCCAATACTCGCAAGTTCTTCAATGGCATCTTGTAGTTCAACGTAACCATTCGTCGTTGCATAGAGACTGAGTAATTGTTGGCGCAACTCATCTGGACCCGTGTGTGTCGGTGTGGCGCGATGGACATCCTCTGCAGTTTGTAGCAAATTGGCAATATAGTGTGAATTTTTTCCACCAAGTTGCTGCAGTTTAGAAACCAAATTATCATACGCAGTAAATTGCACCAGCCAATCACTCCGTCCGCGGCGCCAAAGATTCCATACCGTTCTGGCTTTGCCTATCGCAGTTTTGGCATCCTCCCATTGCTGGGCTTCAAGTGCGACTTCAACATCTACAAGTTCTGCCTCAATGCTTTCAAAGAATACTTTACCTTGTTTAAGTAAATCTTCATCGACTTTAATCTGTGTTCGTATTTGTCCTAGATTCACCAGGATTTCATCGCGGGGTTTACCTTTGCTGCGATATTCTGAAACGATCAGCCCGAGTCCTACCCCGGCAATTAAAACAAGAGCGGGTATCAGTGGTGGGTCTTTGACCGTGACTGTTATGGGCACTAACCGGTTGCCATTCTCGTAACTTATGAGCAAATCACCTGCATATTGTCCGCTAGGCACATTAGTCAGGTCGATATTTATTACAATAGTAAGTAATCCGTTTGAATCCAGAGACTTTGCACCACCTTCGACGCGAATAGCTTGCGCTGGTAAGACTTGGCTTCCTTCATCATTTTTTAAATCCAGTGGAATGATAGAAATGTTATTAATCATTTCATTTGCACGTATTAAAAGTGTTCGTGAGGTTGTTTGTTGCCGGTTCGCAGACACAGTTAACTGGGAAGGTGTAACTTCGATAATTTCTTGGGCAAAGGTTGGTATAGACCACAGCAGTGTTAGACAGATAGCCAGGAAGATTACCCGTTGTCGTTTTCTCATCTTTCCTACCCCTTTTTGAGTGACAATCAGCGTTGAAGTATGTATCAATGCAATTGCATTGTTTAACTTTGGTATGCCTGATAATATTATTGATGATAATCACAAAAAATGCAATACTAAGGCTGCCGGGGTGCGCTATGTGTTGCGCTAAATTGTGTGATAAACGACGGGTCCGGTGCAGGTTCAGAGTCTTTTAGCCACCATGACTCTATGAGTTAATTCCCTAGTTATTTCATCAGAACCAACTTTGTTTTGCGTACTTGTTCTCCGGTTAATAGCGTTTTACCAAAGCTGCGCGCATGCGTTCCAAACCTTCCAGCAGCATCGAACTTGTACAGCCGAAATTCATGCGTACGAAGTTTTTACCGCCAGGTCCAAACGTACCGCCATCGTTCAGGGCAACACGGGCATTATCCAAAAAGAATTGGTGCGGAGAGGATTCTAAATGCAGGCTGCTGCAGTCCAGCCATGCCAGGTATGTGCCTTCAGGACGGGTTGTGCGGATACCGGGTAAAGCGCTATGGATAAATTCAAACAGGATGTCGCGATTATTTTGGAGATGTTTGAGAAGTTCATCCAGCCAATTCTCACCGGTTTGATATGCAGCCAATGCTGCCATATACCCCAGACTGTTCGCAGACCCGAGGCGTACGCCCAGGTTGTGGGTGAACTGCCGCCGCAACGCCCTATCAGGGATTACTGCATAAGCACATTTGAGACCGGCAATGTTAAATGTTTTACTTGGTGCATGGAGGGTTATGGTGCGTGCTGAGATTTCCGGGTCAAGAGATCCGATGGGAACATGCCGGAATTCCGGGAAGACAAGGTCGCCGTGGATTTCATCTGAGCAGATGATCACATTATAACGCAGACATAATGCTGCTAACTTCTCAAGTTCATCTCGCTGGTATACACGTCCTACAGGATTTTGTGGATTGCATAATAAAAACATTTTTGTGTTGCGTTGAAGTTGATCCTCAAAATTATCGAAGTCAATGATGTACGTTCCGTCCGGATTACGGATCAGGGGGTTATCGTGTCCCTGGACACCACAGACTTCAGCTGCTTCAACAATGTGGGAATAAACGGGTGTCTGAATCAACAAACCATCGGATGGTTTCAGGAACGCACTGACAGCCCAGTTGAATCCAGGCACGACACCGGGAAGAAAGATAATGGCATCTTCGGAGATTGTCCAGTTATAGCGTTTTTTGTACCAGGCTACTATTGCTTCTTTTAAAGCAGAAGGGCTTTCTTCATAGCCAAATACGCCGTGCTTGACACGGTTCTCGAGAGCTTCGATGACTGCGGGTGGTGATTTGAAATCCATATCAGCAACCCAAAACGGTAATACATCCGGGTCATATTTGCGCCACTTTGTTGCTAGTGTTTGACGACGGTCGATAATGCTGTTGAAGTCCGGTTCCAATGTATTCTCCAGGATGTTGCGTGTCAGGATAAAGGCCTATCGTGATAAACCGTTAAATTGTTTTATTTCTCTTTAATTGCTGCCAGGCGGTATTTTACAGGTAGTACAGTAAGAAGCAAGTGACGGAAAAAATACACTCCAAACAGCAAGGTTGATGGCGGTTCGGTACAATTTTGGTTTTGCTGTCCGCGTAGCTCCCCGCACCGCCAGGTTATTAGTGGGATATCCAGTTTGGCGCAGCCAAATTGGATACTTCAAAGAAAAGAAACAGCACGTCGAATTTGTCCTGATCAAACCGGTGTGGAAGGTGTTCATTCTAGGTCTGATCTGGTTTGTGCAAAAATGTGAAACGCACCTCAACGCACTCATGAACTGGTAAAAGGAGCGTTATAGATTTATAATAAATCATATTAGAAAGAAAAGACTGAAAGAGGTGAACATTATGGTAAAAAAAGCTGATAAGAAAGATAAGAAAGATAAAAAGGATAAAGAGGCCAAGGTGCCGGAATTGGACAGCAAACCTGATGCCGAAAAGCGCAATCTAAAGGAAGAACTGAAAAAAACGCACCATATAGTCATCATCAATAATGAAGAAATTGCCTATACAGCGACAACAGGCACGCTGTTACTCAAAGATAATCTTGGAAATGAGCCGAAAGCTTCGATTTTCTTCGTGGCTTATACCCGGGATGATGTGGAAGATGTAAACCAGCGTCCCATCACTTTTTCATTTAATGGGGGTCCGGGATCGTCTTCGGTTTGGCTGCACATGGGCGTTTTAGGACCCCGGCGTGTGCTTATGGACGATGAAGGTAACCCACTGCCGCCACCTTACAAGCTGGTCAATAACGAGTTTTCTCTACTGGATGAGACGGACCTGGTATTTATCGATCCTGTTAGTACCGGATATAGTCGGGCTTCAACGGATGAAGAAGCCAAAAACTATCACGGCGTGGCTTCAGACATAGCCTCTGTTGGTGAGTTTATACGCCTATATACATCGCGTTTCAAGCGATGGTCATCACCCAAATTCCTGATCGGTGAGAGCTATGGTACGACACGCGCCTCCGGGTTGTCAGCGCATTTGCAGCAGAAGGTGGGTTTATACCTTAACGGAATTATGTTAATTTCCGCCATTCTGAATTTCCAGAGTGCACGCTTCGATCTGGGCAATGACTTACCTTACATCCTTTTCCTGCCGACATACGCTGCCGGTGCATGGTTCCACAAACGCCTGCCAGACGATTTGCAAAAACTAGGTCTTTTGGAATTTCTCGATATGGTCAAGCAGTTTGCGGCTACTGAATATACTTTAGCGCTTATGAAAGGCAGTCAGCTATCGGATGCAGAAAAAGCGCAGATTACGACGACGCTGGCACGCTACACTGGATTATCTGAAGAATATGTTACGCAAACAAACATGCGTATCAACATTCACCGCTATGTCAAGGAATTGCTGCGTGATGAACGCCGCACAGTCGGACGTTTTGACTTGCGTTTCAAAGGCATCGATCTTGATGCTGCCGGTGAATCGCATGATTATGATCCCAGTTACGCAATTGTCCAGGGTGGGTACACTGCTGCGTTCAACGCCTATGTTCGCTCAGATTTGAAATACAAGAGTGATATGCCGTATGAAATCCTTACCGGCAACGTGCAACCATGGGACTACAGTATGTTTCAAAATCAGTACGTCAATGTTGCTGAACCTTTGCGCCAGGCAATCACCCAAAATCCCTCTCTTAAAGTCTTTGTGGGCAATGGGTATTTTGATCTAGCGACCCCTTTTTTTGCGACAGAATATACTTTTAACCATCTTGGACTTGATGCCTCTCTGCAAAAAAATGTAGCCATGGGATATTATGAAGCTGGACATATGATGTATTTACACCGCGCATCGCTGGTTAAATTGAAGGCAGATCTGGCTAAATTTATTCAGGATGCTCTCACTACCTCGTAAACTTGCCGTTTGAAAACAAACCCGGTCTGCTGCAGCAGACCGGGTTTGTTTTGATTTGTTGAAGTTTTTATGTATTAGCTCAGCATAACTACGGTAATCACCGGGCGTTTTTTAGGGTCCGAGACCACACGTCTGCCCCGAGCGTCACGTGTTGTGGTGGATGGGATGGTATCCAGGCTTATGCGCTGACGCCGTCCATCATCCAGATAGGCATCGACTTTATTACCCTGACCGAAGGCAACACCTCCCACGTTGCCCGTGACCTTAGTCGCAGCCAGGCAGCGGACACCAAGTGAGCCGCGTCCTTTAATGGGGAACACGGAAAGGTTGACTTCGTGCGTATAACCATATTCTGAAATAATGACCACATGCCACGTGTTCTCTTCTTTGGCTGCATCAGGTATAATAGCTCCGCCCAGAAGTACGTCCCCAGCACGTGTTTTCGCGCCTGTCACGCCGGCAGCAGATGGTGTTTGTTGCGGGTTAACCGTATCGCCTTCAATCCTGAGGAGTTGTCCATTTTTAGTATAGAATATGATATGCGCACCTTCCCCCGCCACACCGCCAAACAGGAGTTCATCACCATCTGACAATCCAATGGCTTCATTCCATGTACGGTCAATCATCGACATATCATCAGTTTTCGTGCGTTTGACTTTGCCTTCACGGGTCCCCAAAATAAGATAAGATCCCGGTTGGAATACAGCTGTATTGATCACTTTTTCATTTTGTGCCAAGCCCAGTTCCGCAAAAGTAGCGCTTTCAGGGATAAAACCAACACCCCCTTTCCATACGCGCCCTTTGTTTGTAATCAGGACTACTTCATCGTTGGCTTGTGTTTTTAAGTGCGCCAACTGCCCGCCCCCAACTGGTGTGCGGCTACTCAGTCCATCTGCAACTTGATAGCTAAAACCGCTGGCACTGCGGCGTTCCAGGCTGGTGGATGATTGAATGACGATTTGAGGTTCATCGGGCAGGACCAGATCCGCCTGGGTTGTTACTGTTCCGCGACCAGCAATTGCTCCATCCTGATCAATAATGACAGTACGGCGCGGAACCGCAAATTCTTCTTTCAGCTTGGTTGTTTCTTCAATGATAACCGCCAGACGTTTTTTTTCAGATCCCAGTAGTGATTCCAGATACTGGATCCGGGAATTAAGCTCTTTTTGTTCGTCCGCCAGACGCCGGCGTTCCAGTGCAGCTAATCGCCGTAATTGCATATCCAGAATTGCTGTTGCCTGTAGCTCGCTGAAGCCGAATTTGCGCATTAAATTGGTACGGGCTGTATCCGCGGTGCTGGATTTGCGTATTATGGCGATGACTTCATCCAGCACATCCAGGGCTTTCAGTAGTCCTTCGACAATATGGAGTCTGGCTTTGCGGCGTTCAAGTTCAAAACGACTGCGTCTTTCGATGACGGTAAGGCGATGTTCCACAAAATGATTGAGGATACTGGCTAACGATAGATATTCAGGACGTGTACGGTTTTCCACTGCGATGTTTGTTTTGGATGTCTGCAGCTTGTCAGTGGGCACCAATGCCAGGTTAATAATGCCAAACGTCTCACGGAGCTGCGAATACTTCAGAATGTCCTGTAATACTTCCTGAGCATCAGCAGTTCGCGAAACTTCAATGACCACACGCATCCCGGTATAGTCGGATTCATCCCGTAAATCGGTAATGCCATTTATGCGCCCGTCCCGTACCTCGCGCGCCAGCTTTTCGATGACCGTGGTTTTGAGAACCGCGTAAGGTAATTCTGAAATAATGATATTGGATTTTCCACCCCCAATATCTTCCAGCATCAAACGTGCCTGCATCACAACGCGCCCCCGCCCTTCACTGTATGCCTGACGGATTACATCAAAGGACTCGCCTTTATCATCTTCTCGATAACGATAAATAAGTCCTCCGGTTGGAAAATCGGGACCAGGAATAATGGGCAGTAATTCATCTACGTCTATTTTGGCGTGACGGCTCCAATTATTGGCGACATACATGACAGCATCGCACACTTCGCCCAGATTGTGGGGCGGTATTTTGGTTGCCATCCCCACGGCGATGCCGTCGGAGCCATTCACCAGGATATTTGGCACGACAGTTGGGAGTACTGTTGGCTCCAGCAGTGAACCATCGAAGTTATCGACCCAACTCACAGTATCCATATGCAAATCCTGCAGCATCATCTCTGCCAGAGCAGTGAGTCGCGCCTCAGTATACCGCATAGCAGCTGGCGAATCGCCATCGATAGAACCAAAGTTGCCCTGCCCATCGACCAATGGCGCTTCCATCACGAATTCCTGAGCCATCCGGACCATCGCCATGTAAACTGAACTGTCACCGTGTGGGTGGTATTTACCTAAAACTTCGCCTACGATACGGGCTGATTTTTTATGGGGTTTGGCGTGGGTTAAGCCCAAATCATACATTGCGTACATAATTCGCCGCTGGACGGGTTTCAAGCCATCCCGCACGTCCGGCAAAGCACGATCTGTAATTGTCTCCCGTGCGTAACCGATATAGGCTTCGGTCATATCACGATACAGCTCGATCGTATCCGCGGTATACGTGTTCCTCAAAAAGTTTAGTTTGTAATGCCATTACGCTGTCCTCCGTGTTCGCTTCTGCGCAGCATTTTTCGGGTTTGTAGAACGCGAACTTGCGGTCTGTTTACTGACCGGGCTACCAGGTGGTTCAATGGCTTTGCCGGTTGCTTTCCTTGGCGTGCTGGTTTTTTTGCGTTTGGGTTTACTTTTACCGTTATCATCGAGCACCTCACCTTCCCAGTATTGCATCAAACGGTTACGCCGCTGTTCCGGTTCTCCACCCATCCAGAGCCCGACAGTGGTATTGGCGGCATGAATGTCATTTACAGTGACCCTGATAAGGTGCACATTCAGGGCTGGATCTGGCGTTCCGGGTGAGAAAATGGTTTCACGCAACTGACTGGGATTCATTTCTCCCAACCCCTTGTATCTTTGCAGGGTATTGTTACCCTTTTTCCCCCAACTTTTTAGGATGCGGTCACGTTCGCTATCGGTATAGGCATATTGGCTTTGTTTACCGTTTCGTATCAAATACAGAGGGGCGCGCGCGATATAGAGTTTTCCCTCTTCGACCATCGGACGCATGAGACGCCAGAATAGGGTGTAGAGCAGGGTTTTGATATGGTCTCCATCGACGTCTGCATCAACCAGGATTGCTATTCTGCCATACCGCATTTTGCTTCCATCGAAATCAGAACCGACCCCGGCGCCAATCGCAGCAACAATGGCTTTTACCTCAGTATTCGCCAGAGCTTTCCCCAGTCGAATACGTTCCGTATTGAGTATCTTCCCCCGTAAAGGGAGAATGGCGTGATAATTGCGATTGCGTGCCTGCTTGCACGAACCACCAGCTGAGTCACCCTCCACTATATACAGGGTTGTTTGCTGCACCGGAGAACCTTTGGCGACGTCGGCTAATTTTCCTGGCAATTCATCAATTTCAAGAACGGACCGCCGCATAACCAGCGCGCGTGCTTTGGTCGCCGCATGCCGTGCGCGAGAGGCAGCCAGGCAGCGCGCAACGATTTTTTTCCCCAGGGGAATTTGTTTTCGGAAATTGGTGAGTAATGCTTCGTAAACGATCGAATGTATCTGTCCCTGAATCTGGTCGCTGCCGAGTTGGGTTTTTGTCTGACTGGTGAATTGTGGATCGCGCATACTTACACTGATGACTGCGGTGATTCCGGATATGGTGTCTCTGCCGGTGATTTCGTCATCGCTTTTAATCAACTTTTTTTCAGCTGCGAAAACGTTCGTTGCTTTGGTCAATGCTGACCGGAATCCGGCAACGTGTTTGCCACCATCGGGTGTTGGTATGGTGTTAACAAATGAGATGATTTCTTCATCATCCTGATCGTGGTATTGGAATACGATTTCAACGTGCGAATCATCTTCGGTATCGCCGGTGATCTCGATAGGGGTGTGAATCGCTTTGCGTTCTTGATTTAAATAGTTTACGTATTCCTTCAGCCCCCCATTATATTGGTATTCCCGTTCCCTATCTTCGTCGCGTTTGTCCACAATATGGACGCGTAATCCTGGAACCAGGAAAGCAACTGTTTGTAACCTTCGTAGCCAGGGTGGTGAAATCAAATTCAACTACATCCAGGAAATCCGGGTTAGGCATGAACTGAACCGTGCTGCCGGTATCACTTTTGCGTTTGGCGTATTTATTAATCAGGGATTTTTCATTGCGCTGCCCGACTTTCCCGACAACTTCGCGGGTGAGAGGGTTCAGAATTTGTACATCAGCGACCGGCAGTCCCTTTTCGTATCGCTGGTGGTAAATAACCCCGTCCCGTTTAACCTCAACTTCCAGCCACAAGGAAAGGGCATTTGTGGCTTTGATACCAACGCCATGTAAACCACCTGAGGTTGAATAGGATCCTTCTTCAAATTTCCCACCTGCATGAAGTTCGGTGAAAGCAACTTCAAGAGCCGATGTCCCTTTTTCAGGGTGGATACCTACAGGGAATCCGCGTCCATTATCTATTATTGTGATGCTGCCATTCTTTTCTATTTGGATATCGATGTAATCACAAACACCTGCCAGAGCCTCATCGACCGAATTGTCGATGACCTCTATCGCCAGGTGATGGAGTGCTGATTCACCTTTCCCACCTACATACATACCAGGGCGGCGTTGTATGTTTTCCGGATATTCGAGCACTTGAATCGATGCAGCATCATACACTGTTGTGTTCTTAACCATTCTGTTCTCTCCGAAAGAAAACTGTTGCGTTGTTGTCGCACTACTAATGATATTTTTCCCAGGAATTGAGCGTCCTTGCCCGGTTCAAATTGATTCCCATGCACAAATGTAAATGCAATGTGCCTAAGGTATGAGAAAAGACTGCATTTGGGCAGATGACACGCAGGGCGCGCATTGAGACGACCTTGAATTTCGCGCAGATAAAGCCAATACAACCCACCCAGTATAACATGGATGCCTTTGCCCGTCAAAGAAATTATATGTTACCTATATATTTATTATATAGGACAATAGTTCTAGTGTCAATGTTTTTAAATTAGGGGGTGTCGTCACTTTTCCGCAACGATAAGCAGTGTGGAAACATTGCAATTTGCCAACACAAAAATGGATTGCCTGTAGCAGGATCCTGGGGCGGGGTGGAATACGGAGCTTCTCCAAGCAAGGGATACCACCGCCCCGCCACCTGGTTTAAGGGGGGCATCATCTTGTTCTTGATACCGAGTGTCAATTGCCCTAGAGGCAGAAACGGAGTATTTTCCCGTTTCTGCCAGGTGTGGAAAGTGGTTTTCATCCCACACACCCGCGCCGCACTATGCGCGTAATACGATGTATGGATGCAAAAATATGACGCGCCCCCTTTAAATTAGGAATCCTTGACCCAAAAGTAAGATTATGATAAACTATATATACTAAATAAATATATGTTGATATGTCGATTGAGGAGAACCAGATGGTCCCGGACATGCAGCCCACAGTTGACCAATCTGTTATCAAGGTCAGTCAGAGCGCGACGATTTCTGTGATGGTGGTTGCCTTCCTTCTTGACAGTTGGGTTCTGGTAGCTCTGGTTGCTGCAGTAAATTTATTAGGGGTTTTATCACCATCTGTTGCATTATGGCGTCAGCTTTATTTGCGCCTGCTCAAGCCATCCGGGATTATTCATCCCCAGGTAATTCATGACAATCCGGAACCTCACCGTTTTGCATCTGCCGTGGGCGGTGTACTTGCCGGTGTAGCTGCAATCGTGTTGGTTGCAGGCAGCAATGTGATTGGTTGGGTGCTGGGTTGGTTATTAATAGGATTAGCTGCTTTAAATGTATTTGCAGGATTTTGTTTGGGTTGTTTTTTTTATTATCAACTGCATCGCCTGGGAATTCCTGGTTTTAATCGTAGCCCGGTGGATGCTGTTAAGCGTCATGTTCAAAGCGACGATCGCGTGTAAACGTGTTTACCCCTATATAAGGATAAGACATTATGGTGGAGAGAGTGTTGATAACGGGCTTGATCGGTTTGTTGTCACTTGCAGGATTTGAGATTATGACGCGGATGCAACGTGCGCGAGCAACAGAGGTGAATCAGGCATCTGGACGCATTGCTGGTCCTCATATTCTGTATTTTCGTAGTGATAGCTGCGCATCCTGTGCTACACAAACACAGCTCTTTGCAGAGCTGGACAGTGATGTTCAAAGTGCCATTAAAAAGGTTGATGTTGATGTCCATCCGCAGCTTGCAGCAGTCTACGGCGTGATGTCTTTGCCGACGACGTTAGTGATGGATACCACAGGCAACGCACGTTTTATAAATTATGGGGTGGTGAATCCCCTCAAATTATCCACCCAGTGGGTCGAAGCTACACGGGCATAACATTCTTGACCAGTTAACCATCAGTGGGCATTGCTATGCAATGTCCACTTGTGTTTTTAAACATTATTGCCGCTATGTGCGTCGTAAAATCGGGTATACTATAAGGCAATTCGAGGATCCGGGAGGCGTGCATGAGTCGTCTGCGATTGGCTTTGGCTCAGATAAACACCGTGGTTGGCGACATCGATGGGAATGTTAAAAAGAATACAACAGGCGTTGTCCCAGGCACAATCGGTAGCTGCCGATTTGGTTGTGTTCCCCGAATTGACCATTACGGGATACCCGCCGGAAGATTTGCTTCTGCGTCCATCTTTTTTACGGGCGAACCTGGAAGCAGTTAATTATGTCACAACGTTATCGAAAGGTATGACGGTGATCATAGGTTTTGCTGATGTGGATGAGGATGTATATAATGCCGCTGCTATCTTGCATGATGGGGTGTGGGTTGGCAGCTATCGCAAGCAGTTTCTGCCCAATTATGCCGTCTTTGACGAAGATCGATATTTTGCTCCCGGCAATCAGGTATCAGTATTTAAACGCGGGGATGTGACATTCGGGGTGAGTATTTGTGAAGATATCTGGTATCCTGCCGGACCTCCGGAGCTTCAAGCCTTGCAAGGTGGCGCCCGTCTTTTGATTAACCTTTCCGCCTCACCCTATCATGGTGGAAAGGGGCATTCTCGAGAGCAAATGCTGCGCACACGGGCTACTGATAATAGTGCCATTGTCGCCTTCTGCAATCAGATTGGCGGGCAGGATGAGCTGGTTTTTGATGGTGGCAGTGTCATTATCAATGAGCGCGGCGCTGTCATAGCGCGGGGCTCTCAATTCTCTGAAGATATGGTGGTTGCGGATATAGATGCGGGTGCTGTTTTCCGTTGGCGTTTGCATGATCCCCGAAGGCGTAAAGCCGCTTCTTCTGAGCTGTCCGTCATTGAGTTACCTGAAATAACAATTTCTGAGCCCAAACCAGAAATATCCCCCCGCATAGAGAATCCATTGTCACAGTATGCGGAAGTGTATCAGGCATTAGCATTGGGTACACGTGATTATGTCCGTAAAAATGGCTTTGAGAAAGTCGTCATCGGTCTTTCTGGAGGTATTGATTCTACTCTGGTTGCTTGCATAGCTGCTGATGCTCTGGGACCTGAGAATGTGACCGGGGTAAGTATGCCTTCCCGGTACACATCGGATATGAGCAATGATGATGCCGCGGTCCTGGCAACGAATTTGGGTATTCATTATATGCGGATACCTATAGAGGATGTCTTTACTGCTTATACCCATGCATTAGCGGATACATTCAAGGACATGCCTGCGGATGTCACTGAAGAGAACCTTCAGGCGCGCATCCGCGGTAATTATCTGATGGCGCTTTCCAATAAATTTGGTTGGTTGGTGCTGACTACGGGGAACAAAAGCGAGATGAGTGTTGGTTATGCCACACTCTACGGCGATATGGCAGGTGGTTATGCCGTCATCAAGGATGTGCTGAAAATGCTGGTGTATGAATTGTGCACATGGCGTAATACCATAGGTGACCATCCAGTCATTCCCGAGCGATGTATAACACGACCGCCTACAGCGGAATTGCGCCCGAATCAGAAAGATTCAGATTCACTCCCCGAATACCCTGAGTTAGACGCTATTTTGCAGGCTTATGTGGAAGAAGATCTGGCGCCTGAAGATATTGTCAGAATCCTGAATGTCCCTGCTGCAACTGTGCAGCGCGTTGTGCGTATGGTCGATCGCGCAGAATACAAACGCCGGCAAGCACCGTTAGGAGTGCGGATATCGGTACGAGCGTTCGGTAAGGACCGGCGTTTGCCCATCACACAACGATTTACAAAGTAACCTAGCCTTCCCGGGATAATGGGATATTGGATTCGCACGGGACACCAGTTTGGCACAAACCGCACCCGTAGCCATCGAAACCGTAGACTTCATTGACATAACGTCGTGTGTCTTTTAGATGTGCGCTGCACTTCTGTTTGTCGTGTCCTGCTGGAGAAAGTGCTCCAACTGGACAGCGGTCGATGCATTTTCCACAAGTTCCATGTGAATAGAACAGGCAGTATGCATGGTGATCTGTATAGGGACGCTTTGTTACCGGAAGTTCTATCTGTGCTACGATTGAACCTGTACGCATAGCTTTGCCTATGGGGGTGATAAGCCCATCGCACAGTCCAAACGTACCCAAACCTGCAGCGTAGGCTGCATGGCGTTCAGACCATGTCGATGCCCAGACATAAGCTGCGGAGTCTTTAACTGCCCATAATGCCAAATCGACAGGAGCAACGGCAGAATATCCTGCAGAATTTAACGTCTTGCTGACATTGGTACGTAGTGCCCGGTTAAAGTTCTCACCGAATATGCGGGATCGTGCCCATCGTTCTGCCGGGTAGGTGGTTTGCTTCCGGTTGTCTTGTTTTGTTGCTTCTGTTTGAGGCAAAATCCAACTTATAACCCTCAGGTTCTCGGCTTGTATGGTATCATCTGGGAATGCCATACGATAAACTTCAAGGGGTGTCCAGTGGAATGGACCGACCACTTCTTTATACTGATCGAAGATCGGATCAGCGCCACTCGCGAACCCAATTAATGGTGTGTCCCAGGCAGCTTCTCCACTGCCGTCGTTGAGCGAATTTTCCTCACCCCGGCAAAAATCCTGAATTATAGAAATGACCCATTCCTGTGAATGTGTTATATGTGTGAACATAGCTTCCTCTATCCTATTCCCTGGTGCTCCAACATTGACGGATTACGTTTGTCCTTCTTCGTTTTCAAGACGTTGTGGATCCAATCTATGCCTGTCTTCAACCGGTGTTATCGGTGGAAGTGCCGGCAGTCTTTCCCGAGCAACCCGGGCGCCGGCAATCATATCTGCGTGGATATCAAGATCAAGTTCGGCTAACCTTTGAGCGGTGGGCCAACCGGTTTCTAAATCCCACCCCAATTGTGTGAAATAATCATCGACGACGGGTTTGAATTGTGCCGGATCGAGACGCATCCTTTTCCCGATCAGCGGATTGACGCCATTTTCTTCATACGCGAAGTTGGGAATAACGCGTTCATCCATACTTCTGTCTTTTGCGAAGTGCCGCACGCTGATCGCCCTTTCCAGGTTCAGGATACGTTCTGCAGCCCGGGTAAATTCAACCGGATCCCAATCTACGCCTGTTCCAGCCCGGAATAGATGTGCATCGACATCAGGACCATCTATATCGCCCACGCGACAAAAGTGATCTTCTGTTTGCATACTGTAAATTAAAGGGAATACCTGATCATCTGTGGGCAGGCTGTCCTTCATAATGGACCTTCTGGCATGGTAAACTGCGGGGATGGCTTTCCCTTCATAACCGCTCAAAGGATCGAGTGTATCTGCGCGTCCGTAGACGCGTTCTCCAATAGCCCGCATATGATCCCAGGTCATTGGGTTATCACCGTGTGAGGAGAAGTATCCAAATGGACCATAATGCATCACACTTTGCACGTAACCATGGGTGCTGCTGGCGGGATCACGGGTATCCATCATCCAATGCAGGGCGCTGACTAACCAGAATGGGTAAACAATATGATTAACGAATGCAGCGTGCCCATCCCAGTGTCCTGAATAACCCCAACCGCTGTAGTATCTGCGGATAATTTCGTGCCCGATATTGAGGTTTTCCGCAGCCCGGAAGCCCCCTTCAGCCAATGCGTTTCCTGTGCCGGTCCGGTAGGCGATGGAATTAAGAAACGCATACCAGAATTCCGTTGAGTTCCAGTCAAATGGCATGCCATCAAAGTCGCTTATCAAACCTTCCCGCAAACATGCCTGTATCCAGGGAACAATGCCTACCAGAATATCCCAATGGTTTAACCCAAGCCGGTTGGCATGCATATTGATCGCCATAGTGTCCCGCATACCCAGGTTCCAATCATAAATATCAGAGCCGCCTCTGCCCCGATTCCCGCCAAAGAGTCCACTTACACAGCCAATAACACTGGACATCTTCTGGTCAAAAGGACGTCCCTGAAGGTCGGTAATTTCCATGCGGCATGGCGTAACACAGTACATTGTGCATGGTACAATCCTGGCTTTTCCACCTCCCTCTTGTTTAAGCTGCTCATTCATCCGTTCAAGGTATCGTCCCCCACCGCGTAATCCTTTGGTTGCTGCAGCTACATCCTTGAATAGATTTTTAAGTCTATCCGGATCGGCAACAGGGACATCGGTGGTGCCTGAAACGGTGATGGCTTTGAGTTTCTTGCTCCCCATAACTGCTCCGAACCCGCCCTGCCCGGCAACAGAAGTGCTGGCAGTGTGGATGGTCGCTATCCGGGAAAGGTTCTCGCCTGCAGGACCGATGGTTAACGTCTTAACCCGCGCCCCGTCGCGTGCCTGGATTTCGGTTTGTACATCAATAGTGTCCAATCCCCCACAAATCGTCTGCGGGAAGGATACTGACCTGATCATCCTGGATGAGAATACGGACAGGGGTTTCGCTGGCTCCGGTAACCATAATGCCATCATATCCGGCTCTTTTCAACTCGTGCCCCCAGTTTGAACCAATGCTGGCGCGTGTGAACCAGTTGTATGGGTGGCTTTGCGGGCTGAATCCACTGATATGCGTACGTCCTGAGTAGGGAGATCGTGCACCGGTCAACGCCCCGGGCATTAAGAAAAGAGGGCTGCGTTCGTCAAACGGATCAACAGGTTCCGGGAAATTGTCCCAGAGAAGTTTTGCTGCTAAACCTCTACCACCCAGGAAATTAGGGACATCCTCCGCGATTTCCTGAGCCCAAATACGGTAATTTGATAGATCGACACGCAATAACCGGTTGCGCCAACCATATAAAGGTGCGAAATGGGGTAGTGTGACTGCTTTGATAATCATCGTGCCATTCTCCTGCCTGAAATAATACCGTTTTCATCTTATGATCTATACCAATGAAAGTCATTCGAGGATTCGTACCATTGTTTTGGCTTGATTGTATAAGACCACTAAGTAACCAACTGTCCAAAAATATAATATCCCAATAGTTTACCACATATTATGCTGACTTCCCCAAATTATGGCTTAGCTTAAGGTAACGCTGTACCTTAGCAACTGATGTACCAGGCGTCACTGGACTCCCTAAACTCATTATAAAACGGTTGCCGTTTTTACGACCTGCGGTGAGTTGTCGTATGATTTCAGCTTGTAATGAGGGTTCATCTGCCTGCTCTAAAATACCTATGGCATCCAGGTTGCCTAACACGGTCATTTTACCTTCTACCCGCTCTACAACGTCCATAATGTCGATACCAAATCCTTTTTTGCTTTCTTCTAATGCAAGGGCATCGGCACCTGTATCCAACAGATCTTCCCATTTACCGTGGGGATTGCCACAAAAATAATGAAATGTTCGTATCTGCATGGAGCGAGCGTGTTCGGTAATCACCTGCAGGTATGGAATATTAAGTCTATGAAAATGATCATGACTAACCATATCTGTCATACAGTCCTCAAGCCATAAACCAAGGGCACCCATCGCTGCAAACCCCTCAATTTGCTGCAATGTCGATGCTGTAAAGCAAGTCACAGCATATTCTACGAGATCAGGATTTGTGATGATTCGTGTCATCAGGCCTTCAAAACCCCACATATAGTAACACGACCACAACGGACCATTGATGTAACCCATTGGGAAGTATTCGGCGCCCCAGCTGGCGAGTATATTGTGTGGTAAATTCAGAGCCCGGGGATTGCAGTTCTGTCCGGGTACCATCCATCCTTCCATCCAGCGATCAATATCCTCTGGTGTATCTGGTGGGTTACTTGGGTGTACAGAGGCATTATCTGTATCTGACCACCCACTTATGACAGGAGGTTTGAGCAACTTTCGAGTGCCATCGCGTTGGTCGTGTGTGTATATGTTGTCTTCCTGTTCTATGATTGTAACGTTATCCAGAACTTCTTGTGGAATACTTGAAGGTAAATCAAACCAATCCTGCCCAATTGTATTGGCAATATCCTGACGCCAGGCGAACTGTAATTCATTATCCGGCGCCGTTCTCACCCACCAGGGTTTGTCGCTGAGTGCATCCCAGTGGTCGCGGATGAAAATGCTCTCATAGGGGATAACGGCACCGATTTCTGGTGTGCCTTCCGGTGATAATGCTGCCTGTATACGAGTTCTGCCGTTCATAGCATTGTTGCTCTTCGCTAATCTATCGTTGAGCTACTCCCTATTACCATGTTCTGGAATCAGGCACATCCATCCATGCACCAGCGTTACGGATGGAGATTTGGCTGATAAGTCCGGGTAAGGTCATGTCCATTGATTCGTGTATACCAATTGGGCATGGTGTACCATCTACGATACTGTGGATGAAATCAAGGACTTCGAAGTAATCTCCACCGCCATGACCTGCTTGCAGGGCTGCTTCAGGCGGATTGCGCCATATGTCAGGCAGGTAAGCATCCTCCAGCAGTCTCCAGTCTCTCCCAGGTATTCATGTCCCGGGAGTGTTTTTTTATCCAGATTTTATCAGCATCAAGCCCACTACGGGCGGATTCATAACAGCCATCCACACCCTGCAAGCTATAATTGGTCATTGCATGGGGACGGTTGGATAACATATCAACACGTATTTTTATTAGCGCATCATGGTCGGTTTTCGCCAGCATAACACAGCTGTCCTGATTTTCATAAAGGTTTCCACGCGGATCTACATAATGATGACCGCTGCCAGCACAACATACACGAGCCACACGATCACCGGGCATCCATTGTAGTATAGGCCCCAGACTGTGGGTTGTATAGGTGACGCCATCGATGCCGGTTTGCCACTTTCTCCGCCACGGGGTTATTTCATTCAACTCTTTTAATTCATGAATGTATTCACCTTCAGCGTAATAGACCTGTCCGAATAGCCCCCGGTTTACTAGTTCACGGATAAGCACGTTCGACTTTATGTAGGTGTAGTTTTCAGCCATCATATAGACAGCTGAAGATTTGTTGGCGGCTTGCACAAGATTTACGCATTCTTCAACACTCACACCAGCGGTAACCTCACTTAGCACGTGGATATTTTTATTCAGGGCAAGAATGGCTTGCTGGGCGTGGAATTGCATAGGCGTCCCGATAACCACGGCATCGATTTCTGACTTGTCCAGCATTTCTTCATAACTTGCATATGTTTCTTCAGCGCCCAGTTTTTTTGCTGCTGCTGGCAAAGCATCCTCTCGAATATCACACACGGCATGGATATGCGCAGCAGGATGCGCGTCGAATGGCGCCCGGAAGCTGGCTCCGCGACCTGCTGCACCCACGATACCGATATTTAATTTTTCAATCGTGTGCATTTTTTCTCCTTTGAGGAAATGACGGTGAATGAATAGAATTATTTATTTGTCTTTAGTAATGTTTTGCGGATGTAACAGGCTGCCAGATGCCGAGATATCCATAATAATACCTTTTACATCAGGTTGACTCATTAACCAGCGTGGCTGCCAGGTCAGAAACAGCGTTGCTTGATCTTCAGCTAAAATCGCTTGTGCATCATGCAATGCCTGATGTAGATGTTTATCTTCAACAGTGTTTAACGCTTGCCGGCATAGGTCATCGTAGACCAGATTTTGATAACCGCCGTAATTTACCGCGCTGCAATCATATCCGTCAGCAGGGAGGCGGTCACTGAGCCAGGCACCGCAACCATCCGGCAATTCTGCTTGCCAACCGTACAGCGCCAGTTGGAATTCGCGGGCATATAACGGACTTACCGAAGATGCGGCGTAAAATTGTTCTGGTCCCTTTGTATCAATGATGATACCCACGCCGCATTGGCGGAAATCCTCGGCAATGATATCTGCCGCAGTGCGATATAGTGTACTTGTAGCCAGTGTAAGTGTTAGCGGTGTACCGTCTCTGAGACCTTCGACGTTATGGGCTTCACGAATGCCGTCACCGTTTTCATCCTTCCAGCCAATCTCATTAAGAACTCCCTGCCCCACTTCAAGGCTGAAGGGTACACGCCAGACAGATGGTGAATTATCAGCCGGATGGTTAGGTGGAATGAAACTCACTGCCGGCATTGCTGGGGGACCAGGTGAAAGATTAAGCAAGTTTTCTCGTGAAACGCAATTTGCCAAGCCCAAACGGGTTCGTGAGTTACTCAGAATGTCGGGATGATTCCTGGGTGGTGAACAGATTAAAATCCAGGCGAAGAACAGTCGAGGATGGTGTACTCCACATCACTGCCTGTTCCTCGTTAACCAAATCGAGCCATTGTTCCCGGCTGATTTCGTTATGACCAGGAAACAGAATATCGCAAGTACTGTCAACGATCAGTTCTGCTTCAGAACTCGCCTTTGCGTCGTGGTATCGTACAATAATGTTTTCTGTCAGTGGCTGTTGACCAATAATAATAGGGGTTGGCTTCAAGGGTCATGGATGCATTATTTTCCCACGCAGCAATGCGATAGGGTCCATTGACAGGTGGATCGTGGTCCATCAATATTTCAACCAGATTCATGTTGCGCCATTTGTGGCTGGGTTGCGGAGGAAAGAGGAATCCTGGATAGTTTGTGCTGGTAAAGCCGGGCAGTCCCTCCCATCGTATTTGTTGATCATCAATAGCCGTCAGTGCCATGGTGCGATCTGCCAGGTCCCGCCATTGACCGTATGCTTCTGGCATTTGTGCTATAGAATAGCCGAAGATGACATCCTTTGTTGTTAATGCGTATGAGTCCGACCATTTAAGATTTGCTTGAAGTGTGTAAGTGACAATCATTTGGGTGAGTATGAGGGATTCTGATCCGAAATATGTTTTTACCACCCCATCCCTATCCAGAAAAAATGCCCCTTGCTGTACGGTGACGTTACGCGTAACAACATCACCACTGTTGAAACCGGGTATATGGGTCAACAACCGTGGCTCCCAACTGTACCCCTCCTGTTCAACGGGAAAGGTATAAATGAATGCCAACACATCATAGCCAGTTTGAGAAGGTGTGTAAGGGTTGAGTGCGGCGGGACGTTCACCACATACCACGAGTGGCTGCGATTTTGGTGTCGGCGTTGGCGTAGGTGTAGAAGAGGGTGGTACAGGCGTGTATGTGGCAGGTATTGGTGTTGCTTGTGCCGTGACTGTGAAAGTCGGGGTCACTGGCGCTGATGGTGCCACTGGTAGATCTGCAAGGGCTGTTTCTCCACAACCACTGAGCAGCAGTGCTATAAATGTGAGTGTTATGATGCGTCGCAACTGCCTCTCCGTCTCTACGTATTTGTGGGTAATAAAAAGCTGACTTTTTATTTCATGAATGCATTAATCCAGATCAATCTTTGTATCTTCTCATAGAAAGTGAAAGCGTCAAGGATGGATGTACTGCATTTAGCTCTTGCATGTTCATTTTTTGACTTTATAATAAAAATATCAACGTGAGGTTTTTCATGCGGTTATTTGTGGCTGCCCTTATGCTTAATACCACGCTTCTCCTCTGTGTTCAGAGGAGAGAATCCGTTTGGGAGTAACCACAACTGCCTGATCACCTGAATTATGAAAAAACGCCTCCCAACCGGGGGGCGTTTTTTGTTTCGGAGGTATTTGATGTCATATAAGGTCGATATGGAGGTTATCCACCGGGCACAGACTTTTTCTGCGCCCGGCATCCTCAGGTAAGTAAGCGGAATTAATAGATCAGTCTGGTAGCCTATCGCATGGCTACTGATGTTGTTTGTGGTGTATTGATATGCTATTGCTTATTTGAGGAGATGGAAAATGTGTAATAAAAAAACTGGGGAGTTTGCTGCTATGAACTACAATCCTGGAGAAATAGAGGACCGTATACGCCGTCAATGGCAAGAATTGGCGGTTTACAGAACGCCAGAGCTAAAGAAGGGACAGGCTAAATTTTATTGCCTGGATTTCTTCCCCTATCCATCTGGTGCGGGATTAAGCGTGGGGCACGGAAAAAACTACGTGCCTTCGGATGTTATTGCGCGCTATCACCGGATGAGAGGGGAGGCAGTTTTGCACCCTATGGGTTGGGACGCTTTTGGGTTACCTGCTGAGAATGAAGCTGTAAAAGTAGGCACGCATCCTGCCCGTAGTACTGCGCAATATGCTGCGCATTATCGTTACCAATTGGACCTGTTGGGTTGTTCGTATGATTGGGAACGGGAAATTAATTCGTCAGATCCTGAATTTTATCGCTGGAATCAAGCTATGTTCTTGATGCTGTACGAAAACGGACTGGCATATCGTAAGGAAGGTCCTGTCAACTGGTGTGGGACGTGCCAGACGGTTTTGGCTGCAGAAGAAATAGAAGATGGGCAATGTTGGCGGTGCCATCAACCTGTGTTTATCAAGCATCGTAAGCAGTGGTATATTAACGTAACAGCCTATGCGGATGAACTCGCTACATCGCTGGATGGATTGGATTGGCCCGATCATATTCTGAATATGCAGCGCAACTGGATAGGTCGAAAAGAAGGCGTCGAAATCACACTGGAAGTTCCTGCCGTCGGGGCACTATCTGTGTTCACGACCCGCGTCGATACACTTTTCGGGATTACTTTTGTGGCAATTGCGCCAGAACACGAACTGGCATCGACTATTGCAGATACCGGGCACCGGGATCAGGTCACAAAATACATCACCACAGCAGCGCAACGTCATAACATTGACCGGCATGAGCGCGAGCCTGATGGTGTCGCCACCGGACGTTATGCTCTGTTACCATGGGGGATCAAAGTACCGGTGTATATTGCCGATTATATCGTGGCATCCCATGGGACAGGCGCGGTAATGGGTGTGCCTGCGCACGATAGCCGGGATTATGCTTTTGCCCGAGCTTACGGAATCCCTGTGCTGGAAGTAGTGTCTCCGGTTACAGACATCAATAAGGAGACACCTTTTACGGGTGAAGGTATCCTGATCAATTCACGCCAATTCGATGGGATGCCATCGGGTGAAGCACAGCAAGCCATCGCTGAATGGCTGATTGGGAGAACACAGGCGAAATTGGCGCGCCACTACAGGCTGCGGGATTGGTTAATTTCCAGGCAGCGTTACTGGGGTACACCGATTCCTATTGTACATTGCGCTTCCTGCGGGGAGGTGCCAGTTCCGGATGCATCGCTGCCGGTTTTGCTGCCGCCTATGCCGGATTATCAACCACGCGGCGATGGGCGTGCCCCCCTGGCTAATGTCTCAGAATTTGTGCATACACGCTGTCCCCGTTGCGGACAACCCGCCCAACGTGAGACAGATACCATGACGGGTTTTGTGTGCTCTTCGTGGTACTATTTGCGATTTGTAGATCCCCACAATACTACTTCTATGTTTGACCGTGCGAAGGTGGCGCGCTGGCTGCCGGTTGACGTGTATGTCGGTGGCGCGGAGCATGCTGTCGGTCATTTATTATATTCACGATTCTGGACCAAGTTTATGGCAGATGCCGGACTCCTGTCATTCCGGGAACCTTTTCCGATTTTGCGCAGCCAGGGAGTCCTGCACGTCCGCAATCCTGAGACCGGTCACATTGAGCGTATGTCAAAGTCGAGGGGGAATGTTGTGACACCAGAAAGTGTGGTGCAGGTCTATGGTGCGGATGTAACCCGGTTGTACTTACTGTTTCTTGGTCCGTTTGAAGCCAACGTGGTGTGGGAGGTAGACACTGATGGGCAATCTCCACAGCATATTCAAGGTGTCCGTCGTTTTTTGCACAAGATATGGCGATTGGCGGATAAACCGCAACCGGATTGCCTGGTTCCCAATAAGAAAACGGATTTAGCGCTCCACCAGGCATTGAACCGGACCATTCATAAAGTCACAGAGCAAATAGAAATAATGCACTTTAACGTCGCTATAAGCGCCCTTATGGCATTTACAAGCCAGATGGAATCTTACCATCGTCGTTTTGGTGATTCTCCGGCTTTTACCTCAAGCCGTAAACAATTAATTCTGCTGTTAGCGCCATTTGCACCATTCATCACTGAAGAAATATGGCAGCGGTCAGGCTACAGCGGGAGTGTCCATCTGGCGCATTGGCCTGTACCAACCGAGGTTAGCCCTGTTGAAACTGACATTGAAATTCCTGTGCAGGTGGATGGGAAATTACGGGCGCGCATCATGGTTTCTCCTGATCTGGATGAAATCTCTATGCGATCTGCGGCGATGGAAGATGACGCCGTACAGAAGGCAATCCAAAAACAGGCTATTCGCAACGTGGTCGTTGTTCCACGCCGTGTGATAAACATTGTGCTGGAATGACGGTATAGGTTAATCCTTACGATTCAGGATTAAGAGAGATCTTTGGGGTATTCCAGGAGTTAAGCCCCCCGGAATACCCGATGAAAGAAGTGGTGCGGGAGGTTTGACAGGTATGGGACCTTGGATTGTTTCGTACCCAATCAGGCATTTATCTCTGAGAAGAACGCACCCAGTGTGGAAGCCTCTTGTCTACATCTTGTCCTCATATATACTTGTTCTGTTTACAAGAAAACACCTCAAAACTTGGAGATAAACATATGATCGCTGCCGTCTTCGATCTGGATGGAACCTTATACACTGGCGGGATTATTAAGGGGATAGCAAAGCACCATCTCCATCATAAGGTCAAATTACCTGTTATGGCCGCTTATTTCACTTTCCACGTGACGTTGTGGCGATTGATGCAGATGGGATTGCTGCATGAGCAACCTGTTCGAGAACGTGTCGCTGCGGATATGGGGTGGACTGTCTGGGGTTGGACAGAGGAACGGGCAGCCAGGGCTTTTGATTGGATTAGCGAGAACTATGTGATGCCAAAACTGCGTCCTGATGTGTCCGAACGGATGCAAGAACACCAGGCCTTAGGGCATCGTATATTATTGGTCTCCGGAACGTGCGCTCCATTATTGGCACGAATAGGATTGCATCTGGACATTGATGAAACGGTTGGCACGCCCCTGAAAATGCGTAATGGCAGGTACACTGGAGGCAGCATATCACCGGCATGTCAGGGTCCCAATAAGCTGCTGCGATTGGAACAGCACTTACGGGATACGCGCCCTATTGCATGGGAAGAAAGTTACGCTTATGCTGACAGCAAAACCGATATTCCATTACTAGAGCGTTTTGGGCATCCAGTGGCAACTTATCCGGATACGGATTTAGCCCATTTCGCGCAAGACCATAGTTGGGAGATACTCCAAGCATAACACGTGGGCAGCTGAAATCAACGTGGTTTGCTGTTGGTGCTTAAATACCCCTGCCGCGACTCGAACGCGGGCCACCGGCTTCGGAGGCCGATGCTCTATCCATCTGAGCTACAGGGGCAAACAGGATTTATTCTACCACAGATGAGAACATGGACAAGGGTGGGGCAGGGTCCTGGAGCAGTTCCGAGTAGACTGCCGCGCTCTATTACACACTGCCAAAAGCGCTGCAATACCGTTGTTACGCTCTTTTACGAAAGTGTGCTCTCCATAGCATAGTGCAGATAGCACCAACGGACAACCCGCTTAGCAGAATACCCCATTTAAGTCCAGGGGGTTCGTAGTGGAATTGCAGATCGTGTGTACCGGATGGTACACATACTCCTCTTAAGATGCCATTAACTTTTATGATAGGGACGTTTTCTCCATCAAGCAGGGCAACCCAACCTGATGTATAGCGTTCGCTGAAGACAACGACACCGCCATCTCCATCTATATGGGCGATTATGCGCTCTGGTTCGGTACCTTTTGTGATAATGACCGATCCGATATTCCCTTGTGGGCAATTGGTCCCGGGTTTAACGAGTGTGGTGTGTAGCGGGTCATAATCCGGATCGTTGATGCGGCTGATGATAAGCGCATCGTCGATGCTCTCGATTTCTGACGCTATCCAGGCTTGTGGCATAGCTGTCGACCTGCTGTAGATATAGACACCGCGATCTTCCACGACCAGATCGAGCGAGTCGTCTTCTGCCAGATCCAGGGGTACAGTCGTTGTGACATGCATCACGTTAAGAAGATCATAGGTCCTGGCTCTGGGATCTGGATTGGACGCGGTAAGTAGATTGTAATTCTGGTCCTCCAGTGGGTTGTATGCGAAAACACTTTTTAATTCGAATGAAAGCGCGCCATTCTGCTCAAATATGCTTAACCCCCAGGGCAAGACGCGACCTGAGTATGTTTCAGCGTGCTGCGCAACGATCTCCCAATAACTGCTCAGAGGTGCCGGGACAATCCGGACCAGGCTACCGCCCAATGTCCAAAGATCCAGCAGGATGATGACCAGGGCTGCTGGAGCAAGGTGGCGTGAAGGAGAAGGTCCAACCCACCGCCTTAACCAACCTGCCGCCAGGCTGAAGAATAGACCGAATACGGCAATTGCATTTGCCATGTGCCAGAAGCGTCCTGCGTCAGCATTGGTATTTTTCCCCCAGGCATAAACTCCATAGGCACTGACAGCAAGAACCGATGTTATCGCCAGTATACCGAATATACGAGACGGGGTGAATGGGTCTACCAGGGATATCCGTTCTTCATCACCTGCGCAGGTCAGTGTGTGAACAGCGAGTGCTGTGAGGGCTGCGGTGCTGATTGTGAAAAGGAATCCTGCGCGTGCCGGCGCTCTCATGCTGGAGAATAATGGCACAAACCGGTAAAGCAAGCGGTGCAGGATGCCATTGCTACCGAAGGCAGCAAGTAAGGAGACACCGGCGGTACAAAGCCAGAATAGTGCATGGTTTCGAGTTTGTTGATCTTTGCTAATACGACCGGCTACATAGACCAGCATGAGGGGTAATAAGCCGACATAGAAAATCATCTCATCATAAATGCCATCTCCCCAGTAACCCGTCAGGACGGGTTCACCAAAGAAATTTGGCACCAGCAAGGTGACAATGTATCCCACCGGCCAGGAAAATCTAGACGCAAACGCGTAATCGGATGATCCCAGGCGAGATGAAGCGCTGATGAGGTTTAATGTGGGTAGCAGTTGCACACCCGCAAGTGCCACACCCAGGCAACCCATAACCATTACCATAATAAAAATAGCGTTTTCGTTTTTCAGGGGGTAAATACCAGATTACCATGAGCGCGTAGGCCCCAAGCATCAACGCCAGGTAAATAAAGGTTGCCGTGTGCCCTGCCAGGAGAGCGAGCCCCACACACGCTGCTCCCCATCCAACTGTTTTCCAATTGGGATTGGTTGACAGGTTGTACAAAGCCCACAAAGCCCAAGGCAGCCATGCCATCGTGTTGATGATTCCAATATGTCCTGCCTGGATACGCGCGAATGTAAAACCGCTGAATGCGTATACGGCTGCACCGGCTAAGGCTGCTGGCCATGACAGTCGCTGGTCCTTTTGGTCGCTAATGGCATGCAACCAAAAGGTACAGCCAATTGCAGCCCACCAAATATGTGCAACCATTGACCAGCCCAAGCTTCGGGTGGGGGTTAGAAGCAACGACAACCACGTCGGCGGGTAGAGTAGGGCAACTTGTGGGTCGCCCATAAAAGCATATCCGGCGTTTAGATAGGGATTCCACAGCGGAAGTTGCCCATCGGCAAGCCTGTTACGGGCATAGTCCATCCAGATTCGGAACATCGTGTTGAGGTCGTTTCCTCCAACGATCTGGGAAACAGGTGCAACCAGCACTTCCCAATAAAAAGCAGCACACAAGACAGCCCACAACAGTGGAACCCAGGAGAAATGCAGCAAGGTGCGAGACCAACTTGAACTACGCAGGTTATCTTTGGCTTCGAGTGTATCCACCTGTGAATCTCACCTCCTGAAAATGCTGCGTTCTGAGCCGGCTTGGCGAGGGTCAAAATATCGCTAGTAATGCTCTCTGGTTTGCTGGCAGCAACATGTCCATGCAACTGCATTCCATGCAGCATTATACATAGTTCAAGACGATGTGCCAGCGCTCCATACAAAGCACTCTCTCTGGTGCGGATTACCAGATATGAAAAGTGCTTAACCCGTCACCAAGAAGAAATTCCTACCAGGTAAAAGGCACTTTTCCACATGTATCATTGACCTGTGCTATTTGTACATGACTATCACCTGCGTTCTTGCCGATTTTCCAGCGTTCTCGCTGTCAGGAACACGGGATGAAATATAGCAGGCATTGAACCCTTCCCCGGTTATTGGTAGACAGCTTTATGCGTTGCGGTATAATGAAGTTATGTTACGACACTCATATGCGGACTGTGATTTTCTTGTCAGCTTTATCAACACAGGGAGAGGATGGCAATGAATAAGTGGAACGCATTGGTTCTCACTGCACTCATTTTGTTATCTTTCTTTATTGCCTGGATGTGCCCCTGCCTCCGCCGAATTCATGGATGATTTCTCAGATCCTGCCAGCGGGTGGGGGGCTGCTTCTCACGAAACATATGTTCGCGGATATCAACAGGGCGAATACTTGATTCAGATTGATGTTCCCGATTGGTTTGTGTGGACCACTGCGGGTCGTTCAATTGGGGATGTTGAGATGAACGTCGCAGCCAGATCTGCCGGGCATGCGGATAATCATTACGGTGCATTATGCCGATACACAGAACAAGCGTTTTATTACTTTGCAGTCAGCACCGATGGGTACTATGCTATTTATAAGCACGAATCAGGTGGTCAATTGGTCCCACTGACCGGTAGAAATATGCTATATTCCGATTTGGTTCGTCAGGAAGGCGGAGATAACCAGATCCGGGCAATATGCCAGGGCACACGTCTGGCCCTGTATTTGGGTGGACAATTGTTAGCCGAAGTGGAAGATGACGATCTTACGAAGGGTGATGTCGGACTCGCTGCCGGAACACTTACAAATGGGGGCACCAGCATCTGGTTTGATGATTTTGAGGTAAAAAAACCGTGAAAGTAGCATCTGACTGCAGTGAGAAACAGTTTTCAATGATCTTAGTTCCGAGGATTCACCGGATAGGCCTTTTGGGAATCTTGTCGATTTGTCTGTTACTGATGATCCAAGCGTGTTCCTCCGGCACCATCCGTGAGCAAGAATCTGTGTGGACAGAATCATTTGATAGCAATCACGGGTGGCTGTTAAGTGATGATGCATCAGCAACCGTCAATATCGAAGATGGTGTATTAAAAGTGGAAGTTTACGAGCCTGGACAAGTTGCATGGGCGGCACACGAAAGTGTCTGGAAGAATTTTGAATTGACTGTCACCACGGAGCAGCTATCCGGACCCATAGATAATGAATACGGTGTCCTGGTACGGATGGATAATGACACCAGTTTTTACGTCCTTTCTATCAGCGGTGATGGCTATGCACGGGCTGCGCTCTATCAAGATGAGGGTTGGACAGTGTTAGGAAATGACTGGACACTTTTCCCCCATATCCAACAGGGTCTGAGCGCAAATACGTTGTCAGTGACAGCACAGGATACATCTTTGTCTTTAACAGTCAACGGAGAAACTGTGTTTCAGGTCGATGATGCAACACTCAGCAAAGGATCAATAGGCCTTTATGCGGGTGCTTTTGGCGAAGGTGGTGTTGTCATTACTTTTGATGACCTTGAAGTCACCTCGCTGCCTTGACTATGGTTTGATGACGCAACAAATCCCGAATCCAACGGAATCTCACCGCACCTATTACCTGGAATCTCTGGGCTGTCGCCTCAATGCTGCGGAGATGGATGATCTTGCCCGACACTTCGCTGGTAACGGCGGCATTATTGTGACTGACCCCACTACTGCTGACATTATTGTTTTGAATACGTGTGCGGTAACCGCGCACGCTGCGCAGAAAAGCGAAAAGAGAATCAATAAACTCCATAGTTTACAGCCGGAAGCGGGTATCGCTGTTCTTGGTTGTTGGGCAACTGAAGATATGGGGCGTGCATTGCACGGTCCCGGTGTAAAGTGGGTCCTTTCAAATCATGATAAATTACGCGCTGTGCAAATCATCACAGGGACTAATGCAAGCCCTGCCCCCTGGGCGCCCGGACGCTGGGGGCATACACGGGCTTTTTTGGCAGTTCAGGACGGTTGCGATCACCTGTGTACATTCTGTTTGACCAGGATATTGCGAGGTTCTGCGCGGAGCCGTCCTTTTGCTTCCACAATATCCACGGCTAAGGATATGGCAGCAAGCGGGGCTCAAGAGTTGGTGCTGACAGGCGTAAGTTTGGGTGCGTATGGGCGAGATTTGGGGATTGACGGGGGTCTAGCGATCCTGGTTAGCTCAATTCTGCACGAGACCAGCATTCCCCGATTGCGTTTATCCTCTATTGAACCCTGGGATGTGGATGAAGACTTGCTGTGTTTGTGGGAGAATCCACGGCTTTGCAGGCAGCTGCACCTTCCGCTTCAATCCGGCTCCGATACTGTATTGCGCAGAATGGGACGGCGCATAACGTCGGAAGAATTTACTGCGCTGATCCACACCGCACGGAAAGTAGATCCTGAGATGGCGATAACTACTGACATCTTGGTTGGCTTTCCTGGTGAGTCAGAGGATGAGTTCAAGGAAACAGTGGCATTTATCGAGAAAAGTAGATTTGCTAAACTGCATGTTTTTCCTTATTCGGAACGCGAGGGTACTGCAGCTATGAAGTTACCGGGGAAGGTGCCAATTGCGATTCGCAGGTCACGCGCCAAACAATTGCGGAAAGTGAGTGCCCAGCTCAGTTTCGACTACCGGATGCGAGCGGTGGGTCAGACACTTCCGGTGCTCTATATATCTCAAATCGACGACGATTATTGGATTGGCATGACGGATACTTACGTCAAAGTAAAGACCAGGTCAACCAAGTCCTTGTACAATCGCATACACAAAACAACTATCATGGCCAATATGCCCACGTACCTTGTGGGACGAATTGAATCAATAACAGGCGGTGGCTAATTATCAGATAAATAACAGAAAAACAATCCAATTGTTATGTTAAGCGCCACTCAACTGATGGGCGCACGTTTGCCGCACATCATTCATGTGGTATACCTAAGGTGTATATCAGGCTGAAAAGCCGGAAAACAAGTCACGATATTTAATAAGGAGATAAAAATGTATCCGAAGAAAAGGCGGACGACACGCTTGACGCTAATCGCTGTGCTTTGTGCAGCGTTTGTAGCTATGGGTGTGATGTGGTTAGCTGGTGCCGGTACTGCACTGGCTGAGGATCCCACACCATTGTCTGGTTCTGTAAAGACCGCGTCACCTGAAGCAGTTTCTCCAGGAAGTAAGGTAGCCTATACAGTTGTTCTTAGCAACAGTAGTATGATCAGCGCGACCGGGCAAGTGGTTGTTGGCGATATGCTTGATCCGGCTTTGAGTTATGTGCCGTCCAGTGCCCGTGTCTATCCCGATGGGATTGGCGCATCCTGGTTGACGAATAATCCTCCCTACATCACCTTCACCGTACCCTCTATAGCAATTAATTCCGTTGTCACCCTGGCGTTCCAGGTAGAGGTTACGACAGCAGCTCAGATGGGAGACGTGATTAGCAATACTGCTTTGATTCACTTTGAGAGTTCGATTCTGGAGCGTACTGCACTGATCGAGGTGGCTGCGACGCCCATATCGAAAATTATGAGTCCATGGAACAAGCAGCTCATCACTGAGCGTGGAAATTTTGTGGTCAGTGGACGGACCTGGACAGCGGACCAGAGCCCCGAATTCCCCAATCCACCGGTCATCCAACAACCGATCATCTATGTCCCGCAAACTGGAGGCGGGTATTACTTTGTGCAGTGGAGTGCGGTAGCTGGCGGACTATCCTATGAATTGCAGGAAGCACCTGATGATACTTTCTCCGAAATAACCTCCTACACGCTGGGTTCGGGAGTGACTAACAGACTTTTCACGAATCAAGCACCGGGACAGTACTTCTACCGTATCCAGGTTCTTAACAGTTTGGGAAGCAGTTTCTGGAGTGATGTGGCATCGGTCGTTGTTCCAACCAGCAACCTGGCGCTTGAGGTCGATGCTTTGATGTCCCCTGCCGCACCGGTTGCCAGTTATCAACCGGTAGTCGAAGTTAATATCAAGCAGGTCGGGGGTTTGGACAATTGGTTGCCGGCAACCAGTGTGACATTGGACGGTTTTGGGGATTGGTGGAATTGGACCTACACCTGGCCCTTGCCAACAGAAAATGATGGTCAGCAGTATGTCGTTCAAACACGCGCCAAGGATCTGGTGGGGAATTATGATCCCGCCATGATAGATACAGTGACGGTAACAGTGAAGAACGGGCTGCGGTTTGTATATTTCCCCCTGATTGTCCGCTATTACCCGCCTATTCCTTATGCACCAACGCTGAATATCGCCAGTAATGACGGAAAGGGGAATTACTCGTTAAGCTGGGTCTACGGTTATTCCAATTTTATCCCAACGAGTTACCATTTTCAGGAAGCTACTGATGCAGCCTTCACGAATCTCACCATTGATAGCACACGTACATCACCGCAAACTTTCACAAATCAAACGCCTGGAACCTATTATTACCGTGTGCAGGGTGTCAATTCTTACGGGGCTGGTGCATGGAGTAATACCCAGATGATATCTGTGGTCAGCCAGGGCTTTTTCGACGACTTTTCAAATTCCAACAGTGGATGGCGGAAAAAAATCGATAATAACACCCTGGAAACAGCCTACGAAGCCGGTTTCTACAAGATGAAAATCTTGCTCGATCTCAATTCTGCAAATAACAAAAAAATGGGCATTGTTAATGCGCCTTATAACAATACTGCTCAAAAGTATGACGTGGAAGTAGTCCATCGATTTGTTCGGGCTGGAGACCAAACTCTGGATCCATATGGCGGAAAGGCAGGTTTGATCTTCGGAGCAACTTCTGATTTCAGCACAATCTTTGTCTTTGAATGGAACTTCCAGGGGCAATGCGCAATCGGCAAGTACACCAATGTAGGCATTCCGTATGTCTCGGTAGCTGACTTGCGGTATTGGACTCGCTATAAGGACTGGAGCGCTTGCGGAACGACGTTGCATGTTGGTTTTAATGGCACCCCTAATCATGCCAAGGTTGAGGTGAACGGCAACACCGCCCGGATCCTGATGAACGGCGGAGAGGTGATGTCGATAACCTCGGCGGATTTGAGCAATAACCATAATGTCGGTTTGATTACTGGTTCGTGGGATTTAACACCCGTAAAATCCTACTTCGATAATTTCAGAGTCACACCAAAGTAAGTTAAATTCTGCAACCTGAGGAGATTCAAAGATCTCCTCAGGTTTTTTTCTTTGAGTTTTACCTGCTATATACACTGTTATAATTGCTTCTTGAAATTATTTCACCTGGGTGGGAGGTACTGACGTTGAAAAGGCAGCGTATTTTACTTGTCGGAGGTTTGTTGCTGGGATGTTGGATTGTCCTTTCCGTGGGGTTAACGCTGGCGGATCAACATGCACAACCCACAAACGTTCAGGACGGATGGGTTACCGTTTTTACGGAAACTTTTAGTAACACTTTATCGCTGTGGACTTTCACCGAAACCACCAGTACGGGTTATCAGTGGGGTGTTGTACCATATAGATATGAAGGCGTCCACAATTTTGGTTTGTGGTCTGCTGGCGGGGGTAACGCCGGGGAGAATCAGACCTGGCTTACCGGAACTTACACAAATGGAATGCGCACACTTGCAGTCGTTGGCCCTATTTCACTGACCAACGCGGTCGCCGAAGCACGTATAACATTTGATTATGTTAACAAAATCGATCCGAGTGATGTTTTTTCCGTGGCTTTATCCCTCGATGGGACAACGTTCGTAGATTCGATGGAAGTACCCATTTCTGCTGTTCCCTATTCATTGGAGGCGTTGGACTGGCCCTCGACTGCAGTGCATGGAGCGGATGAAGTGTATCTCATATTCATATTCGCCAGCGATAATGCTGGTTTGTTTTCAGGTCCGCTTGTTGACAATATTGTTGTAGAAGTCCGGCATGGCAGTAGTGTCTATTTGCCGCTATTCAGATTGGATCCCACACCAACTCCGACACCGACGCCCACGCCTCTACCGGTGTATGTCGATAATTTTGATGACCCCAGCAGCGGTTGGTATGCAGGGGATGCTTACCGCTGGAACCTTCGCACCTATGATGATGGCGAAAAGTGGGAATGGGAGAAAGTGGCAGCAATGCATTACGTACCTGGTGAAAATTATCAGATTTTTATATTGCCAACAGTCAACGGCGCCGGTGGTGACACATATACTTGGTTTACACATCCTGTTGAGTTTGCACCTCTGCCTGAAGCCATGTACCCATTACCACAGAACTATTGTGTTGAAGCCCGGGCGGTATTCTATGGTTCAGAAAATCGCAACGAACCGTGGTGGTCGCATTGGGGATTGGTTTTTGGTGCAAATGCAGCCAAGACAGAGGTCTTTACATTCCAGATCAATGCTAACAGTGCATATGCGGTTCTCCACTATCACAATTACATATATCCTGGAGATCGTCAGCCTTTTGATGGGACTGAAGAAAATGTTGAAATAAAAATTCTTGATTGGGGTCCCCAGAATCACGATGTATGGCCTTCGACACAATATAATACCATCAAAGCCGTTGTCCGAGGCGCGCAGATCGATCTCTATATCAATGGCATTCACTTTGATACGACTTTCGCCCACAATATGCCTCGCGATCGTGTCGGTCTCATTGGCGCAGTCTGGGAAACAACACCAACAGATGTCCGTTATGATTACTTCCGCTATGACCCATCCTGTCCGGAGGTGCAGTGAAGTTAAACAAAACTTGGTCTAACCTGCTGCGCATCGCGGTCAGTGTGTTGACGCTGTGGATTTTACTGAAAAAAGTTGGTGGGCAACAGGTTTTTGTTGAACTGCGCAATGCGCGATTGGATCTTTTGTTTATCGCATGGCTTGTTTTTCTTGCTGGGATCGTCATTCGCGTATTCAGATGGCAGGTTCTGCTTCAGGGCCTTGATTTGTATCCCTCTTTTTGGCTCTTGTTAAAACTGTACCTGATAGGCGGTTTCTTCAGTTCGTTTTTACCCTCCGGTTTCGGTGGAGACATCGTGCGTGTGTTGGAATTAGCTCAGGGCGAGAATGGCGCAGCAGCAACCGGCACGGTCATCGTCGACCGGATGACAGGTTTATTGTCGCTTATGGCGATGGGTTTGGTCGTACTGCCGTTTGCGCCTGAACTGGCGCCGTGGCTGCGCTGGACTTTTTTTGGTGTCGCAGTTAGCGGTTTAGTTGCAGGATTTATTCTTCTGGAGGGAAACCTGCTGCGCGGTTTGATGGCTCGAATGGGTGCTGCTTTCACACTTCCCCCAGCTATTTCCATGGATGGCGCGGGTACGTTGGCTCGCGTATACCAGGCAGTGACGGGATGCGGGGTGCGCGCCATCTGGTCAGCCCTGGCACTCTCGACACTTTTTAATGTTTTTAACATACTGGTTTATTGGCTGTGCGCCCTTGCGGTTGGGATATATGTCAACCTGTCGTTTCATTTCATCGCAGTGCCTTTACTCGCTCTTACCTTGCTTATTCCTATCTCCGTTGGCGGATTAGGGGCGCGTGATTGGGTTGCCCAACCTTTAATGAAATCCGTCTCGGTCGCTGAACCGGTGGCTGCCGCCTGGACTCTCTCGGTGTGGGTGGTCACCGGTGCTGCCGGTTTGATCGGTGGCATCCTTTACATTACTCAGGCTTTGCGGGCGATGGTGAATACCACTTCCAGTAAAGTTTAAAATTACAAAACACAAAATTACTCTCCGAAAAACGGATATTTTTCGGTCGTGTTGTACGATTCATAAAGCGTTCAAAAACCAAACCACCGAGGAGGCATGTGTTGATAACCCGTCGAGAGCGTCTGATGGCAACATTGCGGGGACAACCTGTAGATCGACCTGCGGTCAGTTTCTATGAAATTGGTGGGTGGGTGCCTGACCCTGATGATCCTGATCCCTATAATATTTACAATGGACCAGGTTGGCGGGAATTAATCCGGTTGGCTGAGGACGAAACTGACCTGATCAGGATGGTTAGCCCGGATCGTCAACCAGCCCCGGATAACAGTCGTAATCAATACACCACGCTGCAACACTATACCCAAAACCACAGCTTATATACTCGTCAGATTCTGACTTTTCAAGGCAAGCAGTTGACATCCTTGACGCGCCGTGAGCAAGACGTGGCGACTGTGTGGACGCTTGAGCCCTTGTTGAAAAATACAGAAGACTTGAAAGTTTACCTCGATCTCCCGGATAATTTTTTTGCTTATGATACCAGCGTCGACAATTTAATTGCGGCTGAAAACGCACTTGGGGATGCCGGGATTGTGATGGTGGATGTCGCAGACCCGATATGTATGGCAGCTTCGCTTTTTAACCTGGAAGACTACACAATTATTGCCCTGACCGAACCTGGTTTGTTTCATCTATTACTTGAGAAATGCGCAAGAGCAATCTACCCCATGGTCAAACAAGTCGCAAAGGAATTTCCGGGACATTTGTGGCGGGTCGTTGGTTCCGAGTATGCCTCTGAACCTTTGCTTCCTCCGCGATTATATGAAGCATATGTTGTACGCTACACAGAGCCTATTATACGAACTATCCAGCAGAACGGCGGTTATGCGCGCCTGCACTCGCATGGCAAGCTCAAGCGTATATTACCTTATATTGCTGCTATGGAACCCGCGGGATTAGATCCTGTTGAACCACCTCCCCAGGGTGATATGCGGCTCTCGGACCTCCGTCGGGAAGTAGGAGAGCAGATGGTGCTATTCGGCAACATCGAAGCTTCTGAAATCGAACTATTGGCTCCTCCTGCTTTTGAGGAACGTGTGCGGCAAGCTCTTGCGGAGGGGACAACGGGTTCAGGACGAGGGTTTGTCCTGATGCCTTCCTCTTGTCCGTATGGACGCACGATCTCACCGCAGGTGATGGAGAATTATCAAACGATGATCCGTTTGGTCAAACAGATGGCATAAGCCAGCTTTAATTATGGAGGAAAACTGTGCAATATTATCGAGAACCAGCGCGTGATATTCCGATTGTTCGTGATGTGGATGTGGTCATTGTTGGTGGTGGACCTGCCGGATTCAGTGCCGCTATTGCCAGCGCGCGAAATGGGGCGCAGACGGTGTTAATTGAACGTTTTGGGTATCTTGGTGGTACAGCAACCGCTTCATTGATGGCATGTATCAACGGTTTTCGTAATCAAGTCGAACCGGATACGACGCAAACAGTACGAGGCATTGCTCAAGAAATCGTCTTGATGATGAAGTCAATGGGTGGGCTTGGAAAAAGTCCTTATCCGCAGAAATATTACCCCACGCTACCCGGGCAGATGGAATACAGTTATGCCATTGATACAGAGAAATTTAAGTTCATCGTGTTAAAACTCTGTGTGGAAGCTGGCGTCCACCTGATGCTGCAGAATCGTTTCTGTGATGTTATCGTTGATCAGGGCAGATTGATGGGTGTGATTGTGGAGAATAAGTCGGGTCGCCAGGCAATCACTGCGAAAGTTGTGGTGGATGCCAGCGGCGACGGGGATGTGGCTGCCAGGGCGGGAGCCCCTTACTGGCAAATTCAAAGTGACGAAGCCCCGCGTCTGAATGATGCGCTTATGTATCGAGTACAGTTTGGCACGCAACGTCCTGGAGCACCCTTCGCTTGTGATTTTGGCACCAGCGCTGTTGTCTGGGGTCCTTCCGCGGAGCCCATCAACGGTGTCGATGCTGAACAGTTGTCACAGGCAGAGGTGGACACCAGACTGCGAGTCTATGACGATTTCCAAATAAAACAGCAGCGTAATCCGGAATTAATGGATGCGGTTGTACTGGAAACCCCTCCGTTATTAGGTATTCGCCAAACGCGCTTTATAGAGGGCGAGTATAAACTCACCGCAGAAGACGCACTTGAGGGTCACCGATTTGACGATGTTGTCGCCATTAGTTCGTGTGCTGTAATCGCTTACTATGGTTATCGGCGTTATCTTGAGCATGAGGGCTATGATATTCCATACCGATGCCTGCTTCCAAAAAATGTTGAAAACTTATTGATTGCAGGGCGCTGTATTTCCAGCGAACAACAACCTTATGAATCGCATAGAGCGATGGTGCCAATGATGGCGACGGGTCAGGCTGCGGGAACTGCTGCTGCACTGAGTGCTAAGTTGGGTGTAACGCCTGGATGTCTCGATATAAAACAGCTGCAAACGACGCTTTTAGATCAGGATGTGGAATTGCGAATGTAGTTTCATAAAAAAAGGTGCGGAGAAACCGCACCTTTTTTGTTGTATCTGCGTTTGATTTTATCATCAGATTTGAAATATACCTGATGATGACTTTACAGGGTGCTAACACTCTGTTGGAAAGATTGTACACGATACCTTTATTGTTTCCGTTGCAGCAACGCGTTTATGCGCTCGACGCTTTAAAATTCTGGCCAGGTAGTGGAGGTGTGCTGCTTGTTCAGCAATTTTTTGGTGTGCTCGTTGCATCTCGATGATAGGATCAGTGTTGTAGCTGTACATTATTCCCTCCTGAAGGTGGAAAAACGACATTATCACATGTGAAAGAACAATCAAATACTTCCTATTTACAATATTATTATATGCTAAATTCGCATCGATGTCAATTCTGTCCACCACTCGGTGTGTCCGTCACTTTTCCGCAACGGTAAAAAGTGTGCATACTCCGCACTTTGCTGAACAAATTATGGTTTGCCTTGAGCAGGATGCTGTGGCGGGGCGGATTACGGAGCTTCTGCATGCAAGGGATACCTCCGCCCCGCCACCTGGTTTAAAGGGTGTGTCGGTTGCCCAAGGCAACCGACACACCCTTATGAAGGAAGAGAGGCGCGGGAATCAACTTTGGTTGCACGAGAGGACTATTCCGCGCCGCCCTAAGAGCATAGGATGCAAAAATGTGACGCACACCCCACAACTGGTTATGTTTTGCATTTTGGTGTAAAACTATGTATCTTTAGTTTGATTGGTCAAGCACCAATATAAGTTTAAGCAGATTCTTGATGTCCGGTTTTCATTGGCGTGATTTCACTATGTTTTATCAGGGAGGTTATTATGGTATCACCCAAATCTGAGGGTATTATTCGGGATTTATTGGCAGAGGCAGATGTGGAGGTCAATGGCACTCACCCATGGGATATCCAGGTTCACAATCCAAACTTTTACGACAGAGTCCTACGTCAGACAACTCTGGGGCTAGGTGAATCGTACATGGATGGCTGGTGGGATTGTGAAGCAATCGATGTGATGATTACCAAATTGCTGAAGGCGGACGTCCGGAGTAAAGTGGAAGGAGATTGGAAATTCCTGTTTTTTGCGCTCAAAGCTCTCTTGTTTAACAGGCAGTCCAGTACCAGAGCCTACCAGGTTGGCGAGCAGCATTATGACCTGGGAAATGATTTGTATGAGGCAATGTTGGATAAAAGGATGAATTATACCTGTGCTTATTGGCGCAATGCACAGACGCTCGATGAAGCCCAGGAAGCCAAGTTGGAACTTGGTCTGTAAAAAAATCGGTCTAAAACCAGGCATGCATAGTTCTGGAATTGGGTTGCGGATGGGGTAGTTTTGCGCAATATGCTGCCGAGAAATATGGCGCCAGCGTCCTGGGTGTGACAGTCTCCAAAGAACAGGTGAAACTGGGTATGGAACGCTGCAAAGGGCTTCCGGTCGAATTACGCTTGCAGGATTACCGGGAGGTGCAGGGAACATATGATGCCGTTATTTCAATTGGGATATTGGAGCATGTTGGATACAAAAACTATCGTACTTATATGCAGGTTGTTGACCGTTGCCTTAAAGAGGATGGTATCGCTTTTATTCATACAATTGGCAGCAATATAAGCAAACGAAGTTCCGAACCGTGGGTTGATAAGTATATTTTCACCAACGGGATGCTGCCCTCTATCAGCCAAATAGGTAAAGCTATGGAAGGTTTATTTGTGATGGAGGATTGGCACAACATCGGTCCGAATTATGACCTGACCCTCCAGGCGTGGTACCGCAATTTTGAGGCTGCCTGGCCCGACCTGAAATCCAATTACAGTGAACGTTTCCACCGCATGTGGTCATATTGGCTGCAAAACAGTATGGGTGGTTTCCGATCCCGGGCTACCCAGCTGTGGCAAATCGTAATGACCCGTACGGGCACCCAACAACCAGACTGTCGTATTCTTTAGAACAAAGAGATGCAAAATACGGATGTATTAATTGTCGGTGGCGGACCTGCGGGAGCTTCATGTGCTTGGTCGTTACAACGCCAGGGGGTTGACTGTTTGATCCTGGACCGTCAATCTTTTCCGCGTCTTAAGTTGTGCGCCGGGTGGGTACCACCCGGTGTGTGGGATGACCTGGGCATACGGGCGGATGCTTATCCATACGGTCTTCAGGAATTTTCACACTTATACGTTTCCATCAAAGGGGTGCGCCTGGCAGTTCCAACGCTGCAGTATGCTATCCGTAGAATTGAGTTTGACGACTGGTTACTTAAACGGGCTGCGGTCCCCGTTGAACTTCACCACGTCCGCTCGATAGAAAGGCTTGGGAGCAGTTATGTAGTTGATGATAGCTATAAAGCCAATGTGATTGTTGGGGCTGGTGGAACGCATTGCCCTGTATACCGGACATTTTTCTCCGAGCGATATCCACGGGCAACTGAGGATTTAATCGTGGCATTGGAAGAAGAATTTGCGTATCCGGTTAGTGACCCACGCTGCCAGTTGTGGTTTGTTGAACAAGGGCTGCCGGGATATAGTTGGTACGTGCCAAAGGCAAAAGGGTACGTCAATGTCGGGGTGGGGGGAAAATCTCAGAGTTAAAACAGAATGGCGACCATATTCAACGTCACTGGGCAGTCCTTGTCGACAAACTGCGGCGATTGGGTATCGTTGACGGTTACGATTACCATCCTAAAGGCTATAGTTATTACCTTCGCCAGAAAGGCGGACCCGCCCAACTTGACCAAGCCTATCTGGTAGGGGACGCTGCTGGATTAGCCACCCGCGATTTGGGAGAAGGTATTGACGTGGCGGTGAAAAGTGGGCTCCTTGCAGCAGAGGCAATTCTGCACGGCACAGCATATAGTGTGGCAAAGCATGACGGAAGTTCACGTTAGGCTACGAATGGCTGCGGTTACCGTGGCTGCACTAATCAATGTTTGTGGAGGAAAAATGACGGATTCGAGACCCAATATTATCCTGTTTATTACAGATCAACAGCGTTTTGACACAATTCGCGCATTGGGCTTTCCTTATATGGAGACCCCCAACCTTGACCGTTTAGTTGATGAAGGTGTGACCTTCACCAACTGTCACATTACAGCCCCCTCTTGTGTGCCTTCTCGCGCAAGTCTCTTTACCGGTTATTATCCACACACGACAGGCATTCTGAAAAACGGAGATCAATGGGAGCACAGCTGGGTTGAGAATTTGGCAACCAGTGGTTACTATTGTGTAAACGTGGGCAAGATGCACACGGTGCCATTTGAAACGCCATTGGGATTCCACGAGCGGTTCGTGGTGGAGAATAAAGACCGCTATCTGGAAGGGCGTTATTATTTCGATGAGTGGGATAAGGGGTTGCAGGCCAGGGGATTGGTCAAACAGCAGCGCGAATCCTATCGCCAGCGCGCTGATTACCAGGAAAGCATGGGTGCTTTCACATGGGATTATCCTGAAGAGACGCAGTCAGACATGTTTGTGGGCGATATGGCAACCTGGTGGTTAAAAGCAAAACCAGCTTTTGATCAACCGCTTTTTATGGAAATAGGCTTTCCTGGACCGCATCCCCCGTATGATCCTGTTCCCCGATATCTGGAACCTTATCTGGATCGAGAGTTACCACTGCCTGCGGTGACCGATGATGAAATTAACGCACAACCAGCACCGTTCCAGGCGATGCGTCACCACAACGCAGAAGTTGATCACGACTCCATTTATTATCAACTGAATCCGACCCGGGCGCAGCAGCACCGGCAGCGTGCGCATTATTACGCCAATGTGACGATGATAGATGAGAAAATAGGGCAGATTCTTACCGCTTTAGATGAGAAAGGTTATTTGGAAAATGCGGTCGTCATCTTCACGTCGGATCACGGGGATGCTTTGGGTGACCATGGACACAGTCAAAAATGGACCATGTATGACATTATAACCCGTGTTCCAACGGTCATTTGGAGTCCAAAACGTTTCGCCAAGGGTAGAATTATTGATGGATTGTGCCAGATGATGGACCTTGGACCTACCATTATGGAGCTTGCAGGACTAACTGTACCGGAATCCTATGAGGCGCAATCATTACTGCCGGCACTTGAGGGTAATAATGCTTGGTCTGGACGCGAAGTGGTTTATGCAGAGCATGGGCGTGACGGCATACTGCGGGAAACAGACTTTATGACTATGGTGCGGACTAAAGCTTGGAAGCTGGTGCATTTCCTGGATGAGCCTTTTGGACAGTTATTTGATCTGATCAATGATCCAAACGAGAAGATGAACCTTTGGGATAATCCTGAATATGCAGAACAGCAGAAGATGCTACTGGCTCTACTCCGTGAGTGGCAGATACGCAGTGCGTATCAAACGCGGTCGTGGTCAGCCAGTTGGCGGTAGGGATCAGAGGTTTTAACGTTCCCGGAAACCTTCAACACTGCGTTTGCTACGCGCGCGCGATTCCAGTTTTACTGGCAGTGCGCAGCAAGCGTCATAATTCACAATAGAAGTGAACCCAAATAGCGCGGCGTTTTGAATAATGGTTCTTGAGGGTAATTCTATTCTGGTTGCCCCTCCCTTTAAGGCTGCCGCCTCAATCGCCTGGCGCAATTGGTGTGCTCTTGGTCGCATACATCCCAGTGAAATTTCAGCATCAGGAAACATAAGTTTTATACCCCGGATGACACCCTCGACCATGTCTGGTGTTGGTGATTCAGCATACTCCATTGGCGTATCTTTTGTAGGGGAAAAAACGATGACGACGATGGTGTCCGGCGTTTCGATACCCTCCAGCAGCAGGTGTTCGGTGCCGTCATACACACTGACATGAGGAACGACATGCACACCCGCATGCTTCAACCGATGATAGGTGTCGATGTAGTTTTTCCGGCTTATTGGTAGTCCAAAGATGTCATGAATAGTTTTGTCACCGGGTATCTCCAGGGATGCGAAATCAACGTGAAGATTTTCTGCAATTTCATCACTCACCAATCCGGGGTGGATGTTGAGAATAAGCCCGGTTTCTTCCTTGATTTTGTGTATAGACCGGCAGCATCATCGGCAAATTAAGTATGCCGCCATGTTTGTCTGATCCCCCGCTGAGTAGCGCGCCTACAGCGCCCTTTCTTGCCAGCTTTTGGCATAATGCACGTAAAGCTTCAGGTGTCTCTGCTTTGAGCATACCGCCCAGATAAGTCGCATTACAGTGTTCGCAATGCAATGCGCACTCAACACCTGAAAGCGATATGGCAGGAAAGCGAGGTACGGGTGAGTAGGTTTTTAGAATCATGGTGCGTCTGAAATCATGCCGGTCTGCATAATGACGTGCACAAAGTCACGTGGCGCTGCGCCTATAACCTCAACATCGCTTGCGAAAAACCTGTTCACAGCTTGTTCTATTTCGTGATCCTGGAATATAACACCGGTGAGTGCTATTTCCAAAGCTTCGATAGCCTCTTCCGGATGCATAAAATAGTCGCCGTTGATGGAAATCGAACGGATTATGCGCTTTTCACCTTCAACACCGAGTTTGACTTCAACGCGTAGCAGCTTGCCTCCAGCGACTTTGTAATCAGCGCTTAAAGTTCCAGTCATGGTTTGCATATCGCTCCGTTTTTATTTGTTCTGCTAATTCGATTTCAGAAGCGAGCAGTGATCCTTCGATAAGTTCAATATCCAAAGTTTCAGCATAACCTTGGATCATCGCCTGCGTGATAGCCTCGCGATCAATCTGCCCCAATTCCCGTTCCACGGATGTGACCCTTTCCTCCACTGCTTGTATCATTTTGTCCCGTATTTTTTCGTCCGGCACCTTAAGTAGTGAGAACATCAATCGGGGATCAACCCTGCACAACAATGTGCCGTGCTGCAAGATACCTCCGAAACGGCGTGTCTGTGCGTTTCCTGAAATCTTTTTTCCATTAACCAGTATATCGTTGATGGGTTTGAATTCAGCCGAAAGACCCAGGATTTCAAAACCTTTTATCAAGCCAGCACATAAAACAGGATATGAATCCAGCACTTTGGCAGGTAATCCCGGATATGGTTCTGAGAGGCTGAGTGAATACGTCACTTCTCCATCCCTATCGTGATAAACAGCACCACCGCCTGTTAGTCGCCGGACAACAGCCACATTATTTTCCTGGCAGACAGCCAAATCAACTTCCTGCTCAATGCCTTGAAAATAACCGATGGAAACGGCCGAAGGATCCCAGGTATAAAAACGAAGCGTATTGGGACTTTTCCCCGATGTGACATGCCGCAGAATAGCCTCATCCGTTGCCATATTGTCGGCAGCGCTGGCTGCACCGTGTTTGAGTAAACGCCAGGTATGTGTCATAGTTGTTTCCTTTCAGATTATCAAAGTAACAATGTTCCGGAACAGGTTAGTCGAATGTGACATAGTTAGCAAGTTCATTTATTGCCTGGGCTAATTCGTCCTCTTGCAACGGTTGGGCATAGTTATACATAACACCGCCGGGACGCTCGTTATACAGCGGTCGGTTGCAATGCGGGCAACCACTGGTGCGGAAAGGATTACCTGATGATAATGCTGCTTTGACCGCAACTGATGTGGCGTTTATGGTCTGCAATTTCCCATCCACGAATGTCATATTGTCAACGCGTGCCTGTTTCGCGTTTATCAAATACCGGGCAACCTGCAGCGCGCGGTAACGTTCTACCGGCGGTGCCGGCGCCTTCAGCTTTGTACCGCGAACAGGCGTTAATGCAAAGAGTCCAATAGAACAATGCATATCTGTATAGCGTTGGAAAGCCTGGATCAATGTTTCATCGCTGTCGCCTAACCCAACGATAAGGTGCACAGATCCGCGTCCAAACACATCCACAGTGTCGGTGATAAATTGTTGATACTGATTCCAGCTGAAACCAGGTTTTATTCGGGCAAAACTTTCAGGAGATGCGCAGTCCAATCCGGTGCCGACGCGTTCGGCGCCGGCATTTTTCAGATCGATAAGCGCAGACCGCGGCACTGGATTCATACATACGGAAATGGGTTTGTGATTGCCCTCATGCAGATTCTGGATGACCTGCGGCAAAGTATCCAGTATATTCGGATCCTTCAAGGTCTGGATACAAATGCGGTGTATTTCCGTGTCATTCGCCAGACGGGCTGCCACTTCATCCAGGTCATACACGGGCCAAACTACCCGTGACAAAAACTTCCGGTTAGCTACATTATCTCTGGCTTGCGTGCAGAATGTACACGCGCCAGCGCATTGATCACCCAGCATGGCGTACAACGTTGTGGGTTGCGCATCCATCCGCATCTCTTTCAGACCCAGACGCGTCGCTGAACCCAAACTTAACCTTATTTCCATTGTGCTCCTACAATATTAAAGTAACCTTCGCACCGTTGTGTATGTCTCTAACTACTCGACCATTTTACCACGGGTTTAATATCATTTTTTTAGTCCAACCAGAAAGCTTTGACCCGGTCGCCTGCGGATGCGCTTGTCCAATCTTCAGGGATGATAGCCAAACCATTCGCCAGAACCATTGAGTTCAGAATTCCCGAACCCTGCTCACCCGTTAACGCCGCGTGATATTCACCATCCCGCTGCGTAATATCCACCCGCACGTAATGTCTGCGTTGATCCTTGGCGGGTATTGGATTATCCAGGATAACGTCGATCGTTGGGTGCGTCACGTCGGTAAATCCTGACATTTTGCGAATAGCCGCCCTGACAAACAACTCAAATGACACCATCGCTGATACAGGATTTCCCGGCATCCCCAACACGGGTACTGACCGCCGGTGCCCATGAATTTCTGCACTGATGACGCCAAATGCCAGGGGTTTACCAGGTTTCATCCGCACGCGCCAGAAGGTCATCTCGCCTTCTGAAACCAGGACCTGTTTGACGACATCAAAATCACCTACAGAAACACCACCCGAGGTCAAAAGCAAATCTGCACCTTCTGCTAATCCGATCTGAATTTTCTGGGTAAGGTCGGCGATTGTATCCTGTGCTATCCCTAACATCAGCGGTATGCCGCCGTATTTCAGCACCTGCGCTGCATTGGAATACTCATTTGCATTTCTTATTTTCCCGGGAGTAAGCGGGGCATCTACTGCAACCAATTCGTCCCCGGTTGCCAGGATGGCAATCCTGGGACGCCTAATCACTTTAACCTTTGCGTATCCCAGGGCTGCCAGCATACCAATTTCTTGCGGACGGATGCATTTGCCGGGTGACAAGACGTGATCTCCTGTTTTGACATCTTCTCCAGCATAGCGGATATTTTTTCCGACTGTCACACCGCTGTAAAGTGCCACTGTGTCCCCAGTCTGCTGCGTTTCTTCAAATTGGATAACGGAATCTGCTCCTTCTGGTATTGGCGCGCCGGTCATTATACGGATAGCAGTCCCGGGTGTTACCTGTTGCTCAGCGATATAACCGGCGGAAAGGTTTTCGATAACCCGCAAATTGACAGGCGATGTCTCGTTCGCGCCGGTGGTATCTGCGGCAATAACGGCATAACCGTCCATCGCCGTATTCGCATGGGGTGGGATATCACCCAGAGCGTAGATATCTTCGGCAAGTATACGCCCCAGAGCATCCAGAACCGGCACACTTTCCGCTTCCAGAGTATTAAACACACTGAGGACTTTTTCCAGAGCGTCTTCAACGCTCAGTATCGGGTAAAGGTCGTGTTGATGTCTCATAATTCGCTTTTCCATTCTCCTGTCCCATCGGACCAGACTTCTTTTTTCCATATTGGGGCAATAGTTTTTATGCGGTCTATTGTGTAATGCAGCGCATCGAATAACTGCCGGCGATGTGCTGCTGAGATCGCAATGACCACTGCCGTGTCGCCAATCACCAGGTGTCCTATGCGGTGCACAATCGCGATATCTTCCACATCAGACCATTGTTGGCGCACTTCGTCACCAATTTGTGCCAGAACATTCTCAGCCATCTCCGGGTAGGCTTCGTAGTCCAAATACTGCACGGTCCGCCCGTCCGTTGCACCGCGGACCACGCCAACAAAAGTCACCACCGCACCGATCTCAGGTTTTATGAGAGCGTCGACAATAGCTTGCCCGGAAATTGTTGTGTCCGCGATTTTGTACAGATGTTGTCCCATTTCTATCCCCCGCCTACCGGTGGTATGCAAGCAATTTCGTCACCATCGTGCAGCGCTGTATCCAGAGCTGCGTATGCCATGTTAATGGCGAATCTTAACTTCAGGGGTTCCATGGACGGATAAGTTGTATACAGCCAGTGCGCAAAATCCACTAATGTAGCACCTGCTGGAAATTTTTGGTTGCATGATGACGCACCTGTAATTTCCCTGGTCAGTGCAAAAAACCGAACGTTAATGATCATTTCGAACCTCCATAGGCTTGGGTTCTAATTGAATATCGCCACTTTTCCCACCATGTTTACTGACCAGGCGTATATTCGTGATGCGCATTGTCTTTTCAACCGCCTTCGCCATATCATAAATGGTCAATGCCGCGATGCTGACGGCGGTCAGTGCCTCCATCTCCACCCCTGTTTTTCCCAGCGTGCGCACCCTGGATGTGATGTTGATCTGTGCATGATCTTTGTCTATATCAAAAGCTACATCGATTTTGGTCAGGGGCAGGGGATGGCACAAAGGGATAATATCGGAAGTTTTTTTGGCTGCCATGATGCCCGCAACCTGTGCTGTTGTGAGGACATCGCCTTTTGGGACATTGTGCGCAGCAATAAGCTCTAATGTCTCTGGTTTCATATGCACTTCACCTTTGGCAACAGCTTCACGCCACGTGTCCGGCTTGTCACCAACATCAACCATCCGGACATTCCCCTGGGCATCTACATGCGTCAATGCCATTGTTACCCTCCTATTTGTGACATTGCCCGGTTTTTGACCCGTTCAGCCTGATCCAGATGGTGGCTTTTTGGTTTTGCGCTAATAGCTTGCTGCAGCAACACCTCCACCTCCTGGATCCCTGCACCGTTGCGCAGCGGTGTACGCAGGTCTATTTCAGTATCTGCCAGTAAACATGGGCGTAACTGCCCGTCGGCGGTCAGACGCAAGCGGTTGCACTGCGCGCAAAAATGCTGGCTGACTGCCGAGATAAATCCCAGGGTGCCTTCTGCGCCGGGAAGCCGGTAGGTACGAGCGGGTCCAGCGCCTATAAGGGCAGAATCCACTTCTAACGTTCCTAATTCTTTCTCGATGCGGCTGCGTATTTCATCTTCTGTTACCAATTGCGATTCCCAGTTGCTGTCATCTGACGCGCTTTCACCTACAGGCATCCATTCGATAAAACGCAGATTCCAACCATTGGTGGTGGTTTTCAGGGCAAGATCGACAACCTCATCATCATTGATCCCTCGCATAATAACTGTGTTTATCTTTACGGGGGTTAAGTGAAAACGGTATGCGGCTTGAATCCCTGACAAGACGTCCTCCAGTTTACCGCGCCGTGTAATCATTGCAAAACGATCGGAGCGCAGCGTGTCCAGGCTGATATTGACTCTGTGCAAACCAGCAGTTGAGAGACCCTCAGCGGCCTGTGCCAGGAGTGTTCCATTGGTCGTCATGGATAGGTCATCGATGCCAGGAATATCCGCAAGAGCCGCAACCAGGTCAACAACGCCTCGCCTGGCTAAGGGTTCACCACCGGTCAAGCGGATTTTGCGAACACCCAGGTTGGCAGCAGCCCGGGCGATGGAGATTATTTCTTCGTAGCGCAGGATATCTTCGTGATTTTGAAGGCATACACCCTCTTCTGGCATGCAGTAGAGACACCTGAGATTGCAGCGGTCAGTGATGGATATTCTCAGGTAGTCGATAGGTCGTGAAAAAGTATCGCATTGTGTCATGAAGAGCGCCTTTCAGAAAGGTATGTGAAAAAGCCTGCTTTGCGCAAGGCTCGCAGTGTTAAGCAACCCAATACACCACCGATTGCTCCAAAAGCAATATAACTCAAGAGCGAATATGCCATACCCAGTGCGACGATCCCAATAGGTGCACCGGCTATCAATCCCAATATCCATTTTACCAGGAATTTCCCACAATGTCCGAAGATGCCCATCAGCGCTGCCGGCAGAAAGCTGAACGGATTCCTGACCAACCAGAGAGCGAAATCTACGCCTATCCCCACCATTGTATAGGAAAAAAAAGTATTTAACGCTCCAAAGTCACCCAGACCAAGGAAAGCTGCCAGGATACCGGATGTTAAACCAACGACACTGGCTGTACCCCGTTTGGGAACTACACCCGCAGCTACGATAAAGACCGCCATCCAAAAAATACCGGAATGTCCGGGTAGTTTCAAAGGCAAGCGCAGTGCTATCTTAAAAACAATTACCAAACTGGAAAAAAGCGTGAGTAGAATCAGCTCAAACTTCTGCTTGTTTGACCAGAGATTGCTGTGCTTTACGCCCAAATTGGGTGATTGCCGGGTCAACATCGGTGGCAATGCAAAGACCTGGATCACTTCCCAGTGCGCTCTCTGCGATGATATAGGACTCAATTTGTGGTAACAGATCCTGAGGGTCAAAGCATTCCGCAACTTCAAGCATTATTCCGGCGCTGCTGTTGTTCTTTGTGCATGGCACGCGGGGATCGAAAAGTAGCTGGTGCCGAGTTACACCCAGCAGGGGGTATGTTTCACCCAGCAGTCCAGCCAGAGCCCGCGCCAGGTGCCCGGTTCCCGGGGTACCAAGCATATCAGTATCATCCAAGCCAATATATAAAATCATAAAATTACTGTCCTTTATATTGTAAAATAAAAAGGCGTCTCTAGGAGGAGACGCCAGCAACCACAGAATAAGTAACATCCTGCACAACCATGCAGGATATGATATTATCTGGATCTCCTTTTCAAAAATGGAAGGCACCGGCGTTTCCAGCGATACCCTATCGCCCAGGTTCCATGGACCAAACCGGAAAAGTGCAGTAGTGTTCTTTAGGAACTGAGGGTCGGAGTGCATTTTAAGGTACAATGCCATTGTACTTTACTTTCAGCCCAGAACAACCGGGCGTGATTCTCTGGGTGTCGGCCACTTTTCCGCAACGATAAGCAGTGTGGAAACACTGCAATTTGCCAACACATCAATGGATTGCCCTTAGCAGGATTCTGTGGCGGGTTGGAACAGGTAGCTTGTGAATACATGGTAGATTCCCAACCCGCCACAGAATAATTGGGATTTGGCGGTTGGCTGCCAACCGCCAAATCCCTCTTTTAAAATGCGGCGCGGGAGACAACTTGGGATGCAATAGCAGGCATTCCGCGCCGCATTTTTTGGATGGCAGGTATTCATACTCGGTCTGATTTGGTTTGTGCAAAAAAGTGACGCGACCCCTGATTCTCAGGGCTAACGCATTAGGACGAAGCTAGAGACTACACTTGATGCATAATTGCCTGTCTGGCAATGGGGGGTACAATGCCACGGATAACATATACCTTAACCCAGGATGAAAAGCAATGAAAAAGAAAATACTCATCACAGGTGTTTATGGCCTCATTGGCAATGTTGTTTATCGCAACCTTAGCCAAAACCCGGATGCATACGATGTCTACGGTTTGGCGCGGCGTCGTGCTTCGTCTGATCGTATTCCCGAAGACCAGACTGTGGCACTGCCGGATGATCATTTCTATCTTGCCAACCTGACTGACTTTGATGCTGTACAGCGCGCGGTCAGCGGTATGGATGTCGTGGTACATATGGCGGCAGACCCCAGTGGCAGTCATGGATTTGAGAGCATCCTGCAGAGCAACCTGATCGGCGCTTATCACATCTTTGAAGCCTGCCGCCTTGAAGGTGTCAAGCGGGTGATCTATGCCAGTTCCATCCAGGTAAGTTTTGGTTATTGGGATACCGAACCTTACAAAACGCTGCGGGAAGCACGGTTCGATGCTGTGAAGGAACCGATTTCGCGGATAACTGTCGATATGCCAACACGCCCGCTTAACCTGTATGCCAGCAGCAAGGTGTGGGGAGAGGGATTGGCGCATACATACGCTTTCCGGCATGGTATGTCGTGTTTGTGCCTGCGTATTGGCTGGGTGGTATCTGAAGATCGCCCGCCTATTCCCCGGGCAATCCCGGAATGGTGCAGCCAACGGGATATCGCTCAGTTGGTTCATCGCTGTGTTGCTGCGCCGGATAATTTGCGCTTTGACATTTTCTATGGCTTGAGCAATAACCGGTATGGGTGGGTCGATATAGAGCACGCACGGCAGGTGCTGGGATTTTCACCGGAAGACAGTGCGGAGGATTACCTATGAATTACAAGCTGGATGCTCAGGGACTGGATTTGAAGGAACGGCACGGTGACTGGTGGCGGCGCGAAGAATGTTTGTACACACGAGCGACCGGCACACCGCTGGGCGATTTATGGCTGCCCTTGGCAGACGGCACCATTGCCCAACAAGATATGGATCTCACGCCGGATATGCTGGATTTAGAGCGTTTAGTGGGTGATCCCCTGGAACCAGGTTCTTTAGGGCACTCTGGTGACCAATTTTACACTGCAGCGCCATTTTCGCGGGTTCCATGGATGGAAGCGATATTGGGTGCACCCATCCGGGCGACAATTCAGGGGGGCAGTATGCGCGCACATCCCGTGATTAATATGTGGCAGGACTGGGATTTTGGTGCGGAGCATATTGATCATGCGTGGCTGGATATCCTGCTGCGCTTGACAGAATTGCTGGTGGCACGCAGCGGAGGACAGCGAGCAGTGGTTCAAACGCTGATGCGCGGTCCCAGCGATCTGGCTGAGGCACTTTTGGGACCGGAGTTTATGGTGTACTCGATGGTTGACCATCCCCGTGCTCTCCACGCCTTTTTGGAGACGGCAACAGAAGTTTTCATAACTGTTCTGGAGGCGCAGCTTGCGCGCATCCCAAAGATTGATGGTGGTATGATGAGCCCCTGGGGCATATGGGCGCCAGGGACGGTCGTGCGAACGCAGTGTGACGCTGCTGCTTTTCTCTCACCGCGTCATTATGCTGAATGGTATCTGCCCTATGATGTGATGATTTCCGAATCGTTCGATTACTCAATTATTCACCTGCATTCGTGTTCTCTGCACGTTGTGGATGCAATCCTTGAATATGAACACCCGGATGTGATTCAGGTTAACAGGGAAACGGCGCCGAACGGACCCTCACTGGAGGCGATGGCGCCGGTGTTCCGGAAAATTCTGGAGCGTAAACCCCTGATTTTTGATGGACCCTTGACTGAACAGGAAGTAGCGTATATGTTCAATGTATGTGGGTCAAGTGGATTCTGTATCAATGCACGTGACACAGATTGGTAACATCATTTTCTGAACTAAGGAGGCATGATGAAGATCACGAATGTTGAATGTTATCCGGTATGGGCGGGGCATCGCAATTTTCTCTTCGTTGTGGTGGATACCGATGAGGGGCTGTATGGGGTCGGTGAAACCGGTATTACTGGACGTGAGTTAGCCGTCATGGGGGCCATTGAGCACTTCAAGCAGGACTTGATTGGCGTCGATCCTTTCCGCATCGAACATATCTGGCAGGTGCTATTTCGCGGCGGTTTTTTCCCGGCGCAGCGTATTCTGACCTCGGCGATGGCTGCTATCGATATCGCACTGTGGGACATCAAAGGCAAGGCTTTGGGCGTGCCGATCTATGAACTTCTTGGCGGGAAGGTGCGGGATAAAGTTGTCTGCTATCCGCATAATCGCGGGCACGCGACGGAGGTTGCACCCCTGGTTGACTCTGCTTTACAGACCAAGGAAGAGGGTTGGAAATTTGTACGGTTTGGATTACCGCAGGATGGTGATGTATTGGAACCGCGGCAGGCTGTTTTGACCGCAATCAAGCAGCTTCAGGCGGTACGCGAAGCTGTGGGGGAGGACATCGAAATCACTTTTGACGTGCACACACGTCTGGATTTACCGGATGCGGTATGGTTGTGCCAGGAAGCTGAAGCCGTTCGCCCTTTCTTTATGGAAGACCCCCTGCGCTGTGAGAATCCTGATTCCTTCAAAACTTTGCGACCGCGAACGACGGTACCGCTGGCTGCCGGCGAGCAGTTCAGTTCAAAATGGGAATTCAGGCAGCTTATCGAGGAGGAATGGATTGATTACGCGCGTGTTGATCTGTGCATTGCCGGTGGGATAACGGAAGCGAAAAAGATCGCCGGGTGGTGTGAAACGCACTATATCAAGCTGGCAGTCCACAATCCTCTTGGTCCTATTTCTTCTGCCGCATGCCTGCAGTTGAATATGGCTGTGCCCAATTTTGGCGTTCAGGAGCAACCGCGCAAGCCCGGAACTGTTTTAACTGACGTGGTAACAACGCAGCCTGCCTGGGAGGATGGTTATATGATTCCTGCGGATTTGCCCGGTTTGGGCGTCGAATTCGACCGGGAAGCAGCGAAAGCCCATCCAATGAAGTTGGAAGGTTTGCCTAAATTGCACCGGTTAGACGGTTCGTTTACCAACTGGTGATCGCAGAAGTGATAGACGACAAGGATGTTTGCGCTCTGATAGATTGGTTGACGACGACTGCCCAGCGTGAACTGGCGGGATGCCAGATTGAAGCCCAAGACGGCACACGGCTTTATACACCGGACGGGGAAGGCAATTACCGTGCGTTATGGACCAGGGATTTCGCTTATATGGTGGAAAACGCATGGGACTTGCTGCCGGTCAGTGATGTCCGTGCGTGCCTCAGTGTTCTTTTGAAAGGGCAGCGCGCCGACGGGTGCATCCCCGACAGGGTTCAGGCGGATGGGTTGGCGGTCTATTCTGCTGGACCGGCAGACATCCCCACTGGGAGCGCCACCGACTGACAACAGCCAGTTTATGGTTAGTCTGGTCCATAGTTATGTATCCGGAACGGGTGATGTCACTTTTGCTCACAGGGCGCTGCCCCAGCTCAGGTCAGCGATGGATTATATTCCTCGCAGCGACCGTGGCTTGGTCATGATTTCCCCGGATTGCCAGCGCTCCCCCTATGGTTTCACCGACACGATCGCCAAAACAGGGGAGCTGCTTTTTTCATCGCTGCTCTATTGGCAAGCGTGCCAGGAGATGGTACAACTGCTTCTGCTATGCAGGTTGGATGCCGGGGAGTATACTTCACGGGCAGATAAAATTGTGGCGAACCTGGACGTGCTGTGGGATCCAGCTGCCGGAGCGTACCGCGCGGCAACGAAAACCTGCGCGCAGGTAGATATATGGGGTAATGCTTTTGCGTATGCTTGTGGATTCCTGGATGCCATGCATACGCAGCATGGGCGCAAAGATGCCGTTTTGCATTTTTTGCATACAAGGTATGCAGACTATGTCTTCAAAGGGCAGGTGCGACATCTCCTTAACGGGAATTTTTGGGAGCGGACATTGATCCCCGTTGCTCCCGGCAGCTATCAGAACGGAGCTTATTGGGCGACGGCATCGGGATGGGTGATATCGGCGCTTGCACAGGTGGATATCGAGTTGGCTTTTACAATGTTAAAAGCGCTTGTGGAAGATTTCCAGGCAAACGGCATCCATGAATGTGTGGGGGAAGGCTATGCCAAACTTAACCACTATGTGGTAAGTGTCACCAACCCGTTAGGCGCTGTCAGGTTACTTATTAAAGGAGTGATTTAATGGCAGATTTTATTGATTTTACTATTGTTAATATTGGTGCATTGAGTATGAATAAATACTGGGGCGAGACAGAGCGCTTGCATACCACCACAGCAACGTGTACGCTACTGCACACGCTGGACTTCAACCTGCTGGTTGATCCTTCTCCATATCCGGAGGACCTGGAAGAGAGGCTATTTGACACCACCGGTTTGAAACCGGGAGATATTGATATCGTGTTTGCGACCCATTGGCATGGAGATCATCTGTTCGGTGTGGAATTATTTCCCGATGCGGAATGGCTGATGGCACGGGCGGGTTTGGATGAATGGTCAAAGGCAAACGCGGATGAGGCGGGTCTGCTTCACAAGTTTGTTCAGGCAGAAGATAAACTGCCTGAAGGTGTCGTTTTGCTGCCTGCTCCGGGACATACCTTCGGATTGCATGCTTTGTCATTTGAAACCCGATGGGGTGTGCTCGTTGTCGCAGGAGACGCCGTGATGACGCGGGAATATTTCCGGGAAGAAGCAGGTTATCGTAATTCGGTTGATTTTGAGCTTGCTGCTAAGACCATACGGGACATGAAAAATAAAGCTGCGCTGGTTATCCCGGGTCATGGCAATATCATCATCAACATCCCATGAGGTAGAGATGGAAAACGCACTCCCACTGGTACGTTACGGTAAGACCGATTTACAGGTGACAAGATTGGCGCTGGGGGGATATCCTTTTGGCGGTGTGAACCGCGCGCGGGGCTGGGATCCTTTCACGCCGGAGGGACGCAGGACCGCAATTTCGACGGTCCACTGCGCGCTTGACCTGGGGATTAACATTGTCGATACGGCTCCAGGCTACGGCAACGGCAACAGCGAATCCATCATTGGTGAAGCTCTTAAGGGGCGGCGCGACAAGGTTGTGCTGGCGACCAAAGTTGGTTACCAGGGATCACCTGCAGATGTCCTCTCCAGCGTTGAGCAATCGCTGGAAAGGTTGCAGACCAGTTGGGTAGATATTCTGCAATTTCACGGCGGGATGTATACCCAGGAAGAGGTGCGCCATATTCTTGAAGATGGGCTCTATGATGCGCTGGTTCATTTGCGCGAACGGGGAATAGTGCGCTATGTGGGTTTCACTGTCGAAGAGCCCTGGACGGCAAAACCTTTTATTGCTTCCGGCTTGTTTGATGTGATGCAAGTGCGTTATAATTTGATTTACCAATCTGCTGCATTACACGTGCTCGATGAAGCTCAGGGGAACGATATGGGCATCTCGGTGATGCGTCCCCTCACTTCAGGTATTCTGCAGCGATTGGCGGGTTATATTGCACCTGAATGGCAGGCTGCGCACGACCTGTATGCTGCTGCGCTGCAGTTTGTGTTATCTGATAGTCGTGTACATGTGGTTAATGTGGGGATGCGGTGGCCCTCAGAAGTTGAAGAAAACGCTGCTCTTACGGCAAATTTTAAGCCACAATTTGATATGGCAGAACTTCCCAGGATGACTGCCCATATCTACGCGACCGATGATGCTGCGCATGGATCATGATGGGAGTGGTGTGCACCCTCTGTCCTGCTTGATGGTGAAAATAAAAGGATGAAAACGTCTATAACAGATGTGCTGGTTAGCTTTTTACGAGTAACAGATTTTTCAGAGGAGAGGCTATGACTAGATTTAAAGAAGCTATTTCAGGAATCGCGAAGTTTCTTTGTATTTCACTGTTGATTGACCTGGCGATGTTCTTACTGGCGAGTTTTTTGTGTTTTCGAGGTGAAACTTGCACAAGTATGGCCTGGAGTGAGTTTATGTTTTGGTTCAGTATGATTGCATTTATCGCCGGAATGCCGGCGGTCGTGGCATCCATGAGCTCCAGTCGGGGTTATTTCGACAATCCGTTAACGGCAGGAGCAGACCTTGCCGCCGCAAAAACCATTGTACAAAGCGAGCGCCGAGATTTAAGCAAGAGGACAATGTATACGCTGCGAATGTTCTCTGTTGGGATTCTGGGGATTGCCACCAGTGCAGCTATTGACTTTTTAACGCGCCCAGCCCCATAAAGCTTGTATCCATTTCAGGGATGCTGCACGAATTTTCTTCGAAAAAAGCATTTTGACTTTACCAGGGGGGTGTATGCGTATCACTGCAGTTGAAAGTCTGTATTGGCGCGAAATACCGCGTATTCTCACCGTCCGCATCCACACGGATAGCGGGGTGTGCGGCTGGGGGGAAACGGTAGACAAGATTCCCGGTACACGAGGTGCTCTGCATGGCACCCTCGCTCCGCTGCTGCTGGGTATGGATCCACTTGATATTGAGGGTGTGTGGCACACTCTGGCGGACACGATCCTGTATCACGGTTATGCCGGCGCCGAAATGCGCGCCCTATCGGCTGTGGATATGGCTTTATGGGATCTGATGGGTCAGTTCTACAACGCTCCCCTTGTCCATCTTCTGGGCGGTCGCTGCCGTGAACGGGTGCCTGTTTATAACACCTGCACCGGTTATGGTCCGATGAATGATTATGCGACCTGGCAAACGGATGCCGGTGCTTTGGCGAAAAGCCTGCTGGATGATGGCATTCGCGTGATGAAAATTTGGCCTTTTGATCCTTACAGTCGCGCTAGTCACGGAAACTATATCAGCTTGCAGGATGTAGAGAAGGGCTTGCAGCCTATCCGACAGATTCGTGATGCGGTGGGTGACGCGATGGAAATTGGACTGGAATTTCATTTCCGCTGGAGTCGCGCCAGCCTGGAGCGGATTGTCCAGGCGCTGGAACCCTACAATATTCTCTTCCTGGAAGATGTGATGCACGCTGTGTATCCGGATGAGATTAAAGCTCTTATCGCAGCACACTTCTATTCCGATTGTCGGCTCTGAATTATTGCTGACCCGCTGGCAGTTGCGTGAATGGCTTGAGAAACATGTCTCGCAAATATTGATGACCGAACCGCTGTGGACCGGGGGCGTCTCGGAAACACGCAAGATTGCCAACATGGCGGAAACTTACGGCTTGCCGATGGTTCTGCACAATATCTCTGGTCCAGTCGGACACGCCGCGTGCATGCATTTAGGCGCGCACATTGCTAATTTGTATATGGTGGAATCGGTACGCGCTTTTGGACAGACCTTTTTCCCTGAACTGACTAACCTTAAACCGCGCGCTATCGATGGGACCATGGCTGTTCCCGAGGGTCCCGGGTTGGGTGTTATCTTCCACGATACTGCCTTTGAACGCTCCGACCTAGACCGTGTTGTGACCGATGAAAAAACTTTACAGCAAGCTGGAGACCAGTGGCGCTATGCACTGGGATTCAGCCATTCCCCACCTGAAAAAGGCCGCGAAGAATGAAGATAGAATTTGTTTCACCGGAAGATAAATGCATCCTGCGCGACCTGGCGCGTCAGGTTGCAGATATCGCGTCTCTGCCGGTTCAGGCAGAACGTCGAAAAGATTGGGTCCGCCATAATAAGCTGGAATCCAAAAAGCCAATGATCCTGGTGTTTCCTGAGGGGTCCTGGGAAGAACTGTTGACCGATGATGATCTTATCTGTGAGGGCAAACAAGCCCGATCGATCGAGTGGCAGCTTCGCAACAGGATGTACTACCACGAACATTTCCAGGATGACACCGTGATCGAAAAGGAATGGATTGTGAATAAGGTGATTCATAATTCTGGATGGGGGCTGGAAGCCAAACAGATACCCAGCCCTGAAAGGCGGGGAGCCTGGATATTCGATCCTGTGATCCATAAACCTGGCGACTTGAAAAAACTGCGCTTTCCTGAAATAACTTATAACGAACCCGAAACCCAAAGCCGGTTGAACTTCTTTAAGGATTTGTTTGGCGATATCCTGATTGTGCGGTTAAAGGGTGTTGCCCATATTTCCTACCATTTGATGCAGCAGTATACTTACCTGCGGGGTTTGGAACAGACCATGATGGATATGGTGCTCAATCCGAACTGGCTCCATGAGGCTATGGCATTCCTGATGGAGGGTCACCAGCGGATACTGGCGCAGTATATAGACCAGAATTTACTCTCTTTGAATAACGATTCAACGTATCATAATTCGGGGGGGAATGGGTATACCGACGCGCTTCCGGCGCCCGGATTTGATCCGCTGCGTGTGCGTCCCAAAGATATGTGGGCAAGTGCAGAAGCCCAGGAATTAGCCGGTGTTTCACCCACAATGCATGTTGCGTTTTCTATGCAGTATGAGAAACAGTTGTTGGCGCCTTTTGGTTTGACGGGCTATGGGTGTTGTGAGGATTTATCGCGCAAGTTGGAAGACGTTTTGACCATTCCCCATATCCGGCGCATCAGCATCTCACCTTTTGCGGATGTCGATGCCTGTGCGATAAAATTACAGGATAAAGCTATTTATTCCTGGAAGCCAAACCCGGCGCATCTGGTAGGTCATTTTGACGAGAACCGGATACGAAACTACATCCGTCATGCGGTAGAGGTTTCGGAAGAACATGGTTGTGTCATGGAGATGATTTTAAAGGACACACATACGTGCGAACACCACCCTGAGCGTTTCGACCGCTGGTTAGCCATTGCCAGAGAAGTGCGCTCGCAATATCATTAGGTTCACTTGAATACGTAGTCAAGTATCCGCTTCCACCGAAACTTGCGGTTGGTTCTATCTGATACTGCTGTATAGGCAATCAATGTTTTTTAGAGGAGAGTCACAGCATGAAACAATCATCGAAACTGGCAATCAACGGTGGAACCCCCACCATTCCATCTGGCACCATCCAAAAATGGCCTCCGATTGACGAAATCGACCGCGCCATGGTTCTCGCTTCGCTGAACGGTGAAAATCACGCCTTTGGTCCTAACTGCAGTGCTTTCCAGGAGGAATTTGCGGCGTGGAACGGCAATCGTTACGCCGTCACCACCAACAGCGGGACAGCGGCGTTACATATGTGTGTCGCGGCGTGCGGTTGCGGCGCCGGTGATGAGGTGATCGTTCCCGCGTATTCATGGTCTTCGTCAGCCACCTGCGTGCTTCAGCATAATGCGATCCCGGTCTTCGTTGACATCGATTTTGATACGATGAATATCGATGTGAACAAAATCGAGGCTGCTATCACCTCGAAAACGAAAGCGATCATCGTCGTTCATCTGCATGGGCTCATGGTGGAAATGGCGCCGGTGCTGGCATTAGCCCGTAAGTATGGGTTGAAGGTGATTGAGGACGCCTGCCAGGCACACGGCGCTAAATATAAGGGGCAGAAAGCCGGCACAATAGGGGATTGCGCGGCTTTCAGCTTTAACCAGAACAAAAACCTTTGCTCAGGTGAGGGTGGGATGTTTGTCACCAACGATGCGTCGCTGCTGAAAAGCGCCCAGACCCTGTGGTCTTTTGGTGAAACGAGTACGCCGTCAGAATCGCGCGATTACCACGTGTATGCTATGGGTTGGATGTACCGTAATAATGATCTCACGGCAGCTTTTGGAAGAGCCCAACTCTCCAAGCTGGACGGATATTTATCCCATCAGATTGCCAATGCGCAGCATCTGACAGCGCAGCTGCAGGATATCCCGGGTCTGATTCTGCCAACCGAACCGGATGGGTTTAAGCATAATTGGTACAACTATGTTCTGCGCTTTGATATGGCGAATTTGGGTATTGCGCAGCAGCAGGCGCAGTTCCGCGATAAAATCGTTAAAGCACTGACCGCAGAAGGTGTGCCCACGATGGTGTGGCAGAAGTTTATCCTCCCGGCCATGACCGTATTCCAGGCGAAAAACGGCTATGGCGGTGGATGTCCGTGGTCGTGTCCTATGGCAGAGCCGGTGGATTACAGCCTGGACCAGTATCCTGTGGCACAGGAACACTGCGATACCCACACATGCCTGGTGATGGCTTTACGAGCGCCTAACGGCATTGAGGTGATGGATCTGCTTGCACAGGGTATCCGCAAGGTGATGGCAAATCTGGATCAGATTCGATAAATTCAAGGAAGGATTTATGCTGCAGACAGGTTTTTCAGAGATTGATATTACGCCACCCCTGGGCACGTTTAAGATAGGGTGGTTGAAACGTATTGTCTGTGAGGAAATCCTCGCGCCTTTATACGCCCGGGTTGCTGTTTTCAGGAGCGATGTCGAACAGGTCGCTTTTGTGCAGCTGGATACGCTCTTCATTGCCCGGTCAGAAGTGGTGGCAATCCGGAATGGGGTGGAAAAGGCGTACAGTTTCCCCGGTGACCATGTGATGGTGTCTGCAACCCACAATCATGCCGGACCGGCGGTTGCGCAAGCCGGTGATGTTCCCAAGGATGACACCTATGCAGGGGATTTGGTCACAAAGGTTATCACTGCATTTGGCTTGGCTCTGGATAATATGCAGGATGTGGAAGTGGGTTTTAATCATGTCTTTGAATGGCACGTGGCGTACAACCGCCGGGTGGTGATGCGCGACGGCACCGTCCGCACACATGGAAACTTCAATGATCCCGAGTCTCTTTTCATCGAAGGTCCGATTGACCCTGAAGTGGCTGTGCTCGCTGTCCGGGATACTGCACCACAAGCTGTTGGGTGTGCTGGTGAATTTTGCCTGCCACCCCACACACCACGGCGGTGATGGCGCAGTCCACCCCGGATATCCCGGTGTGATGGCAGCGTACCTTCGAGCTCACGGATGCCCGGTGACCCTTTTTCTGAATGGCGCGGCGGGGAATACCCACACCTCCAATCCTGAGGAAGGTGGAAAAGGCAAAACAGTGATTGAGAGCGGTACACAGCTGGCAGAGGATGTCTTACAGGCATTAAATGGGATGCAATATCAACCATCCTTGCGCCTGAGTACCGCTTCACAGAACCTTTCTTTACCCTACCGGCAGGTCACTGAGGCCGAAATTCGTGGGAAAATTCGGGGCGCCCAGCGTTTCATAGACCCGGCAATTTACGACCGAACGATTCCAGCATTGCTTGAAAAAGCACGTCGCGAAGGTACACAATCCGCAGAAATCCAGGTTCTGGGGTTGGGGAACAACTATTTCGCAGGTGTTTCGGGTGAATACTTTGTGGAATTTGGCTTGCGAATAAAAGAAGAATCTGCACCCGCGCACGCACTGGTAGTTTCATGTGCCAACGGTATTCTGGGTTATATTCCCACACCGCAGGCTTTTGCGCGGGGTGGGTATGAAACGACCTTTGCCCCGAGCTCGATGCTGGCGCCGGAAGCGGGTGACACCATCGCCGATACCATTGTGCAGATCATTCAGGATTTACGGAGTGCGTATGGATAAAACACGGAACATCATCGCTAAAGATATCGAGGTGCTGCGGGATTTGTACCGGCGCCAGCGTGAGATTGCAGCAGATCCTGTGATGGAAGAACGTCGCCGTCTTTGGCTGCGCCACGCGGCTCTGGACGGCGAAAGGCCCATGATTCTGGCAGAAACCGTAGGCGTGCTGGATGAACTGATTCCCCTTGCGACGCTGCGCTGTCAGGAACCCTGGGCAAGGACTATGGAAAGAGGTTTGCGTGAGCTCATATTCCGCTATGAAAATGTGCGGGATGATTGCGTCGTGCAGCCTTTTATCGATTACCGGTGGGTCGTCACTGAAGGGGATTTTGGCGTGCAGGTGGAACTGGTCCACGGTGAAAATGCTGGTAAAAGGGGAAGTTACCACTGGGATCCCCCACTCAAGGTTGTGGATAGTGACCTGGATAAGCTGCATTTCCGGGAGCTCAGTGTCGACCGCAAAAAAACCACTGCATGGGCAGCATTCCTGAGCGAACAATTCGGAGATATTCTGCCGGTACGCCTGCGAGGCAGCTATTGGTGGACTACGGGTCTAACCTGGACCGCTATCAACCTTATAGGACTGCAGCCCCTGATGATGGCGATGTATGACAATCCGGAGGGGCTGCACCGCTTGATGGCGTTTCTGAGAGATGAGTGCAACCATTACCTCGACTGGTATGAGCGCGAGGGTTTACTCACATTGAATAATGAGGCAGATTACGTCGGTTCCGGCAGTATGGGGTGGACAGATGAACTCCCACAGGAAGATTGGAAAGACGGTAAGCCCGCCAGGCTAGGTGACCTTTGGGGGCTGTCTGAATCGCAGGAAACGGTGGGCATCTCGCCGAAGATGTTTGAGGAGTTCATTTTTCCCTATCAATTGCCCGTCGTCAGTCGTTTCGGCTTGAGCTATTACGGGTGCTGCGAGCCTGTGCACAACCGCTGGCACATCATCAAAAGGATTCCGAACTTGCGGCGGGTTTCTGTCTCACCGTGGTGCGATGAAGAAAAGATGGCGGATGGGTTGGGACAGGATTATATTTACTGCCGTAAACCCAATCCCACGCTCATCAGCACCGGGCACTTTGATGAGGATGCCATCAAAGACGATATCCGAACCACACTCAAGGCTGCCGGGAACTGCACAGTAGAATTTGCCATGAAGGATGTGCACACGTTGAACGACGAACCGGATCGTTTGGGACGGTGGGTAGCGCTGGCGCGCGAGGTGTGTGAAGCGTAAGGAGTAGTGTAACAGATGACCGGTGACACAAAGATTCGCTGGGCGCCTCCTTTGCGTCCCCAGCTCTTAAAGCGGTTATATGATTCGGATGCTGCCGGTTTCCAGGATATGGAGTTGTGCGATGAAGTGGGTACTGCACTTTTCATGCGCTGCCGTACCTTCGTGCTGGTCTCGCGCGATGCGTTGGAATGCCCTGTGTGCCGTACCATATTTTTAATTTCCCAAACAGGAGTGAGTCACTGCCCAGGAGATTCGTGCACATGGCAGACCACGAATGCCGAATATCGCCAGAGCATCCGGAACTACAACGCCCACACGGGGAGAGCCCTTGAGGCGTTTTTGACATATTATCGCCTTTATCCCAATGCCCGAACGTATAAACAGAAGATCCTGCTCATCGACCAATTGATCCACAGTTTCCACATCAACGAAAAGACAGGGATTGCAGTTAAATCAGTCGCCTCGAAGCTGCTCGAAGGGAATAAGAAGGCAGTGGTCCGCTTCCTGGATGATCTTTCGGCTGTTCATCCCCGGGACAAAGACGCCTGGCGTCGAAAGATGGGTGAAACCATAGATGGTCATATCGTTACAATATAAAGGCGATGCTTGATGACCAGGCTTAAGATGCCAAAACACCGCCGATTTCTGAAACGGAGCCCCTTATACCTTCGGTTTGCTGCGTAACGGGTTTTGGGTGTATCATAAGATAAAGCATAAGCAGGCTATTTGTCTGCTGAGGAGGGGTCAATGGCACGAAAAAAACTATCCGATGGACAGTGTGCTTTCTGCGGAATGATGTATAGGAAAAGCGGTATGCGAAGACACCTGCAGGCTTGCCCGCAACGGGTTCAAGCCATTGAAACTGCAAATGAAAAGGAATGTAAAGGCTTGCAGACTCTATGATCTTCAGGTGCAGGAAGCTTGGCGGGGCGAATACTGGCTGCATCTGGAGATGAAGGATACCGCAACATTAAGAGATCTGGATCGATATCTACGTGCAATCTGGCTGGAGTGCTGCGGGCACCTGAGCCTGTTTTCAATTGGAGGGTGGAGTGGGGACGAAATCCCGAAATCATGGCACATCGCTGACGTGTTTAAACCGGGGGTAGAGGTGACCCATATCTATGACTTTGGAGAGTCGTCATATCTGCTGATCAAGCGTGTGGATGTGCGTCAGGGGAAACCGCTGACGCGTCACAGAATTAACTTGCTGGCACGCAACACCCCACCTGTATACGAATGTGATGTGTGCGGAGAGCCGGCGTCCTTTATATGTATGGAATGTGTAATCGAATACAATCGTAGAGGCTATTTGTGTGATGTTCATGCAGTAAACCATCCGCACACAGCCTACGGAGAACTCAGACCATTGCTCAACTCACCCCGCGTCGGCATGTGCGGTTACGATGGACCAGCAGAACCGCCGTATTAATGGTATGGATCTTTACATCAATGGAACCGCATGAGTCATGTACTCTTGCTTGCGCTTTGGTATAATGTCTAATTGGGATTGCTGATTACAACTGCGCAATATTATTTAAGAGATAAACAGGAGGGACGCAATGGATAGAAGGAAATTAGGTAAAACTGGAGAAGAACTTTCGATGGTCGGCTTCGGGGGTATTGTTGTTAAAGACGAGTCGCCGGAGAGCGCTGCCAGCATTGTCGCCAAAGCTATTGACCGGGAAATCAATTACTTCGATGTCGCACCCTCATACGGCAATGCCGAGGAGCGTCTGGGTCCGGCTTTAAAACCCTATCGCAACGATGTGTTTCTGGCGTGCAAGACTACCAGGCGGGACGCACAGAGTGCTGAGAAAGAGCTGCACCAGTCTCTGGCACACCTCAAAACGGATCATCTCGACCTGTACCAGCTGCACTCGGTCACAACACTGGATGATGTCGAAGAGATCATGGGACCGGGCGGTGCTTTGGAGACTTTTGTCAAAGCCCGGGCTCAAGGATTGGTGCGCTTTCTGGGTTTCTCTGCGCATTCAGAGGAAGCTGCGATCGCCCTGATGGAGCACTATGCTTTTGATACGATCCTGTTTCCGTTTAACTGGACCGCCTGGTATAAGGGCGGGTTCGGTCCGCGCGTGCTGGCGAAGGCGCATGATCTGGGTATGGGCATTCTGGCACTCAAGGCTCTGGCGAAACGGGCATGGAACGAGGGTGAGACGCGCAATTGGAGTAAAACCTGGTATTCTCCGGTGGACACTTTTGAAGAGGCTAATATGGCGCTGCGCTTTACACTTTCCAAGCCGATCACTGCGGCAGTATCACCTGGACATCAGGAATTTCTCTGGTGGGCGTGTGATATCGCCGACAACTTCAGCCCGATTACAGTGGAAGAAGACGCGCAACTCAAAGCGTGGAGCAAAGATCTGGAACCCATATTTCACGCCGTCCGTTAACAATCAGGTACCTTTCACCGAGAGGTATCTACCTTTGCTAAAATTCCTATTTTGATTCCAACAAGTGCCCATTATCACCTCTATTTGGTGTATAATGGGCACTCAGCTATGTCACATCAGCATGGGAGTCGCAATGGACGCCATCATTCAGAACAGAAAGCAGCGCTGGCAAAATTTTCTCTTTAACGAGGACGCCGGGCATTTGTTCCTTATCCATTACGAGCCTGACGATGAAGTACTTCCACTGCCGTGGCGGCAGCTCAAACAGGAACGTATCGACTGGGCGTGGCGCCAATATGAAAAACAGTGCGCGCGCCTAGAGTGGTTAGAAGATGATGCGCTGCCCTTTCTGCATGTACGCACCGGAACAGAAATCTTCGCTGAAGCCTTTGGCTGCCCTGTCCATTACCCCGATGATAATATGCCTTTTGCACTGCCTTTGATCCATTCCGCCCGTGAAGTATCCGGTCTGAAAGTACCCGAACTCAGTACCAGTTCTCTCGCTTATCTCTTTGAAATGGCGGATACGCTGGTGGAAAGGGCGGGTCCCGGTGCTCTGCTGCAAATTATCGATATTCAAAGTCCGATGGATATCGCTGCCTTGATATGGGACAAATTAACATTCTATCCTGCCCTGGTAGAAGCGCCTGACGCGGTGCTGGAATTAGCGGAAAAGGTTAAGGCGTTCTATGTCAGCGTTCTGGACACGTGGTTCGATCGCTACGGTGTGGAGTTCATCGCGCATTATCCAGCCTATTATATGCCCAAAGGGATTACGCTTTCGGAGGATGAGGTAGGGGCTGTGAGCAGGAAAATTTTCGACCAGCTCTTCTTACCGGAACTGTCGGAGCTGTCCCATCGTTACGGCGGGATGGGTGTCCACTGCTGCGCGCATGCCAGGCACCAATGGGAGGGTTTTATGGAGATACCCGACCTGCGCCTGATTAACCTGGTGCAGCCCAATGACGTTTTGCGCCAGGCATACGGCTATTTTGCCCGTATCCCGCAGATGCACTCCTGGTGCGGGAAAGGTGAACCGTGGACGTGGGTGGACCAATATCCTGCAGGCTCACGGGTGGTGCTACAGGCAACTGCGGAAACGAAGGACGAAGCTTTGAGGTTATCGGATAAATTGCATGCAGTATGCGGTAGAAATTAAATGTGACTGCCTGCTTCTTTAGAAAATACTTTTTATTGAGGTTATGGATTGATGGATGAATTAACAGGGATTGAAAGAATAACGAATATTCTGCATCGCAAGCCGGTGGACCGTATCGGATTATTTGAACATTTCTGGTCTGACACGCAGAAGGTGTGGACAGAGCAGGGGCATATCCTGCCAGGAGAAAATCTGGCAGATCATTTTGGATTTGACCTTGAAACGTCCTGGGCATTCAGTATGGTGGCGGACCTTGATTTTGTACCGGTCGTGCTGGAAGAAACAGAAGAAACTATCCTCACCACGGATGGTAACGGTGCGACATTACGTAAACATAAACTGCATGACGCGACACCGGAGCATATTGATTTCCTGGTTAAAGACCGTCAGGGATGGGAAGAACATATCAAACCACTGTTAAAGCCGGAACGACGGCGCATCGATTTCCAGGCGTACCGTGAGACCAAGGAACGGGCGCGGCAAGCGGGGCGCTTTTTTGTGTGGTCGGGGGTGAATGTCTTCGAGATTATGAAGGATGTTACCGGGCACGAGTATATGCTGATGGGTATGGCGCTGGATCCGGATTGGGTCAAAGACATGGCGATGACCTATGCGCAATTGACCGTTGACCTGCAGGAAATTCTGTTTGCTGAAGAGGGTTGGCCCGACGGCATCTGGTATTACGAGGATATGGGCTTCAAACAGCATCCTTTTATGTCACCGCGGATGTATCAGAGGATTGTGCAGCCTGCGCATGCGCTGAGTGTTGGGTTTGCGAAGGCTAACCACAAACCGGTGATTATGCATTCTTGCGGGTACGTTGAGCCGCTGCTGCCGGGGATGATTGAGGCGGGCATCGATTGCCTGCAGGTGATTGAGGTAAAAGCGGGAATGGATTTGCTCAAGCTCTATCGCGAATACGGTGATGTGCTGTCCTTTATGGGCGGGATTGATGTCCGGGCTTTATACACCAACGATTATGCCGTGATCGATGCAGAACTGGAGGCAAAAATTCCCACTGTGATGCAGAACTACGGGTATACTGTGCACAGCGACCACTCTATCCCCAACACGGTTTACTATGAGACTTACCAATACTTTATAGAAAAAGCCCTTTCATTAGGGACATATGTGTAGAAAAGCGTAGATACAATCTGAGGTGACCTATGGATGCATCGGACTATGACCTGAAATCCGTCAAATTACCCTATTTGTCCGGCATATTGCTGCGCCATTTTGTCTCATTGATAGAAAGCCCGTTAGGAAAAATGATCATTCCTCAGCTGCTTGACAGTGCAGGTGTGACAGGGTTCCGCCAACTGCAGTATGATGACGCGCCGGTTGTGCATCCTTTAGCGTATGTGGGTTTGCTGGAGCCCAACAATGAGATAGATAGTATTAAGGCGTGTGCGGATGCGGCTGTCGGAACTTCTGCGGGATCAGGGCTCGGGTTTCAATTCGAGACAGTCCGTGATTTTGGGCAAGCCTACCGTGAAAACCAGATTTCACCCACACAAGTTGCAGAAAATGTCATTGCGGCAATCGATAATAGTAATCGCGCTATACCACCCCTGCGCGCGATGATCGCCTCCTACGCGGATAACCTGCGGCAGCAAGCCTCTGCATCTGCAGAACGCTACATCAGGGGACAGTCCCTTGGTCCGTTGGACGGCGTGCCCATCGCGATAAAAGATGAATTTGATATGGCGCCTTATCCCACGACTGCAGGCACTAAATTCCTGGGCCAATCTCCGGCAAAAGAAGACGCCACAACTGTAGCCCGTCTGCGCGCAGCTGGTGCTTTGCTGATAGGCAAAGCCAACATGCATGAAATAGGTCTTGGGGTCACCGGGTTTAACGCCCATCACGGCACAGCGCGCAACCCTTATAACGTGGAGCATTACACCGGGGGCAGTTCCAGTGGACCCGTCGCAGCGGTTGCTGCCGGATTATGCCCGGTGGCATTGGGCGCAGACGGTGGCGGATCTATCCGCATTCCGGCAGCCTTCTGTGGCGTGGTTGGTCTGAAACCGACCTTTGGGCGCGTCAGTGAATATGGTGCTGCGCCGTTGACGTGGAGTATGGCCCATATCGGACCTTTGGGGGTAACGACCGCAGATGCTGCGCTTGTCTATGCCGCGATTGCAGGACCAGACCCCAAAGACAGGATGTCGTGGCACCAACCCGCACCGGTGACTGCAGGATGGGAAAGTGGCGATGTAGAGGGCATGACTCTGGGGGTATTTTGGCCCTGGTTCCGTCATGCCAGTGCCGATGTCGTTGCCGTATGTGAGCAAGCCCTGGGTCGTTTTGAGAAAATGGGGGCTTGTATTCGAGAAATCTCAATTCCTGACCTTGAAGCCGCAAGGGTAGCGCATACCGTCACCATCGCCGGTGAAATAGCACAATCCATGGACAGGTACTACGCGCAGCACAGGAAAGACTTCAGTCTGGAGATACGCATCAATCTGGCGCTGGCAAGGGCTTTTAATGCTTCTGACTTCATCCTTTCTCAACGGGTGCGCGCGCGTGCCATAACAAATTTTAACCAGGCTCTATCTGAGGTTGATATTATCGTTACACCGATGACCGGACTTCCCGCACCGCGCATCCCCGAAGATTCTCTGCCGGATGGGGATAGCGATTTAAGCTCCCTGGTCGAAATCATGCGTTTTGCGACAATTTCAAATCTGACCGGTTTCCCGGCAATCTCGTTTCCGGTGGGATATACGCCTGGTGGTTTACCGGTTGGGCTGCAGGGTATTGGTCGACCGTGGGATGAGATGACGCTGCTGCGGATGGCAGAAGCTGCGGAAAAATTTGTTGAAAGACGGGAACCACAAGTCCACTATACTTTATTGAATCATTAAGGCGTGCGAATAAAGCGTGATTTGTTGAAGAGATTAAGGTCAAGGTTTTTTATCACACACATTGAAGATCTTAATTAACGCAACAGTGCGAAGCGTTTTTTGCTTCGCACATTGACTTGTCCCTGATTTATGCTAATGTACCTGTTAATAATCAACTGAGTTGAACGCCGAGTGCTGTCCATTGCGCAGCAGCGGAGGACCCATATCTGGGGCGAATCGTCACTCATTAAGAGTGATGTAGGGCTTGCTTCCTCAGCCCGAGTCCGGCAGCTAACTTCGCAGGCGATTGAGAAGGACACCGTTACTTTCATGGCGAAAGTAATATGGTGTCCATTTTTGTTTATTACTCAAGAGTATGATGAAATACATAAAACCGCTGTATCAGAAAATAATACTTTTTTGGGCAAGGATGCGTTATTACCTTGGCGAACTCCGCTGGGCACGCCGGATGCGAGCGAGCTGGCGCAGACCTTTGGCGAAGTTAACCCGGGGACAACGGGCACAGGAGCGCACCGAGACTGAAAACAACATCAAATTACTGTATATTGATGTTTTTTGGGCAGCCATATTTATGGCTGTGATGGCTTTTAATGCCACATTTGCCCTGCGTTTGGGTGCATCCAACGAGATGGTGGGCTGGTTAAGCTCAATCCCATCGTTATTTGCTATGATACTTGCGATTCCCGCCGCCCGTTTTCTTCAAACCAAGACTAACCAGGCACCATGGATTTACTGGAGTCTGTTTATTGGGCGATTCATGTTCCTGGGTGTTGCGCTGGTGCCCTGGTTTACAAAACAATTTCAGGCGGAAGTGATTATTTGGATCCTGATCTTACGCAGTATCCCTATGGACTTTTTCAGTGTGGGTTTTGCTCCGCTGCTAGCCAATGTTATCCCGGTTCGTGAACGGGCAACAGTTCTGGGGAATCGGAGCATCATTAACAGTGCTGTTGTCGCCGGAAGTACATTCCTATTGGGCAAGTGGCTGGATGCCGGGCAGAATATATCGTGGCTGACTTTTCCCTTGAATTATCAGTTGATGTATATCGTGGGTACAGTTGCTGCGTTAATCTCGGTGTATTGTGTCAGCCGCATCAAGGTGCCAGAGAGCAAAGTGACAAAGCGTCAACCCGCAATGAAAACTACCAGACCCCCGCTTAAGACGTTGTTCAAGCAGGTGAAGGAGAATGCGGCTTCGATGGTTCGCGAAAATCAAGCTTTCGTAAGAATCGTCGTCAATACGCTTGTTTTCAATCTGGGCGCATGGTTTGTCATGTCTTTGTATATCATCTTTTTTGTCAAGGAATTGCAGGCAAGTGATGGATGGGTAGGTTTGAATACCACGCTGGCAAATATCGGTGTCATCTTTGGGAATCTTATCTGGCGGCGGATTATCGCCAAAGTGGGTGATAACCGGGCTTTGTTGCTCTCTATTCCAATGTCTGCCAGTTATGCATTTCTGGTCGCGCTGTTTCCGGATTTGAAGTTGATATTGCTGTGGGGGATCCTGATCAACCTTGTCAATCCGGGGGTCAATTTAAGCCACTACAATATTCTGGTGGATAGTTGTCCCAAGGAACAACTCACCAGTTATCTGGCAATATTCTCAACAGTCATGAATATTGGGGCATTTATCAGCCCGATGTTGGGGATTGCCCTCTCTGAGGTGATAGGCGTTAAGTGGGTGTTATTGATCGGTGGTGTGATTCGATTAACAGGTGCATTGATGTTTTACCTCTGGAAGGTTGATGATCCAAGTACCCCTGCCGCCTTATCGGCAGAAACTGTATGAGATGTAAATTTATCCAATCTGCTATTATAATGAAGGAGAGATTATATGGTTGAGAATAAAAATTATCGTGTTAACGCCTTGCACTGTGATCATCTGGCTGATGATGACACTGTTTATGAAACTCTTAAACGGGCAACTGCGTCATTGGACAAGTCCTGGGAGAAACTTCAGGCAGCCAAGCATATAGCCATCAAGTTCAATCAGGATTTTGAACGAGAAGTCATGTTTGAAGGTCAGCGGAGACAACTGGTCAGTGATTCCGTCGTCCGGGCAGTATTGCGGTTGCTGCGGGAAAAGACCGACGCTGAATTGACCTGTGTGGACGCCAGTTTTTACGTTCTCTATGAAAACGGGAATCTGGATGAACTGACATTGATTAAGCATGTCCTGGAAGAATTCGATGTACCCTATCTGGATGGGACAAAACCCCCATATAAAATCTGTGAAACTCCGGGTGGTGGTTCTATGTTCGGAAGTTACGGTATGATTCAAGGCCTGGTGGATGCCGATGCCGTCGTATCGGTGGCAAAAATGAAGAACCACGCTTATATGGGTGTGACGGGTTGTTTGAAGAACCTTTTTGGTTTAATGCCCATTGCACAACCCAGTCGACCGCGACACTATTATCACCATCTGGTGAGAATGCCCTATATGTTGACAGATATTGGACGCATCCTGGATCCCGCTCTGAATATTGTTGATGCCCTGGTCGGGCAGGCGAGTTCAGAATGGGGGCAGGAAGAGGATATTGGGCGCGTGGTCAATACGTTGATCGCCGGTGACCATGTTATCGCCACCGATGCTGTGATGGCGCATTTGATGGGACATGATCCGCAGAGTGATTGGCTGACAGAACCTTTTCACCGCGACCGCAATGCTTTGTTAGTTGCTGCAGAGAGCGGATTTGGTACAGTTAACTTGGACGAAATTGATTATACGACCGAAGTGGACCCGCAGCCTGAAGGAACATTTTTTGCTAAGCAGTGGGATACTTCAGGCACGGTCTATACCTGGCGCAGGACGATGTGCGAACAGGGATTGTACTACCGCGATAATCAGGAGTCCCTGATGGCTCAGTATCCCAATGAATTTATCCTGTTGCAGGATGGCGAGGTGCGGTGGCATAGCCCGGAAGGTATGCTAAGAGTTAGCCGGCGCGAACTTGCAGGACAGCATCGGAATCATGCGATGTTCTTCAAGTATGTTGACCCGGAAGAGCGTGAAGCAGAGCATTTTGAAGTGTACGAACAAAATCTGGCAGTTATCCAAAAACTTGAAAGTCAAAATTCATAAGAAAGGAGAGCGTGACCAATGGCATCAAACTATAAAGTCAGGGCAACCTACTGCAACTATAAATCGGAAGATGAAGTCGTTTATGAAGCCCTAAAGCGTGCTACTGCGCCCTTGACCAAAGCATGGGACAAGCTGCGCGCGGCTAAAACTATTGCTATAAAATTTAACCAGGATTTTAAGGTAGAGCGCACCCCGCTTTTTGAGGGTATGCGGCAGCAATTGGTGAGTGATGAAGTCGTCCGGGCTGTCACACGACTATTGCGAGAGGAAACCTCAGCCGATCTGATGTATGTGGATACATCGGTTTTTAACCGTGATGATCCCAACCCAAGTGATTCGACGCAGATTGATCCCATCATGCGTGAATTTGATGTGCCGTACCTGAATGCGAACCTTCCCCCATTTACGATTTGCCAGGTACCTGGTGGCGGACAAATGTTCAGCGAATATGTGATGCCCGAGAAGGTTATCGAAGCGGATGCTTTGGTGGATGTACAGCGCTTAAAGAACCACGCCTTTATGGGTATTACCCTCACACTCAAAAATCTATTTGGATTGATGCCGATGCATGAACCAGAAAGCCGGACACGGCACTATTTTCATCATCTGGTGCGGATGCCGTATATGCTGGCGGATATCGGACGCATTTTCAATCCAACACTAAATATCATTGACGGTTTGATTGGTCAGGCAGGCGAGGAATGGGGGGATGGTGAGGGACTGGCCAGGATTACGAATTTCCTGGCTGCCGGCGACCATCCAATTTCAACAGACGCTTGTGTAGCGCACCTGATGGGTCTGGACCCAAAAACCGATTGGCCCAATCAACCGTTCCCGCGCGACCGGAATGCGCTGTTAGCGGCTGTAGAAGGTGGATTTGGCACTGTTTCTCTGGATGAGATTGACTTCGAATCTGAAGTAGAACCGCAACCTGAAGGCACTTTCTATTCTAAAATGACAGATTCCATGGAGCGTAATGTCAGTTGGCGCCGTACCACATGCCAGCAGGCATTGTATTATCGCGATCATATGCAGAAATTTGTTGATCAATATGCCGGCGAGTATATACTCCTTCAGGATTATGAGGTTCGCATGCATAATGAAAGCAGTCACCTTCGTGGCAGCCGTCGTCAATTGGCAGGGGATCGACCGGATTCAGCCATGTGGCTGAAATATGTGGATCCCGATGAAAAAGAAGGCGAGAAATTCGAGGTTTATGAACGGACCTTGGCAGATTTGGAAGCTAAAGGTTTATAACGCAATTTTGCCGAAATTTACTAATCAATATAGAATAGCATCAGCGCCTGTAAGGGCACCAGCCTGATAACCGCAGATGTTTATAATCCGACCAGGAGGTAAGGTATGACAGACCAAGATTGGCAGGGTAGTTTTGCTATCCCAATGACCCCGTATGATGATGCAGACAGAATTGACGAAAATGTCCTCGCTGCTGAAATCGAGTTTTGTATTGAGAGTCATGTTGGCGGAATTATGACACCTCTGATGGTAAGTGAATTCCGGTCACTTTCGGAGGATGAACGTAAATTAATGATGCGTATTCCTGTTGAAGTGTCTGCGGGACGCACCCCCATTATCGTCAATGTAGCAGCGGTAAATACGCCCCTGGCTGTGCAGTATGCGGAATACGCGCAGAAAATAGGCGCAGACGGGGTTATCGCGATGCCACCTTACATACATAAACCGGATTTCACACGCATCCGTGAATATTATCAGGCAATTTCCGACGTTGTTGATGTGCCGGTTTTTATTCAGAATGCCAGTGTGGCAGCGCTCTCAGCGGACCAATTGGTCCAATTGTGCACAGAGATTAAGAATGTGAGTTGGGTTAAGGAGGAAGTACCTCCCAGCACCACAAATATCCGAAAGGTTATTGAGAAGAACAGCCCATTTGTGAGAGGGGTTATGGGCGGTGGCGGTGGGCGCCCGATGATGACTGAGTTTGCGCGTGGCGCAAAAGGGAATATCCATGCCTGCCAATTCTGCGACCTGTTGCAGCGTGTCTATGATCACCTGTTTGCGGGTGAAATGGATGCAGCCAGCGACTTATTTGATCATCTTTTACCCGGCATCATGCTGGAAGGTATGATGGGTATGGCATATGCCAAAGAGATCATGGTCCGCCGTGGTGTGTTTAAAAATTACCGTATGCGCAGCAACGCCAATCCACTCGATGATTATGATATGGCGGAAATAGATCGTGTTTGGGAGCGTATACAACCGTATTTAACCTGGGGAAAATAAGCATCCAAAATGACTTTGAGAACTTTTAACAAGTAATGCATTGGTGTCATATTACATCTATTTGGAGGATATATGGTCAATAAAGATGATACACGAATAGGCAATATTGAAAATGCGATTAACACATTTTCAAGTCCCAGTGATTTAAAAATCACCGATATGCGTACGGCGACGGTCTGCTCGAACTATGACTATCCCATTATCCGTCTCGATACCAATCAGGGTGTCTACGGTATAGGCGAGGTTCGTGACGCAGGACATCGAGAGAACGCCTTGCAGTTCAAGAATATGTTGTTGGGTCAAAACCCATGTAATGTAGATATGCTTTTCCGTTCTATCAAGCACCTTGGTGGACCTGGGCGTGAAGGCGGTGGTGTGTCCGGGTTGGAATTGGCACTGTGGGACCTGGTTGGCAAAGTCTACGGCGTTCCCTGTTATCAACTACTCGGTGGCAAGTACCGTGACAAGATTCGTATTTATGCGGACACCCCTGAACCAGAAGTCCCTGATCCCCACGAATATGCAGAAAGAGCGATTGGTCGCAAGGCTATGGGACTCACGTTTATCAAGTTTGATGTGCGTTTGAAGCAAGGTGTACCCGGTACCACCATCGGCAGCCCAACGAAATTCGAATATGGTATGGGTCGACGTTGGCGGGCACCGGGTTCAGGTCCGGGCACTACCGTGACGGATGCAGGTATTGACTCACTGGTGGCTATAGTCGCCGCTGTGCGAGAAGCAGTGGGGTGGGGTGTTTCGCTGTGTATTGATCACTTCGGTCACGGGGCGTTTACGGCTAAAGAAGTGATCCGGTTTGGTCGCGCGTTGGAACCTTATGGTTTAGCCTGGATTGAAGATCCCATGCCGTGGTGGGATATCGATGGTCACAAACAGGTCACCGATGCAATTAACGTCGCTACTGCTGCGGGTGAGGAACTGTATTTGTGGGATGGATTCCGCGACTTGATAGAAAAACGTGCGGTGGACATCATTCACCCCGACCTTCTGACCTCTGGTGGCATGATGGAGACGAAGAAGATTTCGGATTATGCGGAGCGTTATGGCATTCCAACCGCGCTGCATTTTGCTGGTTCTCCGATTGCTTTTATGGCGAACTTGCATACGGCTGCTGCAATTCCCAGTTTCGTAGCGTTGGAGCATCACGGACTGGACCTTCCATTCTGGAGCAGTCTTGTGACTGGTTTGGATGATCCGCTCATGGTTGACGGTTATGTGAATGTTCCTGAGAAACCTGGATTGGGTGTTGATCTTAACCTGGAGGGCATCGAAGCCAATCTGCGTGCCCCCAGTGGTTTGTTTGATCCCACCGATGAGTGGAATACACCCAAGTTGGGATTCTGGCAGCCAGACCGGAGATGGGATAAATAGCATTTCAAGAAACCTGTTTTTTGTTTATGTCCAGAGGGATGGCGCTATGCCATCCCTCTTTTTTAGCTCAGCAACTGTGAAAATGCGCAGGATTATTTCCATCCCTCGCAACTTCGTGATAAAATCCTTTCAGATCGAACACTTTCATCGAAGGGGAAAACATGAAAATCACTATTCTGGGTTCTGCGGCTGCAGAGGCTGTACCAAATCCATTTTGTTCCTGCCCTGTGTGTGTGACCGCACGAAACAACCCCGGGCATGAGCGGCGTGCCCGGTCTGCAGTGATCTTAAACGATGACTTGCTAATTGACCTGGGTCCGGATATTATCAGCGCCGCAAATATGTGGGGTGTGTATTTGGGCGGGGTAGAAACTTTGCTGGTGACACACCGTCATGAGGATCACTGGCTCCCGCAAAACCTGTACTGGCGTCGTCCGGCGTTCGCCCCCAACCTTAAGACGCATCTATCCATTTTTGCGCCGGCTGATACCGTGCGTGATTTACCCGCAGCTTTCGCGGAGCAAGCGAAATTTTCCTGTCAGGCTGTAAATGGCGGTGATCGATGGCAAATCGGTAAATATGAAATTACAGCTATTCCGGCAACCCATGGGAACGGATTGCTGCAGGGTCTGCTGTATGTCATAGATGATGGCACGCATCGCGTTTTCTATGCAACGGATACTGCGCCCTTGAGCGACAGTGCCTGGGAAATATTACGCAAGGTAGCACCGCTGGACTGTATTTTCCTGGACGCGACGATGGGACCAGGGAATGGCGGGGAGGCGCACCATGGGATTCCCCAGTTCCTTGAGACCAGGCAGGCACTGATAGACAACGGTTTATTGGTTCCGAAAAAAACATTATTAGCAGCGCAGCACTTTTCCCATAATGGGGGTATGACCCATAAGGATCTTGTGCAGGCATTTGCTCCGTTTGACGTAGCTGTGGCGTACGATGGATGGGTTGTTGATTTATAAATAACCTTCAGCTGTACTCTACGAGTCAAAAATACGCGATATTCAGATATGACCTGAAATTGCTAATGTAACGTCTTTTGGCATATTCAGCATCCGGACTGGGTTCTGTCTTTGATAGAGGGGGAAACTATGGCGCAAATTCATTATGCCAATCAACCATTACCAGAACACGATTCGTGGCCGATCTTTACTGTTCCTTGGAATGACACACTGACAGGTGTTACCGATATGAGCTTTTTGCTGGAATCGCCTGCCGGTGCTCACGGTTATATCCGGATTGAGGACGGTCATCTGGTAAAAGGCAATGGCAAGCGATGGCGCGTTTGGGGGCAGAATATGACTTTCGGTGCAGCGTTAGCGCCGATGGATATGGCTCCAATTATTACCCGGCGTCTGGCTAAATACGGTATAAATTGTATCCGCCTGCATCATATGGATCATCGCTACCCGAATGGCTTACTCCTTCGCGAAAATAACCGTTTATCTGTGTCAAAATCGACGCTAAGCAAGAAACAGGATCAGGCACAATCTACGCGAATGCTGGATCCGGAGGCTATGGCGCGCCTGGACTATTTTGTTGCGTGCTGCAAAGACAACGGTATTTATATTGACCTCAATCTCAATGTATCTCGCCAGTTCACATCTGCAGATGGCGTAAAACAAGCTGAATGGATTGGCTATGCAAAAGCTTTAACTTATTTTGACCCACAGCTCATTTTTCTGCAAAAAGAATATGCGCACCAGCTCCTGGACCATATCAATCCATTTACCGGCAACCGATATGCTGATGAACCGGTGATTGGCTTGATTGAAATGGTTAATGAGAACAGTTTGCTCGAATCGTGGGTTTCGGGTCGCCTGGTCGGTGAACAGCGGACGCCTGGTAGCACCTGGTGTGATATTCCTCCAGCCTATGCGGAAGATTTGACGGTGATGTGGAATGTCTGGTTAACACAAAAATACCGGAATCGTGCAGTATTAGCGTTAGCCTGGGACGGAGACCTGAGTGATTTTGAAAACCCACTTCAGCATTCAGTCAGAAGGTTAAGTCCGGATGAATTTAAAACGGCATCCCATGGACGGTTCCATGATGAAGTTATGTTTTATGGCGAATTGGAAAAAAATTATTTTGAGGAGATGATGGTATATCTGAAAGGCACCGTGGGGGTGCATCAAATTGTCGTGGGAAGTTCAGATCACAATCATAGTATTCATCAAAGCCTGCATGTGGAAAACAACGCAGCCCTGGGCATCATTGATGGGCATGTCTATTGGCAGCACCCTCGTTTTCCAAATTCAGCATGGTCACAGACGGATTGGACCATTTCGAATAGCCCCATGGTGGATAGACCTGACCATTCGGCACCAGTGCAATTAGCACGTAGTGTTGTTGCCGGTATGCCCTATATCGTCTCTGAACTTAATGAGCCGTTTCCCAATGATTACGCATCAGAATTTATTCCCATTACTGCTGCTTATGCCCTTCTACAGGATTGGGATGGGTTGTTCTGGTTTGAATACGGTGGTGGAGCAACAGCAGAAGCCTGGCAGGATGGAACCATTCACTCGTTCTTTTCTATGGCGAATGATCCGGTGAAGATGGCGCAAACTGCGGTTGGCGCGCTTTTTTTCCTGCGGGGAGATGTAGGGGCAGCGAAGCAGATTGTCGAACAGTGGTTGACGCGCGAGCGGATTTATGAAAGCTATCGTTTCAATCTGCCCGATGATACCTATCCTTTCAACCTACAGTATTTGCCGGGTCGGTTGGCTTTAGTTCACCGGACCTGCATTAAGGATTTTGAAGCGCCATATCTGGCACCTGAAGAAGGTGACTTACAATTCCCTGAAGAAAGCATTATCAGTGATACCGGTGAACTCAGATGGGACAACGTGCCCGGGGATGGTAGATTTTACGTTGATACGGATCGGTATCAGGCTTTTGTGGGCAGGAAGGGGCATTTTGAAACTGCAAATATGTGTTTTGATCTCGAAACGCCTTTTGCCGCAGTGCAATTAATCAGCGTCGACTGGGACTTCATTTCCCAGACTCGAAATCTGTTATTGGTGACGGCAGCGCGGGTTGCTAATACAGGTATGCAATGGTTGGATGATTCCCGCCATTCGTTAGGAGACCGATGGGGAAGTGCTCCAACACATATTGAGCCAGTAAAAGGCATAGTGCTTTTGCGGGGACTTACAGGAGCGCGATCTTTGCGGTTGCAGGCGCTGGATGGTCGTGGGCAACCCATGGGCGACCCGCAATTTTTTGAACTGCTGCACGACGATTTTAGTATCGAATTAGACGGGGCAGCACCTACGCTTTGGTATCATCTACTAATCGAACGCTGACCGTCCCATAAGCACTTTTGAGGCAAGATTCCGGAACACTCCAGTTGGGGTGTTTCAAAATATCTGGTATGCATTTCCATGGAGGTATCAATGACGGAGCAGGTCAAAAGTTTGGGTGAGCAAGCAGGTTTTTGGGCAAAATATGGGGCGATTCTTGGAGGTGTGCTGGTTCTGATTGGTTTTTTGCTGCCACCCGTCAAAAGATGGTTGAATGCCATTCCGTACCTCTGGCATGTTCTTTATCCCTTGCTTTCATTGTTTTCACTGTACATTATAGTGCGCGCAATTCAAACCAAAGAGAGCGTGATAACTGGCATAAAGTGGTGCATATTGCTGGTATCTGCTGTAGCGATGACTGCGGCGACTTATGGCTTGGGGACTGGGTTATATTGGGTGGGGAGAACGTCTGCGATCGTTTTCATTATTGTGGAGTTAGCAACTTTTATTGTCGATGCAGCAGGCGGTTCGGAGAGTGCGTGAATACTGTATAACTGAAACGAACCCGAGAGAAAGGAATTACTATGCGTATTACTGAGATAGAACCGGTCATTGTTCATGTCAACCAACGTGGCGATTGGGTGTTTTTATTGATCCATACGGATGAGGGCATCACCGGCTTAGGTGAAGCCAGCCATAGTTTGGATGACAGCCTGCTGGTTGCTGCTCTGACTGCGATGAAACCACGGATTATTGGGCGATCCCCGTTCGAAATACAGGCTCTGTGGCGCCAATTTGCGGGGATGCATGGGGGACGTGTAACCGCAACGGCGTTGAGTGGAATAGAACAGGCTTTGTGGGACATAGTCGGACAAAGCCTGGGAGTGCCTATCCATGCGCTGTTTGGCGGTGCAGTACGGAACCGCATACGGTTGTATGCCAACATCAATCGGCATGTGGTGGACCGCTCTCCAATGGGTTTTGCTGCTGCTGCGCGCCAGGCTGTGGAGGAAGGGTTCACCGCTGTTAAGTTAGCTCCGTTTGATGAACTTCGCGCTCCAGACCATATCCGGACAGGACCTAAAGCGGCTTGGTTTAGGGGTGTACAGCGTGTTGAAGCTGTACGGGATGCCATTGGCGAGGAAGTAGACCTCATGGTCGATTGCCACGGCAGGATGGAAACTTCAGAAGCCATAGCTGTTGGCAGAGCTCTCGCTGCTTGTAACTTGATGTGGTTCGAAGAACCTATCTCACATTTATATCCCGATCAATTAGCTTGTATCACACGCCATGTCCCAATGCCTACGGCTTCGGTGGAGAGTATCTTTGGGCTTGAGAATATGCGTCCGTTTTTGTTAGAGCGGGTCGTCGATGTATTGATGCCTGACGTGAAGCATTGTGGGGGGCTGCAGGAGGCTGTTGCCATCGCAAATGCTGCCCGGCTTAACCGCCTGTTAGTCGCGCCCCATAATCCATCCGGACCGGTCGCAACTGTAGCCAGTGCGCATGTCGCTGCTGTGATTCCTAATTTCTTAATATTGGAGTATGCGTGGGGCGAAGTGGATTGGCGGAGCACCCTGCTTGATCCCGTTGAGCCCGTCAAAGATGGTTATCTTCTGCTTTCTGAAGCTCCTGGTTTAGGGTACCGAATGAATCCTGCCATTGTGGCTGAACATGCTGTGGATGTCCCCAGTTCGGTGGATTCCACGAAAGTCCGTTTTAGCCGTGATGGGTAGATAAAGAAAACCTGGCATCAATTTTTCTGTTCGATGCCAGGTTTTACCGCAAATGTTAGCTTAATGCAGCTTCTGCAAGATAGCCTTCAGGGGGGCAAACTGCGCAAGTTCTCCGGGTTTTGCCCTTCCCCAGGTGGTGCACAGGTGTCCCATCATCCGTGGGTTGTTGAACTTGAGCGAATAGTCCACCAGGGCTTCACTTGCTGCGGTATCGTTCCAACCGCCAGGTAATACCTGAAATCCCTTGTTGAGAAACAACGGTATAGATGGATACGATTCAAGCAGCGTGTAATGCCAATCACAAATTATAATGTCTTTTGGTATCCAATCTATCGCAGGATGGGTACCATTAGCAGACGCTTCCCACTCCCCGTAACCCGTGACCGCATCATCAAGCAACCGGTCGCCCCATATCAACATTTTGCAGCCCTTTTCTGTGACGATATGGGTATAAAGATCGTTAACCACTTTGGCAAATAGTTGGGCTGGATCAAGCCCCGCACAGCGTGGGCAGTATTCAGAACCGATCAAAAAGACCTCATCCAGACCTACATGGATTGCTTTCGCCCGGCAAGCTTCCAACAGCTCATCAATCAGGCTGAAAACAATGGGATTCACATCCGGATGCTGCGGGCACCAGCTGCGGCAATAAATCCCTTCATTATCTGGATATTGTCCGGGTGTCTCGTCCAATTCCGGATACACGGTCAGCAAGGGGAAAGTTGTCTTTGCCCAGGACTGGTGTCCCAGGCATTGAAACTGGGGTATTAGCTCAATGGTGTTATCACAGCACGCCAGATAGAGTGCCTGAATTCGGTCGGGCGTAATGTGCACCGCATCGCGAAGTTCAGGATGGGCGGTAAAAGCGTAGTTATAGTTAATTTCCGTGATAAGCATGTTTATCCCCATCTCTGCCAGGATGGGAATTTCCTGTATCAGCCCATCGACCTCCTGGTTGTTATGTATCAGGAGATGAATTCCGCGCCACATAATATCCTGTCCATTGCGTAATAGACTATGATCTGCTTGCATCGTTTTATACCTCATAAGCTTGAAAATTTATTTTTTGTATTGGAATGGAACCAAATTTAACTTCGAGAAAGGGTTCACCGTTGCGCACGCCAGTTGTACCATAACCGGTCTCGGTACAGATAAAAACTCTGAAATCACCCGGAATATTCGGTTTGAGGAACAGTATCCGGTCAACAGCATCATACCGTGCGCCTGAAATACCTTGGAGCATGCCATAACTTGCCAGCGCCCGGGCATACCAGTGACCGCATTCATATTCGTTAAACGGATTACGGACCACACCATCATACCGGTCGCGCAGAATACGGACGATTTCCAGACCTTCTTCAACGCTGCGTGTCAACATAAGGTGCGCTGCTACCTGATATTCAATGCCTGTCCAGACTTCGTTGCTGTACACGAAGGGGAGGCTCAATGCCCCGCCTTTGGGCCAGGTGCATAACAGTAAACCGCCGTCCTTGCCCACAGCAAATGTGGGACGTTGAGGATTGGCGTGTTCAGAAAGGTCAGTTTTCAGGTTATACCGGTGAACCGCCAGCAAATGACTGTGCACTTTCACGCTGTTAAGGAAATCAGGTAAACCACAGACCGCACCTATCCACGCTCCCAGCACACCATCTGATATACAACCCAGTCCGTATTGGTATTTAGGACCTTCTTCTTGCAGTAATGCCATCGCTTCGGGTGAGTAATTGATATTCCACGCTTGACCCTTGGTTGGGTCATCTGCATGAAGCCCCTTCCATTGTATTTTTTGTATGAAGTATTCCCCATCCCACAGTTCAGACTCCATAAATGCAATTCCCATACTGAGGAGTTCGCTGTAGATAGGTTGTGGATCACCCAGGGCTTCGCCCATTATGCTGGCAGCTTGCAGGGCACCCAGGTAAAACGATGTGCACATGCCATCGGGTCCCCAGAATTCTATGTCGTAGGTGTTGTGGTGGGGTTCAAATAAAGCACCTTTGTGATCGGGGTCCCAGGTGGCGATGCAATAATCAAGGCTTTGTTTGACCAGGGGCCAAAGACGGCGCAACCATAATTCATCTCCGTTGATCCGCCATTCGCGGTATACTTTCATAATCCCGCCTAACTGACCATCGGATGCAGCATGGAAATTATGCGTGTCTGGTCTTATCGGCAGAGAGGCGCGGAAATTCTGGTGCCCTTTTTGGTCCTGGTCAACCATAAACTCGGTCTCGCGCAACGTGCGCTCCATGGCTGGAAATAAATGTGGTAGAGCCTGGGCATAGTTCCAGACATGGGTGCAGGAACCGTGACAACAGCCATGGGTGTCACAGCATCCCTCCCAGCACCATAAGCGCCCATCTGTTTGCCTCTGGACAGTTGGTGATTTCAGAATAGTGAGATTCGCAGCAATGGCTTCCACCACTTCCGGAGCTAAATCCATATCGTAAAAGCACGCGGTAAATGTAGCCGTTTCCTGCCGTAATCGATCATAATGTTTTCGCCAATAGGCATTGACGCTGTCAATCGTTGGGAAAAGTTGCGCGTACCACGGTTTGTGTGTCCTTTGACAAGCACAATCACTGGCGCAGCAGGTATCCTCATTATCTGTGCTGGTGGATGTATCGCTGGTCGCTTCGGTTCCAATGTGAAGGTTGGTCTCTGGGACTCGCCAACTCAAGCGTAGAATGAGGCTCTTGCTTTCGCCAGGTTGCAGCGTAAAGGGAACATACAGGCTCCCGCCGGGACTCGGAGGGCCTTCAGTAATGGGTGCAGCCTGTGGGGAATGACCTTGAGCGACCGTTTTCCATACCATGGTGAGGGCATCAAACCACCCCCCGCGGAACCATGCTGGGTTGACCTGTGTTAGGGGATCATCGACAACGGCGCAGAAAGCACCTTCATCAAAAGGTTTTTCTGTGCTGCCTGGTTGTGAAAGGACGAAACCATTTTCGACTGTCAGCACGGATTCGCCTGGTGTATCCGTGCTCATAAAGTTGCGCGCGTGGAAAGAAAAAACTGCTTCGACCGGGCTACCTGCTTTATTATGAAAGGTATATTCCAGGGCGGCGACAGGCAGACTGCTATTATCTGCATCACCGGGCGTGAAAGGGCTCCAACCTGTCAACTTGACATCCAATGGTACTTTAGAATCGGACAAATGCACTTCGCCAAATGGGAACCTGGCTTTGAAATTGGCAGACATAAATCGGGGTAAGCCGTAATCTGTCCCCCCCAAACCGTTTCCAGAGGCAGTCGTGCCGAAAATCTTCCATGTGGGAACAGGCCCTTCAAGCACGCGCGCGACCGGGGCATCGCCTTTGATGCTCAAGGCGGCGAACATCAGCGGTTCGTTCATAACCTCGGGTTGTCCGCGGAGGGAAACATGGGAAAGGGCCCCGGTTCCCTCCAAACAGATCATCCCGGCACCCATCCCACCCATCGGAAAGGCAATCCGGTTCAGGTTTTCGCCTGTATAGTTAGCATTATAGATGTGGTTGTTTTCAGTCATTGCAGCTCCTTTACCAAGCCTTAGGAAGCGAGGTGGTTAAGTTTTTGCCAGCGTTTTTTTAGCGCCACGACCGTGCGTTGTGCTGTTGACGGTGTTGCCATGGATTCTGTTATGTAGCTGTAAAAGGTTTCAGTCCGATTGCTAAAACCACAGTGCTGCCCATCAGGGTTCATCGCTATAAAATTCATCCCGCTTAGGAAGCGTCCCCCAAGATCGTTCAAATCCTGCATGGCGCGCTGTCCTGCTTCTACCAGCGATAAGCCAAATTTCAGGTAGCTGATGATGCTGTGCGCAGTACAAGCTCTGATAGCCATTTCACCGGTTCCGGTGCACGTAGCAGCGCCGTAGCGGTTATCAGCATATAATCCAGCGCCGACAATGGGTGAGTCACCGACTCTGCCGGGATATTTCCACGCCCAGCCACTGGTACTGACACCGGCAGCCAGAGTTCCCTTCCTGTCCAGGGCGATAAAATTCGTTGTGCCTCGGGTGTGCTCCGGATCTGTTGTGATCTCAACCCAACGCCACAGGTCAGGCAAGTCGCGTGCAAGTTTTCCATCCTCGATGGGTAAATCTGCTTCAAGCCGGTTCCTCCAGGTTGCTAGTGCTTCCGGGATTAACAGGTCGCGCTGGTGAAAACCCATTTCACCGGCAAAGCGTTCTGCGCCTTCGCCAACGAGAAATACATGGGGTAATCGTTCCATCACCTTGCGAGCCACTGATATGGGGTGTTCATAGTGCTTAAGGGCAGCTACAGCCCCACTGCATAAGTCTTTACCTTCCATCAGGGCAGCATCAAGTTCGACTTCGCCTACGATGTTAGGATACCCACCATAGCCTACTGAGTGATCATCGCCATTGCTTTCAACGATTCGGATGCCTGTTTCAACGGCGTCCAGGGCTGAACCACCCCGGCGCAACACGTCTAAAGCGGCGACGAGTCCGATAGCGCCATTGCTGCTTGATATGACGGTCAGGCTGTGATTCATGAGACTGGAAGTGGTTCTGCCCAGGCATCGTAGACGGCAGCAACATTCTGGGCACCCACATCAATACCCCATTCGCATTCCGCTATCAGACCCCCTTTGCCATTGTCCAGCGCGCGCCTTACACGCCTGACCCCCTCTTTGACTGCTTCAACTGTGCCGAATGGCATCAGATTTTGGCGGTCAATTTCACCCCAGAATGTAATTTTCCCTTTGAATTCCTGTGCTAATTTCTCGATATCCATGCAAAAAAGCTGCGAGTTTATGGCATCCACACCCAGTTCCACGATGTCGGGATAAATCGCAGCGATGTGCCCATCCGAATGCATAAAGGCAAATTTCCCGGCAGCATGGATGATGTCGACATATTCTGCATAGAGTGGTTTAAAAAGACTGCGCCACATAGTTGGTGAGATTAGGAGTTTGTCCTGCGCGCCCCAATCATCCATAAAGGCTATTCCGTCGACATCAGTCTGAGCCCAGAGCTTCAACTCACGGAGGCAATAGTCGTGGACCATCTCGCGGAGTTTCATCATTTCCGTTGTGCCGTATGCCAGATCGATAAACAGCGCTTCTGTCCCACGGAGAAATTGCATCCGTTCAAAAGGCCGAATCGCTGTTCCCCATACCAGCATAAACTTGTCACTTAGCCCACAGCTGGCATTAACCTGGCTGAAGTCCGCTTGATCCAGAACTTCGTAAGGTGGTTTGTAGGTTTCTAATTCTTTCCAACTCGCTAACGGAGGTGTTTTTACTTCTCCTACAATTCCAGACTCCCCAACCTCCCAAACGCTTCCCCACTCATCGGTGTAGGCTCCGATTTGAGAAGGAATACCATGCGCTCGAAGTGCCGGACCATAGTGAAAATCAGGAAATGCAAAGTCAACAGGAAAGTTCTCGAGCATCATATCCAACTCAGCTTGGCGAAACATGGATATACCCGGCAGTGTCCATAGGTCACGCGGAGCGCGATCCGGGTACTCAAAACGCAAAGCGCGAATGACCCTCTCACGACTGGTCATACCATGTATTTGACTATCAGTTTGTTTTATGCTCACGGTTCTGCTTGCGTCGTGATATTCACAGAGTTGAAAGGCGTGTATTTCAGATCAATCTTAAATGGCGCTGTCCCACCAGCGGGAATTGCCTCCAACAAAATTGTTGCATTGACGTTGACGATTTCTCCCTGTGCGTTAATCAGGCTGCCAACCACCGTCACATGACGGGCGGGTATGGTGTATGGATTTTGGACTGTGCCAGTCACATGAACGTAACCAATGGCATCAGTTGAGTAACGCACGCCGTAGTATTCAGGTGTCAGAGGAGTTCGCGGTGTGGGGTTACCTGTAACGTGGATAATGACTTCTTTCAGGTTTTTAGAAGTTGCTTCAATGACAAAGGGGCAAGTTGCACCTGGGGCAAGCATCAAACACTTTACATTGACATCCACGGGTCCATACCGCTTCCCATTCTCCATAAAAAATGTGCCAATCACATTCAGTCCATTATAGTTTTCTTCGGATTCATTCCTTATTATTCCAGATACGCGATGCAGATAGCCTTCCAGCAGTTGATTGGCACTGATTTCGACGCTAAAAGGTGGTCCTGGATCGACATTGGGCACGATTGAGAGCGCATTGTCCGCTATAACCTGCGGTGCTTTGGGCATGGGCAGTGCGACGGGCGCTGGAGCTTTCGCGGTCGGGGTTGGCGAGATCTCAACAACAGGTGTTTCGTCTACCATTTCAACCATTTCTTCAGTGGGTGTTGGTGTAGACTCCAGTGTGGGTGTGGTTGTGGGGAGTGGGGTAGGCGTGTCTGGGATCGCGGTCGGTCTGGTTGTTGCCGGCGGTTGCGGTGGTCGGGGTGTATTCGTCGGGCGTTCTGGTTCTTCAGTCATTTGTGCTTCGCTCGTTGCTGTTACATCGCTTGCGGCGGGCGTCGAATTACAGCTTGATAACAAGAGAGCGACCAGGATGGCAATGGTGATGACGGGTAAATATGTGCGAAGTGACTTCATTTATTCCTCCTTCTTTTCCTCAATGACTTGAGGGCTGGATATATCCAGCCCTCGTATTTTATACCAAGTCTTTTTAGTGTAAAATTTGACTCAGGAATCGCTTTGTTCGTTCGTGTTTTGGGGATGTAAAAAGCTCCTCGGGCGAAGTAACTTCTATTATTTTGCCCTGATCCATAAAAACGACCCGATCAGCAGCTGCTCGGGCAAAACCCATTTCATGCGAGACTGCCAGCATGGTCATCCCTTCATCTGCCAACTCGAGCATAACGTCCAGCACTTCCTTTATCATTTCCGGGTCAAGAGCAGAGGTTGGCTCATCGAAGAGCATAACTTTCGGTTCCATTGCCAGGGACCTGGCAATGGCAACGCGTTGCTGTTGCCCGCCGGACAATTGTTCAGGATAAACATCAGCTTTTTCGGGTATCCCGACTTTGTCCAGCAATTCGTGCGCCAGGATTTCCGCGCGATGTTTCTCCCAACCGCGCGCAATAACCGGTCCCAATGTTATATTCTCCAAAGCTGTCATGTGGGGGAAGAGGTTAAACTGTTGAAACACCATGCCGACTTCTGCGCGCATTTTATTCATCAAAGATTCGTTGTTGCGTTGTTCGATGCCGTCAATGATGATCGTCCCTTCATCGGGCACCTCCAGACGGTTGATACAGCGTAGTAAAGTCGATTTACCTGAACCGCTTGGACCAATAATAACGATCACTTCCGTGGGGTGCACGTCCAGGTCTACGCCATCAACGGCATGGATAGTGCCAAAGCGCTTCACAAGATTCTTGATTTGGATAATGGGTTTTGTTTCCATAGTTCCCTCTAATCTCTGACGATAATTGTATCAGAATATTTATCTTGAAAAGGTTGACCACCTAATACTGCCAGTGCGCCTATTGAACTGAGTCCTGGGAAGGGTAACAGGCTGACGATAAACCTTTTCACCGCCTGTCGATGCGTTGGTTTGGCACCATTTGTATTTACGAGGCGTAAACCCACGGCAGTCATACCAGGTGTGCGTCCGGCGCGAATCCAGAAGAATAGCACGTATGTAACGATCAAAATGGCACCCAATGTGAGGGTGATGCTGATGAGCCACGCTGGCATCTGTTCAGCACTTCCCTTTAGGGCTTGCATAATGGCGAATAGGGGTAATCCGATAAAATCCAATACGACGAAATCTATGACATTGCCGGAAATCCGGTGCATTAATGTGACCGGTTCATCTTTGTTGTCCCGTGACATACCTTGTTCAATGTAATACACAACCCGGGAAAAGATAAGGGTAACCAGCAGGTACACCAATGCGACCATCGTGTACGTTTCAAAATAGGCAAATGTCCTGGATGCATACTCGCGACCGCGGCGCAGCATATCGGATATTGCCAGAACAGAGACCAGTGAGGAGTCCTTGAGCATCGCAATAAACTCGTTCCCAATTGGGGGCAGAACGACGCGAATAGCTTGCGGGATGATGATATAGCGCATGGCTTGTCCGCGGCTTAAACCTAATGCCCGGGCAGCTTCCATCTGCCCTTTGGGAATCGATTGAATCCCACCACGAAAAGTTTCGCCGATGTATGCGCCGTAGCATATTGTCAGCCCTAATACGGCAGATACCTGGGGACCAAGGCGGATAAAGCGTGAAAGGGCATAATAAATCCAGAAGAGTTGCGCCAGGAGCGGAATACCACGGATGATTTCCACATAAAGGGAAGCCAGAATATTAATCCATGATCGTTCGGAAGTTCGTCCCAAGCCAGCTACCAGCCCGAGTGCCATGGCGAATGTCATCGATATGATTGTAACCTGGAAAGTGATGACCAGACCATCACCAATAAAGCTTATTATTTCGGCGTAGGGATCAGGTTTGAGCAATACACTGCCAATGATAAAAATCACAGCCAAAGCCATGGCAATGGTCCAGGCAACTTTGAGGTTATATTCCCGCGGTATAGCAGCGCCATCATCCTGCCATACTTGCGCAGGTTCCCCTGTGTGCTTTGTCTTATCTGTTGTGTTCATACCGTACCTCCAATTCATAGAAACAAGAGAACACGGATTCGATATCCGTGTTCTCTTATGTTAATGTCGGGACGTGATTAGCGCGTTAAAAATTGATTAGAAGTCTGAGCTTGCGTCACCGCAGCCAGTCATTCTTGATTTGTTCGTCAATTCCGGCATCCTGAATCGCTTTTAACCCGGCGTTAATTTTTGCCAGCAGTTCGGAATTGCCTTTCTGGACAAGGATACCCAGTTGTTCATCGGTAAATGCGTCACCAGCTATTTTCAGTTTAGCTGCATATTCCTCGCGCAGAAGTGCGAAATCAGCAGCAACCGGTGTATCACAAACAACTGCGTCAATGCGACCGGCGAGTAAATCTTCAAAAGCCAGTCCTATTTCATCATATTCTTTCAGTGTTACACCTTCCATCTCTGCAATAGCAAACGCACCTGTGGTACCGATTTGCGTGCCAACTGTCTTGCCAACCAAGCTTTCATCTGGTCCGGTGATGGCGCTGTCAGCTGCTGTGACGACAATCTGACCTGCATCAATGTAAGGATTAGAAAAGTCGTATAATTCAGCTCGGTCAGGCTGGATAGTCACGGATGAGATGATCGCATCATATTCACCAGCGGCTAATCCTGCAAATATACCATCCCAAGCTACATTTTTGTACTCAACCTCTAATCCAGCTTTCTCGGCAATGGCATTCATTAAATCAATGTCGTAACCGACAATATTCTTATCCTCATCGACGAATTCCATGGGTGGCCAGGTGGCATCTGTCGCCACGACGATTTTATTCGTTTCTTTGCCGCAGGATGATAGCAAACTGGCAATCAATAAGGCAATTACAATAAGTAAAGGAACAATTTTCCGAAAATTCATTTTTCCCCCTCTGTTTTCTGTTTTGGTATGCGCTAAACACAAACGAACATTATGAGGTGATTACAAAAAAAGTCAAATGACCCCTTTAGTAACATTATCATTTTATTTGACACGATGACGTCGTAAAATGGGGTGCGGTTTCAAAATGCGCGATATGCTGCACAAATTTGGGTTTTATCATCCAATGTGATGTTAGTCGCCCGCATTCTGAAACCGCACTTAGTGTAATTACGCAGCTTTCTAAATAGCTTTCCATGAAACTGAAACGTTCTCTTAAATTGCGTTAGTAATTTTTAGCGTCTTAATTTCAAACGGCTTCCAGCTTAACGTGACTGCATTCTTCAACAAGGTAACATCTCTGATTACCTCTTCCATCAGCGAAGCTTCCTCAACCTTGATGACAGGAATACCGAAAGTTATCTCTGCCGTTACCTCACGATTTGCCGCTTCGTATAAACGAACAATGATGTTATTGTCGTCTTCAGCTTTTTTGACGGCTTCAACAATGATATCCGGTGCATCGATGGTGAGGAAGGTGTGTGATTTAGGTAGAACGCCTGATCCAGGTTTCAACTGTAATACACTTAATGGCACATTGAGTTCATATCCAGCTTGAATAACACCTCCGGTAATGTGGTCACCGGGGTGCGGGTATAAAGCATAGGTAAACTCGTGATCCGTTTGGTCTGTATACCCGTGGTGGGCTTCTCCCGGTGCGATGTCCTTATCTTCAACCAAACATGGTCCAGGATACGGGGCGCTGCGTATCAGATTGAGATCAATAATATGCCCCTTTATCTTGTGACCGTATTTTGCGTCGTTCAGGAGGGCTACACCATAGTCGCGCTGGGATAAATCCACCCATTTGTGAGCTGCAACCTCATCTCGTGCGAGGTCCCAGGTTGTGTTCCGGTGCGTTGGTCGTGCGATATGCCCAAATTGGATTTCGTAATGGGCAATTTCAGACTGTACTGCCACCGGAAACCGAACGCGCAGCATTGCGCGCGGTTCTCGCCAGTGTGCTTTCGTGACGAAATCAAGACGGGGGCTATTTGCCATGAGGATAATTTTTTGTGTGAGTGTGGAATGCTCCAGTGCGTATACCTGTTCAATCCAGGCTTGTGGTCCATCCACCCCGGCAGTAACGGATTGCAGCGTCAATGAACGGGGCTGCTGTTCCGCATAATCCAGGGCAAAATCCCAGGCATCACCAAGATCCTGAAACACGAGTAACTGGTTAGCAACAGCGTCCTGCGCAATAACCTCTCTGCTGACGCGTTTATCGATGATGGACGAAATACCTCCCGCTTTGTTAAAAGTAACACTGATGAGGTCGTTTTCCAGATGTGCGGGTGATGCTGCGACCTGGAATTCACTCGCGGCATGCGATTGCGCATCTATGACACAGTATCCCATACCCGGTGCGCGGGCGTGCATCCAGCGATTGTCTACTTTGCACCAGGTTTCCCGCTCCCAGGATAAGGAGTTTTGAATCAGGACGGGTTTTGCCATTCCTGAGGTGTCCACCAATGTGCCCAGGTTTGCATCATACTCTGAAATGCGACTTGTAATATCCTCGAACATGAGGGCATAGCGCGCCAGACTTTCATCGTAAACACGTTTAATTGAAGAACCGGGGAGAATATCGTGGAACTGGTATAACAAAACTTCCCGCCATACCGCCTGTAGTTCATCAGCGGGATAAGCGGTATTTGCCAGTGTTTGGTTGAGCACCGCTTTCCATTCTAACTCGCGCAGTCCCAGCTCCATTTTGCGGTTGTACCATTTGTTGCGAGCTTCCGTGGTCAGTGTTCCTTCATGGCGTTCAAGATAGAGTTCACCTACCCATGTTGGGAAGCGAACCGACTCATTTGACCACTTTCTGAAAAAACTACTTACCGATTCCTGCTTGACCGGACTGAGTCCAGCCATGTTCTTGATACGGTCAAGGCGCTCAAGGTGCTCAGTTCCGGGACCGCCTCCACCGTCACCGATGCCGAAGACCAGTAACGCGTGAGAGGACACACCACTGTCCTGGTAATTCTGTTCGATTTTGCGTACCGACCGCGGTGCTGCCGGGCTGTTATAAGTTTCTTCCGGGAGCATATGGGTCAGAATGCGTGTGCCATCGATACCTTGCCAATGAAAAGATTGGTGTGGGAAGTGGTTTATCAGGCTCCAGGATAACTTCTGTGTGGAGAAATAGTGCACGTCAGCTTTTTTCAGGATTTGAGGCAAGGCTGCATTGTACCCAAATACATCAGGCAGCCATAAATATTGCATATCCACACCAAACTCATCCTTCAAAAAGCGTTTGCCCATGTAAAAGCTGCCGCACGAGAGCTTCTCCACCGGAGATGTTCATATCAGCTTCTACCCACATTGCCCCTTGGGGTTCTAATCTGCCATCTTTCACCGCTTGTTTAATACGCCTGTATAGTGCTGGATAATAGTCTTTCATCCACTGGAAATACTGTGGTTGGCTTGCGCCAAAGATATAATCCGGGTAGCGCGCCATTAAATCCAGCGAAGTTGAGAAAGTACGGGCACCTTTCCGGATGGTTTCCCTGATGGGCCACAACCAGGCTAAATCCATATGTGCATGACCGACTGCGCTGATGCTGAGGTCGGGATCACCGCCTTTAGCCTGCAGTAGCGGTCTCAGGATAGCGCGTGCTTCTATAACAACTTCGTGTATGCCGGAATAGCATAAATGTGCAACATCGTTAAGACCCGTTAGGATCTTCTGATAACGCGGGGTATCTTTAGGCAAAACACCCAGGAAATCCAAGAGTACCTCAAAGTCATAATACAAAGACCGTATTTCATCGTGGCATATAGCTATGGCTGCCAGCTTAACAGCGCCCCCTCCCTGGAGATTACCAAAAAGATCGTTTGCTCCAGCGTCTGCCCAAACTGAAATTGGTGTATCCGCGACAGCCTTCGGGCTTATCTCCAGGACGCGTTTTCCAGGTGCACCAAGGCTGAAGTCGTATGTGGATGCCACGCAGGTCAATCCTTGTACCGGTTCACCTTGTGAATTAAAGACACATAATTCTCCATTGACGTCCAGAAGAAGGACCACATGCTGCTGATGGGCGCTTTGAGGGATGGTTCCCGTAAAATTAAACCATGCGCAGTCGAACAGATCTCCCCATTTATCACCTGTCTGAAGTTCAAGGGTTAAGCCATCATAACGTTGCCCGAATGGCAGGGGTTCACGCGACCACCATGCTTTGATGTTTAATTTATCGACGACGCTGTAAACAGCGTCGCCGATAAGATTTAAAACTTGTTTTAAGTAATGGGTTGTGTAAGGTTTAAAGTCTGGCATAAAAGTTAACCCCTAAGGACGTGCAGGGCTGCCATCCGGCAGACGTGTCTGCGTCCAGAATTCAATGGTATCCTCGGCGGGATATTTCGCCGCCAATTCTTCATCGATATCAATGCCCAGTCCGGGTTTGTCGTTGGGGTACATGTAACCATCACGTACTTCAGGCAATCCTGGGAACATTTCGTACACCAACTCGTTAAAGCGGCACCATTCCTGGATGCCGAAATTGGGGACTGCCAGGTCAAGGTGCAAATTGGCGGCATGCCCAACAGGGGAGGTGTCCCCTGGACCGTGCCAGGCGGTCTTCACCCCGTATAAGTTAGCAAAAAGCGCTACAGTCCGTGCAGGCGTTATCCCGCCCATTTGACTGACGTGCATACGGATAAAATCGATCAATCGTTCCTCGATTAAAGTTTTCCATTCGTGCGGATTATTGAATAACTCACCCATCGCGATGCGCGTTGCGCATTGGGAACGGATATGGCGGAACCAGGCAATATCTTCTGGCGCCAGTGCGTCTTCGAGGAAGAAAAGATTGAACTGCTCCACATCCTTCGCGAATCGGACCGCGTCAATTGGCTGCAGACGTTCGTGGATGTCGTGCAGCAATTCGACTTCGTCACCAACTTCCTTGCGGACATACTCCATCATCCGCAGCATATTTCGTGTATATGCCCTGGGATCGTAGTAGGCGCCGTCAGGGGCACCTTCTGGTTTATACATAAGGTCGCCCCTACCACCGTATCCACCCATTTGGATGCGGACGTATTTGTAACCGTCTGCCATAAATTTTTTCACACTTTCAGCAACTTCTTCAGGTGATCTACCCCCTGCATGGCTGTAACATGCAGCTGCTTCACGGCATTTTCCACCCAGAAGGTCATAAACGGGCATGTTCGCCATTTTGCCTTTGATATCCCACAGCGCCTGGTCAATCCCGCTGATAGCGTTATTAATGCACCGGACCATTGCGCCAATAAGCGTGGACCATGGCCATTTGCCAAAATTCTTCAATGCGAGAGACGTCACGCCCTATGGCGAATGGAATAAGGTGTTTTTCCAGAGCTGCAGTGAACAGCATTGAATCCCTGCGTGAAGGTTGCACATCCTAAACCATATAATCCGGGTTCTGATGTGATAACTTTGACAATGACCAGGCGTGAGCCTGCCGGTTGGGTAATAATGACCTTGATATCTTTTATCGTAACTGGTTTGCCCATTCGTGTGCTCCTTATTGGTGTGAAATATGAATTGTTTCGCTCAAATACTGTGGAAGATCATCCCACAATCAATACATAGCCCTTATACCGCAATGATACGGGACTGATTAAGTATCTGAGGCGACCTTATTTGGCGTAGCGTTTAACAACTTTGAGTAATTTATCCGGTTCAACCGGTTTACTGATAAACTCGCGAATTTCAAGGTATTGATTGGTAGGGAAAGCTTCAGCATATTGTGAAGTCGCTATGGAAGAGATCATCACAATCGGCACTTGTCGTAGTTCAGGATCATCAGATATTTGCTGCGTTGTATAATAACCGTCTAACGGATTTGCCATCATCACATCCATCAGGATCAGGTCGGGAAGATTTTCCCGTAGTTTTTCAAGACAAGCTTTGCCGTTACCAGCTTCATCAACCAGATATCCTGCGCTTTCCAGGACAAGTCTGCTTGTAAGTACAATATCCGGGTCATCATCGACGATGAGAATGCGTTTTTGTTCCATCAGGGTTCCTCCATCATATGTATGTTTGAGATTTATGTTGTGCTACAGTATATAACAATATTCTATATTGCTCAAAAGACGTTTAACCTGGTTTTGGCGATTCCAGGGGTAAAAGTATTGTAAATACCGTACCTTTACCTTCCTCACTGCTAACCTGGATAGTACCATCATATCGGGTTACGATATCCTTTGTGATGATCAATCCTAATCCGGTTCCTTCTTTTATCTGAGCTTTGGCATTAGAAGCTCTGTAGAATTCTTCAAAAAGATGAGGAAGCGCGTCTTTAGGAATGCCGATTCCTGAATCAGCAATATCCAATTTGGCGTTAAGCGTGCTGTGAGAAAGGTTTATATTAACTTTACCTTCCTCCGGTGTGTATTTTATTGCATTTGAAATAATATTGTTTATTGCGCGATCGATCTCTGCCGAATTGGCTTGAATCAAGAAGGGTTGCGCCTGATCAATGTTTGTGATGATGCTTATTTTCTTTTCCTCCGCTGGTATTGAATAACGTTCAATAACCTTATTCAAAATACCGGCAAGATCAACAGCTTCAATTTTTTCCTGGATTTTAAATCCTGTTTTTTCAGCAGCAAGGTCAAGAAGGTCATCAATTAAAGTTTGAAGAAAGTCCGCTCTGCGTAAAGCGCGTTGTGTCAAATCTAATTGTAATGTGCTCAATTCGCCTGCATAACCTCCGGTTATGGTGCGTAGTAAACTGCGTACGACACTCACAGGCGATCGGAGCTCATGGGTGACCATCAATATAAATTTGCGTTTTGCCTCTTCCAGATTTTGCATAGCCTGATATGCCATTGCATTCTGTATCGCTATACTACCCTGACTGGCAACAGTACTGAGGAAATGTTCGTCGTCTTCTGTAAAGCACATCTGGCTGGTGCAGTAAACGCGGATAATACCGAGAGGACCGTCATGACCTAATAGGGGAGCAGTCAGTGTTGATTTGAAACCTTCTGCCAGTGCCTCCATTGGATATTGCAGGCGGTCTTCTTTTGCGATATCGCCAACCGTAATAATTTTCCCGGATAGCACTTCCCGGACGAGAGGGTTTTGATTGACCAGCAAACATCCTTTTTGAAGATATTCTTCGCTTAAACCAAACGTGCTGACAAGACATAGTGAGGTGCCTGCTTCTTGTAACAACCGTATCGTGCAACCTTTGGTTTTCATGACTTCGGCAGTGCTTTGCGTCAGGCGATCCAAAACTTCCTGCAACTCAAGCGTCGAAGTAACGGCTTGCCCACTTTCATAAAGCGTCTGCAAACGGCGGTAAGCTTCCTGTAATTCATGGCTCAGTTGTAGCATCTCTGATTCCCGAATCCGCAAACGGCGGGTCGTACGTGTGACAAGATAGGCGGATACACACATTGTGCAAATGAAGAAACTGAGGACGCCCAGGATGTAATTCAGATTCTGATATAGCGTGGATGGCAAAAGTCCCTTCACGGCAACGTGAGGTACAAAACCGTTATACTCCATAGCTGCCAATCCAATCATTAACAGTGAGGGTATAGTGGCAGCAACAAAAGTTTCTTTTGGGGACAGGAGAATGGCTGCCAGGATTGTATGCAGGAGCAAAAACATAATCGCCGGACTCTCAATCCCGCCGGAATAGTGGATAAGCAGGATCATCGCGATCCAATCCGCTACAATTTGCATCCACGCCAGAATATGCGGAGTGGAACTTGTCCCGGAAAGGTCGCATTGGATTCTGGTTAACCAACGCCAAAAAACTGTGTTGTATATGAGTATTCCAATTCCAATAAGTGTCAGCGGTAGTAGTGCTAACGTCACATCCAGCGCGTATCCCACTAACCAAGTGGCAGCGATGACACTTAATCCGGCAATCCAGCGTAAATTGCTCAACCAACTCAGGCTGGCGCATAACTCGTACTCAACCGGCATCAGGTTGAGTGCCGCAGTATGCTCTTTGGATAACCATTTATCCATATCTCACTCCTGCAATGTCACGCTGCTGCGAGACGGCAATCTGTCTCCATGGCTTTGGTTGTCTGGTTCAACTTCCATGACAATGTCATATTATTCACCAGGAAGTGGAAACGGTGAAACCCGCGCTGATAAATCGACATAAGGCCATGATCTGCCATGGCAATTGCTGTTGGCGCAAAAAGTTTCCTCTTCATGGCAGCCTATACAGCTTTGATCAAAAGTGAAGCGGTGATCCACCATCCAGGTACTGGAAAGGTGGTTATCAGGCTGCCAACTCTGTACAAAAGGCATGTCCGGCACGGGCTGATCTTCAGCCGCAGACTCCGGGATGGAGTGACAGATATTGCAGTGTAACCGGATAGACTGGTCACCTTCATCAACCGCATAATGGTTTCCATCATGGCAACGGAAACACCCGGGGAAATCACTGTGCGCCAGATTATCCGGATAGGTTGTGAAATCGACTTTTTGTTCCGGGAAATTCGAAATTTCATACATATCTGTCAACACATTGACCACATACGCCAGGACTTCCTGATTTTCGGAATAGATCTCAGGATAGTTTTCGCGGTAAAACTCAGGAATCGCTTCCAGTTTTTCGATTGCCACGTCGTAATCGAGACGTGCCCCCAGTATATTCTCTGCTTCACGGCGCAGGAAGGGCAGATCGGTAGGTAACCGTCCGTTAGCCATAGCTTCGTTGAGGAGGGTGTCTGGCGACCTGAAGATATGCGAGGCGCGGTTATGGCAATCGATGCAATCCATTTCGCGAATTTCGTATTCTGCTAACTCAGCTTCTGTCATGGGGTTATTGGCATCCACAAAAGTCATAACTTTACCGCTAAGTTCTGCGCGAACCCACGGAATATTTTGACGTTGTGGGTCAGTGGCGATGTATTCTACTTTGTTCTGAATGTGCCAGTGAATGCCTTGCCCCTGTCCCTGGCGTTCTGTGCCACCGCCAATTTTCATAACCATGTAGGTGTTTTCACGTGAATTGTTTTCATCATTGGCAAAATGAGCAATTTCGATGGAGCGATCTGCGTAGAACATTTCGGGCCAATGGCAGTGTTCGCAGACTTCACGCGCCGGACGCAGTGTTTCGACCGGAGAGGCTATGGGACGTTCATAATTATCTGTAATGGTTAAAGCTAATTCACGTATGCCATTCAATTTTGCCTTGATCTCATTATCAAGTCCAGGACCAACGTGACATTCACTGCATTCAAGATTGGCATGCAACGATGTCCGGTACGTGACTTGCTCCGCTTTCGTTGCGTGACAGTAGTCAGAGCAGAAATCTGTAGATGCGGTGAATTCAAATGTGTAATGTATTGCCAGGAAACCTACGATTGCGGAGCCAACCACCAGGATCGCAATGCCGTAGACGGTCACACGACGTTGGGAAAGCCAGGTATACACTTCCTTGACTGTAAGTTTACGACGCCGCATGACCACTGTTAGGGCACCTGCTATGATGATCAGACTCACCAGAATACCGGCAAGTATGCCAGCTACGAGATTCCGCGATTGTTGACTTGCCAACTCAGCGTTTTTAAGGGTTAATGCGTAGGGTTGTTCCTGAAGGTGCAGTTCTACCTCTGCTGCATTACCAAAGGGTTGTCTCGGTCCGGGATCTGTGGTTGACACGACGCGGAGCAAACTTGATGCGCGGTCATCGTCATATCCCAATTGGGTAAAGTCCAGTCTACCCGAGTCCCGTGTATGGCAGTCCGGGCAGTGTAGGGCTTTGTCCGCCGGTTGCACTTGATGGTTAAGTGCGGAATAATTCTCATGGGTTTTGGTATCCCATGAACCAGAATATTCTTCTGCCAATATTTCTGCCCCGTCGGCAACAGCTTCATCCAGATTGCCGGTCACATAGTATGTCCGGGCGCTGATGGGTAGAAAATCTTGGCTTACAGCATCCACCGGTAAAATGGATGACAAAAGCTTCCAGGGAAACAGTTTGGCCTTTGCATTATCGATGCTACCAGCACTGATCCTGTGAAAAGCTTTGAGGCAATCCGTCCCACCACCTGTATACGGGTGTGACCCGCGATGCGAGGGTTATTTGAGGTGTGTACAGACCATTTTCATCCAATACAGCTGCAGTCCAGTCCTGTGACACTGATGTAGGATAGTTCGGATCCTGGGCAATTGCCGGAATGTGACAGGTTTGACACGCAATGCGCTCTTCGTGTATATCGATAGCTGTAAATCCAACCGGGTGTTTCCCGGTGTGACAATCCGTACAACTTACACGGGTGACAGAACTGTCGTCATTCAGGTTCTCTGCACCTGCCATAAGGTGATCCTCGAACTTTGTGGCAATCAATACACGTTAATCCGGCAGCGACATGGACATCACCTGATTCTGCCGTTGGTGTATCACCATGCTGGTAATTATCTCCACCACCTGATCCAAGGTGGCAGCGCAAGCACATATCGTTCGTGGGTAGCGTGACATTCTGCACCACATCGATGATATTCACGTTTGCTGCGGGTAAGTTTTGAACCTCACCAGCAGATTCAGCTGCGGTGCGGTTGTAATCGGGTCCATGGCAAAGTAAACAGTCAACGTTATTATAATCATCCTGGGTAAGTGCATCGGGTGGGTTGGGTATAGATCCAAAACCGACGTGACATTGCGCGCATCCTTCAGCTTGGGCAGGTATGGATTTCTCCTGGGGTTGCAGAATACCCAACCAGTTTATACCCGTCACCGAAGCCGGCAGCCCATAATATTCTGATCTCCGTTGCGTTGAGTGTAATATAACCCTTGGCTATATTTTGCACGACAGCCTGCCACGCGTAGTGTTTGGATTGTGCAACCTGCATCCCCGCTTCTGGATGGCATGTCATGCATGTTGCCGGTCCATCATAGCGCGTCAGGTATTGATGTGGAGGTTCGTCCAAAGCGCCTGGTTCGGCTAATTTTTTGAGAAATTGCGTGCGTTCCTCAGTGTAGCCCAGCGCTTTAAAATCAAGATAGCCCTGTTCTGTATGGCAGTCAGTACAGTGCAAAGCTTGACTCGCCGGCGCAACCTGGTGGTTCATTGCGTACTGCTGGCTTTCCGTGCCTGGTTCCCACGCTCCCGTGTATGCAATATCTTCTGCTGCGACTCCTAGTGCAATGGCTTGGTCTAAATCACCGGATAGAGCGTAGGTGGTGATATTGAAAGGGAGGACAATCTTTGTTTCAGCATCGACCGGAACAATAGAATCGGTATTGTGCCACGGGGTGATTTTTGCGATACTGTTGTCCCCTGAACTCGCTGGGGTAATTTGCGCAATATCATCCCACCATTGATAGACTGGAAGTAACGCATTATTCAGGATATCGATGGGAGCGTAAAGCCCGGTATCGGTTAATTCCGGTGTTGTCCAATCTCTTTGGACCAGTGTTGGGTAGTCTGGATCACGGGCAATAGCAGGAATGTGGCACGTTTGGCAGGCAATCTTTTCCAGGTGGGCGTTAATCGGGGCTGCTGCACCGCTGTGCTCCCCGTCATGGCAATTGGTACAGGCTGTCGTTAAATCAGGCTGGTCGGTAGAACCTGCAAATCGATGGGCATTAACCTGATGGCAATCGGTACATCCCAGACCCGCTGCGACATGAACATCGGCGCCGGGTGATGTTGGAGCCACGCCGTGGTCATAATTAGGGCCACCACCGGAGTTCAGGTGACATTGCAAGCAGGTTTCACTAGAGGGTAGTTGTGCATTTCGGGCTGCCTCCACAACATCAATTCCTTCAACCGCTGTCAGTTCCAACGCCCCGGCGGCGTTTTCAACTGTCCTCGTGTAGTCAGGGTTATGGCAAATAAGGCAGTCGATGTTATCAAAATCGGCCTGTATCAAATCATCCGGGGCATTGGGTATGGTTCCGAAACCAATATGGCATTGTGCGCAACCGTCAGATTGGGGTGGTTTGGACGCGTCAGCAGGTTGGAGGAGTCCCAACCAGTTAATCCCTGTCGCAGATGCAGGTAAACCGTAGAAACTGGATTTGTGGTCTGCCAGAGCGTCTTCGGCACCGGTGACATAGCGGACAGCATCGAGCCAGGAATAATGCATGGTCTCCGCGACTTGCTGCGGTATAGCACGATGACATTGAGCGCAGGTTTTCGCCCCTTCATACTCCTGGATGATTTGGTGAACCGCTGGAGGACCATTTTCCTGGGCGAGAACAGTGCCTGAAATCAAGAGTGATCCTACGAGTATACCGAGGATACAGAGAAGCTTGGACTTCATAATGCATACCTCCTGACCACAATAAATGAGATGACATCCAAAATGATCTGCTCTATGATGTAATGCCGTGCGTTGTTGAGTATTACAAATACAGATTACAAGTCGTACAAGTTTGTTTGTAATAAAGCTATAAATTTTCGATGATGACGTTATCCCTTGTATTATAGGGTGTGCCGGGACATAGTCAACATATCCTGAGTTTGTGCTAATATGGCCCGGGGGCATAATGTTTCATAAAGCAGTAGTCAGATGTGGTTCATTTTCTCAATAAAAAGGCAGGTTCATCATAGAACCTGCCTTTTTATTGATTATGTTACCGCATCACGACGTCCTGCAGGAGTGTTGATATGCGGTTGTGTTTCCCAAATTACGGGCGTACCATACCGGCCATATCCACCGGTACATTGGTGCCTAGATCCTAGATGCTATCATACAACACCTGGATTACGTAAACACCGTTGTGGGCAAAGGCACCAGGATCTTTCGCCACATACTGAAAGTTATATGCAGCTTTCAGCAGTCGTGGTGACCAACTGGCAAATCCGTTAGTCCGGTCAACTTCGTCTGGGTCCGCTACGCCATTACCATTTGTATCATTAAAGAAGTAAGGGTAATTATGCGAATCGTATACGATAGGTGCATCCAGAACATCCGCGGCATAAGTTTGCATTGTGCTGTATAAGGCTTCATTCAGCGTGGTTATTTCTTCAACTAAGCCCTCTGTGACATTCCCATCACCGTCATAGTCGACATCGGATATACGGATGGCATCCAAATCTTCTGTGCCGTGACACTGCGCGCATTTCTCTGTTTGGACAGTAAGGGCGTGACCATCATGGCAATCGACGCAGCTCGTAAAGCCCGGAACATGGACTAATTGACCGGCATATTCGTTGTCGTCATATTGATACGCGCCTTGTGAAGCGTTGCCAAACAACGTGGCACCCGCTGCGAAGTAGTGAATATTGATGAATCTCAATTTTTCAGAGATCGTATCCGGATCCAGGTCAGCGACAGCGCTGTCCACGGAGAGTTTGGATTCCCTTCCCTGATGGCAGTTAAGACAGAGATTACTGTCTGCATTGCCGGTTGAAAGCGGAGCGCCGTTAGGGAACCTGACGGATTCTACGACATAGCGTTCAAATGTCGCGGGGTCGTGGCATGTTGAGCAGAGAAAACCGCTGCTGACCGGGGCTGAAACATTCACACCCTCCTCAAGGTAGGTGGGTAATCCACTATCGCTGTGGCAGCGCGCGCAACTTCCGGGTACTTCGCCATCTGCATCCCAGTGGCGGAAAGCTTCTTGAGAGCTGGCAAAGTGTCCAGCATCGATACGATGGGCTGTTGCCAGACTGACCGGATTGGTGACTGCCGTGTTCAAGTCGGCAATCGAATCATAAAGCAGTTCGATGATGTATTTACCACCGTGAGCGTATGCGCCGGGATCTTTCAATGAGGTCTGGTAATTGTAAGCCGCTTTTGCTAAGCGCCCTGTCCATGCGTTGAAAGCATTATCTCGCACACCTTCTTCTTCGTCGATGGTGCCATCTTCGTTTCCATCAATAAAGAAATAAGGGTAAGCGCTACTATTGTAGCCGATGGCTGTCTTCGCAACCTCAACCGAATATGTGCTCATCGCCTCCACAAGCATTGCCTGGAGTCCCTCAATTTCGTAAGCGACGCCCTCGTCGATATCGCCGTCACCATCATAGTCAACCTTGGAACCCATCGTGCGGATGTCCCGCAGGTCCTCGACGCTGGCGACGCCTTCGTGGCAGTTCGCGCATGTATCAACCTGTACTTTCAAAGTGTGGGGATCATGGCAATCGACACATGTATCCATGCCATCGACATGGGCGAATTTTGCATCGTAGGCTTGTCCTGCGTACTGGTACCCGCCCATTGCCTGCGTGCCAAATTGCGTTGCAGCAGCGGCAAAATAATGGATATTGGTGAAGCCCAGATCTTCACTGGTTGTATCCATATCCGTTAAACCGGCATTTTCAATAGCGCCGTCCACACTGGCAGAAGATGCGCGACCCTGGTGGCATTGCATACAACGCGCTTCATCACCCAAACCGGTGATTTCAGCGCCTGAAGGGAAGACAACACTTGTTAATGCTGCGGTTGCAGCATTGTGACAGGTGACACAGGTAATAACGGAACCGATATCAGCGTCATTGTCAACTACGCCTGCTGCAGTACCGTCTGCTCCCAGGAAGTCCTGATAACCACCTGAACTGTGGCATTTCGCACATGAGATGGGTACAATGGCTGGATCATCTTCATTCCAGTGCACGAATGCTTCCGCAGTGCTGTCAGCGTGGGCTGACGTTAACCATATGTGCTTCATAGGGCGCCTCTACTGAGGAAAGGCACGCTTCTTGATCCGGGCAATCCGGGCATACTTCAGCTTCAGGGCATGCCGGAGCTTCCGGACAGGTAGGACAAGGTGTTGATTCTACTGTGGTAGCAGTTGCTTGTGGACTACACGCTGCTAATAGTATTCCTAGCCCTACAGCACACAGTAATAAGAAAATCGGGCTGTGTTTCTTCATAGTTTTTCTCCTATAATAAATTCTTAACCTGGTGAAAGACGCAACCTGTAAACCTACAGTATTAATTGTCTTTGAGAAAGCCTCCTTGGTTGAGATTTAATAAAAGGATAGAACAATTATACCATTGTGAATACTCTGTGTCAATTATTTATATCAGACTATTCAGGATTGAATAGTCTGATATTTGTGATATAGTACAATCAGCACTGACATGAGCATTCAGCGCCTTTTATTCCCGTAAGTATGTATTCTTTCCTCTTTTATAGTTCTGGAGGTAGTTCTTTTGTTGACCAATAATGATCTACTCGTTCTTGGCTTTTTGCTTGAACGTCCCATGCACGGATATGAAATTAACCAGGCACTAAAAACAGAAGATATTGGCATATGGTTTGAAATCAGCACTGCTGCCATATACTACTCTCTGAATAAGTTGCAGCGTTTGAGTTTGATTGCTGAAGCCCATTCTCGGGGAAGCAGTGGTGACAAAACGATATACCATGTGACAGATTCTGGGCGCGAGGCGTTCTTGGCAGGACTGGAAAGCTTGCTGACTTCCGAGAAACCTATCCACTCTGATTATGATTTAGGTGTTTTTATGCTTAACCGTCTACCTAAAAATCACGCGATGCGCTTGTTGGAAAACCGCATTACCTTCTTGAGACAGTTGAAGGCGCAGTTAGAAATAAAGCATGTTGAAGCGAAGGGGCAATTGCTTAAACAGGCAATACTACAGCATTCTATAGCCATTGCTCAGTTGGATGTTGATTGGTTGGCAGATATCACACAGCAGTTTGCAGAAGCCGAAAATTGCGGTTCGGATTATCAAAGTTTGATGTCACTTAATGGTAACCTGCGTGATTTTCACTTACCTGATCTGATAAAACTTATTGAATCCGGGAACCATAGTGGAACATTGGTCCTTAATTCTGGTCCCCGGACCTGTAGTATAACATTTGAAAATGGGCAACCCCATTGTGCTGCATCGCAGGTAAGTAATGTGTCTGTAGAGGATACTGAGCAGGTGATGGAGCATATCTACCAGTTATTTCGTTGGCAGGAAGGTGATTTTGTATTTGACCAACGCGGATGCCCGCAAAATGGTTGCCGCATTTTGACACTATCATCTGACCTGCTCATCCTTGAAGCCGCGCGCAGATTGGAAAGTTGGGATGTTATACAACGGATTGTCGCGTCTGCGGAATTGTTGTTTGAGCGGAGTGACTTACCCGGAGATAAGACCGAGTTGCTGTTGTCGGAGAGTGAACTTCACATTCTGGCTCTTACTGATGGTACTAAGGATGTAACGGCTATTGCACGTGCATCCGGTTTTACTGAATTTGAGACCAGTAAAACGCTCTATGGCTTGTATGCGGTTGGCTATGTCCGACCTGCCGACCCGGATAAGAGTAAACTGCGCCGTGTATTCAGGGAATATGCAGAACTGATGTGTCGCGGTGCTCTGCCTATCAGCACAAAACCTGATGAAGCCAGTGCGTGTGAGGATGAAGTCAACAAGCGCTGTGCGGATCTTCCGGTCCGCTTACGGAACAGCTCCATAGAAGACCAAACCAGTCCAAGTATGGCAACGGTCGCTTTAGCGGACGTTTATCGCACCTTTATTCAGACACAGTATACGGTGTTATCGCTGCGCTTTGGACGTGATACCGCGAATGTGCTACGCCAACAGGTTTTAAGTAGAATCAGTCCGGATTTGCGGGAAATAATTGAGCTTTATGGACTCATCTGAATGCAGTTTTCAATGGTAAATTCAGGTGTGCTTCACCTCTTTCTTTCTATTGTATAATAAGGCAGTGGCTGATATATAAGATTCTTTATTGTGGGAGATGGCAGGATGCGTAATAAATCGACTTTTCTTCTAGCTGGGGCTTTTATTGTTGCAGCAGTAATTTATTTGCTGGTCAGCAGTACAGGCAGCACAGCACAATATTTTCTTACCGTTGATGAGCTGTTAACAAAGGGTGACGAAATTGTAAATCGAAATGTCACCGTATCAGGCGCTGTCCTTGGTGAAACGATTGTGTATGATGCTATGGGACCCAGGGTCACTTTTATGATGGCTCAGGTTCCAGGTGATCCCAAAGAAATTGAGGCAGCAGGCGGGTTAGCGCAAGTACTCCACGATGCTGTTGAGAATCCGAACGCACAAACGCTCGAGATTGTTTATAACAGTGTGAAACCAGATCTGCTGCAAAATGAAGCGCAGGCAATTGCCCGGGGACACTTGGGCGATGACGGGCGTTTTTATGCGGATGAGTTATTATTGAAATGTCCCACACGATACGAGGAAGAAATTCCTGATCAGACGGGAGAATAATATGCTGGGAGAAATTGGTTCACTTCTTCTCTTGTTTTCCCTTGTTGTTACACTCTACGCGACCTTTGCTGCGTGGACTGGCATAAAAACCCGACAAAAACGTTGGGCGCGCAGTGCCCAACGTTCAGTGACGGTCGTTGCAATCTTAACGGGTGGCGCTCTGGTGGCTTTATTAACCCTGTTCCTGGGGAACAATTTTACAATCCGTTATGTTGCGCAGCACTCATCAACACTCATTCCTTTCTACCTAAAGGTCTCGGCGGTGTGGGCAGGGCAGGAAGGTTCCTTACTGCTGTGGTGTTTCCTGCAAGCTCTTTTCGCTGCGATCTCACTTGGCAAGCCCCCAAGAAATACACAGCATCTTATTCCCTGGGCAACGGTGTTTCAAAGTATCATCACTGCTTTTTTTGTCGCCGTGGCATTGTTTGTCTCAAATCCATTCACACCGTTAGGCCAATCCATCGTCGATGGGCAAGGATTAAATCCGCTATTACGCCATCCCGGGATGATTTTTCACCCCCCCGCTTTATATATCGGTTACGTGGGATTGGCTGTTCCTTTTGCGTTTGCGATGGCGGCACTGGTCACCCGTAAAGTTGAAGGTTGGACCGCGGCTATGCGTTCGTGGATCCTGATTGCGTGGTTGGGGTTGGGACTGGGGTTGTTATTAGGCATGCGGTGGGCATATGATGTTTTGGGCTGGGGCGGATATTGGGGGTGGGATCCAGTGGAGAATGCGGGCTTGCTGCCATGGTTCACAAGTACAGCTTTATTGCATTCCGCTGTCATGCAGCAAGAGAAACGGGGATTCAAAGTCTGGAATATGGTCATGGCGATTTTCTCATTTGTGCTGGTTTTATTCGGCACATTTGCGACACGAAGCGGTATGATTCAGTCTGTCCACGCGTATGCACAATCTGATTTGGGGAATTATTTCCTGGCAGCCATCATAATCACACTTGCCGGTTCACTTATCCTGTTATTCACTCGTTCACGTGACCTTACTTCCGGACAGAATATTGAGCGCTTATTCTCCCGCGACGGTATGTTTTTCCTGACCCTGGTTTTGTTTTCGATGTTGACAATTTCAGTATTTATTGGCAGTGTGCTGCCGACGATTACGGAAGCATTGACCAGCCAACGCTATGAAGCAGGTCCAGCCTGGTTTGACCGTGTCACAGGTCCGCAATTTGGCGCATTGGTGTTGATCACTTGGACTTTGTCCATTACTCGGGCGTGCCGCAGCAACCATGTTACGGCTTAAAAATCGAATCTGGTTGATTCTGGCAGGCGCAGTCGTGATTCCTCTGGCGGCATGGTTTTCTGGATTTACGCAATTCATCTCACTTGCAGCATTTGCTATCGTGGGTTTTGCGGGAGTGACGACAGTGGCTGAATTTATTGATGGTGCAGTAAAACGCAGCGCGAGAACTGAAGAAGCCCCACTGAATGCCCTGTGGCAATTGTTGCGCATACAAAGCAGGAAATACGGTGGTTATCTCGTGCATATAGGTGTCATCTTGATGGCGGTGGGCATTATTGGCACGCGCATGTACCCGTTTGAACAGGAAAAGACTTTTACGTACGGACAACCTGTGGATGTTGGCAACTACACCCTGATTTTTGAAGGTTTGCAGCAAGAGCCAATGGAGGACTACACCAGCACGTGGGCTACGCTCTCAGTTTACCAATCCGGTGAATATTTGACGACCCTTGAGCCACGCTTGAACCAATACACGAGGTCGGATCAATCGATCACCGTGCCTGCGCTGCATCCAGCTTTACGTGAGGACGTCTATGTGATTCTATCCGGGTGGTCGAATGCTGGTGACCTGGCAACGTTCAAGGTTGTTGTCAATCCCCTGATCAACTTTTTGTGGCTGGGCGGTTTGTTGTTTATGACTGGTGGAGCGATAGCTTTATGGCCCCGTTTTGACAAACCAATGTGGAATACACTTGCCCTGATTCTGGGTATCATATTGTTATCAGGCGCGGGATGGGCAATGTGGGGAATCCCGCACGGCGAGGTAACCGAGGGTGGTGGGCGTCCATTAGCCGGGCAACCAGCGCCAGAATTCAGATTAAAATTACTCGATGGGAACGCGGTCGCTTTGCGAGACTATCTGGGAAAAATTGTCGTCGTAAATTTCTGGGCATCCTGGTGTCCGCCGTGTGTTGATGAGATGCCGGCACTGGAAGCTGTTTGGGAAGCCTACCAGGACAAGGGGGTTGTTTTCCTGGGGGTAGCCTACCAGGAACAAGAGGCTACGGTTCTTGAAGCCCTGGCAGAATTTGGCACGACTTATCCGGTTGGGTTGGATGATAATGACCGTATTGCCGAGATGTATGGAATCACCGGCGTCCCTGAAACGTTTATTATTGACAGCCATGGTGCTGTTGCGTACCTGCATTTAGGGCCTGTGACAGCAGAGATTCTAAGTGAAGAGCTGAATGCGCTGGTAAATCCGTAAATATAGAGTGGGTGATTATCGATGAGCTTGGGAACATATCTTATAGGTAGTGCGATTTTTTTACTCGTAGCGGCGTATGTCGGTAAACCTTTGCGGCGTACGAAATTCGAAGCCGAAAAAGTCATTGAGCAATGGGTCGCTGATGCGCGGACCAGACTGAAAAAAGTACCGCAAGAATCTGCCGCCGAAAGCGCTCCTGAATCGGTTAATAGGACTGATTTGCTTGATGTTGAAGCCGTAAATTTCTGCCCGCAATGTGGCCGGCGGGTCGAGGCTGATCATCGCTTTTGCCCTGGTTGTGGCGCACCGCTCCAGCAAGGAGCAGTGAAATGAAAATCTGGGTATCGCTGTTTTTGGGAACGTTCCTGTGTGTTATTGGACTATCCGGTGTCAGCGCGCAGACGGGGGGCGAGGTCGTTGTAAACGGCGCAGTCACCAATCACACGCCCGGTGGCGGTATTCCTGCTGATGCGCCGGTGACTTTGCAGTTTTTTTCTGATAGCGCATGGACATCGATTTATACCAGTACCATTAAAAATGATGGGACCTTTGGCTTCACCGGACTGAGACACAGAATTGGGGAATGATTTTGTCACACGCGTGGTTTACGGGGATGTGGAGTATTTCTCCGAACCGGCATTGCTGGAGGGTTCGGTTGACGTTGAAATTATGATTTTTGAACCCACCGCAGATGCTGATCTTGTTCAGATCGATCAAGCGCATTATTTCATTGTCCCTGTACCTGATGCTGATTCAGTGCAAATCTCTGAATTTTATTTGATTGGTAATGGGGGAGATAAAACGTTCGCTGGTGTGATGGATATGGACACCGGGATGCGGAAGACAGTGCAATTTACGCCACCCACAGGCGCTGTTGGATTAACCTTTGAGGGACCGGGTTTGGGAGAGCGTTATGTAGGTGATGTTAGTCAGTTTGCTGACACCCGTGCTGTTCCTCCCGGTAATGCTACCATTGAGGTAAGTTATAGTTATGAACTCGCTTTAGAACCCAATTTGCTTATTGAACATGCTATGGACACCCCTGTTGCCTCTGTGGTCATCATTGTGAGTGGGGGTGAGTTTGGTTTACAGGGAACCGGACTGCAATTCGCCGGTAATATGGACACACAGATGGGACCGGCGCTATCCTACACCGCTGGACCATTGGCAGCCCAGGAGAAATTGTCTTTTAGCGTAGTTCCTTTGACGGCAGAGCACCTGGATCCACCTTCGATCGATCAACAACCTTCGCCTATGCAAATACAGCGTGATAAGCAGCAAGAAACCAGTATAGGTGTCATTGCATTTATAGCTGCTGCTTTTAGTGCATATCAATTGTGGAAAGCTCCAGTCAGGTCGCCGATGCCGGAGGCTGCTCGTACACTGGTCGAACAAATCGCTGCGTTGGATAACGATTACGCTGAAGGCAATCTCGAACAAGGGAACTATCAAGTACAGCGCAAAAACCTGCTGCGGCAGGTTCGCCAATACGTACGTCAATAAAATGGATGACGGTCACTTTATGCTAGAAGTTATAGGGCTTTCCAAGTCATTTGGGATGCGATATGCCCTGCGTGATGTGCATCTTCGCGTAGCTGGCGGTGAAACTGTCTTTCTGGTTGGTCCGAATGGTGCAGGTAAAACGACTCTTCTTCGGATCATCGCCTCGCTATCACGCCCAACGAAAGGCATTATTCGAATTGGCGGTCAAGACCTGGGCAAATCAAGTGCTGATGTTCGACGGCAAATAGGTTACCTTTCACACCGCACACTTTTATATGACGATCTAACTGCCGAACAAAACCTGCAGTTCTACGCCCGGATGTATGGTATTCCAAACGCCAACGCACGTATTAGCCGGTTACTGGAACAAGTAGAATTAACGAACCGCCGGTATGAGCTGGTTCGGACATATTCGAGGGGGATGCAGCAGCGTTTGGCTGTCGCTCGCGCGGTCCTGCACCAACCGCGATTACTTTTGTTGGATGAACCTTATTCCGGCTTGGATACCCTGGCTGTGGATGCGCTGACAGATCTGTTGACAACATTAGCTGGTGAAGGTTGCAGCATCATTCTAACGACACACCAGGTTGAAAGTCTGACGATGCGGCAACGGCGTGCTGTGGTCCTGAATCAGGGACGGATAATCTATGATGGGGCTTTTACGGAATCAACAAGTTTTTTGCACCTCTATCGGAATTTATTAACCTCAGAGTCATCAAGTCAGGATAAACCGGATTTTGCGGATCCAGGCATTATTGAACAGGTCCTAGTTGATAACCAAACACTGCCTGAAAAACCTGCAATATATCATCCCCTATCATCTCCTGTGCACACAACAGGAAATCTCTCCCGCGGATTATTTGCCAAACAAACAATGGCACTGATTGCGAAGGATATTGCTGCGGAACTCCATACCCGTGAGATCTTTAACGCGATGTTTATCTATGCAGTTCTGGCATTGCTGATTTTCAGCTTTGCATTGGACTTGCGCGGGGCGGTTGCCCGTGCTGCTGCCCCAGGAGTTTTGTGGGCAACCATTGTCTTTGCCGGGACGCTGGGACTGAGCCGTTCAATGACGCGTGAACAGCAGACGGGTGGAATTGAGGGTTTGTTGCTGATACCTGCTGAACGGTCTGTAATCTGGTTAGGGAAAGCGGTTGGTAACTGGATCATGATGACTGCCGTAGAGGTGGTGCTGGTGCCGTTGGCAACAGTGATGCTCAATGTATCATTTTTTCATCCTGGTGTTATTTTCGTTTTGAGTTTGGGGACGGTTGGGTACGCTGCCGTTGGGACCCTTTTAGCCGCTATTGCGATTAACACACGGGCTCGTGAGGTGATGCTGCCCATATTACTTCTACCCTTGCTGGTCCCATTGTTGATCGGCGCTGTACAAACAACAGGCGGATTCATTGGCGGTGCCGGGTGGGCAGAGCTCAATGGCTGGATACGCAGTATGGTTTTGTATGATCTGCTGGTTATTGCTGTTTCTTTACTGACATTTGCATTCATAGTTGAAGAATGACAGGGTGGAGATGAGGTTTAAAAGATATGGATAAAAAAGGTATGGTTAAAAAAGACTGGTTGGGTGCAGTTCTGGGGATAATGAGCGTGATTGCTTTCGCAGGTGGGTTGGGTATGGTGTTTTATGTATGCACCGCGCGAAGCGACTATGGGAGAAGTGCAGCGTATTTTCTATTTTCATGTCAGTTCTGCATGGGTAGGTTTTTTTGGCTTTTTTGTCACAGCTTTTGGCGGATTGATGTACCTGATTCGCTCTAAGCATAAGTGGGATATCCTGGCATTGTCTTCTGCGGAAGTCGGCTTGGCTTTTATATCCATGACTCTGGTAACCGGTATGCTCTGGGCAAAGCCTGCGTGGGGTACATATTGGACCTGGGAACCGCGATTGACCATTTCTGCTGTCCAGTGGCTCATCTATGTGGCTTATGTTATGCTGCGTGGTTCTGTTGTTAGCCGGGAACGTGAAGCGCGTTTTGCTGCTGTCTACGGGATTGTGGCATTCATTACTGTGCCGTTATCCTGGTTCGCCATTCGCTGGTGGCGCACGATACACCCGCAGGTTATTTCAAGTTCAGGTATGGCGATGACCCCCAAAATGATACAGACGCTTTTCGTGTCCCTGGGAATATTCACTTTGATTTACGTAACCCTACTTCGCGAACGCATTCAGTTGGAATTATCACGGAATAGTTTGGCGTTGAAGAGGGAAGCGCTATTGGATTCTGGAGCATAATATGTCGATATTCTTATTGCTGGCTTATATTATTTTTACACGTCGTTCCGGCAGGACTTTGGATATCTATCTATATTCGGCGTCGAAATGTACTGCGCGAATTGCACCGTGAAATATACAGCTAAATGTATTCCGCTGTACTTTTGTGCCGTTTGTCTGGGGCCTGTGCTGCATGGGATGTCAATACCGCGTGGTGACGGGCTGCCCGTCGTGTTTGATTACACCTCCAGGTTTGCAGTGATCTAAAGGCAATAGTTCAATGTATGAAACCCCAAGCGTCAAATCCAACATAGCGTGCGCCATTATAGCAGGCGGGAAGAATAAACGCATGGGCAGACATAAAGCTTTTCTAAGCAGTAATGGTAAAAAATTTATCGAACTAATTCAGGAACATATGAAAACCTGGTTTGATGAAGTCTTTATCGTGACGAATAAGAAAGAACTTTTTCCTGCTCAATACGGACCGGTATATGAGGATATCATTCCAGATAAAGGCCCTCTGGGCGCATTATATACAGCCTTGTCCATATCTTCAATGGATTATGTTTTTTGTGTGGCTTGTGATATGCCCAATCCAAGTGATTATGTTATAGCCCGGCTCATTGAGGAAAGCAGAGATAAACAGTTTGATTGCCTTGTCCCGGTAGGCGTGGATGGTCCTGAACCCTTGTTCGCTATCTATAGTAAATCTGTACTGGATTTAATTCAATCAGAAATTTCGCATGACCTGCTGAAAGTTTCCGGAATCTTCAGGAAATGCCATACGCATTATGTTGATGTACGAATCGACACTTTGGGATTAACCAATATCAATACACCTGGCGAATATCTCAAATACGCGAGTGAATCCCGTGATTCGGAAAACTAGATATTCAGCTACTGGTTGGTTTAGTCAGAGTGAAATTGAATCAATCGAGGGTTTGGATAAGGTATTGACGTCGATACGGGGCTGGGATACCATCCCAGCCCCGTATCATCAAGGAAGAAAACGACTATTGCTTCACAGGCATGGTATTGGCCCCCACCAACACCCTGTCCTTGAAACACAAATTTAGTGCCCCGGATACGCCGGGGTCCGGTCGGGAAATCCCGACGTCTTTATACAGAGAGATATTGCTGTAATAATTTCTGACTGCGTTGGTCCAGAGCTTCGAGATCCGTGATTTCATGACGGGCTTCGTTAACATCGATAATCAACCAATGCCCGGCATTTATCTGCACGGGCATAATTGGATAACGCTGTTGCGCATCACAAAATCCTGCGGTCCTTTATCGGTTTCAACAGACCAATACAGGAAACCAAGTTCTTCAGTTATCGCATTGATCCGTATGTATCTTGGGCACAAAGTAATGCAGGTTGAGCTCTGTAGCTACGGCATCACGATCTTCCGGATGACAACTGCGCCCAATCTTCGATAATCCCAATTTCTAGTCTGCTTGCCGTCCACAGCGTTTGCGTCGCGGATGGACAGAAATACTTTACCGTCAGATACCGGGAAGCAGGATCGTAAAACAACGCGCGGATAGTGGACGCTGACATTGTCTTCAGTATGGGTCATGCTCAAGGTGTCGCCATGGCGCGTAAAATGAATCTGCTTCGGATTCAGAAAAGTTAATTTCGAATGCTTTTGCCATTTATCCCCCCTACAGTGTCACGGCGCCGTCCAGGCGTGCCAGTTGTGTTTGCATTTGTACCAGATGATAAAACTTTACCCTGATTTTCCATCAATTGGTGGGGCGATCCCTGTTCTTCCAGCTTACCCTGATTCATCACCAGAATGCGGTCAGCGTTATAGAGCGTCGAAAGGCGGTGAGCGATGGCGATGGTCGTCCGTCCTTTTACCAACTCGTCCAGTGCTTCTTGTATCTGCCGTTCAGTGTCTGTGTCAACAGAGGAAGTTGCCTCGTCCAGGATAAGGATGCGCGGGTTGTGAAGGATCGCCCGGGCAATGGAAATACGCTGCCGTCTCACCGCCTGAAAGTCCGCTCCCGCCTTCTCCCACGATGGTGTCATAACTTTCGGGCATGGCCGTGATAAAATCGTGGGCATTGGCTGCCTTTGCTGCCCGAATGATCTCAGTGTAGGAAGCGTTGGGCTTGCCGTAGGCTATGTTTTCTGCCAGCGTTCCGCGGAACAGGAAAGGCGTTTGCAAAACCATTCCGATTTGCTGCCGTACTTCCTCTAATGAGAGATCGCGGATGTCGACACCGTCAATCAGCACCGAACCACGCGTGACATCATAAAAGCGGCAAAGCAGAGTTGACCAGGGTCGTCTTTCCGGCACCGCTGTGCCCGACCAGCCCGATCATTTCACCGGGTTCCACTGAGAAACTTACGTCGCTGATGACCGGGAAATAGGGGTCATAACCAAAAGTGACATTTCTAAACTCAATCGCGCCTGAAAGACGTCCTTTGCGGATCGGGTTTGCAGATTCTACCTGTATATCCTCGTCCAGGAGTTCGAATGTTCTTTGGGAAATGGTGAGGAAACGGTTCATCGCCTGGCTGATTTGCGTCAGGTTTGATAAAGGACCATAGAACATGCCCAGGTAGCTTAGGAATGCCATCAGCGTACCGAGCGTGATTGTATTCCGCCAGGACTGCGTTACCGCCGGCATACCAGATGATGAGACCCCCGGCACTGAAGGCAAAAGAAATCATGGGGAAAAACTTGCTCCACGCCAGGTCAACATTAAGCCGCGCGTTGAGCATCGACTCGTTGCGATTATGGTAGCGTGCTTCTTCCTGATCCTCTTGAGCGAAGGCTTTGACGACCCGCACACCGGACAGGAATGTATTGAGCATCGCGTTCATGCGCCAGCGCGCCGCCCAAAAACGACGGAAGTGCGGACGCATATAGCGATAATAAAAGAATGCCGCCGTCATCACAAACGGGGTGGGGATCAGCACATATAGACCCAGCGACGGTGCCATCGTAAACAGGACGATGCCGATACCGAGGACCAGCATAATATTGAGGAGGAAGGTTAGTCATCTGGGAGAACAATCCTTGCAGCTCTTCTGTGTCCTGGTTAATGCGGGTCATCAAGCGTCCGGTCTGGTTTTTGTCGAAGTAGTCAACCGGGAGTTTCTTTAAACGGGAAAACAGTTGATCGCGAATACCTGAAGTAAAACGGGCGCTGACGTTAATGGTTGAGCCAGTTGTTAAGAATGGTCACCACCACGCGCCCAATGCGGATCCCCAGGAGACCCAGCACCAGCCAGATGAGCAGATTTGCGTTCGATTGCGTGAACGTGAAGTACATCATCAATAAGAATCCGCGTGTCAGATAGGGAGGTAAAAGGTCCATAACCACGCCGGCGATGAGCAGCAGCATAATCAATCCCAGTTTACCCCAATAGGGTTTTGCTAATTGCATCAGACGCTTAAATACTTTATCGCGCTGAATACAACTGGGGCATACTTTCGATGAAGTATCTGCGATATATTTACCACAGACCAGGCAGGTATGGCTGTCGACGCCGGGATCTGGGTATCTCTGTGTCTGATCCCTGGATAGCCCGTTCATGCAAGTAGTGCGCAACGCGCCCAAACTTGTCAGTGAGTTCATTGGAATAGTGGAGCAGCACATTGGGTTGGCCTTCCACGGTGACTTGCATCAAACCGTTGCCAACACATCGTTCGACTTTTGCGTCTTCAATGACTTCCAGTTCAAAGGTGTGACGGAGGGCTAGCTTTACCATTTGTGTTGTTTGGGCGGTCATAGACATAGAGGGATCTGCGTATCTATTAAGAGCCATTGTTCACCAAATTGCCCATCGGGTCCGAGGTCAGATTTTACAGCAATCTGAATATCGTGAATGTTTCCACTGTTGCTCTTGAGTGCATCAGCCACCGGCATAGGGATATCCGCTGGATGAATCCGCGTGTGAAGCGGTGTATCGAGTCACTTCACTCTTATTTGCCTGTTGCATTTTCGCCTCCATTTCGGTTCGAGCTTGGCAGCTTTCACCTATGAGGCACCCTTGTCATGCTAGACAACAAAAAAGGGCACCTTGAACACAGGTGTCCTTCTTCCACGCCTACGAGGTTAGCTGTCGGACTCGGGCAGAAGAAGCTCGCCCTACTGTGAAGCTTAAAATCACAGATTCGCCCCTGAATTGGTTCCCCCGCTGCACTCGCACAATTTATAGTGCGCGCATTAGGCGCATGGTTATTCGCTTGTTATAAAAAGATAATACCACAGCTTTGAGGTACGTCAATAGTCAAATTTTCATTATTTTTATTCTGTTGAGAAGGTGTTTTTAGATTTCAACAATGTGGTAATATTTTCAGACAGAAAAAAAGCGGCGCGGGAATCAACTCTGGATGCGCAAGAGGGTCATTCCGCACCGCATTTCTTCCATTGGGGTGTTGCGGTTGGTCTGCCAACCGGAACACCTCTGATACCAGGTGGCGGGGCGAAGGTCTCCCTTGCATTCACAGGCTAAGTGTTCCGCCCCGCCACAGCATCCGGCTATAGGGAATCCAATAGAGTGTTAGCAAAGTACAGTGTTTGCCAACTTCCTTTCGATGCGGAAAAGTGACGGGCACCCCGAATCAGATTGGGGCTTGACATTAACGTTACGTAAAGGTGTATACTATGCATTGTGATGGTAAAAATGAAATACACAATTAAAGCTATGGCAGATTTGGCGGGTGTGACGACCCGGACTTTGCGTTATTACGATGAGATCGGGTTGTTGGAACCGGCATCATTTGGTGAGAATGGATATCGTTATTACGATTATGGGAACCTGTTAGTACTTGCAGCAAATTATGTTTTTTCGGGAATTGGGGGTACCCATCAAAGAAATTCAACAGGCTTTGAGCCGCCCTGATACAAATCTGATGGACCTTCTGGAAAACCACCGCCAACGCCTTCAACAAAACATCAACCGTGTGGAGAAGCTGATTGATACTATTGATCAAACTATCGCGACCCTTAAAGGAGAGAGGACAATGAAAGATAAAGAGTATTTCGCAAGTTTTGATGAATCCCAGTATGAGGCAGAAGCCCAGCAGCGTTGGGGAAGCACAACGCAGTACAGGGAATCGCAAAGGAAGTGGTCAAGTTATACGAAGAGCCAGAAAGACGCAATTAAAGCAGAAGGTGGGCAGCTGGCTATTCGTATGGTTACAGAGAGTCAGAGTGCAAAGCCGGATGATCAGGATGTACAAACTGCTGTGGGTGAATATTTCAACTATCTTAAACACTTATTTCTACAGTTGTGACCTGGAATTCTTCGGTAATCTGGCTGATATGTGGGTGGAAGACCCCCGTTTTGCGATCAATTATGAACGCATCCGGGAAGGGGGAGCAGCTTTTGTCCGGGACGCAGTTCATATTTACTGTGACAAAAACGCTTAAAACACTTAGGCTTATAGGACTATGACTCACCTGAAAGAAGTGGATATTTAAACGCAGAGCCGGAGAGACGCAGAGTTTTTTAAGTCATACTCAATTTACAATCGCGAAGATTACTCACTGCGTTCGCGGTAACAAAGCTGTTTATACAGCCTTTAAATTTACCGAACACGCGTTGACCCTCAAGAATATTTTGTAACACCAAGGATATCGTTTAGTTCAGTTAACGTATGTATTTCAATGTCAGGTTTTATATCACCTTCCGGTAATATCCGCTGGCGGTTGAGCCAGACGGCAGGCATACCAACTTGCTGTGCGCCGTAGACATCAGTTTCAAGAGAATCCCCGATGTGTAATATAACCTCAGTTGGGCATGCCGTTTGTCGGCATGCCTCAAGGAATATGCGTTTGTCGGGCTTTGCCACGCCTACATCCTGCGCGAAAATGGTGAATGCAAAAACACCGGCAAGACCGCAGCGCTCCGGATAGCTGTTTCCGTTAGACAGCAATCCAAGGGTATAATGCCGGCTTAGGACACTGAGTGCAGGCGTAACATCGCGATAAAGTTGGATATCTTCGAAGCGGTGTTTGAGGTACAGAGCGTTCAGCTTTTGTGCGAACATATCATTGTCAACCCCAATCGCGTGGAGTGTACGTCTGAAAGCCTGAAAACGTATGTCTTCCAGGTTGACGGTGCGCCCTTCCAGCGCTAAAGCCGTTATATTCCGGATGTCAATCATCTTATCGATCGTTAATGCTTTTGTTGCAGGACAGGGATACCTGTCCTGCAGCGCTGCCAGCGCGTGTGCCAGTGCATGGCGCATGACGCTGTTGAAATCCCACAGCGTCATGTCACCATCAAATGACAGAACCTTGATGCGCTCCAAGCGATCTTTCGAAATCGTCACGATAAAAGTATAAATGCGAACTGCGTTCCATCAAATAGGTTTGTTTATATATAATAGTTGCGCATTCTGCGAGCGTGACTATGATACCATGACATAGTCCTAAACTACAGATGAACCAGGAGGTCAAATGGATACACTTTATCGACTCAATTTGGGTTTGGGCAGCTTGCCTATCCTCTCAGACGCTGAAACCCGGTCTATCTCCGCCGAGAATCCTGACGGCGCGCGCGGTGGCGGCGCCCGTGCTGTTCCTGATGCGCATAGTGTGGCTTCAATGTTGGGCGAAGGTTGGAAAGTGCGCCCATGCATCACTTTGGAACCCCATTCGACGACGACTCTGGCAGATATTCAGGGTCCGGGTGTGATCCAACACATCTGGATTACCGTAGATCCTAAAGCTTATCGGGATACGATTATACGGTTTACCTGGGATGACGAAGACACGCCGTCCATCGAGGTGCCGTTGGGTGATTTCTTCTGTAACGGGCATGCCCGGCGTTACAATGTCAATTCACTGCCGGTTGCTGTTAATCCAGCCGGTGGATTCAACAGCTATTGGCCTATGCCTTTTCATTCCCACGCTTGCATTACGATCGAAAACCAGCACGCCGAAGCAATCCACGGCTTCTTTTACCAGATTACTTACACACTCACGGAAATCCCGGAAAATGTGGGTACATTTCATGCGCAGTGGCGCCGTACATTGACCACACGTGCTGTACCGGAACACATTATCCTGGATGGTGTAGAAGGTCACGGACATTATGTGGGAACCTTCCTTGCATGGACGCAGCTTTCTAATGGTTGGTGGGGGGAGGGGGAAATCAAGTTCTTTATGGATGGTGATGATGCCTATCCCACAATTTGTGGTACGGGCACAGAAGATTATTTCTGCGGCGCTTGGGGTTTTAATGGAGAAACTTATTCGACACCTTTCCTTGGATACCCATTGTATCGTAAAGAACCTGGCGAAGTACCTCAGCACGGTTTGTACCGGTGGCATGTTCTGGATCCCATTCGTTTCAAGCAGGATCTCAAGGTCACAATTCAAGCTTTAGGGTGGTGGCCAAATGGAAAATATGAACCTTTGACGGACGACATTGCTTCTGTCGCTTATTGGTATCAGGCTGAACCGCATACGCCGTTCCCGGAGTTCCCACCGGTGGAAGAACGCTGGTCGCGGTAAGTACTATAATTTGGCAGTGCGAAACTGGATAGATTGTGCGGGAATCTTTAACAACAGCAAAAGTAAGATATCAGAACCATTGTTTTAGTATGCTGTTATTATCTCGTATTTGGATGCATGCTCGTATTTGTTAAGGCTGTGGCTTTTATGGATAGAGAACTTGCGTCAATGCAGCCGTTGGATAGAATAAGCTATTCAGAGTTGGAGATCAAACTATGACACACAAAGCTGCTGTGATCCCGATACCGGTGGATTCTGAGAACGAAGAAATTTACGCAGTTGAAACACATGCTGATGGCCCTCAAGGCAGGCTGCCCCTGGACGCGGAATTTTTGAGAACTGTCTCCAGCGGGGATTTGTTTGGGCTGACCGAGGATGCGGGGATGGGGTGGCCCCCTGCGATGTTAAGGCAGCCTGAGTATCTTATCCTGGGTACCGTAGGTGGAATTCGAGGTGCAGATAGCCGGCCGGTTGCCCTGGGTTACCACACCGGTCATTGGGAGACGGATTCTCTCATGCAAGCTGCTGCGGAGTCTTTTGCTGCACATAACGCGATACCATTCGCCGGGATGTTGAGTGATCCTTGCGATGGACGCACGCAGGGCACGCCGGGTATGATGGACAGTCTGGCTTTTCGTAATGACGCGGCGATCGTTTTTCGCCGGCTTATCCGCTCTCTGCCAACCCGTGCTGGTGTAATGGGGATTGCCACGTGCGATAAGGGTTTGCCGGCAATGCTGATGGCTTTGGCAGCACAGCGCGATTTACCATGTGTATTTGTGCCAGGAGGTGTGACACTTCCGCCAACGGTAGGGGAAGATGCGGGTAAGGTGCAAACCTTGAGTGTGCGCTTTGCCCTGGGTGAGATATCATTGGAAGAAGCTGCGATGTTGGGCTGCAGGGCATGCGCTTCCCCGGGGGGGGGATGCCAGTTTCTTGGGACTGCTGCCACCGGGCAAGTCGTGGGTGAAGCTCTGGGACTTGCCCTGATCCATTCTGCCCTGGCGCCTTCCGGACAGGCTATCTGGTTGGATAACGCCCGGCGTTCTGCCGAGGCGCTTATGGCAATGCACGCTGGCGGTATAACCACCGGCGATATTTTGACTGAAGATGCTCTGCATAATGCCATGGTCGTTTACGCTGCGTTTGGCGGAAGTACAAACTTGCTTTTGCACTTACCCGCTGTCGCGCATGCTGCAGGACATAAACGCCCAACAGTGTCTGATTGGGATACGGTAAATCGGACCGTCCCCCGATTGGTGGATGTTTTGCCCAACGGTCCTAAGGGATATCCGACGATTGCCGTTTATCTCGCCGGTGGCGTGCCTGAAGTGATGCTGCATCTGCGCGATCTGAATCTGCTGCGCCTTAACACCCTCACAGTGCATGGAGTTTGCCTAGAGGTTGTCCTGGATGCCTGGGAGCGCTCAGAGCGCCGTAAAATCTTGCGTGAACGTCTGTTTACATGCGATGGGATTGATCCGGATGACGTCATTTTTACACCGGAACGCGCGACAGAACTGGGCATCACCAGCACGGTTACATTTCCCCGTGGGAATCTTGCGCCAGAGGGTGCAGTTATAAAAAGTACGGCGATTGATTCCAGTGTCATTGATCCAAATGGTGTGTACCGCAAAATCGGTCCTGCACGTGTCTTCACCCGCGAACGAGATGCCATTGCTGCCGTCAAGGGATTATCCACTACGCCGGTGTTGCCTGGAGACGTCATTGTGCTCATGGGTAGAGGTCCTCTTGGATGTGGGATGGAGGAAACTTATCAGATTACATCTGCTTTAAAGCACGTCTCGTGGGGGAAGGAAGTTGCGTTGGTTACCGATGCCCGGTTTAGTGGGGTCAGCACAGGCGCCTGTATTGGTCATGTGGGACCTGAAGCGCTGGCGGGTGGACCGATTGGGAGGGTACGTGATGGGGACCTGATTCAAATCGTTGTCGACGTCGTCAACCTGAACGGCAGCGTCGATCTGGTGGGTCACGACGGAAAGCAGTATACTCCAGCGGAAGGTGCTGCGGTGCTCTCTTCACGGTCACCGCATCCGGATCTATCCCCTGATCCCGGTATGCCTGAAGATACCACGCTGTGGGCTGCGCTTCAGGCAGTTAGCGGTGGAACATGGGGTGGATGTGTCTATGATGTGGATAGTATAGTGAAAGCTTTGCAGAAAAATTCTAAGAATATGGGGGAATGATGAAACTCACACAACATAAAACAACTGGTGGCGCGCGGTGGGCGGTAGATGGTCAGTGGCTGCCCGAAAGTTTCACACTGGAATTACTGCTGGAACTGCCGAGAGACCGGATGGCAGGTTTTTTGAACGCTTTACCCAGAATGGGTGACGCAAAAGGACCGCTTCTGGCGCCTTTACAAGCTATGCAGGAAGTTTGGGCGAGTGGCGTGACCTACCTGCGAAGCCGGGATGCCCGTGAATCCGAGTCTGATACCGGGGACATTTATATGAAGGTTTATAAAGCGGAACGCCCCGAATTATTTTATAAAGCCATGGGTTGGCGGGTCGTAGCGCATGAAGCTCCAATTCGTGTCCGGCGGGACAGTACGTGGAACGTGCCGGAACCGGAACTTACTTTGGTCATTAACAGTGTGCTTGGAAGTGGTAGGTTTCTGCGCGGGTAATGATGTCTCGTCCCGCAACATCGAAGGCGAAAATCCTCTTTATCTCCCGCAAGCCAAAGTATTTAACGGATCATGCGCCCTTGGTCCGGCAATCCAGCTTATGAATCCGGACGAAATGCGTGATTTACCCATCGAATTGGATATCATTCGGGAAGGAGAAATTGTCTTCCATGGCGAGACGAACACATCCTTGATTCAACGAGATTTTGAGGTTTTGGCTGCATACCTTGGGCGATCCCTCGATTTCCCGCATGGCGTTTTCCTGATGACCGGCACCGGCATCGTCCCCACGGATGACTTTTCGTTAAGTCCGGGCGATGTTGTGCGCGTTGCGGTCGCTGGTCTGGAATTGCAGAATCCTGTTATTCACTGATTCCTGATAGTGAGAGATAATTCTTGGTTAAGTCCTTAACCCTATTCAAGTCTAATTATCCTCAACTTAACGCGCTGTGGATAGCAGTCTTTGTGGACATCCTTGGTTTTTCTGTCCTGATCCCTTACTTGCCATTCTTCAGCCAGCGTTTTGGTGTTCCCGCATGGGAAATAGGCTTGCTGCTGTCCACCAATGCGTTGTTCAGCCTTTTTTCAGGACCTGTTTGGGGCTCCTTGAGTGACCGGTATGGACGGAAACCGATGTTGTTGCTGTCGCAGTTGGGCACCTTAATCGGATTTCTGATGCTGGCATTCTCCAATAGTATGGCGATGATGTTCGCTTCACGGATCGTCGACGGTATCTTTGGCGGTAATTATCCTATTGCCAAAGCTGTGGTTGGCGACGTAGTTCCCGCGAAGGACCGGAGTGAGCAGATGAGCAACATTGGCGTTGCGCATGTCCTGTCCTCACTGGTCGGACCAGGGATCAGCGGTTTGCTGTCGCCTCTTGGTATTATCGGTCCGGGTTTGGGATCGGCAGTCTTAACGTTGATAACGATTACAGTGACCTTGCTGTACCTGAAAGAGTCCAATCCGTTAATCACAGGCAAATATGCGGACGGTGAACAGCAACTTAACTCTCAAAACTTGCGCACCGGTAAACCGGTTGTAACTCGCAAGCAGGTGATGCAAAACCCGCAAGCCCGATATTTCCTGATTCAGTGGGGCTTTCATACCATGTCTTTTATGATTTATGTGAGTTCCATATCGCTTTTCGCCAACCTGAAATTGGGCTTGAACGCCCCGCAGGTTGCTACGCTGCTCATGATTTCCGGCGCCGTCCGGGTCTTTATTCGTTTTATGGTCTTTGTACCGCTGCGCCGGCGCTTAGGGGATCGAACAACTTCCATGATTGGGCTGGGGATGTTTGTCGTTGTCTATTTTCTGATGGGCTTTGTCACCACCCCTTTCCAGTTTGGGATTATCCTGAGCATGGTAAGTTTTGGCGCGGCATGCTCGCGCGGCATTCTCACCAGCTTTCTCAGTCGATCGGTTAAACCCTGGGAGCAGGGTACAGCAATGGGGTTATCTTCATCCTTTGATAGTTTTGCCCAAATCACGGGACCCCTACTTGGCGGGATAATCCTGGATTCTGCCCCGTTATGGGTATATGGTGGGATTGCCAGTGGTTTTGCATTGGGGGCATTTGTGATGGTATTTCGCAAATTCGGGTTTGCTGACGAACATAGTATCAATATGGGAAGCCCTGGTGCACGTGTGTATGAAACCAAATCTGAAGTGATAGAAAGTTTTTAGGCATCGAGACAGGCATTTATAGACTTGAAAGGTTCAGTCATCTAGGAGGTTTGCCATGGCACCATCTCAAACAGTTTTACCCCGGTGGCGGGGTTTTAACCTGCTGGATATGTTTACAACCCGCAGCACAGGGGATTTCCGGGAGGATGATTTTCGTTGGATGTCGGATTGGGGTTTTGATTTCGTGCGCATCCCGGCGTGTTACACGTTATGGATTGATGATCATGACGCCTATGCCTTAAACGAACCCATGCTTGAAAAAGTGGACCGTGTTGTGCGCCTTGGGCAGCAATACGGCATCCATATATCCTTGAATTTCCACCGTGCCCCAGGTTATTCTGTAAACCGTGAACGGCAGGAACCCTATAATTTATGGAAAGATCAGGACGCGCTGGATGCATTTTGTTTTCACTGGGCAATGTTTGCGGAGCGGTATCGTGGAATCCCTTCGACAGAACTCAGTTTTGACCTGGTTAACGAACCGCCAAGTCCCAAGCCAGAAGGTATGACCCGCAGCTGACCACGAACGCGTTGTCCGCGCTGTAGTGCAGGCAATACGCAAGGTGGACATGGATCGTTTGATAATCGCGGACGGTCTTGGATACGGCAGGATTCCCAGTCCTGAACTCAATGATTGCGGGATAGCGCAAAGCTGCCGGTCATATGAACCCATGGGAATCAGCCATTACAAAGCAAGTTGGGTTAAGGGTGAGGATTGGCCTTTACCCGTTTGGCCCGGTGCGTGGCACTACGGTGCATCCTGGGGGCAGGCGGAATTAATACAGGCATACCAACCCTGGATAGATCTGGCGTCGCAGGGGATAGGCGTCCACTGTGGTGAAGCCGGCGCGTATAATCAAACCCCACACGGGGTTGTCCTGGCGTGGTTCCGCGACGTCCTGGAAATCCTGACACCGCAAAACATTGGCTATGCACTGTGGAATTTCCGGGGATCATTCGGCATCCTGGATTCTGAGCGTGCGGATGTGGATTATGAGGATTGGTACGGGCACCAGTTGGACCGCGCGTATCTCAACCTGCTGCAGGAATTCTGAGACTGCCAGGGGATGCGATACAATAGAACAATAAAAAACGGGTGGTTCTGCCACCCGCTTTTCGTTCCTTAATTCGCCGCTGGTCCCCATAGTTGCTTTCAGGGCTTGTAGACTTTTCTGAATCGGTTCAGGTACTGCAGCGCATCAGTGATGTCTGAGAATTGATCAATAGAACCCGATGATGAAGGTGCGGAAAGTGCTGGTTGAGAACAGGTTTAACCGCGTCTTCGTAAAAAATGCGACTGAGTTCCAGCTCTTTGATATAGGGATATTGCGCAATAGGCACAGGTGTCTCCAAATCCGACGATGGCAATAGACGTATTAAAAGAACAGGAAATAACGCGGCACATGCTCCAGATACTGTCTATAGGCTTCGCCATACTTTCGCAGGCATACTTCTTCCTCTCCCAGAATTCCGAAATGCTCAAAAATCCTGGCGATCAGCCATAAAATCACGGCACTCCATGATCCGATCGCAATACATGCTCCCAGAATGACCAGAGATGAGGAGACAATCTGGGGGTGCCGTGAGATGGTGTAAAAACCTTTTGTGACAGGTTGATCCAATGGGGTCGAACGAAAATCAAGCAGCGATTTTATCAGCCCCGCAATCCCGCAAATAGCGATGATGGAGCCAATGATAAAAACCGGATGCCAGATCTTAAGTGGGGAGAGCCCGATCAGGATTAAACATCCCAACGCAGCAACTTTTCCAATCACTGTAAATACGATCTGTTTTTTCTCCCACCCGGACCGGTCAAATAAACGTGCAACGACGTCTTTGGGGAAAAGTCGGAAAAGTATACCCTCCGTTAATACCAGCCCGATCAGGAATAATCCACCACTTATCCAGGTAAGATGAAGATCGGGCATGAATTCCATGTGTTATTCCTCTACTTGTGCTATCGCGTCAGCGGGATTTATTCCGGCATAAATCACGCTCATAATACCGGGCAAATACTTGTCCATCATCAGGACGTTCATATAGACCAGGTTTTGGATAAGTTTGAAGGTCAGGGCACTGTCTTCGATGTCCACACTGGTTTTGAACCGCACCTCGCCATCGGTAAAATCCATCTCGAAGTTGCCAATTAACAATCCGTAATTCGCACGTGTGAGATACTCAGCCATCGCAATGCGTTTTTCTTCCGGTACTTTGGTTTCCAGAGTAGAGTAAAACATAAAGCGTTCCTGTTCTTCCTTAACCTGGGCGTAGCAGGTCCAGTTAGCATTCTCTCCGGAAAAACGCGTTCTCAGGATATTGCGCCCTTCCATTTCCTCGCATGTCCAATTGTCCATTGTAAAGAAATCTTTGACAGCTTGCATCATAGGATTTAGTGGGGGTGGAGTTTCTGCCATTTGATTATTCTCCTTATTTATCGGCTAGAGTTCTTTATATTTTTACTGAAATGCATGGGTGCGTTTCCCATCACACTGCAGGGACTGACTCAGGGTTAAACAAAGTCTATCATTGGATTGATTTATCCGCCAGGATCATATATTTACGGGCTTCATAAGTTAAAATCTCATCGTGTTCTAATTGTTTTTGAAGCGTAAATAATGTTTCGAGATGTTTCTCAACACTAAAATCCGGAACTAACCAGGGAACAGCGTGCAGATAAAAGACAAGGGCACCGATATCCCTGAATTGCAGCTTACCTTGCCATTCGTCATGTTGTGTGATTGTCAATCCAGCGTTCTGTAAACAGGCAATATACATATCAGGGGTAGAGTCAGGCCATTGAGGTTTTGCACCAAAAAAAGCCAGCATATCCTGTGCCCATAAGCCGTGAATTTGTTGGGTCAGGAAGGTGCCCCCGGTTGAAAGGATACGGGCAACCTCATGGCAGTTCAATCCGGAGTGACGGTTGATAACCAGGTCGAATTCATCATTCTCAAATGGCATACTCGCAGTCCTGGTTAATTCAACCGGGTATATCTGTATACCGTGGGGCTCGAGTCGCTGTCGGGCAAGCGCCAGATTGGGAGAGTAGTCCTCAGTTGCAACAACCTTTTTGGGCCAGAGTGGCCGAAGTTGTAGCAAGCGTTCGCCCCCAGCGGTGCCCATATCCAATAGGGTATGAGCTGAATGCATCAGATCAGCTGCCAATGCCATATAATCCCATGGGGGTTGTTCTTCAATCATCCGGTTATTGAGATAAGTGAAATCCCAACCTGTGAATGACCGGGCGAAGGCTTCCTCCTGCAACCAGGCATTTGTTAAATTTTGACGATCCAATAGACACGCTCCTCTTTTTTCATTATTCAGAATTGATGTGCCACACATGAACAACGGGCTTCGCTTCATCTGCGAAGAGCTCCAACAGATATAAAAAGTTATTGTCCGCATCATAAGCCAAAGGACCGACGCGCATAATGCGCTGGTTCCCGGTTCCCAGCATGTCCGTTTCGATGCCTGTGGGATTGAGGAACAGCAAGTCATCGATATCAAGCACGCCATAAGGTTGCGGCTCCCACGGATGCATTGCACCGGATGCGACCAACGCCAGGTCGTCTGGATTGTAAAATATTAGCTGGGCGTCGAAGCGCGTGCTCCACCAGCCCCGGTAGTCGTTATGAACGGAGCATTCAACCAGGTCTTTTGCCGGGCATGGGGTGCCATCCGCCAACCGGCACACAGAGAACTGCCCGACAAAAGCGCCATCCACACACGGTTCCCCGGGATTTACAGAGTTGACATAACCATACCAGTATTTGTCACCGGTTCCCTTGGTCCCGGCAAATACCACCGCGGACCCATCATTTTCCACCGTCAACCAGGCACCGCCCTCCCATTCATCAGGATGCTGGTAATTCTTAAGCGTATTTTCTATTTGATCTGTATCCGACGAGTTTTGGTATAGCAGAAGGACCGTCTCCTCAAGCGCTGCGCCTGGCGCTGCCAGCGTCCCGGCTTCATCGACCCATGGACTGTAGGCAAACAGGCTGGGACCCATGCCCGACCACCCACCATCGCGGTATCTGCCCGTCGCCAGCAATTTACCGCCGGTATAAGCAGCAGCCCATGCCGGTGGAATAGTAAACAGGTAGCCATTGGTGCTGTTTGTGGATTGGCTGCCAATTGTCCAGCTGCCTTGCATATGCGGTTGTGAAAGGTTGGTATCGAAGATCGCGTGGGAAGGTGCCGGGGTTTCGGGAGGCATGTGCTGTCCCCAGGCGATATGGATTATAGGTCCGGTCGCAGGGGTGTCCAGGTAGGCTAATCCGATGCGAGGAATCTCGTCCAATCCGGTGAAAAAGCCTTTGGCGACATCTGCGAAATCCTGGATCAAAGCCGCAGCGGGAAGTTCGGAAGGCGTCCCTTTGATGGCGGGAATGGGGATATCAACCTCCGCTATCTGGCTGCCGTCCGGTAGTTCGCCGTAAGCCAGCCTGTCGTGCCCGGTGATAAACAGCGATCCCGGAAATCCGTCATCCGGACCTGCTGCATCCCCATCTGGATTGAATGTCATCGCGTTACCACCGTAAGCAAAGGTTTTAGGACGTTCCTCATCTCCGGGCAAGCGAAATGCCCCTCTGTAAATAAGATCTGTCGGTTGAATGAGGGTTTGCGCGTCCGGCACAGGTGAGAGGGGAACCAAAGTGGGGTATGCTGGACCTGTTGTTGGGTTGACTATTTCTTTTGGGAATGAGGATGGCAGGGCACATGCTGCCATAATGATAGCAAGAGTAAACAAAGCAGTTTGGGTGTGGAATCTATGTTTACTCATGGACCCTCCGTATCATTCCCGATACCTACCTGGTGACGAATGAATCAAAAACTCAAAGGTACAAGTTCTTCAATAATCCATCTAACATCGGATACCGCAACCTGCCGGCGCAGAGCACCCAGGTCCCTGCCAGGTTCAGGGCGATAATGACGAAGAACAGCAGTTCAAGGTAGATTCTTGGCTCTATTATAGCGATGGCTACAATGAGGACATTCAACAGGACGCGGTGCAAGAGAAAAGACAGCAGTGAAAAACGACCAATGGTGGCAAAAAAGCTGGTGATGGGATGTAAGAGCAAAGGCTTTAACAGTAAAAGCGATGCAGCATTGACAATGATTAACCGTGCCGGACCGTTGATGGCGCTAAAGATGACCCGTGCTGCCAACGACTGGACAGTCATAAAAGTCACTGCATAATAGATGAGGGAGGATATCACGATAACCGGTACAAGGTGCGTGTCCCACACCGCACCAATGGCGATACTGATGATGCCGTAGAGGACCATCGGCAGAAAGGGGAAATAACCATCGTTTTCAATAAGCAATCTGCGCAGCAGATAATGCAGCCCACCAGGATCTGCTATGCTGCTGATGATGCCTGCTGTGACCAGCGATAGGACGAGTGCGACACCCAGGACTGGGAAAAAGCTGTACCGGTTGATTGCTTTCAATACGAGTGGTGCAACGAAGACCAGCAGCGCGGTGGGAATCAGTATTGACGAAATGCTGTAAGGTGTTTTAAGGGTCAACAACCCCAGCCACCAGGCAGGATCGCATAATGTACGTGTTTCTCCCCGCACTGTTAATTCACTGACCAGCATAAAAAGATTGGACAGAAACATCACGACCAGCAGCTGCCAACTGCGGTATCGCAGTCGTTTGGCTATCTGAACTTGCGCTGCAGGATCACGCATCCGCTTTAAAAACAACAACCCGATCGAAAACCCGCTCAAACTGATGAAGCAGACCGTCGCCCAACCTTTGGGCAGGAAATATTTGTACAGCCAATGCTCGGGGCGGAATTCCAGGATGCTGATGGTGTGACGCGCGATCATCATCAGGATCAGGATTCCCCGGGACAGGTCGATTAATATGTTGCGTGATTTTGATTGGCGCATCGTTGCGTCAGTATATCCGGGTTTCTCTTTTCTGTAAATCCTGTATATCATTGAATCAGAATAGAACTGGTATGCCACAGCAAAAAAAACCGTCAAGGAGCTGCAAATAAATGGGAACTAATTCTGACATCGAAATTGTTATTCCTCCAGTGACCGAGGGGTTTTCGGAAAGTGTGCAATACAGGCTGTACGTGAATGGGCATGCATGCCCGGTTTATGATACCCGCGTCTTTTTTGAGCTGAATAATCAGAACCGTCTTGTCTCTTTTGCACAATTCGACTTTTGCATACCGGTGCGGGTGGTTGTCGAATCTTTGCGCCCTGTGACCAGTGTCCGTATCCGCCCTGCAGCGCGCACCATACCCTACCACGTCAACGGCAATTTAATCTCTTTCACCTTGACCGACCCCGCAAAACTGTCAGTGGAGATCAACGGCGGTATCGATGACAATCTCCATATTTTTGCCGGGCGACCTGAGACCGATGTACCGTCGCCGGAGGACCCCAATGTGCTGTATTATGGTCCAGGGCTCCATTATATTGACGCGGGATATGGTTTTTTACGACTGGAAAGCAACCAGACCCTTTACCTGGCACCAGGCGCAGTCTTGAATGCGCGTTTAGTGGCGGATGATGCTGACCATATTCGTGTCTGCGGCAGGGGCATCCTGCTGGGCTCTACCCTGCTGGGAAGGCAACCTGGTTATTACCGGAAATATTTGGGAGAGCCGGATGATCTCAAGCGCCCCAGGTTTGCAGTCTTTAACAACTGCCGTGACGTGCTGGTTGAAGGCATTATGCTGAACGATACACCTGCCTGGGCTCTTGTAATGGATCACTGCGCCAATGTGGTTATCCGGAACATCAAGCAGTTTGGTTATGTGGACAACTGCGACGCAATTGATATTGTCAGTTCGCATGATGTTCTGATCGAGGATGTGTTCCTCCGAGCCAACGATGATTGCGTGGTGATCAAGAGCAAAGGCGCGGATGTCAGGGATGTGCTGGTGAGGGATAGTGTAATGTGGAGCGACCGCGCTCAGGCGCTGCAGATTGGTCACGAAGTCATCTCGGAAAGGATTTACCATGTTGTCTTTCGCAATATCGATGTCCTGGAGCAGCGGAACCGCTATATCGGGCATTATGCAATTGGTATCTATAACGGGGATAATGCGGTCATTTCCGATGTGGTGTTTGAAGATATACGGGTGGAGAATCACTGCCGGTTGGTCGGCTTGATTGTGGAGAAAGGTTATTACGGGCACACCGCAGAGCGGGGGCGTATCGAAAACATCCGCTTCCGCAATATCGACAGCCTGACCACCCTGGATTTGCACATCACCGGTACAGACGCGGAGCATGATGTTAGTGGCATCACTTTTGAAAACCTTTCCATCAGGGGGAAACCTGCGGAACCTGAAATCTATCACAATTTGTATGTGCGTGATCTGAGCTTTATACAGAACGGGCAGGTAACAAAGCATATTGACCGCTTCGTGAAACCAGATACAGACTTTGTCCCGCTAGATATTGGACCGGTGTGCAACCGTTCTCGCATCGACGATGTGGCGGGGGATGGTGCAGGTTGGCTTGGTCTGGGACCAGAACAGGATATGCGTGGATTGATCGGGGGTATCAGAACACTTGCCGGCGTGCCTTTCCACATACCGGATGACCCTGAAAACGGCGCGGTCATCCTGCGTTCCTCGCAGCACCTTGTCAATCAACCTTACTGGAGTTATCCTATAAGTATTGATCGCCCGGTTAAATATTTATTCTTCCTGCACGGCACCGCCTTCACCGACACCCGCGGAGACAAGGTGCCTCCGGAACCCTGGATCGGGGGGGCGGGGAAACTGCGCTTTAACCAGAGTAAAGCAGGAACCCCGCTCTGGCATTATCGCGTACGCTACGCGGATAATGGCTCAGAAATAACAATCCCGGTGAAGGCTGGTTGGAATGTGGAGGATTGGGAAATATGGGCGCCAGGTGGATGGGTTGTGCTGCTGAACGGACAAGAAATTTTATATCCAGCAGTGGGATAATCCCTGCCCGGACCGACCTGTCGCCTATGTCAAAATTGAGACCGCGCTGCTGCCAGAGGTGCCTATCATCCTGGGTATGACCATGGGGATTAACGGTGGGTGAGGATATCACAAAAATCATTGGAGAGCACTTATATCTTCCCTGAAGAGGGTAGAGCTCGTGGGTGTCCAACGGAACCATTGCGGGGACGACCGGTCAGGGCAAACGCCTGCAGGCTGTCCAGATAACCCTGACTCATATTCCCTGATCTTGTGTTCTGCACGAATCAAGGGGAAGTATGATTTGATCGCCAAGATATTGCAATCGAAAAATTCAATTCAGAGGAGTGTGTCATATGAATGCTGTGAAGAATGAGGAACGACATACCAGGAGAATGTATCGCTGGCGTAATGTGCTATGCCCTGAAAGCGAACCGGATGCTGAGATATTACGGATTGACGCTGTGGAGGATACGCTGCCAGACTTGCCCGGAATGGTGGATCGCATCCGCGCGCTCATTTCCCGGGTCGATCCGTTAAGCCATTACAAAGCGTTTGATAATGTGGATTTCCTGTTAGATGCTATTGGGCAATTGGATTATCCTCGAAGTCCAGCTGTGGATGTCCTGTGGCGCCACGGGCAGATTGATGACCAGCGCCGTGCAGAGGCGAAGTGTTATATCGATGCCCTGAGTGCCTGGATATCCGGGGTTCCATTGGATAAGGTAAAATCCCAGCAGACTGGCAACAATGCGATTCTGGATAAAGTCTACACAGCTCTGGGTGAAACAGATGATTATAAAAGGTGGCTTGCCATGACTTTACGGAAAACTCTCAAAGAACATACCTACACTTCTTGGGATTTTATTGCGGAATGTGACGATACAACCTTCGTCCTAGCCGTCTATGAGGGTATCCTGCACCGACAGCCCTCACCCGATGACTTGAAGTTTCGCCTGGAAGAATTAGCGAACGGCAAAGACAGAAAGGATTTTTTCCAGGAAATTTTCGATGCCGGAGAACATCAGAATTCACACATGTCTGCTATAGCGGAAAAGGTGAAGCGGACGGTTTGAACCGCCGTTAAGGTGCGTTATTTCGAACCGTTTTTTTTCAGAGGGAATGGTGATGATAATTGAAAAAGCCTTGTACCCGCGCTGTCCGAAACCTGATGCAAGCTACGATGTAATTGTTGCCGGTGGTGGTCCGGCAGGTATTGGCGCGGCATTGGCATCTGCTGTTAATGGTGCCCGGACGTTACTCCTCGAAGCGCGCAGCCAGTTCGGAGGAACAGCTTCAGCAGCCATGTGGATGGAGATAAATTTCCTGTTCAAAGATAACGCGGAGACCAGTCGTGGTGGCGTGCACAAAATCTTAGTTGATGCGTTGCGCGCTTGGGGGGAGGACGCTTCGGTTCCAGGCAGGCGGCTGTCCAGCATACCCGGCAGCGGAGGCAACCTTGATGTGCATCCTGAATATCTAAAAAAGGTGATATTCGACTTGTTTGAGCGTTATTCTGTCGATTACCAGCTCTACAGTCCGGTAACAGATGTGGTGATGGATGGTAACCTTGTATCAGGTGTGGTTGTCACTGCTAAAGAGGGACGGGTAACTTACCGAGCGCATACGGTCATTGATGCAACCGGTGACGGTGATATAGCTTACCTGGCAGGTTGTGAAATGGAGACGCAGGGCGATGAAAAAACAGGATGGCGTCCCCCGGTGACGGTCGCGTGGGCTCTGTGCAATGTCGATGTTGAGCGCTTATATGCCTGGTTGGATGGTGACATCGAACTTGACCGTCATCAATATCAGGGATTTAATGATCTTGTTCAGGATTACCGGATGAAAGGATACAACCTGCCTGGATGGATTGGGTTTAATCGCACAACACTTCCGGGTGTGATCTCAGTTAACAGCGGGACTTCGCTGGATATGCAACTTGACTGCTCCCACAGTTCGGTCCTGACGTTAATGGAGAAAATGGCGATTGACCAGGCGCTGGATTTTGTGCGCTTTGCCCGGGAAAACAAACTGCCTGGTATGGAAAATGTGCATTTGATGCGAACCGGTGGTTATGCTATGGCTCGGGACACACGCCGTCTGGTTGGTGAATACCGGTTCAGCAACAATGATGTTATGGAAGGAACTGAATTTGAGGATGCGATTGCCAGCAAATATGGGGGTAGTGATCCAGTTGGGCAGGTTCGCCCTTATACAGCGATTCATCAGGGAGCGCAGTTTCCATATCGGTCTTTGCTCCCTCGCGATGTCGATGGGCTGTTGGTTGCGGGGCGGTGCAGCTCAGCCACGATGCTTGGGCATTACGGTGGTAAAAGTATGGGCAATATGATATCCATTGGACAGGGCGCCGGTATTGCCGCTGCTTTATGCGCGCAATATGCTGTGTTGCCCCGATCTCTGGACGTCAAGCTGGTAAAAGAGAAACTTGCTGCGATGGGCGTTAGCTTGTGAATCAGGCTTAACCGGGAACCATTATACCAGCCATTTATGGTTTAATGATTGGCTGCATTCAGGAGGTATAAGATGGAAAAAAGCCTATATCATATTACATCGCGGGATAAGGTTGACCGGGCAGTGCAATCCGGTGTCTATATCCCCGCCAGCTTTGAAGTCGATAACTTTATCCACTGTTCTTATCGTGACCAGATTGCGGATGTTGCTTACCGTTTTTATGCAGGCGCGCCTGAGCTGGTTATTCTTGAAATCAATCCTCAAAAGTTAAACTGTCAGGTCGTGGATGAGAACCTTGAGGGGGGTATGATGTTATTCCCGCATATATATGGGGTGCTGCCGGTGGATGCCATTGTGCAAATCCATGAATTCTGTTATAAGACGGAAGGTCAATGGGTACTACCTGCGGGATTTTAGGTGGTGACGGTACTCGTTTAGTGTCTAAGGAGCCAAGATATGGGCGTTACATTCCGGCAGTACAATGGACCCGAGGATTATACCTGGATCGAAAACTTTCTCATCAAGCACTACAAACCTGATAACCTGGATGGCAACTGGTTCCAACCGACCTGGGAGTATATGCACAGCCATCCCATGCTGGATAAAACAGCGCTGCAAAAAATAAGAATTTGGGAAGATCATGAGCAAGTTGTGGCGGTTGTCCATTATGAGAGCCAGCTGGGCGAGGTTTTCTTTCAACTGCATCCTGATTACAGCTATCTCAAACGCGAGATGCTGGAATATGCGGAAGTCCACATGCTGGGGACATCAAAGACGGGCGTGCGCTATATACAAGCTTTTGTCAATGACTTTGACGAAGACTTTATCCGGTTAGTGACAGAGCGGGGGTACGAGTTGAAGATGCCGTGGTCAAGGCCTGTTGCCCGGTTTGTCATCCCTGACCCCTTCCCCGCCATCCCTTTACCTGGTGGTTTTAAGCTGCGAAGTCTGGCAGATGACAATAACCTGGTTAAGCTGCACCGCGTTTTACACCGGGGCTTCAATCACGAAGGGGAACCCCTGGAAGACGGTCTTGAGGGTCGCAGACAATCGCAACTAGCTCCAAACTACCGCAAGGATTTGAAGATCGTCGTTGAAGCACCGGACGGGCAATTTGTTTCTTTTTGTGGGATGTGGTATGAACCCGTCAATCGACTTGCGTATGTCGAACCGGTAGCGACGGACCCGGATTATCGCCGGATGGGGCTGGGGAAAGCTGCGGTTTGGGCGGGCATCCGGCGCTGCGGTGAATTGGGGGCGCAGGTTGCCTACGTGGGCTCTGACCAGGAGTTTTACAAAGCGATTGGATTTACGGTTTTGTATAAGAGCAACTGCTGGCTGAAAGAGTTCGAAGCTGAATCGACCGCGATGTGCCCGGAGGCTTATACTTAAAAGAGGTTGCACCTTATTATTCATAGTGTCAAACTAATCTCACAAGGAGACTGTCAAATGCGTACACCAAAAATCACTAAAGTCGAAATTGACAGTTTTAACTGGACTGTTCAGGGGATGGTGCACAAACGGGCATTTCATTATGACCCCGATAGTTCCCTGACGTTTCAAGCTTCTGGGATCAAGATCACAGCGGATAATGGCGTGGTCGGCGAGTATGCCGGATGGCGAGCCAGTCCCCAGGGTGTCGCCAATATGGCAAAACGCTATCTCGGGCAAAACCCCTTTGACCGCGAATTCTTTTACCAGCAAGCCAGATCGTCATCAGAAATGGCGGTCTTCGATATTGCGCTGTGGGACTATGCAGGAAAGATGACAGGACTGCCTATTCATGCCTTGATTGGTGCTTATCGTACGAAAGTGCCAGCTTATGCCAGCACGGTTGACGGCGCCGTCACGGGACCGCTCTCCACCCCCGAATCCTTCGCAGACTTTGCAGAACAGTGTCTGGAAATGGGCTATCGCGGCTTCAAAATGCATCCCATGGCATGGCCCGAGGTCCAAACACATGTGGATGCCATTATGGCGATTGGTAACCGGGTGGGTGGGAAAATGGATATGATGGTTGACCCTTATTGCCTTTACCCCACGTTTGCAGAAGCGCTCAAGGTCGGGCGTGCCTGTGATGAAGCCGGATTTTATTGGCTGGAAGATCCTTATTCTGATTGGGGGGTCACACCCTTCAGCCATACAAAATTGCGCGAGATGATTCGCACTCCGCTGCTGCAGGGTGAACAGGTGACTTCTATCGCAGAGCGGATGAATCTGATACTCCAGAAGGCCACCGACTTCGCGCGCGCCGACCTGGGACGGCACGGCATCACCGGATCACTGAAATTGGCGCATGCGGCAGAAACGGTGGGTCTGGATATTGAACCGCACCGGTCAGGACCTGCGGAGCTCCAGTTCCTCGGGGCTGTAAAAAATGCCAACTATTATGAAATGGTGTGGGTGCATCCCTACCTGTTCAATACAGAACCACCTGTATACAAGAATCACAGAATTACGCAGTTGGATTGTATTGACGCCGATGGTATGGTGGAAATTCCGCAAGAGCCAGGCTTGGGTATTGAGTTCGATTGGGACTACATTGCCAAAAATTCCACCGGTCGGATTGTGATAGGTGAATAGAGTTCAGTTTATATGTATTTGAAAACAATAGGAATTACAGGTACCCTGATGACATCCGTCTTTTTTCCACAAAGGTAAAACAGATGCATAGACAACAGTATGTCAACACCTTATGTAATGACGAATATCGCAGTTCAGTGGCGGGGAGGGAGACAACGGCTTAACCTGATGCATTAGTTGGTCAATGAGGAGTGAGTTATGCCTGGTGAGAGATCTAACATGCTGGTGGCTGCTCTGGGCAGTTATGGCGATGTTTACCCAATGGTGGGGATCGCCAGCACGCTGCAGCAAAGAGGGCACAGGGTCACCCTCTTTACCCATGCACATTTTGAGGATCTTGCGCGGCAGCAGGGTCTTGATGTTGTATGTTTGGATACAGCGGAAGATTATCACCGCTTTGCGAACCACCCGGACCTTTTTGATTCACGAAAAGGATTTGCAGTTTTTATGCAAAACGTTGTCCTGCCTAATATTCGCACAGCTTACAATGCCTTAGTTGCGTATATCCAACCGAGGCGGACAGTCATGATTGCGCCAATGACGGTGTTTGCAGCCCGGTTGGTGCAGGAAAAATATGGAACCCCGCTGGTTACGATCCATACTATACCGATGGCGATTAAATCAGCTTATGAAATACCCAAAGTTGCCGGTCGCACTTTGCCGGATTGGTCACCCATCTGGCTGAGGGCATTCTACTGGTGGGTCGCGGATAAGGTGGTCGTCGATCCGTTGATTTGTCCGTCGCTGAATGCTTTCAGGAATGAACTCGGTCTGCCACCCGTCAATCGCATTATCACCAGGTGGGTGCATTCGCCCCAAAAAGTCATCTGTATGTTCCCGGACTGGTTTGCTGCTCCGCAGCCAGATTGGCCTCCCAACACCGTGACCACAGGTTTTCCATTATTTGATGAAGGGGATGAACAACCGCTCGCGGATGATATCGAAAAATTTCTGGCAGACGGTTCACCGCCTGTGGTGTTTATGCCGGGGTCTCTTATGCAGCAGGGATACCAATTTTTCAGTGAATCCATGAAAGCGTGCCAGATTCTTGGATGCAGGGGAATTTTCCTGTCCCGGTATGCAGAGCATATTCCCGAAAACCTTCCCGACAATATCCAACATTTCGCTTACATTCCTTTCAGCCGGTTGCTGCCACATAGTGCTGTGCTGGTCCATCACGGTGGGATTGGCACCACAGCGCAAGCATTACGTGCTGGCGTTCCGCAGCTTATCCATCCGCTGGCTTATGACCAGTATGATAACGCAGCGCGGTTACATAATCTTGGCGTTGGTACGTCGGTAAAACCGGTTGAATATCTGGCCCGTATGGTGGCAGGTAAACTGGACACTTTAATGACAGCCCCTGAAGTGAAGAAGGCATGCCAGGAAACCGCATCCCGTTTTCTTAATCATAATCCGCTTGATGCGACTTGTGCGGGTATCGAAGAATTGGACTAGAGAATGATGAACCGAAGACGTGCCTCAAAGTTCATTTATCGATGTGGATCGTGTGCTTTTATCATAGTTTTAATTCTACTTACATTCTCTGTCACACCGGCGCAGTCTTCTGGTAAAGCATATACCGCTCAGAATTACATTGATATGACCTATCAACTCGTACAGTCCACATCAAATCTGTCAATCTGGACGACTTTGCCGGCAGAGAAAGTCTATAAGAATACACCGCTTCCCCTGGATACCGGCAGCGAAGTGCTGGTTTATGCTGCAAAAAATGAATTTGAACCTTTCCAGATCGTCCTGCAACCCTCCATAACCGGACCTGTAAATGTAAATATTGGGAACTTCGGAAACGGCATCACGTCGGAAATACATCAAGTGAAATATGTAAATGTCACGAATCCTACGGATTATTTTGGGCAGGTGGGTTTGTATCCTGACCCGCTTTGGCCTGTCAACAAAGGGGGATCCATTGATCTCAACGCCGGAGAAAATACAGCTTTGTGGTTCACCGTTCATGTCCCTGGGACCGCGCTGGCGGGTGAATATACAACAACGGTGACCATTGGCAGTCTATCTGTACCGGTCAAACTGCACGTTTTTGATTTCAGCATCCCTGATGAATTGCACATCAAATCGCAGATGAATTTCTCACACGAGACGATTCTTAACGCGTATAGTGTGCCCGGTTATGCTGCCGAATATTGGATGTACGTCGATCGTATGAAGCAGTTTTTCATCGATCACAGGTTGACGCCGAAAAGTGTGCTGTGGCCCGGTGGTGTGACCAGCAGCGGTGGTGGTCCTTTTATTGACTATGATTGTAACGGCACATTGACGGATAATGACGGCATCTGGGGATTTGAGAGCCCTGCTGGTAAGTATCTGGAAGGGATGGCGTTAGATAATGGTGTAGGGTTTCCATCCTTTATGGCGGTGACATTTAAGAACAACGATCCATCCGTCGATCAACGCCCAGCAAGTTTTTGCGGAGCAACGCTCAGTAGTGCAGATTGGTATCCGGCAGCCAATCCGAACACGACGTATAATACACAATGGTTCAAATATATCGAGGCTTTGGAAGGTTATCTGGACGGTTCCGGTTATCTGGATAAAGCCTATTATTACCTGGCAAATGAGCCTCAGGATCAAGCCGATTATGACGCGGTTGCCTGGTATGCCCAGGAATTAAAAAAAGCTGCACCTGGGCTAAAGTTAATGGTCAGCGAGGAACCCAAGGCAGAAATTTATGATCATCCGCTCTTATACCGGCGTCAAACTCGATATCTGGCTGGCGCATTGGGGCATACACTATAATCCGTCGGTCTCGTGGGACAGACAGCAGAATTACAACGAAGAAACGTGGATCTATTTCCTGCATAATACCTACCTGCCGCGTTTTAACCCGATCACGATCGATCATCCAGGTGTGGAAAGCAAATTTCTGGGCTGGTTTTTGTGGAAGTACCGGCTTCGGGGTATCGCCTATTGGAAGTTCAACGATTGGGTAATGAATCCCTGGACTAGTCCCGGCAATCAGGGACAGAACGGCAATTTGTTTATGATGTATCCACCATCACAATCCAATAATCCAATAGCCTATGGAGCAAATGGGCACCGGTTTGTGCCTTCTATTCGCCTGGAACTGATGCGCGATGGGTTGGAGGATTATGAGTATTTTTATCTGTTAAGTGACGGTAACCAACCACAACCATATCAACGCAACAATGCTGACGCTATCGTTGACAAGATCATTAGCGATATCGCAACGTATAACCGTGATAGTGAGTTGTTGTATAACTTGCGCCGGTTGGTGGGGATGCGGATAGCAGGCGAGATCACGTCAATTCCAGAACTCATTCCATTATCCAGACACCCCCGGTCAGATGGACTACCGGCGAATTATTACCTGAACTTTCAGGACCCTCTGGGAGAGCCAACCGGACCGGTGATTGTTGAGGGTCATAACTATATGAAGATTGGGAATGCACGCTATGATGCCGGTGCAGGATATGGGTGGTTTAAGGCAGCGGAAGTCCCTGCATCAAGTTTCTACACCGCCTGGGATCCGTGGGTTGAGGTGGAACCCAAAGCTTTGTTGGGCAGCGCGATCATTGATGATTGGGGCAGGAATGATGTGTTTGAATTTGATTTGCCAAACGGCACCTATGATGTTACGGTCGGTGTGGGCTACCGGGGTGGGGACCGGTTGCATAAAGTCGTGATTGAGGGGATACCCTTTATTGACGGTGAAGTGACGAACAACAGCTGGATCACCCGTACGCGACGCGTCGAAATCAAAGATAAAGTGCTGAGTCTTATGATGGGAGATTACGATGTCATGGGCTTTATCAATTACCTGAATATTGAAGTTGCAAGCTCCTTTGAATGAGATGCTGTATCTACCGCATGTGATGCGCTAGTGGAATTCAGGATGATCGATGCATAATAATCAAGGAGATAGCGATGCACTTCGATGCCCTCACTGAAAAACTGGATTCCATGGTGGATGAAACAGCATTCTCTGGTGTCATTTCCATTCGTGTTCGACAACGAAGCTGTTTATGAACGCGCCAACGGGTTTGCTGATCGCACCCATCGCGTGCTTAATACGCTTGAAACCCGTTTTGGGATTGCATCAGGGACGAAGTTCTTTACGGCATTAGCCATAGGTCAGTTAATAGACACTGGACAGTTAACCTCACGACCCTGATAAACCAGGTCCTTGAATCTGCCCTTTACATTTCTACGCGCCCGAAATCACCCTCCAACACTTATTGACCCATACTTCGGGCATCCCTGACTATTTTGATGAAGAGCTTATCGCAGATTTTGATAATTTTACTGTTGCTGTGCCCTGGAATTTATTGAAAGGTCCGCGGGACTACCTGCAGGTCTTTCCCGATGAACCGATGAAATTCACACCTGGGCAGCGCTTTTCTTATTCAAATGGCGGATATATCCTTCTGGGTGTCATCGTAGAAGAATTGACCGGGATGGCGTATCGCGATTATGTCACACAACAGATATTCCAACCCGCAGGTATGACGCGGTCAGGTTTTTTCTCTTTTAATCGATTGCCGGAGAACACAGCCTCTGGTTATATCGAGGATGATCAGGGCTGGCGGACGAATATCTATAATTTACCCATCATCGGCGCTTCGGATGGTGGCGCTTACACCACTGCCCACGATTTGATGAAAATGTGGGATGCTTTCTGGGCATGTGAAATCATCTCAAGTGATTTGGTTCACCTTTTTTCACAACCTTTCTTTGCGGCAGACACCGAGGGGCAACACAGGTATTACGGTCACGGTATGTGGATTTATCAAACGGAGAACATAAACGAACCTTATATCACCGGATGTGATGCCGGCGTGTCATTTGAGTCCGGAGTTATCCGGCGTAACAACTTTTTAACAACGGTCCTATCTAACACAAGCAACGGTGCCTGGGATGTGATAAGGATCATAGATCGCTTTCTTGGTAAAATATAACCGATAGGACATTCTTGTTCTTCCGTGTTATGGGTAGGCACGATGCATAAACCTATCATCCGCAGCATCCCCTTGTTTATTTCTAATTGTCTTCAATATTCCTGCTGATTGGCGAAGCGTATTTCCATGACTTCCATAAGTGTAAGTTCCCGAATGCATTTGCTTGATTCAATTGTGAAAGATTAACATATAATATAAGTATATTGACAACATGCATCAGAAGAAAATGCGTGCGTAGTTGCCTTGATCAGTATCTGTAATTCCAAGTTCCTGCCGAAAAATTTTCGTTTGCATTGAGGTTGTTGTGCGGTAAATGGTAGTGGAAAATACATAATGCATTGTTCTACAATATAAAACACATTGCAAGCATCAGGAGAGAAGTCATGGCAAAAATAGAATTAACACAGAATTATACCGACCACAGCACCGACCGTGGTTTCCAGTTTGAGTTCTTCTGTGATCGCTGTGGATCAGGATATCGCACGCGCTTTCAGCCATCCGCATTGGGAACGGTCTCCAGTGCTCTTGAAGCCGCCAGTAGTTTGTTTGGCGGTGTACTTGGTCGGGCAGCCGATTTGGGTGAACGGGCACGATCGGCGAGTTGGGAGAAAGCTCATGACGACGCATTTGAAAAAGCAATGGAAGAACTCAAGCCTGATTTTATTCAGTGCCCGCGGTGTTCTTCGTGGGTGTGCCGCAAGAGCTGCTGGAACACACAGAAAGGTTTGTGCAAGACCTGTGCCCCGGACCTTGGTGTAGAAATGGCTGCAGCACAAGCCAGTCGAACAGTTGAGGAAACCTGGGCGCACTCTAAGGTGGCAGAGGAAGATCGGGAAATGCTGAAGGAGAAAAGCTGGCGCGAGGGTGTGCGCGCCACCTGTCCAGCCTGTAATGCACCGTTACCTGCGAAAGTCAAATTCTGCCCTGAATGTGGCGCGAAAATTGAGGATGAGTTGCACTGTAAAAAGTGTAATGTCAAACTCAGCCCTGGGGTCAAATTCTGTCCTGAATGTGGAGAAAAAGTCGAAAAGGATTAAATAGTGGATGCCAGGTAAATCTCCTTTCGTTATGTTGAATCTATTCATCAGTCAACCCATATTCTGCATCTATGAGAGCTTTGTGTTGAGTTTTAACAAATAGCGTGCGGTGAATTTGTTTGTTATTGGGCACTGTAGTCTTTGGTTTCTTGTTTTATGAAAGGAGAAATGACGATGAAAGGGGTAAAAGCTGTCACGCAGGGCGTGATTCTGACGCTTGCGGCGATAGGACAAATCGTATGTGCTATTCTTTTTTACAACAAAAACGGCAGTACGACTATTACGAATATAGGTTGGGTTGTGTTGTGGATTTCCGCTGCCTTTGGCTGGCTGCCGATTTTTACTTTTAAAAAGTGGGGTAGTGTACCTAAAGGTCAGAGTTACATGAAAACGACTGTCCTGGTGGATAAAGGTGTTTATGCCATTGTACGCCATCCCCAATATCTGGCAGGCATTTTAATTGCCATCGGGTTGACGCTGGTTGCGCAGCATTGGCTGGTTGGCGTACTGGGTTTGATTGTCATCGTTATTGACTACCAGGATACTTTTCAGGAAGAGGCATCTGCTATCCAGAAGTTTGGCGATAGTTACAAGCAGTACATGGAATCTGTACCCCGATTGAACTTTATCCTTGGAATTATCCGGTGGCTGCTTCGTCGTGCGTCACGTCGTGAGAACAGGGGATAGTATATTCACCTTCATCGAAAGATATCCGACTTGGGTCGATAAGGTTTGCCTTGCCGGCGGTGTGCCTGGTTTCATGTGCGTAAATTCCTGTACTCTTTAATTGTATGGAGCATAGCATGGAAAATATCAAGGCGATTGGGAAAATTTTCGTTTTACTCATCTTCCTGGGCGCATGCAGTCAGTCTAATACGCCCTTACCGGTTGAAACAACAACTATAGTACCTGTCTCGCCAGTCCAGCAGCAGGAGGCAGAGAAACCGACCACAGCCCCGCAGACAACGATGGTTGCACCAGCAGACACCCCGCCCCCCCCCGCCTTCCCTTTAGCGGAACCGGGTCCCTATATTGTCAGCCGGCGCAGTTATATGATTGAGGATGCCAGTCGCGGCAATCGTAAAGTCAGCATCTCGGTGTGGTATCCCGCTGTTGTCCCGGAGGGGACACTGGTGAGTCCCCTGTGGGTTGGCAAGGACCTGGATCCTGACCTCAGTGGCGCACCCTATCCACTGCTTATCTCGTCAAGCGAAATGGCAACGACTTTAGCGCGATATCTTGTCAGCCACGGTTTCAGCTGGGCAAGTGTCAATGGGATTAATTCCTACGCAAAGATGAATCAAGAGATGTATAGCCAACCTTTGGACATTCTGTTTGCGTTGGATCAGGCTGCCTCAGGTGCATTGGCGGGTATGCAAGGGGTCATCGACGCAGAGCATGCCGGTGCGCTGGGGTACTCTTTTGATGGATACAACACGCTGGCGATGAGTGGCGCGCGCGTTAATCCGGATTACTATCTGGAGAATTGCCAGAGCCCGGATGCTTTGACAATACCCCTTCTGACGGAACTATCAGCTTTCAACTGCGATCCGGCGAATAATTGGGATGCATTTTCAGCGGATGCAGGTGAGGATATCACAACCAGTGAGGATGGATTATGGCAGCCGATGACGGATAACCGAATTCGTGCTGTGATGCCCATGGCAGGGGAAGGTTGGTGGTTATTTGGTGAAAGGGGCTTGGCAGCTGTTGACCGTCCAACTTTGATGATTGCTGCGACCCAGGATAATCTCTACCCGGAAAACGCTCTGATCTTTGAGCACCTGGGCACGCCTGACAAAGCGTTTATCTCTTTTGTCGGACTGGATCACATGATGATCTTTCAAAATAAACCGATCGCCAAGCTTGCCCATTTTGCGACGGCTTTCTTCGGTTATCATTTGCAGGGACGCGAGGACTACGGAGCGTATTTTTCGGAAGAGTTTGTCTCGCAGTTTGACGACCTGGCATGGGGTGTGGTCAGCAGCGATTGATGGAGATCTCTCCAGTTGACACTTTATGCTCTCGTCTTATGCTAATATATTATCCGTTTATGAGGAGAGACCCATGCCAGCATTTCTTGATCCCGCAACACCCATTGCCACATGCGTATCTGAAAGCTGCGAGGATTGCTCTGCTGGTCGCGTTGTCCATTGCCATTTCAGTGGTCGTGAATTAGCTCATTTTCTGGTCTCGATGCTTCCCCCCTTTGTCATTGGTGGGGCAGGCATCGTCAGCCTTGGCTGGGTTTGGTTGTTACCCTGGGCTTTCGTCGTTTTAGGCTACTTTGGCTTTCTGGAAATCCGGGTGATGTGTTCACATTGTCCCCACTATACAGAACCCGGGCAATCCTTGAAGTGCTGGGCTAATTATGGCGCACCCAAGCTGTGGAAATATCGCCCTGGTCCTATGTCGAAAGCGGAAAACTTCTGGTTCTTTGCCGGACTTGTCTCAGTTCTTGGATATCCCCTGACCTTTTTAATAGTCGGTGGGCAATGGTTATTATTGCTTTTATTTGTCCTGACCTCCCTTGCTGCCGGCACCACACTCAAGATGGTCTTTTGCGCGCAGTGTATGAACTTCGCCTGCCCCTTGAATGCGACCAGCGATTTCGCCCGGATCAGTTTTCTTGAACGGAACCCAACAGTCAAATCAGCTTGGGTAGAAAGCTCTGTCGCTGGATCACCATCGGTGACAAACTAATGATCGAAAAGCTTATTTTGTCTTTTGATCATCAAGTCACGTTAGAGGCTGCAGGTGGAAAGGGACTGAACCTTATACGTTTAGTGCAGGCTGGTTTTCCTGTGCCCAGTGGGTTTATCATCAACGCGACCGCCTACATCAGCTTTGTTAACAGCTGTGGATTGATGGCTTTGATCCACAAAGTCTTGAATGATACACAACTTTATGACCCTGAGGTTCTACAAATTGCCTCGCAGGCGATCCGTTCAGAGTTTGATGAGCACAATATACCCTCAGACCTGGCTGAGGCCTTGCGTAAAGCCTATGAAGACCTGGGACATCCGCCTGTCGCTGTGCGTTCTTCCGCGACTTCTGAGGATTTACCAGGATTGTCTTTTGCCGGTCAGCATGAGACTTATCTCAATGTCGTAGGCGGAGATGCAGTGCAAAAGGCTGTGCTGAAGTGCTGGAGCAGTCTGTGGACGGCGCAGGCGATTGGATACCGTGTGCGAAACAACATTAACCCCACAGCAACAGCGATGGCTGTGGTGATACAGGTGATGGTGCCCAGCGAAACGTCAGGTGTGCTGTTTACTGCAAACCCACTTACCGGCAATCGCACCGAGTCGGTCATCGATGCGACATTTGGATTAGGGGAAGCGCTGGTTTCCGGCATGGTTGAACCCGACCACTATGTAGTCAATCATGAAGGGCGCATCCTCAGCAAATCGCTGGGGCAGAAGGCACTGGTTATCCAGGAACATGATGGCGGTGGGACAGACACGGTGGAAAAGGATGCAGCCACACAGCAAGCACTTTCCGAAGCTGCAATTCTCGAATTGGTTCAAATGGGTCACCGCGTTGCCGATTTATTCAACGCGCCTCAGGACATTGAGTGGGCAGCAGTGAGAGACCGTTTGTATCTGCTGCAATCACGACCCATCACGACCCTTTACCCCCTTCCGGCAGGGATGCCGGACGATACACTGCGAGTTTTGTTCTCCTTTGGATCTGTACAAGGTATGCTCGATCCAATGACACCTTTTGGACGTGATGTGATCAGCAGCACGGTTGTCGGCGCGGGTAAGATATTTGGCAATCACCTTACTTTGGGAAACCAGTCTTTGCTGTGGGAAGCTGGTGAGAGATTATGGGTAAACTTCAGCGGATTAGTGAATAACCGCATCGGACGGAAGATATTGATGTCCGCGATTGCCTATATTGATGCGGACGCAAGTCAGATTCTCGAGACGTTAATTATCCAGGGATGTTTTCCATCGCCTGGTCCCTTACGATTGCGCACAGCGGTGCAGCTTATTCGGGCGCTTTTGCCTATGCTTATTCGGGCGATGCGTACCTTGATGAATCCTGAGCTTGAAAGAGAAAGATTGTTTCTTCAGCTCGAAACTTTGATACGTGACATCGAAATGCGTTTTACTCAGTCAACCAGTTTTCCTGAACGTATAACCCTAATCCAGCAGATGGCTGACCGGGCTTTTGAATTTGTTATTCCGCAATTTGTACCTCGTTTTGCTATCGGGATGGGGGCTTACAATCTGTTATCTCACATGGCTGCCACGATACCTGAAACCGGTATCGATACACTGGTTATGATGCGTGGCGTACCATATAACGTAACGACCGAGATGGACCTATCTCTATGGGAGACAGCGCAGATCATTCGGAATGATCCGTCTTCGCTTACAATGCTACAGTCGCGCCCCGTTGAAGATCTTGCTGATTCATATTTGAATGAAGGTTTACCTGAGGTGGCACAGGTAGCAATTGGGCAGTTTATGCAACGTTACGGGATGCGGGGGCTGGCAGAGATTGATATTGGACGTTCACGCTGGCGAGAGGAACCCCAATCTATTTTCCAGACCCTGCGGAGCTATCTCGATATTACAGGCCCTGACAATAATCCGGATACTGTATACGAAAAGGGCAAAGAATCTGCTGATGCAGAGATCGACAAGCTGGTTTCGGCAATGCGCGTAGAACGCCTTGGATGGCTTAAAACTGCAATAGTGTCACAGGCAGCAGTCCGTATGCGCGCGCTTGTTGGATTACGTGAAACTCCCAAATTCGCTGTCATTCGCATCTTTGGTATCATGCGACAGGCATTACTGGATGACGCGGCAAAGTTAGTGCATAGAGGTTTTTTATTGCATTCCGATGATGTGTTTTATCTTCACATGGATGAATTGGAATTATTGGCTTCTGATGAAAAACTGGATTGGATAGGTATAGTGGAATCGAGGCGGCAGGTGTTTGAGAAAGAAAAGCAAAGGCGGCGGATACCGCGACTATTGTTGAACGATGGACGGGTATTCTATGAGAAGATAGAAGATGTGGATAATGCTTCCTTCCAGGGTGTACCGGTGTCAACAGGTACAGTAGAAGGGGTTGTGAGGATCGTTCTCGATCCACGTCATGCACAACTTGTTCCTGGAGAAATCCTTGTATGCCCGGGAACAGATCCCTCGTGGACGCCTTTGTTTCTTGTTGCTGCTGGTCTGGTCATGGAGGTTGGGGGCTTGATGACACACGGTGCGGTCGTCGCGCGGGAATATGGATTACCTGCAGTTGTAGGTGTGCGGGAAGCGACCCGTCGTCTGAAAACTGGGCAGCGGGTGCGGGTTAATGGATCGAGTGGACAGGTGGTGCTTTTGTAAACAGATAGAGAATGAGGATGTGTCTGCGAAAAGTAATTTTGTTGCTCGGATCGTAAAATATGATATACTTTTGTTTAGTTAATTGTTTGCTTCCTGGGGGAAAAATGCAGGTTAAGATTTTCAATGGGCCTTTATCGCTTACATTATATGGATTTATTGGTCACGTTGCAGATCACAACTATTCAGGGACTGGTTCGCAACTGATGGATGCCATGTGGAAAGAAATTACCTCAAATAAGTTAGCGCATAAAGGGATCAATCATTGGGTGTATGATAGTGAAGACAGCTTGTTCGTTGGTGTTGAGCTGGAAAAAGCACCTGATAATTCTAACCTTATATGCAAAGAAATAGTTATTCCCCGCTACGCTTACTGGAAACATATTGGCCCTGTCAGGACTTTGGGAGCAGCCTACGAAGACCTGTTTAGAGATTTGAAAAGCAAAGGCGTGCAAACGCTTTATCCTCATCTCGAAATATATGGTCATTGGACAGAGGATGAATCCAAATTTGAGACAGAACTCATCATTGCTATTGCCTGATTGTGTTAACCAGGAGATCTCCAGGCATTCGTCTGAGAATGCCGAATGTTTCGCTTCCTGACCAAAGATCAACAATATCAGGTGGCAGTCAAAACGCTGATAGTAAATTGGTGTTTTATATTCTTTAGTCTGGCTGTGGCCTGTGTTCTATATGATTTCAGGATTTGAAAGCTATCAGGTACGCGACATTTACGTGTAATATGATTGTAGTCAACGCTTTGTGGATTCAACAGCTCATTGTCAGTCAATTAAATATTCTGTTATCGCAAATTGGATTCGGGAGGTAAAGATGTCATTGAGGCGTCGTATCCTTGAATTGCAATGGTCTATGCGGCGGGAGTGGTTCGGCGTATGGGAAGTGCGGGATTATTACACAATCCTGGAACAGCGCGCTACGGCTGGTGCAAAGGTTACCTATGGCTACATTCTGATGGTAGTGGCTGCGGCGATATTAGCGACCGGTGGTTTGCTGCTGAACAGTCCCGCTGTCGTGATTGGTTCGATGTGCGTTGCGCCATTCCTCGGCCCATCACGGGCAGTATGTATTGGGGGTTTGTTCCGCAACCGCCGAATCTTCCTGGGCGGATTGTTCAAACAGCTGTTTGGGCTGCTGATTGTCGGTGTCGGTATGGCTTATCTTATCACAACTGTCCTGCGTGCTATAGTACCGGGCGTGGACATTACGTCTGAAATTCTTTTACGTGCAATGCCCACCTCACGCGATGTGGTCCTCACGGCAATGGTCGCCATCACAGCTGGGGCGGCGGCTTCGTTGGCGCTGTCCGCTAATCCCCAGGTTGTGGATTCTCCCTGGGGGCAGGTTATCGATGCGATGATTGGTGTGGAAATTGCCATTTCCCTGATCCCCCCGGCTTCGGTGGTGGGTATCGGACTGGCATTTGGACGTATGGACATCAGTCAGAATGCTTTATTGCTGCTGATTATGAATGTTTTGGGATTGGATATTGTCGGCAGCATGGTGATGATGGCTTTGCGTGGTATTCGGGTTCACTACCTGTCAATTGAGAAAGCAGTACGTCGGACAGCAGAAAAAGCATTGATGCGTGTTCCGGGTGTCACTCCGGTTAGCAGTACCATCAATGTCACTTTACTCAGCGATACCATCGCCAGCGTCTACGTCACCGTGCGTAATCAAGGCAGTGAAACAGTGCCCGATTCTTTGGCTCAACAGATCGCGACCAGGATTATTGACGAAACTGGTTGCCGTAGTGAGGTAACCGTGGAGATAATCCCAGCCCAGACTTATTCTACGCTTTGATTTGGAGATTAACGATGAAACTAACATTAACTATTGTACGTGATGACGATGCAGATAAAGCAGTTGACGCTCTGGTATCCAATGGTTTCTACGTAACCCGTTTGTCAAGTACCGGCGGTTTCTTAAGGAAAGGCAATACCGTACTTTTAAGCGGAGTGGAAGATGATCAACTGGATCAGATGGTCAAAATCATCCGGTCTCAAACCGAGATCCATATCCAACCGCCGCAGTCACCCTTCTTGCATGAAACAGTTGTGAATAGGGCAGTTGTCTTTGTGCTGGGTATGGAACAACTGATCAGGTTATAGGGATTTTTTTGTGCGATTCAACTTTGGGACAGAAACTGGATGAAAAGCCCGCAAAATGAAAAACTATAATCAATCCAGTCTACCGGGCAACAATTGCCACCTGTGCTTTATTTCAAGGGTATAAACAAGACAGAGAACCACGTACACAAAATAGGATGCAGTTGTGGTTCAGATTAAACGCTTAGTCAGCCACCCTATAGCTTTTTGCCATGGAATCATTGTTGATATACAATAAGACCTGATAGTGCAAAGAGTTCTGAATTATGGTGGATTTGAAAGACGCTTCGCAGCACACACCACACTCAAAGCGCCTTCGGTAGGATGTATTTACATTTATCTTCCGGAATCCTTGATTCTTTCTTTCCCTCTACACAGTAACTGTAGCACTTGTAGCCGATTGTCCATCACAACGTTGCTAATAAATCGTAGATGGTATGCATTAATTTCATCAGGCTTTGCTTGATGAAGAGAGACTTTATCCTGTATAGTTAAACCGGTATTACTAAATATGACAATAAAACGTATCTGGCTGTATATCGAAAATCCCGATTACTGTGGGTGTATTAGCTATACTGGTAGCCCTGTACTGGCATGGCGCAATGCTGCAACTCGAGCAGGTGAACACTGATATGCATGCGATTGACCAGAGCGCGTATATGGCATATACGCGGAATCTGGAGGCGTCAAGATATACATTTATTGGAGGACGCAACCGGATGCCCGTTTATCCATTGCTGCAATCGCTTTTCTATCAAACTGACATGACCGATGAAGCATTTTTTAAACAAGGTAAAACCATCAACCTGGTCTTATCCCTGGTTTTATTGGTTGGATTGTCGATGATTTTCTGTCATTTCCTGCCAAAGTTGGACACTTTTATTCAATTGCTTATTGTGGCATTCACTGTATTTATCTTTAAGGCGGGATATTTCCAGGTGGAGTTGCTCTTTTATTTTATGAATTTTTGCCTGTTCATTTTGATGTGGCGGTTGCTGCAGCAACCCTCGCGTAAAATGGCAATTATCACAGGTATTGTAGCCGGGTTGGCACATCTGACCAAAGCCAGCATTCTCCCAGGATTTGCCCTCTTTTTGGGGTTGGTGGCTTTATGGTGGGGGTGGCGTGTAGTCAGCAATCGACATTTTACAGGTCAAGGATTCATTTCAAGGTTCAAACTGTCGCAACTCCTGCCTGTCCTGCTTGCTGGCTTTTTTTTTATCCTCACGGTATTTCCCTATATTAACACCAGCAAGCGCGTTTTTGGTTATTACTTCTACAATGTAAACTCAACGTTTTACCTCTGGTACGATTCCTGGGAGGAAGCCAAACAGGGAACCCGTGCATATGGTGACCGCATAGGCTGGCCAGATATGGACGCAGAAGATATCCCCAGCATGACCAAGTATCTGCGTGAACACACTGTGCCTCAGATTGTCAACCGCTTCATCCATGGTGGAGTAGTTGTCGTTGATGAGGTCGTGCATTCATACGGATATTTCAAGTATATAATGATCTATCTGTGTATGGGCATTGCCGCCGGATTGGGATTCAGGGAGCGCACGCGTCAACTAGTCATGGCAAACCGCAACCTGTGCATATTTTTAGTCTTTTACTTCACAGCGTACCTATTGCTTTATTTCTGGTACGCGCCAATTGCTGATGGGAACAGGCTGATACTGGCGCAATTTATACCTTTGATGTTTACGTTTTCATACGGGTTGTATAAACTACTGAATACATCCCGCGTCCAGGTCTTTGGCGCTTCTGTCAGGATTTCAGATATCGCAAACCTGGTCATCTTGCTCATTATTACAGTTGATATAGTCTTTGTTATGACACAACGGATTGGTACCATGTTTGGTGGCAGGTAATCTGGATTGCAGATCGAAGGAGTCAACGCATGCAAACACTGCAACTTTCTCCAAAACTGGGAAACCCACGCAACAGTGAAGGGGATTTTGTGACATTCAGGAACGGTTGGCTTATGTACGCGTATACCCATTTTACGGAAGGGGATGCGGACCACGCGAAAGCCTATATCGCCAGTCGTTTTTCAACAGATAACGGATTAACGTGGACGACAGAGGATGCCATCCTGGTGCATAATGAAGGTGCGCAGAATGTGATGTCGGTGTCCATGCTTCGTCTGCAGAACGACACTATTGCGCTCTTTTATATGGTAAAGAATTCCCTGGAAGACTGTATACCTTACATGCGGATATCAATGGATGAAGGGCATTCGTGGAGCAGCGCCAGCGCGTGTATCAACGACGACCCGGGCTATTACGTGTTAAACAATGACCGCGTTGTCCAGTTGCGCAACGGGCGTTTAGTCTTGCCGGTTGCCCTGCATAACCAACCTGGATGGGAGAAACCCGACTGGCAGGGTACTATTATGTGTTACCTTTCTGATGATGATGGCGCCAGCTGGTTCAGGAGTCAGTCTGTCCAAAAAGGATACAACGGACTAGGGAACCGTATCGCTGTCCAGGAACCCGGCGTCGTTGAACTCCTGGATGGACGCTTGATGATGTTCTGCCGGACCGATGCAGGATGCCAGTACCTTGCCTTCTCCCAGGACGCGGGTGATTCCTGGACAAACCTGAAAGCATCCGACATTATCTCGCCTGTCTCTCCGGCTTCTATCGAACGTATACCCGGCACCGGTCATCTGCTGCTGGTGTGGAATGACCATCGGGATATTGCAGAACCTTTCGAAGGAAAACGTACACCTTTGAATGTGGCGATCTCCCGTGACGACGGGATAACATGGGAAAATGAGAAAGTCCTGGAGAGCAATCCCTATGGTTGGTACTGCTATACGGCGATTCATTTCACAGAAGATGCTGCACTCCTCGCCTACTGTGCCGGAGACCGGCGCGAGAATAACGGTTTAGCGGTAACGCGGATCACCAGGATTCCTATGGCGTGGTTGTATCAGGATTCTGAAATTAAACATGAACAATGAAGACTTTTGGCATGCCTATGAAGCACTTCATGCGGTAGATTCTCTTTACATGGTGCGTAAACCCATCGGTCAGTTACTCTGGTGTCTGGGGTATGCGCAATCCACCACCAAACATCTTGCCGACACACAGGCGCTGTGCAAGGAACTGGGAATTCCTGCAAATGACTTTTTTGACTGACGAGGAATACTCAAGAGAAAGTAATGACAGACCCAAAGAATCACTTTCACAGCTAAATTGTTTTGGAGGTATGACGATGCAATCTCCTGATGGTAACCACACAATGATCCCGCATTTAAGAAAAAAGGGCGGCGCCACCCAACTCATCGTCCAAGGTAAGCCATTTTTAATCATCGGCGGCGAACTCCACAATTCAAGTTCGTCCAGTTTGCCATTTATGCAGCCTATCTGGGAGCGCTTAACAGCACTGCACTTAAATACCGTATTGGCTGTGGTTTCATGGGAACTTGTGGAGCCGGAGGAGGGTCACTTCCATTTTGACCTGGTCGATGAACTGATTCACGAAGCGCGAAGCTATGGTCTGCACCTGATTCTGCTCTGGTTTGGTTCCTGGAAGAACGCGATGTCGAGTTATGTGCCATCCTGGGTGAAACGCGATTATATCCGCTTTCCTCGCATACAACTTGCTGACGGTCAAAGCGTTGAGATACTCTCTGCTTTTGGTACTGAAACACGCAGCGCGGACGCCAGAGCCTTCTCTGCATTGATGCGCCACCTTGCGAAGGTGGACAGTCGTGATCACACCGTGATGATGATCCAGGTGCAAAACGAAGTGGGCGTGCTGGGAGATTCGCGTGATCGCTCATCAATCGCAAACGCAGCCTTTACTGGACCGGTTGCACCCGGTTTGCTGGCACATCTTGATGAGCATCGTTCTGAATTAGGCTCCGGTTTATTGGCGCGTTGGGAAATAAATGGATTCAGGGATGAAGGGAGTTGGGAGCAGGTCTTTGGCACGGGGATTGAAACTGATGAGATATTTATGGCGTGGCACTATGCCCAATACATTGACGCTGTGGCTGCTGCCGGAAAGTCTGAATATCGCTTGCCTATGTTTGTTAACGCCTGGTTGAGCAGTATCGGTTCGACACCGGGTGGCTGGGCGAGTGGTGGTCAGAAGCCTGGTGAATGGCCAAGCGGCGGTCCATTACCACATACCCTCGATATATGGCAAGCCGGTGCACCGCACATTGATTTCCTTGCCCCCGATATCTACCAACCGGATTTTCAGGGTTGGTGCCGGCACTATACCCGGAGCGGCAATCCACTTTTTATCCCGGAGATGCGCAGCGGAGAGGGTGGCGCGCGGCAGGTATTCTATGCACTTGGGGAACATGATGCCGTGGGCGTCTCTCCGTTTGCCATCGATTCCGTCGAAGTATCTGACAACAACCCGCTTCAGCAGAGCTATGCGGTATTGCGACAGATTGCTCCCCGCATACTTGAAGCGCAGGGGGAAAGTACCATGGTTGGATTTCTGCTGGATGAAGATCAACCCAGTGTTACGAAGGAGCTGGGTGGCTACATGCCTGGAAATTGCACTGGATCAGGGCTTTGGGCATACGGCATCGGGTGGCAGCGGTCTCATCATCCACACCGGGCAGGACGAATTCCTGGGCGCCGGGTTTGGATTTCGCGTCCGGTTTCGGGCGCTGCTCTCCTGGACCGGCTCAAATCGGCATATTAGCAGTGGATGAGGGGAGTTCCCGATGGGCAATGGGTACCCGGAGAAGGCCATGAACGGCGATGAGACCGGAAGCGGGCATTGGTGGCGGTTCAACGATTTTCCAGTAAATGAAAACCAGGGATTAACCCGTCATCGTGTGACCGGGCTTTCCCGCTGCACGGTCTACCGCTATGAATAAGGTTTTTCGGGTCAGATTTGTATCCGGCTCATAACCAGACTTACGAAAAAATCGCCAATATCAATATCGTTAGTGAAAGCGCTGAACGGTATGGTTGCTGGATTAATATATTTGCAACAATTGGAAATTCCTTTATACTGGGCGCCACGTTTCGATTGGTCTGCAACTGGACTGGATTAATGCAAAACAAAAGATACAGCCAAATCACCCAGGATAATAGTACGGTCAAAGATGAGACCGGGTCACTCAACAGCGTGTATACGCAGAACTTTCCTGATATACTGACGCAGTTAGGTATCAGCCTCGTGGTATCCACTTACCAGGCTGGCAAAGTCATCATGGTGCAAGCTGCAAACGGCGCCATCTCGACCCAATTCCGTGACTTTAACAAACCGATGGGTATCGCGGTTAGCAATGGGCACCTCAGCATAGGGGCGCAGGATGCTGTCTGGCAATACCAGAGTAATCCAGCGCTGGCTTCAAAACTCGATCTTGCTGGCAAACACGATGAATTATACGCTCCACAACAGGTCAACATTACGGGAGATATTGACATCCATGAAATGGCATGGGGTGCGGATGGCCTCTGGATAGTCAATACCAAATATGGCACATTATGCACGTTGGATGCCAATATGAACCTGACCCCGCATTGGCAACCACATTTTATCTCTGCGTTACGCCCTGAGGATCGCTGCCACTTGAATGGATTGGCGATGGTCGATGGCAAGCCTAAATATGTCACAACATTTGGCGAAACCGATATCGCAGGCGGATGGCGTGAGAACAAACGTGATGGTGGCATTCTGATGGATGTAGAAACTAATCAGGTATTGAGCAGGGGGCTGTCCATGCCCCACTCCCCGCGTGTTTATGATGGGAAATTGTGGGTTCTGGAATCAGGTACCGGCGGGGTGGGGTGGTATGATCCAGCTGCTTTAGCGCAAGGTCTCTATGCGTCTCAGTCTATACAAGTTGTCGCCCAATTACCGGGATTCACCCGCGGGTTGGATTTCGCCGGACCGTTAGCTTTTGTGGGTTTATCCCAGGTGCGCGAAAGTTCAGCAACGAGCAGCTTTCCCCTGGTCGAACGGGTGGAGGACCGGGCATGCGGTGTGTGGGTTATCAACATCTACACGGGTGAGACCGTGGCTTATTTGCGTTTTGAAGGGGAGATCCACGAGATATTTGCTGTGCAAGTACTTCCTGCCCTTGCGCCTGAAATGCTGGCATGGGATGGTATTCGATCCGTAAACACTGTACATCCTTAGCCACAAACATACTTCATGAACACAAAACCACAAAATCAACCTGTGATTTTCGGGACTCTGTGCGCCCTCGGTGCAACGGCAATCTGGGCTGGGAATTATATCATCGCACGCAGTATAAGTGATAGCATTCTCCCGGTTAGCCTCGCTTTTTGGCGGTGGCTGGTTGCCGTAGTTGTGCTTACCGCTATTGCCTACAAACGAATCTTTGCTGAATGGGTCAGCATCAAAAAACACCTGGGATATCTGGCAATCACTGGTTTGCTGGGTGTCACATTATTCAACACGTTGGTCTATATTGCCAGCCATACCACAACTGCCCTCAATCTTTCCCTTATCTCGATTACATTTCCAGTTTTCATCCTGATCCTGTCGCGAATATTTTACAGGGAATCTCTGACTGTCATCAAGGGCATAGGCATTATCCTGGTTCTGACTGGCGTGGTTGTGCTTATCACCAAAGGTAAAATCTCCACGCTTATGACAATTTCCTTTGCCATAGGTGATATTTGGATGTTGATTGCCGCGGTATTCTGGGCTTTTTACAGTATCCTCTTGAAACGTAAACCAAAAGAATTAAGCGCGGGAGCGCTGCAGCTGAGCACATTTGTTCTCGGTCTTGCATTCTTGTTCCCTCTGTATCTTTGGGAGTCGGCATCGGCATCCCCGATAGTAGTCCAACCCAGACTGGTGCTGGCAATTTTGTATGTAGGCGTAGTTTCGTCATTGTTGGCTTTCTTTTTGTGGAACAAGTCTATTGAGATGATGGGACCCTCGAAAGCTGGGATGATATACTACACATCTCCCTTATTCAGCGGGTTGCTGGCGTTCCTTTTTCTGGGTGAAGCCATCACAAATATACATTTATACAGTGGATTGCTCATTATTGCCGGTATAGTGACGGCAAATTATGCGCCGAATGCGGGTGCAGGTTCTAAAAAGACAGGATAAAAAGAATTTATACCCTGTGCCACATTGTTTATTGACAATGGACTATTATAAATTGCACCGATCACAGCTGCTTTTCTGCGAATTTCCACTTTTCTAAAATAGATCTGCCACGGGCTTGTTTTGCAGTCCAAATGTGATTTATGGTAAAATGTTGAAGCCATCATCACTCACGGGAGAAAATATTATGCCCATCGAACAAGTTGAGATGAATACGATCATTACCTTCCTCGGGATGTTGTGTGCAACCGTCCAGGGCGTTACGGGTTACTATGCAGCCTATTACAAGAAAAGAGCCGCGCTGCTCAAGACCAACGAGGTGCTTTCCCAATCGCATCATGTCTTCGGCAGTTTCGCGACAATACTGTATCTTCTGGGTCTCTTCGCGGGTGTAAACGGGCTGATCGGCGCCTTGACCCGCAACGAACCCCCGCTTGAGCTGCAGAGCGCGTCGTTTAATATCCACACCTGGGGATCTTTTCCTGTTTTATTTATTGTTGCGTGGAAGACCTACCTTTCGTATTTCAATAAGAAGTTGTTGTATCGAAAACGTACGTGGCTGGGCATCGCTATGTTTATTGCCTGGAGCTATAATTGGCTCACGGCAGCTGTCTCCTACTATGTGCGCACCGTACCGCCCAATGAACAGCACCCAGATCCGGTATTCTTACTTCCTTATGGATGGATGTGGCTGCAGTTGCTGCTGCCGTTTATCCTGGGCGGGCTACTTGGTTGGCTGGTCTTGCGGCAAGCCAGGAAATATGAACACCTTGTGAAGAGGAAGTGATTCAGGCATCCTTTCTTAAGAAAGCGTGCAGGTGCGTTTGCGCATCTATTGCCCGGAGTATATACTTTAATTAAGGTTCTTGACCATTTGTAGTCAACACCTATCTCACGTGAAAGGATATACTATGCAACCCAACTGGACTGAAAATGATGTGATGGTAAACGGTCGGCGTGTACACTATACGCGTACAGGAAACGGCAGCCAACAAGCGCTGGTACTGGTACACGGATTTTCCGATAACGGTTTGTGCTGGGCGAAAACTGCCCAGCTGTTGGAGGGGCGCTTTGACATTATTATGCCGGACTCCCGCGGTCACGGTCTTTCCGCCCGGGTGCAACCTGGCGAAGAAGTGGATAATGCCGGCGATTTGGCAGCTTTCATCCAGTTCCTGGAATTGGATCACCCGATTGTCGCTGGACATTCCATGGGTGCAGCCTCAGCTTCTGAACTCGGAGCACGATTTCCGGAGATTCCAAGCGCGCTGATTCTGGAAGATCCGCCCTGGCGGATTTCTCAACCTGTTGCTCAACAACCTCAAGGGGAACCTCGTGCGAATCCAATGGCTGATTGGGCAAAAACTCTTGTTGGGAAGTCATTAGATACATTGGTTGCTGAATATGAACCAGAGCACCCTACCTGGGATGCGGACGTGTTGCGTGCCTGGTGTTTGGGCAAAGTTCAACTCGACCAGAACTTTTTAACAACGCCGCGATTATTCAGGATGGATTGGCAGGATATTGTGTGCGGATTAACCTGCCCCACGCTCTTGATCACAGCAGACGCCCCCGGGGGTATTGTCACTGACGAAACGGCAGAGCAGGCGGTTGCTATGAATAAGGTCATTTCTCATGTGCATATTTCCGGTACCGGGCATCATATCCGTTTTGAAAACTACGCCGACTATTTTGCTGCCTTCACTGCTTTTCTGGATAGGGTCAGTTAACCAACCTGGTAGGACTGACTGAATGACTCCGCGAGAACGGGTATTTGCGGTATTGAATCACCGCATTCCTGACCGCATCCCTAGTTGCGAAATCTGGATTGACGCGCTTTGGGATGCAATGGGCTGTGCCGATCCGGCAGGCATCTATGCACACCTGGGGCAGGATTGGGTGATGATGCCCTCGCAGACACCATCAGCGAGCCATGCCTGGCGGTCGGGTATTGATGCGTTTGGACGTGTGTGGCAGCATGGCACATATGCCGGAGGGGTTGTCAAATCACGTTCAGATCTTGAAAAGTATACACCGCCTTTGGCATACGCGAGTCTTTTTTGGGATGAAGTCAGTATTCAGGGCGTCCGGAACTCTTATCCTGAACATTGCCTGGTCTGGGGTTCACATATTGGTCCGTTCACTGCGGCGACCATGGCGATGGGTTACGCTGGTTTCTTCACCGCACTTAATGATGATCCAGCTCTTATCCACCGCTTGCTTGAGGCACGCACCCAATGGTGCATTACGATGTTCCAAAAAGCCCAGAATTCAGGTGCAGAGGTTCTTGTGGTTGGCGATGATGCCGGATCAACAGGGGGACCGATGATTTCACCGCGGATGTGGCGTAATTTTATCTTCCCCTATCATAAAAGGATTGTAGAAGCATTGGATGTGCCTGTTATCTGGCACAGCGACGGCAACGTCGTGTCATTGCTCCCGATGGCGATTGAGGCAGGGTTTATCGGGTATCACGGCGTGGATCCTATTGCCGGTATGAATCTGGTGGATACACAGCATGAATTCGGGAAGGACCTGGTTCTGATGGGGAATCTCGATATACGGGTTTTATTTGCTGATGATTTGCAGGCAGTCCGGCGTGAAGTCGACCGCTGCATCACGGAAGGTGCAGAAGCAGCTGGTTATATGTTTGCCACCTGCAACAGTATCTGTGAGGGAATGAATCCTGCTGCTGTGATTGAGATGGTCCGGTATCTGGATGTCGTGCTTAGAACCTGATCCATTCAGGAATTCTATTGCAGTCATGTAGAAGGGGAGCTGTTTATCACAACTCCCCTTCTTCCTTTGAATGGTTTTCATTCGTTGTGCGTTATAGTCAAAACGCACAGCCATCTGGTAGGGGATCTTCTGACATGACATTAGAAGCGAAATCTTCTGGTATGTCAGCTGCATCAAAACCGTAGACTTCAGACCCTATCATTGCGATGCCTCCATATCCACCTGGTTGCATATGGGCACGGACGATGACCACAGTTGTGTTGCTGATATTAACGGGTCCACCAGAGCGTATGAAAGGTTGCTCATCTGTATGGCTGTGCGTAAGAATCCGTCGATAAATCAGAGTGCCATCTTCCGACAGCACCTCCCACCAATCCGCATATTGGTCGCATCCTGTATCGGGGCTGCGAATTTCAACGCTGAACTGATAAGCGTGATCTTCACCGGTAACTTCTACTGACAGCACATCGGCGCGTGCACCCGTTTCCACTGTTTTTTCTGCCAGGATATCTGTCCGTGCCGGAGTTACAGTCTCAGGCGTATTCTGCTCCAGACAGGCGACGAGTACCATGCATATTAAACATAAAGCCACGATATGCCATATCCGGTAGCGATCAGAGGACGGGTTGCGCATTAATCATTTCCCAAACCGGCGGCATGCCGTCGTGCAGCGGGATCGCCAGCAGCATAAAACATCCCGGTTTCCTGATCGATATAGATCATCACGGGTGCGGCAATGGCTGTCGGTACGGTTTCCATCAGGTGTCCCCGCTGCGCCAGGTCTTCCCGAACGGATGGCTCTACGGTGTCATTCGTGGTCAGAGAACCTGCTTTGATAAAGGTTTGTTCGCGATCGGGGTTAGGATCAAAGGAGTCCTGGTGATGGTATGTCGCGAAGCGCGGTTCCCTGACTGCCACTTCGGGCATCTGCCCGAACTCAATGAAATTCAGCAGCAGGTTCATGGTTGTCTGGTCCTGCAGGTCGCCTCCGGCAACGCTGATTGCCAGGATAGGCTTGTTATCTTTCAAAACCAGGGTGGGGGTGAGGGTAATACGGGGGCGTTTCCCCGGTTCAATGCAATTTGGGTGGCCCGGTGTGGTGTTAAGGCTGCGCAGGCGGTTGCCAAAGGTCACGCCTGCCTGTCCACCGGGAGGGTTAGGACCAGCGACATTGGCACTGGGTGTTGCCGCGACAACATTGCCCCAGCGGTCAGCGACGACGCAGGTCGTCGTGCCACCGACGCCGGGTCTGAACAACCCACCTTCGATCAAAGGTTTCATCGTATAGGGATCACCGGGGCGTACTTCCAGTGAGGCTGTACCCATCTCAATAAGGGGGCGTCGTATTGCAGTATAGGCATCGGACAAGAGCAGGTCCAGTGGAACATCCACGAATTCAGGATCGCCATAGTAGGTATCGCGATCAGCCATTGCCAGTTTTAAGGCTTCTGTCACCACGTGGATATAATCTGCCGAAAGGTGCCCCATCGCTTTCAGGTCAAATCCTTCCAGCAGTCTTAATGCCTGGTTCAGGTAGGGTCCCTGGGTCCACGTTCCGCATTTGCACACGGTATAGCCGTGGTAATTGACCGTTACCGGATCTTCAATGCGGGTATAATGGTCTGCCAGGTCAACACGGCGGAGAAAGCCACCCTTTTCAATATAAAACGCTTCCAAATCCTCGGCGATATCATTGCGTTCGGGGTGCCTGCCATAAAAGCGGTCACACGCGGATTGCAGCTTTTCTTCCCTGGTTCCTACCGTGATGTGTTCTTCGTCCACCATTTTCCTTAAGGTGACCGCCAAATTGGGATGCCATTCTTCGGTTCCAGCGTCCAACAGCGCCAGGGTGGGGGCGATAATTTCACCAAAGGTTTTGGTGCCATAACGGATGAGTGTGGTTATACACAGGTCGACAACCGAGGGCACCGGTGCGATTTTCATATCACCCGCCCCGGGGATGCCGTTTTTCATGTACCATTCGATGGCTTCCGGTGCCAGTGGCGCTCTCCCTTGCCCCGAGAGCGCTTTAACTTCCGCATTTTTTGCATCATAGATCAGCAGTGGGACTTCACCGCCGATGGAACATTGCATGTGGTCAGTAACATTGAGGGCAAATATGGTAGCTGCAGCAGCATCCGCTGCTTTCCCCCCTTGTTCCAGAATCATCATGCCTGCGGCAACAGCTTCTGCTCCACCAGCAGCGATGACGCCGGTGTTACTGGAGGCTTTCCACCCCATGTTTTCGACTTTGTATGTTTTCATTGTTTGACTCCCTTTAATAGTTTCATGATGCGATCCAGATTATCTTCATCTAGATTATAGCTGACTCACGTATCTACGACAATAATGAACTATAAATTTCGCTGTTTTGCAGGACGTGGAGAACGATATCTCCCGCTTTTTCTGTCGCGCTTCTCAGTTCCGGCGTTCGGGCTGCAGGTTCCCAGGTTTGCCATACACAATCGCTGATGACCAGCATATTACACACTTTAACGCGGTGGTAAGTGCCCAGCGCATACATAGCCGAAGTCTCCATATCGACGCCCAGGACCCCTTGCGCTCGGAATGCATCGATTGTTTCGCAAAACTCACGATAGGGCGCATCGGTGGACCATTGAAGTCCGCAGTGCGCTTCCTTCCCCATAGCCTGTACGCCGTTTGCCAGCAGCTTGTGCAGCGTTGCGTCAGGGACCATCGCTGCGCTGTCCTTAACATAATGTTGTGAAGTACCTTCCTGCGATATGCAGCGTTCAGGGATCAGGATTGAACCAATGGGGATATGCGGTTGCAGGCTGCCTGCCCATCCCAGACCAATGAAAATCCGTGCCCCGCAAGCAATCATTTCTTCCATGCCTGTGATCGTTGCCGGGGCGCCAACACCAACCTGCGCGAAAGACACACGCTTTCCCAGTATGCTGCCGGTATAGAAGGGATAGCGTCTATGCCAGGGCCAATTAGGCACAGATTCTGCGCCAACCCGTTCACTCAGCGCTTTGATCACACCTTCTGACCATGATAAGACAACGACCGGCGCGACATCAATATCAGCCAAGGTTATGTTTTTGACCTTTGTATAGTGGTCGAGGTACATCTGGGGGGTAAATCTGACTTCCATTGTAATTTCTCCTATTGACAAGATGCGTAATATTGCATATAATTAGTTAGCCTAACAAATTAAACAGAAATGGGATACTTTGTTTATGTATAATGCTCCTCAAACGGCAGAAGATCGTCTGTTGTGCCAATTTGGTCAACTGCTTAAGTTAGCGTTTACTGATAATCCACTAGAAGAAAGTGGTATATCGCTGCCCCAATTGTCTTTACTCGACTGGGTTGCTGTGAACCCGGGCTCCAACGTGCGTGAGGTTGCTGATGGTTTGACTTTGACGCCACCAACGGTCAGTGTCGCCATACGCCGCCTCGAAGATGCGGGTTATGTTGACCGTTATGCAGATCCTGACGATGGTCGTGCTGTGCGTTTTACACTCACTGCCCAGGGATTGAAACTCTATCAACGTGCTCTGCGTTTTCGACAGGCCAAAATGCACCTGCTGTTATCTGCATTAACATCAACGGAAATCGAAACCCTGTTGACCTTATTGGAAAAAGCGATCCGTTTGGCAGGTGCGGAAAGCTGCAATAACACGTAAGGAAGATCGTTGATTTTCGCACCTGTGTAATTTTTGTTTTAGGCCTAAAGACAATTCTTTACGAACCTATTAATTTCTGGAGGTGGCTGGATGGAAAAAAACAAGCGGTTGGGTGTCATACTCTCTGTTATTGGTGCATTGTTAGGCATCGTCGGACATTTTGTCATTTTCATAAATTGGTATGGACCGGCTTTGGTTGCAGAATCAGCTGAACCAGGATGTGAAATCCTCCTGAAATATATCATGCCTCTGATGTTTGACATTGGCGTTGCAGCTGGTGTGTTTTTTGCGGTCGGCGCTTACGGCTTTGCCACAGCTCAAAAGTGGGCATATCCTCTCGTCGTGATAGCTGCTGTCCTGTCGCTGCAGGGAAGTTGGTTTGTTAATGTGCCATTTATGGCTGCGAGTATGCCACCGGTCTATTTCACGCTGTTTTGGCCTTATTTAGTTCTATACTTCTTATTGACGAAAGTCGTGGGCAAGACGCCCTGGAATCGGCTTTTATTATCAATGGTTACTGGCATGACCTTTATATTCAGCTTTATGAACGGTGTTGCCAGTACAAGCCGGATCATCACAATTGGGACACCGCTTTTTGTTGCAGTACAACGTTTGCATTGGGTATCCATGGTCGGGTGGGGCATAGTCACCGTCATGGTTTTGCTGCGCCCCACAGAAAAAACACGCCTAATTGGATTGCTGGCTGCGCTGATGGAAATCGTGGTTGGCATTCCCCTTGCGATTGCGACGACGATTGGATTAGCGCGTTTCTCCATGTTTTCAGTAGGACCAATATTCAGTTTTGCATTGTTAATTGTCTTTGTTGTTCCAGTTCTCTGGGAAAAATTCACTAGCGCCAAGGTAGAATAGTTATAGTGGGTTGAATGCCGACCGTCACTGGTCGGCATTCAACCCTTAGTCCAAATCAGACCGCAGCAATCCGAATACCAGGCGATCCCAGCGCCGTCCTGCAATCGTCACGGTCTGCCTTTCACATCCCTCCAGAATAAATCCGGTATTTTCCAGTACCTTTCTTGCTGCGTTGTTGTGTTCCAAAGTCCGCGCCGCTAAACGAAACAGGTCCAGCTCTTCAAATGCGTATTTCACCAGCACAAGGACAGCCTCTGTCGCATACCCACAACCGCGATGCTCGCGTTTTGTGATACTTATACCCAGGCTGGCGGTGCGGTGACGCCAGTCAATATTCGCCAATTGTATATCACCGGCTAGGGTTCCATCTTTTAAAAATATTCCAAGGTAGACTTGTGTTTTTCCTTGTGCTTTTTGCATATCGTCAAACCACTGTTCTGCGCCTTCAACGGAATATCCCGGGTTATTTGGTTCTGTGGCAACGGGTTGTTCTGGTTCGTATTCTAGCCATAGTTGCCGGCAATGCTCGCGCTCCAGGGCTCGTAACCGTATATTCTTACTAGATAGTTCTATCATTCATGGTCCTTATTGTTATTGAACTGGCTTAAGGAGTACGATTTGCCGCTTTCCTGATTGAAACCTTTCGACACGTTTAAGTAATGGGTGAGTTACTTTTACGCTTTTATCTGCTGCGACAGCCACAATTGCCCCTTCAGCAAGGACATGCAGCATATTCCCCAGCATTTGGGAGATGGGGTTTTGGATTGAAGAATCAGCAATTTGCCACCGGGAGTGCATGCCATAAGGTATATCGGCAAAGACAATATCCGCAGAGACATCTCCAAGACGGTTTTGGAGTGCGGTCGGATCCAGCGCGTCTGCACAAAACACAGCCTGATCAATTGTATGGTATCTGGTGTGATTTATCAGTTGCTCACGCAGCCTGAGGGCACTTGCTATAGCAGAAAGGTGACTTTGTTTGCCATAGGCGTGATACAGGTCCTCGATGTCCTGAATACGTTTTTCCAGCCCCTCCATTGTTAGCAGTCCCAAATTTAGTTCAGCAGTAGCAAGGATTTCCTCATCTATATCAGAAGCGATAATGCTGTGGATTGTTTCCCAGTGAAGATATCCCAGAATACTCAGATGGTACGCGCCTCCACACACGGGATCATAGAGCACGCAGCGTCCTGTTATTCCTGCCTTTTTTCGTAAAGCAAGACAAGCCTGGTAGATTTCACTTGCCAATCGGATGGGGAAGGCTGGGTGTCCTGGAGCGCCATAGAATACGCACCCGCTGGCATAATCTGTATAGTCTGTCTTTTTGGTGGCATAGCGGTATGGCATGAATAGGGCTTCCCTTCTCACCTGCGTTCGTGTCTATTGACCAGGTTTGACCTGAAAGATGTACCTACCAGATGCAACAGTGAATTGGATAGAATGTTGAACCATCATTCCTTTACTAATGCCGGGAATGTCTGTTGCCCCATCCCCCCAAATTACGGAATCGCCTTCATAGACTGCATATGCCTGATTGCCTGCTGGCAGACATATATGGGCTGTGCTTCCCACCGGGATAGAGATTGTCAGCTTCACCCCATCGCCGTCTCGCTCCCATGAACATTGCACCTCGCCCCGCACAGTTTGTAATGCACATTGGACATATTGTAAATCTTCCACGAAATGTGGTTTTATCTGTATGGTTTTAAACCCCGGTCCCTCCGGATCAACCTGGATGCCCGCAAGTGCGCGATAAAACCAGGAACCAATCGAACCCATCATCGGGTGATTGTGCGAATTCATACCGCCACCCGTGGCTTGTTCCCATCTCTCCCACAGCGTGGTTGCGCCGTTTGCGAGCATATAACCCCAACTGGGATACGTTTGCTGTGAAGCGACAAGGTATGCGATATCTGCTCTATTCGCAGTAGTAAGACTGTCCAAAAGGTATTTTGTGCACAGATTCCCGGTTGTAAGGTGACCGGAGTGCATATTGCGTACGTCATGTACCAGATTCTCAACAACGCGCGCCTTGTACGCTGCAGGAACAATCCCCAAATACAGTGAAAATGCGTTACACGCCTGATTGTTGCTGCCATATCCGCCGGTGGTAGGATTATAAAATCGTTTGTGGAAGGCTTTGGAGATGCGTTCGGCATGCTCTTCATACAGTATCGCGTCTGTTTCCTGACCAATGACGTGTGCTATACGCGCGAGTAGATTGGTTGCATAGTAACTCATCCCGGTGGACATAAGTGCCCCGGGCGTGTTTCTGGATACAGCGGAACTGCCGATACTCCCTTGCACACCCTCTGCAACTGGTGGTGACCAATCCCCATAATAACTGTAACTCACGATGTCGTGGTCAGCCTGCCGGTGGAGAAAATCTACCCATGCGCGCATGCCCATGTAATTCTCGCTCAATGTGCGGGTGTCCCCGTAATGGAGATAAAGCAACCATGGAATCAGAAGGTAACAAACACTGACCGGGTCAGCGGGTCTCTGTCCCCAACGGTAGGGTGCTGTATCAGTGATCGCGCCTGATATCGGATCCTGCGTATCTCCAATATCTGAAATCCATTTCGACAGGAAGCACGCGACATCAAAATTATAGACGATTTGTTCGGATCGCGCTGCCATATCATTCAGCCATCCCATGCGTTCATCACGCTGGGGGCAATCGGTGGGAATACTGGGTTCGTTACTGATCTCGGTCCATCGTACCATTTCGTGGATAGAATTGAGGAGATCAGAGCTGGATGTAAATGAGCCCGTTGGCGCATTATCCGAACGTATGACACAGCCTGCGAGACTATCGAGTGTGGCTTCGCCTGGATATCCCTCGACCTGCACATAGCGAAATCCATGATACGTGAAGCGGGGTTCCCATTGTTCTTCACCCTCACCCTTAAGAATATAGACATCGGTTGCTGCTGCAGACCGCAAATTTTCCTGATTGATGGTTCCATCGGGATAGAGTGACTCCGCGAATTTGAGGGTGACTTTCTCTCCTGGCTTTCCAGAAACGTTCAATCGAACCCACCCGGCAAAATTTTGCCCCATATCAAAAACATAGATCTGCGGTTTGGGCTCAGAGAAGCTTACGGGTGTGATTATCCGGGTAATCCGCACGGGAGGCGCGGTTTCGGGAGTAAGCCTCCCGCCAGGACCATCCACAACCACGCTGCCGGACCAGGCTACTGCCTTGTTTGGTGCAAAAGTTGGTGTAGTCCAACCTGGCATTTCCAACCGCGCGTCATATGTTTCACCCCCATACAGGCTGTTGGCAACGATAGGTCCGTGCGTTACTCTCCAACCGGCGCCTGAAGCACAAACGACATCACAACTTCCGTCTGCATACGTAACCTGCAGTTGAAGAAGCAGGTTGGGGGTGCCATACCACCCATTTCCGATGATGACACCGATGACGTTTTCGCCAGTGTAAATGCTGCTATCTATATCATAGATATTATAATAAACACGTTTGGCATACGTGGACCAGGCAGGCGCCAGGACACTGTCGCCAACTTTTTTACCATTAAGGTGGAGCTCATAGCACCCTAAACCGGAAATATATACCCTTGCTCTCTTCACTGGTTTTGCAACCGGGAAGACTTTCCGAAAATACAAAGCCTGACCATTCCAACCCGCAGGGAATCCTGTCCATTCTGCGGACCAATCCTCTTTGTTCAGCAAGCCTACTTCAAATACCGCCGGTTCACTGAATTGGGAGGGCTGACCATCTCTATCCCATACACGCACCTGCCACCAAACGCGAACCCCGCTGTCCAAAGCTTGACCCGCATAGCGCACCATCTGGCTGTCATCTGACACTTTGCCGGTATCCCATAGATCACAAGTATCGCCGGTAAGTTGTAACAGAGAACTCGCAGCCCGAATCTGGTAAGCGCTTTGGAATTGGGCACGTTCATGGCTGGTCAGTTTCCAGGAGAGGTTGGGATGTAGGTTATTTACACCCAGTGGTGATGGCGCAAAATCGCATCGCAGATCTTCTGTTTGTAGCATAGAACTCCTTTTCACACTAAAGGGTGAGGTCTCAGCACAAGCTATCTGTATCAAAGGCTGTTGCTTACGTAGTGTAGATGAAGTCATTCTGTTAGTCAATTCAGGTATCCTGTAGGGGTGCCAGTCAGTTTTTGCATACGGCTATTCAACGATGGTGAGATAATGTGGTGTAGTAACTCTGGACAACAGGGGGGCTGGACACCATTGTTTTGCTGCTTTGTTATCGTCCGGATGCGCTCTGTGGAAGTGTGACGTGCATCCATTCTGCAGGAGAGATCGAGATACAATAATTTCAATAATAGTATTAATTAAAAAGATAAATACTTGACAAATTAAGATATAAGAGTATAGTAATGCATAGTATTAAAACATAAAATCACCATCTGATGGAGATTTTGAGGAGGAAACAATGTACTCGCAATATGCTGATAATTACCTGGCTCAAATAATAGCCGATGAAAAATTAATGTTTCGCGAAAGAATAAACCTAAACGTGCCGCACAACCCGTTTGTGGCTCTGAAGTTTAATTACAATACTATTGTAACGGGTTTACAGAAGTGGTTGGAAAAAACAGAAACACTCCCTGTATATTGCTTTGAATATGCGCCTGAATGTTGAAGTAGCGCCTCGAAAAACACCCGCTGAATTTATACAGCGGGTGTTTTTTTTGGTCCCGTATCCAGTATTTTCATTAACCAGGTGAAGCGTAGCCAATTCCAGTCATTAACTTGATTTCGACTGCTCGCCAGGTGAGAGATAACTTACACAACGTATGCCATATTCGCAGTCAGGGTTACCTGGTGTGGGTTCTGACCCAGTGACTCCTAGACATAAAACAGCTACCAGACGGTCGTCAAAGCTCAACTAACTGTTTTTCAACCAGCGCTTATATTGTTTTTCATCCCTTTTTTTGATGGCTTTGCGTTCAGCTGCTGAAAGTTTGCTGAGTTTCAAGAATCCCAACTTCATTTGTTCGGGATATTCTGCATAAGCCAGGATGTCGCGATAATCCCGTTTGGCCATAGCGATGAGCTTCGGTAGATTTTCCAGTTTGCGACCACAGAGTTTGAGAATCGCCAGATGAACGCGTCCACGACCCCGTTCCATTTCTGAATCCCCATAAGCATTGAGGATATCGAGGACAGACTGTGGATCTTCATCAGGCCAGTACCGCCTGATTTTTTCCAGAATGGCATCCTGGGGCAGCATTCTACGTGTCTCCTTGAAATTTATGCTGAACGGTAATTGTATGGCAATGATGCAAGAGTCTAGGTAATTGACAATTTTACTTTAACTCACAACTAAATAGATGTCAAATCCGCTTCATCAAGGGTGCCTATTAAGAAAGAACCCTGGGAAGGGGGCGAGTTCTTTGAGCGGCGCGGGTGTGTGGAAGGAAAATCACCTTCCTCACCTGGCAGAAACGGCAAATACGCCCGGTTCTGCTCTTGTTTAGCCATGGTCAGGATAAATTCGACCCACCGCTATTTGGCACAAAGTGTGGCGGTGCAGGAATCATCATCTATTACACAATCAAGATGTTCTGCACCGCTACAGGCTCAACTCGATGCTTACCCGGATTAAAAAGGTAAATATCTTGTTTTGTTCTCTGAATAAAACACACCTTTCATTAAAAGTTTAGGGAGCATATCACTTTAGAGGTAAAGACGACGGAGAACAGTTTAAGCGCAAAACAAGAAGCAGTCTTGTACCCAGCGGACTGGTTTTATCAAAACTGCATGCTGTGATTTATTACAGCCGGCGTATTTTAGAATTGGCGATTCCCAGTTCTACTGCCAGACTTCAGTTCCTTATTCCAGGGTTTGTCGCCATTCTGCAACACACCCAAAGTCTATCGCAATTTGACAATTCTTGTAGGCCACTCTATAGTCAGTTGGATGATGCAGGACAGCAATACTATGGTGTATGCCTTGATCTTGTTTTTCTCGCTTGCGTCGCAGCTTAACATCGTAAAAAAGAGATTTTATCCTGTAAGTAGGAGGTAATTCTACGACCTGATATCTAACAAAGTATTGTAAATAATTCTTCCGATGTCAACCAGTTCTTCGCTGTCCTGTTTAGGTTAATTGGTGTGTATTCAAAAGTCTCGTTTTAGATCCATAGGAGGTATAATGAAGAAGCTCTCCCGACGACAATTCTTAACAGTATCGGGCTTGGCAATTTCAAGCGCCCTCGTAACATCATGTGGAAACACCCCCGAAGCTATAATGGAACCTGCTGCCCCTACGCCGAAGCCTGATGCGCCAACGGCAGTACCCGATACGCCAGTGCCCGTTGCAGACATGCCATGGCCTCGTGTTGATGTACCCCGCGAACGCCGATTTGAGTGGATGATGGGGTACAGTGAAGGACAGTTTGGCGATGTGGGATTGGCAAATCCATATGGTGGCGCTAGCCACCAATACAGTATTGCGGCAAGCTTGGAGCCATTGCTCTATTACTCCGCGTTTGCTGACAAGACCTATCCCTGGTTAGCGGAAAGCTGGACTTATAATGAAGATGCCAGTGAGGTTACAGTCTACATACGAAAGGGGGCTATGTGGAGTGATGGCGTACCTTTCACCGGAAAAGACCTGGTCTTCACTATCAATATGCTTATAGATTATGCGCCGCAATTGCGGAATTCTGCTGTAATAAAAACGAAAGTCAAGGAAGTTATCCTTGAGGATGATTATACCGTTCGGATTGTTCTGAACCAGCCTGACTATCGTTTCCTCTTCAGCTATTTTGGTTTCCGTTACGACCTTGGCACCTATCTGGTACCGGAGCACATCTTCAAAGACGTTGATGACGTGTTGACCTTTGGTTTCTTTGATCCTGAAAAGGGCTGGCCGGTGGTTACCGGAGCATATCAATTGACAGTATTTGAACTCCAATATAAGAAACTCGATTTGCGTTATGATTGGTGGGCGGTGGAACAGGGTTTGGTTGAAACACCCCAGGTTGAACAGATTGTGCAGCAACCTCTGGCTGATTTAACGGTTGCGGCGCAACTTATCATCAATAATGATTTGGATACTGCACTGGGATTCCAACCTCAATTAATCAAAAGCCTTGTGGAGCAAGCGCCGCAGGTCATTACCCATACCCAACGTGAATCACCCTGGGGCTATATCGATTGGTGGCCCATCTCGATGTGGTTTAATACACTCGAATACCCCTACAATGATAAACGCGTGCGCTGGGCTGTTGCGTATGCTGTCGACCAGCAGCAGATGATTGATGTGGGCTGGGAGGGGGGTGGTGAACCTTTGACGATTCCTTATCCCCGGTACAAACCCCTCGAACCGTATTTCGAGGCGGCAGAGGAATTCCTGGCTGTGCAGAATCCTGTTGAACACAACCTGACTAAGGTTGATGCCTTGATGACGGAAGCGGGTTTCACCAAGGATGCCGAAGGTTTTTGGATTGATGGGGACGGTGTTCGTCCTGACGCCAATATCTATGCCGATGCCGGTTTGTTCGGCGGGTTAGCGCCTATCGTCGCTGAACAACTGATTAATGCTGGGTTTGACTCAAAGCATCTGTCACCACCGGATGTATGGACCAAAAAGAGCGATGGCTCAGCGCTGCTTCATTTCTTCGGTCATGGCGGGAGTATTGCAGACCCGTTCACAACCCTTGACATGTATCACAGCCGGCTTGTCACGCCCACTGGTGAAAACTGCGGTAACAACCGCGCACGCTGGGGGAACCCCGACTTTGACGCCGCTGTGGAGGAGATGGACCGCACACCGATGAATGATCCGCGTTTGGTCGATCAATTCAAACGCGCTATCAAGATATGGGTGGATGAACTTCCTGAGGTGCCGTTAACCCAATTCTATCACCGGATCGCGATGAATACGACCTATTGGACGAATTGGCCCACAGCGGACAATGCCTATGTTAATGGCGCGCCCTGGCACCTTACTTTCCCATTGGTATTGTGGAATTTAAAGGCTGTGTAGTAACCTTCTGCACCTGAAGCACAGTTCCGGGTATAGGAATAAAAACCCGCGCCAGCTTTATATTATAGGCTGGCGCGGGTTTCATGATGTCCCTGGAGTGGTATTTGTCCATACAAAATCTTCCGGTACAGGATGTCGTCTATTAACAGGTAGGTATGGTTGTGCATTTCATCCCCCCATTACCACTGCATGTTCTTTGCATGGTAGAGGGTACGTCTGCCAATGGAAGTTACTTAGCCTAAAGTTAGGACCAAAATGACACCTTTGTAAAATTCTGAGTGTTGACAATGCTCCAAAAATCGCATACCATGAAATTAGTAATGGTTTGGCTAAACGTACTATTTTTATGCGCAGTGCTTAATATACCGAATCGTCCCATACAGCATTACATCGCCGTTACCACTGCTTATATCCAGCTACGCATTATCGAGAACCTGATTCACACAAACAGGTGTCTTTCATTTTATCGTGGTCATTCGTTCGCGTATAACAATTCCTGGGACAACAGTGATCCTTGTCTCAGTGATGGTGCTGGCACGTTAAGTTTTTCTCATGTGTAGTGACGTAAGGAGACTTTCATGCATACTCGAAAACTGTTCTTTGTTTTTGCATTAAGTATAAGCGCACTGCTGATATTTTTCGCGGTCACTGTTGGAGCACAACAACTCGCAGTTGCCGATCAATCACCTTTAGTACAAGGTGCACTCCCGGTATTTCAAGGTAAGGTTTTTCAGGGGCCTATTGGTGATGAAAGCGTCCCGCTGCCGGGTGTTAATGTAGCACTATATGGTGCTAATAGCGCCTATCCGAACACCGGCACGCTCATTTCTGTGACCACCACCGATGCTGCTGGGTGGTACGGGCTTCCTGCTGCGGGGAATTATGAATTCTTCCATATACGGGAATATGATCTCCCCGGTAAAGTCTCTGTGGGCGCTACGACGGTCAGCGGAACGGTAAAAACAAAAAACTGGATTCAATATGTCGTGCCGTTGGATAGACAGATTCTGACCGGTAACAAGTTTTGGGATAAACCACGGGTTTTGAAATGGGACAAATCAGTCAATGGCGTGGGTTGGACACCCGCTATGGTGGTTAGCGTTGAAACCAGCGATACAATGAAAATAATTGACGTCATTGTTGGTTGGTCCGATTCGGATCTCACATTGGTAGAGCAGTGGAACCCTCTCCACTTGAAACTTATCGATTGGTCGGTGGAGCCAGCAGGCATTCCTGTGGTGACTGACCCGGATAAACTCACCACGACTTTACCGGAAAGTAACCAGGTTTATACCATCACCAAGTGGTTTCATGTTGAGAAATGCACGTGGGGAGAGACTATTCTCCATGAACGTGTCCTGATGGGGGAAGTGTTGCTGGATGAAAAACCAGTCACTATCCGCAAGATGCCCCCGATTTTATGGATTCAAGGCACGAACAACAACCCCAGTGTCTATGCCGGCGATGTGGTTTCATTTATCCTTGATTATGGCAATCTGGGTGGGTATGAGAATGATGTTATGATTCGCAACACCTTTCCTATCACCGCGCCTTATGTCCATGCTGAACCTTCGCCAGACCGGCAGGATCCGGCAGGAACGTGGGTGGAATGGGATCTGGGTGATCTGGCGAATGGAGCTTCAGGTGTGATCGAGGTGGTCATTGCCATTGATGAGACATTACCGCCATCCACAACTTTTGTTATTTGGGATGGAATCTTTAACCACGTTGGTGACGAAGTGGATGTTGTTGAGCTTATGTTCCATGTTCAGAACCGCGACCCCCTGATTTAATATGGGAGAAATGGGTAAACGGGATTCCCTATGACCCGGATTGGATCGTCACCGTGGAAACCAGCGATACCATCGAGATTGTTGATGTGATTCTCACGCCACAATTCGACGCCGGTAATCCTTGAAGAGCTTTGGGATCCTGCGCACCTGAAGCTGCAGGATATGGTTATCGAACCTGCCCCCGGCACTGAGGTAGTCGAACCCGGCAGAATGGAGGTAAACCTGCCGGAAGGTTTGCAGGTCTACACGGTCACAAAGAAATTCCACGTTGAACCTTGCACATGGCGCGTGACGTTTATTGAGGAGAGATTGTATAAAATAGACGTATGCAGCCCTGGGTGCGAATCGTGCCCATCCAGAAAGATCCAGCCGGAATTGTGGATCGATAGTGTTCATGATCCTGATGTTGTTGTGGGGGAAACTGGCATCCTTCGAGCTGAAGTATGGCAATACAGGTGGACGAGAGTCCATTGCTCACCATACGCAATGAGTTTCCTGGTATTGCACGTTTTGTTGAGTCCGTACCACCTCCTGACCGGGTTGGTCCGGAGGGTGTATGGGCTGAATGGGATCTGGGTTCATTGGATATGGGGCAAATGGGATCCATCCAGGTGACTGTCCGGATTGCTCCGGACCTGCCGCCATCCACGACAATCACGATTTGGGATGGCATTTTCAATCATGCCGGAATGATGGTAGACGAGGTCTTCACTCGCTATCACATCCCGCGTCCACCGGTGACATTCCCGGATGGTGATTGGCCCTGGTATGCGCAGGAGGAGATTACAGTTTTGCCAGAACCCCCAATCGCTGGACAACCCACCGAATTGTGCGCGGAAGTCGTCAACCATGACGTCCTAAATCCATCATCCGGTTGCGCTGGAATTCAGTGTCTCGCGCTTAGGAATTGGCATGCCGTTCCATCCTGTGGGTGTTGCGGAAATTATCGTCCCTGCAGGTGGATCTCAACAAGGGCTGCATCAAGTGGATCCCCCCCACACCCGAGAAATGGTGCATTCAAGTGCGTATCCTGGCTGAACGCTACCCCTTCCAGATTAGCCGGCGCAATGTTGATGTTGATGAGCCATTGACTCCCGGTGTCGCCCATGCCCGTACATTCTTTGTTCGGAACCCGTTCGAAGAACCAGTCACGATCACACTGGGATTGGTCCCACATCTTCCCGATTGGGGGTTGGAATTATCACCGGATGTGATGCCCAATGTGCAGCCTGGCGCTGAGCAGCCGTTCACCTTGACCGTTACACCTCCAGGTGGTGCAGCTTTGCCCCCTGACGGCACGCCTATTGTCGATATCGAGGCTTTTGTTGGTGACAAGATGCTGGGAGGTATTCGCAAGATTTACCGTCCGCCGGTTCCCCTCCACCGTTTCCCGGATCCTATTTATGCCGAACGCGAAATAACAGTCCACCCGTATCCTCCCCGGGCTGGGGAACCGACTGAAATCTGTGCGGAACTGCGCAATCTTTCAGACCAACCGCAGAATGTCTCTGTTACGTTCTTCTGGGCTAAATTTGGCATTGGGTTACCCTTTACACCTATCGATGGGGTGCGAAATGTCTTCCTGCCACCGCATAGCACCGTCAAGGAATGTATTCACTGGATTCCACCTGTGGGAGGGCATGTTTGCTTGCAGGTTAAGCTGGATATTGCGGGGCATTTACCGCAATTCAGTCAGACGGAATATCGACATCAACGAAATCCTGCAGACCGGGCGTTCCCAATACGCTGGTATTCCCGGTTGGTAACCCGGGCAATAAAGATCCGGTCACAGTGACCCTGGGCCTGATTCCGCATCTTCCGGGTTGGGGCCTGGAGTTAAATCCGGATACGGTACCAAATCTACCGCCGGGTGAGACGCATCAAGTTTCGTTGACGGTGACACCCCCACAGGGTATCAAACTACCGCCTGATGGCACAACTATCGTTGATGTTGAAGCTTTTGTCGGTGGTGAATTGCTGGGCGGGATCCGTAAAATATACCGTCCCCCTGTGCCTATTCATCGTCCGAAAGATCCTGTTTACGCTGAATCGGAAATCGGTGTTGATCCTTATCCGGTCCTGCCGGGGCAACCTGTGAAACTCAGTGTTGAGGTGTTCAACCCCACCAATCAGGACCAGATCGTCACGGCGACGTTTGCCATTGCTGATTTTGGCATTGGTTTGCCTTTCAGCACACAACACATTGCGCCTAATCCTATCCCGATCTTTGTTCCTGCACACGGGGCAGCCCGTGGGCATGTCTCGTGGACACCTCCCAACCATTGGGGTAAGTTTTGTGTGGAAGTGACGCTGGAAATAGCTGGGCACGAGCCAATATGGAGCCGTCGCAACATCGATGTTGGTGAACCACTCCGTCCAGGTATTCCCCATTCACTGGATTTCCAGGTTGGCGCCTGGCCCCATACTGAACCGGTCACAATCACAGTTGGGGCTGGTTAATCACAAACCGGGATGGGAATATCAGCCTTTCTGACACGGTTCTCACCAACGTCGAGCAGCATCAACCTCTCACTGTGACATTAACTGTGACCCCTGGGCTTGAAGCTAAACTGGGAACCGGCATGCCCATTGTCGATGTGGAAGCGTATGTGGATAATGTCCTTTTAGGTGGATTCCGAAAGTTGGATATTCCACCGATACCCATCCACAAACCCCATGAACGGACTTACGCTGAATCAGAAATAAGTATTGTTCCTTATCCACCCAGGCAAGGGGTACAAAGTCTGGTTAGTACGGTTTTGCATAATGCGACCGTCAACACCACAACTGTAAACCTGGAATTTGGTTGGGCGCAGTTTGGGATGGGGATTCCCTTCACCAGTACCGGAATGGTACCCACCGACGCGAACGGTGGAGATAGGACCTTTGATGGCAGTTACGTCAACAGTAGCCTGGACGCCGTTAATGTCCGGACATCAATGTGTGATCGTAAAACTCAATGATGCAGATGGCATCTACGAGGAGCAGTGGAGTCAGCGTAATGTGGATGTGGAACGCACACCACCGTGTGGGACGACCAAGGTTTTCTCCTTCACCGTCTACAACGACAGCCCCTTTACAGTCAATGTTGACGTGGGAATGATCACCTTTAATGTGCCGGCGGATTGGACTGTAACTGTAAATCCGACGGGAACGATACAGATTCGCACCATTCGATGAGGCGGTGATCACCGTCACGGTCAGCATTCCGTGCCCGTTGACGCTGAACAGCGCATTAGCCAGGCAAAACATAGCCGATATCCAGGCGCTTGCCGGCAGCATACCTACGATTGACGTTGAGGCGTATAAGGAAGGTGAACTGTTGGGTGGCATCGAGATACAGTTTGATGACAGTATCGGACCGGACTTTGGCCTGCTGTATTTGCCGTTGTTGGTCCGTAACTCATAAGTCTATATTTATCTGCATCAATTGAAAGCGTTGGTAACCTTCCCGGAAGGTTTGCCCTTTATGGTTAAGCCGTATGGCCTAAAGGGATGGTAAATCGCTTTCCGGGAAGGTCTCTGCTGTGTTTCAGATAGGTTGACTAAAGGGTCTTATTTGTTCAAATAGCCCTTTATAGATGGTGATTGTAGCGTTATCCTGCCCCTGGATGAAAAGGCAAATGGCTTTGCGTCCATACAGGCGCGCGTCTGTGAATTTGGTGATTTGCTGCCATGGGATCAGCAGCGGGAATTGTTTGCCCATGGGCGGATGGATCGACAAAAACAATCCCTGTGACATAGCTTCTACAGTTGCGCAATTCCGATAACGGACAAACCCGATTTTCACTGTGTGGTTGGATCGTGTCGGTTGATTAATTGATTGATCCAATGGAAATTGCTGTGCCAAACGGGCTAGACCACTTATATTCGCGAAAAATTGCATCATATTACACCTGCCTCTGTCATGGACTGCAAGTATCTAGCGCCAGGATTTCTCCCACAGCTTCGAAGTGTTTATAGTAGGTCTGAGGATTTGCCGGTGATGCCCAGCTATATCCGGTGCCTGGTGTGCCATCATAACTCATATAGCGGCATATTTCGCGCCACCCCAATAAATATCGTGCAGCAGCAGCTGCTTGTATAGATTCATACGTCAGATCCTGTCCGGTGCCCTGCTGCCATCCTTTTCGAAACCATTCCCAAGCCGCCAGGTTGCCTTCCAGCAAGCCAAAAGCTGCACCTAACTGCATTGCGGCACAACCAGCACGGCACATTTCTAGGTCGAAGAATCCCGTAAAACGACCCTGGTCGACGTGAAAATTACTGACGTCTTGATGGTATAAAACGTGGGGTTGTGCCAGAATCACAGGTAACTGGCTGGCAATAAACTGAAGGTTTTCCCCCCAATAGGGCGAAAGAAAGTCAGGGTCTTGCGCGTGAATGCGCCAACCCAGTTCAAGGATGCCTTTCAGGTAGGACTCAAGATCACCATATGGTTGGTAGAATCGGAATTCAAAATCGCTTTGTTGTTCTGAGTTGAGTGGCACGCGCATCAGTTTGCCGATGGCTATGGCAGCGTTGAAAACTGCTGTACGCCATATGTTTTCAGGGTCCTGCTGTTGGGAATCGGCAAGGTACATTCCGGGAATGTGCGAGATGACAATCATATCGTCAGAAACATCGGCAATCAGTCTGGGAACCAGACCTGTATTTTGCCAATGCTCCAGGGCAAAACACGCACGCTGTTTGCGTTCGGTTTCACAGAACACTTTGAAAACCACGCGCACATCATCCTTTTGCGCGAAAATAACGCGGTTTGTTGAGCCCTGACCAGGTTGATCTATGCCTTGCCGTGTGTAACCTGGGTGGGCGACAATATAGGTATCAACTTCGTTGAGGGCATGTTGGGTGAAGGTCACTTTCCAGTTATCCTTCATAACTTAGCTCTATGATCAAAATAATGTCAATTTCCTTTTACCAGGCAGGATTTTCCTTTTTGTTTTGGTTTTCCCTCAACTTCAACAGGTCATCCCAAGGGATAACACCACATCGCAAAGCCCATGCATCATAAAGCTGTGTAAGCTCTGCAACAATTCCGGGATGTTGGCTGGCAACATCGTTGACTTCTGTACGTCCGGTTTCCATATTATAGAGTTCCCATCCACCTGGATATTTACAAACCAACTTCCACTTCCCACGTCGAACAGCTTTATTACCTTCGTGCTCCCAGAATAAGGTTTCACGGGAAGTGGCTTCGCCATTAAACGCCGGGACTAAACTGAATCCTTCAAGGGGTTTTATGGGTTTATTCTCAAATACCTCTGGATAGTCCGCCCCTGCAACATCCAAAAATGTCGCCATTATATCCGGCAACTGCGCTGGTTGTGAGCGCAGTTGCCCAAATTCATGGATGCCTTGGGGCCAGTGCGCGATGAGGGGTGTGGCAATACCGCCCTCGTGCACCCAGTGCTTGTACAGGCGAAATGGTGTATTGGATACATTAGCCCAGGGTAACCCATAGCTGGCGTAGGTCCTTTCATCGCCAGGGATGATTCCCGGTTCATTGCCAAAAACCACATCATCACCATCCCAGGTTTTAAGCGTTCCGGGGATTTCACCGCTGCGTTTTATCCAATCTCCGGTTATGTGGCTCAGTTCTTCTGCGCATCCACCGTTGTCTGCCAGGAATATAATCAGTGTGTTATCCCATTTTCCTGCTTTTTTTAACGCCTGGAAGATGCGACCGATACCCTGGTCCATGCGGTCAATTTGGGCTGCATAAACCTCCATCCTGCGTACTTCCCACGCTTTATGCTCCACTTCTTCCCAGGGGGGTACGTTGGGATCGCGTTCACTGAGTAACCAGTTATCATGGATTATCCCCATTTCGACCATGCGCTCCAAGCGCTGCTCGCGCAGTTTATCCCATCCTGCATCAAACCGCCCTTTGTATCGAGCGATGTCTTCATCATGGGCATGTAAGGGCCAATGCGGCGCTGTATAGGCGACGTACTGGAAGAAAGGTTGGCTGTCTTCCTCAGTCGATTCGATCTGCCGGATAGCTTCATCTGTGATCGCGTCAGTGATGAAATATCCCTTGCCTTCAGGTTCGATGGGCGTGTTGTTGCGTGTCAAGGTCTTTGGGTGGTAGTAATTGCCACAACCAGTTAAGATCCCGTAATAATCATCAAATCCCCGCTGCACGGGCCAATTATGTTTGGGACCGTGCACATATCGGGTGACATGCCATTTGCCCGACATGAAGGTGCTGTATCCGGCGCTCTTCAGCACCTGGGCTATGGTCACACTATTGGGATTCAGGTCGCCAAGATAACCGTCAATGCCGTCATCACCTGTCATATGACCTACATCTGCCTGGTGTGGGTATAATCCCGTTAACAGTGAAGCCCGGGATGGGCAGCAGCGTGCTGTATTATAGAACTGTGTAAATCGTAAACCCCCAGCCGAAAGTGCATCCAGATTGGGTGTCTGTACTTCACCACCATAACACCCCAGGTCGGAATAGCCCATATCATCGTTCATTATTAATAAAATATTGGGTCGTGCCATATAACAAACCTCCTTTTGCACCAGCATCTAGAATTACGGTTCTGCCTGTCCGTCTGCCTGCCTGGGATGGCTGCTGGGAACACCATAATACATAACCTCACCGGGCGCGACTTTCATTGGGATATAGTTGTGAATCCAACCCCCTGGCGATAAAGTATCAGGAAAATCGTGGATCAGCATACCAGCTTTATTGATTTTAAGCCGCTGTGCAAGGGTCGCATCTGGACGGGCAACGAAACTTGCCCAATGCGAGTAGGGGCGAGAGGAATTGTTAGCGACTGCCCACATATGATTGTCCGCGCAGCGCGTTGCTACCTGCCGGATATTGAGCACATCCAGACAATTCTCACCTTCATCGTGCGCGTTGTAAAAGGAGTGCAGCATCAGCTTCACCCCTGCCTCGCGATATGCAGCATAAATCTGCGGGTAACAGATATCGTAACAGATAGCCAGGCCAATCACCTGCCCATGGATGATACGGGTGACCAAACGCTGTCCGGCGGAATAGTGATTCTGGTCACCCTTGGTGCACATGCATTTATCATAACGATCAGCAATTTCACCCTGCGGTGTGATCAGATAGAGGCAGTTGGTCGGTTTTATATCTTCATCGATAAAATGCGCTGAACCCAACACAAGCCATAGACCCAGGTCGCGCGCCAAAGATCGTAAACCCACCGTTTGCTTTTTTAATTCTGTCCAGTTAAAATCACCAAAAGATGAAAAGTCGCTGCCGGCATATCCCGAGAGGCATGCTTCAGAAGTGTGCAGTAAATCTGCTCCGGCATCTGCTGCTTTGCGCATATAACGCCGGATATAGAGGGAATTCTCCGATATATTATCGCTGACTGGAAACTGGCAACTTGCTACACGTAGGTTATCTGACACGGTACCTCCGGGCATTCTTCGGTATATCTTCACTGACTGGAAACTGGCAACTCGCTACACGTAGGTTATCTGACACGGTACCTCCGGGCATTCTCCGTTATTTTATTACTGACTGGAAACTGGCAGTTAGCAACGCGCAGGATTACCCTGATAGTTTCTCCGCTGCTGCTATCACTTTATCAGGTGTAAATGGGATGTCGCGCAACCTTATTCCGGTTGCGTCGAAGATTGCGTTTGATATCGCTGCCGATATCGGGCCCATTGCGCCTTCCCCGATACCCAGATAAGGGTATCCGGGACGGTTGACCAACACGGTTTCGATGGCTGGCGCTTCATTAAAACGCAGGATGGGGTAACTGCTCCAGTTCAGGCTGGTAATTCCATTCTGGTTAAACGTAACCTTCTCTTTCAGCGTCCAACTGGCTGACTGGATAAAAGTCCCTTCGATCTGGTTGCTGATTCCGTCCGGGTGCACGATCTGTCCGGCATCCGCTGCGACATAACCCTTGTGGAGTTTGATACGTCCCATTTCTACATCAACTTCCAGGTCCGCGACAGCGGCGATATAGCTTTGCCTGTTCTTGTATTGAGCAAAGGCTACACCGCGTCCCATCCCTGCCGGTTTTTGACCCGCTTTTTTGACAACAGCTTTGATTACAGCGATAGCGCGTTCATCTGACAGATATCGCAAACGGAATGCGACAGGGTCCTGTCCTGCAGCGTGGGCGACTTCATCAACGAAAGTTTCCATGGCAAAGGTGTTGGCATACGCACCCAACCCGCGCTGCGCAGAGACGCGCAAAGGGCTGTCCGGCAGGAAGTGTTTGACAATGCGCTTGCCCGGGAAGTTGTAAAGGGGTTCCGCATTGCGGTGCACACCGCTCTGGATCCCGCGCATAGGATGCAGTTGGGGCGGTGTGAAGGGCTCTTCTAAATACCACGCTGCCAGAAGCCCGGAGTTCTCACCCTCGTCGCGGACCCGGCTGGAATGGCTGAACCCCCAGACATCGTGATTCCAACTGATGACATCTCCCTCATTGTCCAAACTGGCTTGCAGTTTGACCACGGTGGCTGCTCCATAGGGTTCCCATGCATTTTCATCTTCCCGCATCCATTTCAGCGAAACCGGGCGCCCTGGTAAGCTTTGTGCCAACAATGCAGCGTCCAAAGCGGCATCGTCTGCGCCGTTATGCCCAAAGCATCCCGGACCATCTACATGCAGCACGTGGATGGTGTTTTCCGGCATATTCAGGACATGGGCGATCCCGGATCGCAAAGGATAAGCGCCCTGGGTATGTGACCAGACTGTCAATGTGCCATCCACGAATTGCGCAACAGCTGCGGAAGGCCCTAAAGCGGCGTGCGCATGGTATGGACGTGTGTAGGTGGCTGAGAGCGTTTGGACAGCATTGTCCGGTATTTCAACAGGCGGGATGGGGCTGTCTACCGGCATTCCAGTGACCACCAGAGCGGAATCTGCGGGTTGGTGGAGCATTGTGTCGTAGAGCTTATCCTGTGTTAGCAATGGTCGTCCTGGCTCCCAGCTGGCGCTATCGCGTAATGCTTCCATCGCCAGTACAGCCTGTTCCTCACGCCTGGCAATGACAGCCAGAAAACTGCCGTTGCGCACTACTTTTATGACACCCGGCATTTTGGCAACATGCTCCCCATCGAAATCAATCAACCGCGCTCCGGCATTCGGGGGACGCACTACCCGTCCGTGAACCATATCGGGGAAATCCAAATCGTGTACGAAAACAGCCTTGCCTGTGACCTTCGCCACAAGGTCCAGGCGCTGTGCAGGTGCACCGACGATCTGATATTGTGCAGCGGATTTGGGTTCAATGCTGCCTGTGAATTTCATACCAATTTTTTTACCGCCAAACAGTGCCCAATAGGATACGCTGCGACCGGTGACCGGATCGCTGATGATGCCGTCGTTGATGGTGAGGCGGTCAACAGGAACTTCCAATTCCTCGTAAGCAATAGATAAAGCGATGTGACGCACTTCAGCGCTTGCATAGCGCACAGCATTGCCTGAGGTTTCCAGCGACATGCTGCTGCCAGTATAGCCCTCGTCGGGCGATTGCTCTGTATCTGCCATCACGACACGGATGCGGGGCAGCGACACATCCAGCTCATCAGCGCCAATCATGGCAATGGAAGTGCGTAAGTCTTGCCCCATCTCCATTTTCCCCGTAAACAGTGTGACGGTTTCATCACGATTGAAGCGTACCCAGGCATCAAGATCAGGTGTGCGGGTTAGTGGGGAAGGCAGGGAATGTGGTGGAATTTGATGGGAATCTTCATTATCCGGGTTCTGCAAGGTATAGATTGGAGCATCCGGCACTTCGCCACTGGCGCGCTTCACTGCTCTGTAAATCCGGTCATACACACCGCAGCGGCACAGATTTCCTGCCAGTGCGCGGCGGATTGCTTCATCCGAGGGGTGTGGGTTATGAACAAGTAAAGCTTTTGCCCCCATGATCATCCCGGATGTACAAAATCCGCATTGCGTGGCTTGTTCATCGATAAAGGCTTGCTGGAGGGGGTCCAACTGGTCATCCGTTGACAAGCCTTCGATGGTGGTTATGATTGAATTCTGTGCAGTGTTAAGGGGGATTTTGCACGCCTGCACTGCTCTACCATCCATAATAATCTTGCATGCCCCGCACTGTCCCAAACCACATGCGAATTTAGCCCCTTTTAGTCCCAGGTCGTTGCGCAGGATATACAGAAGCGGTGTTTCGGGTTCTGCCGTGACTTGATGGGCTTTCCCGTTGACCGTTATGGTGTAGGTTTCTGGCATTATCATTGCTCCAGTAAAGCAGCCACTTGTGCGGCTTCAGTTTCAGCAGCTGGTGTGCCGGACATAGCTTCCGCCGTCTGGCTCAATGCCTGGCAGTAGGCAATCGCCTTGTCCACGGAAAGCGGTTGCGGTTTCTTGCCGATAAGCTTGTGCAAGTTCTTGTGATAAATCTGCTCGAGGACGGTTTCGGGGAGACGTAATCCGTGTATGATGCCGTCATCGGGTTGTCCCAACAGGAAATCTGCCGCTTCAGGTACGCGAAACGTGTCTTCTGTCTCAAGCCAGCGGTAGACAATCCCAGCACGGAGCATACCCTCTTCAACGCTGAGACTGCTGAAAATATCGGTTCCAAAGACGATTTGTTGCGCATAATCTATAAAAAATGCGCGGCTAACCTCGGTGTCGCGGCTTAAGTTGTACAGCATCTCAATTCCCGGTGTCAGGTCAATTTTGACGGTGGGGTGCGCGTCCAGAAATCGCTTCGCACGGGGAAGGTCAGCAGACAGAAAATAGAAGTGCGCAAAAGTAATTTTGAGATCAGGATTCCGGGCAAGTACGGCGTCAACCTCAGCATAAAGCTGCTCTTTTTGCACATCCTCAGGTCCATACCCCCATTTCCGTTCTCTTGCCCACGCGGGTAGTTTATCCGGTTCCCAGAATTCCTCCGGGTCGTTGACATGCCAGGTCATAGGCAATCCTAATTCTTCAACCCTCGCCCAATAATCGGCATAATATGGATCGGTGACCGGGATGTTCATCCGCTGTCGTGAGGTGGGTTTGCATTCGATCATCTTGATGCCGTCGCAGCCCATCGCCACATAGGTATCGACCTGACTTGCCAGATCAGGACTTTGCACTTTCCCATTCGAAAGCCTGGTCGCGTGGTTTAATCCGGCAAAAACGTAGAATTGATCAGGATGCCGGGCTTTCATATAAAGGGATTGTGGTAATCCGGATCCTGACTCAGGATCCTGGATGGAGACCAGCACCGTTTGTTCGGTGCCTGCAGTCCTGCATATATCCAGAAGGTTGTGCTCCTGTGTGAAACTCCCCATGTGCACGTGCCCATCAAGAATGCCCTGCATTGTGGAATGCCATTCGTTTGCCATTTTGGTTCCTCCATATATGGGATATTGATAAGGATTATTATATTCACATTGCACTATATGTGAACTCACGGTTTTGTGTTTTGGCTATTTTCCCACCCTAAACTATAATCTCAGAAGAACTGATCCGGAACCTGATCCGGATTCCAGTATTACGTTGTCAAGGAGATACTTATGGCGCATCCTTATGCGGGAAAATACTTGCGTGTAAATCTGAAAAAACGGGAAATAGAAGACGTACTGCTAAAACCTGATGAAGTCGAAAAATATCTATTGGGCAGCGGGATGGCAGCGATGCTTTTTCAGAGAGAACTGGAAGGGGGTCGTGTGCCTGATGACCCTCTCGATCCTGCCAACACACTTTATGCCTTCAGCGGATTGCTGACCGGCACTTTTGCCCCGACCGGGTGCCGGTCCTCCTGGTGTGCGCGTTCGCCCCTTACAGGCATCTGGGGAGAGTCTAATGTTGGCGGGCATTGGGGTGCAGAACTGCGCTTCGCCGGATATGATGGTGTGGTGGTCGAAGATGGTGCGGACAGCCCGGTTTACCTGTGGATAGATGGACGCGCGGGAACCGTTGAAATCAGAGATGCTGCCCACCTTTGGGGCTTGGATCAATACGATACCCATGCAAAGGTTCGTGCGGAAACCGATATGCGGGCGCAAGTTGCCAGTATTGGTCCGGCAGGTGAAAATCTGGTGCACTTTGCTTCTGTTCTGCAGGGCGGTGCCGATCACACCCGGGCTGCAGGGCGCAGTGGAATCGGGGCTGTGATGGGGGTCAAGAACCTGAAGGCGATTGCCGTACGAGGCACCGACAAACCGGAATATCCTGATTTAACCGCTTTCCGCGATTTGGTGAAAACGATGAATAATTCAATCCGCGAACAATCAGCAGGCGCAACGATGTATGGCACAGCGGGTGGCGTGTCAGGTGCGGAAGTCTATGGTGACTTACCCTTAAAGAACTGGCAGGAAGGGAGTTGGGCTGATGGAGCGCATCTGATATCAGGACAATATATCCACGAGTCTATCTGGGTTAAGCACATGTATTGTTTTGCATGCCCCATCGGCTGCGGCAAACAGGTTGAGATAAAAGAGGGTCCCTATACCGGTGTGCGCGGTGAGGGACCGGAATACGAAACGATCGCCGGATTTGGCTCTAATCTCCTCATTGACGATATCAACGCCGTGGTCAAAATGAACGATCTGTGCAACCGCCTGGGCATGGACACAATCACCACGTCGGGCGTCATCGCGTTTGCCACAGAAGCCCTCGAACGCGGATTGTTGACCCTTGAAGACACCGGGGGGATCAATCTTGCCTGGGGTGATCCGGAACCGGTCATCGCCTTAATACCGCTTATCGCGCAGCGTCAGGGACTCGGCGCGTTATTGTCTCAGGGAAGCCGGGCTGCTGCACAAAGTTTAGGCCCTGAAGCCCAGAGTTTTGTGATGCATGTCAAGGGACAGGAACCACCTTACCACGATCCACGCGCATTTGTTGATATGGCGCTGAGTTACGCGACCGCCAATCGTGGCGCCTGTCATCTGGAAAGTGGAACTTATTATGCCGGATACGGGTACAAATGGCCCGGGTTTCATGCTGAAGATCGTGATCGTTTTGAGGGTGGGGAAACTTCTGCACAGCTCGTGGTAGATTTTCAGGATTACCTGGGAACCTATAATCCATTGGGCTTGTGTAAATTTATCATAAAAAGTAAGCTGGGACCAGCAGAGATCGCTGAACTGGTGAACGCTGCTACGGGATGGCATTGGGATGGGGATGATCTGATGGCGGTTGGCAGGCGTTTGTTCAATTTGAAACGGTCCATCAATGTTGCCCTGGGTATCACCCGGGCTGACGATACGCTGCCTGAACGATGGTTGACTTTAGCCAGACCTACCGGTTCTGCTGAAGGTGTACTGCCTGATTTGGAACCGATGTTACAAGCCTATTATAAAATCCGCGGATGGGACAGTGAAGGGCGTCCCTGACAACTATGGAGGACCTGGAATGAACATTGATCTTGGAGGGAAGACAGCACTCATTACCGGTGGTGCTTCGGGTATCGGCAAAGCGTGCGCTATAGCATTGTCCGATGCCGGAGCTGAAGTCATCATCGTGGACATTAACCTTGCCGGTGCTGAGGAGACCGTACGGGAAATCGGTCACGGGCTGGCACTACGCTGCGATTTGGGAGACCCCGATGATGTCACTGCTTTGCGCCGGCAGGTTGACGAACACCAAATGGGTGTGGATATTCTGGTCAATTGTGCAGGCATCATTTCCTATAAAAAGGGAATTGGTTCTGTTCCGGTTAATGAATGGGACCTTGTTTTGAATGTCAACCTGAGGGGTACTTATCTGGTATGCCGCGAATTTATTGAAGGGATGAAGGTTCGTGGCGGTGGAAAAATCATCAATTTTTCATCGCTTGCTGCCAGGGTGGGGGGAATCGAAGTGGGTATCCATTATGCGGCATCAAAGTCTGCTCTGATTGGCTTTACCCGGACCCTGGCGAAAGAAGGTGGACCGCATAATATCAATGTTAATACGGTTGCACCCGGGGTTATCCTTACGGCGCCTGTCAAAAAACAACTGGAGGGGAAAGAGGCATCCTACATCGAGCAGATTCCGATGCGCCGGTTGGGACAGCCTGAGGATGTGGCTAATGTCGTTTTGTTTCTATCTTCGCCGTTATCAGATTACATCACTGGTGTTGTGATTGACATCAATGGTGGAATGTACATGGGGTGACAAGATGAATGATAAGACCATGGCAGCGGAAACCATAACTGTTCCTGGCGCAGCTCTAAAAGCCTTTGTTGTTGATGTTTTGATGGTGCATGGTGTGCCGCGGGATGGCGCGGAGATTGTAGCAGAATGTTTGTTGATGGCAAATCTATCAGGGGTGGATTCTCACGGTGTCGTTCGTTTAGCGCATTACATCACACGCCTGACCAATGGAACCATAAAAGCCAACCCCAGCATGCAATTTGAGCAGCGCGCACCCTCGCTGGGCATTATGGATGGTGGAGATGGATTGGGTCATATCGTCACCTATCATGCTTGCACGGAGGCAATGAAACTTGCTGCGGAGAGCGGCAGCGGGGTGGTGGTCGTGAAAAATTCCAGCCACTTCGGAATGACCGGATACTATATCAACAGGCTGGTTGAAGCTGGATATATCGGGATGATGATGACGGCAACAGACGCCTTTCTCATCCCATTTGGCTCACGAAAGCCGTTCTTTGGCACGAATCCGATTGCCATTGGGTTTCCGACGGAAGGTATCCCGGTCATCCTGGATATGGCAACGACGTCAATTCCATACGGAAAAATCGCTTTGGCAAAAACTGAAGGTACATCAATTCCACCGGATTGGGGATTTGATGCTGAAGGGAATCCAACGACAGACCCCAACGCGATTGCCGGTTTACATCCTATAGCTGGACCAAAAGGGAGTGGTCTTGCCATGGTGATCGACATTTTCAGCAGTTTGCTTTCCGGGATGCCATGGGGACCACACGTCAATGCAATGTATGGCGATTTGGGAAATCCGCGGAAACTCGGACACTTTATTATGGCAATGGATGTCAATCGTTTTGTACCCCTGGAGATTTTCAAGCAGCATTTGAGTGAAATGTTGGAGGAATTCGGCGATCTTCCACCTGCCGGCGGATTTAATCAGGTTTATTATCCTGGGCAAGTTGAAGGGTTGCGCCGCCAGCAAAGAATAGCGGAAGGCATACCGATTCCACCGGGTCTTTTTCAGGAACTGCAGGACCTTGGCAAGCAATTCAATGTTCCCTTTACGGTCTAGAAGTGGCACTTTGCAGAATATCACAGAAAAGTTACTGTTAAAGAATTGATGGGGGTAAGTATGAAGGCATTGGTAAAAACTGATTCCGGTAAGGGTCATGTGAGCATCCTTGAGGTTGATCGCCCTGAACCTGCTTCGGATGAGATTCTTATTAAGGTGAAATATTGCGGTATCTGTGGGACTGACCTGCATATTTTCGCTGATGAGTTCCCCAATGACCCGCCGGTCATCATGGGGCATGAATATTGCGGAACCGTGGTTAAGGTAGGCGAAAGTGTGCGCAATCAATGGTCTGTTGGAGATCGCGTGGTTGGCGAACTTCATACGGGGGCATGCGGTGTTTGTGCGTTATGTCTGGCAGGCAAACCGCACATATGCGATAATAAACTTGCGCTGGGTTCGCGGCATAATGGGGCTTTTGCTGAATATCTTGCGCTGCCTGCCTGGTTAGCGCATCCTGTGCCCGACGGCGTCTCATGGGAAATTGCCGGTGTTACAGAGCCGTTTGCTATCTCGACCCATTGTATGGTTGAACGCGGTGCGCTGGATGGAAAAGGAGGCATACTCATAACCGGTGCTGCAACAATGGGCTTAATGGCGATAATTTGGGCAAGTCGCCTGGGTTTCGATCCCATTATTGTGGCAGGAACTTCTATGGATGAGCCTGTTCGTTTTCCACTGGCAAGAGCTATGGGCGCGACCCATGTTGTCAATGTGCAGCATGATAATCTTGCCGATGTTGTTGATTTGGCGTGTGGCGGAAAAGGCGTCAGTGCAGCGGTGGAGTGTTCAGGTTCCGGGGCAGCAATACGCGGTTTAGCTGGATTGGTTAAAAAGACTGGAAAAATTGTGCTCATTGGTCTGGTAGGCCCGCCTGAAGTATCTGTACCATGGAACACCTTCCTCTACAGGGAACTGGACTTTGTGGGATGTTTCAGCTCTCCACCCAGCAGTTGGCAAAAGGCATTGGCAGCGGAAAATGATGAAGCCCACAAATTACGCCAGTTAGTGACGCACATTCTCCCGCTTGAAGCCTGGGAACAAGGCTTTACAATGATGCAGACGGGTGAAGCTGTTAAAATATTGATCGATATGGATGAAAATCCCTGAGGCGATGGGTTCGCCACTACATTTGTTATTGAGGAGGCATCGATGTTTGCCAGAGCGGATCATGTGGCTATGAGTGTCAAAGATATGGAGAAAGCGATTGCTTTCTATCGTGATGTCATCGGTATGGAGAAAGTATTCGATCGTGAGTTTGGCGAGGAAATGGGCAAACTCATTGGTGTACCCGGAACCAAAGTGCGGATTGTCCATATGAAGCTAAACGGGTCGGTCGTTGAGCTGTTTGATTACGCTTCTCCAGCAGGTCGGGAACCGGATCGTGATCACCAGCAAAGTGATTTCGGACTCACGCACATCGGGTTCATCGTGGAAGATTTTTGGGGTACTTATGAGCATTTATTGAAACATGATGTGGAGTTCTTGGGTGATCCTGTGGAGATACGCCCTGGTGTTTTTGTGGCTTATTTCCGTGGGGTGGAATATGAAGTGTGTGAAATCAGGGAAATACTGCCCCAAGCCTAGGCTTTTTACGGGGCAGAAAATCTTAATTGAGGTAAGGTATGAGTAAACTAACGAAACAACCGGCACCTGCAGTATGTTATCAGTTGGAGACTTCCGATGAAGATTTACAGGATATCGTTGCGCTTGATATCCACCGGATGATGATGCTTTTGCACCTGATTCGAGAATTTGAGACGCAATTGCTGTTGCTGAAGGATGCTGACCTGGTGCATGGACCTGTGCATGCAAGCATCGGACAGGAAGCGGTCGCCGCGGCAGTGGCGGTGGCGTTGCATAAAGCAGATATGGTTTCATCCACGCATCGCGCACACGGGCACTTCTTATCCAAAGCCTGGATGTATTATGCGCCTGATGATTACGACCCTTTGACCACTGCTTTTACGCCTGCCATGCAGAAAGCTGTCAATAAGACGCTGGCAGAAATCATGGGCCTCAAAGATGGTTGGTGCGGTGGACGCGGTGGTTCTATGCATCTCTATGATGCCGAATCCGGAAACCTGGGCAGTAACGCCATCGTTGGCGGTGGGATTCCTATCGCGACCGGCGCTGCCTGGGCTCAAAAACTGCAGAAAAAAGACAATGTTGTGGTTTCTTTCTTCGGAGATGGGGCGATTAACCAGGGCTGTTTCCACGAGGTTGCCAATATGGCGACACTGTGGGGCGTGCCTGTGCTTTACCTGGTTGAAAATAACCTTTATGCCGTGGGTACTTGCACAGCGGAGTCCTCTTGTGTTGAAGATCTGGCACAGCGCACCCTGGGTTATGGCTTCAACAGTGTTATTGTTGACGGCATGGATCCGGTAAGTCTGTATGTCGCGGTCAAAAATTCTGTTGAAGATATGCGCAAACACCCCTTTCCTTTTATGATTGAGGCGAAGACTTATCGTTATTATCACCATGGCGGGGGTATTGCCGGCAGTGCTTTTGGTTACCGGTCAAAGGAAGAAGAGGCAAATTGGATGGGACTGGACCCGCTTAATACTTTCCCGGCAAGATTGATGGCGGTCGATATGCTATCAACCGCCGAAAATGCGCACTACAAGGCTTTGGCTGTCGATTCTGTGCAACAGGCTATAGATTACTGCACAGAAGAGGTCAATGGACAGCGGATCATACCGGCAGCGAAATGGCCCTTGCCGGAAACTGCAGGACTCGACATTCGTAATGAAGAAAATGTGTTTAAGGGCGTGACATTTGTTGAGAAGGACGACTTTACGAATTTCAAAACGATGACTTATGTTCAGGCAATATCAGGAACAACGCTGCGCGCCATGGAGCGTGATGAACGGGTCGTTGTTTTGGGTGAGGAAGTCGCTAATCTTAGAGGTGGTGCCTATTCTGCTACCCGCGGAATCAAAGAAGTCTATCCTGAGCGCTTATTCAATACGCCAATTTCAGAGACGGGTTTTATCGGGATGGCAGGGGGATTAGCTGCGGTCGGGATGCAACCGGTGGTTGAGGTCATGTTCCCCGATTTCGCCCTGATGTCGTCTGACCAGTTATTTAACCAGATCGGCAAGCTGCGCCATATGTACGGCGGTCAGGTGAAGTTTCCTATTATCATCCGCACGCGGATTGCCATGGGATTCGGTTATGGGGGGCAGCATTCGATGGATCCCAGCGCGGTTTTTGCCCTATTCTCCGGATGGCGGATTATGGCGCCTTCCAACGCTTTCGACTATGTGGGGATGTTTAACACCGCGATGCGGTTCCAGGACCCCGTTCTGATTGTCGAGCACGGGCAAATCTATGCCGACGAAGCGCAAGTGCCTGAGGATAATCTGGATTACTGCGTGGCTTATGGCAAGGCGAAAGTCGTGCATCCCGGAACGGACGTTACAGTCCTCACGTATCTTTTAAGCGTAAAGCACTGCGTGCAGGTTGCTGAAGAATTGGCATCAGAGGGCATCAGCGCTGAAGTTATTGATCTCAGAACGCTGGATTATACCGGTATGGATTTTGAAACCATCGGGGCATCGCTCAAAAAGACCGGCAGCGTGCTGATTGTGGAGCAAGCACCCCGCAGTATGACTTTGGGCCCGCGCATCAGTGATGAAATCCAGGAACGTTTCTTTGACTATCTCGATTGCCCTGTCAGGAAGGTTGCGGGATTGGATGTGCCACCTCCTGTCAGCAAAAAACTGGAAGAGGCAGTGTTACCTTCACTGGATAAGATAAAACAGGCGATGATAAAAGCTGCCCAACACCAGTAAGGGGTAGTGGCGCTCTTTTAGAGCAAAAACAAACAATGACCACCCGCAAGGGTGGTCATTGTTTGTTTAGTATTTATCTTTCGGCTTGAACCCAAATAGGGCTTGACCAGGCACGTTGCCCATTGCGCTGTTCGATGCGTACGCGATAATGTGTTTCTTGCGTTAAGGGTTCCGTATCGATATATGTAAATTCTGTGGCGTAGCCTGCCAGGGGTATGGTACGGTGCAATTTAGCTTTGAAAGCATAATGGTAAAAAAGCGGATCCTGCCGCTGGAATTCTGATGTACTTTTCCCTGTCATCGTTTGGACCATATTCAGGCATTCTTCACGGTACCAGAGAATTTGACTGCCTTGCATAAGGGTTTTGACAGGTTGTTCAAGGGTCTTGCCATTAAGGTGTAATGTGAAAATAGCGTCAGGTTCAGTTTCGTACTCCACAACTAGGCCTTCCTGCGCATTGTTGGATACAGCATGCTGTGTGCTCTGAAGTGAAAAGCGCATACGCTGCCCGGCAATTTTGGGCGTAGTTTGCCCCCTGGTCGTCCAGCAGGGCCACCAATTGAGAAATCGCCCGTTAGACAGTCGCAGTTCACCATCCCATTTCCTGGACAGGAATGGCAACTCTCCCAAACGTGGTCCCCATCCTGCTTCAATGCGGGTGATGAATCGGGTCATTTCGCCCGACCGGGGTGCTGTCCATGTTCCCTGATGATTGTGTGTCGCAATCACTTGTCCGTTGCGCAGCAGCTCAATACGATCCAGTGCATCAAGCCCTTGAACCTCTATATGAAAACGCCTTGTTGGGTCGTAGGGTAGGATGCTCCCCATGGGTTTATTATTGCACGTATACTTTAGCGCGATCCGGTCACCGGTTACACCATAAACGCGCCGGTTGTTGAATGCTTCCCATAAACTCTCTCGCGATAAACTCTCCGCCATGCATCCCATCAGACCATGCCCCCACCGTCCGGGCATCTGCGTCCAATTATCACTGGAACAGATGGCGCCGAGATGCAATCCCTGATCCAGGGCACTCTGGTATGTGCTGGTTCCCATTGCGGGACCCATATGGGAGTTTTGACGCATGCCAACCCAAGCCTCATCGGTTTCACTGCAGCCATGAATAGAATAGATTTCCGCAAACGGGCTGATCTTTTCATCTGTATTGCGCCAGTATGGCGCGCGAATACCTGGATGATAAGCCGTATGGTGCGGGATTGCCAGGGCTGGTATCTTTCTCAACCGGTCATATAAAGCAGGTAAATCCATCTCTGTATAAATGGGCAGTCCTTCACGCTTGTAGATGATGTTATGGTCACCCCATGCGCCATTGCCCTGCCATTCGTAGCCCGGAAAAGTGACGAAAGCACCTGGAGAATTATGGTCAATTGTCGCTTGCTCGAATTCTGACCATTCTCTCGCCAGGATTTCGTTGTCTTTTATTTGTTCCGCACGTATACCGCGCCAGGAATGCTCAGGGATAAGGGTTTGTTCTGTAATATGTCCAGTCAATTGGGGAAGCGCCGTGTTGGTGTATTCAGGTTTCAATGGAATCGGAAATGAGGTGGGTGTGTAGTAAGCCCCTGAGTAAAAATCAAGATACGTCCTGGCAAAGGCAAGCGTCTCATCCATTGAGGGGATTTGTTGACCCTCTGTATATGTGTTTTGGTGCGTCTCTCCCCAAAAAAGTTTCATGCTGTCCATAGTGTATTACCTCGTGTTATGCAGTTTCTCTGAATCCTCAATCCATCACCGGATCAGCAACCGACTAAGGTTCCCCCCACTGATCTTTTCGCGTTCGGCATCGTTGAGATGGTCCAGATGTGCATCGACAATACCGATGGATCCACCGCTCCACACCAGGTGATCCGGAGCAAAGGCATCCGCTACCATGCGGGTGAAAGGTTTGGCATCCAGGTGTAGGGGAGCATCCTCAGAGAAGTGGCTGAGTCCCGAGAGTTTCATAAACACATTCTTAAATCGGGAGAGTGCCAGGATATCGGCGTATTCCACGGCATTGCCCATCTGCGGTTCTGCCATATGGTCAATCAGCACAGGATAAGGTGGGTAGGAAGCGATAAGTTCTGCTGCTTGCCTGCCGTAGTTGGGTCCGATATGCAATTCAATCACCAGCCCCAATTCACCGGCGGTTTCCCACAGCGCGCGGACACCGCTGTCTCTGAAACTATCGAGATAAAATTCTTTCCCCCGGTGGGCGTGAAAGCGCGTCGCAACGATCTTTGGTTCCGAATGTACCAGCTCAGTAAGCTTTTGTGACGCGTTTGGGTCTTTGGGATAGAAAAGGCTGGTGCCCCAGAAACGCTCAGGTTCGCGCTGCAGGCACGCCAGAACCAGACTGTGGTCGTCTCCATAGGGTTCCGGTTGGACAAGGACGGCTTTATCGATACCTTCAGTGTCCAAACGATGGATGTAGGTGGTTAACGGATCATCCACGAGACTCGCACCACCGGGTTTATAAGCAGCGTTCGGATGGAATGGGTAACGGGCTGTATCAGCGCTGAACATGTGGGCATTCCATTCAATAATCACTTTCTTTCTCCTTGGGATTGGGCACCCATTTCATAATGTGCTCCGCAACTGCGACGGTATCACCATATTGATTCACGACTTCAATGTGCGCTATTGACCGGTCACGCACACAATCATATGCTTCAACGGCATAATTTACCGTAATTGTATCGGTTATAAATACCGGTTTGATAAAACGGACGTGGTCATAACCCAGTGATACAGGTGTTGCATCTTTACTGGCGTCAGGATACTTTTGCAGGATCATTGTTGACGCCGTTGACATATAGCCAACCAGAAGCGCTCCATGGGCGATGCGCCTGCCATAGGGTGTGCCTTTCATATATTCCAGATTGACATGGTTGGGCGATAGGTCACCGGTAATCCCTGCAAACAGATAGACATCACTTTCACTCACCGTTTTTGAAAAACTGGCGTTTTGTCCAGGCGTTAATCTGTTTTGGGCCATCGCACGTCCTTTGTGTTGAAGAATAAAAACGTCAATTGCTCTTACCTGATTCTTCGGGCATGGATTTTATGGGTGGGAAACCGACAATCTCAAACGTTGCTGAGGCGATCGTAATTGAGGGTGTTTTTCCAAAATGTTCGAGAAGCTCCCGGTGCAGTTCGGCTTTAACCTGGCGTCTGCTGTGCGTTTCTACGACATATCGCAAGGTCATTTCAACCCAATTATCTGTCATCACAATATACAAGGTGGGTTCTACGGGCAAATCCTCAAGCACGGGGTATTGTGTTCGCAATTTCTCCAATCCTGCTTTTGCGGTACCCTGCACGTCTTCAGAATACTGTTGTCCATGCTGGAGCATCAACTCGGCGGCGAGACGCCAATCGCTTTCATAGGTAAAAGGCAGTGTGATTTCGTCCCATAAAAAATGCCAATACTTCGTATAGTTAAAGACCGGGTCAGAAAAAACGAAGCGGTTAGCGATAGATACGATCCGTCCCGTATATTGATCTGCCTGGACCCATTCACCGATTTCCATCACCGTGGTGCGCAGCAGATTAATATCCAGGACGTCGCCTGTAACATCACCGATGCGCACCCGGTCACCGATGCGGTATAAATTGCTGGTAATAATATTCAAGAAACCGGTGAATGAGCCAATGAGCTCTTGAGAGGCAAAGGCGACACCCGCACCTAAAATGCCCATCGCTGTGGTGAAGTTACTACCGATACCAAGCCAGACAGCAAAGATGAGGAAACTCCCAATAACAAAAACAGCATTGCGCAGCAGCATCCGTAAAGTGTGTGATTGGGGTGAATCTTTGTAACGTTTGCTCAGGATGTTACGCAGCAGACTGTTTACGAGGATTATCAGGAGAATGATGATCGCGGATGAGATTATTTTATCCAGCAGCGCAACGTAAGTTTCGGGAATATTCGGAAATTGCATGGCTACCTCCATAGACGGGCATACTTTTTACGGTACTTCAAATCCTCTTCAGTCTCAATCAAAGCCAGGGCCTTTTGTCTGATACTTTCATCCTTCACGGCGTCATAAAGGTTTCGGAAGCCTTGTATGATATCGTAGCGGATTAATCCTGATGATTTTTACATGTACCTTCTCACATGAAGTTTGTAATCCTGGTATTTTCCACCAAATCGCTTTTCTAGAAATTTTTCTTCAGCCAGAATGATCAGGTGATAGACCGCGATACTATACACACCAAAAATCACAATGATCCAGTGCCGGGTATAGATAATGCTTGCCAGCGTCAACAAGTTAAAGCCAACATACATTGGATTACGGCTTAATGTGTAAATCCCCTGCGTTTTCAGCTCAGTATTTTCATCCGGAATGCCAAGTCGCGTTGATTTCCCCAGATTGATTAAGCTGATTCCAATAAACAAAAAAGCTACAACCAGACACGTGGCAGTGCTGATTACCCGGATTTTCGTGCTGGGTTGTCTATCCGACTGGAAGAAATTGAAAAGAAGCACAAGCCAGACGCTGTAGCCTGATATTTTCCCAGAATAAAAACAGGATAGGATGAATAGTTGGTTTGCCGATGATTTTTGGCATATAAGCCTATACGTTCACCCCGCCTTAATAATGTATTTTCCGGGGCAGGTCTTTCGCCTGCGCTACCCAGGCTTGCACTTGCTCTTTCCCGGGCAGGTGCCGTACCAGCTTCTTCTCTGCATTCGTTTCCACTAATTTCTGGTATAGATTTTCTGCGTTACGCTGTGCCAATTCCGGCACCGTATCCACCCCTGCGGCTTCCAGCAGGTCAGAATATTCTTCACCCACGCCCTTGATCCGGAACATGTCGACCATATTCATCCAGCGCAGAATCAATTTACCGCTGATGCCGGTCGTTTCTTCCAGTTCATTCCGACCTTTGGGCGATGCGCCTTTATCCAGAAGAGCCCCAGTTGTCGCGATGCCGGCCTCGGCGAGTTTCCCGGCGTAGACGCTTCCAATACCTTCGACTTCCTTTAAATTTGCCATTATTAGACTCCTTTCATTGTAAAGAATGTTCTGGTAAACCTAACAGCAGGGTGAGAGAGTATAGAAAGCATGCATGCACACAGCTATATCAGCATAAAACAAATCTTACACTTGTGTTGCGTCAGGTGCAACCTCAAATATTTTATCACCCATTCTTGGTCACAGCAATTTCGGTCAGGCATGCTTAGATAACATATTTTCCAAAATTAGCCCAATCCAGCCAGGTCAGGCAACCGTGCACCATAATATACGGCGCGGTGCCGGTTATCATCAAAAGCAAAGTGCAGCATTGTTCTATCGTGGCTGACAAAGCCGTCAGGATAATTGAGATTCCCACCCTGGTCAATGGACTGCGGTACCAGCACCCGCTGGTAGGGCCATGTTTCCATGCCGTCGAAACTGACCCACAAGGCTAATGGACTGCGGTGCGCAGGATTTGGATTGTGCAGTATAGCGACGGTATCCTGTCCCAGACTGTACAGCGTCGCCTTGCTTCCGGGATTGGGAATCGTGGTTTTATGCGCATATTCGGGCCATGTGTATCCGCCGTCGGGTGAATCGACTGCATACAGCACCCCACCCAGGCGGTCACCGCGGATAAGCATCCTGATCGTACCATCCGATAGTTCGACAATGTTGTTTTCTGCCCAACCGTGGTAGTTATCGTCTTCTGTCAGGCGGATATCTCCATGTAACTGCCATGTCTCTCCGCCATCATGACTCATCATAACCCCATTGCGGGGCTGCCGCGGCGGATTAAAATAACGTCCATCCGGGATCTGGATGGTCGCTTCGTCCACACGCAAGTAATGCTGATAAGGCATAAGGATGCGCCCATCCTGCGTGACGATGTGGTTGCGGATAAAAGTCCGGTGCGCCGTCCGTCCGGGGGCGGGGATCAGCGCTGACCAGGTCCGGCAGGCATCATCACTGTGGGTCAGATAGGTACGCCAATCTGCAAATGTTCCGCTGTGGGTCGCCACCACCATCGTGCACCGCCCTTTGTAAACCATCAACTCGGACGGTGTTAAAGCGCGATGGGGGGCTTTGACTTTGATGCCCAGGTCGACGGGCTGCACCGGAGACCATGTTTCGCCGTGGTCAAAGCTGCGGGATAGATAGATACGATTGGCAGGCAAAGGTTCGGTCAAACCACCTCCCAGCATTACCAGGACCCAGGAACCGTCCGGCATTTCTCTGAGCGTGGTATCACATGCCAGAGTATCCGGTGGCTGACCATCAAAGATCAGGTGCTGGACATCGTGTTTTGCATCGAGGACGGCTTGATTGTACCAGAAATCGTCAGTTTGATGTAGAAGTGGATTTTGCAATATGTTGTTCCTCCTCATACTTTTTTCTTAACATGGCATAAAGGACAAATGACCTGAAAGCATCTTTCTGGTATAAATAGTCGTTTAATACGCCTTCCTTTGTGAAGCCAACCCGTTCGAACAGTCTATGTGCCGGGGTATTTTCAATGAGCGGGAGCGCTTCCAACCGGTTAAGATTGAGGTTAGTAAAAACAAAACGCATTACACATTGCAGCGCTTCAGTGGCAAATCCCTGATGCCAGTAAGTTTGGGACAGCACGACGCCCACTTCCGCTTTGCGGTGGGTTTCGGAGACCTGCATCAGATGAATGCTGCCTATGACTTTTTTTGTGTCTTTTAACTGGATTCCCCATGGACTGTCTCCCCCATTTTTGTAAGTCAACAGCACTTCCGCCAGATAAGCACGGGATGCAGTGGGAGAAGCGTGGGGATACCACCGTAAAAAACGTGTGACCATTTCATCTGATGCGTAGGCATAGACGTTTGTAGCGTCGTCAGGGCAAAACTTCCGCAGCACCAATCTTGCTGTTTCTAATTGCGGTAGATTGTGGTAAAAATCATGGATAAGCAATCAATCACCTCTGACGATGGAATCTGGTCATCCTGCTTGTCTAAAGTGACAGGTACTCTTATAGTATATATGCGATTTAAGCAACCGGCGAAAACCCGGAATACCAATACCTTGAACAGGAGTCGACTATGGCAGAAAAGAAGATTAAAATCGCGGTTGTAACAGGTGGGCACGCCTTCGATGTGATTGGTTTTAGTGATCTGTTTCGTGCTTTAGATGGTGTGCAAGCCTATATACAACATATCGATGATTTCGCGGTAGCCAGTGAGGTCGTTCGTGATAGCTATGATGCGGTCTTGTTTTACAGTTTTATGCAACCTGAACCGCAGGATAACGAACTACCCGGATATGCCGGTAAACCCCGGACCGCGTTGGAGCACCTGGGTGAATCGGGACAGGGTCTGGTGATCCTGCACCATGCCCTGCTGGCGTATCGTGGCTGGTCCCTGTGGAATGACCTGGTGGGCGTTGAACAGCGTGGCTTTGGTTATTTCCCACAAGAGCATTTTCGCGTCCAGGTTGCTGATCCGGAACATCCGATTACCCGCGGTCTCACGGATTGGGATATGGTGGACGAAACCTATACGATGGGCGATGCCGGGATGGGCAACCACATCCTGTTGACCACGGATCACCCGCGAAGTATGCGGACGTTAGCCTGGACCCGTAAGTATAAAAATGCCCGGGTGTTTTGTCTGGAATCGGGTCACGACAATGAAACTTATCTGAATACAAATTTTCAAAAAGTGCTGCGCCAGGGCATTCACTGGGCTGCAGGTCAGATTTAGGTGCTGAGTTTTTATGGGGTAATTTAATCTGTTAGTTAAAGGGAGGCATGATGGACGAGAAAGCATATCTGGAAAGTGTGGCTGCAACACGGGCTGAAAGGTTGCAATGGTGGCAGGCTGCGCGATTTGGCATGTTTATCCACTGGGGACTCTATGCGCAGTTGGGACGCCACGAATGGGTGATGAATCGCGAACGTATTCCGGTCGCGGAATATGAGAAACTGGCAGCGACGTGGAAGCCTAAAGAGCGTCCCGCGCGGGAATGGGCAGCTCTTGCCAGGCAGGCAGGGATGAAGTACATGGTCATGACGACCAAGCATCATGAGGGTTTTTGTTTGTGGGATACCGCGCAAACCGATTACAACGCGGTAAAAACAGGACCCGGACGCGACCTGGTCCGTGAATACGTTGAAGCGTGCCGGGAATTCGATCTCAAAATAGGGTTCTATTATTCGCTGATGGATTGGCATCACCCGGATGGCGCGCTGTGTGCGACCGACGCGCAGGCGCGCGCGCGTTTCCTGGAGTTCACCAAAGGCTGTGTGCGCGAGTTGATGACGAACTACGGCACAATCGATATCCTCTGGTATGACGTTTCCTGGCCCCTGCCGACGGCGGAAGCCTGGGATAGTGTCGCCATGAATCAGATGGCGCGGGACCTTCAGCCTGATATCCTGATTAACAACCGGTCAAAATTGGATGAGGATTTCGGCACACCGGAAGAAACGGTCAGGGCTGCTGAATCCGGTCGCGCGTGGGAAGCGTGCATGACTTTCAACGGTTCCTGGGGCTATATGCCAATTTCGCCCGATTGGCGTTCGTCGCGGGAAGTCGTTGAGATGCTGCGAACGGCAACCGCGGGACAGGGAAATCTCTTGTTGAATATCGGTCCGGCGCCGGATGGTTCGGTGCCGCCTGAAGCTGTGACCAGGTTGTCTGCTGTAGGACAGTGGGTTGAGCAAAATGCAGAAGCCCTCTATGGACAGGTTGACCGGGCAGATCGCGACCGGCTGGAGTGGATGCCGACGGGGGCATGGACGCTGAAAGGCAATACCGCTTATTACTGGTGCACCCGTTGGCCTGGACGTGAATTGGTTATTGGTGGTTTGCGTACGAAAGTTAAGCACGTATCCTTGCTGGCAAATGGGCAACCTCTTGACTTTGATCAAACCGGGAACCGCCTGGTCTTGCACAACCTGCCCTATCACTGCCCCGATCCCTATGTCGGCATAACGGTGTTTAAGATTGTTTTTGAAGAACCCCCTGTACAGAAACTGGGTGCGGGATATGTGGTGTTGGAAGCATGAATCACCTGGAACGTTTCTATGCAGTGATGGACTACCAACCGGCGGATAGGGTGCCCAACTGGGAGATGGGTGTATGGCCCCAAACCAAGGACCGCTGGGAAACTGAGGGGTTGGATACCTCAAGCATCCATTGGCAGTGGTTCCCCGGTGAAGTGCGTCTCGGAATGGATCCCAAAGAGTTTGTGCCGTTTTATAAACATCTGATCCCCGGGTTTGAGTATGAGGAACTTGAGGAAGATGAACGGACTGTGACCTTTCGCGATGAACTAGGACGGGTCCGGAAAGCGTTAAAAGAAGGATCAGTCAGAGGCGCGCGGATGTCGATGGATACCTACCTCGATTTTCCGGTCAAATCGATGGCGGATTGGCTGGATATAAAACGAAGGCTTGACCCCACGTCACCCCAGCGCTACGAACCCAACTGGCAGGTGACACGGGTTGCTGGTTGGCGCCAAAGGCAGCATCCCCTTATCTTTGGCCCAAATACATCGACGGAAGGTTTCTACTGGTTTGCCCGTGAGATGATGGGTACCGAGGGATTGTCCTACGCTTTCTTTGACCAACCGACTCTCGTCCACGACATTTTCGAACACCAGATGAATTTCCTCATCGAGGGTGGGCGACCGGTGCTGGAACAGACCACGATTGACTACATCATTCTTGCTGAGGATATGGCGATGAAAACCGGTCCTTTACTGAGTCCTCGTCTGTATAAAGAATTCATCTATCCGCGGTTAAAAAAGGTGGTTGAATTCTACAAATCTCACGGCACCCGGTATGTCGGCGTGGATACCGATGGGAATCCCGAAGCATTAATCCCGATGCTCATGGATGCCGGCGTGGATTTCCTGTGGCCCCTGGAAAGGGCAGCGGATCAGGATCCGGTAAGGTTGCGCAAGAAATTCGGACGCGCACTGGTGATTTGGGGTGGGGTCGATAAACGGGCATTAGCCCGTGGGAAGGAAGCTATCGATGCCCATTTGCGCGAATTAATACCCTTGATCAAGGAGGGCGGATTTATCCCGACCATTGACCACACGATCCCACCCGATATCAGTTGGGAGAATTTCCAGTATTATATGCAGCAGAAAGATAAGCTCTTGCGGGGAACTTTGTAAGCAGTGGCAAAAGTGGCAAGGCAGGACAGGAGAAATATCGTGGTCCCGGCAGCAGTGGATGGCTGTCGGGATCATCTTGTTTGCTTTTTTGCTGATCATAACGGGTATCCCCGGAAATTCTGTGACCATGGATGAACCTGTGCATGCCCTTACTGGGTACAGTATCATAAAAACTGGTGATCTGCGCCTGGTGGAAGACCACCCACCGCTCCTTGAGATGTATGATGGGGTTGCCTTTAGCTATGGATTCAGACATTACCGCAACCGGAAGATTTAGCCGGTTGGCAGGAGAGCGACCGCAGAGCTTTCGGATTTGATGCGGTATGGATGGAGCCACCCATCGATCGGTGGCTGGTACCGGCGCGCATCCCTGTCGCGTTCTTTGCCATCCTGCTGTGCGCGCTGGTATTTCGTTGGACCGCTGATCATGCTGGCGAATTTATGGGTATGCTCTGTGCTGCACTGGTTGCGTGCGATCCCAATATCATCGCCCATGCCGGGTTAGCGACCCTGGATGTCGGTGTGACAACCCTTTGTTTTTTTGCATTGTTTGTCTTTTTTCGTGTTTTGCACCGTCCCGGTGCCGGGCGTGTCGTAGCGCGGTGGTCTCCTTTTAGGTTTGGCTGTCGCTTCTAAAATCTCCGCATTACCTCTATTACCGGTAACGGGTTTGTGGATTCTCTTTTTTGCTTATCATCGTCGGTGGACTGTAAAAGAGAGTTTAAAATGGGGTGGGCTGTATTTTGGAACAGCTCTGCTGACTGTATGGGCAACGCACCTGTTCCAGGTTCAGCGTCTTGCGGGCTTTCCATGGTTATTGCCCGCACCGACTTATTGGCGGTCTTTACTCCGCATTGTCCAGCATATCACAACGGAGGACCGTTACAGTTTTTTACTGGGAAATACTTATCGAGGGGGAGTCTGGTCCTACTTTCCGGTGACGTTCGCATTAAAATCACCAGTAAGTCTGCTGGTTCTGCTCTGTGTGACTGTCCTGGGATTGCCTGCAATATGGCGGTCCCACAAACAGACGCTGGTATTCCTGGGGCTGTATCCTGTGATATATCTGGTTGTCAGTTTATCCGGCGCCATAAATTTGGGCTACCGCCACCTGCTGCCCGTTTTACCCTATGTATATGTGCTGCTGGGAATTTCATTTTCGACCCTGACCCATCGGAAGTGGGTCAGCATATTTACAATGCTGGCTGTTCTTGCCCAGATGGCAACAGCAGTCGCGGCATGGCCTTTTTATATTCCTTATTTTAACGCCATTGCCGGGGGTACCTCGCATGGTTATCGATATCTGGCTGATTCCAGCGTGGACTGGGGACAGGGACTCAAATACCTGAAAACCTATATGGAGACTCAACCCTTGCACGCCGCACGGATCAGCGCGTTTGCGCCTTTTCTGAATCCTGTGCTTAGTTACGGCATTGATGCGGAGCTTTTGCCACCGCAACGGGGCTCAGACGTCCCGCTGGTGCTGCCCCAACGCTATAATCCCGAACCAGGGGATTATTTTATCAGTGCTTCGACCTTGCGTGGATTGCAGGTCGCTGATTCGGAAATGTATAACTGGTTCTGGCATCAGAGAACCGGTCGCTGTCATCGCCGGTGCGATGCTCCATTATCGAGTCAATCCTATCTCACCTGACCCGACCTGGGTCGCGCAGTGTACGCAGCCAGTTTCGCCTCTGACATCTGAAGATATCGCGCAAGGATTTGGTGTGACCGGTCTGCGAATCGTCCCGTTTGACTGCACGCAAAGCTGGGTTTATCCCGGTGGCGGTCGTCATCCCGGGTGGACCATACTGCACATGGATGTCGATATCCGGCACTGGCATAATTTGCGTGATGGTGTGCTGGAGTGCCATGGACTTATCCTTCGAACAACGTATCCCGCGCGACATCCCTCCCCACGTCGTATACTTCTCTGAAAGTCAGGATTTATGGTTGACTCTGATGCAAGACTCGATGTATGCTGCACCAGGTGATTGGCTTCCGGAGCAGGTTGTTAGCGGATGGTTCTCCGGTGGCTTTGCCGGTATCTGTGGGGAATATATTGAGTTTGTTGCGTGTTGAGGTACAAGAGCGTGATACAGTTACGTCCTGCAGACGACATGGCGGGTGGAGGCCTTGCTGGATGCACCGATCAGTTTGATGGCGCATCTAGTTGATGGGCAAAACCAGGCGCTGTCGGTTGGCGACAGCCTGGGTATCCCCTTTGATGCGCTGCAGCCGGGGGATGTTTTTATCCAGGAGCATCTATTGGCGCCTCCTTCTGCCTTAACCGGTAAGATATGGATCCAGACCGGTGTCTATCGTCTGGATACTTTGGAGCGTTATGCGGTGCTGGAAGGAGCGACTCCGCTCGGAGACCAGATTGTGATACCAATTCAGTAAATGGGAAAAGCTTTTTACTGTGGTGGACCGCAGTAAAAGTTATTGAGGATAGCAGCCTACCCAAATTTATATCAAGGAGGTTATTATGTATGAAATCGTCATAAACGTCGGTACGATCAGTTTACGTGCAGAATTGAATGATTCACCCACTGCGCAACTGGTGTGGGCTGCTTTACCCATAACCGGGAATGCAAGTGTGTGGGGGGATGAGATTTACTTCGAAATACCGGTGACTGCAGCGGAAGCACCGGATGCCAGAGCAGAGGTCGAGATTGGCACCCTGGGTTTTTGGCCTGTGGGGAACGCGTTTTGCATTTTCTTTGGTCCTACACCGGTGAGTCGGGGGCCAAAACCGCGCGCTTACAGCCCGGTCAATATTCTGGGAAAGGTGCTGGGTGATGCCACGGTCTTGCGCGGGGTGAAATCAGGAACACTGGTAAAGATAGCAAAGGCATAAACAACCGACGTTTCGTTTGGACCACCGCAAAGTCTGTCTCCGCACTCAGAGCTCACTTTCAGGAAGATTTTTTATCCACTTGGAACTCTTTTCTCTCTCCTGACGTCTTAATACCATATGATGTTTTGACGAGTTTGGATTTTAACCTTATGACATCAAGAAGGAGAGAGCGATGATGAACAGAATTTCCCGAATCCTCAGTGTTGTTTTAGTTCTGATGGGTATGTTTGCCGGTAACGTCTCTGCTGCGCCAGACCCCGTGCGCGGCGATGACGACCCCGATTATGCGGATGTAATCCGCGATACCGCAGCCATGGTATGGGATGACGAAGCCCTGCGTCTGGCTGCGAATTATGGTCTTGACATCATCAACGTCACCTGGGAAGATACGGGGCGCTATTACGGTTCTTCGGTAGGCCCGAATATCAGTGATGTCACGATCCAGGTACAGAATTGGAATCCGGACATTCGGGCATATGATCTCACGCTGATGCCGGTGATTCGTTACCCGAATTTCAGCGACCTGACCGGTGATATCTCTCCGGATGATTTTTATTTGATGGTGGGCAATGAAGATGGTGTTCCCCTTTACAGTGTCACCCTTTCCGAATATTTGCGGCATTTCCGTCGATATCTGAATGACCCGGGGTCATGGGATGGGAGGGAAACATCGCTGTCTGGCTCCCCGCGATAGCCATGTGCTGGTCAGCGCCCAGGCAGCCTTTTTGCCTATCCCCGCGAATGGCTCTGCAGAATTTAATCCAGTTATCTTTAACTACCAGAGTTATCAGGAAAATCCAGCCGTATTGACCATCGTGGCAACCCGCGAAGGCACCAGCGCAACCATTATCGATAATGTCCGCGATGGATTCTCCGACGGATATTCCTGGGGACAGCGGTTGTTCTTCAATCAGGATGGTGAACGGGCGAGTTTTACAGGGCAGCGGTTGAGCGATTTCGTTGGCGACGGTGAAAGTGAAGGTAAACCGGTCAGACCTGGGGAATCTCCTGATGGACCTGTCGAAACCGGTCTCAATATGGTTTTCTTGATCCAGGTCCCACTGAAGCAAAAGACACAATTCCGCTTTGGCGTGGGTGCCGCACCGGTGATGGAGGGAGAAGCGGATGCTGTCGAATTTGCTGCGGAGGAAAAATCTGATGTGGAAGCGGCAGTGATTGGTCACGGTCCGGTTGAAGGGCCTTTTACCGAAATCGATGGTCTGGATATTGAGCGCGACCCCGATTTCCCGATTCGCGTCACCGTCCAATTTTACAAAGCGACCAGTAATGGCGTGGTTTCACCGGCAGATATGGCGGATATAGCAGCGCAAATTGAAAAGGTTTACGCGGATGCGGATTATGTGGGAAGCCTGGTTGTGGATGGACCCTCTGACCGACCGACTGAATACGATGGACCCAAGGATGAACCTCCGGGTTGGTGGGGCTGTATTCTGGAAGCGATTTTCTGATAATACCGGTATAGATCCTGAAGAGGCGATCGCGATCCTGCGCAAGCTTCGCGCTTTAGCCTGGCGATAAAATTATCACTTAAGAGAGGTCAACCCGAGTTATTCCGGGCTGACCTCTCTTGCAGTTATTGCTAAATCGATAGACGACAGCGTCGTTATACGTTATGGTTGAAAAAGCCTTCTGATGGTTTCATTCCGCGGATGGTCCAGCCACGCATCCAGGAGGTTTTCTGCTTGCTCAAGATCATGCGTGCGGTGGTCATTCAGCAGATACAGCAGGAGAAGATCGCGGTCAGCCGATGTGGAGCGCATTGACCATTAACTCGGCCTCATGCCACCGGGGAATCATCGCTCCAGCCATCAGCTTTCGCTGGTAATGCGGGAGCAGAGACACCATGAACGCCAGATCCGTTGACCACACCCTGACATTCGATGACCAAATCTTCAGGGAAACCTTTGATGATTTGCCCGTGATTCGGAATATTGACCTGGTATAGTCCCTCAACATCATTGACGAGAGCGTTGATAATGGGTACGATCTGTTCATCACTTTGGACCGGCTTAAAAGTTTGCGATATCGGAAGATTGTTCATCCAGGGCTGCAGACTCAACGCGAGCGACTCGGGCACTGATATCGTCCAGGTAGCGTCCCCAGCCAATCTCGGAGTCGAAACCGCCCAGGGGTCCAAACCACTTTTGCTTTGGTTTGCAGATCGGTGTGATACCACCAGCCCACCATCCGCGGGGTATCGCCAATGGGCATTAATCCAAAGTGCTGGTATTGATGGATGGCAGCTTTGCGCATCTGGTTTGCGCCATAACTGCGGGTATCGTTTGCCCAGTACGTTTCCGCTTCGGTCTCGATCCATTGGTCAATCAGGGGATAAGCATCCTGCCCTTGGTAGCGGAAATCGGTCATCCAGATCCAGTGATTGAATCCCGGCATCTGCGCCGAAACATATTCTGTATCCAGACCCAGGACGTGGCGCAATCTCACGATAACCATAATGCCCGTGACAGAGTCCGATGACCTTGATGCCTGTTTCGCGGTGCATCAAGGTGCAGCCTTCAAATACAGGATTGGCAGATTGCAGTAACCAGGCCTCAGGACAGATGTTCTGGATATCGCGGGCGACCTCCAGGAAGAATGCACTTTGTCCGAAGTTGTGCAGGCGCACTCCCACGGTAGTACCCGTGCGTTTCTGCCAGCGTGCGCTGCTCTTCTGTCCAGCTGTGCCCACCGACCTGTGCGGTATTGATGACAAAGTCACAGCCCACGAGTGCCGCCTGGCGATTCTGTGTGGTTGAGAACGTCAATCCTGCCTGCAGTTCTGCTGGATAGACGCTGCGCCATCCTGTTAATCATCTCCAGACGGTGCGGGTCGATATCCATGAACGTGACATGACTGCCATGGAGTCCGGGATTGACACACAGGTCGCGGACAATACCGGCAGAAAATGTGGCACTACCCGCGCCAATGATCGTGATTCTAACCGCTGTCATATTGTCTCCTCATTCTGTGGTATTGATTGCCCTGGTCATTGACCCCACTGCATCAACGGTTTCAGGGCAGCCAATATGTCATCCAGGTATGTTGACGCTATCTCATCCAGGGGCATGCGCCCATTCCGTTTCACCGGGCATGCGATAACGCCACGCCGGAACAGCACCTCTTTGTAGCAACCCGGCAGTTGGTGCTCAAAAAAGAAAAGCGGTGCCATCGCTTTGTATATCTCCATAGCTTCAGATTCATTCCCGGCTTCAAGGGCATTCCAGAACGCGACGACGACATCGGTTACATGACATCCGGGCATATTGCCGGATGAACCGCGGCGGTATTCCTCAATCAGGTAACGCCCACCAGCCCCGCCAAAAACCCCCAGGCACGACCCATCGTTTTCTTTTAACAACTCGGTTAGTTTAACCGTACTGGGTGTTGTTTCTTCTTTGACATACTGTACATATTCAATTTCCCGGCAGAGGCGCATCAGGAGTTCTGCCGACATATCAGTACCAATCGGAGGTGAGTAATTCTGGATGAAAACCGGCATTCGTGCGGAATTTGAAATGGCTGTGTAGTAGGCGAGGATTTCAGATGCCGGCAGGGCACCGCGCTTGATGTAGGGCGGCATCGCGATGACGCCATCGGCACCGATGCTGTTGGCATGACGGGCGAAAGCTGCTGCGACTTCGCGTGAAACACCGGCAACACCAATTATCGCCGGAATACGCCCGGCGTTTTGTTCGACCAGGATCTCGGAAAGTTGATATCTTTCAGCATCGCTCAGGGCGGTAAACTCGCTGGCGTTGACCGGGAAGACCAGCCCGTGGGCGCCACATTCCACGCAAAAATCGACAACACGCCGAAAACTCGGGATATCAATTTCGCCGTTTTCCTGAAAAGGTGTGGAAGGAATGGTAAATATTCCGCGGAATTGTTTTGTTGTTGCCATGACGTGCCCCCTGTATCGTGATGATGCCGAATATATAGCACCATTATCGGTCCAATGCAAATAGAGTTTTTAATCTAGATGGACTCTTGACAGTCATCCCTTTGCTGTTATAATTATCGTAAAAATACGATAAAGGAAAGAACATGGAAGCAAGCTCATGTTGTTCAATGATTCCGGAAGCCTGTTGTTCACTGGACATTACCCAGCCAGACCAGGAACGTCTGGTGCGCATGTTTAAAGCTCTGGGGAACCCTATACGTTTTGAAGTGCTTAAATTTCTGGTTACGCATCCCGGATGTATAACCGGCGATATTGTGGATTATCCTGTCCATCGCGCAATCTACCGTATCACAACATCTTAAGGTTTTACGGGATGCCGGATGGATATCGGGCATTGTAGAGGGACCAGCCCGGTGTTATTGCCTGAATGCAGAAAACATAACCTGGTTCCGCGATAAAATTCAGCTGATTTTTTGAGTTTTCTATTTTCAGCCAAACGTAAAGCTTAATCCGTTAAGCTTGATGCGTTGCAGAGTAAGGAGTGCGTGTGATCTTTCATAGGAATATATGTTGATAAGGCAGAATTTATGACAGCAAACAAAATCAAAGCACAACCAAGTTGTTGCAGTCCGGCACAATCCCCTGATGCATCGTCATCAGGCGTCACCGGTACGACCTCACTTATGACCGCTTCTACCACACTCACTTTCAGGAATCGCTTGGATCATTTTCTGGCGCGTTGGGGATACCGGCGCAATGATCATCGCGTCACGCCAGGGTTATATGCTTTAGGAACGACCACAACGGATTCACCCGTTTTTGTTACTGCAAATTACACATTGAGTTTTGATGCACTGCGGACGGCATTACATGGGATCAATGGGTACGTTTTGGTATTGAATACTTACGGCATCAATGTGTGGTGTGCAGCAGGGAAGGGGACCTTTGGGACTGATGAATTGGTAAAAAGATTAGAAATCACGGGTTTGGCGGGCGTGGTCAAGCATCGTAAGCTGATTCTTCCGCAACTTGGGGCACCAAATATCAGTCCAGTTGAGGTGAAAAAGCAAACCGGATTCAGTGTTGAATATGGACCGGTACGGGCGGTCGATCTTCCGGCATTTTTAGAGAAACACAAGGCTTCACCGGAGATGCGAAAGGTTCTATTTACTTTGTGGGACAGAATCGTTTTAATACCGGTAGAACTTGTTCACACTTTTATCCCAATGGTGTTGGTGTCTGTCCTCCTATATCTTCTGTCCGGACCTGTGCCTGCCATGGCACTGGTCACGGCAATCCTGGCAGGTGCTGCTTTATTTCCCATATTATTACCTGTAATACCAACACGTGATTTCAGCAGCAAAGGCTTTATTCTGGGAGGATTGGCTGTACTTCCGTACGTATTGGCGATGTTGACGGCAAATTCGGGTGAACCCGGGTGGCTGCAAATTGAGGGCGCGTTGGCATTGGCTCTTGGATTACCACCCGTCACGGCATATCTTGCTTTAAACTTTACAGGCTCAACCACCTTTACCTCTAAAAGTGGTGTCAAGCGCGAAATGGCGACCTATATACCCGTGATGGCATGGATGTTTGGCGCCGGGGTGGTTTTAATGTTGGTGAATATTATACTGCGTTGGGTATTGTAAACGACTGAGATTAAGGGAGATAAGATATGGCAGTTAGTTGTTGTGAACAAATTGAAGTTGTAAACACGATGGATTATTCGGAGCACGTTGCGGTAAGTCATCTGAATACATTGGCGTTCAACGCTGGCTTATGCATTAATTGCGGTATGTGTATGATTGTGTGCCCTCAGGGGGTTTTCGCTGCTGGAAAGCCGGTGATTGAAATTGTAGAACCAGATGCGTGTATGGAGTGCGGAGCTTGCCAGATGAATTGCTCCGTGGGCGCGTTGGTCGTGGATAGTGGTGTGGGTTGCGCCGCGGCGATGATCAGTGCTGCTCTTGGCGGAAAATCAGAAGTTACATGTGGAGGACCGGAACCGGAAAGCTGCTGCGGTTAAATTTTTGAAATTTCTTTTTCCCGGTGAAGCAAAGGATAACAGTACTCCTCCCCGATACGCGGCGGGTCAATGTCAGGATGCATAGTCTCTAGTTTTATTCCATAGCCAGAGATTCGGTGAGTTGCTGCAAACGTGTTATGTCCAATTCTGCGCCCAATTTCGTAAAAGTTTCCTGGGCTTCCTGCAGGTGCAACTGGATAGCATGCAGATCCCCCATTTTTGTAGCAATCCGTACAGCCTGGGTATGGATTCTCCCCAATTCCAACTTATCGGTCACATCAGCGAGGAGTTCCTGAGCCTGAGTCAGGGCTTTTTTCGCAGACTCGATATGTCCTTGCGCTAATTCGATGGTGGAAATCAGGCGCCATAAACTCACCTGGTGCTGACGGTTACCACTTCCTTCAGCATGTTTCAGCGTAGTCTGTGCGATCGTAAAGGCGGGTTGTAGTTTCCCCTCGGCGATAAGCATCTCGACCTCAATGCGACGGGCTTCAGTGATCACGTCATCAGCACCGATTTCTTCCGCTACCTGCAAGGCTTCAGATAATGCTCTATAAGCATTATTTTGATCTTCCCTGAGGAACAGAACAGAAGCCAGACCAAGCGAAGCATTCGCACCATGGTAGCTATGTGCAAAGTTCCGGGCTGCGTTCAGGCTTTCGCGAAAATGCTTCTCAGCTTGTGCTAGATTCCCCTGATCACGGAACAACATCCCCAGGTTGTTGTGCACTAATGCCAAACCTTCGGCGTCCATTTCATCCCGCAAACGCAGGCTATGTTCAAAAAACGACTGTGCCTTGCTCCAGTCACCTTCCAGGACTGCCAGTACGCCAAGATTACCAAGGGTCGAAGCAAATCCCCAGGTTTGCCCCATCTGTTTGCGTATTTCCATCGCACGCTGGGTATGTTGGGAAGCTGCTGCCCAATTACTCTGGCTGTAGTATATACCGCCTAATAGGTTTTCTAGCGCTGCCAGATCAACATTTGGTCCTGCTGCTTCCGCGTATCCTAATCCCTTTTCGGCGGTTTCGCGGGCGGTATCAAATAAACCCTGGTGGAATTGTGCCCAGGCATATCCTGTAAGCACACGGGCTAACTCTGTCTGTAAGTTCTCCGGTATCGGGTTCGCCGAGAATGAGGATGGCAGCTTTGAAATAGCTCTGCGCAATCTGGTACTCTCCTTGTTTACGGGCTGTATTCCCCATACCGCGGTAGAGTTCGGAACGCTGGAGTGCATCCAAACGCCCGGTTTGCATCAAACCGATACATGTGCGCAGGGCTGACATCGATTCTTCAAACTTTCCCATTGCGCGATATGTGTCCCCAAGACCCACCGCCAGACGCCAGCGTAACGCCTCAGGTGCTCCCGGCACAACACTGATTATCTCAAGTGCCTGTTTATACAATTGGCTTGCCCGTTCGTTATTGGGTATATCTGCGGCTTTTTCGCCTGCTGAAATTAACGTATTTAGCGCCTTGACTTTTTGATTTGATTGCGTCAGATGGTACGCCAGAGCATTGACACATGCGTCTGCATCAGTACCTTGCGCTGCTAACCAGCGCTTTTCCCATATTTCAGCTGCCGTTTGATGGTAGGTCTGGCGCATTTCATTGTCCAAACCCTCGTAAACGACACCTTCTATGAGATTGTTAGAAAAGGTCCAGGTCCCGTCCTCAGCTGCTTTACTGATTAAGTGGCGTGAAGCCAGCGATTCAAGTGCAGATTCGATATCAGGTACCTCGTGAAGCGCTCTGAGCAGCGCTATATCAAATGGCGCTCCCAGAATGGCAGCGAGTTCGATGACATGCCTGAGATTTGAGGGAAGGTTATTGATCCTTTCCCGAATGCGTAAATCAAGTGAGGTGGTTGATTGACTACTCTTTTTAGCTGACATTCGATTCTCTATGAATATATTGACATTGATAATGATGAGATCGGCACAGGTTTCACTACAGTTTTGGGTTTTGATGCCTGGTCCTCACTCACCCCATGTATAGCCTTCACCCCAGATATAGCCCTCTCCCCAGATGTAAGCTTCGCCCCAGGCATAAACCTCACCCCAGACGTAACCCTCTCCCCAGATGTAAGCTTCGCCCCAGGCATAACCCTCGCCCCAGACGTAACCCTCTCCCCAGATGTATCCTTCACCCCAGGCGTAACCGCCGTCCCACACATATTTATCATTCAGGTCCATGACGTAATAGTTGCCATCGGCATCCCGGTTAGCGCGACCCCCGTAATGTATTATCACCGGCAAGGTCCAGCGCAATATCAATGCCCACATTGGCACAGCCCGTGGCAGTGTTGCTGTATGCCCCTATGCCGTCAATGAAACCTGCTCCTTGCTGGAAGATGCTGTAAGCCAGTTGACCGGTCGCATCGATAGCCGGACGTGCACTAGCCATCAGGCGGCATTTGACATCATCAGGTGATAAACCTGGTTCGTTCTGCAGTAGGAGGGCTGCCAACCCGCTGGTGACTGCCGTCGCTTGAGAGGTGCCGGACATCGTATAGTAGTTATTGGTTACCTTCCATGTCGGGTGATTTACTGCTAAATACGCTGCGTCAGGCATGAGCCCCACCAGTTTGGAACCAGGGGCTACCACTTCTGGTTTGACAAAGCCTTCCACTGTAGGCCCGGCAGATGAGAACGAAGTAACGAAGTCATCGTTTTTATCCAACGGCGTTTGATTGTCGGAGAATGCCCCAGCGGTAATAATATAAGGGACGTTGCCGGGCACCCCGATGGTCATCGGCTCGGGACCACTGTTGCCGGCAGCGGCAACAACGACGATACCGGCTTGCCAGGCTTTCATGACGGCTTGATTCAATGGGTCATCCCAATAGTAGGACTGCGGTGGGGCGGCGAAAGACAGATTAAGAACGCGAATATTGTAAGTGTCTTTATTACTCACAATCCAATCGATACCGGCAATCACGTCGCTGTACCTGCCGCTGCCGTCTGCGCCAAAGGCGCGTACGATGACCAGGTTTGCATCGGGAGCGATGCCGTTATATTTAGTGTCAGCATTGATATCGCTGCTGGCTATGATACTGGCAAGGTGCGTGCCATGCCCATTGGGATCCAGATTAAGGTTCAATGGACCAGCCAAACTAATGGCCGTATTCGCCAGTACGTCGTAATAAGCCAGGACGCGGCTATTCCCGTGGGTATCATAATCGATACCGGGCGTTGACAGGTAGCCCGAATCCAGGACCGCCACGGTTACACCATCCCCGGTAATGCCTTTTTCGTGTAACTGGTCTACACCCAGCACAGAGCTTTGGTCGGCTTTGGGGTAGGCATAAGAGATGCGGATGTCATCAATGAATAAATAGCTTCGCTTCTTCGACGTTTCCAGATCCCAATAAACCGAATCTGTGTAGCAGGAGGAGGCATATGGTGATATGTCGAAGGTTTGGCTACTGATGCATAATCTGTTTTAGTCAGGTTGTAAATTGACAGCGTTTGCCAGGTTGCGCCATTGTCTGGTGAGACCTGGAACTCAATGGAGGCATTGTTATCGTCGTCACTGACCCAGCGCCGGTAGTTGAATTCTACGATCGCATAAGTTGTAGCCCCCTCAGGTTTACCTGACGGCGTGATGCTGTAATCTGTTTAGGGATACTGTCGTCGCCACCGATTCGCAGGCAGTATCCGGAAGGGCAATAAGTGTTTTTCGTTACACGCATCATCCCCGTTATGGGTCCGTCGTGCTCTCTAGTCTCCTGCCACGTCACCGGTCCATGACTTGTTTCCGTCATTATTGTTATACGCAATAATATTAAAGCTGTCTGCAACGGTGTAGAGTTGTGGGGAAGAAATATCCACGTCAAGTAGTGGAGATTCAGGTGCCGCAAGAGATATCCGCAGATCGGCATCCGGATATATGGCTAATACATTCTTGTTCTTTCGCAGGGCTTCAATCGCCTTCAATGGCAAAGACACACTTACAGCATTAATCAACCTCAACTCTTTGTTGACTTGCCCGTTTTGACCGCGAACCACAGCAGCGGCTTGACCACTTCCCCGCGCATGAACAACGATCACGTCTATCTTCTCCGGCGGACCTTCGCCTTTAGCCAGGAGGACACCCGGTGCAGCAAACACCATAGTGATACACAGGATCATCACCATACTGCACCGGACCCATACTGTTTGCTTTTTATGACTTAAAATCGACATATTGCCTCCTGACCAGTATCGACGCTGATTACGGGTAGTAATCCCGCGCTAAACCGGTTTACATCTTTTTTTGTGATGTCTACCAAATATGCTTTTTTGCTACCTTACTCGCCCCAGGCGTAACCTAATTCTGAAATGATGCCACCATCAATCCATAGACTCGTTTCACCCCAGATATACCCATCGGTAACGACCGTCATCCACGCTTGAGATGCTGATTTCACCCCAGATATATCCGTCCGCGCTGATGAGATCTTCAGGTGCTGCGTAAACCGTTGACGTGATAAACAACGTCAAGAGAACGACCAGGGCTAAAATGATGCCCATTGAACCGAATACGGATTTCCCCGGATGGCGACTTTCAGGACCAGCACTGTTTTTACCTGACCAAATCATACGTCCATTATTGTCTTTCATTTCAAATTCTCCTTTTGTTTGAATTATTTTGATTCCCTGCAAAATATCGAACACCATAAAGCGTCAGAATCCTGGCGCGTTACTTCGGTTAAAAGGGCCTACCCACAATGATCGTGGTGCCGTCACTGTCACCTTCCGGATCTGCGTTGCAGGTTGGATCGTAGGCGTAATCACTGTGATCCACACTCGCCACAGTGAATGTGGTCGTGGTCACATTCTTTTTTATAGTTCCACTGGACAGGCTGCATTGTCCTAATGCATCGGTGGTGCAAACCCCCCACGTACCTGTGACCATAGCATTTTGCACGGGGATATTGTCGGCATTCGACACAGAAATCAGGACTGTCACTTCCCAATTATTCTTGGCATCAAGTATGACAGGTGTACCATCCAGGTCAGTGATGTGGATAACGGGCTGCGTTGTTAAGACCGGCAATATCTGGTCATTTGAAATAGGTTCTGCTATTTTTAAAAAGATTGTGTCACCGCTAAGTGCTGTATCACCTTCAGGTGGCGAGGTTATAACAGCTGTATCATCGACCCAGGTGGTTGTAGAAGCTGTGGATATGCTGGTATCCACGCTGCCAGACCAACCCATACCGCCTGACCAGCCCATCCCACCGGACCAACCCATCCCACCCGACCAGCCCATACCGCCGGACCAACCCATCCCGCCTGACCAACCCATCGCTGTAGGATCAATGCCGGCTTCGTCAGGGCCCCCGACCAGCCCATTGCCGCCGGACCAGCCCATGCCGCCGGACCAACCCATCCCTCCGAATCGGCAGTCCCCAAAGCCAGTGGGGTTCCGTCCAGCGTGACTACGTAATACAGGTAGGCTGTGCCGTCGTCGCTTAATAACACGCCGCACGGGTCCCTGATAGTGGTAAGCCAGTTTCTCAGCATCAGGTATCCCGTCACCATCGGCGTCCCATCCATGGGCCATATCGACCTGGATGTCCATACCCGCATTACGCCGTAGCTTCAAGTGGAATATCGTGCTGAAGATCGCATCTGTCGGCCAGATGCGACCCATCCCTTGCTGGAAGACATTGTAGAGCAGGCTGCCGTCGCTCAGTAATAGCTGGACGGGCGGTGGACATCAAACGGTACTTGACCTGATCCGGCGTCAATTCCGGGTGAGCCTCCAGCATCATGGCGACCACCCCTGATGTAATTGCGGTTGCCATACTGGTGCCGTTCATGCGGAAGAAGGTGCTGGTTTCGCGTATAATCCGGATGTTGCCGGACCAGGTAGGCAGAATTATTCAATATTATCATGATCATTGTGCATAAACGAGACGATGTTCATCCCCGGCGCCAGTACATCCGGCTTGATAAAACCGTCCAGCGTGGGTCCTGTAGCAGACCACTCTGGCAACACATCGTCATCCCCAGTACCCGGGCGTCCGTTTGCCGTCTAAAGCGCCCACCGTGATGACATAGGGATCGTTACCCGGTACGGTGATTGTTCTGGCTTCTGAACCAGTGTTGCCAGCAGCTGCCACCACCACAATGCCTTCAGCCCATGCCGCTTCGACCGCCCGGTTTAGCGGATCCACAAAGTAGGGGGTCGTGACCTGGGCACTGAGGCTGACATTTAAAACGCGGATGTTATAGTCATCTTTATTGTTCGACGATATACTGGATTCCCTGGATGATATCCTCGTAGGTGCCAATGCCGTTGTCGCCCAGGACGCGCACGCTCGAGAATATGGGCTTTGGGAGCGACACCCATATACACACCGGTGTCCCAGTCACCCAGATTACTCCAGATGATGCCAGCCACGTGCGAACCGTGACCATAGGTGTCCTTACTGTAGATTGAAATCAGTGAAACAATAATCGTCATACTGGATTCCGAGTGAATTCATCTTTTTGGTAGGATCACGACAGTGTTGACAAAATCCGGATCCGCAAAATCAGCTTGTCCTAGGAAATTCCTCAGGTCTGTAACCAAGTTCTGACTTGGTCTGATCGGATAATGTAGACTCCGCTGTCCAGGATGGCGACAGTAACATCAAACCCGTAGAAAAAGTATTGGCGATGTAACTCGACTGCCCCTAAATCTATCGGGATTGGGTTGATGATGTGATAGTACCCTTTGTTTGAGGTTGGTTCAGCATCAGGACTCCCGTCCCATGGCACAGGGCAGCGATAGTCAGTAACCCAACCATCCCAACCTGTCGAATCATCTGGTTCTGGTAATTGGGCAGCCTGCACCCCTTTGTTGTCCACAACGGATACAATCCCCGGTATGGCAGCCAGATCTGCAAGTCTATTCGCCGTGACCGTTGCTGCGACGGCGTCTATGAGCCATAACTCGCTGCTGACCTGCCCATCTACCGCCTTGACCGCACGGGCAGCCGTTTCAGCGTCATCTGCCGTCACGATAACAGACAGCGTCTCAGCCAGGGATGCAAGCAGCCCCGGTTCGATATAGGCAACCTGTCCATTTGAGACTGAGGATTTAGGCGCAAGACCGCCAACCAGAACAGCGATTATCATCAATACCAGACTATTGCGGAACGCTCTTTTTTTAATCATACGTAAGTCCCTAAATGGTTTTGAGTATGTTGCTAAAATCGACTAATAAACCAGAATACCTATTCCTGGGGGACCCAGGTGTTGATTGCCATCATAGCTTCACCCCAGATATAACCTTCACCCCAGATATAACCTTCACCCCAGGCGTAACCTTCACCCCAGGCGTAACCTTCACCCCAGGCGTACCCCTCACCCCAGGCATAACCTTCACCCCAAACGTACCCCTCACCCCAGGCGTAACCTTCACCCCAGGCGTAGCCGTCCAGCCCCATAATATAATATTCGCCCGTTTCAGGATCCTGGTTAGCCCTTCCGCCATAGTGCTCAACGCCGGACAGGTCAAGGGTAACGTTAACACCTACGTTGGCGCAGCCAGACGCGGTACTGTGGACCGCATCGTAGGCGTTCACCAAGCCTGCACCCTGCTGGAAGATTGCATAGGCCAGGTTGCCGGTCTCGTCCAGAGCAGGACGTGCCGATGCCATCAAACGGCATTTGACGTCATCAGGTGTGAGGTCTGGATCATTTTGCAGCATTAAAGCCGCGATGCCACTGACCACCGCCGTAGCTTGCGATGTGCCTGACATCATAAAGTAATCATCGTAACCGTAGAAGCCCGGATGATCCAGGGCAATCTGGGCATCACCAGGCATCATACCCATGACGTGTCCACCGGGTGCTACGATGTCAGGTTTGACAAAACCTTCGAATGTAGGTCCCGCAGCTGAGAACGATGTCAAAAAATCGTCCGTGAGATCAAGAGATGTATAGTTGTCTGACATCGCGCCTACTGTGATGATGTAGGGCACATTTCCGGGTACCCCGATGCTCATCGGCTCAGGGCCATTGTTTCCTGCAGCTGCTACAACAACGATACCGGCTTGCCAGGCACGCATCACAGCCTGATTCAGCGGGTCGTCCCAGTAGTAGGATTGGGGAGTGGCGCTGAAAGACAGGTTGAGAACTCGGATGCTGTAGGTGTCTTTGTTGGTCACCGCCCAATCAATACCGCGGATGACATCCATGTAATTCCCACCACCATCCGGACCAAAGGCTTTAATGGAAAGCAGTTTTACGTTAGGTGCGATACCTTGATAGATCATGGTAGATGTGCGTTCTTTGTTGAGAATAATACTGGTGACATGTGTACCGTGCCCGTTGTCATCCGTGCGGATGGGAGTCCATTCGGACTCGATCTGGTCGAGAATAGCATTGTACTGAACCCGGACCCTGATTGATAGTCAGTCGTAGTATTCAATGCAGTATGCGGCCAATATCCGGAATCGACGACAGCAACGGTTACGCCAACGCCTGTCAGGCCCTGATCGTGGAGGTGATTAGCATCCACGAGCGTAGGATGACCCTCGCCAGGGATTTCTACGCCATCTCGCTGAACGGATATATTGTCCAGACTCACGATGTCAAAATAGTCACCGGGGTTGAAGTTGCTCATAAACCGTATCGTTGTATGGTCAGAGATATGGTTGGAAAGGTTGAAGCTGGTATATTGAAATGTGCTATCGTAGGTGCCGCCATCGACACGTCCGATTTCAGACCAAGTATTACCACCATCAGTGGATGCCTGGACGAGAAGTGAATCGTTTACGTCAAGTGAAGCTCTTTTGTAGCCAAAGCTAAACACAGCATTCGTGGCTCCGGACAGATCAACTGAACGGGCAATCCCATGCCGCGATTGCCATTCGGCGCCCTCTGAAACCATTTCTTTTATACGCAACACCCGGGTAGAGCCGAATAAATCATCCAGCGTCAGGTAGGTGAGTCCTACATCACCGCTATTAAGAATCCCATCGTCGTAGATTTCAGTCCAGGCATCTGCCCAAGGGATCATACCGTCGTTGTTGTTGTAAGAATGCAGGTTGAACTCATCACGCGCTGCAACACCACCGGTGAGAGTTACGATGGCGCCATCCGGCGTAGGAACAGGGGTAGGCGTCACTTCGGGTGTGGGTATGGGGGTTGGCGTAGAATCTGGTTCCCCAACTGCGAACGCGATCTGAAGGTTGTCCACAAAGAGCTTGTCACCACCGAGATCTGAGGAAGTGGCGAATCGAATAATTGTGCTGCTGGTGGCATAAGTGGTGATATCGAAATTGATGGGGACAAAATTATTGTCTTTATCGTATCCGGTGAAGCGGGTTAACTCCGTCCAGGTCGCCCCGCCATCCGCTGATACGTCCAGGGATACGAATTCCTGCTTGAACTCATCGTCACGGCGATACTCAAAACTCAGTACGGCAGACGAGACTGACGATAGATCAACTGCCCTCTGAATACCCAGGCTATCTTCTTTGATCTGTAACTGACCTTTGTCAATCTTTATTTTTCCCCCATCAGGTTTGCCGTCATCGCCGGTTTCTTGATCCAATCACCAGACCAGCTCATCGTGCCATCGTTATTGCTGTAAAGGCGCACATCGAACTGGTCGCGAACAGTTTCACTGATCCCTTCAACAGCCACCTGAAGCGTGTGGTTGTTGTAGACACGGAGTCCTGCTGTGCCGTTCAGTTGCGCCAATTGCATTGGTGTCAGAAGCGCGCCTACAGCGTTGATGATGCCCAGCATGTGCGTCACAGTCCCACCCGTATCCTGCACCTGGGCAGCGGCTGTTGCCGAGTCACGCGCCTGAACGATGACATCCAGGGGTTCGAGGGAGAAAGCGGGTTCAACCGATCTGGCGCCCGTCCCGGCTACCGGTAAGGTCAGACTTGCCAGCAGGATAATTCTGAACAACCAGTTTATTTTTTTCCTCAAAGGACGTGTTAACATTTGAATCTCCTAATCTTTTAATATTATCCAGATGCATTGCAGGTTATCTTTTAACGCATCTCTGGCCTCTAACTTAATTCTAGTCTAAAAACAGTATGAAATCTATGAAAATAAAGTGCAGTTATCTGCGATTTCCGTGCGAAAAGTGCAAAACTGTTCCAAACTAAGAATGCCTCGCACATTCTTCGACCATGGCAAATGAATATGGCTTTAGAATGTATCGTATGTTCAAATGATTTTCTCTTCTACCTCGGCTGACTTATAGCTTTTTCACCGTAATGGTTGTGCCATCGCAGTCACCGTCCGGATCTGTGTTAGCGGTGGGATCGAAGGTGTAATCTGTGTGAACCACACTTTCCACAGTGAACGTGGCGGTGGTTACATTCTTCTTTAATATGCCACTGAACAGGCTGCATTGACCCAGCGCATCGGTGGTGCAAACCCCCCAACTATCCTGTAACCATAGCGTTTTGGACGGGGATATTGTCGGCATTCGCACAGCAATCAGGACTGTCGCTATCCAATTTTCCTTGGCGTCAAGTATGACACCTGTACCATCCAGGTCAGTGATGTGGATAATGGGCTGCGTTATTAAGACCGGCCATATCTGGTCATTTGAAATAGGTTCTGCTATTTTTAAAAAGATTGTGTCACCGCTAAGTGCTATATCACCTTCAGGTGGCGAGGTTGTAACAGCTGTATCATCGACCCAGGTGGTTGTAGAGGCTGTGGATATGCTTGTATCCACGCTGCCAGACCAACCCATACCGCCTGACCAGCCCATCCCACCGGACCAACCCATCCCGCCGGACCAGCCCATACCACCTGACCATGCCATAGTTGTTGGATCGATGCCGGCTTCGGCCAGAGCCCCAGACCAACCCATGCCGCCGGACCACCCCATGCCGCCGGACCATCCCATGCCCTCCGCATCGGCTTCCCAAAGCAACGGGATTACCATCCAGGTCAATCGCGATAGTACAGGTAGGCTGTGCCGTCGTCGCTTAAAACACGCCGCACGGGTCCCTGATAGTGATAAGCCATTTCATCAGGATCCGGTATCCCGTCGCCATCGGCGTCCCATCCATGGGCCATATCTGACCTGGATGTCCATACCCGCATTAGCCGTTGCTTCAAGTGGAATATCGCTGCTTAAGATGGCATCTGTTGGATAGATGCGCCCCATTCCCTGCTGGAAGACATTGTAGAGCAGGCTGCCGTCGCTCGTTACAGCTGGACGGGCAGTAGACATCAACCGGTACTTGACCTGATCAGGCGTCAAATCCGGGTCAGCGTCCAGCATCATGGCGACCACCCCTGATGTAATTGCGGTTGCCATGCTGGTGCCATTCATGCGGAAGAGGGTGCTGGTTTCGGTATAATCCGGATGTTGCCGAACAAGGTAGGCAGAATTATCAATATTGTCATGATCATTGTGCATAAAAGAGACGATGTTCATCCCTGGGGCCAGTACATCCGGCTTCACAAAACCGTCCAGCGTGGGTCCTGTAGCGGACCATTGCGCAAGCACATCGTCTCCCCAGTAACCCGGGGTTCGTTTGCCATCCAGAGCACCCACCGTGATGACATACGGATCGTTACCCGGTACGGTGATTGTCTGTGCACCAGCACCAGTATTGCCGGCAGCAGCTACCACGACAATACCTTCAGCCCAGGCCGCCTCGACGGCTCGGTTCAGCGGATCCACAAAGTAGGGGGTCGTTACCTTGGCACTGAGGCTGACATTTAATACGCGTATGTTAAAAATCTCTTTATTAGCGACGATGTACTGGATTCCCTGAATTATATCCTCGTAGGTGCCCATGCCATTATCGCCCAGGACGCGCACGCTGAGGATATTGGCTTGGGGAGCCACACCCATGTAGGCAAAGGTGTCCCAGTCACCCAGGTTACTCCAGATGATGCCTGCCACGTGAGAACCGTGCCCATAAGTGTCTTTACTATAATTGAAATCAGTAAAACAATAATCGTCATACTGAATGCCGTTTGTATAAGTCACCTTTCTGGATAGGTCAGTATCACACAGTGGATTGGCAAAGTCAGCTTGCCCCAGGAAATGATTGAGGGTCTTGCATGCCAAGTTCTGACTTGGTCTGATCGGATATGTAGACTCCACTGTCCAGGATGGCGACGGTAACATCAAACCCATATAAAAAGTATTGGCGATGTAAATCGACTGCCCCTAAATCTACCGGGATTGGGTTGATGATGTGATAGTATCCTTTGTTTGAGGTTGGTTCAGCGTCAGGACTCCCGTCCCATGGTACAGGGACAGCGATAGTCAGTAACCCAACCGTCCCAACCTGTCGAATCATCTGGTTCTGGTAATTGGGCAGCCTGCACCCCTTTGTTGTCCACAACGGATACAAGCCCCGGTATGGCAGCCAGATCTGCAAGGCTATTCGCCGTGACCGTTGCCGCGACGGCGTCAATGAGCCATAACTCGCTGCTGACTTGCCCTCCTACCGCCTTGACCGCACGGGCAGCTGTTTCGGCATCATCTGCCGTCACGATAACAGACAGCGTCTTAGCCTGGGTTGAAAAGAGTCCTGGTTCGATAAAAGCCGGCTCGCGTGAAGACCCTGACGTTACCGGTACTCTTGGACCCATTATCAATGAAGTGACCGTCAGCAACGCTATAACTGATGTCAATATGAATTTTATTCTATTTTTCATATATTTTACCCTTTCGACTGTTATTCATATGAATATTCAATTGCCGAACGCCATCTGGACGTAATCGAGGACAAAATCCTCATTATAACCACCATACAGGCTGCTTACCCGGAAACGGATTCGTGTATCAGCAGAGATGAATGCGCTGATATCGTACATTTTCTCTCCTGACGTTGCACCACTGAATCCTGTATAGGTATCTAAAACTGTGTAACTGCTGCCCCCATTGCCGGAGACTTCAAGCACTACGGCATCACTCCAATCGACACCACTACCGGTGCGATAGCCAAAGCTGAGAATGGCTGTGGCTGCGCCGGTCAAGTTTACCTTACGGTAAATACTGGGTTGTGTACCGCTGTCAGGGTGGTCGCATAACCACAACTCTCCCCCATAGATATCGATGTTTCCCGCATTCGGACCACTCCCCATCACGTCATATTCCACCCAGCTGCCATCCCAATTTACGGAACCATTGTTGTTTCCATAAGAGACAGCGCTAAAGTCGTCCCGGACTGTTCCCGAGTTTGTATTTGGTGTGGGACTTGGGGTTGGTGTGGGTGACGTCCCTTCAGTGGATAGCGGTACAACTGCGGGTCTGCCCGAGGGCGTCGCTTCTTCTGCTCCAGTTTCTACCCAACTCGCCAGAGAGGTAGTCGCCGCACTCCAGGGGGTTGTGCTGTTATAATCATAGACTTCGCCCCAGGCATAGGCGCCACCCCAGGCGTAGCCCTCGCCCCAGGCGTAACCTTCTCCCCAGGCGTAGCCCTCGCCCCAGGCATAACCGCCGCCCCAGGCGTAACCTTCGCCCCAGGCGTAACCTTCGCCCCAGGCATAACCCTCACCCCAGGCATAACCCTCACCCCAGGCGTAACCACCGCCCCAGGCGTAGCCCTCACCCCAGGCATAGCCGTTGGGGCTGATCAGGTAGAACTGCTGGGAACCGTCATCCCATCGTGTGAAACCGGCATAATGCTGGGTGCCCATCAGGTCTGCATTGAGATCGAGCCCGTTGTTGGCTTCACCCTCGTATTGACCATAGACCGCAGCATAAGCGTCCACCCGTCCTGCGCCCTGCTGCCACAGGCTGAATACGGGTGTGCCATCAGTGTAGATAGCGGGTACCGCCGAAGCCGTCAGGCGATACTTGACCTGATCCGGCGTCAGGTTGGGGTTCCGGGTTAACATCAGGGCGACCACACCCGAGACCTGCGCCGCGCTCATGGAGGTACCGCTGAACTTGTAGTAATCCTTGTCAATCCTGTGATTGGGATGGTCTTTAGCCAATCTGCCTTTTTCGGACAGCACACCCACCACATGCGCGCCAGGGGCGACAACGTCAGGCTTAACAAAGCCCTCGAAGGTTGGCCCCGCAGCCGAGAAGGGGGGTATATAATCATCTGACCAGTCGCCGGGTGTGTAGGCATCAGTCAGTGCGCCTACGGTAATCACGTAGGGCACGTTGCCAGGAACACCCACCGTCATCGCCTCCGGACCGCTGTTACCGGCGGCGACCACCACGACGATCCCGGCGTTCCACGCCTGCATCACAGCCAGGTTCAGGGGATCATCCCAGTAGTAAGAGCGTACCGGCGCGCTGAGTGATAGGTTCATAATCCGGATGTTGTATTCAGCTTTGTGATCGATGACCCATTGAATACCGGCAATGACCTGGGAATAGCTGCCGCCTCCATCTTCACCCAAAACCTGCACAGGGATGATGACCGAATTTGGCGCGACGCCGAAGTATTTGCCGTGAGCGTTGCGCTTTGAATTGCTGATGATAGAGGCCACCAGTGTGCCGTGCCCGTTTTTGTCCTTCTCTCCATCACCTTCCTTGCCGGTTAGAGCGCTCCACCCTTTTTTAAAACCGTTGTTTCTGATTGTAGGAGTCCAGCTCCAGTTCCTTGTACTTCTTGGTCCCACTGTCGAGGACGGCAACACCTATACCAGATCCGGTGTTGCCCGCTGCCCAGATGGGACTGGCGTTGACGCCTTCGTAAGTGTCGGCGGGATTCGTACTGGTGGTTTCACCTACAAGGGCTGCCAGACGCAGATTGACCAGATCGACTCTCTGCTTTTTCACCGCCATCATTGCGTGAGACCAGAAAGCGGACGTTCACCCTGGTAAAATCTTCAGCCGACGTCAATGCTTCACTTATATCCAGAATGGCGTCAATGGTTGTGTCATCGCTGGTCAGGGTATTGATTTCGAAACGATGCCATATCCGTGTCAGAAGCCTGATACACCTCAACATAAGGCGTGATTCAGGCTCTTTTCTTTAAACACAATGTGCAAATCGACCAGTCCGGGCAGGTCTGCTGGATCGACCACTGGCGACAAAGTGTAGCTCTGGTAAAAGTGCGGATCAACAGTGTTGAGGGGAATATTATCTTATGCGTTTGTACCATCAGCGTAGAGACTTCTGCAGCTTGAAGTCGGAGAGCTTGGTTTCCGTGGCTGCGACAGGCGTGTAGTATGTGGTGGATACGCGTAATCGGACGCAGTCGACTTCAGCTTTGTCATCTGAGCCTTCACTTGCCAGGAAACGGACTTCGGCATGTGCCAGGTCATCAGGTGTAGCCAGCGCATCACTCACATCCAGTGTTGTGTCAATGACCTGGTCCTCGCTGATTGTCACATTGATGTTGTAGGTGTGCCAGATACCGGTTGAAGCTTGATACACCTGGAGTTGGGCATGGTTCAGACCCTTTCTCCTTAAAAATAATGCGCACGCTGGCTGGACCAAACTGGCTCACAGGAGCAAAGGTATAAGCCTGATAAGCGTGGGGGTTGATGTTCACCATCCGGAACATCTTTCCATATTCACACGACTTCCATCACAGATTGCCACTTTATTCAGGTCAAAATCTTTCTCTTTAGTTTCAATCCCGGAGACAGGTTTATAAATCAGTTCCCGGGTCAGCAGCTATCTGTGCTCCGCACACCGGCGTCGGGCCAGATGTGGGTGATTCCTGGAGCTTGTTTCAGGGCAGATCAGATGATGTGGCAGGACGGTCGCGCCTACGGCATTGATAACATCCAAATCACGTGTCACAGTACCGCCCACATCCTGCACCAGGGCAGCAGCTGTTTCCGAGTCGCGCGCCTGGACGATAATGTCCACAGCTTCGGGTTGGGTTGACGGTATCCATCGGTTTGGCGGTAGTCCCTGCTACCGGTAAGATCAGACTTGCCAGCAGGATAATTCTGACCAGCCAGTTTGTGTTGTGCCTCAATGTATCGTGTTACCATCTGGATCTCCAAATCTTCAAATTCAATTAACCCTTATGCATTTCGGGTTATCGTTTAATCGTATCTACAGCCTCTAACTTAATTCTAGTCTAAAAACGGTATGAAATCTATGGAAATAAAGTGCAGTTATCTGCGAATTCCGTGCGAAAAGTGCAAAACATCACGATGTTATCATGTTGATCCCCAATAACGAATCCGGACACCAAGACGCCATGACATTTTATGTCATGGCGTCTCGGCGTCAGATCTTTCTTTATAAAGGAGGATTGTATTATCCGCTATTCAGACCGATGCAGAATTTCTTCAACGTGCTTCAACTCCAGATTCGCCCCCAAACGGATAAAGATTTCCCGGGCGGTTATCAGACTAATCCCTGCTTTATCCGTCTGACCTTCTTGCATCAGTATCCGTCCTTCCTGTGCGGTGAGACGAGCGCTCTCCACTTCCTCGGTTCTATTGGACAGGGCTTGCTGTGCTTTGATCAGGGCAGCATGGGCAGTTTCCATATTCCCCTGTCTTAAATGCGATTTCAGACACTATGCGCCATCCCGCCGCTTCCAGATTGTGATTGCCTAAATGGGCACCTAACTCAGCTGCATGTTGTGCAGTCTGCAGGGCTTTTGAATATTCACACCTGGCAAGCTGAATTTCAGCCTGGACTTTATGATTTTCAGCCAATAAAAATTCCGAATCTATCTCTTTTATCTGATTTTCGCACAATGTGATGGTCTCCTGTGCCAGATCACTCCTGCCCTTTCAGGAGTAAAACGTGTGCCAGTCCATTCCCTGAGTTCGCCATGTGAAAGATCATCCTGAAGGGTGATGCTACTTTCAGGCTTTCGCGGAAATGGTACTCGGCAAGATCGAGTTTTCCCTGGTCCTTGGCTAATAAACCCAGGTTGTTGTGCGCTATTGCCAATCCCTCGATATTTCCCATTTCCTGCTGCAGCAAAAGACATCGCTCAAAAAATGACCATGCTTTGTTCCATTGTCCTGCGGAGACGGCAAGAATACCAAGGTTCCCCAGGGTTGAGGCCACACCCCACGTGTATCCCATCTGTTCGCGCAGCACCATTGCCCGGGTCGTGTGATGTAACGCGGGTATCCAATCACTCTGGTGGTAATAAATGCCCCCCATCAAATTCTCTGCTGTGGCTAGTTCGGCCAGCACACCGGCATTTTGCGCTATCTCAAGGCTCTCTTGTGCATACCTGTTGTGCTTTGGTCGATTGGCCCTGCAGGAAGTAAGTCCAGGCAGTTCCGGTCAGGCAATACAAAACTTCAATTATCGCCAGGTGATCCTCTGTGTTGCAGGATGTTTGTGCTTTTGCGTAATACTCCCGGGCTAATGTCCATCTCACCTTGCTTCCGGTATGTGTCACCCAGACGCCGGTAAAGACCAGCACGGGCATTTTTGGGAAATCCTGCAGACATTCCTGCTGACATCGTCAGGGCAAGGCCTGCTTTCAGGATGCGGTTGGAATCAGTGTACCTGCCAACCACACGATATGCGTCTCCCAGACCCGCAGCAATGCGCCAGCGAAATCATCCGCTGCTTCGAATTCGGTATCCAATACGTGTCGCAGGCCGTTCAAAATGGATATTGCTTCCTCATTGGCGTATCGATTCACGGCTCTCTCGCCAGCTAATACCAGGTAAGTCACCGCTTTGGCACTGTGATCCGTATTTGAGAAGTGATAAGCCAGGGTCTCTGCGTGTTCTAGTCACATCTCCTGCGTACTGGTGCTCCAGCATCTCAGCGATTCTCAAATGGAGCAGCTTTTGCCGGGCTTGCAGCATCGAGGTATATGCCACATTTTCTATAAGAGAATGGCTGAATTCCCATTGACCGGATTCAGACAGCCGTCTCATCAGCAGGCGTGATTCCAACCGTCCGAGATTAACCCTGACATCACGTACTTCAGAAATCCTTTCCAGCAGTCCCATATCAAAGGGAGCACTGAGCACGGAAGCTTCCTGTAGTAACTGCTTCAGATCAGGGGGGAGGATGTCAATGCGGGAGAGAACGAGTACTTCCAACGAAGAAGGCACAGGCAGCTTGTGTAATATCCTGGCCTTCCACCACATTCCAGCCATCTTCAGAGTGCTGAAGGACCTGTTGGGCAATGAGCATACGTATGTATTCCTCGATAAAATACGGATTTCCATCACTTTGCTTTAATATCGTTTGACGGATATCTGGGGACAGTCGTGTTTGCGGGAGGAGTTCATTTAATAGCTCTGCACTGTCATCCAGCGAAAGGCGTGAAAGATGAAGGTGAAGTGTCTGGTCGGGAATCAGACTTTGCACTTTCACCAGGCGATCATTGGGCAGGTCTGCACCTTGCCGGCGTTGCGCACAGACAAACAAAATGGGAACCGAGACCACCATAGTCATCAGGAACAAGAGCAAATCCGCAGACATAGGATCAATCCAATGCAAGTCATCCAGCAGGAGCACCATGGGTCGCTGTTTGCCCAGAATTTGGAATAACCTGCGCAGCGAGACGAAAACTTGCTGCCGCAGTTGATCGGGTTCCAGACTCGCTAACCGCTCTGCCTCAATACCACTCGGGCGCATCCCCAGCAGTATTTCCAGATATGGCCGGGCTAAGCTGGCGTCTCTGGGCCAGCTTTCTATCGCCAGGTCAATTTTGGTGCGTATCTGTTCCGCTGTGTCCACAGGCCGCACTTTCAGAGCACGTGTTATCACGTCTGCAATCAGGGAGAATGCGTGACCAGATTTTTGAGGGGTAGATGCACCGGACCAGATGAGAATTCCGTTATCTGCAATGGATGCAGTAAATTCTGCCATCAGACGGCTCTTGCCCACACCGGGTTCACCTTCAATCCAGATCAGTCCGCCAATATCCTGGTTAAGTATTGCCGACAGATCGAGCATTTTGCCAAGTTGGTCCTTTCGTCCTATAAATCTGGACTTGATGCCTGGCAATCCCCGTGCCGGTTCAGTATTATCTCGCCGACCAGCCACTTGCCACAATGCGCCCCCTGTATTGACTGCACTGTCAGAGGTTTGTGCTGGTTCATAGCGATATAGTCGTTCTGTTTTCATCCGGACCGCATCGGTCACACAGACTATACCGGGTAGACCATGACCGGCGATACTTTCTGCTAACTGGATGGGTTCACCGGTCACAGTAAATTCGGAATGAAATTGGGAACCAATCTGCCCGGCAACCACATCCCCAAGATTTACAGCGATTGCAAATTCTGTTTGCTGATGACCGCTCTCATTCTCTGCCACCAGGAGATACTTCATCAACTCGACGGCGCAGTTTACAGCACGCTCCGTATCATCTTCATAGGATATTGGCGCACCAAAGACCAGGAGTAATCCATTGTGCCTCCGGATTATTTGCCCGTGATATTCCTCGGCGATCGTCGTTGCGACCTGCAGGTGGAGCGATTGAATATTGAAGATCGTCTCTTCGTCCATATCAGGCGGGATTCGCAGGTTAAGGGCGACAATGGTTACGGGTCGCCGGTCACCATTTGGTAACTCAATGGCTTGTCCATCATTCTGATAGGGCAGTGGGGAAGTGTGACGCGCTTGGTCATGTGCTATCAACCCTTTCCTCAGTACGAAGCGTATCGAGAAGCGCTTGTCGCGAGAGAAAGGTCGTAACGCGCGCCTAACTTTTCGAACTTATCGGCAGCCTGGGCAAGGGTGTCCATGGCTTTCACGCGCCATTGCGTAAGTGTAAAATCTCCAGAAGATGCCATCGCGGCGTAAAGCTTTCCCAATTCAAGAAGCGATAAACTTTCACCATAAGGGACATTCACTTGCAGATAGAGGTCAACTGCCTCACGAAGTTGCGACTCAGCTTCCAGATACTCACCAGTTCTGGTACGAAGTATGCCCAGAACCCGGCGACAGTCTGCTTCAGTCTCCGTTAGTTTCGCATCACGCGCTGTCTCAAGGGCTTGCTCTGCTAGTCTCAATCCCTTCACTCAAGGCGCCAAGTCCCGCCATGGTCAAAGCGCGCAGCCAACCAGCTTGCGCTAAATGATGAACGCCCGCTGTTTCAGCCAGGTCCATTACATCATCGAGATGGTCGATAGCCTCTTTGAAATTCGGACTCAATGATTGCCAGTTGAGCCAGGCCTATTTTCGTCAGGACGATGCCAAACTCTTCACCGAGTTGTTGGCTTAGGGCCAATCCATTCTCCAGGTCCAACCTTGCCTGGGCATGCTCACCCATCGCGATTCGCAGATGACCCAGATTACTCAGGTTAAGCGCCTGTTCAGGAAGATACCCGTTGTCGCAGCGCAGTTTGTGGGCATCCTCAAAAGATGCGAGCGCCTCAGGCCAATCCCCTAAGGCATAATGGAGGGTTCCCAAATTTGTATACGCGATCGCCATGCCCCATGCATAGCCAGCACTGTGATACAGTTTTAGACTCTTTTCTACATAGTGTGTGGCCTCGGGAAGATTGCCCCACTGCCAGAACACCCCCCCCAGTGTGTTGTACAGACTGGCTTGCGTCATCGGGTCTTCTTCTGTTTCAGGTTCCAGATTCAGTGTCGCTGAACTCGCCAAAGTAAACGCTTTTTCAAGATTCCCCTGCCGGAAACGTACCCAGGCCAAGGCGATCCATTAAGGATCGCCAGAAGTATGGATTTTCCTCAGCCCCCTGTTTTCCAAGAGCATCAAGTCCCGCTTGAAGATGGTCGATGGCTGTCTCCAGAGCCCCTTCCCGAACTCTGATATCGGATAGTTCGAGTAAACTGCGGATCAGGATGGGCAATAGAAGTGGTGATTCAAACTTTATGCTTAACGATAATAGATGCTGCAGAGAGTTTTCCAATGTCCGGCAGGCTTCAGAGAATTCACCGACGAATTTTAATGCTTGCCCTAGACCAGATTCAATCCGGATGAGTTGTTGTATGTCACAATCCGGCTGCTCCTTTACAAGAGCCAGCGCTTGACGATAATGTTGCACAGCAGTTTCGTTTGCACAACGATGGAAAGCATGCTCCGCAGCTTCTATCAGGTAGGGCAGAGCTTTGATCGGAAGTGGTGCTTTCTGAATAGTGAAAAGCCAGCGCTTCTGTTTTATCGTAAGGTAGCCAGACAGAATCCTGCTCAATCACCGCGGCAACTCTTAGTGTGAACACGCTGACGATCGCGTTTGAGCAAGGTATTATAAATAACTTTCTGGATCAGGGTGTGGTAGAATTTATAGCCTTGCTCTTGCCCATATTGCATGCTGGCAACAAACTGCCGGGCTTCTAATTCTGCCATTTGCATAGAAATGGCTTCACGGCTCATACCACTGAATGCACTGGAGCAGATTCAAGAGGGAAGTCGGATCCCAGGACAGCAATCTTTTGGAGTGTCTGCCGTAGTTCATCCGGTAGACGGTCGAGGCGCGCTAACACGAGTCCATTCAGTGTTGCTGGTACATCCTTCATCAGCAAATCAGCATTGGGTCCAACGTGCCACCGACCGTCTGTAAATTGCAGTCCATCCTGATCAATCAACATCCGGATGATTTCTTCAATAAAAAATGGATTGCCTTCAGCCAGGTCAGCGATCCGGCGTTTGAGAGCATTCACTTCCGGAGACGCGTTTGTCAGTAACTGGTCGACCAAATGGTGTCCATCTTCATCCGTAAGTGGGTTCAGGTTGATGTCGATTAAACGCTCATCGAAGTTTTCCGCTGAAGAGACAAGCGAACCGATGGAACTATCCAGGTCCAGCGTCACGTGAGATGAGGATCATCATCAGCGGTTCAGCTATCCACAGTCCGAAGCATATGCTCCAGAAAATCCCTGGATGCTGGATCAACCCAGTGCAAGTCATCGAAGACCAATACCACTGGCAAACGGTGCGTTTCGGCCAGAATTACCTGTCGCAAGGCTGACATGCGTGAGTTTGTTTAAGTACGTCTGGTTCATAACGATTCAAACGGTTTTCTATCTTTGTCTGGGTGTGTTCCAGCTCCAGGACATTGCGTAAATAGGGCGCCAGATCGTCTATGTTCAATTCCATTTCGTTCAGATAGGCTATGAGTGCTGCGTGTTGTATTTCAACCGAATCGGTAGCTAATAATTGCATAATGTCGCGTAGAAGACTTGCAATGACTCTCAACGCATTCGAGCGCGTATAGGTGAGGCACACGCCTCGATAAACGCTGATATCGGTTTGCGCTACTGATTTATGGAATTCCTCCACAAGCCGGCTTTTACCTACACCAGCCTCGCCGGTTACAAATATAATTCTGGTGCGCCTATCTTGCCGCATCTCTGCCAGCGCATTCTGCATTTGCGCCAGCGCTGCCTGGCGTCCAACCATAGGCGCAGCTAACCCGGGTAATCCTCGCGTTTGTCCGGGTTTTGTACGCAAAGTCAAGGGTTGGAATGCCCGGATAGGTTGCGTTTGCCCCTTGACCATTGCCGGTGGTAGGGATTGATAATTAAAAAACGGGTGGGTGAGTTGATAAGTTTCAAAGCTGACAGCGATTGTGTTAGGTTGTGCGAGTGATTGCATTCGATTCGCCAGATTTACAGTGTTACCAATGACAGTGTACTCGACATGCATGTCGCTGCCTATCCTGCCGGCGATCACCGAACCAGTGTGGATACCAATCCTGACATGAAAATCAAGGTTGAAAATTTCGTTGAATTGTGCTTGAATTGGTTTGAGGGCAGATAACATATCCATTGCAGCCCGTAAGGTTCGTTCAGGATCATTTTCGTGGGTGATTGGCACGCCAAATAAGGCCATTAAACCATCGCCGGTATATTTATCTATGGTGCCCTCGTACTCATAGATTACATCTGCCATGCACCGTAATACTCTGTCTGTCCAAATGTAAACGTCCTCACTGTCCAATACCCGGGAGGTGGTGGAGAAATTAACAATGTCGAGGAAAAGTACCGTTACCTCACGACGTTCGCCAACGATCTCCGGTGCGGCAGTGTTTACTTTTTCAACGAGGGGTTGCGGCATGAGCGACGCGCAAGCTTTGCAGCATAACGTCTCGATCCGAAGGGTTCAACTCGGTTGGCAGTTTTTCCGGTAACAGGGTTCCCGCATTGATTGCAGAATTTACTCCCAGCGGGTACATTTTGGCCACATGTCGGGCAAATTAATTCGGGCATATGGGTTTCACCTGCTTCTCGTCTTTAATGTGATTGATAGATATATCAGAACAATCATTTCATCTTTACTTCTTGTATGTTGGGAATGTGTTAACATTTGCATCCTGTGCCTAAGCTAAACTTCTGTATTCCGCAAGTTTTTGCAGGTGTGCCAGCTCCGTGTCGACACCCAATTTTATGAATATTCCTTGTGCTGCTTTTAGATGTTCATCCGCGGTTTCGTTGTCGTCAACCGCCAGTGCAATATACGCTGCTTGTGTATGCGCTTTGCCTGATTCCAGCATATTCGTCACAGAGCTGAGAATATCCATAGCTTGCGCCAGCGCTTGTTTCGCGGTATCGATGTGACCCTGGGAAAGTTCGATGATGGAGATCAAACGCCATAAACTTGCCTGATGTTCTCTGTTTCCGGTTTCGCGCGCGCGCTCAAGCGTTGTCCGTGCGGTATCAATGGCTGATTGATAATTTCCTTCCGCAATATACATTTCCACTTGCATCCGATGCGCTTCGGTTAAGATGTCCCTGGCGTCGATTTCTTCAGCGCGTTGTATGACGCTGGATAGCATTTGACGCGCCATCACATGATCATCTTTTAGGAATAATAAATACGCTAATCCCAGCGTAGCATTCGCGATGTTGAAATGGTAGGCGAACGGTTTGGATGCTGCGAGACTAGCGCTGAAATGTTTTTCTGCCTCATCAAGCCTGCCCTGATCGCGGAGCAACATACCCAGGTTGTTATGTACAAGAGCCAGACCCTCGGCATCATCCATGTCCTTACGCAATTCAAGGCTCCGTTCGAAGAACGACTTTGCCTTGTGCCAATCGCCTTCCAGGACCGCCAGAACACCAAGATTTCCTAAAGTTGATGCAACGCCCCACGTATATCCCATTTGTTCCCGTAAAACCATCGCTCTTCGGGTATGCCGCGAAGCATCTGCCCATTCGCTTTGACTATTATGAATTCCACCTAACAGATTTTCTATCGCTGCCAGATCCACCGTGGAATCCACTTTTTGGGCGTAGGTCAACGCCTGTTCGGCAGCCTCTCTGGCTTGATCAAATAAACCATGATGCAATTGTGCCCATGCCTGCCCGTACAATACACGAGCCATCTCAAGTTGATTTTCTTTATCTTCAGACTCAACTAAAAGGAATATTGCTGCTTTAAAATAACCTATGGCAGTTTGAAATTTCCCCTGTTTGCGCGTCGTATCACCCATTCTGCGATACAGTCCTGCTCTTAAAACAGGATTCAAGCTGCCAGTTTCCATTAATGCCATTCCAGCACGCAACGCTGCCATGGAGTCACTGAATTGACCGATCGCACGAAAAACATCACCAAGACCTGCCGCGAGGCGCCATCGGATAATATCTGAGGTTCCGGGTAAAGTGCTCAGTATTTGACCCGCTTGAGAGAAATAATTTACAGCCTGTTCGTTAGCGAATCTGGCTGCGGCACGCTCACCAGCAGTTAATAAGTAGTTTAATGCCTTTGCGGGCTCATTAGCTCTGGTCAAGTGGTAACTAATCACTTCTGCGTGCTCGTCAGCTGCTTCTGCCCAGCGCGTTATGAGTATTTCTGCGATCTGCCCGTGATACACTTGAAGACGTATTCTGAGAATACTTTTGTATGCGACCCCTTCGATAAGCGGATGGTGGAATGTCCATTGTTGACCGTCAGGTGTTTTACGGACCAGTAAGCGGGAAGCCAGGCGATTCAATATGCTTTCAATATCGAGAGTGTCGCACATCGCACCCAAAGTGTCCACATCAAATGGGGTCCCGAGGACTGCCGCGATCTGGACGACACGCTTGAGTTCCTGAGGTAAAGTATCAATTCTGGATCGAATCAATAAATCCAATGATGCGGGGAGTGGAATATCCGTCGCTGTGAATGTTTTTTTAACTACCCAGAGATCCTGCTGCTTTGCCACATATCCTTGTTCAACAAGCATACGGATATATTCTTCGATGTAGTAGGGGTTACCGTCACTTCGGCTGAGGATTGACGCACGAATACTGCCCAATATTTGGTTGTTGGGCAGGAAATCATTCAATAACACCTCGCGTTCTGTTTCAGTCAAACGTTGCAGTTGCAGGTAGCATGTTTGTGCCGGTACCAGACTCCGCATACGCACCAGTCGATCATTAGGTGCGTCTGCTCTTTCACGTCGTTGCGCGCATACAAAGAGAATTGGCGAACTCGCGATCAGCGTTAGCATAAAATACAACAGCTCCGCCGAAATTGTGTCTATCCAATGCAAGTCATCCAGAAGAATTACCAGTGGCTTTTGCTCGGATAATATTTTAAAGTATCTCCTAAGTGAGATAAATATCTGCTGGCGTAATTGTTCAGGCTCAAGTTGTGCTAACCTTCCCCCTGGTATCCCGGTTGGCCAGGCCCCCAGAAGTACCTCAATATACGGTTGCGTCATATTGAGGCTGTACGGTAGTCTTGCGAATAAGGTATTCACTTTATCCCGTATTACTTCTGCGGAATCTCTTGTATTGAGGTCGAACCGTTGGGCGAGTAAATCAGTGAATAACGAGAAGGCAACTTCACTGCCTTGCGGTGAACAGTGACCCTGCCAAATATCAACACCTTTCGTGGTTATCACAGATATAAATTCACGCATCAAGCGACTTTTACCAATACCTGGTTCACCTTCAATCCAGATTAATCCACCCAAACCTTGCTCCAGATATTGAGTGAGGGAAACCATATCATTCAGGGAGGAATCCCTACCGATAAGCCTGGCGTGCAATCCGGGAATACCCCGTAGTTCACCCGGGTCGTCAAAGAAAGCCATCAGCTGCCAGATTCCCTCATATTCTTCTACCGGTCGGTATTGTGCAATCCTTTCTGTTGTTTTCCTGACGTCATCGTTGACCCATACTTCAGCAATGGGTACAGTGCCTGCCAGCTCTTTGGCTGCGGTAACCGGATCTCCTTCGACCATAAACGCAGAATGAAATTCCGGACCGATGTATCCTGCGATGACATTGCCTTGGGTCACAGCAACGCCGTGTTGCAGAATGCCGTGGAGACTAGCGGTTTCTTGTTGCAGACGCTCAAGTACATCCCGGGCAGCCATAATTGCACGTGCAGGGTCATCTTCATGCGTCTGCGGGGCACCGAAGATAAGTAACATGCGATTGTGTTGGCGTATTACCTGTCCTTGGTAGCGCGCCGCAATGGCGGAGATAATCGAGGTTAGTCGGGTTACAGCCCCGAAAACTTCCTCTTCTTCTTCTTCTTTACTTTTTTGTAGCGATAAAACAAGGCAAACCACTGTTGCTAGTCGTTGCTCTCCTTCTGGTATCACTGTTGAATTTATAGATCCGGCAGATGGCAAACCATCACCTTCACCTATCTGCAGCACAGGTAAAGTTCCAACTTCTCTGATCAATTTCTGCGTCATAGCTAAATCATGGACTGCACCAAGTTTGGAAAACTGCTCTGCGGCTGATCTCAACCTGTCATCTGCTCGACGATGCCATTCTCCGCTGTTCTGTGTTTGCTCCTGAGCAAGGTGCAGATAAAGTTTGCCTAATTCAAGCATCCCAAATCCAAGTCCGTATGGAGCGTGGATTTGTTGGTTCAGGTCAACGGATTCCCGGAACATACTTTCAGCTAATTGATAATCACCTGCATGCATATGAAGCTTACCAAGTGTTAAGAGGCATTCGGCTTCCTGGTCAAGTAAGTTTGTTTCTCTGGCAAGTTTTAGGGCGTACTCTGCTTTTTTCTGTGCTGATTCCAGATTATATTCAACCAGAATCAGCGCATGAATCCAGTACATTTCAACATCTTCGGCGCCTATTATTTTCAACAATTCACTTGCCTGGGTGATGTGTTCGGTTGCCAATTTCATTTTCGAGTTTCCGAGGTGAAATCTTGCAAGACTGATATGCACACGCGCGCTGCCCCATAAATCCCCCAGCCGTTGGAACAAATCCAGGCTTTCGATAAAATTGGTTTCTGCCTTATCAAACTGCCCCATACCCTGATGAAGGGTTCCCAGGTTATTTAAGGTGACGGCTCTATGCTGCAGATCTCCCATCTGAACCCAGTATTTATCTGCTTGTATAAAATGGCTTTTCGCTTGCTGCCAGTCTCCTTGTGTAAAATAGAGAACACCCAGGTTCACATCAGTATTGGCCATTCCCCAGATGTAGCGTTGCTTCTCATATAGGCGCGAACTCAGCTTAACATAACTTACCGCTTCAGAGAGATTCCCCTGTTCCCAAAGAATTCCCCCTAATGTATTGTATAGACTGGCTAATATCATTGGGTCATCCTCACGTTCAGGATTGAGTCCCAGAGTTGCGGAACCGGCCAGGACGAATGCTTTCTCCAGGTCTCCTTGACGATAATGTATCCATGCCATCCTGTCTATTAGTGAACGCCACAATGTGATGTATTGCTGTTTACCTGTTTTCTCAATCGCAACAATACCAGCGTCAAGGTATTCAATGGCTTCATCCGATGCGCCTTCAATGTGCCTTATTTCTGCTAATTCCCGCAAGCCATCGACCATTCTGTCCAGGAGATCAGCTTTCATACTACCGTACAGTGCTGCCTGCAACGCTTCACGAAGCATTTGGCTGGCTTCTTTATGATCCCCAGTGAATTTCAACGCGCGTCCCAGACCGATCTTCGCCTGTAAAATTAGATCGCTATGGTCAGAGATTTGGGATGACATATTCTTCAGCGCATCCCGGAAATGCTTTACAGCAGTCTCGTAATCACAGCGGCGTGAAGCATTATCTGCAGCGATAAGCAGATATGGTATCGCTTTATCAGAATTTCTGCTCGCAAAGTAATGGTGCGCCAGCAATTCAACCCGTTGTTGATCGTTCACGAGACTCTGCTTTTCTTCCAGAACTTTGGCAATGCGACCATGTATTTTTTGTCTGTCCTGAAGGAGTAAGGTATTGTATATGACCTGATGCACTAATTCGTGCCTGAAACGGTAATCTATGCTATCCGCTACCTTTTCCAGTGTAATAAATTTGTGTTTTATAAGTTGGTCAAGGATTGCTTCAATGTGTGTCTCAGTTGATAAGTGGGTCAGGACCTTTGGAGAAAACGACAATCCGCACACTGCAGCGATATACAGCAAGTCACGGTAATTTTCCTCAAGACGATCAAATCGCGCCAAGATAAGGTCTCCCAACGTACCAGGCGTCTTTTGGATGAGATCTTTAGCTTTGTCCGTGATATACCATGTGTCGCGGATAAGATGTATACCGCCATGGTCAATCAGGTTTCTTACAATTTCTTCAGCAAAGAATGGGTTGCCATCCGCTCGATTAACAATCTGATTAATAAGACCACGTGCTTCATCCGTTGTATTGTGCAGTAAGTGCCCTATCAACTCGGTGATTTCATCGGATGATAAGGGATTTATTCGAAGGTCCACCATCGGTTGGCGCAATTTCCCCGATGTTTCAATGAGAGGTTGAAGAACTGTTTCCCGTTCACTGCTCCTGGATATGAGAATGAGGAGGACGGTTGTGTGGTCCAGGGTTTGCAGCAAGTAATCTATAACACTGCGAGATGCAGAATCTATCCAATGCAAATCTTCAAAGACGAGGGTTACGGGTTGAATTCGGGCGATGGTTTCGATGACCTGCCGTATCGCTGCGTGGGTCAGTTTCTGCAATGCGGCATCGTCGAGGTTATTTAACTTGATAACACTATCCTGTTGATTGTGATCCAGATCCAACACTAAAGTGAGGTATGGCAGGATGTCTGTATGTTGTACACCGAGGTCCGATAACGCATCTTTCAACTGTTGGTATTGTTCTGCGGCACTCTGACTTTCATCGATAGACAGCATATCGCGCAGAATACCTTTTATCAGATGCAAGGAGGTTACTCGCGCATAGGTCATACAACTCCCCAGGAAGACATAAGCTTCGGTGTTGTGCAACCCGCTGCAAAATTCTGACACCAGACGTGTTTTGCCTACGCCTGCTTCGCCACTAACGAATACGGTACGGCAGCGTTTCTCACGAATAACTTCTTGCCAGGTAGACTGCAGCCAGAGCAGCGCATCATGACGTCCAATCATTGGCTCCTGATCGCCCATCAAACCACGCACCCGCCCCGGGCTGGCTTTGATATGGTCAGGACGGAATGCCCATACCCGATCGGCAGAACTTCGCGTGGTCAGCAATGGAATGCGTTCGAATTGGACTAAAGGGTGCGTCCGTTGGTAAGTATCAAAGCTTGCGAGAATTGTATCAGCGTCTGCCGCATCGCGGAGTATCTCAGCATGGTCGATAATGTTACCAACTATGGTGTAATCCATCTTTGTGGCTTCTGTGGTCCGGCTGACAATCACATTCCCGGTATGAATACCTGTATGGGTAGTGATATGAATGCCATACTGTGTCGTGATACTATTTATCAAAGGGTGCAGTTTACTCTTTATATCCAGGGCTGCACGGATAGCGCGCTCTGAATTATTCTCATAGGCAATGGGAATGCCGAAGAACGCAACAAGATAATCTCCTGAATAACGGTCTATAGTTCCCTCGTATTCATAGATGATTTCTGCCAGTTGACGCATAATTTTATCGTTGAGTATATAACGCGCTTCGCCATCAAAAAGGTCTGACGCATCAGATTGGATATCAATGTGCCAGCAAAGCACAGTGGCTTCACGTCGTTCACCGATCATGACCGCTATTGCTTGATTTATTCTGGCCTGGAGCGAACCTGGTATCATCGATTGCAGGCGGTCTGCAAAGGGTTGGACCACTTTTTCCGGAAGGGCATCAACCGGCAATCGTGTTCCGCATTGGGGACAATATATCGAATTTGCTGTCACTTCATTCTTGCAGTTCTGGCAAACGCGATACAGGACATGGTTGCACGCGGTACAGATACTGGCATGATTTGCGTTCATGTGACCACAATTTGGGCAATACGACATAAAATTTACCTCATTCAATTCCACAGCATAACTATATTAGCTATATTCAATGTATTGGTAACCAATACTTCGAACAGTTCGGATGCAGCCACTTTCTCCTGTTTCGTACCCTAATTTCCGGCGGAGTGAACGAACCAAGGGTCGAATTAATTGACCGGCATTGTCCCTGTTTGATCGCATTCCATGGGTGAAACCGATAAGTTCTTGAACCGGAACCACACGATCCTGGTTAGTGTATAGGAAAAGTAGCAGGCGATATTCTCGCGCAGAGAGTGTTATTTCACACCCGCAGTGCTTCACAATCTGGCGTTTTGTATCTATCGATAGCGGTGCGTATTCCACCGGGTTGCCTGTAGCTTGTTGACGGTTTGGAGAATAGGCGATGGATTCGGTTGTTTGCTGTGTGTCCAGGCAACCGGCAAGTTGTTCCGCACGTCGCAATCGACCGCGAACCGATGCGACCAAATCATGGAGGTCAAAGGGTTTGGTAATATAGTCATCAACCCCCAGTGATTTCCCGTAGCGGATGTCGCTGTCCAAATCTCGTCCTGATAGCATGATAAATGGCAGATGCGCCCAGTCAGGATGCCTATTTATGCGCTCAAAGAGCTGGTAACCGTTTAGATTGGGCATCGCGATGTCGGCAATAATCAAATCAATATGGTGTTTTTCTAGAAGGTTGAGTGCCTGGAATCCGTCCTCCGCCATGATGACTTGATAACCTTCATTCTCAAGTATGCGCTTGGATATAATTCTTATATCTAGCTGATCATCAACAACCAAGATTGTAGCTTTTTCCCGGGATGCCATTGTTACTCCACTGAATATATATTTATGCTGTTGAAATTAATGTAAGTTAAGTGATTAGTTAATCACCAGGAAACACCACTTCGAATTTGGTGCCATTTTCGTTGGTGGTCAACAACGTACCATGGATTTGCCCAACCAGCATTGTTACCAGACGTAAACCAAGGGAAGCGCTTTTGTGGATATCAAATCCTGCCGGTAAACCAACGCCGTTGTCAGCTACGGATATTGATGTCTGACCATCCTCATTCTTGTGTAATGTGATGAGGATAATGCCCTGGCGCCCGTCCAGAAAAGCATACTTCAACGCATTTGACATTAATTCATTGACGATTAAACCGCATGGTACGGCGGTTTCCAGAGATAGGATTACATCATCCACATCCAATTGGAGCCTGGCACTGCCTGATGAAGATCGATATGTGCTAATCAAATGACTGGTAAGACTTTTTAAATAACTGCCGAAATCAATACTTGCCAGGTTTTCTGATTGGTACAGTTTTTCATGGATGAGTGCCATGGTTCTGATTCGGTCCTGACTCTCGCGCAGAACATTGAGAATTTCAGCATTGGTTACATTTCTTGACTGAAGGTTTAAAAGACTTGATATGACCTGCAGGTTGTTCTTTACCCGATGGTGTATTTCCTGCAGAAGCATTTCCTTTTCTTTCAAGGAAGCCTTAATCCGGACCTCACCACGTTCTCTCTCCTGGATTTCCTGTTGAGCTCGTTTGTATAGATTTGCGTTTTCCATGGCAATCGCAGCCTGGTTAGCCAACAATTGTGCCAACGATACCTGATGTTCGGAGAACTTCCGGTTGGGGTCTTCATATGCTAATTCAACCAGCCCAATGACACGTCCCTGAAAAATCATAGGAATAAGGACAAGACTATGTGCGTTGGGCAGTTCTTCAAATCGAGTGGAGAGTGCCTTTTGATTGTCGCGTTCGAGGCTATTGGTGATGACTATTGCAGATCGCTCCTGTAAAACCCGTAGGTAAATATCGCCCTGTTTTAAGTTTATCGACCGTTCAGGTGTTGGAGCATGGGCAATCAGAGCTGCGTATTCTGCAATCACAATCAGTTGATTGGTATCCGGCTTAAGCTGGTAAACACAGCACCCATCCACCTCCAACAGGTCAATCATTTCCCAGGAAAGTGTCTCCAATACAAAAATAATATCCAGGCTGGAAGACGTTGCTGCTGCAGCCGCTTGAAACGAAAGGAGCTCGCGGTTACGCTGAATCAATGATGTTTCAGTCTTTTGATGGAGAGCAATTTCCTCAGCGAGTTGACTGTTGAGTTCTGACAGAGATAGCGTCCGTTTGGCAACACGCTGTTCCAATTCTTCATTTAGACTTCTTAAAGATGCCTCTACATCTTTTAATCCGGTGACATCGGTGAAGACGATAACCGCGCCATTGAATACATTCTCAATGAGGACTTGCGAGCCCGAAGCCAGCGTTGTAATCTGCGTTCCCTTTTGTAAACAGAGGTCTATTTCTTCCAAAGTGACTGTTGTTCTATTCCACACTTGCTCAAGCAGGGATTCGATATTCCTGATACTCTCTGTATCAAATGCGGTCAGGGAAGTCAATGCATGTCCCACCGCTTCATCGGAAAGGACGCCAAAAATGCGTTCAGCCCCTTCACTCCATTCCCTAACTGTTTTATCAACATTCAAGACCACAATAGCATCGGGTACCGTTGACCACAGTGCTTCTATGTAGCGATGGTGCTGCTCTCGTTCTCTTTCCTCATCAATGCGTTCTGTGATATCATGAATAATGACGATGTGACTGGCAAGACGACCTCTACCGTCGAAGACAGGTGAGCGTTTGATTTCGTAAGCGTATTGCTTGGAGTTATTGGTGACCATGATGTCTGTAATCGTGAGGTCGTCTGGGTTAATGTGTTGTATAGCCTCATTGAATTGCGGACTGCATTCAGCAAATGATTGTCCAATCAGTGTATCGCTGCTTTTTTGTAACAGATTTTGAGCAGCAATATTGAGTTTTAAGATTTTGTTGTTCGGGTTCAGGATAACGACTGCATCCGGAATGTTGTCAATGACTGTCAGATATGCAACCGGCACTATGTCGCCAATTTGCAGCCGATAAGAACTCCAACCAATAGCAATGCACACGATCAGAATGGCATAGGGTTGCAGGTCAATGTAAGAAGCAATCCCAATGTCGAACATGTTGAGTAGAATTGCGGTCATTACAGTAAAAAAGCAAAAAATAAGAATGCGAATTTGACGCCGGTGCAAAATGGGTGATTTGATAAACGACAATAGCATAAGGCTCATTCCACCCCAAGTAAATAGACTGGTATAGATCATAAACAACCAGAAACCTGCTTCATATTCAACGCGCAAGGTCTGAGGAACAGTTTGTGTATTTAGCGTGATCTTATTCCAGAACAGATTTGTACCACCAGTAGTGAATATTATGAGAAGCGTTGTCAAGGGAATCACAATGAGCAGCACCAGATTCCAGCGGGTTAACCAACGACTTTGTTCGGTGTAGATTAACCCCATCACCAGCGTTGCGACGGGAAACAACACGATCGCGATATATTGGATTTTTGTCCAGAACAGCTTCGCGCTCAACCCCGCGCTCATCAGTTCCATTGCGTAAGCGGTAGCCCACCACGCACCGACCATCAGCATCAATACATCTATACGTGATTTTTTGGGCAGAGGCCGGCGCATCAGGATAAAAATTAACACCAGCGATAATCCAGAGCCCAATAATAAAGGAAGCACCAAAGGTGTCCATACAAGGTTAAAGGTATTAAGCATAACCTCACTCATTGTCTGGTGCAGGATTGTGCATTTGAAAAAGGAGTACAAAATGGGTAATATAAGGGACGTCAATTGGATTTTTTACAGAGGCGGGGTTCGTATTAGAGATTTGAGCCTCTTCAACAACAGGCCAGAACGCGACCTTGGTGTTTATCGCCGTGCCGTTTTTGGTGTAAAGATCGAGTGAACCATACCAACTTGTACCTTGCGTGATAGCGGTCTGCAGAGCACTAGACTTTGGGTTGACGAATTTGCTTCCCATAAGTGGCAAGGACAGGAGCTGCGTTCCCTTAGTTTCCTGCAGGAAATAACCGGTATGCTGCTCAAAGGCGGGATTGACATACTCTACGGTGCCAGCAATATCTGTGATGACAATGTCTATATTTCTATGAAATAAGACGTCGGTGATTTGCTCTTTTGGGCTGGGTGCACTATTGCCTTCGAGAACACTTCCAATTTCTGACACGACGCTCCACGCAGCGCGGATATTATTGACTGAAATTTCTTCGGTGTGTTGTGAACCCAAACCTATTACACCAATAACCTCACTATCGACAACGAGAGGTAGAATATACAACTGGTAAGTAAAGTGGTGTGTTTGAAATAGCTTGAGCACATCAATGCAGTGGTCAGTAGGGTTACTTTGCAGGATCCACGGCTTGTCACGCGTGAAGTGTTTTTGACACGCTTGATAAGCTTCAGCACTGGGTTGTGTTGTCGTAGTCTTGGATTGCCCACTTACGCACTCGAAGACGAGAGTATCTGCATGCGATTGTCCCAATAGAACAGCAAAAGTATAAGGTAAATGTAAAACATTAATGAGTGCCGGACAAGCTGTACGTAACAAATCCTCCAAATTATCATCATGAACGAAAATCATCACCAGGCTGTGCAGCAGTTCAAGCATCTTCTTTTGCTGCTCCAATATCTTCGTGTATTCAATGAGTTTCATTTCGGATTGGAATTTATACAGTGCCATTTCGATTGTGGTGCGGAGTGTTTCTGCACTAAAAGGTTTTACAAGATAACCATGAGGTTCTGTACTGCGAGCCCGATATAGTGTTGCCTTGTCGGCAGATGCAGTCAGATAGACGATGGGCACAAGGTGTTTTGCTTTAATGTCACCTGCTGTAGTGATACCATCCATCTCTGTTTGCAGTTGAATGTCCATGAGGATGAGATCCGGGGTATTTCTATAAGCTGCTTCTACTGCTGCTTCACCGGATGCGACAATCGCAGTCACCTTGTATCCCAGATCCTGCAATTGCTGCTCCAAATCAAGCGCCACTATAGCCTCGTCCTCGACTATCATTATTTTAATCGGTGTGTTCATAGATTAATTCCTGTATGGGTTGCTGCTCTGGATTAGATATGAGTGTATTATGAAAAAGGTTGTCGGTACGAAATTATCTCAATGAATAGGCGACAAGAAATTCGTATTATGTATTGTGACCAAAGATTAGCACTATCCCATGGTACCCACTACATTTATCTTTCAGTAAATAGTATATCCGGCGTGTGTCACAAATGTGTCACAAACGCAAAATATTTGTCTGCAGACTTACAAAAAAAGAGGCGCCTGATGTTGGGGGATATTTGATTTTCTAAGTGATTTTGTTACCTGGTTTTTATGAAGCGATAGCCCAAACCCGGTTCGTTAATAATATATTCAGGATGCCGGGGATCCTCTTCGATTTTTTTCCTTAAGCGATATACTAATTGCCGTAGCATGTGGTTTTCACCAGAATTTCCAGCGCCCCAGACGCTCTCCAGCAGCTGCGCGGGGGATATTATGTGCCCAGGATACTTGGCTAATTCTACCAGTAAAAGATATTCTGTTGCTGTGAGTTTGACTTCCTTGTTCTTAAGCAATACTGTTTGAGCAACCAAATCAATGCATAGATCTCCTGTTTCGATCAATGTCCCACCCGTTATCCGCTCAGAAAATTCTACCCGTCGCAGCAATGCCCGTACACGGGCAAGGAGTTCCTGTGCAGCAAAAGGTTTAGTGATGTAGTCGTCTGCCCCAGCATCAAGCCCACGGACTTTGTCCCTCTCTTCAGCCAGAGCCGTCAGCATAATTATGGGGACCAGTGAATATTCGCGGATTTTCCGGCATACTTCATATCCATTGTGATCTGGTAATCTGACATCAAGTAGAATAAGGTCAGGTTTGGAAAGCGATGCCAGGTCAAGGGCTTGTTCACCATCCTGCGCGATGAGCACCTCGTAACCGATTGCTTCCAGCACGGATTGGATAGCCCAGGTATATCGTGGTTCATCATCCACTGCTAATATGCGAATTTGTGCTTTTTCCATCTCACGCCCCTATCGTTGGTAAACAGTTTGTTAATTATTGAGCATGCCGGGTAAATGCAGCGTGTGGTATCAGCGCTGAGAAGCTGATACAGAAAGTGCTTCCCTCACCAGGTGTACTTTCCACCCAAATACGACCGTTATGCGCTTCCACAAGCGCTTTACTAATCGCTAATCCTAATCCTGTACCGCGTGTGCGCCGCGTAATGTCATTATCAATTCGATAAAACCGTTGGAATATTAATTCCTGTTCTTGCGTTGGTATTCCTATACCCTGGTCGATGATACATAAACCACACTGTTCAGTGTCCCGATAGCCAGAAATCGTAATAACACTCCCATCCGGTGAGTATTTAATAGCATTACTGATAAGGTTTCGGATAACCTGCTCGATACGTTTTTGATCAAGGTTAGCCACTAATGGTGTGGCTGGGAAATCGAATGCAAACCGGCGCTGACCAAATTCGGCTTCCATTGCACTGACGGTATGCTTCGCGATTTTTTCAAAGTCTGTAGGTTGTTGATCCAATTTGAGCTTGCCACCGTCAATTCGCCCGATATTCAATAGATCATTAACGATGTGTTCTAAATGCTCTGCCTCATCTTTTATACCCTGTAAAAATTCCCGTTGTTTGTTTTTCGGGAATTCAATTTCTTCAAGCAGCAGGTTGGAAGTGAATAGGGTTATTAATCCCAGCGGGGTGCGAAGCTCGTGGGATACGTTAGCAATTAATTCGGAACGCAAACGTTCCAATTCCTGCAGAATTTCAATCTGCGCAGTGCGATTCAACAAACTGGTATTTTCGACAGCCAAACCGATCTGGTTACTTATTGCAGTCAGGAGAGAAAAATATTCAGATTCAGAAAACTGCATTGGGATGCACAAAGCCCCGAATATGCCTAATACGGCATCTCGCGCTTGTATCGGTACCAGAATCAATGACATATCGTTGATGGGTTCGATGGATGTAAAACGCGACGCATCTAGTTTAAAGGATCTTGGCTCTTTTGATTGTAGGACAGACTTTATCTCGGTATCGAAGTTATGAGTATATGTTGTTATGTCAATATCTGAGAGTCCCTGCGATGCAGCCAGTGAAAGTTCCCCGTCTTCCTGCATCAAGAGAATCCAGGCGGAGTGAAGATTGGAGACCTCCAGGATGGTTGTTAATGTTGCTTGTAATGCAACCGGAAGATCAAGTTCCTGACTGATTGTTGCTGCCACTTGATTTAAAGCGACCAGCTTCTCATTTTGCTGTTTAAGCGTTTGCTCAACCAGACTGTGCGTGGTGATATCCTGAACTGCGCCGACCCATATTAGCTTTCCCAGGGTATCAGTCGTAATGGTCCCTTGACCGTGAACGAAACGGATACTGCCGTCCTGGCGAATGATGCGGAATTCTACGTTGAAGATCGCGTTGTTGTTAAGCGCGTTATCCACAGCCACAATGACTTGATCGCGATCTTCAGGGTGTACCCAATTTAATAGCTCTTCTGGGGAATGGGGAAAAATATCCGGTGAAATATCGAGGATACGATAGATTTCATCAGAACCCACTAATTTATTAGATGTAAAGTCCCATTCCCAGTTTCCAAAATGTGCCAACCTGTTAGCTTCCAGGAGTTTGATCTCACTGTCGCGCAGTGCACGGTTCAGGGTCTGGAGTTCTGCTGTGCGTTGTTGAACGCGCAGCTCAAGATTTTGATTGGAGATTTCCAGAAGCTGTTGCGTGTGCTTTTGTTCAGTGATATCACGATAAACAGCGATATAGCCAATTGGCTGACCACTCACATCCGTTACGACTGATACACTTACCTCTATCAGATAGGTTGTTCCATCCGTCCGAACCAACTCATACTCAAGACCGTGCGCAACTCCTTTGTCCATAAACTGTTGTAGGGTTTCTGCCAGGTTTGATTTTTCATCCAGCATGAGGAAGTTAAAAGCATTCATCCCAATGGCTTCTGCGACTGTAGAATACCCGTGCATTTCTGCTGCCTGAAGATTGGCAGTCAACACCCGCCCTTCAAGATCTGTGTAGGCGATGGCATCTGGCGCTGTTTCAACCAGACGGCGGTACAAGGCTTCACTTCGCGCTAAAGCCGTCACCAAGTGTTCCCCATTCATGATTTCTTGTTGCAGTCTGGCGTTTGATTCCTTAAGATTCGCTGTACGTTGGCTGATTATCTCTTCCAATTGACCAAGATTTTCAGCCAGAGCCTGTTCAGCCTGACGGCGTTCGTTAATTTCTATGGTCAATTGTGTATTTGTTTGACTGAGTTCTGCTGTACGTTCGACTACCATGCTTTCCAGTTTATGCTGCTGATTTTCCAGGTAATTTTGCATCTGTATATGTGTGGTGACGTCACGTAGAATAATGAGGTGACCTATATAGCGTTTACGGCGCGTGTAAACTGGGTTGATCGTGACATCATAGAATTGCTGACTGTCTGTGGATGCATTTTCTAAATCACTTGCTTCGGGCAGCAGGTCATCAGTGCTGAGCAATTGGTCGAATTTCATTGCCACAGGACTTGTATTACAGGTGGTAATACCCGGGATCGTGGGAAAGAGTTCTGCTCCTGACTCACCTAGAACTTTCTCTTTACTCCTGTGGGTAATCTGCATGGCGGTGCTGTTCATGTCAACGACCCGTCCCTGGCAGTCCATGACAATGACAGCATCGGATATATATTCTACTAAAATATCGCGTGCAAATGGAACAACTGAAAATAAACCAAACTTATACACGCCCAGGATGAAGGCAATCCCGGCTATGATAAATCCAAAGGGTGTAAAATCCAGATAGGGTAGAGGCGATAAGCCCGTGATATAAATCACATTTCCAAGCCAGGGTGCAATAATGACTACTAACAACGAAACGACCTGTTTTTTGTGTTTTTGCATTTTGCGAAACATATACATACCGATGCAGATTACCCCGGACATTAATAGAATATAGGAATATCCGATGTTAACCCAATACCAGATTCCTTTCTGGAAAATCGCTATCTGTTGATTGCCGACAATGCTCCATATGACTTCTCGCCACACTAAACCATGCCTTTCGTTAGTAAAAATAAGCATTAACGTGAGAAACGGTTCGAGTGACAAAACTAAGGTTACCCATTTGGGAATGGTTGTCATTCCCGGCGCTTGTGTATATTGCAGTGTAGAGACTAACCAGAAAAAGGGGACAGCAGTAATACCTATATATTGCAGTTTTGCCCACAGCAACTTTATTTCCATTCGAGCACTCATAAGTTCAAGCGCATAGAACAGAGCCCATACGCCAGCGCTGATCATCAACCCGGCTAATGCTCTCGTTCCTTTGAGGGCATGGTTTGTCCAGACCACCTGGGCAAGTACAATTGCCATAAGGGTAGCTGTCAGTAGTCCCACTTCGAATATAATTATCGCAACTGGCATACCTGTAGTGTACTCAGTCTATGCGGATTAGCAATGCGAAAGCGCACCGGGGTGTCCACCACATTTTTACTTAGTGCATAGCAGATCGACATCGCGCCTCATCTATCCTTAAAATACTGCGCAGAATGCCTGCTTTTTGCATACTACGTTGTCTCCAGCGCCGCATTCTTTAAATCAATTACTTCATTGCGGTGCGGAATAGTCCTCTCTTGCATCGAAAGTTGATTCTCCGCCCCGCCACAGCATCCTGCTAAAGGCAAACCATTATACGATCAACAAAGTGCGAAGGATGCATACTTATTAACGTTGCGGAAAAGTGGCGGACACCCCGTCCATCTCGTTGAGTTGCGCTAATCTATGACTAAAGTTATACTAACGGTACAGTTATTTCTACGATTTATGATGCGAAGGATATAACGTGCACGCTGATGTTACTTTAGCTGGTATAGCATTATTGTCTATGGAAAGCAAATATTAATCAGCCCAAATTATGCGTACGGAATAATATTTATTGTGCTCAAACGGAGGCTAATAATGCCTGAGACTGTATCTATTCTCATGGTAGATGATCAACCTTTGACACTTGCGACTGTGACTGCGGCATTGTCATTGGATGGTTATCAAATATTCACCGCGAGAGATGGGATTGAAGCGCTTGAGGTTTTGGAAAATGCACAGATTGATTTGATTATTGCGGATATTGCTATGCCCCGGATGAATGGCTACCAATTATTCGATGCTGTGCAGCAAGATTCGCGGTGGGTTCATATACCCTTCATATTTTTGACGGCACGGTCAATGGATAGTGATATCCGGTATGCTAAGGAACTGGGGATAGATGACTACCTGACAAAACCTTTTGCTTTGGAAGACTTGAGAGCTTCAATTTCCGGTAAGATACGCAGATATAAACAAAAAACTCATCCTTATCCCGGTTCTGGTCAAAATAGCATGCACCATATTGAGGACATTGTTGATGGTCAAATGTGTATCTATCCCAGTCAGCATCGTTTAACCATCGGCGAGAAAGAAGTTGCGTTATCTGCAAAAGAATTTACACTATTGTTATTCCTTGTACGTCATAAGGGGCAGGTCGTTCCTCTTGTGACGTTGTGCCAGGTAACTCATGGCTTAACCACAGATCAAGTCGAAGCTGGTAGTTTGTTATACCCACTGATTCGATCATTGCGCTTGAAATTAGCTGCCAACTTTGCGGATTCTGAAGGGATCCAAAATGTTCGGGCTGTTGGATATTTGTGGGTCTAGTTAACATACAGAAAAGGACTGTTTTAGGCTATACTATGAGATTTGTATGAAAAAAACAAAGATTCTGATTGTTGAGGATGAGTCGATAACAGCATTTGACCTGCAGGTCAGATTAGAAAGTATGGGCTATACTGTTCCGGCATTAGCTTCATCAGGCGATGAAGCCATTTGTGCTGTTAGAGCACATCAACCAGATTTACTCTTGATGGACATTAACATTCGCGGTGAAAAGGATGGAATTACGGTTGCCCAGGAAATCCGTGAGTCTTTTGACGTCCCCATTATTTATTTGACTGCTTTTACTGATGCGGCAACCATTGAGCGCGCTAGTTATACAGAGCCATTTGGTTATTTGATTAAACCTTTTCAGGAACAGGAGCTTTATTCTAATGTTGAAATGGCTCTATACAAGCATAAGGCAGAACGAAGATTGCGTGAAAACGAGCGCCGTTTACAGATAACCACTGAGCGATTACATGCATTGCACACCATTGAGCAATCGATACTGGGAGCGGATTCACCGGGCGATATTTCACAGTCTGCTTTACATTCTATTGGATCACTTGTTGCATGCCAGTGTGCTTTGGTAATGAAAATGAACGCCCAAAATCAAACCGCAGAAATATTAGCCACTTATGCAAAGAATTTTACTGAGATGAAGTCTGCCGTATTGTTAATCGATGATCCCAATTTTATAAACGCTATGCAGTCTGGAGAGATCAGGGTAGTATCCGCATCCGACTTATTTACGACGTTAACAGGTTTAGAACATGTACTCACTTTTGACAGGAGCATGCGTTACACAAATGTACCTTTGCGGAGTGAGGGGGAACTGATTGGGGTTCTCACATTGGGTTCTACGCCTTCCCAGACATATGATGCATCACAGATGGACATAATCTGTGAACTGGCAAACTCATTAGCACTGGCAATCCACCACAGTCGCCTGCATCAGGAGCTGCAAATATATGCCAGCGAACTTTCTCAGCGCAATAAGGACCTGGATGCATTTGCCCATACAGTCGCACATGACTTGAAAGTACCCATTGGGATCATTACCGGATATAGCGCGTTACTGTTGGAAGAGAAAGACTGCGTATCCAGTGACGATCTCGCTAAATATCTTAACATCATTGCCAGAACCACTGACAAGATGAAAGATATCATCAATGCCTTGTTATTGCTGGCAGAAGTGCGTAAGAAAGACGTGCGTAAAGTGCCGCTCAATATGGTCGATGTCGTAGAACGGGCTCAACATCGATTACGATTTAACATTGAGGAAAATGCAGCTGAGGTGTTTTCTCCTGCGTACTGGCCCCGAGCCTTGGGTTATGCACCATGGATAGAAGAAGTGTGGGTAAACTTTTTAGATAACGCTATGAAATATGGCGGGAATCCTCCCCATATCTGGCTGGGCGCGGATAAGGTAGAGGACTCGGCGACAGGGGCAATACAGTACAGATTCTGGATTAAAGATAACGGCGATGGAATACCTCCAGATAATCAGGCTAAATTGTTTACACCTTTCACGCGTATGGACCAGGTATTTGTCCATGGGCATGGACTGGGACTCTCCATAGTTCGTAGCATTATGGATAAATTGGGTGGTGCCGTCGGCGTGGAAAGCACAGGTGTTGTTGGGCAAGGTTGTTTATTCTATTTCACCCTGCCGGCGGACAGCAATTAAGACCAACCTGTGGTGGTAACTAAATAATATGGTCATAGGGCGCCGTGCGTGAAATTGGTATCCAGAACGCGCGATAGCATCACTAAAACTGATTTTTGCATTTTATTTATATTCCTCTCAGCGCTATCCGGCTAACAGTTTTCAAGATAAGTGTGTTGATCCTCAATGTACTTTGACCCTGTGCAAAAGAATATTTATCCTTCATCCTGTTTGCCAAAAGTGCTAGGGGTGAGTAGAATCAAGGGGACGAGTGGTTAATATTGATAGAGGGGGAGTAATTATGCAATACCGTAGATTTGGAAAACTTGATTGGAAGGTTTCTGCGTTGGGCTTTGGCTGCATGCGTTTGCCCACGATCGGGGAAGACCGCGCAAATATTGATGAAGAGAAAGCGACGGCTATGGTGCGCTATGCCATTGACCATGGCGTCAATTATGTAGACACCGCATATCCGTATCACGGTGGTGAAAGCGAACGCTTTGTCGGACGCGTACTCAAAGATGGTTACCGGGAAAAAGTGCATCTGGCGACGAAGATGCCTATGTGGGCGATCCAGGATGCAAGTGACCCGGACCGCATCCTCAACGAGCAACTGGAAAAGCTGCAGGTTGACTACATTGACTTTTATCTTTTCCACGGTTTGCGCAAACCCCGATGGGAGACTGTGAAGCAATTCGATTTGTTGGGGTGGGCGGAAAAGGCATTGGCGGATGGGCGGATCCGGCATCTGGGTTTTTCATTCCACGACAACTTTGACGTCTTCAAGGAAATCATCGACAGCTCCGATCTATGGACCTTCTGCCAAGTTCAATACAATTACGTTGATATTAACAATCAGGCTGGACGTAAAGGCGTGCAATATGCCGCTTCTCAGGGTTTGGGGGTTGTGGTTATGGAACCTCTCCTGGGTGGGCGTTTGGTGGATCCACCTGATCCGGTAAAGGAAATCTGGGATACTGCGCCAGTTCAGCGTAAACCAGCAGATTGGGCATTGCAGTGGGTGTGGAATCAACCTGAAGTATCTGTCGTGCTCAGTGGGATGAATACAATGCAGCACGTTACAGAGAACGTCGATCAGCGCGTCAAACTCCGGTCTTGGTTCACTCACACCTGAAGAACTGGCGATTGTCGACCAGGTACGCGTGAAGTATGAGGAATTGTGCCCCATCCCCTGTACGAAGTGTGAATACTGCCTGCCGTGTTCTGTTGAACTCAATATTCCACGCTTGTTCGATACTCTGAACCGCGGCGTGATGTTTAATAAACTGGATGAAGCACGGCATCGTTATGCACGTCTCAGTCCGGATCAGCGCGCCAGCGCCTGCATCCAGTGCCGGGAGTGCGAGAGCAAATGCCCGCAGTCCATCCCCATCAGCGAGTGGATGGTGCATGTGGACGAGATCCTGGGGCAGGGCATGGACTTCGATGCGTGTGTACAGGAAATGTGAATTAGGAATAGCGAATGTAGAATTCTGAACGATCCAGGACTCGCATTCCGTTTGAAAACTGTAGGGGCAGACTGAGCGCTGTTCGCGGCGCGGAATGTCTGCCCTTTATTTTAGTTCACGGGCAAGATTCTAGCTGATGGCGAATCATTCATGCATTCGAGGTAACAAGCTCCAGAAATTGGGAACGCGATGAAAGGTCAGATTTCTATGTTTCCACTTTCGTGCAGTATTGTTGAGCTAGCAGTTTACTCTATTGCGTAGCATATTTACACTCCTTCTTTTCTTTGCATACCAAACCCGCGCAAAAATTATTGCGTTACCCCTGTATTAACCGCGAGTATAATACTCAAATCTTTGACCTTTTATTATATTGGTGATTTTATTTCGTTAAGGAGTCTACCTATGCCGCAACCATCCACACCACATAAAAAATACCCCAGGTTTGCTATTGCGTTAAGTCAACTGTTCTGGAACCACCGTTTAACTTTACTGGCAATATTACTTTTCTGTGTAATAGCGCTTGTATTTTCGCCAACTGCCCAAACCAGAGCCACAATACAAGACCAAACACTGGATGGGCTTTTAGGACAAAATCCCAGGATTGACACTATAATTTCTAATTCACAATTATCTGTAACAGAGATATTTCAGATCGCCCAAAACGGAGGATTGGGACACAGCCTGGCTGTAAGTGACACATTATTATTTGTCGGGGGTTATCGGCATTTACAGATTTTTGAAGCAAGTACACCGAATTACCAGGAACTGATTGGAGAATTCGTTTTACTTTCACAGAAACTTCGTAGTCTATACGTATCCGGTCAGTATGTGTATGCTGTATGTGGGAATGCTGGTTTGTTAATCTTCGATGTATCACATCCTGCGGAACCCCGTCAAATTGGTCATTATCCATATAATGGTCTAAGTGATGTTGTTGTTCAGGGGGATTTTGCCTTCATCTCCATCACTATATAACGCGCACCTTGGCTAAAACTAGCATTTTCGACTACATCGAGATATTCTATAATCGGCAACATCTCCACTCATCCCTAGACTATGTCAGTCCTGTTAACTTTGAGTAAGCTTACGCGTTGAAATTTTCTTTATCTTGTTGTCCATAAAAACAGAGTAATCTCAATCTCAGTTACCGTTAAAATGCATAAGGCTATAGAGGATGTTTTTTTGCTAGAGAAAAGGGATATGTTAAACTCCCACAATCAAATTTCAGAAAGGAAATTGTGTGCTAAAAATTGCTATAGTCGAAGACGAAAAAGTTCAAGCAGAATTGCTTGAAAACATGGTAAATGCATGGGCTGTAACTGAAAGCTTACTGGTTACTGTTAAAAAATACGCAAGCGCAGAATTGTTTTTGTTTTCAATCGATGATGAAGTACCTTTTGATATCCTGCTGCTTGATATCCAAATGGAAAATATGAATGGTGTTGAACTGGCAAACAAACTGCGCGAATCAAATGATGAAGTTATCATCATTTTCATAACAGCAATTTTAGATTACGTTTTTAAAGGATATGAGGTTAATGCACTGCACTACATCCTAAAGCCTGTAAACAAACAGACTCTATTCAACACATTCAGTAAAGCAAATAAAAAACATAAGACTTCTGAATTTCTATTAGTTACAACCGAAGATAGAAATATCAAAATCGACATGTTAGAAATTCTGTATATTGAAGCGAGCCTTCATGATGTCATAATTCATACTCTGGATGATGACTATACGGTTAGGATGAAGTTTACGGAGATAAAAAATAAGCTGAATGATCACTTTATCGCAACGCACAGATCGTTTATCGTGAACCTTGCTTATATCAAGCATATTACAAAAACGGACGCAGTACTTGATAATGGAAAAAAGATACCACTAAGCCGAAGACTCTATCCATCTGTTTGCAGGACCTTCATCGATTACCATAGAGGAGAATACTGATGGATATAGCGATTTATATCCTTTTACTATCAGGTTTAGGGATTATCGGAATATGTTTGTTTATCTTTAATAAAATATATCTACCAAGGTTGGTTGATAAGAGAATATCATCTTATCAAAACGACTTGATAACCAAACACTATCGGGAAGTTGAGAACATCTATAGGCAAATGCGCGGTTGGAGACATGATTATCATAACCATATACAGACGATGAAAGCACATATCCTGGCTGAACAAACAGATGGTTTGCTTGATTATCTTGATAATCTCAATGATGATCTCCTGACTGTTGACACAATTGTGAAAACCGGAAATATCATGATCGATGCAATTTTAAACAGTAAACTATCCCTGGCGAAAAGCAGAAACATCAACATAAACGCTAAGGCCATCGTTCCGAATCAGTTAAACATTTCAGAAGTCGATCTATGTGTCATCGTTGGTAACCTAATCGATAATGCGATGGAGGCTTGTTTAAAACAAGAAAACGAAGCTGATCGTTTTATCAGAGTATATATCGGTATTCTAAAGGGACAGCTATACATATCTGTATCGAATTCGGTTGCAGGCAGAACGAATAAGAAAGAGGGCAGGTATATTTCCTCAAAAACTAGCCCTACACATGGCTTTGGTCTGATGCGTATTGACAAAATCGCTGCGAAATACGATGGTTTTGTGAATAGACAGGATGAAGAGGGCGTTTTTGCCACAGAAATAATGTTAAAGCTATAAAATGAGACCATTCGTTCAGCATACAATACCGCTCATTCAAATATCACCCTATCCAGTGACAATATTGCTATACTCATTGTGGAGGTGATATTCATGGAGAAAAAGAAACCGTTGTACAGCGTTTTCCAAAACGTAGGCTTTATGCTGAAAAATGTCTACGTTTGGCAAAAGTCAATAATCTTCACGACTTTACTGAGAGTGGTTGTCATCGTAGCTCTACCCCTTGTAGTGACGTATCTTTCCAAAAGTGTTGTCCAAATTGTGAGTGCAGGCGAGAGCATAAATTCATTGATTTTCACAATCGTAGTCTTTTCCGCTGCTATAGTGCTATTACGTGTTGTGGAAAATGTTTTGAACGAACAAGCCAATTCTGAGGACATTGTGTTACAGACCGAATACGACAATCTAATCGATGCAACAACCATGGACATGGATTATGAAGTACTGGCAAGCTCAAAAGGACAAGACAAAAGATCAAAGGCTCGACAGGTATGTATGGACAACCATGTTGCCGGCGTTGAGATTTTCAGATATATCGCTAGATTCTTAGCCAATGTAGTCGGGCTGATCGTGTATATGGCCATCATATCGACGTTGCAGCCATTAATCATTGTATTGGTTTTGACCTTAACAGTTGCCACCTATTTTCTAAACCGTGGACAGAACTTGTATGAACACAATAACAGGGATCAATTGGACCCCGATAGACAGAAAAATCAGATATGTGTTAGCAAAGTCTTCGGACTTTTCACATGCTAAAGATACAAGATTATACAATATGCAGATCTGGTTTACAGATACATTTTCCAGGCTTTTAAAAGAACGTGGAATTGGCTGCATAAGATCGAATACCGAAGTTTGTTATGTATCAGTAGGTTCAGCACTACTGTCCCTGGTACGAGATGGCTTGTCGTATGGTTATTTAATTTACATGATCTATCAAAAAGACATGTCATCCGCGGATTTTGTATTGTACCTCGGGATTATCACACAATTTACAAACTGGATATTGGGTATTTTTGATGAGGCCGCGAAAATCAATAAGGCATCTCTTCAAATCAACGATTTTCGGGCATTTTTGAGCCTTAGAAACGATTCAAATAAACATTCGGAGATTCAAGTTCCAGTCGATAGTCCATCGTTAAAAATGGAGAACGTATGGTATCGATACGAAGGCAGTGATGAATATGCGATTAAAGAACTTTAGCTGCACAGTTAAACGTGGTGAAAAGATTGCCGTTGTCGGGTTAAATGGTGCCGGAAAAACCACGCTTATAAAATTGCTATGTAAGCTTTACAAACCTACAAAAGGCAGAATCCTAGTTGATGATCATGATATTAGTGAATATGGCAGGGATGCGTATTTCAACCTGATATCAGCTGTATTCCAGGATATTGTCATGATGCCCACGACTATCGCAGAAAACATAGCGATGCAGCCCTATGAAGATATCAACCACACAAAACTCGATGAGGCTATTTGTCTTAGCGGACTGGAAGACAAAGTTAAATCACTTAAAGATGGGGATTGATACCCCTTTACTGAAGAGCATACATAGTGATGCGGTCGACTTATCGGGTGGAGAACAGCAGAAATTAGCACTGGCAAGAGCGATTTATAAAGGTGGAAAGATAATCATCCTTGATGAGCCTACAGCAGCCCTCGATCCAATCGCTGAAAATGAAATGTATATGAAATACAACGAGATCATGAAAGGCAATACATCGATATACATATCGCACAGGTTATCAAGCACCCGTTTTTGCGACAGGATATTGTTTATCGAAAATGGCACGCTAGCAGAACAAGGATCTCACGAGGAGCTGATGGAAAAAGCAGGAAAATACGCGGACCTATTTGACATCCAGAGTCATTACTACAAGGAGGACCTACCTGATGAGCAAGCTGCTTAAAGACATTAAATGTATCATAAGAACAATGAAAATCGTGCAGTCATTGGCACCTCATTTTATCGCTCTACTGCTTCTGCAAGCGCTCTTTACAGCATTATCTCCATTTGTAATGATCTATATGTCGGGGAAGATTATTGATGAAATTAGCAGTAAGTCTGATATAAACTATCTGCTCATGTTAATCGCCGTAACCGTAGTTGCTGGTTTCATCATACATGTAACTACGAAGTTATTTGAAAAAGCGGCTAATATCAAAAGAACGCTGTTCAACTACGAATACGAGATGAATATGGGTGAGAAAATCCTGTCGATGGAGTATACATCGGTTGAAGACCATGATACTCACATGAAACTGGCGCAAATCCGTGATGTAGCCATGGCTAACGGCTTTGGTGTGGGTATGTTGATATTTGTACTTCCGACTTTAGTTAGTAATTTCTTCACAATGGTTTTTTCTGCATCATTGGCTTTTCAGATGTTCACTTTTACGAACTTCACCAATATCACTAACTTGGCATCGTTTTTTGCTTCCGGATACTTCTCGGTGATTTTATTAGTTCTAATTTTCGCCAATACGCTAGCTTCCATGCGGTTGACAAGTATCTCCTCAGCAAAGAGTCATACGATTCTAGCTAAAATCGCAGGTAGTAACAGAACAATGAATTACTATTTTGACACCTTCCTTTCAGGTTATAAAGCTGGTAAGGATATCCGCTTATATAATCAGAAAAAAATATTAATGGCAAAGAAGAAAGGCCTGTTTGATTTCGTGCATTCGATTTTCCGTGAACATATCAAAATTAGTTCTAAGTATCATAATATTAGCATTATGCTTTCAACTACTATCAGTTCACTAGTTTATTTATTTACAGGTATTAAGGCTTTGATGGGATTGATAAGCATTGGTAGTATTGTCATCTATATAGAGAGTATCAGCAGATTTACCGAAGCATTCAGGCAGTTTATGGTTTTTCTGGCTAATTTACGCGCTAACACGCAATACATGGAATACTATTTTGACTTTATGGATATACCAGAAAGCAATAAGTCCGGCACGATTCCTGTTGAAAAGCGTAGCGATACACGATTATGTAATCGCATTTGAGAATGTATCGTTTAAGTATTCAGATAGCGATGAATATGCCATCAAAAATCTGGATCTTCAGTTTAGGGCGGGACAAAAACTCGCAGTCGTGGGGATGAACGGCAGCGGTAAAACAACGCTAATCAAGTTGCTATGCAGATTGTATGATCCTGATGAAGGTAGGATAACGCTAAACGGAATCGACATCAGAAAATACAATTTCAAAGAGTACATGGATATTTTTTCGGTAGTTTTTCAGGATTACAAACTGTTTTCCTTTTCACTCGCTAACAATGTAGCAACGTCAAATGAATATGATGAACAGAGAATCAGGCAAAATCTTGACAAGGCTGGTTTTGCCAAACGATTTACCGATATGCCACAAGGCATAGAAACACCTCTGTATAAGGACTTTGATGAAGCTGGCGTTGAGATATCCGGTGGTGAAGCCCAGAAAATCGCGCTTGCCCGTGCGCTATATAAGGATGCACCGTTTATCATCCTGGATGAACCGACAGCTGCATTAGATCCCATTGCTGAATATGAAATCTATACGAAATTCAATGATATTGTAGGCAACAAAACGGCGATATATATCTCTCATAGATTATCAAGCTGCCGTTTCTGCGATGATATTGCCGTATTACATGAAGGTCAGTTGATACAGAGAGGAAACCATGATAGCTTAGTGGCTGATAAACATGGCAAATATCATGAATTGTGGAGTGCTCAAGCTCAGTATTATCAAAATTGATCCTGGATCAATAACTTTTATTCTATCCCACGATGCGTATATCCCTTTTCGATAGTCTGGAGAACTGAGAAATCAATTCTTTTTATTGTAAAATCGATCTGTTTTACCGCCGAGTGTGTATACAGGTTGTTATGGGTTATTTTTCGAGACATGTTACGCTAACCAAAGGAGCACCAGAGAATGGTGAAAACGTGCAAGAGATGACAAATGCGAAACTTATATTACTCGAAGGTCTTCCTGGAAGCGGGAAGACGACAATGTCAAGGAAACTGTTCGATCGAATAAGCGTGGAAAACAAATGCCTTGTTCAGGAATCTTCGGATTCCAGTCCGATTGATAGGGGAGCCATTGCTGACATCGGTGTATGGCCAGCCACAACCCTACAGGAGTGGGAAAAGCTATCTGCGGAGATTGTCGCTCAACAGAAGTTTTGTGTCATGGAGTACGTCTGGTTCCAACATACAATTGCAGAAATGCTCCTGATAGACTGTAACCGAAATCAGATCGTGGGATTTTGCCGTAAGATTGAGAATATCATAAAGGATATTCCGCCTGTTTTGATTATGTATACGGCGAACAATGCCGAAACCTTCCTGAAAGAGACATATAAACTGCGGGGTGGGGAATGGTCAGAAAAACTGGATGGCTTCATTGATACTACGCCATATGGCCAGAAGAGAAACCTGACGGGATTCGATGGCTTTGTGGACTTCTTCAATGAATATGTGTCAATAACGAATGAAGTCTATGGTCAACTCGAAATAGATAGGATTTGCATCGATGTGACAAAGCGTGAATGGCCGAAAGTTGAAAACCTGACATACGAGTTCCTACAGATATGAGTTTTAGGGATCCTGAGAAACTTCAATTACACAAGTCATTGTTGATAGAAGTTGTGTGTAAGTTACTCATCGCCTGGTTTACATGGAGGTAGATTAACCCTGAAGGGTAGTCCGGCATATGCGCCAGATGTCAAATCGTCTACCTCATCTCTGTCGTTCAAAGAAGGAGAAAAAAATGAAAACTTAACAGAAATTTGGCGGTTTTGCCGCGCTGTACATGGCAGCCGCCTACCTGATCGGAATGACCATCTTTCTCGTCGTTCTGGACTACCCCAGCATAACCGACCCGGCCCAAAAAGTGGACCTGCTCGTTGAAATGCAAATGGTCACCTTTTCGACCAACCTGCTCATGTACGTGTTCTTTGGCATTTTTCTGATTGTCCTGTCGCTGGCGTTGTACGACCGGTTATAGTCCGGCGCACCAGCGATCATGCAGGTGGCAACCGTGATCGGGCTCACCTAATGGGCTTGTTCGTTGATCGCCAGCGGTATGGTCGCAAATGCCGGGATTGCCCCTGTCGTCGCGCTCTATGCCAAAGACCCGGCACAGGCTGCGTTGACCTGGCAGGGAATTGAAACCGTGGCAAACGGGCTGGGCAATGGCAATGGTGAAATCCTGGGCGGACTTTGGGCGTTGCTGGTCAGCCTGGCCGCGCTGCGGGCTGACGGGCTTCCCAAGGGTTTGAATCTCCTCGGCTTGTTGGTTGGCGCGGTGGGCATCATCACTATTCTCCCGGGGTTGATTGATTTGGTTGGAGTTTTTGCCTTGAGCCAAGTCATCTGGTTCGTCTGGTTGGGGATTGTGCTGCTGCGCAGCAACCCGGGCAGGAAAGCGTAATACCAACAGCCTTTTCGACTTCAAGCAGGAGCAAATTACCTGTGCTGTCTCTCTCGGTCAGGGGATTACGCATACCGAGGATGTCGAGTTGTTGACGGGCGACGATGGAAGTGTTGCATCTACGAAGCAGATTCAAGAAGTGCTTCTCTGTGTGTAGGAAATATTAGGTTTGCGTCATTGGGTTAACCGTTCTACGACAGCCGGATGCATATCTGCGATATTGTCCATCTCTTGCGGATCAGCTTTAATGTCGAAGAGGATAGAGGCTGCTCCTGATTGGGTCACGAGTTTATACTGTCCATCGAATACCATACGCCAATTATCCAAACCACTGAATATTTTTTTACGGTGTTCGTCTGTTTGCCCTTCTAGCACGCCGCGAAGGGTACGGGATTCCATCGCTGGAAGGGGTGTGACACCGGCATAATCCAGAAAAGTCGCTGCAAGATCGTGTAGACTGACCAGAGCTGAGCTGGTTAAACCTCGTGTAATATCAGGTCCGGAAACGATTAGCGGTATGCCGCTTGAGGGAGTATACCACGTAACTTTCCCCCACTTGTTGTGATCACCGAGCATCTCACCGTGATCGCTGGCATAGACAATGAGGGTTTTTTCCAGTTCACCACGTTGTTTTACCACTTCTATGAATTGACCGACCAACCGGTCGATATTCTCAATCATCGCAGCGTAGTGCTGGCGGTTGCGCTGATGGTCGTCGGTCGTGTATGCTGGTTGCGTATTTTTAACTGGCGGTGGAAATTGCACATCTTTCCATGCATCGTGCATGCGCTGGGTGACATCCATTGGATTGTGTGGTCCTGTAAAGTTAATGACCAGGTGCCATGGCTGATCATCAGGAAAATTTCGTAAAAACTGCAAACCATTATTGGCAACCCAATTGTCACAGTAGGCTTCCTCAGGCAGGTTTGTCACATAGGCACCGCGGTGTTTTTGTACTTCTGCATGTTCGCGAACATACATTTCGGCTAAGCCCTGTTTGTGGAGGTAATTCAGATAAGGGCCCTTTGGTTTTCCTGCGGCTTTATAGGCATTGGAACCGTCCATCTTCCCCTCGTTGTCGATCCCTTCCGTAAATCCCCAGTCTTCAAGCAAGCGAGATCCGTCAAGATTCCAATCAAGGTCGGCTGCAGGACTGGCTAAATCTTTATGCAGGTCAAATTTACCGACGCCGCATACGCGATAGTCTGCGTCCCGCAGGCGTTGATAATAGGTCGGTTGGTCCAGTGGGTAGTTCTCGGAATTGCTGGGCACGCGGCAGTGTTCGTAATCCAATCCGGATGCCAGACAAGCACGCGCGGGAGCACAAAGCGGTGAAGGGGTGAATGCATTGACAAATTGCACGCCTGTTGCGCAGAGCCGGTCTAAATTGGGCGTACGCAAGGGTAAATCAGGATTGCATCCCAGCCAATCCGGTCTGTGTTGATCTGGTAAAAAGAAAAGGATATTCGGCGTTGTTGTCATAGTTTTCACCTGTTTACTGTTTTTGATGGATGTATATGCCAGATGTTTATAATTAGAATATACACCGATAAATCGAATATCACAATCATTTTGCATGTCGGGTTAATTTCAAAATGGGGGCGATTCCCAGACAAGAGGACCGAAGGCAAGATGAGAACAATCATTCTCCCATTTTGAAATTAACCTTGGCTGCCTTGGTCTGAATGATGGATCAGACTAGTGGCTGGCACCGCGACGAAAGTCTCTCTGAAGTTCAGCGCACCTCCGCCTGTATCCCGTGCCGGGCGTTTGGAGCAAATGCCCGTAATCCATCCCCATCAGCGCGTGGATGGCGCACCGGATGAGATACTGGGATAGGGCATGGATTTTGACGCGTGCGTGATGGCGGATGCGTAAAGTTATCACGTTAGAATAATGAGATTTTGTTGAAATCACCTAATTTATCACATCGCTTATTGCATATTCATATGCTTTTATGTATAATGGAATCATTAAGCTTCGCTCAACCGCAATAATTGACGGTGACAATAGAGTTGGATACACTTTAGACGGATTCAATCATTACTATATCGAAGTCAAGTAAATCAATTCACCGACATTTTTTCTTAGTTATTCACAAATAGCATTTTAGAACATGTACTATAGTTGTATACCGTTCACCCCTATTTACACGCAAGGAGGTGCATACTATATCCACGCTATGAGAATCTGCCCGTCTTTCCCTATTATTTTCCACAAACAATCAAGGAGGTTAGCATCATGAAGAAGATTTCGCGACGTGATATGCTGAAGCAGATGGCATGGCTTGCTGCAGGTGGTGTACTTGCAGCATGCACACCTGCGACGCCTGAAGTTGAGGAAACAGCCCCTGTCGAGCAGCCAATAGTGGGCGCGGAGATGGAAGCTAAATTGATTTGGGATACTTTCCGTGCCCCTGGAACAGGTTGGAACGAAGAACGCATCTCTACATTCAAGGATGAGTTTCCCAATGTGGAGATTGAATTCCGTCCACTCGGTGGGGGACAGCAGGAAAATTATGCAAAGATGTACGCGATGCACGCCGCAGGCGACCTGGGCGACATCATAGCTTTTGACCCCTCGCACTATCACTTTTGGCGGGCTATCGATAAAGATATCATAATGCCACTGGACAACTTTATTGAGGGAGACCAGTTGGACCTGAGCAAGTGGTTCTCCATGTTTATCGAGCTTCAGCGCTATAAAGGCCAGATCTATGGTCTACCGAGCTGGGGATGGACTGGATATGACTCGCTCGTTACCAACAAAGTACACTTTGATGCTGAAGGGATTGAACTCCCGGATCCCACCAGCCACGATACATCGATGGAGACCATTGCCGAGTGGGCGCATCGGTTCTACAAAGAAGGCGAAAGATATGGTCTGGCTGTATCTTTAGGCGAGGCCTTCTTGCCCGTGCTTTGCCGATGTTTTAACTCGTATTTCATCAATGAGGAAGGTACCAAGTGCTTGATTCTTGAGGATGAAAACGCCCAGAACGCGCTCAAGTGGGCATATGAATTGGCGGTTGAGGACAAAGTTTTGCCTGCAGTTGGTGAAATTCAGGGAGGCTATCCAGCGGCCCAACTGGAAGGTCGCGTCACGATGAACTGGGCTGGGTCATTGAATGTGCGCAACTTCAAGAGGGATATCAAAGATGCGGAAGTTGCCGAAGCCTGGCAGGTGCTCTTCCCCACACGCGAAGATGGCAAATACCCGTCGCAGATTCGCGGTGGCACGTGGAACATCCGGAAAGGAACTGAATACCCCGAGGCAGCTTACGAATTCCTCAAGCATATCACCGGTAAGGAAGGATGCTTTGGATTCAACCTGGTAGCAGGACAAGGCGCGTTGGTGCGTCCCGATGTGGTGGAACTCTTGATTGCCACGGATTCTGTGCATGAGTGGTTTATTCCCAACCTGGAGAATGGCATCCCAGCTCGCGCGCCCGCGAACTCGCGCGGTCGAGAGTACACCGACGCTGTCGCTCAGTGGTCCACTATTCTGATGGATAAGAATAATCCCATACCCTTTGAAAAGGGTCTTGAGGACCTGTACGAGAACGTTCAAGAAATCCTGGATCAACCACCGGCATAACCTTTACGACCGATGACGGATAATCGACGACGGACACTGTTTCGAAAATGAGCTCATGTAGGGCAAGATGCCATCTTGCCCTACAGTTTCATCCCGGGTGACTAACGTAGTTTAGAATGCCTGCTTCGATATTAACTTCGGAGGCACTGAGAATACGAAAGGAAAATAGCCTGTCGTTTCAACAGGCAAAACACTGTGTTAACGCCATTCAGATAACGGCGTGTCTCCGTGGTGAAAATATGCATGGGCTATAGCTCTTCAAATAGTGATTGTGACTCATAGTGTGATTGTAGGAGAAATCAATGACGACTTCAAGCTATACTGGAACCATTTCCACCAAGCGCCGCCGTTCCGGTGCACAACGACGTGAGAATCTGTATGGCTATTTATTTCTCATACCCTGGCTCATTGGGTTCTTTGGCCTGTTCCTTGGTCCTGGTCTGTCCTCGGTATGGTTTAGTTTTACAAAATATGACGTCCTCAGCCCGCCGAAGTTCATTGGATTGCAGAATTATATAAAGATGTTTACTGAAGATGACCTGTTCTGGCCCTCGCTTGTGCGTACATTTTATTATGCAGGTGTAGGTGTCCCGCTGGGCGTCTTCACTTCAATGGTTCTGGCCATTCTACTGAACACAAAGGTCAAGGGCGTTACCGTTTTTCGTACTTTGTTCTTTATGCCCTCGCTGGTGCCACTTGTCGCATCGGCAGTCCTGTGGACGTGGCTGCTGAACTCAGACTTTGGTATCTTGAACCAGGCTTTACGCTCTATTGGTATCGCTCCGCCAGGTTGGTTCAGCGACCGCAAGTGGGCGATACCTTCGTTGATCTTTATGGGCCTGTGGCAAGGCGCCGGAGGTACACGCATGATTATCTTCCTGGCCGGCCTACAAGGCATTCCAGATGCTTTGTATGATGCCGCAGCTATTGATGGCGCGGGAGCCTGGGCACGCATACGCCATGTCACACTACCGCTTCTCTCACCGACGATTTACTTCAATATGGTGTTGGGCATGATCGGCGCGCTGCAAACTTTTGCCGCCGCTTTCGTGACCACACAGGGTGGCCCTGGCTTTGCGACATGGTTTTTTGGCCTGCATCTCTACAAACAGGCTTTCGACTATTGGAATATGGGCTACGCTTCAGCGCTCGCGTGGTTTTTCGCCGTCGTCATCATATCGCTAACACTTCTGCAACAGCGAATGTCCGACCGTTGGGTGTTTTATTATGGAGGGCAATAAGCGCTATGACCACTACAAGTAATTTCACTCCAGTAACCCAAGCGTCATCCAGCGCTGCCAGACAGCGCCTCATCATGAAAATCATCACATATGTGTTTTTAACCCTTACAGGTCTGATGTTTGCTTTCCCTCTGTTCTGGACCGTGTCCAGTTCCTTGCAGACCTGGCAAGAACTGCGTTCCTATACACCCCACCTGTTGCCTGAGGTAGCGCGGTGGAGCAACTATGTGGAGTTATTTACCATGGTTCCCTTTGCGCGGTGGTTGTTCAACAGTTTCCTGATCATTTTCATCGCCGTGCCCGGGGCGCTTATCACCGCCACGTTAACCGCTTATGCATTCGCCCGGTTTGATTTCTTCGGGAAGAATGTATGGTTTACCATTATGTTGGGTACCATGATGATCCCCTCTCAAGTGACCCTGATCCCGCAATACATCCTCTTTTTTAAGCTCAAGCTAATTAACACCTATGTCCCTTTGACCATAGGATCCTGGCTGGGGGGTGGTGCATTTACGATCTTTATGCTGCGCCAATTCATTATGAGCATTCCTCGTGACCTTGATGAGGCAGCGATTATGGATGGCGCTGGACCCTTCCGTATTCTATGGCAGATCTTGGTACCCTTGTTGATCCCGGCTTTGACCACCACCGCCATCCTGCAATTTATGGCTCATTGGAATAGTTTTTTCGCTCCCTTTATTTATCTGAACCGGATTGAGATGTTTCCTGCCGCCGTTGGCCTGAACTTTTTTAAGTCCGCTTATCTGGAGACAACCGATCCAAGAGACCATCTCTTGATGGCTGGCGCAGCGACGATGACGCTACCCGTGCTCATCATTTTTGCCTCGGCGCAGCGTTACTTTGTCTCAGGTATCGTGATGACCGGGCTTAAGCTATAAACTTTGGGGCTCAGGAAGTTCTGCACATGAGCTAACTATGACTTGTAGGCTGGACAATGGCCGCGGCCAATCGTGGTCCGGCATACCCATTACCTTACCTGCGGACGACGCGAGAGGTGCACACACAGACACAGCAGGAGATCCCCGGTATCCCTGCCGAAATGCTGCTAAACATGGCCTATGGGCATATTCCCAATATCTTGCCCTACACCATACGGAACGAATACACGCGCGAGCGCAAAGCTCGCGCGTTCCGGGTCGCAGTTTGGAATCCACCTCCGGATAGGGATTTTGTGATTTAAGCAATAGAATTTTAAGGGTTTCACAGATCCTTTGCTGCGCGATCTATGACCTGCAAGATGTCTTGCTCAAATGCTTCAGGCATCATCGGTGTCGATGTGGGGCTCCCTACTACCATATCATAGAATTTTTCTCTGGCGATATCCGCATCAATGTGACTGCCGTCTTCCAGCCAACTTTGCAGCATATCGCGCGACCACAGGTCGGGCTGCCAATGCTCACTGCGGAAAAAGTCGACGGTGTGCTGCCGGTCCATGTAATGCCCCCCCGGTCCAACGTCCAGAATAGTTTCCAGACCTATTGCGCGGTCATCCACAGTAAACTCGTGTGTGAAGTGTTCCAGCAGCGCTCAACAGTTCATTGTCCAGAATCATTTGTACCGGGGAGTAAATTTCATCACTGGAGAGCAATCCTGCATCCACCCACAGGCTACCGCCGGCAAGCAAAGTGGGAATCGCTGTCATCATTTTCTGCGCTCCGGCTTCGACGGAAGGGCTTTTGGCATCCGTCAAACCCGCATGTCCGCTGAAAGATGCGCCAAGAAACCTGGCAATCTGCGCCGTCATCAGGTTTGTGATCGCCATTTCCGGGCGTCCAAAGGGATGGATGCTGGTGCGCATATCCATCACAGAAATCGAAGATTCAATGTGCAGTATAGCAATGCCAAATAGCGTCCAGTCCAGGATGCTCAGGGCGATCTGCTCCGCCAGGTTAAGGGCAGTCGCACCGGCAAATGTGACCGGGGCTGTCCCACCCATGGTCGGCATACCTCCACCAATTTTTACCCTGAGCCCGCGCTCCCAGAAATACTGCACCTGTGCCGCCTCGTGAACTCCCAATTTCAGATGCGGGATCACAAATACTTTGGCGTCAAACACCTCCTCAACGCGTTTGCCCATGTGCTGGGCATAGACATGTGTACAGCTCGTATACATAAGGGCATAACGCATCGAGATAGATGGACCCGCACGGGGTCGCGCCGTGTTTCCAGCAGTAGTAGCGTTCATAAAGCGGTTCAAGGGGTGGGGGAACCGGCAAACGGCAGCCCAACATCGTGGCGCCTTCAATGTGCGATAACTGACGCGCCAGCGCGAAGTAAGTTGATAAAATCGCTTCTGTCCAGGGGGTGAAAGTGTTGCTGAGCGGATCAAGATACTGCCCGTGGTATACCCCTGCTGTACTGCTTACAGTGGGGTGGTGGGCTGACCAGTCGTAGACCGCAGCTTGCTGCAGATACGCTTTCACTTTGCGGGTGGGAAATCTGACACGGGATGCCGTGTGGTCCACTTGCCAACCTTGCTTTGCAAATTCCTGCAGCAAGACAGCGTTGTTCACCTCCATCCCCATCTCGCTCAATATCCGAAACGCGCTGTTGATGATGGTATTAATTTCATCTGGGGCTAGAATATTATAGGGATGTCCTGCAGGACGCATCTGTTGCCTTCCTTGTAAACATGGATGGTATAGGGTATAAATCCACGATATTATAATCTATTTGTCAATTTCAGTACGTCATAACACTGGTGTACACAATAAAGGAGCAAGCAATGAAAGTATTAATCATCGGTGGTACAGGCAATATCAGTACAGCGATCACCCGGCAGCTTGTTCAGTCGGATGTGGATGTCACGCTCTACAATCGCGGCAAGACTGAAGGCAACTTTCCGGGCGTTGCGACCATCACAGGTGACCGGTATGACCATCAGGTTTTTGAGAAACAGATGGCTGATGCAGGGATGTTTGATTGTGTGATCGATATGATCGGATACGACCCGGAAGACGTCAACAGCCTGATTCGGGCATTTGAGGGGCGCACTGCACAGGTTATTTTCTGCAGTACCATTGATGTCTATACCAAACCCGCGAAATTTTATCCCATTGTGGAGGGGGTGGAACGCTGCCCCTCACCATCTTTCCCCTATGCATACAAAAAAGCGATATGTGAAAAAAACCTGGAAGATAGAAGCCCGGCACGGTGCTTTTGCCCTGACAATTATCCGTCCGGCGCATACCTATAACGACAGTCAAGCCCCTATTCCTTTTATTGGCAGTGGTTTGCACTTTTTCAAACGAGTCCGGCAGGGGAAACCTATTATCGTCCTTGGTAATGGGACATCCTTCTGGGGATCAGCCCATCGCGATGATGTCGCGCCTGCATTTGTCGCTGCTATTGGCAATGTTGAAGTATTTGGCAAAGATTTTCATGTCACTGCGGAAGAATGCCTGACGTGGGAACAGCATTTCCAGACCGTGGCGGATGTGATGGGAGCCCCGCCCATTCAGTTTGTGCACATCCCCACAGATTGCCTGGGACGTATGGCTCCAAAAGCAGCTGAATGGAGCGTTGTAAATTTTCATTACAATAACATCTTTGACAATACTGCCGCGATTCATGATCTGGGTTATCGTTACACAATTCCCTGGCGCGAAGGTGTTGAACGGATGGTTACTTACCATGATGCGCGTGGTGGCATTGATAGCTGTCCTGATGACAGATTGTATAATGCGCTGGTGGATGTCTGGTTGAAATTAGGTGATGCTGCTGCAGAGCAGATGAGATCCTTGAATGCATAATATTATTAGATGGAGGACAAGTTATGGATAAATTGAGAGTTAGCGTCAACCACCGCTACCTGGTAACAGAGGATGGCGATCCATTTTTCTATCTCGGAGACACTGCATGGGAATTGTTCCACCGGTTAAATTTATCAGATGCTCAAACATACCTTAAAGATCGCGCCGCAAAGGGATTTACGGTAATCCAGGCTGTGGTTCTGGCTGAATATGAAGGTTTAACAGTTCCGAATGCAAATGGTGACTTACCATTGTTCGATATGGACCCCGAAAAACCCAATGAAGCCTATTTTACACACGTGGATGCGATCGTACGGAAGGCTGCAGAACTTGGATTGTATACGGGGATGCTGCCTACATGGGGTGACAAATGGAATAAGAAGTGGGGGGCAGGTCCAGAGATTTTTACCGTGGATAATGCCTATGGATACGGTCTGTGGCTGGGGCGTCGTTATGCAGAAAGCCCCATAATTTGGATTCTGGGTGGCGACCGTCCTGTTGAAAATGCGTCACAGCGTGAAATTATTCGTGCGATGGCAAAAGGGCTGCGGGAGGGTGATGGTGGCAACCATTTAATGAGTTTTCACCCTTCAGGCGGGAATACTTCAGCGAACTATTGGCTCGGAGAAGCGTGGCTCGATTTTAATATGCTGCAATCAGGTCATTCCCGGAACAAAGATAATTATACGATGATCGCTGCTGATTACGCGCTCTCGCCGGTTAAACCCTGCATGGATGCGGAGCCGGCTTATGAAGACCACCCGTCAGGTTTTGATTTGGATAATGGCTACCTTGATGACTATGACGTCCGCAAGGGTTTGTATTGGTCATTGTTTTCCGGGGCATTTGGCCATACTTATGGTTGCCACGACATCTGGCAGATGTGGGAAGCAGGGCGAAAACCAGCCACGTTCTGCCGTACAAACTGGCGGACAGCGCTTGATTTCGGGGGCGCGCAGCAGGTGCAATATGCTCGATTGTTAATCGAAAGCCGACCTTTTCTCGAGCGCATACCTGATCAATCGCTGATTTTGTCTGATCCCGGCAGCGGTACACATCATGTTCGCGCTACTCGGCATGAAGACGGGAGTTATGCGCTGATTTACCTGCCATCCTGCAAGCCTGTATCCATTGATCTCGATATCCTGTCAGCAAGGCGGCTTACTGTATCCTGGTTTGATCCCCGGACTGGCGAATCCATTCCGGGTGGTGAAGTTCAGGGGCATGGGCAGCAGGAATTTACCCCGCCGCAAGTGTGGCCGGATTGGGTATTAGTCCTGGATGACGTAGATCGCCATTATCCACTCCCTGGAATGAAAGTCTGGGAGGATTGAAAGCATTTACATCTCTGGATTGAACCGCTGGCGTAAAAGCCAGCGGTTTTCTCAGGACAAACCTGCCGTGCATGATATTCACCCTGGATTACCCCGGTTATGTGCAGGTTCCTCACCCGCACATATAGGCTATGTTTGACGTCCACAGTCGCACAGAATTGTCTGATAAGCCAGATCTACAGGGGTGTGAGTGGGTTAGGGTTAGGTGAGGGTAACCGGCAACAAGACGTAAAAGCAACTTCCCGGACATGCAACCTCATCATGACCCGGACTTTCAGCCCAGATTCGTCCCCGATGCGCTTCGACTATACCCCTGGCGATGGAAAGGCCAAGTCCTGGACCACCGCCTTTGAATTTAACTTTACCGGTGGAATGTTTACTCACATCACCGGTGCCGTAAAATTTTGTAAAAATGACATCCAGATGTTTTGCAGAGATCCCGATACCGGTATCCCTGATGGATATCTCGACAAACTCCTCAACGAAACCGTTAAATTCCTGATTAAGTTGGCGACCTTGAATGTCAATCTGTCCACCGTCAGGTGTGTATTTAATGGCATTACTTAGCAGTTGGTCAAAAACTTTACCCAGTAATGCGAGGTCACCCTCGATTTCCGGCAGGTTACCGATTGCGTCCATTGTTAGGGTAAGTTGCCGCATCTGGAGTGAATCCGCAAGTGTGGCAGTTAGTGGTGTGAGAATCTCTTCGATGGTGATGTGTTGGGGCATTAACTGTAATGACCGGCTGTCTATTTTTAGTAAATCCACCATACTGTCAATCAACTCATGTAATCGCTGTGCTCCGGTTAAAACGCCTAAAACTTGCTGGCTAAAAAATGGATCTGTTTTAACCACATCATGCGATAATAGCAGTTCACTGTACCCACTAACCAGCGTTAGCGGGGTGCGTAATTCGTGAGAAAGAACCTGAATAAAATCTGTTTTATTTTGCTCCAGCAACTCGAGTTTTTGGTAGGTCTCCTGGAGTTCCCGGGTTCGAGATTGAATTTTATTTTCGAGCTCCGCACTGGCTTGCAGTACCTCGTTATACAAACTGGCATTCCGAATGGCAATCGCTGTCTGATCCGCTAAGGTGCAGAGCATCTCAACATCATCGGGTTGAAAAACATTCGGGCGATCACACTCAATATCAATCACACCTAATAATGATCCTGCTGCCAGGAGAGGGAGAACCAATTCTGCCTGTGTGCCGGGCAGTGTCTTTGATGGTAAATAATAGGGATCCTTTTTTATATTCTGGGCTAGGTACATTGTATGATTGCTGCAGACATAAGTTATGATGCTTTTATCATTTCCGATCGATAATCTGGAATCTGGTTTTTCTGTATAAGTTTCGTCTTCATAACTGCAAGCTTTTAATTCTATAAAACTGGATTCAGGAGCGATAAGCCAGATTCCAACAAAATAATAACTAAATTGTTTCTGAATCAAATGGACGATATCATTGAGCAGTTGGTCGAGATCCAATATGGAATTTATCTGCCTGGCAATCTGACTGCTGATTGCCAGTTGTTCATTGCGACGCGACAGTTCTAATTTGATTAGGATGCTTTCATCGGCGAGTTTTTGATATTTGGTTTCGAACTGTTGCAGCGTTACCAGGTTGTGAATCTCCAGCAACAAAACACTGGGTATGATGGGTTTGGTAAAAAATGCAGCATGCCCTATTTTATAGAAGGTTTCCAGATTTTGTTGATCGGGTGCATTGGAGCCGATCAAGATGAAGGGTAATTTAACAGCAATGGCAGCACTGCACAGATCAACTATGGATTTAGCAAAGCAGTTTGATCCCACGGGTGGGCAAGACGCGAAATTGTTCTCAGTATCGACATCTATAAGGATGATTTCATACTTCTGTGCGTTTAAGTTGCTGATGGTTTGAGTAGGTGAAGATGCGGTATCGAGTTGAACTGGCAAGCGGTCAATGGTCAGCTTCACTGCACTAATCAGGGAAGTGTCCTGTGAGATCAATAGAATATTCTGTATGTTGTCTGCCATACTTCCTATTATATCCAATGTGCTTTATGTCACCAATGCAATGTGGACGTGTTTTCATTATGGGCTAAACACAAGGCAATTTTCTATTTAATCTGTGTGCAAATACAGGTTTTCGCTATCCCCTTTCCTTGAATGCACTGGGAGTATTTCATTTCGGGGGTAAAACAAGATATTGATCATGAGTATTTACGTTATAAACAGGATGGCATGTGGCGGTGCGAAATAGTGTTGGTTATGCTATTGGTGTAGGTTCCCGCACCGCCAGGTTAATAATGGGGTATCCAGTTTGGCGCAGCCAAACTGGATACCCCAAAGAAAAAATGCAGTATGTCGAATTTATCCTGATCAAATCCAAATAAGAGCAGATACGGGCGAAGATGCTGTTTCTGCCAGGTGTGGAATGAGGTTTTCATTCCTCACACTGTGGTTGGTGGTTTTCCTTCGCCCTAATGCATTTTACTTGGCTGGCAGGGAGAGTACAATATATGTAAAGACCATTGGACTCAATATAATACACAGACAAACTTCGAGGTGCAAATATGGATTTCTCATTGCTACATCCCCGAGAGCAAATAGTCACCACAATGCAGCGCATATACGGTTACGGGATGACGACGACATCGGGTGGAAATTTATCTATTCTTGATGATAACGGGGACGTCTGGATCACACCTGCCGGTATTGATAAAGGCACCTTGCGATCTGAAGATATTGTATGTATCACGCCGGAAGGGAAAGTTGTAGGCTTGCACAAACCGTCCTCAGAATATCCATTCCATCGTGCCATTTACCAACAGCGTCCTGATTTCCGGGCGATTGTGCATGCACACCCCCCGGCTCTTGTTTCGTTCAGTATTGTGGGCAAGATACCTAATACGCGTATTATTCCCCAGGCTCTTGCCGTGTGCGGTGAAGTCGGTTTTGCACCTTACGCGCTTCCCGGCAGTACAGAATTGGGAGATTTAATAGCTGCCACATTTACGAAGGGATATGGGGTGGTCTTGTTAGAAAATCACGGTGTTGTCACCGGCGGAACCAGTTTGAGTCACGCGTTTCAACGTTTTGAGACGTTAGATTTTTGCGCCAGGACGCTGATCGAAGCCCAAACCCTCGGTGAAGTGACAGTATTGACCGATGAACAAATCCAGCATGCGCAGAGGCGCGGAGGCAAACTATCCACTTTCAAACCAGAAAAGCACAGCAGTTATGAGCGTGAGCTGCGTATGAAAATCTGCAATGTGGTGCATCGTGCTTACAATCAAAGATTGATGACCAGTACAGAAGGGACTGTGTCTGCGCGGGTAGATGAAACAAGTTTTCTTATAACACCTTTCGGTATTGACCGTATGTTATTGGATATTGGTGATATAGTCTTGATCCGGGATGGTCAACGCGAACGCCGTAAACGCCCCAGCAGGGCGACAAATCTCCATATGACCCTGTATGCACAGCACCCTTATATCAATGCGATTATCACCACCCAGGCGCCCAGTGCTACAGCATACAGTGTAACGGGACAAAAATTTGACACCCGGACGATCCCTGAAAGCTATTTGGTCCTGCGTGACATCCCTTTGATTGCCTATGGCGCGCAATTTGGCAAAGCGAAAAAGTTATCTGCGGCTATTTCCCCAAAAGTTCCTGTGGTATTATTACAAAATGACGCGATCCTGACCACCGGTCAGGATTTACCTCAGGCGTTTGACCGGTTGGAAGTCGCGGAATTTAGTGCGCGTGCATTGATTGATACTGCCCATATCGGTAAGCTTAAGCCCATAAGTGAAGAGGCTTTGGAAGCATTGAACCGTGCCTTTTTTCCGAACAGTGGTCAATAGGGCAGATGCGGATTGCTATCTTCAATTTTATTTTGGTCTAAAAGGAGTTGATGAATAATGAATCATAAGGATCGGGTTTTAAGCACTTTGCAGCGGAAGGGCTATGATCGAATTCCGGTAAAACATCACGGAACACCTGAAGTCGATGCGATGCTGATGGAATACTTTGATGTTACTGACAATCTGGGACTCATCACAGCCTTAGGTGATGATTTCCGCACGATCGATGCATCCTGGACAGGTCCTCCACGCGAGACGTATGATGATGGAAGTTGGGAAGGGTGGTGGGGTGAGCGTTACGCCAATATTTCATTTGGCTATGGAACTTACCCCGAAGCTGTATATTTACCTTTTGCTGATGTTGATACCGTTGCGGAATTGGCAAAATTCAGGATGCCCTCCGCGGACGATTTTGATTACACGACTATAAAATCCCAGTGCTCGCAATGGTCAGAGTATGCGACGGTATTTGGAAATGCGGGATATTTCGATTTTATTAACAGCATTGCACGCTGTCGCGGTGTAGAGAAGGTGCTGTTTGATATTGCGGAACGCAATCCAGTTTATCTAGCCCTCATGGAGCAGCGTTTTACCTTGTTCTACGAAATGACTGAAAGGGCATTGGAAGCCGCTGAGGGGGCGATTGATATCGTCCATGTTGGCGAAGATTTCGGCACGCAAAAGGGTTTACTCATCAGTCCCAGAACATTTGATTCAATGTTCAGACCAAAATACGAAAAAATGTTTGAATTGGCACACCGCTATAATGCAATCACGATGATGCACTGCTGCGGCAGTGTTCGCCAATTGATACCCCGCTTTATCGATATCGGGTTGGACGTACTGGATGTGGTACAGGTGTCAGCTGCCGGAATGAATATCCGCGAATTACATGCGGAGTATAGTGCGGACCTGGCTTTTGCCGGCAGCGTGTGTGTCCAATCCACCTTGCCATTTGGGAGTGTGGATGATGTGCGCCGGGAAGTGAAATTGCGGTTGAATCTGTTTGATCAGGGGGGATTAATAATGGGCCCCTCCCATCAAATTCAGGCAGGCACGCCTTTGGAAAATATCATCGCTATGTATGAAACAGCAGGTAGTTTATCTTGATTGTATCGAAGCTTAGCCAGGTTGGGTGCATTTGTATTGAGAATAGCCATTCGTCACCCTCCCGGAAGGTATGGGCTGTTTTCATATCCTGGTACCATAATCTATTTCAAGGGCATAAATCCTGAAACATAAATCTTAAAGGAGGACAACGTGGAATATCGTAAATTGGGAAGCAGCAATATTGAAGTGAGTGCGATTTGTATGGGTTGTTGGACGATTGCCGGGGGGGCTATGTGGGGTCCCCAGGTGGAAGCTGAAGCAATCTTGACGCTTCATACTGCCGTGGATGAGGGTATAACGTTATTTGACAGTGCGGAAGGGTATGGCGCAGGGCGTTCCGAGGAATTAATCGGCAAGGCATTTAAAAAGATGCGCGACAAAGTGATCGTTGCCAGCAAAGTGTCGCAAAACAATTTACAGCCCCAGGATTTGCGGAGATCCTGTGAGAACAGCCTGAAGAACCTGGATATGGACTATCTGGACATTTACTATATCCATTGGCCAAATTGGGACATCCCTTTTGCAGAAACGATGGGTGAATTGGAGCGCTTGAAGCAAGAAGGCAAGATCCGCCATATTGGCCTTTCGAATTTTGGAAAGCGTGACCTGCCTGAAATGCTGCAGGTCGGGCGCTGCGAAATTAATCAATTGCCGTACAATTTATTATTCCGTGCTATTGAATATGAAATCATTCCCGCCTGTCTGGACAATCAGGTCAGTGTCGCCTGCTACAGCCCTTTACTACATGGCGTTCTGGTTGACAAGTATCCTGTAATCGCTGACGTTCCCGAAAACAGGGGACGCACGCGTCATTTCTCATCTGAAACACACAAGCAAACACGTCATGGGGGTCCAGGTGCAGAGGCTGAAACGCAGCAAGCGCTGGATGGAATCCGGCAGATTTGCGATGATGCAGGAATGCCAATGGTGCAGGTTGCCCTTGCCTGGCTTTTAACCCGACCAGGTGTGGCGACCGTTATTGCCGGGGCAGGGAATCCCGCTCAGATTACAGCCAATGCCGCAGTTGCTAATATTAAGTTACCGGCAGACATGCTGAAAGCTCTCGATGCGGCCACAGATGGCTTGAAGGTAAAACTTGGCGCAAATGCCGATATGTGGGACATCGGGGAGAAGAGCCGCGTCCGGTAAGCAAGCTAAAAATGGAGGAGGAAAACCGGTGAATACGCTGAAGATAGGGGTGATGGCACCTCTGGAACATGGTCCGGAAAAGGAGTTGACCTTAGTCCGTGAGTTCGGGTTGGAAACATGTCAATCTGTTTGTTGGACTCCGGATTTATTCACACCTCAGATGGCATCCCGTCTGGTCGCTGCTGCAGAGCAGAATGGGATCGAAATAACGACGTTATGGGTTGGCACACCCGGACCACACATCTGGGATTTTATAAAGGGCCCGGTCTCGATCGGGTTGGTTCCACCTGAATACCGGGAAACTCGCCTGCGCGTCCTGAAAAAGGGTGCCGAGTTTGCCGCCGATATTGGGGTTACGAGTATTACCACGCATGCCGGATTCATTCCCGAGAACATGACCAATCCGCTGTATGGTGAAGTCATCGTAGCTTTGCGGGATATCGTTTCATATTGCAGTGATCTGGGCATCGAGTTTTGGTTCGAAACTGGGCAGGAAACCCCTGTCGTCTTGCTGCGTGTCATCGAGGAATTGGGTTTTGATAATTTAGGGATCAATATTGATCCGGCAAACCTGCTCATGTATGGCAAAGCCAATCCTATTGATGCATTGGATGTTTTTGGTCAATATGTTAAAGGTGTCCATGCCAAAGATGGCGAATACCCAACGAACGGCAAAGAACTCGGCGTCGAGAAACCTCTGGGTGAGGGACGCGTTAATTTCCCTGCCTTTATTCAAAAACTAAAAGCGTTGAATTATACCGGAGCTCTGACCATCGAACGTGAAATCAGCGGACCTCAGCAGATTGCTGATATACAGCACGCGATACAGGTATTGAAAACACTACTCTAAGGTTCCGTGTCAATTGTGACCAACTGGTTCCTTGTTAAACAGAAGTGAAAGAATAGACTTTTGTCATTGGAAGGAAGATTCGCTTTATGATTGTTGCCGATCGCCACGTCAGCGATTCATATCGTGAACCGTTTCCTACCACGAATGACCTATTTCAGGTGACAGTCACTTTATGGAATTTCAGCAGCAGCTTTGCTGTCCTATACGTGACTGTCACGTGAGTTCTTCCCGATGTCATATTATTGGTTCTTTCCGATACTCACTATAATATTAGTTTACAGATCAGGTGAGTGTTTCGTTGTTCTCAATGCAGGGGGTATTATGGTACTGGATAAATTCCAACTTACCGGACAGGTGGGCATTGTTACGGGTGGGGGACAGGGTTTGGGAAAAGTCTTTTGCCATGCTTTTGCTGAAGCTGGCGCCGATATTGTAGTGGCAGAGATAAATCCGGAAACGGGTCCAGAGTCCGCAGAAGAGGTTAAATCAAGGGGAAGACGCGCGTTATACACGCAAACCGATGTCCGAGACCCGGAGAGTGTGACTGCGATGGTCCATCAGACACTGGACACATTTGGACACGTCGATTTTCTAATGAATAATGCCGGAATTGTGCAGCATCTTGAAGCAGAAAAAGTGTCTTTGGCAGATTGGCAGAATGTGATCAATGTTAACTTAAACGGCGTTTTTCTGTGTTCACAGATTGTTGGACGCCATATGATTGCCCGCCGGCAAGGATGCATCATCAACATTGCGTCGATGTCCGGACTTATTGTCAATTTCCCGCAGTGTCAGGCAGCGTATAATGCATCTAAAGCCGCAGTGATTCATCTGACCAAAACGCTTGCAGCAGAATGGGCGCCCTACAATATTCGTGTTAATGCAATTGCTCCCGGTTATATGGGTACCGAAATGGCAAAGCCTTTCTTTGCCGATCCAGACTTTGGCGGTGTATGGATTAAGGCGATTCCCATGGGGCGTCCTGGTGAGCCTGAGGAATTGGGTCCGGTTGCTGTTTTTCTGGCTTCTCAAGCCTCAAGTTATATGACAGGAGCAACTGTAATTGTCGATGGCGGGTATACGATATGGTAATGCCTGCGCATTAGATTGGTATCTGTTTTATGTGTTTTGTATATTTTACATACCTTGAGACTGTGATATCCTTTGACAATGCGTGACAGGGGAAATAAGTTCTTCAGCTACATACAATGGTGGTTTACACAACGTTTAACACCTCTGGTCCGGGGACCTGACCCCCAAAATACACTGGGCCGGAACACCTGGCGGCTATATCAGGATTTATTATGGTTGGGTATTGCTTCAGCTGCCAGTAACTACATCAGTGTCTACGCGATCCGCCTGGGAGCCACAGACAAACTTCTCGGTTTACTTACGGCGGTTCCAAGTTTATTGGTCGTGCTGCTGCGCATTCCTGCCTCACAACTGATGGAACGAACTGACAATAGACAAGCCTTGATCGTACGAAGCCTATTCATCGGGCGCATGTTTTATTTTTTAATATTTCTCTTGCCGTGGCTAAGCTCCTTACCGCTCATCAATCACATTCCGCAGGCGACCATTCTCGTCATCCTGGTGATCGCCATTGGTTTCCCCGGTATACTCTCCGGCGCGGGATGGGATAGCTTTTTCGCCGATGTAATCCCACCAACCAGGCGTGCCAGAGTTGTCAGTTCACGCAGTACAATGACGAGTATTATGGGACTTACGGTGGTACCTTTGATTGGTATTTGGCTGGACTCAGCGCCCTTCCCTCTCAATTACCAGGTTGTATTTTTGTTAGCTTTTATTGGCGCAATGATCAGTACGTGGCATGTCAAAAAAATCTTTGTTCCCGAGATCGACCAGCAATCCAATAAGAAGACAGCGGCACTCAATTTTCAACAATTCAAGCGTATACTCCAGGAAAATAGAGAATTTTCAATACTGGTTTTCGGTACGTTTGTTTATCAACTGGCTATATCTATTGCCAGCCCGTTGTTTAACATTTATTATGTTGACCAGTTGGGTGCATCCGATAGTTGGATTGGCTATCGCATGACTTTGGCAAGTCTGATATCCATCATTGCATATCGTTTTTGGCCTCGTCAAATTGAACATCGTGGTGATCGGGCGATTCTGATCCTGGCATCGCCTTTTATGGCGTTATTTCCGTTGCTTACAGGATTGATACCTGTTCTGATGCCCCACATGTTTGTTGTTATGATTCCCAGGTTCTTTGGCGCTGGTGTGATGATCGCGCGGTATAGCATTCTCCTGCGAGTATGCCCGGACGACCGCCGTCCAACATTCATAGCGATTTATGCGATAATCGTGAATATAGCAGCTTTTGCTGCGCCTTTGGCGGGTGTGAAATTAACGGATTATATCGGTTTAACCGGGGTCTTCTTTGTCGCAGCAGTTTTACGATTAGCTGCCGGTTTAATGTACAGAAAGCTGCCACAAGCCATACCGCTGAAACAAGCTCTATGACTGATTGTGGAGCGGGCGCTTGCACGGAACACATTTGCTTGTCAATCAACGCCGCAGAATGGCAGGCATGAGTCTTGTACGTGATTGCCCCTCTTCTCAATCCCTGGTTTTAAATTATTACTTGATAATCACTTCAATACGTTTATTGCAACTGTGCTGAAAGAAATATTTTGCTACTGTAACATTGACTGTTATACTTAGGTGTTGTGAATTTAAGGTGTGATTGTCAAGCACATATTAACAAACCATGGGCGTGTAAAACAGCCCGTAAGTGAAAAAACCAAATTCTAACTTTCAGGTGAATGTTATGCTCAGATTAACGCAAAGAATTGTTGGTATATTTCAATTTGCTTTCGAGCGATTGTGGCACCACCCCGGACTTACTTTTCTGGCACTACTGGGTGTCGTTCTGTCAGTCGGGCTGGTAAGCAATGCAGCGTTTTTTGCCCAGGCAGTTGATCAGGTTATCCTCAATCAAGAGTTAGCTGCGTTCAGCAGAATGACTGGCAGGCCCTCTTTTTCTACCAGCGTTTATGCTTTTCCAGCTTCCAGCGCGATGATTGGTATCGAAGAGGCGGAAGATTTAGCGAATAATGTGGCTTCCACCCTATCGGGTGAGGTTGGTTTACCTGTTGTGCATTTCGACATGCAGGTCAACGCAGGAAACATGATGCTGCAGCCAAAAGAAGGGGATACCCAATACAGCGAAGCAGAAGATCTGCTGTCGGGCGTGAGTGTAGCCTACCTGTCGGACGTCAGTGAAGAGATGCTCACTGTGGCGGGTGAACCACTTGATCCCCAACAGCGTTCAGATGAAGTCCTGGATGTTTGGATGCATACGCGCCTTGCCGAAAAGATGGGCGTCAATATCGGTGAGGAATTTACGATTGGTACCAATGTTAATTCAGAAAAGCAGAATATTCGCATTGCGGGCATTTGGCGTGCCAAAGATCTGCAGTCAACGTATTGGTTTGAGAATCCGGATGCGACACTTCAAAACGTGCTTCTTGTCAGGCGTGGAGACTATATAAACTATATCCAGCCCATTGTACCACGTAAAAGTTGGTATCTTAGTTGGCACTTTATCCTTGATGACAGCATTGTTTATCCTGAAAAGGCTGCAGAATACCTTGAGGGATTTGAGCGTGCCGCTATCATAATTAACAAGTATTTACCAGACGCCAGAATAAATGCGCCGCCTCTGGATCCGTTGAAGAATTTTGTTACGCGCGGAGATACTCTGACTATCCTGCTGCTGGGTTTTAACCTGCCTTCTTTTGGTTTCCTTTTATATTTCCTGGTGTTATCTTCAGGAATTATCGCGCAGTGGCAGCAGCGTGAAACGGCAACCCTGGTGGGACGGGGTATGCGCCCTTCCAGCATACAAATGCTAACGCTTTTTGAAGAATTTATCTTGTTTGCTCTTGGATACCCGTTAGGCATTGGGCTGGGCATGATATTAGCCCGGGCGATGGGCTACACATCAAGTTTTCTCTCGTTTGTATCACGGGAACCCCTGCCCATCAGTATGCGTGGTTTGAATATCCCTGTTACGCTGGTCGCTCTTTTTGTTGCTCTGATCGCAAGAATGATTCCAGCCGCTTTGGCGACGCGAAGCAGCGCGGTTGAGGTTGATCGAGAGCGTGCCCGCCCGCAGAAAGCTCCGTTTTGGTACAGGGCCTATCTTGATATCATTCTGGTCATTCCTACATACTATCTATACAGGCAGCTCTCTCAACATGGATCTTTGTCAATTCTGGCAGCAGATTCACCAACGGATTTGTACCAGGATCCTTTACTCATCCTTGTGCCGGCGATCTTTATTCTGACTATAGGATTATTAACGCTTCGCATATTTCCTATCATTATGCGGGTTTTAGATTTCATCGCTAATTTATCGCCATGGTCCACCCCTCACCTGGCGTTACGCCAATTAAGCAGGCGTAGTTACACCTATATCAGCCCCTTGCTCCTGGTCATTGTTTCTCTGGCTCTTGGTGTCTATACAATATCCATGGCTGCCAGTTTGGACCAATGGCTGATTGACCGCATCTACTATAATGTGGGTACAGACCTGGCATTTGGTGTTTATCCCATTAGTGAGGAAACAACAGGTGTATCACTCGTCAGCGGAGAATGGATACCAACACCAGCAGATTTTATGGCATTCCCCGGTGTGACCGGCGCCACACGTATAGGCGATTACCCCATGAGCACCAAATTGCTTGAATATGGTGACATTAAGGGACGTTTCCTGGCAGTCGACCGCCTGGATTTGCCCAGAGTTGCATGGTTCCGGGGAGACTTGGCTGCTGAGTCTTTGGGAGGATTGATGAACGCGTTGGCACAATCCTCTAACAGCATCCTGGTTTCACAAGAATTATTTGATAAGAACCGACTGGTTCTTGGTGATGAGATTCCTTTACGTATTGGCATCAATTATGAGTTCCCGGTGTATGCCACTTTTAAAGTCGCCGGAACTTTTGATTATTTCCCAACAGTCTATGAGGAAGATGCAATTGCATTTATCGGCAATTTGGATTATCTCTCGTTTTTTGTGGGTATGGTCGTTCCCCACGACATCTGGGTGCAATATGACGGTAATTTAGACAATAAAGTTATTCTCGAACCTTTAGAACCACAATATAATCTGGGCACGACTCATCTCAAAGATGCAAAGGCTACCATACGGACTGAATTAGCAAAACTGGAGCGCGTTGGTGTTTTTGGCACACTAACGATCGGCTTTATGGCTGCTGTTGTTATGGCGATAATGGGTTTGCTCATTTATACGTACGCCTCACTCGCTGAGCGGTTGCACCGCTTTACGATTCTAAGGGCAATTGGCTTGTTAAGGCAGCAAATAACTGCTCAAGTTATTATGGAATACACCTTCCTAACAGCCTTTGGTTCCATAGCTGGCGCGCTGATTGGGATTAGTGCATCAGAACTATTTGTGCCACTTTTCAGCGTTGCAGAACAAGAGGGGATCACCGGTGTGCCTTTGCCACCTTTACTCCCGATCGTTGCGTATGATAAAGTGCAATGGCTTGTTCTGGGTTTTGTTGGGGCGATTGTGTTCCTGGAAATTGTTGTTATCGCCAGATCTCTTTCGAAACGTGCTTTCAGTATGTTGAAGAGTGCATTTGGCTAAACTTCCCACCATATTATTGTGAAATGATCCCGGGGAAAAACCGCAGCAGCGAGTTTTCCCCGGTTTTTATGTATAACTTTCCGGATATTACCTTAAGAAAATGCCCTCCTTGTATAGGGTCTGTTTAATTTTGGTGGATAATGAAAGATATCACCCATAAATCATGACAATACAAACGGTAAAGTAAGGGGTGGTGCGGTACAACTTTGGTTTTGCTGTCCGCGTAGCTTCCCGCGCCACTTTTGGCATTTGTCCTTTCATAGAACGCCCCTCTTTAGTTGAGGAACATTAGCTCTCTGCGCAGGGTTGCAGTATACTTATCTCTATGGCAATCCGCTGTTTTTTTCATTTATAAAATAATCTAAAAAGGAGTGTGTGATGGCTGATAAAGTTAGAATTGGGATCATTGGTGTTGGCATCATAGGAAAAAGCCACCTGCGGAATTATCAAAAAATTGAAAATGTTGAGGTTGTTGCTCTTGCAGATATCGATGTGCCTGAAGGGCAACGCGTTTCCGAATTATTTAATATTCCGAATGTATATACAAATGGGCATCGGATGCTGGAGCGCGATGACATTGATGCTGTCGACATTTGCTTGCACAACAATTTACATATGCCAGGAACTGTGGCTGCCCTTGAAGCCGGAAAACACGTCTACTGCGAGAAGCCGATGGCAGGTACGTATATAGATGCTGAAACAATGTTGAAAAGAGCAAAAGAACTCGATAAAAAACTTGCCATTCAGCTAGCCACCATTTATTCGACAGAAACAAAAGCTGCTAAATATTTGATTGATCAAGGACATCTTGGTAAGTTATATCATGCCAGATCAACCGGTTTTCGGCGCAGAGGTCGTCCCTATGTAGATGGTTATGGTTCCTTTAATTTTGTGCAAAAACAAATATCAGGGGGTGGCGCATTTTACGATATGGGTGTTTATCATATTGCTAATATCTTGTATCTACTGGGCAATCCCGCTGTTCAGACTATTACCGGGAAAACATACCAGGAAACAGACATCGACCCCAGGCGCCTTGAACTGAGTCAATATAACGTTGAGGAATTGGGAATGGGGTTTATCCGTCTTGAAAATAATATATCGCTGGATATCATTGAAGCCTGGGCAGTTCATCTTGATGGCTTTGAAGGATCGTCGATAGTTGGCAATAAAGGCGGGATACGCCTGAATCCATTTGGCTATTATTTCAATATTGGAGATCTATCTATTAATGGCTCCGGTGACTTGGGGCAATTTGATTATCGCTTGAAAAATGTGCACGAGGTTGGGGATGTCTATGACAGCCCGCAGCATCACTGGATAGCGGCTTTGCAGGGGCGTGTTGAACTGCTGCCCGTTGCAGAAATTGCTTTGAACACCATGTTGATATCAGAAGGTATATATCAATCTGAAAGGTTGGGCAGAGAGGTTACGGCAGAAGAGGTTATAGCGCTGTCGAAATCCAAAGCTGTTCCAATATAATTCTGCAGGGATAAAAACGCGATGTGAGTGACTGTCGACTGGCGGTTGCTTGTTTTATGCTAACAATTCACACTTGTAATCATATTATCGAGGATCACTGAATGGATAAACGATTGAAAATCGTTATGATCGCATCTGAATGTGTGCCTTTCGCTAAAAGCGGGGGTTTGGCGGACGTGGTTGGGGCACTCCCCCAGGCTTTGAAAAAGCTGGGGCATGACATCATTGTGATTATGCCCAAATATGGGTCAATTACCCCGCAGCGCTACTCCTTACGTAGAGTCTTTGCGCAGATGGGTGTGTGGATGGGAGATACCCAGGAATGGTGTGCAGTCGATATCGCCAGAAGCGAAGGTGATGTTCCCGTCTATTTCATAGAATCCCTTAAATACTTTGCCAGAGAAGGTCTTTATAACGATGCGAATTTTCGTGATTGGGATGATAATGCCCGGCGTTTTGCTTTCTTATCCAGGGCTGGTTTGCAACTGTGCCATGATTTAGGGTTTCGTGCTGATATTGTGCACGTTCATGATTGGCAGACCGCATTAGCGGCAGCCTATTTGAAGGTGTGGCATTGGAATGACCTGGTTTTGGGTAGTTCCGCAAGTATGTTGACGATTCATAATATTGCTTATCAAGGGATTTTCAGCAGGGATCAGTATGCGTATGTGGGTTTACAATGGGGTAATTTTACACCGGATAAGCTGGAAGATAATGGGAACATCAATTTCCTTAAAGGAGGTATCCATTACGCTGATCTTGTCAACACGGTCAGTCCGACTTACGCTGATGAAACACGGACACCCGAATATGCGCATGGTTTAGCCCCTTATTTAAATGACAAGGGCGGGAACTATATTGGGATTTTAAATGGGGTTGACTATGATCAGTGGAATCCGGAGAATGACACCCTTATTCCTGCAACTTATTCAGCAGACGATCTCACCGGTAAAGCTAAATGTAAGCGCGCATTGCAGCAGCGTATGGCGCTTGACTTGGATGAAAACATACCGCTGATTGGCATTGTGAGCCGGTTCGCGGGACAGAAGGGATTGGATTTATTTGCTGATGTCATCGAGGATATTGTCAACAATATGCTGGTCCAGGTTGTCGTACTGGGTTCAGGCGATAGACAATTGGAAACACTCTACGGTGCTTTGCCGGCACGCTTCCCGGGCAGGGTAGGGACTTACATTGGCTATAGCAATACACTGGCGCATTGGATAGAAGCTGGATCAGATTTTTTCCTGATGCCTTCCCGGTACGAGCCCTGCGGATTAAATCAAATATATTCATTAAAGTATGGGACACTGCCTATTGTCAGGGCTACCGGCGGATTGGCGGACACTGTGGCTCAATATGAAGAAAAAACGGGCATGGGAACAGGCTTCAAGTTTTACGAAAGCAGTGGCAGAGCGATTTATTATGCGGTTGGTTGGGCGATCAGTACGTATTTTGACCGTCCGGCACATTACCGGGCAATGATGCGCCGGGCAATGATGCAGCGTTACTCCTGGGATGAAAGTGCGCATGTTTATGTAGAGGCATATAAAAGGGCGATCAACAATAAACTTCAATTTTGAAAAATTTGAGCAAAGGAGATGGAAATGAGATTGGGCGGACCCGTATATGTTAGAGATATGACTCCGGAAAAGTGGGTTGATGCACACAAAAAAGCAGGCTACGGTGCGGCATATTGCCCGGTGGCGAGTGATACCCCCGACAATGTTATTCAAGCTTATATGGATGCTGCGCGGGACGCCAATATTATCATAGCAGAGGTTGGCGCATGGAGTAATCCGCTGAGTCCGAATCAAGCAGAGCGTGAAGCCGCCCTTGCTAAGTGTAAAAAACAGTTAGCTCTGGCAGACAGGATTGGTGCCCGTTGCTGTGTCAATATCTCGGGATCACGCGGTGAACCATGGGATGGTCCCCATAAAGATAACCTGACGGCGGAAACATTTGATTTGATCGTCAAACAAGTTCGTGAAATCATTGATGCTGTTAATCCGACACGCACAGTCTATGCTTTGGAACCGATGCCCTGGATGTATCCTGATACCGCTGACAGCTGCCTCGCGTTACTAGAAAGCGTTGATCGCAAACAGTTTGCCGTCCATATCGATATGGTTAACGTCATTAATAGTCCACAGGCATATTATGGAAATGCGGATCTAATTCGCACTTGGTTTAACAAACTAGGTCCATATATTGTTAGCTGCCATGCGAAAGACTCATTACTCTCAAGTCATTTGACGACCCATCTTGATGAGGTGCGCCCGGGTTTGGGTGAGGTGGATTACAGAACTTTGCTCCTTGAAATTGACAAACTTCATCCGGATACGCCTCTGATGATCGAACACCTGCATACAGCGGAAGAGTATGACTTGTCCGCTGCCTATATTCGTGGGGTCGCGAATGACGTCGGCGTCACTTTCATCTCGTAAAACATCAGGATTGGTGTGACCCGGATGAAGGTTCACATCGAATGATTTATATCTGGGCATCTCGTTAAGTGAAAGTTACCCTCTTCCGGAAAGGTGAATTTTCGTTTGCGTGGTGCTGAAGGGAGATAAGACAATGAAACTAGGCGTATGTATAGGTCCAGGACAAACGACGCCATTTGCGGCGGCTGGATTCGATTTTGCCGAGCTGCATGTGCAGAATCACTTAAAGACAATGGAAGATGAAACAGCATTTGCCGGTGTTTTACATGAAATCCAATCTTCTGTTTTACCTTGTTGCGTTGCCAATTGTTTTGTGCCCGGGAGTCTCAAAATAACCGGAGACCGTGTTGATATGGATGCCCTGGAAAGTTATGTAACCACAGCCCTGACACGAGCACAGACAGCAGGTATTGATACAATCGTATTTGGTTCCGGTGGAGCGCGTCAGATTCCGGAAGGATTTGACCGGAAGGCAGCCTGGCGCCAATTGGTTGATTTCGGCAAAATGGCAGGACCTATTGCCCTTCACAACAAGGTGACCATTGTTGTAGAACCACTGAATCACAGAGAGTGCAATGTCCTTAATTCAGTGGATGAAACAGCCAGCTATATTGAGGCTGTGAATCATCCTGCAGTGCGTTTGCTGGTGGATGCCTACCATATGGGCGTCGATAACGATAATTATGGCGATATCGTGACTTATGGACAATACCTAAGCCATGTCCACATCGCAACAACAAAAACACGCCGTCCGCCAGGTCTGGAACCTTGCGACTTCACTCCGTTTTTCGCTGCCCTCAACCAGGCTCAATATTCTGGAACTATATCTGTCGAGGCTGGTTGGGGCGATGCAGCAAATGAAGCCAGTGTTGTATATAATGTTCTTGCCTCTCTGGCGGAAACTTCATAGTTTTTTTACGGTCGAGTGTGGGGTATGGATGCCAGAGTTTCTGATAGACATATATGGTTTATTCGACCGCATCAGAAATTACGATCATCACTTGTGGAAGTGAGTTATGCAGACAACAACACCTGAGCTGGTTGGATTTTCGTCAAAACGTCTGGAACGCATTAATCATGTGATGCAAGGTTACGTGGATAAAGGGCAATTAGCCGGACTAATCACCAGGGTTGCCCGTCAGGGCAAGACCGTCCACCTTGAGAAGTTCGGTATGATGGATGTGGGTGTGGGTGTGCAAAGCAATCTGAGGGGGTTATGATGTGTATTTTTTGCGATATCATTGCCAGGAAGCTACCGGCAAGTGTGGTGTATGAAGATACCCAAACACTGGCTTTTATGGATTTACACCAGGCTAATCCTGGTCATGTACTCATTATTCCCAGAATCCACGTTGAAAAAATCACTGACTGCCCGCTTGATATAGCCGCAGCACTCCTTCCGGTGGTGGTCAAGGTTGCGCAGGCTGTGCAGCAAGCCTTTAATCCGGATGGTTTATCGATAACCCAAGCTAACGGCGCGGCAGCGATGCAGGAAGTCCCGCACATCCACATTCCACGTGATACCGCGTTATTTTCACGATGGTGTCATCCGGTTTTACACGAAAGGCGCACCAGATATCACACCCCGGCTCTCGCTGGATGCGTGGGCTGAAAGAATCCGCGCGGAGCTGGAGGATCAGGTATGAAGGGGCATTATGTTTTAGCGCATGATTTGGGCACGACCGGCAATAAAGCGACGTTGTATGATGCCGATGGACACCTGGTGGGCAGTGCTTTTTACGGCTATAAAACGGAATATGCGCACCCGAATTGGGCGGAGCAGGATCCCAATGACTGGTGGGCTGCTGTGACTGTTTCCAGTCAAAGGCTGCTGCGTGAAAAAGGCATCGCACCCGATGATATCGCATGCATCACCTTCAGCGGTCAGATGATGGCTGCTGTGCCGGTGGACTCGCGCGGATACCCATTGCGTAAAGCGATTATCTGGGCTGACCAGCGCGCCACACCACAAACGAAGTGGCTGGAAGAACGCGTTTCATTTGCACAGGTCTACGCGATTACCGGTCACCGCTTGAGTGAATCCTATTCTCTGTTTAAAATCCTGTGGCTGCGGGATAATCAACCGGAAATCTATCATAGCACGCATAAATTTCTCCACGCCAAGGATGCCATTGTCGCCAGGTTAACGGGTAACTTTGTTACCGACAAATCCGATGCCTCAGGTATGGACTTGTATGATTTGAGACAGGATACCTGGTCCACGACCATACTTGAGGCTGCGGAGATGGATATCTCACAACTGCCGGATGTGCATCTATCCACGGATGTCGTGGGTGTTGTTCTGCCTGCCATCGCAGATGAAATCGGTGTGGCAGCGGGAACCCCGGTCGTGATTGGGGGCGGAGATGGTGTGTGTGCTTCTGCCGGCGCCGGTGTCGTCCGGGAGGGATCAGCCTATAATTATGTTGGTTCCTCTTCATGGATCGCGTTGGCGACCCGCAAACCCATATTTGATCCCACATACCGCACATTTTCTTACTGCCATATGATGCCGGGGATGTATATGCCGACGGGTACGACACAATCAGCTGGTGCCAGCTACCAGTGGACACGGGATCAACTGTGCCGGATGGAGGTACAGACAGCGGATATTCTGAATCTGTCTCCTTATGCGTTGATGGATTTGGAAGCCTGTCAATCTCCGCCAGGTTCAAATGGACTTCTCTTTTTACCGCACCTTATGGGTGAGCGCAGTCCCCACTGGAATCCCCGGGCGAAAGGCGCATTTATCGGTTTGACGATCCGCCACTCGCGCGATGATATGATTCGTGCTGTGTTGGAGGGTGTTACCTTCAATCTCTATCTCCATCCTGCAAGCCTTTACCGCACAAGGCGCCGAGGTTGACGCGATGCGCCTAATTGGGGGTGGGGCAAGAGCGCGATTCTGGAATCAAATAATGGCTGATATCTACGGGATTCCGGTTTACAGGATGTCGGTGCTGGAAGAAGCCACTTCGATGGGTGCTGCTCTGGCAGGCGGAATTGGTGTGGGACTATATGCTGGTTTTGATCTTGCAGAAACCATGAATCCTGTTGCGGAGATTATTGAACCCAATCCGGACGCCCATGCTTTATATTCAGAGCTTTCATCTATTTTTGCTGATTCCTATCACGCTCTGGAACCGGTCTTCGAACGGCTCCATTCGGTAGGGCACTGATTCCAGTTTTCACAGAGCACCAGCAGGCTGTTCTGACAACCAACGCAATATTCAGGCGAACAGCGAAATCAGCCCGCAATGTGTGAATTTTATTGACAACGTCGTTCGTGATTATCAACTTGTTGGGGGTATTCAAGGGGTTGCCTGCACTTCAAGCCCGGAGGAGCAAATCCGTACAGATCCACCTTTGACTGAGGATGAAGATCAGATGTCCTATAAAGTTATTCCGGAAGATACTGAACTCACTGAAGATCAAGATTCCGGTGGACCAGGCAGCCTGCCGTGCACAAATTTGACGCTACCCCTTGTGATACTCGCTGCAGGTATGATTGTAAAACATGACCATTGGATATAAACCAGGAGGGAGAAACCAAATGAAAGTCTTATTTATTGGTGGTACCGGCACAATCAGTTCAGCCTGCACGCAACTCGCTGTGCAGCGGGGTTTGGATATAACTTTACTCAACCGCGGGCAAACAACGAAACGCCCCATTCCAGAAGGTGTCAAAATACTTGTTGGCGATATTCGCGAACCCGCTTCTGTCGAGGCAGCTTTGGGCAATAGGACATATGATGTCATCGTCGACTGGATAGCCTTTACCCCTGATCATATTGAGACAGATATAACATTGTTTAAGGGGCGCACCGGTCAGTATGTGTTTATCAGTTCAGCCTCCGCTTATCACAAACCGGTCAACAGTCTGCCAATTACAGAATCTACGCCTTTGCATAATCCATATTGGCTATACTCGCGGAACAAGATAGCGTGTGAAGAGAAATTGATGCACGCTTATCGTGATGACGGCTTTCCGATGACGATCATTCGACCTTCACACACGTACGATCAAATGTCGCTGCCCTTTCAGGGGCGGTGGACGGTTGTCGATCGGATGCTAAAAGGCAAACCTGTAATTGTTCATGGTGACGGCACTTCATTGTGGGTGCTAACCCATCATAACGATTTTGCCAAGGCTTTTGTCGGTATGCTGGGAAATCCGAAAGCGGTGGGTGAAGCGTACCATATCACTTCCGATGAAGTGCTGACGTGGAATCAGATATTTCAGTTAATTGCGCGTGCTGCGGGAGCTCCAGAGCCAAATCTGGTGCACGTAGCCTCAGAGTTCATCAATAGCTTCGATAACGCTTGGGGGGCTGGTTTGCTGGGCGACAAAGCCCACAGTGTTGTGTTTGACAATACAAAGATTAAACGCCTGGTCCCTGATTACGTTGCCAGTATACCATTCACACAAGGGGTGGAGGAAATTATCGCATGGTATACGGCGGAGAGTGAGCGTCAGGGGGTTGACGAAAGATGGAATCATTTAATTGATACCATCATTGATGCCCAACACAGAGGATTGTCCGCGCTGACCTAGCTATGTCGACGCTAGTTTGAAATATTCTGCGACATACTCAGTATTATCTTCGATGCTGCTTTGCCCATCCACCACGATGCAGCGCAGCTTATGGTGGCGCGTACGTGTTTGGATCCAATGGGCAAATGCAACATCCCGATCCATCCAGTTTTTAAAGGCTTTCTCAGGTTCGGCGCATTGCTTTATGATTTCAGCCACGAAGGCGCCACGTTTTGGGTACATTTCCCGTTGGAAGTCTTCGGTGGGAACCATCCAAAGCGCGCGCGACGCATCTACGAGCAAGGGTTTGATGCAATCCGGTAAGAGGCTGGTCCCTTCAGCGATAACCATGCCTTCCATCGCCGCCAGATCCGAAAAGATAAACCGCAGGTGTTCTGTATAACACGCAATAGCTTGTTCCAGAAGGGCGCTCTGCGATTGCATCCATAAGTCCTGCCAGGATGTGTGCGTCCACCGGTAATTTGTGGGATAAAGGTCAGGTGTGAAGTCCCGGATGTGTTTTTGAAAGGCTACATCAACGTGGTAAACCTGAACAGGATAGCGCTGAGCCAGGATATTCAGTAATGGTGCTTTTCCCTGAACAGGGGCTGCCCCCTAACCACAGCACATGCCGAAAGTCTGACGTATCCCCATACTGCAAAACATCATGAAAGCAACCTGTACTGGACATATCTGTTGTCATAACCCTACCCTACATCTCCAAAATGCGATACTATAGTAAATTCCTGTTGCTGGTGTTTACCGGTGAGAATGTGGTCCCCGCATTTTACCCATGCATGCGCTTCCAGGTTCGCAGGAGCATCTTTTACTTTTCTTACTCCCAGATAGAGCGTGCTGGAAATACCCCGTCGCTGGAGCATGCGTTTCGCGGTGATGGCTTGTGCCAGGCAGTTGCTATCCCAGGGTGTGCGACGAGATGCTGCACGTACTGCCCAGCCAATCTGCTCCGAATCCAGAACTTGAGATGAAGTCAATGTTACTGAGGCTATACTGCCTTGTGTGCCCAGTGAGGGTGCAATGCGGTTGAATGGTACGACAAGCACCTTTAATCTTGATACCCCTAACTGCCAAAGGGCTTCAAGGAATAAAAAACGTTCACGCCATGATCGTTTGAGAAATTTGCGGATGTTGTTGTCACGCAATGGTGATGGCACCTTCTTCATAAGCTTTGTAAAGAAACTCTAAAACGTCCTGCTCACATTGCGTTTTTTCAACATCGAAGGTTTCCATAAGGTCAGCCACCAGTGCAGTTACCCGGATGGGTTGTTCTATGCGCTTCCAGATCTCGGCACCGATGTCATTGGTGCTGTAATAGGCATTGCTCTCGAGGCGCAGCATAACAACTTCGTCACCCATTTCTTCACTGACCACGTCCTGGGATTGCCTGACAATTGTAGTCATGGTGATGGCTGATTGGTTATTTTTTTTCATGTTATTCATCCCTTTTGCACAATATTCCTGATTATTCTTAGTATACCGGATTAGATTCAGAATCAAGATAACCGAACCGCTGCATGGTAGCATACTGGGAGGAAATCATCCGTTCGACTTGCTCTGCGGTCAATGTGTTTCGCCAATCACCCACTTCCCCTTTCCGGAAGAATGCTCCCGCTTTGGGAGCACGTTCCCGGAATCCTTTGTGACGTTCCATCGCCTGAAGCCGGTCAAAACTGGAATAATCCAGGGCTTGTGCCAACTTATCAGGATTGAGTGCTAATCCAGCAGTCATCACAATTGACTTGAATGTGGGAACCGTATTGCGCACCATATCCTCATAGCGCACGACAGTGACCCGCAGTCCTGGAGCATCGACCCAGCTTATCACGTGTCCGCTCCACGTCAGTAGTTTTTGACGCAGTTGGTTGTGTAACCGATTTTGCCGGGCACAAAACGCGTTTTCCGGGTTGCACATCCGGTCTATCATCTCCGCTGTAGGAACGGTGGAATGATGGGCAAAAGATACAGCTACGTCCAACGGGTTCCTAATAATGTAAAGGACAAGCTGGGTGACGCTTTCAGGGAATAACGCCATGCCATCTTCATTCATCGTATACGCATCATGAACTTTCAGGAAAAGCGGAGCATCTAAATCTTGTGCGATTTGCTTATAAACGGCAGGTCGATAGCGGTCAATCTCTTCGGGTGTTAAGTCAGAGGCTTCAATACCGACCGCATCGTCAAATACGCGACGTGCGCTGGCGATGGGACCACCATCCAGGTCATTGATGTCTGCCGGTTGGTTGCTGTCCCGCTGGTAGTTTGTGAGAAAAGTCCGCACCCATGTGTTACCTGATTTGGGGTAGGATGCCAACCAGGTAATGCCGTATTTCGCTGTACCTGCCATGATTTCACCTGTTACAGGAAAAATCCTGTACAAGGCGCTCAACAAGCTCTTGGAGTTTGAAGCTGCTCATCGGCCTTTTAACGATGGCAATCCGGGCAGTTTTAGCTGCAGTGGTTGCCAGGCGGAAGTGGGGCAGCCGTAAACCGAATCCATCTAAAAAACGTTCCCGGTATGTATTGTGCAGGATCACATCAAATTTCGCGCTGTCTTTTACAGGTTCCAGGATAATACCAGTGTCATTATACGGCTGCAGGACATATATTGCCAACAAAGGTATGAATTTTACCTGGCTGAATTTAGTTTGGCTGGGAATAGCGTATTTCCCCAATTGCGGTCGCACGCGGTGTAAATCATCGGTTGGTTGGTCGAGTTGTTTAGCACTGTCCTCCCACAGCTTGATCTGGGGATAACCAGGCAGGACAACAGGCTGATTCTGATCATCTAAAACTAAACCGGTGATATCGTCTGCGATCATAGGGTACCCGCGCTCCACCAGAGCGCTGAGTAAAGTGGATTTTCCACACCCGGATGGACCGCAGAAAAGCACCGCGCCTTGATTGGTTTCAATCGCACTGGCATGGATCGCCAGCATACCGCGCTGATGCAGCAAAGCTCCCAGGCAGCTGCCCAGCAGGAAAACGCGCACCTCACTATCGGTTGTTGTGGGACAGCGATCGATGATAATCTCATTCCCGTTTTGCACAAGGTAGTTGGCAACGTTTTTGAGTTTTAACAGGAACTGGTTGGCGTTTGCCTGATAGAGGACCCCGCTGACATCCGCTCGCTCTAATTCTTCTGGTACAGTGCCATGATCGATAACAACATCAGGCACGCCTTGCCCTGGTAATAATTCCGGGAAGTGTGTATCGGTACTGAAGACCAGACCGTAGGCTTTATAAGTATAGGCTGGTTGGCTAGTTTGAGCGGACATAGTATATTGGTGTCGTTGGATTGATGATGTAATATTCTGCGAAACTCAAGGGAAACTGGTTCATCAATACATGATCCGTGTTTGAGAACTTGTGTGTGGTCAATTAATGGGTAACCAGCCGGTTTGCTTTTGTGTTTTGTTGTTTATCTAGCCCAGGGATGATCCTTGAATTGAACCGTCGTTTCCTGAACCAGGATACAACTGCGTGTCTTCCTTAATTGTGTTTTTTCGCAATTCTGGTGTGTGCCAGGTTCGCTTAGTTGCATTCTTGTCTGCGTATATCTCTTCTTTTGCCATACGATCTGTTTGCATTGATACCCCTCCAGGCGGGTAGTAGGTCAAAAAGAATTGCCGCGTGTCTGCCAGGATGAATGATAGTATTCCGGCGATCAACCCGGTGGCGCAGAAGTTCCCGCTTCACCATCATTTGTTTGAAAAATACCTAACTGTGTGTCGTCCGCTATAATGTTTTTTCTTAGTTCCGGAGTGCGCCATATCCGCTTTCCAGCATTATCAGCAATTTTTTTCTCGGTTTCCATATCAATTCCTCCTTTTTGATACTTAGCTTGCATAAAGATAAAGAATTAACTGAGTTTCAGGATTTCAATAAAAACAGTCCAACCATCAAGCCCCTCAGCAATATAGTACCACTATCCCGGGTAGACTGCAAATTGACTTCTTTTTGCAGCGCCTGAAAAACAACCGCCATCCGTGGCAGGTCCAGGACTTCTACTGCCTGAGGACTTGATGGCAAGGCTGCCAGTGTTTCATCCATCTCATTGGTGTGATTCAGAATACGGTACCCCAGGTCAGCAGCTTGGTGTCCGCGTTTGCGGTTAAGGCGGACCTCATCCGGGAGTAAACCCACCATTGCCTGGCGGATAAGGGTTCTATCGATGCCGTTGGTATCGTTGAAAATCTCATCCGGGATCGACAGGCAGAAGTCCATCAATCGTTTATCGAAGGTGGGATCTCGAATCTCCATGGCATAACCCGCGCCGTTTTCCGCCCATTTGCTGCCGACGATACTGGCACCTGGATTTATCACTATCATACGCTGTATGAAGGGAGGTAACTGTTTAACCATAAAATAGGGGTCATGCCCGGCTTTCTTCATTTCCTCACCCAGGTTCAGGTCACGGGCAAACTGCGGGTTGATTGCAGAATAATCCTGCCATGGTTGTTCAGGTAAACGCCATGTTCCAGTTTCTTTCCAGATGCGTAATCGCCGCCATAACGCCTGAGGGATCATTGGGCGTATCAGGTATTGTTTTATAGCTTTTGCAATAGCGTGCTGTCGCAAGAGCATTCGTAGATTGGCGTTATAGCGCCCCCCCGTCCACGATATCGTCGCATTGCCCCCCTGCCCAGACAACAGGGTCCCAATGCCCATATCGTGCGCGGTTTGCATCAAATCCACGATCCAGAAAGCATTCCCGGCGGCATGCCCGGGGGCGTGTTGCATGGCAAGGATGCGCTGAATACCGGCGATGGGGCTGACATTTTCGGCCTTAATCTTCGAGATTTTTACATTTCCCGCAAATTGCGCTGTGGCGGAGGCAAATGGAAACTCATCTCCAAAACGGGTGTGACTTTGTGCTTTGGTGACATCGTAAAGTGGCACCGAAGTAAATGCCTGTAGAATCCGGTTTTGCGCTTTCAGTTCCCGGGCTGCCAGCACCGTGACTGAACCTGAATCCAAACCACCGCTTAACGTTGTGCCAATGGGTCGCAGGCTGCGTAAACGGCAGCGTACGGCTTGGGTATAGAGGTCCATGAATTCTGCGATATAGTCTTCTGTCGAAACTCGGTGGATGCGTGGGGTGTCTTCCAACACCCAATAACGGTTTTTTACAACCGCATCAGGTGTTACTCGCAGGCTGTGCGCCGGTGGCAACCGGTTAATATGCTGGTGGACAGTGTGTTGCCCATCACCCTGCCATGAAACGAGGATTTGCGCCAACCGAAAATCATTGTGTGTGTCCGGTACCTCCGCTAACGCCAGCAGGGCTGCTTTGCTCGAAGCAAAAGCGAAGCAAACACCGCTGCTGAATGTATACAAGGCTGTATTGCCGTGGTGGTCGCGTGCCAGAAACAATCTGCGGTCTTCCGGATGCCAGGCGGCAAAAGACCAGTCTCCCAATAAACGGTCTGGGCAATCCTCACCCCACTTCAGATAAGCTTGTAGAATCAGGTCGCCGTCTGCTGTTGTGGGTCTGTCTTCAACGGGGATATTGAGCAGGCTGGATAATTCATCCCGATTATCAATTCTGGCTTCAGCGGTGAAAGCTATTTTCCGCTCCGGAAGCCAGCGGGGAAGATGCTCATATTGGGCTTCCGGCGTGTTATAGAGCAGGCATTGTCCCAAACCAGCACAACCTTCGCGCCACACTGTATTGCCATCAGGTCCCCAATACGCCATGGCGTCACGCATGCTGAGAATTTTCGCCAAAGATACAGGTTTGTCGTCTCTGTAGATGATACCGAATATACCACTCATTAAGTCTCCTCGTTGGTAGAGAGAAAAATAAATCCCTCTGCCAACAACTGGGTGAGTAATTCATCTACTGCTTTGGTGACGGTCGTTTCATCAACGTTATATTCCAACAACAGGCTATCTATAATGTGCGTTTTATACCCCTGGTCAACAATGAGCTGCCATATGCGGGCACCAATATTATCAAGGATATAGACCCCATCCGCTAAACCGCGATTAGGGTCAAATAGCACCAATTCACCGTTTTCTTCAGTGTATAGAATACCGGGCGCCGGGCGATAGGTCGTTTGATCAGACGTGTTTACGGGTTGCCTCGCGATAAATTTGACCGAATAAAGCTGAATAGATTGCCACTGTATACAGCAGCACCGGGGGCAGCACCCATGGAATCAGACAGCACAAAACAACGCTATAATACATCAGCGTTATGATGGTATACAGGAGCACCATAACCCCAGTAACCAGGATCCAGGTTACAAAATATTCCCATTTATTCTTGAGCAGGATTTTACCCCACCCGCGGAAATGAAAAGCTGCCCCGATACTGTCTTTGGCTACGAAGTGGGATAGGGCGAGGGGTAATGCCAATGAACTTGCCATCAATAACAGTATTCCAAAAAACATGGACAGGGTTAAAGTGCCCAAGCTGATAACCATTGTTATTGGGAAAATTATGCTGGCAGTCCGCATATGCCACTGTCCCATTTCCATTAGAACAGGCGCTATCAGGGATGTGATAAAGTAAACAATCATACCCCCTATCAGTATGATTGAACCGGGAAGCGTATAAAGTAAACTGATTAAACCACCCTTTAAGCCATCACCCCCCAGCTTTACAGGGTCATCCCATGGTGGCAGTTCCAGCGGATCGACACCCATCGCGCGTTTCATTATGTTCAAGCTATAGCCGATCACGAAAACCCAGGGAATTACGGGGATGTAAAAACCAGCGAATATGACCAGTGCACCAATCAGGAAATTGCGCTGCCATTGCTTGCCTTCGAATGGGAATTTAAAAAGGGCGATGAGAGATGGATTTGTCAATGTCTTTTCCATAGGTTTCCTCCTGGGTAATTAGTGCATACCATAGTCGAATTCTTGATATACACAAGAATTCAATAATCACCTCAGTTGCCTAAAGTCGTTGAAAAATATTCGATCAACCGGTGGGTTGCTGCGTGGGGACGCGGATCAACATGTTCACCCAAAAAGTCATAGATCCTGTAAACCTGGCGCCAATACTGCGCTTCCAGCGCATCATAATCGGGGTGGGGTGCTGATAGATCAGAGAAAAACTGGGCAAAAAACAACAGCGTTTCACGATAACGATGCGTATCGGGCGTTAGAGATAACGATGGGGTGTCTTGGATTTTCACGTCTTTGAGCAGCATAGTCAACTCAGTCATCTGCTTGTGGTAGGCTGATCGAGAAAGGTTGATTTCGTGGTAATTCCCCCAGTCCTTAACGACCTCGAAGAGATGCAGGTAAGGGACGAGTTCATGAGCGTTCTGTCCGAAAATTCCCTTATAAAAGTTCGCTGCCAGGATATGCGGATCGGCGTCTGGATTCAGGAACGATTGTGCCGCCTCGTATAATGAAAGTTGGTTCAACAAAGGGGTCATCGTATAGCAGATCCCTCCGGAATAGGCATTGCAGGCTTTTTCTTCTTTTCTGCGCTCGAACAGGCGGTCAAACCTGTAGTGGGGGATGACGTTGTTCTCCCCCTCAGTTAAGCTGAAATCCCAACTGTGAACGCGATGCGTTTGCGCGATCGCGGTGCACCATTGACGGGCATCCTGATCACCTGCCGGATTGCCGTCTGAATTGAAGCCCATATTGATGGCGATGGATGTGGGATCCGGGAAATCCGGCAATCTTTTGAGTAGATGTTCCATACTGCTATCCGCACGCTGGCGGTCGAATTTCCAGGCAGTATGCTGGTATGCCTGCACAAATTCTCCACGCCAATCCGGTGGACCTTCCAGGTTTCCCCAGCCGAAAAACGGCGGTCCCCAGGTGTGAAATTCTATCTCGCTTTTTGGCAGGTTCCGTTTTATTAATTCCGCAATCTCAATCGATTTATCAATGTACGTTAATGCTGTACACCCGTTTCGGGAACAAGCGCCCGGATCCCCAGGAAAGATGCCCACGATATCCAAATCCGGCAGGATGCGGGTCCAGGCGGACCATAAGGCTTTGATGTGAGTCCATTCTTCCTGGACGTTTGGACATAAGGTGTGCCACGCTGATCCAGTTGTGGCAAGCCCGCACAACATCTCCACCTGGATCCCGCGTCCGTGCGCATAGTCGATGATCGTATTCACCTGCCGGATAAAATCCTTGCCGAAATCCGAGCTTAATCCCTCCTGACTGAAAAGGCGCGGAACCAACCAGAACTCCCAGACATTAAAGCCAAATCCTGCGATCATATCGATTAACTTCTGCCAATCTGCGTTCGACCATCTGTAAGGTAATTCCGGGTAAAGCATATTGGGACTGTAGGCGTTTAGCAGATGCGAAGCAAAGTTATTGTAATAGATACGTCTGCTGCCAAAATCAGGTGATCTATACATACTATCAAACCTCCATTTTATGCAAGCTTGCTGATAATCAGAATGTCTGTCCCAAAAGGATCTACGACAGGGCAAGAACGGATGGGCACATACATTAATTGATTGGAGGGTGGGGTACCGGTTCCACCCGCATTGATAAATGATTGCTGAAGTTTTTCGGCTTGCGCAGGGGTCGCCATTTCAAAAGTAACTTCAACATTGTGGGGATTACCTTTTGTACCGCGCAGCAGCGTTAACCAGCCCGTCCCGATTTGCCATCCATGCGTCCCGGTTCCTTCAACATATGCTGGAGCCCCAAGCACCTTTGTATAAAAAGCAATCGCCTGGTCATAAGTTTCATAGAATAAGGTGATTCCAAATGAACCGCAGAAGTTGTAACGCTGCTCTGGTGGTGGATTTGTAATATAAGCGTTTTTATAGTGTTGAAAGTCCACGGTTTTTTCTCCCAAGCGTGAAAGGTCGGTGCCGGACTGACTCGAAGATCCAAATGGCTGTCAGTTAAATGTTAAATTACCTATGGCGATCCCTTGTTCACCGGCGACAGAATACAATAAAAAGGTTTTGCCTTGCTCTTCAAAGATACACGGGTCGCGCAGCTGATGAACAGGATGATGGATGGCTCCGCGTTGTGAGGGTTCTAATGGATAGCCAACACCCTCGTACAGCATTTCCGGGGTCAGGAGTGTTTCAGGTGAGGTGTTTTTCCAGGTATGCCAATCATCATTGAGTTGGATGGATGCCCACAGGATCCGTTCCGGGCAGTCGTGGGCATTGGAGTAGAAAACTGTGAGTGTATTGCCATTAAGATGCACAGCGGCGTGGCGCATATCGGAAGTGAATAAGGATGGACCCATCTCGAAGTTTGAAATGCCTGTTGTTGAACGCCGGAAAGATCCCGGCATTTCCAGTGTGTACCAGTATTTTTGCCACCAGAATGCGCGCCAATATGATGCGCCCAGTATTTCTGAACTGGCGGTGAAATTGAGTCCATCGTGGGAAACAGCCAACCTGGTGACCTGGTGTGGAGGGTCAGCATTGCAGCATCCATGGTAATACATACGTATCTCGTTGGAGCTATCGAGGATATGAACATCAGGCGAGGCGATGTGCGAACCAGCATACGCAGCCTTGAGATCCAGTACGCCGGGTGTATACATGCGCCACGGACCATCAAGGTGATCGGCATAAGCCATCCGTATATAAGTGCCCTGGTGGTGGGCAAAATACAGATAGTATTTTCCTAACGGATTGGTGACCCAATCCGGGACCTTGATGAGAGAAGGCCCATTGATATTGTCGCCCATCCGTTTGTCCATACCGGGTGTTATGATAGGGTTATTAGGGTGACGATGGAATTTCATAGGTGGGGCGTTTCTATTGTTAACGGTTGGCACACCGGACATATATAGGAACTTGTACTGCCGGTTTTAATTTTCTCCACTTTAGTACCGCATTGCGGACAGGATTTGTCTTCCTGGTAGGCAACCAGGAAGTTTGCAGGATCCCACCCGCCATGTTCTCCATACAGGTTTTGCTCCCACTTAGCGCCGCCAAGATCGATGCTTTCCTGGAGTGTTGCTTGAATCGCCTGCCATAAACTGATAATTTCCTCGCCGGTCAAAGAATCAATATTCCGCAGGGGATGAATACCGGCTTTGAAGAGGGGATCCTGTACATAAACATTGCCAATCCCCGCTATGCGTTTTTGGTTGAGCAGAAATGATTTGATACTCCCCCGCCGTTTATTGAGCAAGGCTTGAAAGGCGTCCAGCGTCAATTCCCAGGCATCAGGCCCCAACTTTGCTGTCATTTCGTGGTTTGACAGTTCTGCCACATAATGCGCATAGCCAAACCACCAGAAATTGACTGCCAGGCAGGTTTTGTCGGAAAAGTCGAAGATCAAACGGTATTTTTCCGGCAGTGTGTTCCGCGTCACGTGCAGGATTTCTCCCCCCATACCAAGGCAAAGCAACAGCCATCCGCGTGACGTCCGGGTAAATACCCATTTCCCACGGTACGAGACGTCCAGGATCTGGGCACCTGACAGCGTCTGAATGAATTCAGTTTCAGGTATATTCAGGCATTTTGGCTGAAGCACCTCAATACCCTCGATCGTTTTACCCACCAGCACCTGTTTCATTTCTTGTGCTCTAGCAACTATTTCCGGCAATTCCGGCATAGGATATCTCCTTTACTCAGTGATCACAGTTTTTTCGATGGTATCCCCGGAATGCAGATGTATAACCGCGCGCCATTCCTCCTTTTCTCCCAGGAGTTCTACCCCTTTCTGTATCCAGGTTTGGCGATGCAGTGTGTAATAGGGTTCCTCGAAAGCGATATCAAAGCGCTGTCCGTTTCTAAAAAATTCAACGTAATCGATGCGCTCCGGATAGAGGCTTGCCAGGCGAATCCAGCGTTTATTCTGGTCCGTGTTGTTTTCCTCAAATCCCTGTAAATAGAACTGCTCGTCCAGGGGGATATCTGGCACTTTGAGTCCTACCCCCTCAGCCATACGTTGGGCAAAGAACTGGTCCTCTCCCCTGGTTATAGACCAGTCTGCAGGTGGTTCCTGTTTGGTATGGTTATTATAATAACCCCAGGAAGTATGGGTTTTCAGAGCAACTTTGAGCTGCGTAAAACGGGGTGAATCTTCATTGCACACGATGGGGCGGTTGAGGTTGAGCGCCTGCACATCGCGGATCAGGTTAAAGTAGGTTTGCTCAGTAGCTCCGTTGCCATGGACAAGAATGATATCACTCGCCCGGCATACTTCCGCAGCATAGTGCAAACCGCCACCGGACGACCCCACGGGCAGCCCTCCCGATGCTTCACGCGCCAGGTCTATCAGACTGGCAATCCCATCCGGGTAATAAACCAGTGGGTGGTGGGCAAAATTGCCGACATTATACTCATTTGCCACTTCAATAATAACATTGCTATAAGCGCTTTCCCTGAGGTATTGGCAGCCGGTGGTGATGGCGTTCCGGATGCACCGCCCATCTGCCATCCTGTCCACCTGCCCCTGATAGAGCAAGCTGACAATTACAATCATCCCCAGTCCATCTGCCGCACTGATGAGTTTGTCCAATCGATTAAGGTACGCCGGATCAATGTGATTACCATCTGCGCTATATGGATTGTTATCGATCGTCTTGTTTTCAATAGTGAGTACCGGCATTCCACCTTGCAAGCCTACGGTAAATCCCAAAAGCCCATACCGTTTCCACTCCGGGAGGGCGCTGATAAGCCGTTCCGTATTTTCATCCGGATCCCAATGATAACCAAATCGGGAAAAACGGGATGGATCGGCTTTATCATCAAAAATGCCCTGGATGAAACGGGCATTCATCAACAGCCCGTGGGATTCGGAATGTGTTCCTGGAATATCACTATAGGTTAAATTGCCATTGATAGTTAAATTAACGCCCATGATACCTAAGGTTGTTTTTCCCATTTTATGCCTCCAATACCCCGGGATACCATTGTTCGGCGTTTGCCGTATAGAATTTATGCAGCACTTCAGAGGGCAGAGCTAAGCCCTGAACTTCCCGACCGCGCAACTGGATCAGCTGGTCGCTCTCGTAATAGGTGAATTCTGCTTGATAGTGCTGCAAGAGCTGTGTCAGGTTTTGCTGCCGTTCTCCATCACTCAGACTGGATTGGGCTACCCGTTGGACGCATATCGGTGCCAAAGAGGATGCGATCCTGGTACTTTATAAAGAATTGCCGCACGCTCTCTCTCTCCTGGTATGCCAGATCATGATAACGGGCTGAGCTGTCGACGGCAAAATTGGGGTAGCGGTCAAGTCTGGCGGCGATTTCACGAACGTCATATTCAAGGCTTCCCAGGTGTGCGCCTACGACTTTTAATGCTGGATGACGTTCCAGCACACGGTCACGCGCGGTTATAATTTCCTGATGTGATGGATAATCGGGGCGGTTATACATATGCCATTCCGGATGTTGCGCGTAATAACCTCTATGCGGGTTATCGCCAGTCAGGGGTTGCCAGCAAGCCAGGGGTTCGCCGGTGTGCATGAGCAGCGGTTTGTTCACTGCGGCAAGGTATGTATAGAGCGGGTCGAAAAGCGGATCATCCACCATCAGGAATTCACCGGATGGCTTGCGAATTTCCATACCGATATTTTTCCAGATTTTACATGCAACTGCGCCGGCAGCGAAATCACTTTCCAACGCACGGATTACCGCATCCATATACTGTGAGTTATCAAAATCCGGCAGGTCGAAAGTTGTGCACCAGGCGTAAGTCTCTGGATGGGTGCGCGCCAGCGTTCCAAAACCCTCTGCCTGATATCGCCAATCAGGCCCTTGACTCACCACACACACATTGAGCAACTTTAAATTCAATTGTTTCAACACGTGAAGACAATCGGGGTGGTCACCACCGTAGTGAATATGTGCATCTATTTTTACCATGTACCCTCCTGAATCCAAGTATGGTTTTGCGGTGTAATCCCATTAAGATCAATCTTTAGCGGATAGGTTGCGCCTATTCAGCCCGTTCCAAGGTGTCGGGTAAGTCTTTCACCAGTATAGGTGATGATGATATCGGGGTTATCTTCCGGTCCTATAGCGACCCCGCGTCCTTCATCCACCAGGATCACATGGAACGTACGCTGCTTGACCATACCCTCGAATTCACCAGAGCGATCGTCGATGGTCAGTATACATCCTGTGTTATCCCATGCGATAGGTGTCCAGGTGAGTGCGCCTTCTTCATATCGATAACTGTCACCTTCATCCTCGTACAGGTCAAATGCGCCATCTGCACCTCTATAGATCCGCATTTCCCAGGCTGCATCCGGTTTTTCAGCGCTGTGCTGCACTTTTGGACCCAGAAGCAGAATCGATCCAGCCCGGACAAACAACGGGATAATATCCAGTGGCGCATCGGCTTCGATGGTGTGACCGCCGGTGTATCGCTTGCCGGTCCAAAAGTCGTACCAATCGGATCCGGCAGGCAAGTATACCGGTCGCGATTTCCTGGTATTTGAAAGGGGTGTGGAATCGGGGCCAAAATACATCGCTTCGGTCACCGGGCAGACCATCAGGGCTGGACCGAAAAGGAATTGATCGCCGATGTTGTAGCAATTCGGGTCATGCCTGAAATCGAAGGCAAGGTTGCGCAGCATCGTATAAGCGCGGTGCGTTTCCCAAGCCGCTAAAGTATAAATGTAAGGGAGAAACCGGTAACGGAGGAAGTCGAACTTGACCAACGTATCATAAGTCAGGTCCCCAGGTGCGCCAAAGCGCCACACTTCTCGTGGAGTATCGGTGCCGTGAGAACGGAACATGGGCAGGAAAGCGCCAAACTGGAACCAGCGCACATAGAGTTCGCGATAACCTTCATCCTTGCACCCGTCGGTATAGTCACCGCACCAGAACCAGGCATTGGTCCGTGCGGATTCTTGCGGCGCGATAAAGAACGCACCAATATCCAGCGTCCATTTTGCGCCACCGGTGACGGAGAAGTTCAATCCCTCGGCGATCTGTTTGCGCAGTGTATCCCATGTTGCGGCAATGTCACCCGACCAAATGATTGTCCCGTAGCGCTGCTGGCCCGGTGAGTAAGAGCGGGTCAGATTGACAACCCGTTTTTCCGCGGTGACGCTCCGTTGGCCTTCGTAGATCATCTGTGAATGCAGCAGAGAATAGGCATTAATATATTCCGGGTCGAGATATGTCTTCGCGGCATCAGAATTGACAACGGCGCGTTTCCATGGTTCCGGTTTGATGATACCATGCCAGTCTTCCTCGAAGGGTTCAGTGCAATCGCACCACCAGGCGTCAATACCGTACTGGAAAAGCCCTTCGTTGGTTTGTTCCCAATACAGGGAACGTGCCTGCGGGTTAAACGCGTTATAGGTGCTTAAGTTGCCCAGCATAAAACCCTGCTCGCGCATCGCTTCCTGGTTCGGACCGTTCCCGCGCATATGGGGCCATATTGAGAGCATCAGCTTGACGTTCATAGCGTGCAGATCATCTGTCAGTTGCAGGGGATCAGGAAAGCGTGTCGGGTCAAAGGTTTTCTGTCCCCATAAACCTTCAGGCCATGTTTGCCAGTCCTGGACAATGCAATCCAGTGGGATGCCACGGTCGCGGTATTCATGCGCCACGGCGATGAGTTCCTCCTGGTCAATATAACGTTCCTTGGACTGTACATATCCGAATGCCCATTTGGGAAGCATCGGTGCTTGTCCGGTGAGAGCCCTGTACGCATGCACAATCTGGTCAAACTCCGGACCGTAGATGAAATAGTAATCCATCTCCGTGTCGATATCGCTCCAGAAATACGAGCCATATACATCATCGTGGAAGACCGATAAGGAATATGTGTCCCACAGCATCGCGTAGCCCATCGTGGAAACAAACATCGGTACAGCGAGTTTCATATTGTGCTGGTATAGTGTTTGAGAATGTCCCCGATAATTGAGGATACCCTCCTCATGCTGCCCAAGTCCATAGATGGCTTCACCCTTTGAGAACTCCAATTCGAGTTTGGATGCGTAGGCGATACGGTCCGTCACCTTTCGCGTACCTTCGGTCCTGATTCGCGCGCCATCTACACTTTCAACCGTGTTGATGACGGCATCCTCATCGAAGACAGTGACTTCTACAGGTACTTCCTCAAGTGTTTTACCCCCACGGGCTGGTTCGCGTACCAGCAAAGCCCCTTTATAATCGCGCCACGAAAAAGCGCCTGTTTTTTTCAGGATGACCAGCTGCAGTTGTGGGGTAGCGAGAGTAAGATCGGATTCGGTTTCATTGAGCGACCATGGTATATCCCGTTGTTCACGCGGTATCATCATAAGGCTGTCGCGTTGACTGAAATACTCCCGCTGGGTACAGACCACACGAATCACACGCTCTGTGATCACTTCCAGTCTAATTTGACCGTGCGTGGTCTGTAAACACACTGCATTATTATCATTGTCACGCATTGTTTGTATGATTCGCATTACTTGTCCCATCAAAATTCTCCCTGATTATTCGCGGTTATTTTGGCAGATTACCGCTATATATTATGTGGAAAACGCCCATCCTTTACATCTTGATTGGGGTTACCTTAATCAACGTACCAGGTCGATTATAATCCTATTCCTGATTCGAGTGGCAACAATATCGTAAACTTGCTGCCTTTTCCCGCGATACCTTCGCTGTAGAAATCGATATGTCCTTCATTTGCTTCGACCAGTCGCTTCGCAATCGCCAGTCCGAGACCAATCCCCTTCTGTTTCGTCGTGAAAAGTGGTTCAAATATCTTGTTCTGATTTGCAGGAGAGATGCCGGTACCCGTATCTTGCACGCTAACCGCGACCATAGGTGTTTCTGAATCTTCAGAAAGTTTACAATATACGGTCACCTGTCCTCCATCCGGCATAGCTTGATACGCGTTTAGAAGAAGATTTCCCAAAACCTGCTCGATCTGGCTGTAACCAATGTAAACGGAGGGTAGATCAGTGCAATTTTCGACATTAACAGTTACATTTTCAGGCACGGGATTCTGAGCCACTACAGTGGGCACCAGTATTGAAACCTGAACGGGAATTCTCTCTACAGACTTGATACGCGTGAAGCTGAGTAGTTTGTTCACAATCTGAGTCGCTTTCTGGATATTGGTCTGGATGAGTTCCATACATTCTTTGACTTTTTCGTCGGATACAGGCAAGACCATGTTCAGGTAATAGGCGGCATTATTAATGACACCCAATGGATTCCTTAATTCGTGCCCGATGCCTTCAGCGAGGTCATCCATTACCGCCAGCCTTTCATGCCGGATCAGCTGTTTTTGGGCTTGCTCCAGGTCGTAAGTGCGTTCGACAACCATCTTCTCCAGATGATCGGCGTACTCCTGTATTCTTTCCTCAGCAAGTTCGCGTTTGGTTACCTCTTCCAGTAAACGGGTGTGATCCCGGGCTTTTTTCAGTGTTGTTGAGGCAAAAACCGCGAGGGTTTCTGCGATTTCCAGATCTTCCTGTTTGAATTGCTTGCCCGATCGACTCAGACACATCGCGCCATATACATTGCCCTCAAGTATAAAGGGCACCACCAGTACACGTTCATCGGGATCATCATCAGTTCCAGGAATCAAGGTGCCTATCCCATCTGGCTTTGGGTCATTAATGATCACACCACTTTTTTTAATAACCGCTAGACCCGTATAGCTATCACGGACATTTAAGGGTGTCGCCAAGATTAGCTCTTCTATCCCGGGTTCTATGGCCACCACTGGCGTCAGGATTTCCCCATTTCCCTCAAGCAAATACGTTGAGACGCCATAAGCATTCAAAAGGTTCTTTGCATGCCTGCTTATGCGCTCGAGGACATCGTTGATATCCAGGCTTTCCATGAGGCTATGTGCAGTCTCCATCATGCTTTCTTGCTGTCTGGTTTTCTCTTGCAGAACAGTTTCTGTAAGCTTGTGCGCGCTAATCTCTGTTTCTAAATTAAGGGTCCTGGCACGCACACTTACTCGAAGTAAATAGTTGGAGGCGAGGAAAAAAACGAGGACGGCAAAGGTTATCCCAAGAACCCATGGCACCCAATCCGGCATTTGCCAGGTTTCGGTGTTACCAAACCAGGTGTTTAAGCTACGGAAGTAAGCAGAGCCCTGGTCGGCTTTTAATGCCAGTAAGTGCGTGTCTATGGTAGTTAGCAGTTCCGTATTAGCACCTTTCAGCGCTCCGTACCGGACTTCAATGGGGTGGAAGATAATCGGGGTTTGTTGAATTTCATAATCTGCAGCATACTGGCTTGCGTACAGACGGTTGACCAGACCGGCATCTGCTTCATCCGCTTCAACGAGCGCCAGCACAGTGTTGTAATCATCTGCGGTCACGCGCGATACAGAAACATCAAAAGCCTCCAGGATTTTTAATATCTCTGAAGTATAGATATCTTCTCGCAATACTGCCAGACGCTTGCCATTGAGGTCAAGGAAAGATTCTATGTTTTCACCAGGATGCTGATAAATCTGGCCCCAATTGGAAATTACAGATTCATCAGTGAAGTCAAAAAGGATGGAGCGTTCTTCTGAAAAGGCAATCGGACCCAGCAGATCAAGCCTGCCAATCTCAAGCCAATTCAGGCACTGCGCCCATTCGCATGGCACATATTGAATGTCCCACGCCTCAGCTTCTGCTATAGTTTCAAGGATGTCGATGACCAATCCGCGGGCATGCCCGGATTCATCCATAAAAATCAAAGGGGAATTTTCATAAACACCGAAGCGGATTGGCGTTCCAGCATTAACCTGAGATGTGCTGAATAACAGCATAAAGAGGAGGATAAGTGCGCCAAATCGTTTAATCATTTTTGTGTCCCTGGTGCCTGGTTGAGCATCATCACCACACTGGAAACGTAATATTACAATCGCCGGGGAGAACGAAGGTATTATATAGCTTTTTCCACAAAGTAGATTTAACTTAGTGGGCCATTTTTTTTACTGCCATTCCGGACACTGGTATCCGCGTCTTTTTAATTCCAGGCTCATTTCTGCCGTGTGGTGCTGGATGTGTCTCAGAAGGTACAGCATCCTGCCGAGTAAGTGTTGACCTGACCATTTGAAAAGTGGTTCGGGTTGGGCTAGGTCCTGTGCAATTATCCATGCTTTACCTTTAGCCCAGACATCATCGAGATACCCCAGGATTTCATGCTGAGCAGGTAGTTTTGTGGAGTCCGGATCTTCCCAATCGCAACTAAAGCGAGCTCCCCAGTTGAACTTGTCAGCTGGAGTATCTCCGGTATAGAATGCAATCGTCTCAATGACATGGTAGGCTACGCCAGCGGGGCGTTGGTAATCCGTATCCGCTATTTTCCAATCTGCTGCCGGGAAAACCTCAACAGCCTCCCTGAACATTGTGATTGATCGGTCGAAGTGATCCAGGATTGACGTTGTTATACTATCATCCACGATTTACTTTCCTTAATCATATGTGAAAATGATGTGAAATAGCCTTGAGTGCATGTGTGATGGGCTATAGCAAGCATGATTTTTCGCGTAGTCCTGATTCTGTAATTGATTAGCCATGGTCGAGATTGCGAATAGTGTAAATTGTGACCAACTTAGGTCATTAATAATGTTTATTTTATCTTATCCGGTGTGATAGGCAAAGATCGAATTCGTTTCCCGGTCGCCTGGAATACTGCATTGGCAATGGCTGGCGCTATCCCAATCATAACTGGCTCAGCCAGATTTTTGGCGCCGTAAGGACCGTCAGGATGATGGGTTTCGATATAGGTTGCGATTATCTCCGGCACATCGTTTGCGCGGGGTATACGGTATGTGTGTAGACCGGTTGCCTGCGGGACAGCATTCGCAAAGTGGTAATGCTCTGTCAGCGCGTAACCTAATCCCTGGACAACGCCACCATAGAGTTGTCCCAGCGCCCCAAGAGGATAAAGTATTTTACCGGCATCGTGCGCAGCCCAGATTCCGGTGACGCGTGTCTTCCCTGATTTTACATTCACCTCCACTTCAGCTACCAGCGCGCCAAAGACGTAACAAAAGTAGGGTTTGCCACGACCGTTTCCGAAATCCCACACAATGGGAGGTATCTGCCAGCGCCCTTCAACCGATAGCTGGAGGCCCATTAACCGTGCATGGTTAACGACTTCTTCAAAATACATCGGCTTTTCGTCAGGTCCAATAAAAGTCTCACCATCGCGGACAAGCTGCTCAGGAGCACAATTCATGGCACTTGCAGCTGCAAGGTTGAGTTGATGGCGTAGTTTTTTGGCTGCAACTAACACAGCGTTACCTCCGACGATCGAAGCGCGGGATGCTACCGTGGGACCTGAATCAACAGCGGTGTGCGTATCGGGACGCAGGACGCGGATGCGTTGGATATTTACCCCCAGGGCTTCAGCCGCGAGGAGTGTGAAAACAGTACGGCTGCCTTGCCCAAAATCAGTAAGGCCGGAGGTAAGTGTGAGGCTGTTATCCGCTTCAATCTGGAGCGTGGAAACTGAGAAATCATCACCTTCACCTCCCAGACCGCTGCCGTGAAAGTAGCTGGCGACACCAATGCCCTTGCGAAATGTTTCCTGGGGTGATTGTTCAGAAAATGCTGCCCGTTTGTGCGACCAACCAGATTGATCGCGAACCCATTCCAGGCAATCCGCCAAACCAACCTCGTGGTCAAGGTAATCACCCGTCATAGTGCGGTCACCTTCCCGCAGACAGTTCTGCAGCCGGAATGCGATTGGGTCAAGACCTAACTTGCAGGCTAATTCATCCATCGCTAGTTCCACCGCTGCACTTGCCTGGATGTTGCCAAATCCCCGGAAAGCTCCCGCGTACCCGTTATTGGTGTAGACCGCTTCAGTGTCCACATGGACAGCCTGGTAGCGATAAGCGCCTGCCGCATGCATGGTCGCTCGCCAGGAAGCCAATGGTGTCATAGATGCATATGCACCACTATCCGCGAGCAATTTGACTTGAGCAGCTTGCAGGATTCCAGTTGCATCTGCCCCGAGTTTGAGGTGGGCTTGCATCGCCTGGCGTTTGTAGGAAGCTATCATTGATTCGGAGCGGGGGAGGATCAGGCGCACCGGACGCCCAGTCAGCAGCGCTAATTTGCTGACCTGGCCAGAGCATTGATAGAGAATGTCATCTTTGCCACCAAATGTTCCCCCAATGGGTGGTTGTATAACACGGACAAGGTGTCCTGGTAAATCCAATAATGCAGCGGTATTATCACGATTAATAAATGGGCTTTGGTTGTTGGCATACAGCGTTACACCGCCGTCAGATTCCGGGATGGCTAAAACCCCCTCGGTTTCGATGTAGGCGTGCTCCTGATGGGGGAATGTGTAGGTTTGTTCTACCACCATCGCACAATCTATCAAAATGGGGTCGGGATCTCCGTTTCGCACAATATGCCGGTCGCACAGATTCCCCTCACTTATACCACCTGCCGTAAGGGTTGCCGGCACAGCGGGGATGATTGGCGCGTCGACATCCAGGGCACACCGCATATCACTGACCACAAGCAAAGGTTCCAATTCGAGTTGAATTGCTGCGATACCTGCCTGGGCAGCTGCTTCGCTTTCTGCTGCGACCGCGGCGATAGCGTCACCTACATAGCGCACTTTTTGATAAGCCAGAACATACTGGTCTTTAACGGGCCAGCCGAAGTTTCCGTGTTCTGGAAAATCCTGATGCGTGATGACGGCTTTGACGCCTGGTACCGCCAGCGCTGGTTCGGTGAGCAGCTTGATAATGCGCGCGTGAGGTACCGGGCTGCGTAGGACTTTTGCATATAGCATCCCCGGTACAACCATATCTCCGACATACTTTGCCCGTCCTGTGACTTTATCCTTGCCGTCAACATTGTGAAGTTTGTGATTACCGACATACCGGAGGCTGGAAGTTGAATGCGCATTGCCGTTAGCAGGATCTGGCACGTTTGGCGCATTTAACAACTTACCCGAACGCATGTGTGCCGCCATTTCTATCGCATCTACGATCTGCTGGTATCCTGTGCAGCGACAGAGATTGGCATTGATGGCACGTCGAATCTCACCTCGGTTGGGATTGGGATTCGCGCGGAGCAAGGCTTCAGCTGCCATGACCATACCAGGCGTACAATAACCGCATTGAACAGCGCCTGTATCAAGAAACGCCTGTTGTACGTCACTCAGTCCCTCACCGGGTCCGTGTAGACCTTCAATAGTCAACACCGAATGACCTTCAACTTTTGCTGCCGGGGTGCGGCACGATTTTATCAGGCGTCCATCCAATAACACAGAGCACGCACCACAGACCCCTGTTTCACAACCGCGCTTGGTGCCTGTTAACCCAAGAACGTTGCGCAGCACATCAACCAATACCATGGCTTCATCAATATCAGGAAGCACGACGCGTTCATTATTCAGCACAAAATCCAGTTTCATTCTTCTCACCCATTCCAATATGATTCAAGGCAGTATACACTGTCATCAGCGTATACACCTGCCGTCTCTGCGTTAAAAAACCCCATTTTTCTAGAGCGTCATAATCTAAATAGAAGTATCTACCTGAAATCCTGCGAGTGATCCTTACAGGATACCGCCAAATCGCCCAATACCCCATCCAAAATATGCTACCCCTGCAATGGCCAAAATCAAAGCGAATAGTGCAATTATTCCATAATCGGCAGCGCTTAATTTGGATTCATGCAGATAAGTACGGTCGGGACTTCCGGAAAATGCTCTGGACTGGAGCGCAACTTCCAGCATCTGTGACTTTACCAGCGCACCTAAAATCAACGGAACTGCAACTTTTGCGTATATCCGAACACGCTTAACGGGTCCCATTTTTTCGAAAGCCAGGCCTCGAAGTTTTTGCGCTTCAATGATAATCTGAATTTCTTCAAAGAGTAGAGGGAAGAATCGCAGGGTAGATGAAAAAATAAAAGCGATTTTGTACGGAACGCGTGCTCCGACCAACCCTACGATCATTGTATTCACATCTGTGGTAAAAACCCCCAGTGGAATAACGAGTGTCATGGTCAGTGTTTTGAAGACTACATTTAAAGCATAGGTTATTCCCTCGACCGTCATAACTGCACCACCAATCAACCACCAGTTTACGGGCAGGATCAAAAATGGGGTCAAAAAGGGTTGTCCGGTTCGTGAGAGGATTAACTCATCACCCCAAAAACCCTGCGTGAAAATCAGAAGCATGTAAAACGGAAGCATCAACAACACCAACTTGCGAATATAGCTGAACCTGACGCCTACAGCCAGGCATGCCAGCAGAACTGCGAAGGACAGTAATCCCTCCATGACAGGACTTTCCCAGACAAACGCGATGATGGTTATGACAGCCATCATAAACAGTTTTGGTCGGAAGTCCAGGTGTGTGAAAAATGAATCCCGATCAACTGTCTGAAAGGTCATCGCGCTCAACTTTCACCTCGCGGCACTTGTCCCGTAACACACACAGCAACTTCTTCTGGTGTCAGTAATGGATAGTGTTGTTTATCGCCCAGGGATTGCGCCAGCAGCACCGCCTGGGGAGGCGTCAGATAGGTGGACTTAAGCAATGCTACTTCATGATAAGCCTTGCGAATGGGTGCGTCCAGCAGGATTGTCCCTTTGCCCATCACGATGACTCGCTGTGCATATTCAGGCATCAGATAGAGGTGGTGCGTTATAACAATTATAGTTTTACCCAATTTGTGCAGTGTGCGGCTGATGTCCAGGATATATTTGGCACCCCTATAATCCTGCCCAGTTGTGGGCTCATCAAAGATGATGATTTCGGGCTGCATTGCCAGGATGGCGGCTATAACGACCCGCGCCCGGTCACCTTTGGGTAAAGACAGTGGGTGGCTGGCGCGATTTTCATATAAACCCATTGCCATCAGACTTTCTGTAGCACGCATTGTGATTTCTTCCCTTGCGTACGCCAGATTCTTGAGGGCAAAGGTGACTTCTTCCCATACTGTTGCATTAAAAATCTGGTTGTCGGGATTTTGGGCAACATAACCTATCTTTCGGGCTAAACTGCTAACCGTCATTTTCCGAGTGTCGGTACCTGCCATGCGAACACTGCCTTCTGTTGGTTTTAGCAGGCTGAGGAAATGCTTGACCATTGTGCTTTTACCGGCTCCGTTTTGACCGATGATCAGAATGTAATCACCCTGGTAGATATCGAGAGAGATGCCGTGCAAGGCATGGGTGCCGTTACCGTAGACATAATGTAAATTTTTTATAGATAACAATGGATCCCGTTCCGTATGATCTGGCTGCGGGAGGTATACCGGTGGTCTAATCTCAATCCTGGACTCACGACGCACTTCATCAAGCAATTGCATGCCTTTTTCCAGGCATACCGGAATTTCAGCCATGGGACGCCAGTTGGGTATCGCCTTTCCATATGTATTAATCAGGTAAAATGCCTCTGCGACCTGGGGAGGGCGTACGGCATAGGCTTGGAGAAACTCAACTGCACCGTAAAGTTGGTCCGGCGTACCGGTTTTTATCAATTCTCCATGAGACAGTAATGCCACACGGTCAGAATATTCTGCCATCTCTTCTGCGGCGTGGCTTGCCATAACGATCGTTATCCCGATTTCTTTGTTCAACTCCCGCACTGTCGCGAAAACTTGCTGGGAGCCAACCGGATCAAGCTGGGAGGTGGGTTCGTCCAGGATCAGCAAGTCCGGCTGCAAAGCAAGCGCTGCCGCGATAGCCAATCGCTGTTTTTGACCACCGGAAAGTTCGTGAGGGTGTTTTTTTTCAGTCCCTTCCAGACGTACGGCTTCAAGAACCCGCGGGATACGCGCTATGATTTCTTCCTGGGGCACCTTCAGATTCTCTAAGGCAAAGGCAATTTCATTCTCAACAGAGGTCGCTGTGATTTGAGTTTCAGGATCTTCGAAAACGAAGCCGACATGACGGGCGATGGTGCTGATAGGTTCATCGATGGTGTCTATCCCGGCGACAGTTACATGTCCGAAGAATCGCCCGCCAAAGAATTGTGGTACGACGCCATTGAGCGTCAGGCACATTGTCGACTTCCCGGCACCGGTAGGACCGATCAATCCCAGGAATTCTCCTTTAACGATATCCAGGGATATATCTTTGAGGGTATATGTTTGTGTGCGCGGGTATTGATAGGATACTTTATCGAGCCGCGCGATGCACGCACGCACGCTAATAGGTTCCTTCACGTGGTTTGACCAACCCAATCGCCCTTAAACCTGCTATCACACCTGTGCCGATGGTCATACCAACCAGGCAGCGAATGATGTGTTCAAATGGCGCTAAAGGCGCGATCAGCAGCCAATTTTCGTTAGGCCAATTTAAAATGGCGTAGACAAACATCCCCGTTGTCAGGTGTGTCAGACCGGCTGCAATCCAGGTCCCACCAAACAAGCCGACACTCACCCGCGCCATCTTTTCGTTCTGCAGACCATTAGCAAAATACGGGCGGAGGGGAGATACAAAGAGCAAAAGGGCAGACCAATCAATGAACGAACCCAGCAGGACATGGGTCCAGGTCGCTTTGTTCACGAAAATGGCACGTCCCGCATAAAGTCCGTAGAAGAATAAGCTCAAGACTGATAGTGGAATCCACCAATGTTTGCGCTTGCCGGTGCCGCGCATTGCACCGGCAAGCATACCACCCATCGCGGCACCTGCTATTGTTCCCAGGCGTGAAGTGGTGGTGTGCGGGGCAATAATGACACCTCCGATGGCACCAATGGCGTTGGTCAGCGCGCCGGCGACCGGACCAAGTAACCAACCCATCAAAGGATAAACGCCCTGGCTGATCGGGAAGTTTTTACCTGATCCTAAAACTACCGAGATTGGAATCGGGATTAACGCCAATACCATAATCACCGCTGCTAAAACTATAATATAAGTGACCGGTGCACCATCAATGGCGGTCCCACCTAAAAATACAACTTTGCGCTCCTCACCAGATGGTGTTGACATTTTTCTTAACTCCGCAATTGGGTGAAATAATACAGAATGCCAAGTGCCCTGAATCGGTCATCCAGGGCACTTGAGATCGTCAGCAGCGTTTATTTTTTCAGTTCCAGCTCAATGACCGGTACAACGACATCGGGTTTTCGTACGGGCAGCTCCAACAACAGCGTGTTTTCGCCTAACTGCAAGTGACTGGAGTACCATGCCGATGATTTTAATGCGACCTCACTGCCATCGTGCAGGAAACGGGCATAGGCGACTTTGCCAGCCAGATCCGGTAAATACAGGTGTTTAAAGGGCCACGCGTAGATATGGACGTAGACCTTGTTGCCATTCTGCGTCAGGCGGCAGTCCTGAGGTTCCTCATATTCGCTTTGCGTGCAACCGTAGATGCTGTCACTGTGCAGCGCCAACCAATCCTGATAAACACCCAGGGCGTCAATAGCCCGGGGATCGAAGGTGCCAAGAGAGGTGGGTCCCACATTCATCAGCAGGTTACCGCCACGGGCGACGGTGTTGATAAGCATGCGAATCAATTGCTCCGGGCTCTTCCAGGTGGTTTCGTCACGGTGATATCCCCAGCTTCCGCTGAAGGTCTGGCATGCTTCCCAGACCACCGGTTCCCCTTCGACTTTGACCCATTCAGTGGGCTGCCATTGCTCCGGCGTATAAATATCGGCAGCTACCGGCAGGTCAAGCCGGTTGTTGATGATAATATCCGGCTTGATCTCACGGATCATTTTCAGCAATTCCTCACTTTGCCAATCTTCGTGTCCTTTACCGGGCATACCTTTGTAAGTCTGCCCCGGGTAGGAGAAATCACACCAGAGGATGTCGACATCAAAGGTCGTTAACAGTTCGCGAACCTGGTTATGCAGGTATTTCGCATATTTTTGTACATCCCTGTTTTTGTTCATTTCTGCAGCGTCAGGGTGATCGCGCAGCGGGTGATGGATATCGATAGGGAACTCAGGATGGTGCCAATCAATCAATGAATAATAAAAGCCAACGCCCAGTCCCTCCGCGCGGAAAGCCTCTACAAAGGGTTTGAGCAAATCCTTACCGTATGGGGTATTGGTCACTTTGTAATCGGTATAGGCAGAATCCCACAAGCAGAAGCCTTCGTGATGTTTAGTCGTGAGGACAACATATTTCATCCCCGCTTTACGCGCATTTTTAGCCCATTTTTGCGGGTCATACAAAGTTGGATTAAAGCGTTCAAAGTATTGGCGGTAATCCTCCGGGGCAATTTTCTCTACAGATTGTACCCACTCGTGCCGTGAAGGTAGGGCATAGAGTCCCCAATGGATAAACATCCCGAAACGATCGTGGACAAACCACGATGTATCTCCCTGCGTTGGTTTGGGTTCGTACATTGGTGTTTCTCTCCTTGTAAAAATGTTGGTGGTAAGTTGATTGTACCCCCACACGCGTGTGATGCAATCGGGAGAACTATACTAAGGTGCCAGATGAATGAAGCTAAGTTTTCCAGGGCAAAACCTCAATCGCTTTCCAGGATTGCTTTGATGTCAACTAGCCTTGCTTTCAGCTGCTTTGCGAGCATCGGTTTAATCACAGGGGCGCACAGCTTAAGGCAACCCTGCCACACAATTGTTTCGCGTTGAATGAGGAATGTGCTTTCGCCTTGTGCCAGGAATTCGTATGCAAGGTGACCTTTCATACCTCCGCCTTCAAAATCTTCTTCCAGATACGCATCCGGTTCAAACCTGGTGATCCGCGAACGAATGTCACCGCGGACAAAGGGTAGCATCTGCACAATCTCACGGTAACATGTCCCGACGCCAGCAGGTCCCGGTGTGGTTTTTTCCAGGAGCAAGACCGGTGAGTCCGGTTCTTGAGAATACAAATCTTTATCTCTCAGAAACGAAAAGACGGTAGACGGTGCCCGGTTGATTTCAACGCTCAACTCGAAATACATTTGATTCTCCTGAAATTGGGTAACCTTCCCGGAAGGTTTATTCTTCAACAGGAAACCATTGATTTCCCATGGAGATTCTCACTCACCTTCCGGGAAGGTCTGTGATTTTCCTGCTTGATTTACATACACCACCATTTTGCACTACACTCGATCCATCACTATAATTGACTGCTGTCGTGCATTTTGTTACGGAAATAGGCAGTTGCCTGCGCAACGTGTTCATCATGCTGGTGGGGGACGTTGTCACCCTGGATGATCGGGGCATTATCATCCAGATAGGTAGATGTTCGGGCTTCATACAGTGCCCAATGCGTTATTTTTTCGCGTAGTAATGAGATTTGCGCCTGAGTGATAGGATCATCGATACGATTTTCCAATTCGAAGGGATCGTCACGCAGATCGAAATACTGGCTGTACTCAGGATGGAGACACGCCAGGAGTTTGGTTTCCCGGGTCCGGACCATGATTTCTTCACCAGCCCAGCCCTCGGCAAAGATACATTCTCGTCCAACCTGGTCGTCTGATAAATCCAGACCTTGCATCGTGTGCGGAACAGGACATTCCGCTGTTTTTATCAGGGTGGGGGCGATATCGAGGTTGCTGACCAGGGCGGTGGTGGTGGATCCCGCGTTGATTTGACCTGGATATTTGATAATGAGAGGCACTCTTATCAGCGGGTCATACATATAATTGCCTTTCAGGAGCAAATGATGATAACCCATATAATCCCCATGGTCACTGGTGTAAAGAATCAGGGTATTATCGTATAATCCGCGATTTTTCAGGTTATCTGTCATACGTCCGATATGACAATCAATCTGTGTGATTGCGGCATAGTAGGATGCCATAACCCTGCGCAGCGAGGCTTCTGTCAGCGATGTGTGGGCGAAGTAACCTGCGCTTCTGTTCAGGTCGCGTGGTAGAGGCTGTTCGATCCATCCTGGCAGCAAAGTTAATGTTTCGGGATCGTAGAGATCACACCATGGGACTGGCGGGTCAAAGGGATGGTGGGGTTTGATAAAACCCACCATCAACAGGTTGCCCCCATCTTCCCAGGATTCTCAATGTGTCCATCGCTCTGTTGGCAATCCAGGTCGTGGAATGGTGAGCTTCGTCAAGGTCCGAGGGCAAGGCACCCATCGTATCCCAATAGGCCTGTGGCGCGTGCTGCCGGTACTCACGCACCTGGTCCATGAGATCTATGCGGTCACAATGTCCTTCCGCCATCAACCAGCGATGGTAATCATCGTCATAACGTCCGGGTCCATCCTGTTCAGCCAGTTCCATGTGCTGGAATCCCACATCCAGATATGTTGGGGTAAAATGCATTTTACCCACGGCAGCAGTCAGATATCCAGCATCACGGAGCACCTTAGGAAAGGTCGGTATCCCGGACGCAAGGGTGCAGTGATTGGTCCATCCCCCGTGCTGGCGGACATATTGACCGCTGAGGAAGGAATAACGGGAAGGGGTACAGACCGGGAAAGGACAAAAACTGTTGTCAAACCGCCTGCCGTCACGTGCCAGAGCATCTATATGCGGAGTCTGGATATCGGGATTTCCGTAAGCCCCCAGGCAGTCGGTCCGGTGCTGGTCCGCGTGGATGATGAGGATATTGGGGCGTTTATCGTGTTGTGGCATCTTTCACCTGTTTATGTTCTGTCTGTTTTATGTCTGTGTATGGCTGGAACCCTGCGACGTCTGCATCCGTCTGAAAGCAGCGGTTTTATCAAGACGGTCATATATCGCCTGCGTCGGTGCAATCCACACCCTGCCGGTGCCTTCAAAGGTTTGCAGCAAACCTTCTCCGCTGGTCGCTGAACCAAACAGTCCTTTCGCAGAGCGTTGGACGCTGAATTGTACCCCCTCCGTTCGCATCAGTGCAAATGTGCCGTCCACCTGCAGGCGTTCATTTTGCAGATCATAAGCGAGGATTTCATCGGGTGGGACCGGGGATGTAAAAACGCAGATTCCCGGACCCATAACGCGCGTTTGAAATAATCCCTCACCGCCAAAGGCCCCGGCGGAAAGCGTGGTCTGCATGGAGACACTGACGTCCACCGTTCCCTCACTGCAGTAGAACATACCTCTGTCGACAATCAAAGCTTGTCTGGGTTGCAGAGCATAGACCAGGAAATGGCCAAAACTTGGTTCCAGGTAGATTTCTCCGGTACCGCTGTAAAAAGGACGGAACATGGTTTCGTTGGCAAAAGCTTTGGATGCGATGCCTTTTGCCAACCCCATAATACCGCCTTTCCCGCCTGCTTTGCTCTGCATTTGTATGTTACCTTTAAGGAAGTAGAGGGCGCCAGCTTCCAGGATAGCAGCGGATTGGTTAATGGTAATGCGCACCATCTTCAGGCGGATGCCAGCTTGTTTAGCGTAGAACAGGGATTCCGCACTCGAAAGGTCACGGCAGCCATCCAGACTGGTATATTCCAATACTTCAACTCTGAAACCTGCGTTTTCTGATTTACTGATGATGCGGAGTTTCTGCGCATCCGGAACCTGTGCCATATGCCCTCCTTAGGTGCTTAATCCTGCTCAATTTGTAGTGGTGGAACTTGATTGAATGACAGTGGGGATGTCCCATCCGGCATGAGGGGATAATCGGGCAGCCCAATCCCCTGGACAAGGTCATCAATCCGGATTAACTTGTGGGTGCGCATACTGTGGTTCGCTGCGATACCTGTCAGGATGGAATAGGCACCGCCGCGTTGATCTGCGGCACGCATATAAGGGTCGGGCGGGGGACTCGCGCTGAATAGATCCTCCAGGATCCGGCTGTCACCCCCACCGTGCCCCCCGGTACTCGTCCAGACCGGCACATCATAGGAGGGACTGTAATGTGGAATTATTGTGATCGTGGTTCCCCTTTCGATCGTCTGCCCCGGCACCGAACCATCGGCATTGATATAAGAGGATTCGATTGTTTTGTGCTCAATCCGTCCTTTTGTGCCATTCAGCGAGACAATGTAGCCTTCCCAGGGCATAAAGGCATTGAGCGAATAACTCATTTTGACGCCATTCCGGTAATTCACAACCAGATTCATGTTGTCTTCGATGTCAATGAGTTCGCTGAAGACGCAGCGATCCCGGAAGTAACCATCATAAACCTCATTGTCCAGGTACAGTTCTTTTAACCCCGGGTTGCCCTTGATATCCAATCTGAACCGGCATTGTTCTTCCGGACAGGTTAGACAGCGCTCTGTGCGGTTCGTCAAACCATAGCGATCTGCTGTTTTGGGTGTATAGAAACGACGCTGCCCCTGGGCGAAGACGGATTCCGGCACAGAAGACAGCCACCAGTTGATCAGGTCAAAGTGATGGGTGGCTTTGTGCACCATAAGACCGCCTGAATTGTCTTTGTTGCGGTGCCAACGGCGAAAATAGTCTGCCCCATGGTGCAGATCAAGTAACCAGTGGAAATCGATAGACAGGATTTCGCCGATGACGCCTGACATTAAGATCGCCTTCATCTGGGTGCGCGGTGGTGAATAACGGTAATTAAAAGTCACCCGGCAGTTCCGACCTGTTTCGCGCTGGGTGTCGATGATCCGCTGGGCCTTTTTATCGTCGGTGGTCATCGGTTTTTCTGTGATGACATCACAACCCAATTCCATTGCCCTGACGATATAGTGATCGTGGAAACAATCTTTGGTTGTGACGATAACCACATCAGGTTTGTTCTCCGTGATCATAGCGTCAAATTGATGGGCGGGATAGGCTTTCACTTCACACCCTTGTGCACGTGCCCGGTCCACTGCTAACTGCATGCGACCCCGGTTGATATCGCTGATCCCAACCATTTCTGAAGTTTCGGCGTATTCTGAAAGGACGGCGTAAAAGTACATCGCCGAACGACCGCCCAACCCAATCTGTACATATTTTTTTCTTTGTGTCATTTATCTTTCCTCAGGTGTAATTTCAACCACATTCCTTCAGGATTTCATTGCCTGTTTGAACGCTTTCAGGCTTTCGGCTTCAGGGCGAGTCTTATAATAGTGATCCAAAGGATAACAACCAGAAACCAGCCCTTTGCGGGGTGCGGTTGTGCAGTCGCTGAATGTGCGGCAAATACGCCGCCGGTCCAGCATCTTGCCGGCGAGGACGTCCGCCGGCAGGTCCGGATAGGAGAGCACCATGCGTCCCAATCCGACAAAGTCGACCTTCCCGTTACGAACCAGGTTTTGCCCGACATTGGGCAGCCATTCCTGAAGGTATGAATAGCCAGATCCGACAATTGCGAGTTCCGGACTGTGGGCTTTCAATTGAGCGACGGTCTGGATTTGCCTGGCGACACCCACCAGCGGGTCCTCTGGCGGTTGGTAGCCATCGGATGGCGGGAAGAGCGCCGGACGCTGGATATGGGGATTGTAATATGGACTGCCAACCGTTATATTGACTAACTCTATGCCAAGGTTTTCCAGAAGGTCCAGGAACAGATAGGCTTCATTCAGGTTGATCCCCAGTCCCGTACCGTCACCCCCAAAACAGTTCCGGTAAGTGCCGTCTGGCAGGGGAGTGGGTTCGCCTGTACCATCCGGACCTGGGCGGAATGGAACGAAGTCGAAGGCGCTGAGACGGACACCGATTTCCAGACCGGGGACTTCAGTCCGGATACCGGCAACTACCTCTCTCAGGAAACGCGTCCGGTTCTCAAAACTCCCACCGTATATGCCCGGACGGTCAAAGGCACTGAGGAATTCGTGACCAAGGTATCCGTGGCAGTGTTTGATGTCAACAAAGCTAAAGCCAGCTTGCTGCGCCAATTTAGCACTGCTGATAAAGGTTTGTATCAGTTCTTGGATATAAGCATCGGTAATGACAGGTAGATCCGGACCTATTCCGAATTTGTCATCCAGCAGCGGATGGTGGTAGAGTATTTTAGGTTCAAGCCGTGTTTTGATATTGGGCCTGGCAAAACGTCCGGAGTGGGTCAACTGCAAACCAATCAACAGGTCATCCGTTGAACCATAATGGGTTTTGTGTTCTGCCAGTAATGCCTGCCTGAGTCCGGTCAATGCCTCCAGGGTTTGCGTGTTAATCATCAGTTGGTTGGGATTTGCACGTCCATCGGGTTGCACAGCAACGGCTTCTCCTCCCCATATCAATTTCGCCCCACTTAGACCAAAGCGCTGCCAGCGCCGGACCGTTAATTCTGTGGGATATCCGGTGGCTGTGCCGTCCCAACCTTCCATAGGCAATACACAAAAGCGGTTGCCAATGGTAAAACCGTTGCGTAAGTGCAGAGGCTGCGCCAATGGAGCAGCATTCCCAACCTCCACCGTGTCATCAAAACTCAGTGGAATGTTATGTGCACCGATATATGCCCGGAAATCATCTGCTGTCTTCAGCGAAGCCAAACGCTGGTATTGTGGCATAAATATATCTCCTTGAAGGTAAATTTGTATTCTGCCGGCAGATCCGTTCTCTGCTGGGCTGTGCCTTATGTTTTTGCACATACCCTATCAGACCAAGAATGAACACCTGCCATCCATATAATGCGGCGCGGTATGCCTGCTTTTTGCATCCCAAGGTGTCTCCCGCGCCGCATTTTTTTAAAGAGGGATTTGGCGGTTGGCTGCCAACCGCCAAATCCCAATAATTCTGTGGCAGGGCGGAGATCTTTCCTGCAAGCAAAAGCTGGGTGTTCCGCCCTGCCACAGAACTGCGATATTGGTCAACACTTAAGTGGTTACCTAACTGATGTATTTGCATCTGGTTTATTTTACGGAAAACTGACTCACACCGTTCCCTGCTTAAAGCTGCGCAGCTGCACGCTTCACTTTGTCAATCATCGTTTGCAACTCTTCCCTTGAACGCTCCGGATTGGTATAGAGAAAAACAGACCGTGCCAGGGCATCGAGTGTGACAGGGCACATATCGGCTGAATAATGAGCGGCATCCGGCGCCAATTCGTACGCGTTAAAAACAGGATTGTGCGCCCCCTGTTTTCCTAAAACCGGGTCCCAGTTCGTGTACACATGGCGTCCGCTGTCTATGGGGGATGAGGCGTTCACGCCCTCTGCGTCAAGTTTAGCCAGGAATGTGCGCATCTTTTCTTCGGATTCAAGTTGCAGCGCGAGGGTTGTGCCGCAATCCCCTTCAATGTCGTGGATGGGATTGAATGTGAAAGGACCGGCGCCATCCAATTCCTGGATCATCGTGCGTTTTTCCGCCAGCATAGCTTCGAGCATGCCGTCCAGCCTGGTCAATTGCACGCGCAAAATTGCACTGAGAATTTCGTTGATGCGAAAGTTCCAACCGGCAAAGAAAGGCGTCTTGATCTGTTCGGCATGATCCCTGAATGAACTCCCTCCGTCGTGGAAAATCAAAGCTCTCTCGTAGATATTCCGATCGTTTGTGACGAGGGCACCGCCTTCACCGCATGTCATGATTTTGAAATGATTGTATGAAAAAGCTCCGGCATGCCCGATAGAACCCAGCCTCTTTCCGCCATATGAACCACCGTCTGCCTGGCAGACATCCTCCAGCACCAGGAGTTTATGACGCGCGGCGATAGCCATAATCGCATCCATATTACATGGCAAACCAACCATATGGACCGGGATAATGACTTTGGTTTGTGGGGTGATTTTCTTTTCAATATCAACCGGATCAATGGTCAGGGAATTATTGACTTCTGCGATGATAGGCACAGCGCCAACGGCGAGAGCTGCCAGGGCTGTCGCCATATAGGTATAGGCGGGAACAATGACCTCGTCCCCCGGACCGACACCCATCCCTACCAGCCCACAGATGAGTGCCGCCGTTCCACTGGTGACAGCGATCGTATATTTTACCCCAATCTTCTTTGACCATTCTGCCTCGAACTGGTCTGTTTCACCACCCTCACCACCGCGATAGCGGAAAAGCTGCTTGGAATTGATGACACGTTCAACGGCTGCTACCTCTTCTTTACCAATGATATACATAAGTGGCTCCTTAATATTGGATTGATTTCTCTATAATTAACGCATAAGTCTGTCAATATCACCGGCAAGCAGCCGGTCAATGTCATGCCGTTCGATGAGTGGCATATTCTGTGGAATGGTCATTTTCAACACTGCCATCGCATTGCCGTAGGCTAAACCTGTCCGTAAATCGGCAGTGATGATTCCGTATAGCAGACCAGCATCAAAGGCGTCCCCTGCGCCCAGACGGTTGACAACCTCAAGAGCCCAGGTGCCTACAGCCATAATCTGCTGCCCGTCATAAGCCATACTGCCGTCACCACCGCAAGTCATAACCACAGCTTCTGGATGGTAGACATCATAGATGGTTTTCAGCGCTTTCTCCCTGGCACAATCACGATCACATAAAAGGAGGGCATCTGCTTCCGTGGTAATAATCAAACTTGCGTACGGCAGAATTTCTCGCCAGGCTTCCCGTGCTTCTTCCGGTTGCCAAAGCAGCGAACGGTAATTCAGGTCAAATGAGACTTTAACACCTGAAGCGTGAGCGCGTTTGACGATTTCTGCTGAACTTTTCCTGCATATCGGACTGAGTGCCGGTGAAATGCCTGTCATATGCAGCCATTCGGCATTTTTAATCAGCTCCCAATTCAGCTCTTCAACGTTCAGCGTGGTCGCTGCGCTATCTTTTCTATCGTAAATCGTTCTGGTAGGACGGGGTACAGCTCCCCATTCAATATAGAAAGTACCTAACCGTCCTTTATCTGTCCAGACAATACCGGATACGTCCACGCCTAAAGCGCGAATGCCATTGCCAATTTTTCTACCCAACGCGTTGTCAGGAAGCTTGCCAATCCAGCCGGCGTGGACCCCTAATTTTTCCAAGCCCACAGCGACATTGGTCTCTGAACCTCCAATATATGCCTGGAAAGTATTGCATATTTCCATTAATTCATGGCGTGGTGGTGCGAACATAAGCATAGTTTCGCCCAGTGTGATGACGCGCGGATATTTTGGGTTCATGGTAATAATTTTTATTCGTAACTTTCGTCTTAAAGCAATCCCATGGACGCGAATGCCTCAAGCATCGCTTTCTTTTTCTCAGGTAAAACCGGGAGGATGGGTTTAATGGGTGTCCCAACGTCGATTCCCCGGGCTTCCAGCACGGCGTAACATGCGGCATTGGTTGAACTGGGGATATGCAGGTATTGGCGCGCTTTGACGACCTGCATTTGCAGGACTGCCGCTTCTTCATAATTCCCTGTCTGATAGGCGTTCCATAAAGTGACCATGAGTTCCGGGAAACCGTTTGCGAGTCCTGAGACGCAGCCTTTCGCGCCTGCCATAAATGCCGGTAGCGCGATGCCCTCGGTGCCTACGATAAACTTGAAGTCCGGACGATCCTCCATCGCCAGGATTGCGTGCGCAAAGTCAATATAACTGAAGGCGCTGTCTTTGATCCCCTGTACACCGACCTCTGCCAGGTGTTTCAGATAGGGCGGTGTGATGGTTATGCCGGAAGCTTTCGGGTTGTTATAGACATAGACGGGCAGGTCAACAGCATTGACCAGTTCCTCGAAAAACGCGACGACGCTGCGTTCGTCATGGTGGTGGTAATACGGTGAAATAGATGAAATGAAATGGACCCCTGCTTCCTGCGCGTGCCGGGCTAACGCAATAGACTGTCTGGTCGATGTGGTTCCGACGTGGGCGACGATTGTAACCCGGTCCTGGGCTTGATTAACGACGATTTCATGGACTTGTTGACGCTGTTCAAGGGTCATAATGGGTCCTGAGCCATAGGTGCCGCAAATAAAAAGCCCATGCGATCCCTTATCTATCTGGAAATCCACGAGATTGCGCAGTCCTTTTTCGTAGACTTCACCATCACCGGTAAACGGTGTGGTCAGGGGGGGAATGATACCATACAGTTCTTTCTTCATGATGTTACACATCCTTTCTTAGATTTTTAATGGGTGTTCAGGTTGAAATCCAATGATTTCACGCGCGCGTGAAATTGAGACCAGGCTTTCGGTGCCGGTTAGCTTGTGGCGCCAGGTATTTACCTCGGGAAAAAAGGTCCTTGCCAAATGCTTTGTGGGCAGGTTTACGAAATTATGGCTGTCCGTTACGTACATGGCGTGACTCCCCTGGACACCGCTAGTCAGTGCTCTATATATGGCTTGTGCCGCATCCCGCACATCCAGGCTGGTCCAGAAGTTACTGCGTCCAAACATAATATAGGCATCGGGGAATGTCAAATCGAATTTCATCTCCCATTCCCTTTCTGCCGCTTTCTTTTCAAAAGTATTGATGATGTCGTGAACACGCTCTGTCCGTTCAGTTTCCGGCAATGCTAATAATGCCCGGGTTTGTTTTTGGCATTCGATGACAAACGCTTTCAGCAGCGGAGTTTTTCCTTCATCCATGTCATAAACCGCCGGGAAGCGCAAAAAGATACTGCTTATACCCTCTCTGCGCCAGAAATAAGCTCCGATGTCTTCGATGACCTGTTTGGAGAATGAATAGGGATCTGTCGTAAACGTGGGGTGTTTTTCATCGATCGGGAAGTACTGTAATTGCCCGGGAGGGAATTTGATTCCGAAATTGTAGCCCAACACATTGATTGAACTGGCACATACGATGCGTTTGACGCCTGCGTCTGCAGCAGCTCGGAAAACATGGAAAGTGCCTAATCCGTTTACCCGCAGAATCTCAGTCTCGGGCGCCAGGGCTGGGTGCCGGTAGGCTGCCAGATGGACAACTGCATCTATCTCTTCCATATTGTGGCGCAAGCCATCGAAGTCCATAATATCGCCGCAGCGGTAGTCAGCCCCGGGGATGCCTTCATTCTTCTGCAGGTCAAGCACGCGGACTTCGTGCCCCTTAGCCAGTAAACTTCGAACCGTGGGTTGGCCAATTTCACCCATGCCACCTGTAACAAGAATGCGCATAGGCACCTCCTGATTATGCGCCTCAATCATCATAGATATCGCCGTTGCGATACCGCGCCCAGGCTGTCTCGAACCAGGATTCCGGGTGGGGGAGTGGACGGCGGTCGACCCACCGGTTGTGGGTGTTTCCATCGCGGTCAGCTGTTGTCTCCAGAATTTTTACGCGGAAGGACGGGTCTTCCTCCACGATGCGCCACATTGCATCCAGACTTTCATGGAATGGGCTACCTTGTGGATCTAATGCAATAGAACTACCGCGGCTTCCGGTTCCTTGCTCCAGGCTGAATAACAGGGCTTCCAGGTAGACTGCATGGGCGAAACAGAGCTGCCGGTTGCGGAGGCTTTCGCCTATATTGGCAGGATCCCCGCTTTTTTGCAGGCGCTTCCATTGCGCCCAGGCTTCGGGTACAGCTAAGCGTAATGCATCCAGCGACCGGATATGCGCGCCGGCGCGAGACATACGATTCTGGAATTCCGCCCGTTCCTCCTGCCAGGACGGGTTATGGGTGCTTTCAGATTTTGTGATCCACTGCATAAGTTTTTTATGGCAGTGGGCGATAGCTTGTTTTGCACTTTCATCCGCTAACGCAGCATCATGATAGCGGTTGGCTATATATTCCGCTGCACGGAATCCCCCAACCTGACCGGAATTCAGAGCCGCACCCCCCGGTCTGTAAACGCCGTGCGAACCATTGACTTCACCCAGAACGAACAGGTGCTTCACATTCAAGGATTCCCACCAGGCATTTCCGGCTAAACCGCCGTTGTTGTGCTGCGCGCACACTGCGATTTCAAGCGCTTCTGTGCGAATGTCAATCCCGTGATCCAGATATAATGTAATTGCTCCTGGATTCATCTTTTCCAGCCTGACGATCGGGCTTTCCAGCAGCGCTTCTGACCTGGTAAGGTACGTCAACGCCTCTTCACTGAGCGCGTTAAAGTCAAAATCCAGGGGATTTGTGCGGAAATCCATGAAAACCCGGCGTCCCTTCAGCACGGTTTCAATATAGACCAGGATGTCGACGATACTGCTGCCCCCACGGACTTTGCGCCAGTCAAAGGGCCACTGGTAGCCTTTGAGAAACACCATTGAATTCATCTCTCCGATGGATTGGAAGTAGGGACGCATAAATTCTACCGGATCGCTGGCGCCATCTGCTGCCGTACTGATAAAACGTGGAATAACCTGCATGTAAGTGCCCGAAACATTCCACCGAAATTTGATGGATGCCATACCGTACTGGGATTCCGGCAAGCTTTGGGCCTTTGCACCCGCCATCAAGGCTAAACCTATTGCTCCTGTATGCACCGAGGGATAGACGCTGGTTTTGTAGAGCCCACCTGGTCCACCAACGGCAAAAATAACATTCTGTGCTGCATAGGCTTCCATTTCCTGGTGCTCATCCAGGGCGACTGCGCCGGCAATGCGCTTCGTACCGTCTGTGGGATCGGTCACGGTCAGAAGTTCTACGATATTTCTTCCTTCACGCACTGGAATCCCCAGTGCGTGGACCTGCCGGATAAGCGCCTTGCACATCTCACGGGAGGTGTATGGTCCGATTGAAGTGGCGCGCTGGCGGGGGTCATGATCCGTTTTGTATCCCACAAATTGCCCGTAAGCGTCACGCGGAAATGGCACCCCCAGATTAACGAGGTGGATAAAAGCTCTGGCGGACAGGCTGGCTTCCACCAGCGCCAGGTCCCCATGCATGCTGCCGCCTTCATAATAGGTCTCTGCCATTATTTCCGGTGCATCGGCATCCATACCGCATAAAGAGAGTTTGTAATATGTCTGTTTATCGCTGCCGGTATTAATAGATGTCCCCATCTGCAAGCCTTCACTCACGATCAGCACATCCTCTATCCCGTTCGCCTTTAATTGCACTGCTGCATTAAGTCCTGCCGCACCGCTGCCAATAACCAGGGTGTGGACCCAGGTGACGGGCAAGCGCTGCCCGTTGGTTGTTATTGATTCTTCTCGCATAAAAAACCTGCCTTTTTCAAATTGGTAATCTGTAGCGATTAACTAATCCACAAACATTAGCGAGCTTCGATATACAGGTCGCGGTGTTTGTAAAGATTGCCATACAACCAGTCCAGCATCTCACGCGTTAATTGACATTGAATGTCTTTATACTCGGTGGTGTTCCACAGGTTTTTCTTCTCCAGTGGATCCTTTTGCAGGTCGAAGAGCTGCCCATTTTCGCTGCCCTGGAAGTGGATGAGTTTGTATGTGTCTGAGCGCATCATCGCAATCAGGTCTGGCTCCGGGCGCAAACCAGTGGCGCCTTCTTCGGCGAAGACGTAGGTGCGGGTGTGCGGTTTCCCTTCTTCGACAACCGGTACCAATGAAATTCCGTCAAGATCCTCTGCGTCAACGCCGGCTTTTTCTAGGATATACCTTGCCAGGTCCACATGCGAGACCATATCAAACCGGTGCATGCCAGGATTGACAGCTTCAGGGGCTTTGATCATCAGCGGGACATGCGTGATTGTATCGTACAATTCGCCTTTATAAAAGAGTCCGTGGTCGAATAAATTATCGCCATGGTCCGAGGTGAAGATGATGATGGAATCCTCGTATAATCCCTTTTCCTTTAACTTGTCCAGTATCTCTCCGATTTTCTCGTCAATCATCGTGACACTGGCATAATAATGCTTGCGCATGCGCCGGATACGATCTGGTGTCGCGTAACTCGGTCTGAGATTCGTCGTATAATCCCTTTCTTCATTTGCCCGTCCTGCAGCAAACAACTCATCGGGAACCCCCGCCAGTTCCTCTTCGGTTACATCGGGCATCGGGATATCTTCATCCTCGTAGAGATCCAAAAACCGCTGCGGTGGGTCGTAGAGATCGTGAGGACTCAGCAGTCCAATGTGAAGGTAAAAGGGGTGCTGAATATCATGGTTTTCCAGCCAATGCAATGCCTTCTGGGTCACGAAAAAATCGGGATGCAATTCTTCAGGCAGAGGGCAATCGACAGCACATAAACGCTCATAATAATCGGGCAGCGTTTCATGCAGGTTCAGGGGTAATTCATAACCCGCATCCAGAACGGCTTGCTGCCATTCCGTGAGGTGACCTTCCCGCACGCGTTCGTACTTGTTTCCCTGTTCAGCAATGCTTTCCTCATAGCCCTGATGGGGAAGGTGGGTTTTTCCGATGCTGGTACAGTGATAACCCGCTGCAGTCAGACGGTTCAGCCAATGCAGACTACCGGATGAGCGGTAAAAGCCGTACATCCCAGTGTTGTGCGGGTACAATCCTGTGTAGAAAGCCGCGCGACTGGCAATACAGGTCGAAGCGCAGGAGAACGCGCGGTCAAAAACAACGCTTTCGGACGCCAATTGGTCCATATTAGGGGTAATCATCCATTCCGCGCCATTGTAATGCACGGTGTCTCCCCGCTGTTGTTCGGCGCTGATATAGATTATGTTAGGCCTGCGGGTTTTGTCGGGTTGTTTCTCTGATGTCATGCTGTCTCTCCTTGTTTATTGCTTACAAGCTAATGACGGATTTGGTCTGGTTATTTCTTGTCGTGAACCATAGCATACATGCGCGGAACCTGGTTTTGCAGGATGGCGGTATCCGTGGTGGCTTGAAAGAATCCCTTGCCTATTCCGCTGTATTCAAATGCGATGATCTCTGGTTCGCGCCAGCGCCCTTCCTGGACTTGTTCCAGTGCCCATTGGAAAAAAGCCCAGTCTTCATCAACCATCGGCAGGTGGTCAATAGGCTGGTTTAGATACTGGATAAAACTGGCATCATCCAAACCGGCGCGCCGCAGTTTTTCCAACCAGGAGTCATCCAGAATCTGGATACCGGTGATGTGTATCTCTCGCAGCTGGTGAACAGGCAGCATTGCGATGTAATCTTTGGGGTCGATCTCAAGTTCCCGGGCAGCCTGCCGTGCATGAGAAAGATCCAGAAGCAAACCGCAGCCCGTTTCTTGTATGACATCACGCGCGACTTGAGGGATGATAGCTGCTATGGGATGTTCACCCCAAAATGCATAGATATTTTCAGCAATGACTTTATCATCGCCGAAACGTTCGACGATTGACATAATATCACGTATCATAAAACCTGTCAGTTTGTCGCTGTATGCCTTTCCCAGCTGAAAAGCGGGAATGTCCGGGTGATCTGCGGGTACCGGTGCGAGATGAACATTGAAATAAGGGGTTTGGGTTTGACTGGCTAACGCCGCCAGGTTGTCCCAGTCCGGTTTTTGTTGTGTTTCGGTGTCGATCGCATCGCCAATTCCTTTACCCACACGCAGGGGAAAGTGGACATATAATGGGTAAGTTGTGTGAAGTTCGTCAATCAATCTGGACCAGGCTGGACATTTAAAGCAGTCTACCTTAATCAATCCCTGACGCCAGAGTTCCGCACCTTGATGAGAGTAGTTGACGGCAAAACGCATTATTGTGTGACGTCCCCTTATTCGTATCTATGGTTCTATTCTACACCACTTTTGAACTTTATCAGTCAGGATCCAGCAGAACTATCAAGCCCATCAGCGCCATATTGGCGAAAACCATCGGCGCCAGCACCGGCGCGCCGCGAAGAAAACGCTCTATTGTAACTCCGCTACCCGGACCGAGGTCATGCAAGACATGAAGCAACAATCCCAGAGGTCCAACGCCCAGCAGCAAGCCCATCACCGCTGTATAGACCGTCAGATCACCGCGCTTGGGATGTTTGAGTATGGCCAGCACCAGCGCCGTGACCATGCCCAACAGTCCGCTGAGGGTAGGCACCCAGAGCCATGGATTCTCGAAATCCGCCCCGCAAATGATCAAACAGGCTGCTGACCGCTGCAATCAATATACCCAGGCTTGCCAGAACATAATAGATTTGATCTTTGGAGAACGGCAAACGCACAGGCAGTCCTGATCCGTAAGCGCCTGTGTGCATTTCTGTTTTGACCATGGCTACAAATCCCAGTATGCCAACCAGGACGAATGTCGGCGGGGCAAAGACCGGTGCGCCCCACACCAATAAGTCTATACTCATACGCTCACCCGATGCGGCAAAGGGGCGTATCGCGCGAACAAAGTGGAAATACGTGCCCAGTATCCCTACAACAATGCTGCCCATAAGCGCGATGGCAGCGAGCCAGAGGGCGTGTTGTGGTTTTCTTCTGGCAAGGATATATGAAATAACGAGCAACATTGCGAAGATGGGACCGCAGATTATCGGAATCCATTCGTTGAAGCGAATGTTCCCGTTCAACACATGGGCAAGGTAGGTTTCCAGCCCCATAATCAACAGGTTGAGCGCGACAAACAGGATATAGGCGTTGTCGCGGGTGAGGGGTATGCGCACTTTACGGAAAAAGGGTATTATCGTTGCCAGGTGTCCTTTCATACTCAAGGCTCCACTGCTTTCGCTTTGATTTCTTCTGCCATTTGCGTCAATTCAGCCAGATCGCTTAACACTTCGTAGGCGCCGTGCCACTGCACGTAATCAGGTCCTTGCATCCACGATCCGAATTTTGCAGTGCGCCCCCAATGATGCCACAATTCGAAATATGTGTAATCTATGGGTTCATCAAATGGTTCCGGTGATAACAGTCCGGCTTGATTAAGCGGGGCGACAATCGCATTACTCTCCCTCACCCAATCGTTCACGGCTTCAGTCGCGCCATCGGCGTCAGCATAAAAGGTCGTAATAAAGTTCTGGTTGTGGCAGGCAATACAGACACTTTGCATGCGGGTTATGTTGGCTTCCCAATCGGGCCTGCGTTCGCTGATCGGAGCAAACAAGTACCACGACAACCTGTCCCCAACATCGTGCGTTGTTGCGGCATTGCCGAATCCGCTGATGTGGCACGTCGCGCATGTCGCTGCCGGGAGGTCCACCGGCGTGAGTGTCCCGGCTTCTGCCTCCCAATGCCAGTCATCACCCCCTGTCATATAGGCAATGCCATGGGGAGATTCCTGGTATATTTCCCACTGGGGGTGATCGGGTCCGATGTGGCACGCATTGCAGGTCTCGGGTTTTCGCACCTGTTCCAGGCTGAAGGTGTGTCGCAGGTGACACGATTGGCACTTTCCAACCGAACCATCGGCGCGGGGTAATCCAATATTATGGCACGGTTCACAGGCAAAACGGGTTATGGCTGGACCTTCCAATACGTAGAGCGCATTGCGGGACTTGTCGGGTGCGTAGGTTCCTTCCGGTATTTGCTCGTAATGGGCAAGGTTTTCAGCGGAAAGGTTGCCGGTACCGGCATAGGCAACATAAGCGGGTATACCGTGCCGGCTGTTGTTGAATTGGGCGATTTCTGTCTCATGGCATTGCTGGCACCGGGCTGGTGTCGGGCTTTGCAGTACATAGGTGTCCTCGTGGGCGACTGCATCGGGATAGTCCGACGGGACCTCATGGCAATCCCGGCAGCTAACGTCACCTGCTGCCATGGTGCTGTGTGCGAATTGTTCGACTATACCTGGCGATGCGGTACGGTGGCATGTGACACATTCATCCATGCTGCTGGCTAAGGCATCCACCTGGGTTGGTGGTATCGCCAATTGATTGCGAGCACCTAAAGCGTAAATAATCAGTGCCACCCCCCCGGCGACACAGACCACAACCAGACCAATGATCAGCACACGTAAGAGTTCACCCATTTTTCCCATGCATTTTCTCCTATATACGCAACCACAGTAGTTATTTAAATAACAAAGTGAATAGATTATGATTATAAAGAGAAAACCTTTTATGCACAATATAGGGACCAATTTGGGGTGTCCGTCACTTTTCCGCAACGGTAATAAGTGTGAATCCTTCGCACTTATGCTAAACATATAATGGTGTGCCTTCAGCAGGATGCTGTGGCGGGGCGGAATACGGAGCTTCTGCATGCAAGGGAGACCTCCGCCCCGCCACCTGGTTTAAGGGGGGCATCCTCTTTGTCTTCATACCGAGTGTCAATTGCCCATAGCAGAAACGGAGTATTTTCCCGTTTCTACCAGGTGTGGAAGGTGATTTACCTGCCACACACTGTGGTTGGTGATTTACCTGCCACACACCCGCGCCGCACTATGCGCAAATACGAAGTATGGATGCAAAAATATGACGGGCACCCACCAATTTAGATCCACTTTTGGATGGAGCCCCATCCTGGGGGGGAGTAACTGAGTGACGTGGGATCTCTCTATTCAATGTCCAGAGTCGCGCGACGGTCGTGTCAGGGCTGGTTTGATTCTCTCAAGGTTATGACTTGCCGGGTGAACGCCTTTACCGCCTGCAAATCACCCTCGTTTGGATGGCCCCGCACATTCGCGCTGTACTTTGCCCACGCTTCATCTTCGGTAATTATCGTGCTGTGAATAAACGCCTCGATTGGCGCAGAAGGCACTCCCTGGCAGTGAAAATAACCCAGGAATGTGATCTGCTTTTCTTTGCTGATTCTCTGAAAAGTCCGGATACAGTTCCCAGCCCATTTTTCATATAACATTCTTTCTCGGTCGCCCTCTTCCGGCATTTGGGCTGCATGCGTCACAAATCCGGCTAATACAAATGGGGGTGATTTACCTACCTGTTCCAGAAACCGTTTGACTGGCATTGCCAGATCAGTATCGTGACAGGTGGACCCAAGAAAGACTACGTCGTAGGCATTCAGGCTATGAACGGTCAGATCTGTGATTTTTTGGAGATCAGCTTTATGTCCCAGCAAGAAAACTTCTTTAAAGATTGCCCGTGCAATCCTGCCAGTGTTATTGGTTTGAGAGAAATAAGTGATTAGGACGTTCATTATTTAGCCATAAAATTGATTTGTCGTTGGTATCTTTATATTTTATAATGTTTATATCTGCAGTACGAACACAATCGGTTTTAGATCACCACATGTTGGCTCTTCCGCAGCATGATGATCCCCAGCCATATGAACCACACGATTTGAAACACCCCAAAAATCATTCCTGCATCGCGGAGCCCCGGTAAAGCCGAAAGGATGCCTGCCGCACCGACCACCGCGCCAAGATAATTCAGCGCTTTGGGAAGCCCATCTGCCCGTAATGCTGACCAGCTTATCAATAGCATCCATAGGCCACCTAAAATCTCATTCCCTCCTCCAATGCCATCAACTACTGCGCTAATCGCTAACCAGACCGTCCCCGCTTGCGCTGGGTCTGTACCATAGAGATTGACGACATTTTCCATACCAATGTTATGGATCATACCGCTGGCAATGACCACGGTAGCCCAGATTATCCCGATAGCGGTTGCTGTCTGCATATGTGCAGGTGCGTTGGCTCTCAATTGCTCGTAGAGTGACAGCGTCAGGACAACCAAAAAGATAGCCCATATTTGATAGACGATCAGGTGCAATAGGGATAGGAAGAACCGATTATCTGCCATTAGAGCTACTTTCTGAATAGGGTCGACAACCTCAGAAATATTTACGACTAAGAGAAACCCCAGCATACCCACCACGTAGGCTGCTCCGGCGTACAATGCAGCAATCCCGCCCATCTTCTGAAAACTCTTCATCTTTTATCTCCTTTAATTTTCACTTATGAGTATTTCATCCTCTCTGTAAGCAGGTCTATCTATTTTTAATCTTCAAGAATATCTGGCGGTCACTCTGTTGGGTTACATTGATTCTCTTCGCAATCTCCTGTCAATGAAGGTCACGAATAGTGTTTCAAGTATTGGTGGCTAATAAGCAAAGGATGGAAAAGTGATTCAACCTGTAAAAGCTAAAGAACCTTTATCGGAGGAAGATTTTCAGAGCCAGTACGAATGTCCATTGTTGGATGATGATGACCGTTATGCGTTCTGTTAGTCCTAATATCGGTCGATTCATTGTAGCAAAAGTAATGAGTGCTGAGATGACGACAGCCCCAATTGTGATAAACGAGTAAGTTCCAAAACCCGAGAATAAACCGCTTCGGTTCATCCAGATTCCCATGAGCACAATTGAAAGCAGCGATAGTACCGGGAGGACACCCATAGCCATAATTTTGTGCATCTGCCCTGCAAATGTGGGTGGTGCGTCCCAATCCATTTGCGGATCCTGCGGGAAAATTGAGGATGTCAGGATAGTAACCACACCAATTGCAATCAACAGACCGGCAGCGAATTGGCCTGCCAGGTCCGCGTGATCGCTCCCCTGAACGAACTGCCACACGCCGATGCCGAAAATTACACTCAGAATTGCACTGAGGGTAAAAAGCACGTGCATCAGCAACTTGTTAGGTGATCCCGGCGCCATCAATTCACTGACTGTGTTGATAATATGACTGTATCCCGGACGCAAAGCACCACCAATGAAGGTCGCAAGTAGGTAGATTATGGGCGAGATCAATCCGCAAAAAACAATTGTTTTCTGATTCATCCTGTCTCCTTAGTACCTGTATAACATATCATTCTTACACTCGCCACCATTGACCAGCGGAGTTCCAACTGTCTGATGCGCCTGAATAAAAAACGAGGGTGACCAATGCCTGGCAGATCACCGCCAGGATGGAACGCGCAGCTAAAATGATGAGCGGTCCTGCAAAGGTGATTTTGCCTGCTGTGATACCGGGCTGTATTTCGACTGATGCGCTAACTGTCATATCTATCTCCTGAATGCCACATCTTCACATTTGAGGGCTATATGCTTTTGGCTTTTATAATAAACCAATGCTTATGGTCTGTAATCAAATCCGTTTCGAATCCGGCTTCCTGGAGAAGGTTAATAAAACTGGCTGCAGATTGGTCTTTGGCATGCACACCATAGACCGTCTTTAGTGTTTTTCCTGGAATATCAACCTGTAAACGGATGGCAAACACGGTGCTTTTTGCTTGCATATTGACATCCCAGATCCAAAACTCTCCCCCTTTTTTAAGGACCTGATGTGTTTCTCTGAAGACCTGTGCCTTAACACTTTCCGGCATATACATACAGCTGAAGAACGCCGTTGCGCCGTCTAAGCAGTGTCTCTGGTACGGCAGTTCTGTCGCATCTGCTACCATCCATTGGCTGTCAGGGGCCTTGATTTTGGCTTCGTTGATTTCTGATATATATTTATCGATTGCCACGACATGGACACCACCCACCTGGGCGATTACACCCTCGCCACCTCCCCCGATGTCGATAATCCTGCCCGCTGCGATTTCAGTTAGGTTGATACGCTGCTTTGGTTTTGCCAGCGCATTAATAATCATGCGTGCAACAGTTAAATGTTTCATATGGCCTTCATTTCTGGCATTGGACTGTGTACCAGTCCATGAAGTATGGCTAAGATCACCATAATTATTTTCAACATAGGTTTCCTCATTGCTTTACTGCTTTTTGCTTGTTGAATTATCTGCAGTTCGTGATTCGACAACGTTGACTGATATTAATGGCAATCCCAAATCACGAATTTTCTTCAGCAATCCATGCAGGGCAGACTGATCGATTACAGGACCGGTTAATAGTGTATCGCCGTTCTTTTCCAGTGTGAGGACCAATCCTTCAAACCAGTCAGCCCGTTCATGCCCCAGATGGCCTTTGAGCCTGATTTGTATGATGTCATCCTGGGATTGACCTGATTGGGTGTGACTCTTAACTTTCATTGCACCGCACCTGTTTTTGATAAACTGTTAACATACACGTACTATATCCTAAAAGCTGTGCTGGTGTGAAGACACTAAAGTGTTGTTTGGGGTGTTGCTGTGTGACTAACATATCGATGTTAGTCACACAGCAAATGTAGCCACCGATATCTTTGATCATGCCTGGATGCTGCCCAACGGCTTGACGTTCGCAGGCGTTGATTAGTGCTTAAACACCCTTCCGATCCGGTAATAGGGCAAATGGTCTGCGATTGAATCAGGTCTTCATAGTGTTGTACACGTCGTTATGTATAAGTGTGATAATCCATCGAAGCACCGTTCTATTTGTATGCCTGGTGTACAGGTAAATATATCATCAACGAGGTTTCAGGTGATAGACACTTTAGTGGGGTTAGGGGGTGTTGTCTGGCAGATTAGTGGGCGTGAATGATTTTGAGTGAAACGGCTTTATTGACCGCCTGGGTGCGATTTTTTACACCCAGCTTGCCGTAGATGTTGCGGTTATGACCTTTGATGGTGTCCAGAGCAAGGAAAAGTTTTTCACAAATCTCGCGGTTTGTATAACCATAGGCAAGGAGCTCCAGTACCTCTAACTCGCGTCCGCTTAACGGCTCAACGAGGGGCTGGGAAGATAACGCAGTTCGACCAAGTTTCTTTTTGACACGGTCTGCCAGTTTGAATACTTCTGGCGATGATAACGGTTCTATGAGCCTTTGACCACTTTCAAGGTTCCTTCTGGCTACCTCCCGATCGCCTGAATCTACCTGAAGGCTTGCCAGTACAAGGTAAATCATCCCGCTTGACGGCATCTGCTCCCAGTGTTGCTCTCTAATATAGTCAAGTGTGTTTTCGCACAACATGATAGCTTGCTTAATTTTCCCTGATTCCTGGTACATATTAGTAATCAGCCATACAGCGTTTGCCACTCCAAGGCAATTCTGACTGACTTTCAGAATATCGAGTATTTCGAGCAGGACAGCACAAGCCTGATCAGACTCCCCCAGTTTTCTGTGTGCATCTGCCAGTCTGTAGCCAGCTGCTCCGTGCAGCAAACCCCTAGATGCGGGTTCTAAATCATCGGGGATCAGTGCAATGGCTTGTTGAGCATGAGCTTTGGCTGTTGCGGCTTGACCGCTTCTCAGAGAGACGACGGATTCCATCGTCTCTATCAGGGATGGAATGACCGCTAATTCAATACGTTTCTGTGTGGTTTGTGGTGGAATCTCTGGTTTCAACGCTTCTCGAGTGTCGGCGATATATCCGGGGAGGGCATCATTCTCACCTGTGAGGTGGTGAATCCAACAATATGCCATACTCAAAGGCGCACTTTTTTTTGTGAGTTCAATGCCCAGTACATCAAGCATCTGTCTTAATCTGACAAGTTCTCCGCGGTGAATCATTTCTTGCCAGTGTTCCTCAAGGATCCGGGCGACTAGCTCCGGATTACCTGCTGCTTGTGCATGATGGATTGCATCACCGGTTAATCCTTCCGCTTCGTACCAGGTGCTTGCCCGTTGATGAAGCTCAGGAATAGTTTCTGGAAAAGTCCGCCGCAGATGGTGAGAGAGCAATTCGCCGAAAAGATGATGATAGCGGTACCAACTCCGCTTATTATCCAGTGGGATCAGGAAGAGGTTGGCTGCTTCAAGTGCCTCAAGGATGTCTTGGCAATCCTCTCGATTTACAACAACATTACAAAGGGGCGCGAACAAGCGGCTGAGAACTGAGGTTTGCAACAAGAATAACTGCATTTCGGATGTTTGCTGCGATAGGACTTCATCAACCAGATAATCAATGACATACCTATGGGTCCCGCTAAAATCCTGGACAAAGCTTCTAATTCGGTCGCTTTGTTCCAGACCCTGCATTGCAACAGTCGCCAACTGCAATCCGGTGATCCAGCCTTCTGTACGGTTTATCAGACTTTGGACATCCTCAATCGCGATGGGTAAACGAAGTACATTTTTGAAATAATCTGCAGCTTCATCCAGGGTAAATCTCAAGTCAGCCATGCGCAGTTCAGTCAACTGCCCACGGGCGCGTAGACGTGACAGGGGTAATGATGGATCAGTGCGGCTGGAAATGATTAGGTGCATATGCTGAGGAAGATGGTCCAGCATAAAGCCAAGCGCATGATCAATTTCCTGCGATTCAATCACATGGTAATCGTCCAGAACAAGGATGAAATCATCTGGTATATCTGCTATGTCATTCAGCAGGAGGGTCAAAACCGCTTTTTCGTTGACCGTACCTTGCGACTGCAGTGCCGGCATGACAAATTGCCCAACTGCAGCTTCAACTCTTTGCAGAGCGGTAACCAGGATAACCAGGAAGCGGTTCAGATCGTCATCCCCTTCATCCAGCGAAACCCAGGCTACCGGTTGCTTACAGAGCGTGACACATTCACTCAACAGCGATGTTTTCCCAAAGCCGGCGGGGGCTGAAAGGAGGGTAAGTTTACGATGTAACCCGGTATTCAAGCGCTCGATCAATCTCGGGCGTGAGATCAGCTCTGGACGGTTAGGGGGGATATAGAATTTGGTTCCCAGGAGCGGATTATGCTGCATAAACTTCCCTTATGTTGTATGACTCTAACTGGACAAGGAAAGTATATACTGGCAAAGCAGACCTGTCAAAGGGTCACTTGTGCACATCATCACTATGAACCTTTACTCACAAGGCATAGCGACGCTCATCCAATGTAGAATTGTTGCTGTGAATTAAGGAATAGCGATTAGTGAAGTTTGCCTAGCATGTTTTTTCAGGATGAATAATGGGCGACCATAACACCCGATACCGGTGACTGCCAGGGTCCATCCACCCACCAGTAAAGGCATACGGATCACGTCAATCCATGCTGCCAAATGGGATGATTGTGTCCAATAATAGGTCGACAGGGTAATAATGCTGCAGATCATCAAGGCTGCACCTGAAGCCCTGTCTTTCGCGCCTTTTCCCATGGATTGCGTGAACTGTAGTTTGTTCCATAACGGGGGCAGACGGAACAATAAAAATACGATAAGGGTGAATGCGGTAACGGCGAAGCGAACATTAACCGGGGCTGATGAACCGCGAACAGCCTGTGAGACCGCAGTTTGAATGCCTGATGTGACGGCTCCGGTGATAAGCATCAGGAGGGCATTCCGGTACAATTTAGCACCCCCACGCACAAGGTTACGCATGATTATGATACCCCATACGCCTGCCACGATACTGACAAAGACCAGGATTTGATACAGAGGTTTATATGGCACCAATCCCAGCATGCTTGTATACTTTTCAGCGCCAAAAGCGACACAGGTTGTCCCTATTCCCCCCATAAGCGTGAATAACACTGTGAGTGCCATAAGGAGGATAGCGAGGCTGCGGAGTAATCCGGATGGGCGTTGGTTTTCAGACATATTTCTCTCCATAGTGAAAATGTGACTTTTAGTAAAGTATGCAGAATCTTCGATTATGCACCGGCGATGAGCAGAATCATCGAACCTAACATATACAGCGAAGCTAATTTATAAAGAATAAAATTAAGTTTAGGCGTGGGATGCAGCAAACTCGCCAAAGTGAACCCGCACAGAAGTCCTCCGAGACCACGGGCGGTCCACAGCAAAACCGCATTAACGCCAATCAGATATACGGTGCTCAACATTACCAGCGTTGCGCACGACGTGGATACGCCGATGATCCAGCGCGTGATTCTGACACCGTAAGAATTGGGGAAGACCGGTACTTTGGCATGGGCATAATCCTGCGCGTATTTGATCGAAAATGTAAGAATATGCGTCGGTATCCAAAATAAAACGGCGAGTGCCAGCAGCAGCCCTATGCCGTCCGGGCTGCCCATTGCCAGTGTTCTGCCTGCCAGGATCGGCATACCTCCTGCAATACCGCCCCACAATATTGCCCAGGGCGTGCGCCTTTTTAACCATTGGGTGTAGACGACCACGTCGAAGAAGGCACCAGCAAAAATGACTACCGCGTAGGGGATTGAGAGGAGGCATGCCCACAGCATCCCGAGCGAAATCATCGCCATACCAAGAAAAATACCTTCTTTAAGCTTGATTGCTTCTGTTGGGAAAGGGCGTTTAGCTGTGCGCTGCATGATGCAGTCGATATCGCGATCAATCACCATATTGACCACAGTGCTACCGCCAACGGTTAGGAACATACTGCCAAGCAAACCGGCTACGATCTGCCAGGTGGGGTTGGTGGGACGGGCACTCATATAACCTGCCAAGCCGGTTATGACTAAAAGCCCGGTTTGCAGATATTTAACCAGACTCAGGTAAGCGCGCAGTTTGCTCGATAACCATACTCTGGTGTTCGATAACAGGGTTGGGGCAGTGAGCATGTTAACCATCCCTCGCGCAGCGGAACCCTACATTCGTGCTGAAGTGCGTTGGGTCCGCAGTATTATGGGTCCAGATGCGTAGATTATAGGCATAATTGGTATAACTCCCCCCGCGGAGATTGCGGTAGTGCGCTCCGGTCTGTATATCGCCGGTCCACTGCCACACATTGCCTGCCATGTCGTAGAGTCCATATGGACTGGCACTGGCATCGGTCTCATATCCCTGATACGTTTGCCCGTTGTAAAAACCAACCGGTGTGGTCCCGCCGGCGTCCGAGAAAGTGCGTTCGAAAATATCGTGGCTGCTGACATAATTGGCATTGCCTGAATTAATGGCGGTCCCCCAGGGATATGGACGGTTGTCCTGTCCCCGGGCTGCTTTTTCCCATTCGATGTTGGTCGGCAGTCGCCAACCGTTGAACGTACAGTAGCCCCATGCGCCAAACCACGTCACTCCTGTCATAGGGTGACGTTCATAACCTGCCCTGGATTGAAATGCTGTGCCATCGTAGGATAGTTTGAGTGCGGGATCTTCGAGAGGTATGAACAACCAGTTCCCAGCTTTAATCTCTACCTCATGTTTGTGACCGTGGAAAACATCGCCAGGATAGGCGCCGACCACCGTATTATTGACAATTGTGACAAATCCGGAGTCCAGCGCCTCGTTCAGAAAAGCAGCAAATTGGGCATTCGTGACATCGGTCACCATGATGGCATAGGCGTGGTCTACCTCCGTTTCGACTTCATGCTGACCCATCAGGAAAGAGCCCCTGGGAATCGACACCCACGCATCCTGATTTATACCGGTATCGACTTCAGGGAGAGCATCCTGCCTGGCAGGTGTACCCGAGCATGCTGCGAAACCCAATAGCAAAATGATGTGAAGGAGGAGCATCCTTTTCATGCCTGCACCTCCTTCCTTTCCTCGACCAATTCACCGTGCCAGCGCCCGTGTCTTTTAAATAAATCGAGCAAGCGCCAGACCATCAGTACCGCCAATGTAAGGAGCGTGACGCCCAAACCGATATCCATCAGCAGTATGGCTGTGTTGGCTAAGGGACCTTCCAGGGCTTCCGAAACAAACAAACGTTTCAACATATAAAGGGTTGTCGCCCCAAAGGCTAAATCTGAGAATACGATGATGAACCAGCCAAATACCTGGCGCTTCCAACCTTTAAGACCTGCCATATCCGCATAGACCAGGAGAATGATGGTCGCTACGATCCCGGATAAGATGTGCCAGTGCCCGGTAAGGATCACCCGTTCATCCCTGAGGGGCCAAACCCGGAATATTTCGTCCAGCATTGCAGCCATGAAGATTCCGGGGAAAGACACCACGAAATTCATAAAGACCATTTGCCAAAGGGCCCCGAATTTCAGGGGGTCATGGACCAGGGCTTTGATTCGCTGAACGAAAGTGGCTTTGGTAATGTTTTGTTCAGCCAACCGCGTGCGAATCAGCTTGCCGAATCCAAAGATGACCAGGAACAGCCCCCCCAGCAGGACAATTGTGGAACCACCGTAAATGATGGTGTGCGCCAAAGGTTCAAAGGGAACGACTGCCCACACCCCCATAGTGATGACGAAGGTGCCCACGATGAAGAACGGCATCGCTATCTTGTGCAGAGGCCCTTCGAATTTCAACCACCGCCCTACAATGAGGGCTAAAGCGATGGCAATCAAGGTCAGCATAATGTGCAGATGTCCGATGATCGCCAGTTCAAGGCTGGTTTTCGTCGGTTCACGCAGGATGTCCTCTGCCAGGAAAGTCTCGTGACCGTTGCCCCAGTAGGAGCCGGTGACCGCGCCAAACATTGCGGAGCCCAGGGTGGCGACAGCCATTATGAAAAAAGCGACACGTTCCAGGTCCACATGACCCCAGTGGGCGCGGTTGTGATCGGTGACACGCGCTGTTTTGCGCCAGGGCCAAAGCGCAGATGCCAGCAGCAGCCCGGCAAAGAAAGTTAATGACAGCCCGAATAAGTACAGCCCGTGGAACACAAATTCGTGCCCAAAATAGCCAAACCACAACCCGCACACCAATGTAATCATATAGCCGAACGTAATGGTGGCGTTGATTTGGGCTTGCTCATGGGGCTGCATCGGCACACTATCGGTGATGATATAGGTTTCGACAGCCACGACCGCGATGGCGATGACATGGTATAAAAGGATGATCCGTCCTTCCCGTTCGGCAGGCACCATCCGCAAACCCAGGTTATCCACCACCCAATCTGTCACGCCCCATTCATGCATCGGACCGGATAAGGTCCCCATGCAAGCTGTGACCAGGGAAATCAGGGCGATAGCCACAAGCACGAGGCCTTTCGTGGAGCGGAATAAGAACTGGAATCTTTGACGCATTGGTGTCATACTCCCCCAATCGCAAATTCTATTGACGATTGTGTGGTTTGATCTTAGCCTACAGCATACCAGACAGGATGGTAAAAGTCATTGACTTTAGTCACATACGAGGAAAACTGGGTCCCAACGCAATTATAAACGTGTCACTGATAGCGGGTGAGTTGTAAAATCAAGTTGAAATCGGGTGACAGTCACTTCATAAAAAGAGGCTTGTAAACGCATGCAACTAAGTGACTGCCACCTAAAATACAGCGAAGTCCTGTGTTTCATGTGATTTCCACACAAGCTAATTCTGCCAGCGCTTCAGTTTCGACAATGCTGATGGTCTCCCGGGTGCTTTGGATGTAGCCTTTATTGCGGAGCATGCTCAACGAACGGCTGAAGGCTTCGGGACCTGCCGCCACGCGCGCGGCAAGCTCAACATTGGGGTGCGCCTGCCGGTCGATATCGACCTTCCCATCCCGGCTTAAATCCAGCAGCAGCTTTGACGTGCGCCCGACCACCGATCTAAAGGACAAATCCTCATAATGTTCCATTAACAGACGGTTGCGGGCTGCCAGAACGTTCAACAATCCGAGGCCCATGGTGGGGTGCTTTTTGAGAAGTTTGTGAAAAATGTCGCAGGGGATAAGCCAAACCACGCAGTCCCGCCGTGCAATGGCGGTTGTAACATTCGGTCCGCCATCCAGGACCGGCACTTCATTGAACATAATGATCGGGTTGATGACGGCGACGATTTGCTTCTTGCCTTCCGGTCCCATTTTCTGGAGCTGGATTTGCCCATTCAGCAGCACATACATTCCCGCACAGGCTTCCCCTTCCGTAAATAAAACAGAACCTTCAGGAAAGTGATAGATACTTCCAGAGGCGATAATTTCCGAACGTTCTTCGGGCTTCATCGCCTGGAAGTGCCGGACCTGACTCAATAAGGTTGTCAATTTGGGAGGATCAAACATGGGCACCGCTGCTTTCCTTAGAATTGGTTAATCACACTGACGCCGGTTTGGGCAAAATCGCCCATCGAGATTAATTCAGTTATGGATTCCTTTAAATTGACCGTTTTGTGAATGAGTTTTTCCGGATGCAATCTGCCAGACAGAATCAAATCCAGCATGGGGGTAAATGCATGGGCTTGCATCCCATGACTGCCCAGAATTTCAAGCTCTTTCGCGATGACGGCATTCATGGGGATCGGCGCGTCCTTGTAATCCGCGACCATCAATCCTACCTGGATGTGCCTGCCGCGTTTTCTCAGGCTGAGAACTGAGTTCCGGCAAGTTTCAACACTTCCCAGGGCGTCCATTGAGACGTGCGCACCGCCGTGGGTGAGGGTATGCACGGCATCGACCACGTTTTCCTGACGGGCGTGAATACAGTGGACAGCGCCTAATTCTTTTGCCAGAGCCAGGTTCTCTTCTTTGATATCAACGCCAATCACCTGCGCGCCCATCGCACTGGCAATCATCACCGCAGATAGTCCCACGCCACCGCACCCGTGAATCACAACCCACTCCCCGGGTCTGGAGCGCCCCTGGGCGACGACGGCACGATAGGATGTGACGAACCGGCAGCCCAAACTGGCAGCCTGCACGAAATCCAATGTGTCAGGTAATGCGACCAGGTTGACATCGGCATGGGGAATGGCAACATATTCAGCAAACGAGCCCCATGCTGTAAACCCGGGTTGGAAGTAATTGTCGCAGATGTGCTGGTTGCCGGTCAGGCACTGTGGACAGTGCCCGCATCCTACGGCGAAGGGGACTGTAACCCGGTCACCGATTTTCCACTGGACGACATCCCTGCCGGTAGCTGCGACAATCCCTGCCAATTCGTGCCCCGGAACATGGGGCAGGTGAATATCCGAATCATGCCCCATCCACCCGTGCCAGTCACTGCGGCAGATGCCGTTTGCTTCGACTTTGATGACGACGCCGTCAAGCGCCGGGTTAGGATCCGGCACATTTTGCAGTGTGGGTTGTGTTTGGAAGGCTTCATAAACAACAGCTCTCATTGTATCCTCTCTTTTTCAGTATTCAGTTTAAAGTCAGTTATCTTCCCGGAAGCTTATACCAGCTTCCGTGAAGGTATGCAAATATTGGAGCGCCAGCTTTCCGCTGGCATGCCTGCTACAGATTGTCGGTTCTCCTATAGTTCAAGGAACTCTTGTATTGAACCGGATCACGCAGGCTACAATTCCCGGATCGCTTTAATGCCCTGCACCATAGGTATCAGCAGGAAGATCCGTCCGATGACCCCGGTTGTGCTGGGCAGCGTACCGGTTAGCACCGGCACCACAATGGACATCAGGCTGTCCGCGGTAAAAATGACAATTGCGAGAATAAGCGCTAGGGCTGAACGGCGTTTTGTCCAGTTTCCGAGTATGGCGAAACCAATGCTGTACAGAATTGAGACTGGAAGTGTTCGTATACTCTGCATTATTGCGCTCGGAAAAATGAATGAAAATATTCCAAAGCCCAAGTTCAGGATAGCAATAAAAAAAAGGGTGCTGTATGCCAGCTTGAAGCGCATCTTTGGGTTTGCGGGTGAATCCGGGAGTGACTTACCATCCAACAATATCTGCAGCTCATTTTTTACTCCCTTTTTAACGAGTTGTATATGCAGGATCGAGCCGTCATCCAATTCAAAGTCATGCCCTTCTTTGAGCGCTTCAACACCATTTAATATGCCCTGGATTTCGTCATCGATCGTCACGGTTGTGAACAACCATTGACCTGTCCAGGTGATTTTGAGACGCTCTTTGCCCCCTTCTTCCAGTGGACTCGTTATTTTTGGCATACGACTGCGGTCTCCGGTTTATAAACGGGGTATGGTCAAACCGCCATCGACCATGATGACCTGTCCGGTTGAGTAGGGCATATCCCCCCGGACGAGTGCGGCAACAGCTTTCCCGATATCATCGGGGAATCCCCATCGTTCCTGTAAAGTCAAGCCTTCAGCGATGAGTTTGTCATATTTGTCTTTAACGACTGCGGTCATGTCGGTCTGGATGATGCCTGGGCGGATTTCAAAGACGGGTATATTGTACGCAGCCATCCGGACCGCCCACAGTTTCGTTGCCATACTGACCCCGGCTTTGGAAATACAGTATTCTCCCCGGCTTGGAGAGGCGACCGTGGATGAGATCGACGAGATATTGACAATGCATCCCTGAAAGTCTGCATCCTGTTGCTGCTGTTCGATCATCATGTTCGCGACTGCCTGGGTCAGGAAGTAGGGTCCTTTCAGGTTGATATTCATCACCCAATCATAACTTTCTTCGGTAGCTTCCAGGATATCAGCCCGAACTTTGGGTCCTACACCCGCATTATTGACCAGGACGTTGAGGTGACCGAAACGAGAAATTATCTCTTCGAGCATATCGGTTCGGGCTCCGGCATCAGTGACGTCTGCGCGGCAGTAGAGAACCTGGACTCCCTGATTGCGCAGCTCATTCAGTGCAGAAATGACAACTTCTTCAGGATGGATATCCATGATGGCAATGTCGCAGCCTTCGGACGCGAGTGCCATCGCAATCCCCAAACCAATCCCGCGTCCGGCGCCTGTTATCAGGGCAACTTTTTTCATTTAGCATTCTCCTTAGTTGGGTACCAGTACTTTGACATCATAACCAGGCATTGTGATGGTTCCCGTCAGTGTTTCGCTGGTCAATAGGTCCATATAGGTATTTGCACCCACATCAATAGTTTCAGGATGCGTGTTGAAATTCATCAGAAAGACGTAGTTGACTTTCCCATCGGACCGGACCTGGGCGCTTATTCCACAAGGTAGTTTGGCATCTATTGCATGCAAGAGCTTTACCCTTGCATCAAGAGCATCGTAAAAATCAGAGAGAAATGTGTGGTCAGGATTCGTCGCGATATAATAAGCTTGCCCCTGACCGTAAGTGTTCACCGTGAGTGCCGGGCGTCCGGCGTAGAAGTCATTACCATAAACCGCCATCACTTCCGCGCCTTCGGTATGGATTAGATCGCAATAATCACGTGCTTCATATTCGCCGGATAATTGCAGGATATTACCAGCGCGTATCACGATAGCATTCCGGTCATCCGGATAAAGCGCGTCAATTTCCTCCGCCCAGAGTCCCAGCACCTGCCTTAATTGTCCGCCGGGCCATCCTCCAAGGATAACCAGGTCGTTTTCATCGACGATTCCGGACCAGTAGGTCGTGACAAAACAACCGCCGTTCCTTACAAATTCGGCGATGCGCGCGTCGACACCGGGACGGAGCATATAGAGCATCGGGGCGACAACTAATTTGTAACGCGACAAATCCTGGTCCATATCGATAATATCGACCGGGATACCCCGCTGCCAGAACGCCCGGTAGTGTTTTTTGCAGGCATCCAGATAGCCCTTATCACCGCGCCGTGGTCCTTGCGCGTCATTCATCGCCCATGCATTTTCCCAGTCATAGATGATGGCGACATCCGGTCTGGTGGTTGTGCCAACGATCGGACGCAGAGCCTCCAACTTTATACCGACATCGGTGACATCTCTGAACTCGCGCGTATTCTCATGTCCGACATGATCCACCACCGCACCGTGGAATTTCTCTGCAGATCCGCGACTTTTCCGCCATTGAAAGTATTGGACGGTATCGGAGCCATGCGCGACCGCTTGCAGCGAGGATAACGCGTGCATCCCGGGACGTTTGCGCTTCGCGGATTCCATCCAGTTGGTCGCGCTGGGGACGCTTTCCATCAACATAAACGGCTTTCCGCCCTTTAGAGAGCGGTTGATATCGTGTACAAAGGCAACTTCGGACGCGAGTGCGACGTCATCTCCCTGGTGCCATCTGGGGTAGCTATCCCATGAAATGACATCCAGGTGTTGGGCAAACTTCCAGTAGTTAAGCCCGGGAAATGTCCCCATGAAATTGGTTGTAATGGGCACATCCGGGGTGAATTTCCGCAAGGGCACGGCTTCATTGAGCATGAAATCGATCGTGTGATCGGTAATAAAACGTTTCCAATCCAGATTCAGACCGTGGACGGAGCGTTCACCGATGGGGCTGGGCGGGTCGACTTGCGACCAGTCAGAATATGTATGGCTCCAGAATGACGGTCCACCATGCCTGATTTAAGGCTTCCAGTGAATCGTATTTGGCTTGCAGCCACTTGCGAAAATTGTCGCGGCACAATTCGCAGTGGCACTCACCGCTGTACTCATTGGATAAATGCCAAACGGCTAGAGCCGGATGGTCCCGGTAACGTTCGGCGAGTTTGGCATTAATCAGTTGGGTTTTTTCCCGGTACACCGGGGAGGACTGGCAGTGGTTATGGCGCACGCCGAACAGATTGCGTCCACGGTCGGGGCGTATCCGCAGGACCTCCGGATAATTTTGCGCTAACCACTGGGGACGCGCTCCGCTGGGGGTTGCGAGGACCACAACACCATTGTTTTCAGCGATCATGTCCATTACACGGTCCAACCAGTCAAAGTCAAACTGCCCTTCCAGCGGTTCCAACCTGGACCAGGCAAAGATTCCCACAGTCATAGCATTACAGTGGGATAACCGCATCAGTCGCATATCTTGTTCCCATATTTCAGGGGGCCATTGATCAGGATTATAATCCCCCCCGTGCAGGAGAAATGGAAATTTCGAATTGATAGGTGGGTATTTGTTAAGCATTCGATGACTCCTTGTTATAATGATCCCAGAAGGCTTGTCCCCAATCGTCAAGATCATCACGCCATTGACCTAAAGCTTTCCTCAGACGTGTCACGTGCGTTGCATAGACAGGATCATGCGCCAGATTATGCATTTCCAAGGGATCGTTATGGCGGTCGAAAAGCTGCGTTGTCTGATTGCCATTGACGACATATTCGATAAGCTTGTAGTCCTTATCCTGAACAGCACGCTGCAGGTCGCGGTAGGCAAAAGCGAGTGTTTCGTAATTAATGTGATTTGGATTTTCCATCACAGGTTGCAGGCTTTTACCCTCAACTGTCTCCGGGATGGGAGCGCCAACCAGGTCGCATAAGGTGGGGTAAATATCCAGCAGATAACAAAAAGCATCCCGGGTTTGGTTCCGTGGGACACCGGGACCTGCCATCACCAGGGGGACGTGGACGCTGTGATCATACATATTTTGTTTGCCGAACAGCCCGTGCCGCCCGATCGCCAGACCATTATCTCCTGCGAGGACCAGGATTGTGTTTTCCAACTGCCCGGACGCTTCTAATGCGGACAGAACACGCCCGATGGTCTGGTCCGCGTGGGTGATCATTGCATAATATTCAGCGTTGTGCCGTTTGACCTCCTGTTTTGTGCGGGGGAATCCCGCCAACACCTCATCGCGCACCATCAATTCTCCATTGTCGAAGGGATGGAGGGGCATATAGTTCTCCGGCAAAGGCATCGAATCTACCGGATAAAGGTCGTGATACATCCTGTGTGTCTCGCGCGGGTCGTGCGGCGCCATATAAGCGATATAGGCAAAGAAAGGTTCCTCTGCCTGGTACTGGCTGATAAAATCTACTGCGGCATCGCAAAAAAGGTCGCTGGAATGCTTACCGCGCGGAATATGGTCGTATTGAGGGTTAATTTGCACGCGCAAATCACCAAAACGGGCTTCCATCTCCTGCGGTTCAGGATATTCACCTTCGGGGCTGAATCTGCACGCCGGCACATTCCAATGGTCGTTCATCCCGCCAAAGAAAATCTCTGCGCCGTTGTTGAAACTCCTGGTATAAGCGTCCGGTCCATTATGCCATTTTCCTGTGCCAAAAGTATTGTAGCCGGCTTTGCGGAGAACTTCACCCAGCATAATATGGTCTCCGGGTATTTTTTGTCCGAGGTCATCCAGATGAAACAATGTTCTTCCGGTCATCAGCATAGCCCGGCTTGGCATACAGACCGCCCCGCACGTTCCACCCATAATATAGGCTTGGTTAAAGGCTGTGCCGTTCTCCACCAACCAGTCCATATTCGGCGTATGGATCCGTTCATTGCCCAGCGCGTGGATCGTACCGGTACGCTGATCATCTGTAAAGAAGAATACGATATTTGGCTTATTCTCTGCCATAGTCACCCCCAGGATACATTTAGCGTATGAAACTGGAATCAATCGATGGATTCCGGTAAGTATTCAAACCAGTCAAAATCGACAAAATTATCACTCTGCTGACCATTGCTGCTCGCGTACATGCCAATATACGCGCCGACAAATCCCCCGGCAACTGGCGTGCTGAGAATGCGCCCGTCCACACGCTCAGCGACCGGTATCCAGCATTCAATCTCTGTCGTCACATAAAAATTGTAGCTTTGTCCCTCTGCCTCGATTTTCATATAGAGACGTCCGGCTTTAACCGGGCAGCTGCCAAGAATCGTCTCACTGCCATTAAAACATTTGATAAGGTACACGACGCGCCCGTCTATACCGGATTGGCACTCAAAACGAAAGTGGAACCGGTTATTTTGCAGGATAACAACACCTGCAGATTCATTTTCTTTCTGCGGGATAAATTCAAATGCAGTCCGTGTTGTGAAGTTGATATGCTGCTGCCTGCGACCAATAAAACTTGGGTTTGTCTGTTCAGTGATTTTCTCGGGTCGTAACATCAACCGCAAATAACCCGGGCGCTCTGTCAGGCTCCAGAATTTCTCTCGTGGTGTACGGATAAAATTCCATAAGTACGTTAATTGATAATCTTCGAAGTGGTCACACGCCGGCGTTGTGGGCCATGGGTGTTCAGGCAGGTTTGGGGTAGTATATTCAGAGAGGATCCGCCCGTGCGTTGGACTGACTACGGGCCAACCATCCTCCCATTTTACGGGTGTGAGGAAAGTTTCCCGTCCCAGATTATAAAAATAACCGTCATAAGGGCGCATTGCCAGAACAACCATCCACCATTCTCCGTACTGCGTTTCAACCATATCCCCATGCCCGGTGCCAACGATCGGGAAATCAAGACCAAGATGGCGGTGTGTTAATATGGGGTTTCGGGGATTACCTTCATAGGGGCCTTGCAGTTTGTCACTGCGTGCAATTGTGACCGCATGGTCATGTCCAGTACCACCTTCTGCAATCAGGAGATAGTATAGGTTATTGATTTTGTAAATGTGCGGACCTTCAGCATATATGGCGCCTTTCAGAGCGCCATCCCAGAGGACGGTTTTATCACCGATAAGTTGCAGTGAATTGAGATCCAGTTCCTGAAGCCAAATCACGCAATGCCCGGGATAGCGTCCACCAAATTCGTGGCCTTCAAAATCGTGCGTATTCCCGACATACCACACACGCCCATCGTCATCAAAGAACAGTGATGGATCTATACCGGGCGCATCATCAAGCCAGGTAGGCAGCGACCAGGGGCCAGCAGGATCCTGCGCTGTGACGATGAAATTCCCGGTGTGGTCCTTGCCATCCACAAGTGTGTTAATAACATAAAATGTACCATTGTGATGGCGAATTGTAGGGGCGTATAAACCACCTGACGGGCGTATACCATCCAGATTAAGTTGCTCCGGGCGGTCAAGTATATGACCAATCTGCCGCCAGTGTACGAGATCCCTGCTGTGGAAGACCGGTAGACCCGGAAAATACTCAAAGGATGAGTGGATCAGATAATAATCCTTTCCCACGCGGCAAATCGATGGATCAGGATAGAATCCAGGTTGGATTGGATTGTGAAACATTTTCGGCATCTTATTTTCCCATTCCTTTAAGGGCTTTCAGGCACAGGGCGGCGGCTTCCAACGGTGGAAACGCGTAACTTTCCTGTTCAACGATATACCATTCCGTACCCCCCACAGTCTCACATAGATGGAATACTGCATCCCAGTTGACATCGCCTTCACCGATGATGGCTTTATCATTCGTTGCTGAAAACTCTTTCAGATGGACAGTTCGGGATCGCCCTGGATATTTAGCAATGAAATCCTCCGGTATTCCGCCACCATACAGCGCGTTACCCATGTCGATCTGGTGGACGACGCGCGGGTTCGTGTGCCCGTAAAAAATGTCCCACTGGATTTCACCATCCATGGGGGTGAATTCAACATGATGATTGTGATATCCGGTGAACATGCCCTCAGGCTCAAGTCTGGCATCAATCGTGTTGAACAGGTCTGCTGTGCGCAGCCATGCATCACGCGAGAGGCGTTGTTCTTCCGGAATCCAGGGCACGATCAGGTACCGGTTCCCTAGAATGCGGTTAAAGGCGATGGTTTCCTCCAGGGCATCTCCCTGAAGCGTTGCCAATCCGGTGTGGCATCCTGCCGTCTTTAGTCCCAGATCATCCAGGAGTTGGCGTATTTCTGGCGCATGGAAACCGTAGTATCCAGCAAAATCCACGCCTTCATAACCCATTTTTGCAACGGCTTCCAGAGTGCCAGGTAAGTCATTTTCACAGTCCATACGTACAGAATATAATTGCAAAGCGATAGGTATGCGCGTCATTATCTTCTCCTTTTTCGTTATCTTCATTTGATACTATCAGCTAATTCGCTTATCGTGCAGTGCTGCTGTCGTTCCTGGATTTACCATCTGCAAAAACCGAGGATCCTCTCTGCCGGGCCCATTCAGCCACGCGCGCAGGATCACCGCTCCACAAACGTTGTTTAGCCCAGGTACCCCCTTCAGGTTTGCCCTCGCACACAAGTTTGATGACGGGAAATAAGGGGGTGGGGGATTCGACCGGGAGTCCATATAGGGTCAGGATTTCGTCATTCTGGTCAAATGGTAATTCCTGACCGGTTGTCAGCAATTGGGCTCGCAGTACAGGTGTCTGCAAATCAGCCAGCCTTAATTCTGTCTGCCCATCCCAAAATCGGAGAATGAGATACAGGTTATTGTCTTTGGTCGTCTGCCATCCGCGTGTGACAAATTCTGTCACATCACCGCCATCAGTATCATAGATAGCCTCTCCGTGCTGCGCAAGCCATCGACCAATTTCAAGTGCGCGTTCCACAAACGGATGCGGTAAGCGTCCATCCGCCTGCGGACCAACATTCAGTAACAGGTTGCCGTTCTTCTGCGTGCATTCGCACAGCATATCCAACAGTTTATCAGTATTGCGCCAGCGCTCTCCTTTTGCGTATCCCCAAAGCCGCCACGTTGATACCTGACAACTCTCCCACAAACGATCCTCGGCGGTGATATGGTGCTCAGGCGTACCAACATCACCGCTGGCTGAATCACCAAGCCGGTTGTTGATGAGCAGGTTGGGCTGCAGTGTGCGCATCCTGTTTGCCAGGATATCTGCCTCCAGTTCCTCCCGCGTGCGAGGCCAAATCCCATCGAACCAGAAGTAGTCAATCGTACCATACTGCGTCAGCAGTTCCTCAACCTGGGTATGAATGTACTGCCGCATGGCGTCCCAACCTTTGGGATCACCTTCTGGACCATCGAAATAAGCCGGAATTCGCCAATCCAGGAGAGAATAATACAACCCAATGCGTAAGCCGGCACTTCGAAAAGCTTGAATGAACTCACCCACAAAATCGCGACCGGGCGCCTGAGCAGCACTGGAATAATCAGTTGTCCGGGTGTCCCACAAGCAGTAGCCATCATGGTGCCTCGTGGTCAGGCAGGCATAGCGGAAACCGGCACGTTTGGCAAAGGCAGCCCATTCCTGGGGATCATAATGTGCCGGATTCCATGAGTTTGCTTTGTTTATATAGGCTACAGGATCAAGATGCTCTCGAAACATAACCTGCTCACCGCGTTCGTATTCAGCATACGGTCCCCAGTGAATGAAGAGTCCATACCGACTTTCCGGGAACCAGCGCCATTTGTGGGGAATATCTGGGAGTTTTACCATAGGTACCTCTTGACTGTCTTGAATTTTTAAATGTATGTTAGTATGTTACTTCTAAAGGTCAAGATGATGTGGTTCTGAGAAATAATCCCGGGAAGGTTTTTCTTTCTTTCGATGGTGCCTTTGTCGCTGCTGGAGTGTTGGGTATATTTTCAGGCAACCAACCTGGTGAGGGGTAAAGCGCGCGCGGTATTACAATAGGGTTTGGTGGCTTCCATTGTAATAATTCTTTTTTCCTCTAACGATGTGGCACTTTTCCGGAGTATCATACCGGCACACTATCTTATGTAAACAGTACAGTACCAAACAGTGCAGTTACCAAACAAAGGCCTTTAGCAGTGTCATCAACAGTAAAACGCGCAGCGATCAACCCGCTGCGCGTTTTACTGTTGATTGCATAAGGTTTGCTCTCAGGCGTTGAGCGCTTTTTCAAGTAAATCGATATCCTCTGCCAGCATATCGGGCTTGTCTTTGGGGAAAATTCCAAGGCACACCGCGTCTTGCGGGCGAAGGTGCTTCGCGACGAATGCCAGGGCTTGGGGTGGGGATGTCCGACCGGCAGCAAAAACCTTGTAGTGAATGACCGGTGCTTTGAGCGTGTGGATGACCTGGACCATGGCATCGCGGTCAGCATCCTCAAAGCGTTCTTTGGCGCCCCGGATGTGTTCGGCATTGTCATCGCGGGGTGTGGGATTGTAATATGAACACATATGAAAATCCAGGTCAAGATGCTCATTCGCCCAGATATGGACCTGCGGATTGTGTCCTGCGACCCCCGCGGGCAGTCCGGCAGCTTTTATCTGTTCAATCACCTGATATATCGTGTCATACTGCTGCTGCGCATACAGGAAATCCATCTGACCGCCGTGTAAATAGATCGCGGTTGCCCCTGTAGAAATAGCGCCGGCGATATTTCCGGGCAGGCTGGCGAATTCAGGTGCTGTCTGGGCTAACCATTGGATTTTGCCTCCCTCGTCCCAATATTCCATCAGCATGCGGCGGATGTGTTTATCGACCCGCCCCAGGAATGTCGTGACCCCCAGTTCTTCCGCCTGACGTATCGTTTCTTTGATGCGCGCAGTCGTGAAATACTTTACCATCTCCTGGTCACGCTCCGGTGTTTGGTGCGAGAAACCACTGAACGGGTTGCCGCCTAAAATAACTTTGCTGATTGATTTCTGTCCGAATTTAACTGATTGCATTGATAACTCCCTTGTTTTTTATGGTCAATATGGTTTTCTGGTGATACCGTTGTAAAGAACCTTATTCTTGGTGTGGATGCGTTGTTGGATCTTCGCTTAATGGACCCACGGGCGCTAACCTGAGGATAGGGTAGTGTGTATTCAACAAGCTGTGGTCATGGGTTTCCCGCGCATATTGCCACATCAAGACTGCCATGTGTTTCAGTATACCATGACAAGCGGGATCTTCTGCCCGGTTGTGCAATTCTTGCGGGTCTTCTTCCAGGTTATATAATTCGTCAAAATCAAAACCGTTGTGTATATATTTCCAATTTCCATCCCAAGCAACCCGGTAGGTGATATGATAGCGATTGCCAAAATATTCACTATAGCCCTGTGTGAAAGCGGGTGAAGCGGAAACAGGGTCGCGCAGGACGCTTACAAACGAACGGGAATCCGGTACCGTGATAGGTTCAGCGTCCACCAGATCTAGCAGCGTCGGGCACAACTCGTGTGTGCCTACCCGCGCGTCCGATGTGACTCCACTGGCGATGCCCGGTCCAGCCATAATAAGCGGAACATTGTAGATTTCTTCATACGCGCTGAAATTTTTACAGTAGAGTCCATGGGCACCGAGTAATTCTCCATGGTCTGCTGTAAGGACGACGATGGTATTTTCCTGTTGACCGGTAACCTTTAGTTTTTCCAATATTTTGCCAAATTGGGCATCAATCTCTGTGATGGATGCGTAGTAGCACGCTGCTGCTTCACGTTTTTCACGGTCTGTCATGCCGTTCCAGACCCGTGCCACCTTACGATAAATACCCGGACGTCCTTCCAGTGTGTCGTGGACATTTTCGTTAAGGGGAATGCTCTCAATGTCATACGCAGCAAATGCTTGTTCGCCCGTGATAAAGGGATCGTGCGGTTCCGGCACACTGACAAAACAGCACCAGGGTTGATCTTTCTTTATCTGTGCATCGATATAATCCAATGCAAGATCGGTGATGATGCCCATGTTCCGTAGCTCAGGCGGTATATCGGTTACCCCATAAAGCGGGCTGGTCGTGTACCCGGGTGTGACATTATCCCATTTCAGCGAAAAATGGTGCTGCGGATGGTTACCACACCAGGCGGCAGTTTGTTTGTTTTTGAGCAGTGTGCTGCCCTCACTGCCATTCACTTCCCATCCAAAAGCGTTTAAATCCATGGAGCGCTCAATATGCCACTTGCCAAAATAACCGGTGGCGTAACCTGCGCTCTGTAAGTGCTGCGCCCAATGCGGAAATTGCGTTCTCAGACAGCTCTGGTCTTCGTCGGTGGTATGGGTTACACGGAGGACACCGTGATTGTGGACATGCAAACCAGTCATCAGACTGGCGCGTGCCGGTGAGCAGACTGCGTTGGGGGTATAAGCACGCGTGAAGCGGATCCCACGACTGGCGAGACGATCCAGTTCAGGTGTCAGGCACGGGTGCTGAGAGTCAAAGACCCTTCCCTGTAATTGGTCGCACATCAGAAAGAGTATGTTAGGCTTGGACATTTTTTTCCTGTGATCGATGTCTGTGATGGAATGTAGCCTGTAGTATAAAATGACCTGTACAGATGGCAACTGCTGGTATTTCCCATTTGTGCAGACGGGTTAAGCAGTAAGGTATGGAAATCGCAGCCTTAAAATTGCCCATCCTGAAAAACACTTATCACTATAGATCGTAGGTGAATCAGTATATCTTTGGTATCAGCTTGTATTTAACCCGTTCTTGATACGCCTGATATCCCTCCATACCTTTCAGCAGCATTTCTTCTTCAAATTTTATTCTGACGACGATCATCAGAGCTGCAACGGCAGCTGGGATCAGCCCCAACCAGGAACCGAGGGCGATGGGAATGAATAATGCCATCACCAGCGCTCCGGAGTAGAGGGGGTGGCGAACATGCGCGTACAGTCCGGTATCAATCAGCCTTTGATTCTGGTTGATATCCAGGAGTTTTGAGGCGAACGAATTCTGCAGCATGGCGATGTTCATAATGATCAAACCGGCATTCGTTAATAGCAATCCGATAATCACCAATGGAATCGGTATCGAAGGCCACCCGAATCGATGCTCCAGACCAGGGATGATAAGCGCGCCAAAAAATCCCAAACCCAGGACGGGCATAACGAAGCGGTCCGATCCCGCGGCTTTTCTGGTGGATGCTGTCAATCCCACTTTTTTGACCTTCATCCGGTTGCGCAGCACCCTGGGATTCTTTTGGTTGATGATGGCGTAGCTGATTGTGATATTGAGGGCAAAGGTGATTATATATAACCAGCCTCAAGCCATCGCCAATCTCCGGCAGGAGGAAACAGGAAGAGCGCAAGAATGACGCCGGCAAAGAGGGGCAGCATCAAAATGAACGAAAAAGGTAGGGGTTTGTCCATTTGATCCATCTCATCACGTTTGTTTTCAGTTTCCATGATTACCCTCACATCATATTATCAAGGATCAATCCTATATATAACTATAACAGAACCGGTACATTATTCAATTTCCGAGGGGGGGTGCGTTTTAAAAAAGCTGAAAATGTCAAAAGCGGCGGTGCAGGAATCATCATTTATAGCACAATCAAGATGTTCTGCACCGCCACACCATCCTGCTAAAGGCAAACCATTATATGATCAGCAATGTGCGAAGGGTGCACACTTATTACCTGTGCGGAAAAGTGTCGGACACCCCCGCTGGGCGGGGCAATGTGGTTTTTCCACCATATAATTTATACTTTAGATCACTGCCCGTTTTGCGCAGTGATTTACCAGTCTTGATTTAAAGGAGAACAGATATGAGCACAGTAACAACCAAGAAAGGTTATCCACTTTCGGTCATTCCCGGATACTATGGGTCATCCCCGGGCATACAGATCGGCACGCAGCTCTCTGCCGAAGCCAGTGATGAGGACATTCAGTTCGTCAAGCAGCTTGGTATTGAATGGGTTATGACCGGCATACGTGACCCTGAAGATCATACAGCGGAAAAATATAGAGCGCTCCGGGAGCGTTTTGAAAGCCATGGACTCAGTATTTACCGCCTGGCTAACCACCGCTGCCACAACATGCCCCAGGTCACGCTGAACCTGCCCGGACGCGATGAGAAAATCCAGGAATACCTGCAGTATATCCGTAATCTAGGCGCGGCGGGTATCCATTATTCCACCTATGCCCATATGGGCAACGGCATCTGGAGTTCGGGAAAGGAAGAGATTCGCGGCGGCGCCACCGCCCGGGCTTTCCATGTTGACGATCCTAATAAGGTTGGGTGGTGGATCGGAGAGCAGTTCCATGAACCGCTTTCCTATGACCGGGCATACACAGAGGACGAATTGTGGGACAATTACGAATTTTTTATCCGGCAGGTGGTCCCGGTGGCAGAAGAAGCGGGTGTATTTATCGGTATCCATCCTGATGACCCGCCGGTTTATCCGTTAGGGGGTATCCCGCGCTGTGTCTTCGGTTCGTTTGAGGGTTACCGGCGTGCTATAGAAATCGCGGACAGTCCTAACGTGGGCATGTGCCTGTGCACAGGTTGCTGGTTGGAGGGTGGGGCGATGATGGGGAAGGACGTGCTTGAGACCATCAGGTATTTTGGGGAGCGTAAGAAACTCTTCAAGGTGCACTTTCGCAACGTCACAGCCCCGATGCCCGAGGGCTTTGCCGAAACCTACATGGACGCAGGTTATATGGATATGTTTAAGATTGTGCAGGCGCTGCAAGAGGTGGGATTCGACGGTGCGATAATGTCAGACCATCTCCCCCAGATGGTCGGTGGCAGGCATGCCGCTGAAGCCTACGGCATCGCGTATATGAAGGGGTTGGTCAACGCCGCCCGGTCGCAAGCGTCACAGTGAGAATGAGATAGCGTAATATACGCAAAAGCAATCTGTTAAGCACACTGAAGAAATCAGGCATGTAACGCAGAGACGCAAAGGCGCTGATAAGTCATTTTTCGATTTTACAGGTCTTTCTGATCATAGATGACGCGTAATCTTAAAAACTTTGCGTCTCTGCAGTTCTATTCTCGGCTTTCACTTTAACCCCAGCTTTTTCCCCGTACTTAACAATTGAATCGATTCCGCTATTCGTTTCTCTTTCGTAGCCTGCCGTTTGGCAACACTTATCCATACAATATATTGTTTCTGATGGGTGGGTGCCAGGTTATTGAATGTTTCTTCTGCCTGCGGATTATTTTTCAAGGCTTCAGTAAATTCCACCGGCATTGCGAAATCCATAGGTGGTTTTTGCCCTGGATGATCCCAACTTCCGGATTGCTTAGCTGCTTCTACTTTCTTTAGCCCGTGCTCTGTCATCAAACCGTCTTGAATCAGCTGCTCAACGCGCTTTTTATTGACCAGAGACCATTGACTGTTGTCTTTTCTGGGTGTAAATTTTCGGGCATATTTGGTTTCGTCCAGTTTTTTGATGAGGCTGTCAATCCATCCATAACACAGCGCTTCATCCAAAGCATCCTTATAGCTTATGGTTGGTATACCTGTGTCTTTCCGGTAAAAGACCAACCAGATTTCACTTTCCTGTGCGTGGTTGGCAGACAGCCATACTCGCCATCCCGCCCTGTCGGTAAACTCGCATGTGTTCATAATTTGTCCTTCAGGTTCAGTTCGGATTGTACAGCGCCAATATTGACGGTGCGGGGCGTCATTCCCATCCTGACCGCCACAGCTGCAGCGGTTCCGGCAGCTTGCCCAACGACCATGGTGTGCGCCATCACGCGCAGCAGAGATGGATTATCAGTACTGACGCTGCGCCCCGCCCCCATCAGCAAGCCCTCAATGCGCTTCGGCAGCAGGCAGCGGTATGGCAGATCTGCCGGTTGCGTGTTTAATACCTGACAGCTAAAAGCGTTTCGCGTCATTTTCAGCGCTTTCTCGTTAAGGACCGGATGTTGCCACCCAATCACCTGCCCGACAGCGTCTCTCTGACGTTGACCTTCTGAAAGCATCCTTGTGGTGAATACAAAGTCACCGTCCAGATAACGTGAGGTTCGCACCCCAAGATTGACGGCAGTTCCGGCGACAAAGGTGTTGTCAAAACCGGGGATATAGCGCCGGTAGGCTTCGGCAACAATATGCGCCATGCGCCGCCCGTCAACAAGGCTTCGATTGATCATTCCCTGATCCAATCCGTTAAAATACGTGAATCCAGTGATCACATGGAGGATACTGGTGCGGCGTATCGCGTGCATCTGACACGCGTCAGTGGCAACCTGGATTCCAATTTTTGGAGGCAGCACGCCATCGGCTTTAGCATGCTGGAAGGCTTCCATGACCATACCGCCACCGTGGGGAAACAGGAAAGTTCCGCAGTCATCGTACTGGGCGATTGCCTCGCTTGTCGTCCATTCCACATCCATCATTTCCGGATACTGCTCCGGATTTTGGCGGAAGAAGTCAACAAAAGCATCCACATCAACATTACCGAGACGGAAGCAGAGGCTGTGGGCGCCTTTCTCCTGCGTATGGAGCGGTGCACCTGCCCGGGCAGCGATATCCGCGTCGCCGGTGGCATCCACCACGACCTTAGCCCGGATAGCTATGCGACCCACCTTGGTCTCAACGATAATCCCGTCCACTGTGCCGTTTTCCACGATGGCATCAGCGATCCAGCCCTGGAGCAGGAGATCAGCGCCTGCTTCTTCAACCATGTCCTGCAGCACCAGTTTACCCAGTTCAATGTCGTAGATGATGTGACCCTTGTGGTTGTGCCACTTTCGCCCGTAACCCATCACTTCCGCCATGGCGTCTGCCACTTCTACTGCTATACCAGAAGTTCCGAGATACCGTGATGCACCGCCGGTGTAGTAGCAGTTGAAGATACTGCAGCACATCCCGGCAGTGGCGACGCCACCGAGGAAACTGTTGCGCTCAATCAGCAATGTTTTAGCCCCGGTTCTTGCCGCGGCGATCGCAGCTGCCGTTCCACCCAATCCTCCTCCGCAAATGACAACGTCGTATGTATTTGTCACCGGTAAATCACGTGCCGGTTCATAGATTGTGTTCATAGGCTTCCCTTATTCCAGGTTTATTTATCTTCGATAGATTGTGTGGTGTAATCAAGGTCGTTGTGACAGTATGCCCTGGTATCAAAGAAGGCTGATATTACTTCGGGCATTTCAGTTTTTTTAATACGCATCAGATTCAGCCCACAGTTTATGTATCTGCTCTTATATGTAGAGATGGGAAATATTTAGATGCCTTTCTCAAGCTTTCTTCTGAACCATCGATGGGCTCTACCGCCCATCTTGACCAAATCCGTATTGCTTTCGGATTGATCCTGGTGATTTCAATCAACATGCGGGTAACTTCATCCTCGGTTAATCTCTCCGCAACCGCGTCCAGTTTTTTTACACCTACCTGAATTTGCACTCGCGGATATGCGATTGCATTCCGGTACCAATCTGTGGTCCCGCCCCAGCCTGCCATGACACTGTAAGAATGGGTATCTTCATCATATCCATATTCCAATGCTGTTTGTCGCAGTTTTCCAGTTCTCCGCCCTCGAGTCGTGAGAATCAATATTCTTTTACCAATAGCCTTACCGAGACCCATTCGATACATATAAACAGGCAGCTTAAATAACTGTTTGAAGAACACGCCAGGATTTTTGTGGGGGACAAGACGTGTCAGTATAATGCCTTCAACCCAGAGATAAAACCTATGAAAGATGTCCATAGCCATGGCTATTCCAGGTAGTCCCGGTAAATATGGGTGGTCATTGCCCGAATCTCAACGTGTGGTTAGGCATAAAACATATGGATCCCATTGAAATAATAATATAAACCCGAAAATGGTGACGATATTTGCACGTATGGGTATTGCCATCCAGGACCCAGCGCAGCTACAGACGCTACAGATTTATGTGATCTTTTCCCGGCGTTTTATTCGGGTATCCCGATCAGGATATCGGTGCCTTCCACTTTAACCGTATAGCTGACCTCATCTCTGACACTCATTTTCAGGAAAGCGATCTTCGCTTGTCCGACAGCTTTCCCTGTCCTGACATCGAATTGCGCACCATGTCTGGGGCATGTGACAATACCATTTTCCAGGACCCCTTTGCCCAGGGAACCTCCCAGGTGTGTACATTTGTTGGTAATGGCATAGTATGTACCATCCACATTTGAAAGGAGTACATCCTTCCCATTGATAACCAGAATAATCATACGATTGGGAGGTAACTCAGATGTGTCCAATACTCTTACGTATTCCATTTTTCTCCTTTATGGATGTTACAATAATGGATTATCTTCATTCAAGGATAATCCCTTCCAAGGTTCAGAATGGATTATTTCAATGAGTTTATGATGTGTCTCGCCAGAAGTCAAATTATGTGTTGTGGATGGGGTGATAGATAATGTTATTCCATGCTGCTTGTGGTATAGTGTGCGTTAGTCCATATTAATGAGGATACTATTGATGAAGTTCAAACAACGATGGGTTTTAGTTGGATTGTTTTTTCTTGCTTCAGGTTGCGCCTGGATGGCACCGCTGCCGGTCCCGCCGGATGATGGGCGTGTGGCGACACCGCTCCAGGAGACACCAGCGTTCCAGGACGAAGATATAGGTCAGTCATCGACCCCGGGACGTCTGGTCATCAGCGAACTGATCCCCGGCGTTCAGGGGAATAACAACTACGAATTTATTGAGCTCTATAACGCCGGTACACAACCTCTAAACCTGCAGGACTGGTCCCTATGGTACCGTATGGCAGAATCACAAGAGGAAAAACTGGTCTATACATGGTCAGTGCGAAATGACGTTCCGGGTTATGGGCATTATCTGCTGGTGCGTGAAGGTCAGGATATAGGCGTCGCCCCTGACGCTGTTTTCAGCACGCCTATTTTTGAACGTAAAGGAGGTCTTATTCTGCGCAATACTGCGGGTCAGGCTGTCGATGCGCTCGGGTGGGGGAGTGCCCCGGCGGATTATTTTGAGGGTGAACCTGCCCCTGATCCAGGTGGTGCAGGCAGCCTGGAGCGCAAACCGGGTGGTGCTGCCGGCAATGGTGTGGACACGGATAACAACGCCGCAGATTTTACCATGCTGGCTGAACCTGACCCGCAAAGCCGGGCGAGTGCCATTACGCCGTTGCCTGTGGAACGTCTGGAGATTGGCATTGAACCACCGGCATCTGTATCCCCGGGAACCGAATTCGAGATGGGCATCACGGTTATCAACAAAACCGGCGCTGCAGCGCGCGATGTCAGGATATTTCTACCTTTACCTGCAGGTTTTGATGTAGTCAAACTCCCGCCGCAGGTTGAAGCCCTTGATGAGGACGGTCTGAAATCGATAACCTGGGATGCGGGAACCCTCGGGATTGGTGAAGAAGCCCATACACTGGTCAATCTGCGCAGTCCGTGGAGTTATGGCGTGATGCCAGTTGTGGGGCACTATGTGGAAAGCCCGGATTTCCCCCTGCGGACATACGGTACAGCTTTGCCGATTGCTGTTGAGGGTGGTGCTATTCCCATTGCCACAGCCCGGACACTCACCGGGCAAATCGTCACCGTTGAAGGTGTGGCGACGATGTATACCGGTGGGTATTTTGCAGGCTCAACGGGCACCAAGTTCTATATCGACGATGGCACCGGCGGTATCCAGGTCTATTGCCCCGGCGCTATGGGGATCATCTCTATCGATATCGGCGACAGTGTACGTGTGACCGGATTGATTGAGTTATACCGCAATTCAGTTGAGTTAATTCCGGGCGTTTATCCGGACCATGTAGAAATCTTACAAAACAACGTCGACCCTCCCGCGCCAATGTCGAGCACGGGTAAAGCCGCCAACAGCAACGAAGATATTGTCGGGCGTCTGATTACCGTTGAAGGTCAGGTGACGCGTTTGGAAGAGTACAGCTATAGTTATGAGATGGACCTGATGGATGCTTCCGGGGATTCGGTGCTCGTTTATCTAGATAAAGAAAGTCTGATTGATCCGGAATTCATCGAGGTTGGCAAGCTTTACCAGATGACCGGTATCCTCGATCTGTATAACGACCTGTGGCAGCTCAAACCACGCCTGGTTTCAGATTTTGTGGAAGTGTTTCCAGAAGTGCTGATGCTGGAGATGCGAGCCCAGAACAGCATCGCTGCTGCTGATCTTATCACCTATACAATCACAGCATATAACCACACGCCTGCGGTTTTGCAGAATGTGACCATCACCGCTACCATCCCGGGAACACCAGCAATATTGAGCGATATTCCGGATGGCGGGTCGCAGGTGGGCGCGAATATTGTGTGGGTGCTACCGGAATTAGCGCCATCAGGCGGGAGTACAGCGGTCCATTTTTCCGTTCGGGCAGGTGGGCAGGACCGCGTCGATATGGCGCCGGCAACAGCCTCCGCCGATGACTACCCGGATGTAGCGACCTCTGACCTGTGGATGACCTTTGTTGGCAGCGGTGTCCCGATATGGGCAATTCAGGGTGAAGGCTTCGAATCGCCGTTTGTGCGCAGTGAAGTGACCACAGAGGGCATTGTAACGGGTGTTTTCCCGGATTTGCAGGGTTTCTGGATCCAATCGCTGGCGCCAGATGAGAACCCGGCGACTTCAGAAGGTTTGTATGTATTTTCGCCGGAAGATGCTATGCCGGTCACGGCAGGGGATTATGTCAGAGTGAAGGGCAGCATCCGCGAGAAATCAGGGCAAACCCAACTCAGCTTGCTGGATGTGGCGGATCTGACGGTCATCAATTCCGGCATATCGCTGCCGGAAGCCCGGGAACTTGACCCACCGATGGAGAGTGATTTATCAAAAGTGTATTATGAAGCGCTGGAGGGCATGCTGGTGCAGGTCACGGAACCGGCAGTCGCAATTGCCCCGGTCAGCCCGTATGGGGAATATGTACTGGTCAACAAGTCCTGGAACATCGACCGGGTGATGCGGGGTGAACCGAAAGGGATGATGATCTTTGTGGATGATGGGTCTGACATCACCCATTACGATGGATCGACACTCGCATATCCTGTGAAAACTGGTGATCTTGTGGGTGAACTTATGGGTCCACTAGCCTATACTTATGAGAATTACAAAGTGCAGCCCATCACAATGCCGGTCGTGATTCCCGCCGTGTCGCCTTTGCCTTCTTTAGCACCTTTAAGCGGTAGTGAGTTCAGCATCGCGACGTTTAATACGGAGAATTTCTTTGATGCTATTGATCCGCACCCGACCGATCCCCCACGTCCTACCATCAGCGCGTACAGATCGGCGTTGGTTAAAACAGCAGAAACAATTGTGGCGATGGGCATGCCGACCATCATCGGATTCCAGGAGGTCGAGAACATAGAGGTCCTGGAGGACCTGGCAGAACAGACGCTTATTGCCGCCTACCGATATGCGCCGGTATTGGTCGAAGGTACGGATTCACGCGGGATTGATGTGGGTTATCTGGTGCGCGGTGACCAGGCGCAGGTGCTGAGTGTGACGCAGTATCCAGCCCCGGAGGGATTGACCAGCAGGCCCCCGCTGGTCATCGAAGTTGAACTTCAAAATGCGTTAGGGGGTGCGGTCATTTATATTGTCAACAATCACTTCCTGTCTATGTCTGCTGGCGAGTTGGCAACGGAACCCCAGCGGAATGCCCAGGCTGCCTGGAATGTGACCCTGTATGAAACCATCCTGGCAGAGGCGCCGGATGCCTACATCGCCGTCATCGGGGACTTGAATTCTTTTTACGACGCGCCGCCTATCGATACTTTGCGAAAAAGCGGACTCCAGCATGTGTACGAGTTCCTGGGATCTGCTGCCCAGGCTATGTACACGTATATCTATCAGGGAGAATCTGAGACACTCGACCATATCCTGGTTTCACCGTCTTTATTTGGAGCGCTAAAACGTGTGAGTGTCCTGCATACGAACGCTGATTATCCACCGGGCGATCCTGAAGATACGTCCCCGCAGCGCGCTTCAGACCACGACCCGCTGGTGGCTGTGTTTAATTTGGATTGATGGTATAGTAAGATAATAGTCTTTTTTATCGTCTAGGTATTGTAACAGTCATACTGTGGGAGGATTACTATGTCGTGGTTAACACTATCGCAATGGTCGCCGTATGTGGCGGGACTGGGTATCGGAATACTTAGCTGGGTGTCATTTCTTCTTTCGGACCGTCCTCTTGGATGTTCAACGGCTTTTGCCCGGGTTTCTGGTATTCTGGAGCTGCGCCTGCGTGGCAAAAAAACCCTTGAGAAGCCATATTTCCGCAAAGTCATTCCTGAAATGAATTGGGATATCGCGTTAATTATTGGCATTGTTCTGGGTTCCTTTATTTCGGCAATGCTTTCGGGTAGCTTCAAGTTCCAATGGGTTCCCACGCTTTGGGCGCAGGCATTTGGCTCTTCAACACTTCTGCGATTGGCTGGTGACGCTGGTTGGCGGGGTGATTCTGGGTATAGGTTCGCGATGGGCTGGGGGGTGCACCAGCGGGCATGGAATCAGCGGGACATTGCAATTGACGATCAGTAGTTGGATTGCCGCTATCTGCTTTTTCGTTGGTGGCATTATCACGGCGAAGTTGCTGTTTGCCGGCGTGGTTTTGTGAGGTGAACGCAATGCTAACTTCAATCAGGAAAAATAAACGCCTTCAAATGGTTTTGGGATTAATCACCGGAATGTTTTTTGGAGTCTTCCTGCAGCGCAGCGGTGTGACAAATTATGACGTCATTCTGGGGCAGTTGCTCCTTTATGATTTTACCGTCGTGAAGGTGATGTTGTCCGCCGTCATTGTTGGCATGCTGGGTGTCTACGGGATGCGGCAGATGGGGTGGGTTACCCTTCATCCCAAACCCGGATCTCTGGGCTCGACAGTCGTCGGTGGGCTGCTCTTTGGTGTAGGATTTGCTGTTTTAGGGTATTGTCCAGGCACGATTTCTGGCGCGATTGGGGCGGGAGCTTTGGACGCGCTGGTTGCAGGCACTATCGGGATACTTTTGGGTTCCTGGTTGTATGCCACGTGGTACCCCAAGCTGCTGAAACCTGTTCTGAGCAAAGGAGATTGGGGTACGCTTTCTCTGCCGGAGTTGTTGAAAGTCAATGTCTGGGTGGTGATTGTTCCTCTGGCAATCGCTCTGACTTTATTATTGGTGTGGCTTGAACAATTGGGTTTGTAACTTTAAAGTTGAATGGATTGGGAGGTTTTGGTAATGAAAAAAATAAATTCGAGTGAGATAACACCTGAGTCGGCATATATGTCGAGACGCAGGTTTATCAAGGGTGCTGCGGGACTTACCGCCAGTGCTCTGGTTCTGGCGGCATGCGGGCGGAATCAGACGGGCCCTGAAGTGATCGAAAGTGCAACGCCGATTACGACAGGATCGCCGTTTCCCACGGCAACACCCCTTCCGACGCCGGTGATTGAAGGCACTGACCTGAGTCAACAACTGACTTCGTTTGAGGCGGTAACCGGATATAACAATTTTTATGAATTTTCCTTCCAAAAGGAAGATGTGGCTGCGCTCGCGAAGGATTATGTGACTACGCCGTGGACGATCTTTGTCGGGGGGTTGGTCAATAACCCCCGGACTTATGATCTGGATGATTTGGCGAAATTCCAACAGGAAGAACGCATCTACCGCATGCGTTGTGTTGAAGCCTGGTCGATGGTGATTCCCTGGACCGGCTTTCCGCTTGCCGCGTTGATTAAAGCCGCAGAACCGACATCTGAAGCCAAATATGTGCGGTTTCTTACCGCTGAAGATCCTGATCAGATGCCTGGACTGAAAAATAATATGCCGTGGCCCTATTCTGAGGGATTGCGCCTGGATGAAGCGATGCATGATTTGACTTTGATGGCAACGGGGCTCTATGGTAAATCTTTATTACCCCAGAATGGCGCGCCTGTCAGGTTGGTTGTTCCATGGAAATACGGTTTTAAGAGTTTGAAATCTATCGTCAAGATTGACTTTGTCGCGGATATGCCGGAAACTTTTTGGACGACTGCCGGTCCCACCGAATACGGTTTTTGGGCGAATGTGAACCCTGAATTTGGGCATCCCCGCTGGTCGCAAGCCACAGAACGGCGTATTGGCAGCAACAACCGGATTGAAACTTTGCTTTTCAATGGGTATGCGGATGAAGTGGCCTATTTATACCCGAATCTGGATTCCAGGACGTGGTTCTTTTGATGGATGTTGAGACTGTTTCCCTGAAAGGCAAGAGGGGGAAGTGGATGCAGAAATATGGACTGAGGTTAGTTGTCCATGTTTCTGCAATTTTATTGGCAGCGCGAGTGGTCTGGTTGGTGGCATCAGGCGCGTTTTTCATTGATCCTGTCAGACAAACAACGACCTTAACCGGTAAATTAGCTATAACCTTTTTGTTGCTCTCCCTGAGTTGTACACCGGTGAGTACCTTGTTGGGTTGGTCTCATGTACTACAAGTGCGCCGCCCCCTCGGACTGTATGCTTTTGGTTTCGCACTTTTCCACGGTTTGATTTATGTGGTGTGGGACTACCAACTCAACATACCCTTACTTATCGACAGTATATTCTATCAAAGATATGTGCTGGTTGGTGCAATTGCGGTTTTTCTTTTGACGCTTCTGGCGATCACGTCTATCCCATCGATTCGAAGGCGGATGGGCAAAGCCTGGATACATATTTCAGCGTTTGGTTTACGCAGCTGCAGGTTTCGCCGCGGTCCACATTTTATGGTTGCGAAAATCAATTATTGAGTCCGTCCCACTGCTTGTGATTCTCGCAGTTCTTTTTATAATACGGATTCCCTTGATAAAAAAGGGTATAGTCTCGTTTCGTAAAACCCTATTCGCTAAACATTAAAAGCAGGAGATGGGCAGAATTGACAGTCGAAAAAAACAGTACATCTTTTAAAAAAGAAGCTGCGGAATTTGCCGTTCGATTTATTGAGTCGGGGATGGTCATTGGTTTGGGACACGGAACCACAGCGATCCACGCGATCCGGAAAATCGCACAAATGCTCCAAAGTGGTAATTTATCCAACATCGTTGCTGTTCCATGCTCGCGACAGGTGAATGCTGATGCGCGTGCCTTAGGGATACCGGTAACCACCCTTGAGGAACATCCATTCGTGGATGTGACAATCGACGGAGCTGATGAAGTTTCCCCGGAACTGTATGTTATCAAAGGTGGGGGAGGTGCGCTCTTGCGTGAGAAAATCGTTGCCCAAACCACCCGCCGGGAAATCATTGTGGTCGATGACTCCAAACTTTCCGACGTTTTAGGCACAAAATGGGCAGTCCCGCTTGAAGTGGTTCCTTTTGGATTGGGGTCGACGATGCAATTTCTGCATACACTGGGCGCTGAAGGTGACCAGGCGTAAAGCCCCTGATGGCGCCGACTTCTTTTCGGATCAGGGAAATATTATTCTTGACGCTGATTTTGGTCCTATCATCGACCCGGAAAATCTGGCGCGAATCCTGGCAGCGCGTGCCGGCATCATAGAGCACGGACTTTTTCTAAAAGAAGTGACCGATGTGATTATTGCCGGACCGGATGGCATAGACCACCGACAGCGATAAGGTCGTCCAGTATTCTGGTCAGTTTTTAATCACTATAACGGCTATATTCGGCATGCTGGATGGTCAGTGTGCCGGCATCGTCGTCGATTTCAATGGCTAACTGCCGAACATTTCCTGCTGACATTGCCATACCCCCAAGTTGCCCTGAGGTCGTGCGCAGCTCAAGAACCAACCTGCCGTCGTCACTTTCCAGCACCTGAAAGGTTCCCTGTTCAGAAGCATTCACAAAACAGCAAGCAGACATGCGATACCGGTTACCTGAAAAAGTCCAGGTCGTCTCCAGGTGACTTTCTGCCGTTTCCTTCTGTAGATGCGCATTCAGGTTTATCCACGCACCCTGGATAAACTGTATGTTGCTATCATCGTCCTGACAGCTCCACAGCAGGACTCCTATCACCAGCACGACGAATATTCTCAATATTCTGTATATGTGATCCCGACGCATACGTCCTCACCACGCTAGATAACTTCAGTATAACATAACTTATACAGGGGGTATGCGTAAAGGCGTGTTCTGTTGTTATTCTGGACATGGTTGTTGCCTATGGTACAATGCAAGAGTAGCGTAGCCACCGAACAAATGGAGAACCTTGTGAAGCTTGTCATTCAGATTCCCTGTTATAACGAGGAAGAAATTCTCCCAACCACCGTTGCTGACTTGCCTGAAACCATCGAAGGTGTGGATGAAATTGTCATACTGGTAATTAATGACGGCAGTCATGACAAAACCGTTGCGGTTGCGAAAAGTCTGGGCATTCAGCACGTCCTGAATTTCCCGCAAAATATGGGATTAGCTACAGCCTTTGTAAAGGGTCTGGAGGCAGCTTTGCTTCTCGGTGCGGATATCATCGTCAATACCGATGCGGACAACCAGTACCGGGGATCGGATATTGCCCGGTTGGTGAAACCTATCCTGGATCAGCAAGCTGAAATAGTAGTTGGCGACAGGGGTGTGATGAGCATCGCGGAGTTTTCACCCCTGAAGAAACGTTTACAGAAGCTGGGCAGTTGGGTCGTAAAGGTCGCTTCCGGCGTGGATACGCCAGATGCGACGAGTGGATTTCGGGCTTTGAGCCGGGAAGCTGCATTGCGGACCATTATTATGAGCCAATATTCATATACTCTGGAGTCCTTGATCCAGGCAGGTGCGCGCCGAATGTCGGTGATGTATGTCCCCATTGAGGTTAACCCTAAAACACGCACTTCAAGGTTAATGCGGAACATCCCGGACTTTCTGGTGAATTCCGGCGCGACAATTATGCGCACGTATACGATGTACCGCCCATTACGCGTCTTCACTTTTTTGGGTGGTTTGATGATTCTCGGTGGATTGCTCCTGGGTATGCGGTTTCTCTGGTACTATTTCACGGGACCCGGCACCGGCAGAATCCAATCCCTGATCCTCACCGCAATCCTGCTCATCGTGGGTTTCCAGACCTGCCTGATTGGACTCGTGGCAGATTTGATCGGCTTTAATCGTAAAATCCTGGAAGAACTCCTTTATCGGGTCCGGAAAATGGAATTGAAACAGCAGGGCGCCCTTGATAACCCCGTTGTCAGTGATGATTTATAATGCATCCCAGGAAATGCTCAAGCGCCAGCGCTCCACTTTTCAGATGACAAATCGTAAAGTCTGCCTGCTCCCGTCTTTATTCTCACCGCTTATTCACCCGTTGTTGATGAAGACAGTGTCTTTAACGTGACGGGAGATCAGATGATTATGGGTTCAGAGCCTATCGGACAGACTTTTGTCGCGCGGCATGGCGGGTTGCGTGCTGTCGATATCTGGCTCACACAGGTGGAGCAGGTCTCGGGTGGTGAAATTTTCCTCGAATTGATAGCATCACCCATATCTTCTGCCGTCATAACGCGCGCTGCACTGCCTGCCGATAACGTGAAAAGTCCGGCTTTTTATGTGAATTGGGGGCGTTATCCCCAACTTGCCGGTTTAGCAATCCTGCCTGTCGCGATTTGGAAAGCGATTTTTGAATTTACATTTCCGGGAATTGTTACCTGCGAGGAATGTTAAAATGAAAGTGTGTTATTTTGGTACTTATCGCGAAAATTATTCGCGCAATAGCATTATGATTGAAGCCTTGCGCCGCGCCAATGTGGAGGTAATAGAGTGCCATGCAACCTTATGGCATGGCATCGAGGACAGGGTTACCGTCGCCAGCGGCGGATGGGCGAATTTACATTTCATTCGTCGAGTTTTCCGCGCCTATGGGTTATTGCTCAAGCAGTACCGTGCGGTGCGTGACTATGACCTGATGGTCGTAGGCTATCCGGGGCAGTTGGATGTATTTCTGGCTAGGCTGTTGACATGGATGCGCAAGAAACCGTTGGTCCTGGATATTTTTATGTCTTTGTACCTTATCGCGCAGGAGCGGAGCCTTGTGAAACGCCACCCCTTTACCGGGCGACTACTGCATCTGATTGAAAGCTTCGCCTACCGATTACCTGACCGCTTGATCCAGGACACTGCGGAATATCGAGACTGGTTGATTGCTGAGTTTCATCTGGATCGAGAACGTATCTTTTTGGTGCCTACCGGCGCCGACGACCGCTTGTTCCAACCGGTCGAGTACACGCCTGCAAGCGATAAAACCATGCGCGTACTGTACTACGGCTCTTTCATTCCCAATCACGGTGTGCCCTACATTCTGGAGGCTGCGGGCGTATTGATCGATGCCCATGATATAATATTTACGCTCATAGGCGAAGGGCCTGATAAAGCAAGCGCCCAAACTTATGCGCTGGACCGGAAATTACACAATGTGGAATTCAGAGCGTGGTTACCGCAGTCAGAACTATTGAGCTATATTACCGGAGCAGATGTATGCCTGGGAGCATTTGGCAATACGCCGCAATCGGTGATGACCGTCCAGAATAAAATATTTGAGTGTATGGCGATGCGGAAGCCTGTTGTAACCGGCGATTCCCCAGCGCTTCGGTCGGTGTTCCATCCAATGGTTGACGTGGTCCTGGTTGAGCGAGCCAATGGCGCTGCGATCGCGCAGGCGATACAACACCTGCACCATGATAGTGAATTGCGGGAGCGCATTGCTGTCAATGGATATGCGTTATATGGATCAGACTTTAATCTGGAGGCGCAAGGGCAGCGCTTTGAGAGTCACTTGAAGGAGTTATTGAGACTGGTATGAATACTGAAGAGCGGTCAAACTATGAATGTTCAACCCCGGGAGTGCCGGTTGAACGGACAAGGGTGTTGGTCATAGGCATCGATGCGGTTACATTAGACCTGTTATCGCCCTGGGTGGAAGCAGGCAAACTGCCGAATATCGCGAAGCTGATGTCAGAAGGCACCCACGGCAAACTTGCCTCGACGATACAGCCTATCTCAGCGCCTGCCTGGGCAAGTTTTATGACCGGGATGAATCCAGGAAAACATGGTTTGTATGATTTTGTTCGCCGCCAGCGGGACAGCTACGGTATAGAGGTGACAAACGGCTCAATGGTCGCTGCGCCAACATTATTTCAACGGATCAGTGACGCAGGTTACCAGGTTATCGCAATAAATGTTCCTTACACATATCCGCCTAAGCCTGTAAATGGCGTTGTGGTCAGCGGACCCTTCACAGCTGTATCTGATGCCAGCATTATTTACCCGCAGGAGAAGGCAGAGACAATTTTAAACTTGGTAAAAGACTATCGGGTTTTACCGGATTATGATGCCACGAAACCTCATCCACTCGCAAGTTATGGGAAAGCTTTGTTAAAGGGTGTGGAGATGCGCCATCGTATCGCCAAATATCTGATACAAAATGAGCCATGGGATCTTTTCACAGTCGGTATTTATGGCAACCGATCCTGTCCAGCACTACTTCTGGCATTGTATGACCAGTGATGAAGAAAGTGAGGATTGTCCCCGAGATATGATTTTGCAGGTCTACCAGCGGGTTGATACTGCTGTCGGTGATTTAATGGCTGAGGTTGATGAGCGCACAGTCGTTATGCTGCTTTCTGACCATGGCGCCGGACCTCTGATAAAAATGGTGAACCTGAATAGGTGGCTTGCTGACCGCAACTGGGTGTCTTTTAAGCAATCCGGAGGAAAAAAGAACCATCATTGGCAGGGGTACGTGGTGGATAAGGCCATGCGTTTATACAAAAAATATGGTCCTTCAGATGTACGGGCTCGAATTCGAGGTTGGTTGGGCGTAAAACGTTTCGATCAAATCAAAGGCACAGTGGAATCCGCCTTGTTCAGCTCGGAAATAGATTGGCGACATACACGGGCTTATGCTATGGGCGCTGGTGGAAACATATTCCTAAACGTGAAGGGGCGTGAACCTGAAGGACTAATCGAACCCGGCGAGGAATTCGATAGAGAATTGCAGGCTCTCGCTGATGCGTTTATGGAATTAAGGGATCCTGGCACAGGTGAAAGAATGCTGCGCAAAGTCTGGAGAGCTGACGAATTATATAACGGTTCTTATTTAGACCTGGCACCGGATTTAATATTGGAATGGGTGAACTACGGGTATTGGGGGCGTGGAAGATATGATGTGAAAAACGTTCCCATTTTCGAAGACCTATATACGATGGAGTTCAGCGATCTTTTGCTTTCCGGTACGCACCGCCGCCACGGGGTCCTCATCGTGTGGGGTCCCAAAGTCAACAAAAGTGCAGCACTGGAAGATATCTCGATTACTGACCTGGCGCCAACGATTTTAGCCCTGATGAATGTGCCCGTGCCCGAAGATATGGACGGGCATGTCATCCTTGACGCGTTTAAACCGGAGACATTTACAATTCACTATTCTTCTGGTGATGGACGCAAGGGCTCAGAACAAAAATTTTCCAAAGAAGAAACCGATAAAATATCTGATCGCCTGCGGCAGCTTGGATACCTGTAAATGACGCAGGAATCGTGAACGATGCATTCAACACAATCGATGCTTGCACCTGCGTAAAAGGAATATTTTGATGCTGCGACAGATCCCTGATGCCACTATCCCTCACGTCACGGTGCTGACCTTAACCTGGAACCAAAAGGAAGACACACTGCAGTGTCTGGAATCCCTGTCTAAAATGCATTATTCCAACTTCAGTATTCTGCTTGTCGATAACGGTTCGCAGGACGGTACAGTGCAAGCTGTACGCGACCGGTATCCGGACGTTGAAATCATAGAGAATTCCGGACAATTATGGATTCTCGGGTGGGTTTAATGTTGGATTGCGGCATGCACTGGACCGGCGAACCGATTACATTTTTATGATCAACAATGACACTGAAGTCGCACCGGATATTCTGGATATTCTGATGCAGTATGCGGATGAGCCAGATGTGGGCATGCTATCGCCCAAAATCTATTACGCTGGCGACCCAACCCGGATATGGTCGGTGGGCGGGATGCGGCATTTCCTGACGTATGAGATGACGGAAAAAGGGGACAATGTGCTGGATCTGGGACAATGGGATAAGGTCATTGACCGCGATTACCTGGTGGGCTGTGCCCTGTTGATGACCCGCACTATGCTCCATAAGGTGGGTTTGTTTGATGAGGGCTACTCCCCCATTTACTATGAGGATATGGATTTAAGCCTGCGCGCGCGGCAAGCCGGTTTTCGACTCTTGCTTATTCCGCAAGCCCAAATGTGGCACAAAGTATCAGCAGCTGCGGGTGGCTCCGGTTCACCTCGCGAACGCTATTTAATGGCGCGGAACAGCGTGCGCTTTTTCCGGAAACACATTCGCGGTTGGCGGTGGATGATTGTCATTCCATACCGGTTTGGGAGCGCTGTGAAAACTGTCCTGCGGTTGCTTTACCACAGGCGGGCAGAATCCGCGTGGTCATATGTGCGTGGGTTGAGAGATGGGTTGACGATGACGACGGAGGCTAAAGGAACCCAGTGGACATCCTGATGTCGTTGTATAACCGTGTGGGGCGCGGTACCTATTGGCGGGCATTAAACCTTGCACGGTACCTGGTAGAATTTGGTCACAAAGTGACGCTGGTTGCGATGTCTGATGACCAGCTTTTCCGCTTCCGTTTCCGGGATGATGAAGGGGTCAGAATCATTGAGTCACCGGATTTATTGCCGGGTATGCTGCGCTCAGGATGGGATTTGTGGGATGTCTTAAGACGTATCGGCGAACTTCGTAACCAGGATTATGACCTTGTCCACGCTTTTGAATGCCGCCCGGTTGCTATTTATCCTGCTTTATTTATGCATAAAAAACGCAGCATACCCCTGGTGACCGACTGGGGGGATTGGTTCGGACGAGGGGGTTCGGTGGAAGAGCGTCAAAACCCACTGCTGCGATCTGTCTTGCGTCCCGTTGAAACCTACTTTGAAGAGAAATTCCGCCCTTTGGCGCAGGGCACGACCGTGATCAATACTGTCCTGCGCGATAAGGCAATTGCCCTGGGCTTGTCGCCGGATTCTGTCCTGCTACTGCGCAATGGCAGTGACACACAGCGCATCAAGCCATTACCCATGGTTGAGGCGCGCGCGCAGCTTGGATTCGCGCAAGATGTCCCCATCATCGGTTATATTGGCTCTATCTTTCATCGCGACGCTGTGTTGATGGCGGATGCCTTTTTACGCATTCTGAAAGTTCATCCGCGTGCCCAATTGTTGGCTGCGGGTTATTTCGACGCCGATATCGAGGCGATGACAGGCAAACCTGATGCTATTCTGCGGACGGGTTCGATCAGTTATGACCGGATTGGCACGATATTGTCTGCCTGTGATCTGTGCTGGTTACCTTTGAATGATAGTGGGGCAAACCGGGGACGTTGGCCCATTAAATTAAACGATTATATGGCAGCGGGATGTCCTGTCGCCACCACGTCCGTCGGTGATTTACAGGACTTCGTGATCGATAACGGTATCGGTGTGGCTGCAGCAGCTAATCCGCAAGCGCTGGGTGAATGTGTGCTGGCACTTTTAGCGGACCCAGCAAAAAGGCGAGTGATGGGTACAAAAGCCCGTCTGCTGGCGGAAATGGCTTATTCATGGGAAACTATCACGCGGCAGCTGGAAGAATTCTATTTTAATATTCTGTCGGGTCGTGACTGAGCATGGAAAATACGACGTGCAGTTTGTGTGGGGCTTCTGACGTGGAACGGGTTTTAACCCTTCAAGACTATGGGCATGGCATCCCCGGAAAGTTTCCATTAGTGCGATGCCGGCAGTGCGGGTTGCTCTATCTGACCCCACGACCGCTGCCACAGGAAATGGCGCGCTACTATCCAGAGGATTATGCACCTTACAAAACAGCGATTGAAGATGAGAAATGGGGGTTGATGCGCTGGGTACGGCGTCGAAATATTGGAATGTACCGTCAACTCGTGGCACAATATGCGCCGGATTCTCCGAAAACCATTTTGGATGTAGGTTGTTCAACTGGCATATTTCTCGCAGACATGCGCTCTGCCGGGTGGCAGGTACAGGGCATAGAGACGAGCCACTCAGTAGCAACTTACGCGCGCGAGCGGTTTGGTCTTGATATCCTTGAAGGACGATTACCGGATAGTCTATCAGGAGATGGAAGCAGAAAAATTCGCCGTCGCAACGCTCTGGGATGTTTTGGAGCACACTTATAACCCGTTGCAGACACTGCGTATGCTGAACACGCTCCTTGTACCTGGCGGAACGGTTGTCTTGACCGTACCGCATTGGGAGAGCTGGGATAGGCAGTTCTTTGGACGGTATTGGATTGGCTATGACGCCCCCCGGCACTTGTCTGTGTTTACCCGTGAAACCCTCAGGAAAATGCTGAATCAAGCCGGTTATGATATTGTCGCTATGAAGTGCGCTTTTGGCGGATATTTTACGACGCTGCCAAGTATTAAGCATTGGGCAAATGCACATATTGGCAGTATAAAAGCCCGTCATCGTTTATTCCGTTTGCTTTCAATACCCGGGCTGCGTTATTTTGTATTACCCTATGATACCGCAAGTGACCTGCTGGGTCGGGGGAATAAACTCTGCGTCGTTGGGCGTAAAAGCCGGTCGGTTGACGACAGCACTTAAGGTATTTTATGCCAGATAAACAGGATATCATTTTTATTGTACTTGATACGCAGCGCGCGGATCGCCTGTCGTGCTATAATCAGGCGGCGCCTGTTACACCCCATTTTGACACACTGGCTGAGGATGCCACGCTTTACAAGCATGCAGTTTCACCGGCACAGTGGACTGCACCCGCGCATGCTTCGATGTTTACCGGACTCTATCCAGCGCAGCACACTGTCCAGCAGATTGATTCCGTCCTCCCGAATACCATTCCTACCCTGGCAGAAGAACTAAAAAAAGGTGGTTATCAAACGCACCTGTTCAGCAATAATCCAATAATTGGTATGATGGACAATGGCTTAAACCGGGGATTTGACCACGTGCGTAATTTTATCCATGTGGGCTTTAATCTGTGGTCAACTACGCCAGATTCAGGCGAAAAATCTGCCCGAGGTTTGCTCAACTTTATGAAGCAATTGCGCCTGAGGGTGGCACAACTGCTGGGTGTCGGACAGGAACCCACCGACACCTGGTGGGTCAACACGCTGCGTTTGTGCCTTGAGCTAGCGATCAATGTTGTGGGTGGCACGAAATTTCGCAACACGCGCAAAACAATGGATGCCGCAGCACGGGTCCTTCTCCGTTCACGGAAATCTCACCAACCGGTATTTGCATTTATTAATCTGATGGGCACACATATTCCCTATGAACCACCACGCTGGGCAATGAATAAAGTTCGAAAACCATTGAGGATGCCTTTTTTACGACATACACTTCGTTGGCGGATGAATTATCTCCAGCAGAATCCCGCAAACTGGTTAGAAATGGGATATTTATCCCCAGAAATTCATCAGACCTTGCTAGCTTTCTATGACGCTGAGGTTATTGCCCAGGATTATGTGTTGGGGCGGTTTGTTTCTAAGCTGCAAAAAGCAGGACGACTGGACAATTCCTGTTTGATTGTTGCTGCAGATCATGGGGACCATCTGGGAGAGAAATCCCGTGTTGATCATGTCTTCGGGGCATATGAACCGCTGATCCACGTTCCGCTGCTGATACGTGACGGAACGCAACAACTGCTGAGGCACGGTCAGGTTAATGCGTCTTATATCTCGACACGCCGCCTTTTTCACACGCTCCTTGCCTTGGCCGGAATTGAGACAGAATGTGAATATCCGCTTTCTTTAGCAAATGATCCACTTCCGGCAAGCAGCGTGTTTGTTGACCGTCCATTTGTTGAAGCGCTTCCGCCACAAGCCTTCGTGCAAAGATTGCACCGGCGCTGCCCCCAATGGCAACAGGATGCTGTGCATGAAGCGGTCGTATATGCTGTTTATGATCAGGGCTGCAAGTTAATTGAGCAGAATGGAAAACGTCATGAACTATATGCTCTGTATAGCGATCCCTCGGAGGAAGAAGATTTAGCCTCAATTCAGACTGACCAATGTGCAATGCTGAAGCAATTCCTGGCAAGCTTCATTGCGCAAATGCAACCCATAGCTCCTGGCAGCCAACGTGAACACACTGATGAAGAAGTGCTTAAAAGATTGCGTGATTTAGGTTATGTTGATTAGGGTAAAGTCTATTGGATAAAAAGCGAACCTGCGATGCTGACGAAAAACGCTGAAATGGAGACACACGCAAAGGCTGTTAATGCTGTCGCCTGGTCAGCTATCGATAAATGGGGAGCTCAGGGGTTGTCGTTGCTTTCACTCTGGGTCCTTGCCCGAATGTTGGGTCCTGAACCTTTTGGTTTGATCGCCCTCGCTTCAGCTTTCACCCGCTTTGTGCAGATATTTGTGGATCAGGGGATGACTGAAGCAATTATCCGAGAACCCAAGCTGGATGGTGATCACCTGAACGCAGCTTTCTGGGCTAATTTACTCTGGAGTGCTTTTTTGCTTCTGGTGACCTTTATCGGAGCGAACTTTATTGCTGGACTCTACAAAGAACCTCAATTGTCGCCTATACTGCGCTGGTTATCCCTGGGTTTCGTCCTTTCAGCGCTAAGCAGCACACAGATCTCCTATTTACGCCGGCAGATGCGTTTTCGTAGTCTGGCGATTCGTTCTGTTCTTTCAAAAACAGTGGCAGCGGTTGTCGCTATCGTCATGGCGCTGTTGGGATTTGGTGTATGGAGTTTGGTCGCACAACTCCTCGTGATGAGTGTCGTCGGCGCGGTGATTTTATGGTCATCTAGTGACTGGCACCCACGACTGCATTTTTCCAGACTTCATTTCCAAAGCCTTTTTAACTTTGGTGTGCAAATCACTGGAAGCCGAATATTGGCCTTTGTTAATGCGCAACTCCACGATTTTCTTATTGGTTTTGCTATGGGACCAACGGCTTTAGGTTACTTCACGGTAGCCAACACTTTGACAAAACGCCTGGTGGATATTTTACGGAATGTGATTTTGGATGTTGCTTATCCTGCTTTTTCCCGTTATCAGGATCAACCTGCCCGTTTGCGTGGGCTGTTTGACAGCGCCTCCCGCTTTACTTCGCTGCTTATTTTTCCTGTATTTACGTTTATCTTTTTTACTGCGCCTGAACTTGTGGCTGTGTTCTTTGGCCCTGAATGGACCTCGACCATTCCCTTAACGCGCATCCTGGCGTTGATGGGCGGTGTTTATGCCTTGATCGCTTATTTTAGCCAATTACTGATGGCTGTCGGGCAATTGAAGTATTTGCTTATTGTTCGTATTATTACGCTAGTGGTCAATGGTTTGGGATTTGTTCTCAGTCTGAGGTTTGGTTTAGTCGCGGTTACTGGTGCCTATGTTGCTACCTGGTATATAATTATGCCACTTTACTATTACTATGTGCACAAAAAAATTAACCTGAAAGGATACTTGAAGAATTTTGGTGCTGCTTGTGCCGGTGTCACCATTATGGGTTCGGTTACATGGGTCATCAGGTTTATTTCGGTGCAACACTTGCCAGCTAACCTGGTATTATTACTTTGTTTCATCGCATCAGGGTTAAGCTATATTTTGGCCCTGGTAATATTGTCGCCTAAAACTGCCCGTGAGTTGCTAGCAATGACTCTCGCAATCCTGTCACGATCCAGGAAGCAACACGTAGAAACTTTGGAAAGTGGGAAGCTGCAATAAACTATTGTATCCGGTACTGGTAAAGACGGTGTTGGTTTCTCAGCATTGATGAAAGCATGATTGAGTTCATAACATTAGGAATGTGGATGCAAAAGAAGATCAGGATGACGCATTGGGTATTACCTGTTTTTATCTGTGTGATAATGACAGCAGGATGTATGCAAACTCAGCAAACGCCGGAAAGCATGCTAGTTTCTACCTCTACAGCGGTAGGAAATTTAACAGCAACCGCTACTGCCACTCCATCCCCATTACCAACAGAAAGAGCTGCAGCTAAAGTCACAACCGGGATACCCTCATCATCCACACCTGCACCAAGTCTCACTCCCACGTCTGTCCCTCCTACTCCTACACCAACTCGACGGGTGCCTGAGGCACCTCCGAATATTGTGCTGATTATTGTTGACGCACTGCGGTCTGATCACGTATCCAGTTATGGATATCAACGCGAAACCACACCCAATCTGGATCGGTTGATGGCAGAAAAAGGGGTTCGTTTTACAGACGCAACTTCAACAGCACCCTGGACCTGTCCAGCTAATGCTGCGATAATGACCGGCAGACTTCCTTCATCCATAGGTGTGAGTTGGCAGACTATGGGCAATTCTGTCCCCTGGCGTGAGAATACGCTGGCAGAGTTGCTGCACAAAGCCGGTTACTATACAGCGGGTTTTGCGAATACCTATTGCCTTAAAGGTAAACTGGGATTCGCGCAGGGTTTTGATATCTATGACGATTCGCTTTCCAATCACACAGCTGCCGACAAAGCGCATGCAGAAATGGTCAACGCACGGGTAATGTCATGGTTTGATGGACGCGCTGCCGATCTGGAAAGCAGTGGTAAACCACTTTTCCTGTTCATCTACTACTTTGATCCACACGGTTGGTACAATCCTTTGCCACCCTACGACACACTGTTTGATGCAGGATATACCGGTGGCTTAACCCCTGATGTTTATCGCGACGGTCAGGTTGTGGTATCGGGTGAATTTGTCCCGACAGAACGTGATTTAGAGCATCTGATTGCTATGTATGATGGTGAAATTGCCTATTGGGATACGTATTTTAGTGAAATGATGGCATATCTTGAAGCCATGGGGGTCCTGGAAAACGCTATTGTCGTGGTGACTGCCGACCATGGTGAATTGTTTGGCGAACATAACACCTGGGCTCATGGCAGCAATCTCTATGAAGAAGTCCTCAGGGTGCCTTTGCTCGTCAGCTACAACGGTGTGTTATATGATAATCAAGTCATCACCTCGCCCGTACAGAGTATGGATGTGATGCCCACTTTACTTGAGTTCGCTGGTATCGCAGTTCCTAACGATCTGGATGCCGTCAGCCTTCGTTCACAACTCATGGGTGGAGAAAACAACCCCGGCAGAACCGTGTTCAGTGAAGTTTCGGCTTTAAATAATAAAAACTCGGTTCTGTATTGGACAGCGCCGCGTTTCGCCATGCAAGCCGTGCGTCACGATGGATGGAAATTAATAACGCAGAAAAACCGTCCTGAAGAGGATGCGCTGTATTTCTTACAGCAAAACTCACTGTATGAGGATGAGAACGTTTTGCTTAAGTACAATGAGAAGGCAGAAGAACTCCGGGCTTTATCGCGTTGAGTGCCATCACTTATGGGCTGAAATTTCAGGTGGGCTTATCAATGTATTTTGAAAAGATAGGTGACAGGACAGAGCAGGGGAAATTCTTATGACGACAGATTTAGTTACAGGTGGCGCTGGATTTATTGGTTCCCATATCGCTGAGACATTGCTGCATGACGGACACGAGGTTATTGTTTTGGATGACTTAAGTGGTGGTTTCGTCGACAATATTCCTGCCGGTGCTATTTTTGAGCAGGGATCTGTTGTCGATAACGGGCGTGTGGATGCGCTGTTTGCGAAATATCGATTTGATTATATTTATCATTTGGCAGCCTATGCGGCAGAAGGGCTTAGCCACTTTATTAAGCGATTTAATTACACGAATAACCTTATAGGCTCGATAAACCTGATAAATGCTGCTGTAAACTACGACGTAAAGTGCTTTATATTTACATCCTCAATTGCGGTTTATGGTTCGACTGCACCCCCGATGGTGGAGACGATGAAACCCCACCCGGAAGATTCCTATGGCATTGCCAAATACGCTGTGGAGCGGGAACTTCAAATCAGCCATGAGTTGTTTGGTTTGGAGAGTGTTATATTCCGCCCCCATAATGTCTACGGACCACGCCAGAACATTGGTGATAAATACAGGAATGTAATCGGGATATTCATGAATAAAGCGATGAAAGGGGAATCGCTGACGATTTTTGGGGATGGTGAGCAGACCCGGGCGTTTTCGTACATCAAAGACGTGGCGCCGATTATCGCGCATGCTGTGGATGTGCCTGAAGCTAGAAATCAAATATTCAACATAGGTGCTGATGTCCCATATTCAATTAATACGCTTGCTGCAATGGTTATGGAAGCCATGGGTGTAGATTTGCAGGTAGATCACCTGGAAGCGCGCACTGAAGTTGTCCATGCCTTTAGTTCACATGAGAAATTGCGCCAGGTTTTTACTCCGCCTGAGCCAAAACCTCTCATTGATGGTTTGGTGGAAATGGCGGACTGGGCTCTAAAAGTGGGTCCGAGGCAAAGTCGAACGTTTGGGAATATAGAAATACTGAAAAATCTGCCCCAGGGTTGGCATTCGAGATAGCTATTTTAAGGCACTCCATAGATCAGTCCGAGAGACAGGTGCTCCTTTGACAACTGCCGATACCTCAGCTCTGGTCATCAGGAACTCCACCATGGTTATCGCCTCGCAGGTGATAATCCGTGTAACAGGGGTTGGTTTTGCGATTTACGTCACGCGTCGCCTGGGGTCAGAAGGTTATGGCTTATACTCGCTGATTACTTCATTCATCGCGCTCTTCAGTTTCCCGGCAGACCTTGGCTTGTCAACCTATACCGCCAGAGAAATTGCGCGAAGTCATGAGCAGATCTTTACCCTTGCCAGTAATACAGCTGTTCTCAGACTGTTGATAGCGCCTGTTATCGTTTGCAGCGCGTGTTTGGTTGCTATTGCCCTTAACTACCCATCCCGGGTTGTGACCGGTGTTATTGTCGCCAGCCTGGGATTCCTGGTTCTAGCGATTCAGTCTACCCTTGGTTCCATGTTCATCGGTCAGGAACGCCTGTGGTTTACTGCCACGACTGAGCTGGCGAATCGAATGGTCTTTATGGCAATCGCATATGTTGCGCTTATATGGTATCCGGATTTCCTGGTGGTTATTGTTTCTTTACTGATAAGCAACCTGGCAGCATTGGGCTTAAGTGTGTTTCTGACGAAAAAGAGCCTGGGTAAAATACGGGTTCACATTCAACCTCAGAAATGGGGAGGGATGTTAATAGCCTCGATGCCCATCGCTGTTCTATTTATCGCTTTTAGTCTGGCCCTGCGTTTCGATACCATTGTGCTGAAAAGTGCCTTTGGTGATGCTACTGTGGGTTGGTATAGCGCCGCTTATGATATCATCTTTGGTTTATTCATCGTTGCTCAGGGTATCAATACGGCAGTCTTTGCTACTGCATGCCGGTTGATGGTGACAAATCCAGATAGTGTTGCCGGATTAGGACAAACTGCAGTTAAAGCACTCCTGATCTTCGCGCTCCCATGTGCTACCGGCGGTTTCTTAGTTGCACTGGACCTGGTAGTAGTGCTCTTCAGTGTGCAATTCGCTTCTACAGGACCTATTTTGCGAATACTCCTTCTTGCTCTGCCGGTCAGATTTCTGGTGGGCTTGGCTGACAATCTCTCAATTGCTATGCTGCGCAGCTGGAAGGCGGCTATTGTAACGTTAGTATCATCCCTGATCAATATTGGGTTGAACTTATGGTTGACGCCAAAATATGGAACACTTGTCGCGGCTTTTATCTCAGTGGCATGCGAATCATTCAGCTTGATGTTCTTACTCGTGATTCTCAAGGACCTGCATCTGCTGCAAGCTGTCTATAAAGTGAAATGGGGACTCTTACTGGCTCTCCTATCTATGGCAGGCGCTGTGTGGGCACTGCCCATGCTTCATGTATTTCTCCGAATAAGTATAGGGGGATTGGTTTATGGCGTTGTATTGGTTGCATCCGGCGCTTTGTCTCTAAAGGAAGTAAAGCATCTTATCCAACCGCACCACCACGGTGCATCTACCTGATGGTTGATTTCACTGTAGCCTGGTATCGATGTTATATCATCTGAACCACTTCAGGTTGCTGTTAATGGTCATAAATGTCAGGTCTTGCAGGTGAATCCCGGAAATTTAGCCTTAATACCACAAAGGGATTATTGTTTTCAGAGTATAAAGCGCTTATACTGAAACCAGTATTTCAGAATACGCCAGGACCTTCATGCACTTTGTGGATATCGTTGAAATTGTTGCTGTGGGTGAAGTGGCTGGTAATCTAAGATAGGAGGATTGGGATGAAGAAAACACTGAGATTGTTATTTGTAATCAGCATACTAAGTGCTCTTGTTGTGACCGCAGTTCATGCCGAAACCGGCAGTGTGCCCGGTGGCGGTTGGTGGACCGGTGAAATGGTCCAAAATGTTGGATCAGGCAACGCGACCGTGGTCGTGACAGCTTATGGTGGTGGTAATCAGTATGCTACGACTAATGTAACGCTGGCGCCACAAGAAGCGAAAAACTTCACGCCAGGTGATTTTTCCGGAATGGTGGACGGCTTCCAGGGTTCGGCCATAGTGCAGGCAGATCAACCCATTAAGGCTATTGTGAATGTCACTAACCGACCTTCCGGCAGCTTTGGTATTACGGGTGGTGAGGCTGCTGCCCAGTATCAGGGTGTTGATGGCGCTGCTGTGGCGACGACCCTTTACTTCCCGATGGCGAAGAACAACCGTTTTGGTAAGACGACATCCTTCTACATCCAGAATGCAGGCACCTCTGCGGCGACAGCTACAGCCACCTTCAAAATGGATGATGGGACATCTTATCCTTATACAACACCCCTCATTCAACCGAGTGAAATGGTTATCATCGTACCCAGTGATGCCGGTGTCCCCACAAGCGGCACGAACCGAAACAATATTGGCAGCGTGCAGGTGACTTCAGCTTCTGATCTCGCCGGTGTGGTCATGGAATATGTTACAGGGGAATCTCCTGCCAAGTTGCTGCAAGCGACACGCGGTTTCACCGCTCAGGACTTCGATACGACCCTTTATGCACCAACCATCAAGCAGAATCGTTTTGACCGCTTTACGGGTATTCAGGTACAAAACGTCAGCGCTGGCCCTATCAATGTTGATATTACCTTCAAGGGTTCCCGCGGTGCTTGCACTGGCTTAACCTATACCGCCAGCGTCACCAATCTGGCAGCAGGCAGCTCCAAGACATTTAACCAAATCGCGGGTTCAGATGGCGAAATGATTGATGACTGCGCAGCCTCCGCCACAATTGTGGCAACTGGCAACATCGTCGCTACAGTGAATGAAAGCTTCACCAATGCTGCTGTTGGAGCTGGAACAAAGCAGGCATCCACAACTTATTCCGCTTTCCCCGCTGCTTCGACGACCATGTCCATCGGTATCCCAATGTATAAAGAGAACCGTTTCGAGAAATACACGGGACTGATGATTCAGAACGTCAGCGCCAATTCTGCCACAGTAACCGTTCAATTCATCGGTGCTGCTGGTACCGCAGCTGGAAACACCTACACGTCAGTTGCACAAACCATTCCCGCCGGTGGCAGCCTTGAGCTATCCCGGATCAGCGAAAAAGCAGCATCATTCTGGTCAGGCACCGCGGCACCGACAAACTCAACTTACGGTGTCAAGGTAACTTCAAACCGGGCTGTTGTTGCTATCGCCAACGAGGCAGTTTATCCTGGCGCTGCTTTGCAGCAGGATAAGAACAACTACGAAGGCTTTAACCTGCCCTAAGTAGCAGGATCAAAGACGAATAATTCACAGGGAACCGGAGCCACCATTTGTGGTGGCTCCGGTTGCTTTATCATATGATTAAGCAGGGTGAGTGTATGCATAAGTTTTTTCTTTTGATGGTGTTGATTACTGTGTTGCTGAGTATCAGTGGATGTGCCGATGTCACGCCAACTGCGATGACGACCACAAGTCCGCTCACAGAGCCTGTCAGTCCACTCATGGAACCGGTCAGTCCGATGAGCACACCTGTGCTTGAACTGGCACCGGGATTAACGCTGGTGCCTTTCGTGATTGACCGCCCTTTACGTGAGGGAGATACGCGCATTACAGGTTCAGGCGTGCCTGGTATCCCGATAGTTTTGGAAGATGTGACCTTTGCCGGTAAATTTATCGCTGCGGGTGTGGTGGATGATAATGGGAGATTCGATATTCAACTGTCAGCGCCTCTCGAAGCCCGGCACCGGGTGGGATTGATCTTAAACATTGCAGATACGCCATATAATGAGCAGGACTTAATGGATCAGGGATTCCGTGGAGAAGGGGCAATGGTGATTCCCCAGGTTGGCTTTTACCACGACACTTTCATGGTGTTAGAGCCGTAGATACAAGCAGGGATACCTTCTCGTTTAGAAAAGCTCTACATTTTTATGTGTTTAACGTAGATTTTTACGTCTGAACGCTTGTTGTCTGGTTTGGAAATAGCGGTTATACATTGTCGGCGCGGTTTTGGGCTTGATAAATCCCTGAACCGTGCCGTAATTTTAATCTTGGCTCCTCCCTTGCAGGTCTGTAGTGACAGCGCCAGCAGACTGGCGACCTTTATTGGTGTTGTCCTGCAGAACAACGGCTGAAGCCGTCACTACAAACGCTATGTTAGGCTTATTAAGGCTTTAGTTGACGTGCATGGGGCGTGTATAAATCGACGCAGGAGCCATAATAGACGACTGGCGTTACGTTCATCCGCATCGTTTAAGAATTCACGCATTTTTTTTGAATACATCTGCCGTAAATCAAGACAATGCTGTGAATGTTTTGGTATAATAGCACTGAGGGTATTGTGATGAATTCCGAACCTACGATCAATGATGTCCTGGACCTGTTACCCGAGGGTGTTGCCGCTACAGAGGCGCGCGACCTGATCCGCCGGGCTTATGCGTTTGCGTTTGAAGCGCATGAAGGGCAAAAAAGGAAATCGGATGAACCTTATATCATCCATCCTCTCCACGTCGCTTATCTTCTTGCGGAATTACGTTTCGAACCAGCGGTTATCGCCGCTGGTTTACTTCATGACGTTCTGGAGGACTGTGACGTGACCCACGAAATGTTAATCGAACATTTCGGTCAGGAAGTTCACACTCTCGTCGATGGCGTCACCAAATTGGAACGCGTGGAGAGACGAATCGAAGGGGACGCGGAACGCGTGCGTGACCTCCAGGAATCAGAAAGTCTGCGTAAATTACTCATCGCGATGGCTACCGATGATATCCGCATTATTTTTATCAAGCTTGCAGACCGGCTGCATAATATGCGGACACTGCAATACCTGAAACCCGAAAGCCAATCCCGCATGGCACGGGAAACGCTGGAAATTTTTGCACCGCTGGCGAATCGTTTGGGTATCTGGGTTTGGAAAGCTGAGTTAGAAGACCTCGCATTCCGGCTTCTCAACAGAACGATGTACGATGAGCTGGCAGAACTGTTGTCGGTACGACGGGTTGAGCGGCAAGAGCGTGTAAAAAAGCATATTGCGTTATTAAGGACAGCGCTCAATGAGAATCACACGCAGGCAGACATCAAGGGGCGCCCCAAACATATTTATAGTATCTACAATAAGATGCGCCGTAAAAATGTCCCGTTTACGCGCATATATGATTCGGAGGGATTGCGGGTCATCGTCGAAACTGAATCAGAATGTTATCAGGTCCTGGGTATTGTCCATCATCTTTGGACACCGGTCCCGGGTGAGTTTGACGATTACATTGCGCATCCTAAACCCAACGGTTACCAGAGCCTCCACACTGCTGTGATAGGTTCCGATGGCGGCGCTCTGGAAATACAAATCCGTACGCGTGATATGGATGGCATTGCTGAATACGGCGTCGCGGCACATTGGCGTTACAAGGAACGCGGTGTGCCGTTGGATAAGAAACTATCCCAGCAAATATCCAGTATAAGAGAGAGTGTTCAGGAACTCACGGATGACGTTAAAGATGCCCGTTCATTTGTGGAATCAGCGCGCCTGAATGTTTTCCAGGATCGGGTTTTTGTGTTTACGCCCAAGGGAAGGGTCATTGACCTGCCAATTGGCGCCACACCTTTAGACTTCGCCTATTACGTGCATACTGAAATTGGGCATACTTGCCGTGGCGCTCGGGTCAATGGACGCTGGACAAATTTGGATTACCAGCTTGTCACCGGCGACCAAGTTGATATTATTCGGGGGCGTAAGGGTGGTCCCAGTCGCGATTGGTTGAATGAGGAGTTGGGCTACGCAATAACAAACCGCGCACGACAGAAGATCAGGCAGTGGTTTCGTCACCAAAGCCGTGAAGAAAACGCTGAACATGGACTTGGGATCGTCGAAAAAATACTGAAGCGATTGTCCATTGCGATGACGGTCGAAGAGGTCGCTGATTTGTTCAGCAAGCGTTACAACACACCGGTCGACTTTCTTGCTGCGGTTGGGATTGGAGACCTAAGCCGTGAAGCCGTCGTAAACCGTTTGAGTCTGGCTATCAGCGAGCGTAATGCAACTGAAGAACTATGGCCAGAGTTAGAGGCATTACCTGCCCCGCCTGTGCCCCAGATTGAAACAGATTCCATCAGTATCCGGGGTACCGGAGGGGTATTAACACATATTGCCAATTGCTGCAGCCCTTTGCCGGGTCAGGAAATAATCGGCTATGTGACCCGCGGGCGGGGTGTTACCGTCCACCGCCGCGATTGCCCTAATATCCTGGGTATGGCGCAGGAAGACAATGACCGCTTGATTGAAGTGGAGTGGGGGACGGCAGAGGAGAAAACTTTTGCCGTGCAGGTGCTGGTGACAGCTTATGATCGTTCCGGCTTGATCCATGATATCTCTGGCGTCATCGCGAATCGGAATCTGAATATGTCCGCTGTGAGTACGGGCAAGCGGGACCGGTATAATATTCTTCCTGTGTATATTACACTGGAGATACCAAATCTGGCAACCCTGACACGTATGTTAACACGCATTGAGCAACTCCCCAACGTAATCGAAGCCAAGCGTATGATATAAAAAAGGATGTTTCATACCGTATGAAACATCCTTTTTTCGTGTAGTAACACTACGGTTGCGTCAGGACGGCATCTTCCCAGTCCAAATAATCAGCATTTTCGTCAGTTTGTGCTAGCAGCCAGTCATTGTATGCCTGTTCGCGGGTCTGGGAAAGTATGCTTTCTGCCAACGGTTGTTCTTCGTGTCCATTGACATAGATTACGTAAAAGATTTCATCAGGACCAGGAACAGGTTCCGAAGCTTTGCCTACCGGTGTATTGAACGCAACGCGTTCTATATCAACACTAATCTGGTTCCCCAGATACCCAATTGGCAACCAGGGTACCTCATAACCATATGAGATATCATCGTCATCTTCGTTTAGCTCAGTGACGATAGCCGCCGGGTCTTCAGCGTCAAGGTTGATACGGGCGGTGATAGCGCTGCCTGCTTCCTCGGTTGGTATTGCAAGCAGCGTGATTTGTACCTGATCCTCAACCAGCGGAACAGTCTCACCCAGAATTGTCTTTAACTGCTCTTTTAACAGACCCGTCCTGACCATTGTCCGGAAATCATCTTCAGTAAACCGGCTGGGCTCGAGGACGTTTGTCTTGAACTGATTAAATGTGTCCTCGATTTCCTGCGGATCTGGCGTGGCTACCGTTGTGGTCAGCGTATCGGTAACAGTTGGCGATACTGTAGACCCGGTCGTATCAAATCCCATGAATTGCTCGATGGCGATATCTACATCTGCTTCGTCAACGGTTAAACCACGTACGTCGGCTTCCTGTCTGACTAATTCTTCTTCAATCATTGTGTCAAGCACTTGGCTGGCAAATAAGGAAGACAGATCCACTGACAGCTGGCTTTCGATGTTATTGATGGTCAATTGAAGTTGCTGAACATAAGCATCTTCGCTGGCTGTGATGGGGGTATCGACGCCGGAATCGGGTTCCGGTGTAACCTGTGCCTGATACTGGTTCAATAGCTGCTGATAACTGTAAACCTGCAAACGCGCCATCCAGCGTTCGTAATACTGGCGGGTTTTATATTCTGTCTTGGTAATTGTTACTTCACCGACGCTTGCTACAGGCTGCTTTGCCTTACTTGATTCGGTGATTATACCGAATAAGGTGATAGCTACAATGACGACGCCTACCGTGGCTGCAATCCAGATTAGGATTTTTTGCTGCTGCTTATCCCTCTCGTGACGCGCGAGTTGTCGGCGGGTTAGATTCTGGTGGGTTGTTTTGGCTTTTGCCATATTCTTCCTCCACTGACTGGCCTGGTCAGTCTTTTCCCATATAAGTACCGGGCATAGGGTGTGCCTATGCCCGGTCTAATAGGTTATAAGTTACCGCGCGTTGGCGATATCAGCAACAAACGGCAGCAGCGCCACATGGCGTGCGCGTTTGATAGCTACAGCTAATCGGCGTTGATGTTTTGCGCAGACTCCTGTCTGTCGACGTGGTCGAATCTTGCCTCTATCGCTGACATATCGGCGAAGCAGATCAATGTCTTTATAATCAATGGCATCGACTTTGTTGACGCAAAATTGGCAGACCTTTTGGCGTGCAGGATAACGTGACCGTCGTCCTCTATAGTTACTCACTGTTTATTCTCCTTCTTCAGATAGCAAATCATCATTGTCGTAATCATCCGCAAAGGTATCATCAGGATCATCGGGCACTTTACTGGCATCGTACCCGTCCAGGAAAATCAGTTCCTGTGCGACAAGTTCGGTGCGAAAGTGCCGTTCACCATCGGGTCCCTCCCAATTACGGGTTTGTACACGTCCTTCCACATAAACGTGGGAGCCTTTGCTGAGCCGTTTCTTGCAGAGTTCCGCCAGACCGCCCCAGGTAACAACCTGGAACCATTCGGTTTCCTCTTGACGATCGCCCTCGTTATTGGTCCAACCACGCGTGGTAGCGACACTGAATGCGGATACCGGACGACCTGAAGATGTGAATCGCATTTCTGGATCACGTCCCAGATGCCCGATGATCATCATTTTGTTGAGACCTCGTGTCATTGCGATTCCTTTTTACTTGACTCGATCAATGATGCCTGGGTATTAATAACCCGGTATTTATCCAATAAAGCTGTTAGTCTGATTCTGGTGTTGAAGCGTCTTCTTGATCCGGTGCGTCAGTTTCAACGGCTGGCTCTTCAGTAGCAACTTCATCAACGACCGCAGGCGCAATATCTTCAACAACAGCGGGTGCGACTTCATCAACGACCGCAGGCGCAACATCTTCAACGACAGCGGGTGCAACTTCATCAACGACCGCAGGCGCAATTTCTTCAACGACAGCGGGTTCTTCAACAGCAACATATTCAGCGCGTGTTAAAAGGTGACGAAGAATACCATCGGTGAGGGAAATACTGCGTTCGAGTGCGGAGCAATTCTCTGGATCGGCTTCAAAATTGACCAGATAATAACGTCCTTCTCTGTTCCCAAGGATGACGTACGCTAAACGCCGTAATCCCCAGCTTTTGAAACTAAGCACCTGTGCTTGTGCATTTTCCAGGAATAACTTGATTCGTTCGATGAGGGTTTCTAAAGCATCCTCATCAAGTTCTGGACTCAATACCAACATTAATTCGTAATTACGCGTATTCAAGACGGATGTACCTCCTTTCTATGGATTTGCCCTTGGTCTATTGCCAGGAGCAGAAAGCCCGTCTACGAGCAATTGGACAATCTTACCACAAAGCGGCTTATTAGCAACCTTCTGCAGGGGATCGAGCAGGGCACTCGCATTAAGACGCATCAATCATCCGGAGATTGGTTAGCCTGAGCCAGTCTGTAAGCCGGATTCTGTTGCAAATTGTTTGGATTTGCATAATAGTCATCTGTCTGGGAGATTGGTTACCCAATTCCTCATGCAGTCTACCCGAAGGTTATTCCTTATGCAGGAAGGGTTCCGGTAAAACCCCGGCAGGATAGCCCTTTAAGGGGCACCCCGCCTTCCCTTCTGCTTGACCTTGCTCCCGATGAGGGTTACCTGGCCATCACGGTTACCCATGATGCCGGTGGTCTCTTACACCACCTTTTCACCCTTACCTGGCCTTAAAAAGGCCTTCGGCGGTATGTCTCTGTGGTCCTGTCTACGGATTGCTCCGCCCGGGTGTTACCCGGCACCGCACCGTATGGAGTCCGGACTTTCCTCGGTTCGCATCAGCGAAACGCGACTATCCGACCAACTCAGGCTACGTTGACTATACTATGGAAGGCGTATCAGTCAATGTTGGGTCAGGTTTGAATGTCCACAAAACCACCTCTGGTCGGGCAAATACACGGGCGCGCGGCGCCCCCATACCCTCCATACCCAATCCGCGACTGACATAGAGAATAGTGTTTTTTACTTGATATAATCCACGTTCAAAGCGCTTTCCCCACTTAGAGCTCGTGACCAGAGCGCCGTAAAGCGGTAAACTGATTTGCCCACCGTGTGTGTGTCCACAAAAATACAGATTTACACCCAGTTCCGCCGCTTCAGGGATCAGGTCGGGCGTATGATAGAGCAAAAGAGAGAAACTGTGTTTCGGGCATTGCGCCACGGTTTGTGTGAGCGCGTTAATGTCGCGCTCTGTATCGTAAGTGTTTACAATCCCGACAATGCATAAACGCAGTTTGCTGTGGTTAAGACAATGGACCTCATCATGCAGCCAGTGAATATCCAGACCTTTGAAGATTTCAGGGATAATATCGATGTGATCCACTGCCGGGCTGCCTGTGACAGCATACACACCCAGCGGGGCACTGAACCGACGTAAGAGCTGTTTGACGCCGCTGTGCGCTTGTGGATCAAAAACGGAGGAAAGATTGAGATAATCACCGGTCAGAACAATCAGGTCAGGATGGTTACTTTCAATGATGTTGAGCAGTTGTGCTTCACGCGGTGAATCGCCTTCATAGTGGATATCAGAAATGTGCAGAATGCGCAGGGTATTTGAAAGCATTGCAGCAGGCAGATGCATCGTTTTACGTGTAACAGCGATGTTAAAAGGTTCAATCCATGTCGCATAGATGGCTATCAGACTGATTGCCAGTTCAATCATCAGGATCAGTAACAGCCCCCACGCCTTCGCAGTCACAAATCCTACGAACATGCGGAAAAATGTGCGTAACAGCAATAATCCCAATAATGACGGAGTTACCGGTCCCCAGGATCGATTTTTCACCGGCAGAAGTCCCAGGATTATCCAATCTGAAGCAAATGCAACGGCAGCCAGCAGGCTGATGGCAAGTTTATTATGCTGCCAGAGCCGGAACACAAGGATGTGCAGTAGAACCCATAGGGGTAGAAGGATCGTCGGGCTTAAAGCCCCCAGTTTTCCTGAAGTCACAATTGCACGGTGAACAAACGAGCTTCGTCCATCGTCACGATCACCAGGTATTTTTTGCGACGGCGTGCCGTTTTTATTATTCAAAGATGCGTGCGAGTTCATCTCGGGCAAATCGTGGGAGATCTGAAATGTTGTTTCCGGATTCAATTAAAATGTCTGGATTTTCTGTGACTGTGCCAATGTGCATAGCTGAAATGCCGGCGGTCTTTAAAGCCTGGATAATCCCGGGGCAATCCTGTATGGCAACCGCCGCCAGGAGTGCTCCAGACGCAATCAGTCCTAAGGGATCAATCTGTAATTTCTCACATATTACACTGGTTTCTGTATAAACAGATAAAGTATCAGCTTTGATGACAGCGCCACAATTTGCTGCCTCCATCATTTCGTGGAGACCGGTCGCTACACCACCCTCAGTTGGATCATGCATTGCGTGTACATCACCTGAATTCATAATAATACGCGCCTCTTTGACAACACTGATGCCTGGTTCAAACAGGAAATGAGCAGCTTTGTCTAGGAGCATGGGTCTAGATACGGGCTCAATATGGCGTACTTTTCACGCGCTAAAATGGCTGTGCCCTCAATGCCAATACCTTTGGTCAGGATCAATGCATCTCCGGGACGGGCTCCATCCGAGCGAATTAACCTATTGGGTTGAACATCGCCCAATATTGTTCCTGCGATAATTGGGCGGTCAATCTTATGTGTAATTTCAGTGTGACCACCAACGATGTTAATCCCCAAATCCGCGCCAGCTGCGTGCAATTGTTTGAAAATACTGTCCACCAATAAGTAATCGGTCTTCCCTTCGGGCAGCAGCAGCGTAGCAATAAACCAGCGCGGTTGTGCCCCCATACAGGCAATATCATTTGCGTTAATATTAACGGCATACCACCCGATCTGTTCTGTGGCGAAGGTTATAGGATCGGATTTTACGACCAGATACCGGTCACCAAAATCGATAACCGCCGCATCCCGTCCCAGGCCCGGTCCAAAAATTACGCGCGGGTCATCTGCCGGTGTGTAACGGGATAACAATGAAACAAGAACATCTTGTGGAAGTTTACCAATTGGGAAAAATGGCGCAGGCAGAGCACTTTGTTTTTTCATAAGTTTATTAAATCTTACTCGCCGATCAATATTGCGATATCATCTACCGCAGAACCATACGTGTGCCCGGAGGCGTAGATTTCTACCATATGAATCGCAACCGGTTCTATACCCTGGGCGCGGATGAGCGGAAGCAAATCGGGCGATTCGTAATCGTACCAAACGCCCAGTCCCGCAACCTGTTCATGTTGCGCTTTCCAAGCACATGGCTGACAGAATACTTCGTCCACATTAGGGTCACTGATGGCATAAAAGCCCTGTAACCATTCATGGACTGCGCCGGTTTCTTGTTCAACAAATTCGAGGCGAACAATAATCGGGCACTCAGTGCCTAAGGAGCCACACCCAGGCAGTGTTTGTGTATCGATTCGCACGCGTGTTCTCACCCGCAGCGACGTTACACCCCGTATATCCAGGTCAATCTGTTGGCTGATCCCGGTGACTGCATGGGATAACCCGACGCGCGAGAAGAGGATATGGTTGACGCCATCCCCGGGTTGCGTTTGCCTGACAGTTCCATTAGCTTCCTCAGAAAAAGCTCTATCGGTATAGATTGTCCAGTAATCTTCGAGAGGCAGGTCAAAATTCCCGTTCCTTCCGCGTAAAATATCACGCTCTCCGATCGATATATCTCCCAAACCGGACGGCGTCAATTGGATACGTTGTAGTGTGGTCAACCCAAGGTTGTCACCGCTAACCGGATCAGGAATCGAAGCCTGCCCGGTTTTTACAGAGAAGTCGGTCTGTGCCTGGGTAACCGTGAATTTGAAAGCGCCTTCATCCATGAAGATCACGCCCTGTGGTGTCTGCGTTTGGAGCTGGGTCGCCCGTGAGTTATCTGTCACCGATACCTGCATATTGGAAACACGATTGAGTGCCAATCTCACTTTGTTTTGCAGCGCGCTGGCGGCAAATCTGGGGGTTTGTGCGGAGGTGATGGACAAATCAGTTTGTCCATAAAGCTGCGCGGTAATAATGGGTGAATCGGGTTCATCAGGTAAAAAAAACAACAACAGTACATCGGCATTTTCTGTCAAAGAGATTCTGCTGCCCAGGTCAATCTCGCTGTTTTCATTAATCAAAACCGGCGTATTGCTGCGCGGCGCCCAGTAAGTTACAGAACCATTCCGCAACTGCAGAAGCACTTTCAGTGGTCGCGTATTATTGAGGATAAACCAGCGTATACCCAGGGGAACTCCCGCGCTCAGAGTCAGGCATAAGGTAAATGCGAGAATGAGAATGGTCCAGGCAAGGCTCTCGGTTTTTTTGAGCATTTTTATGAGCGTATGTTAAATACTGTAAATTTATCCAGGGGCGTTTGCCACTGAATATCCAGGTTGCTCACGTGGCTTCCGGTGGGTCCTTTTTTCATCGCGTTGATGAAGGATTCCAGTGCATTAACCCGTCCCTCAGCCCATATTTCAACAGTGCCATCGTAATTATTCCTCACCCAACCAACCAAACCAAAGCGGGTTGCATTCGTTTGTGCAAAGTAGCGAAAACCAACACCGTGGACTCTGCCATGGACGATGAGTCGCACGCCTTTATTTAGAATTTGGTTCTCTGGCTCAAGGGTCAATATTCTCTCCGCATATTCCTCATTCTATACGAGGTCAATTTTCTGGCAAGTGCTTTCATAGTTATTGCCCGTGATATAAAAGCACATTATAATAGTTATGCTTATGACAAAGACACATCAATCACTTGTCGCCATTAATGCTCAACTTTTATCGGGTGGTGCGTCCTACCGCAGCGCCGGTATTTCTACCTATCTATCCAACCTGCTGGCGCACCTGAAGCCCGATTCTACGCTCAGTTACCGGGTTTTTACGGGTCAGGAAGCGTTATCCGGTACGATAACACTTCCGGTCACATTGACGAAGTTTGCCACTGACCACCCGCTGCAGCGGATAGCCTGGGAACAATGTATATTACCTTTACGGCTCAAACGCTTGAAAGCCGACATCCTGCACGCACCGGCATTCGTCGGTCCGTTGATTTCAGCGTGCCCGCAAATAGTGACCGTCCATGATCTCAGCTTCCTGCGTTTCCCGCATTTTTTCCGGCGCAATAATCGGGTATACTTGACCTTGATGACCGGAATTTCCTGCCGCCGTGCCGCAGCGGTCATTGCTGTTTCAAAATTTACGGCTTCAGAAGTGAACCGTTTGCTTCATGTGCCGGAAGACAGGATAGTTACAGTTTACCATGGGGTGGACCCACGCTTCCAACCGCTACCGCGTCAGATGGTTGAAGATTTTCGGGAGCGGATGGATTTGCCCAAACGTTTCATTCTGTTCCTTGGTACTTTGGAACCGCGCAAGAATCTTGTCCAGTTGATTCGCGCTTATGCGCAGCTCAAGGATAAAAGTATTCACCTCATTCTCGCCGGTGCTCAAGGTTGGCTTTATAAAGAATTGTACGAAATAGTCGAATCGTTGGCTATGCAAAATTATGTGCACTTCACTGGTTATGTCCGTGGGGAGGATCAAGTGCTCTGGTATAACGCAGCAGATGTATTTGCTTATTTGTCGAAATACGAGGGTTTTGGCTTGCCTGTGTTGGAGGCGTTAGCATGCGGGATTCCAACCCTCACTGCTGCAAATTCATCACTCCCTGAAGCCGCTGGGGATGGGGCGCTGCAAGTTGCCGGCGATGAACTGAGCGAGGTTGTTGAGAAATTACACCAGTTGCTAACCGATGAAGCGCTGCGTGAAAGCCTGCGCCAAAAGGGGCTTGCTCATGCGGGACAGTTTACATGGGAAGCAACCGCGGAGAATACACGGCGTGTTTATGCGCAAGTACTTAACAGGCGCTGAAGGTTGACGCCGAAATTGGTGGCACTGAGGATTCGGCCTGATAAATGAAATCGAATCGTGGAAATTTTGCACCCTGGTGGGTCATTATCATGGATAGTGCAATGGTCATTCTATCCATGGTGCTGGCTTATGTCTTGCGTTATCGATTGCGGTGGTTCCTTGATGTTGTTTTTACTGCCAACTTTGAAGATTATATATCCATTACCCTCATCCTGAGCAGTTTAGTTCCCTGTGTGCTGTGGGTACTTGGCGGGTATAGCAACTGGCGAAAGTCAGGTTGGTTGGAACAGGTATCGAAGGGCACTACCGCAGTATTTATTACCCTCATCATCACAATGGCTTTTGCCTATGGGATCCGCCCTCTCGTTTATTCCCGTTTATTGCTCCTGGAGTGGTGCTTGTTGATGATCGGATTATTTTCGCTGGACCGATCCCTGGTCATGGTGATCCGGCAGCGCATGCGGCGCAAAGGCGTGGGTATCCGGCGTGTCGTCATTGTTGGCGCAGGTGAAGTGGGACGCCGTGTGATGCGGACTGTGGTCGCCCGTCCTGATCTGGGATACAATATTCTGGGCTATGTTGATGATAATCCGGAAAAAGGTTTGGGTAAAATAGGACGCTTTCAGGGTTTGGGTTCCCTTGATAATTTGACACGGATTATTGATGAAGAAGCAGTCGATGAAGTGATTATCACTTTGCCATGGAATTATCAACGCCGTATCCTCAATGTCCTGCGCGAGTGCGCTAACCGGGATATTTCAGCCCGTCTGGTACCTGACCTGTTTCAGATGAGCTTGAGCCGGGTTGAGGTGAGTGACCTTGGGGGCGTACCGCTCATTTCTGTTCATGAAATTGCTTTCAGTCATTCTGAGCTGACATTGAAACGCGTTATGGATTTGATCATCGTTTTTGTGGGTTTCCTCATCGGCTGGCCGGTGCTGCTTATTATCGGATTAGCAATAAAACTTGATTCTCCAGGCCCCATATTTTTTAAGCAAACCCGGGTGGGGAAGAACAAACGCGAATTCCTGATCTATAAATTCAGGACGATGCGAGAAGGTGCAGAGGAAGAATTAGACAGTTTGATGGTGAAAAATGAAGCCGATGGTCCATTATTCAAAATGCGTGATGATCCCCGGATAACGCGGATGGGGAGTTTTTTACGCCAAACCAGTTTGGATGAGCTGCCACAATTATGGAATGTGCTCAGAGGAGAAATGAGTCTGGTAGGACCAAGGCCCCCTATAGTGGCTGAAGTAGCGCAATATAAAGGCTGGCATATGCAGCGATTGGCAGTTCCTCCCGGGATCACAGGCTTATGGCAGGTCAGTGGTCGGAGTGAACTCAGTTTCGATGAAATGGTCTTATTGGATTTATACTATATTGAAAACTGGACACCCTTAATGGATTTTTCGATATTACTGCGCACCATCCCGAAAGTGCTTATGCGGGAAGGGGCTTATTGAGCACCGACCAAAACACACGAATGGAGTGGATTTATGGAAAATTGGACCCTGACTGATAAAGAGCGCCATGAGCTCCTGCGGTTTTTGCGTATTCTGGTGCAAACGCCCAGTTATTCCGGCGTCGAGGGTGCCGTGGCAGCCCTCATTGTGGATGAGATGCACAAAGTGGGATTTGATGCTGTCGAATTGGATGAAGCGGGTAATGTCATCGGCAGGATTGGACCTGAAGAAGGTCCAGCATTGATGTTCAACAGTCACATGGATACGGTCAATATCGCTGATCCATACAGCTGGACAGTCGACCCATTCAGTGCTGAGATAAGAAACGATATGCTATTCGGTCTGGGAGCTTGCGACATGAAGGGTGGTCTGGCAGCGACCGTCTATGCAGGTACTATTCTCGCCCGTCATAAAACCAAACTCAAAGGACCGGTTTATGTTGCGGCGGTCGGGCTGGAGGAGCCTTCCGAGGGAACGTGCACGCGCTTTATGCTGCAGGATGGGAAGGTTTCTCCCAGGTGGGTTGTGATTGCTGAACCCTCCAATATGCAGGTTGTGCGAGCCCAACGCGGGCATATGGAGATGCGGGTTACTGTCAAAGGCACATCTTCACATTCATCGAGTCCTGAGTTAGGGAATAATGCAGTCTATAACGCCGCCCGATTGATTTTTGGCCTGGAGATACTCGCTACTAACCTGAGCACGGATCCATTTCTTGGTCCGGGTGTATTGGCAGTCACCGACATCAGCTCCAGTGCAGTGAGTAGAAATGCGGTACCTCACCGTTGCGAATTCATTATTGACCGCCGCTTGACCGTTGGTGAGACGGAGTCCATGGCGCTTGCCGAAGTGGAAAGGATCATCACGCGTGAACGTGTCAATGCGGAAGTCCGGATCATTGAGGAGGAAGTCACCTCGCATACGGGCAAGGTTTTTAAAGCCAGACGCATCTCGCTCCCCTGGGCTTTTGATGAAAGACACCCACTTGTGCAGTCAACTGTGAAAGCCACGCGCAGTGTGGGTCTGAAGCCTGCCGTAACACGCTGGCTCTTTGCCACGGAAGGCGCATATACCGCGAGTGTGGCACAGATTCCCACGGTGGGTCTTGGTCCTGGTGATCCAGCCTTAGCGCATACTTGCGATGAGCATATTCCGGTTTCACAGGTGTATAGTGCCGCTTCAGCTTACGCCGCCCTGGCTTTTGAGCTGTTAGCCTGACACGCGATGGTTCGCTATTCGGGGGTTCTTCGATGCCGTCCGTGGTAATTTCTGAAACAGTCCGTTCTGCGCTTGATGCCGGTCAGGGTGTGGTTGCCCTGGAATCGGCGCTCATTACCCACGGATTTGCCTATCCAGCCAACCTGCATATTACCCGGCGGATGATCGATACCATACAAACAGCAGGCGTGCAAGCCGCCGTCATTGGCGTCTATCATGGGCAACCGATGGTTGGCTTGAACGACGCCCAGATTTCGGAGTTGGCTGCCGATAGCCATACCTCAAAAATCAGCGTCCGCGACCTGCCGTTATGTGCAGTACGAGGTAATAACGGGGGTACTACCGTGGCTGCAACCGCCTGGCTGGCCTTCAGGGCTGGACTCCGTGTGTTCGCAACGGGGGGAATTGGCGGAGTCCACCGCGGGCATCCGGAAGATGTCAGTGCCGATTTGCCGGTTTTAGCGTCCACACCGGTCATCGTGGTGTGCGCCGGCGTTAAATCCATCCTGGACCTACCGCGCACATTGGAATATCTGGAGACGATGGGTGTGCCGGTGCTGGGGTGGGACACCACGGATTTTCCTGCTTTTTACAGCCGCTCATCAGGATTAGCGGTGGATATGCGCGTGCAGGATGCGCACCAGGTTGCAGCGATTTTTCAAGCGCAGCGGAAGGCTGAATTACCGCAAGGGCTGTTAGTCACTGTCCCGGTGCCCGAATCTGCTGCAATACCCCCTGAGGATGTGGAACCTTTAATTGATCAGGCACTCCGGGAGGCAGAAGTTCAAGGGATAAGCGGTAAAGCGTTGACGCCTTTTATACTGGCGCGGATGGTCGATCTCAGCGCGTCCCGCACAAAAACCGCAAACGAGAGCCTGCTTGTCCATAACGCTGCAGTTGCCAGTCTTATTGCGCGTGCTGTGGTGTGATCCGTGGCAAAATTAACCCTGGATGGACAAAATCTCCTGATTGATGGTGTGCCGGCTTTATTGCAGGCGGGTACATTTCATTACTATCGCCTGCCGCACCGCGATTTATGGAAGCCGGTCCTGGATCAGTTGCGGGTGGGGGGCTTTAACGCGGTCATGGTTTCATTCCCCTGGGCGTATCACAGTCCAGCTGAGGGGTTCTACGATTTTACCGGTCCACGTGATTTGGATTACCTGCTCAAAGCGATTGCGGATGCGGGTTTATGGTTTATCCCCCATGTGGGACCGTGGGTTGGCTCTCATCTTGGCGCTGGCGGATTGCCAACGTGGGTGGTGGCGTCGCAAAGTGGGGCGACTGCACCGGATGAAGCTGATCCAGCGGGTCCCTCGCGAACCTATCTCCGGCATCTCACAGTCTGGTGGCGCAGGTTGTTTCCTTTTTTTGCCAGCCAGCCAAACTGTCTTCTGACTGTGCTGCACCCGGGACGCTGGTCATATCCCGTGAATCCGAATGCTTACCAACTGCCTTTCGTTGCATTGGCAGCCCAATGCGGGATGGTAACGCCCTGGGCATGGCCTGCGCGTGCCGGATTATCCGGAATTGCTGAAACGGTGCCAGCCTCGATCTGGACTATCCACAGTGACGATTATGCTGATCCAGCGACTGCCGATGCCCATCATGCGCCATTGTTTGTTGTACCGCACCTGGGGCAGCCTCAGAGGCTGAACGGGCTGCCTGACCCCCCTGCCGTAACAGAAACTCCTTCTGCCCATGCCCTGGAAAACATGCCGATTACCCGGGCTCCCCTGCCTATGCTGCTGACCGCCGGAGTGCGCGCGGTAGCCCTGGATCCGGGACATAAAGGTTGTAATTGGGGTTATTGGGGAGCTTTGGGATTGGGAACTGCGTACGGCGCCGGCGCTCCGCTGGATGAAAGCTATGGTGCCATGGGGGCGTTTTATCATATGCACCGCTTGACGATATCCCTTGAGACCTTAAGCCAGGTGCTGCTGACTGCGACGGCGGAAGCGGTGATCTATGCTGCACCTGCTGAAACCCTGAAAGCCGCAGCCATTTCACCGGGGGGCTCCGCAGCTCTGCTGGAATCCACCTCGAAGACCAACCAGTATGTGAGACTGTCGCTACCGCAGGGCGATGAAGTGCTCATGACTGATGAGATAACGTTACCGGCGTTCGAAACCCGCCTGCTGCCCCTGAATCTGCCCATCGCCCAGGGAATGATAGAGTCCACGACGCTGGAACTCCAGCTTATCACTGCCGTTGCCGGACGTACTTTGTGCATATTGCGTAACGATGAAGGCGGGGATGTCACGCTTTCAGACGCTTTCCGACCGTTGCACAGCAGAGGCGCTGTTTTCCACAAACGCGTTCCGAATGGCTGGCATATACATTTTGACCGCGCCAAGTTGAGCTCTATTGTGTTTGACGGACCCGAAAGCAGGCTGCAGTTATTGGCGCTGGCGGCCCCCTACGCTGATTATATATGGCCCCTGGATGACGCGTGGCGCTCCACACCTGCCTTTGGCGCTGGTTGGTCACCCACATTGGAGGACCCAGCCCGGGGCGTCGTCATCGGGCCTGACCTTGTCTTACCGGACCGGAATGGGACCTACCATTTTCTGGTTTCTGAGAAAGGCTTTGGCTACCGTTGGGGACCCTGGCGGGGGAGTGACCCCCGCACGTGGCTGGCGCCGATTTCCTGGCAGTCGCCAACCGCATCCGTTATGCCTGTCTTGCAGTGGGAGAAATGTCCAGGCGTGCTTGAGACACGCCCGGATTATCCGGATACCTCATGGCGCAGCCTGGCGCCGGATGGATTCATGGCGATGGAAGACCTGAACATCCTGGACGGGTTTATCTGGTATCGCGGCACTTACCAGGGGTATGCAGAATCCGTCAACCTTCAATGCCGGCACGATTGTGATGTTTTCCTCAATGGGCAGCATGTTGCAGCGCTGAAAGTCCCGCCGGATTTCAGCCCAACCGGCAGCAAGCTGGTGCCTCTTCCCGGGCGTTATCAGACTCAGAGCAATCTGTTGGCGATTCTGGTGGAAAACGCCGGCAGGTCGCAAGACCTGGATAAAGCCGCAGAAAAGCACGGGTTGCTGTCTGCCGTATTAAATCCGGAAATACCCATTCAATGGCGGGTGCGTGGGGGTTTGCTGGGTGAACAGCGCGTGCAGGGCTTTAGCGGATTTGCCGACTGGCATCTATTGCCCACGGAAGGCGATCCCGCCATCACGTGGCATCGATCAGCGTTTAACCTCAATATTCCCCGCGACACAGTGCAGCCCGTTTATTTTGTGCTGGAAAACACGCCGGCGAAGGTCTTTATTTATCTGAACGGCGCCCTGGTGGGACGGGCTTTGTCTGGAAAAACCTCACAACGGCGTTTCTGGCTGCCTGAAGGCTTGTTGAATTTGCATGGAGACAACGAACTGCTTGTGGCACAATGGACACGCGGTGCGGACCCTTACCTGGGTGCTGCGCGGTTGGAATCCGGCACAGTCCGCGCATGGCACACAGAAACCTTTGGCGCGCGATGATAATGATAGGGTGAATGTTTTTCGCCCACAGGCATCAAGATAAGGCGCTATTAAGCGTAATCAAAGCCAAAATAGACATCGCTCCCAAAATACGGGAGATCCCTCTTTAGGGGAGGGAGACGCAGCAAACTGCGTTTAGGGAGGGGTCAAAAAGCGAGTCTAAGGGTGAGATTTTGCTGTATTGGCCCTGTCATTTAAGCAAAAACCCAGATGGATTCCCGCTTTCGCGGGAATGACACATCGTTTTTTCTGAAGTTGATACCTATGGGGGCGAATGTTATTCGCCCCAAGCGCATCAAGTTAAGGATTTTTAGGGGTTAAAAAGCATCTTGTAAAGCTAACCTTCGCGTTTGTAGTAGAGGTTTTAACCTCTATCTGCCCGAAGATAGATGCGCTGAGTACAGCGCCGAAGTTTCTACTACAAACACCTTGGATGTGCTCTCAATGCTTAACTTGATGCTTATGGGGCGCACACATCGGTGCGCCCCTACTGATCGTATAATCCCGTACTCAGATAGCGTTCGCCGGTGTCGGGCAGCAGGGTTACAACGGTTTTCCCCTGACCCAGGCGTTTTGCCACCTGCAGCGCAGCCGCAACCGCAGCTCCGGAAGAAATCCCGACCAGCAACCCTTCACGCCGCGCTAATTGCCGTGCCATCTCATAGGCTTGCTCACTGGTTATCGCGATAACGGTATCAATGACATCCATATTAAGCACCAGCGGAATAAATCCCGCGCCCATCCCCTGGATTTTATGCGGGTGGGCTTCACCCCCGGAAAGAATTTGCGATTCAGCAGGTTCGATCGCGACGACTTCAACGTGCGGAAGGTGGGCTTTGATTATTTCACCGGTTCCGGTAATGGTCCCGCCCGTGCCCACACCCAGGACCAGGGCATCCAGCTGCGGCACCTGCGCCATAATTTCCATCGCTGTGGTTTTACGGTGGACATCAGGATTGGCAGGATTTTCAAATTGATTGGGCATAAACGCACCCGGGGTATTTTGAACGATTTCTTTGGCTTTTGCAATAGCGGATTTCATCCCCCCCTTGCCCGGGGTCAGCACCACTTCCGCGCCGTATGCCTGGAATAGCATCCGCCGTTCTACGCTCAGGGAATCGGGCATCACCAGGATCAAGTGATAATCCTTAAATGCGGAGACCATCGCCAGTCCGATACCGGTGTTTCCGCTGGTGGGTTCGACAATGGTTGATCCGGGTTGGATAAGCCCGTCGCGTTCTGCAGCTTCGATCATGGACAGTCCGATGCGCTCTTTGACGCAACCGCCCGGATTCTGGCGTTCCAGTTTCGCCCAGATGGTTGCCATATCGCTGGTGACGACTTTCTGTAAACGAACAACCGGTGTTTTCCCAATCAGGTCCAGCACACTATCCGCGACCAGACCCTGAAACCCCGCAACTTTTACGCCCATGATTCTATCTCCTCTTCCTGCAGTTCCGACGCTATTTCTTGGTCCAAATGCTTATCAACATTAACCGTGTTTATATTGAGGTAAGATTCAAGCACTTCAATCCGCTTTGTTAAAACTTCTATGGTCTGCATGTTGGGGTTGGCAATCGCCTCGTGGTGCAAATCCGGTTTCATACGACAGGATACGCCGTTGATTTTGACGACCTGACCTGGAATGCCGACCACCGTCGCGCACTCGGGGACATCTTTGATGACCACCGAGCCTGAACCAAGCATCGCGTTGTCGCCAACCGTTATGGGACCCAGCACGATCGTGTTGCTGCCGATGACCACGCCGTTCCCGATGGTGGGATGGCGTTTTACCTTATCCAGCGAGACGCCGCCGAGGACGACGCCTTTGTACATCAGCACATCATCACCGATCTCGGATGTTTCGCCGATCACAACCCCCATCCCGTGGTCAATAAAGAACCGGCGTCCTATCTGTGCCCCGGGGTGGATTTCGATGCCGGTCACCCCCCGGTTGAACTGGGATACCATTCGGGCCAGCAAATACAGGCGCATTTGCCAGAGAGCATGGGCAATCCGGTGCAACCAGATGGCATGCAAGCCGGGATAACACAGCAGCACCTCAGGTACAGACCGGGCTGCCGGATCCTTCTGAAAAACGGTCTGGATGTCTTCGCGGACCTTAGCCAGCAGCGAGGGTTTGAGTTTGGGCCTTTCTGACTCGGGCAAACAGGTACACTCGCCACAGCATTCTCCACAAGCTGGACATGCATTTTTTAGCGTGGCAATTCCCTGCATTGGCGCGTTCATATCAGGTCTCCTTTAACTGCTTCTGGCTGTATTTAGTTGATAACATTATACTTTATTGGCATAGGGGTGTCAATTGGCAGAATTGTAAACTGTAAAGCATGTTGCGTCTTTCGTGTTTCGTATTCATTACGATGGACGCTACAAGTGACACGCAGTACGCAATACGCAACACGCATTGTCTGCCTGGTGATTCCCGGCGTATATTTCCGGCATTATGGCCTCAGGTGTAGGGTATTCCTGTCAGCATGCGCATCACATTCAGAGAAGCGGGAAGTCATTCCCGCGGAAGCTCAGCATTCCATGCTGCGGAATCCATCGAGTTCAAGCCGCAGCAAGTCGCGGTGTTCAAGCGTCATTCCCGCGCACGCGGGAATCCAGTTACCCGCAATCACGCGCCCCTCAGTGTCCGCGCGTCATTCCCGAGCACGCGGGAATACATCTTGCACGTCTGACCCCTGCGGCGGTCCAACCTCGTCATTCCCGCGCACGCGGGAATCCATCCGGAATTTTATTTTATATACCTCACGAAATAACCCTACCTGTCCTCTTGAAAATAGAACATGTGATCTACAATATAGATAGAGGAATGTAGTGCATGATGGGTATTGCGTGTGTCAGATAAGCAGGAACGGGACCTACCAGCTGGGAGATACTAAAGTTGTCAGCACTGTCAGCACTGTCAGCACTAAAAATACAGGGTCCCACACTATAAAAACAAATTGCATTTTTTCATAGGTGGAAATGCAAAAAAGGACAGCCTGGTTAATTAAATTTGACCGGGTAGTTATCCCCTGTAATAGGAGTTATCCCCTGTTTAAATTACGAACCACAGTTTTGCAAAAAACTAAAATTGATTTTATGAAAGGTGCCCCTCCTTTTACAGTGCTGACAGTGCTGACAGAGCTGACAAAATCAGGAAATGGCGCAACCGCACCTTCCCGGAAGGTCAGGAAGTTAATTCGCGGTTTGTTTTTTTGCTACGAATCTGCAACGTACCCGCAACCTGATGCCTATTGCATTCCTGACAGGTTTGAGTATCATTAAAGACAGGTATGATTTTAATCTTATTTATTGTTTCAATGTCAGGCTGCGCAGCCAGATGCAATGAATTCATCTAGGAATAGAATGAGATGACAGATAAGTTTCCCGGATGGATTCCCGCTTTCGCGGAATGACATCGTTAGGGACAGTCTGGGTATTTATCTACATTTCTGGAATGAGCTCTGATTGTTTTTGCTGCGCTTCCGGTTATGCATAGGGTAAAAGGATGAAGGGGTTCGGTTATGGAATTTGATTTCATACGTAAACTGGGGGAGTTCCATCTGGAGCCAACCACAGGTTTTGCCAGTTGGATAGTCCTTATCCTCTATCTAGGTGTATTCCTGCTGGCTTTATGGCGGTGGCGCCGGAATTTTAAGGACCTTGACCGCACGCAGCTGATTCTCTTTGTCGTTATTTGCATTCTCATTTTCCCCGCCCATTTTTTCCTGGTTTTCAATCGTAGCGGTGCCGGTATTCCACCGGCAACACGCACCGGTGTCGGTGTACTGCCCTATATTCCCAATGTATCATTATTGGTTTTAGTCCTGGTTGCCGGGGTGGCGTACTGGTTAGGACCGGCGCCGGCGCTGATCGCCAGTTTGTGGGCTGGTTTTGTGGGGGCATTCTTTTCACCCCTTGTCCTGACCGACGTGCTGTCCATTGCTGCCTGGGGCGGTGTTGCCGGCATTTGCTTCAACCAGCGTTATAAAGGGCAGCTGTTTAACTGGCTGCGTTGGCCTGTGGTCGCCCTCTCGTTATCGGCTTTTATCACGGTGGCGGGTTTGGCAGTGAGTCACCTGGCAGCTAATCAGCTCCGGGGCGGATTGAGCGTCGTGAACTACATCTTTGCGATTATGATCAATGAGATGCCGTTGTGGTGGTTCGCCTCGCTGCTTATCGCGGTCCTGATGCAGCTCCTGACGATCAGCCCAAAACTGCGCCGGATGGCAAGCCCCGATGTATCGTCGTTTTACAGCAAATCCCTGCGCGCGCAGTTTGTTTTCCTGACGAGTGCTCTGGTTTTAGTCAGTGTGACGGTTTCAGTGCTGGCGGCTTCGGTGAGTGCGGTGGGCTTAGCCCAGGAGCAAGCTTTGCTGGAAATGGAGCGCAATGCAAATAGCGCAGGTAACAACCTGCTGCAATTCTATGCGACCGGCAAGGCGCTGATAACCAGTTTTGCCAATGACCAGCGCATCGTCTCCAGCGCAACTGTTGATCTGGCGGACACCCTGGAGAATGCCCTGGATTTGGGGCCATTTTTTGAGCAGCTCTTGCTGGTGGACGGCGAAGGCGCTGTCATCAGCAGCGCTTCCCTTCTGGATGCTGATGAAACGCTGACACCGGAAGAGCTGGCAGTTCTTGATCTGCTGGTACGGCACAATGTAGGTGTAGAGGTGACAGACATCACGGAGCTGCCGTTTAATCTTGATTATGACAGCTACGGATTGAGTTTCATCAGTGTGGTTCCCGCTCCCACCGGGAGTTCTGCAGGAGCACGGTACCTGATCGGACGCCTCGAACACGGCATTCACCCGCTTATCGAAAACGCTATTACCTCACTACAGCAAACCAGGGAAGTGGGTGCCGGTTTTATTATCGATGACCGGAGTGTGGTTATTGCCCACCCGGATTCTGGGCAGCTGCACAGAATCTGGCAGCTGGATACGGACGTGGATCAATACGCCGTCAATGATGCGGATGATATGGCTTATGGCAGCGTTGACAGTGCTGGCAACCACGTTTTGGTGCTGGTGCACCTGGTGGACGGCTTACGACATCGTGTGGTGCTGCAGCTCCCCTACGTCGTTGTGCTGGAAAGTGCTGCGAAAATATCGATGCCTCTGCTGGCTGTGCAGATCCTGTTTGGCTCTCTCCTGATCCTGGCTATTTTCCTGTCTTCCAAGGGCATCACGCAGCCGCTCAACAAACTTGCGCAGGCTGCGGACAGTATCGCGAAGGGTAACCTGTCTGCACCTGTAGAGATCTCGGGCGATGATGAGGTCGCCCGGTTGGGTGACGCTTTTGATGGTATGCGGGTTCGGTTGCAGGACCGGCTGAATGACCTGTCCTTGTTGTTGAATACCGCGCAGAAAGTCGCGGCAACCCTGGATTTTGAGCATGGTATTGATCCCATTCTGCACAGTGTTATGGTTGAGACAAATGCTCTCGTCGCCCGTTTTATGATTTTGGAAGGTGAAGATAAAGTCAAGCAAGTTTTCTCGGCAGGTGTGGAAAATGGCACCGGGGATTATTCGGGATTGGAGAAGGTCCTCGTGCGTGCTATGCGGAGCCAGAAAGGGCCTCTCCTTGCCCAGGATTTGGAGACAGCTACCGGCGTACCCCGTCTGCCCGCTGCGATTAAAAGCCTGGCAGCTTTTCCGGTCAGTCACCAGGATAAAATAGTGGCAATCCTGTGGATTGGCGCGGCAGAAGTGAATGCCTTTGACGAAGACCGGGTCAATTTTATCAAAACGCTGGTCAGTCAAGCCGGTATTCTTACCGACAATGTGCGGCTTTTCCAGGCAGCTGAAGGGGGACGCCAGCGATTGGCTGCGATATTATCCAGCACAACGGATGCTATTCTGGTGACAGATGCCGGTACGCATCTGCTGTTGATCAACCCCGCAGCGCAGCGTCTGTTAAACCTTGACGGCAGTGCGTACGGGCAGCGCCTGCAAAATCTAGGGCTGCCGGAACCCTTAACGAACGCCTTGAATGATCAAGCGGTGACCGCGCGGCGTGTACGGCGCTACCAGAATGCACTCCCGGAATCCGTCCGGGATGCGAGCGCCTTCGCAGCGGATGATTATTCAACGCCTTCTGTCGAGATCCCCCTGGACGATGGGCGGACTTTCTATGCGAGTATCGCCCCAATCCGTGACCGGGAGGGGATCATCAGCGGTGTCGTCGTGGTGATGCGCGATGTCACCCACTTCAAAGAGCTGGATGAGATGAAATCCGAGTTTGTGGCGACGGTATCTCATGACCTTCGTGCCCCGTTGACATCCATGCGCGGTTTTACAACCATGTTGAATATGGTGGGTGAACTGAGCGACAAACAGCGTGATTATATCCAGAAAATCCTGGTGGGTATTGAGCAAATGAATACCCTGATCGGCGACTTGCTTAATTTACGGCGCGTCGAATCCGGCGTTGGTATCCGGCAAGATCCGTGCCGTCTGGGACTGATCCTGGTTGAAGCGGTTGATGGGATGCGCGGCCGGGCAGCAGCGCAGAATATCAATTTGCAGCTCTTACCGGCGGACGGCGCGCCGACTATTCTGGGAGATTACACACTGTTAAGACAGGCGGTCAGTAACCTGGTGGATAATGCTATTAAATATACACCTGCCGGTGGCGAAGTGCGGGTCAGCCTGGATACCATGGATCAAGAGGTAGTCATCCGCATCTCGGACAGTGGGATTGGGATTGCCCCCGGCGATCAGGTGCGATTGTTCGAGAAGTTTTACCGCATCAAGCGCCGCGAAACAGGCAACATTAAGGGCACCGGTTTGGGTTTAGCCCTCGTTAAATCCATTGTTGAACGTCATGGCGGACGTGTTGGGGTAGAGAGTGTGGTGAACGAGGGCAGTACGTTCTATATAGAATTACCTTTGCCGAAGGGTGAGGATATCCGCCCCTGAAAAAGGAACACTGTTATTAACCAGGGTCGCGAGATGCAGGGCTGAAGGTAAAACTCTTTGTGTCTCCGCGTGCTATGGTTTACACGTACCGCAGGGGATGTATCCTTGTGCCAGCGCGATATCCTTGCTTGCGAACAATATACTGTTATCGGGTTTGATATTCAGAGCGAAGCGGCATTCCAGTCGATGGAATTTTCCCCGTTCCATACTGCCGATGAAATGATCCTGTGGTGATTCGACCTTGGGCGTGAGGTCGTCTTGAATGGGTTTCATATCTACCGCTGACGGTAACACAATCACTTCGGGTTTTTTTTGCACCTCAACAGTTTCCGCGTTGAGACCTATCAAAGATGTCAGGGGGACACGGATATGCGTAACTTCCGGGCGCGTTCCCAGGGCGCGGTTCCTGTACTGTGCTATCAATCTATTCGCTAAATACGCACCCACGACAGGGATGATAAACGCTAATCCATATGCCACATTCTGCCATCGTTTATTCTTCATGTGAGACTCCATGCCCATTATGTTATCTACAAGTGGCTACCAATTTACACCTGGAAAGGATTGCCGCTTTTAGTTAAACAGAATAAGCATAATAAAATATATTATAACGCTAACTATAGTTCACACTATACACGGATTTTGAGAAAATACCAGAGGCAGGGAATGCCTGGCGCGTTTTAAAAAAATGGCGAATGTCAAAAGCGGCACGGGAATCAACTTTGGAGGCAAGAGAGGACTATTCCGCGCCGCACTATGCGCATAGTCGATGTATGGATGCAAAAATATGACGTGCACCCATAGTGGTCGGGTGTCCGTCACTTTTCCGCAACGGTAATAAGTGAGTATACTCAGCACTTTGCTGAACATATTATGGTTTGCCTTGAGCAGGATGCTGTGGCGGGGCGGAATACGGAGCTTCTGCATGCAAGGGAGACCTCCGCCCCGCCACCTGGTTTAAAGGGGTGTGTCGGTTGCCCAGGGCAACCGACACACCCCTATGAAGACAGTGCGGCGCGGGAATCAACTTTGGATGCACGAGAGGACTATTCCGCGCCGCCTAAAGAGCATAGGATGCAAAAATATGACGGGCACCCATAGTGGTCGGTGGACTTGCCAAGTTCATGACCTGTATTACACTATATTCGTTGCATGAAATTATTGAATGTGCACACACGCTTTCACTCACCATGGCGCGAAATTATAACCATGCATGCATTGTATGAGAAAGGTCATTATGCCTAATACATCCACGAATCCGGACATACTCAGCGCTGTGCGTCAAATGCTCATCGACCGGTTTGACCTGGATGAACTCCGTGATTTATGTTTTGCCCTGGGCATTGATTACGCTGTATTTCCGCAGTGGTGTGCCGGCATGGCACGCGAACTAATCGTCTATGTCGTGCGGCACAATCAGATGACTGCCATGCTTGAGAAGATTCGAAAATTACGTCCGGATATCAACATCCCCGCTTATTTGAAGCCAGAAGATAATTTTGCATCACCACGTAAAGCGCCTGCGCACAATACACAAAATCCTGATGCGATCATACTCGCCTGGTCAAAGGCGTTGGGCAGCAAACCCTGCGCAGGCCCGATTGTTATGGGGGATGTGATAATGGTACCCCTGGAAGCAGCAGACGCCCGGGGATCAGTTTTACGCGCCCTAACGCTTTCACATGGGAATACCTTGTGGGAGTTGTGTTTTGAAGATGTGACCATCACCGGGTTCACATCCTGCGGTGACAATTTCGTACTGGTGAGTTTAAGCCAGATTGACCCCTATGATAGTGAGGGCATGTTACTCGCTGTGGATACCCGTGGTCGCGAACTCTGGCGATACACGCCGGGTGTGCAATTGGTTTCTGCTGCAGCGGTGGTTCAGGTTTCTGCCATGGATATGACAAGCCTTGTCAGCGCGGTGGGCAAAGATATCGAGCTTTCCAGGATTGATGCCCTGGTTGCTGTAACCACCGACCATCAATGGATGCAAATCATCGATCTTCACTCCGGACAGCATTTAACGGAAATCAATCTGTCCTCAGAAGCCGCTTTGTCCGCTCCCGCATTTGGGTTGGACCGGGTTTTTGTGCCTTGTTCTGCGCCAACCGTCCTCGCACTCGGTGTGGATGGAGAGGAAAAGTGGCGATATGACGCACCGGTGCTTTCGGATGAATGGATGGACCAGACGCCGTGTGTGGTAGGTAACCTGGTCATCGCCTCGATGCGCCATAACACTGTGGTCGCTTTGCACGCGCGTGACGGTTCTATGATGTGGGAAACAACCATTGGTCCCCAGAATTCTGTTCTGACGGCGCCTGTCACGGATGGCACCCGGGTCTACATCGGCGCAGGTGATGGTACCCATGCGCTGCACCTTGCCAATGGGCGTGAGGTTTGGCATGCGCAGTCACCAGCGCCTGTTCAAGCTGCTCCTGAAGTGTGGAATGATATCGTTACCGTGCTATCAGCAGACCGGGTTATCCAGGCTCTGGACAGATTTACAGGGGAGGTCAGTTGGCAGGAAAGCCTTGACCATGATGCAACTTACCCGCCGGTCATTGTGGATGGGGACGACAACGGTCCATATGCAATAATCGTGGATGTTCAGGGTCATGCAATGGCTATGACCATCCCGGCGGAACCGGAAATGCATGAGAATGCCGGACGCTGGAAAAGGGCTGCCCTGGTTTGGGAACATGTGGGACGTATCCGCCGGGCTGCGATGGCATGGATAAGGTATGCTCAGGTCTTGTCAGAGCGGGGAGAACGGTTGTCCACAACCGCTCAGGCGTGGCAAGAGGCTGAACGTCTCTTTGCTATACTTGGGGACGAGGATCGCGTCGCGGGGTGCCGGCGGGAAAACGCGCGTTGCCTCAGATTACCGTTGATCTCACTCGACGTAGAGCATAAAGGATTGGTGGTCAACGCCTGGTCGCTTCTAAATTTCAGTGTCACGAATGAAGGTTATGGATTGGCACGACACCTGGTTATCCAGACACAGGCCCGTCAATTTGAAGGGCAGGTCGCCATGACCCAGGCTTTAGCTCACCTACCCCCTGGACGTTCGCGAAATCGCCGTCTGGATGTCAAACCGCTGGAATCCGGACCAGCGGTGCCATTAACCGTTGAGGTGTCCTATATCGACGAATCCGACACTTTCCACTCCCGGGATGAGACAGTGTATCTGGCGGTTGGACAGCGTGAAACTACCCCAACCCCGGCGTCCATGCATGTCCTCACGCAACCGCGCATATCAGATAGTGAACGGTCCTTACAGCGTTCTGCGATTGAGGTTGAGTTGCGCATAAACCGGGACACTACAAGTGATGCTGCTTATGCCGTAGAAGTAAGCCTGGATGATGGGCATGTATTCACCGGTGGAAAACTCTCAAAATCACTTCTGTCCTGGCAGCCCGGCGGTAATCCCACCGAGGATGGGCGTTTTCTGTTTAATCAGCTGGTCAGTGATGTGACTGTGCGGGATGCATGGCGTGTCGCACAGGGTGAGGCTATCGCGCAATCTCTACCGCGGCGTATCCGGCTTCGCATCGGGAGTGATGTCCCGGAATTACACAATCTGCCCTGGGAATTACTTCATGATGGTGTCGTTATGTTATCTGCCAACTCCAACACACCTTTTTCCAGATACCTGCCAGTACCGCAGCCCTGGGGACAACCCCTTGTCACGCGACCTATTCGTGTTCTGGGGATCATTTCCAATCCAAAAGATTTGCACGACCGCTACCAACTGGGCAAACTGGATGTTGACCTTGAGAAATATATTCTGGCGACCGCCTTCAAGGGTATGGAACAGGATAGAGTGCGTCTGGAGTTTATGCCCGTGCCGGTGACCCCGGAAAATCTGAGCAGCGTATTGCGCAACGGATACCAAATTGTCCATTTTGTGGGTCATGGACGGTTCGTGGGTCATAGTAAAAGCGCTGAATTATTTATGGAAGACCAGAAGGGGTACAGCCTGCCGGTTGCTGACCAGACATTGGCACGGATTTTTTCTCATGCTGACATCCGCCCGCACCTGGTTTTCCTGTCAGTTTGCCAAAGCGCTTCGCATTCAAGCCGTGATGCTTTTGTCGGCATGGCGCCCAAACTCGTCCTGGCGGGTGTCCCCACTGTCATTGGTATGCAGGACCGGGTGAGAATTGCGACAGCGCGAAAAATAACGCAGGTGTTCTATCGCCGTCTTACCGCTCATGGTTATGTGGATCAGGCTCTGAATGAAGCTCGCGCCGCTTTGATGGTCTCAGATCCGTCTGCTGTGCAAACTCCGGTGCTGTTTATGCGTTTGCAGTCGGGGCGATTGTGGGACCTCACCCTCTAAATCCGATCCGATTCTGTAGGGTCCGGTTCGTTTGGTAGAAAATTCAAGATCTATACCATAATTAATTACAATCCAACAAGAAATCGGTGGCGGTGCGGTACAACTCGGGTTTAGCTGCCGCGTAGCTTCACGTACCGCCATTTTAATAATGGGGCATCCAGTTTGGCTCTGCCAAACTGGATGCCCAGAAAAAAAGCGGCGCGAAAGTCTCAATGTGAAAAGCTGGCTGATTATTCGCGCCGCTTGGCATTCACTCCCCAGGATGTAGTTACATCCTGGAGCCTATTCTGAAACGCACCCATTTTGTGATACAGCCCTTGTCAATCGCTTACGGTATGATAGAATGAACCATGTTTCTGTCTTAAAACACAGAGCATATTTCTATTGGAGGTAAGAATGAGCGACGAATATCAACCGGATGACGTGGTTGAAATACAACCCGAGGACATGGCTGTATCTGAGGCGACAGCTTCCGAGACAGCTGTTCTGAGTCATTCCCCTGAGGTTGCAGGTATTCCGGATGTCGCAGAACCCCCGGTAAGCTCCAGTGCAACCAGTCCGACGACTGCGGTACCCTCCGTCGTGAGTCTGGCAGATCTGGATAGTTCGCCCTCTCCCAGAAAGAACGCGATTCCATCTCTGGGCGGTATTGGTCAGGTGTTCCAGGGCAGAACGTGGTTAGTGGGCGTGCTGATCGCCGTCCTGTTGATTGTGTTTTTAGTTCTCCCCCCAATCTCCCTGGCAAGTCGCATCGCTGCATCTGGTGGATATACGAAGTTGACTGTAGACAATCCATCTCTCCGCCACTCTGATGGATTAACCTTTATCAGCCATGAAACGGCTAATGGCGGCATACGGGTCAAACTGGAAACAGTTCCCCAGGTGCATTTTAACACTGAAATGGTCTCCAAAGAGCTGTTGCCTGCTGTGGAGAATTTACCCGAGGCACTCTCTCCCAAAAGCCCGTTTTTCATGATCGATGTAAAAAGTAAAGAGCCAGTCGCAGCGGAGTTGCAGGTCGATATCCCCAATGCTGCTGAACCCTGGGAAACCCTCGACCTTTGGGGATGGAATGGTGAGAGCTGGATCTGGATCCCCAGCCACCTTGACAGGGAAGCTTTTTTACTTATTGCTGATACACCCCAGGCGCCTACCTCGGTCATGGTTATGCAGAATCCGCAGTTTGCCCTGCGTATAGCTACGGAAGTCGCGGCAATACCGCCCTCAGGACTCGATGCGACCTATTATGGAAGCTGATGTCCCTGGGTTGCTCATCGGCACCATGGGTGGAACGACGGGTGATGCCACACAACTGCCCCTGGCGACTGATGGTGGTCAGGCCGAAATCGTGCCCCTGATCCGTAACTGGATTCCTGGACGCGCGGCAAATCCGGCTCTGGTCAACGATATGTTGAGTTTTGAAGCTGATCGTAATAACCACGTGCAGGAACTGCTGGGGATTACACAGAGCGGTGGTTATCCCGGATTGATCGTGGATTACACGGGTTTAGATAGTTCTGTGCGCGCTGCTTATGCTCTATTCATCGATGAATTAGCAACTGCGTTCCATGATTCAGGGCATTGGCTTGGGGTGGTTGTGGACGCCCCGACCCAAAGTGCTGATGGGTCGTGGGAAACCAGCGGTTATGACTGGATAGCCCTGGGATCGGTAGTTGACCAACTGCGCATACCGATGCCGCAAGCGCCGGAAGCTTACGTGCCCGGAGGACAGGCTGAACAACTTGTAGAATGGGCAGTTTCGCAAGTCAACCGCAATAAGGTGTTTTTACAATACTCAACCCTTAGTTATGATGCATCCAACCCTGTGACCGAAAATGCGATCTTTGGTACTGTGGGCAAAATGAAAGCAGTGACACCCATTGAGGCAGATGTCGAACCCGGAACAGCCTTGCGTTTTACTCTTGATACATCCGTGTCTGCGTCTTCGGATATTGCTACCGGTGCAACATTGGTGACTGTCGATGAGAAAACCTATCTTTTAGGCACACCGCAATGGTTGTACGCCCGGATGGGCCTGACCTCCCGGTATAAAGTTGGTGGGGTAGTGCTGCGTGATTTGTATGCAGACGGTAATATCCCGGGATTGGCAACGACGCTCGCGGATTTTATGGCTCAAACGGAACCGCTGCCCTATTTCCTGCCGAATGTGGATTGGGAAATCAAGGATCCGAAAGGCACAATGTCTGAAGCCGCCACAACCCTGGACCAACCGCAGATGGAATGGATTGCCCCGGAGATTACCGGGACATACACTATTAAAGCCTCCGTATCCGGAATGGACAACGGGACGCTCGATGTGCTGGTTTCTGCCCCGGTTGTGGTTATATCTGAGACCGTTGTTACCGACCCTGAGGATGCTGTTTCTTCCGGATTAGGGGAAGGTATCGAAGACGAAGACCCCGAACTGGTTGTGGACGAAACACTCAAAGCCGGTTTTGTCGCTGATGTAACCGTACCCGATAACACGCGATTTGAAAAAGGCGAACAATTTACGAAGACCTGGCGCATGCGGAATGCCGGAAGTGTTGATTGGCCTGAGAGCACCGTACTGCGTTTCTCCAGTGATACAAATTTGGCAACCGTTGAAGAAGTGGAGGTTGGCGAGGTTGCTGCCGGTGAGGATGTGGACATCAGCGTCGAAATGACCGCTCCGGATGAGGACGGTCGCTACAAAAGCACGTGGCTGTTATCTGTTGACGGCAAAGCCATCTCCAATGGCAGCATCTACACGGTTATCCAGGTGGGCGAAGCGCAGGTCACTGCGCCTGCCCCAGCACCTGCTCCTGCTGCCGGAGCTACAGGTTCATTTGAGTTGGGCGGGCACGTCCGTGACCTGGGTATGCCCTATTCTGATAAAATGCATTACGCCGGCATGACCTGGGCAAAAACCCAGATTTTTTATGGTCAGGGTGCGGAAGGTATGGTCAATGCTGCGCACGCTAACGGTTTCAAAATCCAGCTCAGTGCGATTGGCGGTGCGGGGATGGTCAATGAGGCTGGATACGAGCAAAAATTCGCCTCGTGGCTTGCCGGACTGGCTGCTGCCGGCGCGGACGCCATCGAAGTTTGGAACGAACCGAATATTGACCGCGAATGGCAAATCGGACAGATCAGTCCGCAGGCTTATACCAATTTGCTGTGCGCATCCTACGCAGCAATCAAAGCAGCGAATCCCGGAACTGCAGTCATCAGCGCCGCTCCCGCGCCAACCGGATGGTTCGGTGGGTGCGGACCTAACGGGTGTGATGATCAGCCATGGATGGAGGGGTTGTGGAATGCCGGGGCTGCCAATTGTATGGACTATATTGGCGCGCATCACAATGCAGGTGCGACCTCGCCTTCAGCGCGCAGCGGGCATCCTGCCGGGGGTACGCATCATTCCTGGTATTTCCTACCGCAGACTGAATTGTACTACAATATTTTCCGGGGTACCCGCCAGTTATTCTACACCGAAATGGGTTATGCGTCCCAGGAAGGGGTGCCTGGATTCAGCGATCAATTCGGGTGGGCGCGGAATATCAATACCGGCCAACAGGCTGCCTGGCTGGCTGAAGCTGCGCAGCTCAGTATCAACACCGGGATGGTGCGCTGCATTATCGTCTGGAATATTGATTTTGTCCGTTATGGGACAGACCCGCAAGATGGTTTTGCAATCATCCGTCCGGGTGGAGGTTGCCCGGCGTGTGACACCTTGCACAATGTCCTGGGTTCACGATAAAATTTGAGGTTGTTTTGTATTGAAGGGCCTGCCTGCAGACAAAATCTACGGGTAGGCTTTTTCTTTCGATGAGGAATTTCATAACGCGTTATAGTAGAGTGAAAATATGTTTTACGATCAGGTAAAGTTCCAGGTTAAAGCCGGTAAGGGCGGGAATGGTTCCGTCGCTTTCCGGCGAGAGAAGTACATCCCATTCGGCGGTCCCTCCGGGGGCGATGGCGGTAAGGGGGGGGATGTGATTATTGCCGTCCACCCGCACCTTAACACCCTTTACCATTTGGCGCGAACAAAGGAATATGCGGCGACCAATGGGGAGAATGGCAAGAATAAAGACAGGTACGGGGCAGACGGCAGCGAATTGGTGCTCGAAGTACCCCCTGGTACGGTCATTTACAATGATGAAACAGGTGAAATTCTGGCTGATTTGGCAGATCTGGAAGAAAAGGTCATCGTTGCCAAAGGCGGACGCGGCGGACGTGGAAATATACACTTTGCATCGTCGACAAACCAGGCGCCCCGTATCGCCGAAAAAGGTGATCCGGGCGAAATCCTCCAGGTGCGATTGGAGTTAAAATTGCTGGCGGATGTCGGGCTGGTTGGTAAACCCAATGCAGGCAAGTCCACCCTGCTGTCCGTCACGACAGCAGCTACACCGCAGATTGCCGCTTACCCGTTTACCACACTCCAGCCCAATCTTGGGGTGGTGGCTTTGACGCTGGATGAAACCTTTGTGATGGCGGATTTACCCGGATTAATCGAGGGCGCCAGTGAGGGGAAAGGTCTGGGTCTGGAATTTTTACGCCATATCGAGCGCACGCGTGTGCTGATACACCTGATTGATGGGGCTTCTCTAGATCCATTCGAGGATTTCGACCAGATCAATAAGGAACTGATGGCCTTCGGGCACGGGTTGATCGATAAACCCCAAATTGTGGTTCTGAATAAGCTGGACATACCGGGTGTACGTGAAATGCTGCCGGATCAAACAGCCTTGTTTGCGGAGAAAGGTTATCCTGAAGTCATTGCGATTTCCGCCTTGACGCGTGAGAATATACGTCCTCTGATGTGGGCAGCTTATCAGAAGGTTCAGGAAACACCGGTCCAACCCCTGTATCGTCCTGTACCGGTTATCCGGCAACTGCCTGAAATGGACGACGACGCGTTCAGTGTTGAGCGTGAATCGGACACCATCTGGCGTGTTAAAGGCCCCAAGATTGAACGTGCGGTCCATCGCGCACCAACGCAATACTACGAGTCACTTCTGCGGTTGCACGGTTACCTGGACCACCAAGGTGTCATCGATGCGCTTCGGGTTGCAGGAATTCAGGAGGGTGACACGGTACGAATTACCGATTATGAATTCGAATGGCGGGATGAAGAAAAATCCGTCATAGGGTAATGTGATGTTGTCATGTCCTGCTCATTGAATTTTTGGACGAGTTCATATTTGGTGTACGCGAAGCCGCGTGGCCCCAAATCCGGAACGATCTGAATCTTAGCTATGCGCAGATAGGGTTGTTATTGGGTTTGCCCGGTATTGGTTCAAGCCTGATTGAACCGTTTCTGGGACTGTTCAGCGACCGCGGTAAGCGGCGTGCGTTGATTCTCGGTGGCGGCGCGCTTTATGCATTAGCGTTGCTGCTGACCGGGATCAGTCGAACCTTCACACTGTTGCTGATCAGCTTTATGCTCTTTTATCCGTCAAGCGGAGCTTTTGTGAGCCTGTCGCAAACAGCGATGATGGATAGAGATCCGGACAGCCATGAAAAAAACATGGCAAAGTGGTCCTTTGCCGGATCTCTGGGTGTTGTCACCGGTCCTATCATCTTGACAACAGTCCTGTTATTCGGTGGAGACTGGCAAATCCTCTTTATTCTTTCGGCGATTCTCACATTAGTTCTGGTGCGGTGGGTATGGCGTTTGCCGGATTTGCACAGCAGAAATCACACAGAAGGTCCTTTTGTTGAAGACCTTCGCGGCGTCTTGCGTGCTTTGCTGGACGGTAGCGTTTTGCGTTGGTTAACGCTGCTCGTTTTCTCGGACCTGATGCTGGATGTGCTTCTGGGTTACCTGACCCTGTATTTTGTTGATATCGCGGTTGTCACTCCGGCTCAAGCCGGCATTGCGGTGGGCGTATGGGCGGGCGCCGGGTTGGCAGGTGATTTCTTGTTGATACCCCTGCTGGACAGAATGCCCGGTTTGGCATATTTGAAGCGGAGCGCCGTTATCGAATTGCTGCTCTTCCCGCTATTTTTACTGCTCCCAGGTTACGGGCTGAAGCTCTTGCTCCTGGCATGTCTGGGTTTGTTTAACGCGGGTTGGTATTCCATTCTCAAGGCGCAGTTTATACAGTGCTTTACCGGAGAAAAGCGGCATCGTTCTGGCTGTCAGTAATATATTTGGTGCGCTGGGGGCTGCTGTGCCCTGGGTAGTTGGGATTGTCGCCGACCGGTATGGCTTGCGCTCTGCTATGTGGTTAATGCTACTGGGTCCAATCGCTCTGGTCGCAGGCTTACCATCCGGAAATAATCACTCGGTTAATCTGGTCAAATAAGCAAAATAGAATAGAATTCGTGTAAATTTTCAGTGGAGGCAGCATGTCGAAAACGAAAAGTACTAAACCAAGCCGGACACCTTCAAGCAGCGCCAATCGTGCATCCGGTTCCAAGAGCAGTTCAAAATCAGGCGGATCGAAATCCGGCTACAATATGCCGAAATCCCCAACTGGGAGCAGGTCATCCAAAAGCGGAGGCGCAAGCCGGGTGAAATCCAGTATTTCCAGCAGCGGAGGTAAACCGCAAAAAACATCCTTCAAAGCGGGTTCGTCCAAGCGCACGGGTGCAGGTAAAGGTAAATATAAAGTGGATAAGGGTCAGAACTCGGGCATAATGAACCGAATGCGCAGTACATTTTCCCGTTCATCCGGCGGATATAATTCGGGAAGAACAACACGACCTTCCATCTTGCGCACGGGTTTAATCATTTTAGCGGTGATCGTTGTCATTTTGTTGATACTTCTGTTCAGCACCGTTTTTAAGCCTAAAGCCGTCGATGAAACCACCACCTCTGAGTATGGACTTCAGACGACTGCGACCGTCTCGACATCCGACGCCGAACAGGCTACGACAGTTCCGGTGAATGCATCTGCTGATGCCGGTGACATGCCTGTCGAACCGGCTCAGCGCAATGGGATGTATGATGCGCCGCCTGCGATGCAAATAGACCCCAATAAAATCTATAATGCGACGTTTGCAACAGAAAAAGGCGAAATTGTCATTGAATTATTTGCGGACAAAGCACCGAATACCGTCAATAACTTTGTCGCTCTGGCACGCGATGGTTTTTACGATAATACCACTTTCCATCGTGTATTGGCTGACTTTATGGCGCAGGGAGGAGACCCCACCGGCAGTGGGATGGGTGGTCCGGGCTATACGTTCGAAGATGAGTTTGACCCCAGTTTACGGCACGATTCAGCGGGTACGCTCTCTATGGCAAATTCCGGTGCCAATACCAATGGCAGCCAGTTCTTTATTACTTTCGCGCCCACGCCGTGGCTGGACGGGCTGCATACTGTCTTTGGCAAAGTTGTTAAGGGCATGGATGTCCTGCAATCCATATCGCTCCGTGATCCGCAAACCGCAACTGAAGCCGGGGATTCAATATTGTCGATACGCATTGCCGAATCTGATGTATCGCTTTTACCCACACCCACACCCCTGGTCTATGTACAACCCGGAGAAATTCCGATGCCTGAAGACCCGGCAGCGCGTAATGGACTATACGCGGGGAAGGCCCCGGCGATGGTGATTGATCCAGCTAAATCCTACACTGCTGTCATCCAAACAGAAAAGGGCGATATCACCGCCGAACTCTATGCGGACCTTGTACCCGAAACCGTCAATAATTTCGTTTTTCTGGCACGTGAAGGCTATTACGACAACACATTTTTCCACCGTGTGATTGAGGGCTTTATGGCGCAGGCTGGAGATCCTACCGGTTTGGGATCAGGTGGACCGGGCTATGCGTTTGCCGATGAGATTAATGTCACACTCAGGCATGAAGGTGCTGGGATCCTGTCGATGGCAAATGCAGGCGCAAATACAAACGGCAGTCAATTCTTTATTACGTTTGATTCGACACCATGGTTGGATGGCATGCATACTGTATTTGGGAAAGTTATCGAGGGTTTTGAAGTTCTGGATAGCCTCAGCATCCGCGATCCGCAAACGGCTTCAACACCGGGTGATATGATAGAAACGATTACGATAATAGAAGAATAATTACAAAGGAGATCAAGAAATGAATCAGAATCCAGCAGAACGCAACGGCATGTATACATCACCACCGGCTTTTAGCCTGGACCTGTCCAAGCGCTACACAGCCACGATTGAGACCGAAAAGGGCGATATCGAGGTTATGTTATTCGCGAATGAGGTGCCAAAAACCGTCAATAACTTTGTTTTCCTGGCGCGTGAGGGATTTTACGATAACACCACTTTTCATCGCGTCATCGTAGATTTTATGGCACAAGCAGGTGATCCAACCGGCAGCGGCAGGGGCGGACCGGGATATCGCTTTGCCGATGAATTCCATCCAGACCTGCACCATGAGGGACCGGGTATGTTGTCGATGGCGAATGCTGGTCCAAACACCAACGGCAGCCAGTTTTTTATCACGTTGACCTCCACCCCTTGGTTGGATAACCGGCATGCTGTCTTTGGTCAAATTACCGAGGGACTCGATGTCTTGCAGAGCATCAGCATCCGTGATCCGATGAGCGCCCGTACCCCGGGTGATTTGATTAAAACCATCACCATTACAGAACAATAACCTCTCTGGCAGGTGGCAGTTCCTTTCTTAGTATGGGACTGTCACCTGTCGGCATTTCAGGTAACTGCCTTTTTGCTGGGAATACCTCACCGGTTTGAAGTAGCTACGGCTGGTATACAGCTATTTGCCCTCTGCCTTTATAATATTATCCATTCTGATGACAAACACATTCCAGGTGCGAATGATTAGATATTCCACGCGCATCAAGTTAAGAAAAAAACGAGGCGTCATTCCCGCGCACGCGCCGCTTTCCATGCGGCAGAATCCATCTGGGTTTTTGCGTAAATGACAGAGCCGATACAGCAAAATCTCACCCTAAGAATCTCTATTTGACCTCTCCCTAAACGCAGTCTGCTGCGTCTCCCTACCCTAAAAGGGATCTCCCGTATTTTGGGAGCGATGCCTGTTTTGGATCTGATTACGCTTAACAGCGCCTTAAGTTGATACCAGTGGGGTATAGCACATCGCATCCCTACGGTTATGGCTGTTTGTGCACTTTGCTGTGTTTATAGGTACTGCTATAATGGTGTACCTGTACATATAACCTGGGATGATCTTACAAGCCAAGCTGTTGATGATCACAGATTCCATGATCAAGTAAAGGAGAAACGTATGCCGCGTTTTTGCCGTTATTGTGGGGCTGAGTTACACAGCACTGATCCGCGATTCTGCCCGGAATGCGGGCAACCGGTACTTCCTCAAGGCACTGTCCCGCCTCAAGGCACTATGCCGCCTCCCCAGGACACTTATTTGCTGGTGCAGATCCCGGGTCAGGCGCCGTATGAAGTCCCCCTCACACAAGCTGTGATGACCCTGGGCAGGGCGCCCGACAACACAATCATTTTGACACTCCCTTATGTATCAACCCATCATGGGCTATTCTCATATGAGGGAACGCAATGGACTTACGCTGACCAGGGGAGCACCAACGGCACATTTGTAAACAGCAATAAGGTTCAAAAAACAGCCTTGCACCACGGCGATATTCTGCGTATTGGCGACCCACAGGGTAATTCTGTTGGACTCACATTCCGCTCACGCAAAGAAGATGCTGTGATGCACAATACAGGCGTAATGGCGATTGGTCCGGCGCAAATGGATATGACGTCGGATATCACCATTGGACGCGATCCCGCATCGAAACTCCCCCTTTCCGGGGCGATGGTCAGTTGGAAGCACGCGGTTCTCGTCGTGGGTCCTCAAGGTCATACGCTCCACGACCTGAACAGCACCAATGGAACTTTTGTCAACGGCAGGCGTATATTTGCGCCGCATTTCCTGAGAGAAAATGACGAAATTCAAATAGGACCCTATAAGCTGGTCTATGAGCACAGTGGTGTCCAGCAGTACGCATCGACGGGCGGCGTGCGCCTGGATGGCATCAAGGTTACCCGGGAAGTAGGGCACGGCGACAGTATCAAACAGATTCTCAAATCAATCAGTATCTCAATTTACCCCCGGGAGTTTATCGCCCTTGTCGGCACCAGCGGCGCTGGAAAAAGCACGTTTATGAAAGCTTTAAGCGCGGTAGACAGAGCGCAGTACGGACAGGTATTGCTCAATGGCGACAATCTGTACGAGCAATTCGACCTGTACCGCACGATGATTGGCTATGTCCCTCAGGATGACATTCTGCACCGCGATCTACGGGTGGGTGATGCGCTGCGCTATTCTGCGCGTCTGAGGCTGCCGCCTGATACGACCAATGCGGAGATCGAACAACGGATTGATAGGGTATTGGAAGAAGTTGAGATGGTCGCCCAGAAGAACCAGGTCATCACCAGTTTGTCGGGCGGGCAGCGCAAACGCGTTAGCATCGCTTCCGAACTGCTGGCAGAACCAAGGTTGTTTTTCCTGGATGAACCAACGTCGGGGCTTGACCCCGGGTTGGAGAAGAAAATGATGTATACGCTGCGCCGGTTGGCAGATGCCGGGCGAACAGTCGTTCTCGTGACTCATGCTACAGCCAATATCACCCAATGCGATCACGTATGTTTTCTTTCACAGGGACGGATGACTTATTATGGACCGCCCAGTGAAACCTTTGACTTTTACGGTGTGACGACCGGTGATTTTTCAGACGTTTATGATAAATTGGATGATATGGATCCTGCCGTTGCACGCAGGCAAGCTGAAGCGTGGGAGCAGCAATACCATCAATCTCCGCAATACCAAAAATATGTTGCGCAAAGGCAGCAAAGTTTACCCGTACCGGATGCCACCCATAGTTCAGACTCCATTGCCCAGCGTCCGCGCGTCAATGTCTTACAGCAGTTGGCGGTTCTCACCCGGCGGTATCTGGATCTCGTGCTCAGGGATAAGCTGCTGCTAACGGTGTTGATGGTGATTATGCCGGTTATCGGAGCTTTTGTGCTGGTTGTTTCCAGCCCAAATTGGCTGGTAGGCGATTCCCTCGCAGAGATTGACCGTCAGTTAGCTGCCGACCTGGCAAAAGGCAACGAGAGCGCTACTTACTCCATTGTCAGTGAGAGTCAAAGATTGGTGTTTATAATGTCATTTGCTTCGGTGCTCCTGGGATTATTCGCGTCGGTCTATGAAATAGTAAAAGAATGGTCGGTGTATCAACGTGAGAGGATGGTGACTTTACGCATTATTCCCTACATCCTTTCCAAAGTCATTGTTATGGGTTCATTTGCCCTGTTACAGTGTTTTCTCTTTATGCTGGTGATCGGTTTGAAGGTTGATTATCCGACTGCCGGTGTTATACTGCCCGCGATTCTCGAAATTTATATCACGCTCTTTTTGGGTACTGTTGCTGCCATCCTGATGGGTTTGTTGATCTCGGCGATCGTACCCAATGCCAATACTGTTCTGTATGTAGTCTTTCTGGCGTTAATGTTTCAGATGATCTTTGCCGGTATACTCTTCAAATTACCGGGGATTGCGAGTGAAGCCTCGGTATTCACAATCACACGCTGGTCGATGGAATCCCTGGGATCAAGTACAGACCTGGAACATATAAACCAGCTCACGCGCTCGCGTTTTCAACCTGGTCCACTGACTGAGGAGGTGTCGACTGAGGTTGAAAAACCCAGCGATGATTGGGAACCGGTGACTGTTATCACAACCACGCAGGAAATCACCGTTCCCATCCAGCCCGGTATCGTCCAAACAGTGCCCATTTCTGTACCGGAGGTTACCGTAAACGATATGATTACCGTGTTGGAAACAATTACTGAGACGTTTACGATAACTCCTGACGCGATGGATACCGTCAATGAAATAGAATTTCAGATTGATTTTACGCGCAATCCGCTGCATTTGATAAAAGATTGGTGTATACTTATCGGGTTTGCGCTGTTTTTCGGATTGGCGACAGCCTACGTCCTTAAACGCAAGGATGTTGTTTAGCTCACGCATTCCGGTGCAGGAACGCTTTTATGAACCTTTTATAGCCGGCGAGTTTTGGGTCTTTTCGCAAACCTGCACAATTATGACTTGAAGGGGACATCTATGTTTTTAACTTTTGTGCTTTCCCAAACCGGTTATTTCTTTGTAGCCGAAAAGGGAACCATTCCGACCTGGTTACTCATTCTCTTTTTGGTATTGGGATCCCTGCTGGTATTCCTTATTATCGCGGTTATCGTTTACTTTGTCCTTCGCGAAATGGGGAAAAACAAGGCTAAACCAGAAGAGAAAGATGCAGCAAGCGCGCCGGTTGAGCCTGGCATCACGGACGCCGAGGTAACCTATCTGCCCGTTGACACTATGGTGAAGGATGGTTTATATCAGGTCAAAGAATTGTTGTTAACCTCGGAAGGTATGAACGTCTATGTCGTCCAGAAAACGCAGCCTCTTTATCTGTGTCCGCAATGCCAGGCAGAGCTGGGGAATGACGCGAGTGCTTTCTGTCGTTCTTGCGGTGCAGCGCTGGATGTTATACCACCTACGTATCCCACCTATCTTATGCGTGAAGCTGAAGCGCCTGGTTCGTTCGCGTCCGCTGAACGTTTGATCTCCATGAATCTAAAACATCCCTCCCTTATCCTGCCTGTGGAAGTTTTTGCGGAGAAAGTGTTAAGTTTGCCCCGGCAGTATCTCATAGAGCCCGGGAATCAGGAATACAGGTTGTCAGAGGTAAGCACACCGCTTCCACTGGATACTGTTTTGGACTCAGGCATCAGTTTGGCAGAAGGTATGGCGTATTTGCATGCCTTCAACGTCATTCTCAATGATCCCACCCCATCGACGATAGCCTACCAGAATGGACAAGCCCGGTGGATTTGTTACGATCATGTCACACTCCTGACAGATAAAGATGACCAGGATCATGGTGCACAGTTTTCAGCTAATGTGAAGGCTTTGGCAGACTTGATGCAGAGTATGCTCAGCGGACCTGAATCTTCACCGGCAGGCGTGCCCTTGCCGGATGCCGTCAGCGAGTTATTTCAGCATTACACCCAACCTGAAGAAAGTGCTACCGCAGAAAATATGGTGCGATCGCTCCGCCATGCCGTCAGAATGCTGGGTGGACACAATAACGTAAAGTATCGCATTGGCGCGCAAAGTGATGTAGGGCGTAATCGGGAACTCAATGAGGACAGCATGTTGTCTCATGATTTGTCATCCCAGTTTAAGGCAATGGATGTAACGGTTGTTGTCGCCGGTGTTGCCGATGGTGTGGGGGGGCACGCGGCAGGCGAGGTCGCCAGCCAACTCACGGTTGCCACACTTGAGACCCATATCGCAGCCTTGCAGGAAGAAGCCCGGATAGGACGCATTCCGGATCCCCGGAACTGGCTGGGTGAGTCTGCGAGTGAAGCCAATGAAATGGTCTATAAGGGACGGACAGAAGCCGGGAATAATATGGCTTGTACGCTGGTCCTGGCATTTTTAACCGGCGATATGGCGACAATAATCAATGTGGGTGACAGCCGGGGTTACCATATGAATGCGCGCGGTATCCGCCAGATAACAACAGACCATTCCCTGGTGGAAAGGTTAGTTGCTATTGGCGAAATCACGCGGGAGCAAGCGCGGCATCATCCCCGGAAAAGTGTCATCTACCGGGTTATCGGTGACCGCCTTAAGCTGGAATACGATGTTTTCGAGCAGACATTTGTTCCCGGTGAAGCGCTGTTAATGTGCTCAGACGGACTTACAGATATGGTGGAAGATGCAACCATCTGGCGGATTTGGCGCAGTTCAACCTCTCCCCAGGAAGCAGTGGAGAAATTGGTCGCTGAGGCAAATACAGCCGGAGGTATCGATAATATCACGGTTGTAATCGTGGAAATTGTTGCTTAGCAAGCGCGTGCGTAAGTACCGCACAAAAGAGTGTTTCCACAGGGGTGCGATATAATACAAGCACATCCGGTCTGCTGCGTCGAAATTAAAGAGTGATGAAAAGACAATGACACAACTATTTCACGTGCCTTCTCAACCGTTTAACCGGACTCATGACGCCCGGTTATTGTCTGTTCATATCTGGGGGGCAACGGACAGGGGTAAACGGCGTGAGAACAACGAGGATGCACATTTATCCCAATACCTCTCCTGATTTTTTTTGAGCCATCTCCCCAGACCCTGGCGGAAAAAGGCCGCATGCTGGTTGTTGCCGATGGGATGGGGGGTGTCAGGGCTGGTGCAGAAGCCAGTCGGTGGGCAACTCTGGTTGCCGTGGAAAGATATTACGACAGCACATCCATAGATATCCGCTCAAACCTGAAATCGGCTGTCGAAGGCGCTAATGCCTCTCTCTACCAATATCTGCGGGATACAGGAGCCCTGGGTGCGGGTTGTACAATGGCTGCCGCTGTTATTCATAAAGATATGCTGTATGTGGTGAATGTTGGTGACAGTCGTATCTATTTAATCCGCGGGTTGGACATGGGACAAATAACGCGGGATCACTCAGTGGTACAGCAGAAGCTGGACCAGGGCTTGATCGTTTTGGATGATGTCAAATATGACCCATCACGAAACCAAATCTATCGTTCACTGGGCACGAAACAGCGTATTGTGGTCGATGCATTTCCGCCAATACAATTAATGAAAGGTGATTGTGTCCTGGTCTGTTCAGATGGGTTATCAGATATGTTAACGGACCAGGAAATATCTGGATATTGTAAAACATCAACCGCATCGTGTTGTAAAACAACTGATATCCGCTGCCAACAAACGGGGTGGAAATGATAATATTACCACCTTATTTGCCTATATAGGCACCCCAATTCTGAGGGACTCCAATAAAAAAACATCGAGGCATGTAACAAGTCCGCTTTCGATTGAACGAAAAGAAGCTTTGATAAAAAAACAAAGAACCGCAATGATTATGAGAATAGTCAGAATTCTCATTATGCTTACCGGTATTATGGCTGTGCTGTATTGGCAATTGGCGCAAAATGGAGTGTTAGATCGGGCTATACCAACAGTTTTTTCAGGAGGTTAGCATGCTGAATCCCGGGCAATCACTCCAGGGACGCTACCGCATCGTCATGGAGCTGGGTCGAGGTGGGATGGGGGCAGTCTACAAAGCAGAGGATACGCGCCTCAATATCTTTGTAGCGCTCAAAGAGTTTACCGCCCAAAACGATCTTGACACGACGAAACTTCAGGATCTTCGCGAGCAATTCAAGCAGGAGGCGACCATACTGGCGCGCTTGTCGCACCCGCACCTGGTGAGTGTGACAGATTTCTTTCAGGAAGGGCGCAACGTCTATTTGGTGATGCAGTTTGTTGACGGACTGAGCTTATCTGACATTATTAAGCGGGATGGCGCATTGCGTGAAGACCAGGTACTTATTTGGACAACACAATTGCTGGATGCGGTTGCCTATTGTCACAGCAATGGCATCATCCATCGCGATATCAAGCCGCAAAACATCATTATTAAACCCGACGGGCAAGCGGTCCTGGTTGATTTTGGCCTGGTTAAGTTGTGGAATCCAAACGATCCCCGGACGAGAACGGCAGTTCGCGGCATTGGGACACCGCAATATGCCCCTCCTGAGCAATATGAATCGACTGCTGGACATACGGACCCCCGCAGTGATCTATTCAGCCTGGGCGCAACCATGTACCATGCTTTAACCGGTCAATCGCCACCCACTGCCACTTTACGTATTGCGTCCCCGGAAGAATTTAAGAGCATACGGTCCATGCAGCACACTGTCTCGTCACGCACCGCCGCAGCCATTGAACGGGCGATGGAGCTTGCGCGTTCAAAACGCTGGAACACCTCTGGTGACATGGCGACCGGTCTGGGTGTGCAAATCAAAAATTGGGGGACAGGTAGGACCTACCAGGAAAAGTCGCAGGATAATGATGGAAAGACAGATACTCTTCCCGGGTTTAAAACCGATGGTTTGCGCGGTCAGGCTAAGCAGCGGCAACTGCCCGTGTGGGCATGGGTGTTGGGGGTGGGTGGAGCGGTGGTTATTGGCGGCGGCGTCTTGATTGTCGCAGGTATTTTGTTATTTGGTTTGCAGGACCCGATAATGGCGATGTTCAAACCGGCAATGACGCCCACGTTGACGCCTGTCTCACTTGTGGCTGATTTACCCACAAACACTTTATCCCCATCTCCTGACAGCACTGTCACGCTCGAACCAACCGCGACATTGACCGCTTCGGATACGCCAACCATGACCCCATCGGCGACAACCGAGTCTTCGCCGGCAGCGACGTTAACCCCCACACCCTCATCGACACCGACATTCACACTCACACCCACGCCCACCCAAACGCCGCAACCTACAGCGGAACCGGCGAACACAAACACACCGGGGATAACGCCGTCGGCTACCGTTGAGGTGGTTGCTTCAGGAACCCTGATCAGTTTTGAAAGTTTCGGCTCCTGGCGGCGCGGCGATCAACCGTATGGTGAATTTATTCAAAGCCAGGATCAGGTTAAAGACGGAGCATTTTCCGCCAAATTGACGTATGATTTCCCCCAAGTCGCCGATGATTATGTGGTTTTTTCACAGGTCAATCCTGTCAGCGGGCAGCCCACGGAATTCAGTGCCTGGGTGTATGGCGATGGTTCCGGGCAGTTTCTCAATTTATGGATTCAGGATGCGAACGACGAGATGTGGTCCGTGCATATGGGCGTTATTCCCGGGGCAGGTTGGAAAAAGTTGACGGGTAAACTGGCGCCGGATTTGCCATGGCCAAATGGGCACATTTATGGACCTGAAAACGGCAAGGTGGATTATCCGGTGCGCTTCTATGCGTTCGTGCTGGATCGCCCTGCTGATGGTCCCGGACAGGGTGTAATTTATATTGATACGCTGTCTGTACAGTGATGATGCGTGGTGGAATAAGCCGTTTTTTCTGGCTGGCAATAGTGATGGATGCCCTTTTAGGGAGGATATTGTGTTAGGGAGGAGAAGGTGTTAGAATCTGGAGTTATCATTCAAAATCGCTATCGTATCGTCAAACCCCTGGGTGAAGGTGGGATGGGTGCTGTATATCGCGCGTGGGATTTGCGTTTGAAAGTGCCCGTCGCCCTCAAAGAGATGCGCCCCCAACCTGGTCTGGATGAAGAAATGCTCGAAGGCTTCCGGAAGCAGTTTCAGCAGGAAGCCTCAGTTTTGGCGCGGCTTATTCATCCCAACCTGGTGCGTGTGACAGACTATTTTGAAGAATCGGAATTGGTCTTCCTGGTCATGGATTTTGTGTCTGGCGAGAACCTTGCCGATATCATAGAACGGGAAGGCGCGCAGGCAGAACCACGTGTTCTGGGTTGGGCGCATCAATTATTGGCGGCATTAACGTACTGCCATACCCAGGGTGTTATTCACCGCGATATCAAACCCCAAAACATTATCCTGAAAGAGGACGGCAGCATCACGCTGGTTGATTTTGGGTTGGTCAAGCTGTGGGACCCCAATGATCCGCAAACAAAAACCGTGATGCGGGGCCTGGGTACACCGGAATATGCCCCTCCTGAACAGTACGGCGCCAGCACGGACCATACAGGCCCACCCAGCGACCTGTACAGCCTGGGGGCTACACTTTATCATGCGTTATCAGGACAATCCCCGCCAACGGCGACAGAGCGGATGGCGATGCCGGATCAATTTATCCCTTTGAGCCAAATTGCGCCTGATGTAACCCGGCGAACGGAAACTGTGGTGATGAAAGCCCTGGAACTGTCTGTTTCCAGTCGCTGGCAATCGGCTTCAGAGATGGACGCAGCTTTGCGCGAAAGCGGACCTCTGCAGGTAGGCACACCTCCTCTGCCCTCGCCTTTTGCAGAACCTTCGGGAAGTACCGCTCCTGTTCAGCAGCAGCCCTATCAGGTGAGGTCACAGCCGGGATATACACCAACAAGAGCTTCGTCCATTCCGGTGATTCAGCCGACGGATGTTCAATCGACAGCCCAGGGGCAGCCACAGAAGAAAAAGTGGCCGGTTGCTCTGGGTGTGGTAGGGGTGTTATTATGCGTGATTGCGGGTTGTTTGGGCGTCATTATTGGCTATCCAGTTTTGCAGGATATGCTGGCGACGACAACGGTCCCCGCAACCACGGCTGCTCCCCGTCCGGCAACCGCAACCTTGCGCCCGGCGACATCGGTTGCGAACCAGCCAACGGAAACCGCGGTCCCTCTCATCCCGCCCGGTTCGGACGGCTTTTCCCTGACGATAAACAATGAATCCCCCATCGAAGTCTGTTATGTTTTTATCTCCCCTGTTGATAATGACAACTGGGGGGATGATTGGCTGGATATCGAAAGTGTCATCTCTCCCGGTACATCGATGACCTTTGATGTTCCTGCCGGAGCGCACGACTTCCTGGCTGAAACCTGTGATGAAGCCACGCTGGTTACCGGGTGGGATCTGGTCTCTGATGTGATTTTTACAATCGGCGGTCCAGGGCTTGTGCCCGTGACCGTGTATAACAACCTGGATGAGGAAGTGTGTTACCTTTTCATATCGCCGGTGTCGGCTGATGATTGGGGTACCGATTGGTTAGGTGATGTAGAATCGATACCTGCTGGTGGGGCCAGGCTGGTGTTTGTCAATCCGGATATCTATGATTTTTCAGTGATGAACTGCAATGACCAGGAGATTGGATTCCAATACGATCAAACAGTGCAAGAGGCGTTTGAGTGGTTTATTGAGTGATTGCATCCACCTGGCTTGAATCTGTAAGTTTCACGCCAGGTGAATGCTATTCATGCGACAGGCAGGAGAATGTGAAACTGGCTGCCCGGGAAAGCTTGTTCATCATAGCCTTCGCTTTCGACCCAAATGCGACCGTTGTGCGCGAGGACTATGCCCCTGGCGATGGATAATCCCAATCCTGGACCACCAGCCTTGAATTCTGTGCGTCCTGAGGAATGTTTTCCCAGATCCCGGGCGTAGTAAAATTTCTCAAAAATACCTTCCTGGTCTGTTTTCGCAATGCCGATGCCGGTGTCCGCCACAATGATTTCCACACATTCCTGGTCCGCGTCCATTCTCGCCAGGCTGGTTAACGTAACCTGTCCGTTATCCGGGGTGTATTTTATCGCATTGACCACAAGATTATGGAACACTTTGGTGAGCATTTCTGCGTCAGCTTGAATAACAGGCAGTGTAGTAAATCCGGAACGTTTCAATGTAATATTGCGTTCCTTCAACGCTTTTCTGAATTCCCGCTCAATCTTATCCACAATTTCGCGCAGGCGCGTCGGTTGTTTTTTCATATCGAGGGACTGGGTATCAATTTTCGCCATATCCAGCATATTGTTGACAACTTCTGTTAATCGCTCAATGCCGGTTTCAATCCCTTCAAGCGGGAAAACGTTTGCCGGATCAATAAACGATTTGAGCATCTGACTGTAGCCTTTGATGACCGTCAGAGGCGTTCGTAGTTCATGCGCCGCCACATTGATGAAATTACTTTTCGTTGTATCCAGGAGTTTCAATTGCCTATTTGCCGTATTGAGCTCTTGCGTGCGGATTTCGACACGTTTTTCCAAATCTTCGTTCAGCGCCAGAATTTCTGAATAGAGGCTGGCGTTTTGAAGCGCAATCGCAGCCTGCGGGGTAAATGCCTGGATCCAGGTCGCATCTTCTTCGCTGAACGCATTGGCTAACTGCCGCGTGAGGGATATCATCCCTGCCATCCGGTCTTCTACAATAATCGCCACGCCCATCCAGGAACGGTGCACTGGCAGCCACTCCAGTTGGCTCCATCCGGGATTTCGCGTCGTGTCACCAATTATGATCGGTGTTCGCCGGTCATAGAGCTGGGAATAGATATCATCGGTGGTGACCGGAACCTCCATACTTTCTATGCGTGCAATATCCGGGAAACCCCGACTGGCGTACGGGCGCAGGACGTTTTCATTTTCCAGCAGGATCAATCCCCGGTCATAGGGCACCAGCGTGTTGAGCAGATCCAGAATCCGCTCCGGTACATCCTGCAGGTTCAAACTGCTGGTCAGTGTGCGTCCGGCATATTCCAGGTTTTCTGCCAGGCGGCGCCGCGTAATTTCTGCCTGGTACAAACGGGCGTTGCGGATAGCGATCGCAATCTGATCGGTAAGTGTTTGCAGGAGCGCCTGATCCACTTCTGAAAACAGCGTCGCTTTATCCGAGCTGATGTCCAGCGCTCCGAGTAATTCACCCCCCATAATCATCGGCAGGACAAATTCTGAGACGATGTTCGGGAGTTCCTGAACTTCCAGGAAATCGGGGACTTCGCGCACATACTCCACGATGCGGCTTTTGCCGCTCGTGCAGACACTGGTAATGAGACTGGGTGTCTTGATCGAGATGGACATCGCTTTATCCATCAGCGTGCGTCCCACAGTGCCGGTGCCTGCCCGGAGTACCGCGGCATTTTTGTCCGGCGTCATCAGCCAGACACCCACAAAATAATAACCGAACTGCTCGCGGATCAGGCTGACAACCTGTGTTAATAAAACATCCAAATCCAGAATGGATGTTATTTGTTGTGCGACCTGGCGGCTGGTTTCGAGCAGCTTTGCCCGGTAAGACAGAGCGATGTTCGCGGATTCCAGCTCCGTTGTCCGGTCTTTGACCCGTTCTTCAAGGGTATGGGTGAGTAATGCCAGTTTCTGATTTGTTGCTAAATCCTGTTCATATAAGCGCGCATTTTGAATCGCCGAGACAGCCTGGTTTGCGAAGACGGTTATAAAGTCCAGGTCCGCTTTGTTAAATGCATCGTGGACGGCATCTGTGTCAACGTACAGCACGCCCAGCACCTCTGCCGCAGATATCAGAGGGACACAGAGCAGCGATACGGCAGGTGCTTCGGATTGAGGACTGCCGTCAGCAGCATCACTTTCCATGATGCCAATGGTATTTTCAATGTGCAAGGATTTTTTGGATTCGAGAACCCGGTTCAGGATACCTGGTTGTAATTGCGCGTGAACGGGTACAGATGGCGGCGTGGCAAAACCTTGATACGCTACATCAATGAGCTGGTGTTTGCCATTATAAAGCGCGATGAGGCTTCTGCTGGCGCCGGTCAACTCGATGACGTGTTGCACGATCAGTTCGACCAGTGTTGCCACGTCATGCGTCTCATTCATTTGCCGCGTCGTGATGAGCATACGTTGCAATTTAGACCGTATCAGCTCTGATGCTTCGAGGACCGGTTGGGTTGTGCGGTCAACCATGAGTAATCCACTTAATTGGCATGCTTTTTTTGACCTGTCTATAATCTTATCATGATATTGTTGGCGCTACGTCACACAAAGGTTTAGGGTGCGTTACAAATCGGTATCCGGATTGTCATTCAAGGTGCGCAATGCATCCTGCACGGTTTTAGCATCCGCTCCGGCTTGATCGGCTTTGCCGGCGTCAAACGGGTGCTGGCTGTAACGCGCTTCCACAAATGCTGCCGTTAAGCGCGTTATTTCCGGTGAAGTCGCATTGAGCCTGGGTTCCAGCACGCCTTTATATTCATAGGGCGTCTCGGTGCTTTTCCGGGCTAAGCCTTCTGCCTGTGCGACGTCCAGCGTGTCAAGGTAATGATCAAATATGCGCTCTCGGTAACCCTGACCCCGCCCGCGCCGGGAGGAAACAGTGCGCGATCCTGATCTCCTCCGCAGGCGGTTAACGATTCCCGGCATCGCGATTTCGACCGCAGCCTTCATCCGGTTAAAAATCGATTTGAGCGCGCGGAGCAGCGAAAAAAGCCATTTTACCGGGGTAAGTTTGCGCAGTGAAGCGAAAATCTGCGGGTGGTCCCGCAGATAACCCCGCAAAACATAGACCAGCACCGTCAGGGCAATTAACCAGAAGATGAGAGAACGCAGGACTTCGAGCCATGGATTGGGCGCGTTCGGCGCGCTGACTTCCGGAGGTTGGAACGGGGCAGGTGCCTCCATCACGGGCATTTCAGCATCTTCGTCCCTGCCAAGCAGGGAGAGGAGCAGGAGAAACGGATATGAGATGAGGAAGAATATCAGATTCATGATGAAAATGATGTAGTTGATGATTGTCCGCGCCAGATCCAGAATGCTTAACGAATAACCTGTGGGGAGAATCAGCGCGATGAGCGTGATGCCTGCCAGGAATAACAGGCTGTACCGCAGCCATTGTGAACCGATGCCCCCCGCAATGTGCACTTTTTGCCTGATCCAGTATCCTGCATGGCGCCTGTAATTTAACTGCCCCATCATAAAAAGACCCAGCATAAAGTAAATCAATATGCCCAGTAATAAACCCGGGACCCGGGGCTGTGCAAATTGCAGGACCTCCCCCAGATCAACCCGCGCGAAAGCAGTTGTGATCAACAGGACAATCCCGCCTGCAAAAAACCGGGTGCTGATCCGGTGCATCGGGTTCTTTTCACCAACATACAGGGTAGGATCACTGATTGTGAATAAATCCTTGCCGGTGGCAGCGGCAGCAAGCCACGCCGTCGCGCACAGCACAAACATAAGCAGGGTTTCACCATCCATGAAGGATACCGGGTCGGTAAACCAGCCCCGCGCCTTCATGCTCAGTTCCGGGAGCGTATCCGAAAGGTGCGTGCTTATCTTGCATAAAACGAAAATCAAAACCAGCTCATAGATCTGGTAGCGCAAGCTTTCGGTGCCGCTGATTAAGCGTTTCTGAATGGTGCGGTAGGTGGCATATCCGGCAAGGGCTGCCAGGATAGGGCCAATCAGGAAGAATTGGTGCCGCCAACCAGGGGAGATCTGGCGCATTAATACCGCAATGGACTGCGATATACAGGCGACCATCACGCCAATCACCGCGGGTTGCAGGAAGTTCTCTACCCAGGGCGGTGCGGGTGGGAGGGCGGGGGGCTTTTCTTTCCTTTCCAGGTAATCGTCCGCTTCGCGGATGTTGGAATCTCTGCCCGGGGTGTTGTGCCATACATTGATCATTGCACGACCTCCAGCTCTTCCTCGCGCCAAATGCGGTATACCGGCAGGTCCAGCATAGCGACGCGCTGCTGCAGATCTGTTGAAACGGGCGGAGGCATAACGAGAATAAGGGCGATGGCTAAACCCTTTTGGCGCATATAGATCAACGTGTCAATGAGATCATGCCGTTCTTCACCGCTTACAACGACGACCGTGGATCCCCAGGCAAGTCGCATACTTTCCCGGCGGAGAAGATCGGCAAAGGTGGGTAAATCCTCACCTGCCGATTGGGAAGCGCCGTAACCCTGAGCACGGGCTAAGATTTCAAGAATGTTCATCAGGTGTGACCGGTCCCGCTGGATGGGCGAGGTTAACTTCAACACGCGCTGTTCCAGCGGATCAAAGGCTTGAACGGTCAAGCCAACAGCCAAACCCTCGCGGACAACGATGTGATTCGCAATGGACGCCGCTGCCAGGATCGCCAATTCGATGGCGGCATAACGCTGCCGGATGTTGTAATTATCCTGGTCAAGGTCAAGGCAGAGGAGGGTCTCGCGGGCGATCGCCGGTTGGTAGCGCTTGACCACGAGCTGGTTCATCCGGGCTGTTGCGGACCAGTGGATACGGCGCGGTGAGTCGCCAATCTGATAATTCCGGATGCCCATAATCCGGGTTGGATCGACAAATAAAGGCGCCGGAGCCGGCAGGGATGCCAGCGGAGAATGGGTGGGCAAGCCCAATTTCTCCAGTGGGACGATCCGGGGATAAATGATGATGTACTGCGTCTCAAGCTGCGCGGTGAGTTGGGGTGTGATGCCGATGAGATCGCCGATATCCCACCGCAAAGGTCCGATAACGTAATAACCGCGTTTGTGGCAGCTCAAGGTGTAATGGAAGCGCTTGACTTCGCGCGCGCGCAGGCTGATCACCTCGCTGTAGAAGGGCGGTGATATCATTTCCACGGGCAGCGAGTCGTGCACTTCCAACCACGGGACAGGGAGCCAACCCTTATTTGTAATCAGCAGTTCAACGGCAATGTTTTCACCGGGAAACGCCCGGTTGACCAGCTTGCGCCGGGCGATCAGCTGTCGCATGGATGCCGTGGTCCAGATGCGTCCCAGGAGATAGACGCCCATAAAAACGTAGAGAATGCTGAAATAAAAATCGATGCGCACAAACGCGGCGACAACGAACATCACCACGATCCAGGGCACAAGATCAACCGGCGTCATCGACTGGTCTCCGGGTAATCCGGGACGTTATCCATCATGGGTTATGCTTCCGTCATACCGCTTTTCAGGGACAATTCAGCCTTTTCCAGGATGTCGGCGATAATCGCCTGCGCAGTGAGTCCGCGCAATTGGCTTTCGGGCTTGATGATCAACCTGTGCGCCAGGGTCAGAGGCGCCAGGAGTTTGATATCATCCGGGATGACGTAATCTCTTTCCCGCAGGGCTGCCAGGGCCTGGGCTGTTTTGTAGACCGCCAGCGACCCCCGGGGGCTGGCGCCCAACGCGACGTCTTTATGGCTTCGCGTGGCTTTGCACGATGGAAAGAATATACTTTTCCAGCGTTTCATCCACGTGCACGTCCGTGATCGCATCCCGCAGCGCGTCCAGGGCTGAACCCTCAACCACCTGCGCTACGGCGTCAATGGGATGGCTTTTGCGCTGACTGCGCAGCATTTCGATTTCGTCGGCTTCTTCAGGATAGCCCAGCGACAACCGCATCAGGAAGCGGTCAAGCTGCGCTTCCGGGAGCGGAAAAGTGCCCTCATACTCAATCGGGTTTTGCGTCGCCAGGACCAGGAAAGGGGTGGGGAGTTTGCGCGTCGTGCCCCCCATCGTGACCTGCCGCTCCTGCATGGCTTCCAGCAGCGCTGCCTGCGTGCGGGGCGTCGCGCGGTTAATCTCGTCTGCCAGGAGGATGTTGACGAAGACCGGTCCCGCCTGGAATTCAAAGGTGGCTGTTTTCTGATTGAAAACGTCGACGCCGGTGATGTCGTAGGGGAGTAAATCCGGCGTGCACTGAATGCGTTTGAAGGAAAGGCCCATACTGGCAGCTACCGCGCGCGCCAGCATCGTCTTGCCGGTGCCGGGCACATCTTCCAGTAATACGTGACCCTGGCACATCAAAGCGACCAGGAGCAGCTCAATCTGCGCGTGCTTCCCTAAAATGACACTTTCCACGTTGTGCGAGACACGAGAGGCGTAATCGGTAATGTTGTTCCCTGCCATAGTTCCTCTTTGGATCGATGATGGTCACTGCGTTATTGTATGCCTTTGTTACAGCATAGCAAACGCGGATTTATTGTGGCTGCAGGGAATCTGTGTACACAAACGGCAGGTGGCTGGCGTTCAGCCACGCGATGGCATCCGGATCGCCTGCCAGCAGCGCTTTACCCAGTCCTGACTGGCTGAAGGTCTTGATGTCTTCCTCATACGGATGCCCCACGTGATGGTCATCCACCACTTTGCCGTCCTGCAGGACCAGCACCCGGTCGGTCTGCCGGGCGACTGCCAGATCATGGGTGACGATGATGATGGTGGTCGTTAATTCCCGGTTGAGCTTGCGCAGCAGGTGAATCACGTCATCCCCGCTCTGGCTGTCCAGGTTTCCCGTCGGTTCGTCCGCCAGGATGACGGCAGGTTCGTTCGCCAGGGCTCTGGCGATGGCGACCCGCTGCCGCTGCCCGCCGCTGAGTTGGCTGGGCAAATGGTGTGCCCGGTCATCGAGAGACACCAGCATGAGGATATCGCGCGCGCGCTGGCGGCGTTTGCGTTTGCTGCGGACCTGTCCCTGCATGGGCACTTCAACATTTTCCAGCGCGTTCAGGGTCGGGATGAGGTTGTGCATTTGAAAGACAAAGCCCACCGTCTTTGCCCGGAAGTCGTCCAGGTTTTTGATCCGCGCCATATCCTGCCCGTCAATCAGTATCTGCCCTGCGGTGGGCCTGTCCAGCGCGCCCAGCAAATTGAGCAGTGTCGATTTACCGGAGCCGGAAGGTCCCATCACCGCGAGGAATTCTCCACGGGTGATGGAGATATTGACGTCGTCCAGAGCCAGGACGTCTTTGCCGTAGCGTTTGGTCAGATTTTGCGTTATTATACTGATATCATCTGGCATTATGATTTATCCCTTTAGTGCTCTTGATAAACATGGGTCACTCGTACCTCAAGGCTTCAACCGGCAGCAACCTGGAGGCTTTCCAGGCTGGATAGGCGCCGCCCAGGATGCCGAGGACCAGGACCGTCAGCCCTGCCTGGACAAACAATCCGGGTGTGTAGGTCAGGCGGAACAAGCCTTTTAAGAACGGCAGCGTATTCAGCGCAAATCCCAGGACCAGTCCAACGCCGACACCGGCAGCACCGCCCAGCAAACTCAGCACGACACTTTCCGAGATGATCATCGACAGGACATGGCGCTTGCGCCAGCCCAGCGCGCGCAGCACCCCTATCTCACGCGTGCGCTCAAAGACGCTCATCACCATGGTGTTCGTCATGCCCAATCCACCCAGGACCAGGGCTATGAATGCGATCCCCCAGGTGCTGGCGCGCATCATTTCCATATCGCTCTGCTGCTCGGCGAACTCACTGGCTCTGGAGAGCGATATTTCGGGGAATGATGCCTCAATGTTGTCTTTTATAGCATCCACCTGGTTCGGATCATTGACCCAGACATTGAGAAAACTTACTTTCCCGATCTGCCCAAAGAGTTTTTGCGCATCCCGCAACGCCATCACGGCGCCGCCGTCCTGAAAGGGCACGCCCGTTTCGTAAATCCCGACGACCTTGAAAGCCAGATTGAAAAAACGCATGGTCTGCCCGACGCCTTTGTCCAGATTATCGGCGGCGACGCGTCCCAGCATGATTTGCCGGTTTGTACTGATCGCTTCGCCTTCGATGACGAGTGAAATCGCGGATGCTGAATCCGCGCGGTTGGTATCCGAAGATGATAAAGAAGGGCAGTTCGTCCAGGGCTGTATAACCGGTCAGAAAGCCTTCAGCGGCTCTGACACCGGGCATGATGGCAATCCGCCTGACCGCTTCAACATCGATTTTGCTGAGGTCGATGGACGCATCCGTTTCGCTGCCCACCAGTTGGGCGCCGCTGCTGCCCATGCCCTGCACCATATCCACGACACCTTCGCCCATCGCGCCCAGCAGCACCATCGCCATCACGGCGATACCGATGCCGGTGACGGTGAGGAGCGTGCGGACGGGTTGGCGCAGGACGTTCCGCAGCGCAGAGGAACGGACGTGCCGCTGCGACTGCACCGTCCCGCCTTCAGCGCGCATGGCTTCCGCCGGCGTGAGACGGGACGCGCGCCATGCCGGCAGTCCGCCGCCGAACAACCCCAATCCGACGGCAATGACGATCGCTTGCGTCATCAACGCCGGTGAGATCGTGCCGCTGATCAGACTGCCAAGCGTCGGGATGCCCTGGACGGCTTTTATGATGAAGTATGCCAGAGCAAGCCCGAAAAAGCTGCCGAAGAAACAGACAACGAGCGATTCCAGCAGGACCAGGCGCAAAACCCGCCCGGCGCGCCAGCCCACCGCGCGGAAGACGCCAAACTCCCGGGTCCGCTCAAACACGCTCATCAGCATCGTGTTCATAATCCCTACCGCGCCCAGCAGGATGGCGATAAACGACACGCCCCAGGTAAAAGCGCCGATATATTGGATCATCTCCTGCTGATCCGAAAAGTCCGCTGATTTTGTGGCGGTCAGATTGTCAAAGCGCTGTTCTATGCGATTCTGCAGGCGCTCAATATCTGTGTCCGGATCGAGCGCCAGCAGGAACGCGTTGACCTGCCGGGGTTTCCCGCTGATGGTCTGCGCATCCTCAATGCGGATCACCGCAGCACCATCCTCAAACGGTTCGCCGGTCTCGTAGATGCCGACAATCCGGTAGGTGCTCTCATAGAGGCGCAGCCTGTCGCCGACGACCTTCTCCAGGCTGTCCGCTGCGCCCCGACCCAGCAGCAAGGGTTTCCCTTCGCGCTGGCTGTAGCGGGTCGAGAGGGGTTCGCCTTCGATGATTTTGAAATGCGCAATCGCGAAACTGTCCGGGTCGTAGCCGTAGACGATAAAGTACGGCGCGTCTTCGGTCGCTGCGAAGGTGTAGATCATCTGCGCAACTTCACGCACACCGCTGAACCCCGCTATGGTGCCGGCTAAACTCTGGTCGACACCGCTGAACATGATGTCCAGAGCGTCTTTCTGCAACACCAGCAGGTCAGCGCCGCTGCCCCCGGATATTGTGCTGTAACCCTGGATAAAGCCTTCTCCCAATGCGCCCAGGGCAACGACCGCAGCGACACCCACGGCAATACCGAAAACCGTGAGCAGCGTGCGGACTTTGCGTCCGAGTAAGTTTTTCAGGATCATGGAACCCTTGACGCGCTAATCGGGTGATGAGATGTCAACAAATGCCGTCATACCCCACCGGAGTTGGGGATGCAGGGTGTTGAGCGCGAGATAGACCGTGTAGTTGACTCCACCGCTGCCGGGATTTGCCATGGGGGCGATATAGGTGACCGTACCCGTAAAAGTTTCGTCAGGGATCGCTTCAAAAGTAATCACCGCTTCCTGTCCGAGGGCGACCTGACCTACGTCAATTTCATCCAGGTCCGTTGTTTCAACGCGGAATGTGCTTGCATCGCCAATGATCATCAGCGGGACGCCGGGGCTGACTATTTCACCCTCGCGGGTGCTTATATTGCCTGCAACGCCGGCGATAGGCGCAACCACGATGGTTCTTTCGATGGCAAGCTGCGCCATTTCGACCGCAACGCGCGCCTGATCCACAACTGCAGAAGCTGCAGCGATGGCTTCGGGAGATACCGGCGCCACCAATAATTCCAGTTGAGCTTCGGCGATTTCAGCTTGAGCCTGCGCGGCTTCAATGGCTGTCTCTGCGACAGCGATTTGCGCCTGGTGGTCACGGTACAGCACGCGTAACTGCGTCTGCGCGGCAAGGAGTCCGGCGTCTGCCGCCAGCATGACCATTCTTGTCTGCTCCTCAATGGGGCCTAATGTCGGGCACACGCGTTTATTTGAGCCGTCAGCTTGCTGGACATCGTAGCATTTCATCGCGTCGTCATGCGCCCGGTTGGCAATGAAGCGTTCAGCTTCTGCCGCTGCTACGCCGGCTTTGGCGCTGTCCAGCTGCGTGCTGTACGATCCGGCATCGAGAAGTGCCCTCTGTGCCAGCGTCTGGGATATCGCTGTCTGCGCGGCGGCAACCTGGGCTTCAGCGACCGCGACTGCCTCAGCCTGCGGTTCAACGTTGATCTGTGCAAGTTGGGCTTCAGCGACCCCCAGGGCAGTTTCCGCCTGCGCCAGAGCCAGCTGGGCATCCCGGTCATCCAACTGAATGAGAGGGTCACCTGCTGCAACCACGTCTCCCTCTTTGACCAGGAGGCGGGTTACGGTGCCCCCGCCCAGGGCGCTGATGGTGCTCCAACGGGCGGGTAAGAGTTTGCCGGTAACCGATACAGCGGCAGTAAAATCCGCGTCAGGACCTGTGATTGGGCTGCTGTCCGGGGTGGGGGTGCAGCCCGAAAGGAAAGTGTTGGTCAAGACAATGATGGTTATGGCGATAAGTGAAAGTGCTGAACGTCGCATATCTGCTCCTCGTTCTTTGCGCGCCACCTGATTGGGGAACGCGATATGTGAAAGTGATAGGTGTGTATTATATGTCTAATTCTGGAAGATTAAAATCTGTTTATACGGGTCCGATTCAGTTTGGTGGAAAATGCAAGATATCACCCATAAATCATGACAATACAAACGGCAATGTAAGTGGCGGTGCGGTACAACTGTGATTTTGCTGTCCACAGCTGATGACTAATTCCGCGCCGCTTCTGGGTTCGCCACTTTTCTGAATCGCACCCGTTTATACATCGTGCTTGACAATCTGTTGGAATCCGATACCATAAAATGCGAAGCACGTGGTTAAGAGGATCAAAGGTTACTGAGTGTAACTGGACCGATGTTCGAAGAGTGTTGAAGGTTGGGTCCTGCGCGGCGAAGACCTTCGAACCCCGCCAGGTCCGGAAGGAAGCAACGGTAAGGAGTGCCCTTCGGGCGCCGCAGGGGTGCCTGGCTTTCAACACTTCTCGGAAATCGGTCTGTAACCCAAGTGCATCGTACGGGGGGCGATCCTGGTTTTCGCCCCCCTTTTGATTTAAAATGTCAATAATTATATGAAGCTTATACAACGATTCTTATCTGTTCTGATCTTTGGTCTGACTATCGCCGGTCTGGCGATAGCGTATAAAGCCACGTTAATTCCCCTGACCCTGATTGTGGATGGTGAAGCACGCCGGATTCACACGCACCAGCGCACCGTGGGGATGCTGCTGACCGACCTGAGTTTGGCGTTGAGACCTGAAGATTGGGTCCATCCGGCAATGGCTGCCGGACTGGAATCCGACATGGTGGTCAGGATCGACCACGCTGAACCGGTCGTGATTGTCGCTGACGGTCGGGAGACCTTACTTTATACCCACGAAGAAAGCGTGCCGGATTTGCTGGCAGCGCAAAATATAGTGCCGGACTCTCAAGACATCGTTTCCATTAAAAGACCACTGGTGACGGACCCGCCCGGGACCAGACACCGCATCGTCATCAACCGCGCTTATGATATTGTCCTCGAAGAGGGCGGTATTCGCAGCAGTTTGACGACAACTGCGGCGACAGTTGGCACTGCTGTTCTGCAAGCCGGGATACGGTTGTACCGCGCAGACCGGCTGACCCCTGATCCTGCCACGCCCATTCAGGATGGCATGCACATCCAGCTGGAAAGATCCATATTTGTCAGCGTGAAAGTGGATGGTCATATGTTACGGACGCGAACGCACCGCTCCGGTGTGGGTGAGGTTCTGGCAGATCTGGGTGTGACGCTCAATGGTCAGGATTACAGTGAGCCAAAACTGGATGCAAAACTTGTTGAGGGTATGATGATCAGCATTACCCGGGTGACAGAGACGGTGATTGTGGAACAAAGCCCTATCCCGTTTGATTCTGTGTGGCAGCCCGACCCGGATTCAGAGATCGATACCCAGGGGCTGCTGGAGAACGGCGAACCTGGCGTCCTGGAAAGGCGTATTCGTCTCCGCTATGAGAACGGACAGATTGAAGATCGTTGGGTGGATGGTGAAAGTGTTGTTGTTGCCCCCAAAAACCGCGTGATGGGTTACGGCACCAAAGTGATTGTGCGCACCCTGCAAACAGAAAGCGGACCGGTTGATTACTGGCGCGTGATCAGGATGCTTGCCTCATCATACAGCGCCAACACCGCCGGTGTATCCCCCTTAGCCTCCTATTACGGCTATACTGCCCTGGGTATGAAAATGGGTTATGGCATCGTCGCTGTTGACCCAAGGATAATTGCCCTGCGCTCTGAAGTCTATGTACCCGGATATGGCGTGGGTTTTGCGGGCGACACCGGCGGTGCCATCTACGGGCGCCGGATAGACCTGGGTTATGATGACAGCAACCTTGTTCTTTGGTATAAGTGGGTGGATGTTTATCTGCTCACGCCGGTTCCTGATCAGATCAATTACCTGGGTCCATGATGCTGGACGCGCGCAGCTTACTCAATAAATATAATCTGTATCCCCGGAAGTCGCTTGGGCAGAACTTCCTGGTGGATTCCACCGCACCCGGCAGAATCGCGGATTGCGCGGAACTCACGCCTTCCCTCACCGTCCTTGAAATAGGCGCCGGATTAGGTACCTTGACCTACGAACTGGCGGTAAGGTCACGGCGTGTGCTGGCGGTTGAAACGGACCCTTTATTAGTCGCTGTTCTCCAGCATGAGCTTGCAGAACAAAGCAACGTCAGCATTGTTGAAGGCGATATTCTGAAGCTAAATCCGGCAGTTCTGTTAGCAAAAGAGCCGGATATCAATCAGATGCCGTTGTGGGGAACCCTGATTCCCGACTATGTCGTGGTGGCGAATTTGCCGTACTATATCACAGCAGCGGTGATCCGGCATATTCTGGAAAGCAGTGTGCGCCCCAAGCGGATGATTATCACCGTTCAACGGGAAGTCGCGAACAGAATCGTCGCGCAGCCCGGCGATATGAGCCTTGTTATCCGTCGGTGTACAACTCTACAGCCATCCGCGCATCGTGATGCGTTTGAAAAGGGGTGCTTTCCATCCCGCGCCAAAGGTAGAATCCGCCGTCGTGCGATTGGACCTGTATGACAGTCCACCGGTGGATGCCGGCAATATCGCTTTATTTTTCCATGTTGTAAGGGCGGGTTTCGCACAAAAACGCAAGCAGTTAAGAAATTCGCTGTCGGCGGGATTATCCCTGCCGCCGGTAAAAGTTCAGGAATCTCTCGAGGCTGGGGGGATCGATTATCAGCGCAGAGCTGAGACCTTATCCCTGGAAGAATGGGCGCGCGTGGTCAACAACCTGGCAGCCTTCCAGGATGATTTCCCGCTTGCACGGGAATGACAGTGACCATAAATCTGCCGGGCTGTGAAAGCACACTTATGTTACACGACTTCCCATAAAGAAAGGTGTACTTTAACGCAGACCGGAGAGACGCAGAGATTTTTGGGGTAATACTTGTTTTTCAAACAAATATCAAATCGCAATTCAATCTTGAGAAGCCATATATTCATAGTTCTCTGCGCCTAAATCCAGTCCACTGGTTTCGCCTCTCCGTTAATTTCCTGGTTAGTTCAGTAGAGCGTTTCAAACTTTATGACCTGCTGAATGCTCCTTGAGTATTTCTGTACCGCGTTCCAGGCGTTGGAGTGTTTTCGTCCGACCCAACGCCTCAATACTGCCGAATAAGGGCGGCGTCACTGTTTTACCGGTGACGCAATTTCGGATCATGGTAAACACCTGACCGGCTTTCAGTCCTCTTTCCTGTGCAAATTGGCGCAGCGGACCCTCCATGGCTTCCCCGGTAAAAACGGGCAGATTTTCCAGGAGCTGTTTCACCGCGATAAGGGTGTCCAGACTTTCAACCAGCGTCAATTTCTTGTCTATCAGGCTTTCAGCTGCCGGGTCTTCGATGTCCTGGAAAACGAAATCAGTCAGCTCGATAACGTCCTGCAAAACTTTCAGCCGTTCCTGCACCAGCGGCGCCAGCACGTGTAATTTAGCCATAGTTTCTTCGTCAACTGGTTCGGCGATGAGTCCCGCATCAACCCAGAACGGAATTAACCGCGCCACCAATTCCGGGACACTCAACGCCCGGATGTAGGTTCCATTCATCCAATTCAGTTTGTCGTAGGAAAAAACACCTGCGGAAAGGTTGATGCGATTGATATCGAACAACGTTATCAGCGCTTCTCTGGTAAATATTTCCTGATCCGTGCCTTCACCCGGAGACCAGCCCAACAGTGCCAGGAAGTTAAACAGCGCTTCAGGAAGATAACCCAGGCGGCGGAACTCATCGATGGATACCGCGCCATGACGTTTACCCAGTTTTTTCCCATCGGCGCCGCAGACCAGGGGGACATGGACATAGATGGGAGGCTGCCAGCCAAAGGCTTCGTACATCATGATGCGTTTGGGCGTGCTGGATATCCAATCATCGCCCCGCATAACGTGCGTGATCTCCATCATATGATCGTCAATGACGACCGCCAGATGATAGGTCGGGTAACCGTCACTCTTTAATATAATTTGATCATCAACCAGCTGGTTCTCGATCGTAATATCCCCCCTCAAAAGGTCGTGGAAAGTCGTTTGACCTTCCCGGGCAACTTTTAATCTGATGACATGGGGTTCCGTGGGCGGAACTTCCCCGGGATTTTTGTTACGGCAGTGTCCATCATACATGGGATTTTCCCCGGCTTCACGCATCGATTCCCGAACCTGTTCAAGGCGTTCAGGCGAGCAGTTACACCTGTAGGCTTTCCCCTGTGCTACGAGTTCCTCCGCTTTTTCCCGGTAAAGGGCTAAACGTTCTGACTGGATGTACGGACCATAGTTACCGCCAATGATGGGCCCTTCGTCATAATCAAGACCCAGCCAATCCAGGCTTTCAATAATGACATTTGTGGCATCTTCAACATAACGACTGCGGTCTGTATCCTCAATGCGCAAGATGAATTTCCCGTGCTGCTGCCGGGCGTATAACCAGTTAAATACCACGGTGCGGATGTTGCCGATATGCGGGTATCCGGTTGGGCTGGGGGCAAACCTTACGCGTACTGTCATGATGTCCTTCTCCTTATTAAAACTTAAAACCAGTGCTCAACGCACGGAACATTGATAGTCAATTCAAGCATCCAGTTTGTTGTAGAGACTTCGGCGCTGTACTCAGCGCATCTATCTTCAGGCGAATTGAGACTGAGGTACGGCAGATTGCAGATTCTACACCATACGGGTCTGTTTGCTTGGCAAAGTGATTTTTATCACCTGAAATGCCTCAGTTATCAGAAATTATATTCATTTTGACGCATTGCGACACTTTGCGCCAATCCCAGACCCATAAACGCCACGACCAGTGAGCTGCCTCCGCTGCTGATAAAGGGCATAGGCAATCCGGCAACGGGAATGACATTGAGATTCATCCCCACATTAATGAGCAGCTGATAGAATATAAACGTGATGACACCGGCGACAATCAACCTGCCGGTCAGGTCGCCGGCATTTGCCGCTATCTTCAACAATCTCCACAGCAACAGGAAGAAGATCCCCAGGATTAAGGCAGCGCCAATAAACCCCAATTCCTCACAGATCACCGAGAAAATAAAATCTGTATGCCTGACCCGGAGAAAGTGCAGTTGGCTTTGTGTCCCTGTGGCGTATCCTTTGCCCCACATCGCCCCGGAACCTATGCTGATCAAGGCTTGCTGGATGTTGTAATAAGCGCCAGGATCGTTCGTCGGATCGAGGAACGTGAAGATGCGGTTGCGCATATAGTCATCCATCGCAGCCCATATGATGGGTAAAGCCATCAGCCCTGCCGCACCCACAGCGCCAAAGTATGCCAGGTGCAAACCGGATGCGTAGACAATCGCGAACCACGTGACAATGAAAAGGGTCGCGGTGCTTAAATTCGGTTGGCTGAAGACCAGGAATGCTGCGATTCCCGCCATAACCAGCGAAGCCGCAAAATCCAGGAGACCAGGGGGTTCAGGCGCATTGCGCGAGAGCAAGCTGGCAAGACAGATGATTAACAATATCAACGCCGGAAAGGCTGGTTGCACCGATGTGGTGCCGATATAGATAAAACGCCGCACATCCCCGATTTCACTTTCGCCAAACAGCAGGGTGAAAGCTAAAGTTGCCAGGGTGGCGATATAGATGGGCCATTGCAGGCTTTCGAGCAGACGGTAATTGACGGAGGCGATGATGACCATGATGACGACACCGATGGCTGCCGATATCGCTTGCTTGCGCCAGGCGTCAGCCAGGAATTCTGAACCAAGCGTAGCACTGTAAACCATCGCTAATCCTATGCCCGTGAGGATCAGCGCAATGATGAACAGCGGCCAGTCAAAGCTAAGCCATATTGATTTGCGCATAAGAAATCTGCTCTATGATTTCCTGCGGTTGCGAGTCGTGTAAACGGGGATATCAGCCACAAGACGCGTTTCACGCGAGTCTTCAGTAAAGTTTACCTTGACTTTTTCGGAGTCTATATCCAGGTGTTTCGATATGACGGCGATAATTTCGTCTTTGAGCAGTTCGAGCATGCCGGGTGAGATGTTCGCCCGGTCATGCGTCAAAACGACGCGCAAACGGTTTGCTGCAATATCCTGTCCTGATTCGGGTTGTTGTCGGCGTAACATATTAAGTAACCTCATTGTGATCCTTTCAGCTTTAACCAAAGATGCGCTGGAAGAATGTTTGTTTTTGAAGCGCCACGAAGGGCACTTCTTCACCAGTTAACCGCCTCGCGGTGTTGCGAAAGGCTTGACCGGCAGGTGATTTGGTGTCAAGAGCAACGGGTTGCCCGCGATTGCTGGCTCCCAGGATTCTGGGATCTTCAGGAATGATGCCAATCAGTTCGATCGCCAACAGATCCACAACTGTGTCGGCATCCAACATCTCATTCCGCCGGACCATATCCATCTTGTAACGGTTCAGGATCAATTGCGCCGGCGCCCATTCTTCTGCTTCCAAAAGACCAATAACGCGATCCGCATCACGCACAGCGGTAACCTCCGGATTGGTGACGATCAGCACCAGATCGGCAGGTGTCGCTGCATAGCGGAAACCATGCTCAATGCCCGCAGGGGAATCGATAATGACGTAATCCGCCATTTCGGCTGATTCATGGGCGACGCGTGCCATATCGTCTATCGTAATCGCGTTCTTGTCTCGCGTTTGTGCTGCCGGTAAAAGTGATAAATCCGGGAAGCGTTTGTCGTGAACCAGTGCTTGCTTCAACCGGCAGCGTCCTTCGATGTAATTGACGATATCGTAGACGATGCGGTTTTCAAGTCCCAACATGACGTCCAGGTTTCGCAGACCGATGTCGGCATCAATACAAATAACGCGGTATCCCTCCATAGCTAAACTTAAGCTTAGGTTGGCGGATGTCGTGGTTTTACCGACACCGCCTTTTCCTGATGAAACAGTGATGATCTTCCCAGCCATAGTTAACCTCTTGTGTGCCATGATTCAGCGATGATTTGCCCATTTTTTACGTAGGCGATTTCCGGACTTGGCATGAGCGTACCGCTGTCAGGCGTTCGTCCTATATATCCAGCAATGCGGAGTTGAGACGGTTGTAAGTCCAGGGCGCAAACCAGCGCCTGATCATCACCAAATGCGCCGGCGTGAGCGACACCGCTGATCCGTCCCCAAACGACAATATTACCCCCGGCGACAACTTCGGCGCCGGCATTAACATCACCAATGAGGGTAATATGGCCTGCATAATGTATTTTTTGACCAGAACGCAGCGTTCTATGTATAAATATCGATTGTTTTTCGGGATTGATCCGTTCTATATCGGAGTTATCAGCTTCTTTTGGAAGGCGGGTAAGAATGCCGTAGGAACGGGCTGTGCGAACCGTTGCTTCATTCCGGCTCAATACAGCCCACAAATCCACATCGTATTGGCTTAGCAGGTTTTCAATTGCCAGGAGCTGTTCTTCGGGGAGGCTGCGGTCGCCCAACTCCATGATGACCCTGCCACCCTTGAAAAAACTTTCACCATCCTGGAGCGCAACCGCGAGGGTACGCAGCACCTCAGACCAGTTATAAGACTGGGGTCTGAGTAGGATTCCATGCGCTGTGCCTTTGATGACTAGCGGTGCTTCTGCCATACAGGCATTATATCATAAATGCGGGCAAGTGCGTTTGAGAATCAGGAATATCTAGGGCTATCGCATTGAGAAGTGGCATGCCCACTCTCTGTCATGCTGAGCGGAGTAACAGGAGCGCCAGCGACCGGAACGGAGTCGAAGCATCTGCTTAAATGCTTAAGTATAAATATCTGAGGTCATTTTAGATCCCTCTTCTGCGCTACTGAGAAACAAACACAGGGACTTAGGTTGGTTTACCCAAAAACAGTCTTGTTATCGCCTGGAACTCCTTAAGTTGATGCACCTGGGATTGTTCTCAGGCCCGCCCCTGCAAACCGCTCTTCGCAGGAAGGGGATATGACCGCAATCGGGTGGTTTTGAATCTGTTCTGATGTCCGCACCTTTTCCGCAACGATATGCAGTGTGGAAACACTACAATTTGCCAACACATAAATGGATTGCCCGTAGCAGGATTCTGTGGCGGGGTGGAACAGGTAGTTTGTGAATGCATGGTAGATTCCCACCCCGCCACAGAGTTATTTGGGATTTGGCGGTTGGCTGCCAACCGCCAAATCCCTCTTTAAAAATGCGGCGCGGGAGACAACTTGGGCTGCAAAAAGCAGGCATTCCGCGCCGTATTTTTTTGGATGGTAGGTGTTCATACTCGGTCTGATTTGGTTTGTGCAAAAATGTGAAGGACACCTCGTCACCCTCGTGTGGATTGGATTATGGCGTTTCTGTTGTACACTGTTATGGATACGCAACGTTGACAAGCGCTGTTTCACGTCACGTATATATGTTTTACCAAGAGGTAGGACTATGCGCTTCTATAAATGGTTGGTGATTATTGCTGTCCCATTGGTATTAATTATGGGCGCTGTACGATTTTTTACGCTGCCGTGGTACATAGATTGGGAATACAACCGCGCTGGTTTTCCTGAAGATCCCCTGGGGATGTCAGATGCTGAGCGTCTGCGTCTGGCAAACGCCTGTATCCGTTTCCTGAATGCGCCACACAATCGGGGCATCCTGCAAAGCCTGCGTTTTGATGATGGCACGACGGTATTTATTGACCGTGAGCTGGATCATATGGATGATGTAAAAATTGTGTACGACCGGATGACGTCTCTGGTTGGATTCATATTTTTACTCGCACTCGGGACATCTGTCCTGGTTATCCGCAGTGGTAATACACTGGAGGTATACCGCGCATTATCCATGGGCGGTCTCGTGACTTTGGGATTGTTACTTGTTGTCGGGATATGGATGCTGTCTGGATTTGACGCGTTTTTTACAGCTTTCCACGGATTGTTTTTTACCGAAAACACGTGGGTTTTTGCTTACACAGACGCATTAATCCGTTTGTTCCCACTGCGTTTATGGCAGGATGCAGGGATGTCGATTGCTGTTCTAGTGGCAGCCATTGCTGCGGTGTTATCCGGATTGGGATGGTTCAGGGGTTGGCGGAACAACACGCCGGTTATTGTTGGATAGGGGAGCACCCTCCGGGAAGGGTGAGTTGAATTTAATATCGTTTCAAGGAGCTGATTGATGCCAATGCAAACGCCTGAGTGGGTTAAAGATGCAGTTTTTTACCAGATATTCCCTGATCGATTTGCGCGGAGTGAGAAAGTTGCCAAACCAACGAATCTGGAAGCCTGGGAAGCTATACCTACGCGCCGTGGATTTAAGGGCGGTGATTTCGTCGGTATGCTTGAGCATCTGGATTACATTGTGGATCTGGGTGTTACTGCTATATTTTTTAATCCCATTTTCCAATCAGCGGCGAATCACAGGTACCACACCCATGATTATTTTCACGTTGATCCCTTATTGGGTGGAGATAGTGCTTTTGAAGCGTTTTTGAGCGCCGCCCACGAACGGGGGATTCGCGTCCTGCTTGATGGGGTGTTTAATCATGCCAGTCGTGGTTTTTACCAGTTTAACCATATTATGGAAAATGGAGCAGAATCTCCATATATTGATTGGTTTACTATTAAAGGATTCCCATTGAGAGCGTTTGACCCGAAACGCAAACCTAATTATGAATGCTGGTGGAATAACCGGGAACTCCCAAAGCTGAACACCGATAATCGTCAAGTCCGTCAATTCATTTTTACTGTTGCGGAATACTGGTTAAACAAGGGTATAGACGGATGGCGACTGGATGTTCCACTGGAAATAAAGACCCCTGGTTTTTGGGAAGAATTCCGATTGAAGGTGAAATCGATCAATCCTGATGCATATATTCTGGCGGAAATCTGGGACGAAGCTGTGCCCTGGTTGCAAGGGGATCATTTTGATGCGGTCATGAATTATGGATTTAACCGCGCTTGTTACGGGTATTTCGGACGCCAGGTTCTGGATGTGTCGGTGCGACCCGGTGGCTTCAAAATACGGAACCTGGACGCGCGCCGTTTCGGGCGGTCTATTGACCGCTTGCTCAATACCTACAATTGGGAAGTGACACTGTCCCAATTTAACCTGCTCAGCAGCCACGACGAACCACGTTTTTTGACGATGGTTAAAGGTGATAAACAGCGATTCATGCAGGCGGCGCTCTTTCAAATGCTCTATCCTGGTGTTCCATGCATCTATTATGGGGATGAAATTGGGATGGAGGGAGGGGCAGACCCGGATTGCCGTCGGGCTTTCCCGTGGGCTGAACAAAAATGGGACAGCGATCTAAGGGAAAGTCTCAAGCGTTATATCGCATTGCGGAAATCGCATATTGCTCTGCGTTCCGGCGCCTATGCTACGCTATATGCCAAGGGCGATTGCTACGCGTTCGCGCGCCACCATGAAAATGAAGTTGTTATAGCGGTGTTTAATACGGGCAGCGAAGCAATCGACATCCCTTTAAGCCTGGTGAATCTGCTGCCTGATAACGCTGTACTTCACGATGCCTGGTCAGATGAAGAATACAAGGTGCAGAATGGCCTTTTGACCTTGACTGCAAACCCACTGCAAGCCTGTGTGCTGCTCTACACTGCCCAATAACTTGATAGCCTGGTAAATATAAACAGCACCCTAAGTGATCCTGGATGCTGAATGCCAGAAGCGGCGCGGAATAATCACCCAGCTTTTCATATGAAGACTTCCGCGCCGCTTTTTTCTTTGGGGTATCCAGTTTGGCGCAGCCAAACTGGATACCCCATTATTAACGTGGCGGTGCGGGAAGCTACGTGGACAGCAAAACCAAAGTTGAACAGCACCGCCACCAACCTTGCTGATTGTACTGTCATGATATATGGGTGATATCTTGCATTTTCCACCAAACTGAAACAGACCCGTGCTGTTTATCATGATATATACTTTTCTGATGCCGTTCTTATGTATTTCCAATACTTACAGGTTATACTCATATTCGAGTCATTAAAGCTGGAGGATGAACATGGGAAAAATTGTAGGTATTGACTTGGGAACAACCAACTCTGTGGTGTCGATCATGGAGGGTGGACAGGTTACGGTAATTCCAACCGCTGAGGGACGTCGTTTATTGCCGTCGGTGGTCGCTTTTACCAAGAACGGCGAACGCCTTGTAGGAGATCCTGCAAAGCGGCAAGCTGTTGTTAATTCAGAGAACACAGTATATTCTGTGAAACGTCTGATGGGCCGCCGCGCGGATGAACCTGAAGTTCAGGTGACCCGTGGGATGGTGTCGTATGAAGTGGTTGCCGGCGCGCAAGGTGATGCCCGGGTACGCATTCCCATCACGGATAAGGAATATACACCGCAGGAAATTTCTGCAATGATTTTGCAGAAATTAAAGAAAGATGCAGAGTCATATCTGGGTGAGACCGTGACGCAAGCTGTGATTACGGTACCGGCATACTTCAACGATAGCCAACGGCAGGCGACCAAAGATGCTGGTCAGATTGCAGGGCTCGAGGTTATGCGGATTATCAATGAGCCAACTGCTGCTGCTTTGGCCTATGGTCTTGATAAGAAAACCGATGAAACCATTCTGGTCTTCGACCTGGGTGGCGGTACATTCGATGTCTCCATTCTCGAAGTTGGAGAGGGGTTGATCGAAGTAAAATCTACCAATGGTGACACCCATTTGGGTGGTGATGACTGGGACGAGCGCGTCGTGCATTATTTGCTTGATGAGTTCAAAAAGGAGCAAGGTGTAGACCTTTCTCATGACCGGCAAGCCCTGCAGCGTTTACGCGAGGCTTCAGAAAAAGCCAAGATCGAGCTTTCGACGATGATGGAGACGGAAGTTAATCTGCCGTATATCACGGCGGATGCTACCGGTCCAAAGCACTTGCAGGCCCGTCTGACACGTGCCAAGTTTGAACAACTAACCAATGACCTGGTTGAACGGTGCCGGGTACCTTTTGAACGCGCCCTAAAAGACGCAAAAATAGGTGCTCAGAAACTGGATGAAGTTGTCTTGGTGGGTGGGGCAACCCGTATGCCAATGATCCAGGAACTGGTGCGCAGCCTGACCAACGGTAAGGAACCGCACAAGGGTGTAAACCCCGATGAGGTTGTCTCTGTTGGTGCGGCAATCCAGGCTGGTGTTCTGGCGGGTGATGTTACCGATATCCTGTTGTTGGATGTAACGCCGCTGTCACTGGGTGTTGAAACCCTTGGCGGGCGGATGACGAACCTGATTCCCCGCAACACGACAGTTCCGGTGCGCAAGAGTGAAACCTTTACGACCGCCGAGGACAGCCAAACCGCGGTTGATATCAAGGTCTATCAGGGCGAGCGCCCGATGGCTGGCAATAACATGCTGCTTGGACAATTCAGGCTGGATGGTATACCACCTGCGGCGCGCGGTATTCCGCAGATTGAGGTCACGTTTGATATTGATGCGAACGGGATTCTGAATGTCAATGCAAAAGATAAGGCTACGGCGCGTGAGCAGCACATAACTATTACTGCAAGCACGAACTTGAATTCGGATGAGGTGGATCGCCTGATCGAAGAATCCAAGCTGCATGAAGCTGAGGATAAGGTACGGCGCGATTTGGTGGATGCGCGCAACGAAGCCGATGGAATGATCTATCAGATGGAGAAAACACTGAGTGATCTGGGTGAAAAAGTTCCGGGAGCTGTGCGTGGTGAAATCGAAAGTTTGATGAATGACCTCCGCACACTGAAAGATACCAGCGAAGATGCGCCTACCATTCGCCGCAAAATGGAAGAATTAAAGGCAGCAGCGATGAAGATGGGTGAGCAAGCTTATGGTGGTCAACCAGGAGCTGGTGCGACCCCCGGACCCGAAGTCGGTCCTGGATTCGGTCCGCGCCCTGGGGCTCCACAACCGCCACAGCCTGACGATGAACCAGACGTTGTTGATGGTGAATTCCGAGAAGTATAAAGTGTGATCAGAAATACCGGGTGCAATTCAAAATTGAATCGCAATACCTGGTGATGAAAATAATAATGACAGGGGGTGGTTCATACCACCCCCTGTTCTTACAGAGTTAATAGCATTACCCATATTTAAATTATCGATGCAAATAAGGTCAATATAATGACAGATGAGAAACAGGGTGTTAAAATACCCGTCAGAAGAAAAAATAATCACGGTTTTGAATCACAACCTGAAGATGATAAAGCTCAGGTTGTCGACGGCGACGCTGCTGCAGGCAACGTCGTTGCAGGCAACGTGGAAGAACAGTCTCAGGTTCAAGAGACCGCGTGCGCTGAATGGCGTGATACGGCTTTACGCCTGAAAGCCGAAATGATTAATTATCGCAGACGGCAGGATCGTTGGGCGCAGGATGAAGTACAGCGGGAAAAAGACCGCTTGCTGCTTGGTTTTGTAGGTGTGCTGGACGACATGGAGCAAGCTATGGCCCATCTGGAACACAATAGTGCGATCCACCAGGCTGTCCAGATTGCGTATAATAATATGTTGAAGCTGTTAGTTTTGGAAGACGTGGTGCGTATCGATGCTCTTGGTGCGCCTTTTGATCCACAATGGCACGATGCTGTAGTTATGGCGCCGGCGCCAAAGACGCAGAAAGAGCCTCTGGTGGTGATTGAAGTTGTGGGTAACGGTTACCGCATAGGTGACAGGTTATTAAAACCGGCGCGTGTTGTCGTGAGTAAACGAGACTGACCACGACCCAAATCACTAAGTCAAATTGCGTTTATAATTAACTTATAACACAGAAAAAATCAGTTCAGCATTCTTTGCCGGTGAGTGCGTCTGACAATAAAAGAGGTTTATTGCATAATATATAGGGAAAAGGCAAGTCTCTTGCCGGAGTATAACGATGGAATATAAAGATTATTACGCTACATTAAATGTGCCTAAAGATGCCAGCGAAAAAGATATTAAGCACGCCTATCGTGGATTGGCGAAAAAATATCATCCTGACATTAACCCCGATAACGCCGAGGCGGAAGAACGTTTTAAAGAACTGAACGAAGCCTACGAGGTCCTGTCTGATCCTGAGAAGCGCAAGCAATATGATCAATTCGGTGGTGAATGGTCAAAATGGCAGCAAACCGGTGGGCGCCCGGATGATTTCTGGCAAAGCTGGGGCGCCGGCGGACAACCCAATTCTGGCAGGTATGCAGGTCGGGGTTTTTCCGGTGATGAAAACTTTTCAGACTTCTTTCAGCAGCTTTTTGGCGGATTAGGCGGTTACGGCGATCTGTTTGGCAGGGGTGGGGGACGTGGTCCAACCATCTCGCGGCGAGGTCGCGATTACGAACAACCCGTTGAGATATCACTCCTGGAAGCTTATCAGGGGACGCAGCGATTGTTTCAGATAGGCGACCAGCGTATCGAGGTTTCTATACCCGCAGGAGCAGACAACGGCACGCGCGTTCGCGTTGCGGGCAAGGGAGCGCCTGGAGCGTCAGGAGGTCCTGCCGGCGATTTGTTCCTGGCTATTGAGGTTTTGCCCGATGCGGCATTTCAAAGGCACGGAACAACACTGGAGACGGTGATTCCGGTTGATCTGTACACCGCTATTCTGGGTGGCGAAGTGCAAATCCCAACACCGGATGGAAAGCATGTCTTGTTGACCATTCCACCTCAAACGCAGAACAATCGTAAATTCCGTTTGCGGGGTAAGGGTATGCCTGTTATCGGTAAATCTAAAGAACGCGGTGATCTCTTTGCTACAATGCAGGTTCAGTTACCGCAGGATTTGGAAAAAGCGGAACTCAAGCTGTTTCAGGATTTACAGGATCTGCGAAAGAAATAATGCCCGTTAAGAAAATGGCCATTTCCTGAAAGGATTTTTGAGACAGGATGCTTGATATTAACGCTGTGATGGAGGAAAAATGTTCAAGAGAATACTATTTGCCCATAATGCGACACCAGCATCAGAACGCGCCCTCTTATATTTGGAGCACATGGCGCAACTCGAGCAAGCAGAAGTTATTGTGCTCCATGTGTATGAAGCGCCGGAGCGCTATATCGCTACGCAAGGATATGACGGTTTGCTGAAGCAGTTGGCTCTGGTGGCGCAGGAAGTCGTCAACGATACGGTGGAGTACTTGCATAAAAATGGGATAACGACGCACGGCATTGTGGAAGTTGGCAAGCCAGCCCGGGTCATTCTGGAAACAGCGCAAAGCGAAAACGTGACCCTGATTGTTTTGGGCACACGGGGACCATCGAATGTCACAGACGTGCTGCTGGGTGACGTCAGTATGGAAGTCTTGCGTTATGCACGCTGCCCTGTTTTTTTGGTACCGTGAGTAAGTAAGATTGTGTAAAATAAGATAGTCTACAATAAATGTGTGCTGTTGGGGTATTATGGTCCTGACAGCGGTAGTGCTGGAAATTCTGGATGCTCTCAGGTGATCGTCACTACACTGATGACAGGATTTCGGAAGAGGGACTGTCATCTTAATGCGCTGAGATCTTGGAAGGTGAATAAATGAAGGCGAATTACCGTATACTGTGGGTGATAGTGATTATGGGGTTGTTATCGATGGGCTGCATTGGTGTGCGGGGTTTTTCACCACCATCGCCTGAAAGGACAGGCGTGCCAACGGTTGTAACGCAAATAACAGCGACCACCGTCCCACCGGTGGTTGTACCTGAAAGTTCCGCGTTAAAAGATCTTGAAACACAGGTTGAAGCTGTCTACGAAGCTGTTGGCGATTCAGTGGTGAATATTGCTGTTACGACAACAGCATATGATTATTTTTTTAATCCTGTACCGCAGGAGGGCAGCGGTTCCGGGTTTGTCTATGACGCCGACGGTCATATTGTGACCAATTTTCATGTCATAGAGGACGCTGAACAAATCCAGGTCATTTTCGCTGATGGTATGACCTTTATGGCTGACGTTATTGGCGCTGATTCTACGTATGATCTGGCAGTACTGAAGATTGATGCGGGGAACCACACCTTGCAACCGGTGACCCTGGGTTATTCCAATGCCCTGCGGGTCGGGCAATTTGTCGTCGCTATCGGGAATCCCTTTGGACTGGATCAGACACTGACCTTCGGAGTGATCAGCAACCTGGGGCGCATTATCGAAAGCCCGGACCAACGCTACATCGGTGAAGCAATACAGACGGATGCTGCGATTAATCCTGGAAATTCGGGTGGACCGCTGCTTGATTTACAGGGTAATGTGATTGGCGTCAATGCGCAAATTGTCAGCCCCAGTCGAGCCAGCGCGGGTATCGGTTTTGCTATACCCGTTGATACAGTCCGGCGTGTCCTTCCCCAGCTCATCACCTCCGGTTCATACCGGCACTCGTGGATGGGCATCCGTTTTCTCCCGGTCGGTCTAAACCGGCAATTAGCAGAAGAGTTCAGCTCTTTGGGCTTCGAGGTCCCTGAGTATGGGCTACTGGTTACAGGGGTTGACAATAACTCGCCGGCGGCGAATGGCGGTATGCAAGGCGCAAGTCGGGCAGTGAGTTCCAGCTTTGGTCAGGTGGAGCTGGGCGGAGATGTCATCATTTCGGTTGACGGTAATGTTATCAGCAGTGGTGCGGATTTAATTGCCTATCTGGAAACCAACACAAGTCCGGGTGATAAGGTGGAAGTCGTGGTGTCGCGCGATATGCAAGAACTCATTTTGTCCGTGGTCCTTGGAGAAAAGCCGTAATCATCATCATCCCAGCCAATCGTTCAAGTCTTGCAAAGCGCGCGCCGCGTAACGTTCCGCACGTGCGCGTTTGCCCTTGACAAGTTCCTCAAAGGGCGTAACCAATCCGAAATTCGCTTTCATGGGTTGGAAATCATCAGGATTTGCGTGGGTGATATAATAGAGCATTGCCCCCATCATCGTGTTCCGGGGGAGTGTGCGGAGCGGGCGGTTGTGTACAAGTTGTGCGGCATTGAAGCCTGCGACCCATCCACCTGCAATATTACCGGCGTAACCTTCCAATCCGGCTATTTGTCCGCAAAAAAACAGATTGGCGCGATTTCGCGCCTGTAAGGTCTGCTCCAATATCGTTGGCGCATTAATATAGGTATTCCGGTGCATCGAACCATATCTGACGAAATCAGCATTTTCCAGACCCGGAATCAGGCGTAACACACGTTTTTGTTCGGTGTATTTCAGGTTTGTCTGAAAACCCACGAGGTTATAAAGTATTCCTGCCGCGTTGTCCTGCCTTAGTTGGACCACCGCGTAGGGTCGCATATTTGTTCGCGGGTCACGCAAGCCAACCGGTCGTAATGGTCCGTACGCCAGTGCTTTTTCACCACGCGCTGCCATTATTTCGACGGGTAAACAACCTTCAAAGAAAGAAGCCTGATCTTTTTCAAAGTCTCGCAGCTCGATCCGTTCAGCAGAGAGCAGCGCTTCGACGAATGCGGTATATTCATCTTTGTTCAACGGGCAATTGATGTAATCCCCTTCATCCGAAGAGCCCTTGCCATAGCGTGATGCGCGATAGGCAATGTCCATATTCACCGACTCCAGATCCACAATCGGAGCGATGGCATCGTAAAAGAACAGGTTGGTGCTGCCGGTGAATTGCTGTATATCGGACGCCAGTGCAGGCGAGGTTAAAGGTCCGGAGGCAACAATGACGACACCCTCAGATGGGATGCGTTCAACTTCAGCTCTGACCAGTGTGATGTTAGGGTGCGCTTCCACTTTAGACGTTACCGCGGCGGAAAAGCCGAGACGGTCAACCGCTAACGCGCTTCCCGCGGGCAGGCGGAATTGATCGGCAACACCGATAACCATCGAACCAAGACGCCGGAGTTCTTCCTTCAATAGCCCTGGAGCGCGATCAATGATATCTGATCCTAGGGAATTTGAACACACTAATTCTGCTAAATCACCGGTTGTATGGGCAGCGGTTGTCTTGACCGGGCGCATTTCGTACAAAATAGTCGGGACACCGCGTTCCGCCAGCTGCCAGGCTGCTTCACAACCTGCCAGGCCACCACCAATAACAGTGACAGGACGCTGAATTGTATTCTCCGGTTCCATACAGATTATTCGTCTTCCGGTTCTGAGTCGTCTGTATTGAGCAAATCAAGCGCTTCCTGCTCCCATTCGGCGGGAACCATCACATACACACGCCCAATCCCATCCACCGTCAGCCCCATAACGGATCCCAGCGATTCGTAGCGCAGCATAACGGGTATACCGGCACTTTCCAGCGCACTGCGGATGACTGCCGCGCGCAGTTGACCTTGCGCGGCGTAGACTACGACCGGATCTTTTTCTGTTTCTTGCTTGACCATATGCGCCTCCTGAAGCGCTGCAGCGTGAATGCAGATGTTGGTTAATAGTATAACATGGTATCTATTGGAGTGTGAGTAAATTGTTTCGAAGGGGTGCCCGTCACATTTCCGCAACGATACGCAGTGTGTTAACACTACAATTTGCCAACAAATAAACTGATTGACCTCAGCAGGATACTGTGGCGGGGCGAAGGTTTTCCTTCCACACCCCCGCGCCGCACGAAGAGCATATACGATGTATGAATGCAAAAATATGACGGACACTCGTTTCGAAGGGTAGTTTCAACGTATTTGTCAAAGTGTTTATTGCTGGTATAATTCCCTTGAAGGTAAATTCATTGTCATAGAATTGGAATTATCAATAGATTGTGAGGCGTATGATTACAAGCAGTAAGACAGACCCTGTTCAGTATTGGGAACAGTTCTCCATACAACCCTCGGATTTTGAGCACCTGATGGGTTTCCTGGTTGAAAACGAGCATCCATTTAAGCTTTCTGAACTCGCTCAGGAACTGACCCGTTATCGCCAGCAGCAGATTACAGATCTCTTGACCCAAACCCTGACGAAAGGGCGGATTTACCGTCCGGGTGAATCCTATGAGGTGGGAGAAACAATTATCTTCCCGCATCTGCAGAATCTTGTTGGCGTTGTGCTATCGGTTCGTGAGGGTCATAATCCGGAGTTTGATCCCTTTTCTGTTCTTAAAATCGAGATGGAAGAAGGGGACATTCGTGAGTTTGCGGGTGATTTGAAGGTGGAACACCCCCTCAACACGGCATCGTATTTAGCCGCAGAAGAGACCGATGCGACAACGCTCTTTGACAATTATGGTGCCGATATCACGAACAAATTACACCAGGCGTTAGAACAAAATTCTGCCTTTGTAAATGTTGCGGATAAGTGGTTCGTACGGGAACTCATTGTTGAAGTGACCCCAGGTCAGTTGAACCTTGCAGAAGCATTCCTCGATATGGAGGAAGGCGGACCTTTGCGCAGTGATGCATTTTTATCAGTCATAGAATTACCTGCCGAAATTCCACAACCATTGCAACTTTTCTCACTGGAATATAGTTTGATTCGTGACCGGCGCTTCGATGAAGTGGGTCCTGCGAGTCATGCTCTGTGGTATCTAAAGGCGATGGAACCGCAGATGGTTGGGCAAACGCCTAAACTGCTGCATTATGTGCCAATTCCGCATAATCGAGGCATGCTGGATGACGTCATGCTTTCCATGATTCAACAGGCACAGGACGAGTGGTCGGAGTCGAATGGGAAAGTGGTGGATCAAGATCAGGTAACGATTATTCTATCTTACCCGCATTGGCGCAGCGGTACTTTACCGCTTGCGGCGCACGTTTCCCGCTTGTTCCCGACGGCGCGGATTACCGACCGCATCCGTTTTACTTTTGTCGATGGCGCGTCCGGTGATGAATTCCCGGGTTGGGTTGTGCGCAGCGGGCGCTACGTGTATGGTTTGGCGGATTGGTATAAGGCAACCAATGTTGGGGTGGGCGGCTATGTTGACTTAAGCCGGGGAGATGAACCTGGCACAATTCTCGTCAATGTGCGTCCCATACGTTCCCGGCGGCGCGAATGGCTCCGTACTGCGACGGTGGATGAGGGTAAATTGGCGCTGGAGGTTGTTCGTGTGCCAGTCACCTGTGAATATGATGAGTTGGTGAGTATTGCCGTGCCTGAGCCTGCTGCAATTGATGTGTTGGCAGCGACGCTCCAAACTTTGTCTTTAGAAACCTTAATGGATCGCGTATTTGACGGTCTGGCGGGTCTAAGTTTGCAACGTGCAGTCCATGCGATGACGCTCTATAGTGTGATTAACCTGATCCGTAGAGTTCCGCCTGGTCCAATGTTGGCAACATTAGCCCAATCATCCAAATATATATCACTGGGTGACAGTTATTGGGCTTATGGAGGCGCTTGATGGTGACACTTCCACCTGATCCAGCATTAACAAGATTTATCAAACCTTCTTTGGAAACACTATTTCATATTGATTATGACTGGTGGGAGAAACAAGGTTTAGATCCCAATATTAAGCTGATCACACACCTCTGTCCTGAACACCGCGATGCATATACCGGGCAACAGGTTGGAGAAAAGATTGATTGGTTGGATTGGGAAACCGGCGAAATAAAACAAGTGGATGGCTTGCAGTATGTGATAACGACCCACTGCAGCAAAATGCCCGGATATGTGATGGCGGCGCCCACGCTGATAGAGGCGATTTTCAGGGCTTTATTAAGTAAAGCCAATACACCATTATCTTCCAAAACGCTCTCTGAGATGGTTGGACATTCGCCGATCCAGGTTTTACGCGTCCTTTCGGGCAAGAGGGTACGTTTGGGTTTGAGGCCAATACTGCGCAAGTCGTAGGTTTTCATCATAACGCTTATTAGCCCCGGTGGCTCAAGTGGATAGAGCAAGTGCCTTCTAAGCACAAGGTTAGAGGTTCGAGTCCTCTCCGGGGTATTGCCCCTGTAGTGCAAGTCACGCTTACCCGGCATTTTGTTTAGGAACTGTCATGCACAAAGCTGAAACCTCCATCACACCTGCCCGTGTTCTATTTCCTCTGGGTTTGGGTACCGCTTTATCTTTGATGGGAGATGCTACGCTTTATACTGTATTGCCAACGCATACCCAGGTAGTTGGTATTACACTGACCCAGGTTGGCATCATGCTGGGTATCAACAGGGCAATTCGTCTCATTTCCAATGGCTCCGCCGGGTTGGCGTATGACCGGTATCCCCGGCGTAGTTTATTCGTACCCGCATTATTTTTAGGCGCGATTTCGACAGCAATATATGCCCTGGCACGAGGTTTTTGGCCATTATTAGCCGGCAGGCTTTTGTGGGGTATCGCGTGGTCTGGTATCTGGGTCGGTGGTACGACTATGATTCTGGATGTCACGTCCGAACTGGATCGGGGTAAATGGACCGGGTTGTATCAAATCTGGTTCTTCATTGGAACAGCGTTGGGTTCTTTGAGTGGTGGTGTGCTCACGGATTTATTGGGTTATTACGGCACAATGTGGGTGTGCGCGTCGATTACAGGGGTGGGGGCACTAATTGCGTTATGGTTTTTGCCTGAAACCCGTCCGGATTTAAAACTGACCCGATATCGTAGTACCGCGCCGGTTAACATGACGGGAACTGCGACGGATCAGTCGGTGGCGCACGACCGTAGTTTACCCCCCTTCAGGAGTAAAAAGGACAAATCTGGTTTTACATTTGTCGTGTGCCTGCGGGGTGTTAACCGTTTTATCATTGCCGGCATACTGTCTGCAACACTAAGTTTGTTGGTCATGGACCGCCTGTCTGCTGACAGTCTTTTTATCGGCATCGCTACTCTCACCGGCTTTTTAATGGCTGGGCGCACGGTGATGAGTATGCTGGGCGCGATTCTCGCTGGCGCCGGGTCTGATCTGCTGCGCAACCGGTGGGTTGTCCTGGCTTTCGGTTTAACACTCAGTGTGATCAGCATGCTGTTATTATCATCGCAAACCGGGGTTGTCATATTCTTTGGGGTTGCGGTTGCCGCGCTGGCACGGGGCGGTATTCAAGCGTTGACGACCAGTTTAACCGGTGATCTGGTCACCGCTACCGGACGCGGACGAGCGGTTGGTGTGCTGCATACAGTAGGAGATTTTGGCAGTGCCATAGGACCTTCTGTGGCTTACTTTTTGCTGCCTTTTTGGGGTTTATCCAATATCTATGTGTTATGTGCCGTGCTATTTGGGTTGTGTCTGGTAGTCAACCTGGTGATGCTTAAAGCGCGCGCAGGTCCACAGATATAGGCGCCCAAGTTTTGGCAATGTTTTCGCTGATCCCGACTTTTTTCTCGGCTAAAACTGCCACACTCAGGCGCGTGTTGTCATGAATACAAACTGTAGATTCAGGGCACTGCGTTGAACACACTTTCAGCTGCGTATGCCACCCCGATCATACTCGGACCCGTGTGCGCGCCCAGAACCAATGACATAGGTCCTATCGGCAGCCACGTGCACTTGAAAGTGTCATCGATTATCTTGCGTAAGGTGTTTGCGGCTTCGATGTTAAAGGCATGGAGCACCTGGACGTGCAGGGCGCTGCCCGCGGTGTGTTTTTTGAGCATTTCCTTCACAAGTCCCTGGATGGCACGGTTGAAAGTACGGGCTTGCCCCATTTGCTCGTAGGTTCCATTCACTTTTTCAACACCGATCATAGGTTTGATGTTGAGCATGGATGCAATCAGGCCTTTCATATGGCTGATTCTCCCGCCGTGAATAAGATACTTGAGTTCCTCCAGGGTGTAGATACTTTCGCTGGCATCACTGATATTCTGCATAAGGGCTAAAACCTTATCCAAATTCCATCCGGCTTTCAGGGCTCGCGCAGCAGCCATCACTTGCCACCCGGCAGCTGCCGAAAGCGTTTTCGTATCGATATAGGTGATATTGGCTTCCGGAACCATTTGTCCCGCAGTTTGTGCAGATGCGTAGGTCCCGCTTAACCCGGAGGTTAGGTGAATCGATAAAATGTCCGGATCGGTTTTAGCCAAAGTGCGATAAAGTTCGACAAAGTCCCCGACTGCCGGTTGCGACGTTGTGGGCAGGTTGGGACTCTGTGCCAGTAAGTCGTAAAAAGCTCCCGGTTCAATATCCACATTTTCCCGGTATGTCTTGCCGTCGAGGGTTACCACTAACGGTATAACGTGCACCCCTAATTCTGTTCTCTCTGCTGGAGACAGGCTGATATCTGTTCCACTGTCCGTGACAATTTGCATGTGTTATCTCTCCTTTAATGGGGTAACGTGAATTCAGCTACAAGGAATGTATGGTCAGAAGGACGTTCTGATTTACGGGCTTCCACGTCAATCCACGCGCCTGTGGATTTGATCGCAATTCCCCGGGTTGCCCAGATGTGATCGATACGCCAACCTGCATTGCGTGCTAAGGCATTCCGCATCCGGTAATCCCAGTAAGTATAGAGTTGTGGTTCACCCGGATGGTGTTGGCGGAAAATATCAGTAAAACCCCATGTTCTGACATTCTCCAGAGCTGCTTGCGAATCGGGGTGGAAATCAACGTTGGTGCGCAGTGTGTCCGGGCTGTAGACATCAATGTCTTCTGTGGCAACATTAAAATCACCCACCCAAATCAGAGGATCAGCAGGTGAATAGTGAGTTTCCAAAAGTTGCCTGAAACGCTGAAACCATGCCAGTTTATATTGGAATTGTTCAGACGTTATTTCTCTACCTTGCGGAACATAGGTATTAATGATATTGAGATCGCGATATTTGATTCTCAGCAACCTTGGTTGGTCAGTGCCGTCGTCAAATCCTGCTGCGCTGTATTCCGGCGTGGTCCTGGTGATGATCGCGACGCCTGCATGAGATTTTTGCCCGTTGAAAATCACCGAATAACCAGCGTTTTCTATGTCGGACCGCGGAAAGTCCTCATCCTGGACTTTGGTCTCCTGGATGCAGAGTACATCCGGTTTTTCTTTATCCAGCCATTCCAGGATTTGGGCTAATCTGACCCTGATTGAATTTGCGTTAAAGGTAGCAATCTTGAATGCTGGCATATTAAGAGCCTTCGGTATCATTTATAGCTTGTGCAGGACTTTTATTGCCGTACATCACGCTCATCAAGCCAGGCAAATAGAAATCCATGGAATGGACCGCAGGATACATTACATTTCTGATTAACTGATTGTCCAGCGTTGAATCTTCAAAATCCAGACTGCTTTTACAGCGGATTTCACCATCGGAATAATCCATCTCAAAGTTGCCAATCCGCAAACCGTAATTAGCACGGGTTATGTATTCGGCTACAGCTGGACGCACTTCCTCGGGTGCTTTTACGGGTGCTACAACATAGAAAACGAACTGTTCAAGGTCTACGCGAATTTGCGCGTAACAGCGCAGGTCGCCATTTTCGCCGGAGTAATAGACGCGGAAAATTGTCTTTTCTTCGAATTGCTGGGGGTGCCAGTTATCATCGTTTAAAAACTGACCCAGCGTCGCAAATGCGCGCCAACCATTGATATGTTCAGTCCTGTCAGGCGATTCTGCTGCATCTGGCGTATTATTTTTATCTTGAACCATGTTTACATCCCTATGCTGGCGTTGCTGAAAATATATTATATTGATGTGACTCCACATAAATTTGACCAATATTAAAGCAGAGTCGTACCCAGTAGACTGGGTTTAGACGCAGAGCATTGAAAAGTAATGTGTATTTCTTAATCAAAGATTCCTTCAAATAATATGTGCCTCAATTGGAAATAGTTCCCTGCGCTAATTGCAATATTTGATTTACAACGCTTGTGATATTTCCACAGTTTATCCGTGGGCTCTTAATATTATAACATTGACAGCGCTTCTGTAATTATATAATTGTATCCGTTGGTGAAGGTTCGTTGGTAGGCCAAAACTCGAAGAGTGAGCCGACTGAGACTCCCTGTACATTACATCGTATCACCTCTCCAAAAATCCGCGCAACGGGCAGCACTTTCAGGCGGTCCGGACGGCGGTCGGCGGGGAGGGGTACTGTGTCTGTGACCACGATTTCATCGATACAGTCAATGGCATTCAGTCGTTCCACGGCAGAACCTGTGAACAATCCGTGTGTCCCCGCAACAGTCACCTCTTTAACCTGGTGGTAGTCGCGCAGATGTTCTATCACTTCGGCGATGGTGCCGGCTGTAGCAATTTCATCATCGAGGATAATAACGTGCTTTCCGGTCACATCACCCATAATGCCTTTAACCACAACTTTATTATCAGACAACCTCACTTTTTCCCCGGCAGCCATGGGTAACTTCAAGGCACGGGCTAATTTCCCTGTGCGTTTGGCGTGCCCTATATCGGGGGCAAGTATGACGCTGTTGGTAAGGGTTTTCTTGCTAAAGTGTTCAACGAGGACGGAGTGCGCTGTCAGGTGGTCGGTGGGCACACTGAAGAAACCATGCGCCTGCGCGGAGTGCAATGTCATTGTAATGATCTGTGTGGCGCCGGCAGTTACCATTAAGTCCGCTACCAGGCGCGCTGCAATAGAAATGCGGGGTGCGTCTTTCTTGTCTGAGCGCGCATAGGAATAGTAAGGGATAACTGCGCAAACGTCTTTAGCACCACCACTGCGCGCAATATCCAGCATCAGCAGGAGTTCCATCAGGTTATCACTGCAAGGCGGGCTGAGCGGTTGGATGATAAAAACTTGTTTTGACCTTACGCTGGCGCCCAGTTGAATGTAATAGTTATCATTGGAGAATTTCTGAATATGTGTTTTTGCCAGTTCAAGCCCAAGATATTGGGCGATTTCTTTCGCCAGTTGAGGATGCGCTGAACCGCTGTAGATCAGGACATCATCAAGATCGCCAACCTGAGCTGGCGGTTGAATTTGCTTGCTGCCGTTAAGGACTTCTATGTCTGACAAAAAGGATCTCCTCACCACAGTATCAGTCTTATTTTACGCTGTACCCTTTCAGGGTCAACTGCGTTCAACCAACCAGAGTGTGCGTCAGTTTTTGCACAAACTATATCATACCGAGAATGAATACCTTCCACCTCTACTATTGGTTTTTTTCTTTCAATGCTCAAACCCTTGGTTGGTACAAGGTATCACTAAACTGCAACCGCCAGACGACACCGTCAGCTATTTCGCAGGTTATTTTGCCCTTGAGTTGATATTCAGCGATACCAAAGACGGTTTGTAAACCAATACTGTCACTTTTCCGAGGATCGTAACCTGGTGGTAAGCCTACCCCGTTATCAGCTATTTCAAGCATGATTTCGCTTTCTGCAATTTGTTTGAGCACAATCCTGAGTTCACCCTGTCTATAGGCTGGAAAAGCGTGTTTAAACACATTGGATATCAATTCGTTGAGAATTAAGCCGCAGGGAATAGCGGTATCTATAAGAACGGGAACAGGTTCCAATTCAAACTGCAATGCGACCCGATACGGTGCTACCTGATGACTTTTCATCAGCAAAGCCGTCAGTTCCCGGATGTATTCTCCAAGGTCAATACTTGACAGGTTTTGGGATTGGTAGAGTTTTTGGTGGACCAGGGACATCGCTAAAATCCGGTCTTTGATTTCTTTGAGAACTATCTGTGCTTGTTCATCTTCGACTTTGCCAGTATGCAGGTTAATCAAACCCATGATTGTTTGCATATTATTTTTGGTCCGATGATACAGTTCCTGCAACAGCGTTTCTTTATCTGCCAGGGCCATTTTGATCTGGTTTTCCGCTTGTTTACGCTCGCTGATATCGCGATTGACCGCAATAGCACCTATCGGATTCCCGTTTTGATCTTTCAAAGCTGTCACGGATGATTGTACATAGAATGTATCGCCATTTTTATTCTGCTGTGTGACTTCACCTTGCCAGTAGCCTTGATTGGTGAATTGGCGGGAAAAATCCTCACTGTTGGTATCGATAAATTTCCCTGTTACAACGTGGCTGTAACCCTTAGCAATGACCTCATCAGCTTGCCAACCGTATAGGGCTTCCGCAGCCTTGTTCCAACTCACAATGTTTTCCGCATTATCGGTTGAAATCACAGCGTCAGAGACACTTTCCAACAATTTTGCCTGGTAGCGAATTTCTCTCTGTGCCAGGATCTGATCATCGATATTCCGGATAATGGCAAGACCGAAGGTTTCACCTCCAAAGGAATAGTTCGACACCCGCACATCTGCATGGAATGACGTCCCATCCTTTCGTACCCCCAGCCCTTCAAAGAAAATTGGGATCGTCTCGCCTTTAGCGCGTAAATCAATGTAGCTTTGAAGTTGTGGTCGATATTCAGGTGCTGCTTGCTCCATGATCGGCTTTCCAATTAGCTCCGACTCATGCTCGTATCCGAACAACCGTACATATTCTGGATTGACCATGATCGTGATGCCTTCCTGGTTGACATTGATGGCATATCCTGCATTGTCAAATAGAGCCCGGAATTTGGCTTCGCTCTCTTTGAGCAATTCCGCAGAAAGCAGTTCTTTATCCTCGAATGATAACAGGATTCCGCTGAATCCCGCTGCTAATGGGAAGAGTAAGGCTGTCGGTAATCCAAGAATTTGCACAGAATAAGTGAAGAGATTCCTGTCCAGGAAAAGGAATGCAAAAATGACCGTGTAGATACTGATCACTGATCCTAAAATGAAGAAATCATAGCTCCGGTAATTCCTGGTTGAACCTCGCCAGAATCGATAGGCAATACCGGTTAAAGCGGCACAGACCAGCGGTATAACACCGATGAGCACGCCGGAGCCGCCCAGGTATATACGATATACGGAGACGATTATCGCGGAGATGATGCCCGCCCATATCCCGCCAAAGGGTGCAGCGAGCAGAACAACAATAGCCCTGGCGTCCAAAATCATACCTGGTAGAACCTCAACGGGCATTTGCATACCGGCGAGTGCAATCAGAGCAAACAACACGCCGTAAAGCGCACTTTGCCGGAGGAGATGAACGGACCGCATCCTGCGCGTGATGAGACGATATCCAAACGTCAGGGTCACCATCAAAGCTAAATTTTGCGCAAGCAACAAAAAATAATGTTGAGGTTCGATCATTTTTAGCACCTGCCTTTTATGGAGGATCTTGTCACAGTTTCAGTTCTGAACGTTGTTTGATGGAATCAATTGCGATATGTGAGATATAGTCTACCACAAAACATGGTTATTACGTATTCATTTGTTTAATGCTGGGTGTGCGTCACATTTTTGCATCCATCCATCGCACATGCGCCTTAGTGCGGCGCGGGTGTTTGGAAGAGAAAACACCTTCCAAACCTGGCAGAAACGGCAAATCCACCCGTTTCTGCTTTATTTACAATATTGATTAGGATACATTCGACGCGCCGCTCTTCTTCTATAGGGGTGTTGCGGTTGGCCAGCCAACCGCAACACCCCTTAAACCAGGTGGCGGGGCGGAGGTCTCGCTTGCATGCAGAAGCTCCGTAATCCGCCCCGCCACAGCATCCTGCTCAAGGCAAACCATAATATGTTCAGCAAAGTGCGGAGTATGCACACTTTTTACCGTTGCGGAAAAGTGACGGACACCCTTTAATGCTGGTTATAACTTGTCGTGGTCATTCTTTGTGCGAAACGACAAATTTATAGATTTTTTTGAGCTACCATAAAATAACATGAAGCCTGAAATCCCATTGAGGTATACAGTGCCCTCGCTACCTCATTGTTGGGATCGAAGCCTACGATTGCGCGGCGCATACCGGCGTCCTGCATACGCCGCAGCCCTTCAGCCATAACTACTTTGCCCAAGCCCTTGTTCTGGAAATCAGGATGCGTAGCTACCGGCTCAAACAAACCCACGGCATTCAGCGGATCGAACCAGAGGCTGCAAGCCGACGCGCCCCGCCCATCGGGTGAGCGTACAAACAGATCGCGTTCGCCATCGTATACCGTTGAGCCGATGAATTGTGCGTATACAGACCAGTAGGCGTCCCAATCGTCGTTGGGGCGGAAGGCGCCGTGAGTCACCCTTGCCCGCAGCCGGCCTTCATCCAGATTGTGCACACCCTGTACTGTATAGCCTTCAGGCAGTGGTATGATAGGCAGCGTATCCAGAGCACGTTCATAAAGCGGTACAGGCGGGTCAGATTGTACAACGATAAATCCACGGGCATGAAGCAGATTCTCTAAAACCTTATCGTATGCCATCGCCCAAAAGGGCCAAAGCTGTTTCAATCCAAGCGCGCGCGCCTTCTCCTCTGCCCAGATTAAATACGTATCCATCACACGCTCGTGCGATGGAGTCCCATACAATCCAGGGCTTACAAACAGGTCAAAACTGCCTTCGTAGCGGAGAAAAATAGCAAACGCTTCCAGCTCCGCCCGGTCTTCACCGGCGCTTTCCCAGAGCACGATATCACGCCGGTTTGCCAGTGCATCAGGAGGGAAGTGCGTCGCCAGGTCTATAACACCTGGATGCGCGTATGAAGCGGGTATATGAGCTTGTGTGCCGGATACCAGCAGTTGCCGCATGCGCGCCATGTCACGGGCATCGCGGTAAGGTCGGGATTGAATATCCATCTGGTTCGGTTATCCAGAAAATACAGTAAATCGTATTATTTGAACTGCGGAAGAAAGTCTTCCTGGACCTCGAACATTCTGTCAACCATTTCCTGTATCTCAGCCATGGACAAGTGTGCCGATGTCAGTGGATCGTATAAACACGCGTGATAGATCTTCTCGCGGTTGCCCTCAAGCGCGCCCTGAACCGCCAGTTCTTCGCATGCCGCATTGATATTGTTAAGGATGGCAAGCTGGTCCGGTAGTGGTCCTACATGGATAGGGCTCAGGCCTTTCCTGGATGCCAGAACAGGCACTTCCACGCAGCAGCCTTCGGGCAGGTTGTCGATAAGGCCGAAATTGCGGACGTTGCCGTTGAACTCAAACATGGTATTGTCGCCGAAGACAGCATTAAAAATATAGGTCGCATATTCGTGCCCCCGCTCCAGGTTCAGGTCGCCTTCCATCCAACCCTTGAATTCCCTCAACCTGCGCGCAATCCTGGGGTCCGGATCATCTTTTGCCAATACCCCGGTACGCCCCATCCGGTCCAGTCCGGGATTCCAGCCTGTCCCATGGGTGCAGTATTTTTCAAGGAGGTCGGGACGTTTGCGAAACCACGCGTTATATTCGGATGCGTGACCACTGGATTCTGTGACATAGTAGCCCAGGTGGAGATACAGTTCGTTCCTGACCTGTTCTTCATTGTAGATCGCATCATTTTCTGTGATCGCTTTGTGGATCAGGGGATAGGCGTCCTTGCCATTCCACTTGAAATCCAGGTAGTGCGCCTGATGGTTGATGCCGGCGCAAGTGTAAGTGATTTCCTCCATCGGCGCACCGATCCAGCGCGCCAGCATTTCGGCGGTGCCCTGCACACTGTGACAGAGACCGCTCATGCGAACAGAAGACACTTCCTGCAGGGCACGGCACAACATCGCCATTGGATTGGTATAGTTGAGCCATATCGCGTCGGGACTGTACTTCTCAATATCCCTTGCGATATCAATCAGGTCGGGCAGCGTGCGCAGGAAACGGAAAATCCCTGAAGGACCCCGTGTATCGCCGACACAGATGGAAATGCCGTATTGTTTGGGGATCAAAACGTCCTGCTGGGCAATCCACGAGTCGCCAACCTGGATAGTTGTCAGCACACCGTCAGCGCCGGATAGAGCCTCAACCCGGTTCGTGGTCGCGGTCACTGTCGCCGGATAATGACCTGCATTGACTATCTTTTCGACGACCTGTCTGGACAGATCCAGATTGTCTGCGTCGATGTCCATCAACGCGATTTCACAATCGGCAAAAGCCGGGAATGTGAGAATGTCGCGGACTAAATTACGTGTAAAGGTAACACTTCCTGATCCAATAAAAGCAATTTTCTTGCGCATACACTTAGCCTCCTGATTTTTTGTCAATTTACAGACGAACAGCGACGTATTTAATTCTGCATTTTATTTTCTGGATAAGTATAGTCTTGCTTATCCATATAGGAAAATTGGCTGTGGCATTGGGTATCTGTCACTTTTTACTTGATAAATCTGGTATGAATACGTTGATGCTTTTTCTTACCTTGATGCGTATATAGGCACGGCTAAACAAAGGTTCTTATGACTGCAAAAGTATCGTTAGCGTACTCTAAAAAATTAAAGCCTGCAACATCTTGCACCAAGCCTGCATTTTGCATGCCCTGTTGTAAAAGTCCCCACATCGCAGTAAAAAACAGCAGCATATATTTCATGCCTTCCAACCGCGTCCAATTCTCCTTGCTTACTTTACCGAAGTAACAAGCGAGCATATATTCCTGGAGATCTCGCGATAAGGTGTCTGGCGAATCGTATGCATATGTGAGTGTCGCGAGATCATAATAAATGTCATTTACCCCAGAAAATTCCCAATCAATAAACCATATTTGTCCATCATCAAGCACATTCACACAGAACAAATCATTGTGGCAAAACCTTTGCCAAGGATATGGGTCATGGGCTTGTTCCTGTGCAATCTCTTCCATCTTTTCATACAGCTTGTCAAAATCATCGGGAAATGGAACCCGCAAAGACCGGGCTTGTTTGGTGTAACTTTTAACACGACAGAAGGGTGAAAAGGTGGCTTGCGTTGGCGGTAATGCGTGGAGGCGTCTCACAGTTTTCACAATCCGCTGAATATTTTCGGGTGTACGATATTCTTCCAACGTCAAATGGTGACCGTCGATAAAGCGTGTCACCAGATGGCCTTCCGGCAGTAAGTAATAGGCGACCGGTGCCCCAATCCCTGCTTCTGATGCTGCTGACAGGACATCGAATTCATACTCGCGATTGATACCAAGGTGCCCGGTATTGTTCCCGCTTACTCGCAAGACGAATCGATCCCTATTAACCGTCACCAGATAATTCGTGTTGGTCAGACCGGCCAGGGGTTCAACCTGGAGAATATCCACATCTTTCCAGTCAGGGATTCGTTGAATTATTTTATCAAGTTCTGATTGCATTTCTTTGCACAACCTGTCCTTTTCGATATTTGCCTGCCAGCTTAAACGGATGGAGCAAAGACAGCGGTCGAAGTAACCGGAATCCATCTCAATTATGGCACATTTAAGTAAATCACGCTTGCGTGGGTTTGTGCAGTTCACTCAGCATGAGGATGAGGGCAGCCGCAAGAATTAATCCGCCTCCCAGCAGTGTGACCGGCTTCAGCGTCTCCCCCAACAGCAATGCGGAGAGCCATACCGTAACCACCGGTTCCAGGGTGGACAACATTGCTGCGCTTGTAGCGCCTATACGTTTTAAACCGGCAAGGAAGGTGATAACCGGCAACACCGTCGCAATCATAACAATCGCAAACATCACTGCCCAACCTGTTTCCGTCCTGGGCAAATGCGCGCCGTTCGCGATCATCAGCAGACTGGAGGTCAATCCTGCAGATAGGAAAATAACGGTTGATGATTGGATGGCAGATACCTGCTGCATCACTTTGGTGCCGACAATTATATACACGGAATAGATCGCGGCGGCTGTAATCGCCAGCAGGATGCCAGGTAGTTGGCCACCTGCTGGCCCCACGGTGAGTGCCAGTCCGGTCAGCGCCAGCCCTAATGCAAGAATTCTGAGATGGTTGAGGTGTTCACGTAACCAGATAGCCGAAAGGAGAGCTACGAAGACCGGATAGAGGTACAGAAGCAATGCCACGAGTCCAGGGGACGCGTATTTAAGCGCCGTCAGGTAGGCAAAAGACTGGACCACATATCCGACAGCGCCCATACCAAAGAGTCGCAACAAAATCGAACCTCGAGGCAGCGGTTCCCGGCGGGCAGCGAGCACAGCCAGTAAAACCAGCGCCGACAGCGAGAAGCGCAGGGCGATTATCGAAATGGCATCCATTCCCTCCGCATATGCAAACCGTCCCAGGATTCCAAGTGTGCCGAATGCTGAAGCGGAGAGGATAATCAGGAGTATGCCAGCGAATCGGCTCATGCCATGCATAAATCATAGTATGCTTTGAGGCATCGCATTTCCCGCAGCGTGTTCCAACGACTGACGCTACCGGGCTTTTCCCTATCGCTAATCATGACTATTCTCTTCATTCTCTACCCGGATAGATCACCTTGCTGAATGGCCAAACAGCATCTATCCACTTTTTCACTGCGTCGAACAGGATTGGATCCAGTCCTTTGTCGAATTCGCATTGCCGCACCCACATCCGCACCCTCGCGTCGGTCTCTTCGACTTCTGTCGGATTAATGTATACACATCCCAGAACACGGCTTTCATCCAAAGAAACAACGGTGTAGGCAAACGCTTTGCGTTCCAGAAACTCCTGCTGGTGGGCTTCCAGATCCGCCAGGTTTTCCTGGATTGTGAAGCCTATTCTTGGCCAACTGGACCCCATTGAGAGAAAGCGTTCCTGTGTTTCCATCACTGCTTCGTAGTCTTTTTGCACATCATCCACTGACAGCATTCTCAAGCGAAAGTGTTCTGTTTCCAGTACGGGGGGGACGATATAGTTTTCCGGTACGAATAATTTTTCATTCATCATTGACATCCACTTTTATTCATCCAGATTGGTGATATGGACCGGCTCAATGGGGTCCGCCGGCGTGAAGTTGAAGATGCGCCCGTAAAAGTAGAGTTCCGCATCGAGCGCTCTTTTGATGGAGGCTGCCTGCCGGAAGCCGTGCTGCTCGCCGTCAAACTGGATAAAGGCGACCGGCAGTCCTTTCTTGATAAGGGCATCCACCATCTGCTGCGCCTGGCTGGGCGGGACCACGCGATCCTCGCTGCCCTGGAAAAAGATCATGGGGCAGTTCAAACCCGCAACGTTGTAGATGGGTGAGCGTTCGATATACAGGTCTTTGCGCTCCGGATACGGTCCGATCAGGTGGTCGAGGTAGCGGGATTCAAATTTGTGCGTGTCCAATGCCAGGGCTTCGAGGTCGCTGACCCCATAATAGCTGGCGCCGGCATGGAAGACATCCCTGAAAGCCAGGGCGCTTAACGTTGTGTACCCTCCCGCACTCCCGCCGCGGATTGCCAGTCGATTTGGGTCAACGCGACCATTCGCAGCCAGAAATCGCGCGCCATTGACGCAGTCATCGACATCCACAATACCCCAGCGGTCGTTGAGCCGCTCGCGGTAAGCCCGTCCATAGCCGGTGCTGCCCCCATAATTGACATCCATAACAGCGAAACCTCTGCTGGTCCAGAATTGGATGCTCAGATCCAGCGTGCTGATTGTCGCCCCTGTTGGCCCACCGTGGCTGATCACCAGCAAAGGGGGTAATTCACCTTCCGGCGCTGCAAAGTCTGGATTCCGGGGTGGGTAATAGAGTGCATAAGCGCTCAGGTTATCCTCAGTGGGAAACGTAACAGATTCCGGGGTCGATAAATAGGCCGGATCAGGCTGTATCGAGAGGCTGCTTTTTAGTGTATTAGCTATCCCGGTCTTCAGGTCGTACAATACAACAGATCCGGGCAGGTTAGCGGAAGCGCCCTTGAAAAGCAGCAGATCGTTCACTGCTTTGATTCCGGAAAGGTTTGTATATTCCGTCTCAATCTGCGTTAGCTGACCGGTGCCGGTGTCGACCGTGCCCAGGAAACACCTGCCGTTTTGCGTGTAGATACACACCAGTTGAGAAGGCGATATGTAAGTGTAAGTTGACAACCCGAAAACCCACTGGGGCAGTCCGAACTCCGCCTCAACTTTTAGCAGGCACTGCGCGGATTGATCCTCTGCGCTGGTCTGCCGGTATATATTCCACCAACCGCTCCGGTCAGAAATATAGGTCAGGATTCCATCCGGTGACCACTCCGGTTGAAAAATGGATTCGTTCAACCCTCCCGCCACAAGCCGGTGATTGGCTAGATTCCCGCTGGATTGTATATCGGCGACCCACAACTCGGTGCCGTCCCAGGGCATGTTGGGGTGGCACCACGTTAACCACGCCATCTTTGTCCCTTCCGGGTTTACGCGGGGTGAGGCATAGAAATCATTGCCAGAGACCAGAACGACCTGCCGGGCGGTGCTATCCAGGTACAGAGCGGTGATCGTGTTCACAGCTTCATTGTGGTTTTGCTGCGTACTGGATTCGCGATGGTCCTCGCGCACGCAGATGATGCGGTCTCGCACGCTGTCCATCTGGCAATCCGCATAACGCAGATCAGTTTCCGGTGTGACCGGTTCCGCTGCCATCCCGGGCTGCACCCGGTACAACCTTTGGTCGTCATAGTTCGAAAAGTATACCGAGTCGCCATGGACGAGAACCGCACCACCCCCATATTCATGCACCCGCGTCCGCGCATTGAAGGGTGGGCGATTGATATCGGCAACGTACCCATCCATACGCTGTTTGACGATGACATTGCGACCGCGTTCGGATGGGCGAGATTCCAACCAGTAGACAGCCTCGTTGGTCAGGGTCAAAATCGACAATCTGATGGACTCAGCGACAATACGGTCGGAAGTGATAGGCGACTTCCAGGATCCATAGGGTGCCGTGGTTATGTGTGGCATAAGTACTCTCCTTTTGCCTGCATACTGATTTTTCATAGTGTACATCAGGGCAGAAAGTTGTCTACTATGTGTGGTGTTCCGCCCCGCCACAGAACTGCGAAACTGGTTATTCCTCAAATTATTGAACAAAGTGATGTATTTGTATCTGCTTTTACTCTTGCGGAAAAGTGACGGGCAACCTGGTGTTCCTGAATAATCGCATTTTAAAATAATAACTGACACCTTGCCAAACTGGTTTATTGACAAGTCCATGCATATGAGTATAAACGGGAATGATCAGAGCAGAGGGAGATAAATCTGTCAGATATGCATAACCATCCATGTGTCGCCATTAATAAAGCTGAAATGCGCCAAAAGCTGGAAGCGTGCCTTTGCGCCGACACTATCACCGCTATGCGCCAGTGTATATCCGCGTATTATGATGTTATATCGGCGATGGATACGGTTCCCTGCGCACGCATCATTGGACCTGCCAGTGCTGACGCCGCGGTAGCGTTGAGCCGGGGAAAGGAAAATTTGCTCTCCGACCTTCAGCAGATCATCGAATCACGCACTCTGACCCGCAGTACCTACTATATCCGGCGCATGCTGCGGGGTATCAACGGAAACCGTACGAATGGCGTCAATGACATCAATTTGACCCGCTGGAAAGAATATGATGATGTTTTGACTGACAGCTTGTGGGTGATTAACAACCGTGACCGGAGCGGTCTTCACAGCGCTGACTATTGGGGCAATTTCATTCCCCAAATTCCTTATCAGATGCTGATGCGCTACACGCAGGCTGGGGATTGGGTGCTGGACGCATTTGCCGGCAGTGGGACCACTCTGATCGAGTGCCTTCGATTAGGTCGCCACGGTGTGGGCATAGAATTGAATCCAGACGTCGCTGCTGCCACAGCAGACAGGCTTAATCAAGCTGAAAATACCTACAACGTCAACACCAGCATCCATACCGGCGATAGCACGCATCTCGATTTTGAGGTGCTGTTGGGAGAACTTGCTGTTGCGGAAGTTCAGTTGCTGATTATGCACCCCCCTTACCATGATATTATCCATTTCAGTAATGATATGCGGGATCTTTCAAATGCTGCGACTGTCGACGATTTCATCCAGGGCTTTGGCGCTGTTGTCCGGGGTACTTACCCGGTATTGCAGAAGGGCTGCCATCTGGTTGTCGTTATCGGTGACAAATATAGCCGCGGCGAGTGGGTTCCGTTAGGCTTTTATGCGATGCAAGCTGTGATGCAAGAGGGATATACGCTGAAGAGTATCGTGGTCAAGAATTACGAGCAGACAAAAGCAAAACGCGAACAAGCACAATTATGGCGCTACCGCGCATTGGTCGGCGGTTTTTATATTTTCAAGCACGAGTATATTTACATTTTCCAGAAGTAAATGATATTATGTTATAATATGGTTATAAACACCCGATGACGATTTCTCGGAACACGTGATGACAGGTGAGGAATGCAGGAAAATACCATACCCAAAACCGGAGATTTACAACCTCAATCTGAGGACAACGGTCAACTTTGGTCCGGAAGGTCGATTTTTATGCCATCCGATCTCGCGGGTATGTTGAGCACAGCCGCTGACATCAGCGCACAAATTAATGCCGCATTGGATATTGAGGTCATCTTTGAGACCATCATTCCAATGTTGAAAGAAAGTTTTGGACTCTATAATGTTTTTATTTTTCTTCTGGATGAAGACTGCCAGCAACTACATCTCAGGGCGGGTTCAGGTGATGCCAGCAGGACGCTGATCCAGGAACACTACAGCATCCCGGTGAATCATCCGCACAGTCTGGTCGCTAAAGCTGCCCAACAGCAGCAACCGGTTGTGGTCCATGATGTGTCTGAATCCGAGGATTATCTCGCATGTGCAATTTTGCCGGATATAGTTTCTGAAGTGACGCTGCCTATGATTGCCGGGGGAAATTGCATCGGTGTTTTTGATATTCAGCTAGAGGGTGATAATCGCTTCACAGAAGAAATAATCCATGTTTTTTATTAATCTTAGCGGACAAATCGCGATTGCGATACAAAATGCACTGTATGTTGCCCAGATCAAACAAAGCCTGGTTGAGACACAGTACCAGGTAGCGGTCAATTCGGAATTATCATCCGTCAAGACAGTTGAGGATGTTCTGGATGTCCTAATGAAACAGGCGGAGCGCTTTACAGCGCACCTTCATATTTACTTATCCTGGATCCTCTTTTGCTGTCTCCCACATACACCGTTGCGCGCGCTCTCAACCCCAACGGGCAGGCTGAAGTGAAGGAATTTGCTCTTGGCACACACATTCCAGCCGACGCCTTCAATGTGGATCACCTTCTCACCGACTGCATTGCCGTATGTGAGTCCCACGCTGAACGAAGCAGATGACCCGGATCAATTTATCCACCGCTGGTTTTCAGGAACGCCTTTCCAAAGTTTTATGATTGCGGCGCTCAAATCCAATGAGACTTCTATTGGTTATTTACTGACATTTGCGACAGATCCTGGATATTTTGACAGCGTTAAGTTGAAAATGACAGCGACATTGCTGGAACGCTGCACGGAAGCGTATATCAAAGCACGCTTGCAGGAAGACCTAAGATTAACACAATTTTCACTTGATAATGCACCCGCTGCGATCTTATGGATTCGTCCAGATGGGACACTCTATGCTGTGAACGATACAGCTTGCCAGCTTTTGGGTTACTCAAGGCAAGAATTCCGCGATCTCTCACACATTGCCGTGCTGGATCCCAACATGATTCCCTCGGTATGGCGCGCGCACTGGCGTAAAGTTTTAAAAGAACACAGGTTTACCATAGAGACAGAGTACCGAAACAAAATCGGACAACTGATTCCTGTTGAGGTTACCACAAACTACCTGAAGTTTAGAGAGCAGGAGTTTAACTGTGTTTTTGTGCGCGATATTACCGAGAGAAAAAAAGCTGAAAAGACGCGCGACCAATTCACGATGCAGTTGCACACATCAGCAAGAATAGCAGAACAGGTGGGGGCAATTCTCGATCCGGATACCTTGCTGAATTCAGTTATTCCCCTTCTAAAAGATCAATTTGATCTCTATCATGCCCACGTTTACGTCCTGGAAAACGAATTTCTTGTTTTGCGCGCCGGTTATGGAAAACCGGGTCAAGATCATGTTGCAGCAGGGACACAAAATACCTTACCACCATCCACGCAGTCTCGTCGCCCGGGCTGCTCGTACCCGGGAACCTGTGTTGGTCAATGATGTTTCAACTGCACCTGACCATATGCCAAATATTCTGCTCCCAAAAACGAAATCGGAAGTCGCCGTCCCGATTATTTACCGGGAGCAAGTTTTGGGTGTGTTTGATGTGCAGTCGGATCGATTAAACAATTTCACAGACCTCGATTTGGATGCTTACCGCGTTCTTGCCGGGCAACTGGCAAACGCGCTTTACAGCGCGAATTTATTTGAGCAGCAGAATCACACTGCATCTGAATTGCGTACGACAGTCGAAACCGTCAGGAGTATCTTCAATGCGATGACTGAGGGTATCCTGGTCACCGATATCATGGGCAATATCACGGATATGAATGAAGCCGCCCTGCATTTATTTGGTTATGAAAAACCTGAAGTGCTGTTGAATCAGAACATTACGGCGTTGATTACACGTCCCAGCTTGACACGCATGGCAGAGAACCTTCGGACTGCGATGGAAATCGGGCACTGGCGTGGAAGTGATGCAATATGCCATGATCAGTAATAGCGGCGATATATTTGATGCCGAGGTGAGTGCCGCGCTCACCAAGGGTTCGGATGATGATCCGACCGGTATTGTTTCTATTATCCGCGATATTACTGAGCAAAAACTTGTTGACCGTGAAATCCGTCGTTTTCGGGCTCTGGCAGAAAATGCTGTTGATGCGATTGTCATGGCTGATCTGTCCGGGCATATCGATTATGCAAATCTCGCGTGTTACGAACTTTTTGGTTATGATAAAACTGAAAACGACATGCTGGGTAAATTGTTGTTTTCACTGTGGTTGGAAACTGCAATGCCCTTATTGCTCACTGAAGTCTTGCCTGCTGCGGGGGAGAATGGCTGGCAGGGAGAAGCACTCCAGGTACGCAAAGACAAATCAACCTTCGATGCCTCCTTGACCTGCTTCTCGGTAAAGAGTGAGATGGGTCAAACTATGAGTCTGGCGATGATTGTCCGTGATATCACAGCCCGAAAAAAAGCAGAAGTCGACTTGCAGCGCTTTGCTGTACAACTCAGCACTGCCGCGCGTGTCTCCACACAGGTTAATGCCATACTGGATCCCACGCAACTTCTGGAAGAAGTCGTACCTCTGGTACAAGATCGTTTTAATGTTTACCACGTTCATGTTTATACGTTCGATGCGACGCGTGAAAATCTTGTCATGCGCGTGGGTTCAGGAGAAGCCGGAAAGGTGATGCGGGAAAATGAGCATCAAATACCACTCGATCGCCCGCATAGTTTGGTTGCGAAAGCTGCCAGAACACAGGAAATCATTCTTGTGGATGATGTCATCAGTGGAGGTGGATTTTTTCCCCAATGCGCTTTTACCGAACACCCGGTCTGAATTAGCTATTCCGATGATTGTAGCTGGTGAAGTTATCGGGGTGTTTGACGTTCAGGATGATGTGCCATATCGCTTCAGCCCTTCAGAGGTGGATGTGTTCAGCACTTTGGCAGCCCAAACAGCTACCTCTTTCCGCAATGCGCGCAGTTTTGAGGAAATCCAGATTGCAGCAGAACGTTTGCGTGAGGTGGACAGGCTGAAAAGTGAATTTCTGGGTAATATGAGCCATGAGCTGCGGACACCGTTGAATTCTATTCTGGGTTATGCTGAAGTCATGCTGATGGGCATTGACGGTGAGTTACCGGAAATGATGCAAGAGGACGTCGAAGCAATTTACGAAAATGGTCAACAATTGTTATCGCTCATTAATGATATTCTCGACCTGACAAAAATCGAAGCCGGGCAAATGACTTTAAATCTGCAATCGGTGGAAGTTGTCCCGCTTATTGGAAGGCAGTAAAACGAACAATATGGGCTTGCTGTTAAAGCGTAAAATACCCGTTGAAATTCTTATTGAGACCGAAAACGATTTGCCGCCTATCAAAGCTGACCGCATACGGATAGCTCAGATACTCAACAATCTGGTTTCAAATGCCATCAAATTCACGGATAAGGGCAGTATAACCATAGCGGCGCGTTACGACAAAGACGTCGGACCGTGTGAGTATCGCGGTTAAAGACACCGGCGTGGGTATTGCCGCCGAGGATGTCCCTAAACTGTTCCAGCGTTTTCGGCAGGTTGATGGCAGCAGCACGCGCAGAGCTGAGGGTTCCGGTTTGGGGTTGGCAATCACCAAGCACCTGGTTGAACTGCACAAGGGTGAATTAAAAGTGAAAAGCAACCGTGACCAGGGCAGCACTTTCACGGTTATCATTCCAGCCTTCAGAGATTAGGGTTGTACAAACCACGCCGAGTAATTCTATGCCCGGTCCGCTGAGCACAGAAACGTTATCGATTCCAACATTCATGCGGCGCTCAAATTGCCTTTACCGGGATATTGAAACGCTCTTGGTTACTGGTAGGATACAATTATGACAAAAAAAGTGATGTATATTGAGGACAATGCTGACAATCAAAGGCTTGTCCAAAAAGTACTTAGAGCTAAGGGCTACGACATTATTCTGGCGGAAGACGGAATAACCGGATATGAGATGATAAAACAATATCAACCTGCTGTCCTTTTGCTGGATATCAGTCTTCCGGGTGAGCTGGATGGTCTGGATGTCGCGGCAAAAATAAAAAACAATCTGAACATCGACCAACCCTGGATAATTGCCGTCACAGCATCCGCTATGATAGGAGACCGGGAGCATTTTTTAAATAACGGGTGTGATGACTATATTTCGAAGCCGATCAGTATTCAGGCATTGTTGGCGAAGATTGAACAGGTTTTTTCTGGACATATTTAGCACACTTTGTATGCTAAATTCTTCGAGTTGTTAAAGTTTTGGATCGGAGAGAGAAAATGACAACAATTTTGGTATTCGAAGATGACGCTACCCAGGCACGGCTTATGCAGCGCATCCTGGAGCATGCTGGTTATGAAGTTGCGTTTGCAGGAACGGGTGAGAGCGGTTTGCAGATGGCATTAGCTGATGTGCCGGACCTGATACTGCTTGATATGGGTTTGCCCGACCTGGATGGGCAGACGGTTGCCGGGTTGATAAAAGGTTCCACCCTGTTGTCTGCTGTACCCCTCGTCGCAGTAACCGCATGGCCTCAGGATGTGGCTGAAGAGATGGCGCGCGCCTACGGTTGTGACGGTTATTTTTCCAAACCTATCAAGGCACGTGAGTTTGCGGGACAAATAGCGCAGTTTATCCCAAAACCGGACAGTGATCTTTGATATAGTTGCCGGTGTGAGCCGGTATTGAATTGACGTACCCGTTTGTGATCCCTGCACCCAACTCCCTACCATTAAAATGAGTTATTATGTCGAAATTCAATCTTGTTATTGCATCAAATTTTTCAGTCGAGGAATTGACAGAGATCTATAATCAAACACGAATTGATTATATTGTGCCTATGCCCATGAATGCGGCACGTTTGCGGGAATATATACACAACTACGATCTTGATTTATCCCGATCAGTGGTGGCTGTGGTAGATGGGGAAGCCATCGGATTGGTGATGTTGGGGGTCCGCCTTGATCACACGTGGATTACCCGCCTGGGTGTAACACCGGGCAAGCGCCATCTGGGTGCCGGTCAGGCTATGATGACCTCTCTGATTAAAAAAAGCTGGGATCTGGGGGCTGAATATATTAGTCTTGAAGTCATTATCAATAATACCCCAGCACACCGTTTATTTACCAAACTTGGTTTCAGAGAAACGCGGGAACTGTTGATTTTACGCCGCCCGCCGGGCAAGCTTGCGGAGATTGGGACACCTTATACGCTGTCCCAAATTGAGGACCGCGATCAGGTGATGGATTTGCTGCGCAGACGCCGGACCACGCCTTCATGGCTGGATGATTACCCGTCACTCTGCAATGCCGGTCATATGCATGCGCTCAAAGTTTCTTTTTCGTCTGGAGCATGGGGATGGCTGGTATACCAAAAATCAGTTTTTCAACTTGGGCGGATCGTTGCGCAGACGGAAGTGGGTGATCCCTACAAAGTAGGCTGCGCTCTTATTCATGCACTGCATACCTGCAATCCCTCGCAGGATACAAAAACTGAAAATACTCCCAGATTGGATGACCATGTCAAGGCGTTTTTGGATATGCAGTACCTGGAAAGCTTTGCGCGCATTGAGATGCGCCTTGATAGGCAGCCGCAAACCTGATTCCGTGATTCATTCTGCTGTCACCTGATGGCGCAAATCCGGATGGATGGGGCGCAGCATCATGGCAGACTCCGGCACAAAGCCAACGCCGATGGCTGTGCCCAACACCAGGACAACCGCATCCCTTTCCCCGGCGTGCATGGCTGCCGCCGCAGTGCCGTCATGAATTAGGTGCACAACTGTCTTGCGGTTACCTGCCGCCATGATTTCATTAGCGAGAAGCTCGCGGGTATCTTCACCTAACAGGCGCATCCGCGCATAGATACCGTTACCCAGGAGCTTGCCCCCCTGGACGTAAGCTGCGATACTGATCATGATATCGGGGTCCAGGCTGATTGCCTGCCGCTTTGCTGCTTCAAGCATTTCCAGGATTTCTTGCGTCACAAACTGCAGAACTTCGCCAGGATCGATAGAATCCGCGGCATCCGGTGCATTTCGCCAGCGCCATGCAACATGGCTTGTGGGGAGCCACGTCAAGCGGGTCAGTGTCCCCGCTTCGAAATGGGCGATGGCAGCTTTTATCGAGGTTTGCCCAATATCCAGGCACAGCGCATTGTGCGTATGGACAGGTAAATAACGACTGGCGCCAAGCACCGCCATGGATCGGGGTAGGGGGCTCTTGGTGACGTTCAGCAATATGGGCATACCCGGCAGAAAAAATTAACTCGCGTGCCGCATGGATAAGCCGGTCTCCCAGCACACCGCTGACAATCCCACCCCCGATGTGTACTTCGCGTATACTGTGCCACCGTGCCCATTCAAGCGCCGTCCAATCGGGACGGGCTTAACCGGTTTTCAAGGTCGCCTCGGTGCAAAGTCAAGAGAATGTAACCCAGATTCCGTCCCAAACGCCGGGCAATATCTTCGGCAGCTTTCCGGACACTGCTGTTGGCATTGTGCAGGCAGGTATCCACAAATTGGGGGCAATCACGCCTGAGTTCAAAGCTGTCCGGGTCCCCGGTCCGGTACTCGGCGGGAAGGGCGAGATCGTCTGCCCGTTTAAGCGCATACCTGACTACAGCGGGTGCAGAGAGCAGATGATAAGCCTGCTCTCCGGCGACTTCTTTGTCAACCGCTATCCCCGGCAGGTCTACGATCCGCACCCTGTTAACAGAGGCATTCTGCGGTGTAAAGGGGATCCTGGGGCTGCCCATCTTACCAGTTATTGTTGTGGATACGGTCGGCGTTGTAACGGTCGACGCGTCCTTTATCCTCCGCTGGATGTCCTACAGCAATAATGTTAAGGGGTTCGATATGTGCCGGTAAGTTAAACAGGGCTTTGATTCCGGGAACCCGCTGCGTATTGGGGTAAACGCCCATCCATACCGTGCCCAATGATAAAGCCCGTGCTGCGAGAAGGATGTTTTCGGTTGCTGCTGAGCAGTCCTGTTGCCAGTAGGATTCGGATATCGTAGTGTCACCGCATACCAGGATGGCGACCGGCGCCTGAGCAAGCATTTGCGAGTATGGGTGGACTTTCATGATTTCGTTGAGTTTTGACCGTTCATCGACAACGATAAAATGCCATGGCTGCCGGTTGTTGGCGGATGGCGCGTTCATCCCGGCTTCGAGAATTACCTTTAGGTCTTCGGCTGAAACGGTTTCGTTGGTGTAACGGCGGATGCTTCTGCGGGTAAAAATAGCTTCAAGTGCGTCCATTTTGTTCTCCTTTGGTTGGTGAGTGATGCATATTGTTATTATAGCATCATACGGAGAACACCTGAAGTCGCTACGAGTGGGAGGGTGCTCGTCACTTTTCCGCATCGAAAGGTAGTCGGCAAACACTGCACTTTGCTAACCATAGAATGGAATCCCTATTGCCGGATGCTGTGGCGGGGCGGGAACACGTAGCCTGTGAATGCAAGGGAAACCTCCGCCCCGCCACCTGGTTTAATGGGTGTGCCGGTTGGTCTGACCAACCGGCACACCCCTATCAAAGAAGTGCGGTGCGGGAATCAACTTTGGATGCAAAAGCGAGTCATTCCGCGCCGCACTAAGCGCACATGCGATGTATGGATGCAAAAATGTGGCGGACACCCCGAGCGGGATGGCTTGTATGGTGTGCGCTTGCCCAAAGTCCGTCTATCCCATGAAAGGCATAGGTTTGACCGTTGCGTCAATTTCTGCTGTTAAGCGCTTGATGCGGTCATGCAGTATTTCGACGATATTATCGAGGGGAACCCACTCGCGCTCTTTTTGATCACGCTGCTTGAGTTCTGCTTGTCCTTGCGCGAGTCCGCGTTTGGCAATCGTTACCCTTAAGGGTATTCCGATGAGATCGGCATCGTTGAATTTGATGCCGGGGCTTCGATTCCGGTCATCATACAGGACTTCCAGACCTGCCTGGGTCATTTGGACATATAATGCATCGGCAGCAGCTCTTGATGCGCCGTCCGGCGGACCCAGCGTGATAAGGTGCACGTGATAGGGGGTGACTGTTATAGGCCATAGTAAGCCATATTCGTCATTATGGATCTCGGCAATACACGCCATCAACCGCCCCAGACCTATCCCATAGGATCCCATGACGATGGGGCGTATTTCACCCTCTTCTGTCTGGAACGTCGCGCCCATCAAGGCTGAGTAACGGGTTCCAAGTTTGAAGATATTGCCCACTTCAATGCCCCGTTGGGTTTCCATGGGCGACCCGCAAGTTGGGCAGGCATCCCCCTCACCGGCAGCAGCGATATCGCAAATGATGTCTGCCTGAAAGTCACGCCCGTAATTGATATTGCGTATATGGTATCCTGCCTGATTTGCCCCACCGACCAGGTTCGGCGACGCCACCACCGCATCATCAACGACGATGAGGGCATTCTGAATACCTATGGGGGAGGCGTAACCAGGCACTGCGCCGGCAGCGCGAATTTCGTCCTCGGTGGCCGGACGCAGTTCCCGGGCTTTTGCGGCGTTAAGCAATTTGGTCTCGTTCACTTCCATATCACCGCGAATCAGTGCAAAGATTAATTTGTCGATTTCCAGGTCCTGCTGGTTGATCTTCGCCATCATGAAGACAGCTTTCGCCGTCCTGGTGGGGGATACGCCCAAAAACTCACACAGGTCCTGGATTGAAGTGACCTGCGGTGTTGCCACGCGCTCAGTGGGAAGTGGATCCTCCTGGACGGCAGCAGGTTTTCGGAATGCCGCAATCTGCCGGTTTGCCTGATATCCGCATTGTGCGCATAAGCAGAGCGTATCCTCGCCAATCGGCGTCAGCACCATGTACTCATGCGCCAGCGTCCCCCCATCATCCCTGTATCAGAACTGACGGCGATAGCATCCAGTCCACATCGATTGTAGATATTAAAGTAAGTCTGGTAATGGGCGCGATACTGTTTGTCCAATCCCTGTTCATCGATATCCAGGCTGTAACTATCCTTCATCATAAATTCGCGAACGCGAATCAGCCCTGCTCTGGGACGGGCTTCATCACGCCATTTTGTTTGAAAGTGATAGACCAGCACCGGCAGCTGGCTGAACGCTTGAATCTCTTTACGGGCTAAATCAGTAACGACCTCTTCATGGGTCATTGCCAGGACCATGTCGCGGTCGGCGCGGTCCTTGAAACGGGCAATCTCCTGACCTATTTCAAACCACCGTCCGGTTTCCTGCCAAAGAGATGCCGGATTGACCACCGGCATTTTTATTTCCTGCCCGTCAATAGCATCCATCTCTTCACGGATGATGTGCTCGATTTTCTGCAGGACTCGCAGACCTAAGGGCATCATCGTGAAGATCCCCGCAGCTAATTGTTGGATAAAACCAGCTCGAACGAGAAGCTGGTGACTTGTGATTTGCGCAGCACTGGGATTATCCCGCAGTGTGTGGCTGAAAAGACGACTCATTTTCATTCTGGACCCCTTGCTCTTTATACAAGTGCTCTGTAAGTCAATTTTCTGGAAGGTATTTCAAAAATAGTTCCGGAAAGTCTATCTGCATTCCCATATGGATTCCCTCGAAAGTGGAAATGACACTGTTATTTGCGATTCATGCGTTGAATATAGTGTTTTACTATAGTCTCGAAATCAACAGGGTACGTTTATGGAACTCAGGTGACAGGCACCCATCTATAAGTTATTCGTTTTCTTCTTCTTCCAAAATTTCATCGTCATCATTCCTGAAATAGTCCTGCATATAAGGAATGTTATCAACGATTTCCCGCACAGCATCGCGTGCGCCGACCATCACATTTTGCACACCACCACCGCTTTTGCTTTGCGAACCAATGAACCACAATCCATACAGCGGTGTTCTGTAACCCGGTCCGGTTTTCCCCATCACAGGTGACAAACCTCCAAACGCATGATGATCCTGGTGCAAACGGTTTTTGAAATCCTCAGGCGTAAGGATGAACATACTCGTGGCATGCTTCCGTAAATCCGGTATGATCTGTTCGGCTTCAATAAGCAGCATCGTTGCCAGTTCATCACGCCTGGTGTTCCAACTGCCTTTATCGATATTGTTTGGTGCAATCGTATAGATTGTTATGCTGTGATGACTTTCCGGAGCCATTTTGGGTGAGTGCATCGAGGGGATATAGATCAGGAAACCGTCTGCGCCCTCGTGGAAATCACCCCGCCGGCAGCGTTCTACACCGCCTTCAATATCATAGGTGCCGTAGTAATAACACAATGGAGCCGGTTGGTAAGGGGTAGGGTCAAAATCAACACCCAGCTGGACCATCATCACAGATTCCATCAAAGGCAGGTCCTGAATATCCAGGATGAATGAAGATGGGAGGCATGTTTTGCCTACCAGGTTGAAGAAAGTCTCTCGCGCTCCCCCTGAAGCAATGACCAGGTCGGCGCGTACAAACTGTCCGCCAGCCAGTTTCACACCTTTGACACGGTCACCATCAATCACGATTTGACGCACCGTTGTGTCTGTATAAATCAGCCCCATATTTTTCCGGATAACAGATGCAACCGCCTCCGCCAGATTCTCACACCCGTCCAGGATATAATGGTGACTGGGTCGTTTACCTGCAGTTGACAGTTTTCGCGGCATCCGCTCATCAAAACTGTTCTCAACATTTAATACCGGAATCCCTAATGCCGCAAACTTGCTGGGCGGGGTCATAAAATCTGCCAGAATGGACATGTATACAGCTTTCACCCGTGGATCGACAAAGAAGTGGTCCATGAGTTCTTGCGCTGACCATGATTCTTTGGATTTAATCTTGTTGTACAATCGCCACATCCGAAGCTTCAGCCACCATAAGAAAGGACGCCGTGCGGCATCTGCCCTGACATTCAGGGTGGCTAAATCGATCATTTGATTATAGAACTGATAGTAGCGGTCCAATCCCTGCTGTTCAAAGGGGAATAATTCTTTCAGGCGTTCGCGCCGCCAGTAGGGACCTTTGTAATCTCTGGGTTTCCAGAAATTGAAATCCGGGAAAACGTAAGCTCGGTCTCCCTGTTTTATGGAAACCTGGTCAGCCACACCCAGGTCTTTCAGGATATGGCCTGCACGCTCATCCGGTGCAAAACCCTCAAGTAGCAGAGGACCGATATCCCATTTGTGTCCTTGTTCATTCATGGTTGTGGTGGCTCCGCCAATTTTTCCAAATTGTTCATAAACTGTGACGCGGTGTCCCTCACGTGCGAGATAGGCTCCGGCAGTGAGTCCAGCCATACCTGCCCCGATGATAATGACATCAAGTTGGGCTTTTTGTTTCATATGATCTCCTGTTCTCGTAAACCCGTATCCGGAGTTCCATGGGCAGCAAGCTAAGCAAACTCAGAGCATGCCATCCCTTCCGGGAACCATATCCAGTCTACAAGCACTACCCTTTATGTTGCGCACTCAGTTGCATAAATGTCTCACTCATGACCTGGATGGCTTCCGTACGATGCCCCGCGCCAACCGGGTCACTGTACCAGCGTGGGATAAAACCTCCCTCAGGTCTCCCCAGCATGGACGCCATATTGCGACAATAGGTTCTGATTTCATCCATTGTACCGTAGACCATGGTATTTTGAATGTCTACCGGTGAGAAAAAAGTCAAGCGCCCGCCAAAGCGTTCGCCAAGAAAGGAAAGTCCCATATTCTCCTGCTGATCCATATGGATAACGTTAAGACCTATTTCGATTAAATCGTCCAGTATTGCGGTGATATGCCCGCAGCTGTGGAGGAAAGTCAAGAGACCCGCCTGGTGGGCTGCCTCGAATAACCGGGCATAACGGGGTTTCCAGAACTTTCTCCAGGCTTTTGGAGAGATCATTAACCTGTCCTGAAGCCCCCAATCATCGCAAAAAATGTAACCATCGGCGCCCGCCTGGGCATAGCGTTTGATGGCATAGATATTCATCTCAACCAGGATATCTAAAAGCTGCGACAGTTGCGCTGGATTCTCGTAAATATCTATCCAGGTGTTTTCCAGACCGCGGATAAAATGGACGCGCTCATACAGCGAGATCCCTCCTGCCAGCAAAAACTTGTCACCCGCACGCTGCCGCGCGCCCTCGAGCGCTGACCACCTGTGAGGTTCCGTGATATCAGGGATGTGGAGTTGATCGAAAGTGTCCCATGTCTGCAACGGGAATTCCTTGACTTCTCCCAACTGGCATACCCCGATGTTTTCCCATACAGCGCCCCATTCGTCTATCCCCTGGGAGGGACGGGCATCCGGAGAAGGGGTCATATTCACATGGGCAAAGTCGGTGCCGTATTCCGGAGGCAGGTCGAAGGGCAGGCGTTCTGCGCCTTGAAAGAGGATCGTGCGTTTGACTATTTCGCGGCTGTTCATATGTCAAAACCTTTTATTAAAGAGAAGTTTTTGCACTCGTAAATGTTCGTATTTCACCTGACCTTGAAAAGTAAAACAAGCAACAGCGGAGTTCCCACCGCCTGGAGCAGGACAAACCGCACCAGTACCTGTGTGTTAGACCAACCCAGGTTGTGCCGCGCATGATCGTGGAGCGGATACCGGATGTTTTTGAAGGTGCTGATCTTTAGAAAGCGCAGGAGTGTTACCTTTAGTAAGCCGGTTGCGCCATTAACCAGCACGACACCTGTGACGACAAAAATCAGGAAGGGATTTCCACAGGTCATGACGAGTAAGCCCAGCAGCAACCCCATGGGGCGCGAACCAGCATCCCCCATCAATACCGAACTGGGCAGGCTGTTATGCCACAGGTATCCCGCCAGGCATCCGACCATTGAAAAAGCGACCAGAGACCAATCAGCCCCTTCGACATAGTGGGGGACAAGAAGGTACTGTGAGATATCGGAGTGCCCAACAATTGCGTATAATATACCACCCAGGTAGATGAAAGCGAGGATAGACAGGCTCGCAGAGAGACCATCGACACCATCCGTGCAATTTGTAGCATTAATCATGAGCCACAGAATCCCCGTAGCCAATGGCACATAGATCCACAACGGGAGTGTTATGGAGGTTTTAATCAGGGGGAGCCAAATAATTTTATCCCCAAAACCGCTTAAGATAAGAGCAGCTAAAACCGATATACCCAAATCTATTGCACCTAAAACGTACTCGTTTAATCCACCGTTTTTATGCATATCGTCCAAATGCCCTTCAAACATTGCCAGCATGATACACGCCAGGATACCAATGATTTGCCAATTGAAGGGAATAATCAGGAGGCATACCAAGACCAGGATCGAGATGAAGACGGCGCCTGCGCTGACAGGTTTGCCAATGGTTTCCAACCCATCGACAGCATTAACACGCCCGCTGTCGCGGGGAAGCCAGTTCCAAAACTTGGGAAGCAGAAAGACCGTTGCTACTGCTCCAAGCGCAGCGCCAAGACCCGCCAAAAACAGATAGGAATTGAGCAATCGGAAGGGACCGTAGATGGGAGTAAGGACTTGACCTAACCAGGGTAACACTTTTTTCTCCTTTAAGCTGCACGTTGTCCAGTGCGCGCGAAGCGTCCTTTGTCTATATGCAAACAGTCTAATTATATCAGAAAGTTTTTTCGTGCCAGCGCCACGTACCACCCGTCTCCAGAAGGAAACGCATGCTTTCCATGTGGCATATCAGTTGCGCGTCAAGGATGGCATCTGGAGTCTGTACGACCAGCTTACCTGTTCTGTCTGTACCAGAGAAACCGTGGCAAGGGGCTTCGATGAGGATTGTCAAGGCGCCACAGTGCATGTTTAACGCGCTGTCCAGATTAAAGGTGCTCATTTTCTGTGTTGCGGGGTTTGCTTCAAGGTTTTCATCCGCAGTGCTTTGATAGCCATCCCGCGCCAAACGCGAATGAATTCGGGTATAGGCTTGTTCAAAAGCCGGTATAAGTATAGGTTCCATAGTCGGGCGATGCGTGCGGGTGTAATAATTGTTACCAGGTGCGCCGGTATGCATGTTGATGATCAAATCAGGGCGTTCCAGCGCTGTCAATTGAAAGAGCGCTTCTGTCTCAGGCTGCCGTTTTCCAAAAAAATCATCATGCTGGATATTAATACCCGCATCATTGGGATAGCCACCAGGGAATTGGGTGGTATTAAAATCCAGGGGGATGTGCGCTTTGCATTCCGGCCAACCGATGATCTGCCCGTCGGGTTTCGCCCCGGTGTTCAAGTATTCCTGAAAATCACTGGTTGTTCCATGGTGGACCTGCATCCGGAGGGGAACCCTCGCGCGCCCATCCACATTGGTTATGGGAATCAGAATTATCCGGTCCAATTGTTTCCCAATCTCATAGAGTTCCGTCCATGCTTTATTCCGCAAATCACAGCCTGTTTCCAGAACCGCGATCAGGTTCACCAAACCCACGATCCCCTCAAACTCCGCGCCGTGTACCGCACCCATCGCCATATAGACGCGTTTTTCATAATCGGCACCGATATAGGCTTTAAGGTCACGAAATCCTAATGCGCCGGAGAATGTCGTTGAGCCTTTGTGCATCCGGGGCGTGCCATAGGTGACAGCTCGTATCGGTCTCCCGCCTGCTGTTGTCCCGATGATATTTACATGCCCCTGGACTAGCCCGGTGTTTAAGAAATCTGTTACATCCTCAACGGATGACAGCCAGAATGCAGGGATTTCATCGGGTTCAGCGGTATGGGACGCAGGTATATTAAACTGCATGGTAACTCCTTTGATGCCGAAACATGGGTGCATTTCAAGAATCGCTAAAAATCGAGCCCGTTCTCCATCGCTTCCGCAACCCGCATACTGTTAACTGCGTTCTGAAACGTAGACGGGGAAGCTGTCCCTTTGGTAATCAGATCAAAAAACGCCTGGTATTCGCCTACGATGCCAATCCGTATGTCTTCGGGAAGCAGCGGTTCCGCTTGTTCGATGACCCGCTTTTCAGCTCCGCGTTCTATGATAATACGACCGGGAACTGTGGATGATGGACCTTCCAAATATGCGGATTGTGCATTGCTGTGGATCTCGACCCGCTCAAAATCAGAGCCTGTACAGGGGAAGAATTTGAGTAGCCCACTGACTCCATTACCAAAAGTGATCGTGCCTGTGCGCAGCCACGAGTCGTTTTGCGGGTTCTGCCAGCGTTTTGTTGTGACGCCAGTGATGGGACCCAACAGAAATTCTACAAAATTTATCCAATGGATCCCGGTGCCAACCATAAACGTATCATCCAAACGCTCGTGGCGGTAAAAACTACCCTCAATAAAAGTTATGTCTGTCATATCGGCTACGATGTTGCGAAAAGTCTGATTGAGTGGAATAAATCTCCGGTTGAAGGCAACGACGTTGGGCACAGTAACAGTCTCGCTGAGAAACTGCGCGTCGGCGGTACTGATCCCGGGTGGTTTCTCGCTGAATATGGGTACTTTTTTCTGCACTGCCTGGGTGATGACAAGCTTTGCGGCTTCGGGTGTCACTGCGATGGCGATGGCGTTGACATCCGGATCCGCCAGCAGCGCATCTATATCGCTGTACACTTTTTCAAAACCATACTGATCCGCGACGTCCTGGGCGACATTCAAATCAAGACTGGTGATCCCCCCCAGATTGAGTGTGTAGGCGTCATTTTCCATTGCCTGTATGGCTGCCAGAGATGGAAAGTGATGACGGCGCGCCCAATTTCCGGTTCCGATAAAAGCAAGATTGATGATCTTTTTTCGCGACATACAGTTACTCCTTTGCCACTGCGGCTATTTGCAGCGCACAGTTGATACATTTATCCATAAAATGCTGGAGTTCTTTGAGAGGGATACGTGTGTACAGCGGGTAAAAGAGGAGCGTGTCTCCGTAGCCTTCCAGGCAAACACGCCCTTGATAAGGTTTCTCTTCGAGCACCGCTACGGCGTTGAATACATTTTCATTATCGAACATGGATTGAATCTGCTGAGGTTCGGATCCGATGAGTTTGTATGTGTCCCGGAAATCGGGATGGTCTGGCAGCCTGATCCCCGCTGTTTCCAATAAAAGGTCACGTTCTGCTTGTGTCGGCATGTTGACCATCATCGCGTTCAGTTGCAAGTGAGGGCATAGCGCGAACAGTGGTAGTGGTGCGGCGGTGCTTGTGAGCTGTATAACGGTCTGCTGAAACGATTCGTCGAATCTATCCATAGCTCTGACAAATACGTACTCATATATCGTCAGGCGCATCCCTTTATATGTCCCTTCCATGACGTTCCGGCGTTGATGCGGGCGTCCAAGCGCAAAGAGAAGGTAATTCCCTGGTATTGGAGGTATGGGCGGGCTTTGCGAAATCTCGAATGAAAATCCAATGCTGTCCGCGAATGCGGCAGCAGCTTTGGTGGCTTGTTTTTGTAGAAGGCGCTGGATCAGATTGACCACAGCGATCAAAACAAAGATAAAGGCAATACCAAGTAAGACGGGCATCCAGGTTCCTTTTGGCTTTTCAAGCAAAATCTAATGTTTCGTAAACGCAATTACTGCAAATGCGTCTCTTTCCAATCAACGCCCACAACGCCTCTGATTTCTAGGGGGCTAAAAGACATAGCTCATCCAGGCTAGTTCTGGGGCCTTGTGCCCGTTCCGGGTCAACACGAACTCCACAATTTTTACTACAATCCGCGTGGATTATTGTTGGGTCACAGCATCCACAAATGCACGGATATTCTCTTCCGGAGTACCTGGCGGTATATCACAACCGCTGCTCAGTATCCACTTCGTGCACCCCGTTGTTGTTTTTAGCAGGTCGCGCGTCGCCCTGTGAATAGCTTCCGGTGTGCCAAATCGAAACACGCTGCTGGGATCCAGGTTCCCGCGCAACGTCACCCGTTTGGCTGCCATCTGGATAGCCAGTTCACCAGGGACCTGATAATCCACATCGATGATATCGACCCCTGTCTGCACAATATCATCAAAAATAGGCGTGATATTACCGCAGATGTGCAAACCGACGGCATCCCAGCCCTGGTTTCTGCAAGCTGTAATCAGTTTTTTGTGACGGGGCTGCACCAGCTCGCGATACATCCTGGGCGAGATAAAGTTCGGTGAGCATGTCGCTTCTCCCAGCATCAGCCCGTGCGCTCCGGAATTTATCAGCCAACCTGCCAGGTGAATCGCCAAATCCGTGGTGAAATCCAGCACGTCCTGAACGCGATCCGGGCATTCAATCATGGCGATGAGTAAGGATTCGACACCGCAGAGCTGAGATGCAGTGAGTAAAGGACCCCGCAGCAATCCCAGGACAAAGGCTTCCGCGCCTATGCTGTCCACCGTCCGGGATACTGCCTCGTAATAGAGGGGCATACGCCCATGACGCGACGCTTCAATCTCGCGCAGCGGACTTATTGCACTGGCGGTCTCTACCTTGGCGTCGAAAACGTGTGCCAGCAGATTTTCCCTCAGGATTGGACCGGCATCCGGGGGTTGGTCAATATCAGCGCCCAGAGCCTGCGCCTCGCCGGTAACACCCAACGAGAGTTGCACGCCATCATAGCCGAAGATTCGGCGTCCCTGGACAATCACGTCTGCCATACGTTTGGCATCTGAATAATACGCGCCCAGGGGCACATTGAAGAGCGGTGGCAATCCGCTGTGCAAGATGGGCAATGCCGGCAGGCGGTCACTTTCACGACCCGCAAGGGCAGCACGAACACGTTCAAGTCCGGTCATAATTGACTTTATTTTATCCTTTGATGCTTATGCTTGATCCACACCCATGGCTTTTAGATTGTCGTAGCTGATCTTTAAGCTCTCAAAGGGGTTCCGTTGGCACACGTCCTGCTCAATGGCGTACCATTCCACACCTACGGTTTCGCACGCTTCCAGGATGCCGGACCAGTTCAGATTTCCCTCGCCAATTTCCGCCATAGTTTGCTGCCCATCCAGCATAACCATATCTTTGAAATGGATGACGGGCATGCGGTTCTTCATTTTTAGAATCCATTCACGAACATCACCCCCGCCGTGTTGAATCCAGTAGGTGTCTATTTCCGCCATCAGGTAGCGCGGGTCACTTTCAGCATAAATGATTTCAAGGGCGGTTCGTTTGCCAAAGCGCACGAATTCAAAACTGTGATTGTGATAGCTGAAGGTCAAACCTGCATCTGCCAGTTTTTTACCCACCGCGGTGGCGTCTTTGGCAAATTGCTTGAAACCGGCTTCGCTTCCCCGGTAGGTATTGGGAAGACTGCCGATGGCGACATTGGGGCAATCCCACAGCTTGTGTTGAGCGATGGCAGCATCCAGGTCATTTTGTAGATAGTCAAAACCGACATGGGTGATGCATATTGTAAGCCCGTACTTATCTGTTACGGATTTGACTTCCTTATGGGGGATTGGACCGATACCGGAAACTTGAACTGCAGTGTACCCGATGTCGGCGACTTTCTGCATACTGGCGTCAAAATCCTCCAGTGTCCTGGTGTAATCCCGGATGGTATAGAGTTGCGCGGTTAATTTAGCATGTGACATTTTCTGGTCTCCTTTATTTTACGAGATGGCTTGCAGCCATGTTTTCAACGTGAGAGCATCTTCAAGAAATTGCTCTGGACTGTTGTTTTTAACAAATTCGATAAGGGCGAAGTGATCGCGACCTGTGGTCGCGGCTAACCCCAGGTATTGCTGCCAGGCTGGTCCGTCTATCCCTGCTTCTGTTTCAGCCAGGGGGACACTACCGGGATTGACATGGATGTTGCTTAACCAGCGATTGAGCACTGTCAGCGCTTCCAGGTTTTCGGCAACAGTGGTGGATGCTGAGGTTTGCCAGTAGGTGCTGACAGCGTTGTAAGCGACGGCTTTAAGCAGTTTCAGCGTGCTGTCCAGGCTGTTTGTTAACGTGTTGTTGTGGTATTCATAGGCGATTTTAAGGCCCGCATTCGCGGTCAGTTCGGCTATTTTTTGTGAATCCTTGACAACGCTCCGCCAGTATGCTTTGTCCGCATCTTCCGCATTCTTTTTGCCAGCCCAGACGCGCACCAGTGGCGCTCCCAGTGCGAGGGCGGTATCCAGGACTACGGGATAAGGCACAGGTTCATTGTGCCCCACGCGATAGTAGGAGCCATAGGCTGCGGTGACCAAACCGGCGTCCAGTGTTTTCCGCCGCGTCTCTTCGGCGCATTGAAGGTCACCGTGCGGGACGTGCACGTCGCCCCCCCATTCTATGGCGGAGAGTCCCGCCTGCTTTACAAGATCGATGATTGCCGTTACCGTCAATTGGCGGAAAGTCACAGATACCAGACCGCTCTTGATCATGTTACTCCTTTCCACAAATGCACAGATTGTTTGAATATTTTAGGTGCACCAGATTGTAAGTTAGTATACTGTGAATGAAAACATATACCAGTCAGGCAACTACTAATACCTTCCCGGAAGGGGAATGACAAGCTTATATGGCAAAAAGGCGACCTACAGGACAGGTCAGCAGCGAGATTGGGGTGGGTCAAACACCGGAGGGCTGGGCATTCCTAAAGCCAATACTGCATACAACCGACGGAATAATGCACCTGGCGATCCTATTGATGTCAAGATATGGAATGCCCAGCCCCTACATGTCTCTCTTTCAGCCAACCAGCTAAATACACAATCAGCGCATCGGTCAGGGATTTGCCCAGTTCCGCGGACGCCCGACCCCGGGGGTCAATGCCCACCAAACCGTAGAGGGGATGGTCTTTCCAATCCTCACCCATCCAGTTGTGAATTTTATCCGCATCTCCAGGCGCTGTTTCTTCCGGCGCGCCTAACAACGACAAATCCACCAATTCCGGATGGAGATATAACATAAACGACGTTTCGATGAGGGCTGCATGGTCCCCTTTCCCGGCAGGAATCTCGTTCTCAATCAGGGATAAGACGCGCATCGTACCACCCTCCGTGCAGTATTGGTCCCGCGCTGCGTTCAGGTATTCCGGTCGGTTAGGGTAATGCCCGGAGAGCAAAATAACATTTTTGTACCCGTCGCGCTCAAAGTGATGCAGCAAGGTTGTGACGATGGCGGTCATCGGCGCGGCATCCACCATGTAGGAATGGGGCCACGCTGTATGCCCTCCGCCGGCGCCGAAGAACACGGGTGGGTAAACAAGTCCACCGACCCGTGACGCCAGGCCTACCAGCTGCTCATGGGCTTTGATGGTGTCCAGCCCGACAGGATTTTGGATCCCATGCCACTCCACGGACCCAAAGGGGATATAAATCGATGGATTCCTGTTTTTTGCGGCTGCGACCTGGTCGGGACGCATGCGTTCAAGCCGGACTTCCGTTGTCAGATGATCAGAAAATACGCCCATGATGCCTCCTTAATGGCAGTGCCTAGCCCTGTGGCGATGCGTTGATAGTAAGTCATTAACGCAGCGACGCAAAGGCGCAGAGAAACAATTAAATTGGCTTCGTATTGTTTAAATTGTACTTTACCTTTGATATACCTCTATAACTCCGCGTCTCAGCGCCTTTGCGTTGAATTCTGCATTTTACGCCATCACCCGGGCTTTTTCGCGGGTGATGGCCCACTGTAAGGGTTCTCCCGCCAGATAACGCCGGCATTCATCCACCATATACTGCCCCATCCGCCGGCATTCACTATACATACTCCCGGCAATGTGCGGTGTCAAGACGACATTGGGCAGGCTGTAAAGCGGTGATCCGGGTACAGGGGGTTCGGGGTAGGTCACATCCAGGATTGCGTAAAGGTCAGCGCGCTGCTGCAGCACGTTGATCATCTCCGGTTCGCGCACAATTGCTCCACGGGCTGTGTTGATGAAGGTCGCGCCTTTTTTCATGCTTGCCAGATGGGCGCCGGTCACCATGCCCACCGTTTCCGGCAGCCAGGGGGTGTGGAGTGAAACGACATCCGATGTCGCGAAACAGGTCCTCCAGGGAGCACATCGTCACGCCAAGGGCTGCCCCTTGTTCTTCTGTAACGAAGGGGTCATAAGCGAGAACCTGGAGGTCAAAAGATCGCAGGCGTTCGACGACCATCCTGCCAATCATGCCCAGTGAGATGATGCCCACTGTGCTGCCGTATCCGCCCGGTACCGGAGACTTCTCCGGATAGTGTCCCAGCGTTCTGGTTGCTGACGCATAGTACCATCCGCGCTTCAGGCTGAAGAGGATTTGTGACAGTGTATATTCGACCACCGGGACGGCATTTGCCGCGTAGGCGCTGCAAATGGTGATGCCCCGGTCCCAGGCTTCTTCTGTGGTAAAACCACGGATGGAACCGGAGCCGTAAAACACAACCTGCAAACGGGGGGCTGCTGCGAGCAGGGATGGTTCCAGTTTCACCATGCCCCAGCCTGAGAATATGACGTCTGCCTGGGAAAGGATGCCGGGGTTCGCAGTCACCATTTCGGCAGTTTGCAGTGGTGCATAAATGTCCACCATATCTTCGATTGCTTTACGCTCCGGGTCGCCGTATATTTTCCCGTAAGCATCAGCATTGAGCAAAAAAATTCCTTTGAGCATTTCAGTCCTTTTCCTGTGGGTTTGTTTATCCTAATTCCGGTCCGGCTATAGTGTACATCTTTTCGGGTTGTCCAAAGGCACGGTGTTGTCCCAGGACCATCCTTGTGTAAGTGTGTCGTATTAAAAACCCCTGTTTTTCCAGCCATTGACGCCACGCTGAATTTCCTGCAGGCACATCGACGATGACATTTTTGTGCGCGCAATCCATGAGCGCGGTTGATAGAAGTCGCTGCGCATCCGCTGCCGTATCCGCGAGGATGGGACCGAGTTGTTCGGACTTTGACCCGGACCGTCCCAGACAGTAACCGGTGATCGATGAACCCCAATCCGGGCGGTTTGATGTGAAAAACGCATACTGTGGTGCGCTTCTGTACAGGGATGTAAGAATACCGCTCCGGTCTGCCTCAAACAAGGGTCTGTCATATGCGCACACAGCTTTGAGCACATTTTCGTCAGGAATAATTCTGGCAGATGCGGTACCTGTAATGTACGGGCTGCCCGGGCGTTCCATGCGGACTAAAGTGCCGGTCTCCAGAAAACCCAGGCTCCGGTAAAGGGGAACGCCAACTGGTCTCGCATCCAGGCAGATAGCGCCGTAATCTTTTGCGAAATCAATCGCGGATTTGAGCAGCATGGTGCCGATGCCCTGCCGGCGATATTCCGGACTTACCAGCAGCATCCCAAGCCAGCTAAAATCGTTTCCATAGATGACCGTTGTGATTGTGCCGACCACGGTGCTGTCGAGGACAGCGACAAAGCAACCGCCCGGACTGGCGTTCAGAATCATTGCCCAATCACTTTCGGTTTGATTCCAGCCTGCTTCATCCTTGAGCCGCATACCGGCAGGGATGTCGGCAGCGGTCATAGGTCGCAGCGTTACGAAAGGATTATTGTCCAAATCCGTCGATGGCACTCACAACCAACCTGTCAATTCAGCGAGAAAGCGGGTGTATTCAATGAAATTGGGCCATGAAATATCGGGCGGGACGCCGTGATCGCAGCCCGGGATGTACCCCCCTGATTCGAGGAGTGGGGGGATGACGCGCAGCAGTTCCTGGCGCATCACACCACCGCCTTTGGCAAGCGCGCGTTTGTCTATGCCACCTTCGTAAGCGATCTGCGTGCCGTAGTGCTGACGGTACGCCACGATATCGTTTCCGGCAGCCACTTCCATCGGCGTGCAGCCATCAAATCCCGCCTCAATCCACAGCGGTATTAATTCAGCCACATAACCATCGCTGTCCATCAGGACGGCAGTGTCCGGACTCGCTGATTTTATAGCCTGGATCCAGCTCTGCCATGTGGGCAGCAGGTATTTACGCACCATTGCGGGCGAAATCATGCTGTGCATCTTGTACGCCATATCCTCATTAAACACAATCCAATCCGGAGGGGACTGGGTGAGGATGGGTGACAGTGTTTTCAGGACGAAATCCTGCCAGAATGCGACCATATCCAGGACGAATTCCGGTTGTTCGATCATCAGGATGCACAAACCTTCCATCCCGCACCATTCCCGCATCTGCCAGAAGGGCCCGGAGAATGTGAGACCGACGGTATAGTCGCGCTCCCGCTGCACCGCACAGCGCCTGTCGAAGTCGTCAGGGAACCTTGACGGGGCGTGCGGGTCATAACGCCACCTGAGTTTTTCTTCCCAATCCTTTCGCGTTTTCACCGGGAAACTGTGCCATTTACGTGTGACGAAATCTTTAGCCGTACGAATATAGGTGTAGTCATAGACATCGGAGATTTCCGTGATTGCGCCCATCCAATCCTGGACAATGTAATGCCCGCGCTCATGGGAAAGCACTTTTTCTTCGAAGGTCGGGATCATCTTGAAGGATACGTCCAGGTTTATCCTGGGCTGCGTGATTTCCGGCACGACACCAATGGCGGTCATTAGCGCGTCGTGCCAATGAATATCCTGAGGCAGCCCCTGTTCGTGCCATTTAGCGAGGGTGGATTCCCGGGGTCCGCCCGGGGTCAGGGGTATTTTGTCAGGCTTCCCGAAAAAGATGGTTTGGCGATAGCGTTCTCTCTGGTTCATTTTTAATGCCTATTGGGATCGCTGATCTGCATCAGATTTGGCGCGGATGAGCACGCGGGTCGGGTGGATTTCATCCTCCAGGCTTAACGGCATCTCTCCCTGACCCAGCAGGGCATTGAGAAAAAGATCCAGGTATTCGTAACCGCCGTGATCGATGGGCAGAGCGCCCCGATCCTCGTCTTGCAGGACCAGGCGGGTTTTTGTTCCGCCGTCGACCGATTCCACAAATCCCCGGGTCCCGAAGATGCGCAGGGCTTCATTACCCCATATACCAAATGCCTCCGGGTTAAGGTAGTTGCACAGCACACTGGCGACACCGCCGTTGTGCAGGCGCATCATGAGCGATGTCGCCATCCGCAGGTTTCCCTGACCAGGATTGCCTTTCTGCGTCTCAATCGCGTAGATCTCGGTTACCTTCTCACCCGCGACATGCTCAATAAAGCGCAGGGCGTGGACGCCGACCTGGAGAAGCAGCCCCCCGTCCACGTCCTCGTCCTGCGGGCGGCGGTCGTGGTAGGGGTAGGATTTCTGGGCTAACACCTGAACAATGGGTCCCAGCACACCGGATTGCACCACCTCGCGCATTGCAAAGTAGGGTTGGGTAAAGGCAGTTCCCGCCATCTCGTGAAAAACCATCCCTGTCCTTTTTGAGGTTTCCAGGATTGCGTCAAGGTCCGGTTCATTCAAGGCGCAGGGCTTTTCGGCATAAACGTGTTTGCCGGATTCCATGCATAGGATAGCTTGCTGTGCCTGATCGCACCGGCGCGGTGAGCACAGGGCGATCAGTTCTAGGCGGTCGTCATTAAGCAGCGCATCGAGGTCCTGGTATTCAGTAAACGCCGGATTATCCCGGATGGGTTGCGGGATGATCGATGGTGCAATGCCTGCGGTCGCGAGGCAGATGCCCAAAGGGTGGTTGACCAGGTTGTTGTGCACCTGGTGCCCATTGCTGCCGTACAATCCGATTTTAATTTTAGTCATGCCAGCTCCTGATATGGTGATAAGTTGAAAGCGACTATCACGATTTTACACGAGTCTGCAACATGTGCCAGATTAAGGTAGCAAACACGCGCATCGAATTCTCTGAAAAAATGAAGATTTTTAGCGCAGAATCGGAGAGGCGCGGAGATTTAAAGGAATCTTTTTTATAGTCTGCTGGAAGTTTGTTGTTTCTTGACTTCTTAAGCTTGCTGCTGGTCGGGCGCTGTATTGCTTCACCAAAGGACTACGCTAGAATGTTGGTGTGCATACAACAACAATTTCAACTCGAAAGCGTGCGCTCATTGTCGGCACTGTCATCCTGCTTGTTGCCGGATGGCTGCGCTTCGGCGCATTCCAGGAGGCGCTGGTGGGATCTGATCAGGCGTCAATCCTGGCAGCAGCAGCGGATATCGCGGCTTTACGTCGTTTCCCTGGTGTAGGCATCAAATCATCCATTGGTGTGATGCAAACGGCGGTAACCCCGTATATAGCCGCTCTGCCGTTGTTTATCGTCCCCAAGGTGATTGCCGTTAAATGGTTTTTCTCTGTGCTGGATTGGCTGGCTGTCGCTTGCCTTTACCGGGCAGTTAAAACGCGTTGGGGATGGCATGCCGGGTGGGCTGCCGCCAGTCTTTATGCCGCGAACCCGTGGGTGGTCGAGTTCGTACGCTGGATCTGGTACCAATCGCTGATCTCAACTTTTGCCACATTTGCTTTTTGTTCTTTCCTGCTCCTGCAGCCTGGACAGAAGGTTGCCCGTGCCAACCTCGTTTTGGCTGCAGGTCTGTTAAGTGCTACGCTGATGGGGATGGTACATCTGGCAGGCATACCGTGGACCCTGCTTCTTTTTTTGCTGGGCTTTGTCCTGGCGCGCCGGAGAAGGTTGTGGCGGGGACTGATTGCAGGATGGGGTTTATCCTTTTTGGTCGTCTTGCCCTACCTAATCTATCAGGTTAAAACCCATTTTGCGGATTTCGCGACTATCATGAATAATTCAGAGGACGGTGGGGTGCTCTGGAACACAGCGACTTTCCGGCTTTCTTCAGAACTGCTGACAGGAAAGTCCGTGCTTACGACAACCCGGGATCCTTTGTGGGCTGATGCTGTATTTGCTCCGGATTTTTTGTACAATCTTGTGCTGATCCTGCTCCTGGGGGCATTAACCGGTAGTATTCTTGCGGTGTTCCAGACTGTAAAATCGCGCAAATCCTTTCCATGGGCATGGCTGTTCAGTCTCGCCTGGACGCTGCTGGCGCCAGCCCTGTTCCTGTTTACCCCCTTTCACTTGCAGCATTTTTATTTGCTCTTCATCTTCCCGGCACCTTACGTTTGCATCGGGATTGCTGCGAGCGCGGTGGCAGAATGGCCCGCTAAACAAAACAGTGTATGGCGGGTGCTGCGCCGGTCAGGCGCTGTAGCGTTTACTGCAGCAATCGTATTTTTGACCTTGTGGTGGGCGTATTTATGGTCGGTGCGGATTGGTTATGAACAGGAAGGTCAGTTACGTGCGCCCACCCGGGCCTGGTTGATGGACGAGGTGGTTGCTGCCACTGGTGCATACCTGGAAAGTGTCCCGGAAGGGAATGTCATCATCATCACGGCTTACGAAGGTGACCTTTCTCCCTTTGATTGGGTGCGGAATTTTGTGCAGCCTGACCGGCAGCATGATTCACGTGTTCGGGTAGCAAAGTCTGGCGCCGGGTTCATCATCCCTGCCGGACCCACGTGCTATATGCTGGGACCGGGCGCGGACGCCAGCCAATTGGATATTTTCGCCCCGGCTGCGGTTGGCGTGTCCGTTATGACGATCGATGCAAATCCGCCCTGGATATTCAGGTGCCAGGAGGAAAGATCCATAGCGATTCAACCCCTGGCAACCTGGCAAAATGGCCTGTCATTACTGGCTACGGATATGCAAGCTACGCGTACATTCGGTACCGAACTTGATTTAACCTATTCCTGGCATTACAGGGCGTTGGGCGCGCAACCGGCAGAAGTGCACATTTTCAATCATTTGACGCACGGTTTGGATATGGTCGCGCAAGTTGATGGCGTCGGCGTCCCACCCTGGCAATGGCGGGATGATGATGTGTTGATCACCCATTTTACGCTTGCTATGCCGGAGTTGCTATCTGCCGGAGAATACACGTTAGCGACGGGTCTGTACACCTGGCCGGGATTGGAGCGTGTGCTCCTGGAAACGGGCGAATCGTCTTATCCTGTCCAGAGCTGGACTTATGTGTGTTCGGAATGCCCGGTGAAATGACCTTCCCGGAAGGTGAATGAGCGTCATTCTGGAACATGATGTCACTCCGCTAAAAGGCGAACCTTCCGGGAAGGCTGTCTTTATTCAGCCACCGCATCAAATGTAGGTTTCAAAGCGGGATAAAGCTGTCTATACAGTGGGTAAAGGGCGTCATAGGCTGCAATGTTTGCCTGTTGTGGTTCTGTACGGGCAACGATACGGATAGTGGCAGCGCACGCTTCCGGAACGCTTGCCCATGTGCCTGACCCTACACCTGCCAGCAGCGCTGCGCCGAACGCGCCGCCTTCGGTTGTATTGACAGTCACCAATTCACTGCCCATCACATCTGCCAGAATCTGCCGCCATAAGAGGCTTTTCGCCCCACCGCCGGATACACGAATCTGGTTTATCTGCCCCAAGCCAGCCCCTTTGACGAGTTCCATGCTGTCACGCAATCCAAAGGCAACCCCTTCAAGCACCGCGCGGGTCAGGTGCGCCTGCGTATGACGCAGGGTTAATCCCACAAATCCCGCACGCGCCAGGGGATCGGGATAGGGTGTGCGTTCACCGGTCAGATAGGGCAGAAATAATAGCCCTTCCGCCCCGGGCACAATCGCACCTGCCGGAGCAACGAGATCATCAAAACTGACTCCCGGCGCCAGAGTGTCGCGATACCACTGCAAACTGCCGGCAGCGGACAGCATCACCCCCATGAGGTGCCATGTATCCGGCACGGCATGGCAGAAGGCATGCAGCAGACCATTTTTCTCGATAAAAGGTTGTCCGGTGGAAGCAAAGACGACACCTGAAGTGCCCAATACCAGCCCGACAATACCGGGCTCAACCGCACCCACGCCGACAGCGCCTGCTGCCTGGTCACCCCCGCCGCCCATGACGGGCGTTCCTTCGCGTAGTCCTGTCATAGCAGCTGCGTCTGCGGAGATTACGCTGGTGACTTCGGGACCTTCATACGTTGCGGGCAGCCAGTCTCTGGGAATGTCGAGAGCTTGCAGGACCTCGGGAGACCAATCCCGCGCTTTGATATCAAACAGGATTGTTCCCGATCCGCCGGCTTTGTCTGTGCCGTACGTGCCGGTCAATTTATACCGTATATAATCTTTCGGCAGCAGAAATTGGCCTGTTCTGGCATAGACTTCCGGTTCGTTTTCGCGGACCCACAGAATTTTGGGCGCCGTGAAACCGGTCAGCGCGTCATTGCCTGTAACCGCAATCAGGTGGGCTTTACCCCCCATCATTGCGCGAATCTCATCACATTGCGCGCCGGTGCGCTGGTCGTTCCAGAGGATGGCTGGACGCAGCACCTCTCCTTGCGCATCCAGCATGGTCAAACCGTGCATCTGCCCGGTCAGCCCAATCGCTTTAACATCCGCCCCACTAACTCCAGCTTGCGCCAGGGCTTGTCGGATGCTGTTCACCATCCCTTGCCACCAATCCGCAGGATCCTGTTCCGACCACAGCGGTTTTGGTGTGGATAGGGGGAGGGGGGATGTCGCCGTGCTGACAACCTCACCTTGTTCATTGATCAATAGGGCTTTTGCGCCGGTGGTGGATACATCTAATCCCAATAACAAAGGTTGTTGTGCCATCTGTACCTCCAGGTAAGATATGTTGGGTTCAGGATTGCTGGGTGTGGATGAAAGCCAGGTTACTTTCGATTAACTGCATCCGCTGCTCGACGCATGCCGCGGAGCGACCGGCATCCTCCGGTGTGTTGAGGACATAATCAAGGAGCCGGTCTTCAGTTGATGTTGCGACGTGCATCCTGCTGTCTGAGGAAGCATAGTAAATGCATATCGTGCCGTCTTCGCGCTTGACTGCCCCATTGCAGAAAAGGACATTGGCGACATCGCCAAAGCGCTCCTCGCCTTCGGGCGCCATAAAGTAACCACCGGGACTGGCGATGACCTTGTCTGGCGCATCCAGGTCGCATAAAAACGCATACAGGACGTAACGCAATCCGGATGCGCAAGCGCGAACGCCGTGAGCAATGTGCAGCCAACCCGCTTTTGTTTTTATCACGTCACCGGCGCCGTTTTTGAGTTCTTTAATGGTATGGTAGGCGCGTGCATCCACCAGCGATTCCGCGTTGATCACGGCGTGCTCGATGTTGTCCGCCAGTCCGAAACCAATCCCGCCACCGCTGCCTGCCTGGATAAAACTATCCTGCGGGCGTGTATAAAAAGCGTATTTACCATTGACATATTCCGGATGCAGGACTGCATTCCGCTGCTGTGGGGATTGGGTCACAAGGTCATCCAGGCGTGTCCATTTGATCAAATCGCGGGTGCGCGCGATCCCAGCCTGGGCGATGGCGCTGCTCAGGTCCCCTGGTGGCGCGTCCGGGTCTTTGCGCTCTGTGCAAAAGACGCCGTATATCCATCCGTCCGCGTGCTGAGTCAGGCGCATATCGTAGACATTGACGTCCGGGTCGTCAGTTTCCGGCATGACAACGGGCTTATCCCAGAAACGGAAACCATCCACGCCGTTTTCACTTTCAGCGATGGCAAAGAAGGATTTCCGGTCGTTGCCCTCCACCCGGCACATCAGGAGAATCTTGTCCTGGAAAAGCATAGCTCCGGCGTTGAAGACTGCATTAATGCCCAAACGCTCCATCAAATGGGGGTTTGTTTGCGGGTTCAGGTCGAAACGCCAGTGCAGGGGCGTATGCGCTGCTGTGAGGATGGGATATGTATAGCGGTCAACAATGCCGTTATACCAGGTCTCATCCACGGGATTGGATTGACTGAGCAGCTTTTCGTGTGCCGCTTTTAATTTTCGCAGGCGTTGTTCAAAGTTGGTAGTGTTCATCAGAATACCCTCGTATTTAGAAATGTGTGCATGTCTGGAACGCCAAAAGGTGAAGCATGCCTAATTTAGCACTGTTTTTCAGGAAAATCGGTTCCAGCTTGTGTTGGCGACTTGGTGGGTGTGTTGGTCACGCCACCACCGCTCGCACCAGACGACCGTCTCCCGGATCACCCGCGGTAGGTCGTGAACCGCGAGCGCTGAGTCCGTGGGCGTTCAGACGCCCAAAGCGTCCAGGTAACTGACTTGTCCGGGCGGGACGCCTGCGACTTCAAGGGCGCTCTGCCCGGGATGACGATACTGCCGTTTACGTTCTGATCTCCATTGAGCGGGCTCGAAGTTGTGATAGACAGCCCAGAGTAACGCCGCCCGTTCCAGACGCTGCTCTGAGCGATGATTGCGTCCCCGGCTGAGCCGCAAGCGGAAGTCACGCCAGTACCACTCCGGAGACACGCGTTGCAGACCCTGGCAGTAGTCCAGCTGATAGACCAGCAGCCGATCCAGGAGCTGTGTCAACTGCTTGCCCAGGGCCGCGCCATACGGGTGCGCCAGGAGCTGGGCCAGTGCAGTTTCGGCGGCTTCCCCATCCACGGCGTTGATCACTCCTCGGATCAGCTTCACCAGTTCACCCCGTACCCTGTCCCGGACTTCGGCGGCGACGTCTTCCGCCAGCCCCTTGGCAGCCCGACTCACGGCGCGGGATAGGTCGCCGGTCAGGCCCCGCCAGATATGCCAGACACACCGTTGCTGCTCCACCCACACCAACTCGCGGCGCAGGTAGGCCAGCAGCCCTTGAGCACCATCGGAGCAGATGCCCCGCAGCTGCTGCAGATCCAGCCCCGCGGCTTGGGCGCGTGCGAACAGCTGCTCCCACGCGCTGGCGCTCTCCTCGCTCCGCGCCACCACCGGCGGATAGATCAGCCCGCTGACGCTGTCCACCGTCATCAGCACCACCCGCACGACCTGGTCTTTCAGTCTGGCCCACAGACCATCCGTGCCCAGCTCCTGGGTCACGCCGATCCCGGCCAGTTGGTCCGGTACGCTGTCTGCCGCGCGCTGTCCCGCCCGATCCAGCCAGCGGTGCACCGTGCTGGCGGATAGGTGACAGCGCTCACGCGCGGGTGTGTCCAACGGGCGCCACAGCTGCCAGCGTTCCTGATGCCCGATCCACGAGCGCAGCACTTCCGCCGTGCGCCGCAGCGAGGTGCCCACGTGCTGCCAATGATCGATCGCAGCACGATGCACCGCCCGGTGTACCAACTCCCGCGCACCAGTAACGGCGACGTCTCAGCGTAGGTCTTCCTGCAGCTTCGGCACAGGTGCCGTTGCACGCGCACCGTGTCGCGGCCCGCGAACCCCCACGGATGCCGCGTGTAGGAGCCGTTCTTGATCGTCACCCGACTGCCACAATGCGGGCACTGCTGCCAATCCCACACGCTGCGTCCGGCTAACTCGCGCAACCGCTTGGCAAAGGCCCGACCGCGTTCTATAATGTTCACGATGCCTGCTTTCTAGATGGCTTCTCCAGAGCCCTAGAATGCAGGCATCTTCCCTTTTTGGCAACTCCCGTGCTTCTCAACCTTCACCAACATACTTTAGAACCGCAATTACCCAAGTGTATCAAGTTTCACCGTAAATTACCTTCCGGGAAGGTATACACTTCAACGACCCAGCATTTTTATCCGTAGGAGAATGTAAATCACCTTCCCGGAAGGTTTGTGTCGGAGGTGCGTTTGACAATTTCACAAGCTTATGCTATTTTAATTATAGGCATCGCGAATACCTTATCGTTCATGGACATGGTGTTTTGCCGTTGTCGTCTACCCCATCTCATTCCTGCTGGTTGTGTGATTCCAGGTGCTGATGACCATCATCATGGATAAGTAAAGCAAAATTGCATTACCATTGATCACCGGTCAGACAAAGTATTTGCATCCTTATTCCTTACCGTGAAGGAGGGCCCCATGAGTATCGTCATAACCCTGTCAAGGGAGTTGGGAAGTCAGGGAAGTTATGTTGCATCTGCTGTTGCAGAACTGCTGGGTTTGCACTATATCGATCGCGAAATATTGCACCGGGCTGCTGAAGTTGCCGGATTCCCGGATGAGCAGATGATTACGATTCTGGAGCAGCAGGAGAAGGTCCCCGGGTTTTTGGCGCGGATGATGGAGTCGCTAAATGCAATGCCCAGCGTCCCTGCGATAGCCAGCGCCTCAATGCGCGAGGGCTATTATGTAAATCCGGAAATTGCGACGATGATTACTGAGGAACAGGCGCGTCAGGAGCGTCGTGAAGCCATAGGAGACGCCTATACCGAACTTATGGGACGCGTGCTGCGGGAATATGCCTCCACAGGGGGGGTGATCATCGTCGGGCGAGGTGGGCAGGTGGTGCTGCGGGATTACGCGCGTGTGCTGCATGTGCGCATCCATGCGCCACTTGAGGTGCGCATCCGCAATATTATCAAGCGCCAAATCGTGAGTTATGATCTTGCGGAAGAGCTGGTGCGCAACAGCGACCGCGTCCGGGCGCGGTATATTAAGAAATATTATTACGAGGACTGGACCAACCCGCAGCTCTATGATATGGTGGTCAATACTGCCCGGATGTCGGTAAATATGGCAGCACACTTTATCAGCGCCGCAGCGACCTGGCTTGACGAGAACGGGCGGATATAAGATCAGTGATCCAATTTGACTGATCTGGTAAGAGAGATGTGCCACTCATGTAGGAAGGCACAAGCCTGGACGAAGTATTCAGGAACGCACGACATGAAACCATTTATATCCACAAAGTGTTTTTGACACGATAAAGATATCTATATTGATGGTGATGCAGCTTTATCTTTCGAAAAATTATGGCACATTTAATGAAAACAAATTAGAGCAGCCATTGTCCTTCTCGCTGATTACAAGAAACAAAACTTCGCCAGGCGAATTGTATTCGCCCTTGAGCGAGAATATCACATTGATTTCTTTGGTTCGCTGCTTCCGGCGCATGTCAGCCTCAAACAACCGTTTGCATTTGAAAACATGGAAGTCTTGGAACGCTATTTCGATGAACTCGCGGCAAGTATTCCCCCTTTCTGGGTCGAACTCGATGAAATCACATATTCGGGTTGGACTGGCTATAGCATTCTGGGCGTGAATGTCATAGAGACACCTACTTCGCGCGCGTTGCATAACCGGCTCAACCGGGAGTTGTCCGATTTGACCAGAGATGCCTCAGCCCCATTCGATGGCGAAACGTACCGATTTCACATGACGATCGAACTGGGGCAAACGGAGATGGAGGATCCCTATCTTGCGTATTTTGACAACCTTACCAAGAAGTGCGTCAATCTGGCATTTTATGCAAAAGAAATCGCGCTGTTTTATTACACCGGTAAAGATCATCTGTCATTTTTCAACTACAAGGTTCTACCTTTCACAGGCAAAGGATGAAGTCGGGTCATAGGCTGGGTAATAATTGTTCGGACTCAACCGACTGAGCAGCTTATCCAATCGTTATATGGGGTTAAATGAGAGAATATCGTGATGCTTCTGACCGTCTGTCGTTCGACTTGAGCGGTCAAGCCAACGCATTCGGCATCTTTGCTGAGAGGATGATCGCACTCCACGGCAATCCTGTCGAAAAGCTCTGCGATGCCATGAGCGATCACCGCTACTGGGATTTCGATGTAAAAGGCACGATTGTCGTCCTCCACTCGGACGTCATGGCCGGAGTTTCAATTCATGTTGAGGATGGTACACACGAAGAACTCCTACGTGAGATCGCAATGGAACTGTCCAAATAAGAACAGGGCTGGTTATTTTTGTATTCCGTATAATAATTGAAAGGTTACCTGCAGCATTTTTATGGAAAGTCAGGAGAACCCGCAGATGGCGATAAATCCACCCAGTAGGCACGCTCTGAAACCTGAGAAACCGGTCATCCGGTGGCTGCTCGACGCTGACCCTGCGATTCGCTGGCAAGTGATGCGCGACCTGACGGGCGCGCCTGCGGACAAAGTCGCCTCCGAGCGCGCCAGGGTTGCCACTGTAGGCTGGGGCGCGCAGCTACTCGCCCTGCAGGGACCTGACGGGCGGTGGGGCGGTGTGGCATGGAACCGCGGGTGGAACTCCACGATGCACGTTCTGATGCTGCTGCGGGACCTTGGTCTCGATCCCGCCAGCGCGGAGGGGCGGCATGCGGTAGATCTCGTCCGCGACCACGTGACGTGGCTGGGAGCGGGTCCGCCTGAGTGCGACAGCAACCCTTTTTTCACCGGCGAGTTGGAGCCGTGCATCAACGGGCAGGTGGGGGCGGTTGGCGCTTACTTCGGTCAGGATGTCAGTGAAATCGTTGACCGGCTTGCTCAGTGAGCAGCTTCCTGACGGTGGTTGGAACTGCGAGGCTGTCAACGGCTCAACGCGATCGTCATTCAACACGACGATCTGCGTGCTGGAGGCGCTGCTTGCGTACGAACGCGCGACGGAGGAAGTCTGGCGTTGACCGAAGCCCGACTCCGCGGGCAGGAATATCTGCTCGAGCGCCGGCTCTTCCGGCGGAAGTCGACCGGCGAGGTGATCGCGTTTGATCGCAAGGACGGCAGCGTATGGACGCGCTTCGCTTTTCCGACGTGGTGGCACTACGACGTATTGCGGGGGCTTGAGTACCTGCGGAGCGCTGGCGTCACGCCCGATGAACGGGTAAGTGAAGCGATCGACCTGGTCGCGTCGAAGCGCAACGGCGATGGGCAGTGGCTGCTTGAAACCCGCTATCCTGGCGTGATGCCGTTCGAGATCGACGAAGGCGAGGAACTGCCAAGCCGGTGGATCACCCTGCGAGCCCTACGCGTGCTGGACTGGTATTCAGCAGGAGTAGAAAACATCGGACATAGTTGACGGTCACTGGGCAAGAGGACTGGTCTTGGACTGTCACCCTTGATCATGCCGTAGTCATGAAAAACAAATGGAGAAGAACATGACAGAACAATTACACAACCATTATCTTGCTGTACCCAGTTCCGGTAAGGGACCGGGTGTTCTCGTCCTGCACGCCTGGTGGGGACTTAACGACTACTTCCGAGGTTTCTGCGACCGTCTGGCGGGTGAAGGTTTCACAGCCCTCGCCCCGGATCTGTTTTCCGGCAGGATCGCGCGAACGATCGAAGAGGCGGAAAAGCTGAATGCGCAATTGAATGAACCAGTGGATATACCGCCGTTGGTCCTGTCCGCCGCTGAGGAACTGAGCAAACACTCATCCCGGCAACGATTAGGCGTCATCGGATTCTCGTTTGGCGCATACTGGGCACGGTGGCTGGCGCAGGAGAAAACAGATTTGATCCGGGCAGTCACAATCTTCTATAGCAACGGCTGGAACATTCAGCCCTCAAACGCAGCTTACCTCGGTCACTTCGCCGAAACGGATCCCTATATAACAAGAGAAGGGATCGAAGAGCTGGAACAGGGATTGAAAGCTTTCAACCGGCCAACCGCGTTCTATACCTATCCGGGGACTGGACACTGGTTTATGGAGGCAGACCGCCCGGATGCTTACAAAGAGCAAGCTGCGGAGCTTGCCTGGGAGCGGACCATCGCGTTCCTGCATGAACATTTAGACACATAACTAAGTACTGCAGAGGATGACGCGCAATAAATGAGATGCGAAACTGGTCCCGGACATCCAGCCAGTTTCGCTTGAACTGTTAACCTGTCAGTGTTGCCAGACTGCTTAGCGAATGGAAGGTCCTATATTCAACGGTGGATAGAGATAATATGAATTTTTCTGAAATTGTGCAAATTAGATTAGCCAGTCAAAAGCTTGCTGCAACAAACTGTAGGTCTGTCAAAGAATTAGTTTGTTGGATGGGGGCAATGCAAGCGCAAGATTATGCAATGGTGAAATGGGCTGTTGGCACTCGGTTGCTGCACGCAACTGACAAGATTATCGAAACTGCTATCAGCCTTGGAGAAGTTATCCGAACGCATTTATTAAGGCCAACGTGGCACCTGGTTTCTGCGGATGACATTTACTGGATGCTTGAATTGACAGCACCTCAAATCAAGGCTTCCTTGAAATCAAGACGTCGAGATTTGGGACTATCTAAAGCCGTTTTGGCGAAAAGCAACCGGACAATAGAACATGCATTGGAGGATGGAAAGCATTTAACCCGCCAGGAAATGTTCGTTGCTCTGGAAAAAGCCGGAATTGTAATCACTGGCAACGGGTTGTCTCATCTGCTCCTTGAGGCTGAATTGTGTGGAATTGTATGTAGTGGTGAAATAAAAGAAGGGAAGCAAACCTACGCTTGCCTTGCAGAAAGAGTTCCGAAAACAAAACGCTTGACAAGGGAAGAGGCGTTGGCGAAATTGGCGAAAATATATTTTAACAGTCGAAATCCTGCCACTATTCAAGATTTTAGTTGGTGGTCTGGGCTATCGGTGAAGGATTCAAAACTGGCACTGGAAATGATAAAATCGGATTTTATCTCAGCAACAATTGCTTCGCACACCTACTGGTTTCCCATTACCGCATCTACTCCGAGCACATACCAGGCTGGCGTTTATTTGCTACCGGCTTACGATGAGTTTTTGATCAGCTATAAAGACAGAAGTGCCTCAATACCTTACGAGAGCTATACAAAGGCAGTTTCCTCAAATGGCGTATTCAGGCCAGTTATCGTAGTTAACGGTCATATTACAGGCATCTGGAAACGGATAATAAAAAAAGATAAGGTTTGTGTGGTGACCGAATTCTTTGCTGAACCCGATGCAATCACAAAGAGCCGTATCGAAAAAGCGGCGTTAGAATATGGACATTTTCTGGGTAAGGATATTGAAATAAAACATATGTCTTTCGCGAATTCATAGAAACGACCGGGGCGGTGGTGATGGCATGGAAAGAATTCGCTATGGCGGATGATCCTGATTTGTACGCGGGGAATTACGAGTGTCAAGTGCCAATATTTGTTTTGACAGATTAAGCACCTTCAAAATAGCCACAGGAAACGGAGAACCTGACCTTTACTTTCGTCACAGACGGCATAAAGAGCGCTATCGAACAAGCAAAGGCAACCGAGGGTAATAAAATCGTGACTATCTCGGCAGCGCGAGCACAACCGCGCTATGCTTGAATGCCGGCGTTCTTGACGAACTGCAAATTGAAATTATTCCGGTGTTTTTTGGGGAATGGCATTCGACCGTTTGACAGTGTGGCTGGAAAATTAATCAAGTTGGAAAGAATTAAAGTGGTCGCCCTTCCGAGCGGTAGGACCCATCTCAGATTTCATATTAATCCTTAGGATATTAGCTTCTCCTGTCCAGCAGAAGATATTAAAAAAGTTGGTGTTTATACCCTCTTACCTGTCACAAGCCCTATTTTTTCCAACTCAGTAATTACCAGCGATGTCGAATGCCTAAAAATTGGTAATTGGCTAACCTGGCAAATCCTCATAGAATAAGGAAGGGCACAGCCCTTGAGTAGAGGGAGTCCTGGACATCGATTTAGATATCAACTAAGGAGTCACCGGTTATGAAAACAAAGAGCACAGTAATCCACATCGACGGGTGTGTCACACACAACCCCGAACCAGCGATTGAAGGCAGCTATGTCACTTTAATGGGAGAACCCTACTACTGCATCAGGAACTATGACCAGATGCCGCCGTTCTTTATGAGCCTGGTCAGCAGTTCAGATCATTGGCTCTTTATTTCAAGTTCAGGCGGGTTAACAGCCGGACGGCGTAATGCTGAGTCTGCTTTATTTCCCTACTACACTGTTGATAAAATAACAGAAAATGCCGGAAACACCGGACATATCGCCAGTGTCCTGGTGACCAGGGATGAACAGACCTTTCTGTGGGAGCCATTTTCGACCCGCTATGCCGGCATTTACCGGATTCAGCGTAACCTGTATAAAAACGTCAACGGCAACAAGCTGCTCTTCGAAGAGATCAATGAAGACCTGCACATGATCTATCGATATGCCTGGCGGACAAGCGATCAATTCGGATTCGTTAAAACCGCATGGCTGTTAAACACATCTGACGATAGTTGTTCCGTTGACCTGATCGACGGATTGCAGAACCTGCTGCCCTACGGCGCTAAAACGGGGCTCCAAACCGCATTCAGTAATTTGCTTAACGGCTACAAACGCAACGAGCTTGAGCCGGCAAGCGGATTAGGCATCTTTACCCTCAGTTCCACTTTGACAGATCTGGCGGAACCCAGCGAGTCGCTCAAAGCGACGACGGTCTGGCAGGTGGGATTTGAGCACCCGCGGATTTTATTGTCCACACAGCAATTGGACGCCGCACCGCGTGGGACCGTGCTTAACCAGGAATTTGACGTACGGGCTCGGCGCGGCGCGTATCTGGTGAACGCTGAATTTGCGCTGCCAGGAGGAGCCGAACGAACCTGGAGCATCGTTGCCGAGGTAAATCAGGACAGCAGCCAGGTGATTTCGCTTATTAACCTGTTGAAAAACCAACGTGCGAACCTTGCGTCTCTCCTTGAAGCCGATATCGACAATTGTTCTGCTGACCTGGAAAGACTGGTTGCCAATGCTGATGGTTTACAGGTTTCTGGTGATCTGCTCAGCGCAACCCATCATTTCTCAAATGTGCTTTTTAATATTATGCGGGGTGGCATATTTGTAGATAATCATAACATCAGGAAAAGCGACCTAATTGCCTTTGTCGAAGCGCGGAACCGGGATGTGGTGCGGAAGCATCATGCTTTCTTTGCTGCCCTGCCACCGCAATTCACAATCGAGGATTTGTATCAACAGGCTGCAAAGCAAAGCGCTGATGTCCAGCGCTTGTGTTATGAGTACCTTCCCCTTACCTTTAGCCGAAGGCACGGCGATCCCAGTCGTCCCTGGAATCAATTCTCGATTAACATTAAAAACCCCGACGGCTCCCTGAAGCAGGACTACCAGGGAAATTGGCGCGATATTTTTCAGAACTGGGAGCCTCTGGCGTACGCCTACCCCGGTTTTGTCGAAGGGATGATCTGTAAATTTCTCAATGCTACGACTGCAGATGGCTATAATCCTTACAGATTAACGCGGGATGGCGTGGAATGGGAAGCACCGTCTCCGGATGACCCCTGGGCGAATATCGGTTACTGGAGCGACCACCAGATTATTTACCTTGATAAGCTGCTGGAAATTTCTGAACGCACGCACCCCGGCAGCCTTGGGGCTATGGTTGCGCAGCGGATTTTCAGCCATGCCAATGTGCCCTACCGCATAAAGCCCTATGAAGCGCTGCTGGAGGATTCTTATAACACGATAGTTTTTGACCGCGAACTGGATGACGAGATCAAAGGCTTGATAGGCGTTATGGGCACAGATGGGAAGTTAATGCTGGACTCTCGGCGCCAGGTCTTTCATACTAACCTTGCGGAAAAGTTGCTGATTCTGATGCTGGCGAAAATATCCAACTTTGTGCCTGGTGGGGGTATCTGGATGAATACCCAACGTCCGGAATGGAACGATGCCAATAATGCACTGGTGGGCAAGGGCTTATCCATTGTGACCTTATGCTATGTGCGCCGATTCATCGTGTTCACCCGCAACCTGCTTGCCGGTTCCGGTTTGGACGCGATCGAACTGACCCGTGAAGTGGCTGCATTCCTGGAGGGTACCAACCGTGTTCTGAAGGCGCATACGGCGGCGCTGAGTACCCGGATTGACGATACGCAGCGCCGGGTTGTGATGGATCAATTGGGACAGGCAGGGAGTGATTACCGCTGGCAAATCTATCAGGAAGGTTTTTCAGGTGAATTTGTCTCCATGGATCTGTCGACGTTACTGGCGTTTCTGGATTTGACCCAGCAGGTGGTTGAACACACAATAATAGCGAACCGGCGCGAAGATAACCTGTACCATGCTTACAATGTTCTCCATCTCGGTGCGGGTACTGCAACCGTCAACCCCCTGTATGAAATGCTGGAAGGTCAGGTCGCGGTCCTGTCCTCCGGTATGTTATCGGGTGAGGCTTCGTTGACTCTGCTGAGGTCTCTGAAATACAGCAGTATGTACCGCGCAGACCAAAACAGTTACATGTTATATCCTGACCGCGATATACCGGGTTTCTTGCACAAGAATACACTCACTGCGGACCAGGTCGCAGATTCTGCCTTGATCGCGCAGTTGGTGATGGATGATGACCACACCCTCATTCTCAAAGATGAAAACGGCTCATATCATTTCAACGGCAGCTTCCGGAACGCCCGGGATGTCCAACGGGCGTTGGATAAACTGGCAAAGGATGCCCGGTATGCGGTACGCGTCCCTGCGGAAGTGAACCAGATTCTCGCGTTATTCGAACAGATATTCAATCACAGCGCGTTCACAGGTCGTTCAGGGACTTTCTTCGCCTACGAGGGACTGGGCAGCATTTACTGGCATATGGTTTCCAAACTCCTGCTTGCTGCACAAGAAGCCTTCTACAGTGCTGTGAATCGAGGCGAGTCCGTTGAGACTATCCGGGCGTTGGCGGAAGTGTATTATGATATCCGTCAGGGGATTGGTTTTAACAAATCACCTGACGTGTACGGCGCTTTTCCCACCGATCCTTATTCGCACACCCCCGCCGGGCAGGGCGCAAAGCAACCTGGTATGACCGGGCAAGTGAAAGAGGAGCTGGTGACCCGGTTTGGTGAGATGGGTGTCTCGCTCCGGCAAGGCGTGCTGGCATTCCATCCCATTTTGCTGCGCAGGCAGGAGCTGCTCAAATCGGTGAGTGACTTTGCCTATGTCGATGTCTACGGTCAAAAGCAGCAGATCGCATTACCGCCAGGATCACTGGCGTTCACTTATTGCCAGGTGCCCGTTGTTTATCAGGTTGGTGATGCGCCAAAGGTAGAGATCCTGTATGCCGATGGACGCACCGATACGGTATCAGAGAGTGCGCTGGACAAGGAAACAAGTACGCATATTCTGCAACGGGATGGACAGATCAAAGCGTTGAAAGTCGCCATCACAGAGCTACTGGATTAGGGATGCACGATAGAAAACTTCCCGGAAGGTGCTGACCATTCGCAATAGGACATCGAAGGTTTGTGCGCCTAAACACAAACCTTCCGGGGGATAAAGGAGAAAACGATGAACCGGCCAAATGTATTGTTTATTATGACCGACCAGCAGCGATTTGATACGATCGCCGCGTTGGGTAACGACGATATTTACACACCAAACTATGACCGTTTGGTGCGCCGCGGCGTGACCTTCACCAATGCCTATTCGACGTGCCCAGTCTGCGTGCCTGCCCGGTATACCGTCAGGACGGGCAGTGAACCGCCGAAACTCCGTATTTTCAGTAACGGAAGGTCAAATCCCGCGCCTGGGCAAGCGGCAGCTATGGAAGACCGGTGCGGTGATTATCTGGCGCGCACAATGGCGAACCTTGGTTATCGAACTTTTGGCATCGGGAAATTTCACACCCAACCCTGGAATGAAGACCTGGGCTATGAAGTGCACCTTCACAGTGAAGAGCTGTATGGAACGCCGGAACAACGCCAGCAGGATGCCTACGCCGGTTGGATTGCCCGGGAACATCCTGCCTTTGACTATATCGAAGCCTTGATGGGGGAGCGGACCGAGATGTACTACATGCCCCAGGTCAGCCCGCTGCCTGCTGAACTGACCGTTGAGGCGTGGGCAGCAGACCGCGCCGTGGAACAGATCAACGCCGGTGACGGGCGTCCCTATTTCGGATTTATCAGTTTTATCGGACCGCACCCGCCTTTTGCGCCTCCCGTGCCGTATAACCGGCTTTATGATCCGGACCGGATGCCCAATCCCCAGCGCGGCGATCTGGAGACCGATCACGCGGATGAGCAGATTCCCTGGATGAACACACTGATCTGGGCAGAAGACATCAATGATTCGCACGCCCGGGTGCTTAAAGCGCGTTATTATGGTGAGATTACCTACATCGACGCCTGTTTGGGTCGCATCCTGGATGCTGTGGAAGCCCGGGAGGATGGGGATAACACGGTTATATGCTTTTTCTCTGATCATGGTGACCACCTGGGTGATCATCACGCATGGCAGAAAGAAAGTTTCTTTGAAGCCAGCACCCACGTGCCCTTCTTGGTGAGCTGGCCCGTTGCTTTACCACGGGACACCACACGAGCGGAATTGGTGTGTCTTACGGATTTGTTTGGCATCGCGACCGGGGCAGCGGGGGAGACAGACACACGGGACGGCATTGACGTTCTTGGCATTCTCACGAATGGCAGTCCGGCGCGGGACCATGTCACCGGTATGTATGGTGAACCGGGCACACCCCTGTTTAAAATAATGATCCGGAACGCACATTGGAAATATATCTATCTGGCGAATGGGGGACGGGAACTGCTGTTCAATATGGATTCAGATCCGCAAGAAATGGACAATGTGGCTGCGGAGCGTGCTGAAGTTGTCAAAGACTTAAAACGCCTGGCAACCACAGCTTGCCAGATACCGGGCGCCCAGGATGCGTTGGACGCTGCCGGGCTGCTTCGCGCATTCCCTTATCAGGCGCGACCGCGTCCCAGAATTTACCAGTTTGACAGGTCGCGCGGTGTCGAAGGTTTTCCGCAATATCCTGCGGACGTGTTGGAAAGATGAGCAACATTCCGGCTCGTGTGGATGTCGCGGTCATCGGCGGTGGAACAGCGGGAGTCGTTGCGGCTTTGCAGGCTGCCCGTGCCGGAGCGAATACTGCGCTGATTGAGATTGGGAACCAACTGGGTGGTACGATGACGACCGGGGGTGTCAACTTTCCAGGCTTGTTTCACGCGTGGGGGAAGCAAATCATCGCCGGAATCGGCTGGTCCCTGGTCCTCGAAACGGTTAAGATGGACGGAGGCTGCCTGCCTGACTTCACATTACCGCAAACGCATACGCATTGGCTGAACCATGTCGCCATTAACGGCGCGCTCTATGCTGTTCTTGCCGAAGATGCCGTGCTGCGCGCGGGGGTGCACCTGCAATACTATACACGCCCGCTCAGGATGGAAGCCACGGAGCAGGGCTGGCGCTTGACCTTGTTGGGCAAAGGTGAGAGCTATACCCTGGCGTGCAAGCAGCTCATCGACTGTACCGGCAATGCAGCGGTGGTGGATTTGGCTGGATTTCCTCGTCAAAGGGCTACTGAAACGCAGCCCGGTACCCTGATGTTTCACCTGGGGAACTATGATGTCACCACTTTGGATGAACAGGTGATACAGACAAAATACGAGCAAGCACTAGCCAAAGGCGCGCTGCTGCCGGGAGATTTTCAACATGCGCATCTGCCGTTTATGCACTTTTTGCGGAATGGGGGCAACAATGCCCAGCATATCGCCGGTGCTGACAGCGACACCGAAGTGACCCATACCGCTGCTAACATCGCGGGAAGGCAGTCACTGCTCCGGCTTCTGCGCTTTGTGCGTACGCTGCCCGGATGCGAAGGTGCCCGTCTTGAGGCTATGGCAAGTGAGACCGGGGTGCGGGAGACGTACCGGATTGTGGGCGAAACAAAGGTCAAGGTAGAGGATTATTGTGCAGGTAAAGCCTATGATGATGCGTTGAGTTACACTTACTATCCCATCGATCTGCATACCGCGGAAGGTGTCGCTCCGCAGCCTTTGGCGGAGGGCGTCGTGCCCACCATCCCGCTGCGTGCGTTGGTCCCTAAAGGCAGTCAGAATTTGCTGGTTGCTGGACGGTGCATCAGCAGCGACCGGTTGGCGAATTCAGCGCTGCGCGTGCAGGCGTCCTGCATGGCGATGGGGCAGGCTGCGGGTGCTGCAGCGGCGCTGGCAGCTGCGAATAACGAGACACCACTGGAAGTCGCGTTACCAGACCTGAAAAATCTGCTCCGGCAGCACGGCGCGATCGTGCCGTGAATCGTTTCGATTGAGACGGATTTATTGGGCGGAACAATGCATCGTGTAAAACTAACCTGCCCGTTCGTAGTAGAAACTTCAGTTTCTATCCGCTTGATTTTAGAGACTAAACGGCATGGAAAACCTGTCTCGACTATAAATAAAACTGAAAGCGTTATTGAATGCAGTTTTTGTTGAGCTGCACGCGTATGAGATGAAACAGGCACGGGACCCCAGACACAATTGGTTAAAATATTTTTGACAACTCTATAGATGGAGGAAGTTAAACATGCTGGCACAAACACCCCCGATGGGTTGGAACAGTTGGAACACTTTTGGACACAACATCCATGAATCGCTGATTCGCGAGACTGCAGATGCCTTTGTCGAATACGGGCTTAAAAGCTGCGGGTTATGAATATATCGTCATCGATGACCTGTGGGAAGCTGACGCGCGCGTGGACGGCAAGCTGACATGGGACACCGATAAATTCCCCAATGGCATTCCGGCGCTGGCAGATTACGTGCACAGCAAAGGGCTTAAGTTCGGGATCTATTCATGCGCCGGCAGCCATACATGTGCCGGGAAACCCGCCAGTTACGGTTATGAGGAAATTGACGCGCAGACGTTTGCGGATTGGGGTGTGGATTTCTTGAAATATGACTTCTGTTACGCGCCGGCAGGTGTCGATGGCCCGATGTTGTACCAGCGGATGGGGCAAGCCCTGCGCGCCACCGGGCGCCCGATTTTATTCAGCTTGTGCGAATGGGGCAAGCATAAACCATGGACGTGGGCAAGCCGGACCGGCGGGCACATGTGGCGCACCACCGGCGATATCAACGACTCGTGGGAATCCATTGTAAGATTGGGCTTCGAAAGCCAGGCGGGATTGGAGGCGTATGCCGGACCTGGCGGTTGGAATGATCCCGATATGCTGGTTGTAGGGATGTACGGCAAAGGTAACGTGGCGCACGGCGGGTGCACCGATGACGAGTACCGCAGTCACTTCAGCTTGTGGAGCTTGCTGGCATCTCCGTTGATGATTGGCTGCGACGTGCGTTCGATGAACGAAGCCACGCGCGACATCCTGCTGAATGCGGAAGTTATTGCGGTCAATCAGGACGCATTGGGAAGACAGGGTTACCACCTGGGCGGAGTCGATTGGGGTGGAGAAGTCGCGGACACATGGGCCAAACCGCTGGCAGATGGCTCTATTGTGGTCGGGATGTTCAACCTGGGGGAGCGCCTGCAGCGGCGTGTTACCGTTGCCTGGGAATCGATCGGACTGCACAGCCAACGCCCGTGCAAGGTCCGGGATTTGTGGAAGCATGAAGACCTGGGTATTATGCAGGGAGATTTTTCAACACGGGTTGATGGACACGATGTCGTAATGGTCCGTATAACACCTGTTTCATGAAACTTGTTAATTCAGCATAAACGATAAAAGGAGAGTAATGAATAAAGTCAATTTGCCTTTCCGGCAGGTCCATCTGGACTTTCACACTAGCCGCTTTATAGAAGGTGTTGGCGCAGACTTTGATCCCGACGAATTCGCGGACACCCTGGTTAAGGCGCACGTCAATTCGATCAATATTTTCGCGCGCGGGCACCACGGATTCATTTATTATGATACCGAAAAGTATCCTGAGCGCCACCACCCGCACCTTTCGCGCAATCTGCTCAAAGAGCAGATACAGGCGTGCCATGCCCGGGGCATCAAGACCCCGGTGTATATTACAGTGCAGTGGGATCACTACACCGCGCTGCGCCATCCCGAATGGCGGGTCTTCCATGCCGATGGGCGGTTGGAGGGCACGCTCCCCTTTGAGGACGGCTTTTACCGGCGCCTGTGCCTCAATACACCTTACGTGGACTGGCTCAAGGGCTTTGTCTCCGAAGTGCTGGAAGAACTGCCGGTGGATGGGTTGTGGCTGGATATTGTTGATGCCCAGGACTGCGCATGCCAATACTGCCAGCAAGGGATGCTGGAGATGGGCTTGGAGCCCTCTGACCCCAAAGATCGCGCAGCCTACGGCGTGCATGTCCTGCACAAATTCGAAGCGGAGATGACGGCATTTATCCGGGCTAAAAACGCTGATATCCTGATCTTCTACAATGCCGGTCACGTGGGACCGCGGCATCGACCGCAGCTGCCCTATTTTACCCATCTGGAACTGGAGTCACTGCCCAGTGGTGGGTGGGGTTATTTGCATTTCCCCATCGCAGCCCGGTATGCCAGGACTCTGGGACTGGATTTTCTGGGGATGACCGGGAAATTCCAGACGATGTGGGGGGATTTCCACTCGTTCAAGAACCAGGCAGCCCTGGAATTCGAGTGCTTCCACATGCTGGCGCTCAACGCCAAATGCTGCGTGGGCGATCAACTGCTGCCCAAAGGACAGCTTTGCCCCGATACCTACAATCTGATCGGCAACGTCTACGCTCAGGTGGTTGAGAAGGAAGCCTGGTGCGATCACGCGGAGCAGGTCACAGAAATCGCGGTGCTGACGCCGGAAGAATTTGATCCGGCGCTCCACCGGGAAGAGACGGACTTCAAGCCCATCCAGGGCGCGGTGCGCATGCTGCAGGAAATGGCGCAGCAGTTTGATATCATCGATTCCCAGGGCGATTTCAACCGCTACAAGGTGCTGATCCTGCCGGATAAGATCCCGGTGGATAGCACTCTGGCTTCCAAACTTAAACAGTATCTGGCAGGTGGGGGCAGCCTCATCGCCTCCTTTGCTTCCGGAATGGATGCTGCGCAAACCGGTTTTACATTGGATGCCCTGGGCGTCTCTCTCTACGATTCGGGACCACGCGACACCGAAGGCAACCTGGTCCGGGGACATGAATATTCACGGAATGAGTATATCGAATATATTCTGCCGCGCGAAGGTTTCGACGCGGGGCTGCCGCGCACTGAGCATGCGATGTACATGCGGGGGATGGCGGTTCACGCGCTTGCCGGTGATGTCCTGGCGGATACGGTGGCAACCTTCTTTGACCGCAATTACCAGCATTTCTGCTCGCACCGCCAGACGCCCAGCTCCGGCAGGATTGCCCATCCCGCCGTGGTTCAAAACGGCAATGTCATCTATTTCAGCCACCCGATATTCAGCCAATATCAGACCAAAGCGCCACGCTGGTGCAAGCAGTTGTTTGCGAACGCGTTGACCCGGCTTTTACCGGAACCCCTGGTGCGCGTGCAGGCGCCGTCGTCGCTACTGGTTATGTTAAATAAGCAAGTGGACCTTAACCGGCACGTATTGCACCTGCTGTATTACGTCCCCGAGCGGCGCTGTGAAGCGTTCGATGTGATTGAGGACGTCGTCCCACTTTTCGATATCCCTGTATCTGTGCGGATGGATTCCCCGGTGACTGCGGTGACGGTCGTGCCGGAAGGCGAGAAGCTGCCGTATGTAATCGAAGATGGTAGATTGAATTTTGTGCTGCCGCGGATGCAGGGGCACTGCATGGTGGAGATTCGATAAGGCTATGGATACGTTTACACCAGACTACCGGATGATGGAAGATGTCTTGCGGAATCGAAAACCAGCACGTTTGCCCATCTACGAACATCTTATCAACCCGACCTTCATGGAGAAGGTTTTCGGCTTTCAGTTTGCCGATATGCTTGCCGGGGATGATGCTGATGTCGACGAATTCTTCAACCATTACTGCAGGTTTTTCAAAGATATGACCTATGACACTGTGAGTTTTGAGGTGTGCATCACCGAAATTCTCCCGGACAGCGGGGCATTGATGGGCGGGCGTCCGGGTCCGATCCAGACGCGCGCGGATTTTGAGAGTTATCCGTGGGACAGTCTGTCGCAGCGATTCTGGGACATCGCCGATAGAAGGTTCGCCGCGCTTGAAAGACATCTGCCGGAAGGCATGAAGGCATTAGGCGGGGTGGGGAACGGTGTCTTTGAGATCAGTGAGGACCTGGTGGGTTTCGAGTACCTGGCGTATATGCAGATGGACGATCCAGAGCTCTTTGCCGACGTCTATCACAAGATCGGTGACCTGATGGTACAGATCTGGGGAGAGTTTATGCAGCGTTATGCCGGTATGTTTGTCATCTGCCGGTTTGGCGACGATCTGGGCTTCAAGGTCAGCACTTTAACATCGCCACGAAATATCCGCAAGTTTATCATCCCGGAATACAAACGTGTGATTGAGAGCGTCCATGCAGCAGGAAAACCTTTGCTGTGGCACTCATGCGGGAATATATTCAGCATCATGGAGGATGCCATCGCGATAGGGATTGATGCCAAGCACTCCAATGAAGATGTGATTGCGCCTTTCGATACCTGGATCACGCGTTACGGTGACCGGATTGGCCTGCTGGGTGGGGTTGATGTGGACATCCTGTGTCGGGAAGATCCGCAGGTCATCAAGGAGCGCGTCATCGAGATGGGCACGCGCTTCCGCGGAATGGCGCAGGGATTTGCCCTGGGTTCCGGAAACTCCATCCCTGACTATGTGCCGGTGGAGGGATATCTCGCCATGGTTGAGGCTGCACAGGTAATACGGGAACGAGAGTAGAGACTATCTTTGGTTCACCTTCCCGGAAGTTTTGTCCTTCAATGGTATAGCAGTTTTTTACCCTTGAGGAATGTCACTGACCGTCCGGGAAGGTCAGTTTTCCCTGAGTTATTCGCAAAGATCGAGTATGCACTGAGTCCGTGGCATAATGTCCCCCTGCTGGTTGGACTTTGTGTTCTATATCTTTAGGAGAATCATAACCTGGAGGGCTTGTTATGCTTGGTGAAGCAAACGCTCATCTGGAATGTCTTCAGTTGAGGATTACGGACATTATGACTGGAAATATGCCAGGAATCAGCCTGACAGAATTTGAAGTCAACCAGGACGGCTTGGTGAACGATGTCATCATAGTCAATAAGAGCTGGGTGTTCCGCTTTGCCAAATCAGATGAAGGTGCTGAGATTCTGGATAAAGAAACGAAAATCCTCGACCTGGTGCGATCCCGCGTTGGCGTCACCGTTCCTGATCCTGTGTATCAAAGTCGGGATTGCATCGTATATCCATTTTTGGAAGGACAACCTCTCTTGCGCGAAACCCTGTTGGGAGGGGACGAAACCACCCAAAACAATCTGGCGGAGCAGCTTGGGCGCTTTTTGTACAAGCTGCATACCACACCCTTAGTAACGGATAAATGGAGGGTGCCAAATACACAAGCGCCGGTGACCCGCGATATATGGGTGGACAGGCGCGAGCGCATCCGTGAAAAAATCTACCCGCTTTTATTACCGCACCAAATCCAATGGGCTGAGAATTTGCTAAATGGGATGTTGGATGACCCGGCAGCATTTACTTTCGAACCGGCGCTTATCCACGGTGATCTGGCGCCTTATCACATTCTATTTGACCCCAATGAGCGTCGTATCAGTGGTGTGATTGACTTTGGCGTCGCCGGGGTGGGGGACGCAGCCCTCGATATCGGGAATCTTATCACTTCTTATGGCGAAACGTTTGTTCGAAAAATGCAACCTGTTTACCCCGATTTGGAGAAACACCTGCGCAAAGCACGCTTCCACGCGCAGTCCATCGAATTGGAATGGGTCTTGCTGGGCCTGGAGACCGGCGAGAACTTCTGGTTTACCGCGCACCTGGGCGGCGCACGCGATATTTTGTAAATGTTTTGTAGTAGCATCTTCAGTTTCTATCTGCACTAGAAATCCAAGTTAGAGGCAGAGCGGTTTGGAATGCGCCGCATGAAATGCGCGTTCTACTACGAATGGGTCGGTTAGCGCATCCTGAACCCTACGGTATGATAGAGGGCATGCTTCAGCACGAGGTGAAAATGGAGAACCACACGATGTCAAAAAAAGAATCATCCATCCGGTGTCCTGTGGTCATCATCGACATCGACGGGCTGCGCCGGGATGTCTTCCAGACAGCCCTGCAATCCGGCGACCTGCCGAACTTTGAACGCATCCTGGGGGGACGGGACAGCCTTCAGGCGTGCCACATTGACGCCGTCAGCACCGCGCCTTCCATCACGTTTACCGCGCAGGCGAGTATTGTCACGGGCGCGCATCCTGCGCAGCACGGCGTCCCAGGGAACGAAAGCTTTGACCGCTTCGGCAGAATCTCGGGTGGGCGTCCCCGTCATTTCGGCTTTGATGTAGGCGACACGCTGGCAGTGGATGATGCAATCGGCGTTTTCCGCAATGGTCTGGCGTCCCGTTTCCTGCGGGAACAGACGCCAACTCTATATGAAAGCCTCAGTGCCATACAATCGGCTGTTTTCTACAATATGTATGCGCGGGGTGCTGATTATTGGCAACCGCCCAATGTGGTCGACATCGCGCGTTTTACCAAGGGGCGCGGCGTTCTGGGCCTTGAGGCGGGAGCGTATGACGCCGGCATGCTCCATCACCTGACGCGCTGGTTGGACTCGGGCGGGAATCCTGACCTGTTGATGGCTTATTTTATGGGTCTGGACCACCACAGCCATCTGCACGGTCCTGACCAGCAGCAGCCTTATCTCAAGGCTATGATTGATCCCCAGGTCGGGGTGCTGTTGGATGCGTTGGACCGGCATGCGTTACTTTCTGAAACTATGTTTGTGATTATCAGCGACCACGGGCAGGTGGATGCGGTGCCCGATGACCGCCATGCGCTCCAGCTCGGGTTCCCTTTTGATCTCGAATTGGTGCGAATCTTCACCGCGCTTGGATTGGACGTGCACGACAAACCCGGTGAAGATCCCAACTGCGATGCCGTGATGGGGCTGAACGGGGGACTGGCGCATGTCTATTTGCAGAACCGCGAGGGGCGTTGGGCGGACCGTCCCCGCTTTATCCAGGATGTAATGCCTGTAGCAAAGGCGTTTTGGGAAATGAATGCGGAAGGGAAATATGCTGATGAACTTCACAACACCCTGGAGATGATTCTGATCCGCGACGTGGAGCACGAAGGTTGGGATGCGATGTATAGGGTATATCAGGAGGACGATCAGGTCGTTCCACTGGAAGCCTATCTGGCACAGCATCCTGAACTGGGATATGTTGATCCTGTGAACCGCTTGCGTCAAAGCTGTTCTGAGGTCAGCGGTGATTTGCTCCTGGTTGCCCGGGGTCGCGATGGTTACTATTTTGGCGCGCCTATCCGTGGCGTGCACGGTGGCTTGCTCCCGGGGGAATCCGATCCGGTGCTGACGTTTGCGCTGCCCGGCGGGAATCCTGCGCGACTGGCGTGGATGCGGGAAACGGTCCTTGGGACGATTTCAGACCGGACTGCGTCTGAAAGCACCGCCAGCCCAGCATCGCGGATATGGCGCCAGCATTGCTCAATGTATTAGGTGAAATACCAGACTGAAGTGGAGGATCACATGGTAGCTGCGTTGAACTTGTTTGATGCCGGGATATGCCTGGGACGCTCGCAGGATCACTGCCCGGTGCGCCGGCGACTGTGGGCGAGTTTGCGGATGTGATGGAGAAGGTGGGCATCGGCGAGGCGTTGGTCTGGCACGCCGACGCGCAATTCAGCGATACGCAGGCGGGGAACGCGACATTGCTGGATGAGATTGCCGGTCACCCGTGTATGCATCCGTGCTGGGTCTTCATGCCGCACGAAACTTTCGAAGTTCCTTCTCCCGAACAAACTGTCGGTGAAATGCTTGAAGCAGGTGTGCGTGCCGCGCGGATTTTCCCGCGCCAGCATCTTTATAAATTCCGAGTGTGGAACCTGGAACCGCTCCTGGAGGTGCTGGCAGATCACGCTGTTCCGCTGTTTGTTGACTTTGGTATCAAGAGCTGGGGTGACACCAGCATCGACTGGGACGGTCTTTACAAAGTGGGTAAAGCCTTTCCCGGACTGCCGATCATTCTGCCTGCCATCAATATCGGCAGCGACCGGATGCTCATCCCGTTGATGCACAGGCTTTCCAATCTTTATGTTGAGACGTCCTACTACACCGTCCACAGGGGGATTGAGCTGCTGGTTTCTGCTATAGGGGTGGAACGCGTATTGTTTGGCAGCGGTTTACCTTATCGCGCGCCGGGACCGGCGCTGACGGCCCTGGGCTACAGCCTGGTCGATGACGATATAAAGAAGCTGATTGCCGGTGACAATTTACGGCGGTTGCTGAAAGGGGTGAGATGATGACCGGCACAATCCAACAGGCTGTGCATGAAGGAAAAGCCCTTGACAGGTGGGTGGTCATCGATGCGCACGCGCATCTGGGGCAGACGTCCCTGGTGCATGCCGCGTACGGTGACGCGCCGGGGATGCTGGCGAGTATGGACCGTATCGGCATCCGGTCAACCTGCCTCAGTGCGTTTCAATCTTTGGGGGGCGACCCAGCGCGCGGGAACGACGCGGTTGCTGGAGTGGTGCGGCAGTATCCAGGACGGTTTGTGGGCTACGGCACGCTGAATCCCCTCTTCCCTCAGGAAGTCATTGGCGAACTTGAGCGCTGCCTGGACAACCTGGACCTATGGGCGATTAAGCTGCATCCGACGATGCACAGGGACACACCGCCAGATGACCCGGTCTATCACAGGGTCTACGCGAATTTACAGGAGCGCCGCGGTGTGGTCCTCAGCCATACTTTTGGCACAGCCCAGACCATCGATAAATTGAGCGCTGCTTATCCGGACGTCACCTTTATTTACGCTCACGTGGGCGGGACATTCGATGAACCCCTGGCACGCGGTTTAGTCCCTTTGCTCAAAGAGCGGGATAACGTCTATATCGACACGGTGCTGTCTGTGGTTCCTTATGGACACATAGAGCAATGGGTAGCACTTGCCGGGAGTGATAAACTGCTTTTCGGCAGTGACGTGCCGTTTAATGATAACGCGCACCAGATCGGGCGCATCACGCACGCGAATATTTCTGAGGGTGACAAAGAGAAAATCCTGGGATTGAATATGCAGGAGCTGCTCGTGCGCACCGGGGGATGGGTTCAGCGATAGTCTTGACATTGCACTATATGCTGATCTTGATCGCCCACAAGGGGCTATACTATATGATACTGCTGTCGTCTAGGGCCTTGTGCCCGTTTCGGGATTGGATAAAGCGTGTATCGTATCTATATAATTCAAATTTGCTTGGCAAAGGTCACGTTGTTGGAGGTGCAAAATGTGGGATTCAGAAAATCACCGTCTGACGGTGGAGTTAGCGAACGGAACCATTTTCCATGTCCATGTACTGGCGCCGCATACCTTCCGCATCCAGCTGCGCGAAGGTAACACCTCATCAGAGTCTGCTCTGGTGCGATACGGCATTCTCAATGTGCAACAGCGCTGCGAAGAGGAACCCCTGATTCGCACCACTGCGGAAACCGTGATTATTGAGACGTCTGAGGCGCGTTTGCGCGTTGACCGTGCTGATGGTCGTCTATCTTTGACCAGACCGGACGGTACACCACTGCTTGAGAATAACGCTGCGCCGTGGTCCAATCCCGCGGAGGGCTTTGGATCAGCCTTCACATTGGCAGAGGGCGAGAGGATCGTCGGCTTGGGCGACGTCACGCGCGACCGGCTGCAGAAGCGGGGATACCGTACCATGATGTGGGTCTGCAATGTGGAATCTTATGTGCCCGATCCCCTATATTATGAGCACCCGTGGCTGGGGTTTGCTGGTCAATACCACCTGGCGTCATTTCTTCGACATCGGTAATGCGGACGCGGATGCGCTGCGATTTTGGGGCAACAGGGGAGAATTGGACTATTTCATTTTTGTGGGGGAGGATTATCCTACACTACTCGACCGTTATACGGACGTGAGTGGTAAACCGCAGCTCCTGCCCCTGTGGGGCTATGGGCTGACGTTTGTGTGCAACCAGCAGGCGGATGCCCGGGAGATGCTGGACGACTGCCTGAATTTCCGCCGTGAAGGGATTCCCTGCGACCTGGTTGGCTTGGAACCCGGTTGGATGTCCCAATATTATGATTATTCGGTGGATAAGGATTGGCATCCTGACCGCTTTTACCTTCCGCATTGGGGGAAGATTGGCCCGCATACTTTTTTGGGCTGCAGCAGAGCGCCTGGGTTTCAAGATGAGCCTGTGGTTGTGCTGCGATTATGACCTCAGCTACGAAGCGGAAAGGCGCGCGGGAGCTGCTGGATTTCAATCGCCGGCAGTTGAAAGACTCAGCACCCCGATGATTTCGAACTGGATTACCACCAGCACACGCCGGTATTGATGGACCAACTCACACGCCCAGAGGAACCGTGGTTCGATCACCTGAAAAAGTTCGTCGATCAGGGCGTATCGGCTTTCAAGATGGACGGCGCGCGGCAGGTGAACGAGCATCCTGACCGGAAATGGGGCAACGGCATGGATGACGAGGAAATGCACAACCTTTATCCGACGCTGCTCAACCAGCAGATGCATCAGGGTTTCAGGGAACACACCGGGCGGCGCCCCATGATTTACAGTTCCGGAGGGTACACGGGACTCCAGCAATATCGCCGCGACATGGGCAGGGGACACCGGCGGTGGACCGAAACCCCTGGTTTCCATGTTGAACCACGGGCTGTCCGGACATGCCAATGTCAGCTGCGATATGGATGTGTTCACGCCGATGGGGATTCATTTTGGATTTCTGCAGGCGTGGTCGCAGGTTTGCAGCTGGGCTTACTGGCGCCACCCCTGGTTGCTGGGAGATATATTACTGCCCATTTTCAAGACTTACGCTCGCCTTCGCTACAGGTTGATGCCCGTACATCTATTCGATGGCATATGAAGCCAACCGGACCGGGATGCCCCTGATGCGGGCAATGACGCTGATGTATCCTGAAATAGCCGAATTCGAAACGATGACACAGCAGTATATGCTGGGCGAGTCTTTACTTACTGCTGCGTTTATCGACCAGATTACCCTCCCACCCGGTGAATGGATTGATTTCTGGACCGGAGAGCTGCTGGATGGTCCGGGTATCTTTTCTTACACCGTCCCGGAAGGCAAAGGGGGACCGCTGTTCGTCAAAGCCGGATCCTTGATTCCCATGTGGCAGGTCGTGGATTATGTTGGACAGAAGTCTGTGGAGACGCTTGAAGTGCATTGTTATCCGGCAAGGGGCAAGGTTGTGCAATCGACCTTTACGCTCTACGAGGATGATGGTGAGACGTTTGCCTATCAGGAAGGGGCTTGCAGCACCACAAAGTTGACGATGGAGAGCGGGGGGGATAGCCTGAAGGTAGAGCTTCACCCGCGGATTGGCAGCTATGAAGGCATGCCCACCAGGCGTAACCTGTGGTTGTGTATTCACCGGGAGGGGGTTCCGGAGCGGATTCTGGTAGATGGTGTAGCTGTGGGACTTGAGCAGTGGCGTGTGGAATCCAGCGTGCTGTGCCTGGAGCTGGCGCATGAATGTTTGCAGGACCGCGTGGAACCCTTGCAATTATTGGTGGTTGGTTAACTTGCTCCGGTGGGGTCGCCGGCCTCATGTTTAGCCCTTGTTCACCTTCCCGGAAGGTGTGTATTTCATTGGATAAGGATGATTCATCCCAATCTGATTGTCAATCACTTTCCGGGAAGGTTGTATTTTCCCCTATTTGATACACCCCCCTGCCATTTGTGTTTGCACGGCAATCGGTTACAAATGAACGGACGTTTATCTCGCGCATATAAAGGACTTCATGGCAGACTTACTCAAATTGGTGATTATCCTCGCCTTAACTATTTTTCTATTGATCAAAAAATGGGATCTGGGATTGATCCTGCTTTGCGACAGCGCCATAGTGGCCCTGTTATTTTCAATGCCGTTTCTGCTTTACCTGAAATCGATAGCCGGTTCCATTATCGCCGTGGACACGCTGAGTTTGACCGGGGCGGTCTTTCTGGTGCTGGTGCTGGCAGAAATGATGCGGCGCTCCAATGCGATGGAAGGTATGGTCCGGTCGCTGCAGGCGCTGGTTCCTGACAGCAGGATCACGCTGGCGCTGATGCCCCTTATTGTCGGGATGCTGCCGATGCTGGGTGGGGCTATGTTTTCGGCGCCGATGGTGAATGAGGTGGGAACGCGGTTGAACCTGAGCCCTGATCGCAAGACTTTTATCAACTACTGGTTTCGCCATTCTATGGAGTATATTTTCCCGTTATATACATCCCTTCTGATGATGGCAACCCTCCTGGATGTGTCAGTCTATGAATTTATTCGTGCGGCATGGCCCATGACAGTTGTCGCTCTGGTCAGCGGGGTGCTTTTCGGTTTATTGGGCGTTAAAGAGATCCGAAATCCGGATGAGAGCCATACCTCCCATTCGACATGGGATCATTGGCGCGATTTGCTGGTCAACACCTGGCCCTTGATCCTGGTTATCCTGATGGTCATCATTTTGAAAGTGAATATGCTCATCAGTCTGGTCATTGTCATAGCACTCTATATGTTTCTAAAACATATCGGACCCGCGCAGTGGTTGGACGTGCTTAAAAAGGGTATCCCTATCCGGACGTTCACAGCCATTATGGGCGTGATGCTTTTCAAACATGTTCTGGAGGATGCCGGCGCTGTTGAGCAGATCCCGTTAGCTTTGAGTACCTTGGGATTGCCTCCCCTGCTGGTGGCGTTTGTTGTGCCGGTGATCGTCGCGCTGTTGACCGGAACCGCAGCAGCTGCGTTGGCCCTGAGTATTCCGCTGGTGGCGCCTTTGCTGACGAACCAGCAAGGTATTCTGCCGATGCAGGCGGGTGTGTGGCTGTACGTTGCCAGTTTCAGCGGTATTTTGATGTCTCCTCTGCATCTATGCCTGGCACTGACGCGGGAGTATTTCGGCGCTTCCTGGGGTCCGTTGTACCGGCGGATAATTCCGGCGGTAGGCATTGTTGTTTTGTTCGCTTTGGGTGTAACGCTATTAGCGCTATAACTCGCTCTATACAAAAAATAACCGGGAGCTTTGTGGCTCCCGGTCTTCCGAAGGAGGAGAATCTTCTGCGTCTTGCTTATTTACACATAGTATAGCAGGTCAGTTGATTCACTGCTTGATGTTTATCTGACGCTTTCCTTACGCTGCCTACTTCCCGCTTGCAGTGGCAATACCAAAGATGACAGGGGAGCATATCATTTTGGAGGCGAATCAAGAAGCAGTTTTGGCTCAGACGGCAAGCTTTATCAACCATCCTACGGACCAAAACTGCCAGGATGAATATCAGAATGGGCATTCACCAATTCCACTGCCTGCCTGCGATAGCTTATTTCAAGGCTTGCCCCCATTGGAAGCGCTGAATTGATTTAATCGACGACAGGGCTACATTAATTGATAATCGCTGACGAGAGCTTGTGGTGGGCGCTGGTTCTTATCTCAGCGGGGCATCAATCGAAACTTCAAATAAGGAGCTCAACAACACTATGACAACTGACAACAAACTGCGAACAAGCACACCGGAAGATCAGGGCATCGCGTCCGGGGCCATTCTAGCCTTCCTTCAGGCTGCTGAGGAAAGCATCGATGCACTGCACAGCATCATGATTCTGCGCCACGGTGCGGTGGTGGCGCAGGGCTGGTGGGCGCCCTATGCGCCTGATATTCGGCATATGCTCTTCTCGTTAAGCAAGAGTTACACCTCCACAGCGGTGGGCTTTGCGGTCACGGAAGAGCGGTTGAGTGTCGACGACGCCGTGCTCTCATTCTTCCCGGAGTATCGTCCCGGAAGAGGTGAGTGACAACCTGGCAGCGATGAAGGTACGCCACCTGCTGTCGATGAGTACGGGACATGCTGAGGACACATCGGGGAACGTGTTCGGGGCTGCAGATGGACTGTTTGTCAAGGCCTTCCTGGCTTGTCCGGTGCAGTACGAACCAGGCACACACTTCCTTTACAACACCGGCGCGACGTACGTCCTCGCGGCGATCGTCCAAAAACTCACCGGGATGCCGTTGATGGACTATCTGACACCGCGATTGTTCGAACCACTGGGCATTGAGGACGCCTTGTGGGACATTTCACCGGAGGGCGTTGTGATGGGCGGATTCGGATTGCATGTCAAGACCGAGGACATTGCCCGTCTGGGGCAGCTCTATTTGCAGAAAGGCGTCTGGAATGGGCAGCGCATTCTGCCCGAGGATTGGGTTGCTGAAGCGACATCGCTGCAGGTGGATAACCAACCCAACGACAACGTCGACTGGCGGCAGGGCTATGGTTATCAGTTCTGGCGCTGCCAGCACAACGCCTACCGCGGTGATGGCGCATTCGGGCAGTACTGCATCGTGATGCCCGACCAGGATGCCGTGATCGCGATCACGAGCGGTGTGGGCAACATGCAAGCGGTTCTGGATCTCATCTGGACGAGACTTCTCCCCGCAATGGGTTCTGCGCCATTGCCGGAGAACGCTGAAGCACAGGCTCAGTTAGCGCGTAAACTCTCCGGTCTGACCCTGCTTCCTGTAGCAGGATTGGCGGATTCGCCGTGGGCGGAAAAAGTCTCAGGGAAGACCTACGTCTTTCGACGTTTCCGAGCAAAAAACCATATCGGATAGACATGGTCCTCCGGAGGAAGCGCAGCTTATCCACGCTGTCAGCTTGACCCTTCAGGGTTACGAAGGTGGGACGCTGACGATCCGTGATGGGCGCGGTGACAATCTCATAGCGTTCGGATACGGAGCCTGGAAATTCGGAGAGACAATGCTGGATGACAGCGAGTCAAATCGCGTCGCGGCGAGTGGCGCCTGGATTACTGAAGATACGTTCGCGATAAAGCTCTGTCTCTACGAGACACCCTACCGCCCGACCCTCATCTTCCAGTTCGCTCAGGGCGGAGTACGCTACCAGTTCAAGATGAATGTCGGCTTTGGACCTTCGGCGCGCCCTGCGCTGATAGGGAAGCTGGCGTAAGAGGCTGCTGCGCCACCTGCGCATACCATCCGGTTGCCAACAAACACGCCGGAGACCCAGGGGATCCCGTCAGGGTAATCCTGGGCTTCCGGCAGGATGTTTAGAAGCGTTACGACACATCTGTCCACTCCCTTGTTTGTGGTTCAACTCCAAGTTTCATGCGCGATATAGTTCTGTAAAGTGCTCCTTCCTGCAAGGCTTGTCTTTCATCGCGCCAGCTATAATTTTACATAACGAATCTCAATCACCTTCCCGGAAGGTTTTCTGATCAACTGGGAAGCTTTCATAAATCTAAGAAGATTTCTTTGCACCTTCCGGGAAGGTAGTTTTTGGGTGTCCGCCACTTTTCCGCAACGGTAATAAGTGTGCATCCTTCGCACATTGCTGATCATATAATGGTTTGCCTTTCGCAGGATGCTATGGCGGGGCGGAACACGGAGCTTCTCCATGCAAGGGAGACCTTCGCCCCGCCACCTGGTTTCAGGGGTGTGTCGGTTGCCCTGGGCAACCGACACACCCCTATGAAGGAAGTGCGGCGCGTCGAATTTGTCCTGATCATGTCCAAATAAGAGCAGAAACGGGTGTATTTGCCGTTTCTGCCAGGTGTGGAAAGGGGTTTTCTTTCCACACACTCGCGCCGCACTAAGAGCATATACGATGTATGGATGCAAAAATATGACGAGCACCCGTAGTCTTTCCTCAACTTTCACTTTTCCACATTCCGCACTAAACTATAGTAAACTGCACTGCATGGGGGTATTATGATTTATCGGGATTTTGGACGAACGGGAGAGCGTGTTTCGATATTGAGTTTGGGCTGCATGCGTTTTCCTGACGAAACATCGGCTTTTGCCATAGTGAACCAGGCGGTTGACCTGGGGATCAATTATTTCGAGACAAGCGTCGGTTATTGCGGTGGACAGAGCGAAGGGTGGCTGGGTAAGGGCCTGGGAACGCGCAGGGCTGATGTTCTGGTCTCGACAAAATCCCACACTATTGAACGGGGAGAGTTGGTCAGTGCGGATGCTGTGCGGCGTCTGATTGATCAACAACTGGAGAACCTGGGCACGGATTATGTGGATTTTTATCACGGTTGGTCTGTGAGCCGCCCTCCGCAGTACGAAGCGTGCGTGAAACCGGGAGGGTGGTGGGACGGGGTTTACAAAGCCAAACAAGAGGGACTGGTCAGGCACATCGGTATCACGACGCATGCGCCTCCGGATATGATTATGGATATGATCGAGGATGGGCGCTGGGAAGTGATCACGGTCCAGTACAGTTTGCTGCTGCAGAGTTACCGCGATATCGTTTTCGCAGCGCATCAGAAAGGGATAGGGATCATCATTATGGGTCCGTTGGCAGGCGGACTGTTAGCCCTGCCGTCCGACCTGCTGCGGGATGTGTTTGCCCCCCTGGACCAGGTGACCGGCGCGTTCCGTTACGTCCTCTCCGATCCCGCGGTCTCATCTGTGGCATCCGGGATGACTTCAGCGGAGGAAGTGGCTGGTAACTGCGCGCTGATGGAAACATTAGCTGATCCATTGACCATAGATTATCAGGATCAGGTCAACACCCGTTTGTACGCAGCTTTGGGTGAGGACTTGTCGCAGTTCGAAGCCTTTTTCTGCGGGGGTTGCCGCTACTGTTTGAGCGTTTGTCCGGAGAACATCGGACCGCATAACATCTTCAAAGCTTACAATATGGTGATGCTCAAGGGAGAACCGCCGGACCGGGAGAAGATTGCGATGCAGGCGGACCAGATGCTGGAGCGCTGCGTGCACTGCGGGGCATGCCAGGATATATGCCCGCAGGATATCAATGTGCCGGAACATCTGGCACGCGTGCGGGATACGTTTTTAGAAGAAATTCAATCGAGTCATGCGTCAGGAGGGTAATATGAAAGAAATGAAAATCGGTATTGTGGGTTTGGACACGTCGCACTGCAAAGCTTTTACAGCCATCCTAAATGACACCACCAATACTCATCATGTGCCCGGAGGTCGCGTTGTTTGCGCATACCCGGGCGGCAGCGATCTGTTTTCACTGAGCCGTGACCGGGTGGCTGGTTTCACCCGTGATCTCAGCGAAGATTACGGCATCACCATGGTTGCATCCATTCCTGAGCTTGTACAGCAGGTTGATGCGGTGTTACTGGAGAGCGTCGACGGGCGCCAGCACCTGGAGCAGTTCCGCCAGGTCGCTGTTGGCAAACCGGTCTACATCGATAAACCGCTGGCGACATCCGCAGTTGAGGCGCGCGCCATACACCGGATAGCGGTGGAAACCCATACGCCCTTGATGTCGTGCTCTTCGCTGCGCTACGCGGCAGGGATTCGCGACCTGGTCCCTGAGGATGAAACAGTAGCCTCCTGTGTCGCATTCGGTCCGGCAGCGCTGCTGCCTGATTATCCCGGTTTGTTCTGGTACGGCATCCACAGCGCTGAAGTCCTGTTTTATTACATGGGGGAAGGCTGTAAAAGCGTGCGTTTGATTGAAAAACCGGATATGGATATCGTGTTAGGGGAGTGGCAGGACGGTCGGGTGGGTGTATTGCGCGGGACGCGGTTCACAAAAGGTGACTTCGGTTGTGTCGTTCACACATCGGCGGGGACGCGTCTGGGTATCGCGGAATCTGATCCACCCTATTACGCGGTGATGCTGGAAGACGTTCTGCGATTTTTCAAAACACGTGTCTCACCCATCCCCATCACTGAAACGCTGGAAATCATCGCGTTTTTGGAAGCTGCCGACGCGAGCCGGGCTGCGGACGGGGAAAGCAAACCGCTGGCGCTCTGACCAATGGCAGAATTAAAACATGTCCCGGATTCCCGTGCGGGAACGCCGTTCTCCTGGTATGTCTCGTGCGGTACGCCGGCATACGCGGAATTGGCGGGTGTGCCCTATGACCGCACGTTTTATGATAAGGACGCCATCATCGAAGCCTATACCGTGGGATATCCGCGCGCTGTGACCCTGTTTGGACCTGAAGTGCGCTACGGTGGACCGGGATGGTCCGGTATCAGTTATGGGCACGTCAACTGCCTGGGTTCGCCGTTACGATTTCCCGCGGGAAGTGAGGTGGCGCACAGTCCTATCCACGGCTCTCTGGTTGAGGGCATCAAAGCCCTGCAGCAGCCTGTGGCATGGGCTTCTGCCGGATTGATGCCGGAATATCTGCATCTGTGGCAGCAACTCAGGGAAGCTTTTCCGGATATATCAATCCGTTTCGCGGGTTTTGGCGTTGAAGGTCCGGTCACAACAGCCTGGGAGCTGCGGGGTCACGATTTTTTCACCGACGTTTACGATGATCCTGAACGCCTGAAGGACTACCTGACACTTGTGACTGCCAGTGTCGTCGACTACATGATGTTCCAACGCCAGGTGAACGGCGATGCCGCATTTACGACTTCAACCGTGGGGATGGTGGATGACATATCGGCGCTCATCCACCCCAGGTTGTGGGCTGAATTTGTCCTGCCCTATCATCAGACATATTTCGAAAGACAAACCTCAGGCAGGCGCCATGCGCATATCGAGGGCCTGGTGCCAAAGCATTTACCTTACCTTGACGCGCTCAGGTTGGATGATTTTGACCCTTCGGTCTCGCCAACGCTCCGCCCGGAAGACATCCGGGATGGATGCAGCGTGCCTTTTTGGTGGCGTATTAATGCGATGCATTTCCGGGATTATCCGCTGGAGCAGGTGCGTGATTTTGTGTTCAACGCGGTTGCTGGCGGTGCTTCGGGCGTTTTCGCCAGCGTCGGCAGAATCATGACGACTGCCGAAGCAGCAATCAAGCTGAAAGTTTTTATGCACGCAGCGCAGCACGTGGAGGCGTTGCTGAATCAGGATATTCCTCCGGATCAGGTCGTGGCGCACAGGTTGCCGGTTAGCCAGTACGGATAAGGAGCGGAAATGGGTTATAGGAACTGGGTTTCAATGCACTGGTCCTTAAAAAACGCGATTACAAAGAGCCGGTGGCTCAGACGATGGATGATTGCATTCTGCCTGGTAACGGCGGTCCTCAGTGCAAGCTCAGCTGTATTTGGAGCGGAGTTAATATTCCCGTCTGGCACAGATACCAGGTTTCCTGAGGCTGAAACTGCTGTCGCCATTAACTTGATTCAGGTGGAGAGTGGTTTCAGCGCCCCGGTGCAGGTCACCCATGCCGGTGACGCTTCTGATCGGTTGTTTGTGGTCGAACAACCGGGTCGAATCCGCGTCATCCAGAACGGCGGTGTATTGCCACAGCCCTATCTTGATATAAGCGCGCTGGTCGGTTATGGCGGCGAGAAAGGCTTGCTGGGATTAGCGTTTCATCCGCAGTTTGCCACCAATGGTTACTTCTATGTGAATTATACCCGCCAGGGGGACGGAGCAACGGTGATTGCCCGTTACCAGGCGGTTCCGCCAAGCAGCAATAGCGTTGATCCTGCCAGCGGTACAATTCTGCTGGTTATCCCGCAGCCCTATGCCAATCACAACGGCGGGCAATTGCTCTTCAGTCCGGTGGATGGTTATCTCTATATCGGGATGGGTGACGGCGGGAGCGGTGGTGATCCCCAGAATAATGCGCAAAACATCAACAACCTGTTGGGGGCGATGCTCAGGATTGATGTGGACAAGGGATTACCCTATGGTGTCCCGGTGGATAATCCCTATGTGGGTAAAGCGGGATTGGATGAACTTTGGGCTATAGGATTGCGAAATCCATGGCGGTTCAGTTTTGATAGGTTGACTGGCGATCTGTATATCGCCGATGTCGGACAGAATTTATGGGAAGAGGTCGATTATCAAGCCGGAGGTACACCAGGGGGACTGAATTTTGGCTGGCGCTGTATGGAGGGCACGCATCCCTATGATTTCAGCGGCGCATGCCTGACTGCCGGATTGACGGGACCTATCGCTGAATACAGTCACGCCGAAGGGCGATCAATATCAGGTGGATTTGTCTACCGGGGCGTTAATTACCCAGCCTTGTATGGGACGTATTTTTACGCCGATTATGTGACGGGGAAAGTATGGGCATTGAAGAAATTAACCGCGAATCCTGTAACTTGGAGCACTCCCGTCGTGATGCTGGAGACCGGGATGAACATCAGCGCTTTTGGGGAAGATGAATCCGGCGAGTTGTATGTTGTCTCCATGAGCCAGGGCGCGATTTTCCAACTGGCGGATGCGAATGGACCGGTTCCCAACCTGGTCACTTCACGGAAAGCGCCTTCCAGTTTGAGCGCTGATCCGGGTGCGTTGATTACCTATACGATCACGCTTAACAATATTGGGGGAACACCAACCGTTCCCCTGTTTATGACCGACACCATACCAGGAGGATTGACCTATGTTCCCGGTTCCTTGCAGGCGACTTCCGGCACAATCGACGCCAGCTCTGCACCCTCCCTTCTGTGGCATGGGCTTTTCTCCGATGCACCCGTTGTGACCCTGCGTTACCAGGTGAGGGTCACCGGAGAGATCACCGGCAGCATAGTCAATGCAGCCTATGTAACCTCCCCCGCAATGCAGCCCCTCATCCTGACGGCATCCTTATCCGTGCCGCGTTCCTTGTTGGTGACGACCGCTAAAGATTTTGTGATGCCGGGCACGCAGCCTGGTACGCTCCACATTGACCTGCAGCCTTCCGTTGATTGCGATAGCTGCCACAGCGCGCCGATATACGACCGCTGGCGGGGTAGCATGATGAGCCAGGCGGGCAGAGACCCCGTGTTCTGGTCTGCCCTGGCGGTCGCGAATGTGGATGCCCCTGAAGCTGGTGAGTTGTGTTTACGCTGCCATATGCCGACGGGATGGTATGCCGGACGCAGTCATCCGTCGGATGGGTCGGCATTGAACCAGAACGACATTGCCAATGGCGTGCCGTGCAATTTGTGCCACCGGATGGTGGATAATATCCCATCCACCACAGATGAAACTTCAACGATTGACCTGGCGATTCGCAGCGCCTTGACCTTGACTTTTCCATTGGATTATACCGGTGGGGCAGCGATTATTCTTGACCCTGATGATAACCGGCGGGGACCCTTCAGCTTTAATCCAGATTTACCGTATCATACCGCCTACCAATCCGATTTTCTCAACCAGGATTCTGATGCGGTCAACCGCGCCCGTCTGTGTGGGAGCTGCCATAATGTCGATAACCCGGTCCTGCAATGGGACGCTGTGCGAGGACAGTATTGGCCCAATACCGCGGATACGCCGGCGCAGACTTTTGACGGCACGGCTTTATTTCCGGTGGAGCGCACCTATGACGAGTGGTTATACAGTCAGTACGCGCGCGAGGGTGTACTGGCGCCGCAATTTGCGGGGGCAAAATCCGATGGCATCGTCAGCGCGTGTCAGGATTGCCACCTTCCGCGGCAAGCCGGATATGCAACTGATGCTGCATTTAATCCAGTCTGGCGGGATTGCGGAGCGAACGGATGCTTGCCGGAACACGGGATGGCAGGGGGTAACACCTGGGTTCCGCAGCTCCTGCAATCGTCCTCGTGGCGCCTGGACGCTGTTCCGGACAGCTCATACCTGGATGAAACAACGCAGCGCGCGCACGATATGCTGCGCAAAGCTGCGACGATGACTGTGACGTTAACCCCCAGCGGTACGGGTAAAATCGCGGCGGTACGGGTGACGAACCAATCCGGGCATAAATTGCCCACGGGCTATCCTGAAGGCAGGCAGATGTGGCTGCGTCTGCAGGCTTTCAACAGCACAAACCAGCTTGTTTACGAATCCGGCGCGTATGATGGAAATACAGGATCCCTGCTGCGGGATAGCGATATCAAAGTTTATGAAGTACAGCAGGGCATGACACCACAGCTGGCGGCTTTTCTGGGACAACCTGCCGGTAAGTCGTTTCACTTTGTGTTGAATAACACGGTGGTTAAGGACAACCGAATTCCGCCCAGAGGGGTGCAGCAGCTGGATTATGACCGCCCGGGGTTACGTCCAGTTGGTGCCGTCTATGCTGATGGGCAGCACTGGGATGAAACGCTTTTTACCGTCCCGGCGTCCACCGAACGGGTTCTGGTCACGCTTTACTACCAGACGGCTTCAAAAGAATATATCGACTTCCTGCGTGGTCTGGGGGGTGTTGACGGGTTGGCGCTGGGCGCGCTGTGGGATGGATCTAAAAGCCCGCCTGTGATCATGGCGCAAGCCTGGACCCCGGACTATGTGTTTTACATGCCGGTTTGCATGCGGAACAAGTAATCCGGCTGATTTTAGCACAGAAGCGTTCCCAGTGAACTTGCTGTAGAAATTGAGAAACCATGTTCAGTAAAGAATATTTCCAGTATTTAAGCGTTACTTATTTATACTTTGAACTAAATTAGCGCCATGTTGACATGTGACCTGCTCAAACAAGTTTGTCATCCCCGCGAAAACGGGAATGATAAATTCTTTCAGTGCTGGATAAGTTTATAACAACAAATTGCTTTTCAGTTTACTGTGTGATTTACTAAATTTTCATATCCAATGGAGGCAAGAAGATGAAAATCACAGATTTGAAGTGTACGGTGTTGGGGAGTAATCCCGTTATACGCATCACGACGGACGCGGGGATTGATGGACTTGGTGAAGTCGAACCGTCAAAATCCTATCTTAAACCGCACATCATGTTCTACAAGGACAAGATCGTTGGCATGGATCCCACAGATGTTGAGCGGGTGATGATGGGGATCCGCCGTCTGGGGAGTTTCAAGCCCTGGGGGAGTGCAGTAAGCGCGATTGAGATGGCGCTGTGGGACATTGCCGGTAAAGCTGCCGGTGTGCCGGTCTACAAGCTGTTGGGCGGAAAAGTACGGGACAAAGTGCGCGTCTATAACGGCGCGGTGCGTTTCCCTATGTCGGGCGCTTCGCCTGATGATTACGCCGCGAATATGCGGCAGATGAAAGCCGCAAAAGAAGGCTTTTCCATCATCAAACAGGGCGTCGCTTTTCACAGCGGGATGGTGCGCGATGTGCCGGATTTCTTTTACGGCGAAAAGCAGCCCGGTGGTTTCCACCCCAACCGGGGTCCTTTGACCGAGAAAGGTTTGAAGCACATTGTCGCTTGCGTGGAAGCGATGAAAGATGTCCTGGGTGATGAGGTGGGTCTCGCTCTGGACTGCGGTCCCGGGTTTATGGTTCCGGATGCCATCCGTCTGGCTAAGGCGGTGGAACACCTTAACCTGATGTGGCTGGAGGATATGGTTACCGGCGATTACAATCCTTATGTTATGGCTGACCTTTATCGCGAAGTAACCCGCAGTACCTCAACCCCGATCCACACCGGTGAGCAGATCTATTTACGGCAGAATTTCAAAGAACTCATTGAACGGAAAGCCGTCAATGTGGTTGGACCTGACCCGTGCGATATCGGAGGTATAGCAGAACTCAAGTGGGTGGCAGAATATGCAGATTTACACGGCATTCTGATGGCGCCGCACGGCACGGGTGACGGTTTACTGGGTCTGGCAGCCCTGGTGCAGGTGTGCGCGACACTACCGCCAAACTATATAGCCTTTGAGTATCCCACCGGCAGACCTGATTGGTGGTACGATATCGTGGAAGGGCTTCCCAATCCCATTGTCAAAGACAGCTTTATCGATGTCTGGGATACGCCGGGCATGGGCGTTGCCCTGATTCCTGACAAGGCGGCGCAGTATCTGCCTGAAGGTGACGAAGACTTCTTCGATTAGGGTTAAATGAGACCTGTGTTTTACACTTTCTAAAGTGTAAAACACAGGTCATTTTGTAGTTATCAGCGTTGGGCGCTGTCGAGTATGGCATCCAGGGGATTGTCCTGGTCTGATTTTTGATCTATGATCCAGTCGATGACGGGCTGCCGCCAATCGATGCCGGTTTCATAGGCAGCAGGATCGTATTCCGCAAACTTGTAACCATCCCCACCGGCATACATAAAGTTATTAACAAGGACATGGTACGTTGCTGCAGGATCAATCGGTGAACCGTTTGCGAGTCGGAAACCGCCTTGGGTGGTCATCCCGCCAATTGCCGGGCTGCGACTGCCCGACTTGACGCTGGAGATAAGCTGGGCGCCTGTCAATTCGACGTCGATGAGATAGTTATCAAACGGCAGCACACCGACAACGTCCGCCAGTGTGATATCGCCTTTCGATAAACCCTGACGAAAGCCACCGGGATTGCTTAGAGCGACATCCGCCGGATAGGAAGCTAACCACGCATCCATGACCATATTAAACATCGTGGTGGAGCTTTGCGGAATGCTCTTTGTTGTGTATCCAATCACATGTTCCAGTTCCGCGTCGATAGCGCCCTGCCATGTATCGACCAGCGCCGCAATCTCCGCATCTTGCCCATCATTGTTGTTGGATTTGACATCAACTTTGACGTCTGTGATGCTGGTCGTGGCGGGATCGTATGTGATATCGACCCGTCCGTAACCGCGCAGATTCGAACCGGTTTCGACCAGCGCGACACCGCTCACAATCTGACTGAAGCGTTCGTGACAGTGTCCACCGCCAATCATCGCTACCCCAAGTTCAGCAGCCTTGGGGGCTAATGCCAGCAGTTCGTAGGAGCAGATATGCGCCGTCACAATAATCACCTCCGCGCCTTGTGCCCTGACCTGGGGAACAATTTCTTCGAGGGTTGCGGCGTAGGGGAGAAAATCCAGACCGGCAACATAGGTGGGCATTGTAGTTTTTGGGGTGCTGCGTGTGCTCAAACCGATGATGCCTACCGAAAGCCCATTAACCTCCTGGATACTGTACGGGATGGCAAAGTCAGGTTGGTCTCCGGTTCCATGGATCTGAATATTGGCTGAAAGGTAGGGAAAAGCCGCCTGTGCAGCACGCCGCTCGAGCCCGTCGACGCCATAGTCGAACTCGTGATTGCCGATTGCTGCTGCATCGTACCCCATTTCGTTCATCACCTCAACCATGGATTCGCCATCGAACCAGGATGAGATCGCCGGACCGGTCCAGGTATCACCGCCACTCACAATCAAGTAGGATCCTTCCTCTGTGTAACCTTCCTCCGTGGTCCATAGATACATCAGGGATGCTGCGCCTCCGTGTTTCTCTTCGCCTGCCAACCAACCGTGTTCGTCGTTGGTGTAGAGCACGGTAAGGGTCTGCGGTTCAGTATTTACGGGTGCCGCGGTAGTAGCTGCTGCCGGCGGGTTTTGGGTAGCCATCGGGGTCGTCGTTTCAAAACTGGTGGGTGTACAGGCTGCTGCCATGAGCAGAAAAATCAAGAGTACCAGAATAACTTTGCGACCGTGTCGATCCATGAGTTCCTCCGCTGCCTGAATGCAGGCAGTGCTTGAATGTATGTAGTATTGTATCGCACTCTGGTGCGCGCGCATGCACGCTGGGTTTATAAAGCTATCGATCTTTCCTCAAAGTTTCTAGTTTACTGCGCAACCTGTACAATCCTGCGCAGTAGAGTGCTGTCAGAATCCAGATTGCGCCTTGGAGGAGTATATTCCGAGCGAAAAAATTATCGCTGTCGGTAATATAGAAATATCCGTCGCTGAATAAAACGTGATGCAGGATGCTGAGACCTGGATAGGTCAGGCAAATGCCAGCTAAAAACAGCCGCGAAGCTGTGACATTTCGCCATTTCATGATAAATCTGAGCCCGACCATGCCTAACGTGATCACCAACCCGGCGAAGATTAAGACAACAGATAAGGTGACAAAGTGGCGCGCTCCACGCTCCAGCCATCCCGGGAATTCCTCGATAGCAGCAGCCCCGGTGAGAATAAATGACAAGCCAGCACCATCCACAGCGAGTAATATTGTCTCGAACGGGTGCTTCACACCGTATGTCCCGGGTAGCAGGGCAAAAACTAATCCACCGAGTGCGACTGCTGTGACCCATAAGGTAAAAGCTGGCGGGAGAGCAGGGGCGTTTGTGGTTGTCATCGTAATCAGGGGGATACCAACGACAATGCAGACCGCAGGTATAATCCAAACTTTGAACCAGGCAGGTGGCATATAGGTCCTGCTAAACAAACGCAACGTGATATTGGCAGCAAGGTAAAGGACCATCACCGCGCCACTGGCGACCAATCCTGTCATCCAGTACCGGCTTCTGGTAATAAAACTGAAAGGTGCTGTGCTGTCACCAAACGGTCCCATATCGTGATCGACTAAAAAAACGATGCTGCGATTGGCTATCCTGAACCAATAAAAGTACAACGCGAGTACTAGGAGGGTGATGGGCACACCAAACCATAAGTTCAGGTTTTGCTTCTTTTTGTGGTGACCGGTCATGGCCAGGTCCTTTCTTGAAATGTGTATGTTGATAGCTGACTCCCCTTAAAAAACAAAAATTTCAAACAGAGGCTGACCCAGAGGGCTGGGTTTAGACGCAGAGATTATTATCTGCATGAGATTATATTCTTTGATTTGAGCTGTATATTTTAGAATAATTAAATGTTACCTTAATATTTTCTGCGTCTTTGTGGCTCTGCGTTAAAAATCCCCCTATTTCAGTGAACTCGGTGTCTGAAAGAGAAATGCGCTTTTTCTACAGTATATGCGCGATTCCACTGTCCGTCACCTGTGTATTTTACTGGTTTGTCAGTTGGCGCATTGTGCGTATACTATCCCTTATGTAAATAATTCGGAACCGAAGTAATGGAAATTCTGGGTGTAAAAAGGCGTTTTTTAACGGTATGCGCATCGCAATTTTCTCGGATATACACGGCAATAGTATAGCGCTCGACGCGGTCCTGGACGACATCGAATCGCATGGCGGTGTGGACGCCTTCTGGATTCTGGGTGACCTTGCAGCCATTGGACACGCACCGGTTGAGACACTGGAACGCCTGGCTGATTTATCTTCTGCGGTTATGATAAAGGGCAACACGGAGCGCTTTCTGTTGACAGGAACGCAGCCTGACCCCACACCTGAACAGGCTTCTGCAAATCCAGATTTGATGAAAACCTATACTGAGGTCACACGGACTTTTGCCTGGACCCAAGGCGCTTTGGCAAGGGGTGGGTGGCTGCAGTGGCTGGATGCACTGCCCAACGCTAGCCGTTTGAATTTACCGGACGGCACACGGGTTTTGCTGGAGCACGCTTCACCAGGGCATGATGACGGACCTGCACTCTATCCGAATATGTCAGAAGCAAAGGTGCGACAGCTTTTTTCTGGCTTTGAGGCGGAACTGATCTGTGTTGGACATACGCACCGGGCGATACAAGCCCATGTGGACGGCGTGCACATCGTCAATACAGGCAGCGTCAGCAACGGATTTCATCCCGATTTACGGGCAGTCTGGGTGTGCCTTGAAGCTGACGTAAACGGATACGAAATAACATATCATCGCGTCCCCTACGACACGGAAGCTGTGATCAAAGCCCTGGAAAATTTGATGCATCCTGGCAGATTCTTTATTACGCGATTGATGCGCGGTGAATTTACTCCCCCCGATCCGTACCCTATTGGCGCACATTCTGGTTGAGGAGCCGAATCATGGATCTCTACCCCATACGATTGAAAGAACATATTCGTAATTACGGATTTGGCGACCGTTGGATCGTTGCGGCATACGAGAAGGCAGGTTTGCCCGACGACAACCGTGTGGCTGAAACGTGGGAAGTTGTTGACAGAAAAGGAGAGTCAAGCGTTGTCATTAACGGATCTCTTGCCGGAAAAAACCTGCACGAACTGATCCAGATCTACGGTGAACAGCTCCTGGGCAGCGACGTCATCCGGCGCTGTGGAACACGATTTCCGCTGTTGATTAAGTTCCTGGACGCGTCCAACGTCCTGGGGGAACAGGCACATCACAGCGACGCATTGGCAGCGCAGCAGGGACTGGATGATCCGGGTAAAACAGAAGCGTGGTATATGTTGAAGGTTCGCGACGGTGCAACGATCCACTGCGGACACAAATCAGGCGTGACCTCGGACAGCGTGCGTCAGGCGTTAATCGAAGGGCATATGGTCGATCTGATGCAGGAGTATCCTGTGCAGCCAGATGACGGCTTTCTTTTGCATGCGGGAACGATGCATTACTCGAAAGGCGGTGTGCTCTTTTATGAAATCATGCAGAACTCTGATGTCTACATCAGTTTACGGCAGCTCGATCCGGCGTTATCTGAAGCAGAAAAGGAGGATAAACTCCGCTTTTTGCTGGAGGGTGTGCACCTGGAAGAGGGTTTTGATCCGAAAATCGTCCCGGTTACGGTGCATGAGGGGATCAATGACCGGACATTCGTGTTTGTCTGTGGATACTTTGCCCTGGAGCGTCTGGATTTGCGCTCCACTATGGTCATCGACTGTGATGGTGCGCGTTTTTATGTGCTCTCGCAGATAGAGGGCTCTTCCGTGGTTACCTGTGGGACTATATGCGAAGCGCTGCGCCCGGGACATACGCTATTCCTGCCGGCGGATTTGGGTGAAGTGATCATCCAACCAGGTCCGGACTGCGCGCTGCTCAAAGCATACGTGCCTGACCTGATGAATAATGTCATTCAGCCCTTGCGCGAAGCCGGTATTGACGATGCGTTGATTTGGGGATTGGGTGGGCGTACCAGGCTAAATCCGCTGTGGGATCTGATGTAATCGGATTTACACAGCTGGATACAAACGCAAGACTCTGTACACAAACTAGATAAAAAAATGACAAACTGGAAAAAGGAGAAAAATGGATACCTACAAGGTTAAAATTGGTTTTGTGCCGTCCTACCGTTTCGGCTGGACAGCATGGACGCAGAAAATGCGGGACGACAGTTTGGCGGCATTTGCCGGATTAAATGGCGTTTCAATTGTCGTGCCCAAACCGGGACCCAATGACAACCCGCGCGACTCGGATGCGGGTTACTCCCCCCATGGCGCTGTCAGCGGTCTGGATGATGCGGAGGTCATCGCTGACTATTTCGCGAGTCAAAAGGTCGACGGGCTCATTCTGTGCCCGCTTGATTTCGGTGATGAGCGATCTGCTGTCAAGATTGCCGAAAAATTAGGCGTGCCTGTCCTCTTGTACGCCACGAAAGAACCACCGGCGCCCGATACCGTCCATATGGGGCGCGTTTCAGACTCCTATTGCGGTAACCTTTCGATGGCATCCGGACTTTACCGCCGGAAGATAGCCTTCCATTATGCCGGTATATTTTTCCCGGATGAAGCAGCTTTTTTGGACGAAATCCAGGATTTTGTGCGCGCGATCGCAGTGGTCAAAGGCTTGCGCGGTGCGCGAATAGGGCAGGTGGGCGTGAGACCGCCGACTTTCGAAACGGTGGGTTATGATGAAGTTGCTATGATTCGCGGGTTCGGACAAAATGTCATTTATTCCAACCTCGCCGATATTACGGATCAGGCGCTGAAACTGGCCGATGATGACCCGGATGTGATTGCGGGTGTGGAAGCGATTCGGGGTGATTTTGCGGAGGTGACGGTCAGCGAGACTTATCTGCGAAATGCGGCTAAACTGGAGCTGGCATTAAGCGCGTTCTGGATGAAAAACCGTTTATCCGCAATGGCGGTCCAATGTTGGCCTTCTGTGCAGCGATTGATGGGTATCTCTGTGTGCCATATTTACGGCAGGTTGACCGGAAAGGGACAGTTGACAGCGTGTGAAGCGGATGTTTTGGGCGCATTGGCAATGTTGACCAATTACAGCGCGGCGCTTCATGAAACACTACCGCACTTTATAGATTGGACTATCCAGCACCGCGATGATCCCAACCGCTTATTAGCGTGGCACTGCGGTAATGCCCCAACCTGTCTTGCACAATCACCTAAAACAGCTGCTCTGCGCTCACGGCGGGATATGGCTGGAGCGAATGATATCCCGGACAGCGATCCCCAGGCTGGATTGGCGCAGTTCCAGCTTAAACCGGGCAAGGTTACTTTTTGCCGGTTGGCGGAGTATGACGATCAGTGGAAAATGCTGATTGCATCCGGTGAAATCATTCCCAGTGATGAAACACTGGCGGGTACGTGGTCGTGGGTTGCGGTGAAAGACCACGAAAAACTGTACCGCACACTGGTTGAAGAGGGTTTTATCCATCACGCCAGCATGATTCACGGCGATCAGACCAAAGCCCTGCTCCTGGCATGCAAGTTCCTGGGCATTGAACCCGTTCTGGTTGATTAGTTTTGTCAATGACAACGGGATCACACGATAGAGCATTGATTACGCAATCTCCTCAGCCCGGATGGCAGCCTCAGGTGGTTGGCTTAGGGATGGCAACGCTGGATATTCTGATGCGGTTGCGCGATATGCCAACCTGGGAACGGGGGACACGAATCAGTGACTTCAGGTTTGAGGGTGGGGGACCGGTGGGGACAGCCATGGTGGCAGCTGCAAAACTGGGCGCTCGTGTCGGTTTTATCGGCACGGCGGGTCGGGATGAAGCTGCTGATCTGAAGCTGCACTCCATGATGGAAGTTGGCATTGATCTGAGTCGACTGGTGATTCGCGAAGCCGCTGAAGACCAGATTGTCTTTGTCTATGTGAATGCGGAAACAGGAGAGCGCGTATTTTCGGGTGTGTCCCGCTGGGGTGAGAACGCTTTGCAGCCAGAAGAATTGGATCGCGCGTATATCACAACGGCAGACTTCCTGCACCTGGATGGTTTTCATCATCAGGCAGCCCTTCAGGCAGCGCAGTGGATGCAAGAGGCAGGGAAGACAGTCGTCGTTGACGGCAGTAAAACAAGTGGACGGGTGGGTGACCCGATGCGCGCATTGGTGCGGCTATGTGGATGTCTTGATCAGCGGGAGTGGCTTTGTCCAGGGTTTAACGGATATTGCTGACCGGGAATCCGCGATGCGCGCAGTTCTGGACCTTGGTCCGCGGATTGTCGTCCAGACCGAAGGCGAGGCAGGATGCTATACGGTCTCGCGGGACGAGATGTTTCACATACCGGCGTTCCAGTGCCAGGTCATAGACACCACCGGTGCGGGCGATGTTTTCCATGGCGCGTATATTGTGGGGATGCTGCATGGGTGGTCCCTCATCAGATATCGCGCAATTCGCGACTGCGGTGTCCGCGTTGAAATGCGGATCGCTGGGTGGCAGGGCTGGTATTCCTACATTTGACCAGGTCATGGATTACCTGAAGCGGGATGGGGTTGATGTTACCCCTTACTGTGATGCGCCTGTCACGTAACTTAGCACCCTGAAGCTGGTTTCAGTTTCAAGGAGAGTCAAAAGTGTACTCAAGTAGACTGGGATTTTCATGGTATTGACATACAATGCATAGTGGCGTGCATCCTGTGCGTCAGAATAATTATTACGTCAGCCCAATAGCTCAGAATTGAGGAGAAAAGTATGCCATTGGTATCGATGATTAAGGAACTTGAACGCGCGACTGCAGAGCATTATGCGCTTCCTTTGTATGATACATTTGATATGTTCAGCACCGAAGGGATGTTCATTGCGGCTGAGGAGAGACGTGCTCCATTTATGATCGCGCTGTACGCCGGAACACTGGACCGTCCGAATGCGAAAGCTCATGCTGCATACATCCGGACACGGGCTGAAGAAGCCACTGTCCCGGTCTCTTTATGGCTGGATCACGGTGGTTCCTTTGAGCAATGTATGAAAGCCATATATTTTGGCTTTACCGATGTCATGTACGATGGTTCGAAACTGCCTGTTGAGGAAAATATTGCGACAACGAAAGCTGTCGTGCGGGTAGCCCACGAATTTGGTGTTGCGGTTGAAGCTGAACTGGGTCATGTCGGCAGCGGAAATGAATACCGTTCCTTTGGTTCACTGGGAAAAGGTTTCACCGATCCGGACACTGTGGTTGCTTTTGTGGAACAGACCGGCGTGGATTTACTTGCCATCGCTATCGGCACTGCCCACGGACTCTATGATGGTGATCCGGTGCTTAACATGGAATTGCTGGATGAGATTCGTAAGCGGGTGGACATTCCACTTGTTTTACATGGAGGTTCCGGTTGTTCCGATGATCAGTTCCGGGCGGTCATAGCCCGGGGGATATCCAAGGTCAATGTGGCGACGGATCTGGTTGTGACCACTGGAAAACGTCTGGTCGAGGCTGCCCAGAAGGATGGCGCGCGGTATTTTGATCTGTCGAAAACAGCTGTCGATTCATTTATCGAACGCTGTGCCCATTACTACGATGTGTTTGGCGCGAGCGGTAAAGCTCGCTGAAGATTTCCGGATACTCAAATTAAAAGGAGAGGAGTGAATCAGATGAAATTCAATAATCGGGAAGATATTATTCAGTTGACACCTTTGTGGGAGGGGGAGCGTTTTGAGGATGGGCGTCCGCGTGTCTCCGATGACATTTTGCGCAGGATGAAGAATGTCGTCACTGAGGAAGCGTGGTCCGTCTTGTGGCGTGAAAACTATCATTTCCAGTTTGAGGGTAACTGGTCGAGATTGCACCCCAACCGCGTGCTGGTCGGCAGGGCTGTCACCGGTGTTTTTGTTCCGCACCGCCCTGATCTGCACGATGGTTTGATGACACTTGGGCAAGAACAGGAAGGACGCATTGGCGCGATGAATTCATGGGTGATTGAAACCCTGGTTGAGGATGATGTGGTTGTCATTGACCTTTTTGGCAAGGTCTATGAGGGCACTTACTCAGGCGCTAACTTATCCACCGCGATTGCCTCACGCACGAAACGCGGGCAGGTGATTAACGGCGGTATCCGCGACGCGCAGCAGATTTATGAAATAGATGATTTCGCCACTTTCTGCAAAGGTTGGGATCCTACCCCGATTCGGAACGTCACTTTGGTTGGACTTAACGTCCCTGCCCGGGTCGGTGGCGCCACCTGTATGCCAGGAGATGTGGTTTTAGGCACAATGACCGGCATCCTGTTTATTCCCCCACACCTGGCAGAAGCGGTGGTCGAACACTCAGAGCGCACCCATATGCGCGAACTGTTCAGTCACACCCGCTTGCGGGAGGGTATTTATAACTCCAGCCAAATGGACACCAAATGGACGGAGGAGATCGAAGCTGACTTCGAGGAATGGCGCAAGACGCACGCATTTGACGATATAGATTGGGATAAGCCTGAAAAAAGCGGTGTTTCTGCCGATGAAGAGACGACATTAGGTTAATTACGACCAATAAGCGTAGTTTCTTTTTTTGCAGGTTATTGTTGAACGATGTAAAGGAGGGTAGTGACAATGGGAAAGTCATATCATAACAAAATATTACGCGTTAATTTGACGGATAGTTCAATCAGTGTTGATGAGCCCGGAGCGGTCTATTTCCGCCGGTATGTGGGAGGGTGGAATATCATCGCCGACACGTTGTTGAAAGAAGTTCCGGCGGATGCAGATCCTTTTGGTCCTGAAAACAAGGTCATTATGGCGCCCGGTGTACTTGCCGGTCTACCTGTTTCCGGGGCATCCCGCGGCGCTGTTGGCGGGAAATCACCTCTCACCGGCGCTTTTGGCGCTGCAGAAGCAGGGGGTAATTTTCCGGCGCAGTTCAAACGGGCAGGTTACGATGCGATTATTGTTGAAGGAAAAGCACCGCATCCCGTCTATATCTGGATCAAAGATGGTGAAGTGGAAATTCGTGATGCCCGGCATCTTTGGGGCAAATCCGTAAAGGAGACCCAGAATCTGGTTCGCGAGGAACTGGGTGAACGCCGTGCGGAATTGGCGATGATCGGTCCTGGCGGTGAGAATCTTGTCCGTTACGCCTGTGTTATGCACGGTCTTAAAGATGCTGCGGGGCGGACAGGTATGGGGGCAGTGATGGGCTCCAAAAATCTGAAAGCGGTGGTTGCTCTGGGCACCAATCCACTCGAAGCTGTGGATATGGAAACCGTCATGGAGATATCACGTGCGATGGCACAGTCTATTAATTCGGGCGAAGTTGGCGGGTCAATGCACAAATACGGCACGGGTGTGGGGATTGACGGCAATGAATTGACCGGAAACCTCCCTATCCGCAACTTCCGCGACGGCGTGTTTCCGAATGCTGCCAATCTGAGCGCAGAGGTATTCATGGAACAAATCGGCGTTGGGATGGAGGCGTGTTATGCCTGCGCGATGCGCTGCAAAAAGATGGTGAAGACCGGCGCGCCCTATCATGTTGATCCCGATTACGGCGGACCCGAGTATGAATCGTTTGGTTCGCTGGGTTCAACATGCGGTGTCGATGATATTGAAGCTGTGTCCAAAGCCAATGAATTGTGCAATGCATATTCGCTGGACACCATCGGAACCGGTGTAACGATAGCCTTCGCGATGGAATGTTTTGAAAATGAGCTGCTGTCTATCGAAGACACTGGTGGCATTGAGCTGCGGTTTGGCAACGGTGATGCCCTTGTGCAAGATGGTGGATATGATTGGCAAACGGGAAGGGCTGGGTGACCTGCTTGCGGAGGGTAGCTATCGCGCCGCACAGCAGATCGGCGGGGATGCCCCGAAGTTTTCAGTCTCGGCAAAAGGGCAGGAATACCCCATGCACGAACCACGGGTAAAGCGTGGTTTGGCCATTGGCTACGCAGTTTCGCCGACGGGTGCGGACCACTGCCATTCGCTGCATGACACGGGACTGGTTAATGCCGATGAAGATGGCTTTACCACCAATGGGGGACTGCGCTCAATGGGTATGCTGACGCCGATTCCGTTGGAGAGCCTGGGTATAGAAAAGGCGCGTGCTTCAGCCTATAACACAATCAGGTCGGTCACGAATAACTGCCTGTGTATGTGCATCTTCCTCCCGTACAGCAATGCGCAGAAATTGAAACTGATCAACGCTGCAACGGGTTGGGATATGGGCGAATTTGAGATGTTCAAGGTGGGTGAACGGGCTCTCAACCTGGCGCGTGTTTTCAACGTACGGACTGGCTTTGGTCCTGATGATGATGTGCTTGCCCCACGCAGTTATACACCGACGACTGACGGTCCTTTAGCTGAAACCTGGATTGATCCGGATGCCCTGAAGAGCGGTGTCAGTGATTTCTATGCGATTATGGGCTGGCATCCCGACACGGGTGTACCCACGTCCGGAAAGCTGATGGAGTTGGATATTGCCTGGGCAGCGGAGTACTTGTATTAGTTTTGTTTATTGGGGCGGGTCTCAGACCCGCCCCAATTATTAAATGTGGGCTTTGGCTTTGTTATGCTGGTTGATGCCAAACATCAGGATGACGGCAATCCCGCTTAATAGTGCGCCAATGATAAAAATGCTGTTGTAGCCATGCGTTTCAATCACTACGCCACCTGTGTAGCTGATCGTCGCGAATCCCAGGCCCATCGCCATTGACAGCGATCCGTACGCCAATCCCCGCCAGCTTTCCTCAACGTTTTCCATTTGATAAACCTGTAACGTCGGCAGCCATACTGCCATGGAGACCAGGACGCCCAGTCTTCCCATGGATATCACTGCCCAGTGTGTCGACATCGTCAGCAGAAGCAGGCTCAGACCCAGACTTATCGTCGCGCCAATTAGGACACCGCCAGTGCCCCCGCGTTTGAGTAATTTCGGGACTAACAGGGATGCGACGATGGCCATGATCTGCCCAAAAGCAGTGATCGTGCCAATTGTTGCCGCAGAATATAAAAGTTCCTGATCCATGTAGGGATTGCAGAAGGATTGGCAGGAAGCCCAACTGGCTTGCCGGATGTAAACGTACATAAACAGGACGGCAATGGACAGGAAGGGGAATTTACCTCGAATCTGATTGTGTTGTTTGCGGGGAGGCGCTGTGCCGCCTTTGATCATAAATATCGGGATAAGAGCCAGTACCCAGACGACAAGACTCACCACAATAGCGGAGCTGAAAGGCTCCGGGCTTTCCAATGAATGACCGTTTAAAGCGCTGAAGAAACCGGGAAGGAAACCACCGACCAGCGAACCAATGAAGGAGCCGAACTCCCTCAACCCGCTGGAAAGCGCGTACGAACTGTTGCGATTCAGGTTGGAAGTGTTGCTCATCATTGCCGGTACAAGATTGACGTTGACCATGGACCAGCCGGAAATTTGGACCAGCTGCGCGATCATGGGCCATATGGGTCTGAATTGGATGGGGATCATTCCGGTCAATGGGCAGCATGGTCATCCCTGCCAGGCTGATGATTCCGCCAATCCGCATCACCCTGCGCGTGCCGAACCAGCTGCCCAGCGATCCGCTGGGAATTCCCATGCCCATATAGGCCAGAGCGCCGGTGCCCAAATAAGTGCCCAGATAAGCTGTGTCAAATCCCAGGCGCAGCAAATACAGACTTCTCAGCAGCATCTGGATGCCGTAAAAACTTACAGCTGTCAGACCGGATACGGCTAATAGAAGACGGGCGTCGCGACTGTACTCCCGGAGAGAAGGTAATTTAATTTGGATGTTCAATCGTATCTCCCGGTTGATTGTAAGCGACGAAGATGAAGCGTCAAACGGCGGATAAGTCATTTGTCATCTAATGTGGGCGTGCACAGTGAGAATAAGTTATGGCGAGGTTTCCATTTTATTGTTACGAAGCTGTATGACCCAGCATCAGCAGAGCAGCGACTGCACTGAGGATAATGCCCAGGAGGAACAGGCTGTTGTAATCCCGCACAGCGATGATATAGCCCCCGGTATAGCTGATTGTGGCAAATCCCAATCCCTGCACCGTTGACATCGCACCATAGGCGAAACCTCGAAGGCGTTCCTCAACGGTCTCCATGAGATAAACCTGCATGGTTGGCAGCCATAGGGCCATGGCGACAAACACCCCCAGGCGTCCCAACGTGACAGCAACCCAATGTGTGGAGAGGATGAGCAGCAACAGGCTGAAACCAATCAACATGGTTGCTGCGATCAATACGACGCCGGTATTGAGCTTCTTCAGCAGTTTCGGAACGGAAAGGGAAGCCAGGATGGCACATATCCGCCCAAACGCGGTGATCATGCCCATCGTAGCCGGAGAATAATGCAGCGCCTGGTCCATATAGGGTGTGCAAAAAGACTGGCAGGCGCACCAGCTTGCCTCCCGTGTGAAGATGTAGACTGCCATCACCGCTAACGGGAGGACCGGGAGCGCGGTCGTGCTTCCCATTTTTACCTTGCGTGGGAGCGCTTCGCCACTGCGAATCATGAATATGGGCACCAGCGCCACCAGCCATAGGGCAATGCCAACCAGCAGGGCAGAACGGTAAGGTCCCGGACTGCTTAAAGGTTCCTGCTGCAATTGTCCAAAAAGGACAGGTAAAAAACCACCGACCAGCGCGCCGAGTAACGAACCGAACTCTCTTAATCCGTTGGTCAGTGCATAGGCGTTATTCCGATTCTGGCTGGAAGTATGGTGCATCGTGGCTGGAACGATATTCACAATGACCATGGACCATCCGCAGATCTGCACCAGTTGGGAGAGTATGGGCAGGATCGCACGCATATTTATCGGCAATAATTCGGTTGCCGGCAGCATCGCCATGCCAGCCAGGCAGATGATCCCTCCCACGCGCATAACTTTTCGCGTGCCAAAACGACTGCCCAGCGCGCCACTGGGAATTCCCATTGCCATATAAGCCAGCGCGTGGGTTCCCAGATAGGAGCCGATATAGACGGTGCCAAAACCCAGGCGGAGAAGGTAAAGGCTCCTGAGCAAACCCTGGATGCCGTAAATAACCACTGCACTGATGCCGGACAGCGCCAGGAGTAAACGGGCATCGCGACTGTATTCACGTAGAGACGGCAGCTTTAAGGGGATGTTCAATCATGCCTCCGTGGTCATTGTATGCAAAGCTGTAAAGCCGTCAAATGCGTTCTTTTGTCACCTTATCGTAACGACATCAGCGTTATCGGGACAATTTCTTCGCGTAGTCCTTAAAGTGTCACATTGGGCAGCGCATCTGCCTGTATTGATGGGCTTGTTCCAGACTGTTTGAGATGCCGTATTACTTTGACAGAGGATATTGGATGCCTAAAATATCACTAAGCATGGCTTGATAGGAGGTCACTGATGCCAGATTTGACACAGCTTGAGTTTGATTATTTCACCCGGCAGAGTCCATTATCTTCTCCCGGGAAGTATGCCGCGTATTTCGAGGGTTTACCCCGCGATATTCACGCGCTTTGTGAAATCATCCAGGGATTTCTGCTCCACGCATTCTGGATTTCTGAGGAGAACTACGGTGTAGCGGTAGAAACGTTGAAATCCCAGAGAGATCTCAATGTGGAGTATAATTTGCGTTCTGTTGAGGCAATGTTGGAGGCGTTACTCGCACTGGATGCGCGCCCTTTGACGGAAGCCAGACCTGCCAACCGGCGGTTAATTGGGAACTGCCGTGACTTTGCGCTCTTCCTGACCGCCATATTACGGCACCAGGGCGTGCCGGCGCGCGTGCGCAGCGGTGTGGCGCGGTACTTTTTCACCAATGGTCACCTTGAGGACCATTTCATCACCGAGTGGTGGAACGCCACGGAAGGTCGGTGGCAGTACACCGATCCGCAGATCGATGCGCTGCAGAAAAAAGTCTGCGGCATTCCATTGGATATGACTGATCTGCCCCGCGACCAATTCCTGCATGCCGGTTGGGGTTACAAAGAACTGATGGAAGGAAGGGTGACGCCGGAAAAAATAGGTATCTTCGAGTTCAAGGGTCTACCCTACGTGCGCTACAAGCTGGTGAGTGACCTCGCTTGTCTGAATAAGGTGGAGGTGCTGGCGTGGGAGGGGTGGGGTATTGTCGAGGACCTGGATAAGCCGGAACTGCCGGATGGCGATCAGAACCTGCTGGACAGGATAGCGGAACTGCTATGCCGGTATGATACGGATGCCAGCGCGTTTTCTGAACTGCGGAGTCTATTTACGACACATCCAAGGGTGCAGTTTCCAGAGGATTATACGCCCCATTTCTTTAAGCTCCCGCAGTTCGCGTAAGGGGTATGTTACGCTTCTCCAGGCATCAAGTTAAGGCGCTATAAGCGTAATCAGATCCAAAACAGGCATCGCTCCCAAAATACGGGAGATCCTTTTAGGGGAGGGAGACGCAGCAGACTGCGTTTAGGGAGAGGTCAAAAAGCGATTCTTAGGGTGAGATTTTGCTGTATTGGCACTGTCATTTAAGGAATAAACCCAGATGGATTCCCGCTTACGCGGGAATGACACATCGTTTTTTCTTAAGTTGATACCAATGGGGCGAATAATATTCGCCCTCATGTGTATCAACTTAAGCGTTGCATCCAATTAAAGTGTATGCATGGAGATAGGGGCGGGCACACGGGTCCGCCCCTACACATTGCTATCCTCACCTTCCGGGAAGGTTTGGATTTTACATTCCTGCTGCGATTGCCTGCACATCCTCGGCAACCGAAGCGATCGGCATCATTTCAAACGTATCGACCAGGACTTTTGTGACGCCAGGTGACAGGAACGCCGGCAGCGTCGGTCCAAGACGGATTTTCTTTACGCCCAGGTACAAGAGCGCCAGGAGGACGATGACAGCTTTCTGTTCGTACCAGGCGATGTCATAGCTGATGGGCAGGTCATTGATGTCGTCAAGACCGAACGCCTCTTTCAGCTGCAGGGCGATATACGCCAATGAATAGGAGTCATTGCACTGTCCGGCATCCAGTAAGCGGGGAATCCCGCCGATGTCGCCAAAGTCCAGTTTGTTATAGCGGTATTTGGCGCAGCCTGCTGTGAGAATGACGTGGTCATCCGGCAAAGCCTGGGCTAAATCCGTATAGTAGGAGCGCTCCTTATGCCGTCCATCGCATCCACCCATAACGACAAAACGCTTGATTGCACCTGATTTTACGGCGTCAATAACCTTGTCGGCAACACCCATCACGGTATTGCGCGCGAAACCAATCGTGATCGACCCTTCCTCCAGGGCTTGTGGTTCAGGACTATTCTGCGCCATCGCGATCAGTGCGCTGAAGTCTTTTTGCTGACCCGCTACCCGGTCAGGAATATGGGGGCATCCAGGCCAACCCGCCATTCCGGTGGTGAACAGTTTGTCCTTGTAACTATCTCTAACGGTGACCACACAATTGGTGGTCATGAGGATTGGACCGCCAAAGGACGCGAACTCTGTCTGTTGGTGCCACCATGAACCGCCGTAATTGCCCACAAAATGCGGGTACTTTTTCAGGGCGGGATACGCATTCGCCGGCAGCATCTCACCGTGGGTGTAGATATTGACGCCGGTACCGGCAGTTTGCTGCAGCAGCTCTTCCAGGTCGAGGAGATCGTGACCGCTGACCAGGATACCCGGTCCAGGCTTGACACCCAGGTTGACTTGGGTGGGTTCTGGATGTCCAAAGGTGGTTGTATTGGCTTCGTCAAGCAAACGCATCGCTTCTACACCCATTTCACCCGTCTTGAGGACCATAGCCACCAGGGCATCTGCGCCCAGGCTGTCATCGGTGGTCGCTGCCAGAACCTCCTCAATAAATGCCAGGAGCGCATTGTTAAAATGCCCCAGGGCATAAGCGTGTTCCGTATAAGCAGCCAGGCCCTTCAAGCCAATCACCAACAATTCCCGCAGGGAGCGGATATCCTCATTGAGCTCCGGGTCTTCCAGAATTCCAACAAGCTGCCCTTTCATCTCCAGGATGCCCACATCATACGTTTTAGGGACCCATGTCGCCATTTCCGGCAGATGGGCACCGCAAGCATCCCCACCGTGCAGGGCTTTACATTCAGACTGAGCGCGAGCGCGCAGGGCTTCCCGGCGCTCTACGGCTTCCTGAATGAGCGCCACAAAGCGCTGCGGGTCAAAATTGGCGTTGGTGATGGTGGCAAAGAGTGCTTTGGCAATAAATAAATCCGTTTCTGGCTCAACGACGTCCATAGTCCGCGCGCGCGTCGCCCAGAAGGCGATACCTTTCAACTGCCAGATGAGTAAATCCTGCAGATTTGAGACTTCTGGACTTTTTCCACACACACCTCTTATTGTGCAGCCTTCGTTTTTCAGTGCTTCCTGACATTGGTAACAGAACATTGTGCTAATCCTCCAAGTATTTTTTAAGTATCGGGTTCCACAAAACTGATTTATTCAGCGATTTTGCCTCCATAACCATCAGCCAGCGCTGATTTCGTAGGCTAGACTGATGGCGTTTGCGGGGCAATAGTCTTCACATAGTCCGCAATAAGTGCAGGTTTCCGGACTCACAATTTCAGGTAACTTGCCCACAAATGCCACGGACGCTGTGGGACAATTCGTGACACATAAGCCACAAGCTGTACAGCGATCCGTATCTATAATTGGTAACCAGGTTTGCATGTGTTTACCCTCCGTACTTATGCTTATACTATAACGCATGAGATGTGCTGTGTCTGTGACTTTTATCACAATGTTAGCCATGTGGTAAAAATGCCCTATGTATCCCTGTTGCCTTTCTCAGGGTTGTGCTAAAATAGCCTGGTTGCTCCATAGTTTGTATTTTTGCCAAACCAAATCCGTGAATATTCGCCTGGAGGACTTATGGAGTTTGAATATGTTATCCGCGATGCAACTGTGGTTGATGGTACAGGACGTTCCCGCTACCGCGCTGATATTGGTATCAATGCAGGTAAAATAACGGCTATCAGCCAGAACGAGCCTCTGCAAGCCCCGGAAATGTTTCATGCGGAAGGGCTGATTGCCGCGCCTGGTTTTATCGATCTGCACTCTCATGCTGATTGGATACTTCCCCTGCCTGATCACGGCGAAATCCTGGCTCCCCTGCTGGCGCAGGGTATTACGACGGTGGTAACCGGCAATTGCGGTTTCTCACCGGCGCCGGTCACGGACCAGAGCATGCCGATGGTGGATGCTTTTTCCGAATTCGCCCGGGAAAGGGCGTTTCCGTATACCTGGCATTCCATGGATGAATTCCTGGGCCAAATGGATGCGACACCGCTGGCGCTTAACACTGCATTCCTGGTCGGACACGGAAGCATTCGCTACGCTGCCATGGGGGACGGCGTAACCGAGAGCCGCCCGGTTGACGTCGAGGCGATGCAGGCGATCACACGGCAGGCTTTGCGAGAGGGTGCGTTTGGGCTTTCCGCCGGATTGGCTTATGCGCCGGGTGTTTTCGCCTCAAATGATGAATTGCTGTCGCTGCTAAAGGTTGTTGCGGAGGAAGGGGGGCTTTTTACCGTCCACGGGCGCGCATACAGCTGGGTTTCCCCGTTCTACAGCCCGATGATTGTGGGCACGCCGCATAATGTGAGGTCCGTCAGGGAACTTCTTGCTTTGGCTGAGAAATCCGGTGTTAAAATCCAGCTTTCTCACCAGATATTCGTCGGGCGCCGTACATGGCGGACGCACCACCGCGTGCTGCGGGAGATAGAAAGGGCTGCGCGTCGCGGATTGGATGTGGGCTTCGACGCTTTTCCATACACTGTTGGCAACACGCTCATCAATGTTGTTTTTCCTGCCTGGTTTCTGGACGGATTTGAACAGAATATCAATGATGTGGCGGCTCTGCGCAAACTGAAAAAAGAAATCGATCTCTTGCGCGCCGTCCTCGGTTTGAGCTACGGCGATATCACGCTTTTATGGGCTATGGACCCTGAACTATCCAATCTGGAGGGCCTGGATTTTGCCACGATTGCCGACAGGTTGGATATGCCGCAGTTTGATGCCTATATGCACATCGCGCGGAAAAGTTCAGGAAAAGCACGGGTGATCCTGGATACCTATTCCGGTGACAAAACGCGGGAGAAGCCCTTACAGGCAGCACTCGCACACCCCTTGTGTGCTTTTATGACGGATACCATCCTGACAAAGCGCGGTAAACACAATCCAGCTTCGTTCGGAACGTTTCCCCGCATCCTGGGGCGATACAGCCGGGATTTAGACCTGTTTTCACTGGAAGATGCCGTGCACCGGATGACCGGATATTCGGCTGACCGGATCGGGTTGCGTGGAGTGGGTAGGCTGGCGGAAAATGAAATGGCCGATATCGTCCTCTTTGATCCCGCAACCATTGCCGACCAGACCAGCCCGGAACATCCAGACCGCGGACCCGTTGGGATCCGCGGTGTGATACTGTCCGGGCAATGGGTTGTCAAGGATGGAAAAGTCCTGTCTGATGTACGAGCCGGGAGATTGCTGCGCCGTTAGGGCTTCGTTTTGCGGCTTATTCTCCCTGCAGCGCTTTCAGCGCACGGGCGCGTGTCGTGCGCGCGCCTTCATCGATAAAGACCGTATCCAGACCCAGGCATAACAGTGTATATCCGTCAGCAACAACTTGCTTCACAGCTGCCTCGGTTGGACGGACCAGGAGCAATCCGACGGATTTACCGGCACGTTCGCAAGCAGCGATGACGCGTTGGCATGCTTCCCTTACCACGGGCGCCTGTGTTTGCCCCGGAATACCATAGGAGCCTGATAAGTCATAAGGGCCGATAAAAACGGCATCAACACCTTCTACAGCCAGAATGTCGTCAATATTTTCCACGCCTAGCCGGCTTTCGATCATCACGATGACAGCGGTATCTTCATTGGCTGATTTGACGTCCTCAACGAATCCGACGCCCCAATCATTCGCCCTGCAAAAGGAATAGCCTCTGACGCCCATCGGTGGGTATTTGGCAGCTTTCACTGCAAAACGCGCTTGTTCCGCTGTGTTTATAAACGGAATCAGGACGCCGGCAGCGCCGGCATCCAGGGCGCGGCGAATATCCAGCAATCCGTTCGTGGCGACGCGCGCGACTGGAGCAGCGCCGCGTCCATACATCGCGCGGAGGAGTTCGGTCAATGAAGTGACATCAATGTCGGTGTGCTCGATGTCAATCGCAATCCACTCATAGCCTGCATTTGCCAGAATTTCTGCAGCGGTCCCATTGTTAATCTGCAGCCACGTGCCAAGTGTGACCTTTCTTTCAACTAAAGCTTTACGAAAAGCACCATGTTCCATCTGCACTACCTCCAAGTTTTAGAATAACCGGTGATGTTTACATCTGTCTTGCGACTATTGTATAAGAAGAAAGCAGAAGGCCAAATGGTATCCACAGTATGCTGCATTTCAATACTGAGCTTCATGCTTGAGGGCTTCCTGATCCACAATGACTAACTGTTGCCGGTCTTTGCGAATCAAGCCCTGTTTGATAAAATCACGCAAAATCCGATTCACAACTTCCCGCACAGAACCAACACGGGAAGCCATTTCTTCATGGGTCCAACGGGCTGCTTGTGGGTTTGCTATTTCATCCAGGAGGAAACGAGCAAGCCGCGCTCTGACAGGGAGTAGTGCCAGATCTCCTGCGAGACCACTGAGATGCGATAAGCGTTCCGCAAAGTCATGGATGATGACCAATGCCAGGTCCGGACAGCGTTGGATAGCATCGTCCATATCGTCTTTATACAGTATCAGCAGTGTCACGGGGGTTACCGCAACAGCGCTGGAAGGGTTTATCCCATGCTCCTGGAAAGCTGGAACTGTGTTAAATGCTTGCCCTGCGCCCAGATTAATCAGAATCTGCTGCCGACCTTGCGATGACATTTTGAAAATCCGAACCGTTCCATCGAGAATAAAATATGCGGCTTCACACCGTTCGCCCTCGTATATAATGGGTTGTTCAGGTGCGTAAATGCGCTGCTGTGTGGTTGAGGAAAGGCATTTCAATACTGCTTCCTGCAAAGCTGCCTGATCTTTTTTCCTGCTTTGGATGCGATTGCCCATATGTGTATTGTATCATAATCCGGGATGTGTTTTTACAGCAACGGTGTAAAATATGGCATCTTCACCAAAGGTTAAGCCATGAGACTTTCACAGCATTCCATGCTTCCCAGACAGCGTGTTCTGGCTGCGTTATCGCATATCGAACCTGACCGTATCCCTTTTGCGTGGAATTTTGGCACGACACCGGAAATGACCGGGGTCATGGTTGCGGCGATGGCATCCCAATCAATTGATTGGTTAGCACTGGCGAAGACCGTTGACGATATCGTGCAGGTGTCTCCACGCTATACCGGTCTTACGCTGCCTTCTCATGTCGACATCTGGGGCATAGAACGCAGTTCTCAGTCCTACGGCAGCGGTGCATACGATGAGATCATCCGTTACCCGCTTGCCGGTATTCACGATCTGGCGAAAATCCATGCTTATCCTTGGCCCGACCCCTGCGCTTACGACTATGACATTTTCCGGGATGAGGTATTGGTCCATGATCCGGATGCGCAGAAAGCACGAAAGCTTGCCATTAATGTGTGCGGTAATCCATTTGAGATTTATTGCTGGATGACGGGCCTGGAGGAAGCACTGGTGAATCTGCTGCTCTATCCGGAGGTTGTCCATACGGCAATGACGCACATAACTTCCTTCTTTGCTGAAAGGCTGCGATTGACGTTGGACTTGGCAGGTGATGTACTGGATATTTTGTATTTTGCTGATGATTTGGGGGGACAGCAAAATCTCCTTGTATCTAAAAAAACCTACCGGAAGATGCTGAAACCCTACCACAGCCAGTTGTTTAACCTGGCGCATGACATGGCGCCCCATACTAAGGTTATGTTTCACAGTGATGGGGCTGTATTTGACATCCTGCCTGATTTACTCGATGCGGGTATTGATGTCCTGGAAGCTGTACAGGTTGACACCGCCGGGATGGATCCAATGCGTTTGAAAACCGAGTACGGTGCGCATTTGAGTTTTCACGGTGGTATTAGCGTGCAAAACTTGCTGCCGAATGCTGATCCGCCTACAGTTAGTCGGGTGTGCAGCGCCCTGGTCAAGGTATTTGGCAAGGGTGGGGGGTATATCGCCGCCCCTTCACACGCTATTCAGATGGGAACACCACCTGAAAATGTGCTGGCAATGCTCCAAACGGTATTGGGGCAGGTGGATTACGAGGTGGCGTTGGATGCAGCTCAGGTATAATAAGTCAGTGCTTAGGTGGGATTGACAATAGTCTAACCTCGTTTAAACTTAAAAAACTATTTGGTTAGTTTTGATACGGATAGATAAACTTTGACATTAGTATTTTCTCCTTATGCTGTGCCGCTTTTGATGGCAGGATTGTTCGCCATACTCCTTGCCGTGCTGACATGGAACCGGCGTCCGGTCACCGGTGGAACGACATTTTCTTTGCTGGTGGTCTCCGTCAGTGTGTGGTTATTCTCCGGAGCGCTTGAATATATGGCGCCCACGCTTTCCGGCAAGGTTTTCTGGAAAAATATCCAGTATTTGAGCATTACATCCGCCCCCGTATTGTGGTTCTATTTCGTACTGAAATTTACAAATTATGACGAAAGTGTAAAAAGGCACTATTATTTAGCTTTCTGGTTTTATCCGGTGATAACGAACCTTTTCGTCTGGACAAATCCCTTACATCATTTGTTTTATAAAAATATGTGGTTGAATACAAGCGGTATTTATCCAATGCTGGATGTAAAAAGTGCCACATTATTATGGGTACACCTGGTTACAGCTTATACACTCCTTTTGGTCAGCACCCTCTTATTGTGGGTATCTTACAGCACTGCATCTGGCGTGTACCGGAAACAGACGCAATTATTATTAATCTCTGCAATATTGCCCTGGGCGGCGAACGTAGCTGATGTTATGCACCTGATGTTCAGCATCGATACGACCCCTTTTGCCTTAACGGTGTCATTAACCATTATTTATGTGGCTTTGCAGCGCTACGGATTTCTGGAATTAGTTCCCGTTGCCCGAGAGATCATAATCGAGCACCTGTCAGATATTGTGATTGTATTGGATGCCAAAAGCCGTATAGTGGACCTGAATAAAGCAGCCCGGGCAGAGTTGGGTGTTGAGGGTGAAAACGCCATCGGAAGGTATTTGAGGGATTTGATCCCGCAATACAGGGCAGTTTTTGATCAATTCAAGGAACAGCAAGAAGCGCATGAAACGTTGGCGTTGGTTGCTGATGGTGAAAACGTGAGCCTGGATATGCAGATAATCCCACTTCACAATCAAAGAGGACGTTATATTGGGCGGATTATCAGCTTGCGTGATATCTCTGTCTTGATGAAGGCTGAAAAAGCTTTATCCCAAAATGAAGCTGCTTTGAAAGCCTACACTCGTGAGCTGGAAGAACAAAATGAGGAATTGGATGCATTTGCCCACACCGTGGCTCACGATTTGAAACAACCTCTGGGGATTCTGCTGGGTTACAGTACGTTCCTGACTGACAGCCTTGATTCGTTAGACCAGAATACGTTAATGCACAGTGCAATGATGATCGAGCAAAGCACCCGCAAGATGAGTAGCATTGTGAATGAACTGCTGCTCTTCGCCAGCGTACGGAAAAAAGATACAGTGGAGATCAAATCGGTCGCGATGGGCGAGGTCGTTGCGAGTGTTCTATCACGGTTGGATGATTTAGTTAGAAGCACGAATACGCGTGCCGTTGTACCGGTTGCCTGGCCAAAAGCGCGCGGATACGCGCCGTGGATTGAAGAGATTTGGATTAACTTAATCACAAACGCGATAAAATATGGCGGAAAACCACCGTATGTCCTGTTAGCTGCCGAGCCGGTCGACTATACTGAAGGTGATCATAAAGGTTCCTGGGTGCGTTTTTCTGTCACCGATAACGGACCCGGATTATCTGACGAGGCAAAAAAACTCCTGTTTGTGCCCTTCGAGCGTTTGGGGCAGTTCAAATTTGAGGGTTCCGGTCTGGGCTTGTCAATTGTGCAGCGTATAACGCGCAGGCTTGGCGGATGGATGGGCGTTGAGAATGCCGGGGAGGGTGCGTCCAATTCCCCATTTATTAACGGATCAGGATGTACTTTTTATTTTATACTGCCGGCAGTGTATCCACAGGTGTCTGAGGAGCACAACAATTAGGGCGTGAAGGGCATAATACAGGTTCAGGAGGTTGTATGCAGTCCTTAATAAATACAAAAAAAGGTCGTCCCAGATTGTACACATTAAATCCCGTGGTAGCCATCCAAGACCCGGGAATAGCAACAGCTGCGGCTATGCTGCAGGAATTGCGTTTGCGTGTCATTGATCAGGTCAACGATTTGCCTGTGGACGCGCTGGACTTTCAACCCCAAGGTACGACGCTTTCGATTGGCGTGTTGGTTATTCACCTGGTGTGGGCAGAAGCCGGTTGGATAAGCGCACTTACCGGTTGCGAAGTGCCGGCGGCTCTGCGGGCTGATATAAATGCAATTGGGCAAGCTTTGCCCGCAGGTCTGGCACCGCCTATGTCCACTTTTGATGCTGCTGCATTGGTTAACCTGTGCCAGCGGATCAATGCTGAGGTCACACTGCCAGCACTCGCTGGCTTCACCCAAGGTATTGATGCTGTCATCTTGCAGGATGAACGTACGATGACGCCCCGAGGGGTGTTAATGCATCTTATCTGGCATTGGACATATCATTCAGGACAAATCGGTTTGTTGCGCGAACAGTGGGGGTCCGGATACACTTGGACGCTAGGTACACTTGGCGCAGGATAATGATAAAACTGGAAGAAAGAGGATGGCATGATAAAAATTTCTGTTTGGCATGGTGATTTATCAGACCCATATTTGAGAATGGTGGCGCAATTGGGGGCAGATTGTATTGATTTTGGTTCAGCTGAAACGTTCCCGGGCGTGAAAGAACAGGGCTACCCCACTCCGGATGGAGTGGTGACGATCAGGCAGCAAATCCGCGCTTGGGGCATGGACATCAATCGTGTGACCCTTCCGACAATCACTGAAAATTATTTAAATGCGGTACCCGGTAGTGATCGTGAAGTCGAAAATGCGTGTACGGCATTGCAGATATTTGCTGAAGCGGGGATACCCATCGCCCGGCAGCGTTTTGGGTGGGATAATATGCCCTCACGCACGCGCACGTTCCGCGCTGTGCATCGCGGTGGCTATCTATCTCGCGGCGAATATGCGCACTGGTCCGGGTACGAACCACCGGATGAAGAAACCTGGAATCATCGCTGGACACGCATCTGTGCTGCTTATGAGCGCCTGGTGCCTGTCGCGGAAGCAAGTGGCATTAAACTGGCAATCCATCCATCTGACACGCCTTATCCGGGCACCCCTTTTGATAGCCTGGGCTTTCACCGCGTCCTGGACGCGTTCCCCAGCAAACAGGTTGGGTTCCTGTACTGTATCGGAACACGGTCTGAAGCCGGAGGATCCGCTTTGGTGCTGGATGAAATCAACCAGTACGGGCGAAAAGGACGGATTTTCACTGCCCACTTCCGCAATGTGCGGGGCAGTCTGGCAACCGCGGGCGGATATGAAGAAGTGTTGCTGGATGACGGGGATATGAATATGTACAGAATCCTGCAAGCTCTGCATAAAGTGGGTTTTGATGGTTGCATAAACCCGGACCATATCCCTGCCATTGAAGGCGACCAGGGATTGGTGAGTCAGGGTCTGGCGTATTCCATAGGGTATATCAAGGCGCTGCTCGCCGCGCTCAGCGTGTAAACGCTATCACCTTCCCGGAAGGTGATTGCCAATGTTTCACTAAAGGGTTGACTGTGAGCTACACTAATCATTTGATTATTTTTCGTGGGTATGGGCGCTGCCAACCCTCCCTGCCAAAATCCGGACGCTGCGACAGATCGCTGATATAAACACGGCGGTCTTCCTGCGCTTCCCGCATTGAGCGCATAACATAGCGGGTGAGTTCCGCATCCAGGCGGTTCAGCACTTCAGCATACCCGGGATTGTGATAGAGGTTGTGTTGTTCGGTTGGATCTTCACGCAGGTTGAACAGCAGATTTTCACCCGTCGCATACTTCGAAAGCCGGAATGTGCCGTCATCAATCATCCATCCGCCCTGGGTAATGCCAATAATGGTCTCGCGGTGCGCATCAGCGGTGGTAAACAACCCGGGCAGCGGCAGGGCATCCACATAATCGGGGACAGGGCATCCGGCGTAGGTAAGCAGTGTCGGCATCACGTCAGTCAGAATCACTTTATCGTTGCGCCGTTCTTTTCCTTTCATACCCGGGGCTGATACGATCAAGGGCACATGGATCCCGGTTTCAAAGAAAGTGCCTTTGCCGATCAGATTGTGGTCGCCCAGGTAATCTCCATGGTCGGCGGAGAAGATGATAATGGTGTTGTCAAGCAGGTCCTTTTCTTCCAATTTCTGCAGGATTTGACCCACTTCATAGTCGATTTGCTGGACAGACGCGGCATAATGCGCGCGGATTTTGCGTTTCTGCTCTGGGGTGAATACGGTGTAATCCACCCCATTCCAGTCACCCAGGTTCCCCTTGATGCTTTGCTGGCGGATTTCAGGCGTATCCCCATCCACTTCGGGAATGGCTTCCGGCATGGCGCAGGGATCGATATTTGCCAGGAACTCTGGTGTGGGATCGTAGGGACAGTGCGGACCTGGAAAGCCCACCATCATGGCAAAAGGACCATCTGATCCGAAATCATCGATGAATTTCACGGCTTGCTGCCCGACGTAATGGTCCACCGAATATTCCCAGGGCAGTATGTTGATTATCGCGCCCCGGTTTTCGTAATATCCATCATGTTCTTTGCCGTGCAGTTTCCGCAAACCGTGGTCTTTCAGGAAGTGATAATAGTCATCGCGGATATGAATCCAGCGTTTGTCTTCGGCAATCGCGCGATATTGAAAACCCAGACGGGCATCCCAGGGATAAAAGTGCATCTTCCCAATCGCCGCTGTGTAATACTCGTTCTGGGCGAGGATCTCGGGCCAAACCTTTATACCCATGTGGGCTATGTCCGGGCGGAGAAACTGCCCATTATCCAGCACGCCATTTTTGATCCCGTTCATGCCGGTCAACAGGCTGCACCTGGCGGGAACGCAAAGCGGGTGGGGGGACAGCGCGTGTTCGTAGAGGACCCCGGTTTCTGCCAACCGGTCGATATGGGGTGTTTCCAGGAAATCAGCGCCGTAACAACCGAGGAAATCCGCGCGCAGTTGATCGGGCATAATAAAGATTAGATTGGGTTTGTCTGACATTGACGGCTCCTTATGCAATATGGGATTGTCTGATTTTGACACACCCATGTTTTACAATACACTCTGGTAGTATACCTATATCCGGCAGTCTGTCACTCAAAACCAGGTTGGCCTAAATCCCATATGTGAAGGAGATTGTATGGAATTCCCGATAGACCCTGAGCAAAGGCATGTCCCGGTTATTCCACCTGTGGGGCAGAAACTGCGTGTTATCATTGACAGTGATGCCAAAAATGAAATCGATGACCAATGGGCTATTGCTCTTGCAGTTTTGTCTCCAGAGAGGTTTCACATCGAGGGTTTTGTGGGAGCGAACTTCGACAACAGCCGCGGGGGGCGTGGAAGTGTGGCAGCATCCGTGCGGGAAATACAGACCGTACTGGATAAAGCCGGGATGGCAGACCGCTGGCCTGTTTACCACGGCTCTGATCCGATGCGCTACCAGTATGAACCCTCGGATTCTGAAGGTGTCGATTTTATTATTGAGAAAGCTTTAGCCAGCACGCCGGATGATCCTTTGTGGGTGATTGGTTTGGGTTCGGCAACAGATATCGCCTCCGCTGCGTTGAAAGAACCACGTATTATTGAACGCGTTAACGTATTCTGGCACTTGCGGACCCGTTGGCCTGAAAAATGTTACAATTTCAACGTGTTTGGAGATGTACGGGCTGCCCGATTGCTGTTCCATGCCCCGCTGCCTTTTGTACTGTTCGACACCGGTTCATACCTGCGGTGCCCAATGCAGGAATCTGCCCTCCGTGTCGCACCGTATGGGGCTCTGGGCGCTTATCTCCACGCATACAGATTCGAATCTCCTTATTTTATGGATCCCCGCAAGGGCTTTTTCGACCTGGGTGATATCGCCGCGTTGGTGAACCCGGATATTGCGTGCTGGGACGTAACGCCCTGTCCTGAAGTGGATTGGGATCTGAGTTATCATTTTAAAGGCACAATGGGATCTATCCTGCGTTGTTATCACGTGGATCGCGATGCAACTTTTGCGCTATTATACGAAAGGTTAAAAAACACTTATGGCTAACATCGCATATGCCTACCCCATTCCTTTTATGGACCGGGTGACCATGCCGGCCCGTTGGGCGCGCTGGTTGAGCCAGCAGGGGCAGAAAAACACCTTGCTGTATCACGAACCTGAGATTAATGAGACGATAACCTGGGATTACCAGAAGCATGGATTGGCGCCCTGGATGCAGTTTTTCTATGACTGGCGGTTCGCTGATTTGACTGGCGATGGGCGCATTGACTTTGTATTGACCGGCGGGGCGCGGCGGCAGATCGCCTATCGACAGGATGGCACGCTTTTATGGGCATATGACGACGACACGCCTTCCGCGGATGGCGGTCCTGGATTCCTGGATATAAGATTGGACAGCAATTTCCCCATTTTTGATATCGACGGGGATGGTCTTCCCGAACTCATCTGTGCGCGACGCGTTGCGGGCTGCCTCTCCCTGTGTATTGTCAATGCACGTGATGGGTCTTTGAAACGCAGTGTGCCTTTCCCGGCGCTGCGCTACCGTCCGCGGGACTGCAGAGGGTCAATCCTTATCGCAAACTTGACGGGCAAACCCACCCCTTCTGAGATTATTGTCAGTTGGGATTATTTCTATATCGCTGCTTTCAATGAAAAACTGGAAATGTTATGGGAACAAGTCCTGGACCACGCGCTGGACCGCCAGCATGTCACAATGGGGCATACGCCCAATCCTGGTGATCTAACCGGCGACGGTGAGGATGAAATTATGGCGGGTTCCTGTTTGCTGAACAGCGATGGTTCGATCCGCTGGGTTGCGCCTGATCTCCCTGCTTTGGTTGCCGATGGGCATGCGGACAGTGTTCAGATTGTGCGCCTGTATGATGACCAACAGCCGAATATCGTGATGAGCACCGGGGGATACTGCTTCTCCCCACAGGGTGATCTGCTCTGGGGGCGGGACAGTCTGAAACATGGACAGGCGCAGCATGTGGGGAAGATTCGCGATGATATTGCCGGCAGGCAAGTGGTTGTTTATGAAGGCGCGAGCCGGGTGATTCCCGGTGTTCCGGATCACATACTGGCACTCACACCATCAGGTACGCTGCTTTGGGATTTCGCAGTTGAACAACCGGACATGCAGGAAGGTGGTTTTGGTTTCTGGTTAGGGGATTGGAACGGCGATGGCTTGGATGAGATTTTTGTCAACGATAGCGAAAAGGTCAATATTCTGGATGGATACGGCAAAATCATTGACACCCTGCCGGGGCATCTGATCTATGTTTTTGATCTGGTGGGGGATGCGCGCGCTGAAGCTGTGGTGTTGACAGGGATTGAACCAGGCATGCAGATGCAGGTATGGACAAATGATGCACCGAACCCTAATCCTGCGACGCGTAGAGTCATCGTGAACCGGACAACGACCAAAACGATGTATAACTGCACCCGTTATTAATATTCTGGATTTGTTGTGGAATTTCTGTTCGGTGAATTACCGGTATAGACTCGCAAACGAGAACAATTTTTATCAAATCATTTTGAGGAGCGTGTTATGACGAAGATAGTGATCATTGGCGCCGGCAGTGGTTTCGGCGGACGTCTATCGGTTGATATTATGTCGCGGGAGAACCTGCGCGATGCCACGCTGGTTCTGTGTGATATTCATCCTGGGCGCCTGAAACTGGTGTCAGATTACGTGCAGCGCACCGTCGATAAATACCAGCTGCCAACCCGAATTGAAGCCACAACGGACCGTAAAAAGGCTTTGCCTGATGCGGACTTTGTGATAACTTCAGTCTCTGTGGGGGGCGGTGCCTACTACGGGCACCCGTATAAAGCGGAAATTGAAATCCCCAATAAATACGGCATCAGCCAGTCGGTGGCGGATACCATTGGTGTGGGGGGTGTCTTCAGATTCCTGCGCACCGGTCCGGTGCAGCACCAGTTTTTCCGTGATATGGAGGACCTGTGCCCTGATGCGTGGGTTCTCAACCACACGAATCCAATGGCGATGTTGAGCTGGTTGCACCTGGTGGATTCATCGATGAAGTATGTGGGTTTGTGCCACAGCGTGCAGGGCACGACAGAAGAACTGGCGCGCTTCATCGATGTGCCATATGACAAGGTCAATTATTGGGTGGCGGGAATCAATCACCAGGCATGGGTTCTGGAGTTTATGCGCGGTCATGAAGATTTGTACCCGCGCATCCGGGAAGTGATGAAAAAGCCTGAAATTGTGCAGCGCGACACGGTGCGCTTTGAGATGATGCGCCACTTTGGCTATTTTGTCACCGAAAGTACCCGGCACAATTCCGAGTATCTGCCTTATTTCCGGCAGACGCCGGAATTGATGGCGCGGTTTGGCCTTGAAACACGCGGTGTGAGTGACAGCCCCTTCCGGGTGCGCGAGTGGATGAAGGATACGGGCATCGAGGATGGGGAAGCCCCTGTGGGTGAATTGCGGTTATCGCGAGAATTTACGACCGGTATTATGGAAGCGATCCTCACCAATGTCCCTTTCAGTTTTAACGGAAATGTCCTGAATACAGGCTTGATAACGAATTTACCCGAGGGCTGTTGTGTTGAGGTGCCCTGCCTGGTGGATGGTCGTGGTGTGCATCCGTGTTATGTCGGCGATTTACCCCCTCAACTCGCTGCGTTAAATCGCTCCAATGTTTCAGTGATTGAATTAGCAGTCCGCGCTGTGCTGGACAAAGATCGGGATGCTGCATTCCACGCCTGCGCGGTTGATCCGTTGGATGCCGCTGTCCTGCCCCTGGATAAGATACGGGATATGTTTGAGGAGTTATGGGCTGCTGAAGCTGGATTGCTGCAGTGGTTTGATCCCAATCATAAGGGTCCGCTGCCCGAGATCTGTGCGCCGTAGGTTCGGGGAGAGGCTGAAGAGCGTTGGGGCACACGCATTTTATGTGCGCGTGCCCCTACGTGATTATTTGAGCATCATTGTCTGGTATCCACACCTTCCGAAAAGGCTTGGAAGACCCGTAATTCAGGATTCCCTGTACACCGCTTCGCGCAGTCCTTTGATGTATCCAATCGCGAACAGACGCCCAATTGTTGTGTAGCCAGGTGTTCCGGAATTATCCCCTTCCATGGTTGGGACATGGTCCGGACGGCAAACACCTTCATAACCCACATCGCGATATGCTCTGAGGCATTCCAGCATATCGGTTTTTCCGTCATCATGGAAAGTCTCCACGAATTTCTCGGGTGTGCCCCGCACATCGCGGAAATGGACAAAAAATATTTTGTTCTGTTTGCCAAAATGCCGGATAGCCGCCGGCAGATCGTCGGTCATCAGCGTGAAATTACCCTGGCACAACGCGATACCATTGACTGGGCTGGGTATCAGGTCAATGAGTTTTTGATAATTTTCGAGGCTGCGAATAATCCGGGCAAACCCGCGGATGGGTGAGAGTGGAGGGTCATCTGGGTGCGCAGCTAATTTGACATTTGCCTTTTCGGCAACTGGAACGACACGCTCCAGGAAATATTGCAGGTTATCCCACATTTGATCATCAGAAACATTTCCATATTCGGTCAAAGGAGCATTGCGGAGTAAATCATGATCATATCCGGTAACCAGTGCACCTCCCCGCGAGGGAATCGTGCTGGATGTGCGGACCACGCCTACTTGTGCCATAAACTCGTAGCACCACACCGGGATACCCAACCGGCCCATGTTCACCAGTAACTCATTAATAACTGCAATTTCCTCATCGCGTCCGGGCAACCCTAGTTTAATCATTTCCATTGGCGGGCGGCTTTCGATGACGGCAAAATTAAAACCGGCGTCATTATAGGCGGTTTTTGCCCGGAGCAATGATGTATAGCTCCAGGGTTGGTCTTCCGGGCTGGCGTTGGGTTTGGGCCGGAGACCGATACCGGCGACGACATAATCCACGCCACACTGTTTCACCAATGTCCAGAGGGCTTTGTCCTGAGGTCCAAAAACTTCTGCGATTTTAATCATAGCACACTCCTTAATGATAAAGTTTCAGGTTACAACCATGAAACACAGCATAGATTATTTTCTGGAACAATCAAGGCTACAGATTCATTGAGCCATTATCAAATTGACACTTTTATATTCTGGAGTAAAGTCACCATACCTTAAAATTCTGCCGTTGCCACGCTTTGACTGCAACGGGCAATGATACTGAGGAGATGGCGTTGTCCCAAACAGATCGGATACAACCTTATATCGAGAATCCATTTTATTGGCAATATCAAGACAAACCGGTGTTACTGCTGGGTGGTAGTCGGGAAGATAATTTGTTTCAAATCCCTGATCTTGAAGCGCACCTTGACCTTTTGGCATCCGTGGGCGGTAATTATATCCGGTGCACGATGTCCAGCAGGGATGAGGGCGATGTTTGGCCTTATATGCTTGATACTGTCTCCGGAATGTATGATCTCAATCAATCCAATAAAGAATACTGGCGCCGTTTTGAAAACGCATTGGCTTTGACTGCTGCGCGCAACATAATTCTGCAGATAGAATTGTGGGATCGATTCGATTTTGCCCGGGCTCCCTGGCAGCAAAATCCCTACAACCCCAAAAATAACGTCAATTACACCGCTGAGACAGTCGGGATTGTCAGAAAACATAGATACACATCCCGGGCAGCTGGAAAACGCGTTTTTCCGAACTGTGCCGGCGTTAATGCACAATGATTGTGTCTTACCATACCAGCAGCGGCAGGTGAATCAGCTCCTGTCGCTCTCGTTACCTTACGGCAATGTTTTATACTGTATTGACAATGAAACCAACGAGTCGGCTGCCTGGGGGGCATATTGGGCGAATTTCATTCAAAGGCGCGCAAAGGAAATGGACCTTACTGTGGCTGTAACGGAAATGTGGGATGCCTGGAACCTTTTGGATGGTGAACATTCTGCCACATTTGACCATCCGGAATTGTATGCTTTTGTGGATATTTCTCAAAACAATCACCAACCGGCAGACACCCATTGGTCAAATCCGCAGGAAATCCGCAAGCGATTCAATGTTTCCGGGCATCCTCGTCCGATGAATAGTGTTAAGATATATGGTGCAAACAGCGGTCAATACGGCTCAACGCGGGATGCACAGGAGCGCTTTTGGCGGAATATCCTGGGCGGCCTGGCTTCGTCACGTTTTCACCGTCCGCCTGCGGGTTTGGGCTTAAATGCAATCGTCCAGGCGCACCTCAGATCTATGCGCATGTTCACAAGTGTCCTGGACATATTTTCATGTTCCGCCGATAACACATTGTTGCAAAACCGGAGTTGGAATGAAGCGTATTGCACGGCTATAGCTGGTGTGCAATATGGTGTTTTCTTTCCGGACGGTGGGAACGTCTTCTTGGATGTTTCGTCTGCACAAGATAAAGCTTTTGAATTACGTTGGCTTGACATCCGCGCAAGTCGCTGGGAGGACAGTGTTGTTGAACAGTTTCCCGCCCAGGACCGATTGCATTTACTCACACCCCGCGAGGAAGGCTATTGGGCGGTGGTCGTTACAGTGATATGAGGATGAAGGTTGCGTGAAGTCAGCATAGCGATTATTGGTTACGGCGCCATCGGGCAGACCGTGGTGCATGCATCTGATCCATGGCGACGTCGCGGGAGCCCGGGTGGTTGCTGTCCTGGTGCATCATTTGCCCACCTATGCAGCGCAGGTTTCGGGATTGGCAGATGCGGGTGTTCTGCTGACGGACGATGCTGACGCTTTTTTTGCCTGCGGTGCTGACCTTGTTCTGGAAGCTGCCGGTCAGGATGCGGTGGGACAATATGGTCTCAGGGTGCTTGGTGCCGGAGTTCATTTTCTGGTGGCGAGTATTGGCGCGTTTACTGATGAAGCCTTGTACGCTGCACTGATAGAATGTGCTGAGAATCACGCAGCGAATCTATACCTTGTCGCGGGGGCTTTACCCGCTGTAGACTGGATGCAGGGAGCGTCGAATGCTGAGGTTTATTCTGTTAAAATCACCCAGATAAAGCCGGTTGCCTCGTGGCAGAATACACCGGCAGAAAACATGGTCAATCTGGACGAATTGACAGTTCGGACCTGTTTTTTTGAGGGTTCTGCCCGGCAAGCTGCAGGACTATTCCGAAAAAGCAGCAACATTACTGCGTTACTGGCTCTGGCAACAGTGGGTTTGGACCGGACAAAAGTGGCGCTCATGGCTGACCCAACCGGTAGTGCTATGGAGACTATGATAGCGTTCAATGGTGAAGCCGGTGACCTGACCGTGAAATGGCACGGGGTACCGTCTGCCATAAACCCCAGCACCAGCAAGGATGTGCCTTTGAATGTCATTAAAGCACTCAGGAATATCTGTTCACCAGTGAAGTTGGGTGTATAACTTATAGTGTAGCGAATACCATTAGGTATCCTTGTCAAACAGGAGTGAATCAATGTCAGAAGGTCGTGTGCGCGAACGAAGCGAAATACCTGAACAGTATACCTGGAATGCTCCCAGCCTGTTCCAATCGTTAACTGCCTGGGAGGACGAGTTGGCTTCACTCACCATTGATATAGATAGGCTAGCGGATTACCAGGGTCACCTTGCTGAAAGTCCGGAGACCTTGACTGCCGTATTAGATTTAATCGCTGAATTATATCAGCGGGTAGGGAAAATCTATACTTATGCCGGTATGAGTTCTGCTGTGAATACACAGGATCAGGATGCTGTGATGGCTCTGGGTAAAGCCCGTTCAGTCTATGGTCAATTCATAGCTGCACAGGCATTTGTTGATCCGGAGCTACTGGAAATCGGCAAAGAAAAACTTGACCATTGGATATCGGAAGAACCTGCGCTAGCCTACACTGCGCACTATATAGAAAACCTTTTCCGGCAGCAAGCTCACGTCCGATCTGCAGAAGTTGAGGAAATCATGGGTATGCTATCGGACCCTTTCTCCAGCACCAGCGAAACCGAAAGTATGCTGACAGACGCTGATTTTGTTTTTGCCCATGCAGAAACTGAAGAGGGCGGGATGATGGACGTAACGCAAGGATCGCTCCAGAAAATACTGGCTGATCCTGATCGTACAGCACGCCGTACAGCCTGGGAACATTACCACGATGAATACCTGGCACACAAAAATACGCTGGCAGCCAATTATATCACTTCGCTCAAACAGAACGTGTTCAAGATGCGGGTCAGGCGTTATACGTCTACCCTGGAAATGGCGCTGCACAAGGATAACATTTCACCGGATGTCTTTCACAATCTCATAGCAACTTTCAGGAAAAATCTTCCAACCTGGCACAGGTATTGGGCTCTCCGCCGCAAAGCATTGGGTGTCGCATCGCTGCATCCTTATGATATATGGGCTCCCCTGGTTACAGAACCAATTCCGGTATCTTTCGAACAAGCTGTGGATTGGATCTCGGAAGGTTTGTCACCCATGGGCAAAGATTATGTGCGTGTTTTACGTCAGGGCGCGCTCAAAGACCGCTGGGTTGATGTCTATCCTAATCTTGGCAAACGGGCTGGTGCGTTCTCCTCCGGTATGCAGGGAACCTTCCCTTTTATTATGATGAGTTTTAACGATAACTTGCTCAGTCTAAGCACTCTTGCGCATGAATTAGGGCACAGCATGCACTCGTATCTCACATGGGAAAATCAACCCTTTATCAATACGAATTATTCTCTCTTTGTCGCTGAAGTTGCTTCGAATTTCCACCAGGCGATGGTCCGCTCACACCTGCTTGCGCATCACTCGGACCCAATATTTCAACTCAGCCTGATTGAAGAAGCCATGTCGAATTTCCACCGTTATTTTTTCATAATGCCAACACTTGCCCGTTTTGAACTGGAGACGCACCAACGTGTTGAGCAGGGCAGGGGGCTGAACGCAGCAGGTATGATTGACCTTATGGCTGATTTGTTCAGTGAAGCCTATGGGGGTGAGATGGAAATCGACCGCGAACGCGTTGGCATAACCTGGGCAACTTTTGCACACATCTATATCGATTATTATGTTTATCAATATGCAACAGGTATTTCAGGCGCCCACGCTTTAGCTGAGCGCGTTTTATCCCAAACATCCGGCGCAGTGGAGGATTACCTGGCATTTTTAAAAGCAGGAGATTCTGTCTACCCTTTGGACGCGCTGCGGATTGCTGGTGTGAACTTGCGGACACCTGAAGCTGTGGAAGTCACGTTTGATATCCTGGCGGATATGGTGGACCGGCTCGATAAAATAGTAGGATGAGAAGGGTAAGTCTTAGTGCTGGGTTTTTATAAATCAAGGGGCTGAAGATGGCGGAAAAATTGCATTCTGAGGTAAATGCGGATATTCTCATCGTGGATGACGTGCACCTTAACCTGCGGATGCTGATGCAGATTGTTTCCCGTGCCGGTTACCGTGTTCATGGGGCGGATTCGGGTGAAAAGGCGCTGACGATGGCGCGTGAAATCCTGCCCGACCTTATTCTGCTCGATATTATGCTGCCCGATATTGATGGATACGAAGTCGCCAGTCGTTTGCACTCTGAAACAAGGTCTAAAGATATCCCAATTATTTTTATCAGTGCCTTGAATGACATGGACAGTAAGGTTAAGGCATTCACTTCTGGCGGGGTGGATTATGTCACAAAACCGATACGTATGGAGGAAATTTTAGCGCGTGTTGAAACACATCTGCGCTTGCGCAACCTCAATATTCAACTGCAGGATGAATTAGCAGAAAGAGAATCGTTGGTTAACAGGTTGAATGCAGCGAATACACAATTGCAGCACGAGGTAGAAGAACGGAGACAGGCTGAAAGACGCCTTGAATCAACCTTGAAACTCTTGCAAGACACGCTGCAGCGGACAACGTCCATGAATCAAATTGCGCGCGCCCTTATCGGTGAGGAAACTACGGATGACATCCTGCGCCTTATCGCCCGGAATCTGGTCACTGCCGTTCCCGCAGACAGGATCATTGTGGCAACTTTGGCTGAAACTGGCAAAGACCTCGATGGCTATATCGTGGAAGGTCCAGGTTCTGAATTGGAGACACGACCAACCTATGAGCAGTACATGGCGGGATTAAGCGGATGGGTCATCGAAAAAGTGCAACCGGTTATTTCACCAAAGAATATTTCTGATCCGCGTGAGAGTTCAGAAGTACAGCAGGAACGGATTAAGCGCCAGCGCGGTTCCGTGATTGTCCTGCCCCTCTATTACCGGGGCAATATCCTGGGTACCATAACCGCAATTAACCAACCGACAGAATGGGATTTCAATGAAATCCATCTGGATTTAATCGCTGCGGTTGCCAGCCAAACAGCGGTGGCGATCTCCAACTTACGCCTGGCATCTGAAACAGCATTCCTTAAACAGTTTAATGAAGGTATCGTGCAGGGCGTTGCAGATGCCATTCTGGTCACTGATACAGAGATGAGCATCCGGTTTGCTAACCCGGCAGCGACAGGAATGCTGGGTTATGCGCTTTCTGACCTCATAGGGATGGAAATGTCATCGGTAATGTCTGAGCCCCAATTAATCGGCACACCGGTGAACGGCGTCTGGTCCCTCTGTGAGGGATGCCAGGGGATTGAAACCATGCTGATTCCCCTGGTTGGCAGAAAAATCAGTGTTCTCCTTAGTGCGCAACCTCTTATGGATCAGGGACAGCCTACCGGTATGCTGGCGACGTTTACGGATATCACGGAATTAAAGGAATCTGCCGCTGCCCTGGAACGTTATGCTGCAGATTTGAAGGCGCAGAACGCGGAACTGGATGCGTTTGCCCATACTGTTGCCCACGACTTGAAAAATCCCCTGACCTCCATGCTGGGGTTCAGCACAATACTCCTGGAACGTCGTAAAGATTTGCCGGAGCATTTGCTGGATCAATACTCGGGCTTTATTCTGCGCAGTGCGCAAACAATGAATAATATCATTCGGGAATTGCTCCTGCTTGCGAGTGTGCGTGAAAAGGACGACATCCCGATGGAAACTATTTCAATGCCGAATATCATAGAGGGCGTCCTTGAACGCATGCAGTATCTCATTAGTGAAAACACCGCGCATTTTGATGTCCCAGAAGCATGGCCGGCGGTGATCGGCTATGGTCCCTGGATTGAGGAAGTATGGGTTAATTACATCAGTAACGCCATAAAGTACGGTGGTAATCCGGACCAGTTTATTGTTCCGCATGTGGTCCTGGGTTATGACCCACCGGAAAAGGTATCAAATGGGGACCGTCCTATGGTCCGCTTTTGGGTGCGGGATAACGGTCCCGGCTTGACACAGGAAGATCGAAAAGCCCTTTTTACCCCCTTTGAAAGGCTGCATAATGTCAAAACAGAGGGGCATGGATTGGGTTTGTCCATTGTACAGCGCATCGTCGAAAAGCTGGAAGGCGAAGTTGGCGTTGACAGCACTTTGGGTGAAGGCAGTACTTTTTACTTTACACTGCCTGCAGTCCTGAAAAAGACTGATCCCCAATAAACAACAGGCATCACCCCCTTGTTCTGCTAAAGGGGCAACATAAACAAAGGAGTTCATATATGACGAAAATAACTTTTATTGGCGCTGGCAGTTTTGGTTTCACCCGTAACCTTGTGCGTGATCTGTTGACCTTTCCGTTGCTGGAAGATGCCACAATCACCTTAATGGACATTGATGCAGAACGGCTTGATTTTATCACCCGTGCTGTGAAACGCATAGTGAAAGAGGGGCAGTATCCGGCTAAAGTTGAAGCCACGATGAACCGTCTGGAGGCTTTGGAAGGCGCAGATGTCGTTGTCTGCACAATTCTAGCGGGTGGCGTTGATGTCTGGCAGCACGATATCCTGATCCCGAAAAAATATGGTATCGACACCAACGTGGGCGATACCCGGGGTGTTTCCGGTATATTCAGAGCGCTGCGTACCATTCCTGTCATGTTGAGCATCGTTCAAGATATGGAAAAGGTATGCCCCAAGGCAACACTTCTCAACTACACCAATCCTATGGCGATGCTGTGCCGCGCGATGCAGCGGGAATCTTCTATTCAACTGACGGGTTTGTGCCACAGCGTTCAGGGCACTGCCGCGATGTTAGCGCGCTGGATTGGCGCGCCGATGGATGAAATCACCTATACCTGTGCCGGTATCAATCACACCGCATGGTATCTGAAGTTTGAGCGCAATGGCGAAGATGTCTATCCCTTAATCCGGAAAGCGGTCGAGGAGAATCCTGACATCTACAACGAAGAACAGGTACGGAACGAAATGTTCCTGAATCTGGACTATTATGTGACCGAATCAAGCGGGCACAATTCGGAATACAGCTGGTGGTTCCGCAAACGCCCGGATTTAATTGAAAAATATTGCACGCACGGCACCGGTTGGAATCCAGGACATTACGCATATATTCTGGATGAATATCGCAAACGCGGAAATGACTGGAAGGATTCCATTACGGCGTGGCTGGATAATCCTGAACCACTCAACCTTGCACGTGGACATGAATATGCTGCCTATATCATGAATGCCCTGGTTGGTGGTGAGGTGTTTGAGTTCAATGGCAATGTGCCTAACTCCAAATTAATCACCAACCTGCCGGATGATGTGTGCGTGGAAGTGCCGGTCTTTGTCGATAAAGCCGGTTTACATCCGGTACACGTCGGACCTTTACCGCCGCAGGTCGCACCGCTGAATCAAGTCATCGTGGCAACTGAAGAACTCGCCGTGGAAGCGGCTTTGACCGGAGATCCCCGGAAGGTTTTCCACGCCATCGCTTATGCCCCATTGACGGCGGCAATGCTGTCACTGGCAGAAATCAAACAGATGGTTAATGAAATGCTGGATATCAATCGGGCGTACTTACCACAATTTAAGCATTTTGATGTGGGTTAAAGCCTGCGCAATGCGCAGGGAATTGGAGATTACTATCCTACAACCTGTAACATCCCGTTAAAAATATGCGGCGCGGAAGCCTTAAAAGATCAACGCCAATGATCTATTCCGCGCCGCTCCAGCATCTGTTACCGCTTCCTGCGGCTCTTTCGTCAATCACCCCGCCCTGAAATGGGTGTGCGTCTCATTGGTGCAAAAAAATATCATACAGAGAATGAGCACCTTCCCACTTTATTATTCGGCGCGATTGTGTGGAAGCAAATCCGCCTACCACAGTGAGTGGAAGCGTAATCACCTTCCACACATGGCAGAAAACGGGAAAATACTCTGTTTCTGCCCAGCTATTTGCATATTGACAAGCCAAAAACCGAACGTATAATAAAATATGGGAGCGCTCCCATATTTTATTGTTAAATAGCAAATTCCTATTCATATAACCCGATTTCTTTCTCAAACAACCATTCATTACTCACATTTTCAATACAATTTGCGTGGACTGCCCTGAGAGCGCTCCATTCGGAGTAAAATGCCAACACTCGAAGAAATTGCGAAATTAAGTCACGTCTCCCGCTCTACAGTGTCCAGGGTGATTAACGATGATCCCCATGTCCGTTCAGAAACCCGGGACAAAGTGCGGCAGGTGATCCAACAGCTTAACTATCAGCCCAATGCTGTTGCCCGGAGTTTAGCCGCCGGTCATACGCGAATTCTGGGCCTTATCGTGCCTGCCGGTATTGCTGTCACATTCGAAGATCCATTTTTCCCCACTTTCATCCGGGGTGTGACATCTGCATGCAACCTGAATAATTATTCCCTTATGTTATGGTTGGCAGATGCTGAATATGAACGCCGAACGATAAACCAGATTGTCCGTAATGGCTTCCTGGATGGTATGATTCTGTCCAGTATTCACCTGCCAAATGAAATTGTCAGTGCCCTCAAGGCATCTGAGATGCCATTTGTCGTGGTTGGACAGCTTGAACCTCAAATGGATAATCACTATGTCGATGTGGAAAATCAGCGAGGCGCTCAGGAGATCGTGGCGTATCTGCTGCGATTGGGCTACCGGCGGATTGCAACCATTTCTGGACCAATGGATACGGTGACTGCTCAGCATCGCAGGCAGGGTTACATGGATGCCCTGCACTCCCGGGCAATTATCGTGAACCCAGCATTGGAAATCGGGGGTGATTTTACGGAACCCTCCGGATATTATGCGATGCAGCGCTTGCTGCAGCAAAAGCCGGATGCTGTATTTGCGGCAAATGACCTGATGGCTATTGGAGCGATGCGCGCAATAAAGGAACGAGGCTTGCGGATTCCAGAAGACATTGCCATCGTGGGATTTGATGGTATTCCGTCTTCGGCGAATACCGATCCACCTTTGACCACAGTGCGCCAACCGTCACATCATATGGGCGTTGTCGCTGCTGAGATTCTCATCGAGTTATTACAGCAAGGTGAAATGTACAAGCACCGGGTGATTTTGCCCACAGAATTGATTGTTCGTGAATCGTGCGGAGCAACTATGCGTTATGGAAATGCAAATGCTGCCGATGCAGGTCAACATTATTGAGACCTTGCACACTTTAAGAGGAGGTGATCGAAAACAACCTGATACAGAAGATATAGTGCATCACTGGAATTGAATCCTGTTAAGAAAACTCACATAATTTTTAGCTAGTTTGGAGGAGATCAATGTTAGATAAGAAACTGTCACGTCGTGATGTTCTGAAGTTGATGGGTCTGGCAACTGCCGGTGCATTCCTGGCAGCTTGTGGTACGCCGGCACCCACGGAACAACCTATGGTTGAAGAAACGACTGATACGATGCCCGAGCAGAAGTCCTCACATGTCATTATGATGTACAACTCTAACGAGCTGTCCGATGACGAGGTCGCCATCTTCAACGAGAAATATGCCCCCTATTCTCTCGAGCGTATCGACACCGACCTGGTGAAGTTGTTCTCAATGCTCGCTGCCGGTCAGCAGGTGGACTGCGTGCGTCTTTACGGCACGTACATGCCCTCCTACGTCTCCAAGGGCGTATGTCTGGATTTGACCAATTACTATAATGCAAGCACGATCACGCCGGTAGATGATTTGTTGACTGTGAATGACTACTTCGTTGTCAAGGGCAAGCGCTATGGTATGGTCAAGGACTGGTCACCGGACTACGCGATTTTTCTCAACAAGAGTATCTGGGAAGAATTAGGCGTTCCACTGCCTGAATCCCCCACTGCCGATGTGACCTACCAGGAGTGGCGCGACCTTTCATCTAAATTGACCAAGAAAGAAGGGGACCGCACCCTCATCATGGGCACGGATTTCACACCGCATACTACACCGCTTTTCTGGATGACAACAACTTTTGCCCAACCAACCCATCTCTTTAATGAGGATTTCACCAAGTTAAATATCCTGGGAAACCCGGACACCAAGGAAGCCGCGACTTTCTGGCTTGATTGGTTAAAAGAGGGCGGTTTGCCCAGCGCCATTAATCCATCACCGTCTGGTGGTTGGAGTGGTACTGACTGGCAGCAGCGCCAATGTGCAGCCACGCAATGGGGTTATTGGTTCAGCGGAATGGCTGTGACTGAAAACGTGCCCGGGGAAGACATCTATATGATGAAAGCCCCGACCTGGGGTCCCACCTACACCAACCCCTGCGGTTCCGGCTGCGGAATCTTCGCCACGAGTCAGGCGGATGATCCGGATGCAACATGGAAAGCGATCGAGTGGTTCATGGGTGAGGAACCCGCGGACGGTCGTGCCGATAGCGGTTGGGGTACTCCCGGTCTGAAGAGCAAACTGGATATGATGCCGCGCGACGAACCCTGGCGCCAGCAGTGCTACGACGTTGTGCAGCATGACATTGAGAATTCAGCTGTATTAAAGGTTGAATTCAGCCCCTACTGCGATCCTGATGCATTAACAGCTTCCTGGGCGAAATTCGAGGGTCTGGTGTTGACCGGTGATATGTCTATAGATGATATGCTGGCTGAGGTTGAAGCCGAAGTCAATGTTGCCATTGAAGAAGGCATGGCGGAGGCTCTGTAATTGCATATTGTTCCTACTGGTGTTTGATAGTGAATAGATGTAAACTAACATCGGTACTCGGTTATTGAATCACTAACGGTGTGTTTCAGTATGTAACATGTTTTAGGCTACATAAACCTTTGTTACTGCTGAAACACACCTTGAGCTGAAAATTCAGACAGTTCAGTGTAAGCAGGCGTGAGTGTTGAAGAGTGATCACTCCGAATCCTGATACCTCTTCACTTCTCACATCTTACTGTGCGATTTCTGAATGCGCCAACTTAATTAAGGGAGGCTGAACATGCAGGAACTTGCGAACATATTACGGCAACCCAAGCAGAAAACGGTAAAAGAACGTTTAAAGGGAAAAGCAGCACGGGAAGCCCGTGCGTTTTACCTGATGACCAGCCCGTGGATTCTTGGCTTTCTCTTTTTAACCTTAATCCCTCTGGTGTTGGGTTTGGCAACTGCGTTCTCCAACTACAACGGGTTGAATCTGGATAGGGTCAAATTTGTGGGTTTCGATAACTTCAAACGCGCCTTTGATCCTGAGAATAAGGATTTCTGGGCGAGTTTGGTGCAATCCTTTAAATATGCCATTATCGCGGTTCCGGTTGGGCAGGCTTTAAGTTTGGGGTTGGCGGCGCTGTTGAACCAAAAGATCAAAGGAAGGGCTTTGTTCCGGATGATATTTTACATCCCTGCTATTCTACCTTTGGTAGGGGCAGTGCAGGCATGGAGTCTGATTTGGAATAAAAACTCAGGACTGATAAATGCCCTGATCAGTTTGGTGCGCCCCGGGACTGCCATAAACTGGACCTATGACCATTTCTGGTTGATTCTCTATTTGTTTGTGTGGTGGAGCGCCGGAGGTGGGATGGTCATTTACCTGGCAGGCCTCCAGGGTATTCCTGAAGAGCTCAAGGAGGCGTCGCTGATTGACGGTGCTAATAAATTACAGATGTTCCGGCATGTGACAATACCTTTATTGACACCGGTCATATTTTTCCAAACTATTCTAAGCGTCGTGGGGGCATTACAAATTCTGGATGTCCCGATTTTGCTTTACGGCCGGCAAGGGCTGGACGGTAGTCTGGCGATGCCGCGACCTTTTTATACATATATGGTCTATATTTACTCCCAGGTTTTTGATTTCCAACGTTATGGTTACGGGGTCGCGCTTTCATGGATATTCTTTGGCATTGTCCTGGTTCTGACACTTTTTATCCTGTGGTCTGCAAAATATTGGGTTTATTATGAGGTTGAACAGGAAGGAGGCGTTAAGGAATGAGCACGCAAGTAAAGACTATGGAAAAGAGTAGTATCGCAGACCGTGATTACAGCACGCGTGCGATTCTTCGTCGCGTTTTCTTCTATGGCATGCTTATCTTATTCACTTTTATTGTGTTAATGCCTGTTTTGTGGCTGGTTCTGGCATCACTAAGGCTGGAGGAGAACTGGCAAAAATATCCGATTGTCATCTTTCCCCGGGTCCCGCAATTTATCAACTACATCACCGCCATCGATGCGCAGTATAAATTCTTTCAACTTGCCGGAAACACTCTCAAGATTGCGCTGCCTTCAACAGTTCTGACTGTTTGTTCAAGCGCGATGTCGGGTTATGCTTTTGCGCGCCTGAAGGCTCCGGGTAAAAACATCCTCTTCATCCTGGTGCTTTCCATGTTGATGGTTCCGCGGATGGTGACGCAGATTCCTAACTTTATGTTGTTTTCAAAATTGGGGTTGACCGATACCTACTGGCCCTGGTATCTGTGGGGCCTCTCCGGGGCATCCTGGAACATTTTTCTCTTCCGGCAGTTTTTTTCAACGATTGCCAAAGATCTGGAAGATGCTGCCACGGTTGATGGCTGCGGATGGTTCCGTACTTTCTGGCAGATATTCCTACCTCTTTCTGGACCGGTGATTGCTACTGTGGCGATTTTCCATTTCCAGTGGGTATGGGGTGACTGGTTCACCCCGCAGATTTTCCTCTCTGCGGAAAAGACAACGTTAGGCGTAGCTGTCGGGCGTTATTATGTGACTCCACGGGGGTTGGCGATAAACACGTTACAGACTGCTGCCACCGTGCTTTATTTGATGCCCATGCTGATCATCTTCCTGTTTATGCAGAAATATATCGTGCAAGGGATCACAACAACGGGTCTGAAAGGTTAAAGTCACGCGTTGATTTTATGTGAGAAAGGCGTTTCGTGTGTGGAATACACACCTGAAATGCCTTTTTTGTTGCCTGGGTTGCTTTCCAGTATATGCATGGACAACGTATGTTTATCAATGCCATCTCTGAGAGTTTTTTTGGGATCGTTGCCTTTGCCGCATTCAGCTTATAATAGGACTGTCTGATATGCATAGCCAAGAGGAGGAATCTATGACCGGACGCGAAGTCATTCGGATGGTATTGGAAGGAAGGCAACCTCCCTATGTGCCGTGGTCTTTGGGATTCACACACGAAGCTGCAGCCAAGTTACGGAACTACTACGGTCAAGATGATTTAGAACCCTATCTTGATAATCACTTGTTAGGCCTGGGAAACGGGATTGGTTTTTTCACCGATTTGGGCAACGACATCGTGCAGGATGTTTTTGGTGTAGTGTGGGATCGCAGCGTCGATAAGGATATTGGTAATGTCACAGGGCAGGTGCTGCCGGAACCCAGCTTGCAGAATTACACTTTCCCGGATCCGGAAAGTTCTCTCTTTTTTGATGATATTCCCGGGAAATTGGAACGTTACGGTGATCGATTCCGCGTCTTCAATATCGGCTTTTCGCTTTACGAACGGGCATGGACGATGCGCGGGATGGAAGCGTTGATGATGGATTTTTATGACCATCCGCAGTTTGTCACGGAACTGCTTAACACGATTGCGGATTATAACATCGCGCAGGTGCGCAAAGCCCTCTCGTATGATATTGATGCCGTATATTTCGGCGATGACTGGGGGCAGCAGCACGGGCTGCAGATGGGACCGAGGTTATGGCACAAATATATTTATCCGGTTATCCAGCGGATGTATAAGGAAGTGCGCGATGCCGGAAAGTATGTTTTTATCCATTCCTGCGGTGATGTGGATGAATTATTTGACGACCTCATCGACATTGGGTTGAATTGCTTTAACCCATTCCAGCCTGAGGTTATGGATGTCTATGCCCTGATGAAGCAGTATAAGGGACGTTTATCGTTCCATGGCGGGCTGTCCACCCAGCGCACATTACCTTACGGCAGCGTTGCCGATGTACACTCGGAGACTGCAAGGTTGCTTGAAGCCGGCGCCGGTGGCAATTACATCTTCGCGCCTGCGCACGCCGTTGAGGGTGATGTGTCATTGGAAAATATGCTGGCTTTTATCGATGATTTGCATGCGCAGCCTGGATATAAGAACAGTTAACAAATTGACCTCACCCCCTGACCTCTAACCTCCTTCGGCTCAGAAGACTGAGCTTGAAGGAAGGGAGAACCTGGGGAGTACAGAAATTTGTGTATTCTGCGTGCTGGATGCGCACAAACAAGGAATGGATAAGCTTCCCTCCCCATTTAGGGGAGGGAACGAGGAAGAGGTCTATCCAGTAAGGTACAAGTCCTAGATTACAAAAGGTCAGTGTGAAGGAGACGTATGGGTAAAAAAGAAGGTGTTTGGACGGTAGAAATGCAGATGCACTACCCGGAAATAATCGAAGCTGTACTTTCACCGGATGGCAAAAGCATCGTGTATACGGTCAAGGAACCGTTGATGACGGACAAACAAAGTGCATTTATCACGCACCTGTATCTGGTTCAGCTTGCTGATAATTCACCTGTTCAATTAACCTTCGGAGAATCCAACAACCACACCCCGCGCTGGTCTCCGGACAACCGCTTTATTGCGTTTATCTCGAACCGCTCCGGCAAAAACAATATCCGTGTCATGCGCACCGCCGGCGGCGAATCGTGGGCATTGACGGCTTATAATGCATCGGACGTCCAGTATCTCGCCTGGTCACCGGATGGTCAGAAGCTTGCTTTTTTGATGACAGAGCCTCCGGGCAAAAAGAAGCAGAAAGCTCTGGACAAAAAAGACGATGCGGAAATGTGGGACCGGGATTATGATTTCTCGCATGTCTTCCTTGTTCCCTTCAAATTTGGATCGCGCAAGCCAGGACGCGCAAAACAGTTAACCGCAGGGCGTTACCACGTATTCGGATTGGCGTGGATGCCCCAGGGCAACGCTCTCGCCATCCTGCATCGACCAACACCCCTGGCGGATGATTGGGAAAGCGCCAGTTTGGCGACATTCCCAATAAATCCGGAAGGTAAAGTGCGTGCAGTAAAGCGAAAAGCACTAAACCAGATCGCGACTGTTTCGGTTTGGGGTGGGCATCCGTATCCTTCACCTGACGGGCTGTGGATTGCGTGTCCCACAGCGGAGAAACCCATTGCCTGGGGCGGTGCTGACCGGGTTGTTTTATATCGTGTAGACAACACGCAGTCAACATCTCTTGCGTCCACACCTGATGGGCAAGCGTGGATCATTGGCTGGTCAGCTAACGGGCAGCAAGTTTATGTTGGTGAACTTAACGGCGTGGATACCCATATCTGGGCTTTACCGGTGAATGGGGAAGCTGCTGCGCCTGTCCTGACAACGCCTACTTTTAAGGGCGCGCTGCACACTGCGGGACAGGATAAGATTGTCTTTTCTGAGGAATCCTTTCATCAGCCGAACAGCCTGAAGTTGCTGGATGCAGCATCTGGTAAGGGCAGCGCTGTCACCACACCCGCTTTACCCTCAAACTGGCCTGCAGAGAGGCTGCCTGAGGTAGAATTGCGACAGTGGAAAGTTCGGGATGGCTATGAGATCGAAGGCATTGTGCTGTATCCTTTAACTTACAAACCCGGGCAGCGCTATCCGCTGATCGTAGAAGTGCACGGGGGTCCGATGGGGGTGTTCAACCGGCGTTTTCTGGGCTGGCCTGGGCGATATTGCGACTCCCTGGCAGCAGCCGAAGAACGGGTATGTCGTGCTAAGGGTAAATCCCCGCGGTTCCAGTGGTTACGGGAAAGCGTTCCGCTTTGCCAATTACGGAGATTGGGGACAGGGGGATTATGGCGATATCATGGCAGGTGTTGACATGCTAATTGCTGAAGGTCTGGTAGATGCGGAGCGGATGGGTATGATGGGGTGGAGTTATGGCGGTTATATGACCAGTTGGGCTATCACCCAAACTGACCGTTTCCGTGCGGTTTGTGTCGGCGCCGGCGTGACGAATTTGATGAGTTTCAACGGCACCTCGGATATTCCTGGTTTTATCCCTGATTATTTTGAGAGCGAGTTCTGGCGTGATCTGTCGCCGTACCAGCGTCACTCACCGATTTTCCATATCGAGGGTGTGACCACGCCCGTCCTTATCCAACACGGGAGCATCGATGAGCGCGTTCCCCTGGGTCAGGGCATGGAGCTTTACAACGCCCTGAAACGCCAGCAAGTCCCCGTGGAGATGGTGCTTTACCCACGGCAGCACCACGGAATCAGCGAACCGCGCTTGCTGATCGACAAGCGCCAGCGACCGCTCGTTTGGTTTGACCGGTGGATATTGGGAGATCAATCTGGTTGAACACGTATTATCCGATATGAAATCCCGTCTAAGTAAAGGGAAGACTCAGCACGCAGACAGCGTCACGCTGCTGCATCAAATAACCGGGAAAGTTTCGCTGCTGTGGAATAAACGCGGCGCCCTGATCCTGGCATGTTTGTATGTCCTTTTGTGCTTCATTCTGCTGACGGCGAAGCACAGTACCTTTAATACCCGCGTCTATGATTTTGCGCGTTTCAGCCAGGCCCTATGGAGCACGCTCCATGGCAGGCTCCTGTTCTCCAGCCTGCATTATGGCTCGATACTGGGGAATCATTTCTCACCCCTTATGGCCCTCTATGCGCCCCTGTTACTGCTTTGGGACAATGCGCGCATGATGTTTTTGATACAGGTTGTTAATGTCGCTGCCGCAGTATATATACTCCAATTGATTCTGAAAGCGTCGCACCCCAGCCTGGCGCCATGGTTTACTCTGGCAGCTTTCCTTAACCCGGCGCTGCACGATGTCACCCTTTTTGAAGTGCGGCGGGTGACATTTGGAATGCCCTTTCTGGCGCTGGGTTTGTACGCATTAGCCAGAAAGCAAAGGGGATGGATGCTGCTTGGTCTTTTTATAGCCTTGTTAGCCAAGGAGAGTATGGGGCTGTTTGTTTTTATGATTGGTTTTTATCTGATGGTCTTTGAGAAGGATTGGCGCTGGGGAACCGGTTTAATGTGCCTTGGAGCGGGGTGGTCCCTTATTGTCAGCCTTTGGGTGATTCCCCTGATCAGGTCACGTGGTGGTGATTTGGCTGTCTATCCCCAACTTTACTACTATAACAACCTTGGCGCGACCTACGGCGATATCGTACGTCATGTGATTCGGCAGCCTTTCGACGTCCTCAGACAGATGTTTCAACCATCGCAGCTTAAAGCACTTTTCCGGGTACTCCTGCCCTTTGGCTTCTTACTGCCTTTTTTAAAACCCCAGTGGGTCTTGATCTGCGTGCCCTTCGTGGGGCTGATGTTCTTGAGCACCGATGTCGATATGATTCAGCTTGATAAATGGTATATGGCAGAGCTGCTGCCTGTGCTGTTGGCAAGCACCGCCGTGGGATGGCAGAGGATTCCCCGCCACCTGGCGGGAAAGGTTATGGCGGGTTTCATCGCATTTACGGTGATCAGCTACATTTTGTTCAGCCCGGCACCGCTGGGTGGACGCTTTGAGCCTGCACTGTATCGCGTTACGCCGCGAAACCGCCTGGAGATGGCGGTGACGCACCGCGTGCCGGATTCTGCCTGTGTTGTGGCCCAAAAGTATTATGTACCGCACCTGACGCACAGGATGGATTTGTACCACTATCCCATTTTCCGTGAAGATGCCTGTGCGGTGACCTATTACCTGTTTGACCGGACGAACGATGCCCATCCTGCAGACCTGCGCGAGGTTAATGCCCTTATCGATACTTGGCTGCCTGATCCTGCGGTTGTGGTGGAAGCGGAAGCCCAGGATATTGTCCTTTTCCGGCGGGGTGGGGAACCCTTGCCTGCCATCGAAATCGGCGCGGTAGCGGAGGGAACGATGCGCCTGGCGCGGGTAGAGTTGGCGGAGGAAGATAGTGACGGTATATACACCCAAACGACAGCGAATCCCCTGCCCCTTCATCCCGGGCAGGGACTGCGTGTTTATCTTTACTGGGAGGCGTTGGACGCTCCCGACGCAGAGCGGAGCGTCAGTGTCAGGATTATGGGCGCTTCCGGTGCGCTGCTTGCCCAGCATGACAGTATGCCTGGTGGGGGCAGCAAACCCACCAGCTGGTGGGAAAAGGGCTGGGCTTTTCGCGATATTTATTATCTCCGTATGCCTGATACGCTTCCAGAACAGGCTGGCAGCCTGGAAATTGTTTTGTATGATACGTATACGGTTGAAACCGTGCCTTTCACCACAAGCGATGGAGGTACTTCCGGCAGCCTATTCATCCGGTCTGTGGTGATTACGGAGTAGGCGGATATGCTTGTAGGCGTATACCAATGAATATGAAAGTGGTGTGATGGTTTGAGGTGTTTTTGTTTTTATTTACAGTGCCATGGAATGCGCATACTTTAGTCGTTGTGCTGCTCGGGGATGACCACTAAAGTGGTTACTAACACAGACTTTTGTTTGATGTGACAGCGTTAGCAGACAACGGGGCTTTAGCTGTTGTACATGTCCAGGAGAATGGTTAACAGGATGCATGCACTATCGTTCTCATATGACACAAATGGATTTTATAAGGGGATATATGCATTGGAAGGTTAAGCGTTGATGGATCATGCAATAAATTACAAAGCTGTTGAACAGCATGTGCAAACGCTCAATGCATGCAACCAGCGTGGCGGACGGATGCTGAGTATGGTCGATCTGGTTGACGCTGGATCGATGGACATTGCGTTGGCAGGCTATCTGGCAGCAATGATGCAGCAGGGCGCTTCCCTGCTGGTGGGCGCCAAACCGGGGGGGGCTGGTAAGACGGCAGTGATGTGTGCATGTCTGAATTTCCTTCCGGCAGAGATGGAAATCCGGGTGATGGACCGTGCGGTCAACATACCGATGTTGGACAGGGATGTGGGTGTAAAGAACATCTGTTTTCTGGCACACGAGATCGGCGCCGGACCCTATTATGCCTATGTCTGGGGGCAGAATGCGCGGGATTTCTTTGCCCTGCGCCGGATGGGGCATACAATCGTAACCAATTTACATGCGGATACGCCAACTGAGACCTATGACCAGCTATGCAATGAAAATGGTGTTTCCCGTACGCTGGTGCAGGATATCCCGTTGAAGATCTATTTGAGGACGTCCCGAACTACAAGCGGAAGGACAGACCGGTGGATCAGCCATGTCTATGAGGATGTTGGAGGCAAAGACATCCTGATCTGGAAAGGCGATAGCCCGGGCAATTTCCATCGACTGATGTCCAGCCAACATGTTGCATTATCTGTTGAAGATGCCTGGATTGATTTTCTGACCACTTGCCGCCAGACGGACATCCGGCGGATCGAAGATGTCCGTCTTGAATTGATGAAAACGGTTCATTAGCCGCTTGTTGTTCTGTGTAACTATCATAGTTTCCTGGTTGCACGCCCTGGAGGTTGTATGAGTTTTTACAGCATGTTCGCGCAATATTATGAAGAAATATTTCCATTCAGCCCGGGAGTTTTTTCCTTTCTGCAACGTTACAGCAAGCCTATGCAGCGCTGTCTGGATGTGGGCTGTGGTTCCGGGCATTATGCCGGACAGCTGGCGGTGGATGGATACGACGTGACCGGCATTGATCTGGATGCAGCGATGATCGATTTTGCTTTAAGCCATTACCCGAGCGCCATTTTTGAGGTTATGGATATGCGGAAGATCACCGAACTCGGTGGTGGCTATGATTTCGTCTATTGTATTGGCAACTCTGGCGCTCACTTGCCACAGGCGGACTTCAGGCGTTTCCTCGCGGACCTCAGGAAAGTACTGAATCCAGGCGGACGGTGGATTTTACAATTGATGAACTGGGATTATGTTCTCAGACAGGACGAAGTGCATTTCCCGGTCATCAAAACAGAGAGCGACCTCACCTTCACACGGGCGTATACCCACATTTCACCGGAAAGCGTCCAATTTGAGACCGCATTGCTATCTGACGACGCCTTTATCTTTGAGGATTCTGTTCCTTTGTATCCTGCCGTGTCTCCGGATGTCATAGCGATGCATATGGATTTGGGATTTGAACTGCTTGCTCATTATGGGAGTTATGCCGGTAGCGCATTTGACCCGGGCGTGTTCTCTGCCAGTATTTATGTTTTCTCTGCCCCGGAAGAATTAGCAGGGAATGGTTAGTGGTTATAGAATATTGCGTATAACGTATTGCGTAATGGTCGGCTTATAAGCACGGTGCTTGACAATCGAGGAAGACTTGATAAACATAAATGACTTCTCCGGTGTACACCTGGGATTTGACTGACTGCCCGGGGCATCATTACGGGTTACGATTTACGAATTGTACTCAACACGCAACACTTTAGATCCCATAGGAGATTCATATGGCAACAAGCGATTTAATCGCCCGGCGCAAGCCCTTAACTGCGAATATCGGACTGTTCGGCGTAGGATTGGATATCTACTGGCAGCAATTCCCGGATTTACTGGATGCATTGATTGGCTATATGGATGTGTTTGAGAAGATGGTCCAGACCAACCATGTCCAAACGGTTAATTTCGGGATGATTGACAACGCTGAGGTGGCATACGCCAAATTGAAAGAAATGAAAGCTGCAGATCTCGATCTGGTGTTTTGCGATATGCTGACCTACGCGACCTCATCGACGTTTGGCATTATCATTCGCGAGTTTAGATGTGCCTATTGTGCTGGTTGCCCTGCAGCCGCTGGCAAGGATGGATTATGCCCACGCGACGATTGAGATGCAGCTCAAGAACGATAACATCTGTTCGCTGCCGGAGTTTGCCGGCGTCGCGGTGAGAATGGGTAAGTGTGTTCCCCCTTGCATCATTGGGACGCTGTATGGTGACGCGCAGGCACAAGCCGAGATCGCGGAGTGGTGTGCGATTGCCAGGGTTATGCACGACCTGAAAGGGGCGAGAATTGGTCATTTTGGGCATCCCATTGAGGCGATGCTGGATATGCACAGCGATCCAACAGCTTTTACGTCTGCGTTCGGGCTGCATATCGTGCAAACCGAAATCGACGATCTGATGCGGCTTGACCGCACCGTTACCGATGATGAAATCGAGCACAAAGCACAGCAGATCCTTGCACTGTTCGACACCCCCGATCCTCAATCAGATCCCCTGACCCGAAAGTTAACAGCGACAGATCTGACTGCGGCGGCGCGGACGTCGGTCACCCTGGACAAGTATGTGGAAGCGTTCGCGCTGGACGGTCTAGCTTATTATTACAGGGGAGAGCCGGGCAGCGACCGTGAAAAACTGGCTGCCAGCCTGATCGTTGGAAATTCCCTGCTGTGCGGAGCGGGCTTTCCAATGTGTGGGGAAAGTGACCTGAAGACCTGTATTGCGATGCTGATTATGGACCGCCTGGAGATCGGCGGGAGTTTCGCTGAATTCCATCCGGTGGATTTTGAGGATGACTTCATTCTGGTGGGGCATGACGGTCCGCACCATATTAATATTGCTGAAGGTAAACCCGTATTGCGCAGTTTAACCCGTTATCATGGCAAACCGGGTCAGGGCGCTTCCGTCGAATTCAAGATTAAACAAGGTCCCATCACTATGTTTGGTATCACGTCGAATTATCAGGGGCAGTTCAAGTTTATCATTACGGAGGGAGAGTCCGCTGCCGGGCTTATTCCGGCAACCGGTAACACCAACACACGGGGCGTCTTTAAGCCTGATGCCCGGACGTTCCTGAAAAGGTGGCTGGCGGAAGGTCCCACACACCATTTTGCCCTGGGGATTGGACATCATGCCCGGACTATTAAAAAGATTGGGGATCTGCTGGGTATTGAAACTGTGATTGTATAGACAACACAAGTAACAGTCACTGGGCGAGAGTACTCGCCTTGAAGTGACTATCACCTGAATAGGAGATGTCTCATTATTATGATGGATTCTCGCTATGAAAGTTTTATGGGTTTGGGTCCGCGCCGTATTGCGCATTGGGAACATTGGTCCAATCCTGATGCCGAAACCTATCTGACCGGGATTGATTATTACCAGCATCCCCGTCTATGCCGCCTGCGAATGGATGCGCTGTATCCGGAATTACGGTTAGCTATTCCTGAGCGGGATGATCCGCTGCCGCGTCCTGAAGCGCAAAAGGATCGCGGTAAGGGTCGGTGGGGGGACGCGAATCGCGAATACTGGCAGCAGGAAGTCGCCAGTCACCGGTTTCAATCGCTGGAGGAAATGCTGCGTTTCAGCCCTTTGGAACAGGGGGATTTCACGGATTGGCAGGTTGTTGTGGATGGCGACTTCAGGAGTGAAGCCGTTATCTATGACCGTTATCGGAAGACCTACCCGGTAGAATGGGGAGATCAGGCGCCAGCCAACGATCCGGTATCCGTGGGGTTTTACAATACGATGTTTATGTGGCCCTTGCTGGTTTTTGGTTACGAGAATTTTATGCTGCTTTGTTTGGAGCCGGAATTTGAACGCATCATGGATGAGTTCGCTGAGATCAACCGCCGTGTATTCAGAGCTTTTGCGAAGCTGCCGGTTAATTTCGTTGTTTGCCATGATGACATCGTATTAACCAGCGGTCCGGTGTGCAGTCCTGCCTGGATGCATAAGTATATTTTTCCGCGCTACGAAGAATTCTGGGATATAATAAAGCAGTCCGGAAAAGAGGTGCTGTTTATGGTCGATGGGTGCATTGACGCGTTCGCAGACGATGTTATGGCGTGCGGTGCGCGCGGCATTATCAGCGAACCCTATACCAACTATAAAGCAATCGCGCGGCGTTATCAGGATTGCTTCCTGGCAGGGGAGGGAGATAATCGTGTTTTGATGCGCAATAACCCCGATGAAATCCGGGCGATGGTGATGTCAATGGTTGAGACCGGCAGAATGTCCGGCGGTTATATGATGTGCATTGGCAACCACATTCCGTTTAATGTCCCACCGGACGCCATCAAGCGCTATTTTGACCTTTCAGCAGAATTGGCTTATCGTTGATTTCAGCCGTTATCCGCGGTCCATGTGACCGTATACTCGGTTAACGCATCAGGTTTCTCGTGTCCCGGTTCCAGTGATGTCCAACGTCCGCTTAATCCCGATTCCGCAGCTGCCAGCGCGAAGTGACACATCGCTATCCCCAAATCGATGCGCTGCATATCAGCGACGCCAGCAAGCCTGGTATTGCGTGACGCATAGCCTTTTGTGCGCTGCATATAGAAATGCCAGTTGCGCCCATCGCGGACAATTCTCCAGGGTTGTTTATTGGATGCTGATGGGGCACGCTGCACCATGTCCAGGGCTTCGGCATAAGGACCGGCAGTGTCCCTTTCCAGGGCTGTTCCAAAAGCATGGGAGAAGAACAACTGATCCCAAGGCTTCCTATTTTGCGCCTGGGCTTGCCGGCGAATGACAGCATCGAGGGCGCGCGGTTTGTCTGCTATCTGACCCAAGGCAATGACCGCGGGGAGTTGTTCAGCTTCTGCCAGCTGCATTTTTTCCGCAAAGCGCCCCTTGTTGAATGTCCCGCCCAGCCAGACAGTCCCCAGATCGAGGCTGGTCGCATACAGCACCGCGTATTCCAGCAGATATCCGAAATCCTCAAGGCTGTGCGCGGCAGGTGTTGACGCGCCGAGGATAAATCCTGTGGGATTTTTAATAAAGCCGTAGGTGCTTAAGCCTTTGAGCGACTGCCTGTCATTTTCATCCGCCGCAATGAGCATGAACCGGGATGTGGTGCCCAATGGACCCTGAATCAGGGTCGGGAGCAAATCGCGGAGCTGCTGCTGTTTATCCGGCGGGATGGGCGCGCGCTGGTAGCTGCGGCAGGAGTAGCGCTTGCGCATAAGTTGGGTGGGTTTTTGATGGTTTATCATAGTTTCCATATGTCTGAAATTTAGTCTGTTGTTGATTTATTTAGTTTATTTTACCATATTAATGAACTGATTTTCTGAACGCGCCCGGATATAAATAACCGGGCTAAGGAAACTGCGAACCATAAATGCGATTTAATCGGATGCAACCGGTGGTGTCTTTTAGCCGGGTGAATAATCACCGGGTAGATGGGAATTTAAATTCTGTCCGATGATTCCGAATCGATATCCTCGAAGGTTACCGAACCGGACTTAATAGTGAACGTCGATGGTCAAAAGCAATAGCCTTGAAAAGCTATGCTTTGCCACTCTCTTCTGTTTATTATGATGCTATAATGAGAAAAGCATCTGCAAGAATTACACTAGACATGGAGCCACTAATATGGAAATTTCAGACCAGTTTGTCTTCGAACGTCCTCAAAATCCCTTTCAATGGGAGGAAAATATCCCGAAGGTAGAGCTGCACGTGCACCTTGAGGGCGCGATTCCCCTGCAAACTATGTTTGACCTGGTGACGAAATACGGCGGGGATCCCGATGTGCCTGATATGCTGGCGCTGAAGCATAAATTCAAATTCACGGATTTCGCCCATTTTATTGATACCTGGTATTGGAAGAACAAATTCTTACGCGAATACGACGATTTTACGCTCATAGCTGAGGGCGTCGCCCGTGACATGGCACAACAGAATATACGTTATGCTGAAGCATTTTATTCACCAATCGAATATGAACGCTATGGACTGACTGTCTCCGACCTGACCGCCGCCATCAGGAAGGGATTTGACCGGGTTCCCGAAGTGTCGGTTGCCCTCATCGCCGACCTTGTCCGCGACGCTGAACCTGCCCTGGGGATGCGGACGCTGGAAGAATTGCGGGATGTGCAAGCTTTGGGTGTGATTGGCATCGGGATAGGTGGCTCTGAGCAGATATTCCCGCCTGAACCCTGGGCAGAAGTCTATGCGCAAGCCCGTGCGTGGGGCTTTCACACCACGGCGCATGCCGGTGAAGCTGCCGGAGCGGACAGCATGTGGGGCGCCATCCGGGCGCTGCAGGTGGAGCGGATTGGGCATGGGACACGGGCTGAAGAAGACCCAAAATTGCTGGATTATCTGGCAGAGCACCGCCTTCCGCTCGAGATGTGCCCTTTGTCCAATGTGCGTACCGGTGTGGTGCGCGACCTGAAACATCATCCCATCCGGCGTTATTATGATCGGGGATTGATGGTGACGGTCAATACAGACGATCCCAAGATGTTTGATAATACGCTGGCGCTGGAGTACTATTTCCTGAGGATCGAACTGGGATTCACGCGCGACGAAATTAAAAACATGGTTTTGAACGCCATCCGTGCGAGTTGGCTCCCGGAAGCCGGCAAACGACTGCTGGAAGCCTCTTTCATCCAGGACCCTGCCTGGTCAGCGCGCTGATGCACCCATGTCCAGAAACAATATGCCTTCCTTAACTTGCCTGATCCTGCTCTACTGTAAGGGTATGGATGTCTAAATTGACGTCAGGATTGCACAGAAGGCTGCTCGATGCCTGGGAAAATCTGCCTATACCCGGGTGGTTGCGGGTCCTGTTCTTAAGGGCTTTGCTGCCCAAATTCCTGGTGGGAGCGGTGGCGGTCGTTTTTAATCCTGAAGGGCACATCCTCCTGTTCCGGCACACCTACCGCTCTGAATGCCCGTGGGGACTGCCAGGTGGATGGTTGAAAAAGGGCGAAAATGCCGAAGATGCCATCGTCAGGGAGTGTTTTGAGGAAAGCGGGTATCACATTCGTGTCAAACGCTCAGTCGTTGTCGGCGGAGATCGTAAGATGCAACGCCTTGATTTGTATTACGAATGCGAATTGCCCGCCGGTGAGTTTCGTCCGAGTGCCGAAGTTTCTGCGGCGAAATTCTTCCCTCTTGACCAACTGCCTGACTGCCTTGAACCTTTTCACAAGCAGGTGATAAGCTATACGCAATGCCATCCTGAAAGGAGTGTGTGTACCGATGAAAAGACCGAACATCCTGCTGATTTACACTGACCAGCAAAGATGGGATACCATCAGGTACGGAGGAAATCCGGCAATTATCACACCTAATCTGGACCGTCTGGTGCGCGAAGGTGTCCTGATGGATAACGCTTTCTGCAACAATCCGGTCTGCATGCCGAGTCGGCAAAGCATGCTGAGTGGATTGTACCCATCAACGGTAGGCTGCACGACGAATGGTATTGAAATGCGGGAAGATATATGGACATTGCCCCGTATCCTCAAAGCTTACGGCTATACCACGGCTAACATCGGGAAACTGCACTTTAAGAATCATAGCAATCGCGACCACCGGGAACCCCATCCTAGTTATGGTTTTGATACATTGATCCTCTCCGACGAGCCTGGTTGTTACGATGACGCCTATATACAGTGGGTAAAAAATCACGACCCATCACAGGTCGATAACTGCCGGATTTCAACGCCCCCAGCGTGGGAAGGCCCACCGGTGGTCAAGCATCCGCGGAACACCCATGAACCCTACTGCTTTGAAGGGCCGGAGAATCTGACACACTCCGCGTTCGTGGCTGATGAGGTGGTGGAGTTTATTCACCAGCAGGACGGGATAAAACCGTTTTTTGTGATTGCCGGATTCTATGCCCCTCATGCCCCACTCAATCCGCCTGAAAGGTTTGTGAAGATGTATGAACAGGAACTCTTGCCGCTGCCCTTTATGGATGCGGAAAACAGCGATGTTCCCTGGTCTGGTATGGATCTGACGGATGACCATTGGCGGATGATTAAGGCTTATTATTACGCGTTGATCAGCCACGTCGACGATCAAATCGGCAACATCCTCCAGGAGCTGGAGGATAAAGCTCTGCTGGATAATACCATCGTTATCTTCACATCCGATCATGGTGAACACCTGGGCGATCATGGTTTGATTCAAAAAGGTCCCCCCGGGTTGGATAGCTGCGTTCATGTCCCGCTTATCTTTTCGTGTCCCAGCTTGTTCAAACCCCAACGGGTGGCTGATTTGATTGAAGCCGTTGACATCGCCCCCACCGTCCTGGAATTGTGCGGCATACAGGTTCCCCCGTTTTTTCAGGGGCGCAGTTTTTATCAGCGTTTGGCTATGGGCGATTACCAACCACGTACATCAGTGTATATCGAATATAAAGATCCGTTCCGGAGTTCCTGGAAAACTGTGCGCACGCACGCCTTCAAATACAGCCGCTTTAGGCAAGGATCTGATGAGGCAGCAGTGGGGGAGCTGCTTTACGATTTAGAGCAGGACCCGCACGAGCAGTGCAATGTGGCTGGCGAAAAGCGCTACCAGACTGCTCTGGAAAAAATGCGAAATACATTGCTGGCACGCTGGTTCACGGTGGAAAATCAGTACCCACTGCGCACGGGCAGGTATTAATTTACGGCGTCGCATCAATAGGTTACAGACATAATTCTGCGTTAACAAGGCCCCATTTCCAGGGGAAGTCCAGCAACTATGATTGTACCGGGAGGTCACTATTGGGAGTACAGCAAATCGGCAAGTTGATCATTGTTTTTGGCTTGTGTGTCATTGTCGTTGGGATCATCGTTCTCCTGGCGCCGCATCTGCCTTTATTAAACAAGCTGGGAAAACTGCCGGGTGATATCCGGGTGCAGAGCAAAGACGGCAGGTTTGTGTTATTTGCGCCTATTGTGTCTACACTTTTGGTCAGCGTGGTCCTTACCCTGGTGATTAACCTATTGATAAGGTTGTTTCGCAAGTAATTTACCGGCACAGAAAGGTACTGTTTTCCAAATCCTGTTGAAGTAACTTATGGTGAAACACAGACCTTCCCGGAAGGTGAATGACGATCTTCAATCGGATATTTATGCTTGTCCGTTAAAGCACAAACCTTCGGGAAGGTGAAAGTAATTTACCGGAACGGAGGGGCAATGAATTATAAAAATGCGAACAGATTTCTCCTGGAGGACTCATAGCTGATGACAAAACGTGACGATATGGCTGCCGCCCTGGAAGGACGCCAACCCGAAGGCGCTGTGCCCTTTTGGGAATTGGAGTTTCACGCGTGGAACGCGTTTTCTGCTGTTCCGCTTATTTTAGGAGAGGAATTTGCTAATCTCACACAGGCAGAACAGGAAAGCGCATTGTTTCACAATGCCGATATTATACTATCGGTAGCTGAAGCGCTGCACTTTGCCGCAGTAACCGTGCCTGGCAATTACTGGCGCGTTGCTCCCGGTGTGTGGGCATATTACATCCTACCCGATGATGCGCGATACCGGCAGATACAAATACTGCAAAATCAAAAACCGGATGATCTGATGCTCGTTGCCGGGAGTGGGGGGGTGATGGCAATGCCGGCAGCGGATGAATATCTGGAATTTAGTTATGCGCTCTATGATTCCCCGGATGAAATTGACGCCCGTGCGCAGCGCGCCCTGCAAAACGGATTGGCAAACGCGCGCCGGTTGCGAGATCTGGGCGTTGAAGCTGTCTTTACAGCGTCTGATATCGCCGATAATCACGGTATTTTTTTTACACCGGCACAAATGGAGCGTTATATCTGGCCCTACCTGAGAACCTGGGCTGAGCAAGTCAAAGCTTTGGGTTTGTACGCCATTCTCCATACGGATGGTGATTTAACCCGTGGTTTGGAGACCATCGCTGCCAGCGGACTCCATGCTTTGCAGGCTATTGATCCGGTGGCTGGGATGGATATCGTCAAGGTCAAAGCGCAAATCGGCGAAAAAATTTGCCTGTGTGGCAACCTGGATTGCGGATTACTGGTTGCCGGTTCTGTTGAAAGCATCAAAAGCGCAGCACGCGATCTTCTCATCAGTTGTAAACACGCTGGGGGGTTTGTTTTTGGATCCTCTAATGCCGTCCAAATAGAGGTGCCAAAAGAAAATTACCTGGCGATGGTGCAATCCTGGGAAGAATATGGCGAATACAATTTAGATTGAATTTTCATTTGACTAATTCGCGAATCATAAGTATGATGTGAATTAGGAATGAAACAGTATGCGCGGTAATTGTTACCTGTATTTCTGACATTATTGGAACAGATGCGTTTTGCCTTGTGGCGGTTGGTGGTGACCTCGTGTTTATTCGTATGCGTAGGGTAGAATGGCAACTAAAAGAATCCTGATCATAGATGACGAGAATCTGATACGTAAGGCATTGGCTGACTACCTTCAAGTTGAAGGATTTGAATCTGTCAGTGCCGCGGATGGCGTGAGTGGATTGCACCTAGCTCGAGCAGAATCCTTTGATGCTGTTCTGGTGGATTTACGCATGCCAGGTGTGGACGGATTACAGGTTATCCATACCCTGCACACTGAAAAACCTGATTTGCCAGTGGTCGTAATCTCTGGTAGCGGATTGATGGATGATGTCATTGTCGCAATGCGAGAAGGCGCCTGGGATTATTTGAGCAAGCAAATTCTTGATATGGACCAGATTAAGGTTGTTATTCAACGTGTCCTTGAAAAGTCGGATTTGCTGCGGGAAAGGGCGCGCTACCAGGAAGAAATAGTGCAGCTTAACCAGACTTTGGCTGACGAAGTAGAGCGCCAAACCTCCGATTTGTTATTGCAGAACCGCAGCCTGAGTGCAATGAACAGGGTTGCGCACGCTGTCAGCCACTCCATGGAAATCGATGAAATTCTTGAGAATGCTCTGGATGCCGCTGTCGCAGCTGTCAATGCTGATGTGGGTGTCATACGCTTGCTCAATCCAGCCACGGGTTTATTGTATTTAACGGCGGTATCCGGTTTATCGCAGAATTATTACAGAACAGCAAAACCTCTGGGTATGGGCGAAGGTTTGGCAGGCAGTGTCGTCAAAGCTGGTCATGTTCATGTGGGACGCCAGTTACCCCACGGGTCCTGGTTGCGGGATGTTGGTGACCAAAACCTGCAATCCTATCTTTTTGTCCCATTGCGCACCGGCAACACGCAATGGCTTTATGAAGATCGGGATGATGAAAGCCGCCCTATCATTGGCGCTTTGGGGGTGTTAACGACAACTGAACGTGATTTTTCCCATCAAGAGATTAAACTGCTGACGACCATTGGCACCCAAATTGGTGTGGCAGTGACGAGGGCTCAATATGCTTCGAATTTACGAATCGCCAATGAGCAGCTCGCAACAGCCAATACAGAACTACGCCGACTGGATGTGTTGCGTGAACAGTTTATACAAAATGTTGCCCATGAACTGCGCACGCCCCTGGCTTTGGTGCAGGGCTATGTCACATTACTCTCAGATGGAAATCTCACACCCATTCAACAAAAAGATGCCCTGGAAGTTGCATCCCGGCGTATTGTTTCCCTGGTAGACTTAGTCGAAGCGATAACGACTCTTCAGGATATGGGAAGCGGTGATTTGGAGTTTAGTGATATTCACCCGGATGAAATCCTGCTGACAGTGTGTAAGATGATATCACAAAAAGCAAACGCGAAGGATATTAACCTGGTCTATACACCAGGCTCCAGTATAACAACTATGCGCGGAGATTATACCCGATTGACGCAGGCGCTGCACCAATTGCTGGATAATGCCTGCAAGTTCTCTCCACAGGATTCAACGGTTGAAGTAGGAGCGTCTTTGTGCGATGGCAAGAAGGCGGTATGTTTCTGGGTGAAAGACCAGGGTATTGGTATACCGCCTGAGGAACAGAAACGCATTTTTGAACTTTTTTATCAGGTGGATGGCACACCAACCCGTCGTTTTGGCGGGACCGGTTTGGGTTTAGCCCTGGTTCAAAAAGTTGCGGAGGGTCATCACGGTTCGGTGAGTGTCCAGAGCATCGTTGGCGAAGGCAGCACTTTTACCTTGAAAATCCCACTGCATTAAGGTATTTTCCGCGGATGGCGTCCCTTCGGTGTTGCTAATCGCAAACGATTTCGCGTAGTGCAACTCATCCCTTCATTTTATATCGTTAATTTCCACCATCAGATGCTTACGTGGGAGAATTAATGGACAACATCATTCCCTGGTTACTGGATGCTGGTGAACCATGGACGCGTTTTCGGACATTGGTTGACCTTGAGGGCCGGTCACTCATAGATCCAATTGTACAGCAAACCCGGCAAAATATGCTGGTCCATCCGAAAATTCAAGCTCTCATCGCTACAGCTGCAACCTGGGGTGCGATTCCACTGAAACGCCATAATGATGCTTCACATCCCCTTTATCACTTAGCAACACTTGCGGACTTTGGTGTAAGGTACACCGATCAAGGCATGCAGACCATCCTGGAATCTGTGCTATCCCACCAATCTGCTGCGGGGGCTTTCCAAACGCTCAGTCAAATATCCCCTCGTTATGGTGGTTCAGGTGATAACCAATGGGCATGGCTCAATTGTGACGCGCCTACCGTTCTTTATATTCTAAAGGCTATGGACGCTCCGGATGGTCCAGGTATGCAATCTGCTCTACAACATCTGGTGGCTGGCGCGGGGGAAAAAGGTTGGTTGTGTGCATCAGCGGCTGAATTAGGTGGATTCAGGGGACCGGGGCGCAAAGATGACCCATGCCCAATTGCCAATGTCTATGCCCTTAAGGCGTTGGTGCAATTTCCAGAGCTCCATGAAAGCACCGTCGTCAGGTCTGGTGCTGATATGCTGCTGTGGCATTGGGAACATCAAAAAGAGCGTAAACTGTACTTGTTTGGTATTGGCACCGATTTTCGGAAGTTGAAATATCCATTCATCTGGTATGATATTCTGCACGTCGTAGAGGTTCTCAGCCGGTTGGACTACGTCAGACAGGATCCTCGTTTTAAGGAAATGGTGACAGAGATAACATTGCAGGCGAACGCCGAAGGGCTTTTTACTGCCTCCTCCATGTACCGCGCGTGGAAGGCGTGGTCTTTTGCGGACAAAAAGTTACCTTCTCCATGGCTGACTTTCCTTGTTTTGCGCATCCTGAAGCGCTTGGTATGAAAACCCTGGCAACCAAATTTCCAGAACAATCTTCTCTACATACCGAAACATCCCATACAAAAACGGCGTGGAAAGGGCACAAGGTGTACTACAGATTGGTTTATTTTTTTACATCCGGTGTGGACTCCATGACTTCCAGGATATTGGCGGATACCCAATGTGTTGGGTGCAATATTCTCATATTTTTGATACATGCATAAGAAATAGCGCTATGTATTGAATGATCTATTTCAATACATAGCGCTAAAATGACCTGATCTAATTGGTGTTTACCCTAACCGCCGTTACCTCCGCCGTTTCCACCACCGTCTCCACCGGAGTCACCGCCACCACTGTCACCACCGGAGTCACCGCCACCACTGTCACCACCGGAGTCACCGCCACCACTGTCACCACCGGAGTCGCCGCCACCATTATCGCCTCCGTTATCGCCGCCGGAGTTATCACCTTCTGAATTGCTGCCACCTGAAGGTTCTCCACCGTCCGAACCGCCGTTGTCACCTGCGCCGTTATTTCCATCGCCTTCGCCATCGCCGCAGTTTCCACCTGCGTTGCATGTACCATCCTGGTCACCATCACCGGCGCCCGCTGCCGGACCATTCCCCGGCGTTTCTTCGGGTGGTGTGCCATCCCCGGCGCCTTCGGGCGGACCTGCTGGTGCTTCTTCATTACCTGGGGAATCCTCTGAACCATTCCCATTTTTGGGTCCATTGCCTTCCCCACTGCCCGGTTTGTCATCCGGAGGGGTACCGCCATCCGGGTTAGGTCCCGCACCATTTCCCTCGCCCTGTTTGGGTGCTGTATCATTGCCCGTGCCGTTGCCTGCGCCCTGACCTGGTTCAGGATTGCCAGGATCTTCAGGTGGGATGGTCTCCGGGGGTTCACCCTGACCATTTTTCGCACCAAGTTGCGCCTGGGTTTGCTCCATAACCCTGATCATAGCTTGCAGGGGTTCTTCATCTTCTTCACCTTCCTCACGCGTTCGTAAACGGAGCTGGGTCAGCGTTTGCAGGTGCTGAGCGAGCATCGTCTGTAACCGGGTTTTTATCTGCTCTTTCAGGGGTTCGGGCAAAGCCTCACCTGCTTGTTGCGCAAGTTTCACCTGGTCCTGATAACGCTGTGCAACTTCGGGAGGAATTTCATCTCCGCGATTCATCAAGGTTTCTACTTCCTCTATTCTGCTCTGGGCAAATTTGAGTGCCAGTACAGCCTGCCGCTGAGGTTCGTGGACGGTGTTAAGCTGCCAATTCTCGAGCTGCATTTTTATCGGGTAGAGGATTGAGCCGGGTACACTGCCTTCTGCCGCACTTGCCGTGCCCGCAGTGCCTCCGAAAATAAGTGTCAATACGACTAAAGCTTTGAGCGCGATTACCATGATTGATCTCTCCTTAAAGCGTGTGCGCCACGCGGGTATTGGATTATGTGTTTGATTTACCGGTGCAGTATCAACGCGAACCGGCATCAATTTCAACTGCTCCTGAATCTCGGAAACTTCCGTGAGGAAATTTTGGCGATGTTGCTGCCACGCTTGCGGGTTGGGTGGCGTGATAGGTTCCAGAGCTCTTAAAGCGTTATTCATACGGGCGGTCACCGGTATTTTTTTGTTTTTATGACTATGCATTTTCCTCGGTCTCCTCTATGAGCCGGCGCAAACTGTTTAGAGCTCTGTGTTGAAGTGCTTTTACCGCACCGACATCGCGTTGCATGATCTGTGCTGTTTCCTGGAGGCTGCAGCCTTCCAGAAAGCGTAAAGCGATCACCTCTTGTTGCTGGGCTGTTAACTGCAGTAAGGCTACCCGGGTTTGTTCTGCGCGTTGACGTTGTATGCCCATTTCCTGATCCGGATTCGGACTGGCCAGATTTTCCTCATCCAATTCAAGTATTTCCTGCAGCGGTTGCTTGCGATAGTCGTCTACAATCAGGTTGTGCGCGACGCGATACAACCATGCTGACAGGTTATCCGTAGGTCCGCTCTTATTTTTGAGCGCGACCAGGAGCCGGTGAAATGTCTCGGCGGTGATTTCCTGCGCAGTCTCAACATGACCTGTTCGACGATAGACATAACCGTAGATTCTTGGAGCGAATGAATCGTAAATTTCGGTCAGGGCTTGCGTGTCGAACTGCTGGATTTTGTTGAGTAACCGTTTTGCTGGATTTCTCTTCACCCTATCTCCTGCTAATTATGACGGTGGAATGTGCAAAAGGATACGGCATGCTGGTCTATGAGCTATGTGCTGTATCGCATGAATACCATACGTAGTGTCCATTAACAGCACTTTTGCCAGGGATAAGCGTCCAGCATTGACCGGGGAGGAAAGGTGATTGCGCCAGGTTGGCATATTGTGGCACACGAGCTGCAGCCTACGATACACCGGAACGGATCATCTACTGTAACGGTGTTTGTATCTGTCCTGGATAATGCTTTACTGGAGCACAGGCGGAGGCATTTGCCACATCCGTCGCATAGATCTTCATTGAGCGTAGGGTACCACGGAATTTGTTCACGTGGATACCCGCGCCATGCACCATATCCGTCAGTTTGATCCAGATCCTGCCCTTCGCGTTGGGCTATATAGCGCACATAAGCATTCAATATGGCGTTCCCATAGGCTGTTTTAGCACTTGTGGGTATGTAGTTTTGTTCACGGGTGCGCGCGATGAGCTGTTCTGTGATTTCATCGTCACCGGGATAAAGCGCCTGGGCATAACAGGATTCGAAAATCTCCTGCAAGCCCAGAAGACCCACGGGACTTCCATCTACCATAATACGCCTGTAACTCAGGGGCATGATTCTGTCCTCGATTATTATATGCAGTTATTTGCATATAATACCTGTTTTAGAACCAAAGACAAGTCATAAAGGTGTGTTTTTGATTTGTGCTAACATCCTGTTAAGAAAGCGGCGCGAGAGCCAAGACAGGTGAAAGACGGTGGATTATTCCACCCCGCATCACCAATTCGCCACCTTGCCTGGAGCACTTTCTTTGTACTCACTCAGTAATGGAGTCATGGGATAAACTTGTGAAATCAGGAACATTGTGTAGACTGTATGTGAGAATGTGTGTATCTATTCTCGTACTATTAACAGAATATGAGGAAGCGCAGTGAGTGCAGATGTTTTGTTGTTAAATGCCAGTTATGAGCCGCTGGATGTCATCCCTGTCCGCCGGGCAATGTCCCTGTTAATGCGCGACCGGGTTGTACCCGAGTGCCTGGAAGCTGTGGAACTGCATTCAGTTGCTGAAACATGGCGCATTCCGACTGTGATCCGCTTGCGATATTATGTCAATGTCCCAAGACGGGGTATTAGCTGGAGCAGGGATGCAATCCTGCGCCGCGACCGGTATACATGCGGCTATTGCGGCGTCAAAATCTCCGAAAAGCGCCATGGCATTGTGCTGGATAAACAGCATTTTACTGTGGACCATATCCTGCCGGTAAGCCGCGGCGGCAAAAACACATGGGGCAATACAGTTTGCGCATGCGCACCATGTAATCAACGCAAAGCCAACCACTTACCCAATGAAGTGAACATGCACCTGCTCTGGGAACCCAAGACACCGCGCACGCGCTATATCGTCGCGTCCGGTGAGATCCCTGCAGAGTGGAAAACCTATCTAAAGCTGTAACGCACAGTTGCGTGACCTTCTCTATGTCTTTGACCTCTTCTGGCGCAGGGATAAATCCCGCAACCTGCAGTCCAGGGGCAGCGGTTTGGGCCTGGCGATTGTAAAACAGCTGGTAGAGCTGCAGGGCCGGAGTATCTGAGTCGAAAGCGCGTTAAGCGCCGGTACAACGTTTTCCTTTACACTGCTTGTGAACTCAGGTTGATGGTTCTTTTGTTGCCAAAGACAGCTTAACGAACAACCAGGGCGCGCCCAGTGTAAACCAGATACCGATCGCCGCATAGCGGATGAAACGGAAGAAAGAAACGGGCTCCCAATCCCCAAACAAAGCCTTGAGGCCAACCCGCAGCACCATCACCCCGGCGATCCCCACGATAAAGCGTACAACACGCTTCCAAAGGCTACCGGAAGTGCTGAATCGCACCCACAACCGTTCGAGGATGATGCCGGTCCATGCTCCAAACACAACCCCTGTGGCAGAGCTGACGGTCTCATCGGTGGATGGGAAGCTGAGAAACAGCAGCAACGGGATCCCGACCGCGAGAATGAGTTTCCAGGCGATGGGCAGATGGTGGAATTTCAGCTCTAATGGCTGCTCGACGCGCAGAAACAGCAGCAGGATAATGGCGCCAAAGATATAACCGCCCAGCAGGTCGGTCGGGAAATGTAAACCCAGATAGACCCGCGACAGCGGTACGCCAACGAAAAGCACACCTGCAAGTATCCACAACCACGTTTTACGGAACTGACTCGCCAGGAATCCCCAGATCACGGTGGTGTTTTGTGTGTGCAGGCTGGGAAACCCTTTGCCCGTGGTCTCAAACAGCATCTGAACACGTGAATCGAACTGGTACGGTCGTGGTTGGTTCGTCAGTTCTTTGATGATCGTGCCAAAATAGCTGGAGAGTAAAAAGACGATCGCCAGGCGCAACCCTGTCCGGCGATCGATACACCACGCCAGGATGGGCAGGAGCAGGAAGAAGAAATCTTCCTCGCCGGCGAAGGTAAAAGCCTTGAATATCCCATCCAGTGCGGGGCTGAACTGCTGGAACCACAGCACAATGTCGATACCCCAATTCAGAATGCCGTGCATAGACCGCTCCTTACTTCCAGGATGATACTGCTTATGTCTGATTGTGTCCCCGGATTACTTTCGGTACAACCTTTGAAACTCTTCGTGGGGGATCACATCTTCACCCACAGTGTAGAGAAAGGCATAGACCCCGAATGGTCCCAAAAATTTAAAATCCTTGCGCATCGCCTTCATCGTTTGTTCGAAGCTACCGTGCGATCTGAGGTAGTTCTGGAAAGAACCATGCCTTTTATCCAGCTCGAGGATCTTCTGTGCATTCGAAACCACCGCTTTCAATTTCCGCCAGTTGCGAACCACGCGGGTATCCTCCGTGAGCGCTTCGATATCTGCTTCCTTAAAATTCGCGACAACCTGGATGTCGAAGTTCCTGAATGCTTCTTTTATTCCGGGCCATTTGTTCTCGATAACCTTCCAGGCGAGTCCTGCCTGGAAGACCGATTTGCTCATAATCTCAAGGTAATCGTTTAACGATTCCGGTATGATGATTTCTGGTGCAGTTTTGGGCATTGCATACTCCTTATGGCATGGGATTTCAAATGTGCTGCCACTATTGGTCTTGCATTTTATGCTTGAAGCAGTGTAATCTGAAAGGTCATAAATGGCAATTGTTGTTTTGATAGAAGGTCCGCCACTTTTCCGAAACGATAATAAGTGTACATCCTTTGCACTTTGCCAATAACATAATGGTTTGCCTTGAGCAGGATGCTGTGGCGGGGCGGAATACGGAGCTTCTGCATGCAAAGGAGACCTCCGTCCCGCCACCTGGTTTATGGGGTGTGTCGGTTGCTCTGAGCAACCGACACACCCCTATGATGGCAGTCCGGCGCGGGAATCAACTTTGGATGCACGAGAGGACTATTCCGCGCCGCCCTAAAAGCATTGGATGCAAAAATGTGTCGCGCACCCTTTGAAAAGGTGTTTCCGCCACAATTTTGCAGACATAATGCGGACGCGAGAATCCCGGTACAATGCGCAATCCGATCTGTAGTCCAGGGAGTACTGCAGGCTATGTTACAAATATTTGCTTGGCTAGTATGTTTGCATCCGTTTCTGTTCTGCGGAATTGTGACGGACACCCTTGGGTAGGGGATGCGTCACTGTTTTGAATATGTCGTATTGCATATTCAGAACTGATTAGTTTCCACCCGGCGCCAACATCACCGCGTCGCTGCCGGGCGATTATGGAAACTGGAAAATGATGCTATGATCAATGCCTAAGCACCTGATTCGCAGGAGGATGTTCGTATGAAATTTTATGACTGTAATGTATATTTTGGTTTGCCATCGCTGCGTCCGATTGTACCGGTTGCAACACCCTCTGAGCTGCTGGCAGCAATGGACCGCGCCGGTGTGGATCAGGCGCTGGTATGGCACATCGCGCAGCACGACCATGCCCCGCAATTGGGCAACCAGCTGCTTACCGAAGCCATCGCGCCGCACCCCCGTCTGACAGGATGCTGGACGATCCTGCCCAATCAGGGGCATGAGTTCCCTCAGCCAAAAGCTTTGTTCGCGCAGATGAAAACCGCCAGGATTAAAGCCCTGAGAGTGTTTCCCGGAAAACACCGCTTTTTACTCAATGCTGTGTCAATGGGTGATATTCTGGACGCAATGGTACAGCAGCGCGTCCCGATGTTTCTTTCGATTAACCGCGGGATGGAGTGGCGCAACGTCTACGAATTGCTGGAGGATTTCCCCAACCTGGTCTGCGTTGTCTGTGACCACGGTTGCTGGGGCGATGACCGGATGTTCCGCCCTCTGCTTGAGCGTTATCCCAACTTTTACGTCGATACATCCCAGTATTTGCTCGACGGCGGTATTGAATCCGTGGTCACCGATTACGGCGCAGGCAGGATGTTGTTTGGCAGCGGGTTCCCGGGCAGCTATTTCGGCGGGATGATGATGGCGCTTAAACATGCCCGGATACCAGAAGAAGCGAAGCATGCCATCGCCCACGGCAATCTTGAGCGCATTCTTGAGGAGGCAGCACTATGATTGGCACATCAGAACTGGCACGCGACTTTTGGGAAAACGGGCGGTCGGAAGCCTGCCCGATCTATGACATGCACGGGCATATGGGTCATTATGCTGCGATTTATTTCCCTCGCCCCCTTGCTGCCGATATGGTAAGGACCATGGATGAAGCTGGCGTCAGGATGCTGGCTTTCTCGCACCATGCCGCGCTCGAATCTCCTGACGTGGGCAACCGCCTGAGTATCGAGGCGGTGCGCCAGTTTCCGGACAGGTTGCGCGCATACTGCATGGTGAACCCCAACTACCCGGAGAATCTGAGCGCGGATATGGAGACATTTGAAAGCCTGTTCCCGGATGTATTTATTGGTTTTAAATTCCTGTCCGATTATCACAAGGTCGCCTTGACCGACCAGCGCTATGCGCCGGCATGGGAGTATGCCAATGCCCACGAATTACTGGTCCTGGCGCACACATGGGGGGGCAGCGTCTATGATGGCGAGGACGTCGTCCGCGAAGTGGCAACCCGTTACCCGCAGGTCAAGTTTCTGCTGGGTCACAGCTGCCATGGGGCGTGGGATGCTGCGGTCAGGCTGGCGCTGGATTTCCCCAATATCTACCTGGAATTGACGGCAGTCTTTGATGACTACGGCATCATCGATAAATTTGTGAAAGAGGCGGGTTCGGACCGAATGCTGTTCGGGACGGATTTACCGTGGTTTGACCCGCATCACGCGGTCGGCGTTTTGCTGGATGCTGATATCAGCGATGATGACCGGCACAATATATGCCACCGGAATGCCGAAAAACTGCTCCTGCCGAGTCCTCGCCAGGAAAAAATAGAGATTTTAAGGTGACAGTCACTGCAAGGCGAGTACTCTCGCCCAGTGACTGTCACCTGATTTTTTGAACGCAACCTTCCCGACAGGTGCAGGCGTGGTAGAATGTGGACTGTTGCAGTTAACACAAAACACAATGAGAGAGCAATGACACCCACCAACCCAAAAGTCAACACCCCAATCGCCGTTCCAGCGGCGTCTACGGCATCTTGCCAGGCACCCCATGATGCTGTCCTTTTATGTCCCCGCTTTAATGGTTGCCATCGCTAACGGGTTGCTGTCCCCCGTATTACCCTTGTTTATCAAGGATTTGGGTGGGTCCTATGGTGGTGTAGGGCTCGTCCTGGCAGCCCCCCTGCTGGGCACGCTCATCGGTGACATTCCCGGCGGTGTGCTGCTGCGCCGTTGGGGACACCGGCAGGCAATGGTCATCGGGTTTGCTGCTCACCGTCTCGATGACGGTTTCATGCTTTTGGGCGACATCCATTGGCACTGCATTTATTTTGCAGTTGATATCGGGCTTTGGCAATGCCCTGTATGCCGTCGCGAGGCACACATTTGTAACGGATACGGTCAGTCTCGGTAACCGGGGCAGAGCCATTTCCGCCTTTGGCGGGATGATGCGCATTGGCAGGTTTATCGGTCCAATGATTGGCGGTACATTAGGCGCGACGTATGGTTTGCGTTTGCCATTTCTGGTTTACGGGGTGATGGGCGCTATCGGCGATCGTAACGGTTCTGGTGGCAGCGGTCATGACGCCGGGCGCAAAGCACAGCAGCAGTCACAATCCGGCGCATCGTGTTTCTCTGTCAGAGGTCGTGCGTCCCAGAATCAAACTGCTTGTCCCCGCCGGGATAGGGCAATTATTCGCGCAGATGATCCGCAGCGGTCGGACCGCGATTATTCCCCTGTATGCAGCGGATGTCGTTGGACTGAATGTAGGCGCCATCGGGTGGTTGCTGGGTATTGGGGCATTTGTGGAAATGACGCTTTTCTATCCTGCGGGATGGATCATGGACCATTGGGGACGGAAGTCCGCTATTGTGCCCAGTTTCCTGATCCAGGCAGTGGCGATGGCATGCGTACCACTTTCATCAACATTTACGACGCTGTTACTGTGCGTGATGGTCGATTGGTGCTGGAAACGGATTGAGTTCAGGGGCGATGATGACCCTGGGTGCGGATCTGTCTCCCAGCAAAGGGCGCGGAGAGTTCCTGGGTGTCTGGCGTCTGATCGGTGACATTGGCAGTTCCGGAGGTCCCAACCTTGTCGGTACTGTGGCGGATGCGATAGCGCTGCCTTCTGCCGCGCTTGTGCTGGCGGTCGCAGGGCTTATATCTGCCGCTGTCTTTGGCTTTTTACTGCCGGAGACGCTGGTAAAAGAAAAACCCGTCGAACTGACGGTTCAAGCCAGCCCGTGACGCAATAATCCTGATTGGATAACAGGTATATTTTATGGCTAAAACATTTCTATTTATCGTCGTGATTACCGCGGGTGTGCTCATTGCGTTGGAAGGTATCCGGATGCTTAACAACAGGTCTGCACCCCGCGCCTTCCCGCCGGAAGTTATGCTGATGTCGGTTTTTGGCGGCAAAAACAAAGAGAACCAACTGCGCGTGCTGGGAAGGTTGCGTGTCGTGATCGGCATTTTTCTGATTGTGATTGGTATGTGGGCTATGAGCTGAGTTATCGCTTGATGAGATGAACACCTTGCATGCCAAAAACAGGTCGAGTTATGACCTGATTGCTCCCGCTTTTGCGGTACGCAACGCCGCTATGCCCCCCTCAATTCTTGAATCCGCCGGTCACTTTCTCACCCTGATTCACCCCGGTGGTCGCATCCTGGACGCGGGTTGCGGGACTGGGCGGGACAGCGCCTGGTTTACCTCGCAAGGGTTCCGGGTGACCGCGTTCGATTTATCGACCGGTATGCTTCGTGAAGCTGGAAAAATCGTTTCCTGCCCTCGCATCCAGGGCGATATGCTGCGCCTGCCGTTTTTGTCGCACAGCTTTGATGCCCTCTGGTGTAATGCAGCCCTCCTGCATGTGCCCAAAGCACATGCGCCTGTGTGCCTTGCCGGTTTCTACAGCGTCCTTAAACCGGACGGCGTCCTGTACCTGGCGTTGAAAGCTGGAACCGGAGAGAAATGGGAACCTGAGAGCTACGCTATGGCTGCGCCACGATTCTTTGCCCGGTACAGTTTGGATGAAGGCGCGGCGTTGATCGCATCCGCCGGGTTCCAGGTCCTCGAACAGGCGGTTTACACCGGCGCTTCCGGCACATCCTGGTTGCACTATATTGCCCGGTAAAACGATGTAGGGGCAGACCCCCGTGTCTGCCCTCCCACCCGTGGTTACGCAGGGCAGGCCCACGTGCCTGCCCCATAGGCATCAAGTTAAGGCGCTGTTAAGCGTAATCAGATCCAAAACAGGCATCGCTCCCTTCTAGGGATGGACGACAGTAGTGATTCTGATTATGCTAAACAACGCCTTAAGTTAATGCGCATCAGGCTAATCCACTCGTCACGCGTTTACAATTATCGGGAGCCTGTGTACAATGCATTCATACGCCTATGATGTGAGGGAGATATGGTCAAAAGCAGGTTGATTTACAGTTGTTTGTGCGCAATTGCCATATGCCTTCTCGCCACAGGGACAGCGCCCAGGATGCAGTCTGCTGCGTCGGTTCCCCTGGCAGCGCCGGTGATGCCTCGCACCATTACTACCGTTGATCCAGCTGTTATTCAGGCGGAATTGGTGCCGCAGGCTTATTTACCCCTGGTCGCTTCATCGCTGCCCCGCACAAGCTGGATTGATACACAGGACAGGGACGCCGTCCGGCAACTTTACCAGACAACTTATCTGGCTTCGGATGGCATCAGCAGCGGGTGGACGGGCAGCCACGCAAGCTGCAATCCGGGGACAACGTCGGACGCTTTCAAGGCAGCTATTTTAGCACGGATTAATTACTTCCGGTCGATGGGCGGGGTGCCCCCGATAAAAGGATTCGATGCATCATATAACCAGAAAGCGCAGGCTGCAGCCCTGATGATGAGCGTGAACCGGGCTTTGAATCATTATCCGCCGGCAACCTGGACGTGTTATTCGACTGATGGCTACGCAGGTGCCAGCAGCTCGAACCTGTATCTGGGGGTCTATGGACCCTCCGCCATCAGCGGATATATGCAGGATTACGGCAGCGGGAATTACGCGGTCGGGCATCGCCGGTGGATTTTGTACCCGAAGACGCAGTACATGGGAACCGGTGATATTCCAGCGCAAAGCGGGTATTCATCCTCCAATGCGTTGTGGGTCATTGACCGCGACTATCGTTTGAGCGAGCGCCCGGCAACGCGCGAACCTTACGTGGCATGGCCCTCTGCAGGATATTTTCCCCGCCAGCTTGTTACAGCGCGCTGGTCATTTTCCTACGACAGGGCTGTATTCAGCGCTGCGAACGTGACCGTCACCCGTGATGGGCAGCCTGTCGCGGTGACGGTCAGTCCCGTCGTCAATGGGTATGGGGAAAATACTCTCGTGTGGACCCTGGGTGAAGCCGTTCCGGGCGGGGATGTTGTTTATTCTGTCGATGTGCGCAATGTCGTTGTGGATTCCGTTCCCCACGATTTTGCGTATCAAGTCAGGATTTTTGACGCGATGCCGTAATTCACCCTTCCCGGAAGGTATGTCCTTCAATGGGCATGACATGGATTTCCCATCGAGATTTGTAATCACCTTCCGGGAAGTTTGGGGCGAATGATTATTCGCCCCTACATTGGCTGTATTTTGCCCGAATTACTCCAGGTGTCCGCCCGCTTCGGCTTGCGCCAGCACATCCAGGATGGTATCAACCAGCGCCCGGGCGTCATGGGCACTGAGTTCAACGGCAACCCGGGCGTCCAGCCCCAAATTTTCGTTGACGAAGTCTATATTCAGGGCATGTTCATGGGGAATGTGGAAAGGGTGATCATAGGAAACATTCGCCTGATTTACCGAAATCCATCGGTCTGCCGCTTTACCGCTGCCGTCAATATTCACTTTTTTAACAATCATCGTGCACATAGCCTTTTCCTCCGTTATGACGCAGCTGAAAGATTCTTTTCCAGGAACGAGAATATCCTGTCCCACCCGTCTACTGCCTGCTGCTGCCGGTAATTGGGGCGGTGATAATAAAAGAACCCGTGTCCTGCATCCGGGTAGCGGTGAAACTCATAGTTTTTCCCAAGCTTCTTCAAAACAGCCTCGTGTTGATCGACCTGTTCCGGGCTGGGGCTGCGGTCGTCGTTACCAAACAAACCCAGGATGGGGCAGGTTAAATCCTTGGCTGTAATCGATGGGTGCGACCGGGCGGTTGGCGTTCAGGTCAGCCTCGCCCATCACGACACCACCGCCCCAACAATCGACGAGGGCATCAATCCCCGGCAATAGGCAAGCTGCCAGATAGGCATGCCTGCCGCCGGAACATGTGCCAAATAAGCCGATTTTCCCGTTGATGTTGGGAAGGGAACGCAGGGTGCTGATAGACCCAGCAAGATCGCCCATCACCTGCTGGTCGGGGATTCCGCCGTCTCCCCGCACTTTAGCTGCAACGTCTTCCGGTGAGCCGTGACCGTTGCGGAAATAAAGGTTGGGGGAGAGGGTCGCGTAACCGTGGTGGGCAAATCTTCGCGCCGCTTCCCGGTACCATTCATCCCATCCCGGCATATGGTGCACCAGCACCATGCCCGGGAACGGTCCTGGACCCAATGGACGGGCATAATAAGCATTGATCCATGTCCCCTGATCACCTGGCAGCGTGACGGTCTCTGCCAGCATACCTTCATACATATCTGTTTTATACATCTGTCTCTCCTATGCTTCAGTTCTTATAGAATCGTATTGTGTCATTGTGAACGAGGGTCTTCGCCTGGAGTAAGCGGAAGGGGAAGGCGCAAAGACCCTGATGTATGGATTCCATACACCATGTTCAGGTGGCATTGCAGTAATCCTTTTTTCCCTGTTTGGGGCAAAAGTATCACTGCAAGCTCACGCATTATTCTGATGGCTCAATCCATACCTGTGAACCCGTACCATCCTCGCCAGGTGTGGCAACGAATTTGATAATACCCTCTTTTTGCCAATAAAGAAAGGCTTGTGAGATTGACATTATCCGTTCCTCAGTGATTTCTTCCCAACCAGCAGCTTCAAATGCGTCCACATGATAATCAACGACTTCCTGGAAGGGTGTATTGGTGGTGAAAAATGTTTTACCAGCGGATGATGTCGCTGTCAGCATATCGGGAAAGAGCGGTAGCCCTGAGGGTAACCCGCCCAGTATTTCTGCCGTGGGAAGTTTGATATCAGGGCGTTGATTGAGATTCTTGACTTCCTGGCTTAGGAAGAATTGGACCGGGTCACCGTTGATATTGCCTTCCATCGTGATGGTCGTAGAAATTGGGAATACAGGAAGACCTGGTTCATTCAAAGCCCAGAAGTCAATAATTCCGGAACTTAACTCAAAGGCATTATCCCCACCGGTAAACACGTCAACCCATGGTTCAGTTTGCGTCCCCCTGAAGTGGCGGGTGTTCAGACCGTTTAGTACGTCATCACCCACATACGGGAATTCGACCACAAAATTCTCCAGGAAGTCTTCACTGACGACGGGTGGCGTACTGAAGCCTTCTAGAAATGCCAGACCTGCTTCTGCGGGTGTCAGAGACCAACCCTCCAGTGTTTGCACCCAGATCTGATCATCCCTGAGTGTCATTGTTATTGTATCAAATGCAGAATACAACTCCAGTTGTTGTGCGGGTGGATCATCGCTGAATTTGAAGACAATATGGTTTTCCTCAGTACTTCCATCTGTTTCCACACGCTGCATCAGGACATCGTACGAGAATGCGTTGAATTGAGAAAAGGTATCCGGTGTAAAGGCAAAGCTGGGATTTTCCTCGACTTCAGGCGCTTCCACAGTGTTGGTCGGGGTGGGTGCAGGTGTTTCTGTTGGCGCCATAGTTTCTGTGGGTTCTGGTACGCTTTCTTCCTCCAGTGGGTCTTCTTCCATAGCTGGATCACCCGAAGTGGTTGGCGTGCTTGCAGCTGTGTCATCCTCATCGAAAATTGTATCCAGTCCACAACTCGCTAGAGCAGTAATTAACAGAATCGTAAATAGCAGCATCGCCACGCGTTTCATTATAATCTCCTTTATGCTATATTTCTATTTATTCTATTATATATATAAATATAAAATAAATCTAGCATATGGGAGAGGGTTACTGAATCTCCATGTCCATCAAAAAAACTCAGGGCGGAGATATGCGCGTCTCGGATGGGTTTTCAGAATTATAGTGCACCACAACATCACTGCCGACCGGATAATTCTTCAAGGTCTGTTCTGCTTTGCGCGTGAAATTATACGGTTTGCCGACTGCGTGCTTGCCTTTGTAAGCATGACCTTCTACGGTATAGGTGAATTCGATAGACGGGAAATAAAAATCATCATCATCCGTTGGGGCTGCTTCTTCCACTACTGCGGAGGTGATTTGAGCCGTGACGGCAACCCAGTTTGTAGGAATTGCATGTATTTTCCGGCTGCGTGTCTGGTTGACGATCAACAACACGACTCCACCAGCAACCACCAGAAAGACAACACCGATACAGAGTAATCCAAAAAGAATTGGAGCTGCTGTCGCCATCATAAGCCTCCAGTAGTTCTGTGAACTGTGCTATGGCTAAACCTTATTTGATTATAGTCCAATGCGTTTATCATCAAGTTACTGTCGTTGGCGGAAGGGTTTTAGAAAGTGTCCGGGATGTAACGCCATCCTGGGAAGCGGATGCTTGTGGCGGTGCGGGATAATCAATTATCGTTGAGCGGTTATGACGCAATATCACGAATGCACACGATAAAACCATGCTAATCTTGTGTTTGCCCTCTAAAATAGTCTTTCGCTTCATGTTAGTTGACATAATTTAAAAAACGCATATTTTTGAAGGGTGTGGGGTGGTGTTGTCTGCCATTTATAAAAGCCGGAAAGGTGAGGGAAACGATGAATGAAGAATTGCTTCTGAATGGGCAATGGGACATGCGCGACGAAAGATTGAGTTATCCTCTGGTTGATGCGCACAAGCTTTCAAGCCAACCGGAGGGTTGGATTCCGCAACCTATCCCGGGTGATATCCATCAAGGCCTGGTCGCGGCGGAACGGATCAAAGAACCCCTGTTGGGACTCAACAGTCGGGATTGCGTGTGGACAGAAGGACGCTCCTGGTGGCTGAAAAAAACCTTTGAGGTGCCGTCCGGGTGGCTGTCGGCGGACAGGATAGAGGTGGAGATGGTACGCCTGGATTCGAATGCCGCGATTTTTGTGAATGACAACCTGGTGGGCGAACATCCCAGCACTTTCCGACCCTTTATCTGCGACATCAAACCATGGCTGGTTGAAGGCAAAAATGTCCTGCTGGTCCGCCTGTCAGCAGGGGTTGAATCTGTTTCCGAACTGGATACTGACAGCTGCGACGGCATCCGCGCCTCCACAGAAGCCGCGAATGGCATTGCCTCCCGTGGGGATCAACGCCGCATTTATGTGCGCAAACCACAGTATTCCTGGGGTTGGGATTGGAGCCCGCGTGTGGCGACAACGGCGATAGGGGGAGACGTCACGCTGCGCGCCCTGCGCAAAGCCTGCATACGCGATGTCGCGCTGGATGCACAGAAAGATCGGGATGGAACCACAGTGAAAGTGACGGTCACCGTCGATCAATTCCATTATTACAGGACCACCCGGGGGATCGTGAAAGTCATCCTCACAGATGGGCAGGGGCAAATGGTCCACATCAAAACATCCTGCCTGCTGCGCTCCGGAAGTAATTTCGTGCAGGTGTCTATCCCCCTCAAAGAAGCGCGCTTATGGTGGCCTAACGGCATGGGCGAGCAGCATTTGTACCAGGTCGATGCCGAACTGCAGATCGAAGACCAGGTGGTGCGGTACCCCTCGTTTGCCTATGGATTGCGCTTTGTCTCTCTTGATACGGACGATACATTTGCCTTTGTGATAAATGGACGCAAGGTCTATGCCAAAGGCGCGAACTGGATACCTGCAGATGCGCTCTATGCCCGGATCAGCGATGAGACTTATGATGCTATGGTGCTGGATGCCCGTGAAGCAAATTTTAATATGTTGCGTGTCTGGGGTGGGGGATTATACGAACCCGACGCGTTTTATCAAGCCTGCGACCGTTACGGCATCATGATCTGGCATGATTTCATGTTCGCCTGCGCCCCATATCCGGATCACGAACCGGAATTTGTCCGGGAAGTGGTGAACGAAGTCGATTACCAGACCAAACGCCTGCGCAAGCACGCCAGTATGGTGTTGTGGTGCGGGAATAACGAGAATCATTGGGGATTCCTGGATTGGTGGGGAGAGAAAACCAAAGCCGGCGCACATATCTACAACTATATTCTGCCGGAAGTCGTGCAGCGAAACAGCCCCGGGGTGCCCTATTGGAACAGTTCCCCTTATGGGGGGGACCGTCCCAATGCCTATGATGTTGGCGACTGCCATTACTGGCGTGAAGCAATGATGAATCCCGACATGGAAAAGCGTATAACGCCCGAAGTCTACGATGCGTGCACTGCCCGGTTTGTTTCTGAATTTGGCTATATCGGCGCCCCTTCGAAATCCACCATTTTGAATTATCTCGACGGCGCTCCATTTGACAGGGAGAGCGAAGTGTGGCAGCACCACAATAACGCCTTTGAAAAGAACACGGTGGAAGCTGGCTTGCGCAAGCATTATGCCAATCCGGACGGGATGACGCCGGATGAATACGTCCTGTACAGCGGATTGACGCAAGGGTTGATGTACGGCTATGCCCTGGATGCCATGCACGCAAACCCAAAATGCGGGGGAAGCCTGTTCTGGATGTATGCAGATTGCTGGGGGGAGGTGGGGTGGACCATTGTCGATGCGTACCAGCGGCGTAAACCTGCCTGGTACTTCGTGCGCCGTGCCTACGCCCCACGCCGGTTGATTATACGCGCCGGATCAGAAGATGCGATCAAGGTCACACTAGCAAATGATACGCCGGACGACTTACGCTTTGCCCTGGAGGTAGGCTTCATCAGCTTTGATGGGCGCGTACGCGATGTGCAGACGCATCTGGTATCCGGCAAGCCCTATTCACGCTCGATCGTGGCGACCTTTGCGCGCGGTGAACACGTTCCGGCAAAAGGCCTGTGGGTTGCGCGTGCTGTGGGGCGCGAAGACATCAACACCGCTGTTTTCAGAGCGCTGGATTACAAAGAACTGGATGTCCCTGAATGCAAGCTGCAAATTGCTGTGGCAATGGTAGGGAAGAACCGGTACGCCGTCCGCGTTGGGACAGATAAGTATGCCCATGCGGTACATTTTGGACTGCCCGAAGGCGCATCTACGTCAGATAATTATTTTGACATGCTGCCTGGTGAAACGAAAGGCGTGACCATCACGACCACTAAATCATTGACTAACGAACAGATCAGGGTAACTTGTGTGAATGAGGTACCGAACGCACGTTGAGGTCACATATTTCTAAAACATAGCATAGCTTTAATCAAGGTGGTACAAAATGGCAATAGAACGCATCAATTTGAATGATCCGGATTCGGGCTTTACTTTTTCCACTTGTGTCCTGGCGGGAAACTTCATCTATACTTCCCATCAAGCCGGTATGGTGGATGAATTAGGCCATAAGCTGGATACGATTACGGCACAAACTGAGCAGTGTTTTAAAAATCTGGAACGCGTATTGGTGACGGCAGGCGCGACCCTGGACGACGTTGTCAAAATTACGGTGTATCTGCGAGACATTCAAGATTTCGATGCGATGCGTACTGTGTACCGCAGGCAGTTTCCGCATGGTTATCCAGCCCGGATGACAGCGACCTCAGATTTTATCGACAATGAATGCCTGGTGATGCTGGATGTAGTTGCTTACAGAACGAAGTAATCTCAAAATACATAGTGTGGTGGAGGTTAAACGTGGCTATTGATCTTCGGCAATGGGATACCTGGTTAGTTGGCGAACACGAGATGATAGAAAGGGCGATGGACGTCTTGCGCCAGGAATTGGACAAGCTTCCGCAGCAGGAAGCGGATGCTTTCAAGCTGACAAGGGCGCTGGATTTCTTGATGGAGTTTGGTGACAAAGTCCATAACAAGAAAGAGGAAGACTTGCTCTTCCCGCTTTTAATACAGCGCGGTATACCGGAGAGCGGTCCAATCCGGGTCATGCTGTATGAACATCAGGCTGAACGCGATCTGCTGCAGAAAATGATGGCGGATGTTAAAATTTTGAACAGCATGCTGCCGACTATGAAAGCCCAATATCGGGACCGGGGCATGGAATATCTGATGATCCGGGCAGAGCATATCTGGAAAGAAAATGATATTTTATACCCGATGGGACGTCAATCTTTTTCACAAGACGATAAGGACACGTTGTTAGCAGGTTTCATGGGCATCAACCTGGCGACTTATGGTGAGAACGCGGTCTCCAAATTTGATGCGATGCTGGAAGAATTGGAAGAGGGTGGAAAAGTACGGAAAAGTCTGATTAGCAATCTCAGTATGGAACAAATCGACGCGCTCTTCGAAGCCCTGCCTGTGGAGGTCACGTTCGTCGATGCAGAAGACACCGTGGCTTACTTCAACAGGTTGGACAAAGAGAAGATTTTTCCGCGGACGCGGTCTGTTGTTGGACGCAAGGTGGAGAAATGCCATCCGGCGCAGAGCGTGGAGCGGGTCCTGGAAATTGTGCGGGGATTCAAGGATGGATCACTGGACAAAGCAGAGTTCTGGATTAAATTTGGGGGTGATACCGTATTTATCCAGTATTTCCCCGTCAGGGATGATCAGGGCGCCTATATGGGGACAGTGGAGATAACCCAGCGCATTGGGGCTATCCAGCGCTTGAGCGGTGAGAAACGGTTACTTAACCAAGACAAAATCTAACAGGAGACAGCAAACATGGCAGATTTTCCCCGAACACAGATTGGTAAAGTCAGTGTCAGCCGGATGATTATCGGCACGAATTGGTTTTTAGGCTATACACATTCTACCGCAGGGCAGAGCCGGGCGATGCAGCGCATCGTGACGAATCGCGATGCCATCGCCGATATCATTCAGGTGTATCTGAAGGAGGGTGTGGATACGATCATGTGCCCGCATACCACCACCTGCATGTATGAGGCAATCCAGGAAGCGGAACAGCGCACCGGTAAAAAGCTGGTTATTATCGAAACTCCCGGTTTTACCACCACTAAGCGCACGCCGATAGATGGTTTTGATATTGCCGAAGTGGAACGGATTCTCGATGAAGAGGTGAAGAAAGGGGTCTCTATTTCCATGCCCCACGTAAGTACAACCGATAATATGGTGGATAAATGCACGCGTGAGATCCGCCAAATGGACACAATATGCCGGTTAATACGCGAACGGGGGATGGAACCCGGCTTGAGCACGCACATACCTGAGACGATTGTTTATGCAGATGAAACCGGATTGGATGTGGAGACCTATATCCAACCTTTTAACGCGATGGGTTTCCTGATGCAGATCGAAGTGGACTGGGTGGCGCGGTTGATTCAGAAAGCCAAAAAGCCGGTCATTACGATCAAGACCATGGCTGCCGGGCAAATCCGACCGTTCCAGGCGATGACTTTTGTGTGGAACGTTATCCGGGATAAGGACATGGTGACGGTGGGCACGATGGCGCCGGAAGAAGCGCAGGAATTGATTGCAATGTCGCGGGAAGTTCTGTCACGTCAGCCCAGTACGGCTGAATTGCAGAAAACACGCTCGAAAGCATCCGTGACGGGATAGTTGGAGGCGGGTGTGGTGATTAAAAGACTGCTGGAAGTCCCGTTTGAAGAAACGTCTGGTTATACCGGCGTCAAAAAACAAATTGTCATTGGACCTGCGGATGGCTCGGATGAAATTGTGATGCGCTATTTTACGCTGGAACCAGGTGGCAGCAGCCCGTTCCACAGCCACGACTGGCCTCATTTGGTGCGCATAGAGCAGGGCAGCGGTGTTATGCTGGATGCCCAGAAGCATCCCTCACCCGTCTCTGCCGGTGATTATATTTTTGTGGAGAGCAATATTTTGCACTGTTTCCAGAATACAGGTGAGGAAGCCCTGGCATTTATTTGTATCGTGCCAGCCCGGGGGGAGTCATAAACTAACATTAGCAAGGCGAGTGACATAAAGCGCGAACGCTGGAAAATCAAGCGTTCCACAGGTGAAAGTTACATAGCTGGTGGCTTGTGGACCGTAAGAAAATCGGGAAAGTGACTTTCGTCTAAAACAGTATGCTATTTGTAGAAATAGTGACTGTTTACATACACCCGGTGTATAATACACACCGGGTGTAATTTGTAGCTTCACCCAGATATAAATCCCATGTACAAGGTCCATATGATAATTAATCACCCGCTGATCTCAACGCTGAAAAACCTGCAGGGTAACGCCCGAGGTTGTGTTTACACGGAACCTCTCTGGGGTATTCCATTTAATCTATATAGCCCATATGTATCCATTTATATGCTTGCCTTCGGCATGTCTGACAGCCAAATTGGCTTGTTGGTCAGCCTCGGATTGGTTCTCCAGGTATTTTGGACTTTGGTCAGTGGTGCCATTACTGACAAGCTTGGGCGCAAGAAAACGACACTGATTTTCGACCTCATTTCCTGGAGCATCCCATGTGTGATATGGGCGGTCGCGCAGGATTTCGGATATTTTGTGTTGGCGGTCGTGGTCAACAGCGTGTGGCGGGTTACCAATAATTCCTGGCAGTGTCTGCTTGTGGAGGATACTGATCCCAACAGCCTGGTAGATGTATATTCCTGGATTTATATTGCCGGTTTGATCGCGGCGTTCTTCTCACCTTTAACCGGCGTCCTCATCGCCCGCTTCGATCTGGTGCCGACCATGCGCGGTTTGTATCTCCTGTCATTTACGATGATGACGGTCAAGTTTTTGGCGACCAATGCGATGGTCGCTGAGACAAAGCAGGGGGTGGTCCGGATGAAAGAAACACAAGACCAACCGCTGTTTTCCGTTCTGCGTGAGACCCCTGCAGTTTTTATGCAGATCCTGAGAACGCGCAGCACGATGTTTACTGTGGGCTTAATGGTGGTTCTGGGGATATCCAAGATGATATCAGGAACTTTTTGGGCTATTCTGGTCACCGAGAAACTACAAATTCCACCCGAGCATATCGCTTTGTACCCTCTCGCCCGGTCGATTACCATGCTGCTATTCTTTTTCTTTGTGATGCCCAGATTGCGGAACTTCGAAGTACGCCTGCCCATGATCCTGGGCTATGTTGGCCTGGTCGCCAGCCAGATTATACTGATCAGTATTCCACCCAGGAACTACGGTTTGTTGTTAGTTGTCACGATTCTGGACGCGTGCAGTATGCCACTGGTCGGGACGTTGCTGGATAAACTCATCGTCCTGAATGTCGACGCCCGGGAGCGCGCCCGGATTATGGCAATTCTTTACGCGATAGTTCTGATTATCACCTCACCTTTTGGGTGGATCGCGGGGCAGTTTTCAGAAGTCAATCGCAGCTATCCCTTTGTATTATGCATCATTTTCTACACGCTGGGCATTGCCTTGACCTTTCTTGCCGGACGACCACAGGCTTTAGCCGGGCGGGCGAACGAGGGAGAATTGGAAGCAAGTGGAGTGTGAGTGATATTCAGCAAGGAAAGGACTCTATTATGCAGGAGAAATCAGTTTCGATAAGAGTCGCAGTGGTACAGGCGGCATCTGTCTTTTTTGACCGTGACACCACTGTGGAGAAAGCCTGCGGGCTCATCGCTGATGCTGCCGCACAAGGCGCGGAACTTGTCGTTTTCCCTGAGGCGTTCATCCCAGCTTACCCGCGCGGGTTGAGTTTCGGGATGGTGGTGGGCAGCCGCACACCGGAAGGGCGTGAATTATGGCGGCGCTATTGGGAAAATTCCGTTCCTGTGCCGGGGGCGGTGACAGACCGCTTGGCGAAATGTGCGCGGGAACACGGGGTTACGGTGGTGATGGGGGTGATCGAGCGTGACCGCACGTTCAGTGGTGGAACATTATATTGTACAACCCTGTATTTTACAGCTGACGGGCAACTCGCCGGCAAGCATCGAAAGCTAAAACCCACAGGCTCGGAGCGTTTGATCTGGGGCGAAGGGGACGGCAGCACTTTGACTGTGATCCAGACACCCAAAGCACGGATTGGCGGGTTGATTTGCTGGGAAAATTATATGCCCTTAGCCCGGATGGCGATGTATATGAAAGGTGTGGAAATTTATGTAGCGCCTACTGCGGATTCACGTGATACTTGGCAGGCAACACTGCGCCATATCGCCTGTGAGGGGCGCTGCTATGTGCTGGGCTGCAACCAGTATTTTCATAAATCCATGCTGCCGGATGACCTGCAGCAGCACTCGGAAATCAGCGTGCAGCCCGATGAGATGTGCCGGGGCGGCAGTGTGATCATTTCGCCCATGGGTGATGTGCTTGCAGGACCGCTGCTAGGCGAAGAAGGTATCCTGGTGGCAGATCTGGATATGGATGCGGTGAAACGCAGCAAGGTTGATTTTGATGTGGTTGGGCATTATGCCAGACCGGATGTCTTTAAATTGACGATAAACGAATGCGTTTGAAGGGGGCAAAGTGCAGATTATCGAGATTTTTGTCGCGGTATGTTTCGGCTATGTCTTCGGTTGTTTCCAGACGGCATATATTCTGGGCAAAACCGTGGGCAAGCTGGATATACGCGATAGTGGTTCCGGGAATGCCGGGGCGTCCAATGTTACAATGGTGTTAGGATGGAAGTTTGGTATCCTTACAGCTACAGTGGATGTGCTCAAAGGGATGCTACCTGTTGTTATTGTTCGTGAATTATACCCGGCAGCACCCGCGCTGGCTTTTCTGGCAGGACTGGCAGCGATCGTGGGGCATATGTTTCCTTTTTATTTGCGGTTCAGAGGCGGAAAAGGGGTCGCGACGCTGTTGGGATTGATTCTGGGTTATAATCTGAGATGGGGACTGGTCTTCATTGCGACGATGATAGTGGTCCCATTGATTTTTGATTATGTAGCGATTGGATCGCTGACCGTATTCGCCGGATTACCTTTTCTGACTTATGGATTGGCTTTACCACCGGTGTGCCTGGTTTTTGCAGGCATCCTGACGGTTATTGCCTTTGGTAAGCATATGGAAAACCTGCGCCATATGCGAACAGGAGAAGAAGTGCATTTGCGTGATGCAATGAAGAAGCGTAAAAAAGCAATATGAATTTACGGAGTTAAGGTATTTATTGTGGTAAAGATAAAGGGGTGAGGACATGCGTTTAAAATGTTTGTCGTGTGAAGCTTTAGCTCGGGTGGTCTATTTGTGCGCAGCACGTTCCCCGCACATTGTCGATGTGGAATTGTTTAAATTGGGGTGGCACAAAGATCCTGACGATCTGCGCCGCCGATTGCAGACACGCATCGATGAAGTTCAGGATGATGGGTATGATGCCCTTGTTATGGGATACGGATTGTGCGGCAAGTCGACTGCGGGCCTGACTGCCTCCATCCCAATGGTTATCCCGCGCGCGCACGATTGTATAACGCTTTTCCTGGGGGGGCGAGACCGCTACAAGACGGAGTTTGAGGATAATCCCGGCACTTACTGGTATGTGCGCGATTATCTTGAACGTTCAACGGGAGATACTGCGCTAACCTTGGGTGCGGATTCGGGGGCGGATGCGGAAGCGCTCTATGCTACGTATGTGGAAAAATATGGGCAGGACAACGCCGACTATTTGATGGAGGTTATGGGTGCGTGGCGGGAGCACTATAAACGCGCTGCCTATATCGATATGGCGGTCGTTGAGAGCACCGGAACAGAGGCCCAGGCTCTGGACGAAGCCCAGCGGCGCGGGTGGACATTTGACAAGCTTGAAGGTAATCTTATCCTGATTAAAAGGTTGCTGGACGGGGATTGGGATGAGGATTTTCTGATCGTTCCCCCGGGTCAATCTGTCGCCATGTCCTACGATCGTGATGTAATCGCTTGTTTTTCACCTTAGGGAAATGGATCCGTTTCAGGTTGGTGGAAAATGCGAGATAGCACATATTCATCATGATAACACAATCGGCAAGTTAGGTGGCGGTGCGGCACAACTTTAGTTTTGTTGTCCGAGGTACTTCGCGCACCGCCAGTCTATTAGAAAAATATCTCATTTTACTTCTGGTGTGTAGTGCGTGACGCGAAAGGTATAAATACCTATAACGAAAGCCCCCTCCATGCTGCAATAAAAGAGTACCTTGCAGAACCTGACGACCTGTTTGAGACTGAGGTTGATGGCTATATTATCGATCTTAAACGCGGTGATCTGCTTATAGAGGTTCAGACCCGCCTGTTCTCCGCTATCAAGTCCAAGTTATTGGCACTGACCCAAAATCACAGCGTGCGCCTGGTGCACCCCATTGCGCTGGCCCGGTGGGTTGTTAAACCTGCAAAATCCGATGAACCGGCAAGCAAACCAAGCCGCCGGAAATCTCCTAAAAAAGGGCAGCCCCTCGATATATTCACCGAACTCGTCAGTTTTCCCACGTTGATTCATAATCCTAATTTCACGCTGGAAGTGCTATATACCTATGAAGAAGAAGTGCGGAAGTGGGATGAAAGGCGGATGTGGCGCCGCAAGGGTTGGGCAACAGATTACAAGACGCTGCTGGAAGTTGTGGACCGGCAGGTTTACACCAGCGCAGAAGACCTTCTGGCTTTGTTACCCCCTGATTTACCGCCAACCTTTACCGCAGCAGATCTGGCGAATGCCTGCCAGTGCCCATTGCGTTTATCACAAAAGATCGCGTATTGTTTTAAGATAATGGGACTATTTGACCATATCGGCATGCAAGGACGCGGTTATCTATATCAACTGGCTGGACCGGATATCCCTATCGGATAGAAGGTATTGAACATCAAATTACAAAACCAGGTTTTTATGGCTGCGATTGAGGAGGCGTGTATGGTTGACGTAAATTACCCGACTGCACAATTAATGTTAAGCCTGGCAGATTCCCTGAATGAACACCCTTTACAGGCGTATTTGTGCACATGGATCGCCCTGGATAACCTTATCAGGGTGGTCGCCAGGCATTCCGGTATAAAACCGCAGTTCAGATTGCGGAAAAACGGAACTTTGCAGATGATGGAAGTGGGTGATATCAAAATGCCCGACGTTCATGCCCCAAAACGGGACCATATGCTTGCAGCTGTCATAGGAAAGGTGGATATCCCGATCAAGCATGCTTTGATTGCGCATCCAAGCGTCGAATATTTTGTGAATCGAACGCCGACATTTGAGAACCGGACGGTGAAAAGTGATCAGCGCGGTCAACAGCTCAACGGCGTGATGGATGTGTGCCGGACCATGGATGTGCGGTACCCCATCTGGAGCCCCATATCCAGCGCATGTGTATCGAGCCTTTATCCAGGGTGAAATGGATGATACGAACCGCGATAGTCTGGTTATGCAGATTGTTAAGGTGCTGGATACGATCCGTGAGAATATGCTATATGCTGACGGCACAAACACACAGGAATATGGGATGAACCTGGTGGCATGCGCGCAACCCCTGTTGAATATCCTGATCAACGGATTAATCTAACGGGATCGGGTGTCCGCCACATTTTTGCATCCAGGACAAAATGCGGCGCGCCGAATTTAACCTTGTCCTATTCTAATAAAAGCAGAAACGGGTGTATTTGCCGTTTCTGCCAGGTGTGGCAGGCGGTTTTCCTGACACACACTGTGGTTGGTGAAACCTCCTTCCACACACCCGCGCCGCTCAAAGAACTCGCCCACCCTTTCCAGGGGCTCTTTCTTAGAACGCACCTCTCACCCCCTATACAGCGTACAGTTGCGGTTGCAACCAAAGTGTGTAAACTAGAATGTAAATGTGCTTCCGTACCGGTACACTCTATGTCCAGGATGAAAATACGTAAAGCAGGGATGTCTTATGTGGTCCAGGATTAAACAGTTTATGACACCGCCCCACTACCAGGATTCAGAAAGAGCCCTGGTCACCAACCTGCTGAATACTATTCTCCTGAGCGTTTTGGGCTTTGCGCTGCTCATCAACCTTATTCTGCCGTTTATCAATCCAGACGCCAATTATTTGACCAGTGGCGCGCTGCTGGCGGTTGCATTAGGGCTCTTTGTCTTTATCCGTTATGGCGGTTATCGCGGTGTGCAGATAAGCAGCGTCCTGCTCTGCGGCGCTATGTGGCTCCTTGTTACCCTGAACGGGTGGACAGAAGAAGGTTTGCGAAATATGTCGTCCATCCTCTATTTGATATTGACCATTATGGCAGGTCTGCTGTTGGGCGGAAAAGGTGCAGTCATCTTTGGTATGTTAAGCATTGGTGGAGCTTTTCTACTTTATTACGGTGAATTCACCGGGATGCTACGTTTTGAAAGCCGCGGCGTGACTTTTACTGACTGGGTCAAGTTTGTTTTAATTGAACTTCTGGCGATGCTCCTGGTCCGGTTTACTGTGCTTCACCTACTGAGAGCTATGGATCGCCTGCGGCAAAGTGAGAAGTTGCTGGCACTGCGTGCTGAAGAACTCAGCATTGTCAATGGCAGGCTTCGAACACTGGGAAAGGCGAAGGATGAGTTTGTTGCCAATGTTTCACACGAGCTGCGGTCTCCTATCACGAGCCTGATCATGTATGAGGATCTGTTAGCGCGTCGTCCGGACCGCCTGGACCAATATCTGCCGGTATTGAAGCGAGAAACCGTACGGTTGGGTGATTTAATAGAGGATTTGTTAAGTATATCCCGGCTTGATCAGGGGCGGATTGACTTAAAACTTGAGCAGTTCGATCTTAACGAACTCATCCAGGAATTTGTCCTAGACAGAACACCTCTGGCTGAATCACGCGGTTTGAGACTTGATATCATAGAGGTGGCAGACCTGCCCTACGTGACTGGTGATCGCGGGATGTTGGGACAGAGTATCAGCATTCTACTCACGAATTCTCTGAATTATACCCCTGCCGGGGGGCGGGTTTACGTGAGTTCCGAAATTCGGCGGATCAATGGGCAACAATGGGCTGGATTCGTCGTTCATGATACAGGACCAGGAATCACGGAAGAAGACCAAAAAATGGTATTCACACGCTTTTACCGTGGTCAAATAGGACGTCGTTCCGGTTATCCGGGCACTGGATTGGGATTGGCAATCGCCAAAGAGATTGTGGAGCGCCATCAAGGGCAAATTGAAGTCCGCAGCGAGGGCATACCCGGAAAAGGATCAACCTTTAAGGTGTGGCTGCCCGTTGAATAAACGGGTATAAGCTATGAGATGCATGTTCACATAGTCTCAACCGGTGATACTTTTGCATGCATTACCCAAAAGGCTGTATTCCTGTGACCGCAATCGCAACCATATTACCCCCAATGCCTGTAAACCGATTCGGGCATGCGAGTGACTCTAATATGGTCGCGTATAGCACGGCGCTGGCGACCGCGAGAGGCGGTTACGTTCAAAGAGACGCCGATGCGGTCCTCACTATTTTCCCCTATACTCTGTGGTGTAATAGGGATTGGGTTTATACCCGCGTTTTGGCTTATGGATGGTAGGACGCTATCCGGCATATTATTAAGCTATCAGGAAACAAAAGTAAGATGCAATTCGCTTGGGAGAAAGGTGGTAATTCCGAGTTGTTGACTTTACCAAAAGGAGTCGTGCCCAATGCTAACTGAACGATATAGTGTAGATTTTATTCAAGAACGTATATCTGGTTTTGGTAACTGGCGACCCTATCCGGAAATAAACTCCCGAGATAAATGGTCGAAGTTACCCGCGCCGCTGCAGCGTGCTCTTGTTGCGCGGGGTATGGATTGTCTTGAGTTCCCCTGGACAACCATACCGGCTTCTTTGTTCCTTGAGTTTAAGCGCAACGGGAACCGCAGCCATTATGAATCTGTGAGTTTTGCGCGGCGGCATGTACTCCGCGACCTGGTTTTGGCAGAATGTGTTGAGAATGAGGGACGGTTCCTCGATCAAATCGTCAACGGCGTGTGGGCAATCTGTGAAGAAACTTATTGGGGTATCCCTGCGCACTTATATATGCAGTCTACAGGACCGGATCTTCCTGACATTGCTGAACCTACGGTTGACTTATTTGCAGCCGAAACCGGAGCGCTTTTAGCCTGGACGTATTATTTATTAGGAGAAAGGTTGGACGTGGTGTCACTTCTGGTCCGACCCCGGATAATGGCGGAGGCGCAGCACCGGGTGCTGGACCCCTGCTTAAAACGGGAAGATTTCTGGTGGATGGGTTTCAATCCCGGCAGACACGGCGTTAATAACTGGAATCCGTGGGTGAACTCCAACTGGTTAACGATGGTGCTGCTTCTGGAGCGTGATCAAGAGCGCCGCACAGCTTCTGTGGAGAAGATTTTGCGCAGCCTGGATGTCTTCATCGGTATTTATTCAGAAGATGGGGGCTGTGATGAAGGCCCCAGTTATTGGGGACGGGCGGCAGCCTCACTGTTTGATTGCCTGGATCAATTAAGCAGCGCCAGTAAAGGGGCTATCAGCATCTTTGATGCGGAAAAGATTAAGAATATGGGCAGATTTATCTACCGTGCCCAAATTGGCGATTCCTACTATGTCAATTTTGCCGATGCATCCGCGACAAACCAACCTTCAGCTTCACTGGTTTATCGGTATGGTGAAGCGATTCAGGACGGCAGGATGATGGCTTTCGGCGCGTGGCTTGCCCAGGGTAATCTGAACCAACCTGCGCAGGACAGTATGTCGCGGGAACTCCCGCGCATGTTCGGGCTGGATGGGATGCGGCACATCGTTCCTGCGCAACCGCTGCCTCGGGATGCGATGTTTGATGGAATTCAGGTGATGGTTGCCCGTGATACCGACCATGAAACCACAGGTTTGTGCCTGGCAGCAAAGGGTGGGCATAACAATGAGAGCCATAATCATAATGATGTGGGAAACTTTATTGTCTACGTCGATGGGCTGCCAGTTATCGTTGATGCCGGGGTGGAGACTTATACCAAAAAGACGTTCAGTGAAGAGCGTTATGATATTTGGACGATGCAGTCTGCCTATCACAGTTTGTTGCCAGTGCTGGACGGTTTGATGCAGCTGCCGGGTCTGGCATATGCAGCTAAAGACGTGGCTTTTCGTGTTGTGGATGACCAGGCCCAAATGACGCTGGACATTGCCGGCGCTTATCCGGCATCTTCAGGACTGGAGAGTATGCAGCGCACCCTGACCCTTAACCGCGGATCCGATGTGACTGTCTCTGATGTCGTTGTGCTGAATAAAGCGGTGGAGAAGATCACACTCGGTATCCTGACACCGTGTCAGGTCGATGTCGGTGAGTCAGGCAGCATCAAACTCAAAGCGACCGAATTTGGTAAGGATCGCCAATCCGGCGCGGCTGTGCTCATCTATGATACCGGGCGTTTTATCGCCAGTGTGGAACGAGTGCCAATCAACGATAGCCGTCTGGGTGGCGTATGGGGTGATCACCTGAACCGGGTCGTTTTCACTTTAAAGTCACCGGTTGCGCAGGATACATGGCATTGGCGTATTATTAAGGCAGAAGCGTGAGATAAAAATCCGTCCAGGGCGTACACCCTGGACGGTTAGTCATAGAAACAGTACGTAAGTGATTTATTTGTCCTCGTTGTCGTCGTCCATGTCGTCGTGTTCGTCAAATGGTTCTACTTCAAGCACCTCGGGTGCGTCCGGGATAGTATCGGGTAATATCCCGTCATCTGCGTGATCCGGCTCTCCAGCTGATTTCTGCGTCTGTGAGTCCTCATCTGGGCGGTATTTCACCCCCGGCATCGAAACACCCCGCAGTAATAAGCCTGGTTTTTGTACGCCCTGGAAATCTGCGTTCTGCAGGTTGGAATGGCTGAGATCAGCCCCATGGAGGTCGGCGCCTTCGAGATTCATATTGGCGTAATTCCCGTGAGAGAGGTTTGCACCCCGTAAATCCGCGTTTTGCAGGTTCGTGCCGTTAAAATTGGCATGGTTTATTGCCGCCCCTCTAATATCCGCATCACGTAAATTTGTGCCCACGAAACTGGCATGGTGCAAGTGTGCGCCCCGGATGTCCGCGCCGCGGAAATCAGCGCCAATGAAAGCGCTGTTTCGCATATCTGCACCTTCGATTTTCGCACCTTCGAATTTAACATCCTGTAGTGATGCATTTTGCGTCTGCGCCATATCCAGTTTGACGCCATTCAGGCTAATGCCCTGAGGCGCGGATTTTGGTCCTTTGGGTGGCTTAGGAGGTTTAGGCTGTTTGGGTGGTTTTGGGGGGTGGGGGTGAGAATGGTTGTGCGCATGCCCCTGGCGTGTGATTTCCTCATCTTCAGCAGCGGGTTCACTCATGGCTGCAATCAATAAATTGGCTTCATCGGCAGTAATTTTACCATCCTCAAGCAATTTGAGGATTCTTTCCATATTCTCGTTCATTGAACTCCTTTATTGCCTACCGGCTATTTTCTGGTGATCGGTATTGCGCTTAGCTTACTACAAAAATGTCATTTTCTGGCGTGCCAGGTATGTAGAAACATTGCATTCTAACCCCGCCTCCCCGAGGATAACCTCCCGCGGGGATCCATACAAGATGACCAACGCTTTACAGACAGGTCGACACAGAGCTGAATGAACCGGGAAGCAGGTATCGTTCAGCTGTTCGGCTCATTCAAGGCATGAATTAATTCTATGGCTTCGGTACCGTCAATCTCACCGCGTTCCAGAGCTTTCAGGATCTCGCTTTGGCGTTCCGAGATATTCTGATCTGGACCAGGGGGGGTCTCCAGGCCCAGGGCGACGATCAGGGCATCCACCTGTTTCCTGATTGTCCAATAGGAAATGCCTAGTTCCCGTTCCATTTCCTTGACGTTACCGCGGGATTGCACAAAGACTTCCAGCAAACGCGTTTGTGCTGGATTTAACCCGCAGAAACGGCACGGCGTATAATGCCCCTTGATCACAGTATCGCACACGGTACAGCGCATCCGTGTGACTTCCAATTCTCCACCACATGATGGACATCGTTCCAGAACTTTGCGCATGGTCGACCCTCCAATTCTTTTGTAGTTTAGCATGAATAAACTCAAAAGTCAAGATGTTATCGCCAAATATTTTGGTGATAAGTATAAATATTTGGCGATTGTAACAAAGTGCTGATAAAATAAAACTGGCGGTTGACCTGTCAACCGCCAGAATAAGACGCACTTGATTTAGCCGTCTCTGCGTTAAATTTTGCCTCAGTCGTGGGAGTCGTTGATTAGTTGGCGTCTATTTGAGAGGGAATGCTAGCCCAGTCAATCTCTGCAATGCTGCGTGCCACATTGTGAACCTGTGCAAGCTCCAGGACCTTCACCTCCTGAAGGTTGCCTTCAACGTCGCGGACATAGCGTCCGTCACCATAAAGTCGCGTTTGTTCTGTTTTGCCTTCCATCACCCAATCAGTTTTAACCAGGAGATCTTCCGGGGCAAAATCGATTTCTGTTCCGGAGCTTTCCGCCTGGGGTACAAAGAGCGCTGTGATCAAGGGGCGGAGCGCATCCACAGCGTTGACACTGCCCATCACGGAGAATTCGCGATAGGCGCCTTCAAACAAGCGAACGCGCCAGTGGGACCGTTCCGGTGATAGTTTGCGCAATGTGCTGAAGATGTGGTAGAGATTATCCAGCACCGGTAGATTGAGCCCCCGGCGCCAGTGTGATGCTATAAGATTTCCCCTCAATCGAAATTTGCCAGAGGGTCGTCACGCCGTCACTGACATGCGACTCCGCATTGTAATGGGTTTTCAGTCCGGGTATATTCGCCGCGGCAATTGCCTGTCTTAAGACGTGCATCTCCTCAGCGTTAAAACGCCAGACATCATACCACCCGCTGTTGCCCTGCATATAGCGATAGCGTCCATCTTCATAAACACGACTACCACTGGGCTGTCCCATTGCCGGGTGAAGCAGTACTTCCAGAAGTAACGTGTGCGCGTTGCCCATTTTCATCTCCTTAAGACCTTATCGACCATTCGCTGACGCCGGTCACATCTTTTATTGCTTTACTGAAGACGGCATAATGCTGCGGGCGTACAACATTACCCAATGACATGATACTGTCTGTATTTTCGTGTATGGCGCCAGGCAAGTTCGCACCGCTTTCGTCGGTCATCTCCTGTACCAAAGCATCGTGTCCTGCAGCTGTACCCCCAGCAGAACCCGGCGTGCCGGTTATTGCACTGCCGGCGCCTGTGGCGTACTCATCTCCCAACCCCATCGCGTGACCAAACTCGTGGGCTGCGACAATTTGGGCTGCCCCACTATCCACAATGAGTTCTACCCGCCGTTCCCGCTCCTGTTCCGCCGGTGTAGCAGTGTCACTGGCGCCGCCCTCACCAAAAGATATTTCCGTGACTCGGCTATTTGCATTGGTGAAACCTTTACTGACAATGTAACTGCGCACCGCATCTGTCCGGCGTAAACCAAGATCCAGGTTGTATTCATCACTGCCCGAAGCGCTGGTGTAACCCTGGATGGTCACTTGTGTGGGATTTGCTGCCGCATTTGTGGGCGAGCCTTGATAGGTGGCAACCCAGGTATCAAGGTTAGCTTTGGCTGCGTTGCTCAAATCTGCACTGTCATGATCAAAGGTGACGGTATTGTTCAAAGCGAGCATATTATCGCCCCGGGGCAGGATGTCCTGACTGGAAATATCCATCTCCTGGTCGAAAGCCGTATTGGTCGTGGAACCTCGCGGTTGGCGCCGCACCACTGCTCCGGTACCCTGCCCAGCAGCACCCCCCGGAGGTTCTTTGTAGGAATTGACAATCAAGTGATCATCTTCCGCACGTGTGTCAGTGGCATCCATGGCGCGCATTTGCACGTCAATGGCAACATGCGCCGTAATCCATTCCCACTGGGGTTTGTTGATAAAAAAGCTTAGCCCGGTGCTGCTGCTGCCCCAGGTGCTTGCCACAACAGATCGTAGACTGGCAATGAAAGGGGCTTTTTCAGCAGGAGACCATTGGTATTGCGCAATAAAAGCAGCCCGGTCCGCTCCGGTGAGTGATGTTGCCTGGTTGGCAGCCCCTTGCAGTCCGGCGTTGCCCGGTGTGACTGTCCCACCACTCACGCTCAATCCATCGATAAATTTAACCCCGCCCTTAATCGTGATTCTTTCGGTGCCGCTGGTGGGATCATAGGTCACGTCAAATCCACCTCTGCCACCAGCCCCCATTATAGTCTGTGGTCCATAGGTTCCGTGGGCGTAAAAGGCAGTCGCCCGTCCGCGCTCCGCTTCATCGGCGGTTTCCAATCCGGTGGCTTCCATAACGTTGTGCCGTTGCCGGTCTAGCCAGGAAAGGACAGGAAAGGATTCTGAGTCTTCCCGCTGGATCAGGGATGATCCTCCGGAAGCGTCCGCCGATTGTGCCAACATTCGCTGTACCTGGGCGTTCCCGCCGTGCTGGCGGATCATGTTCACTGCCTGACTCCGCAATTCACCCGCGTTATCGTGCTGCAGGCGCGGGTCACCCAGCAAACCAGGTTGGGCACTTTCGAGTTCTGTGTTTTCCTGTGCCAGCGACTGGAGAAGCTCTATACCGCTGCTGTCATGCGCCTCAGTTTTGGTTGTTTTTTCCCGAACCTGAGCAGACTGTTTTTTATGTTCTGATTGACTGGAGGACTGACCCGCCATATTCTCCTCACTTCCATCACTATGGTGACCACTATAAATACTTTGATTCGTGTATTCAGTCTACTGCAAACGCATCAATAAATCAAGTCAGGAACGGATTGACCAGTCATTGATACCGGTCACCTGTTTCAGGGCATTGTGGAAAGTGGCATAGTGCTGCGGGCGAACCACGTTGCCCAGTGACATTATGCTGTCGGTGTTTTCATGGATGGCTCCAGGCAGATTCGCCCCGGATTCATCGGTCATGGCGCTTGCCATGGTATCATGTGCCGCCGCAGTCCCGGCGACCGCACCCGTGCCCCTGATTGCGCTGCCGGCACCGACCGCATATTCATCCCCTAATCCGAAGGCGTGTCCGAACTCGTGCGCTGCCACCACCTGGGCAGCCCCGCTGTCGACAGTGAGTTCTACCCGCCTTTCACGTTCCTGCTCTGCCGGCGTCGCGGTCTCACTCGCGCCAGCTTCACCGGTGGTAACCTCAATCACTCTGCTGCTGGCATTGGTAAAGCCTTTGCTGACTATGTAGTTGCGCACCGCTTCAGTCCTGCGCAATCCCAGGTCAAGGTTGTACTCCTCACTGCCGGACGCGCTGGTATAGCCCTGGATGGAAATTTGAGTGGGGTTCGCGGCGACGTTCCCCGGGGCTCCCTGGTATGTGGCGACCCATGTGTCGAGTTCATCTTTGGCTGCCTGACTCAATTCGACGCTGTCATGCGCAAAGGTGACCGTATTGTGCAGGAGCAGCATATTATCGCCCCGGGGCAGGATATCCGAGCTGGCAATGGTCATCGTCTGATCGAATGCGCCTGTCGTACCTGAGCCGACTGCCGCACCTGTATCCGATGAACCAGGCGGTTCTTTCACAGAATTAACGATCAGGTGATCGTCATCGGCGCGTGTATCCGCGGCATCCATGGGGCGCAATTGCACATCAATCGCGACGTGGGCTGTAATCCATTCCCACTGGGGCTTATTGATAAAAAAGCTGAGCCCGGTGGCGCTGGAATTCCATGTGTTTTGGACGACAGAAACCAAACCCGATACAAAGGGCGCTTTTTGCGCCGGTGTCCACTGGTATTGGGCAATAAATGCCGCGCGTTCCGCCCCACTCATCGCTGTGGCTCTGTTCGCAGCGCCCTGCAATTTGGCATTTTGCGGTGTGACGGCACCCCCACTGACGCTCAAGCCATCCAGGAATTTAACCCCACCTTTGATAGTAATTCTTTCGGTGCCGCTGGTAGGATCGTAGGTCACGTTGAACCCGCCCAGACCACCAGCTCCAATTGTCGACTGCGGTCCATATGTGCCGTGGGCATAAAAAGCAGTCGCCCGTCCCCGCTCCGCTTCATCGGCAGTTTCCAAACCGGTAGCTTCCATAAGGTTGTGACGCTGCCGGTCAAGCCATGAAAGGACGGGGAAGGATTCGGAGTCTTCCCGCTGGATAAGCGAGGCACCTCCGGCGGAATTCTGCGCTTGTGACAGCATCCGCTGCACCTGGGCATTCCCGCCGTGCTGCCGGATCATATTGACCGCCTGTAAGCGTAAATCTCCGGCATTGTTCTGCTTGAGGCGCGGGTCGCCCAACAGCCCGGGTTGGTCACCCTGGAGGGGGATATTTTCTTGCGCGAAGGATTGAAGGAGTTCTGCGCTGCCATCACTGGATTGCGCAGGTTCGGGTTGACTCTGCTGGGCTTTCGGTGAATCGTGTTTCTGCTCTGTCTGCTTGGCGGGTTGTTTTACCATAAATCATCTCCAGATCAGATTGCCACTACTTCTTCAATCACCGGTTGGGCGTGGGAGGTTGCGCAGAGCGCAGGATCTGTATTCCGGCATATTTTATACTAAGAATGACGGGTAATCCAATTGATAAAGGTCAGTGTTACTGTGCCAATATTTGCATTCAGTCTACAGTAAACGGTTAGAAAAATCAAGCGTCTATAATTACACGGGTGTCCGCCACTTTTCCGCAACGGTAATAAGTGTGCATACTCCGCACTTTGCCAATAATATAATGGTTTGCCTTGAGCAGGATGCTGTGGCGGGGCGGAACACGGAGCTTCTCCATGCAAGGGAGACCTCCGCCCCGCCACCAGGTTTAAGGGGGGGCATCCGCTTTATCTTGATACCGAGTGTCAATTGCCCGGAGCAGAAACGGAGTATTTTCCCGTTTCTGCATGTGTGGCAGGTGGTTTTCCTGCCACACACTGTGGTTGGTGATTTCCCTCCCATACACCCGCGCCGCACTAAGAGCATAGACGATTTATGGATGCAAAAATGGGACGCACACCCTTAATAGGGGTAGCTATACTTATCGCGCTTGCTTACCAAGGATGAGGCTTTGACCATACACCCAAACAATCGATGAAAAGAAGCACAACCATTCGAAGAACACCGCGCTGCCCTGCCCGATGACGCCCTTTTCATAGAGGGTCAGAAAAAAGAAAAACATAACGAACACGATGACCGTTGTGAGGCTCAGGATGGGCAACCAGCGCGAGATCTGCTTCATTGACCACTGTTTGACGAACACCACTGCCTGCAGGATGACAACACCAAGAAAATATAAGCCTATCCCGGTTTTATGTATTGCCGGTGCCAGGCTGAAAGGCACAGCGGTCATCAGCACCGTGCCCGTTGTCGAGATAAAGCCGATCGTCAGCACAGCAAACATAAAAGCACGCCCAGCCCCTAATTGGTACAGACGCATTGCGAACAAAACCAGAACCAGGTAGCGCACAGGTGCTGCCAGCAGCGTGCCGGAATTAAACAGGATCTGAGGCCAGCCAGGGGTATCACCGATTGTCGATAAAAACGTGTTAAACAGCGAGAATTCGGGGTGTTGCGGTATGTATGCCAGCGATGAAATGAAGACGACGAACAAGCCCAGAGTCCCGGCAACCAGTCCGCATAACTTCAGCGCGCCGGGAACAAGCAACAGATTATTTTTGTTGTGTTGTATCAACATTTTTGGACCCTCCAGGTTATAACGTATAACTGAATCATCAAGCCCGGTCAATGTGCTGGGTGCCAACAAACTGATCCTTGAATTCTGCCAAAACACCATCCACCCAATCAATTTCAAGTTCGTAGGTTATCACCCCTTTTTGTAGCACCGCTTTCCAGAAAAAGCGTTCGCGTGCATTGCGCGCCCGTTTCAGAATTCCCTGCACGCCGTCGCTTTGCAGGATTGCCAGGCGCTTCTGGACTTTAGTGCGATACTTTTCCAGCAGCGCGATCACCTGCTCGTTATCCAGCCTGTCCGCCAGCGTCATCTGCACCAGCATGGTGTTGCGCACCTTCTGCACCACCAGTGGTTTGGCGACCCACTGCCGCAGCGCAGCTCTGCCGGCATCGGTGATGGCATACATTTTTTTGTTGGGGTGGGCTTCCTGCAGCACCACTTCCATGGTCAGCAAACCCTCATCCTGCATCCGGTTGAGCGTGGTGTAGATTTGGGTGTAAGTGGCGTTCCAATAGAATTGCATCGATGAATCGAAGATCTTTTTCAGCTCATAACCTGAATACGGTCGGTTACCGGTATCAATGATGCCCAGTAAAGCGTAGTTTAGCGACATATGACCTCTATAGCACTCTTTTAATATTCAATAAGTTTAATATACAATATATTTAATATTGTAGTGAAAAAATCGACGGTTGTCAAGAGTCAAATCGGGCAACTTGGTGAAAAGTAGCGCGAATTGTCAACGCACGTTACAATACAGTCAATACTTTACCAGTACTAAAGGCGTGAAAAATGTCCATGGAATTCAAGCATCCCGAAATTGGCATCTGCGGCTTGAGCTGCCGGCTTTGTCCCTCATTTCATACCGAGGGGACCAGCCGGTGCGGTGGGTGTAAAAGCCAGTATCGCATGGACGCGGGCTGTCCCTTTATCACCTGTGCGGTTAAGAAAAAAGGATTGGAGTTTTGCTGGGAATGCGCCGAAAGCGACACATGTGAGAAATGGGGTGGGCATCGCGCTTTTAGCCGTGATCACGATACCTTTGTATGCTATCAGAAACTGGAGGATAATATTGCCTTCATCGACCAGCACGGTGTGGAAACCTTTGCACTGATCCAGCAGGAGAGGGAAAATCTGCTCAAGAGAATGTTAAGCGATTACAATGAGGGTCGGTCGAAGCGATATTATTGCATCGCGGTGACGGTCATGGCGATTGAGGAACTGGAAGCAGCACTGGAACAGGCAGACGCTGAATCGCCCGATTTAAGCGTCAAATCGAAATCCAGGATTTTGCATGCCATATTGGACCAGATCGCCGAAGAACAAGGATATCTTTTAAAACTGCGAAAGTAGGAGAGGCAACGATGCAACAATCCATCATGCATGTAGCCCTGGTCGTCCGCGATTATGATGAGGCGATCGCGTTCTACTGCGGTAAGCTGCATTTTACCCTCGTGGAAGATACTTACCAGCCTGAACAGGATAAACGCTGGGTGGTTGTCGCGCCTCCCGGATCGACCGGCACCACGCTCCTTCTGGCGCGCGCATCAACACCGGAACAGGAAACATTCATTGGCAACCAAAGCGGTGGTCGGGTCTTTCTGTTTCTGAGCACCGATGACTTCTGGCGCGATTATCACGCCATGCTGGAGTCCGGCGTCCATTTTATCAGGGAGCCGAAACAGGCGTCCTACGGCACCGTCGCCGTCTTTGAAGATTTGTACGGGAATTTATGGGATCTGATAGAGAGGACAGCCATATGATACATCAAACATATCGTGTTCGCCCTTTAGCCAACGACTATGTCACGTTGTATGCATCGCCCGAGCCGGAGCGGATCTTCGCCTACAGCCCCGGGATTGTGCGCCTGGACAACGGGCGCCTGGTCGCCACCCTGGATCTGGGCGGACCGGGGTGCAGCGCACTGCCGGGGGTCAAGTGGGCGCGCGGGGAATCCGGTTATGCCTGGCAGGGTCGTGTGTATACGTCTGATGATGGCGGTCAAACCTGGACTCAGCGCGCCACATTTCCGTTTATGCATGCCCGTCCCTTCACCGCCGGCGATGCGCTTTATGTGTTGGGACAGTCGGGCGACCTGCGGATTATCCGTTCGGACGACGGGGGCGAGACGTGGAGCGCACCCGGTCAATTGACGGAGGGGCAGTTCTGGCACCAGGCACCGTGCAACGTCCATTACGCCAACGGTTGCGTTTACCTGGTGATGGAACGGCGCACGCGCTTTGAGATTCAGGGCTGGTACGTTGGTGACATGGCGCCGGTGTTGATGCGGGGGAGGATCGATGCCGACCTGACACGGCGCGAAAACTGGACCTTAGCCTCTGAACTGCCGTTTTATGCTCTGGATGGGGTGGGGGATTTTGACGGATTTGGCGTGCCTTTCTACGATGCTGATCCGGTGAAAGGCGTCGTCGTCGCGCCAGGACGGCACTGCGCCCCCATGGGGTGGCTGGAGACGAATGTGGTGCAGTTCACGCATCCTGACCACCTCTGGACGGACCCTACCGGCAGGACGCTGCATCTCTGGATGCGCGCGCATACCGGTGGGACAGGCTACGCCGCAATCGCCAAAGTGGTGGAACAAGGAGAGGCGCCAGGTACCGGGGCAATGACAACACAGCTTGAACACGCGCCTTCCGGAAACAAGATGCTCTATGTGCCGTGCCCCGGCGGGCAGATGAAGTTCCACGTGCTCTTCGACGAAGTGACGCAGCTTTATTGGCTGCTTTCGACCCAGGCGACCGACAGTATGGTTAAACCTGACCGGATGGCTGCCGACCGTTTCAACCTGCCCAACAACGAGCGCCGGCGCTTGCAGCTGCATTTCTCAAAAGATATGGTCAACTGGTGTTTTGCCGGACTGGTCGCGGTGGGACCGGTGGAAAAAGCCTCACGCCACTATGCCAGCATGGCGTTTGACGGCGAGGACCTGGTGGTGCTGAGCCGTTCCGGTGATGAACGGGCACACAGCCCCCACGACGGCAACCTGATCACGTTTCACCGGATCATGAACTTCAGGGAACTGGTGTATTGAAAGGGAAGGCCAAAGTCTGTATGTATGGTTTGCGGTTTCACACCACATACCGGATCAAGCCTGTTCTTTGGTTTAGCTGCAATCATAATTTGTTGATCATGAAAAACTGTACCTCATGCAATCATGTCTGTTGACATATAAAGGAGAATCACCTAAAATAGCAACATAGCGTCCGGAGTTTGTTTATGTTGCGTTACCATGCTGTTGGAACTAAACCGTTCCGTCATCTCCTGATTTGTGGTTTGCTGCTGCTTGCAACCTTGCTGCGGTGGTCAGCATTGGAGCCCCTGAGCACAACGATGCTGCATTATGATGAAGCCTTCACTGCTGTCGATGCCTTGGACCTCATGCACAACTTCCGTTTGACTCCATTCCTGCCCGGTAATTTTGGGCGTGAGAGTGGTTGGGCGTACGCCCTTATTCCCTTTTTGACCTCACTCGGCCACGGGCTTTTTGCACTCCGGATTGCAGCTACCATGACCGGGTTCCTGGCAGTGACAGCCATATATCGCCTTGGGCGCGAGTTATTCTCTTCCCAATCTTCCGAAGACGTGGCGATCTGGGCTATGGGAAGCATGGCTGTGCTATATTGGCACGTGCACCTCTCTCACATGGTATTGCGGGTGAATCTATTCATTCTGGTGGGCACGCTGGCAACTGCGGTGTTGCTGCGAGCGTACCGGCGTAATAAGTTGTGGTTGTGGGTTACCGGGGGGTCTTGCTTGGGGTTATTTGCGTATACGTATTTTTCCTCGGTCACCTGGGGTTTCTACCTCGGTTTGCTACTTCTTGGAATTGTGATTCTGGATCGGCATAGAAGACGCGGTGCTTGGATTGCATTGGCTTGCGCGCTACTGGTAGCACTGCCGATGCTCTGGTATACGGTGGTGAATACGAATCAGGTGCTGGACAGGCCGACCACAGTCTTGAATTTGAGTACCGCCAGTATATCTGCCAACGTAAAAGCGTGGGGACGTGCGCTCTTCCAAACCGGTGACACGCAGGTGCTGTTCAACCTGCCGGGACGCCCAGTTCTGGATCCGGTTCTGGGATTGATGGCAGCTGCGGGTGTAAGTGCATTAGTTTTGAGCAGGAAATGGCGTGTACAGGGATTGTTGATTCTGGGTGGTGTGATATTTACGCTCGTGCCTTCTTTAATTACCAATTTCGCTCCACACTTTTTGCGCGGGGCGGGATTCATTATACCTTTGTGCCTGGTTCTGGGTGCCGGTGCTACGGTGCTTTCATCAAGGCTGAAACGGTTCAGATGGTCTTTTTTATCCTATGCCATACCTGTGGCGATGTTACTGGTTGTGGGCATCAGCACATGGCGTGATTTCAATTTACGCTGGCTGAATCATCCTGAAACCTTTGTCTCGATGGAAATGCATATCAACCAGGCAGTGCATCTGATTAGAGAGGTGACCGGGCTGGAAACAAATGTCTACTTCAGCCCTTTTACGCCAGCGCATCCCGTGTTGCTTTTTCGGGCTCAAGACCTGGCGCCCCGTCCGACCGGCGCTTTCAACAGCCACGAGTGTTTTATTGTACCGGACGCAACGACATCTCCCGGTACGGTTTATGTCTCACTGACAAAGTACGAACCAAGCTTTGCGACTAAACTATCTCAATGGGCGGATGTGACTTTGCTTTACGAAGACAGGGTGGAATCCGTGCTTGCGCCACGGTACAGCGTCTTCTACGCTGAACCGAGGATAGTAGATCCGATAGAACCCTTGATGCAGTTCGGAGACCATTTCAAGGTTCAGCGCTTAACCTCACTGCCTGAAACCGCGAGTCCCGGTAAGAATCTGACGATGACGATAGGTATACGAGCAATACAGGTACCGGACATCGCGCCCAGCCTGTTTTTACATCTCTACAGTATCCCTGTGCCGTATGAAGGTGGATCGATGTGGGCACAAGGTGATAGTCAAATATGCGTCAGTTATCCTGCGAAGCTATGGAAGCCCGATGAGATGGTTATTCAGAGCTTCCATTTGAAGATACCTGATGCGATACCTTTGGGCGAGTATGTCATAGCAATGGGCATCTACCCCTTCCCGAACGGACCAAGGATTCCTGTGGTGACCCCGCGGGAGAATAACTGGGATTATGTCGCGTTGCAAAAAATCAACGTCGTTGTGCCATAGACTTTATACTGTTGCGTCAGATGTATGTGAATCGTATTTTTGATTCCGCGAAACCTCGGTTATCATGCCGGTAGGCAGCAATCTTGTTACAAGCCCATTTTCTCAATTATTATTATTTCTCCATAATAGATTAACCGTTAACAGATTCCTTGTGCTGACTTGCGTAGATTCGGTCTATGTCTATGATGGTGAATGGCTCAGGAAATGACAGTTTCGAACTGTAGTATGGCTATGAAAACTAACTAACATAACAACACGGAGACTCTATGGAATCCATGGATTTGACAGGCTTGTGGCATTTTCAACCGGACCTGACAGGCGAAGGTGTGGGTGCCGGGTATGGCGAGGTCATCTTAGATGATAAATTATGGCGCGGGGTGAACCTGCCGGCGGATTTCGAGACCTGCCACCCTTCACTCGAAGCGTACGAGGGCGGGGCATGGTTTCGCCGGATTGTCAGCCTCCCGGAAGTATGGCGCGGCAGGCGGGTCATCCTGCATTTTGAAGGCGTCAACGCGCGTATGAAGGTCTGGGTCAATGGACATTGTGCCGGCGAGGGTGCCATGCCTTATCTGCCTTTTGACTTTGAAATCCAGGATTACGTTGAAAGCGGGGAGGGCATAGTGATCGCTGTGTGGGTGGATAACACCCGCCTGCCGGGAGAAGTGCCGGGGATGCAACGCGGATGGCGGACGTTTGGCGGGATTCTGCGGGAAGTCAGCCTTTACGCCACGGATTTTCTTTTCCTGGAACAGGTTTCGACAAACGCTGAACCGGCGGATGAAGGCGGTAGACTCTCGGTCCGGGCTGTGATCCGGAACCAGCATTTAACTACCAAAACAGCGGCGTTATCCCTGACGCTGTCCGACACCTCCGGTGCGGTGTGCGCGGAGACTCACCTTGACACCGCAGATATTGCGCCGGGCACATCGCAGGTCATCTCCACGAATCTTGAGGTTGCAGGGGCGCAATTATGGTCACCAACAACCCCCCATTTATACACGCTGGATGGTGTTTTACAGGATGGTGAAACTATCCTGCAGAAATGGTCAATGCGGATTGGTTTCCGCCGGATTGAAACCCGGGGAGATAAACTGTTCCTCAACGGCGCACCACTTGTGCTGACCGGTTTCAACCGCCACGAGGATTCCATCACAAGGAATATGTGCGTGGACCTGGATGCGGCACGGGTTGATTTCAAAGAAATGAAAGGCGCCGGCGCAAATTTTGTGCGCCTGTGCCATTATCCGCACCATCCGGGGGAACTGGATTTGTGCGACGAACTGGGTTTGCTGGTGATGGATGAGATTCCGCTGTACTGGTGGGATGGGCTGGCGGAGGGTGAAGAGGCGTGCACCCGTAAATTGCAGGCAGCTAAGAACCAGTTGTCAGCACTGATCCGGCGTGACCGCAACCATCCATCGGTGATATTCTGGTCGGTGAGTAACGAGACCGAGGAAGACCGCCCTGAGGTCGCTGCCGGGAATGACGCGCTGGTCAGGCTGGCGAAAGAACTTGATCCATTCCGCCTGGCAGTCCACGTCAGCAATCACTGGCGGGAGTCACCACATTTTGAATCTGATGATGTGCTGTGCGTCAACGGTTATCCAACATGGTGGGAGCAAGTCATACAGCGCAATTCCAGTTTTACAGCCGCGGACGGCGCCGAAAACTGGCGAAAAGGACTGGAAAAACTGCATAAACGTTATCCGGATAAGCCCATCCTGGTGGCGGAATTTGGTTATATATCGCTTCCCGCGGTCTATGAAGGGCCGGTCGGAGAAAAAGCCCACGCTGAGGTCATTGCCGCGGAATATGAGGGCATGCGCGCACCTTACGTGTGCGGGGCGACGGTTTGGTGTTGGGCTGACCATCCATGGCCCGCAGCCACGTTTCAATTCGCCAACCACCTGGGCATCAGCCCTTACGGCATCCTGGCACGGAACCGGCGTAAAAAACGCGCATATTGGCTGATACGCCAGCTTTTCCGTGAGAAGCAGGGCGTCCAGGATCCACCACAAAAAATGCATACCTACAGCAGCCCGGCAGGTTACGGCGTTACCATGGTGCGCACCCATATGGATCACATCCCGCAGGTACCTTTTCCGGCAGGTTTCGGCATCCGCCCGATGCGCCTTGATGAGGGCGGGTTGTGGACCGATATCTGGAATGACGCCGAATCCGATGATCCGGTCGATGACCAGCTTTTCCATCGGGAATTCGGTCACGATTACTCGGCGACAACCTGGCGCAGCTTTTTCGTCACCGACCCGCGCGGATTGGCGGTGGGGATGATCAGCGGGTGGTACAACCAGCAGTTCCAGGGTGGATTGTGGGGGGTAATTCATTGGGTTGCGTTACGCCGCCGGGTATGGGGCAAAGGTTTGGGCAAAGCGATGATGAGTTATGCGATGCATGAGCTGGCAAAGGAATACGATCGGGCTTATTTGGAGACACAGACAAAAAGGTTCTCTGCCATTAAAATTTACCTGGACTTCGGATTTGTCCCGCTGCTTAATTTTCCCGGCGCTGAGGACGTTTGGCGTGAGGTGGCTGCTAACCTCTATCACCCAACATTCGTGGATTTAGGTTGGAGGGATCCGGAATGACACGTTTCATCTACATAACTGACACTCACATCGGTGCAAATGGTGAGGGCTATCACCAACAGCCGCAATATGCAGGCAACTTACCCCGGATGTTGGAATGCCTTGATCAATGGATACAGAGTCATCCTGGTATTGACTTTGTTCTTCACGGCGGAGACATGGTGGATCTGGCAACCGAGGAGAACATCCGCGCTGCACGTGTGTTGTTCTCACTATCTGTACCGGTCTATCTATGCCTGGGCAACCACGATATGACCGATGCGCGCGCGCTGGATATATGGCTGCGTGAAGCACCGGACTTCTTCCCTGGAGGCGGGGTGAATTACACATTGGATTTTGCCGGCGCGCAGATCCACGTCCTGCCTAACCATTGGGATGACACACCTAACTACTGGGATGGCGCGCATTTACGCCCCCATTTTCGGGAGGAACAAGTCAGTTATTTGCGTGATAAGGCAGCGGTGGTGGATTGCCAAATTCTGTGCACGCACAGCGAGGTAGCAGCGGTACCTTCTGCCCAGACAGGATTTGAAAAACCCTATCATACACCACTTCCGGCGTTTGTGGACGCCGTGCGCACGATGGGTAGAAACGCTGCCAAACTTGCGCTGCATACTCTCCGGACACAACCATATCAATAGCTGTAGTGATTTTGGCTCAGAGGGCGTAAAAGCTGTAACCACCAGCAGTTTTCACGGAGACGCCCTTTGAATTCAAGGTCATTGATATTGAGCCGGGCAGGTTGGCGATGCGTACGGAAAATCTGGTTGAGGACTGTGTTTTTACAGCACAGTACAATTTTAACAAAACATTTGTACAGGGGCGGTTGAAAGATAGAGCTTTTGATTTATATTGGGAAGCAGGGGGAACACACAATGATCGATAAATATCTGGATGACCTGGAAAGAAGGCTGGATCCTGTGGTCGAGGATGATTTGTGGCAGCAGTGGGCAGCGTTTACGGCGGGAGAATTTACCGGTGATATTTTCTCACCGCAGCGCCTGCGCAAAATTCCGGCGAACGTGGAATGGCCCCGGGTGCTGGTCAATGAAGCCCTGGAGAGATATGACCAGATGGCGCTGCAGCAGCTGGGCGCGTGCTCCAGGTCGCTAGCGGAGGGCAGCGGAGACTTGCTGACGGTCCGGAGTAACTACGGCACAGGGCTTCTGCCCACGATGTTTGGGGCAGAGCTTTATCTGATGGATCCGGAGATCGATACGCTGCCGACCGCAATCCCGTTGGGAGGGATTGCTTCGATGCACCTGGAGGATTCCCTGCGCGGTGTGGATGATAGTAAAGCGGCGCATGCGGTGAAAGCGCTCCTGGATCGAGGCATGCCCGATATGCACACGGCATTGGGCGGGAAGGTGCTGGAAATGGCGGATTATTTTCAGGAAATGTTCACACCCTATCCCAAAATCCAACGCTATGTCCACCTGTATCACCCGGATTTGCAGGGTCCCATGGATGTGTGTGAAGTTTTGTGGGGGAGTTCCCTCTTTGTGGCATTGGTGGAAGCCCCGGAGCTGGTCACCCAACTGCTGGAACTCATAACGGATACCTACGCAAAGTACATGCATACCTGGACGAAGGTTGTTCCGTTTGCGGGATCGACGAGTGTGCATTGGGCGATGATGCAGTCGGGGAATATTATGCTGCGCGATGATTCCGCCATGAATCTGTCGCCGCGGATGTTTAAAAAATATATTGCACCCTATGATGGGCGGTTGTTGAAAGAGTTTGGCGGGGGCGCGATTCATTTTTGCGGGCGGGGGGATCACTATATCGCCCAGGCTGCCGAACTGGAAGGTATGGCGACGATTAATATGTCGCAACCCGAATACAATAATATGGAGACCATCTTCGAGCATACAGTGGATAAGGGGATCGCTATCATCGGATTGCCTAGGGAAGCGGCGGAGGATGCGTTAGCCCGTGGGCGCAATCTGCACGGGCGGGTACACTGCAGATAAAATCTGCCTTCAGCGTTGTTCCGGATAGATACAACCACTGAAAGGGATAATACAGACAGTTGCTACTTTATAGGGTTTAAACACTCGTAAAGGAGGGGTATGCAGGCAAAGGATTTACAACGCTATTTACGATCGCTCAATGGCGGGTGGATGGATCTGGAAACCACCGTGGACACCTTTAAGGCTGGTCATCCTGAGGCAGAAATCCGTGGAATCGCCGTTGCCTGGATGAGTACGAGCGAGTCTTTGCTGAAAGCCATCGCGCTGGGCTGCAACGTCTTCATCACCCACGAACCAACCTTTTACAATCACTACGATGATCCGGAAAGTCCCATCTTCAAACTTTTAGGCGCGCAGTCCAAGCGTGATTTTGTCCAGCAAAGCGGGTTGGTGATTCTCCGCTGCCACGATTTGTGGGATCAGATGCCAGAAATGGGTATCCCTGATTCCTGGGGTTCGGTACTGGGTCTGGGAAAGACCCTCGGCGGACATGGTTATTACCGCGTCTATGACGTCAGTGGGAAAACCGCGGGTCATGTCGCGCGGCAGGTTGCTGCGCAAACAGCCGCATTGGGGCAGCAAGCGGTCCAATTGATCGGTAATCCGGAGCGTGAGGTCACCCGGGCAGTTATCGGTACAGGCGCAATCACTCCACTATTTATCTATATCACCGAATATCAAGCTGACCTGGCGATATGCACCGATGATGGATTTACCTATTGGCAGCACGGCGCCTATGCGCTGGATAACGACATTCCAGTCATCGTGGTGAATCATGCTGTCAGTGAAGAAATGGGGATGGCTAATCTGGCGCAGCATCTGATGCAGCAATTCCCGGACATTCCTGTGCACCACATCCCGCAAGGCTGCCAGTACAGCCTGGTACAAAGCATCTGACGCAAGGAGAAACGTATGTATATTGGCGGAAATCTTGTGACTGCTGGAGAGAAAACACGTCTGCACAACGATCCGTTTGGCGTGCGGATCTACAATAAAGACAAGTGCGATCCGGGTTATACACTATTTTCGCCTGCCTGGGGTGATCAGGAATACCTTATTGATATGCGCGGTTTGGTCGTCCATACCTGGCGCGTATCTCACAGCAACGTGGCAGAGATTCTTCCCAACGGCAACCTTTTTACCCATAAGTGCGGTTATTGGCTGGAAGAACTGACACCCGGCAGCGACACGATCTGGCGTTGGGAAGGCACTCCCGACCTGGTTGCCCCCAACCATCATGATTTCTGGGTTGGGGAGAATATGGTGGTGACCCTGGCAGCGATTGAAGAACCGGTGGTGCGCGGTCTGTTTATCGCGGGAACCGAACCCGCTGCATTGCGCACTGACCTGATCCTTATCATTGACCGGAAGTCTAAAAAAGTAATCTGGCGTTTCTCATTCAGCGATCACCTTGAAGCTTTGTGCGCTATGGCAGGCTATCCGCAGCCTATACCCTACAAACGTTATTACGCCGGTATCATGCTGGAACCTTATGGACCCAAGGACTGGGCGCACGCGAACACCATTGAGGTCTTGCCGCCAACCCCGCTGGGAAAACGCGACAAGCGTTTCAAGGAAGGTAATTTGCTGTTCAGCTTGCGGCACCTGGACATTATCGGCATCGTCGATCCGTTTATCAACGAAATCGTATGGTGCTATGGACCTGGAACGCTGGATGGGCAGCACCAACCGACGATGCTGCCGGATGGTCACATTCTGGTTTTCGATAACGGCACGTACCGGGGGCACTCCATTGTGCGCGAGCTAGATCCGGAAACTGGATCCATCGTGTGGGAATATGAAAATGGCGCGGACTTTTTCTCGCCTTTCCGTTCAGGCAACCAACGGTTGCCCAATGGGAATACCCTGATTTGTGAGTGTGATGCTGGACACCTGTTTGAAGTGACTCCTGAAAAGGAAATAGTCTGGGATTTCTGGTCACCCTTTGTGGGGCAGGGTCCCCACCATCTGGGGAAGCGCATCCACCGCGCAACACGCTACACACCTGCTGCTGTGGAAACAATTTTGCGCTCGCGAGAGGACGTCATTGTGGCAGAGGTGGACCGCAACGGCAAACATATCGACAATTATTACGACCTGATCCAGTTGTACCAGTCATAAAAACTATGCAAATACATCACTTAAACTGCGGTTCGATACACCCTTATTATCCTGCCGGTCTCCGTTCACTTGTGTATTGCCTGCTCATAGAAAGCAGTGAAGGTTTGATTTTAGTGGACACCGGCATGGGCACGCGGGATTACATCGCCCCCAGTTTCTATGATGCAGGTATTTTTAAAACTGCTTGCCGTGCCTCGCGATCCTGCAGAAACAGCGGTTGAATGCGTGAAAGCACTTGGCTTTGATCCGGAAGATGTTAAGCACATTGTGTTGACCCACCTGCACCTGGATCACGCCGGAGGGCTGCCTGATTTCCCGGATGCCCGGATCCACATCTACCGTCCCGAATACCATGCGATGGTCCATCATCGGGGTTTGCTCTCGTGGGGTTGTGATAAAGCGCACTTCCGCCACAATCCGCACTGGGTTTTTTATGATTACAGCGGGGACACCTGGTATGGGTATAAGAGTGTTTCAATTCTGGAAGGTGTTAAACCCGCTATGCGCTTCATCCTGCTGCCCGGTCACACCCGGGGGCACTGCGGGGTCGCGGTAGCGACGGAGAAGGGCTGGCTTTTGCACTGCGGGGATGCAGTTTCCGTTTATAACCAGCATACTGACATACACGACCATCCGCCTGCGATACACCGCATGCCCTTAATGCCTGCCTGGTTTACACGCTGTTTGATTGGGCCGCATGTCGCCGGATTGCGAACTTTGCGCAAAAATTTCGGTGACCAGATAGAATTTATCAGTTCGCACGACATCTACGCTTATGAAAATCATCATTCAACAGGAACGTGAAAAAAACTTATGCCTTCACCTGACACTCACTCTGCAGCGCCGATCACCATTGCCATCCTGACCGACATACACTACGGGAATCCCTCCGTAAACAGTAAACGCCGAACGACCATTGCCGATATCCTGCTGCTCCGCGCTGTGCATCGCCTGAACCGCTATCTCAAACCGGATGTGACGGTGGTGTTGGGCGATATCCTGGATGCCGGTGACGCGCTGGAAGCCTCTATGCAACGCTCGCACATTCAAAGCATACTGGAGAAACTAGTTTCCCCAATGATTGTGTTACCCGGTAACCACGACGGCGATATCGAAGCATTTTATCAGGATTTTCCACGTCCTGACCCGGTCATGCAGATAGGGGATGTATGTTTTGTGCCTTTTGTGGATGCTGAAGCTCCGGGATACAATGCGACACGTAGTCCAGCAGGATATGCAGCGTTTCCAGCAGGCGCGCGGTGACGTGCGATGGACCCATTGTCGCTTTGCAGCACGTATGCCTGCATCCACCGGGTCGCGAAAATATTCCCTACAATTACACAAACGCAGAAACGATCATTTCTGCAATGCAGCGCGCCGGGGTGGCGCTTTCGCTCAGCGGGCATTATCACGAAGGCGCTGAACCCATCACGGATGCTGCAATGGTTTTCGTGAACGCGCCGGGGCTTTGCGAACCGCCGTTCCGTTTTACGCTGGTGAAGTTGCACGGCACGGAGGTTGATGTGGCAACGCACCAATTAGCGCTACCTTCTGGGCTCAGGTTGGTTGACCGCCATGTGCATACCCAACTCGCGTACTGCCAGGAAAATATGACGGTGGATAAAGCCATCACACTTGCCGGTGATTTCGGATTGGCAGGACTTGGGTTCGCCGAACATTCCGGGCAGCTATATTTTCCCAGTGACCGGTATTGGGGTGGGGATTGCTACCGGACAGGGCTGCACGGTGCTTTCCTGCAGGATGCCCGGATGCCCGATTATCACCAACTCCAGGCAATGGTTGAAGATCAACGGGTGCGGTTTGGTTTGGAAGTGGACATCGACTTTGATGGGCGACTGCTGCTCAAGCCTGCTGACCGGCAAAAAGCCGACTTTATCATCGGTTCTGTGCATAGTCTACCCAGCATCAAGAAACCCGGTGTGACAATCACAGATCTGGAGGGTGAGTATTTATTTTTGCTCGAGAAGCTGTTGGCACATAATATAGATATTCTGGCGCATCCACTTCGCGTATTCAGACGCGCGCACCTGCAAGCGCCTGAAACTTTGTTTGCACCGGTGGCAGAGCTCCTGGCAAAATATGCCACTGCAGCGGAGATAAACTTTCACAGCAACGAACCTGCGCTGCCCTTTATTGAAGCGTGCATGCGCAGGGGCGTCAGATTTTCATTGGGCAGTGACGCGCATAACTTATACGAAATCGGTGAGTTTGCACCGCACCTGCAGTTGCTGCGCGATGCCGGGTTTGATGGCGACCTGGACGATATCCTGGTCCCGCGGGATGTGGGCGGTTTTTACGTCTAAAACCCCTTAAGTTGCTGCGCCCCTACTTTTTAACCTTCACCGCATTTATGAGTGCTTTGATTCCCATCGCCACCAGCAAACCAAAACTTACGCCCAGAAGCATCCATTTGACCGGCGTGGCTAAGGATGCTAACACATCCACACCGGGCGTGCGCAGCGGGTAGCGAGCCATGACCAGGGATGCGGTGATGTTCTCCAGATAATCAAACAAGGCACCGCCAACCGGCAGCAGATTGCACCACCGCCAGCGTGAACTGGCAGCAAAGGCATGTGCGCTCAGCCAGCTCAAGGTGATTGTCAGGAAAGCTGTATAAACGATGGGCCACACGACATCAAAGGTGAATCTGGCGATGATGTAATCGCGTCGTCCCTCTTCTCCAAAGGCATCCGCCATAGCATAGAGCTTTGCTGGCGTGTAAAAAAACGACAGATCCGGCGAACCCTCGGCGCTGGTTAGCGCTTCGCTGCTGGAATTCTGGTTCGGCAGGACTGTGGCGGTAAAAAACAAAAAAAAGACCAGGGCAGCGAGGGCAGCCCAGCCTGTCGATATTTTCAGGAACCATTGTGAAAGCCTGATCAGCATAGCACACTCCAATTTTTATTCTGTTCTGAACCGCCACACCCCGATGGTAAAAAAGACAGCAGCGAATCCCAGAAGAACGGCGGCGGTGGGTAGTATTGCCAGCAGTCCTTCACCTCGCAGCACGATATTGAGCATGCCCTGCATCGCCCAGCTGGTGGGCAGGATTTTGACCGCGGTCCTGACAAACGGGGGAAAAGCTCCAGGGGATACCAGCAGCCCCCCAATAATGCCATCAGCATCCCGGTCATGATACTCAATCCAGTGGCTTGTCCCGAGGTTTTAACAAAAGCGCCTAGCATTGTGCCGAGGGCAGCTGCCGCCAGGGCTGAGGTGATCATCATGGCAGCGACCGCGATGGGCGCCTGCCCCCAATTGAGCCCAAATACCAGCACACCAAAACCCATCAGGAGCAGCATCTGCACCATGGCACCCAGGACCTGAGCAAGGAGTGTGCCCAGAAGGTAGGTCGCTCTGGAGGTGGGGGTGATGAGCAGCCTGCGCAGGGTCCCGTTCTCCCTTTCATAAGCAAACAAGGCTGAGGTGCCGATCAGTGGGATAAAAACCCACGTAATCATCTGCCCGACCGAGGAATTGATGCTGGGGTCATACTCGATGGATTCTCTGGTCGTGCCCTGCACCAGATTGACGCGTTCCGGTAATTGTGCCAGATAGTCCTGTGCGGCGTTGAGCGCCGCTTCGAAATAGGCTTGCCGCGCCGGAGCGGAGTTGAAAGACGCAAAGCCTTCAGCTTCAGCGACGCTGGCTTTCGCGATATCCACCGCGCTGCCGGTCAGGTTAAGCGCTGCGTTCAACGCCAGTTCAATCGCCAGAGCATCGGTATTGTTGGGCTGCTCGCGTAATTCCAAAACCTGGGGGGCTTCGAGCATGCTGTCCACGGTGAAGGAATCCGGAATGACCAGAACGGCGGCAACATTGCGCTGTGACAATTCTCTTTCTGCTCTATCCATGGGCATCAACTCGGGTCGAATGGATTCGGAGCTCTCGATGGCATGAATGAACTCAGACGACAGCGCAGATTGTGCCTGATCAACGACAACGAGGCGGACGCGGGTATCCATATCTGCGGGTCCACCGGTTCCTCCGGATAGAATGACGGTAAAAACCACCGGAAGGATGAAGAAAAAAAGCCATTCCGTCCAACTCGTAAAACGCAGGAGGAATTCTTTTCGGATAATCGCCAGTATCTTTTGCATTGGTTGTCCTCCTATCCCTCGCCGATTCCGCGTTGTTTAAATATGACCGCTGCGACTGTGAATAAGACAGCACCCATGACGCACAAAGCACCGATCAAACCGGCGATTTCCGCCAGTCCACCGCCACGTGCCAGAATCGTGAAACCGTCAATGCTCCAGGCATTGGGTGTGATTTTACGAAGGATGCGAAACCATGGCGGCATGACCGACACCTGGAAAAACGAACCGCCCAGGATGCCGAACATGAGCATCATGGCGGACCCAATCGTGCTGACCTGACCTGGTGTTTTAGCGAGGGCGGTAATCAGCAAGCCCCAACCCACCGCGCCGGTGACTGATGCCAGGATAAGGATGATTACCGCCGGCGGGCGCCCCCAATTCAACTGAAAGAGCGCCGCGCTGGCAATGACCAGGATACACATCTGCGCCATGCCGGTCAGGTAAACACCCAGCACCTTACCCCCCAGCACCTGACCAGTGTTAGTCGGAGAAACAAATAAACGTGGCAAAGTACCCTGGGCGCGCTCTTCGAGGAACGAACGTCCGCCCTGACTCACCACGTACATGAGAAACATCATCGCCATACCCGGCGCCATATAGGCAAGGACGTCGAACGCAACGGCAGATCCGGTACCGGAGACCGAACGCAGCGTGATGGATGCAGGGGTATCCGCCTGCGCCTGGCGCATCCCTATCGCCTGTCCCAGAGCTGGCGCTTCATCTGCATCCACGAAACCGGATTCGATGAGCTGCTGCACGATGACCTGCGCACTCACGCTCCCAATATCCACGCGGCTTAAAAAGGCATCCACAACGGTTTTAACGATGGCAGCACTGGTCGGGCGGGTGGGGTTCATAACCAGTTCGATTTGCGCAGGGTCCTGAGTCACACCGCCCCCTGATTGCGGTATAATACCCGCGGAAAATCCCTCCGGAATAAGTATAACGACGGTAACCTGGTCCTCGTCAAGGGCATTTCGAGCGTTGACGGGATTATCACTTTCTTTCACCGCCAGCAGCTCAGACATGGTCATCTGAAGCCAGCATATCAACCATCGCTTGCCCTAAGGGTCCGTTATCCTGGTTGACCACCAGGACCGGTATTCCGGTGGGACCGCTGCCCGAACCGGAAAGTCGTCCGGATATCAACCCCATTCCGAGGGTCAACAGAAAAGGCGCTGCGAGCATAAACACCAGAGCGGCAGGATCACGCGCTGCCAGTAAGACATCCTTCCATCCAATAAGCCATACTTTTTTCATTGCTGCACCTTAATCCCGCAGCGCGCGCCCGGTGAGGTGGAGGAAGACGGATTCCAGATTGGGTTCATGGACATTGACAGAACGGATTTTCATGCCCATAGTGTTCGCCAGCGCGATGACGGACGCGAGTATATCATCTGCTTCCTGGGTGATGAGGGTCACTTGATGGTCAAGCGCCTGTGCTTGCTGAATGCCGCTGAGTTGTCCTAAGGCTTTACTCAGAGCGTTAACGTCGAAGCCTTCGGCAATTTCCAGGGTCACGGTATCATTTTCACCCACCTGCCGGGTTAGCTCCCGCTGTGTCCCCAGGGCAATCAGTTCTCCGTGGTCCATGATCCCGACACGGTCGGATAGTTCCTGGGCTTCTTCCATATAGTGCGTGGTGTAGAGGACCGTCATGCCCTGTCTGATTCAGCTCCATGACCGAATCGAGGATGGACCGGCGCGATTGGGGATCTATGCCGACGGTCGGTTCGTCCATAAAAAGCAATTTCGGTTTGTGCAGCAATCCAACGCCGATGTTGACGCGCCGTTTCATCCCCCCGGAATAGGTTTTCACACGTTCATCAGCCCGTTCACTTAATCCTATTTGATCCAAAACTTCGCTGATGCGCTCCTTGAGTGCTTTGCCATCCAGATTGTAGAGCTTCCCCCAAAACACCAGGTTCTCACGCGCCGTCAGATCTTCGTAGATAGCCAGTTCCTGGGGTACAACCCCGATCAACTTGCGTATTTCCATTGGTGATGCCGTGACCGAGTATCCACCGACGCTAATCGTTCCGCTGGTGGGTTTGAGAAGGGTGGATGCAACGGAGATCGTCGTTGTTTTACCCGCGCCGTTGGGTCCAAGAAGGCTGAAAATCTCACCCTCTTCAATGTCAAACGAAATGCCCTTCACGGCAGTAAAATCGCCGTATGTTTTCACCAGATTATTCACGTCCAGTATCTTTGCCATAGTCCTCCTAGCGCATCTGTGTGTTTTTTATCGCGCCCGGCTTTCCGTGCCAGCGCATTCCGGATAGCGAATAAATTCGCTACTACAAACGCTTGATACGTTGTGCAATCCTGTGTTTGTAGTAGAGGTTTCAACCTCTAGCCTACGACGAACGCTTGATACGTTTTGCTACCTTGTGTTTGTTATCGCGCCTGGCTTTCCGTGCTGCTTATTCGCTATCTGTTCCCTTAACTGAACTGGAATCCCTTTATGGAAACATTTCCGGTTTGAAAGATCAGGTACAGGCTGTGCGTGCCGTGTATTTCCGGGCACGCGAAAGGCGTTGGTACCCACGCCTTCTCACTATCGACTTCAATTACGCCAATCGGCGGGTGGAAGGGTTGGTCAAGGCTGATACCCAGCTTGCCTTTGCCCTTCACCAGCACTGTGCAGTGCGTCTGACCATGAAAGGACAACGTCTTGAATCCGGCAAAATCTCCATCAGTGCCCCCGGTGAGGAATTCGTCGCCGTCCTCAAAGCGGGTGGTCGCATCACCAAAAAGCGTGCATGCTCTGTAAGCATCGATATGATCGGACGCATCCAGTGGTGGTCCGGCGCCCAGGGTGGTCATTGGCACCTCGGCAATGGCGCCATCGGATTGGATTGTGATGGGCTCGCAGCATGCCCTGCGGCTGAAACGGCTTGAGAGCGACGCGCGATGGTAGAATACATACCATTGTTCCTTGAATTGGCAGATCGATCCGTGATTGTTCCAGGTGCGTTTGTCGCATCCGCTGTTGTCGATGATGATGCCTTTCTTCGTGTAGGCACCCAGGGGTGAATCGGCAACGGCATGCCCCAGACATGTGGCTTTCCCGCGGGATATGTCGGCGTAAACCAGGATGTATTTGCCGTTTACCTTGCGGATGCACGCGCCTTCATGGAAATCCATGATCGGCTTCTGTCAGCAGCGTGCGCTGCGTGCCGGGAATGATTCCGGTCATAGAGGCATTGAGCTTTGCGCCTTGCAGGGCGAACTGCCCCCAGTAGAGATACGCCTGCCCGTCATCGTCAACCAGGACCGCGGGATCAATCCCACCGCCGTCAGCACCCTTGACCGGAACCGGATTCTCAAACGGACCATAGGGCGATTCACTGACCGCCACACCTTCCCGTCCGACCCCGTCGAAGGTGCAGAAATACAGGTAATACTTACCGTCTTTGTAGGCACAGTCCGGCGCGTAAAGGGGAATAGATGGATTCAGCCACGGAATCTGCTGCGTGTCGAGGCTGACCCCGTGGTCAGTCCAATGCACCATATCGTCAGTTGAAAAGGTGCGATACTGCCTGCTGCAATATGTATCTGCGCCGCGTATATCGTAGGAACCGTAAATATAGAGCCTTCCGTCCTTCCAGACGTGGGCTTCTGCATCGGGTACATAGTGCTCGTGATCCAGGAATGGGTTCATCATAACCTGCCTTTTATTCAGATCGCTCCTGATGAATTTCTGTCCAGGATAACGCTGCCCAGTCATCCATAGACATTTACACGAAAACTCTGATAACTGCCGGAGCCCCAGTCCCTTCGTAATAACAAAGGCACAGTGTTTATCTATGGTAAGCCTGGGCTGCCTGCTCATCCGCTGCCAAAAAATCGCGCGCCTTTACGCGGTCAATAGAAATACCGGATAAGGCATGCTCTATGGAACATATATGCAATCCGGTCATTTGATTTTACATCAACGGCGTATTTGGTGCAACTTTGACGACAGATTTGACGATTTTTTGACGGTCGCTTTTTATACTGAGGAAAGTTAAGTGTTAACCTGCATTCAAGTATCAAGGAAGCCATGCCGATGATCAGAAAAAATCAAGATGAACCCATGTATGTGCAAATCTACGATGAACTGCGTCAAGGAATTGAAAACGGAACACTAAAGGACGGCGAGAAACTGATCTCAGAACGCCAGCTAGCTGCACAACTCGGTTTAAGCCGGGCAACAACACGGAAAGCGTTCCACATGCTCATGGAGCAAAATTTAATCGTAAAATCACCCAAGAAGGGATCATATGTTGTAAATTCCATGAGCGAACAGCATTCACAGGAGGGTTATATGAATCAATGAGTTGGAATCGATTTGAAAAGGTTGTGTAAATGGTTTGGAATAATAAGTATTTATCAGCTTTTATTAAACTGCATGAAGGAGTATCTCATGAAACTCAAACATTTGTTCACGATTAATGCCGTGATTTCCCTGCTCTATGGTTTAGGTGAAGTGCTAACACCGGCAGCTATGTTGACGACCTATGGTTTCCCAACCGGTCCTGTTGAAAAACTTTTAGCCCAATATTTCGGCATGGCTCTCCTTGGGCTTGGCATGCTTATTTGGACCATGAGAAACATTTCAGATCCCAAATTGCGAAGGGGCTCTATGATCTCTTTATTACTTTCAAATCTAGTCGGCGTTGTTTTGGCGCTTACCGGTACCCTTGGCGGAATCATGAGCCCATCTGGTTGGTCTTCATTTGCTATCCATGGACTGCTGACCCTGGGGTATATGTATTTCCTTGTCTTGAAACCCCTCGAGGCGTAAATTCATAGACGACATTACTGAATCCAGTATTGCTTGATTAACAACAGTTGGAATGGCTGGTTATATACGTTCATACACACACAAAAATCACCTGCAAAACGCAGGTGATTTTTGTGTTGAAGTGTCTAACGATGGATCCCGCCGGTAAATTTCCTGTCGAATCCTGGAGTGGATGGATAGGTACGTGAATAGTATTTACGCATTTAAGATGTGCCTGATTAAGCTATCTTTGTCACATAAGGTAAGTTGATAGCCAGTTGACACAGCACTGGTGTAGGCATCCGCACCCATTACGCGCTGCAAATCTCGGGACAATTCCTGTAACCTAGCGCGTGCCGGTAATAAAGCAGGCGCATAAAAAGATTCGTCAAGTTCGCTGCGGACATTCTGTTTGGAAATTAAGGCGTCCGCGAATGCGCCTAACTGCGCAGCATGGTGATACCAGCCTTGTTGATATCGGACTTTTGATAATCCTGCGCAACTGACCCCGACAAGAATCTGACTTGCCACCGCGCCTTCGTTTTTGATGCACTGCATATAGTGATTGGTTGCATCATCAAGTTCACCCATAATGACCTCTGTATTGGCTATCCAGAACGGCAACCAGGTTAACGACCATGGGTCACCACATTGTTGCGCAACTTGCATTGCCTGTTGATAGTTGGTCAAGGCTTGTTCTGGCTTACTTTCTTCACAGAGAATTTCAGCAAGGTGCGTATAAGCCCAGCCGATTGGAATCTTGTTGCCGACCCGGTGTTGGCATGCGATAGCTGCAGCGAAATATTCTTTAGCCAGCGGGTCGTTATGTTGCGCCTTAGCCACCAACCCCAGGGTATGCAGGCAGCTAACTTCAAAGCCCACATCCTGCGCCAAACGGGCTAGATCAAGTACTTGCGTGAAAAGCTTCACAGCTAGCTCGAAGCGACCTGTGTCCATTGCGGAAGTAGCGCGCGCGAAGTCCGCTAAAACACCAAACCATAAATCACCTGTAGCTGTACTGATGGAAGTCAATAACTCGGTATACTTCTCTGCTTCCTGCAGATGCCCAAGAGATTTTTTAATCTCAATAGCATTATTATAAGCGGATCCCAATCGCCTGTAATTACCTGATTCTTCCAGCATAGGGATCGCTTGTTGTAAGAGCGCGTCGGCTTCACTCAATTTGCTGCGATACCACTTCTGGATGGCTAACTCAGAAAGGCACATACCGATACCGGCGGGATCTTCTAACTGGCGGTATATCGCAAGACTGGATTCCAGGTGTTGTGTGGCATTGGGAACGTCAACATATGTCGCCATGTACCCTATTTCAAATGTTGCCCACGCTTGCAGGTACAAACTCTCCTGATCTTGAAGTGAGATTGTAGAGAATTTCTCCAGGGCTGATCCCAACCATGAGTAACCTTCATTTTGCTCACCTCGCAGATACCAAAACCGGCTTAATACCGAAGCAAGTTCCAAAGCCAGGGCAGGCGCGCTTTCCAATGCCCAGGAGAGAGCTTCCCGGATGTTGTCCAGCTCTACAGTCAAACGGTTCATCCAAACTGCCTGAACTGTGTCAAAGGCATATAAATTGTTATCTGCCTGACGGCACAACCGGAGGTATGCATGGGCGTGTTGGGCACGAATCACCTGCTCTTCATTGCTGCGTTGCAGTGCTTCAAGTGCAAAATCACGAATTATGCCCAGCATCGCTCCGCGTGTGACGCTGTTCTTACTGGAGATCCGTACCAGGCTCTGCTGCACTAACGCTTCCAACACCTCCGATGTATTATATTGCAATTGATAACTGCCAACTGCCTGTCCCATTTCAAGGTCAAAACTGTCGTTAAAGACAGATAATCTGCGGAGCAGGATCTTTTCTTCAGATTTGAGCATCTGATACGACCAATCCAGACAAGCCCGGAGTGATTGGTGCCTGGGCTCAACACCGGCAATGCTTTTCGTTAAATATGCCAATCTGGAGTTTAAATGCGATAGGATTTCGTCCAGCGTATACCTTCTCACCCGGACAGCAGCCAACTCAAGCGCCAGTGGTAGACCGTCCAATCTTCTGCATATTTCTGCGATGGTCCCGGTGTTTTCATCGGTGATTCTAAGATCGTAGCGTGCAGCTTTGGCGCGCATCACAAACAGTTCAACAGATGGAAATTGCATCAATTCCCCGGCGGTATATGGATGATCTTTTTCGGGCAAAGTCAGTGGCATGACTTCATACAGGTATTCACCGTAGATTTGTAAAGGAATCCGGCTGGTAATCAGGATTTTCAGGTGTGGCGCTGTCGTCAGAAGCGGTGAAAGATCGGATGCCGATGTTCGGATATGCTCGAAATTATCCATAATCAATAGGATCGAGCGGTGCTTCAGGTAAGATTTCAGCATACCCAACCAGTAAGATACTATGGTGCTATCGTTATGATATGCACGTTCCTTGTTTTGTGGACCACTTATACCCAGGGCAACTGCGATAGCCCGTGGGACACCGGCAGGATTATGAATGGGCGATAATTGGATGAAGAAGACGCCATCTTGAAAAGCAGGTAAGACTTTTTTTGCGACCTGGATAGCCAGACGTGTTTTTCCGGTTCCACCTGTTCCGGTTAGGGTGAGTAACCTAACCTCTTGACCCTGTAGCATAGTTACGATATTATCCACGTCATGTGTGCGACCGATAAAGGTTGTCGGCGGAGATGGCAAGTTATTCAGCGGCAGGTTGGCTTTTTGTACGACGATTTTTTTCAGCGGTGCCGGGAACTGCAAGACCATTGTTAATTCCGGGGTATCCTGTGGTGATGGTGTTGGACTGTGGCCTTTTTTGATATGTTGTGCAAGCTCCTGCATCTCATCGCTGGGTTTAAGGTTTGAATCTGTCATCAATATCCGGCAGTAATTGTCATAGGTTTTGAGTGCTAGTTTCCGCCGTCCCATCTGGTCGTAAAGATACATCATAACCTTGTAAGGTTCTTCGCTCAAGGCATCAAACAATAACCATTCTTTGCTGAGATTAAGGGTTTGCTCCAGTTCGTTCTGGTGCATGGACCAGTTGACCAATCCCTCAAAGGCTGCCGTGACGTCATCGTGAATGTTGTGATCGTGAAGTGTCTGCCATTGCTCAAATTCGATGCATTCTTTGAGGGCTAAGTTGCTGAGGAAGTTGCCCGACCAATTTGCTAAGACTTCTCTGAATAAGGGGATACAAGCGGGACAAATATTAGCCAGATTGTGCCCGTGGGCATTGCGCGCCGCGAGTATGTTATGCATCGCAACCACATCAACCCAGTAAGTGTGATCCATTCTGACGGCTAATGTGCTGCGGTCGGAATAAAGCCATGGCGCTACCGGACTGCGATTGAGTTCCCAGATGACTGTGCGCAAAGAGCGATAGGCTTTTTCCGGAACAGCATTAGGCCAGAAGAAATCAGCCAGGTGTTCCCTTGATTTACCATTTCCGTCGAGGCTCAGGTACGCCAGGATTGCGATCGCCTTTTTCTGTCGTAGTGCGACAGGATGACCATCGACGATTATGTGAGGAACCCCAAGGAAATAACATTGGCAGAAAGGCATCTGTCACCCCTCAATATATGGACAGATTGTACATCAGTTGCTGTTTTTTGGGAGATGAAATCAATAGATCTGTCCACCATAGTCAGAACGTACCGGAGCGCGCCGGTACATAGCAGACCGGCAATTTAGAGGATCATACACCAGGTTACAATTCCTGGTAATAGTTCACGCTGGGGAGGGTTCTGTCGAAACCGGCTTTTTCGTAAGCCCGTCGCGCCGGTGCGTGGGACGGGTCACCACCGGTGCTGACCTGGGCGCAGCGCATCCCTTGCGCCTTCATTTCCGCCAGCACCGTAGCATACATAAGCGTCGCTATACCCCGATTCTGGTACGCAGGATCAACGGCGTTGTGGCTGATCTCGCCTATCCCGGTTTTTGTGTTGCAGTAGTAGACAATGTATCCGACGATTTCATTGTCAAGCTCTGTGATGCGGACGGCGGCGCCGTGTTCTCCTGCGCATTGGGCGGTGAGCATCCCGCGTTTTTCAGCCTGCCAATCCGGATAGACAATGTTAAATACCTTTTCACCCAGCAGTGACCTGAAGGAAGCAAATACAGGTTGCCAGGCTGCTATGGTGATGTCAAGGATACGACCCAGGTCTTTTTGCTCGTAATTACGAATTATCATAACAGTTCCTTTGACGTGTTCGTGGTTATTTCATAGATACTTTGAACAAAACTGTTGCTGAATGCCTGGGAGCTTTTCAAGTGAAGGTGCACTTCGCTGGTCAGGGACCCATAAAGGGGGATGCCTTTTCCCAGCAGGATCGGGATGATGGTGAGGGTCAAATCGGTGATCAGTCCGGCTTGAAGAAAGCGTTGGATGGTCTGTCCACCGTCCACATAAATATGGGTGACACCTTCCCCTTCCAAATGTGCGACAAGGTCTGCTGGATCATATTGCATGGCCCGCACCTTATCTGTAAGGGCGTGGGGTATGGGGATATGGCGCGTGGATAATACGACCACCGGCAGCGCCCCATAAGGCCATTCGCCAAAAGTCAAAACCTTCTCGAACGTCTTGCGTCCCATAACCAGCGTGTCAATGCCGGCGATAAATGCGCTGTATCCAAAATCACTGCCGTCAGCAGTCGTATAAAGCGGGTTATGCAGCCAGTTAATATCACCGTCCTCACGCGCGATATAGCCATCCAGGCTGACTGCAATGTAAACAGAGCATTGGATCATGGCTTATCTCCTTTCTTCTATCAGAATGCCTCTATTTGTTGCACAACATACGCATCATTATTCTGAGGGTAATTTTTTGGTTGGCAAGGTGGATACTGAATTTATGACTTTTCAAACTTGAAAATGACGCTATAACAATCTGTGACAAGACTTTCTCCGGAGGAACAAGATGAAATCAATCAGGTTGGGTGGTATACCGGTCAGCCAGTTTATAATGGGCAGCAACCCGTTCAGCGGTTTTTCCCACCAGGGAACGGCAATGGACGATGCGATGCGGCACCATTTTACCACCGAGACAATCAAAGCGACGCTGCGCGAAGCTGCTGCGCTGGGCGTTAACACCGTGATTGCCCGTACGGATTATCATATGATCCGGGTGCTCCTGGAATATTGGGATCAGGGCGGAACTCTGCAGTGGTTTGCCCAAACGTGCCCCGAGGTTGGCGACCACGCAACCTGTGTGACCCGCGCCGAAAAAAACGGGGCGAAAGCCTGCCATATTCACGGTGGAGTGATGGATCACCTGCTCTATCACCGGCGCCTGGATGAGGTCCAACCGGTCGTGAATATGATCCGTGATAAGGGCATGCTGGCGGGGATTGCCGGACACAACCCTCAGGTTTTTGTGTGGGCAGAGCAACATCTGGATGTGGATTATTATATGTGCTCGTACTACAACCCTTTGCGCCGCGACGAACACGCAGAGCATGTCGCGGGTCAGGTAGAGCGCTATGTCGCTGAAGACCGGGATACTATGGTTTCTCTCATCAAGACGCTGTCCCGTCCCGCCATCCATTACAAAATTATGGCAGCTGGCAGGAATGATCCTGCCGAAGCCTTTGCCCGGGTGGCGAAAAACCTGCGGGAGAACGACGCGGTGTGTGTGGGTATCTATCAGGGTGCAAAGCCGGATATGCTGCGGGAGGATGTCGAACTGTTAGAGAAATATACTTCAATGGGGTGATCCTGATTTCCCTTAACTACCGCCAACTTCCTCAGGTTCTTTCCGGTCAACCAGGACAACCCTGAGGGCATCCCGGTCCTGTGTGGCATCCACATAAGTCGAAATCAGGTGGATAGCGTTAAAATTGCAGCTCAACTCGCACTGCCCGCAGTAGGCGCAGCGGTCGGGGTAATAGACCAACTGATAAACTTTTCTGCTCTCGCGGCGCAGTTCCAGGGCATTCGCGGGACAATCCCGAACGCATAAACTGCATCCCGTGCAGTTTTCCTCGCGCGTGACCACCCGCCCCCGGAACCCGGGTGGGATTTCCGCCGGACCGAAGGGGTAGTCCACAGTCTCCGCGCGATTAAAAAAGGTGCGGACAAGCTGCGTCAACAGCGGGATTTTGAATCGTGCCAACTCACTCTCCCAGCCAGATGGTGATGATAATTTGTAATAAACTCAAGGGTGCCAGTAATTTCCAGCCAATGTCAGCGAGTTGATCTATTCTCAAACGGGCGAAAAGTACGCTGGCAGTGGATAGCAATCCCAGTATGGCGAGGGCTTTGGCATAAAATATAAAGTGCGCAACCAGCGTAGGTACAACGACAAAGGTGGACCGGCTTCCACCCAGATATAAGTTGACCAGAAGGAAGATACCGACGACTGTCTGCAGGTTCATCGTCAAATGCCAGAGCGCAAGTTTGCGACCGCTGAATTCTGTCAACGGTCCGGCAACAACTTCTGATTTGGCTTTTGGGATGTCCAATGGGTCGCGTTTCAACTTCCCAATCAAACCTGTTGTGGCTAAAATGAATCCCAGGGGCTGAACGAGGATGCCCCATACGGACTGTCTGGAGGCGATAACGGCGACCGACCAGGATCCGCTCAAAATTGCCGGAGCGCTGACCGCCATCAGAAATGGCACCTCGTACGAGAAGTATTGCAGAAGAGATCGATTTCCGCCGATAATGCTGTAAACACCGACAGTCACCCATCCCGCAACAAAATAGGCAAGAGAGGGGATGCTCAAGAGAAAGAGAATGACGATCAGGTCCCCTTCAAAGGCAGCTGATGAAGCGCCGGCGAAAGGGATGTACATCCCGGCGGTCAGTACCGCTGTCAGTGAGATCATCGGCAGTAATGCTGCGACAGTGTGGTCTGCACCGGTGGGCAGGATATCCTCTTTCGCCATCAACTTTATGAAATCCGCCACAGGTTGGTACCAGGGCGGTCCCACTCTTCCCTGAAAACGGGCAATAATGCGCCTGTCCAGCCAGTCAAATGCCATCGCACAGAAGACCAGAAAGCAAAACCCCGGAAAAACTAAAATCGCAAATATATCGTTCAGCATATCATCCTTCAGCTACCGGTCTGCGCACGCGATGCATAAATCAACACCTGACAATATGACGGAGACATCCGCCATTGTTACATTTGCCAATTGGTCCTTCAGCGTGATCAGTGCGGTCAGGGTGGGGGTGCGGACTTTGACACGGGCAGGTTTATCAGAGCCATCGCTGCGGATATAATAAATCACTTCACCCCGGGGTGCTTCAGTCCTGCTGATGACCTCACCAGCAGGAACTCTCCGCGCAGCTCTCGCAGAGACCGGTCCATCCGGCAGCGCTTTGAGGATTTCCCGGCAGATGTGAAGGCTTTCCAGTGTTTCCATGCTCCGGACCAGTGTTCGCGCCCATACATCGCCGTCTTGATGCGTTATCACATCAAAAGGAATTCGGTCATAGGGTGGTTGGGGAAGGTCACGCCGTAAATCGATATCCACACCCGATGCACGCGCGATAGGACCGACCACGCAATAGCGCCTGATTTGATCCGGTGACAGGTAGGCAATACCCTGCGTACGTCGCTTCAATGAATTATCGTGGGTGACGACGTCTAAGAGTTTACGGGCTTGTTCTTCAAGCGTATTAATCCTCCTGGTCAGCATTTTGAGCTTTTTCATCATCCACATCAATGCGCACACCCCCAATGATATTGACGCCATGTGCGACACGCCCTCCTGATAAATCTTCCATCATATCCAGAACAATTTCGCGATCGCGCCACGCGTACATAAAAATGGTGTCCAACCCCATGTTTTTTGCCAGTACTCCCAACCACAAGAGATGGCTGTGGATTCTTTCCATTTCGCACAGGAGCGCCCGCAGGTAAAGTCCGCGAAGGGGCACTTCCAAACCTAAAAGCGCTTCAACACCCTGACAGTAGGTGGTGGTGTGGATATGGGAACAAATGCCGCACACGCGTTCAAATAAATAGATATTCTGGACATAGGTACGGGTTTGGCTCAACCTTTCTATGCCGCGGTGCACGTAACCAATGCGCATTGTGCTGCTGACGACCTGTTCTCCTTCAACCGTCAACTGGAATGCCAGGGGTTCTTTCAGCAGCGGATGCTGTGGACCGATGGGGATCAATATTCTGCTCATAAGTCACCTTTGCGTAACGGAGGCGGGCTGTCCCAATCGTCGGGTAAGAACAAAGGGTCCTGATCGGCTAAACCTGTGATGGACACACCCAGCATTTCAGCGACTTCACGTTCATAAAACTGCGCACCTGGAATAAGGTCCGTCAGTGTATCGATCTGTAAATCCGAATAAGGGAGCACCACCCGGAGCGTCAAGCCTTCCTTTTGCCAGAAGTGGTACAGCACTTCTACTTCCAATCCTGTGTCCAACCCGGTAATGGTGGAAAGGTGATAGAAGTTGTACGTGTTCACGAGCCTCTCGCAGACGTCGCGCAGGGATTTTGCTGGTATGGTCCATAGTGTATCAGCTACCGGTACCTGGCGGATCGCAATATCCTGTCCCGGCAAAACCTGATGGGCAATCGTTTGTATCATCTCATCTATGCTGTGTCATTTCATCGTCTCCAATAATCTGGCGATGCCGCCAATCATGGCTTCCGGGCGGCATGGACAACCCGGCACATACATCGCGACGGGTAACACCTGGTCAATTCCGCCGATGACATTGTGCCCTCCCTGAAACACGCCCCCGGAACAGCTGCAGCTGCCGATCGCTACCACCCATTTCGGAGCAGGCATTTGTTCATAAATGCGACTGAGCCGTTCACGAGATTGACGTGTGACCGGACCTGTGCACAGCAGAATATCAGCATGGCGGGGAGAGGCTTCATTGAGGATGCCCAATCGCTCTACATCATAACGCGGGGTCAGCAAATCCAGGATTTCGATATCACATCCATTGCAGCCTCCGCTGTTGAAATGCAGTATCCACGGTGATTTTCTCCGCGCCCATTGGATGATTTTTCTGCCCGGATGCCAGGTTCGTAGTCTGCGGTTTAGTAATTCCATCATTGTCTATTCACCTCCGGTCAGGGCAAAACCACTGATTCCTACTGCCGCAACATAGATCAGCGCTATCCGGTGTGAGGTCGATTCTAATGGCAAAGTAGAGATGACCAACGCTGTGACATGCAGGATACCGAACATTAAAGCCAGGCGGAAAAATGCATGGTAGCTCAACAGCACCTTTGGCGGTGCCAGGGATTCGCCACAAGCGTAAGGTTCGTGCTTTCCGGGGGATTCCGTTCCCTGCGCTGAAATTCGTCCCCCCAGCCAGTAGAGCGAGAAAGAAATCAGTAAGAATATCGTCAAGAACTATCGGTGGTGAAAGTAAAAGTGTCATAATTTATCTGCCTAACGCCAACAAATATGGACCGATCTGAGAGGTTAAATTGAATCCACGGATTCGGTAGCACACCCATCATCACGACGAGGACGGACAGTAAAACGACAGGAATATTCATCCAGCGTGAAATGTGGGGTGGTGGTGGAACAGCCTCGCGTACCGGAGACAATACATGGATGATGATGGGTAGATAATAACCTAGCGAGATGAGGGTATTGACCAAAAACAACACGATGCCGGCAATCACCCATCCATCCGCTACTGCCACAACCTCGGTCAGAATAAGCCATTTGCCGACAAATCCTGCCAGTGGGGGAATGCCCACCAAACCCGCCAATGCCAATGTGAAACAAATCCCTGTCAGGGGTAACCGCCAAACCAAACCCTGTAATTCTGCAACTGTGGTCAGATCGAAGCTGAAGTGCACGATACCTTTACATAAAAATGCTAAACCCTTGATTCCGGCATGGGCGACCAATAAAAAGAATCCGGCTTGAAGGGCTGCGGGGCTATCATATCGCAGCCCGACGCCGATACCAAAAAGGATGTAGCCCATTTGCGCTATAGTGGAAAAAGCCAGCAACCGTTTGGTGTGCTCCTGACCAAGTGCCATCAGATTGCCAACGGTCATGTTGAGGACGGCAACGATCATCAACATGCTGCCCAGTTGTGCGGTTGGATAACCCAGGCTCAACGTGGCTTTAAGGAAAGCATAGAATGCACTCTGGATAACGATCCCTGACAGCAAAGCGCTGATACTGCTGGGGGCGCGTCCATGAGCATCCGGCAACCAGGTGTGCAGGGGAACAATTGCACTTTTTATGCCAAATCCTACCATGATGCACGCCAAACCTACCCGTCCTGCAAATGATTCATAGCTTTGGTAAAGTGGCAGGATAAGGTTCCCGGTGGCTCGAAAAACATAGCTGATGCCGAAGAGTATTGTGATAGTTCCGACGCTGCCTAAAATCAGATACTTAAATCCCGCCTCAATCGCTGTATCGGTCCGTCGGCGGAACGCAACCAACACGTATGTGCACAGACTCATCAACTCGCAGAACAGGTACAGATTGAAAAGGTCTACCGCCAGCACCATCCCCAGTATCCCGGTCATCAAGAGCAGCAGCAGGGGATAATAGGTTTCGTAGCGTTTGTCCAGTGCTAAATAGCGCCCAGAATACAGGGCAACGAAAATGCCTAAACCAAGCGCCACCTCTGCAATTAGCACAGCGCCTGGATCTGCCTGCAGGAATACAGAACCAGGTGTAAAATTACCCCAGGCAGGCATAGGGGTGTTGCGAACCATTGCCAGACGTGTTCTGGAGTCGAGGAATACGACAAAAATGAGGGAGAGTATCAACAGCAGCGCTGTCATACTTGCCAGCACGGCATTGTGTCTGGTCACCAGACGCGCAACCAGATAGACCGCAAATGCGCCTCCCACCAGAATGATGAGAGGTAAAATAACCAGATTATCCCCCATGGTTACCATTGCCCTCCAAGGATCAGCGTGAGTTCGTGGGCTATCCAGTCATAGATCGGGGCAGGAAACAGTCCTTCAATCAGGGACAGGACTGCGAGAAACACCGTGGGCACGACCATAGCCCAATGCAGACGCGTGCGGGTTTCTACTTTTATTTTTTGCTCGCCGAAAAAGATGCGGGTGACCAACCACAGCGCATAGGCTACAGTCAGGAGCGAGGCAAAAAGGGATGCAATGGCCAATCCAAGGTAGGGGGTTTGGAAACCGCCTGTGAAAATTAACCATTCGCTATCGAAGATGCAGAGCGGAGGGGTGCCGGCAATCGTCAACGCGCCTACAACCGCACATGCAGCTGTAACCGGCATAGAACGTCCCAACCCACCCAGTTCTGTTATCTTGCGTTTGCCGGTCGTGTGTATGACAATGCCCAGCACCATAAAGAGCAGGGCTTTGACAATGGCGTGATAGATCACGTGCATCGTTGCGCCGGCGATTCCGCTGTAGGTCATTGTGCCCAACCCAAAGAGAATGTAGCCCATTTGACTGACGCTGGAGTATGCCACAATCCGCTTGATATCCTGTTCGACCAGAGCCATCAGTGCACCGTAAATTTCAGAGATGATGCCGGCAACCATCATGGGCACAACAAAAGGCATGAGCTGCTGTGTACTGAAAATGCTCATTGGAAAGCGCAGAATCCCGTATGTGCCCATACTCAACATCGCTGCGGCAAGCATAATCGTCACGGGCATAGGGGCGACTGTATGGGCATCCGGGAGCCATAAGTGCAGCGGGAAAATCGCCATTTTGACGCAGAAACCGATAAGAAAGAATGTGGTAATGGTCATAATCTGAGCAGGCGTTGCCGCTATCCCCTGGCGCAAAGCAGAAAATGTGTCATTCCCGGTGATGGTGTAGAGCATCACCAGGGCGACCAGAACCAGTAAGGAACCGAAATGCGTGAAGATAAAATATTTGAGGGCAACTGCATTCCGTTTCGGGCTGTCACCCCAGAACAGTATTAAAGCGCACGAGGCAATCAACATCAGCTCCCAAAATGTGTAAAATAAAAACATATCGTCCGCCAGTGTCGTGCCTGCCATACCCACGGCGAATATCATCAACAGCGCGTAGAAATATGGCGTGCGCTCATCAGTATGGTGATAGCCCAACGCATAGATGACGGCAACAAGCGTGACTGCTGCCTCAGTAATGACAAAAGGCAATGTCAGCCAATCGACATGCAAATCCAGCTCGATACCTGCTGCCGGAACCCACGACAATGCCAGCGTTGGACCTGCGCTGCGATACAGCGCAGGCAACAGGGCAAGTGCTGCTGCCAGTGATAAAGCGGCACCGGCGACAGCTACGGCTCCGGCGACCTTTGTCATCTTCCTGCGAAAACCAATGAGAATGGCAGACGTGAGGACAGGTGCGCCAAGAATGCATCCCATTAACCAGGTGTCAATGTTCATGCTTAACTCCTTGTATTACGTAAGCATTTACGGTTACTTCTCATCGCTCCATTCCTGATGCTCTCTCCGGCAGTATCATAGGATGACTGTTAACAGAATAAGCACAATGCTTCCGACCACCCAGAGCAAATTTGCCCGAAGTTTTCCGGTATGCACTTTCTGCAATTGGCGGCTCATCATACGCACTGTCCGGCTAATCCACTGTAATAGCCCTTCAAGACTCGCGTTTTCGACGACCGCATAAAGCCATCGCCCGCTGCCCAGGGTTATCTCTGTAATCCAGCGCAAGATTTGCTCCAGAAAGTCGCGTTCAAAAACTTGGTATAGCCACCTGCCTATGCCCATCACGCTTGAGACTGTCCCCACCAGCAGAACTTCCAGAGCGTCCTGTTTAATTAATTGCTGTATCCAATGCCGTTTTTCGACCGGATGCTGCACTGAATTCTGGTGTGATATCGGTATGCTGCCGGTGGGCTGCACATTAAGCACCGGGTTGGTTAGCGGGTTTGGATTGCGGTTGCGGACAGCGCGGAGTGTCCACATAAGGCTGAAGAATAGCACGAGTACTGCCATCAGTTTTTCACCGGATGCCAAGGAATCCACCATGCGCAGCACGATGTATAAGCAGAAAGCGAGAATGCCTGCCCCGGTCAGTGCGATCATACCCGTGGTTGTGCGGCGTTCGCGCGGTGTGCCAATCCAGAATAAAGCGAGAGCAAGCAGGTTAAAGGCAAAGAGACATGGCAGAAAATCCAGCCTGGCGCGTGCCGCCAGGGACACTATCAACCCGCCCTGCATGGCGCTTAAATAAGTCGTATTATCGCGCAGCTCCGTTCGCGATGCAGCCAACCAGCCTGCGAAGCACGCTGCCACGAGCCCTGCCGAACTTAGAAGTCGATCAGGATGCCCATTGACAGCCAGCAGTGGCTGTATGCGATACAGCAAATACAAGCCCAGGTTTGGCATTAATAGCCTGTATCCCCAGGCATTGGCTGCTGGAGAAAGGCGTTTCCCCGTCATCAACCAATTTTGAAAAGGCCAAATGCCCATCTTGACCCAAACTGCCAGGATCAAACCAGATACTATCCATTGCAGAGCGATAGTGGGCGCCGATGTGGCTTTTTCCAACGCTGTGATAATTTCCAATGTCCCGGTATAGCGCATAAGCAAGAGGATAGCGACCAGGAATCCGGCATCACCCAGACGCAACATGAGGTATACACGCCGGCTTAAATTACCGCCATCGCTGCCCTTAACCTCAGCTAACGGGAGCAGAGCGATACACAAACCGACAATTTCCAGCGCGACATAACGGCTGACGAAATGCCCGCTGATGAATGCCAAGTTGGCTGACCCGGCGGCGATTAACAACAAGCTGCCCGTTACGGGAGAAGGCGTGCCGTGAATGATGCAAAGTGTGAAGGCAGCAGCGGTGGTTAAGAGCGCTGCGAATAATCCGGACTGCCCTAAATGCAGATGCATCTTGCCGGCAGCGGGAATCCAGTACAAAGCAAAGTCAGGATGGGCATCGGGCGAGAACAATAATGCGACGGCACCGGCAGCGGATGCGGTCAAGGCTGCTAACATCACCCACTGGTGAACCTTTCGGAATGCTTTTTGGCTTCCGGTCATCCGCAGCGCAAATTCGTGAATACCCAAACCTGCTCCGGTAACAAAAGGCGTAGTGATGAGGAGGATAACCCAGAATTTATCCATACTTCACCCCTGCAACCGGTTCAGGTCGTCAATATCACCTGAGGGATAATGCCGGAAAACGTTGACCAGCAAAGCTAAAGCCACTGCGATGATCATCGTTTCTACGATAAGGGCAGAGAGGACCATCATCTGGGCGGTATGTAAATTCTCCTGTAACCGTCCGGCATGCAGCAGGCTGAGGGTTACACCTTGCAGCATGATTTTTAAGCCAATCACCTGGCGGGTGACTTTACGTCTGGTGATAAGGCAGAACAAGCCGAGGAGGAAAAGCGCAATACTAAGGACAGTAGTAAAACTATTAAGAAATGACGTCATTATAACAGGCGTCATGGACCCTCTTCGTGCAACGGGGGAAGAACAGCTGCTACACCTAACGCGCCGGCGAAAATCAGTCCAACCTGGACTGCCAGGTCAATGCTGCGGTGGCCCCAAAACCATTCGCGAAAGGTTTCTGGTCCTTCGGGCACTATTGTGTCCGGAGCAGCACCCATCAAACGACCAATCAACAAGCCGCCGGTCAGGATTGCCAAAACCAGTAATACACTTCGCCATCGATTACGTGTCATGAGGTTCACTGCCTATCTTATCACTAAGGCTGATAACAATCAGGAAGAGCACACTGATCAATCCGGCGCCAACACTTAATTCAAATCCTCCGGCATAAGGCGCACCCAGCCAGAAGAAAAGGGCGGCTAATGCGGCGCTTCCGATACCCAATGTGACGACTGCCGGAACAAGGCGGCGGGAAAAGACAGCGATTGCGGCACCACCGAAGACAACACAACCCAGAAGCAGATAACCCAGTATCCACATGATAATCGCACCTTCGTTTTGCCGGATTTACGGTTATTTTCAGGCACTGCCGGTTAACAGGCAGTGGATGTGTGGAATCCTGAAACCATTTGCAGCATGTTACCATGGAATTTGATGGTGTGCAAATTGATAAAAATGGCAGGATGGTAATAAGTTATGCCTTTTAGTTTTCAATACTGCAATTTGGTATAATGCGCTTAGTTGCTTTTGTTTTTGTCGGGCGCTGATCAAGGCGTCTGGTCCATTATGGATGAATTTACCGACCTTTGGAGGTTGCAATGCAGAATAGTCAATCAAATATCCTTATAATCGCCCCTATCATCCTTGCGCTGCTTTTGTTGCTTGCGGGTTGCGTTTCAACGCCCACCCCGGCGTCCACACCTGAATCCACCGCGGATGCGGGCGTGGATGACGGAGGACTCCAATATGGAGAGACGGCAATCGTGACCAGTGTTGATGTCCAGATCATGGAGTCCTTCCCGGTGCAGGTGCGCGCAGTGATTCGCGGCGACCTGCCCGATGGCTGTACTGAAATCTCAGAGCTGGTTGTTTCCCGTGAATCAGAGACTTTTACAATTATAATCACGACTTCACGTCCCATCGCAGCTGTATGTACAACATCGCTGGTTCCTTTTGAGGAAAGTGTTGGGTTGGATGTCCTGGACCTGCCTGCCGGCACTTACACAGTGACCGCTTATGGCAAATCCGCAGATTTTACTTTAGCGGTGCAAAACAGTGCGGTGTCACAACCTGAGGAACCTGCTGTGACTGAAACAGCAGTACCTCCAGCTGCGCCTACCGGGACGCCTGAACCATCCCCTACACCGGAAGCGGAAGCCCTGTACCGGCTTACATTCACGGCAACATGGAGCGCAGACTCTCATCCGGATGATTTTCCTTCCAATCCACATTTCTCCAATTTAATTGGCGCTGTGCATAAACCAGGATTGGTTATATGGAAGGATGGCGCGCCGGCATCGCCGGGCATCCGGCGCATGGCAGAGACCGGCGCAACAAAGCCTCTCGACGCTGAGGTGCAAGCGCTTATCGACGCTGGAGATGCGTGCGAACTGATATCCGGAGGCGGGATTCGCGTGTCCCCGGGGTCTGTCGAGGTGACGTTTACGCTAAGCCAGCTTTGCCCGGCGGTATCGGTGGTTACGATGATTGCGCCCAGCCCCGATTGGTTTGTTGGTGTATCTGACGTGAATCTTATGCAAAACGGCGGATGGGTGGATGCGGTTGTGGTTGAATTGCTGCCCTGGGATGCCGGGACCGACAGCGGGGAGAGTTACACGGCATCCAATACAGCGACCAACCCGCCGGCGGGGATTGCTCGCATCGAAACTGCCCCACTGCGTGCAGGTGACCGCGTCCCGTCGTTGGGGACGTTTACATTTACGCGCATCAACCCGTAGAGGAGAATGACATACACCAATACACGTGGGGGCGTACCGCGAGCAGGTGTTCGATAGGGTGCGCGATCGCGACGAGATGGTGAACCTTGCGATCCATAGCCATAGTCGTCAATACGCGGACATACTCCATCGGCATCGGAACATAGTCTACCAATGGTGCTTATAAACGGGGATACGTTCTAAGGCATCACGCCTCGCAACCCAACATCCCGTTTATGATGCCGGGAGATATGGTCCCGCAATCGGTGTGGTTCGTAATATGAAATCCCTGGCAGTTTGTAGGTGCCAGGGATTTTCCTTTAAGATTCTATGCGTTAAGTAAATCTGGTGTGAACGGCTCTAGTATTTGGCAGTTATTAATACTCCACCGGACACGTGATTTCTGTCCATTCACCAACATCCACGTGGACGCCATAGAAGTTGTTCTCTGGTGCGGTGATACTGAAGGACTGCCCTGAGGCTGTGCCCTTCCATTCGAATAATCCTGGGGAGGGTTTTGCGGTTGGCGCGTTCGCATAGTCTTGAACCTTGACATTCTCGTCATCCGGGGCAAATTCCCAGTCACCGACGAGGTCGATGGAGATAGTCACATTACCATCAACTGGGGCTGAGAAGGATACGGTACCCGCCAGCATCGTTTGTCCGGCGTACAAGTTGACGGTGCTACCAGCCACATAGGGGGTGTATGTAGCCCACGTGCCTTTATTCACGTAGCGGAGGCCAGAAGCCCAGGCGGTTTCATCCACAAATTCGTAACAGGATACATCGCAGGTGTAAACGTTGCCAAACTCAACTGCTTTCGTTTCATTTGAGGTTGTTTGGACAAGTGTGTAGCGACCGCCATCCCAGATATATGAAGAAAGGTTAGATGTCGTCGGCTCCCAACATTCGAGTTCTTGTTCCCACACTTTGTATTGCGTAGGTGCCGGAAGGTTACTGAAAGTTACCATGCCGTTTGTGTCCGTCTTGCCTTCAGCAACCAGATATTTGCCGATATTGTCCCACCGATATACGCGCATGAGCCATCCATCAACGTCTTCTTCGCCATCATCCTGTACACCGTTTTCATTAACGTCGTGGAATTTGTGGACCGTGATAGAGCCTTCTCCGTCTATTGGTGGCCACTCCGGCGTCCATTCAGCACTGACTGGTCCGGCTACCAAGACACTTATAAGCAGCACCACTGAGGCTAAAACCACTAGTTTCTTCGTTTTCATCGATTCTATCTCCTTTGTCTTATATGAGCATAACTAATTTCAGTGGAGAGGATGAAGTGATACCAGCATCCTATACACATATTCCCCGCCGGAAATATAAGTGTCCTTTCGTCAATAACTATTCACATTCTAACCGTAAATAGTTAGAAATAATTATATTGCATTTACTTCAAATGTCAATAGTCCTTTACCTAACTCAATGCGCGCCATTCTCCTGCTGCTATATGCGGGTCTGGCTCTACACGGGATTAGGTGTAACACACCGAATTTAACCATGCCGATACCTGCAAGGCGGTGAAGGCACGGTATATAAGGCTTAGAACCAAATTGCCCTGAACTGCGCCGGTTTGATGTCGGTATTAACGAGATCAGATTAGTGTGAGGTTGAACCGCTGACGCATCCTTCTATTTTTGCTTTCCCTTCTTTTGATATAGCCATCCCTTTACGACGTTTCATAGTTTGAATATATTCAACCCGGCGAAATCGTAACGCTGACCAATCTTCATCGATTGCGACCTGTCTCACAGGCTCAAACCCAACTCGCCCCAAGGCTTCCCAACCATGATCTCGATTTAGAGTACTGGTGTATTTCTTCGAACTCTTTTTGGGATACGCAAACCACATGACAACATCACCTTCAGCCTTCTGTACCATGGAAGTGGTTATGGTGTCAATTTCAGTTTGTTGCGTGACGAAAGCGAGGCCAAAACTTATGTGCTTTGCTTCTTGTATGTCACGGATTACAGTTATCCCTGATAAACTTGCAAGCTCTGGTTCAAAACTCTCAGGGGCATTGAGAACCACGATTTCTGTTTGTTCTTTGAGGTTGAGTTTCTTAAATATTGCAGACATTTGAATTCCCTTTTTGATAACTTGGTGTGATTACAGGACCTTATATGACGGTCCAACGAGAGCTTAGGCAGCAAACTCGATTAATAGACTTTACGCTGTGGATACTATCTTTCTATCACTCTCGCTTCAACTTCTTTTTCATGGGTTGCACTCTCAGCCCGTGAAAATTGCGGATGCCAGTTGTTTTCTTGTACCCCAGTGACTCGTAAAACGGCGTTGCGTAGAGCGTGCTGCGCAAGACAATATCCCTGAATCCCGCTTGCAGGCACGCTGTTTCGAATGTATGGATAAGTCGTGTGGCGATGCCCTGCCGATGGTAGTTGCCATCGACAAAGAGATTGATGAGGCGGTTTTCTATGCCTCTCGCCACGTCAACAACGTGTGAATCCGAGAGAGCAACAAAACAGTTTGGTGTGCGTGAGAAACGTTTGTGAATATCGTCAGTGTACTTACCTTTGGGACTGTAACTCTCGACGTACGCCTGCACGGTTCGCTCGGTTCCCTAATGCGCGTTGAAGCACAAGTATATCTCATTGATCAGCTTGGCGACCGCTCGTGCATCTGTACGTTGATACTTCCGAATCGTAATCATTGTGCCAGTACGCATTTGGTGCTATGATCTTTTTGAATCGAACTTCGGGCCACCTGACGGTTGGGTTCAGCGGCAGGGTGGTTTGCGGCATAGCCTTTTAAGACCAGACCTGTTTGTGCGCGTGGCCCCTCCGGCTGACGGCGGCTAAACCGCGTCCGCTGCAACCGATGTTGGGTGGCGGTCTACGATTGTTAGTCTTTCACTCTCACCACTATATCCATATTTTTATCTCGTCTTATTGGCAATCTTAGCCAACTATTTTGCGAAAATTTCAATTTCCCATTGGCCGTCGGTGGGAAATTCTAATAATACGGTATCACGTGAAAATAAAACAGTACAACAAAGAAAACGAGGAAATGTTTAGCTGATTTCATTAGTATCTTCCTTTATTTTAGCTAACACTACCTTAAAGCTGAGTAAACCGCCCAACAGCTGGTGCTGAGCCGCCACCGGTTATGCAGGAGATGTCTTGATCTGAACGACCTCCACGACTGCTGTGCCTTCGAATTCGAACCGCGATTACGCGGTGGCTCTATCTGCTGGTTATGCGGATGATCTTGTGGTTTTTTCAAACCTGTTTCGATTTTATTCCTCACTTCTCTCTTTACTTGCCCAGCAAGTGCATCTTGATGAGAGCTTAAAAAGTCTTCAACAGCCGGGGGATCAAGAACTACGAGCTCTCTGAGATCCCAAGACAAGGCTTTCACGATCATATCATCATATTCTTCAACGAGCATCTCACAAATGGTGAGAGTCGATTTTATGTCACCTTCTCCACCACGAGATCTGACATTCAGGGCAACAGTGCTAACCAATGCTGCACGTCTCCACCATCGATCTTCCGACTGTGCCCAGTCTTCAATTGATCGCATTGAAACCAATCCTTCTCGCCAGGCTGGTCCTGACAACGTTCGAGAAAAGCTATCAACAGATGACCAACTGTTTATCCCGCGACCGATAGCCTCTAGCCGATGCCGATCTAAAGAATGAAAAGTGGCGGGATGATCCCGGGATAAGACTCATCGGCAATCCATCTATGTTTGCCTGAATCGAGGATTGTATGTGCTACTTCGAAGACATACTGCGCTTCTTCTGAACGCAACGTCTCCGAATATTCCCGACTCACCATCCTCATAGGAGCAGTCTTTAATTCGGGAAGTGATTCAAGTTCAGTGATTAATGCTGATGCATAATCTTTGGGTTCCATTGGCTATCGTATACATCTATCCGCATAACTTCGCAATAACCTGCACTTAACGGAGCCGGAGCAGTCCTAGAGGGAGGGAGCGGTCAGGTGCCGCAGGTGCTTTGCTTTGTTTGCAAGAAGATTTTACAGCGGATGGCGAACTGATCGCTCAACTTCACGGTGGCCAAATACAATTGTATTCGCGAAAAGTACATAATTAGCTCCGCTTCTCTTCACCGTCAGCAGCTACGCACGAAAAGCGCTCGCCAAAATTTCGAAGATTAGAGAATTGATGATCATTCGGGTCGTAACTTACATCTCCGCTTAGGCAAAGGACGCCATCCCTTCTGCCGTCCGGGATGGTAGGCGCACATTCGATCTCATATATACGAACTCTATATGCAGCGCGTTTGGGCTTCCTGTTGCAAAAGGACGCACCGTAAAGGTCTTTACTTTGTGAATCGAGAATCCGAATCGATCCAACATTCGGTCAACGCTTTCCTGATGCTCTTCCACGAAAACGGCCATTTGGTCCCCACTTGGTCTATTTCCACATCTACTCGGATTGTCGTCAAGAGATCGGCTAACTCACTATAGATATAGAGTGAATGTTGCTTT
>CAVOYE010000021.1:0-47693 GCA_963700595.1 uncultured Chloroflexia bacterium
TTGCTGCCCTGGGATGCCGGGACCGACAGCGGGGAGAGTTACACGGCATCCAATACAGCGACCAACCCGCCGGTGGGGATTGCTCAGCATCGAAACTGCCCCACTGCGTGCAGGTGACCGCGTCCCGTCGTTGGGGACGTTTACATTTACGCGCATCAATCCGTAGATACTATGAATTGAAAAAGAAGGGCGTTTCCAGTACACTCCAACCACCAATCAAACCTAAAGGGAGGTCGGATGGAAACGCCCCAGGGAACTAAATATAGCACAGAAGGGAAATTATACATAGCTATGGAGTTGGGCCAGAGCACATGGAAATTGGGCATGGGCACCGGAATCGGTCAAGGCTGCGCGCATCCGGACGATCACCGCGAAAGATAAGGAGGCGTTCATAGAAGAGATCCGCTTGGCGCGGGCGAAGTATAAGTTGAGTGAGAACGTTGAGGTGGTGTGTTGTTATGAAGCGGGATTGGATGGGTTCTGGATTCACCGGTGGCTGACGGGGATAGGGGTCACGAACGTGGTGGTGGATTCGGCGAGTATCGAGGTGACGCGCCGGGCGAAACAACGAAAAACAGATCGGTTGGACGTGGAGAAGTTGCTGCGGCAGTTGATGCGCTATGCCGCAGGCGAGCAAGATGTGTGGAAAGTGGTGCATGTGCCGAGTGAGGAGGCGAAGACCAACGCCATTTACACCGCCAGCTGCTGAGTTTCAAGGCGGACCGGGTCAAGCATCGCAATCGGATCTATGGCCTGCTGAAAACCCAGGGCGTGGATCTGGTGGTGGGCGCTAATTTCCTGGAAGAAATGGAAGCGGTCCGTCTTTGGAATGGAAAACCCCTGCCTCCGGGGCTACAGGACCGCCTGCGGCGGGAGTATGCACAACTGCAAACGGTGGAATCCCAGATTAAAGCCCTGGAAAAAGAGCGGAAAGAACAGATCACGACGGGCGACACGCCAGCCATCACCCAGGTGCGGCAGTTGCAGACGTTGCGGGGGGTCGGGGACAATGGCGCGTGGCTGCTGGTGATGGAGTTCTTCGGCTGGCGGAAATTCAAAAATCGGCGTGAAGTGGGCGGATTAGCGGGGCTGGTCCCCACCCCCTATGCCAGTGGTGACATCCAACACGAACAAGGCATCACGAAAGCCGGGAATCGCTGGGTGCGGGCGATGATGGTCGAACTCGCCTGGTGTTGGCTGCAATATCAACCGCAAAGTGCGTTGAGCCGTTGGTATCGTGAGAAGTATGAACAAGCCGGAAAACGCGAACGCAAGAAAGGGATTGTCGCCTTAGCACGTAAGTTGTTAATTGCCTACTGGCATTTTCTGGACAAAGGTCTGGTTCCCGAAGGCGCATTCCTGAAACCTGTTCTGTAAGTTACAGGTGTGCGGATCACCGGTTTATCCCTGCGACTCTGGTGTGAGTGTGTCGACTGTGCCCCGGGTTTCCGCTTGCAGGAACCGTTTTGTAGATGGAGCCACTCACCAGAGGGGGTTCTGCCCTTTGAGCGGACACAGTATGAGGTGTCTGATCCACAGCGATCAGCGCGGATAGGAGGTCGTTCAGGACAGTTTGCTGTCCAAACGCCCAGTCGCTGCCGGAATACGTGGGATTATCAGGTGATCGAGATTTTCATGGTATTTATTATTTTGACCGACCTTGCGGGTGGAGTATATCTGGTCGCCAATACGTCGTTGACTTGTCTTTTTTTCAATCATAGGAGGGGCGAATGATTATTCGCCCCATTGGTATCAACTTAAGGCGCTGTTAAGCGTAATCAGATCCAAAACAGGCATCGCTCCCAAAATACGGGAGATCCCTCTTTAGGGGAGGGAGACGCAGCAGACTGCGTTTAGGGAGAGGTCAAATAGTGATTCTTAGGGTGAGATTTTGCTGTATCGGCTCTGTCATTTACGCAAAAACCCAGATGGATTCTGCCGCATGGAAAGCGGCGCGTGCGCGGGAATGACGCCTCGTTTTTTTCTTAACTTGATGCCTGTGGGGCGAATGATTATTCGCCCCATAGGTATCAACTTAAGCGAAACCAAAGGTAAATCGCCGTAATGTCTGGGTTTGTAGCAACCGTTTTAACGGTTATCCGCTCAGGATAACGACTAAAGTCGTTACTACAAACGGGATGGTTAGCTTTGCGAGACGCTTTTTAACGCCTAAAAATCCTTAACTTGATGCGCATGAGGGTGAATCATGATTCGCCTTGCATTTTTGATTAGCGTCCATCGGGACTTCTGGTATCATGCTTTGAGATATTCTGATACCCAATGAGGTGACGATGGACTGGACGATCCCCCAGGATGAAAGGCTTTATCTGCGCGAGCTGGCAAACACGCAGGCGGTATATGCCGCGCTGCCGGTGATGGAACAACGGAAAGAGATGTGGTTTGACCTGAATGACGGCAGACCTGGCGCAATCCCGCCGGTCATTATTGAGACCTGGACGTTTGACCGCGATTTTATGCCCGATCGCCTGCTGCGCTGTACTACTGATGCGGGACGCAGCATAGAAAAGCAGTTGTTGCGTAATGTTCGCAATTATGAACTGATCAACGATGACAAGGTGATGCCCGATACCTTCGATATCGGATGGCAGGTCGATATCGATGAATACGGCATCCAGATCCCGCAGGAAACCGTCCGCGATGCGGAAGGTGAACCAACCGGTTACCGGTGGCTGCACCCCCTGAAAAACCTGGAGCGGGATCTCGATCAGCTAAAACCCGCGCGCTGCAGTGTGGACCGTGAAGGTACCTATGCGTGGCAAGCGTTTGTGCAGGACGTCATCGGGGATGCACTGCCGGTCTGTATCCGCACGGGCACTTTCGGCAGCACCATGCTGACGCACCGGGTGATCGAGTTGATGGGTATGGAAGCCTATTTTATGGCGATTTATGACAGCCCGGATGCCGTCCACCGCCTGATGGCGTTTTTGCGTGATAACGCCTTGCGCCTGATGCGATGGGCTGAAGACGAGGGACTGCTGCGCGCGAACAGCGGGAATCAGGACAGTTTCGGCTCCAGCTATAATTTTACAACCCGTTTACCACAAGCTTCATGTGATGGGCAGCCTGTGCGGCAAAGTGCAATGTGGGGGAATGCTAACAGTCAGGAGACGGTGGGCATGTCTCCCAGGATGTTCCACGAATTCTGTTTCCCCTATTACCGTGACGTGGTAGAACCCATGGGACTGCTGTATTACGGCTGCTGCGAGCCGGCGCATCCTTTCTGGGACGATATCTCACAGCTACCGCATCTCAAAAAGGTGTCCATCTCGCGCTGGTGCGACCAGGCTTTTATGGCGGATGCCCTGCGGGGTACCGGCATTGTCTTTTCCCGCAAACCTGATCCCAATTTCCTCAGTGTGGATGTCAAACTGGATGAAGAAAGCTGGGCTGCCCATATCCGTGAGACCCTTGAGGTGACGCGAGATGTGTTTGTGGAGTTTATCATCCGCGACGTGTATACGCTGCACGGAAATATTATGAACGCGAAGAATGCGGTGGATATTGCACGAACAGAAATCAGGCGGTGGCGTGGCTAATGGATGTTGCTGGATTGCATTCTGAAGCGTGGTCGCTTGTCGAAAAGTTGCCTACTGCCGGGGAATATAACCGCCTCCGCCATTCAGCAGGATGGGGATTACATACTGAGGATGCCATCCAGCGCTGCCTGCCAAACTCCCTGTATTGTGTTTGCGCAGAACTCGCAGGGGAGTGCATAGGGATGGCGCGCGTCGTCGGCGATGGCGGATTGGTTTACTACATCCAGGATGTCATTGTGCTGCCTGCGTATCAGGGCATGGGCATCGGCACCGCTTTAATGCAGGATGCTGATGGACTATATCACCGCAAATGGGACGCAGAACACCACGATTGGGCTTATGGCAGCCAGTGGTAAGGAACCATTTTATAAACGATTTGGATTTACCGTCAGGCCTGACAGCACCCTGGGTGCCGGGATGACGATGTTCAGGAACTTCACACCACCAGCAATCCAGAAAACACTTACTCAGCAACCCTATTTAATCCCAAAAAAGGATAACAATGACAACAACAAAAGAAACGATTTCGCTATGATCTCACCGGTACCTGGTACAAAGGCAACACGCACCTGCATACTTTAGCCTCGGATGGCGGGAAAACCATCGAGGAACTGGCTGCGATGTACGCATCGGCAGGTTATGATTTCATCGCTTTGACCGATCACTGGGTCAGTTCGGCTGTACGCACGCGACAGAGTCCTGATCCTTTACTGCTGATCGACGGTATAGAACTGGATGGATATGATGAAGCTGGGTCGTACTATCACGTGGTCTGCCTGGGGACGACCATGGACATCAAGCGGGAGAATGGATTTGAGCAGGGTTTGGCTTCAGCGCGGATTCAGGGTGCGCTGCTGGTGTTGGCCCATCCGCACTGGTGCGGTAACACTTTTGATGAAGCCACCCGCTGGCAATTTAACGGCGTCGAGGTTTATAATCATGTCTGCCATTTCCTGAATGGGAAAAGCAGCGGCGCTGTACATTGGAACGCGATGCTCAAGGTCAATCCCGGTACGCTGGCTTTTGCGGTCGATGATGCGCATTTGCGCCCGGAACATCCAACGTGGAACGGCGGGTGGGTGATGGTGAACAGCCCTGTGCTGAAGCAGGAATCCCTTATGGACGCGCTGCGGAGAGGCAACTTCTATGCTTCTTGCGGTCCCGTTATTGAGGCAATGGAATTTGACGGTACCGCACTCCATGTGCAGATGTCACCGGCACGCTACGTGCGATTGGTAGGTCCAGCCTCCCGGGGACAGCGGTTGGGCACCCCGGATGGCGCGCTGATGACCAGCGCGGAGCTGGTCGTACCGCAGGATTGGGATTACGTTTACCTTGAAATAGAGGACGCTGCAGGGCGGTTGGCGTGGACCAACACGCTTTTTGTCTAGGAAATTAAGGAGAGGGTATGGCTGGGGATAAAGTTATTTATTCGATGATGCGGGTGGGCAAAATATACCCTCCGAACACTATGGTTTTGCGTGATATTTCCCTGGGTTTTTTCTATGGCGCCAAGATCGGTGTGCTGGGACTCAACGGGTCAGGGAAGTCAACGCTGCTACGGATAATGGCAGGCGTGGAGAAGGATTACGTTGGTGAAATTACCATGTCCAAAGGCTACACGGTCGGTTTACTGGATCAGGAACCCAAACTTGATGAAACAAAAACCGTACAGGAGGTGGTGCAGGAAGCGGTCCAGCCTTTGATGAATCTCCTGGACCGTTTTGATGAAGTCAATGGCAGCTTTGGGGACCCTGACGCCGATATTGACGCACTTATGGATGAACAGGCGGCATTGCAGGAGGAAATTGACCGTTTGGACGTATGGGACCTCGATAATCAATTGGAAGTCGCTATGGGAGCATTGGGCTGCCCGCCACCAGATACGCCCATCCGGGTCCTTTCCGGCGGTGAACGCCGGCGGGTCGCCCTGACGCGCCTGCTGTTGACCGAACCGGACATTCTGCTGCTGGATGAGCCGACGAATCACCTGGATGCTGAATCGACAGCATGGCTTGAAAGGCACCTGCGCGATTACCAGGGGACTGTGATTGCTGTAACGCACGACCGCTATTTCCTGGATAATGTGGCAGAATGGATCCTGGAGTTGGACCACGGCTTTGGCATTCCTTACAAGGGCAATTACTCGGAATGGCTTGAACAGAAACAGGCGCGCTTGCAGCAGGAGGAAAGCTCCGCGTCGAAGCGGCAAAAAACGCTGCAGCGGGAATTGGAGTGGATCAGGATGGCGCCCCGGGCGCGGCAAGCCAAGGGCAAAGCCCGGTTAAACGCATACGAAAACTTGTTGAGCCAGGAATCCGAACTGCGCCGGGAAGATATGGAGATATACATCCCGCCCGGTCCCAGGTTGGGTGATGTCGTCCTGACCTTTGACGCACTGCGCAAAGGATACGGTAACCGCGTTTTAATCGACAACTTTTCAGCGATCGTTCCACCGGGAAGCATCGTCGGAGTCATCGGTCCCAATGGTGTGGGGAAGTCAACGCTGCTGAAGATGATTGCTGAGCAGGAAGCCCCGGATGCCGGGAGCATCGCAATTGGGGAAACAGTTGAACTGGCATTTGCCGACCAATCCAGAGCCCTGGATGACGCGAAGACCGTTTGGGAGGAAATCACCGACGGACGGGATTTCCTGACATTAGGCAACCGGCAGGTCAATTCCCGCGCTTTTGTTGCGTCCTTCAATTTCCTGGGTGGGGACCAGCAGAAATTTGTCGAACATGCTGTCCGGGGGAGAGCGGAATCGCGTCCACCTGGCAAAAACATTAAAATCCGGCGCGAATGTCATTATGCTGGATGAGCCGACCAATGATCTGGATGTAAACACGCTGCGCGCGCTTGAGGATGCATTGGAAAACTTTGCCGGCAGCGCGATTGTTGTCAGCCATGACCGCTGGTTTCTCGACAGGATAACCACGCACATTCTCGCCTTCGAGGGGGATGGGCAGGTGCGTCTATTCCTGGGCAACTGGTCTGATTATGAGATTGACCAGCGCCGGCGCCTGGATACTGATGGCGCTAATGCCGGGGGACGCAAGTACCGTCCGTTGCGCAGAAATTGATCTGATTTTACACAAAGGAGCAAAAAATGGATGCATTCGAAGCGTTACACAGGCGCCGGACTGTACGGCAGTTCACCGGTGAATTGATGCCGCGCCATGATTTGGAAGTGATTGTGGATGCGGGACGGATGGCGGCAACCGGCAGCAATCTGCAACCCTGGGAATTTATCGTGGTCACAGACCGGGCGATGATTGGCTCCCTTTCGATGGCAGCGGCGTGGATGGAAAAATCCGCGGCGATTATCGCGGTGGTTATGGATCCCTCGAGTCGGTGGTGGCTGGAGGACGGTTCCGCTGCTGTGGAGAATATGCAGATCGCAGCCTCCGCGATGGGCTACGGTTCATGCTGGTTGGAGGGCAGGACGCGCGCCCATGAAGCGGAATTGAAGGAACTTTTGGGCATCCCGGATGACAAACGATTAATGACCCTGGTGCCGGTCGGTGTGCCGGTGGCATGGCCTGATCAGGACAAAAAACCTCTGGAGGATGTCATTCATTGGGAGAAGTACCAGAGATAGTCTCACAGAAATGAAGGGGGCGGAACCCTAAGGATAACACTATCCTGATGTTCCGCCCCCTTTTTTCTTTACACTTCTAAAGCTGGCGCCGGTGATACAGGTTGTGGCTCCAGCTTGATCATCATTGCAAACGGCACCGACATGAATAATCACCATTGCCGCGCCAAAGCTTAACCATTCGTAGCCTACGATACTCAGCAGCCAACCCGCCACGAAGGACATTGAGACAGAGGTAATGTGGTTAATGCTGACGCCCGTGGTCAGGGTGGGGGCCAGCTCTTCAGGCGGAGCAATGCGGTTGACATATGTTGCCAGTCCGATGTGCAATGTCACCATCAGATTGATGCCAATCAGCATCAAGCTGAGGAACCAGACATTGTGAATCGTCGCGTAGCCGATAAAACACAAAGCCAGGATGATATAACTCACGGTCAACATAACCCGCTCTCCTGCAACATCCAGCAGATGCCCCAGGCGTGGTGAGAAAACAAAATTGACGACAGCGCTTGCCAGAAGTATGAGGCTGATTTGCGTCGCACTCATATTGTATTCCTGGACAAGAACTAGAGTGTTGAAGACACCAAACACCTGCATGCGCGAACCTTCAAAAAAGGTCAACACATAATATAGCCAATAGCGTTTGCTAAAAAACAAGCGCGGTTGCTGCGTTTTTTGCTCACCGATTGAGGATGGGATCATAAAAACAAGGATGCCCCCGAATACCATGAGAATACCGGCGATGAGCATAAAATGACCTTAGCTGGAGGGTTGTTGCGAGCAATGCCGTCAATCCCATACCCACGATGGCGGCTAATGAACCCATGGAATTTAAAAATCCCAGCACACGTCCTGAATGCGATTTTTCGGTCAGCGCCATACCCAATGCACTCTGCATAGGTGACCAGTTATGGAACCCGACGCTGCCAATGAGCGCAACTGCAATCAGGGCGATATAGGAGTTTACAGCTGCATATAACCCGTATCCCAGACCCATCAAAATCAATGAAACGCCTGCCCTTCTGGCGAGGGGCCAACGCATAATTAAAGCAGCGATAAAAACCAAACCCAGTCCCGGAATCTCGCGAATGCCGGCTAACCAGAGGATTTGTTTGCCGTCAAGTCCCAGGATGTCAACGTAAAAATTCGTGCTGGCACCGCTGAGTAACCCGGAACCCAGTCGAGAGAAGAACACTGCGGAAGCCAGAATCAGGACATAGGAACTCCACATTGAAGTGCTGGCTTTGACACGTTCTTTTAGCGTTTGATTCATAAATGTCTCCTCCAAAATTGCGGGTTATCGGTTACTTTGATTAAAAGACGACCACACGCGTCCCCGGATTTGCTGTATCGGCTAAGACTGTATATTCAGGATAGGTGATCCGGGGCGTGACCCAGCGAAAAATCCATTTCGCAGCGTCCGGTGTGACGTTTACGCACCCGTGACTGCGCTGCCTGCCGTAATCGTTATGCCAGTAGGTGCCGTGGATTGCTACGCCAGTAGCAGTAAAATAACTGGTAAAAGGCACACCAACCAGGTCGTAGTGATCCCCATTGATAGTCCCTTCCATCCGGCGGGTATGCCTTTTATAGAGGATGCTGAATTCACCCAGCGGTGTTGGAGTATCATGCAAACCTGTGGCAACCCGGGTGTGGAAGACTTCTTGCACGCCCTCATAACATTTAAGGTTTTGTTCCTGCCGGTTAATCTCAATCCGTTTGTCTGTAACATCGGGTGAGATGGGTTTCAACTCGCTGCGTGACAGGACGCGCAGATCCGATGCTGGAGCATAAGGACCCGGGGAATAAGGACTGATGCCTTCACCTAATTGGTACCAGGGCTGTCCCTGTGCATCATTCACCACAGCGATGATGCGATAAACGGTTCCATAATACAGTTTGTGTGCAATCCAGGGGCTGTCAGGACTGTAGCGGGCACCAGTAATTGGCACAATAACCTGCGCCCACAAACCGGGGGGGACTACCTGCGTAATAAACCTGGTCTGTTTTTGATCTTCAACGGGTTGGACGTAGGCGCTGTGTATATAGCCAACGGTTGTCCGGTACCAAATTGGGTTGCTGGGCCACGGCGCTCCGCCTTCCAGAATCGCAAACAGCGGGAGTATTTCATCGTGCGTTTTCCAACCGGCAATTTCAGCAGTGACCTCTGGTGCTTTTCGAATGGGCTGCTGGTACCAGGATATAATGCGACCCATCGGTGCGGGTGGAGGGGATTCTGGGTAAGATGCAGCATTGACCGGCAAGCGATAGGCCAGCGCTGCTGCAACAGCGGTCCCACTCAATTTCAGAAATTCACGCCGGTTCATATTGCCCGTTGGACAGGAATTGTTCTGAATGCATGCATGCGACGACAAGTCCTTGATGGGTATAGGTATAGCTTTGGATTTCGGCAAAGAGCAGTTGACTTTGCATTATGGATAGTGTTCCTTTGGCTGTAGTGTTATTCAACTGTCACATTCGAATATTCTACCACGATTTCGGCATCTGCCGAACGCCACTTTTTTGGTCGACTCTTTGCACTGTAAGTATTGTATGCTGTTTGTTTATTCAGGTGTAGAATCTGTTTGGTTTCGTCTGATGCACCATGAATTGGACAGGCAAGCTAGTAATAAATTCCAAATAGCTGGAAATCTAGTATTTATATCAGAGGACTTCGTTCAAAAGCTTTACCTTTTAGCACAACGGCTATAAATTTCGACAAGGAAAAATTCATGAGGATCTATCGCCTAAAACAAAAAGTGACCTGGAAGATGCGGCGTTTATTTAAAGACGCAGGTTTGAGGAAGAAGAAAATTTTTGCTATCGGTTTTAATAAAACAGGGACATCCTCGCTTCATAATCTTTTTGAATCTTTCGGACTCCTCTCTTACCATGGCATTCGTTGGCGTGATTGTGATGATTTGAGATTCCTGGGTTCATTTGATTGTTTCAGTGATGGCATCCCAAAAGATCTAGCAAAACTGGACCGCCTCTTTCCAGATTCGAAGTTTATCTTGCAGGTTCGCGAACTGGATTGCTGGGTATACAGCAGGCTAGCTGATATTGATCAGAACAAAGAGAAAAACAACCATGCTGAATATTCGCGAATGAACAATACAGAGCGTGATATAAAAGCCTGGATACAGAATAGAAATGATTACCATCTCTTCGTACTCACGTATTTTGCTGAAAGACCTGCGGATCTGCTCATAGTCAATTTTATCCGTGATGAATCTGCAACGATAAAAGTTGCCAACTTCCTTGGTTATAAGGGTAGATTACATAAACCAGAGAGTAGTGTATATCCCCAGAAATTCATTCCTGCGAATTACACTGAAATGTTGAGAAACAGTATTGCTGAACTGGGAATCCCTGAAAGCGAGCTCAATTATGATATATATTGCCCAAGTTTGGAAAGTGACGAAGCTCGCAGGCGCTTTCCTGCAGACAGCAGCCAGTTGTAGCCGACCAAAGGTACACATGAATGTCATGAACGTATATTCAGAATAAAACCAGATGTAGAGAATAAACAACCTGTATTTAGCACAAGGAAACGTGTAAAATGATTAGTCGAATCTGGCATGGATGGACAAAGACCGATAACGCAGACATCTATGAAGCCATGCTCAAGGAAGAAATATTCGTTGGCATCCAGGACCGGCGCATTTCCGGCTTCAGTGGCATACAATTACTTCGCCGCGCTGCGACCGACGAAGTGGAATTTATCACAATCATGAAGTTTGCGTCGCTGGATGCAGTGCGGGAGTTTGCGGGAAATGATTACGAAGCAGCAGTTGTGCCAGAGAAGGCGCGAGCCGTCTTGTCCCGATTTGATGCCCGTTCACAGCACTATGAAATCAGGATAGAGAGCGAAGGGGTAACTGAATCCAATGCTCTTTAGTTGGAACCTTTATACAAGTTGATGGTGAAGTGGGATAACCTGAAACGGAGTTTAAACATGCGCAAACTCATTGTCAGCAACTTTGTCACATTGGGCGGCTTGTACGAAGGTAAAGGTAAAGATATTCAATCGCTTTTGACTATTTTCATAAAGATTACCACGATGATCAGAGTTTCGATTTCAATAACGCAGAACAGATGCGGGTAGCCGATTTCCTGCTCTTAAGCCGCAACGCATTCCTGGGCAACAAGGATTTCTGGACCGGTTTGCTTGCTGATCCCAATGCCACGCCTATCCGCCATGAGATTGCGGAACGCATCCGCGATATTGAAAAAATCGTCATATCTGATAACCTGACGCCTGCGGAATTAGCGCCATGGGAAAACACGCGTATTGTCAAACGGGCGGATGCTTACAGCGAGATTGGCGCGCTTAAACAGCAACCCGGCAGAGATATCCTGGTCGTCCTGAGCCGCCTGCTCTGGAATGATCTCCTGGTTCATGGTATGGTCGATGAGCTGCACCTTACTCTTTTTCCCATTGATTGGAGGTACAGGCACACTGCTGTTCGAAGGTCGCCCACGCATTTCCCTCAAACTTATGTATACACGCACTTGGGAAGGAAAGGGAAACGTGCTTGCCTGTTATCAGGTGTGTCCAGCGTCAGACCCTTTAAAGAAGCCAGCTTCATAATACAGCGTAAACAGCAATCAATCACTGGTGCTATGTTTAGGTGTTGCTGTGATTTCTACATCCTGTTTCGACCGCGTTTGACTTGACTGCCAGATGATTTTATACTCAGTTTTACACGATAAACACAACTTTGCATTGCGTAATGTCTTAGCGTGAATAACGGAGGTTACCCCAATGAAAAAGGTTGGCATCCCATACGATATTAGAGAAGGTAAACTGTTTATGGTGCCCGTCCAATGGCCCCAAAAATGTGTGTGTTGCGGAGTTGCGGAGGACAACACAAATTACGAGATAGTCTATAAAGCGCACCATACGAGTACAACTGTAGGTTCAACGACTAAAAGCAACTTTTATCCCCTGACGTGGAAGTTACCGTATTGCGATCGTTGCAAAACGCACGCGACGCAAACCTCCAACCTGTTTATGGTTATCGTCGTTTTGTGCATCCTGATGCCAATTGTGAGTGTTATCGCTCTGGGGAAAACGTCGAGTACAGTGGCTTTTCTCATCGCTCTCGCCGCCTCAATCATCCTCGGGATCATCGCTTATCAGGTTCTGTTGAGAACAGTGGTCTTCTCAAAAATGACAGATAGCTGTACGCATCATGCAGACGCTTTATTCGGAAGTGATGATTCCGAGCAAATCTATTTCCACTTCTACAACGATGAAATAGCAGAAGGGTTTGCGCAGATGAATAGAGCAGAATTGATGGATACAGTAAAGCCTAATTTCTGGACAGGGAAAAAAGCGTAATCAGCCGGAAGGAATGTGCTGATGAAAAAAGAGAGCTTCTCCCGGATTGTAATCGGGCTACTGACGTTGGCTGCAATAGCCGCCGTGTGGTTCTGGATTGCCGGGCGGGTGACCTGGTGGCAGGGTTGGGTATTTCTCCTCGTTTTCCTTCTCTTTTCCATAATCCTGATGTGGCGGATATCAAAGGTAAACCCCGACCTGCTGCGAGAGCGCAATGCACCGGCTGAAAAGGCTGAAAGTTGGGACCGGTTGGTGATGGGCATTTATACGGGGGTCCTGGGGCTCCTGATGATCGTGTCTGCCCTGGACGGCGGGCGTTATGGCTGGTCGGACATTCCCCTTTGGATACAAATGCTTGGCTGGCTTTTGCTGATCGCCACCGGAGCGGTGGTCTGGAATGTGATGATGACCAATGCTTATCTCTCCAGCTGGGCGCGTATACAGGATGACCGCGGGCAGGTGGTTATTCAGGACGGTTTGTACAGGATCGTGCGGCACCCGATGTACCTGGGGATTATCGCGGGATTCCTGGGGACGCCCCTGGTGCTGAATTCCTGGTGGGCGATGATTCCAGCGGTTGTAATTGTCGGCTTGTTTATCTACCGTACCTACCGGGAGGACAAAATGTTGATGGAAGGCCTGGTGGGCTATGTCGAATACGCTCAGAAAGTGCGCTTCAGGCTGCTGCCCGGGATATGGTAGGAAATACTGTAGGAGGAAGGTGACAGTCACTCAGGATGGTACACCATTTTCCTGGTACGGCACTATGCAATAACTTTAACGCTTCTCCGCTTGCTTTTACACCGGATTGCCTATACTGAAAGCATCAACAGAGGTCATCCGTACCATGGCAACCAACCCGACAGAACATCAGGACGCTAACCCTTGCTTCTTTCCTCCCCGCCGTCAGCGCGTGGTTTGAGGAGCAGTTCGGCGCGCCCACGCCTCCGCAGTCGTTGGGCTGGCCGGCGATTCAGCACGGGGACAACACACTGATTCTGTCGCCGACCGGTTCCGGGAAGACGCTGGCGGCTTTCCTGTGGGGCATTGACCGCATATACCGGCAGCTGCTTGCCATGGAGGCCAGCCCGGATGATCCCACGTTGCGCGTGGAGGGCGTGCATCTGCTCTATATTTCACCCCTGAAGGCGCTTAACAACGACATTCACCGCAACCTGCAGGTGCCCCTGGAAGGCATCAGCGCCAAAGCACAGGCTATGGACCTGGCGATGCCGGAGATCAAGACCGCGGTCCGGTCCGGTGATACGCCCCAGCGCGAGCGGCAGTCGATGCTGAAAAAGCCTCCACACATTCTTATTACGACGCCTGAGTCCTTTTACCTTATGCTGACCAGCCCCCGCGCGCGGGAATTGTTCCGCAGCGTGCAGACGGTGATTGTCGATGAAATCCACACCCTGGCAGGGAACAAACGCGGCGTGCACCTGTCGCTCAGTCTGGAGCGCCTGCAGCAGCTGGCAGACCAGCCCGTGCAGCGTCTGGGCCTGTCGGCGACCATCCAACCGCTGGATGAGGTCGCCCGGTTTCTGGGCGGTTCCAGCTGGGAAGGGGAGGGCGAGGCGTATGGGCTTGAACCGCGCCCGGTCACAATTGTGGATGCCGGGTATAAGAAACCCCTGGATTTAGAGGTGGTTTCGGTGTTGGATGATTTCACAAACCTGCCGGGCGGGTCGATTTGGCCCTCCATCATCCCAGAAGTCCTGAAGCTGATCCGCGCCCACAAGACGACCCTGGTTTTTGCGAATAACCGCCGGCTTGCGGAGCGCACCGCCGACCGATTGAATGAGCAGATAGCTGCCGAAGAGGCGGGTGCAGCGACCGGTTTGATTGAAGGCGGCGTGGTCAAGGGCATCGGTATCCTGGCAGCGGGAAAGGGGACGCACGCCAACCCGATCCGGGTGCATCACGGCAGCGTCGCCCGGGACGCGCGCCTGGAAGTGGAGCGCCTGCTTAAAAAGGGCCAACTGCCGGCGCTGGTCGGCACATCCTCGCTGGAATTGGGCATTGATATTGGCGCCGTGGACCTGATCGTGCAGCTGCAGTCGCCTAAATCCGTCGCGCAGGGCTTGCAGCGCATCGGTCGTTCCGGGCACCTGGTCGGTCAGACCAGCAAGGGCAGGCTGTTTCCCACTTTCCGTGAGGATGTCATCGAAACGGCAGCCATTGCCGGTGGGATGCTGCGCGGTGAGGTTGAACCCACATTGACTCCCCAGCAGCCCCTGGATGTGCTGGCGCAGCATATTGTCGCGATGGTCTCGGTGCAGGATTGGGAGGTAAATGCGCTGTATGATTTAGTCCGCTGCGCTTTTGCCTACAACCAGCTCACCCTGCGCGTTTTCCTGGTTGTCCTTGAGATGCTGGCGGGGCGTTATCCCAGTCAGGCTTACAAAGAGCTGCGTGCGCGCGTTTCGTGGGACCGGGTGAACAACAAGCTGGCAGCACTGCCCGGAAGCCGTTTACTCTCACTCACCAACGGCGGGACAATTCCAGATACCGGCGCATTCAGCGCCTATCTCAGCGATGGTAAAACCAAATTGGGTGAACTGGATGAGGAATTCGTCTATGAAACCCGTGTTGGCGACACGCTGATGCTGGGATCGCAGGTGTGGCGGGTCATAGAACTGACCGATGACCGTGTTATGGTGGCGCCTGCCCCTGGCGCGACACCGCGGATGCCGTTCTGGAAAGGCGAGTATCCATGGCGACCTTATGAACTGGGCAAACAGGTCGGGGCTTTCCGTCGTGTGGTCGCAGAGCGCCTGGCGCAGCTTCGCGACACGTTGGGGTTGGATACCTACCGGCAAATCAGGGAGGAGCGTGAAAGCCCGGAGGTGCAAGCCCTGCTCCTGTGGCTGTGCCAGACCTACGCTCTGGATGAACGCTCGGGTTGGCACACGCTGGATTATATCGCCGGTCAATTGGACCATACCCACGCCATATCGTCAGACAGGACGATCGTGGTAGAGCTGTTTGACGATCCCCTGGGGGACGCGCGGGTTGTGATCCATTCGCCTTTTGGCGGGCGGGTCAACGGACCCTGGGGTTTAGCCCTCACCGGCGCGCTCCGTCAGAGGGTGGGGGTGGAAGTAGAGGTTGAGACTAACGACAACGGCATCCTGCTGCGCCTGCTGGACTCCGACGCCGAATTTCCCCTGGACCTGATGACCGGACTGCAAGCTGCGGAGGCGCGGGAGATTATCCTGCGCGAGCTGCCGGATTCCGCCGTGTTCGGCTCGCGATTCCGGCAGAACGCCGCCCGGGCGCTGCTTCTGCCGGGTGTTGGGCGGGGGAAGCGCACACCTTTCTGGTTGCAGCGTTTGCGCGCCCGTGACCTGCTGCAGGTGGTGCGCCATTTCGATGATTTCCCCATTATCGTCGAGACATACCGGGATTGCCTGCAGGATGTATTGGATGTCCCGCATCTCGAGGAAGTTCTGGATGCCATATCTGAAGGGCGCATCGAAGTGGTGACCACCGCGTCCTACACCCCTTCACCGGTCGCCCAGAGCCTTTTGTGGGATTTTATCAGCACCCGAATGTACGAGGACGATGCGCCACGGGCGGAGCAGCAGCTGCAGATGCTCGCGGTGAACCGCGATATGCTGCAGGATCTGCTCAAGGATATCGAACTGGACACGTTGCTGCGTCCGGAAGCAATCAGCACCGTGCAGGGGCAGCTGCAGCATACATTGCCCACTACATGGGTGCGGACGGCGGAGGAACTGGCGGTTTTGCTGCAGCAGGTGGGGGATTTGAGCCCCAGCGAGGTTGCGCAGCGCACGACGGTGGATCCGTCCAATTGGATCGCACGTTTAAGCGGTGAGATGCGCCTGGTGGGTCTGGATATCCCGACCTCTGCGGTGCGGAGTTCAGATGGGTCGCGGCGGAATATGAACCCCAGTATCAGGCAGCTTTCGGTTTAACACCCCATGCTGGACTGGACGCCGATTCCGGACGGATGGAGATATTGCAGCGTTTTCTCAATACTTCCGGACCGGTGACGGAGGCCCATATCCTGCATCGCTATGCGTTCCCGGCAGCATGGTTACGGGCAGCGCTGAACAGCATGCTGGAAAAACGCGAATTGGCGCATGGGCGCTTCACACCGCAATCCGGTCCTCTTGAACAGGGGCAACCGGGCAGCACGGACGCACTTCCGGGTGATGAATATGTGATGCGCGGAACGCTGGAAGAGATCCACCGGCGGACGATGACCTTGCTCCGCCGCGAGGTGAAACCGGTCCCGTTCAGCACCTATGCGGATTTCCTGGCGCATTGGCAGCACCTGATGCCGGATGGCAGACTTTCGGGACCGGGCGCGCTGACAACGGTATTGCAGCAGCTGCGCGCCGCGCCGGTACTGGGCAGGATATGGGAACGGGATGTCTTGCCTTTGCGGATCAAGCAGTATGACCGCGCGGATTTGGATACATTATGCGACCAGGGAGAGGTCGTATGGGTGGGTTCGGGAACGACGGATCCCCGACATGCCAGAATACGTTTGCTTTTCCGAGGTGAGGGCAACAGTTTTTTGTCACCTGTGCCGGATGACCTGAGCGTTTTCAGCACCGCGGCGCAGGCTGTCTATGCGTTTTTACGGTCAGAGGGTGCGGTTTTTATCTCAGATTTGTGCGATGCCCTGGAACTGCCTGAAGCAGAGGTGGAAGAGGCACTCACCGCTCTGGTCCTGGGCGGGTTGGTGACCAACGATCAGTTGGATGTGATGCGCCTGATGGTGCAGCAGGGGCTATCAGCGCCAACCTGCACCTCAATTACAGAGTTCTTTTGAGAAGGCATCTGGCGGAACGCCGGGATGCGATGGGTTTGGATACACGGAGCACTATCCGCAGACCGGGACGGGCGCAGTACCGGTCCGCAAAACAGCGTGTTCGACAGCGCCTGGCGCAGCAGGAGAAAAAATCCACAAAATGGCCTGGACGCTGGTCTCCGGTGCATCGTTTCGGTGTGATGGGAAAACCTCAAGCGATCGCAGAGTGTACCGAACGCCAAACCCGGCAGCTTCTGGCGCGGTACGGCGTGGTCACATATGCCTGTCTGGAAGATGAGGAAGGTGCTTGGGAGTGGCCCTTGATATACAGGCACCTGCAGCGTATGGAAATGCGGGGTGAGGTGCGCCGCGGCTATTTTGTGAAAGGCTTACCCGGTGTGCAGTACGCGCTGCCCGATGTGGTGGAGGAACTGCGCAACCTGCGTGACCTGCCGGGTGGGGTGGGGCAAATGGTGGTTATGGTTGCTCCAGATCCGGCAAATCTCTACGGACCGCAGCGGGATGATAATCCCATTATGACGGATGGAGCGCCGCTGGCATTTTCACGCGTCGCGTCCACCTACCTGGTGCAGCACAGGGGGATTCCACTCCTGCTTGCGGCAAATCTGGGTGGGGCATTGTCCACGCTGCAGGGCGCGGATCCGGGACTTATCCAGCAGGCTTTACGTTCGCTTTTTGCCCATTTGAGTACTTTTGAGCACCAGCTGAAAATTGAAACATGGAATGGGCTGCCCGTGCTGGAAAGCGATGGGCTGCCCTTACTGGAAGCGGTCGGTTGTTACCGCGCTTTCCCGGGTATGGAGTGGGAGAAATCCTACCGGTAGGATTATTACAGGCGCGATCCTTTGTGTTTCCCCACCTCAATCTGCTGCCATGCGGCGACCACTGCCAGTGTGACCACTGCCGAGACCACAGCTTCGGGCAGCCCGTTCAGCGCTACAATTGGTGGCAGAACTGCCCACGGTACGTAGCCCAGCAATCCAATCATACCCAATACAAGCACGGTATTGGTGAGACTGCCGGCTAAACCCGCCAGAATCAAACTGAGGACTCTACTGCGTTTGAGAGCAGAATAGACCAGCCATGCAACTGGACCAATAAATAATCGTGGCAGGATCGACAGCAGCGGGTTGACAAACCAAGGGTCGGACGGTGTGATGGGGTTAATAGCAGCCTGGAGCAGGCTGCTCGCGCCGAAAATCAGCCCGATCAGCGTGCCCACGATGGGACCTTCAAGGACAGCACCGATGATGACGGGGATATGCATCACCGTCAGGGATGCGCCGGATATCCAGGGGATAAAGCCCCAGCGGGTAACGCCTAATATAACGGAAATAGCGCCCAGGGCGCCGGTGATGACGATTTTACGGATGCGATTGCTGGCCATAAGTTGACTCCTTTGAAACGACTGACACTCATTATACCAAAATAATGGACTCTTATATAAACCCCGTAAAGGATGCATGGATATGGATGTCTCTACCGGTCATTTTACCTGCTAGATTAAAATCTCACCTGCAAACAGAACTGCCAGGTTCTAGAGACGGGCTTTCCATGCCGGGCAGTCTCTATCTGCGATATGCCGTCCCATGCGTACCTTCTCGGAAGGTACCATACTATCTTTATGGGGTAATCGTGACTGGCCCGTTAAAGTTCAAACCTTCCGGGAAGGTCAATCATTGGTGTGGCTGTCTATTGCATCACGCGTAACAACCCTTATACTTAACACCGTGAACCCATTTATCGACCTTGATAACATCAGTTACGCCTATCCGGGACGGCAGGAGGAAGTTATCCCGGCGCTCAATGGTGTGACGCTGCGCATTGATGAAGGCGAGTACGTCGCCCTCGCCGGTGCAAACGGCTCCGGGAAGTCGACCCTGGCGCGGATGCTCAACGCTTTGCTCGTACCGGACCGCGGAACGGTCACCATCGCAATGCACGATACGCGTAATCCCGCGCACCATCTGGCGATCCGCCGGACTGTAGGGATGGTGTTTCAACGCCCTGAAGATCAGATGATTGCCTCAACGATTGAGGATGACGTCGCCTTTGGACCCGAAAACCTGGCAGTACCCCCAATCGAAATAAGAGCCAGAGTCCGTCAGGCTTTAGAGATCGTTGATATGTGGTCAATGCGCGAACGCCGCCCGGATAAGGTCAGCGCCGGGCAGATGCAACGTGTGGCGTTGGCGGGGATTCTGGCAATGCATCCGCGTTGTATCGTTTTTGATGAAGCGACAGCGATGCTGGACCCCGCCGGACGTAAAACCGTGCGCGCGTTCATGCAGCGTCTGCACGCTGAGGGTTTGACGGTCATCAATATTACCCACCATATGGAAGAAACGTTGGATGCGACGCGCCTGGTGGTGCTGGATCATGGACATATTGCCATGGACGGCAAACCGGATGAAGTCTTCCTCTCAGGTGTTGCGCTGCACGCGTTGGGTTTGGACCTGCCCCCTGCCGGCGCTTTAGCGGAAATATTGCGCGAGCAGGGTTTAACCCTGCCTGAAGGGCTCTTCACAGTGCGTGATCTGGTTGCGGCACTGCACGCCATGCCCCCTCCGCGTCTGAGCAGTTCATTTATGCCAGGGCAGCGTCAGCCTGTTAAGGATCCATTTCTGACTGTCCGGGATCTTGATTATATCTATATGCCGGGTACACCTGCGGCGCACCAGGCTCTGGATAAGGTTGATATGACCATCCATGAACACGTTGCCCATGGACTTATTGGACCAACTGGAGCGGGGAAATCCACGCTGCTGCAGCATCTCAACGGGCTGATGCTCCCGCAGCACGGTTCTGTCATTGTGGACGGACTTGATCTTGGCGATCCAGCTACCGATCTGAACCGTGTGCGCAGGTTGGTGGGGCTGGTTTTTCAACTGCCGGAGTCACAAATATTCGAGCAGTACGTCGGTGATGAAATTGCCTATGGTCCCCGCCTGGCAGGCATGGATGGAGAAGCGCTGCGGCAGCGCGTACGCTGGGCTATGGCACTGGTAGGGCTGGATTTTGACTCTACCAAGGATCGCCCGACCTTTGCTTTGAGCGGTGGTGAGAAGCGTAAGGTGGCTTTGGCATCCAGCCTTGCACTGCACCCCGCAGTACTGCTCCTGGACGAACCGACTGCAGGATTGGACCCGGTGTCGCGGCGCGACCTTTTGCAGCGTCTGTCCGGACTGGCAGGAGAAATGACGCTGGTGCTTTCATCGCATCAGATGGAGGACCTGGTATACCTGGTGGAGGAACTTTCGGTGCTATCGGATGGCAGAATGGTGATGACCGGCAGCCCCGAAAGCATATTTTCAAAGGGAAGCATCCTGCGTGAGATTGGGCTGGATGTGCCTATCGCGACCGAGGTCGCGCAGGCGTTGCGGGCGTTGGGTTGGTCACTCCCGGAGGGAATTGTCAGGATGGAGCAACTTGCCGGGTTTTTGAGGGATGCCTATGGCTGACTTTCTCTCACAATCCAGTTTTGGGATGAGTCAATATTATGACCAGGGGAGTCTATTCCACCGGTTGGATTCACGTACCCGGTTTATTGCGGTCATGGTGTGGATGGGCGTACTCACCGGTACAGCCAGCCTGTGGGGGTTGGCATGCGGGAACCTCGTCGTCCTTTTTATGCTGCGCCTATCGAAAATTCCCTTGCGGATTGTCTTGAAGCAGATGGCAAAGGCACTGCTGGTGATTATGCTGCTGGTGGTGCTGCAAATCCTCTTTTCGCCTGCCGGGAGTGGGTCGTCACTATTCCAGTGGGGACCAGTCAGGATCAATACCGCCGGTTTACGCCGGGGTGGACAATTACTGTTACGATTTTCAGCGCTTTATTTGCTGCTCAATTGGATGACCGTTATCTTGTCTTCCACGGATATTGTCCGGGCTTTGGCGCAACTTTTGAAGCCCCTGGACAGGTTGGGCTTGCCGACGCATGATGTGGTTTTATTGGTCCAGGTTGCCCTGCACTTTTTACCGTTATTGACGACAGAGATTGACCGCATAGCCAAAGCGCAGACCTCGCGTGGCGCTGTATGGCGAACTACCCGGGGCAATCTGCTGCAGCGGGTCCGGCAAACACTGCCGGTGCTCCTGCCGTTGTTTGTTACCAGCCTGCACCGCGCTGAAAATCTGGCTCAAGCAATCGAGGCGCGGGGCTACGGCGCGGGTCCGCGGACTTCAATGGTGGAATTGCGATACAGCTGGTGGGACGGCATAGCTTATACTGCCATCATTCTGGTGGCAATTTTAATCCTGTTTTTGACTTTTCCGCTGCCGTTTTAAGAAGCTTCTACTTCTTTTCGGTGGTTTCTCGGGCTGCTTCATATCCATTGCGCTTAATACCGCAACCTGCTCTGCCACGACCTCCACAAAGGATGCCGGGTCTCCTGCCTGGTCGAGATGCAGTTGAAAGTCTTTTAGCAGCGACGCATCCACCACTTGCCCATCCGTTACGCGCATCAGATTAGGGAAACCGCTGTTTTGGGTGTGATAAAGCATATGCGTAACGAAACGGGGATCATAATCGCTGTGTACTTCATGTCCTTCCCAATAAATTATGTTCAGACTCGACGGCAGTAGAGGGAGTATTTTTTCTTCGATATATTCCTGGGTCTGGTTGCGGTTGGTGTAACAGAAGAACAAGACGTTATCGCAGGCATATAAAAACTCGCTGTATTGCTGTTTGAATTTTCTGGAGTTAATTCGCGATGCGATGAATCCGCCGATGAGCAGCGGGAATAATAGCGGTAGCGCAATGATGACTAAAACGGCGAGAAGTATATATAATAAACTGCGTTTCCATGTTTCCACTGTATAAACACCTTTTAATGATAGTAATTATATTATAATCACAAAGAATAGCATTGCAACCCTAAATAGGCAGCAAAAATCTTTATGAGTATAACCCAAAATCAAGCAAAAAGTAACGCACCCAAACACGGAGGGTGTGCGTCACATTTTTGCATCCTATGCTCTTTAGGCGGCGCGGAATAGTCCTCTCGTGCATCCAAAGTTGATTCCCGCGCCGCACTGCCTTCAAAGGGGTGTGTCGGTTGCCCTGGGCAACCGACACACCCCTTTGAACCAGGTGGCGGGGCGGAATACGGAGCTTCTGCATGCAAGGGAGACCTCCGCCCCGCCACAGCATCCTGCTCAAGGCAAACCATACTATGTTCAGCAAAGTGCTGAGTATACTCACTTATTACCGTTGCGGAAAAGTGAAGGACACCCAAACACGGATTTCAGGTGCGTTTGTCCGGCAGAGCGCGCGATGCACTCGCGCGCTCTGCCGGGTTCTGACCAGTCGTTTATATCAGGGTGTGATGACCGTTGTTGTGGTAGGAACAACCGTGGATGTGATGGTCAGGGTGGGGCTGAGCGCTGCCGTTGCGGTGAGTGTGCTTGTCGGGACGATCGAAAGTGATGTACCTTGCGGCGCGGTTGCCGGTAATCCTGCCAGGAGGAGTTTCCATGCAGCCTCCAGGTCATCCACGGCGACGGTCGGTGCTGCTGTCAGGTTGTCACGGGCTAAATCCAGACGCTGTAGAATCGCTTGCACCGCATCTTTCTGGAAGTCGGGTACCATGCCAAGCAGAATCAAGAGCATATCCCGCGCTGACGATATTTCCTGCGCAACCAAACCGTTGTTTTCCTGAATCAGGAACAGGCGCGCGCGCGTCAGGGATTCCATAGCTTTGAGGAGCATCACATCATTGCGCAGAACTTTTACCTCAGCGTCATCGGCTACCCGGACAATCAGGTCAGCCACCTCAGTCTCCAGGGACGTCAAGGCTTCCATTAAGGCGTCTGTTGTCCCTTTAACCGTGTCCAACGCATCATCCGCGGCATCAAGACGCGGTGATAGCTTGAGGGTTTCGACGGTCAGCGCATCTGCATCAGCTTGCGCCTTTTCCATGCCTGCCAGGGCATCTGTAACATCGTTTTCGGCATTCGTTAAGCGCTGAGTGATGGAATCAATCTTCTCTCGTTGGGTGTCGCCCTGGGTAAGCAGGGTGGCAACCTGACTTTGCACAGCGTTGAGCCGTTGGTCCAGCGCTATCAGGTCGCTTGCCCGGTAGGCTTCGAGGTCATCCAGGCGCTGGGTGTTATCGCGCACAGGTTGTACCATCTCTGTGTTGATGAATCTGACGCCGTAGACTGCGGCTAAATACAGCCCCAATCCTACAGCAGCGCCAATGATAGCGACAAATAAAAGCCTGAGCAGGAACTTGAGAACCCATCCCAAACCCCGCCAAAAGCGTTTGCCAAATGAAGGTTTTTCTTCGACTAGTGTGGTCATATGACACCTTACCTTACTTTGTGACAGGGAAGACATTATTTAAAAGGTCGCGCAAGCCATCCATGACACCCTGGAAGCGGGTTGTCTGGGCTGTGACTGCGTCCATTTCCGATCTCAAGGCTTCGGTTTGCGCGTTCAGGTCCTTCAGCAAACCGTCGAGTGACTGGACATCGGTTTTCAACGACTTAACATCCGTCTGGAGACTGCCTGTTGTCGTTTCGAGTGTGTCAATTCTGCCACTCAGACCTTCCAGGTTGTCCAGGCGTGTTTGAACGCTGTCCAGTGTATCCTGCATCGCTCCGGCGCGGGTCGACAGCGTAGATACTTCCCTGGAAATGGCGGTAACCTGTTCCGGGGCAACATACCGCAACCCGCCGTTAATGCCGGACAGGATGCCCAGACTGAGCGCGAGTCCAAATGCCATCGCTAAAACCATGATGAGCAGCCCAATCCAGATAAACTGCCCCCTGGTGACGAACTTTGGACTTTTATCACCGGCGGGGGCTGATTTTACGGGTTCGAGAACGTTCTCGTCACCTGTTTCAGCTTCCGCTGCTGGTTCTGGCAGCATCTGCATCAAGTCTGTCTCAACTGTGGGTTCGACGGTGATAGGAGGCGGTACTACCGCCAGATCTGGCTCCTCCCACATGAGCTCTTCTTCCTGCGGTATCACCTCATCTGCCTCCAACACAGTTTCCATTAAGACTGGTTCTTCATCCATTTCTGGTTCGATAACCGGCAGCGGGATGGGGGGCGGGCTGTCCAATGCCAATGCGCGGCTTGGACTCGTGTCTGGCACAACCACGGGTTCTTTGTCCGTTTGTTCGGAAATTGCAGAGGACGGCAAGTCTGCCACGACAGGCATGTCTGTCGCTTTATCTTCTTCTGCATCCCCAACTGCTGCTGTTGGGGCCTCAACTTCTTGTGTTGTGGCCTTATACGGGTCGATTGTCATATACGGATTCATCCTTTGCCATGTGGAATCTCCAATGCCGGAGACACGAGTTAAATCCTGCAGTGACGTGTACGGTCGCGAGCTGACAATACGTTGGGCCAATGCAGGACCAATGCCGGGAATTTTGTCCAGCTCTGTTTCCTCGGCGCTATTGATGTCTACCAAAACTTTTTCTGCCATAGTAACCTCCTTATATAGAGAAGAAAGGAAAAGAGTGATACGGAATACTCAAAGCGTAATACGTAATTCATAACGCATACGGGTTCTGGTGAAGAAGCTGCGCTTCCTTCGTGTTAGACTGTCCGACTTCGGCAACGATGAATGGGAGACATTACGCAATACCCATTACGCTCTACTTCCATTATATAAGGATATTGTTAATCAATCAAACTATTGTGTAAAAAACCTTGACCTGGACCCATTACGGATATATAATATTAATAAATAATGATTATCCATAAGGTAGGTTGTTTACGGTGATGGAAAGCAAAGATCGGTTTGAGCACCTGGTTGCAAGTATGCGGGATAGGCATTATCGAATCACCCCGCAGCGATTAGCTATTCTGAAGATCCTCGCAGAGGATGCTGGTCATCCCAGCGCGGGACAAATCTATGAGCAGATGCGCACCCTTTTTCCCACCACCAGCCTGGCAACGGTTTATAAATTGCTGAATGTACTGAAATCTGCCGGCGAAGTTCAGGAAATTGATTTTAGCGAAAGTGACAACCGTTATGATATCACCAATCCCATCCCGCACGGGCATTTAATCTGCGTGCAATGCCGCGGTATTACAGACGCTGAGTCACAGCATATTTAACACATTGGCGCTTGAAATTGAAGAGAAATATAGTTTCAGGGTGATGCATCAGCGTTTTGATTTCTTTGGTATTTGTGCGGATTGCCAAAGCACGCTATCCGTATAAAACGTTTATTTTCACAGGAGAAGGTCACTTCTCAACAATTAAATTCACAAATGGAGGTTAATGAAGATGAAAAACAAGGGTATTCCGTTAATTGGGGACATGTTTCCTGAAATGAGTGTGCAGACGACACACGGTGTCAAGAACCTGCCGGGCGATTACGAAGGCAAGTGGTTTATTCTGTTCAGCCACCCGGCGGACTTCACGCCAGTCTGCACCACAGAATTCTATGCATTTCAAAAACGTTACGCGCAATTCAAAGCACTCAACACTGAACTCATCGGTTTAAGCGTTGACCAGGTTTTCTCTCATCTGAAGTGGACAGAATGGATTGCCGCGAATCTGGGTGAGACCATAGAATTCCCGATTATTGCCGATACGGGTAAGGTCGCGAAGCAATTGGGTCTTATCCACCCCGGCAACGCCACCAGCACCGTACGTGCCGTCTTCTTTGTAGATCCAAAGAGCACCGTCCGTGCGGTTCTCTATTATCCGGCGGAATTGGGACGCAACTTCGATGAATTCCTGCGGATGATTAAAGCCTTCCAGATATCCGATAAGCAAGGTGTCGCGATGCCGGCGAACTGGCCCAACAATGAGTTGTTTGGGGATGATGTTATTTTGCCCCCGGCATCCAATGAAGCACTTGCTGCAGAACGCCGCGGTAAGGAAGGCTGTGTGGATTGGTGGCTGTGCCACGTCCCGGTAGAAAAATAGTTCAGTAAAGATAAACACGCTCAGGATTATCCTGAGCGTGTTTTTTACATGTGTTATATGGGTTAGTGGGTGGTTCAGTTCATGAAGATGCAAACCGATAGGAATGCAGGAAGCGCGTCATCGCTGTTTACCTCAGGTGAGATTATGGAAGAGAAAACAATTATTCAACTGCATCAGGCACAGGAAGCCGGAACTTCCAGCGCGCGAAAGATCACGGAATATTTCCTGGAACGCATCGACAGACTCGATCGACAGGGACCCGCCTTGCATGCGATTATAGAACTTAATCCAGACGCATTATCCATTGCAGGCAAGCTGGATGCGGAGCGAGAAACAATGGGAATGCGAGGACCTCTGCACGGTATTCCGGTACTGCTGAAAGATAACATCGATACTGCGGATAAAATGCAGACGACTTCGGGTTCCCTCGCGCTTGCGGGTCATATCGCTGAGCAGGACGCTACAGTCGCTCGGATGCTGCGTGATGCCGGTGCCGTTATCCTGGGGAAAACCAACCTCAGTGAATGGGCGAATTTCCGCTCATCCCGGTCCACCAGCGGGTGGAGCAGCCGGGGTGGGCAGACGCGTAATCCCTATGCTCTTGACCGTAATCCCTGTGGATCCAGTGCCGGTTCTGCGGTCGCCGTCGCAGCAGATTTGTGCGCTGGAGCCCTCGGAACCGAGACAGATGGTTCCATCATCTGCCCCTCACACACCAACGGCATCGTGGGGATTAAACCCACCCTGGGACTGATCAGCCGGGCTGGCATCATCCCTATCGCGCACAGCCAGGATACAGCGGGTCCGATGGCAAGGACGGTAGCGGATGCTGCAATTCTGCTGGGTGCGCTGGTGGGTGAGGATCAACGCGACGCAATGACGGCAACACGCGGGGGTCAAGTGCTGCACGATTACACGCTATTTTTGAAAGAAGATGGGCTGCAGGGGGCTCGCATTGGTGTCGCCCGGAACTTTTTTGGTTTTCATGATCGTGTGGATGCTGTAATGGAATCATGCATTGCCGTCCTCAGGATGCTGGGTGCCCAGATCGTGGATCCGGCTGATATAGAGACAAGCGCCCAACTCGGTAAAACAGAATTCGAGGTTTTACTTTATGAATTCAAAGCAGACCTGAATCTGTATCTGTCGCAACTCGCTCCGGATGCACATGTGAGATCACTCAAAGACATCATCGATTTTAATGAGAAGCACAGCGAATTGATTATGCCCCACTTTGGGCAGGAGAGGATGCTGCTGGCACAGGAGAAAGGGCCTTTGACAGAGACCGAATATAGGGAAGCTCTGGCTACCAACCACCGGCTGGCAAGGGAGGAAGGGATTGACGCGACACTGCGGAAGCACGCTCTGGATGCCATCATTGCGCCTTCTGGCGGACCTGCATGCCTGATTGACTGGGTGCTGGGCGACCATCACGGCGGAGGTAGTTCCTCGCCAGCCGCAGTCGCAGGATTATCCCAATATCACTGTCCCGGCAGGTTATGTCCACGGACTGCCTGTCGGCATATCGTTCTTCAGCACAGCATACCAGGAAGCCAAACTTATCCAGTACGCCTACGCGTTTGAACAGGCGACTCACGTTCGCAAACCCCCGGCGTTTTTACCATCGGTCGTCTATGGCGAATAGTGCTCTGTTAAGATGAATATCAGTCAAACACCCCAGTTTATTCATTGGTATTTAATTCGCTTAACTCGAACTGTCATTCCTGCGAAAGCGCCGCTTTCCATGCAGCTGAATCCATCCGGGATAATGACTATGCTCTTCAACAAAGCACCAAATCCTGATTACTACGTCGCAAATGGATTTCTTTCGATATAGGCGAACTGCACGTATTATGGTTGAGCGCCAAATTCACGGACATACCCGTCAAACCAGCGGTTCCCAAATAATACGTTTTGGCTTCCCCTGATGATTTTTATGACAATAATTCTTGAACTTGGTGTCCATGTATATGTGACCTATGGTTGGGTATGAAGGCAAAGAAGATTCCACCGATCCTGCGTTTATCCTGATGCTAAAGTGACTGTCACCTTTTTGCTGTTATGCCGTAATGATAGGGGGGTAGGTCAATCAGGACACTCTCAGAAAACCCGGCAGCCTTCAGCCACGCCAGAATCTGTTCGGGTTTGGGGCGGATTCCTCCGCCAACCCCAACCTTGCCAGGATTGTGGCAGGATCGAAGAACGTCGCCCACATACTATCATCGGGCATCCCGCTGTCGCGTATTTTCACTTTTTTTCTCTGGTTACGTGTGATGATGTAACAACGATTATCAGTAACAGTTTAACAACCTGAAGTATAGTCCCTCGTGGGCGTTCCTGGGGGCGATGACTTGATTGCACCCCGGTTGCATGATGTGCGGAACGGGCACAAGGCCCTAGACTACGGAAACGGGTTTGTAGTCTAGCCCCTCGTGGGCGTTCCTGGGGGCGATGCTTGATTGCACCCCGGTTGCATTATGTACGGAACGGGCACAAGGCCCTAGACTACGGAAACGGGTTTGTAGTCTAGCCCCTCGTGGGCGTTCCTGGGGGCGATCTTGATTGCACCCGGTTGCATGACGTGCGGAACGGGCACAAGGCCCTAGACTACGGAAACGGGTTTGTAGTCTAGCCCCTCGTGGGCGTTCCTGGGGGCGATGCTTGATTGCACCCCGGTTGCATATGTACGGAACGGGCACAAGGCCTAGACTACGGAAACGGGTTTGTAGTCTAGCCCCTCGTGGGCGTTCCTGGGGCGATCTTGATTGCACCCCGGTTGCATTATGTACGGAACGGCACAAGGCCCTAGACTACGGAAACGGGTTTGTAGTCTAGCCCCTCGTGGGCGTTCCTGGGAGCGATGCTTGATTGCACCCCGGTTGCATTATGTACGGAACGGGCACAAGGCCCTAGACTACGGAAACGGGTTTGTAGTCTAGCCCCTCGTGGGCGTTCCTGGGGGCGATACTTGATTGCACCCCGGTTGCATGACGTGCGGAACGGGCACAGCCCCTGAGTACAGGGGGGCCCTAGGCTACTTGTTGTTAAATTGATGGTCGTGTTACATCGTTGATCCTTTACAGATTAGTGGCGTGCAGCTCTCAGGCTTCTGCCAGGCGTTTCAGCGCCCGGGTGATGCGCTGCACCGCTATCTCGATGTTCTCCAGCGAATTGGCAAAGCACAAACGGAGGAAGCCCTCGCCCCCGGCGCCAAATGCCGTGCCGGGTAGTGTGGCAACCCCTGCTTCTTCCAGCAGGTAGTTGGAAATGAATTTGGAACTGCGCTCGAACGTGCTGATATTGGGGAAAGCATAAAACGCACCCTGCGGGCGGCGGCAGCGCACCCCGGGTATGGCGTTCAATCCGGCAATCAGCACATCGCGCCGTTTTTGAAAGCTGGCAACCACCTTTTCCACCTGCTCCTGCGGTCCGTTGATCGCTTCCAATCCGGCGTACTGGGTAAAGGTTGCCGTGCAGCCGATGGAATGGGTTAGAAGCAGCGCAACCCGGTCCGCCAGCGCCTGAGGCATGATGCCGTAACCCAGGCGCCATCCGGTCATGGCGTAGGTTTTTGAGAAGCCGTCCAGGATGATCGTCCGTTCCCGCATCCCGGGCAGCGCCGCGATCGTCGGCGCGGACGCGCTGGTCAAAAATCAACCGTGAATATATTTCATCGGAGAGCACCCACAGATCCCGCGCGATCGCAGCCTCCGCGATGTGTTCCAGCACTGCATGCGGGAGCACGCCCCCGGTGGGATTGCTGGGTGAATTGAGGATGATCAACCGGGTGCGCTCGCTGAGAAGGCTGTCGAATACCGCAAGGTCAAAGGCGAAATCGTTTTCTTCCTTCAGGGGCACGGGCATCGGGATTCCACCGGCGACCTCGACCATTGCCGGATAGGTTGGAAATCCGGGATCGGGGTAAATAACCTCATCCCCCGGGTTGACCAGCGCCAATGTGGGGAAGAAAAGGATGGGCTTTGCCCCGGGACCGACGATAACTTCATCCGGAGAGAAGTGCATCCCGCGCCGGATGCCGGCGTCAAAGGCGATGGTTTTACGCAGGGCAGGAAGTCCCGCCGGCGGATTATAGCGGGTTTGTCCCTCGCGGATGGCTTCGATGCCTGCTTCGGCAACGTTATCAAAGGTAGGGTTGTCAGGCTGCCCAATCTCGAGGTGGATGATGCTGTGTCCCTCGGCTTCCAGCGCCTGGGCGCGCGCGAGCATGGCATAGGCGCCTTCTGGCGCCAGGTTGGTCACACGATTGGCAAATGGTTTGGCGGATGGCATGGATTCTCCTTATCGGTCATTGGCTGTTGATGGGTATCGTAAAACGAACAAGCTGTTTGTCAAATGGGAACGTAAGTATTAAGGCGTAAAGCGTGTATTGAATTTTGTCCGGATCAGTGTAAATGGATGTAGAATATGAATAACCACGATCCACTATTCTGTTTCAGCAGTAACTCCAGGCATCCAACTCGCCCACCGGTCATAAGGTTTTGTCAGAACCTGTACAGGAGGGACTCATGAGAACTATCAAAACAAGTTTAACCTTTCTATTATCGGCGCTGCTGCTGGTCGCGTGGCTTTGCAGCGCCTGCATGATGCTGCCCCAGGAAGACTCCGCACCCGTGAGTTCTCCATCACCCCTTGAATTCCGGTCAACCGTCAGTCCACGCGATCCTGGGCAACCCCCCACGACCTATTACGTACGCCTGGATGGGGGTCCGGCAGGCGCGTGTACCGGGTTGGTGGATGCCCCGTATCAGGAAGGTGCGGGAGAGGCATGCGCATGGCAGCATCCCTTTGACGCGCTTCCCCCCTACGGTGACCCGCGCATCGGGGCTGGTGATACGCTCCTGATTGCCGTGGGAAGTTACATGATGGGCTTAGGCGCGCCGGGCAGTGATGGGTGCGACGCGGATTATCCCTGGGATTGCTTCATGGGTGCCTTGCCCAGCGGTGCCGATGCTGACCATCCGACGCGGATTCTGGGCGAAGGCTGGGACGGAGATTGCGCAAACCCGCCCGAACTATGGGGCACAGAACGGTCCCTGACGGTTCTGAACCTGCAGGGCAGCAGTCATGTGGAAATCGGCTGTCTGGAGATCACAGATCACGCCGCTTGCGCAGAAGATCACACCGGCGGGTTGGCGTGTAAGCGAAACAGCTACCCCTACGGACCATGGGCGGACAGCGGTCTGACGGCAGCGGATGCGGTGGACGTTTATCTGCACGACCTCAATATTCACGGGATGGCAGCAGCGGGTGTGCGCGCCGGACGCCTGCAGGATTGGCTGGTGGAGCGCGTCAGTCTGGTTACCAACGGTTGGGTCGGGTGGGAAGGCGACATCGATGGGGACGATGCCAACAGCGGCACACTGACGTTCCGGCACTGGACTGTGGCGTGGAACGGCTGTGTTGAGACCTATCCTGACCTGGAACCTTCCGGATGCTGGGCGCAGACTGCCGGTGGGTACGGCGACGGTGTGGGTACAGGAGATACCGGCGGGACATGGCTGATTGAGGACTCTGCATTCCTGTACAATACGTCTGACGGGCTGGACCTGCTATATGTCCGTCATGAACCCACTTCAATCACCCTCCGGCGGTTGAGAGCTGAAGGGAATGCCGGCAACCAGATCAAGACCAACGGACCAGCCCATATCGAGAATTCGGTTGTGGTCGGCAACTGCGGCTATTTTGAGGGACAGCCTTTTACTTACAACGTCGACGCCTGCCGGGCTGCCGGTAACGCGTTGAGCTTTTACCTGCGCGAAGGGAACGAAGTTGTTCTCACGAATAATACCATCGCCAGCCAAGGTGATTGCCTTGTCGTGGCGGATTGTGATGTGGAACATAGCCACTGCGGCGGGTCTGAGCGCATAGTCATGCGCAACAACCTGTTTATGGGGTATCCTGACATCACTTCTACGGATGAGCAATCATGCCTGATGTGGGCTGAGAACTTTGACCATCAGCCTTTTGATAGCGATTATTCGCTGATCACACACACCAAATCGATGCCGCCGTGCCCAGGATCGCATGACCTGTGTGAGGTTGATCCCAGGGTGCTGAATGCCGGTATTGACGCTTTTGACGGGCGATTGGCTGCGGACAGCCCGGCAATTGGCAGTGCTGACCCGCTGGAGGCGCCCGTGGATGACTACACCGGGATGCTGCGCGACAGCACCCCGGATATCGGCGCGTACGAATGGTTTTCACCTTGATACTGTGTGAAATACAGGGTCAGTATCAGTTTTGTGGAAAATGTAAGATCACTACGGTAAGTAATTACACTGCAAACTGCAAGGTAAGTGGCGGTGTGCTGAATTTATCCTTATCCTATTCAAATAAAAGCAGAAACGGGTGTTTTTGCCGTTTCTGCATGTGTGGTTTTCCTTCCACACACTGTGGTTGGAGGTTTTCTTCCACACACCCGTGCCGCTTCTGGCAAAGGTTCCCCGGGATGGAGTCTTCATCCTGGGGCTTTTTCTGAAACGCACCCGCAATACAAGTTCGGTTGCTATTTATATAAATTAAAGCTATAATAATAGTAAATATTCAAGCCCTGCTGATATATCACGGTAAATCCTTGGGGCGGTGCGTGTTTTGTGTCACAATAACCGGTGGGAACCGCAGCCCTTTTTTATGAGTCATTCTGCGCGGTGAGGATATTGGGAAGTTAAACTTATTATTCCGGAGGTTGAACGAAGCACTTTAGGGTAAAAGGAGATTTTAGATGGCCTGTAATATAGAGATATTCGATGCTTTTGGTAGTGGTGAACCGTTAGATAAAATCACGGTAACGGGACATATTGAAGAATGCGCTGATGGTATTGACGGGAGCAACCTTGAGGTTGCATTATCCTGCCGGTCCGTAGATGATCCACAAGCGACAAAACGAACCGGGGATATCAATTCAGTCGGGAATTGGGAAGCCGTATTCCCATCCACTATCCCGGGTTGCGCCTGTGGCGATCAAGTTTTTGTCAGGGCACGCTGTCTCTCGGTCGCCGGGTGCGAGGCAGAGCCCTTCAGCGGACCTCTGAAATGCGACGACTGTCCGACAGCTTTTGGAGGAGACGACGTCGGGACGTTTACAGTATTCGCGGAATGTGACGTTGATGGATCTGTGTTGGTCAAAATCAACTTTAATTTTTTCAACGACAGTGGATTATTCACACAGGCGCGGGTCAACTGCGGTCCGGGTGGTACCAAGGTGTCCGGTGATGAACCTTTTGTCGGACCAAACGCCCCTGCACCCGTGAGTGCGGTCTGCAGATACAACCCGGCAATCACGCCTGTTCCAGCCCCATTTGTTGAGTTTGTCAACCTTTCAGATTTCAAGGTGCGCGGTTGCCCGCCGGTAGCTATCGCTGTACCCCCTTTGCCGGAATGTGAGAATATTGGGTGTGCTTTATCAACGGTCCTGGAAGTTGCGGATAGTGATGGGAATGTGGTTATCGCAGACGGTCCGGACGCTGTATTATGCCTGTTACCGGGTAAGTACACAATTACGGTGGTTTCTCCGATTTCGCAGCCATCACAACAATATTCCTGGTTTAAGAACAATGTGCTGATTCAACCGTCCGAAACAGGAGAGTCTCTCACCATTGATCTGGGAGAAGGCGACACGCCAACACTTTCTGTAATCATTCTGCGGGAGGGTTGTCCGGCATTGACTGGATCCGTGAAATTGAAAGGCTGTGTCATTGATTGTTCGGGCGACTTGAATTTTGTGCTGCGCGATGATCAGAACAATGTTGTCAACAGTAATCAAACCTGCATACCAGCGGGAGATTACACGCTGCAGGTAGACGGTTTAAGTGAACCACCATGGGACTTCCAATGGAATGCAAACGGGAACACTTCTACGACGAATACATCCTCCGAATTTCCATTTACCATCGGTCCTGGTGAGGGTCTTTCGATTGAGGTGGTCGCGTCTGCGCCCCTTTGCGATGACAAATCCAAGCTCGTGACATTTCTCGGATGCGAAAAGAGTATTGATGACAAACCCAGCTGTGCTGCCATGCTGTTAGCAGCGATCGGTCTACTCATTTCTGGTGCGATTCTTATTATCATCGGCATTTGCACCGGGACCGGGTTGAGTACGGTAGCGGGTACGGTATTAGCCGCCGTTGGGGCGATTTTATTGGGGCTTTGGTTTTGGTTCTGTCGTAAAACAACCTCCTGTGCAGTATTGCAACAGGTTCGGTGTCTGCTGTTCTACGCGGGAGCAATTTTCGGCTTTTTCGCGCTCTTGCTTAGTTGGTTATCCGGGATTGCATGCGGTCTGCCGGCAATTCTTTCCTCGTTAGGTTGGTTCGGTATACAGGCATTGGTCACTGACGTGATGATCGCAAAAGGATGCGATGTTGAATCGTGTACTTTTTAGGTTTGCTAGGAAGGCTGATTCCCGTCGCGACACAATAAGAATAGGGTATCCAGTTTGGCGGTCTCAAACTGGATACCCCAAGGAAAAAAAGCGGCTTGTCGAATTTATCCTGATCATGTCTGAACAAGAGCAGAACTTGGGGTGTCCGTCACTTTTCCGCAACGGTAATAAGTGAGCATACTCAGCACTTTGCTGAACATATTATGGTTTGCCTTGAGCAGGATGCTGTGGCGGGGCGGAATACGGAGCTTCTGCATGCAAGGGGGACCTCCGCCCCGCCACCTGGTTTAAAGGGGTGTGTCGGTTGCCCAGGGCAACCGACACACCCCTATGAAGGCAGTACGGCGCGGGAATCAACTGTGGATGTACGAGAGGACTATTCCGCGCCGCCTAAAGAGCATAGGATGCAAAAAAGTGACGCACACTCCTGAACTTGGGGTGTGTGGATTTATTTCCGGTTTTTGCGTATAATAGGTGAACACTATAATGTTCTGCAATAAAGTTGACGATCAGGGGTATTTAATAATACAGGAGAAAAATACACAATGATAACAACATCGATTTCATACCAGGAAAGAATAGAGGCTTTAACCCAGACTAAAATTGAACACAACCGGGCGAAAATAGCCCGAAATGGTTACCATAATATTGACGACCACGGCGATATCTTTTGGGCTGAGCCGATACCCTTTACAGTAAAGTCCAATCATCCCAACGGCGGGTGTTATGGGGCGCGGTGCATTGGCGAGAACTTCCGTGCCTGGCTGGATGTGCACCCGGTCTATATCCATCCTTTGAGCGCTCTTGCGGGAGCGTGGGCGGGATTCATTCCTGGGGTGGGTGGGTGGCGACCCGAAGACCGCCCGCACCACCTGGCGGATTTGCACGAAAAGTACCATCTGAAACACAACGGTATCGGCGCGATGAACCATTTGGGTCCGGATATGGTGATTGGCCTGGAGTTGGGATGGGGTGGTTTGCTGGAGAAAATACGGCACTACCGTGAATTCAACCATCCGGTTGACACATCCTTCTATGACGCCGAGGAAAACCTGGTCCTGGGGATGCAGGATTGGATTCGCAAGCACGTCGTCAAGGCGCAGGAGATGGCGCAAGAGGAAACACAACCCGATATCCGGCAAAATCTGCTGGAGATTGCCGAGATGAACGCATGGCTGGTTGAAAATCCACCGCGCACGCTGCGTGAAGCATGCCAATTCCTCGCCTGGTTCCAGTCCGTCGACCGAATGTGGGCTGCCGGCGGTGCTTTAGGCCAACTCGATGAGCTTCTTCGCCCCTATTATGAAGCGGAGCAGGCAGCAGGCGAAGTCGATGATGACGCGGTGATGTGGATGGTCGCAAGCCTGTTTTTTAATGACACACATTATTCCCAGGTATCCGGACAGGCGCCCGATGGACACGATCTCACCAGCCCCATGTCTTATCTGATTCTTGAAGCGGCACACCGCCTGGATATTCCCTATAACCTGGCGCTGCGGGTCCACGATGGATCTGGATCCCAATCTGCTGCACAAAGCGCTGGAATATCATATGGAGGACGGCACCGGCGTCAGTTTCTCATGCTCCAAAGGGCTGGACGAAGGTTATATTAAAAACGGCGTGCCGATTCAACTGGCGCGGATGCGCGCTAAAGTGGGTTGTAACTGGACCGCGCTGCCGGGGATTGAATACCCGCACCAGGATGTCACGCGCTGCAGCCTGATAGCACCGCTGTTGCTGGCGTTTGAGGAGACGGTTGCCGATAGCACCCACCCCAGGACGATGGAAGCGCTTTGGGAACGCTATGTGAACCATTTGGCGATTTCGGTGGACGTTTTCAAGCAGGGCTCGGATTGGCACATGGAACATCATGCGCAAAACACGATAGAAATCGTCCTGAACCTTTTCTGTCACGGACCCATTGAACGGGGTCTGGATGCCAGCGCCGGCGGTGTTGATATTTACAATCTGACGGTGGATGGCGTTGGATTGGCGACGGTCGCGGATTCATTGGCAGCTATCGAACAGCGTGTCTGTGAAGAGGGCAGATTGACCTGGGAAGAGCTGAAAGCCCATCTGGATAATGATTTTGTAGGCGCTGAAAATGTGCGTTTGATGCTCAAGAACATCCCGCGCTTTGGCTCAGGCGGTTCACGAGCAGATTATTGGGCAAAGCGCATTTCTGAGACCTACGTCAGCCTCTATGATACACCAACCCAACGAGGATTCAGGATTATCCCGGGTTTATTCTCTCACGGTGATGTTAACCGGCTGGGCTCTTATGTCCCTGCCACACCTAACGGGCGCTTTGCCGGTGATCCTATCTCGCATAGTTCTGAACCTGATCCAGGATTTGCCGTGAAAAAATCATCCGCATTGACAGCGAAATCCCTGGCGGTTGCCAACGTGCAGCCTGGACGCGGGAATTCAGCACCACTGCAGTTGGATATTGATTATCAACTGGTAGAAGAACAGGGTGGATTGGATTTGGTCGCGTCGATCATTAACACCCACAACCAGCAGGGCGGAACCCTGATTAATCTGAATATTATTTCGCGGGATGATATCCTGGCGGCGCATGCCGACCCCGAAAAATTCCCTGATCTGGTCGTCCGGGTGACCGGCTACAGCGCGTTTTTCCATTCCCTTTCACCGGAATACCGGCAGCAGGTTGTTGACCGTATGCTCGCGTAGATTGTCGGTTGTGCGCTGCTAACCTGAAAGTAAGACGTAGAATTGCGTGTTGCGTATTTCGATTTCACGTAGAATACGCAACACGCATTTTGAGTCTACTGAAAAAACAAGAAAATTAACGCTGAGTCGGACCCAGCCGACCGGGTTTAGGCGCTGAGAAATATTGATGTATGGCTTCATATTATTGAATTTTCGATTTGATTTTTTTGAAATTCAAGAAACACCTTAAAACTCTGCGTCTCTGCGGCTTTGCGTTAAAACATCCCCCTTTTTTTGAAGTGTTGCAACGCGTCGAAATACGGTTTATTTGCCATTTCCTCAAAACAGGCTAAAACTCAAGAAAATCGGACTTAAACGGAGATAACCTTGGAACAGGTAAACCAGCAACCCCGGAACATGCGGACATTTTTGATTATCTGGACAGGGCAGTTGATCTCGATCATCGGATCCGGGTTGACAGGTTTTGGACTCAGCGTCTATATCTTCACCCAGACTGGCAAGGCGACACCTTTTGCGTTGAACGCCCTCTTTTACAATATCCCCCGGATTCTCTTCGCGCCTATTGCCGGATCGGTTGCTGACCGTTTCAACCGTCGCCTGATTATGATCGTAACAGATACTGCCGCCGCACTCACGACTCTTGTCGCTGCTGTCCTGCTGTTTAGCGATAACCTGCAAGTGTGGCATATTTACGGCATCTCGTTTTTCGAATCCGTGTTCAGTTGTTTCCAATCCCCGGCATACACTGCTTCAATCACGATGATGGTACCTAAAAAAGATCTGGCGCGTGCCAGCGGGATACAGCAAATGGGAGGCGCAGTCGAATCGCTCCTGATCCCGGTATTAGCAGGGGTATTGTATGCTGCCGTGGGATTGCGCGGTGTGATCCTGATTGACTTTGTGACCTATTTCTTTGCTATCGGCGCGCTGCTGTTTGTTCGCATCCCTCAACCTGAATTGACAACAGAAGGCGCGGATGAAAAATCCTCCATGTGGGGCGATGCTATGTTTGGATGGCATTATCTGCGGGATCGCCCGGGTTTGTTCGGATTACTGTGGTACTTCGCAATTGTCAATTTTTTCCTCAGTTTGTCCGGGGTCCTGATTGGTCCTATGATCCTTTCATTCGGCACAGAAGTTGAGTTGGGTATTGCGCAGATGGCAGGTGGTGCCGCGATGCTCATCGGTGGACTGGTTATGGGTCTCTGGGGTGGATTGAAAAACAGGAAAATATGGGGGGTGATTGGCGCTATCGGGCTTTCCGGTATAGGCTATATGTTAATGGGCTTGCGCCCTTCGATTCCACTCATTGCATTGGGGATGTTCGTTTTCCTGTTCTTCATTCCCATATCAGCAGCCTTGAGCCAGGCTGTATGGCAGGTCAAGGTGCCGGCAGATATCCAGGGACGCGTATTTTCGATCCGTTCCATGATTGCATGGTCAATTATTCCTATAGCGAATCTGGTCGCCGGTCCGTTGGCTGACCGTATCTTCGAGCCGCTGATGCAAGAGGGTGGGGCGCTATCAGATTCCATATTTGCCACGTTGATCGGCATTGGACCGGGGCGCGGGATTGGACTGGTATTTTTTACATCGGCAATCTTTTTGATCCTCACCAGCCTGCTCGTTTTCACCAACCCGCGGATACGGAATCTGGAAAGTGAAATTCCGGATGCCGTTGCGGATGCAGCATAATCCCCTTACATCATATTCAGTTCTGCCGGTCGCACGATTCACGCAGTTGAAGGAGTTCATTGTGAATATCCGGAAACCGCTCAGCACACGCGAGTGGTATGATTTTCTTGCCCAGATGGGCGACGTTCTGCCCGGCATTCACCAGGGGGGACTGCTGGCGACACAGGTCCTGCTGACTATGAGTGACCTGTCGTCACAAAGCAGGATTTTGGATGTGGGCTGCGGATTTGGCAGCACGGCTTGCTTGATTGCCAGCCAATATGGCGCACATGTGACCGGCATCGACCTGGCGCCGGCAATGATTGAAAAAGCGGTCAAAAAGGCAGCCAGACAGGATTTGGGAAATGCAGTCGATTTCCTGGTTGCCGATGTCAACCAGATGCCCTTTGAGGATGCGGTATTCGACAGGATTTTCCTGGAATCTGTGTTAACACCGCTGCCGGGTGATAAAGCTGCTGCGCTTCGCGAAATTATACGGGTATTGGAACCAGGCGGATTGATTTGTATTAATGAAGGTACGCTGGATACCGCAGCCTCCCCTGAATTAGGAAACCTGATGGCGAAGCATCCCGGGATTCATGGCACATTTACCGCTGATACGCTGCGCTTGCTCCTGGAACGCGCTGGATTGTGCGTGATAAAGATTGTGCAGGAGAAAACCGAGACGGGTGCAGAGAAACCCCGGATTCATGCAGGCGCTTTGCTGCAGTTTATGGTGAAGGTGTATCCTAAAATCTTGCTGCAAATGCTGCGGGATAGGCGCTTGCGTCAGGTGAGTAAGATTGACGATGCGGTGACCAGGCAGTTGAAAAAATATGCGGGATGCACTTTAGTGGTCGCGCAAAAATAGGGAAGGTGTAAAATTATAGTGTTCATGATGTGGCAATTTAAATCTGGTAGTCTATGGAGGATGCAATGATATACGAATTACGGACATATTGGGCAGCTGAAGGCAAGCACGATGCCATTATCGAAAGATTTCGCTCTCTCACGATGGGGATTTTTGAGCGGATGGGGATGCAGGTCGTGGGCTTCTGGACGCCAGATCCCGTCACAGAAGAAAACGGGGATCTGGTTTATCTGATGGCCTTCGAAAACCTGGAAGCCAAGGAACAAGCCTGGGAGACATTCCGCGCGGATCCTGAATGGGTTGCCGGATTTGCTGCCAGTCGCGTCAATGGCCCTTTAGTGGTCAAGGTACAGTCGACAATCCTGATCGCGACGGATTTCTCGCCCTTACAGTGATAGAATAGCAACCATCCCTGGCTGCAAATAAATGAGTTCGACCGGAAAATTACTATCTGCGTGCGTGCCACTGGTCAAGAACGCAAAAAAACGCCTGGAAGCTGCGGCTTCCAGGCGTTATATTTAGCGGCTTATATTATTCCAGCGTGGCAACCAGGGTGATGGGAACTGCTGCCAATGCCTGCGATACCGGACACCCGGTTTTCGCGGCTTCCGCGGTTTTCATAAAGGTCGCTTCGTCGATACCGGGGACAACAGCCGTCGTCACAAGATCAATGCGCACGATCTTGAATCCGCCGTCCACTTTGTCCATCCGGACTTTAGCTACAGTTTCAACCTCGGTGGGTGTAAAACCCGCTTGCGCCAGCATATTACTGAACGCCATCGAAAAACAACCGGCATGCGCGGCGCCGATTAATTCTTCAGGATTTGTGCCTTTGCCGTCTTCGAAGCGTGACAGAAATGAATACTTCCCTTTGAAAGCCCCACCGCCGAATTTCATCGTTCCCTTGCCGTGGACCAGATCCCCTTGCCAAACAGCTTTTGATTTACGCGTAAGCATATTTCTCCTTAATCTGCATCTTATTTTTAGTACAAAATTAGGTCAATTTATATATAAATTATAGCATAAATTATGAATAAAGTCAATCTTTATCTTATTAAAAGGGGATCTAATTGGCAGGCGCGAAAACGTCAGGGCTTTAGTGTTCTCATAGTATAACGCAATCCAGAAATACACGGCTGTGCGGAACGTCATGGTTGCGCTAGTGTTGAAGATTTCCGCACAGCCTTTAAATTCTTAGGGTATTTTAGGTCGGCACAGCCGGCCTAAAATACCCTGCCTTAATTATGCGGCGCGGGATTCAAGGTGGGGTGCGTTGCTTGAACTTTCCGCGCCGCATTTTTACGATGGAAGGTGTTCATTCTTGGTTTGATAGGGTTTGTTTATAATTAAGACACATACTCCCCAGTCACATTCCGCTATTGACACGCGTGCTATAATGTAAATCCACATTTTTCACAAATAGGAGACCATTATGCCGCCATTTCCGACGTGTAAAATTACTGTGTTAAAGACCATGTATAACGAAGATTTATCCAAAACCTACCGGCATCCGTATCTGGAGCACGGACCCTGTAAATTTTTCAAGGTTGGTGATGAATTCATCGTTGACTACCTTACGGTGCGCCCGGAGGGGTTCGGCTGTGATTGGGCCTGGGATGACATCCACAAGATACTGATGATCTTAATGACCCGGGGTAACTTCGGAACGTGGATGAAAGACGAAAATAATTTTGTCACCTGCTGTACCGACGGGCTAAAACCAGTGGTTTTCAAGATTGAACGCCTGCCTGATCAGGACACAAACTAAACGCGTGAGGGGGTAACGATGAAAATCGAACGTATTGATTCCTATTTCAAAGATGATGTCTGTATAGTTAAAGTCACATCATCGGATGGGGCAGTTGGCTACGGTCAGACCGCACCGTTTTTTGCCGATATCGCCCAGATCATCCTTCACCGGCAGCTGGCGCCTCTGGTGCTGGGGCAGCCCGATGATGATTTTTCGCTGGCGACTCGCGTGATTGTCAAGCTGCACAAATTCACCGGAAGTTATGTCTGCCGTTCCATCGCGGGGGTTGATACTGCGTTGTGGGATTTGAAAGGCAGGCGTGAGGGCAAGAGCGTGGCTGAACTGGCAGGGAAGAAGCAGGACAGCATTGGTATGTACGGCTCCAGCATGGTGCGCGATATCCCGGTGGAACAGGAGGCGGAGCGGATGGTGCGCTTGCGCGATGAACGGGGTTACAGCGCATTCAAGCTGCACGTCGGCGTCTGGAACAGCGAAGGAGAGGACTATTGGCCCGGGCGGACCGAGTCCATGATCGCGCTGGCGCACAAGGCTCTTGGTGACGCTATCGACCTCTATGTAGATCCCAACGGCGCTTTTTCAGAAGCCTGGACCATGGAACTGGCGCCGTTGATGCGTGACAGCAATGTGGTTTTCCTCGAAGAACCGCTGCCGTTCTGGAAGGTGCAGGAAACAGGCGCGCTGCGCAAAGCTATCGCCCCGTATGGGATTTTGATGGCGGGTGGGGAACGGGACATGCAGATGAGTAGTTGGACGCGCATCCTGGAACTGCCGATGGCGGATATTGTGCAACCTGATATCGGCTATATCGGCGGATTTACCCGCGCGCTGGAGGTTGCGCGGCGTGCAGCAGAGAAAGGCATCTACGTGACCCCGCATACCGCCAACTGGTCCATGCTGCTGCCCTTCGGGCTGCATTATATGGCGGTGGTGGATAAGCCGTGGCCCTTGCTGGAAAACTCCATTGAGAATGACCGCTGGATAGGCTCGCTTTATGCGGAGGGCGCTGACAATCTGATGCCGGTTGACGGGCGCATTGCTGTGCCCACTGGACCGGGTTGGGGGATGGAGATCAGTCCGGAGTGGCTGGACAGCGCCCTGCATATGGAGAGTGTAAAATAGTAAACCTTCCCGGAAGGTAATTGACAATCACCATGGGAATATATATGCTTGCCCGTTGAAGGACAAATCTGCCGGGAAGGTGTTTAACGGCGCAGCTTGATGCATATATGAGCATGTCGAATAATGCGTTTTATTTCTTAGCCATACGAAATGCGATGTTTATTGGCTTGGAACAAAACTGACCTGTTATGCGTCTTATATCTGATGCGCACAAAGGCATCAGAATTTAAGCATAAACAGGAGTCTATTTCATGAAATTGGGTAAGTTTGGTCTATTGGCTTTTATAATCCTGGGCGTCCTCAACGGGTGCGCGAACGGTGTGAATGCGAACCGTGGCGCTGATGCGCTGCCGGGAACGATATGGGTGCTGGATAAATTGGGTGATGCGGATGTTTCACCGGAGATTACGATCAGGTTTGATGAAGAACAGATCAGCGGGAATGCCAGCTGCAACAGCTACTTTGCCGAATACGCGCTTAAGGGTGATCAGCTGACACTTGGACCGGTTGGATCAACCCTGATGATGTGCGAGAATATGGACTATGAAACGCCGTATCTGAACGCTCTCGCTGAAGTCGAAGCGCTGCGTTTTGATGGCGATCACCTGGTTCTCCTCGACGCCGGTGGGCAGGATGCGCTGGTTTTTTCGCCGATGAAGCACGCCAATCTGGAGGAAGAAACGTGGGCTTTGACGGGTTGGAATACAGGTTCCGGCATTTCCAGCCTCATTCTTGACAGTGAAATCAGCCTGGATTTTGAGGATGGACAGGCTTCCGGGTCGGCAGGCTGCAACCACTATTTCGGCAGCTATAAGGTTAAGGCTAATATGCTGAGTTTTGGTGTGATTGCCAGCACCGAGATGGCTTGTTTGGAACCGGAGGGTTTGATGGAGCAGGAAACCGGTTATTTGAAAGCCCTGGGGCAGGTCGCCAGGTTCAGCATTGAGGGCAGCAACCTGGTTATGCAGGATGCTGATGGTAACCCTATGTTGTTGTTTACCGTTAGGGAGTGATCAAGGCGCGTTTCGCGCACAGATATAAAATATATAGGGTATATCGGACCGGTATGCCGGTCCGATATACCCTTTTTAAGTTCAGCCTTTTAAAAAAATGCGGCGGACACCCTCGGAAAGAGTGTCCTCACTTTTCCGCACGGTAATAAGTGTGCATACTCGGACTTTGCCAAAAATATAATGGTTTGCCTTGAGCAGGATGCTGTGGCGGGGCGGAACACGGAGCTTCTCGATGAAGGGAGACCTCCGCCCCGACTACCTTGTACTTAAACTCAAATCCCCTATACTATTTAAATTGCTCTCACCTTGCGTTGTATAAAACCTTGCCTATAATGCATTTTGTTCACCAATGCCATGCACAGGGAGTCATTTGTGGAATCTGACAATCAAAACATCCCACTTTCACTGCAAGATGTGTCCTTCCGCTACCGGATTCGCGAGACGAACGCAATCAATCACCTCAGTTTTGATTTACATAAAGGGGAACTGCTCCTGATTGCCGGCGCCAGTGGATGCGGAAAGACGACCTTGATGCGCTGTGTTAACGGTTTGATCCCCAGAAGCTACCATGGGGAATTTTCCGGCGCTATAAAAATATTTGGCGAAGATGCCAAAGCCATGCGTATGTCCCAACTCTCGCAAAAGGTGGGCACGATTCTGCAGGACCCTGAATTGCAGGTCGTGGGCAGCTTTGTCGTCAACGAGGTCGCGTTCGGCTTGGAAAATCTTGGTTTACCGCGGCGCGATATTCTCCGGCGCATTGATGAGACCCTGGACTACCTGGGTATCCTGCATTTACGCGACCGGGAGACCTTCGGGCTTTCTGGCGGTGAAAAGCAGCTGATCGCCCTGGCAGGCGTGCTAGCGATGCGCCCCGACATTCTTCTGCTGGATGAACCTCTGGCAAGCCTTGACCCGGCATCCGCCCACGAAGCGCTCCTGGTGTTCCGCCGCCTGGCGGATGAGGGTGTCGCGGTGATGCTGGTCGAACACCGCGTCGCCGATGTGCTGCAGATTGGTCCCGACAATGTCCTCTATATGGATGAGGGTGAACAGGTGTATTACGGCAGTACCGATGGCTTGATGGAGGTCGTGGATTACCACAAAATCAAGCTGCCAGCGTCCATTGTCATGCAAAGGGCAAAGCAGGACCCACCGCCGGTGTTTATCCCTGCCATCACCGGGGGCGGGAATACACCAATACTCACGATGGACAACGTGGAGTTCCGCTACGACGCATCGCTGCCGACCGTGCTGCACGGCGTGAATTTCACCATCAATCAGGGCGACATTGTGGCGATCCTCGGTCCTAACGGCGCCGGGAAGACGACGCTGGTCAAGCACGCGTTGGGCCTCCTGAAGCCAACCGAGGGTAAGGTCTTGCTGGAAGGTAAGGACACGGGCAGTATTTCCGTGGCGCAGGCGGCGCAGACCATCGGTTATGTGTTCCAGAGCCCATCTCAGATGCTATTCGCGCCCACGGTCAAGGAAGAACTCTCCTTCGGTCCCCGGAACCTGCGTTTCGCGCCGGAAGAAATCGCGCACAATGTTGACTGGGCTTTAAAGGTGGTCAATATGCAGGAATACCTGGATTCTCCGCCCCTGGCGCTGTCGTTCGGGCAGCAGAAGCGGATCAGCATTGCTGCAGTGCTGGCGATGCGATCGCGCATTATTATGATGGACGAACCGACTGCCGGGCAGGACTACTGGAACTATATGGCGTTTATGGACGCAATTTTACAGATGCCGGGCTTTGACGCCATTATTTTTATCACGCACGATCTTGACCTGGCGGTGACGTATGCCAACCGTGTTGTGCTGATGCACGACGGGCAGATTGCGGGTGACGGTCCTCCCGAGACAATTTTGCGGGATTACGCGCTGCTGAAGCGCTGCCGCATCCTGCCGACCTCGCTGCTGGATCTTAACCTGGAACTTCTACCGCAAAGCGGTCATTTTATGCGGGCGGAACTCCTGGCGCATACCGTGGCGTAACCTGAGGCAGGACTGACGTGTTTTAATACACGGATGCAGGAGGTGATACGTAAGACGATATAGTTAAAAATTCATCTAAGAGCCATTTCTCATTCGTTGTTTTCATTCAATTAAGTCGGAGGTTATATACTATGGAAAAGAAATCACTGTGGCAGTTTGGTACGCGTGAAGTCGTTTATGCCGCCATCGGCGCTGCGCTGTATGGTGTGTTTTCTTGGGTGACCAACTTCATTGGGCTGCCGGCGGCGGGTAATATCGCACTGCGTCCCGCTGTGGCTATTCCCATGTTCTTTGGCGTTGCTTTTGGACCCATCGTTGGTTTTATCGCCGGTGCGATTGGCAATGTTATCGGCGATTTCCTCTCCGGTTGGGGATTCTGGTGGCATTGGGACCTAGGCAACGGCATTATGGGCATGCTGCCCGGAATAATCGCCGTGGGCATCGTTTCATTCAAGTCCCAAAGCGCCATTATCAAGGCAGAGATTGGGGTTGCCGCCGGCGCTCTGATCGGTATCCTCGTACCGTCCCTGCTTGAGATCGTGTTGAGCGGAATTGATGTCAGCACCGCCATCGTCGGTTATTGGCTGCCGGCAGCGTTGACCAACCTGATCAACGGTTTGATTCTGGTGCCCATTTTGATGGTGGCGTACGACGCGGTTGTCGCGCGTTCCGGACGCTAGCTGCGTTATATGCATCTCTCACCCCCACAGCTGTGGGGGTGAGAAAAACATAAATGTATTGTAGTATAGGGCCTTGTGCCCGTTCTGGAATGGCGACAAATCCCCGAGTAATGGGGGCGCACGGAACGCCCACAAGGGGCTATACTACAGTTACGATTAATATTTCGCAAGACTGTAACAAATCCCGTTCATCCAGGGAGACACCTATGCTCGTAACATGGAAATACAAAGACCGTAACAGTCAGATCGACAAACTGGATCCCCGCGCCCGGTGGATATTCTCCTTCCTGTTGGTGTTTGCCATCACCTTCTTCTGGGATATCCGCTTCCTGGCGTTCTTCTTTGTGCTGGTGTTCACCCAGTATGCTTTAACCAAATTGACCTGGGCGGAGACCAAACGCGTATGGCTGTTTATCTGCCTTATGGTTTTTGGTATTGTCGCCATCAACACGATTTTTACCGGGCGGGGCGGTCCTGAGGAAGTCTTGAGCGGGGGACACGTGCTCTGGCGCGTGGAGTGGAACATTCTCGGGCTGTCCATCCATCCCACCATCACCATGGAACGGGTGTGGTTTGCACTCTCGCAGATCATACGGATGCTCTCCATCTCCACCCTGTTTATGATTGTGCCCTATACCATGGACCCGCGCCTGTACGGCGTGACCTTCCGCGGCATGGGGCTGCCGGATCGCTACGCGTTTTCCACCGATCTGGCATTCCGCTTCGTGCCCTCGCTGGCGCGCGATTTCAGCGTCACCCTGGACGCGCAGCGCGCGCGGGGTTACGAGCTGGAAAAGGTCGAGGGCGGGATCATCAAGCAGATTCGCAAAATGGCGCCCCTGGTGGTGCCGGTGACCATGAACTCCATCCTCAGCGGTGAGGATATCACCAACGCCATGGATTTGCGCTGTTTTGGGCTGCAGAAGCGCACGTGGGTCTATGAACTCACCTATCGCAAGCGCGACTACGTGCTCATCGCTGCCGGCGTCATCATTTTTATCGCATCATTCGTGCTGCGCACGTTCCTGGGCTTCGGCGTGTTCTGGATGCCGGACTGGTTGATCAGCTGGATGGTTTAGCTTCAGGCGTTGTTAAGCCTAATCAGAGGCAAAACAGGCATCCCTTCCCTTGAGGGAAGGGAACGAGGGTTAGGTCAGAAAGCGATTCTTAGGCTGAAATTTTACTGTATCGTCGCTGTCATTTATCCAGAAACCCAGATGGATTCTGCCGCATGGAAAGCGGCGCGTGCGCGGGAATGACGCCTCGTTT
>CAVOYE010000022.1:0-805674 GCA_963700595.1 uncultured Chloroflexia bacterium
ATTTTAAACAGATTACGTCCAGAGTGGATGGATTCACCGCACCTCGATTTGTTAACGGTCGCCCGAAGGTTGTGGCGGGATCATTTACCATCCAGACGCCTTGGCGAAATCGAGCAAAATATCCTTGGGATAACGCGCACAGATGAGGATTTGCCGTCATTTTTAATCCCTTATTACTACCGGCAGTACCTGGAGACAGGGGATACGACAGAAATGCGGCGCATCCTGTACCATAATGTCATCGATATCTTGAGCCTGGTTTCACTCCTGATCCATGTCGTCGGTATGGTTGAAGAACCCGAGAGCATGACGCTGGCAGCAGCGGAGTGGGCTGGGGTGGGGACCCTGTTTTTCCAGGCTGGATCAGACCAACAGGCTCTTAACGCCTGGAACCGGGCTTTGGCACAGGAAGATGGGTTACTCCCTGATGCATGCACATCACGTTTATGCGGCAACCTGGGCATTTATTACAAACGCCGTGAAAGGTGGGATATGGCTTTGCAGATATGGGACGCGTGGTCAGAGCAGATACCCACTGCCGTGAAACCGCTTGTGGAGAAGGCGATGTATTATGAATGGACAGCGGTTGACACTCAATCTGCTCTCACACATACGGAATCTGCGATACACCGGGTTGAAAGGTACTACGTTGGAATGTCTCGCGACAGGCTGATTGCAGACCTGCGGCATCGTCAGGAAAGGTTAACACGCAAACTGGCAGGTGACTTGGATGAAGAAGCATCCAATGATCTGGATGGTTCATAAGAGGTACCTTGAAACTATTACTCGCCACGCAAAATCCTGGAAAGCAAAAAGAATGGTGCGCGCTGCTAAGCAAGCTGCCTATCTCCATTCTCTTGCCTCAAAGCATTGGTTTGGACATGGATGTCGCGGAAATCGGGAGCTCTTACCATGAGAATGCTTTCTTAAAAGCCGCGGCGTTCGCTGCGGCTTCAGGTTATCCGTCGTTAGCCGATGATTCCGGTCTGGAAGTTGATGCGCTGGACGGCGCACCTGGTATCCGGTCTGCGCGGTATACATTGGGTACTGACAGGGTTCGCTATCAGGCTTTATTGGATGCGCTGCGGGGCGTTCCTGCAGGAATGCGCGGCGCTCGTTTTCGCTGCATTGCTGCACTGGTACTACCTGCGGGTACCCGCTATGATACAGAGGGCGTGTGCGAGGGAAGCATTACGTTTGAGCCGGCAGGGGATCTTGGTTTTGGCTACGATCCGGTTTTTTTTGTAGCAGAATATGGAATGACTATGGCACAGATACCGCAGGATATAAAGAACCGGATCAGTCACCGCGCCCGGGCTGCACGCAAGATGTGCAGCATACTGGAACGTGTCTTTGATCTTGGCGGATAAAGCAGGAGAGTTCGACCATGGATTATGATCAACAACAAGCTGTGGAGAGTTTAAGCCGTTTTCGGCCCCGAAATATCAGAAATTTTCCTGATTCCTTCATTTGGCCCCAATATGAAGGTCTCTGCGTGGGTAATTTGGGCGCTACTGCCGCGCAAGCCTTAGGTGCTGCTCTCCCGCATACGCTCCCGCCTTTATCCAATCCGGCAGTTGCTGAAATGGCAGACGGTGTCCGGCAGGTCATCCTTCTGGTCGTGGATGGTTTGGGGTGGCTGCAGCTTCGCCGGGTCATGGAAAACGATGCTTCATCACTTTATCACAAGATTGCTGATAAAGGCTGCCTGCTGCCCATCACTTCTACATTTCTTTCCACGACCAACAGTGTACTCAGCACTATCTGGACAGGACACCCTCCAATTGAGCACGGATTGCTGGCGTATGAACTGTATCTTCGGGAATGGATGATGGCAGTGGAAGCGATCTCATTTGGGACACCCCATATCCCATTTTCCGCGACCCTGGCAGATTGGGGATTTAACCCAGAGTCATTTTTGCCCGTGCCCTCCATCGCTCAGCTATTGTCAGTGCAGGGAATTCTGACGTATCAGATTATTGCTAAACAATATGCCCAAACGCATTTATCACGGATGCATTACCGGGGTGTTCGTGAGATTCGGAGCCACACAACGGCATCGGATTTTTGGTTGACTCTGCGGCGCACACTGGTTGAACACAAACAGGAAAAGTTCCTGATGGGTGGTTACTGGAGCCCCGTGGATACCCTCGCGCACATGTACGGTCCGCAGGATGAGTCCGGCGATATGGAGATCCGCTCCCTGGGTTTATTGATGGATGCAGTATTTTTACAGCCCTTGACTGCATCCGATAGAAAGGAGACACTTTTGTTAATCACTGCGGACCACGGGCAAATTTCAACGCCTGCGGAATCTGGAATTCTTATGCAGGATCACCCCGATTTGGCTGAAGCGCTGCTGATGGCGCCGGTAGGAGAAGCAAGAGTACCGTTTTTCTATGTGCGCCATGGTCAATACGAGAAAGTATGGAATTATTTGAATGAAGAGTTCAGTGATGACTTTCTTTTCCTGACGCGCGAGGACGTCATTGCGTCCGGATTGCTGGGGAGTGGAAAACTATATGGTGAGGTATCCCATCGATTGGGCGACATTATCGGAATTGCCAAAGGCAGTAAATATTTTCTGCGTAATCCTGCACTTTTACATAAACTGCGCGGTAAACATGGGGGATTAACCCCGGAAGAAATGCTGGTCCCGCTGATGGCAGTGCGCCTGGACGCGCTCTAAACATTACAACTTGAAAGAGGGGAATGGATGCAAGATATTAATTTGGTGATGATTGGTTTGGGCAATTTAGGGCGGCGTTTTTGCCAGATCATTTCAGATAAACAGGCTACACTGGCAGAGAATTATGGTCTCAGGCTGCACCTTGTTGGTGCAGCTGACAGTCGTGGCGCTGCTTATAATCCCGAAGGTCTGGATCTGGAGCGGGTGGTGGCAATCAAGACAGCTGGCGATACAATCGCTAATTACACGCGCTACGGCAGATGGGGATGGGGGGCGGTTGAACTGGTTGAGCAGACGGAAGGGGATGTCCTGCTGGAAGCTTCCCCGGTGAACCTGGAACAAAACGCTGAACCTGGTTTAACATGCATACGGAGAGCAATGGCAAAGGGCATGCATGTGGTCACACCTAACAAAGGTCCATTGGTTGTGGCGTTTGATGAGCTTCATGCTCTGGCGGTAGAACATCATGTCAAACTCAGGTACGACGGCACCGTAGCGGGTGGATTACCGGCGATCAATGTGGGTGTACGGGATTTGCGGGGTGCAGAAGTGAAATCCATCCAGGCCGTGCCCAATATGGTCACCGGATATATGATGGACCTGATTGCGGATGGGCTGTCTTTTGATGACGCATCCCGATTAGCCAAAGAAGCAGGTATTCTGGAGGGTGATGGCGTCTGGGATATTGATGGGTGGGATGCTGCTGCCAAACTTACGATCCTGGCGAATGCAGTGATGGGTTTACCAGCAAAGATACAGGAAGTCGCGCGGACGGGGATACGTGACATAGCACCGGAAATTTTGATTGATGCCCGGGAGCGTGGTTTGTTATACCGCCTTCTGGCATACACTGTTCGCCAGAAGGATGGGGCCTATGTGATGTCTGTCAAACCAACGCTTCTACCTGTGACGCACCCTCTGGGGCGGTTGGGGCGCACACAAATGGGAGTTGTCTATGAAACGGATATTTACGGCACTATAACGCTCCTGATCAATGAAGAGACACCCGTTCCATCCTCTGCCACCATGCTGCGGGACCTGCTGGATATTTATACAGAGGTATAGGGAAACAGTATGTATTTGCACTTGATAGATTCTAACAATCAAGTTATAATCTAACATTGTGAAAGCTCAAATCGCCATTTTTGGTCTGGTTCTGCTTGGGATAACGCTGCTTTTTGTGGGGCTCTATGGTTTCATGCAATCTCCATATCCTGCAATCAGTGTTTCGCCAACACCCCTGTCTGCACAGGCAGCGCCAGCAGAAAACGAAACGCCTGTTTTAGAGGACACACCCGTGCAGACCGCGCCCGGGGTGCTGCCGACAGTTGCGCCAACGCTAACCGCCGCGCCCGTTATAACTTACACAGGTATTCCCGAAGCCTTCAGTCCCCTTGATCCCATCGAGATGGAACGGATAACCCGCCACTTGAACCGCACGCCCAAGCCTGCTTCTCCATTTGAGGGTCGTGTTTGGGTGGGTTTTTATGGCGCGCCCTCCGGACCTGGTTTGGGGATACTTGGCACTTCAACGGCAACGGCGACGGTGGCGCTGGTGACGGAACAGGCGTTAGCCTATCAATCCCTCCTGACCGATGCCGTGGTTATTCCTTTTTTCCATATGGTGACTACCGTTGCGGATGCAAGTCCCGGACTCGATGGAGACTACAATCACAGGATGTCCCCGGAGATAATCCAGGTGTGGATAGATGTTGCCCATATGTATGGCCTGGTCAGTGTGGTGGATATCCAAACTGCGCATAGTCCGGTCCTCACCGAATTGGAATATGTGAAACCGTTTTTACGCCAAAAGGATGTCCACCTGGCGATTGACCCGGAATTCATGATGCAGGATGGTGCGATACCGGGGCAATATATTGGTTTTATGCCGGTTGAGACCCTGAATATTGCACAGGCATGGCTGAATGAACTCGCGGATTCGGTCGGAGAGCGTAAAGCCCTGATTATTCATCAATTCGACAACCGCATGTTTTCTGATAAAGAGCTGATAGAAGATTACCCACTGGTCGATCTTGTCTGGGATTCTGACGGTTTCGGCGGTCCGGGGGCAAAAATTGGGGATTATCTGCAATATGCCTCAGAACCAGGCTTTGAATACGGCGGGTTCAAACTTTTCTATAATTACGATACCCCGGTGATGTCACCCGCACAGGTCCTGGGGTTGGATCCGAGACCTGTGTTTGTAGTGTACCAATAACGTTAACGCATCTTCCGTCTTTCGTAACGTTGCTCTCCGAGAAGAAGGATTTTATTTCTGAGCCGGAGAGATGCAGCGAAAGGTTTAAATTACGTAAAATGACAATACGAATTAGCTCCTTTGAAGCGGATATGAATATTTATATCCACGCTTGTTGACTTAGCTGGACGCTGCCGGCTGAATATTCACCGGGGTGTCGAAGCGTTCACATTCCCCCTCAGCAGCCCGATTACTCCCGGCAGTAGCAGCCAACCCAAATAGAGCAGTGTGAATAAAACCATCGGCCCAATATTCCCATCCAACCAGCCCTCCCGGAACCCAAGGAGAAACAGGATCAAGAAAGTGACCAGCAGGGAGAGTACCCGGCCCCAGGTGGTGCGTGAGCGCAAAAAGACCACCGCTCCGACAGCCAAAAGCACGGTATTGAAAACCAGGCCATAGAGCTGCCAGACGCCCCAATCACCATCGAAGAAGACGACCGTCAGCATGGGCAGGGTGAAGGCGTAGAGGGCGAAAGTAAGGTGCGTCCAGTCGTTCCAGGCACTCCTGAGGAGCCGGATCAGCGGTTGTAGGGAGTGGATGAGCAGCAAACCCAGGATAACGGCAGCGAACAAGGGGAACCAAGCCCACAATCCGTAAACCACATTATAGAAGCGACCGTTGCTGTAGTACCAGCTAAAGTAGAATGCACATGCCCAGGTATGCGTAGGACCAGCGAGGGAAGCCTTTCAATATGCCGAACAGCAGTCCCAGCGCGGTGACGAAATAGACACCTATTGGTGGGGTGAGGACGATTACCGGGTAGTTTAGGGGTCTATCCAGAAACCTTCCATCCAACAGATTGAAAACCGGGCCGTAAAGCCCACGCAACTCATAGATACCTTCCAACAAGTAGGCCAAGCCGAAGAGCAAGAAAGGTAAAGCGCCCACAAATGCAGAAAACCAAGAAGCCTGGTGCTCTACCCAGGTCTGGGATACCATCCCTTCCCCGCGCGATGCTCTATCTGCAGGGGTTTCATCAGTGCCCAAGGAAACTTTGTAGCGACGGGCGTCAAGGAAGGTGCGCGGAAAATCCCATACTTCGTGACAAAATGACCGGGCCATTTTCAACCTCCTTGTGATAGGTGGGATACCGGAATCGTCCAAACCAGCCAGCGTATGGGAGAACACCTCGGACATTTCATCCCCAAACGCGTCCATGAAACGATCAGGATACAGCTTGAGCAGGTGAGAGTACAGGCGAGTTAGCAATCGCCTCAGCATGGCTACATCCCCACCGTACCTAGTTCCCGGCGAGCTGTAGCCAATATCGTACCTATACGCTTAATTTCCACCGCTAACACCCGAGATCCAAACTGCGTCAACTCATAATACTTACGTTTCTGGGTATCAATACCGTCTGATTTGTTATAAGGACCAGAACTCTGTCTATCGTCAGTAGATTTCCGGATCACCCCCTGCTCCAGCAAACGCGCCAGGGCACCATAGAGAGTGCCGGTGCTCAAGACTATCCGGCCCTCACTGAGCGCCTCCACATCCTTGAGAATTGCGTAGCCGTGCTTGCGCTCTTTGGACAGCGTTAACAAGATGAATAGTGTTGGCTCGCGCAAAGGTGTTAACTCTGAAGGAACTTCCTGATCCATCGGTAAATCCTGTTTGAACATTTTCTTACCCTTCTCCACTCAAGTATGACGGTTATCGATATGTCGTTCAACGACATATTAAGTCTAGCATATTTTGAAGGGGTTGTCAAACTATCGCTGTTCAGCGGGTTGAAGCATTTTTGGTACGCTGTGGAAGGTTCGTGGCAACGGTTGGGGTATGTAAAGTAAAGAGAAAATCGGCGCATCATTGACATTTTCTGACTTTTTTCTATAATTTAGATAAGTTCACATGTCAAAGACGGTGAACGGGAGGAGTAGGTGGTGGGGTATTTCCCCCGATACTGATGAACTGGCATCGCCAGGTAGAGAGGAGGGTCACCGGCTGCAAGCCCTCTGCAGGATCAGCCACTGAAGGTCGCCCGGGAGTTGAGTGACTGAGATGTATTATTAAGTCACTACGGGTTCGCCCGTTAAAGCGAGTGCGCTTCGTTATGCAATTGCTATGACTGAGCGCAGCAGAGATGCACCGTTATTACGGTGAATCAGGGTGGTACCGCGGAGCCCAATCCGTCCCTGTGATGGATTGGGCTTTTTGTGTGCCACAAAGTGGCTTTAAGAGAAGAAAAGAAGAGGAGAAAACAAATGGCAGAACTATCTAAAGTCTATGATCCCAAGGAACATGAAGCACGTCTGTATGCGTGGTGGGAAAGCCAGGGCTACTTCAAACCCGAGAAACAGATAGCCATGGGTCTGGCTACGAAGACGGGCAAACGCTTTTGCATCACTATGCCCCCTCCCAATGTTACCGGTATTCTGCATCTGGGGCACGGTATCACGGCAGCCATTGAAGACCTGATGACCCGCTATTACCGCATGCTTGGTTATGAGACGCTGTACCTGCCGGGCAGTGACCATGCCGGTATCGCGACGCAGAACGTTGTTGAACGGGAGCTGGCAAAAGAGGGCTTAACCCGGCACGATTTGGGAAGGGAGAAGTTTATCGAAAAAGCCTGGGAATGGAAAACCATCACTCATACGCGTATCACCAACCAGAATCGCCAATTGGGTATTTCCTGCGATTGGGAGCGGGAACGCTTCACCCTGGATGAGAATTTGAGCTGGGCTGTGCGGGTAGCCTTCCATACACTCTATGAGCAAAATCTCATTTACCGGGGACCCTATATGGTGAACTGGTGCCCGCGCTGCGAATCCGCCATTTCTGATTTGGAGGTGATTCCCACGGATCACGCCAGCCATTTGTGGACCATTCGCTATCCGGTGATCGACGATGGGTGGTCAGGTCCTGCGTATGATTGGGGTAGCGGTCACTGGGCAGAGGGCGCCACGCAGTATATCGAAATGGCAACGACGCGCCCCGAGACCATCCTGGGGGACTCCGGTGTGGCGATTAACCCTGGTGACCCCCGCTGGGCGCATTTAGAGGGGAAGATGGTGATGCTGCCGGCAGTGAACCGCCCAATTATGGTTGTGGCGGATGATGCCGTCCAGCCTGAGTTTGGTACCGGCGCGGTCAAGGTGACACCGGCACATGATCCCACTGACTACGATATTGGCGCGCGGCACAATCTGGCGCAAATCGATGTCATGACCGGCTTGGGTGGGATGAATGCGAATGCCGGAAAGTATGAAGGTATGGACCGTTACGCGTGCCGCGAAGCCATCGTCGCCGATTTTGAGAAGGAAGGGCTGCTGGTGAAAATCGAGGCGTATTCCCATGCAGTGGGGCACTGCCAGCGCTGTGATACTGTTGTTGAACCCCGCATCAGCACCCAGTGGTTTGTGCGCACCAAGCCGCTGGCTGAGAAAGCGATGCAAGCCGTAACAACGGGTGAGATGCAAATCATACCGGAACGCTTTGAGAAGACGTTCTTCCATTGGATGGAGAATATCCGTGATTGGTGCATCAGCCGCCAACTGTGGTGGGGGCACCGGATCCCTGTCTGGTATTGTCAGGCGTGTGGGAAGCAATGGAGCGCCATTACTGATCCGGATACGTGCCCGGATTGTGGCAGTGCGGACATCCGCCAGGATGAAGATGTGCTGGATACCTGGTTTTCGTCCGGGTTATGGCCTTTCTCAACCCTGGGTTGGCCTGATGAAAAGGCTCCGGACCTGCAGCGCTTCTTCCCCAATGATATGCGCGAGACCGGTTATGATATCCTGTTTTTCTGGGTCGCCAGGGAAACCATGCTGTCGCTGGCACTGTTGGGCAAGGCGCCGTATACCAAAGTCTACCTGCATGGGATGATGCGCAACGAGGCAGGCCAAAAAATCAGCAAATCGATGCCTGACGCCTGGAAATATGACCCGCTTTATATCATTGATGAATACGGCACCGATGCGTTGCGATTCACTTTGACGACATCTTCGTCACCTGGAAACGACATGAATCTGGATTCCCGCCGTCTTGAAGGTGCGCGCAACTTCGCAAACAAGATGTGGCAATCCGCGCGATATATCCTGATGAATATAGGGGATGAACCGGTACAGTCGATTTCTGCGATTCCGGCAGATGCGCTGGTCATGGAAGACCGGTGGATTCTCAGCCGGTTGCATACAGCTGACCGGTGAAGTCACCGCGCTGATGGACCAGTATTTATACGGGGAAGCGGGTCGCCGTATCCGTGATTTCCTGTGGGATGAATTCTGTGACTGGTATATCGAGGCGACGAAAGTGCGGCTTTATGCAGAGAGTGATGACATAGCAGTGCCAATTGCAGTACTCCTGACAGTGCTGGAACAAGCTTTGCGTTTGCTGCATCCCTTCATGCCGTTTGTCAGTGAAGCCATCTGGCAAGCACTGCCTGAGTCAGCGCGGCAGGGAGAAGCCTTGATGATGGCCCGTTGGCCCGAGGTGGATCCCGTATTCCTCGATGAAGGTGCTGAAACTCAAATGACAGCGCTCATTGATCTTGTCCGCGGTATTCGCAACGTACGGGCAGAATATCATGTGGAACCTGCACGGAGAATATCCATGGTAACGGCAGCCCGAGACCTGACCGGTGTGCTCCAGGAAAGGCAGGACATTTTGATCGCTTTGGCGCGTTTGGATGCGGACCACCTGATCATCGCAGAAGATATTGAGCCCATCGCGCAATCCGCGACCGTGATGGTGGGGGATCTGGTCGCTTACCTGCCGTTAGCCGGCCTGGTGGACCTGAATGAGGAGCGGGAGCGTCTGGGTAAGGTTCTCGACAATCTGGAGGGGCGAATCCGCTCCAGCGAAGGGCGTTTGGCAGGTCCTTTTGCTGAAAAAGCCCCTGCGGATATTGTGCAGAAGGAAAGGGATAATCTGGCTGCGATGCAGCTTGAAGCCGACCAGGTCCAGGAGCAGTTAACAAGACTGGGTTAAAAGACACCTTCCCGGAAGGTTTATCCAAAAACGAGGATGACTCCAAAGTCAATGGAGATCATACTCACCTTCTGGGAAGGTTTATATAACGATATGGCGCGGCAATCCTCGGTATTTATCCGAGGATCCTGCTTACATTTTCAGCGTCTTGAGCACTATCCAGCCCTATGTACATGACGAATCTGGTCCCCTGGACGGCGGCTGAAAGACCGCGCAGGTTGATGCCCTTCGCAGCCAGTTTGGTCGTGATTTTGGCGGTGATGCCTGGCACATTATCCCCTTCAATACTGACCGAGTAGACGCTACTCGTAACGTTAAAACCCAGGTCCGCGGCTGCGGCAACCTCCACATCGCCGCGTAAGGGGGTCACAAAGACGACGCCTGTTCCAGGCTTTTCCGGCGCACGTCTGGCGAGGACGAAGTTTAAGTCTGCGCCTGCATCCCGTAATCCGGTAAGGGCTTTCGCTAATCCACCGGGTTCATCTTTGATGCTGCAAGCCCATACATCGACACGTTCGACAATCAGATCCATGGTGCTGCCTCCTTTGCGAATGTATGTTATATAAATTGTTAGTCCGCTGCTTGTTTCCGCATTTTAGAGCGCGTATACTGCGATTTTCCGGGTTATGGTTAGGTCGATAACAGCTCCCAGTCCGGAGATTTACTTCCCGAACAGGTTGTATCAGGAAGTCTGGTGGCCAGAGTTGAGGTGCGTTGGTGAACAAGTCGTTTTGGATGAAAACTGCGATACAACCGCGCTTCGTTATATTTTCAGTGTAAGGTCTCTTCGCAAAAATGTCAAATATTTCTGTTCATCGGGGTGTGCGTCACATTTTTGCATCCTATGCTCTTTAGGCGGCGCGGAATAGTCCTCTCGTGCATCCACAGTTGATTCCCGCGCCGCACTGTCTTCATAGGGGTGTGTCGGTTGCCCAGGGCAACCGACACACCCCTTTAAACCAGGTGGCGGGGCGGAACACGGAGCTTCTCGATGCAAGGGAGACCTCCGCCCCGCCACAGCATCCGGCTAATGGCAAACCATTCTTTGATCAGCAAAGTGCGAAGGGTGGACACTTATTACCGTTGCGGAAAAGTGGCGGACACCCCAACCCCACGATGCCCTTCACGCACATAGGTTATGCTGTATAATGGGTGTGTCTTGCTTTTATAACTTAAAGTGTGTCGCAAAGCCACTGCATCGTTAACGAATGTCGTGGGTGATTGCCGGATCGTTGTGACTTCACGGCAAGTGCGGACACGATCACCAGTTTCAATATTACGCGTTTTCTCATGGTGCGGATGGCGCCGGAAGGACTCTATGCCGAGAACTTATATATCGCTTGATTTGGAAACGACCGGTCTTGAGCCTGGTAGCGATGCCATTATCGAAATTGGGGCGCTGCGCTTCGATGGGGAACGGGTCATCGATACCTTCTCCAGTTTTGTCAATCCCGGGCGCAGAATACCCAGATTTGTCGTCGAACTCACAGGTATTACAGATGAAGACGTGAAATACGCGCCGGGAGTGCATCTCATCGCCTCGCAACTCGCAGAGTTTGTCGGGAGAGATCCCGTTATTGGACACAATATCGGTTTCGATCTGGCTTTTTTACGACGGCACAACTTACTGCAAAGTAACCCCAGTCTCGATACCTTCGAACTTGCCGGGATCCTGGTTCCCAATGCCGGCAGGTACAGCCTCGAATCGCTGGTTCAAACCCTGGGGATCCATTCTGACGAACAGACGCACCGTGCTCTCGATGATGCTCGATTGGCGCACGGACTTTTTGTTGCGCTGTTGAAACGCGCAGTACAGCTTCCATTGCAAACGCTCAAGGAACTCATCAATCTGGGCGATCGCATTCATTGGTCCCTCACACGGTTCTTTTCGGATGCCCTTTATTATCAGAACAGGCAGGGATTCACGGGAGTGATTGGTGCGCAGCTCGCTGACCGCAAAGGTATTCAGGATGCCGGTCCTTTATTTGTGGATGAAAGGGACTATGCGCCTTTAACACCGCGCGAGGAACCTGTCTCACTGGATTTGGATGCTCTTACAGCGCTGTTCGTTGAGGATGGTCCGATCGCTGAGACATTTTCGTCCTATGAATATCGCGATCAACAGATAGAAATGCTCCAAGCTGTGGGACACGCTTTTAACGAGGGGCATCATCTCTTTGTGGAGGCGGGTACCGGCACAGGGAAATCTGTTGCATATCTCATACCAGCTATTGAATGGGCTGTCCTGAATGGCCAGCGCGTGGTTGTTTCCACCAATACAATTAACCTGCAGGATCAACTAGCAAATAAAGATATCCCTGAGCTGGCAAAAGCCCTGTATGATTTCCGCTATCAGGTTTTGAAAGGGCGTTCCCACTATGTGTGCCGGCAGGAATTGGATACCTTAAGGCGGCGTGGTCCAGCCAGTGGGGATGAGATGATAGTACTGGCAAAGGTATTAATGTGGCTTTCCACGACGATCAACGGCGACGGAGATGGACTTTTTCTACCTTCAGCCAGTGAACGGGCAATCTGGTATTCAATTTCTGCTGCTACGGAAGCCTGTGACCCGGAACGCTGTCGATTCTACCAGAGCAACCGCTGTTTTTTCTACCAGGCAAGAGCTAAAGCGGAGGCTGCGCATATACTCATTGTGAATCACGCACTGCTTTTAGCCGATATTGCCGCACAAAACCGCGTTTTACCCGAATACGATTTACTCATCATCGATGAAGCGCACCATCTGGAAAGCGCTACGACCGAGAGTATGCGCTACATGGTGAGTTGGCAGGATTTGAACCGGGTTCTGGATGATCTCCTGATTCAAAACAGGGCTTTTCCTAACCTGCTGGACCAGATTATGCTGGCAGCTGAATCTCTGCCGCGAAAAATGCTTGTAACCTTGCATGGGGCTGTCGTGAGTTTACAGGATGCAGGCGAGAGAACGCAACGCTATCTTGATTCCCTGTTTACGGATATTGAACTATACCTGCAGGACCAGGCAGGGAGGGCAAACCGCTATGGTGTCCGGTTTCGCATAACACCCAGTCTCAGAGAAGCACGTGCCTGGTCCGATATTGAGATACAATGGAACCAGGTTGCACCGCATTTCGAAGCTATGGTCGATGGATTGACGCTTTTCCAGGGCGCGTTTGATGATCCTGTCCTTGAAGAGGAAGCTGATTTTCAGCGAATCAGAGCCCGGTTATTGGGTATCACGCGTTTTATGAGTACTGCCTGCAGCCAGCTTAAAAGCTTTATTGCACAGCCATCCCCAAACATGATTTATTGGATAGAAAGCAGGAATAACCGCCCCACAACGTTAAATGCGGCGCCCCTGCACGTAGGCGCTCTTATTCAGGAACATTTGCTTGGTAAAAAACGATCCATCATTTTTACCTCTGCAACCTTGAGGGTCTCTGGCAGTTTTGAGTATATGCGGGAGCGCCTGGGCGTTGACGAAGCTGACGAACTTGCTGTTGGTTCTCCATTTGATTATCAATCTGCTGCGCTGGTGTATATCGCAAGTGATATACCTGAACCGAATAACCACGGTTACCAGAAAGCAGTCGATGATACGCTGATAGATTTGCTGAAGGCGACGCAGGGCAGAGCTTTGGTCCTTTTTACATCCTACAGTCAATTGACAGCGACGACGCAAGCCATCACCGGGCCTCTGGGGAATCACGGCATTTCTGTATTGGCGCAGGGTGGTGGAAGTTCTCGTGCGCAGTTGCTGGAGAATTTCCGAAAAGGAGACAAGGTTGTCCTCCTGGGCACCCGATCTTTTTGGGAAGGTGTCGATGTGCCTGGTGAAGCGCTTTCGTGCCTGGTCATCGTAAAGCTGCCATTTGACGTGCCTAATGATCCCATCGTCGCTTCAAGGGCAGAAGGATACGAGAATGCTTTCAATGCCTATATGGTGCCCGAAGCCATTCTCCGGTTCTTGCAGGGTTTTGGTCGCTTAATCCGCACTGCGACTGACCAGGGGATTGTGGTGGTTCTCGATCGCAGATTATTGACTAAAAGCTATGGGTCACGTTTCATAGATTCATTGCCCGATCCCTTGGTGCATTTGGGCAGACGCAGTGATTTGCCGTTAGTGGCGGAAAGGTGGTTAGCCGGGCAGCCTTTACCCCGTTCTGTGTTGTCTGATCCTTATTCTGATGAACCCTGGGATATTCCACCTCCGGACGACCCACCGGATGATGATCCAGCATGGTTTTGGGGGGCTTAGTCGCGCATTTATTTGCTGTAGATATTGGGTTTGGTTCGTTTATTATTTTACTAATGAATTTATCTGGAGGATTTTATGCGCATTGCGGTTGATGCTTTTGGTTCTGACGCCTGTCCGGGTCCGGACGTTGAGGGTGCTATATTAGCGGCAAGGACCTGGGGAGATGAGATAATCCTGGTAGGTCCCAAAGAACTGACCCAACAGGAAATAGCGAAGCACAATACCGAAGGGTTGCATATTCGCATTGTTCATGCCCCGGACGTTTTAACGATGCAGGACCATTCGCGGGACGTCAGGAATAAACCTGAATCCTCAATACGTGTTGGTATGAATCTGGTTAAGACGGGGGATGCGGACGCCTTTGTATCAGCAGGGAACACTATTGCCTGTTTGTCTTCAGCCATATTTGACCTGCGACGGATTCGCGGCATTCGCCGTCCTGCGCTGTGTGTTGTCCACCCCATGGCGTTCCAGCAAGTTGTTTTTATGGATACAGGCGCGACCGCTGACCCGAAACCGGAGGTGCTGCTGCAATTTGCTGAAATGGGTGTGATTTATGCCGAAAGGATATTAGGCATGACAGCGCCTCGAGTGGGTTTGCTCGCGAATGGTGAGGAAGAAGAGAAGGGCACACTTAACCTTCGGGACACCTTCGCCTTGATGAAGGAACAGGCAGACTTTCAATTTCGTCGGAAATATTGAACCTAAAGAACTGGTCAAAGGTGCAGCAGACGTCGTCGTTACCGATGGATTTACCGGAAATATCCATATTAAAACAGCAGAAGCGGTCGCATCCTTTCTTAAAGGAATGATTAAGCGCGATATCATCGATAAACCATTGTCCAAATTAGGTATTATTCTTCTTATCCCCGCTTTAATTGTTGGACTGCCCGGTCTACTATGTTTGATGCCGGGTGTAAAGAAGACACTGAAACGTTTGGATTATTCAGAAGTCGGCGGTGCACTTCTACTGGGTGTTAATGGCGTCGTAATCGTTGGACATGGACGTTCAAACGCAAAAGCGGTCAAGAGTGCCATACTCAGAGCGCGGGAAGCCGTGCAAGCTGAGATCATCCCCACCATTATCCATGGTTTAGAAGTGAAAGATTCGGAGCGAAACCGTGACCAATAATCGACGTGTCGTCATCACGGGCATGGGCGCTCTAACTGCGTTGGGACTTACCGTCAACGAGACATGGGAAAACCTGCTCGCCGGGCGCTCTGGTATTGGACCCATCACCCAATTTGATGCCCAGGATTTGCCATCACGCATCGCGGGTGAAGTCAAAGGTTTTGACCCCAATTTGTATATTCCTGTGAAAGATGCGCGCAGGATGGCGCGTTGTTCTCAACTGGCTGTCGCCGCTCTCCAGGAGGCGTTGACATGACGCGAACTTGACAACCCCGTTGGATGATGGGGAGCGTGTGGGTACAGTGATGGGTGTTGGTGTTGGTGGTTTTGATTGGGGTGTGCGCCACGCGATAAAATTTGCTGAGCACGGTTTTCGCGGAACTAACCCATTTGCGCTGGTTTCTTCATTGCCTAATATGCCCTCTTATCATGTAAGCCTTTTCGCCGGCGCTTTGGGACCGATATCAACCCCGGTTGCCGCGTGCGCCTCCGGCGTCCAGGGGATTGGAGATGGGATGAATTTGATCCGTCACAACAAAGCAGATATTGTGTTAGCGGGGGGTACTGAAGGTGTGGTTGCTGATGTCGCGATCGCCGGATTTGCAGCAATGGGTGCTTTATCCACCCGCAACGACGACCCCCAGGCAGCCAGTCGACCTTTTGATCGTGATCGCGATGGCTTTGTGCTCTCAGAAGGTGCAGGGGTTGTTGTGTTAGAAGAATTGAACCATGCTCTGGAACGCGGTGCTGAAATCCATGCAGAAGTCATGGGCTATGCGACTTCCTCAGACGCATTTCATATCGCGCAGCCCGACCCTGAAGCCAAAGGCATCCGCCGGGCAATTCAATGGGCTATTGACGATGCCGGATTAGCACCGGATGCAATTGATTATGTTAACGCGCATGGTACTGCAACCCGTTTGAATGACCCCACTGAAACTTACGCTCTGAAAAAAGTATTTGGCAACCATGCTTACAAGTTTGCTGTAAATTCAAGTAAATCCATGCTGGGTCACGGTTTGGGATCTGCAGGCGCTATTGAGACGATCATCACAGCGTTGACGTTGAAAAACGGGATCATGCACCCAACCGTGAATCTGGATAATCCGGACCCGGAATGCGACCTGGATTATGTGCCAAACACAGCCCGTAAAGCAACATTACAATACGCGCTGAAAAGCGCTTTTGGTTTTGGTGGACAGAACGCGTGCCTTGTTTTGGGACGCTACACAAATCGGTAGTTGGAGAGTAAAATATGCAACTGATTGCCAATGAATCCAAGATTGAACTACGAAAAAAAATAGGGGAACGCGCGCCATTTGTCGGTCTGATTGTGCTTGTTATTTCCACGGTCATTCTATTTGCTAAACCGGAGTGGTTAAGCATATCCATGATTATCGTGTGGATTGGCTTGTTGATATCGCTGACCGGGAGCTATCTTGGTGACCGGTATGTGGGTCCTTTTGCCCACCATCGCAAAGTCCCTGAAGCGCTTAAAGGTTTGCCGGATTCATATGTACTCTTTGCCTATGCATTACCGATTCCATTCGTCCTTCTGGAGCCAGGTTGTTTGACCGTATTGACTGTAAAATCTCAATCAGGTGGTGTGCTCTACGCTGACGGGCGATGGAAACATCAACAGAAATGGGGATTCGCCAGACGTTTTGCCGGTCAGGAAGGATTGGGAAGTCCCGACAAACTTACCGATGCCGAAATTGAAACGCTTAAAAGATACCTGGGCAAGCACCTGCCGGAAGATTTGGATGTGCCAATCCGTGGAATTGTCTTGTTTACCCATCCGGAGATACATCTGGATGTCGAGAACTCCCCGTTACCAGCATTGCGGTCCGCTGAACTCAAACGCTGGCTCAGGCGCAATGCTTACAAACAGCAGTTGTCTGTAGAAGTACGCAGTGCTCTGCTGACTGCGTTGGGTGCATCCACTGCGGATAGCAGCCCCAAATAATAAAAAGTCATCTGTTCAATTGTTTCTGAACAGATGACTCTTATTTTGCCATACAGGATAGTTACGGCGTGGGTAGTGGGGGTGGGCTGGCTGCAAATAATCCGGCAAGGTCTGCAACGTCACCGGCTTTTGTCCATGCTGCCATCCCGGCTTTCCAAACCAGCGTGTCACGCGTTATGCTTCCGGCAGCAATTTGCTGCTGCAGCGTTCCCGCATCAAATGGACCGGACTGTTGTCCGCCGACTGCGATGAAATAGGATACAGCTTGCGGTACGGGGGGGGGACCTGCCGGAGCTGCTGCCGGTTGTTGTTGCCCCTGCTGCATCGATTGTCCGAACATCTGCCCAACAGCAGCGCCTAAACCGACACCTGCGCCCAGACCAACACCTGTTCCAGCTGCCCCACTTTGATTGCTGGCGGCTTCAAGCATTGCATTAGCCCCTTGATACTGCATATAGGCGTTCATATCGCCGATAGCGCCCATTGCAGAGGCCTTGTCAATAGCTTTTGCAGTTTCCTCAGTCGGTGAAATTGCCTCTATATAGAAGGAGTTGAGTGTAACACCACGGGATTCGAACTCCTCAGAAGCTTTCACCCGGACAGCAGCAGAAATTTCATTTGCCTGGGCAGCCATTTGCAATACGCTGACACCCATCTCTCCGACAACATCCAGGATTTTGGTCAGCAGAATGCTGCGGAAGAAATTGGAGACATCACGGGTTGTGAATAGATTCTGTGTGCCGACAACTTTGTTTACAAATAACTGCGGTTCGGTAATTTGAATCGCGTAGGTTCCGTAACTTGTGACCCGCGCCATACGCAGAATCGGATCCATAATCGTAATTGGCTGCGGTGTGCCCCACTTCATATCGTTTAGTTCACGTGTGGTAACGAAATAAACCTCAGCCTTGAAAGGGGTCTGTCCGGAGAAGGCTTTCCCAATCAGGTCAACCAATAGTGGAACATTCGCCGTGGTTATCGTATGACGGCCAGCGCCGAAGACATCGAGGGCTTTGCCATCACGGAAGAATATGGCAGCTTGAGATTCCCGAACAATGAGCTGGCTGCCAATGCGGAAATCACCGGAGCCACGCTCTGGAAAGCGGTGCACCATCTCGTTTTGCCCTTCATCCATATACTCTATAATGTCGAATACACGTGTCATGCTTATTACCTCCAATCTTTTACGTAATTATTATGCTGTCCCGCGTAATACATCCTGTCTTTCGTCGAGTGCTGCATTCGCTTCGCGCGCGATAGACCTGATCATTAAGACGAGTGAGCGTGCTTCTTCACCTTCCAATCCTTCCCGGGCACGTTGTACAGCGCCTTCAATGCGCTCCGCATACTCGACAAGGGATTCATCAAATTGATATACTTTATCCAGGTCGTCTTCCTTGATCCGAACAGCGTCAAACAACCCCCCGTATCCATATGTGGCTGTGCGAATCCGGTCGATGAACGTCTGTAACTGGGTTGCAGCACTTTCCGCTTCATCCATCAGATCGTATTTACCTGCAGATACCAGATCCTGCTGTAATGCGTTGAGTTCTTTTTTTACCGTGCGCATCTGGTTCGCAATATGCTCGCGGAGTAGTTTGTCGGCTTCCCGGCGCAACTCCTTTTCTTTGTACCCCTTGTAACCAGGAATCTTTGCCGTCAGCTTTTCCAGTCCGGACATTTCACCTTTGATGTTATCAAGTAAACTCATTTTACCCTCCTGATGTGAATACAGTAAATGGAAATCGGTCTTCTAGGTCTCGGAAATACATATCATAATCTTTTTACTATGGCGCCTTATGCCGGTGCAACAGGCTGGTTAGCCAAACCTAAATGAGCCATTATTGTTAACATTGTAGCATAGAAATGAATTGGAGAAAAGTATTGTTGCCTGACTGTGTGAATTTTAATTTTCTGCTGTTTCCCATCATGTCCATTGATATTACGTAGTAACATCTGATTTAGTTGCATTGAATGATTATCATGTTAAGGTCTTTGTACCACCACATACCAATAAAAAAGCGGTGTGTCGAATTTATCCTGATCATGTCCAAACAAGAGCAGAAACGGGTGTATTTACCGTTTCTGCATGTGTGGAAGGTGGTTTTTCTTCCACACACTGTGGTTGGTGGTTTTTCTTCCACACACCCGCACCGCTTCAGCGCTTCGCCCGATTCTGAAACGGATCCACCATGATAATAGATATGCTCAACATAAGAGTTAGAGTATAATTCAGGCACACTTAACTATTTCCGAGCTCAGGTCGTTTTAGAAGGAGTGATTTATGAGGATTCTTATTACCGGCGGGGCTGGTTTCATAGGATCACATCTCTGTGACCGCTATCTTGCTCAAGGGCACGATGTTATAGCGATGGATAACTTGCGGACTGGCAGCACCGCTAATCTGGCGCATCTGGCAGGGCATGAGCATTTCACATTTATAAAACATGACGTGACGCACTATATCTACGTTGCCGGTGCTCTGGACATGGTTTTACACCTCGCTTCTCTGCCAAGTCCGGTTGATTATCTCAACTATCCAATCCAAACGTTAAAAGTTGGTGCGCTGGGAACGCATAATAGCCTTGGTTTAGCCCTGGCTAAAGGCGCGAAATTCCTGTTAGCCTCTACATCGGAAGTTTACGGCGATCCACTCGAACACCCTCAAAACGAATCTTATTGGGGGAATGTCAACCCGATTGGACCGCGCGGTGTGTACGATGAAAGCAAACGCTTTGCCGAGTCACTGACGATGGCTTATCAAAGGTACCACGAGGTTCAAACACGTATAGTACGGATATTCAATACATATGGACCACGGATGCGCTCAAATGATGGACGGGTCGTCCCGAATTTTATTGGACAGGCTTTACGGGGTGAACCTCTCACAGTTTATGACGATGGATTAAGGACGCGGTCTTTCTGTTACGTCGATGATCTGGTGCGGGGCATTATGAAACTGATGGATTCAGATGCCGACGGACCGGTTAACCTGGGAAATCCCACAGAAATAACGATCCTGGATTTGGCAAAAACAGTTATAGAAATTACCGGCAGCACATCGACCATTACATTTATGGTGCCGGAAGACGAACGAACGCGCGATGATCCAAAAAAACGGTGTCCAGATATATCCCTGGCGCAATCGGTGTTGGGGTGGAAACCAACCGTGGATTTATACGAGGGGATTAAGGCGACAACGGCGTATTTCAAAGATAAACTGGATTTGTAATCGTGACACGTACATTGGGGGTCCTGGTTTATGCCCTGAGAGGGGATGAAATCCTGCTCATGAGACGCAAAAAAGAACCCAATCTTGGTTTGTGGATTGCACCGGGGGGAAAAGTGGAAATGGATGAATCACCTCAGGAGACTGCCCAACGGGAGATGTTCGAAGAAACAGGTCTTGTTATCGACGCGTTATCGTGGAAAGGTTTTTGTACAGAAGTGTCACCGCTCCCCGATTGGCAGTGGCTCCTGTTTATCTATGTTACCCGTCAGTTCCACGGACAATTGACACCGAGGCATCGCGAAGGCGACCTGCAATGGGTTACGCGGGAAACCTATCTTAACAACCTGCCGATACCCCAGGCAGATGCTATTTTTGCACCGCATATCCTGGACGATGAAGAGATGTTTGTCGCGAAATTCACCTACGATCTCGACCTGAAGTTAGCGTCGTGGATCGCTTATGCATCTGGATAGCAAGGTATGGCAGCGACCGCGTATCTATCAAAAAGGCAAACGGAAAAGTGGACACTGCCGCAGTGGCTGCTGGTAGCGGGTGTCGTCAGCGGTCTGGCGATTTGTGTTTTACCCCTGAAGGTTTCCTGCGCAGTTCTCGCTCTCCTCTGTTTTATTGCTGGCGTATTGTACGACCCGATTGTCGCCTTTGCCGCCGCATTATTTTCAGGCCCCCTGGGAGCATGGTCGATGCTCCAATCGTCGGGCATACCGCCCTATATAGGGCAGTATGCTTTTTTAATATTCCTGGCAGGTGTTTTTGTTAACGCACTGATGCGCCGGCAAGTGTATCTGGTTTTTCCCCCGCTCCTTCTCCCCTTGATTCTTTTTCTGTTCGCTGCTTTACTTTCATTGTGGAATCCTGTTGATAGTTGGCAGGGATTTACAGAATTCATAAAGTGGGCGCAGATTGCCATTGTCTTTGTTATTGTTTACCAGCGACTGGAGCAAAAGAATACGAACACAGAGACTGTTTTAATGGTCGTTTTGCTGGGCACCGCCGGGCTCGTGCAGGCTGCTATCGGGTTGTGGCAGTTCGCGTTGAGGCATGATGGACCCGAGACTTTCGCGATTTCTTCACGGTTCTACAGAGCTTACGGCACGTTTCAACAGCCCAATCCCTTTGCCGGATTCGTCGCTATGATGGCTGCGATCCTGCTGGGCATCCTTCTCGTCTTTCTCTCCGATGCATGCCGGACATGGAAAAGAGGGGAAAACAAAGCTTCTTTAGCGCGCTGGATCGTACTCCTCTGCGGAGCTACCGGCATCCTGACGGCCGCTCTGATTGCATCATGGTCTCGCGGTGGGTGGATAGGCTTCGGTGCGGCAGTCCTGGTGATGCTGTTTCTAACGCCTATAACCTGGCGTCGCGGGTTCCTCGTGATTGCCGTCCTGATACTGTTCAGCTGGTTTCTTTATTCGACAGGTTTGCTACCACAAAATATCACGGACCGGTTGGGGGGTATTACAGCATTGTTCCAGTTTTCTGATATACGCAGCGTGGGCATAACCGATGTGAATTTCTCGTTGATCGAACGGATAGCGCATTGGCAGACTGCGCTGAACATGTGGCGGTCGCGATTTTGGTTCGGCATTGGTTTGGGAGGTTATGAATCCGCATATCCTCTGTTCAGGTTGCCTAATTGGACTTTACCCCTGGGACACGCGCATAATATCTATCTGAATATGCTGGCTGAAACAGGAATTTTGGGTTTGAGTGCCTATGGGCTTTTGATGGGAACTATTCTGGTAAAATTAGGGCACGCTGCGCATGTCCTTGACGGGTGGCTTCGCGGGTTAGCGGTTGGGCTTACGGGTGCCTGGGTCCATTTGATGGTCCATAATCTTGTTGACAATTTATTCGTGAATAACGTCCATCTTCATGTTGGACTTATGCTGGCTCTGAGCGCCTGGGTCATTACAAAGGCACAACGCAAGAAAACATCTGATGCGGTAGTAGAAAGACTGTAAAAAAACAAGCTACTTTTAGGGGGAAACGTGAATCGACCGGTTATTCTTGTTCACGGTGGCGCCTGGACATATCAGACGGGCACGCACCAAGCTCATGTTGATGGCTGCCGGCAGGCTGCACTGGCAGGTTGGCAGGTGTTGGAAAGCGGAGGATCTGCACTGGATGCGGTTGAAGCTGCTGTGAGGGTTATGGAAGACGATGTGGCATTTGATGCCGGGCGCGGCAGCAATTTTAACCAGATTGGGGATATTGAGATGGATGCGATTATTATGGATGGGAAGTCACTCGATTTTGGTGCAGTTGCTGCGGTCCAGTGTGTTCGTAACCCAATTTCCCTGGCTCGTCAGGTATTGACCCGGTCTCAACACAGCCTTTTTGTGGGCAGCGGAGCGACGCGTTTTGCTCAGGATATTGGATTCCCAATGTGCGATCCTGATGATCTGATGGGCACTTTTGAACCGGAATCACCGGTATTCATGCCCACCGACACCGTTGGCGCTGTGGCTCTGGATTACGATGGCAACCTTGCCGTCGCTACATCAACCGGTGGGACAGCGGGAAAACGTCCCGGACGCGTTGGGGATTCACCTATCATCGGTTCCGGGGCATATGCGGACAATGCATCGGCAGCGGCTTCAGCTACCGGGTGGGGGGAGAAGCTGATGCGAATTGTCACCAGCAAAACCGCCTGTGATTATGTTGCGCAAGGCAAGAGCGCGCAGCAGGCTGCAGACCAGGTGATTGCTTATCTTGCTGATCGCGTGGGCGGGTATGGTGGGATTATTCTGATAGATTATGCGGGTAGGGTGGGGATCTCCCACAATACCCAGGATATGGCTTATGCCTATGTGACACCTGAGGGACTTATCTCGGGTGAAAGGGCACCGTAAGCTTAAATCACGAACACACGGAACATTATATAAAAAAGAGTAAAAATGCCTGAATTTTGCGCGAAGTGTGGAAATATGGTCGCGGACGGTGTGGAACGTTGCCCCGCCTGTGGAGCCCGGATGCAACCACGCGTTATGGATGAGAAAACCGGCTTTACATGGCGGGATTTTTTTAATTACAGTTGGGTCACGATCCTGTTTGCCCTTGCTTCGATCTTAATCCCATTGGGCCTGGTGCTGTTATGGCTCCTGCTCTACCTTTGAACGCAACGCATTAGCCCCGCCGGAATTGGTGCGCCAGGTCTTCTATGGCAATCTGGACGATGGTTGGGCGCCCGTGCGGGCAGGTGCGCGGATTTTCTGTATTTTCAAGGTCAACGACGAGTTGCGACATCTCTTCATGGGACAAGGTTTGTCCGGCTTTGACTGCTGCCCTTTTACATATCGCCCGTATCAACATTTCCTCACGATTCACCTGTATTGATGAACGCTGTTGGGGTGTTTCCGAGGCGATGTCTGCCAGCAGGTCTCCCGGGATGGATTGGCTGACCACGGCAGGTATTGACCGGATGAGGAAAGTATTGGGACCAAACAACTCGACTTCCAACCCAAGTTTCAGCAGATTGGGGATGGCTTCTTCGATTGCTGCAGCTTCTTCTGCCGGAAGGACCACTGCCTGGGGTTCAAGCAGTGGTTGGGATGGCAATGCGCCGGACATCCAATCCGCCAGCAGGCGTTCGTAGAGCACCCGTTCATGGGCAGCATGTTGATCGATGAGGTAGAGTCCATCAGGGCCTTCAGCAACGATAAACATGGTCGAAATCTGCCCAATGACGCGGAGCGGTGGAAGTTTGTTGGGACCTGAACGCAGCGAAGTTTCCTTCCTCAGTGCGCCTGGAGATGCAAATACAGGCGTGTCATGGGACATGAGCAGTTGTTCTCTAGGCGGACTCCCGCCAGATGGCATTAAACCAGAAGTGGATCGCAGCGCTGCCAAACGTGTGTGCATGGTTTCTTGTGTGCTGCCTGCAGGTGAAGGTTCTGCCCGGGAAGATGGCATCAGATCCCAAGCAGTCGCTTCGGGAGCCTCGCTCATGACTGTTTCGCGGACAGCTTTCTGCACTGCCCGGAAAACGGCATCATAATCGCGAAAACGCACCTCAGACTTCGTAGGATGGACGTTGACATCGACATCCTCCGGAGGGATATCGATCAGTACGAATGCAACCGGAAAGCGCTGGATAGGCAGGAGCGTACGGTAAGCCTGGATGATGGCATAGTTAAGGCGGAGATCTTGTATCCACCTGCCGTTGATAAAAATAGTGAGGTAACCACGGTTCGCGCGATGGACATTGGTAGGTCCAACAAATCCCCGTACCACCACAGGACCTGCGGGTGCTTCTGCTTCAGGAACAGCGAGCATCGCTCCGCCTAAATCGGCACCGTAGACGTTTAACAGGGCTTCTCTGGCATTACCGCTTCCCGTGGTTCTGATGTACTCCCGCCCGTTGTGATTCAGTACAAATGCAGTGCCAGGGTACGCGATGGCGTAACGTGTGATGAACGCGTCAATGTGGCGCCTTTCTGTAAGATCACTATGGAGGAATTTGCGCCGGGCAGGCACATTGTAAAACAAATCCTCAATGATAATTTCAGTACCTTGCGGGCGACCGGTAGGGGCGCTTGAGACGACATTCCCACCTTCCAGACGGATGCGAACTCCAATGTCAGCCCCCTGATACCGGGTGGTACACGTGGTTATACTCACGGAAGCGATGCTGGAAAGCGCTTCACCGCGGAATCCCAGGGTCTGAATGTGCTCCAAATCTGATGCCGTTTGGAGTTTGCTGGTTGCATAGCGTCGAAAAGCGAGAGCCACTTCATCCGCCGGGATACCTATGCCGTTGTCACGTATTTTCAAAAGTTTTTTACCGCCGTCGATGGCTTCAATTTCAATGCGGGTTGCCTGAGCATCCAGGCTGTTTTCCACCATCTCCTTTACCACAGAGGCAGGTCTTTCTACGACTTCACCCGCGGCGATGCGCGACGCTACATTTTCCGGTAATATTAGAATGGGCATCCATCCCTCCGATGGGCATTCTATATCAAGGCACTATATAAGCAAGAGGTAAATGTTCTGGAGTATGGTATGATATTTCAGATTGGCAATTATCCTGTTCGCTCGGACGGAAAACACACTATGGCAAATGAGACCGCGAAACACTATGAAACTTTGACAGACTGGGTGCGGGATAAAGCCTCCTTCATGACTTATCCTATTGGACGTTTGTTGGGACGGTGGGGCGTTCATCCCAATACGGTCACTATCGCAGGCTTTATCCTCAACATCCTGGCAGGTTTAGTGCTGTCCACAGGAAATCTTGTAGCAGGCGCGGTGGCAGTTGCGGCAGCATCTTCGGTTGATGGATTGGACGGCGCATTGGCACGCGTGTCGGGAAAGAAAACACGTTTTGGCGCTTTTCTGGATTCGACATTGGATCGCTTATCTGAAGGCGCGTTGTTTTTTGGTTTGCTGGTTTGGTTTGTCTCCCAGGAGATGCAAACAGAAATATATCTGGTTTATATCGTCATCCTGGGTTCGGTGATGGTCAGTTATGCGCGCGCGCGTGCGGAAGGATTGAACATCGACTGCAAGGTTGGTGTATTAACCCGCCTGGAAAGAATTGCTGTCTTATGTATTGGGCTCCTGTTCGGTTGGGTGCGGGTTATGCTCATTGTGATGGCTGTGCTGACGTGGGTTACATTTGCGCAAAGGGCGTTCTCTGTGTACCGGTCATCGGTGAATCAACAATCAGCAGATGGGGCAGGACAACCACAGGATTGATATGTTTTAGTCGTGTAGGTGTCAAGATAAGAAAGCCCTCACCTTCCGGGAAGGTGATTAAGGGCTACACTGTAATGGGGCGCAATGAACAAAATCTCTCCCTGGTTAAATAGGGTGTGGGTCAAAATAAGACAACCCGCAGCATTGTTTTTGCTGACACTACCGGCGTGGATGCCCTTGCTGCGCAGCACTTCCCTCCCTTGCACGCACGATAATGCGTTTCATTATTTCCGGATTGCCGCTATGCGGGATGCGCTGCGCCATGGGCGGCTGTTTTCGAGGTGGGTGCCAAACCTGGCACTGGGATTTGGCTATCCTTTCTTCAATTACCGTGAGCCTTTACCCTATATGGCTGGGGAAGCGCTTTATACATTTGGTTTCCCCCTACCGCTGGTATTGGGCTTGTTCTATGCCCTGAGCCTGATGGCTGCGGCTTATGGAGCATTTGTGTTATGTCGCGAACTCTTTGGACCTCGCGCTGCCTGGGTCGGGGCAATCGCATATGCATTTGCGCCTTATCTCCTGGTGGATATCTACCGCAGGGGTAACTTGCCGGAATCTATCGCCCTGGCAATCCTTCCTTGGTTATTCATCACCTTCCGTACACTGATCATCTCCGGGAGCAGGAAGGCGTTTATTCAATCGCTGGTTCTCCTGGTGTCGCTGTTTTTAACCCACAATATTTCCGCATTACTGCTTGTCCCGTTTCTGGGGAGCTATATCGTTTATCTGGCATGGCTGTACCGGAGCCATCGGAAATGGCGCCTGGCTTTTGTCGTTGTCATTCTGGCAGTCTTGTTAACTGCCTGGTTCTGGCTTCCCGCGCTGCTCGAGCAGGATATGGTGCAGTTGCATCTTTCTACCTCTACGCGGAACAACGATTTCCACTACAATTTTATCTCCTGGGGGCAGATGTTGTGGCAGTTGCCTGTGCCCTACGACCCTAACTTTCTCAACCCGCCTATGAAAATAACGCTGGGTATCGGACAGGGAATTCTCGCGCTCCTGGGGATGGGTTGTGCTCTCCTCTTTCCCCGAAGTAAAGAACAGCGCGGGTTAATTCTGCTTTTTTCACTCACTGGACTGGGATACCTGTGGATGAGCACGGCAAGTGCTGTGTTTGTGTGGGAAGCTTTCCCGCTATTATCGTTTGTGCAGTTCCCATGGCGTCTGGTCGGTCGGGCACTTCTGCCTGTGAGCCTGCTTGCCGGGTCCCTTTTTACAGACAAGGCGTCCGCATCACAACCCTTTGAACAGCAGACGGATTACCCGAAAGTCATCCCGGTGCTGCTTATGTGTTGCGTATTAGCGGGGCTTGTAATTGGCTCGTATCCGGATATGTTACCGCCAAAAGGGGAGTGCATATTGAATCCGTATCCGGGTATCGCTGATGTCTCGGCATATGAGCAGCAGGGTTGGTTGGGGATGGATCCGGAGCAAAGTTACTTTCCGGTCTGGGTTGAGGATCATCCGTCAGATACGGAACTGGCTGCTGCCTTTGCCGCTGGACACCTTCCAGAACGCCTGGATGCGGATGCATTGCCCGATGGAACAGAAGTCATGTCCGCTGACTACCGGATTCTGGGCGCTTCCATCCGGCTTAATTCGCCGGAAGCCTTTCGTGCGCGGTGGAAGGGCTTATATTTTCCGGGATGGTCTCTGCGGATTGACGGGCAACCAGCACCGATTGCACCGGAGAACGATACGGGTTTAATTACCTTCGAAGTACCGGCGGGTGAACACATTCTGGATCTGCGCTTCGGCAGCACCCCGCTGCGCATATGGGGTATAGGCCTTTTATGTGCCGGTCTTGTGTTAACCGGGGTAGTCCTGGCGCGCTACCTAACGCCCGGGCAGAAACAGGATCACAAAGAAACTGCCGTGGGCGAATACGGGACTGCCATCATGCTGCTGGCGGTGGGTTTGTTGTTTGTGAAATACGGTATCGTGGACCGCATACCCACACCACTACGACAGTCACGCCTGCGGGAGGACCAACTCCCGGAGGTCGATATTGCGCTCAACCAGCAGTTCAAGGACGGCATTACGCTGCTGGGTTATGATATTTCAGAAACTGTTATTCCCGGCGATGGTGAAGTCCAGGTCGATCTTCTGTGGCAGGCAGACGGCACACCCAAAGGTGATTATCGGGCGGTAGTTCTGCTCATCGGTCCGGATGGGCAGTCGTGGAGCCCTGCCGGCACCGCGCGTCCCAGCGGTTATGAACCGCCACCTCCCAGCACAGGATGGAGAGGGGGGCAATATGTTTTTGATCCACACATCGTCTCCCTGTTACCCGGCACGCCTCCCGGGTCCTATCAAGTGGAAGTCGTCATCTTCGATAAAGAGACCCTGACACCGCTCCCTGTTTTAAACAGTGACGGCAGTCTGGGTGAATCCGGATTGGTGTTGGCAACCCTGTCGGTGACTCGCCCGATTGCACCCTTTTCCCTCGAATCACTGGGGGTGGGAGAGACGGCAGATAGCAGCCTCTGCAATAGCATGAAATTGTGGACGGTCACCCTGGACAGGGCAGTCGCAGCGCCGGGTGATATCGTCGCGGTGCGGTGGGTGTGGGAAAAAACACCATCAGCAAGTGATGTTGGAGACATCCCCCCCCATGCCGTATTAACTGTAACCGATGCGGATGGCATTATTATGCAGTATTGGGAGATACCTTTTGCTGCAGGATGGTGGCCTGTTGAATCGTGGAACGCAGGAGAATTATGGATTGGTCGTCACGTCGTCCGCCTGCCCGGTGTTTTGACCGGAGGGCTGTACCATGCCAATGTGTTTATGGATGCCTGCGAGCAGCCTCTTGCGGTCGTCGATTTCACGCTCGTTGATCTGGCGCGGGAATGGGCGGTACCGGAACGGATTTATCGGAACCAACGGGGTTTTCGGTGGTAAGATTATCCTGGCAGGTTTTTCCCTGGATATGCAAAGTTACAAACCTGGCGATACCCTCTCAGTAGACCTGGCCTGGCGGGCCCAGGCTGAAATGGAGACCTCATACCGTGTCTTTGCACACCTGGTGGATACGGGTGGAAGGGTGGTCGCTCAGAGTGACGGGGAGCCAAAGGATTGGATACGCCCGACAACAGGCTGGTTGCAGGATGAGGTGGTGACCGAAAGCCGCGTTCTTGTTATCCCGGAAGGGGAAAATGCCGGTTCCTACCGCATCTTGGTGGGGCTCTATACAGTGGATGGTACAAGACTTGTTCTGCCGTCGGGTGAAGATGCTTTCGAACTAACCCGGATTCAGGTCAGCGATGGGCAAGATTAAGCTGCACTATTTTTTTTCACGCAGAAGGCATCAAAAGGCACTCTCCCTCATCGCGCTGCTGATCCTTATGGTACCTGCGATACAACCCCTGCTGCACGAGGGCTTCACCTGCGGGTATGATACGCTTTTCCACCTGTACCGTGCAGTGCAGGTGGATGCTCTATGGTCACAAGGTGTTTTTTATTCCCGGTGGGCGCCCGATATGGCGCATGGTTACGGCTTTCCTCTGTTTATCTTTACCTCCCCCGCTCCCTCAATGGTAGCCGCATTTATTCACCGGGTTGGTTTATCCTGGGCAGCTGCCCTGAACAGCTCTTTTGCATTGGGCATGATTCTGGGCGGATTTTTTATGTATCTGCTGGCTGAAGAGTTATTCGGATCCTATGCCGGACTTAGCGCGGGGGTGGCGTATGTATATGCGCCATTTCAGGCTTATGATGTCTTTAACCGCGGTAGTTTGTGGGAAGCCTTCGCCTGGGCTTTTCCCCCGCTGGTTTTCTGGGGCCTTCATCGCTGGGGTGTGCACCGCCAAATAAAAGGGCTGGTTGCAGGCGTCATCGGGTTAGGACTGATGGTGATGAGTCATCATTTGTTTGCCTTTCTTTTTGCCCCGCTTTTAATCATGTGGGTCCTTATAAATGCTTATGTCCAGCGCGACTGGCGCGTATTGGGACGCGGTGTTCTTCTTGGTGCGCTGGGGATGGGTCTCACTGCGTTTTTCTGGATTCCCCCCCTGCTGGAGCGCCCTTATGTGCAAACGGGGCGCCTGCTGGGGACGTGGGTATTTGATTGGCGTTATAATTTCCTTTCTCTGGCAGATGTGCTGGCTTTGCCCCGCGTTGCGGACAGCCAATTGATCAACGATTGGCCTGAGAAGGCTTTGGGCATTGTCCCTGTCCTCCTGGGTTTGTTATCACTCGTGGGCTGGAAAATCAAGGAACGCCAGCGTCGGTGGCATACAGGTCTTTTGCTGCTGTTGGCGGCAGGCTACGCTGTCCTGACGCTGCCTGTGTCGAAAATCGTCTGGGACAGTATTTCCTTCCTATCGTATGTGCAGTTCCCATGGCGTTTTTTGGGACCGGCAAGTTTCTGTATAGCTTTATCAGCTGGAGCAGGCTGCGCTGCTATCAGCAAAATCGTTAAAAAACCGGCTTTACCTATATGGACGCCGGTGTTGTTCTCCGCTGTGCTGATCTTTGCTAATTTGGGCTGGTTTTACCCGCACCATTGTGCTGCTCCGGACCCTGTTTCTGTTAAATCACTGCTGCAGTGGGAATACCTTACCGATACCCTGGGCACCACAGCGAAAGGCGAATATCTGCCGGTCTGGGTTAAGACCATGCCCGTGGACAGTATATTAGAAGACGCCTATGCTACCGATACAACTATTCTGCGAATTGATCCGGCAGAGCTGCCGGAGGGGAGTATAATCCTGGAGGCATACTACGGAGCTGTCAGGGACCAGATACAGATCAATGCCACTGCGGACTTCCGGTGCGAACTGCTCCGCTTTTATTACCCGGGTTGGCAGGTCAGGATAGATGGTCAACAGGTGCCAGTGCTGCCGGATACAGAGACAGGACTCATCACCTTTGACGTCCCACAGGGACAGCACACTATAGACGTTCTATTTACGGAAACACCGGCGCGGTGGGCTGCCGACAGCGTATCTGTCATTGCCGTTATTGCGCTTGTAGTTGTCGTCGTCTTCGCGCAAAAAGGCGTACGGACTATAGAATCAAGACCTGGTGATCGAATCTCTTCTGGATACTTTGTCCTCTTTGCCTGCGCCATCCTGCTTATCAAACTCCTCTATGCCGATGGGGTGGGGAGCCTATGGCAGCGCACCCGCTTCACGAAAGATGGAACGGTCAACGGGGTTGAATTGCCCTTGCAAGCCAATTTCGGCAATAGCGCCATGCTGCTGGGGGTGGATGGGCTGCCGTCTGCCATCCCAGGAGACAGCACTCCGGAGATTGCGCTGTACTGGCGCGTTTTAAATCCCGGTGATGGGGATTGGCAGGTCTCTCTGAGCCTGGAGGGCGCGGACGGCGAGTCCCGGCACGAGATCGGGTTGCGTCCTGCCCGTTGGGCACGTACACCACCGCCGATGTTGGAATGGGCACAGGACAAGTATGCCCGGATGGATTTTGTTCTTGAACTACCACCGGGTATTCCACCGGGGCACTATACTGTACTGATAAAACTCTTTGACCGGGACACTTTACGCCCTGCTTCGGTCCTTGGCGCGGACGGCAATCCCTTGGGACCGGAATTGCTGGTGCAGAAGGTGACCCTCAAGGCGCCTGATAAGCCATATCCTCTGTCCGGGCTGGGTGTGCCGGATACAGCGGAATCCACACCGTGCGGTCCGTTAAAGCTGTGGTGGATGGAGGCAGACAGGAAGATCGCAGCCCCCGGAGAGCTGGTGGTGATACGCCGTGTGTGGGAAGCAGATAAAAATCCGCTGGGTGACTACAGCGTGCCGTTGACTCTCCTGGATGACCAGGATAACGTGCTGTGGTTGTGGGATATGCCCCTGGTTGCCAGTTGGTGGCCCACGGGGGTGTGGCAGGCGGGTGACAGGTGGGTCGGCACGCTGGGCGTGCGCTTACCGGGATCTCTGGAATCCGGAAGCTACACCATCCGGACTGGACAACGTCTATGTGAAACGCCTACAAGCATTCCTCTGGAGGTTGTAGCGCCAAATCGCCTGTGGGCAGTTCCGGCGGGTTACAAGGCGGCAGAATTCATTCTGGATGATCTTATCACGCTCAAAGGCTATCAGCTTGAACCGGGTGCAGTGCAGCCTGGTGACACGGTGGCACTCTCTCTTGCCTGGCAAACGCTGGCGCCTTTGGAAGTCTCATACCGGGTATTTGTACACCTGACCGGGGAGGATGGGCACCTGCTGGCACAAAGTGACGGAGAGCCTGCCGGGTGGACGCGCCCCACACCCGGATGGGCTGTGGGTGAAATCGTGGTGGATGGGCGCCCAATATCGATTCCTTTGGACGCAGAACCGGGAACCTACATCCTGACGACCGGTGTGTATAACACAGACGGCACGCGCTTAATCCTGCCCAATGGCGAGGATGCGATTCGGATCGGGTCGATCGTTGTGGAGTAGGCTTTCACGGGAAATAGCCCAGGTCGGCAGCGCGGGTGAAGTCTTCCTGTGCCTGTTCAGGGTCTTCGCTCTGTTCCATTAAAATGCCATGAAGATAGTACGCCTCACCCATGCCGGGATCCAGCTCTATCGCCAGGTTGATTTCAGATAATGCCTCGTCTGTATTGCCCTCAAGTATCGTCGCCCAACCCAGCAAGAGATGCGCTTCAGCATCCTGGGGATCCATTGCGACTGTGCTGCCGGCAATCCATTTGGGCAAATCAGATTGCACCAGGTTACGCGTCAGCAGCATGCGGACGGCGGCTTTCCACACCTCACCGTCGCCGGGTGCGCGTTCCAGGGCTGCGCGAACCCATGTCTCAACCTCGTCATACCGGCTCTGTGCAGCTTTAAGTTCTGCAATGGTCAGGCAGGTCGCCGGATTTTCAGGATCCAGGTGCTGGGCATTAAGCAGCGCAGCCCGGGCTGTTTCCCACTCGCCCATTTGTAAAGCATGCACGCCCAATAACAGCCATCCCAGCGGATAGTCAGGTTTCAACGCTACGGCAGTCATATAATGATTTTCAGCTGTCTGCGATTGGCCCAGGCGTGACAGCGTTTCTCCGAGCCAGGCGTGGGCTGCCGCATTGTCAGGGTCGACCGTCACGGCATTCTCCAGGACACAAGCTGCCAATGCCCAGTCATCGTGTTCAATTAGGTAACGTCCGATATCAAGATAACAAATCCCGTCACACCCATCCGCCTTTTGGCAGAGAACAGGCGTGCTATCACAAATCCGGGTTGGGTGATCGCCGAGAATGCCGGAAGTGCGTGCTGCATCCGCATCTTCCTGGTCGACCTGGTACAGTCTTTCTGCGGTTTCCTGCGCCTCTATGCAGTGATGAAGCTGGAGGGAAGCGGTCATCCGGGTGCGCAAGGCAAGGGTATTGTCCGGGGCATCCTGCAGGATTTTCTCAGCTGCTTCTGCAGCAGGTTGCCAATACCGGTTCAGAAGCAGCAGAGTCAATTCGCGGGTGATCACCGCATTTGCAGCAATACCACGTGCCTTAGCTGTGTCAAGCGCTGCCAGTCCCAATGCAGGACGATTCCATGCAATGTATAGATCCGCCAGGGCAAGCGCCGGGGCGGGATCATTCACCTCGGACAGATGTTGGGTATACAGGCTTTCTGCTGCGGAGTACGCGCCTTCAGCTCTCTGGTCTTCGGCTATTGCCATCAGATCCATCGTTTGTGGTTGAGGTTGGCAGGCGGAGAGTGTGATGAGTACCAGGCTGAAAAGGTATGAAGGCAATATCCGGAGATTGACGACTCTCGGTTTCATTATTGTCGGAGAAGAAGCGGTGTATATACCTGATCGGTGACCGGTTTCAAGCCGCGTTCGCTGACAAATTCCCATATTTCTGCGCCGGCATGGATCGATAAATGCACTGTATCCGGAAGAAGGCCAACAGACTTGATTTGCAGGATGTAGTCACCCTCGCGGACAGTCCCTTCGTAGAACCATTGAGTACTGGTAGTCTGCGCGATGGTCTCACCGGCAGCGGATTTCAAAGCAATGGTTGTGGTTTGGGTGGGCGGATTCTCACCTGGATCCCTGAAATTATTGCTATTCCCATCTGCATAGGTTGTCAGGTACAGCGCAACTGTGCGGCTCAGATTCACTGTGGTGGAGACTTCAGCGCCTGCTGGCCATTCTTCCCAGTTCCCGACATTGTCCCGCGAGCGGGAACGGAAATACCAATCCCCGGCGTCAGGCACTGACGTAACGGTTTGGGTTATCCCATTTTTGGTCTCGTTCCAACCCAGGATGTTGATCCACGGTCCGGTAAGGCTGTTTGCCCGGTCAACTTCAAAATACCAGGCGCCTGAATGCGCATCACTGATGTCCCATGTCAGGGTCACAGCTCCACCGTATGTGGTCGAGGGTAGCGCATGCAATGCGGATTGAGGCAATTCGGTATCGGTTTGGATCAACAGTAATGGGGATCCCCCGATAATGTATTTACCGGCAACCCCGGTGTTCGCGGTTGCAGCTTCCAACGAAAGTGTATACACGCCGTTCACGGCGGTCAGGGTTTGTGCGACACCCCTGACATCCACGAGGGTTGCGGTCGGGAGGACTGCAGGATGGGCGTAGTTAACCGGATCGCCCCCAGCGATATTCCAGAGGACATCGATGCGTCCTCGCGGTGTGCCCCAATACGTGATCCGGCGAATGCCATCATTGGTGAATGGACCTGTGATCTGGTTCTCACCTTGTAGATACCGGGCAGTGACCTGGTACGCGACGTAAGCCGGGCGCAGGGTCCGGTCGTTGCGCAGCAAACCAAAAGCTTCGCCCATAGCTTCGTCATGCATTCTGAAGAAGATGTATTTATCGATACCCACTGCCCGTGATTCGGCATAGGACTGGATAACAAAGGATGCAGCCTCCTGGATAGTTGCCGCGTTATCGTAACGCGTGCCGGGATAATTCGGGCGTTCATCCCACAGAGGGACACCCACTTCTGTCAACCAGATGGGGTGCAAGCCTACGCTGGACGCCATTTTGTTTTTAATACCCTGGGTCACCAGGCTGATGTTGTAAACGTCACTATAGAGGTGGAGCGACAGGGCGTCAAAATAATAAGTGTCAATACCGTAGGGATCCATGAGAACCAATTGGTCAAAAACTTCACGGTAGAAATTAGGTTCAAACCAGTAAGCCAACCCGCCCATCAGGACGACAGCGTCATGGTCAGCGGCTTTCACTGCCTGGTAAGCCACCTTGAGCAGTCGGGCATACTGAGCCGGCGTGCCGGTCCAGAATACGTCCCAATCCGGTTCGTTCCATATTTCCCAGACGTGGATTTTATCTTTGAAATGTGTTACAGTTTGAAAGACAAATTGACCCCAGTAGTTCGCCGGATCATCCCATTCCAGATCCAAATTAAGCGGAGGGCATGCACGCCACCACAAATCATCCCTGGTAGATAACGGGAGAAGGGGAGGTTTATCGATTTTGATGTTGTCACCCAGGTTGTTGACAGCGGAACAACCCGCGGTCGCCCATTTTGCCGATGAACCCAGAATGGCAATGACGTCTATATCATTTGCCAGATCAAGGTCCACAATTAAATCGTAGGGTGCGAAGTTGAAACTACCTTGCGTGTCTTCGATTTTGTTCCAACTGAAATCAAAACGGTCCCAGCGCGAACCTGCCCGGTAAGCGTATGGCGGCAGCGGTTGCCCGGAACTGGTGTAGAACGTGTATGCCGTGCCCAGCCTGCCGTCCGCTTCAGTGACATCCGGCAAGGGGATAACTTCGTCCCCCCTGACCATCAGCGCTGAGAAGATGAGAGCGGCTAAAGCAAGGACGAGTGTCGCGGATATGTTAAGCGTTCGTGACCTTGTTTTCATCGGTTTTAGCAACCTGTCCTACAATATTTATGACTATTTTAATCTTTATACCTTGCTTAGGTGGGCTGTCAAGGTTTGAATTCTAACGCTTAAGGGTTAGAAAGCGGGCATTTGTGTTTTATGCGGGCACGCTTACAATAGAGTTATTAATCGTTTGAATTCAGTTGTATTTATCAATAATCTCAGGAGTTCGTCATGCATTTGTTAGTCGTCGATCCCAATGTCGCTTTTGGAACACTACTTGGTGAAGAACTGATGCGCCTGGGTTATTCTGTAGACCAAGCCAGTTCTGGCTATGAGGCGCTCCATGCAGCACAGGCAAACATGCCGAACATGGCTGTACTTGATATGGCCCTGGAAGATCCTGATGCACTCACCGTCGCTGCAATACTTCGCGAGCTGGATGATTCTGTCCGATTAATGCTCATTCCTCTTGTGGGCGAAACCCTGGCTGTTGAAGCACAATCCCTGGCTATTCAGGGTGTGTTACCCAAACCGTTTTTTCTACCTGAATTACCATCCCGCATAAACAGCGCTCTTGGTCTGGAAGTTACTGTTGAAGATGCGGATGTCTTTCCCGAGGATGATAGCGGAGAACCGGATGTGAGGCTGCCGGATACGAGCTTGCCGGATGTGGAAATGCCGTCGCGCGTGGTGGAAGCGGTTAAGCCGCAACCGGAAAATGACGCTCCTGAGGAACCAGAACATGGTTTCAGTATCAATCGATTCCAGAATCAAAGAAAGCGTGTACTGGAACTGATGGGTAATCTGATTTTTGATGTCGGTGCGGATGGCGGTATCCTTACCTATAATGAAAACATACTCACCTGGGTAGGGGAAATTTCTCAGGAGCAAGCGGAATCCATTGCCAGAGCTGTTATTGCTGGTTGGCGGACCTCGGACGAGGTAGCCCGGATTCTGGGACAGGAACAACTGAGGTTTGAGCAAAGTACCACAAGCGGGAATTATTTGCTCTACGCCTTGAGCATTGATAACAATGCGATCATGGCGATAGCTGTTCGTGGATCTTCCGCACTGGGCATGATCCGGCACCGTGCCCGAGAAGTAGCTGGACAGATTTCCCGATTATGTTCGGTGCCGTAACTTAGTTGGTCACAATTCGGGTCCTGAATGTATAGTGTTCTGGTTACAATAACGCTGGTTTTTGTCGTTATCGCTGTTGTACTGCTCGTGTTGAATATCTATATATGGGATGCTGTTTTGCTCCTCAGTTTAGCGACGGCAGCTTTTTTTATCACCCTTGTTTACAACAGAGAACCTGGTGTATCGCTGCGCCTTGATCTTAAGCGCATAATCCCCCGCAAAAAGCGTTTATGGCTGCGCGGTATCCCAATCCTTACGTCTTTGTTGGTCGCCATGAACGCAAAGGGCATGCCGCCTCAAAGTGATTTTGGGCTCATGTTTCTCTTCTGGACAATCGCTGTAGCAGGCGTATGTGTTTCGTTTATCATTCCCTGGATACAGCAGCGTGACCCCTCGAAGCAAATTTCTAAATCTGAATGGGCAGCTTTGTTGGTGCTCATCATAGCTGCAGCTCTGTGCCGTGGCGCTGGTTTGGGTCACATACCAGCAAATCTGGGTGGGGATGAAGGCACACAACTGCTACTCGGCGTGGATCTTGTCACTTCACCCTTTGGCAATCCATTTGCCACGGGGTGGTTTTCTGTGCCCACAATGTCATTCGCGCTTTACGGGATGGCTATGCGGTTATTTGGGGCAACAGTGGCAGGTGGGAGGTTATTATCGGTGTTAGTGGGAACATTGACGGTGTTGTTGACGTTCCTACTTGGCAGATCCCTTGGAGGGCGCCGCTTTGGTTGGGTCGCTGCATTCTCCGTCGCTTTTTCAGCGTATCATATCCACTACAGCAGATTGGCTTCGAACCAGATTTTTGATCCTTTCATCGGCACATTTGTTTTTTGGTTAATCTGGACAGCGCTCAAAGATCAAAGGAAAGAGAAGAATATAGCTGTCTACGCATGGGGACTCGGTGGGGTTGTCGCTGGATTTGGATGGTATGCGTATTTCGGAGCGCGGTGGGTAACATTTCTGATTGGGCTGGTTGTATTCTGGCGCTGGATTTTTGACAGAAATTTAATCCGCGCGCACGCAAAAGGTTTGTTGATGTTTGCCGTTGGATGGGGAATAACCGTGATGCCCTTGTTGGGCTGGTATTATGAACATCCCTCGGCTTTAACCGAACGGTATAATGCGGTGAGTATATTTGCTTCGGGTTGGCTGTCGCGGGAAGTCGTCATTACCGGGAAGTCAATTGTCCAATTGATGTTGGAACAATTCTGGAAATCTGCCACAGCATTTCATCTGACCCCTGACCCTACATTCTGGTATTTTCCGGAACGACCACTGGTCGATATCATAACGGGAATGCTGATGCTTATTGGTCTGGTTTCATGTTTCGGAGGCTGCGATGGCCGGCGAAGGCAATGACCTTGTTGTGGTTCTGGTCAACACTCTTTATGGCATGGGTCTTAACAGAAAACCCGCCCAGCAGTCAGCGCGGATTATTGCTGGTCCCGGCAGTTGCCTTTTTGGCTGCCTGGGGTTTTGAGGTGCTATGGTCATTACCCTTTGTGCAGGGCGTACGTATGCAATCGGGTATGGTTTTTATATTAGTCGTGAGTCTTCTTTTTAATGTAGTTTTCTACTTTGGCATTTATACGCCCAAACGCAGTTATGGAAATCCTACTGCCGAAATAGCGACACAGGTGGCACAATACATTCTCAACAACCCATATGCCCGTATGCTCAGATAAACTGGGTGCCCAATGTGCCGGGCAGGTATATTTTTTGGGTCCCCCCCAGCTCTATTGGCGGTTCGGCAGCCTGGCTTTTATGTTGAGGAATTTCCCGGGACAGGATGTTCTGCCTGGTGAACTCCCTGCAGATGCGGCGGGTCCGGTCCGGTTTATCGTTATTCAGGACAGGATTGGGGAACTCGATGCTGTGATGCAAGCGTATCCAGGTGGAGAACCGGTGCCCATCCTGGGCCACGATGACCGTATCCTGGCATTGATATACGATTGGCACTGATGATGTGCAGGATTATCGTATTTAGAAGTGGCATGCCCAACAAATGTCATACTGAGCGGAGTTACGGGAGCGCGAGCGACCGGAACGGAGACGAAGCATCTGCCTTTATGCTAAATTATACATTTCTGAGGTCATTTTAGATCCCTCGACTGCGCTGGAATGACACGATACATGGTTGATGAGTCTAAATGCGATTGCCCTAAGTCGGGTGTGCGTCATATTTTTGCATCCATACATCGTCTATGCTCTTAGTGCGGCGCGGGTGTATGGAAGGGAAATCACCAACCACAGTGTTTGGCAGGAAAACCACCTGCCAAACATGCAGAAACGGGAAAATACTCCGTTTCTGCTCTGGGCAATTGACACTCGGTATCAAGATAAAGCGGATGTCCCCCTTAAACCTGGTGGCGGGGCGGAGGTATCCTTTAATGCAGAAGCTCCGTGTTCCGCCCCGCCACAGCATCCTGCTCAAGGCAAACCATTATATTATTGGCAAAGTGCGGAGTATGCACACTTATTACCGTTGCGGAAAAGTGACGGACACTCCCCTAAGTCAATGTGCTTGACATTATGATTTCAGGTTTTATAATGGTTTTGTCTATACGCCCATTTAGACTGAACAAAGTCCTAGCCGGTATACACCGGAAGCAAAAAGGGAGTGAGATAAAGTGACTTATGTTGTAGCAGATGAGAATGAGTCGTTTGATTCTTTGTTACGGCGCTTTAAAAAAACTGTGCAGCGTGACCGCATATTGTCTGAGATTCGAAAAAGGCGTTTTTTCGAGCAACCCAGCATCATCAGAAAGCGCAAACGTTCTGCAAAACTCCGAAAAAGCCGGCGCACTGTTGTGAAGGAAAATACCCGGCAGAATTAATCTGAAATGGATTGATATGGACTTAAAGAAGCAACTTCAGGCCGATTTAAAAGACGCGATGCGGAAGCAGGAAGTGTATCGCAAATCTGCCTTGCGTATGGCTTTAACGGCGATTCAATATGCTGAAGTTGGCAAGTCTGAAGAGCTGAGTGATGAGGATGCATTAGCCATTCTGAGCAAGGAAGTACGCCTTCGAGAAGAGGCTTTAAAGCTGATTGAAGATGTCGGGCGTACGGATTTGATTGAAAAAGAAGCCGCCGAACTTGAGGTACTGAAATCCTACTTGCCCCAGCAACTCACTCCTGAAGAAATAATGAAGCTGGCGGAGGTTGTAATATCGCAGGTTCAGGCAACTTCGATCTCGGATTTGGGTAGTGTTATGAAGTATTTGATGCCGCAGGTCAAAGGTAAAGCTGATGGCCGAACGGTGAATCAAGTTGTAAAAGATTTACTTTCTGCATAATGTGAGTGTTATGCCCATTAAAATCAGGAGGGGCTCCCATTTGGAGCCCCTCTTCTATATATTATGGATCGTTTAAAAAATCATCCGACTATAAGGTACTGGGGATTGCGCCAGGTGTTGTTTGGCATCTGGCTGACCCTTGCTGCCACAATTGCGCTGGTCTATGCTGTCCAAACGGGTTATGACCTCAATGCCGGCGATGTCGCTACACAAGACATTCATGCCCCCAGAGATATCACGTTTGACAGTGAAATTCTGAGTCTACAAGCGCAAGAAGAGGCTGTCCGGAAAATAACCCCATATTTCACTGCTCCGGATTCCGCTGTTGCGCGCCAGCAGTATGACAGGGCACGGTTGGTCTTGACTTATATTCGTGCGGTTCGGGCGGATACTTACGGTTCGGATAATCAGCGCCATGCCTGGATCTGGGCTATACCGGAGTTAGCGGACGTCCCGGACTCCGCTATCAATACCTTGCTGAATTTGCCTGACGCGAGCTGGAATCGCGTCCAACTGGAATTCCTTGACCTGCTCGATCAAATTATGCGGCAGAGAGAGATTCGCAGTACAGACTTGAGTGAAGTCCGGGAAATTGTTCCCTCCCTAATTGCTTTGGATCTTGCTCAGGATGAAGCCTTAAGTGTGCAGGTACTGGTCCAGAATTTTATCAACCCCAATGTGTTTTATGATGAAATTGCCACGCAAGAGGCGCAAAATGTTGCCCGTGATGAGGTTGGGCCAGCATTCAGAACCTACAGGAGTGGAGAAATAATTATCCGGAATGGGGTGCTGGTCACTGCCCTGGACATAGAAGCATTAACAGAACTCGGACTGACGTCGACTGCACGGGATTGGCGGAGTTTTGCTACGCCGGCATTATTCTCGGCAATTTGTGTATTTGGTTTGGGGCTCTTTATTTATCGCCTGCAACCTGATACGCTTGATGGTAAGAAACTCGAATCTATCTTTGTTTTGTTGTTAACTTTCTTTATTGCGCTGGCATGGCTTCTCATAAGGTACGGGGAATTGTTGCCGTATTTGTTCCCGGCAGCGGCAGCAGCAATGCTTATTACGACCACACTCGGGAAGACATCAGCAATAGGGGCAACTGCATTTTTGTCCGCCGTATCCGGTTGGATTGGCGGTTGGTCTATGACTTTAACTATGATGTTGTTTTTGGGTGGACTCTATGCTATTTTAACCCTGCCCAAGTATGAGCAAACGGGTCCGCTATTTCGTTCCGGATTGTTGGATGGCACTGTCCAGGCTGCTGTTGTCTTCGTTTTCTCTGTAGATGAACTTTCTACCGATCCACTATCCCTGTTGTTGAAGCTCAGTGTTTGTATTCTGGGCGGAATTATTTCAGGAGGTTTGACAGTTGGGGGGCTTTTTATTTTGACGCCACTGTTTGACTTGACGACAACGTTCAGACTGACCGAATTGAGCAGACCTAACCATCCGTTGCTGCAGCGCTTATTACGGGAAGCGCCGGCTACATTTAATCATGTTATGATGGTTGCAAGCCTGGCAGAACAGGGGGCAGAAAGGATCGGCGCGAATGCCCTGCTAACCCGTGTTGGCGCTTATTATCATGATGTGGGTAAATTAATCCGTCCGTATTTCTTTTCTGAAAATCAGCAGGGACTGAGTAATCCGCATGACCGGCTTGATCCCTATACCAGTGTCAATGTGCTGACCGGTCACATTACAGACGGCACACGCCTTGCTGAACAGTTTCACCTGCCAGCCAAGGTCAGAGCTTTTATTCCTGAACACCACGGCACGATGCGGGCAAGTTTTTTTTACTCTAAAGCGGTAGAAGCAGCTGGCGGTGATGCCGCATTGGTGGATGAGAGCCAATTCCGCTATCCAGGACCTACACCACAAAGCAGAGAAACCTTATTGGTCATGCTCGCTGATGGCTCAGAAGCGGCAACACGGGCTCGTCGACCTACAAACGTGGAAGAACTGGAAGATGTGATTACCCATATCTTCCAGCAGCGGATTGATCAGGGACAGATGGATGCTTGTCCTATAACCTTGCAGGAATTAAAGGCTGTTAAACAGACGTATGTTGAACTCCTGAGAGGAGCTTTTCATCCACGCGTCAGTTACCCGGATTTTCCAAAGAAACAGGATGAGGATGCCAATAGTGAACAAAAAACATAATATCGATGTACAGATTGAGGATACAATTACCTTTGATCGTTCCGACGAACTGCGCACCGCAGCGCTGGCAGTTTTGTACAGCCATGAACTCGAAGACGATATGGAAGTCGTTGTGGTTGTCTCAAACGACGAGGCTTTACGTGACTTGAACTGCAGATTCAGGGGTGTAGATGAACCTACTGATGTGTTGTCGTTTGCCAATGATAACCGGGGTCCTTACGCGGGGTTTGCAAGTTCATACTCCCAGTATTTGGGAGACGTCGTCATATCCATCGACCGCGCAATAGCGCAGGCTGGTACAGTTCAGGCGGATTTAACCGAAGAAATGCAGCTGCTGGTTGTCCACGGTACGCTCCACTTACTCGGTTATGATCACGAGGAAGAGGATGATAAGTCGAAAATGTGGGCTGCCCAAAGCCAAATCCTGAAACTTCTACATATTGATATCCCGTTACCGGAATGAAATCAGAATCAGAGTTTAGCTTCATCCATAGTTTTAAATATGCGTTTGAAGGATTACGCTTCGCCTTTGTGACGCAGCCCAACTTTCGCTTTCACCTTGTTGCCGCGATTCTCGTCTCTATTCTTGCTTTTTGGCTTGGTATCACTGTAACTGCCTGGGCAGTGCTTGTTTTGACGATAGGTTTTGTCCTGGTTGTTGAGATGATTAATACAGCACTGGAAGTGATGGTGGACCTTGTCAGCCCGGCATATCACCCGCTGGCGAAAAATGTGAAGGACCTTGCCGCCGGCGCGGTCCTCCTCGCGGCGATGGTTTCTATCATCGTGGGTTTCATTATTCTGGGTCCCCCGTTATTGAAGTTCATCCTGAATTAGCCTGCAAATCTGCGTATTGACACAAACCTGGCGATCTACTCCCTTGCCTGCATGCCATCCAGAGTGATGGTTATCTGGTCCGATCCATCGGTTGTGTGCCAGCGCTCGCCGGTTTGGGGGTCATATAATCCTACACCCAGGCTTAATGATGTATATGGTGATTCTGATAGCTTAAATACGTGCACTTGTATAAATCGATCCCCGGTTCTGAGGCTGTATGGGTCAACCCACAATCCATCATCCCCTGTTTCATAGACACTGTCCTTTAGCAGGTGTGCGAAGACGCGCAGGCGCGGACCGCCATACACATCGGCGGGAGGCGGGTAGAGTTTTTCAGGAGGTAAGGGTGGGGTGTCAACGATCTGCCACCACGTGTTGATCCACAATTCGCGGTTATCCATAAGGTGCGGTTCGACAGCCTCAAGAATGAAACTCCGGTTAAAGACGGTTTCTGTCAAGCGTTTACCACCCCTATCCAAAGTGATCGCTTTATCCCCTGGTTCAGGCAGCGAAATTAGGTATCCTTGTAAACCATGCGGAGCGTCGACCTGTTGCGCTGCTTCCAGAATAGTACGAATCAGCGGAACCGGTTGACTTTCTTCCTGCAGAAAATGCACCAACGGGCTGGCAGCACTATTGATGAGCGCGCGGTCAGGGTTAATCCATCGTACGGCTGTATTCTGGCGGTGAATATCTGTTTCCAAAGCAACTTTGTCCCACTGACCAAACAGCATTGTACCGATGGCGACATCTGAAATTTCCGGATGCCCATCAAGGTACCGGGTGGCTTGCCTGTAATCCCCGCGATACAGGAAACCCACCATGGATTCCTGAGGCCACTTGATGAAATAATCGACCAGATCCCTCCGGGCTACCAGGCTGAATCCCAAAACACCTAAAATCAGGGCGGTTTTGCGCCACCGGCTGGGCACGAGGTTCATGGCAGATGCCAGGAGAATATAAGTGGCAGGCAGGGCGAGGATGGTGTGCCCCAGGCTGGATTCTGGCAGGCTGATCAGCGCTGGTGATATGCCAACGCCCAGCCAGAAGAGTGTCATACGCGCATTCTCATGCTTTAAGCGGAGCATCTGCTGAACGAAACTGGTAAAGAAAATAACGGCAATAAAAATACCGAATATCGGTCGGAAGGGCAGGTTATAGAGCCACTCGGGATCGCCATGCGTATGAAACATTCCCAGGGTCAGCCACGCGTTGTTTAGCATAGGCTGCATATTCCCAGCCATTAACGCATGAATGGGGTATGCCAGTTCATCGACACGAGCATCCGCACCGGGCGTATTAAAAGCTGTTATAAAGGTAGGTGCGGTTAACGCCAGCCCTATGCTGAGGGCGATCATGAACTTCGTTCTGCGCTCTTTATCGGAGTTGAGGATAATCAGGGCACCAATCAGCACAACAGGCATCAGGCGACCCGCATAATAGGTCAGCATCGCTGCTGCAGTCCCTACGGCAACACCAACCATTCCCAGAGCAGTATGGTGCTTCTCCCTTAAAAGGCGCCAACCCCAGTAAATTGCCAGCAGCATCCATGGGAGGGCGCCTATGTGGCGGATGGCAACCCGACTGTACATCAAGGACCAGAAAGAAACGGCAGATAGTGCAGCGGCTAGTAGTCCCACACGCCGGTTGAAAAATCGGCGTCCGGTTGCCCAGGTTAATAGAACGGCTAAAGTACCACAGGTGGATGAAAGCCACCGGACGGATGCCTGGTTGACGCCTCCAAAAGCCAGCACCGGGGCTCTGATTGTATGATAAAAGGGACCTTGCCCCCAGGCTTCGGCGTAATACAGCTTTATCCCCGTGCTGAGGATTTCTTTGGAGAAAGTATAAACTTCCACCAGGTCATCATCACGCCACCCGGGTGGTACTTCCATAAGCGCCACCCAGCGCAGAGTCCAAGCGAGTAAAATAACGCCTATGACAAGTATTCTTTCTTTATTGTTCAATCGTTTCATTGTCCTGTCGTGTCCATTCGGATAAGTGCGCGGGTTAGATTTTGGGATTCCGAGACGATGGGAAGCCTTGCCAAATCATCCCTTCGATATAAGCCAACCGCTATCATAGCCTCTTCCGTTGCTGTATCAGGCGGTAGGGTGAATTCATGATGGTGAAGAAAACGGTCTCCTTTCTCCCACTGCCAGGAAGGCGCTGCGAGTGTATCCTGCTGTGTCAGGATATTGCCTCCCTGATCGAGCAGATGGATGAATATAACAAGCTCATCGTTGTAAGCTCGGAGCACAGACCATGCAGTCAATACAACGACATGATCATCTGATGGTTGGTTATTTCTTGTGAGGTGGTAACCGTCAAGGCGAACAACACTGTTGAAATCAACCGGTGCTGACAATCTGCCCGTGTTCTGAAGCGCATCTGCCTTGTTTTCAACCGCATAGAAAAAATTATATTTGAAAGCTGCTGTGATGCGTGCCCACGTCGTGTTGCTGTCCCAAAGATATGATTCGATTTTCGCCGGGATATCGTCTGGCTTGAAGGTGAGATCATTCTGGGTTTGGAGATCTGGTTTAATGAATACCCACAAGCTGTCCGGAAACATCGCTTGCGGGTCAATATAAAGCCTGGTCTGTGATGAAGGCAGGAAAACTGCAGAACGTCCATCAACCCAGCGCAAAGGCAGGCTCAAGTTTCCTAATGTAATGTCCATAGTATACGGATCGTGGAATTGTCCGGGATACAGGCTGGAAATGACAACGGGTGAAGACGTTCCTGCCAAGCTGAGTTCTCGTCCCAGGCTTACGATGTGATGATGATAAGCAACCCGCACATCCCGGTTTTCTCCCCAGCAGGTAAAGTAGGCTTGCAAGGATTCTATACCTGTGGCGATAAAAGCCAGTAACAAACCAGCATAGATGATAAAAGGTCCAATCGAAAAAGGTTTGATTTTCTCCGCACCGGCGAAGCGGTTCTGTGCAGATATCAGCAATTTCATCACAGAATTTATTCCCAGGGTCACCAGAAGGAAAGCTGCCGGCATTGCTGCAATCGCATGCAGCGTGTTATATTCCACGCTTGTCAGAAGCGCTGGCGCCAGACCGCAACCTAACCACAGTAAGAGGAAGAGATTGCGTTGTGTGCTAATTTGGGACAGGGCCATGAGTAGCCCGACACAAAAGAAGCCTGCAAACATAGGTTCGAGGGCAGCTCTACCCCCAATATTGTACAACCAGCGCGGGTCCCCACGCCACAGCAACAGGGGCAAGGAGTCCGTGATATTTTTCAGCAGGGGCTGCCAGTTGCCGTCGAAGAAGGCGGTAATGGCGCCGCCTAACTGTCCAACGCGCTGTTCGAGCTCCGGATGATTCGTAAGGTAAATCATCAGGGGTAACCCGGTCAAGAACGCCGCGCCCAGAGTAAGAGCTGAACCGCGCCAGATTCTTTGAAATGTGGACCGGTGGATCAGAAAAAGACAAACCAGGAATATGATGAATATAAGCGGTAATCCCCGGCTTGCCATATAGGTATAGAAACTGGCGCCTAAAAAGAGCCCGGAAAAACAATAATTACGTGTGCTGTGCCGGGACTGGCTAACCGCACGGTCAAAAAATAGAACAGAGGCTGCAAACAACGCGGGTAATACTGGAGCGCGCAAACCAACGCGTCCCATCATCTGAGCCCAAAAACTTACCGTTATAACAGCTGCCGTGAGAACAGATGCGCGCTTCCCCCACCACCGCCTGGAAAGGGCGACAGTGAGTGACCAGGTAAGAAGGCTCCATAGGACCGATGTAAATCGCAAAGAAAAGATACCTTCACCCAGGAAATATGTAAGGGCGGCGACTGAGTAGTTGTATAAGGGCTCATGCCCGTAGCCAACCGGGAAATAGAGGGCATGGTGACCGGTGAGGATGGCGGAAGCATCATGACCATTACTGGCTTCATCATGGGTCAAGCCCGGCGGAACGCCGGTTAAATCCCATGTCCGCATAAAAAACGTCGTTAATAAGAGCAGAATGATAGCTGCCCACCATATGTGATGTGTTGTTTTTCGTTTCACCATATCATGTTACCGCAAGGTGAGAATACGCAAAATATCTATTCATGTCACTGTATAAGCGGGTGTGCGTCATATTTTTGCATCCATACATCGTCTATGCTCTTAGTGCGGCGCGGGTGTATGGAAGGGAAATCACCAACCACAGTGTTTGGCAGGAAAACCACCTGCCAAACATGCAGAAACGGGAAAATACTCCGTTTCTGCTCTGGGCAATTGACACTCGGTATCAAGATAAAGCGGATGTCCCCCTTAAACCAGGTGGCGGGGCGGAGGTATCCTTTCATGCAGAAGCTCCGTGTTCCGCCCCGCCACAGCATCCTGCTCAAGGCAAACCATTATATTATTAGCAAAGTGCGGAGTATGCACACTTATTACCGTTGCGGAAAAGTGACGGACACTCTGTATAAGCGCTGGCGTTTACTATTTTTCTAAAAAGTGTATACTGAATACGTGCAGTCCTGGTTATGCTCAGGCTCTTGTAGCACATCTGGACCATGCACAATTACCGGGAGTTTAATCACGCCTTTAATCCTGTAAGGAGTCATATCAATGGGTGTTGCACGTGATATCGCACTGATCTTTCTCAGTTTGGAAGCCCTGATTATCGTTCTGATTCCTTTAATACTGATTGCTGCCTTGACGTACGGCGTCTATCGATTGCGTTTACTCGTCAAAGAGTATCTGCAGTTAGCCTGTGTCTATGCCCAGAAGGCAAACGATGCTGTCAAAGGTTATGCAAAATCGGTCACTGATCCTTTTATAAGTCTTTACGCCAGCACAGCGAAAGTGTCTGGTATGCTCAAACGTTTATTCTTTGGAGGTTCCCGTGAATTCTAAAACACAATCTTTGTTGATTGGCGGTCTGATTGGCGCGCTGGTAGGTGTACTTGCAGGTTATTTATACTTTAATACAAATGTAAAAATAGATGAGCAAGGCGCTGAGCAACTGGAAGCCCCTGCACCTGTTACCTCATTGAAACTGGGTTTAAGTATGTTAGGTGTCCTGCGTCAAATCGCGGAGTGATCAGGTAACTATCTGGCAAGTCTATACGACGCTGGCGCCCGGACCGGCATTCAGCGCTTTGCGATATGGCGGAGCCAGGGATTACTCTGCTTCTCCTTTGCAATAGTTGATGAAGCGCCGTGCCCAGGTAACACAAGGGTTGCATCGGGTAATGATAAATAACTTTCAAGGCTTTTAAGTAACAATTGTTCGTTCCCACCGGGCAGGTCAGTGCGTCCTACACTACCTTGAAAGAGGGTGTCCCCAGTGATTATCGTATGGTCTTGTTCTATATAGAAGCTGACACTACCCGGTGTATGACCTGGAGTATGCATAACGTTAATCAGCACATCTCCCATACTGATAATAGCATTTGGATTCAAATCCATATCAGGCGGAGGGGAAATTGCGGTTTGCAGTCCGAACATGGCGGCGCCCCCACCCGAAAGCAGTAAGTTCCGGTCAGCGGGGTGAATAGCGAGATATACAGGTGCTTTGTGTAGAAAATGGTTCCCGACTGTATGATCGAAGTGTCCATGGGTATTGAGGATGTATGCAACCTGAATATGGTTGTGGGTTAGCATATCAACCAGCGGATCCTCATTCATGATCCCGGGATCAATGACAGCACCGATTTTTGTATCCTGATCATAAACAATTATGCAGTTTGATCCCATAATCCCTATGGGCAGATTTATTATCATCAGTTTACTCCCCAGGTTAACAGAATGTCCAGAGCATTGTACCACAACTACCCTGGATGCTAAGATGGGTGTGGAGCTTGAGTTTCTGGATATTACCTGGGCACAGCATTCGGAATATGAGTAAAAAAGGAGGAAGACAATGCATCCGAGATTACAGCAGCTGCTGACTTCTGCAGGCGATAGAGGATTTGATTTTGTTTCACTGGTTCCTGGTCCCACATTGTATTATGCAACCGGATTAACCTATTTCTTAAGTGAAAGACCTATTGTGGCGTTATTTCCAGTCGATGCACCACCTGCAGTTATCGTGCCTGAGTTTGAAGCCGGTAAAGCACGTGCCCTGAACCTGCAAACGTTTACGTATCTCGATGAAGATGGACCGGCACTCGCATTTCACGAAGCATGTGCTTCTCTTGAAGCTTCCGGCGCAAGGATTGCTGTTGAAGGTCTGAGAATGCGATTATTGGAAGCGCGATATTTAGAGCGCTACGCGCCTGATGTTGAGCTTGTGGTGGCGGATGATTTGTTTGGCGAAATACGCATGTGCAAAGATAGTGAAGAATTAACTGCCATGCGCAAAGCGGTTGCTGTCGCAGAATCGGCATTTCTGTCATGGGTGAAAGAATTGCGGGTTGGAATGACTGAGCGCGAAGCCTGCGCCAGACTTGTCAGTGCGCTTTTGCGTGGAGGTGCGGATGATTTAGCTTTCGAGCCGATCATCGCCGGCGGTCCAAATGGAGGACTCCCCCATGCGAAACCTGGCGAGCGTGCATTTCATACAGGGGATTGGGTCGTTGTTGATTGGGGTGCTAAGGTGGATGGTTATGCATCTGATCTGACACGGATGTTAGTATTTGGGCAGCCTTCAGGGGATATGGCGGACATTCATGCGATTGTGCTGGCAGCGAATCAAGCCGGGCGGGATGCTGTCGGTCCGGGCGTGGAAGCTCAAAATGTGGACACAGCGGCGCGCGCTGTTATTCAACAGGAAGGCTACGGAGACAATTTTAACCATCGCTGCGGACACGGTCTGGGTTTGGAAACCCATGAAGCGCCCTATATCGTGCAGGGAAATGCTTTAGAGCTGAAACCGGGAATGACATTCACCGTGGAACCTGGAATCTATATTGAAGGGGTGGGGGGGATACGAATTGAGGATAATGTTGTTGTCACGCAAACCGGGCACGAAACGTTGACGTCGTTATCCCGTGCGCCATTTATCATTGCTTGATGAACATGGCGGGTTTTCGGAACGCACTCAAAATCGGTGCTGGATTTCTGGTTATGGTAAAATATGAATAAAGGAGTTGAAGGTGGCTATTAATAATCCAGTCTATCTTACTGCGGAAGGTATCCGCGATTTAAAATCCGAGTTGGAAGAGCTGATTAACGTGCAGCGTCCGGCAATGGCGCAACGTCTTCACGTTGCTATAAAGCAAGGTGACCTATCTGAAAATGCCGATTACATTACAGGAAAAGAAGCGCAGGGGTTCCTTGAAGGTCGTATTAAAGATATCCAGCAGAAACTGAGAGATGCGGTACTCATTCAAGAGAATAGCACGGTCAACGGGATTGTCTCTCTGGGTTCGCATGTAACTGTGGTCGAGGTTGGCTTTGATGATACAGAGACCTATCATATCGTCGGAGCAACCGAAGCGGATCCATCTAAAGGCAAAATATCGCACGAATCTCCCCTGGGTAAAGCTTTGTTGGGCAAGAAACAAGACGATATCGTCGCTATTCTCGCACCCGCCGGGAAAATGGAATTTAAAATCACTCAAGGTTGAATGATTCGTAATTTCAAACAAAAACGGACCGGGATATCCCGGTCCGTTTTTTCTGTTCTGTTCACATCAACATTCACTATGCCCGCACGCATAACATCGCCGGCAACCTTCCGTATTGACCAGCGCCGCTTGCCCACAGTCCGGGCATAAATCGCCAACCTGACCGAGTGCCAGCTTCGGTTGTTCAGCGGTCTCTTCATGGATCGCTATGAAAACTTCAGGATCGCCATTTGTGGCGTCAAGGTAATTTCTTAACACGGCGGCCACGCCATCGGGCAGGCTGAGGACCCGATTGTGGCCAAATCCGAAGGGACGCCTGCCACCGATGCCACTGAGTTGGGTGACGATCTCTTCGAGCCTTTGACGTGGTTCAAGGGGTGAAGACAAACGCAGCGTGAGAGAAATGAGACGCCCCATGGCTTCTGCCACTGCCGCGGTATCAGATCCGGCTTTGCCTACGTTGAGGAAGACTTCAAAGGGTTGTTCCTGTCCATTTGTGTTAACCGTGACATAAGCTGTTCCCAGAGGCGTCTGCGCCTGGTAGGTTACCCCCACCAGAGATTTTGGTCTGGGGCGGATGGTTGTAGGCTGTTCCCAGGCGGGTTTTATTACAGCTTCAACTGAAGGTTGTTCTTTCTTCAGGCGTGTCTCTTTGGTTTGCAGCACCTCTTTGTCCCGGGAACCAGCAACGTATACTGTAAGTCCTTTACATCCCAATTGCCACGCAAGCAGGAAGGCGTTTGATATTTCTTCGGGTGTTGTTTCTGGTGGAAAGTTAATGGTTTTGCTGATACTGGCATCTGTGAAAAGTTGTAGCGCAGCCTGCATACGAATATGCCCGTCTGCGGATATATCACTTCCCACGACAAAAATGGATTTGATGGCGTCTGGTAAGCCTTCTACATTTTGACAGCTGCCATTCATACTGACGGCATCAAGAATCCTGGACTGTTCTTCGGCATCAAGACCCGCATCATCAAGTGCTTTCTGGAAACGGGGACTCACATAGTGCAGCGGGATTTGTTTATCTTCCTCGCGCACATAGCGTGTGTAAGCCAGCGCGAAAACGGGTTCGCAGCCGTAACCTTCTGTGCCAGCCACAGTAGCGATTGTGCCCGTTGGGGCGATTGTGAGCTGGGTGGAATTCCGGATGCCGTATTTTGCAATATCAGCAATCAACGCATTCCAGTCAAAATCAGGACGGTTCCAGTCATGGGTGGGACTGCCCCCCAGCCATTCGGGCCATGCATTGGGTTGCCACTGAACCTCTGGTTTATAGACACTCTGGTTGATAACCGGGAATGGTTCGTGGATTTTAGCGAGATCGACACTGGCTCTCATTGCATGGTACCTGATGAATTCCATTAATTGCGCTGCCAGCTCCTGACCTTCAAGGCTGCCATACGCGATACCCATGTGGAACAGGAGATCTGCAAGCCCCATGATACCCAGCCCGATACGCCTGGCGCGATGCGCAGCTTTTTCCAATTGCGGAACAGCAGGTACATACGCATTTGCATCAATCACATCGTCCAGGAATCGCGTGGCTACGGTGCAGGTTTCGGCGATTTTATCCCAGGCAATAATAGGTTTGTTTTCAGCATCATAATCCAGATGTTTGGCAAGGTTTATCGATGCTAGGCAGCAGTTCTCGTAGGGCATCAAAAACTGTTCACCGCATGGATTTGTGCATTCGTACCTGCCGAGTTCGGGTAGTGGATTATCGCGCTGCGCGGCATCGAGAAATAGAAGTCCCGGTTCACCATTGCGCCAGGCTTGCTGCACAATACTTTCGAAGAGGGCTTTGGCATTAACTTTTTTGTAGCTGCGTATCGCAATATTCTGTTCGACAGCTTGCTCAAGGGTTCCGTTGAATTTCCGGTAGCCTGGGTCCTGGACATCGGGGAATTTCAGTTCCCATTCTGTATCTTGTTCGACCGCTTTCAGGAAATCATCCAGTATCCCAATTGAAATGTTGAAATTTGTTATCGCATCTTCAGATGTTTTACAGCTGATAAAATGTTCAATATCCGGGTGATCAATACGCAGAACCGCCATATTCGCACCCCGTCTTGTTCCACCCTGGGCAATTTCACCGAAGGCTTTATCATAGACGCGGAGAAAGCCCACCGGTCCGGTGGCTTTGCCCATACTTGAGATCACTAAACTTTCCATTGGGCGTAATCGCGAAAAGCTGAATCCATTCCCGCCACCGGTTTGTTGAATCAGCGCAGCATCCCGCAGGGACTGGAAGATTCCTCCTTCCGAACGTCCCATATCATCCTCAATGGGGAGTACAAAACAAGCTGCTAATTGACCAAGGGGCGTTCCTGCCCCGGTAAAAGTTGGTGAATTCGGGACAAACCGTAAGTTTGTCAAATATTTATAGAATAATTTTTCTGCTTCTTCGATTCCCTGTCCCCATTTCTCTTCAGACAACGCGATGTGATGTGAGACACGACGAAACATTTCACTGATTGTTTCATTGGGTTCGCCATCAGCATCTTTCCGCAAATAGCGTTTTCGCAAGACAGTCAATGAATTTTCTGAAAACTGCGCTAAATACTCTTCATCCGGCATCTTATGCTCCTCAACGTTAGACATTTTACGCTCCTGACAATATAAAATCCTGAAGTATTTGACAGAAAAAGCCTCCCCTGGATATTCACAGGGCAGGCTCAATTGAATGCTGGGTAGGCTTATCGACGCTGCGAGCGCAAGTGGTCTATTTCTGCGCGGATTGATTCCAGGTCTTTTAAGCCCATATAGACGATCGCATATCGGATATAAGCAACTTCATCGAGTTGCCTGAGTTCATCTATGACCAGATCACCGATCTGGTGGCTGGGTACTTCGACTCTACCCGATTGCCTAATGGCATATTCAACACGTTCAACGATTCGGTCTATATTTTCCGCAGAAATGGGGCGACGGGCACAGGCAATACGCAGGCCTGACATGAGTTTGTCCGGGTCAAATTCCTCTCGCCTGCCATCCCTCTTTACGACCAGGGGTGTTGTGAGAATCGGGCGTTCAAGCGTGCTGAATCTTTGTTCGCAACTTTCACACTCTCGCCTGCGCCGGATATTACCCTGAGCATCACGGCGCGTATCAACAACCCGGGTATCATTGGAGGTACAGAACGGACATTTCATGAATCCTCCTGACGTGAGAATATACTATATATAGTAGATGCACATATAGTGGGTACTAGATATTGGGTGCAAGTATTATATCATGTCCTTTGAGAAGTTCAAGTCAGAAAACCAGTAAATTGCCATGAATTAACATAACGCACCCAACTCAGAATTATAGATTGACAAGATACTTATTTGTTTTATAATATAGAAAATTCCTTAATGGAGGTGCATATGGATAATCAAGAAACAAAGAAACGGCAACCTCGTGTGGTTGTATTTTCTACTCCAACATGCCCGCATTGCCGGACTGCAAAACAATATCTGAAAAAAAAGGGTGTGCGCTTTACAGATGTTGATGTATCGCGTGACGCAGGAGCTGCACGTGACATGGCCCGTATCAGCGGACAACAAGGGGTACCGGTTATTACAATCAACGGGCGTCCAATTGTTGGTTTTGACCGGTCAAAATTAGACAATTTACTCGGACTTCATTAAACGTATTGTGTAACACAGTTTATCATCGCCGGTAAACGGAACCTATGCACTGGGTTCCGTTTACTTTTGTATGGTATTTATGTTCCTGGGTATAGAACCAAGATAGGGAATATTTCTGGCAATCAAGTCATCAGGCTCGCGGATTGACGGATCCAGTAAATAGGCCACAAGGATAAGGCTGAAACCGATGCCGACTGCAAGGAACAGTCGTATAGCAGGACCGGTAATTTGTGCGCGTAATGTGGGGGGTAAGGGGTAGGCTATGGGTGTATCAATAAGCCGGGCAACCGGTCCCAGCTCGGACATTTGTGGATAAAAAACCGGACCTGTGGCAATCAAAACCTCACTAATGGCTTCAGCAAGTGCTACAGCCTGTTCCTGATTGTGCCAGGTCACATAAATGTAGAGCGTTGATTGCGTATTGTCACTCCCAATTGCACCCCGGATTGCTGCCGGTGAGATTGCGAAAGCATTTTCGCTTAACTGGTTTGAGACGTGGGATGCAAAACTATCGGAAGCGGCAATATCTGCTAATCCATTGGCAATATATTCTGATGAAAGCCAGGCGTAATAGCGATCGTAATCATTGGATAACGTGCCGGCAGGTTCACCGCCTGTGGCGAATCGCATGGTTACACCATATGCAGTAGGGGGCTTTTGGTATGTGATAATCACATACAGGAAAACGACAATTACCGGAGCGATGCCTACCCACCACCACCGCAGGATTGCTTTTATGATCTTACGACTTTCCATAATCCCTCACTTGCCGAACCGCACCTCATTATAGTTCATTGTATCGCTTATGTATTCTTGAGCAACTTCGTTTTCAGGATATTGACAATTGACACGGGATAATTCACTGGCAAACTGAATCCGTGAAAGGCTAACCGATCCCACTAACACTGGGTGAAAAAACAAACAGGATCAACGTAACGTCAACGAGGTGCATATGAATTCCAGGGAATCCAGTAAGAAATCGCCGGCTTTTGATCATTTTGGGTTGCTGGCACCTTTTTATGAGCGCTTCATTCATCTACCTGATAACGATACATTGCTCGAATTGATGCAACCAGAAAAAGGGCATTCTCTGCTTGATGTCGGAGGAGGAACAGGACGTTATGCGAAACGGTATACAAGCCTTTTTACACGAACGGCGATATTAGATGCTTCACAGCGGATGTTAGCGCAAGCCGGGAAGCATAAGCATTTATTTCCGACCCAGGGTAAAGCTGAAGCGATGCCTTTTGGTGATCATGTTTTTGACCGGATTATTGCTGTCGATAGTTTTCACCACTTCCAGAACCGGATGTTTGCATCGCAAGAACTTCTTCGGTTACTTGCTCCATCAGGAAGGTTAATTATTGAGGAACCGGATATCCGGCGGTTGAGTGTCAAGTTTATCGCTCTGGGTGAGACGCTCCTGTTGATGCGCAGTCATTTTCAACCACCTGAACGTATTCGCCAATACTTTGAGGGTCCGGATGTCCGTGTGCAATTGCATGTTAATGCCAGCCCTAACTTTTGGTTGATTATCGATAAACTGTAGATAAAAACGGTTCCCCTATTGATCTGCATGTCATCTAGATAGGCTCGTGCACATATAAAGTTTTAGTCATGAGCTAGTGGGAATTCACAGATTTGGACATAGCGTTGTAAGGGTGCATTGCACCGCTCAGGCTTTTAGGTATAATGCATCACGTTGAATGGAAGACGCTTCAGGGGGCAAGAACCGTTGAGGCGTTTTTTATGCCCGTGGTTGGAGGATTGGGATGCTGAAAAATGTGGTGTTGGTGATAAGTGTGCTCTGTTTGTTCATAGCCTGTAAACCTGCAAACGATGTGGCTACCCTATCCGTGCCTGAAGATGCGACCGCCCGTGTCGCATTCTTCTATGCTGAGGATTGTTCCTTATGTCAGACGCTGTACGATGATGTTCTGGAACCACTCGTCAGTCGCTGTGGTAACAACCTGGAATTGAAAACCATCCGGGTAGACACGCCTGAAGGCTATCAAGTCTTCATTGAAGCGGAAGGTGTTTTGATCGGTGAATCTGGGCGTTGGAATATTCCCACGATCGTGGTTGGCGACACTTATTTTATCGGTGAAGATGCTATCCGAAATGGACTGTTACCTCACCTGGAATGTGTTTTTGGTGAGGGTGGAAATCCATGGCCCGATGTTCCCGCATTATCAGCGCTGGACAGTCAGAATTTACTCATCAAACCTGATGCGCCTTTTACCGGACTTGATGCCGGTCTGGAGGGATGCATAACTGAAGAGGAAGCAGCGGTCTGCGCGTCGCCTAATCCTATCTTCGTGTTATATTTTGCGCCGGATGAATGTGAGGAAGCCTGCGACCGCACGGTGTACGATCTAAAATATTTGCAGGGTGTATATCCGCAGATGTTTTACGAAGTAAAAACTATCGGCGATAATACGAAACTCGCTAAAGCAATCGTTGATGCTCTGGGTATTGCTGTTTCAGATGATCTTCTTGCCCCCGCTGTTGTCGTTGGAGAGGCGTATCTTACAGGGGATATGCTCAATTTGGATAACCTTACCCGCGTATTACAGGGATATAGCGAGTCAGGCGCACTGGCTTTCTGGTACACCCTCCAGATTGAGTAGGTCAAACATAGAGAGTGGTTTCCATAGCCGCTTTAATGTGCTGCACTTCACTGCTTATCTGCTTATGGACTGCCCGGTAAAGTGGACGTATTTGAAAAGGCGTTGAATGCATTTGCTGCGTGTAGACAGGGATAATGCAATGCTTGTCTGCGATGCGTCAATTTTGGTGATCGTGAAGGTTCCATCAATATCGCTGATGGGCTTAAGTAGCGCGAATGTAAAACTTATTAGCTGATACTTCGGTCAGGCGAAAAGTTAACTTCACCAAAAAGCCATAAAAGCGTTCCCTGGTGTAGAAGCGTGAACCAACCTCGCCAAAGTTGCCTTTAGTGAAAGTAAAACCAAGATGCGACGCAAAGCTGTAGTTTTCCGGATGTGTACTTAAATCCAAAAACCATTCCCGAACTTCGGATTCTGAGGCATGTACAGTTGATTCTGCACACATTAAGGGTAAAGTTCTAGGTTGGGGTCTGCAAATAAGTTCATCTCATTTTTCTCAACTTTTATTATGCTAAAGACGTGAGCTTCAAGCCCTCCTGTTTGAAACCAACCTCAGCACAATATGGAAACGGGCATCTACAGCTGCAACAGTGCATCATTTGGGTAAATTCGCCTGTCACATGGTTCAGTGTTGTAGATGATAAGGTACATCCATAACCACCCGTTGATAATCAAGGTATCGGCGTCGATAGAGCAGGGCTGTCTTGATGAGCCAGGCTGTCTGATTGTGGAGCAAGCTCTGCCACCACTTTGCTGGGACAAATTCAGGTAAAACCACGACGGCTAACTGCCCGTCATCCTGTTTTGCATCTGTCTCATCCAGAAATTCCAGCAGTGGATCAATAACCGAACGATAAGGTGAGGGACGACCACAGGGGGACATCGGGCCACCATTGCCCCCATTTTTCCTGGATTCTCTCTCCGTCTCCAGGTTCCAGTTCAATATACACAGCGGTCACGTTCGGCGAAATTGAGCGTGCAAAGTCCACAGCAGCATTCGTCCCACGATGCACCCCGCTGATAGGTACAACGACACGCAGCGGTACAGAAGGACGTAATGCCGGTTCAGCGCCCTGCATAGAGAGTTGATTTGCCAACTCCCGGTAATGCTTCTGGATCTGGAGAAAAATTCCCACTAATAGCGGGATGAGCAGGACTGTCGATCCATGCCCCTTGCATAAATTTACTGACACCCATGATGATCGCTGTTATGCCTGTCACTAATGCACCCAGGCCCATTCACGCTGGCTTTTATCCACCAGTTTTTCTGCTTTTTACGTATCCAATGGATGATCATACCAGTCTGAGATAGTGTAAATGCCAGAAATACCCCAACGGCATAAAGGGGAATGAGGGCGTGCGTATCAGCCCCAAAGAGGATTATGAGTACCCCGGTAGCTAGTGCCAGCAGCAAAATACCATTATTGAATACCAGGCGGTCGCCCAGCGCTTTTAGCTGCCGGGGAAGATAACTATCATGGGCAAGAATTGCCGCTAAACGGGGAAAACCAGCAAAGGCAGTATTGGCGGCGACGACCAGGACAAGCAGAATACTTGCCTGCACCGCTTCGTAGGCTAGCCCTCCTCCAAATACATGCCGTGTTAATGCAGAGAGGGTGGTCTCGTTTGATCCCGGCATCACAGCAGTGAATTGGGTCAAGCCAATAGTGCCGGTGAAAAGCAATCCCATCAGGAACGCAACTATTGCCAATGTTCGCCCTGCATTTTTGGCTTCAGGAGGTCGGAAGGACGGTACACCGTTGCTGATTGCCTCGATACCGGTCAGTGCTGAACAGCCTGATGCGAAAGCGCGTAAAACCAGCATAAGGGTCAATCCTTGCGTAGCGGATGGGGCACTGGGGGTAAGGGTCCCAGGTCCATCAATCACAGCCCTTACAACGCCGATTACCAGCATTGAAATGTAACTGAAGAGGAACAAAAAGACCGGGACCGTCATAAAAGCCCCTGATTCCTGCGTACCACGTAAATTGATCAGCGCAATGACTAACAAAAGAAGCAATGAAAGAGGCACGCGGTAGGGCAACAGGACCGGAAATGCAGAAGCAATTTCCTGTACTCCTGCGGTTAAACTCACGGCAGCGGTCAGCAGATAGCCGATCAAAAGCGCTGCAGCTGTCACAAGCCCGGGTAGCAGTCCGAGGTTCTCTCTCGCTACGGCATACGAACCACCCCCGGAGGGATAAGCCTGGATAGTTTGGTAGTAAGAGATAGCCACGATGATGAGAAGGCCTGTTATTGCCAGCCCAATTGGCCAACGAAGTGCAAGTCCGGCACTGCCGGCAATCACCAATCCAAGAAAAATTTCCTGATTGGCGTAAGCAATGGTCGATAGAACATCCGGGGAAAAGGCAGCCAGAGCATGAATAATACTCAACCGCCTTTCACCAAGCTGTTGGGTATGGAGTGGTGAACCTATCAAAATACGTTTTAGAGCACTCATTATTAACACCTTAATAGTAATAACTCGCCTTCATCACCAGTGATCTTTTCGGTCCCAAAAGGCTATTTTCCCGGGCAGGGGCTCCATAGTAGATCGGAAAGGGATGCAGAGCGTTGAAAGAAAAGTATTATCCAACCAAAATACCTTTCTGTCAACCAACCGCTTTCAATGGGTACGTTTAAGGGGAGCCCCATACCGGGGGGCAGTTCAGCGCTGCAGATGATAGGGCACATCCATAATCACACGCTGATAACCCAGGTAACGGCGGCGATAAAGCAGCGCAGTTTTGATGAACCAGGCTGTCTGATTGTGGAGCAGGCTCTGCCACCACTTTGCCGGGACAAACTCAGGTAAAATCACAGCTGCCAGCTGTCCATCATCTTGCTGTGTGTCCAATTCATCGAGAAATCTCAACAGAGGTTCAATAATGGAACGATAGGGTGAAGGGACAACAACCAACGGAACTTCAGGCCACCATTGCCCCCACTTCTCCTGGATTTGCTCACCCGTTCCCGGTTCAAGTTCAATATACACGGCTGTCACGGACTGAGAAATTGAAAGGGCAAAGTCTACAGCATCACTATCACCACGGTGCACACCACTGATTGGCACAACAACCCTGAGTGGTCCAAAGGACCGTTTCGAATGTGATGCATTTTTCATAGAGAGTTGTTCTGCCACTTCACGATAATGTTTTTGGATCTGCAGGAATATTGCCACCATAAAAGGAATGAGCAGGACAGTAATCCAGGCTCCGGATATAAATTTACTTATACCGATAATTATGAGTGTTATGCATGTGACCAATGCGCCTAAACCATTGATAGTGGCTTTTAGCCACCAATTTTTTTCCCGGTCAAGGAACCAATGTTTAACCATACCGGTCTGGGATAGCGTAAATGCCAGAAATGCTCCAACTGCAAAAAGCGGTATTAAAGCATGAGTATCCCCTTTAAAAAGTATAATCAAAATCCCGGTGGCCATTGCCAATGACATGATCCCATTGTTGAATACCAGGCGGTCACCCAGCGCTTTCAACTGGCGTGGTAGTAAACCATCATTGGCAAGAATAGCAGCCAAACGTGGGAAGCCTGCAAAGGCTGTGTTGGTCGCAACGACAAGAATGAGGAGAATACTTGTCTGCACAACAAAGTATGCCGCTCCTTCACCAAGTATGCGCCGCGTCAAAGCCGACAGGATAGTTTCATCCGTGCCTGGTATCACAGCTAGGTACTGTGTCAGGCCAATACTGCCAACAAACAAGGTACCCATCATAAAAGCCAAAACGATCAATGTCCGGCCTGCGTTCTTTGCCTCGGGAGAACGGAATGCCTGTACCCCATTGCTGATGGCTTCGATACCGGTCAGTGCTGTGCAGCCTGACGAGAAAGCCCTTATTATGAGCATAAAAGTCAATGCCCGGGTTGTCGCAGGAGCAAAGGGTGGCAGTGTACCAGGTCCATCAGTCACAGCCCGTATAACACCAAATACAAGCATGGAAAGATAACAAAAGAGAAAGAAATAGACCGGGACCGACATAAAAGCCCCCGACTCTTTGGTGCCCCGCAGATTGATTAATGTGATGATGAGTAGCAGCACCAAAGCAATCGGAACTTTATATGGCAACAACACTGGAAACGCGGAAGCAATTTCCGCGACCCCCGCGGTCAGACTGACGGCAGCGGTCAGCACATAATCGATCAATAATGCCGCCGCAGCCACGAGTCCGGGCGCTAAGCCCAGATTTTCCCGCGCTACAATATAGGAACCACCGCCCGAAGGATAACCCTGGATGGTTTGATAGTACGAGATGGCCACCAGAATCAGGAGTCCGGCAATCGCCAGGCCAATAGGCCAACTTAGGGCGAGTCCGGCGCTACCGGCAATCACCAACCCAAGATATATTTCCTGATTGGCATAGGCTATAGACGATAGCGCATCCGGCGAAAAGGCTGCCAGGGCATGTGCATTACCCAATCGCCTTTCACCAAGTTGTTGGGTATTTAATGGAGAACCGATCAAAAGACGTTTAACAAAGCTGAACATTGATCACCTTTCATTTATAAATTAGTCTTAAATGCAGCAAAATGGTGGAACTGAGGGATAGGGGTTGCATTCCTGGTTGTATAACAACCCGAGATATTAAGCATGTGTCGCGGAGCTTGAAGCAGGTCACCGAGGGTCACACCCTGGTGGAAGTCATCAAGAACTATACGGTGAAGCGACATATACGCCAAACATCCTGTAATAACTGACCTATGTCGTGCATCGTTATCAAGCACTTCGTTGGATCTCTTTTCTGGTTAGATACCTATGATGACTCTCACATTATCCATTCGTTATCTTTTTCTGTCAAATTATAGAGTTCTGGGGGGTGCGTTCTATGAAAGAGCCCCAGGAAGGGGGGCGAGTGCTTAGAACGCACCCCCTTTTCTCTTTGCGCTTGAATTACACCTGTACAGCGTGTATAATGCTGGTAGACATAAGCATATTTGTGCATCTTTGCATAACATTGATTTATACTGAAGGAGTTAGGCATGACTGGCGATAATAACTGGTTATTTTGGTTTGTTCTGATTGGCGGATCGGTTCTTTTTCTCTATGTACCTCAATTGATGGCGCGCAGGCGGCAGAAAAAACGTGAAGATTCACTGGTTGCCGGTGATAAAGTCATTACCATCGGCGGTTTTATCGGTATCCTGGAATCCATTGACTTTGAGAAAAACCTGGCACGCCTGCGCCTGACAGATGATTTGGTTGTTGACATCTTGCCTGGTGCGATAAGCGGTAAAAGATCTGAAAATGCTGCTGATCCGGTAGAGAAAGAAAATAGCGAGGACTGATGCACCTTTCTGTGGCTGTGAGTAAGGTCAATAAATGGGCTTCACGTGAGAGTGGGGATACGCTGGAAATGATTGAGCGCCCCCATGGTGGTGTTTCGTTTGTTTTAGCTGATGGGCAAAGCTCGGGGATTGCCGCCAAAGCCATCAGCATACAGGTTGTCCGCAAGGTCATATCGGAATTATCCGATGGCGTCAGAGATGGCGCGGCAGCAAGAGCTGCTAATGACTTGTTATTCGCGCTCAGGCGTGGCAAAGTCTCGGCAACCTTAACGATTCTGTCAGTTGAACTCGATAGCCAATCGCTCATTATTACACGCTGCGGTAATTCACCAGTCTATATTCGTATGCCGGGTGGTGACGTGGAGTTATTGGAATCGGATGCTGAAGCTCTGGGTTTTTACCGGCATACGCGCCCATCTGTAGACCACCTGTATCTGGAGCCAGGCCTTATGGCTATCGCCTGTACAGATGGCATCACCCATGCCGGCAGCCGCGGTGAAAGTATCTTTGATGTTCCAAGAGTGGTAGAGGAGCTGTGGCAGGTTGATCCATCTGCAACTGCAATTGCTGACGGTTTGCTTGAAGCTGCTTTCAACCTGGATAACGGACGTCCTTCTGATGATACGAGCGTGGTTGTGCTCCACGTCCAGTCTGGTCCTGATGACGGTCCCAGGAAGATGACCGTTGAAATACCATTCGCCGATCATTAGCAGCACTCAAAACGGTGGCTGGAGTTATTATAACTGCCGAGAATCAGACTTAATAGAGTCTCCATGGATAATGTGTGCGCATAATTCTTGGATCACAGGTTAGATGCAGTGTTAATTGGTATTGTCGGTCCTTGCTCCTCCGGTAAATCTACATTAGCCAAAGCTTTGCGCAGTCTTGATTACCGTGTTAAGGAAATTATGCAGGAACATTGCAGCGCGCCGGATATGTGGCTCCGCCTGAGTAACCCCGATGTCCTCATTTACCTGGATGTAGACCAGGACGTCGCCGCTCAGCGCGAGGGCCTTTCTCAACCTTCATCGTGGTGGCAGGATGAACGTGAATTCCGGTTAGCCCATGCACGGGCGCACTGCCATATATATGTAGATACAACACTATTAACGCCTTTAGAAGTGTTCGACAAAGTGCATGCAGCTCTGAACAATCTTTCAACAAAGGCAGCACCAAAGGCAGATAGAGCATGAATTTAACCCGCTATGAACAAACTCCCGTTATTGCATTTGTGGGACGCTCAGGTTGCGGTAAAACGACGTTATTGGAGCATGTTGTACCGGTTTTATTGCAGCACGGTATCCGGGTGGCGGTTGTCAAGCACACGCAGCACACCGGCATTCAGTCTGATGTCGTTGGAACGGATACAAAACGTCTATGGGATCTGGGTACACCTACAGTTGTCCTGGTAACGCCTGACCGGGTTGTACAATGGCAGCGCTGTGCAGAACCAACACTTGATTCTGTGCTGGCTAAAATCCAAGACGTGGATGTCATCATCCTGGAAGGCTTCAAAAATTCAGCGGTACCCAAAATTGAAGTCCTGCGCAAAGCCCACCATGCCACACCTCTCCCTGATCTTGAATCGCGCATTGCTTATGTGACAGATATTTCAGAATTGGCTTCAAATATTCCCTGTTTTTCGTTGGATGATTTTGCCGGCATTGCGGATTTTATTGCGCAATTCAGCGAATTACCCACTTTGGCTCAAGGACTGCGCCATGACCGGGCATTGGGATGAACTTGACCATACTGCAGATGTAGCCATCTCCGTTTACGGATATGATCTGACGGAGCTTTTTACTATCTCGGCGCAAGCGCTTTTTAGCCTGGCAATCGAGCCGGTTGATTTAGTGGCGTGCTTTCAATTCAATGTAACGCTATCTGCTCCCGACACTGAGACGCTGCTCATAGACTGGTTGAATGAACTCCTATACCTGAGTGAGATGCATAACGCGTATTGTTTCAAATTTCAGTTCCTGAAGTTTGATCCTACTGAGTTATCTGCGCGCGTAGAGGCTAGCTGTATTCTGGAAACTAAACGCACAATCAAAGCCGCCACTTTCCATAATATCGCAATTGAAAAAGACTCTGATGGATATCATACCGAAATTGTGTTCGATACGTAAGTATGCATCAGAAGGACTCCATTATGATCAATGACAAAAATTTACATCAAATTGATTCACATGTTTGGGAAATAACCAGGGAGCATGATTCCCGCATGCGCGTCCCCGCGCGCGTTTTTGGATCTCACAAAATACTCAACAATGCTTTTAATGACCGGTCCATTGAACAACTCATTAACGTCGCAATGCTGCCCGGAATTGTGAAATATGCGATGGCGATGCCGGATATCCATCAGGGTTATGGTTTCCCGATTGGGGGTGTAGCGGCTTTTAGAATGGATGGCGGGATTGTTTCCCCGGGTGGTGTGGGCTACGACATCAATTGCGGGGTTAGAATGCTGTCATCGCAGATAACTGAGGCGGAAATAAAACCGCACTTAAGCAACCTGGTCGAAATCTTGTTTCAGAACTGCCCGACCGGGGTGGGGGGCAAAGGCGCAGTTCCTTTGAACAAGCAGCAACTGGATGAAGTGTTGGAAACGGGCTCGAAATGGGCTCTCTCCCATGGATACGCACGCAAAGATGACCTGGATTCTACCGAAAGTGGTGGGTCCTTATCAGGTGCCCGGGCAGGAGCAGTCCCAGAACGCGCAAAAGAAAGAGGCATACCACAATTGGGCTCGCTGGGTTCAGGGAATCACTTCCTGGAAATCGATGTTGTACGCGAAATCTATGATGCACAAGTGGCGAATGCTTATGGTTTGGAACCAGGTCAGGTCGTCGTCCAGATTCATTGTGGGTCCAGAGGTTTGGGCCATGAGGTGTGCGGTAATTATTTGCGGCAATTGCAGGATTCACGGGAAGCTTATGGTTTTGACCTTCCTGACCGCGAGCTGGTGGCTGCCCCGATTCAATCACCTGATGGTCAGGCCTATTTAGCTGCAATGGCAGCAGCAGCAAATTATGCTTTTGCCAACAGGCAGGTATTGGCTGCTTTGGTCCGGCGGTCCTTTGAACAGGTTTTGGCAGGTCAAGTTGCCGACTGGGATCTGGATCAAGTTTATGATGTTACGCACAATATTGCCAAGATCGAAGATCACAATATCGGTGGATCGCTTATGAAACTTGTCGTTCACCGCAAAGGCGCTACCCGGGCATTTCCACCGAATTCGTCTGAATTACATCCAAAGTACCAAAAGACGGGACAACCGGTACTGGTTCCAGGATCCATGGGAACACCCTCGTATGTCTTGGTGGGAACGCAAAAAGGTTTTGACAACGCATTTGGATCCAGCTGCCATGGCGCTGGAAGAGCAATGAGCCGCAAGCAAGCCCTTAAGACTGAGCGGGGTGAAAGAATCCAGTCAGGCCTAAAGCAGCAAGGGATTATTGTCCGGTCCCGAAGCATGCGCAGTCTGGCAGAGGAAGCGCCATTTGCTTATAAGGATGTCAACGTGGTCGTCGATTCAATGGTAGGGACCGGTTTTGCCAGAAAAATCGCGCGGGTTGATCCCATCGCCGTCATTAAAGGTTAAAGTTAATTAAACAACCGGGGATGCACGCCATCCCCGGTTGTTGTATACAATGTGACAGATAAGTTAGCTCTTATTCAGGACATCCTTGATAGCATTGCCCAGCCTATGCATACCCTCAACGATCATTTCAGGTTGGGCATTGGAGAAGTTCAGTCGCATTGAATGTTCACCGCCATCACCATAGGGGTAAAAGTTGATACCAGGGACATATGCGACTTTGTTTTTCAGTGCTGTTTGGAGCATACCAACTGCATCGATTTCATCCGGCAAACATGCCCACAGGAAGAGCCCACCTTGCGGGCGGGTGAAGGTGCACGACATTGGCCAGAATTCACTCATAGCTTCAATCATAGTATCACGGCGCTGACCATATATTTTTTGTAGTTCCCTGATATGCTCAGGGAGGATCCCGCTTTGGACAACTTGATACGCGATCATTTGGTCCAGCGTACTGGTGTGCAGATCTACGCCTTGTTTAGTTTGCACCAGTTTTGCCAGAATGTCAGCTGGGGCAACGACCCAACCGATGCGCAGACCAGGGGTCAGCGTTTTGGAAAAAGTACCCAGATACAATGTGCGCTCAGGCGCCAACGTCGCAATGGGCGGCAAAGGTTCCCCTTCGTAACGCAGCGCTCCGTAAGGATCATCCTCAACAATCAATAAGTCATATTTTCTGGCAATTTCTACAAGATGATGCCTGCGTTCCAGTGTGAGTGTGGTGCCGGCAGGATTGTGGAAATTGGGTAGAACATAGATAAAACGAATGGCGTTATTTTTAACCACATCTTCCACCAAATCCACATTCATGCCGTCCCCATCAAGCTCAACTGTGGCGAATTCTGCTTCATAAGCTCGCCAGGCTTGAATTGCCCCCAGATATGTTGGATTGCCGGTTAAAACTTTGGCGCCAGGATCGATAAAGACTTTACCAATCAGATCCAGCGCTTGTTGAGAGCCGGTAGTGATGAGCACATTATGCGCAGAAAACTTTACATCACCTTGTGACAAAGACTCAGCCAGGTATTCACGCAGGGGTAAATGGCCCTCTGTCGTGCTGTATTGCAGCGCTTTGTGCGATTCATTCGCCATGAGATACGTGCAAGCTTCGCTTATGGGTTGAACCGGAAATAGTTCGGGTGCAGGAAGACCTCCCGCAAACGAGATAATTTCAGGCAGTTGTGTAATTTTTAGTAATTCGCGAATTGCAGAACTTCCCATCTGCTGCGTTCTTTTGGCAGTGAATCGTTCCCATCGTGGTGTCTCGGGTTTTGCTGCAGAAATTTCAGTCATGTGTCCTCCAGATGATGTTTTTTTCATAAATACGCGCCGGTCACATTTGTAATTAAGGCTGTTAGCTATAGTACCATGCATTGAGCTGACCGGCGATAAGTCATAAAGCAGTGTAAAAGGGAAAAGTGTTATTGCTGTATGAATCTTATAGCATTGTAACGACGGTTGATTTGCTGTCAAGATACTGTGTATCGGTTAGATCCATAATTACATGCCGTTATTTTTACAGTTTATCATTGACGTGTTCCGTTTCAGTTTAGTGGGAAATGTAAGATCACTACGATTAATAATCAAGGTGCAAACGAGAAATCAGTTGACGGTGCGGTGCCGCCTTGGTTTTGCTGCCCGCGTAGATTCCAGCTCCGCCATTTAATTACTGGGCTTCCCAAAGAAAATAGCAGTGTGTGAAATTATCCTGAGTCCTTACCTGGAACGCACCCGTGATTAACGTTCGCTTGCAGCACTGAATGGCTGTGCTAGAATGAACGCAATGGACGTCGGTATCGTAATCGTCAGTTACAACACTAAAGATCTGTTAAGGCGCTGCCTGGAAAGCGTTTTTGCCAGCACTAACGTCACATTTACGGTGTGTGTGGTTGATAATGGCTCATCTGACGGCAGCGAGCGCATGGTCGGGATGGAATTTCCCCGGGTTCACCTTATTGCGAATGTGGAAAACATGGGGTATCCGGCAGCTAACAATCAGGGCTTGCGCTGTGTCGGGTTCGGTCCGGAGTCATTTCATGACGCGCCTGATTACGCCTTGCTGCTCAATCCTGATACAGAGATGGATCCGGATGTTTTGAGCAAAGTTATTACTTATGCTAACCAGAACAGGTCTATCGGCGTTTTAGGTCCCAAACTTGTGCGTTTGGACGGCTCTTTGGATATGGCATGCCGGAGGTCTTTCCCAACACCTGAAATATCCTTCTATCGCCTGGTCGGTCTGTCAAAGTTATTTCCAAAGCACCGAACTTTTGGACAATATAACCTTAGCTACTTGGATGAAAACGAAATTGCAGAAGTTGATTCTGTGGTTGGCGCTTTTATGATGGTGCGCAAGCAAGCTATAGAACAAGTTGGGTATCTGGATGAAGCCTTCTTTATGTACGGTGAGGATTTAGACTGGGCATACCGCATTAAACAAGCCGGATACATTGTTGTCTATTATCCCGAAGTAACCGTGTTGCATGTAAAACGGGCTTCCAGCCGGCAATTTCCGCGCTCGAAAGTTGAGTTTTGGCGAGCTATGGAGATTTTTTACCGGAAATACTACGCGGTAAATACACCGCTTGTATTTCACTTTATGATCATTTTAACTGTCAGGATTCTAACAACCTTAATGCAATGGCGAATAAAAATATTCCATTAAAAGCAGATCAGGCTACGCGTGTGTTTATCAGCATCGTTTTAGCTACTGATGTATTGATGGCTGCGTTGGCTTTCTTTGTGGCATATCTTCTGCGTTTTCTTATCCCAATTCCCTCAGTTGCAGAAGGCATACGCCCCTTTGTGGATTACTTACCCATGCTGATGATTCATGTCGTTTCATTGGTCAGTGTATTTTTCTTTGCAAACCTTTATAGTTTGAAAAGGGCTTCTCGGGTGGATGAGTATTCTGTGGTTATCGTTGCCGTCACGATTGGCACCCTTATTGGGGTCGCGCTGGTATCCCTGGTGCTGCGCGAAATTATGATCGGTCAGGATTATTCGCGTATTATGGTTGGCTATGCCTGGATATGCTCCATTGTCTTCATCATCCTGGCGCGTTTCATTAACGGATGGCTTCGCAAGGTTTTTATCCGGCGGGGGTGGGGACGGCGCCGGGTTCTCCTGGTTGGCATGGGAGATGTCGCCAGGATGATCCTCCAGAAATTGCTCTGGTCACCAGAATTAGGTTATGATCCTGTTGGCATCGTCAGCCTTGAAGAAGAAGGTCCGGGGGATTTGCTGGGTGTTAAGGTTGTGGGTGTCGCAGTTGATTTAACATCTGTCATCACTGACATGCAAGCCGATGAGGTGATTATCGCTTTGCCAGAAGGTACATCACATTGGGATATTATGAATTTAATCTCGATGTGTGAACGGGGTCGTGTGACGGTACGTGTCTATCCTGATTTGTTTCAAATTGTGGCTGGTCCGGTCAATATCGGCGAATTGGGCGGAATACCGATCCTGACCGTCCGCGACATCGCGCTGTCCGGTTGGCGGCGGGTTGCTAAACGCATGATGGACATTGCGGGAGCAATGGCAGGTTTGATTATTTTGTCTCCGTTTATGCTGTTCATCGCCATTCTGATAAAACTGGAATCTAAAGGCTCCGCATTCTATGTACAGGAGCGAATGGGCCTTGATGCACGCCCCTTTCCAATTATCAAATTTCGCTCCATGAAAGCGGACGCTGAAAAAGCTGGTCCGGGATGGACAACAGAGAATGATCCACGCAAGACAAAAATCGGGTCCTTTTTAAGGAAGACAAACGTGGATGAGTTACCGCAGTTTATCAATGTTTTACTGGGTGATATGAGTCTGGTGGGACCAAGGCCTGAACGTCCCGTGTACGTGGAGCAATTCCGGCGAAGCATCCCACGATATATGGACCGGCACAGAGAAAAATCGGGTATGGCAGGTTGGGCGCAGGTCAATGGATATCGGGGTGATACATCGATTGCTGAACGCACAAAGTATGATGTTTGGTATGTAGAGAATTGGTCTCTTTTGCTGGATATTAAAATAATCTTGCGTACGATTTTACAGTTTTTCCATTCCCCTAATGCTTATTAGGCGGGCAGCATTTGATGCTAAACTTTTTGGGGTGTTAACGTTTTGAACAGTCAATCTTCAGGTTCCGTTCCTTCAGTTCTTTACGATGAGGAATACTTTCTGCGCGTGTGTGAGGGATACGATACTTTTATTTCCAGTGATGGGTCGTATTTATCCGGCAGATTGGCTGAAGCTTTGTCCGTTGCCGGTATTGCCGCCGGTATGCGCGTCCTGGATGTCGGATGCGGACGTGGTGAAATATTACGTAGAACAACGCTGCTGGGCGCCCGGGCTTACGGTATAGACTATGCGGATGTTGCAGTGCGGATTTCCAAACAGATCGCCGACGGCACTGAAACTGAGGGTCAGACAATCGAAGTCTCACGAGCCTCCGCGCTGTATTTGCCTTTTACTGCTGATACTTTTGATCGGGTGCTGTTGTTGGACATAGTCGAGCATCTATATCCGGATGAACTTACACTCGCATTCAAAGAAGTTTGGCGTGTGTTGAAGCCGGGCGGACGGATTATCATCCACACCGCCCCGAACGTTTGGTATGACAGGTACTCTTACCCTATTGTAAGGTTGGTACGTATTTTAATGGGGCAAGGTGCGAATTATCCCAGAAACCCACGGGCTATCATTCCCGAGAATATGCATGTGCATGTCAATGAACAGTCTTTTTTAAGTTTGTGGCAAGGCCTCCGAAGGCATCATTTCAACCATGTCAAAAGCTGGCTGAGTACACCGCCGCAGCATCGCATAGAATCCCGTTTTTTGGGTGCAATCAGGTGGTTTCTATTCCATGTACCACCGTTCAACTGGTTTTTTGAGCGTGAGGTTTTTGCCGTAGGTGAAAAGTGAGAGATCACCGGTATGTGGATGAATTATCCATTGATGAGCTTGAGGAAGTGCTGCAAATCCGGAAGCGACATGAACGCTTGGCGCGAATCAGCAAAAATCCAACCGCGACTGATCCGCTGCGCCCGCCGGCGTCCGTAAAACCCCTTACAGGATCACAACCTGTAAATCAGGATACGGAACCTGCCTACAGGTATAGTGCGGTGTTTGAGGAGACGCCTGTCCCAACAAAACGACCCATAAAATGGCGTTGGCTGGGGAACCAGGTCTTGCTGCTGATTGAAGTTCTGGCACTCATTGGCTTTATATTTGTGATTGCGCAATTGACCACAACCGTGCGATCTATCAACGAAGTGAGTAAGGCTGCCCAGGAACAACCAACCGCTGTACCGACACCTATTATCGGTGTTTTTATTTTACCCGGTGGACATACGCCACCCGATGCTTTTAAGCAGTCTGAACCTGAGCCTGTTCCAGTTCACCTGCGGGATCAGGTTGTTTCTATTACGCCTTTACCAGTACCGACACCTGGACCTGAACAGGCTCAACGGATTGTCATCCCTGCCATAGGTGTCGATGCACCGGTTGTTGAAGGGGACGATTGGGAAAGCCTCAAATCCGGTGCTGGTCATATGATTGCCAGCGCCAATCCGGGAGAGAGAGGCAACTGTGTTATTTCAGCGCACAATGACATCTACGGCGAGATTTTCCGCGATTTACCTGATTTAAAGGTCGGGGATGAAATCATTTTATACACAGAAACACAAGAATATAGTTATGTGGTGCAGCAAACGCGGATTGTCAACCCAACAGAAGTGAGTGTTTTGAATGCGACCAGTTCACCGGTTATTACCCTGGTGTCATGCTACCCCTATGGTATTGACACGCACCGTATTGTCGTGATCGGCACGCTGCATTCCAATTGACGGCACCATCACGCCTGCAAACAACATTCTCAATGCAAATTCCAGTATGATCATCAACCATAAGTTCTGCGTTTGTATAAATAAAATGGTGCTGGCGAATAGAATGCCACAGTGGGTGATGAGTGAAGTGCGTCCAGGTACAGTCTTCAGTCTTACCCAGGTTGCAGGATTCAACAAAAGTTCGATGGATAAGGGCACCATGACTATCCACGAACCAAGCATAATACCCCACAATGTAACACAGAGTTCACGGTAGAAAGCCCAATGAATCTGATCTATCAGACTTTCACGACTTGCTGCGATAAGGCTGGTCCCAATATCTGGTTTGTGCCCTATTCTTTTTCCACCTGAAGACTGCAATCCGTAAGCAATAACAAGCCCGGTCAAAACAAGGATGATGACCATGGTTTCGGTATCATTTGCCCATAAAGACGATGAACTATCCATGCCGGCGACGTTGGCGGTCCGTGGGAATGCTTTAAATCCCAATCCCCGATAGGTCAGAGCGCCCTGTGCAAACAATGCGATGGCGGGAATGCAAATCGCATAAACAAGGCGCAGGCTATCCTGCAACCATGGATTGAGCAGCAAGGACCACCATTTTTTATCCATCGGCGCGCGCTGCGCTATCTGCGACACATAAGCAAGCGTAACAGCGGATAGAATTGCCAATCCCACGGAGAAAACAAGCCAGATCACACGATCCAGGATGGACGCGTTCATACCGCACGCTCTGTGTGTACAGCTGGAATCGTCACGATGATGGTGGTTCCTTCCCCCGGCGTTGACCGGACAGCAGTTTTGCCTTTGGCGAGTTCAGCGCGTTCCTGCAAGTTCATAAGACCCATGTTGCCGCGACTGGCGTAATTTTGCTCCCATTCTGACACATTAAAGCCAATGCCATCATCCTGGATTTCGATAATGACGTTGAGCCCCTGCGGGTAAAGACGAAGCCAGATATTCTTCGCTTTCGCATGTTTTTTGACATTGTTGATGGCTTCTTCGATGATATAAAAGACCGATCCCTTGGCTTCTTTCGTCATAATTTTATCCACAACCGGATCACTTTCCAGGTGGATGTCTATTTTGTTAGTTTCCGTTAGTTTTAGACGGAGCTGCTCAACAGCAGCAACCAATCCCTGGGATTCCAATATCAAGGGTCGAAGGATAAAGAGCATTTGCCGAATTTCCTTGGTTGTTCTTCGAGCCATATCCTCAACTTCGGCAAGTTCTTTCACAGCTTCATCGGGGTCTTTCTTGATCAGCAAGCGGATATAGTTCAGGCGCATGGCTATGGCTGCGATAATCTGTGTTGGTCCATCGTGGAGATTACGCGCCAGATTCTTTCGCGCATCCTCTTCAATTGTGACCAGACGGTCTTTATCATCCATCAGGCTCTGGTACAGGCTTGCGTTTTGCAGTGCAAGGACTGCCTGGTTAGAGACAGCGACCAGGAGCTCTTGAAATTCAGCTGTGTAGATATCTTCTTCCGGAGATGCCAACAGGAGAAACCCATAGCTGTCGAAACCCGCGCGCAATGGGATGATGATGGCTTGTTGGCACCCAGTAATGCCCGTACTATATTTTAACTCCGGGTCATCATAGGGATGGTTGATGGTGATCGGCTCTGTACTGGCGACCGCATCTGACAAAGCTCCTTCCTGCGCGGGAAACCGGAGGACGATATCTGAATCAGGCAATCCCTGACTTGCAGCAATGTATAGCGTTTGATCCATACCATAAAGCAGGATCATACCGATTTGCGAAATCTCTTCCCCCATAATAAAAAATTCCCGCAAACTAGCATTACTGACATCAAGGGCAGCCTCTAATATCAGTTCGTAATTGAGGGTGGCGCTTAAAGTGCTGGCAAGTTCAAAAATGAGTTTAATTTTTTTCTGGGCTGATTGAAGGACAAGTTGCGCTTCTATTTCCTGTTGTTTCCTCTCAGCAAGCAGCGATTGTTTAATCCGCACGCCGATATAACTGACTGCCGAACCGGCAATTAACAAAATGAGCCCATTGATAAGCTGCGGCAATGTGGCGAATATAAAATCCGGTGCCTGCACGGACAGGAACCCAATTTCATTCCATGCGATCAGCCAGTAAGATCCCACAACAGCGATTGTTAACAGTATACTCACGAACCATGAAATCCGCATCGCTGCCACCGTTATGGGGATGATAGAGACAAACAGGAGTTGACTTTGGATTTTTGAACTGCCGGCAATGAACCCCAGGGTCAGGGCTATATCGTTCAGCAGCATAAGTCGCTGCAGGAGTTTACCGGACGAATTTTGTAGTAAGGCGACGACGGCAATAATATTGGCTACACCACCGAAGATCAGCAGGGCTAACACCGTGCTGGGAAAGACAGAGTCCCGAACAATGACATCCAGCCCAATCACACTCATGACCGCGACTAAAAAGAACCATCTCAGGTTAATAAACAGCCATTCGATTTTTGATTCAGACGCGTTCATATTCGCTCCATTTTATGCAACCCCGGAATAAGGGGCTTGTTTTATACGGAGAAACGCACGTGCACGATGTTGCCATCCTGAATGAGATAGGTTTTACCTTCAATCTGCACCTGTCCTGCTTTCCGCGCTGAGACCATATCACCCAGAGCAATGAGTGTATCATAGGGGATCACCTCCGCCCGGATGAAACCCCGGGCAAGGTCCGTGTGGATCGTACCGGCAGCTTCCTGCGCGGTCGCGCCGACGGGAATGGTCCACGCGCGCACTTCATCCTCACCCACGGTGAAGAAGGATTGTAAATTGACCAGGTGATAGGAGGCTTGAATGACGCGGGTAATGGCGCGGTCCGTGATCCCGAATTCTTCCATGAAAATGGCGACTTCATCTTCAGGCAGCTGGCTGATCTCCATTTCAAGTTTGGCCTGGAGAGCCATCTGATCTGAATGGCGGTGGTTGTAATCAATATCCATCATGTGGTCGCCATCCTCCCCAACGTTGAAGAGCACCAGAACGGGTTTCAGCGTCAGAAAACTGTACATCCTGATACTGCTGCTCTCATCCTCAGTGAGGTCCATATCCCGCAGTGGCGTACCACTGCCGAGAGCTTCAAGGATGCGCTCAAATAGCAGCCTGTCTTCCATCAAGGCGGTGCGTTCTTCGGCTTTAGCGCCTTTGGTCAGGCGCTCCTCAATCCGCGCCAGCCTGTTCTCAACCGCGACCATATCAGCAAGTATGAATTCCGTATCCAGGTTCTCCAGATCTCGCACTGGATCTACTTTACCCAACACATGCGGAATCCTTTCATCTTCGAAGGCGCGAATGACGTGGACGAATGCGTCCATGGGGGCGATCTTGTTGCGGAGTTCACCCGAGAGCCCTTTTTTCCCCAGGTCTTTGTCCAAACCGGCAATGTCGGTGAAGGTCACTTGCGCGTAGGTTGTTTTCTTTGGCTTATAGAGGGCGCTCAACCGGTCGACACGCGCATCCGGCACATTGACCGTGGCGCTGTAGAGTTCCAGCTTGCCGGATGAAGCCGTGGCGGTCTCGCGATCCGCTCCCGTAAGGGCGTTAAACACAGTGGTTTTACCACTGGTGGGTAAACCGATGATCCCTAATTCCATTTTTTCTCCTGATGGTTGATTCGCCTGATGGCATGGTCCGTGGATTTATAGTACACGGGAAGTCGGACACGTCAACCTGAAGGCAAGGTTACGGGTTAAAGGTCCGGGTGGACTATTGTTTTTAAGGGACTATTGATTTTTTTCAATTGAAACAATAGTACCCCCATAAGCCTGTGCCCCAGCGGACTGGGTGAGGGGTTAAGCCCTTGTTTTTTACGGTAGAAACTTCTATGTTTCCAAGTATTGTTTCGAAACACAACAGGATCTGTTAAAGGACGATATGTAGGTTTATATATCCTCATGGTAAACATGATTTCTATATTTCTAGAGGACAGGGGCTGAGAAATCTGTAAAAATGTATTGTGAGAACAGGCGTAAATTCATGGTCAAGAGATTTTGTTCAGCAGCACGCGCTGTCGAAGGCAAAATGTGGCAGGCTTAAGGTGAGGGAAACGCAATTGAAATCTATGTTAGAATACTCATAAGGTCTTGATTTATTCAGGGTCTAGCCACCGGTGATGGGACTAAATTCAAGGAGGATGAAAGGTATGTGGAAACAGAAGCTTGCACTCTACGATCAATTGGTTGATAAATGCCCACGATTTGAGCGAAAAGGAAAAACCATGCCGTACACTTCCGCGAACGGATACATGTTCTCATTGCTCAATAAAGCGGGTGAAATAGGCATGCGGTTTTCAAAGCCTGTTCAGGAAAAGTACATCGAGGAATTCGAGTCGTCCAAGTTCATTTCCTATGGAGCGGAGATGCGGGGCTACGTGTTGATCCCAGATCGTATGTTCGATGATTTGGACAAGTTGTCCGAATATCTGAATGAAAGTTACGACTACGTTATGTCGCTTGATCCCAAATAACAAGAGACTCTCAACAGTTCGCGCGATGGCATTATTCAGATATTTAGTTTACAGAGCACCTGCTCTCAGGTTAGCAGCGACGGCGCAGCGCCATAGTGCTGCGCGGCGATGCACCTCAATTCTGCCTCCGTGCGCAGCTACACCACTTGCGCGCACCGATTTGATCGATCCAAGTTTCAGATGCAACCTATGGCGGTAGAGACAAAAGTGCGCTAAGCGCCTGGTTCCGGGTAGATGCTGAAATCCGTTCTTGACGATGCCAGGTAGGTTAGAATAGGCTGGGCTTTGCTTGCGGCTCATTTCTTTTGCTTTATCTTTAATGCATGCAGGAATAATCGGGGCTATAATGATTTCAGGAAATAAAATGGAATTTGTTAAAGTTAGGTAAATTTTTTTTATTCACTAATCGTAGAAGACATTCGGAGGCACCTTAAATGAACAGCCAAATCAGTGAGAAAGATTTACTGCACCAAGCCGCTTTACTTGCCGCTGATCTCTATACTGAAGAAATGCTGTCGAAAGCCAGTTCTTTATCAAAGACTCTGTATGAAAGAATCAATTCTCGCGAATATAAAGAATCTTTGAAATCTGTAAATAATGAATTAGAGAAGAGTGTGGAAGCCAGGAAAGCGATATGTGTTGCACTTGGCTCTGTCAAAAATGATATTCGTGAGGTCACTAAAGTTGTTGGGGCTTCTCTTCTGCCACTCTCTCTAGCGGTGTGATTGCTATCCCTCTCACACCGCTGGCTTTTGCAGTCGCAGGGCTGATTGTTTTTAATGCAGGTTTATCAGCTTTTTGTTCAGAGTATACTTCAGCAAAAACGGATTAGTTTCATGAAAATTACTTATACAAAAGAAACTCTTGCTATTCTGGAATCATTCCAGATACAAGCTGAGAATAATAACAGGTCATTTCAGCCAAAAAGTATATTTACTGATCAGCAACTGGCTGACAATTTGCGCCGCAATTCCTCAAATTGGACTGCCAACCAAGCTGGGGTAGATTCATCAGTTGACTTTTTTACATCATATCAGGATAAACTGCCTACAAAATATGAAGATCCAATAGACTACCCAAAACTGGTATTAATTTTTGAAGCAGTTGTTGAGGAAGCTGCCAGGCTGGGAATCGAACTACCGGATGCAATCTCTATCGGCACTGTGTGTGCAGGTCAATTGAATGCGCATATATTATCGGTTGGTGAAAATATCCCTGATCTGTTGGTTTTCAACAGGCAGCTATTTTTGTTCAATGATCTGTTTGCGCGCTACATTGCATGGTTGATTTCCAACGAAGTAAGGAAGTATTCTGGCAAACAGACTTTGGAGCCGCGCAAACCGACCGAATCAGAAATGCAAAAGTTGGATGAATTGATCTATTATCTGATAAATACGATAGAATTTCATCGTGACAGCATGGGTGGGATAGAGTTAATCATTGCTATGGATAAAACAAGAGCCGAAATGCCAATTATCGAGACGGATGAGGTTGGGACTTACTTTAAAGAGTTGATGGTTGTCCCTATGGCTGCCTTTGTTATTGCCCATGAAGCTTATGCATCTTCACATTAAGCGCAAAAAGAGTATCGGTGAACCACTGGATATGGAAACACCATTCGATGAAGAGCTGTACTGTGACACTCAAGGTCTTGTTATCGCAGTTCAAACTGCCACAACTTTATACAAAGGTTCCGCTCCCCAAGGATGGCAAAAATTTGCTACGGTTGGTTCACTCCTATTTCTGTCATGTCTGGACATTACTCAGAAAGCGGCATACGTTTTAAAAAATGGCAGATTACCCCCACGCATTATGGAAGAGATAGATGTAGATTTATTGGCAAGCAATCAAATAGATTCGTATCCGACCACATTGTTCCGGTTGCAATTGGTTTATAGCAAGCTGCGCCTTGATATTGAACGGTTATGGGCTCCCTATCCGGTAGATTGGGTGTTTGAGAATAGTAGTTGGATCGATTCGTTTTTTGTAGCATGCTGGAAAGAGATAAAAGGGTTCTACCTGAACAGGTATACCAGTAAGAAGCATGCATACAACATTTTCCAGAATCATGTAAATGGATAATAGTGCTCTGTTAAGGTGGTTCTTGATAAATTTTAGCAACAGCATATCAATGAATCAGGGATAGATTCCCGCTTTCGCGGGAATGACAGTTCGTGTTTAGTGTATAGTTTTCAGACGCATAGTAATGATTGTTTACCTAATATTCATCTTAACAATGCAATAGGGCACTATCCGCCACTTGATGAATGGCAAGTTGTCCGAAACCCGATCCGAAAGCGGTGGAAGTTGGATTGACATCCAGGATTATCCGGTCAGTATGGATGCCGTACCGCCGTAGTGCTGCGCGGCGATGCGCCCCAATACTGCCCCGGCGCGCAAGGCGGCGGGAATGTCTTTTGTATCATAATAGCTGGCGGTAAATCCAGCCTGGAATGCGTCCCCGCAGCCAGTGGTATCGACGACGCGATCCAGGGGGAGAGCTGGTTGGGTAAAGGATTGGTCTCCCACAAAGGCGATGCTGCCATCAGCCCCCAGGGTGAGGACAATCACAGCCCGTGGATTCGTCCGGGCGATGCACGCGAGATCAGATGCCATGTCCGCCGTGCCACCAAAGTAGACGATGGCGTCACCTCCGGTGCCGTTGACGCCATCACGCAGGCTATTTTCCAGAAGCGCATAATCGGTCAGGTGCAGGAAATCAACGGTCAGCAACTGGTCTTCGCGTTTTCGTTTCAGCGCTTCATTGAAATTAGGTCCATCGACGTGGGTGGTCCAGACGTCGAAATCTGCGAGAAATGCCCAATCCGGTTCTGCCAGTTCATAATTATCGTAGACGCCACCCAGCCACGCGCCTTCAACCCCATAGCGTTCACCCGCAGCGTCGTTGATGATCTGGTTGGTGGCTGTTGACCCTTCGATGCGGTGGGTGTGGGAAGTATCGACGGAAGCAGATTTGAGCAATGCCGCGATGCGGTCACCGTTTTCATCCGTGCCAATGGGCCCTACGAACGCGCTGCGGTGCCCCATCTGACCGAAACACACGGATTGGTTCAGGGAATTTCCTCCCGGGAAATACTGCTTTTGCTGGGGGTAGTAGTCCATAATCGCGACGCTGAAACACGCTACTTTCATGATATTTTCACCTCATAATGCCGGATTGATATTGTAAGTAAAGGACGCATACTCATATTGTTATATAGCGTGCAGACTTTAGCTTTTTTGAGGTGCCTTTTTAAAAATTGTGCCAATGACCAGCAATGTAGCCCAGATGGATTCCGCTGTATGGAATGCGGTGGTCCATACAATATCCTCCGACGATCGAAAGATAGCATCGAAAATGATGCGTTCGTAAAGGTAAAACATTTCTTGTTTTGAGCACAGGTGCGGATGGATTCCCGCGTGCGCGGGAATGACGTCTTGTTTTTATTCTGGTTATGTATTTCGCATAAAATTTATTTACAGAGCACTTCAAAAGAATGTTTTTATCGATTCGGTTTTACGGTTTGTTGCGATCCAGAACGGGCACAAGGCCCTGGACTACAGCTAAAAGAATATCGCATCGCGACCCATACGTGGTCCATTCTGTCCATAATTGGCGCTGATGGGAAGGTTCAGTGACAGGTATTTTATCAGGTGTATAGTTTGCGATAAATGCCATGACCTGATCATAGCTGGGAGAATTAAGCACGCCGGGAACTGACTGGCAGACCAGCGCTGCCATCGCAGAAGCAAACGTTATGGATTTGTCGATTGGCCATTTTTGCAGCAAACCGTAGATCACCCCAGCGCGGAAAGAATCTCCAGCTCCGGTAGTATCCACAGGATGGATGGTAAACGGTGTGAATGTCCGGAATTCTGCTTCCCGGGAGCCAAAGAGGATTTCTTTGTGCCCAAAGGTGAAAATCACTGTGCCCCGGGATCGTTCTTTGTAGGTTCGTGTTAACGAAGGGATGCTTTGATCAGGATAGGTTGCTGTGAGATACTCCTCAGCAATAATCGTGACTGTGGAGGCAGTGAATAGCGGGCTATCGAATTTGCAGTCCACAGTGACGATGGGTTTGTTGAGGGTTTCTGCATATTGGGCTACCTGTAGACTTGCAGTACCAAAAAAAGGATCCAGGCTGACAAGCGCAGCATTTTGAATATCGATTTTCTGCGGGCAATTCCAGCTTTCTTCTGCGGCAAGTTGCGCATAGGTGCCGAAGATCGTTCTTGAATGGGGGTCAACAATGAGCATTTCTTTTGGACCCCGGCAGGCGCGGAAAGCAACGCGGGAGATGTCGATGTGGTTTTGGGAAAAAACATCCCGCACGATGTCCGCATCCGTATCAGGATTGATCCAGTTCCCATCAAGTTTCACTTTTATCCCGAGCCGTGAAAGCACAATGGAAGAATTGGCGGCTTCACCTCCGATATGGCGATATACTTCAGCGATTTCCGCGTATCCGCTTCTGACGGGGTAGGGATCTTGCAGTAAATAGAGGGTGCTGGGGGCAATCACTCCGTATGCATAGACGTCGTATTTTTCCATAATGTGTTCTGCGGATGTATTTTTCCTGCTCATGAGTACAAGTAGCGATACTCTTTATCACGGCTGAAGGGCGGATTTCACTTGTCTTATTTAATGATCATATAAACACCAGATCCGCTCTAACTACAGCTTTCGAAGTGATTAAAACTGCGTTGGGCGGATATGCGCCTGCTCATCATATATTACGAACCCCTCCCGTCAAGTCCCCGATTACAGGGCTATCGCCCTTGATGAATCAATCAAGTATCGCGTCATTCCTAGTAATCGACGGCGATGGGGTCGCAGGTAGAAGCAATAGAAATAAGTTTACAGCAGTCCAAAACCTATCTTGCCACACCACTTTTATCTCCATATCTGGTTTGTGCTGGTTGGTTGTTTTTAGTGTAAAATATATGTATACTTTATAACAGAATCTTAACCAAAAAGTACGTCATAAATTCCACCCGGTTGGAATTGGGCTTGTCGCACTCAATTAATTGCCGAAGATGGCCTGGGGGTAAATACCGTTTTTTAACTCGGATTGATGTGACGGTGCGTTGAACTGGGCTTCGGTATTGAAACGCTCCGCCACATCCAGCACTAAATCGGTGGGTCGTTGAGTTCCGTCGGTTGTTGGTTTTTTAACCTGGCATCGATGCATTTGTATCTGGTAATGCGACCTGTCAATGATATTCTTGCAATAATCTTCTTGCTTACTTTAACTGCAACCGTGATCAGTTATAAAATAGGGCTTACGGCTTTCTTTACCATCACCACTGGATCAGGTTAGCGCAATACTTGGATCCGGCGCGGCATCAGGCGGAAGAGAAAGCAGAAAAGAAAATTAAGGAGAAGGACAATGGATTCGATACACCTGACCAAACGCACAATAAAAGCAACGCGTCTCTTGTTGATCGGTGTGGTGCTGATCGGGTTGAGCCTGGGTGCCATCGCACGACCGACGGCGCGGGCGGCCACGCCGGGGCTGCCCTTCACCGAGGACTTTGCCGACACCGTCCTGCGCGATAGCAGCCTGACCAATGCCAACTGGTCCACCGACGAGCAGGCCCTGGTATTGGCGTGGCGGCGAGTTCAGTACGGGGCCTTTGCTCCGGACATGACAGGTAGCAATGCCAGCGCTGATGCCCACAATACATACTCGGTTGCGCTGGGGGACGTGGACGGGGACGGCGACCTCGACCTGGTGGCCGGGAACTATGGTCAAGCGAACCGGCTGTACCTGAACAACGGCACGGCCGATCCCTTCAGCGGGGTGAGCGGCAGCGACATCAGCACCGATGCCCACGATACATGGTCGGTGGCGCTGGGGGACGTGGACGGGGACGGCGACCTGGACCTGGTGGCCGGGAACTGCGGTCAAACCAACCGGCTGTACCTGAACAACGGCACGGCAGTCCCTTGAACGGGGTGAGCGGCAGCGACATCAGCGCCGATACCGACTACACATGGTCGGTGGCGCCTGGGGGACGTGGACGGGGACGGCGACCTCGACCTGGTGGCCGGGAACCAGAATCAAGCCAACCGGCTGTACCTGAACAACGGCACGGCCGACCCCTTCAGCGGGGTGAGCGGCAGCAACGTCAGCCCGGATATCCACGATACATACTCCGTGGCGCTGGGCGATGTGGACGGGGACGGCGACCTCGACCTGGTGGCCGGGAACAATAATCAAGCCAACCGGCTGTACCTGAACAACGGCACGGCCAGCCCCTTCAGCGGGGTGAGTGGCAGCGACGTCAGCGCCGACGCTCACCATACTCTGTCGCTGGCGCTGGGGGACGTGGACGGGGACGGCGACCTGGACCTGGTGGCCGGGAACTACGATGAAACCAACCGGCTGTACCTGAACAACGGCACGGCGGATCCCTTCAGCGGGGTGAGCGGCAGCGACATCAGCGCGGATACCCACAATTCGTGGTCGGTGGCGCTGGGCGACGTGGACGGGGACGGCGACCTGGACCTGGTGTCCGGGAACTGGGATCCAATCTTGGGTCAAACCAACCGGCTGTACCTGAACAACGGCACGGCCGATCCCTTCAGCGGGGTGAGCGGCAGCGACGTCAGCGCGGATGCCCACGCTACACATGCAGTGGCGCTGGGAGACGTGGACGGGGACGGCGATCTGGACCTGGTGGCCGGGAACTATGGGTCAAGCCAACCGGCTGTACCTGAACAACGGCACGGCAGACCCCTTCAGCGGGGTCAGCGGCAGCGACATCAGTGCCGATACCCACCGTACACAATCAGTGGCGCTGGGGGACGTGGACGGGGACGGCGATCTGGACCTGGTGGCTGGAAATTGGGAAGCCAACCGGCTGTACCTGAACAATGGCACCAGCCAACCCTTTCAGCGGGGTGAGCGGCAGCGACATCAGCGCAGATGCCCACCCTACACTCTCGGTGGCGCTGGGGGACGTGGACGGGGACGGCGACCTGGACCTGGTGGCCGGCAACGATGGTCAAGCCAACCGGCTGTACCTGAACAACGGCACCGCTGACCCCTTCAGCGGGGTGAGTGGCAGCGACGTCAGCGCCGATTCTCACAATACAACGTCGGTGACGTTGGGGGATATGGACGGGGACGGCGACCTGGACCTGGTAGCCGGGAACAATAATCAAACCAACCGACTGTACCTGAACAACGGCACGGCCAGCCCCTTCAGCGGGGTGAGTGGCAGCGACATCAGTGCCGATACTCACCATACATTTTCAGTAGCGTTGGGGGACGTGGATGGGGACGGCGACCTGGACCTGCTGGTCGGGAACACTAATCAAGCCAACCGGCTGTACCTGAACAACGGCACAGCCAGCCCCTTCAGCGGGGTCAGCGGTAGTGACATCAGCGCCGATACCCACGCAACAACGTCGGTGACGTTGGGGGACCTGGACAGGGATGGCGACCTGGACCTGATGGCTGGAAACTGGGGGCAAGCCATCCGGCTATACCTGAACAACGGCACCGCCACCCCCTTCAGTGGGGTGATTGGCAGCGAGGTTAGCACTGATACCTACGAAATAGGGTCGGTTGTGCTGGGAGACGTGGACAGTGACGGCGACCTGGACCTGGTGGCTGGGAAGGAAGGAGGTAATCGACTTTACCTGAACAATGGCACAGCCAGCCCATTCAGCGGGGTTAGTGGCAGTGACATCAGCGCTGATGCCTACTCTACAAAATCGGTGGCGTTGGCGGATGTGAATGGGGACGGTGATCTGGACCTGGTGACAGGGAACTTTGGTCAAACCAACCGATTATACCTGAACAACGGCGTGACCAGACCCTTACGTGGGATTATCGGCAGCAACATCAGCGCGGATGCCCACGCTACATACGCGGTTGCACTGGGTGATGTGGACAGGGATGGCGACCTGGATCTGGTGGCCGGGAACTGATGGGCAAGCCAACCGGCTGTATTTGAACAACGGCACGACCGATCCTTTCAACGGGGTGAGCGGCAGCGACGTCAGCGCCGATGCCCACGCTACATCCTCGGTGGCGCTGGGGGACGTGGATGGGGACGGCGACCTGGACCTGGTAGCCGGGAATGATGGTCAAGCCAACCGGCTGTACCTGAACAACGGCACGACCGACCCTTTCAACGGGGTGAGTGGCACCGACATCAGCGCCGATGCCCACGCTACATCATCGGTCGCGCTGGGGGATGTGGATGGGGACGGCGACCTGGACCTGGTAGCCGGGAATGATGGACAAGCCAACCGGCTGTACCTGAACAACGGCACGACCGACCCTTTCAACGGGGTGAGTGGCACCGACATCAGCGCCGATGCCCATGCTACATCCTCGGTTAGGCTGGGAGATGTGGATGGGGACGGCGACCTGGACCTGGTAGCCGGGAACTATAATGAAACCAACCGGCTGTACCTGAACAACGGCACAGCCAGTCCCTTCAACGGGGTGAGTGGCAGCGACGTCAGCGCCGATGCCCACGCTACATACTCGGTGGCGCTGGGGGATGTGGATGGGGACGGCGACCTGGACCTGGTAGCCGGGAACTGATGGACAAGCCAACCGGCTGTACCTGAACAACGGCACAGCCAGTCCCTTCAGCGGGGTGAGTGGCAGTGACGTCAGCTGCCGATGCCCACGCTACATACTCGGTGGCGCTGGGGGATGTGGATGGGGACGGCGACCTGGACCTGGTGACCGGGAATGATGGGCAAGCCAACCGGCTGTATCTGAACAACGGCACGTCCAGCCCCTTCAGCGGGGTGAGTGGCAGTGACATCAATCCCGATGTCCACGCTACATACTCAGTGGCGCTGGGTGACGTGGACGGGGACAGATACCCGGACATGCTGGTTGGGAACTATGGTCAGGTGAACCGGCTGTACCGCCGGCAAGTGCTCTACCATACCGGGCAGGGGCAGGCCACCTCCCTCCGGGTGGATACCGAAACTGACAACATTACTGGCGCCACCTTGACCCCTACTTCGAACCTACCTCCCAACACCAGCGTGACCTACTGGTTGAGCAATAATGGCGGGGCTCGATGGTTCATCGTGCAACCCGATGTCATGTTTATCTTCCCTACCACGGGTGATGATCTGCGCTGGCGGGCTGAACTCCAATCTCTCTCACCGGTGCGCACACCGCACATTGATCAGATTGCAATCACCGGCAACCATGTCCCCATCGCCAATGCGGGAAGCGACCAGAACGTGGACACTAACGCGTTTGTTACGCTGGATGGCAGCGGGAGCATGGACCTCGATGGAGACCTTCCGCTGACCTACTATTGGACACAAAGCGGTGGTCCAGTGGTGACACTGAGCAACCCGGCTGCCGTTGCGCCTACCTTCACTGCGCCGTCCGACCCGACCATGCTGACCTTCACCCTGGTCGTCACCGACAGCTTGGACCTGGTCGACCCGACGCCGGACGTGGTGGTGATTACCGTTAATAACCAGTCGCCCATCGCTGATGCGGGCAGCGACCAGAACGTGGACACTAATGCCCTCGTCACGCTGAATGGCAGCGGGAGCAGCGACCCCGACGGCGACCTGCCGTTGACCTACTTTTGGAGGCAGACCGGCGGACCGGCAGTGACGCTGAGCAACCCGGCGGCTGTTTCACCTACCTTCAACACGGCGTCCAACCCGGCCGTGCTGACCTTCTCCCTAACCGTTACCGATAGTCTGGATCTGGCTGACCCGACGCCGGACGTGGTGGTAATCACCGTCAATAACCGGGCGCCCATTGCCAATGCTGGAAGCGACAAGACCGTGAACACCAACGCGCTCGTTACGCTGGATGGCAGCGCCAGCAGCGACCCGGACGTTAATTTACCACTGACCTACTATTGGACACAGACAGGCGGTCCGGCGGTGACGGTGAGCAACCCGGCAGTCGTCGCACCGACCTTCACCGCGCCGTCCGACCCGACTGTGCTGACCTTCTCCCTGACCGTCACCGACAGCCTGGGTCTGGCCGACCCGACGCCGGACGTGGTGATGATCACCGTCAATAACCGGGCGCCTATCGCCAATGCCGGAAACGACCAGACCGTGGACACCAATACCTTCGTCACACTGAATGGCAGCGGAAGCAGCGACCCCGATGCCGACCTGCCACTGACCTATTCCTGGAGGCAGACCGGCGGACCAGCGGTGACACTGAGCAACCCGGCTGCCGTTGCGCCCACCTTCACTGCGCCGTCCGACCCTGCCATGCTGACCTTCACCCTGGTCGTCACCGACAGCCTGGATCTGGCCGACCCGACGCCGGACGTGGTGGTGGTCACCGTCAATAACCGGGCGCCCATCGCCAATGCAGGGATCGACCAGAACGTGGACACCAACGCGCTCGTTACGCTGGATGGCAGCGGAAGCAGCGACCCCGATGGCGACCTGCCGCTGACCTACTATTGGACGCAGACCGGCGGACCGGTGGTGACGCTGAGCAACCCGGCAGTCGTCGCACCGACCTTTACCGCTCCCCCTGACCCGGCCGTGCTGACCTTCTCTCTGACCGTCACCGACAAACTGGGTCTGGCCGACCCGACACCGGATGTGGTGGTGGTCACCGTCAATAACCGGGCGCCCATCGCCAATGCGGGGATCGACCAGACCGTGGACACCGACGAACTCGTCACGCTGAATGGCAGCGCCAGCAGCGACCCGGATGGCGACCTGCCTCTGATCCGCTCCTGGAGGCAGATCGGCGGTCCGGCGGTGACGCTGAGCAACCCGTCGGTCACCGCGCCCACCTTCACCACTCCCTCTGACCCGGCCGTTTTGACCTTCTCTCTGGTCGTCACCGACAGTCTGGGTCTGGCCGACCCGACGCCGGACGTGGTGGTGGTCACCGTCAATAACCGGGCGCCGGCAGCCGACGCGGGGAGTGACCAGAACGTCAACCCTAACGCCTTCGTCACGCTGAATGGCAGCGGGAGCAGTGACCCCGATGGAGACCTACCGCTGACTTACTATTGGAGGCAGACCGGCGGTCCGGCGGTGACGCTGAGCAACCCGGTGGTCATCGCACCGACCTTCGCCGCACCATCCGACCCAGCCGTGCTGACCTTCACGCTGACCGTGACCGACAGCCTGAGCTTGATGGACCTCACGCCGGACGAGGTGGTGATTACCGTCAACCAATTCCCCATCGCTAATGCGGGAAGTGACCAGAACGTCAATATCAGCGCTTTTGTCACGCTGGATGGCAGCGGTAGCAGCGACCCGGACGGTAATCTGCCGTTGACTTATCATTGGACGCAGATTGGCGGTCCTGCGGTGACGCTGAGCAACCCGGCAACCATTGCACCGACCTTCACCTCACCGTCCGACCCGACTGTGCTGACCTTCACGCTGGCCGTCACCGACAGCCTGGGTCTTCCCGACCCAACACCGGACGTGGTGGTGGTTACCGTCATTAACCTGGCGCCGGTAGCCGACGCAGGGAGTGACCAGAACGTCGATATCAATGTCCTTGTCACGCTGGATGGCAGCGGAAGCAGCGACCCGGACGGTAACCTACCGCTGACTTACTATTGGACGCAGACCGGCGGACAGGTGGTGACACTGAGCAACCCCGAGGCTATCGCACCGACCTTCACCGCGCCGCCTGACCCGGTCGTGCTGACCTTTACCCTGACCGTCACTGATAGTTTGGGTTTGGCGGACCCCACACCGGACGAGGTGGTGGTCACTATACAACCTTATCGCATTTACCTTCCACTGGTGATGCAATAACGGGAGTCAATAGACCAAATCCCTGTACCAACCGGTCAGCCAGTGGTGGGAATTTAATCGGCGAGAGATGAGCAAGAGAAGGTCCTGGTTGAGAATATCCTTTACGAATGGGGCGCACACACAGGTGCGCCCCATTGGTATCAAGTTAAGAAAAAAACGAGGCGTCATTCCCGCGCACGCGCCGCTTTCCATGCGGCAGAATCCATCTGGGTTTTTGCGTAAATGACAGAGCCGATACAGCAAAATCTCACCCTAAGAATCACTATTTGACCTCTCCCTAAACGCAGTCTGCTGCGTCTCCCTCCCCTAAAGAGGGATCTCCGTATTTGGGAGCGATGCCTGTTTTGGATCTGATTACGCTTATCAGCGCCTTAACTTGATGCGCATGGGCGCACACACAGGTGCGCCCCTACAACGGGATATTAGATGCTGTGCGTCATGCAGGTCTCGTATATACACTGTGGTCAGGGCTCCTGGCGCAGCACAACGGGCAGGAAGATGCTGTCCGAGAAGGTGACCGGAACGTCGACGGTCAGGTGGATGGCGTCAGACCCCTCATGCCCCTCGCCGTCCCCAGCGCTGAGGGTGAGGGTGTGGCTCCCACCGGAAAGGGCGGAAACGCTGAGTTCGTCACCCGTGCCCAGAAGCCCATCCTGGCTTGAGTGCCACGTCATCACAGCGGTCCGGTCGCCGCTTTCAGTATCATAGGCATAGCCTTCCAGCACGATCGGGAATGTGTCGATGACGGCATTGTTCGCAGGCGATGTGATGGCGACGAGGGGACCGACATCGGGCACGGCAAAGGGACTGGACGTGACGGTGGTTTCGTTGAAACCGTCGCTGGCAATCATGCGGAACCGGGTTTGCGTCCCCGGCGTGATCCCTGCGGCGCGCACGCCCCAGTGAAAAGCCCCGTCAAAATACTGGATGTTTTCGGGGCGAATGTCAATGCCAATGGGCGTCCAGGTGCTGCCGTTATCGGCGCTGCTATGGATGTGGTAGTGCAGGTTGGGCGCCTCAGCCAGCGGCGTGGTCCAGGCAAGCTGCGCGGTCTGGTAGGTGCTGTCATAATGGGCAGAGAGCAGCGTGATATCGGGCGATTCGGTAGGAATCACCAGGGTTTCGATAAGGCTGCCGTTGTATAAGAGCTGGAGGAAGCGCAATCCCGGAGCCGGCGTGAGGAAGGCTGTAAAAGCGGTCATGGCATCTTCCGCGCCGGTGCCCGGGTTGGTCAGGTCCAGATCGAAGCATTTCTCCTCAACTAGCCCATAGCCATCACGGGACCGGAGGCAGTAAGCGCCTGCGGGGTTGAGGGGGGTCACGCCATCGGGTTCGGGGCTGTTCTGCAGGTGGACGACCGGATAAAAACGCCCATCATTGGGACCGGCAAGGCCATTTACATACAGGTAATCGGCAGTTTTCGCGTTGGCTGGACCCACAGGGACACTATCCACAGCGCGAAGTTCGGTGGCAGAACCAAGCACGCCCGGGGCGGGCGCCAGGTTAAGGTATATTTTTTCGTAGTGAAAGTCCGATATCCAGCCTGGCATCCCATCGCGGGCTTCCGGCGACATCAGGTCGAAGAAATCGGGTGTTTTGATCGCTTCACCCCGGGGACTGGCTGTGTCGTAACCAAAGATGTGGGTGCGGTGGTCGGCGTAGGGGAATGTGTAGTCGTAAGGGGGCATCGAAGATTCTTTTGAGAAGATGAGGGGGCGCAATCCAAGCTGGTTGCCCATACTCATCAAGCAATCCTGTCCATCATTGCGCAAACCGCAGGACGCTCTACCCCCCGGGTCACCCATGAAGAACCAGGAACCCGTGTAGGTTGATTTGTCCGTGCCGTAGACGGTTATGTAATAGTCGGCGACATTGTCAGGATTGTTGATCAGGTCCCAACGCCGGGCAACCGCGGAGATGTAGGCGAAATACATACCGGATACCGGGTCACTGTTATCAACATTGGCAAAGCGGTCAAGTGCGGGCAAGATGCGGAAATCGACGTTTCCGAATGGAAATTGGGCGAGAATTTTCGCGTGCACATCCAGGATATCCCCCGTAGTGACCGGGAAGTAGCCGGACAGGGTATCGATGGATGCGGGGATGTAGGCAATTTTGACCGGTTTGCGCGCATTGAAGCTGGCGGTTTGGGTCATAGTCGCAGTGTCCGCACCCAGGGCGCAGGGAACCGCGTTAGATTCCTGAAGCAACAAAGCACCGGCGCTGTTTGACACTTCTGCCCGCAGCATAACAGTGCCTTCCGTCCAATCCGGAGGCAGCGTGAAATTAAGGCTGGACGTGTCATCAGCTCGGGTTGCGTCCCAGTCCGTGATAGCGCTGGCGTAAACAGGGGATGAAGCGGTGAGTGTGCCCAGGGGTAATCCACCCCGGGTGCCGGTCAATGTGCCGTCCACAGGGGAAAAACCCGCGCCGAGTTCCGGGTAAACGCGGACCACCGTGCTCTTTCCAGCAACCAGGGCGACCGTGTTAGAAATGGTCTGGACGGTTTGCACCACCTCTATATGGGCGATCTTCAGATCGGAGATGTAGCATGCATGTTCTTCCAACCATGGAACAAAGCCAATCTCTGACGCGGCATCGCTGCAGAGTATCTTATCCCCCAGACCGTCGGGATTGGTGAGGTGGGTAGGACCGGTCCAATGCCCCCAGTAATTGTTTGTGGCATCAATAAGTGTCCCTGCGCTGCCGCACCCGATACCTCCCGTGCTGTTGGATGCGATGCAGTTATTGTGAACAGAAAGCGCGTTTCCAGCAGCGTCTAAATTGGCAAGGATGCCGTAGCTGTTGCCGGTCAATGTGTTGCCTGTGATGGTCGCTGAGATTACACCACCGGCGCAAACCGTGTTATTCAGACTGACGGCAAGGTTAAATCCGGCAATTGTGTTGTCAATCATTGAGATATCCGGCACGTCCGCGTTACAATCTGCGTGCACCTGGACGCCTGTCCCGGCGTTCTTCCCTATGAGGATATTGTTACTCATCGTATAAGCTGCACCCGGATGGGAGGGTGTGGTGTCCGGTTGGATACTCAGGGCAGGACGGGTTCCGGTCATATTCCCTACCTGAAGCGTGTTCCCATTGATGATAACGCCGGCATCCGTGGTCACATCGATGAAGGCGAGTGTGTCAGGGATAAAACCGTTGAAGAAATTGCCAGATACGGTCACCTGGGCTTGCTGCCAGACCCGCACAGCACTGCCGGAGAAGCTGTTTGCACGCAATGCTACCGCCTGCCGTCCCGCCGACGCTGAGGGTGCTGGCTGTCAATGTGTTCGCCTCGATGGTGGCAGGATCGACTCCGCGACCGAAACAAGCGTGTCAGTTAAAATATTTGAGGTAAAGGCGATACTACCGTTCCCGGAGAAGCCAATGGATGATCCGTCGATAGATGCATCCCGGATGTTCGCACGCGTACTGACCTGGACATTGGTGTAATCTCCGCCCTGAATTGTGCTTCCGGCATTTTTCAACAGAAATGTAGTACCGCTATACGTGCCGGCGCTGATAAGAACCGCGCCCTGCTCCCGCACTGAACCATCGCCGTTCGCGATCCAATCTGCGATGGTTCCTGTTCCGGAAACGTGCGCCCCATTCAGTGTCAGCTGGCTGTTTGCGCCTACGTTGATGCCGCCCACTTCAAGGGCGCCTCCGAGACTCAGGTTACGGTGCAGTTTGCCACCGATTGTCCCCGGGGTTGCAATGATGAAACTGAGATAGATTGTAACGGGGGGCTCAGCGTCATTCTTCACAATGAACTGATAAGTGTAGGCTGTGCCAGCACTCAAGGATGCGTCGGTGACCAATCCAGCACCGCACGCCGGTGTTGCGACCTCGGTGTAGCTGGTGCTGGAAGTTTTCCGCCAGATTGAGATGGAGTCACATCCGGGAATGGCGGTGGGATCCCACCAGAAGTCGACAAAACCCGGGCCTGTAAACGTTTCGACTGGTGCAGGATCGACCGTGGCGCTGGTAGGCGCGTTAGCCGCGACCCGGGTTGGGGTAGGGCTTAAGAGGGTAAAAAAGGCGAGAACGATTAATATGGGACACCAGAAATGCTTGGCGTGCCCACCGCGAGAACCAAGAACAGGCATGACGACCTCCTGGAACGATGTTTTGGTGGTTCACCAGCCTGCATTATAGGCAATCCCGGAGAATAAACAATTGAGTGTGTGAGAATAACCGGAATTCACTATATAATTAGAATGTAGAATTTGACCCAGAAACTGAAAAAAATCTATAAGGGACAAAAAAGTGCACAATTCTATACCGTTGCAGAGTCACAAGCCTACCTTAGGGTTGGCTCTCGGGGGTGGGGGGGCGCGGGGATTAGCCCATATCGGTGTGTTAAAAGCCCTGGAAGAGGCAGATATTCAGGTCGATTTTCTTTCTGGAACCAGTATGGGGGGGATTATTGCGGCTGGATATGCATCGGGTTTATCGGCGGATGCGATGGTTTCTATTGCGCATGAATACGGGCATTCGCGTACGCTATGGCGATTGGCTGATCCCTCATTACCCCGTGAGGGTTTGTTTCGCGGTGAAAGGTTATATACATACTTTGAGAAGCTGTTCAAAGGTAGTACATTCGACGATCTTAGAATCCCTCTCACCCTGGTTGCGGTCGACTTGAACAGCGGGGAAGAGGTGCACCTGCATCAAGGTTCTCTGGCTAAAGCTGTTCGTGCAACTGTGTCTGTACCCGGACTGCTGAACCCGGTCCAGGAGAACGGGCAATGCCTGGTGGACGGTGCTTTGTTAAACAATCTGCCCACAGACGTGGTCCGAGCCATGGGCGCAGACATTGTTCTGGCGGTTGATGTGTTTTCACCCTCAATGGCGGAGCCCAGTTACTGGCAGCTGTTGGGGCAAAGGCGGTTCCTGGCGGGTACCGTAGGCGGACTGCTCCGTGTGTTAGGGGATTCATTGAACCTGGTCATCCATCACCATAATGCGTACAAAATAGAGGCATTCCCGCCGGATTTTATGGTGAAACCGGTCATACCCCCAGACGTGGGCCTGATTTCCGGGTACGACAGAGCGTTGTTGCTTATCGATGAAGGCGAAAAAGCTGCGATCGGTATGCTCAGCGCACTGCGCGACGCGCTGGGATGAAGAGAACGGGCACAAGGCCTTCGGACCTATCCCTCGTTCCCTCCCCTAAAGGGGGATCTCCCTTATTCTGGGAGCGATGCCTGTTTTGGCTCTGATTTCGCTAAACAAAGCCATCAGTTGACGTCCATGTTGGGAATGGGCACAAGGCCTTAGACTACAGCCTTAGTATACAAGGGCAAGAGGCCCTGGAAATTGGGGCAAGTCCGTCAGGAATATGACTCAGTGTCCCTGCAACGCAATCTCGTACATCTCGGCTGTACAGGCTTCAATAGTTTCCTTGAGATAGGGATACGGCTCTCCATATCGATCCATTAAGCCTGAATGCTGGCGATCCTGCTTGCGCGCGATCAAGTTAGGGGCGTCTATTAATCCGCAATAGTGCCAACCAACGAACTCCGGACGCGCAAATGCCTTTCGGAAGAACTCGTCTGTCCATTGCGCACGCTGCTCGAGATTATCGGCAACGGGACCGTAGGGACGCGGCATGTTGTCGGTGATCATCGTATAAGCAGAATCACCATTGATAATCGGTTTGTCGACCATCTTTGACCAGCGATCCAAACCAGGTTTTTGAACCTCGTATTGCGCGTACATCTGGTAGAATATGATGTCGGTGAACTGGCTGGTTACCGGTAGGACCGTGTCCAGCGTATCGGTGTTAGCATTGATTTTATCGCCGACAAACAGATGATTTGCATCGTATCGCAGAATCGCATCGCGTGCTGTCCGGTAGTACTGCGCCACAACATTTTTGAGAAACCCGACATTATCTCGTGTTTCATTGGCATTTGACAGGTCGGTTTGAGGTCGCCACCCCTCTGCATGTTCCAGCGCATCGAACGAATCAAAGTGCGTGCCGTAGGTACCATTGAAATCCATGATCTGACCACGGTAGAGTTCATACATTGTCCGGACATACGCTTGCTTGCCAGGCGCGTCTGCAGGCAAATTGCGCAGTCGCCGCTGCCAGCCGATACGGGCTTTCCGCACAGCGCCACCAATGACATCGGGTCGTTCCCGGCAGTCTTCCTCCGTCAACAACGGGCAGTCGGTCATAGCGTAACCGAGAAGGAAGGGGTCATTTCTGGCGGGGACTGCAATTTCCTTCGCCATCCGATCGCAGTGCGCCTCGAATTCGACTGAAAATACATCAACGAAATTACTGTCGGGTATTTCGGGTTTCCAATGGGGAATATCAACAAAACGAATCGGCTGCATATAGGGCATGGACGGCTGTGGCGTATTGATGACCGGCAAATCTGTGTGAACTCCCGCTGTGTTAAAGCCGTACTGGCGACACGTCTGCAGGAACCAGGTCTTCAGGGCCGGCTTGAATTCGCTGCTGTTCAAGTCGTCCAAACCGAATCGCTTCTCCCAGGCCTTGCGGTTGTAATCCTGATTCCAAAATTCAGCATGCAGATGGTTAATACCAAAACTCAGGAATGCATTGCCTTCGGGAGACACCAGCCACCACCTTTCATCTTTCTCCACACGAAAGAAGCCTGTTGCCTCGAATTTCTTGCCCATCCAACCGCCGAAACGATCAAGTACAATATTTGTCATTTTACACCTTCGATGCAAGTAAGATTTTATGTTCTTTGCCCCCCGTTTGAGAGACTTTCAAGCAATTTAATCAAGGTACCTGGCGATTAATTCGGTCAAATGTGGTGTTCTCGCCTCGAGGCATGTTCTTGTTGCGGAGCCATCCAAAATCGACCAACCGGTGGCGAGAGTGTGTACGATCAGTGCATGGTAAACCTCCGCGAGTTCGTAGGCACGCTGCCAGGTCGTGATGTCTAACAGTGTTCCACCATGAGCAACATAACGATCGAAGTAGAAGGTAGCGAGTCCCTGGCTGTCAAAATCTGGAAACTCAAGGGCAGCGCCTACCGAAAGCAGTTTAGCGACATCAAGTGAACCACAACCGTTGCCAATCCACTCCCAGTCAATAAGGATCAACTGTTTCCTCCCCATCGACATCTCGCAGGCCAATGTTTAGCGGGTAGAAATCACCATGAACAAGCGTCGTGGGGAACTCAGCGAATGCCGCAATCAAAGCGCTTCGATCACACAGGTTGCGCTTCCACATTGTAGCGTTGGAATCGGAGAGAGTCTTGAAGAATGACCTAAAGGCGGGTTGAATTCTTGCACCTTGAATCCAGTCTTTGACGCTTTCTATTTTGGCCAATTCAGACTCGCTGACCGATAGCCCGTCAACGTACCGAGAAACCACTTCACCTCGAGACAAGCGAGTGCTATCCGAGACCAGCCAACTCAACTTATTGAGCCGCGCCTGATAGTCAGGTTTCTCCCAAGTCGCGTGCATCAAGGCTAATTGATCAAGCGCAACAGAATAGCGCCGATGGATTTCCGATAGTTCAGACGGTGATCGAAACGACCGTCAAATGGGCTGAGACATTGCGCAGGATAACCCAATGATCATTCGACTCTGGGTCATCCAGAGCCGCGACAAATGGGGCGTCAATTCGCGGAGGCATCGAATCAGTGGATCAAAGATGCCCGCCTTAAATGCTAAAGATTCACGGGGCATCGGATCTATCCCCATATCGATGTCGGTTGGACCGCCAGGGATCCATCGTTTGATGATTAACGCAACCTTATGATCCTTGCCATCTGCAATGATATCGGCACTACAACGCGCGAATGTGTTTGCACTCAGCCCGTAGAAACTCACATCCTCACACGTTAATTCGCACGACTTCCGGTGTGCCCAATGTCGCGTTACGACGAAGTCCTTGCTCAATAGCGTGCGTGATTTGCGCTTCACTGAATGGCATAACCGTTTCTCCTAGAAATTTATGCGTGACGATGACTGCCCAATTGTGAAGTGCGTATTGAACTCCCGCAAGCCCATTGTATCGTAATGGACTTACCCCAGTAAAAAGCACTCATTTCTTTTCTGTCAGCGTTTCAGGATTATTTTTCCCCGATATTACGCGGGAGTTTGGTTCGTAGAGGTCGAAAAGAGATCTTTCACTTCTATGAATGCAATCTGTAAAGGTGATAGTCACTGGGCGAGAGTACTCGCCTTGATGTGACTATCACCTTAATCTACACTGCACTAACTTGGTTCCAATGCCTGCCACGTCCCCATTTCCCTGACACAGGCGACGAGCTGTTCGACGGCAACCTGCAGCACTTCCTCCCCTTTTTCAGGCGTCGCCAACTCCGGATGTCCATAACCCCCGTGCAGTGTGATGTGCTCAAAAGGTTTGGGTGATGCAACCCGACTTGGTTTACTGCTATCGGGACTGTAAAAAGCTGAAACAAACGCTGCTTTTGTGCCTTGTGCAGCGGGAAGATTGACCAGTTCCGGGCGCAGTTTCAGGATGGCACTGGTCTCCAACTCGCATGCATGCGTGACCCCTTTCTGCACAAGTGATGGAATGGCTGCAATCTGGGGCGCTGCCAGAGCAAACCACGTGGCAAAGACCAGCCACATATCCCGGGCATCCCGGTGCCGCATCTGCACTTCATACAGCGCCATCTGGCCCGGATTGCTGTTACCACCATGCGCATTGAGCAGCAGGATGCGCTTGAAACCGCTGCCAATCAGGTTTTCCACAATATCCGAAAGCAGGCTGATATAGGTCGCCGGGGTGACACTCACCGTGCCCGGAAAAGCCCGGTGGTGCTCGGACACGCCCATCCACACCATGGGGAGGAACAGCGCGGTGTCTCCCAACGCCAATGCGGCACGGCGCACAATTTCCTCGCAGATCAACGTGTCGGTCAGCAGCGGCAAATGCCGTCCATGTTGCTCCATTGATCCAAGCGGTAAAACGACCACTTTTTCAGTTTGGTCAGGGATACCGGTCCATTTTAGTTCACCATATTCCATAATGTCCTCCCTTTATAACTGACTTTATATAGAATCGTGTACAGGCGCCAAGCTGCGCCCGTTCGTACAATTCCGCCCACGCTTTTGAACCATCATCCCGGCGTACCTGCATCCTGACCCCCGAGCTTGCACCGGGATATTGCCCACGTGGGCATCCTTCCATATCTGATGAATATCGGCATAGTGCCTGACCAAACCCCCGGGCCACATCACCGAAAGAAGCAGGCTTGGACGCGGCAGCTCGTAAGGTGGTTCCATGCGATAGCGGGTCAGTGCATCCTGGTCGATCTCAACACCCAACCCCGGCGCCTCCGGTACGCGCGCGTAACCGCCGGTGATTTGCAGCGGTTCGACCAGCAGGTCGTCGGCATAGTTGTTCAGGCAATTCACCGCAGGCCATTGGGCCATCGGCAGCACGGCACCCAGGTGAAACGACAGGGCTGTGGTCAATCCCGTGCCGACCATTTGCAGCCAGAAGGGCTTGTCAAATTCGGCTGCCAGGGCAGCCTGCTGCAACATGTTGGATGTCCCGCCACCGACGACAAAACCATCGCAGGCTTCTTCGCGAACCACGGTTGGGAAGGGCGGGTTACCAAAATGCAGCGCGATCGGACGGGTCGTTTTGCTTCGAAGCTGGCGCAACCCTTCCACATCGCGCTGAAGAATCGGGGATTCATAGATCGAGACACGTTCTGACTTGTCCAGCTCGGCCAGGACCGGCGCCGCGTTCCCGGCGTTAATCAACATCTGGTTCCAGTCCAGGTCGAGGTGAAAATGCGGCGGTGTCACTGCGCTGATCGCCGGACCTGCTCGTAGACGTCCCACCACGGTCGGGCTTTGATTTTGTACGACGTATAACCCCGGGTGACCGCTTCCTGCGCTTCCTCGGCAAATGCTTCGGGCGGCATATCGATGTTCCACCAGGAAATCGGACACCACTCACGCACACGCGGCAGGTTGAACAGGCGATAGACCGGCACCCCGAGAGCCTTGCCCACGATGTCATAGAGCGCCATCTGCAGCCCGGCCCCGAGCGAATCGTCGCCCAGAAAGTCGGCCGGATTGCCTGGCCTTTGACGCGTTCAATGGCTTCGTCGGACACCGACCCCACGTATAGTGCAGGATCGTCTCCCCGTAACCGATGATGTCCGGGGCATCGGTCTTCACCCGCAGGATCTCGCTGATCTGCCACTGCCATACCTCGCGCGCATTCCATTCCTGGCAGCGCGGGGTCAACGGGACACTGACGACGATGCGTTCGATGTCGGTGATTTTAAGTTTGTTAGCCATGCATTTCCCTCCTGTCCTTTAACTTCATTACGATATGACTACATTTTGTCATTGTGACTTATGGTAGAGTGATACGGTTAAACAGTCAAACTTGAGAAAATAATAAATAGATACTTGACTTTTTAATTATGTATAATATAATTATACATAATATAAACAAAAGGTGGTTGTATGACAAAGAAAAACTTAATCCGATCTTATCTGTGGGCAGTTTTGGCAGCGTCCGTTTTGCTTACCGGGTGCGCAACAGCACAAGCAAGCGCACCCTTTGAGGCTACCAACGCCGACTCATACAGCGAGATACCTGACAATGGTTATGATGCGGATGGACCATCGAATTATATGGAGGCAATGACAGGAGGAGAGATGAGCGCAATTGCGATGCACGTTGATGATAAAGTACTGTTTGATTTCACGACCGAAGATAAGATGGGACGCTGGATGATTGTCAATGATGATGTGATGGGTGGTTTATCCGAGAGCGAGTTATTTTTGACGGATCAGGGCACGGTCATTTTTCAAGGTGTCCTATCTCTGGAAAATTATGGCGGTTTTGCGTCAATTCGAACACTACCCTCTCGATTTGGTTTAGATGGTTATGAAGGCTTGATTGTGCGCGTCAGGGGAGACGGACGACGCTACAAATTGCGCTTGAGTACAGACAGTTATCTGGATGGACCCGCTTATGAAGCGGAATTCGCCACGACTGCTGATACCTGGACAAATGTAAACATAACATTTGCGGAAACTGAACCAACTTTCCGCGGACGGCGTATGAATAATTATCCTGTTCTAGCTGGGGATCAAATCAAGAAGATTGGTTTTATGCTTGCAGATAAGCAGGAAGGTACCTTCCGCCTTGAGGTGGATTGGGTGCGCGCTTTCCGGACGATGCTATAGAAGTTTCAGGCTAAGATTAACATAAAAGGAGATATCGATGGAAAATTTAATGCGTTGTGACCCACTGGAAGCGCTCAATGATGCTCTGTGTCATGAGCAGGAGGGGCGAGATTTTTACCTGAAAGCTGCAGACCGGACTGAAGATCCCAGCGGTGCTGAAATGTTCAGCTACCTGGCACATGAAGCACTTGTTCAGATTACCTTACTGGAATTACAAATCGAGACATTAACTGAGCATAATACATGGATGTTACCCGAGTGTGTCCTTGCATGTGAGTTTGATCCACTAACCGCACCATATCCGCGGGATAGCGCCTCTTTTGATCGGGAAATTCGCCCAGATACCGGCGCGTTACAAGCTATTCTTTACGCCTTGCAGGCGGAGAATGAAAACTACGGTACTTATGTCAATCAGGCAAAGACATCAAGCCATGAAGAGGCGCGGATGTTCTATACATATCTGGCTGAACAAACCCGTACCCGGTTGGATTTACTGATGCTGAGTTATGAAGGGGCGTATGCTACGATTCGCGCCTAGGTAAATCCAATTAGTGTTATTTCCCTGCTAATATATTAAAAGATCAACATTACACGGCACGCTGATTTCGATGTCATAAATAATCAGCGTGCCGTCATTTGTCCACAATCCATTCACTCCGATTCTGGCATTCGACCTATAAAAACGCACCTAACATAAAATCCCTATTGACATTGTATACAATATTGTATACAATACTAATATACATAATACATTGGGGATTTATTTAGTGAAATATGACACGAAAAACTTCTGAAAACCTGTCAGCGGACATTTACAAAACACTAAAAAAGAGAATTGTCTTTTGGGAATATCCGCCTGGGCACCGCTTCACTGAAGCGGAATTATGTCAGGAATTTGGGGTGAGCCGTACTCCGATCCGGGAAGTGTTGCGCATGCTGGTCGAAAATGATCTGGTGGATAAACAGACAAACAAGGGCTATACGGTTAAACAACCCAACCTGGATGAAATGGCTGAACTGTATGATGTTCGTCTAGCCCTGGAACTTTATATCGTCGAATGGCTTGCCACGGCATGATATGGATGAAGATGTCTGGTCACATCTCACACACGATATGGCAAGAGATGGCTGCGTAATTACCGGATGATATTACGGATGTCGCCGATATCGACGAAGAATTTCACGAATCATTGGCACTTTGTACGGCTAACCAGACGCTGACACAGTATCTGAAAAATATCAACGAACGTATACATTTCATCAGGCTGACGGATATTACATCCAAAGAGAGATTGCACATAACGTGTGAGCAGCATCTTAACATTCTTAAATACATAAAAGAAAAAAATGTAGAGAGCGCCCGTCAGATGATTCAGATGAATATTGAGGGCGGGCGAAATAATGTGGAATTGGCAATAAAAGAAGCGCTGATGGGAAGCTATTTAAGTAGCTCTGTCAGCGTTTAATTTTTTTTTCAGCATAAGGAGGTAATGATGGCAAGTCACCAATTTGAAGCAGAACCGTATCCACTGGATTTTGACCCCATGCGCACTGCGTTACTGATGATTGATATGCAGCGCGACTTTCTTGAACCCGGAGGTTTTGGAGAGATGCTGGGGAATAACGTCTCTTTGGTTCGCAGCGCTATCGAACCAAGTAAACGAGTGCTCGCGGCAGCGCGCGCTGCTGGTCTATTTGTTATTCATACGCGTGAAGGACACCGACCAGACCTGTCTGATGCACCTCCTTCAAAGATAGCCCGGGGACGCCTATCCTGCGGTATTGGCGATGTCGGACCTATGGGAAGAGTCCTGGTACGTGGTGAGAGAGGGCACGACATCGTAGAAGAGCTCTATCCCATTGCGGGAGAGCCAATCGTGGACAAGCCCGGCAAAGGCGCGTTCTATGATACCGATCTGATGCTCATTTTGCGTAACCGGGATATCAAGACCCTGATAGTGTGTGGTGTGACCACAGAAGTTTGTGTGCAGACCACTGTCCGTGAAGCGAACGACCGTGGCTTTGAGTGCATTGTCCCAGCTGATTGTGTCGGCTCTTACTTTCCCGAGTTTCAGCGTGTGGCTCTGGAGATGATCAAGGCGCAGGGCGGGATTTTCGGGTGGGTCAGTAATTCAGAAAATGTTATCAAGGCGCTGCAGGAAACATAATAGTAATCGTTCATTTATGTCCAGGAGATGATCTAAAATGCAAAAAACAAATGGTCAAGCGCAAATAAAGTTACCTTTTTGGGTGCCTGGGGATTGGAATGCGTTCTTTGGACTCGGTATTAACAGTCTGACAAACTTGCTTGTCCTATCAGGATTGCTGGTGGGTGTTGTGCAAATACCCACCAATATTGTTTTTGGGCGCATCATTCCCGCCGTCGGCTTGATGCTTGTGATCAGTAATGTTTACTATTACTTTATGGCCCGTCGGTTGGCAATGAAAACCGGAAGAACTGATGTCACTGCCATGCCTGCCGGACCAAGCGTGCCCCACATGTTTATTGTGGTATTGATCATTATGCTGCCTGTCCGTATCGCTACCAATGACCCGATCCTTGCATGGGAAGTGGGCTTGGCGTGGGCATTCATTGAAGGCGTGATTAATGTGCTGGGTGCTTTTGTTGCACCTTTCATACGTAAAATGACGCCACGGGCTGCTTTACTGGGTACTCTGGCAGGGGTTTCGATTGCCTTCATTTCACTCAGACCTGCGCAACAAATATTCATGACACCCTTGATCGGGTTGATTGGATTGGCGATTGTGTTTGGGGGATGGTTTGCAGGGGTCAAGTTCCCCTTTAAACTGCCGGCAGGTCTGGTTGCTATTCTTGTTGGCACCGTTATAGCCTGGCTTACAGGGCAAATGAGTTTTGACAATGTACGAACAGCCCTGGCGGGATTCCAAGTCGGTTTTCCATTTCCGGAAATTAAGCATTTACTCAACGGATTTGCCAATATAGCGCCATTGTTAGTCACGGCAATTCCGTTTGGCGTCTATGACTTTATTGAAGCCATGGATAACGTGGAAAGTGCTGCGGCAGCTGGAGATGAATACAACGTACAAGAGGTTATTCTCGTCGATGGCATTGGTTCAGTTATCGGCACGCTCTTTGGCAGCTGCTTTCCCAATGCTGTCTATATCGGGCATCCTGGTTGGAAGGCAGTTGGCGGGCGGTCTGGCTATTCTTTAGCTACCGGAATTTTGGTGGCAATTATCACGATGCTCGGGCTAATCCCGGTGCTTCTCAGCATCATCCCACTGGCAGCCATTTTACCCATCCTGCTCTATATCGGCGCCCTGATTGGCGCTCAGGCTTTTCAGGCAACACCACGCTCTCACGCTCCGGCAGTTGTGCTGGCTTTAATACCCCATTTTGCGTCCTGGGCACAGGGTCAGATTGACGGCACCTTATCGACATTGGGGGTAAGTCTTGCTGATGTCAATATGGTACTGCTCGAAGAAAACGGTGTTTTATATAAAGGCTTGTCTGCTCTGGGTGGAGGGGCGATTCTGAGTGGCTTAATTATCGGTGCAATTGTCGTATTCCTGATAGAACATAAACCCAGACTGTCGGCGATGTATGCTGTCGCGGGTGCCGTGCTTTCTTATTTCGGGTTCATCCATGGAGCACAGGTAGGTTTTGGCGTTTCCCCTACTATCGCACTGGGGTACTTGTTTATGGCTGCATTGATCTTTGGCTTCAGTTACTTACCTTACTCAGAAAATACTTTCAATTATGAAATGGAATGACAGGATTAACAACCATATCACTCAATATTTTTTTATCAAGTCTGGATTAAGGAGAAACTAACATGAATCAAACGAAGACCGGTCCAAAACTATGGGTGGCGGGAGACCTGAATGGTTTCTTTGGGTTAGCTACCAACAGTGTCACCAACACATTAGTTGCAATTGGACTAATGCAATTTGTCATTGGTTTTCCCCTGGAAATTTTGTTTGGGAAAATAGTGCCGGGGATGGTGTTGTCCTTAGCATTTGGAAATATCTATTTTGCATGGATGGCCTATCGCCTGGGTAAAAAAGAGGGGCGTGATAATGTAACAGCCGTACCTTACGGGATTTCTGTACCCCACTACTTCCTGGTCACATTTGCGATCATGCTGCCCTTAAAGCTGCAAGGCAATCTTGATCTCGCCTGGAGTGTGGGTGTTGCCTGGTGTTTTGTCCATGCCATTGTCGCCGCGATTGGCGCCTTCATTGGCCCTACTATTCAGAAAGTAACCCCCCGTGCTGCTATGCTGGGAACTCTGGCTGGCGTGGCGATAACCTATATTGCGATGGGCGCAGCTTTCCAGGCCTGGAATGTTGCCTGGTTAAGCATGATTTCCTTTGCGATTATTTTCATTGGCTGGCTGGCGAACGTGGATTTCCCGTTCAAAATTCCTGCGGGATTATTAGCCGTGATTGTCGGTATCGTGATTGGTTGGGTTTCCGGATATATGGATTTAGGGACGCTGCAAGGTGCTCTGGCGGATGCCACCATCTCGTTCCCTGTTCCACAACTTGGCGTATTATTCAAGGGATTGCCTGAAATACTCCCTTACCTGGTGACTGCAATTCCGCTGGCAATCTACTTGTTCCTCGAATCCCTTAACAATGTTGAGAGCGCTCTTGCCGGGGGGGATACTTACGATACTCGCGAAGCTATGCTCGCTGCAGCTGGTGGCACATTGATTGCATCGCTGTTCGGCAGCCCTTTCCCCACCTTGATTTACATCGGTCACCCAGGATGGAAATCGGTTGGTTCACGCGTAGGCTATTCCTGGCTGACAGGGGTCACGATGCTCGTATTGGGTGTATTTGGTTTACTTGGGATTCTTTCCGCTTTGATTCCGGTTGTCGCAATCCTGCCTATCCTGGTCTATATCGGGATGTTGATCACAAGCCAGGCGTTTTCGGTCAGCCCCAAACGCCATGCTCCGGCAGTCGCTTTAGCCATCGTTCCCTGGATTGCAGACTACATAAAAACTCAAATTGATAACGCTCTCGGTGCAGCTGGCACCAACGCTGCAACCGTCGGCTTGGATGCTCTGGCAGGGTCCGGCATAACTTATCAAGGGATTGCAGTGTTGGGGGCAGGTGCAATTCTGGTTGGTATGATTCTGGCGGCTATTGCAGCTTACGTCATTGACCGTAACTGGAAAGGTGCTGCGGCTTACGCACTCTTTGGTGCGGCATGTGCCTGGGTTGGTTTTATCCACAGCAGCCAGTTGCGTCTGCTCCCGCAAGTTGGGGCGTCTGGATTCAATGCAGCCTGGGGACCAACTCTCGGTTACATCTCAATGGCAGTTCTTTTCCTCCTGATGATGGTTTACACGAAAGGGAAAAATTTACCTCCTGTTACCGGCGACAACTGATATAAAGTAATCAGTCAAAGGGTATCTGCCGGAATCCCGGCAGATACCTGCTGAATGAATCGGGCATGAATTCGCACATTTGCGAATAACCCATACAAGCAGGAATGGGATCCATATCGCATCATTGAGAAAGGATTAGAAGTATGGTTACTCTTGAGAAAATATTACGGAATCAATACCGGGATTCTGTCACGCTGATGCAATTTTCTGCAACGCTGTCGGCTTTACCTGGTATTCAACAAGCCTCCCTGGTAATGGCAACCGAGAACAATATCAGTTTGCTGCTCGAAGCCGGGTTACTGGAAAGAAGCCTGGATCCCAGCCCCAATGACCTCCTCGTTGTGCTTCAGGGAGATGACGAAGAGGCTGTAAAATCCGCGTTGGATGTGGCCAGTGCAACGATTGATGACCAATCTGCAGTTTCGACTGGTACCTCTGCAGCAGTCAAGTTCAAGCCCCGGAGTATTGAGATGACCCTGGATGATCTGCCGGAAGCGAATCTCGTTTTGATCTCAACACCCGGCGAATACGCTGCATCCGAAGCGCTTAAGGCTTTGCACCAGGGACTCCACGTTATGTTATTCAGTGATAATGTAAGTATCACAGACGAGATCATGTTGAAGCATTACGCACGAGACCACGGCTTACTCGTGATGGGTCCTGACTGCGGCACAGCCATTATAAACGGGGTCCCTCTGGCTTTTGCGAATGTTGTTCAGCGTGGCAGCATTGGTCTGGTGGGGGCTTCGGGCACAGGCTTACAACAGGTTTCATCTCTCATTGACCGCCTGGGAGGGGGTATTTCTCAAGCGATCGGCGTGGGCAGTCACGACCTGCACCAGGAAGTGGGGGGAATTTCCATGTTACAGGGCATCGCGGCTCTGGCAGTCGATTCTGCAACACGGGTGATTGTGCTTATCTCCAAACCACCTGCTGCGGAAGTCACACAACGGGTGCTTCACCTAGCCACACAGGTGGGGAAACCGGTCGTCGTTGATTTTATCGGCGCAGATCCGGCAACCATAACCATGTCTAATATTTATGCCACCCGGACACTCGCGGACGCTGCTACAGCGGCACTAGCGCTATCGCAGGGTCAAGATCTCAGCCAAAATATCAATACAGAAGAGAAAGATGCCTTCACCGAAGCAAAGAAGACAAAATTTTCGTCAGGTCAAAAATATGTCCGCGGTTTATTCAGCGGTGGTACCTTCTGCTTTGAAACTCTGCTTTTGCTGGAAGAAGTCCGTTGGTCCGGTATATTCGAATATCCCTCTTAAGCCGGCATATCGCTTGCCTGACGTCTGGAAAAGCCAGGGAAACACCGCGATTGATATGGGTGACGATCTATTTACACAGGGTCGACCGCATCCAATGATCGACTACCGCCTGCGCAATCAACGCATCCTCCAGGAAGCTGAAGATCCTCAAGTGGCTGTTATCCTGCTGGACATTGTATTGGGTTACGGGTCTCATATGGATCCGGCGAGTGAACTTGTTCCTGTAATCAACCAGGCTCGACAGATGGCTGCGGAACAAGGGCGTAACCTTGTCTTTGTGGGTTCGGTCTGTGGAACGCAGGGTGATCCACAGAATCTGGTGAAGCAGGAAACAGCCTTAAGCGCTGCCGGCATGCTGCTCGCAGGCAGCAATGCCGCCGCGGCACGCCTGGCAGCGGAACTGATCAGCACAATAAAGGCAGGATAAGACTATGCGCGAAGTCAAGAAACATCGATTAAATGATCTGTTTGAAAACGAGCTGCAAGTCATCAATATCGGTTTGCGTTCTTTCGCTGACGCGATTCTGCAGAATGGCGGCAATGCTGAACAAGTGGAATGGCAACCGCCAGCGCGGGGTGATCAGGTCACCGGGAAACAACTTGCCAGGTTGGTCAACTTACCTGTTGTGGAAGAGGCGAATCGCCAGGCATTTGACCGGTTACTGGAAGCCCAACCCATTTTAACCAGCGTGGAGCCAGCCATTGACGTTATCCCGGGTATGGGGAAGCGGATGATCCTGCATGCCGGTCCTCCTATTGATTGGAAGACAATGTGTGGTCCTATGCAAGGTGCCATACAGGGGGCGATATTGTACGAGGGTTGGGCTGATGACCCTTCAAAAGCCCTTGAAATGGCTGAGAGTGGGGATATAACTTTCGAACCGTGCCATGAGCATGCTGCTGTCGGGCCGATGGCTGGGATAATCAGTCCTTCCATGCCAGTGTGGGTTCTTAAGAATGAAACACATGGGAATACTGCCTTCAGCAACCTCAATGAGGGGTTAGGCAAGGTGCTGCGATTTGGCGCCAATGACCCCGGCGTGATCGAACGCCTTAAGTGGATGGAGACAGTTCTTGCGCCAGTGCTGAGAGCAGGTTTGCATACACTTGGCGGGGTGCGCACCAGACCTATCGTTGCCCAGGCGCTGCATATGGGTGATGAATGCCATAATCGCAACGTAGCGGCATCATCCCTGATGTTTAAGAAACTGACGCCAGCTCTGCTCAAGACTGACTTTGATTTAAATGATATAGCAGCCTCGCTTGAGTTTATAGCCAGCAATGACCATTTTTTCCTGAATATATCCATGGCTACCTGCAAAGTTATGCTCGATGCAGCCCATGGCGTTAACGGTAGCAGTATGGTCACTGCGATGGCGCGCAACGGTGTCGAGTTTGGTATCCGGGTCAGCGGGACAGGGGATGCGTGGTTCACTGCCCCAGCGCCTATGGTGAATGGACTCTACTTTCCCGGGTATAGCGTTGAGGATGCGGCACCGGACCTGGGTGACAGTGCGATTACCGAAACTACGGGAATCGGAGGTTTCGCTATGGCGGCTTCACCTGCTATTGTCCAGTTTGTCGGTGGCACGCCGGATGATGCACTCGCCTATACACGTGAGATGTCGCATATAACACTGGGGCGGAATAACGGGTATACCATACCCATGTTGAATTTTACCGGTACGCCCACGGGGATAGATATACGAAAGGTCGTTGATTCCAGCATCGCCCCGTTAATTAACACTGGCATCGCCCACCGAGAAGCCGGGGTGGGGCAGGTTGGTGCAGGCATCACACGAGCCCCCTTAGCATGTTTTGAGCAAGCTGTAAGAGATTTGGAAGCACGGGTGGATCACTAGACAGCCCGACGCGTGTAATATTCCGGCAATTGGGCGTTGGCTGTCGCTGTCTATCATCCAGCATGCAATGGCGCGTTGAGCCATTGTTGACGTTCACAGCGTTGCATCTTTGCGTGTAAAGCTTATTGATGGGAGAAAGCATGAGTGATAAAAGAATAGCGGTCGTAGCCGTGGGCGGAAATTCGCTTATTAAAGACAAAGCGCATAATGCGATTGACGATCAATATGAGGCTGTTATTGAGACTGTGCAGCATCTGGTGGACATGATCCAACAAGGATGGGACGTGGTCATTACGCACGGAAATGGACCTCAGGTTGGTTTTGTTATCCGGCGCAGCGAACTTTCGCTTCACGAGCTGCCCCCTGTCCCTCTTGATTACGCGGGCGCCGATGTACAGGGTGCTGTTGGTTATATGTTCCTCAAGGCACTGCGTAACACGTTCCGAAAGCGTGGGGTCGACAAACGTTCTGTAGTGGTGGTCACTCAGGTTCTTGTAGCAAAGGACGATCCTGCTTTTTTGAATCCTACCAAACCCGTCGGATCCTTTATGGATGAAGCCACTGCCTTGAAACATCGTGATGAAAATGGCTGGTCAGTGACCGAGGATGGTGGACGTGGTTGGCGCAGGACAGTGCCTTCTCCTGCACCCATCCGGATCCTGGATCTGGATGCAATACTGGCACTCATCACCGATGGGTTTGTCGTTGTCAGCGTGGGTGGGGGTGGGATACCGGTCATTGAGGATAGCGAAGGGCGTGTCTCCGGCGTCGAGGCGGTGATCGATAAGGATTTTGCCTCCGCTTTGTTAGCCAATAGCCTTGATGCTGATTTACTCCTGATTTCTACAGCAGTTGAGAAAGTAGCTCTTAATTTCGGCAAGCCAAATCTGCGTTGGTTGGAGCGTATAACGATGGCAGAGGCAAAGCTATATTTATCTGAAGGTCATTTCGGTGCTGGTAGTATGGCGCCTAAAATCAAAGCTGCAATCAGTTTCCTTGAGAATGGGGGCAAGGAGGTTCTGATTACGAATCCCGAGAATATTTCACGAGCGTTAGCTGGAGAAACTGGCACCCGAATCGTATTTTAAGGCACAGACAGTTACTGCTTCGTTAACTCCGGCATAACCCGTTCGATGAATGCCATCGACTGGGCAATCCATTGTTCCGGCTCATCCGGTTCAAGCCCAGCCTCGTCTCCCATCTCAATCCCCGCAGTACACGGCACGCCAACCTGCCGGCAGTTCTCCTCAATACCTAAAGCGACCAGCACATCCAGGTATGCGCGGTAGTCAACGTTACCGCTACCGATGATGCTGTTGGTATGGCTGAAAGTATCGGTTTCGCTCAAGTGCACGTGGAGCATACGTTTGGCAAGTTTAAGAATTGACTGGGGTCCTTCCCGGTTGATGCTGAAATGACCGATGTCGATGTTGGAGTAGATGTTCGGCAGCCATACATCCTCGATCATCTTTGCCATCTGGAAGGTGGTCCTTACTACAGCAAAGTTATTGGGCTCGACCTCCAAATCAATCAACAGGTTGCGTTCCAGCGCCCACTGCCCAAATTCGTGGAGTGTATCGACTGCGTTGACCCAGGTTTGTTCGTGCGGTATTCCGGGCTCCAGCATACCGCAGCCCCACCACAACATTAACTCACGCCCCCGATCTCGAGCGCGAACTCCGTACATTGTTTCATGTAGTCTATCACTGTCCTGCGTCGAACTGGATCAGAATGGGCAAAGTCCTGTACATTCGCAAGATGGTACTGTGCACACACCATATCTCCGCTGTTAAAACGGGCTGCCACTTCAGCACGCGACTTTGCATCCATCAAGGTCGGATCTCCATTACGATACGCAGCGTAATCAACATATCGAAACCCCTGTTTATGGATGCGGTCGAGTGATGCAACAATCGGAACTTCTGCCAGCTCGTAAAGATACGTGTTCATACTCAGGTACATGGTCATCTCTCCTATTATATAAAGTCGCAAAATACCTATTTGCGCGTTAATCCCTCTAGTTCCACGACTTTGTCTGCATTCAGACGCTTTAGCCTGTTCTTTTTCAAGTTTTCTCTTACTATTTTTTTAATGATGGGATGCTCTGTTTTGCTGAGTGTTTCAAGATACGCAAAACCTTCATCTTCAATGCCGGTTATGGTGACGCTGAGGGTGTAGCACAAACCCTGCACGAGTACCTGAAAGTCTTTGTCGCGCGTTTCAGGTTCTTTTGCCACGTTCTCCAGAATGATTTTATGAATTTCCAATGATGCTCTGGCTGTTTCCCTGTTTTTCAACAAGCGCGGTTCCGCCAAACCAGCGACCAGGGCGCGCTGGATGAGGTAACTGTCTGCGTATGCCCACACCTGTAATTTCTCCAGGGTTGCCTTTGGGTGAACATCCATCAGCTCCTGTATAGCCATTGCAACGCCTTCTCTGATCCGCCACCGATTATCCTGGGCAGCGACTTTTAAAATTCCAATAACCGCATCCTCTTTTGTGGTGTCAATTTTACCAATGCGTCCCAGAGCGATGACGGCACAAAATGGCAGAAACTCTTCATTACCTATACGCTGTTTCTCCGGCGGATTTTCAGAGATCATGGTGCGACACTGCATGAAAAACCGCTTTCTATCCTGGGGGTAGACCTTTTCAACATAGTCCGCGAATGCGAATCCGAGTTCAATATTCCCCCGTTTACCCGGCAAATTCGAGTGTTCCAATAAGTATGATGTCATCCCACTATTGCATTCAGGAAAAATCCGTAGATCGGAGAGATGTCGCTCTCTTTTGCCTAATGGCTTATGCAATGTGCCCTCCAGTAACTACGACCTGAGTGATACAGCTTGGGCTGCCAGCGTATTTCAGGCAAAGTTGTCAGTTATCATATTTCCATGAACGGACGGCGACTTCGACAAACCCAATACCAAGGACAACGATGGCTACTCCCCAAAGAACGATCTTAGCTCTTAGTTGGATGTCCAAAGCGCCAGATAGCAGCCACACCAGCAGGACACCAGCACCGCAAATATTGATGACGATTGCGCCACCGAGACCAAGACCGCGCCCACCGAATGGCGCACCCCACCACTCAATGCAGAGCGCAAGCCCAATCCCGAAGATGACACCTCCGAGGATGGTTGCGTAGAAGTTTGTGTGGGTCGGTGGTAATCCAAGCAGTCTGATTATACTCACTGGGAAAAACAGAAGCAGGATACCCAGTAGAAGGTTGACCATAGCATCAATTATCAGTAAAACACGAAATTTCTTTTTTACCATCACTTACCTTTCATTGTGTTGTGAAATTGTGCATGGTTTAAAGTTTGCCCTTGTTTGTGTATGTGTCAACTAAATTTCTCTTCGTCTATGAAGGTTTGCTTAAAATACGCTAAAATAGGATATACTCAAGATAAGGATCAACGCATCCGCATTTTATGACACAGAACATTGAAAATCGTAAAAATAGTGTATGAATCGAAGGAGATGTAATATGCAGTTATCAGATCGTACAGCTTATTTAGCAGTTTTGGTTATCATTCTCGTCGCTATTGGCGTGGCTTTAGCTGGAAGCCATGGAGGATCTGTTGTCCTGGGGATTCCACTGTTTGCTTTGTGCGCGATACTTGCATTTCTGCTGCAATGGCTGGCTTTTATACCGGCTTTTCTGTACCAGACAGAAAAGCACTACGACCTTACCGGTAGCATCACCTATATTTCTGTCACGCTGCTAGCTGTTTTCTCCAGTCCCGTTATCGATGGCAGATCCATCTTGCTGCTTGTCCTGGTTTTGGTTTGGGCTGGTCGTCTGGGCACTTTTCTCTTCACCCGAATCCAAAAAGCAGGAAAAGACGCCCGGTTCGATGATATCAAACCTTCGTTCAGCCGTTTTTTTGTGATGTGGAACCTCCAGGGGTTATGGGTGACTTTTACACTGGCGGCAGCGCTGGTAGCCATCACAACCACCACCCGCAAACCATTGGATGCTTATGCTGTGATAGGGTTCCTGATCTGGGTGTTCGGATTTTCGTTTGAAGTCGTCGCTGACGCTCAAAAAAGCCGCTTCCGCGCAAATCCGGACAATAAGGGGAAATTTATCCAGACTGGATTGTGGTCATTATCGCGCCATCCCAATTACTTCGGCGAAATTATGCTTTGGATTGGTGTGGCAGTCATCGCTCTGCCCATTCTCCGGGGCTGGCAGTGGGTCACCCTGATATCACCGGTATTTGTTATTCTGCTGCTCACGCGCATCAGCGGTGTACCGCTGCTGGAGAAGCGCGGTGATGAAAAATGGGGTGGGCAGGAGGATTATGTATCTTATAAAGCGCGCACCCCGGTGCTGGTTCCCAAGCTTTTCACGGGGGATGACAGGAATCACGCCTAGTTTCCAGCGGTTTTGGTGGAGATTTTGTGATCTGGTAAATAGTATGCCGGGCACCAGCATGCCATAAAAGTTTGACTTTTCCTTAAAACAAGGTATCACTGTGTTGTTATATTGAAAACCCCTTAGGAGGCACGATGTTAGTTACGAGTAAAGAGCTTTTGTTAGATGCGCAAAAGAACATGTATGCGGTTGGCGCATTTAACACGAATAATATTGAAATTACACAAGCAATTGTTAAAGCGGCTGAGGCTAAAAAAGCCCCAATTCTTATTCAAATTTCAGCAGGTGCGATGAAATATGCCGGCGCTGAGTTTTTACCGATGCTGGTTGCGAAAGCCGCTACATTAGCGAGTGTCCCCATCGCCATACATCTTGACCATGGCCCCAGTTTTGAATCTGTAATGACGTGCTTGCGGGTAGGTTTTACCTCTATAATGCGGGACGCATCGAAGCTCCCTTACGATGAAAATGTCGCTGAAGTGCGGAAAGTCGTTGATGCCTGTCACGCTATCGGCATTCCTGTGGAAGCTGAAATCGGAAAGATTGGAGGCGCGGAAGAACATGTGGTGGTTTCTGAGCGGGAAGCCCTGATGAGCGATCCAGATGAATGCGCGCGCTTTGTTGATGATGGGGGATTTGACTTCCTGGCTGTAGCTATTGGTAACGCGCACGGTTTTTATAAAGGTGATCCCAAGCTGGATTTTAATCGTCTCGAAGCTATCCGTGACCGGGTTTCTGTACCTTTGGTCCTGCATGGTGCATCCGGGATTCCGGATAATCAAATCACCATGGCGGTCGAACGTGGTATATGCAAGATTAATATTGACACCGAAATCCGTAACGCTTTTATTCGGACAATGCAAAAGTTCACAGCAGAGAATCCGGACCAAATTGATCCCAGGAAAGTATTTGCACCCTGTATCGATGCCATGCAAGCCGTGGTTGAGCATAAAATCGATATTTTCCGAAGCGCGGGGCGCGCATAGCTCCGCTCAGCTTTTAAGAGTAGCAGTGCATTATTTGTTGGGGGGAGGGCCTTAGCCTCCTCCCAACGCGTATAGCATTTTATGAGAATTATCGTTTCGTGTCCCGATCCTTCATAGCCAGGGGAGGACGTATGAATGTTGTGTTGATTTCTCCAAATTTCCCATCCAATTGGTATAATTTCGCGGTGGCTTTAAGGCACGTTGGCGCGAATGTGCTGGGATTGGGCAATGAACCTAACGGAGCACTGCGCTCTGAATTGCGTGCAGCCCTAAATGATTATTATCGCGTCAGTGATCTGCATAATTACGATGAGCTAATCCGGGCTTGCGGGTATTTCACACAACGTCATGGGAAAATAGACCGCATAGAATCGCATAACGAGTATTGGCTAGCTACTGATGCTGCATTGCGGACGGATTTCAACGTCCCCGGACCCAAAACTATCGATATCGCTTCGGTGCAAAGCAAGACACAGATGAAAAAAGTATTCAGCGAAGCGGGCATAGCTGTAGCGCCCGGACATCTTATCCGTAAACACAAAAAAAACCTGGCTTTCATTGATGAGGTGGGTTATCCGGTTGTCGCGAAACCTGATGTGGGTGTTGGTGCATCGTCAACATATAAAATAAACAACCTCACTGAGTTTGAAACATTCATGAGCGATAAACCGCCAGTAGATTATATCCTGGAGAAATTTATCAACGGTAACCTGTATTCTTTTGACGGTTTGACCGGGCAGGATGGGAACATCGTATTTTTCACATCCCACTATTTCAGCCGGGGTATAATGGAAACGGTCAACGATAAACTGGAGATGTATTATTATTCAATGCGAACTTTACCTGAAGGGCTGGAGAAAGTAGGGCGGGAAGCTGTTCAGGCTTTTCAAGTTAAGGAGCGCTTTTTTCACATTGAGTTTTTTCAGACCGAACCAGGCAAATGGGTAGCCCTCGAAATCAATATGCGCCCTCCGGGCGGTTTGACGATGGATATGTTCAATTATGCCAACGATATCAATCTATACCAGGAATGGGCGAATATCGTTGTTCACAATCAATTTACGTCGCAGTACAGCAGACCTTATCTCTGCGCTTATATTGGACGTAAAGATAACCACCTTCACCGCTTCTCTCACCAGGAGATTCTCAAGCAATTTGGCTCCAATCTTGTATACTATGAACATATCAATCCAATCATGGCACCGGCATTGGGAGATGATGGTTACGTCGTGAGATCGCGGGATTTGGACACATTGCAGGGCTATATTGATGACCTTCTGGCATAAAAGGCGGTGATATAATGAATGTTGTAATAATTTCTCCAAACTTTCCGCCTAATTTTTTCAACTTTGCGGTGGCGGCATCACAGGCTGGTTTGACTGTTCTCGGCATCGGCGATGCGCCCTATGATATGCTCAGAACTGAGCTTCGAGATGCACTTTCTGATTATTACTATGTTGCGGACCTGCATCATTATGATGCTGTGATGCGCGCTTGCGGATATTTCACCTATCGATTTGGGAAGATTGACCGGTTGGAATCCCACAGTGAATACTGGCTGGAGCAGGACGCCAGATTACGCGCGGAATTTAATATTCAGGGTTTACGCCCCCGTGATATGGAGATTGTGAAGCGCAAAACACACATGAAGCAGGTTTTTTCACGGGCTGGGATTCCAGTGTCACCGGGCGCTATAGCATCGACACCGGCAGAGGCAAAGGCACTGATCGGCGAGATGGGTTATCCCGTTGTGGCAAAACCAGACGTGGGCGTAGGCGCAGCAGAAACCTATCAAATAGACAATGCTGAAAGCCTTGAGGCATTCTTTGCCAAAAAAGCGGCTGTGGACTATATTATTGAACACTATGTTCAAGGGACTTTATACTCATATGATGGCTTAACCGACCGGGATGGACGTATCGTTTTCAGCACAGCGCACAGCTACCATCCCAGCATTATGAATGTTGTCAATGCCGATTTGGATGTTTATGCACGTTCATACAGGTTAATACCACCACAATTGGAAGATGTGGGTATCAAGGCTGTCCGCGCGTTTAATGTGCGGGAACGCTTTTTCCATATTGAGTTTATACATTCTGAACCAGATGATACCTGGGTCGCATTGGAGATGAATATGCGCCCACCCGGTGGTCCAATGTTGGACGTGATAAACTATGCAAATGATATCGATCTATATAGCGAGTGGGTCAATCTTGTAGCTTTTAACACCTTCACTGCAGAAACTAACCGGCCGTATTATTGCACTTTTGTAGGGCGCAAGACATATTTACTGCATCAGCATTCTCATTCAGATATCCTAACAAATCTCAAAGAATTCATAGTGCACCACGAACCGATACCACCTGTATTTGCCAGGGCAATGGGGAACTATGTCTATGTTTTACGTTCACCCCACATGGAGAAATTACAGGAAGCAATTGATTATATATTGGCCATAAAAGCGGGAGGTTAAGGAAATGAATATTGAATATCACAAGAAATGGAGTCAGCATTTAAACAAGAATATGGAGTTCAAGGTGTACGGCAGCGCCGGAAAGCCATGTATTGTCTTTCCCTCAGGCTGTGGTCGATTTTATGAATTTGAAGACTTTGGTATGACTGAGGCTGTAAAAGTGTTCATTGACCAGGGCAAGATTCAACTGTATGCCGTTGACAGCGTGGATTGTGAGTCATGGATGGCCCATTGGATGTTTCCTGGCGATCGAGGTTGGCGGCATTTACTGTATGAACGTTACATCATGGAGGAGTTTATCCCATTTATCCGAGAACACAGTGGGTATACGGATAAGCTGATGACGACAGGCTGCAGTATGGGGGCTTATCACGCCGCTAATTTTTTCTTTAAGCATCCTGATGTCTTTAATTGTGTGATTGCCTTGAGCGGTCTGTATGGACCACAGTATTTTGTGGGGGATTATATGGATGATAATGTCTACTTCAATTTCCCACTGTGCTATTTACCCAATATGACAGATCCCAAATACATTGACCAATTCAGAGCCAGTGAAATCATCATCTGTGTGGGGCAGGGCGCCTGGGAAGAAGATAGTTTGAAAGAAACAAAGGCTTTGGAAGCTGACTTAAATGCGCTGGGTGTTCATGCCTGGGTGGATTATTGGGGCTTTAATGTGAGTCACGATTGGCCCTGGTGGCAGAAACAACTCCCGCATTTTTTGGGTGAAATTGATTTATAAAACCCGGAGGAGGGTTTTTCATGCAATCTTATATTGATCTTCGTGAGAAGATAGCAGACCTGGTGGCGGATGCTATGCAAACCGCAATGACCAGGGGGGATCTGGCGGAATTTGATATCCCTGATGTTGTAGCTGTTGAACCCAGCCGGCACGAATCCCACGGTGATTATGGAACCCCGGTGTGTTTGGGCCTGGCGAAAACATTACGTATGGCGCCGTTGAAAATAGCGGCGATTATCGTTCCGCATATCAAGCCAACATACTATATTGACAGCGTGGAAGTTGCACCGCCCGGATATATCAATTTTGTGTTGGACCGCAAGTGGGTCGCATCACAGGTGGAGACCATCTTGAAGGCGGGTGGAACGTGGGGTAATGTCGATTTGGGGCAAGGGCAGCGCGTTCAGGTTGAATACGTCAGCGCAAATCCCACCGGTCCGATTACTGTCGCTTCAACCCGGAATGCTGTGATTGGTGACTCGATCGCCACCGTCCTCAGCGCGGCAGGCTATGACGTCAGTAAAGAATATTATGTTAATGACGCCGGATCGAAAGTGACAAATTTTGGCGATAGTTTGCTGTCCCGTTATGCAAGTTTATTTGGTGTGGACATTCCCTTTCCTGAGAAAGGCTATCCAGCATCGTATGTTACAGATCTAGCCCAACGCCTGAAAGATGAAGCCGGCGAGCACTATCTGACCATGGAGAAAACTGAAGCTGTACGCACCATGGGAGAGTGGGGGATTGGGCAGATACTGAAATCCGTGGCTGAAGACCTCGCCAGCCTGAATATTACATTTGACAACTGGTTTAGTGAACGGTCCCTGTATTCGAGCGGTCTTTTTGATGAAATGATGGAAAAACTGCGGGTGGGAGGTTACATCCGGGAATATGATGGGGCAACCTGGTTCCATCATGAGGATTTAGATAAGGACGCGGTGCTTATCCGTTCAGCAGCAGTTATCCCTGATCCTGTGGGTAGGCCCACATATCTAGCTTCAGATATTCCGTATCTGTGGAACAAGCTGGTTATTCGCGGGTTTGATAAAGCTATTTACGTATGGGGCGCGGATCATCATGGAGATGTGCCACGGGTTCTGGCGGCGGCAAAAGCTGTAGGTGTTGATCCTGAAAAATTAGTCATTATTGTTTATCAAATGGTCACCATGCTGCGCGGTGGGGAAGAGGTACGCATGTCAAAAAGCTCCGGTGAGTTTGTGACGTTGCGCGAGTTAGTTGATGAAGTCGGTTCGGACTCCATTCGCTTTATGATGCTCACCCGGACTGTTGATGTGACGCTGAATTTCGACCTGGATTTAGCCGTCGAGCAATCTGACCGCAATCCTGTTTTCTATGTGCAATATGCCCATACGCGCATCGCCGGAATCCTCCGCCGTGCAGCAGAACTTGGCGTAGAAATCAGCACAACGGCAGATTTAAGTTTGTTGACACACCCGAGCGAATTGGCATTAATTCAAAAGATGCTATCACTGCCAGAAGTTGTCTTGTTGGCTGCCCGGACATTAGGTACGCATCACCTTACCACGTATGCTACCGAACTTGCCGCAGCCTTCCATGCATTTTACCGGGATTGCCGTATTCTATCTACGGATCAAGAAGATACTGGAATCACCCAAGCGCGTTTAAAGCTGGCGCAAGCCTGCAAAAATGTTCTCTCGCGCGTGCTGCAGCTGATGGGGATGAGCGCACCGGAAACAATGTAAACAGGTTATTGAAAAACCGAACATACTATGACTAAGGAGATTGGACTTCTATGGGCTTGAAACCTGATCGTTGGATAAGAGAAATGGCACTTGAACATGACATGATAAATCCATTTACTGATGGGCAGAAGCGGAACGGTGTGATATCGTTTGGTTTATCATCCTACGGCTATGACATTCGTGTCGCGAATGAATTCAAAGTTTTCGTACCGGGTATGGGCAATCTGACTGTGGTTGATCCAAAAGACCTGGACCGGCAAGCCATGGCGGATTTCGTCGGTGATGTGTGCATTATCCCTCCCAATTCATTTGCCCTCGCCCGGAGTCTTGAATATATTCGTATGCCCAGAAACGTATTAGGCGCTGTCCTGGGAAAATCCACTTATGCCCGGTGTGGGATCGTTACCAATTTCACGCCGTTAGAACCAGGTTGGCATGGATTCATAACCATTGAGATCAGCAACACAACCCCACTGCCCGCAAAAATCTATGCCAATGAAGGTATCGCGCAGGTTTTGTTTTTTGAGGGCGATGAACCTTGTGAAATCAGTTATGCGGACAAAAAGGGTAAATATCAAGGGCAACAAGGGGTTGTACTTCCGAGATTATAAAGCAATGGTTTATAAAGACATGATGAGGAAAATGTAACCAAGATGATTGACGGCAGCGTATGAGACTTACCAGCAAACCTGATGTTTTACGCCTGCAGGCAAAGCGGGACGCGGATGGCTTGGTCCAGGCGCTGGGTTATCGCGCGGATCCCCGGATACAAGATGCGGCATCTGATGCGCTGGTTGCGATAGGTGAACTATCTATATCACCTCTGATTCGGGCTTTGGCTTCGCCCACAATCCAGGCCTCTGCTATGCATACATTGCGAAGAATTGGGGTTTTGTCCATTGATGCGCTGATAAGCGTTCTCAAAACCGATGAACGCGAAAATGTACGGACAGCTGCCGCAGATACACTTGCAGATATTGGGATGTTTGCCATTGAACCTTTAATCGCCACCCTTGTCCATCGATCACCCCAAGTGCGGAGCACAGCGATCAAAAGCTTGATGGCTATAGGTCCATTGGCTGTGGAACCCTTGATCTCTCAATTAGCGGACAAAGACCATCCTGCTCAAGTCCGGATTGAAATCCTTAAAGCGCTTACGCAGTTTGGAACTCCGCAAGCGACTTCAGCATTGCTGGCAGCTGCCAAGAAAGACTCTGCACAGGAGGTACGCGAGTATGCAGCGCGTGCCCTGGGACGTCAGGATTTAATTGTGGAAAAGGTTGCCCCTCCCCGCCCTCCATCCGCCACGCAAATGCAGCGCGGTTTATCACGCTCTTTCACTGACAAGGATGGACAGGACCAAGGAGAGGATACCGATAAGACGGGTAAAAAGGATGATGAAACAATTGAAGCAGAGGTTATCATTTACCGCTGGTCCCGAGTATTCCAAGCGCTTCCGCGTTTACAGGTACTCCCTTTTGACGTTCTGCAGCGTTTGATACGGACGCAACCCGTCCAAAGGCGTCACTCGAAACCTTATGACGTCGTAGAAGATTTGGACACCGAGTTTACACAATATTCGCGCCTTAAAGATTCCGCTTTTGCCGATGTCTCTATCCGGTTAGTTTTTGACAATGAAATTAAGCAGGAGAGCCATGTGATGCCGGCTACCAGAGAGTTGGAAGTCATTATAGTCCGTCAAGAGTTACAGTATTATGTGTTTTTAAACGCGACTTATACTGAACATTTCTGGTAGACGCTATAAACCGGGAAAACCTTATGCGGTTGACCATCGCGCGAATCCTTATTGGCATCACTGTCCTGGTGTGGGTCATCCTTTTTCCGCTTGCTGTGCTCCAAATACTTGTTCAAGTACCCAGCCTGTATCAACGCTGGATGCGCGATGGGGATGTTTATTATAAAACCGGGCAAGCTGTGTCTATAGCTGTTCTACGACGCATCCCCCAGGACGCCTGGTCACCCTGGATAAACAGGCATCCTATCGTCATTCATAATGTCTATAATCGTCTGGTCAGCCAACCCGCATTCGAAGCATCCATGGCTTCGGCACTGGAATGCTGGGTTGAATGGTGGTTAGGCGTCAAACAAAAACCTTGCTTGCTCGCACCTGAGCTGGAAGCTGCCATTGATCCCCCGCAGTGGGAGCGCGTCAGAGCCTATTTGTGGGAGACTTTGCCATCCTGTACCGAAGCATCAGCGCCGACATGTATACCTCTTGATCCCGCAGATTATGCAGCCCATGGTCAGTTGCAAAGTCTCTGGTGGGAAGGCTATAAAACTGAACTTGTGCAAGGATTAACGCAGGCAGAAGTCACGACTATCGAGACATTATTCCAACCTCCTCCAAGAGCGTCTATTTTCAACTGGATTCTTGGTACAACATTATTCTTAACAATCCTGGCATTTCTTCTGACCGCGTCCAGCCAGCGCGCGCTTTTTATGAGCAGTTTATTCTCTGCGATGGGAGGCAGCGCGCTGGGGGTAGGTATCGCGTTAATGTTGGGGTTGCTGCGCTATCCAACGCTTTTGTTGTGGCTGCATATCCAAACATTTGATGTCATTGATATCCTTCTCCCTCAGATTTGGCCTGCATTAGCCCAAGTGCTGGGCAAAACGTTCATATTCACGGGCTGTATTACAATTGTCCCTGGGTTGTGCGGTTTTGCGATGGCAAGCTCCCGGCGCGTTATGCGCGTGAGTCTGCCCGTCAGTTCTGTGATTCTGCTGGTCTGTGCTTTCAATCTACTCCCTGAATCGGCTTTCACACGGGTGACCGTCTTACCACCAGCGGAACCCATAGCCACGCCTACCGCATGGCCCACTTTTACCCCGACTCCGACCCCTACGCCAACCCCACCACCTACGCCACTGCCCCTCCTGGCAGGGACAGCTCTTCCGCAACCTGGAGGGACCTGGTGGGAGGCGCCGGACATTGTGCGGTGTATTTCTTTGGATAGAAGCCCCCTGGAAGCCATCCAATATAACGGAGATGCATTATCGATTATCCAGAATGGGCGGTATCTGCGGTTCACTTTTGCAGAGTCTGATTACATATCAGAGAAAAGGTTGCCCCGAACCTTCGACCTTATCGAAATATCCCCATCAGGGCGCTATGCAGCTCTCACTGAAGGTAGAGACTTCTGGTTATATGCGCTTCCGGATTGGACACCTGTTGTTTGGAGCCGCATTTCCACACTCAGACCAATTACGTCAATCTTATTTACACCAGATGAATCGCTTGTGATCATGGGCTTGCAAAGCGGGCATCTATGGGTCACGGATGTTCAGACTGGAGAACTGGTTACCCTGATGCCCGCGTTTCAATCAGCTGTTACTGCACTGGCGCCGCGCAGCGGGGATGGTGCCCTGTTTGCCGGCGCTGAAAACGGCATGGTGCAGATCTGGGATATCCAGAACCGGATTCTCGTCCGGACTTTATCCGGTCACACAGAATCAATCCAGATTATCGCGCCCTCATCGTCAGAGGATGTAATGATAGTGTTGGATGCAGCAAACCGGTTTATATATTGGGAGGCATCAACAAGTAAAATGCTCCGTGAGCGGGGGCTTGCGGTTGATGTGACATCGAATCTGCTGTGGTTTGATGACCTGGATAATGGTTTTGTGGTTGGTGGTACAATGGATGGGCAGGTTTTCCAACTCGACTCGCATTTTAATTATAAGAGATTGTTACAATTTGACAGTCAGATCACTGTTCTGGAAGCTGTGGGCGAGGATTATTTAATCGTTGGAACGGCGGACGGGCAATACTGTGTTGTGGGCAGCCCACTATAAACGGTAAAGAAGGGAGTTTGAGATGAAAGAACCGCTGCGGGTGCTCCATTTTGCGGATTTGCATATTGGTATGGAGAACTATGGGCGTCTGGATACAGCAACCGGACTCAACCAGCGCGTCATCGATTTTTTGACTCGCCTGGATATGGTTGTCGCTTATGCCAAGGATCACGATGCTGACATGGTGATTTTCGCGGGTGATGCGTTCCGCACGCGGAATCCGCCGCCGACTTTCCAGAGAGAATTTGCCGCGAGAATCCGCCAGTTATCGGATGCCGCAATCCCCACGCTCTTGTTGGTGGGAAACCACGATGTGCCGGTGATCGCTAACAGGGCTTCCAGTGTGGAGATTTTCGCAACCCTGGGCATCCCTTATATCGTCGTTGCCTCCAAACCGGAACTGTTCAGAATCGAGACCAAACGGGGCATCCTGCAAGTCGCAGCGGTGCCCTATCCGGTCCGGCAGCGCTTGCTGTCAAGGGAAGAATACCGTCAATACAGCCAGGATGCCCTGGATCAGAAAGTGACAGAAATGGTGACAGCCATTATCCAGGATTTAGCGTCGCAGGTGGACCCCCAAAGCCCCGCCGTGCTGACATGCCATTTCTCTATCCAAAATGCCCAATGGGGATCTGAGCGCAATATCATGATTGGACGGGATGTCGCCGTACCGCTTTCCGCGTTGACATCCCCGGTGTGGGATTATGTCGCCATGGGCCATATCCACCAGCATCAAAACCTGAACCCGGATCGCGTATCCCCCGGTCGTCTATGCCGGGAGTCTGGAACGCGTCGACTTCGGCGAAGAGAAACAGGCGAAGGGCTTTTGCTGGGTGGAGATCGCGCGCAATAAGACCGAATGGCGGTACATCACGGTTCCCGCCCGGGCGTTCAAGACCATCCGGATTGATGTCAGAGAAGAACCTTTGCCCATGGATGCCGTCCAGGAGGCAATTGCAGCGACGCAGATCGCGGATGCGGTTGTGCGTCTGATCATTCAGATGCTGCCGGAACAGGAACCCTTTCTCAGGGATGCGGATTTTATGCCAGCCCTTCAGGCAGCCTTTTTCACCCAGATTAACCGGGATGTGGACCGTGACATCCGGGACCGGCTAATGGGCATGGAACCGGATGATATGACCCCAGCCCACCTTCTGGGACGCTACCTGCTGGCGAAGGGAAAAACTGAGGAGGAAGCGGCAGAATTGGTCGCTGCTGCAGCCTCAATTTTTGCGGATGATGTCGATGAAGTTGAGGTCGTTGAGTAGGTGAGCTTGACAATTCTTCAAAAAACTCTATCATTTTTTCAATAAACATAGCATTGTTTCAGGGACGTGTCTTGATTGTTTGAACATTCTAACCAAAAAATGATAGGGCGAAATATTGTGGCAGTCTTTCTGGCAACTGCCGGAATTCTGCTGCTCTTTTGTACACCGGCACCGGCTGTCGTCGCTGAATCCGATACAACGCTTTTTCCCCTTACTTTGTCCCGATATTGGCATGCCAAAGTTTTGCGTTGGGAACCCATGATCATTGAGGCTGCCAACGCGCGTTATCTTGACCCGGATTTCCTGGCTTCCCTGGTGTGGATGGAATCGCGCGGCGACGCCTATGCTGTGGGTCCTGTGGGGGCGGTTGGACTTATGCAAGTTATGCCGAAAGAAGCGGGATTCACCTGGCGACCATCTCACGAAGCGCTGATTGACCCCGGCATTAATCTTTTCTGGGGGACGCGCACGCTGGCGACAGTGATTCGACAGGGCAATGGGGACCTGTTTAACGCTCTGGCTGCCTATAACGGCGGCTGGGATCAAATAACCTACCGGGGTCCTACGATATTCGCGACTACCATCCTGCGCGATTATGCCCACGCAGTGGCTTCACGGCAGGGGATCAAAGGTAACTGGATCGCTTTTTTTGCGCGCAAGGATATTCAGATCGCAGGCCCAATATGGGTGGCGGATTCTGACCGATCTGACGTCTATTATTATGGGAACGACAACGTTGTACCGGAGGGTATGCCTTTGATTCCGAATGTATCACCTTCCTCGGTTGTCGCCTATTCCTATGATGAAAAGAGCGGACGCAGTTTTTATGTGGGGATATGGCTTTTTGACGTGGATAGCGATGCATGGATCTCCACGCCAATTTCCACCGATATCCTGTCCGAACTGGCGAAAAAGGCAGTTCCTACCGTTGCGCAACCGGTGATTACCGCGCCCGTGCCAGCGAAACCAGAGATTGCCAGCACCGTTGCAGCTACGCCGGAAGTGACCGAAACACCTGCTCCGGAGATTGCGTGCCCAGGCGGAGACTTTTGGATTCAAGCCTGGCCGCTGGAAAGCACGGTGCATTTACCGAGTTGGTCAGTCCGGATCTATGCTGAAGGGCATGGGGGTGACTGCCAGTACACGTATGCGTGGAATGAAGAGGATGATGTTAAAGGACAAGTCACCGGCGGTCCGATTACTTTTGTGATCGAGACACCGCACCGGGATGGGAATATAATTGGCACGGTGGTGGTCTCTTCTGCCGGTGAAACGCGCAGGGTGCAAATTTATGTACCTTCACCGAAAAAGTAGGTCAGAGCCGGAATGAGATAATTCGTGTATTCAACTCTCGTTTGAATGTGGATTCAAGGGTCAGGGATGCAGTCCTGACCCTTTCGTGTCCTTTCCAGGGCTTTTGAGTGTTGGTGGAGAAAGCCGCGGACAGCTATAGTGTTTGAGATCTATCGGGAAACATTCAATTGGAGGGGAGCCTTTGGTGGTGGAGAGCAGAACAGAAACTTTTGATCGTTGAAACCGCAGGAGAACGCCTGGACAGGTACGTTGTGGCATGTATCCCTGATTTATCACGGAGTACGGTCCAACGCCTGGTTCAAGAAGATCAGATCCAGGTCAACGGCGCGAGTAAACGGGTCAGTTATGTCGTCCATCCCGGCGATATCGTGACTGTAACGATACCCGCACCCATTCCAATGGAACTGCAGCCCGAGAATCTGCCCCTGGATATCGTTTATGAAGATAAAGATATCCTGGTTATCAACAAAGCTGCCGGCATGGTCGTTCATCCCGGTGCGGGTAACGCTACCGGGACAATGGTCAATGCCATTCTCGCGCACTGCCCGGACCTGGGCGGGGTGGGCGGGGTATTACGCCCGGGCATTGTGCACCGGCTCGATAAGCAGACTTCCGGCGTCATCGTTGTCGCGAAGGATGACGGCGCAATCCATCATTTACAGCAGCAGTTCAAACAACGGACGGTCAAGAAACGCTACATCGCGCTGCTTGTCGGGCATCTGGCGCAATCCAATGGCCTTATTGAAGCGCCAATCGGGCGGCACAAGGTGCACCGGCAGCGCATGGCGGTCATTGGGAGCGGTAAAGAGGCGCGCACCCGTTGGGAGGTCAGCGCAAGGTACCGCGATGCGCAACACCGTCCTTATACGCTGGTGGATGTTGATTTATTGACCGGAAGGACGCATCAAATCAGGGTGCATTTCGCGTGGTTGGGTTATCCTGTTGCCGGGGACCGCACCTATGGTCCGCGGGAAGGCGGATTAGCCATTCCGCGGCAGTTTTTGCACGCTGCCAGCTTGACGCTGAAGCATCCGCAGTCGGGTGAGGAAATGGTTTTTACGGTGCCACTGCCGGAGGATTTATCGCAGGTACTGCAGCAGCTGCACAGAGAGGATGCATAAGAGACCAGGTGAGGTGATGATGCCACAGCTAAAGATTTTAGGAAATTTAGGCCTATAAAACATCATATCAAGCCTACAGACCGGTTTGAAGTAGTGACTTCGGCGCTGTAGTACAGCGCATCTATCTTCGTGCGGATAGCGGTTAAAACCTCTACTACGAACATGATAGTTAGCTTTGAGTGATGCCTTTTAATCCAGAAAATTCTTTACTTGATGCCTGTGGGGCGAATGATTATTCGCCCCTACAATATTAAAAAAATGTGCTGCAGTCCTTTGCTTCCTGAAGGTTGACGAAACCGGCTCTTTCAGGTATCCTTCATCTGTGAAGAAACAACGGTTGGACTTATTCCTGGTCGACAAAGGCCTTGTTCAGAGCCGGACTTTAGCCCAGCGGATCATTGGCGCCGGTGAAGTGACGGTCAATGGGGCGCTGGCCGATAAATCCGGCGCCATGGTAGCAGAGGATGCCACGGTTGAGATTAAGGCACAACCGCGATTTGTGAGCCGGGGGGGAGAAAAACTTGAGGCTGCCCTGGATGCGTTTGGATTGCGCATGGATGGGCTGGTCATCGCCGATATCGGCGCGTCCACCGGTGGATTCACTGATTGCCTTTTGCAGCGGGATGCAGCCAAAGTTTATGCGATAGATGTGGGATACGGGCAGTTAGCCTGGAAACTACGGCAGGACCCAAGAGTTGTGGTCATGGAACGTGAGAACGCCCGATATCTTGAAACTTTGCCCGAGCAGGTGGATATGATTGTCTCTGATGTGAGCTTCATCTCCTTGAGGCTGGTCTATGCAACTGCTGTGCATTGGCTGAAACCGGCAGGAAAAGTTGTGAGTTTGATAAAGCCACAATTTGAGGCTGGGCGGACACTTGTCGGAAAGGGTGGGGTGGTCCGAGATCCGGCGATCCACCGGCAGGTGCTCTCGCAGATCATATCCGAAATGAAGGATTTGGACCTGCACCTTTCTGGCTTAACCGTATCACCGCTTAAAGGTCCGGCAGGGAACATCGAGTTTCTGGGCTGGTGGGAACGCAAGCCTTCGCTCGGGACTCCTGACCTGGATGGGGCTGATGCAGACAGCCTGATTGATGAGGTTATGGAGCAAGCCGCGCGACTTTAGTTCGATCAATACGTAAATAATAGGTAAGTGCGTGTTAGTTAACACGGGACTTCAGGTGAGTTATGGATACGAAACATATCAGGAATTTCAGTATTATTGCCCATATCGATCATGGGAAATCGACCCTGGCGGACAGGCTTCTGGAAGTCACCGGGACGGTTGAATCACGAAAATTCAGCGGTCAATCGCAATTGCTGGATACGATGGCGCTGGAACAGGAAAAAGGGGTCACAATCAAGGCTTCCGCGGTGAAGATGCAGTGGAAAGCTGCGGATGATGAGATCTATGAGCTAAACTTAATTGACACACCCGGGCACGTTGACTTTGCTTATGAAGTCAGCCGGGCTCTGGCAGCATGTGAGGGTGCTATCCTGGTTGTTGACGCGACGCAGGGCATTGAGGCGCAGACCCTGGCGAACCTTTATCTGGCTTTGGAAAACGACCTGGAAATTATCCCTGTGATCAACAAGATCGATCTGTCAACGGCGGAGGTTGAGCGTGTAACCGGCGAAATTGTTGATTTGTTGGGCGTGGCGCCCGAAGAGGTCATCGCTGTTTCCGCCAAGGAAGGCACCAATGTCGCTGCGGTTTTGCAGGCTATCGTGGACAAAGTTCCTTCACCCTCCACCGGGGATGCGGATGCCCCCTTACAGGCTTTGATCTTTGACTCCCATTATGATTCGTATAAGGGCGTCATCGCTTACGTCCGGGTTTTCCAGGGCACGGTGAGCATGGCGTCACAACTGTTGATGATGGCGACCGGCGCGAAGACAGAGCCGGTTGAAGTCGGGGTCTTTGCTCCGGAAATGACACCCATAGACCAACTCTCGGCAGGTGAAGTAGGGTACGTGGCTACCGGCTTAAAATCCGTGCGGGAAGCACATGTCGGCGATACGATCGCGGATGCCAGGAATCTTGTGAACACACCGCTGGTGGGCTATCGTCCGGCAAAACCCATGGTATTCGCCAGCCTTTATCCCTCCGATGCAGACGATTATGAAAACTTGCGGGATGCCCTGGAGAAACTGCAGTTGAATGACGCTTCACTTTCCTATGAGCCAGAAACGTCACAGGCCCTACAGTTTGGTTTCCGGTGCGGCTTCCTGGGATTGTTCCATATGGTGATTGTGCAAGAGCGCCTGGAGCGCGAATACTTCCAGGATTTGATTGTGACCGCACCCAGCGTTGCCTACCAAATCCTGCTAAACACCGGTGAGTTGATCGAAATACACAGACCCGCAGATTTGCCTGATCCCACGATGATCAAGGAGGTCCGCGAACCATGGATGAAGGTGCAGATCATCACACCCAACACCTATATTGGCGCCATTGGCGAAATTATCCGCCGGAAGCGGGGAAACTTTATGCTTACCGAAACGTTGGACAGCACCCGGGTGATGCTGACTTTTGAGGTACCTCTGGCTGAAATGGTTATCGATCTGCACGACCGCATCAAATCCGCCACACGCGGTTACGCTTCGATGGACTATGCATTCGATTCCTACCGCGCCGATGACCTGGTCAAAGTGGATATTATGGTCAACAAGGAACCGGTGGATGCCCTGGCGATCATTGTCCACAGTGACAAAACGTATGAAAAGGGTTCGCTGCTCATCCGCAAAATGAAAGACGCTATCCCCCGACAGCTTTTTGAAGTGCCGATCCAGGCAGCGGTTGGCGGAAAGGTTGTCGCCAGAGTGAATGTCCAGGCTTTACGCAAAGATGTCTTAGCGAAATGCTACGGCGGGGATGTGACGCGCAAAAGAAAGCTGCTTGAAAAGCAAAAGGAAGGTAAGAAGCGGATGAAACAGTTGGGAAATGTGATCATCCCGCAGGAAGCCTTTCTCGCGTTGTTGAAAATCGATGAGGATTGACACTATCAAGTAACGGTGGGACCTGTGATGACATTTTGGAACAATTTGACCCCCCAACGCCGCAAGCGCTACATCCTCTGGATGGCAGCGAGTTTTATCATCCTATTGGTTTTATTCCTGGCACGCAGGGTGCTGGGCTTGTATATTATTGGCGTTGTTTTAGCCTATATCCTGGCCCCGCTGGTCGACATTTTGCAGCGCGGACTGACGTGGGTTGGCGAACGTATCCGGTTCAAGTTTTTGCAGAGAAGCGCACGGGGCATCAGCATTCTGATCTCTTATATTGTGCTGGTAGGCATTATTGCCGGCTTTGTGTCGCTGGTAATGCCGGTGATTATCGGAGAAGCTACAGACCTCTGGACGCGCAGGGACGGCATCTGGACGGAAATAAGACGTGTTGCCGACAGTGTGTTTGAGCAGTACCAGCTTATGCCGGAGACCGTTCGCAAGCAAATCGAAGAAGTCTTTGCTGAAATAAACGCCTACATCGCAGAAGCCGTGCGTAAAGTATTAGAACAAGCTTTTACATTCACCGGCGTGGCGATCACCTATACTGCCAGTCTTGTCCTGGGTATCACCATTGTGCCGTTCTGGACCTTTTACCTTCTGCGAGATTTCCCGCAGCTCAAGAACTCGGTTAATAATATGATCCCGTCTGCCATCCGTGCGGACTTAAAAAGTATGGCGCTGATGCTGGATAGAACAGTGGGCGCCTATTTCCGGGGTCAGATTCTTTTATCCGTGACGATCGGTGTGATGACTTTTGTGGTCATGACACTCCTTGGTCTGGACTACGCACTTTTGCTGGGGGTCGTTGCTGGCGCTTTAGAAATCGTGCCCAATATCGGTCCGACCATTGCCGCGATTCCCGCCATTCTCCTGGCTCTGACGATCAGTCCAATCCGGGCTCTGATTACGGCGGTCGCATGCAATATGATACAGAACATTGAGAACTCCATGATCGTCCCCCGCATACTGGGACGCAGCCTGGGGTTGCATCCGGTGGTGATGATGGTTATGCTGGTGGTGGGCACGGAGATAGCGGGATTCCCGGGACTGATTCTGGCGCCTATTCTGACTGCAGTGTCGCGTGATATCTACCGCTATCTGGGATACAGGTTTGCCGAAGAGCCACTGGCGCCACGCGAGGCGCTGGACAAAGTGGTGAAGATGGGGGACTTCAACCAGGATTTGTAGGAAGCGTGTATTGCGTGTTGCGAAAATAATGGTTTAGGGTATAATGCACCTTGCTTCGGGGCGTGGCCCAGCTTGGCTAGGGCGCTACAATGGGGTTGTAGAGGTCGACGGTTCAAATCCGTCCGCCCCGACTGAATCGGGTACGGCAGTGGATTTTTGTAAGTTGAAAGTCAATTGCCGTACCCGATTTTTGTTTGTGGGGAACGCGCTATATACAGGTTGCCATAGCGATTAGAACTGTAAGTGTTAGTACTTCGAGCATTATTGAATGTATTTGAGAATTTGGAAGTTATTTAAATTATGGAGCCAATAAGGAAAATACCTTCCCGGAAGGTGGTGTTCGGCTTGGCTTGATGCGCGAAGGTGAATGGTTTTTCGTCACCTTAGGTATCAACTTACGTAATGATAGCACATTCAAATCGTTTGTAGTAGAAACTTTAGTTTCTATCTGCGGGCGGATAGCGACTAAAGTCACTACTACGAACGGATCGGAAAACTTCACATGTCGTACTTTTGTGCTTATTTTCCTTAAGTTGCCGTGCAGAGGGCGAATGGGTGTTCGCCCCTAAGCAATGTGATGAGGGTTTACACTTTCATTATGATGCTCATATGTGTGGCGGTTTAATCGCCGGTATAGAAGACGCGGTAGATGTTCCCGCCGCCATCGTCTGAGATATACAGGCTGCCGTCCGGTCCGGTAATGACGTCGACCGGGCGACCCCATTGGGAGCCATCTCCACGCAGCCAACCGACAGCAAAATCTTCTACGACTCCGGGTTTTCCATCCTCAATAGAAACGCGTACGACTTTGTATCCAGTAGCGGGTGTGCGATTCCATGAACCGTGAAAGGCAACGAACAGATCCCCTTGAAAGGTTGCGGGAAACTGGTTGCCGGTGTAAAAGGTCAGTCCCAGCGGCGCAGAGTGCGCCTGCATTTCAACTTCTGGTTTCAGCACACCTTCACACGCGCCGGGTTTGCCAAAGTCGGGGTCGATAATCCGCCCGCTATGGCAGCGGGGCCAACCCGCATCATCCCCTTCCTGGATTTTATAGACTGTCTCGGGCGGCTGGTCATTGCCCAACCAGTCACGCCCGTTATTGGTCACCCAGAGTTCGTCAGTTCCCGGGCGGTACGTGATCCCCACAGCGTTGCGCAATCCCAACGTAAAGACTGTTTCATCACTGCCGTCAGGTTTGTAGCGGACGACCGTAGCACGCCGGGCGTCTTCCTCAGTGCAGACATTGCACGAGGAGCCAATAGAAACGAATAAATAAGAGTTATCGGGGCTGAAGACAACGGTGCGGGTGCTGTGCCCTCCGCTGGGCAACCTGTCGATGACCACGTTTTTGTCCTGGAATACACCATCGCCATCCGGATCGCGCAGTTGAAGAATGCGTGTCGTCTCGCCAACATACAGCGATCCGTCTTTGGCAAACGCGAGACTGCTGGGGGAGTTTAAGTCTGAGGCTACAACTTCAACCGCATCTGCCACGCCGTCACGGTCTCTGTCAGGCAGGCGGATGATGCGTCCGGCGCTTCTTTCTGCCACGTAGAGTTCGCCATCAGGCCCAAGTGCCATCATCCGCGGATCGCGCAGTTCCCCGATATAGACCGAGATGCCAAATCCGGGCGGCAGGTTAATGGTATCCTGCGGCGGAATGACACGCGTCGGTGCTGCCGGTGGATTCACATCCGGAACAGCAGTCTGCGTGACTGTGGAATCCGGCGATGCGGGTGTGGCTGTTGGTTGCGGGGTGGGTGGGGGAGAACTTGGCGCAGATTCTTTGCGGGTTGGCAGGGGGATCGCCGTTGGCGCAGTGGTAGTTTCTACGTCATTTTGAAACATGTTCAGCGCGACCTGGCATCCCGTCAGCGTCAGGATAGCGAGGCTGAGCAGGATGAATAGTCTGTATTTACCTTTCATTTGTACCTCCTGTGTCATAGAAACGCGTCATTGAAAACGTTTACAATTTTTGCAGATATGCGCGCGATATTCTATGATTTACTCTTAGCATACACTATTTTGCATAAAAAATGTGAAATGACGCATTAAATAAACCGAAAAGTTCAACAAAGGGTGATAGAATGGAGGCATAGGATATCGACTATGTATATGACGAAGGATTGAGTTATGCACATTCTATAAGGAGGACTACATATGGCAATTAGAAGAATAGATCCTGTCCCTTCGGATATAGAGATCGCGCAAGCCGCAGAAATTCGTCCAATTTTGGAAATCGCCAGGTCGGTTGGGCTGCAAGAAGATGATTTAGAGTTGTATGGGAGGCTGAAAGCCAAAGTGCATCTGGATGTCCGCGAGAAGCTCAATGATCGCCCTGATGCGAAATATATCGATGTGACAGCTATCACCCCTACACCCCTGGGTGAAGGGAAGACCACGACCGCTATCGGATTAACGCAGGCGCTGGGCTTACTGGGATACAGGAGCACAGTCGCAATCCGCCAACCCAGTATGGGACCGACCTTCGGTATCAAAGGCGGTGCAGCGGGTGGTGGTTACAGCCAGATTGTACCGATGCAGGACGTTAATCTCCACCTTACCGGTGATATCCATGCCATCGGCGTAGCGCATAATCTGTGTGCTGCAGCGATAGATGCCCGAATTTACCATGAAAGCCGATGGAGCGAACAATTCTTCGAAAACCGGGGCATGCGCAAGCTGAATATCGATCCGTATTCTATCAGCTGGAACAGGGTTGTTGACGTGAATGATCGCGCCCTGCGCAATATCATCGTGGGGTTAGGCGCAATGGGCGATGGTCCTCCGCGTCAGGCGGCTTTCGATATCACCGTTGCCAGTGAACTGATGGCTATTCTAGCTCTCGCGACCAGTCTTGAGGATATGCGCGTTCGGATCGGGCGGATCGTGATTGGGACAGGCCCCAAACATTCTCCTGTAACCACTGAGGATTTGGGGGTTGCGGGTGCTATGACGGTTTTAATGAAAGATGCGATTATGCCCAACCTGTTACAGACGCTCGAAGAACAACCAGCTTTTGTCCATGCCGGACCTTTTGCCAATATCGCGCACGGTAATTCCTCCGTCATTGCTGATCTCCTGGGGATGAAGATGGGTGATTTCGTGGTGACCGAATCCGGCTTTGGCGCTGACATGGGGATGGAAAAATTCATCAATATCAAATGCCGCGCTTCCGGTCTGATACCCAGTGCAGTGGTCCTGGTCGCCACAGTTCGTGCCTTGAAGATGCACGGCGGAGGACCCACGGTTGTCGCGGGACGCGCATTAAACAAAGCTTACATTGCGGAGAATCTGGACCTGCTGCAGCGCGGGGTGGGCAACCTTGAAGCCCATATCGGCATTGCTCGCAGATTTGGTATTCCGGTTGTGGTCGCCATCAATGCGTTTAATACCGATACCCAGGCTGAATGGGATGTCATCCGCGAGGCGTCCCTGCGCGCGGGTGCTTTTGATGCGGTGGTCACCCAACATTGGGCTAACGGTGGTGAAGGCGCGGCCGCTTTAGCAGAAGCTGTGATTAAAGCTACCCTTGAACCTTCAGATTTCCGTTTCCTGTACGATGTAAACCAGCCCATTAAGGATAAGATTGAGATCATCGCCCGTGAGATATACGGCGCGGATGGGGTGAATTACACTCCGGAAACCGACGCGAAAATAAAACTATATACAGAACTGGGGTATGACAAGATCCCAATATGTATGGCAAAGACGCATCTTTCGTTAAGCCATGATCCGGCATTGAAAGGTGTGCCCAAAGGTTATGTGTTCCCCATCAGTGATATCCGGGCGAGTGTTGGTGCAGGTTTCCTGTATCCTTTAGCCGGCGCTATGCGCACGATGCCTGGTTTGTCCAGCCAACCATCCTTTATGGGCATTGATATCGTGGACGGCAAGATTGTCGGGTTGTCCTGAAGGTGATTTGGCAAGCAGGTCTTTGGATCCAGACAGCAAACGCTATTTATACACAAAAGGGGCGATAGCATCGCCCCTTTTGTGTTGGTGTGCAGCAATCAATACTTGTGTTGGGAACTCAGATTACTCAGGTGTGTTTTCTGTGCTCTGCGTTTTCTCAGAGGTGTCATCGGCTGCGCCATCCTCTCCCAACTGTTCGGTTTCAGCCGCATCTTCAAGGGTTTCCGGATCGTTCGGTTCTTCGCCGAGGCCTTCATCCAGGTCCAGCGAACCTGTCCAGATTGCGCCACAATGCGCACATCGCCACTGCCCCATCTGGAATTTCATCCGCCGGGATTTCATCAGTGGTCTGCTACAATTTGGGCATATTTCACGCCTCACGTTCATGTGCTCTCCTTCTACGACACGGCAAAAACAAGTTTGCGTGCCGATCAACTAAGTTACTGTTATTTCAACGGCTCATTCGAGCGTTAATCATTACCGACTATAACATAGCCGATTGAAAAGGCAACTGTGCGTATTTCAGCATGGGGGTAAACCTAAGAATATGTGACCCATATCAGAGGATGTGTCCTCTTTACCCATTCTGCCATACTCTCTGACACTTTTCTTGTTATTCGTTATCGAAAAGCGTCCCTGTATTCCTGGTTCATCTCCTAAATAGCGATACAGCCCAGTTGACCCAGACTGCACTGAATTTACAACCCCAATTTAGAATATAACTTCACAAAATCCAGATATTCTTCCAGGAGGGCTTCGAATTTTTCCAATTTCTTGATCTGTCCCAACCGGGTTTTGCCCATCACGGCATCGATAGCTTCAACGGTTTCCATGGTGTTGCTGCGAACCAGCAGGACAGGCACGCCGACTTCTTCAGCACGGTGCAAGACTTCCGGCACAGGGTGCATATTTCCGGTCAGAATCAGGCAGTGCATCGTTGTTTCCAGGGCAATCAATTGCATATCCGCACGATCTCCCCCTGTAATCAGCGCTTTCCGTCCAAGGACCCGGCGGATGTAGGGCAGGGCTTTTTCGACACTCATAGCGCCCACGATGATTTCCTCAATGAGGACATCCTTCTTATTCGGCAAGGTCAGGAATTCCGCTTCCAGCAGGTCTGCTAATTCACCCACACTGATCGCCTGCAATTGTTCGCGATATGGTATAACGCCGAAAATGGGAATGCTTTGTTTTTCCAGGCAGGGCATACAGTCATCGGTCATGTATGAAAGCGCGTCATCGGTGACCAGGTTGATGACGGATCCTAACAAGCGGTCCCCAAGATCCTGTTTAGCAGAATAGCATGCATCTGCTGCGCTGACATAGTTACGGAACCGGACCATCGCTAATACCTGTAAATCGAGCGCCTTTGCAACCTGGATAGGTGAAAGATTGAGGCTCAAGCCTTCCCGCATGGACCCACCGCCCTCAACTACGACAAAGTCTTTGCCCTGGGCATAGGCATTATATGCGGTGACAATTTTGCCCATCAGGTCGCGCGTACTGCAACCACATCGCAAACTCATCACCAGCGAGGGGGTCAGGGAGACACCCACCAGGTTTTCCAGGGGTTCTGGAATTTCCAGCATGTTTTTTACGAAATGCGCGTCATCGTCATAAACTTCACCTGGCATTGGTTCCCATGGTTCGGCTGAAACGGGTTTGAAATAGCCGACGTTATACCCTTCTTTTTTTAAACGGCGTGCCAACGCCAGCGAGAAGGCGGTCTTGCCTCCAAATCGATGCATAGATGTTACGTACAAAGCTTTCATTTTATTCACTACCTTTCCATTGTTGTTGAGATGATTAGGCTGCCCTTCGTGTGTTTGTGCTTATGGTTATGAAGCCAATACAAGACGCATATCGATTGCCATGGCCCCTCGTTCTTTACCAAAGACCATCAAGGGGTTGATATCCAATTCAACGATTTCCGGGAAATCAGTGACCAAACGGCTGATTAACAAGAGTGAATTCTCCAATGCCTCGAGGTCAACCGGTGGTTCACCTCTGATACCTTCAAGCAAGCGGTACGATCGAATTTCCCGGATCATTTCATGGGCTTCTTCACGGCTAAAGGGTGCGACCCTGAAAGACACATCTTTCAAAGCTTCCACATAAATACCCCCCAGCCCAAACGCAACCAGTGGCCCAAACTGCGGATCGCGACTCATGCCCAGCAGAATCTCACGTCCCCCGGTTACCATCTCCTGCACCTGACAGCCCCAGATATGCGCCCCCGGGACATAGCGTCCAGCCCGGTATACCATTAAATCGAAGGCGTCCCGCACGTCACTGGCTGAACGGATATTCAGTTTGACACCACCCACATCGGTTTTGTGCAAAATGTCGGGTGACGCAATTTTCATAACGACCGGATAGCCAATTTCTTCGGCTATCGTTACAGCCTCGTCTGCGGTGGCTGCAAGCTGTGATTTCGGAACTCTAAAACCATAGGCATTCAAAACAGACCAGGCTTCGGAATCTCCGATGGACACCCGTCCCTCAGAGCGAACACGATTAAACAATTCCCGGACAGCGAGCATGCTTTCTGAGCGCGGTTCCGGCTTGAATATCGGTGTCAGTCGTTCCCGTCGATAGGCGCTCATAGCAGCGAAAGCCCCAGCTGCACGTTCGGGGAAGGGGTAGTTGGGTACGCTGTACTGCCAGAGCACATCGATACCCGCTTTTATTCGCGACTCGCCCATAAAGCATCCCAGGACCGGTTTGTCGGTTGTTTGCGCAATGCGCCCAACAGCATGAGCGGTTTTCTCAATCTCCGTCATTGCCTGGGGGGTCACAATGACCATCAGACCATCGACCTGCGGGTCTTCAAGCACGACTTTTATGGCATATTCGTAACGGTCAGCAAAAGCATCCCCCAGAACATCCACCGGGTTGGCGGAACTGGCAGCCCCCGGTAATTGGGAATCCAGGGCTGCAGTGGTCTCGGGTGTTAAGTGGGTAATGGTCAGTCCGGCACGTTCAAGTGCATCCGTTGCCAGGATACCTGGACCACCGGCGTTGGTCACGATGGCTATCCGGTCGCCTTTGAGAAGCGGTTGATAGGCGAATGCCCGGGCGTTGTCAAATAAGGCTTCCATGGATTCGACGCGAATAATACCTGCCTGCTTAAAAGCCGCCTTATATGCCGCTTCCGATCCGGCAAGACTGCCGGTATGCGATGACACGGCGCGCGAGCCAGATGCCGTCACACCAGATTTGATGGCGATGACCGGTTTCTCCCGGGTGACTTTACGGGCAACTTCCATGAATTTCTGCCCATCGGGTACACCTTCGACATAAATCAGGATGACTTTGGAGTCCGGATCCTCGCCCCAAGCTTGCAAAAGGTCGATTTCACTGACGTCGGCTTTATTGCCCAGCGAGACGAATTTGGAAAATCCAATGTGCCCTGCCATCGCGATATCCAGTACGGCAGTACCAAGAGCCCCGGACTGCGACATAAAGGCGATGGGACCACCGGGCGGCATACCTGCCGCAAATGTGGCGTTAAGCGGTGTGTTAGTGTCAATCACTCCCAGGCAGTTTGGTCCGATTACGCGTATATTGTAGTCTTTAGCAGTCTGGATCAGTTCAAGTTCCCGTTCGTAACCTTCACGTCCAGCTTCGCGGAAACCGGCGGAAATAATGACGACAGAAGGCACCCCTTTCTTTCCGCACTCGACCAATGCTCCGGGAACAAATCGTTGGGGGATCACGATGACAGCCAAATCAATAGGATCAGGAACGTCAAGGACCGTGGGGTAGGATTGAAGATCTAATATATCACCCCCTTTTGGATTAATGGGGTAGAGTGAGCCTTTGAAACCGGCTTGAATGATGTTATTCAGAACTGCGTAACCGAGTTTGTCTGGATCGCGTGAGGCACCAATAACAGCCACGGATTGTGGAGAAAAGAACGTTTCTAGCATGCATTATCCCTTATCGTATCTATTTATCAAGCTAGTATAAAACCTTCCTTATAGCTGTCAAGGCATGATTGTGGAAAAACTCAGGCGTTTTATCACTTTCGCAAACGCATCGAAATCCAGCAACAGAATCGGCATGTTGTATTGCCTATTCCTATTTCCTCCAATATAATAGATGTATTGAACTCAACTTCCTTTCCTGATCCAATGACACCGTAATCCTGTCAGTGTAGACATTATTTCATCGACAAACGCCGCATCGGAGCCACACTACTGGATACCTCTGTGCAGTCCAGGTAAGTATCGAATTTGTGTATTATGTGTAACCTATATGATTTATAGTCAGCCGTATGAAGCAAATAATCGCATCATTCCTGGTAGAATAGACCGTGCGTTGACAACGATTGCTTCTGGTTCTATTTCCTTGCTATCAAAAAGGGAGGAATTGTGATCAGAAAAATTTTGGTTTCCATACTAGCCTTGGTATGTGCAGGTAGTTGTCGCTCATTTGCATTCCCATCGGGGGCTGAAGGTATAGGAGACCCCTATTATCCGCAATTGGGCAACGGTGGTTATGATGTCTTGCACTATACACTTGAGTTGACTGTTGATCCACAGTCCAATATGCTCTCTGGTATCTGTTCTTTACAGGCTCGGACAACACAACCATTAAAGATTTTCAATCTGGATTTTTCGGGTTTAACCGTTGAGAAAATCACCGTCAACGATTTCCCGGGTAAATACAAGCGCGATGAACGTGAGTTAATAATTACTTCATCCCAACCAATAAATGAAGGCGACATATTTACAGTTACTGTTTCATATAGTGGTTCACCGGAAACTACTCGTTCACTTGGCGGGTGGTTCCAAGCAGGATGGTTTCACAACACGGATGGCGAAATATACGTTTCCAGCGAATTTTCTGGAGCTTCAACGTGGTATCCGGTTAACGACCATCCACTTGATAAAGCATCCTACAGTTTCCGCATTACGGTCCCTAAACCCTATGTGGTTGCTGCCAACGGCTTACTGCAAAATGAGGTGGATAACGGTAACACAGTGACCTATTTCTGGGAAGCTTCAGAACCTATGGCTAGTTACTTAACTACCCTTAATATCGCGGAATATGTAATAGAATCTGAACAGGGTCCGGATGGTATACTCATCCGCAATTACTATCCACCTGATTTTCCTGAAACAGCAAAAAAGGGATTTAATCAGACGGCAGAAATGCTGGTTTTCTTCAGTGACCGTTTTGGACCTTATCCCTTCGCGGCTTATGGATCAATCATTGTTGATATACCTGAGTTTAGTTTTGGTGCAATGGAAACACAAACCCTTTCGCAGCATGGTCTACGGCACAATGCCATCGCGGAAACCATAGTTGCGCATGAATTAGCGCATTCGTGGTTTGGCAACAGCGTAAGCCTGGAAAGTTGGCAAGATAACTGGCTTAAGGAAGGGGCGGCAACATATGCTGAGTGGATCTGGGAAGAACAGAAAAAAGGTGTTGAAGCACTAGAAAAGACAGTTCGCGGCGTGTATCAGATTGAATCACGGGCTGAACAATCACCTGGCAACCCTTCACCATCAAACTTAGTAATCGATTCTGTATACGACCGGGGTGCACTCACATTCCACGCTCTGAGATTACGTGTAGGAGATGAGATGTTTTTCCAGATCCTACGAACATACACGGATCGCTTTCGCTATAGCAATGCCAGTACTGCCGATTTTATTGCAATTGCTGAAGAGATCAGTCGTCAAGACCTGGATGATTTTTTCAACGCTTGGTTATATACGAAGGAGATCCCTGCTATACCAGAGATGGAATTGGTGCCTTAAGCCAAAATATTCATCTCCCACAATCAAGGTTAATATTTCGGTTATACAATACCGTTCAGTATTATCCACAACTGCGAATGGAAAATCTTGCAAAAGAGCCGGGTGTGTTTTAATTTTAAGGCAAAAAGAAGCTTGGTGTCTTTTTAACGCGGGCCTGCATCCTGTGAGGATGTGGCGGCGGGGAAGCCAACATAGAAATTGAGAGCAGATTATTCCGCGCCTCACAAAGAAACTGTTTAAAATAGAAGCTGGCCCTTTCTTAAAACACCTTGCTTGACACGTATACTTGACAAGTTAATCTGATGTCGTATACTGTAATTACCTTTGGAGAGACACATTCTTATGATGAAAAATGCCGTTGTACTATTCCATGTTGTGCAAATACCAGATGCCAACATCATGACCTTAGGAGAGGTGCGTCTCTGAGCCAGTAGCAGGATTTAACAGTATTGTAAGCCGTGGACGTCACTGACGCTCACGGCTTTTTTTTTGCCATAACAGGAAAACATCATGAAAAAAACAATAAACAGATATTGGAAATTACTCAAGACTTATGTCCAACCGCAATGGGTGCGCGTCGTTTGGCTCCTACTCCTATTGTTCGTCAATATTGCTTTAAGATTAACCAATCCGCAAATTATGCGGACTTTTATTGACGCTGCTGTGGCTGGAAAAGCTTTTGCGGAGCTAATGGAATTAGGTCTGGTATTTTTAGGTGTCGCACTACTGACCCAAGCCTTAGCGATCATCAGCACTTATTTAAGCGAGATAGTGGCATGGACCGCAACCAATTCCCTGCGGCAGGAGATGCTCAAGCATTGTCTGGAGCTGGATCAGGCATTTCACAAAGCGCATAAGCCAGGCGAGTTAATTGAAAGAATTGATGGTGATGTGGATACGTTATCGAACTTTTTCTCTAAATTCATCACCAATATTTTTGCTAACTTCATCCTCCTCCTGGGCATAATCATTCTGCTGTTCCTTGAAGATTGGCGGATTGGGGCAGCGTTGACCGGGTTTGCTGTTATCGGGCTGGTTCTGATGGTTGCCACCCGTAAAATTGCGATTCCCTACTGGACAAAAGTCCGCAAAATACGGGCGGAGTTTTATGGTTTTTTGGGTGAGCAACTTACCGGTACGGAAGAAATTCGGGCCAATGGTGCGAGTGGATACGTTATGTGGCGATTCTATAATACTTTGCGACAGTGGCTGCCCATCGACCTCAAAGCCAGCCTGGCAGGTTACTCAATGTGGATGACCAGCAGCGCGATTTTTACAGTTGGGACAGCAATTGCTTTCGCTGTTGGGTCGCTGTTGTGGTACCAGGGTGTGATGACGATTGGCGCGGTATATCTGGTTGTGCACTATACCGAATTACTGCGCGGTCCTATGTCTGAAATCAGAACCCAACTTGCTGACTTGCAACGCGCGGAGGCAAGTATGGGCAGGATTGAGAAACTTATGCAGCGCCTTCCACGGATTGTGGACGGTCCGGTGGAACAACTACCGGAGGGTCCATTAAGTGTGGCATTCGACAACTTGTCTTTTGCTTATGATGATGAAATGCCCGAGGCAGCATCTGAAGAGAAATCTGAAAAACCAGCGGAAGAAGCTGTAGTCCGTGAAAATGAGCTCGTTTTACAGAATTTGTCTTTTAGCTTAGATCCGGGAAGAGTGTTAGGATTGCTGGGACGCACCGGCAGCGGTAAAACCACGCTAGCACGGCTTTTGCTCCGTATGCACGATCCTACGGAAGGTGAGATTCGGCTGGGTGATTACCGGTTACCTGATCTCAATGTCAGAGCCTTGCGGGAGAGGGTGGGGATAGTGACCCAGGAAGTGCAGTTGTTCCAGGCAAGTGTGCGCGACAACCTCACTTTTTTCGATGACACCATCCCTGACGATCGCTTGCACCAGGTATTTGATACGCTGGGTTTAACCGAATGGTTGGCGCAGCAGCCACAGGGTTTGGAGACTCAACTGGAATCCGGGGGTGGGGGACTGTCTGCCGGACAGGCTCAACTCCTGGCTCTTGCCAGAATTTTCCTTTACGATCCGGGACTGGTCATTCTGGATGAAGCCTCATCGCGGCTTGATCCAATGACGGAATTTCTGATGGAGCGCGCTATGGACAAACTCGTCCAAAACCGCACTGTGATTATCATCGCGCACCATCTGGGAACTGTAAATCGGGCGGATGACATCATGATTCTGGATCGGGGATCAATCCTGGAGTATGGTAACCGGACCACACTGGCAGGTGACAGCAAAACGCAATTCTACGGACTATTGCAGTCCGGTATGGAAGAGATGCTGGTTTGAAACTCTTTCGCCTTAAATACGACCATTGAGGATCACTATGAAAACTTATCAATATATGTGGCGATTGATGCGCTATCGCCCAATCCTGTATCTGTTCGACGTTCTGACATGGGTGATATTAACCCTTGTGGAACTCACCCCCGGTTTGCTGGCGAAATTGTTCTTTGATACATTAACGGGTGACCAACCCTATCGATTTGGGGTGACGGGTGTCGTGATCTTATTGTTGGTATCAGAGCTTGTTCATTTAATATTGATTACCACAGGTGCACTGCTGGATACCCAGCACCGATTCCGCATGAGTGCGCTTGTCCGCAGAAATATGTTAGCGCACGTTCTGCAACGACCCGGTGCACGAGCCATTCCAGGTTCAACCGGTGAAGCCCTGAATACTTTCAGAGATGACGGGCAAACCATTGAGGATATTCTGAGCTGGTTTGTTGACCAGGTGAGTATTGCCGGCTTTGCATTTGCCTCTCTGTTTATCATGCTGCGGATCAACACGCGCATTGCCCTGATTACAATTCTGCCTTTGCTTGCGGTTATTACCATTGCCCGTTTGATGGGAAGCCGGGTCAGCAAATTCAGGGAATTGAGCCGGCATGCTACAGAGCGCGTCACTGGCGCCCTGGGTGAAGCCCTCAATTCGGTACAGGCGATCCAGGTGGCGAATGCTGAGAAAAGTATCATGAAGCACCTGGAAGGTCTAAACACCACGCGCCGCAAACTGGTCATCAATGACCGTTTGTTGACGCAAATACTGGATTCAATCTACCGGAACGCAGGAGCTTTAGGTACAGGTATGATTCTGGTACTTGTCGCAGAATCGATGAAAACGGAGCAATTCAGTATGGGTGATTTTGCCCTGTTTGTATATAACTTGAGCATTCTTACAGAGTTTTTCGCCAACTTCGGCGACTTTTTAGCTTATTACAAACAAGCCGGCGTCTCTTTCCAGCGCTTGACAGAATTTATTCAGGGAAAACCGCCGGATATATCGCATGAAAAGGCTGCTGACATTTTACTGCAATATAATTCACTGTATTTAAGGGAACAGGAACCTAAGAGACCTACGGGTGCGTCATTATCAGCAGCACCGCTGCAAAGCCTGGTCATCCAGGGATTGACTTACCATTATCCCGTCTGTGATGCATCGGAAAAATCAATCAACGGTATTGAAGACATAGATCTGAAAATAGAACGCGGTCAGTTTGTGGTCATCACAGGTCGCATTGGCGCCGGTAAAACTACCTTGCTGCGAGTGTTGTTGGGTCTGCTCCCCGCAGAGTGTGGCGCGATCACCTGGAACACGCAGCGGGTTGAGGACCCAGCAGCGTTCTTTGTCCCGCCTCGTTCAGCTTATACAGCGCAGATACCGCATCTTTTCAGCGAAACTCTGGCAGACAATATTATGATGGGTTTAGCCCATGAATCTGACAACCTGGAAACCGCAATCCATACGGCAGTTCTGGATAATGATATTCAGCACCTGCCTGCCGGTCTGGAAACTATGGTCGGGACGCGGGGTGTGAAACTCTCCGGGGGGCAAAGGCAGCGCGTTGCTGCGGCACGGATGCTGGTTCGCAACCCGGAACTCCTGGTGTTTGATGATTTATCCAGCGCCCTGGATGTGCATACCGAACGGCAATTGTGGGAACGGGTGTTTGCCAGTCGTGCCAAAGGTCACATGCCGACATGCCTGGTTGTCTCTCACCGTCACGCTGCGCTGAAACGTGCTGATCAAATCCTGGTTTTGGAACAAGGGCGTGTAACGGCGCGCGGTGATGTGGAGAGTCTTCTGGTATCCTCACCTGAATTCCGCTTCATCTGGGGGATATCCGATGATGGGAACGGCAAATAAATATATCCTGCCGGGAAGTATTCAGCTTCCCGGCAGGATGTGGATTATGTTAAAAATCCCAACCCAACTTTGGCGTCGGCAAGCGTAAAACCCAATCAAGTTCTCCCAATAAAGCCGGAGGCCCACTCAGCGTATCGGTCAGCGCCAGGCTTGTTGCGGGTAATATACCCATCCACAAGCGTGTAAAAGCGCCAACAGAAGCCTGCAGCGTGGGTATATTCGGATTTCTGCCCTTTTTTGCAGAAGATTCTTCACCCAGGTTGATGATATAGTCGCCACTGAGGCCTTGCCAGGACGTTTCACCATCAAGGTAGGGTTGGATTGGATCATCCAGTATCAGGTTAAATGCGGCGATTCCGGTTGGGAGATGCGTGTGCTGCAGGCACCCCTCAATATCCAGCATCCGGAGCTGCCAGTATGCGGTAGCGCCCATCCGATTTTCAAAAGGCGTTTTTTCACTGATCCTTCTATGCCGGAAGGGTTGTTTGAGAAGATCCTGAATCTGTATCCCAGGAGGTTCGCTCATACTTACCGCAAATACCTGATCGCCCAATTGCTTTATTAAGGCAAAAAGTTCCATAAGCTGGTCGTACGTTTGGTACGCGTACCACCCGACACTGTAAGGTCCATTTTCGTCTTTAGCCTTACACCACAGGTAATGCGATAACTCACCTTCCGGACCATCATTATAGCCCAGTCCAAAGCCTTTATCAGTCCACAGAACTTCCGATCCCGTAATCTCTGCCGGTAAAAGATTACAATTCGCATGAGTTTTCAAGCGGTTCAACCGGCACGTGTGCATGATCTGCCAATCCTCGCTGCTGAGGCGCCGGGGCACCCGCGGTCGTTTGTCTATTTTAAGCGTTGATGGATCAAACCTTATCCAGTGCTCATACGTGCCGTTGCCAAATCCCAGCAAGTTATAGAATCCCTGATCAAAGATCCCCAGACCAGCCACCATCGCGCCATTTTCTGCTGCATCTGCGATAGCACGCGCGGTGAGACGTCCCGCAAATCCCTGCTTACGGGCAACCCGACTGGTGGTGACACCGGTGACCGCGCATAAGGGCAGATCAGTTTTCAGATGGCGGATGGTGCCGTCGGTGGTGACGACAAGGCATTCCGCTTCATTATTCAGTTCGACGACCCATGCTTTGCTGGTTGATAAAAAGAGATCCATAGCTTCGTACTGCTTCTCATTTTTGTCCAGCCAACCGACCTCTTCCCATATTCTGTGTACCGCGGATTTATCTTTTGCTGCATCGTATAAGCGTATGGTCATGCGCGTCTCCGTATTGTGGTTTCTTGCCTTTGAGCAAAGGGAGTATAACTTTGCTATATAGTATGTCAATGGACGATAAAGAGCCCTATTTTCAGCTTATTGACACATTGAGTAATTTGATTATGCTGAACTCATTCTTTCATCAAACATGTCATTTTACGGAGGATTTTATGGCAACATTATTTCCATCTGACGCCTGGATAAAAGCCTTGAGCGCAAAACTCAATGAGAGTGCATCCTACGAACGTTCCGCACTGAACTGGGAAGGGAACTTTATTTTCGTGGTAGAACCAGACGCCAGTTTTACAAGAACAGCCTATTTATACCTGGGTTTGTACCATGGCAAAAGCCCTGAGGCTGAGATGACAGAGAATCTGGAGGACAGGGAAGCGCAGTATGTGCTGCGCGCGCCTTATGGTACATGGTTGAAGGTATTGGCAGGGAAAATAGATCCTATTCAGGGGATGATGACGCGGCAATTGAAACTCAGCGGTAATATGATGATGATTATGCGTTACCCTAAAGCTGCCCAGGAAATTATGGCTTGCACCAAACTTATACCGACAGAATTCGCCGCATAACACGTTTTCCGACATAACCCAGATATCGCGAGGTGCTAAATGTGGTATTTTGTGTCTCCCCAGATCGTCTATGGTGAAGGTGCGTTAAGCGCGCTGGATGAATTACTCGGCACGCGCTGTTTGATCGTGACCGATGAAAACATGGTGACCCTGGGCCTGGCAAACAAGGTCATACAGCACATCAAACAAGCCGGCATTGCTTACCAAATTTTCAGTCAGGTTGAACCCGATCCAAGTATTGAAACGGTGCAAAAAGGCGCTCAATGTGCTCTTGAATATGAACCGGATTGGATTATCGGGGTGGGCGGCGGGTCGGTCATGGATGCAGCCAAAGCCATTTGGGTGTTGTATGAACGTCCCGATATGCATCCGGCAGAAATCACTCCGGTTGCGGAAAGTTTGGGTTTGCGCCGGAAAGCCCGATTGATCACCGTTCCCACAACCAGCGGAACCGGTGCTGAAGTTACGTGGGCAATCGTACTCACGGACACAGAAGCAAAGCGTAAGTTGGGTTTGGGGCATCGCGAAAATACGCCTGATACGGCTATCCTGGATCCCGATATGGTGATGGGTATGCCGCCGCGTTTGACCGCTGCAACGGGACTTGACGCACTTACGCACGCAGTTGAAGGTTATATCTGTACCTGGCATTCTGATATGACGGATGGACTCTGTGTGCAAGCTGTTCAAACGATATTTTCTTTTCTTCGCCGTGCTTATGCTCATGGTGATGATCGCGCTGCCAGGGAAAAAATGCATAATGCCGCTGCGCTGGCTGGTTTGGGATTTGGCAATTCCATGGCTTCTATGGCGCATGCATTGGGGCACGCTTTAGGCGCAACTTTTCATATCCCCCATGGCTGTGCGGTTGGTTTGTTTTTGCCGTACACCCTGGAATTTATCATCCCTTTGGCTGAAGAGAGAGTGGCAAATCTGGCACGCGCGCTGCATTTACCCGGGCATAATGATGCAGACCTGGCACGCAGTATGACCCGCGCCATTCGGGATCTGCGGGCAGAGCTTGACGAACCGGAGAGCCTGCGTGCCCTCGGCATAGATGAAAGTGCCTTCCTGGAGTGCCTGGATGTCCTCGTTGACAATGCTTTTAACGATAGTTCGATGTTGACAACACCCCGGATACCGGATTATGACGAATTGCGCGCTATTCTGGACTATGCTTATCGAGGGAAACCTATCGATTTTTGATGCCAGCATTTCTATGGCTCTGAGGAGGCTAAGTGGACGGTTATTTAGGGAAAATTCTGCGCGTTGATCTTACCCGCAATAAAGTGTGGGATGAACCGCTGAATGAAGCTTATGCTATCCAATTTATCGGCGGCAGCGGACTGGCAGCGCGGTATGCGTATGATTTTTTAGAATGCGACACCCCTCCACTTTCTCCGGAAAACCCCTTGATTTTTATGACCGGACCCATGGTGGGTACAGCTATGCCTTCCGCTGGACGTTACAGTGTCTGCGCGCGATCACCGCTGACAGGCATTTGGGGGGAATCAAATTCCGGCGGATTCTGGGGACCGGAATTAAGGTTCGCGGGTTATGATGGCATCATTATTACCGGTCAAGCTGAAAGACCGTGCTGGCTCTCAATCATTGATGGTGACGCCAATCTGCATGATGCGGATGATCTATGGGGAATGGACAGCTATCTCACCCAGAGCAAGGTAAAGGCGTTGATGAAACAACCCCACGCGCGCGTGGCATGTATTGGCGCTGCAGGCGAGAATCAAGCCAAAATGGCTGCGGTGATGAATGACCATGGACGTGCTGCGGGGCGAACCGGCATGGGCGCTGTGATGGGATCCAAAAGACTAAAAGCCATCGGCGTCCGGGGGAAAAATGCTGTACCTGTTCATAATACCGATGCGTTGAAGAAAGTTACCAAGGACATACTCAGTAACCTGGATGATGATATGGCGGCCATGTCGATCAGGCTTGCCGGAACGGCGGGTTATGTCGATATGAGTTTGATGTACGGCGATTCGCCCATCAGGTATTATCAGCAAGGCGAATGGGAACCGGCGAGTCATCTCTCAGGTGTGCTGATGGTTGAACAATTTCAAAACAGAAATCGCGCATGCTACCGCTGCCCGATAGGCTGCGGCAGGGAAACCCGTGCACCACGCTATAACATTCCCCGTATTGATGGACCCGAATATGAGACAGTCGTTTCCCTGGGTTCGCTGATGCTGGTGGACGATCTGGAAGCTGTGATCTATGCCGGGCATTTATGTAATATCTATGGTCTCGACACCATCAGTACCGGAGCGACACTGGCATTGGCATGTGAATTATTTGAACGTGGACATCTCACAAAGGCGGACACCGGTGGTATCGAAATCCGCTATGGGGACGCATCAACAATCCATCAGCTTATACAAATGATGGCTGAGAGGCATGGATTTGGTGATGTTCTTGCTGACGGAAGTGATGCGTTAGCTCAAAAATATGGCGCATCCGATCTGGCAGTGACGGTTAACGGATTAGAAGTGCCAATGCACGATCCACGCGCCTTTAGTGGTATTGGCGTTATCTATGCAATGTCACCGCGAGGTGCTTGCCATATGCAGGGAGACGCCTATTCTCTGGATACAGGAATCGGGATTGATGAAGGACTTGATTTGCTTCCCGGTGACCGGTTTGATGACAGTCGGGATAAAGGGAAAACAGCGGTACGGCAGCAAGCCTGGCGAAACCTTTATAATGCGCTGACGTTGTGCCAATTTATGAATCCCGGTGCACGTGTGATTTCTTCTGCTCTGGAAGCTATCACAGGTTTGCACTATGACGAGAACGGTTTGATGATGACCGGCAAACGCATTCTTGCCATAAAGCGCCTGCTCAATCATCGATTGGGTTGGACCCGGGAGAGTGAACACTTGCCTCAATTATTAATGGAGCCACTACCAGGGGGAACTGATTACCATGTACCAAGGCTGGACCAACTCCTTGAAGGCAGTTACAATGAGATGGGTTGGGATCTGGAAACAGGTCTGCCAACCGACGCGACCCTTAAAATACTGGAAATCCATTTGTGATGGCAGGATTTTGCCAGGTTAGGCCCCAAGAAGCGGATTCTGCGGTTTATCTTCCTTTACTATAGGAAAATGCAACGTAAAAGTGCTTCCTTCACCGTATGTGCTTTCAACGGTAATCGAGCCCTGCATGCATTGGATCAAGGCTTGGGTAATAACCAACCCTAATCCAGCACCTTGCTGTTCCATTTTGTTGCGATCAAGCTGCCCAAACCTTTCAAATAAATGCGGAATATGGTTTGCCTTGATCCCAACACCCCGATCCCGGACAATAATACTGACCTCGTCCTCTGTGTTTTTTACAGTAACTGTGACACGTTTTTCGTCACGCCGTGAGAACTTTATGGCATTTTCGATGACGCGGTTCAGGGCATCGATCAGAAAACTGGCGTGGATGCGTAACGGTGGTACTTTGGGTGGGATATGCGTTTCAAGCGTAATGCCTTGCGATGCTGCGTCTGCATAATGCGTATCGACTGTATGCTGTACCAGAGCCCCAACGGATGAATGCACGACTTTTAAGAGTTCAAACTCACGATTCAATTCTCCAGTATCGAGCCGCACAACCATCAATAGATCTTCAACTAAATGTGTTAACCGGTCAGCGCCTTTTTGTATGCCGAGTAAGAAAAGCTGAAAATCTCCTGGTGGAAGGGTTGTCGCCTCCTCCAGTGCCAGCTCCGTGTAACCATAAACACTGGTTAAAGGTGTTCGCAGTTCGTGACTCAATAAGGTTATGATTTGTTTCTTAAGTTCGTCGAACTCAAATACGGTGGCTTCGCGAAGTGCTTCAGCTCTACCAATGCGCGAATTCACGACGATAACCAGCTCCTGGGTATCAAAGGGTTTGATCAAATAATCTTCAGCCCCCATGGCTTTTCCTTTTAGACGGTCTTCGCGCTCTGCCATCGCTGTAAGGAAAATAAAGGGAATAGGCACCCATTCTTGATGCGTGCGCACTTCTTCAAAGAAACGGTAGCCATTCATCCTGGGCATACCGATGTCGGCGATGATCAGATCTGGCGTAAAAGTTTTCATTTTCTCAAGAGCATCAACCCCGTCACAAGCTGTCTCAACCTGATAGCCTTCAACTTCAAGGATATCGCGTGTCGCAAGCAGCAAGAGCTCATGGTCCTCTACAACTAGAATCTTCTTTCCCATAACATGTCTTCCTTTTCGCCAATACCTGCAGGTGTTAACTAACTGTTTACCGCTGTTCCTGTCTTTTTGCGACAATTTCCGTGATGAACTTTTACATTTTGTACAAGCGATACAAGATAAAATACTAAACAGCAATGCACTGAATTCAATATGGATTCCCGATTACGCGTGAATGCAAATCACGTTAAGCCTATTGTTTCCGACGCCTAGAATTCATGACTTTATAATAACCATCTTACAGAATCCTAGTGCTTTGTTAAAGTGATTCTTGAATAATTGTACCAACAGCATAGCAATGAAACCCGGATGGATTCCCGCTTGCGCGGGAATGACAAATCTAGTTTAACGATGAGTGCCTCGATCTATTGTGTTGATCGTTTTGCCAATATTCATCTTAACAGTGCACTAGGGCTCTAAAAACTGCATTGTTTTAAATTGATCGCTTCGCAACTAACGCCCACGAGGGGCTGGGCTGCATTCAGAATATTATGATATCAACAATAGCAATGTTTACAAGGCCCCAGTGATTAAGTTGCTGCGAGCAGCTTTTCTGCCTCTGACATAGATAGTGTTTGTTGTTCTGAAATCCTCGTCTCCAGTTCTTTCGCTAATACCTTGTCGTTAATGACGATTGAGCCAATGATGATGCCATCTTTTATTATGATTTTTTTGTATATACCTGCGTCTTTGTCCAGAGACCGGAGTTCAGTGCACGTATCGGGATCGGGATTAACAGTACCCACTGAGCTGACATTGATCCCGACGACTTTGAGGGTCGTTGAGGGTACAACGACATTATACCGGGTGCCTTCACCCAGCATATTGGCAACAGCGATGCGCGCCTGGGCTTGCGCGATGGGGGCAATCGCCCATGAATAACCTTTGTATACTGCTGTATCGCCAGCAGCGTATACACCGGGAACGGACGTTTCCATTTGGTCATTAACGATAATGCCGCGATCCGTTGCTATTCCGGCATCTTCTGCCAACTGTGCATTGCTGCGCACTCCGGCAGCTACCAAAACACTTTGACAGGGCACAATGCGCCCTTCCTGGATGCGCACACCGGTAATGCGCCCTTCACCAAGGATTTCTTCGGTTTTCGCGCCGACCATGACCTGAATGCCCAGAGACTCTACAAAGTGCTGCAAGAGACCAGCACCCTCAATATCCAGCTGGCGGGGAAGTAACCGCGGGAAGAATTCAAGCACGGTTATCTGCCCGCAGAACACTTTTAACCCGCGCGCTGCTTCCAGTCCTAATAAACCACCACCAATAACCACAACGTCGTGGCACATCAATGCCTTTTTTTCCAGTTCGAGGGTATCCTCCAGCGTGCGCCAGGTCCGGACGCCAACCTTGTCAATGCCCTTAATGGGAGGGATGAAAGGCATACTACCGGTGGCTATCAAAAGTTTGTCGTATGCGACGTTCTCACCATTTTCCAAGGTAATCGATTTTGCTGCAGTCTGAATGCGTGTGACGGGTTGACCAAGGTGAACTTGTATCCCGTGGTCGGAAAACCAGGAAAGAGATCGCCGCAATAGTTTGTTTAGCGGGAGGGTCCCCACTAGAAATTCAGTAAGTTGTGGTCGATAGTAGTATGGATACTCTTCATCAGTATAAACATGGATTTCTCCGGCATTTTTTCGCGCCAGATCAAGCGCTGCTGTAATCCCTGCTACTCCGCCACCTATGATTACGAAACGCATATTCAGACTCCTTTTGAGTGGCACAACCTGTTTTCAAGCGAATAAGTCCTAATACAATATATTCTACAATAAAAATGAAATAAACCAAAATACAACCTTCAAGATAAAACTTGACACTAGAACATATGTTCGTATAATGATAGTATACGTTTGGTTGAGGTGGTTTATGGATCTGTTACATAAATTACACATATTGGCACCGGCAGCAGCACTTGAACCAGCAGAGGATGTTGACCTGGTTGGGAGACCGATGCCTCCACCTAAAGTCCCGTCCTCCTTATCCGGATGCGTATCCCATGCAACGCTGCCGGGTGGCAAGCGGATTCCCATATTGAAAACGCTGGTATCATCGGTGTGCGAAATGGACTGTAAATACTGTGGTTTCCGATCCGGTCGTGATTTCAGGCGCACCACCTTCCTGCCAGATGAGTTAGCCTATTTAAGCCAGCAGATCTATAAACAGAAGCTCATAAAAGGTGTGTTTTTAAGCTCCGGTTTAGTTGGGGGTGGACCAAGAACACAAGACAACCTGATTGCGACCGCAGAAATACTGCGACGGAAGTATCATTTCCAGGGTTATCTCCATCTGAAAATCATGCCAAATGCTGAGAGGGATCAAATTGCAGCAGCTATGCAGTGGGCTGACAGGGTATCCCTCAATCTGGAAGCCCCAAATGCATCACGGTTAGCTGATCTCGCGCCTAAGAAATCCTTCTCAGAAGCTTTGATGCAGCGTTTGAAATGGGTCCAGGAAATCAGAGAAGCCAGCACAGGGAAAACGCCAAGTGTGACAACGCAGTTTGTAGTGGGTGCTGTCGGTGAAACGGATTTGGAGCTTCTTTTAACCTCGGCATACCTTTATAAGACACTTGGATTGGCTCGGACCTATTTCAGTGGCTTTAATCCGGTCACAGGCACCCCCCTTGAAAATAACCCACCCATTATTCTAAAAAGGGAGCAAAGGTTGTACCAGGCTTCTTTCCTGATACGTGATTACGGATTTGATGTGGAAGAGCTGCCATTTTCAGCACATGGGGATTTGCCTTTACATCAGGATCCGAAGTTAGCCTGGGCAAGTGAAAACCTTCTCAACACCCCAATCGAGATTAACACAGCAGATAGACTGCAATTAATGCGGATTCCCGGTATTGGTACCAAAAGCGCAACCCGTATCGTCCAATTACGAAGATTGGGCAAAATACAAGCCTTAAGTGACTTGCGTAAGCTGGGCGTTCCTGCAAAGCGCGCAGCACCTTTCATCCTTCTGGATGGAAAGCAGATGCCACGGCAGCTTCCTCTCTGGGCTGTGTGAGCGGCTGTACAAAACACAGCAGCTAAAAAAACAAAGCGTGCAGTTTTGGTAAACCCAGTCCGCTGGGTACAAGACTGTTTATTGTTTTGTGCTTAGGATGTTCTCCGTCTTGTTTTGCTCCCCCAAATGGATGTGCTCCCGATCGATCGGGTGTATTTGAAAAATAGATAATATGTAATGCAGTTATTTATGTTATAATAGCGTCAAATTCTAATATTAATGGAGGTTATTTATGGAAATGGTTATTTCTTTTCCCGGCGGCGCCTGTGTGGATGCCGCGATTGGTGATATGGTGATTAAAACAGATCAACCCGCCTATTCAGGTGGGGCAGGTTCAGCACCCACGCCTTTTGCATTATTTCTGGCATCCATGGGTACGTGTGCGGGTATTTACGTTCTGAGCTTCTGCCAGCAGCGCGGCTTACCGACGGATGAGATTCGTATCAAGCAGACTATGGATATGGACGCTGTCACGCATATGGTAAAAAAAGTTAATCTGGACATTCATCTTCCCAAGGATTTCCCTGCGAAATATACTTCTGCCCTGATCAAGAGTGCCCAACTGTGTGCTGTGAAACGCCATCTCGAAAATCCACCCAGCTTTAGCATTCAGACCCATATTGCTGAGTGATTGATCGCATTCTGGATTGATGCTTTTTTCTCTTATTGATGAGGTAATTCTTTATCTCGAAAGTGAAACCGATAGCGTGATTTACACATGACATAGGAAGAGGGTGATTGTGCAGACAATCACCCTCTTTTTTTGTCCAGTGAATATCAGGTCTTACAACTTCAGGTTAGTAAAAGCTGCCATACCTGCGTAAGAACCTTGTCCACCTAGATCCTCTTCAATGCGCAGCAACTGATTGTATTTAGCGACTCGGTCAGATCGCGCGGGAGCGCCGGTTTTTATCTGCCCAGTATTCAATGCCACAGCGAGGTCAGCGATGGTCGCGTCTTCCGTTTCACCTGAACGGTGCGATGTGACTGCCGTCCAACCGTGATTTTGTGCCATCCGGACTGCAGCAATCGTTTCGGATAGCGAGCCGATTTGATTCAGCTTAATCAAGACTGAATTGGCAGCTTTCTCTTTAATTGCCCGGGCAATCCGTTCGGTATTTGTCACCAGCAGGTCATCCCCCACAATTTGCAGGCGATCACCCAATCTTTCAACCATAAGTTCAAAACCTGCCCAATCATCCTCCGCAAGTCCATCTTCAATACTGATGATGGGGTATTTGTCGACCCAATTTGCATAAAAGTCGACCATTTCCTCACTGCTGAGAATCCTGCCCTCTTTTTTCAGGTTATATTTACCGTTTTCATATATCTCAGAGGCTGCGGGATCCATCGCAATCCAGATATCTTTTCCAGGTTCGTAACCGGCTTTCTGAATTGCCTCAATGATGACTTCGATTGCTTCTTCGTTGGTTTTCAAACTTGGCGCGAAGCCACCCTCATCACCTACACCAACACTATAACCTTTGTTCTTCAGCACGGATTTAAGCGCATGGTAAGTTTCAACACCCCAGCGCAGTGCTTCAGAGAATGTTGGCGCGCCGATGGGCATTGCCATAAACTCCTGAAGATCCGGACCGTCCACTGCATGTTTCCCGCCGTTGAGGATATTCATCATCGGCACAGGGAGTACATGAGCATAGGCACCACCAATATACCGGAAAAGGGGAAGACCCACATAATCCGCTGCAGCTTTCGCGACCGCCAGTGAGACGCCAAGTATAGCATTCGCGCCCAGTTTGGCTTTGTTAGGCGTGCCGTCCATGGCGATCATCATTTCGTCAATGCCTAATTGATCGGTAACATCCCAACCGACGATTTGTTCGGCGATCGTGTCATTGACATTGTCTACAGCCTGTAAAACACCTTTCCCCAAGTAGCGGGTATTATCACCGTCACGCAGTTCCAGGGCTTCGTGAATGCCGGTTGAAGCACCAGATGGAACTGCAGCTCTTCCGAGACTACCATCTTCAACGAGGACCTCAACTTCAATCGTTGGATTTCCCCGAGAGTCAAGAATTTCTCTTGCACGAATATCTTCGATATATGACATTGTTCCTCCACAACATTTTGTTGTCTAAATTTGAATAATGTAGTGACTCAATCATACCGCAAAGGACGGTATTGGCAAGATAGACATCGTTATATTGCCTTAGTTTGCGTACCGCGTGGTGACAAAAAAAGGTGCGGATTATCGCTGTTATTTTTCCAGCGAATGTATCCGCACCGCCTGATTCACCACACCTTTATTGTCAGATGTGTTTCATCATGTTTTAGAACTCAAGAGTTAGTGTTAAGGTTTCTCCATTGCGAATAACGGTAAGGTCGACCGTGCTGTTGCTTTCGACACCAGCAACCTTGGCACGTAAGTCATTGAGGTTCATAATATTATCGCCATCCCACCCGGTAATAACATCACCACCAATGCTCAGTTCTTGATCACCGATTGTGGCTGGTTCATCGCTGCCCAGCAGGCCCGCATTCGCGGCGGGACTGTTTTCTAACACATTCCCCACCAGAACACCAGTTTGATCGGCATCCAGATTCATCGCTAATGCGATATCTTCATTCAGGGTCATTCCAGAGATTCCAAGGGTCACTCGCCGCTGGGTTTCTTCTTCGTTATCGTTTTGTGGTGTCTGGGTTTGGGCAACGGGTTCTGAGACCGGTCGCTCTCCCAGCGTCACATTGAGTGTCATTTCGCTGCCATCTCGCAGGATTGACAGGGTAACGGACTCTCCTGCGCTGCGCATAGAGAGCAGTGCAACCAGGTCTTCAAAATCTTCAATCTGGGTATTGTCGAAGGCTGTAATAACATCACCACCTATGGCGACATTATTTCCATTGACGGTGATCTCCTCGGACCCTGCCAACAGACCCGCTTCTGCAACCGGACTGCCTTCTATGACAGTTGCTACAGCAACACCCCGCGTGTCTTCCGGCAGGTTCATAGCGCTGGCTGATTCTGCTGTAAGCGTAAATCCGCTGAAACCTAACCAGGCGTGTTTGTAACTGCCGTTTTGGATAAGGGCGGGCACTACTTCAGTAACAATGTCAGAAGGTATGGCGAATCCGATGCCAACTGAAGCCTGGACCGGAGAAATAATCGCTGTTGTCACGCCCACGACCTCACCATCACCATTGACCAGAACCCCGCCAGAGTTTCCGGGATTAATCGGCGCATCTGTTTGGATAATGCTGGGAATGGTATAACTGGACCCCTGCAGCGGATTGTTCTGCTCAACGGGCAGAGATCTGCCCAACGCGCTGATGAATCCCACTGTCATGGTGTTGCCCAAACCAAACGGGTTGCCGATGGCTATGGCTAAATGACCAACACTGACGTTTTTTGTCTCAGTGATGGATACAGGATGCAATTTGTCAGCAGAAACATCGACAGAAATGACTGCGAGGTCACTGTCGCGATCGGTTCCCACAATTTGCGCTTCGGTCGTGCTGCCGTCACTGAACTGCACAGTGATTGTGTCTGCGCCTTCGACTACATGATTATTGGTTACGATATGACCAACACTATCCCATACGAACCCGGATCCAGCTCCATTGCCACCGGGTCCTGCGTTTGTTGTTTGTTTCGAAACGAGGATACTCACGACAGAGGGATTCACGCTTGCGTAAATATCTGCCAGTGTAGTTTCCAATTCTTCCAATATTGCCCCCTTGGCTATTGGGGCACTGTTTTCATCCGTTGTTAAAGGCGCACTTTCTTCACCTGTGGTTACTGGCGCTTCAATCTGTGTGTCCAGAACCGCGGCGGCTTTAACAGGTTGTGCTAATTGTACAGGTTGTGGCTGAGTTGCGCACCCAGTTATGCTCAAGAGTGTTACCAACGCCAAACCAACAATAAAGGATTTCCTATTCATTTTCATGCTAATCCACTCCTTAAACTTAAATGTATCAGAGAAAAGGGCTCTATTTACGAGATTTATTTCTGATGCTATAAGGTTAACAGACTCTTGTACAAATGACTTTAAGGTATGCCTTGTATCACATTAAGCTAACCTTAAGGGGTACTCAACAACGATTGAGGTTTGGGTGCATTGCTTTTCCATTATTTCTCCAATATACTCAATGTATCGGACGCACCTTTTTCAATGGAATAAAGCTACAGTCTAATGTTCTACTCAAGTGCTTCCAGGTAAGCCCCGGGTAACACTAGAGCGGTGATACCCGGATGGATTCAACCGCATGGAAAGCTGCGCTTTTGCGGGAATGACAAATCGCAGCAATTGTATTATTTTTTGATTCACGTATCGTTTTATCACTCATACTCATCTTAACTTATCACAATGGTACAAAGAGATAAATACGTGAGTCAAAGGGAGGATTGATGGAAGATCAATGTTATCGAATATTAGCTGAACACCTGGATCAACTCCCCGGCGGTTTTGCTCCAAGTGAAACAGGCGCTGAACTGCAATTGCTGAAAAGGTTATTCACACCGGAGGAGGCTTCGTTAGCTATTCATTTAACCCTGGACCGGGAGGATGCCAGCGCCATTGCCGGTAGAGCTGCAATGCCCTTGTCCGAGACTGCGCTGCGACTCAACGCGATGGCTCATAAAGGTTTGATTTTTTCCATTCATCCGGATCATGGGCCTGTCCTGTATCAAGCTGTGCCTTTCGTTGTGGGAATCTACGAATTCCAGATTAACCGCATGTCGGAAGGCTTGCTGGATGATCTAGCACAGTACTGGAGTACGCGAACGCAAAGACCGCAAGTTGAGACCGTCCCACAAATGCGCACCATTCCAGTGGGTGAAAGTATTGTCCCGCAATTGGAAGCACTCCCGTATGAACACGTTTATGCGTTAGTCCGGGATCAAGACCGGTTTGCCGTAGCTCCCTGCATTTGCCGCCGCCATGCGAAGATGAAGGGTGGTGGTTGTGATGCCCCTGAAGAGACCTGTCTGGTGTTTGGTGAGTGGGCAGACTATTATGTGCGGGATGGCAGGGGGCGTTCCATCGAGCGGTCCGAGGTTATGGAAATTCTAAGAAGGGCTGACGCAGCCAATCTGGTCCTCCAACCGAACAACTCCAAGGATGCCGCCTTCATTTGCTGCTGCTGTGGGTGCTGTTGTGGCATTTTAGGAGGGCTTAAACGACATCCAAAACCAGCAGAGGTTGTTGTGAGTTCATTCATTGCCAAACTCGAACCTGAAGCCTGCCTGGGTTGCTGGACTTGCCTGGAACGATGCCAGATGGATGCCATATCTGAGGATGGTGATCGTGTCGCCTTGAATACTGACCGCTGTATAGGTTGCGGGTTGTGTGTATCAACCTGTCCAAGCGGAGCCTTGACCCTGGTTCGCAAGTCCGGAAGCGAGAAAGTGCATATCCAGGAGACTATGAATGACACCTGGCGCACAATCAGCAAGATTCAGACTGAGTTGCGGTGATGTGGTTATTGAATCAGCCTGAAATTTTACAAATGCCCCGGTTTTGTAGTGCAGGATGGGTGCATACCATCTAAAGTAAAAGGTGGACATCATGAAATCTTGGGAAACTATATCACGGAAGCTCATCCTGAACTTCAGTCCATTTCTCAAAGTGGAATCGCATGAAATCAGGCTGCCTAACGGCACGATTATCCCGGATTGGCCCTGGGTAATCACACCGGATTTCGTCACTATTGTGCTGGTTACTACACGGGATGAGTTTGTGCTGTTCCAGCAGACTAAATATGGTATGGATGGGGTGGGTTTAGCCCTCATCGGGGGTTATATTGATCAGGGTGAGTCACCGCTGACCGCTGCGAAGCGTGAATTGCTTGAAGAAGCAGGCTATGAATCGCCTACCTGGTCGCATATGGGCTCCTATACTGTAGATGGTAACCGGGGTGCTGGTACAGCCCATCTCTATCTAGCCCAGGATGGCATAAAGGCTGATGGTCATAGTGGCAGTGTTGCGAGTGATGATCTTGAGGAACAGGAAATGGTTTTACTTACGAGGGATGAAGTTGCACGGGCGCTGCAGGAGAAAGCATTTAAAGTGCTTCCATGGGCTGCTGCACTGGCTTTGGCATTACAATATATGTGAGGTAATCTAGTAGAAGACAGAGAAAAAGCCCGATGAAAAAAACTACAACCATCCGCGATTTTGTACGTATATCGATTTATGAGTCTGCTGAAAAAACAAGAATATAAACGCTGAGGCGGACCCAACAGACTGGGTTTAGACGCCGAGAAATATTTATATGGCTTCATAGTATTGAATTTGCTATTGCTTTTTGTTCGAAATTCAAGGAATATCTTAAAAACTCTGCGTCTCTCCGGCACTGTGTTAAAAATTCACCTTTTTTCAGGGGAGTCGATTTATTAGAACACAGAGTAGATAGCACTGATACTCTATATAACGTGACAAAATAATGGCGAACATACACATTTGTGGATTTTATTGACGCGCGTACGGCAAAAGCTATACTATATATACGAACCGTTAGGAATTAAGGAGGAAATGTCATGAATAAACGACCTGGTGGTGAACTGGCAACGCGACCGCTGCATTTTATCTGGATTGCCGATTGTTCCGGATCCATGAAGGAAGACGGGAAAATTCAGGCTTTGAATATGGCAATTCGGGAAGCCATTCCCCATATGCAAAAGGTTGCTGAGGAAAATCCCAATGCTGAGGTGCTGGTACGGGCTCTGAAATTCTCGTCCGGCGCGCAATGGCATATCTCTCAACCTACGAAGGTTGCGGATTTCAAATGGGAAGATCTGAAAGCCAGCGGTGAAACCGACATGGGAAAAGCGTTTTCGATGATTGCGGACCAGCTTAAGATACCGCCGATGACAGAACGCGCCTTACCACCTGTGCTGGTATTGATCTCTGACGGGCAACCTACCGACAGTTATGAACGTGGTTTGCAGGAACTTATGGACCAGCCATGGGGTACCAAGGCTGTGCGGATTGCGATTGCGATTGGAGCGGATGCTGATTATTCTGTTTTGCAGAAGTTCATTGGTCATGTAGAAATCAAACCTCTTCAAGCCAATAATCCGGAGTCGCTGGTTAATTACATAAAATGGGTCTCGACAGCAGTTTTGAAGTCAGCATCGTCACCTGCCAGTCAGAGCAGCGCAGCTATACCGGGTACCAATGTGCCGGTCCCGCCGGTTCCCACCGTGACCGCAGTGCCTGATCCAGGGAATGGTCCGGTAGCAGCAGAAGACGTCTGGTAAAACGGGCACCTTGATGAATCAAAATATGGAGTGGCGTGTCTTAGGCCAATCCGTGCGAGGCGCTGCCCATGAGCGTTCTGGTTTACCCAACCAGGATGCTATACACTGGTTGCCAGCCTCCGGAATTGGTCCTCCGCTAATTATGGGTGTTGCTGATGGGCATGGCAGCCCCAAAAGTTTCAGGAGCGATATCGGATCGCGTCTGGCAGTTGGACAAAGCGTCTGGTTGGTACAGGACCTTCTGGATGGGCAGCCTGACCCGGCGAACTTATCAGCAGTCAAAAGAACAGCAGAAGAATATTTACCGCGTGAAATCGTCCGGCGTTGGCAGCAGGAAGTCATGGAACATCTTGGTGAAAACCCATTCATGCCACAGGAGCTTGCTCTGGTTGCCGAAAGGCAGGGAAAAGATGCCCGAACAGCAGTGGAGAAGAACCCCCTTCTGGCATATGGGGCGACGATTCTCATCGTACTGGTTACCAGAGATTTTCTTCTATATTTCCAACTGGGCGATGGTGATATCCTGGTGGTGAGTGATGATGGACATGTTGACCGCCCGTTGCCAAAAGACGAAAGATTATTTGCTAATGAAACGACATCGTTGTGCAGTTCTGAGGCATGGCGCGATGTCAGGTTTCGATTTCAGGCTATATACAACACGCCTCCAGCACTTATCCTGCTCTCAACAGATGGATATGCTAATTCCTACAGAGATGACGCTGATTTTTTGAAAATCGGTCACGACATGTTGTCGATCATCAGACAGGACGGCGTCAAGACAATTAGCAATAACTTGGAAACCTGGTTACATGAGACAACTGCAGCCGGGAGCGGTGATGACATTACACTTGGCATGCTTTACCGGACAGATTTGGTCAAAGCTCTGGTTGACCAGGACGAGGGAATAACTGCCAGCACTCACGCTGTTGATCGACATAAGCATCCCGATGCGGTATCTGTTCCTACTTCACCTCAAAAAAAACCGGAAAAAGATGAAGAAGAATGGGCAGCACTCAAGCGTATGAAACAGGATGGTCCGCGTGAACTGAGCAAAAAAATACCGGATGATGCATCATGAGTCGTGTAAACGGGAACTGTGATTTCGTTGGGCTGGAGTTTGGTCAGTTTACTATGAGATCAGGTAGTGAAATCCGTATTTTCTTTCATTGGATACCAGCATCGACAGGTCCGGCTTGAATGACATTCCCCGTCAAAAGCTTCGAGAAATCTTCAAGCGTTATGGTCGAACGCTCATTGATGACCCGCGCCGGGTCCGCGCGCTCTTACTTGATCTATGCGGGAAATACCGAACCGAGATATTTGTCCTGGTGCAAGCTCAGGAAGAGGCAGTTGCTGAGGATCTGTTAGAAGTTTCAGACAGCATACCCTTATCTATGCTGGTCACACAGTTGACCCATCGCCTTGTTGAAAATCGGGCTCTTTCACCGGATGCAGCGCGGTGGAGTGTTGAGTCGTGGGCTTATGCACTGGATATGCCCATCATTTTTACAGCGATCTCCTCAGATGAGAAAGAAAGGTCTCCCGGGACGCATACACCGGTACAGCCCATTTCATCTGCACAGGATAAACTACACCCTCCCAAACAAAGTGTTGCGCCAGTGGCTTCCATTCAAATAGCGGGAAAACAAGTGGATTGGGAGGTGGATTACTATTGGCAAGAAACTAATGGACTCAATCAGTCGTGGACCGCGTTGGGGAAAACACCAGGACCTGTCCAAATTCCACAAACCGGTGAGTTGAAGCTGTGTCCGCATATCGGGGGTGATGCGCTCTATGCTTGGGCTGAACAATTCGTCACGCCGCAGCGCGTCGCATGCCTGGAGTTGGATAAACCGGTATCCGATATGGGCTTACAGGTAACCCGATTCTTCAACCGCCTGACTGAACTCACGGTTGACAATGGCGAATATTTATCTGATCAGGGATTCGCGCATATCAATCTTCTCAATGTGTTAAAAATCCTTAAACTCACCTGGTGCACTGGCATTACCGACAAAGGCTTTGAAAACCTTGCATCCCTGGATAAGCTGGAAGATGTGAAAATCGAGTGGGCTCATATCACGGATAAAGGACTGCGAGTATTCGCTGGATTACAAAACTTAACCCATCTGGGACTTCGTGAATGTAAAGATATTGATGGAGATGGGTTAGATTTCTTAAGGCACAATAAAAATATTCTGAGCCTGGACCTTGCCGGCGCCACCAAGATGGTTGATACCGGTTTGCAGCAGATTGGCGACATAAAGCAGCTGACCAAACTCAACCTGGCGCATTGTTCGGCGATTACCGGCGCGGGATTATCCCATCTGCGGCACTTAACGCAGATGTCACATTTGTCGTTGGCATGGTTGCCCAATCTTGATGACCGTACCCTCGCTTTTCTGGGCGCATTCCCGCAACTTACCAGCCTTAGTTTATCGCACACCGGCATCACAAATAGCGGTTTGACCCGGTTGCGCGGTTTGTTGTCCCTAGCTTACCTTGATTTATCCGGTTGTGAAAACATCACAGACCGGGGACTGCGCAACATACAGCATCTGCCCAATTTAACACATTTGAATTTAAGTGCTTGTAAACGGTTGTCTTCCAAAGGCATCGACCGCCTGGAGATGGCTGGACTGTCCATATTGCGGTGATCGCTTTTTACTTCCAGAGGTTAAAACGTGCACGATATTCCGCGCCAAAAATTACGTGAGATTGTCACCCGTTACGGCTACGCGCTGCTGGAGGATCCACGGCGGTGCAGAGCGCTCCTGATGGACCATTGCGGGGAATACAAGGGTGAAATCAACCTGGTTTATCTTGCGCTGCGGGAAAGAATTTCTCAGGACTTACGTTCGGCTTCCCCGTATTTGCCGAAAGGCTTATTGTACGGTCGTTTAACCAAACAGCTTCAGGATGCATATTATTTTTCGGAGGATGTTGCCCGTTGGGCGGTTGAGTCTTGCGCTTTCGCACTGGATATGCCGGAACCCAATCCGGACATGCGGATTTTTAGATCCAAGCATCCCGCCACATTGATGTCCAGGTCATGGGCAACGCCGTTAGCCGACTGGACTGAGTTGGGGTCGACACCTGGAACCCTTTCGGTAGCGCCTGACGATGAAGTGCGGTTAAGGGCTTATGTTGACGATATCATCCTGCAAAAACTGGTCAAGGCATGCAAGCGATTTGGCCCCATACAGGAATTCGATTTCAGCTATTCCCCCATGACGGACATGGGATTAAAACGTCTGGCGGGACTGCACGGCGTTACCGTATTGGATATCTCGGGAAGTCAGATTACCGATGCCGGTATGGCGTATCTGGTCGTGCACAGTGATTTAGAGGATCTGAATCTCTGGTGGTGTGAATCCATCACGGATTATGGTTTAAAAAATTTATATGCTTTGAATCGACTAAAAAACCTTAACGTGGGACGATGCGCGAATATCACCGATGAGGGTTTAGACACCATTGGATCTATCCGCACGATAGAGAACCTCAACATGTCCGCGACTGGTCTTTCGGATACCGGGATCGCAGCTTTAAAGCGCCTGCATCGATTGAAGTCCTTAATCCTGGACGAAACGAACATAACGGGTGAAGGGCTGGGCAAGCTGGACGATGTCAGACGGTTAGCCGAACTTAGCCTTTTCCGCTGTGTGAGACTGCGTAATGCCGGTTTGGTATCGCTAAGGGCACTGGACTTTCTCACCTCGCTCAATCTTGGTGATTGCGGACAAATCCGAGATCAGGGTCTTGTTCACGTGCGCTCACTGCGGAATCTATCGGATTTATGCCTTGAGGGTACTGCCATCACCGATACAGGTTTGGGCTATATTCAGGAGCTGGTATCCCTGGCTAAGCTTGATTTAGGATGGACGTCCATAACCGATGAGGGTGTTGCCCGATTAGCTCCCCTGTTGGGCCTCAAACGATTATCGTTATCCGGTACAAAAATATCGGATGCGTCTCTGATCCAACTTCACCAATTATCAGATCTGGCATACCTTGACCTTTCCAATACGCATATATCCGATAAAGGCATTACGGCGTTATCCCAACAGGAAAGCTTGATTGAACTTGATCTGGAAAGCACCGGTGTGACGGATGCCGGATTGGCTATGCTCAAGAATTTACGGAATTTGCGATCCCTGTTCCTTGGCAGCACAAACATTACAGATGATGGGTTGCAGTTCCTGACGCAATCTGTCAGCCTGAAGTTCGTCGATGTCACACAGTGTGCGTTCGTGACCGACGCAGGGCGCAGCGCATTACAGCAAGCCGGAATGCAAGTCGAGTAGCGCATTGGGTTGTCAGCTACATTTTTGTATCCTGCATATCAGACCGACAACATCTACATTCCATCGGTAGAATGCGGCGCGGAATGCCTGCCTTTTGCATACCAAGCTGTCTCCCGCGCCGCACTTTCTTCATAGGGGTGTGTCGGTTGCCCAGGACAACCGACACACCCCTTAAACCAGGTGGCGGGGCGGAACACGGAGCTTCTCCTTGCAAAGGAGACCTCCGCTCCGCCACAGCATCCTGCTAAAGGCAAACCATTATATTATGGCAAAGTGCGAAGGATGCACACTTATTACCGTTGCGGAAAAGTGATGGACACCCCGTAGGACCCGAATACTTTGACCTTTTGCCATCGTGTGCTATTCTGGTGGTTTGGTTGCAGTAGGTTAATGATCAAGTCGTCATGAATTTCAGTAATGGTATGAATGATTGGGAGGTATTGGATGCGCATTCTTGCAGATGGTCAGGTTGTCTACACTATCAATTCTAAAATGCCATGTCTGACTGAGCAGTTCCTGGGGGGTGGGGGACAGGGTGAAGTCTATCGTGCAGATTTGCAGGATACGCTGCAGAATTCCCATAAGAAGGTTGCATTGAAATGGTATTTTCCTGCACAGGCAACCCCTGAACAGCGCAAAGGCTTGGAAATTTTAATTAAAAAAGGACCACCCACAGAAAAGTTCCTGTGGCCCATTGAGTTGACGGAATCGAAAGACGTTCCAGGATTTGGCTACGTGATGCCTCTGCGCCCGTCAGAATATAAAAGCATTGTCGATTTGATGAAGCGGCGCGCTGAACCAAGTTTCCGCGCCCTCGCAACGGCTGGATTGCAGTTGGCAGACAGCTTTTTATTCCTCCATGCCATGGGGCTGTGTTACCGGGATATTTCATTCGGGAATGTATTTTTTGATCCTGATAACGGTATGGTCCTCATCTGCGACAACGACAATGTCGCTGTGGATGGGGAAGGTGTGAAGGGGGTGTTGGGCACTCCCCGGTTTATGGCGCCTGAGATTGTCCGCGGAGAAGCTTACCCGAGCATGCACACGGACGTTTTTTCATTAGCTGTTTTGCTTTTCTACATGCTGATGATGCACCATCCTCTTGAAGGGAAACGTGAGTTAGCCATCAAATGCCTGGATTTACCGGCAATGAACAAACTCTATGGGACAGATCCTTTGTTTATCTTTGACCCGCACGACGATTCCAACCGTCCGGTTCAAGGCGTGCATGATAATGCCATTATATTCTGGGATCTCTACCCAACTTTTATCCGTGAACTTTTTACCAAAGCTTTTACAGAGGGCATCCAGGATTCTCAAAATGGACGGGTTCGGGAAAGCGAATGGCGCGCAGCTATGGTCGTTTTAAGGGATTCGATTTTCTACTGCGGTCATTGCGGATCAGAAAATTTTTATGACAAAGATGCACTGGCTGGTTCAGGCGGTCAATTAGGGCAATGCTGGTCATGTCACAATGACCTGGTTTTACCACCGCGCATCAAAATAGACGATGATATTGTTATGTTAAATTATGACACAGTGCTGTATCCGCATCACCTGGACGGCAGTCGTTTGTATGATTTTTCTGCTCCGAGTGCCAAAGTCATCCGCCATCCGCGGAACCCCAATATTTGGGGATTGCAGAATCTAAGTGATGAAAAGTGGGTGATCACGATGGACGACGGGCAGACGGTGAAGGATGTTGCGCCGCAGCAGAGCGTGACCCTGGCAAAGGGGACGCAGATCAATTTTGGAATGCGCGAGGGCGAAATACGCGTTTAGTATGTTTGAACATTAGTCATTATGCGTTATCATTAACAACACCCCCAGGAATTTTCCTGGGGGTGTTGTTAAATTGTAAAAATGAAAGATTTTCTTGTCTGACTACTACTGCTCTGTTAAAGTGATTCTTGAATAATTGTACCAACAGCATAGCATTGAAACCCGGATGGATTCCCGCTTGCGCGGGAATGACAAATCTAGTTTAACGATGAGTGCCTCGATCTATTGTGTTGATCGTTTTGCCAATATTCATCTTAACAATGCACTACTGCTCTGTTAAGGTGGTTCTTGATAAATTTTATCAACAGCATTGCAATGAAACCCGGATGGATTCCCGCTTGCGCGGGAATGACAAATCTAGTTTAACGATGAGTGCCTCGATCTATTGTGTTGATCGTTTTGCCAATATTCATCTTAACAATGCACTACTGCTCTGTTAAGGTGGTTCTTGATAAATTTTATCAACAGCATATCAATGAATCAGGGATAGATTCCCGCTTTCCGCGGGAATGACAGTTCGTGTTTAGAGTATAGTTTTCAGACGCATAGTAATGATTGTTTACCTAATATTCATCTTAACAATGCACTACCGTCTGAAACTCAGTTATCGTGTATGATCTTATTGGCGGGTAAACGTACTGTGAATTTGGAACCCACACCCACGATGCTTTCCACTGAAATGGTGCCGTGGTGGGCGGTGACAATTTCCTTCACAATGGACAAGCCAAGTCCGGTCCCTGAACCGCGTCTGGATTTATCCCCTCTATAAAATCGTTCAAAGATACGGGGTATCTCGTCCCGGGGTATGCCGGTACCGGTATCCGTAGCTGATAACTCGACCCACAAATCGCTGCTTGTTACATCAAGGGTTACTCTCCCGCCAGATGGGGTGTGCGCAAGCGCATTGCTGAGTAAATTATCAATGACTTGAACCAGGCGTTCTTTGTCTGCCGGACATAGGATCGATTCGGCGGTGCTGGTCATGATCAAGGCTAATCCCGCATCCTGCGCCTGATTTTGATAAAAAGCGATTCTGTCACGGACGAGGTGCGTAATATCCACGGCAGTTCGATTGAGCTTGATCTCACCGGTTTGAAATTTAGCCAAATCCAGGAGGGCATTAATCATGTTCTGCATTCGCCGGGATTCTTCGTAAATCGTTCGTGCTGCCTGGGCGCGGTTGGCAGAACCATCGGCAGTACCGTCCATGAGCGCCTGCGCATAGCCCTGGATGGATGTCAGCGGCGTACGCAGATCATGCGCTACATTAGCGACCAGGTCATTTTGCGCCTGATGGCTGGCTTCTACCTGACCCGCCATTTCATTAAAGATCAGCGCGAGATCCTCTATTTCCTCCGGACCCTTAATGGTAACCCTGGTTCCATAATCACCGTCCGCTAATGCCTGCGCAGCCCGGGATACTGTATTGAGTGGTTTGGCGATAGAACGGCTAATTGCATATGCCAGCAGAATCCCCATGGCTAAAGCTATGGCTCCAGCCTGCAGGAGAGGGGTCGCAATCGTCTCACGTATTTGTTTGATTGTGCTGAGAATGGGGCGGTTGAAAGGTTTTGCCAGAATCAGGTATTGTTGGGAGTCCTGCGCGTCCACAGATTCGAGGGTGGGGTGGGCTACGACCAGCCAAATCCTGCCAGCTTCGCGTACACGCCCAGACCAGCGTTGACCCGCGCCAGGTGTGAGCAGCGCAAATAAATCAAATCCGTCCGCATCCCATACGTGAGCACTATCGAAGTTAATCTGATTGTCCATTGTTGCCCAGGCGATGCGCATTTCCTGCCGCTGGGCTAATTCATCCAGGACCGTGTAATTCGCCAGACGATCGGGATTGAAGTTAGGCAGGCGGCGCAAAACGGCGAGGATGCTCCGCGCCTGGGTGTTGAGTTCCAGGAAAGTCAGGCGTTCCTGCTGCGGATAGCGGATGATCAGCAGTGTAAATATGGCGCTGACACCGCACAGGATGACTACTATGACCAGGATGAAAGATAATACGAGCCTTGTCTGTAATTTACGCATTATTGCGGTACCACGGTTAACCGGTAACCAATACCCGTCACCGTTTCAATCTGGACATCACTGGTTTTTAATTTACTGCGTATGCTGGCGATGTGGACATCAACTGTACGCGTCTGACCCAAATAATCATAACCCCAAACATGCTCCAGCAATTGGTCGCGACTGTGCACAATTTCTTTTTGCCTGGCAAGTGCAGTCAATAGGTCAAATTCCTTCCGTCTGAGCGTGATGCTATGGCTTTGAATGGTCACCGTTCTGCGCTTTTCGTCGATGACCATATCCCCTATTTGGATGATTTGATCCGGTACAGGTTTAGGTGAACTCTTTCTTCGTCTCAGGATAGCTTTCACCCGGGCTACCACTTCGCGGGGGTTAAAAGGTTTTGTCACATAATCATCCGCACCTATCTCCAGTCCGACTATTTTGTCGATGTCTTCGTCCCGGGCTGTCAGCATAAGGATGGGCGTGTCCGGGTATTTACCTGCCCTGATTCGGGTGCATACCTGAAAGCCATCCATCCCGGGGAGCATGATGTCGAGGATGATTAATTCAGGGGCGTGACCTTGATCCAGGTGATGGAGCATTGCCAGACCATCTTCAAAGCCCTCTACGGCGAACCCTCCCTGCTCCAGATACATCCTGAGCAAGGCGCGAATGTTTTTCTCGTCATCAACAATCAGGACTGTGTCTTTTGACATAGCGGGTTTATCCTCGATGCATTCTATGATGTTCGGATATCTGTGTCTGATTTTACGACCATTTCGTGGAAGTATCAAATGAATTTTTCTAAATGGTTTCGGACCTCATAACTTGCTGGTGACTGATGATCCAGAAATCATTAAGTGTTAGCGATAAAACACGTATAGATTTAAGATGACACCCACTGCCCCTTTTGGCATTCTCACAATCTACGGTATAACTTAAAGCTATTGTAAAACGGCGGGGATGCCTATCGCACTTCATTCCCGCCTGATATCATGCAGACTTCAACAAAACCGGAGGAAAATTATTAAAAAATGGACAATAAGCGTTTCAGGTTAATGATGTTCGCTTCCCTTTACGTGGTCCAGGGGGTGGGGCTGGCATATTTCCGCAATTTTCAGAAACCGTATCTTGACGGATTGGGCATAAATCCGGATACCATAGGCGTTTTAACCATCATTCTGCAGGTCCCTTTTATCCTCAAAATATTTATCGGGATGGTCAGCGACCGGGTCAACCTTTTCGGGGCAGGACACCGGAAGCCCTATATTATCCTTGGTCTTATTCTGGCAGCGCTCAGTTTTGGGCTGGCTTATTTCATCGCACCGCAGACAAATTTCCTGCTGTTCGCGATGCTTATCACGCTGGGCTCCTTCAGTGTAACCCTGTTTGACTCGACGGCGGATGGTTTGGCGATTGATATCACCCCACGTGAAGAACAGGGCACTGTGCAGGGTGTGATGGTGGGCAGCAGAGCGGTAGCCTTTATTGCCCTGTCGCTGGTCTTCGGCGTCCTGGTGCAAGTATTGGGTTACCAGATAGTTTTTCCAATCATCGGGTTAAGCATGCTGATCCCCCTGGTGTGGGTGTTGCGGGTTGGAAAAGTTCAGGAAGGCGACAAACAGCCTTTCCAGTGGGCAGCCTTCCGCGAACTGGGGAAGCCAAAATTCCTGATTTTTGCTGTCTATGCCGTTGTTTACTCCATCGGTTCTTTTGGGGTGGACGGATTGGTGACTTATTTTCTGAGCGACCAACTGCATGCCGTCGAGACGTCGATTGGGCAGTACGGCGCGTTCAGGGGCATGGGCGCTTTGATCGGCGCTATTGGCGGCGGGTTTCTCATTGACCGTTTGGGGCGTAAAAATAATGCCCTCGCCGCCGCGCTGCTCATCTCGCTGGGAGCGATCCTGTTTGGACTGTCATCCTCGATTCAATGGGTCGTGTGGTTGGGCTTGTTGTGGGGGATTGTGTGGGCTCTGCAGGAAACAGTTTTCTTTGCCCTGGCGATGGATATCGCCGATCACCGTATTGCGGCATCAATGTTCGCGATTATGATGGGGGTATCCAATTTGGGATCAGCATTGGCCGATGGGGCTGCGACGGCATTGAGCGATGATTTAACATTCAGCACTGTGTTTTTAGGGTTGGGGGTGATAAATTTACTCACTTTACCGGTCCTGTTTGCGCTCTTTAGAAAAGCGCCTGAGTTGACGGGTGTGGCACAAGTTTAAATCCGTCAGCAGGTGGACTGATGTTATGTTAAGATGGTGCTTTCCTATTCCATGCACCATAGCAGAATGGGTTCTCGGATGGATTCCTGCTTCCGCGGGAATGACTACTTGTTTTAGTATATATATATTGAAGTATTGAGTTAATTTTAACTATCATCTTATCTGTGCAATGTAATAGGGGAGGTGTTGGATGAAACCAGTATCGCTGATTATCGTTGGTGCGGGAGGTCGAGGGTTTACGTACGCGGGTTATGCTTTAGCGTTCCCCGACAAGGCAAAAGTCGTGGGTGTCGCGGAACCCCGCGATGTGAATCGGTTGAAGATGGCAAAAACGCATGGAATACCTGCTGAGCATATCTTCACGGATTGGCGTCAGGTGGCTGCTGTCCCCAAGTTTGCGGATGCGGTGGTCATCGCCACCCAGGACAAAATGCACGTGGAACCCGCGGTTGCCTTTGCGGATCTGGGCTACCATATCCTCCTGGAGAAACCGATGGCGCCCAATGTTGAGGATTGCCAGCGCATCGTTGGTGCGGTAAAGCGGAATGGCGTGCACACTGCTGTGTGCCACGTTTTACGGTACACCAGCTATACACAGAAGTTAAAATCTCTCATCGATTCCGGCGTGATAGGGGAGATCGTCAACATACAACGCTTAGAACCAGTCGGTTTCTGGCACCAGGCACATTCCTTTGTGCGCGGGAACTGGGGCAACGAGGCAGCCTCCGGGTTTATGCTCCTGACCAAGTCGTGTCATGACCTGGACTGGATCCGTTATGTGATGGGCGTGCCCTGTCTTGCGGTTTCCTCTTTTGGGACGCTCAAGCATTTCAAAGCAGAGGAACGCCCGGACGGTGCGGCAGACCGCTGCCTGGATTGTAAGGTTGAAGCGCAGTGTCCTTATTCCGCAAAGCGAATTTATATGACAGCTCTTGAGCGCGGCATCACCAGTTGGCCGGTCGATGTGTTGGTTCCCGACCCAACCCCCGCATCGGTCATGGACGCCTTGCGAACTGGTCCATACGGGCGCTGCGTCTATGCGTGTGACAATGATGTGGTGGACAACCAGGTGGTCAATTTCCTGTTTGAGGGCGGGCGCACAGCAAGTTTTACGATGATGGCATTTACCGAAATGCGTCACCGCCAGACCAGCATTTTTGGGACGCGCGGTGAACTTACCGGCGATGGGCGCATGATCAAGCACTATGATTTCCTCACCGATTCTACCACCGTCATCGATACTGAAGCCACTGACGCATCGATTCTCGCCGGACATGGGGGAGGCGACTTTGGGCTTATGGAAAGCTTCATCCAAACTGTAGCCCACAATGACGCTGCCTACAACCTGTCGGATCCGGATGTGTCCCTGGAATCGCACCTGATGGTTTTTGCTGCGGAACAGGCGAGAAGAGAATCTCGTGTTGTGCAGTTGACGTGAATGGGTCAGGATAAAATAGATATCAAGGCTTGATCTGGCGGTTTTTAAAGACAGCAGGCAGCAAAGGTATTGCCAGAAGGTTCAGGGCAGCAAGGACGCCAAATGTTATCCTGAACCCAATCCCTTGTGCCAGAGCGCCGGCGATCGCCATACCCAGCCCCTGACCCACATTTGTAAATGCCATCAATATGGCAAACATGGACGCCGCGATCCGCGGATCCGTATAGCGCATCGCCAATGAGAAATAGACGGTCTGGTAGGTACCGTAGGCTATGCCAAATAAAAGCACCAGGGGGAATGCCAGCGCAGCGTTGGGAATGACAGCTAATGCCCCAATACCGAACAGGGCAACAATCAGCGATGCCAGGGTCGCTTTGTGATCCCCAATCCTTGTGATCAGCGCACCACCAAGCCCACCGCCAATCATTACGCCGATGCCCCATACCGTAGTATAGAGTCCAGCCAAACTCAGCGAGATGCCGAACTGCGATTCGAGGAACGGGTTCACGTTTTGATTTGTGCCGGCAATAATCAGGAAGAACAGGAGTCCCACAACAGCCAGTACCAGGACCTGCTTTTGCTTAAACGTTTTGAAAGCCTTCCAATCAAAGGCGCGTTCGACGGGTCTGCTGCTTTCTTTCATGGACAGCACGATTGGGATCGGGATAAGCGTAATGAGCGCCAGGAGCCAGAAGACAGCCAGCCATGAGATGTGCTGGGCGAGGAGTCCGACAGCGGAAGCGGTGATGACCACACCTGCAGCACGCCCCCCGACCATGATACTTTGGACCGTTCCCTTTTCCTCCTCAGGTGTGGTATCCAGCGCAAAACCATCTGTACACGTGTCATACAAAGCCATGCCCATTTGAAGAATGAATGCGAGGGCTACAAATCCCCAATAATGCTTTGCGGGATTGATGAAGGGGACAATGACGAGACAGAGAGCTTGCACGGCTAACCCTATGAGTATATACGGTTTACGATACCCCAATCCAAACAGGTTTACTTTGTCACTGAGCATGCCCAGGAAAATTTTGATAACAAAGGGTATCAGGGCGATCGCGGCAAAAAGACCGATATCTGACATGTCCAGTCCGTTATCCAATAGATACAGGGCGTTAAGGGCAGTGAAGTAACTGAGAATAGTACCTTGAGAAAAATATAAGAGGCCAAACATTGCGTAACGGGTTGTCTTTCGCGGCATTGTGATCTCCCTTGTCGTTGCTGTCTGGATGCGATTGACTGAGTATACTGATGAGTTTCAGAGAGGCAAATGGGGAAATTCAGATAAGGCGTAACGTAAATATGACTCCCCTGAAATAAGGTGTATTTATTAGCGCAGAGCCGGAGAGACGCAGAGTTTTAAGGTAATACTTGAAATTCTAAGAAAACCTAAAATGCAAATTCAATATTGTGAAGCCATATAAAAATATTTCTCTGCGCCTAAACCCAGTCCACTGGGTCCGCCTCTGCGTTGAGATGCTGGTTTTTTCAGGGGAGTCGTGAATACCTGATAAGTTACTTTACGGAACAATGTATTCATTTAACAACAGGATAGCGACTGAAGTCACTACTACAAACGCCGAGGGTTGATATTCCTATTCTTGAGCACTCATAAATCCAGTGTAAATGAAAAAAAGTAAAAAGTGGGTAATCTATCGATGGAATTTCGTGTAGTCATAGACCGCGGCTGATAAACAACCTGCTGCACGACGGATTTGTGGTGTTTGCCAGCATTTCCTGTATACTGAAGCGATTCCCTATAGGAGTTCACACCCCATGAATAACGTAAAGACTGCCATCAAAGCGCCAATTCTTTCAATAAAACACCAGCAATCCCTGGGTTATTTTCTGGCTTTTATCGCACTTGGATTAAGTTTTACTGCACTCGGTCCCACACTTACGGACCTGGCAACCCAGACATCGTCGGACTTGGGGGAATTCAGCCTGGTGTTTTTCGCCAGCTCGCTGGGGTATCTTATCGGTTCATTTACCGCCGGTAGATTGTATGACCGCTATCCTGGCAACCGGATAATGGCTCTTGTGTTATTTATGACTGCATGCGCGTTAGCGCTGGTGCCCTTTATTCAATCTTTGTGGGTATTAACTTTTATTCTCCTGTGTTCAGGTATGTTTTCCGGCGCACTCGATGTAGGCTGCAATACGCTGATTGTATGGGCGCATGAAGATAATGTCGATATGTATATGAATGCGCTGCATTCTTTCTTCGGCGTGGGTGCGTTTCTATCTCCTATTGTTGTCGCACAAGCCATCTCCCTGGGTGGGGGTGTGCGATGGGCATACTGGACGCTCGCAGTCTTGATGTTACCCGTTGCGCTCTACGTCATCAGCGTGAAGAGCCCGATAGCACCTGAAGAGGATGAAGAAGCACGCGCAAAGGACCGTTTAACCGGGAAGCACCGCACAAACAGCCATTTGGTGATCCTCATTGCTGCGTTTTTCTTTTTGTATGTTGGTGCTGAGACCAGTTACGGGGGATGGGTCGCGACTTACGCGAAAGAGCTTGATTTAGGGAACGCGGTTACAGCAGCCTACCTGACCTCTGTTTTTTGGGGCGCGCTGACCATCGGGCGTTTCTTATCGATACCGCTGGCTAAATATATAAAACCGGCAACCATGCTGATCATTGATTTGACCGGATGTGTGCTGAGTATAATTTTCGTGGTTATAAGCTCAGGCAGCGTAGTCGCGACGTGGTTTGGGACATTCGGGATCGGTTTGTTTATGGCGTCGATTTTCCCGGCAGCTATCAATATGGCAGAGCACCGGATGACCATCACCGGCAAAATAACGAGCTGGTTCTTTGTAGGCGGGAGTCTCGGGGGTATGACATTGCCTCTTATTATTGGGCAGTTTTTTGAAAGCCTGGGACCATGGATCGCACCCTCCGCGATTCTAGCCAATATGTTGATGGCAGTGCTGGTCTTTGGATTGATGCTACGGGTTGAGAACAAAGCTTCGAACGTAGGCTAGCGCTTGATAACATCATCGCCAGCGTGAAAAGGATGGGCAAACGGCAGTTTTTTTCGCGTAGTCCTTGTGCAGGGCCTTTATTCAGCCCATTTGCAGCACTTTTATTAAAATTCTTTTAACCTTTCCCCCGTTCGTTCCCCGCAAAGGGGGAGATGACTATCCTGGTTTTGAATGCCTAAACAGCACCACGATTGAATCCTCATGGGGTGGTTTCGTTTTTCATTGCACAAAGTTACAGGCATCCTGCAGAAGTTCTAAATGTTGGCATTTCACGGGCGTAGGTTATACTTGAATGTACAATGAAAACGAAATCAGAATTTGCACCGCTGCAAATTGAGCTCCGTGAGGCTATGACATCCTGGGGATGTCCATTGTGCCGCTTGAGCGCTAAAGCCGAACAAGCGTATATTAAATCCCTGAACTATGAAAGGATTCTGGATATAAAAACAAGGGATGCCTTAAAAGCCTCGCGCGGTCTTTGTAAAACACACACACGTCAATGGGAAGCGCTACAGGGTTCGGCGTTTGGGATAGCTATCGTCTACCGGGTAACGGTTTTGGATTTGCTGCGCGACACAGATCCTGAGAAAGGTAAACCGCAAGGACTTTTCCATCGACAGCCCGGCAGTGCCGATATGGCCGAACAATTGGAGTCTTACGGTACTTGTTTGGCGTGCGATATTGGCGCCGGGTCTGTGAAGCGATTTGGCGGTTTGCTTGTGCATGACATCGTGGATGCTGATATGCAAAACCTGTTGTTGGATTGCGGGGGGTTATGTTTACCTCACCTGCGAGATGTGCTGTCACAAAAAATGCGCACGCATGCCTATGAGGCTTTAATCCAGGTTCAACGTAAGGTTTGGCAAAACATTATGGGTGAACTGGAAGAATTTATCCGTAAGAACGATTACCGCTTTCTGGATGAAGTTTTGAGCGAGGAAGAAGGCACGTCCTGGTCCAGAGTCCTGGATGTTATTGTAGGTAAGAAGTCGTAGGTGATTTTTAGTTGTACAATGCCATCATATAAAACCAATCGACCCGTTTGTAGTAGCGACTTCAGTCGCTATCTGCTCTACAATAGCGACTGAAGTCGCTACTACAAACCAAGTAATTACGATTATTTACCTTAGATTTATCCAAATTTTATAGCACATTGGGCGAACTGCTGATGTGCCACTACCCATAGCAAAATACGAAAATGTAACGCATCCCTACGTCTCCTGCACCAGTTTTCGGGCAATCGCATTATGCCGGGCTATGTTGGCTGGCAGGTCAACGGTCTGCAATTCACCATCTTTCACGATGACACGACCATTAATAACCGAAAGAGATATCCTGGATGGTGCACAAAAAACCAAAGCGCCAGCGGGGTCGTGTACGGCACCACCTGCCAGTGCCAGATCAGAACTGTCAAAACCTATAAAATCAGCAGCGCAGCCCACTTCTAATTTACCGATATCATCACGACCCAGGACTTTTGCCCCGCCTTCGGTCGCCATCCATAGGGCTTCCCTGGCTTGTAATTGCACTGGTTCACCCATGACTCGCTGCAACAGCATCGCCATCCGCGCCTCCGCAATCAAATTCGAACTGTCATTACTTGCCGAACCGTCAACCGCGATACCAACCGGTACGTTCTGATCCAGATAGGCGCGAACCGGCGCAATGCCGGATGAAAGGCGCATATTGCTTGATGGGCAATGGGCTATTCCGGTCTGTGTTTCGGAGAGCAATGCTATTTCATCTTCACTGATGTGGACGCCGTGCGCAAACCACACGTCATCCCCCAACCAACCCAGGTCCGCCGCATAGTTGACCGGGCGCCTGCCCGAAGTCGCTACACAGAATGCCTCCTCATCCCGCGTCTCGGCAAGGTGCGTATGGAGCTGGACCCCGTAACTGCGAGCCAGGTTGACGGATTCGCGCATCAGATCTTCCGTTACTGAAAAGGGGGAGCAGGGTGCAACCACAATCTGGAGCATCGATAAGGGGTGGGGATCATGGTACGTTTCAATAAGCCTCCGCGTATCTTTGAGAATATCTTTTTCGTTTTCGACGACGGCATCCGGGGGCAGCCCCCCCTGGCTTTCCCCACGACTCATTGATCCCCTTGAGGCGTGGAAACGAATGCCAATCTCCCGGGCTGCGCGGATTTCATCATCAAGCTGCACATCATTGGGGTAAATGTAGAGATGGTCAGATGCCGTTGTGCAACCGGAAAGGATCAGTTCAGCGAGACCGGTTATCGCGCTGACATAGACAGCTTCGGCATCCATTCTTGCCCATATGGGGTACAGCACTTTCAGCCACTGGAAGAGTGAAACGTCCTGTGCTGCCGGGACGGCGCGCGTAAGGGTCTGGTACAGGTGGTGATGGGTGTTGACTAATCCGGGTAATACGATAAGTCCGGTACCATCCATGATATGGTCGGCGGTAGCGGGAACCTCGGAAGAGGCACCCAGAGTTTCTATGACATTATCTCTGACGTAAATCGCACCATCGGTGATGCTTTCACCGGTGGAAAAAGTGGGTATCAGATGTGAAATATGGTTGATAAGCAGTGTCCCCATAATAATATCTCCCGTTATAAAATGCCAGTAATTAATGTAAACTAAGTTATGAATGTTCGGATTTTAGAATTAACCAGTAATGGGTATTAATCCCTGGAGCACCTGGGAAACATAGCATATATTTGTGCTCTGGAGTTTATAAGAATTTTCCAATGTGTAAAGTTGTATGCTTTATGGATATGGCTAAATGCATTTGCGTGCTGACACGGGGTGTGTTTCAGTTTTCTGGCTAAGGAGATAAATAGCCGTATGAAGATTGGAGTCGATAGCAGTTTTGGATTATTCATCATCGAATTTGGATCTACCTTCGGACCAAAACTGCCAGGGGCATTTCAGAAATCTGGAAAATCTCTCCTTTCTTCAATCTCGCCAGATTTCTGAAACGCACCCCTGACACGAATATAACTTTATATCTTGATTGGGTTGGTATATAATATAAATCAAACCTGGTGTGTGACAGAAATTGTATAGTATGCAGGTGTGTTTGTTTTTATAATGGTTTAGCTTTTATGCAACATGTCTTCTACATTCTCGTGGAATAAATGTTATGACTTATTTGAAAAAGTGTAGCTTATTTATTTTCGTGCTGCTTTTCTTGCCGTCTGTGCTGCCATATGCTGGCGCATCCCGGGCAGAACTTAATGGTCAAGACGAATTCCTGCTGAATGGGATTGATTTTGGGGATGGTATCACCATTCATGATGTATCGCTCAAGAACGGCGAACTTATCCTCTGTCTGGATATGGATTATGAACTGCTCTCGGACGAGAACGGATTGGCTGTGGAGTACCTTTCAGATAGAGTGCGTAGCGCAATAACCTCTCTGGAGTGGCAATCTCTCGTTATTGAAATCTTCGATAATCAAAGCGGGCAATGCAGTTCCCTGGCAAGTTATTTGCCAAAATGGGAACCAACCCGGTATAGTCCGGAATTTTCTATCCCATCTGATGGCACCGTGGTCAGTGCTGTGCAGAACGCAGCAGGATCCCTTGCCGGCAAAACTGTTTACATCAGCGCTGGACACGGATGGCACTGGACAAGTATTGGATGGCGTACGCAGCGAATTGTGTATCAGGGTTTTATAGAAGACCACAATAATGCCGAAGTGGTCGATCAATACTTGATTCCCTATCTTGAAAATGCCGGGGCAAAGGTGGTTCCGGTGCGTGAACGCGATTGGAATGCAACTCGTGATATTGTCGATGATGGCGACGGTGCGGGGGCTTTTGCCAGCACGGGCACATGGACGACGAGTAGTTCAACAGGCTATAACGGTTCGACCTACGTGTATGCCCTTTCGCAGGTTGGTTCTGCCACAGCGACTGCAACCTGGAACCTCAATGTGGGTGCGTCCAATGACTATGCTGTCTATGCATGGGTGAAGCCTGGAATCAATCGTGCACCTGATGCCCACTACACCATTCACCACGCCGGAGGTCAGGCTGAAGTCACTATCGACCAGCGGGTTGGTCCGGAAACGTGGCGTTATCTGGGAACATATCCTTTCTACGGGGGATCCGTTTCGGTAACGCTGGATAACAGCTCAAGTGTTTCAGGAGCTGCAGTCATTGCGGATGCTATCCGCGTGGGTGGCGGGATGTTCGACAGTTTTCAAGGCATCTATGAAAAAGCAGACATAACCCCTTATCCCAGCTCACCGCCGAACGAACCGTATTGGGAAAGCGCTGCTTATTATTACAGCCAATGGATGGGGATGAACCCCAATCTCTGGTCCTACCTGAATGATGTCATTTCCAGGCCCTTATACGCCCGGTGGAATCATGCCGGAACGAATGAGGATGCGGTTTATATCTCATGGCACACGAACGGGCATGACGGAACCGCACGCGGTACGGTGTCCTATGTATTTCAAAATGACCCGGTAGAGTATCCGGATTGCGTTCGGACCGCCGGGAGCCTTGATCTGCAAAGCGCTGTACACAATGAACTTATCCACGATATACGGGCAGGATGGGACGCAAACTGGCAGGACAGGGGTAAGAGGCAAGCTGACCTGGGTGAGGTGCGCAGGCTATGTGTTGATAGCCCGAGTGAAAAAGAAATTCCCGGCGTCCTCCTGGAGATTGCGTTTCACGACAACCCTGATGATGCCAATGCCCTTAAGGACCCGCGATTTAACCAGTTATCTGCCCGGTCTGTCTATCAGGGGATCGTCCATTATTTTGAGAATCGCGACAGTGTGAACCTGACCTTACTGCCTGAACCGCCAACACACTTGCGCGTGACCAATCAGGGTTCGGGACAGCTCCTTGTCGCCTGGTCGCCCGGACCCACCAACAGCAGTGGATTGTATGGAGATGCGGCAACTTCTTACCGGGTCTATACCAGCGCGGATGGCTTTGCCTGGGGAGCGCCACTGCAGGTCACTCAGCCTTCGACCCTTATCTCCAACCTGGCTCCGGATGACGTGGTCTATGTCAAAGTGACGGCGGTCAATGCAGGCGGCGAATCCCTCCCGACGGAGGTTCTCGGCGCCCGGGTGGGCGATCCGCAACTCCTTATCGTCAATGGATTTGACGATCTCACACGTTTTGGGTTGTTATCCGAGTATGATCAGAAGATGAACGCGACCAATCTACGCATGTGGTTGGATCAGATAAACGCGCAGGATTACATCCGGCATCACGGCGCAGCGGTGGGGGATTTTTCCGCTTGGGACAGTACTTCCAATGAAGCTGTGGTTGCCGGCATGATCAATTTGCAGAATTATAATGTCACCGACTGGATTCTGGGTGAAGAATCCACTCTCGGCGAGGGTTCTTTAAGCGGCGCCGAACGGACTGCCATTAACGCCTATTTAACAGATGGGCGTGGTTTATTGATCAGTGGCGCTGAGTTGGGATGGGATTTGGAGTATATCGGTCTTGATCCGGCATTTCTGCATAACACATTACACACCGACTATATCGCTGACGACGCCCAAACCTATACTGTGCAGCCCACACAGGGGGGACTCTTTGCAGGACTGCCCGGTTTCGCATTTGATGCTCCGGGTGAATATGATGCCAATTTCCCCGACGTCATAGCGCCGCTCAACGGCGCTATTTCCAGCCTCAGTTATGTGGGAGGTGCAGGCGGTACGGCAGCCATACAATTTGCCGACCCTTCACGCCGTCTTGTCGTGATGGGATTTCCTTTTGAAGTTATACTACCCGCCAATCGATTCTCCGTGATGCAGGCAGCCCTTGATTACCTGGGCACACATGTCACCGATACGATGATTGACTATCCTGTAGACAGCGGTTATTACAGCACGACACCATCGTTACATGGGACCGCTGTGGGAGAAGGATTAACAAGGGTTGACCTTCAGGTGGAGGATTTAACCAGCCATCTGTATTGGGATGGGGCAAGCTGGGGTAGCACAGGATGGATAACTGCGTCAGGCATTGATCCATGGTCCTATACGTTACCAATTCTATCTGAAGGTTCTTATATTGTCAGGGCAAGAGCGGTGGGTACGATGGTGGATTCCACACCTGCTGAAGCGACGTTTACCATTGACACGACAGCGCCGTATACGCCAACCGCGATTTTACCGGTTATCAACACCATTCAGACCTCCCCAGCAGTATACTTTCAATGGGAAGCTCCAACCGGGGACGCTTCACCCTTGCACTATATATTGGTGATTAGTGGTCAGAGTCATTATGTATCTGGATTGTCTTATACAACATCCCTGAGAAATGGATTCCATGCCTGGAATGTGTCTGCGATGGATGCCGCAGGAAATCGTGGTCCATCAACAGGCACAAGGTGGTTGTACATTGATTCCCAACTTTTTTATCTTCCCGTCGTCATGCAAAATAACAATGACTGATTAACCAGTCTGTTTGGTGCAGATGAAAAAACGTCATACTTCAACGCGGGATAACTATCGTTTGATTGGCGTGGTTGGTTCTGTTACCGGGGTCCAATCAAGTAACCAGTAGGCAAGCCCGCCCCATGGTTGCCAGGTTTCAAACTTTTTACGAATCTCTTCCGGTGAGGGATTGACATCCAGATTCAAGTAACGACGCAGGCGCTCCCGCGCAACCCGATCCGTGGGAATGTAGTCATAACGCCCCAAACTGAGCATCACCTGGGATAAGGGTGTATCATCAAGCAGAAAAAGATGTTTCAAACTATCTGATAAATCAAGGGAGGGCATCTGTTTATCTAATACTGCGCGCATTTTATATGCCTGTGACTGAAATACATTCGCAACGTGGATGATCGTGCTGCCAACTGCGGGATTCAAGCGGTCCGTCAATGTTTGTTGACCTTGCAGGATTTGACTGGGGTTAGGAAAAGCATGGAGCGTTGGATTACTGGGAAGCGGGTCGCCAAAATGCTCCACAAGCCATGAAAAGCGATGCGCATCAAAGTGACCTTCCTGGTACCATACTAACGCTGTCGCACGGATAACATCTTCGAATAAAGTTGCGCCTTTTAAGATCGTCGGGCTGATAATAGTTTCATTTTTGGGAAGTGGTTTAGCCTCGATAAGGTTTAAAAATGGTTTAAAATCTTCCCCTAAACTCAGCATTCTTCGCGCTCGTAATGTCAATTCCTCAATCTCTGATCCTATCAGATTACTCGACGTATGAATGACAAGTTTATGGTTTTGGTGTGCGATAACGACCGCAACCGTTTTTTGACTTGATATACGCTCAATTCGGAGGAGTTGATCACCCGTGTGCGTCGTTCTAAAAGGCGCGTGCAGTATCCACGACGATTGTTTTATCGTCTTTCGTAATGAAAACGTGTCAGTCGTCGATAATATCCAGTGCATGAAAGGCCTCTTCCAGATAGAGTCAGCATACCATAACTCAACACTTTGGGGGTTTCTGACAGGTTACGGTTTAGTTAAAGATTATTTTATTTCTGGCAAACCAAAGCGAGGGAGTAATCCCCCCCGCAAATGCCAGGAAAACTTACTTATTTCAAGCCAGCAAGTTCAAGTCCACCATCCAAAACAGCTTTAATTTTTGACTTATCCGTCAGTTCACAGTACACCCGGATTATAGGTTCTGTTCCGGAAAAGCGAATGAGCATCCAACCTGCATCACCGAGATCATATTTGTATCCGTCAATCGTAATAATTTCTTTAACCGGTAATCCAGCAATTTCCTGCGGATTTTCGGCACTCAGACGGGCTTCTGCTTCAGGCCTTTTCTCTTCCGGGAAGCGCGTGTCAATCCGTTTGTAATAATACTCCTGACCCAGCATATCGAAGACTGTTTGCAGGAGCTGCGAGGGCGATTTGCCAGTGCGCAGCATTAAGTCGAGGAAATATAAATTTCCCAATATGCCATCTCTCTCCGGCACATTGCCGCGGAAGGCATAGCCTCCACTTTCTTCGCCACCAATCAGACCATTCTTTTCTTGAAACAGCGGGGCTACATATTTGAAACCCACGCCAGTTTCGAATACATCGACACCGTAGATTTTACCCAAGCGGTTCAATATCGAAGATGTTGATATCGTTTTTATAATCGGACCACGTTCCTGTCTTATTTCGAGTAAATAATATGCAAGCAGTACGTAAACACGCAATTGATCAATGAACATACCGTTTTCATCACCAATCCCCATCCGGTCCGCGTCTCCGTCATTGATGAGGAGTACATCAGCGCCATATTCCTTGACCCGGTGCAAGGCATAATCAACATTAGGCTGGATAGGTTCAGGTCTTGCCATATCGGGGAAAATTGGGTTGCGTTCAGCATGGATTTCCCAGATGGTATTGCTCCCACCACCGACTAAGCGTGGAAACCAACCTGCGCCGTTCCCCCACATGGGTTCTACGAGGATTTTCAGTCCAGCATGCTTTAATTTCTCCAGATCAACTAAAGTGCTGATGTGGGCGATATAAGCGGGATCCGGGTCCCAGCGGGTGATCAGACCGTTATTCTCTGCTTTTTTAACGGTTAACAGCTTCACAGAATCCATCGACTCCGGAATATTGGACTCAATTTCCAATAAACCATCCGGCGCAATAGCCCCGCCATTTGAGTCCCGGACTTTAAATCCGTTGTCTATGGGGGGGTTATGACTTGCGGTAATGTTAATCGCCCCGGCAACTTGCCGCTCCACAGCGCTGTAGCTGATGACGGGTGTCGGTGAATTGTGGTCTGTCAACCAGACCTTGATGCCATTGCCAGCCATCACTTCCGCAGCGGCTTCTGCAAAGTATTCAGAGAGGAATCGCTGGTCATAACCTATAACCACACCTTGATTGGCAATGTTATGGGCTTGCAGGTAAAGCGCAAATCCTTGCGCAGCCCGTCTGACATTATCAAAGGTATAGTCCTCGGCAATTTGCGCGCGCCATCCATCTGTACCAAATTTTATGCTATTCATGTTCACTCCTATAAGCCATGTTGTTCTTTAACCAAGCGTAAATCAGCTTGAACCATCATTTTAATAAGTTCGACAAAGCTCGTTACGGGTTTCCAGCCAAGGATCTGGTTGGCTTTCGCCGGATCGGACACCAGTAAATCAACCTCAGCAGGACGCATAAATCGCGGGTTCTGTGTTACATAATCACGCCAGTTCAAGCCAGCATAACTAAATGCAACCTCACATAGTTCTTCCACGGAATGTGTTTCACCCGTCCCAACCACATAATCATCAGGTTTGTCCTGCTGTAACATCAACCACATCGCGCGAACATAATCTCCAGCGAATCCCCAATCCCGTTTTGAATCAAGGTTGCCTAAAGGCAGGTTATCTGTGAGACCAAGTTTAATCTTGGCAACGTTATAGGTGACTTTACGGGTTACAAATTCCAAACCACGCCGTGGACTTTCATGGTTAAACAGGATCCCTGAACAGGCAAATAAATCATACGATTCCCGGTAATTGACAGTAATCCAGTGTCCGTAGACTTTTGCGACGCCATAGGGTGACCGGGGATAGAACGGTGTCGTTTCGGTCTGAGGAACCTCGCGGACTTTACCAAACATTTCTGAGGAACTTGCCTGATAAAAGCGTATTTCAGGATCAACGGTCCGGAGGGCTTCCAGCATCCTTGTCACACCCAAGCCTGTGACGCCACCAGTGAAAACAGGCTGGTTCCAGGATGCCGGTACGAAGGATTGCGCAGCAAGATTATATACCTCTTGCGGGCGATGGTCGCGCAACATTGCGATCAGCGATCCTTGATCCAGCAAATCACCTGAGATCAATTCCACCTCGTCCTGGATATGCTGAATTCGTGCAAAATTGACTGTGCTGGTACGACGCACCATACCAATGACCGCATAACCTTTACTGAGTAAGAATTCGGCTAAATATGAACCATCCTGACCGGTGATACCGGTAATAAGTGCTTTCGGTTTACCCATGTCCATAACCTCCGTCCATTTCCCCGTTAGTTATCTTTGCTTTTTCCAGCAAAACAATGCTGCGCCATTCATTCAGAACATCAATAATCGTGCTTTCAATAGGGATCTCAGGAACCCATCCCGTGTGCTGCGTTAAGAATGCAGCGCTGCCATAAACAACAGGTGTATCTGCCGGGCGGAAACGGGCAGCATCAACAGCTACCACAATTCTACGATCAGTTTGTGACAGCAGTTGATCGACGAGATACTGCATGGCATAAGCGCGACCAGAGGCAATATTATATACCTCACCCGGTTTTCCCTTAAGCAGTGCCAGATAGTAAGCGCGGACTACATCTCTCACATCAGTAAAATCCCGGGCGGGCGCCAAGTTACCTACGTGAATGACCGGTTCGGCCTGTTGCGCTTCAATCCGGGCAATCTGGCTGGCGAATGCCGGTAACACAAATTGCGGGGACTGCCCAGGTCCAATATGATTAAAAGGTCGTAACCTGATGATGGGTAAATTATAACTTCTGAAATATTGATATCCAAGCATATCCTGTGTTACTTTGCTGACACTATACGGATTTTCGGGGCGTAAGGGATGATCTTCGGTTAGGGGCAGATCGTCACTTTGGGCTCGACCATATTCTTCACTTGATCCAATAACTAATGTTCGGGGTTTTATTCCAAGTTTTACACAAGCTTCCAGAAGGTTTAATTGCCCTTGGATGTTGTTTTGCAGGGTGCCCCAAGGATCTTTGTATGCGGTTGGCACGTGGGACTGCGCAGCCAGGTGAATAATATATACGGGATTTACTTCGGCGACATACGCTTGTGTGTCTTGTTGGTTTCGCAAATCCAGCTGTGCAAATTTTTCCCGGGTTGGCAGAACGGATTCGGGTGGGGGGGTGGGGAACGATGTCCCGTAGATCATCCAGTCCGTAAATTGTAGTAAATATTTACGGAGGTGGGTTCCGACAAATCCGGTCGCACCGGTTATCAAAACACGAATATCGTTTCCGTTGTTCATATGCATGGATTATACCCCAAACCATCGAGAATGGCACCGGCTGTAAAGTACACAGCGGCTGTAAAGTACGAAGCTTGCAGTTTTGGTCCGAAAGCAGATCTGACTTGGGCATTGATTGATCCAAAACTGCTATCGATTCCATTGTTAATTTGGCTATTGAATGCCTTTCACCAAAAAACTGGGACGCACCCTTGGAAGGGGGGTGCGTTTCAGGAATTTATAATCCCTTTATTGGATTATGGGCTTTACTTCCAATCAAATTGGGAAATTTGACCGTCATCGGTGATAGTTTGTGAGGTCCAGTCAGTAATATTGATGCTGCGCAGATCACCATTTTCTATATAGGCAACGTTTTCACCAGCAGAATCCCACAGCCACAGAGGAATTTCGATGCCAGGTTCATTTTCTTCAGGGAAAAAGCAGTGCTGGTTTGATCCATCGATATCAATGATACACAATCGATACCTGCTGGTCGCACTTTGGTAGGGAACGATGGCTTTGCCATACAATATTGTCGCGCCATCTGGCGAAAGTTTTGGATAAGCCCACATACCTGCTTCCGAGACAATCTCTGCGCTGTAAACACCGGTAACATCCAGTGTATATATGTTGAAGACTGGGCTTTCTTCGCTATCACCTCCAGAAGGCGCTTTATCATGCACTGTTGAAATGATAAATAATCCATCAGAAGACCAGCTTATCTCAGGATTCCATGCCCAACTGTTATATGTTTTATATGCCGGGAATGTCTGAAGTGTATTGCGGCTGTTTGTTTTTATGTCAATTATGCCTATGCTCTGGGGCAAACTAAAGGCAAGCAGCTTTCCATTGGGTGACCAACTGTATCGCGTTCCCCACCAACCATACCCACTACCGATTTCCGGTTCCAGGACCTGATTCCTGTTTGTCAGAATATTCTTAGTACTCACTGTTGCTGTCCAGAGATCGTTTTCTCCACGCCAACCAGGAGGGCGATCTGTGGTCTCGGCAGTTGTCCAGGCAATTTCCTGGTTGACGGGAGACCAACCAGCCCAGAGCACATTCTGCACATTTAAAGGCACGGGATTAGGATTGGCTTCTGTTGTACGTATCAACCACAATTCGTTGAAAGTGGTTGTTAAAGTTAGACCTCGCGTGTAAAGGAGCAGCGAACTATCGGGCGATAACTCAAATACTCTGCCATCCAGATCTCCGGAACTGGTAAGTCGACGTTTTTCCTGGTTGTTATCCCTGATGATCCAGCCGTCCTGCCGGTTGAGATAAGCCAGTGTTCCATTGATGTAGGTCGTTCCCAATTCTGCACGCGTACCAATAACGCGTATTTCATCCTTAGGCGTGCTGATAAAAACATCACTGATGAGCATCCTATCTGATTGATTGCCGTTTTCAAAAGTGAGTCTGTATTTCACCTCCTGTACCCCTGGCGATCCGGATTGCAGTAATCGAGATTCTCCTTCAGGGAGTGTGGCGTCCCGAACAACCTTACGCTCGTAGGGTACGGTATTCGTCAATGTCTCCATAGCAAAGATAACCCGCGTGACGGATACGGTCATCTGATCTATCAACCTGGAAGTCTCCGGTGGTGAAACACGGTCTGATTCACTTAAGATAACCCCCTGTTCTGATAAAAGCTCTAAAACAGTATTGCTGCTACTCTGCAGTTGTTTTTCTGAGCCATCCACAAACAAGGTTATGGTCACGGGGTTTTGCGGTAGAGAGTTTCCGGCGCATCCTTGGAGCACAATCAATCCTATCAGGCTGAAAGCCAATAATCCGGTACGGGCAGCACGGCTGAAAACTGCCCAAGCGGATTTACTGCGTGCACCTCTTTCAGCAATCTGAATCATCATTCGTTTGGTGTTCCTCACAGTCCTTAGGGTTCTCATGCATTCCATTTTAGCATACAAAGTACTTTATGGATTGGTTATACCCAATTCACCCCAAACAAAGCTGGCGCTATCGCTCAAGAGTGCGGTCACATCCCAATAAGCGGGTGGATCAGTCAGCCCCACAGTTCGTGTTGGGTTTGTTTGACTGGTATAGAGGAAAGCTGAACCATCGGTCGTCCAATATGTTTTGCTATCACCTGTATCTGTCAAAGCTACTGGTGTGATCGTGTTGTCCTGGTTTATTCTATAGAGTCCGGCGGAAGGTCCGGCACATTGTGCACCACAGCCATTTTGCTTAAAGAAAATTTGATTATCCAGTAAAGTATCCAGCGCGATGGGATCGAGATCCCAACCATCCATCTGGCAGATTTGGTTTAGAAGAGCAGGTTGATTATTGGCAATAGTCGCGACGTCAACCTCAATTAAACATGACTGCCCATCTTTGACGATTAGCCAGAGATTGTTGCCCGACCAACTCTTTTCAGTGATACTGCATGGCATATCACACAACTGTATCGCCTGGATTAGCACCTCACTGCTGGAGGTGTCAACCAATACACTTTGCACACTGTCCCCACTCAGGAGCAACCATCGCCCATCAGGTGACCAGAGCATGTCCGTCAACAAAGTCTCACCATGCGGTGTCAGGAACAGGGGCGCGCTGCCATCAATGGGTGCTAGCCAACCACCATGACCATCCAGATATGCAATCTGGCGCTCATCTGGCGAGAGTATAAAACCCACACAAGGGATGTCACCGATACCTTCACAATACCCAACGACTTTTTGCAGCATCCTGGGTTGTTGTGCATTCATACGCAAAATTGTACCTGAGGTGGTGTCACTTTTTGGGGAGGAAGCTGTCGAGGGTTGTGTCCCCCAAGCAATGTAATATATAGAATTTCCATCATCGGTCATCACATAAGAGGAAGCATTTTGCTCAATCAGATAGCCAGAAGTGGGGAGCAACGTGTGTTCCCAAGTTGCGCGATCCAACCTGTACAATTTTCCTGAAGTCGTCATATAAGCAATAAATCTGCCGTCAGGCGTAACTTCAAAACTATACACAGCTTCCAGATTATCTTCAGCTAAAAGGGGAACTTCAATATGTGCTCCTTCAGCCAGCCATATGTTTATGCGCCCATTTCGCAGGAAGAAAAGGTTCGACGGTAAAGGGAGCCATGCGGAAACGACATCCGGGATGGGCTGCAGAATGAGACCAGGGGGCAGCGTCGGTGTTGGCGTGGGAGTGTGTGTGGGCGTTGGGGTCGGCGTCATCGTGGGCGTCAAAGTTGGGGTGGGTGTTGGAACCACAGGTGTACGCGTTGCGGTTGCCTCCGGTATGGGGAGGGGCGTTTCGCACCCGGTAACTAGTAGAAGTGCCAGAAGCAGAATAAATGAAAAAGCCAAGACTTTCCACATATCGATTTGATACTTACTCCCGTGATTTATTAGTCTGTGTTCCTTGCTAATTGATGGACTGGAACTGTAGATGTTGCTTCACAAAACGAAAGATCTTTTAACAAAATCAACTGCCGATGGTCGAGATGTCACCTGCCCGGTGACTTGCGCCTCCAGCAAACAGTCCAGAATTTCGCCAATGATGGGTCCAGGCTGAACTCCCAACTTTATCAGGTCGTCTCCGCGTAAAATAGGGACTGGTGTGAGGAATTCGCTGGCTTGTTCAAAGTATGCGTGCAGCAGAATGCTGGATCTGCGGAATAACACATGCGGGAAAGCTAGCATTTCCGCTTCGATGTATGTCACAGCTAAAGCAAAGATAATGACAGCAGGTCCAACTTTCCCAGCCTGATGGTAAAATCGAAAAATCTCACCCCGGGTCACGTTATCCGACATCTGTAGAAATAACGCATAGGTTCCAATGATTTTCACGATCACATCGATGGACTTATTTGGCATGCGCAATTCGATAAGGCGGAGCCGAATATCCTCGATGGGAACAGTGCTCATCAACAGAGCCCACTTCAACAATGTCGCACGGTTTATATCCACATTGACGGATTCATTAAAATAGTCTCGTAATGGCAATTCTAAATCCACCAGGTATGGGGCTAAGGCGTGCCAAAAGGTGCTGCCTGTGAGTGCCGGATCGTCCGAATGTTTACTGTCGTTAATACGTGACAGAATATGGTCAGCCATTTCTAGTGCGGACACAGTATTTCGCCAAGCACTGGATCCACGATCCTGTGGAGCATTGTCTTCCTGCATGACGGTGCTTAGTTCAGGAAGAACATAATCCAGAATATGTGTTTTCACCAGCAACTCCACCGCGGAGGTCGAATTATGATATCTCAGCATGGCGCATAATTCCGAAAGGATACGCTCTGGTGATATTATACTGATCAGGTTCGCTTGCTGGCTGAGTGCGGTATAGGTTGCCGGGTCGATGCTGAAGTTGAGATACTGAGATTGGCGGATCGCGCGTAAAAGCCGGAGCGGGTCCTGCCTGAAACAATCCGTACTTGTCATCCGGATCACGCAATCAACCAAATCCATTTTGCATTCCAAAGGATCCAGCACCTCACCCGTCAGCGACATCGCCATCGCATTGACTGTGAAATCCCTTTTTTCCAGGTCACCGGTTAGTGTCGAATCCCTGAGCATAGCAAAATCGAGTGTTATGCGCTGTGGTGAATCAGGGGATTGTACTATTGCGCGGCCCGTCTTGCGTTTTTTATCGAGGATATAAAATGCACCTTTGAACGCATTTGCTACTTGTTTAGCCAGATGTATACCGCTTATGGTACTGACAAAATCCCAATCATGAAGGGGCCGATTTATCAAAAGGTCCCGGACTGTACCTCCAACTAACCACAAGGAATCTGTATGGCTTGTTTCCCGAATGAGCGTGACGGGCCATTCAGGCAGATTGACCTTTTCTGGGCATAGAATTTTATTGGTCATATGTGTTCCTTAAGCCAACAGAGCTGCACCAAGTTACTTCGCATGAATAAACTCGCATGTCCATGTCTCATCAAGCATAACATAGTTGATGTATTAAGAAAATACGGCGCACTTTACAGCACGCCGTACTTCGATGTCTTTTTAGTCAACTTTACAACTGTGTTGGCTTCGAATGAAATGCCCCTGTCCTATGCGCTACACCCGGGTGACGTAACCAGAACCACGTGTATCGATCCGGATGATATCACCAACCTTAATAAAAAGCGGTACCTGCACCTGCAATCCGGTTTCACATACAACAGTTTTACTTGTGCCACTTGCTGTATCGCCGGCAATTGCCATTTCTGTTTCGATGACTTCCAGTTCAACGTTCATAGGTAATTCCAGATCCAGAATCTCTGTTTCATGGACTGTTAGCGTGACTTCCATACCATCTTTCAGATATCCAGCCCTGTCATCTACCAGGGTGGAACGCATGAGGATCTGGTCGTAAGTCTCGGTATTCATAAAATAGAAATTTTCACCGTCATTATAAAGATATTGTGCTGTAAGCCGTTCAACCGGAGCTTCTTCAAAACGCTGCCCATTTAGAAAGTTCCGTGGTACGATGGCACCCGTACGCATATTGCGAATTTTGGTCCGGATGATCGCATTACCACGTCCCGGTTTATAATGTTGGTATTCGAGAACCTGGTAAAGAACGTCATCCAGAAAGAATGTCGTTCCTTTTCGCAGTTCATTGGCATCAATCATAAATCCTCCTGTACCGTAAGAATATGTATTATACATTCCGAAGTCTAAAGGTCAAGATTTTATTCGGGAATGGGTGTGTTTCAGCACGGCGTCGACTAACAATGCTGGGGCCAAAACCAAACATGGGCATAATCTTGCCCATTATGAAACCGCCAGTAGCATAATTAATCAGCTTTCCATCTGGTTTTCCTCGAAACTGGAACGCGCATTCTCTGGAAGGTGCATTTCAGGGTAGGCCAGTCAGCTCCATATCATAAAGATGGTGATATCAAACAGGATGCCGGTTATCGAAAGTTGTACAGCACCATTTGTCAAGTAAAATCTTAGCTATAAACTTACACATCACTCGAACTCACACTTTACCAAATCTGACCGTTCCAGGGAGACGATATAAGTATGAAATCCATACCCGGAAATTTTACAGAACTACTGGAAGGTATCGGACGTGAGAATATCACAATTACCGATATTAAAGTCACCCCACTCACCTATAAACCCGCAGATGGTTCGTATATCCACGAGTGCGGTCCGATTGTCATTGCAAAATATGATGTGAGTATTGTGGAAATCATGACCGATCAGGGGATAACGGGGATTGGTCCCGGTCCTGTTGGACGCGCAGATGATTTCTCCTATTTGATCGGTAAAAATCCGTTTGATGTCATACTCCTGGATTTGCGAAATGGTCTTGATGTTGCGTGTTGGGACATAATCGGCAAGGTGAAAGGTGTTCCGGTATTTCAACTGCTGGCAACCGATAACGCCCCGAACCCACATGTCCATGTTTACGCAAGCGGCGGGGTGTTATGGACTTATTATGACAAGGGTGATGGTACAGCTTTCGGTGTTGATGCATTGATTGAAGAGGCTCTGCGCTACAAAGGTGCCGGTTTTGACACCTTCAAGTGGCGTCCCGGTACCGATTGGCAGGAAGCAGGTATCACGCCTACCCAATTGGGAGAAATCTGTCGTCAATTGCGGGAAGCTGTGGGACCGGATTTTAATCTTGGACTTGAGAAAAAAGCCTATGATTCCTGGACATTTGACGAATGTATGGAAATTGCTCCCATCATTAATGAGCTGAATTTTTTGTTTTTTGAACAACCAATGGGCGATGCAGGTCCTGCGCAATTCGAGGACTATCTAAAAATCAAGGCTGCGATGCCTGACGTGATGCTCTGGGGAGGTGAAAGCTTCCGCAGCCTGGCGGAAGCCCGTCCCTGGTTGCAAAATGGTATTTACGATGCGGTACAATCCGATTGCTACAGAATGGGTATCACTGAGAACTGGAAGCTGGGACGGGTCGCTGGATTACATGGCATAAAAATGGTCACGCACAATTGGAGCAGCAGCCTGGGTACAATGTGCAATACGCACCTTATTGCAGGTTTGCCGAACGGGCACATGTGCGAATTCTTTATGTACCCTAACGACTTCCGGTATGGATTATTTAAAGACCCGTATCGTCCGGTGGATGGATACATTACCTTAACGGATAAACCCGGATTTGGTATGGAATTAATTGATGAACCGGAAGTGCAGTTCCCCTATATTCCCGGTCCTATTGCCATTCCTAACCCGCGATTCCCGCATGCCCTGGCAAGAGCACAAGCCCGGGAGAAAGTGGTGCGGCAGAGATATTCATAATGGTCTGAAGGGTAATTACCGCAGGAAATAAATCTTCATGGATTGTAATACCCATAACAATTAATTCATAGAAGTGTTTTGTATTGAGATTATCTTTGTAAATCACCAACCCCGAATAGACAAGATTTATGACATCGGAGGCGCAGAAGGTGTACAACAACGTCATTGATGCATATGGCGTCTGAGGTGTTATAAGTTTTTCGTTGAGTCCAACGCAGGATCTTGAAAGCCTGAAAATAGAGTTTTAGCACAAATATTGCAGAAAGTTGGAGGTCATTCAATGCCGCACAGTGTTAAACAAACTATAGCTAATCCGCTGCAATCTACAGTTCTTCGTTGTGGTCTGGCGATGCTGGTCAGCGTGGTCTTTTTATTGTTCGTGCCTGTTGGGGCAGTCAAGGCTGTGCCTGTGGCTCCAGACAAAGTATCCCTTACACAGCCTGATGGAACAGTGATTGTGGTATCACCCTTTGGCGATGAGTGGTACAGCGGTTATGAGTATGAGGGTTTTACCATCGTGCAGGACAATACGAGCGGTTACTGGGTCTACGCAGAGAGAGACCGGACCGGTGCTCTCTCGCCCGGGCAGACGAAAGTGGGCATTGAAAAACCGCAAATTGAACTCTTGCCACATCTGCGCGACGCGTTGGCTTTACCGGGGATGATAGATAAAAACAGCATTTATTCGCTTGAAGGCTGGCCAGGAGCCGCAGGGTCGCACAAGGTGTTAGTTATTCTGGTTGATTTTCTCACCTCTACTTCCCTGGGCACGACGGATGCAGCGTGGTCAGCCACATTTTTTGACAATACTTCGGGCGCAAAAAGCGTAAAGAACTGGTATGAGGAAGCGTCCTTTGGTAACTTCACACTTAGCCCGGTAGTAGAAAATGTTGGCACAGAAAATGACGGGATCATTGCAGTGACGATGCCATATGACAATCCATATCCCTGGCCTGATGAGACGGAACGCACGACCGTGCGGAAGGCTCTGGAAGCCGTCGATCCGGATGTCGACTTCTCAGCACTGGATACCAATGGCGATGGCAGCCTCGACGTTACCGAATTGCACCTGGTGCTGATCGTGCGCGGTTTCGAAGAGTCTTACGGCGGTACAGGTGGGGCATGTACGCCAAATGTGTGGGGCCATCGCTGGTCTATGCCTGTGGGCACGTGTGCGCACTGTGCGCCTGAGTTGGACGGGGTCATTGTCGGGGCTCTGGCATACAACGGCGGTTATATGTGGGAAGGCGAGTGGCACGAAAGAGATCTTATCGAAGACCCAGGTCCTCAAGTCCCCTGTGGCAGTGATCCAGGCGGTCATATGGCCACTATGGGTATTTTGGTCCACGAGCTGGGGCACGACATTGATTGGCCTGACCTTTACGATACGAATCCTAATGATGGCAGCAATTCGGCAGGCGTTGGATACTGGAGTATTATGGCCAGCGGTTCCTGGGGATTGGCGTTAGGCGACGCCTATTCAGGCATGACACCTGTTTTGCCAGATGCTTTTCTGAAGTGGTACCAGGGCTGGATCACGCCGGTTCCTGTGACTGCACCTCAGGCGAATGTGCCCATCGCCAATGCAAAGGAGAATCCGGTTGCCTACATTCTCGGGGCTAATCCGGGGGACATCGACTGGGATTTCCAGGACACCTCGGGAACAGGAGAGTATTTCCTCATCGAGAACAGGCAACAAATAGGTTTTGATTCCGGTTTACGGAGGATGGGTACAACTGCCAATGGCTGCGTGATCTGGCATATTGATGAGACCCGCACGTCAGCCAACACAGCCAATGCGAACCCAACCCGCAAACTGGTCGATCTGGAAGAAGCCGATGGTCCACCCCAGGATATGGATCTCAGTACAGGAGGAAACTCGGGTGACTCAGGTGATCCGTGGCCGGGCGTCACCGGTGAGACAGTCTTTAATGCTGCGTCTGACCCCAACAGCAACTGGTACGACGGTTCTGCCAGTGGTATCGCGATTACCAATATCTCATCGTCCGGGGAAGGCTGCACGGTTGATTTCTCTGGTGTAGGGCAGGTTTGGAGCGGCAGCGTGAACTCGAACTGGGATACGGCAGGCAACTGGACGACCGGGCGGGTACCTAACCCAATCGATAACGTGATCATCCCGAGCGGTGTATCCAACTGGCCTAACATTACGACTGCCGCATCGGCCGGCAACCTGGTCATCCTGGATGGCGCGCAAGTGACTGCTAACACAGACGCTGTCTTTGATGTGTATGGAGATTGGTTAGAAGCGGGTAGTAGTTCCTTTACCGCCAGCGCCGGTACGGTAACCTTCCGGGGGAGCTACCCTCAGTCGATCACATCCGGGATAAACAGTTATTTCAACCACATGAACCTGGGTGACGGAAGTGCCGCGCCTACGGTAAACTCCAGCAGCAACCTGGATGTGAATGGTGACCTGACCATCGGGTTGGGCGCCAGTCTGGTTGCTGGCAGCTACACACTACGCGTGGGTGGTAATTTTATTGATAATCCGTTAGGTCTTGTGCCGGGTAACAGTACGGTGATCCTGGATGGAACGACGTCGGTGCTACAGAGGGCAGCCACTGAGGTGACGGTGTACAGCAACAATCTTTCGAGTACTTCAGGATGGGTGACCTACGACGCGAATGCTGGAGGTTATTGGATATTCACCACGTCGACTGTGGCTCCCAACTCTCCAGACCATGGAATACACGCCAGGTACATTTACAACGAAAGTATACCAGGCGATGACTGGCTATTCGCACCCGGTTTCACACTTCAAGCTGGCGTCACCTATAATATTCGGTTCAACTACGGGGCATATTTTGCGACCTGGCCTGAAAAACTGGCTGTGCACATCGGAACTGCCCACAACGTAGGGGCTATGACGACTCAGATATTCGATAATAATAACGTCATTCATGCAACCTGGCAACAGGGTTCCGGTACATTCACGCCAGGTACCAGCGGTATTTATTATGTGGGTTTTCATTGCTATAGCGACGCCGATATGGCATATTTAGCCATCGACGACTTTGAGGTTGTGGCCATTGATCCAAACCTGGCTTTCTATAATCTGACCATCGCTAATGGCAGTACAACCTCACTCAGCGACAACGCCACTGTGCAGAACGACCTGACCGTCGCCAGCGGGGGATCTCTGGCACTGGAGGCACATAATCTGAGCGTTGAAGGTACTGTTCTGAATCATGGCGCGTTAGCGCAGACGTTGACCATCGACGCAGCCAGCACCAATTTTCTCAACATCAAGGACAGCGCGGGATCCGCTGATAAGTACCTGGGCGTGACCGTTGATCCCGGCGCTGCAAATATGGGCAGCACGACAGTGAGTATTATGGGCAACCAGCTTTGCTCGACAGCCAGCCAGGGAGTGCTGCGATGTTTCGAAATCGATCCGACTACCGCCCAACCTGCTTCTGTAACTTTTTACTATACTGAAGCCGAGAGGAATAACATCGAGTCTTCATCGATGCTGGTCTACCACTGGAATGGCGCTTCCTGGGGTAAGGAATTGGGAACGACCACCAGGGGGGGAAGCGGTAACAGTCAATGGGTGAGGGTGACGGATATTGATGCCTATTCACCATTTTCCCTTGGGAATTTTTCGCCTACCTCTGTTAATGTAGCCGGGCTAAATGGGAGGGGTTTGGACAACGGTTCCATCTTACTGGAATGGCAAACTGCCAGTGAAGAAAACCTGCTGGGCTTTTCTATTTACCGTGCAGAATCAGCAACTGTAATCCCGGTGCGAATTAATGCAGATCTCATTCCCTCTTTATCGCCTGGGAGCGTGATTGGCGGTAGTTATTCCTACCTCGACCGGATTGTGGCGCCCAGTTCGACATACTATTACTGGCTTGATGTGATCGAGATTGGTGGTCACACGGGAAGGTACGGACCTGTTAGCGTGGTAGCCGGAACAGGCAGCTTGTCCACACTCTATTTACCGCTCATCACAATAACCAGGTAAAAGCATTATAAAGGATGGATGTAACTCAGCACCTTTGAAACAATATATATTTACTAAATTCAAAATCCATAGTATAATTTCAGATAGAACAAAGAAATCCAATTTTCATTGAAACATTCAATAATACATAACTCATTGTGAACGGGAGAAAGGAGACGCACCATGCACCTGAAATTCATGAAATTGTTTTTGGTTATGATACTTATTCCAGCTGTTTTGTTAACTAGCTGTAAAAAGTCAGCAGCTCCTGAGATTGACATCTCCCAGATAGAACCCACAAATGAGACTGTGACTATGCAGCAAGAGGCTCTGGATAACACCGGGGAAACTGAAAACGAAACTGCGCCAACGGCAACGCCTTCACCAACGGATGAAGAGCAGGAAACTGGAACCGAAGAAGTTGAAGCGACGGAAGAACCGACGGTGGAAGTGGTTGTTGAAGAAACGAATGAGAACCCTACACCAGAACCTGTAGCCACAGCACAACCTGTGATACAGACACCCGGGAAACACATTGTTCAAGCCGGAGAAACGCTTTATCGTATCGCTGTTACTTATGGTACAAGTGTTGAAGCTATTTCGCAAGCTAACAGCGTCACCAATCCAAGTCTGATTCATCCGGGACAGGAGCTGACGATTCCTTCAGGCTCAACCAATGTAACGCCTGTTTCTAACCCGCAAGTTACACCGGGAGGTAATGTCTATATCGTGAAACAAGGCGATAACTTGTTCCGTATTGGCTTGAAGTTTGGTTATGATCAATACTACCTGGCGCGTTACAATGGGATCGATAATGTCTCGATGATTTATGTGGGACAGCAGATACGGATCCCATAATTTGTATCGATTTGCCAGCGTCACCCCTTAACAGGACAGCAAAGATCTTCATTTTCATTATGTGCAGGTATGAAGCGGATAACAAGCGTTAATAATGACCAAATCCGGCGGGTGCATGCTTTACAGCAGAGCACCCGCCGGCGTATTAGTGATAACCTGATGGTGGTTGAGGGTTATCGATTGGTATCTGAGCTGCAGGCTTCGGGACTATCCATCGAGGCATTGTTTTGCACTCCGAAGTTTATGGCAACCCCACATTATAAGGAATTCGAGAACGCTCCTGCGCTTGAAACCTGGGAAGTATCAGAGCAAGCGTTTAAGAAAATGAGTGATACAGATTCCCCGCAAGGTATCCTGGCGATTTGCCCGATCCCCCACTTGCCGGTTGTGGTCCAAAAACCCTTGCTATATCTGATTATCGACCAGGTAAGGGATCCGGGTAATTTGGGAACCATGCTGCGTACTGCCTGGGCTGCCGGTGTGACTGCAGTGTATCTTCTGCCCGGGACAATTGATCCAACAAATCCGAAGGTCGTCCGGGCGGCAATGGGCGCGCATTTCCGTATTCCAATAGAAAAAACGAACTGGGACGCTCTTGCGACAGATACGCGTACTATACCGATTTGGGTGGCAGATACAGCAAAGGGTTTGTTCTATGATGAAGTGTTGTGGCAGGAAGACGCAGTCCTTATTATTGGTGGTGAAGCAGATGGGGCAGGAATTAAATCGCGGAATCTAGCGTTACCGGTCCATATACCGATGCAATCCAATACCGAATCCCTGAATGCTGCCGTGGCTTGCGCGGTGATATTGTTTGAGGCGGTCAGGCAAAGACGCCGCTCATTTTTACCCTGATAATTCTTCGAGCGCTGTGATAATGATCTGGTGGTGATCGAACGCCAATACCGGCAAATTGGACAGTTTCCACCATGCAGCCTCTCCAGCATCATCACCCGCCTGAGGTGTTACCGGGTTCTCCAGAACAGCCTTAAACGCTATACTGACTGTCCAACCCCTTGGATCCCTTCCCGGATCTGCAAATGCGCCAATTGGGGCGAGGTTTATATTGGTCAGGTTTGTCTCTTCAGCAAGTTCTCGCAGGGCAGCTTCACCAAGGGTCTCTCCCTCATTCACAAATCCACCCGGCAGCGCCCAAAAGCCAGCGTATGGCGGATATTTTCTTTTGATCAACAATATTTGGTATTCTGTTGGCGCGCCAGATAACAAAACAAGGTCGACAGTCAAGGCAGGACGCGGATAGCGATAACAGTATTCAGGTTTTTCTGTCACTGCTTGCCCCCTTACGCTAATACGGGTTAAATTTCTGTTTGGTCGTCCTCTTGACTAACAGGATCACCGCTATCCGCAGATTGTTCGGATTCCTCTTTTTCAGCAGCCTTTTCCATAAGTTCAGCAATCTGTGTTCTGACTGAGGTCAATGCTAAAGTGATGACGAATGCCGGTGTAAGTATGAGCAGGATGGGAAAAGCGACGGATAAAACGAGGACAAGGGTTGATATTACAATCAGGATAAGTGTGACAAATGGATGCAAAATGGTCAGGAACAGACTGCTGCGAAAGACAGCGAGAATTTTAGGCTCCTGCAATTCCATCAGGAACGATTGCGCGTAATAAGCAGTGCCTGTCCAGACAACAGCTAATACAGCCCATAAGGGAACTAACCAAAGTCCCAACTGCTCCGAAAAAGGTGAGATTTCCGGGGTCGTATAGAACCAGAAATTCAGATATAGAATGCCGTAAACTGCTACCACAATAAACAAGACTAACCATGAGCGTAAGCCAAATTCCTTTAAACCCCGCCAATAGTTGACCCATTTTACACCCTCACCACGGACGGCTTTCTGCGCAGCGCCATATAATCCCGCAATAACAAAAGGTCCGGGCAGGATCAGGACGCATCCAATCAGAGTCAGAAATCCCATAAGCAGAAATGGGAACATTTCATCGTAGAATGCAACCGCTGCTTTCCAGATCATTTTAAATGCCAGCATATTTCTCTCCTGCGGTATATTATATGGCGGTAAGTTTACCAGATTCCTTCAATTCGAACAGGAAGTAAAAATTGTTGATATGAATTACCGGGCGCTGTGAGTTGGAGTTGTAAACTACTGTTCTGCACATCAAAAAACCGCTGTGCTTCCTTGTTTACCACGGTGAGTTGAAACATACCAGCAGCATTAGCTGCGCCTAAAGGTTGCATAACCCACGCGTTTTGCTGCCAATCCCATAAGGAGAGGGTGACAGCATTACTTTCCAGAAGAAGCCTGGTATCGCGCTCGTCGAACGCACTGATACTAATCCAAATAGTATTGACCTGATTGACCTTGATATAGCTGGGCATTTTAAAGGTGAAAGACGATGATCCCTCGTAGAGTGAAGCCATGTCCATCTCATTGTCAAACCAACCATTTTCGTTTTCGTTTACGAATCCGCTCAGTTGCGTGGTGAATGTTCCGTTAACTTGTTCAGGGCAGGGAATGGTGTAAATAACACAACTTTCGCCAGTATATGATCCGGCGATATCAGAAGTTGGAAAGGGAACGCTGTCAATTTTCCCAATGATGTTGCAGTGCGGTCCATTTTCAGGCGCCGGCAAGACTGTAGTCACCAGCGGTTTAGATATGGGTACTCTGAAAGCGTTAAGGGTGGTATCGCAAATTTGGTAGATCGGCATTGGATATTGCTGCTTGTCTGTCAAGGTTACTGAGATAGCTGTCGTTTCGAATGCAGCCACGCTGTCTGTTATTTGTATTGTGTGTTCATTTTCGCCAGACCAAATCAGGGATACATGTTCCAGAGCATACTCGCTGACGAGCGAGCCGGTAATTGTAGGATTTCGGTCAACCGAAGAGAGCGCGAGATCCGCATGGAATTGCGCGCCCGGTATGATACCCTCTACACCCCAGGTGATCATGCCAATTGGCTTGCCGGTTTTCACTTGTACCTTTCCGGGTTGCGTGATTATTGTGAATGGGTAGGCTGCGCCCTCATTCCCCCAGGTATCCATATCGAATTGTCCCCACAATGGCCTGACATAGGCTGGTGCTAACCACGTGATGCCTTTTGACTGAGGCGCTGATATGGCTGTGCCTTGTATGACACGGGCTGGTAAATCCCCACCTTGCATTGTAATGAAAGCGATATCGTGAATCAAGGGGAACGTCATGCCATAGGTTGTTTTTAGTAACAGACTCACAATAAGCAGGGCAAGTAAAATCCATCCCGGGAGCATTACCCAGGCAAGGATGGGCTTGTGCATGCGTCGCGTAATGACGATCGTCACAGGACCTATGAGTAAAACGTATACGATAAAAATAATCAGCCATAACCATAATTGTGGGGCATGGTCACGCGGGATTTTCTGCAAATCATAAACATTGGGACCGAATTGTGCGCTCGTTGCACCATCACCAAATACAGTGACCGTTGTTGCCGGTACCGGATCGCGATCCCATAAATTTGCCAACCAGGTTGTGTCTTCGACAAGTGCAACATCCCACCCGAGAATGTCGACATAGCCGTTGCCAATATTTTTCCGGACTGCCAGAATCTTACCGCTATTCTCCAGGAGAACAGCAGCCTCAGATGTGATTTTGAGCTGCGCGGCAGCAATGGCATTTTGATTGGGCGTTAATTCAGGAATCAATTTGTAGATTGTAACAGGTCCCGGGTCAGCAATTGCCAATAAGGGTGCTATATGCTCTGTGGTTAAACCCAGGGTCAGTCCGCCACTGATGACCAGGTGACCTCCTGCAGCCACCCAGGCTAACATTGCTTCCGATGTTTTTGCAGTGAGTGTGGATGTGCTAATCCCGTTGATGATAAGTACATCGACACTGTCCCAGACCATCGGGGTTTCAGGCAGTTCGGTCAGCGTTTGAAGTTGAAGTAACGTCCCGCAATTCGCCAGTTTTGCCGGTAAAGGTGAACTCCTGGGTCCCACATATGCGCAGACCCGTTCTGAACTCAAAGCGTTTATGGGTAGTTTAATGTCAGCACTTTGACTGTTGAGACCTGCCAGAGTGAAGGTTAAATCTGCGCCATTCGAAGAGAGGATCGTCATGCGATAGGCTTTGCGAGAATGCTGTGGTAAATCAGCAATTGACTTATAGGTTATTTTATTCGAAGCGTCAAGGATAGTGATTGCGCCATTCCAGGCTGTTTGTTCATTATTAAGGATAAATTCGACTTCTACCCATCCCGGAACCCTCGTATTTCCCTGCCATGATTGCGTCACTGCCACTTGTGGTCCAGGCGCCTGGGATAAAACAGGTGCAGTTATGGTGCATAATACGAGCGCGGTTACTATCGTGAAGAGTCTTCTTAGAACCATAGTTTTATGCTGGCATTATACTGAGCGGCAAATCAAACCTTTGAGGTAAGATCCTTCCGGGAAAGTGATCCCAACCGGATGATCCTCGCTTTGAGTCATTTTCCCTACGATTTGTATTTGACTTTGGGCGTCGATCGCCGCGCCGAATATAATTTTCTGGAATAAGTCGTCTGATACCGCACCAGAACATGAAAAAGTTAGAAGATATCCCCCTGGTGCGAGTAGACGCATTGCCTGCATATTTATGTCCTTATACCCACGTGAGGCACGCTTAACATCCTTTTGCGTCGAAGCAAATTTGGGTGGGTCGAGAATAATAACGTCAAACGCTTCATCTCGCCTGTTCAAGGTTCTTAGTGCATCAAATGCATCGGCTTCCATGTCATGAACATTGGTATTGGGAAGGTTGTTCAACGCGAGTATTTCCCTTCCAAGGGACAAGGCGTCACTCGATGTATCAATGTTTACAGCATATTTAGCGCCACTGTGCAGACCATAGACCGTAAATGCACCGGTATAGGAAAAAACATTCAGGAGGCGCGGAGGTTTCTCCTCCAGGACCATCCGATGAACCAGGTCCTTTAGATAATTCCGGTTTTGCCTTTGATCCAGATAGAAACCACTCTTATGACCCTGTGTCAGATTTGCCAGAAAACGCAGGCCATTTTCCAGGAATTCAATGGGTTGTTCTGGCATATCACCCAGTAGCACCCCAACTTCCTGCGCTAAACCTTCTTTTTGCCTGACATCCGCATCACTGCGCTCAAATATCGCCCGAGGTTTCAGGTAGTCCCACAGCAATCCTGACAGCATATCTTTCCGGGCTTCCATGCCGGCACTCAGGCATTGGATAACCAACAGGTCCTGGTATTTGTCGACAATTAAACCGGGTATGCCATCGTTTTCCGCGTTGACTAACCGGCATGCCGTCGTCTTGCCATCCGCCAATAACAAACGCCGCGCGTTCACAGCCTGCATCAGCCTGTCCATCCAAAACGCTTCAGAATCACAATCCTGCGTGCTGTCCCAACTGATAAGGCGGACGCGAATTTGAGAATGCGGGCTGTAGTGACCCCAGGCGAGGAATTCCCCATCGTGTTTGTGCACGGACACCATCTCGCCCAAGGATGGGTTACCTTGTGTGGTTCGGATCGCACCAGAAAAGATCCATGGATGTTTTCTTTGTGCGGATACACTGCGTTCTGGTTTTAAAAGTATACGATTGACCATGTATTTATTCCGGTATAGTGAATGGGATTAATTAATAAAGCACGGTAGATCACGTTTTCTACAGGCTTGCCGGTTCAGTATAGCGCAATGTGCCTAAAACAGCAATGACCGGTGCAAAAGCACCGGTCATTGCTGTTTTAGGCACATAACTAGCATTTACACCGTGTCAAATATATTTCTCACGTATTTTGGAACTTACGAAATCGAGAATGGCGACGGTTATGGCAATAAACCAGACGGCAATGCCGGCTGATCGGTAATCTGTTAAACGTATCCACTGTATGAGCAGGAATCCAATACCACCCCCGCCGACTGCACCGATGATGGTTGACATTCTGACATTGATATCCCAACGGTAGATCGTGAATGAAACGAATGGTGGGATAACCTGGGGGATAACAGCATAAATGATGGTCTGAAACCAATTAGCACCGGTCGAATGGACTGCTTCAATAGGGCCATCGTCAATGCTCTCAATGGCTTCTGAATATAATTTTCCTAAAGCAGCGATACTGTGAAACATTAAAGCGATCACACCCGCAAAAGGTCCCAAACCTACCCACAAGGTCGCAACGATTGCCCAGATAATAGGCTCTATTGACCGGATGATATTCAGAATAAATCGTGTTACATTATAAATCAGCAGCGTCAGTGGAGATCCTGACATCAAATTTCTGGCTGCGAGAAAACTTACAGGAATGGCAAAAATGATCCCAAATAGAGTCGCCATCATGCCCAGGAAGATCGTTTCAACCATTTTCTCGATCGCCAGCATCAGTTCCTGGCTTGCTTTGAAATTACCGATGGAACTGGTTTGCCGGGCTTGCAGCTTGTGCGCATGGGGTCCTTCACCGGCACTGGGGGGTATGAGTAAGTTTGGCATTGGAAACGATAATTCAAATGCGCCCTGATTATCTGATTGCACAGTCACAAAGTCACCCTGATACCTTACGCGGAAAGCCTTCCCGATAGGATCCTCCCACCACATCACGATTTCCTCGTTGGGACGAAATCCCTTACCTGTGACTTCAAGCACAGTCCCTTCGAATTCATAACCTGACAGGGTACCACATCGCGGGGTGGCGATAATATATGGGGTGACGTCCGGATCAGCAAGTGGATCGGGGATTGTTTTACCTTCACAGTCCGAATAAATGATTTCTTCGCCCTGGAATATTGCTTCCTCTTTGATAAATGCGCTGGGCCAGGGCCAGGCGATCCTGGTGATGATTGGAAAAGCGTCAGGAAATTCCGTGACCAGTTTCACCAGGTTGATTTCAACAATCTGCCAACCCAGTAGAAAAAACATCATCGCAATTAAGACATGGCTTGCAGTAACCAATCCCTTATTACGTGATTTTTTAAGGGCAAGTTTATAAGCATCGACAACAGCGATGATGATGAGCGCGCATACCAGTGCAACCAGGATATAGAGCAGAGGTTTTCTGGTGAAAGCCACGTTAATGCGGGTGCTCCATGTCACCTGGCGATAGGCTATTACATTTACACGCCAGATAATGAGTCCGGTGATCGTGACCACCGCAGTGAATAGATAGATGCCACGCTCCCAAAATCCGATGGCGATTTGACCCAGTCCGGGAGCGATAAGGGAAAGTAATCCAGCTAACAGTGGAGGTATGTTACGCGTTTTGCGCTCACGTTGGAAGACTGATCGTGCCGTCATATTAACCTCCGCTTATACTTTTGCCAGTTTCGATACGTACCGCTTCTTCACCGTAGATGTCCTGGAATTCGCTGTCCGTCATGGCCTCTGATCTCTTCGCGTGTCCCGCGGTATACAATCTTGCCATCGCGCAAACCAATGACCCGTGTGGCATAACGCTGCACGAGATCAAGATAGTGTAAGCTGCATATAATTGTCACGCCATCAAGGTTTAATTTTTCCAGGTGCTGTAAGATATTATGCGCTAAAACCGGATCTAACGCGGAAACCGGTTCATCAGCCAGGATTAGTTTTGGTTCCTGCATCAGCACCCTGGCTATACCAACGCGCTGCTGCTGTCCACCACTGAGTTCGTCCGCCCGTTTGTTGGCAAGTGCGGATATATCCACACGTTTCATAGCAGCTTTGGCCCGTTGCTGTTCGAGTTCGGGGAACCGGTTTAGCAGCGCCAGGGACGGTTTGACATAACCCAGTCGACCTGTCAGCACGTTTTGGGCAACCGAAAGGCGCTTCACCAGATTAAAATGCTGGAAGATCATACCTATTTCACGGCGTATGTTACGGAGTTCCGTACCTGAAGCTGACGTTACATCCTTACCGTCCACTATTATCTTACCTTCAGTGGGGTCGACCAGGCGGTTGATACAACGCAGAAGCGTGGATTTACCGCTACCACTCAATCCAATGATAATCAGGAATTCCCCATCTTCCACCTTAAAACTGACGTCTTGTAAGGCGCGGGTGCCATCCGGATAAACTTTTGTGAGATTCTCAACAACCAGCATAGGCTGTCTCCATTTGTGATTAACAATACTGTGAGAAAAAATATATAATGCCGATTCAGAAGTGGGTCAATGCGCCAATGGTTATCAAAAAATAGGGGGAGGTTAATCTTCCTCCCCCCTATTGCAGAACAGGATTATTTCAAGAAACTCTCTACTTCAATACCGCTGGCATCCAGGACTTGCCGGAAGGGGTCATAGAAACTGTCATCTTTTTCTACCAAGCCGTCCCAGGAGTAGGTTTGCTTTAACATATCCTTGGATCCCTCGTCATTGGCAATCTCGACGAGTGCTGTCACGATTTGATCGCGCATCTCCTGAGGAACATCCTTCCCAAAAGAAATTGTATCGTTCGGAATCTCGGGAGAGACTTCAAGTACGAGAACCTTATCCTTGACATCCGCCAGGTCATCTTCGACATTGCTGCGGGCATCCACGAAACTGGCGCCTGCATCACAATCACCATTATAAATGGCGGTGATAACACCGTCGTGCCCGTTCGCGTCAACAACTTGCTTAAGGTCGGTGTCCGGATTTACACCCACCGCTGAAAGCATGATGCTGGGGATAATCCACCCACTGGTGGATAAGGGATCGGGCCTGCAGAATGTCTTACCCGAAATATCGGCGAGAGAATTAATGCCAGAATCTACGCCGACCACGATTTGCCCGGTATAGAATGCGGTGCCATACCGTGTTGAAGCAAGAGCGACTTCAGCGCATTTACGTTGGCTGGCGAGAACATAACCAAAAGTATTGAGTGCGCCCATCTGTGCTTCCCCATTGCACATAGCTTCTATCAAACCGGCGTATTCTGTGGCAATATTCGTTTTGATTACGATCCCCGTTTTATCGGTGACCATATCAGCTATTTGTTGCGCACCAGCAAGAACTTCTTCAGAATCCTGAGATGGAACAAAGGTCCAGATAACCGGGTTTTCTTCTGTACCTAATTTGGCGTTTCCTCCACAACCGGCAAGGAACAAACCAACAACGACCAGGAGCGTAACGACAATTGTTGTCCAACGCTTTGACATAGGATATCCTCCTTCGATAAGGGAATGGTGTTCAACATGTTAGGCTGGATCCCAGCAATAGTCAAATGCCAAAAATCATATGAATTACCTGCTGTTTTATTTTATCCAGAAAAATTTCGGGTATAATGCGTTTTTAGGATTTTGTGTTATAAGTTCTTTTTTAGCTTTTATGCGTATATGGATTACCATAGCTAATCAAACATTCCATTGAGGCAGGATATTTACCAAGGAGCCAATAATGACGACATCTTTTATGCAATCACCAAAGTATTTTTTTACATCAGAATCCGTTAATGAAGGACACCCGGATAAAATATGCGACCAAATCGCGGATGCGATTCTGGATGCGCTTATTGCCCAGGATCCAGCATCGCGTGTAGCTTGTGAAGTCGCTACGACAACAGGTTTAATCCTGGTTGCTGGTGAGATTACGACGAACGGGTGGGCAGATATCGCCGAGATTGCCCGTAACGTGGTATTGGACATTGGCTATGACCGGGCAAAATATGGTTTTGATGGCGCAACCTGTGGTGTAATTGTGAGCGTCAAAGGTCAGTCTCCGGATATTGCCCTGGGTGTTGATCGAGCTCTGGAAGCTAAAACCGGTGAAATGACAGATACGGATATTGAGGCAACCGGCGCTGGTGATCAGGGAATGATGTTCGGGTTCGCATGTGATGAGACAGAAGAATATATGCCATTGACGATTTCACTTGCACATAAACTGTGCAAACAACTGGCTGTCGCACGCAAATCAGGAGAGTTACCCTATCTTCGACCAGATGGTAAAGCCCAGGTAACAGTACAATATGCATATGGGAAACCACAGCGGGTTGATGCAGTGGTTGTGAGCACGCAGCATGCGCCCGAGATTGAACATGACCAAATCTATAATGACGTTTTAGAACACGTTATTAAAACCATAATTCCAGCAGAATATCTTGATGATAAAACTCACTACTTCATCAATCCAACCGGGCGATTTGTAACGGGCGGACCGATGGGCGATTCCGGCGTAACGGGACGTAAAATAATCGTGGATACATATGGAGGTGTTGCCAGGCACGGTGGTGGCGCTTTTTCCGGGAAAGATCCGACGAAAGTGGACCGTTCCGCAGCCTACATGGCGCGATACATCGCCAAGAATCTGGTGGCGGCAGGTATTGCTGAAAGACTAGAGCTCCAGGTTGCATACGCCATCGGCGTTGCGCACCCATTGTCTCTTGCCGTTGAGACCTTCGGAACCGCTAAAGTTCCGGAAGATCTTATAATCAAGTTGGTCGAGGATAATTTCGATCTGCGCCCGGCAGCCATTATTCGTTATTTTGACCTGCGGCGTCCAATTTATCGGGCTACCTCAAATTATGGACACTTTGGCCGGCATGACATCGATGCACCATGGGAGAAGCTGGACAAAGTCGAGATCCTTAAAAAAGCAGCAGGATTGGCATAATAGCTCAGGATTCTAACAGCCAGATGAAACCTTATCATCTGGCTGTTTTTTTAATCTGAAGCAGTTTTTTTATCAACGTCATTAACGCAAACTTTCAATAACCGTAAGATTTGCAGGACAACTTCACGGGATAATTATTGTGGCAACAAATTCATCAACTTTCATCCAGTCACGCGTAAATTCGCTTTTTGCGAATGGCCTTTATAATTGTGCAATGACATCATTCACAGTTTTGTCTGAGATTTTTAACGTTCCAATCTCGCAGCAGACAGTTCACGCAGCGCAGGTCATGCCCGGGGCAGGTGGGGTAGGTGGCTTGTGTGGTTTTGTGTCTGGTGGTTTGATGTTTATCGGTGCTTGGGGAGGTTACTTTGACATTCCACGCACCAAGCTGCGACCTATGAGCCAACGTTTTTCTCAAGCCATTACTGAGCGCTTTGGCAGCCTCCATTGCCAAGAATTACGCGGAGATTGTGCCGTATTGGCGGTTGAGTTATTGAATTTATGCGTACCTATATTGGCTGAAGAAATTGAAAAAGTGGACACTAATAAGGAGGGTTAATTCAGAGGGGCATTATGGTTGAAAAAACAACATTTAAATATCCAAGGCGCAAAGTTATTCGCACAGCAATACATCATTTAACGCAAGCTATTTTTAATCTTATTTCACATTACGAAATAATTGGAGCCGAAAATTTCCCTCAATCTGGTCCGTTGCTTGTTGTCGCGAACCATTTCAGCTTCCTTGATCCGGTAGCCCTGGTCAGCAGTGTGCCATGGCCTGTAGAATTTGTGGGTGGTTTCCGTACGCCAAACGCTCCAGCTGCTATAAGCTGGCTACGGGAGACATGGGGCTATTATCCTGTGTTCAGGGGTACAGGTTCAACACTTGCTTTCAGGGCAACGGATGCGGTTCTAGCCCAAAAAGGTATCATGGCTATTTTTCCTGAAGGATCGAGTTCAGCAGGTTTATTACGTCCTGCCCGACCCGGGGTTGCCTATATGGCTTCCCGCTCGCAAATCGCGGATTCTTCCTATGGGATTTGATGGATTGTTAGGTGTCTTTCCCAAATTAGCCAGGGGCAGACGTGCCAAAGTTACGATTCGTATCGGAAAGCCATTTGATTCCTGGGAGATTGCCGGACGAGGTCGTGAACGAAGGCAGAAACTGGATGAATTTGGCCATTTTATCATGCAGCAGATTGCTAACCTCTTACCACCAGAAAGACGCGGTCACTATTCTGACGATCCAGCGATCCGAAAGGCTGCACAAGAAGCAGCCTATTATCCATGGGATGAACAGCCTGAAACGTAATGACCCTGATAAAAAGGTAGTGGGAATTATTATAAATAAGCCTGACTCATAAGGAGACTATGCGATGACTGCTAGAATCGGAGACAACAAAATACTGAAACGCCAGCGTATTTCCTGGTATATGTATGATTTCGGGAATTCAGCTTATGCGGCTGTTGTCTTATTGGCTGTCTATTCTGCGTATTTCAAGGGTCAAGTTGTGGGTGGTGCAGAAGGGACGCGTTTATGGGGCGTATCTGTTGGTATTGCTATGCTGGTGGTTGCCCTGATTGCGCCTTTTCTGGGTGCAATCGCTGATTTTACTGCTGCCAAAAAGAAATTTCTATTGGGTTTTACACTGGTATCCTGTGGATTCACTGCTTTATTATTTTTTGTTCGTGAAGGTGATGTATTTACAGGGATGTTGTTTTTTATCCTGGCTGAAATTGGCTATAGAGGCGCCCAGGTATTCTATAACTCCCTACTCCCAGAGATAGCTTCAGAGGATGACATTGGGCGTGTCTCGGGCATTGGCTGGGCGATTGGTTCTGCAGGCGGTGTACTCTGCCTGTTTATTATCCTGCCCTTGATACTGATTTTCAAGGGGCCTTTTATGGTCCGCTTGTCGTTGGTCATCACGGCATGTTTCTTTGCTTTGTCATCAATTCCTCTCTTTCTGTATCTGAAGGAACGCGCCGACCCGCAAGCGCTACCTGCCGGCGAAAATTTCGTGACGATTGGCTTTAAACGTACATGGGCAACGATAAAAAAAGCAGGACGTTATGGTGAATTTATAAAATTCGTCGTTGCTTTTCTTGTCTATAACGATGGTGTGATGATGGCTATGAATTTTGCGTCTATTATTGGAGCTGTCTTATTTGGGATGGGGCAAACGCAGTTGATTATCTTTGTCATTATCGTCCAAATTACAAATGTGTTTGGCGCATATGTTTTGGGCCATTTGGTGGATAAAATGGGTGGGAAACGTACCCTTATCATTTCCATTTTACTTATGGTTACCGCAATTGTCCTGATGTATTTTACACAGACAGCGACATTCTTTTTCTTCGTGGGCGCCCTGGCTGGTTTTGCAATGGCAGGTATGCAATCTGTCAGCAGAACAATGGTCGGGTTATTCAGCCCACCGGGACAAAGTGCGGAATTCTATGGTTTCTTTGCGGTTGCCGGACGCACGTCATCTTTTATTGGCCCGACAGTCTACGGCTATGTCGCTTTCTGGATAGCTAATTGGTCTCAGAGCCACCGCGGGATGACGGAGGTTTTAGCTGAACAATCTGGTCAGCGTTTTGCGATATTGTCGATTGGGGTATTCCTTCTTATTGGTCTGGGCATTTTAACTACTGTCAAAGAAAATAGAAGAACGCAACGCAAAGGTTTGCCGCAGGCAGAATAAGGTTGTACCAGGTCTGTCTTGGTAAGGGATTCTAAAAGCAGAACATTTTACAAGTGTTCTGCTTTTTCTTTAAGGATGCAACAAAGCAAAGTATCATACGTAATGACAGTAGATGAGTTTAGGCACTGGAGGGATAGATGAATCGTAATCAAGGCTGCCTGGTAGGGTTATTCAAGCTTAAGCTGCTGCAGGTTGTATTCGATTGGCTGCAGGAACGGTTTGGTTTTGGGCGGGGATTATCTTGTACGGGTATAGGCTGCGGTGTCATTTTATTACTGTTATTTATAGGGCTTGCATGTACAATCGTCATGAACACGAACTGGTTCCACCTCTTTTAACTTAGGTCGTACTCTGCAGGATATAGGTTTGGTGATCAGAGCGCCGCAAGTTGCCTGACCGACCTTCTGTGGAATAATAGCCTTTAATTGAAGGTTGAATCCTGACTAACTCGATCGTAGTTTGTGTGCGGCAGGTGTTATAATGCAGATCATTATGCCTAACGCTATCAGACAGGATATTTGCATGCCAATCACCGTGAGTCAGGTTTAACAGCGGTGGACAATATGGATCAAGATGAGCACAGAGATGGCGTTCAAGGTTTGTCATCCAGAATAGATCATTCGAATCAATTGATGTCGATGAAAATACGAGAACTCTCTCTCTGGCAATTTATTATCCTTATTGCCGCAACGGTTGGCCTTATTTTAGGTGGAGTCAGTTTGATTAAAATATATTCTGAACCCAATGAGATACACCCTGAACAAGTAATGCCAACAACTCTTTTTGAAAAACCTACGCAATTTCCGTTGACACCTACGCCAACCGTCATAGCATTGTCACCAACGCCGACACCGATTCCATCGGCAACACCAACCCTCCAGCCAACCTGGACACCTTCGCCAACACCGATTGCCGTCATTACCGGTATTTATGCTTTTGGTCGCCTGGAAACAGCGCAATATACATTAAGAGATATTGTTGAGATGGAAGATGCGCCCAGCAACGTGCTTGAGGCGTTGTCCCAAGATAAATTGCTATTGATAGCCGAGGGTGAGGTTGTGGCAGGTTTTGATCTCACAAAAGTACAAGATCGAGATATTGTGGTCATTCGCGACACTGTATTATTGTTTTTACCGGAACCTGAGATTCTGTACAGCCGCATCGACAATGAAAGGACGTATGTCTATGAAAGAGAAACCGGTCTGTTCAGAAGACCAGACCCGGATTTAGAGACAGCTGCACGGCGTCTCGCTGAGCAGCAGATACGCAACTGGGCTCTTGAACGCGGGATATTGATTGATGCGGAGGAATTTGGAAGGTTTTACCTGGAAAACTTTCTACGCTCCCTGGGATTCAATAAAATTCGTATCGAAATCCGTCAATAATGCTCTCACTGCTGTTAAGGATAAACGCCAAGGAGAATTGTATGAATTTTGGGAAGCATAAGAAACGCACTATCTTTGCCACTCTTATTGCATTAACAATTTTGGTTGTAACACTTTTAAGCTGCCGGCGGGAGGTAGAGCTGGGGCAGTTTGAAATGCATGATGGTGTCATACAGACTGATCGACCGACACCTGCCAGCCAACCATCAAAGTCAGAACCTGCTCCCGATGATGATGAACTAACCATCAAGGTGATTCCAACATTTATGCCGACGCCAACCAGAGCAGTTCCCGATACGACAGCAGTATATTATACTGTCCGTGTCGGTGATACGATGTCCCGTATCGCAATACTCTATGGCACAACCGTTGAATCCATTATGAGATTGAATAATCTTGGAAATGCCGACCAGCTTCAAATTGGTCAGCAATTACAGGTTTCGCTGGATGCCCAATACACCGGTCCTGCAGATCACCTGATCCCGGACAGCGAGATGGTCCTGGGACCAGGATACGCCAGTTTTGACGTGGAGACTTTTGTATCCTCCCACAGTGGTTTTCTTAATCCTTATGTCGAAACGGTTCTGGGTGTGTCGATGACGGGACCGGATATCGTGGATATGGTTTCACGGCAATACAGCGTAGGTCCTCGTGTGTTGCTGGCGCTTCTGGAGCTTAAAGGCGGATGGGTGACGAACCCGGCGCCTTCTTACCAACAACAGTTGTTTCCGCTGGATATTGTTGGCCCGGAATATTGGCAAGGTCTTTATCACCAGCTTATTATGGCTGCCGATGCACTCAACACGGGATTCTACGGTTGGTGGTATGATACTGTGTGGTTACTGCAGACCCAGGATGGCGCTTACACACGTTATTCTGAGCAGTTGAATGCCGGCACCGCCGGCGTACAATATCTCCTTGCAAAGAGTGCTGCCAATAACGCCGATCTGGTGAACACGCTCAACGGATTTACTGATGTTTATCGGCAGCTGTTTGGAAATCCCTTTGACTATGCTGTTGAACCTTTAACAGCCCCTGATACTCCGGGTTTGGATTTAACACTACCCTGGTCCGAAGGTGAAACCTGGTATATGAGTGGGGGACCCCATCCTGGGTGGGGGACATTGGGAGCATTCTCAGCCCTGGATTTTGTGACCGGTGAACGCAATATTGGCTGCCAAATCAGTCAGGGCTGGGTGACTGCAGCGACGAACGGATTAATCGTCATGAGCCACGACGGCATGGTCTTGCAGGACACGGACGGGGATGGCGATATGGGCACCGGATGGGTCATCCTTTATATGCATATCGCATCACAGGATCGCGTCTCGGTGGGATCGAACTTAAGCATCGGTGACAAGATTGGGCATCCCAGTTGTGAAGGTGGGGTGTCCTTTGCTTCGCACTTGCATTTAGCCCGGCGCTATAATGGCTTGTGGATTGCAGTGGATGACACCAGATGGCCTATAACCTTATCCGGATGGACGGCTACGCCTGGGTCACAGGCTTATGAAGGTACCCTTTCTCGTGATGGGGTGGTAAAAACAGCTTGTGAATGCTGGGAAGATGTCAACGCGATTGTGCATTAAGAAAACAATAATAAAGTCTTAGGAGAGGTATTATGTATTTCAACCGTGCGGATTTTGGACAGAGACTTGTGGCCTATATCATTGATACATTTATTGTTGGGTTAATCGCGGGTATACCGGGCGGTTGTCTGGCTGTTGCCGGCAGTTTTGTGTTCAATTCGGATTCAGGCGCTGGCGCCGGCATTCTGGTGCTGCTTGTCATCCTGGCGGTGCTGATTTCAATCGTGGGATCGATTCTTTATTATGGTCTGATGTGGTCAAGAACAGGTCAGACGGTAGGGAAAAAACTGATGGGTATCAAGGTGGTTAGCACTGACGGCGTCCCACCCAGTTTTTGGATCGCTATTGGCAGGGCGACCATTGGTTATGCCCTCAGCAGCACCGTTATGGATATCGGTTTTCTCTGGATGCTGTGGGATGATCAGCAACAGACCTGGCACGACAAATTGTTCGGAACATATGTGGTTAAAGCATAAAAGATAACGCGTAAAACGTATCGCGTAATGATCCGTAGAGCAATCATCATAGCCTTCCACAGGAAGTGATGTTTCAGTAGAAGATAGATGAAATAGATGATGGAAGCAGGTTGGTTTATGTATACCAACCTGCTTTTTATTATTTGGGCGACTGGTCGATGGCTATCCGAACATCGACTGCCCAGCAGCCTTCCCCATGCGCACCAACGATTAACGGGTTGATATCGAGTTCGGCGATACAGGGGAAATCGTATGCCAGTTGTCCGACTCGAAGTAGAACATCGACGGCACAGTCAATATCGCGCGTTTTGTCTCCCCGGACACCCTGGAGTATTTTTCCGGCTATTGTACCCTTTACCATGTCCAACGCGTCATGACGGCACAGCGGCGCCAACCGGAATGCCACATCATGATTGATTTCGACGTATGATCCACCTGTACCAAACATCAGGAGAGGACCAAATTGGGGATCGCGCTGTATCCCGACGATAACTTCCTGCCCTGGCGATACCATGGTCTGGATCATAACGCGTTTGAGAGGATCGTTTTTGACGATATTCTCGTAGGCGGCGCGCACATGTGCGGCTTCCTGAAGGTTTAATGCTACACCTCCCACATCAGCTTTGTGGACGATACCATCGGCTACGATTTTCATCGCTACCGGATACTCGATTGCTTCGGCGATGCGGACAGCTTCCGCGGCAGAGCTGACTATAACAGACAGCGGTATAGGAATGCCGTAGGCAGAGAGTATCTGAACGGCTGCGTTTGGTGGGATGAATCCCTCTCCCTGATTTTGCCATACGTTTGTCAACAGCGCCCTCACGCTGTCCGCATCGACATCGAGCACTGGATCTGCTGTCAGGTTATCCCTTTTCCGAAGTTGCTGGTATTGGACCAGACCTGCCAGCGCGCGGCTTGCGCGACTGGGGTCCTGATAAAACGGCACCCCATATGTGTTAAGCAAAAGGACTGCCTCTGTAATACTATCTCCTCCTACCAGGCAGCATATCACTGGTTTGTTAGCTTGTCCGACGCTATCAATAACGCTCTGGGCAACGGCGTTGACCGGTGTCAGGGCTTGCGGTACGAAGATCGACATCAGCATATCAACACCTGGATCATCCAGCAGGATCTGTCCGGCATCTCTGTACATGACGGATTCCGGTCCACCAAGCATATCCACCGGGTTATCGCGCTGCGTTCCAGGGGGTGTAGCTTCAAGCAATTTCATCTTTGTGTCAACTGACAGATTTGCCAAACACAGGCCGTATTTTCCCAATTCATCCGCTGCCAATGCTGCGGGTCCACCGGCATTTGTCAATAGGGCGACCCGGTTTCCAGCGGGTAAAGGCTGTGTGGCTAATGCCATTGCTACATCGTTTTGCTCCTGTAATGTATGCACTGCTAAAACTCCGGCGCGATGGCAAGCTGCCCCGTAAGCGTTAGCACTGCCAGCCATCGCGCCGGTGTGGGATGAAACAGCGCGCGATCCGGCAGCGGTGATGCCAGCTTTCAGCATAACGATGGGTTTGCGACGGTAGACGGATGCTGCCATGTCTACAAACTTCCTGCCGTCGGGCAAGCCCTCTGCGTATACACTGATCACCCGGGTGTTGGAGTCCTGATCAAGTAAGTGGATGCCGTCAGCAATATCCACATCAAGTTGATTCCCTAAACTAAGTATGCGGCTGAATCCCACTCCAACTGAATTTGCCCAATCGATGGTTCCACCGCAAATAGCGCCGGAATGGGACACGAATCCAATTGCCCCTTTTGCCGGCATATTCGAAATAAATGTCGTATCAAGCGGGAGAAAGGTGTCTATCACTCCAACGCAATTCGGTCCAACTAAACGCATCCCATAGGTCTCAATAACGCTTCTGACCTGTTCTTCCAGCTGTATACCATCCGGACCGGTTTCTCTGAACCCCCCGGAAATAACAATAACCATTTTTATCCCACGCTGCCCGCATTGCTCCAATGCCGCGGGTACGATGACGGCGTTAAGCATAATCACGGCAAGATCAACCGGATCGGGCACATCCAGGATGCTGGCATAGACCCGGTGACCCAAAATCTCACCGCCTTTAGGATTTACAGGATATACTGCCCCCAGATATCCGTGATTTATCAGATTACGGACAACGGTGTAGCTGAGTTTGGCTGGACTGGCGCTTGCTCCAATGATGGCGACGCCTTCCGGATTAAACAGTCTGTAAAGTGGATCTTCCATAAGTACACACCTTGCTATAAAGTTTGTTGCAGTATCATATCAAATACGCATTCTGTCCAGTAAGATTGATCAAGGGTTGCCCATCACTTTTCCACAAAGGCAAAACAGACGTAAATATAGCTGTTTGTTAACAACTTATGCGATGCCCAAAGGAAAAAGCAGAGTGTCGAAAATATACTGAACAAATCTAAATAAGAGCAACAACTGCAAATACGCCTGGTTCTGCAAGGTGAGGTAGGCGATTTTCCTTCCACAAACCCGCACCGCTTCTGGCACTCGCCGGCTTTCTGAAAAGCACCATTATTTGACAAGAAAATGGACGGTATTATAATAGATGAGTATCGTACAAAATATGACACCGCTAATATAGAATTGCTAGCATATTAATTTGAATGCGGTTCATAAAATAACGTAATGTGACTGGCATTACATCACTATTCAGACCCTATATCAATCAAGGAGTTTATCACAATGGAATTCAACCCTAAATTGGAACAAGCGTTTAACGATCAGATTCAAGCAGAAATGTATTCCTCGTATCTGTACCTTTCAATGTCGACCTATTTCGAATCGGTTAACATGCCCGGTTTTGCCCACTGGATGCGCGCACAGACCCATGAAGAGCAAGAGCACGCCATGAAGCTCTACAAGTATGTTGTCGAGCGGGGTGGGCGGGTAAAGTTGCAAGCCATTCAGCAGCCACAGGTTGACTTTGACTCAGTTTTAGCCGTTGCTGAAATGACCTATGCGCACGAACAGAAGGTATCCGCACTCATTTACGCGTTATCTGGCGTCGCTGATGAAGTGGGCGATAAAGCGGCAGCGGTCTTCCTGCAGTGGTTTATCAGTGAGCAGGTAGAAGAGGAAAACAACACGCGGACTATCGTCGATCAGTTGAAGATGGTCGGCTCGCATGCTATGGGTCTGGTTATGCTGGATCGCCAATTAGCAGCCCGTTAATCTTTTCATTCTCCAGAACGAACCAACCACCTCGGGAAATATTTCCCGAGGTGGTTATGTTTTGATGCCATACCAAACCTTGAATTGTCTGTTATCAAAAACGACCTGGACATTGCTGAAGTTCTGCTGAATCCACGGACCGTATTTGAGGAAAGCGTTGGCGACCAGAAACAGTTCTCCATGGGTGGGTAATATTTGCGCTGCCTGGTCCAGTAAATAACGGGTTGTTTCGTAATCCACACCGTAGCCTTTGTGAAATGGTGGATTAGTTAAAACCACATCGAAGTCACCAGGGACGCACGCTTCCGCTCCACTTGTATGGATGACATCAGGATTATAACTGTTGGCAAGTAATGTTCTTCTAGCAGACTCGACCGCACGTGCTGAGACATCGGTCAGGCTAACCTCAGCGCCTTTCCGTAGTGCGGATAATCCAATCAAGCCTGTGCCGCATCCCATATCGAGTGCTCGCATACCGCCGGTGATCACCATACCTTCAATCAGCGCTGACGCGCCACCGTCCAATCGATCCGGTGCAAACACGCCAGAGCAGCTGATGAGATTTGTGGGTTGTTTTTCGACTACAATTGTGTGCTGATTATAATAAAGCTGAGGTAGAGGGTAATCTCCGGATAATTTTTGCGCTATGCCAACGTGGTAACCTGCCTTTTGAATCGTTACACCGGCATGTGAAAAAATTTCTCTGGCATATTTCACCGCACCCTTTACCCCTTCATTTTTCGCGCCAACGAAAACGAGTTTGCCTCCTTCACGAAGCAGCGCTGCTGCAACCTGCAGCAATTCGCACTGCAGCAGCTTGCCACGCGGCAGATGGATCAATGCCAAATCACACTGGTGTGGTGGCAAGCCCTCAAATCCAGCCTGACAATATACCGTGGGTTGTGGTGTTTGTGCTAATCGGAATGTTTCACGCAAGCAAAATGCTTCATTGGCGTTGTCCGTCCAAAGTGTAACATCTGCTCCACACCGCCCAGCCCACAGGGCACTGGTTATCGATCCTGGACCGGCGACGAAGACGTGGTTCGGATCAGTATTACGGACAGCACTCAAGATAATGGCATTGGAAGAATCTGGTTCTTTAATCCCAGGTTTATGAGCGATGATGGCGGGTCCATCCGGTAATGGCGTCTGCAAATTGCGCATTTCAGGTACTTTAGCCTCTTTTCTGCCTGGTCGAATGACCGGGTATCAGGTTAACTAAGGGGACAGCAGTAAATCTGTCCGGGAGTACAGGTTAATTCACGGGTTTTGAATTATATTTATAGTATCAATTCAGGAGGTAACAAGGACGGGGGGTGTATTACTGAATGGGGGCAAACCTTAGAACAAGTGACCTGTGTCAAATAATTTAGCCCTCTTTTGCCTATTCAGTAATTCCCCCTTGGCAGTTTTGGTTCGTATGGAGGCTGGCAAAGTAGACAATATTATCCAAAACTGCAATTCGATATCATGTTACGCAGCCTTTTATCCTGGTTTTGCACCTAAGTTGAAATGCACCCGGGTAGCTGGAACAATTTGGATTCATGCACCAGACATGATATAATCCCATAATATATACTATTATTTTGAGAATATACTATATTAAATTTCGTTTAATGTGTCACTGTATAATCAGGAAGGAAGGAGTTGGGTATGGACAATGTTCAGGAATTTGCGCGGATGGTTGTCGCCAACATAGAGCGAGTCATAGTCGGTAAAGCGTCTGCAGTCAATTTAGCTGTTATCGGATTGCTGAGTCAGGGGCATTTACTTATTGAAGATGTTCCAGGCGTTGGCAAGACAATGCTGGCACGCAGTCTGGCAAAGTCCCTGGGGTGTTCATTTGGGCGGTTGCAGTTTACACCGGATATGCTGCCGAGTGATGTAACCGGCGTATCGGTCTTCAATCAAGGCACACGTGAATTTGATTTTGTTCCGGGACCGATTATGGCGCAAATTGTCCTCATTGATGAAATAAACAGAGCTACACCCAAGACACAAGCTGCATTGTTAGAAGCTATGGAAGAGCGGCAAATTACCGTGGATGGTGTCACCTACCCATTACCCCAACCATTTATGGTGATGGCAACGCAGAACCCAATCGAATATGAAGGCACTTATTCGCTGCCTGAAGCGCAATTGGACCGGTTCCTGTTACGGATACAACTTGGCTATCCGGATTTGAAAGATGAAATTGAGGTATTGGACCGGCAGCAATATCACCACCCGGTCGAAGACCTGGAAGCCGTTGCCAGCGTTGAGGATTTAATTGCGGCACAGGAAGCGATTAAGTCGGTATATGTATCACCTGCCGTGAAAGAATACATTGTGCGCCTTGTTCGAAAGACACGGTCACACAATGATATCTTTCTTGGCGCCAGCCCAAGAGGCAGCCTGACACTTTATCGGACCGGGCAAGCCCGGGCTGCAGTTCTGGGGAGAGATTTCGTATTACCAGATGATATCAAAGCCATTGCTTCGGGTGTGCTGGCGCACCGGATTATTCTAAGTCCAAGTGCGCGCCTGCGAAATGTAGCGTCAGAAACAGTTCTGAAAACAGCTTTAGATGACGTGCCTATGCCGGAATCTGCACAACCTGTTACATTGGCGGGAAGGTGAGTGAGAAGAGAAGACGTTGAACTTATTTGTACAGGATTGGACAAATGGGGTATCGTCTTTTAGGTTATTTCAGATTATTGGATGTTGTCTATCATTGACTATCCGACGGTTTACTTGATGAAATGGTTTAAATCGCTAAAAAATATACGTTTAAATAACTGGCTGGTGCCGGTGTTACTGCTTGTTGTCGTTATTACAGACATCATGGCACCTTATCGTGGGTGGCGTATATTGATTGTCGGTTTAGGCGGCGCATTTTTAATCAGTATCCTATGGGTACTGTCACTCTCCAGCAACCTTCACCTGACACGTGAGATGCGGTTTGGTTGGGCTCAAGTTGGAGACCGGCTTGTTGAACGCTTTACTCTGAACAATACTGGTTGGGCAACCGCGGTGTGGGCTGAGATTAATGATGCTTCCACACTTCCTGAATATCACGTCAGTCGCGGTACCGGTGTTCCAGGACATGATTCAATCCGGTGGCATACAGAAGCGATTTGCTTCCAGCGTGGATTATTCACCCTTGGACCGACTCGCCTGCAGACAGGCGATCCCTTCGGCATTTTTACTGTAACACTGGATTTCCCGGCGTCGATGCCTTTACTCGTACTTCCGCCTATTGTGCCTTTACCCAGCATTGAGGTGTCTCCCGGAGGGCGTTCAGGCAGTGCGCGACCCCGAGCAAACACCATGGACCGGACAGTGAGTGCGGCAAGTGTCCGCGAATACGCTCCCGGTGACAGCAAGCGTTGGATTCACTGGAAGACAACTGCGCGCTTGGATGACCTATATGTGCGCCTTTTTGATGGCACGCCTTCCGGCGATTGGTGGATTTTATTGGATATGAACAGTTTCGTGCAGGTTGGCACCGGGGAGGACGCGACTGATGAACACGGCATTGTCCTTGCCGCATCACTGGCGGACCGGGGAATATATTTACGCCGTTCAGTCGGTCTGGTAGCCCAGGGTGAACAGCTGGTGTGGCTGCCCCCGGCGGAAGGTGATGGACAACGGTGGGAAATCCTGCGTTCTTTAGCACTGGTCAACCGTGGCTCACACCCACTGTCTGAGGTCTTGACACGTGTTGCGCCCAGTATCGGCAGAAGCGCGAGCCTGATTATCGTAACCCCTTCGATTGAAACGTCATGGTTACAAACTCTGGTGCCCTTCATCCGCCGGGGTATCGTCCCCACAGTGTTGATCCTGGATCCTGCTTCCTTCGGCACAGTAGGCAATATTGATATAGTAACTTCTGTTTTGGACAATCTCGGTGTCAAGCACTACCCGATCACCAAAGACGTGTTAAACAGACCGGAAACAAGACCTGGTAAGCAAGGGCGGTTGGAATGGCGCGTTCTGGGTACCGGCAAAGCTGTCCCCATTCAACCGCAGCGCGATGTCCCCTGGAGAACATTGGTATGAACGTCATAGATGATCATCATCCAACATTATTAGCCAGGATCATCCATTTCCTGGGACCGCGGGGTTTGTTCACCTGGATACTCACGTTTGTCTTAATGGCTATTATTGCAAGCAGTATGACTAACAACATCCAGGGATTACAGGTAAGTTTTGTGATCCCGGTTGTGTTTCTCGCATTGACTATGGGTTGGTTATTCAGCCAACTGCCCATAAAATCTTTTCCCGGAGCTGTAATGGGCTTGATTTTCGGGATCGAGTATCTGCTTATCAGTGTGGGTCGGTTGGAAGACAGCATTTGGACAATTGCTAAAGCGATAATTTTGTTCTTTGAACAACTGGTCACATGGTATTGGACTGAAATCCCTCCGCAGTGGTACGTTGTCCCCAGACTTTATAACAACCTGTTCATGGATATGGGAACGCTGATTACCCGAGCGGGTTATTGGCTGCGCGATGTCATTTTTGGGATTGGAGCCCTGGATCCTGTCGGTTCGACTCTGATTTGGGGTTTTGGTTTTTGGGTGAGTGCTTTTTGGGCTGGTTGGGTTGGAAAAAGATCCCATAATCCCTTGTTGGGCATTTTACCCATCGGCATCCTAATGGGCTTTGTCTTTTCGTATACCGGCGTTAATCCCTATAATATTTTACCCATCTTAGGATTGACGCTAGTGCTTATGGCTTTGATGACGCACTATGCCCGTGAATCGCAATGGAGTGTTAGCGGTGTAGACTTTTCCCAGGGATTGTGGGGAGATGTGAGTGTTCTGTCTACAGTGATGGCAATCATGCTGGTCGTGATGGCTGCCATTGTGCCTTCCATATCATTTGATAAAATCTCGGATTGGTTTCGTGAAGTCACGACAACAGAAGGGAACCGAACCGAAGTCGTCGCAGATTCTCTGGGTTTGGAAGCCCGGACTGAACCCAGAGCCCCGACACCCATCGAACTTGTCGCGCAAACCGGGTTACCCCGCCAGCACCTTATCGGATCTGGTCCCGAATTATCACGCATCGTTGTGATGGTCATACAAACAGGTGACCTGCCCTCTTTACCGGATGATACCGGTGTGTCAGTCGAGGTCCCCAGATATTACTGGCGAAGTATCACCTACGATCGTTACATCAGTCGGGGATGGATGACCAGCAACACAGATGAAGCCGAATACGAAGCAGGTGAGCTTGTTATATCGCCTGAAAGCGACAACACGCGCCTGGTCCGGCAGCATGTCCAGGTGATCAGCGATAGCCTGGGAGATTTAGTTTACGTAACGGGTAATCTGATCACAATGAATGAAGATTTCAAGGTAGCTATGCGCCCACCAGGTGAGGTGTTTGCTGTAACGAGTGAAGCGTTGGATTTCCGAGCAGATTCATTATTACCTGTTTATACTGAAGAACAACTCAAAGCCGTATCAACCAATTACCCCACCTGGATCGCTGACCGCTACCTGCAGCTTCCTGAAAGTACCACAGACCGGGTTTTAGAGCTAGCCCGTGAGCTGACGGCAACGGCGCCCACGCCGTATGACCGGGCTGTCGCGATAGAACAATATCTCAGGACATTTGAGTATACCCTTGACGTGCCGACCCCTGGTGTTGGGCAGGATATCGCTGACTATTTCCTATTTGAACTGCAGAAAGGCTACTGTGACTATTATGCAACGTCGATGGTGGTCCTGGCGCGTGCCGCCGGTTTACCGGCGCGTCTGGTCGTTGGTTATGTCAGCGGGTCCTATGATTATTTCAATGCCCGGTTTGTCATCACTGAGGCAGAAGCGCACGCCTGGGTAGAAGTGTATTTTCCAGAAGTGGGGTGGATTGAATTTGAACCCACCGGTGGTCGCCCCCCTATCGAGCGGTTAACTGAAGAAGATCCATATATTTGGCCTGAAGATTTTACTTTGGAGCCTTTGGTTGACAAAAATACTTCCCGGTTTTCTCGGATTGTCCTGTGGCAGTGGGGACTGGTTATCGGTTTTACGGCGGTCGCCTTCACGCTTTTGGTGACAATTGGAGACACACTATTCCTTTTCGTCTATAAGACACCCGCATGGATGATGGCGCTGCTTTACCGTCGTCTATGCCATCAGGCACGCCAGTTAGAAGCCTTTATCCATGACGGGGATACGCCAAATGAGGTTCTGGAGGCGCTTGCGAAACGGATTGCTACCATTGTCAGCGAGCGGGATGTGGCGGGTGAATATATCACTGCTTCAGTTGAGCTTGCCCGTACGTTGGTGGATGATTACATCAAGTTGTGGTACAGTCCGCGGAATGCGATGACCCGTATTCAACGCTGGGAAATTGCATGGTTGTGGTGGAATCTGCGCTGGCATCTGTGGCTGGCATGGTTGCTGCGCCGACCGCGTAAAGAACGCGCGCCTATGCCGACGACGGCACCACCGTCTATCCCACCCGACCGTTATATGCAACGACCACCACCTTCGATGTAAACAAAAACACCATCAGGGGCTGTGCTTCACAAAGGCTGCTGAACCTTTTCTGGAGGGACACGATGCAACAACCGGCGATAGACGAACAGATCACTTTCCTCTATACCAGAAATCTGGCGCAATCCACTGCTTTTTATGAAGATATCCTGCACCTGCCGTTGGTTCTTGATCAGGGAGGGTGCCGGATTTACCGCGTTGTGAATGGGGCGTATATAGGTGTTTGCGAACGTGCCAATGCGGATCAGCACCCCGCAGGCGTCATTTTAACATTTGTCGTACCGGACGTGGACGGGTGGTACAAATATTTGCGTGATCAGGGTGTGTCTTTTGAGAAAGCCCCTGCCATCAACGAAACTTACGGTATATATCATTGTTTTGCGCTAGATCCAAATGGGTATTTAATAGAGATACAGCGATTCCTGGATCCGGATTGGCATGGTGTTCCTGAATAATCTGTGAGGTATTTTCATGGCTATTGAATTTTATCGGTTTGCGGTTGCGCTGGGCATTGGGCTGCTGGTCGGCATCCAGCGGGAAACTGCATACGATGACCCGGAAAAGCGGTTATTTGCCGGCGTAAGGACATTTGCGCTCATCAGTCTGGCTGGATATACAGCCGCTTTGGTCTCCACCCAGGTTAATTCGGCATTGCCATTTGCCGCGGTGATCGCTGTCCTGGGCGGGTTAATGGGCTTGAGTTACTATACCGATGTGAACTCCGGGAAACCGGGTTTGACCACCGAAGTCTCCGTCCTGATTGTGTTTGCGATCGGCGCGATGTGCTATTGGGGCGATATCCTGCTCGCGGCAGCCCTTGGTGTCAGCCTGACAGTTTTGCTCTCCCTTAAACATGAGTTCAGGACATTTACCCTTGCAATTACCAAAGAGGATGTCTACGCGACCCTGACATTTGCCGTTATCAGCCTCGTTATCCTGCCTGTCTTGCCCAATAAAACTTACGGCTTGCCCCCTTTGGATATCCTAAATGCCCACAAGATCTGGTTAATGGTTGTTTTTACATCGGGAATCAGTTTTTTGGGCTACATTATGATGAAAATTATTGGTGTCCGGCGGGGTATTACGCTGACGGGGTTGCTGGGGGGACTCGCCTCCAGCACAGCGGTTACACTGAGTTTTTCGCAGAGAAGCCGGAACAATGAAGAATTAGCCCGTCCTTTCTCTCTGGCGATCATTGTGGCGTGGACGGTCATGTTTCTCCGTGTCCTCGTTGTTGTTTTTGCGCTGAACAGATCGCTGGTGCAGAAATTGTACATGCCGATTGGGATGGTGGCTATCGTCGCTATCGGGTATTGTGTTTTTCTTTTTGTAAAACAAGACAGAGGGGGAACAGATGACTCGCAGTTTGTTAACCCTTTCGAGTTGGGACCCGCTTTAAAGTTTGGTGCTATATTCGCCGTTGTCCTGGTCGTCGCGCGCGCCGCCCAGTTGAGTTTCGGCAATGTCGGGGTCTATATTTCAAGTTTCATCTCCGGTTTGGTCGATGTGGACGCCATCGCTTTTACGATGGTGGACCTGGTTACCGGCAGCACACAACTGGATCCGGCTGTAGGAAGCCGGGCGATTGTCATTGCCGCGCTGTCCAATACCCTTTTTAAGGGTGGTTTTGCCTTGGTTAACGGCTCGCGGAGTCTGCGCCGCGCTCTCCTGCCTGGGTTGCTGCTCATTTTGGGTGTGGGTGTTGTCGCGATTTGGACCATGGTTTAGGCTTGTGGCGAATTATTCTATATACAGGGGGCGTGCTTAGCGTGGTCATAATCGGGGGTTATTTTGTTGTTTGGTCAGTCGTCCATAGTGTCCTGGCAAGTGTCAAAGTAAAGGAATGGGTTACCCGGCAGCTGGGTGCAGGTATAAAACGCTGGTACCGTTTATTATATGTGACCTTTGCCGTCCTCACGCTCCTGCCGGTTCTCGTCCTGTATTATCTGGACCCGGGTGAAGTGTTATATAGCGTTGGTTTTCCATGGCGCTTTCTGATGATGGCTGGACAATTAGGGGCAGTCTTTGCCCTTATTTTTGCGACGTGGCGTTCAGGTTTGTTCCAGTTTATCGGACTTGCGCAGGCTGTTGCTGAACCCCAGCATTTCACCGGTACGCTGGTGACCTCGGGCTTTTTCCGCTATGTCCGCCACCCGTTGTATCTGTTCAGCAGTTTGTTTCTCTGGCTTTCACCTACCATGACGCAGAACCAGCTGGTTTTATACGGCTTAATGACCCTCTACTTCATTGTGGGGTCGATCCATGAAGAGCAAGTTCTTACGTATGAATTTGGCGAATCTTATATGATATACAGGCAGCAAGTGCCGCGTTTTATACCTATTCCGGGACGTTATTTCCGGGATCCGGGACATTAGGAAGCAAGGGACTACAGGCTTTTAAGGGTTTCTACCCAGGCGACGAGGTTCTCCGTTGGTATATCTTCAAGGATTTCATGGGCGGGCGCCATCACATAGCCCCCGCTATCGCCGAGAACCCGGACCAACTTGCGTATCTGCGGACCGATCTCCTCACGTGTGGCATAGGGGAGAAACTTTTGAACATCCACCGCTCCCCAGAACACGATCCGGTCACCATACCGATCTTTGAGTGACTGGGGGTCCATTCCGGCAGCGGACGTTTGTATTGGATTGAGAATATCCACACCGCAGTCTATGATCTGATCCAGCAGTTTAACAACCGATCCACAAGTATGGTGCCAGTAATAACAATGTGCAAGCGCTTTGGTTCGACTGATTCTCTCTGCAAAGTACGGGGCAATCAGGGTATCAAACATCCTGGGGGAAAGCATCGGTCCGTTCTGCGTACCAAAGTCATCACCGCTGGTGGTCAGATCAATATAGGGACCTAATGCTGCATAATACGGCTCGATTACGGCCATTTGTATCTCAAGCACTTTGTCAAAAAAGAGACGGACAAAATCCGGGTCTGCAGCGAGCTTTAGCAGGAAATCGTTGTACCCGCACATCCAGCAGCCCAGTTCGAGGATCCCAAATACAGGATGTTCGGCGATAATGGCATAATCGTTTTGCTCTTTCAAGGCTTTTGCTTGTGTTTCCCATCCGGATAACAAGTTTTCATCGATGTGGGGTTCGGGCCAGACGAACGCTTTCAGGTCATACACAGTAGCCCCGTTCAACGGGCTGCGTGTAATCTGCCACTCGCCATAGGAATACTCCCTGCGTATGCCCCAGCAGTCGATGTTTGCCAGAGGGGAGAGCGTCTGTGTGTGGGGGCTGGGCAAATCGACGATAGCACCGACTGACCTGAAGTCTGTGCCAGTCCATCGTAGAATACGTTCATCCACGTCCTGCCCACACTTGTCCGGGTTCTCCGGGAATCCCAGAAAGCGACGCAGGTTTTCCTGAACCTGGGGGCGCATCCCCGTGAGTGAGGTCCCGCCGATATCGATGGGTACCCGATCCGGTTGTCTGTGCGCCATGGCACATGCAAATCTTTCGCGACTGTTAATGGTTTACTCCTCTTCAGTCCAGATGTGTCATCTGGTCGCGCAACGCGTTGTACTCTTCGATGCTGATCTCGCCCCGGGCTAATCGTGCATCCAGTATCTGCTGCGCTTCACTGCCCTGATTGGACCTGCCCTGCTTGCGCAGCGCACCCAGGGCATCTTTTCCCAGACCGATGAGCAGGAATGCCAGCACTGCCACCAGGACGACCAGCACAATTACGATAAGTGAGACGCCCATAGCCATTTTGCATCCTCCAATTTGATTGATAAAGCGCAGAAATATTTATCTATGTGCTGCCAGGTCCTTGCGCATACCGATGCGGCTCTGACCGGATGAATACCAGTTTTCCATCTCCGCAAAAATACGGTAATGATGATGCTGATAAAATTCAGGTGCTTCGTAAGCTGCTGTCCACGTCCATATTTTATCAATACCCAGCGCCAGGATTTTACCTTCGAGCGCCGCCAGCAATTGAGAACCGATGCCCTGATGACGGTAGGCTTTATCCACGTATAAATCTGTCAGATAGAACCACCCGTTGTAGGCATTCCCGTTTTTATATGCCAAGCCAGATGCGACCCCTATAAAAATACTCACCATCCATGGCGACAAAACCCATCCGTACGGAATCCTGAATTTCGACGCCGTTGTCAAGGGTGTGTTCGTCAAATCCAGCCACCATACGCGCCAGCTCAACCGTTGTCATTTCCCGCTCGATAATGGTGAATGAGAGCATCATAGTTCCTTTCCTGCTTGCTATCGGCAGCACGTCTGGCTCTGAATCCAAAGATGTAACTACATTTTATTCCCATACCGGAAGAATGGAAAACCTGACACTCGTTCATTAGCCATGCGTTTTTTTCTTTCGATGTTTACGTTGATACTTCCACGACTAAAAGAGCGATACCATACACAACAGCCCATATTGCTAAGATAACCGATGCACAGCTTATGATTCTGGGTTTCTTAACGTAACCAGCACAAACAGCGATGGCAGCTATCCAAAGGAAGCAATAATCAAGGCTCAGACGCATGTATCCTGGTGCGTATAAACCCGGATTGTGGTACAGCAAGACCGGCGCTGTTATCAATAATGCCATAAAGAGAAATGACTGCGCTCGTGCGTTTGTTAAACTTCCCACTATAAACAAACCGATTATAAGGATCGGTTGAGAGAATAGCAGGCTATTACCGTTAGGGTCGCCTAGAATTTTCGTTATCCTCCATCCGTTGAACTCGAATCTGGGGAATGCAAATAAAGTTTGATACAGATTTTCCCCCAAAAAACGCAATGCATATAGTCCATAGTCACTTGCCCTTTGAGCAAGGAAGTCATCGCGTCCTTCATACAAAAACGCATAGCCGGTTTCAAGGGGATTGTTAAATTTAGCCATTTGAAACCCCATAATTATTAAAGTAGCGAGAAGTGGAAAGACCAGCAATTTCGCGATTCGACCTGCTAGAATCTTGCGTTTAGAATGTGTTGAGAACGCTTCGTATAATTGCCATGAGTTCCCTGAAGCATCCTGCAATAATTGGCTTACGGGCAAGAAAAGCAGCAGCACGTTCTGCGCTCTAAACAACATAGCACCACCGATACATGCGCTGATCAAGAGAAGACGTCGATGGAAAGTATGGTTGCTGACAAGGAACAGGAGTACCGCAACACAGAGGGTTGCCAGACAATGATTGACCCGGGACACGCTTCCAAATAAGGCTCTGGGAAGATTCGCTATATAAGGTGCGCCAAACATGATCGAAGCTGTCAGGGAGACTGTAAGTATATTTTGCCCGTTCGATAACCGGAATAGAGCAACGCCAATAAAGAACACTGAGAACACAAATAGTAAAAATATCTCTACCTGGAAAAAAGCCAGTGCCATGTCCCCAGCAGCTGCATAGTGAATAAGGAAGAAGAAAGTCTGTCCGGGTTGAAAAACATTAAACACTTGTTCATCATACAGGGCTGTGTCATGGATCCTTTGCGATAGAACAATCTCACCCCCAAGCAGGCTCTGTGCTTCTTGCAGGCTGGGGTTGCTGATATTCTTAAGCGAAAGATCACGCCAGTTCAGAAGCAACATAAATGGTAAACTCGCGAGTATCAAAACAAGGGCGAGAACATAGGATTTCTTTCTGTCTGTTGTTGGTCTGATTTTTTCCAGCATAATAGCAATTCTGGTCATCCAATTTTACCTTTCGCAGCCAAACCATGTTTATAACAGATTGTCTGGTTATGATGCCAATGCATTGGCATTATTTTGACAGCCTGCGCAAGTTTATTCAAACACTAACGCTCAAAAATTTATCACAGGATATGGACCCTGGTATGGGGCAGTTCATTCGAAATATTCCATCCTGCCCTGCTCTACGCGGAGTAAGCGTGCGATTTCTCTGTGTCCATGCTGTTCTGCAACGTCGGCAGCTGTGAGACCAGAACGGTCCTTTGTGGCGATCAGAGTGAGTCTTGTCAGGCTTAAGCCGGTCCCGCTGAGACTGTAGATCATCTCTTTAACTTCCGCTTCAAGTCCCTTTTCCGCGGCGTAAAAGAGCGGTGTACGACCAAGGGCATCCTGCTCCAGGAGCCGACTCCGCCGCTTTTTTCGGGCTTCTGTTTCGTCCATAGTAACCTTCCTTCGCACAATAAAGCCTGGCTATTGAATAATCATGATTCTTTTCAAGCCCCTGGCATTCGCGATCTCAGCAGGGCGTTAGATTATCTCTGGCACAAGCGAAAACAACAGATCATTGCCCAATTGCTGCGTTACACTCAAATGACTTCCACATCGTAGGATTCACCTGCACATGTGTCTGGTTTATTGTACAGGGCTTATTATAGTCGTGGATATTGTTTCAGGGAAAGGATGTGATAAAACAAGTCGTGACATACTGTTATGCATTGGTGAACGGTCGAAGATGAATGTTACAAGAGCGGGTGTCGGGATTCGAACCCGAGACATTCAGCTTGGGAAGCTGACGTTCTACCACTGAACTACACCCGCGTAATTGACCTTATGACGACATTATAACACTCAATTTAGAGATAGCAAAATGTTGTCACTACGTTAAAGTTAGTTGGTGACTTAATAACTGGAATCGCCTGATTTTGCCCCTTTTGAGCGGGTAGGCAAGAGAAAATGTAAACTATATTCCTGTCATATTGACGAGTGACCTGCGCATACAAGCTTGTCATCCCCGCGAAAGCGGGGGTCCATAAGCAATTCACCGCACGTAAGTTTTTCATACGGATACTTGATACACGCTTATCTGAATGACTCCGAATGGATTCGCAACAACATCGAGTATTTTGGCGACGGTTATGCCCTTGACACACGAATAAAAGTCGACACAATGAAGAGGATACATATAGTTATACCGGATACGGTGACGTTTACTCATTCATAAAATATGCCATGCCATCGTCCCTCTATATGCCGTAAGTGTTTTACTTGCCGAATATGCCCTTCGGATCAGCAGCCCCTTGAACTCCTTGCCGTCAAGTTTGTCGTCCATCGGGTAGTGACTGTTTTCCGTTTACTTGCCCCAAGGTGAAGATATGTCCGGGCGGTGGTAACATCCTCGTGCCCTAGCGCGCGGCCAATCTGGAAGGCGTTTTCCCCTGATTCAGCCAGGTTGGTTGCAAACTTGTGACGGCACTTGTGCGCGTGTGCCAGAAAGGGCAGGCGTTTAGTTCAAATGCGATAGAACTTTAGATGTTTTGCTTTATAGCGATTGTATAGGATGCTTCTAACAGGCATTCCATAGGTTTGGCTGGAAGCTGGGGGGCTGGTCGCGACCAGCCCCCCTTAGCTGATTGGTTACATAGTAGGTTTGATCATTGAGGCGGCAGCGGTGGCTGCCAGGGTTTCTCCCATATTCTTTTCCTGACCACCCAAACCATAAATTACGATCTGGCTACCCTCTTCACGCCCGATGCGCTCCAGAACGTTGAGCCTGTAAAGTTCCATTGCCCTGTCTGACATGAGATCGGCAGCTTCATTGAAGCGCTCCGCGATGGCTTTTTCGGCGTCGGCTTCCGCGATTTTAGCCTGCGCTGACCGTCTGGATTGCGCCAGCACACTGAGCTCCTGGATCAGGTCGGTGGGCACGTGAACATCGGTGATTTCCACGGACGTCACGTCAACACCGAATGAGGCTGCCGCACTGTCGATGATCCGTTCCAACGTGGAGGAGACGGTGTCACGCGAACCCAGTAATTCTGTCAATTCCAGTCCGCCGATGGTGTCCTTCAGGGCACTGTTCGCAGCCTGGAAAACTGCCTCGCTGTAGTTGGCTACACTTAAAGCCGCTTTTTGAGGGTTTTCGACGCGCGAGAAAATCACAGCTTCACAGCCTACCGGCACATTGTCCGCGGTCAGTGTTTGGGCTGCTGTGATGACCCGCGTTTGAACGCGGATGTCGATGATTGCAGCCACCGACTCGTTGAAAGGCGGATAAGGAATGACCCAGAAGCGTCCCGGTCCGCGCACACCAACAAATTTCCCCAGTTTCAGCACGATCACGCGCTCATATTCCGAGACGATGTAGAGCGAACTGCTGACTATACCGGGCACAATGAGTGCGATGAACCCACCGACAACAAAGGTGAGAACCCCCACGGCTTGATGGATAGTGCTCAAGATGAGGGCAAGGACGACCGTGAGTAGCCCGATGATGATAAACAATCCGAACCAGATCAGACTGCGTTGGACCCGCTGTACATTATTCAGGTTGCGCTGGCTGGGTTGCACATATGTTGCTTGTGCTGCAGACCTGCTTGAAGTTGCCATTTGATACCTCCCATGAGATTAAAGGACTACAGATATTGTATACGCTTTCATTCATTGTACCAAATTCATGGATTCCTTACAATTGGACATAAGGAGTAATACTTAAGGCGTAAAAGACCTAAAAAGGTAAGGAGTCCGTTGGACAATCTGGACTTTTGTTCAGGCTGCGCCGTTTTCGATACGCTAGCGTATTGCGGTTGCACCTTACGCAATACGAACAATATGGATGCTTGACAAAAAAGAGGGAGGTGGTAGAATTCGCCTTCGTGCATAGAGAACGAGCACGGGCACATTACAGAGCGAGGACCGCGGGGGTGGGGGAGCAAAGCCCACTGGCGCGGGAAACTGGGGGGACCGGGAAAAGCATACTTGACAAGAAAACGGAGTATGCTATATTTAAGGGACCAACAGAAAACGAAAGCACGCAAGACTGGCTTTGAAAGAGGCCAAGTTGCAATGCCGATGCCGCAAAGCATCGGCGTTGTTATCTCGCAGAGCGAGAGGCGGGCAATCGACAGCACCTTAACAGTTGAAAAGTGATAGGAAGCAGAGACAGACTAGAGGAATCCAGAGTAAGGAAACATAAATGAGATCGAAAGAACTCAAGTAAAAAACGGAGAGTTTGATCGTGGCTCAGGATGAACGCTAGCGGCGCGCTTAATGCATGTAAGTCGAGCGATGAGGCTCCTTCGGGAGTACATCAGCGGCAGACGGGTGAGTAACACGTGGATGATCTGCCCCATAGACAGGGATAACGAGTGGAAACACTGGCTAATACCGGATAGCCTTGTAGGGTCGCAGCTACAAGGAAAGGTCCTTCGGGACCGCTAAGGGAGGAGTCCGCGGCCCATCAGCTAGTTGGCGAGGTAAAGGCTCACCAAGGCGAAGACGGGTAGGGGGTGTGAGAGCACGGCCCCCCACAATGGGACTGAGACACGGCCCATACTCTTACGGGAGGCAGCAGCAGGGAATATTGCACAATGGACGAAAGTCTGATGCAGCGACGCCGCGTGAATGAAGAAGGCCTTCGGGTTGTAAAATTCTTTTCGGGGGGAAGAGGCAGGACGGTACCCTCGGAATAAGCGTCGGCTAACTACGTGCCAGCAGCCGCGGTAAGACGTAGGACGCAAGCGTTATCCGGATTTACTGGGCGTAAAGCGTCTGTAGGCGGAAAGACAAGTTGGGCGTGAAAGCTCCGGGCTCAACCCGGAGAGTGCGTTCAATACTGTCTATCTAGAGGAGGTCAGAGGGGAGTGGAATTTCAGGTGTAGCGGTAAAATGCGCAGATATCTGAAGGAACACCAGTGGCGAAGGCGGCTCCCTGGGGCCCACCTGACGCTGAGAGACGAAAGCTAGGGGAGCGAACAGGATTAGAGACCCTGGTAGTCCTAGCCATAAACGATGGATGCTAGGTGTGGGACCGAGAAGGTTCTGTGCCGGAGCAAACGCGATAAGCATCCCGCCTGGGGAGTACGACCGCAAGGTTAAAACTCAAACGAATTGACGGGGCCCCGCACAAGCAGCGGAGCGTGTGGTTTAATTCGATGTTACACGAAGAACCTTACCTGGGATTGACATGCAGATGGTAGTGAAGCGAAAGCGGAACGACCCTTCGGGGAGTCTGCACAGGTGCTGCATGGCTGTCGTCAGCTCGTGCCGTGAGGTGTCGGGTTAAGTCCCGTAACGAGCGCAACCCTTGCCCGCCGTTATACGTGTCAGCGGGGACTGCCGGCGGTAAGCCGGAGGAAGGTGGGGATGACGTCAAGTCAGCATGGCCTTTATATCCAGGGCTACACACACGCTACAATGGTCGGTACAAAGGGCAGCGAAACCGCGAGGTGAAGCGAATCTCAAAAAGCCGGTCGTAGTTCGAATTGCAGGCTGCAACTCGCCTGCATGAAGCTGGAGTTGCTAGTAACCGCGCGTCAGCTATAGTGCGGTGAATACGTTCCCGGGGCTTGTACACACCGCCCGTCACGTCATGGAAGTTGGTAACGCCTGAAGCCGGTAGCTTAGCCCGCAAGGGGGAGCGCTGTCGAAGGCGGGACTGGCAACTGGGACGAAGTCGTAACAAGGTAGCGGTACCGGAAGGTGCGGCTGGATCACCTCCTTTCTAAGAGAGACCGGGTTGCTGCTTAGCAGCGATCCACACTAGTTTTATCTCTTCCTATCACTCTTCAGCTGTTAAGGGCACAGTATCGGGCTTGTAGCTCAGCTGGTTAGAGCACACCTCTGATAAGGGTGGGGTCCGTGGTTCGAGTCCACGCAGGCCCATTGTTTGGGGATGTAGCTCAGATGGGACGAGCGCCGCCTTTGCACGGCGGAGGCCAGGGGTTCGAATCCCCTCATCTCCATCTGAATTTACCTGTAAATGGAGTAAATTTGCACAACAGTTTAACCGAGTCTTAGTAGAGATCACTGGTAACTAGGCCTTAACCGACCTGGGACTACCAGGTCGGTTTTTTGTTGTCAAGGTTTTTTAACAAATCAGTTTGGTGGGCGTTTGGTTTTTGAGGTTAATCCTGGATTAACACTAAAAACCAGGTGCTAACCTGTATTCAGGGTCAGGCTTGGATGAAAAACAGATCTTAAGGTTCTGTTTTTCAGATGCACCTTAACATGTGAACTGCAGAATGCGAAGAAAGAAGAAGCAAAGAAGGAATGTCAACATCTCCGTATCACATACGGAAAGATAGAAAAGGCGTTCGGGGGATGCCTAGGCGTCAAGGGCCGAAGAAAGGCGTGGTACACTGCGAGAAGCCTCGGGGAGCCGTGTGCAGGCGAAGATCCGGGGATACCTGAATGGGGAAACCCGCCTGGAGTAAAACACCAGGCACTAGCAACTGAATACATAGGTTGGTAGGGGGAACGCGGGGAACTGAAACATCTTAGTACCCGCAGGAAAAGAGAATATTCCCTTAGTAGTGGCGAGCGAAAGGGGAGGAGCCCAAACCGCACGCGCGTGATAGGTTACGGCCGTTGCGCGGGCGGGGTAGTAGGAGTCAACAGGTAGGCCCGTAAGCCTACGACGGAGTAAGAAAAGCGGAAACTAGCCAAATGACACTGGAAAGGTCAGCCAGAGACGGTGAAAGCCCGGTCGGCAAAAGTAGACGCACTCCGGTTGGGATCCTGAGTACCACGGGACACGAGGAACCTTGTGGGAAGCAGGGCAGACCACTGCCCAAGGCTAAATACGACTTGACGACCGATAGCGAACAAGTACCGTGAGGGAAAGGTGAAAAGAACCCCGGTGAGGGGAGTGAAATAGAATCTGAAACCGAGCGCCTACAAGCGGTCGGAGCACGATATTTATATCGGTAAAACGATATAAGACGTGTGACGGCGTGCCTTTTGGAGAATGAGCCAGCGAGTTACTATGTGTGGCAAGGTTAAGGCAGAAACAGCCGGAGCCGTAGGGAAACCGAGTCTGAATAGGGCGGCAGAGTCGCACGGAGTAGACACGAAACCAGGTGAGCCATCCATGGTCAGGCTGAAGCGAGGTTAACCCCTCGTGGAGGGCCGAACCTTTCACCATTGCAAAGGTGTGGGATGAACTGTGGATAGGGGTGATATGCCAAACGAACTTGGAGATAGCTTGTTCTCCCCGAAATAGCTTTAGGGCTAGCCTTGTGGGATCAATCTTGGAGGTAGAGCACTGGATGGGCTAGGGGGCGCAAGCCTACCAAACCCACTCAAACTCCGAATGCCAAGATTCAAGAACACAGGAGTCGGACTGCGAATGATGAGATCCGTAGTCGAGAGGGAAAGAGCCCAGACCGTCGGCTAAGGTCCCGGAGTGTAAGCTAAGTGGGAAACGATGTGGGATTGCGTAGACAGCCAGGAGGTTGGCCCAGAAGCAGCCATCCTTTAAAGAGTGCGTAATAGCTCACTGGTCAAGCGGTCCTGCGCGGAAAATGTAACGGGGCTAAAGCTTACCACCGAAGCCACGGACGCATCTTCGGATGCGCGGTAGGGGAGCGTTCTGTAAGAGAAGAAGCGATACCGGAAGGAGTCGTGGATTTTACAGAAGTGAGAATGCTGGCATGAGTAGCGAAAAATATGTGAGAACCATATTCACCGAAAGCCCCAGGTTTCCGACGGAAGGTCAGTCCGCGTCGGGTTAGTCGGGCCTAAGCTGAGGCCGAAAGGCGTAAGCGATGGACATCCGGTTAATATTCCGGAACCGTCGAGAGGGAGTGAAGGGGGGAAGCAGAAGGGAAGGCGAACCTGGCGGATGGAAGAGCCAGGCCAAGCGTGAAGGCCGGAGAGGGGTGTAGGAAAAACCGCACCCGGAGGTCGAGGCGTGAAGGGGACGCTGTAAAGCGGAAGTCGTTGGACTCAACTGTCAAGAAAAGCCTCTAAACGAAGAACTCTTGGCGCCCGTACCGCAAACCGACACAGGTGGGCAAGTAGAGGATACTAAGGTGAACGGGGAAACCTTCGTCAAGGAATTAGGCAAATTGACCCCGTAACTTCGGGAGAAGGGGTGCCTTCTGAGCGTGAAAGTCGCACGATTGAAGCGCTGGAAGGTCGCAGAAAGCAGGCTCTAGTGACTGGTTAACAAAACCACAGGTCTCTGCTAACTCGGAAGAGGAAGTATAGGGGCTGACACCTGCCCAGTGCCGGAAGGTTAAGGGGAAGGGTAAGGCGCAAGCCGAAGCTCAGAACCGAAGCCCCGGTGAACGGCGGCCGTAACTATAACGGTCCTAAGGTAGCGAAATTCCTTGTCGGGTAAGTTCCGACCCGCACGAATGGTGTAACAACTAGAGCACTGTCTCGACGAGGGACCCGGCGAAATTGAAGACGCGGTAAAGATGCCGTGTACCCGCAGCAGGACAAAAAGACCCCGTGGAGCTTTACTGCAACTTGGCACTGAGTTAGGGTTTAGCTTGTGTAGGATAGGTGGGAGGCAGAGAAGCCAGGTCGCCAGACTTGGTGGAGCCGTCAGTGAAATACCACCCTGGCTAAATTTTGACTCTAACCCGTCAGCCGTAAACCGGCGATGGGACCGTGCCAGGCGGGCAGTTTGACTGGGGTGGTCGCCTCCCAAAAGGTAACGGAGGCGCCCAAAGGTTCCCTCAGGTGGAATGGAAACCCACCGCAGAGTGCAAAGGCATAAGGGAGCTTGACTGCGAGACCTACAAGTCGAGCAGAGACGAAAGTCGGGCTTAGTGATCCCACGGTACCGAGTGGAAGGGCCGTGGCGAACGGATAAAAGCTACCCCGGGGATAACAGGGTGGTAGGGCCCAAGAGTTCACATCGACGGCCCTGGTCGCCACCTCGATGTCGGCTCGGCACATCCTGGGGCTGGACAAGGTCCCAAGGGTTGGACTGTTCGTCCATTAAAGTGTCACGCGAGCTGGGTTCAGACCGTCGTGAGACAGGTCGGTCTCTATCCGCTGTGGGCGAAGGGGACTTGAGGGGAGCTGCCCTCAGTACGAGAGGACCAGGGTGGACGGACCGCTGGTGTTTCAGTTGTGCCGCCAGGCGCATTGCTGAGTAGCTAGGTCCGGCAAGGATAACCGCTGAAAGCATCTAAGTGGGAAACCTGCCCCAAGATAAGGTCCCCCATCCAAGAATGGAGTAAGGCCGCTGGAAGACTACCAGTTAGATAGGCGGGAAGTGTAAACGCCGCAAAGCGTGAGCTGACCCGTACTAACGGCCGAGGGCTTTACGGAGTGGTACGGAGAATTTGACATTTCTTAAGCAGACAAGCAGTTCACAAGTTAAAACCAGCGACACCACACAGAGCTGGTTGGTGATATGAGCGGCGAGGGTACACCCGGATCCATCTCGAACCCGGAAGTTAAGTTCGCCAGCGCTGATGGTACTGGAGGGGTAGCCCTTTGGGAGAGTAGGTCATTGCCAACCGGCTCTGTGTGTTGTCGCTGATTCAGCAAGGAGTTAAGCTGTAGCCCGTGGGGGCTGCCATCTTAGCTCCTTTTTGCTTTATGGGGCTTGGAGATAGGTGGCGCACGCAGTCCGGTTCTCCAGGTCTCCTATTATTGCCTTGTTTATACAAAAACTTCAACGTAATTTTTACATAAATTTAATATGGAAATCATATGAATTGTGGTAGTATAGAGTAGTAAAAATGAGTATAATTGTTTTTCCACTAGCCACTTCCTATAGGAGGGACTGAATGCATACTAAGCACAAAACGCGGAAATTGATTACGACTATATTTGTTGTGATCTTTCTTGTTGTGACGCTTCTGGGTAATTCTGTTGTTTCTCAAGAGCTGCCCACTGTCACTGTTATTGTCCGGGGTGACTCTATAGCTACTGTGGAAAGTGCGATCGCTGCACGAAATGGTTCTGTGACGCGCCGCTTGGAAATTATAAACGCTGTGATAGCGGAAGTCCCGGAATCGGAGTTATTGAGCCTGGAGCATAGCTCCGGGATATCTCAGGTCACCCTTGACCGACCCGTTAAGCTTTCCCGCACCAGCCAATCGGAGATACCAAACGCTGATGTTGAGTTCTCCAAAGCGGCAGGGATAAACAATACGTGGGACGCCGGTATCCTGGGCCAGGGTGTCACTGTGGCAATATTGGATACAGGGATTGATCCTACATTTGCTACTTTGCGTCGTCATCCTGATGGTGGCGGGGATCGCCTGCTTGCCTATTACGACGCCATCAGCGATAAATTATATAAGCGTCCCTTTTTGTTAAAATCACCACGCGATCCGAACGGTCATGGAACGCACCTGGCGGGTATTATCGGCAATGCATTTTATGAAAACTGGGATGAAGAATATCGAGGTGTTGCCCCGGATGTCAATCTGGTGGCAGTGCGTGTTTTAGGGGAGGAAGGCGGAGGGTCCTACGCTGATGTTCTGACCGGTATCAATTGGGTTATACAGAATAAGGAATAATACAACATCAGGGTGCTGAATATCTCCATGTACGCTTTGCCGGTTGCCCCTTACTGGGCTGATCCGTACAATCAAATTGTCATGGCTGCATGGCAGTCAGGGATCGTCGTTGTCGCCAGTGTAGGCAACACCGGACCTTCTCCCATGAGCATTGGCGTTCCCGGTAATACCCCATATATCATCACTGTTGGTGCTTTTACAGATCACCGCACCCCGGATGATTTTAGCGATGATTATATTCCGGAATTTTCTGCGACAGGACCTACCCTTGATGCTTTTGTGAAGCCTGACCTGATTGCACCTGGTGCGCATATTGTGAGTTTGATGCGCCATAATACGTATTTACGTGAGCATTATCCTGAGCGTTCCGTCAATGGTCGATATTTTGAGATGTCAGGCACATCTATGTCGACTGCTGTTGTCTCGGGGATTGCTGCTTTAATGCTTAGTGATGATCCCAACCTGACACCGGACCAGGTCAAATACCGCTTGATGCAGACCGCACGCCCGCAATTTGCTGAAACATCGGGCACCGCAGCTTACAGTATATGGCAGCAAGGTGCGGGACGCGTGTGGGCTGACAATGCAGTTAGCACAAATATTGAAGGCGAAGCAAATCTGGGATTAGACATCGCAGCCGATCTGGCTGTTACAAATGCAAGACATTTTCAGGGATGGACGACTTTCGATAGCGAAACCGGTGAATTTAAGATCATTGGTGGTGGATTTGATAGTTGGGTAGATGGGTATACAACCTGGTCTGGCGATTTTACTAACTTTGAAGATGGCTATGATTTATGGGCAGAAGGTTTCACAAATTGGGCAGGTGGGTTCGACAGCTGGGCAGACGGTTTTGACAGCTGGGCGGACGGATTCGACAGCTGGGCGGACGGATTCGACAGCTGGGCAGATGGTGTTGATATCTGGGCGGATGGATTCGACAGCTGGGCAGATTCCTGCTCCATAGCCGGTGATGGATTCGACAGTTGGGCTGATGGATTCGACAGTTGGGCAGATGCTTTTGAAGATTGGATGACCAGCCCGGATGGGTTTGACAGTTGGGCAGATGGCTTTGATAGCTGGGCTGATTATGTCGTATGGAGTGATGGCTTTGATAGTTGGGCTGACGGTTTCGACAGTTGGGCGGACGGCTTTGACAGCTGGGCGGACCAGAACGAGGGCTGGCCGGTAGATTGCCAGGGATTACCAGCCGGATTCGACAGTTGGGCGGACGGCTTTGACAGTTGGGCGGATGGCTTTAACGGTTGGTCTGCTGGCGTGAGCGATCTTTCCGGGGCTTTCACCTATTGGAATGGTGGTTATGTCTCGTGGGCAGACGGCTTCGACAGTTGGGCAGATGGCTTTGACAGTTGGGCGGACGGTTTTGACAGCTGGGCTGATGCCTGCGGTATCGACACTGATGGGTTTGACAGTTGGGCGGATGGTTTCGACAGCTGGGCGGATGGCTTCGACAGTTGGGCGGATGGTTTCGACAGTTGGGCGGATTTCATTAACTTTACAACCGGCTTCGACAGTTGGGCGGACGGCTTCGACAGTTGGGCAGATGGGTTCGACAGTTGGGCAGATGGAGATGGTACGCGCCCAGTGTTGTGTTCAAGTTTAGTCACCGGCTTTGACAGCTGGGCGGACGGTTTCGACAGCTGGGCGGATGGGTTTGACAGTTGGGCGGATGGCTTCGACAGTTGGGCAGATGGCTTTGACAGTTGGGCGGATGGCTTTGACATATGGGCAGATTCAGTCCCCGAAGTGATAGGCGCTTTTGCAGAGTGGGATGGCGGGTATGCTATGTGGGTTTGGAACGACGGATTCGACAGTTGGGCGGATGGCTTTGAGGAATGGAGCCAGAATTGGGCAGAATTCATCCAAGATCCTGAATGGGCACGCAGTTACTTTTTCCTGACAAATATACCCGCAGGCAATGCTGCGGTGGGTACAAATACCTGGGTGGAGTAATAAGGTTACAACGTTTTCTTGAACAGAGCTAATCAAGCGGAACCATGTCAGCATGGTTCCGCTTGATTACTAGACGGTCTCCTGGATCAATTCGATAATCTTTGTTTTTGCGAGATCTATGTTTGCCTGTGAGTCCAGGCGTTCAAAAATGGATAAAGCAGTTTGCAGGATTTTTATACCTTGGGCTGTTTCACCTGTTTGATGCATCGTTATTCCGTACCAATACGTCGATTCACCCTCTTCGATCATCGTATTCGTTTTCTTGAGTATAGCTGCGGCGGTTTGAAAATGCTGCAAAGCCTTGGCTTTTTGGTTGAGACTGAAGGCAATGCGACCTGCCAGTTGTTCGTAACGTCCCCATTCTGCAGATTCATGATTTCCATTTTTGGTGAGTTCCAGCAGGAGTACGTGACATTTTTCCAGAGACTCTGTTGCTGCATCAAGCTGCTGCTGTTCGAGATTGAGCATACCTTTGACCCAGTAAGCGTCGATGAGGTTGGGGTTTGCGTCGGTCCCGCTTTGTGAGAAAAGTGTTATTGCATTGCGCAGGTGGGTATCAGCTTGCTTCCATTCTTTTTGATTGATGTATAGTCTGGCAAGATTCAGATGCGCCTGTGCTAATTCATTGGGATTAGCGATGCGTTGTGATATCGCGAAACTGCGGTGCAGATTCTCTTCTGCCAGTTTCCAGTTGCCAAGGTCAATATAGACATTAGCAATGTTTGTGTAGGCTATAGCCGTGCCTTCGGTGTCACCAACCCGTAACAACGCCTCAAGACTGCGTTTGTAGTTGACCAGTGCGCCTTTCAGATCTCCACTGTTACGTTTTAAGATGCCCAGGTTGTTGGAAGAGCGCGCTACGCCTACAAGGTCGTTAAGTTTTTCACGGAGTTCGAGCGCCCGTCCGACAGCCATTACTGCGGCATCCCACTTTCCAAGATTGAAATATACACCACCCAAACGGTTCAGGCTTGAAGATAAGACTTCATAATTCGTTGTCCCATCGACGCCAGCAACTGCCTTTTCCAATAGGACTGCAGCAATCGGTAGATTACCTTTGCGCATTTCAAGCCACCCCAACGCACCATTGACTTCAGCCCTTAGGCGTGGGAGGTCTTGGTCAAGAGACTCGAGTTTGGATGAAGCAGCCTGGTACCAATATTCTGCTTTTTCCAGCACCCCTCTCTTATCCCAAACGCGTCCGGTTTTGAGCATAACCTCTGATTGATTCTCAGGAGCAACGTTGAAGTGTTCATCCAGGGCTGCCTGGTAAAATGCTATGGCTTCTTCGTATTCGCCAACGTGCTGTTGAACATCACCCATACCGATGGCTGCGCGCCATCGTTCTTCTTCTGTGTCGCTGAAGTGTTGGGATAGCTGCAAAGCTCTGCTGTAATACTCAATCGACTCACGGTTCGCAAATCTTTGTTGCGCCAGTTCACCGGCTTTCAGTGTATAAAGTAATGCCTTTTCGCGTTCCCGGGCAAAGTCATAGTGATGGGCAAGAAGGGCAACGTACTGATTGCGTGAGTCTGTATAAAGGGCTTCAATACTTTCGGCAACAATACGATGGAGTTTTGGACGTTGGTGCCTGAGGCTACTGTGATAGATAGCTTCCTGTGTCAAAATATGACGGAAAGCGTATGATTCAGAACTGACTTGTGGTTGTTTAATCAATAAATCCAGTTCACACAATCTTTCAAGCATGGGTATGATATTTTCAACACCTCTTAATCGGTGTTCCATCTCTTCCAATAAATGAAAGTCAAATTGAAGACCAATGACCGCAGCATCCTGTAATAGATAGCGCAGGTTATCTGGCAATCTGTCAATACGGGTCATCATCATACCGCGCAAGGAGGTTGGAATATCCAATTGTTCCAAAGCCAGCGGGGATGAGACGCGCCACCTGCCGTCCAGAAATTCCATGACACCTTTTTCGATGAGCATTCGAATGAATTCTTCGATGTAGAAGGGATTACCTTCTGCCCGAACGAGAATGGTTTCGATGATTGATTGGGGTACATTATGCAGATCCGCGATATTTTTCAGCAAGCTGACACTTTCTTCATCATTCAAAGGTGGAACCGGGACGTGAGTGGGATTGTATCCAGAAATATCTCCACACCGTATGTGGTCATCAGTTTGCGGGCGTGTTATGATGACAAACAAAACGGGTGCATAATGGATAAGGTTGAGGATTGATTTAAGAACTTCACAAGATGGATCGTCCGCCCAATGGAAATCATCAAGAACAAGGACGAGTCTATTGTCAGTCGCGTTTCTGGATATCCACTCGCGTATAGCAAGAACGTACATCTGGTTAATCTGTTCAGGAGACAGGTATCGTTTAGTATTCTCATCTTCATCGGAGAGAGGTAAACCAAGCAGATCCTGGATATAGGGTAAGAATGGATCAGAAACTTTAGCTAACAAAGTTTCAAGGTCTGGTGCCCGATTGACTGCATCCTGCAGAAGGGAGCGGAATACACCATAACCCGTTCCCTGGGCATACGGCAACCCGCGACCGTGCCAAACGGTCATCGCTTTTGCCGGACCAGCAGATATCCATTCCCCAACGAGTCTGGATTTACCCATACCGGCATCGCCCTCTACCATGACCAGGGCACCCCGATCATCCTGAGAGAAGGTATTCAGGACGTTGTTGAGGATTGCTAATTCGCTTGCACGTCCCAGGAACAACCCTTCGATTCCAGGAACTCCCCGCTCTTTCGCGGCTATTGCCCGACTGCTGATGACTTTATAGACTTCAATATTCTGATCAAAGCCCTTTACGCTGATCAAATCTGGGGGGGAAAAATTAAAAAGGGCTTGAGTCCGAGCGTAAACCGGTGCGCCGACAAGAATGTGACCAGGTTCAATTTGGGATTCGAGTCGCGAGGCAATATTGACTGGGTCACCAATGACTGTGTATGATGTCTGAGTCTCTGTACCAATTACGCCGGCGACAACCATACCGCTATGTATCCCTATCCGAATCGCTATCGGCGCACCGAGTTTGGCTTGGGCAATCGACGAAAACTCACGGGCAGCTTGCTGCATATCAAGAGCAGCCCGTATGGCTAATTCAGGGTCATTTTCATGAGCTAGCGGAGCTCCGAAAACAGCCATCAATCCATCTCCGATAAATTTATCAACAAGTCCATCATATTTATGAATTGCATTAACCAAGCGGGTTAGTAAATCATTGATCAGTATGAAGACTGTTTCGGAATCCAGGGAAGTGGATAAACGTGTGAAATTAACTGCATCGGCAAAGAGAATAGTGACTTCACGTCTTTGACCATGCAAACGTTCAGGGTCGTCGAGAATCCCATCCGCTACAACGGGGGCTACGAATTTTCTTAAGCGATCAATCTGTTGCCGGGTAGATTGGAGTTCTTCCTGTAATTGGGCAATGGGTGGTACCTGGTTCCGCACTGTGATATATATCCAGGGGAGTAGAACACTGCCGCACATATTTGTGCTGAGTCTGCATTTACGTGCCCACACTGATAACAATACATTATCCAGTACCATTCTTTGAGTCTAGTTTGATTGTATCATACTTTACTGCTGTATGCTACGTTAAATATCGTATACTGATAAAATACTGGTTTGAATTTGGATAAAACAGAAACGTATAGACCCACTTGACTGGTTGTGCTGGTGCCGAGAATGTAAGAATTGTAAATAATGCGGGATTTACCCTAGGTACAAATGCACCCCGGCACAATACCATATGGGGTACGCTGTGGTATAATTCGTGATGCGGACATAATATATTTCAAATTGGTGTGACCTATGGATTTATATGAAGCATTCCCTTCTTTGGCAAATATACAGCATTTAGCATTATTTGAACGGAACTTGCGTTTGATATCGCTTTCAGGTTTAGTCTATGATGCGCAGGCGCTATATTTCGAAATAAGTCCAGAGAAGTACTGGGGACGTTTGGCGGGGGGGAATGCTGCTATCGGTATTGGTCTCCCAAAGGTAAATCCCAATACTCACCAGGCACCCCATAAAACACTAATTGAGTATTTGCATACGGCGTGGCATTGCGATACGCATCTATACATGCCCGGCTTCGCGCTTATGATAGATGAAGATAAGCGCATCTCACTTCTGCCCGAAGTAGATACACCTTTTATGTTGCAGATGACACGTCCTAGATTGGGTGGATCCATTATGCCTGATGCGTTGGTCCAAGTATCATATTTGTTGCCGATAAAAGAATTCATGTGGGATGACACTCATACCCACGTCGATTTACTCAGAATTTCGAGGGATCATTTGGAAGTATTTTTAGCACAAGATATGTGGTCACTCAGCGATCTGTCGGCGCAACCATGGTGTGATATCAAAACCAACAAGCCATTACCACAGGATGCGTTGACTAGAATCGTGCTGATTCTACGAAGCCTTCGCGATCTACTCCATGCAGAGAATATGAATTTAGACTTCTTGAGTTTACAGGCAGTTAATTGAGGGTAACAAACGAATGGCGAATATTATAACATTGATAAGAATTCCTCTGCTAGCATTTATTGTATATTTACTCTATCGACCTGACGCATCACTCCAGTTCACAGCTGCGATACTAATTCTATTTTTAATTTTCCTGGATTCCCTGGATGGCATGGTTGCGCGAAAAAGAGAAGAGACGTCCTTATTGGGGAGCGTATTGGATATCGCTACGGACCGTACAGTTGAACTTGTTTTGTGGATTGTGTATGCAGATCTTAAGCTCATACCGATTGTGATACCCCTGGTCGTTGTGACCCGTGGTGTGTTCGTTGATGCCATCCGGTCGGTGGCGCCATCCAAAGGTCTGGCGCCTTTTGAATTGTTGCGTTCCCGTCTTGGGATATTTTTGGTAAAGTCACCCTGGCTGCGTTCACCCTACGGAATATCAAAAGCTATTGCGTTTTTCTTGCTGGCGATCTTTTCCGGGTTAACGCTACTCAGTTCCAGTGCTTCACTTTGGGTTGGTGTGCTTTCACAAGTCGCTGTCTGGATAGCATTCACTTTGTGCCTTTTACGGGGTCTGCCTGTTCTTCTCGAAGCTCCGCAAGCGTTGGCTGAACCGACAAAATAATAAATAAGCGGACTCGTGATATTGTGGGGTAGAGATATGGGAACAAAAGCGTTCTTTACAAAAAGTTGGCCAACCCGACTTGGTTATTATATTGCCAAGTGGTCGCCTCCAGCTTTGGGACGTCTGATCGTTGGTGTGTTAGCGAGAGTCGCAGTCTATCTGAAACCAGATCTATACTGGTCTGCTCTGGATAATTTTAGCCATATTTACCGGAATGCATCGATAAAAGAATTGCATCATATCGTATACAAGCAAATCTTCAACTCGCTGCGCTGTTATTATGAACTGTTTCACAATTTCGGCAGGGGTCGGAGGGAGCTTAAAAACTTTGAACCGCCTGTTAGAATCAAACCGGAGACAATGAACGATATCAATAAAGCATTGGCTTCGGGACGTGGTTTACTTATATTGGGATGCCATATGTCCAATTTTGATCTGGGAGGGATTGGTCTTTCACAGTATTTGGATACACCAATACAAGCGCTATCTCTCGCCAGCCCTCCCCCAGGATTTGAATTTTTTAATAAGATCCGGGCTTATGGGCACGGTATTATTACACCGATCAATGCTAGTAATTTACGCAAGGCGATAGCTCGATTAAAACAGGGAGGGATCGTGCTGACCGGGGTGGACCGCCCTATTGGAGAAGGGGACGAACCGGTAACCTTTTTTGGTGAAACTGCTTATTTACCAACGGGTTATATTCGGATCGCATTGTTAACCAATTGCTGGGTGATGACGACGACATTTCTTTATGAAAATAAAGAATACTGGATTGAAGGAAAGGCGCCGATGGAAATGCTCAGAACCGGTGAGAAGGATCGTGATATTATCACCAATGTGCAACGTGTATTAAAAGAGGTTGAGGATTTTATCAAGAGAGACCCAACACAGTGGATGATGTTTTTGCCCGTTTGGGGATCCAGAACGGTTGGTCAGGGCCGGTCATCATAATGCCTCGACAATTTGATTCTACTCTTTATTGGGGGATGCATGCCTAAACTCAAGAAGCTCGAAGTTCAGGGCTTCAAATCATTTGCTGACACCCTTGTTTTTGAATATCCAACAGGGATAACAGCCATCGTGGGACCCAATGGCAGTGGCAAAAGCAATATCGCTGATGCTATTCGCTGGGTCCTTGGCGAACAGCGAATGACGACCATCCGCGGTCAAACGGGCGCGGATATGATATTTGCCGGTAGTCGCAAACGGTCACGTTCAGGTATGGCCCGGACTTCTATTACCTTTGATAATACTGACGGTTGGTTACCGGTAGATTTTGCTGAAGTTACGATAGAACGCCGTACATACCGGGATGGTAAAACCGAATATCGCTTAAATGGAAGCCGGCTTCGCTTAAAAGATCTCCGTGATATTCTCGATCAAGGTGGTTTAGGACGCGACGCATACCTTATTGTCGGACAGGGATTGGTCGATCATGTCCTTTCTCTTAAACCACAGGACCGTTTGACGCTTTTCGAGCAAGCCGCGGGTATTTCACCATACAGAACCCGGCGAGAAGACACTGTTCTCAGGTTGACTGATACCCAAAGGAATCTGGAACGTGTTTATGATATTATCGGCGAGATAGAGCCAAATCTTCGACGATTAACGCGGCAAAAAGCTAAAGCTGAACAACATGCAACATTATCACTTGACCTCAATGAGACTCTGAAAATATGGTATGGTTATCGCTGGGGCAAGGCTCTTATACAGCTGGAACAAGCCCGGTTAAAAGGCGCTTATCGTGAGGACCGCGTTTTAAGATTTCTTGGAGAAGCTGACGCAGCTGCCCAGGAGTTGCTGGAGCAAAGAAAGAAAGTTAATGATATGCGCAGCCAGTTAGCCGCCCTGCACCAGGATAGCAGCGTTTGGCTATCTGAAGCCAGCAACCGCCAGCGCGAGTTAGCCGTTGCACGCGAACGCCAGCGGCAGATACAAGAACGCCTTCTGGATACAGAAGCCAATCTCAGTCCTTTATTAGCTGCACAGGAAGCTGAAACAGTCGATGTAGATGATTTGGTCACTGCCCTATCGACTGCTGAAGCCCACTTGGCAGAAGCGATTAAGGACTATAAGGAAGCAGAGGACCGGCAGAGATCAGTTGAGAAAAAACAGCATACAGCTCTTCAGGAACAGGCGCATTTGCGTTCATTGGCTTTAGAATACCGGCATCGATTGGCGGACAGACAAAGCCGGATCGAGCAAGCTGAGTCGCGCCGTGATCAACTTGATAAACAGTGCACTGACCTGCGTTCGGCGTTGAAAGACGCTGGTGAACAGCGTCGTAAGATGCAACACAGTATAGAAGAATCCCATCGCGATTCAGAGGCAATCGCCAAAAATGCTGCAGCAATTACCGAGAATATACATCAACTCACCCAAAACAAAAACAATCTCGGTAAAGATTTTGAAGAGATTAGCACAAATCTCAGACAACAACGCTCAGAATTGACACAATATTCCACCCGCTTGGATGCGCTGAATCGGTTGGCGTCTGAAGGAACAGGATTATACGCCGGTGTTCGTGCTGTGCTGCAGGCTACAGAGCGCGCAACCCTGACCGGTCTTTCAGGAACAGTATCAAGCCTCATCCAGGTACCCCCTCATCTGGAAATAGCGATAGAAACCGCGCTGGGATCTCAGTCGCAGAATATTGTCGCGGATGGTTGGAGTGATGCGCAGAAAGCGATAGAATGGTTAAAAAAAGAACATGCTGGACGGGCTACCTTTTTGCCCCTTGACACACTGCGTGTACCCCGCCCAATAGATTTACCAAAAATGACAGGTCTCATCGGTACTGCTGCTGACCTTATTACTTATCCACCCCGATATAGACCGGCGATTCTTCTGTTACTGGGACGGACCGCTGTAGCGCAAAGTTTAGATTCCGCGCGGAAATTATATAACGAGATGCACGGCAGATTTCGTATTGTCACCCTTGAAGGCGAAATCATCCAATCGGGTGGCGCTGTTACTGGTGGACGTCAAGGTCAGGCTCAAACTTCAGGTTTGTTAGCCCGAGAGCGAGAGCGCCGAGAGCTTCCCGATTTGATAGCCAGCACAGAGATAACACTTCATGATTCAGAAGCGTCGCTTCAAGCGCTGAATGACCAAATCACCGCGATGGATGGGCAGATATCTATTCTGCACAATAAAGAACAGGAAATCAACGAAAAAGTCAGGGCAGCGGAACGGCAAATAGAGCGGCAAATTGGTGATCTGGAGACTTTACTGCGAGAGACTACGTGGCAACAAAATCATTTGATTGAACTTCAACAAGAACAAGCGCAAATTACAGAAAGGCTTGGGAGATTCAACAGTGAGCGCGAAGAAGCCGTCCTATCAATAGCTAAAGTTGATAAAGAGCTCCTTCAACTTGACCAGACAATGGATACTTTAACGGACGATTCATCAATAAGAACTGTAGCAGAAAAACGAACAGCGTATGTGTTGATTGAGCAAGAAGTTGAAAATTACAGAATTCTGATTAAGAGTAGAAAACGGGAAGCAGATCGACTGCGAAACCAAATAAACAGTTACCAGCTACGGATTGAAAATTTCAGAAACGAACGTGAAACACTTTCCGAGATGCTTGACACACTACAAAAAACATATGACGAAGCACGCACCCGCACTGACAACATTGTGGCACAGGTAAAACCCATTGAACTCGAGCTGCATTCTGCTGAGATTTCATTAGATAAAAAAGAAAAACAAGAAAATGAAGCACGCCGGATACTTCGCGAAGCTGAGCAAATTTTAAACCAAGTTGAGATGGAATCGAGCCGTTGTGAGGATAGGGTGCAGAACTTACGTCATGAGATAGAAGAATCTCTGGGCATAGTCATTGGTAATTTGCCCGATATAGTCTCTGTACAGCAACCCTTACCGCTAGAAGCCTTTTCTACACCTTTACCCAGCATACTCGAGCTGCCGGAGGGCTTAGAAGAAGAGATGAGAGATCTCCGTATCCAAATCAGAAGGTTGGAGCCGGTTAATTTAGCTGCCAAGCAAGAATATGATGAACTTTATGAACGGCACTCGTTTTTAAGAGAACAGATGTTAGATTTGGAAAAAGCCTCCGGGCATCTGCGCGAGGTTATTACTGAGCTTGATGCATTGATGGAAGTTTTATTCAGCACGACATTTAAGCGCATCGCCGAAGAATTCTCAAAGATTTTTCAAATACTATTTGACGGTGGTAGTGCTGCTTTGAAACTGATGGAAGGGGATGGAACACCCGATGGGGTTGAGATAACTGCCCGTCCTCCAGGCAAACGCACAGCAGGACTAGGCATGCTTTCTGGTGGTGAACGAACCCTCACAGCGGTTGCATTGTTGTTTTCAGTGATGCAGGTGAGTCCGGCGCCTTTCTGTGTATTGGATGAAGTCGATGCAATGCTGGATGAAGCGAATGTAAGTCGGTTTCGACGGATGCTGGGAGAACTTGCCAACCAAACACAATTTATCATTATCACGCATAATCGTGGAACTGTTGAAGTGGCCGACACTATTTATGGTGTTTCAATGCAGGATGATGGCGTCTCTCAAGTTCTGTCATTAAGCATCGCAGAATTACCGGCAAACGAAACATAAATATCTGAATAAAACATTAACACGGTTTCAATCGAAGCAGGTACTATGATAGTTATTGATCTCAAGATCATACTTTTCATTCTCCTCATGGTTATCATTGGCTGCATATGGATATTGCTAAGGTGTAGAACGGTTATCTTCAAGCCCAATGCTATCCGGGTAAACACATTGCTTGAAGCCTTAAAAGTTGCTCCAATTGGTGCTGCTAATCCTCGAAGATGAAAGAATCGTTTACAGCAACGAATACGCAAGATCGCTTCTTACTATCATACCGGAAGCGGGAATATTACCGGATTCTGATTGGCTGCCATTACTCCGGGAAGACTGTATAGGCGCGCGAACTACACAATCTTTTCAAGGTCGCTACCGGATAGTGACTTTTGCTTCAGGGAATACAGCGCGATGGTGGGTGATTCCTCTAGATGACCGTGATGTTGTCTATTTACTTGATATCACATCTCAAATCCATGCTGATCAATCCGGAAGAGCATTAGTCAACGATTTGGGCCATGAGTTGCGAACTCCGGTGGCGACGATTCTGACACACCTGGAAATACTGGGTTTGGATAATGTGGGTGTTGATGTGCAAAAGCAATCTCTGGACCTGGCACGGAAGGAAGCCCGTCGCATGGGCAGGCTGATTAATGCAATGCTTGAGTTGGGGCGTCTTGAAGTTTCAGATGAGATCCCGTTAAGATTGATTCAACTTCTGCCATTGGTCAATGATGTTATCCTCCAATTAACCCCAGATGCTCAAGTTAAGTCTATGGAACTTTCACTCAATGCCGATGCTAATATCCCTTTAATCCTGGGTGATAGTGATAGATTGCGACAGGTTTTTTTAAATCTGGTCGATAACGCGATCAAATATTCTGTCTCTCATGGCTGGATCATCATTACGCTAAAAAAGACAGAAAGTGGGGTGCAATGCAGTGTATGTGACAATGGTCCCGGCATTTCATCTCAACATTTACCCTACATCACACGGAGATTTTACCGTGCTGCGACGAATGGGGTTGAGGGTAGCGGGTTGGGCCTGGCATTGGTCGCCGAGATTTTGCGCCGGCACAACAGCCAACTCAACATTGAGAGCCCAGTCGCTGATGGTAAAGGCACTTGCGTACGATTTCTATTGCCCTTTGATAATATCTGAGGTAAGAAATGAGAAAAAATCGCAGATGGATTTCATGGATGCTATTATTTCTCGTTGCCATCATCATCTATTGGTTGATTCCAATTGACGGAACAGTTCTCGTTGTCGGTGGTGACAAACAACCAGGACCCTGGCCACGATTTGATGTGCAATCACCATCAAAGGCGGGAACATCGGCACAAATTATCATCCGTGATATCAGACCATGGTCGTATGTAAATCTCGTTGTTGATGGCAATGTGGCAGTGCCTCAAGGTTCACCATCCAAATCCGGAGCCATTTATACCTGGAAATGGTCATATGTTGTTCCCAATAGCCTTTCTTATACCCTCACCTTCTATAAAAACTGCCATACAGGATGTGAAAAACGCGGAGAAATTAGCTTTGGTGCAGCTGAGTTGCTTTCTGAAGAGAAATTCACACCGACAAAACTTGGCGTCGTTATGCCTGATTTAGAACGTGATTGGCATGGACGAAGTGGCTGGGCGGTTGAAATAACCTACGCTGCGCGACCTGAGGAGCCTTATTGGGGTATCGATGATTTATCGACCAGAATTGCTGCCCATGCAGAGAATGGGCTGCGGGTTTTAGTGCGTGTCGATTATGATCAGCTCCAGAGTGTCCCTCCCGCAGATGATTTTGTTGCTTTATCAGAGTATTTGGCGTATTTCAGCCGGTTATCCCGGGATGCAAGGCTGGATTATGTGTATGGGTACATCGTTGGCAATGAATATAATACAGTTGATGCTGGTGCATTATCGCCAGATCGACCAGTTACACCAGAATGGTACGCTAGAGTCTTTAATGGATATGGTGAAAACCCCAATCATAGTGACAATGTTTTGCAGACCGTCCGGAATGAGAACCAACATGCGCGGATCATTGTAGGTCCAGTCAGACCCTGGTCTTTCGATACCGATGGCAGAATAACCCATACCACTCAAATGCCCTGGCTCAACTATATGAACACCGTAGTCGCCTATCTTGATGAAACGGCGCGTGTTAAAAATGATAGCGGTGTTCCTTTGTGTGCTCCGGATGGATTTGATATCCAGGCGCCTGGACGCCCGGATATACCGGAGATGACACGATTTGCACGCGCTGATGAAGCCGGAGCGGATTTATCAAGGGCAGCGTGGCATGGTGCCCAGGCTGGATTTCGAGTTTACCAGGATTGGCTGAGCATTATCAATGCTTATCCGTCAACAAGGGGCTTGCCGGTGTATATCATTTCCACGAATACATATGATCGTGATGCAAATGTTCCACCTGCGCAAAACTATCCCGCAGGTTGGTTAATCACCGCCTTAGAAACGATTAATTCTGAGCCACAAATACATGCTTTATGCTGGTTTTTGGATGATTTTCCACACAGTGATCAATGGGATTTGTTCAGTTTGGGCAAACAGACAGGACGTCTGGTCGATGCTGCTGAGGAGTTTGATGCGCTGTTACAGTTGCCCTGATCACACCGAAATATGGGATTTTAAATAATGGGCAAAATACGTGTCCTATTAGCAGATGATCATCCGGCACTCCGGATTGGATTGCGTGTCTTGTTGGATTTCTCACCGGCGATTGTTGTCATTGGCGAGGTCGAAGATGGTGAATCTGCTTTACAGCTCATTCAAAGCCTGGTACCGGATGTCGCCATTCTCGATTGCCAGCTGCCAAATATGGATGGCATCAAAGTTGCAGAAGCTATACGAAATCTACCCCAAAAAGTGCGCGTGCTGGCACTTTCGGCATACGATGATGACCGATTTCTATCGGGAATGATGGCTGCTGGTGCCTCCGGGTACTTTCTGAAGAGTGAAGTACCCCAACAGATTGTTTCAGCGGTTGAGAGCGTTTTTCATGGAGATGATTTATGGACTCCGGAGCAACGTACGCGTATTGTAAACTGGCAAAATGCAATTGGCAGGATTCGTGAGAGCTTGACTGAACGCGAGCGCGAAGTGTTACACCTGATTACCTCAAGCTTAAGTAACAAAGAGATAGCACAACATCTGGGGATAACTGTGCGAACTGTTGATTTTCATGTCAGCAATATACTCCGTAAACTCGGTGCTATCTCCAGAGTAGAAGCTGCGATATGGGCTCAAACTTACCTTTAATTTCCGTCACGAAAGATTGAACCCAAAGACAGATCCCGCTGATGATCCAGGACCGGTTTTCCTAAAGCACGGTTGACAAAACCGCCATGATAATCAGAACCACCCGTTATCAGTAAATTATGCCTCCTGCACCAGTCCACGCAAAGAGCGGTTGTTTTTTCATCATGATATTGGGCATAACATTCGACTCCCGCGATACCATGATTGAGAAAAATATCCAGGCTATTCTGCAGGATGTCGAGTGGTAAACTTGCGCCCGGATGTGCCAGAACCGGAATACCATTAGCGGCACGTATTGTTTCGATGACAATCGGGAGAGGCAGGAAGGATGGCCACTGGTGACCGATTTTAGGTCGAATGTTTTTGAAAAAATCTTCAGGTCCAAGGCATATGTTTTGATCGATTAAGAAATTTAAGCTTTTCCATCCACCACGAGTTCTGTCATTACTGTATGTCAGGTAATCGCTGGATTTTATTGGGTATCCCAAACCAATCAACTTTTCAATATCTCTATTATCCACTATTTCGAGCCTGTTCCTGTTATCTTCAAGTCCAATTAGGAGAGGTGGGTAAGTGGGGTCAATTCCATATCCAAGAATATGTACCATCTTGTCCTGAAAAGTGGCTGACATCTCTACACCTCTGACAAAAAATGCCGGAATTGTTTCAGCTAGCGTTTCCGTCGCCAAAACATTGTCAACGGAATCATGGTCTGTAACCGAGAATAATTGTATACCCAGCTGAGAAATCCCCTCAATCAATTTTTCTGGTGTCCAACAACCATCTGAGGCGGTTGTATGGATATGTAAATCTGTACGCATAATTGATGGTCTCCTGAAATAGAACAGCAATAAGGAATTGTGAGGATTGTAACCGCCGTTAATAGAAAGGCAATAAACGGCACCGGCAAACCTGGTAGTTTTTGGGAGGAAACTGTAGTTTTCTACAGTAGACACCGCCTTTTGAATTTGATACACTGATACTGTGGAATTAGCAACGGATGCGATTCAATATCTTTCAATGGAGGGGTACTATGTCTGAATTAAGACCACCATCAGATACCAAACAACCGGCCATGAATCGGGGAAAAGATGTGCCTGATTTACTTGGGCGCCTTTTCAAGCTCTCAACAGTTATTCTGTCCGGTGTCATTCTCTTAGCGGTAATTCTTGTTGTTGGGCGATCTGCAGTCTATAAAATTCATGCATATGAACGGGGCTTACACCTTCGAGGTGGACGGTTCATTTCCCTGGATGAACCGGGTTGGCATATACAAATCCCTCTGGTTGATACTGTACTCATTGTCAAAGTGAATGAACGATTGGGGTATGTGGAGCGCGTTCCCGCAATGACTTCTGATGATGTGACGATGGATGTGAGTTTACAATATACTTATCGGGTGAGTGATCCAAAACGCTTTGCCCTGGAAGTGGATGACCCAGAGCGTATCATTTTTGAATTTGTGCAGGGCAAATTACGCGATGTTGTTAACACAAAAAGTATGACCAAGGTGATGCACAGTCGAGCTGAGTTAAATCAGGAAGTCATGGAAGCACTGCGTGAGAAAGAGGAACAATATGGCGTACAATTTATCACCATTCAGATGCAGAGTGCTTCTCCCCCGGAAGAGGTTGTGACAGCAATTAAAGATCGTATGGTAGCGGTGCAGCGGCAGGAGCAAGCGATGGCTGAGGCCGCTCAAAGACGTACCCTGGCAGATGCCGAGTTCTATGCTGCACAGAAAAAAGCCGATGGCGACGCTTATGAAATTACAAAGCTTGCTGAAGCAGATGCTGATCGCATCGGGATAACTTCTAAAGCTCAACAAATTGCGGTTCAAGCCATGCTCGAAGAATTGGAAAATCGCGGTGAACTTGCTCCCCAGTACCTTCAGTTGTTGATTGCCCAGGAATTGAGTAATAACAGCAAATGGATTATCACAGGGGGAGCAGATGGAACTACGATCCCAAAAATCGAATTACCGATTAATCCGTAATCCAGAGCTATGAATACTGTTCACAGATTAACCTGGCATGCACTGATGCTTGTTGGCTATGGATTGTGCTCCATTATAGTTGTACAAAGCGTGAACAGCGGTATGCGTAGAGGAGGGTTCGCCTATGAAGCGATCATCTTGGAGTAGAGTCCTGCTAGCGCTTTTTTTCGCTGTTGCGGCTGTGTTTTGGATCCTGAGTCAAAATGTAGGACCACAGAAAGCAGAATCCTTATCAGAGACACGAATTTATGCTTATCGGGAGTGGCAAAGTGCCGGCCTAATCGTTGAGGCGGGTGACCGTGTTGATGTACGGGCAGAGGGAAGTTGGTTATATACACCAGGTGAGTACCATGGTCCAGAAGGGCATCGATATTATAAAGCCCCAGATACATATCCGATAAATGCAGCGCCCGGAGGCGTACTAATAGGTCGTATCGGTGAGGACGGTGCTATATTTCTGATAGGTAAGGGCAGAACATTCATGGTCGACAAACCGGGTTTATTATATTTCCGCATCAACGATGACATCCTGAGTGACAATAAGGGTTATGTAGCCTTGGAATTACTCGTTACAGTACCTAAGGCAAATGAGTGAATAATGTGTAAACTGTATACATTTACTAGCTGCTCTGCCTCTGGAAGCGTTTATATTCACCTAAATCCAGATAATTGGAGAGTATTCCATTTTCAATGACCCACAATCGTGTCGCGAAATTACGGATGAAGTAGCGGTCGTGAACTACAGTTAAAACCGTTCCTTCGAATGCCGTCATTGCCTGTTCAAAACCAGACCGACTGGGTATATCCAGGTGGTTTATCGGTTCATCAAGTAATAAAAAGTTACATTCACCAGCAACGAGTCGGGCTAAAACCAGGCGCGCTCTTTCGCCGTAGCTCAGACTGTGGATGGGTAAAAACACATCATCGCCAGAAAACAGAAAGAAATGTAAAAAGGATCTGATGTCAGTATCCGATATTGAGGCTACGGCGCGGATGATAGAAAAAGGCGTGGCTGCAGGCGGGAGATTTTCCTGTTCCTGGGAAAAGTAACCTAAAGATACATTGGCACCCAGTCTGAAAAAACCAGAAATCGGCGATAACTGGTCAGCAATTGTACGCAAAAATGTTGTTTTACCGCAACCATTTGGACCGATAAGAGCAATGCGTTCACCTTGTTGTATGACCTGATTGATACCGGTGACGAGTGGCTGCGATCCATACCCGATACTCAATTCATCACAAATCAGGACATCGTTGCCACTTAACGGCGTGTCGATGAATTCCAATTTCATGTGCCAAGTCTGCTTTGGTTTTTCAATGTGCTCTTCAGCAAGTTCCCGTTCGATGCGTTTTCGCTGTACTGTCGCTCTGCGTGCGATCCCCTTGGCGACTTTACGTGGCGCAAAATCAATCGTTCCTTGCTCGATACTGTTAGCATATCCCGACAAACGCCGCGACTCACCTTGCAGTTTTGCGATGCGATCCTGTTGTGCATTATATGCTTCCCAGTGACGATTAATTTCTGTTTGTTTGGCATGGATGTAGTCGCTATAATTACCAGGGTACGTTTGAATTGAATGTACCAGCGGATCGAGATCAAAAATAACATTGACCGTACGATCCAAAAACGTGCGGTCATGGGAGACAATGATGATCGCATGTTCGTAATGTTGTATCCAATCTTCCAGCCATTCCAATGCCCGGATATCCAGATGATTCGTGGGTTCGTCGAGAATCAACATATCAGGATTGGTTAGAAGTATTCTGGCTAATCCTAACCGTGTTTTCTGCCCTCCACTGAGATGATTAACCGGCACCTCCAAAGGTATAGCGCCCAATCCCAATCCCTCCAGAATATCCTCAGCCTGGTATCTGGCAATTTGCCTGGTGGATAACGTTTCGAGCTGACTTAATGCTTCCCCGTACGCTTTTAATATTATTTTCTGATCTTTTGCTTGTGCTATTGACAGTTGCGTTCCTAACTGAGCTATTTTATCTTCCAGTTTTTCCATCCTGATTTCTGTAGAACGCAGTATGGTATCAAGGGTGTCATCTTCCTTGAAAATCAACCCTTGTTCCAGGTAACCGATTGTAGCAGTGGGGGGGGTCCGTTGTACTGAGCCAGTACCAGCAGTTTCAGTCCCGACCAGAATGCGCAAAAGGGTTGTTTTCCCGCAGCCATTTGGTCCAATTAAACCCGCATGGTCATCAGGGGATAGCTTGAATGAGACATTTTTCAGAACCAGGACATCGCCGTAACGTTTAGAAATATTGGATACTTGTAGCATAAATTCTCCGGATAATTGTGTTGATAGCCTAAGGCAACAAAAAAGATCGTGGGCAATTTGCACCACGATCTTTGATTTACCTGTTATGCAGCAAAGGTTAAGCTGGTAGCATCAAGAATGCAAATAGCCTTGAAGGTCAACCGATGCACTGATAATCATTCCTGATACCTCCTCGTTTTTAGGCATGTCATGCCAACCAGTGACATTATTCTACCGGGATACAGCGCAAAGTCAAATTTAGCGATTCACAATTTCGCGTAAACGCTGTCCAATGCTTCAAGTGCACTGTCGGGATTGATAGACTCACGCGCATATGTCAAGGCACGTTTTTCCAACTGTTTTCTAATATCCGGCTTTCGAAGCAAGTCCACTGTAACCTCGGCAAACTCCTTGTCATTATGCGCAACCCGTAAGACCTGTTCTGAGCCAGGCAATCCCCGGCAGCCAATATCCGTGCATATGACAGCTTTTCCCAGGGCTAATGACTCCGCTACTTTGTTAGGAAAACCAACACCGATGCGCATCGGTGAAATAACGGCAGTTACCGAAGCAATATAATCAATCAAACTTGGAACCCATCCCGTGATTTTTATACCGGGTTTTCTTTGCAGGCGTTGAACGACCCGCGCCGGTTGATTGCCAATAATATGCAAAGAAACCCGCTCGTTCTGCCGCTGAATTTGCGGAAAAATGTGCGAACAAAAATGCGTTACGCCATCAACATTCGGTCTATACGAAAGGTTGCCAAAGAACAAGAGCGTATTATCTGTTTCCGGTTCTGTAATTTCATTAGCGAAGAATGCCTGGTCAACTGCATTGGGTACCACATTGATCCGCTCATAAAAGCCAGTATCCTTAAATCGTGCTTTGTCATAGGCGCTGGTAATGAGGCATTGATCAAAAGACAAGCCCACGGATCTTTCGAATCGACGCATCCGCGTTAATTCCAATTGATACATTGGTTTTAGATACAAAGGGGCATGGCTCAGGCACTGTTCAATGTACCATGTAAGGGAATCAGTAAGGTCGAGGACCTTGGGTAGATCGATACCGGAAGCGAGACCTGCAAACCTGCTTCGGTCAATGTGTATAGCTTCAATATGATATTGATTTATGATTTCCCGGATGGTGTCCTGCGCAAAATCAGGTCCGTAATAGTTTACCCGCAAAGGCTCGGGAGAAAAAAATAACCCATACGCTAAATTCATTGCGATTTTGGCTTTAGTCAGCGGAATATGCGCAATATGTTTACAATGTGACTTTAATTTTTGATAGTCCGGGCGTTGTTCCAGTACGCTCAGAGGTATGTCTCCGAAACATAACAGGACTACTTCATGCTGCTTTGCCAGATGCATAATAAAATTATAGGGGCGGGGTTTTGTCAGTAACGGTGTATAAGGTGCGATAAAAAGTATGCGCATTGGAGTCCTTTTTAGCCAGTGTTAAATTAACGCTTTACTCATTTTTCACCGCAGCATTATACAGCCCGCAGGTAATTCGCCCATTGTTCGAGACCTTCAGAGGGCGCAGAATAATGACCATTCAACTTATAGGCACGTACGACCTGGGGTAACAAGCCAGTCGTGATTTCGTAGTTGATTGTATCCGCCCAATTTGCCACTTCCTCAGGTGTAATAACCTCGTCGAACTGCCTGCCGATAGCAACCACTTCATCACCCACAACGACGTTATCAATGTGGGTGATCTCAACTACGAATTGATCCATACAAATACGACCCCGTATTGGCGCTCTTTGCCCGTGGATGAGGACTTCACCGCGGTTGGAAATAAGCCGCGGATATCCGTCCCCGTACCCGAGAGAGACAAGCGCAACGCGAATTGGTACACGTGTTGTGAATGTGCGCCCATAGCTGATCGTACTTCCGGGGGGAAGGTCCCGGACGTGGATAACGGTACTTTTCAATGTTAATGCAGGTAGCAGCGAAAACTGAGGGTGTGTATCGCTGGAAGGTGTCATACCGTAAATCAGAATACCTGGTCTCACAGCAGCGAGATGTGCTTCAGGCAAATTCACCAGTCCGGCGCTGTTACAGATATGGGGTATCGGTATATCATAACCCGCACTATCGATCATGTCGAGTATGCCCAGGAAACGTTGTAATTGGTCTCTGGCAAAGCTGAGGTTACTTTCATCTGCTGAGGAAAAATGTGTGAATATACCTTCAATATACAGGTGTGGTAAGGAGGCGACATAGCGCACAAAGTCGAGTGATTTCTCTGGTTCCAGCCCAAAACGACTCATACCGGTATCTATTTTAATGTGAACAGCGACTGGGGCGGTTGCCTGATCAGAAAACAATTTTGCTGTAACCCAATCTACCAATGTCGGTGTAATGTGATGGGTCAACATCAGGTTGATCCCTGATGGCAGAGTATGACCCAACAAAAGGATGGGAGCTGCTAAACCCGCTTCCCGTAATGCAACTGCCGCCTGAATACGGTGGACAGCGAGGAACTCCGCGCCAGCTTCGATTGCTGTTCTGGCAACCGGTCCCAAACCATGCCCGTAGGCGTTGGCTTTCACACTGGCGATAAGCGCAGTGTTCTTCCCAATAAAAGATTTAATAGCTTGAACATTGCCAGCTATTGCGTCTAGATCAATCTCTGCCCATGTAACAACACCATCAGGAATCATATAGTTGACTTATTAGCCTTTTGTCTGAATTTAATTCCATTAACCCTGCCATCATAATCGATTTTCAGCGGGGTTCCACACATTTACAGCTTGTTTCTACCCAATAGTTGTATTTCACCGCTGTTTTGAGGCAGGTATATCACTCACCTATACAATCTGAGTGACCATCCCAGCGATTTACTATTTTGTCAAATCTGCCGCGGAGAAACTCTTGGGGAGTAGTTGCCCCAAAGTCATCTGCTCGTATTGTCCTTCGAGATTCGAAATATAGACAGGTAAGTTGTCATCAGCAAATTCGCGCATAACCTGCCGGCAGGATCCACATGGCGAACCTCCGTTCTTTGTGACAACCGCTACGGCTTCTATGTGGTGGACACCTTCAGAAACCGCCTTCATGATTGCCACACGTTCGGCGCACAGTGTCAGTGGATAGACTGCATTCTCCACGTTACACCCGGTATAGATTATGCCGTTATCGCCCAGAACCGCTGCCCCCACAGCGTAGCATGAATATGGGGCGTAGGCTTTTTTATAGGCTAGCAACGCACTTTGAATAAGACTTTCCGAGTTGTTTTCCCATTTCGCCATAGTCTTTCTCTTTTTTTGCCTTTGATTTTCAACAGAATGCTGAATTCAAATTAACTTGGTTCTTTCATCCCTTTTTCTCTGGCAGGAACGCCATAAACAAGCGTTTTTTCAGGAATATCATGTGTAACGACTGAACCCGCACCTGTTGCGGCATTATCTCCGATTTCGATGGGGGCGACAATAAGCGTCCCTGAACCTATAAATACATGATTACCGATGCGCGTGGCATGTTTTTCCTCACCATCGAAATTACAAGTGATGGTTCCAGCCCCAATGTTTGTATTTTCCCCGACAGATGTATCCCCCAGATAGCTGAAATGGCCCAATTTTGAGCCAGGACCCAGGGTGCTGTTTTTCATTTCACCGTAGTTACCGATATGCGCGTGTGCACATACATACGCTCCCTTACGTAAATGACTGAACGGTCCAATGTCTGTATCGTGCTCCATGACAGCTGATTCAAGCACCGAGGATAAAATGCGGCACCTGTCGCCAATCTGACACTGGTCAATGATGGCATTTGGTCCTATTTCACAATTCCCACCAATGGATGTCGCACCCGTGATGGTGGTGTTGGGGTAGATAACAGTGTCTCGCCCGATCGAAACCGTATGGTCAATATATACAGCAGAAGGGTCAATGATGGTAACACCAGAAAGCATTAACTTCCGATTTATCCGTGCGTACATCATTGATAATACCCGGGCATAGTCACAACGTGTATTAATCATCCATAAATCAGAGGGTTCGACAGGCGCTTGTGCTGAAAATCTGATATTGTGGTGCTTTGCGAGTGTCATCAGGTGATGTGGGTTGGCAGTATAGTTCTCTGAGTGAAAGAATTCATTAATTAACTCTGAATTCAATAAACTGGAATTAAAAATGCAGGGCATAAAAATTGGCTGTGGGGGATGTTTAACAATAGGCAATTCAACTGCGTTTTGTGGATCGTCTTCATGATCGCCAGATTCGTTTGCCAGAAAAGTTATATCCTGCACGACCTTTGCGTGAAGTTCGATGAGCCTGTGAATTGACTCTAACTGGACCAAGGGGGCATCTGCATGAAGCAAAAGGATTTCTGTTTCAGGTATTCCACATAGCGTTTTGAAGTCTTCCTCGTAATTTCTTGATAGCGCGCCACCGTGAAGCGTTATGCAGGTGATGTTCTCACCCGTGATATTCTTGTATTCATCTGAATAGCCTGGGTTAACGATCAAAACGGGTGGTTCGGTCGATAGCTCTCGAGCCAATCCTAATGCGTGGGTTAAGATGGGATAACCTGCCAGCGGATGCAAAAGTTTGGCTTTATCTGAGTTGAATAAAGCTTCGTCTGATGCGGTAAGTATAACCACTTTAAGGTTCATTGGTAATCCTTTTGGATGTTGACGAGTGTAGATAACAACCTGGTTTATTATAGCATGCCGGAATCGTTTGGGAAAGATAACGCTTTCTATCACGTAAAATGTTACTGAGTACGATACGGTTCACTCAAATGATAATGTTACCGAGGAGGAACCGTGACAGCCGACGAAAAAATGAGCAAAGAAGAACGACGGCAATATTTACAACGGATGCAAAAAAGGTACAGACATGCAAAACGAAGCGAGAAGACAGCACTGTTGGATGAAATGCTGATCCATACCGGCATGCGGCGGGAATCGCTAAAACGCAGCATGCGCAGCAACCTGGAAGCGCGACCCCGCAGCAGGCAGCGCGGGCCACAGTATAAGGCTGAATTTGACCGCGAACTGGCCAAGATCTGGGAAGCGACCGACTATGTATGTCCAGAACGACTCACCCCGAATCTGGTAGAACTGGCGGAAAAACTGGCCAGCCATCAGGAACTGCGGTTAACACCGACGCTCAAACAACAACTTGAGCAAGTCAGTGTGGCGACGGTGCGGCGCCATCTACCGCGGATACCCCTGGCGGAGCGACGTCGGCAACCCCGCCCCGCGTTGAACCAACATCAACAAAACATCCCGACCCGGATGATTCCGCGCAATACAGCGCACCCCGGGCATTTCGAGGTGGACCTGGTCTATCACTGCGGTGGCGACCTGGATGGCGAGTTTGTCTTTACCTTGCAACTCATCGATGTGGCCACGGGGTGGAGTGCCCGCCGTGCCATCCTGGGGCGCAGCTACCTGGTCATGGAGGACGCCTTAATCTCCCTCATGACCCGGATTCCCTTCCCCATCCGGGAGTTACACCCCGATAACGGCGGCGAGTTCCTCAACGCCCATCTCATCACCTTCTTAAAGACCCGCTACCCCGAGATTACCCTCTCCCGCAGCCGTCCCGCGCATCCCAATGACAATCGGCTGGTGGAGCAGAAAAACCACACTCTGGTGCGCCAATATCTCGGTCAGCGCCGCTTCGATACCGTCACCCAAACCCGTTTCCTGAACACCACCTATGACCAATTAAGTGATCTTTACAACTATATCCAACCGGTCATGCGCCAAATTGACAAGCAGTGGGTTCCGGATTCAGACGCGCGTTCGGGCTACTTCAAGCGCATTCACGATCAAGCCCGGTCCCCTTTCCGCCGTCTCTGCGAGACCGATTGCCTTTCCCAGGATAAACTGCAACCGCTCGCTCAACATTATGCAGAGCTCAATCCCGTGCGCCTGCGGCGTGACATTTACAAAGCTCTGGACCACCTGTTCGCCTACCCTAACGCCCTCCCCAATGAGGTCCAGAATATCTATCAGACCATTGACAACGTGGACCTTTTCCCCGAAGTCATCGCGGCTCTGAACACACATGATCCTGTTTTATCCCCTATTCCAGCCAAGGAGGTGGCTGTCCTTTAGTAACATTATCTTTTGATAGAACCGTGACCCCTTTAGTAACATTATCATTTGATTTGACACGGATAACCCAGATGATGGGTGAGGATCAGATCAGGTTTCTGGATGCGGTGCGGGAAGCTACTCGGACAGGAAATCTAAAATTGAACCGCACCGCCACTTACCTTGCCGTTTGTATGGTCATGATTTATGGGTGATATCCTGTATTTTTCAACAAGCTGAAACGGATTCCATATGACAATGAAAGAAGGGTCATGAATATGTAGTAAAATAGAGTCAATAGATATTCAGAGTGATAAAATCTGCTCGAAATCGATATAATCAGGAGGGTTTGCTTGCTTCAAAATTTAGCAACAAAGAAATACAGGTTACTACTGGTAGGGATCATTGGTCTCGCTATTGTGTTGCGATTTTATGCTTTAGGCAGCAAGAGTTTATGGTTGGATGAAGCTTTCAGTGTTGACCGGGCTAAACTAACGCAAGATCAAATCTGGAGCGGGAAATATGATCCGGTTCACCCACCTCTTTATTATAGTTGCCTGCATGCATGGGTTGGATTAATTGGCGACAGTGAAACAGCTGTTCGACTGTTATCGGCTATTTCATCAACGCTGAGTTTGGGCGCAGTCTATCTTTTAGGTCGGCAATTATTGGGTAACGATACCGCATTAGTCGCCATAACCTTGATGGCATTTTCACCACTCGATATATGGTATGCACAAGAAGCCCGGATGTACGCATTTGTGCAATTGACCGGATTGCTCGTATCCCTGGGTTTGCTATGGCGACACTGGTTGGGTGTCTTTCTGGCGGGTTTCACGTTGGCAGTTGGTCTTTATTTCGATTATACAATGGTCCCATTGTGGGTGGGCATTAGTGCAGTTTGGTTTGTGGTTTGGTCTCAGAAATCTCAAAAAATTCGGTATTTGTTCGTTTGGTTAATAGCATCCGCCAGCGCCTGGTATTTTTACCGGCCGTGGATTCCGCGATTGCAAAATATGCTGGAGCGCGTGAATAATGTTGTCTTTTTTAGCCGCGTTCGCGCATTGGCAGGACTACCAGCATTATCAGCACCGCAATACCTTTTGGGCATGGCCCTTATTGGATTGGGTGTATTCATCGTCTCAAGGGTATTCTCACTTTGGCTACAAAAACAAAAATTCCGCCAAATCGTGACGTTGATTGTTTTACTGGGGTTTGTATCTGCCATTTTACTCTTTGCCGTTCCCCGTTTTTATACGATTAAGCGGATATTGGTGACAGGTTGGCCTTATGTAATTTTATCAGTTGCCTGGGTTATCGTTAAATTGGAGCGGAGAAAATACCAGGTGTGGCGCGGTTTAATGGGTTTATCTTTGCTTTCGAGTGTGGTGGTGCTGGTCACGCCAAAAGATGATTGGCGTTCAGTCGTGTCTTTTTTTAATCAAAATAATGCTTTTAAAAGCGTTATCTGGATGGATCCCGGTTGGGACAGGATGCCCTATAACTATTACGATCCACTATATGAAGTTAAATATGGCGCTATTGATGAATTGAGGAAAGTAGCGCAGAACAATGAAATTTGGCTGATTGCTGAGAGATATCTAGGGCAACCAGTGCCGTCTTCGACCAGCGAGGTCTGGTTGGAGGATAACTTACACTTAGAAGAAACGGTTTCCTTTTACCGCTTGGAGTTGCGTCATTATCGCCCAAAAGAGTAACCTTGGTGGGGTTCCTCGTCATACAATATGTATCTCATGCCCACGAAAACCTCACTTCATCAATCAATACGGTAAACTCCACAGGAAAATAATGACGGGATTGGGAATAATCAGCGATTTGTTCTCATTTTGGCATATACCCCAACGCACCTGAAAATTGTATTGGGCAGTGTTCTTGGGTATAATCGCACACAGAGAAGGAATTACTGTTGATGATAAACGACATTAGATACGATGTACATAGCGCTAACTCCCGGTATTGCGTCATGGGTGACAGTATGTTACCCACGTTTCAATCGGGCGATGAGGTTATCGTGGACAAGGTTCATCTAGATGCGTTAGTTCCTGGTGATTGTGTTTATATCACAACCGGGAATCAATCCTACGTGCATCGCTATCTAGGGCAGACGAAAAAGGGTTTCCTTACAAAAGGGGATGGACATCATACCTTTGACCCGGTATGGACTGCGGGTGCAATTCGTGGGAGAGTGACTGAAGCCTGGCGGAATACTAAATGTATCTATAAACGGACACCAAGGACTATTAGAAGGCATCGTTTATTGGCATATACACACCGGACGACAGGCTTCATATGGACAAATCTGATGCGACTTAAAACCGCACTCACGGCATTATTGTTCTGTTTGTTCATATCATCTCTGGTGATGGGCGCTGTCACATTAGCCCATTTTGAATTAGATCCGGGGCCACAGGAAATTTATGTATATTGGGAGACTGCCAGTGAGGTCGGCAATTTGGGTTTTTATCTCTGGCGCAGCGAAGCTGCATTGACCGGTTACTATAAATTACCTGTTTCCGACCCAGGTCTGCAATTCATACCCAGCATTGATGAAGGCGCCGGCGCATTTTACGAATACGTTGATGATGAGGCTACCCCCGGCGCGCTCTATTATTACAAACTGCAGGACGTGCCGGATACCGGCGCAGAGGGTGAATACAGCCAACCCCTCTCAGGTGGTATCGGTTTAGCGACCGCGACGCTAACCTTGACGCCCTCACCAACTCCAACTGCAACCCCGACACCAAATGTTGCTCAAACACCAACTTCAACCCCGCGACCTGCAGATCCATCTGTGCTATTCTGGACAGATACGGAGCAGCTGTCAGCAGGAGAATGCGCGACTTTACAGTGGCAGACCGCGAATGTGAAAGCTGTCTTTCTGAATGGGGAGGGTGTAGCCGGTGTTGGTGCAAAAGCTTTTTGTCCGTGCGCTGATGAAACCCATACCTTAACGGTCGATTTCCGGGATAATTCACGGCGTGCATATTCTGTGGATCTTTCAGTTAGCGGTGAATGTGATTCATCTTCTAGTACGCGTACAGCGACACCCACACCCAGAACCGCGCAACCCACAGAGAATGCCCCTACAATAACTGCAACACCACAGCTTATTGACATACCGGCGAATGGGAAAACACCGGTTCCAACAAATACAATGCTTGTAACCCAAACGCCTGATGCTACAATGACGGAAGCCGTACCTGATAGCCCAGAACCTGATTTGACATCTACAAACATAGTCCGGAATACACCCACGCCCACTCGGGTGATCGTGCAGGGCGAAACTCCACAACGTCCCGCACTTGCTAAAACAACCGCCTTGATTATTTTTTCAGCGCTTGGAGGGTTTGCACTCATTGGGGTTGGCATCTGGATCTGGAGACGCCGTTAATGCACAGCCCTAAACAATGCTTGAAATTCGTGTTGTGCATCATCTTGTGTTTCGTGAGCCTGGTCTCTTGTGCGTACAGCAGTTCACCGGAAAGTGCCATAATCCTTCCACCCGAAGATGGTTGGGTTTTATTTGTCAATAAAGAAGGTCCAAATTACCTGGGTAGCACGTGGTGGCAGGCTATCGGCGTTGATCCTGCTGGATTGGGTTATGATAACGTCCAATTAAAAAAAGGTGATGTAGATATACCTTTTATTTGGATTGCGGATGGAGACGTATCAGGTTTACTTTTTAATGCCGAAATCACGCCGATGCGGATTGGATCATGGGGCGCTTATACCCTGGTCATAGGGAAACCGGGCACTGCAATGGGATTGTACCCACAATCTCCACCATCTATAGCGGAATGCCAGAACTCGTCCATGGAGACGATTGTCTATGAACAGAATAATGATTACAGAAGCACTGCGCCCGTTGATATTCCCTGGTTCTGGACTTCGCTAAGACCCCCGAATAGTTTCACATTAACAATTCCTTTAACCCGAACCTTATCAGGACCTGTAACCGTTGCCACGCAAATATGGGGTCAGAGCAGTATGCCTCAGGACCCAGATCATCATATACGCCTCGTATGGGATGGCACCCAAATCGATGACCATTATTGGGATGGCAGTTCCAGCGAAGAGTGGAATGTGGAATTTAATTCTGGAGACAAGTCAGAGGTTGCACTGGTCATTTCTTCACCAGGTGAAACTGCGGCACCAGTTGAATTAAACTGGCTGGATTGGGTAAAGATAACCCGGCGTAAAACTCTGGAATGGACAGGCGGGGCCTGGGAGCAGTGGATTGTAGAAGATGCGGACCAGGCATGCTGGGCAAACAAAACCGGAGCGGCACTCGCAGGATTTCTGATCACTGAAGACGGAAGCATATATCAGGCTGATACATCAGGTTCCAAAATACCCCAAACCGGTGCGTTAAAGGGTTGGATAGGGACACTGGATACAGCTTCTGAACCCGTATGGGTACGCAACCGGCAATTGGTAGATCGAGATGCCTTGGGCAATGCGAATTACCTCATCATTGCCCGTAAGGAACTCCATAAAACGTTGATTCCTTTGTTGGACAGGCGGTTGCGTGATGGACTTGCCGGTTATATGATGACGCCAGAAGAAGTATATGACTCGTTTGGCGATGGTATTCCAGATGCCTCCGTCATAAATGAGATGGTCAGGATTCTAACTCATGACGGCAACTTAAGATACTTATTGCTTGTTGGGGATACATCCACTGGCGCTACTGTTCCAATGGAAGAAATGCTTATGGAAGTCCCTACCGGGTGGGTCCGGACAGCGGTCTTAGGGGATACCTCATCCGATTATGCCTTGGTCAGTGACACGAATGGTACCCCTTTAGTGTCGGTTGGACGTTTTCCGGCAAATGATGAAACCGCAGTTGCTAACATGGTTCAAAAAACTCTTGAGTGGCAATCGAATGACCGCTTACTTTATTTCGGGGATGATGAGGTAGAATTTGAGAAGTTTATAGAAAAATTAGTCGAGGTATCTTCCATAAATCAGCGTTTGAGTGCTGGGAATCCAGACTCGCGGGAATCCCTGCTGGCGTGGTTAAGAGAAGGTCCCGGAACACTGGTTTATAGTGGTCATGGCAGTTTACCCATGTTGGGTGATGAAAAAATATTAACACAAGAAGATGCTGGTATATGGAAAGGCCCAACCGTTGTTATAGCCTGGTCGTGTCTTTGTGCCGGGTTTACACATTCGTCTTATGAAGGGTTAGGTGAGACCTGGATGAAAGCGCATCAAGGAACGGCAGCCTTCGTTGGACCTACAGGAGAGACGTCATCGGGGCAGCAACTTGCGATGGCTGTTGCTGTACAGCAAGCTCTCGCAGAGGGCCTGTCAATTGGTGATGCGCTTCTGTCGGGTTGGCGCGCCGCGCAATCTGCTGATTCACGCGCAGGTTTTCTGCTATTGGGTGATCCGGCGCTTGTGCCGTTCCCCGGTAAAGGCGAATAGCCTCAGTGCGTCTATTTTTACGAAAAATGACCCTATCCAGAATTGGAATCCTGTTGATTATTACCGGCTTGTCACTGGTAGTGTTATGGGGACTATTATCATCTCAAAAGGATTTGAATTCCAATCTACACACAATCCTGGAATCCCCTGATCCCTTAAATGATAATGTACCACCTTCTCAGACAGCACGACCTGATTTGTTGGTACCAACAAGAACGCCAACTGCAGTTTCAACCACACCGAAGACCGCCAGTGATGTGATTGTACCCAGTTTGACACCGACACGCAGATCTACGCGGACAGCAACCTTAACGGCGACGCCTTCACCGAACGCACTCACAGCCACTGCTTTACATAGTTCACCAACTTCAAAAGCGGAAAATACGGCAACACCAACGGTAACGGCAACACCTACCACAACGGTGGTCGTCGACATGCCTGCGGATCATTTCCGGATCCCAAAGAGTGATATTTACCGGCTTGGTGTATCTTTGCCATACGGTACGAATAAAGCTTACGGATTGGAGACACTTGGCGTTGGCTGGGTGATGGACTGGAATACCAGATTGAAACCAACAATACCTGCTGGAATCGAATATGTGCAAACGGTGATTATCAGAAATGGCATATTGGTTCCTGATGTGTCAACTTTAGCTGAAGTTGCTGCGCTTCAGCAGGGATCGACATGGCTTATTGGAAATGAACCAGACGTGCTGTGGCAGGATAATGCTGAACCTGAGGTTTATGCGAGACTGTATTATGAAGCCTATTATGCAATCAAAAAGGGTGATCCTAATGCTATCGTCGCCGCTGGGGGGATCGCGCAGCCATCGGCACTGCGCTTTTCTTATTTGGATAGGGTATTGACGGCATACCAATCTTTATATGGGGCATCTATGCCTGTTCAAGCGTGGCATATTCATAACTATCTGCTACGTGAAGAAAGAGGGGGGTGGGGCATTGATATTCCACCCGGACTCTCGGAGAATACCGGCGTCTTGTATAGCGTTGAGGATTCCGGTAATATCACAGCGTTTAAATCACAAATCTACGCCTTCAGACAATGGATGGCTGACAGGGGGTACCGTGGATTACCCCTTATTGTATCAGAATATGGTATCCCTATGCCCCCGGACTACGGATATGGCTTGGACAGAGTATCCGGATTCTTTAAAGAAGCCTGGTATTTTTTCTATACTGCCACGGATCAGAATTTGGGAAATCCTGCCGACGGGGGACGGTTAGTGCAGCGGTGGTGTTGGTTTAGTCTTGGTGTCGAGAGTTACCCCGCCGGAAATTTATTGAACCCGCCGGCAGGAGATTGGACTCCCCTTGCTGATGTGTGGCGTAGTTTGGTAGAGCCATGACTGAAAATATCCCTATATCCAAAGCTCAAAAGACAAGGCGCATCGTGCGGTGGGTGTCGGTGACCATTGGCACGGTGTTTATTCTGTGGGTTTTGCTGTTTGAAATAGATTGGATTTCTGTTGGGAAGGCATTAAAACAAGCCGAATATGGCTGGGTCGCTTCAGGTATTCTGGTGACGATATTTGCCATTCTGGTACGCACCTGGAGATGGCAGGTGCTATTATATCGACATAAAACCCGTGTTTTTGGCATAATGTCCGCATTGCTGTTCGGACAGGCGGTGAATCTTGTCTTACCGTTACGCAGTGGTGATCTCATGCGGGTTATATGGTATCACGAAATGTTTGGAGAGGGTGGTACGGAAGCTCTGGGTACTGTGGCAATCGAGAAAGTTTGGGATGTGGCTGCATTATTACTGTGTGGTATTTTGTTACTTTTGTTTATCCCTCTGCCAGAAACTTATGTCCGTACAATATGGACTACGTTCATTTTATTGGTAACGGGACTCGCCCTGATACTACTGGGTCTCCGCTGGCAGAATAAAATTATTGACTGGCTTATTGTGTTGACCAACAAGTTTCCGCATGCCTTGCGTGTTCTCATATTACCCAGAGTGGAACAGCTCATTCATGGGATTGATGTCATCCGCCAGTCAAAGGTCTCCGCCTGGGTTTTTGGATTAACATTAGGTGTTTGGGCTGTGGGTGTCATCGCAAATTGGGCAGTTTTGGCAGCGTTTGGCGTTCATTCGCTCAGTGCCGCACTATTGTTGATGGTAACTTTAATGTCCGGTAATGTCATTGTCCCCATCCCCGGACGTTTTGGTGTTTTTGAGGCAATCGTCATCGGGACCCTTACTTTATATAATATTCCAGGGGATACTGCTTTGGCGATTGGTTTGGTTCTGCATATGGTTTCGATGGGAACCCCGATGGTGGTCGCCATGATTTTAGCCATTGTCAATGCAGTGCGACGCATGAAGCCGGTGGAATTAACCTGAGTTATTATGACCAACCTGCCTGATAGAATTTAGGACTGAACTGCATATGGATGAGAATGCATTAAGCGAAATATCCGAACCACGCCATTCTGCCAGAGAAATATGGATAATAGTACTGACCGGGGCAGTAACTTTAATAGTCTACATTCTCACCCTTGCTCCAGGTATAACATGGTCACATTGGGGAGCCGATGGCGGAGATTTTCTCGTTGCGGTTTATCAAGGCAAATTACCCCATCCTCCCGGATTCCCGCTTTACCTGATAATCGGACGGTTGATGCTGTTGGTGCCTGTAGGATCTGTTCCATGGCGGATGAACATGTTATCTGCTATCATGGCTTCAGGTTCTGTATTCTTGACGGTTTGGACACTCCGCGAGAAAGGTTTGTCAATGTGGAGCGCAGTAGCTGCTGGTTTTACGCTGGGATTTGCCCCTCTTTTCTGGTCTCAGGCGCTTATCACCGAAGTTTATACTTCGGCTGCCTTTTTTGTGAGTTTGACGCACTTTTTAAACACATTGGCTGATAAATATAATTATCCAGGTATTTTGCCAGGCATCACCTGGGGGATGGCGATCGCTATCCACCCAACCACAGCCATTACCGCCCTCTATTTCTGGTCAGGACGCAAGCAAATCTTGAGTGGTATAATTGCCGGTATGGCAACTGCTCTATTGTGTTATGCTGCACTCTTTTTTTGGGGTGCTGGGACGCAAAGATGGGCAGATACCGGAACCATTAATGGTTGGTTAGCATATGTCAGCGGTCGATTATATTGGGATTATGCGTTTGCTTTACCTGTGGTTTACGTACCGCAACGCATTATATCGTGGCTAACCTTATCCGTCCTGCAGTTTACGCCAATCGGCGCTGTGTTAGTCTTATCCGGTATTTATAAACAATGGCAGTTATCGAAGAAAACTGCTATAGGTTTATGCCTATGTGCATTTATGATTTCATTGTATGCAATCAACTATAATGCATATGACTCTTTAGTGTATCTAGTCCCCCTATTGCCTTTATTTGCTTACGTTCTGGGCAAGGGGATGCAATGGTCTATGCTCAATCGTGTTCCAGGTTATGCATTGCTTTTGATTCCCATTTTTCTGGTGTTAACGAATTGGCAAAACACATCTTTACATGCCGACCAAAGGGCTGAAGCGTGGCTTGAGAGTACACTGGCGCAGATACCTGCAGGTGGGATTGCGTTAACCAGTGAAGATACGCATACCTTTACTATGTGGTACGCTCAGGACGTCGCAGGTATGCGAGATGATATCGTGATTCTGGATACACGCTTGTGGGAATTTCAACCATACCGGCGTTACTTAACCGGAATTATTCATTTGTCACCGCTGAGTATCAGCGCTTTAGAGACAACGCATGTTCTATGCAAGGTTTACGATCAGGGAGTTGAATGTCGATGAAGCAACGCCTGGATAAGCGAATGGGTGTCATCCTGGTGATTCTGGGCGCTCTCTTTGTTGTATTGTGGGGAGTCCGGATTATCAGGGCTGTGGCCACGCTCAAGACTAACGTTCAGATTGTGCAGGAGATCATGGTTGTTGACAATCCGTTGGCAGTTGATCCCGCCACAATCACCAACCTGCTGGATTCCTCTCGCCGTAGTGTGCTTAACCTGCAAAAAGATACAGCCTTTCTACTGGATCTTGTATCGCATTTGGGATGGCTGCCTGGAGTGGGTCCACTTTTGAGCGATTTACCGGACCTGTTAACTTTTGGCGATATTGGCACACAAACCGCTGTGGAATTATGGGGTTATTTACAACCCATCTATGTTCATGTGCAGACTTCGGGTATCGAAACCAGCACACTAACGGAAATAGTTGATGTGCTTTCTGCAGAGCTTGAGCCACTTCAAAACACTGCACAGCTTTTGTTCATGGCCTATAAGGAAATCGATTCTGCCGCAATACCCTGGCGATACCAAAGCCTGTTCAGGAAAGCTGAACCTATTTTGTCACTCTATGCTAACGGGCTGTCTGTTATTGATGATTTACCACAGCTTTTAGGGATTGATGGGCCAAGTACATTCCTTGTGCTGGCGCTAAACGAAGACGAATTGCGCCCGAGTGGTGGATTTATATCCGGCGTTGGTGAACTGGTGATGCGAGACGGAAAAATCAGTTCAATGGACTTCCGCGATAGTTACCTGGCGGATGATTTTTCCATACCTTATCCTGATCCCCCACAGCCTTTACAGCAGTTTATGGCAATTGATTTATGGGTTTTCCGGGACAGTGGCTGGTCTCCTGATTTTCCAACTTCAGCCAGACAGGCAATTTCCTTATATCGACCGGGAACACCCGTGACCCCGACAGGTGTTCTGGCTTTGGATCAATTTTCTGCCGAGAAAATAATCAATGTTGTGGGCCCTTTACGCATCCCTGGATCTGCTGCCGATGTGACTGGAGAAACGCTTGTTGACTATATGAGAAACGCCTGGGCGCCTAACAATGCCCAGTATCACTTGACCCAGGGCTTGGACCGCAAATCCTTTCTCGGGGATATAACCAGAGCGACTTTGGATAAAGTTCAGAGTGGGCAAGTGGATTGGACCCAGTTAATTTTCACCGCTATCCAGCTCGTTGAACAGCGCCATATCCAGATATATATTGACAATGATGATGCAGCAGCTTTCCTTTCCGTACAAAAATGGGATAGTGCGATTGTTTTCCCCCCACAGGATATGTTACTCTTCGTTGATACCAATGTCGGGTACAATAAGGTTAGTATGCAAATCGAGCGTTCATTGACCTATACGGTTGATCTGACCCAATCGCCACCGGTCGCTGAAGTAACACTGCACATGAAGCATCTACGCCAGAATGTTGTGGACTGCTTGCCAGAAGTTCTCTTTTTCCCAGAATATGAACAGAGTATGGAACGCTGCTATTGGTCTTATTTACGCTTCTATGTGCCTGAAGGCGCGCAGCTCCTGGATGCAACGGCGCATCCGATTGAAGCACGTAAAGTTTTAACCGGTTTATCATGGCCTGGCATCGCTAAAATCAGTCAGGCGGATGAGGGGAGTGCAACCGTATTCGAGCAAGCTGTGTTATTACCTACGGGTTCCGTCACGGATATGACCTTTCGTTACAATCTTCCTGACACCATCTTTCAGGCTCTTGATGACAATCTGATGGAATACAAACTGACCCTGCAAAAACAAGCTGGTTTACAAAGTGTGCCAACACAGGTAATCTTGCGTGTGCCTCAGAATGCATTATTGTCGAAGGTACTCCCCGATGCGGATAGCAGCGAGGGTGGGATATTGTTATATAATATTGACTTGCAGAAGAATACTGAGATAGAACTGCGCTTCACGGCACTTTTGAAGGAGGATCCCTGAAAATGTCGAAGTCAAAAGTAATTGTGAGTGTTATATTGTTTATTGTATTCTCTTTCATCTCGATTTTGCCTGTTGTGTGGGCTATGCCTGACCAACAAGGGACCGTGCCAACTCGCACCCCAACACCCAAACCTGCCACCAACACACCCAATCCACCACCAACGAGCAAACCACCAACGAGCAAACCACCAGCGACGGCAACTGCTACAACTGCACCTCCCACAGCAACTTTAACGCAAAGTCCACTTACAAATACACCTTCGCAAACGGAGGTGATGGCAACCACACAGGTGACGTCAACGCAGACACCAACTTCTACCGCAACAGAGACTTTGCCCACTGAGACTCCGACAGCGACGGAAACCGTCACCGTTACCGAAACACCCACGCCCACGCCTGTCATGGAAAAAACGCCTACTGCGACATCGTCAGCTACACCAGCAATTACAAAGCTTCCTCCAACTCAGGATACTAACGGTGATAATCCTGATGCTTCCACACCTGTACCGGTTCTTTTGATTGCCGGAGTATTGGTTTTTGGGTTGGGGATTGCTATCTTACTATTTTCGCGCAAAGGTCAAAACGGCGACAAGGATCTTATGGACTCGTAGATGCCTGTTGAAAATGCCGTTGAATTCAAGAATGTTTCAAAGTTTTTTCAACTTGTACTAGGTCGACCGGGATCTGTTCAGGAAGCTGTGGTGTGTTTTTTAAGACAGCACTACGAAGAATTTTGAGTCCTTAGGGATATCAATTTCGCACTGAAAACGGGCAGTGCGGTTGGGTGTGTGGATCTGTAAGCTGCCCGTATCAGGCTTCTTGTGTGGCACTCTTTTCACTGTTTTTCCTCTCTTAGCCAGGTCTTGCTCCAATTCTATCGTTTCCCATGTGCCCTGTGTCAATTTGCTATTCAATCGCTATATGGTATGATTTCCCTAACAATCCCGGACTATTATGGATGAAAACGGGGTGATTTTATATTATATAGATATGCGCATCAATCAACATCTGAGTGTGTGCTTCCGGCTGACAGAGAATCGATAAACAAACAGAGATCGTTGGGGATTCGTGGGGGTGTTGCTGATGCTTTTTGTGGCGCCATCTCTGTTGACTGTTACTTGGGCGATACCAGTGCCGGCTGGGTATCACGGGACGGCGCCGACTTGTACGCTGACCCCCTGATCGACGGCACCACAGCCATCTACGTTAACAGAAGTTGCTGAGTCTACACCATTTGTTGTTGTGATAGAGCCCGTGGCTGCCGAGAGAGCATCGGCGGATCATAAGGTTTCTTCGGTGGGGTGGGGTTATTTGCCATTGACCTGGTGATATGATTATTCTGGCAAAGTCAAAGCTAGCTATTGGGGAATTGGACAAAGTTGAAGGTTGGTTAGATGTCTTATTCTTAACATGATCGCCATCCGTACGAGGTGCAGTATATGAAAGGCAAGATGAAAAGGTGGTTTATACTTGTGCTGATGATCTTGGCAATGTTGCTTGGATTATTGGTTGGCGGTGTGCAAGCAAATGCATCATCTCCGTTCCTGGCGGAATATCCGGTCCCTGGAAAACCACATATGGTTTCTGTAGAAGCGCCTAACAGGGTATGGTTTACACTGCCGGAGGAGAACCTGATCGGGCGATTGGTGGTCACTTCCACAGTGGAATATGATGTAGATACGTATACTGTGCCCACTGGGGCAAGCTATCCCTATGATTTAAAGTATGCTGGCGGCTACGTGTGGTTCACACAGCGAGATGGAAACAAGATCGGGCGATTGGATCCCGCCACCGGTACAATTATAGAGTATGATATCCCGACGCCGGACAGCGAACCGACGGGAATCGATGTTTTGATAGGAGTCCCGACTGTCGTATGGTTCACAGAGAAAACTGCGAACCAGTTAGGACAGCTTGTCATCACCAATACGACAACATCAGAGATGCATGAATATCCTTTGCCTGCCACATATCCTAACGCACTACCTCAGGATGTGGCAATATTTGACGCTGATAGCATCTGGTTTACTGCTCCCGGTGTTGGAAGGATCGGATGGTTCAAACCGAGTTTTGTGGGTGGGACATTTAATCCTTTTGAGATGGTTTTTAGTGGTGGAGAACCATGGTCTATCAGCAAAGGGAGAGGTAAGCATGAAGTTTGGATCACCGAGCGTAGCGGAAATCGTGTTGGCGTTTATTTCCCGCAAACTATCTCAATTTTCCTCTGGCATTCGATGCCCACGAGCAATAGCAATCCTTATGATGTGGTTGTTAAGCTAGGACGCGTGTGGTTCACTGAAGAGATTGGAAGGCGTGTTGGAGAGTTGAATATGCAATCTAGCGCCATCTACGAATACGGTGTCGACGCAACGCTACACGGTCTTGATGTGGATACCAACCAACACGTTTGGTTTGCCGAATACAGTGCGAACAAAATCGGTGAATGGAAGCCACCGTATTACTATAAGGTGATGCTGCCCTTGATTTCCAGGGCTTATCAGTGAAGCGATTCTGATGGATATTTTCTGAAGTGGAACCAAATTTATGCCAGTCTGCGCAAGATGCAGATCTACGGGAATGCTTGAATTGCCGTGTGAGTTCGCGTGGTTTTTAATGATGGAATTGAGGAGGGTGGGATGAAGATGATATATCGTGTGTGTTTTATTGCAGCTATAGCACTGTTGCTTGTGGGATTGTTGGTAGAGGATTCGGGATTTGCGGCTCCGACATCTGGACCGGTCTATGTTGAGGCAGAGCCTTTATTGATAGCAGATACGCTCGTGTTCTCTCCGACACATGAAGTCTTATTGCCACTTATCGCCAACGACTATGCCGCCTCTCCACCAGAAACGATATTTGGAGTTCAGATGTACGGTGGACAAGCCAGAGATGCTAATTCGCTGCATCTGGCTCGTACAGCGGGAGTTTCGTGGATACGCTGGAGTGTGTCATGGGCGCAAGTTGAACCTGTGAATACGATACCGGACCAGTACTATTGGGAGAGTGTCGATGCTGCTATCATGAATGCCAATGCCTCGGGTCATAAGTTGATACTGACGGTTAACTCGAATCCTGGTTGGGCGGCTACCTATCCGCAAGGTCCTATTGATTTAGTCGATCTCTCCGAATTCGAAGAATTTATGGGGGAGCTTGTGGAACGGTATGATGGAGACAACTATCGTGATGCCCCCGGGTCACCTGTGGTCGATTATTGGGAGCTTTACAATGAGCCTGATGGCACTAATCGCTGGGCTGCCGAGAAGGGTTACGGAGGATATTGGGGTTTGTATGGTGACCAATATGCAGAGATGTTATGTGCGGTGTATCCGGTGGTCAAAGCCTTTGCGCCCGATGCGAAGGTGCTGTTTGGGGGCATTGCCTATGACTTGTTTATTGATCAGGGTGGCACGTTTAACCGTCAATTCATAGATGACGTGCTAATTCACAACGGCGGTGCGTGCTTTGATTATATGAATTTCCACTATTATCCGGCATTTGAGGTAAATTGGAGTGCTTACGGCAACGGACTCGCTGGCAAAGCTAACTATCTCACTGGCAAGCTTGCTGCGTATGGTGTATCCAAGCCAATGGTAGTCACTGAGGCAGGCTGGTTTAGCAATAACTACCTTCCTCTTCCTGGGTCACCAGAGATCCAGAGTCGTTTTGTGGTTAAACTCTTTGTGCAGGCAGCAGCAGTAAATCTGAAAGCTTTGACCTGGTGGACTTGGGTAGATCCTACAGGCTACGATGGAGAATTTGGCCTGTTAAATGAGCTACTTCAACCCAAGATGTCCTTTACAGTATATCAGTTTGCCGCAGGCAGAATAGGGCAGGCGCAGTTTGTTCGAATTGAAGCAACTGCTTCAGGAGTTGAAGGTTATCGTTTTACTGCTCCTAATGGTCAACCATTTTATGTTTTTTGGTCTAAAAACGAGCAATCGCATACGGTTGGGATCTCAGCTAACCAAGCGCGGCTGGTCAATATGTTAGGACAGACGATTCGATTTGCTTACGATGGCGATGATGGAACCGTTGATGGACGTATGCATTTCACCGTGGATGCTAATCCGATCTATGTGGAGGTAGAATGATAAAGTCCATCTTCACGGAGGCACGTTTGGCTGTCGCGGTGGGGTGCTTTTTACTATTTTGTTTTGTCATCACTGGATCTGCTTCCTCGACAGTGGTCGGGTATTCAGAAGAGAACCTGCCTACTCAAGCGATGGCCCAGTCAATAGCACTATGTCGCTTTGGTGTAGGAGCGACATCCAATATCTCTGATTATCCCGTGCAAGATTTGAAAATGGGCTGGTATCTAGATTGGTCTGTGCGTACTAACTCTGTCCCGCCAACGGGCATAGAGTATATGCCAACAGTGCATACATGGCAGACCGGTCCGAATAGCTATAGTTTCACACCGGTCACGGTGACACTAGAAGCTATGGCCACGAGTAATCCAGGCATGGTCTGGTTGATCGGTAATGAACCGGATCGCAGACATTGGCAAGATGATGTTGAACCTCATTTGTATGCGAGAGCCTATCACGACGTATATCACATCCTCAAAGCCGCGGATCCTACAGCACAGATCGCAAGTGGCAGTATCGTGCAGCCTACGCCAGTGCGCTTGCTTTACCTGGATATGGTTCTGGATACATATCAGCAGCTGTATGGAACGGGAATGCCTGTAGACATCTGGAATATTCATGCCTTCATTCTTCGCGAAAGAAGTTGTGAATATTATCCGGAGGATTGCTGGGGTGCGGAAATTCCCCCAGGCATTGATTGGCCAGAGGGAGAGTTGTACGAGATTCAGGACAATGATAATCTGGTTGTATTCAAGCAGTTTGTGGAGGACTTCCGCAGCTGGATGGCGTCTCGGGGATATCAGGATCGGCCTTTGATCATCACTGAGTTTGGTGTACAGATGCCGCAGGCGTATGGCTTTCCTGTGGAGCGCGTGAACGCATACATGAACGCTACCTTCGATTATTTGCGGACTGCCGCTAACGCTACGGGTTATCCAGCAGATGAGTATCGTTTGGTTCAACGGTGGGCTTGGTATAGTCTCACGGATAGTTCTCTAAATAGTTGGCTATATGACTCACCAACACAAAGGACGGCAATCGGGGACAACTGGGCTGCATATGTGGCCCAAGTTCCCTCCAATGTGAACCTTGCTCCAACGAAGCTCTGGACTATTCCACCGGCACCTTTTTCACCTACGGGATCTGTTACGGTTACGTTGGGTGCAACAATTGTGAATAACGGAAACGTCTTGTTTGCCAATTCGACGGTCGTGCGTTTTTACACTGGAACGCCTCTCGATGGTCAGCAAATCGGGACGGATCAACTGGTGACGAATTTGCCGGGATGTGCCGCAACAACTGCAGTTAGTGTGACGATGTCCAGCGTGTTACCTGGCAGCTATCCTGTCTATGTGGTGGTGGATCCTGACAATGGAATCGTAGAAAGCAATGAACTTGACAATGTTTTAGTTGGACAGGTATTGATTGCTACAGACCGTTTGTTCTTACCGTTTCTCTCGAGACGGTGGTGATGATTATACCTACATGATGATCACTGATTCAATAAATGTAGTAAGATGACCCTTTCACGTGGCGGGAGCCGCTTGGTTCCTCGCCTGTTTGACAGTCTGATCATTTTTACCTTTCGTTATCAGGATTCCTGATATAGGTGAGTTATTTTTATGGCGATAGCTATTGAATTCGATAAGGTGTCAAAGCATTTTTTCCTTCACCACGATCGTCCATATTCTTTTCAGGAGCTTCTTCTTCACTCAATATCTCGACGCAAAGCTCGAGCGCGCGAGGAATTCTGGGTGCTCAAAGATGTCAGCTTTCAGTTGGAAGCCGGAACAACGACCGGTCTTATAGGCGATAACGGAGCAGGAAAAAGTACTATCCTGAAGCTGATAACCCGGATCTTGGAGCCCAACATTGGTAAAATAAGAACGGTAGGACGGATCGGTGCGATGTTAGAACTGGGTTCGGGCTTTCACCCAGAATTGACAGGCCGCGAGAATATCTACCTCAACGGTTCCATTCTGGGACTAGATCGGCGCACAATGCGTCGTAAATTAGACGAAATCGTGGCTTTTGCTGAAATCGAGCGGTTTATCGATTTGCCGGTGAAGCATTATTCTTCCGGTATGTACGTTCGGTTAGGATTTGCCATAGCGGCGAATATTGAGCCGGAAATTTTGCTCATCGATGAGGTTCTTGCTGTTGGGGACCAGGTGTTTCAACAGAAATGTCTGCAACGTATCAATGCATTGAAGAAAGAGGGTGTCACAATCGTGCTGGTATCGCATAGCCTGAGTAGCATCGTGGGATTCTGTGAACGCGCAATCTGGTTGAGAGATGGTAAGATCGAGAGAACTGGAACAGCAGCAGACATAGGCGATGCGTATATGGCTTCTTCGAATGAGGTGTTTTACCGTAAACATTCGTCCGCCCTTTCCAACGACACAGCAGCGCAGGAAGGTAGACAGATTGAAGGTGATCACAAGAGCCGTTGGGGGAACCAGCAAGCAGAGATTGTCAAAGTTGAGTTACTCGATGTAAATGATGAGACACAATCATATTTCCACACGGGTGACGTCCTTAAGATAAGAATTCACTATCACGCACACCTGCAAATCAACACGCCAGCTTTTGGTCTGGCTTTTTACAGGAGCGATGGCTTGCACGTGAACGGCCCTAATTCGGTGCGAGCAGGATGCGATATCCCCTACATCGATGGACCTGGCTATATCGACTACGTGGTTGAGCACTTGCCGTTGAATCCTGGTCAGTATGAACTAACAGTCGCGATCTACAACTACAACTCCACAGTTCCCTTTGACCATCATCATCGAATGTACGGCTTCGACGTGCGTTCACGCACAACGTCGATCGAAGAAGGTGTGGTGCACATCACCGCGAGATGGATACATATGGGTTGAGGCTATACACCCGCTGTTAGGCCATAGAGTTCTTGACGTGTGGCCTGTAGATGAGAGACATCGGTTGATCTGTATACGATGACGTTTTTCTGGAAGGGATTGAACTCTGATGCGAGCCTCGTTGATCGTTGTGGTTTGGAATGGTATGGCATATTTACCAAACTGTTTGCGTACTCTTCAGCAAGAGTTGACCTCAGCTGATGAGCTGATTGTGGTAGATAATGCTTCTGTCGACGGATCACCTGAATTCGTGGTTACGCATTTTCCGGAGATCAAGTTGGTGCGATCGGCGCAGAATCTGGGATATGCTGGTGGTGTCAACCTTGGCCTGGCGACTGTGCAAGGGGAGTATATTTTTATCTTCAATCAGGATCTTGAACTCCGTTCTGGTTGGCTACCAAATATGATGGTCGCTTTGACATGATTCCGATGTCGGAGTGGTGGGTTGTAAAATTTTCTATCCTGATGGCTTGTTGCAACATGCTGGCGGGATAATTCGGTGGCCGCAAGCCCTCCCGGATCACTTTGGTCATCGCCAGGTTGACGATGACCGTTGGGATCAACCCCGTGACGTGGATTATGTGACTGGTGCGGCCTGGGGCTTTTCCCGTGCGCTTATTGAGCACATCGGAGCGCTCGATGGATCTTTCTGGCCTGGATATTTTGAAGAAGTCGATTTCTGTTTTCGAGCTGCCGATGCCGGTTTCCGTGTGCGCTATGTGCCCGATGCGATGGCGGTGCATTTTGAATCAACTACACTGAACCAGGGATCCGTGCAATACATACGGGCTTTCCACAAAAATCGATTACGTTTTGTATTCAAGCGTATGTCACCGATACAGTTTGTGGAAGTGTTTGTGCCGGCTGAACAGGTTTGGGTGGAACAGGCTGTTACACCACGAGAGCGCGATCTGATGGGGAGTGTGTACAAGCTGAGTATGTTAGCCGCAGCTGAGGTGTACGCTACTCGATCAAATGCTGCGATTGCGTGGTCGGACGTGCAATATGTTATACATAGCTTGGATACATTATGGCGTCAGACCAGGTCATTGCTTTCATAAGCGAAGGAAAAGACAATGGATCAGTTACTGGCAACATTGGAAGCCCGTCATACGCTCATCGAAGTTCCTCTTAGTTCGCGAATTCCCGTGATCGGTGGTCTGGTTACCTGGCTGCGTACGCAATGGAACAATGTAGCGACACGTTGGTATGTAGTGCCGTTAGTGCAACAACAAAATGAGATCAACGCTTTGTGGCTCGCAATTTTTACAAAGCAGACAGACAGAATCCAGCAGCAATTGACAGCGTTGGAGCAGGATCAGGTAGACGTCATCCAGCAGGTGGCAAAATTAGAATTTCATATGCACCAGTTGGACAAGCGCATTGCGCGCTTGGAAGCTGCTTTACCTATAAAGGATGATTGAGATGGACGATCGCTGGTGTGAGTTGCAGGAACAACCCTTCTATTCCAATAAACCTGTAATTGGACGTTTACTTGTGTGGTTTAGAACGCTCTGGAATAATGTGGCGACCCGTTGGTACGTTATTCCGCTTATTCAACAACAAACGAATATCAATCACAGGTTACGGGCTGAGATTGCCGTTTTGCGCGAAGAACTGAGTGGCAAGCAAGAAATCAAACACAGGTTATGGGCTGAAATTGCTACTTTGCGCGAGGAACTGAGCAGCGAGCAAGAAATTAGACATGTAATGGACAAAGAAATTGTGACCACGCGGCGCGATCAGGCTGCGGCGTTGTATTCGCTGCAGGCCGAAGTCGCGCGTTTGCGCGCGCGTTTGGAAAACACTGAGCAACAATCGGCAGAGGTTTCTTCAGGATGAATCTGGCCTACGTAAGTCCCCTGCCTCCTCAGCGTTCGGGCATTGCCGATTACAGTGGGGTCCTATTGCCCTATCTTCGATCCTACTGTGAACGTCTTGTGGGAGTGGTGGATAGGGGTATAGCGGTCGTTATGCCACCGAGTGTGTTCGATGCTGTCTATGACGTTTCTGATACGGCATGGTGGGCAAATGAGTTTGCCGTTCCAATTTATCATATGGGAAACAATAGCACCTATCACCGGCATATTTACGATCTGCTGCAACGTTTCCCCGGTATTACGGTCCTGCACGATGGCAACCTTTTGCCTTTTGTTAACGCAGTCACTTTCGAAACGGGTAGGTGCTGCTGCTTTCGTGCGTGAACTGAGTTATTCCACAGGACCAGGCGGTACGGCGTTGGCCTGGCAGTATTTGCGTGGCGCGGTAACCCTTTCTCCGGAAGACGCATCCTATGTTAGCACGGGTCTGTCAGGCAAGCCTGGGGGTCATCGTCCATAGCGACTATATGCAGCGCAAGGTGAAGTGTATCGCGCCGCAGACTCCTGTAACGATCATTCCAATGTTGGATATGACACCGGCTGAGGTGTCTACTTTTACACTGGCAGAATCCCGCTCACGGTTAGGATTGGCATCTGATACCACGTTGTTGGGCGCGTTTGGCTTTATTGCTCCATCAAAGCGACTTGACGTGGTTTTACAAGTCCTGGCTGGACTCAAAGCAACGTATCCGCAATTACGGTTGATGTGCGTTGGGCAGGTGGTCGAAGGCTACGATTTTATGGCGCGAGTGGTTGAATTGGGCCTGCAAGATGTTGTGCACGTAACCGGATACGTGTCGCCTGCCGAATTCTCGCTTTATATGCAGGCAATTGATATTGGCCTGAATTTACGGTATCCGACGTGGGGTGAGATGTCGGCGGCTTTAGTGCGCTTATTGGCAGTGACCAAGCCTACGCTGGTGACAGATATGGCGTCATTTGCCGACTTGCCGGATGCGATTGTGTGCAAAATTCCTCAGGGCGCAGACGAATCGTGCGTTCTTGAGGCAACGCTGCGATTCGACTGATTGACGATGCAGCATGGCGGAAGACAGTGGGAAAGCAGCCTATGCGTACGTGAAGCAGAACTGTGATCCTGCAACGGTCGCCCGGCAATACGCTGCGTTTATTCGCTCGACCTCACAAATGGCGACGATCTCGCTTGACCGACAATGAATATCGTGCATGTGACCCATCGCACCTGGCCGGTTGTTGGTGGCTGCTGAGCACTATGTGCATGAGATTGCGCGCCGGCAGGTAGCTACAGGTCATCGGGTGACGGTGGTGGCGACGCAGGCACTAGCGCTTTCGGCGCTTTGGTCCGCCAGCGCGGCATGTGTGCCTGAAACGACGTCAACGGAACAGGATGGTGTACGCATAGTGCGTCTTCCGCTCCGTTATCTGCCTGTAGGCGCGTTAGCATTCCCCATTTCAAGGCGCATCACCTGGTTGCTTTCTCACCTAGCTGCTCCGCTGGCGTTGCCTCTGTCCCGCTTTTCCCCGTGGGTTCCAGCGTTGCCTGCGACTCTTGACGCGCTTCAGGCTGATCTATACTTCGCGTGGAATCTGACTCTGGAGGGTTTGACGGCGGTGACTGCTCGACAGGCGGCACACCAAAAAGTCCCCTGGATCGCCATCCCCTTGCTACACCTGGCCCGACCTGCTTTTTACACGATGCCGCACCAACTGCATTGGTTGCGAGATGCGGCCCGTATTTGACCCAGACTTCGATGGAACGCGAGTTTTTACTGGCGCGTGGATTCGCTCCGCATAATGTTGTTATTGTTAGCCCCGGGTGTGGATGCTGCTTCTTCGCCAGATAAGATTCAGGACAAGGGTCTGGCTTTGCATAAATCCGTAACGCACCGCTGGTGGTCTCTATAGGCGGATTAGGTCGTGATAAAGGGACGTTGCATTTGCTGGCTGCCTGTCGGCGGTTGTGGGAATCGGGATTTCGTTTAGAATTGGCCTTGGTTGGGACGATGGAGCCAGCAATCAAACGGGCAATCACGCGTTTACCTGCATCGTGGCAAGAGTACTGCTACTGCTTGGGGCGTATTTCTGAGGTTGAAAAATGGTCGCTGTTGGCGGCGGCAGATATCCTGGCGCTGCCCTCGCGAACGGAATCTTTCGGGATTGTGTTTCTGGAAGCCTGGTTGTGCCGCAAGCCAGTGATTGGTGCGCGCGCCGGCGCTATTCCTGATGTCGTGCAGCACGGTAAGGATGGGGTGCTGGTGGAATTTGGGGATGTTCCGGGCCTGGCCGATGCGTTAAGGACGCTTTTGACCGATCCGGCACGTGCTGCGCAGTTGGGGATGCAAGGTTATCGAAAGGTACAGCAGTGCTACACCTGGGATCATCAATACGCGCACTTGCAAGAGGTTATGGCAGAGGTGCAAACGGAGTGGACAGAATGAATATTTTCAGTGTGCAGGCAGATAGCGGTGACGTCGAAGTCATTATGCACGAGGTGGGGAAGGCGGTGCAACGGTGGGAGGGCGGTGATACATTGCCGATGGATCTCGCGTGGGTGCAGCGCCGGGAAGACCGTCTGCTTCAGGATGCACGGCAACTGCGTTTCCTGGCTACGCTGGATGGGAATGCTATCGTTCATTCGACACGGCCGCGTTTTGGACCGTGGATCATTCGCTTCCAGCAATTTGTCCGGCGTGTAACCTGGTGGTTTCTTGAACCGATTCTCCAGCAGATTCGTGCTTTCCAGCTACAGACAGCCCAGGTAGTGGAAACTCTAGCTGAGAATCAAGAAGCAATGTTACTCGAATTACAGCGCCTTGCTCCACCAAAAACGGTAGAAGAAGCATCACCACCCGGTATCACGCCTGAAACCGAGAGATAATGTCGCCCAAAGTTACCATTTTGGTACTCACATGGAATGGCCTGGATTATACGCGTGCTTGTCTTGACTCCATACGCCAACACACACAATTGGGTACGGATGTCGAAGTGTTGGTCGTGGATAATGGCAGCACCGATGGCACGCTGGCTTACCTGCACAGTCTGGATTGGATACGTGTCATCGCGAATGGTAAGAACTTAGGCTTCGTGCGTGGCAACAATGTGGGGATTCGTTCCACACCTGTTGGAGATATCATACTGCTTAATAATGACATCGTGATACGGCAGCTTGGCTGGCTGGCCGAATTGCGCCGGGTGGCCTACTCGGCGGCGGATATCGGCATTGTCGGTTGCCGTATGATTCTCCCTGATGGTCGCCTGCTTCACGCCGGTGCTTATATGCCGCTGGATACCTTTTGGGGGCAACAGATCGGTAGCCTGGAAAAGGATGTTAATCAATATGGCTACGATCGGGATGTGCAAGGTGTGGTCGGCGCGTGTATGTATATCAAACGCACGGTATTGGATACCATTGGACCGCTTAACGAAGCTTTCTTTTCGTATTTTGAGGATACGGATTTTTGTTTGCAGGCTGCTGAGGCGGGTTTTCGCACAGTATGCGCTGGAGCGGTGACGTTGGTGCATCACGAAAACGTCAGTACGAAGGTGAACCGTGTCAGTCATTCACAGATGTTCTACAAGTCGCAGAAGATATTCCGCAAGTTTTGGGAGCGTAAATTGATGGCGAAATATGAGACAAAGGTATTTTGGCATTCAGAGGTGGGATCGCCTTCAGGCTATGCCGTATCGTCACGCGAACTTATTTTGCAGTTGGATGCGTTGAATGTGGATGTGCGGCTAGGTTACGTCTATGGAACAGATTGGATGGACTCCCAGCGTGATGACCATCGCATTGCCGCCATGCGCCAGAGACCCAAAGATTTGAGTTTGCCCCAGGTAGTTTACGCACCGGGTGAAGTTTTCATCAAAAACAGCGGGCAGTATCGCATTGGTTATACGATGTTGGAAGTGGATGGAATTCCCGATGACTGGGTACAGCTATGTAACGCTCTGGACGAGGTATGGGTTCCCAGCACATTCAATGCCCTAACGTTCAAGACCAGCGGTGTAACCCGCCCGATTCACGTGATGCCTCTTGGAGTCAATCCTGACTATTTCAATCCGAAAATCCGGGAGTTTCGCACCTCACCGCGCTACACATTCCTCTCGGTGTTTGAGTGGGGTGAGCGTAAAGCCCCTGAGATTTTACTACGGGCGTATGCCAGGGCATTCAGTGCGCAAGATGATGTATTGTTGATATTAAAGGTGTTCAACCGAGATCCAGGTGTCGACATCAAAGCGCAGATGGCAGCCTTGCCGTCGGGAGGCGCTCCTGTCGCCTTAGTATACAATCAGGAAATTCCATCTCATCAGTTGGGAAGCCTCTACCGTTCAGCGGATTGTTTCGTTCTACCCGCACGTGGCGAGGGATGGGGTATGCCGATTCTGGAGGCGATGGCGTGTGGCTTACCCGCAATTGCCACCGCGTGGAGCGCTCAGACGGACTTTATGAACGAGGAGAACGCTTATCCCCTGCGCGTCAAACAGCTTGTCCCAGCGAAAGCCAAGTGTCCGTACTACACTGGTTTTAGTTGGGCTGAACCCGATGAAGATCACCTGGTGCACTTGATGCGCCATGTGGTCACTCACCAAACAGAGGCGCTAGAAAAAGGCACACGGGCGGCGCAGGATGCACTCACGCAATGGACTTGGCGTAATGCGGCGATGAAAATCAAAGGGCGTCTGCTAGGGCTTGCGCAGGAGCTGGCGTAGAATGCGGATCGGATTTGATGTAACCGCCCTGTACGTTGCGCAGGCTGGTATATTCTATTACGATTACAATCTTATTCACTCTCTGTTGGAGCTGGATCAAGAAAACGAATATCTGTTGTTGGACTATGTGCCTATTCATGGCGGGTATAACCAACCCAATGAATTGCACTCGCTGGAGGAATCACCAACCGGTATCACGCATGTAACCGGATTACGACATCGCAAACTGGCGCGTTTCCATGCTGTGCAACGGCCTGTTCTGTGGCCCTTAGCACGTTTCGTTGACAGTGCTTTGCTGTGGCCGTGGAAGAGTCTGGCTCAGATGAGTATGCGCCGGCGACTTGGCTCTCTGCTGGCAGATTTCGACGTTTTTCACTCCTCGGATGTGTTACTGTGGCGACAGCCCGGCGCGCTTAACCTAACGACGATCTATGATCTCACCCCTGTGCTTTTTCCTGAGTATCACACTCCCAATACATTAACAATCCAACGTGCAAAGCACCGCTTTGCGCAAGAAGAAGCTGATGTGGTTATTGCTATATCCGAGGCAACCAAGGGCGACATCATCACGCATCTGGGCATTGCCGAAAACAGGATATGGGTAGTGCCCGCTGGCGTAGCGCCGCATTTCCGTCCAGTCACAGACCCAGGCATTTTGTGCCAGACCTTGAGTGCGTTACATCTGACTCCCGGTGAGTATGTGCTGCATGTGGGAACGCTTGAACCGCGCAAAAATCTACGGCGTTTGATTGAGGCGTATGCCCTGTTGTTAAAAGAAGCATCTGAACCGGTTCCTGAACTGATTTTAGCTGGCGCAGGAGGATGGAACTACCAGGAAATACTGATGCTGATTGAAGCGTTGGCACTGCAGGATCATATACGGTGTGTCGGGCGCATTCCCGCTGAAATGTTACCAGCGCTATATAGCGGTGCCAGAATTTTTGTCTATCCTTCACTATATGAGGGTTTCGGTCTACCACCGTTAGAGGCGATGGCGTGCGGTACGCCGGTGATTACATCGAACACATCATCGTTGCCGGAGGTGGTTGGCAAGGCTGGAGTGACGGTTTCACCGACGGATACAGTCGCTCTTGCAGAGGCGCTAGCGGGTTTGCTGTGGGATTCCGAACGCCGGCAGTTGCTGCGTGAAGCAGGCTTGGCGCGCGCGCGTTTGTTCACATGGGAGCGCGCAGCACGTGAATTGTTGGAAATTTATATTCGTACAAAATGAGCTAAGTGAGGTTGTCATACGTATAGACATTTTGAAGGATCGTTTTATCGGTTTTAAGACAACTGATATGTTTATACAGCCACTAGTTATGATCTTGTAATAAGCGATGTGAATAGCTTGCCCTTGCGCGAAGGTGTTTTTGATATAGTCTTTTTTTTGGCGACGCTCAATCACTCTTCGGATTAATCGAAAACGCTGCGGCAAGTGGTATGTATTCTGGCTTCGAATGGTACAGATATTATTGCGAATGAACCTGTGCGCAGCGTGCTTCACCTTGAAATTTCACAGGCTGTACTGAGATTGAACATGGGATTAGTGAGTATGTGTATTCGATTTTCGAATATCTGAGCCCAAATAGACGCGCGGGATTATGCCCAAAGATGCTTATCCCGAGTTCTATCGCTCTTAAACATGAAAATGATGATATTTCTGTTGGTCAAGAAATGGGTAGCATAGGGTACCGGATAGTTTCGTAGTTATGATGGCGTAGTTGTGGTGATATCCAGGATTACATTATTTCCAGTCGTTGTGAGGGCTGCAGGATTGTTCGTTGATCCAATGAAATGGCTAGCGCTTGTCAGGATTTGTGAAAGGCAGTGGTTCAGATGCCAACGACTGTCTGGGAGGAGGAAAGGTGTCAATGATTTCTATTGTAGTCCCTATCTTTAATGAGCAAGAAGTATTGCCACAACTTTATCAACGGGTAAACAGTGTGATGGAACGCATCGACTTGCCTTTTGAACTCATTCTGGTTGATGATGGCAGTAGTGACAAGTCTTTGGAGTTGGCGTTTGCGCTTCATGAAAAGGATGGGCATATCAAGGTGCTCGAGTTATCGAGGAATTTTGGACATCAGATGGCTATCGCCGCTGGTTTGGACTATGCAAGTGGGGATGCGGTCATTACGATGGATGGTGACTTGCAACATCCGCCAGAGATGATCCCTACGTTGATTGATAAATGGCGTGAAGGTTACGATATAGTTACCACATGCAGGGAGTCTACGGCGGACACGGGCTTGTTCAAAGATATAACTTCCCGTTTTTTCTACGCTGTCATTAATCGCTTATCTGAGGTGGAGATACCCCAAGGCGCAGCAGATTTCCGGCTCCTGGATCGCTCGGTAGTTGAGGCTTTTCGAGTAATGGGGGAAAGGTCACTATTTCTACGTGGTCTTGTTAGTTGGGTCGGTTACAAGCAGATAGCCATACCTTACGAAGCCGCCGCACGTTATGGTGGGAAAAGTAAATACTCTCTGATTCGCATGTTGCGTTTTGCGGTTGATGGTGTTACTTCGTTTTCTTCAATACCTTTGTATATTTCGGCTTTTATCGGTTTGATTATCTCTTTGCTCAGTTTTATCTATGCCATTTTTGCTATTTACTCTCGGCTGTTTACCACCCGAGTGGTAGAGGGATGGACATCGGTGCTGGTGATGGTGCTATTTTTAGGCGGCATTCTATTAATGACTTTGGGTATTCAAGGGATATACCTTGGAAGAATTTATAAAGAGGTCAAGGGCCGTCCGCGATATCTGGTGCGACGAACGTATGGATTTAAGGAGTAGACTTAATGGATTTTTGCGTTGTTTGTCAAGATACGACGGCTGAGTTTCGACCTTTCTGGCCGGGCATTAAGCGGTGTAGCATGTGTGGCCACTGTGTAGCCGATATCGATACACAAGACCTGGATTTGCGTATGGTGTATAGCGATAGCTACTTTTCTGGCGATGAGTATGCCGATTACCTGCGCGACCGTCGGGTATTTGAGAAACAATTCGAGGATCGTGTAAGAGATGTGAAAAAGTATCAGTCGAGTGGTAATCTTTTAGAAATTGGATGTGCATATGGTATTTTCTTGAAAGTTGCTCAACGGGATTTTCAAGTGCAGGGATACGATATAGCTGCCGGACCTGTTACATATGCTAAAGAATGCTTAGGTCTTAATGTGTATTGCGAGGATTTTCAGAATGCAGCTGTAGAGCCGGAATCTGTTGATGTAGTGACTATGTGGGATACAATTGAACATTTGCCCCGTCCCGACCTGTATATTGAAAAAGTCGTCCAGGCATTGAAGCCAGGTGGATTCTTTTTCCTGACCACAGGCGATATTGGGAGTCAGATAGCCCAGGTTCGGCGGGAAAAATGGCGTTTGATTCATCCCCCGACGCATCTTCACTATTTCAACCGCCAAACAATTGTCCGATTATTGGCAAGCAAAGGGCTGCAAGTAGTGCATACGAAGTATGTGGGCGTTCGTCGCAGCTTACGTCAGATTGCTTACAGCGTACTGGTACTCGGCAAGCGAAATTCACGACTCTATCAGTTGCTAGATCATTCACCTGTTGGTGATTTATCATTTGTTCTGAATACCTATGATATTATGCTAGTGGTCGGTCAAAAGACTTTTGGTAAGTAAAAGTTCCTTTCATTGCAATAAAAATCGGTTGACTGATTACTGGATGTTGGGGAAGGTTATATGAAACGCATAATAACCAAGTTCTACCATTGGTTACGAATAGATGGCAAATTATATGGTGTGTTGTTTCTGCTATACTCGATCTTGACGCTTGCGTTGACCTACCCAGCTGTTAAAGGAGTATTTCTTCAGCATACCGTACCTGGATATGGTGATGCCGTTTTTTTTCAATATGACTATTGGTGGTTCAAGTATGCACTGTTTGATTTGAGAGTCAATCCTCAAGTTGCCAGACTGATCTATTTCCCATTAGGTGGGTTGTGGATATTTGGGACACTCTTTAATGAAGTCTTTAGCGCGTTATTACAGTTGGTGATGAGTGTTTCTCAGACATATACACTATTGTGGCTTTTCTCTTTTCCTGCAACCGCATTGTCTACATTTGTTTTGACGAATTACGTCACGCATTCCAAATCGGCTTCATTTCTGTCCGGACTGATTTTTGCTTTCTCGACTTATCGTTATGCTCATGGATTAGGCCATATGGGCTTGATCACAACGCAATGGTTGCCATTGTTTGTGTACGCCTTGTTGCGTGATCGTGATTTGCCTGATATCAAAAACGGCATTTTTCTTACCATCGCTGTGATATTGGCTGGTACGTCAGAGTTTCCGTATTACCTGGTATTTTTCATCGGATTATTTTTATTCTGTTTCTTCCTCTATAGCATTGCAATCCGTGATTACAGATTTCTAAACGTGCGCTTTCTTTTTAGTATATTTATCGCATTTGGGATCTTGTGTGTAGTGCTTGCTATTGCGTATTCGAACGTCCTGTTTGCATCAAATGCTGGTTATTTGAATCGTCCAGGCACATTCTGGCTTTCAGCAGATATTTTGGGTTTCATACTTCCATCTCAATGGCACCCATTTTGGGGAGGGCTATATGCTGAACCGGGAAGTATTGGGCGGTATGGTCTGGATTTGGTTGAACATTCTCACTTCATTGGTTATGTGGCGTTTGGGTTGGCTGTCTGGGGATTGATTAGGTCTCGTCAGCAAGACAAGAAACTTTGGGGGATTATAATACTCTCCTCTTTCGTTTTTGCCTTGGGACCTGCGCTCAAAATCGGGGGTCCTGTTGTGCTGAAGGCGATAAACGAAGGGCAGACTTCGCTCATCCCACTACCGTATTGGGGAGTGATGAATCTACCATTTATCAATCGTTTACGCGCACCAGCGCGTTTAGTAGTGCTGATGCAATTGGCTATCGCGGTGATGGCGGCCATGGGGTGGGTCTCGTTTGAAAAGAAGATCAAACGATTCGAGATTAAACGTGGTATTAGTGTTGGAATTATTGGTGTTATTGTCCTTGTAGAGTCAATGTTCATGTTCCCATATGTAACGACAGAAATTCCCATTTCTGATGTCTACTATCAGTTGGCTAATGAAAATGTCGATGGTGCAATTCTTGAATTACCTATTGCACTAGACCGGCAACCTCCAGAGGGAAGATGGTACGGGAATGTGTTCTTGCGAATGTATGAGGCGACTGTCCACCACCATCCAATTATAGGTGGTATATCGAACCGTCCTGATCCTAATGCTATGGTCTTTAATGCCACAACGCCATACATCCGCGAGCTGGTAGGTGCAGATCGTAAGCTGCAACAAGACGAAGATCCGTTTCACCAGGATTGGTCTGTTTTGGAGCGCGTGGGTCCAAGTATTTTACAATCGTACAACATTGATTATGTGGTCCTGCATAAGGACGCGTTGTTTAGTGATGAATTTACATTCTTGAATGAAACCATTACTCGCCAAATCGGTGAGTCCTTCTTTGACGATGGAACTGTTCGGGCTTATAGAGTCGTGGCAAATTCCGTGGTTGAATGGCCCACTGTGGACAAATTGGTATTCATTGCGGGTAAAGGGTGGTATCTCCCTCTGTGGAATGGTGAAAAGATGGTACGAAGGATGTTTGAGAATGGCGAGATTGTACTTTTAAGTCCGGAGCTTCAGAAAGTCCAGTTGGTACTCACCTGGAACTCTCGACCTGATCAAGGGGATAAGGTAGTTCGTATTTTGATCAATGATCATCTATTGGAGACGGTAGGTATCCCTACTGCAGAAAAAACTCTGTTGAGTCTTCCTTTCACTTTGGAAAAAGGGTACAATTTAGTTTCTATTGAAAGAATTGGAGACATGCAATACAGCGATCAAATGGCTGATGTTATGCAGTATGATCTCCAGGTTTCTCAGCTAAATATCATTCCTTCAGATGTGCCTCAAGTTTCTCAATCTCTGAGTGCGCGGTTAGGGCAGAATATTGCATTGGACGCAGTGAATTGGCAAATAATTGGTAGGGAAGAGATTTCGCAAACTCTACAGGTTACCTTACACTGGCGTGCAATAAATCCAGTGGAAGAGAGTTTCAAAGTATTCGTTCACATCCTTGACGAAAATGGGGATTTAATTGCACAGGACGATAGTGTCCCTGTTAATTGGTTTTTACCCACGAATGTATGGCAACCAGGGGATGTTGTTATTGATAGACATCAGGTCGTGTTACCCCCAGATAGTCAGGTTAGTGAGATCAGAATTGGGATGTATCATCCGGAAAGTATGGATAGATTGAATGTTTTAGTGTTGGATGGTGTGGATGTAAAGTCGGCAGACAGTACCTTACGCTTGCAATGGGTGGATCCTTAGGCTTTACATTTCTTGTAACAGCACTTCCATCCCAGCAAAGATGTAAATTTGTTAGTTTTCACTTACCAAGTATTGACATAGAGTTGGATTTTGGTTATAATGTAAGTGCGAGGTTGCACAAAAACTGGTGGAGGTCTTTGTAATGGATAGGACAATGAAGGGGGTTCGAGTTGTATTGGGAGTCGTACTTGCCCTCACTATCATTTTTGCCAAGAGTGAGTTTTCTTTGGCAAGTACATCCTATCAAAAAAGAATAATTACATTGAATAGCGGATGGATCACGAGCAGTGTGGCTCTAGGGGATTTGACCGGGAACGGGATAGACGATATTGTTGTTGGGAGTTATGATGGCGTAATCTTTGCATATCGTGGTGATGGTTCTCTTATCTGGCAATATGATACGGGTAATGGAGCCATTGTGAGTAAACCCGCGATTGGCGATATTAACCAGGATGGTTTCAATGAAGTGGTAGTAGGTGTTGGCTCTAACTATTCGCCTGGGTCTCCTGGGGGAGTCCTAGCATTGAGCCATACTGGAAACTGTTTGTGGCGTTTTGTATCAGGTGACTTTAATGGTAATGGCGTCCCGGATGGGGTGGTTTCAAGTCCTGCTTTAGTGGATGTCAACGGTGATGGTTATTTGGAGGTAATATACGGCGGGTTTGATGCGTACGTTCGAGTGTTATCTCACAGTGGTGCCGTACTTTGGGATTATTTTAACCGTGACACGATTTGGTCCTCACCCGCGGTGGCAGATATCGACGGCAACGGTCAGATGGACCTGGTAATTGGCAGTGATTCGCACCTCGAAGTCCCTTTTGGTACGGTGGATGGGGGACGTTTGATGGCTTTCAATGCACTCGATGGTTCTGTATTACCTGGTTTTCCTATTAATGTGGACGAAACTGTTTGGTCTTCACCTACATTAGTCGACCTGGATGGTGATGGTTGGCTGGATATCATTGTGGGTACTGGAAATTGTTGGACGGTGCCTGCATGTTCAGTACCTTATGGGAATACTCACCCGGTGACCAAAGCGTTGTATGCTTGGGATCGATTTGGTAATCCCTTACCCGGTTGGCCAGTAATATTGCCGGCATATGCCATAGCTTCTCCAAGCGTAGCTGACTTAACTCAGGATGGCTCGCTGGAGGTTGTTGTCAATACCTCAGATGGTTATGTGCGAGTGTATAGGTCTGATGGCACGCCATTACCGGGTTGGCCTGCATTGGTGACGACACCAGCTGGTCCAGGATCGGTTGTTCATTTTTCTACCGGAGCTTCCCCAATTCTTGCAGATTTAACGGGTGATAATGAACTTGAGGTGATTATTCCCTCTAATTGGGAGATGGTGGTATTTGATCGCAACGGTATACAATTGACCCGCGACAATTTCCCATCGTCCAAGTGGACATTGAATACAGAGTACAGCATACATCAAACACCTGCAGTTGGCGATGTCGATGGTGATGGTCAAGTGGAGCTGATTGTTGGCGGTGCACGGGCAGGCGGGATGGTGGGTGCGCTTTACATTTGGGATTTCGACACAAATTTTGACGAAGACATAACCTCATGGCCTTATTTTCGCCTGGATGCAAACAATACAGCACTTCGCCCTCTAAGTCCAAATCCGCGCTTGGAAGTTGGATTAGGGGCAAGAACTCTATTTTATGAGTATGGGGGCAGTGATACCGTGAGTATTCAGTTTCAAGTCGCCAGCGTTACTGGTGAGGTAATTGACTGGCAGAGCGTCACGCAGGCAGGGGTGACGCTGGTGCCAGCCTCAGGACGTGTCGCAGAAGAGGAGCAAACTGTCCAATTGATTGTGTCGGTTGAAGGGTTAGCTATCTCGAAAGCACTATATTCATTTGGAAATATTGAGATATTTGGATCGAGTGGTGGTGAGCCGATCTTGAATAGTGAGATGAGCATACCTATCAAAGTACTGGTAGTAGAGACTATTAACTACAACTTATTACCTTCGATTTATAGGAAGTAAGTAAGCAAGAATCAGTTTGGAGTGCGCCCAGCGAGGAATAACCTTCCTCGCTGGGCGCATTGGTGGTACAATCACCGATACGCTGTGTCCTTGATTTGAACACACAAGGTGAGGTCTATTTCAGATGGTATTGGTGGTGTTACTCTTCTGGGGAGTGGTTGCATTTTCGATCGGACATCCCTGGCATTCATTGTTAGGTCAGCTTAAGAAGCGTACCGCTGTATTGGATACCAATGAAACGGTGTTCGTAAGTACGCTCTTGGGCAATCTGATAATTGGTTGGCTGGCCCTAACTCTGATCCAGTTGGGTGTATTTAGTCTATTGAATTTGAGTCTGGCCCTGGTGGCAGTCCTTCTTTTGGGTATCATTGGACTGCGCTTCACACACACACGATTTTTACCTTTACTGCGCATTTGACGTTGACTGATGGCCTGGTATTCGGCCTGCTCCTGATCGCAGTATTACTGTTTTTTTGGCCGGCAGAATATGTTATCGGTGGGGCAGATGCAAGCGTGTACTTGCATCTCGGTGCCGTCTGGTCTCGCACAGGTTCGTTTACATTTTCTGAACCGCTGCTGGCCGATGTGTCGCCGGTGCTCTTCCCGGGGTTGATGCGTGAAATGCGACCCGGACAACCTATGCAATACCTGCGATTCCCCGGTTTCTACATCAATGCCGGAGAACCTTCGCGGATCGTTCCTCAATTCTACCCTCTGCATCCTACATGGTTGACACTGGCCTATGGTCTGTTCGGTCTGTCGGGTAGCCTGTATGTAACGCCCTTATGGGCGATGCTGGGTGTGTGGGCCGTCTATCTAGCTTTCAAGCACCTCTGTGGGGCAAAAGCAGGCTTAATCGGTGCTTTCCTACTTATGATTACACCCCTGCAAATCTACTTTGCACGTTATCCAACAGCAGAATCTTTAACGCAGTATCTGACCTGGGCTGCGTTGTTCAGCTTTATTGTGTATAGTAAGGAAGGCGGTGCTTTGTGGGGCTTGTTAAGTGGATGTGCTCTAGGCCAGACCTTCTTGACGCGCATTGATGCATTACCCATGCTGCTTATTCCAGGTGTCTGGCTCCTGCTCAATGTAGTGCAGCATGGATTACGACTTGAGTTGCTCTGGTTTTTCACCCCGTTATTGCTTTTACTACTCCAAGCCGCGGCGCAAGGGCTTGGTCCTTCATATCAGTATGTATGGGAGATATACGGCAGTCTGTGGCGTCGCGTGACGCTATACCTACCCTATCTCTGGTTGATGTTGGTCATTTTATGTGGTATGTCCCTGGTTCTTTATGGCATGCGGTGCTTCCCAACTGCTGGATCACGGCTTGTTCGCGTGGTATAAGGGGATTGTTGCTTTAGGTATCTTGGGAACCGGGATTTACGCCTATTTTGTCCTTCCGAGAACTGGACTCCTACAGGAAGCACCGTACTGGTATAGCGATGGAACAATCCCCGTGCAGAACCATCTCAATCTGGTGCGGATGGGATGGTATTTGTCTCCTTTGGGAGTATGGCTGGGTATGATCGGGATCAGTGCGATGGTGGCGCGCGAAGATTGGCAGCGCGCCTGGCCGGTCCTGGGCGTGGGATTGAGTTTTTCGTTTATCTATTTGCGTAACATCTTTAACAACCCTTTCCATATCTATGCAATGCGCCGTTATGTGCCGGTCGTGTTGCCGTTTTTTGTATTGGGGATTGCGTACGTGCTAATCCGACTCTGGGAATGGCGTGAGCGTGGCAACCAGCACGGATTGCCACCGTAATTCTGGGAGTAACATTAGTGGGTTGGTTGGGTTATAATAATCGTGCTATCTGGAATCTGGTCGAATTTCGTGGAATGACTGCGCAACTCGAGGCTCTAGCGAAGCGGTTGGAACCTGGTGCTGTACTACTCTTTGACGACGCTGCAATTACAGGGGCGGGCGTTACAATTGGCGCTCCCCTGCAATATTTGTGGGAATTTACGGCGTTTGACTTGCAGGAGGCAAAGCTTGATCAAAGGGCATTGGCGGATGCTATTGCCGGTTGGCAGGCGGCTAAACGTCCGGTATATTGGGTGGAGGGAAATGATCCTGTGATCGGCATTTTGCCTGACGCTCAATTTCTACCGGACTTTGGGGTGTGGATCCGCGCACCATATCTTGAACAAAGCTATTCCCATTTTCCGACAGCGTATTTGGAATATAATGTGCCCCTTGAGTTTTATAAACTGGCAGGGAATGCAGACTGTGTATTCCCTGTGCAACTTGATATAGGCACGTTGGATTCGGTGTATATTCAAAGCGGCTTTTATGGTAAAGAGTGGTGGGGGGAGCGCTCGCTGCGCTGGACAGATGGTAAGGGCACACTTACGCTGCCCTGTTTGCCCAATGACATACCGGAAACGGTACAATTGACGCTGACGGCGACCGGAATGCGTAATGCCGGCGCGCTTCCCGTGACGGTATTCCTGTCCATAGACGGCGTCTCCTTAGGAGACTGGCCCCTTGGGCCCGATATCGCCGATCTTAACGTGAAGTTGCCTGGCGAGTTATTGCGTGGAGACGGGCATGTGTTGGAGATTCGCAGTGATACTTGGATTCCTCAAGCCAACAACGGCGGTACTGATAGTCGTCGATTAGGCGTGTTAGTGGATCAAATCACGCTCTCATCAGAAGCCTCTGGTGACTGACCGTTTTCACTTGCTTATTTTCCCATAGTATCTATCCTGTTTTTTTCCATTGTATAATCATCGAAATTTGGACCATTTTGAAAACTGGTATTTTGATCCAGTATAAAATTATATTCACGGTTGATATCTAACTAACAATTATGACAAACGTCTCAATTATCATTCCAACGTTGAATGGCGAGCATCTTCTGGCTGAATGTCTTCCAGCATTGATACAACAAACATACCGGAAGTTTGATATAATCGTGGTTGACAATAACTCCAACGACAATTCAGTTGCCTGGCTTGAGCAGCATTATCCACAGGTTACCATTATTAAAAATGACAGGAACCTGGGGTTTTCAGCAGCCGTCAATCAGGGCATTCGACGCTCTTCTGCAACGTATGTGGTAACATTGAATAACGATGTGGTGGTTGATGTAGACTGGCTGGAGAATCTGGTTACGACCGCCGAAGCAGACTCTGCACTGGGCATGTGCGCGAGTAAAATGGTGTTTTGGCATCAGCCATCAATGATTAACTCCAGTGGTATCTGCGTGGATCGTGCTGGCATTGTTTGGGACCGTGATGGGGGAAAGGTTGATGCAACTTCGGCCAATGAAACTGCCGCAGTCTTTGGTCCATGCGCAGGCGCCGCTCTTTACAGGCGAATGATGCTGGATGAAATCGGCTTGTTCGATGAAGCTTATTTTGCTTATTTCGAGGATGTTGATCTGGCATGGCGCGCCCGAGCTGCGGGGTGGGGATGCGCCTATGTGGAAACAGCGCGGGTACGCCATCACCATTCAGCAACCAGTGTAAACGGCTCGCATTTCAAGACCATTCAGTTAGGGAAAAATAAAGTGCGGCTAATTGTGAAGAATTACCCATTTAAGGCGCTGTGGTGGTATATACCTGTATTGTTATTCTATGATTTACTGGCGGTTGCGTATCAGTTAATCAGCACGCAAAACTTCGATACACTCCGGGGGCGATGGCAGGCATGGTGTTCAATTGCAGACGCAATAGCGACCCGTCCGACCTATAATGAACGCCATGACTTGCAGTGTTTATCGGCAACATCCTGGCCCTGGTCCGTATGGCGTCGGTTCAGTCATTTATCCGATTTGTGATTATCGCTTTTATTAATCTGTAAGGAAATCTTACGATATCGCGTCAAATCATATGACAAAGGAGTACTATGATTAAGCTGCAGGTCACACACAATGAAAAATACGCATCATTCGTCGATCGGATGCTGCGTCAAATTGACGAAAAGAACATAGTTTCAAGAATTTGGAATGCTGATTACACAGTCTGGAAGCCTGATCCAGCAGAGATTTCAAATCGCCTCGGTTGGTTGCAGATTGCGACTGTGATGGATGACAACCTGGATGAACTGACTGGTTTTGCGGATGCTGCTATTCAGGATGGTTATACACATGTTGTGCTATTGGGTATGGGAGGATCCAGCCTTGCTGCGGATGTATTCCGCCGTGTTTTTGAGAGACGCCCCACTTATTTGTCCCTTTCAGTCCTGGATAGCACAGACCCGGATGCGGTGAAGAATTGTCAGAAAAGTTTACCCTTAGCAACAACTATGTTTATTGTCGCTACCAAATCGGGGGGTACAGCAGAAACGCTTTCGTCTTTTAAATATTTCTATAACAACTATTTGAAAGAGATGGGCAGCCTGGATGCCGGACAGCACTTTATTGCCATCACAGATCCTGGGAGCAAACTCGATTTGCTGGCTCAGGATTTGCACTTCCGCAAGATATTCCGGAACGATGCGACGATCGGCGGACGCTTCTCGGTGCTGTCCTTTTTTGGGTTAGTGCCGGCGGTGCTGATGGGTGTGGAGGTCCATAAGCTATTAAAACGGGCTGAAGAAATGATGGCATTATGCAAGCTTCCTGGTTCCGAGAACCCCGGTGTACTATTGGGTGGTGCGATGGGGGCGCTCGCAGAGCACAACATTGATAAAATCACATTCATAGCTTCACCTTCAATCGCTCCATTCGGGGATTGGGTTGAACAGCTTATTGCGGAAAGCACGGGTAAAGAAGGGAAAGGACTGTTGCCAGTTGTGGATGAACCCCTGGCTATGGCAGAAGAGTATGGTGCTGACAGGTTATTTATCTTCATCAATTTGCGTTCTGAACTCAGCGGTGAAGAAACTGAGCAGGCTTTATCGGCAGCTGGTTTTCCTTTGATCAAGCTTGTTCTGGATGACTTATATGATTTAGGCGCTCTGTTTTTTCTGTGGGAAATGGCGACAGCGATAACAGGTTACTGTATTAAAATTCAACCATTTGACCAGCCCAATGTCGAGATGGCGAAACGTCTGGCGCGTGGATTCATTGATCAATACAAAGAAACCGGACAACTTGATCAAGGTGAATATGCTCCTTTGAGTGCGCGCACCTTGAATGCATTTCTGTCAACAGCGCAATCTGGCGACTATGTGTCAATTCAGGCTTATGTCGCACCTACACCTGCGGTGGATGAAGCCCTGAATTTAATGCAGCTTTACATACGAAACCTTACACATCTCCCTGTGACAAAAGGATATGGACCACGGTTTTTGCACTCCACCGGACAACTGCACAAAGGTGATGGTGGAAAAGGACTATTCATTCAATTGGTTTCTGACAATATAAACGATGTGCCAATACCGGATGAACCCGGGCAAGCAACATCATCGATGACTTTTGGGATATTAAAAAAAGCACAAGCTTTGGGAGATTACCAGGCATTAAAGGAGGTTGACCGCAGGGTTATACGTTTTTTGGTGGGTGGTGATATCGAGGGTGCAATACTACGGTTAACGCAATAACTCGCGTCAACGCATAAGAATCAGCAATCCCTATGCTCTTTGCATAGGGATTGCTGATTCTTCTTACATTTGTGCACTTGCCGGTACGGTTGCCAGTACTGTACTTAAAAATTGACCTGTATAACTATCGACATTCCGGGCAAGCGTTTCCGGAGTACCTTCTCCGATAATCTGACCGCCTCCATCACCACCCTCAGGTCCCATATCAATGATCCAATCCGCGGTTTTTATGACATCGAGGTTGTGCTCGATAACGATGACCGTGTTCCCGGCGTCAGTCAGTCGATGCAGGACGTCCAGCAACTTTTGAATGTCAGCAAAGTGAAGACCTGTTGTTGGTTCATCGAGGATATAAACTGTGCGACCGGTAGCAACGCGACTGAGTTCTTTTGCGAGTTTTACCCGTTGGGCTTCACCCCCGCTCAAGGTTGTGGCACTTTGCCCTAATTTTACATAATCGAGTCCTACATCATGCAGAGTCTGGAGAGACCGGTGTAGTTTGGGATGATTTTCAAAAAAAGTCAGAGCTTCCTGCACATCCATTTCCAAAACTTCAGCAATATTCTTCCCTTTATAGCGAATCTGAAGGGTTTCGTGATTATACCGGGTTCCATTGCACTCCTTACATGTAACCCAGACATCAGGCAAGAAGTGCATTTCAATTCGGCGAAGCCCATATCCCTTACATACTTCGCATCGGCCTCCCTTCACATTAAAGCTGAAGCGTCCAGCCTCATAACCCCGCACCCTGGCATCCGGGAGGGCAGTGAAAACATTGCGTATCTCATTAAATAAGCCAACATAGGTTGCAGGATTCGAGCGGGGGGTGCGGCCTATCGGATCCTGCGTTATATTGATAACTTTGTCGAGGTGCTCCAAACCTTCCACACTTTCAAAAGGTCCAGGACGCACTTCCGCACGGTTCAGTTCGCGTGCCAATGCCGGGTATAGCGTTTCAGCAACGAGGCTGCTTTTCCCGCTGCCACTAACGCCTGTAACGCATGTGAAAACGCCCAAAGGGAAAATGCCATCCACATTTTTGAGATTGTGAAGACGGGCACCGTGCAGGATGAGGCTGCCGTTTGCGGGGACGCGCCTTCCACCATTCGGTGATACAACCTCGTATTCTCCACTGAGATATCGACCGGTAAGGGATTGCGGGTGACGCATAATAGCCTCAGGTGTCCCATCAGCGACCACGCGACCACCCAGGATTCCTGCACCAGGACCCAGGTCTACGATCCAATCTGCGGTAAGCATCGTTTCCGCATCATGCTCAACGACCAGAACAGTATTTCCCATATCACGCAGTTGTTCAAGAGTATCCAACAAAGAACGATTATCACGTGCATGGAGACCAATCGAGGGCTCATCGAGTATGTAAAGCACGCCAACCAATCCGCAGCCTATTTGACTTGCCAGCCTGATCCGCTGTGATTCTCCTCCGGATAAGGAGGGCGCCGGACGGTCCAGGGTCAAGTAGTGCAGACCCACATTCAGCATAAACTGCAAGCGGTCTCTGATCTCTTTCAGGACGTCTCCAGCAATCGTGAGTTGCTCTTCATCGAAGGTTGCGTAAAGTCCCATAACCCACTTCTGAGCTTTATCTATTGGGAGATGAGTGACTTCCATTACAGTTTTTCCCCCGACGATAACACCACGCGCCTCAGGACGCAGTCGCGTGCCCTGACAAGCGGGACAGGGCTGCTGGCTCATAAAACTGGAGTACCACCTTCGTGTGTAATCTGACTTGGTTTGATGGAAAAGCCGGTTAATGTTATAAACAATCCCCCGGGTCGGTCTGTTTGATTCATGCGACCATGAACCTTCTTCCCATTCTGAATGGGCATTGAATCGTATTTTTTCCTCACCCGACCCATAAAATATCACGTTTTTGAAGTTTTCAGGTAGTTGATTCCAGGATTGTTGTATATCAACACTATAATGTTTAGATATGGCTTCCAATTCCTGTAAGCGCCATGCACTCTTTTTCTTGCGAATATTCCCATACCACCTTAACGCACCATCAAGGATTGAAATCGCCGGATCCTGGACGATCAGATTAGTGTCGACTTCCAGTTTGCTTCCAAGTCCATTACACTCAGGGCACATCCCCAAAGGTGAGTTAAAGCTGAACAACTGTGGTGTGAGTTCCGGGAAGCTGATCCCGCAGTGCGCGCAAGCATGGTGTTCACTGAATAATAATTCTTCACCTTCAGCGATGTCAATGATTACAACGCCATCGCCTGCTTTAAGGGCTGTCTCAAGCGAATCCATTAACCTGGTTTTATAATCTTCGTCGGCTTGATTAGCGGATACCAGTCTATCAACAATCAGCTCAATCGTATGCTTTTTTGTCTTTGCCAGCTTGATCGTGTCGGCAAGTTCAACGGGCATACCATCAATACGGGCACGGTTATATCCATCCTGTCTGGCTTTTACCAAAATATCAGTATGTGTTCCCTTACGTTCTTTGATGACCGGTGCGAGAATCTGGTAACGGATATCCGGAGCAAATTCACTTATTTGATTGGCGATCTGTTGCGCATTTTGTCTGGCAACCCGTCGGCCACATTGGGGGCAATGGGCTTCACCAATACGCGCATAAAGCACGCGCAGGTAATCCAAAACCTCAGTGACCGTGCCGACGGTTGAACGGGGATTTTTACTCACGGCTTTCTGTTGGATGGCTATAGTGGGGCTGAGACCTCCAATGAAATCCACTTTGGGTTTTTCCATCTGGCGCAGGAACTGCCGGATGAATGAGGAAAGGCTTTCCACATAGCGTCTCTGTCCCTCTGCGTATATTGTGTCGAATGCCAGGGATGATTTTCCGCTGCCACTGACCCCTGTCAGAACGACAAATTTGTTGCGGGGGATTTTAACATCAATATGTTTCAAATTGTGTTGGCTTGCCCCGCGAATAATCAGGAAATCGGGTTCCATATAGCGTCCTTTATGTCAATTAATTAAATTTATCGCGAAAGAAATAACCTGCCCTATTAGCGCCAATTCAAAGAGGTATTAAAGGCTCATTGTTGAGATAACATTATTTTACACCATTTGTGGTATTGCTTGACACACCGGAAGTTGGGTATCATTATCGAACATTCGTTCGATAATGATATATTAGCTTCCGTATATGTCAATTACTGACATATACTCAGAAGTCTTTTGAGAGGATTTATTCAAATTTATGGAAAAACTGTCACGAAACAATCCGTTAGCCACGCCATAAAGTATCTGGTGAAGGTAAGTGGCGGTGCGGTACAGACTTTGGTTTTGCTTTCCACGTAGCTTTCCGCACTGCCAGGTTATTAATGCGGTATCCAGTTTGGCGCAGCCAAACTGGATACCGCAAAGAAAAGAAGCGGTTCGTCGAATTTATCCTGATCATGTCTACACAAGAGCAGAAACGGGCGGATATGCCGTTTCTGCATGTGTGGAAGGTGGTTTTCCTTCCACACACTGTGGTTGGTGGTTTTCCTTCCACACACCCGCGTCGCTTTTGACATTCGCCACGTTTTTGATACGCACCCGACCCAGACGATTCTTTTGACTTTGCGTGTATATCAATTAAAATATGTTGCTGGTATTGGCACTTCATATGGACAGTTGTCACACTGTCTTTTGTTAAAATTCTTGTAGATGCCTTGAAATCTCGGAGGGAGAATTAGATGAAGGAATATACAACACCGTTTATCCGCAACATAGCCTTGATCGGTCATGGAAATTCAGGCAAAACGACACTCACAGAGGCTATTTTATTCTTCAACAAAGCGACTACACGCCGTGGAACTGTCGAAGAAGGAAATACCGTTACAGATTTCGACGAGGAAGAAATTCGCCGGTCAATTTCCCTGAGCACCGCTTTAGCGCCAGTGGAGTGGGGTAAATACAAAATAAATATTTTGGATACTCCTGGATATACGGATTTTATCGGTGAAGTACGGAGCGCGCTCCGTGTTGCGGACATTGCCCTATCAGTAATTGATGCTGCTGCAGGGGTTGAGGTGGGAACAGAACTCACCTGGACATATGCAGATGATGAGCAGATTCCTCATGCTGTTCTCATCAACAAAATGGATCGCGAGAACGCAAACTTCGAACGAGCCCTTGCATCCTTAAACGAGGCTTTCGACGCTCATTTCCTCACCCTCATGTTACCGATAGGATCAGTAGATAGTTTTCAGGGTGTCATCAATGTACTGGAACGTAAAGCTTATATGGGAAGTAAAGGGGTTGCAGCTCCTATACCTGCAGATATGGAAGCCCAGGTTGAAGAACTGTACGGCCAGATTGTTGAGGCGGCTGTAGAAGCTGATGAAGTATTGATGGAAAAATTCTTTGAGGATGAGCCTCTAACCCCTGAAGAAATTTCCGGTGGATTAAAGCAAGTTATCTCTGAAGGAAGTTTTGTACCCGTGCTGGTGGGCGCTGGCGGCAGTGCTTTAATTGGTTTAGGTGCCCTTTTGAATATCCTGACACTGATTACGCCTTCACCTGAGATGGGAACTTTTGTAGCGACGACAGCACAGGGTGAGGAGGAATTCCCCATTAGTGATGCGTCACCCTTAGCTTTGCTGGTCTTTAAGACGCTTGCTGACCCCTATGTTGGTAAACAAACGTTTTTCCGTATATATGGGGGTGTTGTTAATTCCGGAGATACTGTCTACAATGAACGAGCGCTTACCGCAGAACGTTTGGGACAGCTCTATTCAATGCTGGGTAAAGACCAGATCCAACTCGAAACCGCACATGCCGGGGACATCGTGGTTGTGGCAAAAATGTCCGAAGCATTAACCAATGACACGCTTTGTGATAAAGGCAGGACTCTTAAGCTCAGAGGTGTGCCTATACCTGATGTACTCTACAGTGTGGCTGTATCACCTATCACGAAAGCCGACACTGCCAAAATGGGTTCGACCTTATCACGTATATGCGAAGAAGATCCAACATTGCTATGGCGCCAGGATCCAACCACTCATGAAACCATCCTCTCTGGAATGGGCGATGCTCATGTTGATACAGCTATTAGAAGAATGCAAACGCGATTCAATGTTGGTTTGGAATCACATACGCCAAAAGTACCTTATTTGGAAACGATCACGAAGATAGCCTCATCTCAATACAGGCATCGGAAACAATCTGGCGGTGCCGGACAATTCGCCGAAGTTCATATGAGATTGGAGCCGACTAACCGTGATGAAGGTTTTGATTATGTCTGGGAGGTTGTAGGTGGTCGGATTTCCACTTCGTTCAAACCCTCTATTGAGAAAGGCATCAAACAGGTGCTTCCCCTTGGTGTTCTGGCTGGATTCCCGATTGTCGATGTGCGTGCAGCGATTACGGATGGGAAAGAGCACCCGGTTGATTCGAAGGATATTGCCTTCCAAACAGCTGGTCGAGAGGGTTTTAAACAAGCATTCCGCGATGCCAAACCTGTTCTACTGGAACCGATCTATCTTTTTACAATTACGGTGCCTGAGGAATTTGCCGGTGCCGTTATGTCTGATCTGAACACACGGCGAGGACGGGTTCAGGGAATGGATCAACAAAGTAGTAAAGCAATTGTCGTTGCCGAAGCCCCTCTTGCCGAAATGTTAACTTACGCGACAAACTTACGGGCTATTTCACAGGGTAGAGGCGTTTTCTCTATGGAATTTGTTCGCTATGATATTTTACCATCACATCTCGTCGATGCAGTTATCGCAGAAGCACATGTCGAGACTGAAGAACCCAAGTAACACTATGCATTTCGTGTAAAATGAAAAAAGGATGAAGTTTCCACAAACTTCATCCTTTTTATATAAAAAACAGGTGTCGCGTTATCCGCGACACCTGTTTTTTCAGTATGTCAATCAGTTTACGCCCTGGGCGCTTCGGTGCGAGGGGCTGCAGTTGCTCCGGTTGGCAAGTCTTCTTCTTCTTCTACCTCTTCTTCTTCCTCAACCTCTTCTTCTTCTTCCTCTTCTTCTACCTGCCAGGTAATCTGGACGATGGTCTCATCCATATCATTGAGAATGGTTACACCTTCGGGTACGACAAGGTCGCCCACAAGTATAGAATCACCAATATTTTCAAGGACGCTAACGTCAACTTCAACTGAAGGGATCAAGGCCGTTGGAAGCGCTTCTATTTCCAACTCATTCAGTATCTGAACCAGAATTCCTCCTAACTCAATTGCCGGGCTGATACCGGTCAAAATGATACTAACCGGCACTCTTACCGTTTCGGTGAGGCTCAATGCCTGAAGGTCGACATGGATAAGAGATCGCCGTATGGTGTCTATCTGGGTGTCACGAAAGATCGCAAGATAGGGCTCCGGGTTTCCTTCGACAAGAACTTGAACCGTCGAACTGGTCCCAACCTGATTCAGGGTTTTTACAACATGCCGGGCGTCAAATTGTATCGATTGCGATTCGATATGATGCCCATATATCGTTCCTGGAATAATATTCTGCTGGCGAAGTAACTTAACTTTTTTACCTGTTACTGTACGTACTGATGCGTTTAAAGTGATTGATTCCATTATTGTTCCTCCGTCAACTTTCTTTTAATATCAATCTGTTTTCTGAACCGCCGTTACAAGGGTTGACGTACCCTTATACTGCGTCGTTTTTGTTGCTGTCAATGAAAAAGGCCGCAAACGAGCGGCCCTTTTTGGCTGGACGTATTGTAAACGATATATTGTAATTGTCAAATAGCAGCTTTTTGCAATATGTGGCTTTGGTAAATGACAGCCCCGCTGATTAAATGGTTATAGAAGGACGTGCCTTTCACACCAGCAAATTCGCGTACAAGCTGTTTTAAAATGGTTGGGGAGCCTTTATGTATTTGATGCATTCGGTGTTCGTGGTCTGCGTCCAGAGCTTTCAGGACGTTTTGTGTGATATCTTTGAAGCGTAGAGGAAGCAGGCCAGAGCGTTCAAGCTGGAGATTCATTTCTTCCATTTGCCCGTTGTTGCGAAAGTCTGCAAAGAGGAAATGACCTCCGGGTTTTAATACGCGTTTGACCTGGGTGAGAAACTTTTCCATTGATGCGTAACAATGGGAGGATTCCACATTGACAACCGCATCAAATGAATCATCATCAAATGGCAACGCCTCCGCATCACCCGGAATAAAAGACAGTCCTTCAACCTGATAATGTTTTTTACAGAGGGAAACAGCACGATTAGAGAAATCCACACCCACCATGGACTTTGGTGAGAAATACTTCTTGATGTAATGGGCACCACCACCGCGTCCACTGCCAACCTCCAGAACGTGCTGGTTGTTCAAATCCACAGCACTCGCCAGGTGATGGTAGAGTTGGATACAATAACGGTTGATTTCATCGTCAGTGCTCAGATCAGGTTCATCTTCCCCTTGTTCAAGCGGTAGATAACCATAATTCATAAATGACCAGTCTTCCTTTTGATAGATTTTAGCCATAAACTGGTACATGTGTTTCCGTGTGAATTTTCGGAATTTCGGGAAACCGTCACAGGCTTTGACATAGAGTTTTGATAACATTTTATCCTTTCGCGATATAAATTTGGGTTTGACTAACTGGCTGTTCTGATATCCTGAACGATGTTCAGTTCGTGCAGCGGCCTTTTCTCGATCGCAACCATTGTGTACCATGATAATCCGATGCTTATAACCTGGGTGATGAGGAGTGACCAGGCCCAAACATCCTCGGATGTTTTGAGATTGGGGAAGAATATCATCATGCGTACAACGATATTAATCCCCTGTATGAAGATCAGGGATGCCCGTCCGGCTTCGGTGGAAAGGTTGCCTGTATTCGTTAAAACCACGGCTACGAGTAATAACAGGTAGAGGGTCGGCGGTAAAATGGCTGCTTGCGGTGCTTGCCCGAAAAACGAGAGGGGATAAAGAAGGATAGCAATGATCTGCAGTACGAGTAGATGAATCATCGGTAACCTGATGATTTTCCGTATAGTTGCTTGCGTCGATGACATTGTGAATCCCTCCTGGCTATGGTATAATCAACGGCATGTTTTTTAAATGCAATTAGGCACTATGTATCCAACCGTCCAGTGCAATCGCGCTTCATCAATGGGCTACATAAACAACATTATATTTGACATCGGATAAACGTCAAATTTGACACTTGACAAGATTTCGATAAAATAAGGATTGTTTGGTTTTAAAAAGCGCATGGTTATTGCCCAGAAAACTGAACAAGGAGGTGATTTGGGGGAAGATCACCCGTCTTGAATGTCCCGTCAGTTGAGCTTCGTTGTCTTTTAACATCATTATTCAATCAGGAGGAGAGAAATGCGTAAGAATCTATTTGTATTTTTGGCTTTAGTTGTCGCAATGCTTGCTCTGTCCGCATGTGGCGGAAGCAGCAAAACAGTGAAAATCGCCATTCTGGCTCCCTTAAGCGGCGATGTCGCAACGTTTGGTGAATCCACGCGCGATGGCGCGCTTTTAGCCATTGGCGAATGGAACGAGAAGGGCGGCGTTAATGGTCAAACCATTGAAACCGTCATCGAAGACAGCCAATGCAATCCGGAAGCAGCAGTCAGTGCAGCTAACAAAGTCATCGATCAGGACGGCGTGAAGTTCATTATCGGTGAGGTTTGCTCCAGCGCTTCTATCCCGATATCCGAAATCGTTGTTGCTAAGGGTGTGCTCCAGATCAGCCCCACCTCAACAAACCCGAGTGTAACGGTTGCTGAAGATGGCAGCACGAAACCCAATGTCTTCCGCGCCTGCTTTATTGATCCGTTCCAGGGTAAGGTTGCCGCAAAGTTTGCTTTGGATAACCTGAATGCCAAAACAGCCGCAGTGTTCATTGATCAGGGTAATGACTATGTCCGCGGTTTGGCTGAAGTCTTCATTGCCGAGTTTGAAGCTGGTGGTGGTACCGTTGTTGTTACAGAAAACTACACCGGCGAAGATTCCGACTATTCTGCAATTTTGACAAAGGTGAAGGATGCCAATCCTGACGTCCTTTATCTGCCGGATTATTACTCCACTGTCAACCTTATTGCTGCACAAGCCAAAGAAAAAGGCATTACCGCAGCGCTCCTGGGTGGAGATGGTTGGGACTCTGCCGATCTCGACTTATCAGTGACAGAGGGTGGGTATTTCACGAACCACTTCTCCAACACCGATACCCGTGATATCGTCGTCAACTTTGTAACAAAATACGAGGCTGCCTACGGCGCGAAACCCGATGCTCTGGCAGCTCTGGCCTATGATGCCGCTAATGTTTTACTGCAAGCGATGGAACAGGCCAAATCAACTGACGATCCAGCCAAGGTTGGCGCAGCTATGGAGACAGGTACTTTCCCAGTCGTTTCTGGCGATATTACCTACGATGCGCAGCACAACCCAATCAAAGCAGCTGTAATCCTCAAAGTCGAAGGTGGACAGGTTATTTATAACTCCACCGTCGCTCCCTGAAGCATTTTTTCCCCGGTGCTGATGGATTTATAAGTTAAAAATGAGCCGGGGCCACTACTCAGTGTGCCCCGGCTCTAGTTTGTAAGGGTGGTGAGGTATGGACCGATTACAGGTAAGTACGCTAACAGATAATACAATTGCCGCCGCTCCGCGCCGACGGGATGGTATGTTTCTAAACCGCATAAGTCAAGGTATTTTTGCATTATGTGGTTTGCTGGTTGTGGTGATTCTTATACAGGCGCTCTGGCAAAACCCGAGTGTTTTTATTCAACAGGTATTGAATGGTCTTCAATTAGGTTTTATTTATGCTCTTATAGCCCTGGGCTACACCATGGTCTACGGGATTGTGAAGTTGATTAATTTTGCTCACGGTGATGTCTTTATGATTGGTGCCTTCACCAGCTTTTATGCGATTGCTACGCTGGACTTGCATCGATGGGTGGCATGGATTTTCCCTAGCGCTCCCGAGATGCTGGTCGTTGTGGTGGGGACCTTAACGGTCATCTTAGCTGCTATGTTGATAGCTGGTCTAATTGCAGTTGTAATCGAGCGTTTTGCCTACCGCCCATTGAGGAATAAACCAAGAATCGCTGCTTTGATTACCGCTATTGGTGTATCCTTTTTCCTGGAATACTTTGGAGCTTTGCGCTTTGTCTATACGAATAACTACAAGACATACACCCGGCCATTTGAAGTTACTGTCTATACTGCCGGTACTGTATCGCCGATTGTCCTGATTGGTTTATGGACCCTCTTTGCTGTTTCGTTGCTGGTTTATGTTTATCTGGCTTTGCGGGGACGGAAAGGGGATATGAAAGCACACGCACTCACTCGGCACCCTTTGTTGTTATTTGGAATGCAGTTTGGCGGATTTCTGGCTGTTGTGCTGACTCTGGCCGGTCTTGAGTTGGAAACCGGTGGTAAAGTGTGGGATCTTTCAGCATCCAATGTCACACTGGTCATTATGAGTGCCTCGATTGTTTTGCAGGTCGTTTTGCAGTACCTGGTTAATAATACACGGTTGGGGAAAGCGATGCGCGCAGCTGCTTATGATAAACAGGCAGCGCGTTTGATGGGTATTAATGTTGACAGCGTGATTGCGTTAACCTTTGCCCTTGGAGGTGGTTTAGCAGGCGCAGCGGGTGTTTTGTACGCGACAGCCTATAAGCAGGTACATCATCTGATGGGCATTATCCCCGGGTTGAAAGCTTTTGTAGCTGCTGTGGTCGGTGGTATCGGCAGCATCCCCGGTGCGTTTGTGGGTTCGCTTATCATGGGCCAGGCTGAGGTATTGGCTGCGGGTTTCATTTCCACACCAATGCGTGATGCAATCGCCTTTTCTCTGCTGATCGTTGTGCTGCTGGTTTGGCCGCAAGGACTTTTCGGCGAACCTCCAGCGGAAAAGGTATAAACAGGTGAACTTATGCTAAAAAGTTTTATGCGCAAACCCGGTGCTTTGTTTTACGTCGCTAGTCTGGCAATTTTTGTCATTGTACAACTATTGCTATCATTTGGCGTACTCAATAATTTCTGGCGGGGTATTATCTATTGGGGTGCAGCTATAACGATTGTGTCACTTGGCTTAAACCTGATTTATGGGTTCAACGGACAATTCTCGTTAGGGCAGTACGGATTCTACGCGATTGGCGCTTACGCATCAGCCGATGTGACGTACCGCTGGGTGCATCAGGACGCATCTGGTATTATTGTCGTTCTTTTTGGCTCCCTACTTACTTTAGCACTATTACTGGTAGTATCGGCTTTCCTTAAAAGATTTTATCGTGTCAGCGTCATGACACACTTCACTTTTTTTGTGCTGGCTACGATATTAGCATTTTTTATTGTGGTTAAGTATTTTGTGCCTGTTCTTAATCCTGTGTTTATGTCTGGTCTCGGTTTATTGCCAGATAAAATCTCGATACAAATCGTATTTCTAATAGCATTGGCGGGTGGTGCTGCTGTTGCCGGTATAATTAGTTACCTCTTCGGTTTGCCTGTTTTGGAATTAGGCTCAGATTACTTTGGTATATCAACGTTAGGCTTTACAATCATTGTCAAAGTCTTGTTAGACAACACGGATACATTATTACCATTCCCTGAAATGAAGGGTGCGCGAGGTATGATCGGTATTCCAATGCTGACGACGTGGCCGTGGGTTTTCTTCTCGTTGATATTAGTTTTGATTGTGATGCGCAATATCCTGCATTCCAGTACTGGGCGATCGATTGTTTCAATTCGTGAAGATGAGCGCGCTGCAGAACTGGTGGGTATCGATGTTGCCAAATCCAAAGTCCTTGCTTTTGTCATTGGCAGTGTTTTTGCTGGACTTGCAGGTGGGATTCGAGCACACGACCTGGCATTTCTTCATCCGCAATCGTTTAATTTCATCCAATCGTTCAACCCGCTGATCATCGTTGTTTTTGGCGGATTGGGCAGCATGACCGGGACACTTTTTACCGGTTTTATCTGGATTTTATTGCTGGAAGGTGTGCTTCGATTATACCTTCCCGAGGGATTCGAAACCTGGAGATTCGTTGTCTATCCTCTCGTATTGCTTGTTATGATGCTTTTGCGTCCGGAGGGGCTGATGGGCAACTACGAAATACCGTTCTTGCGTAAAAAGTTACCGGAATTACCCAAGCCTGAGCCAGCGGATTTACCAAACGATGGAATGCTTGCTGATCCTGCAGTGGAGGTCCTATGAACACCATAGTCAAGGGCCGACCACCAGGATTATCAGCTGAGATTGAGGACCGTCCAATTGTTTTAGAAGTTGACGATGTTACGCATTTTTTTGGCAGTTTAAGAGCCGTGCATGCCTTCGACTTAACTTTGCGGCACGGTGAATTAGCGGGTCTGATTGGCCCAAATGGGGCTGGTAAAACCACAGTATTCAATTTGGTGACCGGAGTGTATCCGGCAAGTGAGGGGAGCATCCGATTCAGAGACACAGAACTTGTCGGACTGCCTTCTCATGAAATCATCCAGATGGGTATTGCGCGAACGTTCCAGAATATTCGCTTGTTCCAGAATCTCTCTGTGCTGGATAATGTCCGGATTGCCTATCATCCGCATGCCGGCTACACGCTATTGGATTCTGTCCTCAAAACGAAGCGCTTTCATGAGAAAGAAGATGAGATGACAGCGCGAGCTCAGGAATTCCTGACCATATTTGGGTTGGAGAAACGGCAAAATGAAATAGCCGGTTCCTTACCGTATGGTTTACAGCGAAGGTTGGAGATTGCCCGTGCTTTAGCCGCACTTCCGACGCTTCTCATCCTTGATGAGCCAGCCGCAGGTATGAACCCGCAGGAAATTGATGAGTTGATGGATCTCATTCATTTCATACGTGATCGTTTTAATTTGACCGTTTTGCTCGTAGAACATCGGATGCGGCTAGTGATGAATATTTGTGAGTGGATTACAGTGATGGATTTTGGTGAAATCATCGCACGAGGCAAGCCTGAGGCTGTACGGAATAATCCGCAGGTGATTGAAGCCTATCTTGGTCGTCAGGCGCATCTGCAGTAGGGAGACAGGACAATGCCATTATTAGAAGTTCATAACCTGTATGTCAGTTATGGTGCTATTCGAGCGCTGCACGGTGTGTCATTTCATGTCAATGAAGGGGAAGTTGTCACACTGATTGGCGCAAACGGCGCTGGCAAGTCTACGACGCTTCAGACAATATCCGGTTTGCTGCCTATAGTACAAGGCGAGATTCTTTTCGATGGTGAAAAAATTTCCGGGGTTGAGGCAAGCCGCATCGTGCGTAAAGGTGTTATCCATGTGCCAGAGGGCAGGCGTATATTCTCACCTCTGACCGTGCGCGAAAATTTAGAAATGGGTGCATTCACCCGCAATAACAAACAAGAGATCGAAGAAAGCATGGAATATGTATTCCAACTATTCCCCCGATTAAAGGAACGCCTTGAACAGACCGGCGGGACGCTTTCGGGTGGGGAGCAGCAAATGCTGGCAGTTGCCCGTGCTCTGATGGCGAAACCGCGGTTATTGTTGATGGATGAACCTTCGATGGGATTAGCCCCGATACTGGTTGAAGAGATTTTTGAAATCATCCAGGAAATCAGGCAAGAAGGCGTTACAATCCTGCTGGTCGAGCAGAATGCACAGATGGCATTATCCGTCGCTGACCGTGGTTACGTGTTGGAAACAGGTGTGATTGATCTGGAGGGCACGGCAAAAGACCTTGCCGCCAATCCCCGCGTGCGAGAGGCGTATCTGGGTAGTTAGGTACTATCCAGATGGTAAAGCGATAACTTCATAAAAAGCAGGAGGGTGCATTGCATCCTCCTGCTTTCGTCTGTACGCTTTGAGGAAGGGAAGCAGTTTTTGCTCCTACACTTTTTGGAAATCCCCTAATCCTGCTGCGCGTTATACAAAATGGCAGAATTGTTTACAATACATCATAAATACTGGTTATCTAATAAGGTTTCCGTATGCTATGGATGACAATAACATAAATCATAAAACCTGGGACAGAAGTAACTCCCGATTTATCTGGCACAGAGTCCTTCTTATTGCCGTTATTTTTGGATTAAACAGTTGCGCACTACTGAATAGTCAAGAAAGCGATACAGCCTTGACTGTCGCTGTAATAGGTGCATTTAGCGGAGAATTATCTCTGTTGGGGCAAAGCATGCGCAATGGAATCGTCCTGGCAACAGAAGAACAAAATGCAAAAGGGGGTGTGCTTGGATATCAGATACAGTTAAAGTTATTTGACAGCGCCTGTGATTATACGACAGCAAGGACAGTAGCCACGCAAGCTGTCCGCGATGACGGTGCAGGTTATATTCTGGGCGCCGTTTGTGGGGAAGCCTCTGAGGGGGTCGCGCAGATCGCTTCAAGTGAAAGTGTCTTGATGATTAATCCATTATCGGTGAATGAGGATTTGACACTGGATAATTATGGTGAACTTCGCCCTTATGTATATCGCATACCGTTTATCGATCCGGATCAGGGAATTGTTGCTGCCAGGATCGCTATAGAACAACTCAACGCAAAAACGGTCACTATCCTGGTAGCAAGTGATGGCAACTATGAATCCAATCTCGCCAACGCTTTTGCCGCAACATTTATAGAGAATGGTGGTGAAGTATTGCTGCGTGAATCCTACGATCGCATATCTGATACCTACTTTGACACTTTAGCAGAGATTCGGAATGTGAATGCCGAGGTTATATACATGCCAGGTTATTATAATGTTATCAATAAACTGGCAAATCAAGCCAGAACGTATGGTGTTAATCAAGTCATCCTGGGGAGTGATGGCTGGGATTCGCCTGAACTGGATACGAGATACCTTGAAAACTGTTACTATACAGCGCATTTTGCTGTCAATGAATCCAGCGCTCAAGTGGTAGAATGGGTAAGAAAATACGAGGAACGCTATCTTGTTGTACCGGATGCGGTAGCGACATTGAGTTATGATGCAGCAAATGTACTTTTTACTGCTATTCAACGTTCAGAATCATTGTCTCCCATTGTCGTTGCCCAGATGATGGAGGCAATGACATTCGATACCGTGACAGGTCAGCTTTCATTTGATGCTCTTCATAATCCAATTAAACCCGTCATCATATTACGTGTACAAAATGGAAAAGTCGTTTATGATTCCAGTATGTTTGTGGAAAAAATAGAGGAGTGATGCCGTGCACTTTTCAAATATCTATTTACTAAATCAAATAAAACCGGTCGCTGGACTTGAGCATAATCTGGTCACAAAATTCCGTGAAGTGCAACTGTTATGGAACAACGCTCAAGATCATGGCATGCTTTGGACAGAAAGCGAAACAGAAAGATTTTTTGTGCAGCCTGTTCTGGAAATCCTGTCATGGTCGTTTGCTGTTCAAGGGAAACTGCGTGATGTCGGTGATGTAACTTGTCCAGATTATACACTGTTTCGCGATGCGATGAGCAGAGCCTTAGGAGCGTCTAAAGGAGAAAGGAGCAGCGCGTTCTACAGCCGTGCTCTTGCTGTTGCAGAGGCAAAGCACTGGGAGCGGTTATTGGATATGCGGGGAGATTCACAGCGAGATACCTGGAAAGCGCAAGCTAATCCAAGCCATCAGATGATGGGGTATCTAAAAACAGCTGGCGTAGCCTGGGGCGTACTCACTAACGGACCTGTATGGCGGTTATATCACCAGCCTGTGACTGGAACTGCAAGTGAATTTTTTGAAATCAACCTTGCCAGTATTTTTGAGGATATGATAAATCCAGCGGAATATCCTGGTGAGGACGCATTAGAGCGCTTTCATATATGGTGGCGTTTATTTCACCGTGATGCTTTTATACCTGACGGAACTGGCATGTCGTTTAATGCCCGGTTATGTGAGAACTACGTGCAGTACAAGTATGATGTCATATCGAGATTGAGAAAACGGCTTATTGAAAAAGTGATACCGGCTATTGCTGGGGGTATTCTACTGCATCGTTACCATCATTTCGGAGGGAGTCAAAAAGCCAAAATTGACATCACTGACTTAACCTCAGTAACCGTCAATCTTATCTATCGAATATTATTTTTGTTCGTGGCTGAATATAAGGGTATGCTTATTGCAGATGATCCTGACAATCCGATAAAAGGGATATATGCCATTGCTAAATCTGCTCTGGATGAACAGGAAAGCATGCAGAATATTTACGGAGCTGTTCTCAAGCTTTTCCGAAGCCTGTATTACGGTGATCCTGAGCATAATGTACCTCCTTATCGCGGTGAATTGTTCGATCCGTCCCGACCGGATTTTGTTTTTATGGCTGAGCAAAGTATTCCTGATACAAATATGCGGGAGGTATTTAAGTGGCTGATGATTGAAGGAGATTCGATCGTCGATTACGAATGCCTTGATGGTTACCAACTCGCTGACATAGGCGACACGCTTCTAAATGTGAGGTTGGAATTTACTGAATTACCTTACACTCGCCGAGAGCTAGTAGCAAAAGTCGGATTTCATGAAGGTCCAGATCAGCCGACCGGTTCTGATTGGATAGTGCCCAATCCAACAATTGACTACCTTGTTCAGCAATCTATACAGAACCAGATGGATGTACGTGAACGTAAATTCATGGCTGAAATGGAAACCATTGTTGCCATCAGACAAGCTTGTGGAAACTTGACTGCAGCGCAGTCCTATAACCCACGCCATCAACAACTTAACGATGCTAATAACAGAGCTCTTGAAGCGATGATGGGTATGCGGGTTTTGGATCCATCTATGGGAACCGGACGATGCCTTATCAGTGTTATCCAATATCTTACGTCAGAAATAATCTGTAGAATGCAAGTCTACCATGATTTACATCCCAATATTCCCTGGGATTGGAATCCTCTATATGTCGCGCTTGACCAGGAAAGGAAGCGCAGCCATGCCCGTCTATCCCGCCACGGATTTGAGGTAAAACCAGAAGAATACAGTGATACTCTATTGCTGAAACGTATCATCACCCAAAAGTGCGTTTGTGGGATTGATAAAAATCCAATGGCAGTCGAAATCGCAAAACACAATATCTGGTTAACCACCTTCTCTGTGGGTGCTCCCTTTAGTTTCCTGGATCATCACCTGCGCCATGGGAATGCTCTGATGGGGTCGTTAATCAGCGATAACAGCGGACCTGACTCACAGCACCTACGCGAATATTTGGTGCGCGGTATCACCAAAGCACTAAACAGAATTCCTGGAGCGGTGTCAGAGAATAGTGCCGGCAGATGGAATTCGAATACATACGCGTTTTATCAAAGTGCCCTCAATGCCTATGCGTCCATGTTAGACGTCATCGTTCTTGGGTCTTTGAAACAACCAACCGGTGTGGAAATGTTAGAAAGAATTGGTTTAGAAAGATCTGGTACGGACATCGATGCGTTGTACCAGGCACTAGCGAGACAGACCCTGTTCACTGGAACGCATTTTTGCCATTGGGATATTGAATTTCCAGACATCTTCCTTGGTGAAGATACGCTCAATGCTGAAAATGATACAGGTTTTGATGCCGTGATCAGCGTTCCCCGAAATAACCAGATTCCGGACAATAAAGATCTATGGCAGGCTTTTGTAAAGAAATATTTTCCTGAACTTGAAGCTCTGGGAAATGTTAATTGGTATATTTTTGCGCAAAGCCTTCGACTATTACACGCAAACGGCACGATTGCCCTTCTGTTTGATGGTAAGGTATTTATTACACGAGCGGGACCTCTTGATCAGGTTCTCATGCGGATTACCCAATCTTGATAATAAGTTACTTTAACTATATCGGCGCGCCGCTGCATCGTGCAACCACTCCCGGGCAACCCATAGTGCCTCTTCCTCTGATATCCAACCTAATGAGGTTTGCCGGTACAGGAAATCTGACAGCAGCCATTTGATCAATAGGATTTTACCGTAGCACCATTCAATACATCTGGCATCCGAAGCTACCAGAATACTTTTACCGGCAGGGACAGCTTCCAATCGCTCCTGCATGGTCTGCATATAGGTGCTGGAACGGAAGTTGTACCACCACAATCCTCCCAGAAAGACATTAGGATAGATTCGTGCAGCTTGTGCAGCGTCCATATTGTTGCCCGGAGCGCCAACAACAAGTTCAAATCCACAAGCATAACGTTCGAAAAGTGGGTAAAGAACGATGATTTTCAGCGGATCATTCACAGCCATCGCTGTGTGTGCTGTAACATCACGTTGAATACCCACAAACAATTGGGCAAACATTCCATAGTCGCTCAGGGCAGCGAATTGAGCATGGGCGATAAATGCTTCAATTTCCCACTTTTCACTGTTCTCATTTAGCTGACTAATCTGGAAGTTGACAGCGCATTTCCCCATGGCTTCAAAACTCTCCGCTCCAACGCGCATCCCGCGTATCCCTTGATCGTGGTGTTTCTTTACCGATTCTTTTATAGCATCCAAAGCAGCGCTTCCCGCACTCACTTTATCACTTGCCTGTTGAATACGATCAATCCATGCCTGTGGCATCTTCCCATTCCGGAATGACAATACTCACACCAGGTAAATCTTTAAAATCGGCATGCGCCAGTTGATTGACACCAATCCGTCGAATGTTCAGTTTGTCAATAACAGACTGAGACCAATCTGGTTGCCAGCTGTACCAGCGGATAGCCTGATCCGCTGCAAGTACAAAGTTTTCGTCAATACTTTCCAACCCAAGGCTATCCACTTTATATAAATCTGCCAAAATGTGACGCACTATATGGTTCCATACGGTATTTCGGGAAGCATTGAAGGCTTTTACGAATGCCAGAGTGCGTTCATCCTCAGGTAATTTTGCTGCATCCCGCGGGTAACCTACGGACCATAGTTCCTGTTGGAACCAGAAGTAATGCGCAATATCCCAGAAATTCTGTGCCGCTATCGGCACGTTAGGCATATTAAGATGCGTATGCGAATCCAACACGGGAAGCTGCATTATTTGTGTGCGCCATTCTTCACGTTTCATCACGTTCTCCTCCATTTAATCGCATATAACATTGGTCAGTGTTACTATCACGATTTTACTTTGCATACCGGAAATTCAGTTATACGTAAATTCGTACAACCATAAGGGATCAGGGTGAGTTCGACTGCCGGTTCACTACAGGGTGTCAATTTAACGGGTATTTCGTCAGCGTTACCATGGACTGATTTCCACTCCGGGACCTGGTAACCAGTACATGATAAACTGACAGGTGCGCCTTGAGGAGAAAAGGGATAGTCTTTAAGTTCGTGTTTATGGAACACGATCATATCGTCAGAGCTTATATCATCGATACACAGAGCATAATTCCACGGTGTGGTTGGATAGACTTCCCAATCCGCGTGGGGTAATTCTCTATAAGGTGCGTCTCTGTGGATGCGTTCCCATTTCTCCCCTATGCTCAAAGCATAGACCAGAGGCTCTTTGACAAGCGTGACTGCTTGCGCCCTTTTGATGATTTTCGTCTGAGCCGGCAGCGTTAATTTTACAATGGTTTTATCTTGCCATGTTCGGGTAATTTTATGGAACGAACCTGGATCTGGATACACTACTGTTTCACCATTGACGCTCAATGTAGCCCGCTGCACCCATTCAGGTATTCGCAAGTGGAGTGTGAACTTTACCGGGGATGCTGTGGAAATAATGAATGTCAGATGGTCATCAAATGGAAATTCGGTGATGAGTTCGGCTGTAACAGCGACATCGTCAATGTTTGTATGCACTGTGTTCGGTGCGTATAAAGTAGCCGCCAGCCCTCCGTCGACTGGCTGCATCCAGAGATGCGAAACAAATTTAGGCCACCCTTGACTCAGGTTCGCGGTACAACAACCGTAGTTTGGTTCGACGCCAAAAATATTGGATTCCGGACCATTTGTGTTCCAGGAGCGATTCTCTTGTACGCTGCATTCGATTTGGTTGACCTGTTGGTCATATTGGTGCGCCCACATATCGGGAGAAAAAGTTGCCGGTAAAGCGTTGAAGATGATCCTTTCCACTTGATCGCCGAATGCCGGGTCACCCATAATGGAGAGGAGGGTTTCAAGTGAGAACGCATATTCCACGACAGCGCACAATTCTGTCCCTTGGGTGGGGCTCAATCCGGCTAAACACTCGTCACCGGTGAATACACCCGTGACCATGCCATGGTATTTATGTAATTTCTCGAGCATTGCATAGACAATCTCGCGGTCTCGATCATCCCCTGACATTCGCCACCACAGCGCCTGGGATTTGACCGCCATTGCGTTGTTGACCACATGGCGCATATAGCTCCAACGCCCTTTTGGGGTGGGGGATGCGGCTGGCCAACCCGTTGGTGCGGTAAAAAACTTTGCCCAATCAAAACCCTGTGCGCTGAGTTTGGTCGCCAGATGCAACAGCCAGGTTTCACCGCAGCGTTCATACAACCAAAAGATGGCAATCAATGCTTCAAACCAGCGAAACTGTCCCCAATTGAATAAGGGTGCTGTATCAATATGGCTGTCTATGCAGCGCAGGTTTTTTTCTAAGGCAGGAGCGACACGGGGATCTTGCGTTGCTTCTGCATATTGGACAAGAACTTTGCTGAATAATATTTGTGCCCAGAGATCATAATGCGCCTGTGTTAATTGCCCAGCGCCTGCCACCATTGTCTTTGCGCCAAACCAACCATCGTTATGCTGGTGGGTGATAATATAGTCCATGTAGCGTTTGACTTTGGCCTTTAACGCAGCACTGTCCAGAACATACGCCAGGGGAATCAGACCATCAAGCCAATATGGAACGCGTTCCCAGGACTCACTATTTCCACCTATCCATTGACTCTCACTGACATCAGGCCAAAAAGTATCAAGATTTCCACTGAGTCCCTCCGCCTGCACCTGGAGTTGCTGGGCTAACCAGCCAGAGGGTTGGATTTCACCAAGTTTCAGGGGTCTGAACGCGGGTGCAAATAATTTCATGGGGCAGCCCCAATAATAATGCCGGCTTCATCAAGCCCCTCCCCAATTGCCTTGATGCATTCAGGCCATGCGCCGTCATAATGACCAATGGTGAGTGCATCCGCACCTGCTTCGGCACTTATTCTAATGCCCTGTTTGACCAAATCCGGCGTGGCTTTGGGTCGGGGTGAAATTGCGGACAAAAAGTATTTATCCGGACCAATTGCCCGCCGTATGCTGTGCAAATATGCGCGTTTGAATGCCATTTGCGCCGGGTCGCCGCTTTGTTCGGCATAATCTGAGCTGCGGATGGAATTCATCATCAACCCTACAGCTTTCAGGTCCAGTCCCATCAATTCAGGATAGCGCGCGAAGTGGTTGAAACGTAAATCGATATCCGGGCGCACCCTATGGACGGATTTTTCAATTATACTGAAGAATGTGGTCAGAGAATCCGTGCGGAATTTCAGAAAAGCATATAATTCCGGTATCTCCGCCAGCAGGCTCGTAGCGGTTGTACTGCTTGCCTGAAGCAGTTTGAGTTCGAAGGCAGCGCGATGATTATATGGATCATGGGCATCAGCCCACCTGCGGAGGCGATCGACCATCGCATCCCAATCCAATCCTTTGGCGAGAGCGGCTTGACGGCAGTGCGGGCAAAAGCACCCCCCAGTCGCTAATCCCACTAACCGTACCACTTCCGGATCTGTAGATCCGCCCCAAGGGTTTGGTCTTCCGGCATGAAATCCTACGAAACAAGTCTGAATAAAATCAATGTCATAATGCGTTGCCAGATCGACATATAAGGAGATGCCATAAGCCTGAACATCCGGATGATTTGGGCAGATTCTTATTTTGAAAGGATTGCCGTAAATATCGCGCTGCACAATATCCGGGTATTCTTCCAGGAGGCGTTTTTTATCAACCCAGGTATGCGATAATTCCGCCCCTACAGTCATCCCACGCGCCCGGGAGCCATCGATTAAAGTTTTCAACCAATCAATTTCCTGGAGCTCAGGATTATGACTCGGTAAAGGTTTGATAGGGCTGTTTTTATAGGCTTCCGGTGACAGTGACCAATAAGCGCGTGAATCCTCGGTCCAATAAACTTTCCGTTTTGGGTTATGGGGATAGTAAAAATCGGTTAGCGGACGTTTCTCATCGTGCATGAGCGCGACCAAGTAAGTGCTATTGACATAGGCCTTTTCCTGTAAAGTGTCCAGAATATGATCAAGGCCTTCATCCAGCAAATCCCACGGGTAAAGACTGGCTACAACTTCTCTCCAATACATTTTATCCTCCCGTACGCATCACAGTCATGATGGGTGTTTTTAGATCCCAGAAGATGTTATGGGCGAAAGTTACGTCCCTCATCAACCATCGCCAAATAGTTATTGATGGGAATGTAATTCGTCACACTGTTACCGGTGCCAAGGCAATACCCACCCCCGGGCATACATATATCAAGAGTGTTTTGTACTCTATGCCGAATGGCGTCAATATTAGCCCGGCAGAGAAAGTCGACATCAATACCGCCCAGGATTGCAATCCGCTGTCCGTATGTAGATTTCAGATCCCGGACATCTTCGATTGTATCCTCAAACGAATGCTTGGCATCTATTTTAACAAGCTCTATCAGGTCCTCAATGATCGTTGACAGGTTCCCGCAGGCATGAAGAAGGTAGGGCAGTCCGGCGCGGTGCGACATTTCTGCCATTTTGTGGTGCCCCGGCAATACATAAGCACGTAAATCATCAGGTCCGATCATGGGTCCTGTTTTGAAGCCCATGTCATCACTTCCCCATATAATTTTTACCCTGTCAAATTCGAGAATCCTGGTCAGGATGGGGACGTATAGGGCTAAAAGTTTATCGGCTATTGCCTGAACCAGGTCCCGCTGGTCGTATAAAGCAAAACACAGGGTTTCGTAACCCATAAGCCAGGTTAGATACTCAGCAAAATGGGCAAATCCGCCACTCCCAATCACGCACATATCGTCGGGCAAATTTTTCTCATACCATTCCAGGGCTCTGGTTGTGACCTTGTCTGCTGCCGGCCAAGGGTATTTTTCGAACTCCTCCCAATTTGTGATGGGACCTTTCTTTTCATCGATGTAGCTGCGTCCATTGGTGCGCTGCAAGTCCGCTGTGTCTGCCGTTGTTATACGGTTGAGCGGCATCTCCAGGGCATCCACACCCTGGCGCACATAGTCAAAGCCAAGAAAGCGTTGAATTCGAACCTGACGTTCATAAGGAAAACTAAAATGTGTGGGATCCAGATCATCAAACAAATGAAAGCGTTTGCCAATTGCTGTTTGAACCTCTCCATCCAGGAAGAGTTCTATATGGTGCGTCCTGTGGGGTGTTCCCTGACGTAGGATACATGCTTTAAGTGCTTCCCAATCCGGTGTTACCTCGGTAGTAAACGGGCTATCGACTTTATGCATATTCACCTCTTTTAACTGTTTGTGGTTTAGCCAACACTATAGTATGAGGTGTGAATCTGTCAACTATTAAGAGAAGTGTCTATGCCCTCCTCTTTTTTTGTTTTGCGCCATTATAAATGCTTCCAGGAAATTGTGTGATAAAATGACTGTATGAAACGGTGGCTGCCAATTCTAGCATTGATTGCATTGTCATGTGTGCTGCCCTCATTGACGGTCGACTCGCCACCCACTCAGGTTCCACTTTCTGAGCCTGGGGGAAACTCAGCGACGCCAACGCCAACACTCATCGTACAGCCCACTTTCACGCCGACGCCTGAACTGACTCCAACACCTTCTACAGATGAACTGCACCCCTTACTTCTTGAGGAGTCTATCCATATATATCCGGTTGATTTGTTCGTCCAAGATTTCTATAGCCTGGATGTTGTCCCGCAGATCCCGGTTAATTTTACGCATACCTTGACACTGACTGTGAACTTTCCTGACGGTTCATCTCAGCAGCGCCTTGTCGAGCCCACAGGTTTGGATGGAAAGCATAGAGCTCGATTCATCTGGGCGAATCAGGTACCGTCCGACACATCTCCCTTTAGGCTGACTTTCACGCTCGAGTTGGATGAGGTGCAGGCGTTACTTCCGTATGAGGCAGCAAAAGTTTCTGTGACCATACCTGTAACAGCCTTGCCGGACACGAATCTATCCCAACCAGAACCTGACGCGAGCTGGGCAATAACACAGACAACCGGATTTCGTGTGCACTATATCACCGGGACACTCGCAGAGCGCGACCTCGATTATATCCTGACTGAGGCGCAACTAGCGTATTCCTCCATTACCCAGTTCTTTGGCGAATATTCAAAGACGGTTGATATCTATATTCTTGACAGGGTCGTTGGTCAAGGCGGTTATGCGTCCTCGGATTGGGTAGCGATATCCTATCCTGACCGCACATATTCGCCAATTGACATCGGATCGCTGTTGCGGCATGAACTTACACACCGGCTAGATGCAGCAATTGATTGTGATCATGCTCCTGCCCTGCTGCGTGAAGGACTGGCTGTTTTCCTGGCTGGCGGGCACTACCGTGAAGAGCCCCTGATCAGCAAAGCCAGTGTTGTTTTGGCGAATGGCTATATGATACCCATATCCAACCTTCTGTCCGATTTTTATGTCTATCAACACGAGGTAGCTTATCTCGAGGCCGCTGCTTTTGTGGCGTATATCGAAGAAGAATATGGTTGGGAGGGCATCGAAACAGTGTGTAAGTCTGCTTCCAAAGCGCAGGGAACAGACCAGGATAAAATGAATGCAGCAATAAAAGCCGTCGCAGACATAAATTATGATAGCTTTGTGCGGCAATATCGTGCATGGTTAAACGCGCAGCCTCTATCTGTTAGTGACCTTGAGTTGTTTGAGTACGAACTGCAGTTGATGGATCTGATGCGTGCGTACCAACTCACCTATGATCCGGTCGCACACTTTCTTGAAGGTATCTTATTTGATCCCCAAGAAGGAGAGCGATTGGACATTGTCGCAGATTTTGTTCGGAGTCCGCGTTCTGAAAAAGCAGTGGCTATCGAACTTTTACTCGCTGCTGGGCAGGACGCAATCCTGAGACAGGATACGAAATTCCTTAGCACACTGATAGAGATTCTGGAATCTGTCCTTTTGGACGACAACGACGATACCCCTGTGTTCCAGGAGATTATAGATATTATCCGATATGTTCGGGCAGTTGGGTTAGAACCGTATTATTTGACCTTCCGAGGGGAAAGCCAATATGAGGTTGCCGTTTTGAGCCTCACGAATTGGCCACAAAGGATGGTTATCAACATGGATTGGAGTGGATACAGGTGGTTTTTAAGCGGTGCACGCTATCAAGATTAATGCTATTGGAATAGCTACTATCACTGTTCCAGTTTAATGTATATTGCATCAGCCCCATCACCTGGAATAATGGGTAGCCTATCGCCATCAGGAAGCCAGTAAAGACCCGTACGAAAGTATATGGCACGATCTATAGCGCCGTTGTCAAGAGGAAAACGGTGCCTTTGAATAATTATATCACCGGGTGACCAGACATCCGCCGTAATCCCCAGACCATCTGCGATCCCAATGTTTTCCCCTGCTTCGTTAAGAACATGGGCCATAATCGACAGTGTTTTGGCATTCTCGATCCTCCCAGTGACTTTCCACCAGGTTTCAACTTCCAGCACGCCATTAATTATTCTGTGCTGGACACGCAGAAAATTAAGTGGACCCATCAATTCGACCGGTGTCATGGTGTCGATACGGTCCTCAGGGTCCAGGGGGGGGGATTCTGCCGGCGCAATCCAAACAACCTGTGTTTCTATGCCTGAGGTACTAGCTGATGATTGACTCCGGTAGATCCCAAAGGCAGGATTATCTCTGTATTGCCTTTGCTGGTAACTCATTTCCAAGGTTGTTAGTTTATCATGAATAAATGGATCTTCCGCGCGCGGTTCGGCATAATGAAGGTTCGAGAGCAGGGTGTTCGCCAGGTGAATACCGTGGAGGACATAGGCGCCACTTCCTGCATGTTGGGATGGAATAACCCACGTTTGCGTACAATCGAATGGGATATAGCGCCGCTGCTCGCGATCGCCAAAACCAAAACTGATGTCGCTATCATTCAATGGCGGTACCGGGTTTGTGCATTGGGCTATCCAGTATGTGGCTGTATCTTCCGGCTCAATCGCATAATAGTTTATTGCATTTGCGATCCTGTCTTGTGGTAAATGCCAGCGAAACCAATCGTACATCTCATTATCTGCCAGAGGGATGCCATCCAACGACGTCAGGCTGATTGCATAATGACCCGGCATTGGGGCGAAGCGAGACGGAAATATCGCTGGCGTGTCTCCGTGTAATGGGGGTAATGGTGTGTAGTTGAGATCATAGATCGCCGGGTCGTAGAAAACAAAACCAGCTAACTGAACAGGGGGAAGGTTATGTGTTTGCTGGTATTGCGCAAGCGCTTTGTACCCCTGTCCCCAATCGGTATTGGAATCTGCCAGGTATCGCCACCCGTCGTCCTGCCCACCGCTGATAACGTTAAACCATCCCAATAAATAGGGCGAGGCGACAATAGTGTTCATCGCCTGAAAGAACAGCAGTATGGCGCATAGCACCTTGACGCTCAAGGTCTTTTGTGTAACACATGCACCAAGGAGGAGATAAATCACAAATAGTACGGGTAGGATATGGCGGTAACCGATATTTAACGGGCTGAGAAGAGATATCATTAAATAGGTCACAAAAAACAAAACCGCCAATAGCGCGTCTTGTCTTACCTTACACTTTGCGCTGCAGGTGAATGACGATGGCTAATGGGATTAGTACCAGAACTGCCAGAGGTGTTTTAACCAGGAATGCCAGGGGAAAGTAATACCACCACCCGGTAAGACTGTTTTCCCCAAATAAATAAGCCTGGTGCCCTTCGTTCGCATGCTGGAATAACCGCACAATAGGTGTGACATGTGCAGGCATTGGAATAGCGATCGTCGTACCTGGTATGGTTCCAATCTGGAAGCTGTAAACGCTCCACAATGTCAAGAAGGCCACAACACAAAGTAGCATGCTGTTGATGATTAGATTCCTCCGTGATGAACCTTGTAAGCGTTTCGCCGTCAACAAACCAAGGACTCCCAATGGAAAGACGATCACAACCGCGGTCAGTTTGGTCGCGAGGGTTAATCCTATGATAACCCCGGCGAGGAAGGCTGAATGTGTCGTAAGTTTTTTTGCGTATCGTGCCCCGACCCACAATGCCAGCAGCATAAAAAAAGCAGCGCCGATATCGGTCCCAGCTATAGCGCTGTGCGCGATGATATTTGGATCAAATGCCGCCAGACCCATGTACCAGTAGTCCCCCGTTCAGGCCCCATAGTCCCTCAGACCAGCGGAATAGCAGGCATATGAGTAATACACCAATGGTGATGCACATATAACGTGCTGGGAACAGCCATTTATCAACCGGCGCATAGGGGTAGAGGAGCTGCTGTGCCATTTTGAGTAAAGGGACGCTTTCTGTAACTGCGTATTGGGAGGTGTCCCAGGCTGGGAGTTGTACCGGATCCAGTAAATCGGTCAAGGGTAACAGCGGTAGTGCGATCCACATTTTAATCGAGGGGAGGGTGTTCTTCTACCAGGCGATAATCGCCAGTGACCAATATTGTATATCCACTGGCGATATGCAGCCCTTCATCGACGGTAATAGATGCGTGCCGGGCATTCTGAATTGCCAATGTGAAAAAGGCAAAAACAATCAGAATGCACAGCACGCGCCTGTAGAATTTATTCATACAAAGCGTATTATCCCAGTTAAGGGAAGTCCACTATAATGTTACGAGATGTATCAACCTCGGTGACGCATTTATTGTTAATGGGTCGTCTGGATAAGGGAATAAATGTCAGATTATCTCCGTCATTTAACCCTGATATGACTGCCTGATGATTTGTGACTGGTGTCGCGTTGAGTGTCGTAATACTGAACTTGAGTGGGTCGAGTGATTTGTGGATGGTGGGCATGTATGTTGTATTGGTCAACGACGACGTGTCGGTGATACCGGTTTGCGCTTGAATAACGTGATACCATACTTGTGTTGATGATGGTTCAAGTGTGTTCCACGTGACAATAAGATCAGAACCGGAATAGAAAGTCGATACCGAGTTGACAAATCCAATTGGACTCCAGGAATCAGGTTCAGGAAGTTTTTGGTCCAGAAAGGGAACCTGTACAACAGACCCATAATCCCAATAGGTACTTGTGGAGAACTGGGAGCTGTCCGGCGCAGCGTATGTCCATACCGAGATGGACGAATTGACCGCTTCAACCGTCAAACTGCCTTTACCCCAGGTATAACCCGGATGCGTCAATTGCTCCGACCAGATGATTGTGTTTGGGAATCCATGATCGTCCCCGACATAGGGATCCGGACAGACTGAATTTCCATCCGGCGGACAGTTGTTCGGCGGGCTACCCCCCGGTCTGGTAATAATCCACCCGGTGGGATCGATGCCCAGTTTTGGGTGATAGAGAAAACCACTGGCATCGTTTCTGTTCCAGATTTCAAATGTATAAAGGGTGCACGGCGTGACATTATGGACCGGTTGGTAAATACCGGCAATAAACTGTGTAAAGCTGTACCGTATGTATCCCTGCGAGTTGTTATAGACTTTGGTATAATCGTTATGACATTTGCCGTCCGGGGGAGGTGGATAACACTCGTTATGGTAGGGATGTCCCCCATCAATGAATTCCGGGATCGTACTGTAATTGCCCCACCACTCATACCATTGCCCTGCAACATAGTGGTTTGGTGGTCTGGGATAAAATCCATACTGATCCATATCGCCGTTGACCAGCAAATTTGGTCCTGATGCGATTTGTTGATCCTCATTTTCTGCTTGTATTTTTGGCGAGTCCAACAGGTTGCCTAATACAACGAGAAAGACGACTATAATGAACATCTTAAGTACTTTCGTTTTCATAGTATTCCCTATTTTGAGATGATTTTAAAGGCAATAGAGCCATCCGGGTGGTAAATGACCAAGACCGGTTCGACATTGGGCAGCATATGCGGTCTGGCTATAAAAAGACCATGTTCAAATTGGTCGTATAGGGTGTCGACATCGCCAGTTTCGTACTTATTTCCCCAAGCTGCAAGTTTCTCTGATAGCTGTGTCCCATATTCACTATGGTTGTGTTGAAAAGCATATGGATCGTAGCGGTTAAAAAAGACAGCAAAAATATGTGGTTGGCTGATCCAGTCGGTTATTATTATTTTAGAATAGTCCTCCTCATGATCAAGTGTGTAACGCATCGCTTGCTGGATACCATATTCAAAAGCACGTGCATACTGACCGGGATACAAACCATAATAAAAGTTCAGCACGACAGTAGCATTGACGGTAAGTAAACCCAATGGCACAATACGCACCAGGAAATGACGGTTTGTGATTTTAGAACCCAGCTGCCATAGCGTATCCAGCCCTATCGCTGCAAGGATTACCCAGCCTGGCAAGCTAAGTATACCGCGCATTGCATTGGGCGATCCCATATCCTGCCTGGTAAGAGCAGCAGGAAGGGCTCCCAGAATCACCCAGATTATTATTAAGCTGGTGGCTTTAACCTGGATTTGCCGCATCACAAGGGATACTGATCCCTTGTTCACATCAGTGCGAAAGAAACGCTTGTGTAAAAGTGAGATCAGATATCGCAGTATACCCAACGGGATGAGCATCGCATCCAACCAAAGTAACTGCCCTGAACCAGGTGGGTGGTGGATGGGATTCGCATCCCCCCTGCTAAAGAGGAATACTGGTCTGAAGTAGCCCAACCATTGCATCGCGAAATCGGGAATGGACGTCCGGTATGGCGGTTTGAGAATAGCGATTTTGTCCAATCTGTTCCACGTCACAGGATTAGAGATCAGCGTGATCCCTAACGGTAGCACCAGAAGCATGACGACAATGCCGGTCACAATCGCACTTTGCCAGTGTTTTCGGAATAAGGGTATAAATATGCATCCTATGGACAGCAAGAACAATGGGGTAAAAGCCTGGGCAACTGTATAAGAATAAAGTGATAAGCTGAAAGCAATGCCCGATGCCAATAGCCAGGTGCTCTTTTGTGTGCGAGACCACCTCCAGATAAAATCTATACCCGCAATGACGCTTGTGAGTAAAGGTCCTGAAACTTCAACGCCCAACCTGGAAAAGACAATGTGCCATGGTGAAAGGCATAAAATGAACGCTGCAAGGATACCTATTTTCTCACCATATAGATCACGGGCAAGCCGGTATATAAAAATAATCGCCCACCAACCCCAAAAAGCAGCCATTGCCCGAATGCCAAATATCGAGAGCCCGAATATGGCGATAAAGGGGATAGCAGAATAGGTCGTTGCCGGACGGCGATAATCATTGAACGCACGCATTGTGATGGGCAGCGCATTACCCCATTGATCCCGTCCAGTTTTGAGCAGTGCGTAAGCATCGTAGGCAGTTTCAGCTTCATCGACGTTAAAGGGTGGGGGGACGCTCTCCAGATTCACCACGCGTAAAGATGCAGAGAGCAGCAATATCATAAGGATAACGGTTCTGCTGGTTTTCATTTTCACCTGAAATGGATGTGCTGGTTCCTGCCTGATACACCATGAGTGTTTATGTTATCATATTTTTTTTAAAACCAAACCATTTTTAGTTATCGGCATCATGAATAGCATCTGCGCCAATGCAAAGGCAAGCCCCGGTTTGTAAATACTCCGGTTAATGAATCAGGGCAGTAAAGCTTTTTCTATAGCCCATTGCCATGATTGCAGTGGGTTAGTTCTTCCAGGTGTAACAATATTGCGGGTATTGGGGCACAAATTATCACCGGAGAGACAGCTATCGGGATCAACGATCCAGTCACTTAAAGCGTTGTTACTCCCGCGAAGCGATAATACAGCACCATCGTCGTTCCCAAGGTGAGAAAAAGCCCGGTCAAATGTCACATTGTCCTCCAGCGCACCAAAGCTATAGGCTGTGACTGTACGACCTTCGGCTATAAAATCAACGACGATATCATCGGCGAGAATATTCTCTGAACCAGGAGAGAGTAATGCCAGATTATCGTTCATGGTGTTGATATCAAAACCTGGGTCCGTCGTTATATCCAAATTACCGTTACCTGCATAGAACAGCAGGAGTTTATCTTGTGCTGCTAAATCATCCACAGGAAAGTTCTCATCGTTGTTGGGGGTTTGGGTTGTGATCAGCAGTATGATTGTGCCGCGTGGCACCGAACGCAATGCGTCGATGGGCGGGAAAATAATGGATCCTTCTTCCGATCCACTTTTCGTATCATTATCGGTAATACGCCAATTCCGCAAATCCATTCGCGGTTTTTCAACCAATAATTCTACCCAATCACCTTCGATAGCTCGGTATCCAATGCTGGCGTATCGGGTGCCATTGTCATTAATCCAGTATTCGTTAAAATGCACAGCGTCTGGCGCAGAATATTGTTGTTCTTCCGTAACTTCCTGAAAATGTGCTGTTATTGTATAAGGGGAAGCCGAAGCCACGGTGATTGTCAATGGATTACCGGCAACTATTTGAAGGGGTGCTGCCTCATTTTCTAGCTGCCAATTACGAAATGTGTAACCTGGTGTAGAGACTGCATGGAGTTGTAAATCTGTGCTGACAAAATAAGCAGCCTCTGATATTCCGGCTGAAACGGATGAGGTTTTTTTTATACCGTCAACATAGATATTTCCACTGTCGGGGGGAACAGATTGAAAATTCACGTCTGCAATGCCGGTATGTCCAAGGATTCTATCGATATCGTCTCTGACCTGGAATTCTCGCTGCGCTAAATTGGCAACCTGTTGGACGGAAATCTGCTCCCAGGGGGGGGTATTGGACCAACGTGCTTGTTCCAAATGGAAAAAAGGCCTAAGCCACTGACTTTGATCCTCAAATAGCTGCGATATGACCGCACTCGATAGAGTTGCGTTGAGCAATGCGCCGCACCTCTTCGCGTAGTGCAAACGAAACGTGGTATTTTGCAATAAATGGCTGGTAAGTAAGGAAAAATCACTGTTTTGAAAAGGCACTATGCCCCCACCTTCATATATCCAAAACCACCTGCCGTTCTCAGGATGAACGGCATAATACGCGTCTGGCGCTAATTCGAAGAATGATTGGACACAAGCTGTGGTGATCAGGTTTTCCAGATTAACTAAAGATTCAATATAGCGCAGGTTGCTGTCCTTTAGCATATTGTGGCTTGTTACCCACGATATCAGAAGCTTCCAGTCTGTGTTAGAACCTTCCCGCGCATTCCCTTCCTGAACAATATCGGCACTATTGATGTTAAGGTTATCTTCCAGGAATACGTTATCGATACGTTCGGTCAACCTGTACAATCCCCACGAATCGCCGTTAATGACCAGGTGTACTATGCGTCCTTGTGCGACGGGCACTTCTGTGGCAGAAAGGATATCTGAAACGAGTTGGTCTCTGACAATATTGACCTCTGCCCCTTTACGGGCGGCTTGCAGGAGCAACCGTTTATATATGTTGTTTTGTCCATACGGGCTGCTGTCTTCCTGAAAAGGATTAAAATCCAGACGCGGATTGCCGTATTCTGTACGAAAATACAAACGGAAATTGAACTTGTCCTGTCTATCCAGGGGATCGCCGGTAATGCGCAAACCGGCAGATTGGGAGGTATTACCTTGTGCGATGCGATTTAACATCGCAAATTCGATCACGCGTTCCCATTCGGTTCCCCGACGATCCGTATTGACGAGTAATCCGGTTTGTGGATCCCATAAATTATATGGATCGGCGGTCAAGGTGACAACGGGTAAATCATCCGAAATGCCTACAGCATAACTTGCAGTGATGAATGGGCTGCTCTCATCCCCCACGACCTCTACCGCTCTGATTGTCGTCACGTTGGGAAATTGAGCGTCCAGGAAGATAGGTTGTGTATACAGTGTGCCATTATATTTTGACGGACTTGAACCATCCAATGTGAAGATAATTGTCCCACGGGGATGACTTGGTTGCATCTGAATCGATTGGTCATTCTTGTAAAAGCCAGGCGGTGGCATTAACTCAGGTAAAAGTGTCAGGTTGTCAGAGTTTTCTGGAGGTAAGATTCGTTGCATAGATTGGGTTGCAAGGAGCAAGCAACCAATCGCGACAATGAAAAGGCATAGAAAACCAACCTTACGCATCATTCACCTGATAACAACCGGAGATAAGCGTATCTCGTTACCTTCAAGCCGGTCACTTGAGGCGTGAAAAACAGGGAGTCGTTGTCCAGATTGGGCATCGTATAAGCCAATGTACAGCGAATAGTTGCCGCGAGGTACATCTTCGGGCAAAAGCACGATGTGTTCGTCAAGAATATATTGACCGGCTTGCCATTGATCTGTGGGAAAGGTCCAATTGACAGGTTTATTATCCGCTTGTGCCAACACATTGTTTTGCGCATCGCGTAGATGTACAAAGACTGTATAGTCCCCTGCGGGAGTTTCGAGGGCATGCCATACCAAATCCACATGTAGAGGTATTCCAGGTGTGGTTTGTGTCACCATGTCGAAACCGGTTAAGGTCATCATAGTGCGATCGTTTTCCAAAAAGTCATAGAGTGTTGGGTAAGGAGGGATAATTTCTTGAAAACCAATCAAGGCAGGTCGTTCCAATTGCAATAAGGTCAGGAAATCCAGCTGTTCACCGGTACTTGATTTGACAGGATAAGGTGCTCCATTTTCCTGACTGAGCGCCATTCTCAAACTGTATTCACCCGCAGCGATTTCGGAAGGTAAGACAAAAGTATGATATGTTTTACTATATGTACTATCGAAAAAGGTTTCAAAAATCGGGTGGAACCTGTCCTCCAGTGTGTAGATCGTCGTATTCTCTTTCTCTGAGTACAGCGTCAGGGTCAGGTTAACAAGGTCTGTGAAAACAACAGATGCAGATTCCCAAGTTAATGTCAGGTAGAGGGATCTACCTGGGCGTAGCCAGTTTGTGCTGATCCGATATGCCGATATTCTTGGAGCATCACCGGTGATAGTGTGCGTGACGGATATATTTTCCCCGGTATCGAATGGGGATGGCTTTAAGGCATAGATAGCAACTGGCGCGATTGAGTCATAGGGATCAAAAAAAGTATGCTGCAATTGATAATGCTGTTGGAACCATGCTTGCCGGATGACCCCATTCCATTGCAGATTATTAACTGCCACAACATAATCAGGGCTTGCTTGCCATATGATGCCCAACGCATCAAAGCTGTCACCCTGACCGGGAATGGCTATTTTTTTTTGTCCAGGGATTGATGACAGGCTGGATTCTGGTCCCGCAATGGATTCAGTATTCAGGATGTTGCTGGATGTCCATTCACCAAGGTCAGTGAATATCTTCTGGTGCGAAGCATTTTTGTTTACTGAAATACCCTTACAACGCATCGCACTGAAGATTATCAGGCATAGTACGATTAAGGAGCGATATTTACCTTTGGTCATATAACGCTTCGATATCGATATCGCTGCCCCAGATACGCTGATTTTCCAGGGCTATCCAACTGCCGGTTTGCACAAGGGTGTATCGATTAGGATTTGTGTTTTTAAAATCTACACCGGTCGCATCCATAGTTGCAGGTCCAAATTCGGGTTTCTTCCGGTATGCGGCTAAACCGGCAACATGAATATCCGATAGCGTAATTCCGGATACTGTGACTTGTGACTGATCCTTACTGACAAGGCCAAAACCGGCATCTGAAATTACAATATCCGAACCAGTCAACCGGCTGGATTCACCGACAGAAACACCTTTGTCACCTATCGATTGCATCGTCAGATTCTCAACATTGATATCTGACCCACTGATATCAATGCCATCGCCTGTTATGTTTATAAATCGGCTGTTTGTGACGGAACCCTGAGTAAAATCACCGTCAAAGGCATCTGATTGCGCTGAACTGAAGGTTGTATCTTCGATCGCAAATTGCGTTCGTACAATATTCAATGCGTCCTCACCTAGTGCCTTTTCAAATACGCAGTGCGTAATAGAGACAGGACTGCGGTAGAATGTCACACCGCCGGTAAATTGCCAGCCATCTCTTTCCACTGTGTCAGCGTTGGCGATGCGCACATATGACCAATGGGACCGTGTCCCGGCATTCAGGACAACGATACCAGACCAGGCATCTTCTAATGCGTTCAGGATGATCGGGGCGTTTTCTGTGCCCTCAAACTGAAGGGGCCCGTTTGACAATAACATCGTGCCCGGAGCAAAGTTCACTGTTGTGCCAGGTGGAATGGTTAAACCATATCCGTCTGGCAAGATTAAATCTTCGTTAATTTCCCAGGTACCCTGACGCATTCTGACCATATGCGTAGCAGCATCCAATTCAAGGTCCGGGTGCTGCGTCTGAAATGCTGCAAGACTGGGTGGTACAGGTATAGCTGGCTTTGAATAGATTGCCGGGTAGGAGGTGATGACCGGTTGCGTGATTGTCTGCGTGAGTCCCCATATTCTTGTCTCAAGCTGGAGTGGGGAGGTACCGAGTGTTTCCAGGATGGCGGTTGTGAGATCCGGCACAGTGATGCGGGCATAGGCAATGTCCCGGGCTTCAAGGTCGAGTGGTTTTATAACCAGGGCATTTTCTGTCAGAGTCGCCGGTAGTATCAGGTTGGCGGAATCCTGGACCACCCAATTAACATTGGCTGGAATGAAAGAGCTGTTGCTATGTATCCCAACAATCTCTAGCGGGAAATCAAGCAAGTTTCCTATATCGATCGAGAGATCGTTTGTATTTGAATCAGGCAGATAAGTATAAGCCATCTGCACTGGATTAAGCAGTTCACGTAAAGCGTGTTGCCGGGTTGCTAAGGTGTCCCATGGCGCCGCGATGGCGTCCAGTCCCTCTTCTGTGACATCTGAACCATATTCCGGTTGCAGTGCGGTTTGGTAATTTACAAACGTCGCTTCATAGATTTTTTTTAGCTTATCAAGATATCGAGGATCTGTATATTTCCAAAGCGCCTGTGTATATTCGCGTTGAATGTACGGATCATCCAGAACGATTGTTTGCCTGAGTCCGTGAAGTAATTCCAGCTCAACCCATGTTCCGTCTCCGAGAGCCTGGGCGTCAAATGCAATAGGTTCCAATTTCGTCGTCATTGGATTGTAATAATAGCGCAGATTGTGCCATTGGAGCGCGTGGTTGGCACCCCATAAATCCGTCAGAGCGAGGAATTTAGCTGTTGTCCCGGTATCAAAAACATCAGAAGAAGGCAAGGAATTGTTCCAAAATGCACGTAACTGTCCAATAGCTGCATCGCGCTGCTGCAGCAACTGACTATTACTGCTAATTTTGTTGGATTGGAAATCATCGATGATATGAAAATCCGTCACTCCTCGAGGTGTGCTCAGATCATTATCCAAACCCGCCCAGAATCTCCACAATAAGTCCTCATTGTACCTGATCATCAATCCTTCCCGGCGTGCCAACGATTCGAACAGCTCTTTGGAGAAACTTTCCTCAAGGGCATACACGCCCATGTATACACCATTCTGAATAACGTTAATGAAAGAATAGCGGACAGCCAATACATCTTCCCGGCGGAGGCTGTCTAAAAAAAGCCACTCATTAAGATAGGTGCGTGTAGGCGGTGCCTGCAATGAAAAAACACGCATGCCAAGTAATGTCAAGCCATCGCGCATTTGGATGCGATACGACCATTTCTTCCCAACCAGATGATCAGCCCAGTCGCCTTTCAGTCGCAAATTTACAGGCAAAGGATTGCCCTGACCCAGGCGAATTGTAGCCGGGACATAGTCCGCGTCACTGGCGATAAGGATCCACTGCTCCAAAGCCTGGTCACGTTTTGCGCGAATGCTATCCAGATGATCCGCCCCGATTTCTATATACAGAGATTGCAAGGCGTCACCATTTATTTGGGCGTTGGGTGTAGGCGTTGGCGCATTTTGTGCTGTTGGTGGGATTGGCAGCGCTGTAGCCAATAATACGCCAGTCTCAACCGGCTCCCGCTGTGTATATGCAGGTAAAAGCAGTGCAGTTATATAACCCATAAGGAATACTACAATCAGTACGGGCAATGCGTAAATCAATCGCGTCAATGCCATCTGGCGACTGTTGACCAGTGATTTTCGGATCGATTGCACGGGTTTATTCGGGGTTGGCTTGCCTTTGAGCATTGTCATGGTGATGCCATCACTGCATGAACATATTTTGAAAAACGGGAAACGCGAGTTGAACTATGAGATACTGCGCGTGTCAATCGGGCTGCATGATCGGGGTGCGTTTTCATTTCCACAATGGTGTAGGGTTGCGGTAATGAACGGTAACGGATATTGGGTGAGAGAGAGCGTTTTTGATCGTACGCCGTTAACTGCGTATCAACAGTCAAACGGAGAATTCCATCCGGTGAAGTGTAGTAAGCACGATAATAGGAACTGACAATCGTGGGTACCGGGTGACGCTGCAGAAGGAGATGTGCGATCTGCATCCTGCTTTTCAGGAATGCCATGATTTCGTGCCAACTGCACTGACTCAGGTTCAACATTCCCGGAATAGCGTGAATGCTCTTCCAACCTATGGATCCTTGCTTGTGTTTGATCTCGAACTGCGCATTTTCCACCCTTTCAATGGCTTTACCGTACCACCGAATTCTCAGTTTTTGCCTTTCAGAGATGCCACTTAAATTGGTGTCCAGGTTTGTCATCGAAAAAGTGTCAAAATATATATTATTGACCTGTCTGGGTGGGAAAGCCTTTCGCCAGAGCTCTGGATGACAATGGATCCATGCCATAATTTCATGGTTTTTTTCAGATGGGAAAGGAATTTTAATTTCGTATCTTACATCTGAAACCACGTCCCCTGGGAGGGGTTGGTGTGTGTTTGAAACAGACATGCTTCATTCCCTAATCTGGAAATGCATCGTAACGATTTGGTTTTCTGCACGACCCACTGTGAGGTACTGGGTAGGGTGTATTATTCACGATTCCTGCTTGAGAAAACTTATTTCGGTGATTGGGAATTGTTGATGTAAATCTTCCACAAGGTTATTGAGTTGGTGTGTGTCGTCAATATCGATTAAAAATGTTACCTGCATTTGACCTTCAGCACTGTCAAATCTTCGAAAATCGCTAAGCGCTACGTGCCTGGAGATACATGCCTGGATGTCGTCAAGGCGTGGCTTTTCAGGCTGTTCCATGAAGATATTAATGTACATGTTGCTTTCTTTGTGCTTCCTGGTCAGGAGCACTTTTACTCCCATGTAGGCTAACAGGAGGAGTACGCCAATGACTGTGGGTATATTTTGTTCTGCGCCAATACCTAAGCCGATGGTGATCGAAATAAAAAGGAAGATGAGCTCTTCCGGATCTTTTATTGCTGTGCGGAACCGCACTATGGATAATGCGCCTACCAGTCCGAGGGACAAAGCCAACGACGATTTCACAATGGTGATGACGATGGCTGTGGTAAGAGTCAGAGCTGGCAAGAGGAGAGCAAATTTGTAGCGGTTGGCAAATGATTCTCCAAAATGGCTGTAGTACCATGCGACAAGCAGACTGAGAACAAGTCCCAATACTAGATTTAGCGTCATCGACAATATAGAGACTGGCGGCGGGATAACCCAATTGCCCATAATTTTCCTTTATAAAAGTTATTCAACAGCATTTAATTCTAACATACAGAATGCATTATTCAAGTTGGGGACAAAAACTAATCGACTTGAATCTGTGTAATCGTGATCGCATTATCTTGGGAGGGGAGCTGAGTGGTAACCTCCCAGCGCTCAAGCGTATCAAGCCAGTAAACGCCAAGTTTGACTTCATAAACTGCATCCTTGATGTTTTCCGGGAGAGTAATTCTATGACGCTGAACAATAATATCCCCTTCCTGCCATTCTGTTACAGGTAATCCCAGACCATCTCCCACCACAACAGTGCCTGATTGCGCATCTGTCAGATGCATCATCAGAGAAAGTGGACGGTCCGGAATCGAAGATACAGACCACCATGAGTTGACTTCAATAGTTTGCCCTGGTTCAGGTGTGGGGGTGGACAGCGAGTAACCGCTGAGTGTCAATTTATCCTGCCCGAAAACAGCTTGGACTGGTAGTGAGGGTGGAAGTTCGTTCTCAGATTGTTTGAATATTGCGAATGCTGGTAATTGCCCGGGTGCTCGTTGCTGGTAACTCATAGCGCTGTAAGATAGAAATCCATCGATAAAGCTGTCATGCAGATTGAGTATGTCCCCGTGCAGGATATACCAACCTGGCACTGAACCAGCAGCTGGGTAAACCCACGTTTCAGAACAATCATAGTAAATGATGCGGAATTTTTCATTACCAAATCCGCTGCTGATATCTGTTTCTTTCAGAGGTGAAACAGGGAGGGTACATTGCGCGATCCACTGCGGTGCAACAGTTTCCGGTTCGATGTTATACACTAAAAGACCATATCCGGGCTGTGCGGTTGGTTCCCGATGTCTGAACCAATCATATACATTGGGGTCGGGAACCATGATGCCCTGTAATGTGGTGGCGCTTAAAGTATAGACACCGGGACGAGGATTGAAGCGATCTGGAAAATGTTCTCCCACAGCCTCCGGAGGTAAGGGGCGGTACTTTATATCATATACTGCAGGATCAATCCAGGTGTAATAGCTGAGATATGTCCATGGAATCATTTGCGATTTCATATATTTTCTCAATGCCAGAAAGGATTGACCCCAATCCACATTAGAGTCCACCAGGTAATGGTAACCCTTTGACGGTCCACCAACCAGCGCGTTGAAATACGCCAGGGGAAACGGAAAAACTCGAGCCAGGTCCACTAATTGCCAGATGAAGAGGAGCACAACGCCTAAACGTAACAGGACAACCGGTGGTCGTTTGTGAAATGTGGTTTGGTAACTATTTTGCGTAGAAGCGACAAGGTTTTTCAAAAATCCACCCACAGCGATGTAGAAAAATGGAAAGACCGGCAGAAGGTGCCGGTATCCAATATTCAGGTTACTGCGCGCAGCGAAAATGATATACACGAAAGGGAAGAGCCATAAGGATAACCATTTCAAGAGTTTAGAGGGGTGGATGATAGTCGCAATGGTCGTCGAGAAGAGAAAGATGATCGAGGGTATAGGCGTTTTAATCGCAAAAGCATACGGGAAATACCACCACCAGCCTCCCTGTCTGATTTCACCTGCCAGGAAAGCAGAGCGATATCGTTCGTTAAATGTGAGAAATAGCAGTTGTACGTGGTCAACGATCCCAGCCAACAGGTTTAAGTGACCTGCAAGCAAGCGCGGAAGGGTGTAAATGAGTAGAACACCAACTGCACTGCTAACACCAACAATCGTCAACTGGATTAACCATGGCTTTGCACAGCGTTTTATGCTGTCCCAGAATGGCACATGCCACCCTGTCCAACGCTTTGAAGTTCGCCATAACAGGATGATACTCACAACAGGCGCCAGCATTAAACCGGTCGCTTTAGTTGCCATAGCGCATCCCAGTGATACGCCACAAAATATGTACGGTAGGTATGCTCCTTTTTTTGCATTTGCAGTATGGTCTGCCAGGAATACGGTAAGGAGTGCAAAAAAAGTTAGCCCAATATCCGTCGTGTTTAGTTGTGCATGGGCAACCATGGTTGGATCAACAACCAGCATCAAACCGGCGAACACTGCACCCAGTGGGTTCGCAATTTCCCGACTCCAGCGGATGACCAACGTGAGCAGCAACACAGAGATCATAATCTCGGTGAAGCGGGTTGTATAGGCTAAGCGCTCTATTGGACCGAGTTTTGGCCAAAGCGCCCTGACATACAAAACAAAATCCTTGTTCCAGGATGCCACTTGTTCCGGGTCTGGTTGTTCCGGTTGCAGAAGGAGGGGTAAAGCAGACAGCATATTGAATAAAGGGGGATGCCTGTGATCTGATAGTGCCCAGGTATCACCGGTTTTTAGCATAATATAACCGTGCGCAATGTGAGGTGGTTCATCGGATGTGAGAGACAGTTGTTTAGCACCCAGCACTAACTCACTAAAGAAAAACAGAATCAGGCACAGATAAATGCCCTGATACAAAAACTTATGTTTGTGAGTGTTTTTCATTGAAAATCCAGTATCATTGAACGATATCTATTTCATGCAAGACAATCGTATTATCATTTCCCCCGGTATTCCAGCGTTCCAATGTATCCAGCCAGTATGCCCCGGTTAAGACCGTCACAGGTTGATTCTCAGGCAAAATTTCTGGAATAATCAGTTTATGTGTTTGAATTATAATATCATCCACAGACCATTCTTCAATAGGAAAGCCCATACCATCGCCAATCGCGAGTGCCGGACTGCCTGCCGTAGTAAGCTGCGCAAGGATGGACAACGGTCGATCAGGTATACTCATAACTTGCCAATATGTTTCCAGCAGCAATTCAGAACCTGGTTCAAGTGTTGTGTTTTCCAGTGAGAAGCCTAAAAAGCTCAGGGGACCTTCAATCTGTTCAGTATCCGATGCGAGAATTTGAGGATCTGGTGGTCTATCAACTATGGAAACAGTACGCCAGACACTCCCATCACTGTTTTTCAGAATAAAATCATACTTGGAAGTCTGGGGAGATGCTAAGCCAGGCGGCACAACAAAGTAACCTGGTCCGCTACCAGCTGGATAGATTTGTGTACTGTGGCAATCAGGATGGAGAATGCGCACTTCAGGGTTTGATAATGCCTGTTGGATGCGGTCTGTTGCGGGTTCCGGATCACAACTCACGACCCATGCCGGTGGTGTGTGCCGATCAACCTTATAGATAAACAGGGCTCCTCCCACACGTGCCAAAGGCTTGTGATCTCTGAAATAGGCATAGGTGTTGATATCGGGTGTATAGACACCCTGCAAAACTGTGGCACCCAGGACGTAAATACCAGGTTCTGGATTCCAAGGTGTAAACGCAGCACTTCGCGGATCAGGGGGTAAAAACATTGCATCCACACCATATTGATTGGGATCTGCCGGACTATAGTGTGCATACCGTACTTGATCGACCTGGGATTCCTTCATCCATCGACGAAGGTCCCATAAATTCTGACCCCAATCGACGTTTGAATCTACAAGGAAACGGTATCCATTCCATTGTCCACCGGCAAGTTCATTGAAGAATTCAAGCGGTGCTGGCGAAATATGCAATGTCCCCCATATTAACCATGCCATCAATATCGTAAAAACGCTGGCTCTTAAAGGCACAAACCATTTCCTGTGCGGTGCGGTGTATGTTTTATGTGGCTGCAAGACTTTTGCCAGGGTAATACCTGTGAGGATGGTACAAGACGGGCAAAATGGGGAGAAGATGGCGATAACCGATGTTGACACTGCTGAACAGACTTGATACAGCATATATGATAAGCCACGCCAGTAGAACAAGCGAATGCCCTTGTGTTATAAAACATGTTCGAAAAGGTTTTCTAAAAATGTAAATAAGAATCACAATGAGGCAAAAACTGCATACGATCAAAGTGGGTAAAGGCGTCTTAATTACGAAGGCAAGCGGGAAATACCACCACCAGCCCTTGGTATTGATATGACCGGCAGCAAATGTGGGGTGCCCTAGTTGATAATGGTCTGTGAGGGATTGGTATATCTCCCAATGTGTTCCTGCGGGGATTGAAAAACTGAATCCTGAAGGTTGAGAAAACGCAAAACCATATCCTGCCCAGAGGACAATGAATGCTAAACTCAAGACTATCAACACCGAACATGTCGTATGAAATAACGTGGGTAGCACATCGCGACGAAGTGCGTGTTCTTTGATTAAGATCGCTGCTCCAATCACCGGCAGCAACACGAGGGCTGATACTTTACTCAACTGTGCAAGCCCGAGTAATATCCCGGTAAGGACCAGATAGACAGGCTGCGGTTGAGCATTTTTGTGCGGAAACAGATAAAGACAAGTCGTAAATAACGTCGCTGTGGAAAGGAGCGTTATCGTCAAATCTGTCGTTATCAAAGAGCTGTGCGCAATAATATTTGGGTCAAAGACGTAAAACAGTAAAGCAATAAGCCCCGCCATTTGTCCACCAATTAACCTGGTCCATCTGAAGACCAGGGCTGCCAGTAAGACACCCAGTAACAGAATCGGCGTGCGTGCCGCTGTCGCAATGTGGGCAGGATGCGGGTACTCCCATACTATATTTGCAGTTATGGATGAGAGACTGTTAACCTGCCACCCATTGATACTCGCAGGATCTGGCAGGTCGTTTTGAAGGAGTAAGGGTGCCGCAGCGATAACATTTGCCAGCGGCGGGTGTATGTGAACGGGCTGTAAACGGAAATCACCTGTACGGAGGGTCGCATAACCAACTGCTAAATGCGGTCCTTCATCAAATGTCAGCGATGCGTGGCGCACATTTGCCATGCCCAGTGCAAAGAAAGCCCATAGCAGAGCGAGTAAGACTCCATGTTTTAAAAATCGGTTCATAGCTTTTTATTTGATGATGGTGATTTCTGTGCATACACTTTCTAACTGGTCATCCATCAGAGAAATCGTTTGACCGTTTCCATCCGTTAAGCCAACGACCAGGTGGTATTGCCCTGGTGGTGTGACGGGATTGAGATTGACATCATAATGTGCTTCAACGATTGTTCCAGCTTCCCAGTTTTGAGGCGGATCAAAATCAAACACCGTGGGAGATCGTTGTAGTTCGCCTCCCCAAATACCACCATTCTCATCAATTAAATGGACATAGGGTACAAAGATCGAGGGGCTATAATTTATATCTTTCTGCCAAAAGGTAATAACGTGAATCCAGCTGCTGGGCGGATGCAATTCTTCGTCTTTTGGCGATATAACATCATCATCGATACTGCACCCGGCTAATGTGAGACCATTCTCGAAAGGTGCATCCAGGATGTTACTTTCTTCAGGAAGGCTATCACTCTGCCACTTCAAGCTGTATCCAATGATCGCAACCTGCCCTTTGTTCGGATAGACCTCTGTTATTAAGGGATAAAGACTGCTGGCAACCTCTCGTAAGATGTGCCCGGGTGCCATTGCCTGATCCTGATGCAGGACCAACCAGAAAGCATGGTGGTCGTTTTTATCCTGCAACCAATCGCGGTAATATTCTTCGGGATCGTATGGATTTGCCCTGAAACGGTATACAGGTAAGGGTCCGTGATAATAGCGATTGATTGCCCGATGAATGTAATCCGCAAATCCGACAACAGCATCTCCAGGTTGTGCCATTTGGTTCAGATATTCACTTACCAGCTTCCAGTCTGTTCGTTGGTAAACTGGATCACTGATAATGCGAATATTCGCCAAAATTAAAAACGTGATGATCCCAACGAAAAAGACTTTTGCCAACCATCGCCACCTTTCGTATATAAAATCTACAGCAAGGGCTGCGCTCATTACAAAAAACGGGAAGCTCGCGCTGAGATATTTGGGGGTAAAAACAGGAATTTTGAAAGAAATGGGGTAATAAATTAATGCAGGCAGGATCAGTAAACCCAGAATCCATCTTGCCCAGCGTCTATCACGTTGCCATGCCGATATTAATCCCAAAATGATGATGATTGCACACGCGATGACTAGGTTATTGATGTGGACCAGGTAAGTTCGTGGAACCCGCATTGTGAATTCCGCCGCAAATTCCTGGAGCATATGGGGAAAGGTTACAAAACCTTTACTGTTATCTGTCAGGGTGAATGAAGGCATTGACAGTGTATTCATTGCGTAATAGATGACCGGTAGATAGGGGAGTCCGACCAGAATCATTGTGATGAGATAGGCTCTTAATATTCGCCATTGTCGATAAGTGGTTATCAGAACAAGCACACCCTGTGCAGCAATAAAAAAAGCGCCAAACAAATGACTATACCCTACAAGATTCAGGGTTACACCATAAGCGAGCCAATAATGCCAATGCTGCTTTTGGATGGCTTTTGTCACATAAACAGTCGAGAGGATTGCCAGCATCATGTGCAGCGCATACATTTTAGCTTCTTGCCCATACCAGATAGCAAATGGCGCGCATGCAAAAATCATCATCGCGATTTTACCCACACGTTTACTGAACCATGTTTGACTAAGCCACCACAATAGCGCCATAGATAATATCGAACACAACACTGATAAGTAGCGTAAAGAGAAATCACTCGGTCCGGTTATTCTTTGCCAAACCCATAACAGGATAAAATATAAAGGACCATTGTCATGCGGTGTGATAAGCAATTTTACAGTTTCGATAAATGGGTGATCTATAAAATCGAAAGCCTGGATTTCGTCAATCCAGAAGGATTGCCAATCCAACGAGGTTGTCAGAATAGTGTAAGCCCATAAAAGGATGAGTAAAGGAATAACTTTGCGGAGAAAATGGGAGCGTTTCACAGGATCTTCTCCAGGTGAACGGCGAATAGGCTGTCATATAAACAGCCATTACGCACAAACAATTCGGTACGATGTTGAGGCATGCGAGCGATGACAGGTAGTATAACGGTTTTGTTTTTCACCAAAAGTTTCATTCTATGTATTATAGCATCAAAGGAAGCGTGGGGACTTTATTGTCTATGTGAACCATGCTGTCTGCGCCGTTGCTTATAGAATACAAGACTTACACAAAATAAAATGCTGATAATAAAGAAGCCTAACCCTTGTTGAAGTGATTTGGGAAAGAATTGCATCGTCACTATATGCTGCCCCTCAGGTAGTAAAACACCACGAAAGATGCCATTCGTCCTGTAGATTATCGCGGGTGTTTTGTCGATATAAGCTTGCCAACCGGGATAAAACATATCAGATAAGACAAGGAGCGCCTGAGATGAAGATTGCACACCGATTTTTATTTTGTTGGGGCTATATTGTATGACTTCGAGCACACCGTGCCCATCGTTGTTGAATTCTGGACCGTTTTCAATTGTTGCTAAGAAATTGGGATCATAATCCTCTGCCAGGATAAGTGCATGTGCTTGCTCGATATCATTGACGCGGACAGTATTGTAAATTAACCATAGACGGGTCAACGCATTCGTGTTGAGATGGATATCGATTAGGGGGTCTTCTGTGAATACCGGCCATATACCCTCACCTCCCGGTGGTTCATCTTTCGCCACAATAATATACTTACATCCAAAAAGTTGATAAGCAGGTGAACCTTTGAACGGCACCGCCCAGTATAATTGGCTGAATGCTGCTAACTCCATGGGGTTGCCGGATCCCTGGGGTGATTCAAACCCAGCGGCTTGAACTGCGGATGGAGACCATAATCCACGGGCGCTTGCATCGACATCGACACGAAACCATCCTGTATCCGCTTTCAGGAAGGTCGTACTGGCTGCATGCGGATCAGCAGCGCGATTCGGCGCGGGTTCTGTGTCAACAAAAGCGCTCGTGACCGTTAATTCTGCCAGAAGGAGCAGTAACAATCCAGCTTTCCCGACGGATGGCGTTCTAATAATAACCCAACTGAAGCCGGCTGAGATAAAACTTATCATCGACGCAAGCCTGATGCCTGCCAATGCCAATTGTCGCGAGTCTCCAATGGGTACATTCTTGACGAAATATGGACTTCCTATCCATAGAAAGAATCCAGCCGCGCACAATATATATATCCAATATTTGCGGTGTGATTTAACCGAAGTTATCAACCACTCTATCCCCATACCGGCACTTATACACAAGGGCAAACTTAACAAGAAGATCGCACGGGAGGTTTTCCAGGATGATTCAAATAACGGCAGTTTTGAAAGATACGGAAAGATGGGTCCGGCGTACCCTAAAGCAAAAAGTGTAGCTGTCACTGCCAGCAGGAGGAGTCCCCAGGTGCGGGGTTTTTTCAAGTTGGTGATCCATCCAACGCACGCCAGAATAAAGGCTGAGAAACCGATATAGGGTCCTTCAACGCGATTCCAACTTGCCCAATAATTGCTGATACCACGCCCGTAATAGTCCGGTGTGATCAGATTGACCAACAATTTAAGCGGGAATTCATAACCTCTGCGCAGCTCGTGGGGCACGATATTCCGGAGTGTGAGGGGGAACCTTTCAAAGGAAGGTAATAGACTTGGCGCTGCGAATCCAGCCGCAATGCAGCCCACAATGAGAAATCGCCCCAACCTCTGGGTTATGGTCTCTCGGTGTTGAAGACTCAAGTAGAGTGCATAAACACCAACAGTCAGGCTGGCATAAAGCACCCCTTGCCCATGACCGGTTAACAACAGACAGCCCAGGGCAAGTCCTGCCCATGGAATGCCTCTATAATGAGAGACTGCGTTATCCATTGCAAGTAAAACCCACGGGAGAAGTGCCATTGCATCATTAAAATGGGGGTGTCCCAAATGGGCAACGAATGGATCGGAATACATATAGGCGATGGATGCAATAAGCGCTGCAGACCGCCTCATGCGCCACACCGGTGAATGCCTCAAATAGAGGAATAAACCGAAGCCTGCCAACCATAACGGTAAAAGACCACGGAGTGTGACTATCCAATCCGGAATGGGTGAAAAGAGGAAGACAGGCCAATTCATGGGATTGAATAGCCCATATTGCCCTTCTGCAACGATGGGATCACCGATGGTCATTCTGGGATCCCACAGTGGAATGACACCTTTGTGCAGCCATTCACTGATAAAGGACCAGACCGGTTGTAACTGTCCCCATAAATCCCCGCCACCTATAGGGAAGCGGTAGTGCAGGACCCAAACAGGCCAAAAATAGATGAGCATTAACAACCCAAGGAAAAGCCCGTAGACAAGGTCTTTATTGGATTTGGTGTAGAGCAGCCTAAGTTTACGTGGCATAGTTATTCCAGCACGCGAATAGAGGTTAGGACCAGGAATGTTGCCGGCATTTGTCCTTGAGTCCAGACAACCGGGAGATGCTCTAGTTCACCATCATCATTCATGCGATATAGAGCGATACGTAGATCGTACGCCCCCGGCATGGTGTCAGGCGCGATATGAATAGTGCGATGTTCGAGTTTTATCTCACCTGCAATCCAGGTCGATGTGGGTGAATCTCCATTCATGGGCCAATTATCATTTTGTCCGGCTTTGTTCCAATTCGCATCAATCAGTTGAACTGACACGGTATAATCCATATCTATGGGTGCTTGCGCTAGCCAGTACATGGAGATATCCAATGCTTCGCCGCGCATCATGACCACATCATTCAAATCATAGCCCTGCAAAACAATACCTTCGCCGAATTGTGCGTGGATGGGGTTGGGGATATCAGAATCAGGACGCAATAAGTGGGTGTTGCCAAATAACACCATTTCCCCTTGATAGCCTTGTTGTGCATCGTAGACCGGCAAGCGTTGCCCGGATTGCCTATCCACCATGCCCAGCCCCAGAGTAAGGTTATCCGGGGTATAGGCGAGTTCGGATATGGCGATCTCGTGCGTTTCGGACCAGATTCTTCCTGGCTGTAACCATGTGGTAGATACCAGACCGCGTGCCGGATATGTATCGCGCTGTGCAATGATTCTTTCACCGGCGCCAAGAACATGAATAAAAATCGACTGATCACTCAGTGATGGATTCAGGGCTTCCCAGTAGAGCGTAAGGTTCAACCTGCTCCCCGGTCGGACAATACTGTCCTGCAGCTTATATCCCCGGAGTAACAATGTGTCACCGAAACGCCGCACATAGGGCGTCAACGGGTCTTCAGCCACATCTGGCGGGAGGGCATAGGCTGGCAGAATCCACAATGGTAAAGCACTGATGCATAAAACGACCAGAAAGATTGCGAAAATAACAGGCACCCACGATTTTGATGATATTTGCCTTGCACCTATGTTAAACTGGATAGGGGGTGCAATCGTCCGAATCCCGATATACAGGGCTAAAGACCACATGGGCAGCGCGGAAAAGATGAGACGTCCTTGCGATGACCAGGTCAGCATCGCCCAGCGAGACCAGGACACAAGGACCGCAGCCGGCCAGGCCCAACTCAATGCGAGAGCGGCGGTGCCTGGATTCCAGGAGAAAGGCCATAGGTTGCGTACTACCCTTTGAAGGAGACGATTGCCTGCGGTGTTGGTGTTTTACCGTCTGATTTTGTTAACCATTGGATAAAGGCAATCAGGATACCTGCAAACGCCAGAATGGCTACAGTATTAAGCAGCCTGTAAATCCATTGCGGCATCGGCACGGTCAATCCCCCGAAATTTCCCCAATATCCGGCAGCAAACGCAAAACGTTCTGCCCACAATTGCTGTGCTGTCGCCGGCACATCGCGCATGCCCAATACGGCATAGAATGCGTTAAGCCCGAGTATTTCACCGTATAATTGAATATTCCTGTAAAACCACCACCCAGCAATGGAGATGACAGGCAGAAGTACAGCAGTAGAAACAAGCAATGTATAAGGTAATTCTTGCAGAAAGACACGGAGCTTGTAGGGATGCTGTTGATTTTTAATCCTTTGCCATATCTGCCATGCAATCGTGGCAGCGACAAGCGGGAACAACCCTAAACCACTTGCTTTGGTCAACACTGCCAGCGACACAATGCAACCTATGATCCCATAGTTTATTATGTTTTTGCCTTTTGCGTAAGGGTCAACCGGATATTTGATTGTTTTAACCATCAACAGCAGGGCAAGCGTGCACAAGGGGGTGATAAGATTATCGTTGTTTATGCTGCTGCTGATAAACATAAACATCGGCGTAAAAGCATGGATTGCAGCCGCACCCAAGGCGACTGCATTTTGGTTCGGGAATAACTCTCTAACCAGAGACCAAGTTAGATAGACCGACCAGATGCCAAGGAGTACGGAATACAACCTTACTATGTGGACTGCTAAAACCGTGCCCTTCCAGGGGAAACTTTCCAGTTCCTGATTGTGAACGATCAAATTCAGGTTATTCTGGTCAGGTCTGATTTCACCTGCGGCGACGTGGGGATTCAGATGCCTGATTTCAGCCATGTCGCTGGTATCGATCCATGAGGTCAACAATGCCCCTATCCCATAGTATAAAGGCGGTTGGCTGCCTTCCTGTCGCCAGGGTCCACTCGATGTACCGGGAGTTAAAGGCTGGATGGGTAATTGACCTGTACGGGCAATCGTCTCAACCATAGGATAATGCCACAATTCATCGGAGGCTTCAAAAATGGGTACATAAATACTGTAAAGTATTGCAAGGATGGCATATCCACACAAAATGCCATAAAGTGTCCATCGTTCCAAACGTGCCAGAGGTTGTGGCATTATGTTAACCATAGAAAGCGTATACCTGTCTTTCAGCTATTTGAATTTTCATCGAGGCACTGGCTAAAAAAGGCTGCGGTTTCTTTCGCGATATAGCCCCAGCCAAAACTGTAGGATAACCTTTGCGCTTTATCATGGAAAGCCAAACGTAAATCGGGATCACGCCATAAATCCTTGACTGCATCAACCAGAGAGCTTGTGTCATTTGGCGGGATCAAGAAAACAGAGCCATTTTCCAATTCTGGAATGGCTTTGCCTGCTTTAGTCGTGATGATGGTACATCCATGGGCAAGGGCGGCGTGCAGGGTCCCATGTCTGAAACTTGCGCCTTCCAGGAAAGGTAAAACAACTATATCCATAGCCAGCAATGCTGCGGAAACTTCTTGCGTTGTAACGAATCCTGTTTTACGTACGATGTCACGTAGACCATTTTCATCAATCAAAGCATCGACATAATCGGCGTAATCTGCGTTCGTGTTGTCGCTCGTGCCGGTCCTGCCGCCAATAAACAGCAACTTTACAGGTAGACCATCGTGAAAAAGTCTGGCAACAGCGGATATGAGAATGTCAACCCCTTTACTGCGATTCATAAAGCCGAAAAAACCTATAACGAGATCATTTTCAGTTAGGTGATACTTCATGCGCCAGGCTGAAGCATTGAAACCCGTGGGGGGTTGAACCGAAATATTACTACCAATTGGTATAACTTTTACAGAAGGGCATTTGCCATTAAGGGACCGCAGTAATTTTTCCCTATCTTCTTCATTTGTTACAATTACACCATCTGTGTTTTTTGCCAGGTAGCGCACCGAACCATCGCGCAGAAAGCCTGCCTTTGGGAACAGGTAGGGTGGAAGGAGATCGTGATAAGTTACAATGACTTTTCGTCTACTTATTAAAGACAGCCACTTGGGCAGGAAATTTATGGCTCCCTTCAATTGGTAGGCTGCAGCTTGATATTGTATATTAACGATATCGGGCGAAATTTGGTTAAGCCACTTTTGAATTACAGGATAGGAACCGGCTATGGACCATTTTCTGACATCATATGCTACTTTCAGCTGATCGTTGAAGGTAATGTGCTGGCTCGTGTTTGATGATGTCAAAATATCAACCGTATGTCCTGAATCAACGAGTGCGGTCGATAATTTGAGTGTATAATCACCGACGCCCCCCTCCATCGGTGGAAATTCACCAGTTATTATGCCAATATGCATTTTCTTTGCCTTGAGCGCATGTTGTAATAGCCAAATTGAAGCTATAGTATAGAAAAGATAATCTCATTTAATTTTAACCGATAATATAGCCTATCCAAGTTGTAGTCCTCAACGACTTCTGTATAATTTATTAAGAAACGTATTGCACGAATCCTAATATATAAAGGAGTTTGAGATGAAACAGAGAGTGATTTTTGTGATTGTAGCCCTTTTACTTCTGACGAGTTTGGCTTGTTCTATAGGTGGAAACAAGAAAGGCGGGTCATCTGGTGGTGGCAGCAATGGCGTCACTTTTACTATTGTCAACCGCAGCCCTGAAGACATTTGTTACGTCCTGATATCACCGAGTGATTCTGACAGTTGGGGTGATGACCAATTGGGTGAGAATGATTTAATCTCATCTGGTGACCGGCAGACGTTTACGATGCCCGACGGTACCTATGATTTACGGGCAGAGAACTGTGCTGAAGCTGCGATGGTTACTGCGTGGGAAGTATCTTCAGATACTACCGTAACAGCTGGCGAGTCTGGCGCGAATGTCAGGTTGACCGTGGTCAATGATTCCAGTACCGAAGTGTGTTTTGTTTTTATCTCTGACTCAAACGGCGATAGTTGGGGTGATGACAGGATGGGAGATATGGAAAGTCTGCCCCCGGGAGGATTGCGGGCATTCTATGTTAAAGCCGGTACTTACGATCTACAGGCTGCTGACTGCGACCAAAATTCGTTAATCGAAGAATATGAGGTTGACCTGCAGAGTGATCTGGATTGGACTTTACATGACTAGGAAAATGCAAGAGAAGAAATAAGCCTGTTTGCGATATCGTTTAGTCAGTGTGGGGGTGGAAGCTGCCTTCTACCCCCTATTGATATCTTTGAGTCTACGTACGAGAAAATACTGTGTTGTGAACATAATTAATTTGCAGAATTCTAGCGTTGGTTTTTCCTTTAACGAATATCCGCATGATTTCCAGTAGGAGGAAGACGTGAAACCGCAAATTCTTGCTTTGATTACGGCAATGGCGTGGGGTATTGGTGGTTTTTTTGAAAAGAAAGGTCTTCACGCAGGCGGGTTATCACCCCAGGTTGGTATCACAATCCGCACTGCAGTTGCCCTCGTCATTCTAGGGGCTGTAAGTTATCCAAATTGGAAATCCATCCCGCAAGCTGGCACGAAATCACTTCTCCTGATGATTGTGGGTGGGGGCGTCATCGCCGGATCGGTTGGTATGCTTTCTTTTTATGCTGCATTGCGTGGGGCGAGTTCTTTGGCTCAGGTCATGCCGATTGCTTTCACTTCTCCGTTATTCAGTGCATTGATGTCAGTCCTGTTTGGCGGTGAGAAATTGACGGTACAAACGATGGTGGGTTCGGTTTTGACTCTTGCCGGCATCGTTATATTAACTTCAGGCGGGCATTGATAGCGGATAGCGGGACTGAAATTGACTTCATTAGAAAATACGGCATAATTAAGAAATCTATCATATATAATAATACCCTACAAGGAAGGAGATCCTTATGCCAGCAATTGAGATGAAACCAGGCATCTACTGCATCTGCGTCAATGACCGCACCACCGATTTGTTCGAAGGTTTATGGCCCGTCACAAGTGAGGGTGTCTCGTATAATGCTTACCTGATCACGGGAAAGAAGAACGCGTTGATTGATATGGCTAAAGACATCAAGAGTGAAGTATTGTTGGAACAAATATCCGAGGTTATCGACCCGGCAAAACTCGATTACATTATAATCAACCATATGGAGCCAGATCACACAGGGGTTTTGCGCACGATTAGACGTATCGCCCCACATGCAGCTATTTATTGCACGAAACGGGCTCTGAAACTTATTGTCAATTATTATGATATCACCGATAACATCCATACAATTGAAGACGGTGAAACACTGGATTTAGAGCCGTATAAGCTTCAATTCTTTATTACGCCTATGGTTCATTGGCCTGAAACCATGATGACGTATGAGACGACACAGAAGGTTCTCTTCTCCTGTGATGCATTTGGTGGCTATGGCGCTTTACAGGGTGCAGTTTTTGATGATCAATGTAGCAGATCGGAGTTTTACGAACATGAGGCCCTACGCTATTACGCCAATATCGTAGCCTTGTTTCCACGCCCGGTTTTGAAAGCAATTGAAAAGCTAAAGGATGTACCCGTCAACATCGTAGCTCCGTCCCATGGTTTAATCTGGCGAGGTAATCCGGGTCATATTATTGAGTTATATAAAAAATGGGCTAACTACGCAATAGAAGGTCCTGAGACAGGCGTGACTTTGGTTTATGGTACGATGTATGGTAATACCGAACAAATGGTTGAAGCCGTGGCGTCTGGCATTAACCGAGCCGGTTTGCCTGTATCTATTTTTGATGTCCGGCATATCCATCCCAGTTATATCTTGCCCTCGATTTATACAAGGAGTGGTGTCCTTGTCGGCGCTCCAACTTATGAAGGCGCCTTGTTCCCGCCTATGGCGCATTTATTGGATATGATTTTACGCAAGCGCATTACCGATCGCAAAGTAGCCTACTTTGGTAGTTTTGGGTGGAGCGGGGGAGCCCGGCGCGAGATTGCTGATTGGGCGGAAGAATTGAAGTGGGAATTACTCGAAGCCTGGGAATTCCCTGGTGGTGCATCGCAGGATGTACTTGCCCAGGGAGAGCGTTTCGGTTATAAGTATGCTACGGCTTTGCTGTGAGGTTTTCAGTATTTAGTTGATATATTCTATACATATGCAGGCGGGGCGTGTAACAACACGCCCCGCTTTTTATGATGCTTTCTCAAAACCGTGAAGGGCATCAGCCAGGGCATAGGCAACATCTCCGGCGATCATCCCGGCAGTTCCGATTTTCTTGCGGCATATTTCACCGGCGAACCCATGGATATAGGCGCCGGTCACAGCTGCATCAAAGGGGCTTAAACCTTGCGCGCGCAAGGCTATTATTGCTCCTGCTAAAACGTCACCTGAACCGGCTGTACTTAATCCCGGATTTGAAAAGGGCATAACGATATTGTACCCATCTGGATGGGCTATAATTGTATTTGCCCCCTTAAGAAGTACGATGTGATTCCAGATCTGAGCCCAATGCGTGGCAATTTCAAACCGATCGCGAATAATTTCATCAGTTTTCAGACCGGTAAGCCGCGCCATTTCACCCGGGTGGGGCGTCAATATCGTATTTGCGGGTAGGTGCTTGTACCAGTCAGGTATTTGTGCCAGCAGATTTAACCCATCAGCATCAATAACCAATGCGGGTGGGCTGAAATGCGGGGATTCTGATTTTATTTCAGAGGTAACAAATCCAGGCCGATCTTTTCTATCGGGCGGTAAAAGTAAATTACGTAAAAAGCGTAAAGATTCAGGTGTATTGCCTAACCCTGGTCCGACCAGAAGTGCGGAATAACCATCCCAATGCTTTGTCAGGACAGGGACAGCCTGCTCATTCACAATGCCCAACGTGTGTGGCAGGAGCAAATATGTTGCTTCAGGAATAGCTGAGACAACAGCTCCATGCAAAGAACTGGGTATTGCCAGCGTAACTAAACCTGCACCGGAACGTAAAGCGCCTTGAGCGGAGAGAATTGCAGCTCCGGTGTAATTTGCCGATCCTGCGACGATGAGCGCCTTTCCGAAGGTGCCTTTGTGCGCATCTGGCGGACGGCAAGGCAGTGAGTTGTTGATGATTCCAGGCGTGGCAAGACTGTAGTTTGATTTTATACTGCTGCTTTCTGTTATACCGATGTCCACAACAATAAGTCGGCCAATGAAGTTGGCTGCAGGCCTTTTTACATGCCCCCACTTTGGTGCAGCAAACGTGACTGTAATATCAGCAGCTAAAGATAGGTCATCCATTTCGCCTGTATCGAAGTTCATCCCGGAAGGTCCATCAACAGAAATGATGAGCGGATTCTTTATTATTGGTACAGGTCCAAGTTGTACATCAAGGAGCGACGGGGTAGATTTCCTGCGTAATACCGTGTGAACGGTTTGAAGAATCCTGGCGATAGATCCCTGCAGCGGTGGTGTGCTGCCGGTGCCAAGTAAAGCATCGATAAGTACGGTAGCCGATTCGACAGAGCTGATCAAAGCTTCGCTTTTTTCATCTGTGTCAGCATACAAAAGCGGTACGCCACTGGTCGCTGCCTGTTGAAATGCGAAGTCTGTTTCAGGATCTCTTTTTCGACTTAAATAAGCCAAAACATGGTATCCTGCGGAATGCAGGACACGAGCTGCGACAAGTCCATCACCTCCGTTATTTCCTGGTCCAACAAGTACCAAAATCTGTTGGTCTGCAGTGAATAGGTGCTCTTTTACGACTTCAGCCACCCCACGTCCGGCATTTTCCATCATCTCAGCATAAGTAAATCCACCATCATGGGTTACGCGTTCAAGATATTGCATCTGCGCTACAGTCAGAATCTGCATAGGATTTGCCTTTGCTATAGGACATGGTATTAATCGCAATTTTTCACAGAGAAGTAAAAACAAAGATCAGAGCGTGCAGTTTTACTACCGTTATTTGGGTTTTCTCTTGTCTGCTGCGTGATAGTGTCCTGCTTCTGATGAGCGGTCTTCTCTGAGCAATGAAACTGCATGAGGGATAACAGTAAGGATTACACCCAGGTTTTCAACCGCACCTTTTGGACTACCTGGCAGGTTGATAATCAGACATCTTCCTCTGATTCCGGCAACCGCACGGGACAACATAGCATGGGGTGTTATTTTTAGTGCTTCAGATCGCATAACCTCGGCGAGACCTGGGGTTTGTTTATCAATGACAGCAAGTGTGGCTTCGGGTGTTACATCCCGGGGAGCAAAACCGGTACCACCCGTCGTAATAATCAGGTCAATGTCACCCCGGTCCGCCCAGTTTACAAGACAAGCACTGATTAGTTCGACCTCATCGGGTAGAACTGCTGTTAAACTGACCGTTGCCGTCAATGCCGTGGTTATTAAGTCAACGAGGGCTGGACCGCTTATATCTTCATATATGCCTTGTGAACTACGGTCACTTACAGTCAGGATTGCAACACGAATGGGACTATCTGCTTCCATATCAATCCCCTACTAGAGCTAACCATTTACTGTGGATTCCTGCTTCTGTGACACCATAATAGACGCGCAAATCGCCGTTTTCGCGTTGCACAAGATCATAACGTACCATATCGCCCTGCAGACGTTTATTCCATACGCCGATATCGCCTAACCATCTCACCTGATTGATTTGTACAGGTTTGCTTTCAGCTTGTTCGATAGCATACCGCCATAAATACCGGGCAGAACGCTTGGTTACATTTTTTACCAAATTACCGTTCCGCAAGTCACGCATTGTGTAATAACGGGTATCATTTCGCGTTTCAATGCTGGCTATTTCTACCCCTGTTCGAGGAGGATCTGTTACAGATGCCTGGTTGCTCAGATTATAATCTGAAGCCAGCACGGGATCGGGAGTAGGTGTGGGTGTTTCGGGTCGGTATCCTCGTTCTCTTTTTACCAGCGCTACTATTTCATCCCGCACTGCAGGAGTTGTTTCAGCTTCACTCCGGATATAAATATTACTTTCATCCATGGTATATGGCGTAGACTCTCCACGAGGGACAACAATCCGTATTATTTTTATCCCTTTGGTTTCCTGCACATCAACAGTAACTTTTAGTTCAGGCGTTATTCTTTCCTGAATTGCTTGTGATAAAATGTTTTGCACTCTGGTTGGGGAAGTGCTGACACCGATGGGTGTCTGTTGTGGGTTAGCATTGACGCCGATATATAGCATTCCACCATTTGTATTGGCGAAGGCGCAAATATCTGCAATGATCGCGTCCTGATAACCACCACGTTTATTATAATGCTCATGGAATTCCTGAACAATATTTGGACCTTCTTCACGGGCTGCCTGGATGTAATCAAATGGATGGGCTTCAGGTCTATATGGGCGGGTTCTGGCAAAATCCTCACCTGTGAAAACGTCATGGAATTCATTGAATGACTTCTCACTGAGGAGTATCTCCGTTACACGTTCTCCAACTCCGAGATTCCGGGGATTATTTGGTAAGCGCACAAGTCTGTGCGCATCAGATCCCTGAATGCAGCGCATGCGGCGCGGATACTCGGGTTTTGAACCGTCGAAAAAATGTGATGTTGCCTTCCGGGAAGTTTTTTCAAGGTCGGTAACTTCCAGTGCGTGCAGGTGTTTGTCCTGGGTGAAGGCGATCCGTGTCTGCCCACCGAAATTGAGACCATGCAGCGCTACGCCGTGAGACGAGTTTGCGTGCGCTGCAATTACTATACCGCCTGCTTCATCAATTTTTTGATAAGCTGTAAGGACATCGCAAGTCGCGCCTACTTCCGTCGCGCCCTCATCCAATTGGTCAGCAGGGATATTCATACTTAAAAGTAAAAATTCTAAATCCCGGATTCTCGTTTCTGGCGGGAATATGCCAATTATGTGAAAGCCGAAGGTTGCCGTGAATTCAAATCCTTTCAAGAGTAATATTTTCTTTGTCAGGCGTCGATATTCTTTCAATCGCTCAGTTTCCTGAGGGTTGAGACGGTCAAGGTTTTCAAGGAGCTCAAGTTTTTCAATATCCTCTTGCATCGTTCTGTATCCAGCAACAGTGTTATGATCCGTAAAAGCCATAATATCAATAGCTTTCTGATCTGCCTGCTGCAGGATATCAAGAATTGTCACGCCTTCCTGTTGGTAATCTTGTGAAGCTGGTGTGTGGAGGTGCAATTCGGTTTTATACCATAGTGAAGTGGATTGGGGTCGTTTTTTGTGTCTTCTTCGTGTCATTTATTTATTATATCGTCAGCACTATTGATTATGCTTGACGTCCTTCATTTAAAAATGCCCGGATTGTTTCGATCAAATCTGAGGGTCGAAAAGGTTTGAGCATGAATCCGTCAGCTCCTGCTGCCATACATTCATCCTTACAATCCATTCCAGATGTAACCAAAACGGGAAGATCCTTAAATTTCTGATTATTTTTTAGATTTTTGATTGCATTCAGGGCATTTCCACCTGCCAGGTGGAAATCCATCAGTACCATTGCTGGTTTTTCTTTTTCCACGGCGGGGAATATTTCGTCCTGCCGTACCACCGATATAGTTTCGAATCCTTCCAGTTCGAGGAGTGTATTAAGCAGTCCAAGCATTACGGTGTCATCATCGGCAACCAGTATTTTAGTCATTTACCAGTCTCCCGGTTGAGTCAATCATGGGGACCTCATTTTATTCAGTTTCTGTTCTACCTTTTTATTTTACTATTACATTTTTACCCATATTTGAGTGTTACCCTACGGATAAAGTATCCATATTCTACCACATAACCTGTATTAAGTATAATATTAACTATTAAAAGTTCTGACTGCGGCTTGCCTGGCGGTTTACACCGAATCTTCAGTCGCAATTGGGTGTTATAGTTTACGTCACTGAACCTATGTTTTACAACTCACCTTTTGCATGTAAGGTTGACCCTAACGGGTTGGCAAAGTTGCCTGGTTATCGAGTCGGTATAAAATAATTATGGTCTGAAATTCGAAATGCAGCCTTATTTTAATATTTATACATCTTTTTTTATCTTTTATGGAGGATTCTTATGAGCGAATATGTCATTGTCACTGATAGCACAGCAAATATCCCAGAAGAAGTCCAGGCCGAATTAAAAGTACCAACGATACCTTTGAATGTGCATTGGGGGGATGACACATTCCTCGATGGCGTTACACTTACGGCGGATGAATTCTACCGTCTCTTAAAGGTGAGAAAGGATTTCCCTAAAACTTCTCAACCATCAGCCGGTGTATTTATGGATTTCTTCCGCAAAGTCGCCGAGGAGTATAAAACAGATACGATTTTAGGTATCTTTGTTTCCTCTGATTTAAGTGGAACACTGGCTTCTGCAATACAGGCAAAAGCTGAATTGACCAACCTGAATATTGAGTTGATTGATTCGCGTTCTGTGTCCATGGGTTTGGGGTTACCGGTACTATCGGGTGTTCGTGGAGCTCATGAGGGGAAAAGTCTGCAGGAAGTCAAGGATCTGGTGACAAAGTGTTGTGACAATACATTTGTCATTTTTGCTGTTGATACTCTGGAATTTTTACATCGTGGTGGACGTATTGGTGGGGCTGCCAGGTTATTGGGCTCCGCCTTAAACTTAAAACCGGTCCTCGCTATCGAAGGGGGGCGTGTAGAAGCATTGGAAAAAGTTCGAAGTCGACGTAAATCTCTGAATCGGTTACTTGAGATCGTGGCTGAGAAGAGTCATGGAAAGCGACTTGTTGAGGCAAGTATTATACAGGCTGAAGCAGAAGAAGAGGCTGCCTGGCTTATGGACATGATAAAAACACAATTTCAACCAGACCGGTTGCATACTGTTACTCTGACACCGGTCGTCGGCACACATGGCGGACCCGGTACGTTGGGGATCGCTTTTACTCTGGTTTAGTAGACTGGGTTGTTTAGCTGATACTAGTATACGGCACATAAACTGCAGGATGGATGCCGATAACTATTGGGCATTGTCCAACTGGGTAAAACGCACAAGATTTTGACGATGTGAGCGGCAGATAGTAATAGACCGGTCTTGAATTCCGGGAGGTTAAGGATGCGAATGGTGGAGCTGATCGAGAAAAAACGCGATGGTGATGAATTAAGCACATCGGAGATACGTTTTTTCATTGATGCTTACACGACAGATTCTATTCCAGATTACCAGGTTAGTGCCTTATTAATGGCTATTGTATTGCAGGGCATGAATGATAGAGAAACTCGTGACCTCACTTTGGCGATGGCATATTCAGGGGAAGTTCTGGATTTAAAGGCAATTGCCCCAATGGTGGTGGACAAACATTCCACTGGCGGGGTGGGGGACAAAGTCAGTTTGGTTGTAGCGCCAATCGTCGCTTCTTGTGGATTGCCTGTGGGTAAAATGTCAGGCAGGGGATTGGGTTTTTCAGGGGGTACGCTGGATAAATTAGAATCCATCCCCGGATATCGGGTAGATTTATCTGTACCGGAATTCAAAGCCCAGCTAGCGGAAACCGGTATTGTACTCACGGGACAGTCTGCAAATCTGGCACCAGCGGATGGCAAGCTGTATGCTTTGCGCGATGTGACAGGCACTGTTCCCAGTTTACCATTAATTGTAAGCTCAATCATGAGTAAAAAAATAGCTGCCGGCGCTGATGCCATCGTCCTGGACGTTAAAATGGGGACAGGTGCTTTTATGCGTAATTTAGCAGATGCCAAAGCACTGGCAGCAGCGATGGTGCGGATTGGCAAAGCCGTCGGAAGACATGTGATGGCACAAATATCCGATATGAACCAACCTCTGGGTTGTGCTGTTGGCAATATATTGGAAGTACGTGAAGCTATTGAAACGATGCATGGCAATGGTCCTCCAGATTTTCATGAACATTGTATGGTTATAGCTGGGGAAATGTTACGCATTGGGGGTATAGAAGAAACATTGGATGCAGGAAAAAGTCGGGCACTGGAAACGATTCGTTCAGGTGCCGCTTTTCGAAAGTTCAGACAGTTGATTACTGCTCAAGCAGGCGATGTGGATTATGTGGAAAACCCTGAATTGTTTCCTCGGGCAGATTATATCAGGATATGTGTGGCACAGGAAAATGGTTTTCTGGCTAGTGTACAGGCTGATGAAATCGGAATGGCTGTCGTTGAACTTGGTGGTGGGCGCCTCAATAAGGGTGAAGTGATTGACCATCGTGTTGGCATAGTGATGCATGTGAAAATCGGTGATAGAATTGATGCTGGTCAACCTCTTTTTACAGTTCATGCAAATACCCCATCTCACGTGGAAATCGCAACCAACCGCATTAAAAATGCGTTAACATTCAGTTCAGGGCCAATAACTCCACTGCCTTTGTTTTATGATTAGCAGCGTTAGGTCGTCAATTATCCACCCGGTAGTTTACTCCGGTTGCCCTTGTTGAAGCGTTTATTTCCTTCGTTTTAATGGGTGCATTGTCATTTTAACGTAGCGTGATATAATCTTCAAAGATGTGTTAAGGAGATTAAACGGTGCAAACTTATTTAAACATCGTACAAATCATTCTGTCCATTGCGATGGTAGTCTTGGTTCTTTTTGAGGTACGCAGCAGTGGTATGGGTGGCATATTTGGTGGATCACAGACCAGCCTGATCAGGAAACGACGAGGACCTGAATTATTGCTATTCCGGTTAACTATCGGCACCTCCATTGTCTTTTTCCTGGTTGCTTTAGCGAACGTTTTGATTTCGGGTATTTAACGCCTTAAAAACTTTATTGGATTTTTTTGACATGGCGTGCATCGATTACCAATACAGGCATTAGTGCTTTTATAAACGTAAAATAAGAATATTTAATAAGGACGATGGATTGTTTGAATGAAGAGGGATTTCCTCTTGACTCATGCGCCTTCGTTCTTTTTATTTCATACTTACAATGGCATAGAATCACCAGTCGATTGTCCAAGTGCTCAAAAATTGAAGAAATGTATGGGAGGTAGATGATGTTTCGACGGATTGGATGGCAGATCCTACTCGTCGGGATAGGTTTTCTGGTTGCTGCTACTATCCTCCTGTATATGTCTGAAACATACACCACCGAATTCCGTCCTGCCCCTGGCGGGACCTATGTGGAAAGCATTGGCGGGTATCCTCAATCTCTGAACCCTTTGTTAAGTTTTTACAATGATGCGGATAGTGATGTCGTATCATTAGTTTTCAATGGGTTGACAAAGCTCAACCGGTACAGCGAAGTCGTACCCGATTTAGCTAATAATTGGATCATCGATTCATCCGGGATAACCTACACTTTTAACCTCAGACCGGATGTACTGTGGCATGATGGTTATTATTTTACTGCACAGGATGTGGTTTTTACCTATGAGCTTCTTCAAGACCCAGACTATCCCGGACCACCTGACATAGGCAATTTGTGGCGCACTGTTGACGTTCACCAGCTCGATGAATACACGATCCAGTTTGTCCTGGAAGAACCTTATGCGCCGTTTTTAGACTTTACAACGATTGGAATCTTGCCTTATCATAAATTAAACGGTATCCTGGCTTCTCAATTACCCAACCACGCATTCAATCGCCAACCGATTGGTACAGGTCCTTTTCGACTTATCGAGGTTGTGACCACAGAAGCGCAAATCACAGAGGCGACATTCAAAAGGTTTTCCCGATATTATGGGAAGACCTCATATTTAGAAAACATTATTTTACGATTCTATCCAACCCCGCGGGCGGCTTTTGATGCTTATCAAGATGGTGTCGTGGAGGGTGTATCACGAATTACGCAGGACTTGCTCCCCATAGCATTTGTTGAAGAAAATCTCCAACTTTATTCTGCTCCGACATCAGAAATGGTCATGATTTATTTTAATGAACTCATCACAGATACACTCCCTTTTAATGATGCTGCAGTGCGCCAGGCTTTGTATCTGGGTCTCGACCGTCAAGCCCTGGTGGATGAAGTGCTTTTGGGACAAGCCATTCTTCCAAAATCACCTTTTTTGCCGGGAACCTGGGCTTATATAGAAGAAAATATATCAGATTACACTTATGATCTGCAACTGAGCAGCGAAACTTTTGCTGAAGCAGGTTGGTATCGCGAGAATGGCAATGGTTCTTTACGGAACAGCAACGGTGATATTATGAGGTTTTCGTTAATGACCGCCAGTGAACCGCAGGAGCTGGCGATTGCTGAAGCTGTCGTTTCTCAATGGCAGTCTTTGGGGATATCTGTAACCCTTGAAGTGGTACCGCCTCTTGCCTTAACTGGCGTTCTTGATTCAAGAACATATCAGGTTGCATTAGCAAGACTTGTGCTTCAAGGCGACCCGGACCCATACCCGTTTTGGCATGAGACACAGGCTTTACCGGGGCAGGGTCAAAATTATGCGGGTTATCATAACAGGCGGATTAGTGAAATAGTTGAGCAGGCTAGGATAACGGTCAATTTGGATGAGCGTCTGACTTATTATCACGAATTCCAGAAGCTGTTTATGGAAGATGTCCCAGCGCTACCGCTATATGTCCCGATTTATACCTATGCACTTGATCGTCGTGTTAAAGGCGGTCAGATTGGTCCATTAATGCAGACCGGTGACCGTTTCCTGACCATTTCGGACTGGTATGTGCTTCAGAGAAGGGTAGTTGCCAGCCGATTGCAGGAAGTGGAAAACTGAAGATGTAGCGCGTTTCGCAGCTTAAACTAATGCTTCTGCCCTATCGTTGAAATGTGCCCCTCATAACCTGGAAAGATAAGTGTTTAACTCCTTATCCATGCAAGGGAGACCTCCACCCCGCCACAGCTACCTGCTAAAGGCAAACCATTATCTGATCAGGAAACTGCGAAGGATGCACACTTATTACCATTGCGGAAAAGTGGGGGGGACACCCCCTTATCCATTAAATCTTGCGTCTTGTGTGCTTTGTTGTATACTTAGCGGGATGTATTTTTAAACACTTTGGAGGAAAATAATGACAAAAAAATGGGTGTATCTAGCCCGTAACGGCAAGGAAGATTATGCTGAGGATATTGGCAAAGAACCAACTCTCGATGACTTAAAGGCCATTTTTGGGGGTAAAGGCGCGGGTTTGATGGCCATGACAGCCGCGGGAGCACCCGTACCACCAAGCTTTACTATTACCACAGAAGCTTGTGTTGCCTATATGGTTGATAATGTTCTGCCAGAAGGTATGTGGGAACAGACACTAGCAGCTATGGTTGATATTGAGCAGCAAACCGGCAAAAAGTTCGGTGATCCGAAAAATCCACTACTCGTATCTGTTCGCTCCGGTGGTCGTCAATCAATGCCCGGGATGATGGATACAGTTCTCAATCTGGGATTGAATGACATTACGCGCGAAGCTTTAGCTAACCTTGTGCATAATGAATGGTTCTCTTACGATGCTTACCGGCGCTTCATCACGATGTTTTCGGATATTGTCATGGGCTACAGCCGAAGTCACTTTGAAGAAGTTCTCGAAGAACTCAAAGAAAAAGAAGGTATTAAGCTTGATACGGATGTAAGCCTTGATGGATTAAAGTGGTTGGTTGCCAAGTACAAATCCATGTATAAGGCGCGATTTAATGAAGATTTCCCCACAGATCCATATATTCAATTAGATCTGTCAATTAAGGCAGTTTTTAAGTCCTGGAATGGGGCGCGTGCTATTGCCTATCGTGATCATGAAGGTATTCCTCATAATTGGGGCACAGCTGTCAACGTTTGCACAATGGTTTTCGGCAATATGGGCAGCGCTTCAGCCACAGGTGTTGCTTTCAGCCGCAGCCCAAGTACCGGCGAACATGATTTCCTCTATGGTGAGTTTCTCGTCAATGCGCAGGGTGAAGATGTCGTTGCTGGTATCCGGACACCTCAACAGGTAAGTTTGGGTGGTTCACGAGCATGGGCAAAATTCCAGGATATTTCTGAGGAAGAGCGCGCTGCTAAATTCCCAAGCTTGGAAGAAGTTATGCCTGCAGCCTATCAGGAATTCCTGGAAATTGTTGAAATGCTGGAGCAAAACTACCGCGATATGCAGGATATGGAGTTTACAATCGAACGCGGTAAGTTATGGATGCTGCAGACCAGGACTGGCAAACGAACTGCCGCTGCTGCCGTAAGAATCGCTGTGGACCTGGTTGAAGAAGGTGTCATCAGTAAAGAAGAAGCTGTAATGCGCATTGAGCCCGATTATGTTGACTTGCTCATGCGCCCGAGTTTCGATCCTTCTGTAGTCAAGAACCTGATTGCGAAAGGTTTAAATGCATCTCCCGGAGCTGCGGTTGGTTTAGCGATTTTCGACGCAGACAGAGCGAAAGCTATGGCAGCAGATAATAAATCAATTATTCTCGTCCGCCCGGAAACTTCACCGGATGATGTGCCTGGTATGCTGGCTTCTAAGGGTGTTCTGACGCAAAAAGGTGGGGCAACCTCCCACGCTGCTGTTGTTGCACGTGGGAATAATATTCCTTGTGTAGCGGGTTGTGAAGAAATCAGTGTTGACGTTAACCGCAACCAGTTTACAACCAAGAATGGCAATGTCGTTAAAGAAGGTGATGTAATCTCCATTGACGGCTTCAGTGGTGAGGTATTCCTGGGTGAAGTGACATTAGTCCAGGCGGTTTATGAAAAACAGACAGCTTTGGTAACATTACTAAAATGGGCAGATGAAATTCGCACTCTGGGCATAAGGACCAATGCGGACTACCCAGAAGACGCACGTCGTGCGATTGCCTTTGGTGCTGAAGGTATCGGCTTATGCCGTACAGAACATATGTTCTTCGATCCACGGGCCCGTGATGCGGTTGTGCGCATGATTCTGGCGAAAAATGATGCAGAACGTGACACAGCATTGAATGAAATGCTGCCTATCCAGGAACAGGACTTCGAAGGACTTTTTGAGGCAATGGATGGCAAGCCAGTGATTATGCGTCTGATTGATCCGCCCATGCACGAGTTTCTGCCACCTTATCACGAATTAATCGAAGAAGTTGCGACGCTGCGGGTAACTGCCCCCGATTCACCTGAATTAGCTGAAAAGGAAGCAATGCTTGAGGTAGTCTCTGGAATGTGGGAAGTCAACCCGATGATGGGTTTGCGTGGTTGCCGCGCAGGCATTATGTATAAGGGTTTGACCGAGATGCAAACACGCGCTTATTTCCAGGCAGCATGCCGCTGCGCGAAACGAGGTATCAATGTCCATCCAGAAGTTATGATTCCACTGGTTGGCGTTGTAAACGAATTAAAATTGGAGCGGTCAAAGCTTGAAGTCGTGGCTGATGAAGTAATGCAGGAAGAGGGAATCGAGGTTCCAGCAATTTTCGGTACAATGATTGAAGTGCCGCGTGCGGCATTAACATCCGCAGAGATAGCGCCCTATGCAGAATTTTATTCCTTCGGTACGAACGACTTGACGCAAATGACCTACGGTTATAGCCGTGATGATGCGGAAGGCAAGTTCTTACTGCAGTATGTAGAACGTGGCATTTTACCCTTTAACCCATTCCAGAGTCTGGATCAGGTTGGGGTGGGGCGGTTGATTGAGATGTGCGTCAAGGATGGCAAAGCTGTGAAGCCAGAACTCGAGGTCGGTATTTGTGGTGAGCACGGTGGAGATCCTGATTCTATCGATTTCTGTCACCGAGTCGGATTGGATTACGTTTCCTGTTCTCCATTCCGTGTGCCTGTCGCGCGTCTTGCAGCAGCACAAGCAGCTATTCGCAATAGTTAACCAGACTGCATATACAACAAAAAACGACGCCCTACAAGGCGTCGTTTTTTGTTGTATGCTGATTACATTTGGATTTATTCCCCTATAACTAACCGATATTGACATGAGTTTTAACCGTGCTAAAATGGCATAAAGATATATCAAACACATAATAAACATACCTTGTCGTTGAATAAAAGGATGCCATGATAGATCGCAACTCTCCTGTTCCCATATATCACCAACTTAAACTGCAAATCAAAAGCCAGATCGAACAAGGTGAATTGGTACCTGGGGATCGACTACCTACTGAAATGGAGCTGTGCGAGCAGTATCATATCAGCCGTGCACCGGTACGGCAAGCGCTTACTGAATTAGCGCGAGAAGAACTCATTATCCGCCGACCGGGGCAGGGATCTTTCATCGCATCATTAGCTGCTGCAAGCCTTGAGCAAAAAACGAAAATCGTAATTCTTGTGTATGAAGACGTTCGATGGATCAGCTCTTTGGAAGAAGCTGTCCTCGTATGGAATCTGAAAGAGCCTGAACGTGAGATTGAGCTTGATATCAGGATGTGTTCAAGGTCTGAGTTCCATCAGGTCTTAAAGCGAATGACAATCCAGGGAGACGCACCAGATATAGCACCGCTGGATGATAGCTGGATTTCTCACTATGCTTCAGAGGGATATATTACACCTCTGAACCAGTTGGACCCTGTGTGGGTTGATGAGATTTGCCAGGATATGGAATTACCAGTTCTCAAGAATAACACAGTCAAAGGATATCTGTATGCCGTACCCGTACAAGCCGATATCTTCGGATTATGGTACAGAAAAGACTGGTTTCGATATGAGAGCATTGAGGCGCCTGCTACTTGGTCCGAGTTGTTACATTGTATAGATTACTTTGCTGCTTCAGACGTCAGGCAACGCCTCGGACATCAATATCCTATTGTGTTACCGGTGACATCAGCAACCAGTGACGCGATTCTTAACATTCTGCTCTCATTTATCTGGTTATCAGTTGGGAATGTTGTTGAAAATAATGTTACAGCATTACTCGACGAACCTGCGATCAATAAGGCACTGCGCTTTCTAAGGAAAATCACTTTGGATCGGCAGGAGAAATTACCTGAAGATATGTACCACTCAGAATGGAGTCATCAGATTCACTTATTCGCGCAGGGTGCTGTATCTATGGTCATGGGCGGTACAAACGAGTGGCCTGCGATCTTTGAGAACAGTCAATGGAAAAATGAATCAGATGCCAGTCGACACATTGGATTTGTGATGCTGCCCAGACCCTCGCTTGATATTCTGCCAATAGCTTTTATGGGCGGTACAAGTTGGGCAATATTCAGCCAATCGAAGGTGCAGAAGTTATGCCTGGAACTTTTTAAAATCGCTGCTGCTGCTGACATATCTGCTGCTTATTGCCTGAAAAACGGACAAATCTCACCGCATATTTCAGCGAACAGGTATTTCTTAAGCCAGGCGAATGCATGGATTGCATCTATTGTTCCTTTGCTGCACGCTGCCCGGAGGAGACCGCCGGCTAAAAATCTGATTCCGCTGTCAAATTACGTGCAGTCTGTATTTAAACAAGTTTTTTGGGACGGTGGTGATTATGAACTTGCAGCAGCGCAGATTTCCCGGGCTCTTGCTTTAGTCATGTCTGACGTTATAGTATAAAGACATTCACCTCACTATGCGGTGAGGTATATCTATTGGGGATTTGTATATAATAAAAAGTAGAAAATACCCTCAATAATAGGTAATTTTTTGTGTCAGTGGGAAGCCAAATCCCCAAACCAGAGGACGCGTTTTCATGAAAAAGCATTTCATTTCCTTGTTGCGTTTGATGATTTTTTTGTTTATAGTGATGACAGCTTGCAGCAGCACACCCGAGTCTTCACCAGCACCTATGACAGATGAACCTGAGGACGGCGAATCAAATAGCCCTCCGTTCACACTGTATAATGAGTCGCCTATCCTGGCACAAATGGTGATTGATGGTGAAATTCCTTCCGTAGATAATCGCCTGCCGTCAGAACCAATTATCATAGAGCCCGTGGAGTCCGTAGGTGAATATGGTGGAACGTGGCATATCGTAACCGCGGATGCTGACGCTGCTGATATTAAATTGTATTTATATGACCCCCCGATTCGTTGGAAAGCTGATTTGACTGGATACGAGCCTGGCTTGGCAACTTATGAATGGTCATTGGACGGTAAAACCTTCACTTTGCACTTTAAAAAAGACATCAAGTGGTCCGATGGCGTGCCATTTACCATGGAAGATATCAAGTTCTGGTGGGAAGATATGGCTAACAATCCTGATATGAAAGCCATATCTGTTCCAAGGTTTATGTTCAAATCTGATGGCAAGACCCCGATGGATATGGAATTTCCGGATGAATACACCTGGGTGTGGAAATCTGACCAACCCATATGGGAATCACCTTATTTGCTTGCACAGGGTTTTTGGGAATGGGAACCTGTTATGCATCCCAAACACTTTCTTATAGATTACCATCCAAGATACAATACAAACGCAGATTATGCAAATCTGACTCAGATTGATCGATTTATGGAGACTCCGGGATTTCCTTGCCTGATGGCCTGGTGTTTACAGGATTATGTTCCTGGAGAAAGTTGGCTCCTCGCGCGTAATCCCTACTATTGGAAAGTTGATACCCAGGGAAACCAGCTACCGTACATCGATAATCTGCAGGTCAATCTTGTCCAAGATAAAGCAGACCGTTTGTTGAATTTATCACTGGGTAAATATGAGGCTAATTTCAATGGGTTTGATGACCCCAGCGACATCGCTTTCTTATCGGAGCATGCAGAAGTCAATAACTACGAATTATGGCCTGGATGGACAAATGGCGCAGGTGCCTGGCCCGGCTGGTTGATAAACCAGGACTATAATGGTGGTGAACCTGAAGCGGCTGAAATCAGAGAACTGCTGCGTAACAAGTGGTTTCGGAAGGGTCTCTCCGTTTCCCTGGATAGATTGCGTTTCATTGACGTCGTTTATGCGGGTCTAGGCACTCCCCAGCAAGCCACCATAAGTCCGCAATCCTGGCACTTTGCTGCAAAAACCGGTGCTGGTCCGGAAATATTGCGGGAATGGCAGGAATCTGACTCGGTGTTTAATGCTAGTAAAGCTGAAAATTACTTTGACAGGATAAATTTCACTGATCAAAACGAAGACGGTTGGCGCGAACTCCCCAGTGGAAATACGTTCGAGATGGTATTAGATCTGGGTGACCGGAGTGGGCAGATTGTTCCCGGGAATTTCAGTGAACTTACCAAAGAATACTGGGAAGCGGTTGGTATCAAAGTCACCATCAATAGTTTACCGGACCAGACTAATAACAATGTACGTCAAACAAATAGTCTTTATATGCTCAGGGCTGTCTATGCATCCGAATTGGACATCTGGACGCATCCGGATTTGATTTTTCCGTTGCGAACTGTCAGTGCCTGGCCCCTGGAGGGGATCTACCTGCAGAATGGTGTTAACCAGAATTGGAAACCGGAACTTGGCAGTCCGGCAGCACGTTTGCAGAATTTATATACCATTGGGATGAAGACCGGTGATGCCCAGACACGCCATGAGATTGTATGGGAAGCAGTTCGCATTCATATGGATGATGGCCCCTTCGTACTGGGGGTAGCAGGTAACCAATCTGTGCCCGTGTTGGTAAAGAATGGTTTTTATAACATCCCAACCTATGGCATTATAGGCTCCCCGAATGTTGCCAGTCCTGGTATCGTGAATCCAGAGCAATTCTGGATGAGTGCCGGTTTGCGTTAAAGTATCCCGTTAGCGACAAAGGCAATTTTATGAACCACACGTTGAGGGGAGTATTTTGCATATAAGTGTTTTCTGTTTAAACTTGTGTAGTCGTGCACACTTCTACTCTGGAGGATGATCCAATGGAAATTAAAATATATGAAGATAAGCAAACTATGGGAGCTGCCGCAGCCCATAAAATATCAAAGTTTATCAACCAAGCCATAAAAGAAAGCAATGCAGCGTCGATAATTTTGGCGACTGGTGCCAGTCAATTTGAAATGCTTGACCATCTGGTACAGGAAGATGTGGATTGGTCCAAGGTTACTGCCTTTCATTTGGATGAATACATTGGACTCCCTGCATCGCATCCGGCGAGTTTTCGTAAATACCTGAAGGAACGTTTTGTGGACAGGATAAGCGGGTTGAAGGCATTTCACTATATCAATGGTGAGGATAATCCCCTGCATGAATGTGATTCCCTGGGAAAACTCATCAATCAATTTTCGATAAGTGTTGCTTGTATTGGCATCGGTGAAAACGGTCATCTTGCATTTAACGATCCCCCTGCTGATTTTGATACTGATGCACCTTATATTGTCGTGAATTTGGATACAGCATGCCGCCAGCAGCAATTGGGAGAAGGATGGTTTCCCACATTTGATAGCGTCCCAAAGCAGGCTATTTCTATGAGCATAAAGCATATCATGAAAAGCAAAGCTATTGTATGCACAGTTCCAGATGAGAGGAAAGCGAATGCCGTTAAAGCAGCAATCGAAGGCGATATAACGAATATGGTTCCGGCTTCGATTTTGCAGCTGCACTCTGATTGTTCTATGTATTTGGACAATGCATCAGCGAATTTTTTGAACAGGTAAAAGACAATATGGATGCAAAGGCCATAACGAAATGTCCCGGCTTCATTGATCTGCAGGTGAATGGCTTCATGGGTGTTGATTTTAGCGATCCATCATTAACGGAAGAACAATTTATTTCAGCATGCCAGGCTCTGTTAAAAAAAGGCACAGCAGCTTTTCTGCCAACACTGATCACCAGTTCTCCGGCTGTCTATGAACATAATTTGCCACTCATTGCGCGTGTGATCCAGAATCGGGAATTTCAGGGGCGTCTACTAGGCATCCACTTGGAAGGCCCCTTTATTTCGCAGCAGCCAGGTGCAGTGGGGGCTCATAATCCTGAGTATGTGCAAAAGCCTGATCTTGACTTTTTATTGAAGCTTCTTGATCTCGGTAAAGGTGCGGTCAAACTACTCACAGTTGCTGCTGAATTACCCGGGGTAGAATACCTCATTGAATATGCCGTCTCACAAGGCATCACTGTCTCTATCGGACATTCTTTGTTTGATTCACACATGCTTTATGAAGCTGCAAGATCAGGGGCACTCGCAATGACGCATTTGGGTAACGGACTCCCCAATCTTCTACCGCGACATCCCAACCCAATCTGGGCAGGTCTGGCGTGCGATGCCTTAACCGCCATGCTGATAACAGATGGGCATCATTTACCTGATGAAGTGATTAAAGTCGCGGTGCGTGCTAAAGGTTCGGAGAAATTTATCGTTGTCAGTGATGCTGCGCCGGTTGCAGGATTACCTCCCGGACATTATACTTTCTCGCATAACGATGCGATTCTTGAGGAATCCGGGAAATTCCACAATCCAGCTAAACAATGCCTGGTCGGTTCTTCCGCGACGATGATCCAATGTATGAACCATATGGCGTCCCTTGGTTTGTTGACCCTTGATGAACTCCTTGCAGTTGGTGTTTATAATCCCCTTAAACTCATCCGTATGGACTATGGAGATTGGGGTACAGAAGCACCTATCGGATTCGATCATCACAGCCAGCGATTCCGCTTTCTGAGTCCATGAGATTCGTAGTGTGATAGATTTACGTTCAGAGGCTGTGTTGCTATGCATGAGATTGTGCCCAGCACACGTATAAATTAGGAGGCATCGAATGGAAGTGTCGCGTTGTCCTGCTTGTGGTGCTCCACTCCCCCCGCATGCATTTGAATGTGCCTATTGTCTGAGCTATTTACGGCAAGATTCCAGGAAAACTGAAAAGAATCACGATACCGATGAAGTGCTATTTAAAGAAAAAGCTCCGACTGCGGTTAAAGAATCCGCTGCACATATTACATTCCATCGGGTTGTTGAGCCAAATGAGCAAGCTTTTACAGTGGCGGTGCCCCAGGGGTGGAACCTGGCCGGGGGCATCTTTCGTACTGACCTGACACAGCAGATGGTCGATGCGCAAAACATAGAGGCGAAAATCGACTTTACCATATCGAGTGATGCTCAAGCTTCGATTGCTATCCGCTGGTGCCCGACAGTAAAGTATTGTGATGTAAGAATGACTCCAGCTGCAATGCTATTTCCTCAGGGAAGTCATTACTCGGGTATGGTGGTTTGGCCTTTAATGACACCACAAGATTTTATTTTACAAAACTTGTACCCCTGGGCACATCCGCAAGCTACACAATTTCAGGTACTGGACAAAAGTTACCAGCCTGCTCTCGCGGAGAACTACCGGAATAATATGCAAAGGTTGGGTATACCCGCGCAGTTTGCCTCTGAGGGAGGTAATGCCATTTATTCGTACCATGAAAATGGCATTGCCTACAAGGAAGTCGGCAGTACTGTCATTGAGAATTTAGGCCAGATGGCTGGTGGGATGTGGGCTAATCGTGACACTATAATTAAGCGCGCTCCTTATGATGTATTTGATCAGTGGCAACCTGTCCTTCAACATATTCAGGCAAGCCTGCAGTTAAACCCGCAGTGGCTGGCGTGGGAGGCAGCTAACCAGGAAGTGCTGTCAGGAGCGTTCCTCAATGCACAACAAGCTGCGCAAGCGCGTGAACAGCGTATGAACGAGATTTTGAATTATATGCAGCAAATTGACCATGATATAACGAACAACAGGCTGCAGATGCAGCAGTTACAAAATGAGAATTATTTAACCCTTATGGGACATGAAGAATTTGTGAACCCCGATACTCAGGCAATTGAGACAGGATCCAATGCCTGGGAGCATCGCTGGGTCAATGTCGATGGCGATGAGTTTTATTCAGATCAGGATGATGACCCAAACCAGTTTAATGAACTCTCACGTACCGATTGGAAGCTTACACCTGTTAGAAAACGATAAAAATTCACAGCAGCTATTTTAAACATAACGGGGTTACCCATAATACTTTTTTATCTACTTTCCTGTACAATTGTCACACTTGGGGCTGCTGTCCATGGTGCTTTTGGTTTAGGAATGGGTTTGGTAGCTGCCCCATTGCTCATATTGATTAATCCGCTCTATGTGCCCGGACCTCTACTGGTATGCTCTTTGGTTCTCACCGTAATGATGGCTTTGCGTGAAAAGCAGTCGATAGATTTTTTTGGTCTGCGATGGGGTTATGTGGGTCGTATATTTGGCACCATTATTGCTCTGAAAATTCTGGCTTATCTACCGCCGTTAACGATATCTATGTTATCAGCGGGCCTGGTTTTAGGGTCAGTATTTCTTAGTTTACTTAAAATACGAGTTAAAATATCGATTGGCGCATTAATTACTGCGGGGAGTGCTTCTGGTATCATGAGTACGTTGTCTTCTGTGGGCGGTCCACCCTTTGCCCTTTTGTACCAATATGAAAAGGGCGCCAAATTAAGGGCGACGATGTCGGGATTCTTTATCCTTGGGACGCTTATTTCGCTTGCCGGTTTAGCCCTAGTCGGACAATTTACTGTAGAACATCTGCAAGCTTGTTTAGTCTTGTTACCTGGGGTGTTTCTGGGCTTTTTTCTGTCATCCTATGTGATTAGGGTATTCAACCTGGAGAGAACGCGTGTGGCAGTATTGATTATTTCAGCACTCTCAAGTCTGACCGTCATTGCCCGGAGTTTTCTATAATTTTTTTTACTCGCAGGGACAATCTGACTTCAGTGGGGAGACGTTAAGACATCAGCGAAGAATAATTCTTAGGTCACAATACGCTAGGTTTGAATAGAAAATTCCTTACGATATACCATTCCGGTTTTCACTGCCTGATAGCCCAGCTTTTCATAAAGTTGCAGGGCTCCATTGGGATTCTCTGCGTCAACACTATGCGCTGTTTCGGTCATACCCTGAGATTTGTGCAAGACCAGGCTTTCGGCTATCAGGGCTTTCGCTAATCCACGACGGCGCCAGGGACGCCTGACACAGATTGTTTCAGTGTATCCACGTTTTCTATTATATTCCTTGTTTTCATCTTGGTTAATAAAGTTTAGAACCATACCGGCAACCTGGTTACCATCCCAAGCGACTTTCCATAAGGAGGGATTAAAAGAAGCATCTTTTTCCCATGCTCTCAAATTCTCAAGGCTCCAATCTTCTTCAGAAAAACCCCAATGGTCGTGAAAAGCCTCAACTGCAGCTGCCCATATGGTCTCATATTGATCGGGTTTCACAGGGCGTATTTCCAGTCCCTGTGGCAGCGGATAGGCAGGAATATCATCCAGGTTCGGGCGCACCATAGCATACCCATATCTGACGATTTTATAATCCGCTTGTTCAACTACGGTTATCCAGTCAAGTTCGCCGTCCGATGCGGATGTTTCATAATACTTTGCACAATGAGGATCGTGGTTACGGGCGATATCAAGCAAACGCTGTTCGTTAACTTTCAGCATCTTCCGCCGGATTCCCAATCCACGCCACGCCGGCAACAAAAAAACAAAATGACTATATAGAAGGGGTCCATTCACAATCTGACTCCAATATACACGTCCATAACCCACAACCTTATCCTGAATTTCAGCAATGATTAAATCTTTATAGGGGTTACAATTGACTAAATGCGCATAATTATTTTGGAGTTCATCAAGTGTATTTGTTCTATCGATTGCGTCAGCTTCTTTACTGCCGTTAATGACTGCCAGCATTAACGGAAAATCAGCGTCACCACTGAAATTCCTGAAATGCACGTTTCCCACTGTCATGTCACCAGGGTGACAATCCTGACTGGGATAATTATTCATTTGTTACTCCCGAATACGTCAGTGTTGCCCTCAAAATGTATCCTCCGTATTTTTTTACACTCGCGATTATAGTAATCACTTTAATTATGTCAATTTTCGATTTAATTGGATTATCAAGTATCATAAGTCCATATAATGCCTTGAAGTATATATTTCGGTGAGATATCTATCAAATGCTGAATCGCAAAACACGATGGATTGTATGGGTCGCCATTCTGCTGTTATCAACGGTGATGCGTTTACCTGGTTCGAATTGGGATAGTGGTTTTGCACTGCATCCTGATGAGCGTTATCTTATTGATATGTCCAGCAAAATGAAGGTGTACGGGGATCCTTGCTCAATTGACCCGCACTATCCTTATGGGCATTTGCCTTTAAACATGGTGCTTCTTTTATTTCCACCTGCCAACGGCGTTGATGCCCTCTATCCCGCGAGGCTACTGTCGGGTATTATCGGCGTTCTACTCGTTGCCGTTACAGGGGCATCCGGTAAGAAATTAGGGCAAGATAGGGTGGGGTGGTTTAGCACGCTGGCAATAGTGTTTGCGCCTTTGTTGGTTCAAAGCGCACGTTTTTATACAGTTGACACGATGGCAACTACCGCAGCGACTTTAGCGGTCCTGGCTGTGTTGCATAAAAGGTGGGCTATCGCTGGAATTTCCGGCGCCGTTGCTATCGCATCGAAAATATCTTTAATATGGGTGTGGCCCGTATTAATTCTCGCCGTTTTCTTGCATGGTGGGTCCACGTCACCAAAGAGAACCACTTTTCCTGGATATCACTATCTACGCTCCTTATCCGTCATGGTGGTGTGGGGGGCAGTTACCTACGTGGTAGCATCCCCGTGGATGCTATTGAATCCTCTTCAATGCTGGGCGGGGCCAATGGTCCAATGGCAGATGGCAACCGGCAGCGTAGTTTATCCCTATACGCTGCAGTATGTGGGAACACTACCGTACATCTATCCCCTTAAACAAATGGCATTCTGGGGTTTGGGCCCAGTTTTGACCCTTATTGGCGTGGGGACTGCTAGTGTTAACTTAGCGTATTGGCGAAAAACAGATCGTGTTCAACGCATCGTTCTTGTCTGGGTGGTATGGTATGCCGTGGTGATGGCGGGGTTATTTGTAAAGTTTCCTCGATACTACCTCCCGCTCTATCCCTGGCTATCCATACTGGCTGGACAGGGCATAATGCGCCTATTAGCTTCGCGTAGTCATCGAGCGTTAGGGCTATTAGGAATGTTGCTGTGCCTGTTACCAACTGTTGTGATGGGGTTTGCGCAGGCATCCATTTACGGGCGCACGCATCCATGGGTACAGGCATCAGAATGGTTGACACATACACTGAACCCAGGTGATACAGTTGCTTATGAAGCATGGGATTATCCATTACCACTCCTGGATGTCCCCAATCCTTATACGATGGTTGAACTGCCGATTTATGATGACGAGTCTCGTGAAAAAGCTGCAGAACTTGCCAGAATCATTGATTCCGCTGATGTGATTGTGATTGCCAGTCGTCGTGGAATAGGCGCACTGTCACAAAATGGCGAGAGATTTGCGGATACCTTATTGTGGTATAAGCGCTTATTGCTGGAACGGGAGGCGCTTGTTTTTACGCAGTGTCCACAATTTGGGCCTATTTCTTTTTCGGATGATGTACTATTTAATAATAATTTCCCGGAAATTGACACTTTGATCGAACGTTGCCATACGCGCTTTGTCCTCCGGTTACCGCAGCTTGATGAGAGTTTTCGAGTCTATGATGCACCCATTGTAATTCTCTTATTTCAAACTCAGCGATAAAAAGCAATATTCTGATACACACCCTTCTGAGGCTTGCAAGGGTTGTTATGTGTGATAGAATGCCAAATCGGAGTTGAGCATGGCTTATCTGTTTCCTCTGCTGCTTTACAGTGGATTAGCTGGCGGTTTAGCCCTTTTAGGGCTTGGATCGGCACAAAAACTACGCGGTGTCCGTAAACCGGTGACCGCAGCATGGTTATTGCTACAATCTTTCCTTTGGCTTATCTTACCATCAACTGGTCGCTGGGTTCTCTCTACATGGTCTCCTGGAAGCATCCTCAGTGGTTGGTTGGTCATCGATATCCAACCTGAGATTTGGTGGCTGGGATTTATCATTGCATTAGCTCTAAGCGCCAGAATGTGGGGAGAGACAGCAGAGCATCGCGAACACCTTCCTCTGTCAGGTTTATTGTTATTGCTTTATTTGATAACGACGTGGTTGTCGATTTCCAGTGGTTCTTTGTTGATGACGCTGATTGCATGGGGAATCAGCGATGTTGTCTGGTGTGTCTCTTTGTTGATGTCTGGAGCTGATGGAGAAAGGGTAGTCATCGGCACTGCTGTTTTGGGTATCTCGTCAATTCTATTGTGGGCTGTTTCACTGTTTCTGTTGCAAGATGGTGTGAGTACCTTATGGTGGCTAACCCAACCTTCTGATGCTGTGTTGAGTATATTACTGCTTGCAGTCGTTATGCGGGTCGGCTTTTATCCTTTCCATATTGTCTTGGATAATGGCTCAACTGAAGAGCATGCATTGAGCACAATATACAGCTTGGGACCTCTGGTTGGGGTTGGTTTGTTATTCCGAATATTCAAATTGTCCGGTATAGAAATACCCACGTGGTTTGTAATTTGGGGTGTGACATCCGCTGTTTGGTGCGCTCTTCGCGCCTGCATATCAAAAGGCAGGGAAGCTCTCTTGTGGGTCAGTTATGCCGTGTTGCATCTCATCATTGCATCGGCCGGTGTAACCGGTGATACGCGCTTATTATTTTATGGTGTAGCTTTATGGTTAGGGTGCTATTCCTTATTGATGATGGCTCGAGGACCTCAAGTCTTTTCATCCTGGCCGGTATGGATTGCTGGCTTATATTTATTAGCTACTCCACCCTCCTTGTTGGCTGGCGTTTATGATAATCTCATTGTGCATGGTTCGCCGTATATCATTGGTGGTGTATTGCTATCGCTTGTTTTATGCTATATTGCATTGATTGCGTCTCTAAGAGGAGAGTATTGGAAGATTCGATCACCCTGGATACCTCAAACAGTGAGTTACATCATTGGGTATGGAATACCATTTATATGTATTTTGTCGACAACCATGCAGTACGGTGTGATTATGGCATCCTGGACGTGGTATATCCTGTGGTTAGGCGTGATGAGTTTGGCCAGTGTGCTTTTCATAAATGGGCGTGTTTTCGAAAAGGCATGGGGTCGACTCTCGCCGATTATCAAAGTCTTGGATGGACAATGGATATATCGTGCTATATGGCAAGGTTCTGTCAATGGACTGAGTGTTGTCCGGATAATTACTAATGTTGTTGAAGGTCGCGGATCTCTTTTATGGTCAATGTTAATCCTGCTGTTGGTTATGCTTGTCGTGAGTAGCCGATGAGTATCTTTATAGAGTGGTTGTATCGCCTCCCACAATTGGTATCGCTGCCATCAGCGTGGGGCATCTTCGTTATGGGCGCGTTTATTTATCTCGTTAGTGAATGGCGATTACGTTTTTTAGCGCTGCTGTCACAATACTTATTTGTTGGCATATTATTCTTAAGGATATTTAGTTCCCGCCCAGAAATGGCTCTGATGAAAATAGCGATTGGATGGATAATCAGCGGTTCCCTTTTATTAAGCGCTGGTGTCCGGCGGGGTGAAGATAAAAAAAACGTGAATCGCGTGCAGTGGGCAGCAAACCTGCCATTTCGATTGCTGTCCTTAATGACTGTCACCGTTATAGCTTATTTGGCATCTCAGAAATATCCACTGCCTTATGTCTCCGAGGAATTGGGTCTCGCATGTTTTCTATTACTTGTTCTCTCTCTGCTATATTTTGGTACTGATGAGCAGGATGCAGGCATAGTAGGGGTTGGTGTGTTGAATTTGCTGGTCGCTCTGGATATATTTTATTCTGCTCAGGAGCCAGGGCTCCTCGTGACCGGTTTATTGGTCATCTTAAACCTGGTCGTTGGTTTAGCCACATCCTACCTTATGGTGGCTAAGGTGCCATTATGATGATTCCGGGACCGCTTTTTATCATTGGTTTGCCAATGGCGATCTCTGTTATCCTCCAAATACTACGTAGATGGACAACAATTGTTGCCTGGATCGCTGCGATTGTGGCTATTGGTGTTGCAGCCTTCACGCAATACACAATACCGGGTGAAATACTGAATCTAGGACCGCTGCAAGTAGCAATAGATAAGCCGTTGGTCATATTAGGACGCCGTTTGATTGTGGAGCCAGTGGATCAATTGCCGATTGTATTCATTTTCCTCACGGCTGCCGTTATGTTTATCATTGCCTGGAGGATATTACCTCACTCCAATTTTTTTCCTGTCGGACTTATGATGTGCGGACTATTGTCTGCAGCGCTAATGGCAGAATTGGTTGTTTATTCAGCGTTATTAGTTGTCCTGGCTGCTGTTTTAGGTGTTTTTCCCTTGCATGAACCCATAAAATTGCAAAATGGCGAACAATACGGTGGATCAACGCGTGGTGGACTGCAATATATGGCTTATGCCGCACTTGGCTTACCAGGGTTGATGATAACCCAATTGCTTCTGGAGCAGTATGCCGTTTTCCCCAGTGACTTGGGGATACTTCAGTCATCAACTGTGTTATTAGGGTTCTCGTTTGCTATATTATTGGGCGCAGTGCCATTTCAGTCATGGTTATCAACGGTTGCCTCAGATGGCTCACCGCCAGTTGTGACTTTTTTGTTTACCGTTAATCTGGGTACAGTGTGGTTTATGTTACTGGCTTATCTTGAATCCTATTCATGGCTAAGTGATCAAGCGTTATTTGGTCCACTGTTTACCACAATGGGTATATTAATGATGGTTTTAGGTGGGGCGTTGGTTGCTTCTCAGCAGCATTTGGGGCGGATTGTCGGTTATGCAACGCTGGTTGATAACGGGGCTATGTTTGTGGCGCTGGGAACTGGTCAGACAACGGGCCTTGCTTTAACTATTCTAATTCTCATTGCACGTCCAATCGCTTTGGGTCTTATGACTTTAGGTTTGGATGGCTTGCGTCGTTATGGTAGAGGGGATGACAGTCTGACCGCATTAGCGGGAGCTGCATGGACTGCCCCATGGAGAACACTTGCGTTTGTCGCCGGTGGCATTGCGCTTGCAGGTTTTCCAGTTTCTCTGGGATTTGTAGCCCGATGGGGATTGTATCGGGTTGTGACATTGCGTAACCCCACACTCGCTATTTTAGCTTTAAGCGGTGGTAGTGGCGTTATGTTGGGACTGATAACGGCAATACGGGCACTACTATCTCAAGGGGGGGTAAAAGACCAACCTGTTACCCATGAATACATTGAGGATCCAGTTGTATTGGTTTTAATTATCCTGCTTATGGTTATAACCTTGTCATTAGGTTTCTTTCCCCAACCGTTGAGCAATATTGCGCTTAAAATGGCTCAAGGATTTACGTTTTTTTCAAACTAAGTTGATCACATAAGTTAGAGCGGAGCATCCGGATGGCTATTTCTTTTTTTGATTTAGGGATTAGACAACGCGATTATTTACTCAGTATAGCTCAAGCGATGGTTTCTAATCTCAATTTCCGTGCTGTTTTACGGAAAATACTTGAAGCTTCGGTTGAAATGTTACAAGGTCAAGCCGGGTTGATCGCATTACGTAATGGCGACGAAGGTGCATTTACATTTGTTGCCAGCTATGGGTTGCCTCCAGCAATGGTAGACGCTTTCCAATTACTGGTCGATGATCTGCCGGAAGGTGACATTGCCGATGATTTTACGATCCCTGACCTGCGGGATAAATTGTTGCAGATATCAGCAGCCATCAGTTTACCTTTGCAACAGGTTGTCGCACTACCGATGATTTCTGAGCATGAGCTACTTGGCTTAATATTTATTATTCGTACGCAAAGTTTGCGGTTTTCCATTGATGAACGGCAAATACTTGCAAGTTTTGCCGATTATGCAGCAATCGCTGTAAAAAACTCACGCCTATATGAAGAGTCAGTCAATGAAAGACGCAGAATTGATGCTCTGTTGGATTCAAGTGCAGACGGCATCATGGTATTAAGACCCAATATGACTATCGAACGTTTTAATCGTGCGTTGACCACATTAACCGGGTGGACTATGGGTGACGCTGTTGACATTGACCACAATCAGGTCATCGTTTGGGCACGACGCAGCTCTGCCCTCACCCTTGAGCAAGCGTTAGAACAGGGATGGCCAACGCGTGAAGCACGGACTCTATATGTTGAGGGAGAACTGCGGCGGCGAAATGGAAGTTTAGTTTCTCTGGGAATTACATATGCTCCACTCATGACCCGAGGCGGGAAATTATTGAATATCGTGGGTACAGTACGAGATATTACACGTTTTCGGGAAGCAGATGCTCTAAAGGACACTTTCATATCTATCGTCTCACATGAGCTGAAAACGCCAGTGGCAATAATTAAAGGCTATGCTGAAACTTTGCGGAGACCGGAGGCGAGACAGGATTCTGCACTCACTGAAGAGATGCTGGAAGGTATCGAGCAAGAATCAGACCGCTTAGCCCGGCTTGTCGATGATTTGCTAGACGCCTCGAGACTGCAAGCTGGAGGTCTGCCATTTCACGATGTTGAGGATGTAGAGTTAAGCTTCATTGTCAATCGCGTCGCAGATCGATACCGTTCGCAGACCGATCGGCACGTTTTACGGGTAGATTTAGCACGCGACTTCCCTTCGGTAAAGGGTGACCCACAACGTCTTGAACAGGCTATCGATAACCTTATCTCTAATGCAATCAAATATTCACCTCGTGGCGGAGTGGTTGAGATCAAGGGCAAATCGAATGCTGCTGAAGTGATTCTTTCGGTTGCTGATGAAGGCGTAGGTATCCCGCTAAACGAACAGGAACGTATATTCGACCGCTTTTATAGGGTGGAAGGACCGGAAACGCGTGCGGTTTCCGGTACGGGTTTGGGTTTGTATATTACCCGGGCTATAATTGAGGCGCATGGTGGACGCTGCTGGGTCAATAGCACACCGGGTAAAGGATCTACTTTTTTTATTGCATTACCGCGAGAAACCGGACTAGCAGTTTGGAAGGGTCAAACTTCGATTTCAGCTTCCGATTAATCATACCTTTACATCTTATAAATATACGTGATAATGAGTAGCTTATAGTCTGAGACATTATCGGGTGCCGAAAGCACCCTGGATATGTAACTAATTACAGAAGGAGTGACACTGATGCCACCTAGATATGCTGCAGCCGTAGGCTGTCCTGCTTGTGGAACACGATTCCAAACACCCGTCGAACAAATATTGGATGTTCGTGTAGACCCCAGCGCGAAAAATAGAATGTTGAGTGGAACCGTAAATTACGCTGTATGCCCCAGTTGTGGTTCTGCAGCAATGCTGAATTTGCCCTTTATCTACCATGATCCAGAAAATGAAGTTGCATTGTTATATTTGCCGGTAGAATCGGGACCAAATGAAGTTGAACGGCAAAAAGCAGTTGGTAAACTAGCCCGGGATTTAATGAGTTCCATGCCGCCTGAAGAGCGTAAGGGTTATTTACTGCAACCCGAGACCTTCATCAGTATTGAGACCATGGTTAAACGCGTCCTTGAAATAGAAGGTGTGACTGAGGAAGATATGGCGCGCAGCCAAAAACAACGTGAGTTGCTGAATTCGCTGTTATCAAATGAAGAGGATACCTGGGCTCTTGCATTGGAAGAAAACAGCGATTTCATCGATGAAGCTTTCTTTTCATTAATCGATTACGTTTTAGAGATTGCTGCGAGAGCCGGAAATCAAGAAACTGAAGCTGAAAAATTTGTTGCTCTGCAAAAATATCTGGTAGAGAATACTGAAATTGGGAAACGGCTCGCGGAACGTTCTTCTGTGATTCAGGTGTTTGCAGAAAATCCGTCGCGGGAAACACTGCTGCATGCTCTGATCGCCTCTGACGATGATGAAACCCGGGGTACGCTTATACAGGCAGGGATGGAGTTGCTGGATTACACTTTCTTCCAGATGTTATTGAAGCAGATTGAAGAATCTCCTTCTGATGAGGAGAAGGAAGCTTTGGCTGCTTTGCGGAGGCTGATCCTGGCACAACGCGATGAGATTACACAGGCAAGCCAGGCATTGGCGCAAGACCGTGCTATTCTGCTGGGTAAACTCCTGGAGACCGAAAATAAAAAACTGATGGCTGACAGCCATTTATCTGAATTTGATAATGTATTCTTTTATGTTCTGAATACACAGATGCAGGAAGCGCAACGGCAAAAGAATCAGAAACGAATAGCTGCTTTGCAGGAAATCGCCCAGGTAATAAACGGAGCAATGGAAAAAACTATGCCACCTGAGGTCGCTTTTACCCGCAGACTTATGATGACAAGCGATGATGCGCAATTACGCCAAATGCTGGAAGCCAACAAACAAGCACTATCACCTCAATATCTTGCATTCTTGCAAGCGGTTGAATCTTCAGGAAGAGAACAAGGGGATACAGACTCAGCCGACCGGATCGTCAAAATAATTGAGATGGCTAAACTTGTGGCGCCAGCGTCGGCGTCGCAACGAATCTTGAGCCCGAAGTTGAAAAACCTCAAGGCGAAAAGAAATCATTCGGCTCTGAAGAACGCACCGCATCAGGTCTCATTATTGCCAAGCGATAGATTTACAGCTATACGATGTGATTCAGGAAAGCAGTCTTCAGCAGTAGTGGTTGAATCTATTAATCGATGGTAGAATCAGGGATGAGAGGAATCTCATCCCTTTTTCTTTAGAGGAGACGTAAGATCATGGATCGTAAAAAATTAGTTCTCGTTGATGGTCATTCTCTTGCTTATCGAGCTTTCCACGCTTTACCTGTTGATATGCAAACCTCTACGGGAGAATTGAGCAATGCTTCTTTCGGTTTCACGATGATGTTAATCTCAGTCCTTGAATCGGAGAAACCGGATTACATCATTGTGGCATTTGATAAAGGACCATCATTCAGAGCCCGTGAATATGCTGGATATAAAGCCCACAGAGAGAAAATGCCGCAAGAGATGCGGTCACAAATGGCGCGTATTCATCAAATCGTGGATGCCTTCGGATTCCCCATTATAGAATTACCGGACTTTGAAGCCGATGATGTTCTGGGCACTTTATCTTTAAAAGCTGCGAAAGATGCTATTAATGTGGTTATTGTGACTGGCGATCGCGATGCACTTCAATTAGTCGATGATAGCGTGACTGTGTTGACATCTGGTAGAAGATTTTCTGACACGATTTATTATACGCCTGAATCCGTCCGTGAAAGATATAATCTTCGTCCTGACCAACTCGTGGATTTGAAAGCATTAGTGGGAGATAAATCAGATAACATTCCCGGCGTGCGCGGTGTAGGAGAGAAGGGCGCAATCAACATGCTTCAACAATACGGGACACTGGATGCTATATATGAAAACCTTGAAGCATTACCAACGCGATATCAGAAAGTCATGACGGAAGGGCGCAAAGACGCATATCTCAGCCAACATTTAGGTTTGATCGTGCGTGATGCGCCAGTCGATCTGGATCTTGCCAATGCAGACCGTAATCGAGGCCTGCAAAAAGAGAATCTGCTGGCTCTACTTCAGGAACTGGGTTTCCGCTCACTTATGGGAAGGCTACTTGCACTCATACCTGATCAGACGGTTACAGCAGGACAGCAACTTTCCATGTTTAGTGAAAACAAGGATTCGAACGGCAATTTGCCAAGTATTGGCGCGTACTATTCTGTAGAGGATGAGGATGCATTAATTGCATTATGTGAAAAACTAAAGGAAGCGCCCGTTATTGCTTTTGATACCGAGACGACAGGTACCGACGCAATGGAAGCTGATCTTGCCGGTATTTCAATTACCGCTCATGCAAGTGAGGCATGGTATATACCTGTTATGGCTCCTGATGGTGAACCGCGTTTATCTTTATCTCTTATCCAAAAGCACCTGGGACCCATACTTGCCAACAAGAAAACTGTGAAACAAGGTCATAATCTGAAATATGATATCAAAGTGCTATCACGCCACAATTTGCCTGTTGAGGGACCCTTATTTGACTCAATGATCGCTGAATGGATTATTAATCCGGACTCGTCTTTGGGATTAAAAAACCAGGCGTGGATACGACTCGGTATACAGATGACTGAGATTAAAGAACTCATTGGTACAGGTAAAGATCAGAAAACTATGGATCAAGTTTCACTCCAGCAAGTGGTTCCTTACGCCGGTGCAGATGCGGATATGACATACCGCCTTTCTGCTTTGTTAAAAAATGAGCTAGAAGTGAAGCAGCAATTTGATCTCTTTACTAATCTGGAAATGGCACTGCTGCCGGTATTAATAGAGATGGAATTAACGGGTATCCTGCTTGATCCCACCTATCTTGAAGAACTGTCCGGAGAATTTTCCATACGGTTGGGCGATTTAGAGAATTCGATATATCAACTCGCAGGGAAAGCGTTTAATGTGAACTCCACTCAGCAGCTTTCCGGAATCCTCTTTGATGAATTGGGTTTACCCGCACGCGGAACCCGCAAAACGAAATCCGGGTTTTATTCGACTCGTGCGCAGGTTTTAGAGGGATTACGAGGATTACACCCAATTGTTGATGCAATTCTTGAGTATAGAGAATTGTCCAAACTCAAGAGTACATACGTGGATGCTTTACCTTCTCTTATCAATCCGCATACAGGGCGCATACATACGACTTATAATCCTGTTGGGGCGGTTACAGGTCGCATTTCTTCCAATAATCCAAATTTACAAAACATCCCCATCCGGACAGAGGAGGGCAGGCGGGTGAGGAAGGCTTTTATTGCATCTCCTGGATGGTGCCTGATGGGTGCTGATTATTCACAGGTTGAGTTGCGCGTGATGGCGCATGTCTCGCAAGATGAAGGGTTGTGCAGGGCTTTTGAGCGGGATGAGGATGTGCATTCTACAACTGCGGCAGCTGTTTATGATGTTCCGCTTTCAGCAGTGACCTATGATATGCGCCGTATCGCCAAAGCAGTTAACTTTGGGTTAATGTATGGGCAGGGAGCATTTGGGTTAGCAGGTCAAATCGGTGTGAAAGTTGATGAGGCGCAAGAATTCATCAACCGTTACTTTATGCGTTTTCCCCGTGTGAGAACCTACATGAACCGGATGGAAGAGGAGGCTCGCACACTCGGATATGTGGAGACATTACTCAAGCGCCGGCGTTATTTCCCGGAACTTTCTGCGGCGGGACACGGCACAGCCAACCAACGCCAAGCTGCACAACGGATGGCAATTAACACACCGATTCAGGGCAGTGCCGCTGACATTATTAAACTCGCGATGATACGTTTGAACAGGATGTTAACATCAAGCCAGCTTCAAGCCCGAATGTTACTTCAAGTACACGATGAAATAGTATTGGAGGTGCCTGAGGTAGAAGTTGCTGAAACAGAAGTGATGGTCAGAGATGCGATGGAAAACGCATTTGACTTGATAGTTCCTTTAAAAGTTGATGTCGAAGTGGGAGCGAATTGGGACGAGATGTCCTAGACACTGGATAGACGACGGCATCATCGCTGATTCCAGTTAAAACGTTACTTGTTTCTGGATTCGAGCCAGTATTCAAGGGTCTTCCCCACAACTTCAAGGCTTGTTGATGTCACTTTGTCCGGTGTGTCTTGCGTCGTGTGCCAATATGGATAATCAAAATCGATGAGATCAATTGCCGGAATACCCAGGTTGACAAAAGGTATATGATCATCGAGGATGGAATATTTTAACTGTGGAATTACCTGGTCACTATATCCCAGCTGATTGGCTATATTCCATATTTCTTCGTTCAAGTCGGGGTCTGAATTTTGTTCCATATATATGTTTAGATCACTGTCCCCAATCATATCCACTATGATAGCGTTTTGCAGCGGTTTTTCGCCGTTTTCACCCCAGTGCGCAGCCATATACGAACTACCCACGATCCAATCCCATCCATCCAAACGTCCATTGTCCTCAGCATCGAAAAATGCTAAATAAATTAATTGATCTGACCAATTGACATCAATAACACGTGCCAGTTCAAGGAGAACGGCAACTCCGCTGGCACCATCATTCGCACCCAAGACAGGTTTTGTTGGGTCCTCAGCATCTGCAGAGCGGCGTGTATCGTAATGCGCGCCAATCAAGGAGGCGTCGCCTGAACCTTTCCACGCCAGTATATTGCGTACTGTGCTACCCAAATAGGGGAATTCCTGATATCGGACCTGCCACCCTAACTGTTTTAGTTCCGTTGTTATCATCTCTGCCGTCTGATAATTTGCTTCAGAACCGGTAACGCGATATCCAAATGCACATTGTTGCTCTACCCAGGTTTTAGCCCGTTCACCATCAAAGGTTGTCTTCAACTCTGGTGATTCAGAATTAGCAAGGCGTAAATAACTAATTGCGCCGAGAATCGCCAGTGCAGCGAATACACTCAGCCAAATCACCTGAGTTCTACGTCGTAAGGTAAATTTCATGGGATGCATGTTTGTGGCAATCTGAAGTCACTTACCGGAACCGACTCTGAAGAACGCGTTTGTATGCCGCAATTCTCGAACTGCGCAATTCCTGTTTGTGTCCCAACAGCCACTTAACGCCCTCAAAAAGTATTTGGGAAATATACTGCAATCTTATCCAATGATAGAGTATAAATGCAACTACATGACCATAATATATTCTGGTGTATCGAATCTTACTGGTCTGAAAGTATATATGCCTTTCTGCGACAACCTGTTCGCTGCTTTTGCCTTCGTGGTGAATAATGGTCGCTTCCGGAAAGTACACAATGCTGTAACCAGCCATTTTTATGCGTTTGCACCAATCCAATTCCTCCGAATACATAAAGAAGCCTTCGTCAAGTCCTCCGATTTTGTCCCACACTTCACGCCGGATGATCATAGCTGCCCCGGTAACCCAATCGACTTCCTGTGTTACTGAGTCGGGCTGATCGAGGAAATAATAGTTATTGAGGAAACTCCGCGGGGAAAACTTTTCCATCCAGGTGCTTTCCAGAAACAAGATAGCCAGGGTGGGGAACCTGCGACGGGATGATTGGTGCGTGCCATCCGGGTATATCAACGCGGGTCCAGCCAAGCCCACTGCTGGATGCCCAGCCATATATTGAACTAATGCAGATAGCGCATTCCCAACAATTTCTGTGTCCGGGTTAAGAATGAGTCTGTATTGACCGGAAGAGACTGCCAGACCCTGGTTGCATCCGGCAGGATATCCCATATTCGTTGTGTTCGCAATAATATGGACATGCGGGAAATTTTGCTGCACCATCTTCACACTATTGTCTGTGGATGCGTTATCGATAACAATCACTTCCAGTTGGGATGTCTCTGACCACGATGCATAGATTGATGTAAGGGCTTGATGGAGAAGAGCTTCAACATTCCAATTGACGATGATTATGCTCAGCTGTACTGATTCGGGCATAACATGACCTCGTTCAGTAGCGCCGTTGAACAGTGAAATTCGCCATTTCTTCTATCGCATCACGATAGGGTGTAGCGGGGTAATACATCAGCAACCCCCGGGTTTTTTCGATTAAGGCTTTCGCTTCATCCATTGCCCAATCCGCTGTATCTGATTGACGCAAATCAGCAACCAGTGTTTGTATTTCGTGAAATTTGATATTGCCGTTGATGAGTGCTTGTATGCGTTTATCATCTGGATGTTGCTCATAATAATGCAACACAGGTAATGTTATCAAGCCCTCCTTAAGATCTCCGGCAACTGGCTTACCCAAGCGCTTTTCATTGCCCATAAAATCAAGGACATCATCTGCTATCTGAAAAGCCGTACCAAGATATTGACCAATTGATTTTGCGCGTTCAACATCTGCCGGTTCACAGTCAGCAAGAATAGCTCCGGCTTCTGTACAGAGCGAAAAGAGCGAAGCGGTTTTTGCGTAAATACGGTTGTAGTATTCAGTCTGGGTTGGAATTCTATGATGGCCGTTCAATAACTGATTCAGTTCTCCCTGGCATATGGTTTCCAGCGTCAGTGCAAATTTCCGGACGAGTACTATGTTTTCGCTCAATGCTGCAAATTTGGCTGCTATAGCAAAGGTAATATCCCCACTTAATACAGTAATTGCTGATGAGAAACTGACATTGAGTGTGTCGGAACCACGGCGCTTAAGGGCGTTGTCGATGAGGTCGTCATGAATCAATGTGGCTGTATGAAGCATCTCCACGGCAGCTGCCACATACTTTCCTTTGGCATAAGGGGCGTTAAAAAGGTGACAAGATAATAAGACCAAGGCAGGGCGTAATTGCTTACCGCCACCGTTGACAAGGTTTTCTATCGCCTGATGAATGTCGTCGGGTGTTTGATTGATACCATCAAGCATCAGGGCTTTTATTTCCTTGAGCTCTAATTCTAAAAGCGTACGATACTGCATATTAAAGGTATGTGTCCCAAAGGTCAGTAAATGATTGTTCCCAGATGAAGCGATTATACCACAACGCCAACATTGCAGGTTTTGCCCTGGTTTGGTGACTAAAGTTGAGCGAAATGAAACAGGGTTTGGGCATTAAGTGTTGTAAGGTCCTCAAGGTTGTTTACGGTGATGCCGCGCAATTCCGCTATTCTTTTTGCTATCAGGGACACAAATTGCGGTTCATTGCGTTTCCCACGGTGTGGCTCGGGAGTTAAGTAAGGTCCATCTGTCTCCACTAACAGGATAGCGTCGGGTGCAATTTCTGCGACCCGGTGTAATTCATAAGCCTTTTTATACGTAACAGGCCCACTTATACTGATAAAGAAGCCAAGGTCAACGACACTCTTTAATTTCTCAACTCCCCAAGAATAACTATGCAGAACACCACGGTTCGAAAGCCCTGAGGTGCGCCACGTGGACAGCATCTCAAACGCATCTTCCTGGGCGTCTCTGGCGTGAACGATTACAGGCAAATTTAGTGCTGATGCCATATCTAACTGGATTTCGAATGCGCGACGCTGGATTCCGGGTTCAGCACAATACCACGTCCGGTTTTTGATGGCAGGCCAATAGTAATCCAAACCAATCTCTCCAATAGCCACAACGCTTTTATGTTTTGCCAACGTATGTAATGCATCGATGGTACTGGCGTTGAGGAGATGCGTTTCTGTAGGGTGTACTCCAACAGCAGCGAAAACTTGACAGGGACCTTCTGCATACCTTTCTGCCAGTTCTATGGCTTGCCGACTGTCTTTGAGGTTTGTCCCTGGAACGATAACTGCTTTTACACCGGCATCTACTGCCTGTTGCAGGACCACATCCAAATCGTGTGTGTATCTGCTATCTTGTAAGTGTATATGTGTGTCTATGAGCATGTGGTCTCAGATTCTACGATGATATGGGATGAAGAGACAATGGTAAACACGGACTTCAGCCCTTTAAAAAACTTTCCAAACGTTAACCTTTTTATTATATGGCGCATATGCATTTCTAATTCTTGCGTGCTATAATTCCCTGACAGAATAGGATTATTGTAAGAGATAACCCTATTTTAACAGGAAACTATCAGTTGTGCATCAGAAACACTGATTGTTGGCTATGCGCTGGGTTATTTGATACCTATATTGGGTTCAAGATAAAGCAGTGAGATTTGATGAATAAACATTACTGTTGATGAATGGGTACATTCGACTTTATCATTCATCATTTTGATAATGTGCCATACGGATTGATTGGAGGTTATAATGATACCCTGGTTTAACATGCAGGATCAAAATATTGATGAGTTAGTGAGTAAAATTCCAGATACGCTGCCAATTTTACCTTTGCGGAATACAGTAGCATTTCCATATATAGTGATGCCATTGGCTGTTGGTATTCCTCGTTCAGTAAAACTGATTGAGGAATCGGATAAATATGATCGGATGGTGGGTTTGGTTGCCATGAAAGACGGTTCTGTTGAAACACCTGAGCCTGATCAGGTTCATGATACCGGGACTGTAGCAATCATTCATCGTATCATGCGCTCTGATGATGGCTCTCTGACGGTGTTTATACAAGGACTAGAGCGGTTCAAGGTTGTCGAATGGACGCAAACCGACCCGTATTTGATGGCTCGCATTGAATTGCATCCTGACATCGTCGAAGAATCTCTTGTAGAGGAAGCTCTCCGGCGGAATTTAATGGATATTGCCACGAGATTAGCTGAATTGGTTCCGCAATTCCCTGATGAAGCTGTTCGTTTTATTCAGCAGCTTGAGGACACGCGATTGTTAGTTTATCTCATCGCCTCAAATATGCGTATTGACATGCAGGAAGCGCAGGAATTGCTGGTGAAAGATCATCTTGCTGAAAAAATGACTTACCTGATCCGAGTTTTGACCCGAGAGTTGGAAGTTCGTGAAATCGGGCAACAGATCCAGGAAAAAGCAAAAGAAGAAATTGAAAAGAACCAGAGGGAATATTATCTCCGGCAGCAGATGGATGCCATACGAAAAGAGCTGGGCGAAGGTGACGAGAGCAAAAACGATGTGGCGGACTACCGTCAGAAAATTGAAGAATGTGGTATGGCTGAAGAGGCTAAAGAAGAGGCTCTGCGTGAGTTAGCCCGATTGGAGAAGATGCCACCGCAAGCCGCAGAATACTGGGTGATTAAGACATATCTGGATTGGTTGACCACTTTGCCGTGGCAAATTATGACTGAGGATAAACTGGAGATCACCAATGCACGCGAGGTTCTCGACGAGGATCATTACGATCTTGAGGATGTCAAAGAAAGGATCCTTGAATTTCTTGCCGTTCGTAAATTACGAAATCAACGCGGACTAGATACAGACGTTGAATCCGATCTCCAGGGAAGGAAAGTGGAGGGTATGGGCGCGATATTGGCTTTGGTTGGCCCTCCAGGTGTTGGTAAGACCTCATTGGGTCAATCCATCGCCCGTTCACTTGGCAGGAAATTCACGCGGATGAGTCTGGGTGGGATGCGTGACGAGGCGGAAATTCGCGGGCATCGCCGCACCTATATCGGCGCTATGCCGGGCCGGATTATGCAAGCGATCAAGCGCTCTGGTGTCAAGAATCCTGTATTTATGCTTGATGAAGTCGATAAACTGGGATCTGATTGGCGGGGCGATCCATCATCTGCATTATTGGAAGTTCTCGACCCGCAACAAAATCATGCCTATCGTGATCATTATCTCGATGTGGACTTCGATTTGAGCAAGGTCTTGTTTATTTGTACAGCCAACACCGCAGCGACTATTCCAGCAGCTCTGTATGACCGTATGGAGGTAATCGAGGTCGATGGTTATACAGAATATGACAAGGTGCACATAGCTCAGCAGTATCTTGTTCCCCGGCAGTTACGCGTGAATGGATTACAACCTGACGAAACCTCATTCACAGAAGAGGGTATCCGCGCTATTATTCGGGACTACACACGTGAGGCGGGTGTAAGGCAGTTGGAAAGGGGTATTGGCAAGGTGTGCCGGAAAGTTGCCACTGTGGTGGTTGAAGCGCAGGAAGGTGATGAGTCAAAAGGTACGATTATCATAGGACCTGCAGAAGTGCGAGAATATATGGGTAAACCCCGCTATCACTTTGAAGCGGCTTTACGCACAGAGAAACCGGGCGTTGTGACTGGACTGGCTGTCACGCCAGGGGGAGGTGAGGTGCTGTTTGTGGAATCGGCAAACATGCCGGGATCCGATGGAACTTTGATACTCACCGGACAATTGGGTGATGTGATGCGCGAGTCTGCCCGTATCGCGCTAAGTTATGTGGAATCGCACCTGAAAGAGCTTAATTTGAGTGATGGTTGCTGCAATGGGAAAATCCACCTCCATGTACCCGCCGGAGCAGTGCCGAAAGATGGTCCATCGGCAGGGATTACAATGGTTACGTCTCTGGTTTCTTTACTTTCTGGACGTCCAGTACGTTCAGATATCGGGATGACAGGTGAGGTAACTCTGCAGGGACAGGTCCTACCTATTGGCGGTTTGAAGCATAAAGCACTTGCTGCTCATCGCGCAGGCCTGAAAAAGGTTATCATGCCTAAATTGAACGAGGTTGACCTGGATGAGATTCCAGACAAAATCCGGGATGAATTAGAGTTTATTCCGGTTGATGATGTCAGTGAAGTGCTGGATATAGTATTACTGCCTGCAGTTGAAAATATGAAACCTCAGCAGTCAGAGAGTGCATGTGACGAGATTCCTGTAACTGCTGAAGTACCGGTAGAAGTAACTGGTTGACAGCCTGGTTAGTGGTATGTTCCTTGAAACCTTCGGGGTGTTTACATCTCGAAGGTTTCTTTTACAATAGCTATTTATCCCCAGATTGAGGAGTCCATATGCGTGAAATTATCCAGTTATCCCGAGATGTTGACCTGGAAATTGATTATCTTGAGGAATTTAAGCGAACTAAAAAGGTTCCCCAAAACTTATTTTACACTTCTGAAGGTGCGGTTTCATTTTATACGTATCGTGGTGAAGATATTCAAGAAATCCGCTGGCAGGATGAGTTTGATTTCTTTAAGCGCCAGAACTTCTGGAATACTTCTCATCGGATTGCGTTTGTGAGTCTTGGGTGCGGTAATGCAGCTGCGGAAAAGATGTTTTTACATACTGCGTATGATTATGGAATTCCAATACATTACTTCGGAGTGGATTCTTCAAGTTCAATGCTCGATCTGGCTATAGAAAATCTACAGGCAGAATCTTTTTCCACGACTTTTATCCTCGCAGACTTTATGACAACTCATTTCCGGGATACCCTGGCAAAACATCTTGAATCATTCGATACTATTATTTATGCGATGATTGGTGGTACTTTTGGGAATTTCAACCAGGCAGGAATCGTTGATACGCTACAGCAGATGTTACCAGCAGGGAGTTACTTTTATCTTGACATCGTTCCGCAGTACGAAACTGAGAAAGAAAATGCTCAATTGCGCGACCGCTTCGCACATTTGCCAACTAATTTAGCGAATTTCTTCAGCCAACTGCTTGAGAAATTATGCATCCCTGCAGAAAGCGGCAAAGTATACGGCACCGAGGATAACGAAAGTGACATTGGGGCTGACCACCATACGTTTTACTTCGAAGCTACAGAGGAAATTACTTTTCCTTGTTTTGGGGGGAGTTTGACGTTGAATCCAGGTGAGAGAATCGAGTTAATCAGCATTCGCGCTTATGCGCCAGAGATGCTTGAGGTGTATTTCAACAAACATTTGTTCCAATTTATGGACACATACATCCCAAATGTTGGTAAGTTAAGCCACCTCTGGCAGAGGTTGTTGTTCCGGAAATTATGAAGTAACGCTGAGCTCAGTGACGTAAAATCGGTAGTTAGTTCTCGCTTCTGAGCAATTTAGCTGAAACCTGGACTTTGATTTGTTTCGATTGGTCCATTTAAAGATATGTGTCGATGGGGGTTGTCCATCGACACATCAATCACCGCACGTCGGTTGACTTGATGATACCTCTGCTGATATAAGCTTCAGCAGCTTCGCGGACAAGTTGGGCGGTGAGGGGCGCATGTAATACTTCCTCGAGACGCGATGCCAACCTGACAAGGCGCTCATACGAGGTGCGACCTGGACGCAGTGTTTCATAGATTTCCAGAATTTCCTCATTACTGATATGGGTCAATTCAGCCGCTCTTCTCAGATTGTTTCCTAACAGCCGGTATCCCGCATTTTCTGCAGCTTCTGCTTGTGCAATAAGGGTTGCTGCACTAATCATAAAATCTTCGGTGCTGAGTTCGTCTTTCAGGATAGCTTCCATATTCAGGTCTTCAAGATGCTTTCCGGTGGCTGTGATGGTGGTTTTATTCATTTTTATATTTCCTCACCTGATTTATGCCTTATGGCGTATGACCGCCCCTTTGTCCGCCGATTCTGCCAGTCGTGCATACAGTGATAGGTAGCCGCGTTTGATTTTAGGTTCCGGGCGCTGCCACTTCAGGCGACGTTGGTTGAGTATGTCATCTGGTACATGGAGCGTTAATTCACGACGCGGGATATCGATGGTGATGCGGTCCCCGTCTTCCACCAGCGCAATCGGGCCGCCTTCGGCAGCTTCCGGTGAGATGTGGCCTACAAAACAGCCATTATTTGTGCCCTGAAAACCTTCCGTCCGTGACGACAGCGGTGGATAGGGCTAAACCGCGTCCATAAAGAAGTTTCATCGCAATATACATCTCACGCATACCGGGACCACCTTTTGGACCTTCGTACCGGATGACAACGACTTCCCCGGCTTCGACTTTGCCTGAAAGAATCGCTGCATTAGCCAGCTCCTCGGAATCGAAACAACGGGCATTACCGGTGAAGATATGCATATCCGGTTTAATCGCTGCCGGCTTTGTGATCGCTGAGTCAGGGGCAAGGTTGCCATGCAAAACTGCCAAACCACCACCAGCACTCCATGGTTCAGCCATAGAGCGGATAATCCTGCGGTCTGCCTCTGGAATGGTTGTGAGGTTGTCGGCAACGGTTTTACCTGTAACAGTCAAAGCCTCCGCGTGCAGCAAGCGGCAGAATTTCTTTCATAACTGCCGGTACGCCACCTGCGCGTATGGAAATCCGGCACATTGGGCGCAGCTGCAGGATAGATTTTCGCTATATGGGGTGTACTTTTGCAGAGCTCTTCGAAGTGCGCCATCGATACTTCACAATCCGCTTCATAACCGATGGCAGGTAAATGCAGTGCTACATTTGTGGAACCTCCGATAGCTGTCGACACACGTATGGCATTGTCAATGCTTTCCTGAGTGATGATAGTTCCGGGCTGTAATGCCTTTATTGACCAGCTCCATAATCTGGCGTCCTGATGCCTGGGCAGCACGCAGGCGCGCAGCCTGCGTCGCTGGAATGGTTGCGCTGCCGGGGAGCATCATCCCCATGGCTTCTGCCACACAACACATCGAATTTGCCGTTCCCAGGAATGCACATGATCCGCACGTTGGCGTTGCACAATCTTCCAACATTTGATAGGTCTCTTCGTCAATTTGTCCTGTTTTGAGCATTCCTAAACCTTCGGTCAGTGATGTTGTGTCTGCTGCGCGGTTGTCAAACTGGCATCCGCCTTCCATTGGACCACCGACGACGATAATTGCAGGAATATCAAGTCTGGCTGCTGCCATCAACATGCCCGGTACGATTTTGTCGCAAGAGCACAACAGAACAACTGCATCCAAACTGTGAGCCTGGATCATCATTTCCACATCGTTGGCAATCAGGTCGCGGGTGGGCAGGATGTAGTGCATTCCATCGTGACCCTGCGCAATGCCATCGCATGCAGCGATAACCCCAAATTCGACAGGCGTTCCACCTGCCTGGAATATGCCCTGTTTGACATATTCAGAGACCATATTCAGATTAGCGTGACCCGGGACGACACGATTCCAGGAGTTTGCGATACCGATAAGGGGACGTTCCAGATCATAATCACTGTATCCCATTGACTTGTATAATGCGCGATGCATCGAAAATTCAGGTCGCTTCAGGACTTTTTTACTTCTCCAGAACATTCTTTTCCTCCACCTGTAGAATTTGGACTTCAGTTGGTTTTTTTCCCGGAACCACCATCTCAGTCTCTTTTCGATGGAGTAGTGTTGTCTGGACTATTAGCCTTAAACGTGCAGTATTGTCGATTTTAACTGCGACCGGTATCGTGGGTTTATGCAGCGCATAGGATGCGGCATTGACGCCAATTTGCTGGTATATCGATAAATCGAGATTAGGCGCCATAGAAAATAACTCCAGATTTTCTAGAGGCGCCAGGTCCTTACGGTGAATAACCGTCGTACCTTTGGATTGGATGCCAATCGCCACGCCGGAACCGCTTAACTGTGCGCCGGCATGACCTATAAAGGCACAATCTGAAGTGTGGTGTATGCGCACAATCCGGGCAGGTATGCCCATCGATTCTATGCCACGTGATATGGCTTGAAGCACATGCTTCAGTTCTATCCCCCCGATTGTGTGATGTATTGCGGTTCCGAAAGCAGGACCAATCGCGATGACCACCTCCGGTGACGTTCTCTGATCAGCCATGCGTGTGTCTTCAAGCCAGGGTGGGGTGTTCTGTTTTTCGAGGTTGGCTACGAAATCTACCGGGTCCCAGGCCTGGGGTATATTTTGAATTTCTTCCCACCGTTGACCGGTCAACCGGTATCCAGAACCAGGACCCGCATAATCATTTGGATCGGTCAGTGCGCTCAATGCATGAAAATCTTGTCGAATATGGCTGCTGGCTGCAGGTAATCACCGATGACCCGCTGGCGTTGCATCTCCAACAGATTCTCAGCAATCTCATGGTAACCGGTGCGTTCCAGAGCCTGGATGACCTGGATAACGGTGATAGGACCATTCAACAGCATTTGTGCGGCCTTAATGTCCGCAACTTTGTCGCGATCGGGCATGTCCTCACTGTTGTATGCGGTGATAGCTGCTTGCACTTCTGTTTCACTGATCTGGGCAAAATCCAGCGCATCAAAAACTGCTCGAATCGCTCGTGCTGCCTGTTCACGGATTTTCATAACTTCTGGCTCTTTTGGCGATGTGATTCCACCATCGACAACCATGTCGCGCTGTATCACGGTCCAGTCATCCATCTCGGTTACATCAAAATTGCCCCCTCCGAACATATTGTCATAGCGCGGTATTGCGCCATAGCCTGAAGTGATGAAGTCCGTCCCGGGTATGAACTGCAGCATGAGTTTAGCGGTTTTCCTCATCTCTGAATGAGAAGCCAAAGCATCATTTCCAGAAGCCACTTCAAGGCCCAGCATCATCGCGATCAGATTCTCAGCGAGGACAACTCTGACCCCACCGGGTAAAGACTCGGGGAGTGCGATACAACTGATGGATCCGTTTTGGGTTCCCTGACTTCCAGCGCCTCTGGTAACTAAAAGGCAGCGGGTTTCCAGGTAAAGCATGGATTGACCCTGTGCATGACCCATTAGTACCTCGGACCCTGTTCCGGATGTAAACCGGGTTTTAACACCGCGACTGGCGTAGGCTGAGCCCAGGAAGGCTTTGGACCACGGCGTATCATCACCATCTACAAAGGCGCGCTCAGTGCCGTAGACTGAGAGTGTTTCAGAATAAGATGTTAATCCACGCATCCCCAGTCGTAAGTTTGTGGCTTCTTCAACGGAGCATTGTGTCAAGACACCACCACGACCAGTTTGCGCGCCAACCAGGATCGCCAGCGCGTTGAGTGGCGCATAGCGACTGACGCCCACAGTGGTTTCGACTTCGTGAAATCCGCGCATCGCTGCTTCCGCTGCATCCGCCGCAAGCAAAGCAGGATGTTCCTTTCGGTTTGTGACATGGGCCTGGTTAGCGGGTGTCCGCCTGACCCGTAATTTGGTCAGCCCCATCATCATTTCCAGAACGTTTAAATGCTGTATGATTTCAACTAACTTGGCTGCTGTACAACCTCTGGTTAATTTCAAAATTGCGCTGCGTGGGACGTTGATATCGACTATCTGCCTGGCAATATCCAGTGAAGGGGTAGCCATAGCGATAGGGGCGATATCTAAATCGAGGCTGTTGCTGGCGATAAACATATCGATGAGGTCGAACTTGTCTTGCTTTACGCCATCCATTTCTACAACAACACCGTCTTCGATGATGAGACTTGGTTTTGGATCAAATGGACTGTCAACAGCGACAAGACCGGCTTCGGGCCACGGTTTAATATAGGTTTCACGATTGATCGGGCGTTCGTTGCGCACACTATAGCGTTTTGATCGCATAAGTTCACCTGATGATATTGTTCTGGATTATTCACCCTTCGAAATGAAGGTGGCAAAATGCTGATCGCTGTATCAGATCAACGTAAAAGTATTCGCAAGGTTATTTGGTGGGACTTAGATCAGTCAGGTCTTTCTATAAAGAGCCAACCTGTCTGTATGCATAGTGCACAATGGATGAATCCCCGTCCACTGCTACCTTCTGTGGCAGTATTTTTTTTCTTATTTCAACCATTGTAAGTGCTAATAATTATACCGCAACATATACGATTCTAGAATTAGTTGATCAGGACCAATATATTTCCAATTTGTATATATGATAAATACATATAAACTAAAGAGGATGTTGAGTTGTTAATTTATTCTGGAGGTTAATGATATGGGTCAGCTAAACGTGACGGTGTGGAATGAATTCCGGCATGAGAAATCGCATGCCGAAGTTGCCGAAGTATATCCCAATGGTATTCATAATGCTATTGGTGACGCTTTGAAACAACATGGTATCAATGTTAAAACCGCTACACTTGATGAGCCCGAGCATGGTTTAACAGAAGACGTCCTCAGCAAGACCGATGTTCTGATATGGTGGGGTCATATGGCGCACCATGAAGTTCAGGATGAGATCGTAGATCGCGTGCATCAAAGAGTTATGGAAGGCATGGGACTTATTGTTCTGCATTCTGGTCACTTCTCAAAAATTTTCAAAAAGCTTATGGGATCGACATGTAACCTGAAGTGGCGTGAAGCTGCTGAAAAAGAACGGTTATGGGTCGTTGAACCCGGTCATCCAATTGCCATAGGTTTGGGTGAATACATTGAAATCCCGCACACTGAAATGTATGGCGAACGATTTGACATACCAGATCCAGACACACTGGTCTTCATCAGCTGGTTTGAAGGTGGAAATGTGTTCAGAAGCGGGTGTTGTTACTACCGTGGAGCTGGTAAGGTGTTCTACTTCCGACCCGGTCATGAAACATTCCCGATTTTCTACCAATCAGAAATCCAGCAAGTTCTGCTTAACGCTGTGAAATGGGCTGCTCCTGTGGACGGACCAACTGTTACCTTTGGTCAGCGCAAAATTCCTCTTGAGAAAATAGGGTAGAACAAGGCTCGTTCTGCATAAAATGTTACCCTACATTTCATGCAACTTCTATCCGGGAGAGCAATTTTGTTGAAAAGCCCATTGCCTGATCATTGGCTGATGGGAAAATTTGAACTATGAAGTACGGTTGTGATCTATCTCGATTTTATGTGAGTTGAAAGGAATAAAATAAATGTTATCTCCAATTGCTTTACAATTATATTCAGTACGTGAGTATGCACAGGATAATTTTGAGGAGACAGTACGTAAAGTTGCACGTATGGGTTATGCTGGCGTGGAACCAGCTGGTTTTCCGGGCACAACACCCATTGCAGCGGGAAAGTTGTTCGCTGAGCTAGGTTTGGCTGTCCCCAGCGCGCATTTGCCCATCCCGGTTGGTGAACATAAAAGCGAAGTCCTGGAAGCAATGGCTGCGATCGGGAGCCAACGCTGCATATCAGGCAAAGGGCCTGGTGATTTCGATACTATTGATAAAATCAAAGCGACGTGTGCCATTTTTAATGAGGCAGCCAATAACGCGCGGAGCGCGGGGCTAACTTTCGGTTTGCATAACCACTGGTGGGAATTTTTACAGGTGGAAGGACGTTATGTGTATCAAGTCATACTCGAGGAGTTGGATCCCGATGTATTCTTTGAGCTTGATACCTACTGGATAAAAACTGCTGGTGTGGATCCGGCGCAGGTCATCCGGGAATTAGGATCACGGGTTCCTATTTTGCATATTAAGGATGGTCCTTGTGTGCAAAAAGAACCCATGACCGCAGTTGGTGATGGCGTAATGGATTTCCACGCTGTCATTGAAGCTGGGGTGGGGCACACAGAATGGCTGATTGTTGAATTGGATCGCTGTGCGACTGATATGATGACTGCTGTTGAGAAGAGTGTGCAGTACCTGATTGGTGAGGGGTTGGGATCCGGGAAGAATTTAGCTTAGTGTAGATTACCCATCATAAAAACAACCGCATAGCTGATGTCAGCTATGCGGTTGTTTTTATGATGCAACTTAATACTTCACGTCAACATGGCGTTTAGATGCTGCAGATTCCACAATTGCCGCGCAGATGCAATCTGTGCGATAGCCGTCTTCAAATGTTGCGCCATATGGAGCGACATCTTTATCGTTGGCGATACAATCCAGGAAGTGTGTTAATTCATGAACGAACGTATGTTCCCAGCCGATGATGTGGCCCTGGGGCCACCAATTTTTCCAGAAGGGGTGATAGGGTTCACTCACCATGACATTGCTAAACCCTTGTGTTTCTTTGGGTTCTGTCCCTACCCAAAAGACATCCAGCTCATTGAGCCTTTCCAGGTTAAACTTAATACTGCCTTTCTCACCGTTAATCTCCAGCACGGCATAATTTTTTCGTCCAGCAGCAAAACGAGTCGCTTCGAGAGTGCCTATTGCCCCATTCTGAAAACTTATGGTCGAAACAAAAGCATCGTCGATATTTACCTTAGCCATGGAGCCATCTTCCAGCGGACGCTCTTTGATGAAAATCCTGGACATAGCAGCCACGCTGTCAATTTCTCCAACCAGGAATCTTGCCAGATCAATGAGGTGCGCACCTAAATCTCCCAATGCGCCATTGCCGGCAACATTACCATCAAGACGCCAGATCATTGGCGTGTTATAGTGCGGTAAAACCCATTCCTGTAAGTATGCTGCCCGGTAATGATATATTTTACCTAATGCACCGCTCTGAATAAGCTCATAAGCTTGCCGAATTGCTGGCAAAAACCGGTAATTATAAGCCACCATATTTTTTACACCAGCAGTCTCCGCAGCTTTCCACATGGCATGAGATTCTTCAAGTGTACGGCCTAAAGGCTTCTCGCAGAAGACGTGTTTTCCTGCTTTTGCGGCAGCAATCGACGGGGCAGCATGGATGTTGTTTGTACCACTATTGTCGAATGCCTGGACGTTTTCATCCTGTACCATTTCCTGCCAGTCAGTATAGGTCTTCGCGAAACCGAAACGTTTCGCTGCCTCTGACAGTGCAATTTCATTGCGTCCGCATATAGCAGCCAATATGGGTATCGCTGGAGGCGGATACATCATATAAGGAATCTTTTTATAGGCGTTAGAATGGGCTTTGCCCATAAATGCATAACCCAGCATCCCAATACCAATTTCGGGGATGTCGCCTGTTGATATCGGCCCTGTCATCGCAGTAAATCCTGCTTCTTGCGCCATATTTCCTCCTGTGATTGTGGCAAAATCCAAGTATCTACTTATTGTACCTTGCTAGTCATTGCTGAAAGCAGCATCGAATGCTACAGAAGAAGGTGCGTAATCCTGTTTTCGAACCATGGCTAAGGACTCCTGCGCGCCATACTCGCGGTCCATACCGCTGTCTTCCCATTCGATGGATAAAGGACCGTTATAGCCAATGCGATTCAGTGCCCGGATGATGGGATCCCACTTCACATCACCCCTGCCCGGAGAAACAAAATCCCATCCCCGGCGAGGATCACCGAAATCCAAATGTGACGAGAGGATGCTGTTGCGTCCAGTGAGTTGCACACGTGAGTCTTTGACATGAACGTGAAAAATCCGGTCACCGAATTCATCAAGGAATTCCACCGGGTTGATGAATTGATGTATGAGATGGCTGGGATCAAAATTGAAACCGAAGTTGGGGTGATGGTTCAGGGCTTCCAATGCTCTGTGACTTGTGATGAGGTCGTAGGCAATTTCTGTCGGGTGGACCTCTAATGCAAATTTGATGCCCAACGTCTTAAAGACATCGAGGATGGGCAGCCACCTTGCCGCAAAGTCAACATAGCCGGCATTTATGTCATTCTGACTTGTGGGAGGGAAAAAGTACAGCATTGCCCAAACCGCGCTCCCGGTAAAGCCGTTGACGATATCAACACCAAAGGCTTTTGCTGCTTTGGCTGTGTTTTTCATCTCTTCCGCCGCACGCTGGCGCACCCCTTCGGGATCTCCATCGCCCCATACATAAGCGGGGACTATGCCCTTGTGACGCTGATCGATAGGATCGCAGATGCATTGCCCAACCAGGTGACTGCTGATGGCAAAGCACTTCAGGTTATACTTAGCGAGGAGATCACGTCTCTCACGGATATAGGCGTCATCGCTCAGGGCTTTTTCTACATCAAAATGACCACCCCAACACGCTAGCTCCAGTCCGTCGAATCCCCAACTGCTTACTTTCTGTGCGAGTGTTTCCAACGGTAAATCCGCCCATTGTCCGGTAAAGAGGGTTACTGGTCTTGCCATAATATCGCTCCTTTTGTATAAATTTTTTTGCCTATGTAACCAGGTATTCCAATAAGGCAGTGAATGTAGTTTACATTGATTTTAAATCATCTGCAAGGTAAATTTTTTCTACTTCCAGCACCTCAAACTTCACGCTTGAATCTTGCCCATAGAAATAGACATAAGTTCCCTTATGTTCAATACAGCGGTCGATGAGTGTTCTGCGGTTATCGATACAGACATCGATTATGTCGTTATAGAGTACGATCTCAAGCACAAAACTCGTTGATAACTTTTCGACACCGTATATCCACTGGTCGTTTAATCTGACTATCTTTTCGTAGGGCGCGACGTGCAGGTCATATCCGGAATCAAATTCATCCGCTCTCAACCGCAACCCAAATCCAGTAGCTTCTGATTGGGGATGGACACGCAATTTGATCCGTGCATTAAGTGGAAAATTGGACCACTCTGCAATGGCTATTCCCTCCCGGCATGGAAGATGAATTTGCTGTCCTGATCTGAACGACGACTCGTTCGGAAAACCAATATCAATCGAAGCATTTGCATCAGTCGCCAGGATGTCACTTACAAATTTTGTGCCCAGTGTTCCATCGCCGTGCTGCACGAGTTCCCGAAAGACAGCGTTGCCCCCAAACTGGAAAACACCAGTGTCTACATTCCCAGTCCGTGAGCCAATCCAGGCGACTCCAATCCGGCGATCATTCGTAAAAGGCGCCGTTTTCATGACACGGGCAGCGGGTCCGTCGAAAGTATCAACTTTTGGACGGAGCCATGGTCCCAAGGGCTGTTTTGACATCCGGTAGTGCGCAACACCATGGCTGCTCATCAGCAAATAATACCAATCGTTCCATCTGAAATAATCCGGGCACTCGGGAACGTCCGTGAATCCGGGTATTATGAAAGGTTCACGGTACTCCCAATGCAATAAATCATCCGAAACAAGGTGCGCAAGGCACCCACCACGACTGGGAATGGAATGGGCCTGGAGCCGTGCGGTTGCCAGCAAGTGAAATAATCTGGTGTCCTGATCCTGAAACACGACCGGATCCCTGAAATGGTGGGGATCATATCCATCTGGAGGATAGGAAAGGGATTCATTAACCTTCTCGAAATGTATGCCATCTCTGCTGGTTGCCAGGTTAAGATGTTGGGTCCAATTGCGCTCTCGTGTGGCGTAAAAGCCGTAGTAAACACCTGCATTATAGAATACAGAACCTGTACAGATAGAGCCTTCAAAGTCTTCGGTGAGTGGGATAGCGAGAGGATGATGCTCCCAGTGAATTAAATCCCTGGTACTCGCTTGAGCCCATTGGTGACCACCCAACCCACCCAGGGCGCTGTGATGACCCTCGTCCAGCAGGTAATAGAGTCGGAACGTACCGTTGTTATAAAAACGGCATGCAATCGCCGACAAAGAATGGTCCGTCAGGTTTAAAGTATTGCATCATTGGCAGTCTCTTTCACTGAGCGATATAATATCCCTGGCAGTCCGGTATTTCTCTGCCGGACTGCCGTGTTTAAGCAACCATTCGATAACTTCTTCTTGATCCAAATGATTTCGTTCATATAGGATAAAGCCATTTTTCGATGTTTCATTTTATGTTCAAGTAACGGTAGTTGATAAGGTTCTGGCTTTGCTGTATAGTAGCAGATATTTCTAGTTCGTCAGGTAAGGTTGCTTTCAAATATAGTCCTGTAATTGTAATCTATTTACAACGGTATCATCTTCTCCCTGATGTTTATAGGAGCTTATCATGGCTAGTTTAAACAGATTTTTTTCATTCCTGAAACCATACTGGCATTGGGCACTTCTGGCACCCATAACACTGTTATTTGAGGTTTCAGTTGACCTGATGCAGCCCCGTATGGTCGAACGCATCGTCGATGAAGGCATAGCAAAGAGCGATATGTCCGTGGTTATCAGTTCCAGTTTGTGGATGCTTGGTTTGATCCTTATCGGTGCGTTGGGCGGTATCGCGTCAACCGTGTTTTCAACACTCGCTGCCCAGGGTTTTGGGACTGACCTGCGGGACACGCTCTTTACCAAAGTACATTCTCTGTCATTTGGAGACTTCGATGCTTTGGAAACTGGGGGATTAGTCACCAGATTGACGAACGATGTATCACAACTACAACAGTTGGTCTCGATGATGCTGCGCGTTATGCTCCGTGCTCCGTTATTAGTCGCCGGTAGTATCGTTATGGCGGTCTTGACCAGTCCAAACCTGGCTTTGATGTTCGTTGTACTCGTACCACTAATCAGTATTATCCTTGGCTGGGTAATCAATAGAGCCTATCCAATGTTCGAAGATGTTCAGGCACAACTTGATGATCTCAACACTGTCATGCAGGAGAACCTGGCGGGGGTCAGGATTGTTAAAGCCTTTGTTCGCTCTACATACGAGATAGCGCGTTTTAACGGTGTCAACGATGCGTTAATGAGGATTACAGTTCGGGTTGCGCGAATCGTCGCTCTAGGCGGACCGGCAGTGACATCTGCACTAAATATTGGGGTTGTGGCAGCTGTGTACTTTGGCGGAGTACAGGTGATCACTGGTCCTTTACAGATTGGCCAAGTCATTGCTTTTGTCTATTATCTGACCCGTATGTCCTGGGCGCTTATGTTTTTGAGCATGTTATCCATGCAGAGTAGCCCGTGCTCAGGCCTCAGCGATTCGTGTCCAGGAAGTCTTGGATAGCGAACCAGATATTCAAAACCGGTCTGGTGCTCTGACAAGTTTTTCACCTGTAGGACGGGTTGCATTTCAGGATGTCACCTTCAGCTACGCTGGTGAAGGGAACGAACCTGTTTTAAGACATGTCAGTTTTACAGCAGAACCCGGACAGACTGTCGCAGTGCTGGGTGCGACAGGTTCGGGAAAGACCACTTTGGTGAATCTGATTCCGCGTTTCTATGATGTCACCAGTGGTGCGGTAACTATAGATGGCATCGACGTCCGTGATATTGATGGAGAAACATTGCGGAGTCATATTGGGGTTGCGCTTCAAGAGCCAGTTCTGTTTAGTGGGTCGATTCGCGAAAATATCAGTTATGGGCGACCGGATGCAACAGAAGCTGAGGTGATTGAGGCTGCAAAAGCTGCACAGGCGGATGCTTTTATCAGATCCTTGCCAGATAGCTATGAAACGCTGCTGGGACAACGTGGTGTTAATGTTTCCGGAGGACAAAAGCAGCGTATCGCTATTGCCAGAGCCCTGCTTGTTAAACCAAAAGTGCTCATTTTAGATGATAGCACAAGTTCAGTTGATGTAGAGACTGAAATGAAAATCCAGGAAGCCCTGGACGCGTTGATTAACACCCGTGACGGTCTTGCCGGACGACTTAACACTACCTTCGTGATTGCGCAGCGGATCAGTACTGTTCTCAATGCAGACAAGATTCTGGTTTTAGAGAATGGGGAAATCGCTGCAGAAGGTACCCATGATGGCTTGATGGAAACCAGTGATATTTATCGCGAAATTTATGACTCACAACTGGGAAATGGGGTGGCGACTTATGACTGAAAAGCGCTCTTATTCAAAGAAGGATTCGAGAGAAAAAACTAGCCAATCAGGTGGGTTTATGAGCCGTTTCCGGCAACCTAAGGAGCGCGCACAGGATGTTCAAGGTACAGTATTAAGGATCTGGATTTATTTAAGGGCTCAGAAGCGTGCGCTGATTATTACCGCGATACTCGTCGTTATCGCTTCAATTTTGGGAACTTTAGGCCCATTTCTGATGGGGAAGGCAATTGATAATTATATCAACACCGGTGATATACCGGGATTGGCAATGATGTCCGTGCTGATGCTGGTTGTATATTTGAGTGAGGCTTTCATTTCATGGTTGCAGACCTATGTCATGGCAAAAGCATCGCAGCAAGCGGTCAATGACATCCGTTCTGAGCTTTTTACAAAGCTCCAGTCACTGTCTCTGCGTTTTTTTGACCAAAGAACCCACGGGGAGTTAATGAGCCGACTCACAAATGACGTGGACAATATCAGCAACGTACTTACATCCGGAGTGGATGGCTTGATTTCCAATATTCTAAGTCTTGTAGGGGTCGCGATAATGATGCTCCTGCTCAATCCAGGACTGGCTGTAGTGACCCTTATTACAATCCCACTGATGGTAATGCTGAGTCGCTGGATAGCGCAGAAAACCAGGTCTGGTTTCCGGCAGCAGCAATCATATCTCGGTAATTTGAACGGGATAATCGAAGAGACAGTAACGGGCGCTCGAGTGGTTAAAGCCTATAACCGGGCACAGAATGTCATCGATGATTTTAGAGAAATCAACCACAGGCTCAGGAAGGCATCAACCAGGGCTGAGATATTCTCCGGCACCTTACCACCATTAACGAACCTGGTTAACAATATTGGACTCACCATTGTGGCTGGTGTCGGTGGGTGGATGGCAGTTCGGGGTACCGCAACTGTGGGTGACATTGCCAGTTTTGTCCAATATGCCAGGCGTTTTGGATGGCCCCTGAACGGAATCGCCAGCCTTTATAACTCAATTCAATCCGCAATTGCCGGTGCCGAAAGAGTTTTTGCAATTATCGACGAGACACCAGAGGTGGCGGACAAAGAAGGTGCACTGGCACTGGAGACCATCAAGGGTGATGTAGTTTTTGATGATGTTTGTTTTGCTTATGAAACAGGGACTCCAGTTCTTAAAAATGTCAATCTGCATGCTAAAGCCGGTGAGACAATCGCCCTGGTAGGACCTACCGGAGCCGGGAAGACAACTATTGTCAATTTGTTAACGCGCTTCTATGATATTGACTGCGGGCGGATCCTTGTAGATGAAATCGATATACGGGATTTACAGGTTAATGATCTAAGGCAGAAACTGGGTATCGTACTTCAGGATACCTATTTATTTTCCGGTTCCGTTATAGAAAACATTCGTTATGGTCGTCTTTCTGCCACTGATGATGAGGTAATAACCGCAGCCAGAATCGCAAATGCGGATCAATATATCCGCAGATTGCCACAAGGATACGCGACACCTTTATCGGAGCGAGGTAGTAATCTCAGTCAGGGACAGCGGCAGCTCCTATCAATTGCTAGAGCTATTTTGGCAAATCCCACAATCCTGATCCTCGATGAAGCAACCAGCAGCATTGATACCCGTACAGAAAAAACGATTCAGGAAGCTATGCTCCGGTTGATGAAAGGGCGCACGAGTTTTGTGATTGCCCATCGCCTGAGCACTATCCGTCAAGCCGATAAGATTATTGTTATTAACGATGGGACAATCATAGAAGAAGGAACACATCTTGAGTTACTGGCTATGAAAAGCTTCTACCACGATCTCTATATTGCACAGTTTAAAGGACAATTACACCTGATCCCTGAGTTGACCAGTGGTTTATTAGATGTGTGATGCAAACATGGGCGGGAAGATATCAACAATCTTAAGCGTTAGTTTGGAGTGAAAAGCAAAGATACTCAAACAGAATTTATATGTGTTTGATATATTAGGTGTGAATGATATAATGACCTTTGATAAATTGGAGGTTACGCTTGCCCCATCAATATATGATATTAGGAATCTTCTTAATTATCGCTATTGCCCTAGGTGTCAGTCCTATTGTATTGGCATGGCTTTTTAGCCCCAAAAAAACAAATCCTCATAAAGTCCAGATCTATGAAAGTGGCAATCCCACTTTTGGTGAGACATGGATTGAATTCAAACCACAGTACTATATGTTCGGTTTGGCCTTTGTTGCTTTCGATGTAGAGGTAGCCTTTTTGTTCCCATTTGCACTAGCTTACAACAGTTTATCACTATTCGCTATTGCTGAAGCGGCAGTTTTCCTGAGTTTGTTGGGGTTTGGACTTGTTTATGTGTGGCGCAAGGGATGGCTCGAATGGATGTAAAGACCTTATTTAGACCACATCCCATTGTTCACGTTATCTTCTTTGGATTAGCGGAATGACTTTTTTTGTCTTTATCTCTAATTTACTGGTAAATATTGGACAGTGGATAACTGACCAACTTTCACAACTGGGATTTACACCCTACTTTGCCAATCTTGCGATGCGAGTCATAGGTGCTGTTGCTATGGCTTTTGTTCCTTTCGTTGCGGTTCTTTTCCTTATCTGGGAAGCTCGTAAAGTGATCGCGCGAATCCAGGACCGGATGGGACCTACGAATGCCGGCACATATGCTGGACCTTATGCCTTGCTGCAGACTGTAGCCGATGCTATTAAAATATTCACGAAGGAATTGATTATCCCTGAGGGCGTCGACAAAGGTATTTTCATTGCAGCTCCCATTCTTGTTGTTGCCGTTGCTGTCGTTAATTGGGCGGTCATCCCTTTAGGTCCTGAGGGCGCTCAAGTTGTCGATCTGGACCTGGGCGTTTTTTTTATTGTTGCTATGTCTTCATTCACGCCTTTTTCAATGATTCTTGCCGGTTGGAGTTCGCGCAATAAATATGCCGATGTTGGTGCTTTTCGGGCGGTCTCACAGATCATCAGTTATGAAGTCCCAATGGTTCTGGCTGTTTTAGTTCCGGTTATGTTAACTGGATCAATGTCGTTGCAGGATATTATCAGGGCACAAAACGTACCCTATATACTTGTTCTATCCCGTCAGCGCTATGATTTATTTCATTTCAAGTACCGCTGAAGTTGGGCGTTTGCCCTTTGAGCTAGCAGAAGCGGACTCGGAAATTGTAGCCGGATATTTCACCGAATACAGCGGTATGCTTTTTGGATCATTCTACCTGGCGGAATTTATCAATAACTTCACGGCGGCAATCGTTTTTTCTGTCGTTTTCCTCGGTGGTTGGCGCGGACCATGGTGTTACGGCTTATCCCATTTTGGGTGTATTCTGGATATTGCTCAAGGCTTTTATTGTCTTTAACATTTTTATGTTGTTTTGGGCGGCAATGCCGCGCTTACGAATTGACCAGGTATTGGCATTTAACTGGAAATTTCTGGTGCCTTTGGCTTTAGTCAATCTGATTTTGGTGGCTTTTGTTGACAAAGCTGTGGAGAGTTATGTCATACCTACTTTTTGGCTGCGTCCTGGTGTGCTCATTCTTATCAATATTGTCATTATCATCGCTTTAATTGCGATTTTGCAAGTCCATTGGATAGCGTATGAAGCAGGCGGCGGAACAAAGCAATCGTAACCGCGTTCAGAACTTAAACAGGCAGGATAATAAATAATGTTTTCACTGTTACAAATCCTTTTCATTCTAATCTCTGCCTTGATTATCGCTGCAGCTATCAGAGTTGTGACCTGTCACCGGATTTTCCACGCCTCAATGTGGCTAATCGTCGCGTTCTTTGGCATTGCAATAATTTATATGTTTTTGGATTCGCCATTCCTGGCAGGTATACAGCTTTTTATTTATATTGGTGGCGTCGCCGTATTAACCGTTATTGCGATTATGGTTACAAAGGGTATTATGCGTCAAGGTGCAAAAACTACACGCGATCCATGGACTTCTCTTATTATGGCAGCGGCTATATTCTTCACAATGGTTTGGGGTATTGTGCAGATTCCCTGGCCTGTGGAACCGATGTATCCTGTTACCGAGGGACAATTGGCTTTGTTGGGGAGGGCTATGGTAGATCCGGATGCCTACTTATTGCCGTTTGAGGTGGTCTCAATTGTACTGGTGGTTGTTCTGATTAGTTCATTATATCTGGGTAGGGAAGTTTAATTATGTTATCATCCGCGGTTGTACCTTTGTCCTGGTATCTCATTTGGGGGCTGCTATTTTCTGCATTGGTGTGTATGGTGTGATATCGAGCCGGAGCCTGATTGTGGTTATGATGTCGCTTGAACTTATGCTTAATGCTGTCGCGTTGAATTTTGTGGCATTTGCGCGGTTTATGGAGCCGACGCGTGTATCTGGTAAAACTTTAGCGATTATCGTTTATGCGCTGGCAGCTGCTGAGGCAGCTCTTGGTTTGGCGTTGGTCATCTCAATCTGGCGGACAGAGAATACTGTAGAAATTGAAAAAATTGATCTTTTACAAGGTTAAATGTAGATGATATTTAATAAAATATCTCCATTGATACTTTGTTGATAACGAGGACCTGACATCATGCCTGTTGTGGATTTTGCCTGGCTTATACCCATTTTTCCGTTGGGTGCGTTTGCGATTATCACCCTTGGTGGTTATCGCAATCACAAGTTTAGCCACAGTATCGCGATTGTGGGGATGCTGCTTTCGTTCGTCCTGTCTCAAGTCGTTATTTGGACAATACTCTCTCAGGGTCAAGCGCTGGATAATGGGCTTAGTTCAATTCCCTGGATGACCCTGGGTTCTTCCGAACTCAAACTTGGTGTGCTTATTGGACGCCAAGTCTGTGCTGATGTTGTTTGTTGTCCCATTTGTGTGCCTGATTATATTCATTTACAGTATTGGGTATATGGAAAGAGATGCGCAATACAGCCGTTTTTTTGCTTACGTTTCACTATTTGCATTTGCCATGCTGGGATTGGTTATCAGCGATAATCTATTATCCCTATTCGTTTTTTGGGAAATTATGGGAACCTGTTCTTATTTGCTTAATCGGGTTCTGGTCGAACAAACCCCAAGCATCCGCTGCTGCTTTGAAAGCTTTTTTGGTGACTAAAATTGGCGATATGTTTATGTTGATGGGCCTGGTGTTGCTTTATTCTGAAACTGGTACGCTGGCATTTCACAGCTTATTTCAACCGGAAGTGCTGACGTCACTTGTCGGGACAGAATATTTTAATGGGATTACCGTAGCTACAGTTGCCTCCCTGTTGCTATTCGCAGGAACCGTAGGGAAAAGTGCGCAGTTTCCACTCCACGTGTGGTTACCCGACGCAATGGAAGGTCCCACACCTGCATCCGCGCTTATCCATGCCGCAACAATGGTTTCTGCTGGTGTGTTTCTGATCATACGGATGTTTCCGCTGCTGCAGGTCTCTCAAGCTTTGCCGATTATCGCCATTGTTGGCACCTTCACTGCGATCTTTTCCTCGTTGATTGCTATTGCGCAGGATGATATCAAACGGGTATTGGCGTATTCTACAATTAGTCAACTGGGCTATATGGTGGCAGCCGTCGGTGTTGGTGCTTATAAAGCCAGTCTCTTCCATTTGGTCACCCATACTTTTTTCAAAGCGTTGTTATTTTTATCTGCTGGTTCAATCATTCACGGCATGGACCACGGTTATCATATGGCCCGAGGGCATGCGATGCCTGCTGATAATGCCGGCAATGTATTTAATCCCAACAGCATGCGGCAAATGGGAGGATTATTTACAGGGCATGCCGGTGACAGCTATTGCATATGCGATAGGTGGTTTTACGTTAGCCGGTTTTCCGACTTATTACGTCAGGTTTCTGGTCAAAGGATGGAATACTGGCGGAAGCCTGGCTTGTGAATCCCTACGTATTTTGGGGTTTAGCTCTGGCAGCTGGTTTAACTGCTTTTTATATTACGCGTCAGCTTGGGCTGGTATTTCTGGGAAATCCACGTTCACAAGCAAGTTATTATGCTCGTGAAAGTAAAAATACAATGACAACCCCTTTATTGGTTCTAGCGTTTTTCTCAATTGTTGTGGGGTGGGCGGGTATTCCGGATGGCTTCCCTATCTTAAGTCACCTTACACCAAGTTGGATTGAAAGGCTATTTACTTCTCCCGTATTTACTGAAAGTGTAGTACTATCTGGTCTAGAATCCTGGACACAGTGCAATCAGCGAATATTTTTTGTGGGCGCCTATGATCATCGGCGTTGCTCTGTCTCTTTTGGGTATGACAGATAGGATGGCTTTTTTATTGTCGAATACCTTTAGAAGCCGGGTGATGAAGATCCTTTAGAAGTGTTGATGACATTTCTTACGGTGTAAATGGCTATATCGCTTGATGCAGAATCAATTTTACATCGATGAAATATACTCGAATTTGTTTATCAAACCTATCACCTCAGGCGTGAATGTGACGGCATTATTCGACACCAAGATTGTTGATTGGCTAGTCATATCTATTGGGCGTGTTGCGACTGGTTTTTCAATAGGTGCTGCAAAAAGTCGACGACGCTGTTTTTGATCCTGACTTAAGTAGAATTAAGCGTTTAAGCCTGACGAGTATAGTTGAATGGTTTGATGGGAATTTTATTGATGAAATTGTGAATGATCTTTGGTTTTCTGGGTGGAATCACCTCAAGGATGTTTAACCAGGTCGATGAGCGTTTACTCGATGGGTTGGTCTCACGTGTCGCCAGTATCACTCAATCTTTAGGCTCATTTGTACGTAAGTTACAAAATGGGTTATTATCTGATTACTTATGGAACGCATTTTTAATGGTGCTGCTTATCATTGCCAGCCTTGCTTTGCTCCAGTGACCTGTTTCTCGGAGGAATAATATGAACTTTCCGATCCTGTCAACTTTAATCTTTTTACCTTTGTTAACCGGCCTTGTTTTGCTGCTGATACCGAAAAAGCTGGTTAATATTATTCGGGTTATTGGTATATTGACAGCACTCATCACATTCCTAATGAGTTGTTATATTTGGTGGGTAGTCGGCACTTCCAACTCGATGCAAATGCAATTGATGGAAAATCGACTGTGGATTCCGGAATTTCATGTGATGTATACCCTGGGTGTTGATGGAATAAGCGCCCCCATGATCGCAATCACTGGATTACTGACGACTCTGGTCCTGTTTTATACGGCGTTTACAATTCAAGAACGCGTAAAAGAGTTTTATGTGCTATTTATGTTGCTCGAGACAGGCATGCTTGGTGTCTTCCTGGCAATTGATTTTATTCTTTTTTACGTCTTTTGGGAAATTGGACTTGTGCCGATGTTCCTTATTATCGGTATTTGGGGTGGAAAGCGCCGGGAATATGCTGCGATCAAATTTTTCCTTTACACTTTGAGCGGAAGTGTGTTCAGTTTGTTAGCTATTTTGGCTGTTTTTTTCCAAACAGGTACGTTTAACATTTTGGATGCTGCTGCTGCCAGACCTTTCTCTGGAAATGTGCTGTGGGGGAATATCGCTTTTTGGGCTTTCTTTATTGCTTTTGCTATCAAGATACCTATTTTTCCATTTCATACATGGTTACCGGATGCGCATACTGAAGCGCCAACCGGTGGAAGCGTTATCCTGGCCGGGGTGTTGCTTAAATTAGGAGCCTATGGGATGATGCGGATTGCGCTACCCTTGTTTCCTGAATTATTCTATCATTACTCGTATGAAGTTCCAATCATCACAGTACTGGCATTATTCAGTATCGTGTATGGCGCTATGGTTTGTATGGCACAATGGGACCTGAAACGATTGGTAGCCTATTCATCTGTCGCCCATATGGGATATGTGACACTAGGGTTGGCTTCTGCTGCTGCCGGTTTACATCTAATTGCGAATGATGCAGCGAGTTTCAATGCTGCTGTTTCATCAATATCCGGCGCCGCCATGCAGGAATTTGCGCATGGCATCATTACCGGTTCGATGTTTTTTCTTGTGGGCATGTTATATGATCGGGTACATACACGCGATTTGAAAGCTTTTGGTGGTTTAGCCAAGCAAATGCCTGTTTTTTACGGTTTAATGCTTTTAACAGCTTTCTCATCATTAGGCCTGCCAGGTTTAATTGGCTTCTGGAGTGAATTATTTGTTTTCCGTGGAACGATACGCTTTATGCCCGTAATGGCATTTATTGGTGTGTTGGGAATGATTTTTACGGCAGGATATACGCTTTGGAAAATAATCCAGTATCTATTCTTTGGCACTTTTGACCACGAGCGATGGGAAAACTTGAAAGACCTGAAGTGGTGGGAGAAAGTGACAATATGGCCTTTGGCAATCGTGATGGTTGTGTTTGGGTTATATCCAACACCTTTACTTAACACTTTCAATGTGGCGATTACCACAATGCTGAACAACATCATCAATAATAATATTCTTACGCCATAAGTCAGGGGGCTCTTTGACAGAGTTTGCTCAAATTATCCAGTTATCGCCAGAAATTACATTGCTGGTGGCTGCATTGTGTATTCTGGTACTGGATTTAATATTGCCCGAAAAAACCAAAAGGCTAATTCCCTTCGCAGCCATAGCAGGCGTCATTACAGCCCTGGTGTTCACAGTCTCGTTATGGGGACCTGGCACCACTGTTTTGCACGTGTTGACGCATGATAACCTGACTGTGTTCGCGTATGCGTTTATCCTTCTGACAATGCTGGGGCTTATCCTCATCAGTTTTGGTTATATCCGTGAAGTATCAGATAACGCTCCATTTTTCTACGCATTATTGATGCTGAATGGCTTGGCGGCATTATTCCTGGTTGCGGCAGCCAATATCCTGATGTTAATTTTAGCACTTGAGTTCCTGAGTATTACCTCCTATGTGCTGACCGGGTTCTTACATTACAATACCCGCTCAACAGAAGCAGGTATAAAATACCTGGTTTATGGTGGGGTGATTTCAGCTCTTATGCTTTACGGCTTGTCATGGTTATATGGTTTAACAGGTGAAACCGATTATGTTCAGGTGGCGAATGCATTAAGGGAACCTGGATTGTGGTTTTCCGGGCAAATCTTCTCTGAAAAGTTTCTTTTACCAATTATGGTATTCATTACAGCAGGATTTGCATTTAAAATCGCTGCGGCGCCATTTCACCAATGGGCTCCCGATGCCTATGAGGGTGCTCCCACACCGGTTACTGCTTTACTTGCTACTGTGCCGAAAATAGCCGGATTCGTTGTGTTATTAAGGGTATCGTTGTTTCTGTTTCCTGCTGATATGGCTGTGGGAAGATTATGGCATGGGCCCTTACTTGGTTTGCTTTCCGCTGCGGCGATGTTACTGGGGAGCCTGGGTGGGTTATGGCAGACGGATATCAAGCGGATGATGGCTTATTCAGGTATTACGCAAGCCGGTTATGCACTGATGGGTTTGGCAACCGGCACAATTCAGGGCGCTGAAGCCCAGTTCATCTATCTGGTTGCTTACGTCATCGCAGAATTGGGGATATTTGCAGTGATTTCCAATATCACCAAACGTGAGGAGTTAAACGACCTTGCTCTGTATCGTGGTCTCTATCAGCGCTCGCCTCTATCCGCGTTCGTGATGCTCGTAGCTCTTCTCTCACTTACCGGATTACCAGGCACTGTGGGATTCATTGGTAAACTCTCCTTATTTTCTAATTGCCTAGAAACAGGCTATCTTTGGTTAGCTGTCGTTGGTGTTATTAATACTGTGATTTCATTTGCATATTATTGGAAACTAATCCGGGTGATGTGGCTTGAAACGGTCGAAACCTTGCCTGCGGTGAATATCCGCACCGAGACCTTCCCGGTATTAGTACTTTCGTCTGTAGCTATCATTGCTGTTGGGTTATTCCCGAGCTTATTGGTACAACTGGTAAAACAAACACTTCAGCATTTCAGTTTCTGAATCTATGAAAAAACTATCTGAGTTGCTCAGGGGTATGTCGCAATACATCATTCATGGTGAGTGGGATGCTACCATTACCGGTATTACGGATGATTCGCGACTGGTTGACCAGGCATGGTTGTTTGTTGCTGTCCCGGGATTCACTGTCGATGGGCACCACTATATTGCATCTGCAATCAATGCTGGTGCAATCGCCATCGTCGGCGAATATCCGATAGCAGATTTGCCGATAAAAGATCCGTGCATCTATATTCGTGTGCCCAACAGCAGAGAAGCATTGGGTATGTTGCATGCTGCCTGGTTTGGCTTTCCGTCTGACAAACTTACGCTTATTGGCGTGACAGGAACTGATGGCAAAACAACGACAACAAACCTCATTTATACTATTCTTACTGCTGCCGGTATTAATGCCGGGATGGTTAGTACCGTCAACGCCCGTATCGGTACCGCAAGTTACGATACGGGACTGCACACAACGACACCTCTGTCTCATGAGATACAAAAGTATCTCTCTGAAATGGTTTCTGCGGGTGTGACGCATGCTGTGCTTGAAACGACTTCCCATGGGTTGGCCCAAAATCGCCTGGCGGGATGTGAATTTGACACAGCGGTCATCACCAATGTCACCCATGAACACCTCGATATCCATGGTTCTTGGGAAGCATATATGGCTGCAAAAGCCCTGTTATTTGATGGTTTAACCTTACCGTCGCGAAAAACACCAGTTCGTGCAAAAACTGCTATACTCAATCACGATGATGTGAAATCCTATATGTTTCTGCGGAAGAATAGCTATGATCGACAACTAACCTATAGTACATTTGACAAACAAGCTGACGTACGCGCAACCCGGATTCAATTCACAGCAAAGGCGCAGTCTTTTTTACTGGAAAGCCCCTGGGGAAGTGCAGAGATAAACTCGACTTTAGTTGGCTTGTATAATGTCAGCAACATTCTGGCTGCGATTACAGTCTGTCTTGCGCTGGGTACCCCAATGGATGCAGTTGTTTCTGGTATCGAGAGTTTTGAAGGGGTGTCGGGTAGAATGGAAAGGGTGGATATGGGGCAAGACTTTCAGGCAATTGTTGATTTTGCGCATACACCCAATGCATTAGAAGTTGTCCTTGAAACAGCGCGGCAGATGATTTCTGCTGATAATCAAATTATTGTTGTATTCGGCAGTGCGGGTTTGCGAGATAAAGACAAACGAAGAATGATGGGTGAAACTGCGGGTAAATTGGCTGACAAAGTCGTTGTTACGGCTGAAGATCCCCGAACAGAATCTTTGCATGATATTTTGATTGATATGGAGAAGGGGATCCAAAAGTATAACCGGCGTGTTGGTGAAGAATATTGGTTAATAGAGGATCGTGGAGAAGCGATCCGGTACGCGGTGAGTCTTGCCAAAGCAGGTGATATCGTTTTGGTGTGTGGCAAAGGACACGAGCAGAGTATGTGTTTTGGCACCGTAGAATATCCATGGGATGACAGACTGGCAATGACCAGAGCGCTGCAAGGTCAGACATTGGATACGTTACCCACTTCAAAACCTTGACCTGGAAATATCCCTTTTTTTGATGCATATGACGAATTCTCCACGTATTGCGCTCGTACACGACTGGTTGAATCAATATGGGGGTGCAGAGCGCGTCCTGGAGCATCTGGTGCAGATATATCCTTCTGCCCCAATCTATACCAGCATGTATTGGCGCGAGGGATTACCGCAAAGTTATCGCCACTGGGATATACATACTACCTGGATGGATCGATTGCCGGGTATCTACAAGCATCATCAAGTCTATTTTCCTCTATATGCTTATACATTTTCTCGACTGGATCTGGGACATCAGGGTTATGACTTGATCCTGAGCAATAAAAGCGGATTCTGCCACTCTATAAAATCCGGTACCACACCACATTTGTGTTATTGTCTGTCCCCGACCCGTTATGTTTGGCAGTTTGACCAATACGCTGCCCGGGAAAATCTATCACCTTTCCAGAAAGCACTTTTGAAGCCGGTTATCTCTCGGTTAAAAAAGTTTGATTATACTGCAGCACAGAATCCGAATGTGCATTTCATTGCGATCTCAAGAGAAATTCAAAATCGCATTTCGACATATTACCAAAGAGAATCGAAAATTATTTATCCTCCGGTTAACCTATCACAGTTTACGCCTGCTCAGAAGCACGATGATTATTATTTAATTGTTTCACGGCTTATACCTTACAAACGCGTTGATTTAGCAGTCAAGGTTTTTACAGAATTAAATCTACCTTTGGTAATTGTAGGGGATGGGCGTGATCGGGTGAGTCTGGAAAAGCTGGCTGGTCCAACCGTATCCTTTCTTGGTCGTGTTTCAGATTCCAGCTTAAACGAATTACTTGCGCATTGCAAGGCTTTTGTTTTTCCCGGAAACGAGGATTTCGGTATCGCACCACTGGAAGCACAAGCTTCCGGGCGACCGGTGATTGCCTTTAAAGCTGGTGGTGCATTGGACACGATAATTGAAGGAAAAACAGGTGTGTACTTTGCTGATGCTACCTGTGAGTCACTGCGAGATACGGTTGTCAATTTTGATGCGGACAGTGTCGATCCGGATGACTGCCGCAAGAATGCAGAAAGATTTTCAGTGCAAAGATTCAGTGGCGAGATGCAGAAAAGTATTGCGCTTTTGCTCCCAAAGAACAAGATGGTGACTTAAGGCAGGTTCTGTACTTCCCATTCAGGTAGTTTTGTCCACCATGGTAAATCACCGTAGGATGCAAGGACTTCATCTTGCCCATATAATTCCAGCATACAGGCGTACCAACTTAAGCCTTCGGTTTTCTGAAAATGCCACCACTCAATATCAAAATAGGAAGTGCGCCAATTGGACAGGGCATTGCGACGTTCCCAGCCATAATCTGCGGCTATATCTGTGAAGTCTACATAATATCCTGGTGGCACCGGCTCAAGTTCTCCACCTTGTATGTAGGCTACACCGCCCTTAGACCGCGCGGCAACATTCCACGGTGAGGTTCTTAAAGGTTCGCCTATGACCCCTGTTTGTTCCTTTGCTTTGATAAAAATACGCCAGTAAGTAACCCCGCCAATATCTTCTCGAATCAGCTCCAGCTGGTTGGCAGTTAGGAAGGACTGGTTGATGTCAACTGCCCGTCCGCAAACGTGCCATGATATCCGCCCTTGACCGGGTCGCGGTGTGTGATTCATAGTGCGCCACGAATCCCCTAATATTCCAAGGTAATCCCAACCAGTTTGCGTTTCAACCGCTGAGCGGAGAGCATTATAGCTATCGTTTACTTTATCACTCAGTTTTTCTGCACTGTTACTGTGGTTCACATCCGGGAGATTCACCAATTGGTATTGACCTGATGATTCAGAAAGTAACAGTTCTGTATAGAGTGGGGGTGCAAGGTCCTGGTTTTCAGCACGCAATCTGTCCTCAATGGTAGGATCGAGTTCTTGTTGTGACCAATCTGCGCCGGATATCTTGTCTGTGGAGCTGTAACCTTCTTGCGCTAAAGCCCATCCTGTGGTATTCGCCGCTATGAGATAGGATGTGGTTTGTTGTTGGAAGATAAAAGCCAAAGCTGTGCTGTCGGGTGACCAGGAGGGCTGCCCACCTACGCCAAAGAGAATTGGACGTATCTCTCCCCGGGCGGCAGCTTCTATGTCAAATGGTATGCGCCATATTGTTTCATCGCCTGGAATCCCTGCAGAATATGCTAAATATGTTCCATCAGGTGACCAATCGGCGAAATCCTCGTTTTGGTTGGGTGTGTGTGTGAGATTAATGATACTGCCATCATCCAGTGCAATCACAAAAAGGTCCTTATTTAAATCACGGTACGAAGTAAATATGATATTACGCCCATCCGGCGACCAGGCAGGAGAATAATCAGGGGCGGGATCATGCGTGAGTCGTTGCGTTGTTCCATCTTCCACATTGACTATATAAATATCAAGGTTATCACCTGAATAGCCTTCGAAAGCGAGCCAACGCCCATCGGGTGACCAACTGGGAGCTCCCTCGAAACTAGAACCACGGGTAATGCGTATAACTGTACCCGTTTTCATATCCATCACGTATAGATCCCATCCGTTGCTGCGATGCGAAGCGAATGCCAGATGCTGACCATCGGGTGACCAGGCTGGGTCTCTATCGCTATCCGGGTGGTAGGTTAGGCGCAGCAACTCACCCGTGCTTTGCAATAGAAGATAAATGTCGCTGTTGCCGTTATGGCGCATTGAAAAAGCCAGAGTGCCACTGCTGCCAATCGGTGTTTGATGTGGGGCTGGGGTTGCAATCACATTCTGGCTCAATATGGGTTGTTGTGTAGGGGTGACGATGACGATTTTTTCACGTTCCAATATTATGGGTAAATTGCTGTGAGGTGCTGCCAACACGAGCAAGATGATAATTGCGATAAAAAATGACACTCCCAGTGCAGGACGTATCCGTACATCATGGGGTGTGAATAACCAACTGCTTGTTTTCCTCAGGACTTGGCCCAACTTCACCGTTCTATCTCCATCCTATCTCTAAGGCAATACATAGTTAGAAAATAACCACATTATCTTACTTAAAGATAACGTATTATCCAGTATAGTCAAATTGCTGGATGAATAGGGGTACGTTTTAATTTAGTGTGGCGGTGCAGGAATCATCATTTATAACACAATCAAGATGTTCTGCACCGCCACAACCTCACCTGGATGCTAATCCAGATTAAATAGGCAACTATCTTGTTTTTTCCCAAAATTAAAACACACTCGATGAATAGGGAACGTTTCATTTCTGAGGAAATAGGATAGTGAACTGCTCGCCAGGTTCATATAAAAAACGGGTTACTGCCTCGCAACCCGTTTTTTATAGTTTGTTCAGGATGTTTCTTCCATTTCGTCTATTTCTTCTTTATGCTTGCGCTGCTTTTTAGCCAGTCTTGATAATAGGATGCCCAACTCATAAAGAAGTATAAAAGGTCCAGTTACCAGTAGGAGGGTGACCGGATCGGTTGTAGGTGTGACAATCGCAGCGAAAATGGCTGCGATAAACCAGACAATGCGCCGGGCTTTCGCAAGTTGCTCAGTTGTTACCAATCCGAACCTGGCGATGATATAAATAGCTAAAGGCGTCTGAAAAAGCAATCCCATCCACAGGGTTAAGGTTGTCACAAAACCCAGGTAGTTTTCCAGTGAATAAGTGGGTTGTACCACCTCACCCAAAAAGCCCATCAGAACGGGCATACTAACAGGAATGAGCACCTCAAGCGTAAAAAGCGCGCCGGCAATGAAGAAAAGAAAAACAGCCGGTACACTGTAGAGAATAATCGTCTTTTCATTCGGAAAAAGACCGGGAGCAATAAACCCGTAAATTTGATATAGAATTAATGGGAGTGCGAGTCCAAACCCAGCGGCTAAAGCTATCTTGAAATAAATAATCGGTGCTTCAGTGGGACTTAGTACGATAACATTGCCACCTTTTAATGGGCTGACCAGATAGGCTACCAATGAATCAGCGAACATGGATGAGAGAAGTGTTGTCACAATCCAGGCAATAACTGCCCGGAAGAGACGTTGGCGCATTTCCTTGATATGATCAAAGAGACCCATCGATATCTCATTAGTTGTCATCGCCACCATCCTTCAACGAATCCTCCGTTACCTTAGCCAGTTTGGTATAAGCGCTGTTGGCATGCATAGCACCTTCATAATCTTCTTTTTTAGTTGCAGTCTCTTTGGTCAGCGTTATGGCATCGTCTGTGGATTTTGTGTCTAGCGAGGTAAATTGTGCATCAACATCATCAACTGGTGTAGATAATAAATCCTCAATTTCGGACGCTTCTTGTCCATTGTTTGTGGAAGGATCCAGAGACGGTAAAGCGTTTTCCATATTGGATGATTGAGATGTTGATTCTGCAGCAACATTAAGGATTTTATTCTCTGGTTCGCTTGGGTTCAGTGTAGTATTGACTGTAGTCACTGCCTCAGCAAGTTCGCTATCTGCCAGTTTGGTCGCGTCCTCGACATCTTCTTTAACTGCAGAGGTCATGGTATTGAGTTGCTTGCGTACGGAGGATAAGGTCGTTCTTGCTTCTTTCACTGAGCTGGCGGTTTCCTTAACAACTTCCTTCACTTCATCGGGGATATAGTCATCCTGCAGGTTTTTTGAGACATTCGCCCACATCTGACGGGCTGTCCGCGCATGCTTACCCAGTGTCCGCATCAGTTTGAGAATATCCTCTGGACTGAAAAGAACCAGCGCGAGCAGGATGATGATAAGTAACTCACCACCACCAACATTCATAAACTCCATTTTGTAGCTCCTACAAGATTGTCTGTAATTGGACCATTCAGTCAACCAGCAATTTTACAGAGAGGCAATCTCGTTAACGGTTTCGTTCTGGTCGATAATGACGCATCCGGAAATGACCGGAAAGTATACCGGATGGTGTGTAAAACAACCCGACCGTTATAACGATCGGGCCGTTTGACATACCCAGAGTCCCCGGTGAGACTCGAACTCACAACCCCCTGGTTCGAAGCCAGGTGCGCTATCCATTGCGCCACGGGGACATTGATTTCCCCTTATAGGCTGCCTGTGCCTAAGTATTTGTATCCTACCACGTTCCTTTTGCAAGTCAACAATTTGTAGGGGTGGGGAGTGTTTAAAAAAGGGGGAGGTTGGCAAAATATACCCGCTGTTCTATAACTGCTATGCATTATCACAGCGGTTTACAGGAATCCATTGTCTGCCAACAGATTTCACTACTGGGGCATGAGTTTTGGGCTTGTCGAAGTGCGTCTTCGTAATGGGTGTGCCCACCTGAAGCGATTGGGTATATATACAGTAACCACGACAACGATATTTAAATCCGTGTAATCACAGACAATATGAATCGGAAGCCCGTTATTTTTATGAATACCGGCAATTAGTATCCGTCGCCGGTCAGGATAGCGTTCAACAACGGTTCCAGTTAAAATTATATAAATGATATCTTTACCACGCAACCCTTCTTTGTGGGCTTCCCGTAAAGCATGATCTGATACCCTTAATTCTTCCCTGCCTACAAACAGATCTTCCCACTGGTTGGTGTGTCGATTTGGAATCGCTTTCCAGATTGCTCAGTCATCTCGACGCTCCTAGGATAACACCACTGAATTATCAGTCGAAGAAGCAGTAAACCGGCGAGTTATACTGGCTAAGTGTACCTATTTGTTTTTTGATGTCAAAACAGACGCATTTACCGGATCCTTATGTTATTTGAGGTACTATCCGGGTGAGAGCCAGTGTATAAAGCTGTCTCTTAATGGATTCATTCATACCGCAGTGCATCGATTGGATTCAGTCCAGCAGCACGCTGGGCTGGGTATATGCCGAAGAAAAGGCCTACTGCAGCTGAAAATAATGTCGCAAGGGCTACAGCGTTCGCTGTCAATACAGCACTGAACCCTTGGTCTCGTAAAAAGTAACTGGTGAGTGTTGCTCCACTTGCGCCTAACGCAATACCGATCCCCCCACCAAAGGTGGAGAGCATAATGGCTTCGGTAAGGAATTGTGTCAAAATATCGCGCTTTCGTGCTCCTACTGCTTTCCTTAAACCAATTTCGCGGGTACGCTCTGTGACAGATACAAGCATAATATTCATAATCCCGATACCGCCTACTAACAAACTGATACCGGCAATCGCACCCAGAAATACAGTCAGCACACTGGTGATTTGTTGGAAAGTACCGATGATATCAGATTGGCTGATGGCAGTAAAATCATCCGGTTCACCCGGTAAGACGCGATGCATCTGTCGTAGGATTTGAGCAGCTTCTTCCAGGGCGGCATCCATCCGGTCTTCACTTATTGCCTGGACATATATAAAAGATAAGCGGGGTTGCCCTGTATTCGTCCTTCGCGGGAATATGCGTGTAAGTGCGGTATTGAGGGGAATAAGAGCGACATCGTCTTCATCCTGGAAATTGCTGCCTCCACGCTCCGCCATAATGCCTATGACGCGGAAAGGGACTCCATTGATACGGACAAATTCACCTGTTGGATCAAATTGATCGGGAAAGAAATAACTGGCAGTTGTTTGACCAAGGACAACAACTCTGCTTTGCGCCTGTTCATCAACTGTCAGTGATAAAATTGCCAATCGCGACTTCCCAATTCCGAACTAAAGCATATGCCTCTGTAATACCGGTAACATCGACAAAACGTTCTTTCCCGGGGATTGTGAGACTCGCACCGCCCTGAACCAGGGGGGCGACGCGTAAAATATCAGGTGCTTCTACCGGATTCTCAAGCGCCTCAACATCCTTCAACGTTAGATATGCCGGACGTTTAAGTTCTTGTTCAAAGGAACCCGGGATAATGAAGAACAGATTGGTGCCTATGGATTGAAATTGCTCGCGTGATATACGCTTGAACACCTTCTCCGACCGACATCAGTGTAATCACAGCGCCAACGCCAATAATAATACCCAGCATGGTCAGGGCTGCTCTGAGTTTATTAGCCGCCAGGGCTTTCATTGCCAGGCGGATACTTTCGACTATTTTCATTGTTTACCTTTGAATAAAAGGTTGATCATGCTGTGCCTTCGCCTTCCGGTACGGTATCCGAATCCTGAATACTGTTTTGCTCAATGGTTACTTTACCATCAAAAAGATGAAGAGTCCGTTGCGCATAATCGCTAATTCGCGGATCGTGGGTGACGAATATGATGGTAATGCCCGTTTCCCGGTTCAAATTTTCCAGGATTGCCATGACTTCCTCACCGGACTTACTGTCCAGATTCCCTGTGGGTTCGTCTGCCAATATTATGGAAGGTTGATTGACCAGTGCTCTTGCGATTGCCACGCGTTGCTGTTGCCCACCCGATAATTCATTGGGGGTGTGGTCAATCCGGTCACCCAGACCGACAGCATTCAAGACTTCAACAGCCCTTTTGCGTCGATCTACGTGCAGAAACACCCGCGTAGATCAAAGGGAGAATAACGTTATCAAGGGCGCTGGTTCGTGCTAATAAATTAAAACTTTGGAAAACAAATCCAACACTGCGATTGCGTACGACAGCTAGTTCGTCATCACTCATCTGGCTAACGTCTTTACCCGCAAGTGAATATATGCCATAGGTAGGTTGGTCCAGGCACCCCAGTATATTCATCAATGTCGATTTCCCTGAACCACTGGGACCCATAATCGCTACTATTTCCCCTTTCCGGATGGCAACAGAAACCCCTCGAAGTGCATGCACTTCGTTCGTTCCCATTTTATATATTTTGTGTAGGTCTTGCGTCCAAATGACGATATCATTGTTATTCATGTTAATATCTTATTGCCCGAATGAGGAAGGGGGAGGACCGGCAAGGTCAAAAAGGTTACGTTCTTCGGCAATCAGGACGACGGTTGCTCCGTCTTCTAAACCTGAAAGAACCTGTGTGTAGAGATCATTACGCAAACCGGTTTCGATTATAGTCCGCTGCGGATTGCCATCTACGAGGCAATTGCAATAGACATAAGTTTCAGAAGTCGTTTGATCCGTGCGTATCGCCCAGTTGGGTATAAGTAGAATATTGTTCGACTGTACGCGTTTTTATAAAGACACTGGCAGTCATACCATCGCGTGGTTGTGTTGTTTTTGGATTGTCAATTGAAATTCGGACTTTATAGGACACGATCCCACTCTGGTTATTTGGCACATCCTCAATTTCTTCCACCATCCCTTCCAAAGTCTCATCGGGATAAGCGTCCAGTGTGATATCGGTCGATTGTCGAACGTTTATTTTACCAATATCAATTTCATCGATCGAAACATCAGCATATAACTTGTTGTTATCGAGTAGTGTGAAAGCCGGCAATCCAACAGGTGCTGAAAGACCTTTAATAATGTTAACGGATGTAATCGTGCCATTATATGGCGCAATAATCACAGCGTCCTTGACCCGCTGTTCTGCTTGTTCAACATTGAGTTGCGCTTGTTCTATTTGTAATTCGGCTTGTTTCACTTTATCTTCGTCAATGTCACTGCGCAGGTCTTCAAGTGTTTTTTGTGCTTGCAGCAAGCCGTTATAGGCTGACCACCAGGCACTCTCTGCTTGTTGCAAATTGTAATTACCCTTTAATGCTGTGATTCCAACATTCCCCTCCGCTTCCATATTGGCTGCGTTAATGCCGGCGCCATAAGCGTAGGGTAAATTATAGCGCTCAAGAGTCTTTTGAAATTCCAGGTAGACTTCCTGAACGTTGTCTCTTGTCTCTCTCGCCATACGGTTACTGAGTTCAGCTTGCGCAGCAGCGAGTTCTTTGTTCTTAGCAGCGACAGCTAATGCGTTTGTCGCATCCTGGATAGCAATTTCTGCCAGTTCAATGTCTTGTTGGTTTGATTCTCGGGTGATTGATGTGAGATTGAGTTGAGCTTGTTCGAGAGCAATGTATGCGATATCGACCGCCCGTTGAAGGTCTCGACTATCAATGCGTGCCAGTTGTTGTCCTTTGGTGACGCTATCACCTGTTTTGACATTGACTTCATCTACTACACCCGGGATACTAAAACGTAAATCCGATGCTCGATTGCCAACAATCGACGCCACTTGCCGGAACTGTAATTGTCAAATCACCATAGCCAATTTTGGCAGAGCGTAAAATTTCACCAGCAGATGTGTTATCTGAGATTGCGCTGTCTGAACCATAATAACCCACCGATTGCACCAGTTATCAATATGAATATTGATAACCAGATTATTATTTTCTTCAATTTATCTACCACCTTGTTAATGTAAATCTTTTGTGTTGCATCATGGGCGTCCAGCAGCGCCGGGTCTAAATGCAGGATTGAACAGATTGCGGTCCTCTGATATTAAAGCGACAGTATCACCCACTTCAAGACCGGAAGCGATGCTTGATGTGGTATCACCAATGTTTCCAAGACTAATAGGCGTTTGTGTTGGTAACCCATTGAAAATACGATAACAATAGGTTTCTCCTGTTACCTGATCGGTCCGGATAGCCCAGTTGGGAATCACCAACACATTGGGAATGGATTCCACAATTATGTCTGCACTGCCTGTCATCCCTTCGCGAAACGCAATATCTTCAAATTCGGTCATGAGGATGGATACGTTATAATTCACGACTCCGCCCAGATTTATTGCGGATGGCGCAATGGCATCAACAAGCCCTTTTAGCTGTACTTCAGGATACGCATCCAAGATGATCGTCGCCGGCATCCCCAAGCTTATTTTTCCAATTTCAATTTCATCAACTGTAATTTCTATGAAATACTGCGATTTATCGACTAATTTCATTGCGGGTTGTGCAGCTCTCGGTTCAACGCCCTCTTGAAGGTTGATTTGCGTGATGACACCTTCAAAAGGGGCAACAAGCGTTGCATCATCAATACGTTGTTGCGCTTGTTCAACATTGATTTTGGCTTGTTTAACCTGGAGTTCTAATTGTTTTATGGATTCTTCATCCGGTGGGGTTTGCAGTTTTTCTAATGAACGTTCTGCTTGTTTATAACGATAATAGGCTGACCACCACTGTGATACTGCTTGCTTTTTTATCAAGTCAGCATTCAGATGGGCAATCGCTTCCTGTTCGACTGTGGTATCAAAAGCTTTTTGAGCTTCAGGTTTTTGCCCATCAGAAGCATCACGTAATCCAATATAGGCTTTTTCTCTGGCTCTTTCTGCTTGCACAATAAGGCTCGAAGCATCGGATAGACTGGCTTGTTTGCCCAATTCTGCTGCCGCTAAAGCCTGGGATGCACTGTTTACAGCATTCTGGGCAAGATTAATGGTCTTTTCATCCGGTGGAACCTGTGCCGATCGCAGATTGAGCTCCGCTTGCTCCAGGGATATTTCAGCTTGCTCTAACGCACGGTCTAAGTCCGAAGTGTTCAGGGAGGCTAATAACTGACCTTGACCTACATTTTCACCATTCTCGACTGCAATAGATGCGACAATGCCAGAGGTTTTGAAATATAAATCAACGCTTTCTGTATATCCGAATTTACCACTTGCGGCTACTGTTTTCGTGAGATCAGCAGTGATAATTTGAGCACTTCGAAGAATCTCAGGCGCATCGTTTTGAGTGCTAAGGTTTCTAAAATAAAAAACTGCCCATAGTGATCCAGCAATGAGGATCAATACAAGCAACCAGATTAATGTTTTTTTCACGCTGCAAAGCCTCCATAAAGTCATTTATACAAATGCATTTAAATGACAAAGGAGATTATACCATAAAAAAATATTCTTATTTAAGGGGCAACACAATGGAAATATGTTAGGAGGGCCATAGTGCAGAGTCAACAATTAGGAATAGTCTTCATTCGGAGGATTGAACAGCTGACAGGATGAATAGGAATGTCGAGTCGATACCGGCAGCTAAGTGCAAACTGCGTTGTTCAGTGGCTACAAACCAGTCAGGGTTCGTCGTAAATATGGTAAAAGCGCGTGGCTTTTGCCAGCTCCAACCGCGACACAAGCCATGGGGGCATCCGCAAGATAAACTGGTACGCCAGTTTCTTGTGTGAGTAGTTGGTCAAAGTTACGCAATAAAGCACTCCCACCAATCATTGTCATTCCACGGTCAATGATATCGGAGGATAATTCCGGCGGTGTCCGCTCTAATACAGATTTAATCATGTTAATGATAAGCGCTATAGGTTCTTCCAGGGCTTCTACAATATCGTCTGTGTTAATCTCAACGCTGCGGGGAAGTCCACTTACCTGATCCCTTCCCTGAACAACCATCTGAAGGGGTGTTTCCATGCTAAAGCTGATCCAATTTGGATTTTTGCCTCTTCTGCACTTGGTTGACCAAGCATCAGATTGTATTTGCGGCGAACAAATGCAGCAATTGCTTCATCCATCCGAACACCACCAGTTCGAATCGCTGCCGAAGTGACCACACCATATACTGATAATACAGCAGCCTCGCTTGTACCTCCCCCAAGGTCGACAATCATATGCCCACCAGGTGTGTGAATCGGCAAGCCAGCACCAATAGCGCCAGCAAGTGGTTCAGGGATAAGATAGGCACGACTGGCTCCAGCTTCAAGCGCTGCATCCTGTACGGCTCTGCGTTCAACCTGTGTCACACCAAAAGGAACTGTAACACATACACGGGGCTTAAACAGCCTGACTTTACCGATGGCACGGTTGATAAAAGCAAAAAGCATGCGTTGCGTGACGCGATAATCAGCGATCACACCATTTTGGAGAGGTCTGCGGACCAGTATGGTCTCTGGGGCGCGTCCCATCATCGCCCGAGCTTCTTCACCTACTGCGACAACGTCACCAGTTTCCACTTCCTGTGCGACCACTGAAGGTTCTTGTAAAACGATACCCCGTCCTCGCACATATACAAGCACATTAACCGTACCCAGGTCAATTCCCAGTTCTTCAATGAGTGGCATTTTCTAGCTGCCTCTATCCTTTTGAAAACCTAAAGTTATCCTTGTTGTGGATGATAGCATTGATATTCTTCGACATGTCAGGCGGAATAAGAAGATATTTTTTTACCATTATCCGTTGTGATAATACACGAATAACTTTTTTTGTCCAATACCCATTGCACATATATGGGTGTGCGTCACATTTTTGCATCCTATGCTCTTAGGGCGGCGCGGGTGTGTGGCAGGGAAATCACCAACCACAGTGTTTGGCAGGAAAACCACCTGCCAAACATGCAGAAGGGAAAATACTCCGTTTCTGCTCTGGGTAATTGACACTCGGTATCAAGATAAAGCGGATGCCCCCTTATACCAGGTGGCGGGGCGGAGGTCTCCCTTGTATGCAGAAGCTCCGTATTCCGCCCCGCCACAGCAACCTGCTTAAGGCAAACCATAATATGTTCAGCAAAGTGTGGAGTATGCACACTGTATTATCGTTGCGGGAAAGTGACGGACACCCCACATATACAGTCAAGTTGCGGTGTAAGGTGTGTTTGGTATACTCTATATGTTCGCTTCATCATAATATAGGATTATGATATTTCATCCACATACAGTATACATTACTGAGGAGTGCGTTGGTTTGATAAATGCCGGGGTTGTTGTGCGTGTTGTTGGCGTGGTAGTGGATGCACTTTTTCCTTCAGGTGACCTACCGAGTATCAATAATGCATTAATGATAAAGCGGGATGATGGATCTGATTTAGTCGTCGAAGTCCAGGAACATATGAACACCCATATTGTCAGAGCCATTGCGATGGGGGCAACCGCAGGTATTCGACGCGGATTAGAAGTGGTTGACACAAAAACTCCAATAACAGTTCCGGTTGGTCCGTTAACTATGGGCAGGATGTTTAATGTGTTGGGTGAGCCTATCGATGGAAAAGCACCCCTCAAATCGGCGCCTAAAAGGCCCATTCACAACAGTCCTCCCCCATTACGTGATCAGCGTATCGTCTCTACACCATTCATTACCGGTATTAAAGCTATCGATTTATTAACGCCTTATCCTCTTGGGGGTAAAATCGGTCTTTTTGGTGGAGCAGGAGTGGGGAAGTCACTCTTGATGATTGAATTAATGGGCAACACTATCCGCGAGCACTCGGGTATTGTAGTTTTTGCCGGTGTTGGGGAGCGGAGCCGTGAAGGCAATGAATTGTGGCTGGACATGCAGGAAAGCGGTGTCATCAAGAATGCTGTTTTAGTTTTTGGACAGATGAATGAGCCACCGGGAGCGCGTCTTCGAGTACCGTTGACAGCATTGACGATGGCAGAATATTTCCGCGATAATGAACGACGACAAGTTCTCTTGTTTATAGATAACATATTTCGGTATATTCAGGCAGGAGCTGAAGTCTCTGCTCTTTTAGGCCGATTGCCCAGTGCGGTCGGCTACCAACCGACTTTGGACAGTGAAATGGGGATGCTTCAGGAGCGAATCACGACGACGAACCGGGGCAGTGTTACGTCCGTACAAGCAGTTTATATTCCCGCAGACGACGTGACGGATCCCGCTGTTGTCGCTACTTTTGCGCATTTGGATGCTGCTATTGTTTTATCACGCCGGCAAGTCAGCCTGGGATTGTATCCCGCTATCGATCCACTGGCATCGAATAGCTCACTGCTTACACCTGAAAATGTTGGTCAGGACCATTATACGATCAGCATGCAAGTGCGATCTTTATTAGCACGCTATGAAGAACTACAGGATGTCATTGCGATTCTAGGAATCGAAGAACTTAATGACACAGACAGAACTGCCGTTCGCCGAGCCCGGCGTATACAGCGTTTTCTAACCCAGCCTTTTTCAGCCTCCGAGTCTTTTACCGGAATTGCGGGTGAGTTTGTACCGCTTGATGTAACACTCCAGAGCTTTAAACAGATTGTTGAGGGTGAGGTTGACGATCTCCCAGAACAAGCTTTTTATATGGTGGGAGGTATTGACCAGGTTCTTGCAAAATCCGAGATAATTACGGCGCATGGGGGTGACGTTGGCTAAGACATTCAGCCTTTCTATCCTTTCACCTGACAGAGTAATCCTTGAAGTTGACAATGTCACAAGGGTAACGGCCCGGTTGCGGAACGATACAATGTTGAGCATCTATCCCGGACATGCTCCGTTACTTGCTGAAATACAAGCTGGTACACTGGTATATGCTGTTGGTGATAAACAATCTGAACTCACCTTAAATTCGGGTATTCTCCACATATTTCAACACCATATTTCAGTGTATGCAAATACAAGTCCTGATGAAGATGTGGGAATGGATGCTGCAGACATGCGTGAAGATGGTGTGATTTTTGAGGAGCTTTCACGGGTGTTAATGCAATCCTTAAAAGGGGAACCAATTGCCGATCCATCCCAATAAAAGTTAAATAGGGTTGTTATGATGAAATTTATAGGCTGGTTCGCGCTGGGCATATTCCTGAGTACAGTGAATATCTTATCAATTACGCGCATGGTATCGCGCTTGCATATCCAAAGTTCCGTGTATAAATTCTTGGTGAGTTATACTTTTCGCTTCGTTTTTACAGGCTTGGGTTTATTTATGGCTTTGCAGCAAGGCATAATACCGGCAATCATTGTTTTTGTGGGTATCGTAGTTTTTCGTTGGACTTTACTTATTCCGAAATTCAGACGTATATTTCTCAATTAATATCTGGTTTGTCTAGAGGGTTACTATGGAAGATGTTGTATTTCCACAAACATTGAATATTCTGGGTCTGCCTATCAGGGATACTGTGTTATCGACGATGATTATGATCGTGGTCATTCTTGTCGGAATCGCAATCATAAAAAAATACCTTCCTGAATTATTGGAGCAGCTCATTCTGTTCGTGTCTGAGTTGATATCTGAGAATATCGGTGATGCCAATAAAGAACGGTATGTTCCCTTTTTAGGGGCTTTAATTGTTTTTCTTGCTGTGGCTAATATCTTTGGTGTTGTGCCCAGGATGCAAACACCTACCAAAGATATTAATACGACACTGGCTTGTGCTCTTATCGTCTTTTTTGCAGTCCATATTTATGGTGTTAGAGAACGAGGTCTCCTGAGGTACTTAAAAACCTATGCTACGCCGATGGCTATTCTGGATATCATTTCTCAGTTGAGTCGTACGATGTCACTTACATTACGTCTCTTTGCTAATGTCATTAGTGGAGAGTTCATCGTGGCAGTGATTTTTTTCTTGGTCCCACCTGTAGCTCCTTTGGTATTGATGATTCTAAGTATGATAACAGGATTGTTGCAAGCTTATGTATTTACAGTTTTAGCTTCCAGTTATATTTCATCTGTCGTAGCTTCAGATTAACAATACAAAAATATTACGGAGGGTATTATGGCACAATATGATTCAGGGACGTTGATAACCGTTGTCACAATTGTGGTGGCAGCTGTAGGTATGATTCTGGGGGCAATTCTGCCAGCTTTGGTGGAAGGTCGAGCTGTGTTTAAAGCTCTGGATGGGATGACACGACAACCGGAAGTCGCCGGAGATATCAGGAGTACGCTGATCATTTCTCTAACGTTATTGGAAACCACAGCCATTTATGTTTTGTTGGTCGTACTTATCCTGATTTTTGCTAATCCTCTTCTCGATCGATTTTTCCCGGCAGGATAAAAGATGATATATCAAAGGCTTGATTATGCTTGATTTAGATCTGGCAACTATAGGTTTTCAAATTGTAAACTTCCTAATTTTGGCGATAGGTTTATATTACCTTCTTTTTAAGCCAATGTTGAAGAATATGAAAGAGCGTGCTGATACAAAAGCACAGCTTATGCAAGAGCTTGAATCTGAAAAGCAGGCAGTAGCAGAACTCCACATTGCATTGGAGGAGCGCTTATCCTCCGCTGAAGAAACAGCAGCAACGATTCTTCGCGAAGCCCGTGGAAAGGCAGAAACAGAGCGTGCGACATTTCTGGAACAGACGCAAGCTGAAATGGAAGAAATCCTGAAAGAAGCCCATGTCGATGCAATCCGATTAAAAAAGCAAGCGATCAATGAGTTCTATGACGAGTTGCTGGATTCTGTCCTTGATGTCAGTAATCAGATGATTGCCCGGATATCACCTCCCGACGCGCATAACGCAATGGTGCAGGAACTCTTAGACAGCGTATGGGAACTCGGTCGTAACGATATGCGGCAGGTTGAAGTTTTACGTGAGGGGTTGGGAGATCGAACACCCACCGTGGTTGCCACTTCCGCACGTACTTTATCCACGGAGCAGCAAGGACAAATTGTTCGTACCTATTCCGCTTTAGCTGACCGGAATATTCATCTTGATTTGAACGTAGAACCTGCACTTGGCTTAGGGATCCGCGTCCGAATTGGTGATCTCGTTATGGAGAATACTATTGCGAACCGGTTATCAGAACTGAAAGAGATTGTGGGTCATGCCCTGGTGGAGCAATTTGAGGATGAATAATTCGAGTAATTTGTCACCTGATGTGCAGGAAATGATCAGGTTACTGCATATGAATGCGCCTCTTGTCAATGACAAAACTCAATATTATCAAAGAAGCGACATTAGTTTGGCACGGCGATTAAGCGATCAGTTATCGATGCTGACAGGGTTGTCCAGTTTGCGCCCAGATATCTCGCTGACGTTGAATCTGTTACGAGATAGTTTACCTCAGTTACAACCCCATGTTGTTTTTAAAGCTGTTGGTACGGTTCAACACGTTGGTAATGGGGTAGCTACTTTGTCAGGATTGCCTAAATCGCAGACATATGAGTTGGTGACTTTTCCAACCGGTGTGCAGGGAATGATCCTGAATCTGGATCAAAGATTTGTCGATGTCATCTTGCTAGGTCCCAGCGAGGGCATCCAGGGTGGTGACCTGGTAACTGCGACAGGTGAACAACTTAAAATACCCGTGGGGCAGAATATTCTGGGAAGGATTGTCAATCCACTTGCTATTCCACTCGATGATAGAGGCTCGATCGACTCAACCGAAAATTGGTTTATGGAACGCCAGGCACCCGGAATCATGGCACGATCTCCGGTGAATGTGCCGTTACTAACCGGTTGGAAGATGATTGATGCTTTGGTACCTGTTGGAAGAGGGCAGCGCGAATTAATCGTTGGTGATCGCCAGACAGGCAAAACCACCTTAGTGGTTGATACAATCATCAATCAACGCGGTAAAGATGTGGCTTGTTTCTATGTGGCAATCGGTCAGAAAAAATCAACTACACTTTCCGTCATTGATAGTCTACAACGTGCCGGAGCGATGGATTACACAACGATTGTGATATCAAGTCCTGACGATCCACCAGCGCTCCGTTATTTAGCGCCTTATGCTGGTTGTACGATGGCTGAGAGCATTATGCAGGAAGGGCGCGATGTTTTAATTGTGTACGATGATTTGACAAAACACGCTGATGCATACCGTGAACTGAGCCTTTTATTGCGGCGTCCGCCAGGTCGTGAAGCTTATCCTGGAGATATTTTCTACCTTCACAGCCGCTTATTGGAACGCGCATGCAGGCTCAATGCGGAAAACGGAGGGGGGAGTCTGACAGCCCTGCCGATCGTTGAGACACAGCGTGGCAATATTGCCGGATACATCCCAACAAATCTTATTTCAATTACAGACGGACAAATTATACTGGATAGTGAGTTATTCAATCGCAATATAAAACCGGCAATTGATGTTGGTAAATCAGTTTCCAGGGTCGGTGGTGCAGCTCAAGTGCGAGCTATGCGGCAACTTGCTTCTAATCTCAGGCTTGAGTTAGCCCAATACGAAGAAGTTGCCAGATTTGCCCGTTTTGGAACTGAGGTGGATGAATCGACACAAAATCAAATAACTCGTGGAGAGCGATGGCAAGCTCTGCTGATGCAACCGCCGCATACACCCATGGCACTCAGTGTTCAGATTGTGCTTTTCACTGCTGCGGTGGATGGTCAGTTTGATGAGATCGCCTTAATTGAATTACATGTTTTCGTGACGGGATTTGTCAACCATATTCAGGAGAAACATACTGCTTTATTGCATCAAATCAATAGAACGGCAGAATTAACGGATGAAATTCGCGATGAGATATTAAGTATAGTGTCTTCATTCCGTAAATCCTGGATCAACGCAAGGAGCAGCGGATGAGAAAAATGGTGATGGCTGTTGTGTCACGTGATCAAGCGAGTCGCGTCCTGGATCGATTAATCACATCGGGATATGGTGCCACATTTACTGATAGTCGTGGTGGCGTTCTTCAACAGGCACAACAGATGCTCTTTGTTGCAGTCGACGCAGAAAAAGTCGATGATGTCCTGTCTATCATCAAGGATGAGTGCCATGCAAAGGTTGAAGTTTCTGAACACTCATCTATGCTCAATGGTTTTCCGATGCATCACACAGAAACAACAACAGCAGAAGTTGGATATGCTGTGGTATTTGTCTGGGATTTGGATCATTTTGATACATATTAGACATTATTGCTTACTCCAGAGATGGTATAGAGAATGGCACAAGATTTAGAAAAAGCGGCAAGTCGCCTGCAAAATATCGAGGCTGTGAATCCAATTCTTGGTGCGTTGCGAACAATATCTTTGGGCAACTGGCAGATGGCGCTTAACAAGCGGAAAAGCATCCTGCATTATAAAGATAAACTAATTGACCTGGTGCCGTTTATCCTTCCGCATATAAAAGTGCCTACAAAGCGTCTTTTTAGCGCATATCATCGGTCGAAGCATCCACCAGAATCAAACGTACTCGTTGTGGGACTGGGTACTGAACGTGGATTATGCGGACGGTATAACACGCTGCTTGGACAGTCTATTACACGACTGTTATCTGAACAGGAGGAAACCGGGAATTCGGTAGTTTTAGGGATTCTTGGGTCCCGTTTGTTACGGAGTTTGGTACGCGAAGGTGTTAATCCATCATGGGTTGATAAATTGCCAATGAATACGTTGCCATCCTACGCTTTAGCCTATTCTCTTGTCACGAAATGGCTGCAGCAGTATGAAAAAGGTGATTTACAAACTGTAGTTGTTGCGTATAACAAACAGGAAGCCGCCGGCAGCTACCAACCTTGCTCTGTTCAACTTATCCCACCAGTATTCCCCGCTTTAGATGAAAGTGATGAATGGCCGCCACATATAGTGGAAACTGATCCTGTTCACCTTTATACGGAAATTGTTATTCAATGGACAGGTATACAACTATACAGTATTATGTTGGAAGCTGCGATCACAGAACATGCAGCGCGGTTCCAGCTGATGGAATCTGCTACCCAAAATGCTGAGCGTCTGGTTGAGGAACTCACAATATCCGTTCAAAGTATTAGGCGTCAGCAAATTACACGTGAATTACAGGAGCTGGCTATCGGTGCCGGTTTGGTTGGATGAGTCATGAAGCAAATATGGGCACCATGGCGATTATCATATTTACGGGGAGAAAATCATAAATTGGATGGGTGTGTTTTCTGTGCTAAACAAACGGAAGATGATTCTGTAGAACACATTCTCTATCGGGGTAGTCAATCTTATATAACCCTGAATCGTTTCCCCTATAGTAACGGACATTTGATGATTGTACCTTACCAGCACACCGGATTCGTGGAAGATCTGAGCGACATGACATTGTTCGAAATTATGCAGTTACTTAAAGCAGTTTTGCGCATTCTTCGTCGATAATTATCATCCCCAAGGTTTCAATATTGGCGTTAACGAAGGTTCTGCAGGTGGTGCCGGGATTGCTGAACATGTTCATTTCCATGTAGTGCCACGTTGGGATGGTGATTCGAACTATATGACCATCATCGGTGAAACACGGGTCATTCCCCAATCACTGGATGATACATATCATAGCTTGCGACCTCTTTTTGATGACCTGATACAACCAAAGATAGCTTAATTGTATCGATCTGCCTTTAATAACACGTTATGCTGAATCTCTTTGTAGTAATTTTATAGCACTGGATATCGATATCATCACGATCAATCCACACAAAATTATTCCAAAGAGAGACAAGTTAGCTTTGATATATAAGGTCAGCAGGCTGAGACCAAGGCTTAGGGTCAGAGCATAACTTAAGCGATCAATATGCAGCTTTGCGATCGTCCGGTAACCTTGCGTCGTATCTGAGTTATCAAGACGGGTATTCAAACGCAAGTAAATCCCATAATGCCAGGGTAGTGTGCATAGCCATAATTAGCCAAAGATTGATACCGTATTGTAGAACAGCAAAAGAAATCAAAAGACAGAAAATTATGAAACCTGATATGGAGTGCCAGCAAGTGTTTATATCCCTGTCTATACCACAAAACACCTGTCATAATAACAAGCAGGGCAAAAAATAGTGAAATCTGTAAACTATAGGTTAATGCAACGATCCCTATTGTGATGAATGCCAGATAACTGCTTATTCTCCGGATGGAATTCATAAATAACCCCGCCTTAATCTGCGGACTGTGGATTGAAGGGTTGCATCGAGGGGTTGGTAGGTCTGCCAGTCAACTACAGGAATACCAACCCGCTGTAAATAGCGTATCCACAATACCCGTTGCGCCCGGGCGATCCGAGCTCCGATTTCAAGCTCTTCACTATCAAACATCAGCGTCTTTTCATAGGATACCGGATCAGGACTCACTACAAGGATGTTATATCCACGGGCCTTTATTCGGCTCAGAATCATTGGATCAGCACTACATAAGGGGCTGATGAGTACAATTTGAGATTGCGCCGGGAAAAAGCGGGTGGGCAGGTAATCAAAACTATCAAAAACCATACTTTCACCAATTTTGGCGTAGGCCAATGTGCGCATTATTTTTTCTCTTTGATATTTGCCGTATCCCGGATAAGTCCTTTCTAATCCTCTGCCATACATTAATAACGCGACACGATTGCCCTCTCTGAGAAACATATCAGCCAGGGAGGCTGTTGCCCGAACAGAAAAATCGAAAATGGAGCCACGCTCTGTGGCCACATTTGTGCGTTTACGGGCATCTAGGATTAATCCAACATCAGCAATGCGTTCTTGTTCAAATTCATTGGTGAAAAGTTGATCAGGATTTCTTGCACTTAACCGCCAATTCATCCATTGCCTTGGGTCTCCGGATTGATATTCCCTGACGCCGAAGAAAGCAGTACCTGAACCGGCTTGGCGGGATGGAATCGAACCAGCATGACCGCGCGTTCGTATTGGGCGGATTGGTACGCTTCGAATCCGATCAAAGGTGGGGAGAATGGTCACATTCCGAATAGCACTGAACAATTTTTGCGTAATAAAAACACCAAAATGATCTGTAGCCTGGATGGATAGTTCACTAAACTCATAAGACCCTCTTTCCCCACTGACGGTATACGTAAAGGTAAAGCTATCGTTCTGACCAAGCGTGGTCAAAGCCTCCGGTGATCCCTTTGTAATACGAATTCTGTTGGGCACCGTATCGCAAATACGAATTTCATCCAGGTTGTGTCCGCGATTGGTAATAGAGATCTCAACTTCAACATCAGTGCCCGGTTTAACAAAGTCTTTACTTACATGTCGCTGGATTTCAATGTCAATGGATCTGGGACGGAAAATGATGACTGTGGCCAAATACAGGATCAGGGGAATAGACAAAATCAGCAACCCATTATTGAGGGTCCATAGACTGCCGATAATCAGTCCGTAAATGAGGAGTGCCAGGAAAAGGGTGCGTCGAGAGCTCAATGTCATACCTCATTGATGACGGGCACTGGAACGTTCCGTGCTATTTCGGATATAACCTCATCCGCTGCGCGCCTGTCGGTCCACAGATCGGGTTCTAAAATCAAACGATGACTCAGTGCAGTCTGAGCAAAATATTTAATATCATCGGGTAAAATGTAGTCTCTGCCGTGCATCGCTGCCCATGCCCGGGTGAGTTTTAAAAGGGCTAAACCGCCCCTGGGGCTTGCACCGACTGCGACATGCCTGTGACTGCGTGTTGCTCTCACGATATCTACAATATAACGCTCTACATCCGGATCGACATGGATACTTTCTACGACCTGGCGCATCGCGAGCAGACCATCCGCATCCGTCACTTGTTGCAATGTGAACGCGTCCTCTCGCCTTTCTCGTCGTCTCCGCAATATTTCCTGTTCATCAGTCGCTGATGGGTAACCGATTGATAGCTTCATTATGAACCGATCCAATTGCGCTTCCGGTAATGGGAAGGTTCCCTCATATTCAATGGGGTTTTGGGTGGCAATAACAATAAATGGCTGGGGAAGTTCCATTGTTACGCCCTCAAGCGTCACTTGGTACTCTTGCATAGCTTCCAATAAAGCAGACTGTGTTTTCGGTGAAGCCCGGTTAATTTCATCAGCTAAGATAATATTCGCAAAAAGTGGTCCTTTGCGTAACTCAAAGGTACTCGTCGACCGATTGTAAATAAAACCTCCGGTGATATCACCTGGAAGCAAATCTGGCGTAAACTGGATTCTTTTGAATGACAAACCAAGTGCAGTGGCAAAACTGTTTGCGATGAGTGTTTTTGCCAGTCCCGGATAATCTTCAAGTAAAACATGCCCGCCTGTGGCAATACACGCAGCCAGAATTTGATTCAAGATATCCCTTTTACCAACTATCGCACGTTCTATTTCGTCGATTATCCGTTTTGCGACATGTGTGACGTCCAAAATTGTCGTGGGGAGTGCGTTTGGTTTATTTTCACTTAACATCGTTAGCCTCCGTTTTAGTGGATTCTGATATACTTTTAAGTTCGACATTATCCGTCTCAACAATTTTCAATTGTTGTTCAATGTAGTGGATAACAGCTATGATTTCATTGTTTTGCTTTAATGTCTGTGTTTGCCTTTTCGGATTAAATAATCGTTTAAACCATAAGAACACCTGTCGCCATACGGGGTGTTTTACTGCTGCAGCACTTGATCCTATACCCATTAAAATGTATTGTTTGACATTTGCTGGCATATCATATTCACCAGCTTCAAGAGCATTGATAACCGAACGAGGTGTTAGCCTTTCTTCATAAGCTAATATTTGTATAACAAGATGACCCAAATGATATGCAAACCTGTTTCCGGAATAAGATCCAGTTTTGAGGTATCGCAAGCGCTGTTCCCATAACGCTACCTCTCCAGGTGAGATATCTGGTGGCGATTCTGTTGACGGTTTCTTGTGATATCTTTTCCGTAAGCTGGGGATGGCTATCGCCAGGCATACAACAACTAGAACTGTGACGAAGCAGTTTTGAGGTAAAGCATTGATGATAATGTTTGCCAGCCAAATATAATAGGCAATAGGTACCAGAATAACATCATTGACAAAGTTATCTACAAGCAGAACTGCCGGTATTGTGAGGGCGATAAACGCAACTAACAACCCAATGAGAACCTTATATCTGGCTTTAATGTTCTCAATGAGTTGGCTCAAGAGTTCACCTTAAAGGCATCCGCAATGCTTTGTAAACTGGAAATAGCCGATTGTTCCTCTTCATTTGTGTGTGTTTTCGATCCATACCGAACTTCCTCAAAGAGTTTTGTAAGGTGAACTACAGCAATTTCAGGTAATCCTAACTTCACCAGTGAGGTGATAAACTCGGTCGCTGTCACTGCGGAATTTCTGTGAATACCTCGCTGGTCGCGCACGATGCGTAGCATTTCCCTATAGCACTGCAGAATGGTATTGCGAAAATCAGCACCGTTTTGAATGTCATTAAGTGCGGATTTCGCTTGTGAAGTAAGTTCGGGTAAAGGTCCAGGATATTCTTCTGCAGGATGTAGTGTCCGGTATACCACGATGGCAATTATCAGGACAGCTGTGACCAGAAATCCACTGACTGTCCATATAATCCAACGTGGGATGTCAGGCGTAAACTCATCTTTAATAGAGCTTTCGTATGGAGCATCCGCTGGTTTATCAGGAATAAATGCTGCCAAAGGTTCTTCGACATCTTGTTCAACAAGTTGATTATTTTCAACAAAACGGGACAAGACTATTAACAGTAAAAGAAAAAGGAATATTGAGCGCAGCAAACGTTTCCTGGATTCTTTCGAGCTTAAAACTAGCAAAATAGCCAGAGGGAAACATAAAAGCGCGATGAAATATGCAGTTCGAACTAATTCCACGATGGTTTTACCAATGCCCACATCCGCACTGGAGGTGGGGTAGCCTCCTGCAAAACCCCCATAAAATTCATCAACCAAAAATGCCCAGAGATCCTCAAAAGGCAATCCCGGATTAAGCTGTAATTGATTCAAGCTTATACCCAGGATAACCATTGCGATAATGGATATTATGATGATTGCTACAAGGAAGTATTGTTCACGTGTATTCATAAATATAGGTTGGGTGTATTTTTATATCCTGTATATGGTCTGGTTTTCGTGTAGTCATAAAGCCGATGTCACATCAGGCACATTTCATCTTCTGTCTCGAGCAATCCTGCGCCGAAAATGATGGAATAGGTTGCTTCTGGTTTACTCGTTCATCACGATTCGATTATCACACCAAGTTGTGCCTATAACTGCACCCTGATATCCAACAAGCTTCTCGACTGTTTTTTGTAGTTGTTCTTCGGTACCCGAAGTATAAACAACATGTCTCGATGCCTGATTTGAAGTGCACAATAGAGTTTTACTTGCAAGTATCCTGCCAGTCTGGCGTGCTACCGCTGGGGCAGGATCGATAAGAGTCACCGAATCCCCAAGAATATGCTGCACAATTGGGCGTACAAAAGGATAGTGGGTGCAACCGAACACAAGTTGGTCTATATTTGAATTAACTAATGGTTTGAGGCAGTTTTGTAACAGTTTTAATGTGGTCGGGTGGTCAATATCGCCAGCTTCAATAGCTTCAACAAGTCCGGGGCAAATACTTGTATGTATCTCCACATTTCGTCCAAATCGATGAACAAGTTGTTGGTAGAGCATTCCCTGAAAAGCAGTTGCCGTAGCAATGACGCCCACATGACCCGTATGTGTTTTTTCAACTGCCGGTTTTACTGCGGGTTCCATGCCAATAAAATCGATGTCTGGAAATGCATTTCTCAAAGATTTAAGCGCAGCTCCAGAGGCTGTGTTGCAAGCGATAACGATTATTTTTACTCCTCGATTAAGGAGGAACTTGGTTATGCCGAAAGAAAATTCGCGTACTTGTGAAATACTTTTTTGTCCGTAGGGTACGTGCGCTTGATCGGCGTAATATACTGTGGACTCGAAAGGTAAATGCCTTCGTATTTCTATCCAAACAGACAAACCCCCAACACCTGAGTCGAAGATGCCGATGGGTCGTGTATCGCTTTCACAAGCACAAAGGTTTAACGCACTTGTATTCGCCATAAAGTCAATAATTTTACGGTTCCTGAAGAAGATTGTACCTGTATACTGCCTCTTCAGTGGTAAATGGTGCAACAGCCGAAATTGCCAAGACTGCGTTTGTAATCTGACCACCTAAAGGAATAGTCCATTCACCTGATGTGCCATCCAGGAACAACAATCGACTCACCTGAGTCTCATCGCCAAAAGTGACTAATTGGATAATCCATTCCTGGGGTAATATGTTAGCATGGCGAACAAAGCCCTCTGCGACCCATTCTGTCTGATTGGATTCGGCATCATCGTCAACAACATTAACTCCGTCGACTATGATGGAGATGTCGTCGATGGCCAAACCTGCCTGGTTAACGGCCGCATCCGTGATATATTCAAATCTCAGCACGACCTCCTGTCCTGTGTAGTCATCAAGATTCACGCTTAGCTTTTCCCAATCGTTACTTTGTCCTGTAATGCCACATCCTAAATTACCATTGTTGGGATCACTTTCTGTACACCCTAATGTTGTGTCATCAAGAATTGTCCAACGGATATCCGTAGAATTGAGGTCTGATGGTATTATTCCGCTGGCAGTTGTGCCTACGACTACGTAAGCATAATCCCAATCTTCTTCAATATGGTACCAGCTCCAGAATTCGAGGGATACATGTGTCGCTGACGTCAGGTCCAACCGCCGGCTTAAACGGGAGTCGGATTCATCTTCCCGATTAGACCACCACAGGTATTTACCGCTGTGAGCATCTGTATCCATGAGCCCTACCTGTGAAGTACCGCTAAAAGCGAACTTTACCGGTTGACTACTACGAATCTCAATATAATCAACACCATATTGGTTTACAGTACTTGTTCCATCCTCCGGGAAGTTTGATGGGCGTGTATAGGATTTATCGATATCTGGTTCTGCGATATCAATCTCTTTGTATCCATAACGGCCATCGTCTAATTCCGGTGCATCTAGTAGATTGGCGATGTACCAATCTGCAACAATATCTTCATGGGTCAACGACAAACCAAGTTCGTCAAGTATGATATTGACGCTTTCCATACCATTTTCAGGATGGGCGACCAATGATTTGGTTGCCTCCTCACCAAAACGATCCAGAAAATAACTCATGAAAAGATAAGATGCCCCATAATGCGCAGAAGCTGCGCCTGTTAGATCAACTTCAGGCCAGGTGGTAAGTTGTGTATCGGGATTGTCGAGGTAAGCATATTCGCTCCCTCCCACATCGTACGAACCAAGGTCACCTTGGTACATACTTTCATTGAGTTCCATTGCCAGTTCCGAGCAACCTTCATTCATCCATGTCGTCTCGTTCCGATCATTGTACCAGTGGATCATGTGTTGAAACTCGTGAGCTAATACACCGTTATAAAAATCATCGCCAATCTCCATACTTTTATCGATATGGATATAAAACATTTCCATTTCATTGGAGTCTTCCCTGACAGCTTTGACATAGGAATCAGCACTTGAAAAATATCCGGCAACCGTGCTTCCCAAATTGCTGGAGTGAAGAATACTTAAATGCGGGTCACCATCTACGCCTGGTGACCATTCCGCACCAAAAAAAGCGCGATCTGTGGGATATGTGTGCTCTTCGAATAAATCAGCTGCCTTTTGAATCTTATCCATGTCAGTGCTTAGACCTTCTTCGACCCACATGTAAACATGCTCAGTTTTGTAAAGCAGGCGCGCCTGGACGTCGAAGGTGGTATCAGAATCAAGATTAGAAACGCTGAATGATCTCACAGTACCGACATCGTAGTCCGGGTTGACCACAGAGGCAACGCGCGATGTATCTGGTGAAACACCGCGATAACGAATACCGAGTTCATGCAAGTCTGAAACAGGTATGATTGCCGCTTCCAAGGCATCAAGTGTTTCTGAAGCCTCATCTGGCAAGGGTAATGCTGTTGGTGGCGGATTCTCAATTCCATCGAATTCACCAGTTAAGGGTGGGGGAGGCAATTCTACATCGGGAGGAATGGGTTGTGTTGAATCTGGAATCTGAATCGTCAGTAAAGCTGCACTGACACATACACAACACGTCACTATCCCTAATACTGCGATGACGATAATGATGATCCCAATGATAAGTTTGTTTCTATTTCCCATTTCCTTCTCCCGGATAGTCACAGTATAAACCTACATCGATTATATGTTACTGGGTGCAGAAAGCAAGGTTACGCGTTGTTCCTGCCTCAAAGTTGATCTGCACATTGAAGCGCGGCGTGTTCGACATAATTGGAAAAATGCATATAATGCGCGTGTTATTTGAGGAGAACTTTTTTGTATCAACCTGATATACACGGCTTGAAAAAGCAAGATACCCTATTAGCCATATGTGTTTTCATTATGGCATGGATCCTGTATGCCGTAACGACCGCTCCGGGAACCATTTATGGAGATCCCTCTGAGTACCAATTCATACCCGCCATATGGGGAATAGCTCATCCCCCGGGATATGCATTCTATACTCTACTCGCCGGGGTGTGGCAGCGTCTTTTTCCTGTTGGATCTATTGCCTTTAGATCAAATCTATTGGCAGGAGCCGCTGGAGCATGGACTGTCAGTCGGGTTGTTTTGATCACTTCTTTGAAGCTCCGCAAGATACCTGACATAAAACGAATATCCACAGTATTGGTACCTGTACTCGTAGGCGCATGTCTGGCAATATCACCTGATTTGTGGCAGCATAGTATCCATGCGAATGCTCACATTGTAAGTGTCGCTCTTACGTCCACCCAAATATGGTTGCTGGTTCAGTGGTCAGAACAGCATAATAGTTTTTGGCTTTATGCTTGTGCCTTCTTCTGTGGCATTGGGTTAACGCATCATCCTATCACAATTTGGGGATTACCTGCATATGCGCTATATATTCTGCTTGAACAACCGGGATTTATTAAAAACCTGAAGATGATAATGATTTTTGTTGCCAGCGGTTTGCTGGGTTTAACGCCTTTACTGTACTATGTAATAAGAAGTCCAGATGTATCCTTTGGCCCTACAGATATGCGAACATGGGCGGGATTTATTCGCCATACGACAGCACAGGGCTTGCGTGTTAATTTATTTCATTATGGTTTAGCTGATCTACCTCAACGATGGACCGTGTTTATCAGCCTGTTGAGATTACAGTTCTTTTTTCCATTTCTTTTATGTGTTGTGTTGGGTTTTGCTGTATTGCTGTTAAAGCGCCAGAATCTGGGCTTTTTATGTATAGTATTTTTTGTAGGGCACCTTGCATTTACTATCAATTCAGTGCAGGATGTGATGGCTTATCTTCTCCATGTGTTTGTGATTCTCGCAGTCCCAATGGCTTATGGTGTTGCGATTGTGCTGCAGTGGTGGTGGAAACGTTCGGTAAAAACAGGTTATTACTTGACCTTAGTCGCTATATTTGTTTCAATATGCTGGCAATTATCCACTCGCTTGCCTTTAATTTCGCTTCGTAAATGGGATGATGCTGACGCTGGTTTCGCCCAATTAGTCGATCAGTTCGGCAACAAGGAATCTAACGCCGCATATGTCGCTGATTGGGAACATCTGACGCCATATTATTACTCTACTATGGTTGAAGGTGCAGCGCTGAGCACTGAAGACTTGCGTCCCGTTTATGTCACCGGTGATTTATCCTGGGAGCAAGCTGTCTTTTCTAATCTGCCCGTTGGACCTGTCTATCTCTCAAATTATCGAAGAGAGATCAGGGATTTGGGATTCAGGCTTCGCCCAGTCGATCGTTTATGGCAGGTCTTTGAACCACCGGCGCTTGAACCCGTAAGCCCAGAATATGTTATGGAAGACACAAAACTTGAATCCGGCATAGAGATACTCGGTTATGATTTAGCTGAACGCCTTGTTTCACCAGGTGATGTGGTGCATTTTACGTTGTACGCCAAAAGCTATGTATCACAGACCGAAATCCTGATGCCTTATATCACTCTGGGTTCTGTTGAGCAGCGTTGGACGACTGACAGTCGCAGATTGACACCTGACTGGTTGCCTGGTGAAATTATCGTTGAACAGTATAGTATTTACATTCCACTGACTATTCAAGCGGGAGAATATTCTTTAGCACTACATTACACAAACATGAGCAGAGCAAATGAAGCATTGTTATTTAATGATGGAAAATATTCCGTGAATCTGGGGTTAATAACGGTAGAATCCAGCCACAAAGCGATTGGGTTTGACCCAATTCTGGACCGTTCACTCGCAATTATTAGCAATGATATTTGTCTGGTCACCGACCGAGTTAGGAGCGGGTTTCAGTTCAGATCTGGTGTATGGGTTGACGCATTGCCAGTCAAACAGGGCAAAGCACTGTATCTCAATTTAACATGGTATATACTGCAAACTCCCCAAATGAGTTATACTGTGTTTATACATTTAATCGACAGCAATGGGATTCCGCACTATGGCTATGATTACACGCCATTAGGAGGTGCGTTTCCGAGTTATTTATGGTTCCCTAAATGGTTGCCAGGACAGCAGGTTGTTGATCCATACAAACTTGTCATGCCAATCGATCTTGCCCCAGGGACTTATTGGCTTGAAGTGGGCATGTATGAAATGGGGAGTATACGGCGTATGCCATTACTTGATAAATCTGGTTCTATGACTGGTGATCGTTTTATCCTTGGTCCAGTTCTGATTGAACCAAACGATTCGTACTAGGGAGAAGTCAATGAGCGGTCTTTTAACACCTTGGGTAATAGCTTCAACCATTTTACTATTTGTTGCGGCGTACTGGATTTATACGCTGGAAAAGCGTTTGAACGATTTGAGCGTACGTTACGAGCGGTTATTATCGGTCGCTGACGATGTTGATCAAGTCACAGTCACCAAGTTGCTGACTAGAATTGGGGCTATGACTGAACAATTGCGTGTGCTTGAGAGTTTTAAAGGAAAAATATCTACTGTTCTGCCTCACACGATCCAGGGACTTGGAATTGTAAGATATAGTGCTTATGATGGCGTGGGTGGCGATCAAAGTTTCTCCCTTACTCTGCTTGACGAACTGGGAAACGGCGCAATCATCACATGTTTACATTCAGGCGCTGATATTCGGGTGTATGGCAAACCCGTGCAGGTATTCCGGTCCTCTTACAGTTTAAGTGCGGATGAGCAGGAATCTTTGGGTTTGGCAAAGCAGAATATGACAAATGAACTCACAAATGCAAAAGCCACGACGGAGTGAAGTGCATCGATATGGAGAACTTCGTGTTTATCTATCTTCATATCGTGCTTAAATAGCATGGGCAAAAGTTTTGCATTAAATATAGATTTTAATGTATAATCATGGCTAGACGTGCGGCTCACATACTAGTAGCTTCTAAATCAAGGAGGAGACATGTCATTTTTCGGAAATAAAGGTAAATCAAAGCCCGGAGAAACCTCATCTGTAAGCCCCCAAGCCCCCAAAAGACCTAATGGTCAAACAGCCATTGAATCTGTTATTGGTCCGAATACTCAAATAAAAGGGGATGTACAGGGTGATGGTGGTTTGCGCGTCGATGGTGTCATTGCGGGAACAATTGAACTTACAGGAAATCTGGTCATCACTGAAAGTGCTAAAGTACGCGCAGAAATTAAGGCAAATAACATCTCGATTGCCGGTGCTATTCACGGAAACATTACAGCTACACGTATTGAAATCCTTGACACCGGGAGAGTGTGGGGAGATTTAACCGTAAAGTCATTACTCGTGAATGAAGGTGCTTATTTCAGGGGGCAGACGATGATGCCTCAAGACCTGAAACCACCGCAACTCGAGTTGCCAAAACCTGTTGACGCTCCGGAGCCGGGCACAGTAGTCGATATAGATCCCAAAGAGACGTAGTTTTTGTTATCGCGGTGTTTCATCTGGTTTTTACCAAAATGAAACACACCTAAGGATGCGGGAATAATGAACTTCATTTTTCCCGCATTTTTTTGTGTTCTAAATAACTTGTGATAAGCATGAGTGTTTGGGCAGTTAAATACATCATTCCGGGTAGAATATAATGGGTGATACGACTTGAGAATGCGTAGTAGAGCATTATCGCTATGTAGATTATTAATGGGATATTGCTGAGGCGCGTTGTGTGCGATTTTTGATAGATGCGATCATCAATATTATTTTCATCAACCTGGCTAGAGAACTTGGGTGTGCGATGAAAATCACCACCCCAATGCAACAATCCATCAAGCTGCGCCAATGTAATTTCCATGGCGCTGGCTATACCAAGAAGGGCAAGGAGAGGGTAGAAACGTGTGCGCAATAATCCATCCTTATGAAGAGCAGTTTGGCTCAATGTGTAATAGATAATTGGGATGACAGATATCGGTCCCAGCACACTAAGGTATCCTGGGGCAGATGGATAATAAACAGCCATCGGCAGACTCAGGACTATTAAATTAACAAACAGAAACTGCGTTGTGTACCCACTTAAATGCAGAATCGCCATTAACTTCTGACCCGTCGAAATATTATGAGATCGTATAATGGGTTGCCATAGTTTGCGTAAAGTCTGTGTTGCGCCTTTTGCCCAACGCCTTTGCTGTTCTCTGAAGTCAGAGGAAGCCCGCGGGAGTTGAGAAGGTGTCGTAACTTCTGGCAAATATAACAATTTCCAACCGGTTAGTTGTGCTCGATAACTAAGATCGAGATCTTCTGCCAGCGTTTCGCTTTGCCAACCACCACATTGTTCGATGGCGCTTCTTCTCCAGACGCCCGCTGTCCCATTAAAATTCATAAGCAAATTGCTGCGATTTCGCGCAATATGGTCGACAACAAAGTGACCTTCCAGCGCCATTGCCTCGCATTTTGTGACATATGAATAGTCAGAATTCTGGAAGCACCACCGGGTTTGAACCATCGCTAACTCAGGACGACTCAATAAGTAGGGTATCGTTTGCTGCAGAAAGTCGGCATTTGGCATGAAATCTGCGTCAAAAAGCGCCATATAAGGGCAATGCGAGTACGCCATACCAACAGAAAGTGCTCCGGCTTTATATCCACTATTTTCTTTCCTGTGGATCATACTGACGGGATATCCGCTTTTCTGAAGCTGTAAAACAAGCGAGATGGCAGCATCGAATGTATCATCATCTGAATCGTCGAGAATTTGTATTCTAAGTTTAGCACGGGGCCAATTCAACTGGGTGATTGACTGCAAGACATTGTTAACGACGAAGCGTTCATTTCGCAACGGGATTTGTACCAAAACATCCGGTAAATGTGCATTGTCCATCTCCGGTACTGGTGATACATTTTCCGATTTATGGATTAAGTACAGCACAATAAGTAACGATAAATGCAAAGCATAGATGACGAGTAATCCAACTACAATTGCATACAATGATCCGACGATAATTTTTAGCATTTTGCTTTTGAGAGAGTGGGATTTTTTATGGGTTAATATAGAATAATGTCGATTATATCACATCCAGCACTTCCTCAGCCTACGAAAAATCAGTCGGGGAAGGCAATGGTATTTTGAAGCTGAATGGGTTGGAATATCCAAATACGATTGAAATCACCAAGATAGCTCCACCTTTCAGGCGATAGATATTAGGTTTCGCGCAAATATCAATGCCAATTATCCTTGACAGAAGATTGTGTATCAGCGAAAATATGGGCGCGGATGGACATATTCTGCCAGTAAAGCAGGATTGTTCATTTTTACATTTACATATCATTACCATCTGTTATAATTGTTAAGGGTAAAAATATTGTTTAAATATCACTGTTGGTTATAATGTATTTGATTTGGCGAATCAATTTATTGTTGGAGGTTGTATGCAGTTAACCGTAGAATTCGCAGGTCTGTCACGTGTCCTAACACATCTCTCAAAGACATCTTTGGATGTTGATCCCGGTACTACATTTCACCAGATACTAGGATTGCTAAGTGTGAAACATCCTGAACTTATTGGTGAAGTTATCCACGCAAATTCATCAACGCTGCAATCCTCAAATATGTTGAATATTAATGGCAAGCACATGGTCCAACCCACCGAAATGCATTTATCACCATCTGAGGGTGATAGACTGATCCTGATGTCGATTCTTGCCGGTGGCTAGGTGAAACAAACATAATTTTGACTTTGAAAACAGATTAGTACGCCAATCTCTCTTGGGAAATGGCTAAATCAGTATAAGGATGTTCCAACTAGGAGGTTTGTTCTATGTATGGTTACCACGGAAAAATACTTCATGTTGACTTGACAGAACGCACTTATCGGGCAGAGCGGAAACCGGAATCCTGGTATAAAATGTGGATTGGTGGCGTATCAATGGCTGCGCGTCTGTTATGGGAAAACAGTGTGCCCGGCAGTGATGCATTATCTGCAGAAAACCCTATCTGTATAGCAAATGGGATATTTTCGGGCACCCCAGTTCCGGTTGGTGGAAAATACGGATTAGCTTCCAAATCACCTTTGACAGGTTTTATCGGCGATAGCCTCTCGGGAAGCTGGTTTTCCGTTGCGCTTAAGCGGACTGGCTGGGATGGGATTGTTATCCATGGATCCAGTGAAAACTGGGTTAATATCTTTGTTGACGATGACCGGGTTCAATTTCGTGATGCGCGCAAGTATTTAGGACTTGATACTTACGAAACTGAAGAAGCTATACGTGTTGACTTAATCGATGATCAGGTGCGTTCTGCAACGATAGGTCCGGCAGGTGAAAATGGGGTCATATTTGCCAATGTCACTAACGACGGTCGGCAGGCTGGACGAACCGGGCACGGCGCAGTATGGGGCTATAAAAAACTTAAGGCTTTGAGCGTCAGGGGGACTCAAGGTGTCACTGTGGCTGATCCGAAGACACTCATGAAAATGTCTTTTGATATCACTGCTTCAGCTCAAGGTCCACATACATCCAAATATCGTTTGTTAGGGACATCCACTAACGTTCTTAATATGAATACAATAGGCTTGCTTCCTACAAGGAATTACCAGCAAGGTGTTTTTGAGGGGGCTGAAGAAGTTAGTGGTGAATATCTCGAAGAACATCACAAAGTCAAGAAAATTGCCTGCGCGCAATGCCCAATTGCCTGTGAGCAGGTTTCGTCTGCCAAGCAAGGGCTCTATGCGGGTGCTATGACGGGCATCGAATATGAATGCCTTTACGCCAACGGTCCAAATTGCGGTATTTCTGATATGAACGCGATCATACGGATGATTGAAATATGTGATAAAGGTGGTATGGACGCGATGAGCAGCGGTGTATCCGTCTCCTGGGCGATGGAATCGTTTGAACGAGGCGTCTTAAAGAAAGAAGATTTCCGCTGCAAGAAATACCCGGATGGTTTTGATGCTAATTTTGGTGTTTCTGAAGCCGGCGTGACGATCAGTGAGATGATTAGAGATCGGGAGGGTATTGGCGCACTCTTATCGCAGGGAGTAAAGCGTGCAAGCGCACAGATTGATGCAGAACGTGGTACTGAAAGCTATAAATGGGCGATGCATATAAAGGGTCTTGAGAATCCCGGCTATGATGCGCGAGGATTGAAAACATTTGCGCTCGGGTTAGCTGTCGGCACGCGTGGAGGCTGTCACAATCGTACTGCAGCTTATGATCCGGATATTAAGGGTGAAGTTGATCGTTTTTCTATCGACGAAACCCGGGGTGAGTTAGCAAAAAGCACTGAGGAGTATGCAGCGGTTTACGATACATTACCGCTATGTAAATTCATACGTCGCTGTTTTACAGGTAAAGCAGATCGCGCTGGTGCCTGGCCAGCTATTGCTCAACTAATAAACGCAACAACTGGCTGGGATTTTGATTATGATGAAGTGGATCTGATTGGCGTTCGGGCGCATACGATAAAAAAGGCTTTCAATATCCGCGAGGGCTGGCGTCGTGAGGATGACCATTTGCCGTACAGGTGGCATAATGAACCGCTTAAAGAAGGTCCTTCTGCAGGACACGTCGTAACTATCGACGAGTTAGAATACCTTAAGGACATCTATTATACTGCCAAGGGGTGGACCAATGAAGGTCTCATTCCGCGCACAAAGCTGATTGAACTGGGGATGGAAGACGTCGCCGAGGTCATTGGTGTTTAAGGATCAAAGGGGGAAATAAATAAAATGGTATCTTCAACCTCTAAGTATAAATATATCGCTTGTGACGCTGAAAAGTGCATTGGATGTCAGCTGTGCGAATATGTCTGTTCTTATACCAAAACCGGAGAATATAATACCTATCGAAGCCGCATTCGTACAGTGCGTGTTGACGAGATACTGATCACTGCAGTGCATGCCGCACTTGTGAAGATGCTCCATGTGTTACCGTCTGCACCCGTGATGCACTGACTCAAGACAGTGAAACGGGAATTATCAATGTTGATTCAGAGTTGTGTGATGGATGTGCTTGGTGCATTGAAGCCTGTGATTTCGGCGCAATTTCAATTAATCCACTCACTAAACTTGCAGAAATGTGTGATCAGTGTGAAGATGAGGAGGAAGGACCTCAGTGTGTTTTGTGGTGTCCTAAAGATGCCCTGGAGCTGACAACGCCTGATCAACGTGCACAGAAAGCGCGGCACAAACTAATTTCTGAAGAATCTTTACGATAAGTTGCTGAGGAGTCGATAGTGACTGAAGATAACAATAATGAAAACGAAGAACTGAGGATTGGTGTCTATATTTGTCACTGCGGTTCAAATATCGCCAGTGTTGTTACGCCATCTGAGGTTGTGGATTATGCCAGCACCTTACCGGGTGTAGTTATAGCCAAAGAACATCGATATATGTGTTCCGATCCTGGGCAAACCCTTATCCAGGGAGACATTAAAGAATTTGGCCTTAATCGTGTCGTCGTAGGGGCTTGCAGCGTAGCGATGCACGAACCGACATTCCGGGCGTGTATATCTGAGGCGGGTTTAAATCCTTTCATGTTTGAAATGGCAAATATCCGTGAGCACGCCAGCTGGGTGCATTCCCATGAGAAAGAGATGGCAATCGTAAAAGCAAAAGACATTGTCGCTGCTGCAGTTGCCAAAGTGAGTCACGTTAAACCGCTGCAGATGTTCGAGGTACCGGTCACAAAACGCGCTTTGGTCATTGGCGGCGGGATTGCCGGCATTAGTGCTGCTCTAGACCTGGCGGATATGGAGATAGAAACCTACCTGGTGGAGCGAAGCCCAACGATAGGTGGGAAAATGGCGCAACTGGATAAAACCTTTCCCACTATGGACTGCTCTATCTGCATTGAAGCTCCAAAAATGGTAGATGTTGGGAAAAACAAGAATATTAAATTACTCACCTATTCGGAAGTGAAAGAGGTCAATGGTTACATCGGTAATTTTAATGTGACGGTCGAAAGAAAACCGCGTTATGTTTTACTCGATCGTTGCACAGGATGCGGTCTTTGCAGCGAAGTGTGCCCGATTTCTGTTCCAAATGATTTTGAAGAAGGATTAGGACCCAGGAAAGCGATCTATGTGCCCATGGCGCAGTCAGTGCCTTCGGTATATACCATTGATATGGATGCTTGTATCGAGTGTTATAAATGCGTCGAGGCATGTGGTCCCCTGGAAGCCATTAATTTCGCTGAAAAACCAGAAATTATTGCGCTTGAAATTGGCACAATTATCGTCGCAACAGGTTATGATACATGGGATGCGTCTGAGATCGAAGAATATGGTTTTGGGGTGTATCAAAACGTCACTACGATGATGGAAATTGAAAGGTTGCACTGTGCTGGAGGACCTACAGTAGGTGATTTTATGCGTCCCTCAGACAGAACACTTCCCAAAACCTTGGGCTTAATACAGTGTGTCGGTTCCAGAGACAAACGCTATAACGAGTATTGCTCCGGTTTTTGCTGTATGTACACCATCAAAAACGCGATGTTATTAAAATGGTTGTACCCTGAAATGGATATTACGATATTCCGGATTGACATCCGGGCACCGGGTAAAACTTATGAAGAGTTCTATGAACGAGCAAGGCAAGCGGGGATTCATTTTGTGCAAGGGAGACCCGCAGAGATTCGTGAGGATCCCATAACCAAGAATCTTACCATACGTGTTGATAATGTCGGTCTGGGACGGCAAATGGAATATGAATTTGATATGGTTGGTCTATCAACTGCGGCGATAGCATCTGAAGGATCTTTTGATTTAGCCCGAACGCTAACCGTACCGACAGATACGCACGGTTTCTTCCTGGAAGCCCATCCCAAGCTGAAACCACTTGATACGCCAACCGAAGGCGTTTATCTCGCGGGTTCAGCACAGGGTCCCAAGGATATACCACAGAGTGTTGGGCAGGGCAGCGGTGCTGCTGGACGCGCTGCGCGTGTTCTGTCACATAACGAGTGGGAGATAGATCCAATCGTAGCTTATGTATACCCGGAACGTTGCATCAATTCGAAGGGTGGAAAGTGTGATTTTTGTTTCCGGGCTTGTCCCTATGGTGCAGTCGATAATCGTCCTGGTTCAGGAGAACCCAGCCGAATTATTGCTGCTAAATGTCATGGATGTGGAACTTGCGTCGCCGAATGTCCCCATAATGCTATCACACAGCAGCACTTTACTGATGGACAAATTCTGGCACAGATCCATGCGCTATTACGGGAAAAACCTGAAGAGAAGGTCCTGGCATTCATTTGCCGGTGGTGTAGTGGAATGGGTGCTGATAATGCAGGGACCAGCCACTTTGAATATCCCGCTAATACTAGAAATATCCTCGTCATGTGTGCGGGGCGCGTCGATAAAGATTTTGTGCTGGAGGCGTTCCGTTTGGGTGCTGGCGCTGTCCTGGTGTCTGGATGCCATCCTCAAGACTGTCACTATATTGATGGACGCCAACATGCTGAGGAGAGAATGGATAAATTGGCAATCCAGTTGGAGAAAGCAGGGATCTCACCGCAACGGTTCCACGTTGATTCTGTCTCAGCTACAGAAGGAGCAAAATGGGCGCGTATTATGCGGGATATGAGCGCAGCTATTGAGAACCTGACAGTTGAAAATATTGTAGCAGAGAATGAGAAAGCTTTGCCGCATTTGATGCGCTCACTGCGACGCGCGTATGAGGTGCCTGGTGTCGCTGAAAGCATTAAGCTAAGTGAAGCAGCGAGATTACAGGGCGTCGAGACACCTATTCGCCAGATGGCACACGCTACTGGAGGCAAATAATGTCGGATGCATCTGGAGATAAGAAATCATTTACACAGGTGGTTTTGGAGACACATGGCGGTGAGTTAGCGCTTCAATGTTACCAATGCGGAACCTGTTCAGGATCCTGCCCTGTTATCGATGAAATGGAATATGGACCTCGACGCATCATAAATATGATACAAGCGGGTATGGAGAAAGAAGTATTATCGAGTAAAGATATGTGGCGCTGTGTTTCATGCTATTCGTGTGCAAACCGGTGCCCGCGTGGCATCGAAATCACCGACCTGATGGCAGATTTACGACGCTTAGCCGTAGAAAACGGTTATGTCCATGATAAAGAGGCGCAGTTTGGACAGGCTTTCGCTGAAACTGTGCAAATACATGGTCGATTGTTTGAACCGGAATTACTGGCTCGATATTACGCTCGTGTGCTGGATATACCCAACTTAATTGGTATGGTTCCGGTTGGTATAAAAATGCTTCTAAAAGGCAAACTCCCATTTTTACCCGACAATCTGAAGGACCCTGATGCACTTAAAAAGGTGGAGGTTACGGAATCCACAAAACCAAAGATTGCGACGTTTCTATCAAATTCCAAAGATATAAAAATTACTTCCCAGATTTTGTTTTTGTTTATCACGGGAATTGCGGTTGCCGGTGGATTAGCAAGAACGCTATTCCTTTGGGGAAAGGATAAGATACAGTGAGTGAGATGCGATATGGTTACTATCCTGGTTGTAGTTTGTTGTCCAGTGCCAAGGAATATGATATTTCGGTACGCGCGGTTTTTGCCCATCTTGGAATTGAGCTTGTAGAAATAGATGACTGGAATTGCTGTGGTGCTGTTCACGCAGACGTTAATAATGCTAACACAGCAATCACTTTACCGGCACGGAATTTAGCGTTAGCTGAAGCTCAAGAGCTGGATTCAATTATCGCACCATGCAGTGGTTGTTATAAGAATCTGCGACGGGCAAGCAAATCTGCAGCGAATGATCCAAAATCCCGCGCCATGATTAATGAAAGTCTTAGCGATGGATTGAAACTCTCAGGCAATATTGAAGTTCTTCACCCGCTTTATGTATTGTTAAATGAAGTGGGCATAGAACGTATCAAAGCGCACGTTGTCAAACCCCTTGAAGGTTGGAAAATAGCCAGCTATTACGGCTGCATGTTAACACGTCCAAAGGATGTATTTGACAGCACAGAACGTCCTGTGGGCTTGGATGTGTTGATGTCCGCTTTGAGTGCATCTGAAGTCAATTACCCTATGAAAGCGAAATGCTGCGGTGGTGCGCTGGCTTTATCCCATGGAGATGTGACAGCACGGCTGAGTGGCGACGTCTTGTTGTCGGCTAAACAGGCGGGTGCAGATATCGTTACCCTGGCATGCCCTATGTGCCATATGGCGCTGGATGTCTATCAGGGCAAGGCAGAGAAACAAGTTAAATCCTCAATTGATTTGCCGGTTTTGTTTTTTACCCAGGTCATGGGTTTAGCTTTTGGGATTGAGAAATCCAAACTGGGTTTTGAAAGGCATTTGGTTTCGCCCGAAACTCAGCTGGTACAAATGGGATTTTAGGAGAAGAGCATGAGAAGAGGTGCAACTTCAAAACGACGCGATGGAAATAATCTTGTGCTTGATCGCGACATGATTACACATCATGATACGCTCATCTGGGATCTTGATCGTTGTGTTGGATGCCAACTTGGACCAAAAGTCTGTCCGAAGGACGCCCTCAGCCACGTACAAGGTGAAGTGGTCAATGGCAGATTAGCGACGAAATTACTGGTTGATGTTGACACTGAAAAGTGTATTTTCTGTGGAATGTGTGTGGAAATGTGCCCTGTAAATGCGATTTCTATGACCTTGAATGGCGAACCGTATAATCCTGCTGTCGAATACGGTGCATTTCCTGAATTGGAACAGTCGACAGTTTTCGATAAAGAAGTTTTTGACTGGGATCGAAAAGATTTTGTTTTGAATAACTGCCCGACGGATGTCATCAGCTACAACGACAAGCAGCATAATTTGGAAGTCGATGATACACATTGTATAAGATGCAGGCAGTGTGAAGTTGCCAGTGACGGCGCCTTCGTTGTTACACAACCCTGGGAAGGTACAGTTATACTGCGCCGCGAAAAATGTATTGATGGTTGTTTTGCTTGCGCTGACGTGTGTCCTACGCGAGCTTTGACTATTAATGATAATAATGAACTAATCTTAGCGGATTACTATTGCATCAAGTGCGGAGCCTGCATGCAGATCTGCCCCGTAAAACCAGAAATTGAAGAATATGATGTTACGCTTCGCTCTCAGGGCGTTAACGTCACAAAGACATTGACGCGTGTGGCAAATGCGAGTGAACTGCCAATTACAGTGGAAAGATGGCGTGTAAAACACAAAGCCGTGCAGAGTGGTTCCTGGGTTGAAGCTCTGGAAAAATTAGCAGACGATAAAGCTTTAATGGTTGAAATTGAACGCAAACGGGCTCTCAGGCGGCAAGACTTAATTGTCGCGTTGAAAGGTGGACGGGAAACCCGCCTGGCTCACAAAGATCCCTTGTTGTTACGTGCACTTGAGGGTGGCGCAGACCATCTGCGAAAAATGCCCGATAAATAAGGGTTTGGCAGAGCCTTTGATTTACACAGGTACTACACCTCGTCGTAATTGGCGAGGTGTTTTCTGTTGGATGATTTTTTGCATACACTGCTGTATTGTGATAGAGTAGTAGCGCTTTGTTGCGCGGAAAGACTGTGTTTCAAAGGAGACCAGCCAATATCTGCTGAGTTGGATGAAAGCTGAAGATCACACACAGAATAATCCCGGTTCGGTTCCGGGATCTTTTGCTGTTTACGGTGATGGTTAAATAGAGCCTTTGACAAGTGCATTCCGTACGTTGCGATGTTAATGGATAGTCAAGATACATATTTTGTGGTGGAATGAAATATATCTGACAGGATTATTTGTAAATGGGGGAGGAAACAGTGTCTGATAAAATAAGGACGCTTATGGTTGGTTGTGGGGGCATTAGCCGCACCTGGTTGGAAGCGATAAAATGCATATCATCCATCGATATGGTGGGTTTTGTTGATCTAAATATCGGGGCTGCACGCGATAAATCCTCAGCCTATGGCTGGAACGATGCTTATATTACAGATGACCTGGAAGATGCATTGTTGCGGACGAAACCAGAGGCAGTGTTTAACTGCACTGTACCTGAAGCGCATTTTGACGTGACCCTACAATCCCTTGCAAACGGGTGCCATGTACTGGGTGAAAAACCTTTGGCGGATACAATAGCCCATGCTGTAGAAATGATACATGCTGCTGAAGTGGCAGATAAGATATTTGCGGTTATTCAAAACCGGCGCTACATAGCTGGTATCCGGCGCTTGCGCCGTTTTCTTGAAGACGGTGCCCTTGGTAAAATAACAACGATAAACAGTGATTTTTATATTGGAGCACATTTCGGCGGGTTCCGAGACCATATGCGACATGTGCTGCTTCTCGATATGGCTATTCACACCTTTGATATGGCACGCATGATTACTGGAGCAAATGCGGTATCGGTTTATTGCCAGGAATGGAACCCTCCAGGATCATGGTATGATTACGATGCATCCGCTAATGCCATCTTCTCCATGACAAATGACATTGTCTATACATATACTGGTAGCTGGTGCGCTGAGGGTCTCAATACGACCTGGCAAGGTGCGTGGCGTGTGATTGGAGAAAATGGCTCCGTGACCTGGGATGGAGAAGATAAGTTCGACGCGCAAATTGTAAGTAAGACAGGTGGCTTCTTTTCAGAGTGGGAATCAATATCAGTACCGGAATATAAAATGCTCCCGGACCAGACGGGCCATGCCGGGGTAATCCGGGAATTTGTTGAGTGTATAGAGCATGGCAGGGTGCCGGATACGATATGTACTGATAATGTGCACAGTCTGGCGATGGTCCTTGGAGCCATTGAAAGCGCGGATTCGCACGGTCTTGTGGAGATAAAGTTATAAGCACGCAATCTACCAATATTTACGTATTTAGCCATCATTTTTATTGGGGTGCGTTTCTGTTTTCTGGCAAAGGCGATCAGAGAGCCGAATTGCCCTGGTATCGATAGCAGTTTTGGTTCATTCATGTCTCTGGTCAAGGCTACCTTTCGACAATAACTGCACCCTGTGTTTTTTACAGGCGGGGCCTTAAGATATATGGCGAATATGTCTTTTCTTCTATTTAGCCTGATATCAAAAACCACCTGTTTACTGTGGGGTTGTAACCTTTAGGTTGTTTCCGGGTTATTATTGTCAACTGACTGACAATAATACCGGAAGTCGAACCATAGATTGTGCGGGTCAGGTTCAGCGCATGTGAATTTACCGCATATAATTTTTTTGAAATAAGCGAAATCTTATATTACGACGCTTGTATTATAAAATATTGCTCATTCATTCCCTTTATTTCATAATTTGGAGGCACTTATGTCAAAAATCATCGTTATAACCGATAGTGATGCCAGCTTACCTGCTGAAGTCGCGGCAGAATTAGGCGTAATTATTGTTCCAATCAATATTCATTTTGGTGAAGAAACGTTCAAAACAGAGGAAGAAATATCTGATGCCCAACTCTTTGTGCGGGTGGATGAGACAGGTAAATTGCCTACGACATCGGCACCTACTCCAGGACAATTTCTGGACGCTTTTCAAAAGGCTTTTGACGCAGGCGCTGAAGCAATCATTTGCATTTGTGTTAGCAGTATAATTAGTGCTACTTATAATTCTGCACTCAATGCTCGGGAACTACTCCCGGACAAAGATATCACTGTAGTTGATTCGCAGAGTGTATCCATGGGTCAGGGATATATGGTTATTGCTGCTGCACGCGCTGTCAGAGATGGGTATGATAAGGAAAGTGCTATAAGCGCGGCTCTGGCATTTTCAGAGCGTTCTAAATTATTCGCATGTTTAGCAACCCTCAAATATCTGGCAATGAGCGGTAGGGTGGGGCACCTGGCAGCTGGGATGGCTGGTTTGCTCAATATCAAACCGATTTTGACGATACAAGAAGGAAAACTGGATATTCTGGAAAAGGTACGCACAAAGAATAAAGCCTGGTCACGTTTGATAGAATTGACCAAAGAATCTCTCAACGGAAAAAAAGCAGCTGAAATGGCTATTCTTCATGTTAATGCATATCAAGATGCTAAAGACTTCGAAGACCTTATCAGAGAACAGATAGCATGCCCTGAGCAGATTGTCATCTCGAGTTTTACTGCTGGACTTTCTGTGCATACGGGTAAAGGTATGATTGGTGTTGTCGCTGTTGCTGCTGAATAAAGCCGGCAAACTATAGACCGTAAGGGTGAAACTGGGGGATAGCATGGTGAAGTATAGAATTATAATTAATCCTGCAGCGGGAAATGGCAGCAGCCTCGAAGTACAACCTGAGATAGAAAGCGAACTTAAAAAACTCAACTTGGATTATGATACAGTTCAGACACAACATCCCTGGCACGCCGCAACGCTGGCGCAAGAAGCTGCTGCTGAGGGTTGTGAGGTTGTCGTTGCCGTTGGCGGTGACGGCACAGTGAACGAGATTATCAATGGTTTAATGGATGTTCGAATGCGGGGCATGGAACCGGTACCAGCATTGGGTGTACTGTGTTCCGGACGCGGGAATGATTTTGCTTTTGGCGCCGGGATACCCATGGGTATTGAACAAGGTTGCCAAACCCTTAAGGATGGTCATATATCTCTGATTGATGTCGGTTACGTCAAGGGTGGGTTATTCCCTGAAGGTCGCTATTTTGGAAATGGCGTCGGCATCGGATTTGATGCCGTGGTAGGATTTGTGGCTGCAAAGCAGAAGCACCTAAGTGGTTTCGCGTCCTATATTGTAGCGGCACTGAAGACAGTGTTTTTGTACTATCGTGCGCCCAAAGTGAGAATCGAGGTCGATGACCGGACGTATGAGTACTCAGCACTTATGGTCTCCATAATGAATGGTCGCAGAATGGGCGGGGGATTTCATATGGCACCCAACTCCAGTTTGACTGACGGCTTATTCGATGTGTGTATTGCCCGTGAGGTCAGTCGGTTACGAATATTCCCATTAATTTTGCGGTTTATGAAAGGCAGCCAGGAAACTCATAGCGCTATTGTTTTCGACCACGCACGTAAGGTAGAAGTCTCCGCTTTGGATGGCGCAACGCTGCCTGCTCATGGAGATGGCGAAACATTGTGCAAAGAAGGGAATCATTTATCCCTTGAGCTCTATCCCAATCAACTGGAAGTAATAAATGTTGCACCTACTGGATGATCGATGGAAGTAACGAAATGGGTCGCCAACCATCTGGTTGCAGGAATAACCAGTATTCTTTTTAAAATTGACGACACGCAGTTAGCACAAGTACCGCTGCGTGGACCTTTAATTATAGTGGCTAACCATATCAACACCTTTGATGCGCCTGTGGTTCTCTCCAGAGCTTATCCGCGTCAAATTATGACTTTTGCCAAAATAGAAACATTCACTAATCCATTTCTCGCAGCACTTTTTAAATTATGGGGCGGGATACCTCTTCATCGAGGAGAAGTGGACTTGACTGCTTTTAAAAGTGGCATACTTGCATTAAAAGAAGAGAAAATCCTAATTATTTTACCTGAAGGAACGCGCAGTGGGGACGGTAAATTAATCGCTGGCAAACCTGGTGTGTCCATCCTGGCACAGCACAGCCATGCTCCCATCTTACCCGTGGTATACTTTGGTGGTGAGGCGTTGAGCGAAAATCTTAAACACTTGCGGCGCACACCATTTAGAATTGTGGTCGGGAATCCATTCCTTATTAATACTCGAGGCAAACGCATTACGAGTGAAGTTCGGCAGGAAATAACCGACGAAATTATGTATCAATTAGCGGCATTATTGCCAATGGAATATCGTGGTGTGTATACGAATATGACAAATGCCACCGAGGATTACCTGGAATTCGTTGAGGGTGTAAGTAGTAACTTATTATCTGCTGAAAAAAATGCCGGTTGAGTTTACGCTTTTTGGGAGGAAAATGTGACAATGCAATTATATGACACATATACACGAAGCATTCGTGAATTTGTGCCCCTTGATCCGCCTAAAGTGGGACTTTATACCTGTGGTCCAACTGTCTATAATTACGCCCATATCGGGAACCTCAGAACATATATATTTGAAGATATTCTGCGCCGTGTCTTATCACTCAATGGATATGCCGTCAATCATGTCATGAATATCACTGACGTTGGCCATCTCGTTTCTGATGGTGATTTTGGTGAAGACCGCATGGAAAAAGGAACGCGCCTGACTGGAAAATCAGCCTGGGAGATTGCTGATATTTACACAGATGCCTTTCAAGAAGATATGCAAAGATTGCACATCCTGGAACCTACAGTCTGGTGCCGGGCGACTGACCATATTGAAGAGCAAATCGCCACTGTGAAGTGTATCGAGGAAAAAGGATATACTTACCGGACTTCAGATGGTGTATATTTTGATACAGCCAAGTTAGCTGATTACGGTTACTTAGGGCGTCTTGATATTGAGGGTTTACGAGCAGGTGCACGGGTTGACCAGGGAGAAAAGCGCAATAGTACTGATTTTGCACTTTGGAAATTCAGCCCGTCAGATACCCAGCGCCAGATGGAGTGGGACAGTCCATGGGGCGTTGGCTTCCCCGGATGGCACATAGAGTGTTCGGCGATGTCTGCGAAATACCTGGGTTCTTTTTTTGATATACATTGTGGAGGTGAAGATCATATCACCGTTCATCACCCGAATGAGATTGCCCAAACGCAAGCATGCTACGGTACACGTTTGGCAAATTTTTGGATGCATGGTTATTTTCTGCAAATTGACAATACCCGGATGGGGAAGTCGGTTGGCAACTTTTTGCGTGTGCAATCCCTGATTGATGCAGGATATGATCCCCTAGCTTACCGCTATATGTGCCTGGGTGCGCACTACCGGTCCCGATTAAGTTTTTCCTGGGAGACACTGACCAGTGCACAAACAGCATTGACACGTTTACGGAATGCGTGTTACGCACTGGGTGAACCCGGAATAATCGATGAAGATTATTTGGATCGTTTTGCTCATGAGGTGAATGATGACCTTAATATGCCCCGAGCGCTGGCGGTCGTGTGGGACCTTATGCATGCTTCTTTGCCGGACGAACGTCAAGAAAGCCACGCTTCTGGCTTTTGATCAGGTTTTGGGATTGGGACTGGAGAATTGGCAGCCATCTGAGGACGAGATTCCTGAGGCATATATTGCTTATTGTAGAAGCACGACAACAAGCACGTCAATCGCGAAATTGGGCGGAAGCGGATGCTTTACGGGATCAAATTACCGCAGCGGGATATGAAGTCAAGGACACCGCCGATGGTCCTGTAATAAAAAGCTTGTCATAACTATTTGTGCAACTTGAGCTTATCCATTCCGTAGTATGTAGTGAAATGCATAGAATTTGACCTATTCGTTAGATGCATTTATATTAAGTTACTTAGTTGCCTTTATATAATCAGGAGGTAGTGATGACCAGTCATGTAGTGGATTATAAAATTTATGGAGATGATCTGCAGTTTGTTGAAGTTGAGTTGGATCCTGGTGAGACTGTTATCGCTGAAGCCGGCGTGATGATGTATATGGAATCAGAGATCAGCTTTGAGAGCAAAATGGGCGATGGTTCCAAACCTGCCGCCGGATTTATGGATAAATTAGTCAGTGTCGGTAAGCGTGTGGTTACAGGTGAGTCTATATTTATGACACATTTCACCAATGCTGCCAGCATAGGCAAAAAACATGTTGCATTCGCAGCGCCATATCCCGGCAAGATCATCGCGATAGACCTGGATGAAGCCAATGGTGAATTGTTGTGCCAGAAAAACTCATTCCTGGCAGCTGCTTTGGGGACTGAAATTTCAATCGCCTTTAACAAAAAGATCGGCGCAGGATTATTCGGTGGCGAAGGTTTTATTCTTCAACGATTGCGCGGTGACGGGATGGTTTTTATCCACGCTGGCGGTACTATTGTTGAAAAACGTTTGAATAATGAAAAACTCCTCGTGGATACAGGCTGTTTGGTGGCATTTGAGAAACAAATTAATTACGATATCCAGCAAGCTGGGAATCTGAAATCCATGATTTTTGGAGGAGAGGGCCTTTTCCTGGCAACGTTGCAGGGCACCGGAAGGGTATGGCTGCAATCCCTGCCTTTCTCACGGTTGGCTGACAGGATATTGCAGAATGCACCATCTCAGGGTGGACATCAAACAGACGAGGGATCGGTGATTCGCGGTTTTACGAAACTGATGGGTAGTTAATCTACAATTCACCTTAATGATTTGCAGAAAATCAACCCCTTCAATTGCTGAAGGGGTTGATTTTTATGAGACTCTACCTCTTTTATTGCACACTCAGTTTCAATGCGTCTTTTTATTTTTGCGCTAAATGATATAATAACAAAATGTAAATATTACAAACTATTAACTTAGCAACACATAGGTATATTGCTAAAGAGTCATAAACAGAGATAATTCAGTCTACCAATCGGAATGGATATGACTTGGTTGTTAGTACAAACAGGATATCTTTGTAAGGATGATAAATGAAAAATAGACGATTTATTGTTTTAGTTTTGGCGTTGCTATTGAGTGTCGGGACCATTGGATGTAGTCCACCTACAGCGGCAGTCAATGTTGCTACCTCTGAAGTTTTGGTTGAAAATCTGGTTGACCTCGCCCCTAATCTTTCTGTCGATGAAGTCGCGCAAGCACTTTCAGACAATTCAGTGGTTATCGTTGATGTGCGGGAAGACTACGAATACGCAGCAGGTCATATTCCTGGTGCAGTCTTGATTCCATTGGGTGAAATTACCTCCCGCACGGATGAGATTCCAAGTGATGTGCCTGTTGTGTTGGTTTGCCGAAGCGGAAATCGGAGCGGTCAGGCTTATGATGCACTTGTTAAACTGGGTTTTGACAATGTCCACAACATGCTGGGTGGCATGAATGATTGGTCAGCATCCGGTTACGAAGTAGAAAAATGAAAGGCAGACCCCAGGTTAAGTCTGGACACAGACTGTAGTTAATTAAAAGCAGGCACCGGAAAGATATCCCGGTGCCTGCTTTTTATCAATAACATATTCGTCAGGGAACAGCAGGATTCTCTGATAGATTTGCATTAACCGTTTGTGCATCATGGTCAGGGAGTAAATCCTCGGCTTTACTGACGGTTTTAAATAAATAACCTCCTAAACCGATAACTAGCGCGCACAAACCACTCAGCGCATATTGCAGCGACATACCCGCACCAGGACCTGGGGCAATTAACCAACCGAATAGCATATTTAGGCCATTGCCCATTTGCATACCTGGTTCAAAAATTCTGTCTGCTAAGGGACCGGCTATCAGCAAACTAACAGGACTGACAAGCCAAGCGATTAATCTTCGACTTGAAAATACACGACCCTGGATGTCCGGTGGTACTTTAGATTGCCAGATTGCTTGATTGGACGCATTGATTAACGGACCCAGTACGGACGATAAAAAGGCTATAATCATCCATGGAATGAATGCGTTTGCGATTCCCATCGCAAACATTGATAATCCGACCATTGCCCAACCCAGTAATACACCGTGTACCCTGCGTTTAAACCCGCCCCAAGCGCCAATAGCCAGACCGCCAATAACTCCCCCAACAGCGCCAATCGTTTGGATGCTGCCAAAAATAAGTTTATCACCGGCTGTTCTTGCCAAAATCATCGGATCGTAAACAGCATTACCCAGCGAACTGAAAAGATTTCCAAGTAGAAATACGGTCTGTAAGCCCAAAAGACTGGGTCGCGCCAGTATGTAACGGAAACCAAACATTGCTTGCTTGACGAAATTACCCTGCGCTTGCTTGCCCGGCTTCTGATTGTTGCGGTTGCGGTATATGGACAAAGAGAAGGCTGCCAATGGCAAAAGAGGCGCTCAGTAAATCGATAGCCAGCAAAGCTAATAAACCAGGTTCGCCACTTAACCGGGCAATAAAGGCGGGTCCGAATAATTTGCTGACCAATACACCAAGCGGACCAATCAATGCCGCCGCAATCATCGGGGCAAACGTAAATGACGCTGGTCCAACCATTTCCAGCATTCCACTGGCACGCGCATAATCTTTCTTATCGAGCATGGTGCTGATGGCTGCCGAATAAGCAGGCCATTGAAAACCCTGGAAAGCGCCTGTTATAAAAACTGATATATAAAGATGCCAAACCTGGAGTTGACCTGTAGCATAGAGGATCAATACAATCAGCGTCGTGAATGCTGCCGCCAGATCACTGAGCATCATCATCAGCTTTCTATTGTGCTTGTCGACCAAGACGCCCACAATGGGAGTAAGTACAACCATGGGGAGTGTAAAAAAGAATCCAATGAGCGTGAAAGGTGTAGCTTCTCCGGGGTTCGCTGCATATATCCAGAACCGCACCCCATAGTTACTAACAGCTGTTCCTAATAAGGATAGAATTTGCCCTATCCATATGATGATGAATGCCGTCATCCCCGTAGGTCGATTGTCCGCATTTACAGTCATTACTGGTTTTCCTCCATTGGTCAAGTATAAAATTGGATGCGATAATTATCATTTGTAGCAATCGATGTAATTATCCATAACAATATTAAATATATTAAGGTATGTTGCAAAAAAGTCAACATGTATATAAATAATATCTAGTGTGATGTTAAGATAAGCAATTGGGATTATAGAAAGCATACCAGCCCAGGTCATATGACCTGGATTCATCCTGTTAATGTAACATAGATTCTATATTGTGCCGATGTGATAGCAGGTTCCAATATGATAATCAATACTTACATCTGAATAATGGTACGACATTAACAATATTATAAGTCAATTTCATAACCAAATAAGATTGACGTCTAGGTCAGGTCGGTTCGACGTACAAATCTTTGTGGATGCGTGTACCGGTGGCATGTCTTCTGTTATATGAGACGCTGAACTTGGGAAACGGATCGAAGATCCATCTGCTACAACGAACAAAGTGTCAGGTGATTACTGTGGTCGGCTGGTCTACGTATTCAATTCGCTGAGGAGGTCTCCCACAGTGGACGCCAGGTCGCGAGCCTGACCGCATCTCCGTGCGGTCATAATGCGTTCAGATGACAGGGTTGCCGCGGCGGCAGCGATGTGTTGCCCAATGACGTCTTCAAACCAACGTGAATTCGCCACAAACGGATAGCGTAAAGCCAGAGCATACAATTCTATCGCTCGTTCCACCTTGCCATCGTCGGCTAGCAGGAGCGCGATGCCCGCCAGGGTGACCATCAGCTCTATAAATCGCTGACCTTTGCTTGCCCATTCCAGCGCAGAAATGAAATTTTGCCAGGCCTCGAGTCTATGATCAAGACCCCGGGCTGCCAGACCTAACCAGGGCGACTGGTTAACGTCCCACGGCTTGTCAGCGAACTCTTTTAAACCGAGCCGGCTCTCTTCCAGCGTCCAGTATGATTGTGCAAAAGCACCTTCGACCAGTGCTATCTCGCCGAGTACCAGTTTTCCATAACTAACGCCGCGACCCCAATCCATTTTGTGTGCTACAGCCACCACATCTTCCGCCTGGGTACGGGCTGCACCATATGCTCCTGCATGCAGACGGGCTCGAGTTAAGATAATCGACCGTCTGATAGCCCACACCCGCCAACCCAGATCCTCAAAAATGGCGATGCAATCCAATATGGTAGATTCAACCTCACTAAACCGTCCGGTCAGAAGTTGAACCTCCCCAAGGGAACCGAGCCCATAGGCTATACCGAAGCGATTTGTCTCCGGTGTGAGCGACAGACTTTGCTGTATCAAGTCCTCTGCTTCCTGGAACCGCATCTGCCCGGTCACTATGCCCCCCAGCGTCGCCAAGGCCTCGCTCTGTCCGATCAGGTTCCCTATATCACGGTGTAGAGAGATACTCTGGGTTATTGCTTGTCGTGCAAGCTCCTAGTGCACCCAGGCGTCGAGTAGCACGACCCAGACCCAGCAGCGCATAAGCGATACCCAGGTTGTGTTCGATTTCGCGGTATAGGTCGATGCTTTCGCTAAAATTTTGCCTGGACGTTCGGGGATCGGCATACATCTGACAATAACCCAACTGCCAGGCGATGTGTGCCCGTTCCAGCCTGGTGTTCTCATAAGTTAGAATTGGCGCGTCGAGGAGCACTAAACTCTCATTGATCAGGTGCTTACTTGTTTGTCGGTCTCCCAACAGCGACCACATTGTGGATTCCCACGCCAGAACTCTGGCCATTGTACGCCGCTGAGTTGCCGTGGCTGCCAGCGGCCAGGTTTCGACTGCGGTCAGCACCTCTCGCAGACCCCGGAACGTGATTTCTCCCTGTTGGTAATTGCCATATCCCAGGTAGTAAAACCATCCCAGAGTGTCGACGGCTTCCCCAAGCAGGCTCGATCGATTCTGTGCAGCTGCCCACATGCAGGCAACCCGTACATTCTCAATGTCGTCCTGAATTGCATCCCACACGGCCTGTTGCTCAGAACCCTTGATGCCCTTTTCCTGCTGACCAAGCCAGTCACAATAATACTGACTGTGTTGATTACGAACTGCAACCTCAAGAGTAGGATTGCTGATCAACTTTTCGGTTCCGTATTGGCGCAGTAATTCGTGAATCTGGTAGCGATCCCGGATCCGGTCATATTGCAGGAAGGACTTGCGAACCAGCACCGCCAGCAGTCTGGGAATTGCTTCTATTCCAACCACCACCTGACCAGCCGCTTCACGGGTAAAACCTCCATGGAAAACGGTCAAAGACGCGAACATCGTCTGCTCTGCCTTTTTTAGTCTCCGCCACGAGACATCGAACACGGCTCGGATACTGCGTTGTCGTTCAGGAAAATCAGGCCAGTCTACCTGCAAGAAGTCAAAGCTGCGTTGTACCTCGACCGAAATGTCTTTTAGGGATAGGACGTCAGCCCAAGAAGCCGCCAGCTCCAACGCTAAAGGCAAACCGTCAACCAGACGACAAATATCCAGCATAGCGCGCAAATCCACGTGGTTCGGGGTAAAATTAGAGCGAACGCACCTGACACCTTCTACCAGGAGTTGCAAGGCTGGGTATACCGTCAGGCACTCGTCAAGACCAACTTCACCTGGTAAAGGAGTTTCTAGATCATGCTCAGGATAAAATAATCCGCCAAGTTGGAGGACGTGTTCACCTTGTATCTGCAATCGCTCGCGGGAAGTGGTTAGGATTTTGACATCCGGCGCGGTGTGTAAAATCTCGGCCAGTAATCCGACCCCATCTAGTAGTTGCTCCATGTTATCGAGGATCAGGAGTAGCTGCTTGCGGCGCAAGAATTCAACAAGTTGTTTATGGCCACCTTCCAGGTGCAATTGCAGAGCATCTGCCAGAACCGGCGCCAGATCCTTGACTGAAACCAGAGCTGCCAGTGGGATAAAAATAATGCCGTGGGGAAAGGTGAGAGGCGCATTGTCAGCAAGCGACTGGTGATCCCGTTCGGCTAATCGCAAACCCATTTCCAGGGCCAGTCGTGTCTTCCCGCTGCCGCCCAGACCTGTAAGGGTCACCAGTTGCGTATTCTTGTCAGTTAACTGGGTTTCCAGGACCATCAATTCCTCCACGCGACCAAAAAAGGGTGTTGGTGACCCTGGCAAGTTCCAGACAGGGACTATTGGTTCTGATCGAAAGAGTGATGCTTGTGCTAATTTACCGGAATGGATGGTCCTGTAAAGTGCCCTTGTCTCTTTCGATGGTTCAACACCGAGTTCCTTTTGCATGGAACTGCATAGCTTTTCATACCGGACCAAAGCTTCGCTGCGCTTTCCACACCGGGCCAGCAGGCGCATCAACTGCCGCTGTCCATCTTCCTCCCAGGGTTCAAGTTCCACCAGACGTCGGGCGTGAGTCAGGGCCCGCTTGAAAGCACCGAGTCCTTCGTGGATAGAAGCGAGGTTATGCAAAGCTTCAACCATCTGCCGATTGAAATACTCTCGACGGAGCAGCAACCATTCTTCGAAAGGTGCCGCGTCGGCCAGGGAAAAACCTTCGAGGAACATGCCTTGCACCAGGTGTACGGCCTGCTCCAACCACTCACTTTGACGTGGGATCTTGGTCAATAAATCCATGAAGGCATCGGCGTCCAGCCAATAGTTGCTTTGTTTGTTAAATTGGATCGTCTGGCGGGTGACGTGCAGAAAGGGGATGGAGAATGTTCTATCACCAATGACCTGTCTGAGGTTCGCCAGGGCATTTCGCAGGCTGCTCCGGGCGGCACGTTCCGGGAACTCAGGCCACAGCAGTCCGGCAAGCACCTCACGACGGTGCGGATTATCAGGCAATAAGGCCAAATAAGCCAGTAAAGCCCGAACCTTGTCTGAGGCAAATCCGGACACAGGTTCTCCTTCGAGGTTGACCTGGAATGGCCCCAACACGCGAATGGAAAGGTGTGCCATGCTCTCCCTATTCCTTGAGTGGAAACCAACCTTGCCACCATCATACATCTTGAATATAGGATGGTCAACCGGCAAGGCTTTGCGTTTTCTTTGCGGTAGTCTGCTATGCTGTTCCTATCATATCAATCCAAACACACCAGGTCGGTTGAGAAGCCAATGAACCAGAAAAAGCGCTATCTGTCTTATCTCATCCGCCTGTGGCAGGTAAATGGTGGTGATTTACCGAACGGAGATCAGCAGTTGTGGCGGGTCTCTCTCGAAAGACCGCAGGACGGTGTCCGCCTGGGCTTTGCGAGTCTGGCAGATTTATTTGCCTATCTGGAAGACGAGATCGGGTCGAGTTCTCCGGGTTTAGAGCACGGGGATGAGGAAAATACTCAACCACCGGCGATCAAATAATGACATAGAATGCCGGTTTACCAAGCAACTCCACAAGATAAATCGACAAGGAGGTGATGTAAACATTTGATTTACAAGAGAGTGCGTCAAAAAAAGTCTATCAGTCAGTTATGGCATTACATAAATCAATGTTGTTTAATGAATCGGGGATTAAAAAGGAGAAAACGAGATGAAGAAGATACTCACAGCTTTGTTCCTGGTATGTTTAATTCTGCCGGTAGCAGCGTTGCCGGTCTTTGGTGGGAAACCCATTGATGTGGAAGGTAGATTCGGCTACTTACCTACACTTCTCGACATTCGGTACGCGGGTCCCAACCAGTTCTGGACCTCTACAGACACTGAATGGTGGGAGGGCGACATAGATGGTGACGCGGAAACAGAATATGTCTTGATCCTCCACGGTTCAGATCCCTACGCGGATCCTGGCCAATTTAATAGTAAAGGTGTATTCCAAGGTACCATCCTGGGCAGTGGTGAGGGCACAGCGGTAATAAAATTGACCGGTCATCAGAAAGAAGGTGTCCCGTGGTACGGAACATGGTCGATCAAGCAAGGAACAGGTGGTCTGGCAGGTGTCCATGGGCAAGGAACCTGGCGACTTGAGCTAAACCCAGACCATCCTACAACGCCGTTTGTTTATGAAGGCAAGGTACATCTTAAGCCCTGATTGTAACAGGTTGCTTCGGTGAAAGGAAGGCGAGATGGACCAGCCATCCCCGGTTATCCATCTCGCCTCTCATCTAGTGGTCAGCATAGGACCAATATGTATTGGCTAGGAATGCCGTTTACCTAGCAAAGCCGTACAGCACCTGGCTACTAAATAGCGCTCCATTCACACCCGCCTGGAAAACCTGTAAGGTAGCGGATGTATTTACCGCTCTACGCCAGATTAATGAGGATTATGGAACTACCATATTAAATATCATCGCTGGTCTTGATGAGCCACCGCAAGGTACTAAGCACATCGGTGAAAAATGCATGCAAAGCATAAATGCCAGAGAGCGTCTTCAAGCAAGACGGCACAAAATAGGTTTCATATACCAGACTTTTGGCTAGCTGCCATTTCTCTCTGCTGAAGAAAACGTTGGCGCACCTTTGCGCCTGCTCCGAATCCCCACGAAAAGACCGAAGGAACGCATCTAGAATGTGCTGTTTCTGGTAGGGTTAGCTGGGCGTGCAAAGCACCGTGTTTATGAATTGTGTGGTGGAGAACAACAACGTGTAGCAATTGCCCGGGTACTATTCAAGCACTCGTACAATATTCTCGCCGATGAGCTGCCAGGGCAACTAGATTCGTCGACAGGTCGCGATATTCTGTTATTTCTCAGGGAGGTGGTGAATCGTTCCGGAATACCTTTGGTCGTCGCCGCGAATGATCCCAAGATCCTGGATATGGTGGATTCTGTCCATGAATTGGTTGATGGAAGATTAGTCAATGTAGTTTAGCCCACAACGGGAATGTGATTACAGAACAAGGGTAACCTTGGGGGTTACCCTTGTGTACTCAAATTTCCTGCTGGCAAAGAATCAGGCTTAGCTTCTACTCGGTACTAATTCTTGCATCTGCTTGCGTAGTTCGGCAATTTCCGCTTTGGTTTGGTCTATTTTTGCATAATCCGCAGCTTTTACGTTGATTCCTTCTTCTATCAATGATACCGCCGCATTCCGGCGATTATCCGATAAGCCGATATCGACAAGGATATCAAGGTGTTTGCGGATGTCGCCATCTACCTTAATAACCATGAGGTTGGAAACATCCTGTGCTGTTTTAGTCAATGCTTTGCCCAGGGATTCCAGTAATTTGACAGATTCTCCTACGAAAGCCTGGAGGGCTTCGCCAAGATCTTCCATTGTCGTGTCTTTGATTTCAACATCGGGTTTCACGTTTTCGTTCACTTTCATCCTCCAAAATCTCTTTAGATTATTTATTCCTCAATGGTAAGTTGAACTTCTTTGCGAAGTTGTTCCCTGAGTTTGGTTATTTTCTGTGTAATTACGCTGATTTTTTCAAACAATGCGCTGTTTGCAGCGATCCCCTCGTTAATTAAAAATGCAGCACTTTCTGACCTGCTTTTTGTAATTTCAGCTTCAACCAACATATCAAGATGTTCAAGGGCTTCATCATTGACGCGAACCATGACGACATTTCCCCGCCCCTGCAAGGCTTCACCAAGTGCCTGCCCAATCGTTTCTACTTGCTTGAGGGCATCTTTCAACGTTTGTGAAGAACTTTTCTTTACCTTGGGCTCTTCATGTTCAGGTGTAGTATTTTCTGTCGCTTGTTCGCTCTCCGTCTTTTTTTCAGCATTTATTTCAAGGGCAACCGCATTTGCCTTTTCATCTTTTGGTTCCGTGTATTCTTTTTCATTCATTTTCGTCTCCTATCAATGCTATTACTGCTTCTGTAAGTTACTTACACGTAATATTATAATGTAATTGCATTACATTGTCAAGTGTAATCTTTTTACGACCATGTGGATTTCTCCGTGGTATACAATTAGACGCGAACCAAGCAGGAAAGCTGTATAAAATGCCCCCATATTTACTTTACATACGTATAATACAGGCTATCATAGCAGTTTCTGGATACCAAATATTATTTTAACAATGATTGGCTAACCGCAGGTGGATACCGTCCATGTTCAGGGACATCAAGCATAATCATACATAATCAGGAGGATAATAATGGGAAGAGTTCGATTCGGAATCATCGGTGTGGGTGGGATGGGCAATGGTCATGGACGCAATATGCCCAATATTCCCGAGGTGCAACTAACCGCTGTATGTGATATTTCCCCAGATGCCCTGGATGCTGCTAAAAACGCCTATGAAGTTCCGGGCTTTGATAATCACCAGGACCTATTAGCTAGTGGTCTGGTGGATGCGGTTATCATAGCGACGCCACATTATTTCCATCCACCGATTGCTGTTGCTGCGATGGAAAAAGGTATCCACGTTATCAGCGAAAAACCTATTGCCGTGACTGTCTCTGGTGCTGAATGGATGATACAAACCGCTCAGAGGACAGGAGTGGTTTTTGCTGTTATGTTCCAGCAGCGGACTTTTCCGGTTTATCAGGCAGCCAAAAAGCTCATCATTGATGGACGACTGGGTCCTCTTTACCGGACTTTAATGGTGGATTCGCATTTTCGCAGTCAGGCATATTATAATTCTGCTGGTTGGCGTGCGACGTGGAAGGGAGAGGGTGGGGGGGTCTTGTTGAACCAGGCGCCTCATGGGATGGATATTTTTACATGGCTAGCAGGTATGCCTTCAAAGGTCACTGCCCAGGTGAATACCCGGCAGCATGACATAGAAGTTGAGGATGAAGCTGCGGCATTACTTGAGTATCCCAACGGCGCTATAGGTTATATGCTGGAGAGTGTTAATGAAGCCCCTAATGGCACGCATATAGAAATATGCGGTGAATATGGCAAGTTGGTAGTGGACAATGGCGTGCTGAAATTCTGGGAAGTTAAGCCAGGTGTGAGAACGTATTCAGATGCATCAACCGCGATGTGGGGAAAACCGGATGTTGAGGAACAGCCCATCAGTATGGAGGAGCGCGAACAAGGTCACGCTGCTATTGTGCGAAATGTCGCCAATGCAATTCTGAATGGTGAAACGCTTATTTCACCTGGTCCTGAAGCAATTTATGGTCTTGAATTAGCCAACGCAATGTTACTTTCAGGCCATCTTGGGAAATCCGTTGATTTACCCGTTGATCGTGAAGCATATGACGCGTTTATTGAGCAGAAAAAAGCAACTTCCAGGGACAAAGATGTTGTCGATACGCGGGTGACTGATCCTGATCATCTGACGCAATGAATGCTATACTGTTATCCCGTAGCTGTGAAATAAAGCCATAGCGTCATTGTTGTGTGCTGCACTAGCCAGGTCGAAAGGTGTTTTTCCTGCATCATTGACTGGAGAAACAGTGGCGCCGTTATCCAGCAACACCTTTACGACCTGGTTGAATCCGGCTCTTGCTGCTGCATGGAGAGCTGTGAAGTTGTGCCTACCTCGTATATTGACGTCGACACCATAAGCCAATAAACGCTTTACACGCTCCGGGTGTTCTCCTTTATCACCTCTGCAAACGTAGATAAGGATTGGCCAAGGAGCGTTCTGGTCATTGAATTCAAGCCCAGCAAGGTAAGGGTGCTACATGCCAAATCTCGCCAGCAGCCTGTTCCTCATTTATCAAACGACATCATTTACAGATTAATCGGATACGCGCCGTATTTTTCCACTAAATTGGTGATATGGATGATCCGGTCCAGCTTTGCCTCTGCCATCACATTGTCTGCGACACCCAGGATGAAGGCATTCCCTGGTGCAATGGTGCGGAACAGTTGCAGCATATAAGACTCAAAATAAGCATCAGTGATAGGGTCGCAAAGGATTACTGAAGGTATTCCACCCCAGATAATGACCTTGTTTCCCAGTGTTTTACGGGCTTCCTCTAAAGTCAAGGGTACCATGGGCGCCGTGACAAAACACTCCGCCATGTCAAATCCTGAATCAATTATCAAATCCAATAAATGGCTGGTGTCCGCATCGGCGTGGCATACGATGAATTTTCCCCGAGCGTGAAGTTTTTCCGCAAATTCCTGAAAATAGGGTTGCATGTATTCCGCAAATATTTTGGGAGGTGTCATTTGTGTATCAAAATGCTCACCATGCTGAATCATCAAAGCCGGTGAACGCAGTACAACATCCTGAATTTTCAAGGTGAAATCCATAATGACATCATACAAATGACGTACTCGCGTTCGATCATCAAAAAGATGAAAGAATGCATTGTTGAAGCCTATCAGGGTTTGCAGAATGCGATACATTGGATCGGGACCAATGGCAACCAGTGGCAATCCATCTGATCCTATTTCAGCATCATAGGCTTCATACGCTTCATATGTGGGGATTATGTCAGCATGTTCGAAAATGAATTCGACAGCTTTGTAATCCTCAGGTCCTTTAATCATATGTGAGATTTGGAGTGGTGATGTTATGCCCCCCTGCGCCATCGTATCTGAATAACGGTGCACAGTGCTGACACTGCCGGCAGGTGTATTGTAGGTGGCGATGAGATCCTGCCCTTTACGTTCCTGCTGGATATCGATGTTATTATATTTCACCCGGTATACAGAACCAAGTCTGGCAGGCGTGCCAATATGTAGATCGTGTTCTATTTCGCGTAGCGATAGATCTGTGTACTTATCTGGTAAAGTACCACGTAATTTGTGTGCTTGATACCATATTTCCAGACGCGGAATCCATGGAAGTCGGTCAGGATACTGCTTTTCGAGAATTGCAATGATGCGTTCACGATTTGTCATCATAGGATAGGCTCCTTATAAAAACTGACTCTAATCTTAGCATTGATACCCGCGACTGTCAAAAAGGTTCTATACCTCACCTATCACTTCCAATTTGATATTGCTTAATGGGTGGCAATTCAGATTGTGGTGGAATTTACGCTTATATGCTTTATAGTTATTGCTTATTTGGCATTCGCACCTACAATAAATAAATACTGCTCCAGCATTTGCGCGCCTTATTGAATTATTGCGTATGCACATAGTGCGGGTGTAAATTACCTTAAGTAAGGAGTGATGAATTATGAAAGCTGCATTTTACGAACGTGGTGAAGTGATTCGAATTGGTCAAGTAGATACTGTTGCACCGGGACCTGGTGAGGTGCAAGTCCAGGTCGCATATACAGGCATTTGCGGCACAGACCTCCATATTTTCCACGGTGTGATGGACGCGCGGGTTGCCCCCCAGCAAATTATGGGACACGAAATATCCGGGAAAATATCTGCTTTGGGGGAGGGTGTTACTGGGATGGCTGTGGGTGACAATGTGACTGTTATGCCGCTGGATTCCTGCGGGGAATGTCCAGCGTGTTTGGCTGGTCACAGCCACATATGTTTAAAACTGAATTTTCTGGGCATTGATACACCTGGGGGGTTTCAGAATTTTTGGAATGTTCCTGCCAAGACAATCCTCCCGCTGCCAGAGAATCTCTCCCTGAAAACTGGAGCACTGATTGAACCGCTTGCAGTGGCATGCCACGATGTAAGACTCGGAAACATAGTCGCGGGGGAAAATGTCGTTGTTCTTGGCGGAGGTCCGATTGGGACATTAATTGCTCTTGTTGCTCAAAACGAAGGCGCTAATGTTATTGTTTCGGAAATTAACGCGGCGCGCATCAAAGTCGGGACAGAATTAGGTATAGAAGTTGTCAATCCAACTGAGATTGATCTGGTCGATCTGGTGAATGCGCGAAGTGGCGGCGCCGGTGCTGATGCTGTATTTGAGGTAACCTCGCATGCGTCTGGTGCAGAGATGATGACCAAATTACCCCGAACGCGCGGACGTATTATCCAGGTTGGGATTTTTGGCAAACCTCCCGTTGTTGACCTGAAAGCAATTCTCTGGCGTGAGATGCATCTCCTTGGAGCGAGAGTTTATGAATATGAAGATTTTGCCAGAGCTATCGAATTGGCAGCGAGTGGTGTCCTGCCCCTGGATGGTCTCATATCAAAAGTTTACCCACTGGAAGGCTTAAAGGAAGGATTAGAGCTATTAGCGCAAGGCGGCGCTGTCATGAAAGTATTAATTCAGTGTTCATAAAACAAACAAACCTTTATATGAAAAAAGGAGTCTGAAACCATGGGAATTCTCGAACAATTTTCTCTTAAGGGAAAAACTGCTTTAGTGACGGGATGCAAACGCGGAATCGGAAAAGCAATGGCTATCGGACTTGCTGAAGCTGGTGCAGATATTATTGGCGTTAGTGCCACTTTAGCGCAGTCTGGCAGTGAAATCGAGCAGGCAGTACTGGCATTGGGTCGAAAATTTACAGCTTTCACTTGCGATTTTGGACAACGTGACGCTTTGTATACTTTTATCAACGCAGTGAAGGCAACATGTCCACCAGTCGACATTCTGGTCAATAATGCGGGTACAATTATGCGGAAACCTGCTGCAGAGCATCCGGATGACTATTGGGATACTGTTATAGAAGTAAACCTTACTGCCCAATTTATCCTGACCCGTGAGTTTGGTGCAGAAATGGTCGCAAATGGTCAAGGGAAAATTATTTTCACAGCTTCACTGTTAACATTCCAGGGTGGGATTACTGTTCCTGGTTATGCGGCAAGTAAAGGCGGTATCGGGCAAATTACGAAGGCTTTTGCAAATGAATGGGCTGGAAAAGGGGTTAATGTCAATGCGATTGCCCCGGGCTATATACGAACAGATAATACCGCTGCATTGCAGGCAAATCCTGAAAGAAATCGCCAAATTCTTGAACGAATCCCGGCAGCTCGTTGGGGTAATCCTGATGACATGAAAGGAGCCGTAGTATTTTTAGCGTCTGCGGCTGCAGATTATGTGCATGGTGAAATTCTGACTGTTGACGGGGGCTGGATGGGGCGTTAGGCAGTCTATATTATCGCCAAAAACAAGGTCGTTTCCCAATTCAATGAGCATTATTCGGGGGGTACGACCTTGTTTTATGTGTAGGGTCCAGTGCCTGTTAATCTATTGGAGTCGCCGTAGAAATTGGTATAGTATACATGGAGGTAATATAAGCCAATTGGATACGCGCCATACCTTCTAACTGAATATTATCCTCTGAACCGGCTAATGACGCAGCATTTTCCAATGCCTGAAGCGCTGACTGCGAATCTCCTAAAGCGTTCGATGCCAGACCTTTTTGATAATAAGCTATAGCTGAAGTGGGATTTATCTCAATTGCCTCTTGAGCATCTGCCAGGGCTAACTCAGGCACGCGAGCACTAAGATAAACCTGAGAACGAGCTGTAAGGAAATCAACCTTATCGCCAATAACATCGAGTGCTCTGGCAAATTGTGTATCAGCGAGGTCCTGTCTGTTGGCTAGTTTAGCAGCAACTCCATAAAGTATAAGCAGATGTTCATCATCAGGATTGATCGCTAATCCTTTTTCAATCATTTCCAAAGCTTGTTCGGGCATACCTTGAGCTAGCGCAGATTCTGCATTGCTTTGAAGAGTATATCGCGCACGAGTTGCCTCGTCTGGCGCCAGGAACAGAATATAGATGAGTGTTATCAATCCAAGGGTTCCTATCGTGAGTAAAAATGTGCGGATCAAGTTTTTCTGCCGCACCACATATTGCTCGTCAAGATAAGCATCGATGTACCACCACCATAGTTCTTTTTCGGGCTTACGGGCTTGCCGGATGTTTTCAAATGCCTTGCGTCCACCAATGGCTTTAAGAAAGTCGGAACCTTTACGCCTAAACTCGGCTGAAACGGTGCCAAAACGAGCAAATTCTGGTGCGATGTCGGCACCATTCTGTTCAAGATTGTCAAGCAATTGCGCTGCCTGGTCAAAAAGAACAGGGATATTGCGTAACGTATTCACCTGTCTGCTGCTGATTTTTCCTAGACCAATCTCAATTTCATTAATGATTTGACGCAGATGACTGGCAGGAGTTACAGCATTACTAATTTTTGATGCTGCATGTTTTTGTAGCTGTTTTTCCACTTTTCCACCTGTAAACAAAGCGTGATACATTGCATAAATGCACCCCCATTATAATCATGTTACGACCTTGTCAAAGGTTTATCCTGGATGCTGCATTTAGACTTTCGACCACATGATTCCTGGTTGGTTCGGGTCACAACCAAGCTGTACTGACCGCATTCTGGCTACTCGGATGGGCGCCTATGCTGCCAGTCACCTCATCGAAGGTTGTACTGGTTATATGGTAGGACTGCAGGGAGGCAATCTTGTGTTGGGACCTTTGGAAAACTGTGTATGTGCATTGCGACCTTTGGATTTAAAGCTACTGGAACTTTCTGTAGTGATGGAATAATATGGCTTTATCGACACCGTATCCTAAGGCTTTCAACCAGGTCTGTAATCTTAACTTTCTGTGACGGACCTACCCCGACGCGATCAAGACATTCCTGGGCTCTTTCAAAATAGAATTCAGCTTTGTTTTGTGTGTAACTGAAGCTGTCAGTTGTTCCCAGCAATTGGAGCGCTTGATCCAGTTCAGCTTCAGTTATATTTTGAGATATCATTTGTTGAAAGTCCGGACTATTCTGCGCGCAATGAAGTATAGGTAGTGTTTTCTTGGCTTTCATAAGATCTGATCCTACCGGTTTCCCGGTATTTTGTGGATCTCCCCACAAACCGAGGATATCATCCTGCATTTGAAATGCCATGCCCAGTGCATAGCCAAAATCTCTCATTGTTTGTTCGATACCATCATCAGCATTTGCGCAAAGTGCTCCAAGTTCACATGAAAGACCAAACAATGAGGCTGTTTTGCCGGCAATCATATCAAGGTAATCGCTATCTGAAACTATTTGGCTGGACTCAAAGCTGATATCCTGGCATTGCCCTTCAGTAATTCGTAAGACGGTATCAGTATACACCTTTGCAGCATGTACAATTTGAAGGTTGTCGAATATATCTAGCGGCATGTGCAGCAAGGCTTTAAAAGCTAAAGCATATAAGGCATCGCCAGCGTTGATTGCTTGCGGAATGCCCCATATAGACCACAATGTTGGTCGACCACGTCGCACCACATCCCTGTCTTCAATATCATCATGAATAAGTGTGAAATTATGTAATAATTCCACTGCTATTGCGCTGGGTACTGCATGATGCCATTCACTACATAAAGCCTCACAGCACAATAGCAGCAGCAGTGGTCGAATACGTTTTCCACCCTGACCTTGAATGTGTGTAAAATTCTGATCCATCCATCCCATGTGGTACTGCAGCATGGAGTATAAGAACTCAGGCTTGTGCTCTATGGTCTTTAGGAATTGCTGAGTTTCTTGTTCCAACTTGTGCAGATATGTGCGGTAGCTTAGCATTTGATTCTCCGAATATAAAATGTTCAATGAAATGGAAAAAATCACAGTAACGGTTTTGGTCAATTGGGCGCCTGACAGGGCAGTATGTGTGAAATAAAACGCTTCTCGATTAGCGTTTATGGTGTTCTCTGTCTGATTTTGCCCTACAAATATAATGTTCCTAGAAATAGTGATGATTATTCCAGAAGCCTTAGACGCTATATTTATTCATTGTGTACAAGCGGAGTCTTTTTCAAATCAGCAATGGTTCCGGTTCCTGTAACAAACATAGTGATACGTAATTGGTTGTATAGTACTTCGATATAATCACTTAGGTGGACTGGATCATTAACTGCATAGCGCAATATGGGTCCAGCAATTGTAGCAATATCAGCACCCAACGCAATCACTTTGGCAATGTCAATCCCGTTGGTTAATCCGCCACTGGCGAATATGGGGATATTCCCAGAAACGGTTTTCACCTGCTGTAATGATTCTGCGGTTGGGATCCCCCAATCTCTAAAACTTGCAGCCACTTCTCGTTGAACCCATTTATCAGCCCGATACATTTCGACTTGACTCCATGAAGTGCCACCAGCTCCCGCGATGTCTAAAGCTGATATTCCAGCGTTTATCAGGTTTTTTGCAGTGTTTGCAGAAAAGCCAAATCCGACCTCTTTGACAATCACAGGAACAGATAAAGCCCTGCATATTGCCTCAATTTTTTTTAATAATCCTTCAAAGAACGTATCGCCTTCTGGCTGCAGAGCTTCTTGAAGGGGATTTAGATGGAGAATTAATCCATTTGCATCCACGATCTCAATTAACTTTTTGCATGCTTCGGGACCATACCCCATGTTGAGTTGTACGGCTCCCAGGTTCGCAAACAGTAGTATGTGGGGTGCATAGGTCCTTATTTTAAATGTATCAGCCATATTATCATCTTCAAGCGCGGCGCGCATTGACCCTAATCCCATACCAATTCCAAATTCCTGAGCTGTTTCAGCCAGCAGCCGATTTATTTCACCTGATCTTTTACTCCCACCGGTTACTGAAGCGATTAATAGCGGTAGATTTAGTTTATGTCCAAAAATTTCTGTTGTTGTATCAATATTGTCCAGATTTATCTCAGGCAGAGCTTGATGAATAAACTTGTATTTTTCCAAACCAGTTGTTGTGGTATGGAATGACACATCTTGCGCCACATTGATGTCGATGTGTTCATCTTTACGCTTTTCAGTTTGATGCCGTGGCATACTTCCTCCATATCGCTACTGTGCTTGAATATACCTGAGAAGATGAAGGCGTCAATTGCGATGTGTGATTGGGTGGGTTCTTAAAAAGCGGTGCATAAGTCTCCATGGGAAAAGCTGGAGAATGGATCCGTGCCGCTTTTCACATTCGCCACTTTAAAACGCACTCATTGAGTGAGAGTGTGTTTTAATTATGGGGTAAAAACAAGATGGTTTTCTTTTTAATCTGCTTTTGCATCCAGGAGGGCGTGTGGCGCGCCGAATTTAACCTTGTCCTATTCTAATACAAGCAGAAACGGCAAATACGTCCGTTTCTGCCAGGTGTGGCAGATGGTTTTCCTGCCACACACGCTGTGGTTGGTGAAACCCTCTCCCACACACCCGCACCGCTCAAAGAACTCGCCCCCCTTCCCGGGGCTCTTTCTTAGAACGCACCCTTGAGTGACAATACCTTGACTTTTCATGTCCAGAGGATACAATATGAATTGTTGATAATTTAGAATTATCCACTCTTACGCATCCATCTTAGGAGGAACCATATGAAAGAGCAAGAAATATATGAAAAGGTAAAAGCTATCATTGTTGATATTCTAGCTATTGATGAAGAAAGTATCACCCTCGAAGCTGGCTTTCGTGAGGATTTGGGCGCTGACTCCCTCGACTTAGTTGAACTCATTATGGCATTTGAAGAAGAGTTTAATGGACAAATCTCCGATGAAGATGCGCGAAGCATAACCACAGTCCAAGGTGCCGTGACTTATGTTTCCGAACGCATGTTGACCGGCGAATAGAATAATTGAGTATTGCAAAGGCCACCGTATTTACGGTGGCCTTTTTAAAATGCTAATCGGCATACTTGCAGATACACACATACCTTATCGTGTTTCCACTTTGCCAGAATACGTCTTACAAGCTTTTCAAGATGTCGACCTGATACTCCATGCCGGAGATGTTGATGAGACAGAAGCTTTATCAGCATTAGCGGAAATTGCACCAGTGCGTGCAGTGCGTGGAAACTACCATATCTTTGATCGATCCTCGGGTGGTAAACAATTTCCTGAAGTTCAGAAATTGTCCCTTTGTGGATTTAACATTGTCGTTACGCACGGGCATCGATTGGGTTGGCTGACGTTGTTCTGGCGGATGTATAACCTTTTATTATTTTTAGTGGGGAGACAGGTTTCACCTTTGAGTGATCAATTTGTCAGTCGCAGTCTAATTCGCAGATTCCCTGATGCTGATATTTATGTTTTTGGCCACACGCACCGTTTTTTTACGCAATACATTGAAGGAAAACTGATGATAAATCCTGGGGCAGCCTGTGCCGCGTCTTATTTAGATTCCCAAACGGAAATGACAGTTGCCCTGCTGAAGATTAGAGACCGGGAAATTGCCTCAAGTAGAACGAATCGACAATAAACCATAGGTTTTATACCACTATATTGCCCGATCAAAAAAAGTTTTATTTAAGAGAAAAAATTATACTAAATCCTTGACGTTGATGGTTTGGTATGATATAATTTTACTGTTGTCGGACCACAAAGGAGGTCCGTGATATGATAAAGGTAAACCTTTCTTCCGTAACACATGCCAAATCAGGATACCAATATATTATAGATTTGGACCTTGGAAAGCTTCAAGTAATTGATCTCGACCTTGCTTATTTAAAAGGTCAATTGTGTTTTACACGCGTCGCGAATGGAATTCTTATACAAGGTTTGTTAAAGACTGAAGTGGAAACCGAATGTACACGATGTCTTACCTCTTATTATGCACCCTTTACTATTGAGCTTGAGGACATTATTAGTCTCGTTGGTGCAGAGTTGTCCCAGGAACGCCCGGTTAGAGTGACTGAAAATGGATGGGCTGATCTTGCACCCCTGGTAAGAGAATATGTCTGGCTCGAACTTCCAACAATAGCCCTATGTTCTGTAGATTGTCAGGGTATATGCCTTGAGTGTGGCGGTAATCGTAATCTTGGTGAGTGTACATGTGGGGAGGGACAAAAAATAGATCCGAGGTGGGCGGTATTGAAAACGTTGATGGATCGCCCAGACAATGTTTAAGGGCACGTCGATTATCACATCTTAGGAATCCAAGGAGGCCTATGGATATCGTCAACGAGCTATTGGACAAGGCTGAAGCACAGGGATATCTTACAATAGATGATGTACTTGAATCACTTGCTTCTCTGGATGAAGACGAAACATTAGAAAATATTCTATCAGAACTAAAAACAGCCGGTATTGAAATTGAGACTGTCGATGACAGTGTAATTACTGGTCCTTCGTTTGATGACGTAGCGGAAGAAGAAAGCGAAGATATCGATATATTTGGTGATGAGTCATGCGATTTGGATGGTATTGGCGTAGATGACAGTGTTGCCTTATATTTAAGAGAAATGGCTCGCGTGCCATTGTTATCTACGGATGAAGAAGTAACCCTCGCTAAAAAAATTGAAAGAGGTTGTGAAGCGCAGCATCTCTTGCAAGCTGGTGGTTACAGCGCTGACGAAAGAGGCTGTTTAGACCAGATTATTACTGAGGGTCTTGATGCAAGGGACCATTTAATCCGGGCTAACACCCGATTAGTGGTCAGTATCGCTAAGAAATATATTGGAAGGAATGTCCCCTTTCTGGATTTAATTCAGGAAGGTAACCTCGGTTTGATGAAGGCCGTAGAAAAATTTGAATATCAACGTGGTTACCGTTTTAGTACATATGCCACTTGGTGGATTCGACAAACCATTACGCGTGCGATCGCTGACCAGGGAAGAACGATTCGTGTGCCAGTGCATATGAGTGATCGAATCCGGCGTTTATATCGCCGAGCGCAAGAGATCGAGCAGGAACGTGGTACCCGCCCAACACCAGAAGAACTCGCAGAGGAATTGGGTCTGGAGCCCCGCAAAGTACAGTGGATGATGCGAGTTTCCTGGCAACCTCTTAGCTTGGAGCGGCCCGTGGGCGATGACGAAGACAGTGAACTCAGTAATTTCATTGAAGATGATACAACCCCGACACCCCCGGATACAGCATACCAGGGTATGCTTAGAGATCGCATTGAGGAAGTGTTGTCAACACTTAACCCGCGTGAGGTGAGGATTCTACGCATGCGGTTTGGACTCCATAACGGACGCAGCTATACATTAGAAGAAGTTGGGCAAAAATTTGGCTTGACTCGCGAACGTATCCGGCAAATCGAGGGACAAGCTTTACGCCGTCTGCGCCATCCAAGCCGAAGTCGAGATTTGAAGGATTATTTGCGATAGTTTAACTATACTTTTTTGTAAGTGGCATTTTCATTAACAACGCGACTGGTTCTGAATAATTTAGGAATTAGAAGATCTTACAACCCGCCAACAATATTTGCTGGCGGGTTGTTGTTTGGGACCTATGTGCCAATAAAGATTACTCTAGTGAGTAGTGCCCCTGTTGCTAATAGCATGTTTGGGTATACTGATATCCTATCTCATTTCTTGTTATTGATAGGTTGCGTGTTTTGATGAGCCTAAATAGGACAGTCCGAAAGCTAATCCCTTGTTTTATAATATTCCTGATTTTAGTACCCACTCTAAATTCACAATCTTTATGGTGGGATGAGGGAATCAGTATACACCTGGCAGAATCTAGCTGGAATACAATTATCGAAGATCGCGCAAGTAATATCCATCCCCCTTTATACTTTTTTTTATTGAAAATGTGGTTGGGTATAGCTGGTTCAACACCATTCAGCGCCCGATATCTATCTGCAATGGTTACAACTTTACTGCCGGCATTGGTCTATCATATCCTCAAGCATCACTTTAATTTCCGTACTGCGTTGACTGGGGCATATTTGACTTCGGTTGCGCCACCGTTTATCATTTATGGTCAGGAAACCCGTGCCTATGCTTTTTTGCCTCTGTTTTTCGTGTTATTGGTCATGCAATTGTGCCAGAAAGCTTCCCCAGTATCCGCGAGAATTTCAGTGTCCCCCAAACTTCGAGGTATACTTATGGGGATAACAGAAATCCTGTTTGTGGGTTTCCACTATACGGGTATTTTTGCGGTTGTGTATGCTAATTTATATCTCATTTTTAAAGCTGCTGTCAGAAAATCTAAATATGAAGCGTTGTTATTCATCTTTTCGATAGTAACAATGCTTGCATTATCCGTGCCGTGGCTGTGTGTTGTTCTGGTATTTGGTTTGGATAGAGTCTTAAGTCAGGCAGGTATCAGCAACCCATTATCATCTGGCATTCCGTTACCATATTTGCTTAAACTGTTAACTGTTTTCAGTATCATCGGATTACCCGAAGCCTTGTCAGCCCTCGACCTGACACGATCAGCCTTAATATCCTTTAATTTACTGATGATCACCTTTCTCCTGCGGCTATTCAAACCCGGGCAGAAGCAGATTCTGTCGCTGTTCATTATTTGGATTCTTCCTTTTACCTTTGTGCCTGTTATATGGTTGTTAAGCCCTCAAGCGCACCCGCGATATTTACTTCCATATTACCTGGGTGGTTGGTTGCTGATCGCCGTCTTGATTTCACAGGATGGTATGGCAAAAGTACAGCGAATTTTATTGCTCGCAGCTACACTGGTCAGCGTAATTCTGGGTCTTGGGGGATATTTTTTTAACCAAACTTATGCCAGGAGTGACGTTCGAAGTGCTGCAGCTAACATTAAAGAACGCGCTCTGGAAGGTGATATCGTTATTATTCCGTATACCGATTGGTCACTTCCGCAATATGATACAGGCCCTGCAGAGGTCATTATGCTGCCCTCATCTCAGGATGATCTGGCTATCGCCAAAGCCCTGGACTTGGGAGCCAGATCGCAATCTACGCACATATTTCTGCTGGATTATGATAGAAACGCGCTGGATCCTAGCGGTTATGTCCGATATGCCTTATCAAGACAAGGTTACTTGATAGATCGTATTAATTTCCATAACGTTTTCATTGAGCGATATGTTCTGTCACAACCATATACGAGTCCGGATTTCAAAACGATTCCTCCAATATGTGTAGAAGGTGAGGAAATTTGTTTAGAGGGTGCCGATGTTCCTGATGAATCGGTCAGTGGCACTATGCTCCCGATAGCACTCGATTGGCATCATGGGATCGTAGAAAACAGGTACGCACTGGCATTCCGGTTATATACGCAAACGGGTGTACTGGTGAGTTCTGCCGATGATTTATTGATAGATCATCAATTGCTTCCATCTGATTCCTGGACAGAGTCCGCTGATTTCCATTCCTATCATCTTTTACCCATACCATTGGGGCTGGTACCTCAATACTACAAGCTGGAAATAAGCGTTTATGCAATAGAAACCCCGCAGTTATCAGTTTCACTCATTGATCAGACTGGTAAGCGGTTACCGTCTGCGGAGATTGCATTGACTAGACCTGCGCTATCTCCATGGGTAGATGCATCACCTGAGACACTTAATCCGGCAATCTTGCTGACCCCCATACACCCCTTGCCAGGATTGACGCTTGCTGGCACACATATAGAGCCCTCAAGTGTTGCCCCAGGAGATAATATCTATATCCGACTTTTATGGTACGTTGAATCAGAAGGCATACCCTTAATGAATCCTGTGATCATAATGAACCAGGATGGCCTTGAGCTTTCTCGGGTTAATGTCTGGGGAAAGTTTGGAGATATGCCGCTTCATCGTCCCCTCCTAGATTACGTTTTATCTTCTGTACCCCTTGATGCCAAAGAGGGTATAGTCGCGTTGCAGCTAATTGCGGATGTTCCGGGGAAAGCCTTCACAATTGGGACTTTTAACGTTGAAGGCTATGCCCATAGTTACGAAGTACCAGAAATGCAGAATAGGTTTAAAGCTGTTATACCTGATATTGTGACTTTACTCGGATTTGATTCTGATACTGAGTTGGTGGTAGAATCAGGGTCGCCGGTGACTGTGACTTTATTTTGGCAAGCAGGCGCAAATGCTTCACAATCCGACATCAAAGTTTTTGTTCATCTTGTTGATAAGGAAGGGAATATTCTTGCTCAGGACGATTCAAAACCTGTAAGCTGGACTCGCCCTACAACCGGATGGTTACCGGGAGAAATTCTCGTAGATCGTCACCACCTTGCATGGCAGCAAGACCAAGTGGGTTCCGGTGAAATTGTTATCGGGTTATATGATGCGGTAACTGGCAGTCGCTTTATGTGGGAAAATGGAGAAGATGCGTTAAAATTACCATTGTATGTAGGTCATGATTCGGAGCCATAACTTAAAACGCTGGCTTATTCAATTGGTTTATTGACTTATTCTTTAAGGAGTCAGTATGGAGAAAGGTAGTTTGCATCGATGGGAGCGCGTGCTGTATATCGTAATCCTGATTCTGGCAGTGTTGTCTCGTTTTTATATTCTTGGCGACAGGGCTATAAGTCACGACGAAAGCATACACACCAAATTCTCCTGGAACCTTTATAACGGAGATGGGTTTCAACATAACCCTATGATGCATGGTCCGTTATTGTTTGAAGCCACAGCATTAATTTACGCCATCTTTGGGGTGAGTGATTTTACCTCACGGATTTTTATTGCTCTCGCAGGAATTGGTCTGGTATTAAGCCCTGTCTTGTTTCGTAAATGGTTAGGACAATATGGTTCATTGATCGCGTCTGTTATGCTGCTTATCTCACCCTCAATTTCATATTACTCTCGCTATATACGCCATGATATTCCCCTCGCACTCACTGGCATTCTTCTGTTATGGGTAGTGTTTAAGTATATGGAGGAAGGTTTACCCAAGTGGTTGTATTGGCTAGCAGCAGTTTTTGCTCTGATGTATACGACGAAGGAAGCCAGTTATATATACACTGCTATTTTCGGTGTTATATTGTTCATCCCTATGGTTGGACAGATTGTGACTCTAAAATGGAAGAGACCTCAATATGTTATTCCGGTTGTCACCTGCATGATTCTGGTATTACTTTTGGGTTCTGTTTTTATTTTTTCATTCCGGAATGCACCTGTCAATGAATTATCCCTGGATAGCTCTGGTGAAAGTCGCGTTGCTGAAATTGTTTTACCAATATGGGGACGCATAGCAGCTGCCACAGCATTTTGCCTTGCATTTGTCATTATCCTATTGATATCGAACGGTGTGGGACGTCAAGTTATAAGCCAGTTACGATTGTATGACGTCCTGATCGTAATTGGATCTTTAACATTGCCCCTGGGATCGGCATTCCTGATGAAATATATGGGCGGGGTCGATATGGAGACCGTATATGAAGCGGTAAAATCTGGGAATTTGAGTATTGTCCCATCAGAAACACTTTTCATCATGTCAAGTATTCTGGTCGTGACATTGATAATCTCCATTGCTATCGGTCTCTGGTGGAATAGTAAACAATGGTTCATTATCGCCCTTATCCATTACAGTATCTTTTTTGTGACTTACACAACCATTTTTACCTGGGGCTTTGGGGTAATATCAGGACTGATCGGAGGGTTAGCCTATTGGCTTGCACAGCATGGTGTACAGCGTGGTAACCAACCGAACTATTATTACGGATTAATAGGTATTCTTTATGAATACCTTTCGATATTGTTTTCCATTGTCGGTGGTGTGTTAGCAATAGGGTTGTCCGTGCGAAACCAACGTAAGGACAAATCTGAGCTAACAAGTGCTTCAAGTTTGAAAACAACTTTCCCATTATTTTTAACTGCATGGTTGGTTTTATCATGGATTGCTTACACTTGGGCTGGAGAAAAAATGCCCTGGTTGTATGTTCACATTGCACTTCCCAGTATTTTACTCTCTGGTTGGACAATTGGGCATTTGGTAGAAGAGATGGGTTGGGTGAAAAAACAAGTATGGTCATGTATAAAATACCTGTCCTCATTTGTTGTGGTAATTATTTGTGCTTTTATAGGTTTTCAATCTGCAACCGGGCTATTGGCTGCTTATAAATCAGGTACAGGTCCAAGTGGTCCAACCTTAATCCAGCTTGGGTTATTTGGCAAAACGGCTGGCGCATTTGCAGTACTCATTCTTTTTGGAATCATACTGATACGAACAATCAAACATTTGGGCTGGTCTCGGATATGGCGTTTGACTGGAATCTTCGTGGCGATAATGCTGGCATTATTCACGATACGCACCAGTGTCATGCTTAACTACCAAAACTACGATTTGGCAACAGAGTTATTAGTTTATGCGCACGGAACGCCAGATATCAAGATAGCTTTGAACCAAATTGAGGAATTATCTTGGCGTCTGACGGGATCTCCTTATGATATAAAAGTGGCATATGGTGAGGACGGATCCTGGCCCCTTACATGGTATATGGTCGATTATCCCAACAATTATTTTTATAGCACCACCCCCGATCCTGAAAGATTGAAGGAATATCCCGCAGTTATTGCAGGATCAGCACAGTATGGTGCCGTAAGCGACATACTCGGTGATAATTACATACATTTCGATTATAAATATTTATGGTGGCCTATTCAGGATTACTACGATCTCACTTTCGTCAGAATACGTGACAGTCTCCTCAATCCGGAAATGCGCAGTGCTCTGTGGCAAATTGTGTGGAATCGCGATTATACACGTTATGCGGCCCTAAAAAATCCATTGGTACCATTTGATTTGGAAAAATGGCCCTATCGCAAAGAATTCCGCCTATATATTCAAAAAGATATTGCTAACGATGTGTGGTCATACAAGGTGGGAGATTCCGGATTATCCGGTTTACGCCCTGTCCCCACAGAATTACCTGATCCTTACCGGATTGGCGAGAAAAATCTGTTGCTGTTGAACAGGTTGGAGCTACCGGGGGCAGTTCTCCGCGGTATCGACAGCGCGCCAGATGGATCCATCTATACAACTGATACAGCGAATCACAAGATTTGGCATTTAGATGCCAATGGAACCATACTTGGTTCCATTGGCAGTTACGGGGTTGAGAATGGTCAGTTTATTGAACCTTGGGATGTAGCGATTGACGAAAATGGTTATATTTACGTTGCGGATACCTGGAATCACAGAATACAAAAATTTGACCAACAAGGTAATTTCGTAATCAGTTGGGGAACGTTGGCACAGATCGTTACTTTGAATGATCCTGCTGGGAATGGCGTTTTTTATGGACCGCGAGGTATTGCGTACAATGGTCAGGGCGAGTTGTTTGTCGCCGATACCGGAAATAAACGCATACAAGTTTTTGATATTAACGGAGACTTTTTACGTGAGTTTGGTGGTTTCGGTGATGATGCGGGTTTTCTGGATGAGCCGGTAGGCATTGATATTGATCCTGATGGCTTGGTTGCTGTCGCAGATACCTGGAATCTCAGGGTTCAATTTTTCACGCAAGAGGGCGTCTATATTCGACTGTGGTCAGTTCCTGTCTGGGACAAGGCAAATCCGGATGAAAAGCCTTTTGTGACGGTAGACAGATATCTTGTATTTGTGTCAGATGCGGTTCGAAGACGTATTCTGGTTTTCAATATGGTCGGGGATTATCAGTGGGCGTTGGGTGCAGATGCTGGTGCGGAGATTTCTTTTCCCCAGGGGTTACTGATTGTGCGCGATGTTCTGTGGGTGGCGGATGCGCACGAAGGACGCATTTTTACTTACCAGTTACCTGACTGAACTTACCTTAAGCCTTTGGAGGGTATCCCGTCACATTCTGGATTTCTTTGTACAATTGTTTCAAACGGCTGTACATCCTCTTATACACCTGGAATAATCCGTCGTAAATTTCACGATGATTGGGATTAGGCGTAAATTCTACCCCAATGTGCGTCATCTCTTTTATTGCTGTGGTGAAGTCAGGATGGAGCTTTAGTCCTACTGCAGCATCTATCGCTGCACCAAGTCCCGAAGTTTCATAGGTGTGAGGTCGGTAAGTTGGCAGCCCAAAGATATCAGCTGTGAGTTGCATCGCCGCATTGCTCTGAGATCCGCCACCAGAAACACGCAACTCTGTGATAGTCACATGGCACCGGCGTTCGATCCGCTCTTTTGCTTCGCGTAATGCATACGCCAGGCCTTCCAGTATCGCGCGATAGAGATGTGCCCTTGTGTGTACACCACCAAACCCGATGATTGCCCCTTTCGCTTCGGGTCCTGGTATTTTTAAACCCGGACCCCAATAAGGTTGCAGAATCAATCCCATCGCTCCGGGAGGTACTTCATTGACCAGGTCATCAAACAACATTTCAGGTTCAATGCCTTTTTCATCCGCGAGCCATTGTTCAAGGTGCCCAAACTCTTCCTTGAACCAGTTAACCATCCAATACCCACGGTTTATTGGCAGCTCCACGGTGTAATGATTGGGTACAGCAGAAGGGTAGGGGGGGATGAGCGGGATGACCTCAATGTATTTTTTATGTGTTGTATTGAAAGTGGCGGTTGTGCCATAGCTTAAACAACCAATATTAGGTGTTAAACTGCCAGCGCCAATCACTTCACAGGCCTTGTCTGCCGCAGCGGCTATGAGTGGAAGTCCTGCCGGAATACCAGTAGCCTCAGCCGCATGAGCACTGATGGTTCCCAATACTTCGGTAGGAGGTATTAACTCCGGCAACATCCGTTTGTCCATGGGTACGGCTTGCCACTTCCAGTCATGCGGTTTTCCCCAGGTTAAGGCTTTGTAATCGAAGGGGATATAGCCCACCTGGCAACCAGTTGAGTCGACATATTTATCCGTAAGCTTATATGTGAGGTACCCCGAGAGTAAAAGGTATTTATCGGTGGATTTCCAGATTTCAGGTTGGTGTGTTCTGATCCAATTTGCTTCAGCTTCAGCCTGCAAATAACTGACAGTCTCTGTCATTCCCGAGAGCTGAAAAGCCAAACCCCATAAGCCACCGACTGGCGTTAATCCATCTGTCCTTCGCTGATCTAGCCAAACAATAGCCGGTCGTAACGGTTTACCAGTGCGGTCAAGGTTTACCATCGTGGCCCTTTGTGTTGTTAAAGCTACACCTCTAATATCTTTTTTGCTGATAGGGAGCTTTGCCCATAATTCATGGCATGCTTTACCCAGCATTGTCCAATAATATTCAGGATCCTGTTCTGCCCATCCGGGTTGTGGAGAAACATAAGCAGTTATAGGTACCTGGCTTTTGGCTATAAGTGTTCCCTGGAGGTCAAAGATTAACGCACGAATGCTTTGCGTACCATTATCGATGCTCAATATATAATCATGCATTTGAATTATCCGTGAGACGAGTTGTTTTGCACTTAAAGAACTGGGACGATTTCCCTTATCAGCGGTAAAGCACACTGCCTATCATATCACAGTGCGAGTGCATTTCAATGAATAAATTAAATTCCATTCTGAAATACGCCCCACAGAAGTTCGCTGTTGACAATCGGCTGAACCTGGCGATACTCAGAATATGCTGGTTATGCCTTAACCGCAACACACCATCGCTTGATTAGTTTGATACACAATTTACCGGAGGAAAATATGGCATTTACATATGAACAAGTTGCGAAAATGATTGACCACTCTCTGTTAAACCCCACACTCACCGAAACTGAGCTTATAAAAGGCATAGAAATTGCCCTGGCATACGATGTTGCCAGTGTGTGTATAATGCCTTCATATCTCAAACTCTGTGCTGATATGCTCAAGGAATCAACTGTGCAAGCCAGCACGACTATTGGCTTCCCTCATGGTGGGCATACGACCGCAATAAAAGTGTTTGAAGCTGAGTGTGCCCTGGAAGACGGTGGTCAGGAGCTTGATATGGTGGTCAATATCAGTAAAGTCCTAAGTCTGGATTGGGCTTACGTAACTGAAGATATTAATAGTGTTTTAGCCGTGACACATGGTAAAGGACAGAAACTGAAAGTTATTTTCGAGAATTGTTATCTTGAAGATCTGCATAAGCTGAAACTTTGTGAAATTTGTGGAAAACTTGGTGTTGATTGGGTGAAAACATCTACGGGCTATGGGACAGGGGGGGCAACCGACAGTGACTTAATATTGATGCGGCAGAATACACCTCCCGAAGTGCAAGTAAAAGCTGCCGGAGGAGTGCGGTCCCTTGACCGCTTGCTGGAGGTCAGGGATTTAGGAGTGACCCGCGTGGGCGCTTCGCGTACAGTGAGTATGCTTGATGAATGCCGGCAGCGTCTATTGCTTGGACCCATCAGTGTTCCTATTGAATAGAGCGCGTAAAATTAATATCAACTTCCCGGATGCTAGCTCAAGCGTCCGGGAAGTTTTGTGTGGCATTAATAATAAAAGATCGATTTGTGAACCTTTATCGCATAATGATAGAACCTGAGCCCTGGTCTATTTTTAGGCTGATCTGATATTCAGCTTTGCTATAATCCACCGATTCCCATATTGCATCATTATCCCTGTCGCCAGAAACCAGGACATAGCCATCATTTAACTGCAGGCTACCACTTCCCCGGTCGATCTCAAAGCGTACGCCCACATTCTGCGGTACGATGATGGTTAACGATCCTGAACCCCCATCAATATGACCCGAGAAGCTATTTTGGGGGAGGGTTAAAGTGATTTTTCCTGAACCACCGTCGATTTGCAGGTCGGTCAGGTGCAGGCCTGATAAATCAAAATCGCACGATCCGGAACCGACATCCAGGTTTAACCCGACAAGAACTTTTGGATTGATACCGACATACCATTCAGCCTTGGCATCATTCATGTCAGAAACACTAAAAACGACGCCTTGTGTATATGAATTTAAAACAACCGCAGCGGTACCATTCTTTTCTGAAACATCAAAGACTAACTCGCCTCTATAAGCGACATCTGCTTCAACCAGATTGTTTGAATCAGTCAGTGCTTCCAATCTCCCAGGGGCACTGGTCCAATCAACTTTTAACTTGGCTGTTTCGGTATCATTCAGCGGGTGTTCAACATGCTCATAATGCAAAACCGAGGGTTTTGCCAATTCTACGAGAAGTGGTATCTGTTCTGAAAAAATTGCCGCGCCGATTGCTAAGCCAACAAGGATAAGGAGCAGGATCGCGCTTGCAATAGCGCCACCCGTTGTTCGTCTGCCAATCATAACATCAAGACCTAAAGCGATGAGTGCGATTGGCCAAAAGCGCCAGAGAACAGCCCAACCTGTGGCTGGGAAGTAGCCCAGGTTAGAGAGCAGAAGCAATAGACCAAAGCCCATTAGGGCAATAGGCCAGAAAAATGAATGGCGTCTATACCTATGGTTTTCCTGCACACTTCTATTGGGTTGAGGTAAGATGACAGGTTGATTTCCAGGCACTGTTTGGTTTTTAGACTGAGATGAATCATTAAATGGATTAGGAACTTCGCTCATGTGCAACCTCCATATTGTTCGCTGAGCTTATTGCTTCAGGATAATAAGCTATACGTACTTTATCGCCTCTAGTTGCACAGTGGATGGATCCAGAGCTAATAAAAGATAGCCGGTGTTAAAAGTACACCGGCTTCTTTTCGCATTATACTGTTAAGTTATTATGGCTGGAATCTTACTCCGGAAGATCACAACTTAATTCAGGACCATCCGGGTGCGTCGCGTTATAAATCCGTTCAGCCGACAATGGCAGATCGTTGAAACGCACCCCTGTGGCTTTAAAAAGTGCATTGGCAATTGCCGGCGCTGTTTGCACCATAACATGTTCACCCACACCTCTTGCACCCCAGGGACCATCTTCCAGGGGAGTTTCAACGATATCGCCGTGGATAACTCTTGGAGCATCCATGGCTGTGGCTATTTTATAATCTACAAAACTGCCGTTGACAACCTTTCCATCCTGATCAAATCGTAAGCCTTCAAACGCAGAGCTCATCCCATGGACTGCTCCGCCTTCGATTTGTGTCAGAACCAGGTCCGGATTAATGGCTTTGCCAACATCGTAAGCACTCGCGATTTTCAATATTTCTATTTGACCAGTTTCCATATCTACTTCGAGGTCGACGGCTTGCGCTCCAACGGTGTAATGTACTACGGCCCTTGTGCCTTGCCCTGTTTCAGGATCTAAACCAGTAACATAGGTAGGCATAAATTTCCCACTTCCCACCACGGGTCCGCCCTCCCATCCTTCAGAGTTTTCGCTGGGCAACCCATAGATTACCATTTTCTTAAGCGATTGTTCCCTTTCACTTTTATATGAAATGACAACGCCTTCTTTGATATCAAGGTCAGTTGGATCTTCTTGCCACACCTTGGCAACAGTGTCAAGAATTTTGCGCCGGGCATCTTCTGCTCCAGCTTTAACGGCATTACCCATGGACCATGTAAGGCGACTGGCAACGGTCTGCCATTCATAAGGACTGTATTTAGTGTCGACAGGATTGGCAGACACGTGTACCCACTCATAAGGTACACCCAAAGCCTCTGCTGCCATTTGTGCGACGACGGTAAAAGCTCCTTGCCCGATTTCTTGCCCTCCGACGTAAACGTTGACTGTGGCATCCTCGTTGAAACGTACGATTGCAGAACTACCAGGATTGGGGGGCATAGCAGGGGCTTTCCACATAATCGCTATCCCTTTACCCCGCACTTTGTGCGCTTGTGAGGGTGGGGGTGTTTTATCCCAATCAATGGCTGTCACCACCTTGTTGATGCACTCAGGCAAGTTCACGTTGGGCATCGTCATACCTGTGAGAATAGTATCACCGGTGCGGACGCAATTGCGCAAGCGGAAATCGACAGGATCCATAGCGATTTTCTCACTCAACTTGTCCATGATTTGTTCAATGCCCCAATGTATCTCAGGCATACCAAAACCGCGCATAGCACTTCCAATGGGGTGATTGGTATAGACGCAATAGGAATCACCCTTTATGTTGGGTACATCATAGGGTCCGCTGCAGCTGTATCCGGCGGCACGTGCGATATTGACCCCGTAATCATTGTAAGCGCCACCACCGAAATAATACGCAACTTCCATACCTTGCAGGTTGCCTTTTGCATCACATCCCACCTTATAATATGCCACCAAGCTTTGCCGAACATTCGTGGCGACAAATTCTTCTTCCCTTGTCATTCTCACTTTAACGGGATGTCCCTTAACGGCTTTTGCCATCAGAACTACATTCGCCTCAATAGAAATGCCCGCTTTACCGCCAAATCCACCCCCAATGTAAGGTGAGATAACCCGCATGTTGCCATGGGGGATATCAAGGCATTGCGCGAGTAAATCTCTTTGTGCAAACGGTGATTGTGAAGCCGCCCATAAAGTCACCTCATCTGATGGATCCCAAAGTGCAATAGCAATATGAGTTTCGATTGGCGCATGCTGTATCTGTGGGAGTGTGTAAGTCCCTTCAACCACAGCAGCGCAATCAGCCCATGCAGTATCAACATCCCCTTTCCTAAGTTTGAAGTGCTCGGATATATTCGTGCCTGCCTTGGGAAAAATAAAATTAGCGACTTCGTAGCTGCCCAGATTGGGGTGGAGGAGGGGGGCGTCTTGTTGCGCTCCTGAAAAAGGGTCAAAGACAGGTTCAAGCACCTCATATTCTACTTCGACTAAAGTAGCCGCATGTTCCGCAATCTCTTCATTGATAGCGATCACTCCGGCAACAGATTCTCCGACATAGCGGACGCGATCATATGCAAAAATATAGCGATCTTTTAAATATAATCCCAGACGAACAGGATTGTCCTGACCCGTGACAACCGCAACTACACCAGGACAGGCAAGTGCTTTTTCGATATTGATATTTTTTATCAAGGCATGGGCAACCTTACTGTGTACGATTTTCCCATAATAAAGACCGGGACCGAATACCATATCATCCACATATTTTGCAGTCCCTGTGACTTTATCAAAAGCGTCAACGCGCTGCACACTTTTACCAACAGGATTATGTGTTTTACCTGGCATAGAGTTCTCCAATCAATCCGTTACTGTATGTTGCGCGGCTTGCTTTATAGCAGCGACGATACGAATATACCCAGTACAGCGGCAAAGGTTACCTACTAAAGCAAGGCGGATTTCGTCTTCGGTAGGTTGAGGATTGTGGTCGAGTAAAGCTTTCGCAGACATTAGCATGCCGGGTGTGCAAAAACCACATTGAACGGCATTATGTTCGATAAATGCTTCCTGAAGTGGGTGCAGCCTGCCGTCATTACTAAGCCCTTCTACTGTCTCAATAACGGCTTTATCAGCTTCAGGAGCCAAAACCTGGCACGAATTAACCGCGCGTCCATTCATCACGACTGTACAAGCGCCGCACTCACCGTTTTCACAACCTATTTTGGGACTTGTAATACCCAGTTGCTCGCGCAGCACCCGGAGTAGTGTGTGATGAGAATGCACTTGGATGGTGTAACTAACTTTATTTACTGTCAGCGTTATTTCATGCAGCATGATTCAATCCTTTCCTATGCCGTGGAGAACAGAATGGATCGCCCGTCGTGTCATATTAATTACCATTTCCTGGCGATATGCCATTCCGGATCGAATATCATCAATCGGGGAACAACAGCCATAAGCTTGTGCGGCAGCTTTGTCGATAGCAGGCGAGTCAAATGCTTCATTCAGGATTTTTTCTGACGCAAACGCGCGTATCGGGGTGGGGGAAACTGCCCCGAGAGCCAATTTCCACCGGTACCCTAGATTTGAGGGTGAGGTCATTACAGCAACACTGACAATTGCAAGGTCTCCGGCTTTCCGGCGGCTCAGTTTTTCATAATGTCCTTGGCTCCCAACCGGTGGTTGTGGGATTAATAATCCAACTACGATTTCACTTTTGTTGAGGCAGTTTTTTTTCGGACCCAAGAAAAAATCGCTGATGGCTATGCAACGATCGCCCGCAGGTCCTTTGATTAAAGCTTTTGCATCCAGGACCAGTAACCCGGGTGAGGAATCAGCAGCAGGGCTGGCGGTGCAAATATTGCCTCCGATGGTGGCACGATTACGTACTTGCTCATTTCCCATGGCTGATGCAGCTTGCTGCAGTAAGCTCCAATGCGATCCTACAATTTGAGAATGGATGAGTTCATTCATTCTCACTGCCGCGCCTATATAAAGGCATTCATGAGGTTCTATTCCACAACACGGGGCAATCTGAGCTATCTCGATCGTTCGCAAACCGGGAAGATTTTTGATGTCCACGACAGCATCGGGCTGCCATTTAGCATCCCGTGTATTGGGAATTAAATCCGTACCCCCCGCCAGTACCAGCACATTTTTATTTGGTATGTTGAGGTATTCATAAGCCTGGGTAAATGATTCCGGTCGATAATAATCAAATGGCTGCATCCGCCAATCCTCCACAAGCTACTGATTCTTCTTCCCTAAACCTTCGACAACAATGAAAGTTGACACCATATTTTCTGCTATATTTAACTTTTATTGATATCTGAGGTTAGGAGAAGGTCGTGTCGTGTTACACCACACGACCTTCTCCTATTTTACTCTTATTTTCCTTGTTGAACTTTGATGCCGAATTTTTCTATTGGCAACACCATAAAAATGGCATTCAGGACAATGCCGGCAACGGCACCTGAAGCAATGCCGGGTAATCCATTCGGGAATATTCCGATTAAAGCAGAAGATTCTGATAATGGGATATTTCCACCACCGAGTACCTGAGCACCAATTGCCATAACTGTCACAACAGCTCCGATGGCTAATTGACGTGGATCAAAAAGATTGACCTTTTCAGATTGGATCAAGGCTATACCTTGCATCCCGATAACACCGAACAGATAGATTGCCAAACCACCTGTTACCGCCAGGGGAATCGAATTGACGATGGCACTTAACGTACCAATGAAGCCCAGCAATATGGCGATTACACCAGCGCCAACCAGAACAGGACCTGAATAGTTGCGGGTAATAGCCATCAGTGAGTTGTTTTCACCGTAATTTGTACCCGCGACACCGCCAAAAAGCCCGTTGATGAAGTCTCCCAGACCATCCAGAACCAGGTTTTTCCCGATATTCTGGTCGAGGTGATATTTTTCTTTTCCCAAATCATCCGCGAGTTTGTCAACATAGAGGCTGATCTGGTAGAGGTGTGCGGTGGATTCCGGTATGGTAGCAATAGCGATGATAGCGATAGCAGCTATGGACTCGAAAGCTCTTGGGTTACCGAACGCCGGTAATGTAAATTTAGGGATTTGGAGGAAAGACGCCTGCCCAATACTGGCAAAATTCACCGAGCCGGGATAGAAGATGGCGCTGAATAGATAACCTGTCGCAGCTCCCAGCAGTATTGGCAGCAAGCCCACAAATCCTTTATTTTGAAGGTATACCGAATATAGAACGGTCGCTAATAAGGTTATGATAGCTACCATCCAGTTGGCGCTTGCCATATCCATCGCGGCTCCACCTAGGGTAACCCCGATGACCAGAGCTACTGAACCGGTAAGAACCGGCGGTAATACTTTGTCCAGGGCTCCTTTACCAACTTTGGCGATGATAAAACCCACGATGATATTGACAACACCTGTAGCAACGATACCGACTTGCGCCAGGGAAACCAGATCTTTACCGGCATAGGTCCCAAATTCAGCACCTGTTAGTGTCAATGTTGCGGTAATATAGCTGAAGGACGAACCGTAATAGAGTGGAATAAATTTTCCGATCCAGACACGTGACAGCAGCAAAGCTGTAACTGTGGCTAAGCCAGAAACGGCTAAAACAGTGCCGACATCAAAACCCACCAGGAGCGCAACCAGCACAGTTGCCGGGAACATTGTGAGGACGTGTTGGAAGCCCAGTAATATTAGCTGTCCAATGGGCGGTTGATCATTCGGCAGAAACCCAAATATTTTATTTTGTTTAGATTTAGACATTGAAAACCTCCTGACTTGACTGAATAATAATTGATGCAAAACGTATATAAAATTCTGATGCATTGATGGTATTTAATCCACTAACCCCTCCTTTTTTTTGTATAAACTGCTGGCTGAACACAGTACTGATCTATAAAAACGACCGCTTATTATGGTGCGCAAGGAATGTTTAATCCCTTGTATCCATCTGGTGTTTCAGGTTTTCAACATGCTGGGGGTCAAACGCATCCCCAAATTTTGTTTTAGGCATCCCTTCTTTCTTCTGTATTAGGTCTGTATATTCATCGTCATCGACAAAAGCCACACAACGACCGATGCAAGATTCACCATCGACGAACCGCCATGGGAAAAATCCAACTTGTACTCTGCGATTGACAAGGAGATCAATTTCACCGCCAATACATTCAGCATGGATAATGCCGTGCGGAAACATCTCTATATGCATCAACTGATATTTACTATCATCAAACACATCCGCCAGGCCACGATGATATTTTTTCTGGAAGTATTGTTCCGCTTGTTTTGCCTGGCGGGGCATCCAATCGCGAATGATAGTGTTCATTGGGTGGTCAGCGCTACCACAATCCACACCAATCCAGCGCAGTTTTTTCTTTTTTGCCCATTCCGCGAACTCGCGATCCGGTCCAGGGTGCTGTACCATATAGCGGATTTCATTCGCTGTGGGCATATCCCAACCGAAGTGATGGTAGCCGGTGTGAATAATGAGAATATCGCCTTCTCTGACTTCCACCTTGTCTTCAACCATTTGGGAGGTATAGATGTCGTAATTCGCTACCTGGTCAGATAAATCGACAATGGCTGCATCATGGACCAGGAAATCCATTTCCAGTGCTGCGATATCTTTCCCTGCTGTGTAGAAATGGATTTCTCCATCCAGATGTGTGCCGAGGTGGTTTGAGTGCGTTAGAACTTGCCCGTTAGCGCCATTAGGAGCTAAGCGCTTAAAATACTTGATTTGCAGCGCTTCATATGTGGGCCAGGGTGGGGTCCCAATACCGATTGGAATGGTCAGGTCTATGAGTTTCATTCAGTCTTCTCCTTAGTTATTTGTTTAATTGGGTATTGTCCTTAAAAACGCCTGAAAGGCTTCTTCAAAACATTGACCGGGTGCGCGCACCAAACCTGCCCCAACCATACCGATACCCGGTTTTTTATGAGCGATCCCAGTATTGATGAACGGCAGAATACCACTTTCCATCACTTGCAGAATATCAATGCCCAGGGGGCTTCCGCGGAAATTTAACGCCGGTATGGTGAAGGCTTCATGCTCCCCACTGCATATCTGGTACATTTCCTGTGTCACAGATAGCGCGAGTGAGGATGATCCCCCCACAAATTTCACGATCGCTGGTGCTGAAGCCATTGCAAATCCACCCACACCACCAGTTTCAGTTATACTGGAATCACCAATATCGGGATTCGCATCGGCAGCTGTGAATCCGGGTAACCAGAGACCGTCAACTACAGGTGCTGGTGCAGTAAACCACTGACCTGGTAATCCAGCAAAACGAATACCGAACTCTGTGCCGTTGCGCGCCATGGTCGTCACAATTGAGCTGTTTAGTACGCCTTCCGCTGGTTCGAGCATGGATTTGAGCGCCGCCATCGATAGGTTAAGGAAAAAATGATCATTGCTGTCGATAAAACGCAGGACCGACTGGGCTGTGCGTTTTGTGGAAACCTTAATGACTGTAGGTGCGATGAGGCGAATGAGTAAGGATGTCGCCGCACGATTACGATTGTGAACTTCATCCCCCATGTGCAAAGCCTGGGCTATGATGCTCCGCAAATCAATTGGTCCGGTCTTGTGTAATACCTTTTTCAGTGTTGGATATAATTCTGAAGCCATCCAATTCAGGCGATCAATAACGTCATCTCCGTAAGCGCCATAGCGTAATACCCGTCCCAATCCTTCGTTCTGCGTGCTGTAGGCGATATTATGGTAGGCTTCATTCTCCACGATAAACACAGGCATGGATGGAGATAATATGCCTGCCATAGGACCAACGGCGTGATGGTGATGGCATGGTTCGAACGTGATTTCACCTGATGCCGCCATAAACTCAGCTTGTTGGTAATCAGATGCCCAGCCTTCATATACAATTGCACCCAGGACTGCACCGCGTTGCGGTCCGCACATCCGATCCCAGGTGATTGGAGGTCCGGCGTGGAGAATCATCCGCTCCTGTAAAGATGGAATGCAATTTCTTGCGATGTCGATGTCGATGAGTTGCGGACGCCCTTTTTGGATGCGCTGCATCACTTCCGTGTTTGCTAAGTTTATGGTGTTTCTGACCGACATGGGTAAGTTGGTGAAACCTTGCAGAGGTGGGCGCCAATCCACATGCATTACCTTGACACCCTGTGAATTCAGGCTTTTCGCAAAATCCTCAAGCCCAATATTGATGGCGTTGACAGGTTCGTTGAAAAGTTTATCGATACCCATGGTGGTCTCCTCATTGTGAAACACGAATATAAGCACCAGGTTACGGTTTTGATTAAAGGTAATTCGCCGCTATTACGCTAAATCCCTGCTTTTTACGCCCAGTTCAGTTGGCGCTCCCGAACTTTGCGACTTATGATAAGAGATAGCCTGCAAAATAAGCGGCACTTGCATTGGACGGCAAGACGACAATCCCAGCCTGCTTGAGTTTTTCTATTTGCAGGTTGGCATCCTGGGGGTCGTGAGGTGTGCCGCACACGGAAGCTGTAAAAATTACCTGTCTTCCGGCGAGTTTGAGTGCATCCTGCGCCTTTCTGATGGTGGGGATCACCGCGCCCGCCGGATCTGGGTGTACACCGTAACCCAGGACAAAATCTATGTATACGACCGCGGTTCCTGGATCCAATGCTTCTTGCAGCAGGCGCTTATTCCGGAGGGTGGGATCCAGCATTGGATGCAGGCGTCCAATCGTGAATTCGTCAGCCCCCAAATCGATTGCGGTATGGCCTGGTGATATTTGAGCGCCATCTATTTGCTGTTCAGGATTGACCGGAGCGTTTGACTGTATTTCAGTTTTACCCAGAAGCACGCCCAAAATAAGCTGGGCTTCATAGCAAAATGTTCCGCCACTGAATAACCCTTTATAATACTTTTGCCCTGGATTTATCCGGGATTTAAAGTCTTCAGCCAGTCCAAATATGTCCCACAGGAGCTTATCGTACTTCGATTTAACGGATTTTAATTTTTTACCCCGGGCAATTGCCGAAGCTAACAGTGCGGCTTCCTCCAGTGTTGCTGCTGGCACTCCCCCGGCATCACGAATCGGTCGACTCTTACTGCCCAGGAAACATACGACCGTTGGCTTATCACAGGCAGATACGAGCTTGAGAATCTTTTTGGCTACTTTTGGTGCTGGAGGTTTGGAGACTAATACGATAACGTCCGTTTTTGGATCTGCTTGGAGGGCTTGATAACCTTTTTCCATCATAATCCCGCCAACTGCTTCAGAAAGATCCCTTCCACCGATGCCAATGGCTTGTGAAATGCCGACGCCCTGATTGCTTAATTCTGATGTGACAGCTTGCAGCCCTGTCCCACTGGCTGCTACAACACCTACCGGACCCCGCAAGACATGGTTAGCGAACCCCAGAGCAGCGCCATTTATGATGGCGGTACCTGCATCCGGACCCATGACCAGCAGATTTTGTGCGCTCCCTGTTTCTTTTAACCGGATTTCATCCTTTAGGCTGACATTGTCGCTAAAAAGGAATACATGGCGGTTGTTCTCCAGGGCTTTGAAGGCGACCGGCGCCGCATACCTGCCGGCAACCGATACGAGGACGATATTGGATTCCCTGGCAGCATCAAGAGCCGCGGATAGCGTTCTGGGTCGTGGTGCATCGCCCATATTTGCCCCAGGAGTGTGACTCTCTTTCAACAATCGATCTGCCATTTCCAAGGCTGCCTGTGTTTGCGAGATTGACGCTCCGGAGACAACGATGACTAAATCATTGGGTGTGGCTTTCAGTGCGTCTTCTGTTAATAAATGCGCACTTTCCAGTAGTTCTTTGTTGGCTGGTGTGCCCATGACAACTGCCGCATCACGGACACCTTCAGCATTGACGAGGGATTGGGCAACCCCTAATAAGGTTACGGAATCGTGGTAATCACTTTTTCTGATGCTGGATTGCGTTATCACGGATTCCTCCCATTATTGTTCTATATTCGGAGATGAAAATGAATGCTGGAATTCGGCGCCAGACATAAATCCAAACAGCATGTCAGAACCGGAAGTTGCTCCAAAATCAAGTATATGCGAGATTGCTGAAAACAGCAATTGCTTGTTATAATTATTGAACGCATGAAGGAATTGATGCCATCTTTCGTCAGCGTATCCGGCAGCAATTGCTTTCAGATATGCAATACTGATATGTGTTGTGCGTCGTTGCGCAGCAGCAACAATCCAACCGCAGACTTTTTTCGTGTTTGGAAAGTGTAAAGCCCATAAAGACAGCATAAATCCAGCCAGAAAATCATCACCCGTCGGTGTTAATCCCGGTCCGAGTCCCACTAATCCCCTGGCAGCATCAATGAAACCGCAGTAATTACCATCTCGCAGGCATTGCCAGAAATTATCAAGTCTCGAAGCTGTTAGAATTTTTTGGATGTCAGTGATGGAGTGGGTGCTGTCGTGTGGATTTTTTTCGTACATCTGCATGACAATATCCTGTAACAACCCGGCTTTTTCAGGGGTAATCTCGAGTAATTCCCATTGTGGCCGCGGGTCCCAATGCTGCGTCGTCGGTGTTATGAGAAAAGCCCAATCTCCAACTATGAGTTGTTCTCCATTCCATCTGTATTTTATGGACTGCCCTGGTGATAATTGAGGAAGCGCATTGACGACAATATGAAACGGACCGTTACCCAACTCAGGCAGCACAAGGGCGACCAATCCATCCTCAACCAGGACATTTACAGCGCGTCTGAATATTCCGACAACTTCACCTTTTATGAAGTTATTCCCAATATGTGGCAGCAAGGTTGTGCTGAAGGATAGGATTTCGTGGTAAAAAAGTGGGTCGGCTTGGTATGCAAGGGGCTTGCTGCCGGACTCCTTGCTTCCAGACTGCTGGGAAAGCGCTCTTGATTTAACCATAGGATAAGCATATGAAACAGACTGGCACATGAATGTTTACAGAATTATTCTATAGGGCGTCAACAGATAGTCAAATATATTTCAACGCGCAGATTCATTTTATTGCATTAATTTATCTATTTTTACTTGACCTTTTTATGAAGATGTGTATAATGTTCAACACGATGCGGGGTGGAGCAGTGGCAGCTCGTTGGGCTCATAACCCAAAGGTCGGTGGTTCGAATCCACCCCCCGCTACTTGATTTGGTGAGGTAGCCCAATATAAGACGACCAAGGAAAAAATCCTCTGGTCGTTTTTTGTTGTCCTACGCCGGAGTATCATCCATCAAGTACAACCCGTTGCTGCACACTAAACTGGCTATCAACAAGCCATTTCCACGAATTTCTTATCCTACTGCTTTCACCTTTGCACAACTGTATCCAGCTCCCATCACCACGAATTTCACCGATTTCGTCTATTTTGGCAGCCTGTCGCTGCCGAAAGGCGTCAAAGTGGAAGGTTACACGCTATTCAATCCGGGCACGGGAACAGTCAATCCGCGCGTGGACCAGGGAGCGGTTCCCCTGCGCTTCAGTACCGATCCTGCTGCTGTGTTCCTACCATTGTCGTTGAATAATTCCCCGTGAATTGGAGTGGATATTTGCTTATTCTCCTGTCCACTTTTTCGGGTATCTCAGGTTTATAATACATAAGATAGTCAATGACCACTTTAGAATCATCTGCCAAAATAAAGAATAACCCATAGACCCTGAGGTGTAAGCCAGGTGATTATTGTCCTCCGGCAATAAGGGGTAGGAAAATCGATTTGTCCAAACCAATACCAGCCGGAACTATCAAGACTGTCCCCGCATCCTCCTGGATACGCAGCGGTGCAGTATTTACTAGTCTGAAGTTAGCGCTAGCGCTAGGGTTGACCGACACCTCGACAACGTAAAGCCCCTCGTTGGCTAGTTGCGTGTCCAGCAGGAACCTGAACCCGCCATTTGCTCCAGTTGCAACGCTGGTCGATATAACATTACCGTTAATAGTTACCGTCGCCATAGCGTTTATAGGAAATCCTGACCCAAAGATTGTGAACCAACTCCCTGAAGCCCCCGTCTTGTAGTTGGATAGCAATACGGCACCCCCTTGTTGGGCATGCAAACGCCATAAAGTGATGGGGAAGGTCAGGTGCCAAAATGAAGTATTGTAAGGATTGTCTGCACTTGGCCAGTTATGCCAGTATGTGGTATTCATCACTGAACAATTTAACCACTCCACCACCGGTATCTCCGGTAACTCCTCATACCAGATTGCCATAGCGTCATCAAACAACTGCTGCATCTTAACTGTATCATCGGGGTTTGTACGGCCCATTTCCTCAACGATGGCGTCATATGTCGTATTTTGCCAACGAGGGCGGTTTTGACCGCAGTTCTCACCCGTGGGCGTCCACCATTGGCTGTGATACATCTGCAGCGTGGTCCATGGATCTAGAACACTACCACCGTGACCGAAGAGGTGCAGCATAGCGCGACCATCGCTCATGCCCGTCCACACATCCGGAGGACTCACGTGATTGCTGGGGAACCCAGCCTGGCGTAAATGTTCTACGATAACAGATGCGATATCACTAAAGAGTGAAGCGTCTGCCCAAAGATCGCAGTCAAAGGTAGTGCCGTCTTTTGCCCAGAAACCGTCGACATTCTTCACAAAGCTGGCATCGGTCATTAACGCATCAACTTTGGTTAGGTTGTGTTCGAGCACATTGTATGACGCCAACGTTGTCTGCATGGCGGGAGAGTCATAGAATTTGGACAAAGCGGGATAGTTCGGGGTGGGTCTGAAAGTGGTAATACCAGCACCTTCCTGACCCACATCCACAACACCCTGTTGGTCAATGGCATAAGCCAATGCCCAACGAACTCGCACATCATTATAGGGGAATTCATTGTTATTTGGAAAAACCGATATGGGCCACCAGTCAACGTAACCGTAAGGTTTTTCTTGACCAGTGTGCGTAACAACATGGTCACTCGCCTGATCCAGGATCGAGGTGATCGTAGCAGAGCTCATATGCGCCGTGCAGTCAACCTCATCATTGATAATCATTTGGGTAGCCTGCGAATCGCCTGAGTTGGGGATGTCAGTAATGGCTTCGGGCTGTGGCAGATAATCTGCAAGCCCAATATCCTTAGCCCACCACTCGTAACGGCGGTGAAACTCGCAGAAATTTGCCTCTGAACGGACAAGTAAATACGGACCAGTGAAGACACCATAAATCCCGCTATCCGGATCCCAAGACCGAAATTCTCGAATCTCCAGGGCTGTAGTGAACTGGCTGTAAATGTGTTCTGGAACGAGATAGACACCCCGATCGAAACGGTAGGTACAAAGTGTGAAGTGGAAGCGATAGTTGGTCTCCGTCAAGGTGTATTTCACCGTGTAATCATTCACCACTTCAACTGAGTCCATGGCATTATCAACAAGGGAAGAGTCACGTAATTCAGGAGCAAATTGCTTCAACATCGTATAAGTGAAAGCCACATCATCAGCCGTGAAGTCTTCACCATCACTCCACTTGATACCCCTGCGCAAGTAGACGGTCAACTCCGTAGCAGTTGCATTATACGCATAGCTCTCCGCGAGCCAGGGGTACGTCTTGCCGGATAAGGCCGCATAGTAGAACAAACCCTCCTGCTGAGAAGCGCCACCTCGCTGCCAGGTGTAACCGGAAGCATATGGATTGTTGATACCCACAGGATGAACCCCGTTCATAAGCGCCAATGTAGCACTGCGTGTCACACCTTGTCGGGGCCAGATCTGACTTGCAGCATCTGCAGCGGTAGGTTCTAAATCTGGTGGGGTTTTTCTGGTGCTTAGTGGGGCAGCAGCGATGATATCTTTATCATCTTCTACAAAGGGTAATCCAAGTGCGATACCCGTGGCTGAGAGCACAGACAACCTTAGAAACGTTCGACGCGAAATTCTACTAGCCATGCAGCACCTCCAGGACTGTTGGATGAAACCATGATCAAAGCACAAGCACCTGCCTACGGGTTTCTCTCCATGCATTATTCTTCGAAGGACTTAAGCAATACGCTTAAAGGTACTGTACAGGACAAGATTGCAGAAATGTGTGAAGTGTTGTTACTTCGATGTCTCGTTTATGTCTATGGCAAAGGAATCAGATTGCGATGACCTCGTCCAACACAAGGATTGAAACAACTATAACTATTATAAGTTAGAAGTTTGGAAAATACAATATACTTAGGATTGTCCAGTATTACGGCCTTAATACTGGACAAGGATTGCATCATACACCTGGTCAATGAGTTTTTCGGGGCGGTTTCCAATACATATGCTCCATCTTTGTTGCGTGCAGGAAAAATCGGGGATATATTTATTTCAGCACGTCTGTTTCGGATTTGCTAAGAGAGATTTATTAGATGTTACCATTCTGTTTAGCCGACCGCTTTTGAAACAGACAAAACAACAATAAAAGGCTATATCAAATGATAAAACCACCCAGATTGAAACCTGGAGATACGATTGGCATTGTAAGTCCATCATGGGGTGGTGCCGGGGTGTTTCCCCATCGTGTTGCACAAGGTATCAATGCGCTAGAAAACCTTGGTTTCAAGGTTGTGATAGCTAAACATGCCATGAATCAAAAAGGATTCACATCTGATACCCCGGCAAACCGAGTTCAAGATATTCATGGAAATGTTTGCGGATCCACAAATCAAGGCCATTATTGCCGCTGTCGGTGGAGCGCACTCATGTCATCTCCTTCCGCTGTTGGATTTCGAACTGATATCGCATTTTCCGAAGGTCTTTATGGGCTTTTCGGATATTACAGTGTTGAATGTTGCTATTTGGAAAAAGACAGGAATAACTACTTTTAATGGACCAGCCTTAATGACAGATTTTGCGGAGTATCCACAAATGTTCAGTTATACCAGGGAGTATTTTATAAAAGCTGTGATGCGCGAAGAACCGATCGGTAAGATAGATCCATCTCCTGACTGGACGGAAGAATTCCTGGATTGGAACGAAAAGAAAGACCTTGAACGCCCAAGGCAACTGGTAAACTCTATTGGTTGGACTTGGCTCAAAGGTGGTGAAGCAGAAGGTCGCCTAATTGGAGGATGTTTGGAGTCATTGCAACACCTTCGAGGCACAGATTATTGGCCAGAATGGGATAATGCAATTTTCTTTTTTGAGCTATCAGAAGGAAGACCCACCCCAGAAACTGTAGATGGGATCTTGATGGACTATCAAAATATGGGTGTTTTCGAGAAAATCAATGGGTTGGTGATTGGAAGACCCATGCGTTATTCGGACGCTGAGAAACAAATGCTACGAGAGCGAGTTTTGGAACGAACACAAGGCTATTCATTTCCGATAATTACAGATATGGATTTTGGCCATACATCTCCACAATTTACTATTCCGCTAGGGTGTTTGGCCAGAATTTACTCGAAGGAACAGTGCTTTGAAATTGTCGAAACAGCAGTTGAGTGAGTCGATGTTATTTTATGACAGCTTAACCCAAGTGTGCAGCCGACCGCTTTGCGATACGGGTACGCAGTCATCAAAAGTATCCTGAATCATGAGCTTTGGTACACACAGAAATGGCTATCTCTTAATACTCCTGCGGGAGCAAAAGAGTCGTGGCACTCCGATCCCATTCTGAAATCACCCAGATTATGGTGCCATTGTTCAGCATATAAGCCGAAAATATCCTCAGCCCTTGCTCAATCGCCAGCTGGTTTTCCGCTTTATCTTCTTCACACAAATCCCCCCAGTCGCCAGTTACATGCCGCAGAAGTTACTCAAGCGGATTTTCTCCAGTTTCCTCGAAAGCCTGTAATGCGCCTGGCGTTCCGACCACCTGGCCAAGCCTGAAAAGTGGTGTTCTGGAATCTACCTCATTTTGAGAAGAGATTCCTGTCCAGTAGGAGCCTGGGGAAATTGCTTTTTCATTGTGATACGAGCAGTATAACACACGCGCTCAATCGATGTCCAAGGGTACATGCAAGTTGGGTGTGCGTCACATTTTTGCAGACCTAGAGCGGTGGGATGGAGAACAACTGGGATGAGACTTCCACGGATGATTAGCAGCGGGTCGCCAAATGCTTCTTTAGGTTCAGCAGCCGAGACATCGGACGGTATGGATTGGTTCTGCAACTTGGGTAATGCTGGCAAGGGTGGCGGAAGTGGGGCCACCGTGTTACGGCGCGCCCGGTTAAGGAAGCGCTGGCACCTTTGCCGTCGATGATCGGCCACAATGGCTTGCCAAGCCTCATGCCAACGCTCGCTGCAGATGGCGTTGCGCAAACTGAGCATGGGATTCACATGGGACGGAGCCCAATGCATACCGGCGCCTTTCAAACGGGCTTCTACCACAACCTTATTCCCGCTTTCCACACTGCCACTCCCAATCGGCCAGCCTTGCCTTTGGTACTCCGGATAGTTCATCATGGCGGTGCGTTTCTCCAGATACGTCAGGGCCTCCGCCAACTCAGCTTGCTCGGGGTGGGCGGTGACCTGAGCCTGTAATTCGGGCAGCACGGCTGTGGCTCCGTCATGCTTAAGGGTGTGTAAACTGGTCTTCAGCCAGCTTTGAAAGGCCGCACTTTCGGGGAGGCCAACCACCCCGCCGATGGTGGCGACATAGCCTGCCGCATGCCCGAAGTCCAGGATCCGCTGCGCATCCGGGCGATGGTAATCCAGAAAACCTTGGATCCAGACTGCGCCATCGGTCGGGGCAATCACGTGCTGGGCTGTTTCCACACCGCGGCGATGGGTTTCCACCAACGCCAACCGTTGAAAGGTCTCGGCGTTCCGTCCCACCTGGCCAAGCCTGAAAACCGGTGTTCTGGAATCTACCTCATTTTGAGAAGATTCCTGTCCGGTAGGAGCCTGGGCATATTGTTTTTTCATTGTGATACGAGCAGTATAACACACCCGCTCAATCGATGTCCAAGGGTCATGCAAGTTTTCACATCAAGAGCTACGCCGGGAGAGCGGTACTCCTTTCGTTTATTCGCACTAGAAAACATTTATGCTGTTATGATTTCACAGGGAGTCTTGCCATTCTGGTTGTAGAGCTTGAGTCCGGAGAAACGGAATTGAACGTCCTGCTTATAAGATCAAACCAGGCTGTTGAACTTGACAAAATCAAAGACCAAACTATAATTTTGCCATCACAAGGACGCTTTTTAGAGGTAATGAAATCCCTGGTTGTCCCTGTGGAGAATTTGGCGAGGTAGCTCAATGGCAGAGCAGGGGACTCATAAGCCCTTGGTTGGCGGTTCAAATCCGCCCTTCGCCACTCATTCCATTGTATGATTATATAGATCTTATAAGTTAGATAGTATAAAAAAGCGGAGACTGCAATTTGCAGTTCCGCTGTTTGTCATTGTCTTGACCGCATTTTCCAGGTTAGGGTGGGGGAGTAGTCAGATAGCCAGTAAAAGACGCGTATGAGTTACCTGAGAATGCAGTGTTCGGTCTGTTTTTTTGGAGTTAGTGAAATCGATGGTCAAAGAGATTATAATACACAAAAAAGGCCACTTTTGGGCATTTTTTGCGCCTTGAGTGACCTTTTCAGGGTGAGTGACGAGATTCGAACTCGCAATTTCCTGTTCCACAGACAGGTGCCTTAACCGTTAGGCCACACCCACCATATGGAATGCATTTTACCACATTGTAACAGTTCGGCAAGAACACTTGCCTTGTCAGCGCGTCAGGTGTTTGCTGATCACCTTCGCGTGCTGCACTAATTCTTCATCATGGTCAAATCCGGCTACGAGCTGGATGCTCATAGGCAGATTTTCCAGCCCTAGGCCTGCCGGAACTGCGAGTGCCGGGAATCCCGTGAATGTCCAGGGGAGATTCATGATCGGGTTTCCGGTCGATGCCAACCCCAAAGGCGCCGGAGTTGGCGCTGCAGGACACGCCCAAGTGGTAATGCCTTCGCGGTGCATCACTTCTGCTACAACTTGCCTGGTTAGCCCTTGTTTCTCAAGGGCACTATGTTTTTCACCTGCTGAGATAGTCAAACCCTGTTCCAACAACGCACGGGACTGTGGTGAATACAGGTGCCCGTATTTTTCATAGTAAACAGCATGGTTCTCCGCAAATTCCGCTGCCACTATATTTTTATGGCAAGTGTTAATCTCCTCTATGTCATCGAACACTGGAATATGGAGTACGTTAATCCCGGCGTTTTTCAAAGCATCAACTTGCTTCTGGAAGATGGCCATCTGCGTGGGATCGGCTTGCTCCAAATAAGGCCCTTCTGGTATGCCAATGCAGGGATCAGGGAGATTCTCCGACAGACCTTTCCAACCTGGTATCATAACGGAGGCTGCCATTCCCACACCGTCAATATCCTGCGTAAAAAAACCGATATGGTCTACGGTCTGCGAGCAGGGCAGGACGCCGTCGGTCGCAATTTTACCGAATGTGGGTTTGAATCCAAAGATCCCACAGTAGGCAGCTGGACGTATCACCGATCCTATTGTTTGGGATCCGAGGCTAAGTGAACAAAAACCAGCAGCCACCGCAGCCGCAGAACCACTCGATGATCCCCCTGGCGTATGATCCGGATTATGCGGATTTCTGGTAGGACCAGGTGCAAAGTAAGCAAATTCCGTCGTGACAGTTTTCCCCAGGATGAGCGCGCCGGCATCTCGCAGCCGGGTTACACTTGAAGCCTGAATCCCAGTAAACTCCTCGGCAGGCAGCTTTGATCCGGCGCGCATCGCAAAACCATCGGCGATGAAGATGTCTTTAACACCAATGAGTACACCAAAGAGAGGTGGTCTGGCTGCGGGATGCGGATATTCTTGTAGCAGTAATCGGGCTTCTCTGACCAGGCGTTGTTCGCGGTTGGGTTCGGGAATAGCATGCCTGAATCACAGGTCGACATCTTCCATTCTGTTGCACGTCTGGTGGATATATTCCAGCAGGTCTATTGCACCAGAACGCAGCCCTTGTGCAGTCTCATATAATGGTGCTGGTTGGATTAGCATTATTTTCCTCATATCAAGCGCGTATTAAATCACGCCTTCACGGCTGAGTTCAGCCAGGTCTCTGGCGGATAATCCCAGCCAACTGGCATAGACTTCGGCATTGTTTTCGCCGATCTCGGGTGCCGGAGTGCGTGTCGTTTCCTCATCAATACTCGTCATTTTTATGGGATTACCAGCGATTTTCACGGTTCCGGCAACTTTATCTTCCACTTCCACAATCATATTCCTGGCCTTTGACCTGTGGCAGGTCCATTACTGTGCCGACTTTATTGATTGGAGCACACGTTACATGGTTTGCTTCAAACAGCTCGAGCCACTCTCGGGCTGTTTTTTGGCACAGTACGTCGTTAAGGATTTCGTTCAAAGCGTTTAAATTCTCGGTTCGTAACTGGTTCGTCATAAATCGGCTATCTTCAAGCAAGTCAGGTCTTTCGATCGTCTGACAGAAAATTTGCCACAGACTGTCATTGCCAATACCCACAACAAAATAATCATCAGAAGCTTTATAAGCCTGGAAGGGTGTGACGGTAGGATGCCTGGTTCCCAGTGGTTCAGGATTCTTGCCAGTTGCCTGATAGCGCACCAGGGCATTTTCCAGGATCGCGACCTGGCAATCAAGCATCGCGACATCAACTTTCTGTCCCAGACCGGTGAGTGCCCTCTCATATAGTGCGGTTGTAATCCCGATTGATGTGAATAGAGCGGCTGTGATATCCCCCATGGAAATGCCTACCCTGGTCGGCGGGCTGTCGGGCCAACCGGTGATACTCATTATGCCCCCTAACGCTTGCGCAATAATGTCATAGGCTGGTTTCTGGCTGTCCGGTCCTGTATGCCCAAAACCCGATGCGGCAGCGTAGATGAGGTGGGGGTTGACACTGTGTAAAACATCATAACCCAGTTCCAGTTTTTCCATGGTGCCCGGTCTGAAGTTTTCAACAACGACATCGGCGTGCTTAACCATTTCGAGGAACATACGTTTGCCTTGAGGATGCTTCAAGTTAAGTGAGATACTCTTTTTCCCGCGGTTAATGCTGAGATAGTAGAGACTTCGATTCTCAATAAAAGGTCCGAAGTTGCGGGAATCATCACCTTTTCCTGGGATTTCTAGTTTTATTATTTCAGCACCCAGATCACTGAGTATCATTGTGCAATAGGGGCCAACCAGCACCCTGGTCAGATCCAGTACGCGTATGTTCGCAAGAGGTTTTGGCATTAATGAATCCTTCGATATTTCTGTTTCTGAGTGCATCTGATGCTTATGAAGATGCCGGTATTTTTATAGCGCTTTCTCTGCGCAAATGGACATTATATTCAAAAGACTCCGGATAACGTGCCGGAAGATGGGAGACAAGGTTGAGTTTTTCCAGCCAATCTCCCTGAAGCTTCCAACCTGCTGCGCCCAGGTTGTCCTGGAGCTGCTCCGCAGTGCGCACACCCGCGATCACTGATGATATACCTGCTTGCTCCAGAACCCAGCGCAATGCAACCTGTGCGGGTGTTTTTTCTAAAGCCTGGGCGGCATCCAGCAAAACCTGCAATGTCTCATCTGCATTTTCTGCAAAAAAGCGACCATGCCATGCCCAGTCATCGGCGGATCGCGTACCGGTCACGGTGCGTTCTCCAGGTTTGAATTTCCCACTTAAGAAACCACTTGCTAATGGAGCCCATGGAACGATACCTACACCCTTATAGAGGCACAGGGGCACAAGTTCCTGCTCAATATCTCTCACAACCAGACTGTACTGCGGTTGGTAGCACACAAACCGTGAAAGGTGATTTGCGTCACTGATCCACAAGGCTTCCATTAAACGCCATGCCTCGTAGTTGCTGCAAGCGATATATCTTACTTTCCCCTGGTGTACCAGATCATCCATTGCGCGCAGCATTTCTTCAATGGGCGTTTGGATATCGACGTGGTGGATATAGTATATATCAACATAATCCATGTCCAGGCGTTTCAGGCTGTCCTCGATGGCATTCATAATGTGCACACGTGACATGCCTGAGTCATTGGGACCTGATCCCATTGGATTGAAAAATTTTGTTGCGACAACAGCCTGACGACGGTGACCTTTCAGGGCTTTCCCCAGAATTTTTTCCGATACTCCAGATCCATACCCGTCCGCCGTATCAAAAAAGTTTATCCCGGCGTTTAATGCCATTTCGACGATGCGTTGGGATTCCGCTTCGTCAGTGCGCCTGCCAAAAGTCATCGTGCCCAGACATAATTCAGATACTTTTATTCCGCTACTTCCTAAATTTCTGTATTCCATCCAGCCCTCCATTTTTTACTAATTACATCTGTTAAGACACCTTAAGTTACAATGGTAATGGACAATTTTAGTTTGCCTTAGCAATGTGTCAAATACTGCGAAGACAAAAATCATCCAGTAGGATAATAGATTCCAGTTTTATTATGATATTATAGGAGTGTATGTGCCCATGCTGCCGGGACAATTGCCAATGAGCATGAACTCAGTTTATGTTGTAAACTGAACATAATAAAAGGGATTCTATGTGGATCGGATACAAATTTCGAGTTTTCTGCCTGGTTTCAATTTTGGTTGTGATCCTGATACTGCTTGGATGTACATCTTCAACGGCGCCAGGAGAACAGGTCGTGAACAAGTCCTCAACGGCGATAATGGTGAAAAATACGCCTGAGTCATCCGTTCTGGAAATCACACCCACTGAAATAATGGATCTTGTCGTAACCTCGACACAGACTCCTGAACCCCCAGCATTACCTGAAAAGTCGGCAACACGGACACCGGCACCTTCAAGCACGCCAGGTGAACTGCCTGGTTATGGTCCATTTCGCCCATTCGAGAGAGTGCTTAACCATCCAATATCCACAGTTAAAAAGTTAATCAAAGGACCGGACGGTGATCTATGGGTGATTGGTGTCGAAGAAGTAACCAGTTACGATGGGGAAAACTGGTTATACCACGGTGAAATTTCGGGTTACCCTCTTGGATTTGATGGATTAGGCAGATTGTGGATCGTCGATGAAGAGGGTGGGTGGATTTCGGCCTATGACGGTACAACATGGCACACCTATGGCCCTGAACAAGGATGGTTGCCGGCAGGATGGATGTTCAATGTCGAAATGTACGCCAGCGTGAGTGATGGCGTTGTGACGGACGCGCGGGGAGACACGTGGTTGGTCACGATCAATGATGTGCGGATTCTGCACGATGACCACTGGATCCTTTTAACGCCAGAGGATGTGGGTTTTGAACCGTCAGACTTTATGCTTGAGTATGAATATAGCTACAAACTTAGTGATATTGCGATAGATTCAAGCGGTGATGTGTGGGTGACGGACTGCGCCTGGATGGGTCCTGGACCTGCCGGAGAGGGAGCGCGGTGGTATGATGGTGCGTCATGGAGTGGTCAGTCCAGTCCCGTCGTTTCATCCGGATGTATAAAAGATGTTGAAATTGGAGAAGACGGGCGAATCTGGACTGGTGTTGATGATGAGATATGGCGGTACACGCAGGGGAGTGGTTGGGAGTTGCTCCCTCATCCAGTGCAATTCCCCATCGAGGGGATGCGCTGGGGATGGATAATTGACTTAGTACTCGACGGCAAGGATGCTTTTTGGGTGACCATGGTTCCCTGTGGTGGCGCCAGTTGCGATTCGGGGCAAAGCATCACATTCTGGGTGAGTGAAGAAGAATGGCTTGTCACCGGCGAAAACAACGGTGAAAACGGGTTGCCGGACATCGCTTCAGGTGCTAATGACCTGACATGGGGATGCTTTGCCCATGGTCTTTACCAGGTGTCAGGTGGAATGTTTATTCCAGTCGATGAAACATTATCATCCCCATGCCAGATTGAAGCAGATAAAACAGGGCGCGTGTGGTTGTCCATTGATGGAGAACCAACATTGTGGTTTTTTGATGCCCCGTAAGTCCCTGTTTTTTCTGGATGAAATGCAGAACGAAGATTTTTTGCAGTTGAAGATTATTTTACAATAAAAACTGCACGTAGTCTGTTATCAAAACGGAGCCAAAAATATGCCGATTTCCATTCGTGCAGCGTTAGAATCTGATTATGAAGCGGTGAATACCTTATTTACTGAGGAATTGGCTTATCATATAAAGTTAAAGCCAGATATTTTCCAGATGGCAGATCCTGTGATGACCAAAGCATGGTATGCGGATGAGTTGGCGAAGGAAAATACCAGTATGCTTATCGCTGAGGAAAATCAAGCTGTTGTTGGTTTAATAGCAATTTTTGTGCGAAATAATCCGGAAGATCCTATTTTTAAAACACGTCGTTATACTCACATTGAAGATGTGATTGTTGCACGCACGCATCGGGGTAGGGGGATAGGACGCAGGCTTATGGTTGCAGCACAGGAATGGGCAGTCACACAAAGTGCGACCGCGATCGATTTATGGGTCTGGGAAGAAAATGATGCTGCGATTGGTTTCTACAATCACCTCGGTTACAAAACGGTGCGGCGTGTTATGCAACATAAACTTGATTATGATAGAGAAGGAGATGAAGGGTAATGGAAAAAGGAAAAGCACAAGTACTATTGCCAGATGAAGTGACATCCCGTGAAATGTTGCCTGGAGGAAGCGCCAAATTCTATCACACGAATCATATGTCCCTTGCGGTGTGGGATTTTACGCCAGGGGCTGTGTTGCCAGCTCACAGCCATCCCCATGAGCAAATAACAACAATGCTGAATGGGCAGTTTGAAATGACACTGGATGATGAAGTTGTTGTATTGGAGAAAGGTGCGGTCGTTACGATCCCACCCCATGTAAAACATAGCGGACGTGCGTTGACCGCGTGTCGGATTGTGGATGCGTTTTATCCTCTACGGGAAGATTTCCTGCCATAGTGACAATGAAAGGTGTCTTGTTGGGTACTCCGACATTGCAAGGGTAAACATGGGTAATATAAAAAAACAACGCCGGTTTTGGGATCCCATCTACAATAAACTTGCATGGTTATATGATGCTGTGGATTGGTTGACATTCAATACAACTCATAGATACCGGCTGGCAATTTTGCCTTTTCTCCCTTCCCCTCCCGGACGGGTTTTAGAAATAGGTGTTGGCACCGGTAAGTTGCACCTGACATTAGCAAGGCACTATCGTTTAGCGGGAATTGATCTTGCATGGGGTATGGTGCATTTGACCCGCATGCGTCTGAATAAGGCACACTTGTCCAGCAGTTTGAGTTTAGGAAATAATTACACTCTGCCATACCCGGCATCTACTTTTGATGCGGTTGTCTCATCTTTTGTGTTTAGTGCTATTCCGGATGGGCAACAGGCATTCGCTGAAATGCTGAGGGTGCTGCGCCCTGGAGGCAGAATTATAATCGTAGATGCTGGAGAAGCTGAAAACGGCAATCTGTTTGCGCACTACCTGGCGGTTCTATGGGAGATTTTCGGCGATTATATGCGGGACGAGAGGATTTTTATGCAATCCGCAGGATTACATATTACACGCCGCGAGATGGGTCCGGGCGGTTGTGTGCACATCATTGTAGGGCAAAGGCTGAACGAGTTTCCGTGAATAAAGACACTATAAAAACGCCAGGAATGTATGAAATATCGCATGCGGTGTTAGAGACCATTACATCGTTACCTTTACCTGTACGGCATCTTACGCTGCGTCCAATGAATTATCAAAAGCCACGACACACCTCATGGTGGCTTGTTCCGAGTCCACAACTTCCAGTCTACCAGTATAGCAAACTCTTTTTCCACAACTTGCCTGACTATTCAGGGATGCTGGTTGGATTCTCGTTTGATCGCGGTGTGGGAAGGCAGCTTGTCAATCTTGTCGATGACAGCCTTCTTATGCAGTCCAACTGGTATTGGAGAAGGTTTTTGAATGATATACTTGCGGGTAACCTGATCAACCCGATTAAATCGATTCAAAGACAATCGGATGCAGCCATGCTCTTCGTTATCGAGCAATACAGTTTTGAAACCTTACAGAGAAGAACACTGGCGTCAAAAGTGCATGATGATAGGGTAATCTTTCAAATTGGTGATGACGCAACCTCGTTACAATTGATAGGTGAAGAGACCAGTCTTTTCAAGGAGATAAATTACGCATACACCTGCCGTGATTTGGCGATGCAAATCGAGATGAATCCGGTATTTTCCTGGAATTGGTTGCGCTTTACTTTTGGCGTTGTACTGAATCCGGTGCCAAAAGTGAATGCTGAAGGAAATACTGAACTTATTTGGCAAAAATTTCTTTTACCTTGGCTGCCTTTAGTCGGATAGAGAGAAAAAGCATCGGGACAGGTTCTCAGAAATAAAAGCCTGTATGAGATGCCGGTTTTGAAATGAAAAGAACACCCAGTGGTGTACAACACTGGGTGTTCTCTATGTCATATGGGCTACTTACAGGGATCCGGCGTATTGCGTGATATAAGGTGCTGCCAGGTCAATGGTTAGATCCCTTCTTAATTGTACGAGTTGCTGAATATGCCATTGATCATGGACGACCCAGGACACAAACATATCGCCGGCTTTGAATAATCCCCAGGGTGCCTGGACGGTACTGTCCCAATCAGGACTTAGTAATGTCTCTAACCATGCAAGAGATAGCTGTCGTTCTTGAACCAAAATCGCGATTGACGACGCGAGATCTCGCTGGTTATACTTACGGGATGTAATCCAGCCCATTGGATCTATTGGAGGCCAGGGTTGATCAGGATTGTGCAGCATGATGTCAAGGTGCAGACGAAAATCTTCCCGTTCTTCATCGATCAAGTGATTAATCACTTCGAGGATCGACCACCGCTCAGGATCTGGTTTCCACCGCGCTTGCGATAGCGTTATGCCTTCAACAAGCTTCTGCACGATCTCCATATTTTCTGCAAGCATTTTCTCCATTGCTGAAAATTCCATCGTCGTCTCCTAATTCAAACCTGGCGATTTATCCGTAGTTAACTCCAGAGCCTATCCGAGCTGTAATCCTGATCCCATTCATCTGTGGATTCCCACAAACCGGGCTCATTAGGATCCAGGTGTTCTTTAATAATCTCATCGTTTAATGATTCGATACCCAATCCGGGTGCGTCCGGGACATCGATAAATCCGTTTTGGATGATGGGGTCAGGTAGCCCGTTGACGATATGGTTCCACCATGGGGTATCGATAGAATGATTTTCCAAAGCGATAAAGTTCTCGGTTGCTGCCACGCTATGTACGGCAGCCATACATGCGATGGGTGATTCAGCCATATGGACAGCCATCGACACGCCATAATCCTGAGCCATATCACCAATTTTCTGGTTTTCATAGATCCCGCCCGTGGTCAGCAAATCAGGATGAATGACCGACACTCCACCCGATTTTAACAACGGTTCAAATCCCTCTTTCAGGTATATATCTTCTCCGGTGCAAATGGGTGTTGTACAGGAATTAGCCAAACGAACATAATGGTCTGTCATCTGCCAGGGAAGCATATCTTCATACCATGCTAAATTGAACCTGTCTAATCTGCGGGCTATTTTGATACAATCTTCAATGCCAATATGTCCAAAGTGATCGGTGGATAAGGGAATCTCATAGCCAATGACCCCTCTTACAGCTTCGACATACTCTTCCAGGTATGCTAATCCAGCTTCAGTGACCTGGATACCGGTAAAGGGGTGCATCACATTCTGGATGTCATAGGATTGCCGGCGTAATTCCCACCTTGTTTTGGCATCGGCATTGCGATACTTCTCCCACATATCGCGAGGCGGCATCAACTTCTGAATAAAGTCTTGCGGTCCGGAGAGTGCACCGGGCACATTTCGCAACAGTCCGATGCCGACATCCATTTTAAGGAATGTGAAACCCATGTTCATACGTTCTTTTAAGGCTTCACCCATTGCCTGTCCAGTATGCCTGCCGTGAACATCCGTATCGCAATACACCCGGATTTTATCCCGGAATTTTCCACCCAACATAGCATAGACCGGAACTCCATACGCTTTCCCAGCGATGTCCCAAAGGGCTACTTCGACCCCGCTGACACCCCCTCCCTGTCGACTATGCATACCAAACTGCTTTATGCGGCGGAAAATTTTATTAATATTACATGGGTTTTCTCCCAGGATGCGGCTCTTTAATGTGAGAGCATAACGCTTACTGGCTCCATCGCGGACTTCCCCGTACCCCTCTATGCCCTGGTTGGTACTAATTTTGATTAAGGGGCAGCGCATCGGGAGCACCCACAATCGTGGCTATTCGCATATCTGTGATTTTCAGATCCGAGGGTTTGGAATAAGTATTGACGTGATCGAGTGTGTCTTCGTATTGCGTGTTTTTTGTCTCCATGTTGTTCTCCATGTTTTCCTTTTGTTATTTACTTGAAAATTTGTAAATTGTTGTCGTTTTGTATTTATCACCCGGTTCCAGGATAGTTGATGGGAATTCTGGTTTGTTGGGTGAATCCGGATAATGCTGTGTTTCCAGGCACAATCCACCGCGTTTGTTGTATGATGTATTGTTTTTCCCATTAATCACAGGCAGCATATTCCCGGCGTAAAACTGAATAGCGGGTTCCGTTGTGATCACTTTCATTACACGTCCTGAATTCTGTTCGAAGACCTTCGCCGCAAGCCGTAATTGACCGGCTTCGCCATTGACAATCCAATTGTGATCGTATCCGCCTCCATACTTTAGTTGTGGATCGTCTTGGTTGATCCTCGCGCCTATCAGGGTGGGGGTCCGGAAATCCAAAGGTGTATTTTCAACAGATCTTAATTCACCAGTCGGAATAAGTGTCTCATCAACAGGTGTAAATTCATCTGCATTTATCATCATACTGTGGTCGAGTATGGTTCGAGATGCACCGGCGGACAAGTTGAAATAAGAATGATTTGTCAGGTTGACGACGGTCTTTTTATCCGTTGAAGCCATATAGTGAATTCTAAGTGCATTTTGGTTGGTCAATGTATATACGACTTTGACCGCAAGAGTTCCAGGATAGCCTTCTTCACCATCCGGGCTGATATACTTGAGGGTGAGTGCTGGGCCCATTTTTGTTTCTATTGCTTTTGCTTTCCAGACCTTCTTGTCAAAACCGCTAAGCCCACCATGTAAATGATTTTCTCCGTTGTTCTGAGCGAGCTTGTATTCGGAGCCATCTATGGAAAATTTACTGTGTGCGATACGATTGCCAAAACGCCCGACGAGACATCCGAAAAATGGATTGTGCGTTTCGTATTCTTGTAGTGAATCGAAGCCTAAAACCACATCACCCATAATACCGTTACGGTCCGGTACAAACAGTGAGACAACAATACCCCCGTAATTGGTTATACTTACTTTCATACCTGTGTCGTTGACAAGTGTATATAGTGCGATTTCAGTGCCATCGTTTAAAACCCCAAAAATACTTTTCTTGATTTTCATTCTCCCTCCCATAATTGATAAATAACATGTAGTGCTGAGAAACTTTTGCAAACTGCCCTCATTATACGGCTAAAGTGCAACCCCGCCACTTTTAAAAAATCAAGGAATGGGTTTCAGGAAGGATACAAAACAACTGCGATAGAACCTGTAAATCGCCTTTGCGCATTCATTTTTAATACACAAAATAGTGCACTGGTATGATGGGAGTCATCGATACCATTACAACCCGGGTAGAGTGTTGGCGATCAATATCGGATTGTCAGCCCTCTTACTAAAGATAGAATATGTACAGTTGATACAACATATAGGAGCGCGAGATGACGATAGGGCGATTTCTTGGTGGTGTGGCAGCGGTTATCTGGTCAACAGAGGAAGGAAAATACCTGCTGCTCCGGCGAAGTTTGGAAAAGGATTTTGCTCCAGGGGTATGGGAGTGTGTGACAGGTAGAGTTGAGCAAAACGAGAGTTTTCTGGATGCTCTTTATCGAGAAACCTTTGAAGAATTAGGCGTGCGTCTTCAACCTGTCTGCATCCTGGGGACGGTACATTTTTTTCGAGGACAACCCTTACCAGAAAATGAATTATTAGGGGTGGTATTTGGCTGCGAGCTGCCAGAAAAAACACAAATTACTTTAAGTGATGAACATGACCATATATGCTGGATCACCTATCCCCAAACTACCGAATTCCTGAAACTCACTGATCCGAGTACTGAATGGCTAAGGAAAGTTCTTTATCGCGCTGAAATGCTAAGGCGCAGGACACCGGAAGCCCTCAAGGAATTTTATCGCGACAATATTTTTGATTTAGGGTAAGTAGGCGATGCGAATAAAGCTTAATGGATCTTTTATTACAACGCAAGTCTGATACCGCGTAGATGTGATTGGTTGTGCCTGCTTGTTCTAGGAAAAGGGTTTCCCTATGGGTAATAAAATATGAAACGTACTGCCCGGAAAGGTAACAGTATCAAAACCGGGACTCTCAGCCCAGATTTTGCCGTTATGGGCTTCGATGATACCCTTTGAAACCGTCAACCCTAACCCTATGCCACCTCCTTTGAAATCCGTTTTACTTGTTTTGTGGAGCGCGGTATCCTCCAGGACATAAAAACGATCGAAAATATTACCCAGTTCCGCAGGCGGTATCCCTACACCAGAATCCCGGATCGAAATATGGATAACGTCGTCCAGTTGTTCTGCATCGATGAAGATAGAACCCTTGTCAGGGGTGTATTTCATGGCATTACTCACAATGTTGCTGATGGCTTGATGCAATCGACGAGAATCACCTTCAATCGGTGATACGTTTTTTATCCCGCTACCAAGTTCAAAAATGAGTTTGCGTTTAGGACCAAAATTTTGCACATTATGCAGAACGGATTGCATAAGCGAGTTAATAAATACGGGCTCGTGCGTTAGATCCAGGCGATTGGCATCGATTAAAGATACGTTGAGGATATCCTGAATGACATCATTCAGACGGTCAACAGCTGACGATACTTTACTTAATAGAGCTACAGAACTATCTGGTGTATCGAGATCCCCGGGTATATCACGCCTTCCGTTCAGTATTTGCATATAACCATAAATTACTGTTAATGGTGTTCTTAATTCATGGCTTGCCAGTATAACAAAATCGGATTTCATTTTATCAACTTTGAGTAATTCCTGGTTGGCTTTTTGTAATTCACGTACTTTCGCTTCAAGTCGGTTGACTAAACGCTGGTTATATTCTTCAAGGTATATTTCTTTGTGGTCGGTTCTATCCAAGTCATCATAGACACCGACCAAGTAAGCACGAATTTGGTCGGTGAATTTATCAACATCAATGGGTTTTGGAATATATCCGCTGCATCCTGCCACAATTGCGCGCTCTCGATCACCTTCTAATGTAGCAGCAGTAACCGCTATAATTGGGATATCTTCGAGACCTGGAATTGATCGTAAATGTGTCGTCACTTCGTAACCATCTAAATCGTTTATGTTTATATCCATTAGAATGAGATCAGGTTTATTCTGTCGTGCTATTTCAATAGCATTTATGCCATTATCGATGATAGCAACACTGTATCCGTCTGCAGTCAAGATTCGCTCAACCAATCGCTGACTCGAAACATCGTCCTCAACATAAAGTATATTTGTCATTGCTTATCCTTGTGTGATTGACCAAGAAGAGCATTGATATCTTCGATGAGGTTTTCATCCATGAATGTGCCTTTTTGTAAGAGTATTTGGATTTGCCCCTCTAACCGATCACGGTCTTGTGAGCTGAGTTCTTTGGCAGTAATAACAATGACCGGTAGATGTTCAAGCGTTTTGTCAGCTTCCAATTCGTCCAGAACAGCGAATCCATCCATATCGGGCATCATCAAGTCGAGTAGAACCAGATCAGGATGTGTGGTTCGAATAAGGTTCAGCCCTTCGCTGCCAGAACTGGCTTCAACAATCTGGAATTCGCCTTGTGTCTGCAAAATGCGCCGTAAAAGTCGTGCAGCATCAAGATTATCTTCAATAATAGCGATACGTTTCACCCGTTTATCCAGGTGATCAAGTGCACCTAAAAGACCTTCAGTTGAAGGCGGGGTATGGGCTGTAGTATGTTTTCCCGTTTGATTCGCGGCAGTCGATACCACTTTTAACCAGTCTTCATCAAGTAGAAATTTCTCGACCGGAAAAGTGTGACCGGAACAGTTAACTACAACTGTTTCATTCTTTTTGATAATGCCTTCATTCAACAATTTAAACATACCGGCAAAAGCTGCCGCCGCCGCGGGTTCAATCGACAATCCTTCCATTTTAGCTAAAATGTGTAGCGCTCGAAATGTTTCCTCATCAGATACGGCTGTAAAGGTTCCGCCATATTCATTAATAACAGGATACAAGTATTCATAAGCAGGACCGGGATCACCAGTCGCGATGGTTATTACCCTGGTGTTTGGGGTTGTAACTGGTTCAACAACGCTTAATTTCTTCTCGTAGGAATTAACCATTGGCGCACAACCTGCAACTTGTATTACGGCAAGTTTAGGCAGTCGATCTACCAGACCCATTTGCAGCAATTCAAGAAAGCCTTTCCAGACACCAATTGGACCCATCCCGCCACTTACTGCTTGAATGTACCAATCCGGCACACGCCATGGCACACCTGGACTTGGCGGTCCCAACTCCTGGGCAAGCTGTTCCGCAATCTCGAAAGCTATTGTTTTCATACTCTCCCTGGTTCCAATATTGCGTATTCCTCGGTCCGCGTGTATACCTTTATGTCTAGCAAATTCATTCGCTACTTTTTTAGTCATGTCATAGGTATCCGTGACTTTGATGACTTCACTGCCATATATTGCAATCTCACGCATTTTTTCTGATGGGACAAGACTTGGGATAAAAGACCATAATTTGATGCCGGCATGTGCAGAATAAGCGGAATATGAAATCGCAACATTCCCAGTTGAAGCGACAATAAGTTCCTTAATCCCTGCTTCTTTCATCATTGAGATCACCAGCGCTGCTTGCCGGTCCTTGAAAGAATTTGTTGGATTCTGGCGTTCGTCTTTAATATATAGATTATGAGCACCGAGCATCATGCCCAGATTATGTGCTCTAAGCAGTGTTGTACCGCCTTCACCCATTGATATCTGGTAGTTGTCGTTGTGTAAGGGTAATAACTCTCGATATCGCCACATCTTCATGGGCCGCTGAAGGAGTATGTCAGGCCAAATTTTTTTAATGCGATCGTAATCATATAGCACCTCTTGCCAGTCGTTACCACAATTCTCACAAACTGGTGTAGGCAAAGCGAAAAGTTGCTTATGTCCGCAGGCACTGCATTCCAACTCGAATTGCATGGGAATAGCTGATGATATAACCTTCATGGTGAGGATCCTCTTGTGTGTACGGCTTTATCGGCACATAACTATGAAAAGATATGGCATGTAGGATAGCATAAGATTCTATTTGAACAAACCTTCTTATCAATCAAATTCACCTATAAACGCGTGGAGTTTAGAAATTTTTTCAAAGAAAGTTTCGATGCTTACGCAGTAGAATTTTATCGTTTGCGTTTTGAGAATTTATCTCGTATAATCATTTTAGCCCTGCATTGAGGAAAAAAGGATGAGTGATAGTAAAGAAAGTGGGCAAAAGACAGTTAATCTAACTGACCATGGATTCATAAACCGCGGTAAGGGGCTGTCTCAACGCTTACAACAACCTGTTGAAGGGATACCCAATGATGGTTCTTATGGAACCGAAGCACTTCCAGAGCAGCCTGATTTAGAAGCGGAAAAATTCGGTGGAGATTCACAACTAACTGTAAGAGAGAATAACTTATCCACCCGGCATATTGATATACCATCACAAGCTGCTAATGATGGTTTGTTATCTGCGGGTATTCAACTGCAGAACCGGTACAAACTTATGGGAGTTATCGGTATTGGTGGGATGGGGGCAGTCTATAAAGCGCAGGATTTGCGGTTCCCTGGCGTATTGCGTCTTTGTGCTATTAAGGAAATGATTAACACGGCTTCAGATCCTCAAGTTCGGCAAATGATTGTCCGTAACTTTGAACGTGAAGCTAGCATATTAGCCACCTTAAGTTACCCGGCAATTCCGCAAGTGTTTGACTACTTTACACAAGATACTCGGAGCTATTTAGTGCTTGAGTATATTAGTGGAAAAGATTTGGAGGCCCAAATTGCCGATACGGAAGGCTTTTTTACTGAAGCACAGGTTATTCCATGGGCTATACAAATATGCGATGTCCTTACCTTTCTTCATAGTCATAAACCAAGACCCATTATTTTCCGTGATTTGAAACCATCGAATATTATGTTGGATGATTACCATCGCATACGCCTGGTCGACTTTGGTATAGCGAAATTGTTTCAGAGTGGGGATAAAGGTACGATGATAGGAACAGAGGGTTATTCACCGCCTGAGCAATATCGCGGTATTGCTGAACCCCGTGGCGATATTTACGCCCTCGGAGCAACATTACATCATATACTGAGCAAACAAGATCCACGGTTGGAACCACCTTTTTCTTTCCGGGATCGACCGATCCATACAACAAATCCAGTCGTTAGTCGTGCATTGGTAAATATAATTGATAAAGCTCTGGATTATGATATTAATAAAAGGTGGGGTTCTGCTGAAGAGTTCAAACGCGCCCTGTTGTCCATTTCATCTGTAGAAATGAGATCCAATTATTCACCAGTAGATACAAGTGAAATCCTTTCTGGTGTCCAGAAGCCGATTTGGCGTTTTGCTTGCGAAGATGAGATACGCGGATCCATCGCTGTAACAGAAGATGTGGCGTACGTACCGTCCTATGACCATAATGTTTATGCTTTGGATATAGATAATGGAAAGTTCATATGGAAATATCCGACTGAAGGTGGAATCGCTTCATCACCAATGGTCAGTGATGGACTTATAACATTTGGATCTACTGATGGCAATGTTTACGCGCTAAATGAGCACACAGGGGAATTAACATGGAAGGTTTCAACGCAGGGCAAAGTGTATTCGTCTCCGACTGTTGAACTTGGTCATGTGTTTATTGGATCAGATGATCGACAATTATATGCAATCCATCTGAATAGTGGGCGAATTGCATGGCAATATGGTGCGGATGGTGAAGTGCGTTGCAAGCCTGCTGTTAGTGATGACCATGTCTTTTTTGCATGCCAAATGGGGAATGTCTATGCCATTGGATATAATCGGGAATTCCGCTGGCAATATCGTACCAGACGGGGGATTATCGCTTCGCCGATAGTTAACAAGGGATTGCTGTTCATTGGTTCATTGGATTGGAATTTTTATGCTCTTGATGTTCGTTCTGGTTGGCTAGCCTGGAAGACCAGGTCAGCTGGTCCAATCGTATCAACAGCAGCTGTTTTTGAGAATATTGTCATATTTGGCTCTACTTCTGGAAATATCCATGGTCTGGATCAAAGTGACGGAAGAACTGTATGGCGTTTTGATGCTGATGGACAGGTGACCGGTTCCGCAATGGTTTACGGAGAATCTGTTTATGTGGGTAGTGTCGAGGGTACATTATACTGTATCGATGCCCGTACAGGGAAACTACGATGGCAATATCACACAGAAGGCCCTATCACCAGTAAACCGATTTTGCACGAGGGTGTGATATATGTTGGTTCTGCGGACAGGTACGCATATGCGATACCGGCATAATAATAAATGTCCAACTCTGCATATAAAGTTATGATCGGTATGCTGCAGTGGATATAGCATTTTTATCTTTGGAATAGATTGATGATTGAAATCAACGCGACAATTGATTATTACACGGTGCTTGGTGTAGCTTATGATGTGCTACCAGATGATCTCAAACATGCCCATCGTGAATTAGCCAGGATATATCACCCGGATGCTGCCAGCGGTGATGCCGAGCGATTCAGGCAGATTCAAGAAGCATATGATGTCTTAAGTGATACAGTATATCGACGTACTTATGATAAATTAAGGGAATCACGTGGTTATGCAAGAACTACGCATTCTCCTGTTTCGTATGATGTTTTTCAGAATAAATCACAACTCCCTATACTTGATGGTGAACAGATTGTCTATGTAATCCTTGAGATGCGATTTGATGAACAATATGAGTCCAGCAGGCAGCGCCTGAATATTTGCCTTGTCATCGATTGCAGTACCTCGATGCGCGGTTCCCGGATGCTTAACGTTAAAATGGCGGCTACGGATTTGTTGAATGCTCTTCATGAGGATGATTATCTATCTATTGTAACTTTCAGTGATCGGGCAAAAATTGAAATTCCAGCCTGCAAAGTGGGAAACAAACGAGCATTCCAGTCTGCCATTGCTGCAATGTCATCAGGAGGTGGAACTGAAATTTATCAGGGTTTACTGGCTGGACTGGCTGAAACATCACGGAATTCAACCCCAGATTCGATTAATCACATTTTATTACTGACCGATGGGATAACATATGGTGACGAGGAATTGGCATTATACGAAGCGAAAAACGCCTTAAGCCAGGGAATAGGAATCTCTGCTTTTGGAATTGGTGAGGATTGGAACGATTTATTTTTAGATAAACTTGCACAAAAGGGTGGGGGAATCTCTCAATATATAGAATCTGCAACAGCGATTCGTTATTTTTTAAAAGTTCGAATCCAGGAGTTGTCTAATCTGATATTAAGGAATATGGAAGTTCGTCTGAATACAGCACCCTACGTTCGCGTTCAAAGTGTATACCGCACATTACCCGAAATGCTGGCCTTAAGATTGGAGCATGATAACGTTATATCGCTTGGGGATATACCAGCAGGCGAAACGATGGTTATAGTTTTTGAGATGCTCATTGGCAATAGTAAAAATGAGATGGGAGACCGCCGCATTCTGAGGTTTGATATTCAGGCAGAAAAACCAGACAATGGTAATTTGATTTCACTCTCGCGGGATGTTCATGTCACCTTTACGGATCAACCTGAAGATGAGCGAATTCCTTCTCGCATCTTTAACATCTTGTCCAGGCTCAGTGTGTATCAATTGCAAGAAAAGGCGTGGCTTGCACTGGATCAGGGTGAAACCAATAGTGCGACGCGCTATCTGCAATCCGCAGCTACGCAGCTTTTTGATTTAGGATATCGTGAACTTGCTCAAGTTGCAATATTGGAAGTTAATAAAATTTCATCTGGTGATATCATTTCGTCAAAAGGCCGAAAACAAATTCGTTATGGTACACGGTCTCTTGCATCGCTCTAAGTATAGGAGGTGAGAATGACCCAAAAAGGCAGTAAAGTCATTTGTCCGTCATGTAGTGCTGAAAATCTACCTGGCACTTTGTTCTGCGTTCAATGTGGTACTTACCTTCCTTCTGGTGGTCCTTTGCGAACAGAACCACTCCCTGAACAAGAGGAAGGTCGATCAGCGCGTCCCCGACTTGACGATTCGGCGAGTGAGGTGCCAGTAAAACCACTCAACATAGAAGTTGATGTGCTCAATACTGGACGGAAAGTGTTACTTTCGACTGAACATGAAATATTAGTTGGCAGGTTGGATGCAGCCCATGGCATTTTTCCTGAGCTGGATATGACACCGGATGGTGGCCTTGAACAAGGCGTATCCAGACGCCATGCTCGAATATACGCTCGAGAGAGCACGTGTTTTGTTGAAGATCTGGATAGTACTAATGGAACTTTCCTTAACGATGAGCGTGTCACGCCATATCTTCCCTATGCTTTCAAAGATGGTGATATTCTTACATTTGGCACTATGCGATTGCAGGTCCACATTTTTTCAGATAGATAGTGTTAATCATCAACTGGTCCATTGAGACATAATCACGCTATACCACAAAAATTACTGCTATTTGAGTTCATTGGTATATCCGTTTTGTGGTCTGTGTTAGTTGATCATTAGTCTTTATTTATTGGCAGACTGGAATCTGGTTTCAGTACTTATACCTGGGGGGATTATGCCTTATACACTTGTCGTGCACTTAGCAAATGAAGATGCCGTAGTTGGTGAAGTTGAAGATTTACCGGAGCCAACAGCACAATATATAGTTTTAACGAGTCCCAGATTACGTGACGGGCGTGACGTAACTTATTTACTTCCTGAGACAAATATCGTGATGTATCCTTGGATTCGTGTACATAGTATAGAAGTATTACCAACGGAAAATGATGAACAAATTGTCACCTTTATCCGAGAATAAAACCGAATCGCACCCTCTAGTTCTCATTGTTGATGATGAACCAAGAATAATCCGGTTTGTCCAAATCAACCTGGAGATGGAGGGTTTCCGGGTTATTGACGCTGCTAATGGTCTGCAGGCATTAGATCAAGTAAGGGAAAAATTGCCTGACATTGTTCTTTTAGATGTGATGATGCCTGAAATGGATGGTTTTGAAACCTTGCGCATGATCAGGGAATTATCTACTGTACCGGTCATCATGCTCACCGTTCGTAGTTCAGAAGATGATAAAGTTCGTGGTTTGGATCTAGGAGCTGATGATTATATAACAAAACCATTTAGCCCACGCATATTGGTAAGTCGGGTTAGGGCGGTTTTGCGACGTTTCCAAATTACTAATCCAATTGAATCAACTCTTCTAGTAATAGATGAGAATCTGAGTGTCGATTTTAATACGGCTGAAGTGATTGTAGCAGGTGAAAGAATTAAGCTTCGCCCCACGGAATTCCGTTTATTACGGCATCTCATCGAAAATGCAGGATGGACTGTTCCGCATAGCACATTGTTATCCAAGGTATGGGGATATGAATATAAAGATGCTATCTCTTATTTACGTCTTTATATCAATTATTTGCGAAAAAAAATTGAGCCTGATCTAAGTAACCCACGCTATATATTCACGGAGCGCGGAATGGGATATCGTTTTATGGATTACCGTAGGAAAAAAGCAAATCACTCCTGACTGATAGCACATAAAAAGGATGTAAACACAGCTGTAATATAATTTCGCTGTGTTTTTTTGTTTCGAGTATAATGATCTTATGATGCAAAGGTATTTGCCTTCACATAGTAGAATTCCCATTTTCATTCTGGTCATACTTGTGATGTATGCTTGCGGCGGAGCGCCGTCGCACCAGGATTCTGACATATTACACGAAAACCTCATGCCGTCACAAATGGCGACATCCGGCGCAACAATAGCATCCCCACCAGATGAGATTCCAAATGCTGCTATCAATCCGCCGATTTTACTAAGCCACTCTCCGCGTAATGGTGAGGTAGTATCGCCTGATATCGAGATCACATTAAACTTTAATACTGAAATGGATACCGAAAGTGTAGAGCAGGCTCTGCATCTGGTGCCGGATAGCGACATTGCTTTTACGTTCATCTGGGAAAACAACACGTCGCTAAGGATCATACCAGGTTCACCAGGATTTCCCTTGGCTACCCGCTTCGAATTGTACATTGATGATTCGGCGATTGCGCGGAGTGGCTTAAAGCTTGTGCGCGAAAACAAAATTGTTTTTACGATTGTTCCATACTTGAAGGTTACTCAGTCTTTCCCAAGTGCAAATGAGACAGTATCCAGAGCTGATTTTCCACTTCAGATTTCATTCAATCAACCGGTAGTAGATGGCGGTTGCATAAAATCAGATCATGCATCTGTTGATTTGTGCCAAACCGATATACTCAACATTTCCCCCCCGATACTGGGTGAGGGTAGGTGGGTTCACCAGACAGTCTATGAATTCAAACCTTATAAAGATTGGAATGCTGGAGGTACTTACCATATAAGCCTCTTGCCTGATATCGTCAGTGTCGCTGGTGTTGGACTATCCACGCCCCAGGAATGGGATTTTTCTTTGTCTGAACCTGCCATTACGGCTGTTTCACCTTTACCGGGGGCTAGGAATGTTCCGTTGTCTTCATCAATCAGTATTTGGTTTAATACGCCAATGGATACGACTGCGACTGGAAGTGAAGTGGTCGTGCGATCTGCAAGTGGTGCTAAGGTTTCAGGTAAGGTCAATTGGTTGGATAGTGCAACGCACCTGATCTTTACACCTGGTAACCATTTTGATATGGATACCAGTTATGAAGTCCAGATCGGAGCTCGAGCACGTGCGCGATCCAGTACACCTCTGATTAACCCCAAAACGTGGTTGTTCACGACATTCTCATATCCCGAAGTTGTGGATCTTATTCCAGCTGACGGTACAACTGGCTTTGAAAACGATGAACCTATACGAATTCTTTTTTCAGGTGCTATAGATGAAACAACCCTTAGCGCTGGAGTTACTATATCACCCATACTCCAATCGCAGCAGCTTTATTTTGATCAACCTGCTAACGCATTGGTTATAAATGGAAAAAGGCAACCGGGAGCAGATTATTGTGTAGCCGTCTCATCTGTCACAGATATTTTCGGCAATATGCTGCAGAATCCTGTAACTCATTGTTTTACCTCGGGGAACTTCCCTGCGGAATTTTCGATTGCCAATGATTTACCGGTGCAGTCGATACCCGTGACCAAACCTTCGACAGTGCAATTCCATAATCTCAATACTGAAAGTGTTAATTTTACTTTATCTGTGTTGGATGCGCTCCAATTTATTCGTCGTGATATCGATAGCGGTACGAATATCCGCGAATGGACTGAAGTTTTTTCTAACCAGGTTAATTCAGCAGAAGTCGTAGCTGTCTCATTACAGCGATTTCAGGATGATTTGCCAACTGGATTCTATAGATTAGAGTGGCAGGCAGACATTGCTGATAATGAACAAACTTACATTACTGTTGTCAATCTCAATATAGTGCTCAAGCTTTCTGCTGGCGAAGTTATGGCTTGGGTAACCGACATTTCTACTGGCGCAGCAATAAGTCACACTGCTGTATCTTTCTATAATACGACGGGAGATTTGTTTGCCGGAGGTACATCTGATGATGATGGTCTGGTGCGTTTGCCCATCAATGACATTAACAGTGTCTGGGAGACGGTAACCGCGATTGTTGGTCAACCTGGAACGGATCAATTCGGGATTGTACAGTCAAATTGGTTCGGTCAAGCACCTCCGGATTACTTTAACATTGAATTTTCAGGGGGACCATTTAATGCGCATCATGTTTACCTTTGGACGGATCATCGTGAGTATCAACCTGGACAAAGCGTCCATTTTTATGGATACCTGCTTGAAAGAACTCAGAATACATACAAACTTACTTTGGATCAACCTACCTTACGTATTAGTTTGCATGATCAATCAAGTAATATCATTTATGAAACGCAAACGAAGGTTCTACCCAGTGGTATGTTTGAGGGTTCATTCCTATTGGATAACCTGATTCCTCAAGGTAGTTATACAGTAACACTTGTCTTTGACGAAACAAATGAGAGTATTCATAGCAGTACTTCAGTGAAAGTCTTTCAAACAGTCCGGGAGCAATTCGATGTTGCTGTTTACGCTAACACTTCAAACCTTTATGTGGGTGATACACTACGCTTTTATATTTCCGCTGTAAATGCTCCCGCTGATATTTTGGCTGACACACCTTTTATCTGGCAGGTTTTATCAGAGCCCGAATTTCACATGCCAGGTAGCTACCTGGAAACTGCTCTGCCAATACCTTATACCTGGAATACCAGATCATTTCTACATGAATCCACAGTGGTCACATCCGGGTTTGGCACGACCGATGCATTTGGTAATGCTACCGTCGTAATCCCTACCGATTTATCACAACCGATATTTAACAGCAATTATTCCAGAGAACAATTGTGGCGCTTTCGGGTACAGTTTGAGACTAATATCGGTGATACTGATGTGACCGAAACCGTTATTCATGTAAAAAAATCCACTTATCGTTTGGGGATACTTCTGAACTCCAGGGTGATTGAGGCTGGTAAACGGATAACCTTTGATGTTTTAGCCCTTCGAGATGATTGGGATCCAGTAGTAGGGGCGAGTGTCGTTGTGACTTTAACGGAAAAGCCTGAATCTGCTTGGGATCCTCTTGGTGCACTTACAGTTAATGATGTAACACCTGACAAAAAAGTAGCTTTGACTACGGATACTCAAGGCAAAGCAAGTGGCTTTTTTTCCAACAATCCTAGTGGTGCATATGTGATATCTGCAGCACTCACTGACCCAAAAGGCCAGACAATTGTATCTTCTGAAAGTCTGTGGATAAGCGGTAGTGAAGCAGTGACATCAAGTCTGCAGTCCCAGTATATACAACCTGTCACTGATCAAGAAGCTTACATAGTGGGTGATGTAGCCCATGTTCTATTACCTATATCTTACACCGGATCGTATCAGGTGTTGTTGACTCTCGAGCGGGAGAGTATTCTTTATACTGAAATACTATCTCTGGATGGCGGCAATCCCATTGTGGAGATCCCAATTCTGGATAATTATTCTCCAAATGTATATGTCTCTTTTACTGCAATACTTCCCATTGATAACGCCTGGATGATCACCAAGTCAGGCTATGTTGAGTTAATAGTTCAACACCCTGAAAATCTGCTTCACATTCAGGTCACACCAGATCAGGATTTCTATCACACAGGTGATCAGGCTATGATACGGGTTCGTATAACAGATGAAGAAATGTTGCCTGTTGATGCTGATGTGCTTTTTTCCCTGCAGGAAAAAAATGAAGCAACACCATCTTTCACTCGGGAGTTATATAAAAATATAGCAGGTCAGTTACCTTTGCAGGTTGCCTCAGGTAATTCATTATCGATGTCATCCGTTGGATCGCCATTTGTAAATAATACAGGTCTTAACCAACCTTCTGGTAACTTCCAGGACCAGATCTTAAAAGATGCGAATGTGCCAGAGACTCTATTTGTTAGATACAGTAAGCAATATGTCAGTGATGGTGAAATTATCTTCTCAGTCGATGTACCTGAATCACATAAATCATGGGAGATTAATGTCTTTGCGGTTTCACAGCAAAAGCAGTTTGGCATTGGTCAAGGTGAAATTGCAGTAACCGGCACTATTGGTATTAAGACCTTACTGCCCAGTGTGTTTATTGCGGAAGATCTCTCTGAGATAAAATCTATTATACGTAACCAAACAGGTGCGGAGCAAAGATTGACATTGGAATTCGTTCCGGTTGAAAGTATAGAATCCATTGGTGAACCCCTTCAAGGTGTTGTGTTACAGCCTTTTTCGCAACAAACACTTGCCTGGCAAGTCCGTATCCCCAATAGTCATAGCGCACGTGCCCGATTTGAAATAACTGTAACTGGTGAAGGATACCAAGATGTCTATAGTCCTACTGCCGGCAAAGGTATACCAATTGTACGCTATTTTTCACCTGAACCTCGCGCAATTTCAGGTCTTATGTCCGGAGAAGAGCATTTTGTTGATATCATTGAGGTACCGAATTCAAGTCTAAGTAACACCACACTATCAGTCTATTTGGAACCACAGATATCAGGCGCGTTTATTTCGGGATTTGATTATGTTGATGCGTACCCGTTGAATACAACCGACGTCATTGCCGCTAGACTCTTGACTCGGCTGAATATGGAAAAAGTGTTCGCAAACATTTTTGATGAGTCATGGATGACAGCAGATCTCTTGTCTTCGGACATTGCTTCTGAACTTGATGTTATTTATTCAAGGCAAAATGAAAACGGTGGGTGGGGGTGGTTGCTCTCTGAAAGCCATCTGCCGTTGACTTCGTATGTTACACTTGGGCTAATCCGTTCATTAGATGCCGGATACCCTATAAGAACAATCGCCCTTGATAGCGCACTGGATTTCATCACCAGATCCATTACGGAAACTCTGGCGACACGCGATGGGAATACGTCGGTGGCTGGAGGACTATATGTATTATCTATGGCTAATCGGGAATTGCCCATCAATGTGGTCTCACAATTGTATGAAGACCACAGCCTGTTGACTGTATCAGGCAAAGCTTATTTGGCACTAGCTCTGGGCGTGAGGGATCCGGCTGATCCGAGAATAGGGACTCTGGTCAACGAGATTCTTGCTGTTGCTGAATCAAGGAGTAGCTTTGGCATGCATTGGTACGAAAGGAGCAGTCAATACCTGAATACGGATACGCAAGCCACTGCTATTGTATTAGATATGTTGCTGAGTATGGATGGAGAATTTACCGACATATCCGGTATTGTGAATTACCTGTTAAGTGTCCGGAATGGTAAGGTCTGGGATTCACCTCTTGAGACTGCGTTGGTACTTGATGCCCTCGCAAAGTACGCGATTAAGATTGGATATTCTGAGTCTTCCTTTAACTGGGGCGTCACCCTTAACAATCAGCCATTATTGGATAATAATGATGATTCAACAGCAGGTATGGTATACGAAAAAATAGTATCACTGGACGAATCTGTAAAAGGAGCAATAGTTACAGGTGAAAACAGTATAGAATATGCGCGTGGTGCAGGTGAGGGAAATCTATATTATTCATCGAAATTAAACCTGGCAGTTCCTATGGGTAAGATAACAGCGGAGAGTCGAGGTATATCAATTCTCAGAGAATATTGTCAAGTGCATGATGGATCAACTGGTACAGTCAGCTACCTCGATACGCATTGTTCGCCCATACAGACTGTACCCAATGCCACTGTATTCGAATCACGATTAACAATCTTTAATCCTGAGACGCGATATAATTTGGCAATTATTGATTATATTCCTTCTGGTTTAATATCAGTTAATGCGACTGGGTATATAATGTCAGATACTTGGGGGCGCCCCGGGTACGATAGGCAATCTTTTACTACAAGGTTTTGTGATCCGTTCAAGTGTCTGTTTCTGGCGGATCTCCTTGAACCCGGTACTTATCAGATAATCTATTACCTTCAGGCTGAAATTCCTGGTGTTTATCACGTACTGCCGGCGGAGGTGTATGAATTGAATAGTTCTGAAGTATGGGCTCAGAGCCAAGTAGACCAAATCACAATTCTAAAATAATAAGGTCAGTTTTACACCTTACTCAAAGGAAGGAAGTATGAGTACAATTCAAGCAGCAGGAAAGAAAATATATGAACCTCTGGTTCCCCGGTCGGTTGATGAAACAGGACTCTCAATGGGTTTGCTTTCTGATTTGGCGTTAAAAGTATTATATTTCGAGAGTTATATGACTGGGCGCGATCTTGCTGAACGGATGGGTTTGCCATTTCCCAACGTGGTGTCTGTTGTGCTGGAGTTCTTAAGACGTGAAAAATTATGTGAAGTTCGCAGCGCAACCGGTAGGGGGGGATTCTCAGAATCCACATATGAATATGTATTAACCAGTCGAGGTCGCGATATGTCGAGGGACGCTCTTGAACGCGGGCAGTATATTGGCACCGCCCCGGTTCCTTTGGCTACCTATAACACTGCTATCCGAGCACAGAGTTTGAAAGATGTTGTCGTTCATCAAAGGGAATTACGCAAAGCTGTCGCCCATTTGGTTTTTAACGAAACTACTTTCGAGCAAATTGGTCCTGCTATTAATTCAGGACGGTCGATTTTTTTGTTTGGTGGTCCGGGCAATGGGAAAACATCCATGGCAGAAGCTATCGGAAGCCTCTTAATGGAAGGCGATATGTACATCCCATATGCAATCGAAGTGGAAGGTCAGATTATTAAAGTTTTTGATGAAGTCAATCATGTAATGCTTGAAGAGGATCATCAGCACCGGATTGACGGCCGCTGGTTAAAGATCAAACGCCCGTTCATTGTTGTTGGTGGAGAATTAACGCTTGAAGGTCTTGACCTTGTTTATAACAACGATTACAAATACTATGAAGCACCTTATCAGATGAAGGCAAGTGGCGGAATATTTTTAATTGATGATTTTGGACGTCAGACTGTTCGCCCTACTGATTTGTTAAATCGATGGATTATGCCACTGGATAAACGTATAGATTTTATGACCCTCCACACCGGGCGAAAATTTGAAGTACCATTCGAAGTATTGATTGTGTTTTCTACAAACCTGGAACCGAAAGAATTGGTTGATGAGGCATTTTTACGGAGAATCCGGCATAAAATAGAAGTTGCTAACCCAAGTTGGGAAGAATACATGGAAATATTTCGCCGGGTTGCTCAAGGCAAAAATATCCCCTTTTCAGAGTCTTCCCTGGCGTACCTGGTACGTGAACACTATATTAAACCACAGCGTTCAGCCCGGGCTTGTCACCCCAGGGATTTACTAGATCAAATTATAGATATATCAACTTATCTTAATATACCACCGACTTTGAGCAAAGAGCTCATTGACCGGGCTGCAGCGGCATATTTTGTGGAGTTATGAGTAACGATGGCTTCATTTCCTGCCCAATGGTGGAAAAAGCAACCGCTAATAATTGCCCATCGGGGTGCTAATCTTCGCGCGCCGGAGAACACGTTGTCCGCATTTCGGGAAGCTGTCCAAAGTGGTGCTGATGGTATTGAATTAGATGTCAGACTAACCGCAGACAGTACACCCGTTATTTTGCACGATGCTCACGTAGACGCAACTACAGATGGGCACGGAGCTGTCGCCGGATTAACATTACGGGAAGTCAAAGAATTAAATGCAGGATCAAAGTTTAAAAACCCTTGTATTGAGACCATTCCGACTTTAGAGGAAGTCCTTGAGGAATTTGGTGGGACAACAATTATCAACATTGAACTAAAAGGACTGCGAAGAAAGGAATCTGTTCTGGCGGAACGGGTATGCACTCTAATAAAGAAAATGGCAGTGGAAGAATACGTATGGTTTTCTTCTTTTAATCCTTACCTTTTGCGGCAGACAAGGAAATACTTGCCCTCTGTACCTAATGGGTTCTTGTACGCAGTTCAAACCCCGATTAACAGATTACAGATGATGACAACATCATTCGAGGCAGTCCATCCATATTTTCGTATGGTTACCAGAAAATATGTTGTATCAATGCATAGAATGCATAAACGTGTTGTAGTGTGGACAGTGGATGATATTGAAACAGCACAGAGGTGTGTTCAGTTCAATGTAGATGTAATCATAACTAACGATCCAGAAAAGCTGATCCATAATCTGGAATAGTTCTATTCTTTAAGTCAATTAATGTCTTCACTGATTACAACCATTTGACGATATCTGATTCTGGATGCAAAATTATTGTCACTTAATTTGCCCTCGGTCCAGTCAATGAGATCTTGCATAGAAATGGATACCTGATGAGTTGACGGAATTTCCTGGCGGACAATATACATTTGAAGGTTCATGGATTGAGGAGAACGGCAAGTCTCAGTGGTTTGTGCGACGACTGTGCGCAGTTCGTCGAGTAATGCCCAGAGCACTTGGGCTTCATCCAACATTCGTTCATCTTCGATAATTTGGGTTGAGACTGTGATATAGATAATGTCTTGATCCAGGGCGTAGGTGATTTGGCGGTTATTATCCTGAAGCGCCTCAAGATAGTCGCCCGCGCAATCAGATAGTGGCACTTGGTAAGAAGAAGCTTGGTACAATGACCAGTTCTTCATAATTGACCTTGCTATCGCTGTAACAACGATAAGGTCGATCACAAGAAAAATTATAAGGATCGCTTTTTGTTTTGAGTTCATAGCTGTGAGTATAGCACAGACTACAGCTACGGGTATTCTTATATACACGAGGCAACTTTAATGGTCAAGCACAATGTGAAGCAGGACCCCGTTTTCTCATCCATCACGCCAACTGTTGAACAGCATAAAGTTGGTGTCTATAGCGGCTTGCTGGCTGCTTTCCTGTTAGGGTGGGCGCCGATACTGGGGAAATTTGCCTATAAAGCTCAAATCAGTCCCACTTCACTGGCTGTCTTCCGCACAATCGTAGCAGCAATATTCTTGTGGGTTATCTACTTGATATTTTGGAGAGATCGGATTTTTATTCCTGTTAGTGATATTGGGAATTGCCTGTTGGTTGGTGCAGTAAACGGTGTTGGCTCTTTGTTTTATTACAATGGGTTGGGGCGGTTGGATGCATCACGGGCTTCGCTCCTCGGTGCCATGGTTCCGATTTGGGTGGTTGTTTTTTTGGGAGCTTCCGGACAAAAGATACGAATCTTAACATTAATACAATTATTTAGTTCACTAGCTGGAGCTTTTCTGGTTACTTCACCCTGGGGTGGGGCGCTTCATACTGATTTCCTTGGTGTGATGCTGATGATTACCTCGGCTGCGGTTAATGGTTGGTATTTTGTTATGGGGCAGTGGGTCCTTTCTGATATTTCATCTCGGTCTGCTACGTTATACATCATTAGTGGTATGGCGATCACTGTATCTTTGGCGAAATTTATCTCTGTGCCAAACATGCATTTCTTAGAAACTAGCGTTAATGGCTGGATTTGGGTTGTTGTGCTGGGACTTACGACAGCTCTGTCAAGAATGGCTTTGTTTTTTAGCCTTGAGAAGTTGGGGGGGCCCAGACAGCAATCATCAATCTGACAGAATTGACGGTAAGTTTAGCCCTGGCTTTTTTATTTCTGGGAGATAGATTGTTTTGGTATCAATGGCTCGGAGCTGTTTTATTATTGGGTGGGGGAATTTTCGCGCGTATCGCTGCAGAACACGGAGGAACATAACTGTAACGCTGTCCATACACCCGCACCGCCCATACCATGCTGTTTATAATCTGATGATTATTTTTTTAACTGTTTAAGGTGTTGGAACTTCACCTGGAGTAGGGGGATAACGTTCGCGGAAATCCACAAGACAATTGTCGGTGTCATCATACGGTGGATAGCGCTCAAGCGAAGCGCTGGTCATAAGTTTTCCCGGGTGCGGTACTATGCCCGTTAAGATTGCGTCTCCCCATACCAAACTATCGATGGGTGCATGCTGCTCATCAAGTAATAGTACCTGGTCTCCGGCATCCCGGAGTGAAAAAGGATAATTTTGTGAACCCCAACTCAAATCTGGTACCATGTTTTGTACTGTTGGATCACTTTCATAGAATTCATAGTCCGCCTGGGGTACCATAGACCCGTTGACAGCTACCACAATAGTGCCATAAGCACGGATAGTACTGCTGATGGGAAATTGGAACATGGATTCATAACTCGTTGGTAATTCAGCATCTCCCAGTTTGAACGTTGACAGACTGATTTCGTCCGCAGTTGGATTATATAATTCAACCCATTCCATGGCAGGATTGGGGTTGTAAAATACCTCGCTGATTACAAGATGGTCAACAGGGGGATTGGGATTTGTCATATTCCTGGAAACTACTGGTAAAAACACCGGGTGAGACATCCACCAATCGAATTCAAATAATCCTTCCAGGTATTGATAAACAGGCTCTGATGCAATTTGCAGAGCTATTTCCCGATTGACTTTATTAGCGCTTTCGCTGCCGTTTATAGATCCAATGTGACTGTATGCAGTGCTGTCATGGAGTTTAACCAGAATCATTTTGTTGTGTATCCCGCCACCACTTGGGTTGCCGAGAGCAATCTGAAGATTGAGTTGTTCCAAACGTGCTATATTCTGGACATAATTCAATGTCAAAATATTTTCTTCAGGAATCTGGTTGTTGTTATGCCCATAGCCTTTACCATTGAGGAGAATGCGCACAGCGGCTCCCCGCCTGGCGGCATCAATATAGCCTTCCAGACGTAAGTTGGGTGCTACATTGGAATCAGGTCCCCACGCGGCGTATTCATACATCAGCTCCACAAGGATTCTATCCCCTGTCCCAGCCTGTTCTAGGAGATATAAAAGCGTATCTGATCGCCTGAGTGCTGCCTCGGGCGCAGTAAAAAGCTCAAAATGGAAATTACCTTCGATCTTGAACGGTTGTGAATATTGCACTGTATAGGAAACTTCATCGGTCAATGTAATATCAATCTTATCTGAATGATAGCCTATGTAGCGGCTGAAATTTCCGGTATTCCAACGTATCAGATCATTATGACTGGCATGGTCGAAATCCAGCGCAAACACCTGTTGTGCCCGGGTAATCACCGATGATGCATTCGTTGCGATAATACTGCCACGCGATCCTAATGTTCCATTCAACTTATCATCTGCAGGTAAGCTGTCAGATGTGAAATTCTGTGAGCCAATAACGACCCACTTATCATCAATAATCATCATTTTACTGTGGAGGTATTCGTAGCGATTATATATATATTCATCGGGATCATGCATCATAAACCAGCATTCTCCGCCTACCGCTTCAATTTCTGAGCATATATATAGCTGAGTCTGCCACTCAGGAGATAACTCACCTAAACCAACCGGGTTACCCTCCAATAGCACCCTGATAGTCACACCTTCATTGCCTTTTTGAAGCAATACCGGCAGCAAATGGGCATTGTCAAAAGTATACATTTCGATTGAGATCGCGTTTTTGGCTTTCAGAATCGTCTCAGCAACAACCTCAAAAGCATTGTCTGGAGCAATGCCGATGATAATCGTGGCATCTTCAACAGATTGCATGGGCCAAAAAAGAGGGTTCTTAGTCCAACCGGGATACCACACCCGTCTGCCGGTCAGGGGATTGTCAGTATTTTGCATCCAGTCCTGAATTGTGTCAGTGTCAGCGACTGGCAATCCACTGTCTTCATCTGATATTCTCGTCAATATTTGTCCGGTAGTTCCCCGTAAATAGTTGTAATAACTGTTTACGCTTTTACCAGACCAGCCAATCGCGGTTTCAGTCACGTTACCGTAGACCAATGTGTCCACAAAATTCGCATCTGGATCACGTAGATATAGAATACCGCCCTCATTTGCCAGAGTTCTCCATGGCGATAGTACAAGATCAGGCTGAAAACCGAAGGTTGTTGTAAATGCCTGGACATTTCTTGCTAGCCAAAGGCTATTACCCGGTTTAATTGTGTATTCGGGCAGTGCGGTGCAATAGAGGGTGCCTGAAGATGATTTGCATATCTCCCATCCTGCCAACTCCGCATCATTCTCGGTAATATTCGTCAGTTCTATCGCCTCATCCTGATCGTTATACTGGTAACCATCAAAAAGGATGGCGGAAATTTTGATGGTCGGTTGTGCTTCTTGTGGAAAGGATGCGTCGCGATGACTGGTGGTTTGTGTTGTGGCGAGGGTAAAGACTGATATCAGGATAACTGCAACAGGAAAAACAATGAGAAGCCTGGACCAACTCTTCATTATCGCATCCTTTGTCCTGTACGTGAAAGGTCTCAACGGATGAGTGCGATGGTGAGTATATTCAACGCATATTATAAACTAATTGCCGTGTAGTCGAAGTTCTATATAATGTGATTAAGATAAATGTGACGACCGTTATGTAAGGTGGATAATTTTCTCGCTGAAAAGGTTGACAACATGAATAACGGATTAAAAGTACTTTTCATAGCAGCCGAGGCAGCACCATTCGCCAAAGTTGGTGGCTTAGCTGATTATGCTCAGGAATTACCACAGGCTTTGAGTGATCTTGGCGTGGATGTTAGAGTTATGATGCCACGTTACAAAACGGATCATCCATCTGCTTTCCATTTTGAACGTCTTGGTAATACGATCCCTGTTACAGTCGGCCCAAGAGATGAAAGTGCGCACGTGCTGGTCTCATCTTCAGGAACATATCCTATATACCAGATATGGAATGATCAATATTTTTCAAATCGTCAAAAAGTTTATGGCTTTAACGACGATCAGCAGCGGTTTATGTTCTTCTCGAAAGCTGTCATTACCGCTATACAACATATTGATTGGGTGCCAGACGTAATTCATGCTAACGATTGGCATACTTGTGCGATTTTATCATGGTTAAAAGTCTATGGAAAGTCCAACCCATTTTATCGCAATATTGCGAGTTTATTTACTGTTCACAACCTGGCATATCAGGGTGTGTGCGGTCGGCTAATTCTGTCTTTTGGCAGAATGACAGACATTCCACATTTGCCAGTTGAACCACCTGGAAAAGTAAACTGGTTAGCACAAGGCATTACGCACAGCGATGTTGTGAATACTGTCAGTCCAACCTATGCACGTGAAATGGTAGATTCTGATATGGGTGGTGCGTTATCACCCTTGCTGCGAAAAAGGCAGAATGACATTTTTGGAATATTGAATGGCATTGATACACAAAAATGGAATCCGAACACCGATACTGCACTATTGCAGAATTATGACCTTACTACAGTAAAAATGCGCGGTGTCAATAAATCTGCCTTCCAAAGAGAATTGGGATTTCCAGTGAATCTTGAAGTCCCTTTAATTGGGGCAGTTTCCAGGTTGGATGAAATCAAGGGTCTGGAGATACTAATTCCAGCGATTGATCAAATAGTTTCTGAAAAAGATGTACAGTTTGTGTTTTTGGGCACAGGCAACGAAACATATGCAGCTATGCTGCTGGCGTTGCAGGACAAGTATCCGCTTAACATCAAGGTAATGATTAAATTTGATGACCGGGTAGCACGAAAAATATACGGCAGCGTCGATATATTCATCCTTGCCAGCAGGTCAGAATCAAGCAGTATTGGATTAATGAGTGCGATGCATTATGGTGCTGTTCCAGTTATCCACAAGACCGGGGGATTAGCAGATACAGTTGTTGACGCAAACGATGAACCGGGGCGAGGTACTGGTTTTTGCTTCAGCGACTACACCATTGCCGGTTTGACTGAAGTCTTGCTACGTGCCTTGCGTACATTAGCAAACAAAAGTCATTGGACGGCAATACAAAGGCGCACGATGGAGCGTGATGTCACCTGGGAAGCATCAGCACGCGCTTATGTGGATTTGTATCTTCGGGCACAATCGCAGCATATTACAACACGACGGGATCTCGACTGAATTCTGGGTTTGAACGCAGCTCTTCCCACTGAGCTGCGTTATTTTATGTGTAACCGAAGGAATGTGACATTATGACCCAAGTAAAACCGCTCTTATGTGTCCATGGTCATTTTTACCAACCGCCACGTGATGACCCTTTCACCGGGAAATATCGAAAAGAACCTTCAGCTGCGCCGTTCAGCAATTGGAATGAGCGTATTACAGATGAATGTTACCAACCCAATGCGATCAAAGGTAACTTTGAACGTATAAATTTCAATTTGGGGGGGACTTTAGCGAAATGGATGGACACCGCGTGCAATGACACCTACTCCCGTATAATAAAGGATTCAAGAGCAGTGTATGATAATAGCGGTAGTGGTAACGGCATTGCGCAATCCGTTCACCATACAATCCTTCCTCTAGCCAGAGGTCGCGACAAAAGATGTCAAGTTGCCTGGGGACTTAGTAGTTTTAAACATCGATTTGGCTACCATCCCTCAGGGATTTGGCTCCCGGAAATGGCAGTTGACTATGAAACTTTAGAAATAGTTGCTGAAGCGGGATTATCGTATGTTATTTTGTCTGACGAGCAAGTCATTGGCGACCTTTCAAATGGTGCCGGACCTTACACTGTGCGTTTATCCGGAGACCGCATAATTAAGGTTTTTGTGCGCAACAATTGGGCGTCCAATGTCATTGCGTTCCATATGCCACAACCAGAACATGCAAAATCCTGGATCACTGACTTTCTCTATCAACATGCACCGCAAGGTTTAACTTTACTGGCGGTTGATGGTGAGACGTTCGGGCATCATCATAAAGCTGGCGCAGATGTTCTTGAGATGTTAACACGAGTATCGGTGCAAGACGGATATGATGTGGTTAATCTTGGAAATTACCTTGCATCCGCATCATCCGCGCCGATTATTGAGATTCGCGAGAATACAGCATGGAGCTGCAATCACAATCTGGCGCGATGGGCAACGGGATGTGCTTGTACAACGGGGAATAATTATTGGAAAGGCGCTTTTAGAAGAGCGCTGGATAATTTGTCGCGTGATATTGATGAGATCTATGCCGCCATAATGCGACGAAGAGATGTCTCTCCATGGAACACGCGCGATGACTATATCCATGTGGTTCTGGGTGCTACCGATGAAAAGCAATTCCTGCAACGGCACTGTTTACATTACACCTCCCGTGTCGTGCAGCAGAGAATCCTTAATTTGTTAAAAGCGCAACTCCACAGGCAGCGGATGTTTGTAAGTTGCGCCTTTTTCTTTGAAGATCTTGATCGCTTGGAATCGCGCTATGCGATTGCTAATGCGGTTCAGGCCATGGCACTGGTCTATTACGCCACGGGTGACGACCTGACGCGCGGATTCCGGCGCGATCTCAGCGTAGCGGTCAGTGCTCGAACCGGTCGCACCGGAGCCCAGATTCTGGACGAGCTTCTTGCGCGTGCCAACTTTGGCGAAAGCGCTTTAGGTGAAGAGATGGCCAGGACAGATACGGTGAGTAGTGAACTACCTGTTAATAGCGACGTTACTTTCGCGTAGTCATAAACAAAATAGAGTTTCTGACACTTTATTCACTAAAATAACAATTGGCTATGCGAAATTGCAGTTTATATTGTCAAGATAATGATAAGTTAAACGTGGAAACTTGATGAAACAACAACGCGACAGAAATATTTTATTCGTAATTTTATTGATTATTACACTCATATTAGCGGGGTGGGTAAGGTTTTTTGGAATCGAGTGGGATCAGGGAACGCACTTGCATCCTGATGAACGCTATTTGACAATGGTCGCAAGTGCAATACGTTTTCCAGATGAAATTTCTCCTGGTGGGAATTTGGATTTGTGCGCTGGTGCGCTGGATTGTTCTGGCGTTTATTGGCATACCGGCCAGTCTCCCCTGAATCCTGCTAATTATGACCAATTTGCCGGATATGTGTACGGAACACTTCCGCTTTTTGTCACCAGAGCTGTTGGCAGGGTGCTCAATACTGCATGTGTTGAGGTGGTTGATCCATCACCTGTCGTTTTCATCGCGCAAGGATTACGTCAAATTTTCCTTGGTGCCAGCGCTTCCTGTAATCCGGGTAACTATACCAGCTATAGTGGCATACATCTGGTAGGACGCGCCCTGTCAGCTATCGCGGATCTTATAACGTTAGTGGGGCTGGTCTTTCTGGCTCGCGCGTTGTACGGTGACAGAATAGCGATTTTGTCTGGTTTGCTTTATGCTTTTGCTGTTTTACCCATCCAGCATGCACATTTTTTCGTTGTTGATAGTTTCGCCACTGTATTTGTCATCTGGACGCTCTACTTTTGTTCTTTGGCTTATGCCAAACGTTCCCCATTTCTGTTAATCGCTGCCGGGACTTTAACCGGTTTAGCAGTCGCATCGAAAATCAGCGTATGGCCCTTAGCCGGAATCGTTGGACTCACCGGATTGGTCCTTGTCATAGAAGGACTTGATGGTGAACGTAAAAAGAATATCGCAGTCCATTGGCCAATAGCCCTTGCACTTTTGCTATCAGGAATTTGCGCGGCTTTATTGTTCCGAATAGGGCAACCTTATGCATTCGCAGGTCCAGGTTTTTGGAATGTTACGCTTAATCCAAAATGGCTGGATACGATGAAAGAGATCCGCGAATTAATGAGTGGGTTGCGTGATGTGCCTTTCGGTCACCAATGGACAAACAGAACGCCCAGTTGTGTTCCCACTAAAAAACATGATCCTCTGGGGCATGGGATTACCTCTTGGGATCGCTGCCTGGTTAGGGTGGGGCGCTATGGGCTGGCAGTTGTGGCGAAATAACAAGTCTGTTCACGCTGTACCGTGGATTTGGGCTACAATCTTCTTTTTCTACCAAAGCACCCAATGGGTCAAATCAATGCGTTATCTGCTGCCAGTCTATCCGGTGTTTGCTCTGATGGCTGCATGGTTTGTCGTGCGATTTCTTACCGTGAGTAAAAAAAGGCGAGTTGGCACATACCCCCGCTTTAGTATGCTCAAAGTTGCCAGGATTGCGTTGTGTTTTGTCTTATGCGGGACTTTTCTGTGGGCTTGCGCATTCTTGCACATCTATGCCAAACCACTCACCCGGGTATCTGCCTCTGAATGGATGTACGAAAATGTCCCAACGGCTGTAACTTTACACACCCTTGACGGTGATATACAAGTACCTATGCGACCCCCTGTGATTTTAAATGTCGGGATCCCAACGACAGTCCGCATACCTTCACAGGAAAGACCTCGTACCGTCACCAGTATCACCTTTAACAAATATACCACCGCTACACCCGGCACGAGAACTGTGAGTGTTACCATTGACAATGATGTTGTGGCGTCCGGATCAATGGATCCCTCACAGGATACTTATGGGAGTACAACATTAGCATTTGATGAATTGCTTACGCTAAAGGCTGAGCAACAATATGACATGAATTTGCTCGTGGATATCGGGGATTCGATAGAGCTGACCAGTTCAGTAATTGCCAATGAGCACTGGGACGATCCACTCCCGCAGCGCATGGGGGGCAGGGATCCTTTTTGGAATTGGTACCAGAGTTTGTCCTCCAGTCCCAGCACACAGATGAATAACTATGACAATGACACACCGGAGAAGCGCAGGAATTTACTTGCCTGGTTGGATGAAACTGACTACATTGTGTTATCCAGCAACCGTCTTTACGGGTCAATCCCGCGTTTGCCCTTGCGTTATCCATTTACGACACAATATTATGCCGCGTTGTTCAGTGGAGATCTGGGATTTGATCTAGCCGCCGAATTTGTCTCCTACCCCACAATCGGCGCCTGTCAATTTCCAGACCAGGAAATCCCATTTCCCCTTATCGAAGCCCAATTCAGCGATCGGGCATCCTGTTCAATCTCCATTTCTTCCGCGGAAGAAGCATTCAGCGTTTACGACCACCCAACCGTGCTGATATTTGCGAAGAATGACACCTTTGACGCCGAGAAGGTCGCAGCCATATTACCGGAAGATTTGCTGAAGAATGTCCAGTGGATGACACCTCTGGACGCGACTCGCGGACAGGGGAAACGCACGCCATCCCTGGTAATGGATGCGCGAACGCGCATTGAACAGGAAGCTGGTGGAACGTGGTCGTCCATTTTCAACAGGTTAAATCTGGTCAACCGCTCCCCGTTATTTTCAGCTGTAGAGTGGTGGTTGCTGCTGGTCGCCCTGGGATGGTTAGTTTTCCCATGGATGTATAGTGTCTTCCCCAGGTTGCATGACCGTGGTTACGGCATCAGCAAAACAGTGGGCTTGCTGCTGTGGTCTTACTGTGTTTGGTTGTTAGCCAGCCTGCGAATTGCGCCTTTTACACGCCTGACGCTGTGGGGGATCTTAATTGCCCTCACCCTGGTCATCATTTTAGCAACCAGGAAGAAGCACAAAGCTATCACTGCATTTATAAAAAAAGAATGGCGCAGCCTGCTGCGTGTGGAGTTGCTTTTCCTGGGTTTATATGCTGCCTGGGTCCTGGTGCGTTATATGAATCCCGATCTCTGGCATCCGGTGACCGGTGGCGAGAAACCAATGGATTTCGCCTATCTCAATGCAGTTGTCAAGTCCACCTGGTTCCCTCCTTATGATCCCTGGTTCTCAGGGGGGATCCTCAATTATTATTACTTCGGTTTTGTTATGGTCGGATCGCTTATCAAAGCGACCGGTATTATCCCCAGCGTCGCCTATAATTTAGCCGTTCCATCGTTATTCGCACTGACAGGATTGGGCGCCTATACGGTGGCGGGTAACCTCGCATCAGGTGTGGATAAAAAGAAAAGCCACCGGGCTGGCTTATGGGGTATTCTCCTGGTGACCATTCTGGGTAATTTAGGGGAGGCCCGGCTGCTATTCAGAGGCTATGAAGTGGTGGGAAATATCCATTTCGACAGCCTGATTCCAGGCTATCCCGCTACAGTCTCTGCATTGGTGGGTCTCTGGAAAGTAGTGGTGAATAAAGTTTCATTGGGATTCCGCCCTGAATGGTGGTATTGGGACGCCACGCGTGTCATTCCCTTTGCGCCGGGAGAGGTAGGGCCCATCAACGAATTCCCGGCTTTTACATTCCTGTATGCCGACCTGCATGCGCATATGATGGCTTTCCCGGTCACCCTGGTGGCATTATCCATCGTGGTTCAGTGGGCGGCGGGTGGGGGTTTTTCCACTAAAAAGATAGATAATTGGTCTAAAAACATGCGGTACGCCTTTCCGAAACCTGTCAGCAGTCTATTACTCGCGGGTCTCGTCACCGGAGCTTTACGGGCAACTAACACCTGGGATTACCCGACCTATCTGGCACTGATGGCGCTTGGATCGCTTCTTCCTCTGTACCGTCATCTGAGGCGCAGGAAAGAAACGGATGTAGATTTAACGCGTGATACCTGGCGAGTGTTCCTTCGTTTTTTGACCCCGCTTGCCGTGTTTTTCCTCGCAGAACTGTTGTTTTTACCGTTCATCCGCCATTATGCGGTCGCTTATAGTGAATTTGAACCATGGGAGGGGTCGCGTACACCCCTGGGTATATATTTTATTATGTACGGCGTTTTTCTTTTTCCGATTGTCATCAGTGGTGTTGCTGCAGCGGTAAAATGGACACGCGATGCACATGCCAGAGAGGACCAATATCCATTAAGAACTTTCCTCATTTTCGGGTTAGGCGTGTTAGTCCTCCTGGTCTTATTTGTCACCTTGATCAAGGTTCCGATTGCCTGGCTTGTGATACCCCTGGGCTTGTTAGCTTCAGGACTCCTCGTTGCCAATGGGACATCAGCACGCGCGCAAATGCTGTGGTTGTGGACTGGAACCGCACTCGCTCTGAGTCTTGGCGTTGAATTCATTGTCTTGAAGGGTGATATCGGACGGATGAATACCGTCTTTAAATTCTATTTGCAGGTGTGGATGCTGCTTGGTCTGTGCGCTGCGGTCTGCCTGGAGCACATTGTACATCACGCATTAACCCCAACCACAAAACCTTCCTGGATAGGGCAATCGTTGTATGATGCCCTTTTGGACTTTGTGTCGGTTGCTCTGGCAATTTTGCTTTTCGCTGCCGGGTTGTATCCGGCATTGGGCATACCGGCAAAAACCCATGACCGCTGGGCGCCTTCAGCACCCGCGTCATTGGATGGCGCAGCGTTTATTCCTTATGCTATTCAGGAAGAGCACGGCAGTCGGATGTCGTTGGCAGCGGATTACGCTGTTATCCTCTGGCTTCAGGAGAATGTACAGGGTTCACCAACCATTATGGAAGCTCAGGCTGAGCGTGAATATTTATGGGGCGGGCGCATCAGTATACACACCGGATTACCAGCTATTGCTGCCTGGCGCTGGCACCAGGTGCAACAGCGGATGGTGATGCCTGCGGGAACGGTCGAGGAGCGCCAGCGGGATGTCCGGTTGTTTTATAACACGTCCTATCCTGATAAAGCGCTGGCGATCTTACGCCAGTATCAGGTAGAATATGTGATCCTGACCCCCTATGAACGGGCTTATATGGTACCGGAGGGCCTTGCCAAGTTCTCCATCCTCGAAGATATGGGCGTATTATCAAAAGTCTACGAAAGTGGTGAATCCGCCATTTACCAGGTGACGGGGCTGTAGCGATCAATCAGGTTGTACGAGGTAGGACAGAGCTTTGTGCCCGTTACGCGTCAGGTTAAATCGGTAAATAGTATCAGCAATGACCTCATTTACCAGGGTCGTGGTTTCTGATCCTCCGGATTCATAGTGGTCAGCACCGCATAAAGCGTGAGATTATGCGTGTGCCCATCGGCATAATAGGTCCGCAGCAAGTGTAATCCGGTATCCTGCGCGAGCTGCCGCGTTTCTTTTTCATCCACCAGATGGACATAACGCATCCCGTAACCATCCCGCTGCCAATCCAAGGAGGTAGTCACCCGTTTCTACTTCTTCCGGATCGAGATTAAGCTGTTCCCAGGAGATAATCCTCTTTTTCAACCGTGGGATGTTCAGAAACTGCCAGTTTGCCATAACCAGCACACCACCCTCCACCAGCAGTTCTGACGCATGGTTGAGCAGGCGGACGCGCTGTGTATATGCGGGAATATGGTGCAGGACTGCGCGCAAAAATATCCAATCGTATTTGGTGTGGACAACTGCAGCAGGCCAATCGTCGTCCATCAGGTTTCCCAGCACGAACTGCGCGGCAATATCGTGACCGGCAACCGACTTGCGCGCCTCGTCCAGCATCCCGGATGAGAAGTCCATACCGGTATAAGTGACACTTTCCGGTAGAAGGTGGGCTATGCGCCCATTACCGCATCCCAGGTCCAGCACATGCTCTCCGTAATTGATGGACTGCAATGATAGTATCCAGTCCGGGTTCGGATGGCGCTCTGCTGCGGGCAAATGATCCGGCGAATTTGTTATAAAATTCCCGGTTCAGGTTTTGAAGTAAGGTAATGATTTCATCGCGCATACGGGTATTCTAACGGGCATTTCAGTGGACACAAGATAATTGATTCTATTAAGTGCATAGTAAAGCCTGTCTATGAGAGATTATGGTATCATTCCCGCGAAAGCGGGAATCTATCCCCTGATCCTTTCTGTTTTTATCATGCAACCCTTGATTCAAGATGCGTGCCGTATGGTATAATGCCCCTATGGCAAAAGGCGGCGTACCCGACAAAATCGACATGAACGCACCCGATGAACGGGCGCGTTTCCTGGCGCTACTCACCGAAATCGAACGGGATGTCACGGACAGCAAAGGTCTGCTGACCGCCCTGCGCCACCACCCGAAACTCGACGGCACCAACGCGAAATCCCAGGTTCTGGCAGCCTACCGCGTTCTGACAGCAGCGGGGGATTTTGAACCCAGTGCTAAAATAGAGCGATTGCTGCGCGGGCGTCCGGTCCGTACGATTTCTGGTGTTGCCCCGGTTGCGGTCCTGACCGAACCGTATCCATGTCCCGGTGAATGTCTGTTTTGCCCATCTGAGAAAGAGGCACCGAAGAGCTATCTGGACGGCGAACCCGGCGTCCTGCGCGCTATCCAGAATCACTATGACCCCTATGAACAAACCCATTCGCGCCTCACGTCCCTGCAGGCAATTGGACATCCCCTGGATAAAATCGAACTGCTCATCCTGGGGGGAACCTGGTCCGCTTATCCGGAAGATTACCGGTCGTGGTTCCTCAAGCGCTGCTTTGATGCTCTTAACGGTGTGGAATCTCCGGATTTAGAATCCGCACTGGCGCGCAATGAAAGCTCGCAGCACCGCAATGTAGGGACTGGTGATTGAGACGCGCCCGGATTGCATCAACGCTACGGAAATCCAGTCCTTACGCAGCTACGGCGTGACCAAGGTGCAGTTAGGGGCGCAGAGCTTTGACGATAAAATCCTGGCGCTCAATCAGCGGGGGCATACGCTGGATGCCACAAGGCAGGCTGTAAGACTGCTTAGATTAGCCGGTTTTAAGGTTGTGCTGCATTGGATGCCCAATCTCTATGGTTCATCCCTGGAAGCGGATCTGGCGGATTTTGCCAGATTGTGGGATGATCCAGCACTGCGCCCGGATGAGTTGAAAATCTATCCCACCGCATTGGTGGCGAATACAAAACTGCACGAATTATGGCTTCAAGGCGCCTACCACCCTTACAGCGAAGCAGACCTAATTGCGCTGCTGGTGGCGTGTAAGCAGCTGGTGCAGCCCTACTGCCGGATTAACCGCCTGATGCGCGATATCCCTGCTCCGCTTATCATTGCCGGGACCACGAAAAGCAACCTGCGCCAGATTGTCCAGCAGACGATGCGGAAGAACGGGCAGACCTGCAACTGCATCCGCTGCCGCGAAATCCGCAAAGTCGATACCCCTCTGGATCAGCTGGATATGGATATTGTGCAGTTACCGCACCGATGCCACGCAGGAGCATTTTATCCAGTACATCACGCCGGAAGGTAAAATCGCCGCGTTCCTTAGGTTGTCGCTGCCGGACACGCCCCGGGATGAAATCGGTATCGAAGAGATTCGTGACGCTGCCATGATTCGCGAGGTGCATGTGTATGGACCGGCGCAGATGCTGGGAGACCACGATGACGGCGTCCAGCACCAGGGCTTGGGAACGCAGCTCATTGAAATCGCGGTGCGGATGGCGCGCGACGCCGGATTCAGCAGGCTGGCGGTCATCTCTGCCATCGGCACCAGAGCCTATTATCGCGAACGCGGTTTTACGGAAGGCATCCTTTATCCCACCCGTCTCCTGTAAGCAGCGTCACTGTCGACCCACAGAGGCAACGCGAGGCGCAAAGGCGCAGAGAAATCGTTCAATTGTGTTTGATAACATTGGGTTTGCGCAGTGCTTTTTGTATATGCCTGTAACTTTTTTCTGCGTTTATACAGTGTTTACCAGGCACGTCCCAGCGTTAAATACCCCCTCTATTTAGGTGATCTTTATCTTGCATTTATAGGATCTGCCGATTATTATGCCTTTGCGTCTCTGCACCTCTGCGTTAAAAGACCCTATTTTATAAAAGGAAACATCCTGAACGACATTGACGCCGCAACCAATTCTGCATACAATAGGTGTATGGCAGACGTTTTGCTGTAAACTATATGTGCGCATTGAACCAGAACCGCTGTAAACGCGGTTTGACGGGGTAGGGGGCTTGTGTGATTGATGCCGTAATGTTTATGCTCGGGGCAGTCCTGTTCCTGTTAGCTGTCCTGTTTTTCATCTTCGTGTGGACCGACAGAAACCGGGTGCTGCGGCAGCGCGATCTGCTGGTCAGCGACCAGCAGGTGTTGAAAGAGCACAAGGCGGACCTGGAGATCTGGAACCGAGAGCTGCAGGTGTGGTATGACAGCCTGGAGCAGCAGCAGCACCAGCTGGAACAGGAGCGGGAAGAAATCCGCATGCTCACCGCCTCCAAGCAGCCCCTCATTCCCATGCCGTCCGAGGAGACAACCCCCACCAAGGTCCGGAGCCGGAAATCCGCCCTGGTCAAAGGCAAGAACGCAAAGGACACGGAGAAGGTGGGGTAAGTGGCTGGTATTTGTTGAAAGGGTGATGCTGCTGCTAATCTCAGGGGATCAGACTACAATAGTTATGTAAACGAGTCAATTAAAATGAATAAACTAAATCAAATAGAGTCTAGATTTGATGGCATTCACAAACAACTACTAGGTACATACGAAGCTGGGAAATGTTTATCCTCATCTAGTAAAGGATATGAACGAGAAAACTTTATTAATAACTTTTTGTCTGATGTTCTAACTCCACAATATAGATTTGGAAATGGTGATGCAATCGATACATACGGTAACAAAAGTGGTCAACTTGACATAGTAATTGAGTATCCGTATATACCCAGTATACCTGTTGTTGGATCAGCAAATACAAGATTGTACCTTGCTGAAGGTATAGCTTGCGTTATAGAAGTCAAATCTAATATTGCTGATCAATGGAATCAGTTTAAGCAAACAGCTGATAAATTATCTAAACTTAAACGATATTCTAGACATGTACCCGGAATAGGAGAACCCATACAAGATAAAATACCTTTGTTTGCTGTGGGTTATACTGGTTGGAAAAAACTTGCTACAATGAAAAGGAAATTGAAGGAGACTAAAGTAGATGGTATATTAATCATCGACCAACCGGCTTTCGTAAGTACTGATTACCCAACTCATTCTTATTGTGAATTTCAAGACAGTTTATTAGCACTATGGGGATTCATAATATGCTTACATGATTATGCTTCTACTTTCACAACGAAACTTCAAGTTATACCAGGTCAATATATGGAAGCATCACTTAACACAGAATAAATATAATGCTTAAAGCACACATTACAATTCTGTAAATGGAAACCCCGTATTACTAACCGGGGTTTCCAAATAGGGTGGGGGACCCTAGCAAAATAAATGGTGGACGGCCTATTTTTTGCCTTGTTCGGCATAACGCCCAGAACAACCCCCCGGAACCATTAAGGGTGGTCCAAAGGAATGCACTTTTGACCACCCAATACAGATTATCTTTTGCCTGAGATTGCCCCGTTTTTATGGACAAAAAGATAAGGAAGATTTCAACGCGTAAGCCAACTCAAAGTCAACCGGACTGACATAGTCTAAGGATGAGTGGCGTCGCTGACGATTATAGAATACCTCGATGTAGTCGAAAATGCTAGTTTTAGCCATAGCCCGTGTTTTATAGTGTTGATGATGAACCCATTCGTTCTTCAAAGTGCCGAAGAAACTCTCCGCCGGTGCATTGTCGTAGCAATTGCCGGTGCTGCTCATACTGACCCGGATGCCCCAGCTCTTGAGCAGCTGCAGATAGGCTGCGCTGGTATACTGACTGCCCCGGTCTGAATGATGGATCAGGCCCGTGGGTGGCTGGCAGCGTTGCAGCGCCATCCGCAACGCATCAAGCGCCAGGACCTGAGTCAAGCGTGGACCCATCGCCCAACCGACCACCCGGCGGGAGTAGAGATCCAGGATAACGGCCAAGTACAGCCAACCGCCCTGCGTGCGGATGTAGCTGATATCGGCCACCCACTTCGCGTTGGGGTGCGCTGCATGGAAATCCTGTTGCAGTAGGTTTGGCGCCACCTCATGCGCCGCATTGCGCTGCGTGGTCACCTTATACTTGCGCCGACACCTGGCCCGTAAACCCAACTTGCGCATCAGACGGGCCACCCGCTTGCGGCTACAGCGTTTCCCCAACGCCAGGAGTTCCCGGCGAATGCGGGGACTCCCATATACCTTGACGATTCGCCTTGAAGATTTGTTCTATCTCTGCTCCCAGTTCTTGATTGGCCATCTCTCGCGCACTTTCCGGTCGCTTGCGCCACGCATAGTACCCACTCCGTGAGACCTGCAGCACCTTACACATCAAGGCGATGCGGTGTTGCTTGCGATACTGCTCGATGAATTGGTAACGCATCACTTTGCTCGCGAGAAGATGGCCATTGCTTTTTTTAGGATATCCCGTTCTTCACGCATCTCTGCCAGTTCCCGTCTTAACTGGTGCACTTCGGCATCGCTGGCTTTCACTTGCCCATGCCCTGGAAACGCGTCTGCGCCTGCCAGTTGCTACATCCCCGCGCCATTTGTATAGCAAGCCATGCGTGATCCCCAGATCAGCTTCTATCTGTTGCGCGCTTTTCCCGCTGGTTTCCCACAGCTGCAGCGCCTCTTGCTTGAACTCTCGTGTATAGTTGCGTCGCTTCTTGCTCATTTTCGTCCCTCCGTTTATAGTGTACTGGATTTTCTCTTATTCTCCTGTCCACTTTTTCGGGGGAATCTCAGCCTTTGTCGTATTAGTCAAGGGTGAACCAATTTCCCCCAGGGGGAAAAGCACCCCTTGGCTGAAATTGGCAAGCACAAACCGCTTGCTCTTGCAGGCTATAGTTACACTCACATAATTCCCCGGACTCCGAGTCTGGATGTCCAACTGCCAGGTTGCGCTTTTCCCCGTTTTACGCTAAATTTAAAGAGGGTAATGCGCAGGTTTATTCCCGTCTATACGTTAATGCCTCCTATTACCAATAATGAGAGAGGAAAATCCACATGGCTACAAATAATCCTGGGCAAGGTGAATCCCCCATTAAGGAACTTGATATTGCCGGGGCGTTAATCGATTTATTGGATCACGGCGACTTAACCGGAGCGCACCTGCTGCACTATTTTGAGACCAATAAAACCTTATTAAGACAGAATATCTCGCAGGCGAAAGCCAAGTACAAGGAAGACACGATCGGCGGTATCGTAAAATTAAACTTTCCCCGCTATATCCAGAACAGCGCCTTGATTCTCTCAAACTACAATCGCTTCGCGCTGGTCAAGGACGGCGTCATTGAAAAACTTTCTGGTGTCTATGGAGATAACCTCCCCGGTGTCGTTCTGGTGCCCTGTCTGGGCCTATTTTCGGCAGGCGGTTGGGCAGATCACATGAATGGTACACATCATATATTTATAGCCCTGGAGCGATTGCCTGAGGACTTTCCGATGGAGATCCTGCTGAGCCATGAAGTTGCGCATGCCATAAGTGAAATTGACCGGGATACCGTTTTGGGCGGTTTCTACAACGAGGGCTATGCCACGTATGTGAGTTCCATACTCTATCCTGGTCACAGTGAAGAAACGTATTTTTTCAGCCTGGATAAGATCGAGTATGAAGGCTATCTGGATTGGATCGATAAGCACAGGGATAAAATATTCCAGGATTCCGGTGAACCCTTTGTCGTTCTGAACGAAATTCATAAATTGTATTTCACGAGCAGCTTCAGCGATTACCCCAATATTGGTTATGTCATCGGATTCAAGTATCTGGAGTATTTGAACCGGGGCTATACGCTGCAGGAGCTCCGTACCCTGGGTATGAACGAATCCGAGAACCGGAAGGCATTCAGGGCGTTTATATGCAATTCCGAATTTTGATATGGCTTGCCAGGGTGGGGGACCTGGACTATCGCGACCATAGGAATCAACTTAAGCGATAATTGCGGTTGCTTCTTTTCAAGCGGTTGAATCCATCCGTGAATAAAAAAAGTATGGCAGGTCAATCGTTCACGATATAAATTACAGCACACACAACTCCGGATTTCCGTATAAACAATATCCTTGTAACTGGCAAAAATAACAGGCAAAACAAGAATCAGCGAGGAGGCAAACAATGGGAGCTGTGAACAACGAAAGACGTACCGAAATCATTACATTGCTGAGTGGCGCGGTGGATTCGCTGGCAGATGCTGTCGCGTCAGGTCGTCTTGGATTTGACTACGCTGTCAAGGAATATGTTGAACAATCAGACAACGAATTATCGCGTGTATTGCAGGAATATGTTCAAACCTTACAGCTGGGAGATGAACCGCCACTTATTTCCAGCGAGGATGAAAGCAGGAGTCGCGAGGAAGTCCGTCGCGCGATCTTAGGAAAGCTTGCCAGGCACTTCGATGTACCTGAGGTAACTGCGTTTGTCGATGCCGTCCTTGAATCTCAAGACAAACGCCTGAGCATTGTCAGAACACTCATGGATCAAGCCGCGAAGCTTCGCCAGTTGCTCTCCACGGTGTGATCCTGGCAGTCGATAAAAAGAGTAAGGGGAGATAGCCCTCAGCGTGATAAATCACATTATTCATGACTCGCAACCCCATATTTCCGAAAATATAGCCGCACAGCAGACAAAATCAGGGGTTAGTAGTGCAGAAAAGCACTTTCACTGGCTGATTATCAATAGAACAAATGTGCGTTACGATTGCGTTAAGGTCGCTGTAACGGTTTCGTAACACAATTCTACGGCATCCTGGCAGGCTATTTCTGTAACCTTCCTGTCATTCTCACGTCCTTTGTTCTGACACTCAATGGCTGGTGGTGAGTGGGTGCTGAGGTACCTTGCGCAGCATTTCCTCAACGAGATCACCACTCTATTCAGGGGCTGTCACAAACCCGGCACGCGCAGCCCGGATTTCAGCCCTGGATTGTTTCCAGGAGACGCAATCCACCCCGTTTATCCACTCCAGACACCCCTCAGGGTCTTCTACCTGTCAATCTTTACATAATATACATAGTCGGAAGATGACGGAAGGGCTTTTTACATCCTCTCCTTTGAGTTCAGGGCATTGTCATTTGATGTAAACTGACCAAGGTTTTTTATTTCCGACCTGACATCTTGTTTCAGCTACCAGATGTGATAGAATATATGGCTGTAGGATAGATGCTATACATTGAATCCAGGTCCCCTACCCTACCATCCTGGTGGCTAATGGGATCCGGGAAAACTGATATTGTTTTATTACTGGACATTTACGGGTTGAATGCGGAGTTTGGAGGACACCTGAATGAAGAAAGTATTGTACATTGGCGGTGCGGTGGTGGTTCTGTTTGCTTTACTCGCGACTACTTTTGTCGCTGGCTTAGCTTTGGGTAAGTTTGACAACAAAGGTGATATCTTACCCGGTCAAGGGATTGTACCGGTGGTCGTAGAGGGTGAGGGGGATTCCGGGCAAGTGGCAGATGTGACGCCAGAAGCGCCGGATGAAGGACCGACGGAGCATGTAAATCCCGCGACGACGTTTGACTATAAGATCCTTGATACTGTGCTGGAGTTGCTGGACGAACAATTCTATGGCGAAATTCCGGATGGTACAACTTTAGCCTATGGTGCAATTCGCGGTATGCTGATGACCCTTGATGACCAGTATACGTCTTTTATTGATCCTGAAATCACTGCCATACTGAATGAAGATGCTAGCGGGTCTTTTGAAGGCATCGGCGCAATCGTCAATATGCGTTCGGATGGTTTTCTTGAAATTGTGAGTTTAATTTCCGGGCAACCGGCGGAAACTGCCGGTGTGTTACCTGGTGATATTATTCTGTCTGTTGGTGATCAATCCCTGGTGGGTTTGGGGTTGTATGAAGCCATCAGCTATATACGAGGTCCGGAGGGTACCGATGCGGTTTTGGAGTTAGCCCGGGCGGATGAGCCCGAGCCGATCTTCATTACGGTGACACGTGCCAGAATTGAAATCCCAATAGTTGAGTTTGAGATGCTGGATGATGGTATCGCCTATATCTCACTCACAGAATTCGATGCAACAGCAACGGATAGAGTTAATGCTGCCCTGGATGAATTACTGGCGCAAAATCCACAAAGCTTAATTTTTGATTTACGAGGTAATCCTGGTGGCTGGTTGAATCAAGCGATCGGTGTCTCGGATATATTCCTGGAAAGTGGTGTGGTCGTCACGCAGCGCGGCAGTGATGGTAGTGAGAGGGTGTTTGATTCGCAGGATGGCGACAATGGTGAAGATATACCCATGGTGGTTCTGGTCAATCAAGGTAGTGCCAGCGCTTCGGAGATTGTAGCCGGCGCCATACAAGATCGTGAACGCGGTCTGCTTATTGGCATGACGACACTGGGGAAAGGTTCGGTGCAGATTCCCAATGATTTATATGACGGTTCTCAGTTACGTGTTACAATAGCCCGTTGGTTTACACCTAACGAGCAGGAAATCCATGGAAACGGATTAACGCCTGATATTGAAGTAGAATTTCCTGCTGATACACCGGTGGGTGAAGATCCGCAGCTTGATCGCGCCATCGAATATTTACTGCAAGGTCAGTGAGTTATGCCGAATGACGACAATCGCATCCTGGCAACCAATCGAAAAGCACGTCATGATTATACGATTATCGATTCCGAAGAAGCTGGTATAATCCTCACCGGAACCGAAATAAAATCACTGCGTGCGGGGCAAGTGAGTCTTCGAGAGGGTTACGTGGTTGTTAGGGATGGCGAGTTATGGTTACTCAATGTGCATATCGCTCCTTACGAGCAGGCTGGCATAACTTCCCATGATCCTCTCCGTCAGCGCAAGCTGCTCATGCACCGCAAACAAATTAACCGCCTTGAGACAATTTTGCATGAGAAGGGCTATACCCTTATACCGCTTAAGCTTTATCTTAAAGGTAGAGTCGCCAAGATTGAAATCGGCGTTGCCAAAGGTAAGCGCCAATACGACAAAAGGGAAGCTGTCGCCACTCGTGATGCAAATCGAAGGCTGCGGAGGGAATGGAAGGAATTCACTAAAGAATAAATCTATGAGTTTGACACCCGCAGCACCTGCGTTATAATTTAAACACATCAGCAAGGAGTTAGCAAACGTATGCCGGAGCAAATGACAACACAACCAACTTCCATTGAAGAGCTGCACGCTAAAATGCATCTTGACGGTACAATAACCCGCACGGAACTCTATGGAGCTTTCGTTGATCTGGGACTAGAGAGGGACGGTCTTATTCACATTTCCCGTCTCGCTGCGCATCGTGTCAAAAAGGTCACCGATGAAGTTAATGTGGGCGACAAAGTCAGTGTATGGGTGCAAAGTGTCGATCCTGATAAGGGTCGCATAGCGCTTACAATGGTTGAACCCCCCGCAGTCGAGTGGTCGGACCTGGATGTCGGACGCGTATACGAAGGCAAAATTACACGCATCGAGCGATATGGTGCTTTTGTCGATATCGGGGCTGAACGCCCGGGTCTTCTTCATGTTCGTGAGATGGGTCAGTACGTCCGCAGTCCCGAAGAGGTCGTCCACATGGGTGACACCATCGATGTCAAAGTGTTGACACTCGACCGTCGGAAGAAACAAATAGACTTTACGTTGCAGGTTGACCCTGTAGAAGTAGCTCCCGAAGAAACGGAAGAGGAAGATTCCTCGTTTTCACCGATGGAAATCGCGTTTTTGCAGGCGCAAGCACAATCATCGGAAGAACGGCGTTCCAGAACACGCAAGAACAAGCGCCAGCGTTATGATGAAGATATGGATGACATCTACCGGCGGACATTGGAAGGTAATTAGCAATCCTTTTTAGTCACCGATTCATACCAAAAAACACATATTATAGGACGGGGAGCATGAAAACTCCCCGTCTTTTTACTATACGCAGTTAATCATTCACCACTGCTGGATAAAGCCTCTTCGATTTTCTGCCGTATTTCATCAGGTAAGTTTCCTTCGACTTTTACGCCATTTATAAAAAAGGTGGGCGTCGCATTGACACCCATGTTATCTACATATACCATTTCCTGCAAGGCGGGTCGATAACGACCACTATCGACACATTCCTTGTAAACCTGCATTTCAAGTCCGGAAACGCGTGCCGCACGATCAATGTCCAAATTATTCACTTCAATGGATTGAAAAAGTGTGTGCTTAAGCTCAAAGTAATGACCTTGCTCAGCAGCACACATCAGCGCATCAAGCGCACCGGTTTGAATTGCATCGCCAAATCCGAAAAAGTGATCAACGTAGCGTACTTTACCGGTTGCCACATAATCACGGATGATGCCTTCCAAATTTATAAGATTGAAAGTACGGCAGTGCCCGCAGAACAGGTCACTGAATTCAATAATAGTTACCGGAGCGTCTGGTTCCCCAAGTGCCGGAAGCCACTTTTGCCCGTCTCCCAGGTTCCCAGGATCAGGATACAAAAAATCTGTTTCACCAGTGTTCATCGATACTCCCTGCACGCCGTATAAAGCTTCGTAACTCCTGCTGCCAGGTTCATCCGTACCTGGCTTGCGAAGGCTGTTGCCTACCAGCAAAACAATCATCAGCAACACGGTTGCGCCAAGTCCCCACGGCAGCCACTTATGTTGTGCCCTTTTGGATCTGTGTCGCCTGATATGCGTCTTTTTCGTTTTCATTACGTGTTACCTCCAGTTTTAATTACTTTATTACCACAGTATCTGTTAATGTAACATAACTTGTGATTTCACCTGATTCAGGTACAGCGGTGTATAAACGTAGACCTGTTTTTAGTGAATACAACCCAACATTGATTGTGTATCTTCCTGGAGCAGCAGAATCAGGAAGGATTATGGAATGTTTGTCCCTGACATACCTGTCCAAAGGCCACAGGTTTGTAGGAAATCCGCCCGGATTCAGGTGATCGGATTGTGCCAGAATTTGTCCTGAGGGGGTCATGATGTGGACAAATGATTGGAACGTATCGGTAATAGGGATTTCCGCATTCCAGTAAAGCTGTATAGCAGATGTTCCACCGGGTTTTGTCGTTAGCCCTGTAAAATCATAACCCAGTAAAACTATCTGCTCCCCGAAATTAGCGTGCAGGGGTCTCTCGGCAGGTTGGGCTTTATCTTCATCAGAATAAAAGACCATCACTTGCCTGGGATTCAAGATGAAAAAGTTAACTAAAAAGAATATCACAACGAGTCCCAATATCACTACGCCAACGTGATCATTTTGGACTGTATTATAGTTTTCGGAATGCGGTTTATCCGTTGGCGCAGGTGTTCTTAAGAAACATAGGCCCCCTACCCCAAGCAGCATCCCTAAACCACTGATCCACCAACTTATTGATCGGCTAATAGAATCCCCGAATGAAATGCTAACTTCGTGTGTACCTTGTGGGATAGGGATGGATATAAAGCCCTCTGGGTGGGCTATTTGAATCTCTGTTTCGTTGCCATCAACGTATGCACGCCATCCAGGGAAATAGAATAAATACAGTCGAAGGAGGAATTCCTGTTCAGTCTGGATTCTGAAATGGTTCGTTTGGTCATTCAATACATCCACTGTCGTCCCTTCGGGAAGGGTGAAACGATTGACTCTGTCTATTGGCGGTGTTGCATATGAATCAATAACGGATTGCGTTGGACCAGGCAGCATATCGACAGTAGCTGGCACAAAGTCATTTGTGGATGTAGTACCTCGCCATCGACCCTGCAATTCCGTTTGGATAAGATCAAGTTTGGATAATTTTCCAAAACCAGATTTCCACGGATGCGGATAAAGTAAAGGAAGTGAAACCAGCAGCATCGTTGCCACGCCAAGAATTTTAAGGACAGATGGCTTTGTGGACCTCTTACAGCTTGAGAGTTCTCCCAGATACTCGCCAAAGTTCGCGACAAGAGGTGTGATTAAGACCGCGAGGGGTCCAAGAAAACGCCATGGAAACTGAAAGAACGCGATTCCAGGTAGATTCTCCCATATAGGCAGACTTAAAGGTGTGATTAAGAAGAAGGTAAATGCGCTTACCGCTATGTAAAAGTTATGTTGGTGTTTGCGTGATACTATGCCAGCAATGCCACCCAGAAGTGCTAAAATCACCTGAATCGGACCGACAGAAAAGGGAACTGACATTGTTGCATCTCTGTAATCAAAGCGTCTGGTAAATTTTAGCAACTCACCAATACTGACAAAATGATTGTGGAAATCATAATGACCATCACCAGCAACGTTTAACAGAACAGCGTTGCGCTCTGCTAAAAAAGGTAACCAGAAGAAGGCGGTCAGCAATACAAACAAACTGCCTGTTCCCACTACCCAAAGACTATGCCTACGGTTTTTGCCTGTCGCCCATTGCCATACAGCCATCGCGCCTACAATGGCTATCATGGATAATCCAGTGAGGTTGTGGCTCAACAATGTTGCGGAAGAAAAGATAATTGCCCATAGGGCAGCACTTTTTGTAGGCTGGCGCCACAATCTCTGCCAAAAATATAAAACCCAGGGTAGAAAACCCAAAGCTACCACTTCTGCCAAATCACCACGGCTGTGGGGATTGATAAGTAGTATATATGGAGCAAAACAGTAAGCAGCTGCTCCTAGCAGTCCCCCACCCCTTGATGTGCCATCTTTAGCAAGAAAATAAGCGCCATAAGCGCCTAAAAAGAGCGCCGCTATGAATAGTGTTTTCGCAGCATGCGCAGCATTTTCAGGTCGACCCAATGACAGGTAATAACCTAAGTGGTAACTTAGCGGGGCATAGTAATTAAATATGGGGTAGCCATAGCCATAATAAAAATCAGGCGCCCAGCGAGGGTAAAGTGTGCCTTCCTGGATTGCATACCCCATCTCTGCAATACGCAGCACATGGAGTTCCGCGTCAGTCATAGAAGGTAAACCAGTGTTTGTTAAGAAAGGGAAACATGCCAGCAAAGCTAGAAACGCGACTGCCAGCAAGGCCAGAACACTGTCGTTTCGCATAGCCAATTTTTTATTTTCTGATAAAAATAATTGAGTATTATCCATAGAGTTTATGACTACGCGAAACGATATCCATGTCCTCGAACCGTTACAATATAATTCTTTGCTGGATTTAACTCGTTCAAACGTTCACGCAATCGATACACCAAAGCATCCACAGCCTGGTCTGACACGCCATCCGCTACATCCGGCCAAACATGCGAGATCACATCTTCACGACTTTTCACATTACCTTGAGCATCAATTAACAATGTTAATAACGAGAATTGAGCCGGTGACAATGGCGGATCTAAAATCTTTAATCCAATCTGCACATTTTTTGCAGCCTTGTCAAGAATTAATTCTCCAGTAACGCCAAATGTACTACCCAAAGGCAATGTAGCCTCGCCAGTAACATAACCCACGTGAACGGCATCGGCTAAAACAATGTCATCACCATCGCGAAGCAAATGCGGAGTTTCCAGCAAAGTTGTTCCGTTTACCCTCGTTCCATTCTTACTTCCTAAATCACGTAACCAGTAACCACTTTGCTCATTCTCAATACGAACATGATATCGGGATATTTCCCGTTCTGGGATCACAATATCACAGTCACTTGATCTCCCAATGGTTATAGTTGTATTCTGGAGGGGCCAACGACTACCTGATAAGACTCCTTTGTAAAACACCAGCATTGGAATAAGCTGTTCAGTCATATGCTCTCTCCCTCAGTCACTTCTTACCTGGTGCCGGATAATCCAGACAGAAATCGAAACCGTAACTATCCCAAGTGCACCTTTAATTTCCCCCGCAAATTACTTGACATTATAACATGGCTGGGTTATGATCCAATTTCAAATGGCAAGGTTACTTGAAGCCCACACCCTGTTAAAAGACAGATATAAAATCGCCGGTCCAATTGGGCAGGGCGGTATGGGCGCTGTTTACAGAGCAGAAGATATTTTACTAACCGGACGCGTTTGCGCTGTCAAGGAAATAACGCCAGATCCCGATCTCTTGCCAGAAATTCTCCAGCAGTTGCAGGACCAGTTCAGGCAGGAGGCTTCCATCCTGGCTCGTTTAGACCACCCCAACCTGCCAAAAGTCTCTGATCATTTTACTCAGAATGGTCGGGAGTACTTAGTGATGGATTTTGTGCCCGGTCAAAACATGCACGAAATTATTAACCAAACGCAATCTCAACAATCCTACTTACCGCAAAATCAAGTCCTGGATTGGGCTGATCAGTTATGTGATGCACTAAGCTATCTGCACACACAAAACCCGCCTATACTGCACCGTGATATCAAACCTTCCAACATAAAAGTTACGCCATCTGGATTATTAAAATTAGTTGACTTTGGATTGGTAAAGATACTCACAAGTGACGAAGCCAGAACGGTTACGGTGGTACAGGGTCAGGGGACAGCGGCATACACACCACTGGAACAATATGGTGGAGATGATGCCCACACCGATATTCGAAGCGACGTCTACGCTTTGGGTGCCACACTCTATCACTTACTGACAAACCGCTCTCCAGCGACTGCCAGAGAACGATTTTTATATCCGGAAATTCTTCTCAAACCCCGGGCATTAAACTCGCATATATCCCCCAGTATTCAGGATGCTGTTCTACACGCGTTGGAACTACATCCAGACAACCGCCCCGGGAATGTACAGGTTTTTAAAGCTGCGCTGCACCGGGCTGTTGTCCCTTCACGGATTGCGCCTTTGCTTCTGACAAAACAGGAATGGCAAAATGCCATAGATAAGAATATTGGGATGATGATTGCTGCAGGTGTACTTCTAGTTACAGCAGTAGTCTTAACGTAGTTCAGTACTTGAAGCTTGTGCTGATTTTAGCGTATATTTTCTGTGTACTAAATAACTGATCGACAGCTCTATTAATGTCCCAATAACTCCAGCGATGCCAAACCAATACTCTCTCCCAATGAGCGCGTAGCTGGAAGCAGGCAGCACCCACCGCGTCAACACTACACATATCAAGTATACAATGATGCCGGAAATAATACCGTGTAGCGCCAGGCGCAGTGCGTCCTCAGGGGAAATGGATTGATCTCTGAACCACAAGAAGGCTAACACACCCATACCCAAAATACTTCCCAGTCCCCATATGAGCAAAGGCGCTCGTTCCAACTCTGGAAGAGCAATTATTGCTGGTAACTGATGGTCACTAAAAGGTACAAGTGTAGGTGTCGCCGTCGGCTCAGGAGAAGGGGTTATCGTCGGCTGCGGTGTTGGGGTTGGTGTGGGCGAAGGTTCAACTTCCGTAATCGTGACCCCATCATCCCTTATCGTCAATTCCAAACGCAAAGAAGAAATCGCAGGTTCTGATTTCACAGCTATGTGCAATTGGCCCACACGGTCAAGGGTCAGGGATGTTTCAGCAATTCCGAGGGATGATTCCGCATTAAGCGTTCTTTCAATACTTTCCTGAGGATACGTAAGGTAGAATTGCACTGGCGTATTATCAGGAACCGCATGCCCATTCCGGTCAAGAATTGTGCCTGTTCGTAAAAATAGACTATCACCTATGTGGATATTGGATCGCGTGGTTGCAGTCAATTCTTCGCCAGCCTCATTTACCAGAAAAAGCGAAATGACTTGTGCGGCTTCGGGCATCGTGCGGTCAGGTAAAAAATAATTCACGGCGGGGATATCAACAGGTGATGCGCCAGGAGAAACGATATCACGAAAAAGGGCTCGCGCAGCGGCATCGACAAATGCCGGTCCCGTTGAATAAAGCGCATAGTATAAATCCAGTTTTGTGACATCTGTGCTATCCAACTCATAGGGCGGGCCAAATGAAAACACCGCAAGATGGGCATCAATCACATTTGCCTGGGTAGCAAGGAACCGCTTCAAGGCCAAACTGTCGACAGCATCGGTCAACCCGGTGGATGCGAAAACAACCCAGCGCGCATCCCGAAGTGCTGCCAGCACAACATCAGCGATAGTTAACTGACCTTCTTCAGACGAAACTGGGACTCCACCTTCACCCGCAAGTTGGTTCAAGGCTGCTGTCAGATCTTCGAACGTAAAGGATCGAACTAAGTTAAAACGTACCACGCCAGTACCATCTGGCCCATACAGCCTTAATATAGCGTCAGAAATGTCATCTCTCTGCAGCAAAGGAATAGGGAAAAGGTCAGAAGTGACTTCCGTGAATTTTTCCTGTGTAAAGATAACAATTGAATCTGAAGCTTGTGGGGGTGAAGGTAAAAGATCTTCTGTCAACGGGAATATGCGGGTCAAAGATTCCTGAGCTACCTGGGAATTCACTTCACCTGTTTGTCCCAAGACTCCCAGGGAAAGCTCGTTTTCCGCCAGGTCTCCAGTTAATCCAACCTTATAAACAGGCACAATTCTCAATTTCATAGTCAGTACGCGATATACAGCAGCGTCGACAACGGTACGGAATGCCGGATCTTCTTTATACCGGGAGCTCAAATATTCAAGCGTATCACGTACGTTGCTAAAGTGATCATTCCAATCGCCATTTGCAGAAAACCTATCAAGCAGTAGGAGATCATTTCCTGCTATCAAAGCATCCTGAGCAACGCGTCGGCTGTTAAAGGTCAAACCACGGGGATCATAAGACAAATGAACAGCGGGCAAGCCCAGATTATCAGCTATAAGCACTCCACCCGAGGTACGCCACAGCGCCATCTCCTCCAGGGTGTAAACAGATTTCAACGCTTGTGCATCCAGGCTTATTGGACGGGTTGTTTGCCGGATATTTCCTTGAAATCCCCGATATTTGATATGCGTGACAAGGAAAGCATCAGCAGCGTCAACATTCGAGGGTTCATTCCTAGCTACCGTGAAAAAAGGGGCTAATTCGATTTGTTTAAGCTGTTCCAGCGGTTTTTGTACTGTCGGTACTTCCTCATCCAACGTTCGATCAGCACTGCCCAACCCCGGAAGATGGCGAGGGGCTACAAGTAATCCAGTCGATCCCCCATGATGCAAACCAGAAACAAAAGCCCTGCCCATTTCCCCCACCCAAAATGGATCCGCACCGAAGACTTGCGTCCCAAGATCTGCAGGATCTCCCGGACTGGGTGTATAGAGAACGTCCAGATCAGGGCCTAAGTATAAATTGAAACCCAGTGCGGATAATTCACGTCCCAAAACTTCTCCGCTCTGCATAGCCAGATGCAAGTTCCAGGTTGCACCAATGGCCAGAGGTGTTGCTAAACGAGAGGCCTCTGTGATAAATGCAGTAGGGTAAATACCATTTTCAGGACGCGTTGCTATAAGTAAGGGGAAGAAGGGCACACTGAAAGGCACATCACTATCCAGTGAGGTAAACATCGTAAAAACGCGCATAGAAGACAAAGCATAGTTCTGGAAAAATGTGGTTGTGGACAAAAGCTCAGTAGCCGAAATACGATATGATGAAAAATTCCCGTTTTCTCTCGTATAAAGCAATCCGCCAATTGAATAATCGCGGATCAATTGGGTAATATCTGAATCTTCAGAAATGTCGGTACCCGGGAATGACACCATCACAAGCTGCCCGATCTTTACTTCGGGTGGCATCAGCAACATAAGTTCACGGACAGGATCAATTTCTGGTTCTTGAGCACTTAGCGGTGGGACGCCCGTCAGTGGTTTACAAACCAGCACTGAAAGCAACAGAACCATAAATATGATCCCCCGATACCGGCAGCGGGAAATCATTCTCGTCTCTCCTCCTGAACTATTGTAACGCAGAGTGCGGCATTGCGCAAATATCTATATAATGGCGCGCTCAAAAATACATTTCCCTTAACTATCTATGAAGAAACCACGACCTTTAATACATCAAGGCTCGCGCACTGCTTAATAAATGCTTAATTCGTCACTTTGACTTGCCAGTTTTCATCCCCATTTAGTTTGTCAATCACATTTTGTCTGGTAAACTCGGTTAATATCAACATAACAATGGTCCTTTAGGGCAATAAAACTTTGATAAAACACTGGGTTATTTGTTGTATTATTTTCCTCCTGCTGACAAGCGCAAATGCCTGCAGCGAAAAACCTTTGCTGGAATCTGTGTCTATGACACCTTCAAGCATTTCTCCTAATGGGGATGGCACAGCGGATATCACAAAAATTGAGTTTGTCTTGAATTACAATGCAATTGTCAGTATCACCTTAATAGATGAGCGCAATACTGAATATGTCTTCCGCTCACCTACCCGTCTCAGCGTGAGTGAAACGCCCTATTCGGTATTTTTCTCAGGTGTCGTTGATGCCTACACACTACCCGGAGAGAACACCCATGATTATACAATCCTGAAGCGCGTGCTGCCTGATGGACCTTATTCATGGTCAATACATGCGGTCACCGAGGACGGCAAAAAATCCACAGCTCAAGGTGAGTTATTAATCCAAGACAGCGACACTGTCCTCCCTGGTATTCACGGGCTCTCAGTATTCCCAGCTTCTTTTTCCCCAAATCAAGATGGGATTGACGATCGGACAACGATTAATTTAACCCTCAACAAGGATGTTGAGAAATTGAAAGTCTTTCTGGTTGGTGAGGATGGAATCGAACACCAAATTGGTGAGAATGAGGTCGTCACAGATTACAAAAAGGGGTGGTACACATATGACTACGATGGCGGTATTGATACAGGCAGCACCCCACCCCAGGATGGAGATTATCGCGTCTACGCTACAGCCCAGGATATAGTTGGGCAGCAGACAATCGCCAGCGACACCCTGACCATCCATGATGCGGGTCTGCCTCGCGCCTATATTGTCAACGCTGAAGTCGAATACTCGACATCCAGCCTGGTACTCTCAGAATCATTGTGTTTCACATTAACGGTCGAAAATGACAGCGATACTTCTATCCGTACAACAGGACCCTGGCCAGGTACGACTTATCAGAGTGATGAAAATTACAATGCTAAAAATTATTCCGAAGAAAGTGGTGCTTTTCGCGTCGGCATGGACTTTGATACCAGTTTACGTAATTATCCATTTCGGTGGGGTATCGGTCGTCCAGGTATTGAGTTAATTCAGATAGACCAATACTGGTACCTACCTCCGCGTGCCCGTTCGGTAGTGACCGGTTGCGTTCAAATTAACGAAGCACCGGTACGCAACCCCCTCTATTACTGGACGGGATTAATCCATGAGGACGTAGAAATCGCCGCTGTCAATAATCGCGTCGATCCGCACTTTCTAACGATTTGGGCGCCTTAAGATGAATAAAATTCAACTGGCTATCATTATCGTATCATGGAATGTGCGAGAACTCCTGGATCAATGCCTGGAGTCACTCGGTGCCGCATGTAATGATCCGATAACACTTGAACATGTAACCAACCTCCAACCGTCATAGTTGTCGACAATGCTTCCGCAGATGGATCCGCCGAGATGATCAAGAAAAAACACCCGTGGGTCAGATTGATTGCATCCGAAGAAAATCTTGGGTATGTAGCGGCCAACAATTTTGCCATGAAAATACTATATGATAAGGTGTCAGAACATCCAGATGCAATCTGGTTACTCAATCCCGACACGGTAGCCAATAAAAACACGATTTCCGAACTTCTCAACTTTTTAGACACTCACCCGAAAGCAGGCTTGATCGGTCCCCGATTACTGAATCCCGACGGCACGCTGCAGGAATCAGCTTTCCGTTTTCCGGGATTGCTTCAACCCATGTTTGATTTTGGCATACTTCCACAAAGGTTATATTTCACGTCTCTTAACGGGCGCTATTCATTAAAGTCTTATGCTTCACAAATCCCATTCCTGGTTGATCACCCTCTAGGCGCAGGTATGATGGTGCGTACAAGCACGATTAACGAGATTGGTTTCCTGGATAACAAGTTTTTTATGTATTGTGAAGAGATCGACTGGGCGTGGAGGATGAAGAAACAAGGGTGGGAATGCTGGCTTGTACCAAAAGCCACACTTATCCACTTTGGTGGTGCGAGTACACAGCAAGCCAAACCTGCGACAACCGCCTTCTTATGGGAAAGCCGCGCGCGTTTATATCGCAAACACCGTTCCAGGATGATGTATTTTATAGTATCCCTGTTGGTAAAAAGTTATTTCTCTTCACGTAATGCAAGTTCTCCTGAATGGGAACACACGTATCAACGCATACTATCTGCCTGGACAATTCAACCGGGAGCACTGTTAAAAGTGAACCAACCGTGAAAACACATCAACGATCCCTGCTTTTAGGTAGTATCGGATTGCTTTTGACGGCAATCATTTTGATTACAACCTCGAGCTTGCTGAAACCACCCAGTCAAGCAGTATTTATCACCGGTGCAGCCACTTCGGTCTGGGGAGCATTTCCGACACGCCAACCTTTTGTAACTGACACACTACCAGCACCGCATTATCATGAATCGATCCATAGTGCCATCTTATATCACGACTATCAAACAGCCAGAACGATCCTGAAAGAAGCAAAACTAATATATCCTGATGATCCCTATATCATCCAAAGTGAAGTCCGTTTTGCTTTGGTTCAAGGCAATTACAGCAAAGCAGAGGAATTGATTTGGGAATCGATCGGGAAAGATCCCGCTGACGCTACAAATTGGGCTTTAGCCGCCACAATATTCACCTTTAACGATGAACCTGTACTCGCCGCTCAGGCTCTCGCCACTGCATTGGAACTGAATCCTGATCTAGCACCGCAATTATTTCAAGAACGCTGGGCAGCAGCAATGCAAAACGGCGATGCCGAGTTGGTAACCAATCTGGCAGATGAATACTACTTACTCTATCCCACAGATCCGCTGGCTGCATATTTCAACGCAGTAGCGCTCCTGGTTTCTGGACACACAAATATTGCGATTACACTACTGGTTAATGAACTATCGTCGCAAGTTCAATCTCCTGCTGTTTTATGGTTCACATTAGGCCAGGCATATCTGGAAAGACATAGTTATTGGGAAAGCGTTAAATCGCTTGAATATGCCCAATCCCTGATAGAAGCAGGGGACACGTCAATGGCCATTGTTCCCGGAGATAATCAATATTTATTAGAACACAGCCTTGCCATTGCCTATTTGGGGAATGAAATGTGCGCGCCAGCTGAAATGTTGTTACGTAAATTACAGGATGAAGGTCAGGCTGTGAGTTACACAGATATGATAACTGAAGCCGTCGAGTGCCAAACCCCCACCCCAACACCAACGCACTGGATGCTAAGCTTACAAGCCACATTGACACCCTCACCAAACTGAATGGGGAAATATTTTTTTTAGACATCATGGGAGGAAAGATGGATCGTGAAACCTTTCTGCATCACCTTGCTGTAGCTCGTGGCGAAATCCCAGCGGACTTACTATTCCGGAACGGGAAAGTGGTCAACGTATTCACAGGAGAAATACTATTAACAGATGTGGTTATTGTGGGCGACACAATTGCAGCCATTGGAGCAGGATATGAAGCACAAAGTGTGATAGATCTCGATGGACAATTTGTCGTGCCAGGTTTAATTGATACCCATGTGCACATTGAATCCTCCCTTTGTACCCCAGGACAGTTCGCCCGGGCAGTCATACCACATGGCGTAACCACAGTCATCGCTGATCCTCACGAAATAGCAAACGTTGCCGGCATTGAGGGGATAAACTATATGCTACAAGCATCTGAAAATATCCCACTTACCGTGTATATCAACCTGCCATCCTGTGTCCCGGCAACCTCTATGGGAACAGCTGGTGCGACTTTAGATGCGGCTGATTTACTTACTTTAGTGGACCACCCGCGCGTTCTGGGATTAGCTGAATTTATGAATGTTCCCGGCGCTGTGTTAGGATTACCTGGAGCATTGGACAAACTCCTGGCATTTAAAAATAGAATTATCGATGGGCATGCTCCAGGTATCTCCGGTAAATGGCTGCAAGCGTATATATCTGCCGGACCTCAAACTGACCACGAAAGCACCAGCCAGGAAGAAGCTCTGGAGAAAGTTCGTTCAGGCATGTTTGTTTTAGCGCGAGAAGCAACAGGCGCGAAAAATGTAGGTGCTATAGTACCAATCATCAATGAGAGGAATGCCAGGCGGTTTGCGTTCTCAACTGATGACCGTCATCCCCATGATTTGATTCGAGAGGGCAGTATCGATCACAACATCAGAACTGCTGTTCAAAACGGTTTGGATCCAATTATAGCGCTACAAATGGCAACATTAAATGGGTCAGAAATTTACAATCTGCGTGACCGGGGTGCTATTGCACCCGGCAAAAGAGCGGATCTGGTCATAACACCATCGCTGGATAGTTTTGAAGCAAAATCTGTCTTCATCGGTGGGAAGTTGGCAGCAGAGAATGGGCAGATGAAAATGCAGTGGCAGGACTACAAAACCAGTAATAGCCACATCCTGCAAAGTATCAGGCTTAAATCCGGCACACGCACGTTGGTTATTCCTGCTCAACAAGGGGATATTCGAGTGATTGGCATTATCACGGATCAACTCACCACGACTGAGTGTATCTACAAACCAACTATCCACCAAGGGGAAGCTGTCTCGGATATACATCGCGATATTCTGAAACTTGCCTGTGTGGAACGTCACCATCAAACCGGAAATATCGGATTGGGTTTTGTCCAGGGGATGGGGTTACAAACTGGCGCCATCGCCGGAAGCATCGGGCACGATTGTCATAATATTACAGTCGTTGGCACCAATGACGTTGATATGCTCGAGGCTATCCGCGCAATTGAATACCGTGGAGGTGGTCTGGTAGCTGTGATAAACAAAGAAACAGTAGGCTACCTGGACCTACCGCTGGGTGGGATTATGTCTGACAAGGATATTGCAGAAGTGCAAACACAAATAGATACTTTGTTGGCAATAGTTAAAAAAATGGGCAGCCCATTACCTGATCCGTTTATGCACCTGGGATTCCTGGCACTGGAAGTCATCCCTAAGTTGAAACTGACCGACCTGGGTTTGGTCGATGTGGATATTTTTAATTTTGTACCTCTGTGGGTACAAAAGGTGAGTGAATAATCTTAAATAGCAATAAGGCTCATAATATGGTATACTCTGATCGATTAACCTTCAGGGCAGGGTGATGATTTAGTAAAATCAACTCCCGACCGGCGGTAATGGTGTTGAAATAATACCTAGTCCGCAAGTAATCGACAAAAAAAGTCGCTTGCAGATCCGGTGTGATTCCGGAACCGACGGTACAGTCCGGATAAAAGAAGGAAAGATAGCATGCTAATTTGGCTGTCGACGCCTATCTTGAAGGAATTCAAGATAGGCGTTTTTATATGGATATAAAAAATGAATAAAGATCTACACTACCATAAACCGAAGGCGAAACGCAAACTGAAAAGGTTCAAACCGTTCTATCTGTTGTCCATCTTTTCAATTTTGATCGTGTGGCTCCTGATTGTATGGGCTTCCTCGGAATCGCAACGGCGATTTCTGCTACCCCATCCGGTTGATGTTGCGCAACGGTTTGGGCAAATGATCGCAAAAGGGCATTTATTCAGCCACATAGTTGTAACGCTTCTTGAAATGGGACTGGGACTCCTCCTGGGCACAACATTGGCTGTGCTATTGGGCTATACAGTCGCCCATAGCACACTCATGGCTTACCTGCTTGAGCCTGCAATCGTAATTTCACAGGCCATTCCAATCGTCGCACTCGCGCCACTCCTGACTGTTTGGTTTGGACCGGGTTTAACTTCAAAGGTCGTTGTGTGCAGCCTTATAGTATTTTTCCCAATATTGGTAAGCACTATTTCTGGCTTGAACAACATCAACCCACAATACCGCGCCTTATTTGCTTTATTGGAAGCCACACCAGCTAACAACCTGTTTTTGCTGGAAATTCCAGCAACTTTGCCTGCATTTTTATCCGGATTGAAAGTAGGTGGAACACTGGCAGGTATGGGAGCCGTGGTCAGTGAATTCGTAGCATCTACTAAAGGCCTGGGTTACCTGGTCAAACAAGGGCAAAACTTGTACGACTTGCCGATGATGTTTGTGGCTATAATCACGTTGATGGGCATCACAACCCTCATTTATTTTATTTTAACTGCACTGGAAAAATCATTGCTGGGATGGCTCCCCAATTCTTAACAGATCTAACTAACAAAGGAAATTGCTACATGAAAACTAAATTCACACACTTAAGGGTAATGGTTTTGGTGCTGATTCTAATGGGATGTTCACAAGCACAACAACCTGATCAAACTACGATAATGCTGCCGATGGGCTATGTCGCAAATGTACAATTCAGTCCTTTTTATGTCGCGAAAGAACGCGGATATTTTAACGAAGCAGGTTTCGATGTCAATTTTGATTATCGATGGGAGACTGATGGCATCCAACTTGTAGCAGCTGGGGAAGCACCTTTTTCAATCGCCAGTGGTGATCAAGTTATACAGGCAAGAAGTCGTGGTTTACCGGTAAAAGCCATTGCCGCCTGGTATCAAAAGTTCCCCGTCGCTGTTATCTCACTTCAGGGCACCCCACTCAATGCACCCGAGGATTTGCGCGGGTTAAGAATCGGTATTCCGGAGACTTTTGGCGCTTCATACATTGGCTTGCGTGCACTATTATCACTGGGTAATTTATCAGAAAATGATATCGACTTACAAACAATAGGATACACCCAACTGGCTTTGCTCTACGCAGATAAGATTGATGCTGCTGTTGTCTATGCGAACAATGAACCTGTAATTCTATCCCAAGAAGACACTGCTTTCAATATAATTTACGTATCAGATTATGCCGACATGGTTTCTGCGGTCCTGGTTTCCAGCGATACCTTTGTTAAAGAAAATCCAGATGCGACAACAGCTTTTGTAGCTGCATTCTTACATGGTCTGCAAAATGTGATACAGGACCCGGACGGTGCTTTTGAAGTCAGTATGGATTATGTTGACGGACTCAGTGAGAATGCTGAAATTCAGCGGGAAGTATTGGACGCCTCAATTCAAATTTGGCGTACGGCACAGCCCGGTTTTTTTACATCACAATCATGGGAATATGCCCAAGCGGTGATGCTTAACGCAGCCCTCATTGACACACTGCTTCCGGTTGACCAATATTATACGAATGAGTTTATCCCTTGACCGCCCCACCCTATTTAGAAATAACCGAATTAAGTGCCCGGTTTACCAGCCAGCTGGGTGAACTTGAAGCTCTGGAAAATGTGAGTCTTAACGTTGCCCTTGGTGAATTTATCTGTATAATTGGCCCATCTGGCTGCGGGAAAAGCTCCCTACTGCGTGCAATAGCAGGTTTGATCAAACCTACCCACGGGCAAATCCTGCTTATGGGGCAGCCTTATACAGCGCCGGGTTTACGAATAGGTCTGGTTTTCCAACAGGCAAACCTTCTGCCGTGGCGCACTGTTTGTGAGAATATCGCCCTACCCCTACAAATAACTAAATCAAACACAGATGTAATCAATACACTAACAGAAGATTTAATCAGGCGTGTCGGTTTGACAGGCTTTGAGAATGAACTGCCAATGAATCTCAGTGGAGGAATGGCGCAACGCACAGCAATAGCCCGGGTCCTCGCGCAAAATCCCGAAGTACTGCTTCTTGATGAACCTTTTGGACAACTGGATGCGATAACAAGAGAGTTGATGGGCAACGAACTGTTACAGATATGGGAGCATGATAAGAGGACGGTCATCATGGTGACCCATGATGTTGAAGAAGCAGCATTACTCGCTGACCGCGTGGTTGTACTCACGCAACGACCCGGTCACGTGGCTGAAATTATAGAAGTATCTATTGACCGCCCGCGTTACAACACAAAGCGATCAGCACCAGAAATTCAGCATGTGGCGGAAAGATTGCGAAAAGCCCTTCGGGGCAGAATTGAAAGCTGATAATTCTGTATTATATTATGGGAATAATCCAATTTGTTATATTTCCACCAAGCTAATGCGGATATCAAATCGTTACACGCCTGTAACCTATGTGACTGTCTTAACACGCTATTTTTAACTTATTATATATATAAGAGCTTATTTAAATTAGATTTAGGTTAGAATATATGAAATGGTTCAATACACCTCTGAAGACTGCTTTAGCATCTCTCCTTGCTACAGAGGTTTTTCTCTTGATCATCCGCTTGGTTACACATAATCAGGTGACATTGGATGTGATCGTAATCACTGGACTAGCTAGCTTTATTGTCCCCTATATTTTCAGTCACGGTGTCACCACATATAAAGAACAAATAGAACATCAGAATCAGGAACTACAATCCCTGACGAGTAAACTCCAAAATCTCAATGACGGATTAACCGCACAAAACAAGGAACTGGATGAATTTGCTCAAACTGTAGCTCACGATCTCAAAACCCCCTTATCCGCTATCCTGGGCTTCGCTGAAATATTGGCTTCTGAATATGATGACCTCGATCCGGAGACAATCACAAACAGCCTTAAAGCAGTTTCATCGAGTGCCCGGAAAGCACTGCGCATTGTTGACGAGTTATTGCTCTTAGCACGCGTCAGTCAGGTGGGCAAAATTGAGACGAGTCCACTCAATATGGCGTCAATTGTGGAAGAGGCGCAACGCAGGTTAGCACAATTAATAGTCGAAAGCGATGCAACCATGCACGTGCCGGCAACTTGGCCTGTGGCGATTGGTCATGCCGGGTGGGTTGAGGAAGTTTGGGTTAATTACATTAGCAATGCAATAAAATATGGGGGACCATCGCCTATGGTTACCCTTGGGTCCAGAATTATCAAACAACCCGACGGTGATATCGTCTTGTTCGCAGTCAAAGATTCGGGCTCAGGTTTATCAGAAAAATCCCAAGCCCAACTTTTCACACCCTTCACCAGGTTAGGACAACCCCGCTCAAAAGGATATGGATTAGGACTTTCTATTGTGCGAAGAATTGTTTCCAAACTTGGAGGTGAGGTAGGCGTAGAAAGCAAAGGTGTTCAGGGTCAAGGTTGTGTCTTTTATTTTACACTACCAAAATATATCAAAAATAATTAAACCCGTGATTTCTCTTCGATGGGATATTTCTTAAACCCAATTGACATGCAAGATCGCCTTGTCCTGCACCACAAACAAAATTGCGTAGATTCCGGAAGCTATCGTTTGGATCGCCGATTCATCCAGCGTCACGTTATCGACAGCAACCTTAACTGGTTTCTTAGGTAAAGCTAACCATATTGAACCCATGGCAATCCTGCCCAAATGAACCTTCAAAGATAATCCTGTCTCGTCTATATTGAATGTCGTTATTTCTCCACCTTGAGATATGTGAAATGTCGATCCAACAATGTGCGGTTGGTCTTCTACAACCTGGCGCAGACCTAATAGCACAACACTTCGCGGATCTAGATGGATCACAGGCCAGGCATTATCCGGCTTGATTTGGAAGTATCGCTTCTCCCAAAAATCTACCAAATGATACGCATTCTTTATATCCAGGCCAAGAGATGCAGGCAATGCCCGTTCCACATAAGCATCACCCCAGTTAATCATACAGGCAAGTTGCCATCTACCCCAGGACCGCGCCATTTTCACAACGACCAACTCAGGTTCAGGGGATCCAAACAGGTTAACGGCATCCAATCCATCCAGTAAAGGCGGAAACAACACAGCTAGGAGTGAACGAACTTCAGGTGTGAACTCTGCCAGATCTTCGGCTATTGATAGCGCGACACCACTCAAACCAAACAAAGTAATCTGGCTTATTAATTCCTGTCTTGACAACATAACAGACATGTCTTTCAATAATATCGGACCTGGATCGTTAATCCACAGATGTTTATTCATCCAGGCCTGGTTTATCGTGCTTAATAGCGTTCTTTGTACCTCAGGCAGATTCCTGGACTTACGCCTTTTTGAAAAAACCTTCCTTTCATGGGACCGCCAAAAGATAGTGCTAGAATAGCTTGTCTGCATTGCATCTATTATACCAACCGCCGGTCCAAAGGGACTCCTGCTGGCTTTAATGTAAACGTCCTGACCGGCAGCACCACGGATTGTATTATAAACTTGCCGAAGAGCTTGTGCCCTGGTCATTCTCTGATTGTAACGATGACCTTGCATAACAGCAGCAAACATATTATCCAGCCGAATCCCTGAATATCCCCATTGATTAACAACAATATCAATTTCATTCATCAAATATTCAAGGACTGCCGGCGTAGATATATCGAGGCAAAAAGCTGTCCTGTCAGGCAATCGCACAGTTACTGGATGATTCCTGTTATTTCTCAATACCCATTCAGGATGTGCTTGAACTAACGCAGAATGCGGGTCAGTAAACAATGGTGACATAGTAATGTTAGCCATAAAACCCGAACCACGTATCCGTTTTGCCATCCAACTGCAGTCATGGGAAAATCCCATACTTTCAAGTTTTACTTTGTTGTCACGGTGTGAGTAACAATCGTCTGGCACATCAATACTATTAATCGGCAGCTCATCAGAGAACAATACAGCACTCGTCATTTTGTTAAAGATTTCTGATTCGGAGGAATTTTGTCCGTTAATCTCAAGTGCCTTTATTTCCGGTGGAATCGAAAATCTACTACGCAGATTCATTTGACGAATGATGGCATGAACATACTGTGCAAAAGGGTCGAAATTGGGAAGCGGTACCCACTCGAGGTAAAACCATTCGGACGATGTTGAAGCACCGACATCAAGAATGATATCATCAGCCTGGGAGAGTAATTCTACTTGTATACTTTCCGAATGCAGATCAGCGAAAAACTGTACAAACTGATCAGCTGTGGTGATCGCCCCACCCAGCAAAGCTTCTTTAGGGGTTATTAAAGCGCCTACCATTTCACTTCTGTGACGTCCTTTATGGGACAAATACCTCATGTTTTTATAGCTACCTATGAAAGGAAAACGTCTGCGTTGGGAAGGTCCGGTAAAAATATTTTTATTGTTAAAAATAGCCGGGGAGTAGGACTGCCACTCATTGGAGAAAAAACCTTGAGGAGGTACCGAGGCTCTGATACCACCGGGCGTTGAGCGCAATGAAAAATGACGGACACGAATATTTTCTGATCCTACATTTGTTATCGAAATCCGTAAAAGCACAAATGGACGATTTTGATATAAGCGGATCCGTAGAGTTAAGGTTATGCCTGCGGTTTCAAGGTAGTGGATGTTAACAATCTGTCCAAGCCCATGCTCGTCGTGCAGAGTTTCTTGCGATATTCTGCCTGAAACAAGGTCGGTGCCTGAGACAGTTCGTACTTTCTTTTGGTTAACCAGTACAACAGCAGGAACACCTTCAAACACGCGCCCGGGACTTTGGAGGCAAAAAACTCCATCATGGGGGTCCCACCACAACTCATATGAAGGCGCTTGATACAAACGCGGCATTACAGAGCCATTCCTTTATAGATATCAAGGACCATTCAGGACCTTTATAGTTTCCTAAGCATCATCACGGATTGAGATATGCAATTCCTTCAATTGGCGAGGTGACGGTTCTGACGGCGCATCAGCCATCAAATCAGAAGCCTGGGAGGTTTTGGGAAATGCGATCACTTCCCGAATGCTACTTTCTCCGGCTAAAACCATAACAAACCTGTCAATACCAGGTGCGATCCCACCATGCGGTGGTGCACCATATGAAAAAGCTTCCATCATATGCCCGAATTTCTCAATGGCTTCTTGTTCGGGGTAACCCAAAACACGGAAAATGTCAGTTTGAATCTCTGGATCATGGACACGAATACTCCCTGAAGCCAGTTCAAAACCGTTACAGACCAGGTCATATGCATCTGACAACACAGCCTTTGGATTTTGCATCATTTCTTCATACGCGTTGGGCCTGGGCATAGTAAACGGATGATGTGCCGCATCCCAACGATTTTCTTCTGCGTTCCACTCAAACATCGGGAAATCCAGCACCCACCCAAAAGCGATAAAATTACTGTCTGCCAGATTCAGATGATCTCGAAAATAAAGGCGTATAGCCGAAAGTGATGCATTGACCACATCAGTATTTCCAGCGACAATACATATCAAATCACCTTGCTGAGCGCGACTAATGGAAACGATTGTTTCCAATTCATTTTCTGAGAGGAACTTTACTGCAGGTCCACTAATCTGTTCACCCTTCAATGCCAGGGTCACAAGCCCATTCGCATCATTATTTTTCGCAATAGCGGTAAGTCCGTCAATTTGTTTACGTGAATATCCAGCACACCCCTGGGCTACAATAGCTTTGATGATACCGCCAGAAGCGTTCGTCGCCTGGAATACCCGGAAATCGCTATGCTTAAGAAAATCCGTTAATTCAACAAGTTCCCAAGAAAAACGCAAATCCGGCTTGTCTGTTCCGAAACGGGCAAGCGCTTCGTGATAAGTTAATCGAGGAAAAGGTGCAATTATACGTTTTTCCGGAACAATGCTACCCATTAACTCAACGAACATTTGCTCAACGATATCCAGTACGTCATCTCTATGTACAAACGACATTTCGATATCAAGTTGCGTAAATTCAGGTTGCCGGTCACCGCGTAAGTCTTCATCACGAAAACAACGGGCAATTTGATAATAGCGTTCATAGCCCGCCACCATTAACAATTGCTTCAATTGTTGTGGTGATTGCGGTAATGCATAAAACTTACCAGGATGAATTCGACTTGGTACGAGATAATCCCGAGCCCCTTCTGGCGTCGATTTAAATAGTTGAGGGGTTTCAATCTCCAGGAAACCGCGCGCGTTTAAAAAGTAGTGCATAAACTGCACGACCTTGTGTCGCAATTCCAGATTTTTTTGCATTCGCTCACGGCGCAAATCCAGATACCTGTATTTCATCCGCAGAGTCTCGTCAACAGGGGATTCATCATAAATATAAAATGGGGGTGTCTTTGAAGTGTTCAGGATGACAATAGACTTTGCATCCACTTCGATAGCACCGGAAGTCCATGATGCGTTGATTTGATCAGAAGGACGAGACCGGACATTTCCTACCACCTGCAAGACATATTCACTGCGTATACCCGAAGCGATCTGGTGTGCACCTGGAGAGGTTTCATTACTCACGACGACCTGAACTAACCCAGAACGGTCGCGTAAGACTACAAAAATAACGCCACCAAAGTCACGGCGAAGATGAACCCAACCGGCAAGCGTAACTACAGTACCCGTATCATCGACCCGCAAATCACCGCAATTATGCGTTTTTAGCATTGTTTCCTCCACAGCGAACAGTAAATGATACTATACCACGGGCAATGGTTACAAGCAAGAAAGGTCACTTTTCGGGTGTGTTTCATAAAAGTTGCGTATGCCAATAGCGGTGCGGGAGTGTGGAAGGTGGTTTACCTGCCACACATGCAGAAACGGCAAATCCGCCTGTTTCGGCTCTTGTATAGACATGATCAGGATCAATTCGACGCACCGCCACATACTTTGCCGTTTGTACTATCAAATTTATGGGTGGTATTCTGCATTTTTCACCAAAATGAAACGGACCCCACTTTTCAGAAACCGTAGAATATTGAAACTGATATTTCGTTTAGTGATTACTTTTGACGCTTAGTCCAGGAATCAACGCCCATGACTATCACAGGTAGCAATAGGGGTAAAGGAAAACACCTTTTCTGTGATGGCATGCTCTCAACCGGCCTTCGCAGGATAGCAGGTGTAGGTGACAATACCAGGCTATTTTCCGTCTCTCCCGGTGTTGTTGGTTCAGGGGAAATCATGGTTGCTGGCGGTGAAGAGGCATTGGGATTCGGCGTAAAAAGGCGGATTGGTGTCGCTTGTGGCGTTCCAATAGGTCTGGTCGGCAAGGATAAAGTCGAAGTCACATCCTCAGATTCGGTTATATATGCTGTTTCCTCTACATTGACAAGTTCAGTGGTTGTAGGCTGCGGGGACACTTCTTCAGTTGGTAGAATATCAGATGTATCCTGGAGAGGAGGATCCTCAGCATTAAGGGATCGGAAAAGGTTCCCTTGCATTGCGGTTATGGTTAAATAGGCTTCCATGTACTGTGGTGAAGGTTCAATCTGTGTAGCCAATTTCCAATCATTATAACTATTTATAAAAACCCAATCCGCACTGCTTGTTCTGGCGGCTTGCCATTGCGCTGCGTAAAATGTTCCCTGGCTTCGAATACGCGTAATTCCTTGACCGCCATTCCTCACTTCAGCATAACCTGGCATGACCACAGCTACCCACAACAGATGGGTGCCGCGAATTTCACGCCAATTAAGAATTTCATTCGATACCGTTTTATACTGAAGTTCAGGTTCATCTTTGAGCGCAGTTATAACCCCGAAAACACCATCGAAAACTTCTAAATATGCCAGATCATTATCATCTGCGATCCACAGCATGTTGTTTTCTGGATCAACACGATTACGTATAGCTTGCCAACTGGGTAGGGACAGACGATCTTGTCCTCTAAAAAATATGACGGGGTGTTTTCCAGACCGCAAATAAGCGGGTGCTTGTAGGTGAGATTCTGTTAATACGAGTAGAGCTTCAGTCACTTCATCAGCTGAATCCAATGTCGGCGCATTCAGCTCCAGCAACACCGCTATATAAAAATCTGATTTATCTGCTTGTTCTAATAATGCTAAAGAATTCGCATGACTTGGAAATTCAGCTTTTGACCCATACCACGCCACAATAAAAGCATCAATCCCCGCCATTTTCGCTTCTGTAACGTGCCGCGTAATTGTCAGGATATCCGATGAAACATAAGGACTGGCAGGAGCATCGGCATAAGTATTATCCCAGGTGTCCCAAGTGTAATTGGCTTTATAGAGTGCAACGACAATGTGCTGATCACTGGTGAATGCTAAAGTAGATGTGGTTAGCCTTTCTGCTGCGCCTACAATCCCGAGTAAAGCCAGAAAAACCACCGCGATTCGAATCCTGACCATTACCCCTCCTGCCACGACATATTACTATATAATCAGTATAGATAAGTCAAACAGATTGGCAAACCATTCCATCTTTGGCTTTTTCTGCCCATTCCAAGTCGCCCTCTTCCAGGGACTCTTTCTTAAAACGCACCCTCGCATTTCTGATAGTTGATTCCTTTGTACATTTCAGGGTATAATGACTCTATTGTGAAGAACAGAGAGGAATAAAAATGACTTTTATAACAGCAAGCCTCAATGGATGGCTTGGAACAGTTTTAGGATTCGTCATCGGGTTAATACCCCTCATCATCTTGCATGAATTTGGGCATATGCTTATGGCAAAGCTGATGGGTGTCTGGGCAAATGAATTTGGCATCGGCTACCCGCCTAGAATTGCCCGGTTGTTCAAATGGCAAGAGACGGAATTTACACTCAACTGGATACCCTTCGGTGGGTTTACGAGAATGGAGGGTGAAACCACCTTTACACCTGACGAAGAGGTTGATGATTCACCAGCAGAATTAGAACGCAAAAAACTGGCAACAGCACACAGTTTATATTCAAAACCTGCATGGCGGCGTATTCTAATTTATTTAGGTGGTTCTGCTGTCAATATATTGACAGCCTGGTTGATCGCTGTCGTAATATTTATGACCGGGATTCCTGACACACAGGTTCTCATTGATGCTGTTGCACCTGGTTCACCTGCAGCTGTTGCAGAAATTCAGCCTGGCGATGTAATTATAGCTATAAATGACGTGCCAGTCGCAAATAACAACGAGGTAGTTATTGAGACAGATAAATCCCTTGACCAACCGACTAAGGTTACGGTTAACAGGGATAGCACTATCCTGGAGTTATCCCTCACACCCCGTGGATCTCCCCCGGAAGGGGAAGGCGCAATGGGAATTGGAATTGCGACTGTTGAAAAACCTGGCTCAACACAAAGATTTTCTGCCGGAAAATCCATACAATTGGGGAGTCAGTATTTTGCACGAGTTACAGCACTAACTGTTACCCTGCCATTTTATATTATTAAGCAAAATATTTCTTTTAGTGAAGCCCGTCCTGTGGGTGTCATTGGAATCAGCCAAATCACACAACGCTCGGTCGAGCAGAGTATCGAGCAAAGTGCTGCATACCCATTCCTCAATGTATTGGTTTTGATCAGTGTCAGCCTTGGTATTTTTAACTTACTCCCTATTCCAGCCCTCGATGGAGGTCGTATACTATTTGCTATCATTGAACAAATCCGTCGGAAACCCATTCCACCGGTAATTGAAGAACGGATCCACGGGTTTGTCCTGTTGCTTATGGCTTTACTTTTTGTTGTTATTACAATTCTGGATATTGTTAATCCGGTACCGCTACCCTGACACTGCCATAATGCAGGATATTCTTATGGAAACACAAAACAAACAGGCTCTCTGGGACAAGCTCGAACAACGTGAACTCCCTGCCATCCGTGGGTTGTATGAACTTTCCGGGCTGATAGATGATGATCTTCAAAAATTCAAATCCGTTTGGACAGAAATGCCATCTGAGCTTAAGCTAAAGTTGATTACATCCCTCACCGAAATTGCTGAGGCTGATTTCGCAACAGATTTTACCGATATTTTTACAATTGCCCTGGACTCTTCGGAGCCTGAAATATCAATATTGGCGATTGAAGGTCTTGCAGAAAGTGAAGATATCAGATTAATTCCAAAGCTAAAGCACATATTGAAAATGAGCATAATAAATACCGTGCGAGCCAAAGCCGCGGAGTCATTGGCGAGTTTTGTGCTTTTAGGTGAATTAGGGAAAATACGTGAATCTATATTCATTGATACGGTGTCAACCCTTATCGAAATAGTAACAAACACCAGTGAGTACATAAATGTCAGACGCAGAGCGCTCGAAGCTGTCGCTTATACCAGCTTAAGAGATGTGCCGGAACTCATTCAAACCGCTTATGACAGTAACGATGAAAAAATGACCATCAGTGCAGTGTTTGCGATGGGTCGGAGCGCTGATAAAAGGTGGGCATCGATCGTACGCAAAGAACTGGATAGCCTGAACCCCGAAATGCGATTTGAAGCAACCCGCGCTTGTGGTGATTTACATCTATCTGAGGCTGTTACAGATTTGATTGCGCTAACAGATGATGTTGATATCGAAGTTCAGGAAATGGCATTATGGTCACTTGGGCAGATAGGGGGACAGCGCGCGCGCCGCAAATTGGATGACATGGTGGAATCTGAAAACGAAGCTCTGGCAATTGCAGCACAGCAAGCCATCGACGAACTTGATTTTTTTCAAACGGATATCTCAACATTTCTTGGACCACCGTCCGAATTCAGCGGGGAAGGCGAAGAAAGCTGGTTCACACGAGAAGGCTACCTGCATGGGCAGGCTGAAGATGAATTTACGGATATTGATGACGATGACCTTAATGACTTCCAGTCGGAGGACAATTTGTGGGAACAAGGGAATTAGGTAAAGCAAAGTATCGAGCATATCAACAAAAAAGACGCAGGCTTTATCAACTGTGTTCTATTATTCTCACCCTTACACTGACTTTGGCTGTATCTGCAAGCAGTGTCAAGGCTCAGAACCAATTTTCCAGTTTGCACAAGTACACTTATGGTCAAAGCGCTACATTCATCTTGAATATTGAAGACGAAACAGCCTACGGTAATTTTGTATTATATATCGATGCAGCGGATATGAATGTTCAATCTTATATTGGTAGACCAGCAAATAACCAGATCGTGATTGAACGCAACCTTAGAGACAACCCATTCCCGCCGTTTGGTATGATAACCTATTGGTGGGAATACACCGACACTGCGAACACCCTTATCAACACCCGCCAAAACGACATTCCAATACATTGATAATCGCTTCGCATGGCAGAATTACACAGACCAGGATATTCGGCTATACTGGGTTAGTGGTGATAAATCCGTATTGATGAACACGACCAGGATTGCTCGTGAAACACTGACCGAAGTCCAATATGCATTACAAACATCCGTCGAACCACAAGTCGATGTGTATTTTTATCCTTCTACTTTAGATTTGCAGTCCGCCCTGCAGCTTGCTGGATATCATTGGGTTGCAAGTGCAGCTTATCCGGAACTCGGTGTCATCTTCCTCACAGTGACCGATGGCAATCAAGCACTGAGCCAAATACAGAGGAATATGCCCCACGAACTAACCCACAAAATACTTTATGATATCTATGGCAGCGAGGGATATAAAAATATACCAACCTGGCTAGTTGAGGGATTGGCGACTTATTTCGAGCCAACGCCCGATCCAGCTTTTGCCCTTGCACTCAAAGAAGCTAACTCCAATGGCACTTTACTGCGCTTCGAATCCCTCTGCCACTCCTTTCCTGAAGATCAGCACTTGACCTTGCTTTCCTATGCGGAAAGTGCGAGTATCACCAATTACATCCAGAAGAATTACGGATGGTCAAGCATCCGCATTCTACTCCAACGCTACGCTGAGGATGGCATAGAATGTGAAGCAGGTATCGAAGATGTCCTTGGACTGCCAGGGATTGAGATCGAACGCGCATGGAGGGTCTGGATAGAAACGCAATCCCAAACTGGTCAGAATTCTGTGAACCCAAATGCATCCATATTCACACCCTCTCCAGAATTGAAAGCTGCCATATCCATCTTCATCAATGATGCAGCAAGGTGGTTGATATTATTTGGATTCCTGATCTTTCCCTTTATAGCATTTGGTATCCAATATTTCGTGAAACATTATCGTGAAACAATCTCTTCCGAGAAATAAATAATACCGCTCAATAAGGTCCAAAACTATGCACGTACCCATCCTGCCAATTCTTATTCTGAATGCCAGACCAGCTGCGGGAAAAAGTGAGGTTATTGAGTATTTAAAGCATATACCTTCTACAGAAAGACAGCAGCGTTTCCACCTTAATCGGCTCGAGGTCATTGATGACTTCCCAATTCTGTGGTCCTGGTTTGAGGAAGATGCCATACTCGAGAATATGGGCTTTCCCAGATTGCATACTGATCCCAAAGGCTACTTTCTCGGACACCACCTTTGGCATGTCTTGATTAAACGTTTATGCCAGGAATATGCAAAGAAGATCAGAGATATGGAAGACTATCACGAAACACGGACAACGGTCATAGAATTTTCAAGGGGAATGGAACACGGAGGATACGCAGCGGCTTATGAGAATTTGAGTCGCAAAGTCTTGGAGTCAGCAGCAATTCTGTATATTCAAACGTCCTGGGAAGAATCCCTTAGGAAGAATCGGGCCAGATATAATCCTGACCGTCCTGACAGTATTTTGGAGCATGGATTGGATGATGAAAAAATGTTTAATTTGTATCATGATGATGATTGGCTATCACTCACCAAAGATTCACATTATCTGACCATTCAGGGGCTAAAAGTTCCTTACGCTATCTTCCCGAATGAGGATGATCTGACATCAAGTAAAAAACCCGCTTTAGGGACTCGATTGGAGAAAACACTCAATACATTGTGGGATGCTTATTACCAGCGCCCGCAATTCCGCTAAAAGCTTTGAAGTTCAAACTCAGGCAAATCCTACTTATTCGGTATCTGAAATTACCGTCATCAAATGCGGTGCAACACGGTGATTGACCAACTGCGGATCGCTCTGCTCGTGGATTAATCCCACCCACGCGTACTGCGGATTTATTTTGGGCATCTCAGTAAACTGTACACATCCCGTGACTATCGAAGTATGACCCGGAGGTAAGTACCACCCACCCTCCAACTGAACGAGGTCTACATCCGGTTTGCCCAAGGCCCACCGGAAGGGATATTGTCCAGCAGTTGATTCGAAGTCGAGTCCAATTCGAAATGCCCCTTTATCTTCAGGATATTTTAGAGTCGTAAAGTTCATCGTATCGTCATATATAGTCGCCGGCCAGGGTCCGATGGTGCGCATATATCCATTTCCACTGTTTACAACCGTCACACTTAAGCACAACGTTTCAGTAATATCCACAAGATCACCACTATATGTTACCACCCCATCCGCAATGTAGCCCGTTACCTTACCAACGTTTGTTACTTCAAGCGGCAGCTGCCAATGTACGTGCTGATCAAAAACATCATAGGCATCAGCTACCACTAAAAATTGCCCGTTGATTATTTGTTCCCCGAAAATATCCAGCGCATCAAACCAATAACTATGGTTGCCGGCAGCATTAGGAGGTGCTAACCCATACGCTTCGGGGATAGGATAGGCTTCGTCTCCTGGCGTTATCACATACACAGAGAGTTGATGGACATCCTGTGCTAATTTTATAGTTATTTTTGCTGCATCCTGAATGCCATCCCGGTTTGGGGAAATTCGATCTGGTTTGATCGTAAAATTACTAAGGGCTGGTAGTTCGACATACCGTTGATAAACTGTTAGTAAGCCCTCAAGTTTAGCTTTGTCCTGACCCGTGTCTGCTGTTATGACAGCAGTATATTCTCCAGCAGGTATTAACCTCTGAATCACGTCAAAAGGCAGGCTTTCATCCGGTAACTCATAGCCCTGAACCAAACCATTGAATAGAAATGCGTGCTTTCCAGCGGAATAGAGTATGTCTATATCACTCTGACGAACCAGATAAGATGAACCAGCCGCATTTTTTAAGATGATTTCTATCGATGCGGGTCTATCTAAAGCGAATGAAATTCTGGAAACTGCCTGCCCTTCATCTATGTTTATTGTATTAGGTTCTATGACCAGGTCTGCAAGCAGTGGAGCCGGAGCGCATGCAGATAAACCGATGCCAATTATTACCCATAGCGCGATCAAGCACATATGAATCCGGGTTGGTAAGCGCCGATTAATTTTCAATGTATACATAAAGCGAGTATACATCATGTCTTTAACTGGTCTAGGGTATGGTATAATAGTCAGATGTCCTCATAGTCCCCCCACCCCGAAGGAGGAATGATGATCAAACTCGGTATAGATTTCGGCACTACCAATTCATCTGTTGCGTATTTTGACGGTGATGCACTCCACCCGATAAAACTTGATGCTGAGAATGAGAACCCCTACGTTTTACCCTCCCTTATATGGATTGACAAAGATTACCAATCCCAGTTGGGGAGTCATGCTGCTGTTGAGTACTTAACACGCGAAACCGAACGTCGGATAGTATGGGCAAAGCGTGAGATCGGCGCATTAGAGATTATCGTAGCGGGAGGCGGTTCCAGTCCAATACATTACTGGCACGATGTACATATTATTACTGACATCAATGCCAATGGTCGCCTTCTACAATCCATCAAGACAGTGCTGCGTGATCCCCATTATGAGGGCACGATGATATTTGACCGTTATTACACAGTTGATGAACTTATAGCGTTAATCTTATTGGATATGAAAACCCGTGCAGAAAAACAACTCGATAGAAAGCTGCGATACCGTCGTCATAGGTCGTCCTGTGCGATTTTCTGACGATCCGGCGGTCACATTGCGAGCAGAAGAATTGATTTATCGGGCTGGACTGCTGGCAGGTTTTAAGCACATAACTTTTCAAATGGAACCCATTGGTGCTGCACACCTCTATCACCGGCAGACAAGTCAGCGTGAGAATGTCCTCATTTTTGATTTTGGTGGGGGAACTCTCGATCTTACAATCGTTGAGGCTGGAGGTAAAAAGAAACCGAAAGTCATAGCATCGCGGGGTGTTCTGGTTGGAGGCGATGACCTGGATCGCCGGATTATGGAATCGTTATTTAAATACTTCGGTAAAGACACAAAAGTAGATGGAGGTGTTGACTTTCCTCCAGAATATCTTGACCAGTTACGTACATGGCAAACCATGCCAGAATTATCACGCCCAGAACCTTTGAGTAAAATTAAACGCTACCAAAAAACATCCAATGCACCCCAAACAATGTACGCACTGGACACCCTGGTTACGCACAATATCGGTTTTAAACTGTTCCGTGAAATTGAGCGGACAAAAAAGAACCTTACCGACAATCTGGTAGCAAAACTCATCTTTCAATATCAGCATATTGACATACAAGAGCGCATACTGCAACGCGCGTTTACAGAATTAATTGCATCAGAAGTTCTCCAAGTACAAGAAGCGATAAGATCAGTACTGAACGACGCCAATCTGCATGTCGACGATATTAATACGGTGTTAAGGACTGGCGGTACATCGCTGGTCCCGGCATTCGTAAACTTGCTCAACGCTGTATTTGGATACGAAAAAGTGCAGGAGTTTGATCCTCTCACCTCAGTTGTCGGTGGCATGGCGATCGTTGCCCACGAAGATGGTGGTGTAAAACCTGAGTATGCTTATCGCTATGAAAATCCTATAATATATATACAAGGAACCAGCGGTAGAGAATATGAGCACATCATTTGGCGCACCCGCTGTCAGTGCTACACAGATCGTGACTATACTATTCGCAACCTTCCGCTTGAACTAAGCGGGTTACACGGCATTCGAACAGCTGATCTTGATTTTGATTCAGAAAACGACAAACTTATACGGTTCAAACTTGATAAACCAGCGACCGTATACATCGTTTACCAGGCAAAAGCGCATACGCTCCCGAAATGGTTAAGGGGATTCTCGCGTATAATTAATGCTCAGGTTGACATTGACAGCCCCGGTGGGTTATATCCTTTTTTTGTTTACAAGCGCGATTTTCCAGCTGGCGCATTTGTCCTGGGAGGACCCAGGGCAAAAGGCTATTCTGGCATTGTGTTTATGAATTACCTTATCGCCGTTAAACCCCATTAAACTATCCGGGGCTAAATAAATCCCTGTACAGCAAGCTTGCTTGATTGGTGATTCATGGCAATGGACGCCCTCTCCCAGCGATGTACAATGTGTACCACGCCTCCCGCGATAGATCCAGATCATCTGCAGCACAAGACGCCACAATGCGTTCCAGGCGTGATGTACCGATTATGGGTTGTATACCAGCGGGATGCCGTAGCAGCCAACTCAGGGCAACTGCTTCCCTGGTTGTATGATACGCCTGGGCAAAGTCGGCAATAACACTTGCCGCTGCTTTTACATGCACCGGGGCATCATCCGGCGGATTAATCAATCGACCACCGGCAACCGGGTTGTACGCTTGCACGAGTACATCATGCAACCGGCAATAATCGAGGGTGTCTGAAGCTATAGCTGTTTCCACATCACTGCGATTAGCAACTACACCTTCGTCGATTAAATAATTATGAACTAAATTTAGCTGCACCTGATTAATGACGATCGGTTGATCGACAAAGCGTTGTAATAAAGCAATCTGTGATGCTGTGTGATTACTCACACCAAATATGCGAACTTTACCTTTTGAATATAAATCATCGAAGGCTTTAGCAACCTCTTCTGGCTCCACCAATGGATCCGGTCGATGTAATAGAAGAATATCCAGATAGTCGGTTTGTAAGCGTTTAAGACTACCTTCCACCGAACTTATGATATATTCCGCCGAAAAATCATAACGCTGCGGATCAGTAACTTGCGGCTCTCCGGCAAAGCGAATACTACATTTGGATTGAATAATAATCCGCTCTCGTAATGCTGGATCACCATGCAATATCTTTCCGAAAATTTCTTCTGATTTTCCGCGTGCATAAATATCAGCGTGATCAAACAAAGTGATACCGTTTTCGAATGCAGTTTGGATGACACGCTCCCCGGCATCAATGTCCTGAAGGCTAATCGGCGTTGCATCCCAATGCCTTCCCAGTTTCATACAACCATAGGCTATTCTCGAAACTACAATATCAGATTGCGGGATATTATATGTTTTCATAAACCCTCCTAGAATTAAAATCGAATACTAAATATTTACACCGTCACTTTTGTTGCACTGGTCGGCTACAACCATCCAGGGATTATTTTTCACACGGGTGAAAAATACAGTGAATTCTGGACCACCTTTGACCAATTTCAGTTGATTTTGAAATTTATCAACATCAACTGGCGAGCCACGTTTTTTAATAATGACACGTCCTGCTCCTAATTCCCTCAACCATATGTTTAGTTTTTTTAACAAAAAGGAACCACTGCGCTTTACACACCATACTTTAACGAACGGTGAATTGGCAAAATGGTCACTCGTCAGATATGCTATTTTTGAATCCAGTTGCGCTAAACCCAAAAGCGTTCCCACATGCGCTACCAAACCAGCCCTGATAATTGCAGCATCAGGCTCGAACAGATATAAACCTGGTTCACGTAAAGAGAGCGTCTCGACCGGCGTCAGACTGTCCAGGCTATGATTTCCAGGTAGCAGGACAGCCGTATGGGAAGCCCCGGTATGCAAATCACCAAACCTTAATAAAGCTTCTTTCATCTGACCGCGCACCGATACGAATGTCACTTCAGCATTACCTGGAATCTCCTTATGTCTCACACCTGGAGCTACCTTTACGGCTAGATTAGGCAGAGTGTGCTGTAAGTATAGAATAGCTGAAAGTGGTGGCTGCATCTCTGAAAGGTGAAAAACTCTTTTGCGGTCACCTTGTGAAGTTGAAATCCGCCTGCCGGGATCAATATAAGCGCCATTGACATTTATGTCAGTTGCGGTCCAATCAACACACCGAAAGTCGATCCTCTGCGACAGCCCACAAACCATGGCATTCGCTTCTGCCAATTTTAAGCGTATTGGATCTACATCGATGGCAATAACCTTTAAACGCGTCGCAAAGGATAATGCATCACCACCTATACCGCATCCCAGATCCGCAATTGGCTTATCACCACAGAAAGGTCCAATGAGTTCGGTATGATAGCGGGCTACAGCAGGATGGGTAGCTTGCTGCAAAGCTTCCTCTGTAAACCACATCCCAGCTGCGCGCTCAAATTTCTCCCGCGCCCGTAGACGCAATCGCGCCTGATCCAGGAGTGCAGATGCTTGCTCACGCGTGAAAATTTTGCGTAAATTGCTAATGACTGACAAACTGTTAGCTTCGGACAAATCACAGTGCGCAAGCATATCAAGTGCATCTTTTCCTTGTTCACTGAATAAAAAATCAACCAAATCCAAAGTCAGCGGATACATAAATACCAGCATATCAGAGCATTCTTATAGTGCAAATCACCTGGAGACAAGACACAAACCTGTATTTGCTCTACAAGGACACCCAGATAAAATAGACAGATATCGTTCACCGGACAGGGTACTTCAATGAGACTCGGTAAGATTACCATTGCTGCTGTTGGCAAACTTAAAAAGGACCACTGGCGGTCTGCCCAGATAGATTATGTAAAACGATTGCGTCAGTATACAGAATTAACACTCGTTGAAGTTCGGGATTATCTCGGTAAAGGTACAACCGACGAAGTTGCCGTTGCGAAAGAAGGCGAGGCTCTGCTGGCAGCAACAAAGTCAGCCAATTATAGAATCGCCTTGTCCTCTGAAGGACAACAAATTCATAGTATTGATTTCGCAGCCCAGGTGCTGCACTGGATCGAAAATTATAGCGATATTGCATTCCTCATTGGTGGACCAGTGGGTTTAGCCCCTGATCTCCTGCATGTCGTGCAGTTTGAACTGTCGCTCTCAAGCCTGACTTTTCCCCATGAATTGGCACGTATTATTTTGCTGGAACAGCTTTACCGGTCTGGTACGATTTTAAATAATCATCCGTATCACAAATAGGCATAGAAGGTAACCAATTCATGTACCAGTATTTGTCAAAATTGCTTCCGAACTTCGTTTATCCTCTGGGAATGGCTTGCTTGCTCCTTATTGGCGCACTCGTTATTAAAGGAGAAACGCTGTGGTCAAAACGATTGACCCTTGCCGCACTATTGGTGCTTATGATTGGTGGTAACGCCTTCGTTTCAACTTCTATCGTGTACACATTGGAAAAACAATACCCACCGCAAACCAAAACCCCACAAGCGGAAGTCATACTCGTTTTGGGAGGTGGGACACGCCATCAGAGCCCCCCAAGAATCATGGCTGAAGTTAACGAAGCGGGTGACCGCTTACTCTATGCGGCAAAACTCTATCGGGCAGGTGCCGCTCCCTACATTCTCGTTAGCGGTGGAAATTCAAAATGGTCTGGCGCTACAACAGGAACTGAGGCTGAGGCGATGTCTGAGATCCTGCAACTTGCCGGTGTGCCCGAAAGTGCAATCCTTATGGAAGATACTTCCATTAACACGTATGAAAATGGCATTTACAGCTTTGAACTCCTGCAACGATTACAAATAAACAAAGTACTATTGGTAACCTCCGCGCTGCACATGCCCAGGTCAATGCTTGTTTTTAGTGCATTGGATTTGGAAGTGACTCCAGCGGCAACGGATTTTAGTGTTACCTATGCGGAGCTCGCTTACTTGCACAGTCCGGATATCCGCATCCAGATTATGAACCTGATACCTACAGTGAATAATCTGCGGTGGACATCACTCGCAATGAAAGAATACTTGGGAATCCTGATGTATCGAATACAAAAATGGATATAAACAACATTCAAGGTGAAGTATGCAGCCAACAGTCTCCCTTATCCAATGCCATACGTACGAACAAGATATAGTCGAAAACGCAGTCAGGACCGCTATCGATAAAATAGGTGGAATTTCTACTTATGTATCTGCAGGACAAAAAGTCTTAATAAAGCCCAATCTGGTTCTTGGCTCACAACCGGATTCCGCTGTTTGTACACATCCATCAGTTCTAAAAGCGATGATTCACTTGGTTCAGGAAGCAGGTGCGCATCCGATTATAGGAGATAGCCCCGGAGGGCCCTTCACTACTGCCTGGGTGCGACCAATGTACCGGAAATCAGGATGGCAAGCAGTCGCTGATGAGACTGGCGCAGAACTCAATATGGATTTCACAGATTCCCACGTATCTCTGCCTGATGGCATAGCGATTAAAGGCATTGAACTAGGGAATTATGTGACTTCGGCGGATGTGATAATAACGCTGCCCAAGCTTAAAACACACGGCTTAATGCAGTTAACAGGTGCGACAAAAATATTGTTCGGTGCTATTCCAGGGACAAACAAACTGGCATATCATGCTAAATTCCCTGATCGAGATTTATTTGCCGAAATGCTTATTGACATCCTCAGCTACCTTAAACCCTCCTTGTGCCTAATGGATGCTATTATGGGGATGGATGGAGCCGGACCCACAGCGGGTGACCCATTTCCGGTCGGTGCGCTGTTAGCCAGCAGCGACAGCGTCGCAATAGATATAGTTGCTGCGGACCTGGTACATCTGGCACTAGGAGATATACCGACAATTCAGGCAGCGATCAATCGGCACTTATCAACCGGGAAACTCACTGACATTCGAATTCTGGGTGATTCACCTGACAGTTTTCATATCACGGGTTTTCGTCCCCCTGGAACTCACAATAGTCATAGTGGCATACTCAACTGGCTGGAGCATAACATGCAGAATGTTGTCAAGGGCAGCCTGGTCGCAGCGCCTTATGCCACAGACGCTTGCATTGCTTGCGGTGTATGCGCTCGCAGCTGCCCCGTTCAAGCCATTACAATAGCAGAGGGAAAAGCTAATATGAATCTGAAGAAATGCATCCGGTGCTATTGCTGCCATGAGTTATGCCCTGAAAGAGCAATTGAGTTGAAAAAACCTGCACTCGGGCGTATTATTGGGCAATGGCGTTAACTACAGAATTCCAGCTAAACGGTGTCACACCCAAGGAGCCAAAATGACAACAAGGATTAAAAAAACTATCGTCGATTGGATTGATGCTAATCAAGCTCTTATAACACTAGCGCACGATAATGCATGGGAGTGGGCAGAAATTGGGTTGAAGGAGACCCGAACTAGCGCATACTTTGCCGATACTCTGATGGAACATGGTTTTACTGTTGAGCGCGGTGTTGCCGGTATGCCGACTGCATTTATTGCGACCTTCGGTGAAGGAGCACCAGTCATTGGCGTGATGGCAGAATTAGACGCTTTACCTGGATTATCACAGGATAAAGTCCCCTACCCCAAACCCCTGATCGAAGGTGGCGCAGGACACGGTTGTGGTCACTGCAGTTATGCTGCTTCAGCTCTTGGCAGTGCACTAGCCATCAAGCAAGCAATCCAGCAACACAACCTTAAAGGCACCATCATTTGTTTCGGGTGCCCCGCTGAAGAAACAGTCACAGGCAAAGTGTTTATGGCACGCGATGGCTATTTTGATGGTCTGGATGCTGTCATCGGACATCATCCAGGATCAAGCAATGGGGTATCCATGGGAAGCAGCAATGCCATGAATTCTGTAAAGTTTGAGTTTTTTGGCAAAGCCAGTCACGCAGCGGGTTCGCCCGAACAGGGGATCAGTGCTCTCGATGCAGTTGAATTGATGAACACAGGGGTCAATTTTATGCGCGAGCATATTGTGCAGGAGGCGCGCATTCATTATGTTATTGAAGAAGGTGGGCATGAACCCAACGTAGTCCCTGCCTATGCACGTTCCTGGTATTTCGTACGTGCGCCAACGCGCGATTTGGTCGACCAGTACTATGATCGCGTATTGGCGATGGCTGATGGTGCAGACCTGATGGTCGGTACAACGCATAAAGTGCGGTTTCTGACTGGTGTGCATAATACCATACCCAACCAGCCCTTAGCAGAACGCATCGTGGCTAATATGCGGGAAATAGGAGCTCCAGAATATACTCACGAAGAATATGATTTTGCTGCGCAACTCGGACAGAGCATTACCAAACAAGCAAAAAGATCATCTCTCGAGCGGAGTTACTTGCCGGAGGCGATGGAACTTCTCGACATTGATCTCAACACCAGAATCTACGATCCATACGGAGAAGAGCGCAAGGGAGGTGGCGGATCCACCGATGTCGCTGAAGTCTCATGGAAAGCACCGACGGTTGAATTCAGTACGGCGCAGTTTGTTGTGGGATTACCGGGACATAGTTGGCAGCACACGGCAGTTACAGGGTCTTCTATTGGCCACAAAAGCTCTGTTTTTGCCGCAAAAACAATGGCAACTACAATAATTGACTTGTTAACCACACCCCAATATCTGCGTGAAATTAAGGCTGATTGGGTAAAAAGGCTACAGGGACGTGAATACCAATCCCCCTTGCCGGCAGACCTTGTCCCACCCCTCGACCAGTTCGAAGCGTAGATTGTTTCTTAAAATAATCAAGGGTTCAATATTTAACTTTATAATCATTCAGATCAAACTAATTAAATAGGGAGCACGATGCCAACACAATCCATGCCAACAATAGCATTTGGTCAGCACACCATTTCACGCCTTATCCTGGGTGCGAACCCCATTAACGGCGGTTCACATTTGTCACGCTTCGTCAACAACCAGATGAAGCACTATTTCACCGAAAATCGAATTCTGGACACACTCGCCAATTGTGAAGCGTTGGGTATCGACACATGGCAATCAGGTCCAGGAAATTTGGCTCAATATCAAGCGTACAGAAATTCTGGAGGTAAGATGCATTATATTGCTCTTGCCCAACAGACAGAATCGATGCCCGATATGCTGGAAAAACTGGCGGAAGCAGGCACTATAGGCGCCGCGCACCATGGAGAGGTTACGGATGTATGTTGGAAAAATGGACAGATGGACAAGGTTCTTGAGTACACAAAAAGGATTAGAGAATCGGGAATGCTCGTAGGGGTCTCAACCCACATCCCGGATGTGGTAGATTATATAGTCAGCGCCGGTTGGGATGTTGATTTCTTCATGTGCTGTGTGTATGAGCGCCATCGCACACCAGAGGAATTGGAAGCAATGTTGGGACATATACCCTTACCCTTGAAAGAGGTTTATTTAACCAGCGATCCACCGAGGATGTACCGGGCAATGCGGCAGACAGAACAGCCGTGTCTGGCTTTCAAGATTCTTGCCGCAGGACGCTTATGCGACCAGCAGGAGTTGGTAGAGCAAGCGTTTGAGCAAGCCTTCAGCGAAATTAAAAACAATGATGCCGTCATTGTGGGCATGTATCCGGAATATGAAGATCAACCAGCGCTTAACACGACCTACGTAAAGCGCTTTAGCCATTTGAGTCACGGTTGACGAATGTAGATTTGCGCCTGAAACGAAAAGCCTTGAATCAGCAGCTATGTATTCAAGGCTTCTTATTGACACGTCTTAAAGCAGTCATACCTCGGCAATTATACATTCAGGGCTGTCATTCCGGGGATTATTAACGTATGATGAGACCGGATAGGCAACCATATCACCAGCAGGATAGGATTGCAGGCATGACAAGAGTGGACGTTTCTCTGATTCATCCGCTGTCAGCCAAAAGTCGTATTTATCTTCAGGTAAGATGACGGGCATTCGATTATGAATTGGCGCCATTAGTGCATTAGGTTCCGTCGTCAGAATCGTACATGTTAAAAGGGGTGTAGTGTCAGGTTGCCAGAATTCCCACAATCCCGCAAATGCAAAAGGTTTGCCGGTCGCTAATCGTATATACATCGGAGTTTTAGTGCGAGACCCGGCGTTCTTCTGCCATTCATAGAATCCGTCCGCAAGGATTAAACAACGACGCCGGCGAAATGCAGCTCTGAATGCCGGTTTTTCAGCCACGGTTTCTGACCTGGCATTAATCATGCGACTGCCAATTCCAGGGTCTTTAGCCCAAAACGGCACCAGTCCCCATCGGTAATATTCCACATTTTTTTCCGGATTATTTGTAACGACAGCAACAGATTGCGTTGGAGCGATATTATATCGGGGAGTGATGCCTTCAGGGAAAACAAAATCCGGAAACGCTTTTATTAAATCAGTAAGTTCCAGCCACAGCGAAAATCTCCCGCACATCCAATCCTCCTTTTACATTACTGAGACAGGGTCGGTGTCACAGCGCTAAAACCCTGCGGGTCGTACCATTGTTTTCCATCAACAGAGACACCATTAACCCAGGTTTCCCAATGTAAATGAGAGCCAGTTGACAAACCGGTATTGCCAACCTCAGCAATTACATCCCCTCTTTTTACATATTGACCCGCAGTTACTTTTGACACAGAAAGGTGCCAGTATCCAGTGACTAATCCCCAACCATGGTCAATGAGAATAGCATTCCCCCTGGCTTGTAATCGCTCATTAAAAATGATAATGCCGTCAGCAGGCGCTAAGACTGGCAAGCCTGTCCAGGCTCGGAAATCAATGCCTGAATGATATCCGTCCAGCATACCGCCATATGAACGTCTGTCACCATAATCCGCAGAAATCGGCAGCTGCATCGTTAAAGGAAAACCCAAAGGCACTGTCCACAAACGATGGGGAGTTCTAATCTCACGCCAGGGCTGAAGAAAGTCCTCCTCTGCCTGCATGACATCCTTATCCATCAGTGCATTTAGAGCGGTTGGGGGATTTATGTACTGGAATCCGTAGTAACCGGGATAAACGGAGAACGGCAGAACGAGTGACGTTGTCAGGTTCTGCGTTGAAAAGCGAAGATGAAGGTCATAAACGCCAGGCAATTCTAACGCAGAGGTGCCTACCAGAATATATAAATGTGTATCATCCATCCCATAACAAGGTTCTCTACGCCCAAGATAGTGTGCTTCACACAGTGTCGGAACTGCTGTTTCAAGCGCTATGACCATCGTTTCCCCGCGCGTTATCCCGTCAGAAGAATATGTTATTGAGGTAACCGGATATGGGAAACAACTGTTTTCAGATATGGTTTGTGAGTCGACATCAGGGGGATAGATGATTGAACTCCCATAATATACAGGTGCACGATTGAGACTTCTCAATGTGTAGTCTGCAACACCCCCCCTCATAGCCTCAGATAGCAGTGTGGTCTCATAATCTATGGTTCGTATCCAATACCGCGTTGGAGGTAATTTCACCAGCAATCCGGCTTTATGAATTACCGGATTTAGAATGCGATTACGTGTCGTAACTTCGTGCAGAGGTAGACCAGCACGATCAGACAAACACCACAACGCTTCTCCCACCTGCATCATAACAGAGGATTCGGGTAAAATATCCGGAGAAGAACCGGTTTGCGCACTCAGAGGCAGAGCAGGCAGGATAAAACCATAAACGAAAAAAACAGCAACTAAAGCGGACAGCAGGCGCATCAAGTCCTCTACAGCAAACGGTGTTCTTGTTTAATTCGATTATCCTCAGCGAAACCGTATAGTTCTGCCAGGATCACACCCAGTACTACAGCTATCGGGAAGTGGAACAGGTTGCCGGTTACAAAAAAAGTAACAATAAAACCAATGACAACGCCAATGACCAAACCTGACTTCAACATCTTATTCATATGATAATTCGGCGGTGCGATGCGGTGCTCTTTGACCATGTGCTCTGTTATTGTAGCCAAATATTTAGCCTGATATTGACGTTGTGCTTTTGATCCTGGCAGTTCCCGCATCTCTTCCTCCAAACGTGTCAAAGGATGCTGGAAACCGCGGCAAGTTTGGCAGCTATCAGCAAAATCCTTTGCACGGTGTCCGAGCTTTAGCATGGTGTCAATATTATATTTTTCCCATTGTTTAGTCGTCAGTTCTTCTTTATGTTCATCAACCGCCCTTGACCAACTCCGATACCACATTTCATCTTTATACATGATAACCTCCTGACATAACAATTCACCACATCACAAAGAGCAACCCTAGTAATTTCAACATTCCTGCCTTCAAATCAATAACTCGCTCAAGCTAACGGCAAGCTGTTATTAAGCCAGGCAAGTGTTCCCCCACTTAACATTGACACCTTGCTATAACCAGAGCGCTGCAATGCGCTTATCGCCGCGATTGATCGTGTCCCGGCAGCACAGTAGAGCAGCACAGGTTTGTTCTTTGGAATCAGATTGACGTGCAAAGCAAATTCTTTAACAGGTATATTTGTCGCGCCTGATATTGCGCCGTCCGCATATTCTTCTTCACTACGGACATCTATGAGCATGAAATCTTCAGCATGGTCTATTTGTGTTTTAAGATTAGCAGGTGAGATAAGCGCAGTTGTCTCACTGGGCATGTTCGCAACAGACCATTCCAACATACCACCGGAAAGGTATCCAAGGATATGGTCAAAACCCTGGCGGCTCAAGTAGGTAACCGCTGTACCAATTTCATCGTTGTCACCAATAAGCAAGATCGGATCATCAGTAGAAACAAACCAGCCAACATAACTCGGCAAATTTTCAGTTTCTATGGATAGTGCACCTGGAATATGTCCACCTGCAAAAGCACTGAGTGATCGTAAATCGAGCAACACGGCTTCATTTCGTAACGCGTTGAAGGCTGCCGGAGCGTAAGCTTTCACTCCGGATAAACCTGCAAAAGGGGGAGGGCCTTGTAAATTCCATGCTTCCATCGTGGCAAAATAACCAGGTTTAGGCAGCTTGTGTGTTACATTCTCGATAAAAGCATCTCTATTCGTAAATTGAAGTCTGGGATTCGCTTGCATTTCAATTCCCAGCGTTGACCAGGGTCGATCAGCTATGGAACTGCCACACGCAGAACCATAGCCATGTGCCGGACACAAAATTACGCCTGGTCCTAAAGGTTTTAAAACATTAAAAATGGAATCAAACAAATGACCAGCCATAATCGGAGCTTTATCCATACCTAGAAAATCGACGCGCCCGACTTCTCCCGTAAACAAAACATCTCCGGAAAAAACCACCCAGGGAACGCCATCAGGGGTGTAAAGGACATAGGATCTGCTCCCCTCTGTGTGTCCGGGCGTATGGTATGCTTCAAGGGTCAATGCCCCAATCTGCCAGAGCTTGCCTGGTTCTACGGCATTTCCATACATATAGGGCAACTGAGCATCAGCATGCCATACAGTAGCACCGGTTTGCCGCGCCAGATCCACCGATCCAACCGCGAAATCCTCATGGCGGTGCGTTTCCAGTATATGTGTTATTTGCATACCGGATTCCAGTGCCATATCGATATAAATCTGGTTATCGCGTCTTGGGTCAATGACCACGGCTTCGTAGCCATCACCAACAATATAAGAGTATTGGGCTAAACCCTTTGATTCAATCTTTTCAAATAACATTTTTTAATCCTTTCATGCCAGAGCGCCCATAGGATCCCATGGCAGCAGAGCGACAGGCTCTGTTTCAAGTATTGCCAGGATACTCTCATCGACATAGCGTTTCTGCACAGCAACTTCGTAAACATACTCGTCAGCCCACCTGTCAGTCATCATAAAATAGCCTTTATCGCCAACATCCGTGCCCCAACTGTTCTCAACACGCCATTTTACCGGTAAGTTTGCTGTATCGGTGTCGACGCCTGTTAATACCATTGCGTGCGTCATCCGGCTGTGCCCATAATCCAATCGACCAGCTTTGTCAAGAGTAAATTTAACTCCATAGACGAGTTCAAGATCATAAACATTGACATCCATGATGCCCAGCCCACGTTCCAGGAATTTACCTACATCACTACCAAACCAGACCGCTTTACCATCGACGAGACTGGCATACGCAGCCTGTTTCAATGCCGCCATCGGCATATTAATATAGCGCACCTCTGGTCCTCCCACCACATTGCCAAGGAATTGCACCGTAAATAATTTTCGATAAGGCTTGTCGGCGGTTGGCGCATTTATCAAACACACGAAGTCGCTCAGGTCAATACCAATGTATTCTTTATAAAAATCAAGGGGAGCAATGTCCTGGACCGAATGGTACGCATTGTCCTTATCCCGCCACATCCAGTTAAACAATTGCGGTGGAGGTCCCAAATGAATGACCAGCATCCGGTAGATATCGCTGAGCATGTTAATTTTGGTTTTGCGCAAAAGCTCTACATCAGATCCATTGGCTGCATCGATTCTCAGTTGTTGTGCGAACTCACGTAATTTCGCCACTAACATCGTATTCATTTCACGTGAACTTCGAGAACTGGCAGTCTCAGGCATAACATCTTTTGGCACGACGCCATATTTCTGAACCAAACCAACAAACATATCCCACTGCCCAGCGTCAGAAATAGGATCTGCCAGCAGCCACATAACCAACCGGCTATTTATTGGTTCATCTAAAGTGGTGATTATATTTTCCAGGAAGAAATTGGCTTTCTCTAATTTATCCCAGAACATCAGGTAAGCTTGCGACAATTCGAATTCCTTGAGTTTCATAGTGCCCATCGCCGCTAACCGTAACACATTGAGTCCGGCAAATAACCAGCATCTGCCTGTCGAACCCTGGCTTGTTGCTTCAGGTGTTTCAATGACATGCGCGTATGTGTGTGTCACCTGACTCATGGCATCATTATTTAGAGCTACTGTTGATAAACCGTTCTTCATCACCGCATTCCGAGCCAATCGATTCTTGGGATCACTCGAAAATGCAGCCGAAAAGCTAATAATTGTATCTTGATCTAGTGAAGTGCGCATTGATTTCCTCCGCTGGGCAGGTATTCTACAGCTACAAGTATTATATCAGAGCCGGGAGTAATTCCCAGGTTAGTTAAGGTCTCAGTATTTCCATCACATTTTTCCAGAGAAACAGCAACCGCAAGCACACAACCTGGTCATTAGCATGGTCAATTCATTCTTCAGACCAAGCATAAAGTCCTGGGGAGATCCTATTTCAATTTTGCCAGGGTAGTTTATCCAAATCAACATTACCTCCGGATAAAATAACACCAACACGTTTATACTTAAAAATATCCGGGTATTCCAAAAGTGCTGTAACGGGTACAGCAGACGAAGGCTCGATAATTATTTTCATGCGCTCCCATACTAAACGCATAGCAGAGATGATACCTGCTTCAGACACGGTATATATTCCCCTGACATATTTCCGAATAATGGGAAAATTCACATCCCCGAGAAATGTGCGCAATCCATCTGCAATTGTGCCGGCATTCGTAGGCGGGTAAATGGTACCGTCACGCCAGGATCGATAGGCATCATCAGCGATTTCCGGCTCCGCGGCAAACGTTTGACAGGAAGACAGCATACCATTTACAGCAAGGGCTGTACCACTTAACAGGCCCCCACCCCCTACAGGTGTCATGACCACATCCAGCCCAGATATTTGAGTGAGTAACTCCATTGCCGAAGTTCCAGCGCCGGCAATGACATATGGATCGTTACTTGGATGAATGAAGTATGCGCCCGAGTGGGCTAATAGCGCATTCAGTTGGCGTTCACGGTCGAGTGGATGATTTTCCGCCCAAATAATGGAAGCACCGTAATCCCGCACTGCAGCGACCTTTACCGGCGGTGCATTCCTGGGCATCACGATTGTCGCGGGTATACCCCGCAATCCAGCGGCATATGCCACTGCTTGTGCGTGATTTCCGGATGAGTGCGTCGCTACGCCTTGTGCTGCCTGCGCATCCGTCAGTGCAAATACAGCATTGCAGCCTCCTCTGGCTTTGAAAGCGCCGACTTTTTGGAAATTCTCACATTTAAAGAATAAACTGGCGCCGGTCATTTTATCAAGAGCATGAGAAGTTAGGACTGGCGTCAGATTGATAAATGGCTTAATTCGGGCAGCTGCTGTGCATACATCAGTATAGTTAGGATCAATCACCGGAATTCCCTCTCTCATTAAAGTACTCCAATAGTGTTGAATACAGGCATTGAATATCTGAGTATAGCTAAAATTCGGTAAAAGGGTAAAAATAATGATTTTTGGTACAATGTAAACGGCAATATTACACTGGTATACTTCAGAGGCGAGATGGCGTATGGAAGATGTCAATACTATCATGGACACTTTACAAATGCTGATAACCGATGAGGTTATGAAAGCATTGGGATTCTCACGCAAGCATTGGTCCCGTAAAATGATCCATATCGGTATTCAGCGCGGTACGCGCCATTTTGCAGAAATTTGTGCGGTGTTCGATGCCGATATCCATGCTTTGGGCATTACCGAAGCGCTGAAACGATTTCTACCTAATTTTGTCACGGGTTGTTATCATTTTGGTACAAACACGATCCCTGCGAAAGGACCGCTCCTGGTGACTTCTAATCATCCAGGCGCAGCAGATGCGCTGACCGCTCTTTCATTATTACACCGCGATGATTTCAAAATTGTTTTAAGCGGTGTACCTTTTACATCCGCCCTCCCCAGTGCGCAACAACATTTCATTCATGTGACAGCTGATTTATCCATGAGAAGCATGGTAATCCGCGAGATCATTGCCCATTTGAAGAACGGGGGTTCGATATTCATTTTTCCTACCGGTCATGTCACTCCCGATCCATCGAATACAGCGAATCCAGATGTGATATTTGAAGACTGGTCTCAAAGCGTTGCTTTAATATTACAGCGGTGCCCAGAAGCAAAAATACAGATGACGGTAATCAGTGGGGTTATCCAACCACGCTTCCTGAACTCTCCAATCAGTAAACTGCGAAAAATTCAATGGCGCCAACAAATCCTGGCTGAATTCATGCAAATAATCTGGCAGATGATGCGACCGGAAACCCCACCTATTACTCCAAGGGTCACTTTCATGTCGCCGATTTCAGGTCATGACTTGCTGAATGGTGTTTTAAGTGCCGGGGCACAACCCACAAGAAGCGTTCTGCATGCAGCAATACTGAATCTGGCTAAACGTGGGCTGGAACAGCATAATAACCCGGGGAACATCACGACCTACACAGGCTTTCAACGGCGAAGTTGATTATCGTAAAAACTCCTGGAATATTTGGTTGCCCAGCAATCTAGCCCGGACGGTGAGTCGCAGGCGACCCTCCTGCCAGATCAACAGACCATAAGAAACATATTTATCTATCGTAGCCCCATAGGTTTCAACTAAACTGACACCCCACCTGTCTCGAAAGTCCATCTCGGATACGCCCTCCACCAATCGCAAACCAAGCATTAATGTTTCGTCCTGTGCCAGATCAGGCGGAATAACTTCATTATCGATACCATGCAAATTCCCAGCTTGCACAGCATGAATATAACTTTGGGGATGTGGGTGGTGGCTGAATCGCCTGCCACGAAACCAGGAATGTGCGCCAGCACCAATACCTAACCAGGCTTCATTTCTCCAGTATATGACGTTGTGCTGGGATATCCTTGTCCCAATGGATTCAACATTGCCATTATCCGGGAAAGCCCAGAGTTCAGAGTTCAACACATCAGAACGAGCCCAGTTCGAAATCTCGTATTGCCAATATCCGGCATGCAGCAAGTGCTGCGATGCTGCGTCATACATATCAGCAGCTAAATCTGGGTCAAGACCAGGAATATCTTCCAGTGCTAAAGTTTCAGCTAAAGGTGTACCTGGCTCCAGCGTCAATGCGTAAAGGGATAAATGCTCCGGACCTAGTGCCACTACACGTTGCAGAGTCTCTTCCCAAGAATGTAACGCTTGTCCAGGCAAACCATACATGAGATCGATACTTATGTTGTCAAAACCTGCTTGCCTGGCAAGCGTAAAAGCATCCACAGCTTCTGCCCAGGTATGGATACGTCCCAGCATCACTAACTCATCGCTGTGGGAAGATTGCACCCCCAAACTCAGCCGATTGACGCCTGTCTGACGCAGCGCAATTAATTTTTCAGCATTGACAGTTCCGGGATTCGCCTCCAGAGTTATTTCTGCTTCCTGAGGCAGAGACCAGTGACGGCGCACGCGACGGATAATTTTGCTGATATTTTCGACTATCAAAAGTGAAGGTGTTCCCCCGCCAAAATACAACGTGGAAACCTCAATCCCGGGAATTCGCTCTGCCCGTAACGAAATTTCCTGCAATAAAGCATTTACATACGCATCCTGGAGAGATAATAAACCGACGTAGGTGTTAAAATCACAATATGTGCATCTTTTCTGGCAAAAGGGGATGTGAACATAGCAGGCTGTAGGCATAGTATTCCTTGCGCACTTAAACCGCAGGTGCGTGCTTAAGTGATCCCTCCCCGGGTCACCTGCATAAATATACTTTCCAAGCTGTCGTGAACAACTGTGTAAGAAAATACATGAAATTGCATGCCAACCAGTTCCGACAGCAACTGTGAAACAGAATTATCATCGCCGTTTATCAATAGAATCAATGTCGGGTAACCGTTCTCGTGAGCCCCATACTTATACTCCTGGTCAGCTGGATAAACGCGCGTTACAACAGGTTGAAGTGCCAACCAAGCCTGTATATCATCCACAGCGTCCAATACTGACAACCGCACTTTGATATACGACTGCATCTCATGGCGGACTTGCTCAACAAGTCCAGATTTCATTATCCTGCCGTTATCAATAATTCCCATATGTGTCGCGATGTCATCAAGCTCGCGAAGGATATGCGACGAAAGAAAAATCGTTTTTCCCATTTCTTTTAATAAAAGCAACATTTCCCGTAACTCATAACGCGCCCTGGGATCAAGGCTGGACGCTGGCTCATCTGCTACAATAAGTTCCGGATCGTTAATCAATGCACGCGCTAAACCAAGGCGTTGGCGCATGCCCCGGGACAACGTCCCAACTGGATCATCACGCCGTGCAGCCAAACCTACTAATTCCAGAAGGTCAGAGACAAGAACATTCCTGTGATCCCTGTCAACACCGTAACAACTGGAGAAGAATGCCAGATATTCGGAAACTAACATATCCTCATAGAAGCCGAATTCATCTGGAATATATCCGACAAGCCTGCGTATTTCCAGTGGATGTCCGGCAACTTCATAACCACCGACCTTTACAGAACCTGTATCATAGGCCAACAAGGTGGTTATAATCCGAATCGCTGTCGTTTTTCCAGCCCCATTGGGACCAACGAAAGCGTAAATTGAGCCAGACTCTACACTGAGTGATAAATTATCCAGTGCTAAACGCTGATTTTTTTTATATATTTTGGTCAATTCTTGAATTTCAAGTACAACCGACATTAACATTAACTCCCAGGTTAGTAATGTTGTTTGAATCTATTTCTTAAGATGACGCCTGATACAGATATATTACATTTTAATAACATAATATACAATCATCTGGTCAAAAAAGGGAGTGTCTCAGAATGTGAATTATTTCCATTTTGCTACTTTCTTTTTTTATGTTAACATTTTCGCGATTGGTATATAGGCACTATTATTGACCATTTCCCAAGCTGCACGCATATTTACGTTTACACATCGAGGAGGATTATATTATGATAAAAGCTGGACTTATTGCTGCTGCCGTTGCCCTCATCCTGGCTATTGGTGGATCACTCCTACTTGCGCTGTGCGTTCCATGTATCTCACTCTTTCTCGGTATCGGTGCTGGCTATCTGGCTTGCCACTACGAGCCTGCTGGCGATGGTGGTTCTGCGGCAAAATCAGGCGCGATCGCCGGTGCCATCGGAGGTGTAGGCGCGCTCCTGGGTCAAGCTATCGGTGCGGTTATCAATGGAGTAATGACCGGTCCGGAAGTAGCCCTGGACTTTGGGCGGCAATTGGGCATCGATATGCCGCTTGACGCTGGTGGTTTAGGGGGTTACTGGGTTGGTGTTATTGGAGCAGGTTGTTGCATGGGTTTCCTGGATCTCCTGCTTATGGCTGGTTTAGGCGCTGTTGGCGGTTTGTTGTGGTGGCAATTCACCGCAAAGGATCGATCCTAAAATTTCAACGCTGGCGGAATCCCCGGTGTTACTGTACCGGGCCTCTCTGAAGGCGCGTAATCCATATTACGTACAAACTGGATCACGCGCCTTCGCTACTGTTTTTTCACCATCTACAACATGATGTTTTAATTCATGTTAAAATAGTGACATGTTTCCAACAAAACCTATTGAACTTCTTGCTCCGGCGAAAGATCTGGAATGTGGCTACGCAGCGATAAACAGCGGAGCTGACGCTGTTTACATTGGCGCACCCCGTTTTGGTGCGCGTGAAAACGCCGGAAATCCATTGTCAGACATCGCCCAACTCACCGCTTATGCGCATCAATATTGGGTTAAAGTATACGTTGTGCTGAATACATTACTTTACGACCACGAGGTTAGTGAAGCTGTCCATACCGCACACAAACTTCATGAAATAGGCGTGGATGCCTTGATTATTCAGGATTTCGCTCTGCTGGAAAACGATTTACCTGCTATCCCCTTAATCGCCAGCACGCAAATGCACAATAACACTCCGGAACGCGTAAGCTTCCTCGAACAGATCGGGTTTCAAAGGGCGATACTTGCACGCGAATTAGATCTGGGGGAGATAAAAGCCATCAGGGCAGCGACGCAGATTGAACTAGAGGTGTTTGTCCACGGCGCACTCTGTGTCAGTTATAGCGGTCAATGCTATATGAGTTACGCTATTGGTGGTCGCAGTGGTAATCGAGGACAATGTGCCCAGCCTTGCCGCCGGACTTATTCATTGGTAGATGGTAACAATAAAGTCTTGGTTAGCGACCGGCATCTGCTCTCCTTAAAGGATTTAAACCGGCTTGATGATCTCGAAGATTTACTCGCAATAGGTGTAACCTCGTTTAAAATTGAAGGCAGACTGAAAGATCAGGCTTACGTGAGTAATGTGGTCGGACAATACCGGTTGAAACTGGATGATCTGTTAGCAAAGCACAATCTTAAAGCGAGTTCATCCGGCAAAGCCATTCTCGATTTCAGCCCAGACGTTAACAAAACATTCAACCGGGGTTACACATCCTATTTCTTACGGGAAAGAAACACCGCACCCGGATCACTCGACACGCCGAAGATGCTTGGTGAATCCATGGGTTACGTTAAAGAAATCCACAAAAGTACAATAATACTGAATGAAGAGCATCAATGGAACCCAGGAGATGGTGTGTGCTGGTTTGACAATGACAACAGGTTGCAGGGAACTAACGTCAATAAAGTTGCAGGTCAATCCGTTACACTCAACCAAACAAAAGGTATCGTCATTGGCGTCCAGGTCTACAGAAACCACGATCATGCATTCTTGACAAAATTACAGCGCAGCCAACCACAGCGCAAAATCGACGTGTCATTTACCCTGAATGCAACAGAAACCGGTTTCCGTTTAATAGCTGTCGATAGCGATGGTAATCAAGGAACGACAGAAACAATCTTGCATCAAGAGGAAGCCGTAAAAGCACCAGAGGCTATCAGCACCATTCACAAACAACTCGCACGCACAGGTAATACGCCCTTCCAATGCACCAAGATAGTTATCGACTGCCCATTCACACCATTCATACCAAGTTCAATATTAAACCAGTTACGTCGGAACGTATTAGAAGCTTTAGTGCAAGAACGGTTACTAAACAGACCAATCTCTTTAGCTGGCAACGTGAGTGACCCAACCGTAAATTATCCTGAAGAGAATCTGGATTACCGGCATAATGTACTCAACCAATCAGCTGAACGATACCTCAAGCGCCATGGCGTAAAAACTATCGAGTATGCAGCAGAAAACGGTTTGAATATGAATGGCAGGATGGTCATGCGAACTCGCCAATGCATAAAACGCCAACTCGGGTGGTGCAAGGATCAATCTCAAAAAGGTCTTCCAGAGAAGGCTCTATACCTTAGCGATGAAAACGGACAGCGTTACACATTGATTTTTGATTGCGAGCATTGTGAGATGGAAATTATGTATGGTAGTTGACAATTGCATGGATGCGTGTAATATAAGTATGTGGAATTGCGCAAGTCTCTAGCTATATGGATAAATTGTATACGTCTGGACGGCTCTACTCCAGGCGTTTTTTGTTTTATAATATAAGCCAACTGGAGGTAATAGCGACGAGAAAAAGCAAAACAAACCACTAACAGGTGTAGCAAGTTTCGGCAATTGGCAGCAGTACGTGATTTGTGTTTATAACACAAATCTGGTCTTGGGTACGGAAATCCGGTTATAATTATCGGTATTGGCTTACGTAAGATCATTCAGTATGGACTTATGTCCGGTTTAACCTAATCAGGGATGAGGAAATGACTAAACGAATCTATGTTGGTAACATGCATTATGACACAAATGATGCGCGATTACGCGAAGTTTTTGGCGCATACGGAGAAGTTTCAGATGTACACATCGTTACAGATCGCGACACGGGACGCCCCCGCGGATTTGCCTTTGTCGAAATGACAAACGATGAAGAAGCAGAGAAAGCCATTGCCGGCTTGAATGGTACTGATATTGACGGTCGTCAACTTAAGGTTGCAGAAGCTCAACCCCGCGGTCAACGCGGTGGAGACCGTCGCGGTGGCGGTAATAGTAGAAGCCCAGGCGGGAATCGGACCACCGATCGCCGAAGCTGGTAAGATCTATACCCGTACCAGTAAATTCTAAGTATCAAAACGAGGTGTCGTATAGACACCTCGTTTTTCTCTACTCCATACATTCAAGAAGTTCTAGAAGACAAAAGGAATTATAACCTTTCGGTTTTTCGGATAATTTGCAAAGGTCTTCAAATACCAGCTGTGATTGTGAATAGCACGGGGTAATAAGTTTGCCAGTGAGAACCACGCAAAAGCCCAACCTGCCGGATTATTTGCCATAACCGCCCAACCTAACCATTCGACAATCTCACCCAGATAATGCGGATTTGACACAAACTTGAACAAACCTCCATCAGGAATCCCATAACGTCCTTTCCCATTGTATTCCAGATGACGTCTTAAATTTCTGATCGTTGCATCAGATTGGATGTGCAACACCAAACCACCAATAAATAGAATTGCACCCACCATAGGCCAAAAACGCATAAAATACTCCAGGGTGACAACGGGGCGCATGATAAATAGTGCATAACCATTGATAAAACCGTTTATGAAATTAAAGCCCAATGCGAAAAACGCCAATAACCACGGAAATGTTCTACGCGAACCACGCAATAACCACGGATAGATAAATGTCCGGTAGAGGTAATGCGTTTGCCACATCACCAGGAATACCCAATTCAAATTCCCTCTTTGTTGGTCGAACTTCCAAAAGTAAACGCCTGCAATTACAATCACTGCTGGAAATTCCATCAACAACCAGGCAGTGCGGGAGTGCATCACGGGCCCAAAACCAACCCGAAAGTGCCTGCCATACGGCGCACCGAAGAAAAGCAGGATGGGTAGGATAATTATGCCTAGGCCAAACTGGATAAGGACGAGATATGTATATAGTTTAGGTGCCATTAAGCGCCAAGTTTAGCATATAATTCAGTAAACAGTACCCACGTTTCACATAGGTACTTATTCCCGGAAAAACAAGCTTGACATCAAATTGACCGTCACTATCATGGTGCTACTGATCACCAGTCATAAAGGTTCCAGCGAATAACAGCGACGATCGATTGATTCAAATGAGGATGTCATGACGATTTTCAGGGGATTCAGCGAAGATGACTTCCAGCATCTTAAAGGGTCTCACTGGCGTGGACGCAATGCCCTCGGAGGTTTACTTGCAGCAACCTTACGCCACCAGACCGGGAGATCTTATCTGTCATGGGGTATCAGCCGGCGGCTGGAGTTACACATAGCACAAGAACAGGCGTATTACTTTGACCTTGGTCCACAATTTGCAAAGTTTTTTATTTATACGCATACTGATCTTGCTTTCGGTTTCTATATTGAACCCCCCACCCGACTTGATGGCATGGCACAGCAGTACAAACACTGGCATAATTTCCAACAGCGCATCCAGAACCAACCTGCGCTGCGTGCTGCTCTCCTCAGCCCAATGGCTACATATGGCCTTAAATTGACAGATTATTACCAGCGCGATGCGGATGGTGGTGTTTTACACGGAGCATTTGCTTTTAACGGCGGTAAGCTACAATATTGGCATCCGGACATAAATAGATGGACAGATTCGCATATCAATGACCTGGTACGTCGTGTTGCTGCCATTAAATCCGATATTCCTGCACATTTGCATATATACAGCCAAATTGATAGGAAAAACGCGATCGATATGGGAGCCCTAATCATCGACCCGATCCTGAAAATATTGCACGCTTTAACACCTTTATACGAATTGACCATTGCTTAATGGTCGCCAGACAACCCTAAGGAGAATGATGGTTAAATATCATATGCAAAAAAGTGAGTGTGAAATTACTGATCCCAATATTATCAAAGATATTATTCGAAACGGGCGATATGCGACATTAGCACTCTCCCGGATGAATGAGCCATATATCATAACGCTAAATTATGGTTATGATTCAGAAACTCAATGCATGTATTTTCACACTGCCAAACGCGGTTTAAAGCTGGAGTTCCTGAAGGAAAATCCCAATGTCTGTGGTACGATAATTGAAGATAAGGGTTATAAACAGGGATTATGTACCCATGCCTACCGTTCCGTCGTATTTACAGGGCAAATCGAAATACTTGAGGACCAGGATCGGATAATCGCAGGTATCGAAGTTATGCTCAACCATTTAGAGAATGACCCGGAAATCATGCGGAAACGGCTTCATGACCGCAAAGAAACCTATAATGGCATATATATTCTGCGGTTAATAGTATCTGATATAACTGGAAAAGAGGGTCAATAATGTTACCAGATCAGTATAAAAAATGGAGCCACTTTACAATAGATGGCAATTTACCAGGCGTAGCTTGGGGTACAGGCGGGAATTGCCTTGCGGATGTTAACGGAGATGGCAAACTTAATATCATTATCTCACGCAGGGAGCCGCAAACTGCGTATTGGTACGAAAGACTTACGGACAGCAACTGGCAAAAGCATGTGATTGCCTCTGCTCCGCAACTTGCTAACACGCTGGGCGCAGCTGTTCTGGATATAACCGGTAATGGTTTCATCGATGTTGTTTTTAGCCACGTGTGGTTCAAAAATCCTGGTAACCTGGCACAATATCCTGACACAGCATGGGAACCGGTGGCATATCCGGGTGGCGGACATGATATTGTCGCGGCAGACATGAATGGCAATGGACAACTTGATGTGATCACTTATGACGGAAAAACCTTGCAATGGTTCGATATATCAGATAATTTCCGGCAAGTTATCATTGCGGAAGGTCACGACCAGCACGGCGGAATCGCTCCCCATGGAATCGCTGATATAAACGGCAATGGGCATGCTGATATTGTTATACCTGGCCTGTGGTATGAAAACCCAGGCAATGGTTATGGTGATTGGCAGGTACATTATTGGCCTCACAAAGGGGTCGACAGAGCCAGTTACGGTACCAGCGCGCGCACATGGGTCGTCGATATGAATGGCAGCGGATGGAATGATATTGTTTACAGTGACTGCGATACCGGCTACAGCCATGTCTATTGGGTTGAAAATGAGGGAGGTGGCGCCAGGTGGATCCGGCACGCTCTCCCCGATCCACCCGGAGACAAGTACACCGGTTCGTTTCACTCGTTAGCTGTAGCTGATTTCGGGAAATCAGGACATCTTGACATATTCGCTGGTGAGCAAGAGGATCCTGACACCTATATGGAAGAGGATGGACTGCTGCCCATGAAACCCCCGAACCTTAAAGAACGCGGTGTGATCTGGGTTAACAACGGTGATGACTCACCCATCTTCACACCGGTTGTAATCCAAACTGGAAGACCCGGATGGCACGATGTGGCAATTGGAGACATTGATGGAGACGGTGACATTGACATGGTCAGCAAAGTGTGGAACGCTAGTGGACCAAATTATCATCTTGATTTTTGGCGCAATGACATTCGATAAGTTGCCACTTAAGAATTGGCATTGCCACACGTAGAATTCAGCTGGTCTAGTGCACAGCAAATTATGAATGATGTATAAAAGGAAAAACTATGAAAACTGATTCAAGCATTCGATGCCTTGACTTTCCCTGTAGTGGAGTCAATCAAAACGCATACATCGTACCCGATGTGCACATCAAACCAGAAGATATCCGGATCATGCTTATATCAGAATCTGCTCCACCAGACGCAAACGACTATTACTATGCGAAAGGCGCTCCCCTTTTTCAGCAAACCACACTTCTGGCATTCAAGGAAGCAGGTCTTGACGTGACTACGATTCAAGATCTCATAGATTCGGGTATTTATATGACAACCGCCGTAAAATGTGGAAAAATAGGATACAGCATTAAAGCCGGACCCATCGAAAAATGCTCTAATATTTTAGAAAAAGAACTGGCAATGTTTCCAAACCTGAAAGCCATCTTGCTAATGGGTGATGTAGCAATTAAAGCCATTAATTTTATAGCAAAACACCAGGGAGAAAGAAGGGTGATACCTGCGGGTTCTACATATAAAATCCGCGGACAGGAATATTTTTACAAGGATATCCCAGCCTTTCCGTCATATTTACAGGCTGGACCAAGTTTTTTCATTGAGAAAAGTAAGCGTAAGATGATTGCGGAAGACATCAGGGCTGCACTTGCTCTGATTTAGTTAAGCATAGCCAAAATCAGTCTAAAAAAGGAGCATGCATGAAAGGTATCATTCTTGCCGGAGGATATGGCACGCGTCTATATCCCATAACCCACAGTCTGAGTAAACAAATACTGCCCGTATATGACAAACCTATGATTTATTATCCGCTCTCTATGTTGATGTTGGCTGGAATACGCGATATTCAGGTAATCAGCTCACCCAGTGCCCTGCCAACTTTCCAGAGCTTGCTGGGAGATGGGAGCAAATGGGGCGTGCAGTTCAGATACTGCGAGCAAGCTGAACCAAAAGGTATCGCCCAGGCTTTTATCCTATCAAAAGATTTCATTGGCAAAGATAATGTGTGCTTAATCCTGGGTGACAATATTTTTTACGGGCATGGATTACCGGATAAATTACGGAACGCTGCAAATATGGTAAGTGGCGCTCTCGTATTTGCCTATTCGGTCAGCGACCCGGAGCGATATGGCATTGTTGAATTTGATGCCAATGGCAAAGCGTTAAGCATTGAAGAGAAACCATCTAGACCACGATCCAACTATGCTGTGCCGGGTATCTACTTCTATGATAATCAAGTTGTGGAGATCTCTGAAGCATTACAACCGTCAGCACGCGGAGAACTCGAAATCACAGACGTTAATCTCGCCTATCTGGAAAAAGGGCAACTCTCAGTGGACCGGATGGGACGCGGTGTCGCCTGGCTCGATGCCGGCACCCATGAATCCTTGCTGCAAGCTGCCAGTTTTGTCTACACTTTGCAGGAAAGACAGGGGATGAAGATTTCATGCCCTGAAGAAATTGCATATCGTCGGGGATTTATCTCGAAAGAACAGCTAATCAAACTTGGTGAGGAGCTCAGAAAAAGCCCGTACGGAGAGTATCTTCTCAATCTTGCAGATGATCTTATATTTGATGAATAACGATGAACATCTGCTAAAATACCGGAAATAGTCAAGCCCCATGACATTTCTACCTGTCAATGATTGAGCATACGATATATTTCGTCCGCCATGCGCACAGTGTGTGGTCAAGTGATGAAAGGCGACCGCTGTCTCCCTCAGGGCAGAATTGTGCAAAGCGTATCGCTGCAATATTGGGGCAATATTCGATTGATGCTGTATACAGCAGTCCCTACCAAAGGGCTGTAGAAACTGTTGCACCGTTGGCGACTCACCTGCATTTGCCGATACACATAGACAATCGATTGAGAGAAAGACATTTGAGCGTTAAGCCTGTTGCTGATTTTCAGAAAGCCGTGGCTTATCTTTGGAGCAATCCCTATGCAGCTTTAGCTGGTGGAGAGTCCAATGCCATAGCCCAAAAGAGAGGGTTGGAATTCATCCAATCGCTATTCTGCCAGACAACTGAAGAATCAATAGCACCCCGTCACTGCGTTGTATCCACCCATGGACAAATTTTGGCACTGATGATGCAGCACTTTGTTCCTGACGTTGATTTTGATTTCTGGGCACAGCTATCGTTTCCGGATATATATGTTGTTCCAGTTCGCGCGGAATATGCAAACAGCAACTTAACTGCGGAAGAAATCCGCTTCCTCCCACCAACTGGCATGCTGCGCCCGGTCCATTTATGGTCAGAACGGGAGTAGCGTACCAGCCAATAATACGTATTTCAAGTTGCTGCACACGTATAAAGGCACCATGGTTCAGAAAAAACGGAGTAGCTTTTATGAAGAGACATAATATAACCAGGAAATTGCTATATTGGACACCACGGATATTATGTATTCTCTTTGCCTTGTTTATTAGTTTGTTTGCACTGGATGTCTTTGGCGAAGGTTACACGTTCGGAGAAACCATCCTTGCTTTGTTGATTCATCTGGTACCCACCTATATTGTGATTGCCCTGTTATGGCTGGCATGGAAGCTGGAGTGGATAGGTGCGATTGCATTCTTTTGTCTAGGCGCGTATTATCTTGTATCCACCCGGTTGCGCTTTGATATTGGGACTTATCTCGTCATCATAAGCCCTCTTTTTCTGTTAAGCCTGTTGTTCCTCATAAACTGGATATTGCGATCAAAAGACCAGAATAAAGATGCACCGATATCGTGATAAAGTGCTTTTAATGGGCTGTTGCTTCCGGTGGCACAATATATATAAAACTCTCAATATCTACTGCAAATTGGAAACCCTTTTATTTATCACATACAGGAGTATTCTTGTCCCAAAACAAACTGCAAGTAAATACAATTACGGAGGGAAACTTACTGCCCGTTATATCGCGCCTGGCATGGCCATCAGTATTTAGCCAGGTTCTTTTCCTTTTTCCTACGCTTTATGATGCAATATGGCTGGGCACACTCGGTCCAGAAGCTCAATCGGCAGCGGGACTGGCAACAGCAGTCCGTATTACAATGATAAGTGTGTTGATGGCATTAAGTGGTGCAACGGGTTCAGTTGTGTCCAGATACCTGGGCGCCAATGATCGCGAAAAGGCTGATGCGGCGACCTTCAATGGTATCCTGTTAATGATCCTCGCATCAGGGACTTTGGGGCTTATCGGGCTGTCGCTGAATCGCACTTTAATGGAACTTGCCGGCGCCGATGAAATTGTTTTGCCAATGGCGGTCCGTTACGCCCGCATCCTGTTTTCAGGGTTAATCGCAATGGAGTTGGTTCCCAGTATGGGCGGTGTTTTCACAGCATCCGGTGTTCCCCAACTGCGTTTATCAATGATGTTCTGGACAGTAGGCACGATGGCGATAGCCGAACCGCTCCTTGTTGGGTGGTTAGGGTTGGAAGGTGCTGTTTTAGCCCTGGTCGGAGCTCACACGGTCGGTATGCTCTGGGGACTGGGCAAACTGGTGCAGGGAAAGTATTTAATTCGCATCAATATCAGACAACTTAACATTAATCCAGGTGTGATGGGGAAAATTCTCCGGATTACAGGACCGGCAATTGTGCAACGGGGTTTTCCAAACCTGGGCATGGTTATCCTGATGCGGCTCATTGCATTTTATGGTGCACCCACATTAGCCGCATGGGTGATAATCCGTAATATTTTCAGTTTTGCGCTCTTGATCGGTCAAGGCATATCCGGTCTATCCGGAGCGATGGTCGGGCAAAACCTGGGTGCGCAACAACCTGAACGAGCGAAACTTGCAGTCCAAACTCTTACCAGAATCGTCTTTTCCATAACCGCGGTTGTACTCACCATCACAGTTATTTTTGCACCCCAGATTATCAGCATATTCAGCTCTGATACGCAAACACGCGCCATTAGTGTTTTGATGATACGCATTATGGCAATTGGGTACCTCGGACAAACTATCAGTTGGATTTTTGACTCTGCGTTGGTTGGTGCAGGGGATACAATTACCCCTATGCTAATTTACGCAAGCGTTTGGACAGGTCAGCTACTCCTTGCCTACTTCTTATCGGTTACAGTGAATTACGGTACAATAGGTCTATGGATTGCTCTGAACATCGGTTGGTGGCTCCAGACACTCCTGCTATGGTTGAAGTTCAAGCAGGGAAAGTGGCAGCTTCGTACGCTTTAAGTGCGGAAATTCGAGAAGCCCGTTATCCGTTAGAATTGAAGATTTTATAGAGTTGAAGCACTCAACACCATTAGGGAGGAAGCATGGCTTATTTCTCAACGGCAAAAGAACTGTTAACAAAGTTTAAGGGTGGAAATTATCTGTATGGCATCAATGTACTTGGTGACATAGGTCCACTTGCTGCTCAATTCGGTACAAGCGCTGCCCTGATCGCGACCGAGTTCCCCGGCGCTCAACAACGCCTGCAGACAATAAAACTGGCTTTAACTGCTGCTGGAGTAGAGCGTGTAGAAGAGATCGCAGGTCCAGCACCTAATGCGCCTATGGAGGACTTATCACGGATTACTGAGGCATTGCGAAGCGTCGATCCAGATCTGGTTTTAAGCTTTGGTGGCGGAAGTACGATTGATGTCACTAAAGCGGCTGAAGTACTACGCACTCTGGGCGGTGATATTGAAGACTATTTTGGCACAAATAAAGTCAGCAGCGCTTTGAATGAAACGGATAAAGAACTGTTACCCCATGTAGCGATTCAAACTGCAGCCAGTTCTGCAGCGCACCTCACAAAATACAGCAACATCACGAATGTAAGTTCCGGACAAAAAAAGCTGATTGTAGATGAGGCAATTATTCCGATTCAGCCTGTTTTTGACTACAGCACAACGTTTAACGCGCCACCAGGATTAACAGCAGATGGCGCTCTGGATGGTATTGCACATAGTCTTGAGGTACTTTACGGGGCAGTTGGCAAAGAATATTATCCGCAGGTTAAAGTTGTTGCAGAGACATCCATAGCTTTGATCGTTGAAAACCTTCCCAAAGTAATGGTAGACCCGCATTACGCTCACGGGCGCGAGGCTCTTGGACTGGGCACTGACCTTGGAGGTTATGCGATCATGCTTGGTGGTACAAACGGTGGGCACCTGACCAGCTTCTCCCTAGTAGACCTTATGCCCCATGGCAGGGCATGTGCCATCATGAATCCGTATTACACCGTTATGTTCAGTAACGCAATTCAGGAACCCTTAACAATAGTCGGCAATATATACAAAAATGCAGGATTCACAGACGCTCCTATTGATACATTAAAAGACCGCGAATTAGGTCTGGCAGTTGCGGAAGCGATGATAAATTTCAGCAAATCCATACAATACCCAACAACTCTTGGAGAAATACCCAACTTTACCCCGACATACATTACCCGTGCCCTGGAGGCAGCTAAAAATCCCCAGTTAAAAATGAAACTGGAAAATATGCCCATCGCCATGACAGCTGAAATGGTAGATGAGGTGATGGGCTCGGTTCTTTATGCGGCTGTCACAGGCGACCTTTCACGCATCCGGACGATGTAAATTACATACCAAAACAACCAAGTGTATAAAATAAAACAGGATTTTTAAATACCGAGTAGTTCTGGTTCAGGTCCCAAATTTTGTATAGCATCATTTGGACCAAAACTGCAAAGCGTGTTTTGACATCCATGACTTGACTGACTGCCAATTTATGTTAAAATTCTATTGGTAGAGAAGTACCGGGATTTTCAAATTAGGGGACCTCGGGCGTATTGTGCTCGAGGTCTTTTTTTGTGTCTATTAATCAGAGGGTAATATTTTACCCAGCAACAAATTGTGAGGAACACGTGGCAAAAGATAACGAAGCACCTATTAAAAATGTGCGTATTATTGGAATATTCGCTCATGTTGACGCCGGCAAAACGACAACAACAGAATCGATTTTATACTTTACCGGTCGTATACATCGGGCTGGAAACATTGACGATGGCGATACGCAAATGGACTTTATGGAACAGGAGCGGAAACGCGGTATAACGATTATGTCAGCGGCTACCGCATGCAAATGGCAAGACCATCGTATAAATATCATCGATACGCCGGGTCATATTGATTTTACCGCTGAAGTCGTACGCTCAATTCGCGTGATTGACGGCGCAGTTATTATCCTATGCGGCGTAGGTGGTGTTGAACCACAGACTGAATCAGTCTGGCTGCATGCAAATAACCAGCACCTGCCCAGATTGATATTTGTCAACAAGCTGGATCGAACAGGAGCCGACTTCGATAGAGTCATGGAAGAAGTTCACGAAAGACTGACGCCAAACGCGCTTCCAATTGAGCTGCCCCTTGGGATCGAAGACAGTTTTAACGGTGTGATTGATCTGTTGAGCGAAAAAGGACTGCGGTGGACAACAGGGATTGATGAACCGGAAATCATCCCAATTCCCGTGGACATGATGGAACTGGCAAAAAACGCACGGGAGCATTTGATCGATTCTATCTGTGAGACAGATGACGATTTACTTATGAAGCGTCTTGATGGTGAAGAAATTTCCACGGATAGTTTAAAAGCAGCGCTGCGGAATGCCGTGATTGCAGGCGAAATTGTGCCCGTTTTATGCGGAGCAACCCGAGATCGTATCGGCGTGCAACCTTTGTTAAACAGTGTTGTCGACTACCTTCCCGCACCTGTCGATTTAAAACCCATTACCGGGCATAATCCCCAAGATGAAACTGAAGTCCTCGAAAGACCGGACAATTTTGAAGCGCCCTTCTGCGCATCAGCCTTCAAAATCGTCAATGATCCACACGTTGGGCACCTGACCTGGGTTAGAGTCTTTTCCGGACGGATCAATGCTGGTGACAACCTGTATAATCCACGAACCGATGCCACCGAACGAGTGGGCAGAATATACCGTATGCATGCTGAAAGACGGGAACAGGTGAGTTGGATGGCGGCCAGTGATGTGGTTGCCCTGGTGGGGATTAAAGAAGCTTTGACCGGCGATACATTATGTGATCCCAACCACCCTATCGTGCTGGAAACGTTTAAATTCCCAGATCCTGTTATCGCCGTTGCACTTTCATCAAAGAATACGGAGGAACGTGAAAAACTGCATGTGGCTGTTCGCCGTTTGTGTAATGAAGATCCAACCCTGATCAACAATGTTGATCGAGAAACAGGCGAACTCACGTTAGCCGGAATGGGAGAGTTGCATTTAGAGGTGACTGTAGACCGGTTGCGATCAGAATTTGGTATCGTTCCAATCGTCAGTTCACCACAGGTCAGTTATCGGGAAACTGTACAAAACAACACCTCCTTGACAACGACCTACAAAAAGCAAAGTGGTGGTCATGGACACTATGCCGAAACTATTATGCAGATAGAGCCCTGGACTATTAAGGAAACAGATGATGCACCTGATCGTGTACTTTACGAAAGCAAAGCACCACCAGCTGATCTCCCACGAGATTATTGGCGACCAATCGAACTTGGGCTGCGACAAGCCTTGAAACAAGGTGTCATCGCTGGTTTTCCAGTGGAAGATGTGAAGGTTACATTATTGGGCGGACGTTACCACGAAGTGGACTCAGCAACGATGGACTTCGAAATTGCCGGCGCTATGGCTGCACGTCAACTCGTGCGCAGTGCGAAGCCGACCTTGCTGGAACCCATCATGCGTATTGATATAAATGTACCCGAGGCTTATGTCGGAAATATCACTGCCGATTTGGGCAAACGCAGGGGCATGCTCCAGATTATCAGAGTCCGCGGTCACCTTCGCAACCTTGTTGGTGAAGTACCACTCTCAGAAGCCAGGGGATATGCCACGGAACTCCGTAGCATGACACAGGGACGCGGAACGTTTACGCTCGATTTTAAAAGGTATGATGTTGTCCCTGAATACATCGTAGAAGATGTCATCAAAGAACGAAAAGCTGCTGGCAAAATACCAGAGCGATAAGGGATGAAGCACAAGGAAAAGACCTGATGCAACAGACATCTCATCAGGTCTTTTTTTAGAGATGCACCTTCAGTGGACACCAAGTTGTTTACCGGTAGAATTAGACACACAGTAAAGTACAAACAATAATCCGGTGCAAAAAATGAAAAAAACAATTATTGCCAGTTGGATCGTCATAGCTATCGCCTTAATACTGAGTATCGTGTTTTATAACCGGGTCCCGGCAATCTTGGACTCACATTGGAACGCCCAAGGGCAAGTCAATGGTACTATGTCACGTTTCTGGGGCATGTTTTTATTGCCGATGATGATGGCGGGTATGACCCTGCTGCTCCAGTATTTACCGAAAATCGACCCACTCAATCCTGATTTCAAGGGATTTCAACCTTACTATTTTGGTTTTATCGTTGTTTTTAATATTTTTATGCTTCTGATCCATGTATATATGATTCTATGGAATGCTAAAATAACAACGCTTAATCCTACAACTTTCGTGATACCTGTAACTGGTGTGCTTCTTTATGCCAGTGGCGTTCTGATAAAGAATGCAAAGCGGAATTGGTTCGCCGGGATACGAACGCCCTGGACCTTGAGTAGTGACTATGTTTGGGATAAAACGCACCAACTTGGCGGTTATCTTTTCAAAGCTGCCGGTATTCTGAGCTGTTTCGCTATCATAATACCCAAATTTGTAGTCCCCATATTGCTGATTTCGATCCTGGGCGCTGCATTGATTCCAGTGATTTACTCCTACATTATTTACCGTCAACAGCAAATTAGAAAGTGAGTATAGAATCCGGTGAGATAGCAATCAAGATATGGTAAACCGTAATGAATCCAATTTCCATCAAATCCCACAACAAGATGCTGGCAATTATTTGGGTAAAAAACGCATTTTAGTGCTAACTTTTACCGTGCTTATTTGTGTTCTTATTGACCAAATAACAAAAGCTATCGCAGCAACGCAGCTGCCTACAATAACATTGCACTATCTTGGCGATACCATCCGCTTGCATTATACTGAAAATCAGGGGGCATTCCTCAGTCTTGGCGCGAACCTGCCAGAAAACCTGCGGTTTCTTTTGTTTACTGTCTTTTCCTCCATTATTCTTCTGGCACTGTTTGTTTATATCGTTATATATGAAAAAGAAATGCCGTTCTCCCATTTGATCGTATGGTCAATCATGTTCGGCGGTGGCATCGGCAACCTTATCGACCGGATATTCAGGAACGGTTTGGTTCGAGATTTTCTCAACTTCGGACTGGGCAATCTTAGAACCGGAGTCCTAAATCTCGCTGACATCTTTTTAACAGGAGGAGTGGTCGCTGCTATCCTGCAGAATTTGTGGATGCTGAAAGGTGAAAAGCAAAGTGGAGATAAAACCGACACAGCCCATATCGAATAAGCATCAGCCAGAATCTCAATTATTCCATCACGGTTCCGATGTACGCATCAACAAGTCTGTTCCAGAACTGGCAATGGCACAGCCCCCTGACCAAGAATAACATTATGAAAAGTGCGGATGTCAAAATCTTCCCCTAAAGCATCCAGGGCTTTCTGCCTCAACTCCATTATTTTTAGCATCCCGATTTTATACGACACTGCCTGTCCGGGCCAAACGATGTAACGGGCTATTTGATATTCCACCATCCCCTGCGGTTGCCCGGTAAGTTCCTGCATGTACTGACACAGCCTGATCAAACGTCCATCCCATTGCATGAATCCCGGTGTCGACGACCAGACGTACAGCTCGAAACATTTCTCCCTGCAAGCGACCAAGGTTGCCATAAGGGTCATCCTCGTAAAAACCAAGTTCAAATGCCAGGTATTCAGCATACAGGGCCCACCCCTCTGTGTAAACTGTAAATTGAGAGTCCTGCCGGAAGGCAGGAATATCCAATTCCTGTGCAATAGCGAGCTGAAAATGGTGACCTGGAATCGCCTCGTGATAAGCCAATGTAGGCATGGTGAATTTTGGAGTCGAACCACGCACACTGGCATAAAAAGCCCCAGGTCGCGAGCCATCTCTCGCAGGAGGCACATAATATCCGCCAATTTCATCCGGAAGAACAACCACATCCGTAGATGGTAAAAGGTCAAAAGAATCCCTGAGCCGACCATTTGCCGTGTTGATGATATTTTCATAGCCATGCAGGATTTGTTCGCCTGAGTAAACGCCCCCATCCTGGGCAAGTCGTTCATACAACACAGGGAGTGACGCATCTTCCAGGTAACCTAATGCCAAAAACTGGCTACGGATTTCAAACTGAAGGCGTTCAACTTCGCGGAGACCCAATTGGTGAATTTCCTCCGCTGTTAAGCTGGTCGTTGTGAAATGGTTTAGCATAGCCGCGTAATATGCATCGCCATCTGGCAACTTCCATGCACCGGCATCGTTTGTCGCCAGTGGGAGAAGATAAGTAAAATAGTCAGCTAGCGCCTTGTAACCTGGCAACACAGAGTCGCTAATGGCTGCTTTCGCGTTCGCAAGCAACACTTCTTTCTCCCCAATGCTTACGCCTTCGAGCTGATCAACCTTTTGAGCAAAGTTTTGATAGAAAGGTGTAAATTCAGCGCTTGTACTCGCCATGCTCTTCAAGTCACGCAACGTCCATTGAATCAGAAATCGGGGAAGAATAACACCGCGCTGCTCCCGAATCTTCAAACCATCCAGAACGCCCAGAAATTTCTGATTGACCTGGGAAAGCCGGGTTATATAATCCTCTGCAAGTTTGTAGCTGGTCACAGGATGAATTTCAGTGAAAAAATGGATTGTGCTGTTGTGCACACTGAGAATAAACTGATTAAGCGGGTAGTCGTTGTACATATAAGCATGGCTCTGGATTAAATCTTCCAGATACCATTTGTAGATATCATAAGAAAGCTGTTGATCTGGCTGCAAGTCCTGCCTGTTATACGCCAATAATTGATAATATATACTCTTTTGCAACGCCTGCGTCTCTCTGATATAGGCATCCGAAAGATCAGTTAATTGATCATTACCTGTACCCAATACATCGGCTAAACCCAATTCCGTAACATATTCAGGATCACGGACGAGTAACGCGAAATAAGACTGGTCAAGAAAATCGTCAAACGTATCTTGATCAGGTTTTAGCATACCTGCAGTTTCAGGTGTGATAACTGGTGTTCCCTCCGTCGTAGGTGTTGGTTCAGGAGACTTATCTTCATCCTTCAAAGAATCAACCTGTTGCCCAGCCAAAGCACCTTCTTCCTCTGTAAGCGCTTGTCCAGCAGCGGACACGACAGCATATTCAACAGCTGTTACCAATGTATTAAACGAACTCTCTCGCATGCTTATTGATCCAACCGCAAATTTTGCGTTTCCTGGCAAGCTGAACACACGGTGATAATAGGCATGCGTACGATTCAGGGGCACCAGATAAGTCGCTGCTTTTGAAAACTTGTAACGTGTGTGGACCTGAACCGGGTCTTCGTAATAAACCTCCAACAAACGACCACGCTCACGGTAATCCTGCCAATTAGTTTCTGAAAACACCACTAAATCCTCATAGCCACCGAAATGGGCGACACCGTCCACAAAGGCACGTGAAAGTTCATCAAAACCTTTATCACCCGCTTCCAAGACATACACGCCATCATCCCAGTAGACTTTTACAGACTTAACCCCAGGATGGAATGCGTGGATAAACCACAACGGATCCCCGTTCGCCAACATCCCGACACCTAAAAATAGAATAGCGCCAACGATGACTGTCGTAATAAAACCTCTGAAAAAAACCCCTTTTTTCATCATACCACTCCAGATAAAACGAAACCACCTGATACATTGCTCCAGCCAATAAGTATCCCATTTAAGCGTATCCGAGAACAACGATTCTATCCAGGACAGGTGGGGGGTTTGCTGACTGGTCACATGACCAGTTTTCTAATCAATGTATCACTTCAGGTAAAAAACAAGCCGCATAATAAGGTCCGAGCAAAGTTTTATGACCAGCTAAATCCGGGACCTTGCGGTACACGAACGCAACCATCCACGAGTTCCAGAGGGGAGTCGTGGTTGATGAGACCAGTCTCAAGGTAGAGCGCGTTGGGCAGACAAGCCATAACGTTTAGCTGGACTGCACCGCCACCGTGCGACGCATAAGGTTTGTTGAATCCCAATGCGGTTGTGCCAATCCCCAGCATTGCCGTCGGTCCGCCAGTGCGTCGTAGATCGGGTTGTACTATATCGACGGCATCATGCTTGAGAAAACGGGTGAAATCCTGAAGCGTATACAAGTTTTCACCGGTCGCGATGGGAATGTCAAGAGATCGAACCAGTTGCGCATAACCGTCAAGGTCACTAGCAGAGATGGGCTCTTCCCACCAGCGGCACCCTAATTCCTGGAAATAGCGCCCTCTGCGTATTGCTTCAGCGACAGTCAAAGACTGATTGGCATCGACCATGACCGCGACATTAGGACCAAGAGCGTCCTGCACAATCCTGATGCGGGATATATCCTGGAGTAAAGTGGGAAATCCCACTTTAATTTTCACAGCACGAAAACCCTGTCCTATTGCTGCTTTACAAATCTGAAGCACTTTATCATCGTCATAATTTAGCCATCCAACCATGGCGTATGCCGGGATCCATTCATGTACCCCACCCCATAATTTCCAGCAGGGAACCCCGAGTATTCGCCCCCAACAATCCCAAAGGGCAGTATCGATAGCGGCAATCCCAAACATGCCTAAACCGGTTGCGCCGTGATACTCAAGTTCTTTGAGCATCGCCTGATGTGCTGCTTTAACATTGGATGGTTCTAAACCCATGACTATGGGCTTTAGTTCATGAGTGATCAATGCAGCCAAAGTATCAGGCGCGCCGGCAATACGACCGAAACTCACGTGCCCGGTGCCGGATATACCACTTTCGGTCGTGAGTTTTACAGTAACAGACCCGGATCCTGGCAAACTCTGTAAAGCATCTGCGACCGGGTGTGGTGCCGGAGTTTGATGGTTAATTTCAATATCGATACGTGTGATAAGGTCCATTATGTTACCTCGTTTTGCCTGGTAGGATTCGGAAGGCCAGGTTTAAGAGCCGGAAAACCAGCTAAAGCAATATAACACGACAACAATAACGCAGCAAAAAGCAGCGCAACACCGTATGCTTGCAGGTGATCTAATGGATAGCGTACCCGCACTGCAATGTCCAATAATAATACCCTGGGATTTAAAATGATATCCCAACTGTTCCAGCGTAAGAAACGCCCCATATATATGCCAAAACCACTCAGAATGACCACGCACATGACAAAAAACCATCCTGTCCACTTTCCCAACCAATCCTCTACAATGCAGTGCATCAGACGCAAAGCATAGACACCCAGTAATATACCCGCCCAGGAAAAGGCTGCAAGCATGCCCATATCATACCAAAACGGCACCGGAGAACGCGGCCTGAGGTGTAAAAAATCAGTAACGATATAAGGCGCATTCGGAAAAAAGAGTATACTCGCCAAAACGACTGGAATGATACGCAACCAACGCTTGGGTTCGGCAATGTGGAGAGTATATGCAAATACACTGCCAATGTAGGGTAGCCACGCCAGAAAGAGATTCCATAGCAAAAAATAATAAGTCCACACGCGGCTGATATAAAATCGACCAGCGAGTAAACCCACACACAGCATTGAAGACAAGAACATCGGATACAAGCCATGTCTGATAGAAAACGCGTGCATTAAATCCAAACGGCTCAACAGCGGTGGTTTTTCTTTCACCTAAACTCCCTTATTTACGACTTGAGAATAACTTGACACTGCCGATTATAATCACAAATAGTAAAAGAAAAGCCGCTTTGCCCTCTGTATCCAGCGATCCCAAGTCCGCAGCAGCAATTTGTGCAGGTATTATAGACCACAAAGTGTTGAAGACTACCAGTATGCCAATACCTAAAACACCTATGAATGAAATCGTAAGCCATTCCATAATCCACCTTGTCATTGTCAACCTCCATAATGCTTTTTGTCTTCTGTAAAAGTACCATGCCGGTTATTTGAAAAAAGTTCATTTTCAGATAATTCCCGTACCACTTTGAGTATCGCCATCCTGGAGCATGTCCTACAAACACGTTTTTTTCTGCTATGAGTTGCCGGTTTGAAGCTTCCGTGTACAATTTGCCTAAGTTTTTATTCCGACCACACTTCTGTGTCACTATAATATTTGGAGGTTCACTATGTATTTTGAGCACGCAGCACTTAATGTTCCCGACCCAAGAGCAATGGCCGCCTGGTATATCACTAACTGTGGCTTAAACGTTGTTAAGTCAATTGATGTCCCACCCTACATGCACTTTCTGGCAGACGCAACCGGACGAGTAATACTAGAGATTTATGCAAATCCCAAAGCCCCGATCCCCGATTATGCAAGTCAGGAACCGCTGATGTTGCACATCGCGTATGCCGTTGAAGATGCTGGTCGCGCAAAGGACGCTTTGCTTGCTGCAGGGGCAACTCTATGCTCAGATAGCGGCGTCTCTGAAGATGGCACGCATTTAGTTATGCTGCGAGATCCCTGGGGCGTCCCGTTGCAATTATGCCAGCGGGGCACACCTCTTATATCAAGATAAAATCACATTAACCGCCCGGTTGGGTTGCACATTGATCGCGTCTGTTTACCCTTTGCAGAAAAGGAATGGACAGCCATAGAAGGGATAATTTTTGACGAAAAGTGAAGATGCATTATACTTACGTCGTTCGTTTATTCGATCAAGACAAAGCCATAAGTTTAATGCATTATTGGAGAATGAAATGATTAATGAATCGAGACATGGTAAACTCGGAATACTGGTTGGCGGTGGTCCTGCCCCAGGACTAAACGGCGTCATCCATGCAGCCACAATTGAAGCTATCAATAGCAACGTGGAAGTAATTGGGATCTACGAAGGTTATAAATACCTGATGGAAGGAAAAGTCGTCGGGAAAGAATTAACCATCGAGGACGTTAGCCGGATTCACTTGCGTGGAGGTTCCATCCTCTACACTTCACGCGCGAATCCCACCAAAGATGAGAAATCACTAAAAAAATGCGGTCAGGCGCTTATTGACGCCGGTATCAGTTATCTTCTGGCTATTGGCGGTGACGACACGGCTTTTTCAGCATATCGCGTGGCGAAATACGCGCAGGAAAATATGGGGGTGCCGATTCGTGTCGCGCATGCTCCCAAAACTATCGACAATGATCTGCCCCTTCCCAGTGAAATTCGCACATTCGGGTACGAAACGGCGCGTGATTTGGGCTCTCAAATTGTCATGAATATGATGGAAGATGCTTTAACCGGGCAACGGTGGTATTTCATTGTCGCCATGGGCAGGAAAGCCGGTCACCTGGCTATGGGTATCGGGAAAAGTTCCGGTGCAACCGTTACGCTTATCCCGGAAGAATGGCGTAATCGCAAGGTAAGGTTGCAAGAAGTCGTTGATATCCTCGTGACCTCAATTTTACGGCGTAAAGCTGAAGGGAAGGAGCACGGAGTTGCAGTGCTGGCAGAAGGTTTGGTGGAATATATGGATGCTTCAGACCTGGAGGTGTTAGCGGATGCAGAACGCGATGAGCACGGTCACATAAGGCTATCTGAAATCAACTTTGGTGAAATCCTCAAGGACACTGTAAGCGCAGAACTGTTGAAACTGGGCACCGATATGCGGATTGTCAACAAGGACCTGGGGTATGAATTACGCTGCGCACCGCCCAATGCTTTTGACATTGACTACACGCGGAGTTTAGGTCAGGCAGCGGTGGATTTTTTGTTGAATGGGGGCAGCAATGCAACCATTACTATTCAAAAAGATCACGTTGTTCCCATCCCCTTTGATGAGATGATGGATCCAAACACAGGACGAACTGAAGTCCGGATGGTCAATGTCGACTCGTTTACGTTCCAATCCGCGTACAAGTTTATGATCCGGTTGCGCAACGAGCATGCAGACGACGATATGCTGCTGGCGCGTATGGCATCATTTACCAACCTCAGTGCAGAACAATTTATGACCCGGTACGGTTACCTAATGGAAGCCGCCCCTAGGCCCTTTTAGTTTCGCAAACTTTCCAGCAGGTTGTATTATCGAGCATTGTAGACTCACATCTACAATGCTTTTTTGTAATAGTTGGTCAGCAAGTGACATGAAACAATCCAACGGATAAAGCATCAGAATCGTTCCAATAAATGATGGCTTTTTTCGTCGGAAGGATCTTAACCACAACGCTTTTCCTCTGGAAATAATCCGCTGCCGCTTCAGATAAGCGAACGCTGTCGAACATTCCACTGCCAATTAACAACCCTGTCATACCTTCGATATAAACATCGCAAGCTTCAGGGAGTGAAATTATATGCGATGTGCCGTATTCTGCTTTTGATAGTTTTTTATTCCGCTTGCGGATTTCCCCTGTATGATTAATCACCACATCGTGTTTGTATTTTTGCCCACCGATGGATAGCCAGCCAAAAGCAGAGTTTTCGATTCGCGGATGCACAATATTTACTCCTGTAATTGAGAGGTGCAGTTCGGGCACCGTGTCGCTTTTATGGGTATCGCTGTAATACAAAACGGACAGTCTTTCATGGTTGGTGCAGGTTTGGATTCCGTTTTAGGTTTTGGTGTCAACTGTTTTACAATCACGAAAATGGCAGAACCGACAATCAGGAAGTTAATGATCGTATTGATAAAAAGCCCTATATTCATCGTTACAGCCCCAGCTTCCTGCGCTGCTGCCAATGTCGCAAATTTCTGGCCCGACAAAGTGATGAAAATATTGGTAAAATCTACTTTTCCCAATAACAGACCGATGGGTGGCATGATGATATCGCTGACCAATGAGGTCACGATTTTACCAAATGCACCACCGATTATCACGCCAACAGCTAAATCCAGAATATTACCGCGTAGGATGAACTTTTTGAAATCTGCAAACATTTTAACCCCCTTTACGTGTTGATAATTGCTGTTTTCTCGAAATGGCATAATGCCTGAATCAGATTATAAAAACAAACCTTTTCAAGGTCTCATTCGTTTAGAGATAGCATAAATGAAATCTCAAAAATCAGCAAATTCACAGCTATTGCCTAAAAAGAAGCCCTAATGTATGATGGAATGAGAACAATAGCGCGATTGATATAAGGAGGATGACCCAGTGAGTAAAGATAAACCCTTGCCAGCAGATTTTGTAATGAACGATACCATAGCACTCGAGATTCAAAACCAAATATCGGACGATCTACTTTCCTGCGGTAAAGCCCATGCCATCGCAAAAAAAATTAATATCTCACCTGCAGATATCGGTTCTACCGCAGATGCATTGAATATCAGGTTGAATCGCTGCCAGCTGGGTTTATTTGGCTACCCCAATAAAAAGGGATGGGAGTCAAGCGGAGTAAGTGCGCTTCCGGTTCCTGAGGGCTTTGAACAAGCACTCCGTGCGGAGACAGCACCCACAGGGCGCATCACTTGTGCAGCATTCTGGGAATTCATATCAGACTATAAAATTACCCGGATGCAAGCTGGTTTTCTTGCTGATCAATTGGGAATTCGTATCACAAACTGCCAGATTGGCGCGTTTTAATTTCAGGAGGACGTATGGCGGGAATACCTTCTAATCTCATGCGGGAATTGCACCTGGTTTTGTCAACCTGCCGCGAGTTTGAGACTTCACGGCGGATCAAAACCGTTTTCCTTAATACACGATTAAACCAATTCAGCCGCAGTTTACCCGATGGCGATAGTCTACAGGACCGAATAGACAACGTCATTTATCACCTCTACAACCACTTTCTGATAGATAGATCCAATGCTCTGGTTATCCTGCTGGAGATACTCGCCGAGAATTATGCTTCTGAATATCTGGGGATACAACTTGGTGCCCTCGCGGACAGGTTGCGCATCGTTTTATCTACAGTTCCATACGCAGCAGTAGAACGCTACCTGACCGCATACCCGACCGAAGAAGCGACAGCGGGAAACCCGGCAAATGAATTTGAACAGATCATTGGTGTCAGCGATCTCAAGGAAATCATGTGGCTGCAAACAGGACTTGTCGCGGAAAAAAGTGTTTGCCGGCTCTTACTTACCAATGGCGGACTGGCTACCGGATTTTTGATTGGGGACGACCTGCTCTTGACAAATAATCACGTTTTGCCTACCGCACATAGTGCGGAACAAGCCATCGCAGAATTTAATTATCAATATGACTACACCGGAGGCATGAAACCCGCCACCCGTTACCAGATCGATACGTCACGCTTCAAAACAAATATAGCCCTGGATTACACGCTGGTCGGCGTGAAAAAGGATCCATCCAAAGAAAGCTTGAATACATGGGGATGTGTTAATTTGAACACACAGGCGATGCCTGTTGAAGGGGAACACGTGATTATCATTCAGCACCCAGGGGGAGAACCTAAACAAATCGCGATGACCGGCAACTATGTAAAAACCGTTTCCGCGCCGTATATCCAATACACGACAGATACCAGACCTGGATCAAGCGGTGCACCGGTTTTCAATGACGGGTGGCAAGTGGTTGCCCTCCACCACAAGAGTGTCAATATGGCTGGAGGTGGTTCTCGCAGTAATCAAAAGCTTAATGAAGGCATCCTGATTGAGAATATCCGGGAGGATGCCCAGAATATATGGCCCGGTGGATGAAATAGATTTGATATTGCACATACTGGAAGGTATGTCATAATAATGGCGCTGCAACGTAATGTCCTGGTAGCGTGGGTCATCAAGCAAATAAACAATAAGATTACACGTCAAGGAGCTTAAATGTTAGTCAAAGATAAAATGACAGCCAATCCAATTACTGTTACCCCGGATACAGTCGTTTCCGAAGCATTGAGCACGATGCGCCAACACAATGTCCGTCGGATGCCCGTCCTTAATCGGAAAGGGCACCTCGTAGGTATTATTTCGGAAAAAGATCTTCTGTATGCTTCACCCTCACCCGCCACCAGCCTCAACGTTTATGAAATTGGCTATTTATTATCCAAACTGAAGATAAACGAGATCATGGCTAAAAACGTTATTACAGTAACACAGGATGCGCCAATTGAAGAGGCTGCGCGTATCATGGTCGACAATTCTGTCGGCGGTCTCCCGGTGATGCAAGGGGATACCGTTGTTGGAATTATTACTGAAACCGACATTTTCAAGACGCTGGCTGAAATGATGGGAGCGCGTGATCCCGGTATCAGGATCACACTACAGGTCGAAGATCAACCGGGCACTCTCCGGGATATCGCGGGTGCGATTGCTGCCGTTGGTGGTGATATCGTCACTCTGGGCACATTTTACAGTTTAGATGGTGGTCACGGCACTTTGGTCGTGAAAGTGAGTGGCGTTGAAAAACCAGCCCTTCTGAGCGCACTGAAAGCCCTCAAGGTGACGATTCTTGATGTAAGAGGTTCCTGACAGACGCGCAATGCTTTGCGGTTTAATTTCTGACACACATAATCAAGATGATGCACTCATTCGCGCGTTAGACCGATTCCGGCAACTCAATATCAATGTAATTCTCCATGCAGGAGATGTGACGAGTCAGCAGTCACTTCTTCTTGCTCAATGGATTTAACGTTTGGATTGCGCAAGGTAATATGGATCGTGATCCGGGCTTAAGAAGCTGTGCGCGCAGTTTATTTGGTCCGGGTCGATTCAACAGCCTGCACAAAATCGAATTGATGCATACGGCAATTGCCTTGATGCACAGTGACCTTCATCCCGAATGGCAAACCATCGTTGAATCAGGATATTACCGTTATGTCATCTACGGGCACACCCATCATCCAAAAGATACGTTAATTGGCAACACCCGGATTATTAACCCCGGCTCACTGTCAACTGCACGGTATAACATACCTATCTGTGCGTGCCTCGACATAACAACTGATCGCCTGACCTGGTTACGAATATGAGTGAATCCTCTGCATTTCGCACCCCACAAGCAAAATATGCATGAATCCAAAGGTACTATGTTAACTGCCGCCCCAATTTACTATCTCACATTAACCGCTTTTATCAGTGGTCTGGTATCACTTGCCCTGGAATTAAGCGCTGGTCGTCTTCTGGCACCGGCTTTCGGGACAACAGAAATTGTTTGGTCAGCTATAATAGGATTGATTATGCTCTATCTTTCTGCCGGGTACTTGATAGGTGGTAAATGGGCGGATAAATCACCATACCCCAGCACACTCTATACAATCCTGGTATGTGCTGGTTGTTTTATAGCCCTGATTCCCATCGCTTCCCGTCCATTGCTGAAGTTAGCAGTTGAGGGTATGCGTGTGTGGAACCTGGGGTTACTCGCTGGTCCATTTCTTGTCATTCTCGGTCTTTTTGCCGTGCCGGTAACACTTCTAGCCAATATATCCCCTTTCATTATTCGCCTGTCAATGCATAATGTTGCGACCAGTGGTGGCACGTCAGGACGCATCTACGCAATCTCGACTGCCGGGAGTTTTATCGGGTACCTTCCTCCCCAATCTGCTGTTAATTCCCAACCTTGGGACGTGGCGAACTTTCATAATTCTGGCTGCTGTATGCGTTCTCACCGGATTAGGAGGTTTATGGTACGTTCATCGCAAACGCTTCTGGGTGTTCATCATTACTCTACCGCTGCTTATGCTTTTATTTATAGTCAAACCTGTCAGCTTGAAAACCCAGGATGGGCTTCTGTTCGAAGGAGAATCCACGTACAACTTTATTCAAGTTGTTGAAGACACAACGCAGCGGCGATATCTCTTGCTCAACGAAGGTCAAGGTATACACTCCATCTACACACCACCCTCGCAATATGCCAATCCGGAAAATGCAGACAGGTTACTGACCTATGGACCCTGGGACAACTTTCTCATCGCCCCTTTCTTTAATACCGTCCCATTTTACCAATCGAATCTTAATAACATGTTGATTATCGGACTGGCAGCAGGGACAACCTCTACGCAGGCGACCGCGATATTCGGGCCTTTGCCGATAGATGGTGTTGAAATTGATCCAATTATTGTGCAAACTGGTAAGGACTTCTTTGGTATGAACCAGCAGAATTTAACTGTCCATGTCACAGACGGTCGGACGTTTCTCTCTACATCACAAAAAAAATACAGCCTAATCGTAATAGACGCATACCGCTTACCTTACATACCATGGCACCTGACAACAGTGGAATTCTTTCAACAGGTGTTTAATCACCTGGATGATACGGGCGTAACCGCAATCAACGTCGGTCACACACTCGAAGATTGGCGCCTGGTGGATGGCATTGCACATACGATGCTGCAGGTTTTCCCCACAGTCCATATCATCAACATCGAAGGCAGTTTGAATGCTGTTCTTGTAGGAACAATAAAGCCAACTAAGGATTCAAATCTGGCGATGAATCTTCCATATATTGAGGACAGGCGTTTATTGTCGATCGCTGATAAGGCAATAGCCAATCTCAGGTCACCTGGTTTCAGTACTTTAGTTTTTACAGATGACCGTGCACCCATCGAGCAAATCAGCCACGAAGTCGCACTGCACTACATCCTGGGCGATGACACCAATTGACTTGACAGCGTCAAAGCGTCATCCATAATGCTGGGTGAATAAAGAATGCCAAGCCATATCAGATTCCGGGAGGTATGAATGCAGAAGTGGTCTCATGGTATCATCATGAGTTTATTAGCTCTTGTTTTATGGGGTTGTTCAACACCCGTGCCACCGGCAGCCCCCCCACCCCTACCCGCACACCCAAACCAACGCAACCGACGGAGGCAGAAATACCAACCGAAACTCCACAACCAACGCCAACTCGCACACCCTCTCCCACGCCAACCGAAATTGCAACTGAAGCCGCGCCAACACCTTTTCCACCCGATGTCAATCCATTAACCGGGTTAAAGGTTGACGATGTGAAGCTGTTGGAGCGCATTCCCTTAGCTATCAAAGTTTCGAACTCACCTGAAGCACGCCCACAATCCGGGTTAAGTATGGCAGATATCGTGTTTGAACATTTCGCGGTATGGGGTTATACGCGGTTTACAGGTGTGTTTTATAGTCAGGATCCGGTAAGAATTGGCTCAGTCCGCAGTGCCCGTCTGGTCGATATCGAAATCCCCGCAATGTATGGATCAATCCTCGGTTTCTCCGGCGCCAGTGCCGGGGTAAAAGATCGCATTCGCAATTCGGACTTATTCCCTGATTATGTCGTCACACCAGACTTCGGTGTAGGCGCACCGACCTATTACCGGGTTCCACAGGCAGGAAAAGCATTTGAGCATACGCTATTTTGCGATCCCGTAGCCTTGCGGAATTTGGTGGAAGAACGCGGTATTAACCAGCGCCCGGACTATCCACGTTTGATGACATTTACAGAAGAAGCACCGGATGCGGGTGAAAGCGTCGATTATTTTGAGATTTATTTTCAGTCAAGTTTCTTTACGCAAGTGGCAGTTCAATGATACCGGCAACAACTGGCTCCGGAGTATGGGGGGTGTTGCCCATATTGATGCTCTCACCGGAGAACAAATCACTGCCGATAATGTAATCATCGTATTTGCCCATCACATTGAGTCTGATATCGTGGAAGACAGTACCGGAGGGCGGCGCGATATGTCGATTGAGATCCAGGTTTGGGGCACTGGTCCGGCGCTCATATTCCGCGATGGGCAGATGTATACCGGATACTGGGAAAGATGGGAACGAAATCATATGCTGACGTTCAACGATGGAAATCAGGGACAAATTCCGCTTAAACCGGGGAATACCTGGATTGAACTCGTCCCGCTTGATACGATTTCAAGTGACATGGGTGAAAATCGCCTCCGATTTGATCCCTGATCATTACAGATGATAGCAGAAAGACCAGGAATTTAATTTTCCTGGTCTTTTTTTTACGATTGGAAAATTTACAGCTCAAGCAATATTTTCAATGAATCTTTATAAGGTGCAGGATCCACGTACATGCGGAATGCCTCTTCCGCTTTCTCCCAGGGCATCGTCGGCGTGGCGATGGACTTGAGTTCAGCATAGGGACCATCCAACAGGTTGATGGCAGCGTCCGCGTACTGCGTCCATCCACCACCCCGCGAAATCACTATCTCTGTTTCATTCCCGGTCGTGTGCAGCCAGGGGAAAGCCTGCATCTCAAAATGCGGCACGCCAAAAACGCACAACCTTCCAAAGTGGCGGGGCAGATGCGCAGCAGCAATATACGTATCCTCTTCCCCAACTGCTTCGATGCTGAAATCCACTTTTGCCCCATCCGTTAATTCATCAACGGATTCCACAACATCATCGCGGGAAGTGTCCACAACATCGGTCGCACCCAGACGTTTCGCCCATTCCAGACGCCAGGGAATTTTATCAGCAGCGATGACCTGTACTGCGCCCATTTTGCGCAACAGATACGTGAAAATGAGCCCGATTGGTCCCTGACCCACGACAGCACATCGTTCACCGATCACGGGTCTGGTTTTTGCCAGGGCGCACAGGACAGTCGCAACCGGCTGGGCAACCACATAAGACGCAATATCATCTTTATCCGGAATCCGGTGCAAGGTTTGCGGTTTGCACGCGATATATTCCGTAAAACCATCATATCCCTTTGCCTGACCCAAAACTTTCATGCCTTCCTTCCAGTCAGGATTGCGTGATTTGGTAATGATGCCTACATTTTCATGACCTGTCCAACCCAGTTTCCTGGGCCATTCACCTTCAGCCCAGACACCTTCTGCGATAAAAGGACCGCGATTGCTGCCACACAATCCGATATGGGTGCAGCGCACCAGGACTTCACCATCTTCTATTTCCGGTTCTGGTGCATCATCAATGAGGGTAATTTCTTCCAAACCCGTAAAACTTAAAGCACGCATATATGTCTCCGATGAAAATTTTATAATGAGCTTTCTAACTAACACACAAGCGACTTAGTCTAATAGGAAATAAATTGATGTCAAAGCATTCAGCAACAAAACAGTTGCCCTTTTAATGCTTTATGCTATAATTTTCGCAGGGTGAGTAGCTCAGTTGGTTAGAGCGCACGGTTCACATCCGTGAGGTCCAGAGTTCGAGTCTCTGCTCGCCCACAAAAAAACACACGGAGAGCTATCGTGTCTCCGTGTGTTTTTTTGTGGGCGACGTAAAAGTCTAACTCACCCTTGCATCAAGCATCAGCATCTTCCACGATCTCGCCACCAACCATCTGGATAGATCTTGTCCCGTAATGACCCAATCCGGTTGAATGGGTCACCAGGAGAGCGGTCACGCCGGTTTTGGCATGGATTTCCTGAAATAGCGCCATTATTTCGTGCTCTGTCTGCTCATCCAGGTCACTGGTTGGTTCATCCGCAAGCAAAACCTCCGGTGAATTGATCAGAGCCCTGGCGATAACCACACGCTGCTGCTGACCGCCAGACAGCTGGCGTGGAAATGCTTTCAATTTATCAGCCAACCCTATCTGTTCCAATAGTTCTGTGGCACGCTTGCTGACAACTACTTTATCATTATCAGGACCAAACATTGCCGGCAGCATCACATTCTCCAGTGTTGTTAACGTTGGTAACAAACTGGGAAATTGAAATATAAAGCCAATTTTCTGGTTGCGCAAGAGCGATTTTTCCTGGTCAGGCAGCTTCCAAACCTCAATTTCTCCCAGGTAAACCTCCCCGGAAGTGGGATCCGTCAAGCCCCCAATCATGTTTAACAGCGTCGTTTTCCCGGAGCCCGATCGTCCGGTAACAATGACAAATTCACCCTTGTCTACCTCCAGATTCGTATCATGGACGGCAGTGACTGTAACCTCTTTACTAACCGTGTAAACCTTCGAGACATTTCGCAGTGAAATCATAACTTTACTCCCTCATTGTCGCAGCGGGTTCCTGGAAGCTGATGCGCAGAGCTGGGATGAGTGCTGCAACCAAAACACCAAGCAGCACAAGGCCTAAAGTCCCCAATCCCAAACCGATCAGTGGTAGAGGTGCCGGATAGAGAAACGGCACACCCATCAATTGGATGATTAGTGTGCGGAAAAGATACACAGCTAAACACGATACCAAAACGCCCACACCGCCCCCGGCAGCAGCCAATACAGAAGCCTCCAATAGCAGGGATTTAAGGACATTGGTCCGCGGCGCACCTAGTGCCCGCATTACACCGATCTGACGGCGTCTCTCATTCACGGCAAGCGAGAACACGACCGCAACGAGTGCCATTGCCAGCACCCAACTGATAACCAGCAGCATAGTTACACTGTTAAGTAAACTGAGAATTTGTTCACGCTGTCCTTGAAACATTTGGCTCGTTTCCAGCGGATCAACACCTTGAATAGCAGCACGAATCTTCTCTGCCACAAGATGCGGATCTGCCTTCACATCCACTTTGACCAATGCCGAAGATATTGTACGCGGTGGGATATCCAGAGCCTTCACAGCCTGATCTGGAGACAGGCGTGCGATATCGAATGCCGTCTCAAAGGTAAAGAACATACTTTGATCCAGGCCCGTCCCCGTTGGGTCCAGGCTGCCCTTCAATTCTACGCTATAACCGTAAACCAGGAGCTGCCCATCATCCTCCTTGGGTACAAAAACCAGACTACCGCCTACTGCCTCACCCAACTGAAGCCCGTCCTCAATATTCTTTTCCAGCCAGGGTTTCAAAGTAAAATCCGTTTCTGGATCATAGGCAATCAGGAACATCTCGGGAACTGAACAGCAAGTTGCACCTCGCAAGGTTGATAAATACAATTGCGGTGAAACCGCCGTTATGCCCGGGATCTCAGCTAAATCATCGACGATTGTATCCGCCATCCAGAAATGCACCGGAATACCCATCAATAACGCCCGTTGCAACCTTTGCTCGTGTCCCTCAGGGATCACAATAATATCTGCACCCAAACGGTCCAGAGCCAGATGGAGACTGTCGTTAGCCCCCCCGATGATGAGTGTCGCTGCAATGACAAAACCAGCCATTATTAGCGCGCAAAAAAATACCATCCAACTCCGGAATGCGTTGCCGGTAATGTTGCGAACTGCCAGTCGAAATAGATTCATTATTTTTCCTTTCCAGCCTATGCTCACACAGAACGAGGAAATTTTTCTGCTTTATTCACGCATAGCAATTGCCAGGTCCTGTTTACTAAGTCTCGTTGTAGGAATCCAGGCTGCTACCATAACACTCAAAACAGTCAGAGTCAGCGCCAGAACTACCAGGCCCAGGAGCAGCAGCACGGGAGGCAGGCTGATATCAATATTCATCAAATTCGAGATCCACCCGCGTAATAAACCAGTCCCCAGGACAACCGCCCCCAACCCCATGATACCACCAGAAAAAGCAAGCAGGACTCCTTCCAACAAAAGCACCTTCAGGACCAGTTTTCCAGTCGCCCCCAGGGCGCGAATCGTCGCAACCTCCCTCCGCCGTTCATTCGCTGCCAATGAAAACACAAAACCCATAAACAAGGTTGCCAGCAGCCAGGTCAAGCCGGTCAGAATTAAAACAATGCGCAACAAACCAACCATTTGTGACCGTTGTGTCTGAAAAAAACCTGTGCTTTCAATGGGTATGACACTGTTTACCTCCTCAAGGATACGTACCGCAACGTCGTGCGGATCGCTGCCCAGCCTAACTTTAACCATCGCCGAGGATATACTCTCTGGTTGTATCTCAAAGGCAGGATTGGGCTGTGCTTGCACGTGCTCCAATAACGCCTGGGCTGTGTCGAAGCTGACAAAAAGTACCTGGTCCACATCGCCACCTGTTTCCTCAAGTGTACGGACCAATTTGAGTGGGTACTCAAATATCTGAATATTTGGTCCCCCATCAGTACCAGAGACAGCAAAACCACCGACCGCCTCTCCCAAGCGCAAAATGCCAATAGGATCATGCTCCAGCCAGGGTTTCAGGACAAAATCCGTTGCCGGGTCGTAGGCGACAAGATACAACGCAGGTAAGGAAGAGTACGGGCTGTCGGGCAGGGTAGCCAGGTAAAGTTGGGGTGTAACCAATTCCACCCCTTGCACAGCACGGATACGTTCCATATAAGCCATGGGCATCCAGCGATCTGTCATCATCCCGACCAGGTGAGCGCCGTCAAAATCCTGTGACATCGTCCCCCATGGGATAACGACAATATCAGCTCCCATCCGACTTAAGTTACGCTGCAAACCACCTTGTGTACCGCGAACAACCAGCGTTGCTGATAAACTGAGCCCAGCTACCAGGACCGCACACAGAAAAATAGCGCTGCTGCGGAACAAGTTGCCCATTACGTTTCTGAATACCAACCGGCTTAATCTCAAACTTGATCGTCCTCCGGACCCCAGGAGGCAACGGTCACGCCGACGCCAATACCGAACACCAGAATCGCAGCCAGAAGAAGTGCAGGTTTCATTGTTGAAACACACGACATATCAGGATTCATACATACACCAATTAAAACAGTCGGGAACATTATTGCCACCACACCCAAAAGGGCTGCCACAATACCAAGAATACGGCGCGATTGTTTCCGCTTGGCAAAGCGCATCATCACACCCACAACCAGCAACGGTATGCTCAAACCCAATTCAGCCCGCCCTGTCCAATGGCATTTCATTGAGGTTTCCCGCCCATCTGCCAGGGTTAACATACGCCCAGTCGACTCACAATCCGTAAAAAACGGCACAACGCCGATGGCAATTGCCAGAATGATGATTAAACCAGATGCGACTTTCACTAGATGCCTCCCGTATACTGATATAGAATAAAAAATGTTTCACTGAATATGTAACACAATCGCGCATAATAAATTATCTACAAAATCGGAACTCCTGCAAATTTAGGATGCTATTCAGAAATTTAGTGATTTCGAATGCAGGAGTAAATCAGGCGACGTATCGCCATTCCCATATAGTATAATGCGTTAAAATTATCCATTAAAGCAGGTGCTATCAAATAGGTATCATTTCTGATACCGCTTCGATAGCACCTTTGCAGTTTTAATCCGATATGCCTGAACCAACGATAAAAAAGTTGATTAAACTGCCCAAAAGTACCTATACTTTACCAGGGAACAACATGTTTAAGCTGTAGATCACCGATAGCAATTGTTACTGGGTATCCTGATTTCAGAGCATTTTTCGTATTGCGATAAAGGATATAGTAGGTGCGACCCGGTTCTACACGGTGGTTATGAAGACCCATAATAGTCACATCCACAAAGTCACCATTCTCTTCGCTGATCAGCAGCGGTGCTGTTTCGGTAAAATGCCCGAAATTAGCCGCTTTGTCTTCATCAACAACACGGTACCGCAATTCAACCATACCCCCACCCGCGGTAACCGCCAGGAAAGTAAACCGGACACCAAACTTCTCTTCGATCTCTTCACTTACGGGCATTGTTCCGGGCACCCAATTCTGATGGGTTGATACATAATTTCGCCATCCGATTAAGCCCCCGGTGATTAACAATACCCCCAGTACGACCACCAGTATATGATTACGTGTGATTCCCAGTGGTCCACGCCAACCGCCTGTTATTGCTATTGATTTCTCTTGCATGTTATTCTTTTACCTCTCATCTTTACCTTATGTATCATATCGTCCAAATCACTTATGCATGTAGACAGAAGCTTCTTTGGACCGGGGTTTGCGCTCTAGCCCGAACCCCGGTCCACTGATTAGTTTATCTATTTCCCGACCATAACAAACGGGAGATAGAGATTCAGTATCCTTTCTGACACAAAGCTGTCAAAGAATTCGACACCAGAAGCCAATGGATCGATATTCGCAGATGGACCCAATCGGACTTCATAGATGCGATATGCACTCGTGTCAAGGTAATCCAGGGTTTCCATAACAGCTCCATCGATAGTGAGTGTGAAGTGAGAAAGCTGTCGCGCTTCCCACTTAATCCCGAGACTATGCGGGGCATCGCTGATGCTGTACGCATCGGTCTCCACAGGGACCCCATTAGCCAACGTCCAGGCACGTACAAGATACCCGTCAGCACTGCTGTCTTTCTCTACTTGCAGGCCAAAGATCGGTGCAGAACCAGAATAGAGTCCGGACAGGATTTCATGGGGTTTCGACCCAAGAACAACACTATTGGGATCAAAGGTGAAGCTTGCCCTGTAAGAGGTCTCACCAGCTGGCATTAACACACTCGCATACGCCGGTGCACCACCCGCAATGTCGGCTTGTAAGCCCATTGCCTCCTGGTCCTGAGCAAGATCAGCTTCAGTAGTTACAGCCACAGCTCCAACAGTACTACTCCAGGTGTCCAAGCTACCAGCATTGAAGTTATCAATTAGGATCAACGGTGCGGGATTACCTGAAACGGTGAGCGTCATTGTTGCATCGGCTCCCCAGTTCCCAACACTATCCTGAGCACGCAAATTCAACTGATAGGTGCCATTTGCGAAAATACCGGTCAATAGTTGGGTTGTCAGAGCTTCAACTGGGTTATCGTAACTGCCATCTTGCGCTTGAACCGGTACAGCATTCCCCTGACCAGGATCAGCAAGGAGCCAATACTCAGCACGTGCGACATTGGAAAGTGACGACGGGTCACTCGCAGTCCCTGACAGCGTGGAGAAGAAAGCACCAGCGGTTGGATTGGGTGAGACACTCATCCCTGTAACCGTTGGACCAGTTAAATCCAGTGTGCCCCGGTCGATGTTCATGATAGCGCTACCCACTGCCCCCCAGTTTCCAGCCTGGTCGAGACCACGCGCGTAAATCAGGTGCTGACCCTGTGGAAGCCAGAGGAAAGCCGATATCGGCATGTCAAAGTACACCATTTCACCGACTTCATCAAACAGACCATCAGACGGGATCAGTTTGAATCCGGTGCCCAGAGGACCTACAGTGTTAACAAACGCCTCAGCATTGGCTAAAGGTGAACGTATCCCTGCAGCTAATGTATCGGTTATATAACCTGAAAGACGCACTGATGCCACGGGTGGAGCCCCCGACAAATCCAGTGTGTTAGGTGTCAGCGTGAGAATAGCCGATTGAGGTCCAGTACGGTCGACTATTAGATCAATCATACCAGGAGTTCCCCAATTACCCAAGGAGTCCTGAGCGGAAACCGAAACTGCATTGACGCCTTCTGCTAAACCTGACTGGAGAGGAATCGAGATTGCCCCTGTCATCGCGACAACCTGAGCGTCGGTCCTGGTTAACGCCATCGGTACAACAGCACCGCCAGCGATCTGGAATCTGCCTGCCACAACTATATTTCCGCCGTTCATGCGCTCATCACCAGTTGCACGGAGCAGGACTGGACGCGAACCGTTCGTCCGGTCGCGCCACAAACTTAAACCAGTCGAATCAGGTCCCATTTTATCCAGGTTCAACACAGCGGATCCTGCAGCACCCCAGTTACCGGAATCATTCTGACCCCGGACATAAAACGGTATATTTCCACTGGTCAATGCGCCAAGCGTTGCTGCAGATATAAATGCCGTTACGTTCACTTGAGGGGCAGGGAAAGGTCCGGTCATTGGAATACCGGATCCGGCAAGCCCAAGGGATCCTATGAAGTATTCAGCGGCGACGACATCACCACCGCCAGCCAAAGTATCATCCAGTGTCAGTGTTAGCGTCACGCCCAAAGTGCCCGTCGTTGGGTTGGGATTGACGCTGACATTACTTGCGGTTGGACCAGGCAATTCAGCCAGTTGACCACTTACAGTGTTAATGAAGGTCAGCATCCCGCCGAATGCGAGAGAACCGTCGCCCAAACGTTGATTAGCATTTTGTAGGAAAAGTGCTGTATTGTAAAGCGGAAAGAGTGTGTCGGTCACGACATCTGCAGCAACCGAGGTCAAAGTATCCAGAGTTTGACCGGCAGCGATGGTCTCATTCACCACACCGAAAGGCAGAACCGGTCTTCCATCAAAACCAACGACGGACTGCCGCAGCCCCAGAACACCCATCGCCTGGGTTTCATGTGTGGCATTGACATACCGTAGTGCGATCGTGTTACCAGCTGCTGTATCAATCTGCGTTGTATCCGGGTAAGCTTTACCATTGATAAGGCGGTAACTCGGGTGATAAAACTGAAGGGCAAAGTTGTACGGATCGTTGTTAAAATCCGGATCAACAGCGCCTAAGACGACTAAGGCTTCGTCATCGAAAATGGTCGCGGTGTCGGTGTAAACCTGATTGAGAAGCCCGGTCGGGCGCACAACTAAAGCGCCATAGAGCCCCATCACAACCTGCCTTAAACCATTTTCGGTCATTCCTGCTTCATATAGATGCGTTCCGGGTTGGCTGAGTGTCATTGTGTAAACGGCAACTCCACCAAAAGGCACGCCAACCAGATCTGGCAGCACTCCCATCTGTCCAGGGAATGTCAACGATACATCGTCATTCAATTCATTGTGCAGTACGACAACAAGGATCTCACCTGCGTTGGCTATCAACGCCGGACCGGGTACTTGCGCCAGTCCAACCGCAGAGTCAGCAAAGCCCCAAATCGGTACCGTAGTGCTGTCAGGCAAATCCAAACTACCGGTTTTTGCCCACAACTCGCATGTCCGAACACCAGCACTCAATGTGCATGTATCAGGGGGTAACACGCTTGCTGAACGGCTACTCGCCAATGCCACTGAGGTGGGAAACAGCAAGGCTAAGCCGGTTGCTGCCACAAGGACAAAAAGCAAGCTTCCAAGCAATGGCAGAACACGTTTTCGGGTTCCCATATTTATGCTCTCCTTTATATTATTCATTTGAGCCCTCACTGACAATTATTCGGCAGCGGTGGATCGATTCGTGTAAAAGTGATGTGTCCGCTAAGAACCACACCCCACGCAGTAATTTGCTGCAATGCGTGGTTGTGGGTAATGTGATAATATTCGCCACATGCATTCAACACCTGGCTTCCTACCGGCAAAGTGTCCGTGTTACCCAGATATGGGCTGCCACTGTAGAAAGTACCAAAGGTCAAGTTCTGTAACTGGGGAATAGTGACCGGTATTGGATTTGTTTCCGGATTCCAACCTTCCACATCTGCCCAGGCGAATAGCTCATCGTGTGTTTCGCCGGGTCCCACGACGACAGTAAATTTCTCATAGGATAAATCCTCACCCCCGGGACCGATCAGCACATTGCCATCCCGGGCAATGATCCGTCCGTGGTTGCCATGGGGGTGATGCGGGAAGTTTTCTGTACCCACACTGATGTAACGTACCAGAGGCGGGATCGGGGTAGTAAGCCTCCCCGGCACCAGGATCGTCATTGAACGGGTAGATATGGATGAGCGAGCCATAGGGTTGGTTAGGCAGCCACGCAGCGCCATTGGGTGCGATCGTATCCGGAAAACTGCGACCGTTAATCATCCAATAGCGTGGTTGATAATTTTCCATATTGTAGTTCAAACCCTGCTCTTTCGCTGCGTGTAGCATCGGGTCAATTTCCGAAAGCAACAAAACGAATTCGGCATCGGTTTGGAATTGGGTCGTATAAGTCACAGTTCCGGTTGTCACAATCTCGTTGTAAGCCCAACTGGGATGCGTTGCGGGACGAACGACCAGAGCGCCAAAGAGACCCATATTCACCTGCACCAGTGGTTCTGTCCCACTCTCATAGAAATAAGTTCCGGGATGGGAAGCAACGAAGCTATAGGTCATCGATCCCCCAGCAGCTTCAGCAACAGGCGCCATAGACGTCAGGTTGCCACCCAGATCGAATTGAGGTTGGGACATCTCGCCATTCGCCATTACATTTTCCTGACCGGGAAATATCATCGACACATCATCAGGTAAATTGTTTTTCAACACGATTGTGACCGTATCCCCCTCAGTCACGCAAAGCACAGGTCCTGGATGTTGAAAGGGCGCGCCTTCTTCTGCAAAACCCCACATATAGATGACGTTGCCATCGGGAGTATCAATCACACCTTCCATCGTGTTGAGTGTGAACGTCGAAGTCGGATTTGTCGTGCAAATCATGCCATGTTCTGGCCACTGTGCCTGCTGAGCCGTTACCGGAGGTGTTAAGCCACCTCCCAAAACGAGGATCATGGTCAGGACAGCGGTCAGAGCCAAGTATCGAGTTATTCTTTGATATTTCGGGTATTCCATTGCTCTTACCTCTCTTTTCATTTTATGCCCCCTTATGTATTAGGCTCAGTCTGCGCAGCAAGTGTGCCGGCGGGATAGACATGGACCTCAGTCATCTGCCCTCCATAACCTGGAGCACCGCCGTTACTGATGCGGTTTGCATTCCGGTTGTAGAGGAAGAACTTTTTGTATCCGAAGCCGGCATCCGGTGTCACATCCGGCGCCACAAATATGGCGTCCGCGCTCTCACCGGGACCTACGATCACAGTGTCCGTTATAGATGACTGATCAGTGCCGTCTCGTCCCTTGAGCAGGGTAGCATCACGACCCACCAGGTGCATCGGAATGCCCGTCAACCGCATCGACTGTTCCTCAAAACCCAGATTCGCAAAGCGCAGCAGCACCCTGTCTCCCACGTTACAGTTCACCAGAGATGAAATGGGCTGGTATTGGAGCTCCGGTCTGCCAACCGGCGGGATCAGATCCCCGGTAACAGGATCGGTACCCTCACCAGGAGGCGCGATTGTGTCAGGATATACACGGCCATTCAACATCCAGAAATCCGGGGCGTAATCGCTCCATTCTGGTAACTGGATATGCGAATCAGCCCAGTGCGCGAGTGTCCAGATTTCGTTAAGCATCATTGTGAACTCGCGATCATACTCGGTGCTTTCATCGTTATAACAGAAGCGCCTGCCAGGATGTGTCTGGTCAAATAACGGTCTCACAAAGACGACGCCGACCATCCCCATATGCACATGCTCTGTCTCCTCAAAGTGACAGTGGTACATATAGGTTCCCGGGTCATGAGGGCGGTAGAAGTAAGTCAGATCACGAGAAATAGGTACGCCGACTGAGGAATGCGGTTCCCCATCAAAGATGGGGATCGCATTGCGAAAACCATGGAAGTGCAGCGTGTGCGCATCCACCAGGTCTGGACGCAGCGCCAGACCCAGGTTAGTAATCTGTAGTGTAAAATCTTCTTCCTGGTTTATCCACCATGTAGGCGCAGCCAACTGCACTTTGTTCTTCTGAGCAAATACCTGAGTGCGCGACAATGCCGGTGACATCACGGAATCCGAAAATGTACGTGGTTAAGAGATCTGGCGCCATATTATCGGGATGATAAGGTGACACAGCCGGCTCTGGTAAATAGATCCAGCCATCACTGGCAGCAAAATGCAGGTCAGGTGGGCTGGTTTGCGCCAAATTTGACGCCTCGACAACCCGGCTTGGCTGGAGAAGGTTCCTGGGCAAGAATGCCGAGGTGGCTCCAAGTCCCAGTAAGGTGCCCCCAAGTTTGAGGATCTGCCGCCGGGTTAACTGTTTCTCTATATGATTGTTATATGGTTTCATTATATTATTTCTCCTCTTAGCTTAGGGTGCAATTGTTGATTCATCAGCACCAGCATCCCAATTGATGAAAAGCGGCCGTGTCGTGCCATCATAATCCACAGTTGGGGCTGGAATCCCAAGGTAAGTGCTGGCGCCGATATTCTGGGCTGGTGATTGTGCAGCCAGATGATAATCTCCCAGAAGATCAGGCGGTAGATCTAGAGCGACGATGTCAGCGCCGATAAAGGCTGTGTTTCCACGCCACGGATAGACCCGGACCCCAGAAGTATATTCTGCAACAAACAGGGGATCGCTGCCGATGACATTCGTCCCATCTGCGCCTGGATATGCAGCGTGCAGCAAGCTGTATCGGGGAGCCATGAAAAAGCTGGTACTCGCGACGCCCAGATCCCAGTAATAAATTGGACTGGGATCGCCATCCTGACCGATACCCGCCACACCCCCACCAGTCCACGCGCCTGCACGGTTGTCCCAGAAGATATTGTTAAAGAGAACGGGATTGCTGAACAGCGGCGCCCCGCCAGGCAGCGTCGCCTGCAGCATCGTGCTGTTTCGACTGGATGACAATCCGGCTGGTGCGGGAGCGCCGTTACTCGTTACGGCAGTCGCCGTGGTGATATTTTTAACGATCGTATTGTTGTAGATACGAACGTCCGGCGCATCGTTGAGTGAGATCCCAGCACCCTCGTGAGTTGAGATGTTGTTAGCGATGACATTATTGTAGACGTGGTAAGTAAAGTTACCTGCCATCAGGAAGCGAAGACCACCACCGTCATCGTTACCCAGGTTAGTCTGAATCTGGTTGCTGTAGATATTCACCGGTCCAGCCCCAACAGACAGGACGTTTGGATCTGTTGGCAACTCACCCGCGATCATAACACCGCCAGCCTCATCGTATGAACGGTTGAAGTATATTCGGTTGTGATGAATGGAACCATTTGGACTGTAGCCGTAGTGACTGATGCCACCCCCGTATTCTGCGGAGAAATTACCACAGATGTCGTTGTATGCGACAAGGTAATTATTAGCACCATTGAACAGGCCTACAGCGCCTGCCAGATTGGTTCCGCCATTGGCCAGGATGCGGTTATACTGGATACTTATGTTATCGTTTTGATGATCAGTAAGTGGCGCAGCCACATGGGGCGTGCCAACACGGATAGCCCCGGCGTAAGCACCACCGTTGGAGCGGATTACATTATTATAGATCCACGTCCCTCTTGCATAGGCGTTAATGAAAATGCCACCACCCTGGTTGACGATTTCAGCCGGCACTCCGGGTATAACACCCTGCACCATTTGTATTTATATTATTCGGCACACCTTGCTGATCACCACCCTGGATGGTAAACCCATCAATGGTAGCTCTGTTCGTGCTGAAAAACTCGCCATCCTCAGCCAGAACTGTAATCACGGGTCCTTCGTAAATCCGGGGATTACCGTCGCCATCGACCGGACTGCCGTCCCAACCACCCCGATTGAGCCAGATATCACCGATAAGCGTGCGCCAGAATGTAACGTATGCGCCATCTCCACCCATCCCCCGACCATCAAGGACAGAACCGAGAACCGCGGTACCTTCAGGATAAACGCCACCAGGACCGACACCCTGCAAAGTCACAGGAGCGTAGATGATGGGATTTTCAAAGTAGACGCCCGTTGGATTAAAGGTAGCGGGTGTATCGGGATAGACAACAACCACATATTTCGTCAGCGGGTCTGGTCTCAGCTAAAGTTGCGGCGGCATCAAGTGCAGACTGCACTGTAGCATAAGTTCGACCGGGTCCGACTTCAAATACCGTTGGGTTGTACTGGCCTCCGATGACATGAATCGTCAAGCCATTCACAAGCTCATTGAGATACCCGTTTCGAATTCGGAGCTGATAAATCGGGGACGCAAACCCGCAGGAACCTGAACGACGAGTTCCCGATCAGTCCAACTGGTGACAACCAGCCTGCGGCTATTCAACCAAACCCGACCGTAGCTGCCAGCAGCGGGACCAAATCCAATACCCTGAAATTGTTAAGCTATCTCCTGGATTCACTACGGGTGTATTCACTGCAAAGAGTTGGGGTGTAGTGTCACTGAGGGCACACTGCGCGAGCGTTGCAGTTTGCGAGTTGGGTCCCCAGATGCCGACGCCATTCTGCGTTGGCGCCAGGTCTGCCGGGCTCAAGACGCCAGGATACATTTCGAAACTGGTTCCGATCGAGCGATACTGCGGGTTGTAGTTGACATTCAGACTACCCGGTTGGCCTGGATCGTTACCGTAGATATAATATACATTTGCCAGGGCACCGCTTGGTGTCGGGGCATTATTTGTCCCATCCGAGGGTAACAGAACCTCAAAAACACCGTGGTAATCTGTGTGGATGGTGTGGACCAGGCGTTGCGTAAAGTCGTAGATGCCGACTGGCGAGTAGGCGATACCCAGTTTCTCACCAAAGGTCAAACTCAGCGGGTCCGAGGTGAGATTCAGGTCGTCAATCACATAACCACGCCAGCGTCCGGGAATGGGCACTTCGGTCCACAACTGGAAGAGTGGGCCCACGCCTTTCTGATCGGCAACATTCACCAATTTGACATTACACAGGGGCTTAATCTGTCCCTCAAAGCGGCTTCCTCCGACTTCTGCGAAGGTTGGATTATGGACAGGCGTTGAAGTGTCCGTAGGATCCGCCGTCCAGGGAATGTCGTAGCCATCTGTGCCCACACCCTCAACATCGACGATGTGCCAGGGTCCTGCGCATGCTGGTGGGGCGAGTGTGGGATAGAACACATCACCGCCAAAGATATTCGAGTCTTCTTCCTTTGTGAGATTGTATAGCGGACGACCAAAGACAGGATCGTTGGGTATGACAACTTCGAGCAGGTAAGCACCAGGAGGTATGGGCGCCGGTTCTGCTAAAGGCAGCCCCGTTACCGTATCGGTCATAATATCGCCGAATCCGTAGTTTCCGGGTAGCTCAGAGAACTCGGTTCCAAATTGAAGACCGGATAAAGGTCCTTCCAGACAATCATAGCCACCCGTTGACGGCGGTAGCGAGGGAATATCCATCGGATCGCCGTTAACATCCCGGACCACACAATCCTTGGGCCGGACATAGTGTTCGGTGATCGTCGTGTTGAGGAGTATGCCCTTGGCTAAAGAACCATCAGGCGCAATCTCAAAATTACCATTGGTATCGCACGGAACACCTGGATTTGTACCACATGGCACAGGTTTCCAAAGGCGCATTTCCAAATCCGGGATACCGGGCTGCCATGGTTCGGCGCCCGCATAAGCGGCGTCATCTTCAGCACGCGCTGTATCATAGAATACGGATCCCGCGATACCACCGTTCGTACCGGGATCATAGTGCTTGACGCCAAAGTCCAACCGACCAAGCTGGCTTAAGACAGGTAAAATGCTGACATCCACACCGGCGCCGAGGATAGTTGTCTCCTCAGGCTGGTTGCTTGCCTGGAACGTGACGCCGGTTGTTTGATAAAGATCGGAGACGGCTTCGAGAACCATCCAGATGCCCATAGGGTAGCCTTTCTCCAGTTCCCAGAATCCGTTTGCATCGGTGAACGATGAAATTGACATGCGATCTATCTCAGTATTGTCGCGGTCTCGCATTGTCACTATGTAGTCAGGCACACCTTGTTCGCCGGGATCCCGCCTGCCGTTTTCGTTATCATCGAGGAAAACGTAGCCGGACCATTCGGAAAACCAGCCCACCATCGTTCGTACACCAACATCGGTTTCTGTTCCTGGACTGACAGCGGCCTGCACCCAATCAAGAATGTAGTGCTGCTTCTCATCCCAATATGTGATGAGGTAATCGCCTGGCGGTACGTTGGGGATTGTGAAAGCGCCATTTACGTCTCCCTGTCCCACCCACACGGCTTGATCCCCATTCTGCAGGTCATTCAGCGCAACCCATGGATATTGGATAGGTCGTTCAAGTTTGGTGCCCATTAATCCACCCCAAATGTCACCCAGGTGCGGTAACCCGCCCACCGATGGCAAATATGTAGAACTCGCCATTATAACGCCGGTGATACTGCCATTTTCCGGCAGCGTCGTTGTAAGGGTATTTGTGGGTTGGACGAAACCAAAGATGGTCCAGGGGAATGGTTCGCCGGCGACAACAAACTCGTTGTCGAGACCCGTGCCACCTTCCTGAAGCCACGTATCCCAACCCTGGGAACCTTCAAGGGTCGTGGTTTGAATCCACTGCTGACCATCCGGCGGCACGACAAGAACATCGTAACGAATGGGTCCGATGTAAGGAATCACCACCCGTCCATCGGCGTCACTTATACACTCACCTCCCGTGCCCGGGATAGCCATAGGAAGTCCGTCAGGATCAACAATGACATCGCCATTAATATCACGTTCATACTCGCTGCACAGTGGATTACCAAAAAGGTCATTCGTAATCTCACCAGCAATATCCGCGATTGTGACACGGAATCCCTCAAGACCGTCTTCGCCCGGTGCGTCATACTGCCCGTTGGTCATTGAACGGTCGTCAAACACCAGTACGACCATTTGGGCCGGAGGTAAAGGTAAGGGTTGAAGGCCAATTGTGATGAGACCAGGCTCTTCCATTGGAATGGTAAAGTGCTCGCCATCCATTTTGTACCCGTCAGCCATCACAGAAATGAGATATTTCCCCGGGGGAAGGTCAATTCCCACAGTCTCATTCAGGTCATCCTGGGTCCCTTTCGTATAAACTGGTGACCATCCCGGGTTTGTGCGTACCCCAGGCCAATCACATTCGTCCGGATACAAAGGGTCGCGGATAGTATTGGTAGGTGTATCCGTATAGGCGAAGCAGTGCGTCGTATCAAAGGGATCACCCGTATTATCGACATTGATAATGAAGTTATACGGTGTGGTTACAGGATCGCCTTGTAGGACGCCAGCTCCGTCAAACGCGAGGGGTTCAGTCCGGGCGCTAACCAGGTCCAAAGTAATAACGGTAGTTAAAGCCTCAGGAGCTTGGGGAGCCATTACACCCAACGGCGCCGGATTCAGCTCCTTGGCTTTAGAAACACTGGCATCTGCAGTATACGCATTCAAGACTTTTGGCGTGTTGACCAAAAGCCAGAACAGAGACAACACTAATACCGCGGTTAAAAGAAGACCTTTCTGCCGGTAGGTCTTCCTGTCAACATCTTTCCTCACTGTTTGTGCTGTTTCCATCATTAGTTATTCCTCCTAAGTTTTTGTTGGCTACAGTAAAAAGAACGCTACCACAAATAACAAACACAGCATTATATTTCTCAGGCATTGATTTCACATTAAAGAATACCATAGAGAGCGCTTCCCCTAACGATGGGTTCTGCTAACGTGGTGGTGGAATCCACCCTCTTTGGTTGGCGCCATTGGTAAAGTTGGTCAAAGAAGGCGGGAAGAATTACCACGATGCCATTTTTACCTTGAAAATAACCAACTGAATACATTCAGATATCAATTTCACCAACTTTCACAACCCAACCAACCAAAGAAGAACAACTCCACCATCAGGAAAGTGAAATCCGGCAGTCAGCAAGTGAAGAATATGGTAAGTTATATAGATGTGTGTAATATAAATATTCATAAAAAATAAAAATCGACAGCTTCGATCAAGGAGAACATATGTTGAATAGAAAAAACGCAATGCGCCTCGCAGTCATCGTTGGAACATTACTGATCTTCACGTCCGTTGTTTATGCTGCGCACTTCACTGTTGATACCACTGACGGTGCAGGTGGACAGCGACTGGGGTGCGCCATTAATGGATTCCGGCACCGGTTCTGTTGATCCCAATTACGATATCGATGATGGTTGGGTGGGAAATGAGGCTGACAACAGTTTCATGTACTTTCGCGTCAGTCTGGCGCCCGGCAGTCAATTACCATCTGACTATGACACACTCGAAGCAAGGTTGGATTGTGACCAAAACGGCAGTTATACCGATGTAGTAGATGTCGTTGTCCGCTATTCACTTGACGATTTCTTATTACCGCCTGAAGAATTATGGGAATGCCAGGGTAATGATCCATATTGCTTTTTCCCTGAAGATAACGGTGATACTTATGGAGAAGTCATTCTTGGTTCACCCAATAATTACGAGTGGCGGGCGGATACTGCTGGTGGAGTCGGGAATGTAGACTGGACAGCGTGCTTCGGAGGTATAAACGTGCAGTTTGCATCGATAAATTCCAGTGGGCAACAACAGGATGCGACGCTCTGGGAAGGATTCAGCACACCGAATACCGTGACAATGTCAAACTTTGCATCGCGTATTCCACTGCTTGGATCAGCCATCGCCATTGTCGTGAGTGTCGTGGCGTTGAGTGGATTGGTCGTGCTTCAATTTAGGAAAAAACACTAAACATAAACCGCATTCGGGTAAAGGTGTAGCTAATCGATAACCTGATAAGCCATTAAAAACGCCTCGATCATTGAAAATCGAGGCGTTTTTAATGATAATAGTGCGTGAAATTAATTTTGATTTTTGACGTGAATTTACGTGGCGTTTTATGCCTCTCTATCACCAAGAGCCTCGCAGACCACCTTTCGGATCTGATTGATAGAGAGAGGTTTGGGCAAGCAGGAATAGACGTCTAAACAAGCAGCCAGTGTTTCCATATCCGGGCATGAAAAACAAGTCATCCAGATAACCGGCATATATTTGCCGCAACGCTCGGATAGCTTGCGTTAATTCAAACCCGTTCATCTGTGGCATGCGAATATCAGTCACGACCAGGTCATACGCCATCTGCCGGACCATGGCCAAAGCTTCGTCACCACTTGCGGCTGTCTCTACAGCCCATCCTGGCTTGCTTAACGCCCCGCGCCAGACTAACAAAATCTGCTCATCATCATCTACAACAAGTATCTGTTTATCCAAACTCACAGCAGCCATAGCCATCCTTCACACGAATCTTTTTCATCTCAAGTATAGCGGAATGATTCAGCAGTTGATGCTGACATATCTGCAATAGGGTTGGTCCAGGGTTTGTAGAATTAGCAAAGTTAGCAGTCTTACCTGGCCAGACTGGATTAAGTCTTGAAAATATACCCGACCCCCCGCACGTTAAGAATATGTCTTGGGACAGAAGGCTTGGGTTCTACTTTACGGCGCAGATTATAAATATACCACTTAATGACATCCCGAGCTTCCTGCACATGCTCGCACTCGAAACCTCGCACGATTTTTACCAGTTCTGTTGGAGAAACAGGACGGTCATCATTTTTCATCAGGAAAACCAGGAGTTCGTATTCAAACGTCTTGAGGTCCAAAACGTGCCCGTCTGCCTCTATCCGTTTTTCCTGTAAGTCCACAGAGAACCGACCGCGTTTTAGAACAGTTGGATTTTCAGACTCAGAAACGGGCAGCGGTTTTTCTTCTTGTTTTTGTTGACGTTTTTTCAACACTTCATTAGCTATCCTGCGCATTTCATCGGGTTTCACCGGCTTAAGCAAATATGCATCCACACCCTCACGGATTGCCTCCATGGCTGAGTCAAGGGTTCCATGACCGGTGAGGATTATCGTTGCCATGTTGGGCCAGCGCCAGCGAATCGCCTGAAGAATACGCAAACCATCTATGCGCGCACCCAACATCAAATCCAGAACAGCCAGGTCAAATGTCGTATCCCTCAAGTACTCCAGGGCTTCTTCACCACTGGATGCGGTGACCACAGCGTGCTCCTCACCACGTAAAACTTTCGCCAGAAAAAAGCGAATGCCATCGTCATCATCCACAATTAATGTTTGGATTTGTTCACGCATACGACCATCCTTCCTGTTTTACGTTATTCTTTGATTTCCTGAAGTGGAAGCCAAACGGTAAAAATCGCACCTGAGCCCTGCGGGCTCTGCACATCCATACGCCCTCCATTCTGTATAACAATGTTCCGACTGATAAATAAGCCTAATCCAAGACTGTTTCGCTTGGTCGTAGCAAAAGGCTCAAAGAGACCTTGCAGAATTGAAGCGGGTATACCCCCACCAGAGTCTCTGAATTCAATCTGGCAGCCTGGCGGGTTCGAAGTTTGCGATGTGATCACCCGCAGAGTTCCCCCATCAGGCATAGCATCCACGGCATTCAGAATTACATTAAGAAAAACCTGCTGTATCGCATTGGGCATGACAAGGACATCCGGTAAATCGGCGTCCTTATCCACAATGACATTTATAGCATTATCTTCGCACTTTTTCATGGTCAGAATTTTAACTTTGTCAAGGAGTGTGTTGAGTGAAGTGCGAACTTTCATCTCTGGAACAGCGGGTTGGTGCAGTGTGCGCAGCTGCGAAACGATCCGCGATGCCCTAAGCAAGGCTTCTGCTGTCACCAGCAAAAACTCATGAGCATCTTCGCCCCTGGCAAGTTGCTCCTGAGCCAGTTCAAGGCAACCCATTGCTGCCTGCAAGGGGTTGTTAATTTCATGGGCAAGGGATGTTGCCATTTTCCCTGCAAGAGAGAGTTTCTCAGCCTCAACGAGTGCATCAAGCGCGCGTTTTTTCTGAGTGATATCTTCAAAAATACCTGCAGTTCTGTAAAGCTCACCATCCTCGTTTTTGAGCGGAAATATATGACAGCGGAGCCAGCGTATATCGCCATCAGGTAACTGAATTCGAATGTCGTCTTCTATGACTTCTCGTGAGTGTAAAAGTGCGTTCATTCTTTCCCGATCCTCGGGATATGTGTAATCCAGAATGGCATCGACGTGATCAGGAACAGGTTTTAGAAACTGGCCCCATATCTGTTCGTATATTGGATTGACATACAACAACTGCCCGTTTAGCGGGTTAATCAACAACAAGATCTGATTAATATTTTCAGCAACCTGGCGAAACCGTTCCTCGCTGGCTCTAAGTTCAACCTCTGTTTGATGTCTTTCGGCAATCTCCGCAACCAGGGTGTTATTGAGGTCGCTTAACTGTTGTGTTCGTTCTAGGACGCGTGATTCCAACGCAGCGTTCGCCTGGTGGACCGCAATCTGCGCCTGTTTTTGGCTGGTAATGTCATTTGTGGTCAATATAACACGCCAATCCGAATAAGGCAGGGGTATCGCACTAACACTGGTCCAGATAGACTGACCTTCTGCCGTTATAACCTGAATTTCAATATCGTGGACAGGTAGATTCTCAACAAATGCACGCGTACTGGGGAACTCACTGGAATTCATCTGGGCACCGTCTGCCCGTAAATATGTGCGCCGCGTGTAGTATCCTTGCATTAATTCATCGCGCGATAACTGGAGGATTTTTCCCAAAGCAGGATTTACCAATTGAAGTTGACGGGTCTCATCCAGGACTGAGACACCCACCGGCAAATTGTCAACAAGAGCGCGCAGCTTGCCCTCGCTTTCACGCAATGCCTGTTCAACATGTTTGCGATCCGTAATATCCCTGTTACTGCTCCGATAGCCCATCCACGTACCATCGTCAGTGTACACAGGTCTGCAATTATGGCTGATCCAACGCTCTTCACCCGATCGACTGGTTATTCGAAAATCGACAACCCGCTCATGACTTTGATGTCCAGCCATTACATGGTCATCCCAAACAGCTCGATCATCAGGATGAATAATTTTTAAGATCAGATCGGGATCTTCGTAGAAAGAAGAGGGTCCGAAGCCCGTGATTGCTTCGCAGGAGGGGGAAATGTACCGGATATCCCCATCTGGACCGGTCCACAGTTCCAAGTCAGTTGTATAATCAGCGACCAACCGAAACCGCTCTTCCCTGGCCTGTAAATCATTCTCAAACTGAATACGCTCCGTGACGTCCTGCATCGATAAAACATAACCTGCCAAGTTCCCACCGGACATCCTTTAACGGGTGCCAACAACCAATCCCAATAGGTCACACCCAGGACTGGATTCGGAGGTATGTTCAGAAGGTCTCGCCTTGAGTTGTACAGGTTCACCGTTCTGAAGGGAACGCGCAAATGAAGCTTGCCTATCCAAATCAGGAAACACATCAAATAAATTGCATCCCACTAAGGCTTCGCACGATATCCCCGAAAAATGACTGCAGGCTGCGTTCGCCCAACGAAAAAATAAGTCCGTATCAAGATAAGCCATGCACGACTGGCTATTATCCAGGACAGCTTTCAACATATCACACTCTTGTTTGAGTCTGCTGGTCCATACTAATTCGGACTTTAACTCTTGATTCGATGTAGGGATTCCATTATTGTCTGAATGCGATTCCGTGTTGACGGTTTGCGGTTCGTCAGCGTCAGGCAAGTCAGTGTCGGGTCTGCTCATGATGTCCTTTACTCAATATTCTTTTGCAGATTCAGTAAATAACAGATACTTCGGCCAAGGAAATAGAACAATCAAGATAGTCTGCCCCCGTTGCTGCACAGCAGTCATTACAGAATATCTCGAATGCCAAACAATTAATGATACATCCGTATTATAAATGTTCAAGCTATACACGTCAAGGTGTGAATTCCAGAATGGGCAAAACCCCTTCATCAGCGCCCTCAACTAGGCATTGGAACAGGTAATCGCTCATTCTGGAATTCACCTGGCAGTTTTGGTCCGTTTGGTGACTGATAAAGAATTCTGCTTGAGCCAAAACTGCATCTTGCTATGTACTTATACTGTTCTCAGTCTTGTTTGGCCTTCACCTTCATGTGCGAATACATCAAGGTGTGAATTCCAGAATGGGCAAAACCCCTTCATCAGCGCCCTCAACCAGGCATTGGAACAGGTAATCGCTCATTCTGGAATTCACCTGGCAGTTTTGGTCCGTTTGGTGACTGATAAAGAATTCTGCTTGAGCCAAAACTGCATCTTGCTATGTACTTATACTGTTCTCAGTCTTGTTTAGCCTTCACCTTCATGTGCGAGTACATCAAGGTGTGAATTCCAGAATGAGCAAAACTTGATTCGGTTCGCACTTTATTTCACAAAGGCAAGAGTCAGTAAACTATCCGCAGGCGCTGTGAACATCACAACACCCTCAATCACCGCGACGTGACCCAAACGTCTTTCCAGCGCATCAGTGATTTCAGCACTTTGGTATGCCTGAGGTAAGTCTACTGTACCCATAACCGGATGGTCCAGAATGTTCCATACTCTCAAGATCAATCGCTCTCCGTCTTCAGCACACTTGAAAGCGGTCACGGGTCCACCCTCAAAATTTATATTCAGGTCAGCCATTTGAGCGATAACCGGTGGGGTACCCGGCACCTGAAGAAAGGGTGGGACAGCGAAATATTGAGCCTCTTTGAATGGCAGCAGCTTTCTTAACACAGGATCAGTTGAAAGATGATCCGTTAAGATCAACCGGTAACGGTACTGCCAGCCATTCTCCCCTCCCTGGTTGAATGACCAGTCCGTACGTGTCAGATTCATCATCGGCATCGATATCATTGCGGATGGTACAGAGCCAAAATTTACACCGCCCATATTGGCAGGACTAATGCCAAACTGAACCAGAGGTGCATCAGGGCTTAAAAGGATGACGCTGCGTGCCGCGCCATCCGCTTCAGAGCTAATCTGAGCATAATTTTGCATCGCGTGCAAAACAGGATTTGCGCCCGGCAAATCATCACCACCCGCCTGAATACTTCCAGCCTGCAGTACTGTTCCCGCCATATCATAGGTGTACACAGGATTCGCCAGGCTGAACGGAAAGCAGATTTGCACTGTTTGCGCATCATCAGACCAGCCATCAGACAAGTCATAAACAATGTCTATCCAGGGCTGGTCTGAATGAAAAAACCATCGTGTATCAACCCTAAAACCCCATTGGCTGCTTGAAACCTTAATCTCAACACCACTGTCTGCCCGTCTGCAGGTAAAATCATGCAGTTCAAAACTTGATTCATGGTCCAGGCTCTGCGGTAACACGGTTTTCCGTAATTGTTCATCGGGATACAAGGCATGCCAGAAAGTTCCTAAACCCATCCAATTGGTTTGGGCAATCCACTCGTGATTATTAGTGTCCAGCAAGGACACGATCGAATTTCGATCGCGGTCAAAATGTACTTTCCAGCCCCGCCAATCAAAAATCGCATCTTCTATGACAATATCACCTGAGAGGCTTGCGGGTGAACATATATGGACAGGACTTAAGGATTGGGTTATTGTTCTGGCTTCCATCGCAGCCCCGGCTCTAACACCGGCAGAAATTGCAGCAGTTCTGAGGTCGACACCGCCAAAATCATGTTCAGCAAACCTCAGACATGCCTGTAAAGCCTGGTCGAGGGCTGACTTGGTTTTCGGATCAGCATTCCCGGTCAGCGTTTGTATAGCGTAGGCAGCTTGACCATGGATAAGCAAGCGCGATGCTTCCCTGAAATTACGGGTAGGTCCGGCTAAATGTGCAGCCCATTCTTCCCACGTGATCCCGAACGATCCGGCGAATTCGGGCAAAGTTAATGCCTTATCAGATATTTCTTGCGTTACAGCTTTGAAATAATCGGAATAACATGCATCTACAAGACGCACTACTTCCATCTGCTTCGGCGTTAAAACGCCGGATAAAGATGGCTAAATCATCTGTGATTGACCAGTTGTCCCAGCCAGTACCCAGCAGCAGGATGCTTGACACAGGAAAATGATCACCGTAGGCTGCATAACGCTCAATAGTTTGATGAATATAGTCAACGCGCTTTTCATATACCGCATCTGTATTCCGATCTCCCAGAATCTGAAGCGTGAGGGCATCCCACTTCTCTCCAGCCAGTTCCGCCAGGCGATATGCTTCCGCATACCCACCCCACGCACCGGTAGTTTCGTACAAATCCCAGTGCACCAGCACACGTTTGCCATCCGGAGCCAGCCACCAGAATAGTGGATAAGGTTCACGGGCACGGTTATAGCTTTCTGCCCTTAAGTCATAGATACCGCGTGCCAGATACGGAAACCCACACGCGGTCACCACACTTGCCACACTCCACGGCATACCAGGGTCCTCCATAATCAATACCGTGTCAGTGATTTCATCCGTCAATTCTGCGATTTCAAGAGCCTGGAAAAACGACTGAATTGATAATTCCGTGTTCAGCAATCCCCACAGGAGTACGCTGTGATTGGCAGCCCATCCAATACGACCCTTTTGCAGGGCCTTAACAAGACGCTGCGCACCCTGTAAACCCCGCTGGCGTTTATAACCTGTATACCACAAGGTGCAGTCCAAATTCCATCTGCTGCGGTCCTCCTCTGCGAGAGCAAGATAACCGTCCACCAAAGCAGCCATTCGCACTTCGATTTCCGTTTGCGTTCCGCACCAATTGTAATCCAGATGCTTATCCTGGGCGATATAGATCGTCCACGAACGAGATTCAGCCATTTTCCTCTCCCCGCTATGCATGATGATGCAGCCTTCCGAGACTTTTCAGGCTGCATCATCATGTTCACTCAGCGTGTAGTAATCTTAAAACAAGGCGCGTATTTTACCGGTGCCTGTTCTGGTAAACCTGATACTGATAAACCAGCTTGCGTATGCTCGAAATTTATCGATCCCTGATAACCCAATAGTTCAACCTGCGCCACATCAGCGACTTTCAAACGGTATCCACCGCTGCCGGCAGAGAAACTTCGAATCAGCGACTGCCCGTTTTCCGGCCATCGCATTTGAAATGCGTAGACTACTTTCCCTTTTCGCGTAAATCTAAAATCCTCAGATGTCCAGTCCAGGGCATCTTCCTTGAAGTGCTCCTGTGAAGCATTGACGCTACCCTCCATGGCAATGTCCCAGGGTCGTGTACCGTATATGCCTTCGGCATTGACTTTGTTCCATACCGCCAGTTCATCCAGGATGTTGTGACATTCATCGTCAAGCGTACCATCCGGTCTTTGCGTGAAATTGAGAAGCAGGTTGCCGTTTTTCGCCACAATATCCACCAGCATCTCAATCACCTGACCGCCAGTCTTATAGATCCGACGGACATCGTAGAACCACCCACCCACGCAAGTATCTGTTTGCCAGGGGTATGGAAAATTGTCACGCAAGACGTTGCGTTCAATATCCAGCACACCCACGGTATAGACCATTGGATTCCGGTCCTTCTGATTGTAAACAGCCTGATTCACACCAGCATTCCGCAGAATGCTGGTGTTATAGAGATGGGCAACGATGCCCATACCGTATTGTCCGAAGGGCAGCGCACCATCAGAATAAAGCAGATCAGGATGCACCTGATCAATCAAATCTTTGATCCGGTCAAACCACTTTTTATGCCACCACACATTTTCCGTATACCATCGTTCTCCCTGCTGCGTAAGCCGCGCTTCATCTCCATTGGGAAGGTAGAAGTCTTCATATGCCGGGTCATTACCATCATAGGGCACACCTGCATATGGTCCCTGCTTGTCGCTTCCTTTATTGTGCGACCACCACGAAAATGTTGCGCCCAAATGCTCTGTCACACCAAAAGGCAGCCCAAATTTAGCTGCAGCTGCCTGCCATAAACCCACGATGTTCTTGTGCGGTCCGACTTTGACCGCGTTCCATGCGTTATGTTTAGAATCCCAGTTATCGAAATTATCGTGGTGCACTGCCTGTGCGACAAAATATTTGGCGCCAGCATCCACGTAACGCTGCATCAGGGCATCCGGATCAAAATTCTCCGCTTTCCATAGCTTGACAACATCCTTCCAACCTTGTTTGGAGGGATGTCCATATACCCGCCAATGGTGAATATATTGATCTGTGCCTTCACGATACATATTCCTGGCATACCAATCTCCATACATCGGAACGGATTGAGGTCCCCAGTGAGACCATATCCCGAACTTGGCATCGCGAAACCACTCCGGGCACTGATACTGCCGCAGTGACTCCCAGGATGGCTTGAAAGGTCCTTGTTGAATATCATCCCACTTATCCATTTTTCCTCCAGTGATACGACAAGTATTTGTCCAGTACAGATTATTTGATCACATAAGGTATTTTATCGTATCGGATTATAAGAGCAAGAAGCGTGAAGGTATTCATCACATCGCATTGACACAGTACACTAAACTGATCCATCCATTTCATCGCCCTTGAAACATACGCGATAAATCGATTGTGTTTGCTTTTTTATTACCAACAAACATAATGCTGCTAACAGCTTGCATGAATTATGTACACATAAAGGAAAAAATAAAATGAAGATCGGATTTGGCACACAACTATGGCTCCGCGATCATCACTTCGAGAACTTCCACAGGATGCTCGACGAAATGGCGCTCATCGGGCTGGATGGGTTCGAGATTGCCTATCCATTCCTGCTGCAGGATTACGAGCACCGAACAAACGAATTGCGCAGATTGCTGGAACTGCATGATCTGGAAATGGCAACCTATTATACCGGCATCACTTTCTATGATGAGGAACAGCGGCTGCGCGGAATGGACACCGTTCGGAGGAAATGCCACTTTTCCGCTGAACTTGGTACGCAGGTTATTTGTATCGATGGAGGACGCAAACGACCGGGGATCTCAGAAGTTGAGCTTGATGACCAGATAAAACTGATTGCCGACTCAGCAAATGCATTGGGGACTTATGCAAAAGCTTGCGGTCTTACACTGGCATGGCACCAGCATTGGGGCAGTATCTTCGAGGTAAAAGCGCCTTTTTATCGCTTCATGGAACTGACCGACCCCTCGCTAGTCAAATTCTGCCCGGATATGGGGCAACTAGCTTTAGGTGATTTTAACGTTATAGAAACAATAAGGACCTTTGCGGAGCGCATTGCCTATGTGCATTACAAAGATATCAGCTTTGCCGGACGCCCTCACGGGGAGTTGTGGCCAGGGGGACCAACCGTACCCTCAGATAACGGCGCTTACAGCGTGGACTCCCGGGGACGATGGATTGAATTAGGACGCGGCATCCTCGATTTCCCAGCCATCACGGAGATTCTGTTAGGTGTGGGATTTGACGGCTGGATCGTTGATGATTTTGACTATACCGGATATCCTGCTGTCGAATCTGCAACTGCATGCAAAACCTATATCAACCAGGCTCTCGGCATCTGGGGAGAACGCGATATCCGACACAAAATAGCACCACAGGGTCAGGATATTTGAAAATACTTTATATGAAGGCGTAGCAACTTACGCACTATATTTATATTTGGTAAATTGGTAAAAAGGAGGAATTATGAATCAGACAATCACCTGGTTAGGCCACGGCTCCTGGAAGATGGTGACGCCGCACGGCACAATTATCTATCTGGACCCCTGGATAAAGGGGAATCCAGCATGCCCCATTACCCTGGATGATATTGATAAAGCGGACCTAATTTGCGTCACACATGGTCACAGTGACCATCTGGGGAATGCCATTGAACTCGTCCACAAAACGGGGGCTACCCTGGTTACCTTGCCAGAAATAGCCGCGTATTGCAGCAACCACGGTATCCCGTACGATGACAGGGGTGGTACATTACACACAGGTGGCAGCATCGTGCAAAAAGATGTCCATATCCATGCAGTTTACGCTTTGCACAGCTCCGACATTATGGGCAAAGAGTACGAGGATCATAATGAGCTGATGCCAGGTTCAGGTGTCTGCGGTATGATCATAACGCCGGAAGATGGTGTGCCCGTCTACTTTGCCGGAGATACTGGACTTTTTGGTGATATGGAGCTTATAGGTAAATTGTATAATCCCCGGATCGCAATCCTGCCCATTGGGGGAAAATATACAATGGGCGTCTTCGAAGCAGCCTATGCTATGGAACTGCTCAACAGCGAGATTCTCATCCCAGGGCACTACAATACATTCCCGGGTCAGTTGGCAGATGTGGACGACCTTATACGCCAGGTTGCTGTACGCTCCCCACAGGCACAGGTGATCGCTCTTAATCCTGGGGAATCCTATACTGCCTGAATGTTATTTTTAGGCACAAATTAGAAAAATATATCCATCACACGGATTACAATCACGAGCGCCATCACAAACGCTAGTCAGTTGTTGGGTGTGGCGGGGTGGGAATCTACCATGCATTCACAAGCAACCCACCCCGCCACAGAATCCTGCTGCGGGCAATCCATTTATGTGTTGGCAAATAGCAGTGTTTACTCACTGCTATTCGTTGCGGAAAAGTAGCGGACACCCTCTAATCATCCTAAATTTGACATCTCTATGCAACTACCTTAAACTGATGTGTAGTTTTACCATGCATAATATGATGACGAAGTGCCCCTGAGGGCAAGGCCACAAAGCACATTTAACTGCTAAGGAACCCAGACCAAGCAGCAATTGTAAAAAACATGTTTGCCTGGAGACTTGCTGCTTGAAAACAAATGTCGTTATATAGATGGAGGTTAATAAATGAATGCGAAAACAGACCAAGATGGACGTAAAATGGACACACGGGAACTTGAACGCTTACGTGAACTTCTATTTGGAACTCAAATGGAGGAGTATGCGCGGCACTTCCATGACATCGAAAGGGATATCAAACGTGCGACATCTGACCTGGAGCAGCTACAAAATGAACTACACGATCGAACAGGTGAACAATTTCAACGCCATGATAATTTAGCCAACGAGTTACAAAAAACTGCGGAAAACCTGAACAGTGAAATTCAAGCGCTTGATATTCGTGAAGCAAAAGCGGACGCAGAAGGCAAATTGCATTTGTCCCAGCACGATCAATCCTTTGCCGACCTGCAATCCGAGCTAAAAAAGCACAAGGCGGAGTATGAGCGAAAGCTTAGTTCTCTGAAAAATGAACTCCGGGATTCGGAGGATAATCTACGCAGTGAATACCGCAGAGTCGCTGACCGCCTGGAAGACCAAAAAACAGACCGTCGGGCATTGGCCATCATGCTAATGGAGGTCGCAAAAAGATTGGAAACTGGCGAAAGCGTAATAAATCTGCTCGAAGAACTTCCAAGTTCTGGTGAGGATGCATAATGGGGGTAACTCCCGACCGTCCTGAAGATGGGCTCCAGGACAATGTCGAGGAGATCAGGCGGATTTTACTCCAGCCTGAGACACTTGCCAGCAAAATCAGCCCCGTCATAGCGCAAGCGTTAAGCGACAAAATCAGAGATTCACGTGATGAAATCGCTGTTGCATTAGCGCCTGTAATAGGTGAAGTTATTCGCCGGCAGTCCTATGATGCGCGGGATGATATCATTGATGCCCTTTACCCGATCATCGGACAAACAATCAACAGAGCAATAACCGAAGCAATCCGAGATATCGCCCGCAAGGTCGACCACTCCCTCCGGCGTAATTTAAGTCCCGGAGAGCTATTCCAGCGATTCCGCGCCCGTATCAGTGGTGTCAATGCAAATGAGATAGCATTGCTCAATGCAATTCCGTTTGAAGTCTATGAAATATTCCTGATCCAGCGCGAGTCAGGACTACTTATTTTACACCTTTCAAATTCATCAACACCCATACCGGATCGCGATCTGGTCAGTGGGATGCTTACCGCAATACGCAGCTTTGCTCATGATGCTTTTGGGCAGGAACAAAAAGGTGAATTAGACGCGATCGAATATGGAGAACAAACAATAATTCTGGAAGCAGCAGGATCTGCATATCTGGCTCTGGTTGTTACCGGGATTGCGCCCAGCGATATACGAGATCAAATGTGCGAAATCCTCATCGACCTTCATGAAAACTACTATGACAGTTTGCTGCATTATGATGGGAGCGATGAAGCGCTCAAACAGGAAGCAAAAAACAAACTCAGAATATTTATAGACAATTCTGAAATTGAGGAAGAAAAGTCAGGTCCTTTAAGTACAATGCAAAAAGCCTTGCTTATTGGATTATTAATTGTTGTAGTCCTGACGCCTATTGCGGGATGTGGTTATTGGATATGGCGAGTAGAAAACCAGTTATACACCCTTGCACATCCGGCGCCAACTTCAATCCCGACAGCGACAAACAGCCCCACACCTACCGCTACGACGACACGCACCCCCTCACCTACTACGACTACAACACCGACATCGACAATGATGCCGACAGCCACCCCTACCGCACTTCCCTCCCAAACACCCCAACCTACAGCAACACGACTCCCATATAATGGTGTTATGTTGGGCAATGTGTATTTGCGCGCGGAGCCGGATGGTCCTACCAGTGTCAGCGTTGCATCCGTAGGTAATAAAGTGAAAATTACAGCACAATATGGCGAATGGTACCGGATTGAGCTCGAATCCCCAGATAATTCAACCATTCCTTTAGTTGGCTGGGTACGAACGCAATGGGTGACGATACTCCAGGAAGTGCCCCCAAACCTGATAACACCGGCGCCATAACTAACCCAGATTGGAGAAAGACATTGAGTTTACACCACGACTGCGAATAAGAGAATAGAAAAATGACAATCCAGAAGAAAATTTGCCTCCTTGGTGATATGGCTGTCGGTAAAACAAGTCTGATCAGGCGTTTTATCCATAATGTTTTTACAGAACAGTACACTGTGACTATCGGTGTAAACGTTTCAAGGAAAACAGTCGTGGTCACCACACCGCAGGGAATTGTGACGATGACTATGATATTATGGGATTTGTCGAGTAGCGAATCCTTTTCTGTAATGCGTGAAAGTTATCTGCGGGGTGCCAGTGGAGCGCTTTTGGTAGGCGACCTCACCCGCCCGGGCTCTTTTGACTTCTTAACACATTATGCGAATCAAATGCGCATGATTAATCCTGAGTCCAAGTTAATACTCGCTGCAAATAAAATCGATTTACTCCCCAATCAAACGGACATTCATCGTTATGCAGACCAATTTGCTGTTAAGTTGAATGCCAAATGCTACTACACAAGTGCTAAAACAGGTACAGCAGTGGAGGAAGTTTTCAGAGAATTGGGGCGTAATCTGGCGGAATGAGGAAAGCAATGGCAAATATGGAAGTCCTATTGGGCACTGTACTCGATGACAGCAGAATTGCCTATCTGGTTGCTGACCACAACCTTCTGGTAATCGCTACCGGAGGTCATATTGCAGTGCTGGAAGAATCGCAGTGCAGTGACAGTGACCTAAAACATTTAACCGAGGTCGCTCCCGAGTGGATCGGCAGTGAAGACGCATTAATTGACGTTGTTTCAGGGCGATTACACCGTCTGGAATTGGCGTGGATAAACAGAACATCAAATCAAAATACAACCCAGTATTTCACTTTCAGCGCATTACCTTATCAGATTGCTGAAAACGAATTAATTGGAATTTTATTAATCATACGCGATGTGACGGAAATGGGTATTATCCGCCAGAGAATAGCACAGCAGCGAAATGAATTACAACTTTTACAGGACAAACTAACACAAACAAATCTTGAACTGCAGGCAGCCAATACAGAATTACGGCAACTAGATGAGCTTAAATCACAATTCGTCAGTGTTGCTGCTCATGAACTGAGGACTCCTTTGGCTGCATTGATGATGTTTTCAGAATTAATGGTCAGTGGACATTATGGAGCATTGTCCAGCGAACAGATAAGTGTAATCAAATTGATAGAGAACTCGACGGCTCAACTCAATGCTGTCACCGAAGATTTACTTGATGTTACCAGGATTGAATCTGGCTACATTCACCTGGATTTACAACCCATTAAACTGGAACTGATCGTGGCTATGGCAATCACGGAACTAAAACCACTTACACTTAAGAAAGAACAACACATCAGTTTATCAGTTGAACAAGATTTACAATGTTCGTTAATTGACAGGATAAGAGCCCAACAGATCGTTCGCAACCTCTTAGGCAATGCACTGAAATACACACCAGAAAAAGGCCATATTGATGTTACATTGAAAAACGCTGATGAACCAGGTTACCATCTCTTTATAGTCAAAGATGACGGTATTGGAATTTCTGAAGAAGATCAAAAACATCTGTTCACAAGGTTTTTCAGAGCCAGTAACGCCTCAAAAACGGGAGAACGCGGCACTGGATTAGGACTTCACATAACACGTTCTTTAGTAGAATTACATGGCGGAAGAATCTGGATAGAAAGTGAGGTAAACAAAGGCTCCAGGTTTTATGTGACTTTTATCGCTTCAGAAGAATCCTGATAACGAGTGTTACCGGCGTCTAATGAGTTCCGGTAATTCGCGAAAAGATTGGTCAAATATCCTTTTTGTTTCAAAACGAATAAAGAGCGATACACAAAAAGAGTGAAGGAAAACTATGCGGAAACGGCGGTATAAACTAATTTACCTGAGTTTTTTGGTACAGCTCTTGGGGTGCAGTTTACCATTCTTCACGCCCCGTATTAAACCAGCTGCTGACCTCCGCATAACAAATTCCCTGGAAGTCATTATCGATGGCGCAAATGTTATTGATCGTTCACCAGATGGTCGCTGGTTGATTGTTTACAAGAATACAGCCCCCCCAGACAGCCAATTATGCGTCTACTCCAGTGACAAATTATCCCCTAAATTCTGCCTACCGGGAAGCGATGGAATGGGTGTAAGGTTGCAGCCTGTCTCATGGTCACCGGATAGTAGTAAACTCGCGCTGGTCGAACACATTCCGAATATTCCAATTGATACGGATATCTGGGTACTGACGATTGAAACCGCCTATTTGGAGAATATCACGGAGGATCACATATCCGGTATTCTTTCTGTTGATATGGAAAACATCCCATTTCTCGACATTGCTCCAGCTTGGTCTCCAGATAGCATATGGGTTGCCTTTGCCCGGACGATTTTTCATGAAGAATCAAACAATCCCGAAACTACCCTGTATAAAATCCCAGCTTTGGGCGGTGAAGCCGAAAGAATTTCCAAAGTTTCTGACCATCCGGGTGCCCTGAACAACGGTAAACTGGCATGGTTACTGAATGACAATTTGATATACACATTGCAGGATCAAAATTTCAGCGACAGTGCTTCAGGCCTGCATAGTGTGCAGGTGTCAGGCGATTCACCACCTCAGGCGCTTGAGATTTTAGGAGAAGAAACCCTCAGTTCAAATCTGTTAACAATATCACCAGATTCTGCTTATGCACTCCTGGCGCATCAAATACAAACAACGGACAAGCGTGAGTATACACAAATTATGGTTCATAATCTTGAAACCGGGGAAACTCTACCCGTAAAAAAACCTGCACCAAACCAAACACCCACTTGGTTTTCACGAAGTCATCTGGTCACCTTCTCACCTGACAGCAGCAAAATTGCCTACTTCTACGCATCATCTACGCCCAGAGCACAAATGAGATTAGCGCTGGTCGATATTGGAGGTAGTGACGAAGTTGTGATTAAAACATTTGACGACAGGGATAATGCCATAGACTTTCCTCTGCTCTGGGGACAAGACGACGCGTTAATGATAAAACTTGTCCAGGACGATCTATCATCTTCCATTCTGCTCCTGACTGTGAAATAAGATTTAACTTCCCAATCCAAAGCCTTAACGACTGAGTCTAAAAACTGTCATAGCGCAATACAACATCAGGGAAAGATTCATAAATGTTAACAAATTAACCAGATACCATAATGGCGCTACATTCTATCCGCAATATAATGGTGTCACACCGTACCCAAAAATAGTCAATCTATCATTTAAGGAGTAATCAATGCCAAAAGTAACCATAGTAGGCGCAGGGGGCTACGTTTTCCCCTTGACAATGATCAGGGATATTCTCTCATTCACCGCGCTGCAAGACACACATTTTTGCTTAATGGACATCAATGCGGACAACCTGAAACGTACTTATCGTCACGCAAAGACGCTTATCGAAAGCCACCATTTGCCGGCGACTGTGGAAGCCACGACAGACCGCCGTAAAGCCCTCACTGGTGCAGATTTTGTAGTGATTACCTTCCAGGTTGGTGGCATCGAAGCCTATGAAATGGATGTGGAGATTCCCCGGAAATACGGACTTGACCAATGTGTCGGCGATACATTGGGACCGGGTGGTATTTTCAGAGGTTTGCGGTCTGCCGCCGCGCTCAATGAGATCACTGCCGATATGCTCGAAGTTTGTCCGGATGCCCTGATTATTCAATACGCCAATCCGATGGGCATCAATTGCTGGCTCACCAGCGATGCCGGGATTAAAACGGTAGGCTTGTGCCATAGTGTGCAGGGAACGTCCCAGATGCTGGCTAACCTCATGGGGCTGGAAGATGGCTCATGGACCTTCAAATGCGCCGGGATCAATCATCAGGCATGGTTCATTGAATTCAAGCACAAGGGGCAGGATGTATTACCCCTGTTACGGAAGACTATGAATAATTATGCTGCCGAAGCACGTCAGTCCCAGGGGAAAGGGAACAAAAGTGATGACCTGTATGGCGGTGGCGGTGAGTTGGTCCGGACCGCCATTATGAATATTACCGGCTATTTCCAGACAGAATCCAGTCACCATGCCTCTGAGTACTTACCCTATTTCAGGCGTAATATGGAAGAAGTAGCACATTGGGTGCCCCAACGGTGGGATTATTACCAGATATGCAAGAATCACGATCTGGAAGCCCTGGAAAAAAGAGCAGAGGCTTTAGCAAAGGAAGATCTGTTACCCAGTCACGAATACGGGGCGTATATCATCGAATCCATGACGACAAATATACCCAGGGTGATTTATGGCAATGTACCCAATACAGGGATCATCACCAATCTTATGCCGGGCTGCAGTGTGGAGGTCCCCTGCCTGGTCGATGCTCAGGGTATACAGCCTACATATATTGGCGAGTTACCCCCGGGTTGTGCCGGTATCAATGCCGGTAGCGTAGCGGTGCAAAATTGTGCTGTCAGGGGCTCGCAAAGCGGGAACAAAGACCTGATTTATACAGCAGTCGCCCTGGATAAATACACCAGCGCGCAACTCACCCTGGACCAGATTAAGCAAATGGTCGATGAACTCTTTGAAGCCGAAGCTGGTTGGTTACCGCAGTTTGCCTGAAACAGCATAACGACGCAATACTCTACTTCCTGCATAAAAAAGAGGCGGTGAGATAACTCACCGCCTCAATATATCTTCACAGAATCGTTAGGCTAATGCCTGGTGCGCCTGTTTAAGCTGTTCACGAATCTTGATATGCTGCGGACATTTTTCTTCACAGAGACCGCACTCGATACATGAGTCAGCTTGTTTACCGCCCTGCCAACGCTGCTCAGGGAATTTCGCATAATTTTCGCGCGCAATATCCCACAATCCATAGACCTTGCCCATGTTGTACATTTCAAAAATGTAGGGAATATTGACTTCCTCAGGGCACGGTTGGCAGTATTTACATCCCGTACAATACAGGTTTGCCATCTCAGCCAATTGGGTCACATGTTCCTGGATCATCCCCCTGTCTTCAGCGGTCAGACTGATAGCGTCTGCTGCAATTGCGGTATTTTCCTCAACCATCTGTATGGTGCCCATTCCGGACAAGGCAACAGTGACATTCGGATTAGACAGCACAAAACGCAAGGCTAACTCGGGCACGCGCTTCACGCCCGGTACGAGGTTCTGTAAAACATCTGAAGGTCCTGCCAGACGCCCGCCTGCTACAGGACCCATGATTACGACCCCTACCCCTTTTTCCCCGGCGTAAGCGATGCCTTCTTCCAAATCGCGGTACAAAAGGTTGTATTGCATAGTAATGGATTCTACATAACCGGAATCAATCAAGCGTTTGAGCGCTTCCACATCGTCATGAAATGATGTGCATATATGCTGAATCAATCCCTGATCTTTTGCCTTTTGCATCCACTTGCTAACCCGGGGGGCGACATCTTCTTCATACCGTTTCCAATTGATGCCGTGGTGATTGTAGATGTTAATGCTGTCCAGCTGCAGACGCTCAAGGCTGTCTTCCAGATGCTGCCACCAGGCTTTTTCATCCTCACCGTAATAGTGATTCTTTGTGGAAACTATGATGGGATACTCAGGATCAGGATGGGTTTTCCGCCAGCTCCTTACAGCTTCCCCCACCACGCGCTGACTGTCCCCTTCACAGTAGCCAACCGCAGAATCAATGTAATTCAACCCCTTTTCAAAAGCGTGGTGAATCATTGGAATTGCCAAAGAGCGATCAACAACCTTCACCCCGTCAATCTCTGTCATAGGCAAACGCATCGCACCAAAACCCAGTTGTGAAACACTATATCCAGTACGCCCCAATTTTCGGTATATCATTATTCTCCCCTTTATTCGATTTCAACTGGCAGTATTCTATCATGCACTGGGTAAAAGGCACTCGAGTGTGTTTTAATTTTGAGGCAAAAACAAGATAGTTTTCTTTTTAATCTGCTTTTGCATCCAGGAGGACGTGTGGCGCACCGAATTTAACCTTGTCCTATTCTAATCAAAGCAGAAACGGGTGTATTTGCCGTTTCTGCATGTGTGGAAGGCGGTATTCCTTCCACACACTGTGGTTGGTGGTATTCCTTCCACACACTGTGGTTGGCGGTATTCCTTCCACACACTGTGGTTGGCGGTATTCCTTCCACACACCCGCGCCGCTCAAAGAACTCGCCCCCCTTCCTGGGGCTCTTTCTTAGAACGAACCCAGGCACTCGCTATACTTGACAGCCCCGATATCCTTCGTAGAATGAGGTTATATATATCATTCGGCTTCATCTACACAACTTCAAACCAGTAGCGAACAAAAAGGACGTCATTATGGATATCTTTATGAAGTGTCAGGAATTTACAAAAGCAAATGATGTAAGAGAATCAGGTTTATATCCCTATTTTATTCCTCTTACCAATAACGAAGGAACTGAAGCCGTGATCGGAGATCATCATCTGATCATGATTGGATCAAACAACTACCTCGGGCTAACCGTGCATCCCAAAGTGCGCCAGGCTGCACAGGATGCAATCGGCACCTTTGGGACCAGCTGTACTGGTTCACGTTTCCTTAACGGCACGCTGGAAATGCACCTGGAACTGGAGCGCCGTTTGGCAAAGTGGATAGGCAAAGACCGCACACTGGTCTTCAGTACCGGAATGCAGGTCAATCTGGGTACGATCTCAGCCATTGTTGGACGCGATGACTTTGTCATTACAGACAAAGACGACCATGCCAGTATCATTGATGGGTGCCGGTTAAGCTATGGCACAATGCGCCGCTTTCCACATAATGACATGGAAGCCCTGGAGCGCGTTCTGGCAGCCATTCCGGATAGCGCTGGCAAACTCGTTGTTGTCGACGGTATTTTCAGTATGGGCGGTGATATTGCACCACTGCCGGACCTGATCAAGGTGTGCAAAAGACACGAAGCGCGATTGATGGTGGATGACGCCCATTCCATTGGCGTCCTGGGCGCGGGGCGTGGTACAGCAGCTGAATATGGTGTGACCGATGATGTGGATTTGATAATGGGTACGTTCAGTAAATCGTTTGCATCATTAGGTGGTTTCATTGCCGGGAATGCAGGGATAATCGATTACATCCAGCATACTGCACGGTCCCTCATTTTCAGCGCCAGTATTCCCCCGGCAAATGCCGCAGCGGCGATGGCGGCGCTGGAAATCATGCAGGAAGAACCCGAACGGATCCAACGCTTGATTGACATCGGTAAGATGATGCGCACGCGGTACCGTGAATTGGGCTTTAATATCGGCGCCAGTTCCACACCCATTATCCCCATTATCATTGGGGATGACACGAAAACACTGATGTTCTGGAAAGCACTTTTCGATGCCGGGGTATACACGAATCCCGTGCTTTCCCCCGCAGTTCCGGCAGGGCTGCAGCTCCTGCGTACCAGTTATATGGCGTCCCACACCAATGAGCAACTGGAAAAGGTTTTGAAAACCTTTGAGGTGGTTGGTAAGAAGCTGGGTGTGATTTAATTCATGACTCACATGTGGGGCGTTTGAAAGGGCATTAGCCGAACGCCCCACGCGGGTATAGGGTATCGTTGATACCACAAGTACATTGCAGCATCCAAAAATCGAAAACGTTGACACTCCACTATATGAGCCTATGATGCTTGCTTTGCTGATTTATGTCCGTATAAATACTGACTCAGTCCTTTCCACGCACTAATCTGGCCTTCCTGTCTAAAAAATGCATGATAGCCAGCTTTGGATGATAGATTAACATCCGAGGTCCTGCATACCGCATGACGGCACGTATGTGCTCTCGCATCACCGGTTTATAGCAGTGTATAGGACATTGTGCACAGGTAGGTTTTTTATCTCCAAAGGGACATTTATCTATCCGTTGCATTGCATACGGTAAGAGATCCTGACATTGAGGACACAAGCCAGCTTTTGTGTGATGATGATCCCGGCAGTAAAGCTCTATCATCACTGTAATCGTATATCTTTCGCGGTCCAGACGATCTGATTTTACCTTCACTGCATCTCCTTAAAATACCAAGAGGTACGCAGGTCATGATACCACATAGTCCAATTCCGCATTGCAATTCCCATTGCGGACAGCATCACCGCCCCACGAGTATTCATACCGACAGGATGGACTACCCATCTTCTTGGATAATCTTGTCTACCCATGAACCTGGGTCAGTGCGGATAGATGACTACAGCGAGTACAAAACTTATATCCTGTTGTGACTACACGAAACCTTACCCATCATGATGGTTCTGCACCGCCCACAATAAATGCTCACGGACCAACGGGCTGGGATGCGCGGCAGCTTTTTTCTTTACGTAATCGGCGACCGCTGCGTCGTGCTGATTCCCAAGTACAACGGCAGCATTTCGAGCCAGACCCTCCAGGGTAGCCCGCCATAGCGGGGACTTCCGAAAACGCTGCCGGAATCCCTCCGCATCGAGTTCCAGCGCCTCATCTAAATCCAGCAAGGCATGGTGGGACTCCAATGGGAACTGGTCCTTTCTCACAAGCCGTGTATTCCAGGGACACACATCCTGGCATATATCACAGCCAAAGACATGATTGCCCAACGCATGGCGCAATTCCATTGGAATTTCCCCCCGGTTTTCAATTGTGAGGTAGGATAAGCAGCGATTGGCGTTCACAATACCCGGTGCGACCAACGCCCCGGTTGGGCATGCATCGAGACACCGAGCGCACGTTCCGCAGGTTGGCATGGCTTTTTTAGCCCCTACCTGGAGATCGACACTGACCAATGCCACGCCTAAGAAGACAAATGATCCTAAGCCTGGATTTATTAAACATCCATTCTTGCCAATCCAACCCAAACCGGCAGATTGCGCCCAGTCACGTTCCAGAATGGGTCCGGTATCCACATAACAACGGGCCTCAACTGGTATTTCTGTCTGATCTGAAATTTTGTCTACAAGCGCCTTGAGTCCGGAGAGCATCCACGTGTGATAATCCTCCCCCCAGGCATAGCGCGAGATCAATCCCTCAAAGGGTCCTGGTTGGGGCGCCTGTCCACCGCGATACGAAGCTGCAACAACGATTACAGAACGGGCAGAGGGGAGAATCCTCCGGGGATCCTGGCGTTTCATGATTGCATCCGGTCGTTTAAGGTATGCCATATCCGCTGCATATCCCATGTCAATCCAGTCACAATATTGCGCCCAGTGCATGTCTGATCCAACAGGTGCCACACCGATCAGATCGAATCCGGATTCAACAGCCATTTCTTCGAGATTCACAAGTATCCACCTTTTCTATGACATCTTCCCGGACGCAGCTAATCCGCTGCGTCCACCCGAATAGGTCCCAACAGGAAGCGGTCGTCAAGATGCCTGCCGTCCTCTGTCACTACCGGCAAACGCCCACGGGCGTCAAAAACGCCAATCTGGATCGGGTACGTCCCTGCCGGCGTCTCCGGGAGCAGCGTAATAATCCGCTGCTCCGTGGTCACAGCGCCAGTTTTCCACCCGGGATTTCCGCCATCTTTACTGCCCCAAACCTGCCAGTTTTGATCCAGCACTTGCGCAAATACAGCATAATTCGAATCCGGATCACGGAGCGTTTCCCAATACAGCGTCAGCGATAACGATTGCCCCGCTTTAAGACGGCGTGGTTCGATCGTATAGCCCACTAATTCAACCTGGTTATCAAAATTGACGGCAAGTGGATTGGGCCACTGCCCACTTTGGGCAACCCCATCAAGAGCGGTTATTTCTACTTCACCTCCGACAGCGCCCTCTGGCAGGCTATCGCCAGTAACCAGCTCCGTCAACGGCAAGCGTCCCGCTGTATTGTATAACCCGAATCGCACCGTCGCATGGTTTGGACTGTAAACAGATTCAGGCACATCAATCCGATATACATCCACAAATGACCCACCCACCCTCCACGAAGTCGTTGGCGCGCGTCCCAATCCGGGCCAAGTATCCCGCTGGGCAATAACCGCTCCCGCATCATCGACCAAATGGACAAAAACGCTGTAAGGTTCTGACGTAATTTCCAGGGGATACCAGGTTACCGTTACGAAAACCGGCTCTCCGGGATGAATGGATTCCGGGAAAAGTGAGATATCCGATACCTGGGCGACAGAGCTTGCCATATCGGCAGATGCAAATTGCAGGCTGCCAGGTGATGGACTTACGTGGGTAACACTGGCTGGATAACCGACAGCAGGATACCAGTAAGTAACCAGAGATATAGAAGAAAAACACGCCATACCCGTTAAGACACATACGGTCAGGAGCCGTTCTGAAGGCACTAGTTTTGCCCATCCGGCAATCACGATGACTGCAAAAATCGGGTATATGGGGAACAAAAAACGCCCCATTGCGCCGGCGGGCTGGATCAAAATGTAATAACTGACTATCGCCAGAAAAAGTAAAACCGCCAGCGTAAAAACCGCTAATCCGCCTGCAAGTCCGTTCTTTGTACCGGATTTCAGATGTCCGATCAAACCAACGGCACAGAAAATACCTGTAGCACTATAGAAAACAGAAGGCAGTGGGATTTGCCCATACCCGAAACGTCCCCACATACTGCTCCACAGATAGGGCAGTCCCTGCTGCAAAGCCCAGAAATTACCGGAAGCCTGCCGCCCGCCCCATAATTCATTCAGGCGGTTCATACCTGTCAGGTCCCCGTATAAAATGAAGTTCCTCACAAACCACCAACCGGTCATCAATCCTGCAATTACAAAAATCAACCCACAAGCTTTTAATCCATGCACCCACCAGCTTTTTCCATTCTCCAGGATACGCTGCCGCCAGACCGCAATCCCTACGGCAAGGACAATAACCGGCGCAAAAGCAGCTAAATGAATCTTGCTGAGAACCCCCAACCCGAAAAGGATCCCTAACCAGAGTGTTACGCCTTTTGATAAACCATCTTGAAGCAGCACCAGGCACGCATAGAGTAACGCTGTACCAAGTAACCCTGAGATTACATCATTGTTGATGGCAGCACTCAAATAAATAAACTGGGGGTTCAGGGCAACCAGCGCTGCTGGCGCAAGTGCCAGCAACCTGGACGCCGGCCACACCCTTAGACTCAGCGCAAAAGTCAAAGCGACAGTCATTGCGCCCAGAACGACATTGAGCAATCGCGGTATATAGGCAGCGATATTATCGACCGACCTTCGTTCGGCAGGTGCATGCCAGTACTGCAGCTTGTTATCAACACCAACTTCCCAATTCCGGTACCCCCAATATGGGTTAAGGGGTTGGTCAAACTGTCCCGTGTGTTCAGAAGGGACCCATGCACTGAGGATAGCGCTCAAGGTATAGTATAGTGGTGGGTGGTGGCTCTGTGCACGTAAAGGCTCTTCACCCTGGACAGGCAAGCGTTTCTCAGTAATCAAAACGCGGATAAAACGGTAATGCCGAATTTCATCCGTGGATTCGAATAAGGGATTCGCAAAACACAGGATGGTCGCCATCAACAAAAATACAGAAACCAGTACAAACAAAGCTCGTGTATCTGAATGCACAAGCGCCTTTAACAACAAGCGGAAACCATATGGGCTATTTTCACCCTTATGATTTCCGCTTGTGTTTTCTGACGAGGGAAGCAGAACGCCTTCCCCATTAACTTTATGTGGCAGCTTTATTCCTCTCCGGTGATAATCATAACACTTGAGCCAGTGTCCTCATCACCCAGTGAAATATTCAAAGCCAGTGTGACGCCATCCTTCAACCATTCGCTGGAAACCATGGACTCAATTTCCGTATTCTGTGTCCGCTCCCAACCACCGGATTCAAGGGCATTGTTATAAAACGCAGCCACATCTTCAACACTATCGCCGGATGAAAAGACCGTCATACCACCAAAGGTGGTGACTTCTGTTGCGTCGGGATACATCGGCACCCCTTCCGGTAAACCGCCGATCTCATCCATTGGAGGTGGTTCAATCGTGAATGGCTGGTTGATATCCGTTACCGTCTGGGTCATTGTGTATTTGGCTTCGGCATCGCCCACGGTACCCTCCATCACCAGAACTGTTTTCACAGTGAATTTGGGCAAGTCACTCTCATCTGCCACCCAGACATCCAGAACTCCGGACTCCAATTGAACGTCATCTGCAGTATTGGATAAAGCCATCATCCACGGCGCCAATGACTCCCCCTGATAATGCCGTGTCTTGATGCCGTCGATAGTTTCTGTTCCCTTGTACTCATAGTCCCCCTGCTCAATTTGCTCCAGGTCATCGCTGATCCCCATAAAAGAACCAAAGCCATCAGTTATGTCCGAGCCTTCATCGGCGGATGTTTGCATCCATTCACCGCCGAAATTGATCCACATCTGATCACCAATCTGTATCATTTCCGTTGAGCCTGTGGCAACCTCCATAACGATAGCCTGCGCAGAGGGTTCCCGGATAAAGGCTGTCTCAATTGTGGTTTCCTCAACACTGCCATCACCCTTTTCGTAGCGCATGACGATTGTAGACCGGTAATAGTCAAGCTGGCTGAAAGCATCTGTATCCAGTGAAAATTGCTCGTCATCGTCGGTTGTTCCATCCCCATTTCCACTATCGCCGGAATCACCATCACCATTGTCATCCAACTCACCGTCATTTAGCGCTCCCGGTTCATCCGTCACGGGTGGGTTATTAGGTTGCAGAAACGAACAAGCCAGAGACAAAATCATCGCAAGGGAAATTATTAATAACAACCACCGCTTCATTATGTTTCTCCTCATAGTTTTACTAGAATAGAAATTTTCAGCACCTTTCCAGCATGGTACAATCACGCTTTTAATATTATTTTATGCCTAAATCGGAAAATTAAAAGGCATCCTTCCATTCTGGACAAAGTTAACGTTGATGGCATAATAAGCCCACAGACAGACCATACAAACGAGGAAACCATGCTGGATATAGACCTGATAAGAAATGAACCCGAGCTGGTGCGCGACGCATTAAAGAAACGCAACGATGATCCGGCTATTGTGGATGAGATGATCAAACTTGACCTGCAATATCGCACTTACCTTTCTGATGTCGAGTCCTTGCGCGCAGAACGCAACCGTGTTTCCAAAGAGATTGGACGCATGAAAGACAAGCAAGAACGCCAGGCAAGGATTGATGAAATGCGACAAGTTGGCGACACTTTATCAGAATTGGAGCAAAAATTGCGGGAAGCCGAAGAAGAATTCCGCGCAAAGCTGCTCTGGTTCCCCAACATCCCGGACCCAAGTGTGCCACTTGGCGTTGATGACAGCGAAAATGTTGAGTTGCGCAGTTGGGGAACACCCCGTGATTTCAGTCAGGAAGGCTTCGAACCGCAACCCCATTGGGACCTGGGAGCATCACTGGATATACTTGACCTGGAGCGCGGCGTCAAACTTGCGGGAAGCCGTTTCTACGTTTTAAAGGGCGCCGGCGCTCGTTTACAGCGCGCGCTTATATTCTGGATGCTGGATGTTCACACCCGGGAGAACGGTTTCACAGAACTGTATCTGCCGTTTGTGGTCAAACGCGATATGCTGGAAGGCGCCGGACAGTTGCCCAAGTTTGAAAATAACCTGTACCACGATGTTGAAGATGATCTGTGGCTCATTCCAACGGCAGAAGTGGCGATAACGAACTGTTCACCGCGATGAAATCCTGAACGCCGACCAATTACCGCTTTATTATGTCGCTTACACTGCCTGTTTCCGGCGCGAGAAGATGAGCGCTGGACGTGATGTGCGTGGAATCAAGCGCGGGCACCAGTTCGACAAAGTCGAAATGTACAAATTCGTCACACCGGAAAGCAGTGATCAGGAGCTGGAAACCATGCTGGAGACAGCTGCTGATTTGCTTCGACGCCTCGAACTACCCTACCATGTGCTTGAACTGTGCAGCGGTGATATTTCCTTCGGCGCCAGCAAAGGATATGACCTGGAAATTTGGGCTCCCGGGCAAGGAGAATGGTTGGAAGTCAGCTCCTGCAGCAATGTGACGGATTTTCAGGCGCGCAGAGCTAACGTCCGTTACCGTGAGGAACCCGGTTCCAAACCTCAATACGTCCATACTTTGAATGGTTCCGGATTAGCTTTGCCCCGGATCATGATCGGGATATTGGAGAATTATCAGCAGGCGGATGGCTCGGTGGTCATCCCCGAAGTTTTACGCCCTTATATGGGGGGAATTGACGTCATCCGACCCGTATAACATAAACCAATACCGGCAGATGCTTAATCTGCCGGTATTTTCTAACATGACTTCACATTTTTATTTCAGTGCCAGGACACTTACATCCCTTGGTTCTGCCGTCATTACAACGCCCATCACCAGTTATATTGGCAGCGTTTCCCCACAAACTATGCAGGACAGTAACCGAACCCCAACGCGGGTCAATCTGTATCTTCACAGTGCGCGCTTTTTTCGTCGGGTTAGCGACCCATAAATACAGACCGCCTTCACCAGCGTGCAAGCGAGCAATAATGTGCGGATCCGAAACTAGCCACATGCTGCGTTTTTCCAGACCAGGTGAAGAGATCCATGAAGAGGTTAACTGAACCGCCGAACTGCACAGGTGCTGATCCAGGAACTGCGGGTTGTTGAGCATGCTGCAAATGTCCATAGCCCGTCATCGAACCTATGAGCCGCGTCCGGCCTTGCCCAAACCCATGGTCCACGGCGGCAACCTGCCCCACAGCCTGTCCGGCGATATTTTCATAAACGGCCACTGGAGTTCCAGTCGTGGGGGTATATGCCTGCAGGAATAAACCGCCCCACCCTGGTGTGCCATTGAAATCCAGACGCACATCATCCAGGATGTCCGGTGTAAATTCTACATAAGCTTCGGTGGCGCCGAACAGCACATCCAGGCCTGAATTTGGTTGCACGACTCCGACATGACCATAATCGCCAAAATAACCTGGACAACCCTCGGCGATCAATTTACCCCCGGCACGAACCCAGGCAATCAGGCGCTCCGCGGTTGCTGCCTTCATCATGACCGGATAGGGGCAATACAGGAAATCATAGGCATCAATATCATCGATGTGCACCCAATCAGCCTGGATGTTATTGTCAAAAAAGCCGCGGTATGCGCCCTGCATGGATTTGCTGTAATACTCAGCGTGCTGCTGCTGCGCGTATGCAAATATCTGCGTCTCGGGAATGGTGAGGATACCGACATCGCCTTTTACTGGACGGGACTTCCACAGTGCCTTTTGTTCAGGCGCGGCGACCCAGTGCGCGAGTCGGCTGGCAATCTGGGAGCGTGGCGTGCGCGATCCATCCATGCCATAGGGTCCAAATGCGCCAAATAACGGACCATCCAGCAAGGGACGCCAGCGCAAATACATCAACCCGGTCGCTCCGCCCATAAAACTGACCATGTCCCAGTACCGAATATCCTCCGGGGATGCGATTCGCCCCTCATCCCGAGGTTTACCCAGAACCTGCGATTGCATCCACAATGGACCAGCATAAGCTTCTGCATGCCAGAATGGTTTCCCACGCGCAGCAGATCGGACCAAATCAATAGCATGCACCTGCTTCCAGGATTCGTCACCGTGTCGCGAAGAACCCCACGTATAGCCGTAGACGGAGGCGATCGACGCTGCCCGCCAGTCATCGGCGACACCGGATGCCATCCGCGTGAGACCCGCCGCTACCCCATGCGCAACCACCGGGTGCGTATCATCCAGGTTTTTTATGATATCTGCGCGCCATTGCATCCATGCATAGGCATTATCAAGCCGGAATTCCAACCAATCCAAACTGTCCGGAAAAGGGCCTAACTGACGTGGAGGGGTGACATAAGACCAGTCCGCAAGACTGGGTCTGAACCAGACTTTACCCAGAGCGGTAATGGTGCCATATTTCTTCTGCAGCCATACCCGGAATTTCTCTGCTGTCGCCGGGCAGAAACACACTTCACTGGATGTATTACACTCGTTCCAGATATCATACCCACCCAATCCGGGATGATCCTTGTAGCGCGTAACCAGGGCTTTCAGAAACTGCTCCGCAGCAGTTTTATAATCCTCGTTATCCAGGCATAAACCGGGAAAACCACCTGTGATGCAGCTTCCACTCATACTGCTGTTGATTTTGTGCCCGTCACGGGTTTCAAGGCGTGCATGGGCATACTCATGGTACGCCCATTCAGGCGCAGCAGTGATCATCTCCGCGATGATCGTCTTCATCCCGTTCTCAGCCGCCAGGTCCAGCTGTCGGTCATACGCATCCCAATCATATTTCCCCGGTGAAATTTCGATTGCCGACCAGAGGAACCAGTGCCGAAAGATATTATGTCCATCCTCTGCAGCAACGGCATAATCCCGCTCCCAATCCTGCCGGGGTGGATTGGAATATCTAAAATAAACCGCCCCATACGGAAATTCAGGTAGATTCTCATTTGTCATCTGTCATACCCTCCTCAACTTGAAGATAAGCCTATTCTAGCACCTGACATGCTTTATGGAAAATACAACCCTTTCTACTCTAATTTTGACATGATCAGGAAAAATGACGCTTCGCTTGTTTTATCGGGGTGTGCCGGTTGGCGACGCCAACCGGCACACCCCTTAAGCATTTATGGTGGTGCAGAACGCAGTATGAAATGCACAATCAGGATGTTCTACACCGCAACTATCTCACCTGGATTCTAATGCAGATTGAAAAGGTAGCTATCTTGATTTTGCCCCAGAATACAAACACACCCCGCCATTCTGGGTATCCGTCACTTTTCCGCAACGGTAATAAGTGTGCATACTCCGCACCTTGCCAACAATATAATGCTTTGCCTTGAGCAGGATGCTGTGGCGGGGCGGAACACGGAGCTCTCCATGTAAGGGAGACCTCCGCCCCGCCACCTGGTTTAAGGGGTGTGTCGGGGGACCAAGGCCCCCGACACACCCCACTGAAGAAAAAGCGGCGCGGCAATCAACTTTGGATGCAAGAGAGGACCATTCCGCGCCGCACTAAGAGCATAGACGATGTATGGATGCAAAAATATGACGCACACCCCGCCATCCTTACCCATTATCCAGTTCATATGTTGTGTGATAGAATAACTCCTGAACCAACATCGCATGGTCTTGACTGGAGGGTACGTATGGGGATGCACAGAGGGGGTTGGGGTGCATTTATGCGCTATGACGAAAAGAATGACCAACCGCGTATCAGTTGGGCACTCATCAAGCGCGTTTTGAAGTATGCCCAACCCTATGGGACGAAGGCGGGTCTCCTGGTGACCTCGATTGTCATATCTTCGCTGCTTGACCTGGTCTCACCCTTACTCTATCGCGACTTAATTGACAACGCCTTGCCCAACAAGGATATCGCACGCCTTAACATACTCGCCATCGGTTTGGTTGGCTTACCCATCATCATACGCCTTATGGGTGTTGCCCAGAGCTATCTCAGTTCAAGTGTCGGAGAAGGTATAATCTATGATTTGCGGAGGGCGCTTTACAGCCATTTACAGAGGATGAGTTTGCGATTTTTTACCCACACGAAGACCGGTGAGATGATGTCGCGCTTGAATAATGATGTCAGTGGGGCACAGCAGGCTATCACCAGCACTACAGTTAATCTTATCACAAACATTATCTCGCTGGTCAGCACACTCGGGATTATGCTCTCGCTGGATTGGCGGTTGACACTCATTGGTGTTTCCGTATTACCGTTATTTATTCTGCCTTCTCGCCGTATTGGCACAGTTCTGAGACGTGTGACACGTGAATACCTGAACGTAGTCGCTGAGATGAACACCTTGATGAATGAAACGCTCAACGTCAGCGGAGCACTCCTGGTCAAGATTTTTGGACGCGAACACGATGAAGTGCAGCGTTTTGATGACCGGGCGCTTACGGTACGTGATATCGGCATCCGCCGGTCTTTAATTGGACGCTGGTTTTATATGGGTCTCGGCATGGTAGGGGCTGTCGGCACTGCTGTAGTTTTTTGGGTTGGTGGGCACTTTGTTCTGAGCGGTACCTTCACCATCGGTACCATCGTCGCATTTTCCAGTTACCTGCGACAACTTTACAGCCCATTATCTGCTCTGACCAACGCCCGAGTTGAATTTGCCACGAGCCTGGTTAGTTTCGAGCGTGTTTTTGAAGTTGTCGACCTTCCAGTTGAAATTCAGGAAAATCCTCAGGCGGTGACCATGGATCACCCCACCGGGCATGTGCAATTCAACCATGTCTCTTTCAGTTATATTGAAGGTGATGACACATCAGCCATCATGCTGGAAGATGTAGACCGCTTTGGTTGGAGAGGAGATCGCACAAATACAACCAAGAGCGGGCAGCGTAATTTAAATCGCAGAACGCCCAAAACCATTCTGGAAAGCGATGATGAAGAAAGCCCTGAATTGCGCTATGCGCTGGAGGATATCAGTTTTGAAGTCCTGCCCGGGCAGCTTGCGGCGCTGGTTGGACCCAGCGGTGCCGGGAAAACCACAATTACATATCTCCTTCCCAGACTATATGATCCAACAGAAGGAAACATCACCCTTGACAATGTGAACCTGATGGATATAAAACTCGACAGTTTGTCCCATGCAATGGGTATGGTGACGCAGGAGACTTATCTCTTCCACGACACGATCAAAGCGAATTTACTCTATGCCAAACTGGATGCGACCCAGGATGAGATAGAAGACGCCTGCCGGGCAGCCAATATTCACGATTTTATCCACCAACTGCCTGACGGGTATCAGACGATTGTAGGTGAGCGCGGTTATCGATTGTCCGGTGGTGAAAAACAACGCCTATCGATTGCACGCGTCATTCTGAAGAATCCGCGCGTCCTGATCCTGGATGAAGCCACCAGCCACCTGGATTCGGAAAGCGAGGCTTTAATTCAAGGTGCGCTTGAAGGTGTTCTTCGGAACCGTACAAGCCTGGTCATTGCCCATAGGTTAAGCACGATTTTGGCAGCTGACATTATCCTGGTGCTTGAAAATGGCAAGCTGGTGGAAAAGGGTAACCACGCGGAACTTTTAGCCCAGCAAGGACTATACAGCAGGTTGTACGAACGGCAATTTCATGTCAATATGTGAGTAAAAGGATGAAAGGAGTGTAACAATGGAAAAGCGAGTTTTTGGCAAGACAGGTATAGAAACAACGGTTTTGGGCTATGGCGCGATGGAACTTCGCCACGTTGATGCGTCCCAGGCAGAACGCTTGCTCAACACTGTTCTGGATGCAGGCATCAATTACATTGATACAGCCCCTGATTACGGACCCAGTGAGGATTTGATCGGCAATTTCATCGCCCATCGGCGCAGCGAGTATATTCTGGCAACAAAATGCGGCTGCGATGTTCCACCATCTGGCAAAGCAGGGGTCGAAAGACGCCATTTATGGACCGGTGAACAGCTGCTGCATAACATCGAACACAGTCTGAAACGTCTCAGAACAGATTATGTGGACGTCTGGCAAATCCACAGTGCTTATCCCGAACAACTCATCAACACTGATGTTATGGAGACTATGGCTGCAAATCAAGGCGTCGGGTAAAGTCAGACATATCGCCGTTAGCATGGCAGGTGCAGCGGAAGGCTATGGCTACGTGCAAATGCGGGACTACCTTCAACCCGCATGGTCAGAATTTGAGGCGATGCAAGTGTGGTACTCCGCATTAGTCCGGCATAGCGAACTCGCCATCTCACAAGCTGCCGGCAAAGGCATCGGCACCATTATCCGTGGGGCTACCCGGCGGGTTGATCCCTATGAGAGTTTGGCGGATGCGTCAGCAAAATTAGGACTGGATGAATTGCGCGATCCAGACGAAACCGCGGCACAATTCCTGCTGCGCTTCGTTATCAGCAACACAGATGTCCATACGATAATCGTGGGTACGCAAAGCCTTGAGCATTTATCGGATAATGTCACCGCGGCAAACGCCGGCGTACTGAGCGACGACCTTGTGTTACAAACAAAGGTCCGCCTGCAGAATGCTGGTATCACCCCCGGTTTATAACCAGGAGGACTTTGATGATCCATATATTGGTCCTTTACCACTCGCAGCAGTACGGCAACACCGCAGCAATGGCTGAAGCAGTGGCAGAAGGTGCGCGTTCATCCGGTGCAGAGGTTACCCTCTATAACACGAATGAGGGTCGATTTGCCATTGACCAGTACCGCGCCTTCGATGCCATCGCGGTTGGTACACCTGATTACTACAGTTATTTTGCCGGTACGTTGAAAGTCTTTCTGGATGATTGGTATTTTGCCAAAAATCAAAACCCCGAAGGCATCACGGATAAACCCGTAGCGCTTTTCTACTCTCACGGCGGCGGTGGTGCAGCGCGCGCACCCTTTGAAAAGCTGTTTTCGAGGTTAGGACACAAAATAGGGGCAACCGTCGAATCTATGGGCAGCCCGACTGCCAGGATTCTGGAAGACTGCAGGGCATTGGGCAGACAGCTTGTAGAACAAGCTGAAGATATCTAGCGAATTTCCCATCCTGTCACCTTATCCCTGGTGCATAGCATTTGGACCGGCATTGAGGAGGGGACATGTATGCTGAAGCTGAAAGCGCAAGCCGAAAGTTCACATGACCCGATCCATTTCGCCGGTCTTTTTATTATATCGCTCGCCACACTCCTCTTCGAAATCAATCTGACACGTCTCTATTCTGTAAGTCAATATTACCATTTTGCATTTTTAATTATCGGGTTCGCAATGTTTGGCTTTGGGGCAAGTGGAACTTGCTTTTCCGTGTTTCCCCATTTCTGCCAGCATGCACCGCAGCTGTGGCTGACAGTATTTACACTGGGCTTCTCAATCTCTTGCTGCTGTGGTTACGTCCTCATGAACTATCTTCCCTTTGACGCCTTCAGTATCGCGTGGGACTGGCATCAAGGCATCATACTAGTCCTCCACTGCCTGGTTCTATCCATCCCTTTTTTCTGCTGCGGAGCGATTCTCAATATCTGTTTTACGCTTTACACCCATAGCATTGGCCTGGTCTATGCTGTCAATCTCATAGGTTCAGCTTGCGGTTGTTTACTGGCTATTGGAATCCCGCAATGGATTGGCGGGGACGGCATTATATGGCTATGCGCTGTATTGGGATCCGCGGTTACCGCTGTATTGTGTGCTCAAAGCGTCATAAAATTCAAAGCGCTTCTGTTACTTCTGACTTGCCTGGTGGGTGCAAGTGCCTTCAGTATTCTTCTCCTTAAACCAGAAGCTTTATCCTTACGGCTTTCCCCGTACAAAGGGCTCAGTTATATCAACCAATATCCTGACGCTGAGACTGTTTCACAGCGATGGAATGGGTATTCGCGGATTGATGTCGTGCGCAGCACTGCCCTGCATTCGCTGCCAGGTCTGAGTTATGCGTATATGGGTCCGCTGCCCCCGCAAAGCGCAGTTCTCATCGATGGCGATAACTTGAGTGCTATTCTGGAAGTGAATGATGTGGACAGCAGCCTGCTTGATTTTACCGATTATTTACCCGGTTCGATTGCCTACCATCTCAAGGCTGACGCACATACCCTTATCCTGGAACCGCGTGGCGGGTTAGAGGTTTGGATCGCCCTCACACTGGGCAGCCCTACGATCACGGTTGTAGAATCCAATCCCTTGATCATCGCGAGTGTATCGCAGCTCTATCAACTCCCCGAGGTTCACATAATTCCGGAAGATGTGCGCAGCGCTGTGACCAAGTGTGATGGTACATTTGATATTATCTCCATACCGCTGACTTCGCCCTATCATCCAATCCGATCCGGCGCGTATAGTCTTTCAGAAGATTATCACCAGACAATCCAGGCTTATATGGCGTACCTGAAGTGCCTGGCGCCAGACGGCATGATGGTCATCACAAAGTGGCTGCAAACACCCCCCAGCGGTTCTTTACGGACATTCACCACACTCATCACCGCACTGGAGCAGTTGTACCTTGCCCCAGCAGACAGGATTGTTGCCTTTCGGGGATATAACACAATGACCTTCCTGATCAAAAAGTCCCCGTTTACAGCCCAAGCCCTGCAATCAATCCGTTCTTTCACCAGGGAACGTGCATTTGACATGGTCATCGCCCCCGATATCGTTCCGGCAGAAGTCAACCTGTATAATGTATTGCTAAGGGAGGTATATTACGAAAGTTTTACCTCTTTCCAGGGCGCAACGGATCGCAAAGCATGGTACAGGACATATCCATTCAATGTCAAACCCACAACGGATACGCATCCCTTTTTCGGGCATTATTTCAAGCTGTCGCAGACCCGCCAAATCATCGCCGAATTGGGCTCAACGTGGCAGCCGTTTGGGGGAGCTGGCTTTTTTGTCATCATCTTTTTCCTGGGAATAGCCTTGTGTGGTGCATTAGCGATCATAATCATTCCTGTTATTTTTACCCCTAGACAGCCTGCTCCAACTCGCACCCAAACTGGTTATCAACTGGCAACGTTTGGCTTGATCGGGTTAGGATTTCTGCTGATTGAAGTGCCCCTCACACAAAGATTTATTTTATACCTTGGGCATCCTGCATATGCAATGACAGCTGTATTATTCTCTATACTTACGGCTTCTGGGATCGGCAGCACGCAAGCGCATAGGGGCAACTTGCGGCGCAGCCTTCTTATGGTTGTTTTATCAGGGATAGTCACATTGCTGTGTATAGAAGTGGTCTTCAAGGCGACTTTGACATTCCCGCTCTTTGCCCGGTTGGGTATCACGGCGATACTGCTCTTTCCCCTGGGGATAACCATGGGGTTACCTTTCCCACAAGGCATCCGGGCGTATGGATTGATCGCACCACGGTCTATAGCCTATGCCTGGAGCGTAAATGGAGCTACGTCTGTCGTTGCCTCAGTCCTGGCAGCGTTTCTGGCATTAACCGCAGGATTCCGCGTCGTGTATAGCATTGGGTTGTGCTGTTATGGGTTGGCGTGGCTGACAACCTTCAGGGCAATGCCGGTAATGCTTCCTCCACACCGCCAGCAGTAAATGGGACGAACCTAACACCACCCCGATCGTGCGCCTGGACTGTATCTCCCGTTTTGATGAATTGCCAGAGCGCCTGATATCCTCCTGGAGGTCCGATCGGAATCACTAAAACCCCACCCTCGCCAAGCTGCTGCAGCAGGGCTTGCGGTATATGGTCAGGTGCGGCTGTCACAATGATAGCATCGTAGGGTGCATTGTCCTCCCAACCGTAATAACCGTTACCTTCTTGGACATGGACCTGACGATAACCCAAGAGGTTGAGCCGTTCAGCAGCATGCACGGCTAACTCAGGCACAATTTCGACAGAAAAGACTTCTACGAACCCTAATTCTGCCAGAACAGCTGCCTGATATCCGGATCCTGTACCAATTTCCAAGACTTTATCCCCATCCTGCAACTGCAGCAGTTCAGTCATCCAGGCAACGATATACGGTTGCGAAATTGTCTGCCCGTAGCCGATCGGCAGCGGGTGATCTTCATAAGCCTGTCCCTGATAGTCATCAGAAACGAAAGCATGGCGGGGTACGGTGCGCATTGCCCGCAGGACATCCGGATCAGTTATCCCCCGAGGGATGATTGTTTGGTCGACCATCCAATCGCGTTCTGTTTGATAGGCACTCACTTCGGCTGTTTCTGGAGAAAGGGTTGCAGTACCACTGACGTTCTCAGCGTCAGCACTCACGACTGTACGCGTTGGCTGACCACCACCAGGGGCTTCATTTGGAACGAATGGCTCCGCATCGCAGGAAGCACATAGTGGAAAAACGGCTGGTAAAATCACCAGAGCCCACAGGAATTTATAGTGTACTGGCATATTAACCTCACATCGCTATTCTGGCAGGTCGATATAAGATGGATAACACCTACTTCCATTATACAATGGCTTTATGGATATAATCCTGCCCAAGGCTATCCTGCTGTTGACAACACGCCTGCTCCATGCTATATGTTGCGTACTTAACCAGAGGAGGGTGATATGCCAAAACGCGTCCTTGTCCCCATCGCCAATGGAACGGAGGAAATAGAAGCTGTATGCATCATTGATACTCTCCGCAGAGCAGAATACGACGTTACCGTTGCATCCGTTGAAGAAAGCCTGCAGGTCACCTGCTCCAGGCAAACCAGGCTGGTCGCGGATGCCCGAATTGCGGATTGCTTGGAACAGGATTTCGATCTCATAGCCTGCCCGGGAGGAATGCCCGGAGCACAGCACCTGCGGGACTCATCCCCTTTACGTGATTTGCTGAAGAAACAGGCAGTCCTGGGGAAGCTGTATGCCGCGATCTGCGCTGCACCGGTTGAAGTGCTGCAATTTCACGGATTGTTAATCGAGAAAAAGGCTACGTGCTTCCCATCCTATATCCCGGATTTGCATAACGCGGAATGTGCGCACGAACGGGTCGTCGTTGATGGCAATTGCATCACCAGTCAGGGCGCCGGAACAGCCATCGAGTTTGCCCTGGCGCTCATTACCGCGCTTTCCGGTGCTGAAAAAGCATATGAAGTGGGAAAGCGAATGATAGTGTTGGGCTACGATTAACACAGGATCAAAAAACCATACATAATAAAGGACAATAAAATGACTGCTGATTTGAGGGATAAATTTTTTGGTTGTATTGCCGGCGTGCACATCGGATCAGCGATGGCAGCCCCGGTTGAAGGCTGGTCTTACCAACGCATTGAAGAAACCCATGGACTCCTGTCCACCTTTTTGCCCTACCACCACTACCGGCATACGACAGATTGGGTTCGCGAACCGGGCACAACAGAAGACGGTGTTGAAAGGCAGAAACTTATCATTACAGCCATTGACCGCAAGCAGGGTCGCATCACAGCGGAGGATTTACGAGCTGTATGGGTCAGTGACATGAATCCGGCAGGCGCAGGGGTCGTCTCCGAACCGTTTGAAGGTCCTTTGCTGGCAATGGCAAAAACACCTATCCCGGCACGCGACCTGGGGCGTTATTGTGATTACGCGGGGTTAGTCTCATTCGCGCGCTCATGCCATCCCATAGGATTAATCAATGCCGGTGATCCAGAAACTGCCCTGGAGGACACGCTGGAAGTGGGACAGGTTTACCAAACCAGCAACAGCAGAGGATTGCAGTGGGCAGCGGTCACTTCCGTCGCGATTGCGGAAGCGACCAAACCGGGAGCTACGGTTACGAGCGTGCTGGATACTGTATTTGATGTATGCGGCACCTTCCACGACCGATTCGTACAGGATGCCGGCGTCGTCCGCGAATTGGAGCGCGCCTTGAAACTGACAGAAAATTGCACCGATGTGCGCGAGCTGCGGAAAGCCTTCGACGATGTTTACGGTGGTTTCGGCATACCTTACGCTGCCGCTTATGCCAATGAAGTTGTGACCAAAGCCATATGCATTTTCAGGATGGTGAAGGGCAACCTGCGGGATGCGATTGTCTCAGGTGTCAATATGGGACGCGACACGGATTGCATGACTGCGGTTTCGGCGGGGATATCCGGAGCGCTGACCGGCACGGAAAAGCTGCCTGAAGCCTGGATACAACAAGTGGATTATGCAACCAGTGTAAACCCACACACAAACTCACAACGCACCATCCGCCAGCACAGCGATGCACTTTATCACGCATTTCAAGCCAGAATGAATAAATTGCGGAATTACACTGCCTTGATGGGCTAGTAGGAACGGGTAATCCCGGTTTTTGCGCCATACAAGTCTAACAAAAAAACAAGAAAATAAACATAGAGGCGGACCCAGCGGACCGGGTTTAGGGCAGAAAAATAATTATATTTGATTTCATATTATTGAATATGTAATTTGTTTTTTGTTATAAATTCAAGAAATAGCTTTAAAACTCTGCGTCTCTCCGGCTCTGCGTTAAAAATTTTACCTTTTTTCAGGGGAGTCACCATACATAACAACTTTGGGAGAACAACGCATTCCCGCGACAGTAATCTATTTACAGGAGTGAGAAACGCATGACCAACCAGCGAAACATCGTCCTCATTATGGCAGACCAATGGCGCGGTGACTGTTTGAGTTCCGCAGGACACCCCGTGGTGAATACACCTTATCTGGATCAACTAGCCCTTAAAGGTGCGCGCTTCACCAACGCCTACAGCGCCTGTCCGAGCTGTATCGCGGCGCGAGCCAGCCTGATGACGGGTCTGACGCCCGGGTCACACGGGCGGGTAGGCTATCAGGACGGTGTACCGTGGAATTACCCCACCACACTAGCCGGAGAATTCACGCGCAACGGTTACCAGACCCAGGCAGTAGGCAAAATGCATGTCTATCCTGAACGCTCACAAATCGGGTTTCAGAACGTCATTTTACATGACGGTTTTCTCCACTACGCCCGGAGCTCGGGACAGGACCCATCGCGCATCGATGATTACCTGCCATGGCTGCAGAATCAGGTTGGCTATCAGGCGGATTATTTTGACCACGGCGTCAATTGCAATTCCATCGTCAGTCGTCCCTGGGACAAAGCCGAATACCTGCACCCCACGAATTATGTCACCACCCAGGCAATCGATTTTTTACGGAGGCGTGACACCCGCAAACCTTTCCTTTTGTTCGTCTCGTACCACCGCCCGCACCCACCCTACGACCCGCCAGGTTGGGCTTTTGACCAGTATATCCACCGCGATATGCCGCAACCCCCTATCGGCGATTGGGAAGAGGAAGTTTTGTCTGCCTACGACCAACCCGGCAATCCCGAAGCTTTTGTGGATTTTTCAATTGATCCGGTGCTGCTGCAGCGCGCCCGGGCAGGTTATTACGGACACATGACCCATATCGATCACCAGATCAACCGCCTCGTCGAATCCCTGCGCATGTTCGACGCCCACCGCAACACGCTGGTCATGTTTACGGCAGATCACGGGGAAATGATGGGCGATCATCATATGTTCAGGAAAGCTTATGGGTATGAGGGGTCCGCTAACGTACCTCTGATCGTCGCCGACCCATTTGGCGCAGGTGTTGTGCCCGGCGGTGTCTACACTGAGGCAGTTGCCCTTCGAGACATATTCCCAACGCTGCTTGAGACTGCGGGATTACCGGTACCGGAAAGTATAGAAGGGTGCAGCTTCGGCAGGATTATGAAAGCTGAATCCACGGATTGGCGTGATTTTATACACGGCGAACACACGGTACTGGGGCAATCCATGCAGTGGCTGACGGATGGTCACATCAAGCTTATCTGGTTCAGCGGAAATGGGCATACGCAGCTTTTCGACCTGGACAATGATCCCGAAGAAAAACAGGATCTGTCACGCAGTCCTGAATACCATGACCTGCTTGCGCTATGGCGCGATCGTCTTGCTCAAACTTTAGCCGGCAGAGAAGAGGGCTTTAGCAGAGACAATACGCTGATACCCGGGCGACCGGTCAAGCCGGTTTTATTGTCTTGTCCCTAAGTGGGATAAACTAAGTCCACAGAAAAGCGATAGAGTAACTGCGGATTCGGCGGACCGTGACCATCAGTTTCAAGCAACCCAGACTGGTTCATAGAATATAATGTTTGCAGTAACCGCGCCATGGAATGGCGAACTATCAGTGGTTGCCTGACTCCATTTTAGGGCCACCGCCGGTACGGTTTCGTCAGTTTTTCATGCAGATTTCGAGTAGATCACGTGTGAATTCCATGGAATAATCATAGGTTGCGGCCCTTCCGGTGGAAATAGCGCTGCCCATTTTTGCGGATCATAGGTGCGTTTAGCAAAGCATGCGTAATGGGAGGGGACCACAGTTTTCAAACCAATCCGCTGCGCCATCGCCACCGACCCTTCGAAGAACGGGAATTCTCCTTCTGTGGGATGGGTGGTGAGGAATCCAATATCCGGTTTCAGCGCGCGTACAGGCTCCACCAGATCATCACGCTCCGCGAAATTATTAATCACGTCCCCCGATATATACGCGCGAATGCCCTCCAGTTCCACAACCACACTCAGATGCGCAACATCGGGCGGTCTGATACCAGCTTCTACGTCACCTTCAACCGGTTTCCCGTAGGTTATGTGGAGTGTAAATCCATCAAGTTTCAAAGACTGATTCGCCTCCACAGCAACTGTTTGCGATGCGGGCACGGGTGTCTCGTTGAGCACCTGGGCAATGCTTTCTTTCGGACCGATGATGACCACTTTGGGCGATGTCTGGAAAATGCGCGTGATTGTTTCCGGGTTAGTGTGATCGCCATGCGCATGGGTGACGACAACATAGGTCACCGGCAAAGAGGCTTCATCTACCGGAGCCGTAGGGCGGATAAATCGTTCAGCGGGACGATTATGCGGGAAATAGGGATCGATCAGCATAATTTTGCCGTTGGAGCCTTTTATGGCATAAGCATTTTGCTCAAACCAGTGGATCGCAATGGATTGAGATGGAACCTGCAGTTCTGCAAAGGGATGCATGGGTCCTCCTGTTAATCTTGATATAAGGTTTATATGGAAGATACTACTCACTTTTTCCATTTACGCGAATTTCATGGTTAAGCATCGCAATAATTATTCCGTGCAAGACAATTGGCGGGACGGCAATTGAGGCGAATAATCATTCGCCTTGATCGCTATAGCGTGGCACTTTCCGTAAATATGGTAAACTTGTATTGACTATAAAGCTCCCAACACAGGATGGCGATGATACATTACGGCACACACTGCTATGTTTTCACAGACCATTGGGCAGATGACCAGATACCACACCTGGAAACAGCCAAAAACCTGGGGCTGGAACTGTTCGAGATAAGTGTCGGTGATGATGTCACCTTCACACCTGCCATGACCCGAGAAGTAGCAACCGCACTCAACCTAAAACTAAGCACAAGTCCGGGAGGATTGTGGCCTGATAACTGCGATTTATCGGCGGACGATCCTGCCGACAGGCAGCGCGGTCTGGACTGGCATCAAAGACAGGTTCTGACCACGGCTGAATTGGGGGGTATCGCTTATACTGGCGCGCTATACGGGCATCCCGGAACTGTGAAAAAACACCTTCCCCCAAAAAACGAACTGCGTTGGACAGCGGAGGGTTTGCACACTTTGGCGGATTTCGCTGCGCACGTAGGCGTGGCGATTGTGCTCGAACCTATGAGCCATTTCCGCACGCACCTGATCAACACCCCTACCCAACTGGCGCACCTGCTGCAGCTGGCAGATCACGAGAACCTTCTGGCAGTGGTGGACACCTTCCACCTGGTCACGGAAGTGCGCAATTACGCTGCAGAAATACAACGCGTTAAGGATAAATTGTGGGGTATTCACGCTTGTGAAAACGACCGTGGTGTCCCAGGTGGCGGTCTTGTTCCCTGGGAATCCATATTCAAAATGTTAAATGGCGTCAACTTCGAAGGCTATATGCTCTTCGAAACGTATAATTCATCCATTGGCGTCCCTCCAGGCACCTTTGCCTATGCCCGGGGCATGTTTCATGACCCATGCCCGGACGGAAGCGCTTTTGTCAGACAAGGTTTGGAATTCTTGAAAAGCATGGAATCGCGCTATACTATGTAGACACTTTGTCGACACTCGAACACGAGGACAGTATAAGCACAAAAAGGAGGAAAGACTATGATCATTGATGCGCACAACCATCCCGACTGGCACGGGCACAATTTCAACCGCTTTCTGCAAAACATGAAGCTGTACAATATCGATAAAACCTGGTTGTTGACCTGGATAGCGCCTGAAGACGAAGTTGATCCCAGTTACCATCGAACGACGCTTCCGGCATCCGCATTTGCTGGCGGACAACTCCCTTTTTCACGGTGTCTTGCCTACAAAGAACGCGCGCCAGATAAATTTATCCTCGGTTTCGCGCCTGATCCACGACGACCTGAAGCCATTGACGAACTTCAAGCGGCAATAGCGCTCTACGGTGTACAGGTTTACGGGGAACTCAAGCTGCGCATGATGTATGACAATCCGGACGCGATCCGCATGTTCCGCTTTTGCGGGCAGAACGGTTTACCGGTTACGGTTCATATTGATTACGAATTTGACAATGGTACCACTTATCCCCGTCCAAACTGGTGGTACGGCGGCGGGATAGAATCTTTCGAAAGAGCGGTTTTGGCATGCCCCGAAACGAAATTCATCGGGCACGCGCCAGGTTTTTGGGCCCATATCTCCGGAGATCAGCAGCAGGACAGTGTCCCCTATCCCAAAGGAGAAGTCCTGCCCGGAGGAAAGGTTATCGAGATGATGCACAAGTGCACAAATCTCTATGCTGACCTGTCTGCGGGGTCTGCGTATAACGCGCTGACGCGTGACAGTGCCTTTGGCAGAGATTTTGTCATCGAATTTCAGGACAGGCTCCTATTCGCCCGGGATGATTTTAATAACCGGATGCAGGAATTAATAACCGACTACAATTTGCCAAAAAATGTATTCAACAAAATAATGGCGGAAAATTCGGAGAAATTGCTCCAACATTAGCTCTTATACAGGCAAAGTCAGAGCGCGAGGTGAAATTATGTTGATGGATATTGTCTTAATTGTCATCGGCATTCTTGTCGTTATTTACTGTGCTATTGAGGGTTTTGGGCGGTCAATGCTGGCATTAGTGATTTTTTATATTACCTCAATCCTAATAGGTATGGTTATGCTCAGCGTCCACTCTGTTCAGAATCTCGCTAATCGTGTCGCATCGATGATCGGTGGGAGCCCCAATCAATCCCTTTTTGAGACTTTATTGTTTCTGGCGATACTGATTCCCAGCATAATTGGCATTTTCTTACTCATCCATCACACGATGAGCAGCTTGAATGTTCTTAGAATGGAGTGGCTGGATGCGCTCTTGAGTATCGTGACCGGGATACTCCTTGCATTATGTATCATGGCGATTATTACAAATACCTGGGGAATCATTGTAAGCACAGCCTGGCAACCGGTATCGACCTGGCGCACATTCCGGAATGCCTACGCAACATCTTTCCTGCGGCCCTTTATGCAAGGGGCGCTGGCGATTTACAATGAACTTCTCTTCCCATTTAAAATGACGCGCTACCCGAACGTGTATACTTTGTTCTACTAATGCTCAGTAAACTAAAAGATTACACAATATTCGTACTTCATTCAACGCCCACAAGGGGCTATACTACATTTTAACTGCTGTAGTATAGGGCCTTGTGCCCGTTCTGGGACTGTACAAAATGCAATATGGCATCAACAATAACTTAGGTTACAAGGCACTAGTGTTAAGATGAATATTGGCAAAACGATCAACACAATAGATCGAGGCACTCATCGTTAAACTAGATTTGTCATTCCCGCGCAAGAGACTGTGTGAAAACTCGAAGCGATTTCCGAAAGTGGGGAAAGAACGCAGAAATTTATAGAATATATAGACGCCGTCCCACTTATTGGCCAAATACAGAGCTAATGTGGGAGAAAATCTTGGCTCTTTATTATTTTATGGACTTTTCACACAGCCTCGCAAGCGGGAATCCATCCGGTTTTCATTGCTATGCTGTTAGTACAATTATTCAAGAATCACTTTAACAAGGCGGCACTAGGTTTACTACAACTAATATCTTCTAATTAGTGAAGGAGCATTTAATGGAAAAAAGCGATCAGAAACTGGCTTTATTTGGTGGACCAAAAACTGTGGACGTTGACCCCGGTGATATCTTTGTTTGGCCAATCATCACGGAGGAGGACGAACAAGCCGTCCTCTCAGTATTGCGCAAAGGCACAATGTCCGAACTGGATGTTACAGAAGCTTTTGAAGATGAATTTGCCAAATGGCAAGGGACACAATACGCCCTGGGCTTCAATAATGGTACATCTGCCCTTCTCGGAGCTATGTTCAGTGCGGGTGTAGGCTTTGGGGGTGAAGTGATCTGTCCCAGCCTGACCTATTGGGCATCGGCTCTCCCGTGCTACTCGCTGGGCGCGACTGTCGTTTTTGCCGATATTGATCCCACAACATTGTGCATTGATCCGAACGATATTGAGCACCGGATTACCGAACACACACAGGCTATTATGGTCGTCCATTACGTAGGGTATCCTGCGGATATGGACGCGATCATGGCTTTGGGAAACAAATACGACCTGCCTGTTATTGAGGATGTCTCCCACGCGCATGGAGGGCTTTATAAAGGGCGAAAAGTGGGCACATTTGGCAAAGTTAATGCGATGTCATTGATGAGTGGGAAATCCTTGCCGGCAGGCGAGGCAGGCATGCTGGTTACAGATGACCGGGACTGCTATGAACGGGCGGTGGCTTTTGCCCATTACCGGCGCTTTGATGGGAGCATTCAATCCCGAGACCTGCGCCCCTTCCGCAACCTGCCTTTGGGTGGCATCAAGGCCAGAATGAATCAACTCAGTTCAGCCCTGGGTAGAGTGCAGCTGCGCGCTTACGATGCACGGGCAGCGGAAATCCGGCAAGCAAACAATTATTTCTGGGATTTGCTTGAGGAGGTGCCGGGCATTCGCGCCCACCGTGTGCCACAGGACAGCGGCAGCACTATGGCGGGGTGGTACAGTGCCAAAGGGTTATATAAACCGGATGAACTCGACGGACTTTCGGTAACACGCTTCGCGGAAGCGGTCAGAGCAGAAGGCAGCAGCTGCACACCAGGGCTCAATCTTCCTTTACACCTGCATCCGTTATTCAACACATGCGATGTTTATGGTCATGGACGCCCGACCCGTATCGCGAACACGGACCGCGATCTCAGGCAGCCTCCAGGCAGTCTTCCAGTCGCTGAATCTATCGACGCCCTGACCTACGCCATACCGCAATTTAAGCGTTATTACCCTGAAGTTATAGCCCAACATGCCTCCGCCTACCGGAAAGCAGCCTTGAACTACGAATCACTGCTCGCCGATGATCCGGGCAACCCGCCTTCTCTGACAAATTGGGCGTGCAATCTGGATTAGGGTTTGTATGATTGGTCCTTCCCGGAAGGATGTTGATAATCTAAGGATTCTGATTTGATCCTAAGCTTGAAGCGCATGGGGCGAATCAAGTTAAGGCGCTATTAAGCGTAATCAGAGCCAAAATAGGCATCGCTCCCAAAATACGGGAGATCCCTCTTTAGGGGAGGGAGACGCAGCAGACTGCGTTTAGGGAGAGGTCAGAAAGCAATTCTTAGGGTGAGATTTTGCTGTATTGGCCCTGTCATTAAAGCAAAAACCCAGATGGATTCCCGCTTTCGCGGGAATGACACATCGTTTATTCTTAAGTTGATACCTATGGGGCGAATAATCATTCGCCCCACAAAATCAAAACGGTAACAAACCCCCGTCTTCGTTAAAAGCGGTGACAAAATCGCTTCCCAGCGATAAGTTTTCACGCCCGGTCAATTCCCGGGCAACACTGGCTGAAGCGTAAAATTCAGTGATATGCAAGGTATCCCGCACACGGATGACACGCGGGTCATCCTGCGCTTCCCGCCCGCAGCTGCGCAGCGCCCACCCATAAGCGGTTTGATCATCAGGCGCGTAAACCGGCATTTTACCCCGTTCCAGGAAAGTGCTGGTCACTGTATTCTCATACGTTGCGGTGAAATCAATCTTGTCATGGACACGCTGCGTAATCACATCCGCCAGACCAATGCCAACGACGTTTCCATGGGATGCCGGTGTTATATCGGTCACCACAATCGCTTTAATGTGCGGATGCCCGGGATCAATCTCGCCCCGTATCTTCATACGCCCAATGATATTGGGATCAAGGCACGTCCCGCTGATATCCTTGCCCATCCTGTCAATCAGCAGCACATCCAGATCTTCCACCGGCAAACGCGGCATATTCGCCCGGGATAACGCCAGCAAAGCAGGCTCCTCTGCCATGATTTCCTCATGCAGGCAGCGCTCGGACCAGCATTGTTTCATCGTAGGCATTTTCCACCAACCCTATCCCCAGGAGCACTTTGCCTGTACCCAGAATGACCTTTGCAGTCTCCGGTATCCGCTCACGCAATCCATACACGCCAAAGCTGTGAATCTCAAGGGCTTGAGCATGTTTCCCCAATCCAATTACGCTCAACTTTACCAACCCGCTCTCATAAGGACCATGGAAATCCGTATGAACTTTTATCCGGTTGACCAGGATGACCCCATCTGACTCGTACGCATAGCGGTCCATGAAAACACGGTTCATATTCCCATTCGGTGTTAGCTCTACGGTTTCCATCGTCGCCCGGACAGGCGCACCAACACTGTTCTCGGTGATTCCGTAACTCGCCAATACTGCCGCCTGCCCCTGTGCTGTTCCCCCGCCGTGACTGCCCATAGCAGGAATAATGAAGGGTTGCGCACCTTGCGCTTTGACCCACGCCGTGATCGTGCGCACAACGCTTTCCAGGTTGGCAACACCGCGACTACCCACTGCGATGCCTATACGCGCGCCTGGAGCAATCCGGGATTCATGTGCATGCAATTCATCCAACACAGCAGCACCCACATCCTCCAGGCGAGGGCGTGGAAAACGTTGGACAACCTTTATGAGACGTAAATCGGGCACGTAGACTTCCTCCTCAATAGTAAGGGTTAAAATGTATTCCGTTCTTAACCTTTTCGCTTGATAACGTTTAATACTGCATCTGCGATGTGATGCGCGGATAATCCATATTTCTCCAGCACCTCCAGATAAGGTCCGGATTCAGCAAAACCGTCCCGCATTCCCACGCGCTGCATCGGCACAGGATAGTTTTCGACCAGCACTTCTGCGACAGCGCTGCCCAATCCACCATAAATGACGTTGCTTTCCGCAGTGACGACGGCACCTGTATGCCGGGCAGCCTCGAGGATCGTCACTTCATCCAGGGGTTTCAGCGTGTGATTGTCAATAACACGGACACTGATGCCTTTTCTGGCAAGAATCTCAGACGCCAGCAAGGCCTGCGCAACCATATCCCGAATGGCGACAATGGTGGCATCGCCGCCATCTCTGATCACAACAGCTTTGCCGATAGAAAAGGGATAGTCGTCGGTATATAAAAACGGCGCAGGATCGCGTGTGAAGCTCATATAGACAGGACCCTGGAATGCAGCTGCAGCCCAGGTCGCCATTTTCGTTGTCAGAGAATCTGCGGTAGCAATCACGGTTGCGTTGCCAATCGCCCGCATGATGTTAAGGTCCTCCTGCCCCTGGTGGGTAGGACCATCGGGACCCGGCGTCAAGCCCCCATGACTGGAAGCGATTTTTACGTTCAACCGGGGGTAGTGTATGCTGTTACGCACCTGGTCCAAAGCCCGCATGGTCAGAAATACAGCATAACCGGTGGCAAAAGGAATCAAACCCGTGGTTGCCATCCCGGCAGCTGCAGCCATCATATTTTGTTCGGCAATACCGAAATTGAACTCGCGATCGGGAAAAGCAAGCGCAAAATCTGAGGTGCGCACGGATTTAGCCACATCCGCATTCAGGACGACCACATCAGGATTCTCACTGGCAACCTCAAGAATAGCCTCAGCATAACCGTAGCGCGTCGCCTGCCCGGGGACAGTCGTCATCAAGGTTCCGTCGATTATAGCGGGAATAACTTCAGGTCGTATATAGTGATAAGGTGAATCAGACATCGGGACAACTGCTCCTTATTTCATCAAGCGCGCACGCAGCCTCTTCCAGGCACGGCGCCCTGCCGTGCCATTCAGCGACATCTTCCATAAACGACACACCTTTGCCTTTCACAGTGTGCGCCAGGATCAACACCGGTTTGCCTTTGAATGATCGCGCAGCCTCAAGTGCACCTACAACCTCTTCCATATCATGCCCGTCTATTTCCACCACATGCCACCCGAAAGCATGCCATTTATCCGCCAAAGGCTCCAAAGGTTGGATATCCGCAACGTAAGTATCATTCTGCAGCCCGTTGCGATCCAGAATCGCCGTAAGGTTATCAAGCTTCCAGTTAGCAGCTGCCATCGCCGCTTCCCAGACTGAACCCTCCTGCACCTCCCCATCGCCAAGAACTATCCAAACGTGGAAATCCTGCTTGCGAAGTTTGGCGCTGAGCGCCATTCCCAAACCCACCGACAAGCCCTGACCCAGAGAACCCGCTGTCATATCAATCCCGGGGGTCTTGTTCATATCAGGATGTCCCTGCAAAATACTGTTCAACCGCCGCAGCGTACCCAGATGGGCTTTGTCAAAATAACCCCGTTCTGCTAATGCCGCGTACCACACTGGGCAGGCATGCCCTTTGGACAGAATAAAGCGGTCACGTTCCGCCCAGCCTGGATTCTCGGGATCAATCCGCATCACCCGGAAATATAAAGCTGTCACAATATCCGTGGCAGATAAGGAACCGCCCGGGTGCCCTGCTTGTGCTGTGGTAATCATATCGATGATGTCGCAGCGGATGAGCGCAGCCATGCGAATCAGTTCGGGCACAGATAACGGTGGTGTACACTTCATGCAAATCTCCTTCTCTTTCAGAGAATATTACGCTTTACGTTTTATGCCTTAATCCCAATTGAGGACGACTTTTATCGCCTCTTCAGCTTTGGTTTGCGCGAGTTCCATTCCACGTTGGGCCTGATCGATCGGCAGGCTGTGGGTCAGAATGGCGTTCACATCCACAGCACCAGTCGATACCATTTCGATAGCTGTTTTTACATCCTCATGATTTGCCATAACACTGCCAATCATGGACAGCTCCTTCGATATAATATCAAAGGCTTGAAACTTTAGCGGTTCATGGGTAATAAGTGAAACCAGAATGATACGCCCTAAACGGCGCGCCATCCGGATGCCCAGGTTGACCAGGTGCGCTTCGTCCGCAGTGATATAGACAGCATCAACCCCTTTTCCATCGGTGGCAGCTATCGCTTGTTCCAGAAATCGATCATCAGGGAGTAAAAATTGGTGCGTCCCGCCTAACCTTCCCGCTGCGTCCAGGCAGTGCTGGCGGATGTCGGCGGTGATAATGGGATCAGCGCCCATCGCCTTGAGTACACCGACTACCAACCCCCCAATCGATCCGGTACCCAGCACAGCGGTCCCTTCACCGGCGCGCAAACCTGAACGCCGAACAACATGCAGGGCTACCGTCAGGGGCTCAATAAGGCACCCCTGCTGGTATGTCAGATTGTCAGGTAAATGAAAGACCGCAGCGGCAGGCGCCGAGATGATTTCACCAAAACCGCCGGTCCAGACATCAGTGCCTAAAACCTTTTTTTCCGGGCACAAGTTTGGCATGCCACCCACACAATAAGCACAGGTACCGCACGTCCACTGCGGGTCAACAACCACCCGGTTACCCGGTATAAACCCGGTTACCGATTCACCAACTGCGATGATTTTCCCGGCAACTTCGTGCCCCAGGACCACCGGGGCTTTACGGAAGGGGTGCGATCCCTGGAACGCGTGCACTTCTGAACCACACACCCCCACTGCTCTGACGCGGATTAATACCTGATCCGGTGCAGTGATGACAGGCGTGGATATTTCGACCTTTTCGACATGCCCTTCAGTCACCAGTTTATAAGCGCGCATGCAATGTCCTTTCAACTCAGCAGTGAATCAAGAATCATGCCCAACAATTCAGGATTTCCCCGGGCTGTAGACCCGGATGGATCCTGACGGTAAGGTCCGGGGTTCTGCACAATCACCAGACTCAAGCTGGGGAAGACAGAAATATAGTGCCCACCGGCACCGCTGGCGGTAAAACCATCACGGGGAAAGTTGGGCCACAATTTACCGGCAGCATTCGTCCAGAAACCGTGCCCATAGAGCCACTGTTCTTCCGGGCAGTTGGCGCGCAGGTCAGGATTAACATCCACGCTGGCTCTCATCCACACCTCCGGCACCACCTGCGTATCCTGCCAGCGACCGTAGTTACACCATAACCACCCCACCCGGGCTGCATCAGCAGCATCCGTGTGAACCTGGCAGTAGTAACCAAAGATCGGTAAACGTGCTTCGGCGTGGAGTTGAAAGTTTGCCAGGTCAAATCCCCAATGCGTCCCAATAAAACTACCAATTTTTTGTTCAATGAGCTGCTTAAAACCTGGAGACCCTTCCGGGTCGCGGACATCATACAGCCCATAGCGTTTTGCAAGAGCGTGGGTCAATACGTTCATACCATAAGTCTGGTAGTTGAAGACTTTACCGGGATCCTCACCAGGTTTCATATAGCCTGAGGTGTTGCTGATAAGCTGGCGGTAAGTGATATCGCGGTCTTTGGGGAAAGCATATCGCCCTTCCTTCGGTCCCGTTCCTTCCGGCACATCCATCATTTCAGGATAAACGTCAACTACAGGGGTATCTGCCGTTGGCAGTGCACCTTCTTGCACGGCAATACCCAGAATGTTGCTGTAGATGGATTTAGCTGCGCTGGCGATGCTCAACTTGTCCTTGGGGTCAAATCCATGACACCGGTCCAGAACCTGATAACCATCCCGGATAATCATCAGACGATAGCCTTGATCATTGTTGGCGTCCAGCCAATCAACAGCAGTCCCCAAACGCTGACCATTGAAACCCGCATCCCCAGGATCGACAGCCTGCCAGGTGCTTCCAGGGAAAATTTTATCAGCCATATTCTTGCCCTCCGTTCCGGATTCAGAAACGTCCTGCAAGTATATCACAACTGATTTATAGAGCGAAAATTACAGGGATAAAGAAGTAAGCTGCCCCATCATTCCGCGAATGCCTTCAGGCTTTGTCCTCCCAGCTTGAGTTGATCCCCCATAGTATTCAGGTTATTCCCGGTTTGCAGAAAAACACCACTGAGGGCTTCCAACTGATTCGCTGTGTTGCTCAAATTCTGCTTCACAGCAATCAAATCATCGTGAGCGGAATCAAAAAGATTGGCGACGGGAGCAAATGGCTTGGCATCCTCGATGTCAACACCTGTCACTAAACGGACACTGCCCACAACCGGTATGTCAAAGGTATTCTTTTTGATGTCCAATACTGGCACTTCAACATCACGGAGTAAAGAATCAATATCCTCGAGAAGCCCAGCCACCTGCCCGATCTGATTACCCGCTTGCTGAATCACCTGCGCAGAAGCGTGAACCGAATCCCTGGCATTGACCGGCACCCCGCTCCCACCCCGCAGGAGTTTAGCCACAGCAATGGAACCATCGCCAGCCAGCTCCATGGACAGCCCCACTGTGTGGAGCGTGTCCGGCAAGACTTCCAATAACTGCAGCAGCAGCGCCCTTTTTTGCCATAAAAGTTTTATCAGATTAAAAAAATCCCCGATGCTCATGGTTTAGCTCCTTATGTATATAAATATCGCTTCAGTAGAATATAATCTATTTACATAAATATTATAGCAAATATTATATTAAAATAAAGAGGGTTGGTTTGGGGGGATATAAAAGGGTGAGAGACGCTAATACAAAGGTACCTTGCGCTTTAGGAAAAGCGCAAGGTACCCAGTTTTATTCAGGGCTGCCAGATTGTAGCAGCAATGTAAGCTGCACCACCGGATTCATCATTAAAATAATAGACAGTAACCACTTTACCATCAGAGCGCTGCACGGACCTGGGATATCCCAGGTCGTGACTGCCACCATCGTCCCGCAGGATCACAGGCGTTGACCAGGTCTGCCCTTCATCGTCACTTGTCCGAGCGCGAATGCCGTAAGGTGGGTTGCGGTAACCGTAGGTCAGACATAAACGACCGTCCTGAAGGGTGACCAACGAAGGAGGATTTCCACCATGACCTGAATCTTCCTCAGGTTGGGCAAGAAGACGCCAGGTCAACGCGTTATCCTCAGACACGTACAAGTCAATCCAGTTGCGCTGCCCCCCTTCTGCGCTGTTGCCCTGACACCGGACAGCTGTCAGCCATTTCCCACCAACCCTATGCACGCTGGACGGCATAATCACAAAACCTTCTGCAGCTTGCGCCACCCAGGATACAAATTGAAAGGATTGACCACCATTGGTCGTACGCGCGCAAAAGACGCCCTTCCCCTCTCGGCCAGATGCTCTGGATGCTGAGAGAAACAGCATGCATGTTTTTTCGTCAAGGATGTGGACGTCGGTCCGGGCTTCAATACCGGCTTGCCCGAACATGGGCAGTGCATAAGGGCCATCCCAGGTTTGGCACCGATCCATGGATGTATAAAACCACGAGGCAGTGCCGGCGCCCAATCCGGTCCGGGCGCATAACATCGCAAAGTCAGGATGCATAAAATCGATACCGCCCGGACAAGGGCGCGGGCTATGACTGTCACCATTCTCCAGAGCTGTGCGCAGTTTGAATTCCGGGTCAGCGTGTTCATCAGCGGAGAGCGCCCGATTGCCAGGGGACGCCACCGGCATAGGCTGCACTATCCACGTTTCTCCTCCATCCAGGCTGCGTGCCTGCATCGTCGTAAATGGCTTGGATTTATCGCGCGCATGGGCATTTAAAACCATTTTGTGGTATCCCGCCACAAAACCAACGACAATTTCGTCATCCCAGGACCAGATGCCATAATTCGCAGGCCAACCACCGTAACGTCCCGCTTCCCGGTAAATCGTAATATTTTTCATCGTCGTGCGCCGATTCTTATGGCCTGACGACGGTGCCGTCAGCACGACGGTCAGGCCAATACGGATGACCTTTCACTTTATCAGGGTTAACAACCGCACGCGCTTTGACTTCATCAAAATCTATTCCCAATCCGGGTTGTTCGTTAGGGTAAATATATCCACCTTCCAGAACAGCATGTCCGGGAAAAATCTCCCTTTCTTCAGGTCTGAAATCGTTCTCCTCCTGGATACCAAAATTCCAACTCGCCATATCCAGATGCACCGCAGCCATCTGGTTGACCGGGTCGTTATCCCCACCCTCCTGCCAGGCGGTGTGCACGCCAAACCACTCAGCCAGATTCGCGATTTTCCGGCATTGCGTGATCCCTGCCCCTTTGCTGATACGCACGCGTATGAAGTCAATCAAGCGCTCTGTAATCAAGGGCATCCACTCGTGGGGGCTGACAAATAACTCGCCAATGGCTTGCGGGGTTGTGCACTGCTGGCGAATCTGACGGTACCAGGCGATGTGCTCCGGTGGCAGGATGTCTTCCACAAAAAACAAGCGGTAGGGTTCCAGCAACTTTGCCAAAGCTACCGCATTGTGCGGACGCAGGTGGGAATGTACGTCGTGGGTTAGCTTGGGTCCATAACCCAATTTATCGCGCAAGGTGGCAAACATAGCGGGGATCGCTTCCAGGTAGGCTTCATCATCGAAGATCTGGCGTTCTGCCCAGTTGTTTTTTGGCAATCCGGCTTTTTCTACGGGAATAAATCCCCCACCCCCATAGGCGCCTAACTGGCAGCGCACCACCTGGAATCCCTCTTCCAGGTACCGGCGAACGTCATCCTCCAGTTCGACGACATCGCGCCCTCCTGCATGCGCGTATATGGGAACTGCTGCCCGGCACGGACCACCTAACAGGGCGTAGACGGGCATGCCCGCTTCCTTGCCTTTAATATCCCATAGCGCCATATCAATACCGCCCAGTGCGGTATTCAGCACGGAGCTGTTGCGCCAATAAGCGCTGGTGAATACAGACTGCCAGATATCTTCAATACGACCAGGATCACGCCCGACAATTTGCGGTGTGAGTAATTCCTCGATCATAGCGATTACAGCGCCCTGGTGGCGGAAATCGCTGGCAGAGCCTATACCGTATAGTCCGGGCTGGTCGGTGAGGACCTTGACGATACCCCAGGTACCATTGGCTCGTGTTCTGGTGACGGTGACGCCTGTTATTTTAGTCATTTCACTCCTCTAATACTATATAGATATTTTTATGAGTCTTTGCGGTATAAATGTCACACCAAGGGCGGGTTTCAACGCAGAGACGGAGAGACGCAGAGTTTTTTTAATTTACAATACTGTACAACAAATTAGCCATCTACAAACCATTCACAACACGATAATATCCATCAATAATGCGTTTAGCGCCAAAATTTATAATAATTCCCAGCTTAAGGTTTGCCAAACGGAGATAAGTCAAAGTCTGCGCTTTGTAAATGCTATTATATTGTGTTGTGGCTTTACATTCAACGATGACTTTTTCTTCTACAAGTATATCCAGGTGTAATGGTGTTGCCAAGGTCACTTCTTTGTATTTTATTGGCACCGGTTTTTGCTGTTCCACTTGTAGACCGCGTTGTGATAATTCATAAACAAGCGCTTGCTCATAAACTGACTCAAGTAGTCCAGGACCGCCTAATAGCCTGTGTACCTCGATGGCAGAATCCAGGATAATTTTACTAATTTCATTCTCTTCCATTTCACCTCGACAACTTTTTTCAACCAAAGGTGACGACAATTCAGGATATTTCTCTGCGCCTTTGCGCCTCTGCGTTTAAATTTAATATTCTGTGTCTTAAGCTGGTCTTAAGGTTCGGGTAATATCCACATAAAGACTGTACCAGGTAATTCTGCTATGATACATTCACGGCGCGCCCTCACTAGCGCCAAGATACAGCAGGTGGGCACCGGGATCCGGCGTTAATACTTGCTCCACAGGGGATCAAGGCGCCGGGTTCCTCCCGGACCACTCATCCGGAATCTCTGCCCAAACAGGGGATCCGGTGCTATTTCCCCTTGCCATCCGCGGAAAACATCCCGCGGATGGCTTTTAGAGAAACATCTTCCAACCGGTCCTGTCAAACTCAGCGTTTCTTGCGCCATTCCGGGTCGACATTAAACTTAAAATCGCAACCATCCGGCGCCTGAAGGACCTGATCAAGCCACAGGGAACGATACCCAACCTTATACGCAGGTTCGAAGGGCGGTAGCGCTGCCAGCCTGCGTTGTATTTCACGCGCATCCACCAGCATGTTGATCTTGCCGTTATGGGCGTCCAACTCGACCATATCACCGTCCTGAACAACCGCCAGAGGACCACCAACTGCAGCTTCAGGGGCGGCGTGAAGCACAATCGTGCCGTAGGACGTGCCACTCATCCGGCAATCGACCACCCGCACCATATCACGCATCCCTTTGCGCAATAAATGCGTCGGGAGTCCGACGGGACCGCGTTCAGGCATGCCCGGCGCACCGATAGGACCCAGATATCGCCCGATGATGACATGGTCTTCTGTCACATCAGCAAAAGCCTTATCAATTTCATCCTGACTTGCCCCCTTTGTATGCCCATTCGTATCCCGTGAATAAGGGAGAATAGCTGCCGGTCCGGTATGTTTCAGCAAATTCGGAGAGGATGCCGCGGTTTTTATCACAGCACCATCCGGCGCCAGGTTCCCGCGCACAACTCGTAAACCGCCGTCAGGCTGGAACGGGTTGTCCAATGGACGGATGACGTTCCGATTTTTAATCCGGGCGCTTTTCAGATTTTCAGCCAGAGGGCTGTCCACTGGCAGTCATGACGCTCGTGTCCAACAAAGGCGCGAGCTCTTTCATCACCGCGTGAATCCCACCGGCATGATACAATTCCTCAACCGTCACATCCCCACATGGTTTGACGTTAGCAATAAATGGCGTTTGCTGGCTGATGCGGTCGAAATCATCCAACGTAATATTGACCCCTGCGCGCCGTGCAATAGCGGTGATATGAATCATTAAATTTGTGCTGGCGCCGGTTGCCATCTGGACTCGTATAGCGTTCTCAAATGCCGCGCGGGTGAGGATGTCGGAAGGGCGGATATCCTTTTCGACCAATTCCATGATTTTCCGACCCGTAGATTCTGCCATGTGGATGCGCTGGGCATACACCGCTGGAATAGAGGCATTACCGGGTAAGGTCAGACCGAGTGCTTCTGCCATAGACTGCACGCTGTTGGCGGTACCCATCACCCCGCACGCACCGCACGTATTATAAAAGCCGTTATGCTCCACCTCATACAATTCTTCTTCCCCAATGGTGCCGGCTTTGTATTCCCATTCAAATTTCTGGGTGTCGGTAGAACAGGCAACCGTCCGGCCATTATACAAACCCGGCTAACCGCGTCCCACCGGTGACAATGATTGCTGGCTTATTTACAGTTGCCAGCGCCATTGCCTGTGCAGGCACATCTTTGTCACAGGTGGAAAGAAGCACAACACCTTTGATCGGCATTGAAGCTATCATTTCTTCGGTGCTCATCGCCATCAGGTTGCGATAAATGAGTGTTGAGATGTCGTGGAACACCTCGCACATCGAGATGGTGGGGAATTCCAGCGGGAATCCACCGGCAGCCCAGATACCCCGTTTGACAGCATCTCCCAGGGCTCTGAAGTGCCAATGCCCTGGATTCAGCTCGCTCCAGGGATTACAAACGCCGATAATTGGGCGTGACATGTCAAAATCCGTATACCCCATACTGCGAATGTGCCCCCGCAGCGTACCGTCAAGGGGGTCATCCATACGGAGTTCACGAACGGGTAGCACTTTTCTCTCTGTCACTATATTCTCCTTAATTTAAATATTAAAACATAAATGAACCAATGACTGCGCCGGTGAAATTGATCATGGTTGTGCAGGCTGAATCATTGGGGCGGTTTCACCTGCCTGAACCATGTGATCGATCAAACGCTGTGCAAGGTCAGCTCTCAGGTCGGCGTACACCGGATCACACACCAGGTTCGCGCGTTCGTGGGGGTCAGCTGCCAAATCATAGAGATACTGTTCAACGTAGGTGTCGCTGTCCATATCTTCTCCACCATTTTTGCCGGGAGCATAGACAGCGTATTTCCAGCGTTCGGTTCGAATTGCTCGCCCCACCTGGCTTTCACTGATCTGGATAAATACCTCGTCCAGCCAATCTTGTGCAGTGCCATCAACCAAATCCTGGAGTTTACGCCCACGCATCACAGGTGTAGGCGCTACTCCACCCGCGGCGAGGATTGTGGGTGGGAGATCAATCAGGCTGACAAGGTGTTCAATCACCTTTCCGCCTTTAAAACCAGGACCACGGAAAATCATGGGAACATGGACGCAACCTTCATGGGGCGAACGTTTGTATTCGGAATTACGGGTACGGAAATGAGAACCGTGATCACTGGTGTAGATGAGTAGTGTATTTTCAGCCAACCCTAACTCGTGCAGGGCAGCATCAATCCGTCCGACATTTTGGTCCAGGCTGTGACAGCATCCCAGGTAATCAGGAAAATTCTCCCGCCAATCGCCCGCCGTATCCAGCAGATCACCTGGAATAACATAATCTTTGAATCGCTCTTTGGATCCCCGGGGACCCTCATAGCGATTGTGGTCGTTCTGGTGATGTGGTTCAATGTAAGAAACAAAGAGGAAAAAGGGATTCTCTTTGTCCTGTGCTTTCAAATAGTCAATCACCCAATCAGTTTGGGCATCCACCCGGTAGCGACCCTCCGGGAAATCGACCTGTTCCATATCGGCATTAAACATGTGGCCGTCATAACTATGCGAGGTGAATTCGAGCACATCCGATGCCAGCCAATAGTCACTGTACCCCCCGCGGCGTTCAGGCGGGACCGGGCTGTTCTCATAGTTATGGACAGTTCCCTCTTCTGAAGTCCGGAGGCGGTGCGAAGCCAGGTGCCATTTGCCAATATAACCTGCAGTATAACCTGCATCCCTTAATTCATGCGCCAAAGTCCTTTCATCCAGAGGCAGCGGGATGCCGTTCCGAAACGTCCCCATCTCCGTCGCATATTTGCCGGTTTGAAGGCATGCGCGGGCTGGTCCGCATACCGGTTGGCATGTAATCGCCTGCTCGAACCGAACCCCTTCTGCAGCAACCCGGTCCAAATTGGGTGAGATATCCAGTTGCTGTCCATAACAACCCAGCGTATCCCAACGCTGTTGATCACTGAAGATAAAAAGTATATTCGGTCTGACCATATCCACCTCCGGTAAGAATTTGCTGCTGATCGTGTCTATTCTTCATAGGTCTAGCGTCATCATCCGCTTGAGGATCACCCATATAATGCTCCTAATACTTTAATCCGCCAGTGTAGCACAATGGAAAATAAAGAAAATGAGAGGAAGTACACCCTTGAAGCGCTTGCCGCATTACATCGAAAATATACGTATTGTCATAGGAACCGCTCAACCGATCAGCGCATATTCCCTGGGCAGACGTTGGAACATCAGCGCCTGTATGTGACCCCGTACCCCAAGTGACATAAAAAGGCGTCCCGTTAAGCATTGTAAAAGGACCGTCCTGCCCAACTTTACCGGAATCCTCCATTGAAACCACCATCCCCCCAGTTTCGTGATCAGCGGTCACTATGATGAGCACATCTTGCGCTGTTTCTGCATAAGCCAGACCATTTGCAACCGCTGCGTCAAACGCCAGCGTATCCAGGATGACATTTTCCGCGTCATTATCATGCGCTGCCCAATCAATTTGCCCGCCTTCCACCATCAGGAAAAAACCTTCCGGGTCCGCAGACAGAACCGTCAGAGCGAATGCAGTCATATCGGCAAGGCTTGGGGTATGTGGACGCAGCATGCCATCATCTCCAAACATGCCCAGATAGCGCAGACCCGGGGCAGCCACCTGCTGGGAGAATTCTTCAGGACCGCACATGGTGATATAGCCTGCAGATTGGGCTTGTTCAACCAGATTTACCCCATCCGTGCGGTGCCCTTTTCCAGGATAACATCCCGCAGTATCCGCAGGAAGAAGATCATCCTCTCCACCTGCCAGGAGCACATCCACTCCCAGGTTCAGCATCTGTTTTACGATTATTGTGTATTGGTTGCGGTCAGGAACATGGGCAGCAAATGATGCAGGCGTCGCATGGCCCAGTTGCGTCGTCGTGACCAAACCTACAGCATAACCTTGCTGTTTGGCGAGTTCAAGTATATTCGGGACACTCTCTCGCTGCGGGTTCATTCCCACATAGCCATTAACGGTTTTTACACCTGTCGCTAATGCCGTACCCGCTGCAGCGGAATCTGTCACACCGGTTCCCCCATAGGGTGCAGTACGCGACACGCCTTCATAACGGAGTGAATCCATCGCCAGTATGCCATCCAATCCATAACCAGCCCAGCGTGCTGCTGTGCGGTGCGCCTCCCCCATCCCATCGCCGATAAAGAGAATAATACCTCGAGCATAAAGGCTTGCAACCGTGGTATTCTCCTGGAGTGCTGTTGGGCTACCCTGTGTTGTGGGCGATGGTGATATTACAGTCGGAGCTGCGTTGTGGATGACTGTGGGTGAGGTCTTGACCTGAGTTTCGGGAATATCTGAAGGTGCTATGGTAACACTAAAATCTGGACTTATACATCTGGTAAAACAAAAGAAAAACAGTCCCAAGGAAACAATCGATTGTATGTGCCATTTACGCGCCATTTTCCCCCCAGTGCCTATCTTGGTTAGAAAATATCCATATTTTTGGACTTGATATATACCTTAATTGGTCTTTTGTGTATATATATGTTAACCCAAATGTGACACCACGCAATACAGCATTGAGAGTCCGTTGCAGTTCGGCAAGAAATGCAAGATTTCCACAAAAAATAATCACACGACGAACGGCAAGGTAGATGGCGATACGGAAGTCTGCAGTGGAAAAGCTGGGGAATTATTCCGCATCGCATTCTGCATTCGCCCCCTAGGATGGGAACTTTTCTGAAACGGACCCGCCATGGATCGCAGTTGATTATCCCACTCGTCTGGTGTAATATGCTCGCATAAAAGCACACCAACAGGGGATGTAACCATGGATACCTTTAACAGAATCAGCAGCGCGTTAAATATAGAAACCATCGTAAATCAACTTAGTGATCTTGGTCCAAAAATCCTTGCCGGATTGGTCGTCTTTGGTCTTTTCTGGGTGCTGAGCAGTATTCTGCACCGGATTCTTAAAAGCATTTTTAAACACCAGGATCTGGATCGCGATATTGAAGAATTAATTGAACAGGGCGTTCGAATTACAGTTATGCTGGTCGGGATCATTACAGGGCTGGGCACCGCTGGAATCAATATCGGCGCTATGGTTGCCAGTCTGGGTTTGGTCGGTTTCGCGGTTGGCTTTGCGCTCAAGGATGCAATCAGCAATTTCCTATCCGGTGTTTTGATTCTGGTTTACCACCCTTTTCGCCGCGGTGATGCTATCACTGTAGGGACGCATTCAGGATTGGTCGTCAATATTGACTTGCGCTACACAAAGCTGGACACAGTTAATGAAATTATCCTGGTCCCAAATGCTTTTTTATTCAACAATGTCGTCAAGGTCGCTAAAGCGCAAGAGGAAAACACCCAGGAGATCAGCCAATGACGGACCAAACACCAGAAACCATAAAGGATGCTTCAGATGTCCTTTCAACAGTGCCCCGGATCCAAAATCCCTCTAGCCCCGATTACGCAGATCAAAAACGGATGTTTCAGGGCATTCCCGGACTGGCTACCACCCCAAATAACAGGCTTTGGGCAACCTGCCACAGCGGAGGCGTGATCGAAGACCAGGATAATTATGTTATGCTGGCAACCAGAAGCGACTGCAAATTGTTATGGCCTGAAGATGATTTTTCAACTGTAAGCCCTCACCCAACACCCGAATGCTGTTACCGGTCAACAATGCTTATGGGATGCCATGAAGCTGCTGAATCGTAACATCCAACTCACCACCCTGCCGCGCCGCCTGGGCGGCTTTGCCAAAGCCATTATCAACATCTTTCTGACCTTCAAAAAGCCCCTGGTCGTGATATGGCATTATGTGCGCTCCTCTATTCCACCCCATAGCTTTGTCACTATGCGAAATGGATACCGGATCACCTTCTCAGGACACAAACATGATCTGATTTCAACCATTATCGTGTTTTGCAAACGGGACTACGGCAGTGTTAAATCGGGGACTGTCTGCCTGGATATCGGCGCCAACATCGGGCTCTTTGCGCTATACGCTGCGGCGCAAGACGCCCGGAAGGTATATGCCTATGAAGCCAACCAACTGGTATTCGATTGCATGGTGAGTAACATCAGGGACAATGGATTAAATGCTGTAATCGAGCCCAATCACCTGGCTGTAACGGCGCGTTCAGGTGATTATGTAAAGTTCCCGGTCAATCCAAGCCCGTACAACCGTATTCCGAAATCACCGATTGCGGAGCATATGCTTGATATTCAGCTGATCGACGTGCAGACGATTTCCCTGGATGCGATTGTGAACCGCGCCGGTGGGCATGTGGATTTAATGAAAATGGATATCGAAGGAGCGGAATACAGCGTTATTCCGGCAGCGCAGCAGGGAACCCTTTTGTGTATCGACGAAATCCGGATGGAATACCACGCGGGACCCCTGGCAGGGCTCTGCGAGCATTTGCAGAAAGCAGGATTTCATATCGTCAGGCAAAAAGCCGAACAAAGGGACTGCGGTATCATCTGGTTCCGCAGATAAAGTGGATTCTGTGATCAGCGCATCTTGCCTATTTTAATTGAGCAGTGCGCAATGTATTCTGGCAAGAAAATTCGGTAACCGTCGCATTTTTTACCTTTAACCACGTAACATACGGCGTACCCACCGCACCCGCACTGGCGAAATCGCATAACCTTACACGTTTCCCCGCGGTCGTTTTTAGCTCCAGAAGCAGCATCGGGGGCAGCCAATCCTCCCATGAACACTCTACCGGACGCAAGTTTACTGCATCCAGGACAGGCAGATTCAAACCGCATGTCAGCGGATCCCATCCCGTTAAATCCCGAATCTGAGGTTTCCCCTGTGGCGCGTGTTCCAGGTTGTAGCGATGATCATACGCCAATAACAGCGGACCACGATATATTGAACTGTAACCTTCGCAAGCCTTTTCACCGGACCAATAGTGCAAACCCATATCCAGTTCGATGGATACCGTATCGTTATGCCCCCATGTCCGTTTAATCACTGCGTAGTTTCCAGGGACAATATCGGGCAGCGCTTCACCATTGATGCGGATAAGAGTATTTGCAGACCACTGCGGGACGCGTAACCTTAACGCAAAGGACACAGGTTTTGCGGCATCAACCTTCAGACGGATAGTGCCATCAATCGGATACGCGGTTTTTTGCGTCAGGATAACCACAGGACCGGTATTAAGCCTGACAGTTATTTCGGAGGATCCGTAGTAATTCAGAAAGAGTCCATCTTCATCCTGCAATACTGCCCAATCGCTGAGCAAACCAAACCCCCGCGGAGCATTCACACTACAGCAGTTCAGCTCAGGGCTGCCCTCACGGGATTGGAACACAATCGTGTGGGCGCTAGCCCGGCGTACGCCATTCATCGGGGTGTCGTATGTCGACCAACGCCCCGTCGAGGAAAACATACCCGTGACCGCATTCAGTAGTGATAATTCCAACTCGTCAGCAACAATAGCGTTATGGGTGAGTTTGAGCATTTCGACACTCAACGCCATCCAGGCAATCGTACAGCACGTTTCAATTGCTCCAAAATCATAGGGATCACCCGTAGCTTTCTCACCCGAAGAAAATCCGCCGTTATTGTGCCGGTCGTACTGCACGATACTCCACCAGATGTTTTCATAGGCTTGCCGGTACTGCCCATCACCGGTGATGCGATATAATTCCGCCAGTGCCATGATGGGGTGCAGGCTTTCCCAACGCGGTTTTGGCATATTGAAAAATTCCACACCTGCCAGACCTTGTGCCAGGTAATCACCGGCAAGATAGTTTTTCCGGTGCATTGCACCAAATTCTTCCACGAGCTGCAGCGCCAGCTTGAGAAAGGCTTCATCACGCGTTCTCTGGTACAGAAGGCACAGCGCATGCACAGGTGCCATATTCATCTCTGTTGAACCAGTTTCCACCAACCGGGGTTTCTTATTGCCCAGGTACATATCGCAGAACAAGTCACCTATACGTCTGGCGCTCCGTAATGCATGCATATCGCCGGTCTCATCATACCAGAACAGCAGTCCCAGCATGACATGATAATGCCCCCACGTGTCCCACGTCTCTTCCTTCGCAGCATTTCTATTGGTCAGGCGGTATTTCTCCGACCATGGTCCCAGATATCCGTCCTTTGCCTGGAAACTGATGAGGCGTTGGACAAATTCAGCCAGCCATTCGCGCAGGACAGGATCATGGGTCAGACGGAGCACCTGGACAGCGCCGGTGAGATACTTTCCGGCAAATTCACCTGCCCACGGAACCATTTGGCGGAGCGGGGAGGCGTCGCGGTCACGGAACATCTCCAGCATAGCAGGATTGGCTTGTGGAGCTACAAGCAGCCATTGGGCGGTGATGCCCTGGAGATAGTGGTCTATAATTCCATTGACTTTGATAGCGGTTTGGTGGGATTTAGATAAGGTGTTATTTTGCATGGTTGACTCCTGTCCGGTAATTTTCCACAACGGATAAGTTACCTGCCAGTATAGATGATGTCATCAACTGCGCAATTGGTATCACCCACTTCTATGCCAGATATCTGGTCTAAATTCTTATCACATAGTGGTTAATAAAACGTAGAACCAGACTGGGGGTTGATGCTCCCAGTCTGGTTCGTAGATATTAATAGTGTAATAATTGGATTACAACAATTCGTCAGGCAGGATACCGTCCGAGGTGTCGCCTAAAGGACTACCCGCCTGCACCTCCAGCACACCTTCGTAGGTGACTTCAGGAACACTATAAGTGCTCTCAGGCTTTGTATTGACCTTGCTCTTCACCAGCAATGTTGCGCCGGCGACCATCGCCATAACGAGCCCGATACCCAAACTCGACCTACCTTTCATACCAGTCAGTTGGACAGCATTGGGACCGGTGCCGGTTTCGATTGGAAGAAGTATTGGGTACAATGCACCAACTGCTTCTGGATAAAAAACCAGGGTTGGTGATGGCGTGCCACTTGGACCACCTGAACAATTACCACTTGCTGTACAGTGGAAATCAAAGACGACGCCTAATGGATCATTCGGTGCCGGTAAAACTCCAGTAGGTGATCCGAAAACACTTGACGTATATAAACACGGATTTCCCACACTCTCTACAATCTGACCCGACGGGTCCAACGTACATGTCGCGATGATGGTGTTCGTGAGCAAGTTCCTCACGTATACATCCCCACCCCACTGCCAGGGCGCTGAAGTTTTGCTGTCAATGACCTGACCAGTGATTCCAGTATAAGCAAGAGCAGGTGCAGTAACACTCAATGCCAGTAACAAACCGATAAACAACGCAATAGATTTTTTCATAAATCTCCTCCTAACTGAAATTATACTAATAGAGAACTCAAACAAATAAGCACATAGAGGTTAGATTTTAGTATATACGAATTTTCATCAATTTCAAGATTTATTTTTGTATAAACCGAGATATCGTAGTGATTGCCGGTAGAATTCTGCGTAACCTGGAGTACAATGTCGCAGTATCAACTTTTTTTCTGCGGAGCTCACATTGGAAAGTAAAACCAAGGTCCACCTATCACCCGAAACGATCGGGATGCTGACAAAGGCTGCTTTTGGCAGCGATACCATTATTCTTAACATCTCCGAATTGACAGAAGGTTGGTACAACAGCGCGTATGCTTTAACTCTTGATGACGGTAACAAAACGGTTTGAAAGTCGGCCCACCGCCCAATGCAGACATTCTGTCCTATGAACACAATATTATGATCGCTGAAGTAGAAGTCATGCGGATGCTGGACCACGACCCGGCGATCCCGGTACCCCACATCAGCACGGCAGACTTTTCTTGCATCCTGATCCCCAATACCTATTATTTCATGGACTTCGTGGATGGAGAAATCTGGAACAATATCAACAAGCATCTGACACCGGAGCAGAACAACCGTTTGTCATACCAACTTGGTGAAATTACTGCCCGTATCAACCGGTACACCAATGAAACATTTGGCTATTATGCCCTCGCAGCCCAAATATCAGACCTGGTTGGATGCTGTTTATCACATGTTTACGATGATTTTCACTGATGCTGAAACCTACGGTATCAGTCTTCCGGTGACCCTGGATGAAGTCCAGACCCGGTTGGAAGAACACGCACCTGCCTTCGCAGAGGTAACGGTTCCCCAATTGGTACACTGGGATTTGTGGCAAGGTAACGTCTTCGTTGATACCACAGGTGATTTGCCAGATATATGCGGGCTTATCGACTTTGAACGCGTTTATTGGGGAGACCCCCTGGGTGAAGTGTTTTTCCGGGGCGATGGTAACCCATCTTTTATCGCGGGTTATGGGCATCCTGTGCTGCATACCAGAGCGCAGCGCACGCGCAATCGCTTTTATGACCTTTATTTATACCTCATTATGGTCGTTGAAGATGGGCCACGCCAGTATACGGATAAAGGTGTTGTTCAATGGGCACAGAAAAAACTGGATGAAACACTGGAAAGTATCCGCCAACTGTGACCAGAACAGATATGGTCCTCTGACATAAACCAGCACAAGGATTGAAAATGACAGAAAATGTATCGCGTCCCAATATTGTAATGATTCACTGCCACGACCTGGGCACATATCTGAACGCGTATGGCGTTACAAGTGTCCGCAGCCCCAATCTTGACCGCCTGGCACAGGATGGCGTGTTGTTCGAGCGCAGTTTCTGCACTGCACCGCAATGCAGCCCCTCCCGCGCTTCACTGTTTACCGGTAGGTATCCGCACAACAACGGCGTGATGGGCTTGACGCACAGCAGTTTTGCTTGGGACCTGAATCCCGGGGAAAAGCATATGGCAAGCATCTTGCGCGATGCAGGATATAGTACCACGTGCATCGGGGTCGTGCATGAAGGGCGACAGTCCCCGCAATCCTGGGGATATGGAACCACTATTCCGGCGCATTGGGGAAACGAAGTGGCAGATACCGCCATTGAATATCTGGCACAACGCACTGCCAACCCATCTGAAAATCCTTTCTTCCTGTATACAGGATTCATCGAACCCCACCGCCTGCCGGGACATGGGGAACTGCCGGGCGACCACACATTCCTGCATCCTACGGCAGATTATGGACCCGACAGCACGCTGGGCATCACTGTGCCGGGTTTCCTGAAGGACACAACGGGCACACGGCAGGAACTGGCTGAATTGCAGGGGATGGTGCAGTGGGTGGACGGACAAATCGGACGCGTACTGAATACAATCGAGGCATCCACGTTAAGGACAAACACCCTGGTCATTTTCACCACAGACCATGGATATGCGATGCCTAGAGCGAAGTGCAATCTCTACGATCCGGGGATCGCGGTCGCCCTGATAATGCGCTATCCCGAACGCGGGTGGACCGGAGGACGGCGCATCGACGCGATGATTTCCAATATCGATGTTCTCCCGACACTGCTGGATATGCTGGAGATATCTGTCCCGGAGAACGTGCAGGGGATCAGTTTGCTGCGCGCGCTGGATGGGGAAGTGTGCGAACCCAGGAAAACCTATTTTGGTGAGTTGACTTATCACGATTATTACGACCCCAAACGCTGCGTGCGAACAGAACGCTACAAACTGATCGCCAATTTCTCCACAGCGCCGGCTTTTATGGACCCCAGCCAAACGTGGCGCCCGCGATCAGACACCGTTGTTCCGGAAAACAGAGCAGCAGCTTACCATCCCAGTATCGAACTCTATGACCTGAAGTCTGACCCATGGGAACAGCGAAATCTGGCTGACGAAGCTGTTTGGGTTGAAGTTCAGCACACGTTAATGCAAACGCTATACCGGCATATGGTCCTCACCAATGATCCCCTCCTACAGGGTGCGGTCACCTCACCGCAACATACGCTGACCCAATCTTTGCTGGAGGATTCGCTTAACACATAGTTTTCAAACAATATGAGTGATGAGTGGATAAAATAATAGGAAGGAAATTATCTTGCTACAAGGTCAACAAATACGCAATCACTGAATATATCGTTTATTCGCTAGATATAGGGGTGCTTATTGTCTCATTCAGGCACTATGCTATAGTAGGTAGAAAGACCATATAATCTTGTCTTCAGCGAGGCTTGGAAAATGAATGGCGATAAACTACCTGTGACCGTCACCATCAATCCCAATGTTATCACCCAGGATGTGGAAGATGAAGCTGTCTTGCTGCATATGGGGACTGAGGAATACTTCAGCCTGGATGACGTCGGCACCGTCATGTGGAAGCTGCTCAATGACCTGCCTTTAGTGGAAGATGTGATCTCCGCGCTGATGACAATGTATGATGTTGATGAATCCAGGCTGCGCCAGGACCTGGCTAATTTGCTGGAGAAACTCGTCCATCAAAAACTCATCGCCACGCATTACACCTGAAATGCCGCACAATCACATGTCATCATATTGCAGGCTATGAAAAAAGTAAAACTTGGTGTTTTTGGTTTCCTCATCCTGGGCAGGTTCGCTGTGATGGTCCCGGTTACTCACTACAAGCTCAAGCGACAGGGCTACAATACAGTCCTGAAACAACTATCCACACGAACTTTGAAGCGTTGGCTGCCGTCCACCTCCAGCGACCACCGCATCCTTCACGCCAGCAGATTAGCAATCAGGATAATTGAAAGCAGAAGCCCATTCCCCGGTACATGCCTTTCGCGATCTCTGGTCCTGTGGTCAACCCTGCAGAGATATGGTATTACAGCAGCTCTCAAAATCGGAACGAGACTTATCGAAGGACAACCTGCTGATGCACATAGCGCGTTCTCTGCCCACGCCTGGGTGGAGGTTCAGGGCATCCCGGTTAATGCCACCCTCGATGTCACCGCTATGTACACTCCCTTTAACCTTGACATAACAAAGTACAATATTGACCAACTTCCATTTGTAGCCTAGGGCTAATCCGATATCTGCTGTGAACTACGCGTTTTCCGGATATCAAAGGTAAAATTCCCTGACATATTGCCAACTTTGGTATTGCAAAGTTAGAAAGTTATGGTATAGTAATATCAAAGAGCCAAAGTAACATACCTTTAACAATGCCTTAACACTATTGTCACACCAACGCCCCACGAAAAAGCTCAGTGAAATTACAGGAGAATCTAATGGAAGAAGAAAAAAAGGTTTACCACGAACCTGAACTACGCACATACGGCAGTTTTACAGCTGTAACACAAGACGCGTTTGATGACCCACTGGGTCTTAATGATTTTGAATGCTACTATTGGTAACAATTAATCTTTCATAATATTATTTAACAAATTATGCCGACCAGGTATATCTGGTCGGCATTTTATTGGATTATTTTTTGAACAAATCAGAAACTTATACAATTTACGGCATACGCATCGCCAGTCGCTTTCCATTTCGGTACCCTCTACCCCTTTGTGGCGGTCCTGCGGATGTCGTTTTCGTGGTCGGCGACCCAAAACAGCCCAGAAGCAAAGCGAACCCGCTGTCAACACAAACCTTGAAGACAATCGAAAATCCCATAGACAAGCAATGGGTAAATCTTTTACAATTTGAAGATGCCTTTGCATTGGAATTCTCCGATTGTATAGATTTCTGGATTACACCTGATACGATAACAGCCTATATATATCAACTGGAAGACAGTGCCATTATAGACATGCTATTGTTGTGGACCGGTTCTGTCCTTATGGTCGTACACCCAAAACAGATTTGGGTTGCATGCATCAGCAGTGGCAATTGATGATAAAGCTGTCCTGTTCAGCGCTTATAATCACAGCGGAAAAAGCAGCCTGGCTGCCAGTTGTTTGCAGGCTGGGCACGCGTTATTAGCCGATGATTATGCTGCCATCGAGCTCCTAAACCAGAGTTACGTCGTGCAACCGGGTTACCCGCTCATGCGCATGTGGTTTGATCAAGCCGAATATTTTATCGGAAACTACAATCACCTTGAGGATGTCCATGCAAATTACTCCAAAAAGCTGGTGCCAATTGGCGATCAAGGTTTTGGGCGATTTTGCATTGATGCCTGTCACCTTAGCGTAATCTATATTCCGCAAAGACGATTGACGGATGACCCTGACACTGCGATTTCGATCAAGTCGCTTCCCAAAACAACCGCTGTCACCACACTGATCCGCAGCGGTATTGTTTCTTCCTACCGCCGGTGGCTGCCCTTTCATCTGCATAATCTGCAGCAACTATCAAAACTGGTTAATGTTACACCTGTACGCCAGGTCACCTACCCCAGCGGTTATGACCTGCTGCCAGTTGTTCGGGATGCTATTCTCGCGGATATAGAACACCTGCCTTAACCTCTGGAGTACTCCTGGATATGTTCATGCCTATAAGCCCCTGCGCCCTAACAGTTTTATGGCATAATGGCAGCACCAGGTCACTATAATCCACTGCCGAGGTGTTTATGATTCAAACCATTGCTATTCTGGGCGCCGGTGCGCTGGGCGCTGCTTACGCGACCACATTTCTTTCGCAACCGCAATTCTCAACCGTTTTTATTGCTGGTGGTAAACGTGCACAACGGCTGGAGGAACAAGGAATCGTGGTCAACGGCATACCCTTTCACGTACCGGTGGCACGCCCACAAGCATCTCAAACTCCAGTTGATCTGATCATTGTTGCCCTCAAACATCACCATCTTGATGCGGCGCTGCCAGATCTGGAGCCTTTCATCGGAGAGCAGACCACCATTCTCTCGGTCATGAACGGTTTGGACAGCGAAACCATCATAGGTGCGCGGTACGGCATAAGGAAAGTGCTCTACGCCGTGGCTGTGGGAATAGACGCATTACGATCGGGAAATAGCATAAATTACACGAAAATTGGCACGATATTCTTCGGCGAATTACGCAATGACACCCTCACTCCCCGTGTCATCGCCGTTCAGAATGCTCTTTCTCTAGCAGGCATCGGTTATGAAGTACCTGCCGATATGCTGCGGATTTTATGGTGGAAATTTATGATTAACGTAGGGATGAACCAGGCGTCGGCTGTGACAGGCGCTCCTTACGGCGTTTTCCAAACAATGCCAGAAGCACAAGCCCTGATGGAATCTCTGATGGATGAAGTGATTGCATTGGCTGCACACAGCGGTGTGCATTTATATAGACGGGATGTGGATGCCTGGTACTCCTTCCTTAACACGCTTTCCCCTGATGGTCAGACTTCCATGCTGCAGGACATCCAGGCACAGCGGAAAACAGAAGTGGAAATCTTTGCCGGTAAAGCCGTCGAATTAGGAAAGCAATTCGGTATACCCACACCCGTCAATCAAACTGTGTGGCATATCATCCAGGTGATGGAAAAATCCTTTGGCTGCTGATATTCTCCCCATTTCAACACCAGATTTAGCACGGGCAGGAGTATTTACCAGCTGTCATACAGTCCAAAATGACCCGGGAGCCCGGCTATGGTTGCTATAAAACCTTTATCGATAACGACAACGCAAGCTGTTCACTTTATCCTCACGCACCAGGGTCTGTTTCCTGCCCAGGTAACATCTGGGAAAAAAAGTGCCCTGAGCCACATCAAGCGACTTGGCAGCATTCAATACGACCCTTTGAACATTGTAGGGCGCAACCCGGACCTGGTTCTGCAGTCTCGCGTATCGGATTACAAACCGGCAATGCTGGAAGCGCTGCTGTATGAAGATCGCGCGCTGGTCGACGGATGGGACAAGATGATGTCGATTTATCCAACAGAGGATTGGCCTTATTTCAGACGCCGCAGGGACGCAATGCGCCGGCATTTGGGTCATGAGGACCAGCCCGGCAACCGCTATTTTACCGCAGGTCAGGGAGGCGCTCCGGGAGCGGGGACCGCTCTCGTCCATCGACCTTGATCACGATGAAATTGTAAACTGGTCCTGGGCGCCTACCCGTCTGTCACGGGCAGCCCTGGATAGTATGGCGGAATGGGGTGAACTCATTGTGCATCACAAAGTCAATACACGTAAATACTACGATTTTGCGTCCAACCATATACCCAACGTCCTGCTTTCTGCATCGGACCCATTTGAGAGCCTGGGGGATTACCATGACTGGCACATCCTCCGGCGGATAGGCAGCCTGGGAATGGTCTGGCATCGAGCCAGCATTTTATGGCATGAGATTCGAGGGCTGAAAGTAAGTGAGCGTAATGCGGCTATGAAGCGGCTGCAAGCACAGCACAAAATTGTCGAAATTGCCGTCAAAGATTTTCCACATACGCTGTACATCCGCAGCGATGACCTGAGCACATTGGAAACTGTTCTTTCCACAGAACCGCCACCTGCCCGTGCGGTAATTATCGCACCGCTGGATAATGTACTGTGGGACCGATTTTTCACCGAGGCGCTCTTTGGATTTCATTACCGGTGGGAGGTGTACAAACCCAAAGCACAACGCGAATACGGATACTATGTGCTGCCGGTCCTGTACGGCGACAAATTCATCGGTCGATTTGAACCTGGCTGGGATAAAAAAGACCGGACCATGATCATCAAACAATGGTGGTGGGAGCCAGATGTCGTGGTCACGGAGGCCATGAAAAACGCACTCAGGTTGTGTTTCGAACGCTTTTTGCGGTACAGGGACGCCCATTCCTTAAACATTTTGCCAGAAGCGTTAATCACGGCGAATCTTGCGTGGTTGGTTTTATAGCAGGTGGTCAGATTTCATTCCCGGAGATAAAATGCAGATTCAACTCATTCGCAGCGCAACACTAAAAATTACCATAGCGGGTCACACCTTCATCATCGATCCCACCCTGGCTCCCAGACACTCCATGCCTTCCTATACAGGAACTTCGCCGAATCCACTCGTCGATTTACCCTTCGCACCGGAAAAGGTCCTTGAGGGATGCGAAATGGCAGTGATCTCTCACCTGCATTCTGACCATTTCGATAAAGCAGCTCAACAGTTACTATCTAAAACAATCCCGCTTGTGTGCCAACCTGACGATACAGAAAAGTTGAGAAAAATGCATTTCACCATCCTGCTGCCTGTACTGGACAGCCTGGTATGGAACGATATCGATATCACCCGCACGCCTGCTCAGCATGGCAGTGGAGCTGTACTTGCGGAGATGGGAGAAGCCTCAGGATTTGTTTTTGAAACCAAGGGCGAACCCTCCCTATACTGGACCGGAGACACTATATGGACCCCCAAAATTGGGGAGGTTATCAAACGTTTCCAGCCCGATGTTATCGTCACGCATTCAGGAGGCGCTGAATGGGGAGACAACGTGCCGATCATTATGAATGCTGAACAAACCATCGCCCTGTGCCAGGCAGCCCCAGGCAGTGTTGTTATCGCTACACATATGGAAGCTCTGGATCACTGCACGGTCGACCGTATTATGTTGCGTAGCACAGCAGACATCAACGACGTTCTTCCCACCCAATTAATAATTCCTGCAGATGGAGAAGTCATACATCTGAATTAACTAACAGGCATAAAACGATGACGAGGTGGTTTATGAACACTGGTCGATTCGATCATAAAGCCGTAGCAGGTTCCTCCATCGCTGCCCTGCTGCCCCGGGGGGAAAATGGGCACCAGTTTGTCTGTTATGCAGACTGCTGCTCCGGAATACCCGGTACCCCAAACGAAAGCACATTCGCTCAAATCAATGCAGTTTTACGGAAGCTCCAGCCTCAACCGGAATTTATCAGCTTTCCAGGAGATGAAATACGCGGCTTGCTGCCGGATGCTGATGCGCTGCGCTCCCAGTGGAAATACTGGCTTGAGAACGAAATGGGGTGGTTGGATCCATCGATCCCACTCTACCACACAACAGGCAACCACACCGCTTACGATGCTTTGAGCCAGAACATCTTCCGCGAAATGCTGCCCCATTTACCGCATAACGGACCCGCTGGGCAGGTTGGATTGAGTTATTATGTAGAGTTGGATGACTGCCTCCTGGTCTTTGTCAACACGCTCAATTTAGCACTCGGCGGTGAAGGCTATGTTGACACAGCATGGCTCGACGCTGTTTTGACAGAGCACCAGGATGTACCTTACAAAATCGTTTTCGGTCACCATCCAGTTTTCCCGGTTAACGGATTCAGTGGGGCTTATCAAAGGCAGTTGGGAACAGCAAATGGGCAGCGGTTCTGGGAGATTCTCAGCAGACATGCCGTAATGGCATATTTCTGCAGCCATATGCTGGCATTCGATGTACAGGTGCATCAAGGCATTCTGCAAATAATGACGGCAGGCGCAGGTACAGCACCGTTGATGCCGGAGGACCGTGAATATCATCACCTGGTACAAGCTGCGGTAGATGACACCGGTTTACGTTATCAGGTGATAGATCATATGGGGCGTCGCCGTGAGGGGCTTTCATGGCCCCCGCAGCTCCCCCCGCTGCCAGCATGGCAAAGGATTCCACCCCATGGACAACTGAAGGATAACTCCCCTGATGGTAAACTGCCTCTGCTAGCCTGGCGGTTTCAGGGCACATGTTATGCAGGCTGCGACGGGCATCCACAAACGCTGTTGAGCTGTTGGAACAACCCGGCAGAGCTCCCTCAGGTATGGATTGGCTGTCGCGGGTATAATCTCGAAACTGCGGTGCTCCTGCGGCATACCCCCGGGCGCAGCCCACATCTGTGGACCGGCCCTCAACTCATACCTGGCGAACCCTTTGATATGCAGATTGTTTTGCATCCCGGCATGGGTCCCGGTGGTGTCCTGTGGCGCAGGACCGGTGATCAGCGCTGGTCATCGATGGCTGCTGCATCTCCCTGGGGACCGGAGCGCCTGGCATGGGCTACACATTGGAGCGTTGGGTATGATCACAATGACCCGTTTGCCCTCCCTTTCCACGGTCAGAACCTCAGCGCGACCTGGGTGACCCAGGAACTACCGCTACCATAGCCCTTAATGACGAAACTTCACGGTCCAGGATGCTATGCACTGCAGAGCGCAGCCTATTACGTACATACCCATAAACCAGAACGCTATGATGTTTTACAGCCCTGAAACGCCTGCCTAAATGTGCAAAAATAATACAAACGTCCAGCCTACGGGTTCATGTTGACTTGTAACGCATTTTGCCCTAAAATAGATGCATAGTCCAGATGCGGACCTGAGTTTACAAATTGATGGTTCGCGTGATGGGAATTATATCAGTTCGCAAAGGAGGCTATGGAATGGATTTTGAAGGCTATTGTGTGAAGTGTCGAAAGAAGCAAGAAGTGAAAAACGGTGAAGTAACGGAAACCTCAAAAGGACGCCCAATGGTACAAGGCGTCTGCCCGGTTTGCAACACCAAAGTCACCCGCTTTTTACCCACGAAGAAATAAAATTTTAGCAGTACCGGTTAGAAGCTGCCTGCCTATGAAGACAGGCAGCTTCTTTATGTTAAATTTGTTAGGGATAGACCAGTTTTAAACTGCATGCATAATATCGCCACCCAAAATACCATCCCTTGGATGGACAGAAGCATCTCTGTTTAAACACTTTGTTTTAATGGTGTTTGCAGGGCTGTACTAAAAGGAGTGCCTTATGCAAAGTCATAACACGCCGACCGAAAACGAAATCCTCCTCCCCCCACCCTGGTATAAACGCACAAAACGCTGGGGGCAGACCAATTTAACAGAAATTGATCCTACACGTTACGACAGTGAATTCTGGCGCGAACATTGGCGCCGCACACGCGTACAGGGTATTATCATCAATGCCGGCGGGATTGTGGCCTATTACCCCAGCCAGTACAAACTCCAATACCGGGCTGCCTTCCTGGGTCAGACTGACCTGTTTGGTGCAGTAGCGGCAGCTGCCCGTGAGGAAAACCTGGTGGTTCTCGCACGCATGGATTCAAACCGGACAGACAAAGCGTTCTATACCGCACATCCTGATTGGTTTGCTGTGGATGCAGACGGGAACGTCGCCCGGGCAGGTGACCGGTATTTAACTTGTATCAACAGCCCGTATTATAAAGACTACCTTCAGCTGGTTCTGCGCGAAATCATAGACCTCTACCATCCCGAGGGATTTACCGACAACAGTTGGACCGGTGCGGGCGGGGATTTTATCTGCCATTGCGCCCATTGCCGCGCCAAGTTCGATGCCGACAGCGGATTGTCCCTGCCGGCACAGGTGGATTGGGAAGATCCAGTCTACCGGCAGTGGGTCAAATGGAGTTACGCGTGCCGGATTGAAAACTGGGATCTGAACAACCGGACGACGCTACAATATGGCGGTCCAGACTGTTTATGGTTAGGGATGATTCACGGCAATCCCGCCCGTAGCCACCTTTCTTTTTGCGATTTAAAAGCTGTTGGTGAACGCTCGGAGATGATGATGGCAGACCAGCAATCCCGTGAAGCCCTGACGGGTTTTGAACAAAACGCGCACAGCGGTAAACTTCTCCATGGCGTTTTGGGATGGGATAAAATCATACCCGAAAGCATGGCCATGTATATGCGTGGGGAACGCCCCTTCCGCCATGCAGCAAACCCGCCCCTGGAATCGCACACATGGATGGCAGAAGGATTTGCAGGAGGTATTTCTCCATGGTGGCACCATATCTCCGCCTGGCACGCCGATAAACGGCAATACGATACAGCAGAAGTCATGATGCAGTGGCATGAAGACAATGAACAATACCTTTATAACCGCAAACCAGTGGCAAACGTGGGGCTTTTGTGGTCGCAGGAAAATATAGATTTTTATGGCAGGGATCAGGTCGCAGAGCGCGTAGCCTTGCCCTGGCGCGGAATCACCGCTGCAATGACCCGCGCGAGGATACCGGTTATCCCCGTTCATGCTGACCATGTTGTCTGGGATGCGGCAAATCTCGACGCCCTGATTCTACCCAACCTGGGCTCGCTTACCAATAAACAATTGAAGGGGATTTTGCTTTATGTTGCCTGCGGTGGGAGCCTTATTCTCACCGGGCAAAGTGGGATGTTTGATGCGTGGGGACAACGGCGGCAAACACCTCTTCTTCAAGAGCTGATGGGCGTGACCTATGACGGACAGCGCTGGGGTAACGAAATTAAGCCAACACATAGCTGGGAAGTGCACAGTTCGCACACTTACCTGCGCCTGATACCTGAGCTCTACCGGACAACTCCGTCAGATTTTTGTATCACCCGTCATCCTCTACTCCAGGGTTTTGAACAGACAGACCTTGTAGCGTTTGGAGGTATCGTAGAAGGGGTAATCAGCGGACTGGACAGCACCGTATTAGCCACCTACGTCCCGCCGTTTCCCATTTATCCACCTGAATTCAGTTGGATGCGCGAGCCCCGGACAGATATCCCCACCATCCTTGTAAAGGAAACGTCTGCGAAAGGTCGCATTGTCTACTTTCCGGCAGATATCAGCAGTGTTTATGGGCGGTGGCGAATTCCGGATCACGGTGATTTGCTGGCGAATGCGGTCAGATGGTGCGTGCGCGATCAACTACCGGTGCGTGTCGAAGGCCCAGGTTACCTGGATTGCCACCTCTATCAGCAGGACACCAGCCTGATCCTACATATTATCAATCTCAGCGGGCGCGAAGCCTGGCCTGGCTATATCGAAGAGGACCTGCCAGTTGGACCGTTGCGGATAACCTTACAGATACCCCAGGGTTTACGCCCAACCGAAGCCGCCTGCAAAGTCGCCAACCGTCATCTACCCATGCAAATCCTGGGTGACCAGGCAGTTCTGGACCTGCCCGAGGTTAAGCTGCATGAACTTATAGTTTTGGCATAAAAAGCTATAATATGCCGTGAAGTGAAGAGATGCGCGTACATTACGCGCACAACATTCGGAAAAGGAGATCTTGCATGACAACCGTTCTTGGAAAAACCATCTACACCGGCAGCGCCGTGATTGACCTGGCGTATATCAACGTAGAGGGTGATACTATCAGCAGTATCGGCAAACAGAAAAATGCCGAAGTTGCAGGTGAGTACGCTGTAATTACACCGGCATTTATCGATCCCCACTGCCATATCGGACTTATTCGCGGTGGTGAACCTGGTGCGGAAGCAGAAGCTAATGAGCACCTGGACTCCATGATTGCGCATGCCGACGTTCTGGATTCCATCCAAATGGATGATGTCGGATTCGCCGCTTCGCTGGAAAGTGGCGTGCTCTATTCCTGTGTCCTTCCCGGCAGCGGTAACATAATCTCCGGCTTGTCTGCCGTTATACGCAATTATGGAACCGAGACAAACTCCGCTCTCATACGCCGCGCCGGCATCAAAGGCGCGATTGGCTATAATCCGATGTCTACCCGTGAATGGAAGGGCGCAAGACCCTACACACGGATGGGTTCGATGGCAATTCTGCGCGCGAAACTGCATGACGTCCGGAATAAAATGGCGAAACAGGCTGCCAAAGAGGATGCAGACGTCACCTACAGCGCTGAGGAATCTGTCCTGAAGGCAATACTCACCGGTGAAGAGCGCCTGCGCATTCACGTCCATAAAAGCGACGACATTGCCGCGTTGCTGCGCTTCGTCGATGAATTCGGATTAAAAGTCACCGTGGAACACACATGTGACGTCCATGACGACCAGACCTACCGGGAACTTGCCGCACGCGGCATACCCGTGATTTACGGTCCAATGGATTCCCTGGCTTATAAGGTTGAACTCAAACACGAAGATTGGCGCAACATCCGCTATCTGATTGATTCAGGCGTGGAGTATGGTTTGATGACCGACCACCCGGTAATCCTGCAAAAAATGCTGCTGTTCGAGCTCCGCCATTTTCTACGGATGGGATTATCAAAGCAGCAGGCGCTGGAAATCATCACGCGCAAAAATGCCCAAATAATCGGGATTGACGATATATTAGGCACGCTGGAACCTGGTAAGTGGGCTAGTTTTGTTTGCTGGAACGGTGATCCATTCTCGATGGAAAGCTATCCTGTCGCTGTTTATGCCGAAGGTCAGCTCATCTACAGCGAAAGCTAATGAGATGTGCGTTCACACACAAAGTGCGGATTTTTTATCTGCACTTTGTGTGGAAATTTTGGCTTTTTTATTCTTCTACCACACTGGGCAACCCCAATTCAACCACTAACCCGGGACCTTCCGGACGGTTATAAGCACGGCATGTGCCCCCCACGCTCCACACCTGTGATGCGATGCCCGCCAATCCCAGTCCGGTCCCCGGGATTTGACCGGTATGCAGACGCTCTGCTTGATAATAGGGTGTCCACAATTTGGCTAATTGATTGGGAGCCAAAACCAAACCGTTATCACAAACACTCACGATGATATATTCAGCAACTGCTTTAAGTGTAATTTCAATATCCGGGGTTCCTTTCGGATGAAATTTGATCGCATTCCCCACCAGTTCCAAAATGATGAGTTCAACGGCTTTAAGAGGCAGAGGTATCAACAGCGCCTTTGTGTTTTCTATGCCTTCATGAGAAATGTTCAAGGACGCGTAATTCAAATTCTCAGTGACCTGCGCTATGTGTTGGAGAACATCCTCAACACTTGACGGTCTGCTCATTTGCGGGTCCATGTTAACCATATAATTCAGGATATTTTCAATTTCAGTCTGCAAGCGGTCAGCGCTGTGGCGCACCGATTCCAGAGCGTCTTTCTGTACAGCCTCAGTTAAAGTCGGGTCATCCACAAAATTGAGGAAACCGGTGACAGCGCCAAGTGGGGTTCTGAGTTTATGGGCAACCTGTGAATGAAACGTCCAGGTTGACCTTTGAGAGATAATATTCGCCGTCATATCGCGCAGGCTGACCAGGCGTGAAGCCGGCGACATCGCCAGCATATTCACTTGCAGCCAAAACTCAGTTGATATGGTTGAAGCCGGGCGGGTTAAATACCGGGTCGTGTCAGGATTCAAATCTGGCCAATTAGCCCACGCATTTTGCGGGACAAGATTATAATTTTTACGGACTATATCCAGGAAATTAACCGGCGCTTCTGCCAGGTTGTGGGTTTGAAGGCTTAAGAAAAGTCTGGCATTGGGATTCGCATAGGTAATCTGATCAAGCATGTCTAACAAAATATAGCCATCATCAGCTTGCTCAACAACCCATTCAAATCTTGCCCTTTCCTGTAACAGACGGCGGAACCTGTCCAATTGCGTAATAGTCCGGATGCGCGCCCTTAACTCCAGGCTGTCATAAGGCTTTGATATAAAATCATCGACACCAACTTCAAAACCGCGCATGCGTGATCCGCGGTCATCCAATGCAGTCACCATGACGATGGGCACCTGGGCTACCAGAGGATCAGCACGCAAACGCTTGCAGACCTCAAAACCATCCATGTCCGGCATCATAACATCCAACAAAATCAAGTCCGGCATGATTTCTACTACTTTTTGCAACGCTTCCTTCCCGTTTTGGGCAAAAACCAGATCGTAATTTTCTCGGTAAAGCAGCGCTTCTAACGCAATTTGCATGCTGGCGTCGTCATCAACGATCAGAATCTTTGCTTTATCTTCCATACTTTATCTCCTACCCTTATCTAAATTAACACTTCGATATTATTTTACAAACGCCTGGTTTTTATGAATCCCCGCTTTCGCAGGGATGACTGGTATGTATCAGCAGGTCTCTCAATAATATGACGCTAACTTAATTTACAAACCACTCGCCTTCGCGGGCAACCTGACAGCAAATGTCGTTCCCACGCCGACAGCACTCTCTACTTCAATGGTCCCGTTGTGATTCTCCACAAGTTCCATGACCAGAGCTAAACCCAATCCAACCCCTTTTGGTTTGGTCGTAAACAAGGGTTGGAATAGTTTGTGCCTGTCCGCCTCGCGAATGCCCACGCCGGTGTCCGATATGGAAACAAGCACCCGGGATGCGCTATCAGCTTGCGAATGCAAGGTCAACCTCCCACCCTCAGGCATCGCCTGTATCGCGTTAAGGATCAGATTGGTAAATACCCGCTGCAGCTTAATGGGATCACCAGAAATGTTCGGCAGCGTTTCATCCAAATCAAGAATAACATTGACAACAGGCGCTGCGGGCAGGGGAATTTGTGAAAGCGATGCCTGCACAACCTGGTTAATGCTAATCTCTTGCATATCTGACGCATTTGTCCGGGCGAAGTCCAGCAAACTGCCAATAATATCATCTGCAGTCTTCACAGCGCCGTCAAGCGCGTCAAGGGTTTGCCGGATATCGGTCTCAGGCTCCAGGAGGATAACGTTCAACAAATAGATAGCATTCTTGATGACACTCAGCGGATTTCGCAAATCGTGCGCGACGCTGCCCGCCAGTTGCCCCAGGACTGCCAGTTTTTCTTTACGTAAAAGTTGGTCATTGACCTCGCGCAGAGCTTGCGTCCGTTCCTCAACCATAGCCTCCAAATTTTCAGAATAGGCTTTGAGTGCATTCTCGACACGTTTGCGCTCACTGATATCACGGATAATCCCCACAGCGTGCCACTGCCCCAGATTTTTGAATGCGGAAAGGGATAATTCAATGGGGAACTCGGTCCCATTGCGTTTCAGGGCTGTCATCTCGGTGACATTATTTATCGCCTTCCCCCGACCCGTATAAATAAATTGAGCAAATCCCTGTTTGAATAAGCTGTGATATTGTGCAGGCACTATGAGGTTGTGCAAGTTTGTGCCGATAACTTCTTCAGCTTTATATCCGAGCAAGTTCTCTGCAGCGGTATTCCAGAATGTAATGTTGCCCTCATGATCGATGGTGATAATGGCATCGTAGGCTGCACTGGTCAACGCCTGGAACCTTTCCACATTCTCCCGCAGCGCAGTTTCTGTATCAATCTGTCCGGTAATATCAAGACTGATACCCACCAGCCCAACCACCTCACCGGCGCTATCGAGCACCGGTACTTTGGATGTCAGCAGCCAGTGCGTCACACCATCAACTGTTTTAACTTGCTCCGCGCGGTTGAGCATGGGCTGTCCAGATTGGATGACGCGCTGGTCATCGGCATAAAACTGGGCAGCTGTTTCAGGTGGGAAAAGGTCATATGCTGTTTTACCCAGAACCGCAGCCTCAGAATCCACACCCAGGTTACGCCAATCCTCGGCACTGGATAGGATCAACCGGCAATCCACATCCTTCACATAAACCGCGACAGGCAGATTGTCAACCAGGGTGCGCAACAGCGACCGCTCGTTCGCCAGCGTGTTTTCAACCTGCACCCGGTCTGTGATGTCGCGAAAGATACCAAAAGCTCCCGCAAATTGACCCTCAGAATCGAAATAGGGTGTCGTGGTAACCATCAGGTTGCGGCGTTCCCCATTCAAGCGCATGAAAATTATTTCATACGTACTTACCCGTCCAAACCGGCGCTGGGTTGTCTGGTCACGTAGTATTGAACCTTCCTCAGGCTCTACAAATTCCAGAAGGTTTCTTCCGACTAGATCACCAGGCGGGACACCAAAAATACGTTCTGCTGCCGGGTTGGCAAAAGTGAAACGCTCCTCTGAATCGACCAGTCCAACCCCCTCGCCCAGATTTTCAACAAGGGTCCTGTAGCGCTCCTCACTATCTCGCAGTTCATGCTCAAGCTTGCTGAGATCGGAGATATGATCTCTCAATTCGATGGCCTGATTCCGAAATAAAGCCGTGGTGGTATTAATCAGGATGACTATAATGCTGCTGTTTGCGATCCAAATTATTATTGAGAAAATCACACTACTGCCATCAGTACGCGTGGGGGGCATCGGAAGATAGCCAATTGCCCATAACAGCACCATGCCGATAAAAGTCACCGTTGCGAATAGCAAGATTACCCATCTGCTCCGTCTGCCTACAAGAATCATGCCCATCGCAACATAAATCAGCAGCGCAAGGACTCCCGCATTATCCGAGGTAGGATCTCCCCACAAATACATCTGCATGGTCGCCACGATCCATAATCCACTTTCCACAATCCATCCAGCGGTTCTGATGCGTCCGGACTGCACCAGCCGAACTATAACGTAACCGCCAAGCGCTGTTAAAAAATCCATTAATAAGTCGGTCCATGGGGCTGGCAAAACTCCAGCTAAGATCGGAAGTAATAAATGCGTGAGAAGCATAACCATGCCTATCACCGTGAAGATGATTCCAGATACGACCAAAATATGTGCGTGATGCGCTTGTTCTCCACTTACATCCGGTAGCATCGCGTCAATCCATGCTTTGATATTCTTATTCATTTTATAGTATCCGGCATGCACTCTCTTGCCATATTACACTTCACCTTTCTCAGTTGTAGCATCAACTGGCAACCGCACTGTAAAAGTACTGCCTTTACCGACACGGCTTTTCACATGGATTGTCCCACCGTGCCCCTCCACCAGATTTTTAACCAGGGCTAAACCCAAACCAATCCCGTTGTTTTTTGTCGTAAACAACGGTTCAAAGATCTTTTCCATGTTCTTGGCCGGAATACCGGTTCCGGTGTCCGCGATTGCGATTGTCACCCATTGCGGACTGTCGGGCGCAGTTGTGATCATCAGTTTTCCCCCATCCGGCATCGCCTGGATACCATTTTGGATGATATTGCTCAAAATTTGGTAAAGTTGGTTTGGATCAGCCTGGATGATCGGGATAATCTCCCCTAGCTGCAGCACTACATCAATGCCCGGTGTTTCTGATAAGGAAATGCGCGATAACGTATCCAGGATCGATGTGTTGACGTTCACATTTACATGGGACGGGGTTTTGGTCCGGGCAAAGTCCAGTAAATCTGTGATAATGTTTTCCGCAGTATCAACCTCTGTCTGCAGCACATCAAGCATTTCATGCACTTCAGCATGCGGATGCTCGATGACCATATTCAGGTAGTACGCTGCGTTCTTGATCGCACCCAGAGGGTTACGCAATTCGTGCCCCACCCCACCTGCTAACTGCCCCAGGACTGCCAGTTTTTCTCGCCGGATCAATTGTTCCTGAGCATCTCTGAGCTCCCTGGTGCGCGCCACAACCATCTCTTCCAATCGCTCTGAATAAGCCTTCAGGAGATTATCCGCCCTTACTCTGTCGGTGATGTCGTGCCCAATTCCCACCAATCCGACCACCTTCCCGGCGGCATCATAAACCGGCATCTTAGAGGTCAACTGCCAGCCGCGCGTCCCATCCGGCAGCGTGACTTCCTCTTCCCTATTCAACATAGGTTTTCCGGAGCGAATAACCTGCTGGTCATTGGCGTAAAAAATCTCGGCAAGATCGGACGGAAACACGTCAAAATCCGTCTTGCCAAGTACTTCGTTTTCCGAGATGGCGCCCGTGTTGTGATAATCTGCCGGGTTACTCAGGATTTTCCGGCAATCGGCATCCTTCACATACACCGCAACGGGCAAGTTATAAACCAGTGTCCGCAGCAGGGATCTTTCATTAGCCAGAGATTCCTCAGCTCGTATTCTCTCTGTGATATCACGCCCGATAACAATCAGGGTTCCGGACGCCCCCTGATCGTCTTCCATGACCGAAATATGATATTCTGTGGGGATTTTGCGTCCATCTTTACAGATCAGCGTCAACTCGATTGCCCCGGAGCCGTCTCTCAAAACCTGCGGTAAAAAGATTTCCGCACGTGCCATATCCTCAGCGCTGATGAAACTCTCCGGTACTTGCATCACGGCAATCTCCGCATCTGAATACCCCGATATAGTTTGAAATGTCCGGTTCCAACGCAGCGCCCTTCCGGTTGCCACATCAAAGAGGAAGAAAGTATCCAACAAATGGTCCAGCGCCTTGTCGTTGAAAGTTTTCTCTGCAAGCGTCCTATCTTCGGCTTGCTTATTCTGGACAATTAACCAAGTCACATCTGCCAGGAAAGAAACCAGCTCTACGTCCTTTTGCGTATAATCAACAGGCTTATTACCCACCCCCAGCACCGCCCTTATTTTACCCGCACGAAACACCGGCACGACCAGCTCACGGATCACTTTTGCATGACCTTCCGGCATTCCCCTTCTATGCGGCAGCGCTGCGAGATCATTGTGGATAACCGGCTTCCGCTCACGGACACAGTCCGCCCATACACCCGCTTCATCAATTTCGTAATGTTTTCCAGTCCCCTCAGCCCGGCAAAATTCCGCGAGTGTTCGGGTGTACCACTTTTGCAGAACAAAAGTGCTTTCATCAGGATCCACAAAATGATAAAAACCAATGGGACTATCAACCAGGATGCCGACCTCATCCATAGCCCGGTTTAACAGTTCATCCAGGGTGTGGTTGAAAGCATAGTCAATTAAAGAAAGGCGAATAGCGATTAGGTGATTAAAATCAGCTTCTGCTAGCAACTGTTGTGCTTCTTTCACACGAATTGTTTCCAGTTCGACGACCCGTTGACGGTGCCGGGCAAGTTCCGCTAAAAGTTGTTCGCGCGAGTATTGACCTGCATCTATCATGATTCAACTCCTGTCACTTTTTCCAGCACAGCGATCAGGTGTGGGATATCCAACGGTTTATAGGCAATGTCACACACACCCAACGCCAAGGCTTCCTCGATTAAACCATCCACGGCATAAGCGGTCATTAACATCACCCGTATCTGAGCCCGCAAGATTTTCATTTCACGAAGGGCTTCAACGCCGTTCTTATTGGGCATTTTGATATCCATCAGGACAAGGTCGAATGGCTGCATGCGTACCGCTGCCACGGCCTCTATACCATTCGCGGCCGTTGCTACCTGATAACCCTTGTATTTGATAATCATCGACAGCGTCTCGCGCATGTTATCATTATCATCGACGATGAGTATCGAACCTTTTATATTTTGGGACATCGCATTCACACGCACTTTGGCACAGTAAAGGTGACCATAAGAGGAATTTGGGGCAAAATCAGAAAAATATTTTTCCTTCCTGTCAGGATAAGAATACTTCACCCTACAATCAGATCGTCAAGCCTCAAACGACATCATCCTGGTCTAGCTGTTTCCCGTCGTTGAGGGGTGGTTACCTGCTACACTGCGAATGGTGGGGAGAAGGTCCTCAAACATAGTTTTCTTCACAACATAGGCGCTGGCTCCCAAGTCACATGCCGCAGTGCGATAGGCTTCCATATCAAACTGGCTTAACATGATAACTTTGATATCAGGCAGTTCGCTTAACAGGAACTCGATGCTATCCAATCCGCTCAGTCCTGCCATTCTGACATCCATCAACACGACATCCGGGTGCAGGACCCTGGCTTGACGGATAGCGTCTTCACCATCCACCGCCATGCCGATTAATTCCATGTCAGGCTCCGAATCCAGGAATTCCCTGATCCGCGTACGAAAACCAGCGTTGTCATCCACAACTAATAATCTGATCATCCCTTTCCAGCCTCCTTTATTTCACCGCCGTCAGATAAACGGAACCATCGCACTCTTATCATATACGACCGGGAAGTCTATGTCTCTCGGTATAAACCCTGAGAAAACAAAGAAAAGGACCCTATTTTCATAGGGTCCAAAAATTTGGGAGGGGAATGTCGTGCCTCATAGGCATCAAGTGAAGGGAAAACAACACTGATTTACGCTTTTGGTTTTGCTTGTAGCAGCGACTTCAGTCGCTATTCGCGCAAAGATACAGGGGCTGTGTTCAGTGCCGAAGTCGCTATAACGAACACGTTGGTTAACTACACAAGATACCTTTTTGGGCTTAAAATCCTTAAGATGACGTCAGTGGGGCACACACGCCGGTGCGCACCTACGTATCCAGCTTAATGACGCCTTTCCGGTAGGCGTAGCGGGTCAGTTCAGCGATGTTATGCAGGTCCAGTTTCTCCATCAAATGGGACCGGTGTGTAGCCACTGTCTTCTCGCTGACATGCCAGAGTTCAGCGATCTGGCGGCTGGAGTTGCCCTCGGCAATCAACTGCAGGACTTCCCTTTCGCGCTCGGTCAGTAGCTCGTAGCTGTCCCGAACTGTCGATTCTGCCCGTCCGGATGTATTCGTCAATCACGATCCTGGAAATTACTGGGCTGAGAAAAACCTCGTCCTGGCAAACAGTCTGAATCGCCGTAATCAGCTCCTCAGGCGCAGCCTGTTTCACAACATAGCCTGATGCCCCAGCGCGCAGAATTTGGAAAACATATTCCTCGGTGGTATGCATGGTCAGGACCAGGATCTTAACACCAGGGACGCGCTGCTTGATCTGCCGCGTGGCTTCCAAGCCGTTGAGCACCGGCATGCTGAGGTCCATAAGCACCACATCGGGATGCAGCGTTTCTGCCAATCGTACGGCTTCCCGCCCGTCTTCAGCTTCGGCGAGGACGACGATGCCGGCTTCGGCTTCTAAAAGGGCGTTCAGGCCTTTGCGTACCAATGTATGGTCCTCCGCAAGGATAACCCTTATCCTGCCTGGTCTCTGGCTTTCACTTTCGCCTTTGCCACCTGGCATTCCACTACCCTCCCCATTCAGCATGAAGCCGTCACTGAGACTGCACTATTTTAACGCAGAGTTCAGTACATTTGCACTTACAAAGCGAGAACCTATTTCGATCCGCAGAATCGCAATACACTATACAACAAAGCCGATTGACTGCTTAGTCCTATTCATTTACCGGTATTTCAACCGTCAGGCGCGTTCCTTCTTCAGAACTCGACTGAATGTCAAAAGTTCCGCCCAATAAGGAGATCCTTTCCCTGATACCCAACAAACCCGCACCCTGGTTCGGAGCGAGAGGGCTGTTATGCGCCGCCGGGTCAAATCCTCGCCCGTTATCCTGGATAGTGGCGCTGACCATCCCTTCTGTGTAAACCAACCACACGCCCACATGATTAGCCCCGGAATGCTTGGACACATTCGTCAGCGCCTCCTGCACAGTCCGGTATACGGTTATCGTGAGTCTCTGGTGTGAAACGCATCTCAAAATCAACTGCTTCCAGCACCACTTCAATCCCCGTCCGCCGGCTGTAGCGGTTCGCGTACCAGCGCAACGTGGGCAGCAAACCCAGGTCATCGAGCATCTGCGGGCGCAGATCAAGCGCTAGGTCACTCACCATTTCATCCAGATCCGAGATCGTCGCGCGCGCGCTGCCTAACAGGCCCCTGAGATTGTTGTCACATTCCGGTGGTAATGCCTTTTCGATATTGTATAAATCATAGCTGATGGCAGCCAATGACTGGCCCAACTCATCGTGCATCTCCAGTGAAATCCGGCGGCGTTCCTCCTCCTGGGCGGTAAATAAACGGGATGTAAGGTCTTTCAACTCAACACTGCGTTGCATAGCATCCGTGATTAACCGGGTATTCTGCAGGGCGATGGAGACCTGGTTGGCAAAAGTGGTGAACGCCGGTACGTCGGACGGCATCAAACTACTGCCGGTAACGGAAAAAACGCCAATGACATTGTTGCCCACGACAAGAGGCGCGATGATGCTCTTTCCCATATCCAACAACCTGACGATGTCATCAGCCACAGGACGGACAGCCAATGGGCAGGATATCAGCCAGAAGTTCTGCCGTTCCATCGATATTGAACAACCTCGCTTTGACTTATGCAACGGTTAGGATGCCTCCGGGTTTCACAGGGACACGATGCCCAATACTTGAAAAACCAGCCAGCTATGTCTGCCTCGACAGTAAATTGAAATCGTAATTCAGCTGAGAAACGACAAGGTGTTTCTTATCTTCAGTCAGGTGCAAAATGCTGCATTGCATACCGGCAGCATCGAGAGCCTTTCCCATTAACCGATAAATTTCATCTGATGTTTGCGCCTGCTGTATAGCCTGTCCGGCACGGTTCAAAGCAAACAGTGTGCTTTGTGTATGCGCGATTTCATCCAGTGAGTGCCGCAGGGCTACTTCAACCGCCTTGCGCTCGGTAATGTCTTCGATCATCGCCAGCGCGTACAAAGGCTGCCCGTCATGGCCTTTAATGACAGAGGTGGACAGGTTCCCCCAGCGAATCGCACCATTCCTGGCAATGTAACGCTTATCGGTCTGATAGAGAGGTATTTTGCCTTGCCACAATTTTTCCACATTCTCTCTGTCACGCTCACGGTGGTCCGGGTGCGTTATATCGATGATTGTCATGGTTTTCAAATCCGCCTCTGTATAACCCAGCATACGGTAAAAAGCGCTATTGGCGCTGACAAATTTCATATCGCGACTTGTCAACACCATCCCAACCGGTCCTTCCTCAAAGACTTTCCGAAAACGCTCCTCACTTTCACGCAGGGCATCTTCAGTAAGCTTGTATTCGGAAACATCCGTACAGACGCCTGTCATCATAATGACTTTTCCCTGGTCGTCAGTAATCGGGTAGCCGCGCTCGTGGATCCAACGCATGGAAGCGCCATCCGGCACAATCCGGTACTCGCATTCATAAGCCTTACCCCTGGCATGGTATATGCTCATCACTCCAAGATAATATTCAAGGTCTTCCGGGTGTATAACATCCAGAAATGAACGTGGTGACGCATAAAGGCTTTCTAGACTATTACCCCACAGCCTTTCATATGCCGGACTGACGTAGATCATCTCTGCAACGCCGGGTGTGCTGATCCAGAAAACATCCAGAATGGTCTCCGTAACCAATCGGAAATACCTTTCACTTTTCTGCAGAGATACTTCTGCCAGTTTGCGATCGGTGATGTCGATGAGAAAACCCTCCAGACCCACCACCTTGCCAAACCTTAGCACCGGATTGGCAGAAAAGGTATGATACCCGACAGTGCCATCCCGCTTGCGGCGTGTAAACTCTCCCCCGGGAATAGGTATTCCGGCGAGTAACTGTTCTACTATTTTTTGGGCTTCATACAAGTCACCCGCAGTCTGCGTCAGAGAAAAATGTTGCCCTGTAACCTCTTCAGCCCGGTCGTAACCGTGCATATTCAGCCAGGCTTCATTCACATATTGATATAGACCATCCTGGTCAACGAAAAAGTAACCGGCTTCGGATCCCTGGACGATATTGCGATAGCGGGATTCGCTCTCCTGCAACGCTAATTCGGTTTGCCTTCTCACGGTGTTATCCATAAATGTGACTGCGAATTTCCCTGGTAACGGGCAGTAAGCAGTACCCGTGAAATATTTCTTATTAAGAGATGAAAACAACTCATACTCCGTTGATTTACCTGTTAATACAACCGGACCGAAAACCTCCATCCAGCACTTCAATTCCTGTTCAGGCAGAATTTCACTGGCTTTCCTACCGATGACATCTTCCTTAGCAACACCCATTATAGCTTCGTATGCGTTGTTAACCTCCAGGGTGATGTAATCCACAGGAGCTCCAGCAGGATCGTAAATGACTTCGTGAAGTGCGCATCCAGCCAGCATTTCGGTGAACAACCCAAAGTATTTATCTGCGGTGGAACGCCACGCATCTTCCAACTCTTTAATCTTAGAAATGTCACTTACTGCAACCCGGCATACCGTTTGACCGCCATCCTGTACAGAAACGGCATCCAACCTTGCCCAGAATAACGAACCATTGCTTGCCACCAGGCGTAACTCGCAAAACTGTGGAGAATGGGTCTCGAATAAAATTTTCCGTTTGAGATAGTAGGTATCCTGATCTTTATGAAAGATGAATTTCGTCAAGGGTTGCTGGACCAGGCGACTTTTTTCAAGGTTTAGCATAGTACACAACGTCAGGTTGGCGCGCTCGATGATGCCTTCTTCGTTGAGCGTGAAGTATCCAATGGGGGCGAAATTATAAAGGTCTGTGAATTGTTCTTTCTCCAAGAACAATTCCTGTTGGAGGCGAAGAAGTTCATCATTTTGCATGCGCAGCTCTTCCTGGTGCACTTGCAAATCGTAAATCAGTTCTTCGATACTTGCAGGTGGAACTGGCGATGTTTCAGGTTGGTCTGATTCATGCGCCAGAGATTTTTGTTCAGGTATTTTATCTTCCATCGCGATCCTCATGGTATAAATCACATAACTTAAGTCTAACAGCATTTGTTGAATGTGCGAACAGGTTGTACTGACTGGGTGTTGGTCACTTTTCCGCAACAATAGTTCGTGTTCAAAATCTATACTTTGCGAACATTTTATGGATTGTCTCTGGCTAGATGCTGTGGTGGGGTGGAATACCCAGCTTGTGAATACAAGTTAGGTTCCCGCACCGTTTCCGGCACTCACTCCCTCAATCGCGATTTGACAAAACAGCTTAATCGTGTATGGTTAAAGGCGTTTAACGGACTCGTTCTGGCAGAGCCTGAAGTGTGCATTTCCTGCGCTCCGGTATCCGTGCCCTCAATGATTCAGGAATATTGAGGAAAACTTCAAGTTAATTTTAGATGTCACCTGTAAATGACTGACGCAGACACCAGTGGACAAACGGAATCGCAACGGGAGGATGCTGTTAACCTTTTTGCCTTTGTATAAAACACAGACCGCGCCAAGGTATACAGTGTGCAGATCAAATGGTTTAAGGTGCAGGGTTAACGCACACACCGGTTACAGATCAGGCGCAGGAGTACTGCAACCTGGATCTGCCGGAGGGTAGAAGCACCAGGTTTTTTTATATTATTGTCACATTCCTAAGGAGGAACTCAATGACTTTTGTTATTAGCCACGATAATGAATCGTTCGACTCTCTATTACGACGCTTTCGCAAACAGGTTAACCAGGACAGGTTAAAGACAGAATTGAGGAAGCGCAGATATTTTGTATCCAAAGGAGAGCAAGCCCGTATCGCCAAGCGTAAAGGCGCACAGCGCGCGCGCCGTAATTCTCGCCATACACCTGATCGATAATTAATCACGAGGATATGAACCATGTCCTGGGAGTCGACTGAATCTTATGAGCAGCTGCTTGAGATGCAGCCTGAACTTAAAGACACGCACCACCAGCAAGCATTCCATGAATTTGTAGCGCGAATGTGGACGAAACCGTCCACATTCATCGAATTTACGCAAGCTTATATGGAGTTTACGACGCCACGTAAGCTTACGTTTCCAAAGCTGCAAGCGCGGGCTCCAAAGGAGAACGTCAGTAAGCCGGCACGGAAATCCCGCAGGTCGCGCCGTCGCAGCTCACGTAAGCGTAAGCAAACACGCTCCTCATCTTAGCGATATTTTCTTAACAACAAACTTAAAACAAATCTTAACTGCAATCTCATAGCGTTGAGACAAAAACGGGTACAGGCAATCCTGCACCCGTTTTTTTATGCAAACGCGCGTTTCAGGAACTCACTCCCCTAGTATGATTTGCCTTGATTAGCATTTCAGGATATAAAGCATGGGAAGAAAGAAAAACCGTGGCATTTGAGGCGAATAATCAAGGGGGAAAACCATGGCACCTGACTGGTTTGATTTTCATAACGGTACGTATGCTTACGTCAGTGGTTCCAACATCGGATTTATTGTCGAAAATGGCAAAGCGCTGATGGTTGATGCGGGTCTGGACCGCAGCAGCGTTAAAAATGCTCTGAAGGCTTTTGAACCGTTGGAAGCCAAACTCATTGGCATTTTGATAACCCATGGTCATGCTGACCATTTCGGGGGAGCGGGATGGGTTGCCCAGCATTACCAAATTCCGGTTTACGCACCACAGATTGAAGGCGCTTTTGCTGCCAACCCAATTCTTGAACCCCTGTATCTGTATGGGGGAGCGGCACCAATTGCGGAATTGAAAGGAAAATTTACCCTGGCAAAACGCGGTGTCGTTGCCCCCCGACCCCTTCTGCCAGGACGACAGCGCATCGAGGGCATTGAAATCGAGGTTCTGCCTCTACCCGGACATTCTCCGGATCAGGTCGGTATTGGCTTTAAAGACACCTTATTCTGCGGTGATGCTGTATTCCCGACATCGACGCTGCAGCGCCACCCTATCCTGTTCTGTTCAGACCTGGATGCCTGGTTGGAGACGCTGTCCGGTATCCCGGATTTGTCATATACACATTATGTGACCGGGCATGGGGAACCTTTGGATGACCTTGTCCCCCTGGCGTTAGGCACCGAGAGCCGGTTGCTGGAGTTGCGACGCTTAACCCTTCAATCGCTGACTGTTCCCCAGGAAGCGACAGCGGTTTTAAGATCGGTCGCGGCGTCTTATGGCATCATATTTTCCAGCCCGGAATACCTGCTGCTGGCACAGACCACTATCCACGCTGCCCTGGTTTCGCTGCAGCGTGCTGGTGAAGCAGAAATCATTATTACAGATAACCGTATGTTGTGGCGCAGGTCAAAAGCGCCAAGACCTGAAATCACAGATAAAGACCCGAAGTGCTAGGGCTTTGTTGTTGATTCTTGAGCGATAAGACAATGCGGGAAGGGGTTACCCTTCCCGCATTGTGCTGGATATGAAATACTGTAAAACGCGATACGGTTATTATTCCTTGTTGACGGGCGGATTGCTGCCTTTCTTCCGTCTCTTTCCGCCGAAGATCAAACCCAGGAACTTTATGACAATGTAAAGGACAAGTCCGGTGACCAGCAGGATTGGTACCACATAAAGGAACAACCAGAGCAGAAGGTCAACCAGGCGTTGGAAAGTCTTGATTAACGCCTCTACCGCGCGTTTCATCGTACCTTCAGGGCGCCAACCAGCAACTTCCACTGGTTTTGATAATTCATCCGGTGTAAGTTGGATATCAATCGTAGCCATAGCGGCGGAACGCTCCAGATAAAGCATTCTGCCTTTGGCCTGTTCAATATCCTGCTGCGTTTGAGATAACTCTTTGTAGACAGCAAGGACGGCTTCGGTGTCTTCAGCGTTGTCCATCAATTCTTCAAGCTTGATGGCTTTTACTTCGAGAGCATGCAATCGGGACTCCAGATCTACATATTCCTGCGTCACATCCTGACTGCCTACATTCTCGCTGCTGATCTCCATCGCCATATCACGAATAGCAGCCATTGCGCTATTAAAACTTGCAGCAGGCACACGGACCGTCAGGGAGATGTTCATCAATCCCCCACCATAAGCGTAACTGCTGATGTTGACGACATAGCCTTCCAAACCTTCAATCAGGGTGACAATATCTTCCTGTGTCTGGGTGGTATCTTCCACAACCAAAGACAGGTTGCCGTTATAGAGAATCAACCGGGGAAGATCGTCTCCAGGCACCTGAGCGTTGGAAGTACCATATTCCTCACTCATATCTTCTGCGGGAGCAAAGCCAGCCTCCGATTCGACAAGTTTCTCCTCGATGACCATACTATCGCCAGGTTGTGATGAATAACTGCGACCCGCACACGCGACGCCAAGTAAAGCGACCACCATCAATGTTAAAACGACTTTTGAACGCATTTTATCCTCCCATAACTAAACTTTGTACCTGTATTAAGGACGTATACCAGATTAACAAAGTTCCAAACAGGTTAAATGACTTTAGCGCCCCATTTCCAATCGCGTTATTAAACGCAAAGGAAGCTGATTTTCATGCATTCTCTTCTGCGTCTCCTCGACAGGATAACTGACCCGCCGGAATATCCACTCATGAGCATCAGTATCCAGGATGGCATAGCTGGCTTTCGGATTCATATCACGTGGCTGCCCCACGCTCCCCGGATTCAGGATCAAGCGTTTCCCCGTAAGATAAAGTGGTTCATTGACTACAGGCGCCATCAGAGCGACCTTATCCGAGGTCTTGAGCTCAAATATCAGAGGGAGATGCGTGTGCCCTACCAGTGCTATTTCAAAATCGAACAATGCAAAATTAGCCCCGGCAGAAACAGTATCAACCAGGTATTCCCATACAGGTTTACGCGGGCTGCCATGGCTCAACAAAATAGCATCATTCAGCGGTTTAGTGGTTGGCAATGAAGATAAGAGGGATAGATTTTCAGGGGTTAATGTGTTCCTGGTCCAATTCAGCGCAAGCCGGGCATCTTGATTAAATATCTGCGGATCTGCTTTCCCGATCGCTCCCCAGTCATGATTCCCGGCAATCATAGTCGCATCATACGCTAATAAGGTTGCTATACACGCATTGGGATAGGGTCCATAACCGACGACGTCTCCCAAACAGATGATCTTATCAAACCCGATAATTTTTGCATCTTCCAGTACCGTCTCAAGTGCAGGCAGGTTGCTGTGGATGTCAGATACGACGGCATAACGCATAAATGAAGTCTCCTCACAAGGTATTACGCATTGTTCCAGTTAGAGTTGTCTAATAATAATACAGAATCATACAAAAATCAAACACAAATCCAATAAATCCAGGGGATTTTACAATAATCCAAATTTACGTTGATGCCAATCGTAAACTTACGTCTCCGGCAGCAGCCCTGTATATAGAGCCATCTGGCAGGCGCAGGATCAACGCACCTTCCCCATCGACTGTTTCAGCAATACCGGCGATGACCCCGGTTGGGATGGTTACCTGCACTGTGCATCCGATCCACGCCAGGGCAGCCAACCAAGCATCCAATAAATCTACCCCTGAGCGTAACGCAGAGACCCGCATGTCCAACTGCGATAAAAAGGCATCCAGCAGGTCAGATCGGTTGAAGCATCTGTTCGCCTCAACATTCAAGCTGGTTGCATTGGGGGCAAGCTGATTGAGCATTCCGGCAGGTACGTTCACATTCAAACCAATGCCAACGACAAGGACCTCAGGCTTATCCTGTTTCAAACCAACTTCGCTCAACATTCCCGCAACCTTGGCCCAGGTGCTGCCCTGTGTGATAATCAGGTCGTTAGGCCATTTAAGCCACACGGGAACCCCGGTTATCTCGCGGACGGCGTCGCGCAGAGCCAGACCACACGCCATGGTCATCCGCCGAGATTCATCCTGAAACGCGGTTTGCGGACGGAACACCAGTGACATCAACAGACTTGTGCCTGGAGGTGCTGTCCAGCGCCGGTTCAGACGACCGCGTCCGGCGGTCTGTTCATTGGCAAGTACGACCAGCCCTTCACCAGCGCCGTTGAGGGCTAATTCAAGCGCCAGGTCATTCGTTGAACCTAAAATTTCACGATAAACAATCTTGCGCCCAAACGATCCGGAGCGCTGAAAATGAGCTAAAGTTAATCCCTCGGTGTTTGTCACCTTCCCGGAAGGTGCATCGTTTATCTGGCAATCTGGTGCTTTGCTGTGTAGAATGTCAACCGCCTTCCGGGAAGGTTGTTGCATGTATTGATTCCTGCTTTTCGTAGTTTCCTTAGTCAACTGGTCCCCTCATTTGTGCCGCAAACTCACCCTTAGTCGCCTCAACATTCGCCCATGCCAGGGGGCTGACAGAGACGCCGTTAACCCATAGCTCCCAGTGAAGGTGCGGTCCGGTAGATAATCCTGTATTTCCAACCTCGCCAAGTTGGTCACCGCGATTGACCGTTTGCCCCACGAACACATCAATCCGCGAAAGGTGCCAATAGCCAGTCATTACCCCCCAGCCATGATCGATGATGACGGCATTCCCGCGCACGACCAAAGGTTCTGCCAGTACAACGACACCAGAAACCGGGGCTATCACAGGCGTCCCAAGCCGCGCCCGGAAATCCGTTCCACCGTGAAAACTGCCGAAGCCATAGCCATAGGACCTGCGGGATCCAAAATAAGAAGTGACAGAGCCCTGCAAAGGCAAACTAAAGGGCAGGGTCCAGAAGCGGTCGGGCGTCCGGAGCGTGCGCAAATCGGCTATTTTGATTCTTTCTATCTGACTGAGCGTGGGGTCCAGCAAAGACTCCCGGTCAGGCGGGAGATCGATCCGTTCATAGTCATAGCGTCCGGCAGCCACCCGCAAAGGGATCGGCAAGCTCAAAGCAGGTTCTGCCTCCGCTTGCAGGTTGAGGGTCGCAGTGTATCCGCCAGGATCAAGCTGCGGGGAAGTCCCCAGGAGCGCCGTATAGCGCCAGGTAGTGTTATCACTTTCGTTGTCTGTGTAGCACGGGACATCCTGATCCAAAAAAGACATGCTGCAAGCCAAAGGCAGCTCGGATTCCACCAAAATTTCCAGTGATGTACCGCGGATCACGGGCTGCGCACTCACAGACACACGCTTCAGCGGGAAAGGAAGGGATGGATTGTGGGGTAAAGCGCCGTTGGCTGGTACGATCACCGGTTCGAAGCTGAGTACGGGATACGGATTCAATTGTAGTACGGTCCAGAGCGGTAGCTGGCACGTTACTGCCGCAGCGACCCGCGATTCAGGCAGCGCAGATGTGCAAACATCTTGGATGCTGCTGGGGACAGACAATGTGTAACCCGGAACCAACACAACCGGTTGGAGGATGCGGTTGGCAGACGCCAATTGCTCCCAGGTGCTACCCGTGCGTCGGCTGACATCCAGCAGCGTAGCCCCATATGCCAATGCGCGCTGTTCCGGCATTTCCAGCGCAGCAGTCCATACCAACGGTATCACGACAACCTGCCCGGGATAGATATTCTCCGGCGAGGCGATGCCGTTCTGCTGAAGCAACGTGTGAAGGCTGACCCCAAACCGCCTGGCAATACCGGCAAGTGTATCTCCGGGTAAAACCGTATATGCCGTTTGAGGTAAATCCTGTCCAGTGGACAAATCACCAGCAAAAAGCGCGCGCGCTGTGAGCAAACCTATAAGACATGTGCCTAAAACAACCAGCCCCAGCCTGAGTAGCCGAGTATAGAAATACGCCCCTAAAAAACCGCCATTGTGGTTTGCCATACTGCGGAATGTGTATCCGGGTTTTGCAACGCTTCCGCTGCCTGAATACCCATTGGCGTTGCGCCTGTTTTTATTCACCCTCGAAACCTTTCCGGTTTTCAAAAGGTACAAAGGATAAATACATTCCTTTTCTAATGTTATCCATCAAGAAAGGCGGACCTTCGAGAAAGAACTTCGCAGGTGCAGCCGGTGCATAATAAGGGTGAAAAGGTTTTGCCAGTACGGTGTCGACCACACACCCATCCGCGCGCATCCAGATCACGGCAATAGGGAAAAATACAAAAAACATATGAATTGATGCGCCAAGCAGGCTTTCATTTTTCTCCTCAAACAGGAGCGCCTCTGCCGGTTTCAGCTTGCGCCTGAACATAAGACCCCGCAATCTGCACAGAAAAGATCGACACTGCCGCACTTTTAGCGGCAGTTGTTCTCCGTCTTGCTTGTAGATAAGTACGTATTTTTTCATTGGCTGGAGTTTTCCACTTTGGTGAGTGCCGGTTACTGGGAAACCAGTGCTACTTTCCCGATACCGGCAGTGATCTTGATCGTCAGGGTAACTGCGGCCTGCCCATATGCGTCGTTGACATACACATTCTCTGCTGACTCGGTGAAACCGGAGGTAGCGATGGTGCTGATGGGTGTCGCAATAAAGGTTACACGCACACCAATTGCGTCGGGAACGCGGATGTCAAACTCACCCGCGCCTGATTTGATATCGACGAGTGCTGACCGTGTGAGGAGTCCATCAAAATCAAGATCAATTGCGCCTGTTCCACCGATGATATTGAGCTGGTCAATATTCGCATTGCCCAAACCGGTGATATAGGTATTGCCGGCGCCTGCTGTCAAGCGCAGCATGGAGAGCGGTTCAGGATTGGGTTGATGAAATGCAATCGCGACGTCGGTTTTACCCGTTGTAAGGGTCAATTTGGTGATGGATAACCCGCTGAGGTCCAGATCGGCAACCCCTGACCCCATATCGACACTCAAATCCAGCGGAACCCCGGGCGCCAGTTCTACTTCCCATATATTATCATATTCATCCCCTAAACCGATGGGAATTTGCGAACCCAGACCCTGATTCACGGTTAAATCCAGGACTCCGTCCGTGGCTTCCCGGGTAATATTGGGTGACCACTCCTTAACATTGTACCGGAATAAACCTCTGAAAAAATCCGCACCTGCCGCGGGACGGACCTCCAATTCTTCAGAAAGCAGCCGCAGATGCACGACGGCGCGCGCAGCGCCGTCCAGTTGTGCAGTCTGGATTTCTTCCACGGTATCGATTTTTGTTAAAGGCTGTATAGTTGGTATGGGTATGGAACAGCCTGCTACGATGAGTATCAGCGCCACAAAGCAACAACTTCTAATCAGACGCTTAATAAGCATATCTTTCCTCATTATCCAGATTAACCGGGTCAGTTTTCGGATGGGTCTACGCTTATGGGTTCAGTTGTCAGCGTACCATCTTCAGCCTGGTTTAATTTAGTAATTTGCAGTTCAGCTTTATCGAGTAAAGACTGGCAGTGATTCGCCAGTGTTCTTCCACGCTGGAATAGCGATACCGAATCCGACAGACTGTCCCCATTACCCTCCAGCTGCTGTACTATGGTTTCCAATTCCTCCAGAGCTTCCTCAAAAGTTAACTCCTGAACTTCGCCCATATTCCCTCCATCAATTTCATCGTCTATCGTTCTAGACAACACACGTCAACCTACACTCATTATAGCCAGAAAATAAACGTTGTCGAAAAAGAAATGATAAAGGGTGTATATCAAAATGGGGACGAACTCAAAGTTAAACGGCTGAAGGCAGGTTGTGGAACAGTCATTCACCCATTTTGATATACACCTTGGCAGTTTTGGTCCATACTGTGGTTGAATAATTAGAATATCCGGACCAAATCTGCTGCATACTTTGGAGAACTGCAGCTTTTAATCAAGTGATTGCCTATCAATTCGAATACATAATGTAAAAAGATAAAATTAAGTTGAATAATATCTTATTATTTGACAGAAGTGATAATCAGGAATATAGTTGATCGTAATGTGAACATATAATTTACAGTAGAGATCTACAAAAGGGTATAAAATGAAACAACCTTCGACTTCGACAAGCGTATCTGGCAACAATCGTATTCTTCCGGCAACACGCCTAACCGCTGGACTTGTTATCCCATTCCTGTTATTGGCTTTTCTCATTCTTTATTTCTTGCCAGGAGAGACTGGCATATATTTTGCCTGGCAAATCAAACCCTCAATGATGTCCATGTTCATTGGCGCCGGTTACCTGGGGGGAGCCTACTTTTTTTTCCACGTTGTCGCAGGCAAACAGTGGCACAGGGTTACCCACGGTTTCCTGCCGGTGACGGCGTTTACCTGGTTTATGCTGGCAGCTACAGTTCTTCACTGGGATAAATTCAGCCACACGCGCCTGGGTTTCTGGTTGTGGCTGATCCTTTATCTGGTTACGCCATTCCTGGTGCCATGGCTCTGGCTTCGTAACCGGGCCGCGGATCCTCGCGAGCCTGAATCCATCGATATCAATGTCCCTATGCCCATCCGCAGGTTTACGACACTCGTTGGCATGGTATTCCTGGCAGCCACGGTGGTTTTTTTCGTGCTGCCGAACGTCGCTGTTTCAATCTGGCCCTGGAAACTCACACCTTTGACAGCCCGAACGATGGCGGGGTGGCTGGCTATTATGGGTGTGGGATCCGTCGCGGTCAGTCGCGATCAACGCTGGAGTGCATGGAAAGTCGGGGTTGAGAGCATCATCCTGTGGCAAGCCCTCGTTCTCCTGGCAGCAGTCCTGAATCCTGGCGATTTCGCCAACCCATTGAACTGGTATGTGGTTGCGACCACCGGTGGTTTGATCGGTGCAGTCGTCATCTATATCATAATGGAGAATAAGCGCCGTTTGAATAATACCAGCGGATAAGGTTGAGTAACAAAATACCAATAAAAGCATAAACGGGTGTATTTGCCGTCTCTGCATGTTTGGTTGGTGGCTTTTCCTTCCACAAGCTGTGGTTGATGTTTTTTCTTCCACACACCCGCACCGCTTTTGACATTCACTACTTTTTTAAAACGCACCCAAGTTCAGCCCATGATATCGGTCGAAGGTTCTGTTGTAGTATAATTAGTTGCGGCTGAATGGTACGCTGCAAGGCATGCGAGGGATTAAGTTTTGAAACGCAGACGTGTTGGTGTCAATGGTATACTCCTGTTTTTTATCACCCTGTTCGTACTGGGCAGTGCATGGCTCTATACGAACTGGATCTCAAGCCAGAATGTTTTGCCTGCCGGGTTGGTCGTAAATGGTGAACCGATGGGCGGTATGTCACGCGATCAGGTTCTAAACGAATTGCAGCTCAGTTACACCTACCCGGTCAGTGTAACTTATGCAGGTCAGCCAATCGCGCCCCTGCTGCCGGAAATGATTGAATTGTATCTCGATTTGCCTTCGACGATCGAGAACCTGGACGAAGTTCTAGCCACAGATAACAGCTTTCGACGGTTCTTTAGCTATATCGGTGACCAAATACTTGGAAAAGATCCGGAGAGACTGGAAGTGAATGCTGTCGTATCCTACTCCCGGGAACGGGTCAATACATTTTTGACACGTGTAGCGCAAAAATATGACCACCCCCCCCAACCCGCAGTGCCCCTTCCTGAATCCGGGACATTCCGACCGCCCATTCAAGGAACCAGCCTTGATGTAGAAGCGTCCTTGCCTGTACTCATCGAAGCCATCCTCGCACTGAATCCGGATGACCGTTATGTGGACCTGATGGTGAAAATTGACCCCGCTCCCGAACCCTCACCCGATATTCTCTCGGTAGCCCTCCAAACATCACTCGCGGACTTCACCAATACGGGTGGAGTTGCCGGAATTTATGCCCGGGATTTACGCACGGGGCTGGAATTATGCATCAACTGTACAACGGCTTATTCCGGTCTGAGCACTTTGAAAATCGCCATAGCCCTGAAGTTATATGAAATGGCAGACGCGCCATTAGGCACAAAAGACCTGAATCTGCTGAATGATATGATCATAAATAGCGATAACCCTGCCGCGAATCTGATCTTATCAGAAATCGGCAGTGGTAACGCTTACAGCGGTGCTCTCACAATATCCGAATTTGTCTGGAGCCTTGGTTTGAAAAATACCTTTATGGCTGTCCCGTATGACCTGAAAGAAGGAAACTCCGATCCCCAAATTGTTACACCCGCAAACGCGAACCCGGACTTTTACACAGATCCTGATCCCTTTCTGCAAACAACGCCTCTGGATATGGGTCTATTGCTCGAAGGTATATACCAATGCGCGCAAGGGAGTGGTTTTTTGCGCGTCCTTTATCCCCAGGCGCTCGAACCGCGCGAATGTGAAGAACTCCTGGGATGGATGCGGGGTAACGGTGACAACTCATTGCTGGGCGGTAGTATGCCTGAGGGCACGCTTATCATGCACAAACATGGCTGGCGTGACACAACCCATGCGGATGTAGCGCTGGTTATCGGACCTGGCACAGATTTCGTGTTAACCGCTTTCCTGTACCAACCAGATTGGTTCGTGTGGGAAGAAAGTGTGCCCACCTTTGGTACCATCGGACAGCTGACTTACCGGTTTTTCAACGGCGACGATGGTGGTTAGTTTTTTACTCCAGAACACTTACGAAGCCGTAGTTATACAGCACAGACTGCCCCTTATTCCCCAGCATCCACTGCACAAAACTTCTTTCTGGTTCCTGCGGTTCATTCACTGTGACAACCACAATGGTGCGCCGCAGAGGATAGGCATTGACTCTGATCGCTTCTTGACCTGGAGGTGTGCCGTCGATTGAAACTGCTCGTACCCCGGATGTCAATAATGCCGTCGATACGTAACCTATCGCCAGCGGATCTTCTGCCACAAATTTCAGCATAATGGCTGAATCCGGCGCCAGTGTCGCATTCAGCGATGTGCGCACATCGCGCATCACACGGTTCTGCAAAGATAAATATTCACCGGAGGCTGTTTCTCTGGAAATCAATTGCGGAACACCCGGCAACCCTCCCCAATCCGCCCAGTTCTCCACCTGACCCTGATACAGCTTCTGCACTTGCGCCTGGGACAAGCCGGGGATGCCGTTTTGGGGATGAACAATAATCGCCAACCCATCATAAGCCAGGGGTCGCATCCACATGGTTTCCGGGATTGCATCCGGCAACCAAGTTAACACAGCGATATCCGCATCACCCTCTTTTAGCAGCGGGTAACCAAGCGTATCCGCGCGCTGTACGACGGTGATGATGATATGAGGGTTTTCCCGTTGATAGTTCAATGCCAGGGATTGGAGTGCAGGAGCAATAAAGTCGGCACAAACGACATCAATTGTCTGGATCTCGGCAACGGTGGGATAGGGCGTCAATGTCGGCACCATTCCCACGGGTTGTCCCGTACATCCTGCCAGCATTCCACCGGGAAAAATCATAAGAGCTAAAATGGCAGCCCGCACCCACTGGAAGCGGCGGATCAAGATCATCTGCCAATACCAAGCAGCACCACTGCGCTTAACAAAATACAGTAAACGGCAAAAGGCCACAAGCTGCTGCGCCGCACCAAAGCCAGCAAACCGGTAATAGCCAGGTAACCCGAGAAAGCAGATGCCAGGGTACCCGCAGCAACGACTCCAAAAGAAGAGAGGACAACCGATCCGGTGGCAAGTTTTAACATATTATAGGCCGTTACACCCAGCATTATCGGGACCGCCAGCAGGAAGCTGTAGCGCGCAGCATCCTCGCGGCGGAAACCCAACAGCAGTCCGGCAGAGATTGTGGCGCCGGACCGGCTTAACCCCGGAGCGATCGCCACTGACTGTGCCAGTCCAATCACTAATGCCTCAAACCACGACATGGAATTAATGGGGCGGGTTTTCCTTCCAGCATATTCCGAGACAATCAGGAGAAAAGCAGTACCCAGCAGGAAGTAAGCCGCTGAAGTTGGATACCCGAACATCTCGCTAAACCAATCCTCGAACAGGAAGCCTAGGACAGCGGCAGGAATTGTGCCAATGATCAGCCCCCACGCAAGACGGGCGTTTGGGTCCGCCAGCGAACGCCTTTGCAGGCTGCGCAACGCAGCTTTTATCAAATTGATAATGTCTTCCAGAAAATAAAGGATGATAGCCAGCAGAGTTCCAGTATGCAGCATGGCGTCCATGAAGATACCGGGATCGGGCCAACCCAACAAATAAGGCACGATAACCAAATGGCCTGAACTGCTTACGGGTAAGAATTCTGTTAATCCTTGAAGTACACCCAGTAGAATCGCTTGCCAAACTGTCACTGTTTCCTCCGTGCACAGGTAATTGCTGTAATCCGGGGATGATAATACCCCAGATGACAGGTATAGCAAATGGGGCACCCGCAGCAATCCCTTAATCAACAGCAGTTTTGGCCCTTAGGTGGCTGCAAAAGTAAGATAATCGAACCAAAACTGCCAAGGGTAATTTCAGGTTGGCGATTTTCCCATTACTACAAATTCTTAACGCCATACTTGAATGACTATCCAACCTGAAATTACCCACATTTGCTATTTCAGTCTATCACGGTATAATCTTGCTTGTTCGGGGCGTAGCTCAGCTTGGCTAGAGTGCACGGTTCGGGTCCGTGAGGTCTGGGGTTCAAATCCCCACGCCCCGACTTTTTCAGATTAACGTTTTCCCCTACTTAAAATAATCCTGGCTTTGTCGTTCACCGGATACGCGTGAGCTTTCAAGGCTTGCTACCTCTCATTTCATATATCTGGGCACCTATTGACAGACAACCATCGGTAAATAATGGCTGTATATCCGGTCAGAAAGCTTGAGCACGAACCCGTCACCACCAGTGAGATTCCCGCTGTGTGGATGGATCGGGTTGATGCCTCCGTTACCCTGCCAGGTAGATTGGGAAATCCCGGTAGTGTAAACACCATACTGGCTGTCCATAGCAACGCTGACCCCATATTCATGCGCGTCTACCGCACCCTGAAAGGTATGCCGTTCATATCCTCCGCTGCTGTTGAGCTTAAAGACCACGATATCGGCATCCCCATTTCCGCTGTAGGGATGGCTGGGATTGCCGATCCCACTGCCGGTCCAACTACCCGTTGACCAACCGGCCACATATGCAGTGCCGGCAGCATTTACGGTGATACCGGTGGCGTCATCGTCGCCACTCGAACCATAAAAAGTGTGCCATTGAAGCTGTCCTGCGCTGTTCAACTTGAGGACAGCTATGTCCCGTCCCCCGGTATAGGCGTGCAGCGGGGCACCCCATGTATTGGAGGATTGCCCGGCAATTGTGACACTGTTCGGACCCAATGCTATTCCTTTGCCCACGTCATCGATGTTATCGCCTGCACCGTAGAATGTATGCCACACGTAGGAACCCGCATTGGACAATTTAAGAACAACTATATCAGTGTAGGCACCTTCGTCACCGCTGAAGGCATGCAAGGGGGCAGTAAAACCATTCCCCAGCCAGGAATATGTCACCGCACCAGTTACATACACGTGAGTGGCGTCAGCAGCTATACCGTATCCCGCTTCATCACCTGCTCCGACACCAGCTCCATAATAGGTGTGCCACTGATAAGCGCCGTTAGTGTTCAGCTTCAGGACTACGATATGCCCTTGATCCGCTGTGCTGTGTAGGGGTGCTCCCCACTCCACGTTGCTGTAACCGGTCACATACACTGCGTTCACATCTGCAATTGCAATCGCCTTTGCCCTGCCAGGCTGGTAGAATGTATGCCACTGGTACGCGCCGTTGGTGTTGAGCTTCAAAACAAACATGTATTCGGAGTCCGCGCCGTGCGGATGGAGAGGTTGTATATTGCCCGGTCCGTTCCAGGTCCGGTCAGAATATCCCGTGACATAAACGTTGCCGGCGCCATCCACAGTTATACCGGCAGCATCGTCATCACCATCTTCAGACTGCGTTGGGCTGGCGCCATAAAATGTATGCCACTGATAGGCGCCCTGGCTGTTAAATTTGACGATGACGATATCATCATCCCCGCTGTAAGCGTGCAACGGGCTACCCCAAGCCTTGTGCGCATAACCAGCGACGTAGACACTACCGGTGGTATCAACCGCAATACTGCGGAATTCACTGTTGGCATCCGGAATGCCGTAGAACGTATGCCACTGATACATAAGGCCCAACGCAGAAGTCATTGACCCGGTTGAAGCTGGTAAATATGAATCAGCCACAGCGCTGACAACAATGCTCTGTGACATCCCTAAAGTGACCATAAAGCAAAGGACCAGAACGGCAAAAGGCTTCCTCAAATGTTCGAAGATAGTTAACATTTTTCTCCATATTAAATGCAGGTGTGATGTGTGTAAGCAATGCATTCCATCCTGGTTATCGATTGGCTTATATTTGTACCTCCTGTTCGTACGTGTGATTCAGCTCTACACAGGCTGCCAGAGCTCTACTCAGCCTGTTCGCCCATCATAAAGCACTCCGTCACATCTATTGCGCGATGTGACGGAGCTGTGGTGAAGCTGCGATTATTCGGGTTTATGATATAGCTTGAACGTGCCAGCTTCTGTCAAACCCAAAGAACCGTCTTCTCTGATCCATTCTACCTTGGCGAAATACGCGTCCCCAAAGATTTCCCAATCCTGAGCGATAAATCCTTCATCCGCCTGACTCAACTCACCCTCATGCAGGATGATATAACCGCCGGTCCACAAAGGGCTCGGAGGGCTGGTATAAGCTCCGGACGTCAGGGCACTTGACCGTAAAACTTTCCGTGGTATCCCCGGGAAAATAGACCAGTTTGAAATCACGAACATAACCGAGTTCATCCGTGGGAGATTTTGTATCCGAGATATACGCCAGGCTCATAGCTTCAAATGTTCCGCCGCCGCGGACACTTGAAACTGAGCAATCATCCAACTTATACTCAAAAGCGGTGTTGACCAATGGGGCGCTGCCCTTCCAAGTTAGATTGGCCGGGTCGAATTGGATTTTAATCTTCGACGTAACCGAGGAGTCGTAACCGTCGGGACCGTCATGAAAGCTGAATTGCGATTCGAACTGCAGCTCAAAGGTCAGGCACCTGCGTACGTAGTTCCGGGCGCTTTCGATTGCGGAGGCTGTGACACCGCCCTCGCCTGTATAACCTAACAGCTGGAACTGGCGCTCCATACCCAACCAGGCAGGGATGATGCGGTGGATAATGTGGTCATCACGGCACAGCTCATATTCCTCTTTCATACATACTTCAGCCACCGTATCCAATACCCCACCGTCTGCCAGTGATGATCCTGAATCACTGCCCATCCCCAACAGCTGCTTCTGCCGTTCAAAGCCAAGCAGTGTCTGAATGGCTGCCCGTCCGGCAGCACAGCTTTCACCTGCCGCAGCCAAACGTGGCTTAACAACCTGCTCTTCATATTGCGTAAACCAGCTTTCCCAGTCAATAGATGCGCCGTTCTCATTTCCCAAAAGCTGCTCCTGCCGTACTCGTTGCAGTTCCGCAGCTAAGGCGTTCTGAATACGTGTTTCCGCGTCACCGCCTATGCGCGCTTTCACCGCGGTTGTGTCTGCCAGCAGTCCTTTCGTCACGCCGTACCCGCTGAAATGCGTTAACTGAATCCTGATCTCACGGGAATCCACAACCGGGTTCGCCAGGATCAGGTTTTCACCCTCTCCCTCGTAACCAAAGAATATCTGCTGGTCGATCGGCATATCCAGCGTTGGGGTAATCGTTAAGGTCGCGATTTCATACAACTGCAAGCCCTCCGGTTCAAGTTGTACAGCAAGGGCGTCAGTGCCGAACGGCATCCCATCCAAAGCGCTCAGGGGTATCATCCGGATAACCGTATCAACGACCAGGGCATTTGCCGGGATATCGAGCTGGTACAGTGCGCCATCAACTCCAGTAGCGCGCAGCGTCCCACCTGATACCGGCAAAACATCCTCAACCTGATGTTCCCTATCAAGGGTAGGCGTCACACTGACCGGGTCATCAGGGATCTGAAAAATATACGCCATATCTGCCGGTACAGCACCCAAGCCGCCAACCGGCGTCATGGTAACCTCCTGCACCTTCGCCAGTACAACGTCAGCTTCGATGTGTATGGCGCCCGGTTCAATCTGGACTGATGCAGGCGGTGCGCTGTTCACACTCCCGTCGGGCCAAAAAGCGAGAAGGAATACTGCCCCACCCTCCAGCGGAGCCCCTAATTCGTATTTACCGGCAGCGTCGCTCAGAGTCTGGGTATAGATACCATCCTCCGGCGAACCAGAATCAGTGCTTTTGTGTAATTCTATTCGCGCACCTTCCACAGGTAAGGTTCCACTAAGCACAACGCCCGATATAACAGGATTCTCAGAAACAACCGTAGTTCCCTCCAGCGTCACGGAGATCGGTGTGGACACATTCGGCGTATCCTGTGCTGCTGTACATGAGGACAGTACCAGCAGGACCAAAAGCAACAGTAAAGCAGACAAAACAGTATTTCTGACCAACAATTTTAACATTTCCTTATCTCCAAAGTTTCAACACTATAAATAACCAGATGGTTTTCTTTTTTATTTAGATACTTTTAGACACGAAGGTGCATTCCCAATTGGGATTTTGGATTGCCAAATCAACCGGAGCAAAGATCAGTAACAATTTCCTGGTGAAATTGTCGAAGGATAAAAAACCTGGAAACATTCTTTCGATTAGCCGGCAGTGGGAGACCGTATCAGGCTGAAAAACAGGCCCTCATGTCTTGCTTGCTGCTGAGAAACAGGCATAAATATCCAATAAACACACTCACAATTATAGCATTATTTTATATTTAAATATCAGTAGCATTCTTCGCCATATGGCTCTATAATAAGAGTGTAAGAATCAGCAAGGTAAGGAGAGCTCATGTATACATTAGAAAACAAATACCTGTCCGTCTCAATTCTGGACCCTAACGCAGATGTGGCAAAGTTAGGTTCCAGATATTGCACCGGCGGGTATATCTGGCAGATCACCGATAAAGTATTAGGGCCATTACTGGCAGGTCCGGATTACCCCAATCCCGCGCCGCCGCTCTTTGACGGGCAGGGCGCACCGGATATGTTTCACAGAGCTATAGTCGCAGAAAACGCAGCAGTTGGTGATACCGTGATGTGTATCGGCGTAGGGCAGGTAAGATGGACCAGTGAGCGCATCCCTTTTGATGTGCGCTCGAATCCTGAAGTTGCCAGATTCGTCACGTGGGATGTCACTGAGGATGCAGACAGTATCATGATGGTCACCGAACACACCGCGGGTTCATGGGCTTACCGCCTGGCGCGGAAGGTCACTCTAGGAGAGCGGGTCGTCACATCAAAGACTGAAATCGCCAATCTTGGGGCAGGAGATTTGCCCATCCGGTGGTTTCCCCACCCCTTCTTCCCAATTCCGGAGGATAACGTATTGTGTGATTTCTCTATCCCATTCACGCTGCCTGAAAGCCCTGGTTATGCCATGAATGAAGATGGCTTTATCCGGCGCAAACCCTATTTTAACTGGGAACGCGGCGGTTGCTACCAGGCTCTGGAATTTACCCCCAGCACAATTGGCTTAACTGTAGTACAAAAACACGACATCGTGGGTGAGGTGACTGCAGTCACGGACTATGAACCCAGTTTCCTGCCAATCTGGGGTAACCAGAAGACCTTCTCATTCGAGCCTTATCTGGAGCGTGTTGTAGAACCGCAATCAAGCACAGTGTGGCAAATTAGCTACCAGTTTTGATAGAATGCCATAGCTAAAATCTAAAGGCGGAAAATGGATACGTATGGGGCACGGCGTGCCGTGCTCCATGCACGTCAACTTAAGCAGATCAGAACGGATATAAGAATTTTTTTAAGCCAACCAACCCGCTTGTAGTGACCGCATTAGCGGTTGTATCCGTGCAGAACGACGGCTTAAGGTCACCATGGTATGGCGAGTACCATTCCATTGCGCTGTCACTACAACCTAAAAATTTGCCTTTTCTCGGGGTGTGCGTCACATTTTTACATCCTATGCTCTTAGGGCGGCGCAGAATAGTCCTCTCGTGCATCCACAGTTGATTCCCGCCCCGCCACAGCATCCTGCTCAAGGCAAACGATAATATGTACAGCAAAGTGCGGAGTATGCACACTTATTACTGTTGCGGAAAAGTGTCGGACACTCCTTTTCTCGCGTCCTCTTGACTATTTGTTAACAAGCAATAGAATGAGCCATGACGCATTGACAGATCGCACGTTATAAGACGATTCCCTGTCTTAAACACCTCAACCTTCTGCTCAACTCATAAAGGTGACGTTTCTGCTTTTTAGCCAGTAAAACGTTTACCACTCGAAAAATCGATGCTGATTGGTTTAATTATCAACCAACCCGCGTCGCCACCTGATACCCGAATCACTGTAACCGATGCCAGGCATCCCGGACTGTCTATGCCAGGCGTACCCTCTGCTGTAAATATCTTCAGGACACCATAAGCAAACCGGTCCAGAATACCAGGCACCGAATCGGTCAACTTTCTACCTGGATATCGTGTTCGCATCAAAACGTTTGCATTCCTACAAAATATACTAATCAGGAGCCTCAACATGAAACGTTTATGGTCAATTGCCTTGAGTACATTCGTTGCATTGCTGATGATAGGCGTTGTGCTAGTCGGAATAGGGTTTAATAATACACCTGATTTCCAACCGGCATTGGCAGCTAATCTCGCTGTGCCGGGAATTACAGACAGCGACCCCGCTGCTGGTCCAAATGACCTGGACACAGCCATCACCATCACCGGCGACAACTTTGAGAACGGTATCACTGCCACGCTGGGCAGCACGGACCTGCTAAACCTGGCCTGGATCAGCGGCACACGCCTGACGGCAACCGTACCCTGGGGTCTCTCGCCAGGGATCTATACGCTGACAGTGCAAAATCCGGGCGGAGAGTCAAGTCTTCTGCCCTATGGGTTCACAGTCACCCAAGGAATCGGCGTCTGGAATTCCGCTACTTTCTTCGGTGGCAGAGTGAATGCGGTCGTCGTAAATCCGCAGGACCCCAACACAGTCTATGCGGCTGCTTTCGACACCGGTCTGTTCCGCAGCCGAGATGGCGGGGCGACCTGGAGCTACATCTGGGCTGGCATGGCAGAACGAATCGCCATTGACCCACTTACACCAACCCGCCTGTATATGAACAATATGCGATCTGAAGACGAAGGTGTGAACTGGACATGGATGGCAGCCCCGTGGGGACCACCCTACCCGCATCCAACCATCGCCAACCGCGTTTACATTATCAGCAGTGATACCAATGGAGATACCGGCATCTGGCGCTCGGACGATCACGGCGAAACCTGGAACACCGCCATGAACGGGCTGACGGATACTTTGGTATCGGTACTGGCATTCGATCCGATCGCGCCGGAGACACTCTACGCCGGCACCACCAACGGCAACCTTTTCAAATCACTCAATGGCGGAAGCCAATGGACTTTCGTCGCGCACCTAATGAATCATATTCGTGTGCTGGCAGTGAATCCAGGCGGAGCGCATGAATTATGGGCTTCCAACGATTGCTTCGCCGGCAACACCGAGACTCTTAAAAGCGCTGACGCGGCGCTGACCACCTGGATCCCGGTCGATACCGGACAGGGCAAGCTGGCGAGTATCACCTTTGCACCTTCTGGCTGGAGTGATGCATACTCCCAGACGCTCTATGTCACAGGATGTTTCAAGACTGTAGGACGCAGTCTCGATGATGGTGCGACCTGGGAGAGCGTTGGACCGACACCGCCGACCAGTGGTGACAACCATCCCAGTCTGGCTTTGCACCCCACCGATCACAATATCGTTTACACGTCCAGCGATCACGTCGGCGTCTATCAAACCACCGACGGCGCCACCACCTGGCAGGTCACTAACCAGGGATTGGCAGCGCTTGTCCCAAGTGAACTCGTCGCCACACCGGGGCATCCGGGAATCGTTTATGCCCTGACGGAAAAGGGGCTGTACAAGTCCGGTGACAGCGGTCAGGCATGGGATTTCCTCAATGCCGACCTGGATAACACGGTCGCCGTCGATCCCGCCAACCCGCTGCACCTGTATACCAGTTCCGGTTCAACGTATGGCTGGGAATTGTGGAGCAGCCTCGATGGCGGGTTGAGTTGGAACACGACAGCAATTCTCACCAATACCGCACCGTATGAGACTTACAATGCCGCTCTGTTTCAGAAGATACGCTTCCAACCGGGGCAGCCAACGACCATGCTCGCCGGTGTCAGTCTCTTGCGCTTTGGCGCAGTGTTCCTGAATGCGGGCATTCTTTACCGGAGCACCGACAGCGGGAAAACGTGGGATACGGGCGACCATTGACGGCGGTGCGGGGGTTGATAGACCATATCAGAGATGTGACCTACGACACCCTCACGCCAACCATCGCCTATGCTGTCACTGAAAACGCAGGTATCTACCGCACCAGCGACGGCGGTATAACCTGGCAGCGCACTGGAGCAGGGGTTAACTGCTTTGGACCACAGTGTTGCGGTCGCGGTGGAACCGGCGGCGCCGTATCGTGTATTTGTCGCTACATACGACGGGCTCTACGTTTCCCCCGATCATGGTCTCAGCTGGCAGCAGGCTCCCGCGCCACTTAAAAACGTCTTCGTCAACCGTCTGGTGTTTACGAATGCGACCCCGCCGGTGCTCTATGCAGCGACGCGCAGCGGTTTATACCGCTCATTCGACAATGTATCGGTCTGGCAGCGGTCCGCAGGGGCTCTGGGACGGGTCCCAATTCCCTCTCTGGCTGTGGCGCAGAATGGTGAGCGCAGCGTCATCTATGCAGGCTCTTCTGGTGGTGATCTGGGCAGTGCAGCAGCGCAATCGCCAGAGCAGCGCCCTGGACATAACTGCCAATACAATGGTTGCAGCCGGGGTCTACCGCTATACCGACCTGGGCAGTTCGCCTGTTGCGATGCCGGTATGGGAACAGGCTAACGAAAATGGGTTCGGCAGTCCCGACAATACAGCGATTGCTGTCCTTGAACCGTTCAATGGCGCGTTATACGCCGCAACATGGGGAACCGCCCAGGTCTGGCGCACTGAAAATGGAAACTCATGGACCCAGCTTTTGACCAACTGGTCCGTATCCAACACGGATGTCATCGATATGATAGACTTCAGTGGACATCTGTATATGGGGACCTCTAACGCTGCCGGGGGCGAACTATGGCGTACGAATGGCGTAACCTGGGAACAGGTCGTATCGGCAGGTTTCGGGAGTTCCACCAACACCAGCCTGAAAAATCTTGCCGTTTTCTCGCACACGCTCTACGTGGCAACCGATAACAGCAGCGGTGAACATCAGGTTTGGCGCAGCGCAAGCGGTGATGCGGGCAGTTGGAGCAAGGTCGCTGATAATCTGGGCGGTTACGGCGTGATGCAGGTGTACAAAAACCAGCTTTACCTCGGTATGGGTGGAGATATAGCTGCGTTGTGGCGCACCGGAGACGGGCTGACCTGGACTTCGGTCTTCACCGACGGGTTGGGTGAAGAAAATCCCTACGTCGCTTCCATGGCGGAATTTGATGGTTATCTCTACATCGGGATGGCAAATGGGGGTACCGGCGGGCAGCTCTGGCGCTCAGCCAATGGGCAGCAATGGACGCCAGTCTTCAAAAATGGGCTGGGAAATCCCGATAACATCCGGCTCTATGGCTTGATCGCCACTAACGAGCACCTCTATGCGGTTTTCAGCAACCTGGTCACCGGCGCAGAAGTCTGGCGCATGGGTACAGACGGGATATGGCTGCCGGTTGCCCTTGGCGGGTGGCGCGATGGGGGTAATGGGTTTGCCGATTACTTCAATAAAGGTGCAGCTTTACACAACTTCGACATGCTCATTGCCACATTCAACGAATCCGGCGGGGAAATCTGGCGCTTACCTCTAGCCCGGAATATCTATGTGCCACTGATGTTAAGGTAGTTTGTTTGTGAACAGGTCCTAAAGCATAAACCATTTCAGGTCCTGTTTAATGAGCTATGGTAGGGACGCCTCGCCAAGGTGTCCGATGATCAACCAAATACGGTTGCTTATCTTCGGCGCATTCGGCGAACGCGCCCTACCCCTGGTTCTTAATCCATTGCAACGCACTGGATGGCGCTGTAGTTTATCACATTGCACCTCAAGGGATGGGTGCCCGTCATATTTTTGCATCCATAAAACCTATATGCTCTAAGTGCGGCGCGGGATAGTCCTCTTTTGCATCCACGGTTGATTCCCGCGCCGCACTTCAATCATAGGGGTGTGTCGGAGGTCTCCCTTCTCTGCAGAAGCTCCGTATTCGGCCCTACCACAGCATCCGGCTCAAGGCAAACCATAATTAGTTCAGCAAAGTGCGGAGTATGCACACTTATTACCGTTGTGGAAAGTTGGCGGACACCCTCATGGGATAGAATCCTTGCACACTCAGTACATTTTACCTATACTCTAGCACATACCACATACAAGTTACCTTTACCTTATGGAGGTCCCATGGCTACCTGGACAGAGATCGCTGCGAACGCACCCCTTGACTGGCTGCTGGAAGATGACAACCCGGCGGTTGCGGCTAAAACCATGACGGACTTATTGGATATGGATGCGGAGCATCCTGACGTCATCAGTGCGAAACAGGCGTTCGCAAAATCTGCTGATGTCATCGCGCTCCTGGCGGACCAGAACCCGGAGGGGTACTGGGGCAAACCAGAACGCTATTTCCACAAAGATAAAGGTACTGCCTGGCGCTGGCTCTTGCTGCACGAACTGGGCCTGGACCCGCAGCACCCGCAGATGCAAAAGACGGCGCAGTTTCTGCTGGATATCACGACCCTTGAGAAAGGTGGGTTCCAGTCTCATATTGGGGCAGAACCGGTTCCGTGTTATATGGGGTGGTTGCTGTGGGGCTTTATGCGCAGCGGTTTGGGGGAAGACCCGAGGGTACAGGCAGGATTGCGCTGGACAGTAGAAAAAATGTGGTATGCCGATGGCGATGACACCGTCTCTGACCCGGACAATGGGTGCTGGGGACGCCATACGTGCTACCGCGGTGTGGTGCCTATTGTCAAAGCACTGGTTGATTTGCCGGAGAAATACCGCAGCGCAGAAACTGACCGGGCATTGCAGGCAGGTCTCGATTTTATCCTGGCACACCGGGTTTACAAACGCAGCCACTTTCCCGACAAGCCGCTGAACGCCAAACTCACGCAGTTGACCTTCCCATCGCTCTATTGGCCCGACTTTGTCGAAGTGCTGCTCATCCTGACGCAGGGCGGAATCCGCGATCCGCGAATGGATGACAGCATCACATATCTGCAAAAAAAGCAGGGTAAGGATGGCACGTGGAAACTGCAGCGCACCTATAACGAGCGCAGCAAGCACGACACCTTCCCCGTGGTGGTGCCGCTGGAAACGCGCGGCGACCCGAGCAAATGGGTCACGCTCCGGGCGCTGACGGTGTTGAAGAAGGTCTTGAGTTAATCCTTCAGCGTTGCGTACCATGGAAGATTCAGGCAGTCTCGTGGTCTGTTCAGGTGGCTCTTGAATCATTGCACCAATAGCCTAGCAATGATACCCGGATGGATCCCCGCTTTCGCGGGGATGACAGATCAAGTTTTGTCGCTGCGCGACCAACGCCCACAACGCCCTTAAGTACAAGAGGCTAAACAACCTGACTGCTGTAGTCTAGGGCCTTGTGCCCGTTCCGGGGTCGTATTCAGAGCAATATGGTATCAACAATAACTGAGTTTACAGAGCACTAGTCCTCCAGAAGGTAATAGACCTCTCTGTGCCCCTGACTGAAGTCTGGCTTTACTTGCATCAATGCATTAAGTTCCGGATCGGCTCCAGATTTTACATAAAGCTCTTCCATCTCTTTGAAGCTATCCCATTCTCGCTCCCATACGAAGGTATTCATCTTGTCCTTCCCAAAGATAACACGCATTCGCTTTTTGGGTGGAAATCCATATTTTTCCTCAAGCGCATCATACTGTTTTTCCTTAGCCATGACCTCATCAGTCGAAGCGTTTGTGTACATAATCATCCGCTCAATGAATTTCATAGCATACTCCTATAGTTGTTGATTATTCTTTGACAAACCACTGGAAATAGATGTTACCCGCAGCAAACAGCAGCCACAGCAGCACGTTCAGCCATCCTAACGCATTAGGGATACCCGCCAATTGAGCGAAAATGGCGACCAAAAATCCAATCGTATCGGTAATTGCCAGGGTCAGGGTCGCGTTCTTCTGAGCCTCTGGCGGGGATTCGCGGTTCAACCAGCACAGAAAGAAAATGGCGATAAACGTGGCGCCAAGGTAGCGTGCCATCATGACACCGACATCGGATAGGTCCATGCCAAAAATGCCCCAGGTCAATGCGGGCGCCAGCAAAAAACCCAACCCGAAGGCAGCAGTAACGATACCCTTTATCGTGAAAAATGTCTTTAGCTTCATCCAAAACCTCCTTTGATATGTTGCGTGAAAGCCTGACCGCATCTGTGTTGATGCCTCAGACATGCACAGATACCGGAACATTGCATACAATCTTCAGATCAACTCAACCGGTGGGATCAATGAAATTACTACGCAGTGACAACTATGGGAGCACTATAAAGACAGCGGTGATATTGCGGTGGCAATTAAGTTATATATTCCATTATAGATGTTAAGAAAAGCGAAGTCAATAGTCTGGTTTTTCACGATACGTTTTAAGAACGAGTCCCGGGAACGGGGAGCGAGTACCAAAAACGGCGCGGGAATCTACATTCCGAGCATAAATCAAGCTGTTTCGCCCCGACACATCCTCAACTGGAGGTCAGGTTATATTAATAAGACAACTATCTTCTTTTTGCCCCTGAAAAAAACCACACCCATTTTTCAAGGAAAGTCACCTTCTGCCAATTTCCTATCGCCGCTGCCTTTTTACCAAACTCTCGCGTATCGCTGCTTGCTTCTTGCTCATTTCCGTTCCTCCGGTTATAGTGTATACAATTCGCACTTGGTTTGCCGTCAACTTTTTCGGGAGTTCAAAGGGTACATAAAAACTGCAGCAAGACTCCAATGACAAAGGAAAAATCATGACAAGTAAATCGACAAAGCTCTACGACAAAGTCCTGGGTTGCCTTCTCGGGGGAGAAATCGGCGACGCAATGGGCGCGCCGGCGGAAGGCAAGACATATCAGGAAATTGCTGAAAAATTTGGCACTCTAACGGATTTCACCGGTTTCGGTACGGATGATTCCGCTCTCAAGCACATCCTGTGCGATGCCATCACAGCTTCTGAGGGCTATCCCACCGCCGACGATTGGGCAAAGCAGTGGATGATCCAGGAGGACATGTTTATCAAACGGCACCTGTTCTGGATTCCGGTGATGAACGGCTTCTGGAAAATACGGGCAGAAGGGGTTTCACCGCGCCAAGCCGGACGCGGGAACATGGCAAGCAGCAGCAGCGCAATGTGTATTTCACCTATGGGAATTATCAATGCCGGCAATCCGCGCCAGGCTGCCCTGGAGACCTATGACATTGCTTCACCCATCCACCACAACTTTTGCCGGGATGCCGCCTGTAGTATGGCAGCAGCAGTCGCTGCGGCACTGCACCCGGACGCAACGGTCATATTCGGTGCTGGACAGCGCTGTCGCCTATCTACCGGAAACCAGCGCTATGACTATGCGAAAATTCATCAAAAAGACCCTCGCCCTGGCGCGCGAAACGGGAGATTACACGATCATTCCGCACCCGTTATTACGCCGATCACCTGTTGCCGGGAATAGCGATGCCGGATTCCCGGGAGACGGTGCCGGTCGCACTGGCGCTGTTTTTCCTGGCACAAGGCGATCCCGAACAAACCATTATCTACGGTGCAAACTTCGGACGGGATGCCGATACCATTGCCAGCATGGCAGGCGCGATTGCCGGGGCATACGCAGGCGCAGGCGCATTGCCGGAACCCTGGTGGGATAAGGTGAAAACGGAAAGTCCGCGTGACCACAGTGCGGTGGCACGTTCGCTGATTAAGGTAATTCAGAAACGGGTTAAGGATATCACCAAGCAGGTAGCTGACATACAGAGGATGATGTAAGAAAAATAGTAATGAGTAAAACATAACAAGTAAAGGCAGAAAATCAGCGGATTTGTGCTCAAAGGACAAAGGTGCGAGAACTCAAATCACTCAATCGCAGGTCCATTGACAACCAATCAAGTTCACTCTACGGAATCATGACGTAGTACTCTTTACTCATTACGTATTTACAATTTATCTAGTTTAGCTAATTGTTCAACCGAAAGGAGCTATTACCATGAATCTACCGCAGGATTATGTTGAACGTGTTTATGCCGGAGTTTTGGGCAAATTGATCGGGGTTTATCTTGGACGCCCCTTCGAGGGAGCAAGCTACGAGAAAATTCTGGAAGACCTGGGCAAAATCTGGTACTACGTGCACGAAAAGCGCGGGGTCCCTCTGATCGTCACCGATGACGACATCACCGGCACGTTCACCTTTATGCGCGCGATGGAGGATTACGGCAATTCTCGCGACCTGAGCGCAAAACAGATCGGACACGCGTGGTTGAATTACCTGATTGAGGAACGCACCATTTTATGGTGGGGCGGACTGGGCAACTCAACGGAGCATACCGCGTATTTACGTCTGAAACACGGCATCGAAGCCCCTGACAGCGGGTCCATCGCGCTGAATTCGCAGGTGGTTGCGGAACAAATAGGAGCGCAGATCTTTATCGATGGCTGGGCGATGATGGCACCGAATGACCCTGTTTTCGCCGCTGACCTTGCCCGCCGCGCCGGAAGCGTCAGCCACGATGGTGAAGCCATTTACGGCGCGCAGGGTCTGGCAGCGATGGAATCGCAGGCTTTTGTGGAAAGCGACCTGGACGTGCTGCTGGATACCGGGCTAAGTGTTATCCCGCAGGATTCAGTCATCGCGCGGATGATCCGCGATTTGCGCGCATTACGCCAGCGCGAACCCGACTGGCAAAAGGCATTTCTCTGGCTGCGCGAGCATTACGGTTATGACAAATACGGCGGGAATGTGCATATGGTGCCGAACCACGGTGTGATGATCCTGAGCCTGCTGTACGGTGATGACGACTTCCAGAAGACAATGATGATTGTCAACACCTGCGGATGGGATACCGACTGTAATTCCGGCAATATCGGATGCCTGATGGGCATCAAAAACGGGTTGGCAGGACTGGAATCAGGTCCGGATTACCGCGGACCGGTGGCAGACCGGTTGTACCTGCCGACCGCGGACGGCGGCAGCGCCGTCACGGATGCGGTGATCCAGACCTACAAAATCGTCAATATGGGACGGGCGCTGCAAGGTATGGAACCACTGTCGCCCAAGGAACCGCCCGCTTTCACTTTGAACTGCCGGGATCCGTGCAGAACTTCATGCCGGAAGACAGCATCGCGTCTAAAGGCACCACCAGCCTGGAGAATGTCACCGGGCACAGCAAGTTGGGAAAAAGATCTCTGGCTATGCATTACACCGGCGTGGCAACCGGACGCCCGGCGCGGATGGCAACGGCGACCTGGTTAACGCCTGAAGCGGTGAACATGAAGGGTTACGGCGTGATGGCTTCGCCAACCCTCTATCCCGGGCAAGTGCTGAAAGCGCGGGTTGAAGCCGATGAACACAACGCCAAAGTGGTAACCTGCACACTTTACCTGCAGCATTACGGCGCTGAGGATACACTGGAACGTGTTTATGGTCCGCAGACACAGCTCGAACCCGGCGCAGATACCGACTTTGTCTGGACAATTCCGGACACCGAAGGCTATCCCATTGCAGAAGTGGGACTGGAAATCAGCAGCGAACACAGGGCTGACGGCACGGTATACCTGGATTTCCTGACCTGGGACGGCACACCGGAAGCTACCTTCGGGAAAACACCAGGCGGACTACTCTGGCGCTACGCATGGGTGAATGGCGTGGATCAATTTCCGCAAAGGTACGGTGATTCATTCCGATTAATTCACAATGAGGGCACAGGACTGGTGATCCACGGCACGCGGCAGTGGACCGATTACCGCGTCTGTGCCGATGTGACCCCGCATATGGTGAAAAGCACAGGATTGCCGCCCGGGTCCAGGGGATGCGCCGCTATTATGCCCTGCAGCTAAGTGCAGGCAGCAAGCTGCAGCTCGTGCGCGCGCTGGATAACAAAGTGGAAGTACTGGCGGAAAGTGCGATGCACTGGACGCATGACCAGACTTACAACTTCTGCCTGGAAGTCGAGGGTAAAAACCTGCGCGGTTTTGTTGATGGCGCGCTGGCGTTGACGGTGGAAGATGCCGCTCTACCGTGCGGAGGTATCGCCCTGCTGATCGAAGAAGGACGCACCGAAACGCAAAAGGTGACGGTCAGCGCAGTATAAAGTCGGGAGGAATACATATGACAATCACTGGATGACGCATGCTCTCATCCAGTGATTGTCTCCAGTTGCTCAGGAATTTTCTGGCTCAAAATTCAAAGCGATAGAATTCATGCAGTAGCGCAAGCCTGTAGGCTGCGGTCCATCCGGAAAAACATGGCCCAGGTGTGAATCACAGCGTGCGCAGCGCACATCGGGATACCCAAGTCCCAATTTCTGCCATCCTTCTCCGTGACCGCTGTTTCGGTGATGGGCATCCAGTAACTGGGCCAACCTGTTCCGGAATCATATTTCTTATCCGAGCTGTAAAGCGGATTGCCGCATGCGCTGCAATAGTAGACACCTTCCGCCTTATGTCCGTCATATTCACCGGTAAAAGCCCTTTCGGTTCCGTCCTCCCGCATGACGTGGAACTGCAGGGGAGAAAGGAGCGCCTGCCATTCATCTTCACTGCGTGGCAGTTTGCTGCCGTCAACCTCTGCCAGCGGGATCACCGGCGCGCGGTATTTCACCGCACTGCCAGGCGTGGATGAAGCTGCAGGTAGGGCACAGCTTGCCAACGCACCCGCTGCTGTCAGCGATAGTGTTAGAAACGCCCGTCTTGTTATTGGTTTAACCATTGTTATATCCTAATTAAAAAGATTTATATCTATTATATTACAAATCACGCTCCAGGTCAAGCGCGCTAAATTCTGGAGATCCCCGACCCTGGAACAAAACCCCAACTGAAAACGTCATTCAGGTATCCTGGAATTGTCACAGTTCTGCCACACAAGGTGGATAAGATGTGGTTATGGAAAATCAGTAGGCGCGTGGAGTGACTTGTAGGGGCAGGGCATTTCAAAAGTCATATATGATACCAAATCGATGAGCTTAACCAGGGCGTGATAGAGACAACGGCTATGATACCGGAATTCCTTGGTCGCATACAACCGTTGAAAGGTCAACACGGATTCCGGAGGGCGACAGCATTCCAGAACACTGGTTTCGCGGTATCGGTGGTAATGCGTTTATGCGCAAGTAGACAAATCCCCGTAAGTTAAACGTTTCTGGAATGCACCGCCCCTACACAATCCTGGCACGTGTAAAATGATAGATTTAGCGACCAAACCATCACCAGGAGGATTATCATGAAACGGAAAAACCTGATTTGGAAAGTGTTTCGAAGCGCATTAATGGTTATAGGTATCGTCGCCCTGCTGGGAATCTATATCATCAGCGTCAATGATTTACCCCGGGGCATTTACACCGACTCGCAGCGTGAATTCCTGGCATATAATCAAATGCGCAGCATCCAACAAATTGCCCCCACCCTGAATTTCAAGCTGGGAGACAGCATATCCCTGGAAGAGGGTGAAGTTTTACCCTTTTCAACTGCCATGGCAGAAGAGCCGGGTGAAAGCCACACTCCAGGCGCGCTATGAGGAGGAAGGTGGGGTCAGTGTTGCCGTCTACGACCTGACATTCAGCGGTACATACGATCTGACCCACACAGGCGATGTCACCGCGACAGTCGATTTGTTCTTTCCCTTTCCGGCCAACCTGGAGACTTACCATGAGGTAACGTTTTTAGTGGACAGGGAAGAACCGGAAGACGCAGTTTACAGCACAGCGGGTATTGCCTGGCGCACAGAAATGGCGCCGGGGGACAGCTTCGCTGTCGAGATCAGCTACCAGGCAGAAGGCGCCAACAGTTTCAGCTACGGCTTGATGCAAAACCAACGGACTGACATCGATATCGCCGTGGATGTGATCGGGATGCAGGGGGCATGCGGCAGCCAAAGGTTCACTGCCGGAAAGCGCACTGGAAAGCACGGAAAAGGGCGAATTCTGGTCCTGGCATTATACCGGGTTGATTGCCGACAGGGATATCCGCCTTGATTTACCGCAAAAGTTAAACTTCGCGCAGCGTGTGGCTGCGAAACAATCGGATTTCCGCGCATTAGCTAACGCCGCACCTTTGCTGGTTGGGTTATGCCTGGCAACCCTGGCAATGGTCTTCCGGATGGACAACGTCCGGTTGCGCCTGGAAAGTTATTTGCTGATGGGCCTGGGCGATTGTATTGTTTTTCCCCTTGTTGACCTTTATGAGTGCAGCCCTACCACAGCTTGATCGCTGCCATTTTCTCGTTTGGAATAGTCGCCGGATTAATGCTTATTTTTGTCAATCGGGCGGTGGGCAGTATCAAAATTCTGCGATGGATCGGGGTGCTGCTGCTCGTTTTCCTGGGTCTGTTTGCTTTGGGAATGATCAGTCCCTGGCGCGGTTTGATGTGGACTACGGGAGGTGTCATCCTGGTAGCCATGTTTATGATCCTTTATGCAAACAAAGCTGTCGTGTCTGAAAAACCGGACCCAGCGGATACACCCACCCCAGCGAAACCGCACGAATCTGAAGACGGCGCGTTAACCTTGAATGAAAATCAGCCCGTAGAACAAGAGCCGCAGGTAGAAGCTTCCGCTGATGCACCGGTTGAACAACACGTAGCACCTTTTATTATAGATGTCCAGCCTGATCCGAAACCAGACCAAGCGCACTGTCCTTATTGTGCCCGGGCTCTAGCGCAGGATTACGCATTTTGTCCTGGATGCGGACATGACACCCGTGAAGTGTACCGCTGCGAACAGTGCGGTCACATCCAAGTCATCCCGGCAGAAGCCAACATAAAGTATTGCGTGCAATGTGGCACCCAGATTACGGAGGGATCAGGTAGGGGCGAATAATCATTCGCCCCATAGGTACCAAGTTAAGAAAAAAACGAGCCGTCATTCCCGCGCACGCACCGCTTTCCATGCGGCAGAATCCATCTGGGTTTAAGCGTAGATGGCAGAGCCGATACAGCAAAATCTCACCCTAAGAATCTCTATTTGACCTCTCCCTCGTTCCCTCCCCTAAAAGGGAGGGATGCCTGTTTTGGATCTGATTACGCTTATCAACTTAAGGATATTCAGGCGAAAAAAAGATTCTCGTAAAGCTAACCTTCCCGTTTGTAGTAACGACTTTAGTCGTTATCCTGAGCGGATAACCGTTAAAACGGTTACTACAAACGCAGGCATTACGGCGATTTACCATAACTTGATGCGCCCAGGTTGACGTGAAAGGGTCAGGCACGGGGACCTGCCTCTTCACAGGTCACCCCACAACACGCGAAACGCAATACATTTTTAACCACTATTGCCCCGCCACAGGTACTGCATTTCCTCAGAACTGGTCAGCAGGTCATCCAGTTTCCCCTGGGCTTCGACTTTACCGTCCTTCAACACAATAATGCGGTCCGCTCGACGCAGGGCGGGTTTGCGGTGGGAGACCACGAGACAGGTCGCGTCCTCACGCCTGAACACCCTGTCCCACAACATCTGCTCCGTTTCCACATCCAGCGCGCTGGAAAGGTCATCGAAGACCAGCAGCTCAGGTTCGCGGACAAACATCCGCGCTGATGCAGAACGCTGGCGCTGCCCTCCCGAGATTTTCACACCCTTGGTGCCGACGATCGTATCCAATCCCTCATCCAGGCTGGCAATATCGTCCTCCAAAACAGCGGTGTGCAGCGCCCCCGGAAGGTCGACAAGGTCTTCGGGCAAGCCCATCAGGATGTTGTCCCGCAGGGATTCGCTGAACAGCAACGGGACCTGTGGTGTGTATGCGCTGCGCGGCGGGACAAAGAAGCCTGCCGGATCGCCCACTTCCTGACCATTCCACAGTATTTCGCCACTATCTTTCGGCAGCAAGCCCAGCAGCGCGCGCAACAGCGTCGTTTTCCCGGAACCAACTCTGCCCGTTATGACAATAAACATTCCGCGATCAAGGTCCAGGTCGACGCCCTCGATCCCGCGTCCCGTGCTCTGATATTTATAGGACAACCCGGAGACCTGCAAGCGCTGCAAGCGGTGTTCCGCGGTTTTGGGGTAATAAGGCACTTCAGGATAATCTCCGCGCAGGTAAACGGGCGAATGCTCGACAATAGTTTCCACTGGCACATCCTGCAGAAGTCGGGCGAGCCGTCCCAGGGAGATGGTGGATTGTTTGTACGAAGCGGTAATCCTGCCGATACCGGCGACAAAATCACTGACCCACCCCATATAAAAAATAAAAAGCGCCAGATCACCCTACCGAAAACGATCCCAACTGCATTTCACGCCCGACCAGGATCATCACAAAACCGGTAATCAGGTTGATGGAATGCCAGAATACAGAATGAATCAATTCGCGGAACAGCTGGGTCTTGAGCTCAGCAGTTTTACGGACTTCATTGAGTTCCCGGAATTTGGCTAACACGGGAATTTCAGCGGTGGCAACTTTCACCGCTTGCGCGGAACCAAAGATCTCGCCGATGAAGCCTGTCACTTTACCCGCGGCGCGCCGCGAAGCTCTGTGATACTTGCGGATTCCATCCATCAACCGGTTCGCTACAAGAGCCAGGATGGTCATTGGAATAAAGACATAAACCGTGATTCGCCGGTTTATCCCCAACATCACAAAAAAAGCGACGATGGTAAACATGAACTGTCCGATGACAAAGACCAATTGATCGGTAAAGCGCGTTAACTCATCCACATCACCGCGGAACCGGCTGACCGCCTCGCCGGGAGATCCGGGAACAGCGCGTGCTCCAGGATGCTGGAGAATGCGGTCAAAAATGTTTTTGCGCACCAGCATGCGCGACCGCGCCATATAGGTTACTTCCAAAGTGATATCGACAAAAATGGATGCACTGCTCAATATTGCCAAGCCTACCATAATACCCACCAGGCTGTAGGCATTCAAACCCACTTGCGAAGTCCCGGTCAGTGCGTTGAAATACTCACGGATGGTCAAACCCAGGACTTGTGGAATACCCGCAAAGATCAATGACCGGAAGAACAGCACGCCTGAATACAACCAGGGGCTGTAGCTGATGATTTTCCAGAAATAAGATACCGGACTGATGCGAGGAAGCTCTTCCACCGTTTCTTCTTCTGTGACAGTGATCGTTTTATTATTACGCGTTTTTGTATTCTGCGTCTTATTATTCTTGCTCATACCAGTACCTCTTCCATTCCCGTCTGCAACAAATGGTAGAATCGCGAATCCGGATCACGCACCAGCGTTTCCCGATTCCCATATTCCTGGATAGCTCCGTCTTCAAGGATCAGGATATCATCCGCACGCTGGACCGTCGAAAGCCGGTGGGCGATGATGATGGCGGTCCGGTTTTCAATCAACCGGTCCACAGCGCGTTCAATCAGGTATTCCGTCGCGGGATCAAGGCGCGAAGAAGCTTCGTCCAGGATGATGACGCCGGGGTTCTGCAGGAAGATTCGCGTAAAAGCCAGCAATTGCTGCTCGCCTGCCGAAAGACCGCTTCCGCCCGATTCCAGTTCTGTATCCAGGCCCTTTGGGCAAAGCCGAAAACCAGGGTCCCAACTCCAGCTCCTCGATGACACGTAGGATTGTGTCGTCTGGGAACCGTTGCATCAAAAAAGGTCAGATTGTCACGAACGGTCGCCTGAAACAACTGTATGTTCTGCGTCACCATCCCGATACTTTGCCTTAACAGGGGCAAGGGTAATGCCTTGATATTCAGTCGTTTCTGGTCTTGCGCCTGGTTCCAGATACAGATTTCCCCATCGTCAGGGTCATATAAACGGAACAACAAACGGGTCATCGTGGTTTTACCGCTGCCGGTGCGTCCCAGAAGGCCCAGAATCTTGCCGGGTTCAAGCTGAAAACTGAGGTTATGCAATACAGTTGGCCTTGGTCTGGGCTCTGTTTCATCCGGTGATTCAGTGCTATCAGCGTGCTTGTCAAGTTCGGCGCCTTGCGCACCCGCTAAGGTGCTGACCTGATCATCATAACCGAATGATACGTTAGTAAAGGCTACCCGTAGGGCCCTTCATCCAGGACCTGCTCAGGTTGGGTACCATCAACGATTCTGGTTTCCACTGCCAGGAGTTCCTGGATGCGCGCGATACCGGCAGAAGCGCGCTGCAAATCCTCCAGCTGGCGGGTGATCCGACTGATGGGCTGGTGCAGCATCCCGCTGTAATATCCGATGATAAATGCAGTGCCCAGTGAGAAATATACCGCGCTAGGTACAAATACGCGCCGACGCAAATGCGACAGCGTTGCCAACAGAAAATGATAAGTTCGGATGAAATGATCATAATATTCATCGCCCAACCGGCTTTTAGCTCTTTCTGATAAGTCGGGCGCATCAATTCAAAGAGCCGGCGCATCACATAACTCCTGGCGCCGTTGCTGCGGATATCCTCAGTTCCGGAAAGACGTTCCTCGATGAATCCAAAGAGTTCCGCATAGGCTTCCCGGACCGCGCGCCAATGCGGTACAGCGATGTTGCGCAATGTCAGCAGGAAGAAAAGAGCGATCGCAGTGAAAAGTGTAAAAGCCACGCCCACTCGCCAATCCTCAAAATACAGGATCACCAGCACACCCAGCAGCAGGACCACACTGCCGACACAGTTGGATCACAAATTGCGAGAAGAAGTTGGTCAAACTCGCCACGTCGCCATCCAGACGCTCGATCATCTCACCGGGTTTGTGGGCATTATGAAATGACATATCCAGACGCAGGCAGTGGGCTGCGAGGTCATAGCGCAAGGCATTGGTAGAGGTCCAGCCAACCACAGCGCTGAGGTAAGTCGCGCCAACCGTCACGATCTGTTGCATGAACGGCAAAGCCCATAAATAACAAAGCCGTGTTCCGCAGGCGGATGGTCCGTTGCGCCGCATCCAGTTGCACGTCAGCCATGCCGGTTGCGGCATCGATAAAACGGCGCATAATCTGCGGATTCACGAGCTGCAGCCCAATCCCACCGAACAGGAGAATAGACAGGAGCAGCACCCGCAACCACTGTGACTTCAGATAATTTATCAGCAGGTTCCAGTATGCTTTAACAGGTATATTCATGTTTTCCTTCTGGTTTCGATGAAGAAAGTTTTCACACAACCTAAACCTGGTAGGGGCAGGATGCACCCGCCTGCCCCAATCTACAGATAAATTTGTGAGAAAATAAAGTATACTTTATATAACGTGATAAACAAATTTCACTCGGGAATGGTCTCAGGCGGATGTGCCAGCATTGTTTACGCATCCATGATATGCATACCGGTGTGAACGATACCATTCAAGAAGGAGAACTTGAAGAAAGAAGATGATATATCTCATAGATTATTTAGCAAACCATAAAAACATGATTAACGAAGTGACGCAGCTCAAATTTACCCAGTGGCTGCATACTTCGCCGGACCGTCCTTATGAAGAATGGCTGGCAGAGATCACCGCGAGTGCAAGAACAGATGCCCCGCCGCTGACATTCATTGCTATCTGCACCTCCGACACAGGTGAAAAGGACCTGGCAGGCTTTGTATCCCTGGTACAAATACCGGAAAATGCCGGATTTGGAAAACAGCAATTGGGTCATTACACTCTATGTAAAACCGCAGTACCGGAAAAATGGCATCGGAACCCATCTGGTGCGGCGCTGTATCCAGGAGAATCAACGGTGGCGTCAAAAATCATTGTATCTCTGGACCGAAAATAAAGCCCTGACAAACTTTTACACGAAGCGAGGTTGGAAGATTATCGATAATGACCAGCTGAGTGGTGAGGATGTTATGGTTTATACAACTAAAAAACGCTGAAGCCATCGTGACACCCGGCATGCGCATTTTGTACTCCGGTGGAGGTGACCTTGACGAGCGGGACAATAACTAACGACAAACCCAGGGGCGTGCTGCGCTGGTTTTTGCGCATGCCGATCTGGCTTTACCGGTTCCACCTGGGTTGGCTGATGGGCAACCGGTTTATTATGCTCAAGCACACCGGACGGAAGAGCGGTCTGGCGCGCTATGCTGTGATCGAGGTGGTGAATCACGATACGCTAGACAATATCTACACGGTTGCCTCCGGATGGGGTGAAAAATCGGATTGGTTCAAGAACATCCTGAAGACGCCTGAAGTACAAATCTCGACATACAAGGGAAAACTTCAGGTGAGAGCTGTCCGTCTGACACCAAATGAAGGCGCTCGAATGCTGCAGCTTTACGCGCAAAAGCATCCATCCGCATTCAACGCCCTGACGAAAATGATGCTGGGGGAACAGGATAAAAACACACCGGTGGATATACACAAACTGGCGGAAATCCTGCCAGTGGTGTCATTTATTCCGAGATAATGTGTGTGCTGCGTGTTGCGAGTCTACTGAAAAAACTAGAAAATTAGCGCAGAGGCGGACCCAGCGGACGGGGTTTAGTCGCAGAGAAATTAAAATAAGGCTACATATAAATTGAAAGTACGCTTTGTTTTTGTTAGAATTCAAGAAATACCTTATAAACTCTGCGTCTCCGGCTCTGCGTTAAAAATATCCCTTTTACCGGGGGGGGGCGCAACACACAATCAACTGCTTTTTAAACTCGTTAAGGTGAATAGGCATCCCTCCGCTTAAGGGGAGGCGCCGAGGGAGAGGTCTGATTACGTTACCCCCAAACATGGACACAGAAACATTGTTACGGGAGGGGGACGCAGCGAACTGCGCTGATGACAAGGCTATCCCCAACTTCCGACATCCGACATCCGATTTACTGGACTTCCAACCAGGAACTGATATGGACATCAACCTGTGGTACGGCACCGAACAGAATTTTGTACTGGGGCAACCCCAACGCTGGATCAACGTGCTGGGCACGATCACTGAACCGCAGCACCTGCTTGCGTTGATGGTCCGCCTGAATGGTGGGGATTATCATAAGCTGCATGTGGGTCCTGATGGTTTGCGATTGCGCGGACCTGGTGATTTCAATGCGGAATTTCCCGTCAGTTCTTTGCTGGATGGGGAGAATCAGGTTGAATTTCTCGCCACGGACCACAAGGGAAGCAGCACCAGTACCCGCGTCCGGGTGAACTTTGCAGCGCATCAGGTTTGGCGCCTGCCGTATCGAATCCGCTGGCAGGACACAGCTTTAATCAGCGATGCCGTTCAGGTGGTCGACGGCAAATGGTCTTTAAGCGGGACGGGTATCAGACCTGTACATCCGGCGTATGACCGCCTGATTGTCATAGGAGATCACAGCTGGACGGACGCCGCGTGCGGATTGCACTCACAGTGCACGGATTTGTTCCCGGGTGACCAGGGACACTTGCAGGGCGGTTTGGCATATTGGCACGCTGGACCGGTCACTATGCGGATACATACGAACCAAGCCGTGAGTGGCGTCCCAGCGGGACGATTGGCTGGTACCGCGCCCGGTGGGAAGACAAGCCGGCTCTGACCAGAAACTTTAATATCTCCGATGCCGTTATCGAAGACCGGGCGAAGGTGGAGACAACGGCACAGTATCTCGATATGGATCACCCCGCGGTCTTCGAAATGTCCGTCAGATCCCGACCGGGCTGCACCAGCCACTACCATTTCAGAACCTGGTACCAGGATGCGCCGCACAGGTTGCTGTGCGAACTTGAAACAGAAGGCACACCCGGCGAATCCGCAGTTGGTTCAATCTTGCTCATCGCGTTGTACGCAGATGTGACTATTGGAGATATTGACTGCGAACCGCTTTAACCAGGTGCGGTGATATGTGATGGCGAAAAACTCCAATAATCAACAGTCTGGACCGGTGATTACCACCGTGGTGCTTGCCCGGGCTATCAGTGTGCCAATCATTTTATTCACGCTGGTTGTCGTCTCTGCCCACATTCTTTTCCCTGATACCGAACCAGGCTCGTATCGTCCTATCGAGTACCTGCTGCCGGTATTGATGACGGTCAGTGTTCTGGGATTGGCAATCGCTTGGCGAAATGAGGGTATTGGCGGTTCGGTAACCCTCGTATTTTACATCGCCCACCTGCTGGCGTATTGGCAAATTCGGGGGAAGTTGTTCCCCCTGAATATCCTCGTGTTGTTTTCACCGGTCTTTATTTCCGGAGCCCTGTTCGTGTGGTGTGCCTCCCAAAAAAGAATTTAACATACGGAGAATCGTGTGAGCTGGCGTCAACACCACGAATGACGAGAATGAAGTCTGGGCGCAGCTCTTTACCGGCGCCTAAAGCGTTCCTGCCCGTTGTGCTGCAGGATTGCGGTGGTCTACCTTCCGGAAAATTTACCATTCTGTAGGGGCGAATAATCATTCGCCCCTACGAAACAATTCCGGTTGCCTCTTACTAAATTTACCGCTACAATAAAGGCATTGACGTGTCCTTCAGCGCGCATGGAGGTGCAAGATGCAAACGCGTTACCCTCGAATATCCCGGGTAGGGTGTTTATTCTGCCTGCGCATCTTTTCCATCACCCAATCCGGCACCATGCGCCAGGTGGGGGCAGCTGTATGCCCTTCTTACGCGCCCATCGAAACAACTGGGCGTGACGCCCCTCCCCCGGAGAGCGGTGTCACCGGGATTGATGCGCTGGATAACCTCATCGGCATCCAGGAAAAAAACAGCAATGTTGTACTGAGATAATAACACCCTTTATCACCTGGAGGAATCCATGCAAAACAAAAAGATAAAACTGCCGGATGGCTCCCTCTTCCCGTATTGGGAACAACCGTGCACCTTTACGCACACTTACTATGTTTCACAGCATCACCCTAAAGCGGCGGATGACAATCCTGGGAGCCGGGCGAGACCCTTCAAAACGATCAACCAAGCGGCACAGATTCTCAAAGCGGGGGAACGCGTCATGGTCGCATCCGGCAAATATCGTGAGATGATTCAGCCCCTCAACGGCGGGGAGGACGCCGCAACAATGATCAGCTATGAAGCGCTCCCTGGCGCCCGGGTAATCGTCAAAGGCTCACAAATCCTGACGGAAGAATGGGAACCCTCTATGGATGCCAGCGGCAAGCAGTTTTCCCTCAAGCTGTGGATGGCGGACATCCCGGAAAGCTTGTTCACCTACGGCAACAATCCCTTTGCCCTGGAAAACGCCAGCGCGGAAGATATCGCCCTGATGCCGTGGGCAGTGGACTGGTCAGGGCGCGTCCCTTACACGCTCCGGCGCGGGCTGGTCTTCCAGGACGGTTACAGACTGACGCAGCTTGCCTGTTATGAAGACCTTGCCCGTGTACCGGGCGCCTTCTGGGTCTCACATAACGGCACGCGCCTGCATATCCATCCCATCAAAGGTAAAAATCCCAATACCTCTCTGATAGAACTGACAACGCAGGCGCATCTCGTCAAACCGCAAAGCACGGACCTGGGTTACATACGCTTCAAAGGCTTCATCTTCGAACACGCTGGCAACGGGCTGCCCCGCACGGGTGTGGGCGCCGTCTACGCCAACGGGGGACATCACTGGGTCATCGAGGACAATGTTGTCCGGCATGTCAATTCGGTCGGCATCGAGGTGGGGGCGCGTACGGACGAAAGCGAAAGCGGCAGACGTGCGGACACGGAGCGCGCAAACTCCTCACCGGGCTGCATGGTGGTGCGGAACAATACGGTGTACGACTGCGGGACGGGCGGGATTCAGGGCTTGTCGGCAAAAAATACCCTCGTTGAGGACAATCATATTTATCAGATTGGCTGGCAGGACGCTGAGCAGTACTGGGAATGCGCCGGTATCAAACTGCTGCTTAATCAGGGCACGCTGGTCTGCGGCAATCACCTGCACGATATCGAAGCGGCAAGTGGCATCTGGCTGGATTTCGCCAACCAGAACAGCCGCGTTACCGGCAATGTCCTGGTGAACATCCAGAACATTGCCGGCGCCAGCGGAGCGATCTATATCGAAGCTTCGCGCGTGCCCAATTGGGTGGATCACAACGTCCTGTGGGGCATCCAGGGATTGGGCGTCTGCCTGAACGACACCGATGTCACCGTGGTCAGGCATAACCTGCTGGCGTATACGGACGCCGGTGTTTCTGCCCGGGTGAATACGCAGCGGGTGTATAACGGACGGGCGATGACCGCCCGGAATAACAGCATCCATCACAATATCTTCTACAAAGTCGCGATGCCGGTACAGTTGGGAGACCGGGAGAATGTCTGCGATGCCAACGTCTACATTGAAGCTGCCTATGGGTTTGGATTCGGACAATGGCGCAAAGTGGACATTCACCTTGAAGCAGAAGGCACAGCAAACTCGCTATTGGAACGCTGCAATCTGGCACAATGGCACGAAAAGGGCTGGGATTTGCACAGCACAACCCTGCAAGCTGTATTGAAACTGGATGTGGGACAATGGACTCTGCACTGGGAATCTGAACAACCGCTGCCGGCGCTGCCCAAACCCGCGGAACCTGAAGTCGCAGCGGGTGCAGAACGCTGGTGTCTGCCGGGACCCTTCAAAGACCTGCAGGAGACCAGGGCGGAGATAAAGTTGAAACGAAGAGAGTGAAGCATACAGCGTATTGCTTATTGCGTTGTAGCTGTATCGTCCTGAATAATAATACAGTAGACAGAAAGGAGCTTTCGCTGAGTAAAGAACAGCCTGAAATGACGGCGGAAGATGTTGTCGCGTTTGTCAGATTATGCAAGGAGCATGGTATCGACATCATTATCGATGGGGGATGGAGCGTTGATGCCCTGCTGGGCGAACAGACGCGCCGGCACGAAGACCTGGATGTGGTGGTGCAGCACAAGGATGTCACGGAAATCCGCACGCTCCTCAGTGCCAGAGGATACAGCGAAGTGCAGCGCGATGACAGTTGGGAATGTAATTTTGTCCTGGGCGATGCGCACGGACACCTGATCGATATCCATTCCTGCACCTTCGACATCCACGGGCAACAACGTGTTTGGCGTCGCATATACGCTGGACGCACTTCAAGGCAGTGGTGTTATCAACGGTTATCCTGTCCGGTGCATCACGCCGGAACGGTTGGTGGAATATCACACAGGCTATCCGCTGGATGCCTTAGATTATCATGATGTGCAGCTTCTGTGTCACCGCTTTGGTATCCCGCTGCCGGATGAATATACGGCATTTACAGAGAATGTATCGCCATCTAAAGATAAATACACAAGATAGAAATTAAATGGTGCATATTCCATATGCGAAATAGTAACACCTTAAGGAGAATAGTGAATTATCGCACCTTAGCCAGACTCACCTGGATATTGATCGCATTAACTGTCTTCTGGGTGATCCTGCTTATTTACACACAGGCTACGGCACCACCTGCAGCCACGCTCGATGAGAAAATCGTAAGCTTGCTGGCTCCTGGCATTCTCTTTTATACAACGTATATCAATGCCGCTTTACTCACGATTCTGACACTGGTCGTATTCACCGGAATATATCACTTCTGCCATAGGCAGGATGCGTTCTTGGCAGCGGTAGGCTTTGTCTTCCTCCCAATTTACGGCATGGGCAACCTGGTAGCTTACCTTTCGCAGGTCCTTGTCGTGCCCGGATTATTAACCAGGGCAATCGAACCGGAGAGCCAGGTGTTTGCGACACAGATGCTGGGAATGCTGCTGCAGGACTGGCAGGGATCGGCGATCGCGGCGCTGAACTTGCTGGCATATGCGGCATTGGGTGTGCCATCAATCCTGTTTGGCATCCTGATGGCGCGCAAGGTACAGGCGCTGCGCACAGGTGGTATCCTCCTGGCAGTCAGCGGTGTTTTATCTATCCTGGCGCTTGTCGGGGCTGGCGCCGGCAGCGCGCTGCTGGGACTGATGTCTCCCCTCAGCGGTGCGGTATTCCTCGTAGGGCTGGTTCCGGTGGCAATGTATTTCAGTGACACAAGGAATCTGTGACAAATTATATTGTTTATATCCAAGCGTAAAGGGATGGATCCCCGCTTGCGCGGGGATGACATTCTTGTTTACCCAGGTAGCATGTTAAAAGGCAATTTTCCGTTAATAGTGCATAGTTCTCTGTAAACAAATATTATGGGATATACATAACCAGCATAAAAAGTACACGTCATTCCCGCGCACGCGGGAATCCATCCGATGAGGTACTATTACACACAAGCAACGATGAAAAACGCTTACGTCTACATATTAGCGAGTAAAATGAATGGAACACTCTATATCGGCGTAACGAGCGATTTAATCCACCGTGTTTGGGATGCACAAACAAAATTTACGGGAAGGCTTTACCAAGAAATATGCAGTCCATCGTCTGGTTTGGTATGAAGCGGCACCCAACATGAAAGCAGCCATTGCTCGCGAAAAACAATTAAAGAAGTGGCGCAGGCAGTGGAAAATCAACCTCATTGAGGCTGAGAATCCATACTGGGATGATTTATATGAAACGCTGGCGTAAGGGGAAAATCCCCGGATGGATCCCCGCTTGCGCGGGGATGACATTCTTGTTTACCCAGGCAGCATGTTAAAGGGCACTTTTCACGTTTACAGCGCACAGTTCTCTGTAAACTAATATTATGGGATATACATAACCAGCATAAATAAAGTACACGTCATTCCCGCGCACGCGGGAATCCATCCGGTCAGACACATTACACACAAGCAACGATGAAAAACGCTTATGTCTACTTATTAGCGAGTAAAATGAATGGGACACTCTATATCGGCGTAACGAGTGATTTAATCCACCGTATCTGGGAAGCACAAACAATAACGTACTGGAAGGCTTTACCAAGAAATATGCGGTCCATTGTCTGGTTTGGTATGAAGCCGGTACCCAACATGAAAGCAGCCATTGCCCGGGAAAAACAATTGAAGAAGTGGCGCAGGCAGTGGAAAATCAACCTCATTGAGGCTCGAGAATCCATACTGGGATGATTTATATGAAACGCTTGCATAAGGGGGAAATCCCCGGATGGATCCCCGCTTGCGCGGGGATGACATTCTTGTTTACCCAGGCAGCATGTTAAAAGGCAATTTTTCAGTTTACAGCGCACAGTTCTCTGTAAACTAAGATTATGTGATATACATAACCAGCATCATAAGTGCACGTCATTCCCGCGCACGCGGGAATCCATCCGCTGATTCACGCTTAGAGCGAAAGTAACGATGAAAAATTCTTACGTCTATATATTAGCGAGTAAAATGAATGGAACACTCTATATCGGCGTATTTACCTTCCCGGAAGGTGTGCCATGTAACGGATCTTCAAACATATTGAACTGGAGATCGTCAAGGTCCTTCCGGGAAGGTCTGCGTTTCTCCTTAACTTGATACCACTATTCTGAAACGCACTCGCGCCCTGCGCCCCATAGCGACTTGACATTTGCGCACACCCATGGTTGAATAGATGTAATTCAGCATCGATCAACATTGCAGCCCTCACCGCAGCCAACAGTCTATTGGAGGGCCTCAGTTCAGAAAAATAGCCACCATTTCCATATCAGGCACATCTAACCTGTAACAGCATCGTTTTCAGCAGCCAACATCCTTACCTTTTTCGTATGGCTACCATCTCCGTAGTTATCACGCTATATTGAAGCGTGATTTGCGTTCGTCACATACGATAGATTCTGGTTCAAAATCATTTCAAGGAGATTGCCTATGATGTGATGACACCCGAAGATCCTTTGCTAATCTATCAAGCCCTTCACAAAAGCCACCATAGAAAAAATCAGTTGAAAAAGGAGTGTTCTGATGACCGATGAACCTATGAAGACAGATACAGAGAATCAAGATACCGGATGTGATGCTTGACGCCTTCGCGGATAATCCGCGCCTCATTTATGATTGCCCACTCGGTCTCTGGCCAGTGAGTGCTGAGCTTTTAGCTGCGCACCCGGAATGGATGAATGACCCAGAGGTCAGGGAGAACTACAGGTTTATAATGGTACCCAAATAAGCACTTCAGGAGGCAGGCTGACGCCTGCCTCTATCGATTCCGAACGTTGAAATGACTCCGGATACACGGCGCGAATACTTTCTATCGCGTCCTAAATCACTTCCATGCCCCTGTCCAGAAAAAAGGAGCCCCATGGCCTCAACGATATTTGAACTTCCTTTTCTGAGCAACCTCGGATTGATGCTAACCTTTAAATGTACGGTCGTGTGCCCCCATTGTCTGGTCGACGCGGGACCGCACAGAAGTGAAGAAATGCCCCTGCAACAGGTCCTCAACTGGATCGACCAGGCAAAGCATTACCGGGAGGGGCTCATCAAGGGTCTCGCGCTGACTGGAGGCGAACCGTTTTATAATCTGGAAAACCTGGAGAGCATATCGGCATACGGTCGATCCAAAGGGTTCATCGTCTCCGCGGTCACCAATGCGTTTTGGGCAACCGACAAAAATACTGCGGTGGCAATTCTGTCGCGAGTGCCTGCAATTTCAATGCTGTCTATCAGCACGGACGTTTATCATCAGAAATTGATACCCTTTGAATATGTTGCAAATGCCTTGTGGGCAGTAAAAAAACTGGGGAGATTCTACAACATTGCCGTCTGCACGGATACAGAAGAGGAACCGCAATACCAGAAAATTATTGAAGATTTGAAAGCTTTAGGCGAGTTCGATAAAATACGCACCACCTTTACCTTCCCGGTGGGCAGAGCGCAAAAGTACGCCCGGCATTTCCATTATTCAACGTCGGACCAACCTTCAACTTCTGCCTGCTCAATGGCGAGTTCGCCGGTCGTTTTTCCAGATGGTACGGTCAATGCATGCATCGGACCGGTCCTTACCCTGCTCCCCGCGCATCCCCTGCACCTGGGAAATCTCAATACGGACCTCTTGCAGCACATACTCGACCGGGCTGAATTGAATCCTGTCCTGCACGCGATCAGGATCTGGGGACTCAAAAAGCTTATAGCGCTTTTAAAAGAATACGGCTATGAAAATCTACTGCCCAAGGAATATATCAACAATTGCATTTGTGATGCGTGCTACAAACTCCTGTCCGACGTTCGCATTGTCGATGCGCTGGAAACAATCCTGCAGGATGAGCAGATCAAACATATGATCGCTTACGCCAGGATATATTACCTGAAAGAAACCCATATGGCTGAACGGTATCATCTGCAGTCTGCCGGTTCTGCTAATTAACGAAATTTGCATATTTTAAGTTGTATCCGCAATACTCAGGTGGTGTATACCAAAAAAGATAACCAGTCGCTGCACAGCAACCGGTTATCTTTGAGTTTGGCTATGACGTTATAGAATCCCTGAATTGTCGCGATATATGTATGAGTAGAAAATCCTGGGGTCAGTGCCTTTGCCTTTCCATACTTTAAACGCCATATCCTGATATACTGCCAGCGCAGGTCCATTGGAAGTACCGCGATCCCCGCATGTCAGCCATTGGGGTGACCAGCCATTCCCATCAGCAATCTGGAAGAAAATGCGGGGGTCATTACCTTTACCCTTCCAGACCATTAACAACTTATTCCTGGTACGTGGTAAGCGCAGGTCCATGAGAAGTTCCACGGTCACCACGGGTCAGCCATTGGGGTGACCAGCCATTCCCATCATAAACAGAATAGAATATCCTGGGGTCATCTCCTTTGCCTTTCCAGACCATATACAGGTTATCCTGATAGACTGCCAGCGCAGGTCCGTGGGAAGATACCTGATCTCCACGGGTTAGCCATTGGGGTGACCAGCCATTCCCATCATAAACAGAATAAAATATCCTGGGGTCATCCCTTTGCCTTTCCAAACCATATACAACTTATCCTGGTATGACTCCTCCGAAGGTCCGTGGGAAGTACCGCGATCTCCACGGGTCAGCCATTGGGGTGACCAGCCATTCCCGTCAAAAACAGAGAAGAAAATACGGGGATCTGTGCCTTTACCTTTCCAGACCATAAACAACTTATCCTGATAGACTGCCAGCGCAGGTCCATGGGAAGTCCCGCGGTCACCGCTTGTCAGCCATTGGGGTGACCACGCGTTTCCATCGAAACTAGAAAAGACTATCCTGGGGTCGGTGCCTTTGCCCTTCCAGACCATAAACAACTTATCCTTATACGTTGCCAGCGCAGGTCCATGGGAAGTACCACGATCGCCACGGGTCAGTTGTTGTGAGGACCACAAACCCTTAATGGCTCCCCCAATCCTCAAAGATGGGTCACTAAAGAGCATAAATTTCCAGGGTTGGTGAACACTGGCTACGGCTGTCCAATCCGGTTGACTAGGGTTCCAGGCAATCCTTTCACCTGATAATAGCGCCGCACCATGAATTGCCAGGCTTCCCCTACTGTTGAAGATTTGGGCACGCCTTGAATGAAATATTCCATGGGTTCGGAATACTGCATACCTGTCACGCCCCCCAAATAGGCAACTGCACCAGCATCGGTGGCCTCAACGGTGAGATGGGTTGCCAGGTCCTGATCCGGATCTACCCAGTTTTGAAGGCAGGCTGGCTGAGGAGGTGGCGTATTAAATACCTCCCCATGACGTGTTCCCTGGTGCTGTACGTTATTGATATCAACATAAGAATCATAAGGTGGCTCTGTAGCAAACTGCGCAGTCTGACAGGCAAAGGCAGCCACGATCGTGGGGCAGTTAACATTGGTAAGCTGCGGAATATTGCCGATTCCCCAACCTCCTCCCGGAAGTGCTAAAGAACCCGAATTGCCATGACCCATGTAACCCACCAGACCAACACCGCTGTTTATTTTTTGTGTTATGGCCGCTGCAGTTAGGCTGCCAGCGCTGGCACAGGGACTTCCAGTGCTGGACAAAACTGAACTCGAATAGTCCTTCAAGTAATCATTGGCTATCCGCACTTGCGTTTTGCAGGCATTCAGTATCGGTTCATGCGTTGCAAGCAACAGCGCATTCTTTGCCCAACCGGCGTTATATGCATGCAGTTCATAACGGATTGCTTTCTGGACATAGCGCGTCACCTCGTCAAGTGTAGATGCCGGGATGCGACCAACGGCAACTATGGGCTCCAAATTGACCTGATCGATGTTAATGGGTCCTGAATGAGATTCACCATTCAGCTCTCCGTAATAACCATTGTTGTTTGCATCCCAATCGTCGAAACTACCATTCTGCCTGTAGAGCGCAGCATAGTAAAGGTCAGTTACGTAGAAGGCCGTGTTAAATGCCTCCGGAACTGCACGATCTGTTTTGGTGTAACGCACAGGGAACATATCAGCATCCCCTACAAGTAATACGTAACGAATACCTTGTTTCTGCTGGTATTCAGCGATACAACGCTTAATTCTTTCGGCTTGATCACCCTGAGTGTAGTCTGCAAAAACATCTTCCAGGGTGATAATTGTCGTCAATATCCCTGTCTGGTCTTTGTGTGTTTTCAGTGGCGTAAGTGCTGATAGATATTGTGCAGGTGTAATAATAAGCAACATATCACTTTCTCCTTCGCTTAATCATTGAAGAGGGTGACAACCGCAATGCTACAGCCAAATTTTTATAGATGCACTTTACAGGGCGACTAACACAGCCCATTGCATTCTATCGGCTGATCCTGGTTACCATCTTTATACGTAGAAAATATATTAAACTATCACACCATAAGCTTCGTCAAAAGCATTTTGAGCATAATCATTTGTAGCATAGCCAAATCCGCCATCACCCCAATTCACACCCCAGCTATTCCGGACAATGAACCCGCCTGGTGTATAACCCACGAGAGCAACTGCATGGCCGTGCTGGTCCATCTGGCGGGTAATAAACATCCAGGTTTCCATCTGAACTCACTTCCCACCAGGTTTTGTCTACATCCAGCCGCGTCAGGATAGGACCTTTGTTTGCCAACCAGTAACGCCAAATATATAAGTTACTTCCAAGGTTGTAGTAGCTATTGATTCTCAAATTTACAGCCATAATGTAGAATTCATTCGTGGGATATGTGCTGAGTTTAATGGGTTGAAATGGCACGATATCCTCATGACACCCGAATTTGCGGGCAACGTCGAGTGCTGATTTGAGGCTTGTCCCTGCGCGTTCAATAAAGCTGGTCGGTCGGGAAGTAAATTCATCGCTTTCTTTCGACGCCATCCAAACGTACCGAACGGACAACTTTTCGTCCTCGGCAATTCGATTTGCTTTGACAAAATGATAACGGAGCACCGAATCAGCCATTGCCCAACCCACACATGTAACCTGTGCTGAATTGGTTCCCAATAGCCCACCAATCTTCACGTAAGTCAACTGATGGTGGGAGAGCTGCTTCGCCCCGAGCTGCTTCGTCAGCAGATTCTTCTATAGTCCAGTCTTCTCTCCTGACCTGGTGATGGTTCACAGTTTAGTATACGTTCTTCCTGACTTGGATTGTCTTTCATCGTAACCCTCCATGCTATTTTCTTGATTCTCATTTCAGTTTATTGTGCTGTTTAAAATGGATTATGCTATCGATCACCTTCTTTGCCAGTAAATATTAATCTCTTTGCGAGTCGTGAAAAAACAGCAGTAAAATGAACGCCAGAATAGGTGTGTGATGGTGACTGGAAGTACAGAATGTTATGTATGGATTCGCGCTTGTATATAGGCTAATGCTATGATAGGGGTTGATAAAACGGAAAACAGCCTGTAACACTGGGATTCATTCCTGGAATAATGGCTGTTTTAATCTTCGTTGCCCTTCACTATGCATCTATTTGCGATGAAGGCTGCGATGTTTCGCGGTCAAATTATAATCTTATTTAACCATAAATGAAAAGTCATGTCAATAAGCACCTGCGTATTGGGTGTGCGTCACATTTTTGCAGACCTAGAGCGGTGGGATGGAGAACAACTGGGATGAGACTTCCACGGATGATTAGCAGCGGGTCGCCAATGTTCTTTAGGTTCAGCAGCCGAGACATCGGACGGTTTGGATTGGTTCTGCAACTTGGGTAATGCTGGCAAGGGTGGCGGAAGTGGGGCCACCGTGTTACGGCGCGCCCGGTTAAGGAAGCGCTGGCACCTTTGCCGTCGATGATCGGCCACAATGGCTTGCCAAGCCTCATGCCAACGCTCGCTGCAGATGGCGTTGCGCAAACTGAGCATGGGATTCACATGGGACGGAGCCCAATGCATACCGGCGCCTTTCAAACGGGCTTCTACTACAACCTTATTCCCGCTTTCCACACTGCCACTCCCAATCGGCCAGCCTTGCCTTTGGTACTCCGGATAGTTCATCATGGCGGTGCGTTTCTCCAGATACGTCAGGGCCTCCGCCAACTCAGCTTGCTCTGGGTGGGCGGTGACCTGAGCCTGTAATTCGGGCAGCACGGCTGTGGCTCCGTCATGCTTAAGGGTGTGTAAACTGGTCTTCAGCCAGCTTTGAAAGGCCGCACTTTCGGGGAGGCCAACCACCCCGCCGATGGTGGCGACATAGCCTGCCGGATGCCCGAAGTCCAGGATCCGCTGCGCATCCGGGCGATGGTAATCCAGAAAACCTTGGATCCAGACTGCGCCATCGGTCGGGGCAATCACGTGCTGGGCTGTTTCCACACCGCGGCGATGGGTTTCCACCAACGCCAACCGTTGAAAGGTCTCGGCGTCCGTCATCCGTGAAAAATAGGACAAGGCTGTGCTGTGCACCGCCTGTTCGCCTGCTTCGATGACCGGTTCCTCAATCGCGCCCAGCGCCAAGGTTTTGACCTCGGCCCATACGCCGCCCACCAATGGAACCAGCGCCCCATCCACGCTCAACAATTGCCGGGCGGGTCCCAGCGGTGGCTCCGGTAGTTCCTGCTCAATCCGGGTCACGGCTGCGCTCTGCACGGCTCGTAGATTTTGCCTTGCCGCTCTGTACAGCGCCGTAGGGTGGCCGGACTTACGTTGACCCCCAGCATATCATCCAGAATGTGTCCCACCTTCCCAAACGGGATCCAACTCCCTAACCGCGTCGTATGCTGCTGCAATTTGGGTGTCAGTATCCCGGCATTAACCCTAGCTCTTCATCCAGGGGGAAAAATCCCCGTGTGACAGTGGGGGCAGACTGCATAACTCCGTTTGATCGCGATCTCTTGATCCCCGTTCGTCTTCAGCGCTCTTTCTCCTTGTCCACGCGGTCCCATCCGCCGCCCACAATGCGGGCACACTGGCCGTTCCCCCTCCGCCAACGCCCCACATCTGCCAGATCACTGGCTTGCGCCATGTCCTCCAGCATCTCGCCGCGCAACTGCTGCATCCGCCGATCTAATTCGTCCTCGATTTCTGTCAACGTCGCTTTCCCATGCGCTTTCCGCCACGCTTTCATCTCTGTCAGTAATTCCTTGCTCGCTGCTTCCCAATCCCGGTCGAAGTCTTCTTGTCGCATGCTTCCCTCTTTTTCTTGTTTTTCTCTGCCTTCCCGCCTATTCTATCTCCCTTTGCAAAAATGTGACGCACACCCCTGCGTATTCTTATCATAGGAACCACCCA